>CAVUIM010000001.1:0-3711851 GCA_963741665.1 uncultured Acidobacteriota bacterium
CGTGTTCTGTACGGCCGCCCCTGACGTCGCGGGCCTCGGCGCAGCCATCGGGTATGCTGGCAAGCGCATGCACGACGACGACGAACCCGACCTCCTCGTCGAACGCGAGGTCGCGGCCGACCAGGCCGAAGCCGTCCCGCTCCGGATCGCGCCCGACGATCTCGCGCCCGACACGCTGCGCGCGGTCATCGAGTCCTTCGGTACTGCGTGAAGGCACCGACTACGGCCGGCACGAGACCGCGCTCGACGACAAGGTCGCGCAGGTGTTGGCGCAGCTGCGCGCGGGCACGGCGCACATCGTCTTCGACCCGGCCACCGAGTCGGTCACAATCGTCGTGACGCGCGCGCTGCCTACTTGACCTCGAGCGCGTAGAAGCCGGCCAGCTCCAGCTTCGCGACGACGTCTTTCGGGCTGTCGTTCTTGAGATACCAGCCGTGGATGCCGTCCCACGGCGCCGTGAAGACCCCGCTCTGCGGCGTGCCGCCGGTCTTGGCGTAGAACATCAAGTCGCCGACGCCGTCCACCTGTGTGGTGTGGCCGTGGAACTCGCTCAGCAGCTGGCCCGGCTCGGCGAGCGTGCCATAGCTGATGTTGTAGACCAGCCCCTCGCCCTGCTTCATCGTCAGCTTGTATTCCAGGCCCTGGCCCGATGGCACGGCGATCGCTATCGTGTCGGTGCGCCAAGCCGCGGGTTGGATCGAGAGCACCCCGTCGCGCAGCGGATACTCGCGCCACCCGTCCACGGCGGGCGGAATCGGCGGCGGGACTGGTGCAGCGGCGGACGGCGCGTCTGGTGAGGTCGAGGCCGTGGACGCGGCGCCGCCAGGGGCCACGCCTTGTTCAGCGCAGGCCATGGTCAGCACACAGGCCAGACCCGACAGAACGACACGTGTGTGGGGCATCGCCCGCGAATCATAGTCCGGTCACACGCCGAGCTGCCGGGCCAGATCGCGGATTTTGCGCGTCCGGTGCCGGTGCCCCGGACGAAAATGAGGCAGCCCCATGACGCACCTGATTTCGGACCTGGCCTTCGGATTTCGGCTGCTCCGGCGCAACCCCACCTTTGCCGCGGTCGCGATCCTCGTCCTGACGCTGGGCATCGGCGTCAGCACCGCCGCCTTCAGCCTCGTGAACGCGCTGATGCTCAAGCCGCGAACGGGCAACATCGACGCCGAGCTGATCGGCGTGTTCAGCCGCCATCGCACGCTGCCCGACCAGTACCCGAGCCTTCAGCTGGGCCGACTACACGCTGCTTCGGGAGCGGCCTGATCTGTTCCGGTCGCTCACGGCCCACGACTTCAAGATGGCAGGACTCAAGGAGGGAGCGGCCACCCGCCGCGTCTTTGCCGATATCGTCACGGCCAATTACTTCGAGACCTTCGGGGTCACGCTGCCGCTGGGCCGGGCGTTCACCGCCGAGGAAGAGCGCCCGGGGGCCAACATCCCGGTGGTGGTCCTCAGCCATGGTGTCTGGAACCGGCTCGGCCAGCCGGCCGACATCATCGGTCGAGAGGTGGAGGTCAACCTGCGGTCATTCACCGTCGTCGGTGTTGCGCCGGCCGGGTTCGGTGGGTCGATGGTGCTGGCCAGCCCGGAAATCTGGGTGCCAACCGGCGTCTACGAGACGCTGGCGTTCGAGCAGCAGAACGCGGGCCGGGGAACCCCGCTCTCCAACCCGGCACTACGCGACCTGATCCTCGTGGCCCGATTGCCGGCCAGCGTGACGTCCGAGAAGCTGTCCGCGCCGCTGGCGGCGCTGTCGAATCAGCTCTCCGAGTCCGACCCGGCCACGCACCGTGAGCACGAGCTGTCGGTGGCTCCGCTGTCGCGGCTGTCCGTCGGTACGAGACCGCAAGCCGATGATGCGTTGGCCGGCGTGGCCGCCATGCTGATCTCGCTCGCGTCAGTCGTGCTCCTCATTGCCTCGTTCAACCTCGCCAACATGTTGCTGGCACGCGGTCAGGCACGGCGCAAGGAGCTGGCGATTCGCCTCGCGGTCGGCGGCAGCCGCGGGCGGATCATCCGGCAACTGCTGGTGGAGAACCTGGTGCTGGCGGCGCTCGGCGGTAGCGGAGGCGTGCTGCTCTCCTGGTGGGCCACGCGCTACATCTTCGCCGCCATGCCGCCGGCGCTGCCCATCTCCCTCTCGTTCGTCGCGTCGCCGGACGCACGAGTGGCCGCTGCCGCGGTGGCCTTCGCGCTGCTGGCCGCGCTCGTGTCGGGACTGGGCCCAGCCTGGAACCTCGCTCGCACCGACGCCCTGCCGGAGTTGAAGGACCAGTCGGGCGAAATCACGGGACGGCGGGCCACGTGGCTGCGCGGCCTCAACAGCCGCGACGCACTCGTCATGGCTCAGCTCGCGATGACTTTCGTGATGCTGACCGTGGCCGGCCTCTTCGTTCGCGGCGCGCTGGAAGCCGCCCGATCCGATCCGGGCTTCACCATGGATCGTGGGCTCATCCTCAACGTCGATACGTCGCTCGCCGGCTACGACAAGACCCGGAGCTACGCCTATCACACCGCGGCGCTCGCAGCGTTGCGCCGCACGCCTGGCGTGGCGGCTGCGGCACTGGCGACGCACATGCCGTTCGGCGAGTTCCAGACCTCGTCCAGCGTTCAGCTGCCGGGCCCGGTCGTCCCACTCGACGCGCCGGATCGGCAGTCGCGGGTCGCCGGGGCCACGACGGTCAGCGTCAGCTCGCGATATTTCGACGCGATCGGCATCGCCCTCCGAGCCGGACGTGATTTCTCCGATCTCGAGTCATTTGCCACCGGCGGGCCGTCGATCGCCATCATCGACGAGACGCTGGCGCGACGGCTGTTCAACGACGCGGACCCGATCGGACGCGAGGTCCAAACGGTGGTTGACGATGTGCCGATCGTGCACCAGGTCGTCGGCGTGGTCACGGGCGTCCGGCCGGACCTCTTCAGCGAGGGCCCGGAACCCTTCATCTACTTCCCGTTCGGGAAGCGATACGGGAGCAACGTCTACCTCCACGCGAAGACGGCGGCCGCCACGGCGGACGCCGAGACGGCGCTGCTGGCCTCAGTGGGACGGATGGTCAGCCGTGTCGATCCCGCGGTGACGTTCGTCGCCATCGAAACGCGGCCGATGTTCCGGGAGCGCAACCTCCTGCTCGCGTTGATGCGCACGGGCGCGTGGGTGTTCGCGAGCTTTGGCGCCGGGGCGCTGCTGTTGGCAGCGGTCGGCGTCTACGGGGTCAAGTCGTACCTGGTCTCGCGTCGGACGCGCGAGATTGGCATCCGCATGGCGCTCGGCGCCAACTCTGGTGACGTGGTCGGGATGGTCGTCCGCGAGGGCCTGCTGCTCACGGGCGTGGGGCTGCTGGCGGGCGTCGGGCTATCGATCATGACCGGGACGCTGATGCGCGGCTGGCTGTTCCAGGGTCGGGCACTCGATGCGCCGGTGATTGCACTGGCCGCCGTGACGCTCATCGGTGCGATGGCGATCGCCAGCTGGGTGCCGGCCCGCCGAGCGACGCGCGTGGCGCCGGCGACCGCGATCCGGACGCAGTGAGAGAGTTGCAGGTTGCCAGTCCGACTAGCGCAGATCCACCGGGCCGCGGGCGGTGACCAGGGCGCCGAGGGTCTCGCCGCCTTTCCCGAGCTCCTGCCTCGCGGTGACGGCTTCGCCGCTGAGCCGGCCGTCGCGCAACGTCGTCGTCCACGAACGGACGCCGAGGTAGACCCACAGTCGGCCGTCGTCGAGGAACAGCCGGCCGTCGCCCGACAGCGTGATCACGCCCGCGGTATCGACACGCCCGCTCAGCGCGACGCGCACGCCGCTGGCGGTGACGAACTCGCCGGAGACGCGATCGGCGGTCTGGGTCAGTGTGAGCCGACCGTCGATGACCTCGCGCGGGCCAGGCACCAGATAGCAGCCGGCCGGGTCGATGCAGGTCTCGCGCACGATCGATCCGCTCCACGTGCCGGCCGCGGCCGGGACCACCGAGACACGAGCCGTGCCGCTGACGCCGCTGGCGTGGGCGGTGACGAACGCCGACCCGGGTCCCACGGCTTCGGCGCGGCCAGACGCATCGACGCGGATCACTGACGGATCGCTCGTCTCCCAGGTGACCGTGGGCGTTGGGGTGGTGCCGGCCGCGTCCGTGCCGATCGACACGTCGGCCTGCTGCCGACTGCCGACGACGAGGATGTCGGGCAGCGACACCACGACGCCGGTGACGCGCGCGCCGGGGCTCGAGTCGTCGCAGCCGATGGTCGCGAACAGCAGGAGGGATGCCGCGAAGGAGCGCGGGCGGGTCGCGATCACCATGGGGGGGGGGCCGCCGCGTGAATCAGGTGGTGGCCAGGGACGGGATCGAACCGCCCCGAGGGCTCGCGTTCGAGCGCCGACGGGCGGCGCGCCAGTCGAGGCGCCCGGGCTGGCTGTTGTTCGAGTACAGTCGCCCGCCGGACTGTGCAGATTGGCGCATGGTGGGTACCTCAGCCGTCCGATACGAGGGGCTGAGCGCCTGGAATGGTGGGGTACGGCTGCCGGCGACAGCGGAGGCCTGACCTACAGACCGGTTGTTGGCGCTGCTCTATACTGGAAGGTGATACCGACACCCGGATAGACCGATGGCCACCAAGGCGCCGCGAGCGCTCACACGTATCTCTCCGGGCCAGGCCAGCGTGAGCCTGGATGATCCGATTTCTATCGACAGCGACCGCTCCATCCGGGTCGACCTGTCGAGGTTGCCGGCACCGACCAACGTCTACGATGCCGATGCCGCGTGGGTCGAGTTTGCGCGGGGCTCGGCCAGTCTGTTCTTCGCGAAGCAGAACAGGGACGAGCCTACAAAGCTGAGGAGCCGGCTTGAGATCCGTTACCCGGTCGAAGCCATGGCGCGGCACTTCTTCCAAAACTCGAGGCAGTTCCACGTCAAGCTGCGCGAGTTCGCCGCCACGTGGCCGACCACCGGAGTGAACGACCGCATCGATGCAGCCAAGTTGCCTGCTGAGAAGCAGCACTCCGAGTGGGCGAACTTCGAGTCGGTAGCGCACGCCGGAAGCGAGGCGGGCATTGATTTCTACCGTCTGCCCCCATCTGGAATCGCACAGTTCGCCAAGGGACAGGGGACGAGCGGCCTGAGGTGCACGTCGGTCGCCAGGGTGCAGCTGACCGCGTTTGAGCTGCTCGGCTTGTTGGACCAGGTCGAGACGCTGATGATCGACATTCGCGGGAAGCTGCCTCCGGACGTCGTCAAAGCCCTTGAAGAGCGAGTCGTCGAGGCACAGCCATGATCCCAATACACCAGCCGGAAATCTTCGTCAACCAGGTGATCGATGACAGATTTGAGTGGGCGACAGCTGCCACGGATGATCAGCTGCCGGCTGTGCAGCAGCTCCGCTCGCGGGTTGCGCATGTTGCTAACGCCGCAATTGTTGCCGGCGGCCTGTTGGTCTTCGGGCCCGTCGGCTGGTCCTCGCCACCAGAGGCCGAGGTGGTGGCGGCCGAACAGGTGGTAGTGCGGTTGCGCGCCTCCGGTTTCATTGAACAGGGCTCGCTCCCGGCCGGACATCGCAGCGCCGCTGAGCAGATGCGTGCTCTCTTTCGCCAAGTGCCGATGAGCGCCGCCGAGGCCATGCCCGATCCGGACTATGGCCTCTGATGCACGAGAGGCCTTTTTCGTACCGCTAACCGGGACGCTGAATCAGGGCGACCTCGTGGCCAAGGTGCCATGGGGCCTCATCGACACGCCGACGACGATCTGCAGGCCTGTCGACCGCTCCATGGCGAAGGGGAAGGCCAACTACGCACCGGTCGCCGAGTGCTCGACGCCGTGGCAGAAGGACCCCGAATACATCCACGGTGTTGCGCGTGACGGGTTGGCGGTCGTGTTGTGGCACGGCTGCCAGATCGACAAGTTCACGAACATCGCGGTGACGGAGGGCAGCGGGCGGAAGGCTAGTCGCGCCTTCGTGGCGGTGGCGCCCCTCCTACCGATCACCAAGCTTCAGCCGGAGAGTCTGCGGCATACAGTGCTGGCCGGCGAGCACTACTCGTACTTCCCGGTCCCTCAAGTAACCGTGGGAGAAGTTCAGATCCCCGAGAGCTACGTCGACCTGCGGCACATCTGGTCGATTCGTCAGACGTCGCTCACGGCGGCGCGCGTCGTCGGAATGTCGGAAGTCGCGACCCTGAGCCTAATGCAGCACCTTTTTACGTTTTTCACCCGCCTTCGGCTCGACATCGTACCGTCGTGCCCAACGTGCGGAGCCGTCGTCCCATTGGTCGCCGCGCCTGCTCAGGATTGAGTAGCGGCCTGGCCCAGAAGGCGACTGCCCGCTACTTTACAACCAGTCAGCCGAGGCGCTGAAAGGCCTGGAGCACGGCTGTGCTGGCTGTGCCCAACTCGGCCGTTTGCGCGCTCTGATAGACGCAGCTCCAGATCACCCGAGGAGGGGCGGCGCCGCGAGCTGCGGGCGAGCCATCCACGACCAATCACGATCGTCCGACCACGCGGCGATCTTGGTCGGTTCCGCCCGTTGTCTGTCAACGAGGCAAGTCCTGCGATGCGGACGCTGACAGGGGAGTGCCGGGGCGAATCGACGGACCTCCGTTGTCTAGCCAAGCGGACGGGATGCCTTGGAACACCGGGGGGCGGCGTGCCTTCGATGTCGACGCTGGCAATCTTGACCCGGAAGGCTCATCAAGGCTCGATAAACACCGTCGAGAACTGCGCTTTCAACAGAGTAGCGATGGAGTCGACCTCCGACTCAAACCCAAGTCCCGCATACTGCTCGAGTACCGATACGGCAACCAGCGCGTGGATATTTGCGCTGTGGAGCGTTGGCGTCAGTGCCGAGTCAGCGTCGCGCCAGACCTCGAGGTTGAAATACGGATCGCGGGAGCGGCCGTTCATGATGGCCTGCAGGCTCGGCGGCAGTGAATGTACGGACCAGCTCCCGAGCGAGTAGGGAATCTCCCTCGTGAAGTTTGGTGCTCTGGGTGTGCCCGGCTTGGGGATCGCGCCATTCACAACTTCATCGAACATGTCAGCAATGAACACGTTTCTCTCCAGGCGCGCGCCGTCGGAGGAGAGCGACTTTGCCCATTGGTATCGCTCGCTCCCGAAGACCGAGCGAACCAGCGAACTGTTCTTCGCAGCCCGTGAGTCAGATTCCTCCTTGAGCTCGGGGCGACTGTCGGAATGGCGCGACGTCGCTTCGGCGATTCGGGTCACCGAGAACTCGTGACTGAGGGCGTACAGATCGAGCCGGTAGCTCTCCCTGAGTAGCCATTCGAGCAGGATGACGTTCTCGAGCAGCGTGCGACAGAGGGCAGTCGCGTCGTTCTCAAGTCGCGCGTCAGTGAGGGTGCGGACGGCGAAGTGGGTCGTCACCGCCTTGGTTACGAGCGACAGAACGATCAGGTCGCGATTGACCCGTACCGGGCTTCCTGGCGGGAACACCGCCCGATGGGCCAAGGTGAGCCCACGACGGTAGGCCAATGCCCTGCGCACCTCAGGGAACAGCGCTGCAATCCGGTCGTGAATCTCACAGGCCTGGAGGTAGTCTTCAGACCGTGCCGCAGATTCGATAGCCATGCGGTGTTCCTTCTCCGCTGCTTACGCGACTAAGCAATTGTCATCGGGCTTAGGGAGGCGCCGCAGCTTGACACCGAGTGTCTCCGCTACGCCCCGATCGGTGTTGTCGCCTGCATCGAAGGTGTCTTCCGAACGGCTATTCAGGAACTGGCCGAGGCGATGGCGATGAGTTCTGGCGGCCGACACCCGCTCGTTATCGTCACTGAGCGAACGCCGCGGTGGGAGGCGTGCGGCCTAGCGTACCCGTGCAATCTACTCCTTCCTGCCCACGACGATCATCACCGCGTCCGCCGGGAACCTTGGCTGAAACCCCTCAGGACTCCCGTAGTTGGTGTCATTGAGCGGCGGGGACGAGACCCGAGCAGCGACACCTGCAGCCGCGAGGGCACGCTGCAAGGGTTCTCCAGTGTCCACTCTGCGCTGAGTGTTGCCGACAACAATCGCGACTCCGTTCGGTGTGTAGGTCAAGTCCGGGCCTCCGTAGGGAAGCGGCGGTGTCCACCTGCTCGGCGCACCCATACCGAAATAGCCAAACTGCGTCCCGCTGATTCGGAGGATCTCGGCGATCTCCTTGGCGAGCCCAGCCGGTTCGTTGGTTCCATCGTCAAAGTAGGCGATTTTGCCGATGCCCACGGCGAGGGGTTCGCGGCGTAGGTGCGAGTACAGCGCCATGGAATCTATTCGCCGTGGCCGCCGCGCTTCTTGCAGCTCGAGCAGCGACGCTTCGGCGTGGGCTGCACGTTCCTCTTGCTCGGCGGCGCGCTCTTGCTGTTTCGCGGCCATGGTCCGCGCTTCCGCAGCGACGGTCTCGGCCTTCGCGGCGTTGCTGGCTGCGTGCGAAGCGTTGGCGGCCGCCTCCGATGCGGTCGACCGCAAGCGTAAGAGTTCCATTGCGGTCTGCTGCTGGCGGTCTCGTTGAACGATGGTGTTGGCGGCGGTGGCGCCCGCCGTGATGACGGCCAGCGTCCAGGGCAGCCATGCAAAGGTTTGCCGGACGCCCTTCACGAAAGACAGGACCGTGAGCACGCTCGCGGTAAGCGGCAGCCAGCGAACAACCTCGTTCCAGTCGATTGTCATGTGGACCTGCCCACTAGGCAGATGAGACCGACGGCTGTGACCCCGGTGTGACCCCAAACAAGAATCGCGTCCGGGGCCACTCAGGGCTGGACGCGAGACTTAGTCGATGTCTGTTGTGTGAATCGGTGGTGGCCAGGGACGGGATCGAACCGCCGACACTGCGATTTTCAGTCGCATGCTCTACCAACTGAGCTACCTGGCCTCGGTCTGCGCCCTGTCGTCCGGACACAGAATCCGAATCATAACACAGCGAATCCGGGGGTTTTCCTGCGTCCGAGCGCTCACTGGCCGGGCTGAATCTGCCGCCAGAACCAACGGGCGGCGTCGGCGATGTCGACCGCGAAGCCGACCGCACAGGCCACGTCCAGGAGGTCGCCGAGCATCTGCAATGGGTGGACGATCCAGCCGGTGCGGCGGTTCATCCTGGTCGGTTTTGCACGGGTCGGCGACAGTGCAGTCCAGCGTGCGCGCGACGCAGGCGGGACTGTGGGTGTGTGCCGAGTGATCGTACGGCGTCAGTCCCCGAGGCCGGAGGCGCATGGCCCGCCAATGGCGCGTGCAGGTAGCTATCGGTACCGCCGACTGATGACGTGGCACGCGGTCCGCCAACGCGGTGAGGGGTGATGCCGGCACCAGGCCGAGTGATCTGCAGCGTCAGCAGCCCGAGGCCAGGTGACGGTATCGCCCCTTGCCGCGGTTCAGCGGGACAGTTGCGAAGTTCACGGCACGTGCTGCACGCCGGGCGGCGGTTCCACCGGACGCGACCACGTCGACGGGTGCCGGCCGCCCAGCACCAGCCAGGCGATGCCGGCGCCCAGCAGCACGCCGGCCACGACGTCGCTGGGGAAGTGCACGCCGACGTAGATGCGGGAGAAGGCGATCAGCGCGCCGAGCAGGCCGAGCGCCCAGCGCGCGTGCGGCCAGAGCCGCGCCAATGACACGGCGCCGACCACGGCGGAGGCCGAGTGTCCGGATGGAAACGACGGCGTGGTCGGACGCGGCCGCTGGATGACTCGCGCGTCGGTGACCGCCTGTTCGAACGGTCGGGCGCGATCGACCAGCGGCTTGACGACCTGATCGTTGACGCCGAGCGTGACCGCCAGCGCCAGGATGGCCCGGGCGGCCGCGGCGCGATGCCGCGGCCACGCCATGCCGACGAGCGCCAGCGCGAACCACACGGCGGCGCCGACGCCCAACCACGTCGCCGCGACCATGATCGGATCGAGGGCGGCGACGTGCGTGCCGTTGATCGCCCGGAAGAGCGCGACGTCCACGGACGGCTAGACGACCACCGCTTCGGTTTCGCGGACCAGGCCCAGCTCGCGCCGCACCTTGTCTTCGATGGTCTGACGCACGTCGACGTGTTCCTTGAGGAAGATCTTGACGTTCTCGCGGCCCTGGCCGAGCCGTTCGCCCGCGAACGAGAACCAGGCACCGCTCTTGTCGATGATCTTGCGTTCCACTGCCTGATCAATCAGATCGCCTTCGCGCGACACGCCCTCGCCGTACATCATGTCGACCTCGGCTTCGCGGAACGGCGGCGCCATCTTGTTCTTCACGATCTTCACGCGCGTGCGTCCGCCGACCACGACGTCGCCGTCCTTGATGGCGCCGATGCGCCGGATGTCGACGCGCACCGACGAGTAGAACTTCAGCGCGCGGCCGCCGGTGGTCGTTTCCGGGCTGCCGAACATCACGCCGATCTTCTCGCGCAGCTGGTTGATGAAGACCAGGCAGGTCTTGGACTTCGACACCGCGCCGGTGAGCTTGCGCAGCGCCTGCGACATCAGGCGCGCCTGCAGGCCGACCTGCGCGTCGCCCATCTCGCCCTCGATCTCGGCGCGCGGCACCAGCGCGGCCACCGAGTCGACCACCACCACGTCGACCGAGTTCGAACGCACCAGCACCTCGACGATTTCGAGCGCCTGCTCGCCGTTGTCGGGCTGCGACACCAGCAGGTTGTCGATGTCGACGCCGAGCTTCTTGGCGTACTCCGCGTCGAGCGCGTGCTCGGCGTCCACGAACGCCGCCATGCCGCCGGCGCGCTGCGCCTCGGCGATCACCTGCAGCGTGAGCGTCGTCTTGCCCGACGACTCTGGTCCGAACACCTCGACGACGCGGCCGCGCGGGAAGCCGCCGATGCCCAGGGCGTAGTCGATGCTGATCGACCCGGTGGAGATCACATCCGCCTGCTGCGCGCCCTTCTGGCCCAGGCGCATGATGGCGCCCTTGCCGAACTGCTTCTCGATCTGGCCGACCGCCATCTCGATGGCTTTGAGCCGTTCTTTCGCTTCGTCCACAGGCATGAGCATCTCCGTCGAGGTTGGGGATGGGGTCGGCCGCCTGGTGCGGCCGGCCTCATCGTTCGACCGACCAGATGCTAACGGGAGGCCAAGCGAAAGTCAAGCGATAAACTGTAAAGTCATGGTTGGCTAGTGCTTATTTGTCAGTCACTTAGGCGTTTCGATCACTTTCGCCTCAGGAGCCCTGGCCGCGGTCGGATCGCGGTGGCGGCAATGGACCGGTTTGACCGCGTCGGCAACTGTTGCGTACGGTGGGATCACGTGACGAGGATCCCTGCGCCATGCCGAGCCCGCTCGGACACGCCCTTGGCGGCGTGATCTGCGCCTTGGCGCTCGGCGGCGATTCCGCGCCGTCCGGCGCCGGTCGAGTCGGCCGCGCACTCGGCACGTCGATGGTGGCGGCCGGGGCCGTCGCCGCCGTGCTGCCCGATCTCGATTTCCTGTGGGGCCGCCACAACATGGAGACGCACAGCCTGGGGGCGGCTGTGGCGGCGGGCGTGATCGTGATGGCGGCCGCGCGCGGCCGTGCCTGGCGTCTCGCCGCGGTCGTCACCGCCGCCTGGGCGTCACACGTGCTGTTCGACTGGCTCGGCTCCGACGACACGCCGCCGCTCGGCGTGATGGCGTTTTGGCCGCTGACGTCGGGGTTCTACTTCGCCCACGCCTTCGTGTTCGAGGCGATCTCGCGCCGCTATTGGCTGGCTGGATTCTGGCGCCACAACCTGTGGGCGGTGCTGAGCGAGCTGGTGATGCTGGCGCCGATTGCCGGTGCCCTCGTGGTGTGGCGCCGGCGGCCACGGCTGCCGGCGGCCTGACGGTCGGTTCAGCGCCGGGCGCCGGAGGGACGGCCGGCGGCGCCAGAAAAATAGAGGCCGACTGCGCTCGTGTCGGTCAGCACCTGGCCCTCGTACTTCCAGGTGCGGTTGTAGCTGAAGCGCGCCACGATCGCGGCCTTGGCCGGCACCGCCAGGGGGGCCTTCAGCGCGACGGCCGTGGCCCGTCCGGGTATCCACGTGCCGATCGGCTGCGTGGTGCCGTCGGCCAGCCGGAGCGACAGCTCTACCAGTCGGACAATCGCCGGCAGGCCGGGCAGGACATCGACCGCGTGCACGGTCTTGCCGGCCGCCGCCGACGCGTCCCAGACCACGTCGTGTGCGGCCTCGTTGGACGCTGCGGCGAGCGTGAACGCGGCGGGCATTCGCAGCGCCACGTCGGGCACCCCGGCTGCCCATTCGTTCTTCAGCGTCACCGGCGGTGGCGCCTTGGCGACGTCGCCCCGCGGCGTGCCGCCGTTGGCCCACACCAGGACCATGTCGAACTCGCGCGCCGTCAGTTGCAGCTGGTGCCACGGCTTGGGCGGCTCTTCGCTGAGCAGCTCGATGCGCAGCGACTCGGCCCACGGGGCGGCGTCGTCGTGCGTGAGCAGCGACATCGGGGCGACCCCGCCGTCGACGTGACAGCCACCGCAGTGGACGCGGAACAGCGGGAACATGTCGTCGTTGAAGGAGTACTTCGAGGTGATGGCCTTGTGCGCCTGCCCGGGCGTCGTCGCGCCGAGCGCGATGACCACGGTCAACAGCACTGCGGCGGCGGCGTGCGACGCGGCGATCGAACGGGCCCTCATCGGCTGCCTCCGAACGTGGCTGCCAGCACTGTCACGGCCTGGGCGAACTGCTCGGCGGCCTTCTGCACCAGTTCGCGTTCGCCGCGGTCGCCAGAGGAATCGAGGCGGAAGGCGGCCTGCACCACCTCGCGGGTGGCGGCGTGGACGACCGTCCGCCGGGCCTCGGGGAACTCCCGCGCGTGCAGTTCGAGCGCGAGCGCCAGTTCCTTGCCCTGCAGGGCCGGCACCCACACTTCGCTCAGGCCGCCGCGCGCCACGACTTCCTGCAGCGACTGGCGCCGCTCGACCAGCATCGCGACCAGGGCCTTGGGGTCGTTGGGCACGTCCATCATCAGACGCGCCGCGACGTCCATGGCCGGCGGCACCGCGTCGATCGAGAAGTCGGTGAAGGTGAAGTCGAAGCGCTGTTCCTTGCTGCCCGGGACCAGCGCCGCCTGCAGCGTCACACTCGCCGGCAGTGGCAGCGTCGCGAGATTCGCCTCGAGGTAACCGGCGCCCTCGACCGGCGCCAGAGGCACCGACGCCACCTCCTTCACCGCGAAGGTGCGCGGGTCGGTCTCCTCGGAGACGAGCCGGGCGCGCACCGCCTGGACCTTGTCGGCCGGCAGCGGCCGGGTGTAGTCGTCGTAGAGGAACAGGCGGAACACGCCGGGCGACGGATAGATGCCCTCCACGTGGTGCCAGTAGTCCTGGGCCATGAAGAACTGGCCGCCGTGCTGGGGATTGTGATTGCCGTGCGCCGCCGCCCGCTGCACCCGGATCGCCGGCGTGCCGTCGGTGCAGGCCTGCGGCTCCATCAGATCCTTGTCGACGCCGCCGCAACGCCACGCCACCGATACCGTCACCTCGCCGAGTGCGCGGCCGCAGATCGGGCATTTGCCGTCGGCCTTCTCGGCGACCACTGCGTGGACCGGGCAGGTGAACACCTGGTCGAGTCGCATCGGCTCGAGGCCCATCTTGCAGATCGGGCACTCGCCGTCCTCGTGCGCCACCTGATCCGAATGCATCGGGCAGACGTAGACGAGCGGCGGCAGCGCCTCCTGGGCGTGCAGGTGCGCCGGCGGGCCGGCCAGGGTAGTGAGGAGTCCCGCGCCGGCCAGGGCAACACGGAGGCGACCGAACAGCACCATCGCCTCGAATGATACCGCGCTCGCGGGGCTGCTGGGGCTGCTAGGGCAGGGCCTTGAGGAAGGCCGCCAGGTGCCCACCCCAGACCTCCGGCAGGCTGTGCGTGCCGTGGCCGCGGGTGGCGGCGGTGGCCGGCAGCAGCACGAATCGACCGTGCCTCACCTGACTGATGAGCGCCTGCATCATCGGCATCTCGGGCGGGTTCACGAAGTCGTCGGCGGAGTTGATCGCCAGCAGCGGCGCCGTGATCTCGCGCAGGTGCGCCGAGGGGTCGTAGTCCTCGGAGGCGCGAAAGTGATAGATGGTGTCGTTGGCGTCGGTGGTCTTCATGCGGGTGGCGATCTGGTCGGCCAGCCACTGGTCCACCGCCGCGGCCGTCGGCCACTGCTTCTGCCACTGCATCGGCGTGCTGGTGGCGATCAGCAGGAACCCCAGGGCGCTGGCCATCCCGCGTGGCGGTTCGGCGTAGTTGCCGTCCTTCCAGGTCGGGTCGGTGACGATGGCGTCGACGAGCGCCTTGCGCCACATCCGGTTGCGGCCGGCGATCTCGACCGGATTGCTGGCGAGCGGCACCAGCCCGTCGGCGACGGCGGGGAACATGTAGCCCCACATCCAGGTGTGCATCGCCCCCATCGACGTGCCCATCACCAGGCGGAGCCGGGTGAGGCCGAGGCCCTCGGTGACCAGCCGGTGCTGCAGCCGCACCATGTCGGAGTAGCGATAGGCCGGGAACTTCATGCGCAGCCCGTCGCTGGGCTTGCTCGACTGCCCGTGGCCGACGTTGTCGGGCAGGATGATGTAGTGGCGCTCGGCGTCGAGCAGCTGGCCCTTGCCGAACAGCATCCCGCCGTAGGTGGCGCTCAGGAAGCCGGCGCCCGACCCGCCGGTGCCGTGCAGGATGAGGACGGCGTTGCGGACCGCGCCGCTGGCGTCGCGCTGCGGGGTGCCGATCGTCCGATAGTGCAGCCGTACCTCCGGCAGCCGCTCGCCGCTGGCGAAGGTCACGTCCGTGGCGAGGAAGTCCGCCTCGACCGGCGTCGGGAACGGCGATTGGGCGGCCGCCGAGGTGGCGGCGGCGAGCGCGGCCGCGATCAGCGCGGCACGAATCAGACGGGTCAGCATGCGCGCATCCTACACCTCGCCACGCAGGCATTTGGCGTTGACATGGACGGCAGGGAAGCGATAATCGCCGCATCTCGGCGCCACCTGGCGCCTGGCTTCAGGTCTGGAGGGCACATGGCCGGCTCGATGCACGTCTCGCGGCGCAGGTTTCTCGGCGGCTCGGCGGCGGCCCTCGGCGGGCTCGGCACCGGGCTCCTCGGCCAGCCGCTCGCGGCACAGCCCAAGGCGCCGTCGCTCGGCCTGCCGCTTGGCCAGCTGAAGCCGACCGGTCCGCTCGACGAGGCCTACTGGTGGAAGGTGCGCAGCCAGTTCAACGTCGTCGACGGCCTGACCTTCATGAACAACGGCACCTACGGCCCGACGCCGCGGGTCGTGGTCGACGCCTTCCGCCGCTACAACGACCTGCTCGCCGAAGATCCGACCAACAACTACTGGAACGAGGGCCGTGAAGCGGTGCGCAAGCGCATGGCCACCTTCGTCGGCGCCACCGCCGACGAGATCGCGCTGACCCGCAGCACCAGCGAGGGGATGAACATCTTCATCCGCGGGCTCGACTGGAAGGCTGGCGACGAGGTGGTCTACTGCACCCACGAACACGGCGGCGGCATCCAGCCGCTCCTGCAGCTCGAAGCCCGCTACGGCGTGAAGCTGGTCAAGATCGAAGTGCCGTCGCCGCCCGAGAGCGTCGATCAGATCGTGAAGATCTACGAGCGGGCGATGACCGCGAAGACGCGGCTGATCATGGTCAGCCACATGACCTACGTCACCGGGTTGATCACCCCGATCAAGGCGCTGTCGGACCTGGCTCACGCCAAGGGCGCGCTCATCTCGGTGGACGGCGCGCATCCGCTCGGCATGCTCGACCTCGATCTCAAGGCCACCGGCATCGACCACTACGCGGCGGCCGGGCAGAAGTGGCTGCTCGCCGGCACCGGCAGCGGCGTCTGCTACGTCAAACGCGACGTCCAGGATCGGATCTGGCCGCTCATGGGCTACGCCGACCAGAAGACCACCAACGATCCGAAGGCGGCCAGCTACGCCGCGCGCAAGTACGAACTCGGCGGCCAGCGCAACGTCCCGGGCTTCATGGTGATGGCCGAAGCGATGGATTTCCACGAGGCGATCGGCAAGAAGAACGTCGAGGCCCGCGTGCGACAGCTGAGCACGAAGCTGCGGGCCGGTCTGAAGACGATTGCCGGCGTGAAGATGTGGACGTCGGAAGACCCGCAGTTCGCCGCCGGTCTCACGCTGTTCTCGGTGCGCGACATCCCGATGGAGAACGTCGTCAAGGGCGTCTACGACTTCAACCGGGTGTGGATTCGCACGATGTCGACCGGCAATCTGAACGGGGTGCGGGCGGCGACCCACGTCTACAACATGCCGGAGGAGGTCGACCGCCTGCTCGAAGCGGTGACCCACGTGGCCGGCAACGCCTCGCGCTACATGACGACGACGGCTGCGCGCGGCTGAGCCGCCGTGCCGGCCTGACGCGCCCGGCCTGCCGGCTGCGCAGGACGGCGTATCGCTGCGCAGATCGACACCGCGCCCGTGGAATTACTGTCGAGTTAATCGCCTGACGACCAGTCCTTTCTTAGACTCGCGCGATGCAGCGTGCGATACCGGCCGGACTGGCCGTCGTCGTCGTGTGCGCGGGCGTCGCCGTCGGCTGTCACGGCGAGCGGACACCGCTCGGCCCGACCGGCTCGCCGGGCGCCGCGCCGCCCCCGCGTCTCGCCGCCACGCACTTCCTGGCGTTCGGTGACAGCGTCACCGCCGGCGAAGTCACGGTACCGGCACGGACCCCGTGGGCCGACGGCCCTCCGCTCATCGGCCATCTGACCGTCGTCCCGGAGGCCTCGTACCCGGTGGTGCTGGGGCGCCGTCTCGCCGAGCGGTACGCCGGGCAGACGATCGCCGTGGACAATGCCGGTCGCCCGGGCGAGAGCGCGACCCGGGCTTTGTCGCGCTTCGTCGCGACGCTCGCCGACGCCCGGCCCGACGCGGTGCTGCTCCTCGACGGCTACAACGACGTCGAGTCGCTCGCGTCGATCACCGCGGCGGCAACGGCCATGGCGCAGATGGTGGAGGCGGCGCAGTCGCACGGCGCCACCGTGTTCGTGGCGACGCTCACGCCGGGCATCCCGGGCCGCCAGCGCTCGCCGTCCGAGTCGCTGGTCGGCGCCTACAACGCCCTCGTCCGCACGGTCGCGGCGAGTCACGCCGTCGCCCTCGTCGATCTGTTCGAGCTGGCCGCCGCGAATCCGGCGGCGTGGATCGGCGTCGACGGGCTGCATCCGACGGAAGAAGGCTACGCGCGGATCGCGGCGGCCTTTTTCGGCGCGATTCGCGACGGTCTGGAGCGGCCCTGAGCCGGCCGAGCGCGGCCGCCGAGCCGGGGCCGACGCCACGATGCTCACCGCGACCTGCGGCTTCGAGGTGTCGGTCACCCTGGTCCCGCAGATCGCGCGGACCACGTTCCTGGCGTTCGGCGACAGCGTCACCGAAGGCGAGGTCACCGTTCCGGCGGCCGCGCCGGCGGGGGCGGCGCCGATCCTGCGCCAGGTGGTCGTGCCGTCCGCCTCCTACCCGACCGTGATCGAGAGTCGTCTGGCGGAGCGCTATCGCGCCCAACGGGTCACGATCGAGAACGCCGGCCGGTCGCGCGGGTGGGCGGCCGACGCGCTGCCGCGGTTCCGCGCCGCGCTGGCCACCAGCCGGCCGGGGGCGGTGCTGCTGCTGATGGGCTACAACGAGCCGGGATCGTCGGCACAGCGTCGCGAGGCCGTGGCCGCGCTCGATCGGATGGCCAAGGAGGCGCGGGCCGCCGGCGCGCGTGTGTTCATCGCCACGCTGACACCCGGCGTCGACGGCCGCGAGCGGGCGCCGAATCCGCTCGCCGTGCTGGCGATGAACGACGCGCTACGGGCACTGGCGGCGGGGGAGTCGGCGGTCGATGGCGGCACCGTGGTCGCTGCACCCGGCGACGCGAGTGGTGGTCGACCGCGGCGTTGATGCTGGCGTTGGTGCTGGTGGTCGTGCTGGCCGTCGAGATCGCGCACGGCGAGCCGTTGGCCGTGGCCCGGCGCTGCCGCGATGTCGGCCTCGGTGGTGCGGCGTTGGCGGCGCCGGCGGTGCTGATCGTGCTGCCGTACCGGCGCGTCCGGGCCGAACTCGGGCTCGATCGGTCGGCCGAGCTGATGGCCGTGAACCCGGAGAGCTTCCTTGCGTCGCCGACCCACGTGCATCGGTGGCTGCTGTCGTGGCTCACCGATGTCGACCCGACGGCCACCGCCTCGGCGTTGCTGTTTCCCGGCTGCCTCGTCCTGGGCCTCGCCGCGGCGGCGCTGTGGCCGGGATCACCGCCGGTGCTCACCGCGGAGGACGTGCGGCGGCGGCGCTGGCGGCGCGCCTACGCGCTCGTCGGCGGCGTGTCGCTGGCTCTGTACCTGCCCGGCCCGTGGACGCCGTGGACGGTGGTCGGATCGTGGCCCGGCTTCGACTTCGTCCGCGTGCCGTCGCGATTCGCCATCGTGACCACGCTGGCGCTGGGCGTGCTGGCCGGCGTCGGTCTCGATCGCATCGCCGCGTCCTGGCGGCGCGGCACGGCCACCGCCGCGGCCGCCGTCGTCGCCATTGGCCTGCTCGCCGAGTACGCCACCATGCCGTTCAGCGGTGTCCCGTTCCGGCTGCCGCGCCCGGCGGTGATCGAGGCACTGGCGACCCTCCCGCCGACCATCGTCGTCGCCGAGGTGCCGATCCCGCGTCAGGCCCGCCAGGGCGCGTTCGAGCGCTTCCAGAGCGCCGCGATGCTGCACTCGACGACGCGCTGGTATCGGACGATCCACGGCTACAGCGGGTTGCTGCCGCCACAGCACGTCGAGCTGTCGCGCCTTCTCACGGCCTTTCCGGACGGCGGCAGCCTCGAGGCGCTAATGGCGGTGGGTGTCACCCACGTGGTCGTCCACCGCCCGGAGTATCCGCCCGAGACCTGGCCGTTGGTCGAGGCCCGGCTCCGCGACACCGCGGCGCTTCGCGTCGTCGCGGCGACGGCCGACGGACTGGTGCTCGCGCTGGCGCTGGCGCCGCCGCCCTGAGGCGTCGGGTCAGACCATCTCGACGGCCAGCGCCACGCCGTTGCCGCCGCCCAGGCACAGGGTGGCGATGCCGCGCTTGCCGCCGCGATCCCTG
Organism: uncultured Acidobacteriota bacterium; assembly: GCA_963741665.1. Lineage (GTDB taxonomy): Bacteria > Acidobacteriota > Vicinamibacteria > Vicinamibacterales > UBA2999 > CAWAYR01. Next base: position 19,018 of record CAVUIM010000001.1, read on the forward strand.
AGCGCATAGAGCAAGGTCGTCAGCACGCGGGCGCCCGAGGCGCCGATCGGGTGGCCCAGCGCCACGGCGCCGCCGTGGACGTTCACCTTCGCGCCGTCGATGCCGAGCTCGCGGACGACCGCCACGGCCTGCACCGCGAAGGCCTCGTTCAGTTCGAAGAGATCGACGTCCTGGAGGTTCCAGCCGGCCTTCTTCGCGACCTTGCGCGACGCTTCCACCGGCGTCATCAGCAGCATCTTCGGCTCGAGGCCGCTGGTCGCCTGGGCGACGATGCGGGCCATCGGCGTCACGCCGAGCGCGGCGGCGCGGGCGCCCGACATCACCACCAGCGCGGCGGCGCCGTCGTTCACCGGCGGGGCGTTGCCGGCGGTGACGCTGCCGTCCTTCCTGAAGGCCGGCTTCAGCCCGCGAAGGACGTCGGGAGTCGTGTCGGCGCGCACCGACTCGTCGTGCGCGAACATCACCGGATCGCCCTTCTTCTGCGCAATCGGCACCGGCAGCAGTTCCGCTGCGAACTTGCCGGCGGCGTGGGCGGCGGCCGCCTTGCGGTGGCTGTCGGCGGCAAAGGCGTCCTGCTCGTCGCGCGTCACCTTGTAGGCGTCGGCCACCGTCTCGCCGGCGTTGCCCATGTGCCAGTTCTCGAACGGGCACCACAGGCCGTCGTGGATCATCGCGTCGACCATCTGCGCATGGCCCATCCGCAAGCCCTCGCGGGCCTTGGCGAGCAGATACGGCGCGTTGCTCATCGACTCCATGCCGCCGGCCACCGCGATCTCGATGTCGCCGGTGAGGATGCCCTGGTGCGCCAGCATCACCGCCTTCAGGCCCGAGCCACACACCTTGTTGATGGTGAGCGCGGCGACGTGGTTGGCCAGGCCGCCCTTCAGCGCCGCCTGACGGGCCGGGGCCTGGCCGACGCCGGCCGAGACGACGTTGCCCATGATGCATTCGTCGACCGCCGCCGGATCGATGCCGGCGCGACGCACCGCCTCGCGCACCACCAGCGCGCCGAGCGCCGGGGCCGAGTGATCCTTCAAGGTGCCGAGGAACTTGCCGGTCGGAACACGGACGGCGCTGACGATGACGGCTTCGGACATGACGGACGCAATCTCCAGAGGAACGGATTCAGGTGCGGCGCTGGCGCCGCCGGTACTTCGGCACCGTGCCGCCTTCCGTCGCGATGGCGGTGACGGTGCCGGGGCCGAGCCACGGCTCGAGCTGGCGGAGCAACTCGCCGCGCATGCCGCGCACCGCGTCGATCCACTGCGGGTCGTCGCCGGTCACGTGCAGCACGCCGTCATCGCCGAGGGCGACGCGTGTCACCCGGGCGATCGCGGCGCCGCTGGCGGCGCGCCACGCGAACGCGACCTTCTCGGGCGTCAGCGGCGCCTGACGGACCGCCGGCGCGAGGGCCGCGGACCAGACCTGTGGCGCTCGGATCATCGCTTCGAGAATATCACCGGCGTTGCGGCCGTCGGGTGATTGGACGAGATGGGTTCTAGAATGGAGCTGACGCCGTGACGACACCGCTCGCCTGGCCACTCGTGCTCGCCTCGGCGTCGCCACGCCGCGCCGAACTGTTGCGGCTGGCGGGCTACGCCTTCATGACCGCGCAGGCCGATCTCGACGAGACGCCGCATCCCGGCGAGGCCGCCGACGTCTATGTGCGGCGCCTGGCCGAGGCGAAGGCCGCCGCCGGCGCGGCCCGGCATCCCGGCGCGGTGGTGCTCGGAGCCGACACCACCGTGGTGGTGGACGGCGACATCCTCGGCAAGCCGGCCGATGCCGCCGAGGCGGCGGCGATGCTGACGCGTCTGCAGGGACGGGCCCACGAGGTGTTCACCGGCGTCGCGGTGAGCGGTCCGGACGGCCGCGCGAGCGCGGTGGCCCGCACCCGCGTGTGGTTCGCGGCGATGAGTGCCGACGAGATCGCTACCTACGTCGCCACCGGCGAGCCCATGGACAAGGCCGGGGCCTACGGAATCCAGGGCCAGGCGTCACGTTACGTCACGCGAATCGACGGCTCCTACCCGAACGTGATGGGGCTGCCGGTGGACGTCGTCCACGGCTTGTTCCGACCGTACCTCCGGAGCTGAAACCGGCCCAACCGTTGGTTGACCCCGGCTGGCGAGCGGCATATTCTGTGGGTGGCGGTTTCCGCCTCGGTTGTCTCCGGAAGTCATTGACCATGAAGCACAAAGCCCTCAAGGTTGGCCTCACGAGTCTGGTGCTGGCGGCGTCGCTCGGCGGTCTGATGTTCACGACCATGGCCGAGAGCACCGAGTACTACAAACACGTCGAAGAGGTGATGGGCGAGCCGGCCGATTGGTACGGCAAGCCGCTGCAGCTCCACGGCTTCGTCAAGCCTGGCTCGATCTACCGGACGCGTGAGTCGCTCGAGTACCGCTTCGAGGTCCAGAGCCAGGGCCACGTCGTGCAGGCCACCTACACCGGCGTCGTCCCCGACACCTTCAAGGACGACTCCGAGGTGGTGCTGAAAGGGGTGCTCGGCCCCGACGGTTTCAAGGTGCACCCCAACGGCGTGATGGCCAAGTGCCCGTCGAAATACGAAGCCAAGGTCGGCACCGCCGGTGCCGCCGCCACCGCGGCCACGCCCCCCGCCGGCACCAACTAGCCGCCGCCCCCGGGCGCACGCCCGCGCCCGGCCGGTGATCGGAAAAGGATCTCGATGGCCACTCTCGGTGCGTTCCTGCTCCTGCTCGCCTTCGTGATCTCCGCCTACGCGGCGGCGGCGTCGGTGGTGGGAGCCCGCCGGCGCAACTCGCGGCTCACCGCCAGCGGCGTCGGCGCGCTGTACCTGGTCGCGGCGGTGATGACCGTGGCCTCCGGCGTCATCGTCCATGCCTTCGTGGTCGGCGATTTCTCGATCAAGTACGTCCAGCGCTACTCGGAGTCGGCGCAGCCGCTTGCCTACAAGATCGCCTCGTACTGGGGCGGGCTCGACGGCTCGGTGATGTTCTGGGTGTTCCTGCTGTCGCTGTTCGGCGCGGCGGCGGTGCGCATCAACCGCGAGCGTCATCGCGAACTGATCCCCTACGTCGTCGCCACGCTGAGCGTGGTGCAGATGTTCTTCCTGTTCCTGATGATCGTCCACAACAACCCGTTCTCGACCTACCTCACCGAGGCGCCGGGTGCGGGGCAGGGGCTGAATCCGCTGCTGCAGAACTTCTACATGGCGATCCACCCGCCGACCATGTACCTCGGCTTCGTCGGCATGACCATCCCGTTCGCCTTCTGCATCGCCGCGCTCGTCACCGGGCACCTCGACGACTCGTGGCTGCGGGCGGTGCGCCGCTGGACGATGATCTCGTGGTTCTGCCTGTCGCTGGGCCTGACCCTCGGGATGCTCTGGGCCTACGAGGAACTGGGCTGGGGCGGCTTCTGGGGCTGGGATCCGGTGGAGAACGCCGGCCTGCTGCCGTGGTTCACTTCCACCGCGTTCCTGCACTCGGTGATGGTCCAGGAACGGCGCGGGATGCTGCGGGTGTGGAACGTCACGCTGGTCATCATCACGTTCTTCCTCACCCTCTTCGGCACCTTCATGACCCGCTCGGGCATCGTCCAGTCGGTGCACGCCTTCGGCGAGGATCGTGAGCTGGCGCTGATGTTCACGGTCTTCATGAGCGCGATGCTGATCTTCAGCTTCGGCTGGGTGATCTACCGGCTGCCGCTGCTCAAGGCGCGCAACGAGCTCGACTCGTGGGCCTCGAAGGAGGCGGCGTTCCTGGCCAACAACTGGGTGCTGGTGTTCTCGGCGGCGTTCGTCCTGTTCGCGACGATGTTCCCGACGCTGTCGGAAGCCCTCGCCGGTGAGCGTCTCACCGTCGGGCCGCCGTTCTTCAACACCTGGATGACGCCGGTCGGCCTGCTGCTGCTGCTGCTCACCGGTATCGGCCCGCTGCTCGCCTGGCGCTCGTCGACGCTGGCCAACATGCGCGAGCAGTTCCTGTGGCCGATCGTCGCCGGGGTGGCCGCCGGCGCGCTGGCTCTCGCCCTTGGCATCCGGGTGTGGAGCTCGGGTGTGTGCTTCGCGTTCGCCGGCTTCGTCGTCGGGACGATCAGTCAGGAGTTCATCCGCGGCGCGGCGGTGCGGCGGCTCAGCACCGGCACCGATTTGTTCACGGCGATGGTCGGGCTGGTGGCGCGCAACAAGCGGCGCTACGGCGGCTACATCGTGCACGTCGGCATCGTGCTGATGTTCCTCGGCTTCGCCGGCGAGGGCTTCGGCCGCGACGAGCAGGCCCTGCTCAAGCCCGGCGAGCAGGTGCAGGTCGATCGCTACGTCCTGCGCCTCGACGCGATCCGCGCCACCGACGACGGCCAGAAGCAGATGGTCACCGCGCACGTCACCGTGCTCGACCCCGGCGGGCGTGAGCTCGGCAAGATGTACCCGGCGAAGTGGTACTACCGGTCGCGGCCCGAAGAGCCGACGACCGAAGTGGCGATCTGGCGGTCACTGGCCGAGGACTTGTACCTGGTGATGGCCGGCTTCGAGCTGGGCGAGCAGACCGCCAGCGTCGAAATCCACGTCAACGAGCTGGTCAACTGGATCTGGATCGGGTTCGGCCTGCTGGCGTTCGGAACCGGCATCGCGCTGCTGCCCGAGCGCGTGTTCGCCTTTGCGACGGCGCGGGTCGGCGCCGAAGCGGCGACCGCGACGGTGCTCTTGCTCAGCCTGCTGATGGCGCCGGTCAGTGTGTTCGCGCAGACCACGGTCCAGCTGATCGAACGCTCCGAGCTCGAGCGCGAACTGGGCGACGAGGTGATGTGCACGTGCGGGTGCCGGCTACCCGCGGGCACGTGCGGCATGACCAACTGCGAGGGCAAGACGTCGCAGCTGGCCAAGGTCAAGCAGCTGGTCTCGGAAGGCAAGTCGCGCGACGAGGTGCTGGCGACGTTCGTCCGCGATGCCGGCGGGCAGCACATCCTGGCGCGGCCGATCGACGAGGGCTACCACCGGCTGTTGTGGATCCTGCCGTACTCCGCCGCCGCCCTGGCGGCGCTCGGTCTCGGCCTGGTCGCCCGCCGCTGGGCGCAGGGCGCCCGGCGCGACCCGGTACCTGCGCTCGCCGGCGCCGACGGCCAGCTCCAGCAACAGCTCGACGATGAGCTCCGCGACCTCGACTGACCCCGGGCTCCGCCCGTGGCAGTTGTTCCTGCTGGCCGGCATGCTGGCCGCGACGGCGGTGGTGCTCGTCTCGACCGGCCAGTCGATGTCGAGCATCGTCGTGCTCAGCCTCACCGTGGTGGCGTCGAGCCTGGTCGCGGTGGCCGCCTTCCAGGTGCTCGGGCCGCTGCTCGTGACCGACGCGCCGGTCGATGACGCGCCCGTCGAAGGGCACGCGCGGCAGGCGCTCGAACGCGAGAAGGCGCTGGTGCTGCGCACGATCAAAGAGGTCGAGTTCGACCACGCCATGCGCAAGACCGCGGCCGCCGACTACGAAGAGATGCGCGATCGCCTGCGGGCGCGGGCGGTGCGGCTGATGCAGCAGCTCGACGCCAGCGGCTACCGCGAGGCGGTCGAGCGCGACCTGGCGCGCCGAACGCCGGCGCCGGCATTGCCGGCGCCCGCCGCGGCCGCCGCGGCGCCATGCGCGGCCTGCGGCACGACCAACGACGGCGACGCGCGCTTCTGCAAGCAGTGCGGCGCGGCGTTAGCGAGGTTGGCATGAGAGCCGTAATCGTCACGCTGGCCCTGGCGGCCGGGGTCGCGATCGCCTCGGCGCAGGTGGCGATGCCCGATGCCACCCAGATGTCGGGCGTGCCGCTGCCGGCCCCCGAATTGCCGGATGCCGCCGTCACCGTGCGGGTCGTCCGCGAGCGGATGGGCAACAACGTCCCGGGCCAGGAGGTGACGCTCATCACCCCCGCCGGCCGGGTCGGCGGAGTCACCGACGACCAGGGCCGGGCGCAGTTCATGGCGGTGACGGCCGGCACCCGCGTCACCGCCGAGGCGATCGTCGACGGCGAGACCATCCGCTCGCAGGAGTTCGCCGTGCCGGCGAGCGGCGGCGTGCGCGTCGCACTGGTCGCCGGCGTCGCCACCGCGGCCGCGGCCGAGGCCGCGGCCAAGGCCGCGGCCGCCAAGATGCCGGCCCGGCCGGGGACCGTGGTGTTCGGTCCCGACACGCGGATCATCCTCGAGTTCCAGGACGACCGACCGACGGTGTTCTACCTGTTCAGCGTCGTCAACAACGCCCGCACGCCGATCGATCCGGGCAAGCCGCTGGTGCTCGACCTGCCCGCGGCGGCCGAAGCGGCGTCGCTCGTGTCCGGGCCGGTCACCATCGCCCGCATGCAGGATCGACGGCTGACCTTGACGGGTCCGTTCCCGCCGGGACCGAGCACGTTCCAGGTGGCCTACCGCCTGCCGCTCACCGCCACGCTGCGCATCGAGCAGGCGTGGCCGGCGGCGGTCGAGGGCGCCCTGGTCGCCGCCGAGAAGGTCGGCAGCCTGGCGATGACCTCGTCGCAGCTCACCGCCAGTCGCGAGGGCGAGTCGAACGGGGAAGTCTTCGTGATGGGCACCGCCAGCCGGCTGGCCGAAGGGCAGCCGCTGATCCTGGAGTTCACCGGCCTGCCGGCGGCGCCGACCTTGCCGCGCGACATCGCGCTCGGACTGGCCGGCCTGCTGGTGTTGTGGGCGGCGTGGGCGGTGTGGCGTGGCGCGCCTGCGGACGAGGTCTCCCGCGATGGCCTGGCGAAGGAACGCGATCGGCTGCTGGGGGCGATTGCCGCGATCGACGCCGAGCGCCGCGCCCGCGGCGGCGACGATCCGCGCGCCGCCGCCAAGCGCGAACGGCTCGTCGCCGCGGCCGAACAGGTGTACGCCGAGCTCGACCGGCTGCCCGGCGGCGCGGGAACGGCGTTGTGAGCGCGGATTTCGACCGTGTCGCCGCCGTGCAGGTGGGGCGGCACTACGGGCGCCGGCGGGCGCTGACCGATCTCTCCTTCACGGCCGCGGCCGGCGACATCGTCGGCCTGCTTGGCCCCAACGGCGCCGGCAAGTCGACCTTGCTGGGCATTCTCGGCACGCTGCTGGCCGCCTCGACCGGACGCGTCGAGTACGGCGGCCGGACCGCTGCCGACGGCGATGCCGCCGCGGTGCGCGCCCGGATCGGCATGCTGGGCCACGACCTCTTCCTCTACCCCGAGCTGACGGCTCACGAGAACCTGGTGTTCTTCGGCCGCCTCTACGCCGTGACCGAGGCCCCGGCGCGGGCCCATCGTGCCCTCGAGCGCGCCGGCCTCGACGCCCGTGCCGGTGACGCCGTGTCGTCGCTGTCGCGGGGCATGCGCCAGCGCGTCGCGCTCGAACGGGCGCTGCTGCACCAGCCGCGGCTGCTGCTGCTCGACGAGCCGTTCACCGGCCTCGATCAGACGTCGTCGGCGGCCTTGGTCGCCCGGCTGAAAGAGGAGCAGGCCCGCGGCGTGGTCACCGTGCTGGCCACGCACGACCTCGATGTCGTCGACGGTCTGCTCACCACGACGCTCTTCCTGCGCGGCGGCCGGCAGGTGACGGCCGCAACGGGAGGCGCGCTGCGCGACCGCTATCGCGGCGCGATGTCGTCGTGAAGGACTTCTTCCGCGTCGCGGCGCTGGTCGTCCGCAAAGACCTCACCGTCGAAGTGCGCAGCTTCGAGGTGCTGGCGACGACGCTGTTCTTCGCCGTCACCGTCGTGCTCATTTTCGCGTTCGGGCTGGTGAAGGAAGGCACGCCGGTCGACGACGTGGCGCCGGCGATTCTGTGGATCGCGCTGTCGTTCTCGGGCACGCTCGCCCTCGGCCGCACCTTCGAACGCGAGCGCCAGGCCGACACGCTGCGGGCGCTGCTGCTGGCGCCGGCCGACCGTCCGGCGATCTACGCCGGCAAGCTGGCCGGCATCCTGTTGCTGCTGGCGATTGTCGAGGCGGTGCTGGTGCCGCTGGTCGGTCTGTTCTTCCAGGCGCCGATCGTCGCGGCGGGTGGCTGGCTCGTCGCCCTGCTGGCCGCCGGCACGCTCGGCTTCGCCGCCGTGGGGACGCTGTTCGCGGCGATGCTGGTGCGGGCGCGCAGCCGCGACGTGCTACTGCCGGTGCTGTTGTATCCCATGACGGTTCCAGTCATGATTGCCGGGGTTCGCGGCACGGCGGCGCTGTTCCAGCCGCAGCCCGACCTCGCGCTCGCGCAGTTCTGGCTGGCGCTGCTGGTGTTCTTCGACGCGGTGTTCGTTACCCTGGCGCTGTGGACGTTCGAGCCGGTGATGACCGACTGATCGGGCGTGGTGCCGGGCAAGGGAGGTTGGCGTGACGACGGCGGTGAAAGTGCAGCTGGGACTCGCGGCGGCGATGTTCGCGGCGGCGCCGTGGGTGATCAACGCCGCGCCGTACGAGGCCACCATGGGCCTGGTCTACAAGGTCTTCTTCTTCCACATCCCTTCGGCATGGATGTTCCTGATCGCGGCGATGGTCGCCGGGGTGGCCAGCGCGCGTTTCCTGTTCACCAAGCGTCAGGCGTCGGATGCCACGGCGGTGGCGGCCGCCGAGCTCGCCGTGCTGTTCGGGCTGCTGGCGCTGGTCACCGGGCCGCTCTGGGCCCGCAAGGCCTGGGGCGTGTGGTGGGTGTGGGACGCCCGGCTCACCTCGAGTCTGATGACCTTCCTCATCTTCGTCGCCTACCTGCATCCTGCGCCGCTTCGGCGGCCCCGGTTCGGAGAAGCTGGCCGCCGGGCTCGCGGTGTTCGGCATGGCCAACGTGCCGTTCATCTACGTGTCGGTCAACTACTGGCGCACGCTCCACCCGAAGACGTCGGTGATTCCGACGCTGCCGGTGGAGATGGGGCGGCCACTGTGGTTCTGCGTGGTGGCCTTCCTGCTGCTGTTCCTGGCGCTCCTGTCGCTGCGGGCCCGGCTGGAACGGCAGCGGTGGCGGATCGACGGGCTGTATCTGGCTCAGGACGAAGCGTGATGCGACATCTGCGAGTGCTGGTGTGTGTGGGACTGCTGCTTGGCGCGGCGACGGCCGGGGCGCAGCCGCAACCCTCTCCCGACGAGTTCGTGCCGATTTCCGAGGTCCCGCCGGAGGAACAGATCCCGGCCATCACCCTGGTGGCCGCCGCCTACGGGTTCGTGTGGGTGGCCGTGTTCGCCTACGTGTGGTCGCTCGGCCGGCGCATCCAGGCCGCCGAACGCGAGATCGCCCGGCTCGAATCGAAGCGGGACTGATCGATGGACATCGGCACGCCGACGGCCGGGCACTTCATCTACATTCCGGTCGTGCTGCTGCTGGGGATCGTGTTCGGCTGGGTGCTCGGCTCGCGGGCGGCCGCCGACGCGATGGCCATGGAACGCCGGAAGCGTGAGGAGCGCGCACAGCGCAACGCCGAGCCCCGAGCCCCGAGTCCCGGGCCCCGGGCTTAACGGCCGATCATCAGGCGCTGGGCCAGCGCTTCCGGCAGTCCGGCCTCGCGAATGCGCGCCTGCGCGCGTTCGATCGGATAGGCCGTGCGGTAGATCTCGACCACGCGCGCGGCGGCGTCGTACACCGCGTAGCCGGCCCGCGGGTCGCCGTCGCGTGGCTGGCCCACCGACCCCGGGTTGATGAGGTAGTGGCCGTCGAGCAGCGGGATCTCCAGCGGCCGCCGCGGGTCGACGGTTTCGATGGTGAGCGAGGCCTGCGCCAGCCGATAGCCGACCTGGACGTGGGTGTGGCCGAACAGGCACAGCCGCCGGGTCGAGGCCTGCATCGAACGCAGCACGTCGGCCTCGTCGAACACGTAGGCGTCCTCGTCGAACGGCGTGCCGTGGCAGATCTCGAGCAGGTCGTCGATTGCCGTCGGGCCCGCGGGAAGTTCGGCCAGCCAGTCGCGGTTGTCGTCGCTCAGTGCCTCGTAGGTCCAGCGGATCGCCGTGCGGGCCACGGCGTTGAAGGCGTCCGACGGCTCGAGGCCGGCGCCCACCTTGTCGTGGTTGCCGCGGATGACGGCGAAGGGCTCCAGGGCGCGGACGCGCTCGACGACGGCGTTGGGATCGGCGCCGTAGCCGACCAGGTCGCCGAGGACGAGCACGCGGTCGTAGGGAATCTCGCCGGCCGCCGCGAGGACCGTGTCGAGGGCCTCGAGGTTGGCGTGCATGTCGCTCAGCACCAGATAGCGCATCAGATCCTCAGCCAATCGACGATCTGGTCGACGACTTCGTCCACCGCCGCGCGCGAGACGTCGAAGCGCGCATGCGCCTGCTGATACGCCACGAGGCGTTGATTATAGAGCCGCTCCATCTCGGCGCGGTCGGCGGCGAGCGGGCGGCGGCCATCGGGTGGGATCCGTTCGACGACCCGAGCGAAGGGCAGGTCGAGCCAGGCGACGGCGCCGTCGCGGAGCATGAGCGCCCGGTTGGCCGGGTCCACCGGGGACCCGCCGCCGGTCGCCACCACCACGCCGCGGTCAGGGAGCAGGTCCAGGAGCACCTGCCGTTCGACGGCGCGGAAGTACGCTTCGCCCGACTGCCGGAAGATGCTTGGGATGTCGCGCTGTTCGCTCTGCTCGATCCGGGCGTCGATGTCCTCGACCCGCCAGTCGAGACGGCGGGCCAGAGCCCGGGCCACGGTGGATTTTCCAGCGCCCATGAACCCGACGAGATAGACCTTGTCGGAGGTCACGCCCGCAGCCCGTCGAGCGTCTCGAAGAAGCGCGGGAACGACACCGCCGCCACCTCGGCGCCGAGGATCGCGGTGGTGCCGCTCGCGCCGAGCGCCGCCACCGCGAACGCCATCGCCAGCCGGTGGTCGTGATGGGCGTCCACGGTGCCACCAGTGAGCCGCCGGCTGCCGCGCACGGCGAAGCCGTCGGCGAACTCGTCGGCGTCGGCGCCGAGCGCCCGCAGACCACCGATCAGGGCCGAGATGCGATCGCTCTCCTTGACCCGCAGTTCGGCGGCGCCGCGCACCACGCACGACCCGCCGAAGGTGGCCAGCGCGGCCAGCGCCGGCAGCTCGTCGATGAGCAGCGGCACCTCGGCCGGGCTGATGACGACCTCGCCGAGGGTGCCGGCAGCGATCCGCACCGTCCCGACCGGCTCGCCGTGCCATTCCGCGTCCGCCGTCACCTGGACGTCGGCGCCGGCCCGCCGCAGCACGTCGAAGAGTGCGGTTCGCGTCGGATTCAGCCCGACATTGCGAATTTCCACCGCCGATCCCGGCAGTCCACTGGCGGCGACGCCGAGGAACGCGCAGGCCGACGGATCGCCCGGCACGCGCAGGACCAGGCCGCCGGTGAGCGGCGTGCCGCCCTGCACAGTCAGGCGGCCGGCCACCGAGGAATCGACCGGCGCCCCGAATGCGGCGAGCGCGCGCTCGGTGTGGTCGCGGGTCGGATCGGGTTCGACAATCGTGGTCGCGCCCGAGGCCCGAAGGCCGGCCAGCAGGACCGCGCTCTTGATCTGCGCGCTGGGCACTTCCGGCGTGTGCGTGATGCCGCGCAAGGGCCCGCCGGTGACGACCAGCGGCGGCCGGCCCCCGTCGGCCGAGGTGATGCGCGCCCCCATCGCCGTGAGCGGCGCGATCACCCGCCGCATCGGCCGGCGCGACAGCGACTGGTCGCCGACCATCCGCGCCGTGAACGGCGCGCCAGCCAGGAGGCCGGCGAGCAGCCGCATGGTCGTTCCTGAATTGCCGCAGTCGACGTCACCGGACGGGGCGTCGAACCGCCCACCGCCGCCCGCCACCCGCACCTGGAGCCCGTCGGGCGTCTCCTGCCGGGTGACGGCGATGCCGAGTGCTTCCAGACAGGCCAGCGTCGACAGGCAGTCGGCGCCGGTGGAGTAGCGGTCGATGGTCGTGACGCCGCCGGCCAGCGCGGACAGCAGCGCGTAGCGGTGCGAAATCGACTTGTCGGAGGGGACTTCGAGAGCGCCGCGGAGGGCCCGCGCGGGCCGCACCTCGGTCGCGCGGGCGACGGTCATGCTGCTCACTATAGTCAGTGGCCCACGACTGCGGCAATGCGCCGCCGCGCCGCGTATACTACTCATGATGCCAGGGGCACCGGTGGTCCGCCGCGCGACCGCATGACACTCGCCAACCACACCGTTCGTCTCGACATCGGCAGCGCGTTCGACATGCTCGACTTCGTCGAGGTGGTGAGCGGCCACATGTCGCGCATGGTCGGCTTCGACGAGGATGCGCTGCACTGGATCAGCATCGCCGTCCGCGAGTCGGTGGCCAATGCGATGAAGCACGGCAACAAGGGCGACGAGTCGAAGCGGGTGAAGGTGGAGTTCACCACCTCCCCGGCCGACCGGCCCTCCGAGCTCGTCATCCTGGTCCGCGACCAGGGCGACGGGTTCGACCCCGAGCAGGTCGCCGACCCGCTGGCCCCCGAGAACCTCCTGAAGTCGAGCGGCCGCGGCATCTTCCTCATCCGCTCGTTCATGGACGACGTCGTCCTGCGCCGCGTCCCCGAGGGCGGCATGGAAGTGCGCATGGTCAAGCGCCTCGCTCCGGCCGACGGCGCCGTTTCGTGACCGCGCCGGATCCGCGCTACCTCGCCACGGCGATCGAGGTGGTGACCCGCGCCGGCGCCATCCAGCGCGCCCGCTTCGGCTCCGACGTCCGCATCGACAAGAAGGGCGCCATCGACCTGGTGACCGACGTCGATGTCGAGGTCGAGCGCATGTGCCGGGCGCTGCTCGGGGCGCGGTTCCCGGATCACGACATCCTGGCCGAAGAGATGGGCGGCACGGCGGCGACTGGCCGATCGCATCGCTGGGTGTTCGATCCGCTCGACGGCACGACCAATTTCGCGCATGGCGTGCCGATCTTCTGTGCCTCGCTGGCGCTGGAGATCGACGGCGAGGCGGTGGTCGGCGCGGTGTTCGATCCGAACCGGCAGGAGCTGTTCACCACCGAGCGCGGCGTCGGCGCCTGGCTGAACGGCGCGCCGATCCGGGTGTCGTCGACGGCGGCGATGATCGACGCCCTGCTCGTCACCGGATTCCCCTACGACGTCCACACGACACTCGACGAGGTGATCGGGCTGTTCTCGGCGTTCGTCGCCAAAGCCCGGGCGATCCGCCGACTGGGGTCGGCGGCGATCGATCTCTGCTGGGTGGCGGCCGGCCGGATGGACGGCTTCTGGGAGCAGCGGCTGCAGCCGTGGGATACCCGCGCGGCGGCGCTGCTCGTGCAGGAGGCCGGCGGCACCGTCACCGGTCTGGACGGCGGCGTGTGGGATCCCGAGGGCGGCCACCTGCTGGCGTCCAACGGGCCGCTGCACGCGGCGATGTGCGAGGTCGTCCAGCAGTTCCGCGACCGTCGCCCAAACAAGACGCTCTGACCTCGCTCGCGCCCGGCCGGTGCGCAGTGAGGCCGGAAATCCCTCGTGAATTCCCGCCGATCGCCGCTGGCACCGCACGTGCAGTGAGGCAGGTGCGCGCCTGGCGCGCCCCGGGCGGGACTCCACCCGCCGCGGATCGAGAGGGGGACCGCGATGCCTGCCGTACGTCACACGGCCTGGCTGCTGGTGGCCGCGATGCTGGTGCTGCCGGCGACGCCGGCGCTGGCGCAGCAAGCCATCAACATCTCACTGGGCTACTTCGCCGTGACCGGTGAGGACGCCCGCACCGACGGCGACGTGCTGGTCGCCAACCGCGAGATTCTCGCCTTCGACCTCCGCGACTTCGATACCGGATCGATCGGCGTCGAGTGGCTGCTGCCGGTTGGTGAGTTCCTCGAGGTCGGCGCCGGCGCCGCCTTCACCAGCCGCACCGTGCCCAGCGTCTACGACGAGCTGGTCAACCGCGACGGCTCGGAGATCGAACAGGACATGAAGCTGCGGGTGGCGCCGTTCACCGCCACCGTCCGGCTGCTGCCGTTCGGCCGGTCGCGCGCGGTGCAGCCCTACATCGGCGGCGGCATCGGCCTGTTCAGCTACCGCTACAGCGAGGTCGGCGACTTCGTGGACTTCACCGACCGCAGCGTGTTCCGCGACCAGTTCGTGGCCACGGGCACCGAGACCGGCGGGGTGGCCCTGGCCGGCATCCGCTTCCCGATCGGCGACGTCTGGTCACTCGGCGGGGAAGTGCGGTGGCAGAAGGCGAGCGCCGACCTCAACGACGACTTCCTCGGCACGACCCTCGATCTCGGCGGGTTCCACTACCTGGCGACGATCCACATGAAGTTCTAGCGCCAGACGCCGCCGCACGCGCGCCAGCGCGTGCCTGGCCAAGACGCCGCCGCGCGCGCGCCAGCGCGTGCCTGGCCAAAAGGGCTCTGCCCCGATCTTGCAGGGGTATACTCTGCAAGATCGGGCCACTGCCCGTCCTGATGACCCCCGACCTCACCATCGTCATCCCGATCCGTAACGAGTCGCCGAACATCCGGCCGTTGTACGACGAGCTGATGGCGGCGTTGACGGCCACCGGCCGATCCTTCGAGGCGATCGTCGTCGACGACGGGTCCACTGACGACTCCTTCGCCCAGCTGGCGGCGTTGCAGGCCGCCGATCCGCGCCTGCGGGTCATCCGCTTCCGGCGCAATTTCGGCCAGACCGCGGCCTTCGCCGCCGGGTTCGCCTACGCGCGAGGCCGGCTGGTCGTGACCTCCGACGGCGACCTGCAGAACGACCCGCACGACATCGGGCGGATGGCACGGATGGCCGACGACGAGGGCTACGACATCGTCTGCGGCTGGCGTAAGGACCGCAAGGACACCTTCGTCACCCGCCGCGTGCCGTCGATGATCGCCAACTGGATCATCTCGAGGGCCACCGGCGTGCCCCTGCACGACTATGGCTGCTCGCTGAAGGTGTTCCGCGCCGAGATCGTCAAGGGCATGCGCCTCTACGGCGAGATGCACCGCTTCCTGCCGGCGATCGCCAGCGAGCAGGGTGTGCGCATCGCCGAAGTGGTCGTGAACCACCGCGCCCGGCTCGCCGGCACGTCGAAGTACGGACTGTCGCGGACCATCCGCGTCGTCCTCGACCTGGTCACGGTCAAGTTCCTGCTCAGCTACTCGACCCGGCCGCTGCAGATCTTCGGGCTCATGGGCCTGGTCGCCGGCGGCGCCGGCGCCGCCATCACCGCCTGGCTCGGCTGGGTGCGCCTGGTCCTGCACCAGCCGATCGCCGACCGGCCGCTGCTGCTGCTCGGCGTGCTGCTGGCCTTCACCGGCGTCCAGTTCCTGACCTTCGGCCTGCTCGCCGAGCTGATGGCCCGCACCTACTACGAGTCGCAGAGCAAGCCCACCTACGTGATCCGCGAAGTGCGGCAGAGCGAGGGCCAGCCGGCGGCGGTGCGGTGATGGCGTCGTCGAGCCGGCCGCACGACCCGCGCATCACCGTTATCCAGCAGGAGCTGTTCGACGAGCGGCGGTCGAAGGCGGACAAGTACCGCGACCTGGTCGTCGGCCGGCCGGGCTGGGGCCCGCTGGTCGCCTTCGAACTGGTAATGCTGCTGTCGTCGTGGGTCCCCGGTGCGCTCGGTCTGTTCCTGCGCGGCCGGCTCTACCCGCTGGTGCTCGGCCGCGTCGGCAAGAACGTCGTCTTTGGCGCCAACGTCACCTTGCGCCATCCGCACAAGATCGCCATCGGCGACAACGTCGTCATCGACGATCAGTGCTGTCTCGACGCCAAGGGCACCGACAACCGCGGCATCGTCATCGGCAACGGCGTGTTCGTCGGCCGCAACACCATCCTCAGCTGCAAGAACGGCGACATCGTGCTCGACGACCGCGCCAACCTCGGCTTCAACTGTGAGATCTTCTCCGCCGCGACGGTCCGGGTCGGCAGCGACGTGCTGATGGCTGCCTACACCTATCTGGTCGGCGGCGACCATCTCTACGATCGCACCGACGTGCCGGTGCTGCAGCAGGGACGCACTGCCCGCGGCATCGACGTCGGCGCCGGCGCATGGCTTGGCGCGCACGTCGTCGTCACCGATGGCTCGACCGTGGGTCGCGACGCGATCCTCGGGGCCGGCGCGGTCGTGGTCGGAGCGATTCCCGAGTTCGCCATCGCCGTCGGCACGCCGGCCAAGGTCATTCGCGACCGGCGCGCCGGCGCTGGGCCCGGGGAGACGGGGGTCTAGCCGCTGGCCGCCAGCCGCCAGCCGCTTCGCGTATGTGTGGGATCGTTGGCATCGTCGACCGGGATCTGCAGGCGCCGGTCCCGGAAGCGCACCTCACCGGCATGGTGCGGGCGCTCACGCACCGCGGCCCCGACGGCGAGGGCATGGTGCATCTGCCGGGCGTGGCCCTGGGGATGCGGCGGCTCGCCATCATCGACGTCGCCACCGGCCAGCAGCCGATCGCCAACGAGACCGGCACCGTCCACATCGTCGCCAACGGCGAGATCTACAACTACCTCGAGCTGCAACAGGAACTGCGCGGGCTCGGCCACACTTTCCGCAGCCTGGCGTCGGACATCGAGGTGCTGGTTCACGGCTATGAAGAGTGGGGCGAGGCGCTGCCGACGAGGATCCGCGGCATGGTCGCCTTTGCGATCTGGGACGCGCGCACCCAGACGCTGTTCGCCGCCCGCGATCGGGCCGGCGAGAAGCCGCTCTACTGGGCACTGACCGCTCGCGGCCTGCTGCTGGCGTCGGAAGTCAAGGCGCTGCTGACCCGGCCCGAAGTGGCGCGCACGCTCGACCACGAGGCGCTCGATCAGTTCCTCACCTACGAGTACGTGCTGACGCCGCGCACGATGATCCAGGGGGTGCAGGCGCTGCCGGCCGGGTCGGCGCTGCGCTATCAGGACGGCGCCGTCACGGTGCGGCGATATTGGGACCCGGCGTCGGTGGCGGTGTTGCCGTGGTCGGATGCCGAAGCCGCCGACGCCTTGCGCGAGACGCTGGCCCGCGCCGTCAGCAGCCAGCTGATGTCGGAAGTGCCGCTCGGCGCGTTCCTCTCCGGCGGCATCGACTCGAGCAGCATCGTCGCGCTGATGAGCACGGTGTCGGCCACGCCGGTCAAGACCTTCACGCATGGGCTTCGCGGACGGCTCCTACAACGAGATGCCGTTCGCCCACGAGGTCGCCACGCTGTTCGGCACCGAGCACACCGAGCGGCTGGTCACGCCGGATCTCGGCGCGCTGTTCGATCGCCTGATCCCGCACTTCGACGCGCCGTTCGCCGACGTCTCGCTCTTTCCGACCTATCTGGTGTCGCAGGTGGCGCGCGAGCGGGTCACCGTGGCGCTGTCGGGCGACGGCGGCGACGAGCTGTTCGGCGGCTACGACGCCTACCAGGCCGATGCGCTGGCGGCCCGCTTCGCCGGCCTCGGCGCGCCGCTGGTGCCAGCCCTGGCAGCGGTCGGCGCGGCGCTGCCGCCGAGCGGACAGAAGAAGGGACTGGTCAACAAGTTCAAGCGCTTCATCGGCGGCGTGGCCGGGGCCCCGGCCGACCTCGAGCACTACCGGTGGATGGTCCACCTGAGCGCTCGGGCGAAGCGGCGGCTCTACACGCCCGGCTTCGCCGCCGCGCTCGCCGGCAGCGATGTCTACGCGCCGGTGCGCGAGGTGCTGGCGCGCGGCAGCCGTGACGACGTCCTCAACCGGCAGCTGTTCACCGACCTGCTGATCTACCTCGCCGACGACATCCTGGTGAAGGTCGATCGGATGAGCATGGCGACCTCGCTGGAGACGCGGGCGCCGTTTCTCGACGTCGACGTGATGGAGCTGGCCTTCTCGATGCCCGGCTCGCTCAAGGTCCGCGACGGCGTCCGCAAGCACGTGCTGAAGCAGGCGATGCGGGGGCTGGTGCCCGAACGCATCCTGCACCGCAAGAAGGAAGGCTTCAGCATCCCGATCAAGAACTGGCTGCGCCGCGAGTTGACGCCGCTGATGCGCGATCTGCTGTCGCCGGCGCGGCTCGCCCGGCGCGGTCTGGTCGACCCGGTCGAGGTCGCGCGGCTCATCGACAGCCACGTGGCCGGGCGCGAGAACCACGCCCACACGCTGTTCCCGCTCATGGTCTTCGAGCGGTGGGCCGACGCGCACCTGCCCTGATTGGCCCGCGCCAGGGTTCGCGCCCCCTCGGCCGGACCTGTTACGGCACCGCGTAGACGGCGTCGAACGCCGCCACTTCGGCGGCCGTTCGGGCCGCATCCCAGCCGAGCGTGGCGGCCATCACCGCCGCCGCGGCCGCCACGGCCAGGCGTCCGGGATGCCCAGCCGTGCCGGCCTCGGTGCGGCGCAGCAGGACGTCCGACAGCGTGGCCGCTGCTTCGTGGCGCACCGCGTGGAGCACCTCGGCCCCGGTGACCGGACATGCCGGCGAGAGCGCCTCGCCCAAGCCCGGGTGCTGCGCGGCCAGCGCCGCGACCTGCCGCCAGTCGGCGCCGTAGGTGCCGGCAAGGCGCTGGCGCAGGGCCGCGTCGGTGCCGGGGACGTCAGCGGCCTTGGCCTCGGCGAACAGCGCCGAGACCGTCGAGAAAGCCGCGCTGGTGGTGCGAGAGGCGGCGGTCGCGCCAGCGGGCGTGGTTCTGCCGAGGGTCCGGACGACCGCGTCGACCGCGGCCTCGGCGGTGTGGCGGGCGGTGGTGTAACGCACGCTGAAGATCGACACCAGGCCCGGATGCCCGGCCACGGCGTGATCGACGACCTGGCTCTCCCTGAGCAGCGCCACCTGGGACCCGTGCGCCGACACCATCGGCAGCAGACCGCGGTGCACCAGCCGCACCCGGTCGGCCGACAGGCCGGCCCGCGGAAAGGCCCTCCCGGCGTCGTGCAGCAGCGCCGCGATGTGCCGGGCCGTGCCGTGCGGAGCGTCGGCGTCGCCGTCGTGCACGTCGTGGCTGGTGCCGACGATCGAGACGTCGCGCCACGGCACGACGAACAGGAACCGGCCGTCGACGACCCCGCCGCAGGCATGCGACGCGGTCACCCGGTCGACGACGAGGTTCATCGCCCGCGACAGCCGCGCCGCCGGCAGCGTCATCGGCGCGCCGACCAGCCGCGCCAGCACGGCGCCGGCCCACGGCCCCGCCGCGTTCAGCACCGCGGTGGCCTGCACGGCGAAGCGATCGCCGGACTGCCGGTCCTCGACCTCTGCGCCGGCGATCCGCTGGCCGGTGCGGCGCAGCGTCCGCGCCTCGACGTAGTTGGCGGCGACGGCGCCGCCAGCCACCGCCGACTGCACGGCGGCGAGGGTGACCCGCTCGGCCTGGCGCATCTGATAGTCGACCCACACCGCGCCGCCGGTCACGCCGGCCGCATCGATCAGCGGGTTGAGCTGCAGGCACTCGTCACGCGACACCACCCGGCCGGCTGGGACGTGCAGGCTCTCGTCGTCGAGGCCGGCGTTGCGGTCGGCGCCGACCGCGTCGGTCACCGCCAGCGCCGCCCGGAGTGCCAGGGCGCTGCGCGTGAGGTGGCCGTAGGTCGGGACACAGAAGGGCAGCGGACGGATGAGGTGCGGCGCCATCCGCGCCAGGGCCCGCCGCTCGCGGATGAAGAGCCGCATCTGCGCCAGGCTCAGGGTCTGCAGCGACCGCAGCCCGCCGTGCAGCGTCTTCAGGCTGTTGAACGAGGTGGCGCCGCCGAAGTCGCCGCGATCGATCAGGGCGACGCGGAGCCCGCGCTGCGTTGCGTCCCAGGCGGCCAGGGCGCCGTAGATGCCGGCGCCGACGACCAGCAGATCGAAGGGCTCATCCGCCAGCCGGCGCACGTCGCGCATTTGGAAACCCATTGTACGATAGGGGGCTGTGACCACCGAGCAGGTCCGCCGCTACTGGAACGAACGCATCCACGATCTCGAGATGACCACCCACCCGGTGGGCAGCCGCGAGTTCTTCGCCGATCTCGACGACTACCGGTTCGACAAACTGCGCTACCTGCCGCAGCTGGTCGACTTCGGCGGCTTCTCCGGCCGGCGTCTCCTCGAAGTCGGGTGTGGCATCGGAACGGATCTGGCGCGGTTCGCCCGCGGCGGCGCCCAGGTGACCGGCATCGACCTGTCACAGACCGCGATCGACCTGGCGGGCCGGAACTTCGCCGCGCGCGGTCTCACCGGCGATCTGCGCGTCGCCGACGGGGAAGCGCTGCCGTTTCCCGACGCGTCGTTCGACGTCGTCTACGGCCACGGCGTGCTCCAGTACGCGGTCCACCCGGAGCGGCTGATCGCCGAGGCGCACCGCGTGCTCGTCCCCGGTGGCCAGGCGATCTTCATGGTCTACAACCGCATCTCGTGGCTGAACGGGCTGTCGAAGGTGATGAAGGTGGCGCTGGAGCACGAGGACGCACCGGTGCTGCGTAAGTACACGAGCGGGGAGTTCACGGCGCTGCTGGCCCCGTTCGCCGACACGCGCATCGTGCCGGAGCGGTTCCCGGTGAAGTCGCGCCTGCACGGCGGCTGGAAGGGCGCGGCGTTCAACACCCTGTTCGTCGGCACCTTCAACGCGCTGCCGCGGGCCCTGGTGCGGCCGCTCGGCTGGCACCTGATGGCGTTCTGCCGGAAGTAGCGTGCGGCGGCGTCAGCGGCTGACGTGCCGCACGGCGTAGACCGACAGCGCGTCGTTGGTTGGCCGGCAGCGACCACAGCGCGGTTCGCGGCCGGGCGGTCATCGCGCCTTCGCCAGCGCCGACAGGGCCCGCGTCGGCTGCCCGACGCTCTGTTGCTCGACGACCAGGATGGAGCGGGTCACGAACTGCAGGCCCTGATGGCGCCAGTCGCGCAGCAACTGCCGCACCTCGTTCAGCGCGGCGCGATGCTCGGCGGCCAGCGCCGGGGCGTCGAGCTTGTCGACGACGGCCACTTCCAGGTCGGCGATGCCGCGGCCCGCGTCCAGCGCCAGGAACCCGCGCCCGTCCGAGAGTGGCACCACCGACACCCCGGAGAGTCCAGTGAAGACGTCCGGACGTACCAGGATCAGCGCGCGCTTGCCTGGCAGTTGGACCAGCTCGGCGGTGCGGAGCTCGCCGCGCGTCTTCTTGGTCGCCCGCTCGAACAGCGAGACGATCGCCCACGCGGGGTCGGGGTCGAGTTTGCGGAGCCACGCCACCACGTCACCGGGCAGCGAAATGGTGAGGAGCTGGGTCGGGCGGCCGAACTTCAGTGGGCGTCCGCGCTTGGCAGTCACCCTCTTACCTTAGCCAAAAGTCAAGCGAGGGCAATTAAGTTTTAAGAAACCAAACCAAAGGCGACCGCAAAACTCCAAACAAAGGCGGCCCGGCCTGCGCCGGCGCGGTCGTGCCGACCGCAGGTGGGTTAGAAACTGGTCGAGGACGCCGCAGCGGCCGCCGGGGGCGGCGCCGCGGGCGCGTCGGGGGACGGCCGGCGCTTCTCCATCGAGGCCCGCACCAGGAACTTGGCGTACGGCACCACCTGCTTGATGGCCGCCACGTTCATCTGGCAGGGGCTGAGGCAGCTCGGGCACTTCTCGTCGCGGATGTGCTTGCGGTGCGCCTGCGCGGCCTCGCGGAAGTAGATTGCGTGCGGGTCTTCCTGCGTGACGTTGCCGACCACGTCGCTGTTCTCGCAGAAGAACAGGTCGCCGTTCGGGTTCAGCATGACGCCCTGGGTCTGGAACGGGCACGGCGTCAGGCGGTGATAGCCGTTGGCGATCATGTCCGCGTAGTGCATGTAGATGTAGTTCTGGCCGTCGAGCAGCGGATCCTGCCGCACCCGCTCCATGAAGAACTGGCGCATGCGCTGCTCTTCGGCGCCCATCGGCTTGAGCGTGCCTTCCAGCTCGCTGTTGCCGAGCATGGCGTCGGTGAAGCGCACCATGTTGAAGACGATGTCGAGTTTTTCCTTCTTCGCCCACGCCAGGATGTTGTCGGCGTCCGTCGAGGTTCTTCGAGAAGATCGTCGACGAGATGCCGAAGTTGAAGCGGTACTTCTTCTGCAGCTCCTGCATCGCCGCGATGGTCTTGCCGGCCTTCTCGAAGGCCTTGCGGACGTTGCGCACCTCGCCGTGCATGTCGCCGACGCCGTCGATCGACACGCGCGTCGAGAAGATCACGTTGCGCTCGTGGCACATCTCCACGACCTTGGTCAGCATCGGGATGGCGCGCTGCGGGGTCAGGCCGGTGGTGTTGATGGTGAGCTTGCGCAGTTTCGGGAACTTGTCGATCATCAGCCGGCAGATGTCGACCATGTCGTTGCGGGTGGTCGGCTCGCCGCCCGAGAGGCTGGCATTCTCGATGTCGCTTCCAGAGCGGCGAGCTGAAGGCCTGCTCGATCTGCGCGAGCGACATGTCTTCCTTGCGGTTGCCGCGCGTCCAGTTGCTGCACATCTCGCAGCGGGCGTCGCACACGAACGTGCAATGGAAGATGAAGACGGTGGGGTGCAGCGGGGTGTACTTCGCCACCATCGCCTTGACCATGTCCTTGGGGGCCGAGAGCGCCGCCTTGGCGAGATACTTCGCAGCGTAGACCTGTGCCATCTAAGTATCAGATACTACTCGGTTTCCGGCCCCGGGCCAAGTGCGGAACAAGACCTCAGACCGGCCGCCGGCGCAGCCACAGCCACAGGCCTGGGAGGTTCCCGGCCAGCCCGGTGAGAACGATCAGGGTCGATAGGGCGAAGGCCACGGCGTCGTCGACGCCCACTCGGCCGCAGCAGCCAGACGATCACGCCCTGCGGCACCCCGAAGCCGCTGACCGAGATCGGCAGGAGGAGCATGAGCAGCCCGAGCGGCATCACCAGCAGGTAGTAGGCGAACGGCACCGCGATCCCCAATCCGAGGCCGAGCAGCCAGGCCTGGGAGATGCGCAGCACCTGCACCGCGATCGACCAGGCCATCACCGCCGCCAACGCGCCCCGGTGGTCGCGGTAGGCAGCCACGGCGTCGGCCACCCGCAGCAGGCGGCGCGCGATCGGGCCGCCGTGGCGATCGGCGGGCAGCGCGGCGCGAATCAGCGCGTCGGACCAGAACGCGGCGCCACAGGCCAGCGCGAGCACGCCGACGCCGGCGCCGATCCGGCCCAGGCCGAGTCCGGCCGGCGACCACACCAGCACGCCGGCCACGCCCATCGCCGCGAGCGACAGCACGCCGAGCAGGCGATCGACGACCACCGAGGCCAGCGCCTCGCCGGTGCGGCCGGTGATCTGCGTGAGGCTCCACGCCCGCGCCGCGTCGCCGCCGATCCCGGCGGGCAGGAAGCTGCCGACGAACGAGCTGACCAGGAACACGCGCGCCGCCTCGCCCGTGGACACGGCAACGCCGCGCGCGCGTGAGCAGCAGGACCCAGCGCCAGATCATCACCAGGCGGTCGACGGCGACGAGCAGCAGCACGAGCGCCAGATGGCCCGGCGATATCGACACCACGGCGCGCGCCGCGGCGCCCATGTCGATGCGCGTCGCCAGCCAGGCCAGAATCGCGGCGGTGATCGCGAGACGGGTCCACCACGAGGCGGCCAGCCGCGCGATCACGCCTGGGTGGCTCCCGACGTCTTGAAAGGACATGCGCTCACTCTCTTTCAAGACGTCCCGCCCGCACGGAGTGCGGGCCAAGAAACGCTGCCGCTAGCGAGGCGGAGCACCACGTTCGTTGTTCTGAGGCGGAGCTTCGCGAGCCTTCTGGGCCACGAAGGTAAGCGTCTCGAACAGGTTCTTGCGGATCTTGAACAGCAACTCGGTCGTGCCGGTGTAGCGCGACAGGGCGTCGACGCCGGGGATGTTCACCAGCAGTGCCGCCGCCGCCAGCGCGTCGCGGGCGACGCCGGTGGCGAGGCCGATGCCGCGCTCGACTTCGAGCACCTCGAAGCCGCCGTCGTTGAACAGCTGGCGCACGCGCCGCTCGGTGGTGACGAAGTTGTGCGTGTAGTCGACGTCCCAGAAGAACGTGCGCTCCTTCAGGTAGTCGGGCACGACGACGAAGAACACCCCGCCGGGCCGCAGCGCCCGCAGCGCCTCGGCGGTGAAGTGGCGGGCCTGCTCGATGCCGTTCATGTGCTCGAGCACCTGGTCGGCATAGACGACGTCGGTGCTGGCGTCGGGCACCGGAATCGGCGGCGCCCACGACTCGATGACCCGCAGCCCCTTGGCCTTCAGCACGTCGATCAGAATCCGGCTGGCCTCGATTGCGGTGTAGCGCCAGCCGGCGGCGACGGCCTGCTCGGCCAGCGTGCCGTGGCCGGGGCCGACTTCGACCATGTCGCCGGGCGCGGGCTTGTGCCGGTGGAGCAGGGCCAGGCGGTGCTGCTCGATGCGGCTGCGCCGGCCCGAGCCGTAGCCGGTCAGCTTCTTCTCGGAAAACGACTTGTAGAAGGTGTCCTGGGTGTCGTCGGCCACGGCGGTCCTGACTGTACGTGAAAACGGGCGACAGCCTAAGCCGTCGCCCGTTCCACTCGTTTCGGTCGAACTCAGCGGCCGTTGAAGAAGTTCAGCGCGCTGACCGGTGGCGGATAGACGTTCTGGATGCCCGGCAGCGTGCCGAGGTAGTCGTCGTGGAAGAAATAGCCGTTGCCGCCGGCGCCGCCGATGAGGTCCCACGCGTCGCGCGACCGGCACAGCACCAGCACGTCGTCGGACGGCGGCCGGCCGCCGCCGGCGTCCTTCACGCACCAGCTCGGGTCGGGCCCGGCAGGGTTGAAGCGCGGATGGCCGTAGTGGATGGCGGCCACCGAGGCGAACAGGAAATCGATACGGAAATCGCGCGTCGAGCGCGATCCCAAATCGATTCGCAGCGTGTTGTGGATGTTGATGATGATGCCGGTCGCTTCGGGGTAGAAGATCGAGCGCTGTGGCCCGACCTGCCCGGTGAACGGCCCGCCGGCCACCGGGCGCAGCGGCGTCTTGAACGCCGCCAGTCCCGACCACGGCCCAGCTTCGCCCGACAGCTCGGCGCGGACGCGCCACGAGAAGTCGTTCTCGTAGGCGAGGTCGACGTCGGCGTCGTAGACGGTCTGGGTGCCGCCCGACTGGGTGATGGTGCGTTCGCCCTGCAGCGAACCGGCGACGTCGTAGAGCTGGAGGCGATACGCCAAGGCCACGTTCGAGAACCGGCCGGCGGCGTTGTTGAAGACGAACGTCGGCCGCTGGGTCTCGATCCGATCGCCGTTGACGGGCGACACCGGCGTTGGTGCGGTGACCTTCAGTGTCGAGCCGTCAGGGTTGGCCGTCGTGTCGCCGCCAGCACCGACGCTGGGTGACACGGGGCTCTGGGGACTCTGCGAGCACGCGGCGATGAGCACGAGGCTCGGGAGTGCGAGAGCGCGGAAGGCAAACCGTCGAAGCATCTGGGCAGTTCTCCTCGAAGTGCGTGACCGGCCGCAGTATGGCAGGCCCTAGCACTATAGCCTATATTCCAGTGACAAAAGACGCGACCGTGCGCCCGCATGCTACCATCCGTGAATTCGAGGGCCCGACGCGGCCCACCCAACGGCCCCCCCAAGGGCTGCGGATATCGGAGGAGTAGACGATGCGAGTTGCAGCGGCAGTGGCGGTGGCGGCGGCGGTGGTGTTCAGCCCGGGCTTGGCGTCGGCGCAAACGGATGAGTCGCGGTTCATGCTGTCCCTGAACGGAGCATTCGAGCCCGGCGACGAGGAGTTCACCGACGACAGCACCTTCAACCTGTACGCCGAGGACGGCCGGCTGACGGTGTCCGGGCGTTCGTCGACCGGCGCCATCCTCGACCTCGGCGGCGCCGTGCGCGTGGCCGGTCGTTTCACCCTCGGCGTCAACGCCCATCGCGGCGCCAGTTCCGACGAGGCCACCGTCACCGGTCAGGCGCCGCACCCGGTGTTCTTCAACCGGCCGCGGGCCTTCAGCGCCGTGGCCGAGACCAAGCGCATCGAGCAGGCCCTGCACTTCAGCGCCGGCTTCCTCGTCCCGCTCGGCGAGAAGCTCGACGTGCACATCTACGGCGGTCCGTCGCAGTTCCGCTTCTCGCAGCAGGTGATCGGGCCGTCGACCCCCGGTGGCAACGACGCCGTGACGATCACCGAAGCGAGCGGGGCCTTCACGTCAGTGAACGTGACGCCCAACGTCGTCGCCCGGAAGAAGAACGTCTGGGGTGGCCATATCGCCGCCGACTTCTCGTATCCGATCGCGCAGATCGGCAACGGCTCGTTCCGGCTCGGTGCGTTCGTACGCTACGCGCAGGCGTCGTCGGAGTTCGAGGTGGTCAGCAACACCGTGTCGACCAAGGCCGGCGCCATCCAGTACGGCGGCGGCATCCGCGTCCGCTTCTGAGCCCGGGGCGTCGCTCGGGCTCACCCTGAGCAACGTCGAAGGGTCCCTCGCGGACCGTCGTACAGACTTCGGGCCGGCCCCTGGGCCGGCCCGAGTCATGTACGGGCGGGCGTCGGCCAGATTACGGCAGCGCCGAACGCGGCGGGGGATAGACGTTCTGATCGCCGGGGAGCCGCCCGAGGTAGTCGGTGTGAAACGAATAACCGCTGGCGCCGGCGCCGCCAATCATGTCCCACGCCTCTCGGGAACCGCAGCGGACGAGCACGTCGTCGGACTGCGGCCGGCCGCCGCCGCCGTCCTTGATGCACCAGCCAGAGTCGGGGCCCTTGGGGTTGAACCGGCCGTGGCCGTAGTGGATCGTCGCCACCGCGCTCGCCCAGAACGCGTTGCGGCTGTCGCGCGACGAGCCGCCGCCGAGGTTGGCGCGGAGCCCGTCGTGCACGCCGCGAATGATCGAGAGCGCTTCGTTGACGTCGATCGACCGGGCCGGCCCCACCGTGCCGGCCGCGCCGCTGCCGCCGCCCGTGCTGCCGCCGCCCCCGCCGCCCCCGGCCGGGCCGTCAGGCGTGCGGAACGCCGCCCACGGCGAGTAGCCGCTCTGCACTGCGCCGTTGGTCGCATAGGCGCGCCAGTAGAGGACGGTGCCGTAGGGGGCGCCGCCGCCGGCGACCGACGTCGTCCCACCGGAGCCGACCCCGGTGCTCAGCACCACGGCGATCTGGCCCGGGTCGGGGGCGACGCCGATCTCCACCCTGTAGATCACGGGTCCGGCCGGGCCTGAAATCCGGCCGTTCTGCATCTTGAACACCGGCGTGACCGTCGCAATCTGGCCGAGCGGTTCCAGCGGCTGGGGCGCGTCGATGACGACCGGTTCGGTGAGGCTGAAGTTGCTCGGCGCCGAGTACGGCCCGGTGTTGGCGCCGTCGAGGGCCCGCACCCGCCAGTGGTAGGTGCCGCCGGCCCCGAGGGTCTCGGGCAGGCGATAGGTGGTGCGGCCGTTGGCGCCGAGGCTGATCTGGTCGGCCTGATGCAGCACCTGCTGGAAGTTGGCGTCGCGGGCGAGCTGGAATTGCAGCGCCAGCGGCCGGACGCCCGAACTGCTCGAGTTCTCGATCAGGAAATCGAGCGGCTGCTGGGTCGCCTCGATCTGCTGCCCGACGAAGGGCTCGAGGTTCTTCGGCGCCGAGATCGTCACTCCGGGGATCGGCCCGGCGATGTCCGGGCTCAGGGGATTGGCGCTCTTGCTCTGCTGGCAGGCGGCGGCGAGGATCGCCACCACGCCCACTCCCACGACGCGAAATACTCGCATGTCCGTTCGTCTCCTGGGGCACGGACCCGCTCACGGCGGCCACCGGTGGGAGGCGGGGCCGACGTCGGGCGGTCGTCCGGGCAGCCTGTGTATCGGCGGCGGCTGCACGGCCCTTTACGTGACGGGGCAGAGTACCACGGCCGGTGCGGCGGCGTGCAGATCAGTGTCGCCGCATGAGGAACAGTGCACCGCCGCCCATCGAAAACAGCATCACGAGCGCGGTGCCGAGCAGCGACACGGCGACGGCGGATTCGACGCCGAGGCCGAAACGGACGAAGAAGAAGCTGAACACCGCCTCGCGCACGCCGAAGCCGTTGATCGACACCGGGGCCATCTGGACGGCCATGGCCACCGGGACCAGCACGCCGGCGAGGAACAGCGGGAGCGGGACGGCCAGGCTGCGGGCCGCCAGGGCGTAGAAGACGACGATGACCACCTGGACGACCATCGCGCCGGCCAGGGCGCCGATGACCGACGACGGCCGGGCGCGGAAGCGGACCAGGGCGTCCTGCAGGAGCGCGGCGCGCTCGATGATCCACGGATGGCCCAGCGCCCGGAGCGGCGCCAGCATGGCGTCGAAGAGGCGCGGGACGACGAAGACGGGCACCGCCACGACGGCGCCGGCGAAGGCCGCCACCTGCAGCCACCACACGCCGGGAATCTCGACGCCGACCATGCGCGCGGCGGCGGCGCCGACCGCCCCGACCGTGAGGAGCGCGAACAGCCCGATCAGGCGATCGACCAGCACCACGGTGGTCGCCAGGGTCTTCGAGCCGGCCGGCCTGGAGGTGTCGGCGATGCGCACCACGTCGCCGCCGATGTTGCTGGGCAGGAAGTTGTTGAAGAACGACGCCACCCAGTACGACTCGGAGAGTGTCCGCGTCGGCACCTCGACGTGCTGAGCGCGCAACAGCAGATCCCAGCGCCACACGCTCACCGCCATCATCACGGCGTGCGCGCCGAGCGCGGCCAGGACCCAGCCGGGCTGCACCTGGCGGAGGGTCTGCCAGAGGGCGGCGAGGCTGGTGTCGCGCAGGACGAACGCCATCAGCCCGACGCTCAGGGCCAGCTTGACGACGACGCCAACGGCGCGACGGGCAGGATGGGGAGGACGGTCGCTCATTCGAACGTCGAGCGTGTCTCCCGCGTCACTCACGCGGGCAGGCCACAACCGGTGAAATGTAGCATAAGTGACTGTGGGTCAGCAAGAAGCGGGGACCTGAATGGTAGACTACGGCGGTGCGATTGCCCGTGAGCAGCTGCTCTTTGGCCTGGCCGTGGAGGCCCACGGCGCGGCAAGTGGCCTGGCCGTGGATGCCCACGGCGCGGCAAATGGCCTGGCCGTGGAGGCCCACGGCGCGGCAAGTGGCGTGGCCGTGGATGCCCACGGCGCGGCAAATGGCCTGGCCGCGGACCTCCACGGCGCGGCGGGTGGCGCTGCGGTGACGCCGACCCGCCCCCTGCGTCTGCTGATGCTGGCGCCGGAGCCGTTCTTCGAGCCGCGTGGCACCCCGTTCAGCGAGTACCACCGCATCAAAGCCCTGGTCGAGTTGGGCCACCACGTCGACCTGGTGACCTACCCGATCGGTCGCGATGTGGCGCTGCCGAACCTGCGCATCTTCCGCGGCCCACGCCCGCCGTTCGTGCGCCGGGTGCCGATCGGCCCCTCGGCCGTGAAGGTGGTCCTCGACGCCCTGATGCTGTTCACCGTGGCCCGCCGGGCTCTGGCCGGCGGCTACGACGCCGTGCACTCGCACGAGGAGATGGGGCTGGTCGGCGTCTGGGTGGCGCGGTGGCTCGGCGTGCCGCATCTCTACGACATGCACTCGAGCCTGCCGCAGCAGCTGGGCAATTTCAAGTTCAGCGGCTCGCGCCTGCTGCGCCGCGTGTTCGACGGCGTCGAACGACGGATGGTGGGCGGCTCCGACGTGGTCATCACGATCTGCCAGGAGCTGCAGGACACCGTGACCGAGATGGGGCACGGCCAGCGTGCCATCCTCATCGAGAACGTGATGGGCGGCGACGTCGACGAGCCGCCGACGCTGAGCGGCGAGGACATCCGCCGCCGGTGGTCGATTCCGCCGGCGGCGCCGATCGTGCTCTACACCGGCACCTTCGAGGCCTACCAGGGGCTCGACCTGCTGTTCGACGCGGCGGTCCGGCTGCAGGCCTCGCATCCCGAGGTCAGGGTGCTGGTCGTCGGCGGCAGCGCCGACCAGGTGGTGGCCGCGCAGGCGCGGGCCGAACGCCAGGGCGCCCGCCACGTCGTCTTCACCGGCCAGCAGCCGGCCCGCGAGATTCCGGCGTTCGTGGCTGCCGCGTCGGTGCTGGCCTCGCCGCGGATTCGCGGCA
This sequence comes from uncultured Acidobacteriota bacterium, assembly GCA_963741665.1. GTDB lineage: Bacteria > Acidobacteriota > Vicinamibacteria > Vicinamibacterales > UBA2999 > CAWAYR01. Next base: position 48,810 of record CAVUIM010000001.1, read on the forward strand.
CCAACACCCCGTTGAAGATCTACTCGTACCTGCGCTCCGGTGTGCCGATCGTGGCGACCGACCTGCTGACCCACACCCAGGTGCTGTCGCCGGCCGTGGCCCGCCTGGTGCCGGCCGAGCCGGCCGCCTTCGCGGCCGCCGTGGACGCGCTGCTCGACGATCCGTCCTCGGGCCGCGTCCTGGCAGACGCCGCCCGCCGGTTGTCGGACGAGAAGTACAGCCGCGAGGTCTACCTCACCCGCACCGCCGAAGCCGCCCGGCGCCTGGCCGCGCCTCGCCGCGGGTCGATCGGCGCCGCCATGAAGGAGACCTCACCCCGGTGAGGGTGCTGGTCACAGGAGCGACGGGCTTCACCGGCGGGCATCTCGCCGCCACCTTGGCCGGCCGCGGCGACCAGGTGCGCGCTCTGGTCCGCGACAGGAGCCGCGAGCGCTTCCAGGTCTCGGCGGCCGCGGGCGCTGGCGCCGTCGCCGTCGAGGGCGATCTGGCATCCGCCGACGCCTTGCGCCGCGCCTGCGCCGGGGTCGAGGTCGTGTATCACATCGCCGCGACCTACCGCGAAGCCGGACAGCCCGACGCGGCGTATCGCGCCGTCAACGTCGACGGCACCAGGCACGTCCTCGAGGCGGCGCGGACGGCCGGCGTCCGCCGCGTGGTCCATTGCTCGACCGGCGGCGTCCACGGCCACATCAGTCATCCGCCGGCCAACGAGGACGCGCCGTTCAATCCCGGCGACGTCTACCAGGACACCAAGCTCGAAGCGGAGACGCTGGCGCGGGAGTTCGGCCGGGCCCACGGTCTCGACGTCGTCGTCGCCCGCCCGATTGGCATCCACGGCCCGGGCGACACGCGGTTCCTGAAGATGTTCCGCGGCCTGGCGCGCCGGCGGTTCCCGATGCTCGGCCGCGGCGAGGTGTTCTACCACCTCACCTACATCGACGATCTCGTCGAGGGCTTCCGGCTGTGCGCGACGGTGCCGGCCGCCGCCGGGCGCACCTACATCCTGGCTGGCGAGCGCTACACGACGCTGAAAGCGCTGGTGGCGCTGGTGGCCGAAGAACTCGGCGTGCCGCCGCCGCGCCTCCATCTGCCAGTATGGCCGGTGTGGCTGGCCGGGCTGGCCTGTGAAGCGATCTGCGTGCCGTTGCGAATCGAACCGCCGCTCTACCGCCGCCGGGTAGACTTCTACACGAAGAGCCGGGCCTTCGACATCACGCGTGCCCGCACCGAGCTGGGCTACCGGCCGCAGGTCGATCTGCGCGAGGGCATCCGGCGCACGATCGCGTGGTACCGCGCGCAGGGGTGGCTCTAGTGCAGGGACCAGGGACCGGGGACCAGGGACCAGGGATGCGCAAGCTGAACATCGTCCACGTCTGCGACCACCTGGGGTGGGCGGGGTCCCGCATGCACGGGGTCAAGCGGCTCTTCGCCTGGATGATGCCGCGGTTCGATCGCACCCGCTTCACGGCCTCGCTCATCAGCCTGCGCGGCAAGGATCTGTCCGAGGACACGCTCGAGCAGTTCGGCATCGACGTCACCTACCTCGGCCGCCACAAATTCGATCCGGCGACGTTCACGCACCTGCTCAAGGTGCTGCGGGAGAAGCACGCCGACGTCGTCCACCTGCACGGCTATGGCGCGACCACGTTCGGCCGGATGTGCGCGGCCTGGATGGGCATTCCCGCGGTGCTCCACGAGCACGCCAACCACACCACGACGCCGTGGTTCCAGCGCATCGCCGACCAGGCGCTGGCGCGCTACACCGACATCGCCATCGGCGTGTCGGCCTCGACCGCCGAGTTCACCACCCGGGCCCGTCTGGTGCCGCCCGAACGCACGCACGTCGTCTACCTCGGTGCGCCGCTCGACGAGTTCGCCAGGGCGCGCAGCGCCGACGAGATCATGGCGGCGCGGCGACAGCTCGGGATTCCCGACGGCGCGGTCGCCGTCGGTGCCGTGACCCGGCTCATGCCCTCGAAGGGCAACCAGCACCTGGTAGCGGCGGCGCCGGCGGTGCTCGCCGCGCACCCGGAGGTGCGGTTCGTGCTGGTCGGCGAGGGCGAACTCGAGGCGCACCTCACGGCCCAGGCCGCGGCGCTCGGCCTCGGCGACCGCTTCCGGTTCGCGGGGTTCGCCCGCGATGTCGCCGCGGCGTTCAGCGCCTTCGACGTCGTCGTCTTCCCGTCGTTGTGGGAGGGCACGCCGCTCACCGCGTTCGAGGCGCTGGCGATGGGCAAGCCGATCGTGGCCACCGACGCCGACGGCCTGCTCGACATCCTGCAGCACGGCCGTGATGCGCTGATCGTGCCAAAGGCCGATCCGGCGGCACTCGCCGCCGCGATCGTGCAGCTCATCGAGCAGCCGGCGCTGGCGGCTACCGTGGCGGCCGGCGCCCGGGTGACCGGCGCGCGCTACGACATCGGCGTGTTCGTCCGCAAGATGGAACGGCTCTACGAGCTGCTCCACGAGTCGTCGCGACGCACCAGACGGCAGGGGATTCTGTCCGCCGATCTGGCGTTCCTGTCCGAGGGTGGCGCGCCGTGAGCGCGCCGCGCGGCTGGGCCGCCCAATCCGAGGCCTGGCGCCTGGGCGCCGCCGCCACCGCGATGCTCGCGGTGGTACTGCTCGGCTGGGCGCTGACCGTCAACTATCCCAAGCTGTCGTACGGCTTCTTCTCGGACGCCTCGACCTACTACGGTCTCGGCCACAGCCTGGCCGACGACGGCGACTTCGAGTTCCGCCGCGAGGATCTGGTGCGGGTCTGGCGCGAGTTCCCGAGCGGCCCCGAAGGCATCTTCCTGAAGCGCGGCGCCGATCCGGATCTGCGCCTCGATGGGACCGCGCCGTTCGTCCATGTCGAGGTGCGGCCCGACACCGACCCGACCCGGCTCTATTTCGCCAAGGCGTTTCTCTACCCGCTCTTCGCCGCGCCGTTCATCTGGCTGGCCGGCACCAACGGCTTCCTCGTGCTGCACGTGCTGGTCGTCGTGGTGACGTTCCTGTGCGCCTACGCGTTCCTGGCCGCGCGAAGCCATCCGGTGGCGGCGCTGCTGTTCGCCGGGGCGTTCGTGTTCGTCTCGGTCGTGCCGGTGTATCTGGTCTGGCTCACCCCCGATCTGTTCAACCTCGGGCTGGTGATGCTCGGCTACTTCTTCTGGCTCTACAAGGAAGTGGCGACGCCGCTGGCGTCGTCAGGCGCGGCGCGATCGGCGTGGCTGGTCGGCCCGCGCAGCGATCTCGTCGCCGCGGTCTGGCTCGGACTGGCCACCTACTCCAAGCCCACGCACGTGCTGCTGATGCTGCCGGTGCTGGCACTGTTCGCGCTGCGCTGGCGCTGGGGCCGCGCCGTCGTCATCGGCCTCGTCTACTCGGCGGTCGTGCTGGGGCTCTTCGGCGCCAACATCGCCGTCACCGGCGAGTTCAACTACCAGGGCGGCGACCGCAAGACGTTCTACAGCGGTGGTGATTCCCGCGGCTTCCCGTTCCAGACCGACGACCGGACGTTCGACACGACCGGTCTCGGCCGCGCGACCGACGGCGTGCCGCTCGAGGTGCTGACCAATCGCGACGCGGTCGTCGACGTGTTCCGCCACAACCTGGTCTACTTCCTGGTCGGCCGGCACACCGGCTTCGCCGTCTACTACCTGCCCGGTCTGGCGGCGGTGGTCCTGTTCCTGCTGGCGCGCCGGCAGCGCGCCGCCTGGGGCTGGCTGGTGCTGGCCGGCGGCATCGGCTCGGCGCTGTTCCTGATGCTCTACATGCCGTTCACCTACTCGGGCGGCGGCGGGCCGGTGGGGAACCGCTATTTCCTCGGCGTCTACCCGGTGTTCCTCTACCTGGTGCCGGCGCTGGCCACGCCGTGGCGGGCCGTGATCACCGCGGCGATGAGCGCGCTGTTCGTCGCGCCGCTCCTCAACACGCCGTTCTACACGTCGTTCTATCCCGGTGAGCACACCAAGACCGGATTGTTCCGGCGCTTGCCGCTCGAGCTGTCGCTGGTCAACGACCTGCCGGTCAACGTCAGCCCGTCGCGGTCGCGCCAGCCGCTCGGCGGGACGCCGCCGCTCAGCGGCTACTTCATGGACGACAACGCCTACAACCGCGAGGGCGATGCGTTCTGGGTCCGCGGCGAGAGCCGTGCCGACATCATGCTGCGGGCGCCGGCGCCGGTCGAGACGGTCGGCGAGGTGGCGCGGGCGCGAGCCTTGCGCGTGCCGCGCATGGAGATCACGCTCGAGACCGGTCCGAAGGCCAACCGGGTCCGTATCCGCACCGCCGCCGCCGTCCACGACGTCGAGATCCCGGCCAACGACCGCCGGACGGTGGTCGTCGACATGGGGCCGGGCCTGCCCTACAAGCCCTATCCGGAGAACCCGACCAACTACGTCTACGCCCTGTCGATCGCCAGCGAGACCGGGTTCATCCCGCTGTTCGAGACCGGCGGCCGCGACAACCGCTTCCTCGGCATCTTCGTGCGGGTGGTTCCGCTCTACGAGTAGGGCGAGCGACCATGGCCCGCATCGCCGTCGTCACGTCGAGCCCGCCGTTCGTCGAAGGCGGCCACCTGGTCATCGCCCGCGAGCTGGTCCGCGCCTGCCGCGCCTCGGGCCACGAGGCCGATCTGGTCGTCACGCCGCAGAACCGGTTCGGCCGGCAGGGCGCCGCCTATCTGGCAGCGTGGCTGACCGACGTCAGCGTCGCCGCCGACGGCGGCACCGTCGATCACGTGATCAGCCTGCGCTATCCGGCGTTCGCCGTGCGGCACCCGCAGCACACCTGCTGGTTGAACCACACGATGCGCGAGTACTACGACCGCTGGCCGGCGTTCGCGGCGTCGATCTCGTGGCAGAACCGGGTGAAAGAATCGGCGCGGCGGACGCTCATCCATCGTGCTGATCGCCACTTGCTCATGAAGTTGCAACGCCGTTTCGTCATCTCGTCGACGGTGCAGGCGAGGCTGACGCGCTGGGGCGGCATCCCGAGCGAGGTCGTGCATCCGCCGGCGCCGCTGCGCGCCTATCGCTGCGACGGCTACGGCGATTACTTCTTCGCGGTGTCGCGGCTGACCCCGTTGAAGCGCTTCGACCTGCTGCTCGACGCGCTGGCCGATCCCGCCGCCCGCGGTATCCGAATGGTCATCGCCGGCGAGGGCGAGGCACGCGACGCGCTGCTGGCCCAGCGCCGTCGGCTCGGTCTCGACGACCGCGTCGAGTTCGTCGGCCGGCTCGACGACGCGCAGCTGCTCGACCATCTGGCGCGGTGCCGCGCCGTGGTGTTCACGCCGCTCGACGAGGACTACGGGTTCGTCACGGTCGAGGCGTTCGCGGCCCAGAAGGCCGTCCTCACCTGCACCGATAGCGGCGGCCCGACCGAGCTCGTCAGCGACGGCGTCGAAGGCCTGGTGTGCGCCCCGACCGCGGCGGGCGTCGCGGCCGGGCTGCGACGTCTGATCGACGACCCGGCTGGGGCCGCGCGCATGGGACGCGCCGGTGGCGTGCGAGGGGCGACGCTGCGGTGGGAGGCCACGGTGAGGCGCCTGCTCGGCGGGGCCGCGTCGGCCGCGGTGTAAACTGCATCATCATGGCGTATCGCTCGCCGCTCGAAGCGCGGCTCGCCAAGCAGGTCACCAAGGCGATCACCGAGTACGGCCTCATCGAGGACGGCGACCGGGTGATGGTCGGCCTGTCGGGCGGCAAAGACAGCTGGGCGCTCCTGCAGATCCTCGATGTCCTGCGCCAGCGGGCGCCGATTCACTTCACCCTGGTGGCGGTGAACGTCGACTCCGGCTACAAGGACTACAAGCACGACGTGATCGCCGAGACGTGCCGGGCCCGCGGCTGGGAGCTGCACATCGAGCACACGACGATCGGCGAGGTGATGGACGACATCCTCGACGCCGGCGACACGCCGTGCTCGCTGTGCGCCCGGCTGCGCCGCGGCGTCCTCTATCGGCTCGCCGCCGGTGTCGGCGCCACCAAAATCGCCCTGGGCCATCACCTCGACGACTTCGTCGAGACCTTGCTGCTCAACACCTTCTTCGCCGGCGCGCTCAAGGCGATGCCGGCGCGGCTGGTATCGGACGACGGCCGACACGTGGTGATCCGGCCGCTGGCCTACGTGCAGGAGGCCGACGCCCGTGCCTACACCGCGGAGTCGGCGCTGCCGGTGATCGGCTGCTGCTGTCCGGCGTGTGGCGATCTCAGCCTGCAGCGCCAGCGGGTCAAGCGGCTGATCATGGAGCTGGAGCGCGAACATCCGCACGTCAAGGCGTCGATGATGAAGGCGCTCACCAACGTCATGCCGCGCCACCTGCTCGATCGCCGTTTGAGCGGGTCCGCCGCCGCCGCGCCGGTCGCCGACGCCGAGGCCGCGTTCCCGCAGCTCATCGGGCTGCGCAAGGGCTGATGCGCGCCGTCGTGCAGCGGGTGCGCTATGCGCGCGTCGAGGTCGACGACCGCGTCGTCGGCAGCATCGGCCACGGTCTGCTCGCGCTGGTCGGGGTGGAGCGCGGTGACGGCGCCGCCGACGTGACGCACGTCGCCACCAAGCTGCGCGAACTGCGCATCTTCGACGACGACGGCGGTGCCGACGGCCGGCCGCGCATGAACCGCTCGGTGGTCGACGTCGGCGGGGCGGTGCTGGTCGTCTCGCAATTCACCTTGGCCGCCGACACCAGGCGCGGCCGCCGGCCGTCGTTCGACAGCGCGGCGGCGCCCGACGAGGCCCGCCGGCTCTACGAGGCGGTGGTGACCGACCTGCGGGCGGCTGGCGTGCCGGTGGCGACCGGCGAGTTCCAGGCGACGATGCGGGTGACGCTCGAGAACGACGGGCCGGTGACCTTCGTGCTCGAGAGCCGGACGGGTCAGGCGTGATTCCGGCGTCGCGGCTGATGTCGGTGGTGCTGACGACGCAGGCCGGGCTGGCCGTGGCCGCCGTCCTCGGCGCGCAGGTGGCCGGCGTGCACTTCTCGTGGGGGCGGCCGGTGCGCGACGTGCTGGTCGGCGCCGTCGTGGCCGCCGGACTCGCCGCCGCCAACCTCGGCTTGCTCGAACGGCCCACCGGGCTGTGGCGGCCGATGCGGGCGGCGGTCGACGAGGTGCTGATTCCGACCTTCGTCGGACTGTCGCGGTGGCAGATCGTCGGCTTGTCGGTGGCGGCGGGAGTGGGCGAGGAGCTGTTCTTCCGCGGCTTCCTGCAGCCCGTGGCCGGTGTCGCCGCGGCGTCGCTGGCCTTCGGCGCCGCCCACGTCGCCGGTGCGCGGATGGTCGCCTTTGGCGCCTGGGCGGCGGCGATGGGCTTCGTGCTCGGCGGCCTCGTGGTGGCGACCGGGGGCATCGTCGCGTCGATGGTCGCGCACGCCTGCTACGACCTGCTGGCCTTCAACTACCTGAGCGCCGCGGGCCGGCGTCAGTCGATGTCAACCGGGGGTAGCGCTGGTGAATAGGACAGGACGGAGTCAGGTCGGCGCCATGGCGATCGTCACGCTGCTGGCCGCGGTGCCCACTGCGGAGGCGCAGCAGCGTCCGCTCGTCACCGAGGATCCGATGACCGTCGGGGCCGGCCAGGTGCTGATCGAGATGGGGGTCGACTGGGCCCGCGACATCAGCTTTCCGATCTCGGGGCTGACCGGCGACCTGCTGACCGCGCCGGCCATCGGCATCAGCGTCGGAGTCGGTCCGATTGCCGAGATCCAGATCGACGGCAGCCCGTACCGGCGGCTGCGGATCGGCGAGCGGCGGGTCGCGCCGCTGTCGAACCTGCTGCCGCTCGACCTCACCGAGACGAGCGCCGTCGACGACGTCGTCATCGCGACCAAGCTGCGGCTGGTCAACGAGGGCCGCGGCCGGCCGGCCTTCGGTCTCCGCTTCGCGACCCGGTTGCCGAACGCCTCGAACGAGTCGGGCCTCGGCCACGACACGACCGACTTCTTCGCTGCGTTCCTGCTCGGCAAGACGATGAAGTCGCTGCGCGTGGTCGGCAACGCCGGCGTCGCGATTGTCGGCGACCCGACGGTGGCGGCGCGGCAGGAGGACCTGCTGACGTTCGGGCTGTCGATGGCCCAGGCGATGCCGGCCGGGTTCGAAGTGGTCGCCGAGTACAACGGCCGGATGAACCTGGCCAACAGCACGCCGGTGCCCGGCGCCGAGAATCGCGGCGTCGCCCGCGCCGGCCTGCGCTTCACGCGCGGGCCGGTGCGCCTGGACTCAGCGGCGCTCTTCGGCGCCACCAGCGACGACCTCGACATCGGCGCCACGGCTGGTCTCACCTGGGTCTTCACCGCCTTCCGCATGCCATGACCCGTCACCAAGGCCCACGCCTACGGCAACGACTTCCTGTTCGTCGCCGGCGACCGACGTCCGCGGCGCCGACCTGGCGGCGCTGGCGCGCTCGCTGTGCGCGCGTCACACCGGCATCGGCGGCGACGGCCTGATCGTCTACACGTTCACGCCGGACGGGGCGACGATGCGCCTCATCAACGCCGACGGCAGCCCGTCGGAACTGTCGGGCAACGGCCTGCGCTGTCTCGCCGCGCTGGTGCTGCGTGAGCGCGAGCGCGCGGCGGCACGGCCGGCGCGTCCACCGAGGTGCGCGCCGACACCGATGCCGGCGAACGCCATCTGGTGCTGACCTCGCGCGCCGACGGACGCTACATGTTCCGCGCGGCGATGGGGGAGCCGCAGCACCTGCAGCAGGAGACCCTCGACGTCGCCGGCGAGTCACTGGTCGGTGGCGACGCTCGGCGATCGGCAACCCGCAGTGCGTGGCGCTGATGCCGGCGCTGCCGGATGCCGCGCGCTTCCAGCGCCTGGGTCCGGCGCTGGCCACGCATCGGCGATTCCCGGCCGGCACCAACGTCGAGTTCGCGGTGGTCGAGGCGCCCGACCGCGTCCGCATCCTGATCTGGGAGCGCGGCGTCGGTCCGACCGAAGCCTCGGGCACCGGTGCGTGCGCGGCGGCGATCACCGCGATGGCCTTCGGCGGCGCCGCTCGTGACGTCGAGGTGATGTCGCCGGGCGGCACCCAGCGGGTGGAGTGGACCCCCGAGGGCGTGTTCCTGACGGGCTGGGCAGAGATTCTGTTCGACGCCACCTGGCACCACCGGTAGCAGCCCGGCGCAGGACGCGCGGGATCTGCGACGAGTCGCGGGCCGAGGGCGTGCGGATCCTGCGCCCCGGGCCGCTCAGCGCCGACGGGTCTTGGCCGGTGGCGGCGGCGGGTCCAGCGTCCTGGCCGCCTCGGTCAACGCCGTCGTGTGGGCGGGCAGGCCTGCGGTGGCCGACAATTCGCCCTTCTCGACGGCGGCCCGCGCGGAGACCACCGCCGCGTCCGCCGCCGCGACGACTGCTGCGCGCGCCGGCGTGCTGCCGCTGGCACGCGCCTGGCTTCGCCAGCGGCCAGACGGGTTTGCACTTGCGGTGATGGCTGCCGTGATCTCCGCAATCGTCTTCTCGGCGGCCAGCCGGGCCTTGACGCGGCCTTCGACCGCCGACTTGGCCGCCGCCTGCGCCCGGGCGTTGCTGTCGAGCGCATGGCTCGAGCGCGGCGCGGTAGTCGCGTTCGGTCACCGCCTGGTGCGCCCGCGCCAGCGTATCGCTGGCCGCCGTGAACTCCTCGACGGCGTACTCGGCGGCGCCGGCGGCTCTGGCCGCGTCGATCGCGCCTTGCGCCTGGGACAGTTCCTTGGCCGGCGGCTCGGCGCATCCCACCAGCGGCACCACGAGACAGAGGGCGAGCAGCAGGCGCGCGTGACGCATCGACGGCATCAGCCGCGAGTATACCGGAGCGCGATCGGCCGACCTCACCGGAGCCGAGGATGACGGCGGGACGGCGTGCGCCGCTGCTGCCATTGGCGGCGCTCGCGGCCGACGATCGCCCGCGCGAGAAGCTGCTGCGCGCCGGTGTCGCCGGGTTGAGCGACGCCGAACTCGTCGCGGTGGTGCTCGGCAGCGGTGTGCGCGGCCGGGACGCGCTGGCGGTGGCCGCCGACGTGCTCGGCGCGTCGGGTGGCGTCGCCGGATTGGCGGCGCTGCCGGCGGTCCGGCTCGACGAGGGCCCCGGGCGTTGGCAGCAGCCGCGCCGCCCGGCTGCTGGCGGCGATCGAACTGGGCCGGCGTGCCGTGTCGGGCCCGCGCGTCCCGCGCCCGCGCGTCGCTTCACCGGCGGCGGCCGCCGAGTACCTGCTGCCGCGCGTCGGCCGGCTGCGTGAGGAGCACTTCGGGGTCCTGCTGCTCGACACCCGCCATCGGCTGATCCGCGCGGTGATGGTCTCGGTCGGGTCGCTCGACGCCAGCCTCGTCCATCCCCGCGAGGTGTTCCGGGCGGCGTCGGAGCATTCCGCTGCTGCCATCGTCCTCTTCCACAACCACCCCTCGGGCGATCCGGCGCCCAGCGCCGAGGACCTGACGCTGACCCGGCGGCTGGTGCAGGCGGGCGAGCTGATGGGGATCGGCGTCGTCGATCACGTGGTGCTCGGCGACGGCTGCTGGCACAGCGTCCGCGAGTCGGCGCCGGCGGTGTTCGCGCGCTGAGGTGTGCCACTCGTGCGCGGCCAGTCAGCCGCGGTTGCGTGAGGAGGGTGGGGCGCACGGTCCCCGCCGCACCCTGACCCTCGGCTGGCCGGTGCTCGATCCGGGATGGAGTACGCTGTATGGCTCCACTCCGCGATGAAGACTCTTTACTTCGACTGCTTTGCCGGCGCCGCCGGCGACATGATTCTCGGCGCCCTGCTCGACGCCGGCCTGCCGTTCGACGAACTCCAGCGCGCCCTCGGCAGTCTCGCTGTGGACGGTTGTCAGGTGAGCGCCGACCGGGTGGTCAAAGGCGGCATCACCGCCGTGAAGTTCCGCGTCCACGAGGTCGCGGCCGTGGCCGCCGGCGCGGCGGCGGGCGCCGCAGCGGCGCACCGGCACCATCACCTGAAGGACATCCGCGCCGCCATCGACCGCTCGGCGCTGAGCGCGGCGGGCAAGGCGCGGGCAAACCGGATGTTCACCCGGCTGGCCGAGGCGGAAGCGGCGATCCACGGCATGTCGCTCGAGCGGGTGCACCTTCACGAGGTCGGGGCCACCGACTCGATCATCGACATCGTCGGCGCGGTGTTCGCGCTCGAGTGGTTCGGCGCCGATCGCGTCGTGGTGTCGCCGCTGAACGTCGGCGGCGGCTTGGTCCGCTCGGCGCACGGCGTGTTCCCGGTGCCGGCGCCGGCGACCCTGCGGCTGGTCGGCGACGCGCCGGTCTACTCGAGCGGCCTGCCGTTCGAGCTGCTCACCCCGACCGGCGCGCTGGTGCTGACCGAGTACGCCGACGCCTTCGGCCCGGTGCCGGCGATGCGCATCGACCGCATCGGCTACGGCGCCGGCGATCGCGATCTCCCCGAGACCCCGAACGTGCTTCGCGTGGTGGTCGGCACGGCTGCCGCGGCGGTGGACGTCACGCCGGTGATGCGGGTCGCGGTGATGGCCTGCGAGATCGACGACATGAACCCGCAGATCTTCGGCGCGCTGATGGACCGGCTCTATGCCGCCGGCGCGCTCGAGGTGTTCTATCAGCCGGTGCAGATGAAGAAGAACCGGCCCGGCACGCTGATGACCGTCGTCTGTCGGCCGGCCGATCGGCGGACGCTCGCCGACCTGGTGTTCCGCGAGACGACGACCATCGGCGTCCGTTACCATGAGATGGATCGGGAGTGCCTCGACCGCGAGACGGTGCCGGTGACGACGCCGTGGGGCGAGGTCAGGGTCAAGGTGGCGCGCCGGGGTGGCGACGTGCTGAACGCCCAGCCGGAGTTCGACGACGTGGCCCGGCTGGCCGCCGAGCACGGTGTGCCGATCAAAGACGTCCACGCCCAGGCCCAGAAGGCCTGGTTGGATCGCTAGCGACATGCGATATTTCCTGACCACCGCCATCGACTACGTGAACAGCCGGCCCCACCTGGGGACGGCGTACGAGAAGATCACTGCCGACGTCATCGCCCGATACCATCGCCTGAAGGGCGACGACACGTGGTTCCTGATGGGGAACGACGAGCACTCGCAGAACGTCTTCAAGCGGGCGCAGGAACAGGGCAAGGATCCGCTGGCGTACTGCGACGAGATGGAGCAGGCGTTCCGCGACACCTGGCGCGGGCTGAAAGTCTCCTACGACGACTTCATCCGCACCACCGACCGGCGGCGGCATTTTCCCGCCGTGCAGGCCATGGCCCAGGCGTGCCTCGACAACGGCGACATCTACGAGGGGCTCTACGAGGGGCACTACTGCGTCGGCTGCGAAGAGTTCAAGCCGGAGAAGGATCTGGTGGACGGGCTGTGCCCGATTCACAAGACCAAGCCGGAATGGATTCGCGAGAAGAACTGGTTCTTCCGTCTGTCGAAATACCAGCAGCCGCTGCTCGATCTCTACGCCCGCCAGCCGTCGTTCATCGAGCCGGAGACCCGCCGCAACGAGATCCTGCGCCTGGTCGAGGGCGGCCTCGAGGACATATCAATGAGCCGGGCGGGGCAGTCGTGGGGCGTGCCCCTGCCGTTCGATCCGGCCAGCGTCGTCTACGTCTGGTTCGACGCGCTCATCAACTACGCCGCCGCCGTTGGCTACGGGTGGGACCAGGCACGCTTCGCCGCCGACTGGCCGGCCAGCCTCCACATCGTCGGTAAGGACATCACCCGCTTCCACTGCGTGTTCTGGCCGGCGATGCTGATGAGCGCGAAGCTGCCGCTGCCCGGGCAGGTGTTCGGCCACGGCTGGGTGTTCTTCAAGGGCGAGCGGATGAGCAAGTCGCTCGGCAACATCGTCGATCCGCTCGACGCCGCCAAGCGGTTCGGGCCAGACCCGCTGCGCCTCTACCTGACCAAAGAAGTGCCCTACGGCGCCGACGGCGACTTCACCTGGGAGCGGTTCGAGGAGAAGTACAACGCCGACCTCGCCAACAACCTCGGCAACCTGGTGAACCGGGTCGCGTCGATGACCGAACGCTACCGCCAGGGGCGCCTGCCGGCGTCGGCGCCACGCGGCTCGGCGCTGCCCGGCCTCGCCGAGAGCGCCGTCACCACCTATCGCGAAGCGATGGACCGACACGCCCTGCACGAAGCGGTGGCGGCGGCGTTCCGTCTGGTCAGCGCGACCAACGAGTTCGTCGCCTCGAGTCAGCCCTGGGCGCTCGCCAAGGATCCGGCCCGCGAGGCCGACCTGAGCGGCGTGCTCTACGACGCCGCCGAAGCGGTGCGCGTCGCCGCCGTGCTGCTGCAGCCGATCATGCCGGACTCGGCCGCCGAGATCCTGCGCCGGGTCGGCGACCCGACCGCCCCCGAGGCCCGTCGCCTGAGCGACGCCGCGTGGCGATCGGGCGATGCCCGACAGATCAGCAACAGCGGGGCGTTGTGGCCCCGCATCGAAGACAAGGGAGCACCCGTCGTGAGCGAGACCCCCACTCCGAATCCCGTGCCGGCGGCGCCGGCCGCGGCGCCCGTGACCGCGCCAGCCCCCGCTGCCGCCCCTGCGGCCCCGTCCGCGGCGAGTCCGGCCGGCGACGGTCAGATCGCCATCGACGACTTCATGAAGGTGGAGCTGCGGACCGCGAAGATTCTCGCCGCCGAGCGCCTGCCGAAGTCCAAGAAGCTGCTGAAGCTGTCGGTCGACGCCGGCGAAGCCGCACCGCGCACAATCCTGGCCGGCATCGCCGAGAGCTACGAGCCGGAAGCGATCGTCGGCCGGTCGATCGTCATCGTCGCCAACCTCAAGCCGCGCGAGATGATGGGCACCGTGTCGCAGGGCATGGTGCTGGCCGCCAGCACCGACAACGGCCCGGCAATGCTCGTGAACCCAGACCCCGCGCCCCCTGGCACCAGGGTCAGGTAACTGACGTGCCACCGGGCGCGAACCCCTGCCGTGATCGATAGCCACTGCCATCTCGCCGGCGAGGAGTTCATCGACGATCTCGCGGCGGTCGTCGCCCGCGCGCAGGCGGCCGGCGTGACCCGGGCGCTGGTGATCCTCGCGGCCGAGCAGGACGCCGAGTGGGCGCGCGGCCAGGCGCTGGCCGCGTCGTGGCCGGCGGTGCGGTTCGCCGTCGGGGTCCATCCGCACCAGGCGCATCTGTTCGCTGCCGACCCGGACGCCGCGGCCGGCGTGGTGGCCGGCCGGCTGGCCGGCAGCGGATTGGTCCAGGCGATCGGTGAGATCGGCCTCGACTACCACTACGACTTCTCGCCGCGCGAGGTGCAGCAGGCGGTGTTCCGGGCCCAGCTGACCCTGGCGCAGGTCCACGGCCTGCCGGTCGTCATCCACACCCGGGAGGCTGAGGCCGACACCCTCGCGCTCATCGCCGAGGCGCAGGCGCGCGGACCGCTGGCCGGGGCCTTCCATTGTTTCACTGGCGACCCGGCGGTCGCGGCCCGGGCGCTGGCCACCGGCTTCTATCTGTCGTTCGCCGGGATCCTCACCTTCCCTCGGGCCGTCGAACTACGTGAGGCCGTCCGCATCGTGCCCGCCGATCGCCTGCTGGTCGAGACCGACGCGCCGTATCTGGCGCCGGTCCCGCATCGGGGGAGCCGCAACGAGCCGGCCTGGGTCGCGGCGACGCTGGCCGCCGTCGCCGCGGCGCGCGGCGAGCCGGCGGCGGCCCTGGAAGCCGCCGTGCACGACAACTACGACCGCCTGTTCGCCGCGCGGCGCCCGCAAATCGCGCAGCCGCAAGGACTAAGCGGCCAGCCGCCGCGTTGACACCAGCCGGATCGCTATGGTCGAATTGTCGGGTTCGGTCCCTTCCGTGTCGAAGACGACTCTCGATCTCGATCCAGCTCTTCGAGCCCATCCGCGCCGACCTCGACGAGGTCGAGCGCGAGTACCTGCGGCAGGTCGAGTCGAAGGTCGGGGTGATCCCGGAGATCGGCGCCTATATCCAGAAGAGCGGCGGCAAGCGGGTGCGCCCGGCCGTGCTGCTGATGGCGGCGCGGATGTGCGGCTACACCGGCCACCGCGCGGTGCTGAACGCGGCGGTGGTCGAGTTCATCCACACCGCCACCCTGGTCCACGACGACATCATCGACGACGCCGAGCTGCGCCGCGGCCAGAAGGCGGTGCATTCACGCTGGGGCAACGACGTCACCGTGCTCGCCGGCGACTTCCTCTACATCAAGTCGATGGCGATGGCGCTCACCCAGGACACCCTCGACGTGGTGCGCCTGCTGTGCGACATCACGCTGCGGATGATCGAGGGCGAGATCTACCAGCTGACCAAGAACGGCGACATCGACATCAGCGAGGACGAGCACTTCGACATCATCCGCCGCAAGACCGCGCACCTGTTCGGCGGCTGCGCCGAGATCGGCGCGATGCTCGGCGAGTCGGGGGCCGAGAAGCAGGCGGCGCTGCGCGAATACGGATTCGCGCTCGGCACCATGTTCCAGCTGGTCGACGACCAGCTCGACTTCACCGGCGAGGCCGAGGCGCTCGGCAAGCCGATTGGCGGCGACCTGCTCGAAGGCAAGATGACGCTGCCGCTCATCCACCTGCGCGACCACGCCGGCCCCGAGGCGATCACCCTGATCCGGCGGATCGTCGGCGACCAGCACGCCTCGCCCGAGGACTGGGCGCGGCTGCGCCAGATGATGGCCGACCACCGCTCGCTCGACTACGCGCGGACGCGGGCGATCGCGTTCGGCGACGCCGCCAAGCGCCACCTCGCCATCTTCCCCGACCGGCCCGAGCGCGACGCGCTCCTCGCGCTCGCCGACTACGTCGTCTCGCGCGACCGGTAGGCGTCGGCCCGGCATCGTGTCGGCTACGCCTGCCCAGCGCGTCGAGGAGCTCCGGCGGCAGATCCGCCACCACGAAGAGCGCTACTTCGTCCACGACGCTCCCGAGATCTCCGACGCCGCGTTCGACGCGCTGATGCGCGAGTTGAAGGCGATCGAGGACGCGCACCCCGCGCTGGTCACGCCGGAGTCGCCGTCGCAGCGGGTCGGCGGCCGGCCGGCCGAGGGCTTCGACACGGTGACCCACGCCGTGCCGATGCAGAGTCTCGACAACGCGTTCGGCCGCGACGACCTCGTCGCGTTCGACGAGCGCGTGCGCAAGGGGCTGGACGCGCCGGCGGGCGTGACCTACGTCGCCGAACTCAAGATCGACGGCCTCAGCGTGGCGCTCACCTACGACGACGGGCGGCTGGTCCGCGGCGCCACCCGCGGCGACGGCGAGCGCGGCGAGGACGTGACCACCAACGTGCGGACGATCCGGGCGCTGCCGCTGGCGTTGCGTGACGGGCCGGCCGGCCGGATCGAAGTCCGCGGCGAAGCCTATCTGCCGATCGAGGCGTTCACCCGCACCAATCGCGAACGCGAGGCCGCCGGGCTGCCGCTGTATGCGAACCCGCGCAACACCGCCGCCGGGGCGATGCGCAATCTCGATCCGGCGCACGTCGCCAGCCGCGGCCTGCGGGCGTGGATGTACGGCGTGGTCCGCGACGGCCCGCCGCTGACGGCGAGCCACGCCGAGCTGCTGCGCCTGCTCGGGGCGTGGGGACTGCCGGTCGAGCCGCACTGGCAGGTCTGCGCCGGCATCGACGAGGTGTGGGCCTTCTGCGACGCCTGGGCGACACGCCGCCATGAGTTGCCGTTCGAGATCGACGGCGTGGTGGTGAAGGTGGATCGTCTGGCCGACCGGACGACGCTCGGCTCGACCAGCAAGTTCCCGCGTTGGGCCGTGGCGTTCAAGTTCCCGGCTCAGCAGGTGACGACGCTGCTGAAGGCGATTCAGGTCAACGTCGGGCGCACCGGCGCGGCCACCCCGTACGCGATCCTGGAGCCGGTGGTGGTGTCGGGGTCGACGGTCTCGATGGCCACCCTCCACAACGCCGAGGACCTGGCGCGCAAGGACATCCGCGAAGGCGATCTGGTCGTCGTCGAGAAGGCCGGCGACGTGATTCCCCGGGTGGTCGGTCCGGTGATTCGCGACGGCGTCGAGCGCCAGCCGCCGTGGGTGATGCCGACCCTCTGCCCGGTGTGCGAGAGCGGGCTGCATCGTGACGCCGACGAAGTGGTGTGGCGCTGTGAGAACAACAGCTGTCCGGCCCGGCTGCGCCGCAGCCTCGAACACTTCGCCGGGCGCTGGGCGATGAACATCGAGGGGCTCGGCGAGGCGCTGGTCGATCAGCTGGTCACCGCCGGGCTGGTCCAGGACGCCGCCGATCTCTTCGCGCTCGACGCCGCGCAACTCGAAGCGCTGGAGCGGATGGGGAAGAAGTCGGCCGCGAAGCTCCTGGCCGAGATCGACAAGTCGCGCGGCAACGACGTCTGGCGGTTGGTCTACGGCCTGGGGATCCGCCACGTCGGCGAGCGCGCGGCGCAGGTGCTGGCCCGGGCCTTCGGCTCGCTCGACGCCCTCGCCGCGGCCGACGAGGCGAGTCTCACCGCCGTGCCCGAGATCGGACCGGTGCTCGCCGCGGCGGTGCGCGAGTGGTTCGCGGACTCCGCCAACGCCCAGCTGGTGCAGAAACTGACCGCGGCCGGCGTGAAGACGGTGGGGCCGGCGGCGCCGCCGGTGACCGTGGACGGCCCGCTGACCGGCCGCACGTTCGTCCTCACCGGCACCCTCGCGGCGATGAGCCGGGAGGACGCGACCGCCGCCATCGAGGCCCTGGGCGGCCGGGTCGCCAACTCGGTCAGCAAGAAGACGAGCGGCGTCGTCGTCGGCAGCGAGCCGGGGTCGAAGGTGGAGAAGGCGCGCACATTGGGGGTGCCGCTGATCGAGGAGGCCGAGTTCCTGACGCTTATAATGAAGCCATGACCCGGCGCTTCGCCTGGTTCACGGCGGGGCTCACCGCCACGATCGGCTTCCTGGTCGGCGCGATTGTCGCCGGGTCGCTGTCGCCCGCCCCGGCCGTGTCGGCGCCAGCGCCGGCGGTGCGCGTCGATCCCGGACCGGTCATCTCGGCGCCGCCCGGCCTGCCCGGCGGCGCGCCGGCGTTTCCCGCCAGCTTCGCCGACGTCGCCGAGTCGGCCAACCCCGCGGTCGTCAGCATCGAAGTCGCGTCGCGGTCGCGGCGTCGCCCGGCCGGCGCCCGACCGCCCGAGCCGCTCGGACCCCGCCGTCCCGAGACCCCGCGCCGCGGCACCGGCACCGGGTTCTTCATCGACGCCGCCGGGCACCTCCTCACCAACCAGCACGTGATCGACGGCGCCGAGCGTGTCACCGTCAAGCTCAGCGACGGCCGCAGCTTCCGCGCCCAGGTGATCGGCGCCGACGCCGACACCGACATCGCCGTGCTGAAGGTCGACGCCGCCGTGGCGCTGCCGCACGTCCGGCTCGGCGACTCCGATCGGCTCCGGGTCGGCGAGTGGGTGTGCGCGATCGGCAACCCGCTCGCCTACGAACACACCGTCACCGTCGGTGTCGTCAGCTTCGTCGGCCGCAAACTCTTCGACCAGAGCCTCGACCACTACATCCAGACCGACGCGGCGATCAGCTTCGGCAACAGCGGCGGGCCGCTGCTGAACACCCGCGGCGACGTCGTCGGCATCAACTCGGCGGTGAGCCGCCAGGCCAACAACATCGGCTTCTCGATCCCGATCAACCAGGCCAAAGAGATCCTCCCGCAGCTGATGGCGACCGGCCGCGTCGCCCGCGGCTACCTGGGAGTGGCGCTGCGCGACGTCGATGCCGACGTGCAGCGCGCGCTCGGGTTGGGCGAGGCCGCCGGGGCGCTGGTGCAGGACGTGACGCCGGGCTCGCCGGCCGAACGCGCCGGATTGCGGCCCTACGACCTGATCGTCGCCGTCGACGGCCTGACGGTGGACGGCGACGGGCCGACCATCCGCGCGGTGTCGCGCAGTGAACCCGGCCGCGCCGCCCGGCTCGAGTTCCTGCGTGATGGCCGCCGGCAGCACGTGACGGTGCGGCTGGCCGAGCGGCCTGCCCGGGTCGCCCCCGACGTCGTGCCGGCCGGCCGCGAGGCGGCCCGCTCGCGCGATCTCGGCCCGGCCGAGCTGGGCATGACCGTCATCGAAGTGAATCCGGCCAACGCCCGGCGCTACGACGTGCCCGACGGCCTCAGCGGTCTGCTCGTCCAGCGGGTCGAGCCGGTGAGCGCCGCCGCCGAGGCCGGCATCGAGCGCGGCCAGGTCGTCCTCCACGTCAACCGCCAGCCAGTCACCACCGTGGCGGCGCTGCGCCAGGCCATCGCCCCGGCGCGGGCCGGCGACCCGGTGGCCGTCCTCGTGTACGATCCTGACCTCGACCAGCGCCTGATCCGCATCCTCCACGCCGAGCCGCGCTGACCGTTCGGCGCGCGCGATCGCGATCGCATCCATGACACGACCGGGTACCAACGCACGCATTCTGGTGATCGACGACGACGCCGCCATCCGCGACTCGCTGCGCATGGCCCTCGAATACCAGGGCTACGCGGTGCAGCTGGCGTCGGGCGGCGAGGAAGGGGCCGCGCTGGTCGAGCGCGAGGCCCCCGACCTGGTGTTCCTCGACATCAAGATGCCGGGCATGGACGGTCTCGACGTGCTGCAGCGGCTGCGGCCGCTCACCGACGTGACGCCGATCATCGTGCTGTCGGGCAACGCCGACATCCAGACTGCGGTCGAGGCGACCAAACTCGGCGCCTTCGACATCGTCGAGAAGCCGCTGTCGACCGACCGGCTGCTGGTGCTGGTGCGCAACGCCATCGACTCGCGCCGGCTGCGCACCGAGAACCGCTCGCTGCGCAAGGATCAGGAACGCCGTCACCACATCGTCGGCGACAGCGCGGGGTTGGGCGGGGTCCGCGCGGCGATCGAGAAGGCGGCGCCGACCAACGCCACCGTGCTCATCTGGGGCGAGAGCGGCGTCGGCAAGGAGCTGGTGGCGCGGGCGGTCCACCGCGAGAGCCTGCGCCGCGACGGGCCGTTCGTGCAGGTCAACTGCGCCGCCATTCCCGACGACCTGATCGAGTCGGAGCTCTTCGGCCACGAGAAGGGCTCGTTCACCGGGGCCACCGAGCGCCAGATCGGCAAGTTCGAGCAGGCCGACAAGGGCACCATCTTCCTCGACGAGATCGGGGACATGAGCCTCAAGACCCAGGCCAAGGTGCTGCGCGTGCTGCAGGAGCAGGAGCTCGAGCGGCTCGGCTCGAACCGCCTGCTCAAGGTCGACGTGCGGGTGATCGCCGCCACCAACAAGGACCTCGAGGAGGAGATTACCAAGGGCACCTTCCGCGAGGACCTGTTCTACCGGCTGAACGTCGTGCCGATCTGGGTGCCGCCGCTGCGCGAGCGCCGCGAGGACATCCCGCTGCTGGTCCGCCACTTCGCCGACGCCTTCTCGCGCGACAACAACTTCCGCCGCAAGACCGTGACCGCGGCGGCGATGGACCGGCTGCGCCAGCACGCCTGGCGCGGCAACATCCGCGAGCTGCGCAACACCATCGAGCGGCTGATGATCATGTCCAACGGCGACACCATCGACATCGGCGACCTGAAGCTGAACGAGGCCGCCCGCGTTGACGCTGCCGCGCCGGCCCCCGATAATGACTGGATGGCCGCGCCGACGCTGCACGCCTTCAAGGCGAGCTCGGAGCGGGCCTATCTGGTGGCGAAGCTGCGCGAGAACACCTGGAACATCTCCAAGACCGCCGAGGTCATCGACACCCCGCGCAGCAACCTCTACAAGAAGCTCGAGCAATACAGCATTTCACAGGAGACCGACGGATAGGAGACGCCGCAGCGGACCGGATGATCGCCGCGAGGGGCAACCGCGCTTGCGCGAAGTACCCCGAGGGGAGGAAAGTCCGAACTCCACAGGGCAGTGCGCCGGGTAATTCCCGGGCGGGGCGACCCGACGGAAAGTGGCACAGAAAATATACCGCCCGCCTTCGCTCTCGACGCTTTGCACTGAGAGCTACGGCGCGCAGGCCCACCAAGGGCTTGCCCGCCGAAGCCCGCCAGCCGAAGGGTCGAGGGCGAAGGAGGGTAAGGGTGAAAAGGTGCGGTAAGAGCGCACCGCGCGGCTGGCAACAGACGTGGCAGGCCAAACCCCGCACGGAGCAAGACCAAATAGGGAAGCGCATGGCTTCGGCCATTCGGACGGCCCGTCCGATCGACGCTTCCGGGTAGGTCGCTCGAGCCCGT
Organism: uncultured Acidobacteriota bacterium; assembly: GCA_963741665.1. GTDB lineage: Bacteria > Acidobacteriota > Vicinamibacteria > Vicinamibacterales > UBA2999 > CAWAYR01. The sequence continues at coordinate 69,917 of CAVUIM010000001.1, forward strand.
CAGCAATGCCGGGCCTAGAGGAATGGTCATCTCGCCATAGCTCGAGGCGCGCAAGCGCCGAGAGCGACGGCGGACAGAATTCGGCTTACAGGTCCACTGCGGCGTTTCGTGTTGCCCCGGTTTCGAGGACGTCATCGCATGCGCACATCGTTCGTCTGGTTGACCGCAGCGGCGCTCAGCGGCGCCGGCCTCATCCTTGCCGCTCAGGGCCCGGCGCCGTCGCCGCAGGGCGGCGCACCGGGGGGGCTGGCACGGCGGCCCGGCGATGGCCGCACGCCCGAGTTCCCGGAACCCACCATCACCCAGTACAAGCCGCGCTCGACGCTGAAGACGGCCGAGCACCGGGTGCCCAAGGCGAAGTACCCGGTCATCGACATCCACAGCCATCAGCCGGCGCCGATCTCGGACGACCGCTTCGCGCGCGTCATCGCCGGCATGGACGCCGTCAACCTGCGGGTCCTGGTGAATGCCAGCGGCACGTCGGGCGATCGGCTGGTGCAGTCGGTGCAGGCGCTGAAGGCCACGCGCTACCAGGGCCGGATGGTGCAGTTCACCGACGTCGACTTCCGCGACGTCGGCCCCGGCTGGGGCGCGAAGGCCGTGGCGCAGCTCGAGGCCGATGTCAGGGCCGGCGCGGTCGGCATCGGCGAGATTCTCGAAGGCGTTCGGCCTGCGCATCCGCAAGGCCGACGGGACCCGCCTGAAGATCGACGACCCGGAGCTGGATCCGGCGTGGGCGGCGGCCGGCCGCCTCGGCCTGCCGGTGCTGATTCACACCGCCGAGCCGCAGGAGTTCTTCGCGCCGATCGACTACCAGAACGAACGCTGGCTCGAGCTGGCCCTGTATCGCGATCGTCGCTACCCGGCCGCCGAGTTCCCCCGGTTCGAGGAGCTCATCGCCGAGCGCGACCGGATGTTCCAGAAGCACCCGAAGACGACCTTCATCGCTGCGCACTTCGCCTATCACGCCAACGACCTGGCCCGCGCCGCGCGGCTCCTCGACACGTTGCCGAACGTCCATCTCGAGGTCGGCGCCATTCTCGCCGAGCTCGGCCGCCAGCCGCGCGCCGCGCGCGAGTTCTTCCTGAAGTACCAGGACCGGATTCTGTTCGGCAAGGACAGCTTCCAGCCCGATGAGTTCCCGTATTTCTGGCGGGTCTTCGAGACCAACGACGAGTACTTCGACTACTACCGCGACTACCACGCGTTCTGGAAACTCTACGGTCTGGGCCTGCCCGACGACGTGCTGAAGAAGCTCTACTACAAGAACGCGCTGCGACTGGTGCCCGGACTGCCCAAGGACGGCTGGCCGCAGTGAGCGCGGCAGGCGTCTCGTAATGTCCCGCTACCTCGTCACCGGCGGCGCCGGCTTCATCGGGTCGCACCTGGTCGAAGAGCTGCTGCGCCGCGGCGAATCGGTGCGGGTGGTCGACGACCTGAGCACGGGGCGCCGCGACAACCTCGAGGCCGCGGCGCGGGCGGCGGGTGCGGATGCGCCGGAGCTGCTCGAAGGCGATCTGGCCGAGCCGGCGGTGGCCACCGCCGCGGTGGCCGGCGTCGACTACGTGCTGCACCAGGCGGCGATTCCCTCGGTGCCGCGCTCGGTGGCCGAGCCGATCGCCTCGAATCGCGCCAACATCGACGCCACGCTGCAGCTGCTGGTCGCGGCCCGCGACGCCGGCGTGCGCCGCGTCGTGTTCGCCGGGTCGTCGTCGGTCTACGGCGACGCCGCCGAACTGCCCAAGCACGAGGCGATGCCGCTCAAGCCGCTGTCGCCGTATGCGCTGCAGAAGCAGGCCGGGGAGCAATACCTGCGGCTGTTCACGCAGCTCTACGGCCTCGACACCGTGACCACCCGCTATTTCAACGTGTTCGGTCCGCGCCAGGATCCCTCGTCGCCGTACTCCGGCGTGATCTCGCTGTTCATCCGCGCCGTGCTCGACGGCCGGCCGCCGGTCATCTACGGCGACGGCGGTCAGACCCGCGACTTCACCTACGTGGCCAACACCGTCGACGGCGTGCTGCGCGCGGTGGTCACGCCGGGCATCGCCGGCGAGGTCATCAACGTGGCGACCAACGGCCGGGTGTCGCTGCTCGATCTGCTGGCCGAAGTGCAGCGGCTTCTCGGCACCGCGCTGACCCCGGCGTTCCGTCCGCCGCGGGCCGGCGACATCCGCGACTCACAGGCCGATATCACCAAGGCGGCGCGGCTGCTGGCCTACGCCCCGGTCGTGCCGTTCGCCGAGGGGCTGCGTCGCACGGTGGAGTGGGCCGCCGGACGGCCGATTCAGGGCTGAGTCCCGGCCGCGCTCACCGCGCGTAGGTGTAGAGCGCCGAGGGCCGGTCCGTGAAGCGGGCGACGATGGCGTCGCGGCGGGCGATCACGGCGCCGATTTCGTCGTTGGTGAGCCAGCGATCGGTCCGCGCCTTGACGGTCTTGGGATCCAGGGCCTTCAGCGCTTCGAACAACTGTCGATCGCAGCGGACCAGCACCGCCGGATCGAGGACCTCGCGCGAACGCCGGAAGGCGCGCGTGTGGTCGATGAACCAGGCGGTCCAGTCCTTGTCGATGACCAGGTTGCCTTTGTTGCGGTCGGTGTTGGCGATGAGCGCGTCGAAGACCCGCAGCGTCGCCATCTGATGCTCCCACCGGCGCGGATCGGGTGACTCGACCTTCTTCTCCTGGCGGCCGCCCTCGTCCATGATGACGTCGTCCACCCACCAGGTGAACGACGCCGGCTGGCCGTCGTGGTCGCGTTCGACGGTCGTGGGCACGGCCTCGATACCCAGCAGTTGCGCCACCTGGTCGGCGGCGAGATTGAACTTCCACGAGTCGCGGAAGCCGAACTCGCGCTGCTTGCCGGGGGCGCGGAACGAGGTCTTGGTCTGGTCGATGCGCTGCACGCTGGCGTCGTGGCGGCGGGTGCCATCGTCGAGGGTGACGCGCAGCGTGCCGGTGATGCCGGTCGACACCGCCTTGCTGGCCACCACCTTGGCCGTCGCCAGGAAGCGCTCCTGTTCCCCCCGCGTCATCGCCGCTGACTGCGCGGCGGCGGAGCTGGTGGCCAGGAGCAGCGCGAGCAGCCCGGCGGCCATCGGGCGCCGGACGGAGGAGCAGGGAATCAGCATCATGGCGTGACCGCGGCGAGGGGGGTCCGGGTGCCGTCGGCGTAGAGGGCGGTGGTCTCGGCGCCGCGGATCTCGAGCGCGGATGCCATGCCCTTGTAGACCGAGGCGAGCATGCCGGTGTCGATGAGGAACACCGAGCCGAACCGGGCCCGGATGCGGAAGTCGCGATTCACGGTGTGGCCGACGACGATTCGGCGCACCTTCCAGCGGTCGAGCAGTCCGGTGACCGGCGTCTGCAGCGCCTCGTCGGCGGCGGTGGCGTAGCCGCGATACCACAGCGGCCCGTCGCCGGCCAGCAGTGACCAGGTGCCGATCTGCAGGATCTCGCTGGCTTCGCGGACCAAATCGACGTCGATGCCCTCGAGATTCGGCGCCTCGCCCTTCTCCTTGGCGGCCGCCAGGATCGCGCCGGTCCACCGCACCTCGGCGGCAGCGACGGCCAGGATGTCCTCGAAGCGGAACCATGGCCGCGCCATCCGCGCGTCCACCAGGCGCTGCAGGAAGCGATCGAAGCGCTCGATCTCCTGCTTCGCCGTGGCGTTCAGTTCGGCCACCGTCACCACCGTGGCCGGGTTCGGGCCCGCGTGCATGAACACGCCGTCGCCGACCTGGGCGGCGATCGGACGGCTGCGCAGCCAGCGTCCGTAGGTGCCGCGCGGGCCGAGTGCCTGGCGGTATTCGATGCAGCCGAGCGGGTAGGCCTCGAGCCACGACGCGCTCGTGCGGTTGTAGGCCGGCGGCGCCTCCTGAGGCCGGGTGCGCGCGCGCGCCGCGACGAGTTGCTCGTAGTCGCGCCACGCGCGCTCGCGGGTGGTGGCGGAGCCGCTGTCGGCGAACGCCGCGCAGATATCCGGCGTGGCGTCGCGCAGGTCGCCGAACAGGTTCATGACCTCGTGGTTGCCGATCACCTGCTCGACCTTGCCCCTCGCCCTCGGCGCCTCTTTCTCGAGCGCCATCATCAGGTCGAGCACGCCGCGCACTTCGGCGCCGCGGTCGGTGAGATCGCCGGTCTGCACCAGCGTCGCGGCGCCACCGGTCCAGTGACGTGCCTCGTCGATGAGGCCGGCGGCCTTGAGGATGTCGGCCAGCCCTGACAGGCTGCCGTGGACGTCGCCGATGGCGACGATGCGGCCGCCGTCGCCGCCGCGCGGCTGGGCCGCAAGCGTGGCGGCCGCGGCCAGGGCGGCGAGCACCGTGCAGCGAAGAACCCGCATGGGTATCACGCTACTCCAGGAAGACGCCGGCCGCACCCTTGTCCTTGACCAGCTTGTCGATCGCCTGCCGGATCCGGTCGCGGCGGCTGAGCATCGCCTTCTGCTCGTCGGCGCTCAGCCAGGCGCCCAGGGCGGTCTGCAGCTCCTCCGCCGTGAGGGCGTCGATCCGCGCCCACAGTCCCTTGTCGACGATGCCGAGCGGGGCGATGCCGTCGAGCGACGTCCGCGTCGTGAACGCGCGTGAGTGGTCGATGAGGAACAGGTGCCAATCGGCGTCGTAGATGAGGTTGCCCTGGTTGCGGTCGATGTTGCCGATCAGCAGATCGAACAGCTTCATCCGGCTGACCTGCCGTGACCATGCCGGCTCGGGACCCTGGACCGGCTTCTTCATGTCCCAGCTCTTGGTGTCCTCGATCCACAGCACCGCCGCGCCGACCATGCCGTCGACCTTGCGCTCGACCACCGGCGGCACCATGTGCATGTCGAGCAGGCGATCGAGCTGGTAGGCGGCGATCTCGGCCTTGTAGCTTTCGCGGAAGCCGGACCGGCGCTGTGGCGGCAGCTGCTTCCAGGCGAAGCGCGCCACCGGGCCGGGTTCGAGGTAGGCGCGCTGCGGCTTGGTGACGCCGATCGGCACGGCCTCCATGCGGGTGACCTTGGCCGTGGTGAGGAAGGCTTCGATGGTGGCCTCCTGGCCGACCCACTGGCGCGAGCACGTGGCGGCGGGGGACGCCGCCGCCTGGCGGGCCTCGACGGCCACCGGCACCAGGAGGGCGAGGACAACGAGAAGGACGTGGCGCGTGAATCCGGTGTGCAGCACGGCGGGCTCCTGGCGCCGCATTGTAGTGGCCCGCTGACGTTTCGCCAGCGATTTCGCACGTCGTCGGCGACGACCGGATCTGGGGTTTCGCGGGGGACAACGTCGGTTGGCATCGGCCCGCCAGCGCGGTTCGACGCCGCGCTCGGTGCCGGACGCACGATCGGCACCGAGCGGCGGCGTGTCCGGCGGGAACGCTGGTTGGCGTGGCCGTCGCGGGCCGAGGCCGCGACGGCTGCCGCGGATGTCGTGGATGTCGTTGACCGCGTGACAGTTGGCGGCGACGCCCGGGGCGCGGCGTTGGAGTTGCATCGCAGCGGGTGTCGCCCCGAGGCGCCTTCCGCGGGGGTTCGTGACCTCGGCCGCCGTCACGGCGCCGCGGTGGCGACATCGACATCCAACCCGACTCAAGGAGACCGCATCATGACGTCCACGTTCACGCGAGCCGCGCTCGCCCTGGTTCTGCTGTCTGCTCCCGCCCTCGCCGTGGCGCAGGAGTCCGCACCGAAGGCGTCGGCGCCGGCGGCGACGATCAATCTCAACACCGCGACTGCCGAGCAGCTCGAAGGGTTGCCGGGCATCGGCGCGCGGGTGGCGCAGCGGATCATCGAGTACCGCACCAAGAACGGCGGCTTCAAGAAGGTCGAGGATCTGATGAAGGTGCAGGGCATCGGCGAGCGCAGTTTCCTGCGCCTGCGGACGCTGGTCACGGTGGCCGCGGTCAAGGCCGACGACCGTCAGCGGTAACGCCATGCGGGCCGCGGCTCCGGCAGTTGACCTGTGGGCTGGCCGGACCGCGGCCCGGATCGTCCGGCGGCGCCGCGGTCGCCGCGCCGCGGCCGGTTATTCGCTCGTCGAGATGCTGGTCGTGATGGCGGTCGCCGCCGGCGGCGCCGCGCTGAGCGTGCCGGTGCTGACGTCGGCCACCGACAGCGCGGAGGCGTCGGCCGCGGCCCGCCACGTGGCCGGCCTGGTCGCGCGTGCGCGCTTCGAGGCCGCCCGCCGCAATCGCGTGGTGGCGCTCCGCTTCACGACCGAGGGCGGCGAGCCGGCCTTCAGCCTGGTGGCCGACGGCGATGGCGACGGCGTGAGCGCGGCAGATGTTCTGGCCGGCGTCGACGTCGACATTCGTCCGCCCGATCGGCTCTCCGACCACTTCGGCGGCGCCCGGTTCGCGGTGGCCGGCACGATGCCGGCCATCGACGGCGACGGAACGCTCACAGGACTCGACCCGCCGATCCGTCTGGGCGCCGCGCAGCAGCTCAGCCTCGGCCCTCTCGGCACGGCCACGAGCGGCACCCTCTACATCGCCAGCCGCCGCGGGGTGCAGTACGCGGTGCGGGTCGCCGGCGTCACTGGCCGGGTCCGCGTGCTGCGCTACGTGCCCGGAGTGGAGCGGTGGCAGCCGGTCTGACGCGAGACGACCGGCGCACGTCGCCGCGGCGGGCCGCGGCTGCCTACGGACTCGAATACCACGGTCACCTGCGTCCAGGGACAGCCGTCGTCGTCGTCAACCTCTCTCCGCGCGGCGCGCTCCTCGAGAGCGCCGTCCCGTGCCGGCCCGGCTCACGCACCGAACTCCATCTCGCGTCTCCAGACGGCCGGCGCCGCACTGCGGCCGGCGCGGTGCTGCGCTGCTGGGTCAATTCGATCACGCCCCTGCGCTTCCGCAGCGCGGTGAGCTTCGAGGCGGAGGCCGACCTGTACGGGACGGCCGACGCGGGTAGCGGGTAGTTGGTTCTCGACCACGAGACGGCCGGGCTGGGAAGGAAGTGCCCGGCGTCGCGTGTCCGCTGAAGTCGTCGCTGATTTTGGCCCGAATTCCACCTGTAGACCCACGCCGCCGCCCTGGCACCGCACTTGTTATGGATTCCAGAACGGAGGGCGGTATGGCGAACATCGTGGCCTGTGAGAGCGGACGGCAGTGGACACCACGACCGGAAGACCGCCGCCAAGGCGTGCACCATCTGGTGCGCGCGCTGGCGGAACACGTCGTCGCGGGCGATCCCGGGGTCCGGCTCCACGGCCTGCTCGAGACGCGGCTGGCACGTCTGCTCGGCGCCGTGCGGGCCAGCGTGGTACCGGCGCGGCCGGCGACTGCGTCGGTGAGCCGTGCGGCGCTGACGCGCGCCGAGACGGCGATCCCCGGCCCCGCACATGGACAGCCCCTCGCGCTGCAGGTCGATCTCGCCGACCGGCTGCCCGACCCGTGGGATCGCCAATTGATGGACACGGCCGCGCATCTTGCCGCCCTGGCACTCGCCGCCGATCGTGGCCGCACACCGCGGGCCCAGGCGCGGGCCACCGCGGGCGCCGCGCCGCTGATCGGTTCGAGCCCGATCATGCACGCCTTGCGTGACCGCATCGAGCGGGTCGCCGGGTCGGATTTCACCGTGCTGATCGAGGGCGAGAGCGGCACTGGCAAGGAGCTGGTGGCCTGCCAGATTCACGAACTCAGCCCGCGCAGCGGCGGGCCGTTCGTGGCGGTCAACTGCGCCGCGCTGGTCGAGACCCTGCTCGAGGCCGAGCTCTTCGGCATCGAGGAACGGACGGCCACCGGCGTCCGCGGCCGGCGCGGGAAGTTCGAGCACGCCGACGGCGGCACGTTGTTCCTCGACGAAGTCGCCGATCTGTCGCTGGCCGCCCAGGCCAAGCTGCTGCGCGCCATCCAGGAGATGGCGGTCGAACGCGTCGGCGGCCACGGCACCCGGCGTCTCAACGTGCGGATCGTCGCCGCGACCAACACGTCGCTGGCCGGCCTGGTCCAGCGCGGGCTGTTCCGCGCCGACCTGTACTACCGGCTGAGCGGCCTCGACCTGCGGGTACCGGCGCTGCGCAATCGTCGCGAGGACGTAGCGGAGCTGGCCGAGTACTTCCTCGCCTGTCACGAGCAGCGCCGCCGGATGGTGCTGTCGGCGGCCGCCCGCGATGCCCTCGCCGCCTACGACTGGCCGGGCAACGTCCGCGAGCTGCAGCGGACGCTGGAGGGCGCCATCGCCATCACCGATTCGCGCACGATCGATCTGGACGACCTGCCGCCGGCGTTGCGCGCGCCCTACGCCGACGTCGTCGTCCCATCACTCGATGCCAACGACACCTTGCGGATGTGGGCCAGCCGCTACACCCGGCTGGTGCTCGAGCGCTCCGGGCACAACAAGCGACGGGCCTGCCGCACGCTCGGGATCAGCTACCACACCCTGCAGGCGCACCTGCGCTATCCGGCCCGGCCGGCCAATCCCCGGCGCGTGCAGGACGACGTCGCGTAGCGGCGTCGCGCGTCGTCGGACCGGCGGCACGAGCCGTCGCCGAATCCTTGACGCTACCTGGCGGGCGTAGTACTTTCGGTGGGATTTCACGCTGCCGATTGCCGCCATGACCGCTCCTGCCGATTCTCCGCTCAAACGCACCTCGCTCCATGCCACGCACGTCGCCCTCGGCGCCCGGATGGTGCCGTTCGGCGGCTGGGACATGCCGGTCGAGTACCTCGGGCATCAGCGCCGAGCACCAGGCGGTGCGCACCGCCGCCGGGCTGTTCGATGTCTCGCACATGGGGCAGATCGAGCTGGCCGGGCCCAACGCCCTCGCTGCCGTGCAGCACCTCACGTCGAACGACGCCGCCAGGCTCCAGGTCGGGCAGGCGCAGTATTCCGCGCTGACCACGCCGGCCGGCACCTTCGTCGACGACGTGCTGGTCTACCGGATGGGGCCCAGCCACTTCCTGCTGGTCGTCAACGCCTCGAACATCGACAAGGACCACGCCTGGATCGTCGCCAACGCCACGGCGGCCGGCGAGGTGGCGATCGTGAACTCGAGCGACCGCTACGCCTTGATCGCGGTGCAGGGACCCAAGGCCCGCGCCATCGTCCAGTCGCTCACGGCGGTGCCGCTCGAGACCATCAAGTACTACTGGTTCGCGCACGGCGAGGTCGCCGGCGTTCGCGCCACGGTGTCGCGCACCGGCTACACCGGCGAGGACGGCTACGAGATCTTCGTCCCGCCGCAGTTCGCCCCGGCACTGTGGAACGCCCTGCTGCAGGCCGGCAAGGAGCACGGCCTGATTCCGTGCGGCCTCGGCGCCCGCGACACGCTGCGCCTCGAAGCGGCGATGCGTCTCTACGGCAACGACATGGACGAGACCACGACGGTGGTCGAGTGCGACCTCGGGTGGATCGTCGGCTGGAACAAGCCGGCGTTCATCGGTCACGAGGTGCTGCGCCGGCAGAAGGCCGAGGGCACCACCCGCACCATCGTCGGCTTCGAGATGCTGGCCGAGCGCACGATCGCCCGTCAGGGCTATCCGGTGCGCCACGACGGCGTCGAGGTCGGGAAGGTCACCAGCGGCACGCAGACGCCGTTCCTGAAGAAGGCCATCGGCATGGCCTACGTCCCGGTGGCGCTGGCGGCGCCGGGCACCGAACTCGCCATCGACGTGCGCGGCCGCGCGTGCCAGGCCCGCGTCGTCCCGCTGCCGTTCTACAAGCGCCCCAAGCCGGCGTAGGAGCTCACCGATGTATCCGACGACCCTGAAGTACACGACCGATCACGAGTGGGTGAAGGTCGACGGCGGCGAAGGCACCGTCGGCATCACGCACTTCGCCCAGCAGCAGCTCGGCGACGTCGTGTACGTGGAACTCCCCGAGGTGGGCGCCACCCTCACCAAGGGCCAGGCCTTCGGCACCATCGAATCCGTGAAGGCGGTGTCGGAGCTGTTCGCGCCGCTGTCGGGCACGGTGACCGAGGTGAACACCTCGCTCAAGGACCGGCCCGATGCCGTGAACAGCGCGCCGCACGACAGCTGGATGATCAAGCTGCGGCTGGCGGATGCCGCGGAGACCGGCGGCCTGCTCGACGCCGCGGCCTACGAAGCGCTCGCGCAGTAACGGCGGCCGATGGAGTCATTCGTCCGCCGCCACATCGGGCCTCGGCCCGACGACCTTCCGGAGATGCTCGCGACGATCGGCGCGCCGTCGCTCGACGCGCTCATCGACGACGCCATTCCCGCCGCCATCCGCCGCACCACGCCGGTGCAGCTGCCCGACGGCGAGTCCGAGCACGAGTACCTGACCCGGCTGGCCGGTGTCGCCAAGGGCAATCGGGTGCTGCGCAGCTTCATCGGGCTGGGCTATTACGACACCATCACCCCCAGCGTCATCCGCCGCTGTGTGTTCGAGAACCCGAGCTGGTACACGCCCTACACGCCCTACCAGGCAGAGATTGCCCAGGGCCGGCTCGAGTCGCTGCTCAACTTCCAGACCGTGGTCACCGACCTCACTGGGATGCCGGTGGCCGGAGCGTCGCTGCTCGACGAGGCCACGGCGGCCGGTGAGGCGATGACGCTACTGCACCGCGTCTCGGCGAAGAAGCCGACCGACGGCGGCGTGTTCCTGGTCTCGGACCGGATCTTTCCGCAGACGCTCGCCGTGCTGCAGAGCCGCGCTGAACCGCTGGGTATCACCCTGCAGGTGGCGTCGCCCGAGTCGTGGCCGGTGGACGCGCCGGAGGTGTTCGGTGCGCTGCTGCAGTATCCGGACGATCACGGCGATGTCGTCGACCTTGGCCCGATCATCGCCCGCGCCCACGCCGCGCAGGTACTGGTCGCGGTGGCCACCGACCTGCTGGCGCTCACGTTGCTCACGCCGCCTGGCGAGCTCGGCGCCGACGTGGTCGTCGGCAACTCGCAGCGGTTCGGCGTGCCGCTCGGCTTCGGCGGCCCGCACGCGGCGTTCTTCGCCACGCGCCAGGAGTTCGTCCGCCATGCACCGGGCCGGCTCATCGGCGTGTCGGTGGACGTCCACGGCCACCGCGCCTACCGGATGGCGCTGCAGACCCGTGAACAGCACATCCGCCGCGAGAAGGCGACCTCGAACATCTGCACCGCCCAGGCGCTGCTGGCCAACATGGCGGCGATGTACGCGGTGTACCACGGCCCCGACGGGCTGACGGCGATTGCCCGCCACGTGCACGGCCTCACCCGCACCCTGGCACAGCGGCTGGCCGGGCTCGGCGTCGGCCAGGAGAACGCGCACTACTTCGACACGTTGCGGCTCAGCCTCACGGCGGCGCAGGCCGCCGCGGTGCATCGCGAATGCGTCGCCGCCGGCTACAACCTGCGCCACGTGAGCGACACCGTCGTCGGCGTCTCGCTCGACGAGACGGCCACCGCCGCCGATGTCGAGGCGATCGTCGCCGCGGTCGCCGCCGCGCTCGGCTCGGCGCTGCCAGCGGCCGGGCCGGCCGCGTCGGCGGGCGACGCGCTGCCGCCGTCGCTGCGCCGATCGTCGCCGTTCCTCGCCCATCCGGTCTTCCATCGCCATCGCTCCGAGAGCGAGATGATGCGTTACATCAAGAGCCTCGAGCGCAAGGACATCGGCCTCGACATGTCGATGATTCCGCTCGGCTCGTGCACGATGAAGCTGAACGCGGCCAGCGAGATGTTCCCGGTGAGCTGGCCCGAGTTCTCGCGGATGCATCCGTTCGCGCCCGCCGATCAGACCCAGGGGTACCAGACCATCTGCCGCGAGCTCGAACAGGCGCTGGCCGAGATCACCGGCTTCGCTGCCACGTCGCTCCAGCCCAACTCGGGCGCGCAGGGCGAGCTGGCCGGACTGCTCGTGATCCGCGCCTGGCACCAGGACCGCGGCGAGGGCCACCGGCACGTGGTGTTGATCCCGGCGTCCGCGCACGGCACCAATCCGGCCAGTGCGGTGATGGCCGGCTACCGCGTGGTGGTCGTGGCGTCGGACCCGTCCGGCAACATCAACGTCGAGGATCTGAAGGCCAAGGCGGCGCAGCACGCCACCGACCTGGCCGCGCTGATGGTCACCTATCCGTCGACGCACGGCGTCTTCGAGGACGCCATCCGTGACATCTGCGCCACCGTGCACGCGCACGGCGGCCAGGTCTACATGGACGGCGCCAACATGAACGCACAGGTTGGCCTGACCAGTCCGGCGCTGATTGGCGCCGACGTCTGCCACATCAACCTGCACAAGACGTTCGCGATTCCGCATGGCGGCGGTGGCCCGGGCATGGGGCCGATCGCGGTGGCGGCGCACCTGGCGCCGTACCTGCCGGGACACCCGCTCGTGCCGACCGGCGGCGCCAAGGCGATTGCCCCGGTGGCGGCGGCGCCGTGGGGCAGTGCCAGCATCCTGCTCATCTCCTACGGCTACATCCGCATGCTCGGCGGCGCCGGGGTGACCGAGGCGACCAAGTTCGCCATCCTCAACGCCAACTACATCAAGGCGCGCCTCCAGGGGCACTACGACGTGCTCTACACGCGTCCCAACGGCCGGGTCGCGCACGAGATGATCTTCGACCTCCGCAAGTTCAAGGCGGCGGGCGTCGAGGAGGGCGACGTCGCCAAGCGGCTGATGGACTACGGCTTCCACGCGCCGACGGTCTCCTTCCCGGTGCCCGGGACGTTGATGGTCGAGCCGACCGAAAGCGAGCCGAAGGCCGAACTCGATCGCTTCTGCGAGGCGCTCATCGCCATCCGCGCCGAAATCGAGGCGGTGGTCACCGGCGCCGCCGATGCCAAGGACAACGTCCTGAAGCACGCGCCCCACACCGCGGCGGCGGTGGCTGCCGACAGCTGGCCGCACGCCTACTCGCGCGAGGCGGCGGCGTTTCCGCTGCCGTGGGTGCGGGCCAACAAGTTCTGGCCGGCCGTCGGCCGTATCGACAACCCCTACGGCGACCGCAATCTCGTCTGCGTGTGCCCGCCGATGGAGAACTACGAGGACTGAGGCGCGCGGGCCCGGGCCCCGACGCCGCAGCCTCTGCTCGGCCGGCCGATGCGGGTACTCAACGCCAGGCAGATGCGCGACGTCGATCAGCACACGATCGACGACATCGGCATCCCGTCGATCGTGCTGATGGAGAACGCCGGACGGCAGGTCGTCGCGGCGATGGAGTCGCTGGTCGACGACCTGGCGTCGCGGCGCGTCGCGGTCCTCTGCGGCACCGGTAACAACGGCGGCGACGGCTTCGTCGTCGCCCGGACCCTCCAACAGCGCGGGATCGACGTCACGGTCTATGTCGTCGGCGCGCTCACCGACGTGCGCGGCGACGCCCGGCTCAATCTCGATATCATCGGCCGGCTCGGCGTGTCGATCGTCGAGCTCGCCGATGCCCAGGCGTGGGAGCTGCACGGTTCGCAGGTGACCGCGGCCGAGGTGATCGTCGACGCCATCGTCGGCACCGGCCTCAGCCGCGCGCTGAGCGGCCTGCACGAAACGGTCGTCGCCGACGTCAACGCCGGCGCGGCCACGGTGGTGGCGATCGACCTGCCGTCGGGCCTGTCGGCCGACACCAGCGAGCTCATCGGCCCGGTGCTCGAAGCCGATCTCACCGTGACACTGGCCGCGCCGAAGGTGCCGCTGGTGCTGCCGCCGGCCGAACACGTCGCCGGCGACGTGGTGATTGCCGACATCGGGATTCCGGCCGCGGCCGTCGCCTCGGTCGACGGGCCGGAACTCCATCTGATGACCCGCGATCTCGTGCGCACGCTGATCCATCCGCGTGCGCCGGATGCCCACAAGGGCGACTGCGGCCGGGTCGTGATCGTCGCCGGGTCGCGCGGCAAGACCGGGGCGGCGGTACTGGCGGCCCGCGGCGCCGTGCGCAGCGGCGCCGGGCTGGTCACGGTGGCGACCCCGGCGAGCTGTCAGCCGATCGTCGCCGGCCAGGGCGTGGAGTTCATGACGCTCGGCCTCGACGAGACGCCCGAGGGCGTGTGTGACCTGTCGGCGGTCGAACAGGTGCTGGCGCTGGCAGCCGACGTCGTCGCCATTGGCCCGGGCCTGGGGACGGGCCCGGCCGTCGGCGCCTTCGTCCGCGAGCTCATCACCCGCTGCGAGCAGCCGCTGGTCGTCGATGCCGACGCCCTCAATGCCTGCGTCGGCGAGGCCGGCGTGCTGCGTGGCCGCGAAGGCCGCCCGGTGATCGTCACGCCGCACCCGGGCGAGATGGCCCGGCTGCTCGGCTGCAGTGTGGCCGACGTGCAGGCCAACCGCGTCGGCCTGGCCCGCGAGTTCGCGACCGCGCACGCCCTCCACGTCGTCTTGAAGGGCTATCGCACCGTGGTCGCCACGCCCAACGGCGTCGTCTACGTGAACCCGACCGGATCGCCGGGAATGGCGACCGGCGGCACCGGCGATGTGCTCACCGGCATGACGGCGGCGTGGCTGGCGCAGCTGCTCGATCCAGACGCCGCCTGCCAGATCGCGGTGTTCGTGCACGGCGCCGCCGGCGAACTGGCCGATGCCGACGAGGGCGAAGTGGCGATGACCGCCGGCGACCTGGCGGCGCACCTCGGTGACGCGCTGCTCGAACTGACCGCGCAGCGGCGGGTGGCGGCGCCGGCCGAGTGACCGGTGTCTACCAGACGGCGTCCGAGGCCGAGACCGAAGCGCTGGCCCGGACGTTGTCCGCCGAGTTGAACGCCGGCGACACCGTCCTCGTCCACGGCGACCTCGGCGCCGGCAAGACGGTGTTCGTGCGCGGTCTCGCCGAGGGGCTCGGGCTCGACGGCACGGTGGTGAGCAGTCCGACGTTCACGCTGGTCCACGAATACGGCGGCGGGCGTCTGCCGCTCGTGCATCTCGACCTCTACCGCCTCGACCGCGTCGACCTCGACGAGATCGGCTTCGATCCCGGTCAGGCGGCGCTCGGCGTCGTCGTCGTCGAGTGGCCCGAGCGCCTGCGGCACGCCGTTGCCGGGGCCGTGCACGTGGCGATCACCGACCGCGGCGCCGAGACCCGCACGATCGCCATCACCACGCCGCCCGGCCACGACGCCCCGGCAGCGCGTTAGACGCGCCGGCCGGTGCGCCGGATGCGCTGGCCGGTCGCGTCGTAGACCGCGTTGAAGACCGCGGCGGCGACCGGCGCCACGGCCTGCTCGCCCAGCCCGTGCGGCCGATCGTCGCCGCGCACGACGTGCGTCTCGATCTGCGGGCTGTCGGTGATGCGGGGAATGGGGAAGTCGGCGAACGACGTTTCCTGTGCCTGGCCGCCGGCGAAACTCGTCGCGGTGTGAAGCGCCGCCGCCAGGCCCCACATCACGCCGCTCTCGACCTGACCTTCGACGCCAAGGACGTTCAGGGGCTGTCCGCAATCCACGGCGACGACGACACGGTGCACACGGATGTCGCCGTCCGGGCCGACCGACACGTCCACCACCTGCGCCAGATGCGTGCCGGCATGGTAGACGTTGCAGGCCAGTCCGCGGCCGACGCGGCGGCCCGGCTGCGGCGGCGCCGGTGTTCCCCATGCGGCCCGTTCGGCGGCCACTTCCAGGACGCGGCGCAGCCGCTGACGGTCGATACGCTGATCGCCGACGCGAACGACGTGAACGGCTGGAGGAGATCGAGGCGATCGGCGAGCGGATCGCGGCCGACGGTCCGCGCCACCTCGTCGATCAGACATTCGCGCGCGAAGACGCTGCCGGGATACTCCACCGCGCGCCATGGGCCGGATGGCACCGGGCTGTCGACCGGCATCGCCTCGACACGCAGATCGCGGATGTTGTACGGCGTGTCGTAGGCACCCCACGGGCTTTCGCCTTCGGCGAAGCGCTTCGGGTCGGTCGACGGCGGGCCGTACGTCGACAGGTCGGAGCAGGCTACGGCGTGAGTCCAGGCGACGATGCGGCCATCGCCGTCGAGTCCGGCTTCGACCCGGTGCGCCTCGGCCGGCTGGAAGAAACCGTGGGCCAGGTCGTCGCCGCGGCTCCACACGACCTGCGCCGGCGCCTTGATGGCGCGCGAGATCTCGACGGCCTCGGGGACGTAGTCACAGAACAGGCGGCGGCCGAAGCCGCCACCGAGGAGCGGGATGTGGACGCGGACGGCGCTGGCCGGCAGGCCGAGCATCGCCGCCGCCAGCTCCTGCGCCACTTCAGGTGCCTGGGTCGGCGCCCAGATCTCGCAGCCACCGGCACGCACGTCGGCGGTGCAGTTCATCGGCTCGAGGCAGGCGTGCGCCTGGAACGGCGCCAGGTAGCGGCCTTCGCTGCGGCGCACCGCCCCGGCCATCGCCGCCGCCGCGTCGCCGTCGCGGCGGGCCTCCAGACCCGGGCGCGACAGCGCCTCGTCGAGCCGCCGGTAGAACGACTCCGAGTCGAAGTCGCGATGCGGTCCCTCGGTCCAGGTCACCTGCAGCGCCGCGCGGCCGGCGAGCGCCGCGTGGGTCGAGGTGGCGACCACGGCGACGCCGGTGGCGATGCCGCTGGTCACCGGCACGACGTCGACGACGCCGGGCACGGCGCGGGCCGCCGCCGGATCCCACCGGACGGCGCGGCTGCCGAGCCGCGGCGGCCCGGGCCACGGCGGGGTAGCGCTGGCCGGGCAGGCGGACATCGAGGCCGCAGGTGGCGCGCCCGGTGACGATCGCCAGCCCGTCGACCCGGCCGACCCGTGTGCCGACCAGCGTGAACGCGAGCACCAGCCCACCGGCGGCCGATGCGCGCAGGAACGCCCGGCGGGTGACGGCCGAGCGGGCCACGGCCCGGCGGCTGATCGGACCGACTCCTGCGCCGCGCGCTGGATCGCCCGGCGGATCCGCTGATAGGTGCCGCAGCGGCAGAGCTGTCCCGACATCGCGTCGTCGATCGCCGCGTCGTTCGGGCGCGGGCTGGCCGCCAGCAGCGCCGCCGCGGTCATCAGCATGCCGGCCTGGCAGTAGCCGCACTGGGCGACGTCCTCGGCGATCCACGCCGGTTGGAGCGGGTGCCCGCCGTCGGCGGACAGGCCTTCGATCGTCGTCACGGCGGCCCCGGCGGCGCGCGCCAGTGGCGTCTGGCAGGCGCGCACGGCGCGACCGTCGAGATGGACGACGCAGGCCCCGCACTGCCCCTGACCGCAGCCGAACTTGGTGCCGGTCAAGCCGAGGCGGTCGCGCAGCACCCACAACAGGGGCGTGTCGGAAGACGAGTCGATGACGTGGGTCGTGCCGTTGACGGTCAAGCTGGGCATGCGGCCTCCGGAGCGCGGATTCGCTCCGCGCGGGAGGCACTATGCCGTGTGCGGGCGTGTGCGTGGGGGACCGGTCAGGCAACCAGGCCTGGCCGGCCGTCAACGCCGCCGCGTGTTCAGTGAACGGGGCCACTCGCGTCGCCACTCCCGGCGGAACTGCTGCCAGCGGGTCTGGCTGAAGCGCCGGCGCACGCCGCCGTGCAGGACGACGGTGGGCTGGCCGCTGTCGTCCTTCTCGATGCGCTCGATGCGGTCGAGGTTGACCACCGTCGAGCGGTGGATGCGGACGAAGCGCGCGGGGTCGAGTTCGACGCCGAAGTCGTCGAGCGATCGCTTCACCCAGATCGCCCAGTCGCCGGCGTGGACCACCGCGTAGTAGTCCTGGGCCTCGATCCAGTCGATGTCGGTGACGAGGACGACGTGGACCGCGCCGCCGGACTCGAGCAGCCGCCGGCCCGAGGGCAGCGCGGCAGGCGGCGGCTCGGAGGCCGCGACGTCGGCCGGCGCTGGCGCGGCCGGCCCGGGGGCGTCGGCGGACTCGGCCACCGCGACGAAACCGGCCACCGCCCAATAGCCGAGGAAGCTGGCGAAGCCCCAGAACACGAAGAACCACTTGAAGACGCCGAAGCGGGTGTCCGGCGCGCCGAGGAAAGGGCTGACCTGGCTGCTGAGGCTCCAGAACCAGGCCGTGGACCGCGTGGTGACCAGCACCGACGCCGTCAGGTGCTGCCCGAGACCAATCCGCAGGCCCCACAGCTGTCCGCTGCGCACGGCGTGGGAGAGCGCCGGCACCACCGCGAACCACGGCAGCCACGCCCCGGCCTGCCACAGCCACACGCCCAGGAAGGAGGGGCTCAGCGTCGGCATCGTCGCCCGCACGTGAATCGCCGCGGTCGTCACCAGCACGCCGGTGAAGACGACCAGCCAGGCGCTGGCGCACCGGCGCAACAGGGGCCGATCGCCGCGTGGAACGGGCGGCACGAACGGGAATGCGAGCGTCGGCGTCGAGGTGGCCATGCCGCTATCGTCGCCGGGCCGCCGCCGCGTCAGGCCGGCCGTGACGCCGATGGTGGGACGAGCCTGGGCGGGCGCCGGCCCCGCCGCGCCGACACCGCCGTCAGCGGCACCGAGTCGAGCTCGACGCCGGCGGCGGCGCTGCGCAGCAGCAGGCCGCCGCGGCTCATGTCGCCGCGGCCGATGAACGCCGGCGGATAGTGCAGTCGCTCGCCGAGGAGCGGTGCGATTACATCGACGTACTTGTCAGTGGCGATGCTGCCGAGCAGGACGACGCGAGCGTCGGCGCCCAGGCGCGGAACCAGCGCGGCGAGGTCACGTTCGAGCGGCACCCGGTAGCGCGGCTCATTCGCGGCGATGTCGGTGGCGGCGAACTCCTCCAGCAACGCCGCCGACGCCATGGTGTTGGGCGCGAGCAGGCCGCGGGTCGGCGTGACCACCAACGCGGCGGCGGCCGCGCCGTGCCGCTCGGCCATGGCCCGCGCATAGGCGAGCTTGCCGCGAAAGTAGAGGCTGCTCATCAGCGCGAAGGCCTCGCCGAGCGTCATCGCCCCGGCCCGCAACCGCTCCGCCGCAGCGGACGTCGCCCCGGGTCGCATCAGCATCCGCGCCCGCTTGCCGCCGCAGTGCGCGGGGGAGAGGAGGAGGACGTGACTGAGAAGAGACATGAAGCGGCTAGGGGCTAGCGGCTAGGGAACTGACGCCCTCTTCTGGCAGCGTGACAGCCTGTAGTGCGACAGTCCGGCGGCGTGACTCCCCAGCCGCTAGCCCCTCGCCGCTATTCAGTCCGGTAATTCGGCGCTTCCTTGGTGATCGTCACGTCGTGGACGTGGCTTTCGCGCTGGCCGGCCGGGGTGATCCGCACCAGCTGCGCGTCGCGCTGCAGATCGGGAATCGTCGCGCAGCCGCAGTAGCCCATGCCGGCGCGCAGGCCGCCGACCAGCTGGTGCACCAGCGACGACAGGCTGCCTTTGTGGGGCACGCGGCCTTCGATGCCTTCCGGGACGAGCTTCTCGTTGCCGCCGGCGTTGCCCTTGCCTTCGAGCTGGAACTCGTCCTGGAAGTAGCGGTCGCGGCTGCCCTGGCGCATCGCGCCGATCGAGCCCATGCCGCGGTACTCCTTGAAGCTGCGGCCCTGGAACAGGATGAGCTCGCCCGGGCTCTCGTCGGTGCCGGCAAAGAGGTTGCCGATCATGACCGAGCTGGCGCCGACGGCCAGCGCCTTGACGACGTCGCCGGAGTAGCGGACGCCGCCGTCGGCGATTACCGGCACGCCGTAGGGCGCGGCCGCCAGGGCGCACTCGTGGATCGACGAGATCATCGGCATGCCGATGCCGGCGACGACGCGGGTGGTGCAGATCGATCCGGCGCCGATGCCGACCTTCACGGCGTCGACGCCGAGCCGGACCAGCGCTTCGGTCGCCTCGGCGGTGGCGACGTTGCCGGCGATGAGATCGACCTCGGGGAAGCGGCGCCGCAGCTCGCGGACCATGTCGAGCACACCCTGGCTGTGGCCGTGCGCGGTATCGACGACCAGCACGTCGACGTGAGCGCCGACCAGCGCCTCGGCCCGCTCGACGGTGTTCTTGGCCGTGCCCACCGCCGCGCCGCAGCGCAGCCGGCCGAGCGAGTCCTTGCAGGCGTTCGGGTACTTGATCGCCTTCTGGATGTCCTTGACGGTGATGAGCCCCTTCAGACGGAAGGCCTTGTCGACGACCAGGAGCTTCTCGACCTTGTGGCGGTGCAGGATCTCGCGCGCCTCGTCGAGAGTCGTGCCGACCGGCACGGTGATCAGGTTCTCCTTGGTCATCACGTCGGCGACGGCCTGCTGCGTGTTGGTCTCGAAGCGCAGGTCGCGGTTGGTCAGGATGCCGACCAGGCGGCCTTCCTTGCTGCCGTCCTCGGTGACTGGCACCCCGGAGATGCGGTAGTGCGCCATCATCTCCAGCGCCTCGTGGATCCGATGGCGCGGCGACAACGTGATCGGGTTGACGATCATCCCGCTCTCGGAGCGCTTCACGCGGTCGACTTCGGCCGCCTGTTCCTCGATCGCCAGGTTCTTGTGGATGACGCCGAGCCCGCCCTGCTGGGCCATGGCAATCGCCATCGACGACTCGGTCACCGTGTCCATCGCCGCGCTGAGCAGCGGCACGAACAGCGGGATGTTGCGGGTCAGCCGCGTCGAGACGTCGACCTGGGCCGGCAGCGTGTTCGAGTAGCGCGGCACCAGCAGCACGTCGTCGAAGGTGAGGGCCGTCGTGATCGACTGGTCGAGGCTGGGGCGCGCGGGCGAGGAGGTGGCGCTGGGCGAGTTCATGGGCGAAGGTCCAGGGACACGGAGACAGAGACGGCAAAGGCCGACACACGGGTCGGCCCTGGGAGAGACACGGTCGAGCGGCGGGGACGGGACTGGTCCATCAGTTGGCCCCGTGGCACTTCTTGTATTTCTTGCCGCTGCCGCACCAGCACGGATCGTTGCGGCCGATCTTCGGCTCTTCGCGCTTCACGGTGGTGACCGGTGCGTCGTCGCCGCCGCTGCGGGCCGGCTTCGGCGCCGCCGGCGACGGTGGCGGGAACCCGCTGGCCGCCTGCGGCGGCGGGAACCCGGCCGGCGCGCTGTCGGACGGTCCGCTGTAGGTGAGTGGCGACGGCTTGCGCGGGGCCGGACGGGCCGGGGCGACGATCGCGTCTGGCTGACCGTCGACCGGCCGCAGCCACCACAGGTAGCGGACGATCTCAGCCTCGATCCGGCTGCGCATGTCCTGGAAGAGCTGATAGCTCTCCTTCTTGTATTCCACCAGCGGATCGCGCTGGCCGTAGCTGCGCAGGCTGATGCCGTCCTTGAGGTGGTCGAGCGAGTAGAGGTGGTCCTTCCACTGCGCGTCGACGATCTGCAGCATCAGATCGCGTTCGACCCGGCGCAGGATCTCGGCCGGGACGATCTGTTCCTTCGCGACGTACTTCGCTTCGACCCGCGCCCACAGCGCGTCGCGGATCTCGGCGGCGCGGCCGGTGCCAAACGGCACCGCGGCGTAGTCGTCCTCGTCGAGGGCGAACAGCTCGGCCAGTTCCCGCTGCAGCGCGCCGACGTCCCAGGTGTCGGCGTCGGTGTCCTTGCCGCAGTAGAGGTCGACCTTGTCGAAGACGATGTCCTCGGCGGTGGCGAGCAGGTAGCCGCGGGTGTCGGAGGTCTGGTCCGCGGCGATGCGGACGACGCCGTCGAGGACCTCGCGGCGCAGCGTGTAGACGCTCTCGCGCTGCTTGTTCATCACGTCGTCGTACTCGAGCAGGTGTTTGCGGACGGCGAAGTTCTGCGCCTCGACCTGCTTCTGCGCCCGCTCGATCGCCCGGGTGACCATCCCGTGTTCGATCGGCACGCCCTCTTCCATGCCGAGCCGCTGCATCAGCCCGGAGATGCGATCCGAGCCGAAGATCCGCATCAGGTCGTCTTCGAGCGACAGATAGAAGCGCGAGCTGCCCGGATCGCCCTGGCGGCCGGCCCGGCCGCGCAGCTGGTTGTCGATGCGGCGGGCCTCGTGGCGTTCGGTGCCGAGGATGTGCAGGCCGCCCTGGGCGACGACCTCGGCGTGCTCGGCGTCGCACTGCCGCGTGAAGTGGCCGTGGATGCGCTCCCAGTCGGGACGCGGCACGCGGTAGTTCTCGCCGCCGTGCGAGAAGTAGACGAACTCGTCGTCGTCGACGAACCGCTCTTCGCCGCGCTCGAGCTTCTGCGCGACCTCTTCGTTCAGGGTCTGCTGGCGGGCGGCGTGCTCGGCGCTGCCGCCGAGCAGGATGTCGGTGCCGCGGCCGGCCATGTTGGTGGCGATGGTCACGGTACCGAGCCGTCCGGCCTGGGCGACGATCTCGGCTTCCTGGGCGTGGTACTTGGCGTTCAGCACCACGTGCTTGATGCCGCGGCGCTTCAGCATCCCGGAGATCTTCTCGGATTTCTCGATGCTGACGGTGCCGACCAGCACCGGCCGGCCCTTGGCCTGCTGCTCGGTGATATCGGCGACGATCGCCTCGTACTTCTCGGCGGCGGTGCGGTAGACGAGATCGGGCTCCTCGATCCGCAGCATCGGCTTGTTGGTCGGGACGACCATCACGTCGAGCTTGTAGATCTTGTTGAACTCGGGCGCCTCGGTTTCGGCGGTGCCGGTCATGCCGGAGAGCTTGCCGTACTTGCGGAAGTAGTTCTGGAAGGTGATGGTGGCGAGCGTCTGGTTCTCGCGTTCGATCTTCACGCCTTCCTTGGCTTCGACCGCCTGGTGCAGCCCGTCGCTCCAGCGCCGCCCGGGCATCAGCCGGCCGGTGAACTCGTCGACGATGACGACCCCGCCGTCCTTGATCATGTATTCGACGTCGCGCCGGTAGTGCGTGTGCGCACGCAGGCCCTGCTGGACGTGGTGGAGCAGCGGCATGTTGGCCGGGTCGTAGAGGCCGCCCGGCTGCAGGCGGTGCGACAGGAGCCGCTCGGCCTTGGCGATGCCCAGCTCGGTGAGGGTGACGGTCTTGTTCTTCTCGTCGACCGTGTAGTCGCCCGAGGCCTCCATCCGCTCGCGATCCTCGGTCTTCATCTGGCCCTGGTGCACGAGGCCCCGGGTCAGCGACGGGATGATGCGGTCGACCTCGTAGTAGAGGTCGTTGGATTCCTCGGCCGGCCCCGAGATGATGAGCGGGGTGCGGGCTTCGTCGATGAGGATGCTGTCGACTTCGTCGACGATGGCGAAGTTGTGCCCGCGCTGGACCATCCGCGACAGGTCGAACTTCATGTTGTCGCGCAGGTAGTCGAAGCCGAACTCGTTGTTGGTGCCGTAGGTGATGTCGCAGGCGTAGGCGGCCTGGCGCTGATCGTCGTTGAGGTCGTGCTGGATGACGCCGACGGTCAGGCCGAGGAAACGGTAGATGCGCCCCATCCACTCGGCGTCGCGGCGTGCCAGGTAGTCGTTGACGGTGACGACGTGGACGCCCTTGCCCGACAGCGCGTTCAGATACGCGGGCAGCGTGGCCATGAGGGTCTTGCCCTCGCCGGTCTTCATCTCGCCGATCTTGCCAGCGTGCAGGACCATGCCGCCGATCAGCTGCACGTCGTAGTGCCGCATGTTCAGCACGCGGCGGCCGGCCTCGCGCACCGTCGCGAAGGCCTCGGGCAGGAGGTCGTCGAGCGACGTGCCGGCGGCGACGCGCTGGCGTAATGCCGTGGTGCGCTCGCGCAGGTCGGCGTCCGACAGCGCCCGGACGTCGCTCTCCTGTTCGCTGATCCGATCGACGAGCGGCCGCAGCCGCTTCAGATCGCGGTCGTTCTGGGTGCCGAAGACCTTGGCGAGGAGGTTACCGACCATGCGGGGCTGACGCGAACCAGGTAATCAGACGATCTTAACGGTGGCGGTAGGCAGCGTCAAGGAAGGGACGCCGCCCGTCGTCGGTCGGCTTCGGGGCGGGGTCAGTCGTCCTGACGCGCGCTCTTCAGCAGGAACTGCAGCGGATTCAGCAACCGGCCGTTGACCCGCACTTCGTAGTGGAGGTGCGGTCCGGTGGCGCGGCCGGTGGCGCCGACGGCGCCGATCTTGTCGCCGCGCTTCACGGTGCCGCCGCGCGGCACGTCGAGCCGCGACAGGTGCCCGTAGCGTGACTCGAGGCCGAAGCCGTGGTCGATGGTGATGAGGTTGCCGTAGGCGCCAGACGCGCCGGCGAAGGTCACCGTGCCGTCGGCGGTCGCGTGCACCGGATCGCCGCGATCGGCCGAGATGTCGAGCCCGGGATGGAAGTCCGGCGCGCCGGTGAACGGATCGCCGCGCGAGCCCATCGACGAGGTCAGCCAGCCAGTGGCCGGCCAGATCGACGGCGTGGCCGCGGCCAGGGCGTTGCGCTTGTCGATGCCCAGGTGCACCGAGCGCAGCCGCGACTCGAGGCCCTGCAGCATGTCGCGCAACAGGCCGAACGTGTCTTCGGGCGAATTGAGGCCCGGCAGCAGCGAGGCGGCCGCCGCCGCGCCGACGCCGCCGCCGCCCATGGCGCGCGCCTTGACGATCGCCGGCAGCTTGTCCATCGCCGACTTCAGCGCCGGGTCGAGCGCGGCCCGGCCGCCGAGATCGTCGAGCGCGGTCTGCAGGCCCTGAATCTGTCCGGTGAGCGCTTCGGTGGCGACCCGGTAGTTCGACAGCTCGAGTTCGAGCGTGGCGTGGGAGGCGAAGAGGTCGGCGACGTCGGCTTTGGCCTTCCAGGCCGCACCCATGCCGATCAGCACGGGCAGCCCGACGGCCAGCGTCACGACCGTGACGACCGGCTTCAGCCCGACGGTGAAGCGGCGCACCACCCCGCTTTGGCGGTCGGCGACGAGAATCGTGTAGCGCGTGGACGGCATCAGCTCTCGGTGACGCCCTCGCGGGCCGGCGCCAACCTTCGGAGAATACCACGGCGTCACACCTTCGTCGTCCCGGCCCGGGACTGCACGCGAACACAAGGCGAAGACGTCTAGCGACTGCCCACGGCGTGCCGGTACTGCGCGGCTTCGGCGACGTGGTCGGCGCTCACCCCGCCGGCCCGATCGAGGTCGGCGACCGTGCGTGCCACGCGGAGCAGGCGGTGCACGGCGCGGGCGCTCAGCCCGAGCCGGGTGGTGGCCTCGGCGAGGCAACGCGCGCCCGCGGCATCGAGCGCCGCGGCCCGCGACAGCGCGGGGACCGGAAGACGGGCATTCAGCGTCGCGCCACGCTCGCGCTGGCGCGCCCGCGCTGCCGCCACCCGGTCGCGCACGGCCGCGCTCGATTCGCCAGGCGGCGCGGTCAGGGCGTCGAGGGGAATCGGGCCCACCTCCACGGCGAGGTCGAGACGATCGCGCAGCGGCCCCGACAGGCGGCCCTGGTACTGCTGCACCTGGACCGGCGTGCAGCGGCACGGCCGGCTGGGATGGCCGTGGTAACCGCACGGACACGGGTTCATCGCCGCGACCAGCGTGAACGCGGCCGGGAACGTCACGCTGCCGGCGGCGCGGGCAATCCGGATGCGGCCGTCTTCGATCGGCTGACGCAGCACTTCGATGGTGCGGCGCGGAAACTCGGGCAACTCGTCGAGGAACAGCACGCCGTGATGGGCGAGCGAGATCTCCCCAGGGCGGGGAAGACTGCCGCCGCCAACCAGCGCGACCTCGGAGCAGGTGTGATGCGGCGCGCGGAACGGCCGCTCCGGCAGCAGCCCGGCGCCGGCCGGCAGGAGGCCGGCCACCGAGTGCACGGCAGTGGCGTCGAGCGCCTCGTCGAAGGCCAGCGGCGGCAGCAGGCCGGGCAGGCGGCGGGCGAGCATCGTCTTACCGGTGCCGGGCGGACCGACGAGCAGCACGTGATGGCCGCCAGCGGCCGCGATCTCGAGCGCGCGCTTGGCGGCGGCCTGGCCGCGGGTGTCGGCCAGGTCGGCGATGCTGCCGGGCGACGGCGGGCACGGTGTGATCGGCGGCGGCGCCGCCGGCCACGAGTTCGGATCGCCGCCCAGGCACGCGACGGCCTCGGCCAGCGTTCGCACCGGCACCACGCGCACGCCGCGCACCACCGTGGCCTCGGGGGCGTTGGCCGCCGGCAGCATCAGCACTGGCACGTCGAGCCGGCGCAGACCGGCGGCGATCGGCAGCACCCCGCGCGTCGGCAGCAGCGCGCCGTCGAGCGACAGCTCGCCGACGATCGCGATGCGCCCGCCGTCGAGCCGCGGCACGGCGCCAGCCGCGGCCAGGATCGCCACCGCAATCGGCAGATCGAACGCTGCGCCGGCCTTACGGACATCGGCCGGCGCCAGATTCACGGTGATGCGGTGCGCCGGAAAGTCGAAGCCGGAATTGCGGATCGCCGCCCGCACCCGGTCGCGGCTCTCGCGCACGCTGGCGTCGGGCAGTCCGACCATCGCGAACACCGGCAGCCCGAAGGCGACGTCGGCTTCGACCGACACCGGCAGCGCGTCGATGCCGACCAGCGCCGCACTGAGCACCTGCGCCAGCACACGGCACTGCGTTTCAAAGCGGATGCCGGGTGGCGCGACCAGGATTCAGGCGGGATGGCGGGAGGGCGCCACGCCAGCGATGCAGAAAGCGCGTCGCGCGGGCCGTCCGATCGACGCAGAAGCCGCGCCTACTGCGCGGCGGCGGCGCGGGTGGTCTGGATGCTGAGGCGGGTCCCGATGCTGAGCGCCGAGCTGCGCAGGTTGTTCCAGACGCGCAGTTCCTCGATGGTCACGCCGTGCCGACGGGCGATGGCATACAGCGTGTCGCCCTTGCGAACACGGTAGATCACCGTGGTCGGCGTCGTCTCGGCCACGGCCTCGACTGGAGCGGCCGGCCGTCGCGGCAGGTCGGCCTCGGGCACGGCATCGCCGCGTCGAGCGACCAGCGCCGGCGATGGCGCGCGGGGGACGACGAGCCTCTGCCCGGGCCGCACCCGGGCGTTGCTACGGAGATAGTTGGCCTCGGCGAGATCGAGGCGCGAGACGCGCAGCTTGCGGGCGATGCCGGGCAACGACTCGCCCTTGCGAACGGAGTAGTACCTGGAGCGACGCGGCCTCGGCGGGCGCGGTGGCGGCGTGGGCCTCGGCGACGGCCGTGGCGGTGCCGGCCGGCACCTTCAGCTCGTAGGCCGACTGGCGCACCGGAGTCGTCCAGCGCCGCAGTTCAGGGTTGAGGGCGCGGATGGTCTCCGCCGGGACGTTGGCCCACTCGGCGATGCGGCGCAGATCCACCGGGCCGTTCAGGGTGACCACGTCGGTGGCCGGCGGCGCGGCCGCCGGCACGTCGAAGCCGGTACTGCGCCGGGTTGCGGGCGATGATCATCGCCGCGAGAATCATCGGCACGTACTCCCGCGTCTCGCGGGGCAACTTGCCTCGGGTAGCACTGAGGCGCCAGAAGTCGCGGACGCCGAAGCGCTTCGTCGCCCGCTGCACGCGCCCGGGCCCGCCGTTGTACGACGCCAGCGCCAGGTGCCAGTCGCCGTCGAAGATGCGGTGCAGCGTCTTCAGGTACTTCGCCGCCGCCCGCGTCGCCTTCTCCGGATCGGCGCGCTCGTCGATGTACCAGTCGTGGGTCAGGCCGTTCTCGCGGGCGGTCGGCCGCATGAACTGCCAGACGCCGCGGGCGCTGGCCCGCGACAGCGCCGTCGGCTTGAAGGCGCTCTCGACCAGCGGCACATAGGCCAGGTCGAGCGGCAACCCCTCTTCGCGGAACACCGCCTGGATCATCGGCATGTACTCGGCGCCGCGGGTCAGGCCTTCGGCCAGGAAGGTGCGCAGGCGCCCCTGGAACGCCTCGACATAGCCGAGCACGCGGTCGTTCTGCGGAATCGGGAAGTCGTGCGCCGTCGCCGCCAGATCCTCGCGCACGGTCGCCGCCACTGCCGGCGTCGGCGGCGCCTCGGGTGGCGTCAGCGAGAGCAGCGAGTCGATCGACGCCGGTTCGGAGGCGGTCTCGGTGAAGCCGTCGCCGCGGGCCAGGGCGTCGAGTTCGACGGCGCTGATGCGGTCGATGAGCGCCTCGAGCGCGGCGGCGAGCCGGGCGTCGGACCGGGCGCCGCCAGGCATGAGCAGCAGGGTGTCGAGTGCCTGGTCGAACGCGACTCGGGCATCGCTCAGGTGGCCGTTCTCGACCGCACCCCGGCCGATGTCGAAGGCGCGCTCGGCGGCGGCCAGCGCGTCGGCGACTGGGTCAGGCGGCGCCGGAGCGGGTGGCGGTGCCGGCGCCGCCATCACGGGCGTCGGTGGGGTTGAGACAACCGCCGGCCGCGACGAGGCGCAGGCAGTGGTCACGGCGAGGGCGAGCGAAAGGGCGATCGCGTGTCGCATCGGGACCGGAAGTCACGAACCGTAGCACGCGGCCGCGGCCCCGGTCAACGCCCGGCGGCCAGCCCGACCATTCCTGCAACTGCCTGTTATTGCGCTAGTTAGCGCGGCGATCCGTCCAGCCAGACGAATACCGACAGGGTCTCGCCGGCGTCTCGCGCGGCCGGGGTCACGATGGTCCGCGGGCCGATGAGCAGTCGCTGCCCGCCACGCGCGGCGCGGCGGACGTCGTCCTCGCAGACGAACCCTTCGGGCGTTTGCGGTGTGGCCGGCTCCGCCGGCCGGGCCGGCGGCGGCACGCCGCTGCGGCCGTCGAGCCAGCGGTCGATGCCGTCGGCGAGCCGTTCAGCCGGAATTGGCGCGGCGGGTGAGCCGGCCGGGACTCGTGGCAAGGGCAGTGTCACCGGGGCGGCGGCCGCGCCGGCCGTGGGCGTCTGCATCGCGGCGCGGGCCCGTGGCCTCAGCTCGTAGGCGACCCGCTTCACGTTGAGGAGGTGACGCGGCGTGATGTTGTCCGAGGTGATGTTGCCGCCGAAACCGCCGCAGCCGAGGGTCATCGCCGGATCGAGTCCAGTCGTGAGCCCGATCGATCCGTGGGTCGTGGGAGTGTTGACGCAGATGCGGAACGCCGGCTTGCGCAGGCCGAACTCGAGAATCACCGCGTCGTTGGCCGAGTGGATCGACATGGTATGGCCGAGGCCGCCGTAGCGCAGGATCTGGGTGCAGCGCTCGCAGCCCTCCCGCCAATCGCCGACCTCGTAGTAGGCCAGCACCGGACAGAGCTTCTCGATGGACAGCGGATGATCGCGGCCCACGCCGGCCAGTTCGACGATCAGGGCGCGGGTGCCCTCGGGGACGCTGAGGCCAGCGTGACGGGCGATGTGCGCCGCCGAGCGCCCGACCAGGGCGGGATTGGGCAACCGCTCCGGTCCGACCAGCACGCGGGCGAGCCGGTCGGCGTCGGCCGTCGACAGGAAGTGGGCGCCGCCCTGGATGAGCGCGGCGCGCAGGGCCGGCGCGACCGCGCGGTCGACCACGACAGCGTTCGGCGACGAGCACAGCACGCCGTGATCGAACGTCTTGCCGGCGAGGATGTCATCGGCCGCCTTGGCGATGTCGGCCGACGACTCGACGTAGCACGGCGCGTTCCCGGGGCCGACGCCGTAGGCTGGCTTGCCGGCCGAATACGCGGCGCGAACCAGGCCGAGTCCGCCGGTGGCGAGGATGACCGACACTTCGCGCGCCGCCATCAGCGCCTGCGTGCCGGCGAGCGTCACGGTGGTCATCCAGCCGATCGCCCCGTCGGGCAGGCCAGCGGTCCGCGCTGCGTCGTGCATCAGGGCGGTGGTCGCGGTGATACAGCGCGCCGCCGAGGGGTGCGCGCTGACGACGATGGCGCAGCGCGCCTTGATGGCGATGAGCAGCTTGTAGATCGCCGTCGACGTCGGGTTGGTCGACGGCACGATGGCGGCGACGACGCCGAACGGCTCGGCGATCTCGATCAGGCGCCGTTCGGGATGGCGGGCGATGACCCCGACGGTGGCCATGGGGCGGATGAAGGCGTGGATGTCGCGAGCGGCGAACAGGTTCTTCTGCACCTTGTCGCCGACCACGCCGTAGCCGGTCTCCTCGACGGCGAGCCGGGCCAATGGCTCGGCCTGCGCGTCGGCGGCGGCGGCCATGGCGTCGACGAAGGCGTCGATCTGGGACTGCGAGAGCTCGGACAGGAGCGACTGGGCGGTCTTGGCCCGGGCCACCAGACGGCGGACCTCGGCCACGGATGCCTGATCGCGTTCGGTGAGGGCCGCGGCGGGCGGGGAAGCCATCGACGCCGGAATCGCCGGCTGCTAGGGCCGCGGCAGGATGCGTTCGACGTCGGCGTGCGGACGCGGGATGACGTGCACGGCCACCAGTTCGCCGACGCGGCGGGCCGCTGCGGCGCCGGCATCGGTGGCGGCTTTCACCGCGCCGACATCGCCGCGCACGAGCACGGTGACATAGGCGGCGCCGATGTACTCGGTGCCCACCAGCTGGACGTTGGCCGTCTTGACCATGGCGTCGGCGGCTTCGACCGACCCGATGAAGCCGCGGGTCTCGACCATGCCCAGTGCGTCGCGTGGAGTGTCCATTCGGTCCGTGGGAACGGCCGGGGCCGCTCGGCGCCGACTCTAACACACCTTTCCGGCGGGGCTGTGGCGCGCCCGTCCGGGAGCGGCTATCATGTTGGTGCACAAGGCTATGCACACCTTTGACACTCGCGTTCGCCGGCCCCTGGCCGGTCTGTTGATCGCCGCCGCGACCCTGGTGGGGTGCGGCGGCTCGGAAGACACCGCGCCGGCGCAAGGCGCGCTGGCCGTCCAGCTGTCGCGACCGCGGGTGGCGCTGGGCAGTCCGGTCGAGGTCACCTATCGCTTCACCGTGGCCAGCGATGCCGGCCCGCTCGGCAATCGCAAGGTGTTCGCCCACTTCGTCGACGCCGATGGCGAGCAGATGTGGACCGACGACCACGACCCGCCGACGCCGACCTCGACCTGGAAGCCTGGCCAGACGGTGGAATACAGCCGGACCGTCTTCGCGCCCGTCTATCCCTATGTGGGACAGGCGAAGATCATCGGCGGTCTGTACGACACCGGATCGGGCGAGCGCGTCAGGCTCTCGGGCACCGAGGCCGGCTCGCGCGCGTACGAACTGGCCCAGTTGGAGCTGCTGCCGCAGACCGAGAACATCTTCCTCATCTTCAAGGACGGCTGGCACGCCGTGGAGACCGCCGGCGACAACTCGATGGTCGAGTGGCAGTGGACCCGGAAGGAAGCCACCATCACGTTCCGCAATCCCCGCCGCGATGCCGTCCTCTTCTTCCAGGCCGACAACCCCGGCAAGGCCGCCACCGCCGCCCGGCAGGTCGAGATCCGGCTCGGCGATCAGGTGCTGCAGACCGTGACGCTCTCGGCCGCCGAGATGCCCGTGCACAAGATCCCGATCAGCGCCGCCGCGATGGGCGCCGGCGAGATGGTCGAGCTGCGGCTCGTCGTCGACCAAACGTTCGTGCCGGCGCTCGAACCGGGCGCCACCGGCAACGACCCGCGCGAGCTCGGCGCCCGCGTCTTCCACGCCTTCGTCCAGCCGGTCGGGTCCTAGCCCTCGCATCCTTCATGGAGTTCCGCTGCAGGCTGGGCACCGCGGGAGGACAGGTCATCGAGGGCGTGTACATGGCCCCGACCGAGGCCCACCTGCGCCGCGAGCTCGAAGAGAAGGGGCTGCACGTCCTCTCGCTGGTGCCGCGCGGCGGCGTCAAGGGGCTGTCGTTCAGCCGCCGCAGCATCAAACGGCATGAGTTCCTGATCTTCAACCAGGAACTGGCGACGCTGCTGAAAGCCGGCATGCCGCTGGTCCAGTCGCTCGACATCCTGCGCCAGCGGTTGAGCAACCCGGTGTTCAAGGCGGTGCTCGACGACGTGCACGAGAAGGTGCGCGGCGGCGCCGCTCTGTCGGACGCGTTCGGCGCCCACGCCGAGCTCTTCTCCGGCGTCTACACCGCGTCGCTGGTCGCCGGGGAACGCAGCGGCAGCCTCGACACCGTGCTGCGGCGCTTCGTCGCCTATTCGAAGGTGATCGACACGGTGCGGCGCAAGACCCTGTCAGCGCTGCTGTATCCGGCCATCCTGGTCGCCCTCGCCGTCGGCCTGGTCGCGATCATCGTCGTCAAGGTCGTCCCGGCGTTCTCGGGGTTCTACTCGAGCTTCAACCAGGAGCTGCCGCTCGTCACCCGCATCATCGTCGCCATCTCGGACTTCGTGCGCGCCAATCTGTGGCTGCTGCTCGGCGCGCTCGCCGCCGCCAGCTTCGCCTTCGTGTCGTGGATCCGCCAGCCGGGGCAGCGGGCGCGGTTCGACCGCTGGCTGCTGCGCCTGCCGATGCTCGGACCGATCGCCCACAAGTTCGCCACGTCGCAGATTGCGCGCACGCTGGCGGCGCTCATCGGCGGCGGCATCCCGCTGGTCAACGCCGTCGACACCGCGGCGACCTCCACCAACAACCGCTATCTCGGCGCCGAGCTGCAGCTGGTCGCGACCAAGGTGCGCGAGGGCCGCGGCTTCGCCGCCACGCTGCTCGAGCGGCAGGTGCTGCCCGACGTCGCCATCAAGATGATCGAGGTCGGCGAGTCGACCGGCGCACTCACCGAGATGCTGACCTCGCTGGCCGATTTCTACGACGAGGACGTCGAGACCGAGGTCGGCCGGTTCGTGACGCTGATCGAGCCGCTGCTGCTGGTGTTCATGGGCGTGGTGATCGCCGGCGTCGTGCTCGCGCTCTACCTGCCGCTGTTCCAGCTGTCCTCGGTGATGGGGCGCTGACGGGAGCCCGTATGGACGCCACCCCTTCGACCGACGCCTTCGATCCCGAGGCCGCGCTGGCGGCGGAGGAGTTCGCGCCGCTGACCGGCAACCCGGGCCGCGAGGAGGAAGAGGCGCACGCCCGGCGCCTCGCCGAGCGCTACCGGCTCGAGTTCCTCGACATGGCGCTGTTCCGCATCGACCAGGAGCTGTTCCGCACCATTCCCGCCGAGCTGATGCTGCGCTACGGCTTTGTGCCCTTTCGCCGCGACGGCCGCGCGCTGGTGATCGTCGTCTCCGACCCGACCGACCTACCGCTGATCGACGAGCTGGCGGTGCTGCTCGGCACGACAGTGCGGGTGATGGTCGGGGCCCGCTCGGCGATCGAGTCGATCCTCAAGAAGAGCGAGAGCTCGCAGCGGGTCCTGGACGACGCGACCGAGGAGTTCATCCAGGTCCTCAAGGACGAGGATTCGAGCGAGGACATCACCGTCGAACGGCTGACCAGCGACAACAGCCCGATCATCCGCTTGGTCGACTCGATGGTGTTCACGGCGATCCAGCGCCGGGCCAGCGACATCCACATCGAGACCCAGGACGACGCGGTGATCGTCAAGTACCGCATCGACGGCGTGCTGCAGCCGGCCAGCCGGCCGATCGCCAAGCGGTCGCACAGCGCGATCATCTCGCGCATCAAGGTGATGGCCGAGCTCGACATCGCCGAGAAGCGGGTGCCGCAGGACGGCCGCTTCCGGCTGCGCGTGCGCGGCAAGACCGTCGACTTCCGCGTCTCGATCATGCCGAGCGCGCATGGCGAGGACGCGGTCATCCGCATCCTCGACAAGCAGTCGATCAGCGAGCAGTTCACCGAACTGCGGCTCGACATCCTCGGCTTCCCCGACCTCGAGCTGAAGCGGTTCCGCAAGTACATCCGCGAGCCGTACGGAATGGTGCTTGGTCACCGGCCCGACCGGGTCGGGCAAGACCACGACGCTCTACGGCGCGCTGGCCGAGATTCGTTCGGTCGAAGACAAGATCATCACCATCGAGGATCCGGTCGAGTACCAGCTCAAGGGCATCACCCAGATCCCGATCAACGAGAAGAAGGGCCTGACCTTCGCCCGCGGCCTGCGCTCGATCCTGCGCCACGACCCCGACAAGATCATGGTCGGCGAAATCCGCGACCCCGAGACGGCGCAGATCGCCATCCAGTCGGCGCTCACCGGCCACCTGGTGTTCACCACGGTCCACGCCAACAACGTCTTCGACGTGCTCGGCCGCTTCCTCAACATGGGCGTCGAGCCGTACCAGTTCATCTCGGCGCTCAACTGCGTGATGGCGCAGCGCCTGGTGCGCAAGATCTGCGAGAAGTGCCGGCAGGCGATCCGCATCTCCGCCGAGACGCTGCTCGAGTCGGCGATGGACCCGGCGCTGGCCGGCACCCACACCTTCTACGAGGGCAGCGGCTGCGTCGAGTGCGGCGGTACCGGGTTCAAGGGCCGGATGGCGATCTGCGAACTGCTCGACCTCACCGACCACATCCGCGAGCTCATCCTCGAGCGCAAGCCGATTTCCGAGATCAAGCGCGGCGCCAAGGAACAGGGCATGCGCTTCCTGCGCGAGTCGGCGGTCGACCGCGTGATGCTCGGCCTGACCACGCTGCGGGAGATCAACAAGGTGACGTTCGTCGAATGAGCCTGCCAGCCTTCCTCCAGCAGGCGCCGCCCACCGTCGCCGTCGACATCGCCCCGGGCCGGGTGGCCGTCGCCCGGATCGAACGGCGGGCCGGCGGATCGGTGCTGGCCGCGCACGCCGTCGAGGCGCTGCCCGACGGCGCCGTGAGCGGGGCGCTCGGCGCGCCGAACATGCCCGACGTCGCGGTCGTGGCGGCGGCGGTCGAGCGCGCCCTCGCCGCTGCCGGGGCCGCGCGGGCCGGCCGCGTGTGCCTGGTCGTGCCCGACTCGCTGGCCCGGGTCAGCATCGTCAGGTTCGAGACGGTCCCGGCCCGAGCCGCCGATCTCGACGAGCTGATCCGCTGGCAGGTGAAAAAGACGACGCCGTTTCCGATCGACGACGCGGTCGTCGCCTCGTCGCCGGGGGCGGCGGCCGGCGCCGGCGCCGAGTTCGTCGTCAGCGTCGCGCGCCGCGACGTCATCGAGCAGTACGAGCAGGCGTGCGCCCGGGTCGGGGCCCATGCCGGCGTCGTCGACCTGGCCACCTTCAACGTCATCAACGCCGTGCTCGCCGCCGACCGGACCGCCCAGGGCGACTGGCTGCTGGTGCACGCTGCCGCCACCTACGTGAGCCTGGCCGTGCTGCGCGACGGCCACGTCATCTTCTATCGCACCCGCGGGGAGGAGTCGGAAGGCTCGATTGCCGACCTCGTGCACCAGACGGCGATGTACTACGAGGATCGCCTGCATGGCCGGCACTTCCACCGGGTGCTGCTGGCCGGCGGGTCGACGGCCACCGAGGCCGACGCGTTGCGACGCGAGTTGTCCGATCGCCTGGGGCTGGCCGTGGCCGCCGTCGATCCGTTCGTGGCGGCGCCGCCGGCGACCGGCCGGCCCTCGGCCGCGCTGGCCGATACGCTGGCCGCGGGCCTCGGCGTGCTCGTGCGCGAAGGGTCGGGGGTCTAGCCGTGCTGCGCGGCAATCTGGCGACCCGGCCGTTCTACAACGAGCGCCTCGTCCGCGTGGTGCTCATCGCCGCCCTCACGTCCGCGGCGGCCTGGGCCGCGGTCAACGTGGCGACAGTGGTGAGCCTGTCGCAGCAGGGGGCGATGCTCGCCGACCGCGTGCGCACCGAAGGCCTTGCGGCCAGCGGTGCTCGCGCCGCGGCGCAGTCGCTGCGCGCCGCGCTCAACCCGGTCGAGATCGCCGCGGCCTCGCGGGCCGCCACCGAGGCCAACCAGCTGATCGCGCAGCGGACGTTCTCGTGGACCACCCTCTTCAACCGCATCGAGGCCACGCTGCCGCCCGACGTCCGGCTGATGCAGGTGCAGCCGCAGACCGCCGACGACGGGCGGATGGTGGTGTCGCTGACCGTCGTGTCGCGCCAGATCGAGGATCTCGACACGTTCATCGAGCGGCTCGAGGCGACCGGCGCATTTCGCGGCGTGATCTCGCGGTCGGACGACCTGCTGGAGGACGGCAGCATCGAGTCGAGCCTCCAGGGCTACTACGTGCCGGCGGCCAACCCGGCCCCGCCGGCGTCTGACCCTGCAGGAGCGCCGGTCCCCCCACGCGGCGTCGAGGGCAGCCGATGACTCAGACACGCGGCGCGCTGGTCCGGCGGGTGCTGGCCGAGCACCGGACCTGGATCTGGCCGCTGGGCTTGCTGCTCGCCGCCAACCTGGTCGGCCTGGTGCTGGCGATCGTCCCGATGTCGCGATCGGTCGACGCCACCGAGGCGCGGGCGAAGCAGGCCACGGTCGAGGCGGCCGACGCGGCCGCCGAACTCAAGGCGGTGTCGGCCACCCGCGATGGCCGCGACGCCGCGGCGCGCGAGCTGGCGATCTTCTACCGCGACGTGCTGCCGGTCGACGTGTCGGCAGCGCGTCGCCTGCTGCAGCTTCGGGTCTCGCAGCTCGCCCGCACGCACAACGTCACGTTCACGCGGGCGCTGGCGACACCGGAGTTCATCCGCGAGAGCCCGCTGGGGCGGCTTCGCGGCACCGCGGAGCTGGCGGGGCGCTACGCTGATGTCCGCGCGTTCCTGTATGCGCTCGAGACCGCCAAGGATTTCGTGGTCGTCGATTCGATCGTGCTCGGCGAGGGCAACGAGTCGTCGGCGCCGCTGAACCTGACGTTGAACATCTCCACCTACTACCGGATTGCCCCGAATGGCCTCTGAGCAGAGGCGCCGCCTGCAGATCGGGATCGTCGCGATCGGCGTACTCGCCCTCCTGTGGCTGTATCTGGGCGGCGAGACGCCGACCACGCCGGCACGAGCCGCGGCGGCCCGGGCGGCACAGGCCGCGGCGCCGCCGCCGCCGCCCGACGTGCGTCTCGACGATCTCGCGGCGTCGGCCCCGCCGGCCGGCGAGGTCAGCCGCAATCCGTTCGCGTTCGGGGCCCGGGCGGCGGTGGCGCCGGTCCGCACCGGTCCGGCCCGCGAGCCCGGCCCGGCGCCGGCGCCGGTCGTGTTCACGCCGCCGGGGCCGCCGCCGCTGCCGCCGATTCCGTTCAAGTTCATCGGGCTGGTCGAAGGCGCGGCCGGCGCCCGGATCGCCGTCCTCAGCGACAGCAAGGGATTGGTCGTGCACGGCGGCGCGGGCGCTATCATCGACGGGCGCTTCAGAATCCTCGCAATCGGCGCCGAGACGATCGACATCGCCTATGCCGACGGCCGCGGCCGGCAGACGCTGCGGCTGACAGGGCAATGAGCCGGGACATGGGAGAGCGCGCAGTGAGACGACGAGTGCAGGGGGTGCTGGTGGTGGCGCTGGTGGCGGCGCTGGCCGCCGGGTGCGGCGCCAGCCGCGCGTACACCCGCGGCGAGCGGGCGGCCAACGCCCAGCAGTGGGACGAGGCGGTCGAGTACCTACCGCCAGGCGCTGCAGCAGTCGCCCGACCGGCCGGAGTACAAGATCGCTCTCGAGCGCGCGATGCAGGCCGCCGCCGGCCTGCACGTCCAGCAGGCGCGGACGTTCGAGGCCGAGGGGCGGCTGGACGAAGCGCTGCGCGAGTACCGGAAGGCCAGCGAGTTCGATCCGTCCAATCGCTCGATCGCCACCCGGGCGGCCGAGCTCGACCGCGATCTGCGCAACCGGCTCGAGGCGTCGCGACCGCGTCCGGCGATCGAGCAGATGCGCGAGCAGGTCCGGCGGACCGCCCAGGAACCGACCCTCAATCCGAGCTCGCGCGACCCGCTCAACCTGCGCTTCGCCAACACCAGCCTGCGCGACCTGCTCAACTTCATCGGCAGCGCCACCGGCATCAACGTCACCTACGACCGCGACTTCCAGGATCGCAGCGTCACCGTGCAGCTCGAAGGGGTGACCCTCGAGCAGGCGCTGCAGCAGGTGATGCTGTCGAACCAGATCTTCTACAAGGTGCTGAACGAGCGGACGATCATCGTCGCCACCGACAACACCGCCAAGCGCCAGCAGTACGAGGAGCAGGTCATCAAGACCTTCTTCGTGTCGCACGCCGACGCCACCGAGCTGGCGCAGCTGGTCAACACCGTCATCCTGGCGCCGCAGATGGCGATCCAGCCGCGCATCGCCGCCAACAAGACCGCCAACACCATCACCGTCAGGGCCTCGGCGCCGGTCGCCGAGATCATCGAACAGGTGATCAAGATCAACGACAAGCCGCGCGCCGAGATCGTCGTCGACGTGCAGATCCTCGAAGTCAGCCGCGAGCGCGCCAAGCGGTTCGGGCTCAACCTCACCGACTACGCGCTGGGCGGAATCTTCTCGCCGGAGCAGGCGCCGGGGGGCAGTACCACGACGACCGGCGGGACCACCACCACGTCGTCGGGGGGCACCGCGCCCTCGAATGTCAGCTCGCCGCCGCTGTTCAATGCCAACACCATCTCCACCGGCGTCAGCGCCGCCGACTTCTACCTGGCGGTGCCGGCGGCGGTGCTCCGTTTCCTCGAGAGCGACTCGCAGACCAAGACCGTCGCCAAGCCACAGCTGCGCGGACAGGAGGGCACGAAGGTCACCCTCAACCTCGGCGAGGAAGTGCCGGTGCCGAGTACCACCTTCACGCCGCTGGCGCAGGGCGGCGCGGCCGCCAACCCGCTCACCTCGTTCACCTACCGGCCGATCGGCGTCATCGTCGAGATGACCCCGCGCGTGACCTACGAGGGCGACATCGTCCTCGACCTCATGGTCGAGAACTCGGCGCGCGGCCAGGACTCGACCATCGCCGGGCAGACGCTGCCGGCGTTCGCGTCGCGCAAGGTGACGACGCGGCTGCGGCTGCGCGACGGCGAGTCGAACCTGCTGGCCGGCCTGCTGCGCGAGGACGAACGGCGATCGCTGCGCGGCTTCCCGGGCATCCTGCGGTTGCCGCTGTTGCAGCAGCTGTTCGCCGACAACGACACCAACATCCGGCAGACCGACATCGTGATGCTGCTGACGCCGCGGATCGTGCGCTCGCACCAGCTGAGCGCCGCCGACCTCAGCCCGATCTACATCGGCACCCAGAGCAACATGGCCGTCGGCGGCCCGCCGCCGATCTTCGGCGGCGCCGAGCCGGCCGCCGTCGCGCCGGTGGCTCCCGCGGCCGCCCCTGGCGCCGCGGCCATCGCGCCGGTGCCAGGCTCGGGCCCGCCAGGGGCCCCGGTCCCGCCCGCACCGCAGACGGCCACGGCACCGCAGGCGCCGTTTGGCAGCTCGCCGATTCCGGGGACGACCACGGCGCCCTTCGGCACCCAGCCGGCGCCGGTGGCGCCGCCCAGCAACATCGTGACGTTCCCGCCACCCACGGCGCCGGCCCCGGTCGCAGACGTCGCCCCGCCCGCGGCGACGCCGGCACCTCCTCCCGCGCCGGCGGCGCCTTCCGCCGGGCTGGCCGGCGTGCCGTCGCCCGCGCAGGTGCTGCTGAGCCCGCCCGGCACCGAGTTCCGTGTCGGCGGCGGACCGTATCTGGTGCCGGTGTCGGTCTCGGGCGCGACGCGGTTGTCGACCGTCTCGCTGTCGGTCAATTTCAATCCGGCGGTGCTGCGGGTGCGCACCGTCACCGAGGGCAATCTGCTGCGGCAGGGCGGCATCCAGGCCACCTTCACGCAGAAGGTCGATGCCGCCGCTGGCCGCGTCGACGTCGCGGTGGTCCGGCCAGGGGACGTGCTCGGCGTCTCTGGCACCGGCGTCGTCGCCGCGCTGCTGGTCGAGGCGATTGGCCCGGGCACCTCGTCGCTGACGGTCAACGGCGTCGGCACCCTGGCCGGTGGCGGCGCCGCGCCGCTGCAGTTCCAGACAGTCAGCGTGACGGTCAAGTAGGAGACGCGCCGTGCGATTCCAGGCCGGGCAACGGCAGGACGGGTTCAGCTTCGTCGAGCTGCTCGTCGTCACGACGATCCTGCTGATCCTGGCCTCGGCGATCCAGCCGCTGGCGCGAGTGACACTGCAGCGCCAGAAGGAAAGCGAGCTGCGCCACAACCTGCGCGAGCTGCGCGAAGCGATCGACGGCTACTACGACCTGGTGGCGGCGGGGCAGGTCCCGGCGACCGAGCTGAAGCCCGGGAACGAAGGGTATCCGCCGGATCTCGAGCGGCTGGTCGAGGGCGTCGCGATCGCCAACGACGCCACCGGCCGCAAGGTGAAGTTCCTGCGCCGCGTCCCAATCGATCCGATGACCGGCGAGGCGGAGTGGGCGCTGCGCTCCTATCAGGACAAGCCGGACGCGACGCGGTGGGGCGGCCAGAACGTCTTCGACGTCCGCTCCAACAGCGCCGGCACCGCCCTCGACGGCACGAAGTACAGCGACTGGTAGCCGAGATGCCGAAGCCCTTCCACGCCCGCGCGCGTGCCGCCGCGGCCGCCGGATTCACCCTGATCGAGCTGATCATCGTCACGACGCTCATCGTCGTGCTGTCGACGGTGGCGATGGTCTCGTATCAGAACAGCGTGACCAGGGCCCGCGAGGCGGTGCTGAAGGAAGACCTGTTCCGCATGCGCGACGCCATCGATCAGTACTACGCCGACAAGAACAAGTGGCCGCAGACGCTGCAGGACCTGGTGACCGACGGCTACGTCCGCGAAATCCCCAAGGATCCGATGACCGATTCGGCCGACACGTGGCAGACGGTGCCGGCCGAGGCCGATCCGTCGAACACGTCGGCGGAGCCGGGAGTCTTCGATGTGAAGAGCGGCTCCGAACGGATGGCGCTCGACGGCACGCCGTACACCGAGTGGTGACGCCGTGAGCCGGCCGGCGCGCCAGGCGCCGGCGGCTGGTTACAGCAGGGTGACTCGCACCGTCTGCTCGGCAAAGCCCTGCTGACCGGTGGTCGTCAGTACCCGCAGGCGGACGACGTAGGTTCCGGCGGAGAGGTAGCGATGCGAAGTGCTCGGACCGGTCGTCGACGCCGACCCGCCGTCGCCGAAGTCCCACTCGTAGGTGCGGATCGACCCGCCGCCGCTGATGCTTCCGGTGATGCTGGCGTTGAACGTGACGATGCCACCGGTGCCGGCCGTGGCCAGGATCGTCACCGGGACCGTCGCCGCCTCGTTGATGGTGATCGCCACCGAGGTCGTGGCGGTGAAATTCATCACGTCGGTGGCCGTCGCCGTCACCGTGTAGACGCCGGCGCGGTTGTAGGTGTAGGCCACGGTGGTGCGGGCGAGCAGCAATCCGAGGTTGCGGACCGAGCCGTCGCCGAAATTCACGATCACCTCGCGGATGGCGTTGCTGGTCGCCGCGGCCGGCGGCTCGAGCGTGAAGACGAGCGGGATGCCGACCTCGCCGATGTTGGTCGTGCCGGCGCTGATCGCCACCGTCGGCACCGACCGGGCTTGCACCGTCACTTCGCCGGTCGAGGCGGTGGTGCCGCCGCCGACGCGCACCGTGACCTTGGCTTCGACGTTGGTGGTGAGCTGGGTGCGGGCTTCGCCGGCGCTGTCCGAGATCGCGCTGGCCGCCGACAGCGTGCCGAAGGTGGTCGCGAAGCGTCACCGCGGCGCCGCGCAGCGGGTTGCCGCCGGTGTCGACCACGGTGGCGATGATGTCGGTCGTGCCACCGGTGGACGGCACGATCGCCGGGTTGGCGCGGACGCTGACCGCGCCCGCGGCGGCCGAGCCGACCAGGATCTCGAGGTCGTCGGATTTGCTGCCGCCCGAGAACGCGCCGACCTTGGCGCTGCCCGACTGGCTGCCCGACAGGTAGCGGACGGTGACCTGGCCATTCGACGTGCGCGCTTCGCGCGGCTCGACCGTGCCGAGCGACGACGTGAACGTGACCACGGTGCCGTTCTGCACCGGCGTGCCGGCGGCCTCGATCACCACCGCCGTGATCTCGGTGCTGCCGTTGGTGGGCAGCACGCTCACGCTGGACACGAGACGGATAGTGGTGTTGGTCGGCGCCAGCAGCGGCACTTTGTCGCAGCCGGCGGCCAGCAGGGCCGCGGCAAGGCCGATCGCGTGGACGACACGCAGGGTGGATGACATGTGGCGGGCTGCTAACGATAATAGTTGCATGAAGTTAGGTGGTCAAGGCGGCGACCGCCTGCGGCCCGCCCGGGCCGGCGGCTACGCGATGGCGGCGTTGCTCGTCGGGATGAGCATCATGGCCATCCTGATGGGGGCGGCGCTGCCGGTGTGGAACAAGCAGGCCCAGCGTGAGCGCGAGGAGGAATACCTCTTCCGCGCCCACGAATACGCCCGCGCCGTGATGAAGTTCCGCCAGCGTATCGCCAACACCAATCCCCCGAGCGTCGACGTCCTCGTGCAGCAGCGGTTTCTCCGCAGGAAATACCGGGATCCGATCAGCGGGGAAGACTTCCAGCTTGTCTATCAGACGGCCGGCGCCGGCATCCAGCCGGGCGGGCCAGGCAATTCGACGCCCGGCGGCGTGGTGCCGCCCGGCGGCGGCAGTCCGGCCGGGGGCTTCGGGAGCCTGCCCGGCGCCGGTACCTCGACCAGCGGCGCCGGCGGCACGCCGAGCGCCGGGACCGGCGCACCGGTCCCGGGCGCGGGCATCATCGGCGTCGTCTCCAAGAGCAAGGCGACGAGCATCAAGATCTACAACGGCCGTACCCGCTACGATCAGTGGGCAGTCACCTACCAGGACGTCAAGCCTGGCAAGGGCCTGCCGCCGGATCTGCTCCAGGCGTTGAACGCGACGAACGCGGCCGCCGGAGCCGCCGGGCCGGGGGGCCAGCCGTTCGGCGGCGGTGCCCCGCAGCCCGGCGGGGCGAATCCGTTCGGTGGCGCAGGCGCGGCCAATCCCTTCGGCGGCGGAGGCGCGAACCCCTTCGGCACGGGTGGCGCCGCCAATCCCTTCGGCGGCGGTGGGTTCGGTCAGCCGATGGCCCCCGGCGGCGCGCCGGCGGCCCCGCCCGGTGGGGCCGTGTCGCCGTTCCGTCCGGCCTATCCGGCGCCGCCTGGCGCCGCCCCCGGCGGCGGCATCTTCGGCACGCCGCCGAAGAAGAACAACTGACCGGCGGGGCGCGGATCCGGGGCTACGAGTCGATGGCGTCGGCTCGCGACGGCAGCGCGCGCGCCACGATCCAGCCGCACGCGACGGCGACGGCGAAGTAGGGCAGCGCCGTGGCCAGCGAGTGCAGCAGCAGGTGGCCGACGCCGAAGAGCACCGCGTAGACCAGGCCGGTGCCGGCCAGCCAGGCGACGACCAGCGGCCGCATCGTCGCCGGCGTGTGTCCGAGCCGCGCCGCGACCGGCGCCCAGCCAGGGCCCGGTGGCGAGACGCGCGTGTAGAACGCATCGAGCGTCGGGTCGGGTTCTGGCGGCGTGAGCCACGTGACCAGGAGCCACCACGCCGTCGTCCACGCCACCACGGCGACCAGCGAGAGCGGAAACACCCAGTCGGTGACCAGCCGCACCAGCGCGAAACCGGCGGCGGCGGCGATCATCGCACTCACCTCCGACCACGCGTTCACGCGCCACCAGTACCAGCGCAGCATCAGCACCAGGCCGATGCCGGCGCCCGACTCCAGCACGAACTCCCACGCCTGGCGGATGCTCTCGAGGTAGAACGTCACCACCGCCGAGAGCGCCATCAGCAGCAGCGTCGTGACCCGCGAGACCCAGACGTAGTGGGCTTCCGAGGCGTCGACCCGGACGAAGCGCTTGTAGACGTCGCTGACGAGATACGACGTGCCCCAGTTGAGCTGCGACGAGATCGTCGACATATAGGCGGCGAAGAACGCGCCGAGCAGCAGCCCGCGCCAGCCCGGGCCGAGATGGTCGCGCATCGCCAGCGCGTAGGCCGCTTCCTTGTCGACGGCGTCCGGATAGAGCACGACGGTCGCCAGACCGACCAGAATCCACGGCCACGGACGCACGCAGTAGTGGGCGATGGTGAACCACAACGTCGCCGCCAGCGCATCGCGTTCGCTCTTCGCCGACATCATGCGCTGGGCGATGTAGCCGCCGCCGCCGGGCTCCTGGCCGGGATACCAGCTCGCCCACCACTGGACGCCGAGATAGGTGAGGAAGGCGCCGGCCGACAGCGATGCCGCCGCGCTGGCCGCGAACGAGAAGTCGGGCACGAACGCCAGTGTCGCTTCGGGCACCTGGCGGACCAGGCCGTCGAGGCCGCCGATCGCCGGCACCCGGACCACGAACCACGCCAGCGCGATGGTGCCGCCCATCGCGAACGCGAACTGCAGGAAGTCGGTGACGACCACGCCCCACAGCCCGGCCATCGCGGCGTAGACGCCGGTCAGCGTGAGGCTGACCAGAACGGCCGTCAGTTCGTTCCAGCCGAGCATGACCGACAGCACCTTGGCCATCGCCAGGTTCACCCAGCCCATCACCACGCAGTTGATCGGCAGGCCGAGATAGAGCGCGCGGAAGACCCGCAGCGCGGCCGCCGGACGACCGTGATAGCGCAGCTCGGCGAGTTCCACGTCGGTGACGATGCCGGCGCGGCGCCACAGCCGCGCGAACAGGAACACCGTCATCATGCTGCCGGAGGCGGCGCTCCACCAGATCCAGTTGCCGGCGATGCCTTGTCGCGCGACGATGCCGGCGACGGCGAGCGGCGTGTCGGCGGCGAAGGTCGTCGCCACCATCGACGTGCCGGCCAGCCACCACGGCAGCTGCCGGCCGCTCAGGAAGAAGTCCTGGACGCTGCGGCCGCCCTGGCGCGTGAAGAGGACGCCGGTCACCAGCGACGCCCCGAAGGTGACGGCGACGATGATCCAGTCGAGCGCGGTGAGACTCATGCCGGCCATCCTTCCGCGATGGTGTCGTGCACGGCGATCCGCAGCGCGCGGATCCGGTCGGCGGCGCCGCCATCGGGGTGCACGCGATTGGTCAGCAACACCACGTACAGCTGCCGCACCGGATCGATCCACAGCGAGGTGCCGGTGAAACCGGTGTGGCCGATGGCGAGCGGCGAGAACCGCGTCCCACACGACGAGGTCGGCAGCATCGTGTCCCAGGCCAGCCCGCGTGAGCTGCCGGGCACGTCGCCGCGGGCGGCGAACCGC
This sequence comes from uncultured Acidobacteriota bacterium, assembly GCA_963741665.1. Classification (GTDB taxonomy): domain Bacteria; phylum Acidobacteriota; class Vicinamibacteria; order Vicinamibacterales; family UBA2999; genus CAWAYR01. The sequence goes on from CAVUIM010000001.1 coordinate 114,344, forward strand.
GCCGCCAGTGCCGCCGGCACGCCGGCCGAACCAGTCTGGCGACCCGACCACAGCCCGAGGAACCAGCGCGCCAGAGCGCCGACCCCAGCCGCCGTCCCGAACAGGCCAGCGTGGCCGGCGGCGCCGCCGAGTGCCGCCGCGTTGGCGTCGTGGACCTCGCCGACGAGGACACGACCGCGCCAGCTGTCGGCTTCCGTGGGAGCGATCGGCTGGAGGCGGGCGTGCGGCACCTTGAACCACAGCTCGGCGCCGGGCAGGGCGTCGTCGCGCCAGTTGTCGAACTGGTCGGCGAGCCGCTGTTCGCCGGCGTCCTCGAGGAGCAGCCCGAGCAGCATGAAGCCGAGGTCGGTGTACTCGTGCCGGGTTCGCGGCGGGTAGGCGAGCGGCTCGGCGGCGATCGCGGCGCCGTAGGCGCGGCGTCCGGCGAACCGACGGTAGAACGGCCGATGCGCCGGCAGGCCCGCGGCGTGGCCGAGCAGGTCGCCGATGGTCACCGCGTCCCGGCCCTGGCCCGTGAACGCGCGGCAGCGCTCGGCGACGCGAGTCTCGAGCGGCAGTCTGCCGGTGGCGGCATGTCGCATCGCCAGCGTGGCGGTCGCGATCACCTTGGTCAGCGAGGCCAGGTCGTAGACGGTGGTCTCGTCGACGCCGGGCGCGGCGGCGGCGTAGGTCAGGCGTCCGACGCCCTCCACCAGGACCGGTCCGTCGGCCGACCCGGCCTCGACGATCGCCCCGGGCGTGATCCGACGTGCGACGGCGTCGGTGAGCACCCGGCGGAGCGCGATGCGTGCCGCCGCCGTCATGCCGAGGTCCGGCGCACGGCCGACAGCGTCCAGGCGGTGGCGCACGTTGCCAGCGCGCCGACGAACACGTACCACGTCCAGGCCAGCGGCGTGAACGCCCACACCACGGTCATCGTCGTCAGGCCGACGCCCATGCCGACCAGCGCCTCCGGCTCGCGCACGCCGGGCATCAGCGTGGCGATCACGAACGCCCCGAGGACCGCCCCCGAGGCGAACGACAGCACCGACAGCCCGGCGTCGAGCACCGATCGCTCCATGAACTGGGCGCCGAGGGCGACGCCGAGCTGGACCACGCCCCACCCGATGGTCGCGCGGCGTGACAGCTGCAGCAGCCGGGCGTCGTCCGGGAGGGTGCGCGCGTACGGCTTGTAGAAATCGTTCACGGTGGTGGCGGCCATCGCGTTCAACGACGGCGACAGGGCGGCGGCGACGATCGCCGCGACGATGAAGCCAGCCAGACCCGAGGGCAGCTGCGTCGCGATGAAGAGCGGCAGCACTTCGTCGGTGCGGGCCAGCGGCGCCGGCAGCGGCACGTGCTGGTAGAACGTGAAGAGCATCACGCCGATGCAGAGGAACAGCGTGAACTGGACGAACACGATGACGCCGCTCAGCATCAGGCCGGTGGCTGCGGCCCTGGCACCGGTGGCCGAGAGCAGCCGCTGGACCAGGAACTGATCCGTGCCGTGGGTGGCGAGCGTGAGCGCCACGCCGCCGAACAGGCCGGTCCACAGCGTGTAGATGGTCGCGGGATCGGTGGACAGATCCCACACCGCGAACTTGCCGGCGGCGGTGCCGGCACGGACGACTTCGTCCCATCCTCCGGGGATGAGGCCGATCAGCTGGACGGCGACCGCGGTCGCGCCAGCCACGTAGACGAACATCTGCACCACGTCGGTCCAGATCACCGCCGCCACGCCGCCGCGCACCGTGTAGACGATCATGATGGCGCCGACGACGATCGTCGCCCAGGCCGTCGGCACGCCGGTCACGACGCCGATGACCAGCGCCGTCGCGAACAGCCGCACGCCGTCGGCAAGCGAGCGCGTCACCAGGAACAGCCCGGCCGAGAGCCCGGTGACCCGCCGGCCGAAGCGCCGCTGCAGCAGCTCGTACGACGTCACCAGCTCGCCGCGGAAGTAGGCGGGAATGAACAGCGCGCTGACCAGGATGCGGCCGATGACGTAGCCGATCGCGAGCTGCAGGAACGCCATGTTGGTGGCGTAGGCCGTCGCCGGAATGCCGATGAAGGTGAGCGTGCTCGTTTCGGTGGCGACCACCGTGCAGCACACCGCCCACCACGGCACGCTGTGGCCGCTCAGGAAGTAGTCGCGCGTGGTGTGCTGATACCGCGCGAACCAGGAGCCGAACGCCGTGATCGCCGCCAGGTACACGGCGATGACGGCGTAGTCCAGTGGGGCCAACACTGGCGCACAGTATAAGCTTCGAAGGTGCACGTGCTCGGGATCGACGCGGGGGGCAGCAAGACCGTGGCGTGGCTCGCCGATGGCCAGGGCCAGGTCGTGGGCGAGGGCCGCGGCGGCGGCGCCAACCTCCACAACGCCGGCGAACTCGGCACCGAGAAGGTGCTCTACGAGGTGATCCAGTCGGCGGTCGGAGCCGACGCGCCGCTGCCCGGCGTGGTCTGCGTCGGCATGGCCGGGATGGACCGCGTCGCCGACCGGGCGGTGGTCGACGCGATTCTGCGCCGGCTCGGGTTCCGCGGTCAGGTGCTGGCGGTCAACGACGCGCTCATCGCCCTGGTGGCTGGCGCCGACGAGGAACCGGGGGTCGTGGTCGTGGCCGGCACCGGCTCGATCGCCTACGGTGTCGGCAGCGCCGGCATCGCCGCGCGGGCCGGTGGCTGGGGCGAGGTCTACGGCGACGAGGGCTCGGCCTTCTGGGTCGGCCGGCTGGCGCTGGCGGCGGTGGTGCGCGCCAGCGATCGCCGCGGTCCGCAGACCGCTCTCACGCCGCTCGTGTTGCGCCATGCCGGCGCGGATCGGATCGACGGGCTGGTGGCCCAGGTCTACGCGCGCGCCGACCGCCGGCAGGCGATTGCGGCGATGGCCGGACTGGTGGCGCGCGCCGACGCCGACGGCGATGCGGTGGCGCGGGAGATTCTGACGGCGGCGGCCGGCGAGCTGACGCTGGCCGCCCGCTCGGTGGTCGAACAACTGGGGATGCGGGGGGAGCGGTTTCGCGTGGTGCTGTCGGGGGGACTGTTCAAGATGGCGCCGACGGTGGCGTCGATGGTGGCGGCCCGGGTCGCCGAGCTCGCCCCGCGGGCGGTGACCGGCGTGCTCACCGATGAACCGGCGCTCGGCGCCGTGCGCCTGGCGCTGCGGGCGGCCGCCGGCCGGCTGCGCCTGCCGGTGTACGCCGCGGCGCCAGCGAGGTCGTGATGCGGATCTCGGTGTTGCCGACGGCCGATGCCGTGGCCGACGCCGCTGCGGCGGTCGTCAGCGGCGTCGTCACCGCTGGACGTCCACCGGTCATCGGCCTGCCGACCGGGCGCACGCCGATCGGACTCTACGCGCGGCTGCGGACGGCGCCGCTGGACTGGTCGGCCGTCCGCACCTTCAACCTCGACGAGTTCGACGGTGTGTCGCCTGGGCACGCCGGCAGCTTCCGCCGCTACATGGACACGCATCTGTTCAGCGCGGTCGCGGTGCCGCCAGCGCAGATCGGGTTCCTGCGCGGAGACACCGCCGATGCGGCGGCCGAGTGCGTTCGTTACGACCACGCCATCGCGGCGGCCGGCGGACTCGATCTGCTGGTCTGTGGCCTCGGCGCCAACGGCCACATCGGCTTCAACGAGCCGGGGCCGGTGCTGTGGGGCCCGACGCACGTGGCGACGCTTGCACGCGGAGACCCGGGCGGCCAACGCGGCGCTCTTCGGCGGCGATGCCGCGGCGGTGCCGGCTCGGGCGCTCACGATCGGGATGACGGCGATCCTGCGGGCGCGGCGCGTGCTGGTGATCGCCACCGGCGCCACGAAGGCGACAGCCGTGGCGGCGATGACCGGCGGGCCGCTGACGACGGCGCTGCCGGCGTCGTGGCTCCAGGTCCACGCGGCCGTCGAGGTGCTGCTCGACCCGGCGGCGGCGTCAGCGCTGGCGCCGCCCGTGGTGCTGGGCTAGCCGGCGCGCCGTCAGACCTGCCCGGTGCCGCCGGCCAGCAGGTCGCGCAGCCGCGGCTCGATGTCCTCGCCGATGGCGTCGCGCAGCCGGTCGTGTGATCGGCGCAGGCGGCTGAGCGCCTTCTGGTACGACAGCCCGGTCTTCTGCATCACGATCGCCGCCTTGACGTTCCAATGGGCGCGTTTCAGCAGGGCGTCGGCGGCGTCCATATCGACGCCGGTGACGATGTGGACCATGCGTCGGGCCCGGTCGCGGAGCTTCTCGGAGCCGGTGCGGAGGTCGACCATCAGGTTGCCGTAGGTCTTGCCGATGAGGACCATCGCCGAGGTCGTCAGCGTGTTCAGGACCAGCTTCGTCGCGGTGCCGGCCTTGAGCCGGGTCGAGCCGGCGATCACTTCGGGGCCGACCGCTGGCGCGATGGTCAGGTCGACGAAGCTCTGGAGCTCGGAATGCGGATCACAGGTGACGAAGATGATGCGCGATCCGATCTGCCGGGCGGTGGTGAGTGCACCACGGACGAACGGCGTCATGCCGCTGGCCGAGACGCCGACCACGACGTCCTTCCTGGTCGGGTCGAGACGCTTGGCGGCGCGGGCCCCCTCTTCGTAGTCGTCCTCTGCGCCTTCCTTGGCGCGCAGAATCGCGGTCTGGCCACCGGCCATGATCGCCTGCACCAGGTCGGGGTCGGTGCCGAAGGTCGGCGGCATCTCGGCCGACTCGACCACGCCCAGCCGGCCGCTCGTTCCCGCGCCGACGAAGATGATGCGCCCGCCCTTGCGCAGCGCCTTGGCCAGCAGATCGGCGCCGACAGCGATGCGATCGCGTTCACGGAGCACCGCGGCGAGCACCTTCTTGTCCTCGGCCAGCATCAGGTCCACGATGCCGGCAGCGGACTGCTTGTCGATGGCGAGGGTGGCGGGATTGATGGCTTCGGTGGGGAGCGACTGCCACTTCGAGGAATGGGGCATCTGAATCTGCGGCGCGGCCGCGCGCCAATCCTGCATGCTAGTCCCGGCCCCCTGGGGTGTCAACGCGGCCTGGCCAGCCGGCCCGGTGCCGGCCGCGTACAATCGTCGGCAGTGGCGACCATCGACCGGTATCTGGCGCACCTCGAACTCGAGCGCCGCGTCTCGCCGCACACGCTCGACGCCTACGGCCGCGACCTGGCCGTATTGGCGGCGTTCGCCGCCGACGAGGGCCGCGACGTCGATGCCCTCGGCCGGGCCGAGCTCGAGCGGCTGGTGCGGAACCGCATGGCGGAAGGCCGGTCGCCGCGGTCGGTCGGACGGCTGGTCGCGGCGGTTCGCGGCTACTACCGCTTCGCCACGGCCATGGTGCCGCTGCCCGAGAACCCGGCGGCAGATCTCGACGCGCCGCGCACCTGGAAGGCGCTGCCCAAGTTCCTGACCGTGGAGGAAGTGGACGCCCTGCTCGCCGCGCCCGACGTGACGACGCCGCGTGGCCTGCGCGATCGCGCGCTGCTCGAGGTGCTCTACGCCACCGGGCTGCGCGTTTCGGAGCTGCTGGCGCTCACGCCGGCTCACGTCGACGTCGAGGCCGGGGTGCTCACCACGATGGGGAAGGGCCGCAAGGAGCGCGTCGTGCCGTTCGGCGACGAGGCTGGCACCTGGGTCGGCCGCTACGTGCGTGAGGCGCGCCCGGCGCTGGCCGGCACGGCGGCCTCGCCGCGCCTGTTCGTCAACGCGCGCGGTGGGGCGCTGTCGCGGATGGGCTTCTGGAAGCTGCTGCGCGCCTACGGTCTGCAGGCCGGCATCGGCCGCGCGATCTCGCCGCACGTGCTGCGTCACTCCTTCGCGACGCATCTGCTCGAGCGCGGCGCCGACCTGCGGGCCATCCAGATGATGCTCGGCCACGCCGACCTGTCCACGACGCAGATCTACACCCACGTGCTCGACGAACGGCTGCGCTCGGTCTACGAGCGCTATCACCCGCGCACGTGACCACGAGGCGCACAGGTGTCTGGCGATGGGCCGCGGCCGCCGTGATCGGTGGCGCCGCCATGGCCACGGTCGCGGTGCTGCCGCCCGCCACTGGTCCCGCCGTCGGTCGGCCGGTCGCGGCCGACGTAGCGGTGGCGTACCACGTCCACACCACACGCTCCGATGGCACCGGGACGCGGGAGCAGGTCGCACGCGCCGCGGTCAGCGCCGGAGCGAAGGTCGCGATCGTCACTGACCACGGCGACGCCCGGCGCGCCGCCGATCCGCCCGCATACCTCGACGGCGTGCTGGTGATCGACGCCGTGGAGGTGAGTTCCTGGGGTGGGCACTACGTGGCGCTCGGCGCGGCGCCGGCGCCCTATCCGCTCGGCGGCGAGCCGCGCGCCGTCGTGGACGACGTCCGGCGGCTCGGCGGTTTCGGCATCGTCGCCCATCCCGGCTCGGCCCGCGCCGGGCTGCGCTGGCGCGATTGGGATGGCCGGTTCGACGGCATCGAGTGGCTCAACGCCGACAGCGAGTGGCGCGATCGGCCGCGCGACCTGTGGCGCACGCTCGTGGCCTATCCGTGGCGCCGGGTCGAGTCGCTGACGGCGCTGATCGATCGGCCGGCATTCGAGCTGCAGCAGTGGGATCAGCTGGCCGCCCGACGGGTCGTGGTCGGCCTGGCCGCGCACGACGCGCACGCCCGGCTCGGCGCCGGCGGCGTCGGCGAGCCATACGAAGGGTGGGTCGCCCTGGCCGCGCCGGCCTACGACGCGCTGTTCGCCAGCTTCGTCAACATGGTGCACGTCCCGGCGGCACTCACGGGCGAGGCCGCCGTCGACGCCGCGATGGTCGTGGGCGCGCTGCGCGCTGGAGGGGTCTACACGGTGCTCACGGGCATCGCCCGGCCGGGGCAGCTGCGGTTCGAGGCCGTCAGCGACGGCCGCGCTGCGGCGATGGGCGAGCATCTCATCCCGCGCGGGCCGGTCACCGTGTCGTTCGAGGCCGACGTGCCGCCGGGCGCGCACACCGATCTTCGCTGCGACGGCCGCGTCGTCGCCGGGCGCGAAGGGGGCCGGGCGACGTGGACGACCGACGGCGTGCCGGGCGCGTGCCGCGCCGAGGTGCGGCTGATGTGGGCCGGCGCAGAACGGCTGTGGCTGGTCACCAATCCGATCTACATCCGCGCCCAGCTCGATGCCGCGCCGCCGCTGGAGCAGTTGCCGGTGGTCGCGACCGCGGCGGTGCCGGCCGCGGCCACTGCCTGGACCATCGAGCGCGCCGAGGACGCGACCGCGGTGGTCGCCGCGGCGGCGTCCGTCGATGCCGCCGTCTTCAGCTGGCGCCTCGGTCCGTCGGCCCAGACCTTCGCGGCGATGCAGCTGGCGGCACCGGCCGACCTGGCCGCCTTCGACAGCGTGGTGGTGACGGCTCGGGCCGATCGGCCGATGCGCGTCTGGGTGCAGCTGCGGGTTCCAGGCGGCGACGGCCAGCGCTGGGGTCGCTCGATCTATCTCGACGCCGGGACCCGGGTGATTCGCGTCCCCTTCGACGCCATGCTGCCGCTGGGCGCGGTGGAGCAGTCGCGCCCGCCGCTGGCGTCGGTGACGGCGCTGCTGGTCGTCGTCGACACCGTGCACGCCGTGGCCGGCAGCGACGGCCGTGTCACTGTCGTGGCCCTGGCCCTGGCGCGGTGAGTCGCGCCGGTCAGGTGCGGACGGTGAGCAGCAGGTAGACCGCGCCGGCGCCGAACAGCAGATTCGGCGCCCAGGCGGCCAGCGCCGGCGGCATGGCGCCACCGGCGCCGAAGGCGGCGAAGACGCTGATCATCGTCCAGTAGACCAGCGCCAGCACGATGCCGAAACCGACGCCGTAGAGTGCCCCGCGCCGGCCGGTGGTGACGGCGAAGGGCACGCCGATGAGCGTCATCACCAGCGTGACGAAGGGAAAGGCGATCTTGCGGTGCAGCGCCACCTCGTCCTCGCGCACGTCGTAGCCGCTCGCCCGCAGCTCGCGCACGTAGTCACGCAGCTGCGCGAAGGTCATCTGCGACGGCGGCGGCGCCTCGGTGACGAACGTCTCCGGAGGTGTCGAGCGTGAGTGACGTGTCGGCGAACCGTGTGTACTGCGTGACCGCCATCGACTGATCGAAGGTGCGGCTCCAGCCGCCGCGCGCCTGCCACGCCGTCGCCATCGGCGCCCGGTGTTGCCGTGGCGGTGAGCGCGAACACCCGTGACGCGACCCGATCCGGATTGGCGGCGTCGAAACGCAGGACGGTCAGACCGTTCAGCTCCTGATCGCGCGGGTCGTAGAACTGGTAGTGATAGAGCGCTCCGTCCTGGCCGGTGAGCCACTTGCGATTCTGGACGTCGACGGTGCGCGGCGTCTGGCCGCGGATGAGGTAACTCAGCTGGCTGGCGCGGCGGTTGGCCGGGGCCAGCAGCTGCTCTTCGAGCGCGAACAGCACCGCCGAGGCGGCGATCGCCGCCGCCATCAGCGGCACGGCGGTGCGGTACAGGCTGATGCCGCACGCCCGCATCACGATCAGTTCGCTGCTCTTGGTGAGCGCGCCGATGGTGACCACCGCCGCAAGCAGGACGGCGATGGCGATGATGTAGTAGATGAACTGCGGCGTCGACCACCACAGATAGGCGAACAGCATGCCGGTGGTGGCGGTGCCCTTGAAGAGGTGATCCGACAGGTCGATGAAGGTCGAGATATAGAACAGCCCGGCCATGCCGGCCAGCCCGAGGCCGAGGATGCGCAGATAGAGCAGGCCGACGTAGAGGTCGAGCAGCGTCGGGCGCAGCCAGGTCAGATCCGGTACGCGCGAGACGAACGCGGCCGGCGCCAGACCGCGCAGCCGCGACGCCGCGCGTCCGGCCGCCGGCAGGGCCAGCGACCGGCGCCGGCGGACGACGCCGGCCTTGCGCCACAACCCGGCCACTCCGGCCGCGCCGAGCACCAGATTGGGCAGCCACACCCCGAGCCACGGGCCGATGTACAGCCCCTTGGCCAGCGACTGGCCGATGAGCAGCAGGCCCCAGTAGAGAAAGATCACCGACAAGCCGACCACGAAGCTGGCGAACTTGCCGTCCTTGCGATACGAGGCGCCCAGCGCCACGCCGATCAGGGCGAAGACCAGACAGGCCGCTGGAATGGAGAACTTCTTGTGGATCTCCATCAGCGGGTTGTGCGGCGAATGGCCGTCTTTCGCCAGCGCTTCGGCGCGGACCCGCAGTTCGGCAATCGACATCTCGCGCTCGCCGCGGGCCGGGCCGGCGCGCGGGAACACGCTCTCGGGGTCGAGCGACAGGACGATCTCGCTGAAGCGCACCACCTCGTAGCCGTCGGGGTCGCGGGCGGTCGTGGCGTGGCGGGTGCCGGCGGAGAGCACCATCTGGATCGTGCGCTTGCCGCGGTCGACCAGCATGCGGCCGCGCTCGGCCAGGAACAGCACCGGGTGCTCTGGGCTGCGGGTGTCGGCGGCGAGCACGCCGGTCCAGCCACCGGTGGCCGGCACTTCGCGGACGTAGACGACGAAGCCGGGGAAGTCCTCGAAGAACACCCGCGGCTTGACCTCGCCTTCGGCGCGGTCAGCGACCAGCTGCGTCGTGATTTCGCGGAAGCGCTGGTTGGCGTCGGGGATCGCCGAGAGCATGACCCACGAGGTACCAGCCCAGGCGACCAGCCCGAGCGCGAGCGCCGGACGCAGCAGACGCAGGGGACTCAGGCCGCAGGCCAGCATGGCCACCACTTCGCGGTCGCCCGACAGCCGGCCGAGCGCGACCAGCAGCGCCACGAGCAGCGCCATCGGGATCGTCAGGCCGAGCGCCTGGGGCAGCAGCGTCACCATCACCTGCGCGACGGTGAGCCAGGGCACGCCCTTGGCCACCATCGTCTCGGCTTGAGCGATGATGAAGGGGATGATCAGGATGAAGGTGAGGACGAGCAGCGCGAGCGCGAACGGCGCCAGAGCCTCGCGGAGCACGTATCGATCGAGCGTGCGCATCGGCTGACCGGATTGTACCAGCAGGCCATGGCTCCTCCCCGCATCCGGCTCGCGCTGCTCTGGCACATGCACCAGCCGTACTACCTCGACCCGTCGTCGGGCGAGTCGATCCTGCCGTGGGTGCGGCTGCACGCCCTGAAGGACTACTGGGGGATGATCGCGACAGTCCGGGCGGTGCCCGGCATGCGCCTGACCGTCAATCTGGTGCCGTCGCTGGTCGAGCAGGTCGAGGCCTACGCGCTCGAACGCACCTGGGATCGGCACCTCGTCGTCGGCCTCGCCGATGCCGCCACGCTCGGCGCCGCGGACGCCGAGTGGTTCGTCCGCGAGGGCTTTCACGCCCACGCGCCGACGATGATCCAGCCGTATCCGCGCTATGCCGAGCTGGCGGCGATGCGGCTGCGCCGCGCCGCCTTCTCGATCGCGGACCTCCGCGATCTGCAGGTCTGGCAGAAGCTGGCGTGGATCGACCCCGACCTGCTGGCCAGCGACGCTCGGGCGCAGCGGCTGGTGGGGAAGGGCCGCGACTACGACGAGTCAGACAAGACGGCGCTGCGGGCGCTCGAACTGGGGCTGCTGCGGCGGGTGATTCCCGCCTGCCGCGAGGCCGCGGCCTCGGGACAGGTCGAGCTGTCGACCTCGCCGTACTTCCATCCCATCCTGCCCCTGCTGTGCGACTCGGCGGCTCACCACGCCGCGCATCCGACGGCGCCGTTGCCCGATCCGCCGTTCCGGCATCCCGAGGACGCGGCGCTGCAACTGGCCCGGGCCGTCGACGCGCACCGGCGCTGGTTCGGAGAGCGGCCGGCCGGCGTGTGGCCGTCCGAAGGGAGTGTGTCCGACGCCGCTGCCGCCGAGATCGCCCGCGCCGGGTTCCGCTGGATGGCGAGCGACGAAGAGATCCTCGCCCGGTCGTCGTCGCCCGAACCGCTCGACGCCGCGGCGCGCTGCCGGCCGAACGCGCTGCCGACCGCGGGCGGGGAAGTTCGGGTCCTCTTTCGCGACCACGCGCTGTCGGACCTGGTCGGCTTCACGTATCAGGGGTGGAGCGCCGAGGCGGCCGCGGACGACTTCCTCGCCCGGGTCCGGGACGCCGGGCGGCGGGCAGCCGCTTCGGGGGTGGCCGACCCGGTCGTGCCGGTGATCCTCGACGGCGAGAACGCCTGGGAACACTACGCCGGGGGTGGGCGGCCGTTCCTGCGCACCCTCTACCGACGTCTCGTCGCCGCTCCGGACATCGAACCGGTCTGCATGCGGGCGGCCGCCGAAGGACCGGCCCGTCGGCTGACGTCGATCTTTGCCGGGTCGTGGATCAACGCCGACTTCGGCATCTGGATCGGCCACCGCGACGACCGTCGGGCCTGGGAACTGCTGGGCCACGCCCGCGACCGCTACGAGGTCCGGGCCGATGCGCCGGCCTCGCGCCGCGCCGAAGCCCTCGATGCGATCCTGGCCGCCGAAGGCAGCGACTGGTGCTGGTGGTACGGCGACGACCACTCGTCGGCGCACGACCGCGAGTTCGACGCGCTGTTCCGGCGGCACCTCGCCCGGGTCTATACGGCGCTCGGCGAGGCGGTGCCCGAGGCATTGCACCGGACGGTGATCACCACCAGCCTCGAGCCGGACGACCTCGTTCGCCCGGGCCCGGTCGAGCCGGGCGACGAGCGCGGGTCGTATTTCTCGACCGCCGGCAGCGTCACGCTCGAGCGGTCGGGCGGTGTCATGCACCGGGCGTCCACGGGGCCGATCATCGACGCTCGGGTCGGGTTCACCGCGGACGGGCTGGCGGTCTCGGTGGACCGGGCGTCCGATGCCGGGAATGCCGCGGCCGCCATCGAGGTCCGCACGTCGCCGCTGGACCCGGCCGTGGCGTGGCCGGTCACCGATGTGGTCCGAGTGCCGTGGTCAGCGATCGGCGCCGGGTCTGGCGACCTGATTCACCTGCGCCTCGTCGTCCGCGATTCGCGCGGCCACATCGTCCAGATGGTGCCGGCCGACGGTCTCGATCGCGTACTCGAAGTGCCTCCGGCCGCCGTCAACGGCCGGCGCTGGCGCGCCTGACCGCGAACCCGGGCAGAAGCCCCACAAACCATCAACAGCCACGCGTCAGGCCGCATTTCACTAAGGTCTGATAATATATCTTATGTAAACCAAACCGGCTGAGTAGGTCTGGAATCAGCCCGCGCGCCCGGGTTCTAGTCGGCCTGGCGGAGATCCTCGAGGATGGCCTCGAGCGCACTGATCACTTCGTCCTTCGAGGCGTTCTTCTTGGCGAAGGTCAGTCGCAGGTTGAAGGCCTTGGTCGGCGGCTTGAAACTGAAGACGTAGGACTTCGGACGGCCTGGTTTCGGCTTGTCCTGATCCTTGCGCAGCTGCTCACGGGTGACCCCGTGAGTGGCGATCTTCTCGACCAGCGCCAACATCTTCTTGATGTCGCCCTGGCGGGCCACCTGCAGGAGGATCGACTTGCTGGAGATGTCCGCCAGTCGGCACACCTTGCGAACCTCAGGCGGAATGGCGGCCAACGACAACGACTCGGTGATCGACGTCCGCGACTTCCCCAGCCGCTTGGCCAAGTCCTCGTGGGTGTAGCCGCACTTGTGGCCGAGACTGTGCAGCGCTTCGGCTTCTTCGAACGCCGTCAGGTCCTTGCGCTGGATGTTCTCGACCAGCGCCAGTTCCAGCATCTCGGTGTCGTCGACGTCGCGGACGACCACCGGCAATTCGGTGAGTCCGGCGCGGATGGCCGCCTGGTAGCGCCGCTCGCCGGCGATGATCTGGTAGCGGGCGCCGCGCTGCCGGACGATCAGCGGCTCGATGATGCCTTTTTCGGTGAGCGACGCCACCAGGTCCGACAGGTCGCCCATGGCCTGGCGGGGCTGGTCGGGGTTCGGATCGACGTGGTCGATTGGCACCAGGCGCCCGATCGGCGGCGCCGCCGACGATGCCAGGGCCTCGACGTAGTGCGCGTCGTGGCGCATCTGCAGGGCTTCCGGGAGGCCGCGTTTAGGCACGGTCAATCACCTCCTCGCACAGGCGGTAGTACTCACTGGCGCCCGACGACTCGGGCGCGAACGTGAAGATCGACTCACGGTAGGCTGGGCTCTCTTCGAGCCGGACGCTCTTGCTGATCACGGTGTTGAAGACCTTGTCGCCGAAGACCTTGCGGATCTGCTCGCGGATGTCCCGCCCCAGGGCGGTTCGCCGGTCGTGCATGGTGATGACCACGCCGAGAATCTTGAGCGCCGGGTTGGGCCGCTGGCGCACTTTTTCGATGGTCTCGAGCAGGTCGTCGGTGCCTTCGAGGGCGAAGTACGACGACTGAATCGGAATCAGGAGATGCGTGGCGGCGACCAGGGCGTTGACCGTCAGCAGGCCGAGGGCCGGCGGGCAGTCGATGACGATGTGGCTGAAGCCCTCGAGCTTGGCGAGCTGGTCCTTGAGGCGGAACGGCGCGTCGAGCTCCCCCACCAGCCGGGATTCGAGTTTGGCCAGCGAGATGCGCGCCGGCGCCACCGACAGGTTCTGGAGCGCCGTTGGCCGGATGACCGACGCGATCGGCATCTCCGGTTCGATGAAGACGTCGTACATCCCCTTCTCGATTTCCCGCAGGTCCAGGTAGGACATGCTGCTGTTGGCCTGGGGGTCGAGGTCGATGAGCAACGTCGGCTTGCCGCGCAGCGCGAGCGCGGCGGCAAGGTTGAGAGCGGTCGTCGTCTTGCCGACGCCGCCCTTCTGATTCGCGATGGCGAGGATCATGGGGGTTACGGCTTCCGCGGGCGATGCCGGAACCTCGGAGGGGAAACCGAGTGGGGTCATTCTAGGAGCCGCGCCGAGCGCCGTCAAGCGTCGGTGCGCCTGATGGCTCGTCGTTTCAGTAATCGGCGCGCGTAAACTGCTGCAATTGTAGGAGATACGGGAAATGTCGGCCGGCCGACATGGGGCGGGGGTGCGACCGGCGGTGGGTGGTGACGAGGGCAGTCGAATTGCGCTGATGTGCGCAAGGCCGTGACGGCCGGACTACATCTTGTACTTGCCGAGGTCGTCCGGGTCGAGGCTGTCGAGCCATTGATGCAGGCGCTCTCCGTCGACCTTTTCGTGCGCGACGTCCAGCGTCTTGGCGTTCTCGATGACGTGCTGCTCCACCAGGATCGGCGCGCGGGTGCGAAGCGCCAGGGCGATCGCATCGCTCGGCCTGGCGTCGACGGTCACCCGCCCCGCCGGGGTGTCGAGATGAATCTGCGCGAAGAAGGTGTTGTCCTTGACGTCGCACACGACGACCCGGTCGACGGTCGCCTGCAGATCCTGGATGACGTTGCGCAGCAGGTCGTGGGTCATCGGCCGCGGCGTGTGCACGTTCTCGATCTGCAGGGCGATGGCGTTGGCCTCGAACACCCCGACCCAGATCGGCAGCACCCGCTGGTCGTGTTCATCGCGAAGGATCACGATCGGCATGTTGGTCACGGGGTCGACCGTGAGGCCCTTGATCGTCATCTCGATAAGCATGCGTCGGCCTCGCGCGTCAGTGGGACGGGGCCGGCGCCCGCGGGCGTCGCGGCCGGCTGGCCCCAGACGCCGAAGGCGCCGGCGCGCTCGATGGTGACGTCCACGAAGTGGCCGAGCCACGACGGGTCGCCAGGAAGATTCACGACGGTGTTGCCGGTCGTGCGGCCGGCCAGTTCCCAGGCTCTCCGCCGGCTCGTGGTGTCCACCAGTACCTGCACCGTGCGCCCGACCGCGCGTTCGTGCAGCGCGGCCTGGATGCCTTTCTGCAGGCTCTGCAGCGCCATGATGCGGCGCGTCTTCTCCGTCTCCGGCACGTCGTCTGGCATCCGCTGGGCGGCGAGCGTGTTGGGGCGCGGCGAGTACTTGAACGAGAACATGCTGTGGAACTGGACGGCTTCGGTCAGCGACAGCGTGTCGGCGAAGTCCTCGTCCGTCTCCCCTGGGAATCCAACGATCATATCGGTCGACAGGTGGATGTCCGGGAGGGCCTCGCGCAGCCGCCGCACCAGCTCGAGGTACTCGTCGCGGGTATGGCGGCGGCGCATCGCCTTGAGCACGCGCGACGAGCCGGACTGCACCGGCAGGTGCAGGTGCTTGCAAACCTTCGGCAGATCGCGCAGCGCCGCGATCAGCCGCGGCGAGCAGTGCCGCGGATGCGGGCTGGCGAAGCGGATGCGATCGATGCCCTCGATCTCCTGCACCGCTTCGAGCAGAGCTGGGAAGTCGCACGCCGGATCGTCCGGCGCCTGGTAGTGGTTCACGATCTGACCGAGGAGCTGCACCTCGCGGCGTCCGCTGGCGGCCAGCGGCGCGTGACCTCGGCGAGGATCTCGGCCTTGGCGCGCATCCGCTCGTGACCGCGGGTGTACGGCACGACGCAGTACGCGCAGTAGTCGTTGCAGCCCTCGACGATCGTGACGAAGCCCTTCACCGGGTCGCCGCGCCGGGTCAGGCCGAACGGGAAGGTCGGCTCGTCGTACGGGGTGGCGACGTCGATGAGCGCGCTCTCGGCCTGCTGCGCCTGCTCGACGAGCATCGGCAGCAGGCGGGCTCGCTGCGTCCCGATCACGACGTCGACCAGCGGTGACCGCGCCAGCACCTGCCCGGCCTCCTGCTGCGCGACGCAACCGGTGACAGCGACCATCGGGGCGCGACCGATCCGGTGCTGCAGTCCCTTCAGGTCGCCAAGACGGGTGTAGAGCTTCTCCTCGGCTTTCTCGCGCACGGAGCAGGTGTTGATGACGACCAGGTCGGCGTCTTCGTCGGCGTCCGTCGGTTCGAATCCGGCGGCTTCGAGCAGGCCGGCCATCCGCTCCGAGTCGTGAACGTTCATCTGGCAGCCGTAGGTTTCGATCAGGTACTTGCGCGCCATGGCTGGAGTCTCTATCGCCCTTTCGCTTTCGCCCGAACGCGACTTTCGCCTTTCGCTTTCGCCCCGGCTGCACTTTCGCCTTCGCCTGAGTCGAGGAGCTCGCGAGCGCCGGCGAGGACCTGCGGCGTGGCGGTCCCCTCCCCGCCCATCATGCGGGCAATCTCGCGCTCGCGGCCGTCGTCGTCGAGCCGGGCCACCGTGGTCACGGTCCGCGGGCCGCGGATCGACTTGGCGATCGCGAAGTGGGTGGCCGCTTGAGCGGCAATCGGCGGGAGGTGGGTGATGCACAGCACCTGGGTCGCCTGGCCCAGCCGGCGGAGCTTCTCCCCCACCACGGTCGCCGTGCGTCCGCCGATGCCGGCGTCCACTTCGTCGAAGACCAGCGTCCGCCCCGGCTGGTCGCCGGCGCTGAGCGTCTTGAAGGCGAGCATCACCCGCGACAGCTCGCCGCCCGAGGCGATACGGGCCAGCGGCTTGGGCGCCTCGCCCAGGTTCGGCGCCAGGAAGAACTCACCCTGGTCGATGCCGCCGCCATGCCAGCGCGATCGGTCGTCCTCGGTGGTGAGGCGTAGCTCGAAGCGCGTCCCGGCCATCGCCAGGTCGGCGAGCTCTCGCTCGATGGCCGCCGCGAACCGCGGCGCGGCGGCCGCGACGCGAGCTCGACAGTCGCCGGGCGGCGGTCGAGGAACTGGGCCCGCGTCGCGGCGACCGCCGCCTCGGCGGCATCGCGATGGGCCGGCCCGGCGTCGAGAGCGGTGCGCTCCTGCTCGAGCGTCGCGGTCCGGGCCAGGACGTCGGCAAGCGTGGGCCCGTGCTTGCGCTTGAGCCGCTCGATGAGCGCCAGCCGGTCCTCGACCTCCTGGAGGCGCGCCGGCGAGGCGTCGAGGCCCTCCCGATAGTCGCGGAGCGTGAGCGCGAGGTCCTCGAGCTGGGCCTTGATGCCGTCGCGGGCGCCGGGGTGCGCCGCGAACGCCGGGTCGATGGCCGCCAGCTCACCCACCCGCTTCCAGACCTGCCCGAGCGTCGAGAGGGCCGCCGTCTCCTCGTCGTAGAGCAGCGCATAGCGCCTCGCTGCACAGCGTGGTGAGCCGGCCGGCGTGGCGCAGGACTTCGCGGCTCTGGGCCAGAGTCGTCGTCCTCGCCGGGAACCAGCTTGGCTTTGCGCAGCTCGCCGAGGTGGAAGTCGACCAGTTCGAGCCGGGCGGCCCGTTCGCCGGCGTCCATCGCCGCGCGCTCGAGGTTGCGCTCGGCCGTGGTCATCGCCTCCCACGCCTGGCGGACGGCGTCCGCCTCGCCCGTCCAGGCCGGCCCATTGCATCCAGCAGCGGCAGATGCGTGAGCGGATCGAGCAGCAACTGGTGCTCGTGCTGGCCGTGGAGTTCGACGAACTCGGCGACGATCGGCCGAAGCGCGGTGGAGGTGGTGAGCTGGCCGTTGACGAAGGCGCGGCTGCGCCCGTGTGCGGTCACTTCGCGGCGAACGATCACCTCGTCGCCGTCTGCGGTTTCGAAGATCGCCTCGACCGTGGTGACGTCTTCGCCGGTCCGGACCAGGTCGCTCGAGGCCCGGCCGCCGAGCAGCAATCCGACGGCGCCGACGAGCATGGATTTGCCGGCGCCGGTCTCGCCCGTGAGCACGTTGAACGATTGTTCAAAGTCGACCGACACCGACTCGATGACCGCGAGATTGCTGATCGCCAGGTACCGGATCATCGGGGTGGTCGTCCCGGGAGAAGGACCCTTCGGATGGAGACGGAAGTGCCATCCTATCATGGGTTTGACAGAATTTCACGGTTCGTGCTACGGTTGCACACTCGCGCTGTTCCCAGCGGCGCACCCACTCCCTGACGGCGGAGGTGTCGTTGCGCACGCTTGGTTCAGTGTTCCTGGCCCTGCAGCAGGTCCAGGACGTAGACGCGCCCGTCCGCGGCGCGATCAGCATCCTCGAGCTCATCGCCGACGCCAGTCTGGTGTCCAAGGCGGCGCTTCTGGTCCTGCTGGCGTTCTCGGTGGTGTCGTGGGGCATCATCCTCTCGAAGGCCCTGTCGCTGGGCCGCGCCGAACGCCAGACTCGGTCGTTCCTGGACGTCTTCCGCAAGAGCGCCAAGTTCTCGGAGGTCCAGGGCGTGTGCAAGTCGCTGGAGCACAGCCCGCTGGTCGGGGTGTTCCAGGCCGGATACGCCGAGTTGAACCTGCAGCTTCGCTCCGACGGCAAAGCGGCCAGTCCAGCCGCGACCCCGCCTCGTCCAACCTTGAAGAGCCTGGCGGCCCTCGATCGGGCGCTGCTGCGGGCCTCGTCGACGGAGGTGAACAAGCTGGAGCGGCGGGTCACGTTCCTGGCCACGACGGCCAGCCTCGCGCCGTTCATCGGGCTGTTCGGGACGGTGTGGGGCATCATGACCGCCTTCGCCGGCATCGGCGCCCAGGGCTCGACCGACCTCGCAGTGGTCGCTCCCGGCATCGCCGAAGCGCTGGTCGCCACCGCCGTCGGGTTGTTCGCGGCGATGCCGGCGGTCTACTTCTACAACCAGTTCACCAGCCGGGTGAAGGTGCTCGCCTCCGAGATGGACGACTTCGCGCTCGAGTTCCTCAACATCTCCGAGCGCCACTTCGGGTAACGCCATGCCCAAAGTCATGTCCCAGAGCGCCGCTGGCGGCGGCCGCCAGCGCGGCCGTCGCGTGACGACGACGCTGGCCGAGATCAACGTCATCCCGCTCGTCGACGTCATGCTCGTGCTGCTCATCGTCTTCATGGTGGCGGCCCCGATGCTGCAGAAGGGCGTGGAGGTGAACCTCCCGGTGGCCCAGCGATCGCAGCGGCTGAACGACGAACGGATCTACGTGACGGTGCCGCTCTCCTACCGCAAGGACAAACGGGTGTTCCTCGACGACGAGGGCATCCCGCTCACGGCGCTGTCGGAGCGGATGCGTCAGGCCATGGGCCGGGCCACCGAGCGCGAGGTGTTCCTGCGCGGCGATGGCGGCGTGCAGCTGCAGGAGATCACTGAGGTGATGGATCGCCTGAAGGCCGGCGGCGTCGAGCGCGTCGGCATCCTGACCCAGCCCGCACCGACGAGATCGCGGTGAGCCGATGGACGCGGTGAGTCAGGTGCTGGCCGGGCGGATGACCGGCGACGACGCGACCGGGCGCATGTTCGGGGCGTCGGTGGTCGGCCACGCGCTGCTCTTCGCGGCGGTGCTGCTCCTGCCGGCCAGCTGGATGGGGCCGCAGCGTGCCGAGCCCGAGTCGGTCATGACGGTCAGCCTCGCCGGGCCGCAGGGACCGCAGAACGGCGGCCGCGTCGCCGAGGGCGCGCGGCCGGTCCAGGAAGTGGCGCCGCCGACCACGCGGCCCGAGCCGGTGCGGCCGCCGGCCGCCGCCGCGCCGGAAATGGTCGAGCCGGTGAAGGCGCCGCCCAAGAAGACGCCGCCGGCGAAGGCGCCGCCGAAGGTCGAGCCACCGCGCGAACAGACGGCGCGGGCGCCCTCGAAGGGCGATCAGGTGCAGCAGGGCCAGGCGGTGGCGGACACCCGCGGCCAGGGCTTCAACGCCGGCCTGGCCTCCGGCGCCGGCGGCAGCGGCGGCTACCGGCTCGACGTCGCCAACTTCTGCTGTCCGCAGTACCTCGCCACCATGCAGAGCCGCATTCAGAGCGTGTGGCAGAGCCGGCAACAATCGCTCGGCACCACCATCGTGAAGTTTGCCATCCAGCGTGACGGCCTCATGACCGACATCGAGGTCGAGCGCTCGTCCGGCAACTCGACGCTCGATCTCATCGCCACCCGCGCCGTACGGCTGACCCGGCAGCTGCCGCCGCTGCCGGCCGAGTATCCGAACTCGTCGCTGACGGTTCACCTGACGTTCGAGTACCAACGATGACGCCCATGCCTCGTGCCCTCGTCGTTCTCGCCGCCGTTGCGGCCGTCGCCGCGGCCGTCTCGGCCCAGGCGCCTGCCCCGGCCCAGCCGCCGCCACAGCAACCGAGTGCCGTCGGCGTCACGATCACCAGCGATCCGGGTGAGATGCCGCAGATCGCGGTGCCCGACTTCATCGCCCCGGGCGGCGACGCCGAGACCGCCGCGATGGCGAAGCTGCTTGGCCAGGTGCTGTTCGACGATCTGGCGTTCGAGCGCGAGTTCGAGATGGTGCCGCGCGACACCTACGCCTCGATCCCGCCGGCCCGCTCGTTCGCCGAGGCGCCCTTCGATCGCTGGCGCGAGCTCGGCGCCGATGGCGCTGGTGCTCGGCAGCCTGACCCGCAGCGGCGCCACCATCAGGGTCGAGATGCGGCTGTTCGACGTCCGCAGCCGCCAGCAGGTGCTCGGCCGAGAGTACAGCGGCTCGGCCGCCAACCCGCGGCTCTACGCCCACACCATGGCCGACGAGATCCACCAGACGCAGAGCCAGCTGCGCGGCGTCGCCCGCACCAAGCTCACCTTCTCGTCCGACCGTGATCCGCGACACGGCTGACAACACTGTGCAGCAGCGCAACGTGAAGGAGATCTTCATCGCCGACTACGACGGCGCCAACCAGCGCCGCGTCACCGTCAACCGCCAGCTGAACGTCTTCCCGAGCTGGTCGCCCGACGGCCGGGCCATCGCCTACACCTCGTATCGCCGCGGCTACCCCGACATCTTCATCTCGCTCATCTATCAGGGCACGATGGAGACGCCGACCAACGGCACCGGGCAGAACTGGCTGCCGGTGTTCTCGCCCGACGGCACGCGCATCGCCTTCACGTCGAACCGCGACGGCAACTCGGAGATCTACGTGATGAACCGCGACGGCTCGAACGTCCGCCGGCTCACCAACCACCCGGCGATCGACGTCACGCCGACGTGGTCGCCGTCGGGCACGCAGATCGCGTTCACCTCGGATCGCACCGGCACGCCGCAGATCTGGGTCGATCGGCGCCGACGGCCTGGACCTGCGCCGGTTGACCTCCGAGTCGTACGCCGATCGGCCGACCTGGTCGCCGGCGCCGTACAACGAGATCGCCTTCGCGGCGCGGACCGGCGCCTGGCTACGACATCAAGATCCTGAACATCGGCGACCGGCGACGACCCGGCAGATCACGTTCGGCGAGGGCACCAACGAGAGCCCGGCCTGGGCGCCGAACGGCCGGCACCTCGCGTTCATGTCGACGCGCGCCGGCGCGCAGCCAGATCTTCACCGTCGACCGCGACGGCAAGGACATCCGGCAGGTCACCCGCGACGGCAACAACTTCACCCCCCACTGGTCGCAGTAGCCGGTCGGGCAAAGCCACGGGGCCGGCCCGCACGGGCCGAGGACAGGAGCAGTCACGATGACGCGTAAGGGATTCGGTCGGATCGTCGCAGTGGGCGTAGTCACGGCGATGGTCGCCGCCGGTTGCGCCAAGAAGCCGGCGACCGTGGCGCGGCCGATGCCGCCGCCGGCCACCACCAGCACGGACATAGGCACCACCCCGGCGCCGCCGCCGCCGGCGCCGCCGATCGACGAACCGGTGCTGCCGGCGCCCGCGCCGGTCGACGCCATCGGCACCAAGGACCTCGACGACCTCAACCGCGACTCGCCGCTCGAGCCGGTGTTCTTCGACCTCGACAGCTCCGAGGTCAGCGCCGAAGGCCGGTCCATCCTGCAGGCCGACCGCCCAGGTGCTGAAGCAGTAGCCGACCTGGCAGGTGACCGTCGAGGGCCACTGCGACGAGCGCGGCACCGCCGAGTACAACCTGTCGCTCGGCGAGCGCCGGGCGGTGGCCGCCAAGACCTACCTGGTGTCGCTGGGCATCGCCGGCCGAGCGCTGCGCACGGTCAGCTACGGCAAGGAATTCCCGTTCGATCCGGGTCACGACGAAGCGGCGTGGGCGAAGAACCGCCGCGCGCATTTCGTCATCACGGCAAAGTAAGATGGGCCGCATGAGCGATCCTGTATGCTGACGACGAGGCTGATGATGCGTCGAGAGCGACCGGCGCGCTGGCGCTGGCGGCGGTGTTGCTGGCGGCCGTGCCGGCGCAGGCGCAGCGCCGGGAACTGCAGCAGATGGCGCGGACATCCGCATCCTGCAGGAGCAGACCCAGCTGCTGCAGAACGCGGTGAGCACCCTGACCGAGGCGCTGAAGGCGGTGAACGGCCGCATCGACGATCAGGCCGGCGTGACCCGCAAAGGCTTCGCCGACCAGAAGCTCCAGGCCGACTCGATGGGCAGCGACATCCGCGTCGTCCGCGAGCGGGTCGACGACACCAACGTGCGGATCACCTCGCTGTCGCAGGAGGTCGAGGCGCTGCGCGAAGCGGTGTCGGCGATTCCGGTGATGACGACCGCCGCCGCCGATCCGGCCGCCGCCGGGACGACCCCGACCGGCGAGCCGGTCGATCCAGCGGCGCCGCCGCCGGGCGGCACGACGCCAGCGCCGCCGGTTTCCGGTGCGCCGGCACCGGCTCCGCCGCCGGTCACCCCGCCGCCGACGGCCGGGTCGCCGACCCGGCTCTACGACATGGCCTGGGCCGACTACACCGCCGGCAGCTACGACCTGGCCATCAGGGCTTCTCGAGCTACGTGCGGTCGTTCCCGAAGAGCGAGTCGGCCGACAACGCCCAGTGCTACATCGGCAGAGCTACTACCAGCGCGGCAGTTGCCCGAGGCCGTCGACGCGTACAACCGGGTGATCTCCACCTACCCGCGCAGCGACGTCATCGGCAACGCCTACTACAAGCGTGGCCTGAGCTACGAGCGCATGAACCAGCCCGAGCGGTCGCGCGCCGACTACGAGTACGTCATGAAGACCGCCGCCGACACCGATGCCGGCCGGCTGGCCAAGCAACGGCTCGACGCGCTCAACCGCGCGCGGCCACAGTAGCATCGGCCCGCGCCGCCTCCGGGCGGACGGCGGGCCTCTCCCGCGAGGACATCGACATCATGGGCAGCGTGAACAAAGTGATTCTGGTCGGGCAACCTGGGCCGCGACGCCGAAGTGCGCGTGCCACGCCGAGCGGCGCCTCGGTGGCGAGCTTCAGCATCGCCACCACCGAGAACTGGACGTCAAGGACGGCCAGAAGCAGGAACAGACCGAGTGGCACCGCATCGTGCTGTGGGGCAAGACGGCCGACTCGCTGCAGCCCTATCTGACCAAGGGCAAGCAGATCTACCTCGAAGGCCGGCTGCAGACGCGCCAGTGGGAGAAGGAAGGCCAGAAGCACTACACCACCGAAGTCAAGGCCGACAAGGTCGTGCTGCTCGGCGGCGGCGGTCGCGGCGGTGAGCGCGGCGATCGCGGCGACGGCGGCGGCTACAGCGAGCCGATGGGCCAGCCGGCCGCGGCGATCACCGACGACGACATTCCCTTCTGACGCAGGTCGGGAACCGGGACCAGGGACGAGGGATCAGGAAAGCTCTTGTCCTTCCCTAGTCCCCGGTCCCTGCTCTTACGTCCCCTTCCGCCCGTAGCGATCTTCCAGCCGGACCACGTCGTCGGTCTCCGGCGTCGACACTTCGAAGATGTCGCTGTCCTCGATCGCGGTCATGCGGTGCACGGTCGGCGGCGTGACGTGCACCGCGTCGCCCGGCACCAGCTCGCGGCCGACCAGCGCGTCGCCTTCCTGACGCTCGAACAGGATCTTTCCGGCCCACACGAAGATCGTCTCGTCCTTGTGGTTGTGGTACTGCAGGCTGAGCGCGTGGCCCTTGTTGACGTGAATCACCTTGCCGACGTACCGATCGGTCCCCGCCCACCACAGCTCGTAGCCCCACGGCTTCTCCACCCGCTTCAACGTCTCGATCACGGTCCTCTCCTCGCCTTTCGTCATTGGCCACGCGGCGATCAGCCGCGCGGCCGGTGGCCGGTGTTGGCCACCGCCAGCGCGTCGAACAGGTACTGCTCGATCTCCGCCGCGGTCGCCAGCCGGAGCGCCTCGCCGAGCCATGCGCCGGGCGTCGCCGGCGTGCAGATCGCGGACGACCTGGCGCACGGTCGGGATCGCCGCCGGCGTCATGCTGAACTCGGTGAACCCGAGGCCGACCAGCAGCCCGATCAGCGCCGGGTCGGAGGCCATCTCGCCGCAAGCGACACGAGGCGTCGATGTGCGAGCGCGTCGCCGCGCGCCGCACCAGCCGCATCAGCCGCAGCACCGCCGGGTGCAGCGGCTCGTAGAGGTCCGAGACGCGCTCGTCGGTGCGGTCGACGGCCAGGCGTGTACTGGATCAGGTCGTTGGTGCCGATGGTGAAGAAGTCGACGTCGCGGCGCCAGCAGGTCCGCCGCCAGCGCCGCCGACGGCACCTCGACCATCGCGCCGACCGGCACGTCGCGGCCGCCGACCTCGCCGGCCAGCGCTGTCACCATGGCGCGGCCGTCGCGCAGTTCCTCCACCGAGGTGACGAACGGGAACATGATCCGCAGCGGGCCGGCCGGCGCCGCCCGCAGCAGCGCCCGCAGCTGCGTGCGCAGCAGTCGGGGCGGGCCAGACCGAGGCGCAGGCCGCGCAGCCCGGGCCGGGCGTCGCGGCGGTCGCGCGGGCCCCAGGCGGCCCACTGTCGCTCGTCGAGGTCGAAGGTGCGGATGGTGACCGGACGCGGCGCGACCTGCTCGACCAGAGCTCGCGGTAGATCGCGTACTGCACGATCCTCGGTCAGGCTGTCCGGGGCGCGGCCCGCCAGCAGGAACTCCGAGCGGATACAGGCCGATGCCTTCGGCGCCGTGCGTCGAGGAGCGTGACCACGATCGTCGAGCGCGCTCGATGTTGGCGTCGAGCCGGACGGCGACGCCGTCGGCGGTCACCGCCGGCTCGGCGGCGCGGCCGCGGCTGGCCCCCGGCTTGCGGCGCCGTCCAGCCAGCCGCTGCGCGTCTTCGATCTCGGCCGGGCTCGGTTCGACGGCCGAGCTCGCCGGTCGCTGCCGTCGATCACCACCGGCGTTCCGGCGGCGCACCCGCTGGCTGGCGTCGTGCAGGCCGACGACGGCCGGCACCTTGAGCGACCGCGCCAGGATCGCCGTGTGGTGGGTGCGGCTGCCGGCGTCGGTGGCGAAGCCCAGCACGCGCGACCAGTCGAGCTGCGCGGCGAGCGACGCCGTCAGCTCGTCGGCGATGAGCACGGCCGGGCCGTCGATCTCGCTGCAGCAGGTCGGCGGTCCACGGCCCGGTGCCGCCGTGCCGCAGGTTCATGCGCACCCGGCCGGCGACGTCGGCGACGTCGCTCTCGCGCTCGCGCAGGTACGGATCCTCGACGGTGGCGAACACCGCGCACAGTTCCTCGTAGGCGCGATGCACCGCCCAGGCGGCGTTGACGCGGTCGGTTTCGATCAGCGCGCGCGCCCGGCCGAGGAACATCGGGTCGTCGAGCATGAGCAGCTGCGCGTCGAACAGCGCGCGCCAGGTCGTGGCCGGGCCCGCCGGTCAGCGCGGTCGCGGATGTCCGGTGCAGCTGCGCGATGCGAGCGCAGCGCGGGCGTGTCGAGGGCCTCGACTTCCTGGTCGACGCGCTCCGGGCGGAATCGGAAAGCGCACCACCTCGGTCCGCTGGGTGAGGACGACGGCGCGGCCCACGGCGATGCCGGGCGAGACGCCGAGGCCGGTCAGTCGCTCCACGTCTCTTCTCCGAACCCGGTGCGACCAGCGCCGCCAGCGACGACAACGCGTCGGCCTCGTCGATGCCGTCGGCGCTGATGGTGATGACCGCGCCGCGGGCGGCGGCCAGCAGCAGGATGCCCATGATGCTCTTGCCGTCGACCTGCCGGCCATCGCGGGTGACCCGCACCTTGGCCCGATAACGTCCGGCGAGCTGCACGAAGTTGGCCGCGGCCCGGGCGTGCAGACCCAGTTTGTTCACGATGGTGACCTCGGTGCTCGTCACGGCGTTCCCTGCCCTCCCGCGTCGCCGTGGAGGAGGTCCGAGGCGACCCAGATTGCGTTGCGTCCGTGTTCGCGGATCTGGCGCGCCGCGTCGAGGACGCTCGACGTGTCGCGCAGGCCCGCCAGTTTGATCAGCATCGGCAGGTTCACGCCGGTCACGACCTCGACGCGGCCGGCTTCGAGGAAGGTGATGCCGAGATTGGACGGCGTGCCGCCGAACATGTCGGTGACGATCAGCACGCCCTCGGGGCCGGTGACCGCGGCGATGGCCGCGGCGATCTCGCGCGCGGGCGTCCTGGACGTCTTCGTGCCAGCCGATCGACACGGCGACGAAATGCGGCAGATCGCCGACGATGGTCTCGGCGGCGTTCACCAGCTCGGTCGCCAGCTGTCCGTGTGTCACCACGACGACGCCAATCATGCCACCCGTCCTTCCCGGCCGACGTCGCGATGCCGGACCCGGGCGGTCACCCCGGGGACGCCGCCGGTCGCCCGCTGCAGCGCCTCGGCGATGTAGACGGAGCGGTGCCGGCCGCCGGTGCAGCCGATGCCAACGGTGAGGTAGCTCTTCCCCTCCGCCACGTACTGCGGCAGCAGGAACTTGCAGAAACGCGGTGAGTTTCGTCAGCAGCCGACCGGTGGCTGGCTGGCGCTCGAGAAACGCCGCCACTGCCGCGTCCCGCCCGGTCTGCGGCCGCAGCTCCGGGACCAAGTGCGGATTCGGCAGGAAGCGGACGTCGAACACCAGGTCGGCGCCGAGCGGCAGGCCGTGCTTGAAGCCGAAGCTGTCGAAGGTGAGGACCAGGCGGGCCCGCTGCCGGCGGTCGCCCGACAGCTCGAGGAACACCTGCCGCAGCTCGTGCACGGTGAGGTCGGAGGTGTCCACGTCTCGTCGGCCATGGCCCGGATGCGGGCCATCTTGCGACGCTCCATCGCGATGGCCGTCGCCGATCGGCTCGGCCGGGGCGAGCGGATGCGGCCGCCGCGTCTCGCTGAACCGGCGGTGCAGCACCGAGTCGCTGGCTTCCAGGAAGATGAGCGACGGCGGCATGTCGGCGGCGGCGCGCAACCGGGCGTAGGCCTGCGGGAACGCCGACAGGAACCGCCGTTCGCGGATGTCGACGACCACGGCGACCCTGGCCAGCCCTTCCTCTTCGCGATGCAGCGCGTCGAGGCTCGGCAGCAGGGCCAGCGGCAGGTTGTCGACGCAGTAGTAGCCGAGGTCCTCGAGGGCGTGGATGGCCTGCGACTTCCCCGCTCCGGACAGCCCGGTGATCACCAGGAAATCGGCGCGCGAGGGCCGGGCGCTCAGGCGTGGCCGGCTCCGCTTCATGCCGCCCCTCCGCCCTCGATGTCGTCGACGTCGTCGGGATCCTCGAGGCCGGCGCCGACCCGCTCGAGCCGTTGGTCGAGGGCCTCGACGAACGCCCGTGCCGCGTGGACCCCGCGGGCGCGCAGCAGCTGGTTGCGGGCCGCCACCTCGACCAGGATCGCCACGCTGCGGCCGGGCGCCACCGGCATCGTCACCTTCGGAATCTGCAGACCGAGCAGGTCGTGGTGTGCGTCGTCGAGGCCGAGCCGGTCGTAGTCGCGGGCGCTGTCCCAGCGCTGCAGCTCGACCACGAACTCGACGCGTTTGGAACTGCGCGTCGAGGCGACGCCGAAGAGGTCGCGGATGTTGATCAGCCCCAGGCCGCGCATCTCCATGTGGTACCGCGTCGGCTCCGGGCAGGTGCCGATGATCACCGTCTCGGCCCGCCGTCGCACCTCGACGGTGTCGTCGGCGACCAGACGATGGCCGCGGGTCACCAGGTCGAGCGCGCATTCGCTCTTGCCGATGCCGCTCTCGCCGATCAGCAGCACGCCCAGGCCGAGCACGTCCATCAGCACGCCGTGCACCACCTCGCGCGACGCCAGGTGGTCCTCGAGGATGGCGGTGAGCTTGCCGATCGCCACCGGCGTCGACACCGTCGCCCGCAGCAGCGGCACGCCGGCCTGGTCGGCGGCCTGGCCCACTTCCGCGGGCAGCGGCAGGGTGCTGGTGGCCAGCACGCACGGGATGCCGCTGGCGAACGAACGGGCCAGGACCTCGAGCCGCGCCGGCGGCGGCAGCCCTTGCAGATAGCGAATCTCGCTGTCGCCGTAGATCAGCACGCGGCCGGGCCGCAGGTACTCGTGGAACCCGGCCAGCGCCAGGCCGGTCTTCTGGATGTAGGGACTGGTGATCTCGCGCTCGAGCCCGGCCGCCCCGGCGACCAGCTCCAGCGCCAGCCCGGGCGCGTCCTTGCGGCTCCGGAGCAGGCTTCCCACCGTGACGACGGGCGTGGGCGGCATGTCGGCGGCGCGACGGTTAGTACAGGACCTTCCGCTGGTTCGACGTCGGGATGCGCAGCTCCTCGCGGTACTTGGCGATGGTCCGCCGCGCCAGCACCAGGCCCTCGCGCTGGAGGATGCTGACGATCTTCGAGTCGCTGAGCGGCTTGCGGGCGTCCTCGGCCTCGATGATCTTGCGGATCCGCTGCTTGATCGTCACCGACGACACGGCATCGCCGAACGAGCTGCTGATGCCGCTGTGGAAGAAGTACTTCATCTCGAACACGCCTTGCGGCGTGTGCATGTACTTGTTGGTGACGACGCGGCTGACCGTCGACTCGTGCATGCCGATGTCGTTGGCGACGTCGCGCAGCACCAGCGGCCGCAGGTGCTCGATGCCGTGATCGAGGAAGTCGCGCTGGAAGTTGATGATGCTGGTGGCGACCTTCTGGATGGTCTTCTGCCGCTGCTCCACCGACTTGAGCAGCCAGCGGGCGGCGTTGAAGCGCTCCTTGACGTAGGTGCGAGTGTCGGCGTCGGCCTGGTCCTTCTCGAGCAGCCGCTTGTACGACGAGCTGATGCGCAGCTGCGGCAGGCCGTCGTCGTTCAGCACGGCCACGTACTGGTCGTCCACCTTGACGATGTAGACGTCCGGCATCACGTACTCGGGCTGGCGCAGGTTGTAGCGCGCGCCCGGCTTCGGGTCGAGATGCCGGATGACCTCGATGTGTTCGCGCAGCTCGTCGATGCTCATCCCCATCTTGCGTGACAGCTCGGGGATCTGGTGGTTCTGGAGCAGGCGCAGGTGCTCGGTGACGATGCGCTCGGTGGCGGTGCCCTCGAGACCGAGCTGCCGCAGCTGGAGGGTGAGGCACTCCTGCAGGTCGCGGGCCGCGACCCCGGTCGGGTCGAAGCTCTGCACCAGCCGCAGGCTGAGCTCGACCCGATCGATCTGCCACGGCCCCATCTGGGCGATCTCGCTCGACCGACGCGACCAGGATCCCGTCGTCGTCGAGGTTGCCGATGATGGCGGTGCCGATTGCCCGGTCGTCCGGGTCGTCGGTCTTCAGCGACAGCTGCCACTCCAGGTGGTCGGTCAGCGACGAGCTGGTCGACAGCGTGTTCTCGATCGGCGGCAGCTCCTTGACCTCGGTCGGGACCCGCGACCGGTAGCTGTCGTCCATGTAGTCGTTGAAGAAGTACTCGTAGTCGTTGTCTTCCCAGGAGTCGGTCTTGCCATCGGTGGCCCGCTGGGCGTCCTGCTCGTCGGCCTTGTCGGTGGCCGGCTGGGCCTCGCTGGCCTGCAGATCCTCCGAGGGAATCTCTTCCAGCAGGGGGTTTTCGACCACCTCCTGGTTGAGCATGTCGGCGAGCTCCAACGTCGACATCGGCAGCAGCTTGATCGCCTGCTGCAACGACGGCGTCAGGATGAGCTTTTGTGAGAGCTTCGCCTGGAGCTTCTGGTGAATGGCCATGGACTGGGGGCCGACGGCCGGCCCGGTGCGGGCTCCCTGCCCGCGGGTTCGATTCTACCAGCCGGAGGCGAAAAGCATGCCAGCTTTCGGCGCCGCCGGGCCACAAGAGCCGATCCGGCCCGTCAATCCAGGCGGAAATCAGCTCCGAGGTAGATGCGTCGAACCTCTTCGTCGGCCGCCAGCTCGTCCGGAGTGCCGCTCTTGAAGATCACCCCGTCGGCGACGATGTACGCACGATCGGTGATGCGGAGGGTCTCGCGGACGTTGTGGTCGGTGATGAGCACGCCGATGCCGCGGGTCTTCAGGTGGAAGATGATCTGCTGGATGTCGGTGACGGCAATCGGGTCGATGCCGGCGAACGGCTCGTCCAGCAGGATGAAGCGGGGCGACATCACCAGGGCCCGGGTGATTTCGGCCCGTCGCCGCTCACCGCCCGACAGGGTGTAGGCGGGCGACTTGGCCAGGTGGGTCAAGCCCAGCTCTCCGAGCAGGGCCGCCAGCCGCTGCCGCCGCTCCGCCGCCGAGATCGGCAGGGTCTCGAGAATCGCCAGCAGGTTCTGTTCGACGGTGAGGCCGCGAAAGATCGACGGCTCCTGCGGCAGGTAGCCGATGCCCTTGCGGGCCCGGATGTACATCGGGTCGTCGGTGACGTCGTGCTCGTCGAGCAGCACCCGGCCCTGGTCGGGCGCGACCAGCCCGACGGTCATGTAGAACGTCGTGGTCTTGCCGGCGCCGTTCGGCCCGAGCAGGCCGACCACCTCGCCGGCGCTGATCGACAGGCTCACGCCCCGCACGACCGTGCGACCGCCGTAGGTCTTGGTGAGGGCGTCGGTGCGGAGGGTGGCCATCGGGGCGGGACTCGGGACTCGGGACTGGGGCCCCGGGGCGGTGTCGCGATGAACGCCGGAACTCACTTGGGTGGCGGCGGAGGATCGCAGCGGCCGCCGCCTTTGGTCGTGGTGCGCGTGGCGTCGTTGCCGTCGACGATGATCCTACCGGCCGATCCGTAGAAGGTCAACGTGCGGCCGGTGGTCACGCGGCAGTCCTCGGTGAGCTGCACCGGCGTGCCGGTGAGCACGTAGCGGCCATCGCTCGTCAGGTGCGTCAGCCGGGCGCCGCGGGCGTCGCGGCCCTCGACCCGGGCGACGACGCTGCCGTAGCCCTCGATCCGCTCCAGCGTGCGATCGCCAGGCGACAGGACCAGCGCAATGCGGTCGCCGGCGAGATCGCCTTGCGGGCTGCTCATCCTGGCGCCGGTCGTATAGGTCGCGGTACGGGCGGTCTCCTCGTAGCGCATCGCGTCGGCGCGGGCGATGGTGCCGCGGGCGCCGCCCGCCGGCGGCGCGGCGGCCTGGGCCTGGCCGATCGCCAGCGTCGATTGCACGCCGCCTGACGCCGCCAGATCGCCGCGGGCCTCGTCGAGGACGATGCGCTCGGCGCGGATGTTGGTGTCGCCCTGCCAGAGCCGGGCCCGGCCGGTGTAGGTGCCCCGCCGCTGGCCGCTGTCGTATTCGAGCGCGGCGGCACTGGCGAAGACGGCCTGGGTGGCGTCGAGCAGGGCCGGTGTCTTCGCCGGTCCGTCGCCGGCGCGCGCCGCGGCCGGCTGCATCACGCTGGCGACCTCGCCGGTGGCGGCCATCGTCGACGCGGTGAGGCCGACCGTGATCTCGTCGCCCTCGATCTGCACGCCGGTGTCGGTGACGCGCGGCCGCACGTCGCCGTCGCGGCCCACCAGCACCAGCCGATCCTCGGTGACCAGGTAGCGGGCTTCGGCCGCCGCCGCCCGCATCGTCCCGTCTTCGAACCTGGCTTCGCCGGTGAAGGTCGCCCGTTCCAGGCCGCCGCCGGTGGCCAGGGCCACCGTCAGGACCCGCGCCCGGGCCACGCGGGTCGGCGGCGTCCGCGCCGTACCGCCTTCGCGGAATTCGACCTGCTGCTCGAAGCGCATCGCCGTCAGGCCGGCCCCGGCGGCGCCGGAGCCGGTGAGCTCCACCGAGCGGATGGTCCGGGCCGGTGCGCCGGCGGC
Organism: uncultured Acidobacteriota bacterium; assembly: GCA_963741665.1. Classification (GTDB taxonomy): domain Bacteria; phylum Acidobacteriota; class Vicinamibacteria; order Vicinamibacterales; family UBA2999; genus CAWAYR01. The sequence continues at coordinate 145,764 of CAVUIM010000001.1, forward strand.
GGCCGGCAGCGTGACCACCACCCGTTCGCGGCTCGACAGGCTCGTCACGGCGCCGTCGGGCCCGAGCGCCAGGTCGATGAACTCCGCCGCCAGGCGCTGGCCGGGCTGCGCCGCCGAGGCGCCGGCCAGCGTGATGCTGCTCTGCCCCGACAGGGTCGCATGCTGGACGGTGCGGCCGTCGTCGGCGTAGTCGAGGTTGATGTCGCGGGCGTGCATCGATCGCAGCGCGCCCATGCCCTCGCCGCCGGTGATGCGGGCGTTGCCGCGCAGCTCGATCATGTCGGGCTCGTCGCGATCGGGCAACAGGTAGACCATCGCCTCGTCGGCTTCGATCGTCTGCCCCGGACGCACCAGCTTCACGCCGCGTTCGAGCCGCATGTAGCGCTCACGGCGGGCGTCGCCGAAGGCGCCGGCGGTGACGTCCATCGCGCCGCCACCGGCGCCGCCGTCGACGTGGACCTGAGCCTGGTCGAGCAGCCACAGCGTGTCGCGCTTGGAATCGTAGGTGAAGCCGATGCCAGAGCCCTTGGTGCCGCCGCGCGTGAAGGCGACCGGGCCGGGCGCCCGCACGATGCCCTCGCCGTCGGCGTAGGTGGCGCTGTTGGCGGTTGCGACCAGTCCGTCCGAGTTGGTGAGCCGGACATCGCCGGTCATCTCCACCGACGACTGCTGCGCGCCGATGGTGCCTTCCTTGCCGGTCACTTCGAAGCTCTTGCCACCGCGGTTGGCGACCCGCACGACCAGGCCAGTGGCCACGGTCCGGCCGTCGGCATAGCTCTTCTGTTCTTTGAAATCGAGCGAGAAGTCCTCGCGGGCGCCGCTCGTTTGCGCCGCTTCCCCGCCCTTCATCACGGCAGTGACGGTGGGCTCGAGCGGCGTCACCGGCGGCGGCGGTGTCACGGTGCGCCGTGCGCCGGTCATCCAGTAGGCGCCGCCCGCCACCGCGATGGCGACGACGGCGGCGACGAAGCGCGCTCGGCGCTGCCAGGATGTCATGCGACTTCCACCCATGGTAGCCCGGCGGAGACACCGCCGGGCCGTCCCGCGGCTACGCCGGACGCCGCGCGTCCGAGAGCCGCAGTTCGGTGTAGGTGTTGCCGTTGAACTCGTTCTGCTCGAGCGAGTAGGCGATCTCCAGCGCGCCATTGGCGCCGGCGATCACCGGCTCCTTCTCCACCGCGTTCCAGGCCAGCGCGCGGAAGGTCCGCCCATGCTGGCGCAGCGACATCTTCAGATGCCGTTCCTTCAGCCGGCGGGGGCCGTCGACGACGTCGATCGCCGCGGCGCTGAAGACCGGCTTGGGATTGCCCATGCCGTACGGCGCCATCGCGGTGAGCTGCTCGACCAGCGCCGGGGTGATGGCGTCGAAGCCGAGCGGGCCGTCGAGGTGCAGGTGCGGGCGCAGGTCGTCGGGTCCGAGCCGATCCAGGGCGTGGGCGTTCACCGCGCGGCGAAACGCCGGGATGTCGGCGGCGGCCAGCTGCAGACCGGCCGCCTGCTTGTGGCCGCCGAACCGGTGCAGCATCGGCGCGCACGACTCGAGCGCCGCCAGCACGTCGAAGCCGGGGATGCTGCGGCACGAGCCGTGGGCCTCGCCGTGATCCACCGACAGCACGATCGCCGGCCGGTAGTAGGCGTCGACCAGCTTCGAGGCGACGATGCCGATGACGCCGCGGTGCCAGCCCTCGCCGGCCACCACCAGCACCGGATGTGCCCCGATGTCGGGATCGGTGTCGACCATCTTGCGCGCGGCGGCGACGATGTCCTGCTCCTCGTCGCGGCGGCGGGTGTTCTCGGCGTCGAGCTGCTGCGCCAGGGCCTGGGCCTCGGCGGCCAGCCCTTCGTCGGAGGCCAGCAGCAGCCGGGTCGCCGAGATCGGCGCTGGCCATGCGGCCGGCGGCGTTGACCCGCGGCGCCACCATGAAGGCGATGTGATAGGCGTCGATGGTCTTGCCGGCCAGGCCGGCGACGTCGAGCAGCGCCCGCAGGCCGACCTTGTGCGGGCCGCGGGTCAGCATCTCGAGTCCGAGTTTGGCGATGACCCGGTTCTCGCCGACCAGCGGCACGACGTCGGCCAGGGTGCCGATGGCGGCGATCTTCACGAACGCCGGCAGCCAGGCGTCGCGCCCGGCCTTCTGGCACAGCGCCTGGACCAGCTTCAACGCCACGCCGACGCCGGCCAGATGCTTGTCCGGATAGCTGCAGTCGGCCCGCTTGGGATTGACGACGGCGAGGGCGCGCGGCAGTTCGCTGTCGGGCTCGTGGTGGTCGGTGATGATGAGGTCGAGGCCGAGCTCGGCGGCCCGGCGCGCCGCGTCGGGCGCGCGGATCCCGCAGTCCACCGACACCAGCACCTGCGCCCCCTCGGCGTGCAGGCGATCGATGGTCGCCGGCTGCAGCCCGTAGCCGTCGCGCAGCCGTTCGGGAATGAAGTGGGTGACGTCGCCGCCGAGCAGTTCCAGCGCGCGCCGCAGGATCACCGTCGAGGTGACGCCGTCGACGTCGTAGTCGCCGTGGATGACGATACGTTCCCGGCGGGTCACGGCGGTGAGCAGGCGATCCACCGCCGGCGCCAGATCGGTGAGGCGCCACGGGTCGTGCAGGTGATCGAGTGACGGACGCAGGAACCGCGCCGCCAGGTCGGGGTCGTGGTGGCCGCGAATCGCCAGCAACCGGGCGATGACCGGTGACAGGCCGAGCTCGGCAGTGAGACGGGCGGCGGCCGCCTCGTCGCACGGCCGCGGTTTCCAGACCAGAGGCGGGGGCACTGGCGGGCTAACCTTCGACGATCCCGACCTGGCCCATGGCGCGGAACTTGGCGTAGCGCTGGTCGAGTCGAGCCTCCGACGACAGCGCGCTGACCTCAGCCAGCGCCTGGGTGAGCGCCGTATCGAGCAGCTCGCCGGCGGCCAGTGGGGCGGTATGGGCGCCGCCGACCGGCTCAGGGACGATGGCGTCGATGACGCCGAGGTGCAGCAGATCCGGCGCGGTGATCTTCAGCGCGTCGGCCGCCTGCACCTTGCGGTTGGTGTCCCGCCACAGGATCGCGGCGCAGCCCTCGGGCGGGATGACGCTGTAGATCGCGAACTCGTGCATCAGCACCCGGTCGCCGACGGCGATGCCGAGCGCGCCGCCGCTGCCGCCTTCGCCGTGGACGACGACGATGACCGGCACGTCGAGCACCGCCATCTCGCGCAGGTTGAGCGCGATCGCCTCGGCGACGCCGCGTTCTTCCGACTCGATACCGGGATAGGCCGCCGGGGTGTCGACGAAGCACAGGATCGGGCGCGAGAACTTCTCGGCCAACTGCATCGCCCGCAGGGCCTTGCGGTAGCCCTCGGGCCGCGCGTAGCCGAAGTTGCGGTAGATCTTCTGTTTGGTGTCGCTGCCCTTCTGGTGGCCGACAATCATCACCGGCGCGCCGTGGAAGAGCGCCGGGCCGGTCACGATGGCGTGATCGTCGGCGAAACGCCGGTCGCCGTGGATCTCGACGAAGTCGGTGCACAGCTGCTCGACGTAGTCGAGCGTGGTCGGCCGGGCCGGATGACGGGCGACCAGCACGCGTTGCCAGGGCGTGAGGGCGGCGTACAGGTCCTTGCGGATCGACGTGATGCGGTCCTGCAGCCTGGTGATGTCGCGCGACCGGTCGGCGGTCGAGGGCAGCATCGACAGCGCCTCGATCTCCTTCAGCAGGATGCCGATCGGTTCCTCGAACTCGAGCAGGTCGGGCATGGGCGGATCTATTGCAGCACAACCGAGCCGGCGCCGCACAGCTGTTCGACGGCGATCACCAGCTGCTCGGACGGCTTGACGCGAATCTGCGTGGTGACATCGGCGCGGACACGCAGCCGGCGCGAGGCCCGGGACACTTCCATCTCGAGCACGATCGGCCGATCGCCCTGATGTTTCGCCAGCAGATCCCACAGCGCTTCGAGCGTGGCCCGCGACGCCGCCGCGGCGCTCAGATGGATGCTCACCGCCTTGGCCAGCCGCTCGCGCAGGGTCTCGAGCGGTGACAGCTCCACGGCCTGGAAGCGCGACGAGTCCTCGTCGCGCTCGAACTTGCCGCGCACCAGGAGCAGGGCGCCGGAGTCGATGAGATGACGGAACCGGCCGTAGGTCTCCGGGAAGACGACGACCTCGACCGCGCCCTGGTGGTCCTCGAGGGTGAACACCGCCATCGGGTCCCCCTTCTTGGTCTTGAGTGCGCGCATGCCGCTGACGATGCCGCCGACCGAGACGTCGTCGAGCACGAGCCGGGCTGGGGCGCCGTCCTCGCCCGCGGTCACCTCGGCCAGCACCAGATCGCCGACCGTCCGGGCGCCGAGCGCGCGCAAGGTGGCGGCGTGGCGGTCCACCGGATGGCCGCTCAGGTAGAGGCCGAGCGCCTCCTTCTCGAAGGCCAGCCACTCCATCTCCGACCACGGCGGCGCGTCGGGCAGCGTGCCGACCGGGGTCTCGGCGCCCGCCGGAGCGCCGTCGCCGAAGAGGTTGGCCTGGCCCTGCTCGCGGTCGCGCTGCGTCCGCGCGCCGTGCTCGATGGCGGCGTCGATGGCGCGCAGCAACCGGGCGCGGCCGACCGCCGGCGCCAGCGGCACGACGCCGGGCGGCTGCGCCAGCGTGTCGCAGGCGCCGCTCTTGACCAGCGCTTCGAACACCCGCCGGTTGGCGATGCGCAGGTCGAGCTCCTCGGCCAGCTGGTGCAACGATTCGATCCGTCCCAGCCGCGTGCGCACCTCGAGCATCGCCTGGATCGCGCCCTCGCCGAGGCCCTTGATGGCAGTGAGGCCGAAGCGCACGCCCTCGGGCACGACGCTGAACTGCTGCTGGCTCTCGTTGATGTCGGGCGGCAGCACGGCGATGCCGCGCTCGCGCGACTCGGTGATGTAGAGCGCCAGCTTGTCGGTGTTGGCCGCTTCGATGGTCAGCAGCGCGGCGGCGAAATGGCGCGGGTAGTTGGCCTTGAGGTAGGCGGTCTGGTAGGCCAGGAAGGCGTAGGCCGTCGAGTGCGACTTGTTGAAGCCGTAGCCGGCGAAGTACTCCATCAGCTCGAAGATCTTGGTGGCCTTCTTTTCGGAGATGCCCTTGGCCCTGGTGCCTTCGAGGAAGGCTTCGCGCTGCTTGGCCATGACCTTGGGGTCTTTCTTGCCCATGGCCTTGCGCAGCACGTCCGACTGACCCAGCGTGAAGCCGGCCAGCACCGCCGCGATCCGCATCACCTGTTCCTGATAGGCGATGACGCCGTAGGTGTCGGCCAGAATGGGTTCGAGCGCCGCCAGGTCGTACTTGACCTCGGTCTTGCCCTGCTTGCGGGCGACGTAGTCGTCGACCATGCCGCTCTTGAGCGGGCCGGGCCGGTAGAGCGCGTTGAGGGCGATGAGATCGTCGAGGCGCTGCGGCTTCGACTTGCGCAGCAGTTCGCGCATACCCGAGCTCTCGAACTGGAAGATCCCGTAGGTCTGACCGTCGCAGAACAACTGGTAGGTCGCCGGGTCGTCGAGCCGGACGGCGTCGATGTCGAGTACCAGATGCTCGGTACGTTTGATCTCGGCGAGGGCATCCTGGATGAGGGTCAGGGTGCTCAGGCCGAGGAAGTCCATCTTCAGCAGGCCGACCCGCTCGACCTCTTTCATCGCCCATTGGGTGGTGATTTCGTCGCGGTTGCTCTTGTAGAGCGGGGCGTAGTCGGTGATCGGTCCCGGGGCGATGACGACGCCGGCGGCGTGGACGCCGGCGTTGCGCGACATCCCCTCGAGCCGCCGGCCCATCTCGAGCACGTCCTTGACCCGCGGGTCCTTGTCGCGCAGGTCGCGCAGCGCCGGGTTCTCAGCGAGCGCCTTCTCGAGGGTCATGTCGAGCGCCGGCGGAATCTGCTTGGCGATGCGATCGACGTCGGCGTACGGCATGTCGAGGACGCGGCCGACGTCGCGCACCACCGCCTTGGCCTTCATCGTGCCGAAGGTGATGATCTGCGAGACGTTCGCGCGGCCGTACTTGCGGGTGACGTAGTCGATGACCTCGCCACGCCGCCGCTCGCAGAAGTCGACGTCGATATCGGGCATCGACACCCGCTCAGGGTTGAGGAAGCGTTCGAACAGCAGGTCGTAGTCGATCGGGTCGACGTCGGTGATGCGCAGGCAGTAGGCGACCAGGCTGCCGGCCGCCGAGCCGCGTCCGGGGCCGACCGGGATGCCCTGCTCGCGGGCATAGCGGATGAAGTCCCAGACGATCATGAAGTACCCGGTGTACCCCATGCGCTTGATCATCGCGATCTCGTAGTCGAGCCGGGTCGAGTACTCGTCGAGGGTGTGGCGCAGCGTGCCCTCGGCGGCCAGCTTGCGCAGGCGCGGCAGCCGCTCCGCGAAACCCTGGCGCGAGACGTGCTCGAAGTAGTCGTCGAGGCTGAAGCCCGCCGGGACGTCGAACTTGGGGACGTGCAGCGTCCCGGACGGAATCTCGACGTGGCAGCGCTCGGCGATGGCGACGGTGTTGCGCAGCGCCTCCGGGTAGTCGCCGAACACCGTGGCCATCTGCGCGGCGGTCTTCAGGAAGAACTGGTCGCCGTGGTACTTCAGCCGCTTCTCGTCGTGCACCGACTTGCCGGTGCCGATGCACAGCAGCAGGTCGTGCGGCTTGGAGTCGTGCTGGTGCAGGTAGTGAACGTCGTTGGTGACGACCAGCGGCATCGCGAGGTCGCGCGCGATCGGCAGCAGCCCGTTGTTGACGACGCGCTGCTCGTCGATGCCCTGGTACTGCATCTCGAGGAAGAAGTTGCCGGCGCCGAGGATGTCGCGATAGGTGGCGGCGGCGGCGAGCGCCCGTTTGGCGTGTTCGGTGCGGATCTCGCTCGCCACTTCCCCTTTGAGGCAGCTGCTGAGGCCGATGAGGCCGGCGCTGTGCTGCGCCAGCAGCGCCTTGTCGATGCGCGGCTTGTAGTAGAAGCCCTCGGTGTAGCCCGACGACACCAGCTTGATGAGGTTCGAAAAGCCGACGGCGTTCTCGGCCAGCAGCACCAGGTGGTTGGCGGTCTCTCCCGGCGTGCCCGATTTGTCACGGCGGTCGCCCGGCGCGACGTAGACCTCGCAGCCGAGAATCGGGTTGATGCCGCGCTTGCGGGCGGCGTCGTGGAACACCACCGCCGAGAACATGTTGCCGTGCTCGGTGACCGCCAGCGCCGGCATCTTCAGCGCCGCCGCCTGGTCGAGCAGCTCGTCGATGCGGCAGGCGCCGTCGAGCAGCGAGAACTCGGTGTGACAGTGGAGGTGGACGAAGTCGTTCATGGGCGTTGACACAGCGCAGGCATGCTCTTCCCCGGTCCCTGTTCCCTGGTCCCCGGTCCCTGCCTGGATCCTACTCCCACTCGATCGTCGCCGGCGGCTTGCTCGACACGTCGTAGGTGACCCGGTTGATGCCCCGTACTTCGTTGATGATCCGCCGCGACACGGTCTTCAGCAGCCCGTACGGCAGCTCGGCCCAATCGGCGGTCATGAAGTCGCTCGTCTGCACCGCGCGCAGCGCGACGACGTAGTCGTAGGTGCGGCCGTCGCCCATCACGCCGACGCTCTTGACCGGCAGGAAGACGGCGAAGGCCTGGCTGGTCAGGTCGTACCAGCTGCGGCCGGTCGCCTCGTCGCGCCAGCGCCGCAGCTCCTCGATGAAGATGGCATCGGCGCGGCGCAGCAGATCGGCGTAGTCCTTCTTCACCTCGCCGAGGATGCGCACGCCGAGCCCGGGTCCGGGGAACGGATGGCGCTGGACGATGTCGGCCGGCAGCCCCAGGGCCAGTCCGAGCTCGCGCACCTCGTCCTTGAACAGATCGCGCAGCGGCTCGAGCAGCTTCAGGCCCAGTTCGGCCGGCAGCCCGCCGACGTTGTGGTGACTCTTGATGGTGACGGCCTTCTTGGTCGTCGCGCCGCCGGATTCGATCACGTCCGGATAGATCGTGCCCTGGGCCAGGAAGGTCGCGCCCTTGTGGCCGCCGGTGCCGGCGACCAGCCGGGCGGCTTCGGCCTTGAACACCTCGACGAACTCGCGGCCGATGATCTTGCGCTTCTGCTCGGGGTCGGTCACCCCGGCCAGCCGCCCGAGGAACTGGTCGCTGGCGTCGACGTGCACGACCCGGGCGTGCAGGCGGCCGGCGAACATCTCCATCACCAGCCGGGCCTCGTCCTGGCGCAGCAGCCCGTGGTCGACGAAGACGCAGGTCAGCTGATCGCCGATCGCGCGGTGGATGAGCGCCGCCGCGACGCTCGAATCGACGCCGCCCGACAGGCCGAGGATGACCTCCTCGTCGCCGACCTGGGCGCGGATGCGTTCGACCGCTTCGGCGATGTGGTCGCCCATCACCCAGTCGGGCCGGGCGCCGCAGATGCCGAGGACGAACCGCTCGAGGATCGCTTTGCCGCGCGTGGTGTGGGTCACTTCCGGATGGAACTGGACGCCGTAGAAGCCGCGCGCCTCGTCGGCCATGCCGGCAATCGGGCAACTCGGCGTCGAGGCCATCAGCGCGAAGCCCGGCGGCAATGCCGTCACCTTGTCGCCGTGGCTCATCCACACCGTCAACATGCCGTGTCCGGCGTCGGTGGCGAAGTCCTCGATGCCGTCGAGCAGCCGGGTGTGTCCGTGCGCGCGGACCTCGGCGTAGCCGAACTCGCGGTGGCTGCTGGCCTCGACCTCGCCGCCCTGCTGCACGGCCATCGTGAACATGCCGTAGCAGATCCCGAGCACCGGTACGCCGAGGTCCCAGATCGCCTGCGGCGCGCGCAGGCCGTCGGCCTCGTAGGTGCTGGCGTGGCTGCCCGACAGGATGATGCCCTTCAGCGCGTGCTCGGCGGCGTAGGCGCGGATCCACGCGTCGCTGACGTCGCACGGGTGGACCTCGCTGTAGACGTGCGCGTCGCGCACGCGGCGGGCGATGAGCTGGGTGACCTGAGAGCCGAAATCGAGAACGAGGATGGTGTGATGGGCCACGGGTCGAGGTGCGAAGCGGGGACGCCCTCCAGAGGTGGAGGACGCCGGTATTATAACGGGGTGGGTGGGGCCGTCACCGCTAGATATTGTGGTCGCCTGCTGCTGGCTGGAGTGCTGATCGCGCCAGGGCTGCCAGCCGCGGCGCAGCCAGCCCCGGCACCGCGTCCGGCCGGCGCCGCGCCGGCGCCAGCCGCGGCGGCCCCGGCCGCGCCGGTGGCGCCTGGGTTCGAGCTGCTCGCCGGCGGGGCCCTCGACGTCCGGTGGATGACCGCGGACGGCGACGCCGTCGCGGCGCCGCCGGTGCTCGACGACGACACCGTCTACGTGCCGATGAAGCGTGGCCAGATCGTGGCCTTCGCGCTGGACTCGGGTGTGGTTCGATGGACCGCGGACGCGGACACGCCGTGGGCGCCCGCCGCCGGCGATGGCCGCGTGTTCGTGGCGATGTCCGGCGGCGTCCGCGCCTTGGACGCCACGACCGGCCGGGTCGTGTGGCAACGGACACTGCCGGCGCCGGCCGCCGCGCCGCCGTACTGGGACACCGGCTGGCTCATCGTGTCGCTCGAGGGCGGCGATCTGGCGGCGTTCCGCGCCGCCGACGGCGAGTTGCTGTGGCAGGCGCCGCTTGGCAGCGTCGCGCGGACCGCGCCAGTGCCGGCGCTCGCCGCGCTCTACCTCGGGCTGGCCGATGGCCGCATCGTCGCCCTCGATCTGGCGACCGGCCGCACCCTGTGGACGCGTCCGCTCGACGGCACGGCCACCGGCATCCTCGCGCTCGACGACCAGATCGTCGTCGGCACGACCGCGCGCGCCGTGCACAGCCTCGATCTCACCACCGGACGGTCACGCTGGCGCTGGCGCGTCGGCGGCGCCGCGGTCGGCGCGGCCGCGGCCGACGAGCGCACCATCTACCTGGTCGCCTACGACCACCTGCTGCGCGCGGTGGACCGGCGCAGCGGCAATCTGCGCTGGCGACGGGCTCTGCCCCACCGTCCGGCCGGGTCGCCGCTGCTTGCCGGCCGCCTGGTTCTGGTGCCGTCGCTGTCGACCGAGATCGCGGCTTACGACGCCGCCACCGGCGCACCCGCGCTCGCCATTGCCAGTGCGGGCGAGGTCGCCGGCGAAACGCGCATGCGGCGGGGCGGCAGCGCGGCCGGGACGCGGCTGCTCGCCGTCTCGGTCGAGGGGCGGCTGCTGGCCTTCGCGCCGCGGGTCGAACCGGTGCCCGGGGCGCTCGACGCGCTCCCAGGCGTCGCGGTGGCCGAGCCGGCCTCGGCCGCGCCGACGCCGCCCTCGCCGGGGCCGGCGGGCCGCCGATAGAGCTGCACGTAGGCGACCAGGGCGGTCAATCCCAGGTACTGGAAGACGAAGCTGCGCACCACCCACGCCGCCACCTGCAGCGGCAGGGCGGCGAGTCCGACGAACGGCACGAACGCAATGAGGCCGAGGGCGGCCGTGGCCAGCAGCGACGCGGCGATGCCGAGCGCCAGCAGCGACAGCGTGCTGGCGAACACGATGCCGATCTCGACCGGGCGCGCATACAGCAAGCCGACCATGCGGCCGAGCGCGGTCGGCACGTCGCAGTCGTCGACGGTGATGGCGATCTGCGTCAGCAGGTAGAGCAGGTTGATGATCGTGACGGCCGCGCCCACGCCGGCGGTGAGCCCGGCAATCCGCGCCGCGTCCCACGCCGACTCGGGTGAGCCGCCGCTGACCAGCGCGGCCAGCGCGGTGCCGAGGACGACCGCGTAGGCCAGGAACAGCACGCCGCCCAGGCGCGCGAACCGGCCGAACAGCCGCTGTGCGCCAACCGTGGCGTGCTCGAGCGAGAAGCGGTTGGCGCGGCGCACCGCGGCGGCGCGCAGCGGCGGCTGTTCGATCGGCCCGGACTCGGCTTCCGACGTGACCAGGACCGCCATCGTGCCGCCCTTGATGAACGCCATGAGCAACGACCCGCCGGTCAGCACGAGCAGCACCGCGGCGAGGAACGCGGCGAGCGCGCCCGGATGCGCCAGCAGCGCCGCGGCCACCGCCGGCACGGCGCGGCGCACGCCCTGACGGATGACGTCACCGGGCGCGAGGCCGGAGGTGAGCACGACCAGCATCGCCCCGCCGGCCACCGGCACGGCGAGAAGCGCCGTGAAGATGGCGTCGGCGACGAACTGGACGATCACGACCTGCCAGTTCGCCGCCGTGATCAATGCGCCGCGCTTCAGCGCAAGCTTCGGAGACGCAGTGCGCGCCATCGGTGGGAACAGCACTATACCACCCGGATTTCGCGCCCCGGCCGCTTGTGCATGCGCCGACGCGCCTGCCACAATGCAGTTGGTCGCATGGTCTGTCCTCCCGCGGTTCGCCGGGGTCTGTTCCGCGTCGCGGGGGGCACGGCCAGCCTGCTCGTGCTACTGGTGGTGGCGGTCGTGCCGTGGGCGCGGCTGACGCTGGGCTGGACCGCTGCCGACACACGGGCGCGGATTCACGACGACCTGCGCGAGCGCGTCGCGACGCTCGGGCAGGAGCTCGACGCCGCGGTGGCCGGCATCGCCCGCGACGGCGCGCTCGTCGATGCCGGGGCGAGCGGATCGACCGACGCCGTGCGCACGCTCTTCGATCATGTCGCCGCGCTGCAGACCACGATCGAGCCGCTCGCCGCGCTGACGGTCTACGACGCCGAAGGCGTGCCGCTGGCATGGGAAGGCCGCCCGGCGACGCTGCCGGCGTCGCGCCTCGCCGGCGGATCGGCGACCTTCCTGGTGCCGACGCCGCTCGGCCTGCGCCTCGCGCGTCTCGAGCCGATCGCCGGCGTCGACAGCGGCCGCCGCCGCTCCGGCGTGGTGGTGGCCGAAGCGGCGCTGTCGACCGCGACCGGACCGGGCACCTCGGCGGACGCGGTCGAAGTGGAGACCCCGCTCGCGCCGGTGATGCTCGGCCCAAGTACCGGCGCGGCCGCCGGCGCCGGCGCCGTCGATCTCGTCGCCCCCGACGGCACTCCCCTGGGCACGGCGCGGGTCGCCGACCCGGACCTCGACGCCGCCCGTCGTGCGTGGTGGGGCCGGGCGGTCGCCATCCTGTGGGCGGTGGCGGCGGCCGGTCTCGTGCTCCTGGTTGGGCCGATCGCCGACTGGCGCGCACTGACGCGCGGCTGGGGCGCGTATCTCGTCGTGTCGGGGATGGCGGCCGCGGTGCTCGTCGGCGCCTGGGGCCTGTCGATGCGCGCGCTCGACGCGCTCGGGCCGCGCGGTGCCGGCGAGCTCCGCTTCCTGGCAACCACCCTGCTGGCATCGGGAGCGGTGTGGCTGGCGTGGACCACCGTGGGCCGCTGGCGGATCGCGCGGCGGCACCGGCACGGCGCGGCCGAGGGATCGCTGTGGGGGTACGGCGTCCACGTGGCCCTGGGCGCCGCGGTCGGCGCCGCGGTGGCGTACTACGACGCGCTCGTCGCCTCGGTGCTGCCGGTGGCCCCGTCCGAAGCGATCCAGTTCGCCCTGACGCCGCTGACCACTGCCCGTCTCGGCGCGGCCGTCGGCACGGTGCTGCTGCATGCCGCGTCGGCCGGCGCGGTGCTGGTGGTGGTGGCCGTGGTCGCGCTGCTCGTGCCCGGCGAGCGCGGCCCGCGCGGCCGGTGGCGGCGACTCGCCGCGCTCGCGCTCGGCGCCGCTGCTGGCGTCGCGGTGTGGCACCCGCCGGGCTGGACGGTGTGGCCGGTGATGGCCGCGCTCGTCGTCCTCGTCGGCATGGCCGCCGGCGCCGAGCGGGCGCGCGGGGTGCTGCGCCACGGCGCGGCCCCGGCGCGGCTCATCGTCCTGGCCGCCGCCCTGCTGCTGCCGTCGCTGGCCCTCTACCCCGCGCTGTCAGGACTGGCCGCCCGCGATCGCCAGGCGGCGATCGAAGGCGAGCTGGCCGCGCAGATCGTCCACCAGCGCCGTGATCTGCAGCTGTATCTGCGTGACGCGCTCAGCGAGATCGACCGCATGGAGGGCATGGCCGATCTGGTCGCGGCCTCGACGCCGCCGACGACCGGTCCGGTGTCGGTGGACGCCGCGTTCCACGTGTGGTCGCAAACCGCGCTGGCGGCGCGCCGCTTGACCTCGTCGGTCGAGCTCTACGATCCGGCCGGGCGGATGGTCAACCGATTCGCCTTGAACCTGCCGGAGACCGCCGCCGATCAGGCCTGGCAAGAATCGTCGTGTGCCTGGGAGCTGTTCGAAGAGGTGTCGCCGTTCTTCGCCGAGGAACGGCGCTTGCTCCACGCCGGCCGCGGCGTGTGCGTCGACAGCGGCCGAGGTCCGCGCATCGTCGGCTCGGTCGTCGTCCACGTGGTGCTCGACTACAGCAACCTGCCGTTCCTGGCGGCGCAGAATCCCTACGTCGCGTTGTTGCGGGCCACCTCCGGCGCGCCGGCCCCGGCCCCGCGCGACGACGTGACGTTCGCCGTCTACGGGTGGAGCCGGCGGCCGCTGTTCGCGTCGCGGACCGACGCCTGGCCGATTCCCGATGCGCTGTTCGCCCGGCTCACGGCGTCGCGTGATCCGTTCTGGGCGGTCATCGAGGACCGCGGCGTCGCCTCCGACGTCTACCTGCTGAACGATCGCGGCGCGATCTACGCCGTCGGCCATCCGCGGGCGTCGCCGCTCGGCCACCTCGCTGCGCTCGCCGAGCTGGTCGCGCTCGCCGGGTTGACGTTCGTCGCGCTGCTCGCCGGCTTCACCATGGCGTCGTGGCTGGCCGGCCGAGCCCCGGTGTCGGGCCGGGCGCTGCTGCGCCAGGTGCGCGCCAGCTTCTATCGGACGCTGTTCCTGGCCTTCGTCGCCGCGGTGGTGGTGCCGGTCGTCGCCCTGGCGCTGGTCACCCGCGCCTACATGGCCACCTCGCTCTACGCCGACATCGAGGGCGAGGCGGCGCGCACCGCCGCCTCGGCCAGCCGCGTCGTCGAAGACTTCGCCAGCATCGAGACGCGCGGCGCGTCCAACCTGCCGGTGCTCGATGACAGCCTGCTCGTCTGGCTCAGCCGCGTGATCGGCGAGGACATCAACGTCTTCGCCGGCACCGGGCTGCTGGCGTCGAGCGAGCGCAACCTGTTCGCGTCGGGGCTGCTGCCGACCCGCACGCCCGGCGCGGTCTACCGCGCGCTGGCCCTCGACGGTCGATCGAGCTATCTCGCGCGCGAGTCGGTCGGCAGCTACGAATACCTGGTCGCCTCGGCGCCGGTGCGGGTCGACGACCGGCCGGCGATCGTCAGCGTGCCGCTCACGTTGCGGCAGCGCGGCATCGAGCGCCAGCTCGACGAGCTCGATCGCCGGGTGCTGCTGGCGGCCATCGCCTTCATCCTGCTCGGTTCGGCCATCGGCTATTGGGCGGCGGAGCGGATCTCGGATCCGGTGAGCCGGCTGACCCGGGCGACCCAGCGCCTGGCGGCCGGCGACCTCGACGCCCGCGTGCTGGTGACCTCGGCCGACGAGCTCGGACGGCTGGTCGAAGCCTTCAACGGCATGGCCGAGGATCTGCAGCGGCAGCGGGCGCAGCTGGAGCGCACCAACCGGCTCGAGGCGTGGGCCGAGATGGCCCGCCAGGTGGCCCACGACATCAAGAATCCGCTGACGCCGATTCAGCTCAATGCCGAACACCTGCGCCGCGTGCACGCCGACCAGGGCCGGCCACTCGGGCCGGTGGTCGACGACTGCATCGCCAACGTGCTGCTGCAAGTGCGCCTGCTGCGCCAGCTGGCCGCCGAGTTCTCGAGCTTCGCGTCGTCGCCGCAGGCCCGGCCGGAACCCACCGCGCTGGCACCGCTCGTCGCCGAGCTGTTGCAGCCGTACGTCCTGGCTCTGGCTGGGCGCATCGTGATCGACGGGGCGCTGCCGGCCGATCTGCCCGAGGCGCTCGTCGACCGCGTGCTGCTGTCGCGGGCGCTGACCAACGTGGTGGAGAACGCGCTGCACGCGATGCCCGGCCAGGGCACGCTGACGGTGCGCGCCGGCGTGGTGTCGCCGCAGGAGATCGCGGTGAGCGTCGCCGACACCGGCGTCGGCATGGACGCGGCGGCCCTGGCCCGTATCTTCGAGCCGTACTTCTCCACCAAGGCGACCGGCACCGGTCTGGGCCTCACGATCGCCCGCCGCAACGTCGAACTGAACGGCGGCACGATCGCCGTGGCCAGCACGCCCGGTCAGGGCACCACGGTCACGATGCGGCTGCCGGCGGCGGCGCCGGCGGCCGGCGCGTGACCCGCCCGATGCCCCACTCGATGATCGGCGACACCAGGTAGAGGTAGGCCATCGCCACCAGCACTTCCTCGGTGTAGGCGGTCATCAGCGCCACCCACGCCGCCACCGGCACGATCACCTTGTAGCTGCGCGGCGACGACAGATCGAGCGTCTTCATGCTGCGGTAGCGGAACGTGCTGACCATCAGCACCGCGGGCACCAGCAGGATCGCCAGGGCGAGGAACGCCGGGCCGCGGTCGGTGATCGGCGCCGAGGCGAAGAAGATCGTCGCCGCCGGGATGCCGGCCGCCGACGGGCTCGGCATGCCGACGAAGTAGCGCTTGTCGGCCACCCGCTGGATGTTGAACCGCGCCAACCGCACCGCGGCCGCCGCCAGGTAGATGAAGCCCACGGCCCAGCCGAGCCGGCCGAGCGGCGCCAGGCCCCACTGGAAGGTCAGCGCGGCCGGGGCCATGCCGAACGAGATGAGATCGGCCAGCGAGTCGAACTCGACGCCGAAGGCGCTCGACGATCCGGTCATCCGGGCGATGCGGCCGTCGAGCATGTCGAGCACGATTGCCACGCCGATGAACGGCGCCGCGGTGTGGAATTCGCCGCGCATCGCATAGACGACACAGGCCCAGCCACAGAACAGATTGGCCAACGTGAACAGGCTCGGGATCAGGAAGACGCCGCGGCGCAGCCCGCGGCGCTCGGCGCCCTGATCGCGCCCGGTCTCGGCCATCGCGGTCATCGCGCGGTCCAGTGCGAGAGGACGGTCACGGCGGCGACGACGCGGTCGCCGGCGCGCACCTTCACCGCCAGCTCCGGCGGCAGGAAGACGTCCATCCGCGACCCGAACTTCATCACGCCGACGCGCTGTCCGACCCGCAGCTGGTCGCCCTCGACGACCCGGGCGACGACGCGGCGGGCCAGCACGCCGACCACCTGACGATAGACCGCCGGCCGGCCCTCGTGGTCGATCCACACCTCGGCCTGCTCGTTGACGGCGCCGCTCTCGGGTGTGTAGGCCGGCAGGAACTTGCCCGGCTTGATGGTGACGCGGGTGACGCGGCCCGACACCGGCGCGCGGTTGACGTGCACGTCGAGCGGCGACAGGAAGATGGTGATCTGCTGCCAGGCGCCGTCGGGACCACCGGCCATGGCCGGGCCGACGAACTTCACCTCGCCGTCGGCCGGCGAGAGGATGAGCGCCTGATCCGCCGGCAGCGGACGGTCAGGATCGCGGAAGAAGAACACGAAGCCGACCGCCAGCAGCACCCCGGGTATGGCCCAGACGCGGCCGCCGAGCCAGCCGCCGGCAAGCGCCACGACGACGGCGCCGAGGATGAACGGCCATCCGGCGCGGTCGAGTCCGATCGTCAACACGGGGGGAATTGTACTGTCGCGCGCGGCCGGCGCGACAGTCCGCGACGGCGCCGGTCGGTCACCAGCGCCGTCACGAAGGGAAGTGGTCAGGCGGACATCGGACTCTGGAGGCCGGAGTGGTGACGCCGGACGAACGCCTCCATCTGGTCCTTGAGCCGCAACTTCTCTTTCTTCAACGTGACTTCCTGGAGCTGTTCGTCGTCGGTGAGGTGAGGCTTCGTGGCGAGGATCTTCAGTCGGTCGTCGAGTGCGTGGTGGTGATCGGAGAGTTGACGGAATGCGTCGCTGCTGGCCAGCAGCAGGCGGCGCGTTTCCTCGGTGTCAGTCATCATGACATCCGCCCCCTTCCTGGACCCGTCGCCCCGTGCGCCAGGCCCCTCGGGCCGGACTCTAGCACCGCCGGTCGGGCGGTTCAAGGTCGTCCGCGCGGGGCCGCCGAGGTGGCTGGGCCGGGCTCCCGCCAGAGGATGAGTGCGTCCTCGACCGGATGGGTGTAGTAGGCGGTCCGGCGTCCGCCGCGGACGAATCCCCCGGCTTCGTAGAGGGCGATGGCCGGCAGATTCGAGGCCCGGACTTCGAGCGTGGCGCGCGGGGCGCCGAGTGCCTCGGCCTCGGCGAGGACGTGGGCGAGCAGGCGCCGGCCGAGCCCCTGCCGGCGCCAGGCCGGGTGCACCGCGAAGTTGTTGACGTGGGCTTCGTCGAAGATGCGCCAGAAGGAGCAGTACGCCACCAGCTGGCCGGCGGCGTCGCGGGCCGTGAACAGAAAGCACCGGGCCGGATCGGCCAGTTCGCGTTCGTAGTCGGCGCGAGTCCACGGCCGGTGGAAGCACAGCGCATCGAGCGCGAGAATCCCGTCGATCTCGCGCCCCTCGGTGAGCCGGCCGAAGGTCACCATCACAGTCGCGGGGCACGGCCCAGCCGCCGATCCCGCTCGACTTCGGCGTCGGGCCGGCGGACGTACAGCGGGGCCAAGCGCGTGGGGCGGTCCGGAGCCGCCGGTCTGGTGCACGAGTCGGCCGATCCGCCCCACCGCCACGGCCAGCGGTTCGACGGCGGCGATGACGAGGCGCCCGGCCGCGGCGGCCGCCTCCCGCCCGGGGGCCCCGGGGCCGAGGAGCACCGGCGCATCGGCCGGCACGATCGATCGCCAGGCGGCTGCGACGACCGCCGGCGCCGCCACCGTGACGGCGGCGATCTCGTCGAGCGGCCAGGTCGCGGCCGACGCCGACCGGCCCAGCGCGGCGGCGAAGACATCGCCGCGGGCGCCGTCCCGCCAGACGCCGCAGCAGTCGTGTTCCCGCGACTCCGCGAAGTGGCGCCACGCCGTGGCGGCCAGCGACGGCACGCCCACGGTCGGACGATCGAGCGCCAGGGCCAGTCCCTGGATGGTGGCCAGTCCGACCCGCAACCCGGTGAAGCCGCCGGGCCCGGCGGCGACCGCGAGCAGGTCGAGCGCCGACGGGGTCACGCCGGCCGTGGCCAGCACCTCGGCCAGCATCGTCATGAGGTGCTCGGCGGGGCTGCGCGCGGGTTCGCCGCGCCGTTCGACGACCACCTCGCCGTCGCGGAGCAGCGCCACGGCGCCGCCCGGCGAGCTCGTGTCCACGGCGAGAACCCACATCATGCGCGAGACGTCTCGAACGGTCCGAGGCTGAGGAGGAGCCTCGCTAGCCGACTATACTCGACGTTCGTCGGCGCCGGGCCTCGCGGCCCGCGCCCCTTTCCGACAGCCGAGGCCGTCATCTCCCCCGCCCCAGACTCTGCGCCGCCCTTGCCCGCTCCCGGTGCGTCCGTCACGCCGGCGATGCGCCAGTACCTCGACGCCAAGCGGCAGTATCCCCTCGCCCTCGTGCTGTTCCGGATGGGCGATTTCTACGAGCTGTTCTACGAGGACGCGCTGGTGGCGGCGCGCGCGCTGGATCTCACGCTCACCTCGCGCTCGAAGGACGCGTCGGGCGCCGCCGTCCCGATGTGCGGCGTGCCCCATCACGCCGCCGATGGCTACATCACGCGGCTGGTCAAGAAGGGCCACCGCGTGGCGATCTGCGAGCAGGTCGAGGACCCGCGCAAGGCCAAGGGCGTGGTCCGGCGCGAGGTCGTGCGCGTCGTCTCGCCAGGGACCCTGGCCGACGCCGGCTACCTCGACGCGCGCGAGCCGGCGTTCCTGTTGGCGGTCAGCGGTCTCGATCAGCCGCTCGGCCCGCACACCCGGATCGGCGTCAGCCTGCTCGACCTGTCGACCGGGGAGTTCCAGGTCGCCGAATACGGCGGCGCCCACGCCCGTCAGGCGCTCGACGACGACATCGCGGTGCTGGCGCCGCGCGAGATCATCGCCCCGGCCGGCGTCGACGTGACGGCGGTGCTGCCGTCGTCGGCCGCGATTCCGATGACCGCGGTCGACCCGTGGACGTTCGATCTGGCGCGGGCCGGCGCGACGCTGTGCGAGCAGTTGCGTGTTGGCGGTCTCGAGGGCTTCGGGCTCGACACCCGCCCCCAGGCCGTCGCCGCCGCTGGCGCGCTCGTGCGCTATCTGCGCGACACGCAGAAGGCCGACCTCGCCCACGTGCGGACGCTGCGGCTGCGCGAGTCGGCCGGGCGGCTGCTCATCGACCCGACGACCATCCGTCACCTCGAGCTGGTCGAATCGAGCCACGGCGGCCGCGCCGGTTCGCTGCTCGACGAAATCGATCGCACCGTCACCGCCATGGGCGGGCGGCTGATGCGCGCCTGGCTGCTGGCGCCGCTGGTCACGCTGGAGCCGATTCGCGACCGGCTCGATGCGGTGGAGGAACTGGCCTTCCGCGCCGCCGATCGCGGCAAGGTGCGCGAGACGCTGAAGACCGTGCTCGACCTCGAGCGCCTGATGTCGCGGGTCGCGCTCGCGACGGCCAGCCCCCGCGATCTCGTCGCCCTGCGCACCTCGCTCGCGGCCGTGCCGCGGGTGCGGCTGCTGCTCGGCGAATGCCGGGCGCCGCTGGTCGGCAGCCTGCTCGCCCGCCTCGACGATCTCGTCGACGTCCGCACGGCCATCGAAGCGGCGCTGGTGGACGAGCCGCCGGCGCTGGCCCGCGACGGCGACGCCATCCGCGACGGCGTCGACGTCGAGCTCGACGAGTTGCGCCGCGTCAGCCGATCCGGCAAGCAGGTGATCGCCGAGCTCGAGGCCACCGAACGCGCCCGCACCGGCATCCAGTCGCTGAAGGTGCGCTTCAACCGGGTGTTCGGCTACTACATCGAGATCTCGAAGGCCAACTTGCACGCCGTGCCCGGCGACTACATCCGCAAGCAGACCATCGCCGGCGGCGAGCGCTTCGTCACCCCGGCCCTCAAGGACTACGAGGAGAAGGTGCTCGGTGCCGACGAGCGGGCGATCGAGCGCGAACTGGCGCTGTTCGAGGCGCTGCGCGCGCAGGTGACGACCGAGGCGCCGCGGGTACTCGACACGGCGTCGGCCCTGGCCGCGCTCGACGTGCTGGCCGGGCTGGCCGAGATCGCGGCGGTCGGCAACTTCACCAAGCCGCACGTGCACGACGGCGACGAGCTGACCGCGACCGACGTGCGCCACCCGGTGGTGGAACGGCTGGCCGGCGGCACGTTCGTGCCCAACGACGTGACGCTGAACGGCAGCACCCAGCAGCTGGTCGTGCTGACCGGCCCGAACATGGGCGGCAAGTCGACCTACCTGCGGCAGGTGGCGTTGCTGTCGCTGCTGGCGCAGACCGGCTCGTTCGTGCCGGCGCGCGAGGCCAAGCTCGGCCTCGTCGATCGCATCTACGCCCGGGTCGGCGCATCGGACAACATCAGCCGCGGCCAGTCCACCTTCATGGTCGAGATGCAGGAGACGGCGCACATCCTGAGCGGCGCGACGTCGAAGAGTCTGGTGGTGCTCGACGAAGTCGGCCGCGGCACGGCCACGTTCGACGGCCTGAGCATCGCCTGGGCGGTGGCCGAACATCTGGCGACCAATGCCCGCGCCAGGCCCAAGACGCTGTTTGCGACGCACTACCACGAGCTGACGGATCTGGCCGACGGCGTGCCCGGGGTCGTCAACGCGCACGTCGCCGTCCAGGAGTGGAAAGACGACATCGTCTTCCTGCACAAGATCCTGCCCGGCCGCTCCGACCGCAGTTACGGCATCCATGTGGCGCGGTTGGCCGGATTGCCGCCGCCGGTGGTGTCGCGGGCCCGCGACATCCTGCGCGCGCTCGAGCAGGACGAGTTGTCGCGCGGCGGCCGGCCCGCGCTCAGCGGACAGCCGGTGCAGCCACAACAGCAGCTCGGGCTGTTCCAGGCCCCGGCCGACGACGGGCTGCGCGAGCGTCTGCGCGGTGTGGACATCGACCAGACGACGCCGCTCGATGCCCTGCGGCTGCTGGCCGAGCTGAAGCGCGACGCCGACGCCTAGCCCTTGAGCTTGTCGAGTTCCGCGCGCGCTTCGGCGGCGAAGGGCGACTCGGCGTGCTTCTCGACGATCTCGTTCAGGGTCTTGCGGGCGTCGTCGACCTTGCCCGACGCCCGATACGCCTTGGCCAGCTCCATCAGCACGCCGTCGACCGGCAGCGCCGACGCGGTGTCGGTGCTCAGGGTCTTGAGCCCCTCGATGGCCGGATTGAACTGACCGGCGCGCAGCTGCGCCTGGGCGCGGCCGAGCGCGGCGCCGCGCGCCACCAGGTCGGAGCCGCCGG
Source organism: uncultured Acidobacteriota bacterium (assembly GCA_963741665.1). GTDB lineage: Bacteria > Acidobacteriota > Vicinamibacteria > Vicinamibacterales > UBA2999 > CAWAYR01. The sequence continues at coordinate 167,011 of CAVUIM010000001.1, forward strand.
CCAGCTGGTCGTAGTGCGTGCGCGCCTCGTCATAGCGGCCGAGCGTGAGCAGAATCGCCGCGGCGTTGAAGCGCGCGAGACGGCCCGGCGCGCTCGCCGGGCTGGCCTCGGCGGCGGCCAGGAACTTCGGCAGCGCGGCTTCGAGCTTGGCGCGCTCGGTCGGATAGGTGCCGGGCATCTGGGTCGGCGCGGCCGTCGAACCGGTTTCGGTCGGCGGCACCGCCGCCTGGACCGGCGCCTCGTAGACGACCATCGCGTCGGCCAGCAGGCCGCTCAACGCGGCGTCGGCATTGCGGCTCCACCAGGTGTAGCCGGCCACCGCCAGCAGCACGGCGACGACCGCGCCGGAGATGGCCAGGTACTGCGTCTTGTGCTGACCCACCGTCTGGTTGGCGGCCGCCAGGGCCTTGGCCAGCTCGTTCTCCTTGAGGTGCTCGCGCTCGGAGTGCTTCATAGAGCTTCCGATTCTATCAGGAGCCGGAACGCCTCTGGTACAGTAACGGCTGCTGCGCCCGTAGCTCAGGGGATAGAGCACCCGCCTCCTAAGCGGGGGGTCGGCGGTTCAATTCCGCCCGGGCGCGCCATCCTTCGCTCCCGGTGAATGCATGGAGCTACGGCTGGCAGGCCACCCGAGTGCGCGACCCGCCTTCCGGCCCGTCCACCTCCCCATCGGCCCGTCCACGAAAAGCGGCCCCAGCCGGCAGGCCGGGGCCGTTCGTGGCGTGAAACCCCGCCTATGGATTGGTCGTGACAGCCACGCCGATCGCGATGACGCTGGTGTTGTAGGTGACGCCGGTCAGAACCAGGGTGCCGGTGCCGTCGGCTCTGACGTCGACGTCGGGCGGGACGGACACCGCAGCGTCGTTCAGCACCGCCGTCGAGCTGGCCACGGCGGCCGTGAGGATCCCTCCGCTCCGTTCGTCGAGGCTGAGGCCATCTCCGGCGTTGCGCCGGGCGTTCATCCGTTCGACGGAAACCCGGAGATCGCCGGTCGAGTCCTCGCGAAGGTTGACGCCGTCGTACAGGTTGTCGAGGGTCTCGATGCCGCTCAGCGTCGCCTGCAGCAGGCCGTCGCCCTTCTCGCGTATCTTGACAGCGCCGTCGCCGCCATCAGCGCCGTTGTCATTGGCGCGGATGCCGGCCATCGTCGTCACCAGGTCGCCGCCGCCGGCGAAGTCGTCGTCCTCTTCGTAGTCGATGCCCTCTTCACGGTTTCGGCTGGCCTCGACGAGCAGCAGGTTGACCCGCAGATCGCCGGCGCCGTTCTCGTTGAAGTCCAGACCCTCTTCGAAGTTGTCGTTCACCGTCGTCAGGACCACCTGACCGAGGATGCTGCCGCCGTTCAGCTCGTCGATGTCGAAGCCGTCGTCGAGATCCGCCGGATCCAGCGGGCCATTGCCCGAGAAGCGCGACCCAAACACGTCGATGCGCACGTCGCCGTCGCCGCGCTCGTCGAGCTCGACGCCGTCGGCGCCGTTGCCATCGGCGGCCGACAGCTTCATGGTGAAGGTCAGCGTGCCGGCGCCGCCTTCGTTCACCCGCAGCCCGTCGCGGTCCGACACGCTGAAGCCGTTGCCGGCGAAGCGGCTGCTGAGCACGGTGACCTCGACCGAGGCGCCCGAGCCGTTCGGGTTGGGCGGAATCGGGTCGCCCTCAGGCGTCTCGGACGTGGTCGGATCCTCCTGGTCGTTCACCAGCACGCCGTGGCCCTGGTTGCCGAGGATGTCGACGTTGAGCAGCCACACCCGCACGGTGCCACTGGTCAACGTCGGCGGCACGTCCACCGCCAGGCCCTCGCCCGGCGCGTTGCGGATGGTCAGACTCGACACGGCCAGGTCGCCGCCGCCGGTCGCCCGGAACGCCGTCAGCGCCGCCGCCGTCACGCCGCCGAGCGCCGTGGCGTCGAGGGTCGCGCCGTTACCGAGGATGGTGAGGTCCTGCGCGCCGGTGAACTCGACCGCTGATTGCAGCAGCACAGTGCGCACGCCGCGGAACAGCACGGTCGTCACCTCGGGGTCGCCGTTGGCGCGCTCGATGGCCTGACGGAACGACCCAGGGCCGGCGTTCCTCGCGGTGGTGACGAATACGGTGTCGGCGGCAGCGGCCGCCGGAGCGGCCAGCGCCAGCGTCAGAACGGCCGCGAAACGGTACAGGGGGGACGGGCAGTGGATCACGGGGCCTCCTTCGGCGGAGACTCCGTCTGCGGCGACGCGCCCCAACGGCGCGCCTAGCGTGTCGGGCGGACGCTGCGGCCGCGTGTCGGCGCTACGACGATCGCGTAACGAGTGGCCGGTCTCTGTCGGCTGGACGCCGAGCTCTAGAACCCGTCTCATAAACCCCGCCGGCATTCGGCTGGCGCGGCATCCCGCCTCGCCGCGTTGCTCCTCCCTCGGATATCCGCCATATCCTCGGTCGTCGCGCCTTGCGATCCAGGCGCCGCCCCACCCTCGGTGCTACGCCGGGGTCTATGAGATGGGTTCTAGGTACTTGACGACCGAGTGCACCGGAGTGGCGCCGAGTTTGCAGCGGCCACCGAGGGATTCCAGCTCGATCAGAAACGCCGCGGCGTGGAGGCGGCCGCCGAGCCGCGTCACCAGGTTCACGGCGGCGCGGGCCGTACCGCCAGTGGCCAGCACGTCGTCGACCAGCAGCACGCGCTGGCCCTGCGTCACCGCGTCGCTGTGGATCTCGAGGCGGTCGCTGCCGTATTCGAGCGCATACGACTCGCCGATGGTCGTCGCCGGCAGCTTGCCGGGCTTGCGGATCGGGACGAACCCGGCGCCGAGCCGGTCGGCGATTGCCGACGCCAGGATGAACCCGCGGCTCTCGATGCCGACTACCCGCTCGATCCCGGCCCCGTGGTACGGCGCGGTCAGGGCGTCGATGGTCTCGCGCAGACCGGCCGGGTCGCCGAGCAGCGTCGTGATGTCGTAGAAGAGGATGCCCGGCTTCGGGAAGTCGGGCACGTGGCGGATCTTGGCTTTGAGCTGGTCCATGGGGCGAGGGCGGTCAGGCGATGGCGAAGGGGCCGGTGCGGCCGGACGGGGCGAGTTCGTCGCTGGCGATGTCGTCGACGCGGGCGTGTGACGGGCCTCGCCACAGCGCCGCTTCGAACCGGGCCAGGGCCTCGGCCTCGCCTTCGGCTTCGACCTCGACCCGTCCATCGGTCAAGTTGCGGACGTGTCCGGTCAAGCCTTCACGCCGGCCGGCGTCGAGTGCGAAGAAGCGGTAGCCCACGCCTTGCACGCGGCCCGTGATGACATAGCGCCGCGCCGTCCGCACTGGCGCATTGTAACAGCCGCGTGGAACTCACGCGCCGAGCCGGTCGAGCAGCCGGTAGAGCGCCCGGCGACTGATCCCGAGCCGCGCCGCCGCCCGGGTCTTGTTGCCGTGCACACCGTGCAGCACGCTGCGCACGTGCGCCCGCTGCGCGTCGTCGAGCCGGGCTGGCGCCTCGATCGCTGGCGTGCCCGGCGCGGTCTCGGCGTGGGTCGTGGCTCCCGCCGCCGACAACGCCTGCCGGACCGGCCCCTCGCCCACCCTGTCGTCATCGGTCAGCACCGCGGCCCGCTCGAGCACGTTGTGCAGCTCGCGCAGGTTGCCCGGCCACGGCTGACTCTGCAGCACCCGGACCGCCGCCGCTGTCAGGCCGTGCACGCGCACCTGCAGGCGGGCGGTGATGTCGCGCAGGAACAGCGCCGCCAGGTCCGGCAGATCGTCGAGCCGCTCGCGCAGCGGCGGCACGTGCAGGGTGAAGACGCCGAGCCGGTAGTACAGGTCGGGTCGAAAGCGGCCGGCGGCGATCGCCGCCGGCAGGTCGTGCGCCGTGGCGGCGATCACGTGCACGTCGGCGGTGCGCCGCGCCGCCGCGTCGCCGCCCGACAGCAGCTGCGCCAGCCGCGTCTGCTCGGACGGCGGCAGATCGGCGACGTCAGCGAAGAACAGCGTCATGTCGGCGTCGTCGCCGCCGGCCACTCGATTCACCCACGGAGTGTCGTCGGCGGCGGCGTTGGCGCACGACACCGGCACGAAAGCCCCGCCGCGGCGCGGGCCGAGCCGGTAGAGCGTGCGGGCCACCGCGGCCTTACCGGTGCCGGTCTCGCCGGTGACCAGCGTGGCGCGAGCGTGCGGCGCGAAGCGATCGACGGCGGCGAACAGCTGCAGCATGGCCGGCGTGTGCCCGACCAGTCCGTGGTAAGCGAAGGCCGGGCGAGTCGCGGCGACGCCGCGGGCCGGGCGGCGCAGGGCCGCGGCCGGACCGATCGCCGGCCGGACGAGGGCCACGCCGCCGGTGGCGCGGATCATGCGCGCGGCGTCCACGGCGTCAGGTCGAGGGTCGGGGTGTTGGCGACGCGCTGCAGGTCGGCGGCCAGGACGTCGAGCTCGGCGGCGGCCTCGGTGGCCGTGCCGCGGAACCGCTCGAGCGCGCCGCTGGTGACCAGCGCCGCGAACGCGTCGACGACTTCGGGCCGGCGCCAGCCGACGCGCACCTCGTGGCCAAGCACCGCGAGCGCCTCGTGCGGACTGCGCGGCGCGACGTATTCGCGGCCCATGGTGATCGCCTCGAAGCCGTCGACGAGGCTGACGATCTGGGCCAGCAGCGGCACGGCGTCGCCGACCAGGCCGTCGGGATAGCCCGAGCCGTCGAGCCGTTCGTGATGGTGACGGACGATCGGCCGCACCCCGTGCAGGGTGCGCAGGTTGGCGCACAGCGCGTCGCCGATCAACGGATGCGACTTGATGACGGCGTACTCCTCCGGCTCGAGCCGGCCGCCCTTGCGGAGAATCGCGTCGGGGATGGCCAGCATGCCGATGTCGTGCAGGAAGGCGCCGCGGTAGAGCGACTGGAGATCGGCGTCGCCGAGCTTGAGCGCCCGGCCGAGCGCCGTGGCGTAGTTGGCCATCCGGTAGCAGTGCCCCGGCGACGACTCGCGCGCCTCGATCATCGCCGTAACCGTCATGACGATCGACGCCGCCGAATCCAGGTCGCTCGTGTACTGACTGACCCGGCCGAAGGCGCGCACCCGGATCAGCAGCTCTTCCGGATCGAAGGGTTTGCTGAGCAAGGCTTCGGCGCCGGTTTCGATACCCGCCAGGCGCTGCTCGCGCTGCCGATCGTCGGAGAGCAGGATGATCGGCAGGAGCCGGGTCGCGCTGTCACGCTTCACACGCCGGCACAGATCCAGGGCTTCGAGATGGGCGGCGTCGATGTCGACAACGACTACGGTCGGCGACGCCTGCGCCATCCACTCGCTCGCCTCGGCCGCGGCGGCGGCGTATTGCGTCCGTACCACCGCCCGGCTGAGCGCCCGTTCGACGGCTCGCGCCTCGTTCGAATCGCCCACGACCAGCACCAGTGGCCCGTCGCCGCCGGGGGCGCCGACTGACGGCAGATCGGGAAGCAGGGGCGACGAACCGGGGGGCACCATCATGCACGCACTCCGCCCGGTCAATCGGCAAGAGGTGTGCCCGGCTTGAACCCGCGGTTCGCCGGCCCGATCCGGGCCGAACGTGGGTCGCTCCGCGCACCGGTCCGTGCGGCCTCCGCACAGCCGCCTGCTCCAGCTACGGGCGCGGCGGCGGGGCCGTGGCCGGGGCGGTCGCGGCCGGCCTGGCCGCCGGATCCACCGCCGCCAGCTTCTCGCGACCCAGGGCCGAATTGAGGCGTGGCAGGTCGGTGGTCACCGTCTGGCGCATCTTCGCCAGCTGGGCGTCCAGCGCCTTCGCCAGCTCGTCGAACACCTCGTAGCTCTGCGCCGTGGGCTTGTGGTCGGCGCTCTCGACCACCCCGGACAGCGCCGCGATCTTGTTGTTCAACATGATCGGGTAGTTGAGCGGATCCTGGCTGCTGCGGTTGCGCACCTGGTAGACCTCGGCCTCCACCGCGGTCAGCGGCGTCAGCACGGCGTCGGCCAGCTTCTGGATCTCGGCCTTGCGCCGCGGGCTGATCTTCTGCAGCCGTTCGTTGACCTGGTCGCGGATGGCGCGAATGGTGATGACCGCGGTATTGGCGTCCGTCACCTTGTCGCGGATGCGCGCCGACAGCGCGAACTGCTCGCGCAAGTCTTCGACCGTGACGCCATCGGCGGCGAGCCGCGGATCGAGGGCGATCTGGAAGTCGCGGCTGCGGGTCTGGCCGTTGGCCGACATCCGCACGGTGTAGCGTCCCGGCGCCGCCGCCGGTCCGCGCTGCGGCTGCGCCGCCCACATGATCATCCCCGGGAACACGGTGGCGCCCTCGTAGCGCATGTCCCAGGTGAAGCGGTTCATGCCCTTGGCCACGCCGACCCGGGCCGGGGCCAGCCCGAAGAACGCCGCCGCGTCAGGATCGACGCCGGGCGGCAGCCCGCCGTTCGGGTCGGGCTTGGGCGTGCCGGTGAACGTGCGCAGCACCTGGCCGCCGGCGTCGAGGAACTCGACCTTCACCTCGTCGGCGGCGCGGCCCAGGTAGTAGTCGATGGTGACGTTGCGGTCGCGCCCGCGCAACGGGTCGAAGGTCTGGAACACGAACAGGTCGTTGGTCGTGAGCTCGGGCGTGGCCTGGCGCAGCACGCCGATGTTGTCGAGGACGTAGAAGCCCCGGCCGTGCGTGCCGATGACCAGATCGCGGCCTTCGACGACGATGCCGTGCACCGGCGTGTCGGGCAGGTTCAGCTGCAGCGGCTGCCACGCCACCCCGTCGTTGAACGACACGTGGACGCCGTGCTCGGTGCCGGCGAAGAGCAGCCCGCGGCGCGCCGGATCCTCGCGCACGACGCGCAGGAAGTCGTGTTCGGGAATCCCGGCCACGATTTTCGTCCACGACCGTCCGAAGTCGGTGGTCTTGTAGAGATAGGGCCGGCGGTCGCCCAGCTGGTAGCGATTGCCGGCCAGGTAGGCCACGCCGTTCTGATGCGGCGACGCCTCGATGAGCCCGATGCGCGTGAACTCCGGCAGATCGGGCGGCGTCACCGCCGTCCACGTCTTCGCCCCGTCGCGCGTGACCTGCACCACGCCGTCGTCAGAGCCGGTCCAGATCGTGGCGGCGTCCTGGCGCGACGGCGCGATCGTGAAGATCACCGCGTAGGTCTCGACGCCGGTCTGATCGCGGGTGATCGGGCCGCCCGAGGCCTGCAGCGTCTTCGGATCGGACCGGGTCAGGTTCGGGCTGATCTTCTCCCAGCTCTGTCCGCCGTTGGTCGTGCGCCACAGGTACTGCGACGAGGCGTAGAGCACCTTGGGGTCGAGCGGCGAGAACACGATCGGGAACGTCCACTGGAAGCGTTCCTTGATGTCGATCGCCGAATAGCCCATCGGGTTGTTGGGGTAGATGTTGACGGCGCGCTGCTGCCCGGTCTCGCGATCGAGGCGGCTGAGGAACCCGCCGTAGCTGCCGGCGAAGAACACGTTGGTGTCGGTGGGGTCGGGGGCGATGTAGCCGCTCTCGCCGCCGCCGACGGCATAGAAGATCGGCGGCAGGCTGCCCTCGCCGGCGCCGGCCTGGGCCTGGCTGCCAACGCAAGCGGTGCTGTTGTCCTGCTGCGCGCCGCAGATGTGATACGGCACGTGCCTGGTCGTGAAGACGTTGTAGAACTGGCCGGTCGGGAAGTCCTGCCCGGTCCACGAGCGCCCGCCGTTCACCGACACGTTGGCGCCGCCGTCGTTGGCCTGGACCATGCGCTGGCTGTCGGTGGCCGAGATCCACAGATCGTGGTTGTCGCCGTGCGGCACGCGGATCGTCGTCAGCGTCTTGCCGGCGTCGGTCGACTTGAAGAACTGGACGTTGAGGATGTAGATCGGTGTCCTTGTCCTTCGTGTCGGCGACCAGGCGCGAGTAGTAGAAGGCGCGCTGGCGGATGTTGCGGTTGTCGGTGCTCTGCCGCCAGCTGGCGCCGCCGTCGTCGCTGACGTAGAGCCCGCCGGCGGCGTCGTTCTCGATCAGCGCGTAGACGCGGTTGCCGTCGACCGGCGACACCGACACGCCGACCTTGCCCCACAGTCCGGCCGGCAGGCCGGAGTTCCTGGTGAGCTCGGTCCAGCTGTCGCCGCCGTCGCTCGACTTGAACAGGCCGCTGCCGGGTCCGCCGCTCGACATCGACCACGGCGTGCGGAACGCCTCCCACAGCGACGCGTAGAGCACCTGCGGGTTCTTCGGATCGAGCGTCAGATCCACCGCGCCGGTCCGGCCGTCGCGAAACAGCGTCTTGCGCCAGGTCTTGCCGCCGTCGGCGGACTTGTAGACGCCGCGTTCGGCGTGCTCGTTGTAGGGCGGCCCGAACACCGCCGCGAACACCGTGTCGCACGAGGTCGGGTGGACGCGCAGGCGCGCCACCGCCTGCGAGTCGCGCAGGCCGACGTGGGTCCAGGTCTGGCCGCCGTCGGCCGTCTTGTAGACGCCGTCGCCCTGGATGATGTTGCCGCGGAACGCCACTTCCCCGCCGCCGATGTAGACGACATCGGGGTTGGCTGGACAGACCCCCAGCGCGCCCACCGACGACATGCCGATCTTGCCGTCGGTCATCGGCGTCCAGTTGGTGCCGCCGTCCACCGTCTTCCACGCGCCGCCGCCGGTGGTGCCGAACCAGTACTCGTACGGCCGTGCGTCACTGCCGCCGGCGGCGATCGAGCGGCCGCCCCGGGCCGGGCCGACGCTGCGCCACTGCATGCCGCTGTACAACGCCGGGTCGACGCTGCCACCCTGGGCCTGCGGACGCGCCGATGATCCGGCGACGGCCGCGAGCGCGGCCAGGGCGAGGACGACGGCGAGAGGGATGGCGGAACGGGACATCAGGACACTCCAGCTGAGGGACGGGGCCTGTCGATTGTAGGAAGCGGCGCCGGTGCTGACAAGCACGGGCCGGGTCAGCGCCGCGTTCGTGCCAGCACGGCGAGACCGGCGCCGTTCCAGACGAGGATGCGGAGTTTGCGCATGAGCGCCAGCGCCACCGCATCCGACACCGGCACGCCGATGGCGCTGGCGACCACCGCGGCGCCGGCTTCGTCGACGCCGACCCGGAACGGCACCACCTTGAAGAGCACGGTGACCAGACGGCCGGTCGTCTCGAGGATGAAGGCGTCGGCGAACGACGTGCGGCCGCCAGAGAGGACCGAGAGGATGAGCCAGACCTCGGCCACCGCCGCAACGTGGAAGAGCGCCTGCCATCCCGCCACCGCCGCGACGGCCCGCGCCGGCCAGCCGGCCACGCCGTAGAAGCGCGACTCGATCTCCTGGAGCACCGCGGGCGTGCGCGCCTCACGTCCCGTGAGTCGCGCCGCGAGCTGGGCCGCCCACGACAGCACCGCCGGGCGCCGGCGTACCGCCCAGGCGGCGAGCAGCGCGCCGGCGACGATCGCGGCAAGGACCAGCTCGGCCCCGAGGCGCAGCGACGGCGGCAGCGCCGTCTGGCGGACGAGCATCCAGGCGCCGACGGCGATCATGACCACCACCGAGCCGGTGTAGAAGGCGTTGTCGAGCGCCACCGAGGTGAGCGCTGGCCCGGTCGGCACGGTCCCACGCACCAGCAGCACCTTGGTGGGTTCCGAGGCGAGCAGCCCGAGCGGCGTGAGGTTGCCGACCGCATCGGCGGCGATGCCGGCGCCAAACGCCTGCGCCACGGTGAGCCCGCCGCCGCCGACGCGTGCGGCGCACCGCGTCCACGCCAGCGCCCGGGTCAGGAAGCGCAACCCCCCGAGCGCGACCACCGGTATGAACCACAGTCCCACCGCGCTCAGCGCGGCGCGAATCCCGGTCCAGCCGACCTGGCGGATCGTCGCCACCAGCACGGCCAGGCCGGCGAGCGCCATGAGCACGCCGAGGAGCGACACGCGAGGGGCCGGCGATGAAGACGAGGCGGAGGACGTCACCCGTGCGTGCGATTGTAGTCGCCGCGCGCTTGACTCGTCTCACCAGCACTCATAGGGTAAGGGCCAATCATGCGCATCCGTTCTTTGTCTCTCCTCGCCCTCGTGCTGGTCGTGGCCGCCAACGCCGGCGTCGCCTCGCGCGCGCAGACCACGACGTCGCGTCAGGCCCGGCCAGCCGCCGCGGCGACCGTCGACGTGCCGGTGTCGGAAGGCACGTCGATGTCGGTCGCGGTCTCGCCGGACGGCCGCACGCTGGCCGTCGATCTCCAGGGCAGCCTGTGGACGATTCCGGTCGCGGGCGGCGCGGCGACGCGCATCACCGATGTGTTCAACGACGCCCGCCAGCCGGCGTGGTCGCCCGACGGCCGCACGATCGCGTTCTTCGCGTATCGCGACGGCGGCTACGACCTGTGGGCGGTGGCCCCCGACGGCACCCGGCAGCGCAAGCTGACCTTCGGCGCCTTCGACGACCGTGAACCGGCGTGGTCGCACGACGGCACCCGCATCGCGTTCTCGTCGGACCGCGGCGATCCGCTGGGCAGCAACTACAACATCTGGGTGCTCGAGCTGACGACCGGCGCCGTGCGGCAGTTGACGACTCATGTCGCCGAGGACTCGATGCCGAGCTGGTCGCCCAACGACGCCGACATCAGCTTCGTCTCGACTCGCGACGGCGAGCGGCACGTGTGGGCGGTGCCCGCTGCCGGCGGCGCCGAGCGGCAGATTGGCTCGTCGCAGGGACGCGTCGATGCGGCGTCATGGGGACCGGGCGGACAGATCGTCCTGCACGCGCTGGAGGGCGGCTCGAGCCGCCTCGAACTGGGCGGCGTTGCGATCACCGGCAGCGAGAACGTGTTCCCGTTCCGCCCGAGCTGGGCGAGCGCGACCGAGTTCTTCTACACCGCCGATGGCAAGATCCGCCGCCGCACGGTGGGCGGCGCGGCCTTCACCGACGTGCCGTTCACCGCCACGCTGCAGGCCACCCCGGCCCGCTACACCCGGGTCGCGCGCGACTTCGACTCGCGCGCGCCGCGCAAGGTGCTCGGCGTGGTGCGGCCGGTGATCGCGCCCGACGCGTCGAAGGTGGCGTTTGCCGCCGTCGGCGACATCTGGGTGATGCCGATCGGCGGCGCCGCCGAGAACCTCACCAAGGATCGCTTCCTCGACACCGATCCGGCCTGGTCGCCCGACGGCACCAAGCTGGTCTACTCGTCCGACAAGGGCGGCGCGCTGCTGCAGCTGTGGATCCGCGATCTCGCCACCGGCCAGGACCGCCAGCTCACGAAGCTGACCACCCAGCCGCAAGGCGCCACCTGGTCGCCCGACGGGACGCGCATCGCCTTCTTCGACGTCGACGGCATGTGGCGCCGCGCGCCGGTGTCGGTGGTCGACGTGGCGAGCGGCGCGGTCACGCGCATCCACGACTCGCTGTTCTCCCCGGGCACGCCGACCTGGTCGCCCGACGGCCGCCGCGTCGCCGTCGGCATGGTGTCGTCCTACTCCACCCGGTTTCGCGAAGGCACCAACCAGGTGCTGACGATGTCCGCCAGCGGCGGCGACGACAAGTGGTTCGCCCCCAACCCGAACCTGTCGATCGATTCGCGCGGCGGCGGTGGCCCCGTGTGGTCGCCCGATGGCACCAAGATGGCGGCGATCTACGAGGGGCTGCTGGCGGTGTGGCCGGTGTCAGCGGCCGGCGAGCCGCTCGGACCGCCGCGCCGGGTCTCGACCGAGATGGCCCACTCGCCGAGCTGGGCCGGCGACTCCAAGCGGCTGCTCTACCAGTCGATGGACAGGCTGCGCATGGTCGACATCGAGACCGGCCAGGCCAGCGACGTGCCGCTGTCGCTCACCTACACCCCGGCGGTGCCGACCGGGCGCACGACCATCCACGTGAGCCGGCTGGTCGACGGCGTGAGCGAGGCCGCGCGCGGCGAGACCGACATCGTCGTCGACGGCAACCGCATCCGCTCGGTGGCGCCGCACAGTGCCGCCGCGCACCGCGGCACCGTCGTCGACGGATCGAATCTGACCGCGATGCCCGGCCTGATCGAATTCCATTCGCACCTGCAGAAGGACTTCGGCGAAGCGCAGGGGCGCGCCTGGCTCGCCTTCGGCGTGACGACGGTGCGCAGCCCGGGCAACACCCCGTACGAAGCGGTCGAGGACCGCGAGGCCAACGAAGCCGGCGTACCGGCCGGGACCGCGGGTCTACGGCACCGGCTATCTGATGGAATGGCAGCGGGTCTACTACAAGATGGGCGTGGCGATTTCGAGCCCGGCGCACCTCGAGATGGAGCTCGAGCGCGCCAAGGTGCTGCAGCACGACCTCATCAAGAGCTACGTGCGGCTGCCCGATCTGCAGCAGAAGCGGATGGTCGAGTTCGCGCACGGCATCGGCGTGCCGGTGGCGACCCACGAGATCTTTCCGGCGGCGCTCGTCGGCGTCGACAACACCGAACACACCGCCGCGACCAGCCGCCGCGGCTATTCGCCGAAGCAGACGACGCTGCAGCGCGCCTACGCCGACGTCGTACAGCTGTTCGGCAAGAGCGAGCGCTACTGGTGCCCGATGATGTCGGGCGGCGGCGTGCGCCGCATCTTCGAAGCCGATCCGGCGCTGCGCCAGGACCCGCGTTTTGCGCTCTATCCCGAGTGGATGCAGCAGCAGGTGCGTAGCCCGCAAGGCGGCGGCGCGCCCGGCGGCGGCGCCGACAGCCCCGGCAACAACCAGATGCTGATGGACATCTTCAAGGCCGGCGGCAAGGTGGTGGCGGGCACTGATACACCCAACGCCGTCAACCTGCACGGCGAGTTGAACGCCTACGTGAATGCCGGCATGACGCCCTTCCAGGCGCTGCGCGCCGCCACGGCCACGCCCGCCGAGGCGCTGAACCTCGATGCCGGCATCATCGCTGCCGGCAAGCTCGCCGACATCGTGCTGGTCGAAGGCAATCCGCTCGAACGAATCGGCGACGCGCTGAAGGTGCGACGCGTCGTGGCGAACGGCCGCGTCCACGACGTGGCTGATCTGGTGAAGGGCGCGACGCGCTAGCGTCCGAGTCGGCAACCGCAAACGACGAAGGGCGGCGCGTGGGCGCCGCCCTTCATACGTTCTGAAATCTGGTCGGGGCGAGAGGATTCGAACCTCCGACCCCTCGGTCCCGAACCGAGTGCTCTACCAGGCTGAGCCACGCCCCGACGCCTGGGAATAGTATCACCACCTCCCCCGCGCCTGGCGGGCAACTTCCCGTCCCTGCAAAAGCGTCAGTCGCCGATCGAGATCGTGCGCCAGTGACACGACTCGTCAGTCGTTGTGACCAAGACGCACGCATTCGTGCTTGAGCCGCGCGATCGGCGCACGCCTTCGATCATTTGCTGAACGTTTGTGCTGTTTCCGGGGTGGCATAGGACCTGCTCTGCCCGCGGCGGTCCCGTCGGACTGGAGACAAAAACGTCGATGAACCTCGAAAACAGTGGATGGAAGTCTTCCGGCGTCGTGCGACGCCGGGTTTCAATGCGCGGTGTGGCCGTGGCTGTGGCCGCGTTGTTCGCCTGGCAGGCTGGTGCGATCGATGCGGCGGCCCAGGCGCCGGCCGCGACGCTGAGCAAGACCGTCGTCTCGCCTGGAACTCCGTCCACGGTGACCGTGACCGGCGTGCCCGGTCATTACTTCGCGATCGTCGGCAGCACGACCGGCGCGGGATTCGTCTACGCGGGCGTGCCGTTCGCGGTTGGCACTGACATCCGCATCCTTGCGATGGGCAACCTCGATGGCACGGGCCGGGCCCTGGTCAACGTGGTGCCGCCATTCCTCGGTTCGTCGCTCGACCGCTACTACATTCAGGCCGTGACCTCGACGGTGCCCAACTTCGTGCCGCTGCAGGCCGCGCCCGGCAACGTGCTGGTGAACGGCGACCTCGCGGGTCTCGCGGCCTCGGGTCTCGCCGGGCCGGCCGGTCCGGAAGGTCCCGCGGGGCCTGCGGGTCCGGCGGGCGCGACGGGTGCAGCCGGCGCGCAGGGCGCGGCTGGATCACAGGGGCCGGCTGGAGCGGCCGGTGCTGCTGGCGCGGTGGGTCCGCAGGGCCCGGCTGGTGTCGCGGGTCCGCAGGGCGCGCCCGGGAACAACGGCGCCGCTGGTGCGGCTGGCGCGGTGGGTTCGCAGGGCCCGGCCGGTGTCGCGGGTCCGCAGGGTGTGCCCGGGAACGACGGCGCGGCCGGCGCGGCCGGTGCGGCTGGTGCGGTGGGTCCGCAGGGGCCAGCCGGAGTCGCGGGTCCGCAGGGTCCGGTTGGTGTCGCAGGTCCGCAGGGTGCGCCGGGTAACGACGGCGCCGCGGGTGCGGCCGGCGCGGCGGGGCCGCAGGGCCCGGCTGGTGTCGCGGGTCCGCAGGGTGCGTCCGGGAACGACGGTGCGACCGGTGCGACTGGCCCGCAGGGCGTCCCCGGAAACGACGGTGCGGTTGGCGCGGCGGGGCCGCAGGGCCCGGCTGGTATCGCGGGTCCGCAGGGTGTGCCCGGGAACGACGGCGCCGCCGGTGCGACTGGCCCGCAGGGCGTCCCCGGGAACGACGGTGCGGCTGGCGCGGCGGGGCCGCAGGGCCCGGCTGGTGTCGCGGGTCCGCAGGGTGCGTCCGGGAACGACGGTGCGACCGGTGCGACTGGCCCGCAGGGCGTCCCCGGGAACGACGGCGCCGCTGGTGCGCCCGGTGCGGCTGGCGCGGTCGGTCCGCCGGGCCCGGCTGGTGTTGCGGGTCCGCAGGGTGCGGCCGGCAACGATGGCGCCGCGGGTGCGGTTGGCGCGGCGGGCCCACAGGGCCCGGCTGGTGTTGCCGGTCCGCAGGGTGTGCCCGGGAACGACGGAGCCGCTGGTGCGACCGGTGCGCCCGGAGCGGTCGGTCCGCAGGGCCCGGCTGGTGTTGCGGGTCCGCAGGGTGCGGCCGGCAGCGACGGCGCCGCGGGTGCGGCCGGTGCGACTGGCCCGCAGGGCGTAGCAGGGAACGACGGTGCGCCGGGCGCGGTGGGTCCGCAAGGGCCGGCCGGTGTCGCGGGTCCACAGGGTCCGATTGGTCCGCAGGGTGCGCCTGGTAACGACGGCGCCACTGGTGCGACGGGTGTCGCTGGTCCGCAGGGTGCGCCTGGCAACGACGGTGCGGCTGGTGCGGCCGGTGCGGTGGGACCGCAGGGGCCCGCCGGCGCGGCCGGTGCTGTCGGTCCGCAAGGGCTGACCGGCGCTGATGGCGCGATCGGCCCGGCTGGTCCGGCTGGTCCGGCCGGCTCGCAGGGGCCGCAAGGCACGGCGGGTGCCGATGGCGCAACGGGTCCCCAGGGCCCAGCCGGTTCTCAGGGTCCGGCAGGTGCGGTGGGTGCGGCTGGTGCGACCGGCGCGCAGGGGGCGGCGGGTCCGCAGGGTCCGGTCGGAGCAACGGGGGCGATTGGCGCCACCGGCGCCACGGGCGCGCAGGGTCCGGCGGGTGTCGCCACGGTTTACAGCTGCGGTTCCGGCACCGCCTGTGCGGCGCCGGCACTGGTCGACACTCCGAAAGTCGTGATCGGCACGCGCACCGGAGTCACGACCACGGCAGTGACGGTGACGCTCACTGGCTCGGCGGTGTTCACCAGCATCACCAGCTACCGCTGCACCGCGCAGAACGTCACCAGCACCGCCTCGCGGGTGCGCCTGACGCAGGTGTCTGGCACGCAGTTCACGCTGCAGGCCCAGACCGGCACGATCGACATCAACTACGTCTGCATCGGCAACTGAGCGACGCGTCGCTCGGTTTCGGGACCGCGTGTCTGGGGGCACGCGGTCCCGTCCTCTTGTACGGAGTGTTCCCGGCGACGCTCAGCGCCGCGAGCGGCCGCGGGCGGCCGGTGTCGTCGCGCGCCGTGCCACGCCGCGATGACGCGGCGTCGGCGCCGGCCCGGCCAGCAGCGCGCGCACGCGGTCGAGCGCGGCATGCGCGGTCATGTCGGGCTGCAGCGGCGTGATCGAGGCGTAGCCGTCACGGCAGGTCTGGTAGTCGCTGTGATCGTGCGGCAGCCAGTCGTTCTCCCCTTCTTCGATCCAGAAGTACTGCAGGCCGCGCGGGTCGTCGCGGCGGGCGATCGTCGTCACGTGATTGCGTTGTCCCTGCACCGTCACCCGCACGCCTTTGGGCCGGCCCTTGGGGACGTTGACGTTGAGGAACGTGCGGTCGGGCAGACCGCTGGCGAGCACGCGGGCGGCGACGTCGTGCGCGATCGCCGCCGACGGCCCGAAGTCGAACGTCCAGTCGCGCGTGCGCATCAGCGACACGGCGATCGCCGGCGCGCCGAGCAGCGCCGCTTCGAGCGCGCCCGACACCGTGCCCGAATACGTCACGTCGTCACCCAGGTTCCAGCCGGTGTTGATGCCCGACACCACGAGGTCCGGCAGCCGTCCCTCGAGCAGCACCGCGACGGCGATGTTGACGCAGTCGGTAGGCGTGCCGTCCACCGCGTAGCGGTCCGGGCCATGCTGGTCGAGGCGCAGCGGCCGGCGCAGCGTCAGCGCGTGGCCGATGGCGCTCGACTCCTGATGCGGGGCCACGATCAGCACGTCGCCGAGGGGCCGCACCGCGTCGGCCAGGGCGGCGAGACCGGGCGCGTGGATGCCGTCGTCGTTGGTCACGAGAATCTTGGGCATGTGAGCCGAAGATCTTAACACCCGGTGTAGGCTCCCGGTATGGCCGCCATCGTCCTCCGTCATGTGCTGACCGCGTTCGTCGTCGTGGCCGGACTGGCTGCA
Organism: uncultured Acidobacteriota bacterium; assembly: GCA_963741665.1. Taxonomy (GTDB): domain Bacteria; phylum Acidobacteriota; class Vicinamibacteria; order Vicinamibacterales; family UBA2999; genus CAWAYR01. The sequence continues at coordinate 183,620 of CAVUIM010000001.1, forward strand.
AACGCGCAGGCCCAGCGGCTGCTCTACAGCTACGGCGGATTCGACGGCTCCACTGCGGTGACGGCGCTGCTCGACCTGTCGACCGGCCGGACGACGCCGATCGGCGCAGGAGTCACCACGCACGGCGTCTTCACCGCCGACGGCCAGTATCTCGTGCGCGTCGTCACGGTCGGGACCACCGCCGAGACGCGGATCCGCCACGTGCCGTCGGGCGTCGAGACGCGGCTGTCGATCGCCTTCGTGCCGCGAGTGGCGCATCCGCGGGCGTTGGCGGTGTTTGGCACGATCGACGGCGTGATGTCGCGCCTCGATCCGTCGGGCACCAGGAGCTGGACGCCGTGCGGGCCCGGCATCACGGCGGGGTTTCAGTTGTCCGGCGACGGCGCGCGGCTGTTCACCGTGTGTCCCGATGGCCGCTTCCTGGTGGTCGACGCCGAGTCGGGCGCGATCGTGCGCGACACGACGATCGGCGCCGTGTCGTCGTTCGTCGTCTCGCCCGACGGTTCCGACGTCGTCGTCGGCCGGGCCACGAGCGCCGGGCCGGAGTTGGCCCGGCTCGACGCGGTCACCGGGCAGGCCGTCGTCGCCCGTCCTGCCTTGAGGCATCCGCTGGCCGTTGCACCCGGCCCGCTCTCGCCTGTGCCCGGTGGCGCGAGGCTCATCGAGTCGGAACTCGTCCTCGGCACGCCGGGCAACACCGGGTACGAGCAGCGGCTGGTGGACTTCCTGACCCTGAACGTCGCGGCGCCGCTGCCCGTGCCGCGAACGCCGTTCCCACAGCGCCTGGTCATCGCCGAGGACGGTCGCGAGGCGTATGCGAGCGTCCAGCTCAACGCCGGTGGCGGCGTGTTCTCGACGGTGTCACGATTCGATCTCGAATCGGGCGCCCTCCTGGCATCGGCCACCGGGTCGCCGCTCTCCGTCGCCGCCGTGGCCAGCCTTCCGCGTCCCGTCGAGGCGCTCGACGTGCAGGTCACCGGTCGGACCGTGGCCCTCTCCTGGCAGCTGCCCTCGCCCTCGGCTGCTGCCACCGGCTACCGGCTGGCGATCGGGACCCGCACCGCCGCCGTCGATCTCGGTTCGATCCGGCTGGGTCCCGGCGAGACATTCACCGCCACCGGCGTGCCGCCCGGGCGCTACTTCGTGCGGCTGCACGGCGTGAACGCCACCGGCGAGGGCCCGCCGTCGGCCGAACTGGTCATCGACGTGCCATAAGTACGTCCGTCGCGCCGATCGTCTATCATCCGCGCATGGACTGGTGGCTATGGCTCGCTGGCGGGTTCGTGCTGCTCGTCGTCGAACTCGTGACGCCGAGCGGGTTCTACATCATGTTCTTCGGGATCGGCGCCATCCTGACCGGCGCCGCCGCGTCAGTCGGCGCCGTGGCCAGCCCGGTGACCCAGTGGCTCACCTTCACCGTGATTTCGGTGCTCAGCCTGCTGCTCTTCCGCGGCAAGATCCAGGCGCGCGTCGAATCCACCGGCGCCCGTCCGCCGGTCGATTCGCTGGTCGGTGAGATCGCCATTCCGGTCGAAGGCATCGCTCCCGGCGCGGTCGGCCGGGTGTCGCTGCGCGGTTCCACCTGGGAAGCCCGCAACGAGAGCACCGTCGGCGTCTACGCCAATCAGCGCTGCAAGGTCGTGCGCGTGTCGGGCCTGCAAGTCGGCATCGTCGCCGAATAACGAGAGGACCAGCTCCCATGGAAGGCGGATTCATCGTCATCGTCCTGCTCGCGATCATGGCGCTCATCGTCATCGCCAAGACCGCGATCGTGGTGCCGCAGCAGAGCGCCTTCGTGGTCGAACGGCTCGGCCGCTATTCCGGGACGCTCGACGCCGGCTTCCACATCCTGCTGCCGTTCATCGACGTCATCCGCTACAAGCACTCACTCAAGGAAGCGGCGCTCGACATCCCGGCGCAGGTGTGCATCACCCGCGACAACGTGCAGGTCGGTGTCGACGGCGTGCTGTATCTGAAGATCCTCAACCCCGAGCGGGCCAGCTACGGCATCCAGGACTACCTGTTCGCGATCTCGCAGCTGGCGCAGACGACGCTGCGCTCCGAGGTCGGCAAGATCGATCTGGACCGCACGTTCGAGGAGCGCACCAACATCAACATCGCCGTCGTCGCCGAGCTCGACAAGGCCAGCGAACCGTGGGGCGTCAAGGTGCTGCGCTACGAGATCAAGAACATCACGCCGCCGGCCGACATCCTGGCGGCGATGGAGAAGCAGATGCGCGCGGAACGCGAGAAGCGCGCCGTCATCCTCACCTCCGAAGGCCAGCGCGACGCCAACGTCAACAACGCCGAGGGCGAGAAGCAGCAGACCATCAAGGCCTCCGAGGCCCGCAAGCAGCAGCAGATCAACGAGTCGGAAGGCCAGGCCGCCGCCATCCTCGCCGTCGCCACCGCCACCGCCGAGGGCATCAAGCGCGTGGCCGAAGCCACCCAGGCCGCCGGCGGCCAGGAGGCCATCCAGCTGCGGGTCGCCGAGCAGTACATCGCCGAGTTCGGCAAGGTGATCAGCAACGCCGATACGATCATCCTGCCGTCCAACCTCGCCGACGTGGCGTCGATGATCACGACGGCGATGTCGGTGGTCAGCCAGCAGACGCCGTCGGCGCAGACGAAGCGCTAGCCGGCGAATCGGGCGGCCAGCCCCGAGACCCGGATCCCGAGCCCCGGTCGGGGCGCGTTACGGTACGTAGGCGATGCAGTCGATCTCGACGCGAAGTCCCTTGCCGGGGAGCTTGGCGGCCTGGATCGTCGTGCGCGCCGGCCGATGGTCGCCGAACATCCGCTGATAGACGGCGTTCATATCCTGGAAGTCGTCCATGTCGACCAGGAACACCCCGCAGCGCAACACGTGCTGCAGGTCGGTGCCGGCGGCCTCGAGAATGGCCTGCACGTTGCGCAGGCACTGCTCGGTCTGCAGCGCGGCGCTGTGGCCGGCCAGTTCGCCGGTGGCCGGGTCGGTCGCCCCCTGACCCGAGACGAAGACGAGACGCTCGAACCCCATGCCGGGGAAGTACGGGCCGACGGGTGTGGGCAGGTTCGCGGCGTGCACGGGGCGATGGGTCGGCTGGGTCATGTGAGTCCTCTGCGGCCGCGTCGATCGCCGCCGCGCGATATTGTAGCGGCGTGCCTCGTTTCAAGCTGACCATCGAGTACGCCGGAACACGATACAGCGGCTGGCAGAAGCAGCCCAACGCCCGCACCGTGCAGGGCACGCTCGAGCGCGCCATCGTCGACGGCCTGGGCGACGTGCTGGTCGAATCGCAGGGCTCCGGCCGCACCGACGCCGGCGTCCATGCCCTGGGCCAGGTGGCGCACGTCGATCTGGTCCGTTCCCCGGCGCCGGAACTGCTCCGCCGCCGCATCAACGACGCCCTCCCCGCCGATGTCCACGTCCTCGACATCGTGCCGGTGTCGCGCAAGTTCCACGCCCGCCACAGCGCTGTCCGGCGCAGCTACGTCTACCAGATCTCGCGCCGGCGCTCGGCCTTCGCCAAGCCCTATGTGTGGTGGGTGAAGGAATCGCTCGACCCGGCGCCAATGCAGGCGCTGGCCGCGGCCTTCGTCGGCCGGCACGACTTCGCGGCGTTCTCCGACGACGACCCGGGCGACAAGTCCACGCTGGTCGTGCTCGACGAGGTGACCGTGGCCGAAGCCGGCCCGCTGCTGCTCGTCCGGGTCGCCGGATCGCACTTCCTGTGGAAGATGGTGCGGCGCATGGTCGGCGTGCTGGCGGCCTGTGGCGGTGGCGCCATCCCAGTGCCGATCGCGGCGTCGTGGCTCGCCGACCCGGAGGCTGCCGGCGGCGAACCGGCGCGGCTCACCGCGCCGGCCGCCGGCTTGTTCCTCGAGCGCGTCTTCTATGAAGGCGACTCGTGGCCGGAGCCACTGCGGCCACCCGTGGCGGTGCGCTGAGCCGGCGCTGATTCGCTCCGGCGATCGTCGGCGATCGCCGCCATGGCACGGCGGTCCACCGCGCCCTGGACGTCCACCCCGCGCCAGCTCCACGGCCATGCGCCGAGGTAGCCGGCGTGGCGCGCGGCAGCCGCCAGCGTGCGCACGTCCAGCGCCGGGCGTTGGCGTCGCGGGTCGGCTGGGTCGCCGTGCGCGGCGCACTCGCCGATGAGCAGCGGCCGGCGCAGCCCGAGGGCGTGGTGCGGCGTCGCCAGCAGGTCGAAGTCGTGCGCCGGCGCGTAGTAGGCGTGCGCCTGCAGGAAATCGAGGCCGAGCCCCGGGTCGTCCCACCAGCCGGCGAAGCGCAGCCGCGCGCCGCCGACCGTCACCCGGGCACCGTGGCGGTGGACGAGCGCGGCGGCGTCGCGGATCCACAGCCCGAGGACATCGAACGGGACGGGCCACTCCACCTGTCGCGACGGGCTGAGCTCGGCGACGATCCAGTCGGGCTCGTTCAGCAGGTCCCAGGCTTCGACCGCCCCGGCCAGGTCGGCACGCGCGCCGCCCGGCCCGTAGCGCGCGACGACCGGCGCGACGACGGATTCGAGCAGCCGCGCCTGCCCTTCGGGATCACCCAGCCAGGCGCCGTGGCCGCCGACACGGACGCCGGCCGAGGTGGTGGCCCGGAACGCCAGCGCGTGATCGAACAGCACTGGCATCAGGCGGACGCCGGCGGCGGCGGCGATCGCCAGCGCGGCGTCGAGATCATCGAACGTGCCGGCGGCGAGCCCGGCCGGCCAGCCGGCCCTGTCGACGTGCACGCCGCCGCGAGCGTCGGCGAACACGAACCAGCGCACCACCTCCACGCCGTGGGCGGCCATCGCCGCGAAGTCGTCGGCGATCTCGTCCGGAGCCGTTGCGACGCCGGCGTGGCTGCCCCACACCGTGGCGCCGAAGTCGCCACCGTAATGCCGCCACGGGTAGTTGACGCCGACCATCAGACCGCCGCCGGGCGGCTTGGGTAGACTGAGGCCATGTGCCGAAACATCCGCACGTTGTTCAACTTCGATCCGCCGGCGACCGACGCGGAGATCCGGGCGGCGTCGATCCAGTTCGTGCGCAAGCTGAGCGGGTTCACCGCGCCCTCCAGGGCCAACGAGCCGGCCTTCGACCGCGCCGTGGTCGACATCGCCGCGGTGGCCCGCCGGCTGGTCGACGGCCTGGTGACCAACGCCGAGCCGCGACTGCGCGAGGTCGAGGCGGCCAAGGCCAAGGCGCGCTCGGCGGCACGCTTCGGCCGCGCCAGCTGAGCCACGCTCACGCGCCGGGCGCGATGCCGGGCTCGTTGTCCTCGACCGGACCAAGGCGGCGCGCGTAGACGTACGAGCCGCCGAAGATCACGACGATCAGCCCGAGCGAGAACCACTTGGGGATCTCGAAGTGGATGACGCCGAGCGTGTGGCCGTATTCGAGCAGCAGCTTGATGCCGACCCACGCGATGATCACGAACGCGCCGTCGACCAGCACCGGATAGCGGCGGATGATCGACAGCAGCCGGCCGATCACCAGCCGCATCATCACGATGCCGAGGATGCCGCCGGTAATCACCACCCACAGCTTGTCGGACACCGCCACCGCGACCAGGATCGAGTCGACGGCGAAGACGATGTCGGTGAGTTCCACCTTCACGACCGTCGCCCAGAACGGCGACATCCCGAGCCACGGCTCGGCCGGCTTGACGGCGTGGCGCGATTCGCCGTCGCCGCCCTGGCCGTGGCGGAAGTGCTGGAACCCCAGATACAGCAGATACAGGCCGCCGACCAGCTTCACCCAGCCGAGCGCGATCAGGTAGGCAGCCATGGCCGTCGCGGTCGCGCGGAACGTGAACGCGCTGATCATCCCGTAGCGCAGCGCTTTGATCTGCTGATCCTTGGGCAGACTCAGGACGCGGATGGCGAGGACCATCGCGTTGTCGGCGCTGAGGATACCTTCGAGGACGATCAGCAGGCCGATCGTGACGAGGTCGGAGGTCTGGATGTCGAACACGAGCCCGACCAGTATGTACGGCCGGCCGGCTGGTTGTCACGCGCGGCGCCGACGCACCCCATGCTAGAGTGAGCGCGCGCCAGTGGGCGGCGCGTCTGTTCCCGCGTGTCAGCCGATCCCTCGCCACTCCCCCCGCCGGCGGCTCGGCTCACGGTCGTCACCGTGGTCCGCAACGCCGCGGCGACCATCCGCGGCACCGTCGACAGTGTGCTCGCCCAGACCTACCCGGCGATCGAGCACTGGGTCATCGACGGCGCTTCCACCGATGGGACGGTGCCGATCCTGACCGGCTACGGCGCACGACTGCCGCACTGGACGAGCGAGCCCGATGGCGGGATCGCCGACGCGTTCAACAAGGGCCTGCGCCGTGCCACCGGCGACTACGTGCACTTCCTGAGCGCCGACGACGCCTATGCCTCCCCCACCGCCGTCGCCGAGATGATGGCCGCGGCGGCCGCGCGTGGCTGGCCTGACGTTCTGTACGGCGACTGCCTGATGGTCGATCACGTCACCGGAACGCCGCTGTGGCGGGTGCCCAAGCACGCCCACGACGTCTCGCTCGAGCGCGGGCGGGCCCAGCCGCATCCGTCGACGTTCATGCATCGCCGCTACTTCGACCGCTTCGGCGAGTTCGACCCCTCGTACCGCGTGGCGATGGACCTGGAGCTGTTCCTGCGCGGCATCCCGAGTGTCGGCACGACGCACGTGCCGGTGCTGGTCACCCGCGTGCGCACCGGTGGCCTCAGCATGTCCCACGCCACGATCGGATACGCCGAGGCGGTGCGGGCGATGGACGCGCACGGCCGCTTCCGCACGCCGGTGGGCCGGTGGCTGATGCGCGGACGGTTCGCCGCCCGGCGGTGGAGCCGCGCCGCCGTGGTCCGGCTCGGGCTGTACTCGGCGGTCAGCCGCCTGCGCCGCGCCCGCCAGGGGGCGGCCCGTTAGAACTGGAAGTAGATGAAGGCGCTGGTGCCGGCGTACAGCGTGACGATTCCGTAGGTCATCATGGCGGCGAGCAGGGCTCGCGCGGCGGGTCCGAGCGGCGCCACCCGACCCTGCTCGTGCAGCCACGTCCACAGGTGCATCGCCATGAGCGGGGCCAGGAACCCTGCCGAGGCCAGCATCCACGGCGGCGGCAGGGTCCAGGGCCCGGTCGCCAGGTTGACGACGAAGGTCAGGGCACCGGCGAGCGAGTCGCTGCGGAAGACCACCCAGGCGACCAGCACCGCGGTCTGCACCACCAGGAACCACGCGAGCCGTACCGCCGGCCACCGCCGCGGTCCGTCGTCCCGATGCAGGCCGAGCGCTCGCTCGAGCACCAGGCACAGCCCGTGAATCGCGCCCCACGCGATGAAGGTGTAGGCCGCGCCGTGCCACAGGCCGCCGAGCAGCATCACCAGCAGCAGGTTGAGCAGCGTCCGCGGCCGCGAGCCGCGGTTGCCGCCGAGCGGCAGATACAGATAGTCGCGCAGCCAGCGTGACAGCGTGATGTGCCAGCGCTCCCAGAAGTTCTTGAACGTGCCGGCGACGTACGGGGCGTCGAAATTGATCGGGAAGCGGTAACCGAGCAGGTAGCCGAGGCCGCGCGCGATCGTCGAGTAGCCGCAGAAGTCGGCGAAGATCTGCCCCGAGAACATCACCCCGACCCACAGGACGAAGGTGGCATCGGCGTGCGGCGCGGTCGCCCGATCCCAGTGCTCGTCGACGTAGGCGGCGAGGTTGTCGGCACAGACCATCTTCAGGAAGAAACCGCTGACGAGCAGCCACACCCCTTCGTAGAAGACCCGCAGTCGCAGCCGTCGCGGCCGGTCGATCTGCGGCAGGAACTCGCTGGCCCGGACGATCGGCCCGGCGACCAGCTGCGGGAAGAAACTGACGAACAGGAAGAACTTCCAGAAGCTGCGCACCGGCGCCAGCTGACCGCGGTAGACGTCGATGGTGTAGGACAGCGTCTGGAAGGTGTAGAAGCTGATGCCCATCGGCAGCACCAGCGCGAGCTCGGGCAGCCGCACCGGGCGGTCGACGGCCGCGGTGAGGTCAGCGATCGCCTGCGCCGCGAAGCCGCCGTACTTGAAGAACCCGAGCACGGCCAGATTCGCGACCACCGACACGAGCAGCCAGCGGCGCCGCGGCCGGCGGTCGGTCGGCGGCAGACGGCCGATCGCCCGGGCGACACCGTAGTCGAGCGCCGCCGTGCCACCCAGAATCAGCAGGTAGCCCGGCACGTGCCAGCCGTAGAAGAGCGCGCTGGTGGCGATGAGCACGGCCACGTACTCGGGCTCGACCTTACGCCGGCCGATCGTGAGACGGGCGGAGAACACCAGCGCGAACAGGGCGACGAAGGCCCAGGAGACGAAGTTCACGGCTGGACGGGGCGCCGCACGGCAACGGCGCGGCGAATCTCCGGCTCGATGGTGCCGAGCAGGCTGGCGGTCCAGTCGTGGGCACTGCCCTCGCTGAGATGGCTGTTGTCGGCCGTGGTCAGGCCCGGCACCTCGGCCATGGCCAGCGGCACGCCGAGCAACTCCGCGAAGCGCGCCGGCCCGGCCCCCGGCATCGGTTCTGGCGAGGGCACCCGGGTGATGACCATCGCCGCCCCGCGGGCGTCGAGCTCGGCCTTGAAGGCGCGGGCGGCGGCGATCTCGCCGCGGCCCAGTTCGGTGCCCTCGAGGCTGGGGCTGGCAAAGCCCATCGTGTCTTCAGGCCATGGCGAGAGGTGCCAGGTGCCGTCGCTGCGCGACCGGTACGAGATGAAGCTGCGCCGCAGGCCGAGGCCGGGCAACCCGAACAGCCGCAACCAGTTCGGCACCAGCTGGTGGATGCGCCGCCGCACTTCGTGTGCCGCTTCGGATTCCCACTGCAGCTTGCGCGCCGCGAACGGCGTGTCGCGGTTGACGACTTCCGCCCACGCGCTCAGATTGCCGGTGAAGAAGCCGTCGGCGTTGACCACGACCAGCCGCGGCCGCAGGTCGAACTTGCGAATCATCTCCAGCGGCAGCCGATCGCCTTCGCGGAACCCGAAGCCCATCACGTAGTAGCCGACGCCGAGGTCGGCGAAATAGGGGCGCAACAGGTTCGGCCGCAGCGCGAACAGCAGCCGCGAGTTGCCGACGAACAGCACGTCGGCGGCGCGCAGGCGCCGCACCACCTCGTCGTCGATGCCGAACCACAGCACGTGGTGGTCGATCACGCCGCCGGCGTCGGTGGCCAGGTAGTGATCGTCGTCGGGCGGCCGCTCGGCCGCGGCGATGAGCTGGGTGCGGCCACGCATCAGCGGCACCGTCTCGGTGGCGACGATGGTCAGGGCGACCGCGCCGGCGAGCGCGACCGCGAACAGCGCCGCCGGATACAGGGGCCCGGCGCGAAGCGTGGGCGTGGCGCGCTCCATCGCTTCCCATGCTAATGCGCCGCCGGGCGCCGCGCCGTCACGATCCGGACCGACGACCTGGTGACGGTCTCGACGAATTGACACGCGTCGTATCAATATCTACACTTGATGCGTGTCAACTTCAGAGCTGATCTTCATCAGCGTGGCGGCGCGGATGCTCAGCATGCACCCGCAGACGCTGCGGAAGTACGAGCGGCTCGGGCTGGTGCAGCCGGCCCGCACCATCGGCAGCATGCGCCTCTACTCCAGCCAGGAGATTGCGCGGCTGCGGCTCATCAAGGAACTGGTGGAGGACGCCGGGGTGAACCTCGCCGGGGTGCAGCGCCTGCTGGCGGTGGCGGAGGGGCTGCAGCGCCTCGAGCCGCTGCTCGACGACCGGGCGCTCGGCCGCGGCGAAACCCGCCGCCGGCTGACCCGTGAAGTGCAGCGGCTCAAGACGGTCGTGGGGATCTGACGATGGAGTTCCGCGACTACTACAAGACGCTGGGCGTCGCCAAGACGGCCTCGGCCAAGGAGCTCAAGCAGGCCTTCCGCCGGCTGGCCCGCAAGCACCACCCCGACGTCAACCCGGGCGACCGCGCGGCCGAGACGGCGTTCAAGGAGCTGAACGAGGCCTACGAGGTGCTCGGCGATCCCGAATCGCGGAAGAAGTACGACGAGCTCGGCGCCAACTGGCGCCAGTACCGAACAGGCCGGCGCGGCCGGCGGCTGGACGCCCCCGGGCGCGGGCCCCGGCGCCAGCTACCGGACGATGACGCCCGAGGAGATGGAGGAGATGTTCGGCGGCGGGAGCAGCCCGTTCTCGGACTTCTTCCAGACGTTCTTCGGCGGTCAGGCCGAGGCCGGGCGGCGCCCGCGCGCCGCCGGCCGGGGCCGGCCGCGGCGGGCCGAGCCGGAGTACGACGTCGTGCTCGACCTCGAGGCGGCGCTCGGCGGACGCGTGGAGCGGCTGACCGTGCCGGGCGGCGATGGTCGGACGCGCGAGGTACGGATTCCAGCCGGTATCAGCGACGGGTCTCGACTCACGGCCGGGGACCTGCACCTGCGGGTCCGGCTCAGGCCGCATCCACGGTTCGACCGGCAGGGCCGCGACCTGACGACGCCGGTGGCGGTGCCGGTGACGACGGCGGCACTGGGCGGGACGATCGAGGTGGTGACCCTGGCCGGCGCCAGGCTGACCGTGAAAGTGCCGGCCGGCACCCAGCCCGGACAGCGGTTGCGGCTGAAGGGACACGGATTGCCGGCGCCTGGCGCCGGCGACGATCGCGGCGATCTCTACGTGGTGGTCGGGGTCCGCATCCCGACCGAGTTGTCCGCCGAGGCCCGTGCGCACTACGAGGCGCTGCGCGGGCTCGACGACGAGAGCCGCTGAGCGGCATGCGCGGAAGCGCGAGGAAGGCACGACGATGACTCTCAACACGTTCACCGAGAAGGCGCAGGAAGCGCTCATTGCCGCGCCGCGGCTGGCGGCATCGCAGGGTCATGCCCAGGCCGAGCCAGAGCACCTGCTGGTGGCGCTCATCGAGCAGACCGGCGGCATCGTGCCGGCACTGCTCCAGAAGCTGGGCCAGCCGGCGCCGACGATTGCGGCGGCGCTGAAAGACCAGCTCGGGCGCCTGCCGAAGAGCCACGGCGGGAGCGAACCCGGGCTGTCGCCGCGGCTGCGGGTCGTCCTCGACGCCGCCCAGGCCGATGCCACGGCGATGCAGGATCAGTTCGTCAGCACCGAGCACCTGTTCCTGGCGATCGTCGGCGAACCTGGCCGTGCCCCGGCCGCCGAGCTGCTGCGCCAGCGCGGGCTCACCCGCGAGGCCGTGGCCACCGCGGTGGCGTCGGTGCGCGGCGCCCAGAAGGTGACCGACCAGAACCCCGAAGGCAAGTACCAGGCGCTCGAGAAGTACGGCCGCGATCTGACCGAGCTGGCCGAACGCGGCAAGCTCGATCCGGTCATCGGCCGCGACGAGGAGGTGCGGCGCGTCATCCAGGTGCTGTCCCGCCGCACCAAGAACAACCCGGTGCTCATCGGCGAGCCCGGCGTCGGCAAGACCGCGATCGTCGAGGGCCTGGCGCAGCGGATCGTCCGTGGCGACGTCCCCGAGGGGCTGAAGGACAAGCGGATCGTCGCCCTCGACATGGGGTCGCTGATCGCCGGCGCCAAGTATCGCGGCGAGTTCGAAGAACGGCTGAAGGCGGTGCTCAAGGAAATCGTCACCGCCGAGGGCCGTATTGTCCTGTTCATCGACGAGCTCCACACCGTCGTCGGCGCCGGCGCCGCCGAAGGCTCGCTCGACGCCTCCAACATGCTCAAGCCGATGCTGGCGCGCGGCGAGCTGCACACCATCGGCGCGACCACGCTCGACGAATACCGCAAGCACATCGAGAAGGACGCCGCGCTCGAGCGGCGCTTCCAGCCGGTGACCGTCGGCGAACCGACCGTCGAGGACACCATCAGCATCCTGCGCGGCCTGCGCGAGCGCTACGAGCTGCACCACAAGGTCGGCTTCAAGGACGCGGCGCTGGTCGCCGCGGCCGTGCTGTCCCATCGCTACATCGCCGACCGCTTCCTGCCCGACAAGGCCATCGACCTGATCGACGAGGCGGCGTCGCGGCTGCGCATGGAGATCGACTCGATGCCGGCCGAACTCGACGAGGTACGGCGCCGGGTCATGCAGCTCGAGATCGAGCGCGAGGCGCTTGCGTCAAGGAGACCGACAAGGCGTCGGCCGAACGGCTGGCCCGGCTCGAGAAGGAACTGGCCGATCTCAAGGAGGAGCAGCGGACCCTGACCGCGCACTGGAACGAGGAGAAGGACGCCATCCAGAAGAGCGCCGACCTCAAGGAGGAGCTCGACGGCCTGCGCCGCGACGTCGAGGCGGCGCAGCGGCACGGTGACTACGCGAAGGCGTCGGAGCTGCAGTACGGGCGGATTCCGCAGCTCGAGGCCGCAGATCCAGGCCCAGGACGCCCGCGCCGGCGCCGCCGGCAGCGGACCGCGGCTGCTCAAGGAACAGGTCGACGAGGAAGACATCGCCGAAGTGGTCGGCGAAGTGGACCGGCATCCCGGTCAGCCGGCTGATCGAGGGCGAGGTCCAGAAGCTGGTCCACATGGAAGAGCGGCTGCACCAGCGCGTGATCGGCCAGGACGAGGCGATCCGTGCCGTGGCCAACGCCATCCGGCGCGCCCGGGCCGGCCTGCAGGACCCGCAGCGCCCGCTCGGCAGTTTCATCTTCCTGGGCCCGACCGGCGTCGGCAAGACCGAGCTGGCGCGGGCGCTGGCCGAGTTCCTGTTCGACGACGAACAGGCGATGGTGCGCATCGACATGTCCGAGTACCAGGAGAAGCACACCGTGTCGCGGATGATCGGCGCGCCGCCGGGATACGTCGGCTACGACGAGGCCGGCCAGCTCACCGAGGCGGTGCGGCGGCGGCCGTACGCGGTGGTGCTGTTCGACGAGGTCGAGAAGGCGCACCCCGAAGTGCTGAACGTGCTGCTGCAGCTGCTCGACGACGGCCGGCTCACCGACGGCAAGGGCCGCACGGTGGACTTCCGCAACGCGGTCGTGATCATGACCTCGAACCTCGGCAGTCACGTCATCGCCGAGCAGGCCGGCCGCGGCGGGAGCGTCGACGAGGGCGTGCGGCGGCAGGTGGCCGAGGCGCTGCGGGCGCACTTCCGCCCGGAGTTCCTCAATCGCATCGACGAGACCATCGTCTTCCACGCGCTCGGGCGCGAGCACATCGGTGCGATCATCGACATCCAGCTCGGCGGCCTGCTGAAGCGGCTCGCCGACCGCAAGATCACCCTCACCCTGACCCCGCGGCGAAGGCCGCGCTGGTCGAGGAAGGGTATGATCCGGTCTACGGCGCCCGGCCCCTGAAGCGGACGATTCAGCGGCGCATCCTCGACCCCCTGGCGCTGCGCGTGCTCGAAGGCGGGTTCGCCGAGGGCGACCACGTGCTGGTCGATCACGGCGCCGACGGAATGCAGTTCACCAAGGGCGAAGCGGTGCGCGCGTGAGCGCGCGCCAGGGAGGCTGACCGACCACATGGCTGCCGCGACACCACCGGGCTCGAAGGGCCGGCCCTCGCCCGCCCGCGCGAACACCATCTGGCTCGTCGTCGCCGGCTTCGGGCTGCTCGCCCTGGCCCAGGCGGTGATGCTCGCGCCGGCCGGCCGGGCCGTGCCCTACAGCGAGTTCAAGTGGCTGGTACGCAGCGGCCAGGTGGCCGACGTCGTCGTCGGCGACACCGATCATCCGCGGCACGCTCAAGAAGGCCGACGGCCCGACGGCGTTCTCGACCGACGCGCATCGAGGACCGAAGCTGGTGGAGGATCTCGAGGCGCCAGGGGGTGAAGTACAGCGGCGAGGTGGTCAGCCGCTGGCTGCCGGAGCTGCTCGGCTGGGTCGTGCCGATCCTGCTGCTGGTCGGCGCTGTGGTCGTTCTTCATGCGGCGGATGGGCGGCGCGAGGGCGGCATCATGTCGTTCGCGCCGCAGCAAGGCCAAGATCTACGCCGAGGACGACGTCAAGATCACGTTCAAGGACGTCGCCGGCGTCGACGAGGCCGAGCGCAGGAGCTGCGCGAGATCGTCGAGTTCCTGCAAGAACCCGAAGAAGTACACCAACGCTCGGCGGCCGGATCCCCAAGGGCGTGCTGCTGGTCGGTCCGCCCGGCACCGGCAAGACCCTGCTGGCCCGGGCGGTGGCCGGCGAGGCGAAGGTGCCCTTCTTCAGCCTCAGCGGCTCGGAGTTCGTCGAGATGTTCGTCGGCGTCGGCGCCGCGCGGGTGCGCGATCTGTTCGCGCAGGCCGAGGCCAAGGCGCCGTGCATCGTCTTCATCGACGAGCTCGACGCGCTCGGCAAGGTGCGCGTCGCAGAGTCCGGTCGGCAGCCACGAGGAGCGCGAACAGACGCTCAACCAGCTGCTGTCGGAGATGGACGGCTTCGACGCCCGCAAGGCGATCATCATCATGGCCGCCACCAACCGCCCCGAAGTGCTCGACCCGGCGCTGCTGCGCCCCGGCCGCTTCGATCGCCAGGTGCTGGTCGACAAGCCCGACGTCAAGGGCCGGGAGGAGGTGCTGCAGATCCACGTCCGCAACGTCAAGCTCGCCGCCGACGTCGACCTGCGTAAGGTCGCGGCCCGGACCGCCGGCTTCGCCGGCGCCGATCTCGCCAACCTGGTCAACGAGGCGGCGCTGCTGGCGGCCCGCCGCGATCGGCCGGCGGTGACGATGCAGGACTTCGACGACGCCATCGACCGGCTGATCGCCGGCCTCGAGAAGAAGCGGGTGATGAGCACGAAAGAACGCGAGATCGTCGCCTATCACGAGTCGGGCCACGCGATCGTCGCCACGCTGCTGCCGGACATGGACCCGGTGCACAAGATCTCGATCGTCGCAGCGCGGCTTCGGCGCGCTCGGCTACACCATGCAGCTGCCGCTCGAGGATCGCTATCTGATGCAGCGCGACGACCTCGGCCGATCAGCTGGCGGTGCTGCTGGGCGGGCGCGCCGCCGAGGAGATCGCGCTCGGCGAGATCTCGACCGGGGCGCAGAACGACCTGCAGCGCGTCACCGACATCGCCCGGGCGATGGTCACCGAATGGGGGATGAGCGACGCGATCGGCGCCGTCAACCTGTCGGGCGAGCGCCGCGGCCGCTTCATCGACGTCGGCGTGCCGGCGGCGCGCGGGCCCTACAGCGAGGAGACCGCGCAGCTGATCGACCAGGAAGTGCGGCGGATCGTGCAGCAGGGCCACGACGAGGCCCGCCGCCTGCTCGACACCCACCGCGAGGTGCTGGAGCGGGTGACGCGGCGGCTGCTGGAACGCGAAGTGATGGACGGGGCCGAGCTGCGCACGCTGATGGCCGGTGCAGGGCCGGCAGTGTCGCCGGCCGCACCGGCCACTCACGCGCCGTGACCGGCCAGTTTCCGAGTCCCGCCTAGATGGCCGGCTTGTCGGCCGCCTCGGGGCCGATGGCGGCCTCGGCCGCGGCGAAGCCGATCCGGCTGTGCGTGCCGTCGCAGAACGGCTTGCGCGTCGAGCCGCCGCACCGGCACAGCGCGAAGGGACGCTTGGCCAGCGGGTACTCGTTGCCGTTCCAGTCGACGAGCGTGACGTCGTCGCCCTCGACGAGCAGCGAGCCGTTCTGCCGGACTTTGATCGTGGCCATCGACCGAGTATAGCGCCGGCGATGCGGCCGGTCCGCGCCGGTGCCGCTACAATTGCCCGGTGCGACGCTCGCTCGCCCCGTTGCTGGTGCTGGCGGGTCTGACGTTCTTGGTCGGGCTCGGCGCGCCGGCGATCACCGACTCCGACGAGGCGTTCTATGCCGAAGCGGCGCGCGAGATGGTCGAGTCGGGCGACTGGCTGACCCCCGCCTTCAACTACGAGCCGCGGTTCCAGAAGCCGATCCTCTACTACTGGCTCACCGCCGCGACCTTCGCGGTGACCGGCCCCGGACCGGCGGCGGCGCGGTTGTGGGCGGCGCTGGCCGGGGCGGCGCTGGTGCTGGTCACCGCCGGGCTGGCGCGCCGCTGGTACGACGACGACACGGCGCTGCTCGCCGGCGCGATCGTCGCGACCAGCTTCGGCTACGTGGCGCTCGGCCGGATGGCCCTGCCCGACCTGCCGCTGGCGCTGTTCATCACCGCGACCATCGCGGCGGCGCTGATTGCCGTCGGCGACCGGGTGCCACGGCCGCGCCATTGGCTGCTGGCGGCGGCGCTGGCCGCGGCGCTGGGCTTTCTCACCAAGGGCCCCCTGGCGCTGGTGATCCCGGCGCTGGTGGTCGCGCCGATCGTCGCCATCGAGCGGCGGGCGTCGCGTTTGCGGGCCGCGGATCTGCTCGCCGCGGCGATGCTGTTCGTCGCCGTCGCCGCGCCGTGGTACCTGGCGATGTGGTCGCGCCACGGCACCGACTACCTGACCGGATTCTTCCTCGGTGACAACCTCGAGCGCTTCGCCACCGACCGCTTCAACGAGCCGCGGCCGTGGTGGTACTACGGCCCGGTCGTCGTCGGCGGGCTGGTGCCGTGGGCGCCGTTCCTGCTGCTCGGGCTCGGCACGACCGGACGCATGGCGACCGGCCGCGGCGGCGCCGGCAGCCTCGAGACCCGGCTGGCGCTGTGGGTGGTGATTCCCCTCGGTACTGCTGTCGATCTCGGTCGGTAAGCAACCGCGCTACGTGCTGCCGCTGCTGCCGCCGCTCGCGCTGCTGGTCGCGCACGCCATCATCGAGCGCACGCGGGCCCGGCGCGGGCTCGATGGCGGACTCTATCGCCAGTCGCCCGATCGGCTGCTGCAGGCCGGCGCAGTGCTGGCCGGGGTCGTGCTGGCGCTGACCGGCGGCCTGGTCTGGCGCGCCCAGCCGCTCTTCGCCGGCGTGCCGGCGTGGCACACGGCCACCGCGGCGGCAATCTCCGTCGCCGGCGGCCTGGCGGTGATCCTCGCGGCGCTGACACGGTGGTGGCGGCATGCGCCGTGGGTGCTGGCGTGGACGGCGGCGGCGGCGATGCCGGCGCTGATGATCGGCGCCCTTGGCGGCGGCCCGGACGAGACGGTCCGGCAGGTCGCGCGGGCGGTGGCGACGGCGCGGCGCGGCGGCGAGCCGGTCGGCGTGTCGCGGGTGTTCGTGCGCAACCTCATCTTCTACACCGGCACGCGGCAGGTCGATCTGATCGACGACGAACAGCTGACGGCGTTCCTCCGCCAGGAGGGCCGGGCGCTCGTCGTCGTGCCCGCCGACGTTCTCGCCCGGGTCGAATCGGCCGGGGCGCCGGCGCCGGTGCGGCTGGGCGAGTTCCGCTACTTCAACGAAGCCGGACTGCGCCTCCGCTCGATCCTCTGGCCCGATCCCGAGCGCGACGTGCAGCGCGTGCTGCTGGTGGCGACGCGGCCCTGAGCGGCGCGACACCCGGTGCTAACCGGGCCGGTCGTCGAGGCTGGCCAGATCGGCCGGCGTCGTCTCCCACATCTTGCCGGGGTTCAGAATCCCGTGCGGGTCGAAGGCGTGTTTCACGCGGGCCATCAGCGCGATCTCCGCCGGCGACAGCTGCAGCCCGAGGTGCACGGCCTTGGCGAAGCCGACCCCGTGCTCTCCGGTGATCGATCCCTCGAGCGCCACCACGCCGGCAAAGAGCGTGTGCTCGGCCTCGCTGGCCCGGGCCATCTCGGCGGCGTCGGCGGGATCGACCAGCAGGTTGACGTGGATGTTGCCGTCGCCGGCGTGGCCGAACGCGGCGACCCGCAGACCGTGGCGGTGGCGCACGGCGTCGATCAGGGCGAACAGCGCCGGCACGCGGCCGCGCGGCACTGCGACGTCGTGGTTGATCTTGCGCGGAGCGATGCGGCGGAGGGCGTAGGACAACACCCGCCGTGCTTCCCACAGCGCCTCGCGTTCGGCCGCGGTCGCCGCCTCGATGAGACGGGTCGCGCCGGTCGCCGCGCAGGCCGCAGCGGCGAGCCCGGCCTCTTCCTCGACCCCGGCGGCGTGGCCGTCGAGTTCGATGATGAGCAGCGCGGCGGTGCCGGGTGGGGCCATCGGGCGGCCGAGATGGCCGGCCACGGCGGCCAGCGATGGGCCGTCGATCAACTCGAGCACCGCTGGCACCACGCCGGCGGCGACGATCGCGCCGACCGCCCGTGCGGCGTCGTCGACTGTCCGGTAGGTGGCCGACAGCGCCCGCCGCGTCGGCGGCAGCGGCACCAGTCGCACCGTCACCTCGGTGAGAATCGCGAGCGTGCCCTCGGACCCGACCAGCAGGTCGGTCAAGGCGTAGCCGGCGACGTTCTTCACCGCCTTCGACCCGGTGCGCAGGATCTCGCCGGTCGGCAGCACCGCCTCGAGGGCCATGACGTAGCGCCGGGTGGTGCCGTACTTGAACGCCCGCGGCCCGCCGGCGCACTCGGCGACGTTGCCGCCGATCGCGCATTCGGCGAGGCTGGCCGGGTCGGGCGGGTAGAACAGCCCGCGGGCTTCGACCGCATCGTGCAGGTCGCGGGTGACGACGTTGGGCTGGACGACGGCCAGGAGGTTATCGACGTCGATGGCGATGATCCGATCGAAGCGGGCCATCGACAGCACGACGCCGCCGCGGATCGGCACCGCGCCGCCGGTGTAACCGGTGCCGGCGCCGCGCACCACCAGTGGTGTCCGCGTGTCGTGGCACAGCCGGGCGATGGCGGCGATCTCGGCCACGGTGCCGGGGGTGACGACGACGTCGGCGGCGTGGCCGCGACCGAGCGCGTCGCGACCGAAGGTGCGACGGCTGTCGGGATCGACGGCCACCCGATCGGCGCCGGCGATGGCCGCCAGCCGCGCGGCGAGATCGGTCATTCGGTCAGACGGCCGGTGCGGCCGTGCCCCGGCGCTCGCGGGCGTGCACGAACTCCTGGAGTCGCGTGACCCCTTCGCGCAGCCGCTCGAGTGAGGTCGCATACGAGATGCGGACGAAGCCCGGGGCGTCGAAGCCCTCACCGGCGGTGAGCGCCACCCGGGCGTCGGCGAGCAGCGCCTCGGCGAACGCCGCCGAGGTGGCCAGCCCGGTGGGCGCCAGCAACTCGGCGATGTACGGGAAGAGATAGAACGCGCCGCCCGGCCGGAGACACTCGACCCGCGGCTCGGCGGTGAGCCAGGCCAGCGTCTGATCGCGGCGCTGGCGGTACTCGTCGCGCATCGCCGCGACCGCGTCCTGCGGGCCGGTGAGCGCGGCGACGGTCGCCTTCTGAGCAATCGACGACACGTTCGAGGTGGAATGGCCCTGCACCGTGTTGCAGACGGTCACGAAGGCGGCCGGCGCAATCGCCCAGCCGCAGCGCCAGCCAGTCATCGCGTAGGCCTTCGAGGCCGTGCCGCACAACACCGAACGCTCGCGGTGGCGCTCGGCGATCGCCCGCACGACGTTGAACGAGCCGGGCTCGTAGATCAGCCGCTCGTAGCACAGGTCGACGATCAGCCAGACGCCGGTGCGGGCGCAGTGCTCGGCGACCGCCGCGACCATCGCCTCGGTGAAGACGCCGCCGGTCGGGTTGTTGGGGGTGTTGAGGATAATCGCCTTGGTCCGCGGCGTGACTGCGGCCAGGATGGCGTCGGCGTCGAGCACGAAGCCACTGTCGCGGTGGGCCCGCACCAGCACCGGCGTCGCGCCCATCAACCGGATCTGATCGACGATGGTCGGCCAGAACGGCGCGTGGGTCACCACCTCGTCGCCGGGCTCGAACAGGGCCACCGCGGCGTTGAAGAGCGCCTGCTTCCCGCCCGCCGTGGCGATTACCTCCGCCGGCGCGAAGCGCACGCCGTAGTCTTCCAGGTAGCGGTGGCAGATCGCCTCACGCAGGTCGGCGGCGCCTGCCGACGGCGTGTACTTGGTGTAGCCGGCGTCGATGGCGGCGTGGGCGGCGGCGTTGACATGGGTCGGGGTCGGGAAGTCGGGCTCGCCAGCGCCGAAATCGACGACGTCGACGCCGGCGCGGCGCAGCCGGTCGGCCTCGGCCGCCACCTTCAGCGTCGGCGACGGCGCCACCTGGCCCATGCGGGCAGCGAGCCTCACGCGTGCCTCGGCGCGGAGTGCGGGTCGCGCAACATCGCCTGCTTGCTGCGCAGGCGATTCTCGACCAGCGGCGGCACCAGCCCGCGCACTTCCCCGCCGAGCCGGAACACTTCCTTGATGAGGCGGGAGCTCGTGTAGGTGTACTGCTCGGCGGGCATCATGAACACCGTCTCGATGTCGTGATCGAGCCGGCGGTTCATCAGCGCCATCTGGAACTCGTACTCGAAGTCGGACACGGCGCGCAGCCCGCGGACGATCACCGACGCGCCTTGGCGTTTTGCGTAGTCGACCAGCAGGCCGCCGTCGAAGGTGTCGACCGCGACGTTGTCGTGGCCGCGCAGTACCTCGCGGATGATCTGCACGCGCTCGGCCGCGCTGAACAGCGGCGTCTTGGCCTCGTTGGCCAGCACCGCGACGACGATGCGATCGAACAGCCGTGCGCCGCGGGCGATGATGTCGACGTGGCCGTTGGTGATCGGATCGAACGACCCGGGGTAGACGGCCACTCGCGGTCGGTTGCTGCCGCCAGACGTTTTGACCGGCTCGGGCGTGTGATTCTGGGTCACATCTTCACCGGGCAAAGCGTCTTCGCCCACGCATCGCGTGGGCCCGGAAACACTGTCGACCAGCGAGCCGGAGCCAAATGTCGATACGCACTGATCTGGGGCGGAGGCTCGCTGGTCATGTCCCGTCTCCTTCCGCCGCGGCCGTTGCCGGCGCCGGCCGATACGTACTCAGCGCCGAATCCCCGGCGCGCCGCGTCCGCACCAGGCGGAGGAACGGCACGTCGGGCGCTGCCCGGCGCCGCGCATGCTCGAGCACCAGCACGCCGTCCGCGGCCAGGTGCCGGGCGGCCGCGCCGAGCGCGTCGTCGATCCACGGCGCGTCGTAGGGCGGGTCGGCCACCACGATGTCGAAGGGCCCGCCGACGTCGTCGGCCAGCGCGCCGACGGCCGTGCCGCGGATGATAGCACAGCGATTTTCGACGCCGCAGCGCGCGGCGTTGACGGCGATGAGGGCGAGCGCCCGGGTGTCGTGGTCGACGAAGACGGCGCGGGCGGCGCCGCGGCTGAGGGCCTCGATCCCGATCGCGCCGGTGCCCGCGCACAGGTCGAGTACGACCGCGTCCTGCACCGCCGGTCCGAGCACGTTGAAGAGCGTCTCGCGCAGCGCGTCCGAGGTCGGACGCAGTCCGTCCCACGTCGGCGAGACGAGCGTGCGGCCCTTGAGCGTGCCGGCGATGATGCGCATGGGCGATCCGGTCAACCGACCAACACCAGGCCGAACTGGTCCTGCCAGACGCGGGCGACGTGCGCGCGCAAGGCCGCCGGCACCGCATCGGCGTCGACCAGTGCCCGCGCCTCGACGTGCGCCCGCTCCAGCAGGTCGGCGTCGCGGATCGGATCGCCGGCGCGCAGGAGCGGTGCGCCCGACTGCCGCGTGCCGAACATGTCGCCCGGGCCACGCAGCGCGAGATCGCGCTCGGCGAGCAGGAAGCCGTCTTCGGACTCGGCCATCGCCGACAGCCGCGCCTTGGCGTCGTCGCTCCACGGGGTGTCGTAGAGCAGCACGCAGGTCGAGGCGTGGGCGCCGCGGCCGATCCGGCCGCGCAGCTGATGAAGCTGGGCCAGTCCGAACCGCTCGGCGTGCTCCACCACCATCACCGTGGCGTTGGCGACGTCGACGCCGACCTCGACGACGGTCGTGCTCACCAGCACCTGGACCTCGCCGGCGGCGAAGCGACGCATCACCGTCTCTTTCTGATCGCCCTTGAGCCGGCCGTGCAGCAGCTCGACGACGAGATCGGGGAAGACGTCGCGGGCGAGATGCGCCGCCATCTCCGTGGCGGCCTTGAGGTCGGTCTTCTCCGAGCTCTCGATGATCGGATAGATCACGTAGACCTGCCGGCCCTGCGCCACCGCTGCCGCCATCAGCCGGTAGACCTCGTCACGACGCGTCGCCGGCTGGACCAGGGTTCGGATCGGCTGGCGGCCCGGCGGCCGGTCGCGCATCACCGTCACGTCCATGTCGCCGCACGCGGTCAGCGCGAGGGTGCGCGGAATCGGCGTCGCGGTCATCAGCAGGACGTCGGGGTGGAGCCCCTTCCCCGCCAGCGTCCCGCGTTGCAGCACGCCGAAGCGGTGCTGTTCGTCGATGATGACCAGCGACAGCGCCCGGAAGCCGACGCTGTCCTGCACCAGCGCATGGGTGCCGACGACGAGCCGGACGTCGCCGGCGGCGACCTCGGCCATCAGGCGGCGGCGGGCGGCGTCGCCGAGGCGGCCGGTGAGCAGGCCGACGCGGAAGCCGGTGCCGAAGAGCCAGCCCTCGAGCGTGCGCACGTGCTGCTCCGCGAGGATCTCGGTCGGCGCCATGATCGCCACCTGGAAGCCGTTCTCCATGGCCACCATCGCGGCGATGAAGGCGACCACGGTCTTGCCCGACCCGACGTCACCCTGCAGCAGCCGCTGCATCGGCCACGGCCGCTGCATATCGGCGACGATGTCGCGCAGCGCCGTCCGCTGGCCCTCGGTGAGCTTGAACGGCAGGACCGCGCGGGCGCGGTTGCGCACCGCATCGTCGACGGCGACGACATGCGGTTTGCGCACGGCGGCGTTGTGACGGCGGCGCAGCGCGAGGCCGGTCTGATAGACGAAGAAGTCTTCGAAGATGAGGCGCTGCTGGGCCGGCGCGCCGAACGTGTTCAACGCCTCGACGTCGTGATCGGGGTCGGGAAAATGCGCCTGGCGCAGCGCGGTGCGGCGATCCGGCCAGTGCTCGCGGGCGACCACGGCGGCCGGCAGCAATTCGGGCAGCGGCGCCGCCAGCAGCCCCAGCACGTCGTGCACCAGACGGCGATGCATGTTCGGCGTGACGACGCCGGTGCGCTCGTAGATCGGCACGATGCGCCCGGTGTGCAGCGGCTCGCCCTCGCTGTCGTCGCCCAGCACCTCGAACTCCGGAGCGGTCAGCTGCAGGCCGCGGCTGCCCCAGGTACTCGGCGCGGCCGAACAACACGATGCGCTGATGCGGCTTGACCACGTCCTTCAGGAACGCCTGGTTCGGCCACACCACCTTGACCTGGCCGGTGGCGTCCTGCACCAGGGCGGTGAACAGCCGGAAGCCGGGCCGCCGCGTGGTCGACAGCCCGCACTGCAGGACTTCGCCGAGCACCGCCGCCGGAGCGCCCGGCTTCAGACTGGCAATCGCCTGGAAGCGGCTGCGGTCCTCGTAGCGGCGCGGCAAGCGGAACAGCAGGTCTTCGACGGTACGCAGTCCGGCCTTCGCGAGGTCGGCGGCCCGCCGCGGGCCGACGCCTTTCACGTACTGGAGTGGGGTCTGAAGCGGGTCGTCGGCCACCGGCGCCGCGCCTACTGCACGACCGTGGCCTGGCCCGGGCGGACGTCGATGCGGTCGATCGCCGACGGCAGCTCGAACGGCTGGTCGAGGCGCACGCCGCTCGGCTGCTCGGGCGTGGCGGTGTAGAACGCGAGCAGCTCCTGGATGAACAGCCGCGGCACCGGGATGCCGTCGACGGTGGCCTGCTCGAGGTCGAAACGGCCGCGGCCCTGCTGCGTCGTCAGGGTGCCGATGACGTGCACCGGGAGGCGGCCGCGCAGGTACGCCGTCGGATCGAACCAGCCGCCCGAGCTCTTGCGCCGCACCCCGTCGAGATCGGCGATCACCGTGGTGGCCACCTTGTCGACGTCGACGAAGTCGAGGCGCGGATTGGTCAGCCCGGCCGGCAGCCACGTCTGGGCGCGGTGCTGCAGGTACGCGTTCATCTCGCTCTGCGTGAACACGGTGCGGCGGCCGGTGCCACGCGAGGATTCCCCGGCCTGAATCACGCCGAGCAGCTTGCCGTAGGTGGCGTCGGCCTGGGCCTGGGGCGACTGGGCGTCGACCGCGGCGAACAGGGCCGCCGTCAGGACCACGGCACCGGTGAGTCGTGTGGCGCGCATGTGGATGACGACGCGGCGGCGTCGTGTCTCCATTCTACCAGCCCGGCGCGTCGGATCGGGCGGTTGGACCGGGATCTACTGGCGGCGCAGCGGCCGCTGGTTCTGCCGCGCCGCCTGTCGCGCGCGCAGCATCAGCTCGAGTTTGCGGCGTTCGATCTGCTCTTCGAACACCCGGAATCGCGCCTGCTGGCGCGGCTCGAGCAGCGAATCGAGGTCGGTGTAGGCCTTGCGGCTCTCGGCCGCGCCACGCGACTCGAGCTCCTGCAGGGCGGTCAGCCGTTCGCGAATCGTCCCCTCGTCGGTGGCCACCCGCGGCGCCGTCATGCGGGCCAGCTCGGCCAGCAGCTGCGCGCGTGCCTGCAGATGCCGACGGCGCGTCTCCTGGAGCGCCCGCAGGCGGGTGAGGAACGTCGGGTACTGCGTGTCGGAGAGGCCGAGGGTCTGCTGAGCCTCCATCACCAGATAGGCGTCGAACAGGCGCTGGATCTCGGCCGGCCGCAGGTCGGCGCCGTCCACCGGCGGTGGGGCCTGGCCGGCGGCGGGAAGGGCCAGTCCCCAGACGACGGCGGCGGCGATCGCCACTCGAGCGGCACGGCGGAGCAAACCGATGCGGGTCATGACTTGGGCCGATCCACGGCCGCGCGCAAGATCACTTCGAGCGCGTGCAATTCGTCGTCGGTGAGCGCGGCGGCGGCGACATCTCCCAGATCGGGCAGCGGCGCCAGGTCCAGGCTGTCGACGCCGGTGTCCGGCAGCGTCTCCGCCAATTCGACCACCAACGACAACGCGTCGTCGGCTGGGTCCCCGGCGACGTCCGCGGCGCCGGGCGACGCCGCGCCAGCGAGCGCCGGAGCGGCGATGAAGTCCGTCGGCGGCCGGGCGATCGTCGTCCCGAGCGCCATCAGCACCGCGGCCATCCCGGCGACTGGCACCAGCGTGTCCCAGGCGAGCCACGCCCGCCACCCGTCGCGCGCTGCCGGCGCCGCGGCAATCGCCGCGTGCACTCGCCGGTTCACTGCCGGCCAGAAGTAGGGTGACGGCTCGGGCATGGTGGCGGTCGCCACCTCGGCGAGCGCCGCCCGGACCTCGGCTGCCGCGCCCCGGCACGAGCCACACGACTCGACGTGCGTGGCGCGGGCGGGATCGAGCACGCCGTCGACGAGGTCGATGATCTCGTCGGGCTGCAGGCACGGCGTCATGGCCGCGTCCCCAGGCGCTTTCGCAGGTTGGCCAGGGCATGGAAGACGTTGGCCTTGACGGCGCCGACGCTGGTGCCGACGATGTCGGCCACTTCCTGGTGCGACAGCTCGTGATAGGTGCGCAGGATCAGCGCCGTCCGCTGCCGCGGCGGCAGCGCGGCGACCGCGGCCCGCACCAGCGCGGCGCGCTCGGCGGCCAGCAGATCGTCGCCCGGCAGCGCCTGGCGGCGATCCTCGAGCGCCTCGGCGTCGATCGGCTCGGCGATCGGCGCGCGCACGGCGACCCGGTTGAGACAGACGTTGACGGCGATGCGATGCAGCCAGGTGGAGAACCGCGCCTGGCCACGGAACGACGCCAGCGCCTTCCACGCCCGCACGAACGTGTCCTGCGTGAGATCGGCGGCGTCTTCGTGATGGCTCACGAAGCGGTAGCAGACGTGATAGACGCTGCGCCGGTGACGGGTCACCAGCAGATCGAACGCCGGATGCGAGCCGGCCAGCGCCGCCGCCACCAGCGCCGCGTCGTCGGTGGTCTCGTCGAGCGATGGCACGGCGGCCGTGCGGTCGCTCATGACCGTGGACGGCGCGGCCCAGCCGACGAGGGAGACATCTGCCTGCATGACACGCGGCCTCGAATGCTTGGACCGGGGACCCTCGGGAAAGGTTACATGGTCCCGGACAGCAGGGCGTGCAATTCCGCCACCGTAGGGGTCGCCGCCCGGCCGCCCAGTCCCCGGCACTTGAGCGCGCCCACGCCGTTGGCCCAGCGCAGGATGTCGGCCAGGTCGCCGTCGGAGCCGAGCGCCAGCCAGCCGGCGATGAACCCGGCCCGGAACACGTCGCCGGCGCCGGTGGTGTCGACCACGGGCACGCGGAACGCCGGCGTCCTGAACTCGCGGCCGCCGGCCCGGGCCAGGCTGCCGTCGGGCCCCAACGTGACACAGACGACTGCCGCGCCGCACTCGGCCTGCAGGGCCGCCAGCGCGTCGCCGCGCGACGTCTTGCCGGTGCAGGCCTCTGGGAATCCGTCGGCGGCGATCACGACATCGGTGGCGCGCAACAGCCGATCGACACCGGGGCGGAGGCCTTCGACATCGAGAACGGTTCGGGTACCGGCGCGCCGGGCGCGCTCGGCGATGTCGGCCATCACCAGGGGTTGCTGGCTGTTCAGCAGCACCACGCGGGTCGCCGCCAGCGCCGCGTCGGGGACGTCGCTGGGGCTCATGTGGAGCGCGGGATCGAGGCTCCAGATCACCGTGCGGTTGCCACCGGCGCGGTCGACGAGGATGACGGCGAAGCGGCTGGTCACGCCTGGCACGATCACCACGGCGGCGACGTCGACGCCTTCATCGCGGAGGCTGTCGAGCCCGTGGCGCCCGAAGTCGTCATCGCCGACCCGGCCGATGTAGCGCACCCGGCAGCCGAGCCGAGCCAGCGCCGCCGCGGCGGTGGCGGACTCGCCGCCGGGAAGGCGCGCGAACCGCTGCATCTCGGTCTTGCTGTTCGGCGCCGGATGGCCGTCGACGACCGCCACCAGGTCGATGCTGTTCTCGCCAACGGTCAGCGCGTCGAAGGCGCGCGGCGGCGGAAGGGTGAGGGGAAGGCGCACGGGCGGGCATGATAGCGTGGCGTTGACTTTCGCCTTTTGTTTGGCTATCCTGCCTCGGTAATTCACGGCTTTAGCCGTTTCTTCGCGTCATCGGCGCCGGGTCACCGCCCGGGCCGACATGGAGGCGCCGGTGCAACCACTCACCAAACGGCAGCGCGAGATTCTCGACTACCTGAACGAGTTCATCCAGCAGCACGGCTACGCGCCCAGCCTGGAGGAGATCGGACGGCGCTTCGGGCTGTCGTCGCTGGCCACGGTGCACAAGCACATGACCAACCTCGAGACCAAGGGGTTCATCAAGCGCTCGTGGAACCGCAGCCGCTCGGTGGAGCTGCTGCCCGGCCGCAGCGGGAGCCGGAGCGTCGAGCTGCCGCTGCTGGGCTACGTCGCCGCCGGCCTGCC
Organism: uncultured Acidobacteriota bacterium; assembly: GCA_963741665.1. Classification (GTDB taxonomy): domain Bacteria; phylum Acidobacteriota; class Vicinamibacteria; order Vicinamibacterales; family UBA2999; genus CAWAYR01. Next base: position 210,692 of record CAVUIM010000001.1, read on the forward strand.
GATCGAGGCGATCGCCACCACCGAGACCATCGCCGTGCCCGAGTCGCTCATCGACACCCGGCGCGACACCTACGTGTTGCGGGTGCGCGGCGACTCGATGATCGACGAGCAGATCCGCGACGGCGATTGGGTGGTGGTCGAGGATCGCAAGACCGCGAACAACGGCGAGATGGTGGTGGCGCTGCTGAAAGGCGCCGACGTCACCTTGAAGACGTTCTACCGCGACAGCGGCCGCATCCGGCTGCAGCCGGCCAATCCGACGATGCAGCCGATCTTCGCCGACCCGCAGGACGTCCAGATCCAGGGCGTCGTGGTCGGCGTGATGCGTCGCTACTAGCGCGGCGGCGCCACATCCGCTCGTGCACGGAACGCGCCGGGCGAATGCCACGCGGCACTGATAAGCTAGCCGGCATGGCCGATCACAAGCAGATCAACTTCACCATCGTGCCCGACGAGGGCCCGGGTCCAGAGCGCCAGTACGCCAATTTCTGCGCGGTGGCCCACACGCCGTTCGACTTCACGCTCACCTTCTGCGAGGTGCAGCCGCTGTCGGAGCGCGAGATCCGCGAGGCCGAGCAGGAACACATCGTGCGGGCGCCGGTGCGGGCGCGGATCGTGCTGCCGGTGCAGTTCATCGCTCCGCTGGTGGCGGCGCTGCAGGAGAACCTGCGAGTCTACAACGAATCGACCGCCAACCAGGGACCGAAGGGCCCGGTGCACTGACGTGTCGCGTTCCACGCCGCGGACCCGCGCCGTGGCGATCCTGGCCGCGCTCGAGCGGCATCACCCCGAGGCCGACACCGAACTCGTCTATCGCACGCCGTTCGAGTTGCTGGTGGCGACGGTGCTGTCGGCACAGTCGACCGACGCCCGGGTCAACGAGGTGACGCCGGTGCTGTTCGCGCGCTTCCCCACCGCCGCGGCGCTGGCCAGCGCCGCGCCAGCCGAGGTCGAGGCGATCATCCATGCGACCGGATTCTTCCGCCAGAAGACCAAGTCGGTGATCGGGCTGTCGCAGACACTGGTCGCCGAGCACGGCGGCCAGGTGCCGGCCGACATGGCGCTGCTGGTCACGCTGCCAGGTGTCGGCCGCAAGACCGCCAACGTCGTGCTCGGCCACGCGCTCGGCGTGCCCGGTCTGCCGGTCGATCGGCACGTGCTGCGGGTGGCCGGCCGGCTCGGGCTGATCCACACCGACGACGCGGTGAAGGCCGAGGCCGAGCTGGCGGCACTGTGGCCGCCGGCGCGATGGACCCAGGCCTCCGACACGCTGATCCTCCACGGGCGGCGGATCTGCCGGCCGACGCCGCAGTGCAGCCTCTGTCATGCGCGCACCCTGTGCGCCTTCGCGATCACCGGCACGGCGCGTCCGTCCGCCCGGCGGGCGGCGCCGGCGACGCGGCCGACTCCGGCCCGCCGGCGATGACCCGCGAGCAGTTCCGCGCCCTGGTGGCCGAAGCCATCGACTCGATCCCGGAGCGGTTCGCCGCGCACGTCCGCAACGTCGCCATCGTGATCGAGGAGGCGCCGTCGCCGGCCCTGTTGGCCGAGATGGACATCGAGCCGCCGGACACGCTGCTCGGGCTCTATCAAGGCACCCCGCTCACCGAACGGCGCTGGGATCACGGCAACGACCTGCCGGATCGCGTGCTGCTCTTCCAGCGGCCGATCGAGGAGGACGCCGACGACGACGGCGATGTCGTCGGCGTCATCGGCGAGACCCTGATTCACGAACTCGGCCATTACTTCGGGATGAGCGAGGACGAGATCATGGCGATCGAAGACCGCTATTGGCGCGGCGAGGCCGAACCTGACGACACCAGCGGCACCGGTGGGACGTCGTGATCCGCGCCCGCAAACGCTTCGGCCAGCACTTCCTCGAGCCGGCGTGGCAGACCAAGGTGATCGCCGCGTGCGCGATCGCGCCGGCCGACCAGGTTCTGGAGATCGGTCCGGGCCGTGGCGCGCTGACCTTGCCGCTGGTGGCGCGCGCGGCGCGGGTGCTGGCGGTGGAGGTCGACCGCGACCTGGCCGCGGCGCTCACCGCGCGCGCACTGCCGACGCTGCACGTGGTCACCGGTGACTTCCTCGAACAGGACTGGGACGCGCTGATGGCGGCGTGGCCACGCCCGGCAGGCGTCCCGGTGCGGGTCGTCGGCAACCTCCCGTACAACATCTCGTCGCCGATCCTCTTCAAGCTCCTGGCGATCGCCGAGCGCCACCCCGAAGTCGCCGACGCGACGCTGATGCTGCAGGCCGAAGTCGCCGACCGGCTGCTGGCGGCGGTCGGCACCCGCGACTACGGGGTCCTCACCCTGCTGACGGCGCTGCGCGCCGACGTCACGCCGCTCCTGGCCTTGCCGCCTGGCGCCTTCCGCCCGGTACCGGCGGTCCGATTCGGCGCTCGTCCGCGTGGCGTTCCGACCCCTCCCCACCGCGGTGACCCAGCCGGCCGCGGTGACCCGGCTGGTCCGCACCGCGTTCACCCAGCGTCGCAAGACCATCGGCAACGCCTTGAAGGCGCTGGCGAGCGCCGACCGGGTCGACGCCCCGGCCGTGCTGCGGGCCGCCGGGGTCGACCCATCGCGCCGCCCGGAGACGCTGCAGCTCGTTGAATTCGCGGCACTTGCGGACGCGTGGCGGGCCGCCGCGGCGGCGCCGCCTGTGCTATAGTTCCGCGCAACCCGCCTGCTTTTTCTCCGGAGGCTCCCAGCCGTCCGGTACGTCGGTTCGAGTGCGTCGGCGCCTTCGCGTGGCCGATGACCGACGGGGTCGCGCCGCGTCCTTCGCCAGAAGGCGCGAGTGTCCCCTGCGCCGCGTCCAGGCCCGTGCCTGGCTGGGATTCCTATGTCCGTGTCGAGTGACACGCAGGCAGTGCCTGCGGTCGATGTCGTGCCCCTCGGAGGGCTCGGCGAATTCGGGTTGAACATGCTCGCCGTGTCGTGTGGGGAGACGACCATCCTCATCGACGCCGGCTCGATGTTCCCCGAAGCCGATCTGCCAGGCGTGGACCTGGTCGTGCCGGCACTCGACTATCTCGACAGCCGCGGCGGCCGCGTCGCCGCCCTGGTCCTCACCCACGGCCACGAGGATCACATCGGCGGCGTCCCGTACGTGCTGCGCCGCGTCGACGGTCCGGTGCTCGGCACCGCGTTCACGCTGGCCCTGGTCGAACACAAGATCGACGAGCACGGCCTGGAGCTCGGCGCGCGGGCCCGGACCGTGATCCCCGGCGACCGGGTGCGGGTCGGGCCGTTCGAGATCGAGTTCATCCGCGTCACCCACAGCATCCCCGACTGCGTAGCCGTGGCCGTGCACACGCCCCAGGGCGTGCTGGTCCACACCGGCGACTTCAAGATCGACTACACCCCGCTCGACCACCAGCCGACCGATCTGGGCCGGCTGGCCGAACTCGGCGCCGCCGGCGTCCTGGCGCTCTTCGCCGACAGCACGAACATCGACCGCCGCGGCGTGACCGGATCGGAAACCGACGTCCGCGACGCCTTCGACGAGATCTTCGCCACCACCGCGGGCAAGGTGGTGGTCGCCTCGTTCGCGTCGAGCGTCTATCGCATGCAGCTCATCGTCGACCTGGCGTCCAAGTTCGATCGCCACGTCGCCTTCGTCGGCCGCGGCATGCAGGAGAACTCGCAGATCGCCCAGCGGCTCGGCTACCTGCGCGTGCCCACCGGCGTGGCCATCAAGGACGCCGACGTGTCGAACTTCACGCCGAGCGACGTGGTGTGTCTGGTCACCGGATCGCAGGGCGAACCGCAGGCGGCGTTGTCGCGCATCGCGATCGACGACCACCGCCACGTGTCGCTCGGTCCGGACGACACGGTGGTGCTGTCGGCGCGCGCCATCCCCGGCAACGAGAAGGCGATCGGCCGGGTGATCAACCACCTGGCGCGCCGGCACGTCGAGGTGGTGACCGAGGACACGCGCCACGTCCACGTGTCCGGGCACGGCAGCGTCGACGAGTTGAAGCTGGTGCTGTCACTGGTGCGGCCGCGCTATCTGGTGCCGGTGCATGGCGAGTACCGGCAGCTGGCGCGGCACGCCCGCGTCGCCGAACTGGTCACCGGTGGCCTGCCGGCGCCGACCCGGGTGCTGCTTGCCGAGAACGGCCACCGTCTGCGCTTCGACGCTGAGGGCGGGCGGCTGCTCGACACCGTGCCGACCGGCCGCGTGCTGATCGACGGGTCGCGCACCGGCGAGGTCGACGACGAGATGCTGCGCGATCGCCGGCACCTCGCCGCCGACGGCCTCGTGGTCCCGGTGGTGGTGGTGAACCGGCAGACCGGGCGGCGCGAAGGCGCCCCCGAGATCGTCGCCCGCGGCTTCGTGCCGGAAGCGACCGCCGGCGACGTGCTGGTCGATGGCGCGGCGTTCCTGGCGGCGGCGATCGACGGCTGCTCGGCCGAGGAACGGACCGACGAAGGCCTGCTGAAGGAACGTATCCGCGGCGAACTGCGCCGCTTCCTGAAGAAACGGACCGGGCGGCGGCCGATGGTGCTGCCCGTGGTCATGGAGATCTGATCGGTGGCGAAGCCAGTGACTTCCGTCGCGATGCCTGCGGGCTTCGCGTCCCCCGTCTCCCGGCGGGTCAGTGAGATCGTCGGCGTGGCGCTGTTCGCGTTGAGCCTCATCTGGCTGATCGCGCTGGCCAGCTACGACCCGAACGACGCCGCGTGGTTCTTCGCCACCGGGTCGAACGACATCCCGGCCAACTTCATCGGCCGGGTCGGCGCGTTCCTCGCCGAGCTGTCGTTCCAGGTCGTCGGCTTCGCGTCGTATCTGCTGCCGGCGCTGGTCGGCGCCGCTGGCTGGCAGTATTTCTGGTGCCGCCCGGTCGACGCGCTCTACACCAAGGCCACCGGCGTCGGCCTGCTGTTCGCCTGCTCGAGCGCGATGCTCAGCCTGATCGTCGGCGCCGCCACCACCGGCGCCCGCACCTTCGAGGCCGGCGGCTTCGTTGGCGCGCTGCTGGCGTCGTGGTTCATGGCGTATCTCAACCGCACCGGATCGATCATCGTCATCCTGACGCTGATGGCGCTGGCGCTCATCCTGTCGACCCAGGTGTCGTTCGGCCGCGTCTTCGCCGTCGGCATGGCGCAGGCGGCGCGCGGCGCCGAGACGCTGCGGGCCCGGGCCCGGGTCTGGCTCGACGAACGCCGCCGCCTCAAGCAGCGCCGTGAGGTGCTGGCCAAGCACGGCCGCACCGACACGCCGCCCGCCGACACCGCGGCCCGCGCCGTCGTGCAGCCGCCGGTGACGCCGGCGCGGACGCGGCCGGCCGCCGCCGACGCCGTGGCCTCGGCCGCGGTGCCGGCCGTCGCGCCGGTGTCATCGCCGATCGCCGCGGTGCGCCCGCCGGCGCCGCCGCCGGTCGTGAAGCGGCCGGTGCCGGCGTCGCTGCCGCTGGCCGAAGCCGAGCCGCTCGGCCGCGCGCCGGCGGAGCGGCGCCAGGGGACGTTCACGCTGCCGCCGTCGTCGCTGCTCGACCCGGCCAAGGCCGAGCGCAAGGTCGACGAGCGCGAGCTGATGGAGTCGGCCCGCCACCTCGAGGAGAAGTGCCGCGAGTTCGTGGTCGAAGGTGCGGTGGTCCAGATTCATCCCGGCCCGGTCGTCACCACGTTCGAGTTCAAGCCCGACGCCGGCGTCAAGTACAGCAAGGTCACCGGACTGGCCGACGACCTGTGTCTGGCGATGAAGGCCGAATCGGTGCTGATCGACCGCATCCCCGGCAAGTCGACGGTCGGCATCCAGATCCCCAACCCCAATCGCGAGGCGATCTCGCTCCGCGAGCTGCTCGAGTCGGATGCCTATCAGCGCTCGGCCTCGAAGCTGACGATCGCGCTCGGCAAGACCATCCACGGCGAGCCGTTCATGGCCGACCTGGCGACCATGCCGCACCTGCTCATCGCCGGCTCCACCGGCACCGGCAAGTCGGTCGGTCTGAACGCGATGCTGACCAGCCTGCTGTACCGGGCCACCCCCGACGACGTGCGGCTCATCATGATCGACCCGAAGCGGCTCGAGCTCGGGATGTACGAAGAGATTCCCCACCTGCTCACGCCGGTGGTGGTCGATCCGAAGAAGGCGGCCAACGCGCTCCGCTGGGCGGTGCGTGAGATGGAGGAGCGCTACAAGCACCTGGCCAGCTTCGGCGTCCGCAACATCGAGCAGTACAACCGCAACGTCCGCAACATGCTCGAGCACAAGGAAGTGGACGGCCCGGAGGCGCCCAAGCTGCTGCCGTTCATCGTCGTCGTCGTCGACGAGCTCGCCGACCTGATGATGGTCGCCGGCAACGAGGTCGAAGAGTCGATCTGCCGGCTGGCGCAGATGGCCCGCGCCGTCGGCATCCATCTGATCCTGGCGACGCAGCGGCCGTCGGTGGACGTCATCACCGGTCTCATCAAGGCCAACCTGCCGGCCCGCATCTCGTTCCGCGTGTCGTCCAAGATCGACTCGCGCACCATCCTCGACGGCAACGGCGCCGAGCAGCTGCTCGGCAAAGGCGACATGCTGTTCATGCCGCCGGCCAGCTCGCGGGTGGTCCGGCTTCACGGCCCGTACATCTCCGAGCAGGAGTCGGCGCGGCTGGCCAGCTTCCTGCGCAAGCAGGGCCGGCCGGCCTACGACGAGAGCATCACCGCCGAGGAGAAGAGCGACAAGGCCGGCGTCGAGTTCGAGAAGGACGAGCTCTACGACGAGGCCTCGCGCATGGTCGTGCAGACCGGCCAGGTGTCGATCTCCTCGCTCCAGCGCAAGCTGCGGATCGGCTTCAGCCGGGCGGCGCGGCTGGTCGACATGATGGAAGCCGACGGGCTGGTGTCGGCCGCCTCGGGCAGCAAGCCGCGCGAGGTGCTGGTCGATCGGCACTACTTCGACGAGGTCGACGAGCAGCTTCGCTGAGTCACCGATGGTGCTCCTGTCCCGCGACCTTCGTGCCGCCGCGTTCGCGGCGGTCGTGTGCCTGACGGCGTGGCCGGCCCCGGCCGCGGCCCAGCCGCCGCGCGAGCGATACGAAGCGGCCAGGGCCCTCGACGCCGCCGCGCGCACGGCCATCCAGCGGGCGCCGGACGACGGGTCGCCGGCGGCCCGCCAGAGTGCCATCGCCGCCGCGCAGCGGGCGATCGCCCGCTACGAGAACCTGGTGCGGCGCTATCCCGGCAGCGGTTACAGCGACAACGCCCTGTTCCAGTCCGCGGATCTGGCGCGGCTGCTGTACGCGGCGTACGGCCGGGTCAGCCATCGCGCGATGATCGGCAGCTATGTCGCGTGGCTGACCCGGGAGTATCCGTCCAGCTCACTGCGTGCGCCGGCCCGGGCGGCGCTCAGGGCCGTCGAGGCCGAACGGGACGCGCGGCTCGCGAAGCGGGCCGAGCCGGTGCGCCCGACCGCCGCGCCGCCAGTGGCCGCTGCGATGCCGGCGGGCGCCACCACGCCGTCCGAGCCCACGCCCCGCTCCGCCGCGCCGACGTCTTCGCTGCCCACCTTGCAGACGATCGAGCGCACGGTGCTGCCCGACGTCGTCCGCCTCACGCTGCCGCTCGAGCGCGAGGTGGCGTTCTCGCACGAAACGCTCGCCGACCCGCCGCGCGCGTTCGTCGACCTTCAGGGCGTCACCGCGGCGGCGTCGCTGCTCGACAGCGCGATCACCGTCGACGACGCCGTGAAGCAGGTCCGGGTCGGCCGACAGCCGGCGGCGACGCGGGTGGTGCTCGATCTGGCGTCGTCGTCGCGGGTCAGCGTATTCGCGCTCTACAACCCGTTCCGGGTCGTCATCGACACCGAGCGGGCGCTGGCGCCTGCGGCCGTGGCCGCCGTGGCCGCGCCGGCCCCGGTCGAGCGGGTGCCGATGCCGAACGACGTGCCGGTCGTGCTCAGCGACGAGAACGCCGTGCCTGCGTCTCCTGGCGAGGCGCCGGCGATCGAACCGATGGCGTCCGCACCGGCGCCGCTCGAGACTCCGGCGGCCGCGCCGGTGGCGGCCGTCGCGATACGGGCAGTGCCACGGCCGCCCAGTCCGGCAATGACCCGGGCGACGACGCCAGCCGCTCCCGCCCCCGATCCGCTGCCCGCCGTCATCGACACCAGCGACCCGGTCCCGCCGCCCGCCGTGCCGGCCGCCAACACCGACGGGTCGTTCTCGCTCGCCCGCCAGCTCGGACTGGGCATCTCCCGCATCGTGATCGATCCGGGGCATGGCGGCCACGATCCGGGCACCCGTGCGCATGGCACGAGCGAAGCGGCCGTCGTGCTCGACATCGCGCTGCGGCTGGAACGGCTGCTCAAGAAGGAGGCCGGCCTCGACGTCGTCCTCACCCGCCGCTCCGACGTGTTCATCCCGCTCGAGCAGCGCACCGCCATTGCCAACCGCGAAGGCGCCGATCTGTTCCTGTCGATTCACGCCAACGCCAGCCGCAACGCCAGCGCCCGCGGTATCGAGACCTACTACCTCAGCTTCGCGTCGAGCCCCGAGGCCGAGACCGTCGCCGCGCGCGAGAACGCCACCTCGGATCGGGCGATGCACAACCTGCCCGGCATCGTGCGCGCCATCGCCTTGAACAACAAGCTCGACGAGTCACGCGATCTGGCCGGCATGGTCCAGGACGCGATGACGACACGGCTGGCCGGCGCCAACACCGGCCTGCGCAGCCGGGGCGTGAAGAAGGCGCCGTTCGTGGTGCTGATCGGCGCCGGCATGCCCAGCGTGCTCGCGGAGGTCGCGTTCCTGACCAACCGGCCCGAGGCCGGCCTGGTGAAGACCCCGGCCTACCGCCAGCGCATCGCCGAATCGCTGCACGCGGCGGTGCTGCGCTACCGGCGGGCGTTGAAGCAGCAGACCGCCGTCGCGACGCGGTGAGCGACGCCAGTCAGTAGCGCAGGAAGTTGTGGTTGCCGCCGCGAGCTTCGATCGTGGTCACGGCGCGGCGCTTGCGGAACCACACGTAGCCGACGCCGGCCAGCAGCCCCGCGGCCAGTGCCGCCACGATGACCACGCCGATGAGGCCGAAGGCCGCGACCACGACGTCCTCCATCCCCACCTCCGGCGAGGGCTGTTGGATGCCGGTGCGGATGACGGGCGTGACGTGGATGGCGTCGACGGGCGCGGCCGGTGCCGGGGACTGCACCCGTCGATTCTACTGAAGGTCGGCGCCGGCGAGTTCGACCAGCGTGCGGACCATGACGCCGGACGCGCCCTTGGTCGCCCACGGCTTGACGTCGTCGATCCAGGCCGTGCCGGCGATGTCGAGGTGCGCCCACGGGGTGTCGCCGACGAACTCGCGCAGGAACATCGCCGCCGTGATCGCTCCGCCGGCCCGGCCGCCGCTGTTGATGATGTCGGCGACGTCGCTCTTGAGCAGCTCGCGGTACTCGGGGCCGATCGGCAGTTCCCATACCGGTTCGCCGGCGCGCGCGGCGGCCTGGCGCACTGACTGCATCCATGCCGGCGGCGTGCCGAACAGCCCGGTCGTGACCTTGCCCAGCGCGACCACGCAGGCGCCGGTGAGCGTGGCGACGTCGACCAGGTGGGTGGCGCCGCGCTGCTTCGCGAACCAGAGCCCGTCGCCGAGGATGAGCCGGCCCTCAGCGTCGGTGTTGTTGATCTCGACGGTGACCCCGGCCGCGCCGCGGATCACGTCGCCGGGCTTGAGCGCCTTCCCGCCCGGCATGTTCTCGGTCGCCGGCACCACGGCGACGACGCGCCGCGGCACCCCGAGCCGGGCGATCGCCCGCACCGCGGCCACCACGGCGGCGCCGCCGGCCATGTCGTCCTTCATCCGTTCCATGCCGTCGGCCGGCTTGATCGAGATGCCTCCGGTGTCGAAGGTGACGCCCTTGCCGACCAGGCCGAGCACCGGTCCCGCCGCCCCACCCGGCGGCGTGTAGGTCAGACACAGCAGACGCGCCGGCTCGTGCGAGCCGCGGGCCACGCCCATCAGCAGCCCCATCCCCAACGCCTCGATCTTGTCGGGTCCGAGAATCTCGGCCTGCACCCCGGGTTCAGCGGCGAGCTCGGCGGCCCGCTCGACCAGTGCCCGCGGCGTCAGCACGTTGCCGGGTTCGTTGGCGAGCAGTCGGGCGGCGTTGATCGCCTCGCCGATCACCAGGCCCCGTTCGAGCAGGGCCCGCTGCCCGGCGGCGATGAGCACCGACGCTTCGCGGATGCCCGGCAGCGGCTCGGCGTTCTTGAGGTGGCCATGGTTGAAATTGGCGAGGACCACGGCTTCGGCGGCGGCCGCGGTCGCCGCCTCGACGTCGACCGGGAGGCCGACCAGGTCGATGGCGATGGTGCGATGCCGGCGTTCGCGCGCCCACAACGCGCCGGCGGCCACCGCGCGGCGGATGTGGTCGGCGGTCAGCGGCCCCGGACCGAGGCCCACGACCAGCACCCGACGGGTCTGCCAGCCGCTGTCGCCCACCGTCGTGACCATCACGCGGCCCAGGTCGGCCACCGGCTCGCCGCGCGACGCCGCGTCGGCCACGTCCTGACGCGCGGCGCCGCTCAAGCGGTCCGCCGTGTCGCCGGCCTCGGCGGGACGGAGCGCGATGAGCAGGTCCACCGCGACCTCGCGGGGGCTGGCGGTGACGGCACGCAACGACGGCAACTCGAACGGGCTGTGCATGATCAGTGGTCTCGGTCGGGCTGGGGCGAAACAGCATAGCCTACCATCCCGGCACGCCCTGCCGACCCTCGGCCGGGGCGCGGACGCCGTCCGGCTGGTGGCCGAGACCACACACGAGATCACGCGAAAGCACACCTTCGCGTGGCCCATACGACGGAGCGGCGCGGGCGCCGCTGATCGTCAGAGACCCGCGGGCTCAGCGGTGGCGGCGGTCGGAATCGGCGGCGGCGCGGTGGCCCATTTTCCCAGTCCGGTCATCGCGGCGGCGCCCAGTCCGATCGTCCAGGCGACGTACTCGACGATGGTGCCGACGGCGAGCAGCGCGAACGCGCCGGCGCGTAGCGCGTCGGGCGCGACGCCGACCAGCCGCGACAGCACCGTCGGGAGGACGATCACCGCCAGGCCGAGAATGGCGACCCCGATGGCGGCGGGCGCGTTCCAGCCGAGACGCCGCGCCGCCCAGCCGCCAACGGCGTGGGCCAGACTCGCAAAGCCGAGCAGCATCGCCAGGAACATCGTCACCAGCGCCAGCGGGACCAGGATCGCGACGAACGGCAGGCCGACGATGGTGATTGCCAGGGCAATGCTGGCCAAGACCAGAGCCGGCACGAAGAACAGCTGGAGCCCGAATCCGATGAACCCGGCGCGCAGTGGCGCGGCCGCAGCGGCGTCGCCGATGCGGCTGATGCGGCCGCGGGCGAACAGCATCACGAGGCTGACGGCGGCGGCGAGCAGAGCGACGCGCGTCAAGGTGCCGGCCAACGTCAGCCAGCGCCCGGCGCCGCCAAGGTCGAGCCAGGAGCCGGTGACGGCGGGCCAGCCGAACCCGCCCGGCCAGTCGCGCGCCGTCGCGTGGTGGACGGCGCCGACGTGCCGCGCGCCGGGGGCGATGGTCACCCGGCCGCCAATCGAGGTGACGTCGCCACGCACGTCGGCCGTCGGCAGCAGTTCGACGCTGCCGCCGATAGCGACGACGTCGTCGCGCACCCGGCCGGCGATGCGGATCCGCCCGCCCACGGCGACCACCGCATCGGTGACCTCTTCGTCCTCCTCGACGGTGATCGACTTCCCGACCGCGATGCGCGCTCCGGTGCGGCGATAGGTGCGGGTGGCCACCGGTGGCGCCGCCGGCGGCACCGGTGGCACGTTCACGCCGGCCACTGGCGCCGGCACGGGCGGCGGTGCCGGTGCCGGGGTGGGTTCGGGCGGCAGCGGCGGTGCCGGCGGCGGCGCGAACAGTACGCGCAGCGACGGGTTGTCGAGGTAACTGAGACGCAGGACGATGCCGGCATCCGATCCGAGCCGTGCCCGCAACTCGGCGCCCGAGAGCGGCGTGCCGCGGTCGAGGACGAGGCCGTCGACCACCTCGACCCGGCGATCGCGGCCGCGGCCGACCAGCGCGACGCCACGGCGCAGCGGCATGACGTCGAACCTGGCGAGCGTGTCGCGACGGAGCGCCTCGAGTTCGGCGGGCGGCGTCTGCGCCCCGGCCACAGACGGAACGAGAGCGGCGCACAGGATCAGCGCGGTCACCAGCCGAGGGGCGTTCAGCAGCCGATGCGGCATCGGGCCTCCGTCGCCGGCGGTCGCCGGCATGGTCCCGGCGGGGGCCGGAACTGCTACGTACGGACGAGCGGCCGTTCAGTGAAGTTCCCGTCCACGAGTTCCCAGATGCGCAGATGCGGCGTCGGGGTCGACGAGGCGATCACGAACAGGAAGCCGGCGAAGGCGGCCTCGCGATCGGTCGCCGACGGCACGGCCGGCGAACCGGGATGGGAGTGGTAGGCGCCGACGACCTCGAGCCGCTGGTCGCGGGCGGCTCGCACCGCGGCGAAGTGATCCTCGGGCGCGATCTCGTAGCGGGTATCCAGCGCGGCCAGGTTGCGGGCCCGCACCGCGCGGTCGATCCGGCCGCCATGCCCGATGAGGAGTCCGCACGCCTCCCGCGGGTCGGCATCGGCAGCGTGGGCGAGCACCGCGTCGATCACCGCGGCGGTCACGGCGACGGGCCGACGCCGATCGGCCATGGTCGCGTCAGAACCGGCCGAGCGGGCCGTCGGTCGCGAGCGGCGCCGCCGTCGCCGCCCTGACGGCCGCCTCGGTCGTGTCCTCGGCGATCTCGCGCAGCACCAGGCCCGCCGGGGTCACCGCGATCACCGCCAGATCGGTGACGATGAGATCGACCACCTTGCGGCCGGTGAGCGGCAGCGTGCAGCGCGGCAGGATCTTCGAGCCGCCGGCCTTGGTGGTGTGCTCCATCGCGATGATCACGCGCTTGACGCCGGCGACGAGATCCATCGCGCCGCCCATGCCCTTGACCATCTTGCCGGGGACCATCCAGTTGGCCAGATTGCCCTCGGCGTCGACTTCGAGCGCGCCGAGCACGGTGACGTCGATGTGGCCGCCGCGGACCATGGCGAAGGAGTCGGCGCTGCTGAAATAGCTGCTGCCAGCCAGCTCGCTGACGGTCTCCTTGCCGGCGTTGATGAGATCGGGATCGACGTCGGCCTCGGTCGGATACGGACCGACGCCGAGCATGCCGTTCTCGGCGTGGAGGGTGATCTCGACGCCCGCCGGCAGGAAGTTGGCGACCATCGTCGGCATGCCGATGCCGAGGTTGACGTAGTCGCCGTCCTTCAGCTCGCGGCCGACCCGGCGGACGATGCGCTCGCGTTTGTCCATCAGGCCCTCACCGTCCGCTTCTCGATCCGGCGGCTGTAGGCGCCGCCGGCGAGCACGCGTTGCACGAAGATCCCCGGCGTGTGCACCAGGTCGGGATCGATGCGGCCGGCGTCGACGAGATGCTCGACCTCGGCGATGGTGGTGGCGCCTGCGGTCGCCATCATCGGATTGAAGTTGCGGGTCGTGCGCCGGTAGACGAGGTTACCGGCGGTGTCGCCGGTATAGGCCTTCACGAAGGCGAAGTCGGCGGTGAGCGGCCATTCGAGCACGTACTCGCGGCCGCCGATCGCGCGGGTCTCCTTGCCCTCGGCGGCGAGCGTGCCGACGCCGGTCGGGGTGTAGAAGCCGCCGATGCCGGCCCCACCGGCGCGGATCCGTTCGGCGAACGTCCCCTGCGGCACCAGTTCCACCTCGATTTCCTTGTGCAGGAACTGGCGCTCGAATTCCTTGTTCTCGCCGACGTAGGTGGCGATCATCTTGCGGATCTGCCGCGACCGGAGCAGCATGCCGACACCGTGGTCGTCGACGCCGGCGTTGTTGCTGACGATGGTCAGGCCGCCGACGCCGCGGCGGTGCAGCGCCGCGATCAGGTGCTCGGGCACGCCGCAGACGCCGAAGCCGCCCATCATGATCGTCGCGCCCTCATGGACATCGGCGACGGCCGCATCGGCGCTCGCCACGACTTTGTGCATGCCGGCGATTATACCGGCGGTCCACGGCCGGCTCAGACGAGCGGATCGAGATCGCGCCGGTGACGGTTGGCGGCGGCGAACACCCGCGCCATCGCCGCGGGGTCGTCGAGCGCGGCGGCGGCCGCGGTCAGACGCCGGGCCAGTTCCACGGCGAGCGGCGCCAGGTGATCGCGATTGGCGCCGAGGACCGGCAGCCACATGCTGGCGGCGCTGGCTGCCAGGCGCGTGGTGTCGCGCAACCCGCCGGCGGCGCAGGCCAGACCGTCGCGGCCGGCCGACTCGTGGACGACCGACATGAGCAGCGACGACACGAGCTGCGGCAGGTGGCTGACCGCGGCGACCAGCGCATCGTGGGCGTCAGGATCGATCCGCACCACCCGCCCGCCGCACGCCTCGATCAGCGCATGTACGGCGGCGACCGCGTCGGCCGGGGCGTCACCGGGCTCGATGAACCACGGCCGGCGATCGAACAGCGTCGCCGTCGCCAACGCCGGCCCGGCCACCGACGCGCCGGCCATCGGATGGCCGCCGACGAACCGGGTCAGTCCAGCGGCGCGGGCGGCGGCGCGCGTCAGCCGCTTCACGCTGCCGACGTCGGTGACCGTGATGGGTGCGGGAAGCGCCGCCAGCCGGTGCATCCACGCCGGCATCGCGTCCACCGGACAGGCGAGCACCGCCACGTCGCATACGGGAATCGGCGCCGCGGCGTCGATCACGCGGTCGAACGCGCCGCGGTGGGCCGCCGCGGCCGACGGCGACACGTCCATGGCGTCGATGTGCGTCGCCGGCCAGGCGCGCCGGACGGCGAGCCCGAGTGACGTGCCGATCAGGCCGGCGCCGACGACCAGCACCCGCGCCGGCGGGATGCCGGGCCGATCCGGGGACACGGCGGTCAGCGCGCCCAGCCGCGCCGGGCCAGCGGCTCGGTGCAGATGCTGCGGCCGATGGCCGGGGCGATGATGCGCAACTCGGCCATCAGCCGGTCGAACTGGGCCGGGAACATCGACTGCGCGCCGTCGGACCAGGCGTGATCGGGATCGCAGTGCACTTCGATGATGAGGCCGTCGGCGCCGGCCGCGGCCGCCGCCCGGGCCATCGGCGCCACCTTGTCGCGCCGCCCGGTGCCATGACTCGGGTCGACGAAGACCGGCAGGTGCGACAGCTCCTTGACGATCGGAATGGCCGAGACGTCGAGGGTGTTGCGGGTCGCGGTCTCGAAGGTCCGGATGCCGCGCTCGCACAACATCACGTCGCTGTTGCCGCCCGACAGCACGTACTCAGCCGACAGCAGCCACTCCTCGATGGTGGCGGCGATGCCGCGCTTGAGCATCACCGGCTTGCGGCCGCGGCCGAGCTCGCGCAGCAGGGTGAAGTTCTGCATGTTGCGGGCGCCGACCTGGAAGATGTCGGCGTACTTGTGGCACACCTCGATCTGCGAGATGTCCATCACCTCGGTGATGAGCTTCAGGTCGTGCGCATCGGCGCCGGTGCGCAGCATGCGCAGCCCCTCCTCGCCGTGGCCCTGGAAGCTGTAAGGCGACGACCGCGGCTTGAAGGCGCCGCCGCGCAGCACCTTGGCGCCGGCGCGTTTGACGGCGGCGGCCGTCGCGTTGACCTGTTCCTCGGTCTCAGCCGAGCACGGACCGGCCATGACGATGACCTCGTCGCCGCCGATCTTCAGGTCGCCGATGGTGATCACCGTGTCCTCGGCCTTGAACGTCCGGCTGGCGAGCTTGTACGGCTCGGTGATCCGCAGCACCTCGTGGACGCCCTCCATCAGCGCCACCAGGCCGCGGTCGACCTTGCCGGCGCCGACGACGCCGAGCACGACCCGGGCCGCCCCCGAGGAGCGATGCACGTCCATGCCGAGTTCCACCAGATGCGCGATCACAGCCTCGACCTGGGTCTCAGACGCCCGCTCTTTCATCACGACGACCATGCCCTACTCTCCCTCCGTGGCCGGCGCGGGCGCGCCGAGGCGCGTCTCGCGATCCGCCCGTTCGGCTTCGAGGCGCTGAATCCGTCGCGCCTCGTCCATCACCCGTTCGTACAGCCGCCCGATGGCCTCGCCGTCGAGCGGTCCACCCAGCGCCGCATTCACCGCCCGCACGTGCTCGAGCACCGCGGCTTCCCGTGCCGGCTCGTAGATCGGCCGGCGCTGTTCGTGCTTCGTCCGCCCAATCGCATACGCACAGCGCGCCCGGCGATCGAGCAGGCGGACGATCACCTCGTCGATCTGGTCGATCTCGGCGCGCAGGGCCTCGACGCTCAGCTCCGCAGCCATCGCACGTACCGCTCCACCTGGTCGGCCAGATCCGCTGAACGCCCGTGCTCGGCGACTACCTGCACGAGCGCCGAGCCGACCACCGCGGCGTCGGCCCACTGCCCCACCGCGCGGACGTGCTCCGGCCGCGAGAACCCGAACCCGAGCGCCAGCGGCCGGTCGGTCTCGGCCCGCACCCGCGCCGCCAGTTCCGGCGCCGAATCGGCGACGTCGTCGCGGACCCCGGTGACGCCGAGCCGCGAGATGCCGTAGAGGAAGCCGCCGCCGAGGGCCGCGGCACGGCGGATCCGCGCCGGTGTCGTCGTCGGACTCAACAGGAAAATTGTATCAAGGCCGTGCCGGTGGAACGCGGCCTGGGCCTCGTCGGCTTCCTCGGGCGGCAGATCGAGCACGAGCACGCCGGCGATGCCGGCGGCGCCGGCCCTGGCCGCGAAGGTCTCGAGACCAAGGCGCAGCACCGGGTTGGCATAGGTGAAGAGCACCAGCGGCGCCCGCACGGTACCGGCCAGCGACGCCGCCATGTCGAGTACGCCGCTCAACGTCACGCCCGCGGCCAGCGCCCGTTCGGTGGCGCGCTGGATCACCGGGCCGTCGGCCAGGGGATCGGAGAACGGCACGCCCAGTTCGATGACGTCGGCGCCGCCGCGGTCGACGGCCCTGATCACCTCGGCCGACCGGGCCAGGTCGGGGTCGCCGGCGGTCACGTAGGCGACCAGCCCCGTGCGCCGGGCCGTGCGCAGGTCGGCGAAGGTGGTGTCGAGCCGGCTCATCGCGCCTCCCCGCTCATCTGCTCCACGGTGTGGACGTCCTTGTCGCCGCGCCCTGAGAGGTTCACCACGATGACGCTGCCAGGGCCAAGCGCCGGACCGAGCACCGCGAGGTGCGCCACGGCGTGCGCCGACTCGAGCGCCGGCATGATGCCCTCCAGCCGCGCCAGTTGATGGAACGCGGCGAGGGCGGCGGCGTCGTCGGCCCAGGCGTACTCGGCCCGGCCGATGGCGCGCAGCCAGGCGTGTTCTGGGCCGACCGCGGCGTAGTCGAGCCCGGCCGACACCGAGTGTGTCGCTTCGATGTTGCCGTCGGCGTCCTGCAGGAGCCAGGTGCGCGTGCCCTGCAGCACGCCTTCCGCGCCGCCGGCGAACCGCGCGGCATGCCGTCCGGCGATGATGCCGTCGCCGCCCGCCTCGACGCCAATCAGCCGCACGCCGCTGTCGGCCACGAAGGCGTCGAAGATGCCGATGGCGTTGCTGCCGCCGCCGACGCACGCGACCACGACATCGGGCAACCGGCCGGCCTGTTCGAGGATCTGCCGTCGCGCCTCGGCGCCGATGACGCTCTGGAACTCGCGCACCATCAACGGATATGGGTGCGGGCCCAGCGCCGAGCCGAGCAGGTAGGTGCTGTCCTCGGGATGCGCGACCCAGTCGCGCATCGCCTCGTTGATGGCGTCCTTCAGCGTCGCGCTGCCCGAGGAGACGCCGCGCACCTCGGCGCCGAGCAGGCGCATGCGAAAGACGTTCAGCGCCTGGCGCGCCATGTCCGCCGTGCCCATGTAGACGACGCACTCGAGACCGAGCAGTGCCGCCGCCGTCGCCGAGGCGACGCCGTGCTGGCCGGCGCCGGTCTCGGCGATGACCCGCCGTTTGCCCATGCGCCTGGCGAGCAGCGCCTGGCCGAGCGCGTTGTTGATCTTGTGCGCGCCGGTATGGTTCAGGTCTTCGCGCTTCAGGAAGATGCGGGCGCCGCCGCAGGCGCGGCTCAGATTGGCGGCCTCCCAGAGCGGGGTCGGGCGCCCGACGTAGTGCGTCAGCAGCCGATCCAGTTCGGCTCTGAACGCCGGGTCGGCGCGGACCTCGAAGTAGGCGCGTTCGAGCGCCTCGATCGGCGCGACCAGCGTCTCGGGGACGAAGCGCCCGCCGAACCGGCCGAAGTAGCCGCGTGCGTCCGGGTCGCGCTGTCCGAAGGGCCGAAGGATATCGACGGGTGTGGAAGCCATCATGCGTGTGCCTCGAGCGCCGTAGCGCGGGCCGCGGCGACGAACGCCCGCAGCCGGGTCGCCGACTTGATGCCCGGCGCGTCCTCGACGCCCGACGAGACGTCGATGCCGTAGGGCTGGACCAGGGCGATCGCCGTGGCGACGTTGTCGACGGTCAGTCCGCCGGCCAGCACCAGCCGCTCGCGACGGGCGATGGCGGCGGCGCGGGTCCAGTCGACCGGGCGCCCCGTCCCGCCGTGGCGGCGCGGATCGTAGGCGTCGACCATCAGCGTCGTGCCGGGCGGCGCGGTCGGGTCCGGCGCGTTCTCGCGCAGGGCCGCCGACCAGAGGATCGGCACCGACAGCGACAGGTACGGGGCGGGATCGGCGACGCCGTGGAGCTGGACGGCGCCGAGGCCCGCTTCGCGGATCGCCGCGCCCACCGCCTCGACCGAGGCGGCGACGAACACGCCGACTCGCATCGTCCACGGCGGCAGCGCCGCGCCGAGCCGGGCGGCCGTCGCGACGGTGGTCGCGCGCGGGCTGCCCGGCCACAGAACGAAGCCGACGGCATCGACGCCGGCGTCGGCCGCCGCGGTGACGTCCTCGATCCGCGTCAGCCCGCACACCTTGATGCGCACGGCGTTCATCGCCGGCCTCCGGGGTGGCAGAGCGCGGCGAGATCGCCCTCGGGGTCGGCCGACGTCATCAGCCGCTCGCCGATGAGGAATGCCGAGTAGCCGAGGTCGCGGAGCCGCGCGACGTCGTCGGGCGTGCGCACGCCGCTCTCGCTCACCGCGGCGACGCCGGCCGTCAGGCGGGCGGCGACCCGGGCCGAGACCTCGAGGTCGACGGCCAGGGTACGCAGGTTGCGGTTGTTGACGCCAATGAGCGTGGCGCCGGCCGCCAGGGCCCGGTCCATCTCGGCGTCGTCGTGCACTTCGACGAGGGCCGCCAGCCGCAAGGCGTGTGCCTGGGCCAGGAGCCGGGACAGCCGCTCGTCGTCGAGGGCGCTGACGATGAGCAGCACGGCGTCGGCGCCAGCGACGCGCGCCTCGAGCAGCTGGTAGGGATCGACCACGAAGTCCTTGCGCAGCACCGGGACCTCGACGGCGGCGCGGACCCGGGTCAGGTGGTCGAGGGCGCCGTCGAAGAACGACGGCTCGGTGAGCACCGAGATCGCCACGGCGCCGCCGCGGGCGTAGGCCTCGGCCTGGGCGACCGGGTCGTAGTTGCGACGCAACACGCCGCGTGACGGCGAGCGCCGCTTGCACTCGGCGATCACGTTGATCGAGGCCGGGCGGCGGAGCGCCGCCTCGAACGCCGCGCCGCGCGGCGCCGGCGCCTGCCACGCAGCGTGCTCGAGCGCCTCGTAGGAGCGCACGGCGCGGCGCGACACCAGATCGCGGCGGGTCGAGGCCACGATCGCGTCGAGCAGGTCCGGGGGCGACGTGGTCACACCGGCGCTCCGGTGACCGCGCACAGCGCGGCCAGGGTCCGGGCGGCGGCGCCGCCGTCGATCGACGCGGCGGCCATCGCCAGGCCCGCGCGCAGCGACGAGGCCCGTCCGGCGACGAACAGCGCCGCGCCAGCGTTGAGCAGCACGACGTCCCGCGGCGCGCCGGTCTCGCCGGCCAGCACGGCGCGGATGATCGCGGCGTTGTCGGCGGCGCTGGCCCCCTGGAGCGATTGCGGCGTGGCCTTGGCCAGACCGACATCCGCGGGATGGACATAGAAGGTGCGCACCACCTGCCCGTGGCACTCGGATACTTTGGTGTACCCCGTCGTCGACAGCTCGTCGAGGCCGTCGGCGCCGTGCACCACCCAGGCGCGGCGGGCGCCGAGTTGCTGCAGCGCACGGGCCATCAGCTCGGTGAGTTCGGGCCGGGCGACACCGACAATCTGATAGCTGACCCGCGCCGGGTTGGTGAGCGGCCCGAGCAGATTGAAGGCGGTCGGAACGCCGAGGGCCTTGCGGGTCTCGACCGCATGGCGCATCGCCGGATGGAACGTCGGCGCGAAGCAGAACGCCAGGCCGACGTCACGCACCGCGCGCTGCACCACTGGCGGCGGCGCGGTGACCGTCACCCCGAGGGCCTCGAGGACGTCGGCGCTGCCGCAGTGGCTCGACACCGAGCGGTTGCCGTGCTTCACCACCGGCAGTCCGGTCCCGGCGACGACGATCGCCGCGGCGGTGCTGATATTGAACGTGCCCGAGCGGTCACCGCCGGTGCCGCAGGTGTCGACGGCGTCGGGGCCGGCGTCGATGGCCACGCCGCGCGCCCGCATCGTCCGCGCCAGCCCGACCAGTTCCGCCGGCCGCTCGCCTTTCATCGCCAGGCCGACCAGCAGCCCGGCCAGCTGCGCCGGGTGCGCTTCGCCGCGCATGACCACGTCCATGGCGTCTGCCGCCTCGTCCGCGGTGAGGTCGTCGCGCCGCAGCAGGCGGGTGATGAGGGGACCGATCATCACGAGTGCTCCAGGAAGTTGCGCAGCAGCCGCCGGCCGTCGGCAGTGAGCACGGATTCGGGATGGAACTGCACGCCGTGGAGGGGAAACTGGCGGTGCCGCAGCGCCATGACGACGCCGTCGTCGTCCGATCGCGCCGCCACCTCGAGCGATTCCGGCCACGGCTCGTGGGCGACGACCAGCGAGTGATAGCGTGCCGCCTCGAGCGGGCCGGTCAATCCCTGGAAGATGCCGCGGCCGTCGTGGATCACCGCTGACGTCTTGCCGTGACGCGGCGCCGGGGCGGCCACGACCCGGCCGCCGAACACGTGCCCGATGGCCTGATGGCCGAGACAGACGCCGAGGATCGGCACCTCGGCGGCGAGCTGCCGGATGAGCTCGCACGACACGCCGGCGTCTTCGGGACGCCCGGGGCCAGGCGACACGACGATGCGGGCCGGCGCCAGCGCCCGCACCCCGTCGACGTCCACCGCGTCGTTGCGCCGTACCTGGATGTCGGCGCCGAGCTCGCCCAGGTACTGGACCAGGTTGAAGGTGAACGAGTCGTAGTTGTCGATGACCAGGACCATGTGGTTAGAGTCCCGTGCGCGCCAGCTCGAGCGCCCGCACCATCGCCCGCGCCTTGTCGCGCGTCTCGTCGAACTCCGCGGTGGGATTCGAATCGGCGACGATGCCGGCGCCGGCCTGGACGTAGGCCCGGCCCTGCTCCAGGACGATCGTACGGATGGCGATGCAGAAGTCGAGGTTGCCGGCGAAATCGAGGTAGCCGACCGCGCCGGCGTAGACACCGCGCGGGCCCGGCTCGAGCGCGTTGATGATCTGCATCGCCCGCACTTTCGGCGCCCCCGACACCGTGCCGGCCGGGAAGCACGAGGCCAGCGCGTCGAGCCGGTCCTGGCCGTCGGCCAGCTCGCCCTCGACCACCGACACCAGGTGCATGACGTGCGAGTAGCGTTCGAGTGCCAGGTAGGTCGGCACCCGCACCGACCCGTAGGTGCTGACCCGGCCGATGTCGTTGCGGCCGAGGTCGACCAGCATCACGTGCTCGGCGCGCTCCTTCTCGCTGCGCTTGAGCTCGTCAGCGAGCCGCTGGTCTTCGTCGGGCGTGCGGCCCCGCGGCCGGGTGCCGGCAATCGGATGGGTCACGACGTGGCGGCCCTCGACGCGGACCAGCATCTCGGGCGACGAGCCGACGATGCTGCGGGCGCCGCAGCGCACGAAGAACATGTACGGCGACGGGTTGACGTGGCGCAGCGCCCGGTAGACGGTGAACGGCTCGGCGGCGATCTCGGCTTCGAAGCGCTGCGACAGCACCACCTGGTAGACGTCGCCGGCGGCGATGTGCCCCTTGGCCGTGCGCACCGCCGCTTCGTACTCCGCCTGCGTCTGGTTCGACGACAGCACCAGCGGCCCGTCCTCGCGCGCCGTCGTCACCGACAGCGGCCGTTCGAGTTCGCGCTCGACGAAGGCGATCTTGGCGCAGGCGAACTGGTAGAGCGCCCGCAGGTCCTCGTCGCCGCTGATGCGCGCGTTGGCGATGACCAGGATGCGGTGCTGAACGTGATCGAACGCCAGGACGGTGTCGAACAGCATGAAGGCGGCGTCGTCGCCGGGACGGCGTTCGCCGTCGGCCCGCGCCGTGGTCGGCTCGAACCAGGCGGCGGCCTCGTAGCCCAGGTACCCGACCGCGCCGCCGGTGAAGCGCGGCAGACCGGGCACGAACGGCGATTGGTACTCGGCCATCAGCGATCGCAGCGCGTCTGGATAGCTGGTGTCGAGCGCCGTGGTCTCGCCGGCCCGTTCCACGGTGACGACGCCGCCGATGGTGCGCAGCACCAGGAACGGGTCCTTGCCCAGGAACGAGTAGCGGCCGACGTGCTCGCCGCCCTCGACGCTCTCGAGCAGGAAGGCGTAGTCGGCGTGTTCGGCGACTTTGAGGAAGGCCGACACCGGCGTGAGCAGGTCGGCGACGATCTCCTTGCAGACCGGGACGAAATTGCCCCGCTTGGCGAGATCCACGAACTCGTCGAAGGTGGTGAGTTTCATGAGGCGAGGGCTGCGGACAGAACGCCGGCCTCGAGACGCGCCAGTGCGGCGCGGCGCATGAGGCCGTCGGGAGGAGTGAGGCCGGTCCACCAGGTGAACTGCGCGGCCGCCTGCGCGGCCAGCATCGGCAGACCGCCCAGGCCGTCGGCGCCGAGGGCGCGGGCCTGGCGCAGCAGCGCCGTCTCCGGTGGGTTGTAGACGAGGTCGTAGACCAGCCGGCCGTCGAGTCGGCCGGTGAGTGCGAGCGGCACGGCCGCGGTGAGCGGCGTGGTGCCCACTGGCGTCGTGTTGATCAGCAGATCCCAGCTGTCGCCGGCCGGCGGCCACGCGGCGGCGGCCACGCCGGTCGCCGCCGCGAGGCTCTGCGCGGCGTCGAGTCGACGCGCATGGACGGTGACGACGGCGCCGGCGGCCGCCAGGGCGACGGCGACGCTGCGCGCGGCACCGCCGGCGCCAAGGATGGCGGCGCGCCGGTTGTGAAGGTCGCGTCCGGCGAGCGGCGCCATCACGCCGTCGACATCGGTATTGCGGCCGTCCCACCCGGAGGCCGCGCGGCGTAAGGTGTTGACCGCGCCGATGACGGCTGCCCGCGGCTCGGTCGTCGCCGCGGCGCGATAAGCGTCGAGCTTGAACGGCGCGGTCACCGATACGCCCTCGACGCCGAAGGCGTCGGCGAAGGCCTCGAAGTCGGCGAAGGTCTCGGCCGCGAGCGGCAGGTAGACGGCGTCGACGCCGGCGGCGGCGAAGGCGGCGTTGTGCATCACCGGCGACAGCGAGTGGCCGACCGGGCGTCCGAGCACGCCGAACACCCGCGTTGCCGCGGTGATGGCCGGCACCCGGAACTCGTCGCGCATCCTGGCCAGCGACAGCTGGCCCGGCGCCACCGCCTCGCCGGCGTAGGTCCACCGGGCGCCCATCCGCACGGCCAGGACTCGCGACGCCACCCCCGGCTCCCCCATCGCCAGGATGACGGTGCGGCCGGCGTCGGCGCGGCCCAGCGCGGCGAGCGCGACCAGGTCGGCGAGCCGTGTCGCGGTGACCGCCAGCTTGGCGACCTCGGCCCCCGAGGCCTGCAGATGCCGGAGCCGGCTCGCGGCCTCGGCGACCCCGCCGGTGAAATCATGGAACGAGCGCACCAGACGTCGGCCCCTGGCCCGGTGGAGCAACGCCTCGGCAGCGCCGTCCTCGATGTCCACGAACTCGGCACCGAGATCCCAGGCCCGCTCCAGGATCGTCGTCCGCACCTCTTCGGGGCCGTCGAAGCGGCCGCCCTGCCACGCGGCGCGACAGGTGACGATGACCGGCAGACGGCGATTGGCCAGCGCGCCGGCGACGTCGACGTCGCGCACGCCGTCAAGTCGCAGCTCCACCAGGTCGGCGCCGCGGACGGCGTCGCGGCGCTCGAGGAGCTCGGCCATCGTCGTGGCCGTCACGGTCGCACAGAGCTGGGATCGGGTCATGAATGCAAAACGCCTCTTCAACCGGAGGGTCGAAGAGGCGTGGTATCGGTCGTCGTGTAGTTGAGTGGTAGCTGGCTACTGACGTCCGGACGCCTCCTCGGCAAAGGCCCGATACCAATACCAGCGGACGCGCGCACCCAGCCCGGCCTGGCTCTCGCCAGCGGGGCTGCACGGAAACGCGTGAAACGACGACCGCGGCATATCGGTGACCGCCGACGGTACCAGACGCATCCGGGATCTGTCAACGGATGGGCCGGTCTGCCTTGCTTCCCCCTGCCGAACCCCGTATAACCAGAGGACAGTGACGCGCCGGCTTCCCCTCCTCGTCCTCGTGGTCGCGTCGGGTCTGGCGGCGTGGATCGCCGGCGGGCCGGCCGCCGCCCGCGCTACCACGATGCCGGTCGCCGAGGTCCGCCCCGGCATGGTCGGGGTCGGTCGCACGGTGTTTCGCGGCGAGGCGGTGGAAGAGTTCACCGTCCGCGTGATCGGCACGCTGCGAAGCGTCGTTGCGCCGCAGCGCGATCTCATCCTGGCCAGGCTCGAAGGCGGCCCCCTGGCCGACACCGGGGTCATCGCCGGCATGAGCGGTAGCCCGGTCTACATCGACGGACGGCTCGTCGGTGCCGTCTCCTATCAACTCGGCCAGTTCCCCAAGGAGCCGATCGCCGGGATCACGCCGATCGCCGAGATGACCGATGCCACGGCGCTGGCCGGCACGGTGCGGGCGGCGCGGCCGGTGCCGCTGGCGCTCGATCGCGCCTCCACTCCGGACGAGTTGCTGGGGATCTGGCGCCGCGAGCTCGGCCAGGCGCGGCCCTTCGCCGCCTCGGTGGCCGAGGTACTGGTCACCGCTGCCGGCGCCGAGATGCCGCGCCACGTCGCGACCGACCTGAGGCCGATCAGCGTGCCGCTCGTCTCGACCGGCTTTGCCGCCGGCGTGCTCGACGGTCTCACCCCGGCGCTCCAGCAGGCCGGGTTCGTCAACGTGCAGGGCACCGCCGTCCCCCAGCCGGTCTCGAGGTCGGCGCCGACCCTGAAACCTGGTGACGCGGTCGGCGTGTCGCTGCTCTCCGGCGACTTCTCGCTTGGGGCGACCGGCACGGTCACCGAGGTGGACGGCGATCGCGTCTACGCCTTCGGGCACCCGCTCTACAACCTCGGGCCGATCGCCTTCCCGATGACCCGGGCCGACGTCATCGCGGTGCTGCCCTCGCTCGTCACCTCGAGTAAGCTGTCCAGTCTCGGTGCCGTCGTCGGCACCGTGTCGCAGGACCGCGCGACGGCGATTGCCGGGCGTCTCGGCCCGGCGCCAGCGCTGGTTCCGGTCGAGGTGACGCTCAACTCGCGCCGCGGGCCGAGCCGCCGCTTCTCCTTCGGGGTCGCCGACGATCAACTCTTCACGCCGCTGCTGACGTTCCTGGCCGTCGCCAACGTGATCACGCAGTACGAACGGCAGACCGGCGCCGCCACCTACGTGGTGCGCGGCCGCGCCCGCGTTGCCAATCAGCAGGCGCTGGTCTTCGACGACGTGTTCACCGGCGATCAGGGCGCCGCCAACGCCGGCGCCTATGTGGCCGGCCCGCTGACCGCGCTGTATCGCAATGCCACCGCCAAGTTCACGCTCGAGGGCATCACGCTCACCATCGACGCCGACGAGACGACGCGCACCGGCGTCATCGAGCGGGCCTGGGTCGACGACGCGCGGGTCACCCCCGGCCGCGACGTCGCCCTCCACGTCGTCGTGCGCACCTCGACCGGCGAAGAGCAGCTGCTCCACCAGGCGGTCGCGATTCCGGCGCACGCCACCGGCACGCTGCAGCTGACGGTGAGCGACGGCCCGCGGCTCGGCCTGCAGGACCTGCGCGACGCGCGCCGGGCCGAACTGCAGCCGGTCGATCAGATCGTCCGAGCCGCCAACCGCGCCCGGCGCAGCAACCGCATCTACGTGCGGCTGACCGCGCCGGCGGCCGGCGCCGTCATCGACGGCGAGCCCATGCCGGGCCTGCCGGCGTCGGTTGCCGGGGTCATCGACGGCGACCGGCCGTCGAGCGGCGCCCCCAGCCTGCGCGTCGCCCCCCGCGGCGAGTGGGACATTCCCGTCGCTTACGCCGTGTCCGGCTCGCGCCAGCTCACGCTCACGGTCGAGCCGTGAGCCGGCGCGCCGCCGCCGTCCCCCCGCGCCCCTCATCCATCATGCGCCGTGTCTACTCCGTCGTCCTCGTCGGCGCCGCTGCTGTGGCGTCGCTCTCCGCCGGTCCGCAGTTCTGGCGCGCCGCCACCCAAGCCGAGTTCCTGAAGGGCGAACTCGAACAGCTCGCCGTCGACGAGCACGGCCGGCTCACCTTGGGCCCGGCCATCACCCGGGTGTTCGACGCCGCCGTGCCGTTCGTGTGGACCGCGGCTGCCGGTCCGGCCGGCGCCGTGTATCTCGGCACCGGCAACGACGGCAAGGTCTTCCGCGTCGATGCCAGCGGCCGTGGCGCGCTGTTCTACGACGCGCCCGAGCTGCAGGTGCATGCGGTGCTGCCCCGCCCCGATGGGTCGGTCCTGGTAGCGACCTCGCCCGATGGCCGCGTCTACCGCGTCGACGCCGCCGGCACGGCGCGGGAGTTCTTCGACCCCGAGGAGAAGTACATCTGGGCGCTCGCGGCCGACGACGGCGGACGCGTGTATGTCGCCGCCGGTGATCCGAAGGGGCGGGTCTACCGGGTCGGCACCGACGGCACCGGGACCCCGCTCTACACGTCGAGCGCTGCGCACGTGGTGTCGATGGTCTTCGATGCCGAGCGCCGCCTGGTCGTCGGCACCGAGTCGCCGGGCCGGGTCTTCAGGCTCGACGGCGAGGGCCGCCCGTTCCTGGTGCTCGATACCAACCTGCAGGAAGTCCGCGCGCTGCGCCTCGATCCGCGCGGCCGGCTCTTCGTGGTGGCGCAGGCGCGCCGCAGCGGCGATAGCGGCAGCAGCGGCGGCGAGGGCCTCGTCATTTCCGAACCGGTGCGGGCGGCGCCGGTGCCGACGGTCACGGCCGAGATCACGACGATGGCGGTCATCGACACCGCGGCGGCGAGCGGTGCCACGCCACGCGCCGACACACGTCCCGCGGCTGGCGCGATCTTCCGCGTCAACAGCGACGGCACCTGGGACTCGCTGTGGGAGTCGCGTGAGGACGCGCCCTATGACGTCGCCATCGAGACCAACGGGGATCTGCTGGTCGCGACCGGCCACAAGGGCAAGCTCTACCGGCTGAGCGGCGAGCCGCTGCGGGCCAGTCTGATCGGCCGCGTCGCCGGTCAGCAGGCCGTGCAGCTGTTGCGCGCCGACGGCCGCGTGCTGGTGGCCACCTCGAACGCCGGCGCGCTGATGCGCGTCGACGCCGGGCATGCCGATCGCGGCACCTACCTGTCCGACGTGCGCGATGCCCGCAGCGTCGCGGCGTTCGGCATCCTGTCGTGGCGGGCGACGGCGCCGGCCGGCGCCAGCGTGGAGGTCGCGACGCGCAGCGGCAACACGCCGACACCCGACGAGGCGTGGAGCACCTGGAGCGCCGCCTACGCCGACGCCGACGGCACGGCGATCACGAGCCCTAGCGCCCGCTATCTGCAATGGCGGGTGGTGCTGGCCGGCACGGCCGGGAGCCCGGTGGTCACCTCGGTGACGGCGGCGTATCTGCAGCGCAATCAGCGCCCGGTCGTGAGCGGGCTGGTCGTCCATCCGCCCGGCGTGGTGTTCCAGAAGCCGTTCTCCACGGGTGAAACCGAGATTGCCGGCTACGAGGCCGACGGGCTCGAACGCCGGCTCGCCAACCAGGGACAGCCGGCGCCGTCCACCGGCACGCCGACGCTCGGCCGGCGCACCTACCAGAAGGGCCTGCAGACGCTGGTATGGAAGGGCGATGACGCCAACGGCGACGACCTGACCTTCGAGGTCGCCTACCGGCGCGAGGGCGACACCGCGTGGACGCCACTCGCCACTGCGCTGGCCGACCCGATCTACGTCTGGGACACGACCGCGGTGTCGAGCGGCACCTACGTCGTGCGCATCGCCGCCAGCGACGCGCCATCGCAGGCCACCGGCAGCGCGCTGGCCGGCGAACTGGAGTCGGCGGTCATCGAGGTCGACAACACGCCGCCGGCGTTGAGCGCGGCGGCGGTGACGAAAGACGCCGGCCGCGTCGTCGTCACCGTCGACGTGCGTGACGATCAGTCGGCGATCTCTCGCCTCGAATACGCGATCGACGGCCGGGCCTGGCAGCCGGCGTATCCGAACGACGGCTTGCTCGATGGCCGGCGCGAACGCGTCACGCTGCGTCTCGAGCCCGAGGCCGCCGGCC
This sequence comes from uncultured Acidobacteriota bacterium, assembly GCA_963741665.1. Lineage (GTDB taxonomy): Bacteria > Acidobacteriota > Vicinamibacteria > Vicinamibacterales > UBA2999 > CAWAYR01. The sequence goes on from CAVUIM010000001.1 coordinate 239,270, forward strand.
GCTCCGTGGTGGTGCGCGCCGCCGACGCGCTGCACAACGTCGGCAGCATCACCGTCGCGCTGCGCTGAGGGAGAACGGCGAGCGGCTACGAACGGACGCGCGGCGGCCGTTCGGGCCCCTGCGAGGCCACTGGCGGCACCGGCACGAGGGGACGCATCAGACGGTCGACGTCCGCTTCGCGGCCGACCACCGTGGTGTGCGCCAGCAGCCACACCATGCTGACGGCAATCGGCGCGCCGCCGGCCCGCGCCGGTTCGAACTGCGCCCGCGACGCGGCGTCGAGCATCGCCAGCACCACTTCGGGCTTCACCTTGAGGGCGCGCGCCTGCTCGGCGGCGAGCATCTCCACGCTCTGGATGCGCCCCTCGCGGGTGACCACGGCCGACAGCGTGAGCACCGCGTCCTCGCTGGCCAGCGGCCAGTGGTCGCTTTCGTAGCGGCGCGGCACCTCGGTGAAGCCGTCGAGCCGGGCCGGGTTGACGTTCGACCCCGGGCTCGCCAGATAGCCGATGATGCCGGCCAGCGAATCCGGGCGCTGGACGTTGGTGGCCTGCATGACCTCGGCCGAAGCCAGCAGGCAGACGAGCACGGCCGCGGTCGCGCCGAGCGCCGGCCACACCAGGTGCATGTCGTCGAAGACACCGAGCAGCCACGTGTGCCACGACAGCTGCCGCTCGACCTTGACCTGCTCCAGTACCCCGCCGCTCCAGTTGTCGGGCGGGACCTCGGGCCGGGCGGCGTCGCGCAACGCGCGGCGCAGGTCGTCGAGTTCGTCGTGTTCGAGCCGGCAGCCCGGGCAGGTCTCGAGGTGCTCGCGCACCAGCAACTGCACGTCGAGGGCGACTTCGCCGTCGTGGAAGGCGTCGAGCTCGTCGCGGACGGCCGCGCAGGACATCCGCTGCATCACAGCCGTGACTCCTGCAGGTCGGCGCGCAAGGCGTGACGGGCGCGGGTGAGCCGCGACTTCACGGTGCCGACGGCGATGTCCAGCGAGAACGCGATCTCGTCGTAGCTGAGGCCGTCGAATTCACGCAGGACAATCGCCGTGCGCTGGTCGAACGGCAAGCGGTCGAGTGCGTCCCACAGCCGGCGCGCTGTCTGCTTGCGGGCGAGGACGCGGTCGGGTGAGGCGTCGTCGCCGGGCTGGCGCGGCTCGCCGTGGTCGACGACATGCTGGTCGAGCGAGACCTGATCGCTCAGCCGCCGCCGCCGCCACCAGCGCTGCCGGTTGCGCGCCTGGTTGACGACGATGCGGAAGAGCCACGTGCGCAGCGATGACTGGCCGCGGAACGAGCCGACGGTGCGAAAGACGCGCAGGAACACTTCCTGGGACAGATCGAGCGCTTCTTCGCGGTTGCCGAGCAGATGGAACGCCAGCTGATAGACCATGCGCTGGTGTTGCGCGACCAGCTCGCCGCAGGCGGCGTCGTCGCCACCCGCGCAGCGCTGTACCAGCTCGGCTTCGTCGGTGCCGACGTCGGTCCATCCGAGCGCTCGTGCGTCTTTCACAGGGCTGCTGGCCAGTGCGCGTGCCATGGGCAGTTTACCACCGGCGGAGGGGGACGGGTCTGCCGGTACCCAAGTTAGAACCCGGACGGACGGAAAGGTTCCCCGGGCCCCTTCCTGCTACCATCGGGACGTGGCGACCGGATGGGGGTGGCCGCTGGCGCTCGGCGCCAGTCTGATGCTCGCCGTGGGCACGGCGCTGGCCGTGGTCTCGGTGCGGAACGAGCGCGAGTACGAGCGGCTGGTCCTGGCCGGTGACGCCGCGCTCGGCACCGCCGACCTCTCCGCCGCCATCGAGGCCTACACCGGCGCCATCACCCTGCGCGACGACTCGATGGCTGCTCACCTGAAGCGCGGGCTGGCCTACCGGCAGCGCGGCGAGCCCGCAGCGGCACTGCGTGATCTGCGGCGAGCCGCCGAACTGGATCCCACCGCCCCGCGCGTCTTCGAGTGGCAGGGCGACGTCAACGCCGGCCTCGGCCGTCACGCCCGGGCGGCCGAGCGCTACGAGCAGAGCCTGGCGCTCGACGACCGCCAAGCCGAGGTGTTGTACAAGCTCGCGGTCGCTCGTTATCGCGAGGGCCGGGCCGGCGCCGCCATCGACCCGTTGCGTCGGGCGGTGACGCTGGCCCCGGGACTGGCCGAGGCCCACTACCTGCTCGGGATCAGCCTGCGTGACGCCGGCAGGCTCGACGAGGCGTTCACGGCGCTGAACACCGCCGCCCGCTTGTCGCCGGGCCTGCTCGAAGCGCGCGAGGCCCGGGTGGACGTGCTCCAGGCGCGCGGCGACACCGCCCGCGCCGTCGACGAACTCGCCGCGCTGGCGGCCCTTGAGCCAGAGCGCCCGGAGCGGGCGGTCGCGGTCGGCGCCGCCTACGCCCGGGCCGGGCGGCACGACGCCGCGGTCCTGGCCCTGGGCCGCGCCGCCGAACGCTTCCCCGACTCGAGCGCCGTCTTCGGCGCGCTCGGCGCGGTGTGGCTGCGCACCGCCGAAACCGGCGATGCCATCGCCCTCGAGAAGGCGATCGCCGCCCTCAGCCGCGGCGCGGCGCTGTCCGACCCCGCTGGGGAGACGCTCATGCTGCTGGGGTGGGCGCGCACGCTCGCCGGCGACCTGACCGGCGCCGAACGCGACCTGCGCCAGGCGACCGAGCGTCTGCCGACGCCGCCCGAGGCCTATGCCCGGCTCGCTGACGTGCTCGAACGTCGCGGCCGATGGAGCGAAGCCCGAGACGCCCTGGTCGACTACGCGACCCTCGCGGCGGGCACGCCGACCGTCGGTACGGTGGCGCCGCGCATCGGGGCGCTGTCGATGCGGCTGCGCGATCCACACGGCGCCGCCTACTGGTACGAGAAGGCGATTGCCGAAGGCGGCGGTTCGGCGACGCTGTTCCAACGGCTGGCCGAGGCGGAGATCGATCGCGGCGCGACCGGGCGCGCGCGCGCGGTCGTCGACGACGGACTGGCGCTCGAGCCCGCGCATCCCGGCCTGCGCGCCCTGGCGCGATCGCTCGACCTGGCGGCGCGCTGAGCGCGCCGGCGCGGTTCACGGCCGCATCACATGGCCGGTCGCAGCGGGCCGGGCGCGGCCGCTCGCAGTCCGAGCCGGGCCATCAGTTTCGTCAAGCCCTGTCGGGTGACGCCGAGCTCACGCGCCGCCGCCACCGGCCGGTGGCCACAGCGGGCGAGCGCGGCTCGGACGTAGGCCGCCTCGAAGGCACGGCGGGCGGCATCGAGTGGAGTCGGCGCCGCCGCCGGCGCGGTGCGCCAGACGTCGGCGAGGTCGTCGCCGCGCACCAGGCCGCGCGCCGGGGCGTGCACGGCGATGGCGGCGATGGCGTTCTGCAACTCGCGCGCGTTGCCGGGCCAGTCGTGCGCGGTCAACGCCGCCAGCAGCGACGGAGCCAGCCTGGCGCGCGAGCCGGTGGATTCCGCGGTGGCCCGCCAGAAGTGGTCGGCGAGCACGGCGATGTCCTCGCGCCGTTCGCGCAACGGCGGCACCCGCAGCCGCACCACGTCGAGCCGGAAGCGCAAGTCGGCGCGGAAGCGGTCGGCCAGCACCTCGCCGTGCAGCGGCCGGTTGGTGGCGGCAATCAGTCGGGCGTCGATCCGACGCGCGGTGTTCTCGCCGAGCCGGCGCAGCTCCCCTTCCTGCAGCACCCGCAGCAGTTTGGCCTGTCCTCGCGCGGAGAGCTCCGAGACCTCGTCGAGGAAGAACGTGCCGCCGTGCGCCTCTTCGAACAGGCCCCGGCGTTCGACGGCGGCGCCGGTGAAGGCGCCCCGCGAGTGGCCAAAGAGCTCGGCATCGATGAGCTCCTCGGCCAGCGCGGCGCAGTTGACGGCCACGAATGCGCCGCGGCGGCGGCTGGCCGCATGCAGGGCGCGCGCGACCAGCTCCTTTCCCACTCCGCTCTCGCCCTCGATGAGCACCGGAAACGGCGAGGCGGCGGCACGGGCGATGCCGGTCCGCAGCTGCACCATGATCTCGCTCACGCCGACGAGCCCGGCCGGCGCCGCGGCGGCGACGTGGGGTGCGACATCGGGGCCGATCACCGCGAGCATCGGCGCCAGCACGTCGGCGGCACAGGCCACCAGCCACGCCTGCATCGCGGTCGGCGGTGCCGTCGTCGTCCGCCACACGATCTCGCCGACCGGGTCGGTCCCGCAGCGGACCGGCACGATGGCCGTCACCCCGGCATCGCCTCGGGCCGGGTCCTCGTCGCCGGCCACCCACACCCGCGGCGCATGGCTCCACACGGCGATCGCCGCGGCGTGCACCGCCTCGCGCACGCGCCGGCACAGGTCGCCGACGGCGCGGCGTTCGGCCTCGGTCGGGGGCATGCCAGGCGCGCTGCAATCACCGGACCGCCGCCATCGACGCGCCGAATCGCGGCGGCCGGGCGTCGTGCGGCCGCCGTCACGGCAGAAACTTCGTATACAATTCACGCGCGATGCTGCGGTTTCTCACCGCCGGCGAGTCGCATGGCCGCGGACTCGTGGTCATCGTCGATGGCCTGCCCGCCGGTCTTCCCATCGATCTCGACCGGCTCACACATGCGCTTCGGCGGCGCCAGGGCGGCTATGGCCGTGGCCGGCGCATGGCCATCGAATCCGATACCGCGGTCGTCCAGTCGGGCGTGCGCCGCGGCCGGACCACCGGGGCGCCGGTCGCGCTGCTGATCGAGAACCGCGACTGGGTCAACTGGCAGCGGACGATGCACACCGGTCCCGAGGCGCCGGAAGGCGCCACCGGGGCGAATCGCGCGCCGGTAGTGCGGCCACGGCCCGGTCACGCCGACCTCGCCGGCGCCCTGAAGTTCGAGCACGACGACGTGCGCGACGTCCTCGAGCGCGCCAGCGCACGCGAGACCGCGGCGCGGGTCGCCGCCGGTGCCCTGGCGCAGCAGCTGCTCGAAGCCGTGGGCGCGGCGCTCACCAGCCACGTCGTGGCGATCGGCGAGATCGGCTTGCCCGCCGACCGGCTGGTCAGCTTCGAGGAGGCCGCGGCCCTGCCGGCAGACGGCCCGCTGCGCTGCGTCGACCCGGCGCTCGAGGCGCGCATGATCGCGCGTATCGACGCTGCGAAAGAGGCCGGCGACACCTTGGGCGGCACCTTCGAGGTGATCGTGCGCGGGCTGCCGCCCGGCCTCGGCTCCTATACGCAGTGGGATCGCAAGCTCGATGGCCGGCTGGCGCAGGCGGTGATGTCGATTCCGGCGATCAAGGGCGTCGGCATCGGCCTGGGCGCCGAGAGTGCGGCGCGGCCCGGCTCCCGCGTGCACGACGAGATCCTGCCCGGGCCCGACGGCCACCGGCCGACCCGCCCCACCAACCGCGCCGGCGGGCTGGAAGGCGGCGTCACCAATGGCGAGGACGTCCGCGTCGTCGGCCACATGAAGCCGATCGCCACCCTGATGCAGCCGCTCCGCTCGATCGATCTCACGACCCTCGACGACGCGCCGGCGGCGATCGAGCGCAGCGACGTGTGCGCCGTGCCGGCGGCGGCGGTCGTCGGCGAGGCGATGGTCGCGCTGGTGCTCGCCGACGCGGTGCTCGATCGGTTCGGCGGCGACGCGCTGGCGCTGATTCAGCGCCATATGGCCGTGACCGCCGACGCGCTGGCCAGCCGGCTCACCCGCCGCCGGAGCCGCTGAATGGTCCGGCCGGTGCTGCGCCTGGGAGCGCCGGCGCTGCGCACGCCGGCGGTCGACGTCGCGGCGATCACGCCCGAGGTCGGCGCGCTGGTCGCGGACATGATCGCGACGATGTACGCCGCCCACGGCATCGGCCTGGCGGCGCCGCAGATCGGCGTCGGCCTGCGGATCTTCGTGCTCGATCTGTCGGTGGGCCGCGACGCCGCGGCGTTGCGCGTGTGCATCAATCCGGACTGGGTGCGGCGCGACGGCATGCAGCTCGAAGAGGAAGGCTGCCTGAGCGTTCCGGGCTTCAACGCCACGGTCGTCCGTCCGGCCGAGGCGGCGGTCAACGCGCTGGCGCTCGACGGCACCCGTCACACCGTGGCAGGCACCGGGGTGATGGCGCGGGCGCTCCAGCACGAGATGGATCACCTCGACGGCCGGGTCTTCGTCGATCGGCTCCGCGGCATCAGCCGGGCGATGATCCTCCGCAAGATCCACAAGCTCGAGCGGGCGGGCCGCTGGTGAGGCGGCGATGAGGATCGTCTTCTTCGGCACGCCGGCGTTCGCCGTGCCCTCGCTCGCCGCGCTCGTCGCCGACCCCGCGATCGAGGTCGTCGCGGTCGTGACCCAGCCCGATCGTCCGCGCGGCCGCGGGCAGAAGGTGACGGCTGGTCCGGTCAAGACATTCGCCGCGTCGCACCGGCTGCCGGTGCTGCAGCCGGCCCGGCTCGCCGACCCGGGCGTGCGGGAGGCGATCGAGGGGCTCGGCGCCGACCTCGGCGTCGTCGCCGCCTACGGGAAGCTGCTCCCGGCCTGGCTGCTGGCGGTGCCGCCGCTGGGCATGGTGAACGTGCACGCGTCGCTGCTGCCGGCGTATCGCGGCGCGGCGCCGGTGCACCGGGCGATCATGGACGGAGTGGTCGAGACCGGCGTCACCATCATGCGGGTCGTGCTCGAGCTCGACGCCGGGCCGATACTCGATCGGGTGGTGGTGCCGATCGGCGCCGATACGACCAGCGACGCGCTCGAACGCGCACTCGCCGTGGCCGGCGCCGAGCTGCTGGCGCGGGTCCTGACCCGGATGCGCCACGGGCCGGTGGTCGAGGCGGCGCAGGATGCGGCGCACGCGACCTACGCCGCCAAGATCACCCGCGCCGACGCGCCGATCGACTGGCGGCGGCCGGCCGCGGCGCTCCACGACCAGGTGCGGGGTCTGCACCCCTGGCCGCATGCCTCGTTCACGTGCGGCGGCCGCCGGGTCATCGCGCACGCCAGCGCGCGGCCGGGGACAGCGACCCCCGCGGCGCCGGGCACGGTGGTGGCCGCGGGTGCCGCTGGCATCGACATCGCCGCCGGCGATGGCCGGGTGCTGCGCCTGCTGGTCCTGCAGCTCGAAGGCGGACGGCCGCTGCCGGCCGCCGACTTCCAGGCCGGACGGGGACTCGTCGTCGGCGACGTCTGCGGGCCATCGTGATCGCCCCGGCCCGACAGGCGGCGCTCGAAGTGCTCGGCGCAGTCGCCCGCGGCCGCCGCGATCTCGGCGACGCGCTCGATCATGCGCGCCGCCGCCTGTCCGATCCGCGCGACGTGGCGCTGCTTCACGAGCTGGCCGTCGGCACGGTGCGCTGGCAATCGCGGCTCGACGCCGCCATCGGCGCGTTGTCGTCGGTGCCGCTCGCCCGGCTCGACCTCGAGGTGCTGCTGGCGCTGCGCCTGGCGGCCTATCAGTTGCTGTACCTCACCCGCGTGCCGGCGTCAGCCGTCGTGCACGACGCGGTCGCGCAGGTGCGTCAGGCTCGCAAGTCGAGCGCCGCGGGACTGACCAACGCGGTGCTGCGGCGTCTGGCCGCCGGCGAGCGCCCGGCGCTGCCGTCGCGGCCCGCCGGGTCGTCGATCACGGACGACGTGGCGGCCTGGGTCGAGTACCTCGCCGTCGTCCATGCCCATCCGGCCTGGCTGGTGGCGCGCTGGCTCGCCCGCGAGCCGCTGGCCGCGGTCGAATCGTGGCTGACCTTCAACAACGCCGCGCCGGAGCTGACGCTGCGTCTGAATCCGCTGGCCGGTGTCTCGCGCGACGCCACGCTCGCCGCGCTGGCAGCCGAGGGCGTGGCCGTGGCGCCCAGTCCCCACGCGCCGGACGGCGTGCGGGTCGTCGACGGCGCCGCGGCCACCAGTCGCACCGTCGCCAGCGGCGCCTGCCTGATGCAGGACGAAGGCTCGCAGCTGGCCGGCCTGTTCGCCGCGGTCGAGGCCGGCGACCGCGTGCTCGACGTCTGCGCGGCACCCGGAGGCAAGGCGCTGATGTACGCCGCGGCGGCAGCTCCCGGGCTGCTCGTGGCGTGTGATGCCCGCTACGCGCGGGTGGCGCTGCTGACCGAGACCTTGCGCCGCGGCCGCGCGCCACGCGCCGGCGTGGTCCACCTCGATCCCGACGCCGGACTGCCCTTCACCGCGGCCTTCGACGTCGTGGTCGTCGACGCGCCGTGCAGCGGTCTCGGCACGCTGCGCCGCGATCCCGACATCAAGTGGCGGCGGCAGCCCGACGACCTCGCGCGCTTCGCGTCGCGGCAAGTGGACCTGATCCGGCGGGCGGCGGCCAGCGTCCGCCGCGGTGGACGTCTCGTCTACACGACCTGCTCGACCGAGCCCGAGGAGAACGACGCGGTCGTCGCCACCGTGCTCGAGACCGAGCCCGAGCTCCACCGCGTGGCGGCCGCGCCGCTCTCGCCGGCCCTGGCGCCGTTCGTTGGCGCGGACGGCACGTTCCGGACCCACCCGGCCCGCGACGGGCTCGACGGCTATTTCGGCGTGGTGTTCCGCCGCGGGGCTTGACCGGTGCGGCTGGCGCCCGGCTAGCGGCCCGGGGTGAAATGGTGGCGCGGCACCGAGGGCGGCGATGCAGCGCCGGCCGAATGCCGCCACCATTTTCACCCCGGGCTGCTAGGCCATGTAATACAGTGATCGATCGCGCATGGCCCTTCGACGGCGAGTGAGAAGACTGGGCAGGTTGGTGGTGATCGGCAGTGCTCTGGCGGCCACGTTCCTCGTGTGCGCCGCGCTGGCGGTACGCGTCGCCGTGCGGGCCCGCGAGGTGATGGTGCCCGACGTGACCGGCGCCAGCCTCACCGACGCCGCCGACCGGCTGAACCAGCAGCAACTGAGCCTGCGGGTCGACACCGCGCAGCGACCCAGCGCCGACGTCGCGCCCGGACGGGTCCTCGGCCAGGATCCGCGCCCGGGCACGGTGTCTCGCCGGCAGCGCACCGTCCGGGTGTGGGTCTCGGCCGGCCCACGCGTCGCGCACATGCCGGGCGTGGTCGGCGAAACCGAGCGCTCGGCCAGGATTCGTCTGTCCCAGGAAGGTCTCGACGCCACCGCCGTGTCCGAAATCCGCTCCGAGGCCTTCGCCGCCGATCAGGTCGTGGCGCAGGAGCCGCCGCCCGGCCAGCCGGCTGCCGCGGTGCGGCTGCTGGTCAGCCGAGGCGCCGAATCGGCCGGCTACGTCATGCCCGATCTCATCGGACTCGAAGGCGACCAGGCGGCCGCCGTGTTGCGTCAGCAGGGCTTCCGCGTGAGCTTCGTCGCCCAGCAGGTGGCCAGCGGCCTGCCGCCGGGGCTGATCGTGCGACAGACGCCCGCCGGCGGCTACCAGGTGCATCCGGGCGACGCCATCTCGCTCGAGGTGGCGCAATGACGCCGCGCCTGGCCGCGTCGATCCTCTCCGCCGACTTCGCCCACCTCGCCCGCGAAGTGGCGGCGGTCGAGGCCGGCGGCGCCGACCTCATCCACGTCGACGTGATGGACGGCCACTTCGTGCCCAACCTCACCGTCGGGCCACCGGTCGTCACCGCCATCCGCCGCGTGGCCCACGTGCCGCTCGACGTGCACCTGATGATCTCCAACCCCGATCCGTTCCTGCGGGCCTACGTCGAGGCCGGCGCCTCGCTGCTGTCGGTGCATGCCGAGGTGCTGCCCCACCTGCACCGGACGGTGGCGGCCATCAAGGACCTCGGCGCCAAGGCCGGCGTCGCATTGAATCCCTCGACGCCGGTGGGCGTACTCGAAGACGTCGCCGCTGACCTCGACGTCGTGCTGGTGATGTCGGTCAACCCCGGCTTCGGCGGCCAGCGCTTCATCCCGCACACGACGACCAAGATCCGCCGCGTGCGCGACCTGCTCGACCGGGTCGGCAGCCGGGCCGAGATCGAAGTGGACGGCGGCATCGACCTGACGACGATCGGCGCGGTGGTCGCGGCCGGCGCGACCCTGCTGGTGGCCGGACACGCGCTGTTCGGCCACGGCGATCCGACGGCCGCCACCCGGGCCCTGCGGCGCGCCGCCGGGGCGCACGTCGATGGCTGACGCACCGCCGTCGCCGGCCGACAGCGCCGCTCCGGCCGGCCGTCCGCATGTGAGCCAGCTACGCGTGCGCTATGCCGAGACCGACCAGATGGGGGTGGCCTACTACGCCAACTACCTGGTCTGGTTCGAAGTGGCGCGGACCGACTGGCTGCGCGCCGCCGGACTGAGTTACCGCGAGCTCGAGGCCGACGGGGTCTTCCTGCCGGTGATCGAGGCGCAGTGCACCTATCGCGCCCCGGCCCGCTACGACGACGCGCTCGCGGTGCGGGCCACGGCGCGGCTGGTGTCGCCGGCGCGGCTGGCCTTCGACTACGAGATTTCCGGACCGAGTGGCGCCGTCGCCACCGGCGCCACCGTGCACGCTTTGCTCGACGGCCGCGGCCGCCCGCAGCGCGTGCCCTCCAGGATCAAGGACCTGATCGGATGAAAGCACTGGTGACGGGAGGAGCCGGGTTCATCGGCTCGCACCTCAGCGAACGGCTGCTCGACAGCGGCGCCGCGGTGATCGCGCTCGACAGCTTTACGGACTACTACCCGCGGCCGATCAAGGAGGCGAATGTCGCGGCGCTGCGCGCCCGGCCCGGCTACCGGCTGGTCGAGGCGGCGATTGCCGACGCCGACTTGCCGGCGCTGCTCGAGGGCGTCACGCACGTCTTCCATCTCGCCGCGCAGGCCGGTGTACGCAAGAGCTGGGGCCGCGACTTCCGCGTCTACACCGAGCTGAACGTCGACGCGACCCAGATCCTGCTCGAGGCCTGCGCCGGGCGGCCGATCGAGCGGGTCGTCTATGCGTCCAGTTCATCGGTCTACGGCGATCTGGTGACGTTGCCGATGCGGGAGCACGTGCCGCTGCAGCCGGTGTCGCCCTATGGGGTGACCAAGCTGTCGGCGGAGCAACTCTGCTACCTCTACTTCGTCAACCACGGCGTCCCCACCGTGTCGCTGCGCTACTTCACCGTCTACGGGCCCCGGCAGCGCCCCGACATGGGCTTCCACCGCTTTTTCTCGGCCATCGAGGCCGGCCGGCCGCTGGTCCAGTTCGGCGACGGGCTGCAGACCCGTGACTTCACCTACGTGGCCGACGCGGCCGCGGCGACCGCCTCCGCCGCCGTCCGTGGAGTGCCGGGCCGCGTCTACAATATTGGCGGAGGGTCGCGGGTGACCCTTCGTGAGGTGTTCGAGCTGCTCGGCCGCGTCACCGGCCGGCCAGTGACGCTGGACGTCCACCCCTCCCAGAAAGGCGACATGCGCGACACCTACGCCGACACCACGCTGGCTCGCGAGGATCTCGGCTTCGCGCCGTCGGTCACCCTCGAAGAGGGCCTGACCGCGATGTATCGCTGGTTCACTGCCCGATGACGACACGCGTGCTCCGGTTCACCGTCCTGTGCGCCGCCCTGATCGGGACCGCCGCCTGCTCCGCGCAGCGCGCCTCCGTGCCGCCGGCCAACGCCGAGGCCGACCAGTTCCTGTTCGACCGCGGCTCGGCCGAGTTCAAGGAACGCCACTGGATCGTCGCCCGCGAGTACTACCGGCAGATCGTCGACAACTACCCGCAGAGTCTGCACCGCCCCGACGCCAAGCTGGCCGTCGGCGACACCTACATCGGCGAACACACGACCGAGTCGTTGTTGCTGGCCGTCAACGAGTTCCGTGAGTTCCTGACCTTCTATCCGACCAGCCCACGCGCCGACTACGCGCAGTACCGCCTGGCGTTTGCGCAAAGCGAGCAGATGCTGGCACCGGAGCGCGACCAGACGAACACGCGTGAAGCGATCAAGGAACTGCAGGTATTCGTCGAGCGCTACCCGAACAGCCCGCTGCTGCCCGAGGCCCGCACGCTGCTGCGTGCCGCCAAGGACCAGCTGAGCGAGGCCAGCTACCGGGTCGGGTTCTACTACTTTCGTTCCAAGTGGTGGCCGGGGGCCATCGACCGGTTCCAGCAGGTGCTGCGCGAGGATCCGGAGTTCACCCAGCGTGACGCCGTGTACTACCACCTGGCCGAGTCTTTGCTCAGGATGGAGCGGAAAGCCGAAGCGCTCCCGTACTTCGAACGACTTTTGAAAGAGTTCGAACAGAGTTCGTACCTGGAGGCTACCCGCCGCCGGGTGGACGAGCTGAAGAGCGCGCCGGCCCCTTCGAGGTAGATCATGCGCCGAACCGCGTCGCTGTGTGCAGTGCTCGTCACCATGTCCTTCGTGCCGGCGGCGGCCCAGGAGCCGCTGCCGCCGGGCGCGTTCGGCGCGCTGGGGATGTATCCCAAGCGGCTGAGCTGCGCCGACCTGCCGGTGTTCGGCGAGCCGCGGCCGGTGCACCGACTCCCCGCCGCCCATGAAGGCGACGCCAAGCTGCGCCGCGCGTTCACGATGCCCGACACCGTGCTGATTCCCGGCGGGACGTCGGTCGGTCTCGAGCCCGGCCAGCAGTTCTTCGTCCGCCGGCTGCTCACCAAGCCCGACCACAGCAAGCCGTCGGCGAGCTCGCCCGGCACCGTACACACCTCCGGCTGGATCACGGTCACCGCCTCGGACAGCTTCTCGGCACTCGCTCGAATCGACTACGCCTGTGACGGGTTCCTCAAGGGCGACTACCTCGAGCCGTTCGTCGCGGCGCCGCTGCCGGCGACGCTGGCCGAGGACGGCAGGGCGCAGTTCTCGGACATGGGCCGGCTGCTGTTCGGCACCGACGGCCGCCAGGCGTTCGCGAACGGCGACCTCATCGTCGTCAACCGCGGCAGCTCGCACGGTCTCACCGCCGGCGCCCGGCTCACGATCTTCCGCGACCCGAAGACCGCCGGGCCGCTGGTGGAAGTCGGCCGCGCCATCGTCCTCACCGTGAGCGGCGACACGTCCACGGTGATTGCCGACCGCGTGCGGGACGCGCTCTACGCCGGCGACTGGGTGGGCACGCAGGCCCCGGCGTCCCGGCCGTAGCGCCGGCTATGCCGCGCCCGACGAGCGGTCGGACGCGGCGCGTTCGCGCCGCGCCTGGGCCGCGGCGAAGTCCGAGATCGGCGTCGCCACCTGCTGCACCGCCCGGCTGAAGCGCCAGAAGTAGTCCACCGCCGAGCCGATGGCGGTGGCCAGCACCACCCACAGCGCCAGCTTGCCGAGGCCCAGCAGCAGCGGGAACCGCTCCCAGCCGAGCAGCAGCAGGAGCACGGCGACGACCTGCGTCACCATCTTCAGCTTGCCGAGCGGCGAGGCCGGGATCGCCAGGCCGCGTGAGAAGGCCAGGCTGCGCAGGCCGGTCACCGTGAACTCGCGGCCGATGATCACCGCCACCATCCACGCCGGCGCCAGGTCGAGCTGGACCAGGGAGACGAGCGTCGCCGAGATGAGCAGCTTGTCGGCGATCGGGTCGAGCACCTGGCCCACCCATGTGATCTGCTGCCGGCGGCGGGCCAGGTAGCCGTCGAGCCAGTCGGTCAGCGAGGCCAGGCCGAAGATCGCCGCGGCCACGAACTCGACGTGGACGCCGGCCACCAGCACGGCCCTCGAACTTGGTGAGCAGCACCACGACGAGCAGCGGCACGAGCACGATGCGGGTGACCGTCAGCGCATTCGGCAGGTTCATGGCGGCGCCCCGGGGAGGCTGACACGAATTCTAACGCCAGTCGGCCGGTGTAAGATCGGCGGTTGACATGAAGGCCATCCTGCTTGCCGGCGGCAAGGGCACGCGGCTCCGCCCTCTGACGCTGCACACCCCCAAGCCGATCGTGCCGATTTTCGACCGGCCGTTTCTCACCTACCAGATCGACCTGCTCAAGCAGGTGCCCGAGATCGACGAGGTCATCCTCAGCCTCAACTACCAGCCGCGGCGGCATCGAGGAGATCTTCGGCGACGGCGCCGGCGCTGGGGCTGCGCCTGCGCTACGTCGTCGAGCCGTCGCCGCTCGGCACCGGCGGCGCCATCCGCTACGCCGCCCAGGGCATCGACGACACGCTGGTCGTGTTCAACGGCGACGTCATGACCGCGGTCGACGTCGCCGCCGTGGTCCGCCAGCACCGCGAGCGGCGGGCCAAGGCGACGATCGTGCTGACGCCGGTCGACAATCCCTCGGCCTACGGCCTGGTCGAGACCGACTGCCGACGGATCGGTGCGCCGCTTCCTCGAGAAACCGTCGGCCGACGAGATCACCTGCGACACGATCAACGCCGGCATCTACGTGCTCGAGCCCGACACCTTCGACCGCATTCCGAAGGACATGCCGTACTCGATCGAGCGCGGCTACTTCCCGTCGCTGATCGAACGCAAGGAGACCTTCGTCGCCTACGTCGAACGCGGCTACTGGATCGACATCGGCACGCCCGAGAAGTACGTCGCAGGTCCACCGCGACATGTTCGACGGCCGCTGCCCGGCTCGGTCCGCCGCGGATCGCCTCGGGCGCGCCGGTGGTCGCCGCCGACGCGCAAGGTCGAGGACGGCGCGGTGCTCGAGGGCCCGTGCTTCGTCGACGCCGGCGCGGTGGTGAAGGCCGGCGCCCGCATCGGCCCGTACAGCGTCATCGGCCGCGGCACGGTCGTGGAAGAGGACGCGCAGGTCACGGCGCCATCCTGTGGCCGAACACCCGCATCGGCCAGCGACGCCGTCGTCGACGGCGCAATCATCGGCCGCAGCTGCCACGTCGGGCGCAACGCCCGTGGTCGGCGCCACGGCCATCCTCGGCGACAAGACCGCCGCTGACCGACTTCACCCAGGTGTAGCGCGACCATGATCAATCCAGCAGATCTTCAAGGCCTACGACGTCCGCGGGCTCTACCCGCAGGAGATCACCGAGGAGGTGTTCCATGCAGCTCGGCCGCGCCTTCGTCGCCTACCTCGGGCCCGAAGCGCTTCGCCGTGACCCGCGACATGCGCACCTCGTCGCCGTCGCTGGCGGCGGCGTTCATCGACGGCGCGTCACCCGCCAGGGCGGGCACGTCCACGACTACGGGCTGGTCGGCACCGACCAGATGTACTTCGCCGTGGCCAGCGCCGGTCTCGATGGCGGCGCGCAGATCACCGCGTCGCACAACCCCAAGCAGTACAACGGCTGCAAGATGGTCAAGGCCGAGGCGTTCCCGCTCAGCGGCGAGTCGGGCATCAAGGAGATGAAGGAGATGCTGCTCGCTGGCACGCTGCCGCCGCCGGCGGCGACGCCAGGCACCGTGACCCGCGGCGACATCACCGCGCCGCTACATCGAGCACGTGATGGGCTTCATCGACCCGGCGGTGATCCAGCCGTTCAACGTCGTGCTCGACGCCGGCAGCGGCATCGCCGGCGCGGTGGCGCCGCACCTGTTCGATCGCCTCCCGTGCCGGACCACGCGGCTGTGCTTCGAGGTCGACGGCACCTTCCCGAACCACGAGGCCAATCCGCTCATCGAAGAGAACCGCCAGGACATCACCGCCGAGGTCATCAGGCAGACGGCCGACATCGGCATCGCCTGGGACGGCGACGCCGATCGCTGCTTCTTCATCGACGGCAGCGGCGAGTTCATCGCCGGCGACTTCATCACGGCGCTGCTCGCCGAGGCGTGCCTGATGAAGCAGCCCGGCGCGACCATCATCTACGACGTCCGCGCCAGCTACGCGGTGAAGGACATCGGTCGCCCGCTACGGCGGCACGCGCCCTGATGAACCGCGTCGGCCACGCCTTCATCAAGCGCCGGATGCGCGAGGAAGACGGCCATGTTCGGCGGTGAGGTGACCGGCCACTACTACTTCAAGCGACAACTTCTACGCCGACAACGGCTTCATCCCGGCGCTGCTCATCCTCGAACTGATGTCGACGCAAGGGCCAGTCGCTGCGCGACCTGCTGGAGCCGCTGCGCGAGCGCTACTTCATCTCCGGCGAGATCAACACCAAGGTCTCGAGCATGGCGGTGGTGCCGGGGACGATCGAGCGCCTGGCGAAGGAATACGCGCACGGCCGCGTCTACCAGCTCGACGGGATCTCGGTCGAGTTCGACGACTGGCACTTCAACGTGCGGGCCTCGAACACCGAGCCGCTCCTGCGCCTCAACCTCGAAGGCACGACGGCGGAGATCATGGAGCGCCGTCGCGACGAAGTGCTCGACATCATCCGCGGCTGACGCACCCCGGCCCCGGCCGTTCGGCCGGGGCGCCACCGCCGCGGCGGGAGTAGACTCGAACGAGACGTCCCGCCGCGCGGGGCGATCCCCCTTCGTGGCGTCCGCCTCCGCTGCTCCAGTCGTGTCACCGACCCGCCGGGTCACGTTCCCGGTGACCGGGATGACCTGCGCCGCCTGCCAGGGCGCGGTCGAGCGCGCGCTCACCCGCACCGACGGCGTGACCGCGGCCAGCGTCAACCTGATACTCCATGCGGCGACGGTCAGCTACGACCCGGCCCGCGTCGACGTGCCCGGCCTGCTCACCGCGGTCCGTGACGTCGGCTATGACGCCGCCCCGCCCCAGGTGGACGACCTGCTGGGCGCGCCGGCGGCACGAGCCGCGGCCAGCGGCGCGGACGCCGGCGCCGACCGGCTGTGGCTGAAGGCCGGCGTCAGCCTGGCCGCGGGAGTATTCGCCATGGTCCTGGGCATGCCGCTGATGGCCCCGGGCGGCCACGCCGGCCACCTGACCTCGGCCGACCCGTTCATGCGCTGGACGGCGACGGCGATCGGCCCCTGGCTGCAGGCGTGGTGGCCCAGCCTGTATGCGCTGCCGCCGGCGCTCATCGCCTGGACGCTGCTGGTCGCCACGGCGGCGGTGATGGCCTGGGCAGGGCGCAGCTTCTACGCCCGCGCCTGGACCAATGCCCGTCACGGCACCGCCGACATGAACACGCTGGTCGCGGTCGGCACCGGCGCGGCGTTCCTCTATTCGACGGCGGTGACGCTTGCCCCTGGCGTGTTCATCGGTGCCGGCGTCGCCCCCGATGTCTACTTCGAAGCGGCGCTCTTCATCATCGCGCTGGTGCTCACGGGCCGGGCCCTCGAAGCCCGCGCCACGCACGCCACGACCCGCGCCCTGGCCCGCCTGGTGGCGCTGCAGCCGCCGACGGCGCGCGTCCGGCTGCCCGGTGGCGCGGAGGAGGAGCGGCCGGTCGGCGCCCTGCGCGCCGGCGACGTCGTCGTCGTCCGTCCGGGCGAGCGCCTCCCCATCGACGGGGTCGTCATCGAGGGCCGGTCGGCGGTGGACGAGGCGATGCTCACCGGCGAGCCGATGCCGGTGCTGAAGGCGCCCGACGCCACGGTGGTCGGCGGCACCGTGAACGGCACCGGCATGCTGGCCGTCCGCACCACTGCCGCCGGGGCGTCGAGCGTCCTGGCGCAGATCGTGCGGATGATGCAGGACGCTCAGGCGACACGCGCCCCGATCCAGCACCTGGCCGACCGCGTCGCCGCGGTGTTCGTGCCGGTGGTGATGGCCCTGGCGGTCCTCACCGTCGTGGCGTGGGCGGTATTCGGTGGCGAAGGCAGCGCCGTCCGCGCGTTCGCCAACGGCGTGGCGGTGCTGATCATCGCCTGTCCGTGCGCGATGGGGCTGGCGGTGCCGACCGCGGTGATGGTCGCGACCGGCCGCGGCGCTGAGGCTGGTGTGCTGATCAAGGGCGGCGAGGCGCTGCAGCGCGCCGCCGACGTCACGGTGGTCGTCTTCGACAAGACCGGCACGCTCACCATCGGCCGTCCGGTCGTCTCGGCCGTCCGGCCGGCGCCCGGGGTGAGCGAGGCGTCGCTGCTGACATGGGCGGCGGCGGTCGAGACCCATTCCGAACACCCGCTGGCGGCAGCGATCGTCGCCGCGGCGCAGGGCCGCGGGCTGACCGTTGCGACGCCGACCGGATTCCGGGCCGAGCCCGGCCTGGGGGCCGAGGCGATCGTCGACGGCACACGGGTTCGAGTTGGACGGCCCGAGTATGCCGGCGGCGACCCGGCCCCCGCGTCAGGCGAGGCCGGGGGCACCGAAGTCACGGTGTCGCGCGACGGCGTGGTCGTCGGCACGCTGGTCCTCGACGACACGGTCCGACCCGAATCCGCCGAGGCGGTGCGGGCGGTGCGGGCGCTCGGTCTCACGCCGGTGCTGCTCAGCGGCGATCAACCCGGGGCCGCGCGCCGGGTGGCGGCGGCGCTCGGAATCGACCAGGTCGTTGCCGGGGTGCTGCCGGCCGGCAAGCGCGACGAGATCGCCCGGCTGCAGCAGGCCGGCGCGGTGGTGGCCATGGTCGGCGACGGCATCAACGACGCGCCGGCACTGGCCCAGGCCGATATCGGCATCGCGCTGGCCTCGGGCACCGACGTCGCGGTCGAGGCCGCCGACATCGCGCTGCTCCGCAGCGACGTCCGTGGCGTCGTCCGCGCCCTGACCCTCGCCCGCGCCACCATGCGCACGATGCGGCAGAACCTGTTCTGGGCGTTCGTCTACAACATCATCGGTATCCCGATCGCCGCCGGCGTGCTCTACCCGGCCTTCGGACTGCTGCTCAGCCCGGTCCTGGCCAGCGCGGCGATGGCCGTCAGTTCGGTGAGCGTCGTCGGCAACAGCCTGCGGCTGCGCACGCTGCGCCTGCCCTGAGGGGAAAAGGCCGTCGACGGCGCTGTCGGTTTCAGCTAGGATTTCGCTGATTCACGGCATCCGGGAGGCACCGATGGGAACGTCACGCGCGATCGTCCTGCTGGCAGCGATGGTGATGGCCACGGGCTGGACACCGGCCCGCGCCCAGGCGCCCGCGCCGGCCGCCGCTCCGGTCCTCGACCTGGCGGCCCAGTCCGAATTCCTCCGCACCGCCAAGGTGATTCGCAGCCGCACCATCAGCCGCGGGGTGACCGTGCCGCAACGGCTCACGCTCACCGACGGCACCGTGACCCACGACGCCGCATTCCAGGCGGTCTACGAACGGAAGAGCCAGGCCGACTTCGGCGCCAAGGGCGTCGAGTTCAACTTCGCCGACTCGCATCACTTCAACCTGGCGGCCTACGCGATCGCCGGCCAGCTCGGCCTCGACGCGATGATGCCGATGACCGTGCACCGCACCTGGAACGGCAAGGAGGGCACGATCACCTGGTGGATCGACGACGCCATCGACGAGTCGACGCGGCTCAAGGAGAAACGCAACCCGCCCAACCCCGGCGCCTGGAACCAGCAGATGTACAAGATGCGGGTGTTCGCCGCGCTGGTCGGCGACACCGACCGCAACCTCGGCAACGTCCTCATCACCAACGACTGGAAGCTGTGGATGATCGACTTCACCCGTGCGTTCCGGCTGTGGGACGAGCTGAAGTACCCCGCCGACCTGCATCAGATCGATCGCACGCTGCTCGCCCGGCTGCGCGAACTCGATCCGGCGGCGATGAAGGCGGCGACCGCGCACTGCCTGACCAGCTTCGAGCAGGACGCCGTGATCAAGCGGCGCGACCTGCTGGTGGCGCACTTCGACGGGTTGATCAAAGCGAAGGGCTCGGCGGCGGTGCTGTATGGCCTCGAGCCGAAGCCGCGGACGCCGTAGGCGCGATCGTCGTTGCGGCCTTGGTGACGGGGCTTGCCAGCCGAAGCTCGTGACCGACGCGCCCGCCTTCGCGTGATCTCGAGCGAAGGTTGGAGCGGGAGACGGGGATCGAACCCGCGACCAACAGCTTGGGAAGCTGTGACTCTACCACTGAGTTACTCCCGCTCAGTGCCGCCATTCTACCATCCGCGCCGGGCGCGTTCGAGCGCTCACCGGAACGCCAGCCCACCTGCAAAGGCGATGCGCGTCGTCGCCGGAGCGCGCGGCCGATCATCGACCGCGGCGCGCGGCGTCAGCGCCCAGAAACGCAGGTCGAGCGACAGGGCGATCCGCTCCGTGACGAACCAGCGAGCTCCGCCGCCGTAGTGGAACACCAGTCCCCACCCGCCCGGATCGGCGGCGCCGCCGGCGGCCTGCGACGATACCTTCGCCATCCCCGCCCCGCCGCTCAGATGGCTCCAGCCGAGGCGATGGCCGAAGTTGGCGGAGACGTGCGGCGCGACCAGCGTGATGCGCGTCGTGATGGTGGGCGCGCCGTCGCTGCCGGTGGTGCGCCCCTGCCCGAAGAGCCCGGTCGCGCCCAGCCCCAGGCGGCGATGGCGCCCTGGGCCGAGCAGCACGTGGGCGCCGGCCTCACCGCCAAACCCGCGGCCGGGCACCAGCGCGGTGGTCGTGAGCGCGGTCGGCGTCCAGCCCGCCGACGACGGCAGCGACACGGTCAGCATGCGCAGATCGAGGACGTACCCGCCCACCGGATCCCGGCCTTGCGCCGTGGCGGTGATCGGCAGCAGCGCAGCGAGCGCCACGGCCGTCGCCCGCCACCGTCGGCGCTGACCCGCCGTCAATAGCCGCCCCGCGGGGCGGCGGCCGGTGCTGGCGGCGGCGCCGCGCCGCCCGGCGTCGCCGACTCGCGCACGATCCGCACGCCGGCGCTGGCCCCGACCCGCGATGCCCCGGCGGCGACCATCGCCTGCACCTGCCCGAGATCGCGGACGCCGCCCGCGGCCTTCACGCCCATCGTGTCGCCGACCACGCGCCGCATCAGGGCGACGTCGTCGGCCGTCGCCCCGCCCGGGCCGAAGCCGGTCGAGGTCTTCACGAAATCCGCGCCGGCCGCCTTGGCCAGCGTACAGGCGGTGACCTTCTCGTCGTCGGTCAGCAGGGCCGCTTCGATGATCACCTTGCTGGTGACGCCGCACGTGCGGCAAGCGGTGGCCACGGCCTCGATGTCCTGTTCGACCAGCCGCAGCTCGCCGGACTTGAGCGCGCCGACGTTGATGACCATGTCGATCTCGGTGGCGCCGTCGACGATCGCCCGCCGGGTCTCGTAGGCCTTGACGTCGGCGGTCGTCGCGCCGAGGGGGAACCCGACCACCGAGCACACCCCGACGCCGCTGCCGCGCAGGCGCCGGGCCGCCAACGCCACCCAGGTCGGGTTCACGCACACCGTCGCGAAATGGTACTCGGCGGCCTCCCGGCACAGCGTCTCGATCTCGGTGGCGGTCGCATCCGCCTTGAGCAGCGTGTGGTCGATGAGCGCCGCCACCGATCCTGCCCCGCCGCCGGCGGCGTGCATGCCCAGGCGGGCGGCGCCGGCGTCGATGACGCCCTGCACCCGCTGCGGGCAGCAGTCGTGCTGCAGCCCGTGGCAGGCACAGCGCGGCTGCGGCAGGGCCCGATAGGCGGCCAGTTCCTCGGCGATGATCGCCACCAGGCGCCGCATGTCGACGGCGTGGCGGGGGTCGGCGGTGTCGCTCATCGGTCGCGCTCCAGCGCCTGGATCTTGGCCAGGCGGCGGATGTAGCGGGCTTCGGTCATCGGCGTCGCCCGCCACGTGTCGACGATCGCCAACGCCGCGTCGATGGTGACCAGGGTCGCGCCGAGAGCCAGCACGTTTGCGCCGTTGTGTTCGCGGGCGTAACGCGCCAGCGTGCGGTCGGTGCACATCGCCGCCCGCACGCCACGCACCTTGTTGGCGGCGATTGCCGATCCGAGCCCGGCGCCATCGATGACGATGCCGGCGTCAGCCTCGCCGCGGGCGACCATGCGGGCGACGGCGCCGGCGGTATCGGGATAGTCGACCGGATCGGGGGTGTCGGGTCCGACTTCCTGCACGGCCAGGCCCTGGCGGCGCAGATGGTCGCGCACTGCCCGGCGCAGCGCGATGCCGCTGTGGTCGCTGCCGACCGCCAGTCTGGTGATCGGCGCGACCGGCGCCAGCCGGGCCTCGTCGCCCGCGACGCCGTCGCGCACCACCGTCACCCGCCGCTCGCGCAGGGTATCGAGCGCCAGCGGCGTCACGTGGCCGCCGGCGGCGAGCGTGACCGTCGTGCCGGGTTCGAGGACCCGCGCGTCGGCTTCGGTGAGGATCTCGAAGCGCTTCACCGGCGCCTCCGCGGCGGCCCGAAGGCGTGTGCTACCCTCAGCGGCCGATGCCGTCCCAGGTCACCCCGCTCCTCACCGCCGACCAGATCCACGCGCGCATCGTCGAGCTCGCCGCCGAGATCCGCCGCGATGCCCCCGACGCCGCACTGCACTTCATCGGCGTCCTCAAAGGATCGGTGTTCTTCCTCGCCGACCTGGTGCGGGCCTTGCCTGGGACCTGCACGCTCGACTTCATCGCGGTATCGAGCTACGCCGGCGGCACGACCTCGTCGGGCGAGGTGCGGATGCTGAAGGACGTCGACCGCGGCCTGCAGGATCGCCATGTCATCGTCGTCGAGGACATCGTCGACACCGGCCTGACCCTGGCCTACCTGCAGGACATCTTGCGCGCCCGCGGGCCACGCACGCTGCGCACCGCATGCCTGCTGTCCAAGCCGTCGCGACGCAAGGTGGAGGTGCCGGTGGACTACATCGGCTTCACCATCGAGGACCACTTCGTGGTCGGATACGGGCTCGACTTCGACGAACACTACCGCCACCTTCCATACATCGGAGTGCTCACTTCTTGACCGCGGCGCGGACCTGATCGGCCGCGGCCCGGGCCGCGGCCCGCACCGTGGGTCCGTCGAGGGTGCGGACGACCCGGCCGCGCATCAGCACCCGACCGTGCACGATGGTGGTGTCGACGTCGTCGCCGCGGGTGGTGTAGACCAGATGCGAGATCGGATCGTAGAGCGGCGTCTGGCGGGTGCGGTTCATCCGCACGGTGATGAGGTCGGCGAGCTTGCCGGCTTCCAGCGACCCGATGCGGTCGTCCATGCCGAGCGCCTTGGCCCCCCCGAGGGTCGCCATCTCGAGCGCGGTCGCGGCGCCGACGGCGCGCGGGTCGCGGGTAGCGTGCTTGGCCAGGAACGAGGCCATGCGCATCGCCTCGAACATGTCGAGGTCGTTGTTGCTGGCGGCGCCGTCGGTGCCGATGCCGAGAGCGACGCCGGCCGCCAGGTAGCCGGTGACCGGGGCGGTGCCGCTCGCCAGCTTCATGTTGCTCTCGGGATTGTGCGACACGCCGACGCCGCGCCGCGCCAGCGTGGTGATGTCGTCGGGAGAGACCCACACGCCGTGCGCAGCCAGGGTGCGGGCGCCGGTGAAGAAGCCGAACGACTCGAGGTACCCGGTCGGGCTGGTACCGGCGCGCTCGCGCGCCGCCTTCACTTCGTCCTCGGTCTCGGCCAGATGGATGAGCAGCGGCGCCCGGCGGGCGATCGCCAGGTCGCGGGCGGCGGTGAGCGTCGCCTGGTCGTTGGTGTAGAGCGCGTGCGGCGCCACGGCTGGCACGATGAGCTCGTCGCTGGCGAAGCGATCGAGGAAGGCCGCCGTGCGCGCCAGGCCTTCGGCCGGCGTCTTCGCATCGGCCACCGGAAACTGGATGATCGTCTGGCCGAGCACGCCGCGCAGACCGGCCGCCTTGGTGACGGCGGCGATCTCCTCTTCGAAGTAGTACATGTCGGCGTAGGTGGTGGTCCCCGACTCGATCATCTCGAGCGCCGCGAGCCGGGCACCAGTCCGGACGAAGGCGGGACTCACCGTCTTGGCCTCAGCCGGGAAGATGTACCGCTGCAGCCAGTCCATCAGGGCCAGGTCGTCGGCGAGGCCGCGATACAGGACCATCGGCGCGTGCGTGTGGGTGTTGACCAGTCCCGGCAGCACGACTTGTCCAGTGGCGTCGATGGTCGCCCGGCCGCGGTAGCCGGCGGCGATCTCGGCCGCCGGCCCGACCGCCACGATCCGGGCGCCGTCGATGGCCACCGCGCCGCGCGGCACGACCCGGCGCGCGCCGTCCATCGTCACCACGGTGCCGCCCGACACCACCAGCGAGACCGTGCGCATCTGCCGCGCCGGCAGCGGCGCGACGGCCAGTGCCGCGAGCACGGCGGCGGCGAGGGCGGGCAGACGCATCGGCAAGATTGTAGGCCATTCGTCCCGCCGCCCGGGGCCGCGGCCCGCGTGATATAACGGCTCGCACATCGTGGTTCACCTCATCACGCACCCGTTCGTGCACGACGCGCTGGCCACGCTGCGCGACACCACGACGCCCCCGGATATCTTCCGCCGCGTCGCCAGGCGGATGGCGCTGCTCATCACCGCCGACGTGCTCAAGGACGTGCGCACCATCGAGGGCACGGTGCAGACGCCGCTCGGTGCTGCCTTCGCCCGCCGCGTCGACGCGCAAGTGACGCTGGTGCCGGTGCTGCGGGCCGGCCTCGGCATGATCGACGGCGTGCTCGACCTGCTGCCGGCGGCGCGGGTCGGCCACATCGGCCTGCAGCGCGACGAGGCGACGGCGATGGCCGAGCGTTACTACGTCAAGCTGCCGCCGCGCATCGAAGACGACGTGGTGCTCATCACCGACCCGATGCTGGCGACCGGCGGCAGCGCGCTGGCGGCGATCGACATCGTGCGGGCGGCCGGCGCCCGCGACGTCCGCTTCGTGTGCATGGTGGCCGCCCCTGAAGGCATCGCCGCGATCGAACGGCGCTTCCCGGATGTGCCGATCTACACGCCGGTCGTCGATCGCGAGCTGAACGCCGACAAGTTCATCGTGCCCGGCCTCGGCGACTTCGGCGATCGGCTGTTCGGGACGGTCTGACCCGCCGGGCCGCGCCGGTTGCCCAAGGCGACCGTTGCAGGTAGACTTGGAGGTCTTCCGGGCGCGCTTGGCTCAGCGGTAGAGCACCGCCTTCACACGGCGGGGGTCCAAGGTTCGAATCCTTGAGCGCGCACCACTTCTTCCCCGCCGTCCGACCGGGCGCGGGTCCTCAGCCAGGTCGTGCGCTCGTGCCTGCGGTGAAGCGCCCCAGGCGGTACGGCGCCAGCAGGTCGATCTCGACGCCGTCGAGGATTTCCGCCGCCGCCAGCCGGCCGACCAGCGGCCCCAGCGTCATGCCGCTGTGCATCGCGGCGACGTAGATGTCGGGATGGCCGGCGGCGAAGCCGACGATCGGATAGCCGTCCTTGGGCATCACGCGCAAGCCGAGCGTCAGCTTGTCGACCGGCGCAGTGCCGAGGGCCGGCAGCACCGCCGCCATCCGCCGCAGGAACTGCTCGCCGCGCGCCCTCGACGTGTCTTCGTCGGCGGTGTTGCCGAAATCCGCGCCGGTCACGAACCGGCCGTTGCGCTTCTGTTTGATCTGCCCCAGCGGCGACAGCAGCACCCGCTCGATCGCCGCCGGCTGAGGCGTCGTGTGCACCAGGATGCCGGACGACCGCGTCAGCGGCACGTCGATGCCGGCCAGCTTCGCCAGTGCCGGGGTGTCGTTGCCGCCGGCGATGACCAGCACGTCGGCGGCGAGTTCGCCGTCGGTGGTGCGCACCGCCCGGAGCCGCCCGCCCTGTAGGTCGAGCCCGGAGACCGTGGCGGGATGCACCGCCCGGGCGCCGGCGGCACGGGCATGGGCGACGATGACCTCGGTGGCGGCCTGCGGATCGACGCTGGCCTCGGCCTCGGCGTGCACCCCGTAGCGCAGGCCGTCGAATCGCGCCCGCGGCTCGAGCGCCGCCATCTGCGCCGCGTCCAACGGGCGAATCGGATACCCCCAGCGTTGATACTCGCGATTCACCTCGGTCAGGCGCGCCGCCAGGCTGGCGTCGGCGATCCACTCGAGGCTGCCGCCCCAGACCAGCGGCAGCTCGCCCTTGAGTTCCTGATCGAGCACGCGCCAGGCGTCGATGCCCAGCTGACTGAGGGTGTGGTAGGCGCGCGGCCGCTTCTTGGCGTTGATCCAGGCAAACGAGTTGGCGGTCGTGCCGGTGCCGGGTGCCGACCGCTCGAGCAACGTCACCTCGGCGCCCCGCCGCGCGAGCCGATAGGCGATGTTGGCGCCGATGATCCCGCCGCCGGCAACGACCACCCGGATCCGGCGCGTCCCCTGGCGCGCCACCGCAGGTACGCCCGACAGGGCCAGTCCGGCCATCAGATGCAGCCAGGTCCGCCGGCCCATCGCCGTGTGCATGCGGGCCGTTATAACACGTGGCGTCCGCGGCGGCCGGAGCGGCGCGTTTGGTACGATGCTGGCGGTGACCACGTCTCCGCCATTGAGTGCCGCCCGCCTCGACGTGGCCCGCGTCCTGTCGACGGCCTGGCGGCGCCGGGCGCCGCTCGCCGGTCGTCCCGACGTCACGGCCTACCGCGTGCTCGACGGCGCCGGCGACGGCTGGCCCGGTGTCTCGATCGATCGCTTCGGACCCGCCGCGATCGTCAACGTCGGCGACGACGCGCGGCTGTCTCACCCGGCCGTCACCAGCCTCGCGGCGGCGACGTTGCGTCTGCTCGAACCAGCCGGCGTGACGGCGGTCTACGTCAAGCCCTTCCGGCGTGACCGCAGCCGGTTGGGCGGCGAGCTCCCCGACGAGGCCCGCGCGGCGACGCCACGGGCCGGCACGCCGCTACCCGAGACGGTGGTCGTCGAGGAATACGGCGTACGGCTGGAGGTGCGGCCCTACGACGGCCTGTCCACAGGCCTCTTTCTCGAGCATCGCGAGCATCGGCGGGTGCTGGCCGAACGCCGCCCTGGCCGGGTGCTGAACCTCTTCGCCTACACCGGCGCGTTCGCCGTGCCGCTGGTCCGACACGGGGCGGCGGTCACCAACGTCGACGTCTCCAGCCGCTATCTCGACTGGGGCCGACGCAACCTGGCGCTGAATCAACTCGACCCCAACGCGGCGCGATTCCTGCGGCGCGACGCTCGCGGCTTCCTCGCCGCGGCGGCGCGGCGACCCGACGAACGGTTCGACCTCGTGATCCTCGATCCGCCGACCTTCGGCGCCGCGGATCGGCGCCGGCGAATTCCGGCGTGGCAGGCGACCGACGACTACCCGGCGCTGGTCCGCGCGGCGGTCGCGGTCCTGGCGCCGGGAGGCGCCGTGTTCGCCGCCACCAACGCCCGGGCGCTGGCTGCCGAGGGCGCCCTCGCCGCGCTCATCCGCGCCGCGCTCGGCCGCGCGCCGCGGTGGCTGCCCCTGCCGCCCTGGCCGATCGACGTCACCGAGCCGAATCGGGCGGCGGCGGCGCTGTTCGTGCCCTGAGCGCGCACGCCTCGACCGCCGCCTGCATGGCCGGGCTCCAGCGGTCGCGGTCGGCGTGCGCGGGCGCCTGCCATGCGCACCATTCGCCGCCCGACAGCGTGGCGCCCAGGACGACCTGCTCGAGATACAGCCGCCCCGAGGGCCCGCGGTAGGCGGTGTCGCCGACCAGCGGTGCGCCGGCGTCGGCGAGCATGGCGCGAATCTGATGGAAGCGTCCGGTACGGAGGTGCACCAGGACGTGGCTGTGCCCGGGATCGTCGGCGGAGATCGCCGCCGCGGTCACGTCGAGGAACGACGGCTTGCCGCCGGCGCGGACCACGGTGGCGTGCCGGCCTTCGGTCTTGAGGTAGGCGCGATGCGCGCCGATGAGGGTGGCGGCGCTCGCCAGCGGCAGCGCGACGCGGGCGACATACCACTTGGCCCAGCGCCGGCTGGCGATCTCGCGCGCGTGGTGGGCGGCGGCAGCCGCCGTCCGCGCCACCAGCACCAGGCCGCAGGCCGGCGCGTCGAGCCGATGCACCAGCCGCGGCGTCGCGACGCCCTGCTGCTCGAGCCGCCGCAGCAGAGAGTCGGCCGAGGGATCGCGCGAGACCTCGGTGGCCAGCCCGGCCGGTTTGAGGACGACGACCTCACCCGGGCCGTCGTGGACGACGTGCAGGCGCACGCCCTACTTCTTGGCTTCGGCCAGCAGCAGCGCCACCATCTGCGCGTAGTGGCCGTCGGCCTCGGCGTACATCTTCATGTAGTCGGCCTCCGACATCTTGTCCTCGCGCCAGTTGCCGTCGAAGCGGAAGGGCTTGCCGCCGGCGTCCCGCATGTCGATCGGGTCGTCGCGCTTGGCGCCCTTCACCTTGATGCCGTCGGCGCCGATGTCGGTCACGAACACGCGCGACTCGATCGCCGAGGCGGCGTTCAGCTCGATGTAGACGTCGCGGTACTCCCGGCGGGCGAGCTTCTCGTTCAAAAGGGCTGGCGCCGAGTAGCGCGCCGAAATCAGCATCAGCTGTCCGGGAAAGTGCAGCGCGGCGACGAACGCGTCTGGGGCGCCCGGATCCTTGGCCGCCATCGCGTCGATCTTCCTGCCGGCCAGGAGCGTGGCCAGCTCTTTGGCGCCGGCCGCCGACTTGGCCTCCTGGGCCCACGCCGTCGTACCCATCAGCGCCGTGACGGCTACCGCCGCCGCTCCCGCGAGTACCCGTGACTGACGCATGCCGCTGCCTCCTGACGCCGGGGATGGCGTCCGTAACGTCGATATTCAGCCGATGAAGAGCGACTCCTCGTCGTCGGGGGTGACCATGCGATGGTCGCGCGGCCGGCGCCGCGACGCCTCGCGCAGATCGCGGAACGCCGACATCGCCACCTTGGCGGCCGAGAACAGCGCCAGGCCCTTCTGCGCCGGTCCACCGACGAACTGTGCCGCCAGCGCCATGGTGCGTTCGGCCGAGACCGCCAGGTCGCCGAACAGGCGGTCGGCCCGCTCGACCTGTGCGGTCGCCAGCTGGACTGCCCGCTGGGCTTCGGCCGAGATGGCGGTGAGGTTCTGCAGCAGCGGCTTGATGTCGCGTTCGACCTGGGTCGTGAGCTGGTCGACGCGACGGGCCAGGCGCAGGCCCAGCACGATGGCGCCCACCTGGATCGCCGCCATCACCGCCACGGCCACCGCGATGATGGCCAGCCACACGTCGGTCACGCGTTGCGTCCTTCCTCGCGGGCCTGCTGGAACGCCTCGCGGCCACGTTCGATCGCCGTGCTGACGCTGTCGCGCTGGCGCTGGTAGAACTCGCGCCCCTGGTCGGTAGCGTCGCGGGCCGCGTCGCGCGCCCGGTCGCGGCCTTCACGAGCCCGCTTTCCGAGGTACTCCCGCGTCTCTTCCCCGGCCGCCGGCGCGAAGAGCAACGCCACGGCCGCGCCGGCCATCGCGCCGAGCATGAAGGCCAGCATCACCGAACCGCCGCTCGAGTCTCTCGACATTGTGCCTCCTCAGCCTGGCGTCGCTGGTCAGAACAGGCTGACCTTGACGTTCAGGTACTTCTTCGGGTCTTTCCGGATGTCCGAGACGAGCTGCCGCAGCTCGGCCACCGAGGCATTCATATTGTCATAAAGCACGTCGTCCTGCAGAAGCCGTCCGGCGGTGCCGCGGCCCGACTGCAGCCCGACCGACAAATCATCCAGCCGGGTCGTGAGCGCGGTGAGACGGGCAAAGAGCGCCTCGTCGGTCAGCAGCTTCCCCGCCGTGCCCTCGCCCTTCGCCAGCCGCCGCGAGACGTCCTCGAGGTTGGTCGCGGTGGCCGTCAGCGACCGGGCCAGGGCCGGGTCGGTCAGCAGCAGGCCGAGGCTGCCCTCGCCGGCCCGGATCCGCGTGGTGATGGCATTGAGATTGGTCGACGCGCTCGACAGCTCGTGGTAGACCGCCGGGTCGTTCACCAGCTTGCCGAGGCTGCCCCGTCCGCGCTCCACGGCGGTCGTGACCCGGGTCGGCCGCCTGCATCAGCGTCTCCATCTCGCGATAGGCGGCGTCGTCGGTGAGCAGACGTGCCGAGCGTGCCCTTGCCGGCGCGCAGATCCGCCAGCAGCAGGTTGGTCTCGTTGAGCCCGGCGCTGGCCGACTCCGACAGCGCGGCGATCGAACCCGGCGACGGCGCCGACGGGACATAACCCCAGTCGGGAATCGGCGTGCCGCCTGGCGCCGGGGTGATGTCGAGGGCGCCTTCGCCGAGCATCGAGATGGCCCCGATGACGGCGACCGACCGCGTGGTGATGAGCGGACGGACGTCGTCGGCGACCTCGAACCAGGCATCGACGGCGTCGCCGGCGAACTCGACGTCGGTCACGGCGCCGACCTCGATGCCGGCCACGCCGTACCGGCGTCCCGGCCCGCACCGTCGCGATGTTCGGGAACCGCGTCTTCAGCGGGTAGCGCTGCCAGAAGAAGCCGCCCTCGCCGCCGACGGCGAAGACCATGAGCGCGGACATCACGAGCGCGAAGACGGCGACGATGCCGATCTTCAGTTCGGCCCACGCCAGGGAACGGGTACGCGGCATGTCGGTCTCCTAGGACAGGAACTCCCGCAGGTACGGGTCGGTGCTGGCGCGCAGCTCGTCGGCCGAGCCCTCGAAGACGATCCGGCCGTCGCGCAGCATCACGAAGTCGGCCTCTTCCACCTTCTCAGGCGTGGCGGCCACCAGCGGCGTGCCGCCGCCGGCCGCGCGCGTCGCGCCGTGGGTGGCGATATAGAAGGCGTCGCGCAGCTGGTGCGTGACGAGCACCGAGGTGACGCCCTCCAGGTCGCGCAGCTTGATGATCTCGGCGTCGACGGTCAGCGCCGTCATCGGGTCGAGGCCGGTCGTCGGTTCGTCGTAGAGCAGCAGCCGCGGCTTGAAGGCCATCGCCCGGGCGATGGCGACGCGGCGCCGCTGCCCGCCCGGACAGGTCCGAGGGCATGCGGTCGACGTACGGCCCGAGTTCGACGAACCCGAGCACCTCCTCGACGCGGCGGCGCACCTCGGCCAGCGGCATGTCGCTTTCTTCATAGAGCTTGTAGCCGACATTCTCGCCGACGGTGAGCGAATCGAAGAGCGCGCCCTCCTGGAACACCATGCCGGTCTGGTCGCGCACGCCGAACAGCTGCGGCTCGCGCATCTCGTCGATGCGCACGCCGTGGACCCAGATCGTCCCCGCATCGGGTGCCAGCAGTCCGAGGACGAGCTTCAGCACGGTCGACTTGCCCGACCCGCTGGCGCCGAGGAAGATCTTGGTGAAGCCAGGGTAGAGCTTGAAGCTGATGCCGCGCAGGACGACGTTGTCGTCGAAGGCCAGGTGGACGTCCTCGAACACCACCACCGGCTCATCGCCGGGGCGGCCCGTGGCGGGCCCGCGCAGCGCGTCGGGATAGATCTGCATCAGAACAGCAGCGACAACAGCAGCTGGGTCGAGAAGAAGTCCATGGCGATCACCGCCACCGAGGCGGCGACGACAGCGTTGGTGGTGGCCCGGCCAACGCCCTCGGTGCCGCCGCGCGTCCGCAGGCCGACGTGACAGCCCACCGTCACGATGATGAAGCCAAGGAAGAACGGCTTCAAGAAGCCCATCCACACGTCCTCCAGGAACAGTCCGTCGATCACCGACGACCAGTAGAGTCCGGAGGCCACGTGCAGGTTCTGGGTCGACACGACCCAGCCGCCGAGCAGGCCGACGGTGTTGGCGACGACGGTGAGGATCGGCGTCATCAGGATGCCGGCGAGCACCCGCGGCACGACCAGCTTGCGGACCGGGTCGGTGCCGAGCGCCCGCAGGGCGTTGATCTGGTCGGTGACCGTCATCGAGCCGAGCTCGGCGGCGATGCCCGAGCTGACCCGGCCCGCCAGCATCAGCGCGGTCAGCACCGGGCCGAGCTCCTTGATCATCGAAGCGCTGACCAGCCGGCCGACGAACGGCCGGGCGCCGAACTGATCGAGCGTGAAGCCCGACTGCAGCGCCAGCACCGCGCCAGTGAACAGGCCGGTGAGCACGACCACGGTCATCGACCCGATGCCGATCGCCTCGAGCTGCTCGACGAAGTCGTGCCAGTAGAACGGCCGGGTCACGGCGCCGCGGGCGGTCGCCCCGGCCAGCCTGGTGTACTCCTGGATCTCGAGGAGCGCCGACTTCAGCCACTCGACCACGCCGGTCACCGCGATCCCGCGGAGCCCGGGGGCGGCAGCCCGAGGTCGCGGCCCTTCGCGGCGGCGATTCTGGTCGCGCATCGCGGCGGCGGCCTCGAAGTCGAGGTTGGCGGCCGCCTCACGCATCCGACGTTCGAGCCCGGCGACGTGCGCGTCGAGCTCGGCCGCGGTCTTGAAGCCATTGAACTCGCGATCGACGACGCCGTAGTCGCGCTCGTAGACGCTGTGCAGCACGCCGTCGATGTTCTTGACGATGGTCGTCGGCGTGATGCCGTGCTCGAGGTTGTAGGCCGCCTGGATGGCGCGGCGGCGCGCCGTCTCGTCGATCGCCGTCTTCATCGAGTCGGTCACCGTGTCGGCGTACATGATCACCCGGCCGTGGACGTTGCGGGCGGCGCGGCCCGAGGTCTGGATCAGCGAGCCGCCCGAGCGCAGGAAGCCTTCCTTGTCGGCGTCGAGGATGGCGACCAGCGACACCTCGGGCAGATCGAGGCCCTCGCGCAGCAGGTTGATGCCGACCAGCACGTCGAACTCGCCGCGGCGCAGGTCGCGCAGGATCTCGACCCGTTCGAGCGTGTCGATGTCCGAGTGCAGGTAGCGGACCCGGACGCCGAGCTCGTGGTAGTACTGCGTGAGGTCCTCGGCCATCCGCTTGGTGAGCGTGGTGACGAGGACGCGTTCCTTGCGCGTCGACGCGGGCGCGGATCTCGGCGAGCAAGTCGTCGACCTGCCCCTTGACCGGCCGCACCTCGATCGGCGGATCCATCAGGCCGGTCGGCCGGATCACCTGCTCGACGACGACGCCGCCGGACTTCTCCAGCTCGTACGGCCCCGGCGTCGCCGACACGAACACCGTCTGCCGGACGCGCCCCTCCCACTCGTCGAAGCTGAGCGGGCGGTTGTCGAGCGCCGACGGCAGGCGGAATCCGTACTCGACCAGGACTTCCTTGCGCGACCGGTCGCCGAAGTACATGCCGCGCACCTGCGGGACGGTCTGGTGGCTCTCGTCGACGATCACCAGCGCGTCCGACGGCAGGTAGTCGAGCAGCGTCGGCGGCGGCTCGCCGGGCTGGCGCCCGGTGAGGTGGCGCGAGTAGTTCTCGATGCCGTGGCAGTAGCCGATCTCCTTGATCATCTCGAGATCGAACATCGTCCGCTGGTGCAGCCGCTGCGCCTCGAGCACCCGGCCCTCGCGCTCGAGGAACGCCGCGGCGCTCGGCCAGTTCGCCTTTGATGGCCTCGGCGGCGTCCTTCAGCCGATCGCGGGTGGTGACGAAGTGCGGTCTTCGGGAAGATCGACGATGCGCTCGTGCCGGCGCAGCGTCTTGCCGGTGAGCGGATCGAAGGTCGCCAGCTCGTCGACCTCGTCGCCGAACAGGCCGATGCGGAGCGCGGTCTCGTCGTAGGACGGATGCACCTCGATGATGTCGCCGCGGACGCGGAACGTGCCGCGGCCGAACTCGAGGTCGTTGCGCTCGTACTGGATCTCGACCAGCTTGCGCAGCAGATCTGATCGCGGTCGAGTCCGCTGCCCCTTCTCGAGCGGCAGCACCAGGCCGTAGTAGGCCTCGGGCGAGCCCAGGCCGTAGATGCAGCTGACACGCTGGCGACGATGATGACGTCGCGGCGCTCGAACAGCGACCGCGTCGCCGACAGCCGCATGCGGTCGATCTCGTCGTTGATCGTCGATTCCTTCTCGATGTAGGTGTCGCTGGCCGGGACGTAGGCCTCCGGCTGGTAGTAGTCGTAGTAGCTGACGAAGTACTCGACCGCGTTGTCCGGGAAGAACCGGCGGAACTCCTGGTAGAGCTGCGCCGCCAGCGTCTTGTTGTGGGCCATCACCAGCGTCGGCCGGTTCACCCGGGCGATGACCTGCGCCATGGTGAAGGTCTTGCCCGAGCCGGTGACGCCGAGCAGCACCTGGTGCTTGTCGCCGCGGTCGAGACCGGCGACCAGCTCGGGCACGGCGTGCACCTGATCGCCGGCGAGCTCGAAGTCGGATGACGAGGGAGAAGCGATCGAGGGAAGCCGGCATGCGAATCTGGCGGGTCGACTCCGACGTGCGGGACGCGTCGGTCCTCAACCCTCCGAGCGTACCACGGGGTGCGTCAGGCGCGGCGGGCCTGTAGCGGGCGAAGTAGCCCTTGCGCGCCCGGACTCGCAGGTCCGGCCGCTTCACTTCGACCTCGACCTTGCGCCACGCGCCGTCCTTGGCCGTGTTGGTCGAGCCGTAGCCGAGGTGGTACTGGCCGCTGATCTCGGCGAGCGACCTTGTCGTAGGCGTCGTCGAGATCCTTCATGCTTGCCCGGAAAGAACGCCTGGCCCCCGGTCGGCTCGACGATCTGCAGCAGCGTCATCTCAGTCTCGTGGCGCGGTCGAGCCCTGGTGTTCTCGACGAAGCCGATCGCGTAGCACGGTGACGTCCGACGCCTTCAGCAGCGTGAGCAGGTCGCCGTAGCGCAGCGCCAGCGCGTGTCGCCGCCGTCGGTGTACATGCACGAGGATCTTGCGGCCGTCCTGCGCGTCGGCGCCGTCGAGGTAGATGCCGAGCGCGTCGTAGAGCGCCGTCCAGCCGTCCGGCTTGCGCTGCGGATCCGCTCGACCAGCCGCGGGAAGTCGCGCTGGCGGTAGCGGGTGATCCGCACCTGCGTGTCGAAGTCGACCAGCGTGATGTCCTCGGCGTCTGGCAGCAGTGTTGAGGAACTTGATCGCCGCCGCGCTGCGCCAGCTTCATGTCGGCTTCCATGCTGCCGCTGGTGTCGAGCATCAGGCCCAGGTGCGTCGGCACCGGTCGGCGCCGGCCGCCTCGCCGACGCCGGTGGCGAAGTGCACGACGGTCTGCGGCTTGCCGTCCTCGACGACCTCGAAGTCGTCGCGGCGTGAGGTCGGTGACGATGGTCGCCCTGACCGGTCGGTGACGGTCACGCCGAAGGTCACCAGGTCGACGCCGGCGCGAAAGGTCTGCTCCGCGGCCACGGCCGCCGCCAGCCCCAGCCCAGCCACCGTCCCCAGCAGTGTGCGCGCGTGCATTCCTGCGCCTCCGGCGCCACCGATCCTAGCAGAGTCAGGCGACGGCGCTATAATCAGGGGTTGTCGCCGATGCAGGCCCTCCCGACGGAACTCATCGCACTCGCATCGTGCGTTGTCTTGCGGTCTGTCACACGGAGCTGGTCGTCCGGCTGCTCGAGGCAGTCCTCAGCCCCGGATGCGGAGCTCGACGTGCTGGTCGAAAGCCGGGCGCTGGCCCGCCGCTTCGAAGACGCCGGCACTGCCGTGTCGGTCGGCCGACCTCGACCGCGTCGACAGCTATGTCAAGGCGGATCTGCTGCCCAGCACGCCGGTGTTCGTCGAGGACAACGGCCGCAACGCGGCCTGCGCAAGGTGCTCGAGGCGGTGCGCGGCGCCGGCGGCACGCTGGTCTACGTGCTCGGCACCAGCCTCGACGACGTCGAGCGGGCCGAGAAGCTGCGCGACGACGTTCCCCGAGGTCACCGACGCTCACGCTGGCCGAGCTGCCGGAGCCGCCGCTCCTGACCGAACTCGGCCGCTCGCGTCACCCGCCAGCGCGTCCAGCAGTACCAGCGCTACTTGGGCGACGCCGACCGCGTGCTGATCCTGACCCACAACGATCCCGACCCGGACGCCATGGCCAGCGGCCTGGCGCTGCGCACGCTGCTGCGCCGCACCCGGCAGACCGCGATCATCGGCTGCCTGCAGCCGGTGACCCGCCCCGAGAACCTGCGGATGGTGAAGCTGCTCGGATCTGGAGATCGAGACCGTGACGCCCGATCAGTTCAAGGAGTTCGACAAGATCGCGCTGGTCGACGTGCAGCCGCACTACTTCCGCGACGCTGCTGCGTCACGTCGATCTGGTGGTCGATCATCACCCCGAGACAACCGGCTACACCGCCATCTTCAAGGACATCCGCCCGCACTACGGCTCGACCTCGACCATCCTCACCGAGCATCTGCGCGCCGTCGACATGGACATCTCGGAGCGCACCGCCACGGCGATGCTCTACGCCATCAAGTCCGACACGCTGTTCTTCAACCGCCACGCCAACCGCGCCGACCTCGACGCCTTCTCGTATCCTCTACCCGCTCGCCGACGCCACCATGATCCGCAAGATGGAGGGCGCGGAAATCACCGCCGAGCGGCTCGACTACGTGATCAAGGCCTGGCAGCAGGGCCGCATGATGGAGCACGTGTTCTGCGCGTTCCTGGGCGAGCCGCCGCGCGACGACTTCATCCCCTACGTCGCCGACTTCTACCTGCAGCTCGAGAACGTGCAGTGGACCGTGGTGTCGCGGCGTGGTCAACGACAGATTCGTCGTGTCGGTGCGCAACCTCGGCTACTCGCGCAATGCCGGCGACTTCGTGCGGCGCTGGTTCAACGACATCGGCAGCGCCGGCGGCCACCGCACCATGGCCAAGGCGGTGGTGCCGCTCGAGGCGTTCCAGAAGAAGTTCGGCACCTACGAAGGCAGCCGCATCAACCAGCGGATGCTGGACCTGGTGCTCGAGTTCCTGCACGAGACCAACGGCAAGAAATAAGGCCCGGTCCAGGGTCTCGGGATCCGCGGCTCGGGGCTATTCGATGGCCTGGCGCAGGTCGGCGATCAGATCCGCGGCGTCTTCGAGCCCGATCGAGATGCGCATCATGCCGCGGGTCACCCCGGCGCGGGCCAGCGCGTCGTCGTCCAGGCCGTACTGCGACGTCAGGATCGGCAGGCTGCACAGGCTCTCGACGCCGCCGAGGCTGGCCGCGCGCTGGACCACCTGGAGCCGGTCGAAGGCGCGGAACGCGGCCGTCCTGGCCGCCCTTCAGATCGAGGCACAGCATGCCGCCGAAGCCGCGCATCTGGCGGGCCGCGATCGCATGGTCGGGGTGCGAGGCGAGCCCCGGGTAGTGCACCGCGGCGAGGGCCGGATGGCCTTCGAGCGCGCCGGCGACGGCCAGCGCCGTCTGCGTTGTGCCGGGCGACCCGCAGCCCAACCGTCTTCACGCCGCGGCCGAGCGCGAAGGCCGGTTGCGGGTCGAGGATGCCGCCGAGCAGGCGGCGGGTGCGGGCCAGCCGATCGATGATCTCGCGGCGGCCCGACAGCACCCCGCCGGTGACGTCGCTGTGCCCGTTCAGATACTTCGTCACGCTCTGCATCGACAGGTCGACGCCCATCGCGAGCACTGGCTGGTTGACCGGGCTGGCGAAGGTGTTGTCGGCCACCGAGAGCACGCCGGCAGCGCGGCACGCCGCCGCCACCGCCGCGACGTCGAGGCAGCGGAGCGTCGGGTTGATCGGCGACTCGAACCAGACGAGCCTGGTCGCCGGGCCGATGAGCCGCTCGGGCGTGCGGAACTCCTCGAGGGTGGCGAACCGGGTCGTGATCCCGAACTTCGCCGCCAGCCCGTGCAGCACGTGATAGGTGCCGCCGTAGATGGCGGCGCAGCACACGACTTCGTCACCAGCCGACAACAGCCCGAACAGCGCGGTCGACGTCGCCGCCATGCCCGACGCGAACACCAGCGACGCTTCGGCGCCGTCCACCGCGGCCAGCTTCTGCTCCACGGCGACCACGGTCGGGTTGTCGTAGCGGGAGTAGAGATAGCCGGGTCGCGAGCCGTCGGCATACGCCTGCACGTCGGCCGCGGAGGCGAAGACGAAGGTGCTCGTCTCGTAGATCGGCGTCGTCAGCGAATCCGCCGCCGGCAACCGCTCACCGGCGTGGATGGCGGTCGTTGCCGTGCCCTGGGACCGATTTGTCACCTCGCCCATCCTGCCTCCGCCACTTTCTCGCCGGCGGCGCCGAGCGCCGGTTCGATGAAGATCCGATGTGCGTCGTCGCTGCCCCGGACCAGTAGATCGGCGACCGCCAGATGCCGGTCGGCGGCGGCGTCGTCGGCGCCGGTGAGGTCGAGCGGGAGCACCGCGTTGTGTTCGGGCCGGATCACGAACACGGCGTGGAAGTGCGCATGGGCGAAGCGAATGGCGTCGCGCACGGCGGCGGTTTCCTCGCCGGCCAGCCACTCGCCGAGACGGCCGCGGCCGTCGCCGCGGGCCGGCGTCAGGGCGTGCGGACCGCCCGCTTCGGGTCGGGCCGTGACCACGATCACCTGCTCCACCCCCGCCGCCGCGGCCTCTTCGAGCAGCCGGGTGAGCGCGCCGGGCCGATCGGTGACGCGGTGGACTTCGCCGCGCCAGAAGCTGTCGACGGCGAAGCGCAGCGTATGCGGCTCGGAAGCGGCCGGCAGGGTCGCCGCCGCTGACACGACGTCGACGATCTGACTGCGGGCGTCGGCGGCGAGATCGAAGGCTTCGGCGCGCCGTGCCGAGGAGCCGGCCACGCCCGGGAACTGCCGTTTGCCGGCCTCGCCGCCGACCAGCCCGAAGACGAGGTCGCGCCGGGCATCGAGGTCGTGTACGGCGAGGAGCACGTCGCGATGGCCGGGCTGACCGAGGCTGGTCGCCAGCAGCTCCGCATACCGCTGGCTGAGATCGTGCGCCGGCGGCGTGGCCAGCTTGGCGCCGCCGCGCAGCAGATCCCACAGCGCCTGGGTCGCAAGCCCGGCGAAGGCGCGCGAGTCGAGCGGCGCGCCGGCCAGACGCCAGAGCGAGCCGGCGGTGTGCCGGCGTGGCGAACGCCAGGCGGCCCAGGCGGCAGCGACCGCCAGGACCGCCGACAGCGTGCCGGCGACGAGCAACGCCAGGCGCGGCACCCAGGTGGGAATCCGTTCGGGGGCGTAGGCCCACGCGACGACGTCGGCGTAGCCGCGGGCCAGCGTCGTGCCCCAATCGAGGCCGAGCAGGCCGAGCCCGAAGGCGATCGGCCAGACGATCGCCGCGCCGGCGAGCAGCAGCAAGGGACCGGCAACGAGGGCGGCGGTGGCGACCAGCCCGGTGGCGATGGCGCGATAGCGCCACGTGATGCGATAGGCCCCGGCGAGATCGGGCCGGTGCCAGAAGCCCAGCGGTTCCCACAGCGCGGCCGCGCCGTCGACGGCGAACAGCACCGCCCCGAGCGCGCCGACGCCGCGCCCGGCGATGAGATCGACCTTGACGCCGGCGTCGTGGAGCGCCTTCAACACGCCGGCGTGATACGCCCCGTCGGCGCCCGTGCCGCTCAGCACGACGGCCGTCGGCCGTTCCGGAGAGTAGAGGTCGTGAGGGGCGCGGGGTCCGCGGGGCACGCTGCTGCCCTACTCGTCGTGAATGGTCACCAGCTTGACGATCTCGAACTTGCGGGCGCCGGCCGGGGTGGTGACCGCCACGTCGTCGCCGGCTTCCTTGTTGAGCAGCGCCCGGCCGATCGGCGAGGCCGTGGAGATCAGCCCCTTCTCCGCGTCGGCGTCTTCCGGCATCACCAGCTGGTAGACGATCTGCGCGCCGCTCGGCTCCCGCAGCGTCACCGTCGAGCCGAACCCGGCCTTGTCGTGCGGCACCCGGTCGAGGTTCATCAGCGCCACTTCGTTGCGCCGGCGGGTCAGCATCGCGATGCGCGCCTGGACGTAGGTCTGGCGCTCTTTGGCGGCCTGGTACTCGGCGTTCTCGCGCAGGTCGCCGAACTCACGGGCGCGCTGGATCTCCTTGGGGAGCTCGGTCTTCAGCTCGCGCTCGAGGGCCGCGATGTCCTCGTCGAAACGCTTGAGAATCCGCTCTTTCATCGGCGCGCGTACTGTAGCACACAGGGTAGGATCGTCTGGACGCGCCGGTCGCCGCGACTGACGGCGGTGTCGTCCCGTCGAGGCCTGCCGTTGCCCTTCGCCATCACCTCCCGCCGCCATCCGCTGGTCGTCGCCTGCCGCGACGCGCGCGCCGGTGGCGACGATCAGCCGCTCCTGCTCGACGGATGGCATCTGCTGCTCGAGGCCTACGCGGCCGGGCTCGCGGTCGATGCCGTGGCCCTTGGCGGGGACCCACCCGGCGCCGCCGAACGCGCCGTGATCGAGGCGCTGGCGGCCGACGGCAGCCAGGTCGAGACCGTGACCGCCGACGTGCTTCAGGCCATGAGCCCGGTGCGGACGTCGTCGGGTGTCGTCGCGCTGGCGCGCCGTCCGGCCGGCGGCCTCACGCGGGTCTTCGCCGCCATGCCGGCGCTCGTGGTCGTGGCCGTTGATGTACAGGACCCAGGCAACCTCGGCGCCCTCGTGCGCGCCGCCGACGCCGCCGGCGCCACCGGCCTCATCGCCGCGGGCATCTCGGCCGACCCGCTCGGCTGGAAGGCCCTGCGCGCGTCGATGGGCAGCGCCTTCCGCCTGCCGCTGGCGCGTGTCATCGACGTGAACGACGCGGTGAGCTCGGCACGGCTGCTCGACATCGGTGTCGTGGCGCTGGTGCCGCGCGGCGGCACCCCCCTCAGGCGCGTCGACCTGCGCGGCGCCGTGTGCCTGCTGCTCGGCGGCGAGGGTTCCGGCCTCGCGCCCGCGCTCACCGAGGCCGCGGATGCGCAGGCCAGCATCCCGATGACGGCGGCCGTGGAATCGCTCAACGTCGCGGTGGCCGGGGCCCTGGCGGTCTACGCGGCGGCCGAACAACGGGGCGGC
The DNA here is from genome assembly GCA_963741665.1 of uncultured Acidobacteriota bacterium. Classification (GTDB taxonomy): domain Bacteria; phylum Acidobacteriota; class Vicinamibacteria; order Vicinamibacterales; family UBA2999; genus CAWAYR01. The sequence goes on from CAVUIM010000001.1 coordinate 279,399, forward strand.
TTCAAGTGAGCGGTCTGTTCGACGACGATCGGGCGGAGGGCGCCCGGCTCGCCCCTCCCGCCCCGCTCGCCGAGCGCATGCGGCCCCGCACGCTCGACGAGATCGAAGGCCAGGAGGCGCTGCTGGCGCCTGGCCGCCCGCTGCGGGAAGCGATCGTGCGCGACGCGCTCCAGTCGGTCATTCTCTGGGGCCCACCGGGTACCGGCAAGACCACGCTCGCTCGCGCCATCGCCGAGGTCACCGACGCCGAGTTCGTCGCGTTCAGCGCGGTGCTGGCCGGCATCAAGGAGATCAAGGACGTGATGGCCGCGGCGGAGATCCGGCGCCGTAACGGCCGCCGCACGATCGTCTTCGTCGACGAGATCCACCGCTTCAACAAGGCGCAGCAGGACGCCTTCCTGCCGCGCGTCGAAGCCGGCGATATCGTGCTAGTCGGCGCCACCACCGAGAACCCGTCGTTCGAGGTGAACGCCGCGCTGCTGTCACGCTCGAAGGTGTTCGTGCTGCAGCCGCTCGACGAAGACGCCATCGTCCGCATCCTCCGCCGGGCGATCGGCGACGCCGAGCGCGGCCTCGGCACGATCGCACCCGAGGTGGACGAGGACGCCCTGGCCACGCTCGCTCGTGCCTCTGACGGCGACGCCCGCCGCGCCCTCAATCTGCTCCAGCTGGTGGTGGCCGCCGCGCCCCAGCCCGTAGGCCGGCCGAGGGTGACCATGGCGCTGCTGCAGGAGACCCTGCAGCGCAAGACCCTGCGCTATGACAAGAACGGCGAAGAGCACTTCAACCTGATGTCGGCGCTGCACAAGTCGATGCGCAACAGCGACCCCGACGCCACCGTCTACTGGCTGGCCCGCATGGTGGAAGCGGGTGAAGACCCGATGTACATCGCCCGCCGGCTGGTGCGCTTCGCCAGCGAAGACGTCGGCATCGCCGACCCCCAGGCGCTCGTCATCTCCATCGCGGCGCGCGACGCGCTGCACTTCATCGGTCTTCCCGAGGCCAACACCGCGCTCGCGCAGGCAGCGCTCTACCTCGCCACGGCGCCGAAGAGCAACGCCACCTACCTGGCGTATGGCGCGGCGGCCGAGGCCGCCGCGCACGACGTCGCCGAGCCGGTGCCCCTGCAGCTGCGCAACGCCCCGACCCGGCTGATGAAGAGCCTCGACTACGGCAAGGGCTACCAGTATGCCCACGACGTCGCGGACGGCGTCGCGGCGATGGACTGCCTGCCTGAGCGGCTGCAGGGCCGCCAGTTCTACACGCCGACCGATCGCGGGTTCGAGAAGGAGATCAAGCGCCGGCTCGACGGCTGGAAGGACATCAAGGCCAGGCGGCGGAACCTCTAGACGTCAGATCCGCTCGAAGCGGCGCTCGAGATCGCGCCGCGAGATGCGAAACATCACCGGCCGGCCGTGCGGGCAGACGGTCGAGTAGGCGGTCGCCCGCAGCTCCTCGAGGATGTGCCGCATCTTCTCCGCGGTGAGCGGGTCGTGGGCCTTGACCGCGGCGTGGCAGGCCATCGTCGCCGCGATCTGCTTCATCGCCTGTTCGGCGACCAGGCCGCGATCGACGCCGTCGAGATCGTCGGCCAGCGCCCGCAGCGCCCGGTCGACGTCGGCGGCCGCCAGCAGCGCCGGGACCGCCGTCACCCGCAGGCTGGCGCCGCCGAAGTCCTCGATCTCGAAGCCGAAGCGGGCCAGTTCCGCCGTGCGCGCCAGCAGCGTCGCGTGGCCGGCCCCGGGCAGGTCGAGCACCATCGGCACCAGCAGTCCCTGACTCTCGAGCGTGGTCGTCGTCAGGCGCTCGAGGATCCGCTCGAACAGCACGCGCTCGTGCGCGACGTGCTGGTCGACGATCACGATGCCGTCGTCGTCGACCGCCAGGATGAAGGTGTTGCGGAACTGCCCGAGCGGCTCCAGCGGTCGCGCCAGGCCGATGCCGCCGTCGGCCGCGGCCGGCCACGGCGCCGGCCCGCCAGCCGCCTCGGGCCGTTCCCGCGCCAGCCACTCGCCGAGGCCCACCGGCGGGGCTGGGCTCCACCTCGACGGCGTCGCCGCCGGCCACATCTGCAGTCCGCCGCCCGACCCGACTCCGGCCTCCGCGGCCGGCAGCCCGGGCATCGTCGCCGCCCCCAGCGCCTCGGCGATGCCGCGCCGGACGATCTCGTGAACCAGCGACTGGTCGGCGAAGCGCACCTCGGCCTTGGTCGGGTGGACGTTGACGTCGACACGGTCGAGCGGCACCTCGAGGAACAGGTGCACCTCGGGGCTGCGCTCCTTGATCGACGCCGACTGATAGGCGTCGAGGACCGCGTGGGCGATGGTCTTATCGCGGACGACGCGCCGGTTCACGAACACGTGCTGCGGGCCGCGGGTCGGCCCCTGATCGGCCAGCGCGGCGACGACGCCGCTCAGGCGAACGCCGTGCGTCTCTCTGGTCACCGCCACGAGATCGGGCCGGTCGCCGTAGATCTGGAACAGCCGATCCTCGAGCGATCGCGCCGGCGGGCACTGCAGGACCTTCCGGCCGGCACTGGTGAGCGTGAACCCGACCGCCGGGTGGCACAGCGCCAGCTGGGTGACGATCTTCGAGACGTGGGCCGATTCGGCGCCGTCGGACTTCAGGAACTTGCGCCGCGCCGGAAGATTGAAGAACAGGTCTTCGACCGTGATCGCTGTGCCTTCCGGGCCGCCCACCGCCGTGGGCGGATCGATCTGCCCGGCCGTGACCCGGATTTCCGTCGCGGCGGTGGCGTCACGGGTCCGCGTGCGCAGCGTGAAGCGCGACACCGAGGCGATGCTCGGCAGCGCTTCGCCGCGGAAGCCGAGCGTCGCGATGGCCGCCAGGTCGGCGGCCGACGCGATCTTGCTGGTGGCGTGCCGCTCGAGGCACAGCCGCGCGTCGTCCGGCGACATGCCGACGCCGTCGTCCTCGACCCGGATGAGTCGCTTGCCGCCGTACTCGACGGTGATGGCGACGCGGGTCGCGGCGGCGTCGATCGCGTTCTCGACCAGCTCCTTGACGACCGACGCCGGCCGCTCCACCACTTCCCCGGCGGCGATCTGGTTGGCGAGATCGTCGGGCAGTTTGACGATGCGGCTCATCGCGCTACCACCAGCCCGAGCGGCGGAAACCGGTGAACATCGCCACCGACGCGGTCGCCATCAGGCCCAGCACCCACCAGAACTGCGCCGCTTCGCCGCCCGGCAGGTGCGGCAGCGGCACGTTCATGCCGTAGAGCCCGGTGAGCACCGTGAGCGGGCCGAAGAGCGTCGCCACCACCGCGATGAGCTTCGACGTCTGCGCCAGCTGGATCGAGACGCTGGCCAGATGCGCGTCGAGGATGCCAGTCACCCGGTCCTGAAAGATGATGGCGTCGTCCGACAGGCGCACGAGCTGGTCGTAGACGTCGCGGAAGCGGTAGCTGACTTCCTGTCCGATCATCGGGAACTCGCGCCGCGACAGCCGGCCGAGCACGTCGCGCTGCGGGATGACGATCCGGCGCAGGCCGGTGATGTCGCGCTTCACCGCCAGGATCTCGCTGGTCAGCTGCTGATTCGGATTCTCGAGCACCTGGCGTTCCAGGTCGTCGAGCCACTCTTCGAGCTCGTCGACCTCGGGGTGGTAGTGGCCCACCATCGTGTCCATGATGCGATGCATGAGCGCCATCGGGCCTTCGGCCAGGATATGGGCGCTCTTGCCGCACAAGTCCGAGACGTGGGCGATGCTGCGCCGCTTGCCGTCGTGCACGGTGACGAGGAACTGCTCGGTGACGAAGAAGTCGGTGTCGTGGGTGTCGAAGGCGTGTTCGCTGGCGTGGAAGTTGATGCCGTGGAGCACGACGTAGAGGAGCTCACCGTAGGCTTCGACCTTCGGATGGTGAGTCTCGCCGAGGGCGTCTTCGACGGCCAGCTCGTGGATCGCGAACAGCTCGCGCAGGATCTGGCCGTCGCCCGGCGTCGGCTCGGCCAGATCGGCCCACACATACACGCCGCTCCCCGGCGTGAGCCAGGCGGGCTCGAGCGCCTCGACGGCAACCGTCCGGCCCTCGCGGTGCACGAAGTAGCGAATCATGATTGATCCGGGAGACGCATCGCCCGCAGGAGGTGTTTGAAGCGCGGTTCGGACCGCAGCGGATCGGCCGCAGCATGGACGGCCAGCAGTTCCAGCCACGGACCGCCCTGCCGGTGGCCGCGCTCGAGCCAGTCGAGGGCCTCCGCCGGGTGTCCGATCGCCGCCAGCAGGAACGCAATCTCCACCGGCGGCACGTAGGCGGTCGCGGCCTTCGCCTGCATCGCGCGCAGCACTTCCCGCGCCTCGTCGAGGCGGCCGGCGCGCGCGTGCACGTAGCCGACGACCCACGTCGAGCCGAAGCCCATGCCTCGCCGCGATGCCAGGGCGGCCGCCATCGCGTCGTCGTGGCGGCCGAGGACCGACAGTGCCAGGGCGCGCCACAAGTGGGAGGTGCTGTAGTTCGGATCGATGGCCAGGCTGCGATCGCAGGCCGCGACGGCGGCCTCGTAGCGTCGGGCGAAATAGTTCACGATGCAGTTCGACCCGAGCCGGAGCGCCGAGGTCGGATCGATCGCCACGAGGCGATCGCTCTCCGCGATGGCCTCCGCGCTGCGGCCGACACCGGCCAGCAGGTGCGCGAAGACCACGTTGAACTGCGCCGAGGGGTCGAGGGCCATGGCCCGCCGGTAGCTCCGTTCGGCGCCGACCCAGTCCCAGTCGGCTTGCGTCTGCACGTGGGCCAGAGCCTGCCACCCGGCGGCCAGCGTTGGATCGAGGGCCACCGCCCGCCGCGCCGCCACGCCGGCGGCCGGCAGCACCTCGAGGGGCGGCTGCAGGCCGAACGCGGACGTCAGCACCAGCACGTTGCCTAGAGCGGCGTGGGCCGCGGCGTAGCCGGGGTCGAGGGCCACGGCGCGTTCGAAGTACTGGCGGGCGCGCTGGAGATCGGTCTGGGCGCGTGACACCCGCAACAGGGCAAGGCCGGCGTCGAGCTCGCTCCGCGCTTCGGGCACCATCGTGTCCGGCAGGTCGATGGCGGCCGGACGCTCGACGCGCGGGCTCAGGGCCGAGACCGCCGCCAGCACCGACAGCACCGCGGTCACAGTGACGCCGGCGAACACCCAGGACCGGCGCGAGCCCGTGGTGACCAGTGGGACGACGACCGCGCTCTCCTGCGGTGCCAGCTTCTCGGGGGCCGCCGCCGGTGGCGACGTGCCGACTGCCGCCGGCCCGGTCGGCGCCACCTCCCCGTCGAGCAGATAGCCGCGCCCGCGAACGGTCCGGACCAGCTGCTGGTCCGGGCCGAGGGCGCGCCGAATCTCCACCAGGCACTGCACCAGCGAGTCGTCGGTCACGGCCACGCCGCCCCAGACGGCGTCGATGATCGACTGCTTGGTCACGATCGCGCCGGCATGCGCGACCAGATGCGTCAGCACGTCTGCCGTCCGCGGCCGCAGGCGAATCTCGTGGCCGTCACGGGACACGACTTGGCGCGCCAGGTCCACGGTCGAGCTGCCCAGGGCGAGCACGCGCTGAGCCGGCGGCGCCGCGGCGGCATCGGGGAGATTTCGTTCAGAGATCGTCACGGCTTCGTGACCGGTGGCCGCGATTGCCGCTACACCTGCACGGGGCGTCCCGCGGTCGATGCGACTGAAGGCCGCCGCCGATTATAGGCCACGCGTCCGGCCGCGTTTCGCAGCCGCCGGTGGCCGCCGAATCCGTCCAGGAGGTCAGCATGCGCCCGTCCGCCGTCCGAATGTCGCTGTGTCTCGCTGCCATCGCCGTTGCCGCCGCCAGTCCCCTGTCGAGCCGCCAGGTCGTCCAGGACCACGTGACCGGGTTGCGGGCACCAGCCAAACTCCTGGCGCTGCCCGGCGGCGAACTGCTGGTCGCCGAGGCCGGGACCGGCGCCAACACCGGCCGGATTTCACACCTCGACCGCGATGGTCGCCGCTTCACCGTCATCGACGGGTTGCCGTCGGCGCTGTTCCTCGGCCGCGACGCCTCCGGACCGTCGGGGCTGGTGCTCGGCGATCGCCGCCTCTACGTGACGATCGGCGGCGGCGACACCACCATCGCCGGCAACGGCGCCAACAGCGAGATCCCCAACCCCGCGGTGTCGTCCCCGCTCTTCAGCGCGGTGCTGCTGCTGGAATTCCCAGACGCCGCCGGCGCCTTCTCCACCGGCTTCGCCCTTCAGCGTGGCCAGCACGACGACCTGGCGGCCGACCGCGCCGTCTACCTGCGCAACGCCGACGGCGAGGCGCTGCGGATCTCGCGGCTCCTCGACGTGCCGAGCTTCACGCCCGAGCCGCGACCCGACGAGCCGCGTCACGTCCGCATCTCGAATCTGTACGGCGTCGTCGGCGGCGACTCGGGACTGGCGATCGCCGATGCCTCGAACAACGCGATCTGGACCGTGTCACTGGCGCCTGGCGGCCCGCTCACCCGGCTGGCCAGTGTCGCCAGCGTGCCCAACCCGCTGTTTCCCACGCTCGGCCCGCCGACGGCCGACGCGGTGCCGGCCAGCATCCGCGTCGCCGGTGATGACTTCGTGGTGTCGTTGCTCACCGGCTTCCCCTTTGGACCCGGCGCGGCCAGCATCCTGAAGGTCTCGAGGTCGACCGGCGCCATCACAGCGGTGGCCAGCGGCCTGCAGACCGCCGTCGACGTGCTGCCGATCACCGGGACCACCGACCAGTACTACGTCGTCGAGTACAGCGCCAACTTCCTCGCCGGCGGGCCCGGACGCATCCTGCGCGTCGACGCCACTCGCGGCACCCGGCTGGTGATGGCCGACAACCTCCGCACGCCGACCCATCTCGCGCCGGATACGCGCAGCGGTGATCTGTTCGTCACCGACAACGCCGGCGGACGTGTTCTTCGCGTGCTCGTGCCGCGCTGACGGCACGAGCAGGTGGAATCGGCCCGGCGGGGAGTTCCCGCCGGGCCACCGTGCGAGCCCAGTCCCTGGTCCCTGGTCCCTAGTCGCCGACCTTGACCTGCAGGGCCGCCTGCGCCGCGGCCAGCCGGGCGACTGGAATCCGATACGGCGAGGCGCTCACGTAGTCGAGGCCGACGTTGTGGAAGAAGTGCACTGACGCGGGATCGCCGCCGTGCTCGCCGCAGATCCCGAGCTTGAGGTCGGGCCGCACCGCCCGGCCCTTCTGCACCGCCATCGCCACCAGCTGGCCGGTGCCGGCGCCGTCGAAGGTCGCGAACGGATCCTTGTCGAGCATCTTGCGGTCCTGATAGACGCGCAGGAACTTGCCGACGTCGTCGCGCGAGAAGCCGAAGGTCATCTGGGTGAGGTCGTTGGTGCCGAAAGAGAAGAACTGCGCCTCGGCGGCGATCTCGTCGGCGGTAAGGGCACCGCGCGGCACTTCGATCATCGTGCCGACCAGGTACTTGAACCGGATACCCTGCTCCTTCATCACCTCGCCGGCGACGCGGTCGACGATCGCCTTCTGGTCGGTGAGCTCTCTCACCATCCCGACTAGCGGGATCATGATCTCGGGGACGATCTTCAGCCCCTCCTTGTTGAGCCGCGCGGCCGCCTCGAGGATCGCCCGCGCCTGCATCTCGGTGATCTCGGGATAGGTGATGCCGAGGCGCACGCCGCGGTGGCCGAGCATCGGGTTGAACTCGTGCAGCTGCTCGACCCGGGCCAGCAGCGCCTTCTTCTCGGCGAGGGCGGCGCCGGTCTTGCCGGTCGCCTCCATCACCGCGATCTCGACCATCAGCTCCTCGCGCTTGGGCAGGAACTCGTGGAGCGGCGGGTCGATGGTGCGGATGGTGACCGGCGTGCCCTTCATGGCCTTGAACACGCCGTAGAAGTCCTCGCGTTGCAGCGGCAGCAGCTCGGCCAGCGCCGCCCGGCGATCGGCCTCGTTGTCGGCCAGAATCATCCGCTGCACGATCGGAATGCGACCCTCGCCGAAGAACATGTGTTCGGTGCGGCACAGCCCGATGCCGCGGGCGCCGAACTTGTAGGCGATCTCGGCCTGGTCGGGCTGGTCGGCGTTGGCCCGCACGCCCAGCCGGCGGACCTTGTCGGCCTGCTGCAGCAGCGCGTCGAAGCGCTGGTAGATGTCCGAGTCCGCCGCCGGAATGGTGCCGTCGATGACCTGCAGGATTTCGCTCGGCGCCGCCGCCACCTTGGCCAGCTTGACCTCGCCGGTGAGGCCGTCGAAGGCCACCCAGTCGCCTTCCCGCACCGTCTGGCCCTTCACCGTGAAGCTCCGGCCGTGCTCGTCGATGGCCAGCTCCCCGGCGCCGACGATCGACGGCTTGCCCATCTGCCGGCCGACGACCGCAGCGTGCGAGGTCATGCCGCCGGTCGCTGTGAGGATGCCCTGCGCGACCCACATGCCGTGGATGTCATCGGGCACGGTCTCGCGGCGCACCAGGATGACGGGCTTGCCCTGGTTGGTCCATTCCACCGCGTGGTCGGCGGTGAACACGACCTGACCGCAGGCCGCGCCCGGTGACGCCGGCAGGCCCTTGGTCGCGACCGCAATCTGCTTCCACTCCTTGGGGTCGAAACCCGGCGCCAGCAGCTGCGTGAGCGCTTCCGGATCGACCAGGAGCAGCGCCTCCTTGGGCGTGACCAGCTTCTCCTTCATCAGGTCGGTGGCGATGACCACCGCGGCGTAGCCGGTGCGCTTGCCGCTGCGGGTCTGCAGCATGAACAGCCGGTCATCCTGGATGGTGAACTCGAAGTCCTGGATGTCCTTGTAGTGCTTCTCGAGCCGGGTGGTGATCTGGCGCAGCTGGGCGTAGGCCTTGGGCATCACCTCGGCGAGTTCGGCGATCGGCCGCGGCGTGCGGATGCCGGCGACCACGTCTTCGCCCTGCGCGTTGACCAGGAACTCGCCGTAGAACTCCTTGGCGCCGGTGGCCGGGTTGCGCGTGAAGCCGACGCCGGTCGCCGACCGGTCGCCGGTGTTGCCGAAGACCATCATCTGCACGTTGACGGCGGTGCCGATCGCGTCGGAGATGTCGTAGATGCGCCGGTATTCCTTCGCGCGCGGGTTGTGCCACGACCGGAAGACGGCGTTGCGCGCCATCCGCAGCTGGTCGTGCGGGTTCTGGGGAAACGGCTTCTTCGTCTTGTCTTTGACGACGCCCTTGAACCGGGCGACGACATCGCGCAGCGCGGACTCGTCGAGATCGGTGTCGACTGTGGCGCCGACCGCGCTCTTCACCGCCTCGAACTCGTGCTCGAACGTGCTCTTGGGGATCTCGAGTACCACCGAGCCGAACATCTGGATGAAGCGGCGATAGCTGTCGAAGGCGAAGCGGCCGTTGCCGGTGCGCGCCTTCAGCCCTTCGACCGCCTGATCGTTCAGGCCGAGATTGAGGATCGTGTCCATCATCCCGGGCATGGAGAACTTGGCGCCCGACCGCACCGACACCAGCAGCGGATTGGTCGACGAGCCGAGCGTCGCCTTGGCGCTCTTCTCGAGCCGGGCGATGTAGCGCTCGATCTCGGTCTCGATCGCCGGCGTCAGCTTGCCGCCGTTGTCGTAGTAGAGGGTGCAGGCGCCGGTGGAGATGGTGAAACCTGGCGGCACCGGCAGGCCGGCGTTGGTCATCTCGGCGAGGCCAGAGCCCTTGCCGCCGAGCGTGTCCTTCATCGTGCGGTTCCCCTCGGCCTTGCCGTCGCCGAAGTAGTAGACGTACTTTGCCGCTTTCGAGGCCGGGGCTGCGCCGCGGGCCTTCTTCGCGACCTTCGCCGCGGCACGCATGACCGCCTTGACCACGGACTTCACCGTGCGCTTTGCCGAGGTCTTGGGCTTCGCCTTCGGCGTCGGCTTCGACGTCGTTCGGGTGGACGTACGGGCGGCCGGCTTCTTTGCTGCGACTTTACGCTTCGCCATGTCGTTCGGAACTCCTACGTGTCTGATTGCGGAACCATCTCGGCGACGTCCGCGAGTTGAAGGATGAGGGCTTCGAGCTGACGCATCAGGCGCAGCCGCGATGCTCGGACGATCGGATCTTCGGCCATGACCATCACGCCGTCGAAGAATCGCCCGACGGCGGGACCGAACGCCGCGGCCTCGGCGAAGGCCTTGCGATAGCCGTCGCCAGCGGCGACGGCGCCTTCGATGACCGGCCGGCGGGCACGCAGCTCGCCGACCAGGGCGAGCTCGGCCGGCTCGGAGAGCCCGGCCAGCGGCGCTTGGGCGGCCTCGGCGGCGAGGAACGCCTCGTCGGGCAGGTTGCGGGCGATGTTCTTCACCCGTTTGAAGAGTGCGGCCAGCTGGGTGAACTCGGCCGAGTCGGTCAGTTCGGGCAGGACCGCGAGCTTACGGCGCACGGTGAGCGGCGCCAGCCGGGCGGCCTCTCCGTGCGTCACCGCCCTGACGTTCCTGACGTCGCCGCCGCGCTGCTCGAAGACGCTGCGCACGCGGTCGCCGAGGAATGCCCACAGCGCCTGACGACATTCAGCGGAGTCGGCCGGCCCCGGCAGTCCGTCGTGCGCCCGCTCGACCAGCGGACCGAGCGCGACCGCCTGGTCGAGGCCGGTGAGCTCGGGCAGGTCGGCGAGGATGCGGATGAGCCCCTGCGCGGCGCGGCGAATGCCGTGCGGATCACGCGATCCGGTCGGCCGCTCGCCGCCGACGAACAGGCCGACGACGGTGTCGAGCTTGTCGGCGAGCGCCACCGCCGCCCAGACGACGGCCGCCGCGCCCAGCTCCGCCTTCGTCGGCGCGGCGTCGGGTTCAACCGCCGTCGGCAGGTAGTGGTGGTAGATGGCCTTCCAGACCGTCTCGGGTTCGCCGTCCTCGCGGGCGTAGATGCCGCCGATGGTGCCCTGCAGTTCGGTGAGCTCGCGCACCATGCTGGTGCCGAGATCGGCCTTGCACAGCCGGGCGGCTCGCGCGGCGGCGTCGGCGGCGTCGGGCCGGCCGAGGACGTCGGCGGCGATCCAGCGGGCCAGCGGCTCCAGCCGATCGGCCTTGGCCAGGAAGCTGCCCAGCCCCTTGTGGAACGCCACCGTGGCCAGGCGCTCGCGGTGCTGCTCGAGCCGCTGGGTGCGATCGGCGTCCCAGAAGAAGCGGGCGTCGCGGAGCCGCGCGGTGAGCACGCGCTCGAGGTTGCGGGCGACCAGCTCCGGCTTCTCCGGCTCCATGTTGAGCACGGCCAGGAACACCGGCATCAGGTGGCCTTGCGCCGACACCAGCGGGAAGAAATGCTGGTGGTGGATCATCGTCGTCGTCAGCACCTCGCCGGGCAGGCGCAGGAACTCCTCGGCGAACGTCCCCGAGACGACCGCGGGATATTCGACCAGGTCTGGCACTTCGAGCAGCGCCTGCTGTCCGGACGGGGTCACACTCACCCGCCCGCCGCGGCGCCGCGCTTCGGCGTCGAGCTCGCGGCCGATGCGGTCGTGGCGTTCCCCGCGTTCGAGGATGACGAAGTTCTCAGCCAGGCGCCGCCGATAGTCGTCGAACCCCTTCACCTTGATGGCGCGCCCGGCGCGGCCGCTGGTGGTCAGGAAGCGGTGGCCGAACGTGACTGCGCCCGAGCGCACTTCCTGGACCAGCGGTCCGGCCCCGGCGGCGGTGCGGAAGATCTCGAACGGCACGACCCGGCCGCCATAGAGGAACAGCACCCAGCGGATCGGACGGCCGCTCAGCAGCTCGCCCTTGCCGTCGTCGAGCTCGGCATCCCAGCGCAGCTGCTTGGGATACTGCAGATCGCGGAGCGCGCCGCCGAGCACTGCCGGCAGCACGTCCACCGCCGCCTTGCCGCGCAGATGCCGCCGGTGCGCGAGGTAGACGCCCTTGGGCGTCTCCACCCGCTGCAGCGCGTCGGGCTCGACGCCTTGCTTGCGCGCGAAGCCGATCGCGGCGCCGGTCATGGTGCCGTCGGGCGCGAAGGCGGCCGAGACCGGCGGGCCGGTCACCAGTTCCTCGAAGTCGGTCTGCCGTTCGGGGACGCGGGCCGCCCGCACCACCAGTCGCCGGGGCGTGCTGAAGGTCTCGACCGGGGCGGCCACGGCGAGCCGTTCCTCGGCCAGGCGGGCCTCGATTCGGGCGCCGAACTGGGCGGTCAGCGACGGCAGCCAGCCGGCGGGCAGCTCCTCCGTGCCGATCTCGATCAACAGCTCTCGGTCCATGGTCAGACAGCCCCGGCGGTCATTCGACGACCGCCGAGCGGGCGGCGGCGGTGGCGTCGGCTTCGGCGGCGTAGTCGCGGCACAGGCGCACGGCGAGCTGACGTACCCGCAGGATGTAGGCCGTGCGCTCGCTGACGCCGATGCTGCCGCTCGAGTCGAGCAGGTTGAACAGATGCGAGCACTTCAAGCAGGTACTCGAGGGCCGGGAGCAGGAGCTTGGCGGCGACCAGTCGCTCGGCGAAGCCGTAGCAGGCGTCGAACTGCGAGCGGTGAAACGCCGCGAAGTCCTCGGTCGAGATGCCGGTGTCCTGGTTGAAGGCGTACTTGGACTGCTCGATCTCCTCGCGCAGCCGCACCTGGCCGTAGGTGACGCCTGGCGCCCATTCGAGGTCGAAGACGTTGTCGACTTTCTGCAGGAACATCGCGATACGCTCGAGCCCATAGGTGATCTCGGCGGCGATCGGTGACAGGTTGACCCCGCCGACCTGCTGGAAGTAGGTGAACTGGCTGATCTCCAGGCCATCGAGCATCACCTGCCAGCCGATGCCCCAGGCGCCGAGCGCCGGCGACTCCCAGTTGTCCTCTTCGAAGCGCACGTCGTGCTGGCGCGGGTTGATCCCGCAGGCCTCGAGCGAGTCCAGGTAGATCTGCTGGATCTCGTCGGGCGACGGCTTGAGGATCACCTGGAACTGATGGTGCTTGAAGAGCCGGTTCGGATTCAGACCGAAGCGGCCGTCGTCGGGCCGCCGCGACGGCTGGACGTAGGCCACCTGCCAGTGCTCGGGACCGAGCACCCGGAAGAGCGTCTCGGGATGCGACGTGCCGGCCCCGACCTCGAGGTCGAGCGGCTGCTGGATGAGGCAGCCACGCGAGGCCCAGAAGGCGGACAGCTTGAGGATGAGGTCCTGGAAGGTCACGGTGAAGCCTAGGAGCGAGGACGCGTCAGATCCTGCACGACGCGCACCGACTTGAGCGTGCGATCGAAATGCGCGGCGATGAGCGCGCGGTGCGCCACCTCGAGCTCGCGCAGCGCCGCCGGCGACGCCCCGAGCGCCGCCGCCTCGGACGGCTTGACGCGGCGGGCGGCGCGCACGAAGGCCAGCGCGCGCGCCGACAGAAACCGGTCGTCGGTGCCGTGCGCGCCGTGGCACCCGCGGCACATGAAGCCCTGGCCGTCGGCGCCGAGAAAGGCCCCGTCGGTGCTGCCGAGCTCGGCGCCGCACCCGCCGCAGGCGACATCGGGCGGATAGACGCCCTGGAGACGCAGCACCCAGCACTCGAAGTAGCGGGCCAGCGGCTCGACCGGGCCGCCGTCCGTCACCGCCTCGAGCGTGGCGGTGCCGAGCCGGTACAGCCGCTCGTCGGGGTCGGCGTCGGCGGCGCTCAGGTCGAGCAGCTCGGCGAAATAACCGCTGTACCCCAGCGCATCGGGATTCGTGGTGGCCATCGGCGACCGCACGGGTTCGGCGTAGTTCAGGTTCACCAGCTCGCGCTGCTCCTTCTCGAAATAGGCGACCCGCACCTCGGTCAGCGGCTCGAGCGCCCCGGCGAACCTGGAGCGCGGCCGGCGGGCCGACTGCGCCACTCCGCGTTTCTTGCCGCGGTCCCGGGTCAGAAAGACGACGATGCGGTCGGCTTCCCCCAGCTTGTAGGTGCGCAGTACCAGCGCGTCAGCGGTATAGAGTGGCACCGACGCCGTCCTGGCGGTTCATTCTATCCGCATCCTCAACCTGGGCCCAGGAAGCGGAGGAAAATCGTCGCCAGCCCGAGGAACGAGGCGAAGCCGACGACATCGGTGAAGGTGGTGATGAACACCGACGAGGCCAGCGCCGGGTCGACCTTCATCGCCTTGAGCCCGAGCGGCACCAGCGTGCCGGCGGTGCTGGCCACGAGCATGTTGCAGACCATCGCCATGCCCAGAATCAGCCCGAGCACGGGGTTGCCCTTGGTCACCCAGGCGACCAGCGCCGCCACGACCCCGAGCGCCACCCCGTTGCCCAGGCCGATGGTGGCTTCCTTCAGCAGGGCCTTGCGGGCGTTGGCCCACGACAGTTCGCCCAGGGCCAGCCCGCGGACGATCACGGTCAGGGTCTGCGTCGCCGCGTTGCCGCCCATGCCGGCGACGATCGGCATGAAGACCGCGAGCGCCGTCGCCTGCTGAATCGTCCCCTCGAAGGCGGCGACGACCGAGGCGGCCAGGAAGGCGGTGACCAGGTTGATGCCGAGCCACGGCAGGCGCTTGCGCAGGGCGTCGAACGCCGGTGTTTCGACCCGTTCGTCGCCGGACACGCCGGCCAGGCGGTAGAGGTCTTCGGTGGCTTCGTCCTTCAGCACGTCGATCACGTCGTCGACGGTGACGACGCCGGCCAGCTTGTTCTCCTCGTCGACGACGGGAATGGCCAGCAGGTTGTAGGAGGCGACCAGCCGGGCGGCCTCTTCCTGATCGGTGTCGACCCGGACGCTGAACACGTCGGGGGTCATGATCCGCTTCAGCGGCGTCTCGGGCGAGACCAGCAGCAGACGGCGCAGCGACGTCACGCCGACCAGGTGCCGGCGGGCGTCGACGACGTAGAGATAGAAGACCATCTCGACGTTGATGGCGCTCTGCAGTGCCGACACCGCCTCGGCCACCGTGAGGTCTTCGCTGAGCGCGAAGACGTTCGGGTTCATGATGCGCCCGGCGGTGCGCTCGGCGTAGTCGAGCAGGCTCTCGACCTGGCCCGACTCGCGGCGCCGCATCAGTTCGAGGACTTCGCTCGACAGTTCCTCGGGCAGGTGATCGACCAGCGCCGCCGCGTCGTCGGAGGCGATCTCCTGGACCAGCTTGGCGATCTCCTCGGCGGAGCGGCCCGACAGCAGCGCCGCGCCCCGTTCGGGGCCGAGCTCGCTGGCGCTCTCCATCGCCAGCTTGGGCTGACGCTCGACCAGCACCGTGAAGGCGGCCTGGCGTTCGCTTTCGAGCAGCTCGCCGAAGATCTGACCGAGGTCGGCCGGGTGCTGCTTCTGCAGCAGGTTCAGCAGGTTCGCGGTGGCGCCGATCCGCAGCAGGCGCTTGACGGAGTCGAGGACGACGTCGATTCTTCGCTGCGGGGCCATGATGGTAGCGGGACGCTAGGGCTGCAAAACATCCCAGCGTAGCACGCGCTTTTTGACGGCGGCAACGCGAAATCAGCCACGGCGCCGCTGTCGCGCCCGCGGCGATCGCTCCGGCAGGCCGATCTCGGACAGGGTCCGGGTATCGTCACGCCAGTCCGCCTTCACCTTCACGTGCAGCCCGAGAAAGACCTTGGCGGCGAAGAAGCGTTCGAGCTCGAGCCGGGCGGCGGTGCCGATCGCCTTGATCATCGTCCCGCCCTTGCCGAGCAGGATCGGCTTCTGCGACGCCCGCTCGACCAGGATGGTGCAGTGGAGGCGCAGCAGGCCGCCCTCCTGTTCCGGTTCTTCGAACGCGTCGACCACCACCGCCGTGCTGAACGGCAGCTCGGCGTGCGTATGCTGCAGGACCTGCTCGCGGACCAGCTCGGCGACGAAGAACCGCTCGGGCTGGTCGGTGAGGTAGTCGTCGGTCGTAGAGCGGCGGGCCCTCGGGCAGATGCTGCAGGAGCACGGTCTCGAGGTGCTCGACATTCTCACCGGTCGTCGCCGATACCGGCACGATGTCGGCGGCGACGCCACGGGCGCCGATCGCCGCGAGCCGCGGCAGCAGCGCCGTCTTCTCGACCCGATCGATCTTGTTCAGGACCACGACCAGCGGCACCCGCACGCCCTGGACCAGCTCCCACACGAACCGGTCGCCGGCCCCCTCGGCCTCGGCGGCGTCGATGATCAGTGCGACCACGTCGACCTCGCGCAGCGCCGCTACCGCCACGTCCACCATCCGGACATTGAGCCGGTGCAGCGGTCGATGCACGCCGGGGGTGTCAAGGTAGATGATCTGGCCGTCGGGCCGGGTGTGGGCACCGACGATGCGGTTGCGGGTCGTCTGCGGCTTGTCCGAGACGATCGCCAGCTTTGGTCCCGACCAGCCGGTTCAGCAGCGTCGACTTACCGGCGTTGGGCCGGCCGACGAGCGCGACGAAGCCCGCCTTCACGACGCCGGACTCTCGGTGTCGGCGGGGGTGCGTCGGCGCACGCGGACGCGGGTCACCCGGCGGCGCTCCGCCTCGAGCACCTCGACGGCGAGACCGTCCACCTCCAGTCGCTCACCCTTGGTCGGCACCCGTCCGAGTGCCGCCAGCAGGTAGCCACCGACCGAGTCGAACCCGGCCCGCTCCACGGCGATGCCGAACTGGGTCTCGAGCACCGAGACGTCGGCCTTGCCGCTGACGACGAACACGCCCTGGCCCTCGTCCGCCACCGGCTCGATCTCGACGTCGTACTCGTCGCGGATCTCGCCGACGATCTCCTCGATGAGGTCCTCGAAGGTCACCAACCCGGCGGTGCCGCCGTACTCGTCGACGACGATCGCGCTCTGGACCCGCTCGCGCTGGAACTCCTGCAGCAGGCCCGGGACCTTCTTGGTCTCGGGCACGAAGTGCGCCGGCCGCAGCAGTTCGCGGATGCTCGGCCGGGCATCGTCCACGTAACGGACCAGGTCCTTCACGAACGCGAAGCCGACGATGTTGTCGAGCGTGCCGTCATAGACCGGCACGCGCGAGTACTGCTGATCGCGGAACAGCTGGCGCAGGTCGTCGAGCGAGGCACCGACGTCGATGGCGACGATGTCGGGCCGCGGCGTCATCACCTCGCGCACCAGCGTGTCGCGGAAGTCGACGATCGAGCGCAGCAGCTCGCGATCCGGATCGGGCGCGGCAGCCGGCGCGTGACCGCCGGCGGCGGCGCTGCTGTCCTCGCCGTCCGCGGCGCCGTCCGCGCCGCCGGCGTCGCCGTTGGCGGCGGCCGGGGCCGGCGGCCGGCCGACGCGCAGGAGCGCCAGGGTGACCGGCCGCAGCACGCGTTCGACGGCGTGGAACGCCGGCAGCGTGGCGGCCAGGACGGCTTCGGGGTCGCGCCGGATCAGCACCAGCGGCACCAGGTGCTCACAGACCAGCGCGAAGACCGCCATCGCGGCGATGAGCGTCGGCAGGCCGTGCCCGGCCTGCATCGCGATCACCCGGGCCAGCAACGCCCCGGCGACGACGTAGATGATCGCCAGGACAATCCGCACCGGGATGAACAGCCGCATCGGGTCGTCGAGATAGCGGCCCAGCAGGTCGTCGCGATCGCTGCGCTCGGCCGACAGCCGCAGCGACAGCCGCATCATCACGCTGAAGGCGGCCGACACCGTGCCGATGAGCACGGCGGCGCAGGCGAGCAAGAACAGGGCGAGCGGGGTCACCGGCCCCGCCCCCGCGCCGCCGGCGGCGTCCGTTCGATCAGCCCTTCGCGCAGCTGGCCGCGGCGGCGCAGGCGCTGTTCGGTCCGGGCCATCGCGCCGTCGTCGGCCTCGTGGTCGTAGCCGAGCAGGTGCAGCAGGCCGTGCAGCGCCAGCACCCGCAGTTCGGTGCCGAAGGCGTGGCCGGCGGCGGCGGCCTGGCGGGTGGCGACGCCGGTGGCGATCACGATGTCGCCCAGGAACTGGCGGTCGGCGGCGGAGCCGGCGGCCGCGGGCCTGCCCGCCGTAGCCTCGGCGAAGGCGGGAAACGACAGCACGTCGGTCACCCGATCGACGCCGCGGAACGTGCGGTTCAGCGTCCGCATCCGCCGATCGCTGACGAGCGCCACGGCGACCTCGCCGCGCGCGGCGCGCGGCGCCACCCCGGCCAGCCACGGTGCCAGTCCGGCCGGACGACGGGCGCCGTCCGGGGCGAGGACCACGACATGAAGGCGCGCCGTACGACGCGAGGGCACCGCCATCGCCGCCTCAGGCCACCGGCGTGACGCCGGGCCGCGCGGCCGACGGCGACGCCGATTCGTAGGCGCGCACGATCGCCTGCACCAGCTTGTGCCGGACCACGTCGCGTTCGTCGAAATAGACGAAGGCGATGCCGTCGATGCCCGAGACGACGCGCATCGCATCGACCAGGCCCGAGGTGCGTCCGCTCGGCAGGTCGATCTGGGTGATGTCGCCGGTGACGACCGCCTTCGACCCGAAGCCGAGGCGCGTCAGGAACATCTTCATCTGCTCGGTGGTGGTGTTCTGCGCCTCGTCGAGGATGACGAAGGCGTCGTTCAGCGTGCGGCCGCGCATGAACGCGATCGGCGCCACTTCGATGGTGCCGCGTTCGAGCAGGCGCTGCGCCCGCTCGACGTCGAGCATGTCGTAGAGCGCGTCGTAGAGCGGCCGCAGGTACGGATTGACCTTCTCCTGCAGGTCGCCCGGCAGGAAGCCGAGCTTCTCACCGGCCTCGACCGCTGGCCGGGCCAGGACGATACGCGCCACCTTCTTGGCCAGCAGCGCGCTCACCGCCTGGGCCATCGCCAGGTAGGTCTTGCCGGTTCCGGCGGGTCCGATGCCGAAGACGATGTCGTGATGCTCGATGGCATCCAGATAGAGCCGCTGGTTGGCCGATTTGGCGGTGATGCGACGCTTCCCGGCATGGCGCAGCTGCCCGCCCTTCAGGAAGTGCTCGTGCAGATCGACCGCGTCGTTGTCCGACACCAGCTGGGCGGCGGTCCGGATGTCGGTGTCCGAGAGCGAGTGCCCGTCGCCGAGCAGCCCGCTCACCTGGCCGACCCAGCGCTCGACCCGCGCGGTGTCGCGCGGGTGGCCGTCGACCATCAGCTCGTGCCCCTGCGTACGGATCTTCACGTTCAGCAGGGCTTCGACGTGGCGCAGGTTCTCGTCGTAAGGCCCGAAGAGCGCGCCGACGCTCGTCTGCGGCACGACGATCCGCCGGGTGGCTATCGTGCTGATGCGGCTATCCCCTTCTGGATCAGCGACTTAACTTTCCCGGACGATCGTAGCAGCGGGCCGCGCGCGGGGTCAAGCTTCCGTCCGCAGCCGCAGCTCGCGCAGTTGCGCCGGGTCGACCGGCGAGGGCGCGTCGCACATCAGGTCGACGGCCTGGGTGGTCTTGGGGAACGGAATGACCTCGCGAATCGACGACTCGCCGCCCAGCAGCGCCACGACCCGATCGAGGCCCAGCGCCAGGCCGCCATGCGGCGGCGTGCCGTATTCGAGCGCCTCCAGGAAGAAGCCGAACCGGGTGCGGGCCTGTTCCTCGCTCAGTCCGAGCAGCCGGAACACGGTGGCCTGGGTCTGGCGGTCGTGGATGCGGATGCTGCCGCCGCCGAGCTCCCAGCCGTTCAGAATCACGTCATAGGCCTTGGCCAGCACCTTGCCCGGATCGGATTCCAGCAGGTGCAGGTCCTCTTCGCGAGGCGCCGTGAACGGGTGGTTCACCGAATCCCAGCGGCGCTCGTCGGCGTTCCAGTCGAACAGCGGGAAGTCGGTGATCCAGAGCAGCTCCCAGCGCCCGTCCGGAATCAGGTTCCGCTTCTTCGCGACCGCCAGGCGCAGCTGGCCGAGCATCTTCGAGGCGGCGTCGGCCGCACCGGACGCCAGCACGACGAGATCGCCGGCGCCGGCGCCCATCGCGTCCAGCACGGCGGTGATCCCGGCCTCGCCGATCGCCTTGGCCGACGACTGCACGCCCTCGGCGGTGCGCCGCGCCCACACCAAGCCAGCCCCGCCGGCCTGCTTGGCCATCTCGGACAGCTCGTCCAGCTCGCGCCGCGACGAGCCGCCGGCGCCGGGAATCACGAAGCCACGCACCGTGCCGCCGACCGACACCGCTTCGCGGAAGATGCCGAACGCCGACTCGGCGAAGAGCGGGCCGACGTCCTGGATCCGCAGGTCGAACCGCAGGTCGGGCTTGTCGGAACCGTAGACGGCAATCGCCTCGGCGTAGGGCATGCGACGGAACGGCCGGCCGATGTCGACCCCGATCTCGCGGAACGCAGGCCGCCAGGGCCCCCTCGACCACCTCGAACACCATCTCCGGGCGCGGCGAACGCCATCTCGAGATCGACCTGCGTGAACTCGAGCTGGCGGTCGGCGCGCAGCGCCTCGTCGCGGAAGCAGCGGGCGATCTGCACGTACTTGTCGAAGCCGGCGATCATCAGGATCTGCTTGAAGATCTGCGGCGACTGCGGCAGCGCGTAGAACTCGCCGGGATGCACGCGGCTCGGCACCAGGAAGTCGCGCGCGCCCTCGGGCGTCGACTTGGTGAGGATCGGCGTCTCGATCTCGTAGAACCCCTGGGCGTCGAAGTAGCGGCGCAGGGCCATCGTGATGCGATGGCGCAGCGCGATGTTGCGCTGGAGCTGCGGCCGCCGCAGGTCGAGGTAGCGGTAGCGCAGCCGGGTCTCCTCCGAGACGTTCTGGTCGTCGCCGATGACGAACGGCGGCGTCTTGGCCTCGTTCAGCAGCGTCACGACGGTGGCCCGCACCTCGATCTCGCCGGTGGGCAGCTTGGCGTTGACCGTCTCGGCGGCGCGCCGGTCGACCCGGCCGTGCACGCCGACCACGAACTCGCCGCGCAGCCGCTTGGCGCGCTCGAGCAGCGCCGCGTCGTCCTGCGACGATCACCTGGGTGACGCCGTAGCGATCGCGCACGTCGAGGAAGATGATCGCGCCGAGGTCGCGAATCTTCTGCACCCACCCGAGCAGCACCACCTCGGCGCCGACATCCGACGCACGCAGCGCGCCGCAGGTATGGGTGCGCGCCAGGGAACCGAGCTGTTCAGCCACGAGACGTCCTCATCACGGAAACGATGTGCGCGGCAGCCGCGTCACGCGGCACCACCACCTGCTGGCCGCTGGCCAGCGACTTGACGGCGACGGTACCGGCGGCCCGTTCGGCCGCGCCCATCACCGCCACGAACGGCACGCCGCGCTCGGCGGCGTACTTGAACTGCTTGCCCGAGCTTGTCGACGTCGGGGAACACCTCGACCGCGAGGCGCGACCCCTCGGCGCCGGCGCGCAGGGCCGCCGCCAGCGCCAGCGTCTCGGCCACCGCCGCGGCGTCGAAGTTGGCCACCAGCACGTCGGCCGGCGGCCGTTCGACCGCCGCCGGGAACATGCCGCGCTCCCCCATCACCACCAGGATCCGCTCCAGCCCCAGCGACAACCCGCAGGCCGGCACGCGCTGGCCGAGGAACATGCCGACCAGGTCGTCGTAGCGGCCGCCGCCGCCGAGCGACCCGGCCAGGTCGGCGACCGCGATCTCGAAGATCGCGCCGGTGTAGTAGCCGAGGCCGCGGGCCAGCGTCGGGTCGATCTGCAGATACGGCCCGGCGGCCGTACCGGCCGCCAGCGTCAGGATCTCGCGCAGCTGGCCGACCGCCGCCGCCCCGGGCGGCAGCGGCGCCGACGAACGCGGCGACCCGGGCCAGGTCTCGGCGTTGCCGGGCCCGCCGGCGGTCCGCGGCGCGAACAGCGTCTCGACCAGGGCGGTCGCGGCGGCGGCGAGCACGCCGCGCGTCACCATGTCCTCGACCACCGCGTCACGGCCGATCTTGTCGGCCTTGTCGAGCGAGACGAGGGCCGCGCCGTGCAGCGCCGCCGGGACGCCGGCGGCATCCAGCACCGCCGTGAGCAGCTGGCGGTGGTTCAGCCGGATCGCGAACTCGGTGAAGCCGAGCCGGGTCAGCACCTCGGCTCCCGCGGCGAGCAGTTCCGCCTCCACGGTCATCGACGTCGATCCGGTGGCATCGACGTCGCACTGGTAGAACTCGCGGAACCGGCCCTTCTGCGGCCGATCGGCCCGCCATACCGGCTGCACCTGGAAGCGCTTGAAATACTTCGGCAGGGCGGCCCGGTGATGGGCGACGACCCGTGCCAGCGGCACCGTCAGGTCGTAGCGCAGCGCCAGATCCGCGTCGCCGGTGCGGCCGTCCTCACCGCGCTTGAGGATCTTGAAGATCAGCCGGTCGCCCTCCTCGCCGTACTTCCCGGTCAGGGTCTCGATGTTCTCCACCGCGGGGGTCTCCAGCGGTTCGAAACCGTAGCTCTGGTAGACGTCGGCGATGACGCCGATGACGTACTGGCGGCGCCGGACGTCGGCGGGGAGGAAGTCGCGCATGCCGCGCGCCGGCGTGGTGCTGACCGCCATCACGGCCGTCCCGGCGCCGGCTCGGCCAGGTAGTCGAGGCGGTAGGCGACGTAGTTGTCGGCGTACCAGCGGATCTCGGCCACTTCGTCGTCGGTCAGCGGCCGCTTCACCGTGGCGGGCCGGCCCATCACCAGCGACCGCGGCGGGATGCGGGTGCCTTCGGTGACCAGCGACCCGGCGGCGACGACCGAGTCGGCGCCGATGTGCGCGCCGTTCAGCAGCATCGCCCCCATGCCGATGAGCACGCGGTTCTCGATGGTGCAGCCGTGCAGCACCGCCGAGTGCCCCACCGTCACCTCGTCGCCGATGGTGGTCGGGTGGGTGTCGCGCATCACGTGCACCATCGTCAGGTCCTGGATGTTCGACCGCCGGCCGATGCGGATCCGGTGCACGTCGCCGCGAATGACCACGTTCATCCACACCGACGACTCGGCGCCGATGTGCACGTCGCCGATCACCTGGGCGGACTGGTCCACGAACGCTGTGGCGTCCACCGTCGGTGTCGTGCCTTTGTAGCTCCGGATCATCGTGACATCGTCTGGGACGTTCTTTCCTGGTCCCTAGTCCCTGGTCCCTAGATCTTCGGCAGCGTCACGCCGCGCTGCATCTGGTACTTGCCGGCCTTGTCCTTGTAGGACACCTCGCACGGCTCGTCGCTCTGGAAGAACAGCACCTGCGCGATGCCCTCGTTGGCGTAGATCTTGGCCGGCAGCGGCGTCGTGTTGGAGATCTCGATGGTGACGTGGCCCTCCCATTCCGGCTCGAACGGGGTCACGTTGACGATGATGCCGCAGCGCGCGTAGGTCGACTTGCCGAGGCACACCGTGAGCACGTCGCGGGGGATGCGGAAGTACTCGATGGTGCGGGCCAGCGCGAACGAATTCGGCGGCACGATGCACTCCGCCGCCTTGATGTCGACGAACGACTTCGGGTCGAAGTTCTTCGGATCGACGACCGTGTTGTAGACGTTGGTGAAGACCTTGAACTCGTCGGCGACGCGGGTGTCGTAGCCGTAGGACGACAGCCCGTACGACACGACGCCGGCGCGCACCTGCCGGTCCTCGAACGGCTCGATCATGCCGTGCTCGAGGGCCATGCGCCGGATCCAGCGGTCGCTCTTGATGGCCATGGCTCTCCTGTCGGGATGGTCTGACGGGCTCAGCGGCGCAGCAGCCAGCTCACCAGCATGAGCGCCGCGCTCGCCAGTAGCGAGGTCGTGATCGGCACATAGAGTCGGAACCCGTCGCGCTCGATGGCGAGGTCGCCGGGCAGCCGGCCCAGCGGCAGCCCGAGCCAGATGAGTCCGCCGACCGCCGCCACCGCAAGTCCGACGACGACCAGCGTGGGCCCCACGACTCCCTCAGCGCAGTTCGAGTCCGCGGAAAAAGTAGCCGAGTTCGAACGCCGCCGTCTCCGGCGCGTCCGACCCGTGCGTGGCGTTGTTGTCGATCGACACGCCGAAGTCCTTGCGCAGACTGCCGGCCGCGGCCTTGGCCGGGTCGGTGGCGCCCATGAAATCGCGCCATTTCTTGATCCCGTCTGGCGCCTCGAGGCACAGCACCAGGCACGGTCCCGACGACATGAAGTCGGTCAGGCCGCCGAAAAACGGCCGCTCGCGGTGCACGTGGTAGAAGCCTTCCGCCTCGCCTTTGGACATGTGAATCAGGCGGGCGGCGACGACGCGGAATCCGGCGGCTTCGGTGCGGGCGAGAATCGCGCCCATCGATCCGGCACGGACGGCATCTGGTTTGATGATGGCAAATGTACGCTGCATAAACGCCTGATTATACCTAGCGAGGCTCCGCCTCAGCCCGACGATAGTGGAGGAATGCGGCGCCTCGCTAGTTCAGCGATGTTTGGCCCGCCCTCCCGGGGCGGACTAGGACGGCCTGGCCGACCCGTTGGCGGTGCCGATCGCCCGCGGGTAACAGCCGAGGACCCGGAGGAACTGGGTGACCCCGGCCAGCCCGGCCAGGGCTGACTGCATGCGCGGTTCGGTCAGATGCCCTTCGACGTCCACGTAGAAGACGTATTCCCAGGCGGAGCCGGGGATCGGCCGGGATTCAAGTTTCGTCAGGCTGACGCCCTCGTCGGCCAGCACGTTCAGACAGCGGACCAGGGCGCCGCGCTCGTGCCGGGTGCCGAGGACCAGGGACACCTTGGCGTCGAGCAGCGGGTCGCAGTCCACCGGGGTGGCGGCAATCACGA
Organism: uncultured Acidobacteriota bacterium; assembly: GCA_963741665.1. GTDB lineage: Bacteria > Acidobacteriota > Vicinamibacteria > Vicinamibacterales > UBA2999 > CAWAYR01. Next base: position 303,811 of record CAVUIM010000001.1, read on the forward strand.
CGAACCGGGTCAGGTTGATGGCCTGGTTGGCGATGTCACGAGCCAGGACGACGAGGCCGTGCCGGTCGCCGGCGTCGGCGCTGGCGATGGCGGCCTGCGACAGGTCGCCCTGGGCCGCGACCCGGGCCGCCGCCAGCGCGGTGTTAGCGGCCGGCTCGGTCTCCACCCCGTGGAACTCGGCCAGGAACTCGCTGCACTGGGCCAGCGCCTGCGGGTGCGAGTGGACGCGCATCACGGCGTCGAGCGTCGCGCCCGGCGGGCCGAGCAGGCAGTGCTTGATCTCGAGCACTTCTTCGCCGACGATGGCCAGATTCAAGCGGAACAGCAGGTCGTAGACCTCGTGCACCGAGCCGGCGGTGCTGTTCTCGATCGGCAGGATGGCCCGCTGGGCGTCGCCGCGCTGCACCGCGTCGAGGGTCTCGCGGAACGACCGGTACGGCTTGAAGGTCACCGACCGCCGCTCGACGCCGAAGTGCCGCATCGCCGCCTCGTGACCGTAGGCGCCCTCGGTGCCTTGATACGCGACGGTGAGCGGCGGCCCCTCCGCTTCCGGCGCCTGCAGCCAGTCGCGCTGGCGGCGGACCGAATCGTCGAGGACCTCCCGGTAGATGCGCCGCACCAGGCCGGGATCGAGGCCGAGCCGTTCGCCGTAGGCGGTGCGGTGCTCGAGCAGCGCCGTCTCGCGCTCGGCGTCGTGCACCGGGTGATCGCCGACCGTCTTGGCCACCGTGATGTCCCGGGCGAGCCGTGCCCGTTCGCCTAGGGCGTTCAGGATCACCTTGTCGAGGTCGTCGAGCGCGCGCCGCAGATCTGCCAGGTCCCGTGCCGTCATCGTGCATCCTCCAAAACGAAAACCGCCGCCCGAGCCATCTGGCCGGGGCGGCGGTGTGAAGTCCGATTCGTTCGTGCGATTCGGCCTACACCGCTCCCCTGCGGGCAAAAAAGCCCGTAAACGAGGCGGCGGGGTGGCTGATGCGGTTCATCGTCCGAGGGCCGTGACCAGGGATTGTCCCATATCCGCGGGACTTTTCACCACGGTCACTCCGGCCGCGGTGAGCGCGGCCATCTTTTCGGCCGCCGTGCCCTGTCCGCCGGCGATGATTGCCCCGGCGTGCCCCATGCGGCGCCCCGGCGGCGCCGTCTGGCCGGCGATGAAGGCCACGACCGGCTTGGTGAAGTGGGCCTTGATCCACGTCGCGGCCTCTTCCTCGGCCGAGCCGCCGATTTCGCCAATCATGATCACTGCGTCGGTGTCGGGATCGTGTTGGAACAGATCCAGCGCGTCGATGTGGGTGGTGCCGATGAGCGGATCGCCGCCGATGCCGATGCAGGTCGACTGGCCCAGGCCCAGACGCGTCAGCTGATCGATCGCCTCGTAGGTGAGCGTGCCGCTCTTCGACACGATGCCGATGCGGCCCTCTTTGCAGATGTTCGCCGGGATGATCCCGGCCTTGCCCTTGCCCGGCGAGATGATGCCGGGGCAATTGGGGCCGATCAGGCGCGTGCCCGGATGCGACTGCAGGAAGGTGGTGGCCCTGAGCATATCGACCACCGGAATGCCCTCGGTGATGCAGACCACCAGCGCCACGCCAGCGTCGGCCGCTTCCATGATGGCGTCGGCGGCAAACGGCGGCGGCACGAAGATCACCGACGCGTTGGCGCCGGTCTGTGCCACGGCGTCGGCCACCGTGTCGAACACCGGCCAGCCCTCGTGCGTGGTGCCGCCCTTGCCCGGCGTCACGCCGCCGACGACCGCGGTGTGATACGCCTGCGCGGCCTTGGCGTGGAACGTGCCTTCGCGTCCGGTGATGCCCTGGACGATGAGGCGGGTGTTGGCATCGAGCAGGACGGCCATCAGCGGGTCCCTCCAGCGAGCGCCACGACGCTGTCGGCCGCATCGGCCATGGTCTCGGCGTTGGTGAAGTTCAGTCCGCTCTCGGCCAGCATCTTCTTGCCCTCTTCCACGTTGGTGCCCTTCATCCGGATGACGATCGGCACCGGCACGCCCAGTTCCTTCACCGCCGCGATGACCCCGGCGGCCAGGATGTCGCAGCGCAGGATGCCGCCGAAGATGTTGATGAGCACCGCCTTCACGTTGGTGTCCGACATCAGGATCTTGAACGCGTTGCGGATCTGCTCGGCGTTGGCGCCGCCGCCGACGTCGAGGAAGTTGGCCGGCAGGCCGCCCGACAGCTTGATGATGTCCATCGTCGCCATCGCCAGCCCGGCGCCGTTCACCATGCAGCCGATGTTGCCGTCGAGACGGATGTAATTGAGGGCGAACTTCGACGCCTCGACCTCGAGCGGGTCCTCTTCGCTCAGATCACGCAGGTCGCGGAAATCCGCGTGGCGATAGAGCGCGTTGTCGTCGATGGTCATCTTGGCGTCGAGGGCGAGCAGGTCGCCGCCTTCCGTCACGATGAGCGGGTTGATTTCGAGCAGCGAGGCGTCCGAGGCGATGAACGCCTGGTAGAAGGCCAGCATGATCTTCGTAGCCTTCTTCACCTCGTCGCCCTTCAGGCCGATGGCGAAGGCGAGCTGCTGCGCCTGGAAGGGCGCCAGGCCGATGCCCGGTTCGATGAACGCCTTGTGGATCCGTTCGGGCGTCTTGGCCGCGACTTCCTCGATATCCATGCCGCCGTCGGCACTGGCCATGAACACCGGCTTCTTCGTCGACCGATCGACCAGCAGTCCGACGTAGAGCTCGCGCTTGATCGCCAGCCCTTCTTCGACCAGCACCCGCCCGACCCGCTGACCGGCCGGACCGGTCTGATGGGTGACGAGCTGCATGCCGAGGATGGCCTTGGCGCTGGCGTCGACGGCCTCGAGGCCCTTGGAGACCTTGACGCCGCCGCCCTTGCCGCGGCCGCCGGCGTGGATCTGCGCCTTGACGACCGCCACCGGACCGCCGAGCCGCTTGGCGATCTCGACCGCCTCCTGCGGTGTCAGGGCGACCTCGCCGCGCGGGACCGGAACGCCGAACTTCGCGAGGATCGCCTTCGCCTGGTATTCGTGAATTTTCACGGCGACTCAAACCTTGATGATGTCGACCAGTTCCCGCACGGAACCGGCGGATTTCTGGAGCGCGGCGGTCTCGGCCTCGTCGAGGGCGACCTGGACGATCTGTTCGACACCGGCCGCGCCGAGCTTCACCGGGACGCCGACGAAGAGGTCGTTGATGCCGTACTCGCCCTGCAGATACACCGAGCAGGGCATCACCTTCTTCTGGTCCTTGAGGATCGCCTCGACCATCAGCGCCGCTGACGCGCCCGGCGCATACCAGGCGCTGGTGCCGATCAGCTTGGTGAGTTCCGCGCCGCCATTGGCGGTGCGGTTGCAGATGGCGTCGAGCCGCTCCTGCGTCAACTGCCCCATCTTCACGAGATCCGTGAGCGGGATGCCGGCCACCGTGGACAGCCGCGGCAGCGGCACCATGGTGTCGCCGTGGCCGCCGAGGACGAACGCGGTGACGTCGGCCACCGACACCTTCAACTCGTCGGCGATGAAGGTGCGCATCCGCGCCGAGTCGAGCACCCCGGCCATGCCGATGACGCGCTCGCGCGGGAAGCCGCTCAGCTTGTAGACCGCCTGCGACATCGCGTCGAGCGGATTGGCGACCGGCACGATGATGCAGTTGGGCGAGTGCTCGACGATCTTCGTCGTGACCGACTTCATGATGTCGTAGTTGACGTTCAGCAGGTCGTCGCGGCTCATGCCCGGCTTGCGCGGCACGCCCGAGGTGATCACGACGACATCGGAGTTGGCCGTGGCCGCGAAGCCATCGGTGCCGACACCGAGCACGCGCGCCGCCGAACCGTCGGTGGCGCACGACTGGTAGATGTCGAGCGCGACGCCGGCCGCTTTCGTCTCGGCGATGTCGACGATCACGACATCGGCCAGTTCCTTCTGGGCGACGACGCGCGCCACTGTCGCGCCGACGTTGCCCGCCCCACCCACCACCGTCACTTTTCGATTCATCGGCACACTCCCAGATCCGGACCGACGACGGCGGTTAGGTCAGGCCCCCGCCGCACGTGATCCGGCCGTTCACACAATCTGTGGAAAACCCTGTGGAAAAGACCCGCTGCAGACGCGGCGACACCGCACGAACCGGAACGAATCACCGTTTTGCACCACGCGTGGTGCGCGTGCAGCGGTGACCTGCCGCGACCGGCGCCGCAGCGCGCGGCGGATCTCCGAAGCGGTTCGTCGCATGGACACAAGTGTCGTATTATACCCAGCGAGGCTCCGCCTCGCGCTTCGCCACCGGAGCGCGCCCGCCGCGTGCCGCTCAGCATGCACATCGTCATCGCCGACCAGCTGCCGGGGTCCGCCGTGCAGCTCCTTCGCGACGAACACTGGAGTGTCGACGCCAGATCCGGGCGCTCGTCGACGGAACTGCTGCCGGCGATGGCGGACGCCGATGCGCTGATCGTCCGATCGGCCACCAAGGTCACGGCGGCCCTGCTCGACGCATCACCGAAGCTTCGGGCGATCGCCCGCGCCGGCTCGGGCGTCGACAACATCGATCTCGACGCGGCGGCCAGCCACGGCGTCGTCGTGATGAACGCGCCAGACGCCACCAGTGCCAGCGTCGCCGAGCTGACCCTGGCGCTGATGCTCGCGCTCGCCCGTCACGTGCCCGCCGCCGACCACGCCATGAAGTACGGCGCGTGGGAGAAACACGCGTTCGCCGGAACGGAACTGGGCGGCAAGACACTCGGTATCGTCGGGCTCGGCCGCATCGGCAGGCGCGTGGCCAGGCTCGGACGCGCGTTCGGGATGACGGTGGTGGCCCACGATCCGGCGCTGGCGCCGGCCGACGTCGCCGGCGAGTCCGTCGATCTGACCTCGCTCGACGACGTCTGTGCGCGCGCCGACTACGTGACGCTGCATCTTCCGGCCACGCCGGCGACCCGCCATCTGTTCGACGCCGCCCGCCTGGCGCGCTGCCGGCGCGGGGTGCGCCTGGTCAACACCTCGCGCGGCGAGCTGGTCGCGGCCGCCGCGCTGCTGGCGGCGTTGGACTCGGGACACGTGGCCGGCGCCGGGCTCGATGTGTTCGAGCAGGAGCCGCCGGCGGACTGGGCCCTGGCGCAACACCGGTCGGTGGTCGCCACCCCGCACGTCGCGGCCGCGACCGCGGAAGCCCAGGAGCGCGTTGGGATCGAGGCCGCGACGGCGATTCGCGACTATCTGAAGCACGGCCGCGTCACCAGCGCCGTCGCTGGCCGCGCCGGGGCCTCACGGTAGCCGCAACTCGATCGTCGATCCGTCGGCACGCTGCAGCCGGACGGCGCGCTCGGCGACGTCGCGCACCATCACGTCCGCGGTCAGACGCTCGCCGGCCCGCGCCAGATGCACGTCGCCCTGGCCGCGCACGATCGCGGTGACCGTGCCGTCGGCGCCGACCGCGAGTCCGAGGAGACGCCATTCGTCGTCGGCCGCACCCGCCTCCGCTGACGGCGTCTCGGCCATCGCCGCGGCGACGCTCGGCGCCGGCGTCGAGCCGGCGACCGCCGGTGGCGCGCCGGTGGCGACGCCGCGCCCGAACACGAACGGATTGCGCGCCGGTGACGGCGGCGCCAGAGGGGACCGGGCCGCCAGTCCGGTGAACGGCACGATCGGCGGCAGCGCGGGAGACGCGGCGGCGCGGGCGGTGCTGCGCGCCTGCGTCTGCGCCACCGGCGGCGACAGCGTCGAGCCGAGCAGCCAGCCGGCGACGACCAGCGTCGCGGCCGCCAGGCCGAGCACGCGCGGAGAGCGGAGTTCCATGGCGCTGTGCATAGTATCGGACCATTGGCGCGCCGGTGCGCGCCGGCGTGCCGTTCCGTGCACTATGGTATGATTCGCCGTGCCCGCTGTTCCAGGCAGACTGCCAGCCGGACTGACGGAATCTTCGGTAGTGGCGATCGTCCCGGCCCGCTACCACTCCTCCCGACTCCCTGGAAAACCCCTCGCCGATATCGGCGGCCGTCCGATGGTCGAGCACGTCTACCGGCGCGCCGCGCTGGCGCACGTCGACGCCGTGATCGTCGCCACCGACGACCCGCGGATCGTCGACGCGGTGGAGCGTTTCGGCGGCATCGCCTGTCTGACCCGGGCCGATCACCTCACCGGCACCGACCGGCTGGCCGAACTGGTCGCCGATCTGCCGTGCGGCATCGTCGTCAACGTGCAGGGCGACGAGCCGCTCATCGACCCGGCCGCGCTCGATACCCTGGTGGCGCCACTGCTCGACGATCCCGGCGAGCGCATGACCACGCTGTGCCGGCCGCTCGCCGCCGACGAGGATCCGGCCTCGCCGCACCTGGTGAAGGTGGTGCGTGACTGCACCGGGCACGCCCTCTACTTCTCGCGGGCCCCGATTCCCTACCGCCGCGGCGCCGGGGGCACGACCATCGCGGTGCACATCGGTCTCTACGCCTACCGCCGTGACACCCTGCTGGCGCTGGCGGCGCTGCCGCCGACGCCGCTCGAACGCAGCGAGTCGCTGGAGCAGCTCCGCGCGCTCGAACACGGCATCCCCATCCGCGTCGTCGAGACGTCCTACGTGTCGATTGGCGTCGACACCCCCGACGACCTCGAACGCGCCCGACGCACGGTATCCCAGTCATGAGCCACGCCGCCCGTCCCACCAAGTACATCTTCGTCACCGGCGGGGTCGTCTCCTCGCTCGGCAAGGGCCTCGCCGCCGCCTCGCTCGGCGCGCTGCTCGAAGGCCACGGCCTGACCGTCGGGCTGTTGAAGTTCGACCCCTACATCAACGTCGACCCCGGGACGATGAGCCCGTACCAGCACGGCGAGGTCTTCGTCACCGACGACGGCGCCGAGACCGACCTCGACCTGGGCCACTACGAGCGGTTCACCGACACCACCACCACCCGCAACAGCAACTGGACGACCGGCAAGATCTACATGTCGGTGATCCAGAAGGAGCGGCGCGGCGACTATCTCGGCCGCACCGTCCAGGTGATTCCGCACATCACCAACGAGATCAAGGAGTGCATCCGGGCCGTCGCCCGCGACGTCGACGTCGTGCTGGTCGAAATCGGCGGCACGGTGGGCGACATCGAGAGTCTGCCGTTCCTCGAGGCGATCCGCCAGTTCCGTCAGGACGTCGGCAAGGAGCACACGCTCTACATCCACCTGACGCTGGTGCCGTTCATCGGCTCGGCCGGCGAGCTCAAGACCAAGCCGACCCAGCACAGCGTCCGCGATCTGCGCTCGATCGGCATCCAGCCCGATCTGCTGCTGTGCCGCACCGACCGCACCCTCGACCGCGACATCAAGCAGAAGATCGCCCTGTTCTGCGATGTCGAGGAGGAGGCGGTCATCACCGCCCGCGACGTCGCCACCATCTACGAGGTGCCGCTCGAACTGCGGGCCGAGGGCGCCGACCGGGTGGTGCTGCAGCGCCTCGGCCTGCCGCCGTCGACCGGCGACATGCGGGCCTGGGAAGCGCTGGTCGACAACATCAAGCACCCGGACGACGAGCTGACCATCCACGTCGTCGGCAAGTACACCGGCTACGAAGACTCGTACAAGAGCCTGAACGAGGCGCTGTACCACGGCGGCTTCGCGCACCGGCTGAAGATCAACATCCAGTGGGTGGAAGCCGAGGCGCTCGAGGCCGATGGCGGCACCCGGCTGCTCGAAGGCGCCAACGCCGTACTGGTCCCCGGCGGCTTCGGCAACCGCGGCACCCGCGGCATGATGCGGGCGGCCGAGTTCGCCCGCCAGCACCGCATTCCGTACTTCGGCATCTGCTACGGCATGCAGTGGGCGACGGTCGAGTTCGCCCGCAACGTCTGCGGCCTCGACGGCGCCGATTCCACCGAGTTCGACGAGGCCGCCCCGCACAAGGTAATCTACAAGTTGCGCGACCTGCTCGGCGTCGACGACCTCGGCGGGACGATGCGGCTGGGCCGGTATGCCTGCGAGCTGGCGCCCGGCTCGCTGGCCCGGCGCATCTACGACACCGATGTCGTGTGGGAGCGCCACCGCCACCGCTTCGAGTTCAACTGCCTCTACGAGCCGGCGCTGAAGGAGAAGGGCATGCTCATCTCCGGCCGCTCCCCGGACGGCAAGTTCGTCGAGATCGCCGAGCTGCCCGGCCACCCGTGGTACATCGGCGTGCAGTTCCACCCCGAGTTCCTGTCGCGGCCGCTGCGTCCGCACCCGCTGTTCGCCAGCTTCGTCGGCGCCGCGTATCAGCAGAAGCTCGGCACGCTCGGCCAGGTGTCCGCGGCCGGCGCGCTGGCCTAGCGATGGTGGTCCGCCCGGTGCCGGCGGGGTCCGTGACCTTCGGGCCGGGCCATCCGCTCGTCTTCATCCTCGGCCCGTGCGTGATCGAGAGTCCCGGCCACGTCCTCGACATCGCCGTGGCGCTCGACGCCGTGGCCCGGCGGATTGGCGTCCCGCTCGTGTTCAAGGCGTCGTTCGACAAGGCCAACCGCACCTCGGTGTCGTCGTTCCGCGGCCCCGGCCTGCGCGACGGACTGCGGGCGCTGGCGGCGGTGAAGAGCCGGACCGGGCTGCCGATCCTCACCGACATCCACGAGCCGGCGCAGGCGGCCCCGGCCGCAGAGGTCGCCGATGTCCTGCAGATTCCCGCCTTCCTGTCGCGGCAGACCGATCTGCTGCTGGCCGCCGCTCGGACCGGACGGACGGTGAACGTGAAGAAGGCGCAGTTCCTGGCGCCGCGCGACATGCGGCACGTGATCGCGAAGCTGGCTGAGGGCGGCGCCGCCGACGTGCTGCTGACCGAGCGCGGCTCGTCGTTCGGCTACAACAACCTCGTCGTCGACATGCGCGCGCTGCCGATGATGCGCGAACTCGGCTTGCCGGTGGTCTTCGACGTCACCCACAGCCTGCAGCTGCCCGGCGCCGGCGACGGCGTGACCCTCGGGCTGGCGGAGTACATCGCGCCGCTCGCCCGGGCCGGCGTGGCCGCCGGCATCGACGGCGTGTTCATGGAGGTCCACGACGACCCGCCGCGGGCCAAGAGCGATGCGGCCAACGCCCTGCGCCTCGACCTGCTCGAGCCGCTCCTGACGCAGCTGGTCGCGATTGATCGGATCGCCCGCCCCCAGCAGTGATGGCTGACCTGTCGCTCGCCCGCAAGGTGCTCGAAACCGAGGCTGCGGCCGTGCTGGCCCTGGCCGACCGGCTCGGCACCGAGTTCAGCGCCGCCGTCGCCGTGATCCGCGACTGCAAAGGCCGGCTCATCCTGACCGGCATGGGCAAGTCCGGTCATCGTCTGCCGCAAGATCGCCGCCACGTTCTCGAGCACCGGCTCCCCCGCCTACTTCGTCCACCCCGCCGAAGCGGTGCACGGGGATGTGGGCGATGATCCAGCCCGACGACGTCGTGATCGCGCTCTCCTACAGCGGCGAAACCGAGGAGCTCACCCGGCTGCTCGAGACGCTGAAGCGGATCGGCGCGACCCTGATCGCGATGACCGGCGATTCAGGGTCCACGCTGGCTCGCGCCGCCACCGTCGTGCTCGACTGCAGCGTGTCGAAGGAAGCCTGTCCGATGAACCTGGTGCCCACCGCCAGCACCACCGCCGCGCTCGCCCTCGGCGATGCGCTGGCGATGACGGTGCTGGTCGAGAAGGGTTTCAGTCCCGACGACTTCGCCGACCTGCATCCGCGCGGCGCCCTGTTCAAGCGCGCCCGCCGGGTCGAGCAGCTGATGCGCAGCGGCGAGGCGCTGCCGGCGGTGACCGCGACGACGCCGATGCGCGAGGTGATCGCCGAGATCACCCGCGGCGGCATGGGCATGACCTGCGTGGTCGACGGCGACGGCCGGCTGGCGGGGTCATCACCGACGGCGACGTCCGGCGGGCCATTGCCGCGACTCCCGACATCCTGGCGTTGTCCGCGGCGGCGGTGATGGGCGGCACGCCGGTCACCATCGGTCCCGGCATGCTGGCGGCCGAGGCGCTCCACACCCTCGAGCAGCGCAAGATCACCGCGCTGGTCGTCGTCGACGCCGGGCGGCGGGCCTCGGGCGTCGTGCACTTGCACGACCTGTGGCGCACGGGACTGGTGTAAGGTCGGCCCGTGCTCGACGGCTACCTCCCCTTCATCTCGGCGCTGCTCGCCCTGCTGGCCGGCGTGGCCATCGGCAAGGCCTGGGAGCGCTACAAGCTGCGCGACGGCCGGTGGATCGACCGGCGCAAGGCCCGCGATTCGCATCACTACGTCCTCGGCCTCAACTTCCTGGTCGCCAACCAGATCGACCTGGCGATCGAGGAGCTGAGCCAGGCCGCCCGGGTCGACGCCGACGCCCTCGAGATCCATCTCATCCTCGGCAACGTCTACCGCGAACGCGGCCAGGTCACCCGCGCCATCCAGGTGCATCAGGCGCTGCTGCAGCGCCAGAAGCTGACCCGCCTCGAACACGCCTACGTGATGTTGTGCCTGGGCCTCGATTTCAAGCGCGGCGGATTCGTCGATCGCGCCCTCGAGGCGTTCAAGGAAGTGCGCCGGCTCGACCCCTCGAACAGCTACGCGCTGCTGCACCTCGAGAAGGTCTACGAGGAGCAGCATCAGTGGGACGACGCCGCCCGGATCCGTCAGGAACTGGTGGCGCTCGACGGTCCGGAGCCGCCGGCCCGCAGCCAGGCGATTCTGGCGTTTCTCGAGAACGAACGGGGCATGACCGCGCTGAAGGCCCACGACCTGCCGACGGCGCAGGCCCGCTTCCGGGCCGCCCTCGAACTCGATGCGTTCGTGACGCCGGCCGCGGTCAATCTCGGCGACGCCCTCGAGCGTCAGGGCGATCTCGCCGCGGCGGTGCGCACGTGGGAGGGACTGGTCGAGTCGACGCCCGAGCGCGCCCACCTGGTCCTCGATCGGCTGCGCCGCAGCTATGCCGCGCACGGCGAGCCCGATCGGTTCTTCGAGCTGTGCCGGCGGCTGGTCGCGACCAGCCCGCAGAACTGGCGCGCCCGTCTTGCCCTCGGCCGGGCGCTGGCCGACCGGCGGGAACTGGTCGCGGCGCTCGACCAGCTGCTCGAAGCCCTGAGCCACAACCCGCACGGGCTCACCGTGCACGAAGCGATCTGGGAGACGCTGCTGGCGCTCGACCTCGACCGCGCCCAGGTCGAGCGCTATGTGCGGCACGCCAAGGACGCCGTGTTCTTCCTCGACCCGCACGTCTGCCTGCGCTGCCACTACCGGAGCACCGAGCTGCTCTGGCAGTGTCCGCATTGCCACGAGTGGAACAGCTTCGTCGAAGAGCGCATCGCGCCGGTGAAGGACACCGCCGAGCTCTAGCCGCCCGGACTGCTAGGCCGTCCGCCCGGCGGCCAGCCATTCGGCCAGCCGGACGGCCTGGCGCGCGGTGTCGGCCAGCGTCCCTTCCGTCACGATGACCCGATCGGCCAGCCTGGCCTTGTCGCCGATCGGCCACTGCGCCGCCAGCCGCGCCAGGGCGGCGGCTTCGTCGAGGCCATCGCGGGCCATCAGCCGCCGCAGCTGCTCGCGCGGATGACAGGCGACGACCACCACGGCGTCGAAGTCGCGGAACCAGCCGGATTCGTAGACGAGCGGAATCTCGGCCACGGCGGCCGGCGCGGCCGCGCCAGCGAAGAAGGCGGCGACGGCCGCCCGTACCCGCGGATGGACGATCCGCTCCAGCTCGCGCCGGGCAGCGGCGTCGGCGAACACCACCCGGGCGAGGCCGGGCCGATCGAGCGCGCCGTCGGCCAGCAGCACGGCCGGGCCGAAGCGCGCGATCACGGCGCGCAGCCCGTCGCTGCCAGGGGCCACCGCCTCGCGCGCCAGCCGGTCGGCATCGACGACCGGGATGTCGTGGGCCCGCAAGGTCGCCGCCACGGTGCTCTTGCCCGTGGCGATGCCGCCGGTCAGGGCCACACGACGCATGGCTAGTGGCCTGTCCTCGTCATATGTGCAGGTCACGCGGACAGGCCACTAGCGCCGGGCGGCCCGATCCTCGGCCGCCACCACGGTGTTGTGCAGCAGCATGGCGATGGTCAGCGGGCCGACGCCGCCGGGCACCGGTGTGAAGGCACCGGCCACTGCCTCGACCTCGGGGTGGACGTCGCCGACCACCAGACTGCCCTTCGCGTCGAACTGGCGGCGGCGCGGATGGCCGTCGGGATAACAGCCGGCCACCGTCGCGGCGTCGGTGACGCGGTTGATGCCGACGTCGATCACGGTCGCCCCCGGCTTGATGAAGTCGGCGGTGACGAAGGCCGGGCGTCCGACTCCAGCGACGAGGACGTCGGCCTGCCGGGCGACGGCGGCGACGTCCGGGGTCCGCGAGTGGCAGATGGTGACGGTGGCGTCGCGGTGCAGCAGCAGCAGCGCCATCGGCTTGCCGACGATGTCGCTGCGGCCGATCACGACGGCGTGGCGGCCGGAGAGCGCAATCCCCTCGCGCTCGAGCAGCTCGATGACGCCACGCGGCGTGCAGGCGACCAGGCGGGCCCGCTTCTGGACCAGCAGCCCGACGTTCTGGGATGGAAGCCGTCGACGTCTTTGTCGGGACGCACGGCGTCGAAGACCCGCTGCTCGGCGTCGGCGCCCATCGCCTTGGGCAAGGGCGACTGCACCAGGATGCCGTCGATGGCGTCGTCGCGATTGAGCCGATCGACCACGGCGAGGGCGTCGTCCAGGCTGGCCGCCGCGTCGAGACGCAACAGATCGGCGCGGCAGCCGGCAGCGGCCGCCGTCCGGAGCTTGTTGCGGACGTAGACCTCGGAGGCCGGGTCGGTGCCGGCCAGGACCAGCCCGAGGCCCGGCGGCCGGCCGGCCATCGCGGTGAAGCGGGCGATACGCGGCGCGAGCTCGGTCCGGATCGCCTCGGCTACCCGGACCCCGTCGAGGCGTCGCGCGCTCACGCTGTCACGTCCGGCGCCCGTTCAGACCGCGCCATCCGGCGCTACTTCCCCGCCGTGGCCTTGCGCAGCCCGAATCCGACCAGCCATACGCCAGTCGCGACTGCCAGCCACTTCAGCCCGAACGCGTCCGCCTCCTCGGCGGTGACGCCGATCTCGTGCCACTTGGCGATGGTCTCGTTGGTGAGGCCGAACTCGGTCATGAAGCCGAGCACGGTGATGCAGGCGGCGTTGAACACCACCAGCAGCGCCCATCACGTAGACGAAGTTGGCGAGCGACTGCAGCGCGCTGCGGCGCGCCGCTTCCTGCGCGTTCACCAGCGGGCTGTGGGTGCGGCCGTAGAACCAGTAGATGAGCATGCCGAGATCGAGCCAGACCAGGAAGCGCACCCAGGTCAGAATCGGCAGGCTGAGCATCAGATAGACGCAGACAGAGATGCCGAGCACCGGGAAGACCGGTCCGAGCGGCACCCGGAACGGGCGCTTGCACTTCGGGCCGCTTGACCCGCAGGATCAGCACCGCGCGCACAGACGATGGCGAACGCGAACAGCGTCCCGATGCTGGTCATCTCGCCGACGATCTGGATCTGGGTGAGGCCGGCGACGATCGCGACGATCACGCAGGTGATGATGGTCGTGATGTAGGGCGTGCCGAAGCGCGGGTGGACCTTGCTGACGCCCTGCGGCAGCAGGCCGTCGCGGCTCATCGCGAAGAAGATGCGCGGCTGGCTCATGAGCATGACGAGCAGCACCGACGTGATGCCGGCGACCGCGCCGGCCGACACCAGGCCGGCGGCCCAGTCCTGGCCGATGAGGCTCAGCGCGAACGCGACCGGCGCGTTCAGGAAGCGCCTGGCTCGGCTCTTGTCACCTCGACCACCGGCGACGATGCCCGACAGGATGGCGGCGACGACGCAGGTAGAGGATCGTGCAGATGACCAGCGACGCGATGATGCCGATCGGCAGGTCGCGCTGGGGATTCTTGGCTTCCTCGGCCGTGGTCGAGACCGCGTCGAAGCCGATGTAGGCGAAGAACACGACCGCCGGCCGCGGCCATGATGCCCGGCCCAGCCGTACGGCATGAACGGGCTGCCAGTTCGCGGGCTTGACGTAGACCGCGCCGGCGCCGATGAAGAACAGCACCGCGGCCAGCTTGACGCCGACCATGACGGCGTTGAACCGGGCGCTCTCGCGGATGCCGACCACCAGCAGATACATGATGAGCAGCACGATGATGACCGCCGGCAGGTTGATCACCGCTCCCGGGGCGGTCGCGCTCGGTGCCGCCGTCATCCACACCGGCAGGGCGATGCCGGCGCCTTCGAGCAGCTTCTGCATGTAGCCGCTCCAGCCGATGGCGACGGTCATCGAGCCGACGGCGTACTCGAGGATCAGGTCCCAGCCGATCATCCAGGCGACCAGCTCGCCCAGCGTCGCGTAGGCGTAGGTGTAGGCGCTGCCGGCGATCGGAATCATCGAGGCGAACTCGGCGTAGCACAGCGCGGCGAAGGCGCAGGCCAGGCCGGCGGCGAGGTACGAGATCGTGATCGCCGGGCCGGCCTGGTTGGCCGCGGCCGTGCCGGTCAGCACGAAGATGCCGGTGCCGATGATCGCGCCGATGCCGAGCAGCGTCAGGTCCCACGCCGAGAGGCTGCGCCTCAGCGCCTTGCTGCCGTGCTCGACGTCGCCGACCAGCTGCTCGATCGACTTGGTCTTGAGCAGATTCGAATCCATTCCGCCTCCACTATCGCGTCCGACCGGTCAGGCGCCGTCGATTTCAGGCAGCAATTCCCGGCAAATTCTATACACCTGGCGCGCCGAGCGCCACGAGGAAGCGCCGCGCCCGCGCCTGCGGCGGCTCGTCACCGGCCAGCAGGTCGCTGATCACCGCGACCGACGCGGCGCCGGCGGCGATCACGGCCGGCGCCGTGTCCAGCGTGATGCCGCCGATGGCCACGAGCGGCACGCCAGCGGCTGCCGCCTGCCGTGCCGCGCGGCGCAGCCCCTCGAGTCCGACCACTGGCGTCGCCGGTCGGCCTTGGTCGCGGTGCCGAACACCGGGCCGATCGGCGAGGTAGTCGACCGGCGCGCCGAGCGCCTCGGTCAACTGCGGCCGCGGTGTGCGTCGAGCAGCCCGACCAGCGCCGACGGGCCGAGCAGGCGGCGCGCGACCGCCGGCGGCAGATCGTCCTGGCCGACGTGCACGCCGGCCAACGCCGATCGCCGCGACATCGGCGCGGTCGTTGACGACGACGTGGCGCCGAGCGGGCGGGCCGCAGCCATCACCGCCTCGGTGAGCGTCGAGGAGATCGCGGCCGGCTGGCGTGCTTGGCGCGCACCTGCAGCAGGCGGACGCCGGCGGTCAGGAACGCCGCGGCGACGTCGAGCGGCGGCCGCCCGGCCGCGCGCACAGACATCGGCGTCGACGATCGCGTAGAGCGCCGGAATGCGATCGGTCACCTCAGGCGGATTCCGCCAGCGCGGATGGCCTGGGCTGGCGGCGCGAAGCGCTCCATGAAGTGCGTGCTGAGGCGCCCGGCGACGAAGTCCGGATCGTTCAGGATCTTCAGGTGCAGCGGGATGCGTGGTCTTGATGCCCTTCGATCACCGTCATCTCGAGCGTCCGCTTCATGCGGGCGATCGACTCCGGCGCGGTCGCGGCCGTGGACGATCACCTTGGCGATCATCGAGTCGTAGTACGGCGGAGATCGTGCACTCGGAATGGGCGGCGGTGTCGACGCGGACGCCGGGCCCGCCGGGAACGGCTGAAGGCGTGAATCACGCCCGGGCGACGGCACGAAGGTCTCGGGATCCTCGGCGTTGATCCGGCACTCGATGGCGTGGCCGGTGAAGGTGACGTCGCTCTGGCTTGAACGACGAGCCGCTCGCCGGCGGCGATGCGAATCTGCTCCTTGACGATGTCGATGCCGGTGACCAACTCGGTGACCGGATGCTCGACCTGGACGCGGGTGTTCACTTCCATGAAGTAGAAGTGGCCCTTGTCGTCCATCAGGAACTCGAACGTGCCGGCGTTGGTGTACTGCACCGCCTGGGCGGCGTCGACGACCAGCGCGCCCATCTTGCGCCGCACCTTGTCGGTGACGACCGGCGACGGCGACTCCTCGAGCAGCTTCTGGTGGCGGCGCTGGATCGAGCACTCGCGCTCGCCCAGGTGCACGACGTTGCCGTGGTGGTCGCCGAGGACCTGGAACTCGATGTGGCGCGGCGCCTCGAGATACTTCTCGATGTAGACGTCGCCGTTGCCGAACGCCGCTTCGGCTTCGCGCTGCGCGGTGCGCAGTGCGTGCGCCAGCTCGCCCGGCGCCTTGACGATGCGCATGCCGCGGCCGCCGCCGCCGGCGACCGCCTTGATGATGACCGGATAGCCGATGTCCTTGCGCCAGCTGGGTCGCCCGCTCCTCGCTCTCGACCGGGCCGTCGCTGCCCGGCAGCATCGGCACGCCCGGCCTTCTTCATCGCCCGCCGCGCCTTCGCCTTGTCGCCGAGCAGGCGGATCACGCTGCGGGTCGGGGCCGATGAAGCGGATGTGGCAGGCCTCGCACACTTCGGCGAGGTAGGCGCTCTCGGACAGGAAGCCGTAGCCGGGATGGATGGCGTCGGCGCCGGTGATCTCGGCGGCGCTGATGATCGCCGGGACGTTCAGGTAGCTGTCGGCGCTGCGCGCCGGCGCCGATGCAGATGTCCTCGTCGGCGAAGCGCACGTGCAGCGAGTTCTCGTCGGCCTCGGAGTAGACGGCGACGGTCTTGATGCCGAGCTCGCGGCAGGCGAAGATCACGCGCAGCGCGATCTCGCCACGGTTGGCGACCAGGATCTTCTTGAACATGGGCGGTGCCTCAGGCGCGCAGCCGGATCGCGAACAGCCGCTCGCCGTACTGCACCGGCCTGGCCGTTCTCCACGTAGATGCTCACGATCTCGCCGTCGTACTCGCAGTCGATCTCGTTCATCAGCTTCATCGCTTCGATGATGCAGAGCACCTGGCCCTTCTTCACCGTGTCGCCGA
The DNA here is from genome assembly GCA_963741665.1 of uncultured Acidobacteriota bacterium. Taxonomy (GTDB): domain Bacteria; phylum Acidobacteriota; class Vicinamibacteria; order Vicinamibacterales; family UBA2999; genus CAWAYR01. The sequence continues at coordinate 320,708 of CAVUIM010000001.1, forward strand.
CCGAGGCGAACGGCTTGGCGTCCCCGGTTCGGCCGAGCGGTAGAAGGTGCCGACGATCGGCGACTTCACGATCGCCAGCTCGGCGCCGTCCTCGGGCGGGGCGGCCGAGGCCGCAGTGGGGGCCGCAGTCGGCGCCGGCACGGCCGGCACCGGCGCCGCCGGCACCACGTGGGTGACCACGTGCGGCCCGCCGCGCTTGACCCGCAGGCGGAACGTGCCGTCCTCGAGCTCGAGCTCGGCCAGGTCGTGGGCCTGGACCAGGTCCAGGATCTTGTTGAGGTCGTCGGGAGTCATGGACACTCGTCGGGCACCGTTCTAATAGGTGAGGCGCTCGGCGCCGGTGGCGGTCACCAGCACGTCGTCCTCGATTCGTACCCCGCCCTCGTCGGGCACGTACACACCCGGTTCGACGGTGAACACCACGCCGGCGGTCAGCGGGCCGGTGGCATCGCCGCGGGCCCCGATGGTCGGCCGCTCGTGCACGTCGAGCCCCAGGCCGTGGCCGGTGCTGTGGACGAAATAGTCGCCGAGGCCCTCGGCGGCGAGTACCCGGCGGGCGGCGGCGTCCACCTCGGAGGGCAGCCGGCCGGGTCCAGCGGCGGCGATGGCGGCCGCCTGGGCGGCCGCGACCGCGTCGAGCCAGTGCTGGCGCCGGTGGTCGATCTGCCCCACTGCCACGGTGCGGGAGAGGTCCACGGCATAGCCGTCGAGGACCCCGCCGAAGTCCAGGAGCGCCAGCTCACCGGCGCCGAGGCGGCGGGAGGTCGGACGATGGTGGGGGCGGGCGGCGTGAGGACCTGACGCCACGATCGTCTCGAACGCGGGGCGTTCGAACCCGGCCGAGTGGAGGGCGACGTCGATCTCCCAGGCCAGCTGGCGCTCGGTTAGTCCGGCTGACACCTGGGGCAGTATACACGTGGCGACGCGGGACAGCCGGGCCCCCGCTTCACGCAAGACGGCCACTTCCCAGGGGTCCTTGACCATCCGAAAGGTCTCGATGAGGCCGTCGGTATCAATCCAATGCAGAGCTGGATCGGCCCCCACCGCCCGGCGGATGGCCGCTGCCCTGGCCAGCGTCAGGTGTCCGGATTCCAGCCCGACCGAGGCCCACCCCTGGCGCCGGATGAGAGCGCCGACGGCCTCTTCGTAGCCCTCGCCGGTGGCCAGTCCGACCAGGGTGGTGCCCGGGAGCGTCCGCGTGGCAGCGGCCGCCTCTGCCGCATATCGGCCATCGGCCAGGACCCACACCTCATCCGCCGCGACGACCGCGACCCCGGCGGACATTCGCAGACCGGTCAGATAGCTGAGGTTGGACGGGGCGATGACGACAAGCGCGTCGAGCCCGGCGCCCGGCACTGCCGCGCGCACGCGGTCGAGACGGAGAACGAGTTGGTCAGAGGGCGGGGGCATCGGACGGGGTGAGCCTACCCCGTCTACTGGTCGGAGCGTTCCTGCAGAGTGCTCAGCCAGTCTTCGAGGTCGCCAAGCACGTCGTCGTGACGCCCGGCAGCGGCCGGTTGGCGATCGCCATCGATCGCAGGGTCGGCGATCCGGGGCTCGGCCACGGGCTCGGAAGCGACCGGAGCGGCGGCGATCGCGGGGACTTCGGGGGGGGCGTCGATGGCGGCGTCGGTCAGCGGGGCGTCAACAGATACGGGCGGCGCAACCTCTGCCATGAGGGCATCGCTCGGGGTGGCGTCGGCTGCGGTGGCGTCGTCGGCCACGGCGGGCGCCGGCCATTCCTGAACCGACACGGACACGGACACCGTCTCGCTCAATGCGGCAAGGCTGTCCAGCGGCGCCGGGGCAACCGGCGCGTCCGACGCCAAGTCAACCGGCGCGTCCGACGCCAGGTCGGAAAGCGCGGGCAGCTCCGTCATCTCTTCGGCGCCGTCGCCCGGATCGCCATCCGCCGTGAGCAGCGCGGCGAACGGCGCCTCGACCGGGACGGGGCCGGCGGCGACGTCGGGTAGGGGCGTGGGATCCGCGTCGGCACCCCCGGCGTCGGGTTCAGTCGCTGCCCACGCTGCGGCCGGCGCGTCGTCGGCGAGGTAGGCCCTGGTCAGCCATCCCTCCGCGGGCGGTTCGATCTGAACCGGGTCGGTCGCCGATTCGCTCGGCTCGGGGCCGGGCTCCGCAGCGGGTTGCGATCGCAGTTCCGCCTCCAGCAGGGCAAACGGATCGACCGCATCCGTGAGCACCGGAAGGCCGGGCAGGTCGGGCAGCTCGGGCAGCTCGAAGACCTCGGGCGTCTCGCCGCGCACGACGGCTTCGACCAGCGGCGGCGCCGCCGGGGTGCCAAGCGCCGCGACCAGCGTGTCGAAGTCGAACGGCGCGGTCGTGGCCTGGGGGTCGCCGGCCACCTCTGGCGCCGATTCAGCCGTCGCCGCCGCCGGCGCCAGCGGCACCCGATCTCCAGCGGACAGGAGTTCCTGGTGCGCCTCTTCGAACGACAGCCCGTTGGATGATCCGGCTTCGGCGCCGACCTGTCGCGACAGCTGCTGCACGATCTCCTCGAGCTCGGGATCGTGGCGGGCCAGCGCCAGCGCCCGCTGGAAGTACTCCAGCGCTGCCACGGCGTCGCCCTCGCGATGGAAGATCTCGGCGAGCCCACGCACGGCGGCCAGATTCTCCGGCGCCTCGGTCGCCACGAACTGGAGTTCGGTGCGCGCGTCGTTGAGCTGTCCGAGATCGAGCAGGGCGCGTCCGAGCGTCACCCGGGCCGAAAGGTAGCCGGGATGCCGAGTCAGGCCCTCGCGGCTGACCCGGACGGCCTCCTCGGTCTGCCCGGCGCGCCGGTATTCCTCGGCCAGCTGCGCGAAGGCGATCGACGCCGGGTCGGACTCGACCCGGCGTCGCAGATCGTCGATACGGGAATGGGCCACGTCGGATTCTCAGGGCACCGGTACCGATACCGTCACGGCCTTGGTGATCACGGCCGTGCCGGTCGGCGTGAAGGTGTCGTCATGGACCTTCAGCGTCACGTTGTAGGTTCCCGGTGTGTCGTAGCGCTTGGCGATGGTCACGCCCTCACCGGTGCGGCCGCTGCCGAAGTCCCAATCGTAGGCGACCACGGTGTGGCCCGGGGCGGCCCGCGAGGCCTGGGCGTTGAAGAAGATGTCGCGTCCCGCCACCGGCGAGGCCGGCGACCAGATGAAGTCGGCGGTCGGCGCCGGCGTCGTCGTGACCGTCACCGACTGCGAGGTGACCACGGTCTGACCGCGCACGTCGGTCACGGTGAGCCGCACCACGAAGGTGCCGGCGTTCTCGAACTCGTGGATGACGGTCATCCCGGTGCCGGTGGTGCCGTCGCCGAAGTCCCAGGCATAGACGCAGCGGCTGCCGCACGGGGCGCCCTCGTCACGGGTGGCGCTGGCGTCGAAGGTCGCCGGCGTCCGGGTCGTGACCGGCGTCGGGGTGATGATGAACGACGGCTGCGGCGCCCCGTTGGGCGGCAGGATGATGCCGCGCGGCACCAGGCGGAGTTCCACCGAGCGCTCGTTGGCGTCCTGGAAGTTGCCGTTGACCGGCGTGATCACCAGGCTGACGACGGTGTAGCTGTCGACCGGCTCGGGCGGGGCCGGCGGCGCGGTATAAGTCACGCGCGCGACGCCGTCGCTGCCGGTGACGGCGGTGCGGCTCGACAGCCGGCCGAAGTCGACGATGTTGCCGTTGACTCGGATCTCGACCCGCAGCGGGATCGAGGCCACCGGCCGGCCATCGGGACCGCGCGTCACCATCTCCAGAACCGCCTGCGACAGGCCGTCCTGGTCGATGATGTCGGGCGTCACGCTCGACCGCAACGACAGCCCGAACTCCGAGGGCCCGGCGAGCGTGGGGGCTTCGGTCTTCTTGACCGTGCAGCTGCTGAGCGCGATCGCCGCCAGGGCGGCGAGCGCTGCAGGGACGGCGCGAGACTTGAGGAACGTCACGGCTGAAATCCTTTCCACGTTAGTCGGGGTCGCCGAAGTCGCCGAAGCTCACGGTGATCGAACCGCTGACGGTGACCTCGTTACCGGCCTGGTCACGGCCGAAGAAGGTGACGTCGGCGATCGTGCCGATGAGCTGCGCGCCGCCGTTGAAGGCCATCGCCCGCAGGGGCGCTTCCTCCTTGGCGGCATGGCGGACGATCTCGAAGAAGCCGACGGCGCTGGCGTCCTCGGGGACGGTGACGGTCATGCCGCCGTCGAAGGCGTACGGCACGTCGACGCCCTGGGTATTGCGGCCGTCGGTGCGCTTGAAGACCACGCGGTAGCGGGTCAGCGTGATCGCGTTCAGCGAGGTCGGCGTGGTCGGCGAGCCGGCCACGCCGGGATTCTTGAGACCGACGCGGAAGGTGACGCGGCCCAGGTCGGCGAAGATCGTCGGCACCCGAATCTCGGCGCCGTTGACGGTCCGGCGGACCAGCGTCAGCACGTCCGAGAAGAGCACCGTGCCGAACTCATCGGGATCGGCGCCGCTCGACGCCTCCAGCCGGTCCATCACCAGATACCCCGGCGACCGTCCGGTGCGCGCCACTTCCCCGCACGCGCTCGTGCCGAGCGCCGCGGCCAGCACCGCCAGCGCCATTGCCTTGTTCGTCTGCTGCAGGACTCGCATGTTCGTCCTCATCCTCGTGGAGATAACTACCGGGCCTAGCCCTTGGTGATGCGCGGGGTGATGAAGATCAGGAGCTCGCGGCTCTCGTCGCTCATCTCGTCGCGCTTGAACAGCCAGCCGAGGAGCGGGATCCGCGACAGCAGCGGCGTCCGCCCCTGCACGGCCTGCTCGCGGCTCAGGTAGATGCCGCCGATCACCGTGGTCTCGCCGTCGCCGACCAGCACCGTGGTCACCGCGCGCTGGGTGTCGATCGGCGGGATGTCGATGATCGCGCGGCTGTAGTCCGGCGCCGCGTTCTCGAGGAACACCCGCATGATCACCGTGTTCGACGCGGTGATTTGCGGCGTCACCTTGAGGGTCAGCGCGGCGTCCTTGAAGGTGACCGTGATGGTGTTGTTGGCCACGGTCTGAATCGGAATCTGCACGCCCTGGGTGATCTCGGCCTCGACGTTGTTCTGGGTCGAGACCCGCGGCGTCGACAGCAGTCGGCCCTGGCCCGACCGTTCGAGTGCGCTCAAGGCGACGTCGAGGTTGAGCGCGCCGTTGATCGAGCCGAGGGCCAGCCCGAGCGCGCTCGAGGCGTTGGCGACCCCGAGGTTGACGGCGTTGGTGACCCCATCGGGGCCCTGCGCCAGGCCGGTGCGGCCGGTCAGGCTGCCGTTGTTGGGGAACGCCAGCGGCGTGGTGTTGCCGAGATCCGGCGAGACCCGTCCCTGCATGCCCCAGTCGACGCCGATGCTGCGGGCGAAGTCGCGGGTGGTCTGGACGATGCGCGCCTCGATCTCCACCTGTGGCTGCGGCAGGTCGAGGGCGGTCATCAGCTCGGAGGCGGCGGTCAGCCGGTCCGGCAGATCGCGGATGATCACCGTGTTGGTGCGGGCGTCGATCTGCACTTCGCCGCGCGACGACAGCGCGCTGCGGGTGATGATCGGCACCAGGTCGATGGCTTTGGCGTAGCTGAGCGGCCGGGTGAACACCCGCAGCTCGCCGGCCAGCGCCTGCTCTTCAGCCAGCTTGCGGCGCTGACCTTCCTCGTCGGCCAGCACGCCGAGCGGCGCGATGCGGACGATCGATCCGTCGACGTAGTAGCCGAGCTTGTTGGCCTTCAGGATGATGTCGAGCGCCTGATCCCACGGCACGTCGCGCAGCGACACGTCGACGCTGCCGGTGATGGTCGGGTCGATCACCACGTTCAGGCCGCTGATCTCGGCGAAGGTGCGCAGCACGGCGCGCAGGTCGGCGCCCTGGAAGTCGAGCGACACCGGGTGGCCGGTGAAGCGCGGCCCGGCGGCGGCGGCCGGCATTGGGCGTCTGCGGCTGCAGCATCGCGGCGGCCGGCATCGCCGTCTGCGCGACGGGCACCGCCGTTGGCATCACGACCGGCGTCGGGGCTGGCGCGGCGACGACCGGAGCCGCGGCGGCCGGGGCCGGTTCGGGCAACGGCTCTGGCGCCGGCGTCGGCTCGACCGGAGCCGCGGCCGTCGGCGCCGGGACGTCCACTGGCGTCGGCTCGGCGGCGCCGGAGAACACGATGCGCAGCTCTTCGCCGTCGGCGCCGGCCGATTCGACCCGGAACGGCACCCTGCGCTTGAGATCGACCACGACCCGCGTCACCAGCGGTTCGCGGCTGTTGGCGGCGACGCGCACCCGGGCGACGTCGGCCTGGTTCACGCCCAGCGCGGCCGGCACGGCCTTCGCGGCGGCGACGCCGTGGAAGTCGAGCAGGACGCGCGGTGGCATGTCCTTGGCCTCGTCGACGGTGGTCGCCTTCAGTTCGCCGTTGCCGACGAGCGCGATCGTGACGTCGTCACCCGACCGCGAGGCGCGCACCGCGCGCAACTCGGTGGCCGGCGTCCGGGCGGCGGCGGCCGCCGCGGCCGGGGCCGCGCTCGCCGCGGCGCCATCGACGTCGACCATGATCAGGTTGCGCGACGTCCGCACGCGGTGCGGCGCTGCCCGCTCGAGGTCGACTCGCACGCGCGCCAGCGGCGTGCCGTCGGCGCCGGTCCGCTGCTCGACCCGCACCGCCCGCACCGGCGTCCGTGGCGCCGGCAGCTGGACGCCGCCGGCGGTGACGTTCCGGAGATCGACGAGCACGGTCAGCGGGTCGGGCTGGCTCGTCACGTAGGCCACGGGTTCCGTGGCTTCGATGACGATCGAGCTGACACCACCGTCGAGTCGCGCAGACAACGCCCGCAACTGGGGAGATTCCGCACCACTCGACGCGGCGCCGGTGACGGCCCCGGGTCCCGCCACTGCGGCGAGACACGCGACGACCGTGACTAGTGGAGCGATTCGGCCGAGCATCATTTGCCCTCTTCCTGGGTGCGCAGGGACTTGCGCACCTCACGCTGCTTCTGGAGTGACAGCGGGTCGGTGACCTGCTGCATGATCACCACCGCCTGCGGGGTGATCGCCCGCACCGTGCCGTCGAACAGCTTGCTGCCGGCGCGGATCGAGAAGGTCTGGCCCGCCGGGCCCGACACCATCGCGACATAGGCGCCCTGGCTCTCGACGATGCCGCGAACCACCAGCTCGTCGACGAGGATGCCGGCGGCGCCGGGCGGGCGCGAGGCCGGTGTCGGCATCGTCGCCACCGTGCCGCTGCGGCTCAAGTTCATGAACGGATCGCGGCGGCCCTCGGGCCGGTATTCGAAGTTGGCCGGGGGCGTCGGCAGATCAGGGCGCGGCGCCGGTGCGGCGGCCGGTGGAGCCGAGGCCGCGGCCGGCGGAGCCTGGGCGGCGACGTGAGCGGCAACGGCGAGCGTCGCCACGACGAGTCCGAGTCGAAGGGGCGTCATTCCGTCTTCGCCGGTACGGCTGGCGCCGGCGCTCCCTGGGGCGGTTCGGTGAGGACGAAGGTCGTCGCCGTGCACTCGACCCGCACGGTCGAGGACGGCGTCGGGGACGGGATGTTGGTCATCGCGATCGAGCCGACGTTGATGATTCGCGGGAACTTGCTCACCTTGTCGAGGAACTGCCCGACGTTGTGATAGGTGCCCTCGAGTTCGAGCCCGATCGGCCACTCGGCGTGGAGGTCGCGCTGGGCCATCGCCTGCGGCCGGAAGGTGCGGATGGTCAGATTCGACTGCGAGGCCATCGTCTGGATCCGGCGCAGCAGGTCGGCGACGTCCTTCTGCTCGGGCAGGATCGCCTTGAGGCTGTCGAGCCGGCCTTCGAGATCGCCGACCTGGGCGCGGAACTCCGGCAGCTTGCGCGCCGTCTCGAGCCCGGTCGCGATGCGGCCCTGGATCGCCGCCAGTTCGGCCTGGCGCACCTTGAGCTGGTCGCGCTGCGGCCACTCGACCATGTAGTAGTAGACGCCGACGAGCACGGCGCCGACGACGCCGAACACGACCAGCTGCCCCCACCACGGCAGCTTGTTCATCGACAGGCTAGCCACGGGCATTTCCCTTCTTGGCTGGCGCGCCCTTCTTCGGAGCGGCGCCCTTCTTGGCCGGTGTCGCGTCGACCGGCGCCGGCGGCGGCTGGAGTCCGGCCATCTGGAACGTGCCCTTCACCGTGAAGCGGATGAGTTCGGGACTGGCCTGGGTCGCCGCCACCACTTCGCTGGTCACGATTTCGACCGGCCGGGCGAAGTAACGCGAGCCCTCGAGATTGGCGACGAAGTCCGACAACGAGGTGAGCGAGAGGCAGTTGCCCTCCATCGTCACGTCGTAACCGGTCTGGGTCATCTTGGTGAGCCACATCATGTCGGGCAGCGACCGGCTCACCTGATCGAGCATGTGGACCGGCGCCGTCTGGCCGCGCCGCAGCTCCTCGATGAGGCCGACCCGCTGCTGCAGCCGTTCGCGCCGCGCCTCGAAATCCCGCACCTCGTTGATCACCTGCACCAGTCGTTGCTCCTCGCGACGCTGGGCCTCGATGTCACGCTCGACCTGCGCGGCATCCTGGCCGAGCGCCCAGTAGCGCCAGCCGACGAACAGCGCCGCGAGCAGCAGGATCAGGCTGCCGCCGAGGGCGATCTTCTGCCCTGACTGGAGTCCGAACGCCGGCGCCTTGGCCTTGCGCCGTTCGCCGGGCAGGAGGTTGACGCGGATCATCGGTCGCCGCCTTTGCGCAGCGCCAGGCCGACGGCCACGGCGCAGACCGGCGCGAAGTCCTCGATCGAGCCGACCTGCAGCTTGGCGCTGTCGAAGGTCACCTGACGGAACGGATCGAAGCGCTCGACCTCGGTGTCGAGCCGCTCGCGCACCGCCTGATCGAAGCCATCGACGAGCGAGGCCCCGCCGCTCAGGACGACGCGGTCGATGCGATCGCTGGCCGAGGTGGCCTTGTAGAAGTCGAAGGTCTTCTCGACCTCGAGCAGCACGTTGTCGGTGACCGCACGCAGGACCGGGCGGACGTCGTCGAAGCGGACGCCGTCGACCGGCAGCCCCTTCTTGGCGTCTTCGGCGCCTTCGAACGGCAGGCCGAGTTCCTTCTGCACCGCCTCGGTGAAGGCGTTGCCGCCGATGCTGACGTCGCGCGTGAACACCGACTGGCCGCCGGAGACGATGTTGATGTTGACGGCGCTGGCGCCGACGTTGACCAGGGCGATGACCTTGCCCGGCTCGTTGCCGTAGTTGGCTTCGAAGGCGTTCTGCAGGGCGAAAGCATCGACGTCGACGACGACCGGGGTGCGGCCCGACTGGCTGACGACGCCGGTGTAGTCGGCGATCTTGTCCTTCTTGGCCGCCACCAGCAGCACGTCCATCGTGCCCTGGCGCTCGGCCAGCGGCGTGAGCACCTGGTAGTCGAGGTTGACGTCCTGGATGTCGAACGGGATGTACTGCTCGGCCTCCCAGTAGATCGACTCTTCCAGGTCCTGCTCGCTCATCACCGGCAGGCTGATCTTCTTGACGATGACGGCGCTGCCCGAGAGCGACGCGACCACGTCCTTCGCCTTGAACTTCGGCGACTGCAGGACGCGCCGGACGGCATCGGTCACCGCTCCGGCGTCGATGATGGCGCCGTCGACGATGCTGTCGGGAGGCAGCGGCTCGACGCCAATCGCCGCGACCTTGAAGCCCCGACCGGACGGCTTCAGTTCGATCGCCTTGACTGCGCTGGAGCCGATGTCCAGGCCGACCACAGGCTTACTTCGGTTGAAGAGCACTACGCCGCCTTCCCTTCTTCGCGCCGGACCGGAGCGTCCGGCCACCACCGCGTCGCCAAGGGCAAACGCGGTACCAAAGCCGAGGAGTTCTGGTTCCTGCTGGAATTCGGCCGAAACACCCACCCTCGGCCGGCCAGCCGAAGATGCGGTCGCAGGGACATCACTGACAAAACCGAATCCCACTCACAGTTTTTTCCGTGGCCTGTCGTCCGGTGTCCAGCCTGCATTCAGAGCGTTCTATCGGCAGCGCCGTCCGGTTTCAGCAGGACAACTCCAACCCTGGCATCGGGTTACAATCGGCAGTCACGGGCAGGCGCGGGCAGCGCTGGGCCAGACGGGCGACTGCAGAGCGATGGCAGAACTGTGCAACCGCAGGCAACCTGTGGCACCGGCTCGGCAGAGATTTCGGCCAGCCGTTCCGGCGCCGTCACATTTCCGTGATCGGGCCGCGCCGACAGATTGGCGCTTGACCACTGGCCGGATCTAGGCCTACTATTTGGGTTTGCCGTTTCGACGGCGACACGGGAAGGGTACGGACACGATGCGAACGTTCGTGGCGACACCTGCAACGGTGACGCGCCAGTGGCATGTGATTGACGCCGAGGGCCGGGTGCTCGGGCGCATCGCCACGGCCGCCGCCAAGATGCTGCAGGGTAAGCACAAAGCAACCTATACGCCCTTTCTCGACACCGGCGATCACGTGGTGATCGTCAATGCCGCGAAGGTCAAGCTGACCGGCCGCAAGGACGATCAGAAGCTGTACCGGGCGCACTCGGGCTACGAAGGCGGTCTGCGCGAGGAACGCGCCAAGGTGGTGCGGGCCCGCCGGCCGGAGCGTCTGGTCGAAGAAGCCGTGCGCGGCATGCTGCCGAAGAGCAAGCTCGGCGACGCGATGTACACCAAGCTCAAGGTCTACGCGGGCGCCACGCACCCGCACGCTGCCCAGCAACCCCATTCGTTCGAGGTGTCGTAACTTGGCCGGAGTGCAGTACTACGCTACCGGACGCCGCAAGACGTCCACCGCCCGTGTGTTCCTGCGTCCTGGTTCGGGCGCCATCACCGTCAACCGCCGCGAGTTCGCCGAGTTCTTCCCGACCGAATCGCTGCGGATCGCGGTGCGCCAGCCGCTGCTGCTGACCGAGACGGCCGAGAAGTTCGACATCCTGTGCACGGTGGCCGGCGGCGGCGTCGCCGGACAGGCCGGGGCCATCCGCCTCGGCATCGCGCGCGCGCTCTGCAGTTTCGATCTCGAGCTGCGCGGCCGTCTGAAGAAGGATGGCTTGCTGACCCGCGACGCGCGCGCCAAGGAACGCAAGAAGTACGGTCTGGCCGGAGCCCGCAAGCGGTTCCAGTTCAGCAAGCGGTAGGCGACATGGACGGAGGAAGCTTGGCCCCACTGGCGATGAAGGACCTGCTCGAGGCAGGTGTGCATTTCGGACACCAGACGAAGCGCTGGAACCCGAAGATGAAGCCGTACATCTTCGGCGAACGCAGCGGCATCTACATCCTCGACCTCGGCAAGACCGTGGCGCTCTTCCGCGAAGCGGAGAGCTACGTGCGCCAGCTCGCCACCGAAGACAAGACCATCCTGTTCGTCGGCACCAAGCGCCAGGCCCAGGACGTGATCGCCACCGAGGCCGCCCGCTGCGGCATGTACTACATCAACGAGCGGTGGCTGGGCGGACTGCTGACCAACTTCTCCACCATCCAGCGCAGCATCGCGCGGCTGCGCGACCTCGAGGCGATGGCCACCGACGGCCGCTACGAGTTCATGCCCAAGAAGGAAATCGCCCGGGCCGACAAGGAGAAGCGCAAACTCCAGAAGAACCTCGACGGCATCCGCAACATGGCGCGGTTGCCCGATGCGCTCTTCGTCGTCGACACCCGCAAGGAGAAGATCGCCGTCGACGAGGCGCGCAAGCTGAAGATTCCGGTCATCGGCATCGTCGACACCAATTGCGACCCGGATGAAGTCGACTTCGTGATTCCCGGCAACGACGACGCCCTGCGGTCGATCAAGCTGTTCGCCGCCCGCGTCGCCGACGTCGTGCTCGACGGCCAGGCCGAGCGCGAATCGCGCCGCGCCGACCAGGCCGCGGCGCAGGCCGAGCAGCAGGCCGCCGACGAGGCCGCCCGCGTGGTGCGGCCGGCGGCGATCCGCCGCCCGCAGCGCGCCGAGACTCCGACACCGACGCCGGCGACGCCCTAGCGGTTCGCTGGTCGGTTCGACCGCGCCGTCTCGCCGATGCGGCGCTTGCCGCGAACGCGGACGGCGTTTTCTTGTACTGCGCGCACCAGGGCAGGGCTGCGGCCCGGCCGGTTGGCGCCACCGACGGGGCACCCGCCCGCGCCCGATGGAGAGGTCATGGCAATCACGGCAGACATGGTGAAGCAGCTCCGCGACAAGACCGGAGCCGGGATGATGGACTGCAAGGCGGCGCTGGCCGAGGCCGGCGGCGACCTGGACAAGGCGGTCGACATCCTGCGTAAGAAGGGCGTGGCGTCGGCGGCCAAGCGAGCCGGCCGCGCCACCAAGGAAGGCGTCGTCGGCCACTACATCCACATGGGCGGCAAGGTCGGCGTCCTGGTCGAGGTCAACTGCGAGACCGACTTCGTCGCCCGCACCGACGACGTTCCAGAACCTGGCGAAGGAGCTGGCGATGCACGTCGCCGCCGCCGACCCGCGCTTCGTCAGCCGCGATGAGGTGCCGGCCGCCGAACTCGAGAAGGAGAAGGAGATCTACCGGGCGCAGTTCGCCGATTCGGGCAAGCCGGCCCAGGTGATCGACAAGATCGTCGACGGCAAGCTCGGGAGCTACTACAGCCAGGTCTGCCTGGTCGATCAGCCGTCGGTCCGCGATCCCGCCGTCACCGTGCAGCAGATGCTGCAGGCGGCCACCGCCAAGACCGGCGAGAACATCACCATCTCGCGCTTCGTCCGCTTCAAGCTCGGCGAGACCGCCGAGTAGCCCGCCCGGACCGCAGGGAGGACGGCGCGGCCTCGCTAAGCCTATAATGCCGGCTTGATGTCGTCCGCGTCGCCGTCTCCTGCCCCTGGCCGCCTCTACACCCGCATCCTGCTGAAGCTGTCGGGCGAGGCCCTGATGGGCGACGGCCAGTACGGCATCGACGCCGACGTCGCCAACCGCATCGCCGCCGACGTCGCCGACATCCAGTCGCTCGGGGTGCAGACCGCGATCGTCATCGGCGGCGGCAACATCTTCCGCGGCGTCGCCGCCAGCGCCCGCGGCATGGACCGCTCCACCGCCGACTACATGGGCATGCTGGCCACGGTGATGAACGCCCTGGCCCTGCAGGACGCCCTCGAAGCCCAGGACGTGCCGACGCGCGTGCTGTCGGCCATCGAGATGCGGGCGGTGGCCGAGCCGTTCATCCGCCGCCGCGCCATCCGCCACCTCGAGAAGGGCCGCGTCGTCGTCTTCGCCGCCGGCACCGGCAATCCGTACTTCACCACCGACACCGCGGCGGCGCTGCGGGCGATGGAAATGAAGGCCGAGGTGATCCTCAAGGGCACCAAGGTGGACGGCATCTACACCGCCGATCCAGTGAAGGATCCGGCCGCTACGCGCTACGAACGCATCTCCTACCTGCAGGTGCTGCAGGATCGCCTGCAGGTGATGGACGCCACCGCCATCTCGCTGTGCATGGACAACAAGCTGCCGATCGTCGTCTTCGACCTGCGCACGCCCGGCAACATCAAGCGGGTCGTGCAGGGCGAAGCGGTCGGCACCACGGTGGGCGGGTGATGCCCGAACAGCGGCTGGCGGCCAGGGGCTAGCGGCTAGAGAGCACGTGCTATGGATGTCAACGATCTCAAGGGACTGTTCGCCGAAAGCAAGAAGCGCATGGACGGCCAGGTGGAACACGTCCGCCGCGACCTGTCCGGGGTGCGCACCGGCCGGGCCAGTCACGGCGCTTCTCGAGAACGTGATGGTCGAGGCCTACGGCGCCCGCGTGCCGCTCAACCAGGTGGCGACGCTGTCGATTCCGGAACCGTCGATGATCGTCGCGCAGCCCTTCGACCCCTCGACGCTGGCCAGCATCGAGCGCGGCATCCGCATCTCCGACCTCGGACTCAACCCGGCGACCGACGGCAAGGTCATCCGGATTCCGATCCCGTCCCTCACCGAGGAACGGCGCAAGGAGCTGTCGCGGCACGTGCACAAGGCGGCCGAAGAAGGCCGCAACCACGTCCGTACGGTGCGCCGCGACGCCAACGATCGCCTCAAGAAATTCCTGAAGGACCACGCGATCTCCGAGGACGACGAGAAGCGCGGCCTCGACGAGGTCCAGAAGATCACCGACGCGGCGATCAGCGCCATCGACGACCTGCAGAAGAAGAAGGACGAAGAATTGCTCGGTAAGTAGCCTGCCTGCGGCTGGCGGCTAGCGGCTAGCGGCTAGCCCCCTCAGCTCCGCACTCCAGACGGCGTGACAGCTCGACGGCCTAGCTCCTAGCCGCTGGCCGCTAGCCGCTATGTATTTCTCACATCTGGAATGCAGCGAGCCGTGTGGCGCCGGGCCGTTCGACGGCCGCGAACGCCACCACGTCTGTCCGTCGTGCGGCATGCCGTTGCTGGCCCGCTACGACATGGTCCGGGCCCGGGCGTGGTCGCGCGACAGCCTGGCGAGCCGGCCGCCGACGATGTGGCGCTATCGCGAGATGCTGCCGCTGTTCCCCGGCGAGACGCCGGTGACGCTCGGCGAGGGGTTCACGCCGCTGCTGCGCACCTGCCGGCTCGGCGAGGCCGTCGGCCTCGAGCGCCTGTTCATCAAGGACGAGTCGTTCAACCCGACCAACTCGTTCAAGGCCCGCGGGCAATCGGCGGCGGTCACCCGCGCCCGCGCGCTGGGCGCCGCGACGCTCACCCTGCCCACCGCCGGCAACGCCGGCAATGCCGCGGCCGCCTACGCCGCCGCCGCCGGACTGCAGTGCGAAGTGTTCATGCCGCGCGACGCCAAGGCGCCGTTCGTCGACGAGTGTCGGCTGTACGGGGCGAACGTCACGCTGGTGGACGGGCTCATCACCGACGCCGGGAAGCTGGCAGCGGCGGGCGCCAGGGAGCACGGCTGGTACGACGTCTCGACGCTCAAGGAGCCGTACCGCGTCGAGGGCAAGAAGACGATGGGCTACGAGGTGGCCGAGCAGCTCGACTGGACCCTCCCCGACTGGATCATCTATCCAACCGGTGGCGGCACCGGCATGGTCGGCATGTGGAAGGCCTTCGACGAGCTCGAGGCGCTCGGCTGGATCGGCCCGGGCCGGCCGAAGATGGTCACGGTGCAGCCGACCGGCTGCGCCCCGGTGGTGCGCGCATTCACCGAGGGCACGGCGCGCGCGGCGATGTGGGAGTCCCCCGAGACCGAGGCGCACGGCTTGCGCGTGCCGAAGGCGATCGGCGACTTCCTGGTGCTGCGGGCCATCCGCGCCAGCGGCGGCACGGCGCTGGCCGTCACCGACGACGAGATGATCGACGACATGCTGGCGATCGGCCGCCTGGAAGGCATCTCGGCGGCGCCGGAAGGCGCCGCGGCGCTGTCGGCCACGCGCCGTCTGGTGGCGGCCGGCGTCATCCAGCCGCACGAGTCGGTCGTGCTCTTCAACACCGGCGGCGCGTTGAAGTACCTCGATGTCTTGCACGCGCGGCGCTGAGCCCGTGACGGCGGCTCAGTCGCCGAGTGACACGCCCAGCGCGCGCGCGGTCGCGAGCAGGTCGTAGTCGAGCGGCACTGTCTTGCAGCGGCCGACGACATCGGCGAGCGGCACGTGCACGATGTCGGGCGGGTTGTTCGCCACCATCCGCCCGAACACCCCGCGGCGGATGAGTTCGACCGCCTTGGCGCCGAAACGGGTGGCGAGTACCCGGTCGAACGCGGTCGGCGACCCGCCGCGCTGCAGGTGGCCGAGAACCACGCTGCGGCTTTCCTTCCCGGTCATCGCTTCGAGCGCGTACGACACCTGGGCGCCGACCCCGCCGAGCCGTTCCACATAGCCGGGACGCGCCTCGGTCATCACCGTGCGGGCGCCGCCCACCGGCGCCGCCCCCTCGGCGACGACGACGATGCTGAACTCCGCTCCCCACTTGTCGCGCTCGCGGACCCTGGCCGCGACCTTCTCGAGGTCGTAGGCGATCTCCGGGATCAGGATGACGTCGGCGCCGCCGGCGACACCCGCATGCAGGGCAATCCAGCCGGCGTAGCGGCCCATGACCTCGACGACCATGATGCGCCGGTGCGACTGGGCGGTGGTGTGCAGGCGATCGATGGCGTCGGCGGCGAACGAGACCGCGGTATCGAAGCCGAAGCAACTGGTCGTGCCGACGATGTCGTTGTCGATGGTCTTGGGCACGCCGACCACCGGGATGCCCTTCAGGTAGAACTGATGGGCGATGGCCAGCGTCCCGTCGCCGCCGATGACGACCAGCGCGTCGAGCCCCATCCTGGCGAAGTTGTCGACCACCTGATCCGAGTAGTCGCTCTTGCCGCTGGCGGCATCGCTCGGGTACTCGAAGGGATTGCCGCGGTTGGTGGTGCCGAGGATCGTGCCGCCGAGGCGGAGGATTCCGGTGACGTCCCGAGGGGTCAGCGCCCGGGTACGCCGGGCGTCGAGGAGGCCGTCGAAGCTGTCCTCCAACCCGACGACCTCGAGCCCGGCATTGCATCCGGCCTTGACGACTGCGCGGATGACCGCGTTCAGCCCCGGGGCATCGCCGCCGCCGGTCAGAACCCCGATTCTCGCTGTTCGGTCAGTCATTTGCGCTCCGACTATATCAAGACCGTCTGCTCCGGCTGGGCGGAGAATCGATTACGTAATTGGTCATCCAGCGTGCAATTCGTGTCACACCCGCACCGCAACCCTGCGAATGCCCGGAGGTTGCGGGGTGTCAGGACCTTGGCATCGAGTTCGCAGCACCACCCGTCGGGGGTGTCCGTGGTTCCGACCGTTCGACAGATTTCCAGATTCCGTCAGGTTGCCGTCGCAGTGGCGCTTGTGGCCGTCACGACCGCCGGGACGGCATCGGCCCAGCCGGCCGCGCCGGTGCTGCAGGTACAGGTGCTCGCCGGCCAGACCGTCGTCGCGTCGTGGGCGGCGGTGCCCGGCGCCACCGGCTATCGGGCCGAGGCCGGGCTCACGCCGACTCAAATGCTGACCGGCTATGAACTCGGCGGACTGACGAGCTTCGCCATCAACGCCCCACAGGGCATTTATTACCTTCGTGTATTCGCCCGAAACGCTCAAGGCTTGAGCGCGCCGTCCAATGTCGTCGGCGTGACGGTCAGTTCCACGGTGGTGCCGCCGGCGCCGCCGACCGGGCTGGTCGCGTCATCGTCGGGCACGACCGTCAACTTCTCGGTCGGCCTGCCCTCGGGTCCGTTGACGGGGCTGGTCCTGGCCGCGGGCACCGCGCCCGGGCAGACGCAGGCCGTCATCCCGATGCCCGTGGCCAGCACCACGACGCTGTCGAACGTGCCGCCAGGGACCTACTTCGCCCGGATGCACGCCGTCGGTCCGGGCGGGCCCAGTGGCGCCTCGAACGAAATCCAGATCACGGTGGCGCCGGCCGCCTGCCTGGCGCCGAATGGCCCGAGCGTCCAGACCTCGGTCACCGGCTCGACGGTGAACATCTCCTGGAGCGCCGTGCCCGGTGCGGCCGGGTATCAGCTGCTGGCGTCGGGGACCCCGGGGGGCTCGCCGATGGTTACCCAGGCGATTCCCGCGGCGACCACCGCCGTGTCGTATCCGGGCGTGGCGGCCGGCACCTACTACGTGCGTGTGGTCGCCGTGAACCCGTGCGGCGCGGCCGCCTCGTCGGCGGATGCGACGGTGGTCGTGAACGCCCCGGTGGAGGGCGCGCGGACGCCGAACCCGCCGTCGCCGTCGCCGCCCAACTACATCCCGCTGCCCAACCGCTCGGCGGTCGTCGCCGAGATGGCGCGGCTCTACCCCAATGACCTGCGCAACTCCTGCGGCAACACCGTCTGGCTGTTCCGCCTGGTGCAGCGCCTGCGCCAGGAAGACACCCGCTGGGGCCTCAACTGGAAGCGCGCTAACGTCGGCGACATGTCGCAGGACGTGGTCACCTACAACTTCGGCAGTCAGGCCGACGAGGGCACCCGGCAGGTGCATGTCGTGGACGTCATCGGCGGCCACTGCGGCAGCAACCCGTCGTGGGCCTGGATCGACCAGACCGTGCTGTGGTCGACCGGCGCCATGTGGACGCTGCAGCCGTACCGCAACGCCGGCTTCCCGCGCTAGCCCATCCGTTCCGCACGAACGAGCCCGCCCCGCCCGCGTCCCCCTAACCGGGGGCGCGGGCGTCGCTGTTTGCTGCACGCTTTTTCAGCCCTGTGGTACACTGCATCGGCTTTGCAGGGCGTCTCCCAGCCCCCGCTCGAGCCTGTTTCCGCCCGTGTGAACACAACGACCGCTCCTGTCGCACTCGCGGACTGGGGAGCTTGGAACTGAGGAGAAACGCTGCATGATGATTCGGCTCGCCCGAACCGTAGCCGTCGCCCTGGGACTGTGGGCACTGACGGCGAGCGCCGCACAGGCGCAGGCCCCCGTAATGAGCGCCCCGACCGTGGTCGCGGCCAACGTCACCTTCAACTGGAGCGCCACCGCCGGCGCCACCAACTACATCCTCGACGCCGGCGTGGTCCCTGGCGGCTACATCTTCTCGGCGGCGGTCGGCAACGTGACGACCATCAGCGTCGGCGCACCGGCGGTCGGGGCCTATTACGTCCGGGTGCGCGCCATCACGGCCGGCGGCGAACTGCTGTCGAACGAAGTCGTCGCGGTGGTGACCAGCCTGGTCGCCCTGCCGTCCGTCCCGACCAACGTCCGGGTGTTCCGCAACGGCACGAGCGTGATCGTCTCGTGGACGCCTGGCGCCGGCGGCGGCCCGGTGTCCGGCTACAACGTGCGCGCCGGGCTGACGCCTGGGGGCGCCCAGGTGGGTGTGCTGCCCACCGCCGTCGCCGGCTTCGCGGTTGGCGGCGTCCCCGCCAACACCTACTACCTCGGCGTGTCGGCGGTGAACGCCGCCGGCGCGAGCGCCGAGGCGAGCGAGGTCATCCTGGCAATGCCGGCCGGTGGGGCCTGCGACGCGCCACCGGCGCCGAGCCTGACCACGACCTCCTGGGGGCCATTCCTGACCGCGAGTTGGAGCGCGGTGCCAGGCGCCGCGGCCTACCTGCTCAGCGCGAACGGCCCCGGCTTCAACGGCCAGGTGCCGTTTGGCGGCGGCACGACCAGCTTCATCTATCCGGGCCTCCCGATCGGCACGTGGAATTTCGGCATTCAAGCCGTGTTCTCGTGCGGGTCGACGGGCGCGTCGGGTGCGTCGGTCCTCACCGTGGACGGCGCCTCGTTGAAGCTCGAACCGCGCGCTCCGGATCCGGCGCCGGGGACGGCGCTGCCGGGGCCGAGCTACGGTGCTCAGGTCGTGCGCGACATCGCCGCCGCCTATCCAGCGCAGTTGCGCAACTCGTGCGGCGACAACACCTTCATGTTTCTGGTCCTGCGCGAACTGCGAAAGCGCGACAAGCGCTGGGGGCTCAACTGGAAGCGGGCGAACGTCGGCGACGTGTCGACCGACATCATCACCTACAACTGGGGACCCGATGGCGACGAGGGCACGCCGAAGATGCGGGCCTGGGACATGATCGGCGGCCACTGCGGTCCCAACCCCGGTCCGAACTGGGACGAGAAGACCGCACCCAGCCCACCCCAGTTCAACGGCCCGACGTCGCTCGGCGGCAACGGCCAGCCGCTCTCGGCGCTGTGGACGCTGATCCCGTACATCCAGGCCGGGTTCGTCCCGTAACCTGCTCGTCGCGATGATCACGAGGGCGGACCGCGTCACCGGGTCCGCCCTCGTCATGTACAGCGCGTAGCCGTGACTTCGCCGTCCTCACCGTCACCGCGGTCTTCAAGCGTCGACTGGTGCGCGCTGGCCATCGTGCTGCTTGCCGTGGCCTTCCGCGCCTGGCGCATCGACGTGCCGTTCGTCGACGCCCACAGCTGGCGGCAGGTGACCAACGCCGACGTCGCCCGGCTGTGGACCGAGGGCCCGATCGACGTCTTCTACCCGCCGGTGAGCTGGGGCGGACCCGACGGCCGCGTCGGCCTGGAGTTCCCGCTGCTCCACCTGCTGATGGCGCTGGTGTGGCGCGTCTTCGGCATCACCGACATCGGCGGCCGAATCGTGCCGGCGGCGTTCTCGGTGGCCACGGTGTGGCTCACCTACCGGCTGGGGACCCGGCTGCTCGGCGCGCCGGCCGGCCGCGCCGCCGCGTTCCTGATGGCGGTGTCGCCGAGCGTCGTGTACTTCGGGCGTACGCCGCTCTCGGACACGCCGATGCTGACCTTCTCGGTGGCCGCGGTCCTCGGCTACGTCGCCTATGCGCAGACCGGTTCGCGGGCCATGGCATTTGCCGGCGCCGTGTCACTCGCGCTCGCTGGACTGGTCAAGATCCCGGCGATCCTCGTGCTCGGCCCGATTGCCATCGTCGGCGTGCTGCGTCATGGCTGGCGGGTGTGGCGTGACCCGTGGTTCGTCGCCGCGCCGCTCGGCGCGCTCGGCGCCGTCGGGCTGTGGTACCTCCACGCCGATCAGATCTTCCTGGAGACTGGACTCACGCAGGCGATCTTCCGGCCCTCCGGCACCTACCCGCCCGATATCGCGCAGTGGTCGGGCGTGTTCACGACGGTGTCGCACTGGACCCGCGCCGACCACCTCACCTGGGACACGGCGGCGACGCTCGGCGCGCTCTTCTGGGAGCTGCACCTGACGCCGGCGTTCGCGGTCGTCGCGATCATCGGCGCGCTCCGCTGGCACTGGCCGCTGGCCGGACGCGCGGTGGTCGACGTGTGGGCGCTGGCCGCCGCGTCGCTGGTGGCGGTGTCGCTGGCCGGCCAGGTCGTCCACGAGTTCCATCAGCTGCCGATGCTGCCGCCGCTGGCGCTCTACTTCGGCATGGGCGCGGCGCCGCTGTTCGACGTCCGGACCTACGATCGCGTGGCCGCGGCGCCGCGGCCGATCGCCGTCGCGGCGGTGGCGGCGCTGCTGGCGTGGGTGGCCGTCCGGGGGTTCGTGGAGAGCGGCGTGATTCAGCGCCTGTATCGACCCGCTGCGATGAACACCGGCCTCATCGACGCCGGCGCCGCGATCGCCGCGCGCACGCCGGTCGACGCGCTCGTCGCCACGGTCGAGTACGAGCGCTACGGCAGCAACTCGCCGATGCTGCTCTACTTCGCCCACCGCAAGGGCTGGAGCTTCGATCAGGTGTCGATCTCGCCGGACGTCATCGAATACCTGCGCGCCAGCCGCCGCGTCTGCTACGTCGCGGTCGGCGACTGGCCGTCGCTCGACGCGGCCCGGCCCGACGTCATCGAATACCTCCGGCCGTTTCCTCACGTGGACCTGCCCTACACCCACGGCGCGTACCAGCTCGTGGACCTCGGCTGTCACGCCGGCCGCCAGGGCGGATCCGCCGGAGCCGCCGGGCAGGCTATGCTGGTCGGACGATGATCGGAACGCCCCTGTCGAGAATCCTGGCGGTGCTCGCGGCACTGGCCGCCGGCGCCGGGGTGGCGTCGGCACAGCCGGCTGACCGGTTGCCGGCGGCGCGCCTCGCCGTTACCGGGCAGGTCACCCGCGTCGAGAGCCGCTGGGACACGGTCAGCAACGTCATCGTGACTTACGTCGACGTCCAAGTGTCCACCCGCCTGCGCGGCGACAACGTGCCCGACCGTCTGGTGCTCAAACAGCTCGGCGGCCAGGTCGGCGCGATCGGTCTTCGCATCGCCGATCAGGCCGCTTTCGTTCCCGGCGAGACCGCGCTGCTCCTGCTGGCGACGAGCCCGCGCGACGGCACGCTCCACACCGCCGGACTCGGCCGCGGCAAGCTGCCCGCCGACGCGGCGACCATCGCACGGGTCGACGCGGTGCTGCCAGCAGCGGCCGAGGCCACGCCGTTCGTCGCGGTGCCGCTCGAGAGCGAACGACGCCAGGAGACCGCGGCGTTCGCCTACCTGCCGACCGACGGCGGCCATCCCGCCCGCTGGCACGAAGTGGACGACGGCGGGTTCGTGCGCGTCGATCATCCGTCGGCGATGCCCGGGACGTGGAGCGGATCGACCAGCAACGCCACCGCGGCGATCAACCTGTGGCGCAACTCGGGGATGGATCTCGACCTGCGCGACAACGGCGCCACGCTCGGCGCCGGCCAGTGCGCTTGGGCGTTCACCGGCAACGGCCGCATCGGCGTGTCCTACAACGACCCGTGCGGCGTCGCCGACACCGAAGCCGACAACTGGGTGATTGGCGGCGGCTACTACACCACCGGCGATCTGCGCACGGTGGGCGGTACGACCTTCCAGAAGTTCATCCAGGGCTTCGTGGTGCTGAACAACGTCGGGCCGCACACGGGCAACGCGTCGTGCTTCCAGAACGCCATCACCCATGGCCTCGGCCACGCGCTCGGCCTCGGCCATTCCACCAGCACCGGGGCGATCATGGCGGCGCTGCCGCCGACCCCGTGCACCTCGACCGCCGGTCTCGCTGCCGACGACATCGCCGGCGTCACAGCGATCTATCAGGGCATTGCCAGCGGGCCCTTCCCGCCCAACGCGCCGTCGGCGCTGACCGCGACGGCCGCCCTCGCGACGGTGAACCTGTCGTGGACGGCGGCGACCTCGGGCGGACCAGCGAGCCGCTACCTGCTCGACGCCGGTACGGCGTCGGGCGTCTACAACATCGGGACGATCCTGCTCAACAGCCCGGCCACCACGGCGGCGGTTGGCAACGTGCCGCCGGGCACCTATTTCGTCCGCGTGCGCGCGCAGAACGCCGCCGGCACCAGTGGCCCGTCGCCAGAAGCCCAGGTGACGGTGGGCGCCTGCGCCGCCCCAGGGGCGCCTGGCGCGTTGAGTGGCAGCGCCAGCAACCAGACGGTGAACCTGGCGTGGAGCGCGCCGTCGTCAGGGGTGACGCAAGGCTACCGGTTGCTCGTAGGCAGCGCGCCGGGGCTCAGCAACCTGCTGGTCGCCGACTACGCGTCCACCGTGACCGGATTGGTCGCACCGGGCATCGCCTACGGCACCTACTTCGCCCGCGTCGCCGCCACCAACGTCTGCGGCGTCGGCCCGGTGTCGAACGAAGTGACACTGGTGGTCCAGCCGTGTGCCGCGGCGCCACAGGCGCCGACAGGCTTGCACTTCAGCCGCACCGGCACGTTCGTCGCGCTGGCGTGGTCCGCGCCAGCGTCCGGCCCGCCGCCCACGAGCTACACGCTCGTGGTCGGGTCGCAAACCGGCGGCTCCGACATCCTGGTCCTGCCCACCGGCACGACCGCGACGAGCACCGGCGCGTCCGCACCGCCGGGCACCTACTACGTGCGCATCCAGTCGCAGAACGCGTGCGGCGTGAGCGGGGCCTCGAATGAGATCGTCGTGGTCGTGCCGTAACGTCGTCCTGGCGATCGCGAGTCTTCTTGCCGCCGCCGGCGTCGCTCCGCACGCCCAGGAACGCCGGCCGCTGTTCGTCGACGGCGACCCGTCGACGCCGGGCGTGCTGACCGCCGGCGATCGACCGGCGCGCCGGTCACGCCAGCTGCGCGTGAGCGCGACGGCCCTCGGCGAGTTGCTGCATGCCGGCAGTCCGCGGCGCGCGGCGCTGGCCCTCAATCTCTTTCCCGACGTCGTTCTCACCATCGCCCGCGAACGGCTCGAGACCGGGTTGCGTGGCCACACCACATGGGTCGGCCACGTCGAGGGTGACGACCTGAGCACGGTGTCGCTCACCTGGGACGGCCAGGTGCTGTCCGGCGGCGTCGTCACCCGCGGCCGGAGCTTCGACCTCGTGCCGTCCGGGACCGGCACCGTCGCCGTGGTCGAGCGCGCCGCCGGCAGCCCGCCGGTCGAGTTGCCGTCACTCGAACCGCCGGCCCAGCGCGAGGCCGGCGCCTACGTCCAGGACTTCGCCGCCGACGACTCGACCGCGCGCATCGATCTCCTGGTGGTCTACACCCCGGCGGCGCGGGCCAAGGTCGGCGGCACCGCGCAGATCGAATCGCAACTGGCCAACGCCGTGGCCGTCACCAACACTGCGTTCCAGCGCAGCGGTGTCAACGCCGTGCTCACCGCCGTGGGACTGCGGGAGATCGCTTACACCGAGGGTAGCGGTCTCAATGAGGACTTGTCGGCGATCAGCGGCGGCGGCGGCGCCAACCCGGCGATCGAGGCGCTCCGCGGCGCGACCGGCGCCGACCTGGTCGCCCTCGTCACCGGTCGACCGACGACGGCGGGCGGGTGCGGTGTCGCCTGGCTCGGTCCGTCGAACGGCTATGGGTTCAGCGTCACCGAGCAGGCGTGCATGTACGCCGGGCAGTGGACCTTCACGCACGAACTCGGGCACAACTTCGGCGCCCGGCACGCTCCAGGCGACAGCAGCGACACGACGCCGACCTGTGCCAGCTACCCATGCGGCTACCGGGAGGGGGTGGTCCGCACCCTGATGGCGTACTACCAGGCGGGGGCGGCGGCGGCGCGGGTGCTCAACTTCTCGAGCGCGACCGTCCGCGAGCCGGTGGGCACCGGCGTGCCCACCGGCAACTCGCTCCAGGACAACGCCCGGCGCCTCGGCGAGACGGTCGGCGCCGTCGCCAACTACCGCACAGCGCTGCCGCCGGCGTCGGTCCCCGACGCTCCAACGCAGTTCGCCGCAACCGTCGTCGGCAGCACGGTGACGCTGGCGTGGCTGCCGCCAGCCGCTGGCGCGATCGTCTCGGGCTACCAACTCGAGGCCGGCTCCGCCCCCGGCGCGGCCAACATCCTGAGCACGGCCGTGGCCGGGTCGCCGCTGGCGGTGGGCAGCGTGCCCGCCGGGATCTACTACGTCCGGCTGCGCAGCGTGAACCCCGCCGGGCGGAGCGGTCCGACCGCCGATGTCACCGTGGTGGTCGGCGGCTGCACACCGCCGGGCGCGATCGTCCTCAGCGCCCAGCGGTCAGGCGGCGTCGTGACCCTGGCGTGGACGGTGCCGTCGGGCACCGCGCCGTTCACCTACACGCTCGGGGCAGGCAGCGTGCCCGGGGCGATCGACCGCGGCCTCTTCCCGATGGGCGGCGTCACCGGCTACGCGGTGGCCCCGCCACCTGGCGCCTACTTCGTGAAGGCGGTCGCGGCCAACGCGTGCGGGCAGGGGCCAGTCTCGAACGAAGTGCTGGTCGCCGTTCCCTGAGGCGCCGCCGCGGCCGGCAGCGGGCGGTACAATACCGCCGGTTCGTGTGCCCATCGCGTCCTCCGTTGCGCTGACCTTGCGACGCTGGTGGCCGGCGGTCGTGACCGCCGCCCTCTGGCTGGCGTGGCTGCTGTGGCTGCCGCCCCGGCCGTCAGCCTGGGTCGTCGTCGCCGCCGGGCTGTTGCCGCTGACGGTCGTGTCGCGGCTGGCGGCGTCCACCGAAGGGCGCGCCTGGCGCCCGCACGTCGTCGACCACGGCGACTGGTACGGCCTGGCGCTCGCGCTGCTCTACGCGCTGGGCGTGCAGGTCGCCGATGCGCCGGGCATCACCACCGACGGCGCGATCTACTTCTCGCAGCTCCGCAGCCTGGTCTTCGATCGTGATCTCGATGTCGCCCGCGAGTTCGTCGTGCTCGGCCAGCCGGCGCGGCCAAGTCACTTCGTCCCGGTCGGGCCGACGGTGGTGTGGGCGCCGCTGTATCTGCTGGTGGCGGTGGCGGACACCGCGGCCCGGACCATCGGACTCTCGCGCAGCCCGGCCGATCCGGCGACGCTCGGCCTGACGCTGCCCTACGTGCGCGCCGCGCTGGTGAGTTCGTTCGCCATCGGCGCCGCCGGCCTGGTGGCGGTGCACGCGCTGCTGCGCCGCGACCACACGCGGATCGTGGCCGTCTTCACCACGCTGCTGGTGTTCGCCGCGACGCCGCTCGCCTGGTACATGGTCTACGAGGCAGCGATGACGCACGCGGCGTCGTTTGGCGCGGTGGCGCTGCTGGTGCTCGCCGCGGTACGCTGGCTGGAACACGGCGGCTACAGCGCCGGCGCGGCGCGCCGGCTCGGCGCGCTCGCCGCGGTGGCGTTCCTGATGCGTCCGCAGGAGGCGGTCTTCGCGCTGGTGCCAGCCGCCCTGGCCGGCGCCACCTGCGCGGCGTGGCGGCCTCGCCTCGCCGTCCTGCTGCGGCTGGCCGGCCATGCCGCGCTCGGCGCGCTGCCGTGGCTGTTGCTGCAGGCGGCGCACAGCGCGTTGCTCATCCGGGCCAACGACTTCCAGCTCTTCGGCCAGCAGGGCTATCTGAACCCGCTGCACTCACGCTGGATCGACACGCTGTTCTCCTCGTGGCACGGCCTGCTGTCCTGGTCGCCGGCGGTCTACGTCGCCGTGCTCGGCACCGTCGCGCTGCTGTGGCGCCGGCGGACGTGGGCGGTCCTGGCCCTCGGGCTGCTCGTCGTGATGGCGTGGGTGAACGGCTCGACCACCGACTGGGCCGGCGGGTGGTCGTTCGGCGGGCGGCGCTTCACGAGCATGCTGGTGATGCTGGCGGCCGGTCTCGCCCTGGTGATCGACACGGCACTGCGCCGTCCGCAGGTGATCGCCGCGCTGGTGGTCGCCACGGCGATCGCCTGGAACTACGGGCTGATGGTGCAGTACACGGCCGGCA
This sequence comes from uncultured Acidobacteriota bacterium, assembly GCA_963741665.1. Lineage (GTDB taxonomy): Bacteria > Acidobacteriota > Vicinamibacteria > Vicinamibacterales > UBA2999 > CAWAYR01. The sequence continues at coordinate 347,131 of CAVUIM010000001.1, forward strand.
TGGTCCCCAAGGACGAACCGGTGAGCTTCGGCCGGGTGGTGCGCCAGCAGGCCGACCTGCTCACCCGCTCGCCCTACCTCTATCCGTTCGCGTTCCCGGCCAATGCATGGTTCGCGTGGCGCCAGGGCCTGCCCGTCGATCGCTACGACCTGCTCGCCACGGAGGCCTTCACGCCCGACGTGACGATCGCCATGGACGGACGCAGCGAGCGCTACCTGCTCGAGGGCTGGGAGGCGCCGGGCGGCGACGAATGGGGCGCGCACTGGTGGCTGAACGCCACCCCGGCCGTCCTGGCGGTGCCGCTCGGCGTGCCGACGGGTGGCGCCACCGAGATCGAGATCACGGCCCGGACGCGTTTCGAGGAACCGACCGTCGAGGCGCGGCTCGAGGTGCGCGTGAACGGCCGGCCGGTGGGACAGCTGGTGGCGCCGGCAACGGCGGCGGCGACGACGCGGTTGAGCGTGCCCGGCGCGGGCGGCTTGTGGCGTCACGGCTTCAACCGGGTGGAGATCGTCAGCGTCGGTGTCAGCCGCGTCGATCCCAGTGACGTTCGCCCGCCCGGCCCGATGGCCAGCCGGCTCGGCGACCGGCCCTGGCCGGTGGCGATCTACGGTCTGCGGATACGATCCACGAGATGACCTCGTCGCCGCTGCACACGTTGCCGCGCGAGCGCCTGCTCGCGCTGGTCGACGCCTACGCCTTCAAGCCGTACCGGCAATACCGCACTTTCACGCGCAAGCACCAGTCGGCGGTGCTGACCGCCGAGATCGACCAGGCGCTGGCCGCCGGACCGTTCGGCCAGTGGACCACGCGCGACGGCGAGGAGGCCGGCGTCGTCGCCCGGCCGCTGTCGTGGGACTCGCAGTTCTTCGCCGTGCCGATGGGCCGGATCGACTACGTGCTGGCCAGCGCCGGCGCCTCCGTCGAGCATGTCGAGGCGGCCGTCGCCGGCACGATGCAGGCGGCCCGCGCCGCCGGGGTGCAGCATCTGGCCGCCCGCGTCGACGTCGCCGACCTGCGCACGATGGGCGTCCTCGAGTCGGCCGGCTTCCGCACCATGGACGCGCTCGTCACCTACATCATGCGGCCGGGCAAGGACACGCATCCCGACGTGCGCCCGGTCGGCACCATCCGCGACGCGACGCCGGCCGACACCGACGCCATCGTCGCCATCACGGCCGACGCCTATCGCGGCTATCGCGGACGTTTTCACCTGGACCCGCACCTGTCGTCCGAACGCGCCGATGCGCTCTACCTCGAATGGGCCCGGGCCTGTGCCGCGGGCACGATGGCCGACACGGTGATCGTCGCCGAGGACGCCGCCGGCGAGGTCAGCGGCTATCTGGCCTACCGGCGCCGCGAGCCGGTGTCGGCGATCGCCTCGCCGGTGTTCGGCGGTGGCCTTGGCGCGGTGCGGCGCGACAGCCCCGGCGCCTACACCGGCCTCATCCAGGAAGGCTCGATTCGCGCGCACGCCGCTGGCGCGGTCAGCGAATGCCAGACCCAGAACTACAACTTCCCGGTGATCCGCGTCTACGAAACCGCCGGCTTCCACTACGTGCGCGCCGAGTACACGCTGCACGCCTGGCTCGCCTGACTGGCCCCGGACGACCCAAGCGGCTGTGCTAGAATTAGCAGGTTGTCCCGACGTGCGGACAACGCGCCTGGCCGTCATGGGCGGCTAGCTCAGCTGGGAGAGCGCCGCGTTCGCAACGCGGAGGTCAGGAGTTCGATCCTCCTGCCGTCCACCACCACTCCGCCGGGCGCACCTCGTATACTGGAGCCGTGCACCTCCCGGGTCCTCGGCTTGCGCTCGCCGCCTGCCTGACCCTGACGACGGCCGTGGCCGGCGCCCAGGGGCCGGCCGCCGCGCGCACCCCGACCGACCTGGCCCGCCAGGTGCAAGCCCGCTACGACACGGTCCAGGACTTCGAGGGCGAGTTCACCCAGACCTACGAGGGCGGCGTGCTGCGCACCAGGACCACAGAGCGCGGCACGGTCGTGATCAAGCGGCCCGGCAAGATGCGCTGGGTCTACACCGCCCCGGAACGCAAGGAATTCGTCTCCGACGGCGCCAAGATCTACGCCTACTTCCCCGCCGATCGCCAGGTCATCGTCAGCACCGCACCGAGCGGATCGGACACCACCCCGGCGTTGTTCCTGACCGGCCAGGCCAACCTGGTGCGCGACTTCGCGGCGTCGCTGATCGACCTGCCCGGCGCCCCGGCTGGCAATCTCGGGCTGAAGCTGGTCGCCAACAAGCCCGACCCGGACTTCGAGTGGCTGGCCGTCTCGGTCGATCCGGCCACCTTCCAGATTCAGCAGCTGGTCGCCCTGGACCGCCAGGGCGGGCGCTCGACCTTCACCTTCCGGAACCTACGGGAAAACCGCCGTCCGGCCGATACGTCGTTTGTCTTCCGCATCCCGAAGGGCGTGGACGTCATCAACCAATGACCGGGGACGCCACCATTCGCCTCTCCTCCCGGCGACTGGCCAGCCTGCTCGTGGCCTGCCTGCTGCTCGCCTCCTGCGCCTCGTCCGGGGCGCTGCAGACCGCGCGGCTGGCCGAACAGCAGCAGGACTACGACCTCGCCGTCGCCGAGTACATGAAGGCGGCGCGCGCCCGGCCCGACGACCGGGCCATTCGCCTGTCGCTCGACCGCGCCAAGCTGCGGGCGTCGCAGGAACACGTCAACCGCGCCCGCCGCCACCTCGCCACCAACCGCACCGAGGAAGCGCTGATCGAGTTCCAGCTCGCCGCCGAGCTGAACCCGGCCAACGGCGACATCCAGAACGAGCTGCGCACCCTGCGCACGCAGCTGCGGACCAAGATCGCCACCGACCGCGAGGGCCGCACCACGCTCGAGACGCTCATCAAGGACAGCCTGGCGGCGCCGCTGCCCGGGGCCGACGTCCCCACCGACGTCACGCTGCCCGACACGCTCATCTTCCGCGAGGCCAGCGCCCGCGACATCTTCACCGCGATCGGCAAGTTCTCGAATCTCAGCGTGGTGTTCGACCCGGCGTTCCGCGACCAGCCGGTCAGCATCGACCTGCGCCAGGCCTCGATCGATCAGGCGCTCACCTCGCTGGCCCAGAGCACCCGCACCTTCTGGCGCGTCACCGCGCCGCGCACCGTCGCGGTCGTCCCCGACACCGCCGCCAAGCGCCGCGAGTACGAGGAAGAGATCGTCCGCACCTTCTTCCTGAGCAACGCCGACCTCAAGGAAACCGTCGACGTCCTGCGCATCGTCGTCGACGCCCGCCGGCTGGCGCCGACTGCCGCCACCAACGCCATCACCATCAAGGACACGCCGGAGCGGGTCGCCGCCGCGGGCCGCATCATCACCGCGCTCGACAAGGCGCGGCCCGAGGTGGTCATCGACGTCGAACTGCTCGAGGTCGATCGCACGCGGCTGCGTGACTACGGCCTGCAGATCGCGTCACCGGGCGAGAGCCCGACCGGCCTCGACGGCCAGGTCGTCGTCGGCAGCAGCGACGGCATCACGCTGCGCGACCTGCGCAATCTCACGTCGTCGGACGTGCTGCTCACCAACCTGCCGGGGCTGTTCTACCGGCTGCTGAAGACCGACAGCAACACCCGCACGCTGGCCAATCCGCAGCTGCGTACCTCCGAGGGCATCGCCGCGCAGGCCCGGTTCGGCGAACGCGTGCCGGTGCCGGTCACGACCTTCGCGCCGATTGCCGCCGGCGGCGTGCAGACCCAGCCGATCACCTCGTTCAACTACGAGAACATCGGCGTGAACATCGACATCACCCCGCGCACCCACCACGACGACGACGTGTCGCTGGCGGTGAAGATCGAGGTGAGCAGCATCTCGGGCACCGGCTTCGGCAACCTGCCGACCTTCGGCAACCGCTCGATCAACACCGTGATCCGGCTGCGCGACGGCGAGACCAACATGCTCGCCGGCCTGATCCGCGACGAAGAGCGGAAGGTGCTGTCCGGCATTCCCGGGCTGAGCGACATTCCGGTCATCGGCCGGCTGTTCGCGTTCAACCGGATGCAGGTGCAGGAAACCGACATCATCCTCACCCTGACGCCGCACATCGTCCGGGTGCTCGACCTGACCGACGCCGACGTCCGCGCCTTCAAGGTCGGACGCGATGGCGGCGCCGCGGCGCCGCTCGACCTGCCGACGCCGCCCGCGGCCCGGCCGCCGGGCAACGACGACGCGCCGGCCGCCGCGCCGGTCCTGCGCCCGGTGCCGCAGGCGCCGGGCACGGCGACGCCGGTCAAGCCGCCGCCACCGCGACCGCCAGGCTAGACGCGCGCGACCTTCGCGCCCAGTCCTTTGAGTCGTTCGACCAGACGGCTGTAGCCGCGCTCCACGGTCTCGAGCGGCTCGACCCGGCTCTCGCCGCTGGCCGCCAGCGCCGCCGCGATGAGCGCCATCCCCGAGCGGATGTCGCGGCTGTCGAGGGTCTTGCCGCGCAGCTTGCCCGGACCGGTCACGATGATGCGATGCGGATCGCAGAGGAACAGGTCCGCCCCCATCCCGCTCATCTGCTCGAGCGCGAACAGCCGCAGCTCGTACATCCAGTCGTGCACCAGCGTCGCGCCCTCGGCCTGCGTGGCCAGCACCGTCACCAGACTGACCAGGTCGCTGGGGAATCCTGGCCACAACCCGGTGGTGATCCGGCCCGCGCCCGTCAAGCGCGACGGCTCGACGACGAAGCTGTCGCCGCGCTGCCGGCACTGCACGGCCAGCTTGCGCAGCGTCGCGGTGACCACTTCCATGTCGACGTCACGGGCGCCGCGGATCTCGACCTCGCCGCCGGTGATGGCGCCGACCACCGCCCAGCTCCCGGCCTCGATGTAGTCGCCGTAGAGCGCCTTGCTGGCGCTGCCCAGTCCGCTGCCGCCTTCGACGCGAATCGTGTGCGAGCCGGCGCCGGTGATCCCGGCGCCCATCAGGCGCAGGAACTCGCACAGCTCGACGACGTGCGGTTCGCACGCCGCGTGGCGGATCTCGGAGATGCCGGGCGCTGCGGCGGCGGCCAGCAGCGCCGTCTCGGTGCCGGTGACCGATGCCTCGTCCAGATAGATCGAGGCCGGCTGCAGCCCGCGCGGAACCTCGAGGCGATGCCCCGGCCCTTCGGTGTGCACCGCGCCCATCGCCACCAGCGCTTCCAGGTGGGTACGGATCGTCCGCCGCGCCGGGAAATCGCCGCCGGGCGGCGCCACCCACGCGCGGCCGGTGCGCGCCAGCAGCGGCCCGAGCAGCAGCACCGACCCGCGCAGCCGGCCGACCAGGGCGCGGTCGGGCTCGTGGGTCCGCACCTCGCGGCACTGGATGGTCAGCGTGGTGCTGCCGATGCCGTCGACGTCGGCGCCGAGATCGAGCAGCAGCCGCGCCATCACCTCGACATCGGCGATGCGCGGGACGTTGGTGAGCGTGCACGGCTCCTTGGTCAGCAGCGTCGCCGCCATGAGCGGCAGGGCGGCGTTCTTGTTGCCCTCGACGTCGACGACGCCGGACAGGCGGTGGCCGCCTTCGATGATCAGCGTGGACATGATGTGGTTGCCGTCGCGGGCGCCCAGTCGCCCAGCCGGACGATCTCCTCCCGAAGGTGCACGCCGAATCGATCACGCACCGTGTCGTGGCAGCGACCGACCAGCGCGGCGATGTCGGCGGCGGTGGCCGTGCCGTCGGTGACGATGAAGTTGCCGTGGGTCGGCGAGACGTGGGCGCCGCCGATGCCCTGCCCCTTCAGACCGGCGCGGTCGATGAGCGCCCCCGCCGAGGCCGGAATGCCCTCGGGCACCACGTCGCGGCCGGGTTGGGGATTCTGGAAGATGCAGCCGGCGCTCGGCGAGGCCAGCGGCTGGGTCCGCTTGCGGAACGCCAGCGACTCCCGCGCGACGGCCCGCAGGGCGTCGGGCGCACTGCCAGGACGCACCCGGAACGCCGCCCAGATCACCACCTCGCGGGTGTGCTGCAGGCGGCTGGTAGTCGTAGGCGAACTCCAGCCGATCGGCCGACACCTGGCGCAGCGTGCCGTCCGGACCGGCCAGCCGCACGCTTTCGACGAGGTCGCCGATGTTGGCCGACCGCCAGTGGGCGTTGCCGTGAATCGCGCCGCCAACGGTGCCCGGAGTGCCCGCCCAGGCTTCGAGGCCGGCGCAGCCGTGCGTGATGGTCCAGCGGACCAGACCGTTGATGGTCACCGAGGCATCGGCCCGGACGAGATCGCGCCCGACCATGTTGATGGTGCCACCGCGCGGACGGAGCACCAGCCCGCGAATACCGCGATCGGCGATCAGCACGTTCGACCCGCCGCCGAGCATCGTCACCGGCACGCCGTGCGCGTGCGCCACCTGCAGGGCGAGGACCACGTCGGCTCCGGTGGCCGGTTGCGCGAGCCATTCGGCCGGTCCGCCGACCTTGAAGGTGGTGAACGGAGCCAGCGCGACCTCCCGCTCGACCGCCACACCCGGCAGCGCGGTCGCGATCGCCGCCGCGAACGCGCTCATGATGCCGCCGCCCCTGGCGCGGCGCGCAGCAGCTCGCGCTCGCGGGCGATCAGCGCGGCCAGCGCTTCGGCACGCGTGCACGGCACGAAGGCGACGACATCTCCCGGCGACAACTGCCCGGCGATCGGCAGGTCCGCGAGGATCACGGTGGCGATCTTCAGGTAGCCGCCGGCGGTCTGGCGGTCGGCCATCAGCAGCAGCGGCGCGCCGCCCGCCGGCACCTGGATGGCGCCGAACGGCACCGGCTCCGACAGCGGCTCGCCAGCCCGCGCCACCGGCAGCGGCGGGCCCTCCAGCGTAAAGGCCATGCGGTTCGACCGCGCCGACACGGTGAACACGTCGGCGGTCAGGGCGTCGAGTGCCTGGCGCGCGAACCACGCGTCCTGCGGGCCGAACATGACCCGGAGGCGAGCCCGGCCGCCGGTCGGGAGATACCCGCAGTCGCTCCGTCCGCCGGCTGGATGCCGGTCGGACCGTGCCGCGGCCAGCGGGATCACGTCGCCGGCCTGCACCGCGCGGCCGCCGACGCCGCCCATCCGGCTCACCAGATGCGTGGCTCGGCTGCCGAGCACCGGCGGCGTGTCGATGCCACCGGCGAACGCAAGATAGGCCCGGGCGCCGGCATGACGCGCGCCGACACGCAGTCGGCCGCCGGCGGGCACGTCGAACCCCTGGGGGCCGGACACGGCGGCGCCGTTCACGGTGACGTCGAAGGCCGCGCCCGCCAATGCCGCCCGCACCGGGCGATCGACGTCCAGGTCCGGGCCCATCAGCGTGATTTCCAGTGTCGCTGCCGTCGCGGTGTTTCCGACCAGCGCATTGGCCAGCCGGTGGGCGTAGGTGTCCATCGGGCCGGCGACCGGCACCCCCATCGCCTGATGGCCCCAGCGGCCGAGATCCTGGACCGTGGTGAGCAGTCCGGGACGGCGAACCGTGAGGCGGGCCGCGGGCGCCACCGTCATGCCGGCGGCCCGTCTGCGAACAGCGGCCACTGCCCGGCCGCCACCGGCACGAAGCGCACGCGGTCGCCGGCATCGAGCAGCGCCGGACGCGCGCGCCCGGCGTCGAACATGCGCCAGGGGTACGGCCGACGAGCCGCCATCCACCGGGACTGTCGGATGGGTAGACGCCGGTCTGACGGCCGGCGATGCCGACGCTGCCGGCGGGCACCGTGAGGCGTGGAGTCGGGCGGCGCGGCATGGCGATCATCTCGTCGACGGCGCCGAGATACGCGAAGCCGGGGAGGAAGCCGAGCATGTAGACGCGGTAGACGCACTCGCTGTGCCGCCGCACGACGTCGTCGGCGCTGCACCGGGCGTAGGCCGCGACCTCGTCGAGATCCGGTCCGTACTCGCCGCCGTAGCAGACCGGGACCTCGACGATCCGCCCGGCCTCGACGGCGTCGACCGGGCCGACATCCCACGCTTCGGCGACCGCGCGCTCGAGCGCGGCGACGTCGAGCCGCAGCGGATCGACGTGGACGCCGACCGAGGCGTACGACGGGACGACGTCGCGCACTCCGGCCAGCCGGGCCACGCGCAGCGCCGCCGCCAGTGCGACCGCCCGCGCATTCACCTCCGGCGCCATCCGGGCATCGAGCTCGACGAGCAGCAGCGAGTCGCCCGAGGCGTGCAGCCGCGGCCGCGACGGCGCGCCCTTCATGGCGTCAGTGCCTCGAGCAGCCGGCCGTGGATGCCGCCGAAGCCGCCGTTGGACATGACCACCACCTCATCGCCGGCCCGGGCATCGGCGGCGACCCACCCGACGATCTCGTCCACCGAGACGGCACTGCGGGCGGCGACACCGCGCGCGGTGAGGTCGGCGACCAACGCCGGCCCCGACAGGCGTTCGGCCTCGGGCAGGGCGCTCCGGAAGACCGGGGCGATCACCACCTGGTCAGCGCTGCCGAAGGCGTCGGCGAAGGCGCCCTGGAACACCCGGCGACACGACGAGGCGGAGCGCGGCTCGAAGATCGCCCACAGGCGCGCTCCGGGCCGGGCGGCGCGCAGCGCCGCGATCGTCTCGGCCACCGCCGTGGGATGGTGGGCGAAGTCGTCGTAGACGGTCACGCCGCGACGCACCCCGACCACCTCGAGGCGCCGCCTGACCCCGGCGAAGCTGGCGAGTCCGGCGGCAATCGCCGCGGTCCCGAGTCCCGACGCGTGCGCCACCGCGGCCGCGGCCAGGGCGTTGCGGACGTTGTGGGCGCCGAGCAGCGGCAGTGTCACGGCCACCCGCACGCCGCCGGGGCCCGCGAGCGTGAACGTCGTCGCCGTGCCCTGGGCCAGGAGATCTTCGGCACGCCAATCACAGGCCGGCGCCAGCCCGAACGTCTGCACCGGGCAATGCGCATGGGCCGCCAGGGCCGCCGCGTCGGGACTGTCGGCGCCGAGCAGCACCAGCCCGCGCCGCGGCACCAGCCGGACGAAGCGCGCGAAGGCGAGGCGCACGGCGTCGAGATCGGCGTAGATGTCGGCGTGGTCGAACTCGACGTTGTTGACGACGGCGATGTCGGGCAGGTACTTGAGGAACTTCGCGGTCTTGTCGAAGTAGGCGCTGTCGTACTCATCGCCCTCAATCACGAAGGCGCGACCGCGCCCGACACGATAGCTGGCGCCGCCAGCGCCGAAGTTCCTGGCGATACCGCCGACCAGCATCGACGGGTCGAGGCCGCCGCTGGTCAGCAGCCACGCCGTCAGCGCGGTCGTCGTGGTCTTGCCGTGCGTGCCGGCGATGACGACGGCGTCGGCGTCCCACAGGAAGGCCTCGCGGATCGTCTCGGGCAGCGAGGCATAGCGGAGCGAGCGGTCGAGCACCGACTCGAGTTCGGCGTTGCCGCGCGAGATGGCATTGCCGACCACCACGAGATCGATGTCGTCACCGATGTGATCGGCGGCATAGCCGTCGAACACCGCGATGCCCTCGCCGGCCAGGAAGTCGCTCATGGGCGGATACACGTGGGCGTCGGAGCCCTGCACGTGGTCACCGCGGGCCTTGAGCAGGGCGGCCAGCGTCGCCATGGCCGTACCGCAGATGCCGATGAAGTGCACCCGCATCAGGAGACTGCACCCTCTTCGACCGACAACGCCGGCCCGGTCGAGGTCGTCAGACGCACGTCGACGCCGAGCGGCAGGGTCAAGGTCGGCCGGGCGCCATGTCCGGAGGGGAATCCGAAAATCACCGGACCCGGGAACTGGGCGAACAGGTCGCGCAGCACGGCGCGCGCGGTCGGCCCGCCGCCGCTTTCGTCGCAGCCGGGGAACGCCCCCAGTACGACCCCGGTCACGCGACGGAAGGTGCCGGCTTGATGCAGCTGCGTCAGCAGCCGGTCGATCCGGTAGGGGCGTTCGCCGACATCTTCGAGGAACAGCACCGTCGGCTCGCGCGGCACGAACGCGAACGGCGTGCCGAGCAGCGCCGCCAGCTGCGTCAGGGTGCCGCCGGCGAGCACGCCGGCGGCGTCGCCGTCCCGGAACACCTCGACGCCGGCCGGCGCCAGCGTGCCCACCGGTCCAGGCTGGGTGACCGCGGCGAGGAACGACGCGCGATCGTAGCCGGACGGCCCGAGCGCCAGCCGCCCTTCGGCCATCGGGCCGTGGAAACCGACCGTGCCGTGCATCACCTGCCACGCCAGCAGCGCCGTGAGGTCGCTGTAGCCGACGAAGACCTTCGGGTCCTCGACCAGCCAGCGCGGATCGAGCAGCGGCAGGAGCTGCTGCGATCCGTAGCCGCCGCGAACGCCGATGATCCCGCGAATCGACGGATCCCGCCAGGCGTCGGCGAGCGCCGCGACGCGGGTCTGCGGCAGGCCGGCGACGTAGCCGTGCCGGGCGAGCACCCGGGCGTCGAACACCGGCTCGAACCCCAGCGCCCGCACTTCCGCGGCGCCACGCTCGAGGTCATCGGCGCGCACCGGACTGGCCGGCGCGACGAGGGCGATGCGATCGCCGGCCAGCAGCCGGCGCGGCCGGCGCCGACCGGCCCGCGTACGCGCGCCGGCGGCGGTCACAGGAACCCCGCCATCTCGGCGGCCACGACCTGGTGGGCCTCGCACCCGACCACCGATCGCCACGCCGCCGTCCGGGCCGGAGCGCTGGCCGCCACCGGGCGCAGGAAGCGGGTCTTGGCTCGCGCCATCCGCGCCAGGGCGTCGTCCACCCGGGCCAGCGGCAGCGTCCCCGATTCGACCGCCTTGACCAGCGTCTCGAGCGTGTCGGCGATGACCGCCGCGTCGCCGCTGCAGACGAGCACGCCGTCGCAGCCGGCGGCCAGCGCCCGCACCGCCGACTCGCCCGGCGGCCAGCGCGCCCGCACCGCCTGCATCTCCAGATCGTCACCGAGGACGACGCCGCCAAATCCAAGCTCCCCGCGCAGCAGCCGCAAGGTCCGGACCGACAGCGTCGCCGGCCACTCTTCGTCGAGCGACGGCACGAGCACGTGCGCGGTCATCATGAAGGCGACGTCGGCGGCGATGGCGGCGCGAAACGGCTCGAACTCGATCGCCCGCAGCCGATCGGGCGCGTGCTCGACGATCGGCAGCTCGACGTGCGAGTCGACCAGGGTGTCGCCGTGTCCCGGGAAGTGCTTGCCGCAGGCCGCCACGCCGGCACGCTGCAGCTCGCGGACCACCGTGGCGCCGAGCATGGCCGCCTGGTGGGCATCCGCCGACAGCGCCCGGTCGCCGATCACCGGGTTCTTCGGATTGGTGTGCACGTCGAGGACCGGGGCGTAGTCGAGCGTGATGCCGACCGCACGCAGTTCGGCGGCCAGCGCCTGGGCGAAACGGGCGGCGAGCGCCTCCGAACCGGAGCGACCCAGCGTCGCCATCGGCGGCCATTCGGTGAACGGGGCGCGCAGCCGGGCAACCCGACCGCCCTCCTGATCGACGCTGACCCAGGCCGGTGCCAGCGCGCCGAGCGCGGCGCACTCGAGCGACAACTCCAGCACCTGCTCGGGCGCCTCGACATTGCGGGCGAACAGGATCACCCCGCCGAGATCGAACTCGCGGGCGAGCGCACGCAACTCGACGGAGACCGTGCGACCGGGGAAGCTGCCGATCAGGAGCTGGCCCAGACGGCGGCGAAGCGGCAGAGGCATCGTGTCGTCAGCATTATAATTCCGCCGTGACCGTGACGGCTTCGGCGCCGACGCGCGTGGATCTCGCCGGCGGGACCATCGACATCTGGCCGCTGTATCTCTTCCACCCTGGCGCACAGACCGTCAACGCCGCGCTCGCTCTGCGCGCCCATGTGCAGATCGAAGCGCGTGACGACGATCGGATCCTGCTCGCCTCCGACGACCTCGGCCTCACCTCCGGGCCGCTGGCGGCGGCCGATCTCCCCGGTGATGCCGTGCTGCCGCTGCTGGCGCGGCTCGCCCACGCCTTCGGCGTCCGCGGCGTGTCGATCACGACCCGCAGCGAGGCTCCGGCCGGCGCCGGCATCGCCGGCTCGTCGGCGCTCAACATCGCCGTGACGGCGGCGCTCGACCGCTGGACCGGCCGCGGCCTGACCCCCGAGGCGCTGCTCGAGATCGCCAAGAACGTCGAGGCCCAGGTCATTCGCGTCCCGACCGGCCTCCAGGATTACCGCCCGGCGCTGCACGGCGGCATCGCCGCCCTGGAACTCGGCGTCGAGGGCGCGACGCGGGTGCCATTGGCGGTCTCCCCCGCCGAGCTCGGCGATCGCCTGGTCGTCTGCTACACCGGGGCGCCACGCGCCTCGGGCATCAACAACTGGGAGATCACCAAGCGGCGCATCGACGGCGATCCCCACGTCGTCGCCTGCTTCGACGCCATCGTCGCCGCCACCGCCGGGCTGCGCGCCGCGCTCGAGCGCGGCGACTGGCCGGCCGTCGGCGCCTACCTCGCCGACGAGTGGCAGGCCCGCACCCGCCTGGCTCCGGCCGTCACGACGACGATCATCGACGCGCTGCTGGCGGCGGCGGTGCAGGAGGGGGCCTGGGCCGGCAAGGTGTGCGGCGCCGGCGGCGGCGGCTGCGTCTTCTGCCTGGCCCCGCCAGAGCACACCACGGGCGTCCGGCGGCGCTGGCAGCAGATGGGCGCCGAGGTACTCGACGCATCGATCGAGCTCGACGGCGTGCGCGTCGAGGGCCATGGCCCCGGAGGCCAGCGATGACCAGTCCTGACGATCCGCTGGCCCAGATTCGCCGGCTGTACTACGCCACCACGAAACAGACGATTCAGCGCGATCTGGCCCGGGCGATTGCGCTGCTGAAACAGCTGCCGAGTGACGAGGAGCGGGAGCGGGCCGCGGTCTTCATGGACGGCTTGTCGCAGATGCGATCGGAGTGGGGCGTCAGCGGACCGGCGGCAGCCTCCGACCCGGCCCGGCGCGGTCCGCGGCGTCAGCGCTGAGTCGCCACCAGCTTCTTGCGCGCCGCCAGCCGCAACGGCTCCGGCACGTTGCGATCGCTGGCCACCGTCTTCACGTCGCGCTCGACCAGCCGGTTCATCAGCGTCAGCGACAACGCCACCGGCGTCTTCGGATTGCGGGTCAGCCCGAGCGTGACCCCGTAGTTCTTCACCCAGGCGCGATTGGTGGCGATGGCGCGCAGTACGTCTTCAGTGACGTTGGCCATCTTGGCGAACGCTTCGATCTCGCCGAGCGTCAGTTTGGGACTGCTCAGCACCGCCGACGCAACCAGCTTGTTCGGATCGCGAATCAGAATCGCCCGCATCTCGCGCGAGCCCTTCATCGCCGCGCGCACGCGCTGGACGATCGACATCTGCTGGATCTGTTGGGTGATCGACAGCTCGGGATCGGCCGCCGTCTCGTCGTCCTCGCTCGACGCCAGGTCGGTATCGGCATCGAGCAGCGGGGCATCGGACTCGCTGGCGGCATCCGCCGCCACGACGCCGCGGGCGGCGAAGAACCGGGCCATCTCGGCGGTGGCGTCGGACCGGGCCACCGTGGCCGCCACCGCCGCCGTCGGGAGCGCATCGAGCGTCCGGGCCGCCGCGCTGCGGACGTCGGGGTCGTCGTCGTCGACGAGCAGCATCAGCAACGCCAGCTGTTCGACGCCGCGCGGCGCGACCAGGCCATGCGCGGCTTCGAGACGGACCTCGCGCGGTGCATCGGGACGGCGCAGCGCCTCGATGAGCGGAGAGCGGATGCCGGCGTCCATCACTAAACGCCCTGCACCGCGGGGGCGCGGACGGGAGCGCGGTGAATCGCCGGGGCGAAGCCGCCGCTGGGCACCGGCGCGCCGAGGCCCAGGGCGCGCATCACCAGCACGAGAAACACGACCACGGCGACGACCACGCTGGCGACGAGCCAGGGCGTGGGGCGCGACGGTCGGGCAGCGAGGTCGGCCACCGGCCCGACCGGCGGGCCTGGCGGCGGCAGGGCGTCCGGGTGCCGGGCCAGGAAGACCCGCAGCGTGCTCTCGGGATCGAGGCCAATCTCGCGGGCGTAGGCCCGAACCACGGCGCGACGGAAGATGCCGGGCGGCAGCTTCTCGATGTGATTGCGCTCCAACGCCTCGAGGGTCCGGACGCCGAGTTTGGTCGCGTCGGCCACTTCGCGCAGCGTCCGATGGGCCGCCTCGCGATGCTGGCGCAGTGCCGCGCCGAAGTCCTCAGCCGTGTCCAGGATCATGGGAGTGGGCCGCCGGGCCCGAACTGGCGATGTTAGGAGACCCCGCCCGGGGAGTCAACGGCGGCGGCCACGGCCGCGACCGCGCGCCGCATCCCGTCGCCGATCGACTCCCCCGGCCGCGGCAGGAACATGCCGATGGCCGCCAGGCCGACCGCGCCAGCCGTGGCGAGGGCGGGCCAGTCGCCGGCCTCCAGCCCGCCGATGGCGACGACCGGTACCGGCGAACTGGCGGCGAGCGTCGAGAGACCGTCGAAGCCGAGCAGCGGATGCCCGGCAGGTTTCGAGGCACTGGCCCGGACCGTGCCGGCGAGCACGGCATCGACTGGTCCGGCCGCCGCCAGCGCCGCGCCGTCGTGCACCGCACGCATGATCCAGGTCCGGTCGGGCAGCCACGAGCGGAGGCGACCGGCGGCGATCGACCCGCGGCGCAGATGAAGACCGACGCCGGCGGCGGCGGCGACGTCGGCGCGATCGTTCACGAGCACCCGCAGGCGGTCGCCGGCGACCAGAGCGACGCGCTCGACCAGCGTCAGCAGCGTGCCAGCATCGAGGTCCGGTTCGCGGACCTGGTAGGCGGTGACGCCGGCGGCGGCCGCGGCCGCGGCCTGTGCGGCCAGCAGATCGAGGCCCGCGTCATCCGACTGCCCGGTCGCCGCGCACAGGCGGGCGCGGTCGGAGATCACCACCAGCCACGGACGGCGCCCGACGGCGCCGATCACGGCGTCGGACGGCGCCGGACCAGGAGCGACAGGTCGGCCAGCGCGCCGAGGACGTTCACCGCGCCCAGACCGGTGATCGCGCCGCGCACGTAGTTGTTGGTCAACGCCACGTAGAGCGAGGGCGACAGCTGCGAGAAGTAGTTGCGCTCCCAGAACACCGACCAGGGCACCACGATCAGCAGCAGCCCGAGTTCGATGAGCAAGGCGATGACGAGCAGCCGCCGGAACAGCGTCTACCCCCGCGCCTGGACGCGACTCAGCCGTTCGATGCGCGCGGTCACGTCGCGATAGCCGGGCACGTCGGCGTCGAGTTCGGCGAACACCGCCAGCGCCCGGCCGGCTTCGCCGATCGACTCCAGCGCGTCGGCGAGATCGTAGAGCAACGCCCGGCCGGCGTCGGCGGTCGGGGCCGGGGCTTCGGCCGCCTGTTCGAACCAGTCGAGGGCTCGCGCTCGCTCCCCGCGATCGATGTGCAACCGGCCGAGCAGCGCCGCCGCCTCGAACCGCTGGCGCGACGACTTCGCGGCCCGCTCCAGCGACTGGATGGCGTCGTCGATCATGCCCATGTCGCGATACGTCAACGCCAGCCGGAGCTGCTCCGCCGCCAGCTGTTCGTCCTGGCCCTTCGCGCCGTCCGGCGCCGTCTCGCCGCCGCGGCCGCCCTTGGCGCCCTTGCCGCGCCTGCCAGTGGCGGCGCGGGCCGAGTCGTTGTCGGCGGTCAGCGCGTCGTTGAGGTCGACCTCGCTCCCCGGCGCCAGCGCCGGCGGTTCCGCGGCCTCGACCGGTTCGTCGAACACCACGCCTTCGTTCAGGTCCATCTTGTCGGTGGCCATGAACGGGCTGTCGCCGCTCAGGCGGTCGGCGATGATCGCATCGGGATCGGCCTCGCCGAGCATCTCCAGCGCGCGGCGGAAGCGCTCGATGTTGGCGCGGTCCCACGGTTCGCGCGCGACCAGGTCTTCGCTGATGATGCGCGCCTCGAGGCCGCGGCCGGCGTCGAGATACGCGTCGGCGAGCTGCGCCTGCGCCGAGTACATCGTCGCCTCGAGTCCGCCGTCGACGCAGATCTCGACCAGCCGCATCAGCGCCACGATGTGGCGCCGGACGCGAGTCACGAACTCGTGCAGAGCGGCAGCGGCGGCGGCGTAGTCGCCGTCGGCGAGCGCCGCATCGGCGACCGCCTCGATGCCGGGATACGCCGAATCAGGCGACTGCTCGGCGAGCCGGCAGGCCATCGCGATCGCCGACTCGCGCAGCGCCGGATTGGCCTCGAGCGCGCTGGCGACGGCGGCGCGGCCGTCGTCGAAGCGGCCGAGGCGCAGCTCGGCTTCGGCCAGCGTCATCCACAGCGACGCGTCGAGCGCGGCGACTTCCGGCGTCAGGTGGCGGCGCGCGGTGACCGGATCGTTGGCGGCGAGGTGGCCGCGCACGACCCGCACCCGCGCTTCGACGTCGCCGGGGTCGAGGTCGGCGATGCGGGCCCACACCGACAGCACTTCGCCGTGCTGGCCGGCGGTTTCGAGGGCGGTGGCCAGTTGCCGCAGTTCGTCGGGCGAGGTCGCCAGCGCGAACGCGCTCGAGAACTCGCCGGTGGCGATGTTGGCGGCGAGCACCCGGGCGCGGGCGTCCTCGTCGTCGGGCTCGAGCTCCAGGACGTCGCGGTAGGCAGACCGCGCCTCGTCGAGGCGGTTCGTCTCTTCGAAGCCGAGCGCGGCGGCGCGCAGCTCGCGCAGCGCCGTCTCGGTGTCGCCGAGTTCGCGGGCGGCCTTGGCGGCGGCGAACCGGGCGTCGAAGTCCTCGGGGTCGACGGTGCCGAGACGTACGGCCATCTCGGCCGCGCCGCGGACGTTGCCGATCTTGCGGCGCCGGTCGGCCACCGTCTGGTAGGCCGCTTTGGCGTCGGCGAGCAGGCCGAGCTTGACGGCGACGTCGCCCGAACGGATGAGCGCGTACTCTTCGGTCGGCTTGACCTTGAGGATCTTCTTGTAGAGCGCCGACGCCTTCGGGTAGAAGCCCTCTTCAGCGAGGTGGTCGGCGATGCGCGTGTACTGCTCGACGCCCTTGTCGAGCTGACCCGATCGCACGAACAGGTCGCCGAGCGCGTTGGCGCTGTTCCAGTCGCGAGGTTGCGCCAGGACGATGCCCTGGTACTCCTCGATGGCCGCGTCCACGCGGCCCTGCCGCAAGGCCTTCTCGGCCCGCTTCAGTGCCCCTTCGCGATCGAATGGCGCCACGGTCGTTCGCCCTCAGTCCAGAGTATCAAACAGCGTCGCCGGCCTGAACGATCGCCGGTGCGCCTCGGAGTAGCCGAACGCTGCCACCGCCGCGAGATGCTCGGCCGTGGCATAGCCCTTGTGCCGCGAGAAGCCATAGCGGCCATCCTCGGCGTGCAGGGCGTCCATCATGCGGTCGCGGGTCACCTTGGCGACGATCGACGCCGCAGCAATCGCCGCGCAGCGGCGGTCGCCGCCGACGATGGCCTGCTGAGCCATCAGGAGTCCGTCTATGCGAAAGGCATCCACGAGCACGAGGTCCGGTTGGGGCGCCAGCTGGGCCACGGCCCGTGCCATGGCCCGCAGCGACGCTCGATGGATGTTGTATCGGTCGATCTCGGCGGGGTCTGCAACCCCGACCGCCCAGGCGGCGGCGCGGGTGCAGATGAGATCGTGCAGCCGCTCCCGGGCGGCCGGCGTCAGGACCTTCGAGTCGGCCAGCCCGGGGATATGACGGGCAGGATCGAGCACCACTGCGCCGGCCAGGACCGGCCCGGCCAGGCAGCCGCGACCGACCTCGTCGACCCCTGCCACCAGCCCGAAGCCGAACCGGCGGTAGAGGTTCTCGATGGTGCGGCGCGCCCGGCTCGGCGGCATCGGCAGCCCTGGTGGACGCGGCGCCGTCTACGCCGGCGTCTTCCTGACCTCGCGCATCCGCGCGGCCTTGCCCTTCAGCTCGCGCAGGTAGTAGAGCTTGGCCTGGCGCACCTTGGCGGAGCGCAGTACCTCGATCTTCTGGATCACCGGCGAGTGGAGCGGGAAGATGCGCTCGACGCCCTGGCCGAAGCTCACCTTGCGCACCGTGAACGACGCACGGGTGCCGCCGCGCCGCAGGTTGATCACGATGCCCTCGAAGATCTGGATGCGCTCCTTGTCGCCTTCCTTGACCCGCACGTGCACCTTGACCGTGTCCCCCGACTGCATCGCGGGCCGCGCCAGCGTCTGCGCCTTCTCGACAATCGCTATTGCATCCATCGTCCCTAACCGCTCCCTTCGTCGTCCCGAGCAGTCGCCTCGAGATCCGGCCGCCGCGCCCGTGTGCGCGCCGCCGCCGCCTCCCGCCGCCACTGTTCGATCTCGCCGTGATGCCCCGACAACAGCACATCGGGCACCGCGCGATCCCTCCACACCGCCGGGCGGGTGTAGTGCGGATGGTCGAGCCGGCCGGCCGAGAACGAATCCTCGGCCACCGACTGCGCATCCCCGACCACCCCCGGCACCAGCCGGGCCACCGCGTCCAGCATGACGAGCGCCGGCAGTTCGCCGCCGCTCAGCACATAGTCGCCAATCGACCACTCTTCCGCGCCGACCGCCTCACCGAGACGATCGTCGATCCCTTCGTAGCGCCCGCACAGCCAAGCCACCCGTCCGGCGGCCGCCATCCGCCGGGCCGCCGCCTGGTCGAACCGCCGGCCGGCCGGACTGGTGATGACGACGATGCCGTCGCCGTTCCACCGCGCCCGCACCGACTCCACGGCCAGGTAGAGCGGCTCGGCCTTGAGCACCATGCCCGGCCCGCCGCCGAACGGCACGTCGTCGACCACCCGGTGACGGTCGCTCGTGAAGTCCCGCAGGTCGTGCACCCGGACCTCGATCGTCCCGTTGGTCCGGGCCCGGCCGACCACCCCGTCGGCCAGCGCCGCTTCCACCATGCGCGGGAAGATCGTGACGATGTCGAACGTCACGCACACCCCCTCGCCGGCCTCACCCTCGCCACGCACCATTCAGCTCGAGCAGCCCCTCGGGGGGCGTGATCTCGATCCGCCGCGCCGCGCGGTCCACCGCGCAGAAGGCCTGCGTGAACGGCACCAGGACATCGGCCCCCGCCGTCCGCACCACCAGCCGAACCGCGGCGCCGTCGCCTTCGACGGCACTCACCTCCCCGACGCGCTCGCCGGTGGCGGTCCACACCGCGCACCCGATCAGCTCGTGCAGGTAGTACACATCCGGCGGCAGCGGCACCATCGCCGCCACCGGCACCCGCAACTCCGCGCCGGCGTACCCTTCGGCCTCGCCGATCGTGGCGACGCCGGCCAGGGTCAGCACCGGACGACCGAGGTGCATGCGCCAGGCGCGCACCTCGACCGGCTCGACCGCGCCGCCGCTCCGGCGGCACCACAGCGGCGCGCCGGCGCCGAAGCGCTCCTCGGGGAAGTCGGTCGTGGGATTCACGACCACCTCGCCCTTGTTGCCCTGGGCGCGTGCGATCACGCCCACGAGCAGCATCTCGTCCCAGGGCTCGGGCGGCTCAGCGCCGGCCAGAGGAATCCCGGATGTCGAGTTGGATCCGCTGTCCATCCACGTCCGCCGCGGCCGCCAGCAGCATCCGCAGCGCCGCCGCGGTGCGGCCCTGACGGCCGATCACCCGGCCGAGATCGCCCGAGGCGACGTGCAGCTCGAAGTGCAAGCCGCCGCGCCGTTCGCTCTCGGTGACCTCGACCGCCTCGGGCTCGTCGGCCAGGGCCCGGGCGACGGTTTCGACGAGCGCTTTCAGCTCCGCCACGACCGCTCCGCCTACGCCTGCGGCGCGGCCGCGTCGGCCGTCACCACCGCCACCGCGCTCAGATCGCGCGTGACGTGGCGGGCCAGCAACGTCCGCACCGAATCGGAGGGACGCGCGCCCTGGGAGATCCAGTGGGCGATCCGTTCCTTGTTCACGTCGACGACCGCGGGCTTGGTGCGCGGGTTGTAGAAGCCGAGCGTCTCGATGAACCCGCCTTCGCGCGGCGAGCGCCGCTCGGTGACGACCACCCGGTAGTGGGGCCGCTTCTTCGACCCGGTCCGACGCATGCGAATGACCAACATATGACTGTGTCCTTGTTCTGGTAGCCGGGCCGCCAGCTACTTCATCAGGCTGAACGGCCCCTTCTTCTTCCGCTTCTTGGGGGCTTCAGGCACGGCTTCGCCGGTCATCTGCCCCACCATCTTCAGCATCTTGCGCATCTCGGCGTACTGCTTGAGCAGCCGGTTGACGTCCTCGGGGGTGGTGCCGCTGCCGCGGGCGATGCGCTTGCGGCGGCTGCCGTCGATCACCTCGGCGTGGTCGCGCTCGTCGGGCGTCATCGAGTTGATGATCGCCTCGACGCGACGCAGCTGGCGCTCGTCGGGCTTGGCGTCGCCGAGCGCCTTGAGCTGGCCCATGCCGGGCAGCAGCTTCATGATGTGCTCGAGCGGCCCCATCTTGCGGATGGTCCGCAGCTGATCGCGGAAGTCGCCGAGCGTGAAGCTGTTCTTGCGGATCTTCTGTTCGAGATCCTCGGCCTGCTTCGCGTCGATGACCTCTTCGGCCTTCTCGATGAGCGACAGCACGTCGCCCATGCCGAGCAGCCGCGACACGAAGCGGTCGGCGTGGAACGCCTCGAGGTCCTCGAGCCGCTCCCCGGCGCCAACGAAGGCGATCGGCACGCCGACCACCGAGACGACCGACAGCGCGGCGCCGCCGCGGGCGTCGCCGTCGATCTTCGACAGCACGACGCCGGTGACACCGACCTGGCGATTGAACTCGCCGGCGCTCTTGATCGCGTCCTGGCCGGTCATCGCATCGGCGACGTAGAGCAGGTCGGACGGCTGGACCACGTCCTTGATGGCGACCAGCTCGCGCATCAGCTCGTCGTCGATGTGGAGGCGTCCGGCGGTGTCGACGATGACGACGTCGAGGCCGGTGTTGCGGGCCTCGGCGAGCGCGCCCTTCGCGCGCGACACCGGATCGAGGTTGCCGGCCGGATCGAACACCCGCACGCCGGCCTTCCCGGCCACGACGGCGAGCTGTTCGATCGCCGCCGGGCGGCGGACGTCGGTGGACACGACGAGCGGGAATCGGCCCTGCCGGGCCAGCATCCGCGCCAGCTTGCCGGTGGTGGTCGTCTTACCCGAGCCCTGGAGGCCGAGCATCAGGATGACTTGCGGCCGCGGGCCGCCCTGGCTCAGCCCGCCTTTGGCATCGCCGAACAGGTTGAGCAGCTCGTCGCGGACGATCTTGACGACCTGCTGGGCCGGGGCCAGACTCGACTGGACGGTCTGTTCGGAGGCGCGATCACGGACGCGATCGACGAACGCCTTGACGACCTGCAGGTTGACGTCGGCCTCGAGCAACGCCGTGCGGATGTCACGCAGCACGCGCTCGGTCGTCTCGGGCGTGAGGCGAACCTCACCCCCCAGCGACTGGAAGACGTCTTGCAGCCGGGTGCTCAGGGCGTCGAACATGGGTCGGGGGCCGGCGATTCGGCCACCCCACCGGACGGAGACATCCGCCGCTGGAGCGTCCGAAGACACTCGGCGCAAACCCTTATCCTACGCGAGCTTCTGGGGGATGGTCAACGTTTACGCCGGCCCCCGATGTCGGGTGCGCGTCTAGCCGCCAGCCGCTAGCCCCTAGCCGTCACAGGTCATTAGACCTTTGTCAGCCGGTGCCCGAGCTTCCGCCCCGGCGCGCTCAGACCTTGGTGAGCCGGTGCCCGAGCTTCTCTTTTTTGGTCGTGAGATAGCGCCGGGTGGTGTCCGACGGCGCGATTTCGATCGGCAGCGACTCGACCACCGACAGCCCGTAGCCCTGCAGGCCGACGAACTTACGGGGGTTGTTGGTGAGCAGCCGCATGGTCCGGACGCCCAGATCGCGCAGGATCTGGGCGCCGATGCCGTAGTCGCGCTGGTCGGGCTTGAACCCCAGCCGCTCGTTCGCCTCGACCGTGTCGAAGCCGCGGTCCTGCAGCTGATAGGCGCGAATCTTGTTCGCCAGTCCGATGCCCCGGCCCTCCTGGTTGAGATACAGGAGCACGCCGCGGCCTTCCTTGGCGATGCGTTTCATGGCGGCGTCGAGCTGCGATCCGCAGTCGCAGCGTGCGGAATGGAACACGTCGCCGGTCAGGCAGCTCGAATGGACGCGCACCAGGACGTCGGTGCCGTCGCCGATGTCGCCGCAGACCAGCGCGGCGTGGGTCTCCTTGTTCAGCACCGTCTCGTAGACGTGGATATTGAACGGGCCATGCTCGGTCGGCAGCGGCGCGGCCGCGGCCGGCGTCACCAGCCGTTCCATCCGCATGCGGTATTGGATGAGGTCGGCCACGGTGATGATCGGCAGCCGGTGCTTGCGCGCGAAGCGCATCAGGTCGGGGACGCGGGCCATGGTCCCGTCGGCCTTGGCGATCTCGCAGATGACCCCGGCCGGATACAGGCCGGCGGCGCGCGCGAGGTCGATGGCCGCTTCGGTCTGGCCGGCGCGGACCAGCACGCCGCCGTCGCGGGCGCGCAGCGGGAACACGTGGCCGGGCCGGGCCAGATCGCCCGGCTTGGCCTTCGGCCTGATCGCGGTGAGGATGGTGGTCGCGCGGTCGGCGGCCGAGATCCCGGTCGTCACGCCGCGCCGGGCCTCGATGCCGACGCAGAAGGCGGTGTCGAACGGCGTGGTGTTGCGGCCGGGCGGGACCTGCAGCGGAATCTCGAGCTCGTCGAGCCGGTCGGGAGTCATCGGCATGCAGATGAGCCCGCGGCCGTGGGTCATCATGAAGTTGATCGCCGCCGGCGTCACCTTCTCCGCGGCGATGGTCAGGTCGCCTTCGTTCTCGCGGTCCTCGTCGTCGACGACGATCACCATCCCGCCGCTGCGGATCGCCTCGACGGCGACCCCGACGGCGGAGAACTTCAGCGCGGATCCGCGCGGGCGACGCACGGTACGGGCCGCCGGGCGGCGGGACGACTTGCGGGTCTTGGTCATGGGGATGGCTCGTCTCACCGGCGCTTCCGCTCGGGCAGCGCCGCGATCTCCGACGCCCGGGCGACGTACTTGCCGAGGACGTCGCACTCGATGTTCACCTTGTCGCCGCGCTTCAGGCCGCCCAAGGTGGTGTGCGTCCAGGTGTAGGGAATGATCTGCACGTCGAAGTGCCGGTCATCGAGGCCGGCCACCGTGAGGCTCACGCCGTCGACGGTGACACTGCCCTTGCGGATGAAGAGCGCCGCCAGGGCCGACGGGTAGCTCACGGTGAGCCAATGGCTGCCGCCTTCCGCACGCACGTCGTCGACGACGCCGAGGCCGTCGACATGGCCGAGCACGAAATGGCCGCCGAGCCGGTCATCGGCGCGCAGTGGCCGCTCCAGGTTGACGCGCTGCCCGCGGGCCAGGGTTCCGAGGGTGGTGACGCGGGCCGTCTCCGGACCGACATCGGCGTGCAGCTCGCTCTGGTGGGCGACCAGCGCGGTCAGGCACACACCGGCCACGGCGACGCTGTCGCCCGGCCGCAGCGTCGCGGCCATGGCGGTCTCGACCCGCAGGCGATAGCCGCCCGCCGTCGGCTTGACTTCGGCCAGGGTGCCGACCTGTTCAACGAGTCCGGTGAACATCGCCCTCGATCCACACATCGCGGCCGCACGGCGTCGACCGCAGATCACTCAGCTGCGGCCACGGCGTCGCGTACCCGCCGAACACCGGCACTCCGGCGGCGCCGAGCATCCCGGGTGCGGTGATGAGGTGCATCCGGTCCACGAGATCGGCCTCCCAGAAGCTGCGGTGCAGCGCCGCCCCCCCTTCCACCAGCAGTGTCTGGATGCCCAGCGGCACCAACCGGCGGCACGCGGCGTCGAGCGAGTCTGCCTCCAGCACGATCGCCCCGCGCGCGGTCAAGTCCGCGACGTGCCCGGCACGGCTGGCGACGGCGTCCGGGGGCGCCACTATTATCACCTGCCCGTCGGCCGGCGTGGCGAGCACGGCAGCCCCGAGCGGGATTCGCAGGCGCCGGTCGAACACCAGCCGGTACCACGGGCGCTGGCGGACGACGTCGCGCACCGTCAGCCGCGGGTCGTCGGCGAGGACGGTGCCACTGCCGACGGCGATGGCGTCCACCGCCGCCCGCAGCCGCTGGGTGCGACGGGCGGCCTCGGGGCCGGAGATCGCGGTGCGGACGCCGGGCGTCGCCGCAATCATCCCGTCGGCGCTCACCGCCGCCTTGACCATGACGAAGGGGCGGTGGCGCTCGTGCGCCGACAGGAAGCCGGCATTCAGGCGACGGGCCTCCGGCCCTTCGATCCCGACGTCGACGGCGACGCCGGCCGCACGCAGCACTTCGACGCCACGTCCTGATACCCGCGGAAACGGATCCAGCGTCGCCACCACCACCCGAGAGATGCCGGCGTCGAGAATCCGCTGCGTGCATGGCCCGGTGCGGCCGACGTGACAGCACGGCTCGAGCGTCACGTACATCGTCGCGCCCAACGCGTCGGCCCCGGCCGCCTCGAGCGCCACGACCTCGGCGTGCGGTCCGCCGGCCCGCTCGTGATGGCCCTGGCCGACGATCACGCCGTCGGCGGCGACGACGACCGCGCCGACCACCGGGTTCGGCGTCGTGACGCCCTGGGCCCGCGCCGCGTGGAACAGCGCGCGGCGCATCATCGCGGTGTCGCTCACCAGCCGGCCTTGAACAGCGCGTGGACGTAGTCGTCGGCGGAGAACGGCAGCAGGTCGTCGATCGACTCGCCGACGCCGACGTAGCGAATCGGCAGGCCGAGGTCGTGGGCGATGGCCACGGCGACGCCGCCCTTGGCGGTGCCATCGAGTTTGGTGAGGACGACGCCGGTGACGCCGGCCACCGCGGCGAACTCGCGCGCCTGCGTCACGCCGTTCTGCCCGACCGTGGCATCGAGGACCAGGAGCACCTCGTGCGGCGCCCCGGGCACCTCCCGGGCGGCGATGCGGCGGATCTTGTCGAGCTCGCTCATCAGGTTGACGCGGGTGTGCAGCCGGCCGGCGGTGTCGACCAGGACGGTGTCGGCGCCGCGGGCCTTGGCGGCGGCGAGCGCGTCGTAGACCACGGCGGCGGCATCGGCGCCGTCCTGCGCCCGCACGATGTCGACGCCGGCGCGCGTCGCCCAGATCTGGAGTTGGTCGACAGCGGCCGCGCGGAACGTGTCGGCGGCGCAGATGAGGGGCGTGCGGCCCTCCTCGCGCAGCCGGTGCGCCAGCTTGCCCACCGTCGTCGTCTTGCCGGTGCCGTTGACGCCGACGACCAGCACGACCCGCGGCGGCGCCAGCGGGACCACCAGCGGGGTCTCGGCGCGCGCGAACACCCCGCGCAGTTCGTCGACGACGCGGGCGCGCAGTCCCGGCCCGCCGCGGGCCGGCCGGGCGGTGACCGCGGCGAGAATTCGCGCCGTGGCGGCCACGCCGACATCGGCGCCGAGCAGCAGTTCCTCGAGCGCTTCGGCGGTCTCGACGTCGACGCCGTCACCGGCGCGATCGGGGGCGTCGGCCTTGCCGACGATGGCCTCGAACTGCTGGGCGAGCCGCTCCGCGGTCCGTGACAGTCCTTGCGAGAGCTTCTCGAACAAACCCATCGGCCTGATCTTAGCAGGCGGCCTGCCGGCGCCCGGCGCGGCGGTCAGCGTGCGACGTCGGACTCGGCGCGCTGGCGGCGGCCCATCAGGGCCCCGACCGCGGCGTCCGGCGTGATGCGCCCCTGCAGCAGCGCGTCGACCTGCGCGGCAATCGGCAGTTCGACGCCGTGGGCCGCACCCAGCGCCAGCGCCGCGCGGGTCGTCCGCACGCCTTCGGCGACCATCTTGGTGCTGGCCAGGATCTCGCTCAGATCGCGGCCTTCGGCCAGCGCCACCCCGACGTGCCGGTTGCGGCTCAGATGACCGGTGCAGGTGAGCACGAGGTCGCCCATGCCAGCCAGCCCGGCCAGGGTCTCGCGGTCGCCGCCGGCGGCCACGGCGAGACGTGAGATCTCAGCGAGCCCGCGGGTGATGAGCGCCGCCTGGGCGTTGTGCCCCAGCCGCATGCCGTCGACGACTCCGGCGGCGATGGCGATCACGTTCTTGAGCGCGCCGCCCAGCTCGACGCCGACGACATCGGGACTGGCGTAGAGGCGCAGTGCTCCCGATCGGAACTCTTCCTGGACGTGCCCGACCACGTCGGCGCGTTGCGAGGCGACGACCACCACCGTCGGCATCGATCGGGCCAGTTCGGCGGCGAAGCTCGGGCCGGAGAGCACGGCGACGTCCGCGACATGCGGCCATTCCTCGGCGACGACCTGCGACATGCGCAGGAGCGTTCCGTCCTCGATGCCCTTGGTGGCGCTGAGCACCATGGCGCCGGCATCGACGTGCGGCGCCGCCTGGCGCAGCACCACGCGCAGGCCGTGCGACGGCACGGCGGCGACGACCAGCTGCGCGTCGAGCAGCGCCTCGGGGAGCCGACCGGTCGCCGTCAGCGCCTCGGGAAACGACGCATCGGGCAGATAGACCGGGTTGGCGCGCCGCGCCTGCATCTCGGCGACCAGCGCGGCGTCTCGTGCCCACAGGCGCACGGGATGGCCGATGCGCGCCAGGTGGATCGCCAGCGCAGTCCCCCAGCTGCCGGCCCCGAGCACCGCGACGTTACGCACCGGACGGCTCCGAGGGGTCGTCGTCACCGACAACGGCCGTTCGAGGACGGCGCAACCGGCGCTCGGTGCCGGCCCAGATCCGTCTCACGTTCCCGTGATGACGCCACGCGATCACCATCGCGGCGGCCGCGGCCCCCGCCGTCACCGCCGGCGCCGTTCCCGAGAGCGCCGCGACCGACGGCAGCGCCAGCGTCGCGACCAGCGATCCGGCGGACACCATGCGGGTCGCCGCGACGGTGACGACAAACGCGGCCAGCGCCGCGACCGTCGCCAGCGGCGCCAGCACCGCGAACACCCCGCACGCCGTCGCCACACCCTTGCCGCCGCGGCCGCGCAGCCACACCGGGAAGACATGCCCGACCACGGCCGCCACGCCGGCGGCGACGGTCGTCCCCTCACCCGCTCCGGCGCGCGCGGCGAGCAGCACGGCGCCGGTGCCCTTGGCCATGTCGAGGGCCATCACGGCGAGGCCCAGACCCCAGCCCGCGGCGCGGTACACGTTGGTCGCGCCGAGGTTGCCGCTGCCGACCCGCCGCGGATCGACCCCGCTCCAGCCGCGGGTCAGCAACAGGCCGAGCGGCAGGGAGCCGATGAGATAGCCGACGATAACGGCAGTCATGGCGCGGAGCGCGGAGTATACGCCGGGCACGTCAGGCCGACGCGTCCCGCAGCAGGTAGCGGCGCACGCGGTCCAGCGCCGTGCTCGACGCCATCGCCTTCACGACGTGACGGTCGCCGGCGAAGCGCACCGTCCGCACCTCGGCGCCGAGCGGTCCGTCGATGGCGATACACACGGTGCCGACCGGCTTCTCGGCGCTGCCGCCGGCCGGTCCGGCGATGCCGGTCGTCGCCAGCGCGACCTCGACGCCGCTGGTCGCGCGCAGTCCGGCGGCCATCGCCAGCGCCACCGGCTCACTCACCGCGCCGTGCGCGTCGAGCAGCGCCGCCGGCACCTGCAGCAGCGCCAGCTTCGCCGCGTTGCTGTAGGCGACGACGCTGCGATCGACGTAGGCGCTGCTGCCGGGGACATCGGTGAGCCGCGAGGTGATGAGGCCGCCAGTGCACGACTCGGCGACGCCGATGCGCCAGCCGCGGGCGACCAGCGCGTCGCCAACGGCGCGCTCCAACCCGCGGCCATCGACGCTGACGACGTCGGCATCGAGCGGCGCGGTCAACGCCGCCACCGCGGTGGCGAGCCGGGCGTCGAGTGCGGCCGCGTCACCGCCTGCGGCCGACAGGTGGATCTCGACGATGCCGAGACTCGCCAGGACGGTCGTGGCGATCGGCGGCGACTGCCCCGCCCAGGGGCCGTAGATCGGCTGCAGCCGCTCGTCCACCCACGACTCGCTGCGACCGGCGACGATGACCACGCGCTGGCGGCGCGCGGTCACCCCCCAGCGCGACGCGACGTGGCGTTCGAGCGCGTCGGCCAGCATCGGGATCATCTCGCGGGGCGGCCCGGGCAGGAGCAGGAGCGCGCCCGCACCCGCCGGAATCCACAGGCCGGGCGCGGTGCCGCGGGTGTTGGGCACCACCGCGGCGCCCGCGGGGACTTCGGCCTGCCGCCGGTTGATCTCGGGCATGACCAGCTGACGGGCCGCGAAGCGGGCCCGGATCCCGGCAAGGACGGTGTCGTCTTCGACCAGCACCAGGCCCAGCACCGCCGCGGCCGCGGCCCGCGTCCGATCGTCGTCGGTCGGACCGAGGCCGCCGGTGCAGACCACGAGGTCGGCCCGCGCCAGGCCGTGGCGCAAGGCGTCGCTGAGCGCGTCGGGATCGTCGCCGACCACCGCGGTGAACTGCACCGCGATGCCGTAGCGCTGCAGCGCCGCGGCGATATGCGGGGAGTTGGTGTCGGTACGGCCGAGGGCGAGCAGTTCGCTGCCGATGGCGAGTATCACCGCCGTCGGCGGCTCGGGCGTCACGACAGCCATGACGGCGCCAGCGCGATCGCGATCTGGAGCCCGGCCCAGGCGTAGACCCCAGCGGCCAGATCGTCGGCCATGATGCCCCACCCGCCGTGCAGCCGTTCGAGCCGCCGCGCCGGCGGCGGCTTGACGATGTCGAAGACGCGGAACAGCAGGAAACCGGTCGCGGCCGCCGGCCACGACAGCGGCGCCGCCACGAGCGTCACGCACATCCCCATCACCTCATCCACCACGACCGGTCCCGGATCAGTGATACCGAGGGCGCGCTCGGTCTGCGTGGCCGCCCACGCCCCGACCACGAACAGCACGGCGGCCACCGCCATCTCGGTCACGACGCCGGCCCCCGCCGCGCGCAGCGCCCACCACAGCGCGACGCCGACGGCGGAGCCCACCGTGCCCGGGGCGACCGGGAACCAGCCGGTGTGTCCGGCCGTGGCGATAGCGACCGCGAGCGCGCGCACCTAGACGCCTTGCGGGCCGCAAATGCCGTGCGAATGAGTCACGACTTCTCCCCGCCTCCCAAGGCGTCTCGCCCACGCGGAGCGTGGGCCAAACAACACTGCGCTAGCGAGGCGGAGCCGCATGCTCGTCGGTTGAAGGCGGAGTCTCGCTAGCTTACGTGCGCACGACCCGCGTGCCGGCGAGGCGGTCATGCACGCCTCGATGGTCGCCGTCGAAAAGGGCCGGCAGGAAGCCGAGGCCGGCCAGGGCCGCTCCGGCCAGCGACGTGACGGCGCGCAGCGCCGCCGCACCCGGTGGCACGGCGCCGTCATCGGCCACGACGCGGACGCCGAGCGCCATCTTGCCCAGGGTCTGGCCCCCGCAGGCGGTGAACGCGGCGAGATACGCCGCCGCCAGCCCGAGCAGGAACGCCCCGAGCGGCAGCGGCGGCACCCGGTCCAGCTCCGCCATCGTCAGCCCGGCCAGCCGTACCGTGAGATACACGACCACGAGCGCGATGCCGCCAAGCAGCGCTACGTCGAGCAGGCCGGCGGCGATACGCGCGGCCATCGCGGCCGGCCGCGGCGGCCCTTCGACGACGACGTCGGCCGCCGGGTCGTCGTGCACCGGCACGTCGAGCAGGCTGGTGGCCGGCCGGCGCAGCACCTGCGTCGTTGGCCGGCTGCGCGGCCGTTCCTGGCCACGGCGCACGGCCAGCGGCGGCCGGGCCGGCGGCGGCGAGTCGGCGAACAGATCCGAGGGCGTGGCCGTGGCCAGCGGCAGGTCGACCAGCGGACCCGAGGGCTGATCGTCGAGCCGTTCGAGATCCACGAACCCCAGCTGATCGAGCGACGGCGGTGTCTCGACCCGGCCGGCGGCGAAGAACTCGTCGGCCACGCTGCTGACCCGCGGTGCGGCGGCCACGGCGGCAGCGACCGGCACGGTGGCCACGGCGTCGACCGGCGGGGCGAACGAGAAGTCGTAGCCGCAGTGCCGGCAGCGCGGCGTCTCCGCGAAGCCGACGTATCCGCACTTCGGACACTTCATGGCTGGCTCCGTTCGATGCCGCCGCCGGCCGCCGCGAGCAGCTCGCGCTGCACCCGTGCCCGCAGCGCCTGCGCGTCCGGATAGGCGTTGTCACCGGGCGAGATCCGATCGAGCACCGCGAGGGCATCGGGCAGTTTGCCGGTGCCGAACAGCGCGGCGGCGCGTGCCAGGTGGGCATCGGACGCGCCGGGAACCGGCAGCACGTCGA
The DNA here is from genome assembly GCA_963741665.1 of uncultured Acidobacteriota bacterium. Lineage (GTDB taxonomy): Bacteria > Acidobacteriota > Vicinamibacteria > Vicinamibacterales > UBA2999 > CAWAYR01. The sequence continues at coordinate 377,239 of CAVUIM010000001.1, forward strand.
CCGCCGGATCGACGGCCGGGGCGCTGGCGAAGCCGCCGTCCCCGGGGCCGCTCACGACGATCCACAGTCCGGCCGCGCTCATCGCGAGCAACGCCGCCGCCAGCAGCCAGAGCCATGGGCGGGCGGCCGGACTCGGCGCCGGCGCAACGGCGCGGCGCCAGCGCACCCGGAGCGGCGCCGGCGCGGCGGTCGCCGGCGTCGCCAGCAATCCGATGCGGTGGAGGACCGGCAGCGCCTGTTCGTGCGGCGCGCCGTGTTCGAGGGCCGAGGTCAGCAACGTCCGCGCCTGCTCGACTTCCCCGGCGTCGAACGCCATCAGCCCCTGATGCACGAGCGCCTCGGTCTCGCGCTGCTTCTCGGCCTGGGCACGCCGTGCACGGTCGATATAGGCTCGCGCCCGGTCGTTGGCGCGGTCGAGGAACAACACCCGGGTCCAGACGTTGATGGCGTGGTCGAGACGACCGGCGAAGTACTCGTCGAGGCCCGACACGAGCAGCTGCTCGATGCGGCTCTGCCGCTCGACGTCCGACAGGCTCTCGGGGGCCTGATCTTCCCCTGGCGTCGGGTCCGTCATGCCTGCAAGTCACGGGGAGTATAGCACTTACCTCGCGCCGCCGCGGTGTGGTACAACCCCCGACCGATGACTATCATCGAGTGCGTCCCCAACATCAGCGAGGGTAAGGACGCCGCCGCCGTAGCGGCGATCGCCGACGCCGTCCGCGGCGTGCCCGGCGTGCGGCTGCTCGACGTGCAGTCCGACGCCGCCCACCACCGCTCGGTGCTGACCTTCGCCGGTGACCGCGGTCCGCTGCTCGAGGCCGTGCTCGCGCTCTTCGCGGCCACGCTGAGCCGGGTCGACCTGCGCCGTCACCACGGCGAGCACCCGCGGCTCGGCGCCGTCGACGTCGTGCCGTTCGTGCCGATTGCCGGCGCGACGATGGCCGACTGCGTGGCGTTGGCGCGCGAGGTCGGCGCCGCCGTCGCCGCGCGTTTCGACCTGCCGGTGTTCCTGTACGAGGAAGCCGCGGCGACGCCGGCCCGCCGCAACCTCGAAGACATCCGCCGCGGCGAGTTCGAGGGCCTGGCCGCCAAGATCAGCGCTCCGGAGTGGCAGCCGGACTTCGGCCCGGCGACGCCGCATGTCAGCGCCGGCGCGTCGGTGATCGGCGCGCGCATGCCGCTCATCGCCTACAACATCAATCTCGCCACCGACCGGCTGGACGTGGCCCGGAAGATCGCTGCCGCGGTGCGGATGAGCTCGGGCGGTTTTCGCTTCGTGAAGGCGATGGGCCTGCGGCTCGAAGACCGCGGCATCGTTCAGGTGTCGATGAACCTGACCAACTTCGAGAAGACGCCGATCTTCCGAGTGTTCGACACGGTCAAGCGTGAGGCGGCGCGCTACGGCGTGGCCGTCCTCGAAAGCGAGGTCGTCGGGCTCATCCCGTCGGCCGCCCTGGTGCAGACGGCCGAGTACTACCTGCAGCTCGAGGGCTTCCGTCCGGCGCAGGTGCTCGAAGCCCGCCTGCGCGACGCCGACTAGTCGACGTCGCGGCGCGACGGCGCGATGCCGAAGCCGCGCATCTTCTTGTAGAGATTGCTGCGCTCGACTCCCAGGGCGTCGGCGGTGCGCGAGATGTTGCCCTGGTGAGCGGCCAGCACCTGCAGGATGTAGTCGCGCTCGAAGCGCTCGCGCGCCTCGGCCAGCGGCGTGGTCGGGCCGACCGGTGACACCGCCGGCGCCGCCAGCGGCGCGTCGCCGACGAAGGCCACGTCCTGGAGCGTGATGACGTCGCCCGAGGCCATGATGAGCAACCGCTCGACGACGTTGTGCAGCTCACGGACGTTGCCGGGCCAGGCGTGCTGCTGGAGGCGGGTCATCGCCTCGGGGGCGAACCGCTTGATCCGCCGCCCGTACTCTCCGGCCAGCGTCGCCATGAAGTGTTCGGCCAGCCGCGGCACGTCGTCGGCGCGGTCGCGCAGCGGCGGGACGAAGATCGGCACGACGTTCAAGCGGAAATACGAGATCTTCGCGGAAGCGTCCGGCCCGGATCTCGTCCTGCAGATCCTTGTTGGTCGCGGCGATCACCCGGACGTCGACCTTGACCGTGGCGGTGCCGCCAACCGGCTGCATCACCTGCTCCTGGAGCGCGCGCAGCACCTTGGCCTGGGTCTTCAGGCTCATGTCGCCGATCTCGTCGAGGAAGATGGTGCCGCCGTTGCGCGTGCTCGAAGCGACCGCGCCGATCGGCGACCGCGCCGGTGAAGGCGCCGCGGGCGTGGCCGAACAGCTCGGTCTCGATCAGGTCGTCGGGAATCGCCGCGCAGTTGACATCGACGAACGGCGCGGCGCGCCGCCGCGAATGGGCGTGCAGCGTCCGGGCGACCACTTCCTTGCCGGTGCCGTTCTCGCCGAGGATCAGCACCCGGCCGTTGGTCGGCGCCGCCAGCAGCACCTGCTCGCGCAGGTGCTGCATCGCCGGACTGTCACCGATGAGCGTGTGGCGGCGATCGACCTGGGCGCGCAGATCGCGGTTCTCGGCCTCGAACGCCCGCTGGCGCAAGGCGTGGCGCACGACCAGCACCGCCTTGTCGAGCGACAGCGGCTTCTCCACGAAGTCGAAGGCGCCGAGCTTGATCGCCCGCACCGCCGACTCGACGTTGCCGTGGCCGGAGATGATCACGACCTCGGCGTCGACGCGCCGCTCGCGCAGCCGCTGCAGCGTCTCAGGCCGTCGATCCCCGGCATCCACACGTCGAGCAGCACCACGTCGTAGGCCTGGGTCACCACCCGCTCCAGGCAGGCTTCGCCCGAGTCCACGGTGTCCACCGTGTAGCCCTCGTCGCGGAGCACGCCGCCGAGGGCGGTGCGCACGCCGGGCTCGTCGTCGACGATGAGGATGGAGGACATGCCGGAGCGGCTCAGCCGGGCAACTCGATGGTGAATCGGGTGCCCCTGGGCACATTGTCCGACACTTCGACGTTGCCGCCGTGTTCGGCGACGATGCGGCGGACGATCGCCAGGCCGAGGCCGCGAGCCGCGGCGCTTGGTCGAGTAGTACGGCAGGAACAGCTTGTCGCGGTCGCCGGCCGGGATGCCCGGGCCGTCGTCGGCCACCACGACCCGCACCAGCGCATGGGCGGTGTCGCGCGACGTCTCGACGATCAGCTGTCCGCGTTGCTCCATCGCCTCGATGGCGTTGTCGACCAGGTTGATGACCACCCGCTTGAACTGCTCGGCGTCGAGCCGCACCGGCGGCAGCGCGGCGTCGAACCGGCGCACGATCTCGACGTGGGCGAACAGCCCTTCGTAGAGCGTCAGCGCCTCGGTGAGCACGGCGTTGACCGCGGTCGGCACCGCCCGCGGCGCCGGCATACGGGCGAACTGGGCGAACTCGTCGACCAGTCCTTTCAGCGATTCGACCTCGCCGATGATCGTCGTCGTGCACTCGCGCACCAGCTCGGCATGTGGCGTGGCATCACCGAGCTTGCGCTGCAGCCGCTCCGCCGAGAGCTGAATCGGCGTCAGCGGGTTCTTGATCTCGTGCGCCAGTCGCCGCGCCACTTCGCGCCAGGCCGCCACCTTCTGCGCCCGGATGAGCGGCGTGACGTCGTCGAGCACCAGCACCGTGCCTTCGAAACCGGCCGCGCCGTGCAGCCGCGTCGCTGCCACCGCCAGCGTCATCTCGCGGCCGTCGCGGGCGATGGCCACTTCCTGCGCCACCGATTCACCCCTGGCCCGCGCCGCTTCGGTGACGAGCGCGGTCACCGCGGCGAGGTCGGCGCCCAGCACCTCGGCCAGCGGCCGGCCCTCGACACCAGGGCCCAGGCCGAGCAGGCGGGCGGCCGCGGAGTTGACCCGGCCGATCGCGCCGCGGGCGTCGATCGACACGACGCCGGTGGCGATCCGTTCGAGGATCGTCTCGACCGACCGGTGACGCCGCTCGACTTCGTGATGGCGTTGTTCGAGTTCGACGGTGGCCTGTTCGAGCGAGCGCTGCCGGGCTGACAGGTCGGCGGCCATGGCGTTGAACGACTCGATCATGTTGCCGAACTCGTCGTCGGCCTGGTGCTCGATGCGATGCTCGAGCCGTCCGGCGCCAATCTCCCGCGCCGCCGCTGACAGCATCTGGACCGGCCGGGTGATGCGCTTGGCGAGGTACAACCCCATCCACGTCGACCCGACCAGGATGAGCAGCGTGACCATCACGAAGAACGACAGGTAGACGCCGGCCAGCGGCTGCTTGAGCACCCGCAACTGGGTGTAGGCCTCGTAGGCCTGCGTCATGCGTCGGGCCCGCTCCGCCATCTCGCCGGTGAGCACGTCGCTGGCCAGCACGACGCCGACCAGACGGCCATCGGGCGCGTGGATCGCGCGGGCGACGCGCATCAGCTCGCCGCCGTCGCCGCCCGGCACCGGCTCGACCACCCACTCGCCGGGCGAGCCGCTGACCACGAGCGCCGCCAGCCGGTCGCCGCCGGCCCGCGCCGATCCGGTCGGCACGTCGGGCGCGGCGACGTCGACCACCGATTGCACGGCGCCGCCGCTGCCGGCCACCCGATAGACCTGGACCAGCCCGATCCGCTGCTGGGTCACGTCAGGGGCGACGACTGCCCGCACCCCTTCGATGTCATTGGTCAGATCGATGCGCGACAGCGCCCGGGCCAGCCGGCCGGCTTCGTCGCTGACGACACGCTGCCGTTCCTCGTAGTAGTCGGCGGCGATCGCGCTGGCCGACGCCAGCACCTCGTCCATCGGCGCGTTGAACCAGCGATCGACCGCGGTCAGCACCACCTGCGAGCCGACCGCGAGTACCAGCACCGCCGGCACCAGCGTCAGACCGAGCAGCAGCGCGACCAGCTTGGCGCGGAAGCGGGCGAAGGGCAGCGCGCGGCGCCGCTCGACCACCAGCTTGACGACGTTGCGCACCAGGAAGAACCCCAGTGCGAGCAGCATCATGAAGTTGGTCGCGCTGAGGGCGTAGAGGACGAAGCCGGTCAGGAAGTCGGGCGACAGCCGCGCCGATCGGTCGGCCAGCCACAGCAAGCTGCCCAGCACGGCGAGCAGCAGCACGATGCCGGCGAGGATGAGGCGCGGGTTGTCACGGAACGGCCGGCGCGCCGCGGCCGGGGGCGCCGCGACGCCCCGATCACCCGGCACGGCGGAAGTCCGCGAGATCGCCATCTGTGCTGTCGCCCGCGGCGGGCGGCTATTCCTTCGCGCTCAACAGGTCCTTCAGCTCGGTCATGAACTCGCCGATGTCACGGAAGTGGCGATACACCGACGCGAAGCGCACGTAGGCCACCTTGTCGAGCTGCTTCAGCTCCTGCATGACGAAGGCGCCGACCTCGGTAGTGTTGATTTCCTTCTCGGCCTTGTCCTGGAGCATGCCTTCGACGCGGTCGGCGATCGCCTCGATCGCCGCCACCGACACCGGTCGCTTCTCGCACGCTTTGAGCAGGCCGGCGACCAGCTTCTGCCGTTCGAAGCGTTCGCGCGTGCCGTCCTTCTTCACCACCATGTACGGAATCTCGTCGATCCGCTCGTAGCTGGTGAAGCGCTTGCCGCAGCCGGCGCTGAGACACTGCCGGCGGCGACGGATGACGTCGCCTTCCTTGCTCTCGCGCGAGTCGACCACCTTGTCGCCGAGCTCGCCGCAGTACGGACACTTCACGGGTGCGTCTCCCGGGCTGTGGCTGTCCCGGCCACCTGGCCGAGGCTGCCGACCGACAGGCCTTCCGCCGCCATCATCCACGCCCCGGCCGCCAGCGTCGGCACGAATCCGACGGCGTGCAGCACGATCGCCGCGCCGATCGCGTGGTCGTTGTCGATGGCGAAGAACGACGTCGCCGCCAGTCGGTAGGCCTCGTGGTACCCGCCGACCGCTCCCGGCGTCGGCACGGCGACGCCGACCACCAGCACCGCCGTGACCAGCAGCGAGCCCGCCAGCGGCAGCACCACCCCCAGCGCCAGCGACACCACCCAGATCTGGGCGGCGATCGCCAGCCACAGCGGCACCGACCACGCCAGCGCCAGGGCCAGCTGACGCGGCTTGCGGACCGACGCCAGGCCTTCGCCGAACGACTGCGACAGCGTCGTGATGATGGCCCGCGGGCCGGCCGGAAGCCACGCCGTGCTCCATGCCACCAGACGGCTGAGCCGCGCCGGATCGGCGGCGCACGCGAACATCACCGCCATGCCGACCGCGGCCGCCACCGCCGCCAGCAACGCGCCGGCCCGGACCGCGCCGTACATCGCCGGATCCATCGCCGACAGGCCCGGGTCGAACGCCAGGAAGTAGAGCCCGAGCAGGGCCAGCACGGTGACGAGGTCGAGCACCCGCTCGAGCAGGATCGTGGCGAACGCCGCCGCCACCGGCAGCCCTTCGCGTTTGGCCAGCAGCCACGGCCGGATCACCTCACCGGCGCGCGCCGGCAGGACGAACGACGCGGCGAAGCCGATGATCGTCGCGCGCAGCGCGACGCCGAACCTGGTCGGGCCGATCGGCGCCAGCATCACCTGCCAGCGCAGCGTGCGGCAGACGTAGCCGAAGAACAGCAGGCCGACGCCGACGGCGACCAGGTCGAGCCGCGCCTGGCGCATGACGCTCCACACCTCGCGCAGATTGGCGTTGCGAAGAAAGGCGGCGAGCAGGCCGGCCGCGAGGGCGGTGACGACGAGGGGACGGATCCACGTGCGCATGGCGTCGACGCGGCACGTGCGGCGCGGCGGAGGCCACGGCACGGGTCGGCTCGTCCATACTACATGACGCGCCGACGCGGGTCTTGCGCCGATGACGCTGAATCGCTACGATGCCCGGTCCCCGTGCCGGAGCTGTCGTGGTGCTTGCCCCTCCCCTGATCGAATCTGCGCTCTCTGGCGTGCCCCGGCTGCGGCAGGGCAAGGTCCGCGATCTCTACGCCGTCGGTGACGACGTGCTGATCGTCGCCACCGACCGCATCTCGGCGTTCGACTACGTGCTCGGCTCGGGCATCCCCGACAAAGGCCGCGTGCTCACCCAGCTGTCGGCGTTCTGGTTCGCGCGGACGCAGGCGATCACCGCCAACCACGTCATCTCGACCGACGTCGCCGCGTTCCCCGCGGTGCTGCGCGCCGACGCCGACACGTTGCGCGGCCGCGCGATGCTGGTCCGCCGCACGACGCCGCTGCCGGTCGAGTGCGTCGCCCGCGGGTATCTCTCGGGCTCGGGCTGGAAGGACTACGTGGCCACCGGCGCCGTCTGCGGGCACATGCTACCGGCGGGTCTGCGCGAGTCCGACCGGCTGCCGGCGGCGCTGTTCACGCCGGCGACCAAGGCCGACACCGGCCACGACGTCAACATCAGCGAAGCCGCCGCCGCCGCCGTCGTCGGCGCCGACCTGCTCGCCCGCTGCAAGGCGATCACCATGGCGCTCTATGACGCCGGCGTCGCCCACGCCGCCGCCTGCGGCATCATCCTCGCCGACACCAAGTTCGAGTTCGGACTGACCGACGGCGGCGAGCTGCTGCTCATCGACGAGGCGATGACCCCCGACTCGTCGCGCTACTGGCCGGCCGATCAGTACGCGCCGGGCGGACCGCAACCGAGTTTCGACAAGCAGTACGTCCGCGACTACCTCGAGTCGATTCGCTGGAACAAGCAACCGCCGGTGCCGAGCCTGCCCGACGAGGTCGTGCGCCGCACGCGCGAGAAGTACCTGGAAGCGTTCGAGCGGCTGACCGGCCGCCCTGTGGAGACCCCGAATGCGTGAGCAACTCGACCGCGTGGTGGCCGAAATGGTCGACAAGGGCGTGCACTACGACGATGCCCACCGCGAGTTCGAACGCCGGTTCATCAGCCGGGTGGTCGCCGCCTGCGACGGCAACGTCAGCCGCGCGGCCGAGGTGCTCGGGATGCACCGCAACACCCTGAGCCGCAAGGTCGCGGCACTCAAGATTCGCGTCTCGCGCCGCGCCGCGGCCTAGCCCGCCGCGCGGCCGCCGCCCCGCCGGGCCGCGATCCCCGGCTTGACACCAGGCCGAGCCGCTCGGTATCGTTAGCAGTCTAGTGCCTTGAGTGCTAGCCCCCGCGTGGGGGGAGTGCTAAGGCGAGCGCGCGTCTGGAACGGCCCCGGCGGCCACCTCCCAGGCGCGCCCGTATTCAGCGGTCCCGGACGGGACCGCCGCATGGTGACCGGAGTCCCTGATATGGCTACGAAACTGCGTCCGTTGCACGACCGCATCCTCGTCGAGCGCATCGAAGAGGGCGAACAGAAGGTCGGGGGCATCATCATCCCCGACAGCGCCAAGGAAAAGCCCCAGCAGGGCAAAGTGGTCGCCGTCGGCGCCGGCAAGCCCGACAAGGACGGCAAGAAGACCCCGCTCGACGTGAAGTCGGGCGACACCATCCTCTTCGGCAAGTACTCGGGCCAGGAGATCAAGATCGACGGCACCGAGTACCTCATCATGCGTGAGGACGAAGTCCTCGCCGTGGTCGAGAAGTAACCAGTCAGGAACGGGAGACAGGCGACAAATGGCGAAGCAGATTATCTACGGTGAGCAGTCGCGGCAGGCCATCCTGCGCGGCGTGAACCAGCTGGCCGACGCGGTCAAGGTGACGCTCGGTCCCAAGGGCCGCAATGTGGTCCTCGACAAGAAGTTCGGCTCCCCCACCATCACCAAGGACGGCGTGACGGTGGCCAAGGAAATCGACCTCAAGGATCCGCTCGAGAACATGGGCGCGCAGATGGTGCGCGAGGTCGCGAGCAAGACGTCGGACACCGCCGGTGACGGCACGACCACGGCGACCGTGCTGGCCCAGGCGATCTACCGCGAGGGCGCCCGCAACGTCGTCGCCGGCGCCAACCCGATGGAGCTGAAGCGCGGCATCGAGAAGGCGGTCGAGGCCATGACGGCCGAGATCAAGAAGATGGCCAAGCCGGTGAAGGGCAACATGATCGCCCAGGTCGGGATGATCTCGGCCAACAGCGATCACACCATCGGCACCATCATCGCCGAAGCGATGGAAAAGGTCGGCAAGGACGGCGTCATCACCGTCGAAGAGGCCAAGACGCTGGAGACCACCCTCGAAGTGGTCGAGGGCATGCAGTTCGACCGCGGTTACCTCTCGCCCTACTTCGTCACCGACCCCGAGCGCATGGAAGTGGTGCTCGAGAACCCGGTCATCCTGATCCACGAGAAGAAGATCAGCTCGATGAAGGACCTGCTGCCGGTGCTCGAGCAGGTGGCCCGTCTCGGCCGCCCGCTGCTGATCATCGCCGAGGACATCGAGGGCGAAGCGCTGGCCACCCTGGTCGTGAACAAGCTGCGTGGCACGCTGCAGGCCGCCGCCGTCAAGGCGCCGGGCTTCGGCGACCGCCGCAAGGCCATGCTCGAAGACATCGCCACCCTCACCGGCGGCAAGGCGCTCACCGAGGACCTCGGCGTCAAGCTCGAGAACATCAAGCTCGAGGATCTCGGCAAGGCCAAGAAGGTCACCATCGACAAGGACAACACGACCATCGTCGAGGGCGGCGGTGACAGCAAGGCGATCGAGGGCCGCGTCAAGCAGATCCGCATGCAGGTCGAAGAGACCTCGTCGGACTACGACCGCGAGAAGCTCCAGGAACGCCTGGCGAAGCTGGTCGGCGGCGTCGCCGTCATCAAGGTCGGTGCGGCCACCGAGACCGAGATGAAGGAGAAGAAGGCGCGCGTGGAAGACGCCATGCACGCCACCAAGGCCGCCGTCGAAGAGGGCATCGTGCCCGGCGGCGGCGTCGCGCTGCTGCGCGCCAGCAAGGCGCTCGACAGCCTGAAACTCGAAGGCGACCAGGCAGTGGGCGTGCAGATCATCCGCCGCGCCATCGAGGAGCCGTGCCGCTGGATCGCCGCCAACGCCGGCCTCGAAGGCTCGATCGTCGTCGCCAAGGTCAAGGAAGGCAAGGGCGACGAAGGCTTCAATGCCGCCACCGACACCTACGAGGACCTGGTGAAGGCCGGCGTCATCGACCCGGCCAAGGTGGTGCGCAACGCGCTGCAGAACGCCTCGTCGATCGCCAGCCTGCTGCTGACGACCGAGGCGATCGTCGCCGAGATTCCCGAGGACAAGAAGGACGCCCCCTCGATGCCCGGCGGCGGCGGCATGGGCGGGATGTACTGACGCCCGCGCTTGCAGGGAACAGGGACCGGGGAACAGGGAACAGGTCAGTCACGCTGTCACGCTGAACCCCGGCTTTGAAACAACGACGGCCCGGTGGGAGTACCCGCCGGGCCGTTCGCTTGTACGGCTCTATCCCTGTTCCCTGTTCCCTGTTCCCTGTTCCCTGTTCCCTACACGGCAAGCGCCCGCAACGCGGCGGCGCGTGCGCACTAGGGAACGAAGCGCACGCGAAACATGCGTGGCCAGAGCTTGCCGGTAATCAGGAACGTGTCGGTGCTCGGGTCGTGGGCGATGCCGTTCAGGACGTCGGTGCCGAAGCGTTCGGCCGGCGGCAGCAGGTTCGACGCGTCGATGAGCGCGGTGACTTCCCCGCTCTTCGGGTCGATGCGGACGATGCGGTCGGTCATCCAGATGTTGGCGTAGACGTGCGGCCCGACGCACTCCAGTTCGTTCAGCTGATCGACCGGCTGGCCGGTGGTCCGGACGGTGATCTCGCGTAGCGGGCGGAACGTCTGGGGACCGCGAAAGGTGAGCCGGGCACTGCCGTCGCTCATCACGATGTCGCGGCCGTCGTAGCACAGCCCCCACCCTTCGCCGGTGTAGTCGAAGCTCGGTCCCGGCTTGAAGGTGTCACGGTCGTAGGTGTAGGCCACCTCGTGCTTCCAGGTGATCTGGAACAACCGGGAGCCGACCAGCGCCAGGCCCTCGGCGAACACTGGCGCCGGCACGTCGAGCTTGCGCAGCACCTTGCCGCTGGCCAGATCCACTTCGCGCAGGCTCGATCGGCCCTCCAGGCCGGTGCTCTCGAACAGCCGCCGGCCGGCGAGGACCAGGCCCTGCGTGAAGGCGCCGGGATCGTGCGGATAGGATTCGACGACCTGCACGCGCAGGCGCTGCGGCCCGATCCGTTGCGTCTCGACCGCTGGCGCCGCCGCACTCGCGGCGGTGGCCCCCGGTTCGCACGCCACGCCGGCCAGCGCGACGGCCACGGCCAGGGCGGCCGATCCCAGCAGAGGGAGTGAGATCACGGGCGATTCTCCGATCAGCGCAACGTGAAGGTGAGCTCGATGGTGATGCGGACCGCCACCGGCTGGCCCAGCCGCATGCCAGGAGCGAAGCGCCACTGGCGGGCGGCCTTCACCGCCTCCTGATCGAGACCGAACGTGGAGTCGAGCGAACGCACGACTTCGACGCGGCCGACGCTGCCATCGGACATCACCACGCAGCGCAGCCACACCACGCCCTGGACCTTGGCGCGCATCGCCTCGGCGGTGTAGGCCGGCTTCACTTCCTTGAGGACGCGCGGCGGCGACACGCCGTTGCCGATGTCGTACTCGCCGCCGCCGACACCGGCCGTGTTGCCGGCGCCGAGGCCCTTGCCGTCGCCCGAGCCACTGCCGCCGCCCGCGCCGGTGCCGCCCCCGCCGCCAGTGCCGCTGCCGGCCGAGGTGGCGACGATCGTCTCGGGGGTGATCGCGCCCGGGGCCTCGATCGGCGCCGCGGCCGTCTGCACCGCCGGAATCAGGGTCTCCTGCGGTGGTTCCTCCTTCGGTGGCGTCTGCACCGGCTCGGGTTCGACCTCGACCGGCACGCTCACCTTCTCCTTGCCAGGCAGCTCGACCTTCTTGGCCGGTTCAGGCGTGTTGTCCCCGCCGCCGCCACCACCGCCGCCCGGCCCTTCTTCGGCCAGCCAGACGATCTCCTCGGGCAGCTGTTCCGGGATGATCTCGGTGAACTGCGGGCGGGGCATGAAGCGGACGACCAGGATGGCGATGACGACCATCGCGACGTGCGACAGCACCGACGCGCCCAGCACCCCGCCAAGGTGCCGGTCCTCGAAGTCGAACGAGGGATCGGCCGGGCGGTCCAGCAGGACGTGAATCTGTCCCCGCGACTGTCGCCGGGCGGGTGCGGCCGTGCGCTGTGAGTCGGACATGCGCGATCAGCAGTGGTGACGTCGGCGCGAGTCTCAATTCTGACCGACGGTTCTCCGCCCTGACAAGTGCAAACCAAACGCCAGGGCTGGCCGTATCGATCTCCGGTGGGTTTGACGCCATCCGGAGACATCCGGATGCCTTCCTGCCCTCCCCGCGCGACAGTGCTAGAATCCGCTCATGGCTACGACCATGTTCGCCCTCCTGGGCCCCCTGGGGCTCCCGGAGATGCTCATCATCCTGGCGATCGTCATCCTCATCTTCGGGGCCAACCGGCTACCGGAGCTGGGCCGTGGGATTGGCGCCGGCATCCGCAACTTCAAGTCGGGCATCAAGGACGACGACAAGAAGGACTGAGCACCCCGCCGGCCACCGGCCTCACAGCACGATCCGCACGTCCCCCGCCCGACGCGTCACACGTTCCCTGTCCAGATACTCCAGCAACGGAATCGCGAACTTTCGCGACACGCCGTAGGTGTCCTTGAACGCCTTGACGTCCACCGTCGCGCGTCCGTCCGGGGCGGTCGCCTTGCGTGAGGCGATCTCGGCCTTCAGCTGATCGAGCGCCGCCGCGTGGAACACCAGCGTGTCGAGCCGCACCAGCCGCTTCTGTTTCACGAGCAGCTGCACGACCCGTTCGACCACCGCCGGCGGCCGTCGCCACTCGGCGGCGAGCGCCGCGACATCCGGCGGCTGCACGCCCGCCGCTCGCAAACGCTCGTCGAGACGTCGGGCGACCTCGGTTTCCTCGTCGCTCAGGACCAGCCGATGGCCGGCTGCGGCGATGGTGTCGCGAGCCACCACCCGGCCGGCGGCGGCCAGCTCGGCGACGACGCGGTCGAACACCGCCGGCGGCGCTTTCGCGAACCACCGCGTCCGTGCCTCTTCGAGCGGCAGGCCGTCGGCCAGCGGTTGCCCGCGATGAAAGGCCTCTATGCCCGTCACCATGGCGGTCGACGCCGCGGCCACCGCGCTTCGATCGACCGCCCAGTCGGCCGCCGCCACGACCCGGCCGGCCGCGTCGAGCGCGCCGATCGCCGCCCGCACCTCGCCCGCCGGCCGACCGAGCCGGGACGTCAGCCGGACCACCGATACGCCGGCCAGTCCGGCATCGGCCACCATGCGCCCGAGGGCCGCCGCGACGTCGGCCGACGGATCGCCCCTCAACCGCAGCGACTCGAGCCGGGCGATCGCCCGCGCGGCGCGCAGGCCGGCGCGCGGGGGATCGGGATCGAGCACGACGCCGCCGCCGATGGTCACGAGCGGCGAATAGCTGCGGACGATGAAGCGGTCGCGGCGGGTCAGCACCGCCGGGGTCTCGAGCCGCAGCCGCACCAGCGCCGCGTCGCCAGCTGAGACGGCGCCGGCGGCGCCAGCCACCGAGACGCGCGCGAGCACCTCGGCGGTGCCGTGATGGAGGCGAACGCGGGTGCCGTGCTTCAGCGGCGCGGCGCCGGCCAGCAAGGTCAGCTCCGCATCGACGCGGCGTGTCGGCACGAACGCTCCGGGCGTGACCAGCACCGCGCCGCGCGGCACGTCATCGACCTCGAGACCGGTCAGGTTGACCGCGACCCGCTCGCCGGCCGCCGCCGATGGCCGTGACTGGCCGTGGACGTGCAGCCCGCGGACCGTGGTACGGTCCGCGCCGGGCAGCACCGCCAGCACCTCCTCGGCGTGCAGCGTTCCGGACACCAGCGTGCCGGTCACCACCGTGCCGAAGCCGCGCATGGTGAACGTGCGGTCGACCGGCAGGCGCACGGCGCCGGCGACGTCGCGCGGCGTGACGGTTCGCGCCAGCCCGGACAGCACCGCGCGCAGCGCGTCGAGGCCTTCACCGGTCAGCGCCGAGACCGGGACGATCGGCGCCCCGTCGAGGAACGAGCCGGCGACCAGCTCGCGCACGTCGAGCGTCGCCAGTTCGCGCATCTCGTCGTCGGCGGCATCGGCCTTGGTCAGGGCAATCGCCCCGCGTGGCACCTGCAGCAGCCGGCAGATGTCGAAGTGCTCGCGGGTCTGCGGCATCACCCCTTCATCGGCAGCCACCACCAGCAGCACCGCGTCGATGCCGCCGACGCCGGCCAGCATGGTGCGGACGAACCGCTCGTGCCCCGGCACGTCGACGAACGAGACGGTGACCCCAGCGCCGAGATCGGCGTGCGCGAAGCCGAGCTCGATGGTGATGCCGCGGGCCTTCTCCTCCTTCAGCCGATCGGGATCGGTGCCGGTGAGCGTCTTGACCAGCGTGCTCTTGCCGTGGTCGATGTGGCCGGCGGTGCCGACCAGGATCGCGCGCACCGCTAGCGCTTCTTCCGGCCGGCGCGCTCCCGACGGCCCGGCCGGCCCTTCCCCGCACCGCGGCGACCGGCCGGGGCAGCGACGGCGCGGCGTGGCGACGCCTGACTGCGCCGCGGCCCGCGCGACCGCTCGTCCGTGCGCACCGCGGCGAGCACCGCTTCGATGCCCAGCTCCACCTGGCGCCGGTGAAGATCGACGCGCACCACCTGCACCCGGACGGCGTCGCCGAGCCGGTAGACCTTCTTCGTGCGTTCGCCGAACAGCACCCGGGCCTGCTCGTCGAAGCGGTAGTAGTCATCGGCCAGGGTCGAGACGTGCACCAGGCCTTCGACGAAGTGCTCGACCAGCTCGACGAACAGGCCGAATGCGGCGACGCCGGTGATGTAGCCGGTGAAGACGTCGCCGACCTTGTCGGCCATGAACCGCACCTTCTTCCACTGCAGCAGCTCGCGCTCGGCCTCCTGCGCCCGCCGCTCCATGGCCGAGGTATGGCGGGCGACCTCCGGCAGTGCGTCCTCGAGCTCCTCGCGCCGCTCCGCCGAGGCGGCGTCGTGCCGCAGTTCGCGCAGCACCCGGTGCACCACGAGGTCCGGATAGCGGCGGATCGGCGAGGTGAAGTGCGTGTAGGTGTGCGCGGCCAGCCCGAAGTGCCCGAGGTTGGCGGCGTCGTAGCGCGCCTTCTGCATCGTCCGCAGCATCAGCAGGGCGATCGGCCGTTCCTCGGGCGCCCCGCGGATGCGATCGACCAGGTGCTGGAAGTGGCGCGGGTGCACCCCGCCCTCGGGCGCCGCCAGGCTGAAGCCGAGCGAGGCGACGAACTCCTCGAACTCGGCGACCCGGGCCGGGTCGGGCGTCTCGTGCACGCGGTAGAGCGCCGGCATGCCCTCGCGCTCGAGATGCGCCGCCACCGTCTCGTTGGCCAGCAGCATGAACTCCTCGATGATCCGGTGGGCGACGTTGCGCTCCGAGGCGACGATCGCCTCGATCGCTCCGGCGTCGTCGACGACCACCTGGGCCTCCGGCAGATCGAAGTCGATCGAACCACGGCGACGCCGTCGCCCGTTCAGGATCTCGAACAGCGCCCGCATCCGCTCGAACGCCGGCACCAGCGCCGCGTGCTCGGCGCGCAGCGCCGGATCGTGGTCGGTGACGATGGCGTTGACGGCGGTGTAGGTCATCCGCGCCCGGCTGTGAATCACGCCGTCGTGCAGCTCGTAGCGCACCACCTCGCCGCGGCCGTCGATCTCCATCAGGCACGACTGCACCAGCCGGTCGACGTGCGGGTTCAGACTGCACACGCCGGTCGCCAGCTCGCTCGGGAACATGTGCACGGCGCGCTCGGGGAAGTAGACCGAGGTGGCGCGGGCGAAGCCGTCGAGATCCAGCGCGCTGCCCTCGGAGACGTAGTGCGCGACGTCGGCGATGTGCACGCCGAGCCAGTAGTGGCCGTTGGCCAGCTGCTCGATCGAGATGGCGTCGTCGAAGTCGCGGGCGTGTTCGCCGTCGATGGTGACGATCGCCCAGCCGCGAAAGTCGGTGCGGCCGGCGAGGTCGGCGGCGCTCACGGCGTGGTCGCGGCTGCGCGCCTGGGCGACCGCGTCGGGCGCGTGCGTGTCGGGGATGCCGTGCTTGCGCAGGACGATCTCGGTGTCGACACCGGGGTCGTCGAGCCGGCCCAGCACTTCGATGACCCGTCCGGCCGCTGGCCCGCCCGGCCCGGGCCAGCGCTGCACCTCGACCGTCACCATGTCGCCGTCGGCCGCCGCCAGCAGATCGCCGGTGGCGACCCGCACCTCGGTGTCGAGCCGGGCGTCGAACGGGACGACGACGGCGCCACGGCGCTCCAGCCGCAGCTGCCCGACCACCTGGGCGCTGCGCCGTTCGAGGATCTCGAGAATCGCACCCTCGGCGCGGCCGTCGGGCCGGCGGCGCTCGACCCGGGCGACCACCCGGTCGCCGTGCATCGCACCCGCCCGCGCACTCTCGGGAATGAAGAGATCGGCGCCCTGCGGTGTGTCGGGCAGGACGAAGGCAAACCCGCCCGCGTGCCCCTGCAGCCGTCCGGTGACCACGTCGACGCGATCGGGCAACGTGACGCGGCGGCCGCCGACCATCACCAGCGAGCCATCGGCCACCAGCGTCTTCAGCAGCCGGCGGACGGTCGCCCGCTGACTGGAGTCGATATCCAGACGCTGGAACAGCGCGCGCGCGGTCTCGGGGCCACCGGTGTGGCTGCGAATCGCGTCGAGCAGGTCGTGGGCGTTCACGGGAGGTGGCGCGACCGCGCCGGGGCCAAGCGTATCAGGCCGGACCGACCACGAACACCTGCAGATCGCCGACATTGGTGCCGGTGGGACCGGGGCGGAGCAGGTCGCCCAGCGGATCGAAGAACGCGGCGCTGTCGTTGCGGTCGAGAAACGTCTCGGGCGCGGCCAGGCCGAGCGCCGCGGCGCGGGCGCTGGTGTTCGGATCGACGATGGCGCCGGCGGCGTCGGTCGGCCCGTCGATCCCGTCGGTGCCGATCGACACCAGCACCGACGGCGCCGCCGCGCCGGCCAGCGCGCCGACCGCGGCGAGCGCGAACTCCTGATTGCGGCCACCGCGCCCGCCGCCCGTCACCCGCACCGTCGTCTCGCCGCTCGTGATCACCGCCAGGCGGCGCCCGGCGGCCACCGCCGGCCGCCCGATCGCGTCCCACCAGGCCACGGCCGCGACCCGCGCCTCGCCGACGACCGGCGGCTCGTGCACGACCGCCTCGTAGCCGAGTCGGCGGGCGGCCGCGGCGGCGCCGGCCATGGCCTCGCGCCTGCCGCCGATGACGTGGGCGCGGGCGCGCGCCATCGCCGCGTCCGACCCCTTCGGCGTCTCAGGCAGGCGGCCGGCGCAGCCGGCCACCGCCCGCTCGAGCACGGCGGCGGCGTGACGATCGCCGCCAAAGGCGGCCAGCGCGTCGCGCACGTCGCCCCACGTCGACGGATCCGGGACCCCGGGCCCCGAGCCGATGACGCTCAGGTCGTCGCCGACGACGTCGGAGATCGCCAGCGTCACCGTCGCGCCGCGGCAGGCTGCGGCGAGCCGCCCGCCCTTGACCGCCGACAGGTGCTTGCGCACGGCGTTCAATTCGGTGATGGCGGCGCCGGCGTCCATCATGGTGCGGGCAGTGCGCTGCTTCAGGTCCAGCCCGAGGCCATCGGCCGGCACCGCCATTAGTGCCGACGCGCCGCCCGACAACAGCACGACCAGCCGGCCGTCGCCGGGAACCGCGGCCGCGACCGCGAGCGCCGCGCGCCCACCCTCGACGCTGCCGTCGGTGGCGAAGGGGTGTCCGCCGGTGATCCACGTGGCCCCGGCCCAGTCATCGGGCCGATGCGGGCCAATGGTCACCGCCGCGGCGATCCGGCCGGGCGCGGCGGCGGCCATCGCGATGGCCATGGCCGCGGCGGCCTTGCCGACCGCGACCACCGACACCGGACCCGCGCCGTCGAGCACGTCGGCCGCGGGGCCCGCCAGCGCCGCCGGGACGAGCACGCGCGGCGACACCGCCGCCACGGCGGCGGTTGCCACCGTCGCGGCATCGCGTCGCAAGCGATCGAGCACGGGAGCTCAGTTGATGGTGAGAGGGTCGGTCCAGGCCGACAGCCTGGTCACGACGTCGAACTCTTTGAGGAGGCGGGACACGACGACGTCAGCGTCATCGGCGTGGCTGAGCGCATCGATCTCGGCGATGATGCGGCACAGCGCGGTCTCCACCGACTGGATGGCGTGCTCCGAGAAGTACTCGCGCTGCGCCGCCAGGCATTCCTGGTGCTTGACGAACTCTTCGCGGTAGAAATCAATCAGGGAAATCGCCGGGGCGGGAACATGGCTGTCGCTCAGGAAGTGCGGCATGGGGCCTCTGGTCCTGTGCATCGGATGCGACTGTACCGCAGTGTAAAGGGGTCGTGACGAACGTGTCAACGGGCCGCCGGATCCGGATCCCAGCGCCACGTGGCGAACAGTCCGGCCAGCGCCCCGACCCCGGCGCCGAGCACCACGAGACCGACGGCGTCCAATCCCGACAGCGGCCGCAGCGCCTCGGGGCCGAGGGCCGTCACCGCCGGCCCGAGCGCCCGCCCGACCGCCCGGCCGAGCGACGCCAGGGCGCCGAGGGCGGCAATCGCGCCCAGCCCGCCCTGCACCGCCCCTTCCATCACGAACGGGCCGCGGATGAACGACACCGGCGCGCCGACCAGTCCCATGATGGCGATTTCGTCCCGGCGGGCCTCGAACGACAGGCGCACCACGGCGACGACGGTCGTCGCCGCGCCGAGGACCAGCGCCAGTGCCGACGCCCACCCGGCGGTGCGCAGCGCCGACAGCACGGCCATCAGGCGATCGATCCAGCGCTGGTCATAGCGCACGTCGACGACGCCGGCCTGTTTGGCGAGCGCCGCCGCCAGCGCCGGCGCGCCGTCCGGACTGCCGTCGGTGCGCAGGCGCACATCGAACGAGGCGGGGAACGGATTGGCTTCGAGGGACCCGGTGATGTCGCCCAGTTCGGGGAAGTCGGCGCCGAAGCGCGCCAGCGCTTCTTCCTTGCTGACGAAGCTGACCCCCTCCACCGCCGGGCTGCGCTCGATCAGCTGACGTGCGGCGGTCCGCTCCGCCTCGCTCACGACGTCGTCGAGGTAAACGGTCATCTCGGCCGCCGTGCGCCAGCCGTCGGCCACCCGGGCGAGGTTGTCGGAGACCACGCGGTAGGCGCCGAGCATGGTCAGGGCGACGGCGATCGTCGCCACCGACAGCAGCAGCGCCCAGCGGCCGCGGCGCAGGCTCTGCAGGGCCTCTTCCCAGGCGTAGCGCAGCGTCCTCACGCCGTGCCCCCGGGGACCCGGCCCTGCTCGAGGTGCAGCACCCGACGCCCGACGTGCGCGATGAGCGCGCGGTCGTGGGTGGCGACGAGCACGGTGGTGCCGCCGGCGTTGATCTCGCGGAACAGGTCCATGATCTCGAGCGACAGATCGGGATCGAGGTTGCCGGTGGGCTCGTCGGCCAGCACCAGCTGCGGGTCGTTGACCAGCGCTCGGGCGATGGCGATCCGCTGCTGCTCGCCGCCGGACAGCTCCGGCGGATAGGCCAGCGCGCGG
The DNA here is from genome assembly GCA_963741665.1 of uncultured Acidobacteriota bacterium. GTDB lineage: Bacteria > Acidobacteriota > Vicinamibacteria > Vicinamibacterales > UBA2999 > CAWAYR01. Next base: position 396,730 of record CAVUIM010000001.1, read on the forward strand.
TGCTGGAGCCCGACCCACTTCAGCACCTGGTAGGTGCGCCGCCGCTGCTGTTCGACCGGTATGCCCAGCACCCGCATCACGAAGGTGACGTTGTCGAACACCGTCTTGGTCGGCACCAGCTTGAAGTCCTGGAACACGACACCGAGCGATCGCCGGTAGTCCTGGACCTCGCCGGTCGACAGGCTGGCCAGGTTGCGGCCGGCCACGGTGAGCGCGCCGTCGGTGGGCACTTCCTGCCGCAGCAGCAGCCTGAGCAGCGTGGACTTGCCGGCGCCGCTCGGACCGGTGAGAAAGACGAACTCGCCCTTCTCGACGGCGAAGGACAGCTTGTCGAGCGCCACGACATCGGTGCCGTAGACCTTCGTGACGTTCTGCAGTTCGATCACTGCGGTGTCTGGCCTCCCGTCGCGTCCGGCCGCGACCCGCCCATAGTAGCAGCCCGCGCGTCGCCCGCGCCGGCCCCTGCACGAAACGATCAGCCGTCGAGCGTGGTCCGCAGCAGCTGACTGAGGCGACGGGGATCGGCGTTGCCGCCCGAGGCCTTCATCGCCTCACCGACCAGGAACCCGAACGCCGCCTTCTTTCCGGTGCGGTACTGCTGCACCGCATCGGCGTGCGTGCCGAGCACGCCGGCGACGACGCCGGCCAGCACGCCTTCATCGGAGACCTGCCCCAGCCCCTGCTCGGCGACGATCGCGGCGGCGGCGCGGCCGGTGCCGTCCATCTGCTCGAAGACGGCCTTGGCGACGGTGTTGCTGAGCGTGCCGGCGTCGACCAGCCGGATGAGATCGCCGAGGGCCGCAGGGGTCACGCCGACATGGTCGATCGAGGTGCCGCGCGCCTTCAGCGTGCGCAGCACTTCGCCCATCACCCAGTTGCTCGCGGCCTTGGCGTTGCCGCTGGCGCGGGCGGTGTCCTCGAAGTAGTCGGCGAGCGCCCGGCTGTCGGTCAGCACCGCGGCGTCGTAGGCCGGCAGCCGGTACTCGGCCACGAAGCGGGCCTGACGGGCATCGGGCAGTTCGGGCAGCGCGGCCGCCACCCGTGCCGCGCGCGCCGCCGGCACCGTCAGCGGCGGCAGATCGGGCTCGGGGAAATAGCGATAGTCGTGCGCCTCTTCCTTGCTGCGCATCGAGAAGGTCTTGCCGAGCGCGGCATCGAACAGCCGCGTCTCCTGCTCCACCCGCCCGCCGCGATCGATCAGATCGATCTGCCGGGCGATCTCGTAGTCGATGGCCTTCTGGAGATAGCGGAACGAGTTGACGTTCTTGACCTCGGCTTTGGTGCCGAGCGCGGTCGCGCCGCGGCGCCGCACCGAGACGTTGGCGTCGCAGCGCAGGCTGCCCTCTTCCATGTTGCCGTCGTTGACGCCGATCCACACCAGCAGCCGGCGCAGCGACTCGAAGTAGGTGGCGGCTTCGGTCGCCGTCCGCAGCTCCGGCTCGCTGACGATCTCGATGAGCGGCACGCCGGCGCGATTGAAGTCGACGTAGGTGCGGCGGTCGGAGTCGGCGAAGCCCTCGTGCAGCGATTTGCCGGCGTCCTCTTCGAGGTGGATGCGGGTCAACGCGATCGCCCGCGGCCCTTGGCCAGCGTCGATCACCACCCGTCCGCCGGTGGCGAGCGGCCGCTCGTACTGCGAGATCTGATAGCCCTTCGGCAGGTCGGGGTAGAAGTAGTTCTTGCGGGCGAACACCGACGTCTCGTGGAGCTCGCACTCGAGCGCCAGCGCCGCCGCCACCGCCAGGTCGACCGCCTGCGCGTTCATGACCGGCAGCGCCCCGGGCAGCCCGAGGCACACCGGGCACACATGCGCGTTGGGCGCGTCGCCGAACGCCGCCCGGCAGCCGCAGAATATCTTGGTCGCCGTACGCAGCTGGGCGTGCACCTCGAGGCCGATCACTGCCTCGTAGGCCGCCCCGGTCGTCGCTGCCGGGCTCACACCCGCGGGCCTGCGGCCACGACAGCGGCGTCGACGTCGCCGGCGAAGGTCTTGAAGTTCTCGACGAACATCCCGGCCAGCTTGGCCGCCTGCGCGTCGTAGGCCGCGGCGTCGCTCCAGGTGCCGCGCGGATCGAGCACCGCCGCCGGCACGTGCGGACAGCTGGTCGGCACCTCGACGTTGAACACCGGGTGACGGGTGTAGTCGACGCCGTCGAGCGCGCCCGACAACGCGGCGCGGATCATCGCCCTGGTGTAAGCGATCTTCATCCGGCTGCCGACGCCGTGCGGCCCGCCGGTCCATCCGGTGTTGACCAGCCAGACGCGGGCGTGGTGCGCGGCGATGCGCTCGCCGAGCATGGTCGCGTAGACGTTGGGATTCAGCGGCAGGAACGGCGCCCCGAAGCAGGTGCTGAAGGTGGCGCTCGGCTCGGTCACGCCCTTCTCGGTACCGGCGACCTTGGCGGTGTAGCCGGACAGGAAGTGGTACATCGCGCCTTCGGGCGACAGCCGCGCGATCGGCGGCAGCACTCCGAACGCATCGGCGGTGAGCATCACGATGTTGGCCGGATGGCCGCCCTGCCCGCCCGGCACCGCGTTGTCGATGAACTCGATAGTGTAGGCGGCGCGGGTGTTCTCGGTGAAGGTGGCCGCGTCGAGGTCGAGTTCGCGTGTCACTGGGTCGATGACGACGTTCTCGAGCACCGTACCGAAGCGGCGGGTGGTCTGGTAGATCTGCGGCTCGGCCTCGGCCGACAGGCGGATGGTCTTGGCGTAGCAGCCGCCCTCGAAGTTGAACACGCCGCGGTCACTCCAGCCATGCTCGTCGTCGCCGATGAGGCCGCGGTCCGGGTCGCTCGATAGCGTCGTCTTGCCGGTGCCCGACAACCCGAAGAACAGCGCCGTGTCGCCGGCGGCGCCGATGTTGGCCGAGCAGTGCATCGGCAACACGCCCTTCAGCGGCAGGACGTAGTTGAGCACCGAGAAGATCGACTTCTTGTTCTCCCCGGCGTAGCTGGTGCCGGCGATGATCACTTCGCGCGCCGCCATGTTCAGCGCGATCACCACATCCGATCGCGAGCCGTGACGGGCCGGCGTCGCCTGGAACGTCGGCGCGCACAACACCGTGAACTCGGGGGTGTGGCTGCGTCGCTCGCCTTCGGTCGGGACGATGAACAGGTTGCGCACGAACAGGCTGTGCCAGGCGTACTCGCTGATCATCCGCACCGGCAGCCGGTAGGCGGGATCGGCGCCGGCGTGGAGATCCTGCACGAACAGCTCGCGGTGGCCGAGGTGCGCGACGACATCGGCGCGCAGGGCCGTGAAGTGCTCCGGGCTCATCGGCCGGTTCACCTTGCCCCAGTGGACGTGCGCGTCGCTGGTGGCGTCCTTGACGATGAACTTGTCGTTGGGCGACCGGCCGGTGTGCTGGCCGGTGCGGCAGACGAGCGGCCCCTCAGCGGCGATCACCCCCTCGGCACGGCGCAGCGCGTGCTCGTAGAGGACCGCGGGCGTAAGGTTCCAGTGGACCTGGTGGGCCGCCGTGATGCCATGCACCTCCAGACCGGACGTGCGCGTCGTGCTCGAAGTCATGCGTCTCCCCTGCGACCGCGCCGATCGGCGGCCAATCGTGGGATCGTACCGAGCCTGATCGCAGGAAGTCAACAATCTAGCGAGGCGCCGCGGCCGTCCAGGGCGTTTGGGGGACCTGATACAATTCGGGTAAACGCGGACCCGGCTGCCGCGGTATATCCCAATGTCACGGACGCCTCCGACTACCGAACGCACCGTCCCGGCGGGCTCCGAGGCCTCGGCGATTGCCGCCGAGGTCAAGCGGCTCCTCGAGGCGGGCGAGCGCGAAGCGGCGGCCGAACGGTTCGGGGATCTGGTCACCGGGTGGCAGCGCCGGGCCGTGCGGCTCGCCTACCACTACCTGGGGAACGCCGCCGATGCCGACGACGCAGTGCAGGACGCGTTCGTGAAGCTGTACGGACACATGACCAGCTACCGGGCCAACCTGCCGTTCGACGCGTGGTTCACGCGGATCCTGGTCAACGCCTGTCTCGACCGTGCCAAGGCGCGCACCCGGGCCCGTCGCTGGCTGGTGCCGTCGGGCGACGACAGCCAGGTCAGCGTCATCGAGTCGGCGGTGGCCGCCGGGCCCTCGCCGGAACGCCTGCTGCTGGCCGCCGCCCGGTGGGATGAGCTGTCGGCGGCGGTCCAGACCCTGCCGACGCGCCAGCGCGACGTGTTCCTCCTCACGCATCTCGACGAGCAGGCGCCGCAGGACATCGCCGTGACGCTTGGGATGAGCCCCGCCACCGTGCGGGTCCACCTGTTCCGCGCCCTCCGCAAGCTGCGGGCGGCGCTTGGAGGTCCGCTGTGAGGGGTCTGCTCGACCGCCACGTCGACGACACCACGCTCCGGCTCCTGGCCCTGGATCCGGGCGCCGTCACCGGCCCCGTCGCCTCCCATCTGCGCCGGTGCCCGCGCTGCCAGGCGCGCGCCGCCGGCGCCGGCCGCCAGCTCGACGCCGCCCGGACCGACGCCCACGCCGAGGCCGACGCCGCCTTTTCGGGTGCCGATCTCGACATGCCAGCGGCGGTCCATCCTAGGGCGCATCGCCCGCGGCCATCGCTCCGCCCGGGTACTGCCCTTCCCCGGCCACGAACCGGTGTCCGCCCCGCATCGTGCCGACCGTCGCTGGCTCGCCGCCGCCGCCGCGGCCGGACTGGTGCTGGGTGCGCTGGCCGGCCAGCTGCCCCATCTGGTCGGACCGGAGTCAGAGTCGGCGTCGACGCGGACGGCCGTGCCGGCCGTCGTCGCGACCCGCGCCGATGCCCGCCCGCTCGAAGACACGCTGCTGAGCGAAGTGGAAGAGGCGCTCGACACCGGAGCGCGACCTGAACTGCGCGCCCTCGACGCCCTCACTCCCGTGCACTACGAGATCCGGTAGCCGCACGGTGCCGTCGCTCATCTTCAAGAAGGGGCTCGATCTCAAGCGCGAGGTGGCCGGCGAACTCGCCGCGAACTACCACAGCGCGCTGGTCACGGCGATCAAGGCCAACGACTATCGCCACGTCTCGGGCCGGCTCACCGTCCACCTGGCCCGCGAGTTCGGGTTCTGCTACGGCGTCGACCGCGCGGTCGACTACGCCTATCAGGCCCGGCTCAAGTTCCCGGAGCGCCGCGTCTTCCTCACCGGCGAGATCATCCACAATCCGCACGTCAACGACCGGCTGCGCGGCCAGGGCATCCGCTTCTTGTCCGACCCAGGTGAGTCGTGGGCCGCGCTCACCGCCGCCGACGTCGTCATCCTGCCGGCGTTCGGGGTGACGGTGGACGAGCTGGTCCGGCTCGACGCGGTCGGCTGCACCCTGGTCGATACCACCTGCGGGTCGGTCCTCAACGTGTGGAAGAACGTCAAGCGCTACGCCCACGACGGTTTCACCTCGGTGATCCACGGCAAGCACTGGCACGAGGAGACGCGGGCCACCGCGTCGCAGGCGCTGCAGGCCTCCGGCGGCCACTACCTGGTCGTGCTCGACCGCGACGAAGCCACGCTGGTCTGCGACTTCATCGCCGGCCGGCCCGGGGCCCCGAGCCGCGCCGCGCTGCTCGAGCGGTTTCGCGACGCGGCGTCGCCGGGCTTCGATCCCGATCTGCACCTCGGCCGGGTCGGCTGCGCCAATCAGACGACGATGCTCAGCAGCGAGTCGTTCAGTATCGGCGAGATGTTCCGCGAGGCGATCCTGGCCCGCGACGGCGCCGACGCCGCCGCCGGCCACTTCCGGGCCTTCGACACCATCTGCAGCGCCACCCAGGACCGTCAGGATGCGGTCGAGCGCATGCTCGCCGATCACCGGCTCGATCTGATGATCGTCATCGGCGGCTACAACAGCAGCAACACCTGCAATCTGGCCCGCATCTGCGCCGCCCGGGTGCCGACGTTCCACATCGCCGATCCGGATGGCCTGCTCGGCGCCGACGCCGTCCGCCATCGCGACGTCGCCACCAAGAGCGAAATCGTGACCCGCGACTGGTGGCCAGGCGAGGGGCCGGTCACGGTCGGACTCACGTCCGGGGCGTCCACGCCCGACAACCTGGTGGAAGCCGTGGTGCGGCTGCTCGAGCGGTTCGCGGCCCCGGCGTGAGCCGGCCCGCCCCCACGGTAAACGGCATCGCCGCCCCGGGCGTAACCTCGGTGGTATGAGCACCCAATTGTCAAGGATTGTCGCCGCCACGCTGATCGGCGTCAGCATCCTCGGCGCCGGCGCCTCGGCGCAGGGCTTCAAGTGGTGGCAGGACGACCGGTTCAAGCGCGAGCTGACGCTGTCGGCGGAGCAGATCGATCGGCTCGAGGCGATCTATCAGTCGACCGGGCCGGCCATGCGCACGCAGAAGGCGGCGCTCGACAAGCTGCAGTCCGAGCTCTCGAAGGTCGTCGCCGACGGCATCGCCGATGAACCGTCGGCGCGCGACGTCATCAGCCGGGTCGAGGCCGCCCGCTCGGAACTCGGCCTCACCCGCGCGGTCATGCTCTATCGGATGCGCCGCATCCTCACGTCGGATCAACACGTCAAACTCCAGGTGCTGTTCGACGAGCGCGAGCGGGAACGCCGCAGCCACGGACGCCCGCGTCCCCAGCAGTGAAGGTACTCGACTCCATGTCCACCGTTCGCCCCTTGTCGTTGTTGGTCGTCGTGCTGTCGGCGGTTGCGCCCGCCGCCGTCCTCGGTCAGGACCGCGAAGCGCTCGTCCGCGAGGCGGTCGCCCGTTTCGAGGCGGAGAGCGTCAAAGCCACGCCGACGACGAGCGCCGTCGTCCTCGCCCAGGGCACGCTGCGCGATCTGCGCCTCGACGAGGCGGTCGAGCTGGCGCTGGCGCAGAATCTCGACATCGCCGTCGAGCGTCTTGGCCCTCAGGCCCTGGACTTCCAGGTGGCCGGGTTGCGCAACCTCTACCGGCCGCTCGCCAGCTCGGCGCTCGGCCAGCGTCACCAGGTCAACCCGGCCACGAACACCCTGAACGGCGGCGCCCGCGTCGTCAACGACACGACGACCTACAACTTCGGCGTCACCCAGGAAGTGCCGTGGGGCGGCGGCAATTTCAACGTGGCGTTCGGCAACACGCGCCTGGCCACCTCGAACCAGCTCGCCAACTTCAACCCCGCCTTCAACAGCAACCTCACGGCGACCTTCACCCAACCGCTGCTCCGCGACTTCACGATCGACAGCAACCGCCAGCAGATCGCCATCGCCCAGATCAACCGCGACATCGCCTCGGAGACGCTGCGCGCCACGGTGGCCCAGACCGTCGCCAACGTCCGCAATGCCTACTGGGAGCTGGCCTACGCCCGCGCCGCGGTCGACGTCGCGCAGCGCTCGCTCGACCTGGCCCAGAAGCTGGTCGAGGACAACCAGGCGCGCGTCGAGGTGGGCACGCTGGCGCCTATCGATGTCGTTCAGGCCGAGGCCGAGGCGGCCAACCGGCGCCAGACGCTGGCGCAGGTAGAAGCGACGCTGGCCACCGCCCAGCTCGCGCTCAAGCGCCTCATCGTCACCGGCACCAGTGACCCGTTGTGGGCCCAGGAGCTGCGTGCCACCGACCTGCCGCAGCTGACCTCGCCACCGCTCGACGTCGAGGCCGCGGTCCGCAACGCCCTCGAGCGCCGCACCGATCTCGGCCTCCGCCCGCAAGAACCTCGACAGCAACGACGTGACGCTCCGCTTCTGGCGCAACCAGACGCGCCCGGCGGTCGATCTGCAGCTGGCCTATGGCGCCACGGGTCTTGGCGGTCGACAGCTCGAACGCACCGGCTCTGGCGTCACCGCGGCGTTGACCGGCAACGTCATCCCCGGGGGCTACACCGACGCCTTGCGGCTGCTCGGAAATCGCGACTTCCCCACCTGGAACGCCGCGGTCACCGTCAGCTACCCGCTCGGCGGCAACAACGCCGACGGCCAGTACGCCCGCAACCGGGTCCTGCGCACGCAGCAGAGCACGCGACTGCGCGCCCTGGAGCTGCAAGTGGCCACCGAGGTCACCAACGCCGCCCTTCAGGTGCGCGCCAACTTGCGCCGCGTCGACGCGGCCCGGGCGGCCCGCGCTCTGGCCGAGCGCCAACTCGAGGCCGAGCAGAGCAAGTTCGAGGTCGGGCTGTCGACCAACTTCTTCGTCGTGCAGTCGCAGCGCGATCTGGCCGCCGCTCAGGATGTCGAACTGCGCGCGCTCACCGACTTGCAGCGCGCGCTGGTGACCTTCGAGCGCGCCCAGGAAGCGCCGGCAGGTGCCGGTGGCCAGAACACGGGCACGCAGAACACCGGTGGCCAGAACACCGGCGGTCAGGGCGGCGGCGATTGACGCGTCGGAAGCAACCGCGTGCCCGCCGCATGGCGCGGCCGCTCAGAGTTCAGTCGGACGGACGGTATATGCGCAACTCAGTGTGGCACGGCGTCGGAGTGATGATGATCGCGGGCGCGGCCCTGGTGACGGGCGCCTGCGCCCGCGAGGCATCGGACGGGGCCGCGGCCCAGTCGGGCGCCCCGCGCGGCCAGGGTGGCGGTCCCGGCGGTGGCGGCGGGTTCGGCGGCGGCGGCGCATTCCGGCCGCCGATGGCGGTGGAGCTCGGCAAGCCGACCACCGGCGACATCTCCGCCGAGCTGAACATCGTCGGCAATCTGATTGGCGCCATCACCGTCGACGTCGTGCCGCGGACCGCCGGACGTCTCGTCTCGGTCAACGTGAAGCTCGGCGACCGCGTCAGCCGCGGCCAGCAGCTCGCCAAGATCGAGGACCAGGAGATCGGCGAGCAGGTCAAGCAAGCCGAGGCGTCCCACCAGGTCGCCGAAGCGACCATCCGCCAGCGCGAAGCCGACCTCAAGTTCGCCCAGGTCAACCTCGATCGCTCGAAGAGCCTGTTCTCGCGCCAGCTCCTGCCGCAGCAGTCGCTCGACGACGCCGAAGCGCGCTACTCAGCCGCCGTCGCCCAGCTCGATCTCGCGCGGGCGCAGTTCTCGCAGGCCCAGGCCCGGCTCGAGGAACTGCGGATCAACCTCGGCAACACCAGCATCACCTCGCCGGTGAACGGCTTCGTCGGCCGGCGCAACGTCGATCCCGGCGCGTGGGCCTCCAACCAGACCCCGGTCGTCTCGGTGGTCGACATCAGCTCGGTGCGCCTGGTCGCCAACGTCGTCGAGAAGGACCTGCGCCTGGTCAACGTCGGTGACCCGGCCCGGGTCGAGGTCGACGCCTTCCCCGGGGAGACGTTCCGCGGCCGGATTGCCCGCGTCGCGCCGGTGCTCGACCCGACCACCCGCACCGCCGAGATCGAAATCGAAGTCCCCAACGCCGACTATCGCCTGAAGCCCGGGATGTACGCCCGGATGGGGGTGACCATCGAAAGCCGCACGGCCACCACGCTGGTGCCCAAGAGCGCCGTGGTGGACTACGACAGCAAGCGCGGCGTCTTCACGATGAGCGCCGACAACAAGGCGAGGTTCAAGCCGATCGAGACCGGCCTCGAGGACGCGACCCGGGTCGAAGTGCGCGGCGGAATCACCACCGCCGACACGCTGGTCACCGCCGGCGCGTCGTCGCTGCGCGAGAACGATACGCTGGTCATCGCCGGCCAGGGCGGCCAGGGCGGTCCCCGCGGGCCCGGCGCCGCCGCCAAGAACCCGGAGAACAGCGGCCAGGATCGCGGCCGGGCGGCCGCCGGCGGCGCGGCGCCCAAGCGGCCAGAGACCCGGCCCGGACAGTAGCGCGGTTGAAGACTGGCGGCGGCCGCATGCCGTCGCGTTTGTCGTAGTTGGAGGACCGATGAGTATTCCGAGACTCGCCATCGCCCGACCGGTGACGATGTTCATGCTGAGCTTCGTCGTCATGCTGCTCGGCGGCATCTCGTTGACCCGCCTGCCGGTCGACCTGATGCCCGACATCAGCTTCCCGTCGATCACGGTGCGGGTGAACTACACCGGCGTCGGGCCGCTCGAGATGGAGGAGCTCATCACCCGGCCGATCGAGCAGGCGGTCAGCGCCGTCGCCGGCCTCGACCAGATCAATTCCACCTCCTCCGAGGGCAACAGCACGGTCCGCCTCAACTTCACCTGGGGCACCGACCTGAACGAGGCGGCTGACGAGGTCCGCACCCGCATCGACCGCGTCCGCGGCCGCCTGCCCGAGGACGCCGACCCGCCGACCATCTTCAAGTTCGACTCGACCTCCTTCCCGATCATGGGCATCGGCGTCGAGGGCAACTACGACGCCGTGACCCTGCGCGAGATGGCGCAGAACGATCTGTCGCCGCGGCTCGAGCGCGTCGCCGGCGTCGCGGCGGTGACGATCGACGGCGGCCTGCGCCGCCAGATTCGCGTCGACCTGTCGCGCGAGAAGATCACCGCGCTCAACCTGTCGGTCGACCGGGTGGTCAACATCCTGCGCACCGAGAACCAGAACATCCCGCTCGGCGAGGTCTTCGAGGCCGACCGGATGTTCCTGCTGCGCAGCCCCGGCCAGTTCACCGACATCGAAGAAATCCGCAACCTGGCGGTCATGACGCAGAACGGCGTGCCGGTCTACCTGCGCGACATCGCCGACGTCCGCGACACCACCGAGGATCGCCGCCAGTTCACCCGCATCAACGGCAACCCCGGCATCCGCATGCGCGTGACCAAGCAGTCGGGCACCAACACCGTGCAGATCGCCGAGGGCGTGCGCGCCGAGATCGAGCGGATCAACCTCGAGGTGCCCGGTATCAACCTGTCGGTGCTCGACGACCAGTCGGTCTTCATCGACCGCTCGATCGGCAGCGTCCGCGAGCACGCCCTGCTCGGCAGCCTGCTGGTCATCCTGGTGATCTTCGCCTTCCTGCGCGACTGGCGGGCGACGATCATCATCTGCACCTCGATTCCGATCTCGGTCATCGGCACCTTCGCGCTGCTCTACTTCGGCGGCTACACCCTGAACACCCTCACCTTCGGCGGCCTGGCGCTTGGTATCGGCATGATCGTCGACGCGGCCATCGTCGTCCTCGAGAACACCCATCGCCACCTCGAGATGGGCAAGGATCGTCTCACCGCGGCGATCGACGGCGCCGAGGAAGTGTGGAGCGCCATTCTGGCCTCGACGCTGACCCACATCGCGGTGTTCGTGCCGATGCTCTTCCTCACCGGCGTGTCGAGCATCATGTTCGGCCAGCTGGCGGCGGTCGTGTCGTTCTCGCTGGCGATGTCGCTGTTCGTGGCCGTCACCATCGTGCCGGTGCTGTGCTCGCGGCTGCTGCGGCTGCCGCCGCCGGCGGCGGAGCGGCGCGGACTCACCGCCGGGCTGTTCCGTCTGTCCGAACGCCTGCTCGACGGCCTCGATCACGCCTACGCCCGGCTGCTGCACCTGTCGCTGCACCACCGGCCCACCGTGCTCGCCGTCGGCATCGTGGCCTTCGTCGCCGCGGTCGTGCTGCTGCCGCGGGTCGGTTTCGAGTTCCAGCCGACCACCGACGAGGGCGAAGTCAGCGTCGACGCCGAGCTCGCCGTCGGCACCCGGCTGGAACTGACCGAGGCGATCCTGATCCGCCTCGAAGACACGATCCGCGAGTCCACTCCTGAAGCGGTGATGCTCATCACCCAGGCCGGCGGCGGCGGTGGTGGCGGCGGCTTCGGCAACGCCTCGACCAACCGTGGCAGCGTCACCGTGCGCCTGGCGCCCAAGGACGAGCGTCAGCGCTCGAGCGAACAGATCGCCATGGACCTGCGGCGGCGGCTGTCGGGCCTGCCTGGCGTGGTCATTCGCGCCCGCGCCTCCGGTGGCCAGCAGATGCGCGGCATGGGCGGCAACAGCGACGGCAGCCGCCTGTCGGTGGAGATCCGCGGCCATGAGCTCGAGGAATCGGCCCGGCTGGCCCGCGACCTCAAGGCCATTCTCGACACCACCCCGGGCATCGCCGACTCGCGGCTCGGCCGCGACGAGGGACGCCCCGAGCTGGCGGTGCGGGTCGATCGCGACAAAGCGGCGATGCTCGGCATGACCGTCACCGGCGTCGCCGAGACCATCCGCACCAATGTCGCCGGCACCCAGGCGGCGATGTTCCGGGAAGCCGGCAACGAGTATCCGATCATCGTCCGCCTGCGCGAAGAGGACCGCGAGGAGATCTCGTCGGTCGGCGACGTGCTGCTCAGCGTCCCCGGCGGCCGGGTGCTGCCGGCGAAGAACGTGATGGTGGTCGATCGTGACACCGGACCGACGCAGATCGACCGCAAGAACCAGGAGCGGATTCTGCGCGTCAACGCCGAGTCGGAAGTGACACTCAGCGAAGCGGTGGCCAACGTCCAGGCGCGGCTGCCGGAACTCAACCTGCCGCGCGACTTCGAGGTCGGCTTCGGCAACGAGGTGGAGGAGCAGGCGCGCTCGTTCCGCGAACTGCAGCTGGTGCTCATCCTGGCGATCATCCTTGTCTACACCGTGATGGCGTCGCAGTACGAGTCGCTGCGCGACCCGTTCATCATCATGTTCTCGATTCCGCTGGCCGCCATCGGTGTGGTCGGCATCCTGCTGCTCACCCGCACGCCGTTCAGCATGCAGGCCTACATCGGCGTCATCATGCTGGCCGGCATCGTCGTCAGCAACGCCATCCTGCTGGTCGACTACGCCAACACGCTGCGGCGCCGCGACGGCAAGCCGCTGCGCGAGGCGATCGAGCAGGCCGGCCAGCATCGGCTGCGGCCGATCCTGATGACCAGCATCTGCACCGCGCTCGGCCTGGTGCCGATGGCGCTGGGCATCGGCGAGGGCTCGGAACTGCAGGCGCCGCTGGCCCGCGTGGTCATCGGCGGGCTGCTGACCTCGACCCTGATCACGCTGGTGTTCGTGCCGGCGATGTACACGCTGTTCGAAGAGGGCATCGGCGGCCTGTTGAAGCGGGCCCCGGCCGACAGTCACGCCGGGCACTGACGCCGCGCCAGGCGGGTCGGGCGATCGAGAGGCCGGTCAGGACGCTCCTGCCGGCCTCTTCTCTTTCCAGAGCGACGCCAGCGTCCTGCCGCTGCGCGGATCGCGCCACCGCGGTGCGAGCGCCGCGAGCGGGCCGAGCACGAACGGGCGATCGAGGTAGCGCAGGTGCGGCACGTCGAGCTGAGCGTCGTGGATGACCGCGTCGCCGTAGAGCACCAGATCCAGGTCGAGGGTGCGAGCCGCGTGCCAGCTGTTCCGGACCCGCCCGCGCGCCGCCTCCAGGGCCAGCAGCACGTCGAGCAGCGCGTGCGGGCCGAGCGCCGTGCGCCCGATCGCCACGGCGTTCAGATAGTCGGGCTGAGGGTCCGGCACGTCGACCGGCGCGGTGGTCAGCAGCGGTGAGGCCCGCAGGTCGTCGATCGACGCCGCCAGCGCCGCGATCGCCCAGTGGAGATGCGCGTCGCGATCGCCGAGATTGCTGCCGAGCGCAATCGCCACCCGTTCGCGTGACGCCCGACGGGCGCGGGCCACTACTCCACCCAGCGGGTGCCGAGGACGACGCCGCGGTGGTCGGCGTCGGGGAGCGAGCGGCCGATGATGTCGGTGCGGCCTTCGGCCGCCTGCTCGAACAGGCGGCGATGCTCCTGGACTTCGCCGATGACGACCTCCAGCATCTTGCGATGCCGGGCGTGCGAGACGCCACGGACCCGCGGCGTCCACTTGTCGATGAACGCGGCGTTGGCGCGGCCGTCGGCCGCCGCCAGCTCCGGAATGCCGGCCTTGGCCACCGGCGGCGTCGCCGGCGCCGCTGGCACGGCGGCGCCGACGTCGAGCAGCGCACGGTGCAGCCAGTAGACCTGCGTCTCCTCGCGAGCGACGATGTACTGGTAGGCGTTGTTGACGTCGTAGTCACCGACGTGAACGGCCGAAGCGACGTGCCGCTGCAGCAGCGCCAGGCGGTCGGTGTAGCACTCGGCCAGCAGCGGCGCCAGGTCGGAAGGAGTCACGCCTTCTGCTTCTCCTTGCAGGTGATGCACACCCGCGTCCACGGAATGGCGTTCAGCCGGGCCTCGGCAATCGGTTCGCCGCAGTCGCGGCACACGCCGAAGGTGCCCTTGTCGATGCGGACCAGGGCTTCGTCGATCGCCTGCAGGATCTTGGCGTCGGTCTGCTTGAGCTTGAGGGTGATGTGGACTTCGTTGTTGCCACTGGCCTGGTCGGCCATGTCGCCCTGGCGGCCGTTGTTGTGCTCCATCGAATGCTGGATGGGCTTCATTCCGGCGGCGCCCGACAGTTCGGCGCGCTTCTTGAGCAGGACGTCCTTGTACACCGCGACGTTCATCGGCCTCGCTCTCCACGGCACCAGGGGCGCGGCCCCGGGCAACATCCGATGATAGCACGCGGGTTCTGCCCGCCAGGAGCGGGCCGGCGCGCCCGGGCGCGGCTCTCTGAGCGGGGCCTACTGGCCCAGCGCTTCTTCTCTGAGCGGGGCCTACTGGCCCAGTGCTTCTTCTCTGAGCGGGGCCTACTGGCCCAGTGCTTCTTCTCTGAGCGGGGCCTACTGGCCCCGCAGGGTGGCCAGGGGTTTCTTCTGGAGGACGTCCCAACTCGCCGCCACGCCGACCCCCGCCACCACCAGCCCGGTGGCGACGACCCCGAACGAGAGCAGCGCCGGCAACGGCCGCCAGGGGATCTCGAACGCGAAGCGGCTCAGCGCCCAGGTCAGCCCGGCGGCGCCGGCGGCGCCGAGCACCCCGGCCAGCGCCCCGAGTACCCTGTACTCGAGCAGCAGCATCGTGGCGATCACCCGGCGGGTGGCCCCGAGCGTCTTCAGAATCGCCGCTTCGTAGACGCGCCGGAACTTGGTCATCGCCACGGCGCCGATGAGGATCAGCAGGCCGCTCACCACGACCAGCGTGCCGACGATGGTGACGGCGAGCGTCACGTTGTCGACGACGGTCTTCAGGGCGGTCAGCATCTCGCGGCCGTCGATGACCGAGACGTTGGGATAGCCGGCGGCCAGCGTGCTCATCAGCCGGGCGCGATCGGCCGGCGCGTCGGGACCGCGGACGAACGCGATGTGTCCGTGCGGCGCACGGTCGAGCACGCCGGGCCGGAACACGAACATGAAGCCGCCGGCCCGGCCGTCGCGCCAGTCGACCCGGCGCACCGATCGCACCGTCGCCGCGATGGTCCGGCCGACGACGTCGAAGCGCATCGTGTCGCCCACCTGGATGCCGAAGCGATCGCGAATACTCTCCTCGATCGAGACCTCGCCGGCCTCAGCCGGCGCCTCCGGCCAGGCCGTGCCGGCGACGATGGTCTCGTTGCGCTCGAGGCCGGTCCGGTAGGTGACGGTGTACTCGCGGGCCAGCGATCCGCGGCCGCGCACGTCCTCGACATCGTCGAGCGTCACCGTCTGCCCCTGCACGCCGACGACCCGGGCCCGCAGCACCGGCATCGATCGCACCGCCGGTGCCTGCGGCGGCCGCGCCGCCGTCAGCGCCGCGGTCACTCCGGCCAGCTGATCGCCCTGGATGTCGAGCAGGAACATGTCGGGGGCGTCGGCGGCGACGTCGACCGACACTTCGCGCACCAGGTTCTCCTGCAGCGCGCGGACGCCGAGGATGAAGAACGTGCCGAGCCCGACGGTGAGCAGCACCAGATGCACCTGCCCGCCCGGTCGGGTCAGCTGCAGCGCGGCGTGGCGCAGGGGAAACCAGCCGCTCACCCCGAGCGGCCGCACCGCGGCGATGAGCGCCAGCCCGGCGCCGTAGAGCACAACGGCGAGGCCGACGAACCCGGCGGCGACGATCGCGCCGATGCGCACCGAGCCGGCCTGCCACATCGTCAGCGCGATCAGGCTGCCGCCGACCGCGGCCATCACCACCCAGCGGACCCAGTCGCGCGGCCGGCCGGTCGTCTCCTCGCGCAGCAGTTGCGACGGCTTCACGTAGCGGACGTCGAGCAGCGGCACCAGCGCGAACAGCAACGACACCAGCAGCCCGGTGCCGACACCCTGCGCGATCGCCGACGGGGTCAGCGCGTAGTCGATGGTCAGGCCCTGCGTGATCGCCGGACTCAACCAGTACGGGATGAGCGCCATCACCGCGGCGCTGATGGCGACGCCGACGACGCTGCCCAGCACCCCCAAGGCCAGCACCTGGGCGACGTAGATCGCCAGCACCTGCGACGAGCGGGCGCCGAGGCACTTCAGCACCGCGATGCTCTTGAGCTTCTGCTGCACGAACACGCGGGTCACGCTCGAGACGCCGACGCCGCCGAGGATCACCACCACCAGGCCGACCAGCGAGAGGTAGTTCTCGGCCCGGGCGAAGTCCTCGCCCATGTCGTCTTCGGTGGCGGTGTAGGCGCGGACGCGGACGAACGAGTTGGCCAGGTCGGCGCGCAGCGTGGTCGTGAGCGGCGCCAGCGCGGCATCGGATACCCGGGCCAGTCGCTGATACGTCGCCCGGCTGCCGAACGCCAGCAGTCCAGTCTGCTCGAGATCCGGAAGGGCCACGATCACCCGCGGGCCGAGGCTGAACGCGCCGAGCCGGCGGCCGGGCTCGGCCTCGATCACCCCGCGGATGCGGAACGCGCGGCCACCAAGTGATACCTCGTCGCCGACCGACAGGCCCAGCTGCGCCAGCAGTTCAGGACGCACCAGCGCACCGAAGCCGGCCAGCTGGTCGTAGCGGTAGGCCTGCCCGCCGTCGAGCCGCAGCACGCCGTAGTACGGGAAGCCGGCGCTCACGGCTTTCAGTTCGACCATGCGCGCCGCGCCGCCGGCCGCCGCGGCGCTCGCCATCGTCGCCACTTCCACCGTGCGCGTCACCTCGGCGCCGGCGTCGGCCAGACGGCCGTCGATGCGCTGGGCCAGTTCGGCGTCGATCGGCCGGTTGGTCGACACCACCAGATCGGCGCCGAGCAGCGCCCGGGCCTCGCCGGCGAACACCTGCCGGACGCTTTGAATCACCGAGCGCAGCGTGACGATCGACCCGACGCCGAGCGAGATGCACAAGAAGAAGAACACCAGCCGGCGCCACGACGCCCGCATCTCACGGCCGGCCATCGCCAGCACGAACCTCACGCGCCGGCTCCGACCAGTGCGGTGGTCGTGTCGGAGACCGGGCGGCCATCGCGCAGCGTCAGCCGCACGTCGGCGAGCGCGGCGATGTCGGCGTCGTGGGTGACCAGCACCAGCGTGACGTTGCGGCGCCGCCGCACGTCGAGCAGCAGGTCGAGCACGTGGCGGCCGTTGGCGCCGTCGAGATTGCCGGTCGGCTCGTCGGCGAGAATGAGCGGCGGGTCGTTGGCCAGCGCCCGGGCGATCGCCACGCGCTGCTGCTCACCGCCCGACAGCTGGGACGGGTAATGGTGGCCGCGGTCGGCGAGCCCGACTTCGTCGAGCAGCGCCGTGGCCCGGGCCCGCGCATCGCGCCGGCCGATGAGCTCCATCGGCACCATCACGTTCTCGAGCGCGGTCAGCGACGGCACCAGGTGGAAGAACTGGAACACGAAGCCGATGCGCGCGCCGCGCAGCGTCGCCAGGGTGTCCTCGTCGAGCGCGGTGATCTCGGTGCCGCCGATCCCGATGGTGCCGGAGGTCGGCGCGTCGAGGCCGGCCATGAGTCCCAGTAGCGTGGTCTTGCCGCTGCCGGACGGACCGATGATCGCCAGGAACTGGCCGTCGGGAACCGTGAGGTCGAGCGGATGGAGGATGGTGAGCGGCCGGCCGCCGCTGTCCACGGTCTTCGAGACGCCGCGCAACGTGATCATTCAGTCGTGGCCCTCTCGCGCGCCGCGATCACCGGCTCCAGGGTGCGCCACAGGAGATCGGCGACCCGGCGGGCGCCTTCCTGGTTCGGATGGATGCCGTCGCCCTGGTTCAGCGCGACCTCGCCGGCCACGCCCTCGAGCAGGAACGGCAGCAGGGTCACCTGGTGACGGACGGCGACCGCCGGATAGACGGCGCGGAAGCGCGTGGTGTAGTCGGGACCGGTGTTGGGCGGCGCTTCCATCCCGGCGAGCACGACCGCCGCGCCGTGCGCCTTGGCCTTGCCGACGATGGCGTCGAGATTGCTCGCGAGCTGCTCGAGCGGCAGTCCACGCAGCCCGTCGTTGCCGCCCAGGGCGACGACGACGACGTCGGCGCCGCCGTCGAGCGCCCAGTCGAGCCGGCGGAGACCGCCCGCGGTGGTATCGCCCGACACGCCGGCGTTCACGACTGTCCAGCCCTGATCACGACCCTCGAGCCGGCGGGCAATGAGCGATGGAAACGCGTCGTCGATGGGCAGACCGAGACCCGCGGTCAGGCTGTCGCCCAGAAAGACGAGCCGGCGGGTCGCGGCCACCGCCGTCACCGCCGGCGCGGCTGCCGGCGTCACCGCCTGGGCGATCGGCGCGGGCCGGACGGCGTCCGTGGCACCGCCGCAGGCCATCGCGGCTGTGGTGGCCACGACCAGCACGAGCGGCGTCCACCTCTGGCGCGTCATCTTGTCATTATGACGGATTGACGTGCCGCGCCGTTCGCCGCCGGCCTCGTCAGTCGACGCGGATGACCAGGGCGGTGGCGTTGTCGGTCGTCCGCCGGGCCAGCGCTTCTCCCACCAGCCGGGCCGCCGCCTCCTCGAGCCCGCCCTCCGCCGCCAGACGCCCAATCGTGTCGTCGTCGACCACGTTGTGGAGGCCGTCGGTGGTCAGCACGAAGATGTCGCCGGAGCGGGCGTCGTGGGTGACCACTTCGGGCGCGGCGCCGTCACGCGAGCCGACGATGCTCGTCAGGACGTGCCGCATCGGATGCGCGCGGGCCGAGGCTTCGCGCGCCGCGTCGCGACCGAGCACGGAGGCCAGCCAGGTGTCGTCGTGGGTCAGCAGCTGCACCGCGCCGTCGCGGACGAGATAGCCGCGGCTGTCGCCGACGCTGGCGATGGCGACGTGGCCGGACCCGACGGCCAGCGCGGTGAGCGTCGTGCCCATGCCGGCCAGTTCGGGATCACGCTCCCCGGCTTCGACGACGCGGGCGTTGGCAGCGCGCACCGCGTGGGCCAGCTCGTTGGCCGCGCTCACCCGGGCGTCGTCGCGGCCGTACGGCCACTCGAAGCCGGGCTGGCGGCTGGCCGTCACCTGGTCCACCAGCGCATCGAGCGCCAGGCTGGCGGCCACCTCGCCGGCGCGGTGCCCGCCCATTCCATCGGCCACGGCGAACAGCCCCAGCCCGACGTCGAGGCGCAGCGCGTCTTCATTGGCCGAACGGACCGGTCCGGTGTCGGTATGGCCGGCGGCGTGGACCCGCACCACATCACCCGTTGGACGGCCGTCGCGATCGTCGATCACGGCACGAGATTACAGGCGAAGCGCGCTGCCGACAACCGGTGAGCGCCGGAAAATCGCTGACGTATACTCCGCTCAGTGATCAGCGCGCCCCTCCAGCCCGTGCTGGCCCGCGCGTCGGCGCTGCTCGAGCGTGGGCGCGGGTCCGCCGCCGCCGACCTGCTCGCTCCCCTGCTGCAGTCACGCAGCATGAAGCGGCAGGACGAGATGGTGATCCGGGCCGCGCTGGCCGAGGCGTGGCTGCTCCAGGGCGAGCCCGAACGGGCCGGCACGGTGCTCGGGCGCCCGCCGGATCAGATCCGCGACCCGTTGCCATCGGCCCTGCTGTCGACGCTGTGGCGCCTGCACGGCCGCGTCGCCCATGCCACCGGCGAGCAATCGCGGGCCATCGCCCTGCACGGCCGCGCGCTGAAGTACGCCGAAGCGGCCCACGACTCGCGCGGCATCGGCCTGGCGCACTTCGAACTCGTCTACTGCTACCTGAAGGTCGGCGACCACGCCATCGTCCGCGAGCACCTGACCGAGGCCGCCGCGGCGTTGCACGCCGCCGGCGACCGCCGGCACCTGGCGCAGGTGCACTCGGTGTCGGGCGTGATGTTCGCCCAGCAGGGCCGCTACGACGACGCCACAGCGGCGCTGCGCAACGCCGAGCGGCTGGCGACGGCGCTCGGCGCCGAGGACGTGCTGGCGCTCACCTGTAT
Source organism: uncultured Acidobacteriota bacterium (assembly GCA_963741665.1). Lineage (GTDB taxonomy): Bacteria > Acidobacteriota > Vicinamibacteria > Vicinamibacterales > UBA2999 > CAWAYR01. The sequence goes on from CAVUIM010000001.1 coordinate 416,652, forward strand.
GAACCAGGCGGCGGTGGCGCAGCTGCGCCGCCGCTACGACCAGGCCATCGCGCTGGCCGAGCGTGCCGTCGCGCTCCACGACCACATCGGCCAGCCGCATCGGCTGGCTGAGGCGCTGGCGACGCTGGGCCAGGTCTACGTGAAGCTCGGCCGGCTCGACCCGGCCGGGGAGGCCCTGCAACGGGCGCTCACCATCACCCCGGCCACACGCGCGCCGGAGATCACCGGCGCGGTCTACGACACGCTGGCGCAGATCGCGCTGATGCGCGGCGACTACGAACGGGCCGCCGACGCGCTCACCCGCGCCGCCGATGCCTACGGCGCCTACGGCCGCCAGACCAGCAAGTGGTACGAGTGGTCGGTCCGGGTCATCCGCGCCCGTCTGAGCGCGCGCCAGGGCCGCGCCGACGAAGCGCTGGCCCTCGCCGATGCGATCATCGCCGCCGACGGCGCCCCGCCCGCCGAGCGGCTCGACGCCGAGCTCATCGCCGCCGAGGCGCTGCTCCTGGCCGGCCGCACCGCCGACGCGGCCACCCGCATCGCCGCCGCCGAGGGCCGCATCGACCCCCGGGTCACGCCCGGCGCCTGGGGCGAGTTCCTGCGCTTGCGCGGCCAGCTGCACGCTCGCGAGGATCGACCCAACGAGGCGTACCACGACATCGCGCAGAGCGCGAGCGTCTTCGATCTCGTCGGCGAGCGCTATCAGGCAGCGGTGAGCCAGTTCGCGCTCGGCCGGCTGGCTCAGGCGGCCGGGGCGCGGTCGATCGCCGAGCGTCACTTCGCCGAAGCCCGCGACGTGTTTCGGGCGCTCGGATCGGCGCGCGATCTCGACGAGACCGAGCGGGCGCTGGTCGAGCCGGTCACCGCCGGCTCGGGCATCTACCTCGGCTCCCCGGCCGACGCCGACGACGCGCTGGTGCAGCGCCTGGTCAACGCCTCGGTGCTGCCCGACCTGCTGGCGCACGAACTGGCCATGGCGGTGCGCGAGGCGGTCCTGGCCGATGTCGCCGTGGTGGCGGTCACCCCTCCTGGAGGCGACCTTCGGATCGTGGCCTACGCCGGCGGCGACGCCGGATCGGCCCGCCGCGTCGTCGGCCTCGGACTGGAAGGCGGCGCCTATGGCGCGGTGCCGGTCGTGGTGCGACCGCTCGGCACCGACGGCGACGGCCCACGGCTCCTGATGGTGGCCAGCGCCCGGCCGTGGAGCGACATGGCGCTGCGGCGGCTGCGGATGATGGCCGCGGTGGCCCATCAGGGCTTCGACCTGTGTGCCGCACGCGAGCGGCGTGGCGGCGCCCCGGCGGCGGTCTCGGAACGCCCGCTCGAGCCGCTGCTCACCGGCTTCATCTGCGCCTCGCCGTCGATGCAGCGCGTCGTCGATCAGGTGCAGCGGCTGCAGGGCAACGACCTCACCGTGCTCATCACCGGGGAAAGCGGCACCGGCAAGGAGCTGATCGCGCGGGCCATCCACGCCGGGTCGCTGCGCAGCGCCGCCACCTTCCTGCCCTACAACTGCACCACGACGACGCGCGAGCTCGCCGACAGCCAGCTCTTCGGGCATCGCCGCGGCGCGTTCACCGGCGCGGTGAACGACCAGCCGGGCCTCATCCGCGCCGCCGTCGGCGGCACGCTCTTCCTCGACGAAATCGGCGACCTGCCGATCGACGTCCAGCCCAAGCTGCTGCGCTTCCTCGAACAGAGCGAGATCCTGCCGGTCGGCGACACCAAGCCGCAATCCGTGAACGTCCGCGTCCTGGCCGCCACCAACGCCGACCTCGAGCAGCGGGTCGCCGAAGGCAAGTTCCGCGAGGATCTGTACTACCGGCTGAGCGTGATCCGCATCCACATCCCGCCGCTGCGCCAGCGGCGCGACGAGATCCCGCACCTCGCCACCTTCTTCCTGCGCGACTCGGCCGACCGGCTCGGCAAGCCCGACGTGCAGTTGAGCGCCGAGGTGCTCAGCCTGTTCGCCTCCTACTGGTGGCCCGGCAACGTACGGCAGCTGCGCAACGAGGTGCAGCGCGCGGTCGCGCTCGCCGCTCCTGGCAGCACCGTGGTCCCCGATCAGCTGTCGCCCGACCTGACCGCCGAAGCGCCACCCACCGACGGCGCCAGCGGCGCCGGCAGCGGCCCGAAGCTGCGTCCTGGCCAGTCGCTGGCGGCGCTGGTCGACGAGGTGGAACGCGGGCTCATCGAGGAGACCCTGGCCAAGGCCGCCGGGAACATCGCCGAGAGCGCCCGCGTCCTCGGGCTGACCAGGCGAGGGCTGTATTTGAAGCTGAAGCGGCTCGGCATCGACTCCGAAGACGTCCCAGCGTGAGTAGTGAGTATCCAGCGCAAGAGGGGCATGGATACCTAGTATCCTCTCAAGTCAGCGATCTAACCCCTATGGATGTCGTATTGGTATCTATTAACGACCTTAGAGTCTTATCAATATACACATAGTCGGTATACACCAAAGGTGGGCGCGGATCTTGGAGAGGGACAGGGGCATTGCAGGACCTGCAACACAGGTCAGATTCTCCTGGGGGTTCCCGTGGCCAACGCTCACCGCTCACCCGCCGCCGTCAACGCCGCTCCCCGCGCAGCCACCCGCCAGCGGGTGTCCGTGCCGGCCAGGCTGACGTGGAAGGACGCCTCGGGTGCGGTGCGCTTCGCCTCGGTGACGACCCGCGACGTGAGTGAGAGCGGCGCCTTCGTCGAGTGCGGCTCCCAGGCGCCGATTCCGCTGTTCCGGCTGGTCCACCTGCAGCTCGAGACGCCCAGCCCGCTGGCCCCGGCCAGCCTCAACGGCTCGCGCCTGCTGGCCGCGGTGTGGCGGGTCGAGTCGCCGGCCAGCCGGCTGGGCGCGCCGTGCGGCTATGCCCTGCGCTTCCTGGTCGAGCCGTCGCAGACCGCAGCGGCCGCCGGGACGCCTCGCTACGCTGCGCCGACAATGGCGGTGGCCAGCTAGCCCGCGGGCCTCGTCACGCTGGCCCCGCCGCCACCTCGCGTTTGCGCCAGTAGCGCGCCAGCCCGAGCCACAACTGCCGGAACGGCGCGGCCGACTCGGCGGACGCCGCTGCCTCTTCCGGCATCCGCGTCCGGACCTCCGCGCGCAGCCACGCTTCCCACGCCGCGATTCGCGCGTCGTCGTCGCCGGGGCTGGCAAGCGATGCCCGCACGACCTCGGCGCACCGCGCCAGTGAGGCCCGATACATCGCCAGATGGGCCGCCGGCGTCTCCCCCGGACCGAAGTGGGTCAGGTAGAGTGCGCGTGGATTCCATGCCTCGATCGCCTGCAGGGACAGCTCCCACCGCTCCAGATCGATGTCCGGCGGCGGCGTCGCCGGCAGCACGTAGCCGGAGCTGACCCGGATGCCCGCGGTGTCGCCGACATAGGCGGTGCCGTCGGTCACGTCGAAGTAGCTGACATGGTGCACGGCGTGGCCAGGGGTGTACGCCACCTCGAACCGCCGCCCGTCGAGCGTCAGCGACTCGCCGCCGGCCAGCGGGCGCAGCGACGCCGCCGGGACCGCGAGGAACTCCCCCCACAGGCGATCCATGGCGTCGCCGTACAACCGCGTCGCGCTGGCAAGGAGCTTCTCGGGGTTGGCCAGGTGGCGGGCGCCGATCTCGTGCACGTAGACCGGCAGCCCGGGCACGCGCCGGGCGATGGTGCCGGCGGCCCCGGCGTGATCGAGATGGATGTGCGTGAGCAGCAGCCCGCGCACGTCGTCGAGAGAGTGGTTCAGCGCGGCCAACCCCCGTTCGAGGGCCGGCAGGCACGACGTCGGTCCGGGGTCGACCAGCAGCACACCGCCGCCGATCGGGATCGCCGCCGTCGCGATCACTCGCGGATGTCCCTGGAACTGCAAGTCGATGGTGCTGCTCATGCGTGACTCTGCCTCACGTGACTAGGGCGGTGTGACCGCCTCGACCAACGTGGCGCGCTGCAGACGCCACTCGCCGCCGCTGGCCACCAACGCCGCTTGCGCCTCGCGCACCTCCCGCTCGGGCACGCCGTTGCGCTCGACGGTGAGTTCGGCCACGCCGTCGGCGGTCGCGCTCGCGCCGTCGGCGGCGACGACCACCGCCAGGTCGAGCACCCGCACACGCACCGTGTCGCCCGAGGCGCGGACCCGCTGCCACAGGCCGACCACGGCGTCGCGGCCGCGAATCTCGACGCCGTCGCCGGTGGCGACGACCACGTCGTCGGTCAGTTGCGCACGCAGCCGGCCGAGCGCCGCCACCTGACCAATCGGATCGCTGGCCTCGCTCGACAGCGTCTCGGCCAGGGCGTGGACCGCGGTGCGCACCCGATCCTCCTCCGACGGCGCCAGCCACCCCCACGCCAGATACAACGCGACGGCAGCGGCGACCGCGACGGCGACGCGCCTCACCACACCACCGGTCCGATCAGCCGCTCGCCGTCCACCGTCCCCATCGTGTGGAGTGCCATCGGCATCCCGCGATTGTCGCCGACGACGAAGTACTGGCCGGCGCCCAGCGTCACCTGGTCCATCCGCCACGGCTGGCGGAACTCGACGTAGGGCTCCTCGATGGCGACGTCGTTGACCACGACCTGGCCGTCGTCGATGGCGATGGCGTCGCCGGGCCCGGCCAGGATGCGCTTGATGAGCACCGCCTCGTCGCCGGCCAGCCGCACCGCCACCACTTCGCTCCGCCGCGGCGCCCGCAGCCGGAAGGACACGCGGCTGACGATCAGCAGCTGGCCGTCGCCGATCGTCGGCTGCATGCTGGGTCCCTGGCCGCGCACCGGCAGGATGCCGTAGGTGATGACCAGTGCGGCCACCGCCACCAGCACGACCGCGCGCACCAGCGTGCGCGCCGGATCGCGACCGACGACGAGACGTGCGAGGCCATCGGCCATGGCCTCAGCCGTGATACGCGAGCTGCCGCGATTCCTCGCGGTGGCGGCCGTCGGGGCCGGGCACGAAGATCCGGCAGTCGTCGAGGCTGCCGCCATAGACGTGGAGCGTGACCGACGCGGCCTCGGCGCGCGCGTTGCCGAGCACGTGGTAGTCGGTTGGTGGAATCAACCGCCCGGCCGACCCGATGCCGGCGTGCACGGTCGCACCGGGCATCACCGTCGCCGTGCCGTCGCCGTGGCAGGTCACGTCGTACTGCGTCACGACCATCTCGCCCGAGACCACGCCCTCGACGCACCACAGCCCGCCGTGGTCGTGCACGGCGGTGGCCTGTCCCGGCCCCCACGTCATGACGACGGCGGTGTAGCGGCCGTCCGGATCCTGATGGAGCAGACGACGCGCATAGCTGTCGGCGCGCGGCGACACCAGCGCCGCCGGCAACTGCAAGGCGCCGCGACCGAGCAGGTCTTCGAGGTCGGCCTTCACCTGCGCGGTGATCGCACCCACGTCGGGCAGGGCCACGGCGGCGTCGAGCCGGGCGATGAGCGCCGCCGCCCCGGGGCAACCGGCGGGTTGATCCGTCATCCGGTCATTGTGGCTGACGTGTGCACCCGGCGCAACCGCCGGCGTCACTTCCGCAGCAGCGTGCGATCGAACAGCGCCAGGATGCGCTTGTATTCGTCGGCCCAGCTGGTCTCGTACTCGAAGCCGTGGTCCTCGACCGGATACAACGCGAGCTCCCAGTTCTCCTTGCGCAGCTCGATCAGCCGCTGCGCCAGCCGCACCGAGTCCTGGACGTGCACGTTGACGTCGACCATGCCGTGGCAGATGAGCAGCGCGCCCTTCAGCCCTTCGGCGAAGTAGATCGGCGAACTCTTGCGATACGCCTCCAGGTCGCCCTGCGGCTCGTTGAGGATGTTCGCGGTGTAGGAGTGGTTGTAGTGGGCCCAGTCGGTCACCGGGCGCAGCGCCGCGCCGGCGGCGAACACGTCGGGCGTGGTGAACATCGCCATCAAGGTGATGAAGCCACCGTAGCTGCCGCCGTAGACGCCGATGCGCCGGGCGTCGACGCCGTGGCTCTTCGCCAGATAGGCGGCGCCATCGACGACGTCCTCCAGGTCCTTGCCGCCCATCCAGCGGTAGATCGCCGTGCGCCAGTCGCGGCCATATCCGGCGCTGGCGCGGTAGTCGGGATCGAGCACCACGTAGCCCTTCGACGCCAGCAGGTGGTGGAACATGTACTCGCGGTAATAGCTCGACCAGTAGCGGTGCGCGTTCTGCAGATAGCCAGCGCCGTGCACGAACACCACCGCCGCCTTGACGGGATTGCGCCGCGCCCCGACCATTTCAGGGGTGTAGAGCCGCGCGTACACCTGCTGCCCGTCGCGGGTCGTGTAGGTGACCAGCTGCGGCTCGACCCAGCTACGGCTCCGCCACTCCAGCGACGGACTGGTCGTGACCCGCACCCGTTCGGCGCCGGCACGATGCGGCATCACGTAGACCTCCGGCGGCACGTTCGGCGCCGACGACACCAGGCCAAGGGTCGTGCCGTCGGGCGACAATTCCGCGGCGTGGGCGCCGGTCCAGGTCGTCAACCGGGTGCGCGCACCGCCCTCCACCGGCACCGAGTAGATCTGCCGTTCGCCGGGGTGAGCCTCGGTGGACTGCACCAGGAAATGCTGGCCGTCGGGCGTCACCTGCACCTGGTCGACCTCGAACCGCCCGGCGGTGATCGCCGCCCGCGACGGCGTGTCGGCCGACGTGTCCACGGTCGACAGCTGCATCCAGCCGTCGTGTTCAGCCAGGAACCACACCCGGCGGCTGTCCGGCAGCCATCCGACGCCGCCGCCATACGAGCCGCTCTGACCGACCTCCCGCACCCAGGCGTCGTCGTGCACGTGGTCGAGCACGGTCGAGCGGCCGGTCGCCGGATCGACGCGCACCAGCCAGCGGTCGGTGTTGTCCGCGGCCCGCACCGACGCCACCAGGCGCCGTCCGTCCGGCGACGGCAGCAAAGTCGTCCACCGCACCTCGCGGCCCTTCGCCGCCGGGTTGGGGTCGGCGGCGGCGGGTGGATCGGCCATCAGCGCCGCGGTCGGCAGCGCCGGCCGCGGCACGTTGCGCGGCTCCGCGGCGCCGTCGAGGCCGGCCCACACGGCGTCGCCGCTCGCCAGATCGACCGCCAGCAGCCGGCGTCCGTCCTGCGCATCGCCGACCTTGGTGCGCGCCGCAATCTCTTCGGTGTAGGCGGATTCGGAAACGAAGCGCGGCACCTGCGCGGTGCGGGCCTCTGCGGTGCCGTCGGCGACGGCCAGCCACACATACGCGTCGTCGGCACCGAGCACGGCATCGACCACCCGCTGACGCTCGGCCAGGTCGATGCGGAGCGGCGCATGGGTTCGCGCCCGCGCTTCCTGCCGGGCCCGGCGCGCCGCGGCCTGCTCCACCCAGTCGATGAGCGCTTCTTCCTCGCGCCTGGCCGTGCGCTGGCTGTCGGTCAGCTTCGCCGCCGGACGGGCCGACAGGTCGACCAGCTGCACCACCGCGCCGGCGCCGACGTCGGTGACCGGCACGAGGAACACCTGGTTGTCGCGCACGAAGGTAACGTGGGTGCCGCCGCGCGCCCACCGCGGCGCCGACTCGGTCGCCGACGTACGGGTGATGTCGATGCGGCGCCTGGCCGCCGCGTCGATGACGACGATGTCACCGCGATCGACGCCGAGGATGCGCTGCCGCGGCCCGTCCCACCAGCCATTGGCCAGCGGCGCGAGTCGGCGTTCGTCGTCGGTCAACCGGCGCGGCGCGCCGCCGCTGCGCCCGGTCACCCAGGTGGCCGGCTCGTCCTCGCCCGGCGTCCGCCACTCGAAATAGAGGTCGCGGCCGTCCGCCGACCACCGCAGGTCGCCCGGCGGATAGCCGACCAGGGCCGGACCACGCATGATCGCGTCCACACTGAGGGGCGCGCTGGCAGACGGCGCGGACTGCGCCGACGACGGCGAACCCGCACCCACGAGGACCGCGACCGTGGCCGCGCAACAGACGATTCGTCGCATCGGCGCAGTGTATGACAGCCGCGCCGATCGCCCGCCGGCGCCGGTCCCAGGTACCGGCGGCTTGCTACGGCTGACGGACGCGGACGACGAGCGGCTGCGTGAGCGTCGTCGAGAGCGCGGTGCCGACGGGCAGCTCGACCTCGTCGCCGCGGGTCGCGAGCACAACGCCCGTACCGGCCGCTCCGCCGACCGTGCCACCGACGACCGCGCCCTTCCGGCCGCCGGCGATCGCGCCGATCACCGCGCCGGCGCCGGCGCCGATGCCGATCTTGGCGGCGTCCTCGCCCTTGGTAGCCGCCGCCTCGCGGGCGATCGACGCCGTCGACATGCGCACGGCGTCGTCGTCGATGGTGACCGACGTGAAGCGCATCGCAAGACGCGCGCGGCCCTTCACGCGGCCGGCCCGTTCCACCGCGGTGACGCTGCCCGACACCGCCGCGCCGGCCGGCAGCACTTCGACGCCGTCGACGACGACGGCCCGCCGCAACGTGCCGCGCACGCTCTGCTCGACGGCGCTGGTATCGGACGCCACGGCGGTGCGCAGTTCGATCGCGAACGCCGTTCCCGACGGCACGGTGAACTCGCGATAGACCGGCGCCGGAGGTGCGGCTGGTGCGCTGGCCGCGGGCGGGACCGCGGCCACTGAAGGCGCGGCCGGCGCCACGCTGGCGGCCGGGGTGGTCGCCGCCGGAGCCGACGGCGTCGCGGGTGCGGAGGCCCGGCCGGCGGCAGCAGCCGGCGGAGCCGCCCCGATGGCCGGCGACGGGGCCGCCGCGGGGGCCGCTGGTTCCGGGGCGGCCGGAACGGGAGCGCTGCCGGGGGGAGTGGTGGCCGCCGGGGTCGTGGTCGCGGCAGGCGCCGCCGGCTGTGACGGCGTGCCGCACCCGGCCAGCATCGCCGCGATCGCCATCACCGACGCGAATGTCGTGCGTGTCATCTCACTGCCCTCCTGGCCGGCGCGCCAGCGCCCGGATGCGCGACAGCAGCGCCGCGTCGTCCGGGAACAGGCCGGCCGCCGGCAGCCGTCCAAGCAACTCCACCCATTGCGGTTCCTTCGCGAACACCGCTGTAAAGATCGGCGCCGCCTCCGCTTCGCGGCCGATCGACGCCAAGGTGACCGCATGCATGAAGGCCAGTTCCAGCACTTCCGGTGCGAGCTGGCTGCCAGCTCGATACTCGCGCAACGCGTCGTCGAATCGCTTCTCGGTCATCAGCTCGTCGCCGCGATTGGCGTGCGCGTAGGCGCGTTGGAAGCGCACGAGGCGCTTGAGTTCGGCGACCGGTGCCGGATGATCCTCGACGCGCAGATCGAAGAGGCGATCGGCGCCGACCCACGGCCGGCCGCTGCCCTTCGCCTTGACGACCAGGATCGCGGCAGACTGCCGACCACGCAGGTCACCGCCGGCGACCTCCGCCGCTTCGAGCGCGGCAATGAGCCGTTCCGCCAAGTCGCCCGTGCCCGACTCGTAGGCCTTGAGCATCGCTGGCCAAACGGCGTCGCTGCCCATCAAGTTGGCTTGGGCGGATGCGCCGTCTCCCACGATGTGTCCGGCAGCGGCGATCGCCGTCTTGCCCGTGTAGGCATCGACGCGGCCGTGCGCGTCGACGATGGCCACCTGCCGACCGTCGCGTGCGGCGTCGGCGGCGACCAGTTGCTTCAGTGCGTCTGGCGCGCTCGTGCCGCCGCGCAGCAGCGCGAGCGCGCGCGGACCGTAGCCGGGATCGACGAACGACTGGGTAGCCACCACGCCGACCCCGGCCTCGCCCCAGGTCACGATCGAGCCGGCCGAGAACCAGTGCGACTGCACCGCCACGCCCATGTCGCCGGTGCGCGGGTCGCGCGCCACAATCGAGTAGGTGTGGACCAGCGGGCCGCGCGGGCGGGCCTCCTGGGCCGTCGCCGAGGCCCCCGTCAGGCCCACCGCCAGCATCGCCGCCACCGCCGTCCGATTCTTGCCCCTGTCCATCCGCCCTCCCGTGTCACGCACCCCTCCGTCCAGCTTAGTCCCGCGGCGTAACGGTTCGGCCCCCTACTCGTGGCACGTGTTTCCGAGCGACGTGCAAGCCAGGCGGCCCGGACGGTGCCCTCGCCGTAGAATCAGGGCCAACAGGAGAATCCGCTGATGCCGCGACGCTTGGCCCTGCTCGTCCTTGGATGCGTGTCCGCTGCCTGTTCGCAGCCGTCGGCCCCGGCCGCGACGCCGGCGCCAGCGCCCCCGCCCCTGGTCTCCGGGCTCGAGGCGGCCAGCTTCGACAGGACGGTACGGCCACAGGACGACCTGTTCCGCTTCGTCAACGGCGGCTGGCTGGCTCGCACCGAGATTCCCGCCGACAAGCCGGCCTACGGCGGATTCTACGAGGCCTTCGATTGCTCGCAGGAGCAGCTGAAGGTGCTGGTCGAAGCGGCCGCATCCGGCCAGCACGCCGCGGGGTCGGACAACCAGAAGATCGGCGACTTCTACACCGCCTTCATGGACGAGGCCCGCGCCGAACAGCTGGGCCTGCAACCCCTGAGGCCCGAACTGCAGGCCATTCAGGCGCTGTCCACCAAGGCCGACCTCGCCCGCTACTTCGCGCACCAGGCCAAACTCAGTATGGGTGGCACGCCGCTCGGCGCCGGCGTCGACGGCGACGCCAAGGACCCGACCCGCAACACGCTCTACATCGGCCAGGGCGGCATCGGTCTGCCCGACCGCGACTACTACCTGAAGGACGACCCCAAGCTGAAGGAATACCGCACTAAGTACGTCGCCTACATCACGACCGTACTCACGGCGGCGCAAGTGCCCGATCCGGCCAAGGCCGCCGCTGACATCCTGGCCTTCGAGACGCGCCTGGCGCGTGCGCAGTGGACCAACGTCGAGAGCCGCGACGCGGTGAAGACCTACAACAAGGTGGCGCTCGCCGACCTGCCCACGCAGTTCCCCGGGCTCGACTGGGCGGCGTGGACCGCCGAGATGGGCATCGCCACCGCCCCGGCGGTGGTGGTCGCGCAGCCCAGCTTCGTGAAGGCGCTGGCGGCCACCGTGGCCGCGACGCCGGTCGATCAGTGGAAGCCCTATCTGACGTTCCACGCCGTGGATCGCTTCGCGCCGTACCTGCACGCGGCGCTGGTCACCGCCCGCTTCGACTTCCGCAGCCGCACGCTGCAGGGCGTGGCCGAACTGCAGCCGCGGTGGAAGCGCGCGCTCAACAACCTCGACGCGACGGTCGGCGAACTGCTCGGCAAGGCCTACGTGGAGAAACACTTCACGCCGGCGGCCAAGGCCCGCATGGACACGCTGATCGAGAACCTGCGCACCGCATACCGCGAGGGCATCGACGGGCTCGAATGGATGGGGCCCGAGACGAAGAAGGAGGCGCACGCCAAGCTGGCCGCGTTCCGGCCGAAGATCGGCTACCCGTCGAAGTGGCGCGACTACTCGAAGGTGGAGATCCGGCGCGACGACCTGGTCGGCAACATGATGCGCGCGCTCGAGGCCGACTCGCTGTTCGACCTGGCCAAGGTCGGGCAGCCGGTCGATCCCGAAGAATGGGAGATGAACCCGCAGACGGTGAACGCCTACTACCACCCCGTCCGCAACGAGATCGTCTTCCCCGCCGCCATCCTGCAGCCGCCGTTCTTCGACCTGACCGCCGACGACGCGGTGAACTACGGCGCCATCGGCGGCGTCATCGGCCACGAGATGGGCCACGGCTTCGACGACCAGGGCCGGCGCTTCGATGCCAAGGGCGTGCTGCGCGACTGGTGGACGGCCAAGGACGGCGAGGAGTTCATGCGCCGGGCCAAGGGTCTCGTGGCGCAATATTCGGCGATCGAAGCGCTGCCCGGGCTGAAGGTGAACGGCGAGCTGACGCTCGGCGAGAACATCGGCGACCTGACCGGGCTGGTGATCGCGCACCGCGCCTACCAGAAGTCGCTGCAGGGCAAGGCAGCGCCGGTGATGGACGGCCTCACCGGCGATCAGCGCTTCTTCGCCGGCTGGGTGCAGGCGTGGCGGGCCAAGACCCGTGACGACTCGCTGCGCCAGCAGATCCTGTCGGATCCGCACTCGCCCGACATGTTTCGGGCGACGCAGCCGCTACCCAACGTCGACGCGTTCTACACCGCTTTCGACGTCAAGGCCGGCGACAAGCTGTTCATGCCGCCGGAGCAACGCGTCAAGATCTGGTGACGTTAGCGAGAACCCTGGCCGAAGGTGTCGCAGGCGTCGATGGTGCCCTGCGACAGGCCGCGGCGCAGCCATTCGACCCGCTGCTCCGACGAGCCGTGGGTCCACGACTCGGGTGACACCCGGCCCTGGGCGCGGCGCTGCATGACGTCGTCGCCGATCGCGGCGGCGGCCTGCATGCCTTCTTCGACGTCGCCCGACTCGAGCAGGCTCTTGCGGTTGGCGTGGTGGCCCCACACGCCGGCGAAGCAGTCGGCCTGTAGCTCCTGCATCACTGACAGCCGGTTGGCGTCCGCCTCGCTCCGCCCGCTGGCGCATCTGCATCACCTTCTCCGACACGCCGAGCAGCGTCTGCAGATGGTGGCCCACTTCGTGGGCGATGACGTAGGCCTGGGCGAAGTCGCCGGGCGCGCCGAACTTCTGATCGAGTTCGCGGAAGAACGACGAGGTCGATGTAGACCTTCTGATCGCCCGGGCAATAGAACGGCCCCACCGCCGCCGAGTTGGTGCCGCACGCCGACTGCACGGCGTCGCTGAACAGCACCAGCGTGGGCGGCTGGTAGCGCTCTCCCGCCTGCTGGAACACGCGGCTCCAGGTGTCTTCGGTGTCAGCGAGCACGACGGCCGCGAATTCCGCCTGAGGGTCGTTGCTCGGCGCGCCAGTGGGCGCTTCCTGCACCGGCGCCGACGCGCCGCCGCCGAGGCCGCCGACGACCTGGAACAACGTCATCGGATTCACGCCTGTGACCCACGAGATGAGCAGCACGATGACGATCGTGCCGATGCCGCCGCCGGCCGCGCCCCCCGGCACGCGCAGGCCGCGACGGTCTTCGACGTTGCCACTGCGCCGCTGATCTTCCCACCGCATCGAGACCTCCAGGGGAGCCCGGCACAGCCGGACCTCGTGTCCGCCGTCATCTTATGACATTGGCCGTCGCGGCCAGGGAGCGGCGCGCGCCGCGGCGTTGAGATCGAGACACAGGTCGTCTCGGTCGGAAGTGCCGGGGGTGGGGGTCGAACCCACACGCCTCTTGCGAGACCTGGGATTTTAAGTCCCATGCGGCTGCCAGTTACGCCACCCCGGCCCGGGACCACGATACCGCACCCGGAGTGTGTGGTCAGAGTTCGGCGGGAGTCCGTGATGCGCGAACGCTGACCGGGCACCCGGCGGGGCCTGTCACGGGGCAGCCCACCGGTGCTCACGCTCGGTCATGGGGCTCAACGGTAACCGAGCGTTGCCCGCCGGCGGGCGCCCGCCCCGTGGCCTGCCGCGCCGAAGCCCCGAATAGCATGACGGGCGAAGGCGGGCCACCCACCAGCCCGCTCGGCGCTCGCGCAAGAGTTGCCAAGCCCGCCGGGTGCCCGGTCAGCGATCGCGCGTCATCTGCGGACAGCTCAGCGCCACCTAGTCCTGCCACCGCGGCGGACGCTTCTCCATCCACGCCCGCACCCCTTCCTCGGCATCCGGCGACGCCAGCAGCTCGTCGAGATAGCGCTTTTCGTTCTCGGCGATGGCCTGCTCGACCTGCGGGCGCCAGACGGCGCGGGCGGCGTGGGCGGCATGGCGCAGCGCCACCGCCGGCCGCGGCGCCAGGTAGCGCGCGAACCAGCAGAAGGCCGCTTCGTAGAGCGTGGCGGTCTCGGGCACGACCGAGACCAATCCCGCCTGGTGCCAGTAGCTGGCCGGCAGGGCGTCGCCGGTCAGCACCGCGCGGCTGGCCCTGGTCGCACCGACGCGCACCGGCAGCAGCGCCGCCGCCACCGGCGGAAGCGCCGCCAGCTTGATCTCGGGCAGGCCGAGCGTCGCGTCGCTGGTCGCGACGATCGCGTCGCAGCACAGCGCCAGCTCGAACCCGCCGCCGAGGCACCGGCCATCCACCAGCGCCGCGGTCGGCGCCGGGAAGTCGAGCACCAGCCGCATCAGGCGGTGCATCGCCGGCAGCACTTCGGACATGCGCTCTGGGAGGTGCTCGGGAATGCTGGCGCCGTAGGAGAACTGGCCGCGGCTGCCCTCGATGGTCAGCCACTTCAGGCCGGGCCGCTGGCCGGCGTCGGAGATGGCCGCGATCAGCGCCTGCACCATCGCCAGCGACAGGATGTGGCCAGGCGGCGCATCGAGGCGAATTCGCCGCCACGTGCCGCCGGCCTCGTCGATGATCCGCACGAGCGCCGCGCTCACGACGACACCTCGTCGGACGGCACGGCAGACGGCACAAGTGCGTCGAGCAGCGCTGCCAGCGTTTCCGGATCGCTGGTCGGCTGTTCGCAGACGAAATCACGACAGACATAGGCGGCTGGGGCACCGTAGCGATGCAGCAGCGGCCCGACCCACGGCACGGCAGAGGTGAGCGCCACGGCGTGTGCCGGCAACACCGGCACGACCACCGCGGCCGGAAGGTACCGCCGATCCATCGCGTCGCGCAGGGGCCGTGCGGCGGTCTCGTCGTCGCCAGCGACGACTGCCACTTCCGCGGCCGGCAACACCGACGTGGCCAGCGCCGCGAGCATCAACGGCGCCACGCGCGGTTGACTGCGCAGCCGCGTACCCCACGCCGCCAGCACCGCCTCGGCGCGCGTCTGGTACGCCGCCTCGCCGGTGATCCGTGCCAGCGCCAGCAGGTTCATCACCGCCACCGACGTGGCGGCCGGTTCGGCGCCGTCGTACTCCTCGAGGAGGCGCAGCAGCACCGAGGCGTCCTCGCCGGTGGTCGCAAACCACCCGGCGGCGTCGGGCGCGGCGAAGACGTCGTCCAATATCGCCTGCAGCTCGCGCGCCCATATCAGCCACGCCGGGTCGCCATCGGCCTGGAACAGCTCGATCAGGCCCCACGCCAGACAGGCGTAGTCCTCGGCGAACCCGTCGATGCCGGCCGCGCCACCGGCGTACCGGCGTCGCAGCCGCCCGGTTGAGGCGTCCCGCAACTCGCTGCGCACGAACGACGCACACCGCTGCGCGGCGGCAAGATGACGGGCGCCGGTCGGCGGCACGCCCTCGCCCAGGGCGCCGGGCACGTTCAGCACCCGGGCGGCCCGCGCACACGCGGCGATCATCAGCCCGTTCCAGGCGGTGACCACCTTGTCGTCGCGCAGCGGCCGCGGCCGCGTGGCTCGCGCCTCGAACAGGCGCTGTCGTCCACGCGCCAACGCCTCGCCGACGGCGGCCGGCTGCAGACCAGTGTCGCGGGCGACATCGGCAATCGTGCGGGCCGTGTAGAACAGGTTGTTCGCGCCGAACTCTCCTTGCGGGTCGAACGGCGCGTTCCCCCCCGGCTTCACGCCGAAACGGCGTTCCCACACGCCGGCATCGGGCCCCAGCACCTGGACGATTTCGTCGCGCGACCAGATGTAGAAGGCGCCCTCGGTGGCATGCGCGCCGGGCTGCCCGACGTGCGCCGGGGGCACCGAGTCGGCGTCCTCTGCCGAGTAGAAGCCGCCCTCGGGCGCGGTCAGGTCCCGTGCCACGTAGCGCAGGGTGTCTTCGGCCACCTGCGCAAAGAACGGATCGCCGCTCACCTGCCCGGCCTCGAGCAGGGCCAGCACCAGCTGCGCCTGGTCGTAGAGCATCTTCTCGAAGTGCGGCACCCGCCAGTCGCCGTCCACCGAGTAACGATGGAACCCGCCGCCGACATGGTCGCGCATCCCGCCGAGCGCCATGGCCCGCAGCGTGCCCAGCGCCATCGTCCGCGGCCGTTCGGCGCCAGTGCGGGCGTGCTCGCGCAGCAGGAACAGCAGCTCGCTCGGGCGCGGAAACTTCGGCGCGTCGCCGAATCCGCCGCGCCGCTCGTCGAAGGCCCGCGCCCACTGCGCGGCAGCCGCCTCTAGCACCGCGCCGTCAGGCGCGCCGGCACCGGCGACGTTCCGGCCCGGCGCCCGCAGGCGCTCGACCACCGTGCGGGCAGAGGCGGCGACGCCGGCGCGGTCCTCGCGCCACGCCCGGGCGATCTCGCGGCACACGTCGAGGAACGACGGCCGGCCCCACGCCGCCGCCGGCGGAAAGTAGGTGCCGCCGTAGAACGGCTCGAGCTGCGGCGTCAGCCACACGCTCATCGGCCAGCCGCCACTGCCGGTGGTGGCCTGCACGAACGCCATGTAGACCCGATCGACGTCGGGCCGCTCTTCGCGGTCGACCTTCACGCACACGAAGTCGCGGTTCATCACCGCGGCCGTAGCGCCGTCCTCGAACGACTCGTGGGCCATGACGTGGCACCAGTGACAGGTCGAGTAGCCGATCGACAGGAAGATCGGCACCTCACGGGCGCGCGCCGCCGCGAACGCCTCCTCGCCCCAGGCGTACCACTCCACGGGATTGGCCGCGTGCTGCGCCAGATAGGGGCTGGCTTCGCGCGCCAGTCGGTTCATGCCGCCGATCATATGCCGCCGCGCTACACTCGATGGCGGAGGCAGCGGCGACGACGTGGCAGACTTGGCGCCCTTGAAGGGACAGCGCGTGGTGATTCTCGTGGAGCAGGACTACGACCACGTCGACCTGGAGACGGCCCGTGCCGCCCTCGCCGCCGCCGGCGCCACCGTGCATGTGGTCGGCCCGATCCAGGGCCATACCTACCGCAGCCGCGACGGCCAGTCGGTGGTCGCCGAGCATGCCGCCAGCGCGGTCCGGGCCGCCGACGTCGACGGCGTCATGATTCCCGGCGGCTACGCCCCCGACCGGATCCGGCTGCGCCATGCCATGGTCGACCTGGTGCGCGACGCGGTCGAAGCCGGCAAGCCCGTCGCGGCCATCGACCACGGCCCGTCGGTGTTCATCAACGCCCGCGTCCTCACCGGGCGGCTGCTCACCTGCTGGCCGTCGATCGCGGTGGACGCCAAGAACGCCGGCGCCCGCTACGTCGACCGCCCGGTAGTCGAAGACGGCAACGTCATCACGTCGCGCAAGTCCGACGACCTGCCGTTCCTGACCGAGGCGCTCATCCGCCAGCTGATCGCACGCCGGGGCTGATCTCGGTCATGGCCGGATGCCGCTGCGCGGCGTTGCGGAGGCGGACGTATGCCGCGGTCATCTCGACCCCGTAGAGCAGCAGCACCGCCGACACGTAGATCCACAGCAGGAAGACCACGACCGCGGCCACCGAGCCGTGCACGCTCCACCGCTCCGGGTTGGCGGCATAGGCCGAGAACAGCGAAAACGCCAGCCGCCACAGCAACCCGGTCAGCACCGCCCCGGGCCACACGTCGCGGAAGCGGATGCGAGCGTTGGGCACGAACCGGAACACCAGCCCGACGCACAGCACCAGCAGCGCCGTGCCCAGGTAGTCGGAGCTGACGCCGGCCAGCAGGTCGACCCAGGCCGGCCGGTAGCCGAGCGCGCCGAACCAGCGCGCCTCCACGACCCGCACCGCGGTGACCAGGACGATGGCGGCCAGGAACATCGCCCCGGCGGCGAGCATCATCACGAACGAGAACAGGCGATGGCGGATGAAGCTGCGATTCTTCTCGACCCCCCAGGCGTGGTTCACCGCCGAACTCATGGCGTTGAAGACCCCGAGCGAGGCGTAGGCCAGCGCCAGGCTGCCGCCGATGCCGATGCCGACGCGTTCGCTGCGGAAGCTGTCGACCTGGCGAGTCACGAACTCGAACTGCTGCGGGAAGTACTGGAAGACGAACCCGATGACCTGATCGCGGGCGAGCGGATCGGCGGTCAGCGCGCCGATCACCGAGAACAGCAGCAGCAGGAACGGGAACAGCGACAGCAGCGCGTAGAACGAGATCGAGGCGGCGTGCGTCAACCCCTCGCTGCCGTAGAACTCGCCCAACCCGCGCCAGGCGGCCCGCGCGATCAACCTCACCCGGTCACACCTCACTCATGGCGGTGACGCTGCGCCCCTTGCGGTCGCGCAGCACGATGCCGTGGCGCCGCATCTTGTTGTAGAGCGTCGGCCGGTAGAGCCCGAGGATCTGCGCCGCTTCCTGCTTGTTCCAGTTGGTGCGTTCGAGCGTCTGGAGGATCGCCATCCGTTCGATTTCGGCCAGGGTGCGGTGCGGGGGGATCGTGAAGGAGTCGTCGGCCGGCGCCGCGCGCAGCGACTCGGGCAGGTCGGCCGGCTGGATCTCGGCCGATCGCGTCACCAGCACCGCGCGCTCCATGGCGTTCTCGAGCTCGCGCACGTTGCCCGGCCAGCGGCTGCGGATCAGCAGGTGGTAGGCGGCGGCGCTGACCCCGCGCACCGCCTTCTGGTGGCGGCGGGCGAACTTCTCGACGAACCAGTCCGACAGCAGCGGGATGTCCTCGGGCCGCTCGCGCAGCGGCGGCACCCGCGCGACGATGGTGTTGATGCGGAAGTAGAGGTCCTCGCGCAGCCGGCCGTCGCGCAGCGCCGCATCGAGATCGATGTTGGTCGCGCAGATCAGCCGGAAGTCCACTTTGACGAACCGATCGCCGCCGATCGGGCGGTACTCGCGCTCCTGGAGCACCCGCAGCAGCTTGGTCTGCAGGTAGGCCGGCATCTCGCCGATCTCGTCGAGCATCAGCGCGCCGCCCTCGGCCAGTTCGAACAGGCCGACCTTGTCGTTGACGGCGCCGGTGAACGCGCCCTTCTTGTAGCCGAACAGCTCCGACTCGATCAGGTCCTTGGGAATCGCCGCGCAGTTGATCTTGATGAACGGGCCCTTGGCCCGCGGGCTGCGATGGTGGAGGGCGTTGGCGATGAGCTCCTTGCCGGTGCCGTTCTCGCCCTGGATGAGCACGTTGGCGTTGCTCGGCGCCACCGCGTCGACCAGCTCGAACAGCTCGCGCATCACCTGGCTCTGCCCGACCACGGCGCCCATGCCATCGGGGTCGCGCAGCTTGGCGCGCAGCTCCTCGTGGGTGACGCGCTCGTCGACCTGACGGCCGGCCCGTTCGAGGATGGAGACCAGGCCGTCGGGATCGAGCTGCGACTTCTCGACGAAGAAGAAGGCGCCGGCCTGCCCGGCATCGAGCGCCCGGGCGATGGTGCCCTGGCCGCTGATGACGATCACCTCGGTGCCGGGCGCGCGTTCCTTCATGCGCTTCAGCACCGCCAGGCCGTCGCCGTCGGGCAGGAGCAGATCGAGCAGGACGATTTCCGGCCGCCACTCGTCGAAGATCGACTCGCCGACCCGGCCGAGGCTGGCCGTCCGCACCTCGAAGGGCGGCTCCACGGTCGCCTGTTCGACCACCATGCGCAGCCAGTCGACCGTGACCGGGTCGTCGTCCACGACCAGCACGCGACGCCGGCGAAGAGCCACCCGAGCCATGGATCCATTATTCTCCAACCGGGCCGGCCGAGGGCCGGCAAGTGCCCGAAATCGGGCCGAATCCATCCGCTATACTCACCCAATGGCCGATCTGCCGACTCTGCCGCCGATCACGCCTGTGCTCTCGGCGCACGAGGCCGCGCCGGAGCCGCGATGGACGTAATCGCGTCGCAGGTCCAGACCGCCAGCGACGCGTTCGTCCGGAACCGCGAGCGTATGGCCACGCTCGTCGCCGAGTATCGCGCCCGGCTGGCGACGGTGCGCGACGGCGGCGGCCCGAAGTACATCGAACGGCACCGCGCCCAGGGCAAGTTGCCGGTGCGGGAGCGGCTCGACCTCCTGCTCGACCCCGGCTCGGCCTTCCTGGAACTGTCGCCGCTGGCGGGGTGGGAGCTCTACGACGGCGATGCCCCGGGGGCGGGGCTGGTCACCGGCATCGGACGGGTGTCGGGCCGTGAGGTGCTGGTCGTCGCCAACGACGCCACCGTGAAGGGCGGCACTTACTATCCCCTCACCGTGAAGAAGCACGTGCGGGCGCAGGAGGTGGCGCTGCAGAACCACCTGCCGTGCGTCTACCTGGTCGACTCGGGCGGCGCGTTCCTGCCACTGCAGGCCGAGGTCTTCCCCGACCGCGACCATTTCGGCCGCATCTTCTACAACCAGGCGCGGATGTCGGCGGCGGGGCTGGCCCAGATCGCCGTAGTGATGGGCTCGTGCACGGCCGGCGGCGCCTACGTGCCGGCGATGTCCGACCAGACGATCATCGTCAAGGGCACCGGCACGATCTTCCTGGGCGGGCCGCCGCTCGTGAAGGCGGCGACCGGCGAAGACGTCACCGCCGAGGAACTCGGCGGCGCCGACGTCCACACCCGCGAGTCGGGCGTGGCCGACTACTTCGCCGAGGACGATCGGCACGCGCTGCACCTGGCGCGCGTCGTCGTCGAGTCGCTGCACCGGGCCAAGCCGGCGGCCGCGGATCTGACCGCGCCCGAAGATCCCGCCTACGACCCCGCCGAGCTCTACGGCGTGATTCCCGCCGATGTCCGCACGCCCTACGACGTCCGCGAGGTCATCGCGCGGGTCGTCGACGGCTCGCGCTTCGACGAGTTCAAGGCCCGGTATGCGACCACGCTCGTGTGCGGCTTCGCCCGCGTGCACGGCCGCCTGGTCGGGGTCATCGCCAACAACGGCGTGCTGTTCTCGGAGTCGGCGCTGAAGGCGACGCACTTCATCGAGCTGTGCAACATGCGCGGCGTGCCGCTGGTGTTCCTGCAGAACATCACCGGCTTCATGGTCGGCCGGGAATACGAACGCGGTGGCATCGCCAAGGACGGCGCCAAGATGGTGCACGCCGTCGCCAACTCGGTCGTGCCCAAGTTCACCGTCCTCATCGGCGGGTCGTTCGGCGCCGGCAACTACGGGATGTGCGGGCGCGCCTACGAGCCGCGATTGCTGTGGATGTGGCCCAACGCCCGAATCTCGGTGATGGGCGGCGAGCAGGCCGCCGGGGTGCTCACCACCGTCAAGCGCGATCAGCTGGCCCGCGAGGGCAAGACGTTCCCGGCCGCCGACGAAGCGGCGATTCGCGACCCGATCCTGGCGAAGTACGACGCCGAAGGGTCGCCCTACTACTCCACCGCGCGGTTGTGGGACGACGGCATCCTCGACCCGGCCGACACCCGCACCGCGCTGGCCCTCGGGCTGTCGGCGGCCGCCAACGCCCCGGTGCCGCCGGCGAAGTTCGGCGTCTTCCGGATGTAGGACCCAGCGCATGTATCAGTACCTCACGGTCCGGCGTGACGGCCCGGTCGAGTACCTCACGCTGAACCGACCCGACGTCCGCAACGCCTTCAACGACGCGGTCATCGCCGAGCTGCAGCAGTGGGCGGACGGCGCCGCCACCGACGCGGGACTGCGGGTGGTGGTACTCGGCGGCGCCGGCAAGGTGTTCAGCGCCGGAGCCGACGCCACGTGGATGGCGGCAATGGCCGGCTACTCCCGCGAGCAGAACGAAGCCGACGCCCGCCGCACCACCGTGATGCTGCGCGCGCTGAACGGGTTGCCGGTGGGTGTCATCGGCCGTATCCAGGGCGCCGCGCTGGGCGGCGGGGCCGGGCTGGCCGCGATCTGCGACATCGTCGTCGCCGAGGAGCAGGCGATCTTCGGCTTCACCGAAACCAAACTGGGGATCGTCCCGGCGATGATCTCGCCGTTCGTCCTCGCGAAGATCGGCGTCTCGGCGGCGCGCGAGCTGTTCCTCACCGGCATGCGCTTCGACGCCCGCCGCGCTCAGGCGATCGGGCTCGTGCACGCGGTGGTTCCGGCGGCCGAACTCGACACGGCGGTGCAGCGCTACGTCACCGAACTGCTGTCGGCGGCGCCGTCGGCGGTGGCGACGGCCAAGCGGCTGATCCCGCTGGTCGCCGGCCGGACCCCGGAGGAGGTGGCCGAGTTCACCGCCACGACCATCGCCGCGCAACGCGCGTCCGCCGAGGGCCAGGACGGCCTGCGCAGCTTCCTCGAGAAGCGATCGCCTGGCTGGCTGCCGCGATGATTCGCCGGGTGCTGATCGCGAACCGGGGTGAGATCGCGGTCCGGATCGTTCGTGCCTGCCGCGTGGCCGGGATCGAATCGGTGGCGGTCTACTCCGACGCCGACGAGGGTGCTCCCCATGTCCTGGCGGCCGACCGGGCCGCCCGGATCGGTCCTGCGCCCGCGGTCGAAAGTTACCTGAACGTCGAGGCGCTGCTGGCGGCGGCCGCGGCACATGGCGCGGACGCGGTCCATCCGGGCTACGGGTTCCTCTCCGAGCGCGCGCACTTCGCCCGCGCCGTCGAAGGTGCCGGCCTGACGTTCATCGGCCCGCCTGCCGCCGCCATCGATCGCCTGGGCTCGAAGACCGGCGCCCGCCGGTTGATGCAGGCCGCCGGCGTGCCGGTCGTACCCGGCGAGACGTCGGCCGATCAGAGCGACGCGGCGTTGACCGCCGCCGCGATCCGGGTCGGCTGTCCCCTGCTCGTGAAGCCGGCGAGCGGCGGCGGCGGCATCGGCATGAAGGTGGTGCGCGACCTCGCCGAGCTGCCGGCCGCCCTCGGGCAGGCCCGCCGCGAGGCCGCCGCGGCGTTCGGCGACGGCACGCTCTACGTCGAACGGCTGGTCGAGCGGCCGCGTCACGTCGAGGTGCAGGTGTTCGGCGATCGCCACGGCGCGCTCGTGCACCTGTTCGAGCGCGAGTGCTCGGCCCAGCGTCGTCACCAGAAGGTGATCGAGGAGACGCCCTGTCCAGCGCTGACACCGGCCCTTCGGGCCCGCATGGGCGCGGCCGCGGTCACGGCGGCGGCCACGGTCGGGTATCAGAACGCCGGCACCGTCGAGTTCCTGCTCGAGGGCGAGGGCGACGACGCGCGATTTTATTTCCTCGAGATCAATACCCGCCTCCAGGTCGAGCACCCGATCACCGAATGCGTCGTCGGCGTGGACCTGGTCCAGGCGCAGCTGGCGGTGGCCGGCGGCGCTCCGCTGCCCTGGCGTCAGGACGACCTCGCGCAGCGCGGCCACGCCATCGAATGCCGGGTCTACGCCGAGGATCCGTCGCGCGGCTTCCTGCCGCAGGCGGGCCCGCTGCTGCGCTACCGCGAGCCCTCGGGCCCCGGCGTCCGCGTGGACTCCGGCGTCGCCGAAGGCCGCGAGGTGTCGGTCTACTACGACCCGCTGCTGGCCAAGCTGATCGTGTGGGGCGCGAGCCGCGACGAAGCCATCGCCCGCACCCGCGACGCGCTGACCCGATTCGAGATCCTCGGCCTCACCACCAACCTGCCGTTCCTGGCGGCGCTCGTGGCCGACGACGCGTTCCTGGCCGGACGGCTCGACACCGGCTTCATCGACCGGGAGATCGGGCGGCTCTCCACGCCGCGCTCCGTACCAGTCGACGCGCTCGCCGCGGCGGCGTGGCACGCGGCCACCGCCAGCACGCCGTCCGCGACCGGGTCGGCCCCGGTGCGCCAGTCCGATCCGTTCGACACGATTCGCGGGTGGCGCGGATGAGCCGCCGCTACGAGGTCCGGCACCACGGCGTGCTCCACGTGGTCGAGATGCTCGGCGCGGGCGAGGTCCGCGTCGATGGCCAGGTGCTGCGCGTGGCGGGCCTCGCCGGCGACCGGTGCCTGGTCACCGCAGAGGACGGCACGCGCACTGTCGTGGCTCGCGCCGGCACCGGCGCGTCGCCCTGGCTCTTCGCCGCCGGCCACGCCTGGCAGGTCGAGGTGGCCGCGGAGGGCTCGCGCCCGCCCGCTTCGTCGTCGGCGGTCGCCGACATGACCGCGCCGATGCCGGCGACGGTCGTGGCCATCGCCGCCGCACCCGGCACGCGCGTGACCAAGGGCGATCCGGTGATCGTGCTCGAGGCGATGAAGATGGAGCTGGTGGTGCGCGCGCCACGCGACGGCGAGATCGCCGCCGTCCACTGCCAGGTCGGCGAACTGGTGCGGCCGGGGACGCGGCTGGCGGAGCTGACGCCGTGAGCGCGCCACGCCGCGTCGCCATCGTCGAGGTCGGGCCGCGCGACGGGCTGCAGAACGAAGCGGCGCCGGTCAGCACCGCCGACAAGATCCGCTTCGTCGATGCCCTCAGCGCCGCCGGCCACCTGACCATCGAGGTGTCGGCCTTCGTCGTCGCCGAAGTGGGTGCCGCAGATGGCCGACGCCGAGCGAGGTGTTCGCCGGCATCACCCGGCGGCCCGGCGTGCGCTACACGGCACTGGTCCCCAACCTGGCCGGCCTGGCGCGCGCCGTCGAGGCCCAGGTCGATGAGGTCGCGGTGTTCGCCTCGGCCAGCGAGCGGTTCAGCACCGCCAACCTGAACCAGTCGATCGACGACTCGCTCGCCCGCTTCACCGAAGTCGCCGCCGAGGCGCGGCGCATCGGCCTGCCGGTGCGCGGCTACGTGTCGTGCGCCTTCGGCTGCCCCTTCGAGGGCGCGGTGGCTCCGGCGGCGGTGCTCCGCGTCAGCGACGCGCTGCTGGCCATGGGCGTGTATCAGGTGGCGATCAGCGACACCATCGGCATCGCCCATCCCGGCCAGGTCACGGGATCTGCTGGCCCAGGTCACCGGCCGTCTCGCCGCCGGACGTGCTCGCGCTCCACCTGCACGACACCCGCGGCACCGCGCTGGCCAACGTCCTGGCCGCGCTCGACGCCGGCATCGACGACGTTCGATGCGTCGGCCGGCGGTCTTGGCGGCTGCCCGTATGCGCCGGGCGCCGCCGGCAACCTCGCCACCGAGGATCTCCTCTACATGCTCGACGGGCTGGGCCTCGAGACCGGCGTGTCGCTCGCCGGCGGTCATGGCCGCGTCGGTGGCGCTGCAGCCGGCGCTCGATCACCCGTTGCGATCGCGCTACGTCCAGGCCGAGCTGGCCGCCGCCGGCCGCGCCTGCTGACGCCGATGGATCGCCGCCGCTTCCTCGCCACCGCCCTCACCGTACCGGCGGCGACGATCGCGCCGGCGGTCGCGTCCGGCCAGCCGCTGCCGACCCGCGGGCGACCGCGCCCGTCGGAGTTCGTCTTCGCCCGGCTGCGCTACACCTCGGGCGACTGGGACTACAACCCGAAGGTGGCGGCCAACGTCCTCAACTCGCTGGTCGAGTACACGACCGTTCCGGTGTATCCCGAGGAGATCGTGATCACCGCCGATTCGGACGAACTGGCGGCGTTTCCGTTCGTGTTCATGACCGGCCACACGCTGGTGCGCTTCTCGGCCCGCGAGCGCGACGGCTTGCAGCGCTTCGTCGACCGCGGCGGGCTGCTGTTCTCGGACGACTGCAACCATGACGTGTCGGGACTGTACGCCGTGACGTTCGAGCGCGAGATGCGGACGGTCTTCCCCGGCCCCGACACGCTGGCCAAGCTGCCGCGCCGCCATCCGCTGTACTCGTCGTACTTCGCGTTCCCCGACGGCCCGCCGCAGACCTCCCACGAACTGAACGGCTGGGGTGACGACCTCGTGCACGACTACCTGCGCGGCGTCGAGCATCGCGGCCGGCTCGGCGTCGTCTACTCGAACAAGGACTACGGCTGCGAATGGGACTACGACTGGCGCAACAAGCGCTTCCGGCGCGAGGACAACACCACCTTCGCGGTGAACCTGGCGGTCTACGCGCTGACCGCCTGACCGGTCACGCGGTGCGTTCGCGCGGCCGTTCCGTGACTTCAGGCGCCGTCGCGCGTGTCGGGTCCGCCGGGCAGTGCCCGGCCGTCGTTGAAGACCAGCGCGGTGCGGTAGCGAAGCGGCGACAGCCGGTGCACCCAGCACCGCGCGATGGTGCCGCTGGCGGCCAGCAGCTGCGGATGCTCGGCGCCTTCTACCGGGCGGGCCAGCCGCAACTCGGTGCGAGTGCCGGGACGCAGCCACTCGCCCGACTCCAGCAGCGCCCCACCGCGCGAGACGTTCACGACCCGGACGTGCACGCCGAGCGTGAGCCGGGCATCGCCCTCGAGTCCCAGGACCTCGGCGCTGAGGCGCGCCTCGGTTCGCCGGTCGGCCACGTGGTCGAGTCGAAAAGGCTTGGGCGAGGGGCGGCCAGACGGCGCGGACGACGACATGCTGCCCCCCCACGGAGCACGGCCCGTGCCAGCGCGAAAGCGCGCAAACAGCGCCTGCCAGCCGTCCAGGTCGGGCCGGCAGACGCCTCTTGTCCCGCGATTCGGCGACTTCCCCGCGCCACCGGCCGGGGCCGATCGGGGCTAGCTGTAGGCCGCGCCGACCATCACCCGGCGGATCCGGAACCACGGCGAACCGTGCGACGGGTGGTTGATCTGCACCGGCTGCCCCTTGGCGTCGCCGGTGGTGCCGAACATCGCCCACGACTCCGGCCCCGAGATGGCGTCGAGGTTGTTCCAGAAGTCGGTCGTAATCGCGTTGTAGGTGACATCGCTGACCATCCGCGTCTTCTTGCCGTTCTTGATCTCCCAGAACGCGTCGCCGCCGAACTGGCCGTTGTAGCGCTGCTGGTCGATCGAGTAGCTGCCGCGGCCGTCGATCAGCACGCCGTCCCGGGTGTCGGCGATGATCTGCTCCGGCGTCGGCGATCCCGGCGGGCCGGCGTCGAGGTGCACGTTCGGCATCCGCAGGAACGGGAAGTTGCGCCACGAGGTGGCGAAGGTGCAGCCGCGCGAGAAGTCCTGCTTCAGGTAGTGCGCGGTCTCGCGGTTGGTCTGCAGGTCGACCAGCGTACCGTCGCGCACCAGCGGCCACCGCTGCGACTTCACCCCGTCGTCGTCGTAGCCGACCGTGCACATGCCGCCGGGCAGGGTGCGGTCGGCGGTGATGTTGAAGAGCTTGGAGCCGACCGTCATCGTGCCGACGTCGGGCAGCGAGATGAAGCTGGTCCCGGCGTAGTTGGCCTCGTAGCCGACGACGCGGTCGAGCTCGGTCGGATGGGCGACGATCTCGTGAATGGTCAGCATCGCGTGGGCCGGGGTGATGACCAGGTCCTTGAGGCCGACGGCGACCGGCGGCGCGGTGCAGTGTTCGGCCGCCTCGGCGCAGATCTGCTCGACGTTCTCGAGCATCTTCGCGTCGAGGATCACCTCGTAGCCGGCGCTCTTGGGCGCCACCGAGAACGTCCGCTGCTTGACCTTGGCGTTCTTGCGGGCGGTGACGGTGAAGCCGGGCGAGGCGCGATGGATCTCCTGCTCGATATAGGAGCCCTCCGACGTCGCGAGGTACTTCCACTCGAAGTCGAAGGCCATCTGCGACTGGATGCGGATGACGTCGGGCTGCTTGAGGCCCAGCTCGTTGATCGTCAGCAGGAACGCGATCTTGTCGTCGAGCGAGATGGTGTCGGCGACCGTCTTCACCGGCGTCGCCCAGTAGTCGGTGTAGGCGTCGACCGGGGCCAGCCGCACATCGAACTTCTTGGCCATGGCGCTGGCCTTGGCCACCTCGGTGGCCCGGGCGGCAATCTTGCGGATCTCGTCCTCGGTCACCAGCGGGCTGCTGGCAAAGCCCCAGACGCCCGAATGGATGACGCGCACGCCGAACCCGGCGCTCTCTTCGCGGCCGGCGCCGCCGAAGCCGAAGCTGTCGACGACGACGCGGTCGCGCACCGCCACCG
Source organism: uncultured Acidobacteriota bacterium (assembly GCA_963741665.1). Lineage (GTDB taxonomy): Bacteria > Acidobacteriota > Vicinamibacteria > Vicinamibacterales > UBA2999 > CAWAYR01. The sequence continues at coordinate 444,094 of CAVUIM010000001.1, forward strand.
AGTCGGTGATGTTGCGGGTGAAGCGGATGTCGGCATAGGTGCAGCCGAGACGCTTCGCCTCGCCCAGGGCGACGTCGGACAGGCCCTTGAAGCGCGACTCGAGCACGCGCCCGCGGGCGGTCTGGGCCACCAGGTCGCCGACCAGATCGCTGGCGTAGAGGGCGGCGCCGGTGGCGCTCAGGGTCTTCATGAAGGAGCGTCGGTTGTGCATGGCTGTCTCTCAGACCGCGGGGGACACGGACGTCATGGTGAAGTCTTCGATCTTCATCGCCGGCACCAGCGCCGTGCCCGGGTTGTCGTAGGCCTCGCCGGTGTGCATCGGAATCGACGGCCCGAGCATGGTGATGTTGTTGAAGCCGACCGCCGGTGACTCGTTCCAGCGGAAGTTCTGCGCCGGACCGACGATCTCGCCGTTCTCGATCAGGAACAGCCCGTCGCGGGTCATTCCGGTGTTGAGCAGCGTCATCTGATCGACCGGCCGGATGTACCAGAAGAACGTCACCAGCAGGCCGCGCTTGGTCGAGCGGATCATCTCGTCGAGGGTCGCCGTGCCGCCGTCCATGACCAGGCTCATGTTCGGCGTGGTGCCGGTCGGCGCCACCTTCTGGTGCTGGGCCCAGTAGCGGTTGTAGGCCAGGTTCTTGACCACGCCCTTCTCCACCCAGGTGACGCTCTTCGCCGCCAGGCCGTCCTGCCCGACCGGGCTCTGGCGCAGCACCGGGTTGCCGATCTCGCTGCGCAGGGTGACGTTGTCGCCGAACACCTTCTCGCCGATCCGGGTCGTGCCCCGTTCCTTGCCGCTCATGAAGCTGCGGCCCTCTTCGGCGGCGCGGGCATCGAACGCCCCGAGCGTCAGCTGCAGGAAGCGGGCGGCCGGCCGCGACTCGAGGATCACCGTGTAGTTGCCGGGCTCGAGCGCTTTGGGCTTGCGCGACCGCAACGCCTTGTCGGCGGCGACCTCGGTCAGCGCCGCGGCGTCGATCTGCCGGCCGATGTCCTTCGCCCCGGTGGTCCCCGCCCAGCCCGAGCCGGTCTGATCCGGGGTGCGGCAGGTGAGGATGAAGCTGGCGTCGGCGTAGCGGTGATAGGCGAACAACCCGGCCGAGTTGGCGATGGCGTCGGTCCAGTGGAACTTGGGAATGTAGCCGGCGCCGAGGACGCCCTTCTTCTCGCAGATGTCGATGCTGGCCTTGACCATCCGGGCGCGTTCGGCCGGCCCGAAGTCCACCGCCGCGGGCAAGGCGCCGTCGACCTCGACGTAGGCCTGCGGCGGCGCCACCGGCAGCATCAGTTCGGGGTTGTCGGGTTTGCGGCGGGCCAGCGCCTGCACGGCGTCGATCACCCGGCGGAGCGAGGCGTCGTCGAACTGGTGCGTGGTCGCGGTCGCCGACTTCTGGCCGTAGTAGACCGTAATCTGCACTTCCTGGTCGTTCTCCACCAGGTTGGCGGTGATGCTGGAGTTGGCGAACCGCGTCGCCGACCGCTCACCGCCGGAGAAGCGCACCTCGACCGCGTCGGCCTTGCACATGTTCAATACGCGGTCGGTGATCTGCTTCACCTCGTCTCGCTGATAACTCATCGTTCGCCTTTCATACACGCCGTCGGACTGCGGAGCTCGTGCGAAGGTAGGTGGCCGATCGCCCGGGTGTCAAGCGCGCCCACGCCGCCGGCGACGCCACCACTCGGCACCCAGTGCGGCGGTGAACGGGACGAACCACCACCAGGCGCGCATCGGGTGCCATGCCGCGGGGACCAGCGGCGCTGGCGCGGCCGCGACCAGCGCGACCACGGTGGCCTCGACCTGCTCGATGCCGACGACGGCCCCGCCACTCACCGCCGCGAGACGCTCCACGGCATCCGCGGCCGGGGCGACGGCGGGCACGGTCGCCACGCCCGGCCAGGCGGTGGTCACGGACGCCTCGCCGACGGCGGCCTCCACCGTGCATCCGTCCGACCGGTGCGGGACGCGCGCGGCCCACGTGCCGGGCGCCGCCGCCTCGACCGGCGCCAGCGGAGTCACGGCGCCGGCGCAGACGAGGTCCAGGCGCAGCGGTGGCCATGTCCCGGCCGTTGCGCCGTCGCGACTGACGACGTGCACCTCGCTGGCGCCGTCGCCGGCGCGCCACGACACGCCGAGCGGCGGGGTCGCGGCCCGCGCCGACCGCACGACCACGTCCTGCCAGAAACGGTCGAACCCGGAAGCGCCGTCGCGCCAGCGCCACGCGTCGAGCGCTCCGGACACCACGACCCGCCCGCGTCCAGTCGGCCGGTCCATCACCACGCCGCCGCCATCCGGTCCGGCGTCCCACCGCGCCAGCGGCACGGCTCCCCCGCCGGCCGCGAAGCTGACCAGCTCCGCCGCGCGGATCACCCCGCCGACCATCACCGCGTCGAGGGCGCGGCGACGGCCGGCAGGTACGCCGGGCAGCAGCGCGCGTATCGGCCCGGCCGGGTCCTCGTCGAGCGCGACGACGACAGCGCCGCCGCCACGGGCGAACTGCTCGAGGCTGGAGACGGCGGCACCGTCGAGGGCGTTGGCGCCGCTGACCACGACCACGTGGGCGCGGCGAAGCACCTCGTCGTCGGGACGGCCACTCAGGCCACGGCCGACGACGCGGCCGGGCGCCACCTGGCTCGCCGCCCGCACGGCCAGCCGGGCATCTTCCTGCAAGGCGCGCCGGACGAAGGTCCCGGTCCACGATGGCCGCGCCTCCCACAACAGCACGTCGACCGGTGTCGAGCCGGTGTCGACGATCGTCGTCGCCGCCGCCGCGACGGCCGTTGGTGCCGGGGCGTCGATTCGCACGCTGAGTGTTCGGGCGCCAGCGCCTCGCGGCCACCACGGCACGACGACGTCGCGATCGACGGCTCGCCCGGTGCGCCGGTGCGCGACTCGACCGACTTCGACGCCGCGGTCGTCGATCACCACGTCGATCGCGTCGCCCTCGCGGCCGCCGGCCACGGCGACGACCGCCGCGGATCGTTCGGCCACGTGTCCGGGCGCGACGCGCGCGGCAACCACCTGCAACGGCCTAGCTGGCGACACCCGCACCGCCTGCACCGGCCCCGCGGGCCGGCCCGCCAGCGACACGGTGCCGTCGGCGAGAGCAACGCACACCGTGACGTCCACGCACCAGGGCGCCTCGCCGCGGTCGAGTTCTCGAACGACGACCGCCCGCTCGCCAAGCGCATCGGTCAATCGCGACAGGAACCGCTCGGCCTCAGCGGCCGGCGACGCCGTCGCCACCCGCACGCCGACGCGGACCGGCACAGGGACCTGGCGCTCGATTGCCGGGTCGAGCACGGCGGCGATCGCGACCGCGAACGCGAACGCGCGCAGCGTCGCGCTCATTGCGGCCTCCGCTGGCGCAGCGCGTCCGCCACCGGGCCGCTCAGCGCGCCGGCGTGCCCAGGAGGCGGCGCCGGCAACAGCCGCCGCGCCGCCACGTCGCGCACCAGTCGCTGCGCGCCCGCAAGCGCCGCCGTACGCTCCGCCGGCGTCGAGGCCCGGACCAACGCGTCAGCCACGGCCGCCACGCGCGCATCACCGGGGTCGAGCCCGGCCACCCGCGCCGCCGCGGCCACGAGATCGCGCCCGGGATCGGCGGTCGCCGCGGCCAGCGCGTCGGCCGCCCGTTGGACCGCCTCCCACCCGGCCGGCGCGGCGGTCGGCACGATTGGAAGCGTGGGAGGGGCGGCGGGCGGAGGCGGGCCCTGCAGCCGTCGCGCCGGGTCGAGCCGCGCCCGCTCCGCCACCGGCCGCAGCAGGAACCGCCGCCGATCGAAGGCCTGGCGCAGCAGACGCAGCGCGTCGCGTTCAGCGACGAGCGCGCCGGCGGTATCGCCGGCGGTCAGCCGCGCCTCGGCGCGCGACATCGCCCGGGTGGCGCCGAGCAGCGCCGCCTGGCCTTCGTTCTCGAGCCGGCCCTCGACGAGATCGTGGGCGTGCGCCGCCTCTTCGACTTCGTCCTGCACCTCACCGCCCATCAGGAACACGAACTCGGCGCGCACCATCCGCTGCTCGATCGCCAGCCCCTGCGACTCGGCGAGCACCGCCTCGGCCTCGCGAGTCGACCGTTGCGCGTGCAGCCGCTCCGTCTTCACGATCACCATCTGCTGGCTAATGCCCTGGCGGTCTTCGGGATCGACGTCCTCGCCGCCACCGCCCGACGACGACGCCTCCCGCAGCGGACCGATGTCGACGACGAAGGCATCCGACTCGACCGGCGGTGCGCCGGGTCGATGGTCGGTGGCCACGCCTCGATAAACGACCAGGTCGCCGTCTTCGAGGGCGAGTGCCGCCAGGGGCAGCACCGCGGTCGCCGTCCATGTGCCGGCTTCATGTCGGGTGATCACCGCCGGCACGTCGCGGTCGACGAAGCTGAGGCCCTCGCCACTGCCGGACACCGTCGTGAACCGCAGCTGAAGGTCACGCAGCCCGTGGTCGTCGCGGGCTTCCAGCGCGACCGCGAGATCGGACAGCGGCCGGGCTTGGCGCCGATCACGGCCAGGGGCGGCCACGCGTACCACCGGCGGCGCGTCGTCCACGACGCGGACACTGAGCAGGCGCCCGCCGTCGGCGGCGCGCGCCGGCGCCGGCGTCACCAGCCACGTGCCCGCAGGGGGCGACGGCAGCGAGAACTCGGCGACGCCGTTGCGGACGGCGACGACGCGCCGCTCTTCGCCGTCGCGCGACACCTCGACGGCGTCGGCGGCGGTGTCGATCCTGAGCGACACGGCGCTTCCGTCGACGACGTCGAGCGATGGCGGCGCCGGTCCCTCGGTCGGTGCGTCGCCCAGATAGGCCGGCGGCACCACCCGCACCGTCATGCCGGCAATCCGCGCGGCCAGTGGATCGGCGGCGCCGACACCGGCCGGCATCCCGAGCGCCACGGCACGACGCACCGCCGCGGTCGGCACCGCCATCGCCGCCGCGGCCAGTCCGACCGCGGCGCCCAGCCGAATCCACGCTGGACGTCGTGACGGCATCGGCGCCTCGGCCACGCGGATCACGGCCGCGTCGGCCACGCGCGTCAGCCACGGATGCGCACCGTCGCGGCTGAGCGCTTCGGCGGTGACGACCAGGTTGTCAGCCCCGTGCCGTCGTTCCAGTGCCTCGGCCGCGGCCGCCGCTGTCCATCGCCGCCGCGCGCGCTGACGCCCGACCACCGCAGTCGCCACGACCGGGAGGAGCGCCGCAAGCACGCGGGGCCACAGACCCTGGCCGGCGATCGCGAGCACGACCGCGAGGACCGCGCCGGCGGCCGCGCCGAACGACGTCCACGTCGCGGTGTCGATCGCCACCTGCGACCGCGCTTCGTCGTCGAGCCGGGCGTGCATTCTCGCCAGCGACGTGGCGCTCATGGCCGCGCCTCCGGCCCAGCGCCAGGACCTTGTCCGGCAGTGCGATCGCGACGCCGGCGTACCGCCGACTCGATGACCAGGCCGATCAGGGCCAGCGCCCACAGCCAACGCGCATCGGTGCCCGCATGGCGAATCGACGTCGCCGGCACACCCGATGCGGGCCGCGCCATGGCGGCTCGGCGCCGGACGTCGGCGGCACCGACCCGTCGGGGCGGGCGTTCCTCGCCGGCGGCCACCTGCAGCACGGCCCGAAGCGTGTCAGCGACCAGCACCGGCTCAGCGGCGGGCGCGCCGCGGATCACGAGCGTCTCGCCGTCTCTGGCGGCGACGACTCCTGGCGCCAGGGACGACCACGGCGCCGACGCGATGGGCAGGGGCTCGGCGTTCGAGCCCGGCAGCGTCGCCAGCGGCCACAGCCTGGCCCGGTCGTCGGTCGTGAGTGGCACCAGCGATGGGTCACCGCCGAGCGCGCGATCGATCCATTCCACGCGCACGGGTTGCCACGTCGCCGGCGCGCGCAGGAATGCGCCCTCCGCCTGGACCCCGTCCCACACGGCATCGACCAGCCGCTGCATTTCCGCTTCGGCCACCTGAGTGACCGGCAGCTGCGGCCGCGGACTCGCCTGCACTCGCGTCCGGACGCCAGCCGCGTCCGTTGCCGCCGTCACCAGGGCAGCAACCGGCCGCGCGGCCGGTGAGGCGCCCAGCCACGCGCGCTCCTGCGAGCCGCCGCTGGCCGGGACGACCTCCGCTCTGAGCCCGGTGCCACCAGGAAGCACCGCCAGCGCGGACGGCGCCAGCGCGCTGCCGTCGTCGCCGATCACGACGATCTCGCGCGCGGCCGGCGGCTGGCGCGACAGCCACGCCAGCGCGCGTGGGACCGCACTGGCCGGCGGGTCGGCCGTGAACACCTCAGTCGCGATCGCTCCGGCCGTCTCCGTCGCGATCGCCTGGTCGATCGTGGCGGCGTTCGCACCGCCGGCCACGGCGCCGTCGACAATCACCGCGCGCGCCAGCCGGCTGGCCCACCGCGCCTCGCGGACCGGCGTCACCAGCAACGGCCCAGCAGATGCCGTCACCGCCGCGGCCACGGTCAGCAGCCGCACCGCCAGCAGCCACGGGTCGCGCAGATGCCGGCGACGGCGCAGCCTCGGCACCTGCGCCACGAGTGGGCGCAGACTCGGGACCACGACCCGCCGCACCGGGGTGCGGGCGAAGAGGTGGATCGCGATCGGCACGGCCAGCAGCGCCAGACCGGCCAGCGCCGCGGGGGTGAGCCACGCGACGCTCATGCCCCGCTCCGCTCGTGCCGCGCGGCCAGGAACCGGCGCAGCTGTGGCGCCAGCGGCTGCTCGACGTCGAGCTCGACGCCGGCCAGGCGCGGTCCGTGCAGCCCGTCGGCGAGGGCCCGGCGATGCACGGCCGCCGCGTCGCTGAACGAGGCAGCCAGTGCCCGCGCGTCGACGGCGATCACCTCGCCGCTCTCGGCGTCCTCCAGTTCGACGACGCCGGCATCAGGCAGCGCCCGATCGCCCGGGGCGACCAGGGTCAGCGCGACCACGTCGTGCCCGCTGGCCGCGGCGCGGCGCAGCGCCGCGAGGTAGGCGGCGCCGTCCCACGCGTCCGACACGACGACGAGCAGCGATGGCCGGCGCAGCCGGGCCACGGCCAGCGCGACGGCAGTCGCCGGCGGGACGTCGCTGACGGGCTCGAGCGCGGCCAGCACGTCGAGCAGCACCTGGCCCTGGTGCGCGCCACCCGCGGGCGGCCGCCACGCCGGTGCCGGCGCCGTCGCGGCGAAGAAGCCGACGGTGTCGCCCTGCTCCACGAGCAGCGTGACGAGGCCGGCGGCGACCAGCCGGGCGACGTCCAGCTTCGACGGGCATCCAGCCTCGTGGCCGACGCCCATCGAGCGGCTGACATCCATGACGACGAGCGCCTGAGTCTGCGCGGTGTCCACGCGTTCGCGCGAATAGAGGCGATCGCTTCGTGCCGAACGCTTCCAGTCCACTTGCGCGGCGTCGTCGCCTTGGCGATACGGCCGCACGCCGAAGATCTCCGGCCCGGCGCCGAGCAGCGGACTGGCGTGACGGCCGTGGCGCAGTCCGGCGACCAGCGCCCGCGCGGCGACCTCCAGATCGCGAATCGCGGCGACCTCGGGGCGGCGTTGCAGGTCGGACGCGTTCACGTCGTCCTGCGTCGCTCAGCGCCGGCCGGGCACCGCGGCGAGCACGTCCTCGACGACCCGCTCCGAGGTGATGCCGTCGGCCACGGCCTGGAAGTTCACCAGCACGCGGTGGCGCAGCACCGGCGGAGCCACCGCCCGGATGTCGTCGAGCGACACCGCCGGGCGGCCTTGCACCACGGCTCGTGCCTTGGCCGCCAGCACCAGCGCCTGGCCGGCGCGCGGCCCGGCGCCCCACCGCACCCAGCGAGCGACGCTGGCCGGCACCGCCGCGTCGTCGCCCGGTCGGGTCGCGCGCACCAGGCGCGTGGCGTAGTCGATGACGTTGTCGGCGGCCGGCACGTCGCGCACCAGCCGACGGGCGCGCAGCAGCTCCGCGGCGCCGGCGACCGGCGTGACGTCGGGCTCGCCCGACACGGTCGTCGCCGCGATGATCGCCCGCTCCTCGGCCGCCGACGGATAGCTCATCACGATGTTGAACATGAAGCGATCGAGCTGCGCCTCGGGCAACGGATAGGTGCCCTCCTGTTCGATCGGATTCTCCGTGGCCAGCACGAACAGCGGCAGTTCGAGCGGGTGGCGCACGCCGGCGATGGTCACCTGCGCCTCCTGCATCGCCTCGAGCAGCGCCGCCTGGGTGCGCGGCGGCGTGCGGTTGATCTCGTCGGCCAGGATCACCTGCGCGAAGATCGGCCCGGGCACGAAACGCACGACGCGGTGGCCGGTGGCCCGGTCCTCCTCGATCACCTCGGTGCCGAGGACGTCGGCCGGCATCAGGTCGGGGGTGAACTGGATGCGGCTGAAGCGCAGGTCGAGGGCCCGCGCCAGGGTCTTCACGAGCAGCGTCTTGGCCAGCCCGGGCACGCCCTGCAGCAGGCCGTGGCCGCCGGCGAGCAGCACCAGCAGCACCTGCTCCACCACCTCGTGCTGGCCGACGATCACCCGCCGGACGGCCTGGTCGACGCGGGTGACGAGGGCCTGGGCCTCGTCGATGGACATCGGCTGCACCGCAGCCATCTCGTCGGTCGTGCTCACGGTCTCAGGAAACGTATCACGACCCCGGCGCCGTGCTGGCGCTCGCGCCGCCTGCCGCCCCCAGTCCCCGTTCCCTAGTCCCTAGTCCCTGCCTTTACCGATCCGTCAGCGCCACCGCCGGGTCGGTCGACGCCGCGCGTCGCGCCGGGAGCACGCACGCGACCAGTGCCACGACCCCGAGCACGGCCGCCACCGAGACGATCACCCGCGGGTCCATCGCGTCCACCTCGTAGAGCTGTCCCTGCATCACCCGCCGCAGCAGCCACGCCCCGGCCAGGCCGGCGACGGCGCCGATTCCCACGACCAGCCCGCCTTCGCGCAGCACCATCTGGAAGATGCCGGGGGCGCTGGCACCCAGTGCCATGCGAATGCCGATCTCCCGCGAGCGCTGCGCCACCTGGTAGGCGAGCACGCCGTAGAGGCCGACCGCCGCGAGCAGCAGCGCCACCGCGGCGAAGGTCAGCGCCAGGATCATCGGCGTCCGCCGATCGGTGAGCGCGCTGTCGAGCCGCGCCGCCATCGTGCTCACGTCGTAGACCGGCAGCGTCGGATCGACCTGGCGCACGGCGGCACGCATCGCCGAGGTGAGCGACTCCGGTTCCTGCGTGGTGCGGATCACAATCGAGACGCCGCGGTCGACCGACTGCGCAATCGGGAAGTAGTAGGCGCCGAACAGGCCGGAGTTGCCGCCATCGGCGAGTGCTCGCAGCCGCACCGGCGCGACCACACCGACGACGTTCAGGAACTGGTCCTCGGTCGGCGGCTTGAGCAGGTCGGTGGCGCTCGACGGGAAGTACATCCGCCGCCCCAGCGGGCTCTGCCCGGGCCAGAAGTGGGCCGCCACCTGCTCGTCGACGATGACCACCTTCGGCGCCCCGGGGCCATCGGCGGCGGTGAACATCCGCCCGGCGACCAGCGACATCCCGAGCGCATCGGTCAGGCCGTCGCTGACGCGAATCTGCGATGGCGAGATGAGCGACTCGCCCGGCGCCATCTGATAGCCCTCGGCCAGGATGACGCTGTCGCTGTAGTCGCCGCCGAACGGCAGCGAGCTGGTCAAGCCCACCGAGGCGGCGCCGGGAATTGCTTGCAACGCCGACAGCAGCCGGTCATGGGCCGACCGGATCGCCGCGTCGTCGGGATAGCGTGACGCCGGCAGCGAGATCTGTCCGGTGATCACGCCCTCGGCGCGGAAGCCAGGATTGATGGCCAGCACGCGATCGAAGCTGGCCAGCAGCAGCCCGGCGCCGACCAGCAGCACCAGCGCGAACGCCACCTGGCCGGCGACGAGCACGCGGCGCAGCAGCAGCGTCCGGCGACTGGCGGTGCCTGAGCGGCCTTCCTCGCGGATGGCCCCCGCCATGTCCACGTGGCGCAGCCGCAGCACCGGTACAATCGCCACCAGCATCCCGACGAGGCCGACGAGGCCGAACGTGTAGAGCGCCACCGTGCCGTCGAGGCCGATCTCCCCACCGCGCGGCAGCGCGTCGAGGCCAAGCAGCGGCGCCGCCCGCAGCGCCCACCAGCCGAGGAGCAGCCCGAGCGTGCCGCCGGCCGTCGTCAGCATCAGCGACTCGGTGAGGATCTGGCGCGTCAGCGACCCGAGCGTGGCGCCGAGCGCCAGCCGCGTCACCAGTTCGCGCACCTGCGCCGTGGCCCGAACCGACACCAGGTTGGCGACGTTGAGCGCGCCGATCAGCAGCACGAACCCGGCAAACGCCCACAGCAGCCACAGCGTGGCGCGCGTGCCAGCGACCAGGTCGTCGTGCAGGCCGATGACATAGGTGTGGAAGCCGGCGTTGGTGAGGATCTCCCGGAAGTGCGGAAAGCGTTCGAGGTTGCGCTGGTTGACCGCGTCGACCTGCTGCTGCGCCGTGGCCATGCCGATGCCGGGCTCGAGCCGGGCCAGCATCTGCCAGCTGTTGCTGTGGCGGCGGTCGTCGGCACGGTCCTCGGGACTGAAGGCCGCCGGCGTCCACAGCTGCACCTCGGTCGAGACGAAGCGGAAGTCGGCGGGCATCACGCCGACCACGGTGAAGACGACGCCGTTGATGCGCAGTGGCTGGCCGATGGCCGCGTCCTGGCCGCCGAACTGTCGCTGCCACAGGCCGTAGCTGAGGAGCACCTTCTCGTGCTGTCCGACCTCCCCGTCGGCGTCGGTGAACAGCCGGCCGCGCAGCGGCTGGGCGCGCAGCAGCCGGAAGAACGACGGCGTCGCGATCATGCTGGTGACGCGCTCGGGGTCGGCGCCGCCCTCGCCGCCGATGGTCGAACCGGAGGTGCGATAGAGCGCGATCTCTTCGAAGGCGGTCGTCTCGCGCCGCCGGTCGTCGTAGTCGGGCACGCCGTTGTCGGCCGTGGGCGCGCCGGCGCCCGGATAGGAGTTGGAGATCTTGACCAGCCGCTCGGGCTCGGGGAACGGCAGCGGCCGCAGGATCACCGCCTGCACGACGGCGAAGATCGCCGCGTTGGCCGCCAGGCACAGCGCCAGCGTGGCGAGCGTGGTGGCCGTGAACCCGCGGTCGCGCCACAGGGCGCGGGCGGCGTGACGCAGGTCGCGGATCAGCTGATCGGGCATGGGGCCTCCGGCACGACGACTCGTGGCTAGAGACGGCCGCGGCCCGGCCGCTGTTCCACGCTGTGACATGATCGCCCGTCATGGCCGAGGTCGGGCAGCTTTCTCAGACCACGATGACGCGGGTCCGCCGCCGGCTGATCCCCTTCCTGTTCCTGCTCTACGTCGTCGCCTACCTGGACCGCGTCAACGTCGGCTTCGCCGCGCTCGACATGAACCGCGACCTCGGGTTCAGCGCTGCCGTCTACGGCCTCGGCTCGGGCATCTTCTTCGTCTCCTACACCCTGCTCGAGGTGCCCAGCAACCTGATGCTGGCCCGGGTCGGCGCCGGGCTCTGGATCGCCAGGATCATGCTCACCTGGGGGCTGGTGTCGGCGGCCATGGCGTTCGTGCAGGACGCGACGACGTTCTACGTGCTGCGCTTCCTGCTCGGCGCCGCCGAGGCCGGCTTCTTCCCCGGCATCATCTACTACCTGACCCAGTGGTTCCCGGCCCGTGAACGCGGCCGGGCGGTGGCGTTGTTCATGACCGGGACGGCGATCGCCGGGGTGATCGGCGGGCCGCTGTCGAGCGGCCTGCTCCTGCTCGACGGGACCTGGGGCCTGCGCGGCTGGCAGTGGCTGTTCGTCGTCGAGGGCCTGCCGGCGGTGCTCCTGGCGCCGGTTGTCTGGCGTCAGCTCAATCAACTGCCGGCCACCGCGACCTGGCTGCGGGACGACGAGCGACGCTGGCTCGTGGCGACGCTGGCCGCCGAGCAGCAGGCGCGGCCGGACGTCCATGGCACCGTCCGCGCGGCCTTCGCCAGCGGACGGCTGTGGGCGCTGGCGGCGCTCTACTTCTGCATCGTGCTGGCCTTCTACGGCGTGAGCTTCTGGATGCCGCAGATCCTGCAGCAGCTCGGCACCGCCTCGTCGGCGCTCGTGGCCCTCGTCTCCGCGCTGCCATACGTGGCGGCGGCCGTGGCGATGGGCGTGGTCGGCCGGCACTCCGACGCCACCGGCGAACGGCGCTGGCACGTGGCCGGCCCGGCGCTGCTCGGCGCCGCCGGCTTCGTGATGGCGGCCACGGTCCCGACCTCGATGGCGTTGTCGCTGGCGGCACTGTCGCTCGCGGCGATGGGCATCTGGAGCACGCTCGGTCCGTTCTGGGCGCTGCCGACCGCGTTCCTGACCGGCCGCGCCGCCGCCGGAGGCGTCGCGCTCGTCAACTCGGTCGGCAACATCGGCGGCTTCGTCGGCCCGACGCTGATGGGCTATATGCGCGACCTCACCGGCACCTTCGCCGCCGGGCTGTGGCTGCTCACCGCGACCCTGCTGGTCGCGGCCGCGATAGCCCTGCTCCTGCCCACTGGGCAGCACGATAGTCGTTGAAACGACTGACAGCCTGACGGCATCATAACCACGTGCCCGCACCGGGCGGGCCAGGAGGTCCGCACATGTCGATCCGAGCCGTCAAACGCCACGTCACGTCCACGCCCACCATGGAAGGTGCCGGAGTGCACCTGCGCCGGGCGTTCGGCTTCGGCGAGACCGAGGACTTCGACCCGTTCCTGCTCCTCGACGACTTCCGCAACGACGTGCCCGACGACTACCTGAAGGGCTTCCCGTGGCACCCGCACCGCGGCATCGAGACCATCACCTACGTGCTCGCCGGCACGGTCGACCACGCCGACAGCCTCGGCAACGCCGGGGCGATCGGCGCCGGCGACGTGCAGTGGATGACCGCCGGCCGCGGCATCGTCCACCAGGAGATGCCGCACGGCGACGCGCAGGGGCGCATGCACGGCTTCCAGCTGTGGGCCAACCTGCCCAAGGCGCAGAAGATGACCGCCCCGCGCTACCAGGAGGTGAAGGCCGGCGACGTCACCGAAGTGACCGACGACGACGGCACCCGCGCCCGCGTCATCAGCGGCGAGTTCTGGGGCCGGCGCGGCCCGGTCGAGGGCATCGCCGCGTCGCCGCAGTACGTGGACATCTGGGTGCCGCCCGGCGTCGAGCGCGCGATCCCGGTCGAGCGGTCGAGGAACGCGTTCGCCTACGTGTTCGAGGGCAGCGGCACCTTCCGCGACGCCTCGGCGCCGCGCGCGGTGGCCACCGACCAGGTCACCGAAGGCGGCATGCTCGACGACGACACCGCCAGCTACGGCACCGACGTCGCCAACCGATCGCTCACGGTGTTCGACGCCGGCGACGAGATTCGCCTGCGGTCGGGCGACCAGGGCATGCGGTTCCTGCTGGTATCGGGCGCGCCGATTCGCGAGCCGATCGCGTGGCACGGCCCGGTGGTGATGAACAGCCAGGAAGAGATCCGGCAGGCGTTCGCGCAACTGCGGGCCGGCACCTTCCTGGACATCCGCTAACCCTGATTCGCGCCGTTGTAGATGTAGGGCAGCTCTTCAGAGCTGCCCGGGGGACCTCGGGACGATCTCGGCGAGCGCCGCGCCGAGATCGTCCACGAGCACGTCGATCTCGGCCGCATGCGTGCGGAAGCTGAGCACGCACACCCGCCCCAGATACCGGCCGCGGGCCACCGCGCCGGTGACCATCACCCGCCCGCAGGCGGTCACCTTGGCCATCAGCGCCCGGGTCGCCGCGTCCTCCTCGGCCAGCGACGCGCCCGGCCAGCTGACGTGGAACGCGAACAGCGACAGGTCGGGCGGCGCGTCGATCACGATGCCCGGCATCGTCCGGATCCGCGCGAAGGCGTCGAGCGCCAGCCGGCGCTTCTCGGCGATCGCCTCGCGAAACGCCGCCGCGCCGTAGAGCTTCACGCACAGCCACACCCGCAAGCCCGGGAAGCCGCGCGACAAGTCGGGGCCGTGCTGGCTCGGATCGTAGAAGTCCTCGGGATGCGGCATCGCCGGCAGATAGTCCGCCGTGGCCTCGTGCGCGGCGCGCAGCGCGGCGCCGTCGCGCACCAGCAACGCGCCGGTGCCATACGGCAGGAACATGCCTTTGTGCGGATCGAGCGTGAGCGAGTCGGCGCGCGACAACCCGCTCAGCGTCGGCTGCAGCGTCGGGTCGAGCTGGAAGAACGCGCCGTAGGCGCCGTCCACGTGGTGCCACAGCCCCTGCTCGGCGCACAGATCCGCCACCGCGTCGAGCGGATCCACGGCGCCGGTGTTGGTGGTGCCGGCGGTGGAGACGACCGCGAACGGGATCAGGCCGGCGGCGCGATCCGCCGCGATCGCCGCGCGCAGCGCGTCGATTGGCAGCCGGTAGTCCGCGTCACAGGGAATCCCGCGCACCCGGTCGGGCAGGATGCCGGCCAGCTTCGCCGACTTCAGCACGCAGTGATGCGCCTGGTCCGAGGTGTAGAGCACGCCGCGGCGGATCTCGGGGCCGAGATGACGCTCCCGCGCGCACAGGATGGCGTTGAAGGTGGCCATCGAGCCGCCGGTGGTGAACAGCCCGCGCGTGGTGGCCGGAAAGCCCATCCAGTCGCGCAGCCAGTCGAGCGCGTTGGCCTCGAGCTGCACCAGCGCCGGCGCCGCCATCCACACGCCGGTGTAGCGGTTGACGGCATCGGCGATGAAGTCGGCCAGCGCCGCCGGATACAGCCCGCCGCCAGGGATGAAGGCGAGATAGCCGCCCGAGGCGGCGTTGAAGGTGCGCGGGACGCACTCGTCGAACACCAGGTCGAGCAGCGGCGCCAGCGCACTGCCCTGCTCCGGTGCCGATTCGCGCAGCGCCCGGCACAGCTCGGCCGCGCCTTCGACGTCGCCGCGGATCGGTTGATCCGGCAGGCTGACGATATGGTCGATGCAACGCGCGGTGACGGCATCGGCCATTGCGCGCATCTGGTCACGTGAGTACTCGAGGGTCACGAGCGATAGCCTACCGGAGACGCGGCCTCTCATTGGGCCGCCGCGCCCAATTACTTCGCCGTACGACGCGGCTTCCCGTAGACTACCCGGCCGGTGGCCACCTATCACGAGATCGAGCGCCTCGAAGGTGAGCTGATGGCTGACAGCCAGTCGGTCGAGCGCCGCGAACGGCTCCTGTTCGCCTACGCCGAAGACGACCGGACGCTGTCGGATCCGCGTCGCTTCGCCCACATCCGCTGGTTCATCCGCCACCATCCCGGCCATCAGGTGTGCGCGACGCCGCTGGCGCAGCCGAGCCCGACACGACATCCCGACGCCTACCAGTCGGTGCTGGCTGAATGGCGCCAGGCGATGGCTGCCGCCCCGGCGAATCGAGCCGCCGTGCGCGCCGCCGCGCTCGCGGTGTCACTCGCCAGGCCAGACGAGGGCCGGGCCTTGCTGACCACGGCGCTCGAGCACACGCCCGAGGACCACCAGCTCTGGGTCGACCTGGGCCGCATCAGCCCGGACCCGGCGCAGCGCCTGGCGGCGTTCCAGCGCGCCCGCGCCCTCGGCAGCACGGCGCCGAACCTGCTGGTGTGGACGGCGCACGCCGCGGCTCTGGCCAGCGACGTCGATGCCGCCGACGCCGCGTGCTCCGAGCTGCAGGCGCTCATCGACGAGGCGCGCCAGGAGTTCGGGAGCGCGCTTGAATGGCCCGAGGAAGGCCGGGCGCTGTGGGCCCGCGCCCGGGAACGCACCGGCGACGACGATGCGGCACTGCTGCTGACGATGGCGATCTCCGACCATGCCCACCGGTGGCACTGGCTCCATACCGTGCACGGCTTGATCGCCGCAGAGCTCGGCGACACCAGTGCGGCTGTCGGCCATCTGCGCGCCTCCGCGGCACTGCCTGGTGACTTTCGCATCCGCGCCTACGGCCCGTCGCTGGACCTGGCCCAGCGGCTCTACGATCTGGGCCGGGCCACCGACGTCGTCGCCTATCTGCGTGAGTGGGAGACGAAGTGGGATGACGACCGCATCCGCACCTGGCTCGAGCAGGCGCAGCGGGGCACCCGGCCCGGTGGCGCCTGAACGTCGCACACGTGCGACGCTGGCGGCGTGACGAGAACCAGCGCGGGACTGCTGCTCTATCGGACCCGGCCGGCGGGGCTGGAGGTGCTGCTGGTGCACCCGGGCGGGCCGTTCTGGGCCAAGAAGGACGACGGCGCCTGGTCCATCCCGAAGGGCGAGATCGAGGACGGCGAGTCGCCGCTGGCGGCGGCGATCCGCGAGACGCGCGAAGAGCTGGGCGTCGAGATCTCCGGAGACTGTGTCCCCCTGACGCCGGTGCGGCAGGCCGGCGGCAAGACGGTGCACGCCTGGGCAGTGCGGGCGGATGTCGACCCGACGCGGCTGTCGAGTCAGACCTTCGAGATGGAGTGGCCGCCGCGTTCAGGACGGCGACAGACGTTCCCTGAAGTCGATCGCGCGGCGTGGTTCACCCTCGACGACGCGAGGCGCAAGATCCTGAAAGGTCAGCTGCCGTTGATCGACGAGCTCGGCGTCCTGGTCGGCAGCCGCTCAGAGTCCTAGCGGCGCTACGACCGCGGGCCGGTGCCGTCGCGCCGGACCATCGTCAGCACCGTGCTCGGCCGCGCGAGCCGCCGCGTCGATGCGGGCGGCGCCCATGGGCCGACCGCCGATCGCCCGGTCTCCTGGTCGGCGCGCAACTGCGCCGCCTGCCGGCGTGCTGAATCGCTGAGCGCCGTTCGGCGGCGGCTCAGCAGGTCGTCGTCTTCGAATGCCGGGCGACTGGGCCGCCCCCTCAACCAGGTCCACAACGTCTTCAACACAACCGCCGCCCTTCGCCGCCGTTACCGTGGCCGCACCGACGATTCCGTTTGCGAGTTCGGTACCAACTGCGGACTGCACCAACGGGCCGAGTTCTGCCAGGTCGTGCCGCCGCATGTCGCGGCACCTGACGATCCGGGACGGCGCACTGACAAGTCTGGCTGGTCGGTGGTGACCTCGCACACGGTCGTGCGCCGCTCGATTTCACGGCCCGCCGGGCGGGCCGCGTATCAGTTCACCGTCACTACCGCCCGCGCGTAGCGTGTCAACGGCAGTTGGCCGTCGTCCCTGGCCTCGGCGACGACGTGGATCACGTCGCCGCGCCTGGCGTCGGCGTGCCGAACGGCACGACGTTCGTCGCCCCGGCCGTCTGTGGGACCGTCGGGTTGCGTCGGTTCGACTGACGCCAGCCTTCGAGGCCGTTGTCCAGCAGGCTCAGGAACGTGCCCGTGTCGCCTTCGCCAATGAACTCGCCCTTCTCACGTGGCGGGGTCCAGACGATGAAGCCCTCCGCCCGCAGCTCGTCGCTGGTCTTTCCGGACTCGCCGAAGTAGTCGAACCGGTCGCCCTTCACCATCTGCCTGCCGTCGCCCCACACGCGCTGAGACCGGCCGAACTCGCCCTTGCTGGAGATGTGCGCCTGCATCCACACCGACGAGTAGTAGAGCCGGTCCGACGCAGCGGCGCGGGCCTGGGCGCCGTAGCCCAACGGCGCGCTGGCGCCGCCGCCGGTGCCGTAGCGGATTTCGGGCCAGGTCGGGCGTATGTAAGTGGCGCCGGTGTTGTCCTGGTCCCCCGAGGGATGGATGACTGCCTTGCCGATCACCTTGGCGCGAATGGCCGGCCACTGCGGCGTGCCCTTGTGCTGATCCTCGATCGACAGCAGGGCGCGCGCGATGGTGCTGAGTCCACCCCCCGCATGCAGGTAGATGGGCTCGTCGGTATCGTCGAGCAGCAGCGCCTTGACGAGGTTCGAGCCGTCGGTGTCCCTGGCCATCTCGCCGTCGAACTGGACATTCCCCCACGTCACCTTCGAGCGCAGCTCGGCCGGTGCCGGATAGCTGCTGCTGTGCACCCGCAGGTTCGGATACGCCCGCTCGTAGATGTCGAGGATGTCGTCGATGAACCGCTCGTTCGGATTCCAGCGCCACGACGCGCAGGGACAGAGACGCAAGCCGCTGCGGTTGTATTCGCGGTTCCTGACGTCGAGCGTCCTGCCGGTGCCGTCGCCGCTCCAATGGAACTGGCTGCTGGCGTAGACGAGTCCTTCGGTCGTGTAGCCGTCGGACATGAGGACGTACCTGATCATCGAGTTGTGGTCGTCGAGTTCAGGGTCGGCGGTGATCACGACCCGCGGCTTCTTGCCGTCCGGCGTTTCGAAATACTGGACCGGCGCCGGGGCCGCCATTGACGATGTCGCCTGTCCTGCGCTCGCGAATGGACGTGATGCCGCCAAGGCGACGGCAATCGCGACGGCTAGCCAGAGGAACTTCGCCACGACTCCCTCCCGTGCGGCATCCTAATTCGAACGAGGAGGTTGGAGGCGCCGCCCGGATTTGAACCGGGGATGGAGGTTTTGCAGACCTCTGCCTTACCACTTGGCGACGGCGCCGTACTTGCGGGGCTGGGGAGACGCTGGTCGGGGGCTAGTCTCTCACGGGATGGGCTGGTGTCGTCCACCATCGGAGCGGCCGTGCTGATGACCGGCTTGCCAGCCGTAGCTCTCGGACCGACCTGCCGCCCGCCGTCGCGGCTTCGCCGCTATGGCGGGCATCCTTCGCCTGATCTCAGAGCGAAGGATGGAGCGGGAAACGGGATTCGAACCCGCGACTTCGACCTTGGCAAGGTCGCACTCTACCACTGAGTTATTCCCGCCCGTGGACGTCCGCCCAGTGTAACAAACGGCGCATGGGCTGGGCAAGGTGAACCCCGCCCGGCGATGTTGTCACCCTGGCCGTCAGCTGCGCAGAACGCGGGCGGCATCTTCCGGCGACACCGGGTTCAGCGCGGTACCGGTTCCCAGGTCGAATCCCGATGCGCGCAGCACCCGCGGCACGATCTCCAGGTGCCAGTGGTAGGCGGCGTCGGAGGGCTCGCTGTACGGCGCCGAATGCAGCACCACGTTCAGCGCCGGGCGCTCCAGCCGGCGCTCGATCGCCTGCAGCACCGGCTGCAGGCCGGCCGCCACGGCGGCCAGCAGCGACTCTGGCGCGGCTTCGAACCGGGCATGGTGGGTGCGCGGCAGCAGCCACGTCTCGAACGGCCAGCGCGCGGCGTAGGGCGCGAGCACGACGACGTCGTCGGTGGTGGCGACCACGCGCGCGCCGGCGGCCCGCTCCTGGTCGATGACCGCACAGAACACGCAGCGGCCGAACGTTTCGTAGTAGCGATGGGCCCCGGCCACTTCGTCCGCCAGCGCCGGCGGGACGATCGGCGTCGTCACCACCTGCGAGTGCGGATGGGCCAGCCGGGCGCCGGCCTTGACGCCTTCGTTCTTGAACGCCACCGCCGCCCGCATCCGCGAGTCGCGCCGCAGGTCGGCCATGCGGTCCCGCCAGGCAACCAGCACCCGGGTCAGGTCGTCCACCGGCATCGTCGCCCAGGTGGCGTCGTGGCGCGGCGTCTCGATCACCACCTCGTGGGCGCCCAGGCCGTGCATCCGCTCGAACGGCCCCTCGCGGCGGTGATCGAGGGTGCCCTCCACGCGCAGCGCCGGCACCCGGTTGGGCACCACCCGCAACTGCCAGCCCGGGCCGTTGGCCGGACCGCCGTCGCGCACGGCGTGGATCTCGTGGCCGGCCACCGCCTCTTCCCCTTCGCACAGCGGGCAGTAGGCCTCGTCAATCGGGATCACCGGGTCGAGATCGAAGTCGCGGCGGCGCAGCGGCTCGTCGGCGGCAATCACCACCCAGCGGCCCGTCACGGGGTCGGCACGCCATTCGGACATCAGCGCGCACTCACCAACCCGGCCGGAAGGCGTCGACGAACACCTCCACGCGGGTGCGGGCGTCGGCGTCGACCACGATCGCCACGACGTCGAAGCGGGCTGGCCGCCGTTCGAGCCGGTAGCGGGCCAGGTAGTCGGCGGCCATCACCGCCAGGCGTCGCTGTTTCTCCGCGGTCACCGCCGCCGCCGGATCGCCGAAGCTGCCACCGCGCCGGGTCTTCACTTCCACGAAGACGATGCACTCGCCGTCGCGCGCCACCAGATCGACCTCGCCGAATCGAGTGCGATAGCGCCGGGTGAGAATGCGATAGCCGCGGGCTTCGAGGGTGCGGCACGCCGTGTCCTCGCCGTCGATGCCGAGCGCCTGCCGGGCGTAGGTCATGCCCCGCACGGTGCAAGGCCCGGGCCGCCGATCACCAGCCGACGTCTGTCCGCCGTAGCGCGACGCGCGAAGGCGGATCAGCGCTTCCCCACCGCCGTCAGGCATTCGTCGAAGATGCGGACGGCGGTGTCGGCCTGCGCCTTGGTCAGGACCAGCGGCGGCGAGAAGCGGATCGCGTTGCGGCCGGCGCCGAGGACCAGCAGGCCGCGCTTGAAGCACTCGTCGACCACCGCGTCGCGCTCGGTCGTGGCGCGCTCCTTGGTGGCGCGGTCGCGCACCAGCTCGACGCCGATCATCAGCCCGCTGCCGCGCACGTCGCCGATGAGCGGGTGCTTGTCGCTGCAGCGCGCGCAGCCCGTCCATGCAGGTGGTCGCCGACCTCGGCCGCGTTCTTCATCAGCGACGTCGCGCAGCAGCTCGATCGTCGCCATGCGCCGCGGCGCACGACACCGGGTTGCCGCCAAACGTGCTGGCGTGCGAGCCCGGCGGCCACGCCATCACCTCGGCCCTGCGCCGTCGTCACGCCGAGCGGCAGGCCCGAGGCGATGCCCTTGGCCGCGGTGACCATGTCGGGCTCGACGCCGAAGTGCTCGATCGCCGAACATCTTGCCGGTGCGGCCCATGCCCGACTGCACCTCGTCGGCGATCAGCAGCATGCCGTGCTTCGTCGTCAGCTCGCGCAGCCGCTGGTGGAACTGCGGCTCGGCGGCACCACGTAGCCGCCTTCGCCCTGGATCGGCTCGACCATCACCGCCGCGACTTCGTCGGGCGAGATGAGATGGACCAGCACCTGATCCTCGAGGAAGTCGAGGCACTCGGCCTGGCAGCGACTCCGGCTTCAGGCCGACCGGGCAGCGATAGCAGGTGGCGTACGGCGCGTGAAACGTGCCCGGCGCGCATCGGGCCGAAGCCGCGGCGCTGAATCGCCTTGCTCGACGTCAGCGACAGCGAGCCCAGCGTGCGGCCGTGGAAGCTGCCGAGGAAGCGCGATGATGCCGTAGCGCTTGGTAGTGATAGCGCGCCAGCTTGATCGCCGCTTCGATCGCCTCGGTGCCGGAGTTGGCGAAGAACGATCGCTTCGGGCCGGCCGAACGGCGCGATGGCGTTGCCAACTCCTCGCCGAGCCGCACCTGCGGCTCGTAGTAGAAGTCGGTGCCCGACATGTGCAGGAACTTCTGCGCCTGATCGACGATCGCCGCCACCACCGTCGGGATGCGAGTGGCCGGTCGAGTTGACGGCGATGCCGGCGGCGCAGTCGAGGAACACGGTTGCCGTCGACGTCCTCGACGATGGCGCCGCTCGCCGCGGGCGATGACGAACGGGTAGCCGCGCGTGTAGGACGGCGACACCACCTTGCCGTCGCGCTCGATGAGGGCCTTCGCCTTCGGGCCGGGCAACGCGGTCTTCAGGTGCGGGGCCTGTCCATCGTCGTCTCCTACTTACGCTTCCAGCGCGTGCCCTGCGGGCCGTCCTCGAGGATGACGCCCCGGGCGGCCAGATCCTGGCGGATGCGGTCGGCTTCGGCGAAGTCGCGGCGGCGCCGCGCGTCCTGGCGCTCGGCCATCCGCCGCTTCGATCTCGTCCTCCGGCATCGGCGGACTGCGCGTCCTCGCGCGCGCGCAGCGACAGCACGCCGAGCACGTCGTCGAAGTGGTCGAACGCGGCGCGGACGCCCGGCACGTCGGCCGCGCCGAGCGTCCCGGCGTCGATCGCCGATGTTGAGCGCGCGCACCAGGTCGAACATCGCGCCGAGGCCGCCGGCGGTGTTCAGGTCGTCGCGCAGCGCCGCGTCGAACGCGTCGCGGCCCTGCGTCGACGCGCGCGGCGACCTCCGCGTTCGGCGTGCCGGCGCGCCGCGCGCGACCGTCTCGAGCCGGCCCAGGAAGTCGGTCATGCGCCGCAGCGACTCTTCGGCCTGCTGCCATGCCCGCCCAGGTGAAGTTGAGCTGCTTGCGGTAGTGCGCCGACAGCAGCAGGTAGCGCAGCGCCGACGGCCGGAAGCCGCGGTCGAGCGACGTCGCTGCACCGTGTAGACGTTGCCGAGCGACTTCGACATCTTCTGGTTCGTCGACGAGCAGGTGCTCGACGTGCACCCAGAAGCGCGAGAACGGCTTGCCCGGTGGCGCCTTCGCTCTGCGCGATCTCGTTCTCGTGGTGCGGGAACACCAGGTCGATGCCGCCGGCGTGGATGTCGATCGGCGACTCGCCGAGCAGCCGCAGCGCCATCGCCGAGCACTCGATGTGCCAGCCGGGACGGCCGGGACCGACCCCGGCGTCCCAGGTCGGCTCGCCCGGCTTGGTCGCCTTCCACAGCACGAAGTCGCGCGCGTCTTCCTTGTCGTACTCGTCGGAGTCGACGCGGGCGCCGGCCTGGATGCCGGCGTGATCGAGCCGCGCCAGCTTGCCGTAGTCGGGCAGCGTCGCGATCTTGAAGTAGATCGAGCCGTCGCTGCGGTAGGTGTGGCCGCTTCTGCTCGAGCGCGGCGATCATGTCGGCCATCGCCTGCGAGGTTGGCCGGGTCGGTGGCGCGCGGCGTTCTCTTCGACCGGCTCGATGCCGAGCGACGGCGCAGTCCTCGTGGAACGCCTTGATGTAGCGTTCGGTGTACTCGCGCAGCGGCACGCCCTCGCGGCTCGCGCGCCGGCAATGGTCTTGTCGTCGACGTCGGTGAAGTTCATGACGTGCCGCATCTCGTAGCCGGCGACGTACTTCAGCGCGCGGCGCAGGACGTCGAGGCAGACGAAGCGTGCGGAAGTTGCCGATGTGGCCGCGGGCGTAGACCGTGAGGCCGCAGGTGTACATGCCGCACCGTGTTGTCGCGCAGCGGGCGCAAAGGCTTCCTGCTGCCGGGTCAGGGTGTTGTAGAGACGCATCGCCGTGCGGCTCAGGCCATCGCCTGGCGGATGTGGCAGACCAGCCGCGCGCCGTCCGGACGCCAGTCCACCGACAGCCCGGGCCGCGCGACAGATGCGTGGCGGCCAGCGTCGGCGCGTGCGGGCAGGTGATGAACACGTCGAGGCAGTCGGGCGTTCGGGCGAAGCGGAAGTCGATCGGGCTGCCGTCGTCGCGGGTCGCGGCAATCGCCGCCTCGGCGGCGGTGACCACTTCGTCGGCCACCGTGGCCGCCACCGACTTGCCGCCGGCGTAGGTGGCGACGTGCGACGCCAGGTCGCGCACCGCGGCGAGCATGGCCCGGCCGCCGGCGATCTGCATCGTGAACTCGAAGGAGGTGCTGGTCATCGTCAGACGGAGAGTCTATCGAACAGTCGCGCGCCCGCCGGACGTCGGCCTCAATCTGCTCCTGCAGCGCGTCCACGTCCGGGAACCGGCGCTCGTCGCGCAGCCGCTGCACGAAGCCGAGCGACACCGCCGCGCCGTAGAGATCCCGCTGCAGCCCCAGCACGTGCGTCTCGATCGTCGTCGCCCGCTGCTCGACTCGAACGTCGGCCGCAGGCCGATGTTGGTGACGCACGGCCAGCACGTGCCGTCGAGCGTCGAACGCCGTGGCGTAGACGCCGTGTGGGCGGCACCAGGTCGTTCTCGGTCGCAAGGTTGGCCGTGGGAAACCCCAGCTCCCGGCCCCGTTTCGCGCCCTCCACCACCACGCCGTCGATGGCGTAGTGGTGGCCGAGCAGCGCGCCGGCCTCGTCGACCCGGCCTTCGCTGACCAGCCGGCGGATGCGGGTGCTCGAGACGACGAACTCCTTGTAGCGGACCGGATCGATCTTCTCGGCGCGGAAGCCGTACTGCTGCGCCGAGCGCTGCGCAGCAGCGAGAAGTTGCCGGCGCGATCGCGGCCGAACAGGAAGTCGGCGCCGACCCACACCTCGGCCACGCGCAGCCAGTCGACCAGCACCGCCCTCACGAACGCTTCGGGCGTCCCACTGCGACAGCCCGTGGGTGAAGCGCACGACCGCCGCGCCCTGCACGCCGGCCCGGTCGAGCGCCTCGAGCTTCTGCGCCTTGGTCATCAGCAGCGGCGGCGCCTTGTCGGGCCGCACCACGCGCGGCGGATGCGGATCGAAGGTCAGGACCACGGCCGTGCCGCCGCGCTCGGCGGCGCCGCGGCGGATGCGCTCGATGATCTTCATGATGGCCGCGGTGCAGCCCGTCGAAGTTGCCGAGCGCCAGCACCGGGCTCATCCAGCGCGGCGGCCGCGGGTCGTCGGGAAGTGGACGACGTCCATCAGGCCACTCCCGGCGGCGTCGCGACGTCGATCTCGAGCACCAGGCCGTCGTAGGCCAGGGTCACGCCTTCGGGCAGCGCCGCCGTCGTCTCGGCGTGCGGCAGGTCGTGGCAGATGTGGGTGAAGTAGGTCTGCCGGGCGCCGATGCGCCGGGCGACGGCCGAGCGCCTCGGCGACGGTGAAGTGCGTCGGATGCGGGCGGTGGCGCAGCGCGTCGAGGACCAGCACGTCGAGGCCGTGCGAGCAGCGCGCCACGACGGGTCGGGAATCGCGCTGCAGTCGGTCAGGTAGGCGAAGCGGCCGAACCGGAAGCCGAGGATCGGCTGCGTCGCCGTGCAGCAGCGGCACCGGCACGCACGGTCGACGCCCCGCAGCGTCGAACGGGCCGTCGATCTCGGACAGCGCCAGCTGCGGGACCCCGCCGCCCTTGGCCTTGGGCGGCTCGAAGACGTAGGCGAACATCCGGCGCAGCTCGGCCGCGGTGGCGGCGTCGGCATAGCACCGGCAGCGCGCCGCCCATGCAGCACGTTGAACCGGCGCACCTCGTCGAGGCCCATCACGTGGTCGGCGTGGCTGTGCGTGAAGAGCATGGCGTCGACGCCGGGTCAGCCGTGGGTCAGCGCCTGCTGGCGCAGGTCGGTGGCGGTGTCGACGAGCATCGCCGGGCCGCCGTCGACGTCGACGTAGATCGACGGCCGCAGCCGCCGGTCGCGCGGATCGGCCGACTGGCACACCGGCGCACGCGCAGCCGATCATCGGCACGCCGTGCGACGTGCCGGTGCCGAGGAACGTGACGCGCGCGGGCCGCATCGCGAGGCTATCCGCCAGCGCCCTTCACGGCCAGGAAGCGCATGCGCAGTTCGTAGAGCAGCTGCTCGAGGAACTGGCGTTCCTCGTTGCTCAGGTTGCCCTTGGTCTTCTGTTCGAGCACCGCCAGCACTTCGATCACGTACTGCGCCTGCTCGAGGTTCGGCGCGCGCTTCTCGCCCGTCGTCGGGTCGGCGACGTCGCCGAAATGCACCGCCGCGCTGCTGGCGAGGGAGTAGAGGAAGGCGACGAAGCTGACGCGGGCGTCCGCGGAGGGCGAGGACGTGTCTGGCACGGCGAATCTCGAATGGTAGCATGGCAGCCACGCATCATGGCCACTGCCCCGGGCGCCGCCTTCGACGAACTGGTCCGCATCATGCGCACGCTGCGGGCCCCCGGCGGCTGCCCCTGGGACCGCGAGCAGACGCTGCAGTCGCTGCGCCCGTTCGTGCTCGAGGAGACCTACGAGCTGCTCGACGCGCTCGACCGTCAGGACCTGGCCGGCGCTGCGCGAGGAGCTGGGCGACTTCCTCTACGAAGCGGTGTTCCTGGCGCAGATCGCCGAGGAGGCCGGGCACTTCTCGATCGCCGACGCCGTCGACGGCATCGCCGACAAGCTGGTGCGCCGCCATCCCGCACGTGTTCACGCCGGAGGGACGGCCGCTCGCCGAGACGAGCGGCATCTCGACCGACGAGGTCCGCCGCCGCTGGGAAGACCTGAAGGCCGACGAACGCGCCGCGGCCGGGCACACCCGAGAAGTCGGCGCTCGACGGCGTGCCGGTCGTCCTGCCGGCGCTGCTGCGCGCCTACGAGCTCACCGCCCGCGCCGCCGCCGTCGGCTTCGACTGGACCCGGCCGGCCGACGTGCTCGACAAGATCGACGAAGAGGTGCGGGAAGTGCGCGCCGCGGTCGAGAGCGGCGTCGCGCGGTCGGCGGTCGAAGAGGAGGTCGGCGATCTGCTGTTCGCCATCGCCAACTTCGCCCGCAAGCTCGGCGTCGAGCCCGAAGCGGCGTTGCGCGCCGCCAGCACCAAGTTCCATGGCCGCTTCACGCGCATGGAGCAGATGGCCCGGGCCGACGGGACGGCGCTGGCGGCATTGCCGCTCGACGCGCAGAACGCGCTGTGGGATCGGGTCAAGGCGGAAGCGGCGCCGGCGTCCACCGACGCTGCCGGCCGCTGAACCCGCGCACCCACACCGCGCGGCCGTCGGTCGACAGCGTCACTTCCCCGTCGCGATCGGTCCGCCACACGTCGACGCCGGCGGCGTCGAGCCGCGCCAGTGTCGCCGGCGCGGGATGGCCGAACGGGTCGTCGACGCCGGCGCTCACCAGCCCGATCGCCGCCGTCGTGGCCTGCAGGAACGCCGCGGTGGTCGAGCCGGCGCTGCCGTGATGCGCGACCTTGAGCGCGGTGAGTCGCGGCGGCAGCGGCGCCAGACGCGCCCACGCCCGCGCCGCTTCGACGGCAATCTCCGCTTCGACCGCCGCGGTGACATCGCCCATGAGCAGCGCCCGAGTCGTCCCGAGCGACACCGCCAGCACCACCGAGTCGTCGTTGCGCACACGCTGACGCTCCCAGTCGGCAGGCGGCGGGTGCAGTACCGGCGACCTCGGCGTCGCCGAACGCCACCCGGTCGCCACGCTGCACTTCGCGCCAGGCCACACCGGCGGCCGCGGCCGCCTGGCGCAGCGCCGCCGTCGCGGCCTCCGCTTCGACCGGCACGCCGGTCCACACCTCGGCCGGGCGGAACTCCTCGACGATGCTGACCGCCCCGCCGATGTGGTCGGCGTCGGCGTGGGTGACGACCAGGTAGTCGAGCCTGCGGATGCCGCGGGCGCGGAGCGCGGGGCCGACCACCCGCGCCCCGACGTCGAATCGCGAGCCACCGGGCCGGCCGCCGGCGTCGACCAGCATCGTCGTGCCATCCGGGAACCGCAGCACCACCGCATCGCCCTGGCCGACGTCGAGCACGGTGAGGTCGAGAAACGGCTGCCGCCAGGCCACGAGCGTGGCCGGCGCCGCCGCGATCCACAGCGCCGCCGTGACCAGCCCGCCGAGGGCGGCCGGATGCAGGCGGACGCGCAGCGCGCCCTGTCCAGGCACGCGCGCCCACAGCCACAGGGCCAGCGCCGCGTAGTAGGCGACGACCGCAGCGGCATGCGGAGGCGGCACCCGCCAGCTCAGGAACGGCAGCAGGTCGACGACGCGCGCCGACTCGGTGACCACCGTCGCACCGGCGCGCAGCGCGAAGCCGGCCACCGGCAGCAGCCCCGGCACGACGAGATCGACGGCGACCGCGGCCATCGCCGACAGCTGCGCCACCGCCATCCCGGGAATCGCCAGCGCGCTCAGCAGCACGCCGGCGACCGTCACCTGCTGGAAGGCCGCGGCGACGATCGGCAGCAAGGCCAGCTCCGCCCACACCGAGGCGAGCACCAGGGCCCGCACCACGCGCCGCCAGCGCGTGCGGTCGTCGTCGCGGTCGCCGAGCCCGACGACCAGTCCGGCGGTGGCCGCGGTGGTCAGCCAGAACCCGGTGTCCACCGCCAGCAGCGGATCGGCAACGAGCAACGCCGCGCCGGTGAGCGCCAGGACGTTCAGCGCCATGCCGCGCTGGTCGATGGTGCGCGCCGCCAGGCCGACCACCGCCATGCCGGTGGCCCGCAGCACCGAGGCACCGCCGCCGACGACGACGGCATAGGCCACGAGGACGACGGCGGTCACGACGGCCGTGACGCGGCCGCCGCCACACAGCCACCCGACCGTCCACAGCGTGATCAGACTGAGCAGCGCGATGTTGCCGCCCGAGATCGCGATGACGTGGAAGGTGCCGGCGCGTTGCAGCCGCGCGGTGAGGTCCGGCGTCAGGCCGGCTCGATCGCCGATGAGCACCGCGGTGCCAATCGCCGCCGCCTCCGGCGCCTCGGCACCCGCGGCCCGGGCGATCGCGCGTCGCGCCCGGGCGCGGATCGCGGCCGCCGCTTCCTCGATCCACGTCCCGAGGCCGAGCGACTCGACCTGCAGCGCGCTCTTCACCGACGAGGTCAGCGCCAGCCGGCGCCGCACCAGGTCGTGCGCGGCATCGGGAGCGCCCAGATTGCGGGCCGTCACCGGGCGCCGCACGGTGGCGGGCAGGCGGATGGTGCGGCCGGCGCGCCACTGCCCAACCTGCGAGGCCGCGAGATCGCCGGCCACCGCCACCAGCACCCGGCCTTCGACCGGCACCGGGCAGGCACAGGCGCCGATGCCGGCGTGGGTCACCGCCAGACGCAGCAGCACCGACGGGCCGTCGACGATGGCGTCGGCGTCGAGCCGGCCGGTGAGCACGACCGGGCGGCCGCGGCCGCGGACCGTCGTCGGCGAGCAATCCGGTGCCGTCGAGCATCTGGACGAGCGTCGGCGCCGCCGCGCTGGCGAAGGCCATGCCGCCGCGGGCCGTCGCCAGGCCGGCCGCGGCGACGATGCCGGCTGCCAGCATCACCGGGCCAGGACCACGCGCGAACGCGAACGCGGCAGCCGCCGCGGCAGCGCCGCCGAGGGCGGCCGCGATCACCGCGGATGCCGGGAACCACACGCCGGCCAGCGTGCCGGCGCCGATGACGGCCGAGACGAGCACCGGCAGATAGACCACGTCTGCCTGGATGCAAGGGACGGACTCAGTCCGGCGGCGCCGCGACCGGGCCGTGGCGCCCGCCGAATCCGGCGGTGATCGTCGCCGCGAGGTCGCGACGTGCGCCGATTCTGCGCCCGGTCAGCACCCGGCGCGGCGCAGAATCCGCACGGTCAGCACCCGGCTACGACGGGACCTTCGCGGTCGCCAGGTAGTACTCCTGCAGCGAGCGCACGTCGAGGTCGCGCGCCTTCAGCGCCCGCACCGCCTCGGCGGCCGCCGCCGCCCCGGTCATCGTCGTGATGCACGGAATGCCGGCCATCATCGCCGCCCGGCGCACCGCCTTGTCGTCGAAGAACGACTCGAGGCCCATCGGGGTGTTCACCACCAGGTTGATGCGGCGATTGACGATCTCGTCGGCCAGGTTGGGCCGGCCTTCGTTCACCTTGAAGACCACGCCGCACTCGACGCCGTGGGCGCGGAGATACACCGCGGTGCCGCGGGTGCCGAGCAGCGCGAAGCCCATCGCAGAGAACGCGCGGGCGATCGGCACCACCTCGGCCTTGTCGTCGTTGTTGACGCTCAGACAGACGGTGCCCTGCTCGGGCAGGCGCTGGCCGGCGCCGAGCATCGCCTTCACGAAGGCGTGGCCGAAATCCATCGCCCCGCCCATCACCTCGCCGGTCGACTTCATCTCGGGGCCGAGAATCGAATCCACGCCGGGGAAGCGGATGAACGGGAACACCGGGCTCTTGACGAACACCCCCGCCGGCACCAGGTCTTCGCTGAGACCGAGGTCGGCGAGCGTCTTGCCGGTCATGAGCCGCGCCGCCACCTGCGCCAGCGGCACGCCGGTGGCCTTGGCCAGATACGGCATCGTGCGCGACGCGCGCGGGTTCACTTCGAGCACGAAGATCTCGTCGTCCTTGAGCGCAAACTGCACGTTCATCAGCCCGACCACCTTCAGCGCCCGGGCGATCCGCCGCGTGTAGTCGCGCAGCGTGGCCAGGTGGCGGTCGGACAGCCCGGTGGGCGGCACCACGCAGGAGCTGTCGCCCGAGTGGATGCCGGCCTCCTCGATGTGTTCCATGATGCCGCCGATGACGACGGCGCCGGTGGTGTCGGCCACGCAGTCGACGTCGAGCTCTTTGGCGTGCTCGAGGAAGCGGTCGATGAGGATCGGGCGGTCGTTCGATACGTCGACGGCCGAGGCCATGTAGCGATCGAGCGACGCCATGTCGTAGACCATCGCCATGGCCCGCCCGCCGAGCACGTACGACGGCCGCACCACCACCGGGAAGCCGATCTTCGCCGCCGCCTCACGCGCGTCGTTGCGCGACACGGCGGTGCCGCTGGCCGGCTGCGGGATGCCCAGATCCCACAGCAGCTGCGAGAAGCGCTTGCGGTCCTCGGCCAGGTCGATCGAATCCGGCGAGGTGCCGACGATCGTGACGCCGGCCGCCTGCAGCGGCAGCGCCAGCTTGAGCGGCGTCTGGCCGCCGAACTGCACCACCACCGAGACGTCGGCGTTGCCGTCGCGCTCGCGCTCGATGACCGCCATCACGTCTTCGAACGTGAGCGGCTCGAAGTAGAGCCGGTCGGCGGTGTCGTAGTCGGTCGACACCGTCTCCGGGTTGCAGTTGATCATCACCGTCTCGAAGCCGTCCTTCTTGAAGCCGAAGACGGCGTGACAGCAGCAGTAGTCGAACTCGATGCCCTGCCCGATGCGGTTGGGGCCGCTGCCGAGGATCACCACCTTGCGCGCCGGCGTCGGCTCGGCCTCGCACACCTGCTCGAACGTGCTGTACATGTACGGCGTGAACGACTCGAACTCGGCGGCGCAAGTGTCGATGCGCTTGTAGACGGTGCGCAGGCCGCGCTCGACGCGCTTTTCGCGCACGGCGGACTCGTCTACCTGCAGGATGTGCGCGAGCTCGTCGTCGCCGAAGCCGGCGCGCTTCAGCGTGCGGAGCAGGTCCGGCGACATGTCGCGCAGGCCGATGAGTTCGGCGGTGCGCCGCAGCTCCACGATGTCGGCGAACTGCTGCAGGAACCACGGGTCGATCTTGGTCAGCTCGTGGATCCGCTCGGTCGACCAGCCGCGCTCGAGCGCCTCGAACACCGCCCACATGCGGCGATCGGTCGGCACCGACAAGCGGCGGCGCAGCGCGGCGTCGAGTTCCTCGGTGGTGGCGGCGTCGGGACGGGCGCCGGCCGCGGGCGCGTGGCCGAACAGCCGGCCCTCCTTGCCCAGTTCGAGCGAGCGGACGCCCTTCAGGAACGCCTCCTTGAAGGTGCGGCCGATCGCCATCGCCTCGCCCACCGACTTCATCTGGGTGGTGAGCGTGCGGTCGGCCTGCGGGAACTTCTCGAAGTTCCAGCGCGGGATCTTGACCACGACGTAGTCGATGGTCGGCTCGAACGACGCCGGCGTCAGCCGGGTGATGTCGTTGGGGATCTCGTCGAGGTGGTAGCCGAGCGCCAGCTTGGCGGCGATCTTCGCAATCGGGAAGCCGGTGGCCTTCGAGGCCAGCGCCGAGCTGCGCGACACCCGCGGGTTCATCTCGACGATGACCATGCGGCCGTCGGCCGGGTTGATGGCGAACTGGATGTTCGAGCCGCCGGTCTCGACGCCGACGCGGCGGATGATGCGGCGGCCGGCGTCGCGCATCCGCTGGTATTCCTTGTCGGTGAGCGTCAGGGCCGGCGCGACCGTGATCGAGTCGCCGGTGTGGACGCCCATCGGGTCGATGTTCTCGATCGAGCAGATGACCACGAAGTTGTCGGCGACGTCGCGCATCACCTCGAGCTCGAATTCCTTCCAGCCGATGACCGACTCCTCGATCAGCACCTCGTGCACCGGGCTCATGTCGAGCCCGCGGCCGCAGATCTCCTTGAACTCCTCGATGTTGTAGGCGATGCCGCCGCCGACGCCGCCCATCGTGAACGACGGCCGGATGATCGCCGGGAAGCCGGTGTTCTCCACCGCCTCGAGCGCCTCGGCCATGGTCTTGACGACCGCGCTCTTCGGCACGTCGAGGCCGATTTCGATCATCGCGTCGTGGAACAGCTGCCGGTCTTCGGCCACCTTGATGGCGTCGATCGACGCGCCGATGAGCTTCACGCCGTACTTGGCCAGCACCCCGGCCTCATGGAGGCCGACGGCGAGGTTCAGCGCCGTCTGGCCGCCCACCGTCGGCAGGATGGCGTCGGGCCGCTCCTTGGCGATGATGCGTTCGACGACGTCGACGGTCAGCGGCTCGACGTAGGTGCGGTCGGCCAGCTCGGGGTCGGTCATGATCGTCGCCGGATTGCTGTTGACGAGAATCACTTCGAGGCCTTCGGCCTTCAGCGCCTTGACCGCCTGGGTGCCGGAGTAGTCGAACTCACAGGCCTGGCCGATGACGATCGGGCCGGAGCCGATGACGAGGATGCGGGAGAGGTCGGTGCGTCGCGGCATGTCGGGTTACTGGCGTTCCATGAGGTCCACGAACTGCCGGAACAGGTAGTCGGCGTCGTGCGGGCCCGGAGAGGCCTCGGGATGGTACTGCACCGAGAACCACGGCCGCGAGACGTGCCGCAGCCCCTCGACGGTGCCGTCGTACAGATTGCGATGGGTGATCTCGACGCCGTGCAGGGATCGAATCGGGGTCGACGGCGAAGCCGTGGTTCTGCGAGGTGATCTCGACTTGCCCGGACTGGAGCTGCTTCACCGGGTGATTGGCGCCGCGATGGCCGAACTTGAGCTTGTAGGTCGCCGCGCCGAGGCCGAGCGCGAGCAGCTGATGGCCAAGGCAGATGCCGAACAGCGGCGCGCCGGCGGCGACGATCCGCTTGACGTTCTCGATGCCGTAGCCGACCGCCGCGGGGTCGCCGGGGCCGTTGCTGAGGAAGACGCCGTCGGGTTTCCACGCCAGCAGGTCGGCGGCCGGCGCCGCGGCCGGGAACACCCGCACCTCGCAGTTGTGCGCGGCCAGCCGGCGCAGGATGTTGGTCTTGATGCCGTAGTCGTAGGCGGCGACGCGCAGCAGCCGCGAGGCGCGCCGTTCCGGGGCGACGCCGAAGCTGGCCTGTGCCACCGTGTCGGCGAGTGACTGGTTGAAGTCGTAGGCCTCGGCGCAGGTGACGTCCTTGACCAGGTCGGCGCCCTCCATCTGCGGCACCGCGCGGGCCTTCTCGACCAGCGCCTGCGGGTCCTGCGGGCCGGTGGCGATGACGCCGCGCATCACTCCGGCCGAGCGCAGTTTTCTGGTCAGCGCGCGGGTGTCGATGTCGGCGATGGCGACGATCCGGTTGGCGACGAGGTAGTCCTTGAGCGTCCCCTGCGCCCGCCAGTTGCTGGCCACCGGCGACTGGTCGCGGACGATGAAGCCGGCGACCTGCGGCCGGTCCGACTCGACGTCGGTGCCGGCAACGCCGTAATTGCCGATCTGCGGCGAGGTCATGGTGACGATCTGCCCGGCGTAGGAGGGATCGGTGAGCACCTCCTGATAGCCGGTCATGCTGGTGTTGAACACCACTTCGCCCTGCGTCTCGCCGGGTGCGCCGGCGGCCACCCCTTCGTACCAGGTGCCGTCTTCGAGCGCCAGAATCGCGATCATCGTTACCGAGGCCTTTCCGTCGTGAGCGACACGGCCACGCGGGCCCGGGCGCCGGGCTCGACACGGGTCGTGGTGGTGATGGGCTGATAGCCGTCGAGGGCGATGCGCACGGCGTGATCGCCCGGTGCCAGCGACGGCACGGTGAGCGGCGTGCGGCCGGCGTCGCGGCCATCGATGACGACCCGGGCGCCGGCCGGCCGGGTTTCGACCGTCAGGCTGCCCGGCGTCGACGCGGCGACCGGCGCGGCGGCGGGCGCCGCCGGCGTGGTGCGGGCAAGCGCGATGTCCACCGTCCGCGACGGCCGGCCGGCATCGAGCGTGAGGCGCTGCTCGGCGGCCGCGAATCCGGCGCGGGTGACACGGACGGCGTGGGCGCCGAACGGCAGGTCGCGCACCGCCAGCGGCGTGACCCCGCGGCGCGTGCCGTCGACGAACACTTCGGCACCTCCCGGGGTCGAGCGCACGAGCAGCCGTCCGGCCGCGGCCTTGGGAGCCGCGGCTTTGGCGGCTGGCGCGGCGGCGGTCCTGGCGGGAGCGCGCGGCGGCACGGCCTTCGGGGACGGCGGCACGGCCGCGGCTGGCGACTTCGCGGGCTCGGCGGGAGGCGTGGGCGATGGGCTCGCGGCTGGCGCCGGTGGGCTGCTCGACGACCCGGCCGGCGCGGGCGTCGGCGCTGCGGCGGCCGGCGGCGGCGCATCGGCGACCGCCACCTGAGCGGTCGGAGTGCGGGAGGGTGTGCCCCACCGCACGAGCACGGCCCCACCCGTCACGGCCACCACCGCGAGCACGAACAGCCCCGCGGCCCAGCGGCCCGCGCCCCAGCCGCTGCCCGCCTCGTCGCCGGACGGCTCGACGGGCGCCGGCTCGAGCGGTATCGGCTCGCGCTGCACGTCCGGCACGATCGGCGCGGCGACTCGAGGGCGCGGCGCCCGCACGACGATCGGCGGCGCGGTGCGCGCCGGCTCGGTCGGCCGCGGGTCGTCGGGCAAGTCGATGAGCGGCCCCGTGACGTCGACCGGTGCGGCGGCCATGACGTCGGCCATCGGGTGCGCCTCGTCGCCGTGAGCCGCTTCGAGGGCGGCCACGGCGTCGTCGACGGGCGACTCGTCGTCCGGCGGATCGCGATCGACCGCGGCGGCATCACCCGCGGCGATCGGCACGGGGTCTCCCGCGGCCTCGGTGACGTCATCCACGTCGGCCGTCATCGGGCCGTCGTCCTGCGCCTGGGCGTCGTCGGGCGTCGCCAACGACAGCGCCGGCGCGTCGCCGTCCATCGGGTCGGGTCGCGGCCCGGTCACCAGCGGCGGCTCACCGGTGTCCTCGCCGAAGTCGAAGGCCAGGCGCGGCTCGCTGACGGCGCTCGCCCGCCGCTTGGCCGTCCGGGCTGCGCGGCGCCAGCGCGTCGCTCACCTCCGCCAGGGCGTCGATGAACGCGGTCGCGGTCGGATAGCGGCCGTCGGGCATCTCGTCGAGCGCCCGGCAGAACACCGCCGCCACTGCCTCGGTCCCCGCGGCGCTGGACCCGGGCAGATGGAAGCCTTCAGCACCCGGCCCCGAGAGACGGCGGCCGCTCAGCCACTCGTGCGCGATTGCCGCCAGCGCGAACTGGTCGCCGGCCGGGCTGATGCCGTGGCCCTGGGCGATCTCGGGCGCGCAGTACGGCCGCCGCACCGGTGGCCGCACCCCGACGCGCTCGAGCACCGAGGCGACGCCGATCCCGGTGAGCACGGTCTGTTCCGGCGACACGATGATGTCGCGCAGATGCAGGCTGCCGTGGGTGACCCCGACGGCCGCGGCGCTGTCGAGCGCATCGGCCAGGGCCCGCATCCGCGGCAGGGCGTCGGTGATGTTGGCGGGGCCGTACTCGCGCAAGGCGACGTCGAGCGAGTCGCCCTCGACGAAGGCCGACACGACGAACGGTTCGGCGTCGTGGACGCCGCTGTCGAGCATCGGACACAAGCCGGGGTTTTCGGCCAGCCGCTCGCGGGCGGCGGCCAGGGCCGCGGCCACGATCGCGACGCGCTCGGGGGGCAACCCGACCCGCAGCACCTTGACCACCACCGGCTGGCGCGATGCCGGGTCCTCTCCACGGAACACCGGGCCCACGCTGCCGGCACCGATCTGGTGCAGGACGCGGACACGGCCGTACGTCGTACGCGGCCCGTCGAACAGGAGGCTGTCGTCGGTCAGTGGTGTGAACTCCTCGACGTGCGCTGTCAGTCGACGGGGTGGCGCACATGTTAGCACGCGACGGCACGCGGCTGGCCGGGTCGGGACGGCCGGTTGACACCCCGCGAGTGCTCTGCAAGAGTAGCCGTTCGGTGTCCTCTCCTTCCGCACCAGCCTCAGCCGCGGGCGCCCTCGCAATCGACATTCGCCAGCTGCCGTGGATGCGGCGACTTGCGACCGATTACGCGTTCGCCTTCGACCAGCTCGCCCCGTTCTATGCCGGCGACCCGGCGCAACCCCGATCCTGGGCCGACGCGGTCGCCAGGGTGCAGGCGGTGCCCCGGGCCACGCCGGCGCTGGCGGCGATGCTCCGCGGCCAGCTCGAGCGGCGCGGCGCCCCGGCGGCGGCGTTGGAGGCCGCCGCGGCGTTCGAGCGTCCCACCACGGTGGCGGTCGTCACCGGCCAGCAGGCCGGCCTGTTCGGCGGGCCGCTCTACACGCTGCACAAGGCGCTGACGGCGATCAAGCTGGCCCGTCAGGTCTCGGCCACCCACGGGGTCACCGCGGTGCCGATCTTCTGGATCGACTCGGAGGATCACGACTGGGAAGAAGTGCGGCGCTGTACCGTGCTCGACGACGATCAGACGCCGCACACGATCACCGCGGCCGACGTCGACGGGGCCGGTGAGCTGCCGATCGCCCGTCTGACCCTCGACGGCCAGGCCAGCCAGGCCACCACCGACCTGGCGGCGGCGCTGCCGGCCACCGACTACACCGCGGAACTGCTCGCCCTGCTCCGCTCCGCCTATGCCGCGGGCCGCGGCATGTCCGAGGCGTTCGGCGTGGTGCTCGATCACGTGCTCGGCCCGTTCGGTCTGGTCGTCTACGACGCCGCGGATCCGGCCGCCAAGCCCTTCGCCCGTCAGCTGTTCAAGAAGGCGCTGGCCGACCCGGGCCGCACCTCGGCGCTGGCCGCCGCCGCCGGCGCCGCCCTCGAATCGCGCGGCTACCACGCGCAGGTGACCGCCACCAGCGAAGCGGCGCCGCTCTTCCTCATCAACGGCTCGCGGCAGTCGATCCGCTATCGTGGCGACACCGCCATCGTCGGCGAGCGCGAGATGCCGCTCAGCGAGCTGACCGCGCTGGCCGAGAGCGCGCCCGAGCGCTTCAGTCCCAACGTGCTGCTGCGGCCGCTGGTGCAGGACACGATCTTTCCGACGATCTGTTACGTCGGCGGCCCGAGCGAGCTGGCGTATCTCGGCCAGCTGCGCGACGTCTATGCGCACTTCGCGGTGCCGATGCCGCTGGTCGCCCCGCGGGCGTCGGCGTCGGTCGTCGATTCGGCGACGCTCCGATTTCTCGCCAAGCACGACATCCCCTTCCCGGACTTCCAGCGCCAGGACGAGTTCACGCTCAATCAGCTGCTCGAGAGTCAGCTGCCCAAGGCAGTCGAGACCAGCTTCGGCGAGGCCGGCTCGGCCATCACCGAGCGGCTCGACGCGGTGACCAGCGCGGCGCGCGTCGTCGACGCCACGCTCGAAGGCGCGGCCCGGTCGACGCTGGCCAAGATGCAGCACGACCTGCAGGCGCTGCACGGCAAGGTGGTGCACGCCGCCAAGAAGAAGGACGAGACGCTGCGCCGCCAGTTCAACCGGACGCAGACCCAGCTCTTTCCCAATGGCCAGCCGCAGGAGCGCGAACTCGGTTTGGTGTGGCTGCTCAACCGCTACGGTCCGGGCACCGTGGACCGGCTGATCGAGGCCCTCCCGGTCGACGCCGGCCACCACTGGGTGCTCAGCATCTGACCTCCGATCTGCGGCTAGCGGCTCGGGGCTAGCGGCGAGGAAGCAGGGACCATGGCCGCCCGCGCGCGCACTTCGTGGCTGCCTCGACGCCGCTGGACGCGCGTGCTGCTGGCGGCCGTCGCGCTGCCGGTGTTCGTCGCCTCGGGCATGGCCGGCTACTACTACGGCCGGCTGTCACTGGTGGTGCAGGCCCGGCTCGCCGGCGAGCGCGTGCGGGTGATTCCGCGGGTCTACGGCCGGCCGCTCACCCTGCGCGTCGGCCAGACCCTCAGCGACGTCGAGGTCGCGCAGCGGCTCAACGACCTCGGCTACGCCGAGCGGGAGCGCGCCGCCGGCGCCGGCGAGTTCTCACAGCGCCCCGGCGCGATCGCGTTGGTGCCCCGTTCCGGCGACTTCGCCGGGCAGGTGCTGCGCGCTGAATGGGCGGCGCCGCCCCCGGCCGCCGCCGGGCAGACGCCGCGCCGTCCACCGCGGCCGCCCCGCATCGAGCGGCTCTTCGCCGGTGACCGCGCGCTGAGCGAGGTCTCGCTCGATCCGCCGCTGCTCAGCGCCCTGGTCACCACGTCGCGTGAGCGCCGCCGCCGGGTGCCGCTGGCCGCCATCCCGCCGCACGTGCAGCAGGCCGTGCTGGCGATCGAGGACCGCCGCTTCTACGCGCATCCAGGCATCGACCCGATTCGCATCGTCGGCGCCCTGATCACGAATCTTCGCGGCACCCGGTCTTATCTGGTCGGCGCCAGCACCATCACCCAGCAGCTGGCGCGCAACTTCTTCCTCAGCGACGAGATGGCGCTCGAAGCCCAATCGGGACAGCGGTCGATCCGCCGCAAGCTGCTCGAGCAGTTCATGGCCGTCGTGCTCGAGGTGCAGGCGATCGAAGGAAGAGATCCTCGAGCTCTATCTGAACGAGGTCTATCTCGGCCACCGCGGATCGTTCGCGCTGCACGGCGTCGCCGAAGCGGCGCGGATCTTCTACGCCAAGGACCTCAGCAACCTGAGCCTCGGCGAGGGCGCGCTCATCGCCGGCGTCATCCAGTCGCCCGGCAATCACTCGCCGTTCGCCGATGCCGGCCGCGCCAAGGACCGCCGCGACGTCGTGCTGCGGGCGATGGCCGACGCCGGCTACATCAGCGCCGACGCCGCCGACCGCGCCGTGCACGACCCGGTGCAGGTGGCGGCGCGCGCGCTCGACTTCGAGGCGCCGTACTTCGTCGACTTCGTCGGCCAGCGGCTCGACGCCGAGTATCCCGGGCTGGCCCAGCGCGCCGGCCCGCTCGAGGTCTACACGACCCTCGACCTCAACCTGCAGCGCGCCGCGCAGGATGCGGTGCGCACCGGTCTGGCCGCCGTGGACGAGACGCTGGCCAGGCGCCGCCGCCGGGTGCGGCCGCAGGCGGCGCTGGTGGCCATCGACCCGCGCAGCGGCGAAGTGCTGGCCCTGGTCGGCGGCCGCTCCTACAACCAGTCGCAGTTCAACCGCGCCACCAGCGCCCGGCGCCAGCCCGGCTCGGTGTTCAAGCCGTTCGTCTACCTGGCGGCGTTCGATCAGGCGGTCACGCACGCCCGCACCGACATCACCCCGGCGATGCTGCTGCTCGACGAACCGACCACCTGGCCGCTGCCCGAAGGCGACTGGTCGCCGGGCAACTACGACGACGAGTACGACGGCGATGATCACCCTGCGGCGCGCGCTGGCCCTGTCGCGCAACATCGCGACCATCAAGCTCGCCGAGCAGACCGGCTTCGACCAGGTGGCGGCGCTGTGGAAGCGCACCGGGATCGGCAAGACGCCGTTGCGCGGCTATCCGTCGATCGCGCTCGGCGTCTTCGAGATGACGCCGCTCGAAGTCGCCGAGGCCTTCACCGTGTTCGCCACGCTCGGCCGGCAGGTGCCGCTCAGCGCGGTGACCGGCATCGTCAGCGGCGCCGATCGCTTCGCGCCGAAGCCGGTGGCGGCCAAGGCGGTGGCCGACCCGGCCACGACGTTCCTGGTGACCAACATGATGCGCAGCGTGCTCAGCGAGGGCACCGCGGCCTCGGCCCGCGCCGCCGGCTTCGCGCTCGACGCCGCCGGCAAGACCGGCACCACCAACGACCTGCGCGACGCCTGGTTCGTCGGGTTCACGCCCGAGCTGCTCGCGGTGGTCTGGGTCGGCCTCGACGACAACCAGGTGCTGGGGCTGTCCGGCTCGCAGTCGGCGCTGCCGATCTGGACGGCGTTCATGCAGCGGGCCACCGCCGGCCGCGCCAACGTGCCCTTCGCGGTGCCGCCCGGCATCACCCACGTCGAGATCGATCGCGACACCGGCAAGCTGGCCCTGCCGGCGTGTCCACGGACCATCACCGAGGCCTTCCTGTCCGGCACCGAGCCCGCCGCCTGGTGCGAACTGCACCAGTTTCAGTGATAATCGACGCTGGGCCATGAACCAGGAAGTCTTCGCCGCCCTCGGCGAGGCGCTCGCCCGCGCCGAGGACGTCGCGCTCATCACCATCGTCTCCACCAACGGCTCCACCCCTCAGCGGGTCGGCGCCAAGATGCTGGTCTACGCCGACGGCCGCACCGTCGGCACGGTCGGCGGCGGGTGCTACGAGAACGACGCGTTCTGGAAGGCTCGAGAATCCCTGACGACGCGCAAGGCCGCAGCGCGTGAAGTACGAACTCGACGACGACTTCGCGCAGGAGAACGGCCTGGTGTGCGGCGGTCAGATGGAGGTGTTCATCGAACCGATCGAACCCGCCCCGTCGGTCTACGTCATCGGCGCCGGGCACGTCGGCTACTACCTGGCCCGCTTCGCGCACGAAGCCGGCTTCCTGGTGCACGTCGTCGACGATCGCGACGCCTTCGCCAACCGCGAGCGCTTTCCTACCGCCGCCGAGGTGGTGGTCGAGGACGTGCCGGCGTGGCTCACCGCGGCCACGCTGCCGGCGTCGAGCTACGTGGTCGTCGTCACCCGCGGCCATCGCCACGACCTCGATGCGATGCGGGCGGTGGTCGGCCGCGACCTGCGCTACATCGGCCTCATCGGCAGCCGGGCCAAGGTCGCCCGGGTCTACGAGGCGCTGGTCGAAGAGGGCGTCGATCCGGCTCGCTTCACCAACATTCACGCCCCGATCGGCCTCGATCTCGGCGCGGTCACGCCCCAGGAGATCGCGGTGAGCATCCTCGCCGAGCTGATCGCCGTGCGCCGCGGACGGGCCGCCAATCCGGCCGTGGCCGCGGCGTCGCTCAAGTGGATGCCGAAGTTCGACCGCTCGCCGGCCGGCCGGTGAGTGCCGCGGGCCTGGGCCGCGCCGCGCCGCCATGGCGTCCCTGAAGCTCACCAGCGCCACGCTCGTCACGATGAACGACGCCCTCGACGGTGATCGAGGGCGATCTGTCGATCCGCGATGGCCGCATCGCCGCGGTCGGCATCGTCGACCCGGGGTGGCGACACGACCGGACCATCGACGTCGGCGGGGCGATCGTCCTGCCCGGGTTCATTCAGACCCACGTCCACCTGTGCCAGACGCTGTTCCGCGGCCGGGCCGACGACCTGCCGCTGCTGGCGTGGCTGCGCGAGCGGGTGTGGCCGCTCGAGGCGGCCCACGATCCGCGCTCGCTGGCCGCCGCGGCACGGCTGGCCGCGGCCGAGCTGCTGCTGGGCGGGACCACCACCGCGTTGACGATGGAGACGGTGCACGACACCGACGCGGTGTTCGACGCGCTGGCGCCGACCGGGCTGCGGGCCGTGGTCGGCAAGTGTCTGATGGACGACGCCGACGGCGCGCCCGCGCGTCTGCACGAGCCGGCGGCGCGCGGCCTGGACGAATCGGCGGCGCTCGCCCGCCGCTGGGCCGGCGCGGCCGGGGGCCGGCTCACGGCGGCGGTGGCGCCGCGCTTCGCGGTGTCATGTTCCCGCGGGCTGCTCGAAGGCGCGGCGGCGCTGTCGGCTGAGACCGGGCTGCTCGTGCACACCCACGCCTCCGAGCAGCAGGACGAAGTCGCCCTGGTTCGGGCGAGGACCGGCCGCGGCAACATCGACTATCTGGCCGAGGTCGGCCTGGCCACCTCGCGTCTGTGCCTGGCGCACTGCGTCTGGGTCGACGACGACGAACTGGGCGTGCTCGCCCGCCACGACGTGAAGGTGCTGCACTGTCCGGGGTCGAACCTGAAGCTCGGGTCGGGCCTGGCCCCGGTGGTCGAAATGCGGCGCCACGGCCTCTCGGTGTCGCTCGGCGCCGACGGCGGCGCCTGCAACAACCGCCTCGACATGTTCGCCGAGATGCGTCTGGCGGCAACGCTGCAGGCGGTCCGCCACGGCCCGGGAGCGCTCGGCGCCGGCGATGCCCTGTGGATGGCGACCCGGGAGGGGGCGCGAGCCCTCGGCCGTCAGGCTGACCTGGGCCAGCTGACGCCCGGGTTCCGGGCCGACGTCGTCGTGGTCCGGCGCGATCGCGCGCACCTGGCGCCGCAGGCCGACCCCGTCAGCGCGGTGGTCTACGCCGCCCTCCCCAGCGACGTCGCCTTCACCATCGTGGACGGCGAGGTGCTGGTCGCCGACGGCGTCCTGACCCGGGCGGATCTCGGATCCGTGCTCGCCGAGGCCACCGTCCAGGCCCGGGCGCTGGCTGCCCGCACCGGCCTCTGAAGCCGGAAAACCGCCCGCCGGCCCGGTTCTGTTATACTTTCGACTAGCACTCACCGGCGTCGAGTGCTAACGAACCCTATGCCGTCCGCCGTTCTCTCCGAGCGCACGCGCCGGGTCCTGGCCAGCCTGGTGCGGGACTACATCGACAGCGGCGAGCCGGTGGCATCCGCCACCCTCAGCCGCCGGGCCGGGCTGGGTGTGTCGTCGGCCACCATCCGCAACGTCCTGGCCCAGCTCGAGGACATGGGGTACGTCAGCCAGCCGCACACCTCGGCCGGACGGGTGCCCACCGACCTCGGCTACCGCTACTACGTCGACATGCTGCTCGAATCGCGGCGCGCCAGCCGCGACCAGAGCGGCGTCCAGGCCCGGCTGCGCGAGCAGGCCGGCGACACCCCGCTCTTCGACCAGGTGCTGTCGACCGCCTCGCACGTGCTGTTCGAGGTGTCGCACCACGTCGGCTTCGCCATCGCCCCGGCCGACGAGCACGCGATATTCCAGCGCATCGAGTTCGTGCCGCTGTCGCAGTCGCGGGTGCTGGTGGTGCTGGTCTCGCGCGGTGACCACGTGACCCAGAAGGTGGTCGACGTCGGCGAAGTGATCGCGCCGAGCGCGCTCACCCAGGCCGCCAACTACCTCAACAGCGAGTTCGCCGGACGGCCGGTGACCGAGGTGCGCGATGCCGTCCTGGCCCGCCTCGAGGAAGATCGCTCGCTCTACGATCAGCTGCTGGCGGTGGCCCTGCGCCTCGCCCGGACCACGCTCGAAGGCATCACCACGGCGTCCACGGTGTTCATCGACGGCGCCTCCACGCTCGCCGACGGCGCCGACGAGATGCAGCCGGTGTCGATGGCGACGCTGCGCAAGCTGCTGCGGATGGTCGAGGAGAAGCAGCGCCTGGTCACCCTCCTCGACGCCTACATGGACGCGCCGGGGCTGGTGGTGGTGATCGGCGCCGAACACGCCGACCCCGATCTGCGCGCCTGCAGCGTCGTCGTGGCGTCGTATCAGGACGGCGCGCGGCGCGGCGCCGTCGGCATCATCGGCCCGACCCGGATGCAGGTACTCGCGGGCCATCAACGTCGTGGACGGCGCGGCCGTGGCCGTCGCCCGTTTCCTCCGCGACGACAACTAGCGTCTCCGGCCGCCGGAGCGGCCACTTACGTCATGAGCGACTTTCCTTCTTCCGATGATCTCGCCGGCGCCGCCGCGCCGCCGTCCACCGACGACGCCCCGGGGCCGCTCGATGCGCTGACCCGCGAACGCGATGACCTGCGCGATCGGCTGCTGCGCAAGAGCGCCGAGTTCGACAACTTCCGCAAGCGCGTCGACCGCGAACGGCGCGAGTTCGCCGAATGGGCGGCGGCCGAGCTGGTCACCGAGGTGCTGGCAGTGGTCGACGACTTCGAGCGCGCGCTGGCGGTCGAGGCGCCACCCGAGGCCCAGGGCTACCGCGGCGGCATCGAGCTCATCCATCGCCAGCTCCTCGACCTGCTCAAGAAGCGCGGCGTCACCACCGTGGACACCGTGGGCCAGACCTTCGATCCCCACCTCCACCAGGCGGTGGCCTACGACGAAGTCCCAGGCGCCGCCGACGGCGAGGTGATCGGCGAGTTGCGGCGCGGCTACCGGCTGGGCGAGCGGCTGCTCCGCCCGGCACTCGTGCGGGTCGCGAAGGCGTCGTGAGCACCCGCGACTACTACGAGGTGCTCGGCGTCGCCCGCGACGCCAGCGACGGCGACATCAAGAAGGCGTACCGCAAGCTCGCCCTCAAGTACCATCCCGACCGCAACGCCGGCGACGCCGCCGCCGAGGAGAAGTTCAAGGAGGCGGCCGAGGCCTACGCGGTGCTCGCCGACGCCGACAAGCGGGCCCGCTACGATCGCTTCGGCCACGCCGGCGTGGGCGGCGGCGCTCAGGGCTTCGATCCGACGGTGTTCACCGGCTTCGAGGACATCCTCGGCGGTCTCGGCGACATCTTCGGCTTCGGCGACGTCTTCGGCGGCGGGCGGCGGCGCAACGGGCCGCAACGCGGCGCCGACCTGCGCTACGACCTCGAGGTGACGTTCCTGCAGTCGGCCACCGGGGTCGAACAGACGGTCCAGATTCCGCGCCACGAGACCTGCGCCACCTGCAGCGGCAGCGGCGCCGCGCCCGGCTCGTCGCCGACGCAGTGCGGCCAATGCCGCGGCACCGGCCAGCTCCGCTTCCAGCAGGGCTTCTTCACCATGGCCCGCACGTGCGGGGCCTGCCGCGGCTCGGGCCGCGTCGTCACCAAGCCGTGCACCGACTGCGCCGGCGAGGGCCAGATCGAACGCCAGCGCAAGCTCGCGGTGAAGATCCCCGCGGGCATCGCCACCGGCCAGCGCCTGCGGCTGCAGGGCGAAGGCGAATCCGGCGCCCGCGGCGGTCCCGCCGGCGACCTCTACGTCGTGATCTTCGTCCAGGAGGACGACCGCTTCCAGCGCGACGGCAACGACCTGATGCACCAGGCCGACGTGCCCTTCACCACGCTGGCCCTGGGCGGCGATCTCGTGGTGCCCGGCATCGAGGGCACGCACTCGGTGAAGGTGCCGGAAGGCACCGCCACCGGCACGACCTTCCGTGTCCGCGGCAAGGGGATGCCCGACGTGTCGGGCCGCGGCAAGGGCGATCTGCTGGTCACGGTGCGCGGG
This sequence comes from uncultured Acidobacteriota bacterium, assembly GCA_963741665.1. Taxonomy (GTDB): domain Bacteria; phylum Acidobacteriota; class Vicinamibacteria; order Vicinamibacterales; family UBA2999; genus CAWAYR01. Next base: position 488,728 of record CAVUIM010000001.1, read on the forward strand.
ACGACGCCGAGCCGCCTCACCCGCGATCAGCGCCGCCTGCTCGAGGAACTGCACGCGACGATCGCGCCCGATGCGCCGGCCGATGAGGACAAGGGCCTGTTCGGGAAGGTGAAGGACATCTTTGGCTGAGCCTCGCCACTGGCCGGCGCTGGTCGTACGCGCCGCGGCGGTGGACGAGAGCGGCGAGCTCGATGGCCTGGTCACCGTGGCCCTCGATGGCTGTCAGCCGCTGGCCATCGAGGACCTGACGCCGCTGCCGTTGCCGCCCGGCGGTCTCTGGGATCCCACGGCCCCGCCAGCGCCCGAGCCGCCACCCGCTCCTCTGGCGTGGCGCCTGTGCTTCAAGGACGACGCCGATCGGGCGCTGGCAGCCGCGGCGCTGTCCGCACTCGGGCGCGACCTGACGCTCGAGGCCATGGATCTACCCGACGACGACTGGGTGGCCAGAAGCCAGCAGGCGCTGCCCGCCGTCAGCGCCGGCCGGTTCGTGGTCGCGCCGCCGTGGGACATGCCCAATCCGGTGCCCGCCGGCCAGCAGCTCATCGTCATCGAGCCGTCGATGGGCTTCGGCACCGGCCACCACGCGACGACGCGGCTGTGCCTGCGCGCGCTCGGCGACCTCGACGTCACCGGCCTGCGCGCCCTCGACATCGGCACTGGCTCGGGCGTGCTGGCGCTGGCGGCGGCCGCCAGCGGCGCCGTGTCGGTCGTCGGCATCGACATCGACGACGACGCCGTCGCCGCGGCCCGGCGCTCCGCCGCGTTGAATCCCGGTCTGCCCGCCGTCGACTTCCGCACCGGCGACATCGCGGCCCTCGGCGATCCTGTCGACCTGGTGCTGGCGAACCTGACCGGCGCGATGCTCACGCGGTCGGCCGACTACCTGGCGCGCGCGGTCGTGCCCGGCGGCCTCCTCGTCATCAGCGGCTTCATGCACGACGAGCGCGACGAGGTCGAAGCGGCGCTGGCGGCGTTCGCGGTCGAGGCGCGGGTCGACGAAGACGGCTGGTGCGCGGCGACGCTGCGCCGCCGTCAGGACTAGCGCGACCTCAGCGTTCGGAACCTGCGCACGCCGTCAATGACTTCGAGGCCGAGCGCCACCACAGCGCCGGGTTGTCCGCGCGCTCCCTCGAACCGCGCGTCCTTTCGCGGAAGTGTCGAACTCCGCCTATGCGACACTGGGTGAGCGCCGAGGCCGCGAGACATGTCCAGGATCGAAGTGACGACGTATGATCCCGAATGGCCACGCATGTTCGAGCGCATTCGCGCTCACGTGTGGCCGCACATCCAGCACGCGGCAATCAGCGTGGAGCACGTGGGCAGCACATCCGTGCCAGGGCTCCGCGCGAATCCCGTCATCGACGCGTGCATCGTCGTCGCCTCTCGGCGCGACATTCCGCACGTCGGTACAGACCCTGACCGCGGTCGGCTACGTCCACCGCGGCGATCTGGGGGTGCCCGACCGCGAAGTATTCACGCCGCCCGCAGCCCTGCCGAAGCACCACCTGTACGCCAGCCATCGGGGCAGTCTCACCTTGAAGAACCAGACGGGTCTTCGCGACTACCTTGGCGTTCTTCAGTAGATCGGCCTCACTCCGCTGGAGCTGGCCGCAATCAGGGGCATCAACACACTGGAGCCCCTCGCACCGCCGAAGTCGCAATGAACCGATCACCCGGGGCCAGCGCTTCGTCTTTGCGCACCACACCGCTGGTCGCGACGCGCACCGGCTGGCGGGCCCGGCGTACCAGTTCGTCGGCGTCCTCGACCACGGCGGCAGGGACTTGACGATCCGGCATCACGATGGGCCTGTCAGCGGACAGGCTGACGCCGCCGAACATCGCCTTCGCTCGGAGCCCGCTGACCGCGTGCAGCTGTTCGACGGCGAACGCGACGAATGCCTTGCTTCCTTCCCTCGGCGTGAGCGTTCCCCGCGTGCCGGTGGCCTTCGCCCTGCGAGATGTCTTGGCCATGTCACCGCAGTGCAGTGGCTGCCTTGACAACATCGGACTCCTAAGTTAGGTTCGTCCGGTGACCCGCGCGGCGCCACCCGACTTCGACCGCCTCTCGCCGCGCCTCGAGCAGCGGGTGGCCACCGGGCTGCACAAGCTGGGGTTGGCCCTTAAACATCGCACCTGGGCGCTGGCGCACGAGCAGGGGCTTTCGCCAACTCAGGGCCAGATACTGGCGGCGCTCGCGAGCGACGGGCCGCTCAGCGCATCCGAGCTGGCCACGCGCCTGGGAGTGAGTCTGCCCACGGTGAGCGACGCCGTCACGGCGCTCGTCGCCAAGCGCCTCGTGCGAAAGACGCCCGACGCCCGGCATCCCCGCGCGAGCCTGCTCCGGCTCACCGCCAGCGGCGCGCGTCGGGCGGCCACCGCCGGCACGTGGCCGGAGTTCCTCGCGACGGCAGTCGGCGCGCTGTCTGTCGGAGAACAGACCGTACTGCTCGTGGCGGTGATGAAGATGATCGGCACGCTGCAGGCGCAGGGGCAGATCCCCACCAGCCGCATGTGCACCACGTGCGTGCACTTCCGCCCGCATGTGCATGACGGCGCCTTGCCCCACCACTGCGCGTTCATCGACGCCCCGATGGCCGAGCGGCATCTCCGCTTGGATTGCCCGGAACACGCGCCCGCCCCTCCAGACCAGCAGGCGGCGGCTTGGGGACGCGTCGCCCAGACCGGCTAGCGACACGCCGACGCCGACACGAGGTGTGCCCGAGCATGACGCCCGGGCACGATGCGGGCGGACCCGCAGGAGCATACCGCCATGAGCACCGACATCCCTGGCTACACGATGGGCAACCACAGCGTCACGCGGTCGCCCGTCTCACTCGCCGAGTTCGCCGTGATGCAGAAGAGCGCGCTCTTCGGCGACGACGACGTAACGGCACTGCGCCAATCGCACGCGGTCGTGCACGACCAGGTCGAGGCCATCCTCGACGTCTGGTATGGGTTTGTCGGCTCACAGCCGCACCTGCTCGCCTCGTTCACGCACAAGGACAGCGGCCAGCCGGTGGGCGACTACCTGGCCGCGGTGCGCCGCCGCTTTGGCCAGTGGATCCTCGACACGGCGCGGGCGGAGTACGACCAGGCCTGGCTCGACTACCAGCACGAGATTGGTCTGCGGCATCACCGGGCCAAGAAGAACCGCACCGACGCCGCGCCGTCGACGCCGATCGTCCCGTTCCGGGATCTCTTCGCCCTCATCTTCCCGGTCACGATCACCCTCAAGCCGTTTCTGGCCAAGAAGGGCCATACCACTGACGAAGTGGACCGGATGCACGCCGCCTGGGTGAAGTCGTGCCTGTTGCAGGTCACGCTGTGGAGTCACGCCTACGTGAAGGACGGCGACTTCTAGTGACGCCACGACTCGCCCCTGAGTGGCAGACCACCACGTGGTTCAACACGCCAACGCCGATCACGTTGGCCAGCCTTCGGGGGCGTGTCGTGCTGCTGCACGCCTTTCAGATGTTGTGCCCCGGCTGCGTGTTGCACGGCGTGCCGCAAGCCCAGCGGGTCGCTGCGGCCTTTGGCGACGCCCCGCTGACCGTGGTGGGCCTGCATACCGTCTTCGAACACCACGATGTGATGGGGCCGGCGGCGCTCGACGTGTTCTTGCACGAGTACCGCGTGACGTTCCCGGTGGCCGTCGACCAGCCCGATGCGTCAGGACCGGGCGTGCCGGCGACCATGCAGGCGTATGCGATGCGCGGCACGCCGACCGTCGTGTTGATCGACGCTGGGGGCCTCATGCGGCGCCACGTGTTCGGCAGCTACACCGACCTGCAACTAGGGCACGACCTTGGTCAACTCATTGCCGAAGCCGAGGCCCGCAGCTAACACACGGGAACCGAACCCGCGACGATGCCGGTCGCTAGTCGACGTATGCGACGGTGTCGCCGGCGCGAATCGTCCCTTCGGTGACCACTGCGGCGTAGACACCGGCCGTGCCATCGTGATGCTCGGACACGCAGCGCATCAGGTCCGGCAAGGCCCTCGCGGTGTCAGGGTCGAGCGTGATCATCTTGCAGCGCGGATCCTTGGCGAGCACGATCACTTCGGCCGTTGCACCTAGCCGTAAGCGTCGTCCCACCCACCGGTCCTCGTCGTAGCCCTGGCCCTCGGTCAGGTCGACGTAGACGTTCGGGCGGAACCGCCGCGCGTCCAACTCGGTGCCGACCTCCCGGCCCAAGAGCTGCACGGTCTGCGCCGAAATGAGTGACAGCGGCCGGCAATCGGTGAAGGCTCGATCGGACCGCAGCAGGGTCACCTCGCCGTCGCCAGACGCGGCGTCCGCAAGATGCGTCACCAGCCCCGGATCGTCTACCCGCCACACCTGGCCCGCGGGCGCGTGCACGTTGACGCCCGCCGCAAAGGTATCGGCATACAGGGGCGTGGCTCCGGGCGGCAGCGCCGCCGCTTCGCTGAGATTCGGCGGCAGTGCCATCGAGTCAGGATTCAGGAACAGCGCCCCATACTGCAGCATCTCGGGATACTGCCGCGCCGTGAGGAACGGGAAGCCCTTGGGTCCGGTGGCGCGTCGAAAGGCATAGACGCGATCGCCATAGACGCCCGCAAAGCCAACGAATGCCTGCGTGAGTGGCTCCGCCTTCATACTTTTGACGGGATACCGCCACTGCTGAGCCACTCTGCCCACCATGTGCATGCCAGGCACCTTAGCACGGCCTCTGCCGCGTGTGGCGTGCGGACGCGACGTCCATGGCCTCGGTCGCCCGCCTTGACGTCGGCCACTGGCCCACGCGCGCGACCTCGCCAGGGAGTCGGCGCCGAGAATCTCGCGACGTGGCGCTTCGGCATAGGTGATGACCGTCATGCCATAAGCGTCGGCAGGTGCATGGCCGGGCGTCTCAGCGTCACTTGATGATGCGTGAGGCCACCCTGAACATCCGGAAGTTCGCGTACGTCGACTGCGCGACGACGAACTGACGGGACGAGAGCGAATCGTAGCGTTCCGACATGGTGCGGGGGACCCACGCAGATAGCGTAGGGTCGAAGGCATAGGCGACGGTCACCCTGGCGCGTGAGGGTGTCCACTCTATCGACTCTTCCGGAAGGGACAGGTCAGTCTTCACCACTGCTGCTCGGCCGCGATCGACCCAGAAACGCCCACTCACCGGCGCTGGCGTACCGGCCACGGCGAACAGGTAGGGGGCGCTACGCTCGCGAAACGCAATCACGTCACACACGCGTCCATCCACCCGGGCCGTTCCGGCGTTGCTGAACACGAGCCGCGGGCTGACGTCCGGAGTCAAGAGCCACAGCGCGAGCGTCGGCGTGTTGACGTTGCGTTCGATGCCGCCGATGTTGAACCGCGAGCCCTGCCGGGCAACCTGTTCGAACTGCCGTAGTGCTTCAGGCGCCGATGTCGGGTGCACCAACGGCAGGCGAATGCGGTCGGCGTCTGGCACCTCCGCCCCGTTCACGCGCAGGACGTCCCGCGCGAGTAGCCACAGGTCTCTGCCCCCGACGTGAACCAACGCGACTTCCGAGTCGAGGACACGCTGCTCCATCCGGATTCCGGCGTTGGAGCCAGGCGACAGGGACGTGGCGGAGGGACGCACCTTCACCTCCTGCAGCGTGCGCTCGTCCGCCAGGATCGACGCGGCTTGCTCGGCGAACTTCACCGCGTGCTGCATGGCCACCTGGAGCACCGCCGGCACGGACCTCGTGCCCCGAGGCAGTGCCGAGGAGCCGAGCGGCTGGGCGCGGCTCCTGCCTTGAACGGTCGACTGCGCGGCCAGCTTGGTGCGGAGCCTCAACCGATCGTCGGGCGAGACACCGAAGCGGTCGGCCTGAGTGACCTCGGCGAGGCGCGCGAGGCCCGCCGCGTCGCGGCCTGCCGAATGCGCATCGACCACGATCAGCGCCGCCGGTGACTCACGAGCGGCCTTGCGCACCGCCTCGAAGCCGCGGCGGGGATCGACCCGGAACGGTAGCCCGCTGCTGACGTACACGACAGTCGCCTGTGGGCTGACGTCACCGGCCCGGCGGAGCGTCTGGGCCAGCTGCTCAAGCGTCTGGCTGGCTAGGTCGTCGTAGCGGTCCAGCGCACTTCGCGCCCGAACTGGCAGGTCGGCGCCGCAAGTGGCGCTCGAAGTGCCCTGGCACTCACGGTCGCGCACCGTCTGCAGCGCCACCTGATTCCCGCCAGCGATGTCGAACGCTTCTTGGAACGACAGGCCCAGGGTTGCACGGCGTTCGCTGCTGGTCGCCGGCAACGCCTGAATGAAGAAGTCGGGAAACAGGCTTCCGATGACCTCAGCGAGTCGACTCTCCTGATCGGGCGTGAGGCCGAGGGGTTCCCGCACGACCAGCACCCCAGACGCCTGCCGCTCCTGCGCGACGAGCGACACGGACGTCAGAGCAGCGAGCAGGGCCAGTGCCATTCGTCGGCGCGAGCCGTGGCGGGCCCGCGACGTGCTCATAGCCATGTGCCGGCTCACGTCCCACATGATAGGCGCCATTCGGCTTTCTGCCGCACCCGTCAACGCCCGGCGCGGCGACGGGAACCCAGCTGTGCCGCACAGTCTGCGCCCTGGGGCTGGGGGTTGCCGTCTTGCCAGCGTGTCTTGCGTCACGCCCAGTCAATTCCCCTGGCATGGTCGGGAGGGCCATCAGCCACGGCGAGGCGGCGATGGGTCAGGCTCATCCTCCCACGACGCGCCCCGGTTTGAGGCATGGCTGGCACTGACTGATTTGGTGGGGGTTCGTCACTGACCTCAACGTGGGGGGATGGCGCGAGGACGGGCCGTCAGGCTCCGTGGTCAAGAGGCGAGGCGGAATCCGCCGATGACGTGACGACCCCATACCCGTCGACTCCGATGACGTAGGCGGTCCCGCCAATAGACGGCGCCGACCTCAAGGCCTACGGTGTGACACGCCAGCCGCCACACCGGAGGATCCGATGTCATACCGCTACCCGCGCCGCATGGTCGTGGTCACGTTCGGCGTTGCCCTCGCCGTCGCGTCGAGCGCTGCCGCGCAGTCGCCAACCTCACCGCCCACGCCGCCCGACCCGCCCTATCGTGCCGACCGCGGACCGGGCGTGGCCACCTCCATGTTCGGCACCTACGTCCGCGGCGGCGAGCTGCTCGTCTACCCGTTCGTCGAGCACTACCGAGACCGGAACTTCGAGTACAAGCCCTCGGAGTTCGGCTTCGTCGGCGATGTCGACCATCGCGGCCGGTATCGCGCCTCCGAAGCCCTGTTCTTCCTGGCCTATGGCCTCACCGATGACCTGGCGATCGAGCTGGAGGGGGCGGCGGTCCGCGCGTCGCTCGACAAGGCCGCGTCCGACCTGTCGGCCGTCCCGGCCCGCATCGCCGAATCGGGCGTGGGCGACATCGAGGGCCAGCTGCGCTGGCGCTGGAAGCGCGAAACCGCCACTGGACCCGAGGCGTTCAGCTACGTCGAGGCAGTGTCGCCGCGCAATCGTGACAAGCTGCTCATCGGCACGTCCGCCTGGGAACTGAAACTCGGCACTGGCGTGTCGCGCGGGTTCGGCTGGGGGACCCTGACAGCCCGCGCCGCCGTCGAGTACACGGCGGCGTCTTCGAGCCGATTCGACCTCGGCGAGTACGCGGTGGAGTACCCTGAAACGGCTGTCGCCGCGGTGGCGGGTCTACGCTGGCCTCGAAGGCACGCAGGACGAGGTATCGTTCGTAAGCGAGGCGCAGTGGTTCATCCGGCCGAACATTTTCGTGAAGTTCAACAGCGGTATCGGTCTGACGTCGAAGGCGACCGACTGGGCGCCGGAGGTGGGCGTGGTCTTCGCCTTCCCTCGGCGATGACGGTCCGGGCGCCGGCCAGCGGGAGGCGGTCATGAGCGGCTGGGTGGATCGCACCACGCGTGCGTGGGCCGGCGGCGCCATCGTCGTAGGCGTGGCACTGTTCCTCGTCCTGGAGCTGCGCGAGGAGCCCAGGCTCACGGCGTGGGACCTCGCGCTCGAGGCACTTGAAGTGCTCCCGCTCGTGTTCGCCGCCGTTGGCGTCGTGCTGCTCTTCCGGATCACGGCCCGTCAGCGCGAAGACCAGCTGGTGCTCCTCCGTGATCTGGAGGTGGCGCGCGTCCAGGGCCAGCGCTGGCGCTCCGAAGCGCGAACCCTCTTGACCGGCCTGGGCGACGCCATCGACGCCCAGTTCACCCGCTGGAACCTGACCGAGGCCGAGCGCGAGGTCGCGCTGCTCCTGCTGAAGGGCCTGAGCCTCAGGGAGGTGGCCGCGGTGCGCGCTACGACCGAGCGGACCATCCGTGCACAGGCCCAGGCCATCTACGCGAAGGCCGGCGTCAACGGAAGAGCGGCGCTGTCGGCGTTCTTCCTGGAGGACCTGCTGGCGCCGATGTCGGGCGAGCCCGTCGCTACGTGAGATCCGTCACCAGCGCCTGGCTCGACCACCCACCCACCTGCGATCTGTCGGTACTGCCTTCGCGAATCCTGCCGTCCACCGGGGCAGATAGGCCGGTCTGGCCAAGCAGGCGATCACTCGGTCGGCCGGCGCCTCAATCGAAACCGTGCGGGTATCTGCGCGCATGGCGGAGCGGCTGGAACGCAGACGGACGCGGCTTCCGAGCGACCACCGTCTACGGCTCGACGGTGACGCGACTGCGCATGGCCGGGTGGATCCGGCAGACGACGTCGTAGTCGCCCGGAGCGTTGAAACGGGCGCGGAAAGTGCGACCGTGCGGCAGGACCGGCCCCTCGGTGACCGGGCCGGAGACGATGGCCAGACGATGGTCGACCTCGTCGTCGTTGAGCCACGTCACCAGGGTGCCGGCCTTGACGCGCAGCGTCGAGGGCAGGAACGCGTACTGCTGCAGGACGGCGTCAGGGACGGCCCCGGTGTGTGCCGTGCGCTCGGCGATCATGTTGCGGCGAAACACCCAGTCTCGCGATTCGCCGGCCTGCAGGTGGCAGTTGGCGCAGGTCCACGAGTCGCGCGGCGCCGTGACGTGGCTGCCGTCGGGACGATACGACACGTACTCCCACTCGCCCGTTCTGTTCGGCCCGTATTCGGCGCCGTAGCCTCGGTACTTGCGCATGACGAAGATGCCGGTGAGTGCGTCGGCGACGTATCGGCCTTCGGCGTCGCGGACTGGAGTGTTCTGGGCGTCGACCCTCGGGCGATACGTCTCCATGACCATGATGGAGTTGTTCGGGAAGGGCGATCCCTCCTGGACCGACGCGGCCTCGCGGTTGCCGTACACGACCCGGATTTGTCGCACGTCCGGGCGGTCGAACGTGAAGAGCGTCGTGAAGGACGTCCGATAGCCCGCGGGGAACTCCACGCGATCGACCTGCGGCGCCGGCGGCGTCGGCGTCTGCGTCTGCGCGCGTACCACCCACCCACCGACGAGACTTCCAGCCGCGACCACCAGGCCTGCGGTAAACAGCTTTCGCATCACAATAGCCTCCTGCGCCGCCACTGCGGCGGGCGGTGGGCGCGGTGCAAGCGCAGTGCCGCGAGCGCGCGCGCGGTTCGTCACGCGACGGTGTCGTGGACCACGGCGCGGTGCCGAGCGTCCCTGCGCGTCAGCCGCTCGGTCCAGGCGAATGGATCGACTCCAACCACGCGGATCGCGGTGCGCCGAGCCGGCGGTCCATCGTGCCCGCGACGACACAGCGCGCTTCAGGTCGCATCTCCCACCACCGCGCCGGGCACTGCCTACTTCCGGAGTCCGAGATGATTGGATGGAGATCTTGCGAGGACGGAGGGAGGAGGCGGTGCCCGACGCGACGGCCAGGCGTGACACTGCGCTAGCCGACTGGCCGCTGCTGCCCCTTCTGCTTCCGGCCGTTCCAGTTCTCCACCAGCCGCCGCAGCTCCCTGATCGGCTCCGGGCTGTCGTCGACCTGCAGGCGCAGCACGACGTCGTTGTTCAGCCACACCCCCTGGCCCTTGCCGACGATCAGGATCGCCGCCGACTGCATGCCGCGGGTGTCGCCGCCGGCCGCCTGACCGGCTTCGAGGGCCGCGGTGAGACGCTGCGCCAGGTGGCCGCTCGTCGATTCGAACGCCGCCACCATGCCGGTGACCACGGCCTCCCCGGCGAGGATGTTGCCCTGTGCGGTGCAGAACTTCCCGGCGCGGTGGCCGGCCCACACGCTGGCCTTCGGGCCGGTGAACGCGGCGGTCGCGCCGTTGGCGTCGATGACGGCGAACTGCCGCCCCTGCTTGGTCCAGCGCTCGGGCTGCGGATCCCGATCGCTCTCCCAGATCGCCGCGATGATCGCCGCCGGGCTCATCCCGGCCCTGAGCAAGGCGATCGCCTTGGGCCCGTAGCTGACGTCGACGATCGCCTGAGTGGCCGCCGCGCCGACGCCGGCCTCGGCCCACAGCACCCCGTTGCCGACCGAGAACACGCGCGACTGCACCGCGCCGCCGACCTCGCCGGTCGCCGGGTCGAAGCCCAGGATCGAGAACGTCGCCACCGGATCGGGCAGCTGCTGCGGCTGCTCCGCCACGAGCGCCGGGCTGAGCAGCCACGCCGCCACCACTGCCATCACCGCCGCCCCCGCCGTCACGCCGCACGCTCGGCCTCGTCATCGTTCGCTCCTCACCGCCATCAGAGTCCGTCGTCCCAGACCGCCTGGCACGCGGCCAGCGCCACCAGGGCCATCGACACCGCTCGCACCGTGCGCGCGCCGAGTTGCACCGGCGTCCAGCCTCGAGCGCGCGCCGCCTGGATTTCGTCGTCCGCCCACCCACCCTCCGGGCCAATCGCCAGCGTCACGGCCGCCGGCCGCGGCAGCGCCGCCAGCCGCGTCGCCTCGACGCTGACGCCGGGTTCGACGAGCAGCAGCCGCAGCGGCGGCTCGGTGGCGGCGACGATCTCGGCGAACGTGACCGGCGGCTCCACTGGCGGAACCACGGCGCGTCCGCACTGCTTGGCCGAGGCGACTGAGACCCGCGCCCAGCGGGCGTGACGCTCGGCCTTGAGCAGCGTGGCCAGCCGCGCTTCGGAGCGGGCCGCGACGAACGGCCGCACCTGCGCCGCACCCATCATCACCGCATCGCGGATCACCTCGTCGGTGCCATCGCCTTTCAGCACCGCCGGCGCCAGCACGTAGCGCACCCTAGGTTCGGCGGCCGGGACGACCGGCGTCCCGAGCACCGCCGTGACCCGGCTCACGCCGCCCGACGTGATCGTCGCCGCCCATTCACGGCCGCGGCCGTCGAAGACCCGCACGTCGTCGCCGGCGCCGAGCCGCAGCACGCGGCCGACATGCGTCGATTCGTCGGGCGACAGCGTGATCGTCTGCCCCTCAGCCGCGGCGTCGGGGGCCAGCACTCGCGCGCGCACGGCCGGATTATACGTGTGGGCCGGCGGCGCCGGCCGTGGACCGCAGCGGCCGTCGTCTATACTGCGGGCGGATGTTCTTCCGCGACCAGGTCGTCGGCAAGTACAAGATCCTGGCGCCACTGGGCAGCGGCGGCTTCGGCACGGTCTTCCTGGCCGAGGACACCTGGATCGACAAGAAGGTCGCCCTCAAGGTGCCGCACCGCCAGACCCTCGACTTCGGCGAGCTGCTGCGCGAGCCCCGCCTGCTGGCGACGCTGAGCCATCCCAACATCGTCACGGTGCTCACCGCCGAGCGGATCGGCGAGGTCTTCTTCATCGTGATGGAGTACGTCGCCGGCGAGACGCTCGAAGCGATCTCCGATCGCGAGGGCGCCCTCGACGTGCCGCGGGCGCTCGACTTCGCCTGTCAGATCTGCAACGCCGTCGATCATGCCCACGGCCAGGGCGTCATCCATCGCGACCTGCGTCCTGGCAACGTGCTGGTCACCGAGACCGGGGTCGCCAAGGTCGCCGACTTCGGCACCTCGCGCTTCCTGGAGATTGCCGCGCATGGCACGACGGTGATCGGCAGCCCGCCCTACATGGCGCCCGAGCAGTTCCACGGCAAGGCGGTGTTCGCCTCCGACGTGTATTCGCTCGGCGTCACGATGTACCAGCTGCTCACCGGGCGGCTGCCCTACGAGTCGCCGAAGCCCGACGACCTCGAGAAGCTGGAACGCGGCGAGCTCACCACGTCGCCGCGGATCTACAACCCGAGGATTCCCAAGGCGATCAGCGACATCGTCCTGAAGGCGATGGCGCCGGACATCACCAACCGCTACCCGCGCGCCCACGACCTGCTCGACGCCATTCTGGCCGCCCGGCCGCACGCCACCGGCCGCCGGCCGTGGCCGGCCGCCGCGTCTGGCAGCGCCGGCGGGGGCGACCCGGCCAAGAAAGACATCCGCGAGCGGCTGAAGGCCCGCGAGACGCCCCCTGCACGGTTCTGCTGGCATTGCGGCAAGCCGTTGCACGCGCGAACCGGGGTCTGCCCGTTCTGCGGCGAGACGCAGTAGACCGGCCTGGACCCGGGCCTGCAGGCGCGCCGCCGTGCCGCCGATACCACCACCGAGCGGCCCGAGGTGTGTCCGGGCCGACAGAGCCCGATATGGACATCAACCAGCTGCTCAAGCACGCCATCGAACAGGGCGCCTCGGACGTCCACCTGAAGGTCGGCAACTACCCGGTCATCCGGGTCAACGGCCAGTTGCGGCCTCTCACCGAGGACATCCGCCTCGACCATGAATCGCTGGTCGACATGGCCGCGACGATCATGTCGGCCAACCAGCGCCAGCGGTTCAAGGACGCCCAGGAGCTCGACCTGGCCTACAGCGTGGCCGGCCTGGGCCGCTTCCGCTGCAACGTCTTCCAGCAGCGCGGCACCATCGGCATCGTCCTGCGCGTCATTCCGCAGGGCGTCCGCCGCTTCGAGGAGCTCGACCTGCCGCCGGTCCTGCGCACCATCGCCGAGGAACAGCGCGGCCTGGTACTGGTCACTGGTACCACCGGCAGCGGCAAGAGCACGACGCTGGCGGCGATGGTCGACTACATCAACAACTCGCGCGACAGCCACATCATCACCATCGAAGACCCGATCGAGTACCTGCACCGCGACAACAAGTCGATTCTCAATCAGCGCGAGATCGGCAGCGACACCCGGTCGTTCGCCCACGCGCTGCGCAGCGCCCTGCGCCAGGACCCCGACGTCATCCTGGTCGGCGAAATGCGCGACATGGAGACGATCGAAACGGCGCTGCACGCCGCCGAAACCGGCCACCTGGTCTTCTCCACCCTGCACACCCTCGACGCCACCGAGACCATCAACCGCGTCATCTCGGTGTTCCCGCCGCACCAGCAGAAGCAGGTGCGGCTGCAGCTCGCCGCGGTGCTCAAGGCGGCGGTGGCCCAGCGCCTCATCCCACGCGCCGACCTCAGTGCCCGCGTACCGGCGGTCGAAGTGCTGATCGCCACGCCGTTCGTGCGCGACTGCATCGTCGACAAGGAAAAGACGCATCTCATCAAGGGCGCGATCGCCCAGGGCACCTCGCAGTACGGGATGCAGACCTTCGATCAGTCGATCTTCAGCCTGTTCTCGCAGGGCCTGGTCACCTACGAAGAGGCGCTCCGCTGGGCCTCCAACGTCGACGAGTTCAAGCTCAAGATCCAGGGCATCTCGACCACCGCCGAGCAGTCGCGCGACCAGATGGCCAGCACCATCCTCAGCCGGAAGCCGGCGTCGCGCGCCGAGGCCACCGTTGGCACGCCGGAAATCACCCGGTTCAGCGGCTGATCGGCGGGCGCGCGGCCGGCGCGCGTTCGACGGCGATCCGCACACCCTCGCCCTGCAGTGGCTGTCGCTGCGCGAGCTCTCGGCCCGCCAGCTGCGCCAGCGCCTGGCCCGGCGCGAGGTCGCTGCCGCGGCCATCGACGCGGTGATCCTCCGCCTGCAGCAGTCGGGCGTGCTCGACGAATCGCGCATGGCCCGCGCCGCCGCCCGCCTCGAAACCAACATCAAGGGCCGCGGCCCGGCCCGGACCCGCCAGAAACTGAAGGCGCTCGGCCTCGCCGACGACGACATCGCCCAGGCCATCGCCGCCGCCCTCGAAGAGGTCGACGTCACGACGCTGCTCGATCGCGCGCTCGAGAAGCGGCTGCGCCGTGAGAAAGGCGAGGTCCGCGATCCCGCCGTCGTCCGTCGCGTGGTCGGCGCGCTCGTCCGCCAGGGCTTCGCCCCCGGCGCGATCCTGAAGCGCCTCCGCGCCCGCGGCTCAGACGTCGACGACGTCGACTAGGCGGGTCACGTCGGCCGGGAATCGTGGACAAGAGCCCTGCCCAGTCCCTGGTCCCTGGTCCCTGCTCCTAGTACCATGTCCCCGATGCACCCCAACGCCATTCGCGCGTCCTTCCTGGAGTACTTCGCCCGGCACGGCCATCGCGCCGTCGCCAGCAGCCCGCTCGTGCCCCACGACGACCCGACGCTGCTCTTCACCAACGCCGGCATGAACCAGTTCAAGGACCTGTTCCTGGGCCGCGAGACGCGCGACTACACCCGCGCCGCCACCGCTCAGAAGTGCATGCGGGTCAGCGGCAAGCACAACGACCTCGAGAACGTCGGCCCGTCGCTGCGCCACCACACGTTCTTCGAAATGCTCGGCAACTTCTCGTTCGGCGACTACTTCAAGGAAGACGCGATCGCCCTGGCGTGGCGGCTCCTGACCGACGAGTGGGGGCTGGACCCGGCGCGCCTGCGCGTGACCATCTTCAAGGGCGACGCGGCGGTGCCGCGCGACCAGGAGGCCTACACCCGCTGGCGCGACTTCGTCCCGGCCGAGCGGATCGGCGAACTCGGCGCCGACGACAACTTCTGGGCGATGGGCGACACCGGCCCGTGCGGCCGCTGCTCGGAGATCTACGTCGATCGCGGGCCGGGCGTCGCGGGCAGCGGCGACTTCATGACCGACATCGCCTCGGGCAGCGAGCGGTTCGTCGAGGTCTGGAACAACGTCTTCATGGAGTTCGACCGCGACGCGGCTGGCGTGCTCACTCCCCTGCCGGCCAGGTCGATCGACACCGGGATGGGCCTCGAGCGCATCGCCGCGGTGATGCAGGGCACGATCTCGAACTACGACACGGCGCTCTTCACGCCGCTGCTCGACGCCATCGGCGGACTGGCCGGCCGCCGCCACGGCGGCACCATGGAGGCCGCCGACGTCTCGATGCGGGTCGTCGCCGACCACATGCGGGCGATGACCTTCCTCATCGCCGACGGCGTGGTCCCGTCCAACGAGTGGCGCGGCTACGTGCTGCGCAAGATCATGCGCCGGGCGATGCGCCACGGCCGCCGCATCGGCCTCGAGCAGGCCTTCCTCTACCGGCTGGTCGACGTGCTGGTCGCCGAGATGGGCGCCGCCTATCCGGAGCTGGTCGCCGGCCGCGATGCGGTCGTCCAGGTGATCCGCAGCGAGGAGGAGCGCTTCGAGGCGGTGCTGTCGGGACCGGGGATCGCCAAGGCTGAAAAGGTCATCGAGAACAACCGTGCGGCCGGTGTGTTTCCCGGCGGCAAGGCGTTCGCCCTTTACGAAACCTACGGCATGCCACGCGACTTCCTCGAGGATCTCGCGGCCAGCGCCGGGCTGCGCTTCGACGCCGAGGGCTTCGATAGCAAGCTTCAGCGCGAACAGGAGCAGGCCCGCGCGAAGAGCGCCTTCGACGGCGGCAGGAAGGCCGAACTGTCGGCCGAGGTGCGGACGGCGCTGTCCGATGTCACCGAGACGTTCCTCGGCTACGACGGCGTCGACGGGACGCCGACGCCGATCGTCGCGCTGCTCGACCCGTCGCTGGCCCTGGTGGACTCGCTGCCGGCCGGCGCCGACGGGTTCGTCGTGCTGGGCCAGACGCCGTTCTACCTCGAAGCCGGCGGCCAGGTGTCGGACACGGGGAGTCTCGTCGGACCGGGTGGCCAGGCCACCCAGGTCGTCGACGTCGTACGCCTCGGCGCCGGTTTGCCCCGCGCCCATCGCATCCGCGCCGCCGCCGAGTTGCTCAGCCGCGGCCTGGCCGTGACCCCGCGCGTCGACGCCGATCGGCGGGCGTCGATCCGCCGCAACCACACCGGCACTCACCTGCTGCATGCGGCGCTGCGCGAGGCCCTCGGCGGCCACGTCAAGCAAGCCGGGTCGCTGGTCGCGCCGGATCGGCTGCGGTTCGATTTCGTGCACACCACGGCGGTCACACCGGCCCAGCGCCAGCGCATCGAGCGCACGGTCAACCAGGCGATTCTGGCCAACTCGCCGGTGCGCACGGCGGTGAAGGACACCCAGCAAGCCATCGCCGACGGCGCCACCGCGCTGTTCGGCGAGAAGTACGGCGACACGGTGCGGGTGGTGGCAATCGGCGACGGCCGTTTCAGCACGGAGCTGTGCGGCGGCACGCACGTGGCGGCGACCGGCGACATCGGGCTGCTCGTGCTCACCGAGGAAACTGGCGTCGCCGCCGGCGTGCGCCGCGTCGAGGCGCTGACCGGCGCTGGCGCGCTGGCGTATCTGCGCGGCGCGCTCGACGACCTCCACCGGGCCGCGGCGGCCGCCAACGCCCCGCCGGGCGAGCTCGCCGCGCGCATCGAGGCGCAGGGGTCGGCGCTCACCAAGGCACAGCGCGAGATCCGCGACCTCAAGACGAAGCTGGCGATGGGCGGCGGTAGCGGTGGCGCCGCCGAGGGCGACCAGAGCGTCGTCGGTGCGTTCACGGTCGTGGTGCGCCGCGCCGACGGGCTCGACCGCGAGGCGATGCGGTCGCTGGCCGACGCCGCCAAGTCCAAGCTCGGCGACGGCGTGGTGTTCCTGGCTGGGGACGCCGGTGAGGGCCGGGTGACGATGGTGGCGGCGGCGACCCCGGCGGCCGCCAAGAAGGCCCCGGCCGGCGGCCTGGTGAAGCAGCTGGCGCCGATCGTCGGCGGCGGCGGCGGCGGGCGACCGGATTTCGCCGAGGCCGGCGGCAAGGACACGGCGAAGATCGCGGAACTGCTCACATCGGCCCGGTCACTGATCGAGAAGCAGCTCCAGGCCTAAAGCCACGGCGCTGGTCCGCCGACAGTGTGGTGGGGTAGTCTCGGTGTCACCACCGGACTCCCCCCACAGGTGTCCGCGTGACTGCCCGTCTCGTCCTCGCCGCACTCCTCATCGCCGGTCCGGCCGTCGTCCCGGCCGCCGCCCAGATCTACGCCTGGCGCGACGCGTCCGGGCAGATGATCCTGTCGGACAAGCCGCGGCCAGACGCCGGCGAGGTCCGCACGTTCACTGTCCCGCGGGTCACTCAAGGCATCCGAGTCACCCGCCCGCCCGATGGCCGATCGGAACGCTTCGACGCCTACATCGACGAACACGCCAAGGGTCAGGGCGTCGACCCGGACCTGGTGCGGGCGGTCATCCAGGCCGAGTCCGCCTTCAACCCGGTGGCGGTCTCGCCCAAGGGCGCCATGGGGCTGATGCAGCTCATGCCGGGGACCGCCGAAGAACTCGGCGTCATGAACCCCTTCGACCCGGCCGAGAACATCCGCGGCGGGGTGCTCTACCTGAAGCGGCTGCTGACCCGCTACGACCAGAAGGTCGAACTGGCGCTGGCCGCCTACAACGCCGGCCCCGGCGCCGTCGACAAGTACGGCCAGCAGGTGCCGCCGTATCGCGAGACCCGCGACTACGTGAAGAAGATCACCCGGAACAGTGCCCCGGCGGCCAAGCCGCCGACCCGCATCTACAAGTGGGTCGAGGTGGTCGATGGCCGCGAAATCACCCGCTATTCCGACCGCCCGCGCGTCCAGCCGCGTACCGACGCCGTCGCCCCCGGCAAGTCCTGACCGGACGCCGGGGCTCCCCCGGCTGTGATATCCTCAACGTTTTGGCAGGTTCGGCAACCAGAGGACTGTACACGTGGCGAAGCGAAACCCCTCGGCCCTGAAGGCCCACCGTCAGAACGTCAAGCGCCGTGAGCACAACCGCGAGCTCCGCTCGAAGCTGCGCACCGGCCTGAAGGCGGTCCGCGCCGCCCTCGACGACGGCAAGCCGGAGGACGCGAAGGCGCTGCTCACCGCGACCACCTCGCTGGTCGATCGGATGGCCGGCAAGGGCATCATCCACCGCAACACCGCCGGCCGCTACAAGTCGCGGCTGACCGCCCGGCTCAAGGCCAAGACCGCCTGAGCGTGGATCAGCGGCCGGTCGCCGGCCGCTCGAGCACGGTCCCGCACAACTCGACGACGAGCCGCTCCAGCACGTAACGCGGTTCGCCGCGCGACGATTTGATCGCCAGATCGGCGTCGAGCACCGCGGCGATCGCCCGGCGCGCCCGCGCCTCCGGCCGCAGCCTCCCCGCCGCCGTCCGCACCAGCCCGAGAATCATCGGCGGCGGGCTGCCCGACTCCATCAGCGCGTCGACTTCCCGCAGCGCCGCGGCCGCCTGCCCCGCCGCCACGAAATCGATCAGCGCGAACACCCCGCTCGACTCGTCCACCGTCGCGACGACGTCGCGGACATGGGCCGCGGTGATCGTCGACTCCCCGGCCGCATAGAGGACGAGCTTGTCGATCTCACTGCGCAGCCGCGGCAGCTCGACGCCGATGGCCTCGACCAGCGCCCGCACGGCTGCCGGCTCGATCCGCATCTCGTCGCGATCGAGCCGCGCCGCCAGCCACCGCGCGACGTCGTCAACGGTCTTCAGCTCGGCGGTGTTGACGACCGCCGCGTGCGCCAGCAGGAGCTTGGACACCCGGCGGCCGCGGTCGAGGCCGGCGGTCTCGAGCACCAGCGTCGTCGTCGGCTCTGGGCGCTGCAGGTAGGCCTCGAACTCCTCCGCCGGCGTCGCCGCCTTCGCCCGGCGCGGCTTGACCGCCGTCTCGCCGTCGTCGTCCTTGACCCGTTTGGGCGCCAGCAAAGCCTCGGCGTCGTGGACGATGACCAGCCGGCGCGGCGCCATCATCGGCATCGTCCGGGCCGCCGAGAGGATGTCGGTGTAGAGCGCGTCGCGGTCGCCGGCGGTCGTGGCGTCGCGGGCGAAGAACGTGGCGACGTTGAAGGCGTGCAGCCCTTCTTCGACCAGCGCCAGGAAGGCCTGGGCCACCTCCTGCCGCGACGGCAGATCCTCGCTTTCGATGAGGTAGACCGGGGCGGTGTCGCCGGCGGCGATCTGGGCGCGGACCTGGGCCGGGGTCATGCCGCTAGAACGCTTCGAGAATGGCGCTCACCACCGAGCGCGCGAAGTCGGAGCTGAGGCGGTCGACCGCGGCGCGCTCCTGATCGATGAACCCGGCGGCGCCGAGGCCGAGGCTCGAGGAGCTGGCCAGCTCGTACTCGTCGCTGAAGCTCAGCGCCGGGTTCTCCCACAGCGTCTTCTGCTGGCGGACATCCGACAGCGACACGCTCACCGTCAGCGTGAAGCGATAGCGCGAGGCCTGCTGGCTCTGGTTGAAGCCGACCGGCGCCGCACTCACGTTGGTGACGTCGCCGCGCACCACGGCATCGACACCGGTGTCGGCCGGCAGCACCTGATAGCGCCGGCCCTGGAACTCGACCCGCACCTTCTCGGTGAGCAGCTGCTCGAGTGGCGAATAGGGCGTCCGGTTGCCGAACATCGGCACGCCGATCACCTGCATGTACTCGGGCAGGAACGACCCGCGCCCGGCCAGCGAATAGCCGCAGCCGGACAGCACCAGCGATCCGCCCGCCAGCGGCGCCAGCCTGAGCAGATCGCGCCGCGTCATGTCACCACCACCGAGACCAGCCGCCCGCGCGCGACGACCACCTTCTTGACGGTCTTTCCGGCCAGATACGGCTGAATCGCGGGATCAGCGAGCGCCAGCCGCTCGAGCTCCGCCTCCGACGCGTCGGGATCGACGGTGAGCCGGCCGCGCACCTTGCCGTTCACCTGGATCGGCACGACGATCGACTCGGCCTTGGCCGCCGACTCGTCGACCACCGGCCAGGCGGCGCCGGCCAGGCCCTCGGCGTGGCCGTAGGCCTCCCACAGCTCCTCGGCGGTGTGCGGCGCGAACGGCGAGACCAGCCGTACGAGCGCCTCGACGGCTTCGCGGGCGACTGCCGCGGCCTGCGCCGTGGGCGCCGCCCGCTCCTGCTCGGTGAAGAGATAGAAGTCGTTCACCAGCTCCATCATCGCCGAAATGGCGGTGTTCATCTGCTTGCGGACGTCGATGTCGGCGGTGACCCGGCGGATGGTCTCGTGGGTCTTGCGGCGCAGCGCCCGCTCGCTGCCGGCCAGCGTGGCCGCGTCGATCGGCGGCGCCGCCACCGCGGCGTCGCGCCACTGATCGGCGACACGCCACAAGCGCGACAGCCAGCGCCACATGCCGTCGAGGCCGGCGTCGCTCCACTCCACTTCCTTCTCCGGCGGCGCCACGAACATGACGTAGGTGCGCAGCGCGTCGGCCCCCACCTTCTGCAGCATCGTATCGGGGTCGACGACGTTGCCCTTCGACTTCGACATCACGTTGCCGTCCTTCAGCACCATGCCCTGCGTGAGCAGGTGGGTGAACGGCTCGCTGTGGTCGATCATCCCGAGGTCGCGGAACACCCGGGCGAAGAAGCGCGAGTAGATGAGGTGCAGGATGGCGTGTTCGACGCCGCCCGAATAGAAGTCGACCGGCCCCCAGTACTTGACCGCCGCCGGATCGAACGGCAGGCGGTCGTTATGGGCGTCGGCGAAGCGGTAGAAGTACCACGACGAATCGACGAACGTGTCCATCGTGTCGGTCTCGCGCCGCGCCGGCCCGCCGCACCTCGGGCACGTCACGTTCACGAACTCCGGCACGTGCGCCAGCGGCGAGTCACCGCGGCCGGTGAACTCGGTGACCTTCGGCAGCACCACCGGCAGCTGGTCGTCGGGCACCGCCACGACGCCGTCCACCGGGCAGTGGATCATCGGAATCGGCGTGCCCCAGTAGCGTTGGCGCGAGATGCCCCAGTCCTTCAGGCGGAACTGCACCGAGCCGGTGCCGAAGCCTCGGGATTCCGCATCCGCCGTCATGCGCCGGCGCGCCTCGGCGGACGCCATCCCGTCGTAAGGGCCGGAGTTCACGACCGTGCCTTCGTCGGGGTGCGCCTCGGTCAACGCCGCAGGGTCGGACACCCGGCCGTCGGCCGCGCGGATGACCGCGCGCACCTCGAGCCCGTACTTGCGCGCGAACTCGAAGTCGCGCTGGTCGCCGTACGGCACGCCCATCACCGCACCGGTGCCATATTCGCCGAGCACGAAGTTGGCCACCCAGATCGGCACGCGATCGCCCGAGAACGGGTTCACGGCATACGCGCCGGTGAACACGCCTTCTTTGCCGGCCTCGCCAGACATGCGGGCCGTGCGGTCCTGGCCGCGGTAGCGCTGGGCCTCGGCGAGGACGTGGTCACGATCCGGACCGCTGGCCAGGCGCGCCACCAGCGGATGCTCCGGCGCCAGCGTCAGGAACGTCGCGCCGTAGATCGTGTCGATGCGCGTGGTGAAGACCTCGACCCCTGCGGCGACACCGTCGATCGCGAACCGGACCCGGGCGCCGTCGGAGCGGCCGATCCAGTTGCGCTGCATCGTCAGCACCTTCTCGGGCCACGCCGTGAGGCCATCGGCGCCCGACAGCAGGTCGTCGGCATAGGCCGTGATCTTGAAGAACCACTGCTCGAGGTCCTTCTCGACCACCAGCGTGCCGCAGCGCCAGCAGGCGCCGTCGATCACCTGCTCGTTGGCCAGCACCGTCTGGCAGCTCGGGCACCAGTTCACGGTCGAGCGGCGGCGATACGCCAGCCCGCGCTCGAACATGCGGATGAACAGCCACTGGTTCCAGCGGTAGTAGTCGGGCAGGCACGTCGCCAGCTCGCGCTCCCACGCGTAGCTGATGCCGAGGCGCTGGAGCTGCCCCTTCATGTGGGCGATGTTGCCCAGGGTCGAGGTCTCGGGGTGGATGCCGCTCTTGATCGCGGCGTTCTCGGCCGGCAGGCCGAAGGCGTCCCATCCGAACGGATGCAGGACGTTGAAACCCTGGAGCCGCTTCAGCCGCGCGACGACGTCGCCGATGATGTAGTTGCGGACGTGCCCCACGTGCGCGTGTCCGGACGGATACGCGAACATCTCCAGGCAGTAGAACTTTGGCTTCGACGGGTCCTCGACCACTTCGAAGGCCCGGGCGTCGCGCCACCGGGTCTGCCACTTCTCGTCGAGCGCTTGCGGATGATAGTCGGACACAGGGGTACCGGGAGAGGCGGCCGTCGCGTCGGTCGGGACCGCGGGTTCGCGAGTATCAGGAAATTCTAGCAGTAAGGCGATGGGCCGAGGCTCACTCGTCCAGGCGCCAGAACCGGTCGAGCGCCTTCCGCGCCGCCGCCACGGCGCGGCGGCCGCGGGACCGGTCTCCCGCCACGGGCTGGTCACGGCGGTCGCCGGATACCGCCTCGAGCACCGCGTGCAGCGACGCGTCGAGCGCATCGAGGTCGTAGCCGCCTTCGGTCACGAACACGATGCGGCCGCCGGCATGACGCGCCGCCACGCCCATCAGCAGCCCGGCCAGGTTGGCGAACCCGGACGGCGACATCCGCAACGCCGCCAGCGGGTCGTCGGCATGGGCGTCGAACCCGGCCGAGACCAGGATCAGGTGGGGGGCGAACTGGTCGAGGATCGGCACCACGACCCGCCGGTACGCCTCGTCGAGGTCGGCGTCGCCGGCACCGGCCTCGAGCGGCAGATTCACCGTGAAGCCTTCGCCGCGGCCGGTCCCGATCTCGGTCGCCGCACCGGTGCCGGGATAGAACGGATACTGGTGACTCGACACGAACAGCACGGAGGGATCGGCATAGAAGGCCGCCTGGGTGCCGTTGCCGTGGTGGACGTCGAAGTCGACGATCGCCACGCCGCTCGACGCCGGCGACCCGGGCGTGCGCCGCCGCCACGGCGACGCTGTTGAACAGGCAGAAGCCCATCGCGCGATCGGCTTCGGCATGATGGCCCGGCGGCCGCACCAGCGCGAATGCCGGTCCCGCCTCCGGCGCCGCGACCACGCGGTCCACTGCGCTCATCGCCGCACCGGCCGCCAGGCAGGCGACGGCCACGCTCTCGGGGCTGGTGCTGGTGTCGGCGTCGAGCTGTGTCGCCCGGCCGGTGGTGGCGCGAATCGCCGCCACGTAGACCGGCAGATGGATGCGCGTCAGCGCGGCGTCGTCCGCCAGCGACGGCTCGACCAGCTCGTGACCGCGGCCGGCCCACCGCAGCGCCACCCGGCGCAGCGCCTCGGCCCGCTCGGGCCGTTCCGGGTGCCCGGGCGGCGTCAGATGGTCGGCGAACCGCTCGCTGCTGACGAGGATCATCGCGACGTCCCTCCGGACGCCAGTGCCTGACCGCACACGGCCTCGGCCTCGCGCAGGGACTGCTCCACCGCCAGCCGCGCCTGCTCCAGTCCGGACTCGTCGCTGTCACGCCTGACCCGCAGCGGCTTCCCGATCGCGACGACGACTCGCGACCACGGTTTCGGCACCTGCGTGCGATCCCAGCTCCGCAGCGTCCAGGCGCGATCGGCGGCGGCATGGATCGGCAGGATCGGGTGGCCGGTGGCCTTCGCCAGCCAGACGATTCCGGGGTGGGCCACGCCGCGCGGGCCGCGCGGGCCGTCGACGGTGAACGCCGCCGGCGTGTGCGCGACCGACTTCAGCAGCGAGCGCATGGCGCGGGCGCCACCCCGCGACGACGAGCCGCGGGCGGCGCCATAGCCGAAGCGCTGGATGATGCGCGCAATCCACTCGCCGTCGAAGTTCTCGCTGGTCACGACGACGATGCCCCGATCGCGGAAATACCACATGCCCGGCAGGATGTGGCCGTGCCACAGCGCCACGATATACGGTTCACCGGCGCGGTCGAGGGCCTCGAGGTGCTCGCCGCCCACGGCGTCGAGACGCACCGTGCCGCCGAGCGCGCCGAGCAGCGGCGCGCCGAGGCCGGCGATGAGCGCCACCTGCGTGCGCTTCCGCCACGAGTGCCGCCACTCGGCTCCGGCAGGCGCGTCGCGGTCGGCCTGGTCGCTCACATGCCGTCGTACTGCGGGCCTTCGCCGCCTTCGGGCGCCACCCAGGTGATGACGCCGTAGGGATCCATGATGTCGCAGGTCTTGCAGTGCACGCAGTTCGAGGCGTTCACCTGCAGCCGGCGGCCGCCGGCGCCGTTGTCGACCATCTCGTAGACGTTGGCCGGGCAGAACTTGACGCACGGGTGGCCGTACTCGGGGCCGCAGATCGAGTGACAGACGTCGGTCTGCACCAGCAGGTGGACCGGCTGGTTCTCCTCGTGGGCGGTGCCCGAGTAGTGCACGCTGGTCGCCTTGTCGAAGGTGAGCACGCGGTCGGGCGTCACCGCGTTCGAGCCGCTGAGGATGTCGCGCTTCTTCAGCCCGTAGTAGGCGTCGAGCGTCGCCATCCGGGTGTGCCCCGGATGACCGGCGAGGTCTCCAGGCCACCAGCCGTTGGTGGCCATCGCCAGACCGGCGAACGCCGCGCCGGCGTAGGTGCCGTGGCCGAAGGCCTGGTGCACGTTGCGCACCGGGTAGAGCTCGGTGCGGATGGCGCTGGCATCGACCGCGGCCTTGTAGCGCTGCAGCCGTGCCCGCGAGGTGTCGCCGGCCCGCACCGCCTCGAACGCGGTCTCGGCCGCCAGCATGCCGCTGCGCATCGCCAGGTGGATGCCCTTCAGGCGCATCGAATTGACGAAGTTGGCGGCGTCGCCGGCGATGAGCGCGCCGTCGGCGTAGAGCGTCGGCTGGGTGTTCCAGCCGCCCTCGGGCAGCGCCTTGGCGCCGAACCGCACGAGCTGGCCGCCGGCGAGCAGGTCGGCGACGAACGGGTGCTGCTTGAAGCGCTGGAGCGCGGCGTGGGGGTCGAACAGCGGGTCCGTGTAGTCGAGGCCGACGACGAAGCCGAGCGAGAGCCGGCCCTCCGGCAGCGCGTAGATCCAGCTGCCGCCGAATTCCTCCTGGCGCAGCGGGTAGCCGAGCGTGTGGATCACCGTCCCCGGCGCCAGCCGCCCGGACGGGATGTCCCACAGTTCCTTGAGGCCGATGGCGTACTGCGCCGGTTGCTCGCCGCCGAGCGGCAGCGTCCGCAGCAGCTGCTTGGTGAGGTGGCCGCGGACGCCGTCGCAGAAGATCGTGACCTTGGCGCGGATGTCGGCGCCGGGCTCGACCGCGCCGCGCGGCGTGCCGTGCCGGCCGAGGCCGCGGTCGCCGGTGCGGATACCGACCACCCGGGATCCGTCGAACAGCACCGACTGCGCGGCGAACCCCATGAACAGATCGGTGCCGGCCGCCTCGACCTGCCCGGCCAGCCACTTCACGAACTGGCTCAGGGAAATGACGTAGTTGCCGTGGTTGCGGAACGGCGGCGGGGTGATCGGCAGCCGCAGCTTCCCCTCGGGCGTCAGCAAATAGACGCTGTCGGCGGTCACTTCGCAGCCGAGCGGGGCGCCCTTGGCCGCGAAATCCGGGATCAGATCGCGGAGGGTCGACGGGTCGAGCAGCGCCCCTGACAGCGAATGGGCGCCCGCCTCGCGCGCTTTGTCGACCACGGCAATGGCCAGCGGCTCGCCGCCCTGCGCCGCCTGGAGCTGGGCGACGCGCAGCGCCGCCGACAACCCAGCCGGGCCGGCGCCGACGACGAGCACGTCTACGTCGAGGGTCTCGCGTTCCATGACGGGCCGGCCGGGCGTCAGCCCTTTCCGAGCTCGGCGATGAGCGCCGGCGCAATCTCGAACAGGTCGCCTTCGATGCCGTAGTCGGCGACTTCGAAGATCGGCGCGTCGCCGTCCTTGTTGATGGCGACGATGGTGCGCGCGCCCTTCATGCCGACCAGGTGCTGGATCGCCCCCGAGATGCCGACGGCGACGTACAGCTTGGGCGCCACGGTCTGTCCGGAGCTGCCGATCTGGCGATCCATCGGCAGCCAGCCGTTGTCGCAAATCGGCCGCGATGCCGCCAGCTCGGCGCCGAACGCGGCTGCCAGCTTCTCGGCCATCGCCAGGTGCTCCTGGGCCTTGATGCCGCGCCCGACGGCGACGATCCGTTCGGCCTGCGACAGGTCCACCGCCGCCTTGGCCTCCTGGAACGGCGGCTCGGCGGTCTGGCGCAGCGCGGCGCCGTCGATGCTCACCGTTCTTGCCGTCACTGGCGCCCCGCTGCCGCGCCTGGCGGCGTCGGCACGGAACGCGCCGATCTGGAACGACACGAGGTGCGGCGCCGGGCCTTCGGCGGCCACCTGGGCGACCAGCTTCCCTTGGAACATCGGCCGCGCGAAGTGCGGCGTCCCGTCGGCGGCACGGGTCAGCGCGACGACGTCGGTGACCAGCGTCCGGTCGAGCCGGGCGGCCAGCGTCGCGGCGAAATCACGCGTCTGATAGGTGTGGGCGAAACAGACGTGGGCCGGCGACAGCTCGGCGACCAGCGCGGTGAGAGCCGCCACGCAGGCGTCCGGCGTGTAGACCGCCAGCGCGTCGTGGCTCACGGCCCACACCGCGGCGACGTCCGCGGCGGCGAGATCGGCCGCGGCCTGGTCCACGGCGGCGCCGAGCACCGCCACGGTGATCGGCGACTGCCCACCGGCCAGCTGCTGGGCGGCGGCGATCGCCTCCCAACTGGCGCGATTGAGTCTGCCGTCGTGCTGTTCCGCGACGACGAGGATCACAGGACGCGCGCCTCGTCGCGCAGCCGACGCACCAGCTCACGGGCGGCCTCGGCGGCCGGCCCGGTGATCATCGTCGTCTGCTTGGACTTCTGCGGCACCGCCAGCGCGACGATGCGCTGGCGCGCGGCCAGCGGCGTCGCCGGCGCGACGACGCGAATCTCCTTCTTCTTGGCCGCCATGATGCCCTTGAGCGTGGCGTAGCGCAGCTGGTTGATGCCGCTCTGGATGGTCAGCAGCGCCGGCAGCGGCATCGAGACGTACTGGAACCAGCCGCCTTCGAGCTCGCGCTTGGCGCGCAGGGTGCGGTCGGTGACCTGCACTTCCATGATGATGGTCGAGTGCGGCATGCCGAGCCGCTCGGCCAGCACCGGCCCGAACTGCGCGTGGCCCTGATCGTCGGACTGCAGCCCGGTGAGCACGATGTCGAACTGCTCGTCGCCGACCGCGGCGGCGACGGCGGCCGCCGAGGCGGCGGCATCGGCGCGCGCGAAGGCCTCGTCCTGCGCATGAATGGCCCGGTCAGCGCCGCGGGCCAGGGCCTCGCGAATCACCTGCTGGACCCGGGCCGGGCCGGCCGAGACGACCACCACTTCCCCGCCGTGCTTCTCCTTCAGGCGCAGCGCCTCTTCGAGCGCATAGGCGTCGGGCTCGTTCATCTCGTAGGAGATGTCCTGATCGCGCACCCAGGTCGAGTCGTCGGTCAGGCGCGGCTGCCATTCCCGCGTCGGCACCTGCTTGATACAGACCGCAATTTTCATGGACCGTCCTGTCCTCGGCAGGCGCGGCCGCGCCCCACCAGGCGCGCGACCCGCTGCGGGCCTCAGCCCTCGTAGCGGCGGAACAGCAGCGCGGCGTTGGTGCCGCCGAACCCGAACGAGTTGGAGAGCGCGTAGCGGATCGGCATCTCCCGCTTCGTGTTGGGGACGTAGTCGAGGTCGCACTCGGGGTCGGGCGTCTCCAGGTTGATGGTCGGCGGCACCACCTGGTGGTAGACCGCCAGCGCCGAGATGCCGGCCTCGAGGCCGCCGGCGGCGCCGAGCAGGTGCCCGGTCATCGACTTGGTGGACGACATCGCCAGCCGGGCCGCGTGCTCGCCGAAGCACCGCTTGACGGCCAGCGTCTCGAGCCGATCGTTGAACGGCGTCGAGGTGCCGTGGGCGTTGACGTAGTCCACGTCCGCCGGCCCGATGCCGGCCTTCTGCATCGCCCGCGTCATCACCCGAACCGCCCCGTCGCCGTCCTCGGACGGCGCGGTGATGTGATACGCGTCGCCCGACATCCCGTAGCCGACAATCTCGGCGTAGATGCGGGCGCCACGGGACTTCGCCAGCTCGAGCTCTTCGAGGATGAGCACGCCGGCGCCCTCGCCGATGATGAACCCGTCGCGGTTCTTGTCGAACGGCCGGCTGGCGCGCGCCGGATCGTCGTTGCGCTGCGACAACGCGCGCAGCGCGCCGAAGCCACCGACGCTCATCGGCGTGATCGCCGCTTCCGAGCCGCCGGCAATCATCACGTCGGCATCGCCGCGGCGGATGATCTCGAACGAATCGCCGACGGCGTGGGCGGACGCGGAGCAGGCCGTGCAGGTGGCCAGATTGGGTCCTTTGGCCCCGAAGCGGATCGACACCTGACCCGACGCCAGGTTGATGATCGACGACGGGATGAAGAACGGCGAGATCTTGCGCGGTCCGCCCTCGAGCAGCGCGCTGTGCTCGCGCTCGATGGTGGCGAAGCCGCCGATGCCCGAGCCGATGCACACCCCGACCTCCGGGGCATTCTCCGGCGTGATCGACAAGCCAGCGTCGTCGACCGCGAACTGCGACGCCGCGACCGCGTACTGGATGAAGACGTCCATCTTCTTGACGTCCTTCTTCTCGACGAACGCCAGCGGGTCGA
Organism: uncultured Acidobacteriota bacterium; assembly: GCA_963741665.1. Taxonomy (GTDB): domain Bacteria; phylum Acidobacteriota; class Vicinamibacteria; order Vicinamibacterales; family UBA2999; genus CAWAYR01. The sequence continues at coordinate 517,192 of CAVUIM010000001.1, forward strand.
ACCCCTTCACCTCGGCCGCGAACCGGGTCGAATACCCGGTCGCGTCGAACTTCGTGATCGGGGCCGCCCCGGAACGTCCCGACAGGAGGCCTTGCCACGTGGCCTCCGTGCCGATCCCGACGGACGTCACCAGCCCGACGCCGGTGACGACAACACGCCTGCTCAAGGTGCCTCCCTGCTTACTTCTTGCCCTTGGCGTTCTTCTCGATGTACTCGACGGCGTCCTTGACGCGCGTGATCTTCTCGGCGTCCTCGTCGGGAATCTCGATCTCGAACTCTTCTTCGAACGCCATCACCAGTTCCACGGTGTCGAGCGAATCCGCGCCGAGATCGTCGACGAACGACGCATCCGAGGTCACTTCCTCTTCGTCCACGCCGAGTTGTTCGACGATGATGCTCTTCACCTTGTCCGCTACGGCCATCTGGCCCTCCTACGTGTACATCCCGCCGTTGACTGCGAGAATCTGCCCAGTAATATACGATGCCTCATCCGAGGCGAGGAAACACACCGCCGACGCGACGTCGTCCGGCGTGCCGAGCCGCCCGAGCGGCACCTGCGCGATCCACTGGGCCTGGGTCTCGGCGGCCAGTGCCCGTGTCATGTCGGTGGCGATGAATCCCGGCGCCACGACGTTCACCGTGACGTGGCGCGAGCCGACCTCGCGCGCCAGCGACTTGCAGAACCCGATCAGCCCGGCCTTCGACGCCGCGTAGTTGGCCTGCCCGGCGTTGCCCATCTGCCCGACCACCGAGCTGATGGCGACGATGCGGCCGCGGCGCTGCTTGACCATCGGCTTCAACGCCGCCTGGCACAGCGAGAACGCCGAGGTCAGATTGGTGGCGATCACCTCGTCCCAGTCGGCGCGCTTCATCCGCAGCATCAGCTGATCGCGGGTGATGCCGGCGTTGTTCACCAGGATGTCGAGCCGGCCGTGCCGGGTGACGACGTCGGCGACCAGCGCCGCCGCGGCCACGCCGTCGGTCACGTCGAGTGCGACGGCTTCGCCGCGGCCGCCGGCGGCGGCGATCTCGTCGACGACCGGCTGGGCGTTGGCGCCGCGGGCCGCCGCCACCACCAGCGCGCCGCGGGCGGCCAGCGCCATGGCGATGGCCCGGCCGATGCCGCGCGAGGCGCCGGTGACCAGGGCCACCTGTCCGTCGAAGGCGCTCATGAGTGCTCGCTCGGACGCGGGCCGTCGACGCCGGCGATGGCGGTCGACGGCGGCGAGGCCGGCCGGCTGGTCCAGATTCACGATGCATCGCGTCGCGTGCCACCTTCTTGATGAGTCCGCTCAACACCGTGCCTGGACCCACCTCAACATAGGCGGTCACTCCGTCGGAGGCAAGGCGGCGCACCGACGCCTCCCACCGCACCGGCGCCGACACCTGGCGGATGAGGGCGGCGATCGCCGCGTCGGCGTCGCGCTTCGGCTCGGCGTCGACGTTGGCGACGACCGGCACGCGCGGGTCGCGCGCCGCCAGCGCCCGCAGCTCCGGCGCCAGCCGGGCCTGCGGCCGGCTGCATCAGCGCGCAGTGGAACGGCGCGCTCACCTGCAGGGGAATCACCCGCTTGGCGCCGCGCGCCTTGGCCGCGCTCGCCGGCGCGGGCGACCGCGGCGGCGTGTCCGGCAATCACCACCTGGCCGGGGGCATTCAGGTTCGCCGGGCTCACCACCTCGACCGTTGGCGGCCTCGTCGCAGGCGGCACGCACGGCGTCCTCGTCCAGCCCGAGGATCGCCGCCATCGCGCCTTCGCCCACCGGCACGGCCTCCTGCATGTAGCGGCCGCGGTGATGGACGGTGCGGACGGCGTCGGCGAAGCCGAAGGTGCCGGCGGCGACGTGGGCCGAGTACTCGCCCAGGCTGTGCCCGGCGACGATGGCCGGGCGCACGCCGTGGGCCTCGAGCAGACGGCAGGCGGCCACGCTCACCGTGAGGATCGCCGGCTGGGTGATCTCGGTGAGGGTCAGCCGCTCGGCCGGCCCGTCGAAGATGACCTCGCTCAACGCGAAGCCGAGGGCGGCGTCGGCCTCGTCGAACGTCGCCCGGCACACGGGGAACGCCTCGGCGAGGCCACGCCCCATGCCGACGGTCTGGGCGCCCTGGCCCGGGAAGACGAACGCGATCATCGCGGCGTCACCATCACGTCGGCGACACGGCGTTCGACCGCGGCCAGCACGCCATCGGCGACGAAGCGCGAGGCGGCGACGACGGCATTGCGGATGGCCTTGGCGGACGAGCGGCCGTGGCACACCAGCACCAGCCCCGAGACCCCGAGCAGCGGCGCCCCGCCGTACTCGGAGTAGTCGACCCGCTTGCGGAAGCGGCGGAAGGCGCGGCGCGACAGGAGGTAGCCCACCTGGCTCGAGAACGTGCTCGACAGCTCCTCGCCCAACTGCTCCTCGACCATCTCCACCAGCCCCTCGCTGAGCTTGAGCACGACGTTGCCGGTGAAACCGTCGCACACGATGACGTCGGCCTTGCCCGAGAACACGTCGCGGGCCTCGACGTTCCCGACGAAGGTCAGCGGCGCCGCCTTGAGCAGGCGGTAGGCCTCCTTGGTGAGGTCGTTGCCCTTGCCTTCCTCTTCGCCGATGGAGAGCAGCCCCACGCGCGGCGCTTCGACGCCGAGCAGCGTCCGGGCGTAGACCGCGCCCATCACCCCGAACTGGAGCAGGTGGGCGGGTTTGCACTCCACCGTCGCGCCGGCGTCGAGCAGCACCGCCATGCCGGTGCGGGTCGGGATCGCCGGTGCCAGCGCCGGCCGGTCGACGCCCTTCAGCATGCCGAAGGTCGCGTGCGCGGCGACCACCGAGGCGCCGGTGTGCCCGGCGCTGACCACGGCGGCGGCGGCGCCGTCGCGCACCAGTTCGGTGGCGACGCGGATCGACGCGCGCGGCTTGCGCCGCAGCACCACGGCGGGCGCCTCGTCCATCGCCACGACATCGGGCGCTTCGACCACCGCGACGTCGAGCGCCGCGGCATCCGGGTGCCGGCGCAGTTCGGCGGCGATGGCGTCAGGCCGGCCGACCAGCGTCACGGCGACGCCGGAATAGCGGGCCGCCGCCAGCGCGCCGTCCACGACCGGACCGGGCGCATGGTCGCCGCCCATGGCGTCGACGCGATCGGCCGCGCGGCGCCGCCACGCGGCGCACCCTCCGCGAGGGCCAGCGGCCTACTCCTCGTCGACGGCGCGAACCTGTCGCTCGTTGTAGTGGCCGCAGTAGGCGCACACGCGGTGCGGCGCCTTCGGCTCGTGGCACTGCGGGCAGGCCCCGGCGGTCGTTGCCGCCAGGGTGTCGTGGGTGCGGCGCTTGCGGCCCCGGGTCTTGGAGTGTCGGCGTTTTGGATTAGGCATCGTCGTTGGTCCGCGGAGAAACGAGCGCCTGCAGCGCCGCCAGCCGGGGATCGACCCAGCGAGGTTCGCAGCTGCAGCGTTCGGCGTTGAGGTTGGTGCCGCACATCGAGCACAGGCCCTGGCAGTCGGTCCGGCAGAGCGGCTTCATCGGCAGCGTCAGGTAGCACTGCTCCTGCACCATCTGCCCGAGGTCGAGCCGGTCGTCGGCGTAGAACGTGGTCGTCGGATCGTGACCGGATCCTCGTCGCGATTACCGGCCAGCGCCTGCGGCAGGTAGCGCAGATCGATCGGCGCGTCGACCGGCGATCGCGAAGGGCTCCAGGCAGCGGCTGCAGGCCAGCTCGAGCCGCGTCGTCAGCCGGCCGACCAGCCGGCACCGATCGTCGTCCTTGTGCAGCACGGCCTCGAGCCGCACCGGCGCGATGATCTGGAAGCCGTCCTCGGCCGGGAAGGCCGTCGCCGGGTCGTCCCGCGTGATGACGGTCTCGGGCTGGCGGATGGTGGTCAGGTCGAGGAACATGGCCGAGGGGCCCGGCGCGGTCTTCCCGCACCCAGGCGACCAGTCAGTATATCACGCGGCTTCGGCCCGACACCCCCGCCGATCTCCCGGTGTCAAAACGACTTAGCTATGTTCGCTTGGCCAGGCAGTGCCTTACGGCACTGCGTTCTCTTGGCCAGGCAGTGCCTTACGGCACTGCGTTCGCTTGGCCAAGCATTGCCTTACGGCACTGCGGCGGTGCTGGGTGAGGCGTCACGGGTGGTGTGACCGCTCCGAGACCGGCCAGGGCCCGACCCAGGGCTTGGGAATGAACAGCTGCTCGAACAGCCCCACCGCGTATCGGTCGGTCATCCCGGCGATGAAGTCCTGAGTGGCGACGTCGAGTCCGTCGGCCGCGATGGTCCGCGGGTCGAGGAAGCCCTCCGGGTGCTGCTGCACGCGCTCCCAGAGCCCGCCGAGGATGCCCTGGGCCTTGGCGAACTCGGCCGTCGCGGCGTCGTTCTCGTAGACCGCGTCGAACAGGAAGTCCCGCAAGGCCAGCGTGGCCTCGAGCATCTCGGCGCTCATCCGGATCTCGGTCGTGCCGCCCGCCAGGGTCTGCTCCACCACGTCGGTCACCATGCGGCCGATCCGCTCCGACGCCGAGCGGCCGAGCACCCCCAGGGCCTGCGCCGGCAGGCCGTCCTCGCGCAGGATACCGGCCCGCACCGCGTCGTCCACGTCGTGGTTGACGTAGGCGACGATGTCGGCCACCCGGGCCACCTGTCCCTCGATCGTCGAGGCGCGATGTTCGGGCGGCGCGCCCACCGGCAGGCCGTGCTTTCCCTTCGAGTGGCGCGCGATGCCGTCGCGGACCTCCCAGGTGAGGTTGAGGCCATGCCGATCGCGCTCGAGCACGTCGACGATACGCAGGCTCTGTTCGTAGTGGTTGAAACCGGTCGGGCTGAGCGTCTGCAACACGCGCTCGCCGGCGTGGCCGAACGGCGTGTGGCCGAGGTCGTGCCCGAGGGCGATCGCTTCGGTCAGTTCCTCGTGCAAGCGCAGCACCTTGGCGATGGTGCGGGCGATCTGCGACACCTCCAGGGTGTGGGTGAGCCGGGTGCGGTAGTGGTCCCCGGCCGGCGAGAAGAACACCTGGGTCTTGTGCTTGAGCCGGCGGAACGCCTTGGTGTGGATGATGCGATCGCGATCGCGCTGGAAGGCCGGACGGATCGGGTCTTCGTCCTCGGCGCGCAGCCGTCCCTTGGTCAGGGCGCTGCGGGCCGCTTGCGGGGCCAGGGCGGCGGCCTCCCGCTGTTCGAGCTCGTGGCGAATCGTCATGGCGGTGGCCGGCGGCACCGGCGCTCTCATGGTAGCAGCGGCGCCGGTCCTAACGGAGCGCGTCGAGGAAGCTGGTGCCGCCGGCGAGCGGCGGCACCCCGAACCACTGCGCCAGCGTCTGGCCGAGGTCGGCGAAGGTGGCGCGCACGCCGAGCGGCACGCCCGGCGTCAGCCCGGGACCGAGGACCAGCAGCGGCACGTGCTCGCGCGAATGGTCGGTGCTCGGCGTGGCCGGATCGTTGCCGTGGTCGGCGGTGATCGCCAGCAGGTCGCCGTCACCGAGGCGCTCGAGGATCGCCGCCAGGCGGGCGTCGAAGCGCTCCAGGTTGGCGGCGAACCCGGCGACGTCGTTGCGATGCCCGAACGTGGAGTCGAAGTCGACCAGGTTGACGAAGACGAAGCCCGGCCGCCGATCGTCGAGTGCCGCTTCGAGCGCATCGAGTCCGTCGGCGTCGCTCGAGGTCGGCCGCGACGTGGTGATGCCGCGGCCCGCGAACAGGTCGCCGATCTTCCCGATCGCGGTCACCGTGACGCCGGCGGCGCTCAGCACGTCGAGGAGCGTGTCGCGCGGCGGCGGCATCGCGTAGTCGTGGCGGCGCGACGTCCGCTGGTAGCCGCCCGGAGGGCCGGTAAAGGGCCGGGCGATCACCCGGCCGATGCCAGCGCCGGACACCGCCAGGTCGTACGCCGCTTCGCACCAGGCATAGAGCTGGCCGATCGGCACCACCTCTTCGTGAGCGGCGATCTGGAACACGCTGTCGGCCGAGGTGTAGACGATCGGGTGGCCGGTGCGCTGGTGCGCCGCGCCGAGCTGGTCGATGATCGCCGTCCCCGAGGCCACGACATTGCCGAGGACCGGCCGGCCGATTCGGGCGCTGAAGGCGGCGATCAGCGGCGCGGGAAACCCGTCCGGGAAGGTCGGGAACGGCTGGTCGAGGACCAGGCCCATCAGCTCCCAGTGGCCGGTGACCGAGTCCTTGCCCGGGGACTGCTCCGCCATGCGGCCCCACGCCGCGCGCGGCCGCGACGGCGCCGGCACGCCGGGCAGGAACGCGGCCAGCGGCAGCCCGAGGGCGGCCAGGGTCGGCAGGTGCAGCGGCCGCGACGCGGCGACGTGACCGAGCGTGTCGCTGCCGGCGTCGCCGTAGGCAGCGGCATCCGGCAGCTCGCCGGCGCCCACGCCGTCGAGGACGAGGACGATCGCACGACGGGGCATCGGCGCGCCCCTCAACTCAGGGATGGTGCGAGGAGAAGTAGTTCGGCACGCTGCGCGGGACGCGGAGCGTCGCGATCGCGTGCTTGAAGACGAGGTGATCGAGGCCGTTGTGCTCGAGGATCACGGCGAAGCGATCGAAGTTCTTGATGCGGGCTTCGAACTCGCGGCCGTCGAGCAGGTGGACGGTGACGGCGAGCTTCTCACGGCGGGCGTAATTGAGGAAGACGTCCTGGATGTTCGGTGCGCTCGATTTTCCGTCAGCCATCGCCAGCGTCGCTCCTGTGGTCGTGCAAACCCCGCGATCCCAGGTAATCGATGACGCGCGCCGCTGCGGGCGCCGTCTCTCCGGGACCGTCAAACCACACCAGAGTAGGCTCTTTGCGAAACCAGATCAACTGGCGGCGGGCGTAGCGGCGGTTCTCCTGCACGATGAGCGCACGCGTCGCCGCGCGGTCGCGCACGCCGTCGAGGTACTCCAGCATCTGACGATAGACCAGTCCGCCGAACGGCCGCGCGGTGCGCGGGACGCCGCGCGCCAGCAGCCCGCGCACCTCGTCTTCGAGCCCGGCGGCGAACTGCGCGTCGACGCGGCGGGCCAGCCGATCGGCGAGCGGCGCCGCCGGCAGGCGCACGCCGAGCGCGATCGGCTCGAACTCTGGCAATGGCGCCGTGGTCGCGGCGAAGTGCGCGGTGAGCGTGCGGCCGGTGAGGCAGAAGACCTCGAGCGCGCGCACCAGGCGCTTGCGGTCGCGCGGCTGGATACGTCGGGCGGAGGCGGGATCGACGCGGGCCAGCCAGCGGTGCAGCGCCTCGTCGCCGCGCCGCTCGGCCACGCGCTCGAGCCGGGCCCGCAGCGGGTCGTCGGCGGCCGGCCCCGGGAACAGGCCGCGGGTCAATGCCCGGTAGTAGAACCCGGTGCCGCCGACCACGACCGGCAGTCGGCCGCGGCCGTGGATGGCCCGCACCGCCGCCGCGGCATCGGCAGCGTAGCGCGCGGCGGTGTAGACCTCGGTCGGATCAGCGAGGTCGACCAGATGGTGCGGCACCCCCTCCTGCGCCGCCGCCGGCACCTTGTCGGTGCCGATGTCGAAGCCGCGATATACCGCCGTCGAGTCGCAGGCGACGATCTCGCCGCCGAAGTGGTGGGCGACGGCCAGCGCCAGCGCCGACTTGCCGGTGGCGGTCGGGCCGAGGATCGCGACGAAGCGCGGGCCGGCCGGCGTCAGCACGCCATCTGCCTCACGACGAGCGCGGCCAGGAGGGCGAGCACCGCCAGCAGTCCCAGTTGCTGCCCGCGGGTCGGGATCACCAGCGAGGCTCCGCCACAGACCGGCGAGCATGGAGATGCGGCTGCGCCTCGCTCGTCACAGTGTTGTTTGGCCCACGCTACGCGTGGGCGTAGACGCATTGAGAGGCCGGTAGAACAACGGACTCGTTTGAGATGGAGGTCGGCCTCTCAAGACGTCTAGGGCGTCGGCGACTCGTTGAAGAAGAACGTCACCGTGAAGAACGCCTTGTCCGCCGGGTAGTCGGGCGGCAGCGGCTGGGTGGGACTCGAGGCGACGATGGCGTTGTAGGCCGAGCGGTTGAACGAGTCGACTTCGGACGGTCGCACGATGTTGACGTCGGTGATCGAGCCGTCCTTGTGGACGTTGAACTGCAGGATGACCCGCCCGCGCATCGCATAGGCGGCGTTGGGCACGAACCAGTTGCGTTTCACCTGGGCGACGAAGCGGCGGATCCACGGCCCGAACTCGACCCCTTTGGTGTCGAACTGGATGGCCGGGCCGAACTCGTTGACGCCGCCCTGCGGGTTGTTGAACGACTCGCGCTGGACGTACTTCTGGAGGTCGCGCAACGCCTCGCCGAGGGCGCCGCCCTGCGGCTTGGTGAGCGCGGCATCGCGCGGCGCCGACGGCGCGTCGGGACGCTCGGGCAGCGCCGTGCGGTCTTCGACCGGCGCGGTGGCCTCGGGGGCCGGCTCGGGTTCCGGACCGCGGCCCATCGCCCGCTCCTCCGGCGCCGCCTCGACCCGTTCGGTCGAGTCGCCGCGGGCGAACGGCAGCGGGTTCTCGGGCCGCTCGGAGAAGTCGGGCGCGCTCGCCTGGCGATCCAGGTCCGACGCCTCGGCCCGGGACGGCGGCGTCGGCGCCGGCTCGTCGCGCAGCGGCTCGACCACGACGAAGCGCGGCGCCTCGTCCTGCTCCGGCCGTGGCTGCGCCTCCGCGGCGTCCGGCTCCACCGGCGTGGCCTGGAACATCGGCAGCAGGGGCGCCAGCAACATCGCCAGGATGAGCGCGGCGTGGACCACCACCGACAGCACCACGCCCTCCCGCCGGGAGATGGCGCTGCCGACCGCCTCGACGGACTCGTAGCGGTCGTAGAAGTCGAAGTACATGAAGCAGTTCGCTCGATTATACCCGTCGGATCGGGCGGGCTTCCTGCTTCAGGGTTCCCGATCGGGCCGCCGCGCGCTGTATAGATAGACGACGCCGAGCGTCAATGGCCGGCTCGTGGCGTGTTCGAGGCCGGCGGCGGTCAGGAGGTCGGCGAAGGCCTGGCCCCACGGGAACGCGCCGACCGAGGCCGGCAGGTAGGAATAGGCCCCGCCGTGGCGGGAGACCAGGCGGCCGACCCGTGGCAGCACCCGCAGGAAGTACCACCCGTAGAGCTGACGCAGCCCGGGCAGGCTGGGCAGGCCGAACTCGAGGATGGCCACCCGGCCGCCCGGCTTCAGCACCCGGCGGATCTCGCGGCAGGCGGCGTCGGTGACCTGCACGTTGCGAATCCCGAACGCGATGGTCAATGCGTCCACCGACCCGTCCGCGACCGGCAGGGCCGTCGCGTCGCCGCGAATCAGCTGCACCCGCGAGGCCAGTCCGGCGGCGGCGATCTTGGCGTGGCCGTGGTGCAGCATGCCGGCGGCGAAGTCGACCCCGACGACCCGGGCCGCGCCCGGCGTGGCCGCCGCCGCGCCGACCGCCACGTCGGCGGTGCCGGTGCAGACGTCGAGGAGACGTTCGCTACCGGTCAGATGCAGCGACTCGATCGCGCGGCGCCGCCAGTAGCGATCGAGCCCGGCCGACAGGACGAAGTTCAGCAGGTCGTAGCGCGCGGCGATGGCGTCGAACATCCCGGCGATGCGCGACGGCGCCTTGTCCAGGGGCACGGCGCCGGAACTGCGCCGCCCGGTCTCAGTCGACATAGAGGGACACCGCCGTGGTCATGAAGTACAGGATGCCGACGTAGCCGTTGAGATCGAACGCCTTGGCCGCGCCCGACAGGTCCTCGGCCGAGACGAGCGACTGCTCGTAGGCGAGCAGTCCCGCCACCACCGCGACGCCGACGAGATAGGTCGGGCCGAGCGGCGCGACCAGCGCCAGACTGGCCATCGCCACGATCGTCGCCGCGTGCAGCACCCGCGAGATCGTCAGCGCGCCGGCGATCCCGAAGCGCACCGGAATCGACTTCAGTCCCTGGGCGCGGTCGACGACCGCGTCCTGGCAGGCGTAGATGATGTCGAACCCGGCGACCCACAAGCCGATCGCCAGCCCGAGCAGCCAAGGCGTCCAGCCACCGCGCCCGCCAGCGGCCAGCCACCCGCCCACCGGCGCCACCGCCATCGCCAGTCCGAGGAACGCCTGTGTGTAGTAGGTATAGCGCTTGGCGAGCGAGTACCAGAAGACGATCGCCAACGCCACCGGCGACAGCCAGCCGCACAGCGCGCTGATCTGGAAGGCGGCGGCGACCAGCACCACCGACCACACGACGACGAAGAGCGCCGCGTCGCGGCGGGTCATCGCCCCACGCGGCAGCTCGCGGCCGGCGGTGCGCGGGTTCAGCGCGTCGAAGCGGGCGTCGACGAGACGGTTGAAGCCCATCGCCGCCGAGCGCGCCGACACCATGCAGAGCAGGATCCAGCCGAGCGACGACCATGCGAAGGGCCGCCCCCACGCCGCCAGCAGCGCCCCGGTCAGCGCGAACGGCAGCGCGAACACGGTGTGGCTGATCCGGACGAACGACAGGTAGGTGCCGATCGACGCCATCAGCGCGACTCTCCCGGCGGGTGGTCGGCGCGCAGCACCAGGATGCGGTCGGCGGCGATGCCGCTGACGAGCGCTTCCTCTGGATCGGCGACGCCGTCAGGCAGCGTCACCGCCACCAGATGCCCGCGCCGGCCGTTCTGCAGGCTGCCGAGCACGTCGTCGAGGCCGAGGGCGGCGGCGCCGGCCATCGTCGCCGCGTGCAGGAGACCGCGCGCCGGCACCTCGGGCGCGATCTCGCGCAGCGCCGCCAGCTCCGCGAAGAGATTGAGGTCGGGCACGCTGGCCAGGCTGTCGGTGCCCACCGCCAGGCGAACACCCGCGGCCGCGAATCGCGCGATCGGCGGCGCGCCGACGCCGACCCAGACATTGCTGCGCGGGCAGGTGACCAGGGTGACGTCGGCGGCCGCCAGGCGCGCCAGCTCGCGGTCGCTGAGCTGCACACCGTGCACCGCCAGGCTGCCGGCGCCGAGCAGCCCGAGGTCGCAGAGGTAGTCGCCCGGCCCGGTGCCCGGGGGCGTCCAGTCGTCGCGCCACGCGCCGAGTTCCTGCAGCCGCGTCCGCCACGGCCCGGAGCCATCGTGCAGCAGCTGCACTTCCTCGGGCGACTCGCCGACGTGCACCGACGTGATCGGGCGAGGCAGGGCGCGCACCTCGTCGCGAATCGCCGCGAACAACTCGGGCGAGACCGAGAAGGGCGCATGCGCCGCCGGCACGACCCGCACGCCACGGTCGTCGACCGGGGCGCGCCGCGCCGCCGACGCGGCCACCGCCGCCCGGCCGTCGGCATCGCGGAACCCGAGGAGTTCGTGGAACACCACGGCTGGCACGCCGCGATCCCGCAGCAGCGGCGGCGAGATGAGCGTGTTCGAGATGTCACCGACGGCCGCCGTGCCGGTCGTCTGGAGCTCGTCGAGGGCGGCGCGCATCGCATCCATCGCCAGACGGTCGTCGGCGGTCTCCAGCCGCGTCCGTCGTCCCATCAGCCGGCCGACCCAGGTCAGAAAGTCCCCTGTCGGCGGGACCAGCCCGCGCAGCCACGACAGCTCGAGATGGGTGTGGGCGTTGACCAGGCCGGGCAGCACGACGGCGGAACCGAGATCGTGGGTGCGGGCGGCGGCAGGCGCGTCGTGGCCGTGGCCGACGGCGGCGATCCGGCCGTCGGTCACGTGGACCCAGCCATCGGCCAGCGGCGGTCCGGTGATCGGACACACCCACGCGGCTCTCACGAGCAGCGACGTCATCCCGACACTCCCGCGATCACGCCACCGGCGACGGCGGAGTCGACGCGGCCCGCTGGCGCTTCCCCGCCGCACTGCGTGCCGGGTAGTTGGCCAGCTCCGCCGGCACCGACGTGTCGCCGGCGTCGCGCGCCGTGGCCAGTTCGAGCAGCCGCGGCACGGCGCGTTCGCGAAACACCGGCGTGCCGAGCCGCTCGTAGTGCATCGTCCGCCGTGAGGCCCGGAACCCGGCGTCTTCGATGTTGCGGACGATCTCGAGCTCGTCCATGCAATAGGCGGCGCCGGCCGCGCGCACGACGTTCTCCTCGATCATCACGCTGCCCATGTCGTTGGCGCCGAAGGCCAGGCTCAGCTGGCCGACCTTGCCGCCCTGGGTCACCCACGACGCCTGCAGGTTGTCGAAGTTGTCGAGCACGAGACGGGCGATCGCCAGCGTGCGCAGGTAGTCCACGCCGGTGGCCTCGGTGCCGCCTCGTTCGGTATGTTCCGGCTGGTAGCTCCAGGTGATGAACGCCGTGAAGCCGCCGGTTTCGTCCTGCAGCGCCCGCAAGCGCAGCAGATGCTCGAGCCGTTCCTCGTCGCTCTCGACCGTGCCGTACATCATCGTCGCGGTGGTCCGCAGGCCGGCGAGGTGCGCCTCGCGCATCACCCCGAGCCACTCGTCGGCCGAGGCCTTCGAGTAGCAGTTCAGCAGCTTGCGCACCCGGTCGACGAGGATCTCGGCGCCGCCGCCGGGCACGCTGTCGAGGCCGGCGGCGATCAGCCGCTGCAGCACCTCGGGCACGCTCAGCCTCGCCGTGCGCGCGATGTGCAGCACTTCGGGCGGCGACAGCGCGTGCAGCTTGAAGGTCGGATAGCGCGCCTTCACGCCGCGGAACAGATCCTCGTACCAGGCGATCGGCAGATCGGGGTTGTGGCCGCCCTGCAGCAGCAGCTGGTTGCCGCCGAGCGCGATGGTCTCGTCGATCTTGCGGTAGATCTCGTCGAAACCGAGCACGTAGCCGTCGGCATGGCCGACGGTGCGGTAGAACGCGCAGAAGTTGCAGCGGGCGACGCAGACGTTGGTGTAGTTGACGTTGCGGTCGATGATGTAGGTGACGACGCCGTCGGGATGCTTGCGGCGGCGCACCGCGTCGGCCATCTGGCCGAGCCACAACGTCGGGGCGTGGCGGTAGAGATGCAGCGCTTCCGCACCGGTGAGGCGGCCGCCGTCCTGGATCCGCGCGCCGAGCGATTCGAGAGTCATGCGAAGAACCGCAGCGGGCGCGGGCGGGTGGACGCGCCCACCTCGGCGGCCAGCTCGAAGAACCGCTCGAGGCCGGCCTGCTCGCGATCGCCGAACGTGTAGCTGAGGTTATCACGCAGGTATCCGGCCAGCGTCGCCGCCATGGCCGGATCGCCGCCGGCCGCCTCGGCGGCCAGGGCGTCGCGGGCCGCCAGCCCGCCGTCACGGGCCGCGCCGAGCGCGGCCAGGTGCGCCGGCGCGAGCACGCCGTCGCGCCCGGCCCAGGCCGCGTAGACGAACGGCAGGCCGGTCAGCCGCTGCCACGCCGCGCCGAGGTCGATCTTCTCGACCCCGGCCCGGGCCGGATCGATGGCCAGCGCCGGATCGCCAATCACCAGCGCGGCGTCGGCGTCACGCAGCATCGTCTCGAGCCGCGGCGCGGCCGGCACGAACTCCGGGGCGATGTCCCACTGCCTGGCGCACAGCACGCGGCACAGTGCCGCCGAGGTGCGTGAACTGGTGTCGAGGGCCAGCCGGCGCACCTGGCCGATCGGGCGGTGGGTGAAGACCGCGACCGACAGGATCGGTCCGTCGGATCCGATCGCCATGCCGGGCACGAGGCGGTAGTCGCCGTGCAGATACTCGATCGCCGGAATCAAGCCGAGATCGACCTCGCCGGCGTGGAGCCGGGCCGCGCAGGTCGACGGCAGGTCGAACGACAGGTCGAAGAGATCGCGCTGGCGCTCGAGGCCGTGCACCAGCGGCCGGGCGTTGAGGAACGAGACCGCGCTGACGCGGACGCGCGCGCTCATTGCGGCAGCGGGACCCAGCGGCCGTCGCGTTCGACCGGCGTCAACCCGGCCGACACGATGTTGCGCCGCACGTCCTCGGCGACCGCGCGGCGAGGGCCGAGCCCCGGATCGTCGACCGCGGCCACGCCGTCGAGATCGTCGGCGCCGACGCTGAGGGCGACCTGCGCCAGCTTGGGGCCGTAGCGCGCCCAATCCACCTGCACGCAGGGCACGTCGCCGAGCAGCAGGCGGGCCAGCGCCACGCTTCGCACGTCATCGAAGCCGGTGGTCGGCGCGGTCCGATCGAGGCGCCGGGGCAACGGCGCCACCGCGACGATCGCCCCGACCGCCGCGGCGAGCCGGCGCGCCTCGAGGATCCACGCCAGGCGATTCTCGGGCGCCGCGTCGACGGCGACGACCCGCACGGCGAGACCGGCCGCGCGCGCCGCGACGACGGCCGCGGCCGTCCCGGCCGCCGGCGACGCGAACGCCACCTCGTCGAGACCGGCAGCACGCAGCGCCGCGGCCGCTCCGGCGCCGAGTGCCACGAGATCGGCGAGCCAGAAACCGCGGACGACGCGGCCACCGGCCAGCACGACCGCCTGCCGCACCGCGGCCACCGCCTCGTCCAGTGACGCCGGCCGGCCGACGAGGCGTACTTCACCGGCGGCGTCGGGCGCCGGCGTCCAGGCCGCGCGGGTCGCAAGGTCGAGTTCGTGGACGCGGCCGAACGTCGTCCGCTGGCCGTGACCGGCGCGCCGGCGATCGTCGGCCAGGGCGCCGAGCCCGAGCACGTCGGTGGTCGCGGCCAGCGCACCGAGCGCCGTCGCGTCGGGAACGGCGCCGGCGGCCAGCGCCACGGTCACCGACTCGACCAGGGCGCCGAGCCGGTCGCTACTGTCCATGCTGCATGCGCTCGATGATGATCGCGGCGAGCCGCAGCGCCTCGCGCCCCTGCTCCCCGGTCACGCCGGCCGGCCGGTTGTCGCGCACGGCGGTCACGAAGTCCTCGAGCTCGCGGCGCAGCGGCTCGTCCTTGGTCACCTCGACCTTGCCGCCGAGAATCGACGGCCGGGGGCTGCCCGGCTCGGGCGCTCCAAGCGTCCAGTGCTCGACTTCCTGAGCCGCATAGTCGACCGAGAGATAGGCCTGCGGCTGGAAGATCCGGATCTTGCGGACCCGATCCCGGCTGATGCGGCTGGCGGTGAGGTTGGCGATGCAGCCGCCGGCGAACCGCAGCCGCACGTTGGCGATGTCGATCCGCGGCGTCAGCACCGGCACACCGACCGCCTCGACGCTGACCGGCGACTCGCCGACCAGCGACAGCACCAGGTCGAGGTCGTGGATCATCAGGTCGAAGACGACGTCGATGTCGAGGCTGCGTTCCGGGAAGGTGCCGAGCCGATGACATTCGATGAACCGCGGCTTGCGCAGCAGCCCGCGGGCGACGTCCACGGCCGGATTGAAGCGCTCGGTGTGCCCGACGGCGAGCCGGACAGCGCGCGCCGCGGCCGCCTCGACCAGGCGGTCGGCCTCGGCGACGGTGCGGGCAATCGGCTTCTCCACCAGCACGTGCACACCGCGTTCGATGAACGCCAGCGCCACCTCGAGATGCCCTTCCGTGGGCACCGCCACCGTCACGGCATCGACGCGTCCGTCGAGCGCCCGCGGGTCGGTGAAGGCGGTGGTGTTGGACGCCGCGGCGATCTCCTGGGCCCGGGCCTCGCTGCTGTCGACCACGCCGACCAGCTGCACCCCGGGCATCGTGCCGAGGAGCCGCGCGTGGTGCCGGCCCAGATGACCGACTCCGATGACCCCGACCCGTAGCGGCGCACTCATACCTGTCCTCCCGCGGCCCGGCCGACGATGGCGATTCCCGCGTCGTCGGCGGCCGTGATCATCTGTGACTTGTCGAACATCAGGGCCCTGCCGGCATCGAGCGACAACACCGTCGCCCCGGCCCGAGCCATCGCCTCGATCGTCGGGACACCGACGATCGGGACGTCGAACCGCATATCCTGAGCCGGCTTGGCGACCTTGATGATGCTCACGCCCGGCCCGGCCAGTTGGCCGGCGCGGGCGATCACCACGTCGGTGCCTTCCATCGCCTCGACGGCGACGACCGCGGCGTGCTTCACCGCGATCGTCTGCCCGATGTCGAGGCCGGCAATCGCGTCGGCCATCCGGTAGCCGAAGGCCAGGTCCTGGCGCTCACGGTCGCTCGGCGCCCGCTGCCCCATCTGCCCGGCGTCGGCCAGCAGCGGCGCGAGGAACGCCGTCGAATCGATGAGCTCGACGCCGTGCTCGCGCATCAGGTCGGCCACCGCGGCGATGAGCGCGTCGGTGTTCATCGCCTTGACCCGGGCCAGCAGCGCCATCGCGGTCAGGTCGGGGACGAATCCGCCGAAGATCTTGACGTGCTTGACCTGCCCGGCCATCACCGCCCGGGTCAGCCCGGCCTCTTTGAGGATCTTGAGGAAGGCGCCGAGGTGGCCGATCGAGATCCAGTGCACCGCCGCCCGGGGCTGGCGGGCCGCCGCGGCGTCGAGCTCCGGCGCGGCCTCTTCCTTCAGCGCGATGATGGTGACGTCGTAGCCGAGCGAGCGGGCGGCGTCGAGCACCAGGAACGGAAAACGGCCGTTGCCGGCGATGAGCCCGAGCTTCACGCGTCGTCCCGCGGGTCGCCGGCCTCGTCGGCGCGCTTGGTCGGCCGCTTGAGCGTGACGCCACGCGTGGACGACCGGAGGAACTCGACCAGGTAGGCGACGTCGGGGCTGGCGATGGCCGGATCGGCGACGATCACGTCGAGCGCCTTGGCCGGCGACAGCCGGGAGGTGAGCAGGTAGCGATAGGCGCGCTTCAGCCGCCGGACGGCATCGGGCGTGAAGCCGCGCCGCACCAACCCGACGGTGTTGAGGCCGTAGACCTTGGCCCGGTTGCCGACCGTCTTGGCAAACGGCAGGGCGTCCTTGGTCACCACCGAATAGCCCCCGATGAAGGCATGGCGGCCGACGCGGCAGAACTGGTGGACGCCGGAGTAGGCGCTGATCTGCGCGAAGTCCTCGACCGTCACGTGGCCGCCGAGCGTGGCGCCGGGCCCGAAGATCGTGTCGCTGCCGACCCGGCAGTCGTGGGCGATGTGCGCGTAGGCCATGATCAGATTGCGATCGCCGATCCGGGTCTCGCCGCCGCCGCCGACCGTACCGCGGTGGATCGTCACGCACTCGCGGATGACATTGCCGGAGCCGATCACCAGCGTCGTCCGCTCGCCGCGGTATTTCAGATCCTGGGGCTGCAGTCCGACCGAGGCGAACGGGAAGATGTGCGTGCCGTCGCCGATGTGGGTGTCGCCCTCGATCACCGCCGAGGCGCCGACGATCACCCGGCGGCCGAGCACCACGTGCGCGCCGACGACCGCATGGGCGCCGACGACGGTGCCGGCGCCGACGACCGCCGTGGGATGCACCGACGCGGTCGGGTCGATGAGCGGTTCGTCGGTCGTGACCGCCAGGACCAGCCGGGCCTCGATCACCGCACTGCCGTCGACCTCGCCGGTCGCGTGCAGCTGCGCGATCGGCCCGCGCCGTCGGCCCAGCCGCACCTCGATGGTCATGCGGTCGCCGGGCACGACCGGCCGGCGGAACTTGACGTCGTCCACGCCGCGCAGCACGACCCGGGCGGCCGCCGGGGTGTCGGGCTGGCTGAGCAGGAGCACACTCGACACCTGGGTCAGCGCTTCGAGCATCAGGACCCCGGGCAGCAGCGGCACGCCGGGAAAATGGCCCTGGACGAAGTCCTCGCCGACGCTGACCGTCTTCACGGCCCGCAGGTGGCGGTCATCGACCGCCGACACCGCGTCCACGAGCACGGCCGGAAACCGGTACCGCTGGCGCTCGAGGAAAGGGGCGATGTTCACGCGTCGGGGGCTCGAGTACGGACACGCGGCCGTCCCGGAGGACGGCCGCCTCTGACCGTGGGGACGGCCGGCTACTGGCCGGGCGGCTTGGGCGCCGCGGCCGGCGCCGCCGGCTTGGTGACGGCGTCGAACTTCTTGATCACGTCGGCCGTGATGTCGAGCGCGGCATCGGCCCACACCAGGCCCGAATCGGGCCCGTTGAAGATGTAGTGGAGGCCGCGTTCCTTGCCGACGGCTTCGATGATCGGGGCGATCCGGCGCTGGAACTCGTCCTGCAGCTGCTGCTGGAGCTCCTGGACCTCCTGCTGCGCATCCTGGGTGGCCCGCTGCAGGTCGACCTGCGTCCGCTCGACCTGCTTGGCCAGCTCGCCGCGCGCCGACTCGCTCATCACCGCGCCGCTCTTGTCGAGCTTTTCCTGGAACCCCTGGAGAGCCTTCTGGCGCTCGTTGAGCTCGGCGACCTTCTTCTGCTGGAGGCCCTGCACCTTCGCGCTGGCCTGCTTGCCGTCGTTCGACTCGGCCACGACCCGCTGCAGCACGACGAAGGCGATCTTGGCGCCCTCCGGGAACGGCAGTACGGGCGCGGGGGCCGGAGCGGGGGCGGCGGCCTGCGGGGCCGGGGCGGCCGGCTTGGCGGTGGCCGGGGCCGGGGCCGGCGCCTGGGCGAACGAAGCGGCGCCCGTCGTCACGACGAGGCCAACGGCCAGAACCATACGTCTCATTGCTGACATCCTTTTCGGCTTCACCGAGAAGCTTCGCATTTTACTCTAGAACGCCGGGCCGGGTTAAGATCGGCAGGTTGCGACCGCCCTGCCCCCGAGGACCTGTAATGCGCCGAGTGACGCTCGCCTGCACGCTGCTTCTTCCCCTGCTGGTCGCCGGCTGCGGCGACGACGACACCACCACGCCGACCGCCCCGACCAACCCCGTCGCCACGGTGACCGACACCTTCACCGGCACGCTGGTTCGCAACGGCGGCACCTCCCACCCCTTCCCGATCGTCTCGGCCGCGGGTGGCGACGTCACCGCCACCCTGAAGGCGATCGCGCCCGACGGCGGGTCGCTGGTGGGAATGAGCCTGGGCACCTGGAACGGCACCGCCTGCCAGGCGGTCATCGCCAACGACCGCGCCACCGTCTTGTCGGCGATCATCGGCCGGGCCACGACCACCGGCCAGCTCTGCCTCCGCATCTACGACATCGGCACCATCACCGACCCGCAAGACTACGAAGTCGAGGTCGTGCACCCGTAGTCGCACCGCCCGCGAGCCGGCCGCGACGGCCACCGCGTTAGAACGTGGAACCGACCGCGAACCGGAACGTGAACTTCCGGGCCGGCTGCAGCTGGTTGGTGAGCACCCCGCCGCGCTGCGGGTTGTAGGCGAAGATCAGCCGGAATGGCACGTTCAGCACCGGCATGAAGAAGCGGATCTCGGCGCCGGTCGAGGTCTTGAACGCGGCCTGACGGCCAATCGACCGGGTCGTCGTCCCGGGCGCGTCCGGATCGACGAAGCCGGTGAACGCCAGGGGATCGATGAGCAGCGGCGGGGTCGGCGGCACGATCTGCAGGATGTCCTCCTGCCAGCCGAACTTCTCGCCGAGGTCGCGCACCTGGCCGGCGTCGTAGAACAGGACCAGCCGCACCGGTCCGGCGATCTGGGTGATGAACTCGCCGTTGAACAGCACGCTCTTGTTGCCGCCCAGCACCACGCCGGAGTTGATGTCGCGCGGCCCGATACTGCGGATGTCGTAGCCGCGGATGCTGTACTCGCCGCCCATGAACAGCTTCTCGAAGATCGGCAGCTGCTTGGTGTCGCCGTAGGGCCGGATGTACTGCACCTGCGCGCGGCCGCCGACCGACATGCGCGGCGTCAGGCGGAAGAAACCCACCGCCTCGACCGTCGGCTTGATGAAGAAGGTGTCGCCGCCCGGGCCGGCGTAGTCGAACGACGCCGTCAGCTTGCGGCCGGTGGTCGGGAAGATCGGGTTGTCGACGGTGTTGAAGGCGAAGCTCGGCGACGATCTTGCTGATCGTCCGTGACCCGCCCTGACGCAGCAGCAGCGAGTCGGCCAGGAACGGGTTCTGCTGCAGCAGCTGCGGGTTGGTGTAGGCCTCGTTCAGGTCCAGCACTTCCGTGCGCTCGAAGCTGTAGCTGACGAACAGCCGCGAGAAGTCGGCCACCGGGAAGCCCATCATCAGGTTGCCGCCAGCCGACGACTGGGTGAACTGGTTGATGTAGTTGAGCTGCCGCTTGAAGACGTCGATGCCGCCGGTGATGTTGCGGTCGAACAGGAACGGCTCGGTGAAGGCCACCTGGTAGTTCTGGGCCCGGGAGCCGCCCTGCAGCGACACCGTGAGGCTCTCGCCGCGGCCGAGGAAGTTGGCGGTCTGGAACGACAGCTGGCCGAAGAAGCCCTTCGAACTGCGAGACGCCGGCGCCGAAGGTGAGCTGGTTGCGGTTCTGCTCTTCCAGCTTCAGGGTGACGTCGACCTTGTTCTTCTCGTTGGGGGTCTTCTTGACGTCGATGCCCTGGCCCTCTTCGAGGGTCTTGAAGTAGCCGACCTGGTTCAGGCGGCGGACGCTGTACTTCAGCGCCTCGGTGTTGAAGATGTTGCCCTCGACCAGCCGCATCTCGCGGCGCACCACCGTGTCGCGGGTGGTGGTGTTGCCGACGAAAGTGATGCGGTTGACGAAGTACTGCTCGCCTTCCTGCATCTGCATGGTGACGTCGACGGTCGGCTCGGCCGAGCCGGCAATCGGCCCTTCGGGCGCCGGTTGCGGCTTGAGGTCGGGGTAGCCGGTGAACTCGAAGTAGCCGCCGCCGCCGTAGACCTCCTGCGCCTTGCGCAGGCCGTCGCGCACGCGCTTCTCGCTGTACCAGTCGCCGGTCTGCAGCTTGAACAGCGTCCGCAGGGCCTCGCCCTTGACGACCGTGTTGCCGTTGAAGTCGAACTGGCCGACCTTGAAACGCGCGCCCTCGGTGACCGGGATCCGCACCTGGATCCAGCGGGTCTTGCCGTCGGTGGAGTCCTGCAGCGTCTTCAGTTCGGGGGCGCCGACCCGGGCTTCGATGTAGCCCTCGTTGCGGTAGTGGGCCACCACCATGTCGGCGTCTTCCTCGAACTTGGCTTCCTTGAAGGTGCCGCCGCCGGTCAGCCAGGAAAAGGCCCCGTGCTGCTTGGTCTCCTTCATCTTGCGCCGCAGCGTGCCGTCGCCGAGCGCGGTGTTGCCGACGAAGTCGACCTCGCGGATGCGGACCTTCGGGCCCTCCTGCACGTCGAACACCACCTTCACCAGCTTCGGCCCGCCGGGCAGGACCTCGACGGTGGAGTTGATCTCGGCGAACTGGTAGCCCTTCTCGCCCATCATCTCCTGGATGATGCCCTTCACCCGGCGCACCGCCCCCTCGTCGAGGAACGAGTCGAGGCGAAGCGCCACCCCCGCTTCCTTCATCTTCTCGTCGATCTTGGTGCGCTCGACCTTGGACGACCCGGTGTAGTCGACGATCTTCACGCGCGGGCGCTCTTCCATGTTGAAGATCACGCGCTTGCCGAGTACGCCGTTGTCGTACGGCTCGTCGATGACCTCGACCCACAGGTTGTCGAGGAAGTTGGTGCCCCACAGCCGGCGGAAGTCATCGCGGAGCTTCTGTTCCGCGGCCTCGTCGTAGGTCACCCACACCCCGTCCGAACTACGGCTGGGCTGGGTCTGGATGTAGTAGAGGTAGGTCTGGGGGTCGATGAGCGACTCGTCGACCGGATGGAAGCGGAGTTGCAGGTTGCGGATGACCGCGCCCGTACCGGGTGGCGGCATCCGCACCGCGGGCTGGGCGGCCGGCGCGGCCTGTTCCGCCGCGGCTGGGATGGCCCCGGCGACGGCGACGGCGAGCAGGACCGAGGAGGAGCCTTCGCATCGTTCTCACGTCGGTGGGCGACACATTCTTTCTACGGCCCTCTCTGCAGCCGGGCCGCCTTTCCCTGCGACGGGGCGCTGACTGGGCGCAGTCAGCATCCCTGGCATCGGCGCAGGAACCGAACCCACCGATGCTACCGGATTCAGACGTCGCTGGAAAGCGGACGGCCGGCCCCGACCGGTTCGCCCGACTCCCCCGCCGGCCGGTAGGCCAGGGTGGCGCCGTCGAGGTAGACCTCGATGTCGCCGTCCCGCAGCCGGCCGCGGATCAGCTCCTCGGCCAGCGGGTCCTCGACATGGCGCTGGATCGCCCGCCGCAGCGGCCGGGCCCCGTACGACCGGTCTTTGCACGTCACGTCGATGATCCAGTCGATCGCCTCGGCGGTCAGTCGCACCGCCATCCGCCGGTCGGCCAGGTTGGCGTTGAGCTGCGTCACCAGCAGCCCGAGGATCCGCCGCAGGTCGTCGTCCGACAGCGCGTCGAACACGATCAGCTCGTCGATGCGGTTGATGAACTCGGGGTTGAAGGTGCGCTTGACCTCGCCGAGCACCATGTCGCTGATGCTCTTCTGCTGATCGGTGCCGTCGGACTGGAAGCCCATCGTCGCCCGCTTCTGGATGAAGCGCGCGCCGATGTTCGAGGTCATGATCAGGATCGCGTTCTTGAAGTTGACGCGATTGCCGAGGCCATCGGTCAGATGGCCGTCCTCGAACACCTGGAGCAGGATGTTGAAGATGTCGGGGTGGGCCTTCTCGATTTCGTCGAGCAGCACCACCGAGTACGGCGTCCGCTTGACCCGCTCGGTCAGCTGGCCGCCTTCCTCGTGGCCGACGTACCCGGGCGGCGAGCCAATCAGCTTCGAGACCGAGTGCTTCTCCATGTACTCGGACATGTCGAAGCGGATGAGCGCGCCCTCGCTGCCGAACAGGAACTGGGCCAGCGCCCGCGCCAGTTCGGTCTTGCCGACGCCGGTCGGGCCCAGGAACATGAAACTGCCGACCGGACGGGTCGGCGCCTTGAGCCCGGCCCGCGAGCGGCGAATCGCCCGCGACAACGCCGAGATCGCCTTCTCCTGGCTGACCACGCGGTGGTGGAGTTCCTCCTCCATCCGCAGCAGCTTGTCGCTCTCGTCCTGGTTGATCGACGACAGCGGCACGCCGGTCCACTTCGAGACGACGTCGTCGATCTCGGCGCGGCCGACCACCACCCGGCGGGCGCTGGAGCGGACGTCGAATTTCTCGCGCACGAACTGCAGGTTCTCGCGCGCCGCCGTCTCCTGGTCGCGGTAGTACTGCGCCCGGTCGAAGTCCTTGGCCGAGACCGCGTGCTCCATCTGCTCGACGGCGACGCGGATGCTCTTGTTGATCTCGCCGAACTCCTCGCTGTAGCCGGCCTCGCGCAGCTTGGCGCGGGCCCCGGCCTCGTCGAGCAGGTCGATGGCCTTGTCGGGCAGGAAGCGGTCGGTGACGTAGCGGCTCGACTGGTAGACCGCGGCCTCGATCGCGTCCTTCGAGGTACTCGACGTGATGGAACTGCTCGTAGCGGTCCTTCACGCCCATCAGGATGGTGATGGTCTCCTGCTCGCCCGGCGGCTCGACCTTGATGGCCTGGAAGCGGCGCTCGAGCGAGCGGTCCTTCTCGATGTACTTGCGGTACTCGGCCGGCGTGGTCGCGCCGATGCAGCGGATCTCGCCGCGGCTGAGCGCCGGCTTGAGGATGTTGGCGGCATCGAGCGAGCCCTCCGCCGACCCGGCCCCGACCAGGGTGTGCAGCTCGTCGATGAACACGATGATGTTCGGGTTCTCGGTCAGCTCCTTCATGATCGCCTTGAGGCGCTCTTCGAACTGGCCGCGGTACTTGGTGCCGGCGACGATGAGGGAGATGTCGAGGGCGAGCAGGCGCTTGTCGGCCAGGAAGTGCGGCACGTCGCCGCAGACGATCTTCTGGGCCAGACCTTCGACGATCGCGGTCTTGCCGACCCCCGGTTCACCGATCAGCACGGCGTTGTTCTTGGTGCGCCGGCACAGCACCTGCTGCACCCGCTCCAGCTCGTAGTCGCGGCCGACCAGCGGGTCGAGGTGGTTCTTCATCGCGACGTCGGTCAGGTCGCGGCTGAACTCGGCCAGGAGCGGCGTCTCCTTGACCCGGGTCAGCGTGGTCTTCTCGTTCAGCAGCTGGACGATGTCCTCGCGCACCGCGTGGAGGCGCATCCCCTTTTCCATCAGGATGCTGGCCGCGACCGAGCGCTCCTCGCGGAGCAGGCCGAGCAGCAGGTGCTCGGTCCCGATGTAGTTGTGGAGGAGACGGTCGGCCTCCTCGGCGGCGTACTGGAGGACCCGCTTGGTCTCGCCGCTGAAGGGGATCTCGACCGAGGTCGAGACCTTCTCGCGGAAGACGGTCCGGCCCTCGATGTCCTTGCGGATGCTGTCCAGCGACAGGTGGGAACGCTGGAAGATCCGGCTGGTCAGACCCTTCCCTTCCCGGATCAGCCCGAGCAGCAGGTGCTCGGTTTCAATCGAAATGCTGCCGAGCTGACTGGCCTCATAGCGGGCGAAGAACAGAACCCGCCGTGCTCTTTCGGTGTACCGCTCGAACATCCGGCCGCCTTCGCGAGAGGAGATGAAGAGTCCCGGCGCTCTCTGGGGTCCATTATACGGGATTCCGGCCGGCCCTCGCACCGGTGACGCCGCCTAAGTCACGCATTCGGCTGGACTTCGCGGATTTGGATCGGTCCCGGCCGGGGCCGGGTACAATCCCGGCGGGGGTGCGCAGGTGAGTGAAACAGTCGGCTTCATCGGACTCGGGGCCATGGGACGCCCCATGGCGCTCAACCTGCGCAAGCACGGCATCGCGGTCGTCGCGCACAACCGCAGCCAGGCCGCCGAGCGCGCCCTGCTCGACGCCGGCGCCAGCATCGCCGCGACGCCGGCGGCGGTCGCCGCCGCCTGTCAGGTGGTGGTGACGATGCTGCCCGACGCGCCCGACGTCGAGGCGGTGCTCGACGGACCGCACGGCGTGTGGTCGGCCCTGCAGCCCGGGGCGGTCGTCATCGACTCGAGCACGATTGCCCCGGCCGCGGCCATCCGATTCGCCACCGAGACCGCCACCCGGGGCGGCACCTATCTCGACGCCCCGGTCAGCGGCGGCGAGATCGGCGCCATCGAGGGCACCCTGACGTTCATGGTCGGCGGCGAGGCCGGGAGCCTCGAGCGCGTCCGGCCGCTGCTGGCCCGCATGGGCCGCGAAGACCGCATCGTCCACGTCGGCCCCTCGGGCGCCGGCCAGATCTGCAAGGCCTGCAACCAGCTGGTCATCGGCGGCACGATGCTGGCCGTCGCCGAAGCCCTGGCTCTCGCCCGCAAGGCCGGCGTCGACGGCGTCAAGGTGCGGCAGGCGCTGCTCGGCGGCTTCGCATCGAGTCGGGTGCTCGAAGTCCATGGCGAGCGCATGCTGACCGGCAACTACGTGCCAGGGTTCAAGGCCCGCCTCTACAAGAAGGACCTGCGCGTCGTGCAGGAGACGATGGCCGCGCACGGCGTGCCGGCGCTGGCCACGGCGCTCGTGCAGCAGCTGGTGCATGCGCAGGTGACCGCCGGTGGCGGTGAGGACGACTACTCCGGTGTCGCCACGGTCGTCTTCCAGCTCGCCGGCCTCGACTGATCGACGGCGTCGCCGTCGCGGAGACTCCGTCATGCCCGTTGCCCACATCCCTACTGCGGCCGCCGTGCTCGAACGGCTCGGCCTCGCCGCCGTCAACCCCGGGGTCTCGACCGGCCCGGGCGACTGGACGCTGGCCAGCGCCGCGACGCTGCACAGCTCCGACGACCCCGCCACCGGCCAGCCGCTGGCCGCCGTGCAACTCGCCACTGACGCCGACTACGACCGCGCCGTCGATGCCGCCCAGGCGGCGTTTGCCACCTGGCGCAGCGTCCCGGCGCCCAAGCGCGGCGAGCTGGTGCGCGATCTGGGCCAGGCGCTGCGCGACGCCAAGGAGCCGCTCGGCGACCTGGTGACGCTCGAGATGGGGAAGATCCGCGCCGAAGGTCACGGCGAAGTGCAGGAGATGATCGACATCTGCGACTTCGCGACCGGGCTGTCCCGACAGCTCTACGGCCTCACCATCGCGTCGGAGCGACCGGGCCACCGGATGATGGAACAGTGGCATCCGCTCGGGCCGATCGGCGTCATCACAGCCTTCAACTTCCCGGTGGCGGTGTGGTCGTGGAACGCGGCGCTGGCGGCGGTGTGCGGCGACACGGTGGTGTGGAAGCCGGCCGAGCCGACGCCGCTCACCGCCCTGGCCGTACAGCGCATCGCCAATCAGGTGATGGCCGATCACGGCGTGACCGGCGTGTTCACGCTGGTGGTCGGCACCGGCCGCACCATCGGCGAGCGTATGCTCGGCGACGACCGCCTGCCGCTCATCTCCTTCACCGGCTCGACCGCGGTCGGCCGGCGGGTCTCGCAGGTGGTCGCCGAGCGCTTCGGGCGGTCGCTGCTCGAGCTGGGCGGCAACAACGCCATCATCGTCGCCCGCGACGCCGACCTCGACATGGCAGTGCGGGCGGTGCTCTTCGGCGCCGTCGGCACTGCCGGACAGCGCTGCACCTCGACGCGCCGGCTGATCGTCCACGCCGAGGTCATCGAGACCCTGACGGCGCGGCTGCTCGCCGCCTATCGGCAGGTGCCGATCGGCGAGCCGCTCGCTACCGGCACGCTGATGGGGCCGCTCGTCAACACCGCGGCGGTGGACGCCATGCAGGGCGCGCTCGCCCAGGCCGTGAGTGAAGGCGGCCAGGTGCTCTACGGCGGCGCTCGCCGGCCCGACATCGGACCGCACTTCGTCGAGCCGGCGATCGTCCGGATGCCGGCCCAGACCGCGGTCGTCCGCCGCGAGACGTTCGCGCCGATCCTCTACCTCCTCGAGTACTCGACCTTCGAGCAGGCCCTCGCCCTGCACAACGGCGTGCCCCAGGGGCTGTCGTCGGCGATCTTCACCGAGAGCGTGCGCACCGCCGAGGCGTTCCTGTCGGCGCACGGGTCCGACTGCGGCATCGCCAACGTCAACATCGGCACGTCGGGCGCCGAGATCGGCGGCGCCTTCGGCGGCGAGAAGGAAACCGGCGGCGGGCGCGAATCCGGGTCGGACGCCTGGAAGGCGTACATGCGGCGCCAGACCAACACCGTGAACTGGTCGTCGTCCCTGCCGCTCGCCCAGGGCATCCGGTTCGGTGACTGACGCCGCGGCGGCCCGCGTGGCCGCGATCGACCCGCACCGTCCGGCCCTGGCCGTCGCCGCCGCGCTGCTCGGCGCGGCGCTGCAGCGTGCCAACGGCTTCTACGAGCCGGCGGCGATGGCGATGGTCGTCGCGGCGCTCGTCGTCGCCTGGGCGGCGCTGCTCGCCCCGCGCGCGCTCGGCCGTCTCGTCCCGGACCAGCCGCGCGCCGTCGCCGCCGTGCTGGCCGCCGTCCTGATCGGTCAGCTCGCCGTGATCGCCCGCGCGCCAATCGGGATGTACCTCACCCGTCCGATGCCGTCGCAACACCCCGGCTTCGTCCCCGGTCTCGCCGTCGCTGCCCTGTGCGCTGTGGCGGCGCTGGTCGGAGGGCGGCGGGTGCGCCTCACCGCGGCGGCCGGCCTGCTCGGTGCGACCGTCGTGCTGGGACTGCTGACCTACCGCGGGTCGCCCGATCCGGTCATCGACGTCGTCACCGTCCACGACGAGGCGTTCGCCGCACTGGCCCGCGGCGAGAGCCCCTACAGCATGAGCTTCCCCGACCTCTATCGGGGGCAGCAGGACTTCTATCCACCCGGCATGGTCGAGAACGGCCGCGTGCAGTACGGGTTTCCATATCCGCCGCTGAGCCTGGTGATGGCCTGGCCGGGACACGCGCTCGGCGACTTCCGCTACGCCGAGCTGGCGGCCCTGGTCCTGGGCGCGGCGGCGCTGGTCGCCGCCGGACGCCGATCGGCGGTGGCGGTGCTCGCCGCCGGCGTGCTGCTCTTCACACCGCGCGGGTTCTTCGCGCTCGAGCAATCGTGGACCGAGCCGTTTGCGATCGGGTGGCTCGGGCTGGCGGTATGGGCGGCCTCCACCGGCAAGCCGCTCGCCGCCGCCGCCGCACTCGGCCTGGCGATGGCCACCAAGCAGTACCTGGTGCTGGCGGCGCCGATGCTGTGGCACCTGGCCGACACGCCGGCACGCCGGCGCGACGTCATCCTCGTTGCCGCGGCGACGGCCGTGGCCGCCACGCTGCCGGCCCTGGCCGACCCGACAGGGTTCTTCCACAGCGCGGTGATGGTGCAGGTACGCGAGGGGCTGCGGATGGACGCGCTGAGCCTGGCCGTGCCGCTGGCCCGCGCCACCGGCGCGCCATTGCCCGGTGTGGCCTACGCGGCCCTGGTCGCGTTCGCCGCCCTGCTGGCGATCCGGCGCGCCCCATCGACGCCGGCCGGCGCCACCGCGGCGTTCGCCGTCACCGTGCTCACGGCGTTCGCCTTCGGCAAGAAGGCGTTCTGCAACTACTACGTGCTGGTGATCGCCGCGCTGGTGATGGCCATCGCCGCCCGGCGCGCCGGCCCCGACCACGATCCGGCTACGCCGGATTGAGTCGCCCGCCCTCGAGGCGCAGGATGCGGTCGCACTGCTGCGCCAGGCGCGGGTTGTGCGTGGCGATCACCGCGGTGAGGTTGAACTCGGCGTGCATCTCGCGCAGCAGCCCGTGCAACGCGTCGGCGGTGGTCTCGTCGAGGTCGCCGGTCGGTTCGTCGGCCAGCAGCAGCGCCGGATGCTGCACCAGCGCCCGCGCCACCGCCACCCGCTGCTGCTCGCCGCCCGAGAGCATCCCGGGGCGATGGCTCAGCCGCTCGGCCAGTCCCACCCGCGTCAGCAGCGCCTCGGCCCGGGCCCGCGCCTCGCCGAGCGGCAGCCGGGCAATCCGCAGCGGCATCTCGACGTTCTCGACCGCGGTGAACTCCGGCAGCAGGTGGTGGAACTGGAACACGAAGCCGACGTGGCGGTTGCGAAACGCGACCAACGCGTCGTCGGTGATGCGCGCCAGGTCGACCTCGCCGAGGCGGACGTCGCCGCGGTCGGGCCGGTCGAGACCACCCAGCACGTGCAGCAGGGTGCTCTTCCCCACCCCGGACGCGCCGACGATCGCCACCATCTCGCCGCGGGCGACTTCGATCGCCAGATCGCGGATCACGTGCAGCCGCTGGCCGGCCACCGGGTAGGACTTATGCAGCCCGCGGGCGACCAGGAACGGCTCACTCATGGCGCAGCGCCTCGGCCGGGTCGAGCCGCGCCGCCTGCCGCGACGGATAGATCGTCGCCAGGAAGCAGATGAGCAGCGCCGCGACCACCACCAGGACCACGTCGCGCGGCACGATCGTGAACGGCAGGTGCGACAGCTGGTAGACGTCGGCGGGAATCCGGATGACGCGGTAGCGGTCGAGCACCGTGGCGATGGCCACGCCGGCGCCGGCGCCGCACACGGTGCCGACGACGCCGATGACCAGGCCCTGCAGCATGAAGATGCGGCGGATGCTGCGCGCCGACGATCCCATCGTCTTGAGGATGGCGATGTCGCGGCTCTTCTCCATCACCAGCAGGATCAGCGACGCCACGATGTTCAGCGCCGCCACCATCACGATCAGGCCGATGGCGATCGAGATCGCCACCTTCTCCAGCCACAGCGCCGAGAACAACGACCGGTTGAGATCGGCCCAGTCCTGCGCCAGGTACTCGGCATCGGGCAGCCGCGTGATCTCGTCGGCGATCGCCGGGGCCTGATAGATGTCACGGACCTTCAACTCGATGTGGTCCGGCTCGATCTTGCCGGCCAGCCGTCCGGCGGTCTCCAGGGTGACGAAGCCGTAGGCCTGGTCGAACTCGAACAGGCCGAGCTGGAACACGCCGACCACCTTCAGCCGCCGGGTCCGCGGCATCACCCCCATCGGCGACAGCGTGCCGCTGGGCGTCAGCAGAGACACGGTGTCGCCGACGAAGGCGCCGAGCTGGCCGGCCAGCTCGTGGCCGATGAGGATGCCGGGCAGATCGTCGTCGCCGCCCGAGGTCAGGTCGTCGTAGCTGCCGCTGGTCAGCGCCGCGGCGATCTCGGTGACGCCGCGCTCGCGCGCCGGTTCGATCCCCTTGATGGTGATGAACTGCTGCTGGTCTCCGTGGCTGACCAGCGCCTTGCCCATCAGCGCCGGCGCGCCCCCGAACACGTCGGGCAGCTGCGTCAGCCGGGCGATGTCGGCCTGGTAGTCGGTCAGCCCGCCGGTCTTGAAGACGTAGACATGCGCCGACGAGCCGAGCATCCGGTCGCGCACCCCCTGCTGCAGTCCGGTCATCAGCGCCAGGGCGATCACCAGGGCCATCACACCGACGGTGACGCCGAGCATCGACACCAGCGAGATGACCGAGATGAACGCCTGCTTGCGCCGCGCGAAGAGATACCGCAGGGCGACGTAGAGCTCGTAGGGCATCGGCGTCGTGGCGAGGTCAGTCGGCCCTGGTCACGGGGCGCATCTGCGGGAACAGGATGACGTCGCGGATTGACGGGCTGTCGGTCAGCAGCATCACCAGACGGTCGATGCCGATCCCTTCGCCGCCGGTGGGCGGCAAGCCGTACTCCAGGGCCCGCACGTAGTCTTCGTCCATCGCGTGGGCCTCGTCGTCGCCGGTGGCCCGTTCCGCCAGCTGGGCCTCGAAGCGACGGCGCTGCTCGTCGGGATCGTTCAGCTCGCTGAAGGCGTTGGCCACTTCGAACCCGCCGATGTAGAGCTCGAACCGCTCGACGGTGTCGGGGTCGTCGGCGCGCTGCTTGGACAGCGGCGACACTTCGGTCGGGAAGTCGTGGACGAAGGTCGGCTGCACCAGGTCCGCCTCCCACAGCCGCTCGAATATCTCGGTGGCGATCTTCCCGACCCCGGCCGCCGGCGCGACCTCGATGTGCAGTTCACGGGCGATCGCGGCGGCGGTGACGCGGTCGCGCAGGTCGTCGGTGGTCACCGTCCGCCCCAGGCGCGCCGAGGCCGCCTCGGCCGCGGCGTGCCGCAGCGACAACCGGCGGAACGGCGCGGCGAACGAAATCCGGTGGGCGCCGAACGCGCACTCGGTGCCGCCGGTGACCTGCTGCGCCACCGTCGCCAGCAGCTCCTCGGTGAAGCGCATCAGCGTGTCGTAGTCGACGTAGGCCCAGTAGAACTCCAGCATCGTGAACTCGGGGTTGTGCTGGGTCGAGATGCCTTCGTTGCGGAAGTTGCGGTTGATCTCGAACACGCGGTCGATGCCGCCGACCACCAGCCGTTTCAGGTACAGCTCGGGCGCGATGCGCAGATAGAGCTGGATGTCGAGCGCGTTGTGGTGGGTGACGAAGGGCCGGGCCAGCGCGCCGCCGGCAATCGGCTGCATCATCGGCGTTTCGACCTCGAGGAAGCCGCGCGCGCTCAGGAACTCGCGCACCGCCGCCACGGTGCGGCTGCGCGCCTCGAACACCCGGCGCACCTCCGGGTTGACCGCCAGGTCGAGATACCGCTGCCGGTAGCGCGTCTCGACGTCGCTCAGCCCGTGCCACTTCTCGGGCAGCGGCAGATAGCACTTGGCCAGAAAGGTCAGCGCCGACGCCCACACCGACAGCTCGTCGGTCTTGGTGCGGAACAGGTGGCCGGCGACGCCGACGTGATCGCCGATGTCGAGCAGCCGCGACGCGGCGAAATCGCGCTCCGGCAGCCCGTCCTGGCGCAGGTAGGTCTGCAACCGCGAGCGGCCGTCCGAAATCACCAGGAAGCTGGCTTTGCCGAAGCTGCGGATGCCGACGATGCGGCCGGCGACCACCGTCTCCACCCGTGGGCTGTCGAGATCGGCGGCCGGCGTCGTGGTGTGACGGTCGACCAGCGCCGTCACCGAGTGGGTGACATCGAACCGGTGTGGATGGATGTCGACGCCGAGCGCGGCGAGGGCCGCCAGGTTGGCGCGCCGCTGTTCGGACTGTTCCGCTTCGTTGGACATGGACGTGAGCCGGGCTACTCGATGATACGGCCGTCGGCGCGCAGCTGGCGGAAGGCGGCGTCGAGCACGCCGTTGACGAACCGCACCGCGGCCTCGCCGCTGTACTCGCGGGCCAGGTCGAGCGCCTCGCTGAGCACGACCTTGGGCGGCGTCGACGGCTCGGTGAGCCACTCCTGGATCGCCATCCGCAGCACGAGATGGTCGATGACGGCGAGCCGATCGAGCCGCCAGTTGGTGCTGAGCGGCTCGATGATTGCGTCGAGTGCCGCCCGCGCCTCCCAGGTGCCGCTGGCCAGACGGGCGGCGAACGCGGCGTGGTCGTCGTCGAGGACCAGGCGCTCGCCGTCGTCGCCGGCGGTTGCGGTGAGCGCCAGCGCGGTCCCGGCGTCGAGATCGGCGACCGCCATCTGATAGAGCGCGCGCAGCGCCGATTCGCGGGCCCGGTGCCGGCCGTCCCAGCGCCCGCGCGCATCGCCGGGACCGCTCATCCGGCGGCCTCGATCGCCGCCATGAGCGTCGCCATCTCCACCGCCGCCAGCGCCGCTTCCCGGCCCTTGTTGGCCGGCCCGGCGGCGGCACGTTCCACTGCCTGTTCGACCGAGTCGGTGGTGAGCACGCCGAAGGCCATCGGCACGCCGGTGTCGGCGGCGGCGGCCGTGATGCCGTGAGCGGCAGCCGACGCGATGTACTCGAAGTGCGGGGTGCCGCCGCGGATCACACAGCCCAGGCAAACGACGGCGGCCGGGCGCCGGCGCGTCGCCACGTGGC
The DNA here is from genome assembly GCA_963741665.1 of uncultured Acidobacteriota bacterium. Taxonomy (GTDB): domain Bacteria; phylum Acidobacteriota; class Vicinamibacteria; order Vicinamibacterales; family UBA2999; genus CAWAYR01. Next base: position 549,503 of record CAVUIM010000001.1, read on the forward strand.
GGGCCGCGGCGGCGATCTCGAACGCCCCCGGCACCCAGACCACGTCGATGTCGTCGGCGGCGACGCCGGCCTCGGCCAGCGCCTCGCGGGCGCCAGCGAGCAGGCGCGTCGTGACGAAGTCGTTCCAGCGCGACACGACGATCGCGAATCGGGCCCCGCCGGAGGCGGCACGGCCTTCGAAGGTGGACACGCCTACCGCCCCTTCCAGACGGCCGGGCGCTTCTCGAGGAACGCTCGGGTGCCTTCGCGCATGTCGTCGGTGGTGGCGACCAGGCCGAACAGCGTGGCTTCGAGGTGCTGGGCGTCGCCCAGTGACATCTCGGCGCCGTGCTGCACCGCTTCGAGGATGTACCGGACCGCGACTGGCGCCTTGCCGGCCAGGACGGCGGCCACCTTGCGGGCCTCGGCCATCAGATCGGCGGCCGGCACCACCCGGTTGACCAGGCCGATCTCGTAGGCGCGGGCGGCGGAGATCATGTCGCCGGTGAGCAGCAACTCGAGCGCGCGGCCGCGGCCGACGAGACGCGGCAGCCGCTGCGAACCGCCGTAGCCGGGGATCAGGCCGAGATTCACCTCGGGCTGGCCGAAGCGGGCGGTATCGGCGGCCAGCCGCAGCGTGCAGGCCATGGCCAGCTCGCAGCCGCCGCCGAGCGCGAACCCGTTGATGGCGGCGACGACCGGCTTACCCAGCGTCTCGATGCGGTCGAACACACGCTGCCCGGCCGCCGCGTGCTCCTTGCCTTGCACCGGCGTCTGTACCGCCAGTTCGTTGATGTCGGCCCCGGCGACGAACGACTTCTCGCCGGCCCCGGTCAGCACGATCGCCCGCACCGTATCGTCGGCGGCCAGCGCGTCGATGGCGTGCCCGAGCTCGGCGAGGGTCGCCGCGTTCAGCGCGTTCAGGACCTTGGGGCGGGCGATGGTCACGACGGCGACGGCGCCGTCGCGCTCGACCTGGATCATCTCGTAGGTCATGGCACTCTCGACGAGGCGCCCGCGGCGCGTCGCGAACGCAGAAGTATACCGGACAGCCACGCGGCGCCGATGGCCACGGCGGCGCCGAGGGCGTCGGCCCGCAGGTCGAGCAGGTCGGCCGATCGTCCCGGCACGAAGCGCTGGTGGAACTCGTCGGACGCCCCGAAGGTCGTGGCGATCGCCCACGCCGCGAGGGCGGCCCCGGCGCGCAGACCGGTGATGACGCCGCCGCTCGTCGCCCGGAGCGTCACCACACCCAATCCGGCATAGGCGGCGAAGTGCTGGGTCTTGTCGTCGATCCCGGGCGGCGCCGGCGGTTCCGGCATCGAGGAGACCGCGAAGATCGCCGCCATGTAGAGGACGACCGGTCCCCAGAGCCACCAGCGCCGTGCCGCCGCCACGTCCACGGGCGGATCAGAGTGGGAGCGGGTACATGAGCCAGCCGAGCACCAGGCCCGCGGCCACGAACCCGCCGAACACGCGCACGCCGAAGGCCACCTGCTGTCGCGGTTCGTCGTGGGCGATCACGGCGAACACCACCGCGACGAAGAACGCAAACAGCACCAGCAACCCGACGTGGGTCGTCACTTCCGCCCCAGCGCGACGTCGTAGGCGTCGAGGGCGACCAGCAGGTTGAGCAGGCCGCTGACGATGAGGAACGCGTTGCCGTATTCGTAGGACGCGGCGGTCACGACGCCCGGCCCGGCCCCGGCCCATGCGGCGGCCAGCGCCGCCACGCCCATGCCACGGGTGGCCAGCGCCGCCAGCATCACCAGCGGCTCGCCGATCCCGAGCGGGAACAGCCGTCCGGACAACGCCAGTCCGAGCCCGAACATCGTGGGCAAGGCCAGCAGGAAGACGAGGCCCTTCTGGCGCCGCCCGAGGAGCAGATGTCCGGCGCCGGGCACGGCCCAGGCCAGCGCCGAGACGGCCAACGGGGGGATGGACTGGGCCCGATCGGCCGTCGAAGCGCGCACGGCCGATAGTGTAGCCCACCGCTCTCCTGGAACCTCCGCCGGGCCGGTTCCGTCAAACGGCATTAGGCCACTGAACGGCGTTCAGTTACCCTGAATAGATGGGCATCAGAGAACGACAGGACAGAGAGCGGCACGCGGTCCGGGAAGCCATCCTGACCTCGGCCCGCGACCTGTTCGTGGCCGAAGGGTACGCGCAGGTGTCGATTCGCAAGATCGCCGAGCGCATCGAGTACAGCCCGGCCGCCATCTACAGCTATTTCCCGAGCAAGGACGACATCTTCTTCACCCTGGCGGCCGAAGGCTTCCAGCGCCTCGACCAGGCGATCGAGGCGGTCGCCGGCGCCGCCGAGCCGATGGACGACCTCCGCAACTGCTGGTGGGCCTTCTACGAGTTCTCGAAGGACCAGCGGGAGTTCTTCCACCTGATGTTCGTCGACCGATCGGTGCCGGCCATCACCGAGCAATGGCAGGGCTTCGGCCAGCTCCAGCAGATGCTCGAGAAGGTGGCGGCCCGCATCCAGCGATTGATCGACGTCGGCGTCTTCCCTGCCGCGCTCGACGCCCACGTCGCCCTCCATGTCCTGTGGGCAGCCCTGACCGGCCCGGCCGTGCTCGGCTGCACCTGCCGGCTGGCACCGGACGAAGACCCCGATGCCCTGGCCCGGGACGTCCTTGCCACCACCATCGCCGGCCTCGCCGCCGGCACCCCGCTCACGTTCGTGCCCTGCCACCCGCCGGTTCCGGCCCAGGTGGCGGAGGCCGTTTCTCCTGGAGTCAGCGCTCATGACGGCTCGTAGTCTCGTCGCCGCGGGTGCCGCGGCGCTCTCGCTCGTCGTCTCTGCGGCATGCGGCGGCAGCGCCGCTACGCCGCAGGCGGCGCAAACCGCCGCGCCGGAATCGGCGGCCGTGGACATCGCGGCCGTGACGGCGGCGGCCGGCACCATCGAATCGGCGCTGGAGCTCTCGGGCAACCTGGCGCCACGGGCCCGCGTCGGCCTCAAGCCGCGCGTCCCCGGCGCCCTCGAACGGATCCTCGTCGACATCGGCGCGGCGGTCCGCGAGGGCCAGCCGGTCGCCACCATCGACCGGCGCGAGATCGACGCCCAGGCCGACGCCATGACCGCCAGCGTCAACGTCGCCAAGGCCGGGCTCGACAGTGTCGAGGCCACGCTGGCCAACGCCGAGCTCGAACTCGACCGCTCCCGCAATCTGTTCGAGAAGGGCGCGCTGCCGCGCCAGCGGCTCGACGCCGCCGAGACCGCGCACAAGGCGGCGGTCGCCCAGCGCGAACTGGCCCGCGCCAGCCTCGCCCAGGCCGACGCCGCGCTGCGCCGGGCCCGCGAAGTGCAGCGCGACACCACGATCGCGTCCCCGGTCGCCGGGCTACGTCGTCGAGCGCAACTACGACCCGGGCGCGATGCCCGGCGACGATGCCGGTCGTCGTCGTCGCCGACATGCGCGTGCTGAAGCTCGAAGCCGGCGTCTCGGAACTCGAAGCCGGCCGGCTGCGGGTCGGCATGCCGGCCGAGGTCGTCGTCCAGGCCCGACCGGGGGAACGCCACCGCGGCGAGCTGGCGGCGATCGCCCCCGAAGTCGACGAACGCAACCGCCACTTCAGGGTCGAAATCCGCGTCCCGAACGCCGCGGCCGCGCTGCTGTCGGGGATGTACGCGACCGCCCGGATCGTGACCGCCTCGTCGAGCGACGGCGTGATCGTGCCGCGCGAAGCGGTGACCACCCGGGCCGGCACGCGCGTGGTGTTGAAGGTGCAGGGCGACACGGTGCAGGCGGTGCCGGTCACCGAAGGGCTCAATGACGGCACAGCGGGTGCAGATTGTCACGCGGCCTGGCCGCCGGCGACGTCGTCGTCGCCGACGCCCGCCGCCAGCTGAGCGACGGGTCGCGCGTTCGCGCGACCCTCAACTGATTCCCGGACAGCGGCGCGCGGACAACTCTCATGTGGATTTCGGACACCTCAATCAAGCGCCCCGTCTTCGCGTCGATGGTCATCCTGAGCTTCATGGTGCTCGGGCGTGGTGTCGATGGGACGGCTCGGCATCGACCTCTTCCCCGAGGTCAACTTCCCCTTCGTCAACATCGGCGTCGCGTTCCCCGGCGCCGCGCCCGAAGAAGTCGAGACGCTGGTCACGCAGCCGGTCGAAGACGCGGTCGCCGGCATCAACGGCGTCAAGCGCGTGATCTCGACCTCGACCGAAGGATTCTCGCGCGTCGGCGTCGAGCTGCGGCTCGAGGTCGATCCGCAGGCCGCCGCCGCCGAGGTTCGCGAGAAGGTCGCCGCCATCCGCGGCGAGCTGCCGCCCGACATCGAAGACCCGACCATCCAGCGCTTCGACGTCGCCGCCCTGCCGGTGATGGTCTACGCGGTCGGCTCGACCCAGCCATCGGATCGGGTGCGCCGCCAGGTCGACGACGAGCTGAAGCCGCTGCTCGAGCAGATCGACGGCGTCGCCGCCGTGGAGGTCAACGGCGGCGCAGGTCCGCGAGATCCAGGTCAACCTCGACCCGCGCCGGCTCGAGGCGCTGGACCTGCCGATCACCGAGGTGGCCGCCAAACTCGCCGCCGAGAACCTCGACCTGCCCGGCGGCAACGTCGAGCGCGACGGCCGCAGCGTGTCGCTGCGCACCAAGGGCGAGTTCAGCGGCGCCGACGAAGTCGCCAACGTCATCCTCCGCTCCGACGGCGGCTCGACGGTGCGCGTCCGCGACGTCGGCACGGTGGTCGACGGCTTCGAGGAGCGCGACATCGACCACTCGGCTCAACGGCGCCGACGCGGTGTCGTTCTCGGTGCGCAAGCAGTCGGGCGCCAACACCGTCGACGATCACCGACCGGGTCGAAGCGGCGCTGGCCCGGGTCGCGCCGTCGTTCCCCGATCTGCAGATCCGTCCGGTTCACAACGACGCCGACTTCATCAAGGAGAACGTCCGCGACGTCCGCAGCCACATCATCTTCGGCGGCATCATGGCCGTGCTGGTCATCTTCGTGTTCATGCGCGACTGGCGCTCGACGCTGATCACCGCGCTGGCGCTGCCGACCTCGGTGATCGCGACGTTCTTCTTCATGTACATCGTCGGCTTCACCTTCAACATGATGACGTTGATGGCGCTGTCGCTGGTGATCGGCATCCTCATCGACGACGCGGTGGTCGTGCGCGAGAACATCTTCCGCCACATGGAAATGGGCAAGGACCCGATGACGGCGGCCCGCGACGGCACGTCCGAAATCGGCCTGGCGGTGATGGCGACGACCTTCACCATCCTGGCGGTGTTCCTGCCGGTCGGGTTCATGACCGGCATCGTCGGCCAGTTCTTCAAGCAGTTCGCGCTGACGATCGCCTTCGCCGTCGCCATGTCGCTGCTGGTCGCCTTCACGCTCGACCCGATGCTGTCGTCGCGCTTCGTGCGGTTCATCCCGCCCGAAGAGCGCCGGGCGACGCGCACCGGCCGCTTCCTCGAACGCTGGGGCGCGTTCTACGACCGCATCGACCAGCGCTATCACCGGCTGCTCGGCTGGGCGATCGACCACCCGTGGACGGTCGTCGCCATGGCCGCTGCTGGTGTTCGTCGGCAGCCTGTCGCACGCTCGGCATCATCGGCACCGAGTTCGTGCCGGCCGAGGACCGCGGCGAGTTCGAGGTGCAGCGTCGAACTGCCGCCGGGGACGTCGTTCGAACAGAGCGAGGCGGCGGTCGGCAACGTCGAGACGATCGTCCGCGGCATCCCGGAGGTGCGGCAGATCTTCTCCACCGTCGGCGTCAACGGCGACCCGCTGAAGGCCCGGCTGCGGGTCAAGCTGACCTCGAAGCTGCAGCGCGAGCGCGGCCTGGCGGCGATCAAGTCCGAGGCCCGGCAGAAGCTGGCCGTGGTGCCGATGCTCAAGGCGACGGTCACCGATCCCGAGTTCATGCAGGGCGCGCCGAGTGAGGCGCCGGTCAACATCTTCGTCCGCGGCGACGACATGGCGGCGCTGAGCGCCTGAGCGACGAGATCGTCGCCAGGGCCCGCCAGGTCGCCCGGCACCGCCGACGTCGACAGCACGCTCGAGACCGGGCAGCCCGAGATGGTGGCGCACGTCAACCGATCGCTCGCCGCCGACCTCGGCTTCGAGGTCGGCGACCGTCGCCATCGCAGCTGCGCGGCATGGTCGAGGGCGTGGTCCCGACCAAGCTGCGCGACGGCGAAGAGGAGTACGACATCCGGGTGCGGCTGGCGCCGGAGTTCCGCAACGACTTCTCGGCCATCGCCCGCACGCCGCTCTACTCGCCGCGCGGCGCCGCGGTCCGGACCGGCGACATCGTGCGCATGGAGCCGGGCGTCGGCCCGGCCAACATCGAGCGCGAACAGCGCCGCCGCCAGGCCAAGATCGCCATCGAGCTCGACAACCGCCCGCTCGGCGACGTCACCACGGACCTCGAGGCGATGATGGCGACGGTGCAGCTGCCGCCCAACTTCGAGTGGGGCTTCGCCGGCGACGTCGAGATGATGCAGGAATCGGCGGCGGCGATGGGCCTGGCGATGATCCTGGCGATCGCCTTCATCTACATCGTGCTGGCGTCGCAGTTCGAGTCGTTCACCGAGCCGTTCCTGATCATGCTGTCGCTGCCGCTGGCGGTGGTCGGCGCGCTGCTGGCGCTGGTGGTGACCGGCAACAACATCGGCATGCCGGCGATGATCGGCGTGGTGATGCTGATGGGGCTGGTCACCAAGAACGCGATTCTGCTCGTCGACCTGACCAACCACTACCACCGCGACGAGGGGCTGTCGATTCGCGACGCCCTCCTCAAGGCCGGACCGATCCGGCTGCGGCCGATTCTGATGACCACGTTCGCGATGATCCTCGGCATGATGCCGTCGGCCACCGCCAGCGGCGAAGGCTCGGAGTTCCGGGCGCCGATCTCGATTGCGACGATCGGCGGCCTGATCACCTCGACGGCCCTGACGCTGGTCGTGGTGCCGGTGGCGTATCTCCTGCTCGCCAGACTGCTGGAGCGGCTGGCCACCTACCGCCGCAGCTCGCCGGCCCGCTTACAGCAGGCGACGCGAATTGCCGGCGCGCTCGTGCTGCTGGTGCTCGCTGGCTGGTTCTGGGGCGGCTCGACCGCCTTCGGCCAGACCCCGGCCAGCGCGCCGATGACGTTGACCTTCGAGGACGCGCTGCAGCGCGCGATGGGCGCCAACCAATCGCTGAAGGTCGTCGCGGAGACCGTCCGCGCCAGCGAGTCGCGGGTCGACGAGGCCAGAGCCGCGTTCCTGCCGAGCGCGGCGGTCAACTATCAGTACCAGCCGTATCAGAAGTTTCCGCAGATCCGCATTCCGGCCGGCGTGTTCGGGCCGGAGGAGCAGGTCTTCGAAGCGGCGTTCGCCCGCCAGAACACCGTCAACCTGGAGCTGTCGCAGCCGCTCTACACCGGCGGCCGCCTGACCCGCACGCGCAGCCTCCAACAGGCGGCGTTGGCCGAGTCGGCGCTCGGCCTCGACCGGGCCCGCCAGCAGCTGCAGCTGCGGGTCGTCGAGAGCTTCTACGCCGCGCTGACCAACGAGCAGAGCCTGAAGGTCGCCGACGAAGGCATCCAGCTGGCCACGCGCCAACTCGAGCTCGCCCGGGCCCGGTTCGAGGCCGGCTCGGTCGCCCGGCTCGACGTGCTGCGTGCCGAGGTCGACCTGGCCAACGCCCGCGCCCGCCGCATCCAGTTCCAGGCCGCGCTCGACCAGGCGTATCAGGGGCTGCGGACGGTGCTCGCCCTGCCGCAGTCGCAGCCGCTGGTGCTGCGCGGGTCCCTCGACGAGGTGCCGGTGCCGGAATCGCGCGACGCCCTGGTCGCGACCTTGCCCAACCGCCCCGACCTGCGGGCGTTCTCGTCGCGGCGGGAGATCGCCGAGCACTCGGTGGCGCTGGCCAATGCCGAGTGGAAGCCGTCGCTGTCGTTCACCGGCAATGTCGCCTACCAGGACGACAACGCTGGCCGCCTGCTCGGCGCCGACAACCAGAACTATCAGTTCGGCCTCGCCATCCGCGTGCCGCTGCTGGCGGCGCCCGGCGCTGCGGCCAGGCGCGGCGTGGCCCGCGCCCAGATGCGCCAGGCCGAGCACGGCCTCAACGCCGCCCTCGACGCCGGCTGGCTCGAGCTCGAGACGGCGTGGACCGATCTGCAAGCCACCACCGAGGTGGTAGCCACGCAGCAGAAGGCGCTGGAACTGGCCCGTGAGAGCGTGGCGATCGCGCAGGTGTCCTACGAGAACGGCGTCATCACCTCGGCTGAGTTGACCGACGCCCAGGTGGCGCTGCTGCAAACCGACTTCCTGCTGCAGCAGGCCAAGTACAGCCGCATCCTCGCCGCCGCCCGGGCGCGCTTCGCGGCCGGGTCGTAGCGGCCGTCCGCCTTCGCTCGCTGGCGCGAGCTACGGCGGATGGGCCGCTCAGCTACCCAAGCGGCCCAAAGTGGCGCTCGTAACGCGCCGCGAACTCGAGCCAGGTGTAGGCGTGGCTCTGTCCGCCCAGGTGCTCGAGCGCCCAGGTGGCAGCCACGCTGCCGATCTGCGCCGCCTGGGGCAGCGGCCGTCCCTGCGCCAGCCCCTTCATCAGCCCGCCGCGGAAGGCATCGCCGACACCGGTGGGATCGACGATTCGGTCGGGCGCCACGGCCGCCACGTCGGTGCGCCCGGCGGCGGTCAGCACCGTGCTGCCGTGCTCGCCGCGGGTGACGATCAGCGCCGACGCCACCCCCAGCACGTCGGCCTCGCTCATCCCGGTCTTCTGGCGGATCAGCTCGAACTCGTAGTCGTTGCAGATGACGATCTCGGCGCCGACGATGCCGTCGCGCAGCTGCGTCCCGTCCATCCGCGCGCACTGCTGGCCCGGATCCCAGATGTAGCGCAGCCCGATGGTGCTGCACTCCTCGGCGTACTGCACCATCGCGTCGGGGTCGTTCGGCGAGATGATCGCCAGCCCATCGGCGGCGCCGGCGACGGTCCGGAACGACAGCTCGCCGGCGTTGGCCATGGCGCCGGTGTAGAACGACGCGATCTGGTTGTTGGCCTGGTCGGTGCTGCAGAAGAACGACGCCGTGAACTTGTCGCCGACCACCTTCACCAGCGACACGTCGACGCCGGCGGCGGCCAGCCACGCGCCGTAGTCGACGAAGTCCTGACCGGCCGTGGCCATCAGGTGCGGCCGCTCGCCAAGCAGCGCCAGGGTATAGGCGATGTTCGGGGCGCAGCCGCCGCGCCGCTTGTCCATCGAGTCGACCAGGAAGCTGAGGCTCACCCGCTGCATGTGCTCGGGCAGCAGGTGTTCGGTGAACTTGCCCGGGAACGACATCAGGTAGTCGAAGGCGATGGAACCGGTCACGATGAGTTTCATGTCGGGGCTCGGGATGCGGGGAACTTACTCGGTGGCCGGCAGGTATTTGCCGATGATCGGGGCCAGCTCGCGCTTCAGGCGCTCGGGCACGGCGTCGGGACGGGTGATGATGGCGGTGGCCAGCGCCTGACCGCAACCGCAGGCCCGCTCGGCGCCGAGCCGGGCAATCGTCCCGGCGATGACCCGCTGGGCCGTGACGGCGTTCTGCAGCAGGTTGCCGATCACCATCTCGACGGTCACCGCGTCGTGGTCGGGATGCCAGCAGTCGTAGTCGGTGACGAGCGCCATCGTCGCGTAACAGATCTCCGCCTCGCGGGCCAGCTTGGCCTCCTGGAGGTTGGTCATGCCGATGATGTCCAGGCCCCACGCCCGGTACAGCCGCGACTCGGCCAGCGTCGAGAACTGCGGGCCTTCCATGCATACGTAGGTGCCGCCGCGGTGGACGGCGGCGCCGGCGGCGTCGGCGGCGTCGGCCATCAGGCCGCGCAGCCGGTCGCACACCGGATGCGCGAAGCCGACGTGGGCCACCAGTCCGCCGCCGAAGAACGTGCTGATGCGGCCGCGGGTGCGGTCGAAGAACTGGTCGGGGAACACGAGATCGAGCGGCCGGTATTCCTCTTTCAGGCTGCCGACCGCGCTCGCCGACAACACGTGGGCGACGCCGAGCTGCTTGAACCCGAAGATGTTGGCGCGAAAGTTGATCTCCGACGGCATCAGCCGGTGTCCGGCCCCGTGGCGGGCCAGGAACGCCACGCGTCGCCCACCGAGCGTGCCGACGACATACGGCCCGGACGGCTCGCCGAAGGGCGTCGTCAGCCGCCGCTCTTCGCGGTCGGTGAGTTCGGCCATGTCGTAGAGTCCGCTGCCGCCGATGATTCCGATCTCGACTGTCATTGCTGCTCCTGCGGGTCGAGAACTAGCCGCCAGCCGCGAGCCGCGAGCCGCTGTTCGGGTGTCAGAGCACGCGCTCCACGCCGCGCTTGCCGTCCGACTCGCGCAGGATTCCCGCCGCCAGCGACGGGTCGTGCTCGAAGAAGATCACGTACTCGCGGTCGATCGCCTCGCGGGCGAACGCGCGTTTGAAGGCCAGCGTCTCCACCGGGTAGAGGTCGTAGCCCATCACCCACGGGTCGGGGACGTGCACGGCGGTCGGGTACATGTCGGCGGTGAACGCCGCGGTGCGCCCGGCCGACTCGATCATCACCACCTGATGGTGCATGGTGTGGCCGCCCGATCGGCGCAGCGTCACCCCGGGCATGATCTCGGCCTCGTCGTCGACCAGCGTCAGCACCCCGGCGTCGTGCAGCGGCAGGAAGTTCTCGGGCAGGTAGCTGGCGCGGTTGCGCTCGTGGGGATGAGTGGCGTCGTGCCACTCGCCGCGATGCGCGATGTAGCGCGCCTTGGGAAACCGCGGCGCCAGCCCGCCGTCGGCGCGTCGTTCGGTGAAGCCGCCGATGTGATCGAAGTGCAGGTGGCTCGCCAGCACGATGTCGATGTCGTCGACGCTCACCCCCGCGTCGGCCAGCGCGTGATCGAGATGGTAGCGCCGATCGAGGCCATAGATGGCCGCGGTCTTGGCGTCCATCTTGTCGCCGCAGCCGGCGTCGATGAGCAGGGTCTGTTCGCCGCGCACGAGCAGCGGGCGCATGCCGAGCGGAATCCGATGCCGGTCGTCGGCGGGCAGCCGCCGCTCCCAGAGCGTGCGCGGCACCACGCCGAACATCGCGCCGCCGTCGAGGGCGAAGAAGCCGTCGGAGAGCGAGACCAGCTCGAGGCCACCGAGTGTCATGCGCGCCGGGCCCGTGAACAGCGCGACGCCGGGCGGCGCCCCGGCCCGAACGCCGACCGCAGGCTGCTTCAACTCGACCAGCACTCCCTGCGCCGCCGACGGATGCACGAAGGCGACCAGTGCGCCCTCGGCCCCCGGCCGCGGCGTGTCGTCGATCAACCGCACCCCGGCCTGGCGCAACTCCGCCAGCGCGGCGTGGATGTCGTCGACGGCGAGTGCGACGTGGTGCAGGCCCGGTCCGCGGCGGTCGAGGAAGCGACCGATTGGCGAGCCCGGCGCGGTGCTCTCGAGCAGTTCCAGCATCGCCGTCCCGGTCGGCAGGAAGTGCGCGCGCACCTGCTGCGAGGCGACCTCCTCGGTGTGGGCCACGGTCAGGCCCAGAGCCGACTGGTACCAGGCGGTCGCCGCCGCGGCGTCGTTCACCGCGATGCCGATGTGGTCGAGCCGCACCTTCATGACGCCTGCCCTCCGCCGGATGCGAGCGCCCGATGCAGCAGCTCGGCCGCCGCCGTGTAGGGATCCACGTCACGGGCGGCAATGCGCTCGACCAGGGCCGCGAACTCCCCGGGGGCCAGCACCGCCGATTCGACGTGGGCCAGGAACCGCTGCGCCAACAGCTCGCGCAGCCGGTACTCGTGGCGGGCCGCCCGCCGGCGGGTCCGACCAGCGGCGGTGTGGGCCAGGAAGCCGCGGATCGCGTGCCACAGTTCGGGCACGCCCTTACCGGACGTCGCCTCGGTCTTGACGATCGGCGGCCGCCACGCCCCCTCGGGATAGGTCTGCAGGGCGAGGTTCGACTCGATCGAGGTCACCATCCGGTCGGCGCCGTCGCGATCGGCCTTGTTCACGACGTAGACATCGGCGATCTCCATGATCCCGGCCTTGAGCGCCTGCACGTCGTCGCCGGTGCCTGGCACCAGCACGACCACCGACACGTCCGCGAACCGCACGATGTCCACCTCGTCCTGGCCGACCCCGACGGTCTCGACGATCACCAGCGACTTGCCGGCGGCGTCGAGCACCAGCGCCGCATCCGACGTGGTCCGCGCCAGGCCGCCGAGATGGCCACGGGTCGCCATGCTGCGGATGTAGACGCCGCTGTCGGCGGCGTGGGACTGCATGCGCAGACGGTCGCCGAGCACCGACCCGCCGGTGAACGGGCTGGTCGGATCGACGGCGATCACGCCGACGGTCTCGCCGGCGGCGCGAGCGTCGGTGACCAGCCGATCGACCAGCGTGCTCTTCCCGGCGCCGGGCGGGCCGGTGACGCCGACGAGCACGGCGCGGCCGGTGTGCGGGAACAGCGCGCGGATGAGCGGCGCCGCGGCCGGGTGATCGTCCTCGATGAGCGAGATCGCCCGGGCGATCGCCCGGGGATCGCCGGCCAGGACCCGCGCGCTCAGCGGTTGGGGCGCGCTCACACCGCTGCCAGCAGCTGCCGGGCGATCACCAGACGCTGGATCTCGCTCGTGCCTTCACCGATCGTGGTCAGCTTGACGTCGCGGAAGAACTTCTCCGCCGGGTAGTCCTTCACGAAGCCGTAGCCGCCGTGGATCTGCACCGCGTCTTCAGCCGCCCGCACCGCCACTTCGCTGGCGAACAGCTTGGCCATCGACGACTCGAGCGTCATGCGCCGGCCCTGATCCTTCAGCCACGCCGCGCGCCAGGTCAGCAGCCGCGCCGCCTCGACGCGGGTGGCGTGGCCGGCCAGTTTGGCGCGAATCGACGGGAACGAGCCGATCGCCACACCGAACTGGCGGCGCTCGAACGCGTACTCCCGCGCGCACTCGTAGGCGCCCTGGGCCAGTCCGACGGCGAGCGCGGCGATGCCGATCCGTCCGGCATCGAGGACCTGCAGCGTCTGGATGAAGCCCTGGCCTTCCTCGCCGAGAATCTGATCGGCGGGAATGCGGCACTGATCGAGCAGGACCTCGGCGGTCTCGCTGGCCCGCATCCCGAGCTTGTCTTCCTTCTTCCCGGTGCGCAGCCCCGGGTACCGCGCTCGACGACGAACGCCGAAATGCCCTTGGCGCCCCTGGCCCGATCGGTCACCGCCATGATGACCAGCGTGTCGGCGGACTGGCCATGGGTGATGAAGCTCTTGGCGCCGTTCAGCACCCAGTGATCGCCGTCGCGCACCGCGGTGGTGCGCATGGCGGCGGCGTCGCTGCCCGATCCGGCTTCGGTCAGACCCCAGGCGGCCAGCGCGCGCCCGGAGGCCAGCGGCACGACGTAGCGCTGCTTCTGCGCCTCGGACCCGAACATGTTGATGTGCGCGGTGCCCAGGCCGTTGTGCGCGGCCACCGACAGCGACACCGACGGGTCGACCCGGGCCAGCTCTTCGAGCGCGATGCAGTAGTCCACCGCCGACATGCCGGCGCCGCCGTAGGCGTCGGGAATCTGAATGCCCATCAGCGAGAGGTCGGCCAGCGCCGGCAGCAATTCCGCCGGGAAGTGCTGGGCGTCATCCCAGTCGCGCAGGTGCGGCCGGATCTCGCGCTCGGCGAACTCGCGGACGCTGCGCGCGAGCAGCACGTGGTCTTCGGTGAGGGTCAGGTCGAGCACGGGCAGTCCAGATGGGCGTCGACGGCAGGAGCCGGCGCGGCAGGTCTCCGGGTTCGCGATCATATCATTGGGGGATGCACCACCTCGCGCGTCGCCAGTGGCGGTTCGCGGCGGTCTTCGCCGCGGCGGTGATCTGCCCGGCGTCGGCGGCCGCCGACATCACGGCGTTCCTCGGCGCGACGCCGACGCCGGGCACGCGCCTCGCCCGCGGCATCGCCGCCGGTGGCGGTCTGGTCGTCGTCGCCTTCGAAACCGAGCTCGCCCGGATCGGCGAGGACCGCAGTGGCGCCCGGCCCGGCCTGACCACGGTGATGGGCAACGTCCTGGTGCAGACGCCAGTGGCGATCGGCGGCGTCCAGCTGTACGGCACCAGCGGCCTCGGCGTGTACCGCGAGCGTCTCGGCGAGACCTCGGAGACCGCGGTCGCCGCCAACATCGGCGGCGGGGTCAAGATCGGCATCGCCGGGCCACTCAAGCTCCGCCTCGACTACCGTCTCTTCCGGCTGCGCGGCGCGCCGATGCACGACGTCTACCATCGCGCCTACGCCGGCGCGACGCTCGGCTTCTGATCGGAGGCGGAGCCTCGCGGGACTAGTCCTTCGGCTTGACGACCGGCGCGAGCGCGAAGTCGGCCAGCATGGTCAGCGACAGCCGCGTCACGGATCCGGCGAAGGCGTCGCGGTACTTGACCAGCAGATCGGCTGGGAGCTCGCGGGTCAGCGCGGCCAGCACGACCGACGGCCGGTAATCGGCGTCGGCCACTGGCGTGGCGACGACATGCACGTAGAGCGCGTTGCCCTTGGCGTCGGCGTCGGCGGCCTTGAACACCCGCCAGCCCTCCCCGATCCGTCGCGCCGCGGCGCCGCCGGCGGCCAGCGCCTCGTGCAGGGCATGGATCATCGCTTCGTAGTCGGCGGTGCGATCGGGCTTGACGGCGACCAGGACGAGACCGGCGGTGTCGGTCGGAAAGACCAGGCGCGCGGGATCGACGGCGGTGGCGGAGGGCGCGGCGGGAGCCGCGGTCTGCGGGGCGGTCGTCTGCGGGGCGGGTGGCGTGCTGCCGGCGCTCTGAGCGAACGCCAGCAGCACGATCAGTGCGGTGGTCACGGGACGTGGTCCCGGGCAGGCACGCGGCCTACTGCATCGACATGAACTTGGTCAGGGGCGTGATCCCGCGGCCGGCGAAAGCGCCCTTGTACTTCTCGAACAGCGCCTGCACCTCGACTGGAAACACCTCGGAGATGAGCTTGCTGATGTCGTACTCAGCCCCCTTCACGACCGGGTTGATGACCATGATGTAGGCGACGTTGCCCTGCACGGCCTGAGCGGTTTTGTAGACGTTCCAGCCGGCGGCCTGCTCTTTGCGCTGGGCGTTCTCGCTCTTGGACAACGCGTCCTTGAGCCTGGTCAGCACCTCTTCGAAGTCCGCGGTCTTGTCCGGCTTGATGAGCACGGTGATCGTCGCCGCATCGCCATCGAGCGCCAGCACAGGAGCGGCGGGCGCATCCTGCGCAGACGCAGGGCCGCCGATGAACAGCACCGCGGCCAGCGCCGCCCCCATCACGAACGACCGGCGCGCGGCCGGAGACATACCGAAACCTCGAAGCATTGACCAGCCTCCTTGCGGCGAAAGACCGCTACTCTACCGGAATTCACCGGCAATGAAAACCGACATGGCCTCATTAGCCACCAGCATGCCCTGGCGGGTCAAGCGAATCCGGCGCCCAGGCTCGTGCACGAGGTGGCCGGCGCGCTCGAACGGCGCGAGCGCCGCGCCGTATCGCGCCCAGACATCGACGCCGTAGCGCTCGCGCATCCGAGTCAGATCGACGCCTTCGGCGAGACGCAGGCTCATGAAAAGCGCCTCTTCGGCCCGCGTCTGCCGGTCGCGCGCGGTCCGCTCCGCGACCACCGAGGCCCCCTCGCGTACCCGGGCGATGTAGTCGCCGGTGCCGGAGACGTTGCGCCATCGCACGTCCCCGCGCGCGCCGTGGGCGCCGCTGCCGAAGGCCAGCCAGTCGCCGTCCCGCCAGTAGATGAGGTTGTGGCGGCTCTCACGGCCGGGACGGCTGACGTTCGAGATCTCGGTACTGCCGGAAGCCGGCCGCATCGAGCGTGGCCATCGCCTCCAGATACATGTCGGCGGCGTCGTCGTCGGGCGCCACCGACCAGCCCGCCCGGGCCATGTCCTCGCGTAACGGGGCGTTCGGGTAGATCTCGAGCAGATACAGCGAGGCGTGCTCCGGGCCGATGGCCACCAGCCGGTCGACCGACTCACGCGCATGGGCCACGGTCTGTCCCGGCAGCCACAGCATCAGGTCGAGGCTCACGTTGTCGAAGCCGGCGGCCCGCGCCAGGGCCACCGCCTCGGCCGGACGCTCCGCGGTGTGCAGCCGCCCGAGCCGGGCCAGCTCCTCGGCCCGGAACGACTGCGCCCCGAAACTCAGTCGGGTGGCGCCGGCGGCGCGGTAGCCGTCGAGCGAGGCGGCGCTGACGCTCTCGGGATTGCATTCGAGGGTGACTTCGACGTCAGCGGCGATGTCGAAGCTGTCGCGGCACGCCGACAGCACGGCGTCGAGCTCCGCCGGCGTCAGCAGCGACGGCGTGCCGCCGCCGAGGTAGATGGTCTCGATCGCTGCTGGCTCGGCCTGCCGGCGCAGGTCGGCGACCAGGGCGTCGACGTACTGCGCCTTGACCGCCTCGTCGAGCAACCCGCGGGTGAAGTTGCAGTACCAGCAGATCGCCTGGCAGAACGGGATGTGGAGATACAGGCCGGCCACGGCTGCCTCGGGCCGGCGGATCAGCGCGATCCGCCCTTGCCCCCCGCCCAGTTGACGTCGGCGGCGCCGCGGGATCGCAGCGACGCCCGGGCCATCCCACGGGCCTTGTCGGGAAAGCCGCCGGGACGGCGGTTCTGATCCGACTCGGGCGACTCGCTGTTGTAGCGGGCGATGTCGGCCGGCGTCGGGTTGACGCCGACCTGCCGGGTGTCGAAGCCGTCCATTTCCACCCACTCGCACATCTCGAACAGCCGCGACCGGGTGCGGGCGCCGATCTTGACGATCATCGAGTTGAGGTCTTCCGGGTTCGGGCTGTCGACCAGGTTGGTCGTGAAGATCGTCGGCCGGCGTTCGCTGTAGCGCGTGTTGACGACGAGGCCGAGCGTCTCCTGCACCCACTCGGAGGTCTTCTCCGCGCCCAGATCGTCGAGCACCAGCAGGTCGGCGTCGAGCACCGGGCGCAGCACCTCCATCTCGGTGGCGTCGCCGCCGGCATAGGTGTCGCGCACGAGCTTGAGCAGGTCGCGCGTCTCGTAGAAGAATCCCCGGCCGCCCTTGAGGCGAATCACTTCCTTCAGAATCGCGACCGCGAGATGGGTCTTGCCGACGCCGTGGCGGCCGTGCAGCAGCAGCCCCTTGGCGGGCACCGGGAACGCCTCGATGAAGGCGCGCGCGCGCCGATGCGCGTCACGCAGCGAATCGGTGGACTGCTCGAAGTTGTCGAGCTCGCAGTGCAGGTAGCCGCGCGGAATCCGCGCCTGCGCCAGCTGCTGCTCCGCCATCGTCGCCCGCCAGCAGTCGCAGCGGCGCGCCCGATCGACGCCGTCGCTGCGCTCGATCACCCAATGGCTGTCGTGACAGGTCTCGCACGGCATCGCGTCGCGGATTGTACCACCGCGTGCGGTGGCGGTGGCGGCGAACGCCGCGCGGCGTCAGCGTCAGCGGCCGCGGCGCGCCGGGTCGGCCGGTTCGGCGGCCGGCTCGTCCCGCGGCACGCGCACGAGATCGGTCGGCGACGACTTCACCAGCGCCGTCTGCAGCCGCTGCTCCCAGTCGCCGATGCCGCGCGTCATCTCGTGCTTGACGTACTCCATGAACTCGTTCACCTCGCCCTGCATGCGCTCCATCTTGCGGCGCATGTTGAGGATGATCTCGACCCCGGCGAGGTTGACACCGAGGTCGCGGGTGAGCGACAGGATGGTCTCGAGCTGGGCCAGGTCGTCGTCGGAGTAGAGGCGGGTGTTGCCCTCGGTGCGCGACGGCAGCAGCAACCCCTCGCGCTCGTACAGCCGCAAGGTCTGCGCGTGGATGTTGTACTTCTGCGCCACCACGCTGATCATGTAGAACGACTTGCCGCTCGGACGCTTGGCCATCTACGCACCGTCCTCACCGGCCGGGAACCGGCCATCGCGTACGCTGTCGCCCTGCAGCCGCCCGAACTCGCGCAGCAGTTCCTTGGCCCGCTCGTCGAGCACGCGCGGCAGCATCAGCCGCATCTCGGCCACCACGTCGCCGCGCCGTCCGTCGCGCGGCGCCGGCACGCCGCGCTCGCGCAGCCGGAAGCGCTGGCCCGACTGGGTGCCGGGCGGCACCCGCAGCCGCACCGTCGAGCCGTCGAGCAGGCGCAGCGGAATGCGGGCCCCGAGCGCCGCCTCGTGGAGTGCCAGCGGCACCTCGAGGTGCAGGTCGTTGCCATCCCGCCGGAACAGCGGGTCGGGGGCGACGGCGATCGCCAGGTGGAGGTCACCGGGCGGTCCGCCGCTCCGGCCGGCGTGCCCGAGACCCGACAGGCGCAGGACGGCACCGTCGGCGACGCCGGCCGGCACGTCGATCGTCAGCGGTTCGGTGCGCGGACTGGCGCCGCGGCCATCGCAGGTCTCGCACCGGCTCGCCGGCTGACGCCCGGCGCCGCCGCACTTCGTGCACGCGGTCGTGAACAGCATATGGCCGCGCACGGCCGACACGCTGCCGGTCCCCGCGCAGGCGACGCACTCGGCGGCCAGGGCCCGTCCGGTGCCGGCGCCCGCACAGACGACGCACACCACGTCGTGGCTCCACGTGATGGTCTGACGGCTCGGCGCCAGCACCTCGGCGAGCGGTACGGTGATGGCGGCGTGGATGTCGGCGCCGCGCGCCGGACGACCGGTCACGGGAGGCGGCAGGAACACGCCGCCGAAGAGATCGCCGAAGGTCGTCGTCCGCTCGGCGTGCACCCGCGGCGAGAAGTCGAAGCCGGCGAAGCCGGCGGGACGCGGCGGCACCGCCGTCACTTCGCCGTGGTCGTAGAGTCGGCGGCGTTCGGGATCGACGAGCGTCTCGTAAGCCGAGAGGACGTCGCGGAACCGCTCCGCCGCTTCGTGGTCACCCGGATTGATGTCGGGGTGATAGCGGCGTGCGAGACGGCGGTAGGCGCGGCGGATGTCGTCTGCGCTGGCCCCGCGCCGCACGCCGAGCACGATGTAGAGGTCCATGGCTGAGGGAGACGGTTGCGGGCAGCCGCCCCAATCCGTAGTATGAAATCTGAGTCTTTTGCTGTCAACTTTCTGTGCGGAGCGCGACTTCCACGCCTCTGCCCGCCAACCTGCGCCGGCGCTATACTTGCGGGGCCAGCCTGAGCCCGCCGGACCTGCATTTCCGGCGCAGTACACCTGCCGGATCGGAGCGTTCGCCGTGCGCACGTGGCTCGCACTCGCAGTCGTGGGGTTGCTCACCGCGTCGACAGCAGCGAGCGCCGCGGCCCAGGACCCTCCCGCCGCCGATCTCCCGCCGCCGTTCACGCTGTCCTACGTCGACGGCCGGAGCGAGGTGGCGCGGCCTGACGGCGTCCATCCGGCGCAGGCCCCCGACGTGCTCGATGCCGGCGATCGGCTGCTCATCGCCGACGGCCGCGCGGAACTGGTTGCGGCCGACGGCGCGCTGGTGCATGTCGATCGGGACGCCGACCTGCGCGTCGACGGCGACGGAACGCTGCGGCTCGTCCGCGGCCGCCTGCGGATTCGCACCGCCGCCGACGGCGCCGCGCTCGATCTGGCCACACCGGTCGGCCTCGTCCGCTTCGAGCCGCGCGGCGAATATCAGATCTCCGCGCGCGATCTCGACGGCGACGTGACGATTGCAGCGCTGGCCGGCCGTGCCGCCGTAACGCTGGCCGCCACCGACCTGCCGGTCGCCGCCGACGACGAGGTGGCCATCGACCCGCGCCTGCTCGAGCCCCGCTGGTCGCGCGCCGGCCTTCGCGCCGATGCGTTCACCGACTGGTCGGACCGGCGCATCGCCGACATGCAGCAAGCGCGCGGTACGCAGCCGTTGCCGGTGGAGCTCACCGCCTACGCGCCCGCGTTTGCCACCTACGGCCGGTGGGACACGCTGCCGGCCACTGGACCGGTGTGGTTCCCGACCGCCACACCGGGATGGCGCCCGTACGCCAACGGCCACTGGCGCCACACCCGCTACGGATGGACCTGGATCGACAGCGACCCGTGGGGCTGGCCGGTGCACCACTACGGCCGCTGGGGCCGTCACGCCTCGCGCGGCTGGTACTGGATTCCGCAACGCACCTGGGGACCGGCATGGGTCGGCTGGGCCCTCGAAGCCGGCTATGTCGGCTGGTCGCCACTCGGCTGGAATTCCCGGCCGGTGGTCGACTTCGCCATCGGCGCGCGCGTCGGGCCGCTGGATCTGTGGGCCGGCAGCTGGTCGGTGGTGCCGCGTTCCGCCTTCGGCGGCCGCGGTCCGATCGGGCGCTATTACACCGACGTGCAGCGGCTGCCTGGACCGGTGCTCGGCGGCTTCGTGATGCAGAACCGCGGGCCGCGCGGGCCCGCTGGCTGGGAACGCCGTCTGCCGCCGGCCCGCGGGTATGGCCGGCCGGCGCCGGTGCGGCGCGGGACGCGGATGGACGACCGCCCCGGCGCGTCACGCGAAGTCGCGCCTCGACCCGAGACGCGGCCGCGCGGCACCGGCCAATTCGCGGCGCCACGTCGCGATGGAGCGACGCCGTCGACGGGCCGCGAAGCGATGCGTGATCCGCGCGGGTGGCGCAGCGCCGACGCCCGCGGCGACGACGGCCGGGCGGCGACGACGCCCGGTAACGGTCCGCCCAGCCGGGTCGTGGCGCCGCGCCCCGCCGACTCCCAGGTCGCCGAGCCGCCAGCCGACCGTCGCGGCGACGCGCGTCGTCTCGGGCCGCCGGCCGGCGGCACCGGCCGCGACGGCCGGCCGACTGCCGGCGGGCGCGGCTCGGGACGGCCCGAGGCAGAGGCGGCCCGGCCTCGCGACGGTGGCGGCGGTGACCGCAGCGGATCAGCCGGCGGCGGGCCACCGCGCCGCGGCTCGTCGGCTGGTGACGGCGAGCGTGGCGGGCAGACTCGCGGCGGTGCGCCGGCGAGCGGCAGCGGCGGTCGTCGCCGTCCGCGCTGACCACTCACCCGTCCTGACGGCGGCGGTGGCACAATGGCGGGACCGGTTCGATCAGCCATGCCCGCGCTGCCCACGCTCGCCCGACACGCCGGACTCGCGGCGCTCTTCGTCCTGGCCGCCCTGCTCGGCACGGCGACCGGCGTGCTGTTCGCGTACTCCGACGATCTGCCGACGATCTCGGCGCTCGACGACTACACGCCCGACACGATCACCCGGGTGCTCGGCCGCGACGGCACGGTCGTCGGCGAGTTCGCCGTCGAGCGGCGGGTGGTGCTGCGCTACGACGACATCCCGCTGCAGATGCGCCAGGCGGTGCTGGCCGCCGAGGACTCCGGCTTCTTCGAGCACTTCGGCTTCAGCATCACCGGGTTGGTCCGCGCCGTCGCCACCAACCTCATCGAGATGCGCAAGGCCGGCGGCGCCAGCACGCTGACCCAGCAGCTGGCCCGCAAGCTGTTCCTGACCGACGAGAAGACCTGGGAGCGCAAGGTCAAAGAGCTGCTGCTCGCCGTGCAGATCGAGAAGCGCTACACCAAGCAGGAGATCTTCACGCTCTACTGCAACCAGATGTACTTCGGGCACGGCGCGTACGGCGTCGAAGCCGCGGCCCAGCTCTATTTCGGCAAGTCGGTGAAGGAGCTCGCGGTCGAGGACGCGGCGATGATCGCCGGCATCCTCCAGGGCAACGCCCGGCAGAGTCCGTACGTCAACCCGGCGGCGGCGATGCGGCGCCGCAACTACACCCTCGACCGCATGGCGGCCGAGGGCTTCCTCGACGGCGCTCAGGCGGCCGAGGCGAAGGCTCGGCCGATCGTGACCCGCGGCGATCCCGCCCGCGAAGCCAGCTTCGCGCCTTACTATCTCGAGGAGGTCCGCAAGCACCTCGAGAACCGCTACGGCGCGCAGCAGCTGTACGAGAGCGGCCTCACCGTGCGCACGCCCCTCGACGCCAGGCTGCAGCGCATCACCACCCGCGCGCTCGACCTCGGTCTCCGGCGGGTCGACAAGCGGCGCACCGGCTTCCGCCGCGCCCAGGCCAACGTCCGCGGGTCCGGGCCGCTGCCGGCCTACCGCCACGAGCGCTGGCAGCGCCCCCTGCTGGCTGGCGACATCGTCCCGGCCGTGGTCGAGCGGGTGGACGCCGCCGGAGCGGCACCCGGCCACGCGACGCTGCGGATCGGCACGCTACGGGCCGAGCTGACCCGCGAGAGCTTCCAGTGGACCCGGCGCACGCATGCCGCGCAGGTCGTCGCCGAGGGCGACCTGGTGGATGTCGAACTGCTCACCGTCGACGCCACGGCCGGCACCGTCACGGTGCGGCTCGAACAGACGCCGATCCTCGAAGGCGCGGCCGTCGCCATCGAGAACCGCAGCGGCCACGTGCTCGCGATGGTCGGCGGCTACAGCTTCGCGCGCAGCAAGTTCAATCGCGCCACCCAGGCCCTCCGCCAGATCGGCTCGACGTTCAAGCCGATCCTCTACACCGCTGCGATCGACCGCGGGCTCACACCCGCGACGCTGCTCGACGACGAGCCGACCAGCTTCGACGCCGGGGCCGGGCAGCCGCCCTACACACCGCGCAACTACGACGGCAAGTTCGATGGCCCGCTGACGCTGCGGACCGCGCTCGAGCGCTCACGCAACATCCCCGCCGTGAAGGTGATGGAGATGCTCGGTCCGGGGCAGGTGGTGCCGTACGCGGCGCGTTTCGGCCTGCCCGGGTCGCTGCCGCCGTTCCTGTCCTCGGCGCTCGGCGCCGGCGAGTCGACGCTGCTGGCGCTGGCCTCGGCCTACTCGGTCTTCCCCAACCACGGCGTCCGCATGGAGCCGGTGCAGGTGCTGTCGGTCGCCAACCGCGAGGGCGTGCTGCTCGAGGAGCACACGCCGGTGCCGCGCGACGCCATTCGCGCCGACACTGCCTACGTGATGACCTCGATGCTGCGCGGCGTCGTGCAGCGGGGCACCGCCGCCTCGGCGGCGTCGCTCGACTGGCCGCTGGCCGGCAAGACCGGCACCGTGAACGACTACACCGACGCCTGGTTCGTCGGCTTCGATCCGGACGTCACGATTGGCGTGTGGCTCGGCTACGACGAGAAGAAGCCGATCGGCAACGGTGAGACCGGGACCACGGCCGCCCTGCCGATCTGGATCGACATCATGCGCGCCTGGCTCGACGGCCGCGACCGCTCGACCGCTCCGGCCTTCGACGCCCCCGGCAACATCGTGTTCGTGGCCGTCGATCGCGCCACCGGCCAGCCGGCCGGCGCCGGCTCGACCGCGACCATCACCGAGGCGTTCATCGCCGGCACCCAGCCGACCGCTCTGCCGGTCGAGACCGAGCCGCTGCCCCGGTAGGCGGCGCGGCGCCGTCAGGCCTCGTCGTCGCCGGTCGTGGCCGCCCCGAGCGTGCCGGCGGCCTTGCGCATCAGATAGGTCTTGATGAAGCCGTCGAGGTCGCCGTCGAGCACCCGGTGGACGTCGCCGACCTCCATCTTGGTGCGGTGGTCCTTGATCATCTGGTAGGGCTGCAGCACGTAGCTGCGAATCTGGCTGCCGAAGGCGATGTCCTTCTTGGCGCCGCCGATCTGATCCAGCTTCGCCTGGTTCTCCTTCACCTTCAGGTCGTAGAGCCGGGCGCGCAGCACCTTCATGGCGACGTCCTGGTTCTTGTGCTGCGATCGCTCGTTCTGGCACGACACGACGATGCCGGTCGGCAGGTGGGTGATCCGCACCGCCGAATCGGTGACGTTGACGTGCTGGCCGCCGGCGCCGCTCGACCGGTAGGTGTCGATGCGCAGGTCCTTGTCCTCGATGTCGATGTCGATGTCGTCGTCCACCTCGGGCCAGACATAGACCGAGGCGAAGGAGGTGTGGCGGCGCGCCGCCTGGTCGAACGGCGAGATGCGCACCAGCCGATGGACGCCGGCCTCGGCCGACAGCAACCCGAAGGCGTTTTCACCGCCGACGGTAATCGTGACGCTCTTGAGGCCGGCCTCGTCGCCGGGCTGGTAGTCGAGCACTTCGCGCGTGAAGCCGCGCCGCTCCGCCCATTTGACGTACATGCGCAGGAGCATCTCGGCCCAGTCCTGCGACTCGACGCCGCCGGCGCCGGGGTGGATGGTGACGATGGCGTTGGCGCGGTCGTGCTCGCCGCCGAGCATCTTCTTGACCTCGGCCGCCTCGACCTCGGCCTCGAGTTCGTCGAGGCTGCGCTGCAGGTCGGCGGTGACCTCTTCGCCGGCCCCGGCCCACTCGACCAGCACGCCGAGATCGGCGACCCGGCGCGCCAGCGAGTCGCGCAGCGCCGCGTCGTCACTCAGACGCCGCTGGCGCTGGAGCGCACGCTGCGCCTCCTGCTGGTCCTTCCAGAAGTCGGGGGCGGCGATGCGGGCTTCGAGGGTCGCGATCTCTCCGGCGTCAGTGGCCCGGTCAAAGATAGCTCCGCAGGTCGTTGGCCCGCTTCACCACGTCGTCCGAGCGCCGTACCAGTTCGTCCTGTCGCAGCCCCACGTCCCTGCTCCTTGCCGCGGCGTCAGCGCCGCCGCTCGACCACGATCCACCCCACCGTCAGCGCGGCGACGATGAGCGCGATGTGCGCCACGAGATCTCCGATTGTCGCATACAGGGTCCGGCCCCGCAGGAACCGCACCTCGGCGACGACCACGGCTTCTTCGAACACCCGGGTGCCGCCGACGACGCGGCCGTACGGATCGACGACGCCGCTGATGCCGGTGTTGGCGACCCGCGCCAGATAGCGGCCCTGCTCCACCGCCCGGATCGAGGCGAGCGCGAAGTGCTGGTACGGCGCCGACGAGTCCCCGTACCAGGCGTCGTTGGTCACCGTGGTCAGCAGCTCGGCGCCCTGGCGCACCGCTTCGCGAGCCAGGTGCGGATAGACGATCTCGTAGCAGATCGCGGTGCTGGCCATGTGCCCGGCGATCGGCAGCATCGTCACCTGCGTGCCGCGCGAGAAATCCGACACGCCCTCGACCAGCGGCGAGACGAAGAACAGCAGCGAACGCAGCGGCACGAACTCGCCGAACGGCACCAGCTGGATCTTGCGGTAGACCGCAGCGACCGCGCCGTCGGGGGCGAGCATGAACGCCGAGTTGTAGTAACGATCGGCCGATCCGCGCTCGATCTCGTCGGTGCCGAAAAGCAGCGGCAGGCCGATCTCGCGCACCAGCGATCGCACGCCTTCGGCCCGGGCCGGCGCTTCGTTGAAGTAATAGGGCGTCGCCGACTCCGGCCACATCACCGCCGCCGCCCCCGCCGCCGCCGCCTGGCGGGTGAGGCGGTCGTAGCGGCGTTCGATCTCGGCGGCCATGCCCGGATCCCACTTCTCTTCCTGGCGGATATTGGCCTGGACCAGTCCGACCGCCAGCGGCGTGCCGCCCCGAGTCAACGGCGCGTCGGCGACGCGAAGGCCGCCCCACACCGAAACCGCCGCCAGCGCGACGGCGGCGGCCGCCGCGGCCGGGACGCGCTGGCGCGCCGAGCCGGTGATGGCCAGCATGACCAGGGCGCTGTGCGCGACCAGATAGAGCGACAGCCCGTAGACGCCGACCAGGCTGGCCAGCTGCACGACCGGCAGCACCGGCGCCATGCTGCTGCCGAGCGGGACCCACGGGAAACCGCCGAGCACGTGACCGCGGGCGAACTCGCCCGCCACCCACAGCGCCGGCGCGAGGGCCAGACCACGGGCGCCGCCGAGCGCCACCGCCCGCCCAGTCAGGGCCGCAGCCGCCGCCAGATACAGCGTCATGTAGGCGGCGAGCGCGAACGCGCACAGCAGCGCGACCGACGGCGGCAGGCCGCCGAAGGTGGAAACCACGGCGCCGGTCCAGTAGACGGTGCCGCCGAAGTAGACCAGGCCGGTGCAGGTGCCGAGGGCGAAACCGCGGCGGAGCGACGTGCCGCGGTAGCCGCCCGGGCGGCCCCGCCACCCCGACAGCGCCACCAGCAGCGGCACCACCGCGACGAAAGCGACCGCGGCGTGCCCGTAGCGCGGGAACGAGAGCGCGAGCAGCGCGCCCGACAACAGGGCTAGCGAGTAATCCAGGGCTTGAACTGCTCTTCGCGTTCGAGGCGCGTGGCAACGCGCTCGGCGTCGGCGCGCGTGGTGAACTTGCCGACACGCACCCGGAACATCGGCGGCTGCCCGGCCTGCGGCGTGACCAGGTAGGCGGCGTAGCCCTTGCCGGCGAGACGCTGAACGATGGTCTCGGCCTCGCCACGGCCACTGAAGGCCGCCACCTGAATGGCATAGCCGCTGCCGCGCGGCTCGGTCGGGATGCCCGGCGTCGGACAATCGGCGGCGGTCTTGCTCGGCGGCGCGGACGTCGGCGGCGCGGCAGGCGCGGCCGCTCGGCGGCGCGCGGCGGGCGCCGGCGTGGTGGCGGACGACGCCGCGGCCGCCGGCACCTTCGGCGGCGGATCCTTGCGCGGCACCAGCGTCTCCGCCGGCGTCTCGTTCTTGTCGAGCCGCTCCGGGAACGTGACCTCGGCGCGCGGGGTCGGCGTGTTCGTGGCGGGTTCCGTGGCCAGCGGCACGCCGGCGTCGTCCACCGCCTCGCTCTCGGCCAGCGCCGGCGGGTCGACGAGCGGGGCGCGCGCCTGGACGCCGCGCCCGACCAGCACGCCGCACAGGAAGATCACCACCGACACCACGGTGACGGCCATGAACAGGAAGACGAGCTGCTTCCCGCTCAGCTGAATCTCGCGAACGCCTTCATCTGGCGTGGTCATGGGCATCGCGCCGGCGAGTGCGATGGTATCACGCAGGCCCGCCGGTGCGGGCCGCCCGGACCCGCATGGCCAGTGCCGTCGCCTCGGTGTTGCCGGGCTCGAGGGCGAGCGCACGATCGGCGGCGCGACCGGCGCCGTCGAGATCGCGCAGTCGCAGCAGCACGTCGCCGAGGGCGACGTGCGTGGCGGCGGTCTCGGCACTCCAGATGGCGATCTTCAACGCGTCCACGGCTTCCTGCAGGAGGCCGCTGCGGGCCAGCGCCCGCCCGAGCAGCAGATGCGCACCCGACTCGTAGGGCGTGAGATACAGCGCGCGCTGGGCCTCGCGGACCGTCTCGGGGTCGCGCCCGGCGTCGAAGGCGCGCCGCGCCGCTTCGAGATGGAACGCGGCGGCCTCCCGCTGATCGCGCTGCGCGCCGGCCTGCAGGACGGTGTCGACGCGGCTGCGCGCCGCCGAGACGCGATCCTTCACCCGCTCGAGACCACGCGGAACGGCGTCGCCCGCCGCGGCCGCCTCCCAGCGTTCCGAGAGCCGGCGGGCCAGCTCGCGCTCCCGTTCGGCTTCGGTGCCGGCGCCACTGCCGGCCAGCGCCGCCGCCAGGACGAAGTGGGCGTCGCCGTCGGTCGGATTGCGGCGCACGGCCTCGCGCAACCAGTACGCCGCCGCCAAAGCGTCCTTGTCCTGCCAGTAGGCGTACCCGAGGTTGAAGCAGTAATCCGCATCGGCGGGATCGGCTTCCGCGGCCTGATGGAAGTAATAGGTCGCGCGCCCGGCCTGCGGCGACGCGCCTCGCCGCAACTGGATCACGCCGAGCAGATTGGCGACCACCGGCGACCGGGTCGCGCCGGCCAGCGCCTTGAGCGCGGCGAAGGCGTCGTCGTAGCGCCGCAGCTGTACCAGCGAGGCCGCGGTGCGGACGCCGGCATCGAGAGCGTGCGGTCCGCTGCCCGAGACGCGCTCGAGCGTCGCGACCGCGTCGGCGTGCGCCCCTCGCGACGACTGGACGTCCCAGAGCGCGAGCCGCGCCTCCACGTAGCCCGGGGCGGCCTCGATCGCCTGTGTCAGGTAGCGCTCCTGCAGTTCCTCGGCAGCGGCGGTGAGGCCGCGGACGTACAACTCGAAGGCCGGCACCGACGGCGCCAGACCGCGGCCCGCGGTGGCCGGCGGCGCGCCCGGCGCGGCAAAGCGGGCGACCTCGCGATAGGCCTCGAGCAGGCCGGTCACCGGCGTCAGGTGATGCGACGGCGGATCGAGCCGGGCCGAGTCGACGTGCAGCACCTGCGCGTCGATGGTTACCTGGGTACCGGCCGCGCTCACCCGTCCGAGGATCACGCGTGCGGCGCCGACCAGCTCGGCCACCTTGATGAGCGTGGCCCGAGTCAGCGGCACGCCCGGCGGCAACTGCAGCCGCTCGAAGACATCGAGCCGTTCGTCACGGCTCACCACCTCGATGCCACGGTCGGCGAGCGCGGCCGACACCCCGATGGCCGTGCCCTCGCTCAGCCAGCCGACGCGCGGCTCGAACTTCTCGAGCGCGAACGGCACGACCAGCGTGACGGCACCCGGTGTCTGCGCATCCATGACCGTGCGGCCGGCCAGCAGGACGGCGGCCGCGACCGTGACGAGCGACGCGACCCGCGACAGCGGCATCTCAGGCCTCCTCACTGCCAGGCACCGGCGCGGTGAAGTCGACGTCGAGGCGACACGGCTCGGCGCCTTGGGCCCGGCACCGGTCGATCCGTACCGCCGCCGGCGCCCCACACAGCGCCAGGTGCCGGCCGATCGCCGCAGCGAAGTACGTGCACGTCGGCCATGGCCACGGCTCACGCAACGTGCAGAACACCGATCCTTCGAGTTCGACGTGGCCGTGGCCACGGCGGGCGCCGACCCGGGCGCGCGCCGGATCGAAGGCGGCGCGCACCAGCCGCCGGCTGCGCGCCAGCGCGTAACGGCCGCGCAGTCGCGCCGGTAGCACCCGCGTCACCGGCAGCGCCAGCCGGTCGGTCTCCAGATGCCACTCAGCGGAGGCGCGGCCGGCCCGGGTCATGATGTCGTCGTACACCGGCTGCCCCTCCTGCCGCAGGAAGCTGAGCACCGCGCCGAGCGGCGCGAGGCCGGTGCGCCCGTCGCGCAGTCCCATCGGGCCGAGCCAGTGCTCGTAGTAGTCGAGCCGCGTCGGAATCGCATCGCCGATGGCCTGATGCAGACTGGCGACGAGGAGACGGCCGATTCCGTCGTCGGTGAGGATCGGGCGCGTCATTCTGGTAGCGTACCGTTTGCGATGGCGACGTGGTCGGCGGCGATTCTGGCCGGCGGGCGCGGCCGCCGGCTGGGCGGGCGCATCAAGCCCTTGCTCGAGGTCGGCGGCCAGTCGATCCTCGCCCGCCAGCGGGCGATGCTCGCGTCGCTCGGGGTCGTGCCGCGGGTCGTCGCTCCCGATGCCGCGCCCTTCGCCGGCCTCGGCCTGGAGGTCGTCGCCGATGACGGCCGCACCGGACCACTGGGGGCGCTGTGCCTCGCGCTCGAGCGCGCCACCACCGACGTGGTCGTCGTTCTGGCCGGCGACATGCCGTTTGTGACCGCCGGGTTGGTCCAGTCGCTGCTCGCGGCGCTCACCGGGCACGATGCGGCCGTGCCGCGCCCCGCCCGTGACGGCTGGCAGCCCCTGGCCGCGGCGTACCGGCGATCGACCGCGGCACGGCTCCGCGCCGGCCTCGATGCCGGCGAACGCCGAGTCGTCGCCGCCGTCACCGCCCTCGACCCCGTGGCGCTCGACGACGACGTCCTGGCCGCGCTCGATCCCGACGGGACGCTGCTCTGCAACGTGAACACACCGGACGACTATGCGCGGGCCCGACACCTCGCCATCGCGAGCGCCGGCCGGCGCGATTGAGGTGCAGCCTATCCCACGGCCTGCGGGCCTGTCCATGCACCGGCCGGCCGGATTCACGGCCCGGCGCCGGGCGCACGCTGTTAGGATCGATGCCGGGCCGCCACGGACGTGACCGCCGGCCGCCCGTCACTCACCCATCATGATGTTGCCCCTGCACGACCGGCTCCGGACCGCGGTCCGCGCCGCGCTCGCCACCGCGTTCGACCTGGCGGCCGACACCGCCGAGGTCCCGCTCGAGATCCCGCCATCCCGCACCTTCGGCGACATCGGCTCGCCGGTCGCGTTCGAACTGGCCCGCACGCTGCGCAAGGCGCCGCGCGTCATCGCCCAGCAGCTGGCCGCAGCGATTGGCCCGGTCGACGGCGTCGTGCGGGTGGAAGCCGCGCCCAACGGCTACCTGAACGTCTTCCTCGACCGGCCGCAGTTCCTGCGCGCCCGGCTCGACGGGCTCGCCGCCGCGCCGCCGCCGGATCTCGGCAAGACCATCGTCGAACACACGGCGATCAACCCGAACAAGGCGGCGCACATCGGCCACCTGCGCAACGCCTGCCTGGGCGACACGCTGGTCCGTGCGCTGCGCTTCGGACGTCGCGACGTCGAGGTGCAGAACTACATCGACGACACCGGCGTGCAGGTGGCCGATGTCGTCGTCGGGTTCCGGCACCTCGAGCAGATCGACCTGGCCGGCGTGCGGCAGCTGGCCGAGACCACCCGCTTCGACTACTACTGCTGGGACCTCTACGCCCGCGTCACCGAGTGGTACGAGCAGGACACGACCCGGCTCGCCGTGCGCGCCGAGACGCTGCACGAGATCGAGCACGGCGTCGACCCCAGCGCCGCGCTCGGCGCCTTCATCGCCGACCGCATCGTCCGCACCCATCTGGTGACGATGGCCCGGCTCGGCATCGACTATGACCTGCTCACCTGGGAAGGCGACATCCTGCGGATGCGGTTCTGGGCGCGGGCGTTCGAGCGACTCAAGGCCTCGAACGCCGTGTTCCTGCAGACCGCGGGCAAGCTCGCCGGCTGCTGGGTGATGCGCATCGACGACGACACCCCCGCGCCGGCCGAGGGCGCGCCCGCCGGCGGCGACGGCGGCGACGATCCCGAGCAGCGCGAGAAAGTGATCGTCCGGTCGAACGGCACGGTCACCTACGTCGGCAAGGACATGGCGTATCAGTTCTGGAAGCTGGGCCTGCTCGGCCACGACTTCCACTACCGCACCTTCGCGACCCGGCCCGACGGCCGGCCGCTCTGGGCGACGACGAGCGACGCCGCGCTGGCCGAGACCCCGCATCCGCCGTTCGGGGCCGCGGCGGTCACCTTCAACGTCATCGACGTGCGCCAGGCCTACCTGCAGAAGCTGCTGAAACAGGCGTTGGCCACCGCCGGCCATCCGGTCGAGGCCGAGCGACACACCCACTTCGCCTACGAGATGGTCGCGCTTTCGCACGCCACCGCCCGGGCGCTCGGCTGCGCGCCGCCGCCGGAGTCGGACGACGCCAAGCGGCCGTTCGTCGAGGTGTCGGGCCGCAAGGGGCGGGGTGTGAAGGCCGACGACCTGCTCGACCGGCTGACCGACAACGCCGCGGGCGAGGTCGCACGCCGCAATCCCACCCTCGCCGCCGCCGAGGCCCGCCACACCGCCGAACGGATCGCCGTCGCCGCGGTGCGTTACTTCATGATCAAGTACTCACGCACCAAGGTCATCGCCTTCGATATCGACGAGGCGCTGAGCTTCGAGGGCGAAAGCGGGCCGTACCTGCAGTACGCGGTGGTGCGGGCGCAGAACATCCTGCAGAAACTGCGCGATCGCGACGGCGTCGACGACGCCGCGCTGGTCGCCGCCCTGGCCGCCGAGACGCCGCGCGCGCTGGTGGACGACGAGCACGCCGACCGGCTGTGGGACGTCGTGCTCGACGCCGCCCGCCTCGACGACGTGGTCGAAGCGGCGGTGCGGACGCTCGAGTTCGGCGTCCTCGCCAAGTTCGCGTTCGGGCTGGCCCAGGGGTTCAACGCCCTGTACCACGCCGCGCCGATCCTCGCCGAAGAGCGCCAGGACGTCCGTCTGTGGCGCGCTGCGGCGATCGTGTACGTCCGGCGGCAGCTGACCGCCGCGCTCGCGGTGATGGGCATCGACGTGCCCGCCCGCATGTAGAGGAGACCCCATGCCCACGATCGCGATCGCACCGTGCCGCCAGATGACCGACTACGTCGAGTCGATCCGCCGGGCCGGTGCCGCCGTCGTCGAACTCACGCTCGCCGACGCGCCCGAAGACGTGGTGCGCCGGGTCGACGGCGTGCTGCTCACCGGCGGCGGTGACGTCGATCCGGCGTTGTACGGCGGGGCACCGCACCCGAGCGTCGTCGCGGCGGAACCGGGCCGCGACGGGTTCGAGATCGCGCTGGTCAAGGCGGCGGTGGCTGCCGACCTGCCGGTGCTGGCGATCTGCCGCGGCATGCAGGTGCTGAACGTCGCGTTCGGCGGCGATCTGGTGCAGGACATTCCCAGCGAGGTCAACGGCGCGCTCCATCACGCGGTCAGCGAACCGCGTTTCGCGATCGCGCACGAGGTGTGGCTCAGTCCGACGTCGACGCTGTTTGCGTTGATGAAGGACGACCTCGAGGACGGCGAGAGCTGTCCGGTGAACAGCCGGCACCATCAGGCCGTGCGGCACCTCGGCGACGGTTTCGAGGTGGTGGGGACGGCGCCCGACGGGGTGATCGAGGCGATGGAGCGGCCTGGCGCCCGCTTCTGCCTGGCGGTGCAATGGCACCCCGAGAACTTCTGGCGCACCGGGGAGTTCCGGCCGTTGTTCGAAGGTTTCGTCGCGGCCGCCCGGGTGCCGCGCGGGTGACCGACGGCCTTACCGCCGCAGCGTGACCACGGCCTCGACGTGGCCGGTGCGCGGGAAGAGATCGAAGCCTTGGACCGTCGCCAGGCGATATCCGGCGTCGAGACAGCGCCGCACGTCGCGGGCCAGCGTCGCCGGGTCGCACGACACGTAGACGAGTCGCGGCGGCGCCACGGCGATCAGCCCGGCGAGGGCGTCTGGCGTCAGACCGGTGCGTGGCGGATCCACGATCGCGGTGCCGACCTCTGGCGCCGGCCGCGCCAGATGCGCCTCGACGGCGGCGTGGACCGCCGTCAGCGCCGGTCCCGCTGCTGCGTTGGCCGCGAGGTCCATCGCCGACACCGAGATCGCCTTCCACCGCCGTCACCCGGTGGCCAGCGGCGGCGGCGGTCAACGCGAACAGCCCGACCCCGGCATAGAGGTCCAGCACCGGGCCGTCGAGGTGGCTGAGTACTTCGTCGATCAGCGGCTGCAGCAGGTAGCGATTGCCTTGGAAGAAGGCCCGGGCCGAGTGGGCGACGTCGACGGTCGCGTCGCCGGTGGCCCGTACGCGATCGACGATCCGGGCCTCGCCCCAGACCGGCGCCACGCTACGGTTGTCGCCAGCCACTGACAGGCTGAATCCGTCCACCCCGGGCAGCGCCGCGATCCGGCTCAGGGCACCAAGGTGACGGGGATCGCCGACCGTCACGTGCGCGACCCGGTGCTCCCCCGCCACGTCCTCGGCCCACTCCACCTCAGCCTCGACCTTAGCCGCGGCGCCGGCCAGGGCCGCCGTGAGCCGCTCGAGGGCCTCGACACTCGCCGGCGCCAGTTGACGGGACGGCGCCAGGGCGCACACACGATGCGTGCCCTCGTCGAAGAACCCGGCGCGGCCGCCGCGCACGTGGACACGGGCACGGGTGCGATAGCCGTCGGCGGCGGCGCCGGCGATGGCCACCGGCGCCTCGAGTGCCAGCTTGCCGATGCGGCGCAGCGCGTCGGCGAGCATCTCGGCTTTGAGCGACCGCTGTCGGGCCTCGGTGACGTGGGCCAGCACCTGGCCGCCGCACGTCAGGCCCGCGGGCACATCGACGCGGTCGGGTGACGCGGTGACGACGCCGGTCGTCTGCGCCCAGATCACCTGCCGCTGGACCCGTTCGACCCTGGCCTCGACCCGCTCGCCCGGAATCGCTCCGGCGACGAACACCACGTGGCCGTCGTGACGGGCGATCATCCGGCCGCCGACCGCCGGCCGCTCGATGTCGAGCGAAAGGGTGTCGCCGGCCCGCATCGTCACTCGAAGGCGACCGCCGGGAGTCCCAGGCGGAGCCGGATCAGGCGGGCGGTGGCGGCAGCGAGCGCGGCGTCCCACTGCGCCGGCGCGAGCCGGCTGCGGAAGGCGGCAATCTCGTGCTCGGCGTCGCGGCGCACCGTGGTGCGTTCGGCCTCGCTCACG
Organism: uncultured Acidobacteriota bacterium; assembly: GCA_963741665.1. GTDB lineage: Bacteria > Acidobacteriota > Vicinamibacteria > Vicinamibacterales > UBA2999 > CAWAYR01. The sequence goes on from CAVUIM010000001.1 coordinate 583,322, forward strand.
GCACCGACGGCGGCCTGGGTCAGCGTCGCGTCGAGGTCGCGCAGGGTCTCGACGACCGCGTCACGGGCGGCGCCGCGGGCCACCGCGGCCGTCGCCCGATGACTGTCGAGCGCGGCGATCGCCGCGGCCAGCGCCGGCTCGAGCGCCGCCGGTGCGCGGCCGGTGCCGCGCAGTGCGGTCAACTGAGTGATGGCCCGATCGAGATGCTGCGTCAGTGACGGACGTCTCGGCCCGCCCGACGCGGCGGTGGCGCCAGGGCCAATCCCGGCGGTGCTGACGGCGCGCGTCCACTCGTCGTGGGCCGCGAGGACATCGGCGTCGCAGAACTCCACCCGCATTGGCCGCCGCCGGCCCGGCTTGCGGGCGGCCCGGTCGACGCAGCGGTCGATGCCGGCGGCGGCGACCACCAGCGGGAATCCCGGCCTCGGCCCAGCCCTTCACCAGGTCGAACGCGGGACCGACGATGCGGATGAGGTGACCGCCGTTCTGCCGGCACAGATGCGCCTCCACCCCACGGCAATAGGCGTGGGTGTCGACCATGGCCGGACGTCCGGCACCGCTCACTGCCACTGGACCGGTCCCGTGCTGATGCGAACGATGTCGAGGCCGGTGTCGACGAGCAGCGCACCGGTGGCGTCCACACCGGTCGTCGTGCCCTCATGCTCGCCGTCGGCATCGGTCCAGGCGACCGGGCGGCCGACCAGCCCCGAGGCGCGCACCCGCCAGCGTTCCACCACCCGCGTGAACCGGCCGTCGAGCAGGTCCTGATAGCGCTGCGCCCAGGCCGCGAGCACCTCGGCGGCGATCACCCCGGCCTCCGGCACCCGGCCCACTTCGCGCTCGAGCGACGTGCTGCGGCCCTCGCTGTCCGCCAGGTACTTCACATCGCGGACGTTGATGCCGACGCCGACCACGACGAACTGCCCCGGCTGGCCGACGCCGTGCCCTTCGGCCAGCACGCCGGCCAGCTTGGAGCCGTAGAACAGGTCGTTGGGCCACTTCAACGACGCTTCGAGTCCGGTCGCCTCGCCGATGCCCTCAGCCACTGCGACGCCGGCGGCCAGCGTGAGCAGCCCAAAGAGACTCGGCGCGCCGTCATCGGGCGGGGCCGCCACTGGTGGCCGCACGACCGTCGAGAAGTAGAGGCCGGCGTGGGCCGGCGATGACCAGCGGTGGCCGCGCCGGCCGCGGCCGGCGGTCTGCTGGCCGGCGACCACCACCAGGCCATGCGGTCCGCCGCTCGTCGGCGAGCGCCGCCGCCCAGTCCATCGTCGACGGCACCGACGCCGCGTAGTGCACCATCGCGACATGCCCGGCGAAACGCGGCCGCGCCGCCTCGATCGCGGCGCTGAACCCGGCGGGCAACGGCTCGGTGGCGATCACGGCCTGTCGATCAGGAAACGAGCGGCTCGACCTCGAAGCTGAGATCCACGGCCGGCGCCGAATGCGTCAGCGCGCCGACCGAGACCACGTCGGCGCCGGTCGTCGCCAGTTCCGGCAGCCGGTCGAGCGTGACGCCGCCCGAGATCTTCCAGCCGCGCGCGTCCGGCGACACGTTCCACGGCGATGCGGATGTCGTAGGTCGCTGAAGTTGTCGAGGAGGATCGCCGGGGCGCCGGCCGCCAGCGCCTCGTCGAGCTCGTCGAGCGTCTCGACCTCGACCTCGACAGTGAGGCCGCCGGTCGCCGCCAGCGCCTTGCGCACGGCCGCGCCGACGCCGCCGGCCAGCCGCTTGTGGTTGTCCTTGATCAGGATCGCGTCGTCGAGCCCGTTGCGGTGGTTGGTGCCGCCTCCGCACCGCACCGCGTACTTCTCGAGCGCCCGCAGCGTCGGGGTCGTCTTGCGGGTGTCGAGCACCACGATCCGCCCGCCGGCCGCCGCGACGTAGCGTGCCGTCAGGCGTCGCGATGCCCGACAGCCGCTGCAGGAAGTTGAGCGCGGTACGTTCGGCGGTGACGAGGGCCCGGGCGCGCGCCCGTGACCTCGGCCACCGTCTCGCTGGACTCGACGCGCGCGCCGTCGCCCCAGCGGACATGGAAGACGGCGTCGGCGTCGAGTTGCCGGAACGCCGCTTCGGCCACGCCAGGCCGGCGACGACCAGCGGCGCCTTGGCGACGATCACGCCACGGGCCCGGGTCGCCTGGTCCACCGTCGCCGCGCAGGTGGCATCGCCGCGCCCGATGTCCTCGGCCAGGGCCCGCGCCACCAGGTCGCGGTAGGCGTCGACCGGCACAGCGAACGGTGCCGCTCATGCCGGGGCTCCGGCCGGCGGGTCGTCGGCGAACTCCACGTCGAGGTGCTCCGCCGAGTCGGCGACCCACACGAAGCTGGCGACTCCCGCCGCCGCCGCCAGGTCGCGCTCGGCGAGCTTGAGCCGCTCGATGACGACCGCCTCGTCGGTGCACCGTCGCCCGGGCGATCCTCGCCTTCATCGGCCGCTTGGCCTCCGACTTCTTCTTGCGCAGCGCGGCCAGCAGCTCGCGCACCGCGCCGAGCACGTCGTCGGCGGCGTCGTCACGGGGACTGGCGGCGTGCACCTCGGCCGCGGTCGGCCACGCCGACACGATGCACCGACCCGGGCTGCCACCACGACCACACTTCGTCGGTGACGAACGGCAGGTACGGCGCCAGCAAGCCGCAGCATCACGCTCAGCGCCGTCTCCACCGACGTCGCCGCCGACCCCGCCGCCGCGGCGCCGAAGTCGCCGTAGCGGCGGGCCTTGACCAGTTCGACGTAGTCGTCGCAGAACTCCCAGAAGAACGCTTCGGTGTTCGTCAGCGCCCGGGTGTAGTCGTAGCTCGTCGAGGGCCCGCGTCGCGCCGTCGACCAGCGTACGCCAGCCGGCTCAGCATGCCGCGATCGAGCACTTCGCTGACCGGCGATCCGGCGGCGCGGTTGGCCAGCACGAACTTCGAGGCGTTCAGCAGCTTCATCGCCAGCCGCCGGCCAATCTTCATCTGCCCGACGTCGAACGCGGTGTCGACGCCGGGACCGCCTCGCGCCGCCCAGTAGCGCACGCCGTCACTGCCGTACTCCTCGAGCAGCCCCATCGGCGTGACGACGTTGCCCTTGGACTTCGACATCTTCTTGCGATCGGGGTCGAGCACCCAGCCCGAGATGGCGGCGTGCTGCCACGGGATCGAACCGTTCTCGAGATGCGCGCGCAGCACCGACGAGAACAGCCACGTGCGGATGATGTCGTGGGCCTGCGGGCGCAGGTCCATCGGAAAGGTGCGGGCGAACAGGTCGGGGTCGCGCTCCCAGCCGGTGACCAGCTGCGGCGACACCGACGAGGTGGCCCAGGTGTCCATCACGTCGGGGTCGCCGATGAAACCGCCCGGCTGTCCGCGCTGCGCCTCGCTGTAGCCCTCGGGCACGTCGGTCGACGGGTCGATCGGCAGCCGCGCCTCGTCGGGCACCAGGCGTGTGTCGTGGTCGATGCCGCCGTCGGCGCGCACTGGGTACCACACCGGAAACGGCACGCCGAAGAACCGCTGCCGGCTGATGCACCAGTCGCCGTTGAGGCCGTGCACCCAGTTCTCGAACCGGGTGCGCATGTACTCCGGGTGCCACTGCATCTCGCGGCCGCGGGCGATGAGCGCGTCGCACTCGGCCAGTGTCTTGATGAACCACTGCCGGCTGGTGATGATCTCGAGGGGCCGGTCACCCTTCTCGAAGAACTTCACGTTGTGGGTGATGGGACGCACCGCTCCCAGCAGGTCGCCCGACGCGGTGAGCAGCTCCGCGACCGTGACCTGCGCCTTCTTCGCCGACAGGCCGACCAGCTGGTCGTAGGCCGCTTGCGCCTGCGCGGCGTTGGCCGATTCCCATCCCGGTGCACCCCACGTCACCGGGCCGAGCGTGCCGTTGGGCTGAATCATCGCCCGCACCGGCAGCTTCAGCTCGCGCCACCACGTGACGTCGGTAGTGTCGCCGAAGGTGCAGATCATGGCGATGCCGCTGCCCTTCTCAGGATCGGCGAGCGCGTGCGCCAGCACCGGCACCCGCGCGCCGAACAGCGGCGTGATCACGTGCTGGCCGAACAGCGGCTGGTAGCGGACGTCGTCAGGATGAGCGACCAGGGCCACGCAGGCCGGCAACAGCTCGGGACGCGTCGTGTCGATCTCGACGTAGCCGCCTGCCCCGAGCGGAGTCGAGGGCTCGGCACCTTCCTTCGCAAAACGCAGGCGGTGATACGCGCCCGGCATCTCGCGATCCTCGAGCTCGGCCTGCGCCACCGCCGTCTTGAAGTCGACGTCCCACAGCGTCGGCGCTTCCACCTGATACGCCTGGCCGCGACCAAGCAGGCGCAGGAACGCCAGCTGCGACACCCGCTGCGCCGGCGCGGCGATCGTCGCGTAGGTCATCGACCAGTCGATCGACAGCCCCAGGTAACGCCACAGATGCTCGAAGACCTTTTCGTCCTCGATCGTCAGCCGGATGCACAACTCGATGAAGTTCGGCCGTGATACCGAGACCGGCGGCTTCGGCGGGGTCTCCGGCGGCGTGAACGCCGGGTCGTACGGCAGCGTCGGATCGCAGCGCACGCCGTAGTAGTTCTGGACCCGCCGCTCGGTCGGCAGGCCGTTGTCGTCCCAGCCCATCGGATAGAACACCGCCTTGCCGCGCATCCGCTGGAAGCGGGCGATGATGTCGGTGTGGGTGTACGAGAACACGTGCCCGACGTGCAGCGACCCGCTGACCGTGGGCGGCGGCGTGTCGATGGCGATAGACCTCGTCGCGCGGCCGCGTGCGGTCGAACGCGTAAGTGCCGTCGCGCTGCCAGCGCTCGGTGAAGCGTGGCTTCGAGGCCCTCGAGGGCCGGCGCGTGCTGGGACGTTCGGTGAAGGTGTGTGCTCATGGGGCGGTGCAGGCGGCGAGCGGGCCCTCGCCGAATCCCCAATCGTACCGGGTCGTCACCGGCCCGCGCAACCGGGCCGAACCGTCAGCCGGCGCGCGTGCGCCGCGCATCCGGGCGATTTCGTCGCGCACCGCGAGGTGCGCCACGGCCTCGGCAATCGGCGGCGCCAGCTCGCGGACCACGCGGTCGACGACCGCGGTGACGAGGTCGGGAGCCAGCCGCTCGCGGCGCGTTCCGCCGCCACGATCGACCTGGCCGGCGCGACGCGCTCGACGATCGCCGCCTCGAGCCGGGCGGCCAGCGCGGCGTCGGTGGCGACGACGGCGGCGACGTGCAGCGCGATCCGATCGACCTCGGCCTCGCTCAGCGAGGCAGCCGGCGCGGCCGCCGGCCGGATGCCCTGCTCCACTTCGAGCAGCGCATGGAACGTGTCGGCGAGGCCGTCGGCGGCGGCCGTGTCCTCGACCCACGCACCGGCGGTGGTGTCCCGTCGAGCGCCGACTCCCGGCCGAGCAGCAGCGCGACGTCGTCGGCCGCGACTGGGCCTCGCGGGTCGGCGCCGCGGTGGATTCGGCGCGCTCCGGCTCGGGCTCGGCCACGGCGACCGCGCTGCCGGCCACGGTCGACGGCGGCCTGGGCGGCTGGCACCGCCTGCGGCCACATCGCCGGCGGAGGCGGTCCGGTCCTCAGGGCCTGCCGCACCGCGTCGATGAGCTGATGGGAGTCGAGCGGCTTGCGCAGCACCGCCGAGACCTGAGCCTCGGCCGCCGCCGCGTCGTCCACGGCATCGCCCTGAGCGGCCAGCAGCAGCACCGCCGACTTCTGGCCGGCGGCGATGGGCGCGCAGTTCACGAGCCAGGGCGTAGCCGTTGGTGGCGTGCATCGCGATGTCGGCGATGAGCAGCGCCGGCGGCCGCGTCTGCCAGTCGTCGATGGCGTCCTGCCCGGCGGCGAAGACGGCCAGCTGCAGCGGCTGGTCGGCAAAAGTCATCTCGACCACCCGCCGGGTGATCCGGCTTTCCGAGACGACCACGACCCTGGGAGTAGCCACGCTCATGGGCTCGATACCTCGAGACCCGGCGGTGCAAGCTTCGCGCCGTCAGGCGTCGGCGCGGGTGCGGGCGTGGGTGGTGATGAAATCGACAATCGCCTGCATCGGCGTGCCGGGGATGAAGACCCCGGTGATGCCGAGAGCGTGCAGTTTGGGGAGATCCTGGTCGGGAATGATGCCGCCGACCACGACCTGCACGTCGTCAAGGCCGGCCTCGCGCAGCAGCTCGACCACCCGCGGGCAGATGTGCATGTGCGCGCCTGACAGAATCGACAGCCCGATCACGTCGGCGTCTTCCTGCAGGGCGGCGCCGACGATCATCTCGGGCGTCTGCCGCAGGCCGGTATAGATGACCTCCATTCCGGCGTCGCGCAGCGCCCGGGCAATCACCTTCGCCCCACGATCGTGCCCATCCAGCCCGGGCTTGGCGATCACTACACGGATCTTTCTGTCCATCGAGGAAATCTCAGTTCCTATCCCTGGTCCCCGGTCCCTGGTCCCAGCAAGCGTCTAGATGATCGGCGTCTCTTCCCACTCGCCCCACACGTCGCGCAGGGCATCGCACATCTCGCCCACCGTCGCGTAGGCCCGCACGCACTCGAGCAGGGGCTCCATGGTGTTGCCGGTGCCTCGGGCGGTCATCTTGAGCGCGTCGAGCGTGCGCGCCACGGCGCCGTTGTCGCGGCTGTGCTTCAACTGCTCCAGCCGCGCCAGCTGGGTCTCGGCGGCGCGGTCGTCGATGTAGAGGATCTCGAGCGGCGGCTCGTTCTCCTGCACGAAGTCGTTGACGCCGACGATCACCTTTTCCTTGCGCTCGACCGCCTGCTGGAACTGGTACGAGGCCTCGGCGATCTCCTTCTGGGGATAGCCGATCTCGATCGCCTCGACCATGCCGCCCATGCGGTCGATGGTGTCCCAGTAGGCCGCGGGCCTCGGCTTCCATCGTCGCGGGTCAGGGCTTCGACGAAGTACGAGCCGCCCAGCGGGTCGACGACGTTGGCCACGCCGCTCTCGTGCGCCAGCACCTGCTGGGTGCGCAGGGCGATGGTCACGGCCTCCTTGGTCGGCAGCGCCAGCGCCTCGTCGAGCGAGTTGGTGTGCAGCGAGTTGGTGCCGCCGAGCACCGCCGCCAGCGCCTGCAGCGCGGTGCGGACGACGTTGTTGTAGGGCTGCTGCGCGGTCAGCGACACGCCGGCGGTCTGGGTGTGGAAGCGCAGCTGCCACGAGCGCGGGTTCTTCGCCCCGAAACGGTCGCGCATCGCCTCCGCCCACAGCTTGCGGGCCGCGCGGAACTTGGCGATCTCCTCGAAGAAGTCGCTGTGCGAGTTGAAGAAGAACGAGATCCGCGGCACGAACTCGTCGACGTCGAGCCCGGCGTCGACGCCGTACTGGACGTATTCCAGGCCGTCGCGCAGCGTGAACGCCAGCTCCTGCAGCCGCCGTGGAGCCGGCCTCGCGGATGTGGTATCCGCTCACCGAGATGGTGTTCCACTTCGGCACTTCGCGGGCGCAGAAGGCGAAGATGTCGGTGATCAGCCGCATCGACGGCCGCGGCGGGAAGATGAACTCCTTCTGGGCGATGAACTCCTTCAGGATGTCGTTCTGGATGGTGCCGGAGATGGTCTTCCAGTCGGCGCCCTGTTGCGCCGCCACGGCCAGGTACATCGCGAAGATCATCGGCGCCGGCGAGTTGATGGTCATCGACGTCGTGATGTCGCCCAGGGCGATGCCGTCGAAGAGCCGTTCCATGTCGGCGAGCGAGGTGATGTTGACGCCGCACTTGCCGACCTCGCCGAGCGACAGCGGGTGGTCGGGGTCGCGGCCCATCAGCGTCGGCAGGTCGAAGGCCACGCTCAACCCGGTGCCGCCGGCGGCGATCAGTTCCTTGTAGCGGGCGTTGGTCTCTTCGGGCGTGCCGAACCCGGCGAACTGCCGCATCGTCCACAGCTTGCCGCGGTAGCCGCTGGGGTGGATCCCGCGCACGTAGGGGAACTCGCCAGGGTTGCCGATGTCGCGGCCGTAGTCGATGGCCTCGACGTCGTCGGCGGTGTAGAGCCGATCGACCGATCGGCCCGAGATGGTGGTGAACGGCCCGCGCCGCTCCGGCGCCTTCGCCAGCGCCGGCTCCAGCACCTCCCGCTCCCATCGCGCCTTGTTGCCGCTCGCGCCGCGCACTACGGTGGCCATCACTGGTCAGTATAGAGGAACGACTTCTGGTCCTCGGTGCGTACCGCGCGACGTCGCAGCCGAGTCGATGCTTCGAATCAGATGGCTTGGATGCTCAATTGACATTCAGGCCACGGCCGCGCTACGGTGGTTCGTTTGTTCATGGGGCGTCGGGCCGCTCAGGGCCACGACCCTTCAGCTGAGGACCGACACGTTATGGCGACACACGGCAGCATCTTCGGCGCGATGCTTCAGGAGTTCGAAGGCGCGGCCCGGATCCTGAATCTCGACCCGGGCATCTGGCAGATCCTCACGCACCCCAAGCGGCAGATCATGGTGTCGTGCCCGATTCAGCGCGACAACGGCCAGATCGAGGTCTTCACCGGCTACCGCGTGCAATACAACATCACCCTCGGTCCGGCCAAGGGCGGCATCCGCTATCACCCCGACGTGACGCTCGACGAGGTGACGGCGCTGGCGGCGTGGATGACCTGGAAGTGCGCGGTCGCGCAAGTGCCGTTCGGCGGCGGCAAGGGCGGCGTGATCTGCGACCCGAGCAAGATGTCGAAGCGCGAGCTCGAGGCGCTCACCCGCCGCTACACCGCGGAGATCATCGACGCGATCGGCCCCGAGAAGGACGTGCCGGCGCCCGACGTCAACACCAACGCGCAGATCATGGCGTGGTTCATGGACACCTATTCGATGCACGTCGGCCACACCGCCACCGCGGTGGTCACCGGCAAGCCGGTCGAGATGGGCGGATCGCTCGGCCGCCGCGAAGCGACCGGACGCGGCGTGATGATCATCGCCCGAGAATCAGCCCGGCATCTCGGCTTCGAGCTGAAAGGCTCGACCGTCGCCGTGCAGGGCTTCGGCAACGTCGGCTCGATCGGCGCCCAGCTGATGCACGAACACGGCGCGAGGATCCTCGCCGCCACCGACTGGAAGGGCGGCGTCTACAACCCCAAGGGCCTCGACATGCCGGCGCTGCTGGCGTGGGCGGCCGAGAAGAAGACCGTGGCCGGCTTCCCGGCGATCGGAGCCGATCAGCAACGAACAGCTCTTCGGCCTCGACGTCGACATCCTGGTACCGGCGGCCCTCGAGAACCAGATCACCGCCGACAACGCCGGATCGATCAAGGCCAGGATGGTAATCGAGGGCGCCAACGGCCCGACCACGCCGGAGGCCCACCAGGCGTTGCACCGACGCGGCGTCTTCGTCGTCCCCGACATCCTCGCCAACGCCGGCGGCGTCACCACCTCGTACTTCGAATGGGTGCAGGACCGCCACGGCTACTTCTGGTCCGAGAAGGAAGTGAACGAGAAGCTGGAGATCAAGATGGTGCAGGCCTTCGACGCCGTGCTCGCGACCGCCAAGCAGTACAACGTCGACATGCGCACGGCGGCCTACATCGTCGCCATCAATCGCGTCGCGACCGTCACGCGCATGCGCGGGATGTACGCGTAGCGAACGTGGATCAGGGAACGGGAATCAGGTTCCCGGTCCTCTGTTCTATCCGACCATCCGGAAGGCGATGAGTTCGGTCGCGTCGACGCCGTCGGCGCCCTTGGCCGCGACCTCGATCAGGAATTCTCCGGCCGGCAGACTGGCCAGCGGGAAGTCGATCGTGCTGCCGTCGCCGCCGGCGGCTGGCGCGACGGTCAGGTCGCTCATGCGATCGCCCTGCCGGTTCAGCAGCCGCGCGGTGTAGGTGAGACCGGCGCCGCCTCCCGGCGCCACCGCGTCGAACCGCAGCAGCAGCCGCTCGGTGCGCCGGAACTCCCGCGTTGCCGTCGGCGGCGCATTCGGATCGTCGCGCAGCGTCCGGAACTCGCGGGCGTTGCGCGCGACATAGACGCGCGGGGTGGTCAGCCGGGGCGTAGGCGCGGTGAAGTCCGGGACCTCGATCGAACGGTCGTCGGTGTCGATCACGTCCTCCGGCTTGCCTTCGATCGACAGCCGCAGCGACAGCTTGCCGGGCGGCGCGTCGATGGTCACCGCCCCGCCGCGGGCCGGTGTGCCATCGGCCGGCGCCGCACCGACCGGCCCGGAGAAGATCTGGGCCTCGCCGTCAACCACGGCGGTCAACAGCACCCGGCCGACCGCCGCCCGGTCGCTGCCCGGCGGCGGTGGCACCGGCTCCCACACGAACGTCACCTTGGTCTTGCCGCCGTCACCCGGCGCCGTGCCCACCCAGGTCCGCACGACCCGGCGTTCGTAGCCGCCGGCAATGCTGGCCAGCGACCGGGTGACCGCCGGCGGCGGCCCAGGCTTGGCCGGCGCCACCGCTCTGGCGGTCTCGACCGCAGTGAGCGCCCAATACCCCTTGCGGGCGCGCACCTGCAGCCCCGGTCGTTTCAACCGCACCCGGATCTCGATGGAACCTGCCGTCGCTCGGCGACTGCGTCGAGTTGTAGCCGAGCAGGTAATAGGCGCTCGAGTCGCGGACCAGCTGCTGCATGCCCTTGGCCAGGTCGTTGCGATTGATGATCGCGCGGCCGTCGGTCTCGTCGGCCAGCGTCCGCAGCGTGTTCTGGGTCTGGCGCAGCGATTCCTGACTGGTGCGCATGCCGACGTTGTCCTGGATGTCGAACTCGCCGGTGGACAGGCCGCGCGGATCGACGGCATAGATCGCCGTGTTGCTGCGGTTGGCCGAGTCGAACACCCGCTGCAATTCGTTCTGGACGTCGAGCTCACCCTGGAACCGGGCGCGGTCTTCGTTGAAGTCGTTCTCGCCGGCGAACGGGTTGTTGCGGCTGGGGTTGCCGACCCCGGGCATGGTCGCGATGGCGCCGCGCATCTGCGGCGGCAGCATCGCCACGTAGCCTTCGCTCAGCAGCAGGATGGCCTTGCGGCCCTCGCGCAGGGCGCCGAGCTTCACCGCCAGCCCCTGCAGCGCCGACAGCGACACCTGGCGGCGAATTCGCTCCACCGTCTCGGCCGGGTAGTTGGCGTAGCGATCCTCGAGCGCGTTGCGCGGCGTGTAGTCGAACTTGCGGCCCTGGAAGCGTTCGATCGCCCGTGTCAGCTGGTCGTGATCGCGGGTCAGCACGACGCTGTCGAGCGGACTGAGGGGGTACATCACCGAGACGAGATCGCGCGGCCCGAGCTGGGTCTGGATGAACTCGACGAGGTGCTTGCGGGAGGCCAGGCTGCTGCCGAGCCGGACGTGATAGTCGTCGAGGAAGAACACGACGATCCGCGCGTCCTCGTCCTGCGCGGCGTTCTCTTCGTCGTTGCGGGTCGTCAGCCGGCCGAACGTCTCGACCGGACGAGTGGTGTCGATCTTCACCAGCCGGAACGTCTCGACGGTCTGCCCCTTGTTGTCTTCGGCGACCTCGAAATCGTCGGCGGTGAGATCGGTCACCGGGAGGCCGTTGCGGTCGGTGACGATCACGTCGACGCGCACGAAGTTGATGCCGGCCCGGAAGGTCGGCTGATCGACCGGGGCCGGCGGCTGGGCGGCGCCGGCGGCCGGCGCCTCGGGCGTCGGCGACGGCGGCGCGGGCGTCTGCGGCGCGGGGGCCTGGGCGGGTGGTTCCGACGCTCGGATCGGCGCCGTCCTGCCGCCGCCCGCGGCAAGCAGAACGAGGGCGAGCACGACGGCGGCACGACTCCGGTTCGAGGACATGAGCGGACTACCTCGCGGCTGGCTGGCGCTGCTGGCCCGATGATACCATCGGGGTCTGACCGCCACGGACCACGGCGCGGCCGAGTCACGCCGCCGCCCCGGCCGGCGGGCTTCGAGGTCTCCGTGTCCGAGTCCACCCTCACCGTTCCCCAGGCCGTGACCCGGCTCTCGGAGGACGAGCAGCTGTTCGCCGCCAACGTCCACGCCTTCGCCCACAACGAGGTGCGCCCCCTGGTCCGCCAGATGGACGAGGCCGGCGCGGTGGCCCGACCGCTGCTGCCCAAGCTGTTCGATCTGGGCATCATGGGCATCGAGATTCCCGAGCAGTACGGCGGCGCCGGCGGCACCCTGTTCCACTCGGTGCTCGCGGTCGAGGCGCTGTCCCGGGTCGATCCGGCGATCGGCGTCCTGGTCGACGTGCAGAACACGCTGGTCGTGAACTCGCTGGTCCGCTGGGGCAATGCCGAGGTGAAGCAGCGCTTCCTGCCCGGTCTCGCCGCCGGCACCATCGGGGCGTTCTGCCTGTCGGAGGCCGGTTCCGGCTCCGACGCCTTCGCCCTCACGACGCGGGCGGTCGACGACCGCGACGGCTTCGTGCTGTCGGGCCGCAAGCTGTGGATCACCAACGCCAACGAAGCCGATCTGTTCGTCGTGTTCGCCACGGTGAATCCCGGCGCCGGCTACAAGGGCATCACCGCCTTCCTGGTCGAACGTGGCACCGCGGGCTTCACCGTCGGCAAGAAGGAAGACAAACTCGGCATCCGCGCCAGCAGCACCTGCGAGCTGCTGTTCGACGACTGCCGCGTGCCGAAGGCCAACGTGCTCGGCGAGGTCGGCAAGGGCTACCGAGTGGCCATCGAGACGCTGAACGAGGGCCGCGTCGGCATCGGCGCGCAGATGCTCGGCCTGGCCCAGGGCGCCTTCGACCACGCGGTCGGCTACGTGAAGGAACGGCAGCAGTTCGGCAAGCCGATCGCCGAGTTCCAGGGCGTACAATTCGACATCGCCCGGATGGCCTGCGACGTCGAGATCGCCCGCGTGCTGACTTACAACGCCGCCCGCCTGCGCGATGCCGGCCAGCCGTTCGTCCACGAGGCGGCGATTTGCAAGCTGGTCACGTCCGAGGTGGCGGAGCGGGTCGCCTCGCAGGCCATCAACCTGTTCGGCGGGAACGGCTTCGTGAAGGACTACCCGGTCGAGAAACTCTACCGTGACGCCAAGATCGGCCAGATCTACGAGGGCACGTCCAACATGCAGCTGGCGACGATCGCCAAGCACTGCCTGACCCAGGGAGGCCGGGGATGACCGAGCTCATCGTGCCGGTCACCGGCATGACCTGCGGCGGCTGCGAGAACGCCGTGCAGCGCGCGCTGGGCCAGTTGCCCGGCGTGGCCGAGGTGACGGCGTCACACCGCGAGGCGCACGTGCGGATCGTCTTCGACCCGGCGGTGGTGAGCCGCGCCGAGCTCGAGCGCAAGATCGGCATGATCGGCTATACCGTCGGCGGCGCCTAGCGCGCCGCGCTCACCGCGCCGCCGGCAGGACCGCGTCGGCGACCGCGGTTTCGTCGTCGTCGCCGCCGCCGAACACCAGCGTTGCCGTCGTCAGATCGCGGCTGATGCGATCGAGCGCCGCACCCGACACCCCAGCCTCGGCCCCCAGCACCCGACGGGCTGCCTGCAACGCCGCGTCGGCCGCCGTCCGTGCCTGCAGCCGGGCCATGGCGGCCGCAGCGGCCGGTCCGGGCGCCGACGCCGCGCGCCACAGCAGCAGCCGCGCCGCCTCCAGTTCGGTCGCGGCGTCGGCCACGGTCCACTGCTGCTGTTCCGGCTTGCCGCCGGCGGTCCGCGCCGTGCGCATCGCCGCCAGCGCGGCGTCGAGGGCGGCGCGGGCGAGTCCGATCAGCACGGCGCTGACCGCAAGCGTTCCGTCGTCGGTGGCGGCGTGACCGCGCGCGGTGTCGACATCGACCCCACGCAGTCCCATCCACGTGCGCACCGACGCGGGGCGCGTCGACGACTCAGCGACGAGCGCGGCATCCACCGCCAGGCTGCCCGAGACCGCCGCCAGCTCCTCGATGCCGATCACCCAGGCGAGACGATCGGCAGCCGGCGCGAGCGCGGCGCGGGCGTGGCGGCGAGCCACGCCGTCGAGCACCGCGGCGGCGTCGATGGCGGCCGCCGCGCCGGCCAGCAGCGCAGACGCAGCCCGGGCCCGGTCTCGGGCGGCAGCAGCAACGGCGTCGAGGTCGAACGTCATGACAGGTCGGGTCGAGCGTCAGGCGCCGCCGCGAGCCGTGCGAACACCGGCCGCAGCCGTTCGGCGGTCTGGAACAGATCTTCGGGCAATACGCGGACGTTGCCGACCACCGGCATGAAGTTGGTGTCGCCGTTCCAGCGCGGCACCAGGTGCACGTGCAGATGGTCGGCGACGCCGGCGCCGGCCGGGCGGCCCAGGTTCAAGCCGACGTTCATGCCCTGCGGCGCATACGCCTCGGTGAGCGCGGCCTCGGCCAGCTGCGTGGTCCGCGCCACCTCGACCAGTTCGTCGTCGTGCAGCCCGTTCAGCGTCGCGACGTGGCGGCGCGGCACCACCATCAGATGGCCGCCGTTGTACGGGAACAGATTCAGGATGACGTAGCAGGTGACGCCGACGTGCACCAGCAGAGCGCGGCCGTCGTCGGTCTCGGTCGCGGCGCAGAAGACACAGCCCTCGGGCTCACGGCCACGGGTCACGTAGGCGTGCCGCCAGGGAGACCAGAGCCGTTCCACGGCGGCCCGTCAGAGCTGCGGCGACGGGGCGCCGGAGCCGTCGGAGGAGTCCTCGAGCTCGCCGTCGCCACGGTTGATGAGGTCCTTCAGTTCCTTGCCCGGCTTGAAGTACGGCACCCGCTTGGGCGGCACGTCCACCTTGTCGCCGGTCTTGGGGTTGCGGCCCTTGCGCGGTTCGCGCTTGCGCAGCCGGAAGCTGCCGAACCCGCGCAGCTCGATCTTCTCGCCGCGGTGGAGCGCGTCGATGATGCTCTGGAACACCGTGTCGACGATGACCTCGGAGTGCTTCTTCGTGAGGTCGGAGACGCGCGACACTTCCTCGACGAGTTCGGCCTTGGTCATAGGGACAGGGACCAGGGACCGGGGATCAGGGACTGGGGACACCGGGCCATCGCGTGCCCTGTTTCCCTGGTCCCTCGTCCCGAGTCCCCTGTTCGTTACTTGAGCTTGAAGTGATCGCCGAGCGTGGCCGAGCCATCGCCCTGCGACGCCGAGTAGCTTTCCCAGTCGGTCCGGACTTCGTCGGACTTCATGGCGCGGATGCTCAGGCCGATCTTGCGTTCGGACGGGCTGAGCTTGATGACCTTCATCTGGTAGGACGTGCCGACCTGCAGGTCGACCTTTTCGCCGCCCTGCGTGTCGTCGAACTCGGACACGTGGATGAGGCCCTCGATGCCCTCGTCGAGTTCGACGAACGCACCGAAGTTGGTCATGCGCACCACCCGGCCCTCGACGCTCTGGCCGACCTTGTGGCGGGCGAAGAAGTCTTCCCAGATGTCGGTGGCCAGCTGCTTGAGGCCGAGCGACAGGCGCTGGTTCTCGGCGTCGATGCTGAGCACCATCGCCTCGACCGTATCGCCCTTCTTGAGTACTTCGCTGGGGTGCTTGATCCGCTTGCTCCACGACATGTCGGAGATGTGGATCAGGCCGTCGATGTCGTCTTCGACCTCGACGAACGCGCCGAACTCGGTGAGGTTGCGCACCTTGCCGGTGATCTTGGTGCCGACCGGGTACTTGCCCACCAGCTCGTGCCAGGGGTTGCTCTCGACCTGCTTGAGGCCGAGCGAGATGCGCCGCGCCGACGGATCGACGCCGAGCACCATCGCTTCGACGTTGTCGCCGACGTTGAGGATCTTCGACGGGTGCTTGACCCGCTTGCTCCACGACATCTCGCTGACGTGGATGAGCCCTTCCACGCCGGGCTCGAGCTCGATGAAGGCACCGTAGTCGGTGAGGCTGACCGCTTTGCCGCTGACGCGGGCGCCGGCCGGGTAGCGATCCATCACCGTCGTCCACGGGTCGGCGACCAGCTGCTTGTGGCCGAGCGAGACGCGCTCGGTCGCCTGGTCGTACTTGAGGACGACGACTTCGATGTTCTCGTTGACCTTCAGCACCTCGGACGGGTGGCCGACGCGGCCCCACGACATGTCGGTGATGTGGAGCAGGCCGTCGATGCCGCCGAGGTCGATGAAGGCGCCGTAGTCGGTGATGTTCTTGACGACGCCGGTCAGCATCTTGCCTTCCGACAGGGTCTCGAGGGTGTGCTTCTTCTTCTCGGCGTTCTCCTCTTCGAGGAGCACCTTGCGCGACAGCACGATGTTGCCGCGCTTCTTGTTGACCTTGATCACCCGCATGCGCAGTTCCTGACCGCGCAGCGCGTCGAGGTTGCGCACCGGGCGCACGTCGATCTGGCTGCCGGGGAGGAAGGCGCGCACGCCGATGTCGACAGCCAGGCCGCCCTTGATCCGTTCGATGACCCGGCCGATGACCACCTTGCGCTCGGCGAAGGCCTTCTCGACCTCGTCCCAGATCTTCATCTTCTCGGCTTTTTCGCGCGAGAGGACGATGTGGCCATCGCAATCTTCGGTGCGCTCGAGCAGCACGTCGACGACGTCGCCCGCCTGCACCATCACGGCGCCGTTCTCGTCGAGGAACTCGTTGACCGAGATGATGCCCTCGGACTTGTAGCCGACGTCGACGACGACTTCGTTCTCGTTGACTTTGAGGACCGTGCCCTTGACGACTTCACCTTCCGCGATGTTTCGGAAGCTGTTATCGTAAAGGTCCAAGAGGCGGGAAAATTCCGCCGGGTCCATCTCCTCGTCGAAGCCACCTTTGGTGTGCGGGGTGGCTTTGAGGGTGTGCCGGCCCGCGGGCTGGGTAGCACCCGGGGTCGACGCGCCCTGGGGCTCCAGTGCCTGCTCTTCGTGCGTTGCCATTGACGTGCGCGTCCTCCTGACGTTCAAATTTGCCGGTCGGGGTGAGCGGGGGCCGGCGCCCCGCGATTGTCCGCCGCCAGGAGCCCGAAGGCTTCCGTCGGCGTAACCAACAGAATTTACGTTAGTTAGAGTTACGGTGTCAAGGATCCGAAAGGACGCTCCATGGCAAAGACCCAGCGAAGGAACCGAAAGGGAGCGGCGCCCCGCAAGGCCACGGCCGCCGTCAAACGCCGCGCTCGGGCTGCCGGAACGCGCCCGGCTGCGAAGTCGCGGGCCGCGGCGCGCAAGGCCGTGAAGGCCCGCCCCGCCGCCAAGAAGGCCAAGAAGCCGGTCCGCCGGGTCGCCGCCAAAGCGCGCCCCGCCAAGCGCGCCGCGCGGAAGGTGGTGAAGAAGGCGGCCAGCACGACCGTCGTCCGCAAGGCGACCGCAGCGCGGCGCGTGGCGACGGCGGCGAAGCGGGTCGCCGCACCGAAGAAAGCCGCCACGCCTGCGGCGAAGAAGGTGGCCGCGACGACGAAGAAGAACGCGGTGGCGAAGAAGGCCGCGGTAGTGAAGAAGGCCGCGGTGGTGAAGACCGCGCCCGCGGCCAAGAAAGCGGCGGCCCCGGTGGCCGCCAAGCCGGCCCGGAAGGCCCCGGCCCTCGACCGCGAGCGACGCACCGTCGGCGAACCCGAGATGGTGCCGATGCCGCCGTCGAGCCTGGTCCCCGGCCACGCCAGTGCGGCCCGATCCGGCGCCGACGAGCTGCGGATGAAGATGGCGACCCACACCGGCGCCGGTCCCGTGCTCACCGCCGGCGATGTCGATGCCGACTGGGGCTCGGCCGAGGCGGTCGGCGACGAAGCGCCGGGGGGCGACAACCCGACCCCCGATCAGGACGTGGTCGACGAGATCGGCCGGGCGCTGGGCGTCGAATACGACGACGACGAGGAGCTGCAGGGCGGCGACGAGATCGCCGGCCGCGACCGCGACCGCTGGGAACTGGATCCGGCGTCGTCGGACGACTTCGATGAAAGATAGGTAGGGAACGGGGAACAGGGAACCGGGAACAGGGAGAGCACTTGTCACGCTTCGCGTCTCCTCAGCCTCGCGCAGCGGGCAGTTTCAAGCGGTCTCCCTGTTCCCTGTTCCCCGTTCCCTGTTCCCCGCCTTGTCGCGCACCAGCTTCACCACTTGCGCGACCACGTCCCCAATCGGGACACCCGTGGTGTCGATGTAGACGGCGTCGGCGGCTTTGGTGAGCGGCGACACGCTGCGGCTCGAGTCCGACTTGTCGCGGGCGGCCATGCCCTGGGCGACATCCGCCACGTCGGCGGGACCGCCGGTATGCGCCGGGTCGGCGGCGCGGCGCCGGGCGCGCTCTTCGGGCGAAGCGTCGAGATAGACCTTGACGTCGGCGGCCGGGAACACCACCGTGCCGATGTCACGGCCTTCCATCACCACGCCGCCGCTCTTGCCCATGGCCCGCTGCCGACCGACCAGCGCGGCCCGCACGCCGACGTTACGGGCCACCGCCGCGGCCGCCATGTCGATGGCCGGCGTACGGATCGCGTCCGTCACGTCGTGGCCATCGATCACGGTGCGGCCGGCGTCGAAAATGAACACGGCGGCGGCGGCCAGCGCGGCGACCGCGTCCGCCTCCTCCACCGCCACGCCGAGGTCGAGGGCCCGCCAGGCGACGGCGCGGTACATCGCACCGGTGTCGACATGTGTGTAGTCGAGCGCCCGCGCGGTCGCGCGGGCCACGGTGCCCTTGCCCGCGCCCGAGGGCCCGTCGACGGCGACGATCACGCGCTTCACAACCGGGCAGTGTAACATGCGCTTTCGGTGCTCACCGCCCGCGCGCTCCGCGTCTGGCTCGTCGTCGTGGCGCTGGCGACGCTGGCGGCCGTCGTCACCCTGCCCTACGTCGACGCGGCCGCGTTCATCGTTCGCGCCGCCAATCTCACCGACGGCGTGCCGGGACGCATCGCCGCCTGGCGCGCGCATCCGGTCACGCGCATCGACCTGCCGCCGATCGCGACCCGCCACGGCGCGGTGCCGGCCCGGTTGTACCGGCCGGCGCGCTTCTCGCGCACCGTGCTGCTCGCTCCCGGCGTCCACATGGACGGCATCGACGAGACCCGCCTGGTCGGCATGGCCGAGGATCTCGCCGCCACCGGATTCGGCGTGGTCACGGTGGCGCCGCCCGATCTCCGACAGTTCCGCATCACGCCCGAGAACACCGACGTCCTCGAGGACGCGGCGCGCTGGATCGCCAGCCGTCCCGATCTGGCGCCGGACGGCAAGCTCGGTCTGGTCGGCATCAGCTTCTCGGGTGGGTTGTCGATCGTCGCCGCGGGCCGGCCGGCGCTGCGTGATTCGGTGGCGTTCGTCCTGTCCTTCGGCGGCCACGGCGACCTCATCCGCGTGATGCGCTACCTCACGTCCGGCCGCGCGCCTGCCGCCGACGCCGGCGCCGCCGCCGCCGACATCACCGGCCTCGACCACGTCGCCGTGCATCCGCCCCACGACTACGGCGTCACGGTGGTGCTGTTGACCTTCGCCGATCGCGTCGTCCCGACAGCGCAGGTGCAGCCGCTGCGCGACGGCATCGCCATCTACCTGCGGGCGTCGTCGCTGACGCTGGTCGACCAGGCGCTGGCCACCGCCGAGTTCGCCCGGGCCCGGGACTACGCCGCGACGCTCGCGGAGCCGGCCCGCACGCTGATGACCCACGTGAACGATCGAGCGGTGGACAAGCTGGGACCCTTGCTCTTCCCGATCGTCGACGGCCTCGACAGCCATCCCTCAAACCCGTCGCTGTCGCCGGAACGCGCGACCCCGCCGGCGGCGCCGGTGTTCCTGCTCCACGGCGCGGACGACACCGTGATCCCGACCGTCGAATCGGTGTTGCTCGCCCGCTTCCTCCACGGCCGCACGCCGGTGCGGGCGCTGCTCAGCGGCCTCATCACCCACGCCGAGGTGGACCGCTCGGCCGCCGCGGCCGACGTGTGGGAGCTGACCACTTTTTGGCGCGCGCTGATGAGTCACTGACACTTGCGGCGGCTAGCGGCTAGCGGCTCGCGGCTAGACTGTCACGCTGTCACGCTGTCGACGACGAGTCGGCTGTAGCGTGATAGCGTCATTCACTAGCCGCTAGCCGCGAGCCCCTAGCCGCTAGACCAGGATCCGTATGCCCCGCCGTCCCGCCGCACCACCGACACGCCGTCCTCCCGGATCGAAGCCGCGCCGCCCGGCGGCCGATGGCACGCGACCTCCGTCCGGTGAGCCACGGCCTGGCGAGTCGCGCGGCATGCGCCGCGACGACCGCGCGCCGCACGATCGGCTGAAGTCGAAACGCCGGCCAGGCCGGCCGGCCGTGGCGCCGAAGCCGGCGCCGGCGCGGCCGCGGCCGGCGTCGCCGCCGCTGCCCGAGGACGACCGTCCCGGCGCCGTCCGGCTCCAGAAGCTGCTGTCGATGGCCGGCGTGGCCTCGCGCCGCACCGCAGAAGTGCTCATCGCCGAGGGGCGGGTCACCGTGAACGGCGTCGTCGTGACCACCCTCGGCGCCAAGGCGGTGCCGGATCTCGACACCGTCAAGGTCGACGACCGGCGCATCAAACCGGCCAGCCGCGCCCGCTACATCCTGCTCAACAAGCCGCGCGGCTTCGTGACCACGCGCCGCGATCCGGAAGGCCGTCGCACCGTTCTCGACCTGCTCGAGGGCGTTCGCGAGTACGTCTATCCGGTGGGCCGTCTCGACTACGACACCGAGGGGCTGCTGTTGCTGACGAGCGACGGCGACCTGGCGGCGCGGCTCACCCATCCCCGCCACGAGGTGCCGCGGATCTACGAAGCGATCGTCGCCGGCACGCCCAGCGACGCGGCGATCGACGAGTTGCGGCGTGGGGTCTTCCTCGACGGCCGGCGGACGTCGGCGGCCGGCGTCACCCGCGGCGCGACCATCGGCAAGGGCCGCGAACAGACCACCAAGCTGGTGCTGACCTTGTTCGAGGGCCGCAACCGCCAGGTCCGCGAGATGTGCGCCCGCGTCGGCCATCCGGTGCGGACGCTCCAGCGGGTCAGCCTGGGACCGCTGACGCTGCGCGGCCTGCCGCTCGGCGCCTGGCGCGACTTGACGCCGTCGGAAGTCGCGTCGCTGCGCGACTACTGACGCGCGCTACTGGTCCTCGGCGCCCGGCGACGCGGCGAGTTCCTCGTCGCCTTCCTCGAGCGGCAGCATCTCGTCGCTGACCGGCTTCTCCATCAGCAGCGCCGGCGGATCGAAGCCGAGCGCCTGCACCATGTCCTCGATCTTCGGCAGGTCGTTCAGATCCTTCAAGCCGAAGCGGATCAGGAACTCCTTGGTGGTGCCGTAGAGGAACGGCCGGCCGACCACGTTCTTGCGGCCGACGATCTTGATGAGATGCCGTTCGAGCAGCGTCGACAGCACCCCCGACGTGTTGACGCCGCGGATCTCGTTGGCCTCGGCCGCCGTCACCGGCTGGCGGTAGGCGACGACCGACAGCGTCTCGAGCGCCGCCACCGAGAGCTTGGAGGCGCTCCGCTCGTGGAAGAGCCGGCGCACCCAGTCGTGCAGTTCGGGGCGGGTCGTGATCTGATAACCGCCGGCCACCTGTGCCAGGTGCAGTCCACCCGGGCGCTGATAATCGGCCATGAGGCCGTCGAGCGCGGCCTGGACGTCTTCCTTCGGTTCGTCGGCGAGCAGCTTGAAGAGCATCTTCGCCGTCAGCGGCTCAGGCGAGGCGTAGACCAGCGCCTCGACAATCGCCTTGAGCTGATCCAGGTCCATCCGCGGCTGCGCCGCGGCGGCCTCGGCATCGGACGCCGCGGCCGCGGCCACGCCGGCGTCGCCGTCGGGCGGCGCGGCTGGCATCTCGTCGTCCATCTCGTCGGTCATGCGCGTTCGTCCTCGTCTCCGCCGGACTCGTCGTCATCAGCGGGCTCATCGTCGGCGTCGTCGAACACGGGCGCCGAGGGCGGCGGCACCGCCGCGGCGGCGACCGCCGCGGCGTGATGCGCGTTGTACTCGTCTTCGGGATCGTGAATCGGATGCGGCGCGTCCTTGGGCCGCGCCCGCTTGTAGATCCGGATCGCCCCGATGCCGCCCTGCTGGAACACCCGCACCAGCTTGAGGCGGATCATCTCGAGCACGGCCAGAAACGTCACGATCAGGTCGCCGCGCGAGGCGACGTCGTCGAACAGGTCGTCGAAGCCGCAGGCCTCGGTCTCCGACAGCCGCTCGAGCAGCTGCTCGATGCGCAACTCGATCGAGATCTGTTCCGGCGGCAGCAGCAGCGGCGGCCGGTCCTTCGACCGTTCGAGCACGCGGCGGAACGCCGCCAGCAGGCCGAACAGGTCGACCTCGAGCTCGGGCTCGACCGGCTCGCCGGCCAGTTCCTCGACCCGGGCGTCGGGCCGGGTCCACTGCGCGCTGCGCAAGGTCTCGCGCTCGTGCAGCAGCTCAGCCGCCGCCTTGAACCGCTGGTGTTCGAGCAGCCGCCGCACCAGGGCGTCGCGCGGGTCGATCTCCTCGTCGTCGGCGCCGACCGCCGACTCGGGCCGCGGCAGCAGCTGCCGGCTCTTGATGTGGATCAGCGTCGCCGCGGTGACCAGGAACTCGCTGGCCACGTCGAGGTTCAGCTCCTGCATCAGATTCAGGGTACTGCAGGTACTGCTCGGTGATGAGCGCGATCGGGATGTCGTAGACGTTGACTTCGTTCTTCTTGATGAGATGCAGCAGCAGATCGAGCGGTCCCTCGAAGCTCTCGAGGCGCAGCGTGATCGCGTCGAGCTGTGATTCGAAGCCGTCGGCCGCCGATCGCTCCGGGCGCTTGTCCGAGGTGTCGCTCATGATCCGGACCGCCGCTCCTAGTAGCGCAGCTTCACGGCGGCGCGCACCCGCTCCATCGTCTCGACGGCGACGGCGCGGGCCTTGCGCGAGCCTTCGACCATCACTTCGAGGAGATGGCCGGGGCGGGCCAGCGCCGCCGCCCGCCGCTCGCGGATCGGCTCCAGCACCAGGTTGACGGCGGCGGCCAGCTTGGTCTTCACCTCGACGTCGCCGACCGTCCCGGCGGCGTAGCGCGCCTTCAGATCCTCGACTTCGTCGCGGTTGCGGTTGAAGGCGTCGTGGTAGACGAAGACCGGGTTGCCGGCGACGGTGCCGGGGATGTCGGCCCGCACCCGCTTGGGATCGGTGTACATCTGCCGCACCTTCTTCACCACCGTCGCCGCGTCGTCGGCCAGGTCGATGGTGTTGCCGTAGCTCTTGCTCATCTTGCGGTTGTCGAGGCCGGGCAGCCGCGGCGTCGGCGTGAGCATGGCGTGCGGCTCGACCAGCACCTCGGCGAACACGTGGTTGAAGCGCCGTACCACCTCGCGCGACAGCTCGAGGTGCGGCACCTGGTCCTCGCCCACCGGCACGACGTTGGCGTCGTAGATGGTGACGTCGGCGGTCTGCAGCAGCGGATAGCCGAGGAAGCCGATGCTGCTCAGATCGCGGTCCGACAGCTGCTCGGCGATCTCCTTGTAGGTCGGCACCCGCTCGAGCCACGGAATCGGCGTGACCATCTGCAGCAGCAGGTAGAGCTCGGCGTGTTCGGGCACCATCGACTGGACGAAGATGGTGCTGCGCTCCGGGTCGATGCCGGCGCCGATCCAGTCGGCGACGTTGTCGACGGCGTTGGCGGTCAGCTCCGCGGTGTCGTTGTAGTGGCTGGTCAGGGCGTGCCAGTCGGCGACGAAGTAGAAGCAGTCGTAGTCGCGCTGCAGCGCCACCCAGTTGTCGAGGGCGCCGACCAGGTGCCCGAGATGCAGTTTGCCGGTCGGGCGCATGCCCGACACCACGCGTTTCGTCGTCGTCACAGCAGCCAACCGAGCAGGAAGTCGTGGAGCGGCCCGATCAGGGTCCACAGCGCCCCCGACAGCATCAGCGCGTAGAGCACGATGATGCCGTACGGCCGCAGCCGTTCGACCGCCCGCGCCGCCGCCTCCGGGAGCAGACCGATGAGCACGTTGCCGCCGTCGAGCGGCGGCACCGGCAGCATGTTGAAGAGCGCCAGCAGGACGTTGAGGCTGACGAAGCCGAGCAGCAGGGCGACCACCGGGTTCAGGTCACCGCGCGGCAGCACCGCGACGACGACCGCGCCGGCCACCGCCAGTGCCAGGTTGCTGGCCGGTCCGGCCGCGGCGACCAGCGCGAAGTCGCGGCGTGGGGCCTGCAGGTTCCGCATGTCCACCGGCACCGGCTTGGCCCAGCCGATGAGCGGCAGCCCGGTGGTGGCGGCGAGAATCGGGAACAGCAGCGTGCCGATCGGATCGATGTGCGCGATCGGGTTCAAGGTCAGCCGGCCCAGACGCCGCGCGGTCGGATCACCGAGCCGGTCGGCCGCCCACGCGTGCGCCGCCTCGTGCACCGTGAGCGAGCTCACGAGCACGGCCAGCATCAATCCGATCCGCACCAGATCCAGGTCCGCCAAAGCGCACCAGCGTACCACAGCGCCCGCCATCCGCGCCCTCGGCGCGGGTCTCGACACGACCTGCCGACCGCCCTCAGGCGGTGGCCGCGGCGCGGGCGAAATGACTGAGGATCGCGTCGGCGCAGCGCTGCCCGACCACCGGCACGAGATCTTCGCGGGTCGCCCGCCGCACGCCGGCGACGCTGCCGAAACGGCGCAGCAGCTGGTTGCGCCGCCGCGCGCCGACGCCGGCGATGGCGTCGAGCTCGGAGGTGAAATCACGCTTGGTCCGCGACGTGCGGTGGAAGGTCACGGCGAAGCGATGCGCCTCGTCGCGGATCCGTTGCAGCAGGTGCAGCGCCGGCCCGGTGCGGTCGAGCGCGATCGGCTCGTCGTGGTCGCGGGTGAAGACGAGCTCTTCCTTCTTGGCCAGCCCCACCGCCACCAGGTTCGACAGGCCGACCCGTTCCAGCGCCGAGTACGCCGCCGCCAGCTGGCCCTTGCCGCCGTCGATCACCAGCAGGTCGGGAAACGGGCCGCCGGCCTCGACCACCGCCGCGTAGCGGCGGCGGACCACCTGCTCCATGGCCGCAAAATCATCCAAAAAGCGGGGAACAGGGAACGGGAAACGGGGAGCAGGGAGAGCGCTCGTCTCGTCTTGCCGGCGGTCGGGATCGGTCGTCGTCTCGGCGGCCTCGGCACTGATCGCACTCTCGTCCTTGTGACCTGCCCTGTTCCCTGCTCCCTGTTCCCTGTTCCCTACCCGAAACTTCCGATACTCCCCCTTCGCCATCTGGCCGTCTTCGCACACCACCAGCGACGCCACCGTCTCACTGCCCTGCAGCGTCGAGATGTCGATGCACTCGATGCGGCGCGGCAGCGCCGGCAGCGACAGCGCCTGCTGGATCTGTTCGAGCGCCGCCGCCTGCGCCAGCCCGCCGTGTTCGTGGCGGGCGCGGTACGACAGCTCGGCGTTGCGGGTGGCGAGGTCGACGAGCCGACGGCGATCGCCGCGCTGCGGCACGACGATGCGCACCTTCCGTTCGGCCCGGGACGAGAGCCACTCCTCCATCACGTCGGCGTCGTCGATCGGCGCCGGCACGTAGACCTCGCGCGGCGGGGCCTGCTCCTCGTAGAACTGCTGCACGGCGGCGGCGACCACCGCCTCGGGTCCGCCGGCCACTTCGTGGGCGTGGCTGAACAGCGTCACCCGCTCGACCACCCGGCCGCGCCGCACCTGGAACACCTGGATCACCGCGCCGCGATCGCCGACCATGACGCCGAAGATGTCGCGATCGCCCAGTTCCGCGGTCGCCATCTTCTGCTGCCGGGCGCCGAGCGCCTGCACCACGCGCATCGCGTCGCGGTGATGCGCGGCCTCCTCGAACCGCTCGCCCGCCGCCGCCTCGCGCATCCGCCCCTCGAGCTCGCCGGCGAGTTCGTCGTTCCGGCCCTCGAGCAGGAAGCGCACGTCGCTCACCGCCTGGCCGTAGCGTTCGGGCGAGCACAGCTCGGCGACGCACGGCGCCAGGCAGCGCTTGATGTCGTACTCGAGGCACGGCCGCGGCCGCTTGCCGGTGATGACCTCGCTGCACGAGCGCAGGCCGAACAGCTTGTGGCTGAGCGACATCGTGCGCCGGGCCAGCGTGGCCGGCAGGAACGGGCCGGCATAGAGGTCGCCGTCGCGCACCACCTGCCGGGCCACCAGCACGCGCGGATAGGCCTCGCTCAGGGTCAGCCGCAGATACGGGTAGTTCTTGTCGTCGCGCAGCAGGATGTTGTATTTCGGCGCCCGGCGCTTGATCAGGTTGTTCTCGAGCGCCAGCGCCTCGACCACCGAATCGGTGACGATCACCTCGAGGGTGGTCACCTCGTCGAGCAGCGCGTCGGTCTTGGGACTGGCGCCGTAGGCCCCCAGGTAGCTGCGCACCCGGTCGCGCAGCGCCCGCGCCTTGCCGACGTAGATCGTCTGGCCGTCGCGGTTCCCATACAGATACACTCCGGGCTGCTCGGGCAGCCGGGCGATCTGTTCCTTGAGATCCTGAATAGCCATGGATTACGCTAGAGGCGGATTCACGCCGTTGCGCCTGCTCTCATTCTAGTCAATGACCTTCACCGGGTTCATCGGCGCGGCCTGCATGTTTCCGCTGCGCGTCATCATCAACGTCAGCGTCGCGCTCGGGATCCACCCCAACGTCCTCACGCTGATCGGCGTGCTCGTCAACGTGTGGGCCGCCTGGGCGCTGGCCGTCGACCGTTTCGTCCTGGCCGGCGTGATCATGATCTGCGCGAACATCTTCGACTTCATCGACGGCAAGGTCGCGCACATCACCGGGAAGCAGTCGGAGTTCGGCGCCTTCTGGGATTCGACCCTCGATCGGTTCTCCGACCTGGCGCTGTTCACCGGCCTGATCTGGCTCTACTCGTCGCGCGGCCGCGAAGGCTACGTGCTGGTCGCCACCTGCGCCCTGATCTTCTCGATCATGACCAGCTACGCGCGGGCCCGCGCCGAGTCGCTGATCGACAAGTGCAAGGTCGGCTTCATGGAACGGCCCGAGCGCATCGTGCTGTTCATGATCGGCGCCTTCACCGATCGGATGGCCGGCGTGCTGTGGGTGATCCTGACGCTGGCCGTGGTCACCGTGGCCAACCGGATCTACTACACCTATCTCGAGCTGAACAAGCTGCCGATGCCGTCGACCAGCGGCCCGCTCGGGGTGTTCTGGCGGTTCTTCTTCTGGCGCGACGACCGCGCCACGCTGCCGTACGACGTCTGGGTGATCGCCATCCTGGCGTTCGTGTGGCTGACACCGCCCGACTGGCTGCGCGACCCGACGGCCTCGGGCCTCGGCCTGCTCGGCTACGTGCTGCGCTAGCTGGCCCGCGGCCGGCGCGGCTGCGACCGGCGGCGGCTACGACCAGACGATCTTGCGCTGGAGGTCGCCGCTCACGAGGCCTTCCGTTTCTTGGCCGGGGTCTTGGCGGCGAGGATCCTGGCGCCGCCCTTGGCCACGGCCTTCTTCGTTTCCGGCTCGGCCTCAGCCTTGGCGGTGGGCTTGCGACCGGCGCTCACCTGGTCGAGGCTGCGGCGCAGCGCTTCCATCAGGTCGATCACCTTCGGCGCCGCCTCTTCCTTCGGCGCGACGATCTCCTCGCCCGACACCTTGGCGTCGATGATCGCCCGCAGGCCGCTCTGGTACTCGTCGGTATAGCTCTTGAGGTCGAGCGGGCCCTGGTAGCTGTCGATCACCTGCTGGGCGAGCTTGGCCTCGGCCGGTGAGACCTTGCCGCGCACGTCGCGCAGTTCGTCGATCTGATCGATGGTGCGGATCTCGGCGGCGTGGTGCAGCGTGTACATCACCAGGCCCTGCTTGTGCGGCTTCACCGCCACCAGGTACTCACGGCCGTGGATCGCCACCTTGCCGATGCCGGCCTTGCCGATCATCCCGTCGCGCATCACTGCGTAAGCGTCAGCGGCCATCGGCCCTTCGGGCGCCAGGTAGTAGGCCTTGTCGACGTACATCGGGTCGATGTCGTCGCTGTCGGCGAACTGCAGCAGGTTGATCACCTTGGTCGATTCGGTCTTGACCTTGGCGATGTCCTCGTCGGCCACCACCACCCAGCGGCCCTTCTCGAACTCGTAGCCCTTGACGATCTCGGCGCTGGTCACCTCGCGCTCGCACGACGGGCACCACTTCTTCTGCTGGATGCGGGTCTGGCACTCCTCGTGGAGCTGGTTGAACGAGATGGTGGCGCTCGACTCGGTGGCGGGATAGACCCGCACCGGGATGGTCACGAGGCTGACCTTGAGAAAGCCCTTCCAGGTGGGACGTGCGGCCATGGGATGCTCCAGGGATATCGGTCGATCGGCGGCGAACGTTAGGCTCGAGTCACGTCTCTACACGTCTTCTCTGGCATCGTGCCCCTCCAGGTGCAGCCCGGGGCCGCCCTGGAAGTCGATGGCGTGCTCGGCGATCTTCTGGCGCAGCACCCGCCGCACCTCGCCGAGGCGCTGCCCGGGCACCGGCAGCCGCCGGGCCAACGTGGTCAGCCGCGACACCACGATGAGTGTCGAGGCGTCGCCACGCTCCTGCCAGGCCAGCCCGCCGATCTGGGCATAGGGCATGAACCCGGCGTCGGCCCAGATGCCGTCGGTATACAGGCCGTGCATGATCCGCGAACTGAGCGGCACCGCGGCGCCGTAGTAGACGAACATCATCAGCTCGCCGAAAACGGCTGGCAGCGGCCGGGGGACGAAGATCGCCGACAGCAGCAGGCACCCCATGGCCCCGCCGATGGCCAGGCTCATCGTATAGAACGGCGGCTTGGGGGCGCTCCAGACCGTGAGCGCCGCCGGGCGGCGACGGGCCCAGCGCCACAGGTCCCGGGCCGCTCGCAGATTGGCCACGAGGAAGCCCAGGCCGAGCACGAAGAGCACCCTGGGCAGCAGCTCGACGACCGGCACGAGTCGATTCTGCGATCGCCCGCCCGGCCCGTCAATCGGTCACTATGCCCACGCGCAGCGTTGGGCCAGAGAACGCTGTGCTAGCGGGGCGGAGCCTCGGGCTCGTCGGTTCGAGGTGGAGCGTCGCTGGCCTCTGCCGGCTCCTGCCTCGACAGCAGGGGGTCGAAGCAGCGCCGGCAGCGGGCCTCGTAGGTGCCGTGAGCGCCGAGCAGCACCCGGTCGGCGTTGTGGACCAGCCGCTGGGTGTGATTGGCCGGATTGCCGCAGACCACGCAGATCGCCCGGGTCTTGGTGATGTACTCGGCGATGGCCAGCAGGTGCGGCATCGGCTCGAACGGCCGGCCCAGGTAGTCCTGGTCGAGGCCGGCGACGATCACCCGCACGCCGCGTTCGGCCAGCTGCACGCAGGCGGCCGGCAGGGCGGCGTCGAAGAACTGGCCTTCGTCGATGCCGACCACCTCCGTGTCGAGCCGGACCTTGGTCAGCAGGTCGGCTGACGAGCTGGCCGGCTCGGCCGACAGCCGCAGCTCGCCGTGCGAGACGATGGCGTCGTCGGCGAAGCGGGTGTCCACCGCCGGCTTGAAGATCTGGACCCGCTGGCGGGCGATCTGGGCGCGGCGCAGCCGGCGGATGAGCTCCTCGCTCTTGCCGCTGAACATGCTGCCGACGACGACTTCGATCCAGCCCTGGTTGGCGGTGCGGACGACGTCCATCACTAGCGAGGCTCCGCGTCGGACCGGCGAACATGGCGGCGCTGCGCCTCGCTAGTCGCAGTGTTGTTTGGCCCACGCTCCGCGTGGGCGTAGACGTCTTGACCGGCTGCAGGAACGTGAGTCATGCGCAGGATTCTGACCGTTCAAGACGTCTAGGTTGGCGGAGGCCCCTCACGCCCGCGACTGGTACTCGCCGGTCTCGGTGTTCACGCGGATGACGTCGCCCTCGCCGATGAAGGGCGGCACCTGCACGACCAGCCCGGTCTCGGTGGTGGCCGGCTTCAACTGGTTGGTGGCGGTGGCGCCCTTGATGGCCGGCACGGTCTCCATCACCTTGAGGTCGATGGTCTGCGGCAGCTCGATGCCGACCGGCTCGACGCCGTGGAACTCCACGGTGATGGTCATCTCGGGCTTGAGATAGCCCACCGAATCGCCCAGTGCCTCCGAGGTGAGATGCGTCTGTTCGTAGGACGAGGTGTCCATGAAGTAGTGGTCCTCGCCGTCGCTGTAGAGGTACTGCATCTGCTTCTCGTCGAGCACCGCGCGCTCGACCACGTCTTCCGAGCGCAGCCGCTGCTCCGAGGTGCTCTGGTTGCGCAGGTTCCGGGTCTTGACGCGGACGAAGCCGCGCAGGTTGCCGGGCGTCTTGTGCTCCAGGTCGAGGATGCGGAGCAGGTCGCCCGACTGGATGATGATCATGCCGCGCTTGAGCCGGGTGGCGGCCAGGGTGTGTGCCATGAGTCTGCCTCGGAACGGTCGTAGATCTCCCGGATCCTAGCACGCGCCCTCCTCCCGGCGCCGTGCTACCATCGGGCTCGTGGCCTTCGCTCGCTGGGATCCCGTGCGGGATTTGCTCGCGATTCAGCTGAAGATGGAGCGGCTGCCCGCCCCCGCTCCCCAGGGCTGGGTGCCGGCCGCCGACTTGTGCGAAACCGCCGACACCTACATCGTCACCGCCGAGTTGCCGGGCGTCCCCCGCCAGCAGATTCGCATCGACGTGCATGACGGGCAGCTCACGTTGCACGGGCGGCGCGACGCGCGCGTGGCCTGCGAGCAGTATCACCAGGTAGAGCGCGGGCACGGCGAGTTCAGCCGGTCGTTCCGCCTCCCCCACACCATCCTGGCCGACAAGATCTCGGCCGAATTGAAGGATGGCGTGCTGACGATCGTCGTGCCCAAGGGCGAGCCGCAGGGTCCGCGGCACGTCGACGTGTCCTAGGACCGATCCGATGCGGCGGCTCTCCCTGGCCCTCGTGCTCGTGCTGGCTGGCGTCGCCGCCGGCCTGGTGATCTCGGGCCGGATGCGCGCGTCGAGCGACGCCGAAGGCGTCGAGCAGGCGGCTGCGCCGCGGGCCACCCGGCCCGACCCGGCCGCGGTCGCCAGCCCCGGGCCCGACTTCACCCGCGTCGCCGAACGGACCATCGGCGCCGTCACCAACATCGCCTCGCTGCAGGTGGTGCGCCGCCAGGCGTCGCCATTCGCCAACGACCCGTTCTTCCAGCACTTCTTCGCCGACCCGGGCGAGATGTTCGGCAACCGCAACCGCTACGAGTCCAGTCTGGGGTCGGGCGTGGTGATCTCGGCCGACGGCTATGTCCTGACCAACAGCCACGTCGTCGGCGAGGGCCAGCCCGAGGTGACCGTCGGGCTCGGAGACAAGCGTGAGATGCGCGCCAAGGTGATTGGCGTCGACGCGTCCACCGATCTGGCGCTGCTGAAAGTCGACGCCGCCAATCTGCCGACGATTCCGTGGGGCGACTCCGCCCGGCTGAAGGTGGCCGAGTGGGTGCTGGCGATCGGCAGCCCGTTTCAGCTGAACCAGACGGTCACGCTGGGCATCGTCAGCGCGCTGGGCCGCGCCAACGTCGGCATCGCCGCCTACGAAGACTTCATCCAGACCGACGCCGCCATCAACCCGGGTAACTCGGGCGGGGCGCTGATCAACGCCCGCGGCGAGCTCATCGGCATCAACACGGCGATCTTCTCGCAGAGCGGCGGCTATCAAGGCATCGGCTTCGCGGTGCCGAGCAACCTGGCGCGGCGGGTCGTCGACGACCTGATCAAGTTCGGGGTCGTGCGTCGCGGCTCGATCGGCTACCTGGAAGTGTCGCCGCTCACGTCGCGCCTCGCCGACGAACTGCGGGCGCCGACCAGCGAGGGCCTGGTCGTGATGCGCATGGCCCGTGGCGCCGCGTATCAGGCCGGACTCCGCCCCGGCGACGTCATCCTGGCGGTGAACGGCACGCCGGTCACCGACGCGTCGCGCTTCATGCGCGAAGTGGCCGACGCCGCGGTCGGCAGCACCATGGCACTCGAGATCCTGCGCGACGCCGTGCGCCAGACCGTGCGCGTGCCGGTGCAGCAGGAAGCAGCGCGGCCTCAGGGCCGCTGAGGCGCCGGCGCCGACGCCCCGCGCGCCAGCCACGCCCGGATCCCCGACACCGCCCGGCTGTCCGGGTGGGCGCAGCGCCACAACCGATCGGCGCCCAGCGTCACGCCGATGCGCGGCGTCCACACCACTGCGGTCGACGGAGCGCCGTCGTCGTGCACGGTGAGCACGCCGCGGGTGAGCATCCGCGTGTTGTGCACCGGCGTGCTGATGCCCATCGCGACCGTCAGATTGCCGGGGCCGCGGCCGAGATCGGCATTACGACCGGGGGCCGGGCGACCGCTGGCGGCGGCCCGCCGCGCCCGCATCAGCACCACGCCCTCCAGCGGCTCGAGGGCCCGGATGAGCACGGCCGACGGAAAGCCCTCGTGCTCGGTCACCGCGTTCAGCAGGTGGTGCAGGCCGTAGCTGACGTAGACATAGGCCAGCCCCGGCGGGCCGTAGAGCGGCTCGTTGCGGGGCGTGCGGCCCTTGTAGGCGTGACAGGCCGGATCGGCGTCGCCGATGTAGGCCTCGGTCTCGACGATGCGGCCGCTCGTGCGCCCGTCGGGACCGCGATGCACCAGCACCTTGCCGACCAGGTCGCGGGCGACGTCGAGCGTGGCCCGGGCGTAAAAGTCGACCGGTAGCATCGCGCCCCTGGCCACCGCGGTCACTGGCTGGCGCGGGCCTGCAGGATCTCGCGCAGGTAGCGCCCGGTGTACGACGCCTCGACGTGGGCCACGTGCTCGGGCGTGCCCATCGCCACCAGCCGGCCGCCGGCGTCACCGCCCTCGGGTCCCAGGTCGATGATCCAGTCGGCGGTCTTGATGACGTCGAGGTTGTGCTCGATCACGATCAACGTGCTGCCGGCCTCGAGCAGCTTGCGGAACGCCGTGAGCAGCTTGGCGATGTCGTCGAAGTGGAGCCCGGTGGTCGGCTCGTCGAGGATGTAGAGGAGCCGCTCGCCGCCGTGCGACGCCAGGTGCGCGGCGATCTTCACCCGCTGCGCTTCGCCGCCTGACAGCGTGGTCGCCGGCTGGCCGAGCCGGAGGTAGCCGAGACCGATCTCGTCGAGCACCTGGAGCCGGCGCAGCACCTTCACCGAGCCGCTGAAGAACTGCAGCGCCTCGCGCACCGTGAGCTCGAGGATCTGGGTGACGTTCCTGCCCTTGTAGCGGACGTCGAGGACGTTGGTCTTGAAGCGCTTGCCGTCGCACTGCTCGCACGGCACGTAGACGTCGGCGAGGAACTGCATCTCGACCTTGACTTCCCCCTCGCCCTGGCACGCCTCGCAGCGTCCGCCCGGGACGTTGAAGGAGAAGTGGCTGGCGGTGAAGCCCTTGGCCCGGGCGTCCTTGGTCGCCGCCAGCAGCTCGCGGATCGGGTCGAAGGCCTTGAGGTAGGTGACGGGGTTCGATCGCGGTGTCCGGCCGATCGGCGTCTGGTCGACCAGCACGACGTCGGTGAGGAACTCGGCCCCCTCGAGGCGGCGGTGGAAGCCGACCTTGCGATCCCAGTCGCCCTTGCCGCGCTTGAGCGCGGCGTAGAGCACGTCGTGGACCAGCGTCGACTTGCCCGATCCGCTGACCCCGGTAATGCAGGTCAGCGCGTTCATCGGAATCTCGATGTCGACGTCCTTCAGGTTGTGCTCGCGCGCGCCGACCAGGCGCAGCCGCTGCGGCGTGCCTTTCCGCCGCGACGCCGGCACCGGAATCTGCAGCTCGCCGCGCAGGTACTTGGCGGTCAGCGACCGCGGGTCGGTCCTGAGTCCGTCGAGGGCCCCCGAGTAGATCACCCGGCCGCCGTGCTCGCCGGCGCCGAGCCCCATGTCGACGACGTAGTCGGCCACCGCGATCATGTCGGCGTCGTGTTCGACCACGACCACGGTGTTGCCCTGGTCACGCAGCTGGCGCAGGATGGCGATGAGCCGCAGGTTGTCGCGCGGGTGGAGGCCGATCGACGGCTCGTCGAGCACGTAGAGCGTGCCGACCAGCGACGCCCCCAGCGACGTCGCCAGGTTGATGCGCTGCGCCTCGCCGCCCGACAGCGTCGACGACAGCCGATCGAGCGTCAGGTACTCCAGGCCGACGTCGCTCAGGAATCCCAGCCGGCGGCGGATCTCCTTGAGCACTTTGTCGGCAATCGCCGCGTCCTGCGGCCGCAGATCGAGCGCGGTGAAGAAGTCCTGCGCCTGCCGGGTGGTGAGCGCCGACACCTGATCGATGGTGCGGCCGCCGACCCGCACCGCGCGCGCCTCGCGCCGCAGTCGCGTGCCGGCGCAATCGGGGCAGGTCTGGTAGCCACGGTAGCGGCTGA
Organism: uncultured Acidobacteriota bacterium; assembly: GCA_963741665.1. GTDB lineage: Bacteria > Acidobacteriota > Vicinamibacteria > Vicinamibacterales > UBA2999 > CAWAYR01. The sequence continues at coordinate 617,352 of CAVUIM010000001.1, forward strand.
GGAACACGCGGACGTGGACCTTGTACTTCTTGCGCTCGAGCCAGTCGAAGAACCCGCGCACGCCGCCGAAGCCGTCGCCGTCGCCGTCGACGACCAGCGCGCGCTGCGCGTCGGTGAGGTCCTGCCACGGCACGTCGAGCGGCACGCCGCGCACCTTGGCCATCTTCTTCAGATCGGCCAGGTACGACCGGTAATGCGGCTTGGTCCACGGCTCGATCGCGCCCTGCCCCAGCGTCTTGGCCTGATCCGGCACCACCAGGTCGAGGTCGAGTTCGATGATGTTGCCGAAGCCGTGGCAGGTCGGGCAGGCGCCGAACGGGTTGTTGAACGAGAACAGCCGCGGCTGCGGATCCTCGTACGACAGGCCGCAGGTGCGGCACTCGAACCGCTCGCTGAAGACGTGACGGACATCGGGAGCACCGGCCTCGCCGAGCTGCACCACCCAGGCGGCCCCGCCGCCTTCCTGATAGGCGATCTCCACCGCATCGGTGATCCGCGAGCGCATGTCCGGGTCGACGCGGAGCCGGTCGACGACCACCGCCAGCGATGGCCGGCCGTCGTAGTCGGCCGCGGTGAGGTCCTCGAAGGCGGTGGCGGCGCTGGCCACGAGCAGGCGACCGAAGCCCTTGCGGCGCAGCGTATCGACGGCAGCGGCGCCCGGCGACTGCGCGCTGCGGGCCGGCACGGCGTCGGCAGCGTCGTCGCGCGGTTCGTCATCGTCCTCGCCGTCGCGGGCGGCGGCCATCGGCTCGGCCGCCAGCACCGGCATGTCGAAGCCGACGAGCAGCCGGGCCCCCGGCGGCAGCGCCAGCAGGCGATCGGCGACCACTTCGGCGGTCTCGCGCACGACCTCGATGGCGCAGGTGCGGCAGAAGGTGTGGCCGACGCGCGCGAACAGCAGCCGCATGTAGTCGTGGATCTCGGTGACCGTGCCGACCGTCGAGCGCGGATTGCGGATGCTGTTCTTCTGGCGGATGGCAATCGACGGGGCGATGCCCTCGATGCGATCGACGTCGGGCTTCTCCATCCGCTCCAGGAACTGGCGGGCATAGGCGGAGAGCGACTCGACGTAGCGGCGCTGCCCTTCGGCGTACAGCGTGTCGAAGGCGAGCGACGACTTGCCCGAGCCGCTGACCCCGGTGATCACCACCAGCTGGCCGGCCGGCAAAGTCAGGTCGATGTTCTTGAGATTGTGCGTGCGGGCGCCCCTGATGACGATGGCGGCCGACGCCGACGAGGTGGCAGGCATGGAGTGGGAGGAGCTCGCCCAGGACGGCTCCCGGGCGGGCTCCAAACCCCTCATGGTAGCGCAGCCTCGGCTGGCCACGCCCCGGCCGGGCCGATGGAACGTCAGAAAAGTGGCAACCGCGCACTTCCCGTCAGCGGCGTGGCGGCTCAGCGGCGGCCAGTCGACGAAATCGTGCCGAAACCGTGGCCCTCGGCGCTAGCGCGGGCCTGGCATGGTTCCTGTAACCACGTCTCGGCGCAGTGTCGATGAACAGCCAGCGCTTCACCGTGGGCACCCGGGGCACCGTGATCGTCGTGAACGAGCCCGACGCCCAGCGCCAGATGGTCGTCCAGCGCTTCGAGGCGCGCGGCTTCCGCGCCCACGCCGCCGAAAGCGGCCGGGTGGCGCTGCAGCTGGCGCGCGACGAGCGGCCCGACGTGATTCTGATGGACATGGACCGGCCCACGCTCGACGGCTGGGAAGCCACCCGCCGGCTCAAGGCCGACCCGGTGACGCGCCACATCCTGGTGGTCGCGTTGTCCGAGGACACCCAGACCGACCGCCGCAACCAGGCGATGCGGGTGGGGTGCGACGGCTTCGAACCCAAGCCGCTGGACGTGGACCACCTGGTGGCCAGCGTCGAGAGCCTGCTGCCCGCACACAGTCTTTAGCCGGGCGCGCGTCAGCGTCGCCCCTTGGCCCCGGACCGGCTCGGCGCTACCATCCTGGGTGCGAGGCGGCAACGGCCCAGGCCGCATGCCGACGACACCCGGATGTCCAGCGACGGCCGCGACGACGGCACGACTCCGGTGGCGACGACCGCCACCTGGAGCTGGCGTGTGGATTCCGACCGCGTCGCCTACTCCGCTGGCTGGCACGCCATCATGGGCGACCCGCCGGCCGACGACGTCCGATCGCTCCACTCCTGGTTTGGCCGCGTCCATCCCGACGATGTCGGCTCGGTGGTCGCGGCCCTCGATCGTCATATCAAAGGGGAGACGCCGCAGTTCGTCTCCGAGCACCGGGTGCGCACCCGCAGCGGCGCCTTCCGTTGGGTGGTGGCGAGCGGCGTGGCCGGCCGGGACGCCACCGGGCGGCTCACCGTGCTGGCCGGCACGCTGGCCGACGTCACCGAGCGCAACGCCCGCGACCCGCTCGCCGGGCTGCCCGGCGTCGGCGCGCTGCGGGCGCACGTGGCGCGGCTGGTGCAATCCGCCCGGCGGCAGCCCGACGCCCGATTCGCGCTGCTGCTCGTCGATCTCGATCGCTTCGGCGCGCTGAACCAGCAGCTCGGCCACGACACCGGCGACGCGCTGCTGCGCGAGGCGCTGGGACGCGTCGCGCGCTGCCTGCGCGAAGGCGACCTGGTGGCCCGGATCGGCGCCAACCACGGCCACGAGGGCGCGCCGACCGACGTGGCGCTGCCGCCGCTTGGCGGCGACGAATGCGCCGTGGTGTTGTCGAACCTGAGCGACGTGCGCGACGTGGGCCGGGTGGCTTCGCGTATCCACGACGCGATGGCCGCGCCGTTCGCGGTGGCCGGGCAGCGGCTGTTCACCTCGGTGAGCATCGGCATCGCCACCAACAGCGCCGCCCACGATTCGGCCGAGGACATGCTGCGCGACGCCTACTCCGCGCTGGTCCGGGCCAAGACCCGCGGGCCGGCGGAGACGCAGCTGTTCGACGATTCGGCCCGGGCCGAGGTGAGTGAGTTCATGGAGTTCGCCGCCGATCTGTCGGCGGCGATCACCGGGCACCAGTTCGAGATGTGGTTCCAGCCGACCGTCGATCTGCACGACGGCTCGATCGTGCGAGCCGAGGCGTTGATGCGCTGGCGCCATCCGTCGCGCGGCTTGTTGCGGCCGAACATCTTCGTGCCGCTGCTGGAACAGACCGGGACGATCGTGCCGGTGGGCTGGGAGGGGCTGGCCGCTGCCTGCACCGCGCTGGCCCGCTGGCGCGCCGCACACGCCCCGGCCCACGGGGTGCGCGTGTCGGTCAACCTGCTCGCCCGCCAGTTCCTGGAGCCGGACCTGCTCGAACGCCTCGACGCCGCCACCACCGCCGCGGGACTCGACCACGGCGACCTCGAACTCGAGATTGCCGAGATGGAGGCGATGTCGCACTACGACCGCGCCGTCGAGGTGACCCGCGCCCTGCGCGCCGCCGAGTACAAGGTCGCGCTCGACGACTTCGGTCTGGGCCTGGCGACCACCGAGCACATCCGCAACCTCGGCGTGCACACGCTGAAGATCGACCGCGCCTACATCGGCGGCAATCAGCACCAGGGCGGCAGTTCCGCCATCGTGCAGTACGCCGTGGAACTGGCCGCCATCCTCGGCATCGAGGTGGTCGCCGAGGGCGTCGAGACCCCGACCGAACTCGACGCGCTGCGGGCGCTGAACTGCCCGATGGCGCAGGGCTTCCTGTTCTCGCGCCCGATCACCAGCGACGAGCTGCTGGCGCTGCTGCAGCGCACCGACGCGACGCCGGCCGGCACCACCTGGTGGGCCGGCCAGCAGCCGATCACCCAGCGCCGCCGCCGTGATTCCGATGTCGAGATGCCGGCCGCGGGCCGTTGACCGATCCGGTCGCTACTCCGCCCGCAACCCGTCCACCGGGTTCACGCGCATCGCCCGCAACGCCGGCGGTACCGTGGCGACCAGCGCCGCCACGATCAGCACCGCGCACGCCGCGCCGGTGGCCACCGCGTCGCGGGCGGACACGCCGTAGAGCACACGGGACAACAGGCCGTCGAGGAGCTGCACGGCGATCAGCCCGCCGGTCATCCCCGCCGCGACCAGCACGGCGCCGTGCCGCATCACCAGACCGCCCACGGTGCCGGCGGTGGCGCCGAGCGCCAGGCGAATCGCCAACTCCCGCGTCCGCATCGCTACCGCCCACGAGAACAGCCCGTAGACCCCCACCGCCGCCAGCAGCGCCGCCAGCCCGCCGAAGGTGATGAGCACGCTGCGCAGCACGCGGGCTTCGGCGGTGCGCTCGGCCAACCGGCTGCCCCAGGTCCGTGGCTCGGACATCGGCACGGCTGGCGCCACCTTCCGCAACGCGCTGCGCACGGCGGCGGCACCGGCGCCGGCATCCGCGGCGCGCACGCCGATGACCACCTCCGAGAACGGGAACTGGCGGGTCGAGAAGAAGATTGCCGGCTCGACGTCCTGTCCCAGCGCGACGTTGCGAACGTCGGCGACGACGCCGACGATCTCGAACGGCGTGCCGTGCTGGCCGCGCACGAACTTGAGGTTCACGCCGAGCGGCCCGATGCCATTGGCGAAGATGGTCAGCGTGGTGCCCACCGGAGGGCGCAACGGCAGATAGCGGCGCGCGAACGTCTCGTTGACGACGACCACGCCCGGGGCGTCCGGTCCGTCGAACGCGGCGAAGTCGCGGCCCGGCGCGACCCGGGCGCCCATCGCCGCGAAGTAGCCGTCGCTGACGCTGTGGAACTGCGCCTGCGGCGCGTCCTCCTGGCGTGGCGGCGGCGGATCGCCGACGACCAGGAACGGATTGCGCCAGCCGACTTCGAACGGCAGGAAGGTGGTGGCGCCGGCGGACTGCACGCCGGGCTCACGCCGCACCGCGTCGAGAATGGCGGCGTGCTGCGCCTCGATGGCCCTCCAGCGCGCGCGCACGTCGTTGGCGGGCACGCCCGGCACGCGCGAGATCTGCACGGTGGTGGTGGCGACGTCGACGGCGTCCACGCCGGTCGGCGTCTCGGTCATCCGCTGCACGGTGCGCACCAGCAGCGCCGAGCCGACCAGCAGGCCGCAGGCCAGCGCCAGTTCAGCACCGACCAGCACCGAGTAGAGACGACGGGTGCCGCGGGAACTGCCCCGCTCCCCCGACTTCAGCTCGGTCGTGAGGTGACGCTTGAGCGAGGCCAGCGCCGGCACCAGCGCGAAGAACATCGTCGCCCCGACGATCACCGCCAGCGCGGCGGCCACGGTGCGGACATCCACCGCGGCGTCGGCCAGACGCGGGATCGCGACCGGCGTGTAGAACTGCAGCAGCGGCAACGCCGCGGCGGTAAGGGCCAGGCCGGCCACCGCGCCGCCGGCGGCCAGCAGCAGCCCTTCCGCCAGCATCTGCAGCAGCAACTGACGCGGCGTCGCGCCGAGAGCGACGCGCACCGCCACTTCCCGCTCGCGCGACAGCGCGCGCGTCAACAGCAACGACGCGACGTTGATGCAGGCGATGGCCAGCAGGACGGCGACCGCGCCGAGCAGCACCGACAGCGCTGGCCGATAGTAGCCGAGCGTCTCATCGAGCTGCGGCACGAGCCGGGTTCCCCAGCCGCGGTTGGACTGCGAAAACTCGGTCTGGAACCGGCTGGTCAGGGCATCAGCGGCGGCCTGCGCCTCCAGCACCGTCACCCCGGGCGTCATGCGCGCCACCGCCTCCATGAAATGAGCGGCGCGGCTATGTTGCGTCATGTCCCAGCGCAGCCGCTGCCACACGTCGACGTCGTCCGGGTAGTGGAAGCCAGGCGGCATCACGCCGACCACCGTGTAGGGCTCGTCGTTCAGGAGCAGCGGACGGCCGACCACCGCCGGATCGCCGCCGTAGCGCGTGCGCCACAGCCGGTCGCTGATCACCGCGATGAGCTCGCGCTGCACGAACAGCGGCCCGCCCTGCGGGAAGCCGGCGCCGACCTGCGGCGTCACGCCGAGGAGGGCGAACAGGTTGCCGCTGACTTCGATGGTCGAGACCCGGGCCGGCTCGAGCCCAGGGTCGACCAGGTTGATCCCGGGACGCCACCAGGCGGCGGCGTCCTCGAACACCGGCAGCGCCCGCACGTCCATGAAGTTCACCGGCGAGATCGGATCGTGCGTGGCCGCCTTCTCGGCGTTGGTGTCCCAGATGGTGACCAGCCGATCGGGCGCGGCATACGGCAGCGGCCGCAGCACCACGGCGTCGACGATGGTGAAGACGGTGGCCGCCGCGCCGGTGCCCAGACCGAGGACCAGCACGGTGACCAGCGCGAAGCGCGGATGGTGACGAACCTGGCGGGCGGCGGCGCGAAGGGCGTCGAGCACGGGCGGCTCCGGGCCGCGGCTGTGGCCGCCGCGACGCGCGGCCCGGCCCAGTACGGCACGGCTTGGACGGGCCGGACCGACGCAGGGTTGGCACGGGTCTGCTGTGCTAAGCTTTGGGATCTCTGCCACGGCCGATGGCCCTGGCACGCGTCACGCTGGCCGGCGTAGCTCAGTTGGTAGAGCAGCTGATTCGTAATCAGCAGGTCGTCCGTTCAATCCGGATCGCCGGCTCCATTTTCTTAGATATTTCGACTATTTCGAGCTCAGGTGCTCGCGGTAGCTAGGCTAGCTACCACATAGCTACCACCGTCGAATCGTCGTAGCGTGACCGGATTCCGGGACCACAGACTGGCCGAGCGCGGCATCGACCGCCGAATCCGGCCGTATCCGTCCGGCCCCGACAGTTGATAGGCCCCACAGCGGCCTTGCGCGGCCGGGCGGTATAACCTGTCGCGCACAATGCCTAAGGTGCGTCGGTCCCTGCCGGCCCAAGCCTACGAAGTCATCGACCACTACTGCATCGTCGAAGGCATGGGAAGCGTCCGCGGGGCGACGGAAAAAGACGTGCTTCGCTGCCCGGACACGGGCGAGGTGTACATCGCCAAGCTCGGTGGCCGGAACAACGACCTTGAGGTGATGACGGAGTACGCGATCTACCTAATTGGTCGCTCGCTCGGAGTGCGCGTAGCCGACGCCAAGGTGGCGCGGTTCAATGGAAGGCTACGGTTCCTGAGCCGCTATTTTCTGGACCCACACGGCCCTGAGGAGTTGGTCCACGGCATGCAGCTCTTCAACGCGCTGTACGACGCCAACACTGTCCAGGGGGTGCTACGAGACGAGCTTCGCGAACAGGCGATGTTTAGCGTGCAGTCGATCAAGTCCGCGTTTGGCGCCCACTACTACCACTACGGCCCCAGTGTCGAGGACGAGCTGTTTGGCGACTTCGTCGCGATGCTCACGCATGACGCCATCATCGGAGTCCAAGATCGACACCACGAGAATTGGGGTGTCGTAGTGCATCGCGAACTCGGGGGGCCCTCCCCTCGATTCGCGCCGCTCTATGACAGCGCCCGAGGGCTCTTCTGTAACGATGTCGACGGCGTGCTCGCCAAGAGGTATTCCGGCCGAGACGGTCTCCAGCGATTGGATGGCTACATCGGCCGCGCCAGGCCGCTTGTAGGCTTCAATGGTCTTCTGCCGGTCAAGGGTCGGAAGTACATCACCCACGATCAACTGCTGGCCGCAGTGTTTCGGGCGTACCCGGCCCAGAGGATGCGAATCGCGTCAATTGTGGATGCATATGACTGGCGCGCGGTGCGGGACAAGCTCTGCTCGGAATTGCCAGGGCTTTGTAGTCCCCACCGAAGGAGCCTGATGCTGACCTGCCTCCGGCGCCGACTGCGTGCCATCGGTCGGGCACTACACGGTTGAGCCAGCCACGCCGACTATACTATTGGGGTACCTATGACTCTGCTCCGAACCCTTCGGGCCATGCGAACCAAGGGCGCCGGCAAGCCGGCGAGGTTTGTGCTGGTCTATCAACCGACCGACGATCTCCAGGTGGAGGTCGGGGAGTTGGCGTTTGACGGCTCGGTGTGGTCGTTTGAGTACTCCTCTGACTACCGCCAGAGACCAGAACTCCGTCCGATCGAGGGGTTCCCCGAACTCGATCGCACATACCGTTCGACAGTGCTTTTTCCGTTCTTTGCGGTCCGAGTTCCCGATGTCGAACGCGAGGACGTGAAGCGGAAGCTTCGAGAGGGCCACGTCAGGGATCCCGAGCCCACAGACCTGCTCAGGATCTTCGGCCGGCGCGTCGTGTCTTCTCCGGCTTTCGAGCTGCTCCCTGCGTAAGCGGGTTCCCCGCTGAACACGGCTGATCCGCGCAGCGCCCAGAGTGGAGTCGGCCACCACGCACGACAGTCGTCACATTCCCGCGGCCGGGTGGCGCCTGTCGTTACACCGGCCCTTCTTTGCGCTTCTTATTGAGCCTATCGAGCCACTCGTCGACCGAGGGGGGCGTCCACCACGGAAACGTGAACACCTCATGGGTGTTGAACTGTGGAGTCGGCTCCAACTGGTATAGAGAAGCATCGAGAAGGAGGCTGTGGTACCGCTTGAATACGTCCTCGATTTGGTCGAGCGCCACGTCGACGTCATCGATGCTCAGGACGGGAGGCGGCACGTTGCGGTGCAGGTGAATGAAGTGCCGGTTGGCAGCGGCAGTGGCCGTGGCGCAGTACCGATTCGAGCTTGACTATGTCTGCCTGCACCACGGCGGCGTCGAACGGTCCGTCAATCACCCCGCCTGTCCAACGTTCCGCGTACGACGTCACGAGCGACTCGTACTGCCAATCTGACGCGCCTCGTCGATCGCCGACTGCGCGCTGACGCGTCGGCACGTCCGGACGCTTTCTGATCTCTTCCAGAAGCTGGCGCAGGCTCGCTTCATTGCTCTGGCCTTCCACGTGCCTGCGGATTCGGACAAGGATGGTGTTCGCATAGCAAACCTGCATCCACCGCCACACGTGCCCCCCGGTCTCACGAAGCCGGTTGTTCTCCTGGAACAGCCCGACGAAGTCGCGGTATTGGCGCCGCAGTGAAAACGACTCGACGAGCTCGTTGTGGATGTCATCCGCGAAGTCCATCCACTGATGCCACAGAGCGTCTGATGGGATCTCGCTGATGCGGCGGGGTTTCATGGGCGCCCAATATTATGCCCGCCCATGTTCGGACCGGGAGGGTCGCAGAATCTGCCACCGTTGACACCCGAAGGGCGAAAGTCGGCACGATTGACCCGTGAACGACGATCGCGACTGGTCGTGGATGTCCCACCCGCAGCCCGCGGCGCCGCCCACCGTCGAGCACGTACCTGTGGACCGTGGTGAAGGACGACCGCCGCGCCGAGCTGCGCGTCCGGGTCCATCCCCTCGGCCAGGAACTTCGGATGCTCTACGACGGCGGCAAGGGCGAGTTATCACTGCTCTGGTCGGAAGTCTACAAACCCGGTGATGGCCGGCGCCTCGGCGCCATCACAGACGAGCACCAGCGCGCGTGGTGCGTCCGCGGGTGGCAGGTGGTCGAGCCCGCGCGCAGCGACCACCCGCCAGCCTAGGTTCACCACCAATCGCCCGCGATTGTCTGCGCCGACACCAGCGACGGCGCCAGCAGCAGCGCCAGCAGCGCCGCGCCGATCGCGCGCGTGAGCCGCTGCGCCGGGGTCGGCGGCGGCGCCTCCAGCACGCGGGCGAACGCCACCACGCGATCCCGCCACGCTTCGACCTGTGGGCGTGACCATGTCTTCTCGCCCATCGTCCACGAGAACAGCGCCGGGGGCGCTTGGCCCGTGCTCCCGGGGAACTGGAATCCCTCGGCCTGCTCGAACGCCTGTTCGTTGCCGTGGAAGAACTCGCGGATGATCTGCGAGCGAGTGATCTTCGCCGGCTTGACGTAGACGGGTTCGGGTGATCGGGCGCGTCGACGATGGTGAAACCAGAGGGAGAGTATTCGCTTTTCACAAGCATGATCTCGGTCCTTTTCGTGTGAGGGGGAACGGTTAACGAGCGAGCGCGAGACGCAACTGGCGCCGCGCCATTTCGATGGTTCGGCCGCCGGACATGGCGGCCCGCTGGCCGACCTGCAGCGCCGACGCGGGATACGCGGGGAACGTCACGCCGACGCTGATCTCGCGCAGGGTGATGTCCAACAGCTCGCGAAACGGCAGCCCGTCGCGCAAAGACCAGATGTCGGCAATCGTCGCGAAGCCGAACGATCCACCCGGAGCATCGCCGCGACCAATCACGCGGGCCGCGTTCGCGGCATACGTGACGTCGTCGGCCGCCCGGATCTCGACGCGCAACCCGGTGGCGTCACTCGCCAAGATCAGCGAATTAGCCGACCGCCGCGCCAACGGCATGTCGGCGTTGTGATTCACCAACGCCACGATGTCGGCCGAGCCGGTGAGCGTGCGCCGCAGCGCCGCGGGTCGCACCACTTCGATAAAGTCGCCGAGCAGCACCGACGGACTGTCGAAGACGAGCGGATACCCGGTGATCGTCATCGGCCACCGCCGAAGGCGGCCCGCGCCTGTAGCCGCTCGACCGCCGTGAGCGCCGCCCAGTCGGCCGCACACCTCGAGCAGCACGCCGCCCGCGCCGAGCCAATCCAGTGCGTCGCCTGACGCAGCCGGCAGCGGCCACAGGCACCGGCCACGTTGCGCAGCTCGGTGATCGCCTGAGCGATATGCTGCATCGTCGCTCGCTGTCGGTTCTCGCTGTATTCCCAAATCGGTTTCGTCATGCGGATCTCCTTGTGGGTTGCATCGCCGCTACTCGGCGCCGTTGATCGGCAATCTGGCGATCGAGCTGGTGGTTGATGCACAGCGGCGCGTCGCCGTGCAGCGTTTCGGATTTGCGGCGACAGCCCGGCTCGGCACACGGGAATGCGCCAGTCTCGGCACGGGCTTGTCGCAGCCACGCGACACGAGCGGCGTGCGCGTCCTGCCGACGGGTGACGGTGGTCAGCCAGGAATTGATCCGGGCCGTCTCGCTGGCGTCCGCGTGCGTCCGCACATAGGTCTGGATCGACCGCGACGCCTCGGCGTGCATCTCCGGTGTCCATGCCGGCCGGGCCACCGAGGCGGCCCATTGCCAGCTAACCAATTCACAATCACAGCAGCGCCGCGCCGTGGTGCTGCTGTCGAGCCGTTCGATCTGCGCGCGATGGATCTGCGGCAGGCAGGGCATCAGGATGTGGCCGATTTCATGTAGCAGCGCCGAGTAAGAACCGACGCAATCGAGCGGCGGGATCTCGACGACACGGCGCGCCGGCCACGCATGCGCCTGCGTCGTGCCGGCCGGCAAGTTCTCGTGGATGGTGAGCCGGTGTTCGCGCGCCAGTTCTTTCGCGTGCTGGCGCCAGATGTCGGCGGTCACTGGATGGCCTCGACGGGCGCCAGCCCGATCTGCTGACGCACCTGCCCCGTCCGGTAGTCGGCCGCGGCAATGGCCCGGTCGAGGTCGGCGGCGTCGGCGTCGAGGGCGTCGAGGTTCGGCGGCAGCGCGCCGCGGCGCAGCGCCCGACGGAGCGCGGCACTCCGCGACTGCAATCGCTTGGCGAGGTCGAGCGCGGCCTCGGTCGCTTCGACTTGTTGGGTCAGCAGGTCGAGGATCGTCACAGGTCGTCTCCGCTCCCGAAGTTGCTCCGCCTGATCAACGCGACGTCGAACACGCGCGGCGCGAACGCCGCCGCCGACACGCGCGCCCGTTCACCGGGCAGCCACAGGCCGAGCCGGTCGAGGTAGGCGGCCTCGGCCTCGACCATCGGCGGGTCCGCGTTGAACCGCGCGATGTGCGGAATCCCCGTGGCGAAGCATCGGCCGCGGGGCGAGTCGGTGCGGTCGAATGCGCCCCCCGTGAGTCCCCGCAGCTCGGGCGCGTCGAACTCCCACCACGCCGCCGGCCGCGTGCCCGGATAACGCGTTGTCCAGTCCCGCACCGCCTCGGACGCGATCACGTCCCACGCCGCGCGGTCCTCGTCGCGCGTGTTGATCAGCAGCTCCCAGGCGTCGGTCTCATCGGCGTCCGCGATCCGGCACGCGCCGTCGAGGTCGTCCCACGTCAACAGGTGCCGCAGGGCGCGTGACACCGCCGCCGCCGTCGTCGCCTCGTCGCGTCGGCGGATCATCGCGGCGACTCCAGGTGCAGCGACCGGAGCAGCGCCAGGTTGATCCGCAATTCGGCGCGCCGCTCGGCGTCCTCCGTCAGCAGCGCCAGCCGATCGCAGCTCAGCCCGTAGGCGCGGAGCGTGTGCAGACTCGCCGGATCCCAGCCGTCGTATTCCGCCAACAGCCGCGCGACCGACTTCCGCCCGGTCGAATCGAGCCCCGCCAGCGCCGCCCGGCGATCCGCCTTCGAGACGGGCGTCGCGGCGGGCTTCGGCACCAGTAACGGCGCCAAGTGCCGTGCCGGCCGCAGTGTGCCCCGTTGAAGGTGTTCTGCGACGCTCAAACGGTTCTGTCCACCAGATCCAACTCCGCCATTTACGTGGTCCTCCTAAGGGTTCGCTTCCGTGGCCGCACGCGCGCGTGCCTCTCAGCGGGGTTCAGCGATTCAGATCGGCTGGAAGTCACATGCCGCCCGTATGCCATTGCGTATAAACGACTTAGCGTCACGGCGTCGCCCCGTTCACGATCTGTCTGCGACTCGGTCGACACACGCCGCACTTCGACCAGAGCGGCAACCCGAGCGTGATCGCTGCTTGCCGCTCGCGGGCCGTGGTCTTGAATCGCCTGCCACAGACCGCACAGGTGGTGAGGTCGACCACCGCGCCCGGGCTCGGCGTCGCCACCGTGGCGGGCGTGGCCTTGATCGTCTGCACGCGCTGGTAGTCGCGGTCGTTCACGACGCCACCCCGCGGATCTCGGCGTCGGTGAAGAACGCCTTGCTTGGATCGAATACCGGCAGCGGCTTGGCGTGCCAGTCAGACCAGCTGTCCCTGTGTTCCACCAGCACCGCGACATCGGCGTGATGCTGGCGAAGCTGGCGACGGTCGGCGGCGGTGAGCTGGTCAGCCGGCCGGGCCTGTACCCGGTCACGGTGAACCCGGAGACGGAACCCGCGGGCCTCAAGTGCGACGATCAACTCCCTGGCCGACGGGTTCCGGCGCAAGGCGGTGACGTAGGTGTCCGGCTTCATACGTCGCCCCACGCGCCAGATAGAGAGGGCGAGGAACCGTCACGACCGTCACGACCGTCACTGTCGCCCGGATTCCGGCCAGATTCCGCCGATTCCGGCGTGACGGTTGCCGGTGACGGTTCGGGCCAGCCATCACAACCGTCATCGGAACCGTCATCGCCTGAACTCGCAGATTGCGGCCGACATTTCGCCGGAACCGCGCCCCGGTGACGGTGATGACGGTCGTGACGGTTGCTTCTCCTTCCAGATCTGGCCGATGTTCGATTCGGAGCGTGCGCTCCTTGCCGGTGCGGTTCTTGTCGTCGGGGAACTCGATGTCGACGCCGGCCCGGCGAAGGTCGGGGGCCAGTCGGCGCAGGGCACTCGACAGCCCTTTCGGCGTGCCCGGCCAGCTCCGCGACCGCTTCGTGGCGTCGGTCGCCGCGGTGTTCAGCTCGGCCAGCAGCGCGTTGCTGGTCCCCTTCCACGTCGTCGCCGTGGTGATGTAGGTGATGACCGCTTGCGCCACCGCGTCGTCGGCGATCAGAATCCTTCGAGGCGGTATCCCTGGCCCCGAACCATGCCGCCTCGGTGGTGCCCGCCGGCCAGTCGAGCGCCGGCTCGGCCGCGACCACCCAGACGTAGGCGTCGGCCATGCGGGGCCTGCGAACAACCGTCACACCGTCACGACCGCGGAGGGCACCCGCGGCGGCGTCGAGCAAGGCGCCGAGCAGCGCCGGACGCATTGCCTCAGTACCGCTGCCACAGCACCGCCTCGTCGCCGCGCTGGTCGTCGCTCATCGCCGGCAGCGACACCACGAGGGCACGGTCGAGCAGATCCCCGCGACTGGCCGGACTGTCAATCCGGGTCGGTAAGATCGGCCGGGTGACGTCGAGCACCAGCTCGTCGGCGTCGGTGAACAACTGCCGCGTGGCGAACCCGCCGCCGGTCGCAATCCGGCAGAGGCTATCGGACAGCCACACCGGCAACCCCGACAAGTTGTCGAGCGCGACGACGTAGTTGGTGGCGCCGCCGATCACGACGTCGCGTTCGTCTCGCGGCACACCACGAAGCGCCGGAGCCGCGGGGTCGATCAGGTTGCGGATCATCTTGCCGAGCGTCGACTTGCCGCTGCCCTGTTCGCCGACCAGCACCAGGATCGGGAACGGGCCACCCGGAAGCAGCGTGGACACCAGCCACGCGACGATCAGCGTCCACGCCTCGTCGGTGATGTTCGGCCACAGCGCCCGGAGCGCGACCAGTGACCCGCCGGGCGTTGGCGTCGGCAGAGGCCGGAGACTCTTGGGTCGCCAGTGCCGCACGGGTGACGCCGTGGTCAGCCGCCAGCCGGATGCGGTGATCTCGATGACTGACCAGTCGGGTGTGCCCAGGTCGAGATACAGCCCGCCGTTGTGCCCCGCCATCCGCACCGCCACCGGGTGTTCGGCGCCGTGGTACTTCGCCTTACCGGCGAGCGTGGCGGCGGCGTCGGTGAGGGCCGCCGATGAGGCGGCGCGCTTGAACTCGATGAAGTAGAGCCGGGCGAGGTAGTCGCGCACGACGCGATGGAGTGGATGATGCTCGCGTCGGCCGTCGGTGGTCAGCGTGGCGAAGGCGTCGCCGTTCGCGGTGTGCCAGAACTCGATGCCGCTGTCGTTCGCCAGCTCGATGATCTCGGTGGCCTGCGACGCCTTCCGCTTCTTGATGTCGGTGTCGTCGGTGTCGTCGTCGAAGTCGACGAGCAGCTTGTCGTCGGGCCACTCGTCGGTGGACGCCGGGAAGCGTTCGCTCATGCCGCCCTCCGACGTTGGGCGAGCCGCCGCTCGAGTTTGTCGATCCGCTCGATGCACCAGTCACGCTCGGTGACGAACTCGCCAGTCGGTCTGACGCGCACGACCTGAAGGCGTCGAGTACGACACCAAATGAGGCGGGCCAGGTGCGCGCGCAACAACTGCAGTTCGGCCCACGCGCGAGCCGGATCGATATCGGCCAGGTCGTGGTGTTCGGCGCGTTGCCACGCCTCGTACGTGTCGAGCGGGTTCGGGATCAACCTGCCGGCGACGGTCGGTACACTGCCGTGTGATCGACGTGGGGGCTGCCATGTCAGTCACCTAGCGCCCTTGCCCGTTGCCGCGGACTAGGGCGCTTCGCTTTTCCAGCGATTGCCCGGTGTGTGAGCGCACCTGTGCGTCGATGAACGCGGTGAGGTCGTCTGGTCGATACGCGACGCGACGACCGAGCTTGACGAACCGCGGACCGGTGCCGGTCGCGCGCCACCGCTCGATGGTGCGCTCGGGCACGTTCAAGGCCGCGGCCGCCTGCTCGGGTGTGAGCACTAGCGCGGCGTTGCTGTCTGACATCGTGTCCTCCTTGCGGCCCAATGCGGACCGAACACGATGTCAGTGTGCTAGTGCGTGCGTCGGCGAAATATCAGGAAGCCGGGCGGGCCTTACGTGGTCGGCCGCGTCGCGTCGATCGCAGCGGCAGATCGATGAGGTCGGCCAGCGCGCGGCAGGCCTCGTGGACCGTCTGCACGTCACCCACCGCAACCGCTGACGTGTTCCGGATCTCGGCGAACCGCTTTTCGAGCACCTGGTACTGCACGAGCCAGACGAAGTGGTGCCACTCCTTGAGCTTTCGCGGGGCCGATGCCGGCGGCGCCTCCGAAACGAGCCGATCCGGCCATGTCCGACCTTGCGATCCACCAGTCGCCGCGTTTGGCGTTCGGGTGTTCCTGCCAGAACTCCCAGGTAGCCCGCGCATAAGCGAGACACCACGGCGCGGTCAGGTGCCACCCCCGCGCCCACGACGTCAAGATCGGCGTCTCGTCCCACTCTGGGGGGACCGCGGCGAGCGTCTGCAGGACTTGCGGCGCCTCCGAAACGAGCGCCTGCAGGAAGATCCACCGCGCGGCCTCCTGCACGTCGTCGTCGGTGCGGATATACCCGGCTCGCGCCGGAAGGTCGCGGCCGTCGCGGAACCCAATCCACCGTGAAGACGAGCGCTTGCTCATCGCCGGACCCGCCGTCCCAGCGCCGCGGCAATCCCGCCGCCGATCATTGCCGCATTCGCCTTCGCGGCGGTGTCGTGCAAGTGCGCGTATCGTTTCGTCGTCGCCGGTTGCGAGTGCCCGAGCTGTTCCCCGATCTGTGCGAGGCTCAGCCCGGCGGTGATCGCCTGACTGGCGAAGCTATGCCGACAGGCGTCGTACAGCCGCACGTCTTCGATCTTCGCGGCGGTGCGGATCGTCGCCCAGGTGTGCGCCAGCGTGGACCCGTGGATATGCTCACCGACGGTGCGCCGGCCGGTACCTGGAAACACGAACACGGCTTTGGCGAACCGCGGCCACTTCTTGAGTAGCGCCACGGCTGGCGGTGACAAGTGGATCGTTTTCGCGCCGGTCTTCGAGTCCGGCAACTCGAGCACGCCGCGGCGCAGATCGACGTGCGCCCACTGCAACGTCGCAATCTCGTCGGGCCGACAGCCGGTGAGCAGTAGCAGCTCGATGGCGGTGAGCGTGGCCGACGCGACGAGTGCCCTCCTTGCGCGCCGCCCTCAGCACCTTGCCGAGCCGGGCGTCACTCGGCGCCGTCGAGATACCGCCGGCGCTTGTGCTCGGCGAACTTCGGGATGCCCTTGCACGGGTTCGGTCCCTTCGGCCGGTAGCGGTGCGCCATGCTCCACGCCAGCAGGGACGACAGGACGGCCAGCACCCGGTTGCCCATGTAGGGCGTCGCCGCCAACCGACGGTGCAGCCGGGCGGCGTCCTCGTCGGTCACGTCGGCAATCGCCAGCGCGCCGAGCACCGGCTTGATGTGCTGGTCGAACGCCAACCGGTAGAGCCGCACCGTGGGCGCCTTCGCCGGCTTCGGCCGGGCGGTCAGGTCGGCCAGGAACCGCTCGCCTACCTCGGCCACGGTCTCGGCCTTCTTGGCGGCGTCGATCTCGCGGAGCGGGTCGCCCCCGGCCGCCACGATGCCCCGGTCGCCCTCAGCCAGGGCGCGGGCCTGTTCGAGGCTCAGGTCGCCGTCGGTGCGCCCGTAGGAGCGCCAGCGCACCCGCCCGCTCCGGGTCCGGTACTTCAGGACGTAGGCTTTCGCGCCGGCCGGACTGACCCGCACGCCGAACCCGCGGACGGCGGTGTCCCAGTCGGTGTACTGCTTCCCGGCCTTCGGCGTCAGGTCGTCGATCCGCTGCTTCGTCAGACGTCGCGCCACGGCTGCCCCCTGCTAGCTACCACATAGCTACCACGCGACTGCGGTTTCGGTGGTAGCTAGCGCGGACAGAATAGCACGATTACGGCGCGAATACGGGACTGTGCGGCTTCATGCGTTCTGGCGTGGAGTCGTTCGGGCTGATTCGTAATCAGCAGGTCGTCCGTTCAATCCGGATCGCCGGCTCCATTTTCCTTCGACAGGTCGCATCCGGCCGGATTTGGCATGTGCGAGCGGCGGCTGCTGACGGCCGAATTGCCAGCCCGCAGCGTGAAGGCTTGCCGTACTCCAGCTGGCAGTCGAGCACAGCGGGTCTTAGTAGCAGACCCCCGTCGGCACGCACCCCACGAGCAGCACCATTGACTGGCGCGGCAGCAGCCGGCGGAAAGCCGAAAGTCCGGGGGCACACTCGCTCCATGCGAGCCTGGGCCGAATTGGTCCGCCAGAATGATCAGGGGTGAACCACCGATGAAGATCGAGGACCTTTTCTCCGAGGCCGACCTCCAGGAAGCATTGACTATCCCGACGACGGACGCACTGCTGCTGGCGGCATTCCGCTCAGGCACTCGATCGCTGTGGGAGTTCGCCAACTACAAAATGGAGCCAGTGCTTCGTGGTGCTTTGCGATTCAACGACATTGAGCTCGCAGTCGCGACCTGCTTCTACCGGCTGATGTGTGCCCTTGAAACGTTGAGCGAGTTCAATCGTCCTGCTCAGTTCCAATCGATGGCAGGTACCCTCTCGAACTGCGATCGAACTCTGCATGGATGTCCACCTCCTATGTGGCGCGAATCCAGTTGAGAACGCGGAGCAGTCTACTCTCACCTGTCAACCGGTCGGGGAAGCTTACGCAGCCCTGATCGACGCGAAGCTAGTCGCGGCCGGCCATCCAGGCAGAGTCTCGGGAACTGAACGGGCGAAGAAATAGCATTGCCCAATGGCCATAGGTCTTGGAGTGACCTTCCCCCGAACCGCTACTCGGATAAGGTCAATCGGTCAGAGGTGGCAGCAGAGGCCGCCTGACACGGCTGGTCGGATGAGCGGTACAGCACGTCGATCGCATAGGCCAGGTTGAGCCTTGCCCCGTCCCAGACGGGTAGGTCCCTGGCTGCACGGGTGGGCTCGTTAACGCAAGGGACAGCTGGCGGCGGAGCACCCTTGATCACGACCCCATCCGGCCGCAGGAACGTCACGCCACCGTCTTTGCGCCCAATTGCAGCGACGCCACCTTCGTGCACCAGTCGATGATGCCGCCGGCACAACAAGACCAGGTTCTCGAGGCTGGTTACGCCGCCGTCCACCCAGTGCTCCACGTGATGTGCGTCGCAACGGCGTGCGGTGCAGCCCGGGAACCGGCAACTCCTGTCCCGCGCCTGGAGTGCGCGCCGAATCGAGGGCGGCACGGAGCGTGTCTTCCGGCCGATGTCGAGCACTGCCCCACCATCTCCGTGATGCATCGACACCACCGAAGCGTCGCACGCCAGGCGTCGAGACGTCTCCGCGGAGACGTCCACGGCGCCGTGGCCCACTTCCAGCGCGCCTGACAGACCTTCCCCTGCCGCCACACCAGTCGGCACCTCCACGTGCAGCACTACTTGATAGCGGTCGCCGGCCGACCCGCGGTCGAGGTCCACGGCCAACGCCGCCTCCGCCAGCAGCCCGAGGGCGTCGGCCCGTCGCTGACCCGGAGTCACCTCGTCGGCCATGGCACCAGCCTTTGCCGCGCCCTGCGACTCCCGTAACAGCTGATCCGCGGCGGCCTCGAGCGCGCGCTGGACCACCGCCCCGGCCTCCGGCGTGAGCCGGCCGCGAATCACGACCATGCCGTCGTCGTCCACCCACGTGGACAGGTTCCGGTGTAGATGCCTGGTTTCTGCTCGGGCCTTCGCCACATGATCGAGGCGCCGCCAGGCGCCGACGAGCCGTTCGACGTGCGCGGCGGTGCCGGCCTGCGCGAAGTCCAGGAGCGCTGCCTCGGTCTCCGGCGTCGCGACGCGGGTGAGGGCCCGCACTTTGGCATACGAGATGGCGCCACGAGCCATCGTGGCACTGACCTTCGGCAGCAACGCCAGGGCATGCGCCACGCGCACTTTCTCGCGGGCCGCCCCCAATGCGATACCCGTGCGCCAGTGGAGCCAATGAGCACACGAGGCAAAGCCGCCGTTCCAGCCGGTCCGCTCGTCGAACTGCCTCAGTAAGACGAGTAGCTCGTAGGTGACGGCGTGCAGGTGCGCCGCCAAACGGGCGATGCGGTCATCGAGCGCCTCTGCGGGTTCAACCGCCAATGGAGGCGGCCGCACGGCGATGCTGCCACCAGAGCACGTAACAGGAGACGTCGTAGCCACATCGCATCGTCGCATGGCGGTTTTGTGCCTCGCGAGGATCGTGCCGGGAGCCCGAACGCGACGACTTCCGCCGTTGGCGATGGATCGCGAAGCGATCGCCGATCACGAGGCCTCCCGCACGGCTACAGGGGCCATCCAGTCGAAGGCCGCGATATTCTCCTGAATGGCTCTCAGGACCCTGTCAACAATAATCGCACCGGACTCGACAATATTTTTCGCCTCGCGGGACCGGCGTACCCCTTGCGGCGACTAACAGCGCGTGCACCCCTGCGCCGGTTCCACGCGCAGAAGTTCCGGCATTGCCGCGCGGCTGCCGCAAGTGCGTGCCCGCGGCCCCCGCGTCCCCGCGGCCCGCGATCGACACGGTATTCAGCGATGCTACAACTCGCGACATTTCCGCGATCGGCGCCTGCCGCCGAAGTAACACCTCGGTAGTTCGCCACTCGTTCCCAGGTTTCTCCGCCTTTCCAGTCGCACATGCTCGATAATGTCCGCAGGGCGGTACCCGGCTCTCTCCGAACTCGAGACTGGGTACCGAGGCCGCGCAGCGTCGCGCGACCTGTGACCCGGCGGGAGACAGGGCATGAGCAAGAAGACGGCGAGCGACAGCGTGGCGGATCAGATTGCGTCGTTCATCGGCAAGTCGATGGGCGAGCTGGTGAACAGGAAAGAGTCGCTCCAGGCGCAGCTGGCCGACGTCGACAAGCAGATCGACGGCGTGCGCAAGAAAGTATTGAAGCAGTTCGGCGGCGCCAAGAAGGCCGGCCGGAAGGCCACCAAAGCCCTGAAGCGGGCCGGCAAGTCGGTGCGGCGCGAGCTGTCGCCAGCGACCCGGCGGAAGATGGCGATTGCCGCCAAGAAGCGCTGGGCCAGGGCGCGCAAGGCCGCCAAGGACGTCACCGGCATCTAGCCGGGCGGCGGCGTGTTAGTCTCACCAAGACGCGCCGCACGGCTACCTCGGCCGTGCGGCAGTTCTGGAGGCCGTCGATGCGCAAGCCGCTCTGCGCCGCGCTCGTCATTGGCTCGCTCATGGTCGCGGCCTTGCCGGCTGGCGCCCAGTCGGCCGGCGACCCTCAGCAGGCCTCTTCCCCACCGCCGCTGCGCACGTCGCCATCCGACTTCCTGATTGGGCAGCCGCACGGGCTGCTGGCCATTCGCGGCGGCTGGCTGTTCGCCAACACCGGCACGGACCTTTACGACTTCGTCTCCGAGCAGCTCACCATCGACGGCAAGGACTTCGATACCGCGTCGATCTCGGGCGACCTCGGGATCTCGCTCGGCCCGCGGTTCGACGTCATCGCCACGCTCGAAGGCGCCGAGGCGTCCATTCCGTCTGAGTATCGGGACTTCGTCGACACTGGCGGCGTCGCCATCACCCAGACCACGCGCCGTAAAGAAACGATCGTCTCCGGCACGGTGCGCATGGCCCTGCTGCCGCGCGGCCGCCGGATCAGCCGCTTCGCCTGGGTGCCGCGCACCTTCACGCCGTTTGTCGGCATCGGCGGCGGCGCCGTGAAGTACTCCTTCCAGCAGTACGGTTCGTTCGTGGACTTCCAGACGTTGCGGGTGTTCCGCGACGACTTCTCGTCCAACGGCTGGGCGCCGACGGCCCACCTACTCGGCGGCGCCGACCTGCGACTCTACCGGCGTATCTATCTCACGACCGAAGCGCGTTACACCTGGAGCAGCGGCAAGCTCAACGCCGATTTCGTCGGCTTCGAGCCGGTCGGCCTCGGTGGCCTCCGCACCTCCGCCGGTCTGCAGGTCGTGTTCTGACGTTCGCCCGCACAAGGATCCTGTCATGACCACTTCATTCCTCGTCGCGATGGCTCTGGTGGCGGGCGGCGCGCAGGCGCCGGCCGGAGGTTCCGCGGCCGCGGCCGCCGACGATCGGTGGCAGCCGTGGCTCGGCTGCTGGGTGGCGGAAGAGGACGCCGCCGATCGCGGCTCCCGCACGTGCGTCGTACCCGGCGCCCAGGGCGGCGTGTCGATCGTCACCTTGGTCGGCGTGCAGACGGTCACCACCGAGGCCCGGATCGCCGACGACCGCGAGCACCAGGTAGCGGTGGACGATTGCCGCGGCACCGAGCGAGTGCGCTGGGGCGCCCGCGGCCGCCAGACGTTCCGCACCGCCACGGTCGCCTGTGGCAGCGACGCGCCGCGCACCGTCGCCGGCACCGCCTTCATGCTGAGCGGGCCGGTGTGGGTCGACGTGCTGGCGGTGCGGCAGGACGACACCACCAGCGTGCACGTGCGCCGCTATCGCCGCGCCGGCAACCAGCGGCTCGCCGACGGGCAGCTGGCGCTGCAGCCCGTCCGCGGCGTCTACGCCCTCGAGACGCCGGCGTGGCGGGTGGACGACGTGCTCGAGATGAGCGCGGTGGTGCCGCCGGATGCCGTGCAGGCCGCCCTCAGCCAGGGCCCGACCAACTTCGCGCTGAACGCCCGATCGCTGGTCGCGCTGAGCGACGCTCAGGTGCCCGAGCGGGTGATCGACCTGATGGTCGCCCTCACTTTCCCGGCGAAGTTCGTGGTGCAGTCGGGCGGCGGCGGTGGCGGCGGCGGATTCTCCGATTCGATGGTCGCCACCGGCGGCTACGATCCGTTCTTCGCGCCGATTCTCGGGCCGGCCAGCCTCTACGGCTGTTACTCACCCTACGCCTGGGCGGCGTCGAGTTACTCGAACTACTGCGGGGGATGGAACCCCTACATGCTCGGCTACGGCCCGGGCTTCTACAACGGCTTCTACGGCTCCTACAACTACCCCTGGGTGATCACCGACGTCGGTCAGCAGAATGGCGGCGGCAGCGCCGCTCCGATCCAGGGAGAAGGCCGGGTCGTGAACGGCCGCGGCTACACGCAGATCACGCCGGTGGACGCGTCCCTGGTCGGCAGTTCCGACGGCGGCGGCACCGCCGGCGGCATGAGCACGTCAGGTGCCGGCTCGAGCTCCGGCTCCGGCGGATCGTCCGGCGTCTCGTCGGGCGGCTACTCGGGTGGCGGCATGAGCGGCGGCGGCGACGGCGGCCGGATGGCCATGCCGAGGCCGCCCGGCCAGTAGCCGCGCGGTTCGGACTCAGCGTGCGCCGCGTGCCGGGACCGGCGCCATCACCGCGGCACGCCGCCACGCGTCGAGATGCGCCGGTTGGATCCAGCCGGCCGGCGCCGCGGCCACCAGGTCGATGAACGGCATCACCAGGGCGGCGCTCATCGCGCCCCGCGCCGCGTCACGGCGCAGCTCGTCGATGGCGCGCTCCAGCCGCAGCGATTGCCGGTACGGGCGGTCGGTGGTCATCGCGTCGAACGCGTCGACCACGCCGATGATCTGCGCCAGCAGCGAAATGGCGTCACCGCGCAGCCCGTCGGGATACCCCGACCCGTCCAGGCGCTCGTGATGCTGCCGGATGATCGGCCGTACGGCCGTCAGCGACCGCAGCCCGGCGCACAGCCGCTCGCCGATGACCGTGTGCTGCTTCACCAGTTCGTATTCGTCGCGGGTGAGGCGGCCGGGCTTCAGCAGGACGGCGTCAGGGATGCCGATCTTGCCGACGTCGTGCAGGATTCCACCGCGGCGCAGGGCGGCGAGGTCGTCCTCGGACAGGCCCAGATGCTCGCCCAGGGCGACGGCGTAGGAGGACAGCCGATCACAGTGGCCCTCGGTGTAAGCGTCACGCGCCTCCACGGTGAGTGCCAGGCTCACGATCACCGACTCGGCCGACTCGAGTTCGTCGGTGTAGTGCTTCATGCGCGACAACGACCGCACCCGCGCCGTCAGCTCCGAGACATCGACCGGCTTGGTCAGGAAGTCGTCGGCCCCGGCCTCGATGCCGGCCAGCCGGTGCTCGCGGCCGCTGAGGCCGGTGAGGAGCACCACCGGCGTCAGCCGGGTGATGTCGTTCTGCTTGAGGCGCCGGCACACCTCGAACCCGCTGTCGCCGGGAATCTCGACATCGAGCAGCACGACATCAGGGTCGAGCCGGGCGACGGCGTCGAACGCCGCGGTGCCGTCGTGCACGACGTCGACGGCGAACCCTTCGGCGTTCAGGAGACGCGACAACGCCGCGGCGAATGCCGGCGAGTCGTCCACGACGAGAACATGACGCCCGTGAAGCAGATCCTGCATCAGACTATCGTCTCGCCAGGTCCCGCATCAGCGGCCGCGCATTGGCGACGACCCGGTTCTTGCCCTGCTTCTTGGCGGCGTACTGAGCCTCGTCGGCGCGCTGGAACAGGCTCGCCGGGGTGTCGCCGGCCGAAAACTCGGCGACGCCGCAACTGAGCGTCGCGCGATGGGTGACGCCGTCGGCGCCGAGGCTGCCCGAGGCCAGCTGCGTCAGCACACCGGCCATCCGCCGCTCGGCCTGGCCCAGCGTCAGTTCGGCGGCCAGCACGGCGAACTCGTCGCCGCCCACCCGCGCGACCACGTCGCTCTCGCGGAACGACGACGCCAGCCGCTGCGCCACCAGCCGCAGCAGATCGTCTCCGGCGGCGTGGCCGTAGGTGTCGTTCACCGACTTGAAGTCGTCGACGTCGAGAATGGCCATCACGAACGCCGATCGCGAGGTCTGCACCCAGCGCTCGCAGGTCTGGTCGAACCCGCGGCGATTGGCCACGCCGGTCAGCGCGTCGGTCGTGGCCTCCGAGCGGACGCTGGACAGGTCGGCTTCGAGGGTCTCGACGCGCTTGGTCAGCGTCCGCGACGACTCCTCCCACGAGCGCCGCCGCTTCAGGGCGATCTGCTTCAGCGTCAGCACCTCGGCCACCAGGCGCGCCTTGATCTGCTGCGGATTCGACAGCAGGCCGATCGCCTCGAACCGCTCGGTGCTCTGCGAGATGCTGGTGTGCATCGACGACATCTCGCTGCCGATCGCGGTCATCACCTCGCGCAGCGCGGCGACCAGCGCCATCGAGTCCTGCAGGCGCTGCGTCCGCTGCTGCGCCACCGCGCTGAGCAGGTCGCGCCCTTCGGCCAGACAGGCGGCGCTCAGTTCGCTGAGGTCCGACGGCGGCACGCCGCTGACCAGCGCCGCGCGGCAGGTCTCCACCCGTTCGCCGAGCTGGGCGCGCGCCGTGTCGTCGTCGGCGACGAGCAGGTCGCGCAGCAGCGACATCATCCCGTCGAGCAGGCCGTCGATCGCCGCCAGGTCGGCCTCGCGGGCCCGACGCCGGATGTCCAGGGTAATCACCGTGTTCTTCGACATGCCGCTCCGCTCCTGTGCTCGCGCGGTCGGGGGTCGGCCCGACCGCGCGCGACCGTCTAGGCGGTCTCTCCCGACTCCACTCCGAGGGCGCCGCCGTAACCGTGACGGCGCAGCACCGTGCCCGCCATGGCGCGCCGCGGCGACTCGACATCGGCCAGCAGCACCATCGCCGGCTCCTCTGGCGGGTGCGCCGCCGCCGGCAGCGGCTCGATCCCGTCGGACGGCAGCACGAGCACCCAGGTCGCCATCGTGGCGCCGTCGGTCTCGAACTGAATCCGTCCACCGGCGCGGCTGACCTCGTCGAGAGCACCGTCCGCACCCGGGCCGGGCATCAGCGGCGACGCCCCCACACCCTGCCGGGTCGTGGCGCCGCTCATCTCGATGCGCACCCAGCGTTCGCGCCGCGACGACGGGCGCCGCGGCGTCGGTCCGGTCTCGACGTTCATGCTGCGCATCGTCAGGACGGCGCCGTGGGGCATGTGATCGGCGATACGATCCACCAGCTGGCGGAGCGCGTCCGCGATGACGGCGGCGGGCACTGACGCGGACCACAGCGACGGCGTCGGGGTGGAGACCACCGTGAGGCGTTGGCCGAGGCGGCCGCCGGCGTCACGCGCGGCGGCGGCCACGAGCGGTCCGGCGTCGATGCCGCGGGCCTGCGGCTGCGGCGCCGGTGCCAATCTGCGCACGCGGACGGCGATTCCGGCGGCGGCCCGCACCGCTCGCTGGATGGCCCCGAGCGAGTCGCGGTCGGGACCGTCGGCCGGTACGGCCGGTTCCAGGGCGTCGGCATGGCCGCCGATGATGGCCAGCAGGTTGTTCAGTTCGTGGGCGAGTTGTTCGGCCTCGTCACGCGGCAGCTGGGGACGGCGATCCATCGCAGGGGGAATCGGCACGGGACGGCCGAGCTTCAATGCTGAGGTGGCGGGGCCGCGATCGCCGCCGCGGCTGGCGACGGCGGGGCCGCCGCGGGCGGCGCGGCGGCTTCCGGCCGCTCGATGCCGCTGCGCAGCGCCTGCTCGAGGCCCTTCTGGCTCTCGCTGCGCACCACGATCGACACCCGCCGGTTGCGCGGGTCGAGCGGCGTGTCGGGAAGACGCAGCTGGGTGGCGGCAAATCCGCGCACGCTCTGCACCTGCCCGCCGGCCAGGCCCGAGCCTTCCATCACGCGCCGGGCGGCGTTGGCACGATCGGCCGACAGCTCCCAGTTGGAGGTACCGCTGGCCGGTGTACGGGAGGCTGTCGGTGTGGCCTTCGACGACCACGTCGTTACGCATCGTGCCGAGCTCGCGGCCGATCACCTCGAGGATGCCGACGCTCTCGCCGCGCAGCAGCGCGCTGCCGCTGTCGAAGAAGCTCGACCCCTCGCGTTCGACCAGCTCGATGCGCAGGCCCTCGGCGGTCACGGTCATCTCGATCTGGTCGCGCAGTTCGGCCAGCCCGCCGACCTTGGCCAGGCCGGCGCGGATGTTCTCGGCGGCGGCGCGCAGCTGCTTCTGCTCGACCCGCAACGCCGCCGGATCGGGCATCGCCAGCGCCTCGGCGGCGCGGCCGGCATCGACGCCGCTCATGCCGCTCGGCATCATCTGGACCGAATGCTCGAAGTCGAAGACGCCGGGGTCGCGAAAGTATCCGGCGATCGACTTCTTGACGTCGGGGCTGGCGCCGATCAGCCACATCACCAGGAAGAACGCCATCATCGCCGTGACGAAGTCGGCGTAGGCCACCTTCCAGGCGCCGCCGTGGTGGCCGGCGTGGCCGCCGCGGCGCTTCTTGACGATGATGATCGGCGCGTGGGGCTTCATGGTCAGGCCGCCGCCGCATCGGGCCGCGTCGTGGCGCGGCACATCTTCTCGGTCTCTTCGAACGACGGCCGCACTTCGTGCGGCAGCACGCGGCGGGCGAACTCGATGGCAATCGCCGGCGGCAGGCCCTTGAAGGTGGCGAGCACGCCGGCCTTGATGCACTTCTCGTAGTTGCCGTCCTCGTCGACGCGCGTTTCGAGGCTGGCAGCCAGCGGACCGGCGAAGCCGTAGGACAGCAGAATGCCGAGGAAGGTGCCGACCAGTGCCGCACCGACCTTGTGGCCGATCTCGGACGGCGGCCCGTCGATGGCCTGCATGGTGATGACCACGCCGAGCACCGCGGCGACGATGCCCAGCCCGGGGAACGCGTCGCTGACCTTGGCCAGGGCCGCGGCCGGCGCCCGCGCCTCGGTGTGATGCACGTAGATGTCCTCGTCCATCAGGGCGTCGAGGTCGTGCGGCGCCATCCCGCCGACGATGATCACCTTGATCGAATCGGCGAGGAAGTCGAGCGAATGATGGCGGGCCAGGAAGCGCGGGTACTTCGACAGCACCGAGCTTTCGGCCGGCTTCTCGAAGTGCGACTCGAGCGCCATGATGCCGGTCTGCTGGGCCAGCCGGAACAGCTGGTAGAGCATCGACAGCAGATCGGCGTAGTCGGTGCGTGACAGCGGCGGTTTGAACACGCCGAGCAGCTGCGCCATCAGGCTCTTCAGCACACTGATCGGCGTGCTGATGATCATGCTGCCGATGGCGGCGCCGCCGATGATGACGAACTCGGCCGGCTGGCTGAGCAGCAGCAGCTTGCCGCCGTGCATCAGGTAGCCGCCGACCACCGAGGCGATGACGATGATGGCGCCGACGACTACGAGCACGACGGGCTCCAGGTGGAGACGGGCCGGCCATCACGGCCGGCTGGCTTGACGGGACACGCGTTCATGAGGTCGTGTGGGCAATCGGCGCAAGCGGTGGATCCTTGATGGGCCAGCGCGTCCGGCCCCCTATAATTCACGCGTCCGCCCGATGCCCCCGCCCATCCTCCACCTCGCGCCGTTCCTGTGGAGCGGCGCCGGCAGTGTCATCACGCGCCTTTGCGAGCATCAGCGGCGGGCCGGGCCGGTGGTCCTGGCCACCACCGGCGCCTCCGGCCGCCTGCGCGACTGGCCGTCGTATCGCACCCGCCTGCGCCGGGCCGGCGTGGGTCACGTCCGGCTGGACGGCTTCCATCGCGACCCCGAGCGTTTCTGGGCGAGCGCGGCGCAGCTGACCCGCCTGCTCGACGCCACTGCCCCGTCGGTCGTCCACGCCCACGCCGGTGTTCCGACCGCCCTGGCGGTCGTCGCCGCCGCCGCCGCGACGCGGCGGCCGCGGATCGTCGCGCAGATGTACAGCTGGGGACCCGACCGGCCGGGGTGGATGGACCAGCAGGACGTGTGGGCGTTCTCGCAGGCGGACTGCGTCGTCTACTCGGCGCACACGTACGGCGCCGTGCTGCGCGCCGGCGGCGTGTCGTCGCGACGCCTCGTCTACCTGCCGTGGGGACTGCCGCTCGACACGTTGCCGTGGCGGGAGCCGCGCGCGCTGCAGGGCGCCGGGCCGCGGGTCGGCTTCGTCGGCCGCATCGAACCCAGGAAGGGACAGCTGGTGCTGGTCGACGCGTTTGCGCGGCTGCGCCAGGCGGTCCCGGCGGCGACCCTGCATCTGGTCGGCCCGATCGCCGATCGCGACTACGCCGCGCAGGTCAGGGGCGCCATCCGCCGTCACCGGCTGTCGGGCGCCGTGCGCCTCGTCGGCCACGTCCCCGACGTGCCGCGGGTGCTGCGCGACTGGGACCTGTTCGTGTCGCTGTCGGACGACGAAGGTCAGGGGCTGGCCGTCCTCGAAGCCATGGCCATGGGCGTCCCGGTCGTGGCGCGGCGGGTCCCCGGCATCGAGGACTTCCTGGTCGACGGGCGCACCGGGTTCGCGGTCGAGCGGACCTCGGTGGCCGCGGCCACCTCGGCGATGCGCCGCGCCCTCGCCGACCCGTCAGCGGCGCGCCGGATCAGCCGCCGCGCGCGCCGGCTGGTCGAGCAGCGCTACGACTGGACGGCCATGGTCGCGCGCTTCGATCGCCTCTATCACCGGCCGTAGCGGGCCGCGGCGACGGCGGCAGTAGTCGAGCAGCTCAGCGGCGTCCACCGGCTCCGCGAAGTGGCTGCCGATCATCTCGTGGCAGCCCTGGGCGGCCAACCGCAACGCCGACTCGGCCGAGGCGACGCCGGTCGCGACGACTCTGAGGCCGAGGTGACGGCCGACGGCCAGCACGGCGCCGCTCATCGAGAACTCGCCGGTTTCTCCGCTCGCGCGCGCCACGACGTCGCGGGCCATGAACAGCGTCCGGATCGGCAGGGTCGTGAGCAGGCCGAGCGACGAGCAGCCGGCGCCGAAGTTGCCGAGCGCCAGCGGCACGCCGAGCCGCACGAGATCGCGCAGCGTCGCCATCACGTCGCGGGCGGCGTGGGCCGCCGTCTGCTCGTCGACCACGATCTGCACCACGCCGGCGGTCAGGGCCCGCTTCTGGAGCAGCCGTTCGAGCGCCGCGACCAGCCCACGATCGGCCAGCTGCCGGGCGGTGAGGCCCACCGACAGCGGCAGCGAGACCCCGGCGTTGCGCAGGCGGGCGGCGTGCGCCGTCACCTCGGCTAGGAGCCAGCGTGCCATGGGCTGGCTGACGCCGCAGCGATCGGCGTCCGCCATGAACGCCGATGACGGCACCTGTGTCCCGTCGGCACGGCGCCACACCAGGGTCGCCTCGCAGCCGGAGAGCCGGCCCGCGGCGACGTCCCACTGCGGTTCGAATTGCACCTCGAACGCCGACGCGGCCAGCGCCCGGCGCAGCGCGTCGCCGGCCGCCGCGCGCGTCTGCGCTTCCTCGTGCATCCGCGCGGAGTAGTAGCGAAAGGCCGCACGGCCGCCGCCTTTGGCGGCGTACATCGCCGCGTCGGCCGCCGCCACGAGCTCGTCGGCAGTGCCGCCGTCGCCGGGAAACAGGCTGATGCCGATGCTGGTGGTCAGGCCCAGCACGTCGCCGTCGATGGCGATCGGCTCGGCCACCACCGCCAGGAGCTTCTCGGCCAGCGCGGCGACGTCGCGGCTGTCGTCGAGCCGTTCGACGACCACGACGAACTCGTCACCGCCCCACCGCGCGACCGTGTCGGTGTCGCGGGTGCGGGCCTTCAGCCGCCGCGCCATCTCGCGCAGCACCGCGTCGCCGGCGGCGTGGCCGCGGCTGTCATTGACGGCCTTGAAGCCGTCGAAGTCGATGAACAGCACCGCGGCGGTACAGCGCTCGCGGCGCGCGACGGCCATCGCGTGCTCGAGACGGATGGCCAGGCCCTGGCGATTCGGGAGGCCGGTCAGGGCGTCGCGGTCGATGGCGATCGCGTCGTCGGCCGCGAGGGCCTGTGCGTCAGCGTGAGCGGGCACGGCGATTAAGGGACTAGGGACGACGATGGGTTGACGTTCAGGACCGGAGCGCCGCGACGCTGGCGGGCGACCCGACGGCGGCGAGCCGCCGCCCGGCAGTCAGGCCGCGGACCTCGTGATCATGCGTGCGGCCGCAGCCGGGACAGGCCGCCACCTGCGCGCGCGTCACCAGCAGCGATCGCGCCCCGGACGTCTCGGGACCCGCGGTCAAGGGCGCCCGGAAGCCGTGCAGGTCGAGCCGCTCCTCCCACCAGACCTCGCGGCGCTCGCCGTCGACGGCCCGCCGTGACCGCAACGCCTGACCGGACACTTCGACGATCAGCGAGTCGCGCGTGACCCGGGCGAGTTCGGCGAGGGCGAGATCGAGATCGTCCAGCTCGAGGTGATCGAGCCACCCGGCGCTGACGGCGACCGTGGCGAAGACGTGGTCGGCGAACGGCAGCAGCCACGGCGTGGCCACCGAGTAGCGCTGGCGCTCGGGATGCGCCAGGCGCCACGCCGCGTCCGCGCCCCAGGCGCGATAACCCGAATCGACGAGCGCGTTCACCACCCGGCCGGCGCCGGCACCGGCGTGAAGCACACTCCCGCCGATTGGCGTCGCCCGGCGCACCGCCGTGACGAGTTCGTCGTCGCCGGCCGCGCCGGCCGCCGGCACCAACGGCGCCAGCCCCGGGGCCAGCCGCGCCAGGGTGTCGAGCGGCAACAGGTACTCGCAGGCCGTGCCCATCGCCGAGAACCAGGCGGAATCGGCGCACGCGGCCTCGATGCGGGCGGCGAGCGGCCGCGTACGGTCGGCCGCACCCGCCGGGTAGTCGGCAGGACGGCCCTGTCCCTGCACGAACGGCACCGCGCCGGCATCGACGCGCACGAACGGCACGCCGGCCGCCATCGCCAGACAGGCCGCGTGATGGCTGCCACAGACGACCGCCGCTGCCGCGCGCAGGTTGGCCACGGTGTGGCGCCAATCGAGGGCGCGCTGTCGCCCGGCAACGGAGTACTCGCGCACCGGACCCCACTGCGCCAGCTGCCGGACGTCGGCGCTCGCCAGTGCCTCGTCGTCCAGGTCGAGCAGGACGAGGTGACGCCGCAGATCCTCGACCGGGGTCTGGCGGAACTCCGCCGCGAACAGCAGGTCGGGCACCAGCCGGTGAGCCACGCCGGCCTGGTCGAGCCACGTGGCGGACGGCTGGTCGGGCACGGTGCAGTCGGTCAGCGCCGCGAAGACCCGCGGCATGTCGCCGGCCGGCGCCTGATCGAGGATGGCGTTGACCAGGAACGTCGGCAGACCGCAGTCCTGCGCGACGCGGAGAATCGCCAGCAGATGCCGGCCGCCGCCACCGCAGAACGCGTGGCCGCCGTGCACCACGACGGCATCGACGTCGGCGAACACGCGGCGCAGCTCGGCGCCGGCACGTGACGTCCCCTCAGTGTCGCCCTCGAGTCCCGTCCAATCCGCCGCATAGAACGCATGCCGCACCACCGCGGAAGCCCGGCGCAGCAGGCGCCGCAACGCCTGCGACGTCGCCAGGTCGCCGATGGTGGCTCGGTCGCCCGAGTCGTTGAACAGGGCGACCGCAAGCGGCGCATTCGCGGGTACGGCCTGGGGGCCCAGTGACCCGGCGACCTGGCGTGGCAGATGGAGGACTCGGGCGGTCATGCCGCGGAGAGAGCAACCGGCGTGCCGCGGGCTTCGCCGCGATGCGCGGCGAAATCGCCGGCGGTCTCGCGCCCGGCCTGTCGGTCTGCCGGCACACACGCCCGGGCCGGTCGGATTTCCGACACGCGGTCGGCGTCAGGCCAGGCGAGCGTACTCGCGCATGTAGCCGCTCACCATCCGGTCCACGGTGAACTCCGATTGATACAGCACCCGGGCCCGCTGGCACAGCGACCGCACGGCGTGGGGCGCGGCGTGCCGGGCCGTCGCCAGGGTGTCGGCCAGGGCCTTCGGGTCGGACGGATTGAAGAGCCAGCCGGTCTGTCCTTCCTCCACGAATTCGGTCAGTTCGGGCACGCGACTCGCGAGCACCGGGACCTGATCGCAGAAGGCCTCGAGCACGGCCAGCGGCTGCTCGCCATCCCCCGAGGGCAGCACGAGGAAGTCGGCGTCGTGGAGGTACTGACGCACCGGGCGCGCGCCGGTCGCCATCGTCATCCGTACGCCGGACGCGGGCTCGGCCGCCCAGTCGATCCGCGAGCCGCCGAAGAGCACGCACAGCAGCTGCAGCTGCGGGTCGATGTGCGGCAGCGCCTGCTGGAGCAACCGATTGTCGTGCACCGAGTCCCGGGCCGCGACGTAGCACAGCACCGCGCCCCCGGCCGCCCGCCAGTCGCGCATGTCGGACTCGAGCGCGTCGCCGGCGCCGGCCGGTGGCTCGGTCCGGACCCCGTAGGGCACCACCGCGAGTTGGCGGCGCACCACGCCGTGCGAGGCGAAGTGATCGGCCACCGACCAGGTCGGCACCACCGCGCGGTCGACCAGGTTCATCACTTCGAGGTCGTAGGCCCGCGGCGCGCCGCGGCCGCGGCCGACCCGCCATTCGTGGGTGGTCTGCAGGATCGGCACCCGGCTGGTCACCTTGCGGCTGGCGGCGATGGCGATCACGCTGGGCACGGTGCCGTGGGTGTGCAGGACATCGAACGCCGCCGCGGTGCCGAGCTGCTCGTGCACGAACTGCACGACGTCGGCGTTCGGGCCGGTCTGGCGCGCCGCCAGGGAGTCGACGAGATGGACGTCGACGCCGCCCAGCGCGAGCCGGGCCAGCAGCTCCGGCACGTTGGCGCCGGCAGCACCCGGTGTGTCGGAGGTCACGACCGACACGGCATGGCCGGTCCGCCGCTGGCCCAAGGCCAGCTCGGCGAGCGCCTGCCCGGCGCCGCCCTGCACGAACGAGGTCAGATGGAGGATCCGCACGACACGACTCCGGCTACGCGCTCTTGGAAAGGGTCACACGGCGCAGCGGCGCGCTCTGGCTCACGGCCGCCGCGCCGGCGGCCGCGCTCGCTTCGTACCCCGGCACCGCGGCCACCAGCAGGTCGAGCACGAGGTGGGCGTCGCCGTCCTCGACGCCGCCGCGCAGCCGGTCCAGCACGCGGCGCACCGCGCCGAGGTCGGCGGCGCGCTGGCGCGCCACCCATACCCGCGGATGGGACGTGGCCGTCAGGCGCAGCCCCTGCGCCGTCAGTTCCTCGCGACGCTTCTCTCCCGGCCGCAGGCCGATCACCTCGATCGGCACCGGCGCGAAGCCGGCGCGCGCCTCGAGGTCGAGCAGCCGCGCCGCCACCTGGCCGATCGCCACCGGCGCGCCCATGTCGAGCCAATAGATCTCTGGACGGCGCGACAGCACGTCGGCCTTCAACATCAGCGCCACCGCTTCGCCGGCGGTCATGAAATACCGGGTCGCTTCCGGGTCGGTGATCGGCAGCGACACACCGCGGCGGATGCGGTCGCGCAGCACCGTCAGGAGGCTGCCGCTGCTGGCGAGCACGTTGCCGAAACGCACCACGATCGGGCGGAACCGCTCGGTCGCGGCGGCCAGGACGACCAGTTCGGCGAGGCGCTTCGAGGCGCCCATCACCGACCGCGGCGACGCCGCCTTGTCTGACGAGACGAGCACGAATCGGGCATTGGCCGTCCGCGTCGCCCGGACCGCGTGCGACGTGCCGAGCACGTTGGCGGCCACCGCCGCGCAGACGTCGCGCTCGAGCATGGCGACGTGCTTGTAGGCGGCCGCGTGGAAGACCACCTCGGGGGACGCGGCCCGCCAGACGCGGCGCACCAGGGCCTCCCGGGTGACATCGGCGAGGGCCAGGTCCACCGCGACGCCGGGGGCCGACTCGGCCAGCGCCCGGCCGATCTCGAACAGATGCAGCTCGGAATGATCGACCAGCGTCAGTTGCGCCGGCCGGCACGCCGCCAGTTCCCGGGCAAGCGCCGAGCCCACCGATCCGCCGGCGCCGGTGATGAGCACGCGGCGGCCGCGGTATACCTTCCGATCGGCGGCCGTGAGCACCTGGCGCACGGGACGGCCGAGCAGCGTCTGCAGCTCGGCGGCGGTGAACGGCACGCTCATGGCACCACCTCGCTGGCCGGCTCCTCGGCGATCTCGGTGGCCAGGTTCAGGATGACGATGTCGACACGGCGGTTGCGGGTGCGACCGTCGGGCGTGGTGTTGGCGGCGCGCGGCCGGTGCTCGCCGTAGCCGGCGGCGGACAGCCGGGCCGCGGCGATCGCCGCGTCGCGCACGAACAACGCCACCACCTCGGTGGCGCGCGCCGTCGACAGTTCGAAGTTCGAGGCGAACCGGGCGGTTCGAATCGGCGCATCGTCGGTATGCCCCTCGACGCGGACGGCGTTGGGCAGATCGGCGATCGCGCCGCCGATTCGCGCCATCGTCTCGCGGGCGACCGGCGACAGCACGGCCTGCCCCGGGGCGAAGGCCACCGCTTCGGGCACTTCGACGACGAGGCCGCGACGATCGTCCACCAGCTGCACCCGGCCGGCGGCGACATCGTCGCCCAGGGCGTCGGTGAGCCGCACGCGAAGCGCCTGCCACGGATCCTCCATCGGCGGCGCGACCACAGTGGCAGCCGGGAGCACGGCGGCGGGCGGCTCAGGCGCGGCGTGCGCCGGCGGCGCGCCGACCAGCGCCGACGCGTACAGCGTGGTGAAGAACGCGCACAGCAGCGTCATGAAGTCGGCGTACGACACCAGCCACCGATCGCGCGACACCGACGGGCGGGGCGTCATGCGCGCCTCGCCACCGGCGACACCGCCGCGAGCGACGGCGCGACCGGGTGCCACGCCGACAGCAGACTGCGCAGGTGGCCGTCGACCAGCCGGGGATGCAGGCCCTGCTGGATGGCGACGGCGCCTTCGATTACGACGTCGCGGCTGATCGCCGCAGTGCGGCTGAGGCCGCGCAGGCGGGTCGCCAGCGGCAGGAAGACCAGGTTCGCCGAGCCGACGCCGTAGATGGTCGCGACGAACGCCACCGCGATGGCCGGGCCGACTTCGGCCGGGCGGGCCAGGTGCTCCATCGCCTGCATCAACCCGAGGACGGCACCGAGGATGCCGAGGGTCGGCGCATAGCCGGCCGCCGCCTCGAGCACCTGCGCGCATTCGGCGTCGGCCTCTTCACGGGCCTGGCTGAACGCTTTCAAGGTGTGGCGGACATCCGCCGGCGACGCGCCGTCCACGACCAGCGACAACGCCCGGCTCAGGAACGGGTCGCCGGTCACGTCGACGTCGGGCTCGAGCGACAGCGCGCCGCGCGAGCGGGCGCGCGTCGCATACTCGCCCATCCGGGCGAGCAATGATTCTTCCGGTTCCGGCCGGGCGCCGAAGGCGCACCACAGCGCCCGCCAGGTGCGACGCAGCAGCGATGGCGGAAAACTGAACGCGACCGCGGCCAGCGTACCGCCGAACACGACCATCGCCGCCGACGGCTGCAGCAGCAGCGCGAGACGGCCGCCTTCGAGCGTCTGCGCCAGCACGACCAGTCCGGCCATGAACGGGACGCTGATGAGGAACACCGCGCCCCGGGCGCGGCGGAATCGTCGGGTCATCGGGCATCGACTCCTGTCCGGCTGGCCACGGCGCGAGCGTGCAGGCGATCCGCGGCGAGAATGAACTGATCGAGCGGAGCCGGTTCGGCCGGCGGCCCCAGCTCGGCGTAGAGCCGCCGCATCGCGGTCAGGTCGTCGGCGGTGTCGACCGTGAAACGCAGGTCGGCACGACGCAGCGGCAACGGCGCCAGCAGATCGAGGGCGCGCGACCGCGGGTCGCGCTTGATGAACGGCGTCACGTGCTCGCGGTCGTAGGCGGTGGTCGCCAGGCCTGCGGCTCGCCGCAATGCGGTCACCGACATCGCCTCGACGGTCGCGCCCACCGGCAGACCGCGGTCGACGACGTAGTCGGCCGCCGACCGGCGCAACATCTCGAGGGTGCGCCGCGGCGCGTCGAGATCCACCGCGGGATTGTCGGCGGTGGCGCGGATGACGACCTGCAGGCCGAACGCCGACGCCGCCACGGCGTAGCGGGCCAGGACGTCGTCGACCGGTCCGCGCACCACCTCGATGCCGAGCCCGTGTGCTTCTTCCGCGAGCAGGTCGTCGGCAGCCAGCGTGGTCGTCGCCAGCACCACCGGCAGTCCCGACCGGGCGCGCAGCCGTTCGACCGCGCGGGCCAGCAGCGACCGCCCGGCGATCGGCGCCAGCGATTTGCCCGGCAGACGGGTCGAGCCGATCCGGGCCTGCAGCACGATCGCGACGCCGTCGGTCATGCCACCTCCTCGACCGCCGAGGGGCGGTAGGCGGCCAGGCCGATGCGCGCCCCTTCGACGAACACTGACGCTTCGTAGCTGGCCATCCACACGTCGTCGCGGAACCGCCCGATCGCCGGCGCGACCCGCCGTCCGGCCGCCAGATCGACCAGCATGCGCGGCATGTCGGCGCCGGCCTGGATGGTCAGCGGGATGCCGCCCGAGAAGCGCGGATTGATTTCGAACACCACCGGGCGGCCGTCGACCACCCGGCACTGGATGTTGACGGCGCCGGCGAACTGCAGCACCTCCGCGCACACCTGGGCGACGCGAATGAGCGTGGGATCGTTGACGGTGCAGCCGCGATCGGTCACGCCGGCGCGGATCACCTCGCGGCGGCGCGGCACGATGCTGAGCGGTTCCCCCGAGAAGTCGCACAGCATGTCGATGGTGTATTCAGGGCCGTCGAGATAGGTCTGCACCACCGGATCGGCGACGTAGTCGAGGAAGAACTCGAGTTCGCGGGCGGAGCGGACGACGTACGCCCCGACGCTGCCCCGACCGCGGCGCGGCTTGATGAACAGCGGAAACGCCGGCGCCGGCGGCAGATCGCCCGGCAGCCACGACGGCGCCGCGGCGACGCCCCGATCGAGCAGGAAGCGGCAGGTGGCCTGCTTGTCGTCACACAGCGCCGAGGTCGGCGGCGGCGACACCGCCACGTGGATGCCGTGCGCCGCGAACCGGTCGCGGGCGCTGCCGAACAGGACCAGCTCGTCGTCGATGGTCGGGACGACCAGCGAGACGTGCTCGCCCCGGGCGATCTCCAGGATGGTATCGATGTAGCCAGGCTCGGTGGACAGCGGCACGTGGTAGGCGCGATTGGCCGCATGCACCGCCGGTGACAGCGGGTTGATGTCGGTCACGACGACGCTGCCGCCGCGATGCTGGGCCACGGCGCGCTGAAACGCCCGCACCAACGGCACCCGGCGCGAGCCGGCGGTGACCAGCACGTTAAGCGACATGTTCGGTGCCTTTCGCGCGCGGCAGATCGGCCAGGACGAATGGGGCGCCGGCCGGCACGGCGCGCGTCAGACGAACGCCAACCAGGTCGCGCTGGCGCTCGGCGCCGAGCCCGGTCGCCGGTCGCAGCGCGACCAGGTCGTCGACGCCGACGACATGTCCCGGGGGCAGCGCGCGGTGGGCGTAGAGCCCGCGCCGGCTGGCCTCGAGATTGGCGCGCTCGGCCGGCAGACACGTGACCGCGCCCGTCCCCAATGCGTCCATCGCCCGGGCCGCGGCGCGGATGGCCGCCGCGAGTTCACCGGGCGTGCTCGACACGTCGGCGTCGACCGCGTCGTCGTCGGCCGACAGAACCAGATGGCGCTCGTAGATCGACGCCCCCATCGCCACCGCCAGTGGCGCGGCGAACGCATCGGCGCCGTGGTCGGACAGCCCGACCAGCGCCTGGCAGGTCATCCCCAGCGTAGCGATCGCCCGCACGTTCTCGCTGCCCTTCGGCACCGGATAGGCCGACACGCAGTGCAGCAGCGCCACCGACGGCGCGCCGGCGCGCACCGCCCAGACGACCGCGCGCTGGGTCTCGGCGAGCGAGGCCATGCCGGTGGAGATGACGAGCGGCTTGCCGGTGGCGGCCGCGCATCGGATCAGGGCTTCCCACGTGATGTCGCCGCTGGCGATCTTGTAGCCGTCGACGCCGACCCGCTCGAGCATCGCCACGGCGGCTTCCGACAGCGGGGTCGCCAGGACCGCGAGCCCGTGCGTGCGCGCCCGGGCCACAATCCGCGCGTGCGCGGCTTCGTCGAGTTCGAAGCGTCGGAAGAACTCGACCATCGAGATGGCGTCGACGTGTGCGGGGGCCGGGGCGTCCGGGCCGACCAGCGCCGTGGCTGTCAGTGTCTGCAGTTTGATCGCCGACGCGCCCGCCGCCGCGGCGGCGTCGACCAGCGCCAGCGCGCGATCCACTGAGCCGCCGTGGTTGAGGCCCAGTTCGGCGACGACGAACAACGGGTGTCCGGGACCGGCGACGTGCGGTCCGAGACGCATCTCGGTCGGGTCAGGCAGCATACGGGCTCCACCAGGTCGGAAGGAGGCGGCGTGCCGCGGCGGGCACGTCGGCGAGCGCGTGAACGGTGATGTCGGCGTGGGGGTCGCCGCCACGGCGGTGCCGCGGCGCCAGCCAGATCGTCTTCATGCCGACGGCGGCGGCGCCTTGGATGTCGGCGCTGAGGTCGTCGCCGACGAACACCGCCCGTGACGGGTCCACGGTCAACCGGTCGCAGGCCTCGAGGAACGGCCGCGGCGACGGCTTGCCCGGCTGGCCGTCGGCGGTCGCGTAGACGACGGCGTCGACGAGCCGATCGAGACCCAGGGCGGCGACCTTGCGGGCCTGCACGTCGGCGCGGCCGTTGGTGACGACCGCGAGCCGCCAGGCCGGCCGCAGTTCAGCGAGTGTGTCGAGCGAGGTACGGGCCAGCCGGATCGCCGGCGCGTGCTCACGGATGACGGTGACCAGTGCCGGTACCACCGCTGGCGACAGCCCGAGCGCCTGCTGCAAGTGCTGCAGCTCACGTCCCGGTGACTGCCGCACCGCCCCGCGCAGGACGGCGAGGGCGGCAGCGCGGTCGACGGCGAGGGTCGCGGCGAGGTGACCGGCCGCGGCCCGCAGGCCGCTCATCACGAAGCGGCGGCGCGGGTGCAGCGTGTCGTCGAGATCGAACAGGATGGCCCGTGGATCACGCGGCATCGATCAGCCTCCGTACTGCCGCGGCGACGCGCCACGCGCCCTGGCCGTCGACGAGAGCCCGGGCCCGGCGGCCGAGGGTGCGGCGGGCCGGCGCGTCGTCGAGCAGCGCCGCCGCCACCGCGGCGACACGACGCGCATCGCGGTGGCCATCGAGACGTCCGCCGGAGACCGCGGCCCCGGCCTGGCTCATGGCCCGCACCGTGGCGGACTGCTGGTCGGTGACGGCCGCCGCGACCACCGGCACCCCCAGGGCGCAGGCTTCGTAGAGCGTGACGCCACCGGCCACGATCGCGATCGTGGCGCGGCTCAGTTCGCCGGCGAGGCCATTCGGCGCCCAGACCCGGCGCACCCTGGCCGCGTCGGTGCCCGCCGACGCCGCCGCGAATCCCGTTGCGACGCGGACATCGAGCGCGCGATGCGCGGTGGTCAACGCCCGGCCGAGGGCGGCGGCGTGGCGCTGGCCGCGGATGCCGCCGCCGAGCGCGACCAGCACGCGCAGACGCGCCCCGGCCGGCCGCGCCGCGCCACGGGCCGCCGCGACCGCCGGATCGAGGACGGCGAAGCGCGGCCCGCGCAGACGGGTCCACTGCCCGCACGTGGCGGTGCGCCCGACGCTGCCGTCGATCGACAGGTCGGCCGGGACCGGTGCGTGGCCGAGGTCGTGAATCGACGCGACCGCGATGCCGAGGCGGCGGGCCGCGCGCACCCAGGCGGCCGCGGCGGCCTGGCAGGGGTCGTCGATGACCAGGACGGTGGGCCGGCGGCGGGCCAGGTCGCGAAGGCCGGCCGGGAGCACCCGCCATCCGAGCTCGCGGGCGCGTCGGCGCGTCGCGGCGGTGCCGCGGATCGACACGGCCGGCGCGATACCGAGCGCCCTGGCCAGGGAGCGGCAGCGCACCAGGTGGCCGAATCCCACGCGAGGGCCGGCCGCGACACGGAAGACGACGGTCATCCCGGGAGTAATCGGCAGCACCGGCCAGGGCCCGGAATCGCGTCCCGGATCGCCTGGGCGCTGGCGTCTCGTGACCGCCATCAGTGACGGGCCTCGGTGGCGGTCGCCCGCGGCCGATCGGCGCGCGCGGCCCGCGCCGTCGTTCCGGCCAGCAGCGCCCCACTCAGATGGATGCGTGTGCGGGCGCCTTCGACGCCCTCGACCTCGAGCACCGGCGCGTGCCACGACAGACCGGCCGGCGGCCACGCCGTGTCGCCGGCGCCGTCCACCGTCACGTCGCCGACGACGGCGCCGTCGAGTTCGAACACCTGCACGCGGCGGTTGCCGTAGTCGGCCACCGCGAGCCAGACGGCGTCGGGTGACGTCGCCGGCAGGTGTTCTCCGGCGAACTGCGGCTGCACGAACGTGACGTCGAGCGGCGTGTCGAGACGGCCCGGACTCGACCCGCGGCCGCCGAACGCGCGCACGGTCCGGCCCGACTCGTCGCTGACGACGACATGGTGCGTCTCCGGATCGCTGCGATACCAGAGGCGGCGGCCGGTCGCTTCGAACAGGATCACCGCGCAGCCTGGCGATGGATGCGTGCACACGACGTTCATGCCGCCTCCTGGCGAATGGCGTCGAGCACCTGGCGCCAGTCGAGGACCGCGGCCGCCAGATCGTGCTCGAGCGCATCGGCCACGCCGGGCCAGTCGTCACGCGAGTGCCGTTCGATCAGGGTCGCCACCGCCGCTTCGACCGATGGGCACACCGGCCTGGCGGCCGCGGCCGACGACCGTGCGTCGCCGCGCGACACCCGCGCGGCCGCCGCGGTGGCCGAGGTCAACGCCACCAGCGACTGGATCGCCGCCATCAGCGACGCCAGCTGCGGATGCGCGTCGCCGGCATCGCGCCGGTAGGCCGCGGCGGTGACCCGGGCGCCGTCGGCCAGTGACGGCAGACTGCCGGACGCGGCG
Source organism: uncultured Acidobacteriota bacterium (assembly GCA_963741665.1). Lineage (GTDB taxonomy): Bacteria > Acidobacteriota > Vicinamibacteria > Vicinamibacterales > UBA2999 > CAWAYR01. The sequence continues at coordinate 658,274 of CAVUIM010000001.1, forward strand.
GCCAGGGCGTCGTCGAGCAGCCGGCTCGCCTCGACCGCGTCGACCGCGATCACTGCCACCGGCTGCAGTCGCCGGACGGCCTGTGCCGGTCCGCGAAATGACGGCTCGTCGACACCATCGAATCGCACCGCCGTCACCACGCGGTGTTCACGGCCGAGCGACCGGTCGAGCGCGTCGAGCAGCTCTCCCCAGGTTTCACGCCGGATTTCCACCGGAATCGGCACATCGTTCACTAGGCACTCGGTCATGACAGGCGACTCCCGCCCGTCACCAGAGCCGAAACCGTGCCAAGCGGGCGGCCGATTCAAGAAGCCCGGCCGGTGCCCGATTACCTCCCCAGTCGTGGGGGTCACCCCCACGCGAAGCCGGCAAGGACGCCGGTTGTCGCATCAAGGAGGAGAGTTCGAATGGCTTCGTTCTCAGTCGTCAGCAACGTCTCGGCACAGAATGCCCAGGCAAACCTGAACACCACCAACATCGGCCTGCAGAAGGCGCTGACTCGTCTGTCGAGCGGCTTCCGCATCAACATGGCCGGTGACGACGCGGCGGGCCTCGCCGTGGCCAACGCCTACCGCTCGGAGCAGGCGGTGCTCAACCAGGGCATCCGCAACGCCAACGACGGCCTGTCGACGCTCCAGATCAAGAACGGCGCGCTCGACAACATCAGCACGCTGCTCGACCGCATGTCGACGCTGGCGTCGCAGTCGGCCTCGGCCGGCTTCACCGGCAGCCGCACGACGCTGCAGGCCGAGTTCTCGTCCGTCATCTCGGAAATCACGCGTGAAGTCGGCGTCGCCGGCCTCGGCTCGGCGCAGGGCTTCTCGGTGTTCGTCAGCGCCGGCGGCAGCGGCACCGTGGGCGGGTCGATCGGCGCCGCCGACGTGACCACCCTTGGCATCGGCACCCTCGACATCAGCACCGCGGGCGGCGCAGCCACGGCAGTGGGCACCATCTCCACGGCGGTCGGCACCGTCGGCACGGTGGTCGGCTCGATCGGTGCGCTGCAGAACCGCCTGCAGTACGCCATCGGCCTGGCGCAGTATCAGGTCGTCAACACCAAGGCCGCCGAGAGCCGCATCCGCGACGCGAACATGGCCGAGGAATCGACCAACCTGACGCGCTACAACGTCCTGACGCAGAGCGGTCTGGCCGCCCTCGCCCAGGCCAACCAGCAGAGCTCGGCCGTGCTCGGTCTGCTCCGCTAACACCCACTGGATCCGGCGCGGCGGGGCCGTCCCCCGCCGCGCCGCGTTCATGCCGGCGCCCCCACCGCCTGCACGCGACTGCAGTTGGCAACGGTTTCGCACTACTGACGGGGGCCAGCGCCCGAAGGGGCCCTGGCAAAAGGAGCACTCGTGGGATCCCCAGTCACGCTCAGCGGCTTCAACAGCATCGACTTCAACCTGATTCTGACCAGCATCATGACGCAGGAGAGCCAGCCGCTCACTGCGCTGCAGAGCCGTCAGAGCGCCTTGAAGTCGCGCGCCTCCACCTTCGACCAGTTGACCGCCAAGGTCGCGGCGCTGCAACAGGCGGCCGGCACGCTCACCGGCGCGACCCTGGCCACCTACACCGCCAGTTCGAACGACAGCGCCGCCGTCGGCGTGTCGGCCGGAGCCGCCGCACTGCCCGGGCGCTACGACGTCGTCGTCAGCCAGCTCGCCCGCGCTCAGGTCACCGCCTCGGCGACCACGGCGCCCGATGCCGATACCACCGTCGTCGCGTCTGGCGGCACCATCACGATCGGCGACGTCACCGTCACCCTCAGTGGCGCGACCACGCTCCGCCAGCTCGCCGACGCCATCAACCAGTCCAGTGACCCGCCGGCCCGGGCCACGGTCGTACAGACCGGCCCGGCAAGCTTCCGCCTGGTGCTGACCGCCCGGGACACCGGCGCGGCCAACGCGTTCACCGTCACCAATGGGCTGACCGGTGGCGCCGGCATCTCGTTCGCCGACAACGCCGTCGAGGCGGCCGACGCTGCGTTCACCGTCAACAACATCCCGGTGACCAGCGCGACCAACGTCGTCGATTCGGCCGTCCCCGGCGTGACGCTGACCCTCTATCGCCAGGATCCGGCCAAGACCGTCGTGGTCGACGTGGCCGACGATACCGAGGGTCTCAAGACCCGGATTGGCGGCTTCATCACCGCTTACAACGACCTCGTGCAGTTCGCCAACGACCAGACCCGCGCCGCCGGCACCGGCGACCAGACCAGCATCGGCCGCGACCCGCTACTGCGCCAGTTGCGCAACCAGCTGCGCGCCGCCCTGTCGTCGGAATACGCCACCGGGGGCGCGCTCACGGCGCTGGCCCAGGCCGGCGTGGAGCTGACCCGTACCGGCACCCTGGAGTTGAACACGGCGCGGCTCGACGAGGCGCTGGCCGGCGGCACCGCCGCCCTGGCGGCGTTGTTCACCGGCACGTCCGGCAACCCCGGTGTCTTCGCCGGTCTCGACGGTCTGCTCGACGGCTACACTCAGGGCGACGGCCTGCTGCCGGGGGCGCGTCGGCAGTTGACCGAGCAGGCGGCGCGATTCGACGCGCAGATCGTCGCGATGCAAGACCGGCTGGCGCTGCGCCGCGCCGCCCTGCAGCGCGAGTTCATCGCCGCCGATCAGGCGATGACGATGCTCAAGAGCCAGACCAGCTCGCTGGCCCAGTTCGGCGCCCAGCTGTAGTCCGGCGGCGACGCGCCGATTACCAGAGCAATGACGCCCCAACGTGGACTCGCCCACTACCGCCGCACTCAGGTCCAGTCGGCTTCGCCGCTGGAGCTGGTGGTGATGCTCTACGACGGCGCGCTGGCGTCGATGCACGCCGCCCGTGCGGCCATCGAACGACGCGATATCCCGGGGCGCCGCGACGCGCTGGCCAAGGTGCTGGCGATCGTCAACGAGCTGCAGAGCACGCTCAACCTCGAGCAGGGCGGCGCGGTGGCCGCCGAACTCGACGACCTCTACGCCTACGTCAACGCGCTGCTGCTGCTGGCCGCCAGCCAGAACGCCGTGGCGCCGCTCGACGACGCGATTCGCGTCTTCGCGCCGCTGCGGGATGCGTGGGCGACGGTGGCCGTTGCGCCGGCGGCGGCCGACCCGGTCGGCGATCCGGTGCGGGGCGCGGCGTGATCGATCGCGCCCTCGCCGACGCGCTGGAGCAGTACCGCGCCGGCCTCGAGGCCGAGATCGCGCTGCTGCACCAGCTCGAGGTGGTGGCCGGACGCCAGCGCGGGGTCACCGCGCGCCGCGATTTCGAACAGCTGGCGATCGAGAGCGACGAGCGCGAGCGGCTGACGCGCGCCCTGGTCTCACTCGAACAGGAGATGCGCGACGTGCGGGCGCAGATCGCCCGCGTGCGGCTGTCGATCGCCGCCCTGCCCTCGTACGGCGAAGTGCTCGCACTGCGTCAGACCGCCGCCGATCTCGTGGCGCGGATTCTGGCCACCGACGAAGAATCGATGCAGGCGCTCGCCGACGCCGAGATGGCCCGCCGCGCCGCCGTCGCCAGTCTCGAACGGGGCGAATCGACGCTGGCCGCGTACCGTCGCGTGCTGACGCCTCCGCTCGGTCACGCCACGCTGGTCGACCGCCGCGGCTGACCCGACGCCGGCGCCCACGCCGACAGGAAGGCCGCGGCCGCCGTGAATCCGTGGCCGCGGTACAGGCGCCGCGCCGACTGGTTGTCGGCCGACACGAGCAGCGACATCGCGGCCAGGTCGTGTGCGGCCGCTCCGCGCATCGCCGCCGTCAGCACCCGGGTACCGAGACCACGGCGCGCGGCCTCCGGGTGGACGGCCAGCTGCGCCAGGTGCGCCATCCCCGGACCGAGACGCGACACCAGTGCCACCGCCGCCAGCGTTCGGTCGGGCCCCGGCACGACCACGCTGAGGTCTGGCGCGAACGTGCCGCACCCGGTGGTGGCGGTCAGGCCGACGACGTACTCGACCCAGGCATCGGGGCCGCCGTCGCCGAAGGGCCGCAGCACGTCATGCCGCGGATAGGCGGCACGCAGCAGTTCGGCGGTGGCCCAGAGAATCGCCGGCGCCCCACGGCCGGACATCCGTCGGCCGCGGCGCGACGGCCAGCGGCGCGGTCCAGTAGTCGTAGGCGCCGACCGAGAAGCCACGAGCGGCCAAGGCGCCGGGCAGGCCGGCCGCGTCGGTGTAGCCGAACACCCGCAGCGCGGGGGCGGGGCCCGCGGCTTCGGCGCTCAGCATCCCGTCGAGCAGCGGCGCGCACGCCTCCGCGACGGCCGTGAAGCCCCCGACCTGCAGTTCGCCGCCACGGCGCACATAGAACGTCCAGCCCTGCACGGCGCCGCGCGCGTCGCGCGCGACCAGCCCGGGCACGTGCCCGGCGGCCCGGGCCCGTTCGAGCGCCGTCCACGTCGCGGTCGTCTCCCAGCCGAGCACGGCGAGGAATCGGGCGTGTTCAGCCTCGTAGAGAGGCGCCATCTCAGCCGACGACGCCTGCGCCCACGCCTCGATGCGCATGGCTCGGCGGCTACAGCTGCGGGCGCGCGGGATGCAGGCGCAGTCTGGCGGCGACGCGTTCGAGCGCGTCGGCGCCGGCGCCGGCGGCCGAGCGGTTGGCCGCGCACGCCGCGTCGTAGACCTCGCGACGGTGGACGGGCACGTCCGGCGGCGCCGTCACGCCGAGCCGCACGCCGTCCTTGCCGACCCGCAGCACGCGTACTTCGATGCCGTGGCCGATGACGATGGCTTCGTCCCGCCGCCGGGTCACGACCAGCACGGCGACGTCCTAGCAGCCCGTGGTGACAGTCGTGGCGCAGCACCGAGACGCACGAGGCGCCCCGCGGGCCAGGCGCGCCGACCGAGAATATCGAGCAATATGCGAGGGAGAAGCAACGCCGCCCCCGGGGATGCATCGTGCGTCGAATGCCGTCATGACTGTCACCACGGGCTGCTAGTCCGCGACCAGCCGATGATCGGCGGCGTACGCGCCCTCGGCGTCGAGCACCTGCACGCCGACCATCTGCTGCGGGTTGACCACGATCGGGGCCTGCAGGTTCACGGTCGCGCCGGCGGCGTCGAGCTGCACCACCGACAGCCAGACCAGCGGCGTGTCGATCGCCGCGCCGAGACGACGCCGGTCGGCCGACGACAGCGACGGCTGATACGGATCGACGACCTGGCGCGGGTCGAGCGTCAGGAACGACGGCCGCGGGCCATCGAGGCCGTGCAGGCAGGTGAACGGCGCCAGGCTCGGCGCGGTGACGAGTACGAACCGCCGGCACTGCTCGAAGCCGGGCAGGCCGGTCGCAAACATCACCACCGAGGCAGCGTCGGCCGAGAACTGGCCGAACGGCGTATCGAGTTCGAGCGCGGCGATTGCGGGACTGGACATGGGGTTACGCCAGGTAGTCCATCAGCGACTGTCGAGTCGCGGCGGCGACGGCGCCGAGCGCGGCGCGGTAGACGGTGTCGGCCTGGTTCATGGCGCTGATCGCCTCGACCAGATCGGCGTCTTCGTCGGCGGCGACGCGGGCCGAGGCGGCCAGCCGAGACGCGGTGATCTGCAGCTGGCGGTTGGCGATGCCCTGCTGGTCGGCGCCGACCAGGCTCTGCGCCCGCACCGCCCGCGTGAAGGCCCGGTTCAGCGCGTCGATCCCGACGCCGATGGCGTCGTTGTCGCCGGCCCGCACCGCGGTGACGAGCGCGTCCATCTCGGTGAACAGATCGGTGGCGTCGCTGCCCTGGGCGATGGCCTGGCCGTTGGCGGTGATGGCGGCGCGGCGGCCCTGACCGAGATCGGCCTGCACGGCCGTGGCGTCGCCCTGATAGGTCCAGGTCCCGGCCACGCGCGCGTAGGCCGCGGTGCCGGTCTGGCTGCCGCTGAACAGATAGACGCCGCGGAACGAGGTGTTGAGGTTGGCGGCCAGAATCGTCGCGCATGCCCTCGAGCGCCAGCGCGACTGCCTCACGCGACTCCGCCGTATCGGTCGACCCGCGGGCCGAGGTGGCGGCGACGGTGGCGGCGGTCAGACAATCGACGATGTCGGTGAGGACCGCGTCGAAGCTGGCCAGCCGCGCCGTCACGGTGTCGGCGGTCCGCGCGTAGGAGTCGAGCCCGCCAATCTCGGCGCGGCCTTCGACCGCGCGCAGCATCGCCGCCGGATCGTCGCTTGGCACGTGGAGCCGCTTGCCGCTTTCGACCTGCCGGCTGGCCCGCGCCAGATCGGCGGCGGCGTCGTGGACGTACTCGACGCCTTGATGAATCGCCCTGAACGTCACCCGCATCATCGGGCTCCCAGACCGAGCAGCGTCTCCAGCACGGAGTCCACCGTCGTGAAGAACCTGGCGTTGGCTTCGTAGGCGCGCTGGAACTTCAGGAGCGACGCCGCCTCTTCGTCGAGCGACACTCCTGACACCTGGTCGCGCAGCCGCTCGACCTCGTTGCGCACGGCGCCGCGGGCCTCGGTCCTGCAGCAGCGCCGACGAGGTGTCGGCGCCGACGGTGTAGGCGAGCTGGGCCCAGCCCTCGGCCAGGGTCGCGGTGCCACCGGCGAGGACGTTGGTGTTGCGCAGCGCCGCGATCGCCTGGGCGGTCTGGTTGTCGCCCGGAGCACCGGTCGACGACGCGGCGACCAGCGCCGGGTTGGCGGACACCGCCGCGCTGACGGCGATCGCCGCCGCGGCGCCGGTGGCCGTGGCCAGCGGCGTGAAGAACGGTCCGCCGGCCGCTCCGGAGGCGTCGAACCCGGCCTGATGGCGCGTGTTGACCTCCTGGACCGTGGCGAACGCCATCGCGTCGAGCTGCTGGAGATATCCCGGCATCAGCGTGTCGCGGGCATGGAGCAAGCCGCCGATGCGGCCGCTGGTGATCTCGCCGGTGACGTCGTAGCCGCCCAGCGACAGCGACGCAAAGCCGTTCACGTCGTTGGTGGTCGCCACCGCGTACGCGGCATCGCCGATGACCAGGGCGCGCCCCGACGGAATCGCCACGTCGACACCGCCGTCGGGGCGGTTGAGCACCTGCACCGCGGTGAGCGCGGCCAGCTTCTCGACGGCGATCTGCTGACGGCTCTTCAACGCTTCGACGTCGCCGCCGCCGGCGGCGGCGATCGCGCGATTGAGATCGGCGATCTCGGTGGTGAGCGCGTTGACGTCGGCGACGCCCTGGCGGACGCCGCGATCGGTCATCGCCCGCGACTCGGCGAGCTGTGACTGCACGTCGCGAAAGGCCGACGCGAGCGAGCGGCCCTGCTGCACGACGGCGTCGCGCGCCACCGCGGACGTCGGGTCGAGCGACAGCTCGGCGAACGCGTCGAAGAACGCGGTGAGGCGGGCATCGAGGCCCTGGCCAGGGGCGCCGATGGCGGTCTCGACGACGGCCAGTGCGCCGGCAATCGCCGATTCGCGGGCCTCGTCCGGCACCGCCAGTCTGACCCGGGCGTCGAGCACCGCGTCGCGCACCGCGGGAGTGCCCAGCACTTCGACACCCTTGGCGCCGTAGACCACTTCGGCCAGGGCGAGGCGGCGGCGAGCGTATCCGGGGGTGTTCAGGTTGGCGATGTTCTGGCCAGTGAGAATCGAGACCGGCCTGCTGCGCGGCCAGCGAGCGCGCGGCCATCTGGAGACTGCCGAAGAGTCCGGCCATCACACCCTCGCTTGCAGGTCGTGGCGGCGGATCGATCCCGTGACCGCGCGCCCGCCCTGGCGGTCGTAGTCGCCGTCGCGTCCGAGCACCGCCAACGTGGCCTCGAGCAGCGCCGACAACGCCGCGCCGGACACCCGGCACCGGGCCAGCAACCGCTGCGCGTGGCTCACCTCGGCGACCACGCCCTGCGCATCGCCGACCGTCGGCGCCGGACGCTCGCACGCCGCCACCGCGGCGGCCAGCGCCGGCTCGGCCCGCAGCACCGCGTCGGGATCGGTTGCATCGAGCGCCGCCGCGAGGCCCTCGAGCGCCACCCGCAGGTCGCGGGCCTGGGTGAAGACGGTCGGGTCGTGGTCGCTGCTCACCGGCTCAGCCCTTGCCGATCGTCTGGTCGATCAGCGCATCGGCGATCCGTCCCGGATCGCCCAACTCCCCGGACGCGAGCCGCGCCTTGGCGCGGGCCACGGCGTCCGCCCGCACCTCGGGCGCCTCCGCCGCTGCGGCGGCCGCCGCCGACGCCAGCTGGCCGGTCGTCGAGACCCGGACCTGGTCGGCGGTGACGCGTTCGTCCTTGCCGGCCTTGGCAGCGGCCGCGGCCCGCTCGTCGCGGACCGCGTCGGCCGTGGCGCCACTCACGTGGTCGAGACCTCGGTTCTGGTCGATCTTCATCTGTGCCCTCCCAGGGCTGGCTCGATGCCCCCTGGTGACTCATGGGTGGAATCGGCAGGAGCCGCCGATCCATTAGTGTCTGCTACCACGAGCCGTTCTCAACCGATCTGTGCACCGCCAGGTCGGCGGTCGCGGGATCCACCGGCCGCCCGGCCTCGCGCACTTCGACATGGAGGTGCGCCCCGGTGGCGCGGCCGCTGTTCCCGGATCGGCCGACGCCCTGGCCGGCCTCGACCTGCTCGCCGACGTGGACGTCAATCGACGACAGGTGGGCCAGCAGGGTCTCGCGGCCATCGCCGTGATCGATCACCACCGTGGCCCCGTAGCCGCCGCGGTCCCCGGCGAAGGTCACGGTGCCGGCGGCCAGCGCCACGACCGGCGACCCGTACGCCGCCCGCACATCGGTCCCGGCATGGAACCGGGCCTGCCCGGTGAAGGGATCGGCGCGCCAGCCGAAGGCCGACGTCACCGCCGGCCCGGTCGTGGCGGCCGTGGCGGTCGCGCCAGCCGCCGCGGCGGACACCGCGGACGCGACCGCGGTGGCCAGGCCCGGCAGCGACGTCACCACCGGCGCGGTCTCGTCGACCGAGCGCGCGCCCTCGCGTCGGGCGAAGGCGTCGGCCAGCATCTCGCCGAGCCCGAAGCCGCCCGACTTGCTGAGCGCCAGCCCGAACTCGCCGCGCATCGTGTCGGCCATGGTCGCGCCGCCGAGCCCGAACGACTCGTCGTCCTCTTCGCCCATGCGCAGGTCGCGCAGCATCTCGGTCAGCAGCATGCCTTCGAACTGCTGCACCAGCGCCGCCACCTGCAGGCGGTCGGGCGCCCGGGCGTCGGCCCGGGCATCGCCGGCGATCGGCGAGGTCAGGTGTGTCGTCGGATCAATCGGTTGCGGCATGACGGCACCTAGAGGATGACAATCTCGGCGCGCAGCGCGCCGGCGGCCTTCAGGGCCTGCATGATGGCGATGATGTCGCGCGGAGTGGCGCCGAGCGTGTTGAGGGCACGGACCACCGCGTCGAGCGTGGTGCCCTCCTCCAGTTCGACCAGCCGGGCCGTGCCTTCGCGGACGTCGACCTGGGTGTTGGGCACGACCACGGTCTCGCCACCGCGCGACAGCGCTTCAGGCTGCGACACCTGGAACTGCGTGCTGATCCGGACCGAGAGGTTGCCGTGGGCGACAGCGGCCGACGAGATGCGGACGTTGGCGCCGACGACGATGGTGCCGGAGCGCTCGTTGATCACCACGCGGGCCGGCGCGTCGGCGGTGATCGGCAGCGGCTCGAGCCGGGCCATCAGGTCGGGCAGCGCGGTGCGGTACTCGGCCGGCACCTGCACGGCCACCGTGCCGGGATCGACGACGCGGGCGCGATTGGATCCGAGTTCGGCGTTGATGACCTGCGCGACGCGCGAGGCATTGGCGAAGTCGGGGTCGTGCAGCGCCAGCGAGACGATCTCGGCGTCGGGCAGCCGGATGCCGCTGGCCAACTGCACCAGCGCTCCGGCCGGCACCCGGCCGACCGTCAGGTGGTTGACCTGCACCGAGTTGCCGCCGGCGCCGCCGCCGAAGCCGCCGATCGAGAGCGGTCCCTGCGCCAGGGCATGTACCGAGCCGGTCGGTCCGCGCAGCGACGTGGCCAGCAACGTGCCGCCCTGCAGACTGCGGGCGTCGCCAATCGACGACGCGGTGACGTCGAGCCGCACGCCGGGACGGGCGTAGGCCGGGAGATTGGCCGTGACCAGCACCGCCGCGATGTTCTCGACCCGGACTGCGAGCGGATCGACCGCCAGCCCGAACTGCTGGAGCATGTTGGCCAGCGACTGGGTCGAGAAGATGGTCTGGCGGCGGTCGCCGGTCTTGTTCAGACCGACGATGAGCCCGTAGCCGATGAGCGGAATCGCCTCGGGCCCCTGCAGCGACACCATGTCTTTCAGACGGCTGGTGGTGTCGGCGCGGAGCGGCGCCCCGGCCGACACCGTCAGGAGCGCGGCGAGCACGGCAGCGAGCAATCGGTGGTTGGTCATGGTCAGAAGATCTTGTTGATGAGCCGAATCAGCCAGCCGGGCGACAGGCTGTTCCGGGTCAGGCCCTTGCCGAAGTAGTTGATGCGCAGCTGGCCGAGCGACATCGAGCTCACGACGTTGCCAGGGCCGATGTCGATGACACGGGCGATGCCGCTCAGGACCACGATCTGGCGATCGCCGTTCACCTCGATCTCGCGCACGCCCTCGATCAGCAGGTCGCCGTTGGGCAGCACCTCGGCCACGCGCGCCGTCATCGACGCCGTAAGCAGGCTGGTGCGGGTCGTCGAGCCGCCGCCGGTGAACCCGGTGTCGCTCTGGCTGCTCACCAGGTTGCCGGGGTTGACCGCGGCCGGCAGCTTGGTCTCGAGCCCGAACAGGGTCGGCACCGCGACGCCGGAGCTGCTCGACTTGGTCAGCGTCGAATCGGCGCTGCCGGAGGCGACGATGCTCTCCTCGATGCGCACGGTGACCAGGTCGTTCAGTCGCCGGGCCCGCAGGTCGAGCGCCAGCCCGTGCATCCACAGATTCGCGTCGGGTACGGCGCCGCGGGCCGCCGCCAGGTAGCGCTCCATTGCCGTGTTCTGGGTCTCCGGCGGCGGCGCCTGGGCCTGTACCGAGACCGGCACGGCGAAGCACACCGTCACCGCCGCCAGGCGGCGCCGGACGGCACGAGGCAGTCGATCGATCATGGCTGAATCTCCACCAGGTCGCGGGTCACGATCCGCGCCCGGAACGTCCGCCGGCTGTCGGGATTCATCACCCGGATCCGGCCGCCGATCTTGCCGCTGTCCATCGCGACGAGCAGCGCCCGCACTTCCACGCCGTCGATCCGCAGCAGGCCGGTCACCGCGGCCCCGGGCCGCACGACCGGCTGCGGCGCCACGGCGGCGGCAGCCACGCAGGCGCCTTCCTTGAGGTCGCGCGTCGCCACGCCGCCGACGATCGACGCCAGCGCCGGGAACGGGCGCAGCGCACCGCGCGGCAGATCGTGACGCGCCGTCACGACATCGCCGTCCTCGACCGCCCGGCCGCGGGCGATGGCCCGGGTGGCGTGGACGTGATCGACCGCGACGCGCAGGACGACGGTGACGCCGCCCACCGGGATCGGCCAATCGGTGGTTGCCGACCGGCTGCGAAAGACGACCCGCGACGGCACGCCGACGGCGGCCGCCGGGTCGAGCACGGCATCGAACGGCGCCGTCGCCGGCGCCGCGAGCCGGCTCACCGACTCCACCGACACCTCGGCCGAGTCGCCCATGCGGGCGCGGATCGCCGCGGCAATCGCGGCCGACGCGGCGGCGTCGAGCGTGACCGGCGCCGCAGCGGCCGGACCCGACACGGCCAGCGTCCACGACAGGGCGAGGGCGGCCACCATCAGCGCACCAGGTTGTTGACTTGCGCGAGCATCTCGTCGGCGGCCTTGATCACCTTCGAGCTGGCCTCGTAGGCGCGCTGGCCGAGGATCATGTTGACCATCTCCTCGACGACGCTGACGTTCGAGTCTTCGAGAAAGCCCTGGACCAGCGTGCCGCGCTGTTCGGTGCCGGCGGCGCCGACCTGGGCATCGCCCGAGGCTGATGTCACCTGGAACAGGTTGCCGCCCATCGGGGTCAATCCAGCGGCGTTCTGGAACGTCGCCAGTTCGATCGTCCCGAGCTGCTGCGCGGCGCCCTGGCCGGGGATGGTCGCCGACACCGTGCCGTCACGGGCGACGGTCACGGTCGTCGCGTTCTCGGGAATGACGATGGCCGGCTCCAGCGAGAAGCCTTCCGTGGTCACCACTTGGCCCTGGGCGTTTCTGTGAAGATTGCCGGCCCGCGTGTAGGCGGTGGTGCCGTCGGGCATCGTCACCTGGAAGAAGCCGTCGCCTTCAATCGCCAGATCGAGCGGGTTGCTGGTACCGCGAAAGCTGCCGGTCGAGAAATCGCGCGAGGTGGCGACGGCGCGGGTGCCGAGTCCGATCTCGAGCCCGGTCGGCGACTCTCCCTGGCTGGTCGCCGAACCCGGCACCCGGGTGTGCTGGTAGAACAAATCCTCGAACTCGACGTGGGTGCGCTTGTACCCGGCGGTGTTGACGTTGGCCAGGTTGTGGGCGACGTTGTCGATGTTGGTCTGCTGGGCGTTCATGCCGCTGGCGGCGGTATACAGTGCGCGAATCATTTCGGCTCCTTGGTGTCGCTAGCGACGGCTCAGCGCGTCGACGGCCCGGCCGTCGATGTCGTTCATCAGCACGGACACGGCCTTCTGCAGCGCCTGGAAGTTGCGGCTCACGTTGGTCAGCTCGGCGACGCGGTCGACCACCGAGACATTCGACTGCTCGAGCGCGCCAGTGCGCACCCGGACGTCGGCCACCGCGGTCGGTGTGACGCCGTCGGCCCTGAGCAGGGCGCCGCTCTCGCGAACCAGCGTGCTGGCGTCGGCGAACTCGACCACCGCGAACTTGCCGGCGACGACGCCGCCGGCGCTGACCGTGCCGTCGTCGTCGATGCGCAGCACGCCGGCGCCGACGGTGAGCGGGCCGTTCTCGCCGCGGACGACGGCACCGTCGGCGGTGACCAGTGCGCCATCGGCCTGGCGGGTCAGATGGCCGTTGCGGGTGTAGCGCGGCCCGGCCGCCGTGTCGACGACCAGGAAGCCCCGGCCTTCGATCGCGACGTCGAGGTCGCGGCCGGTCCGCTCGATCGCTCCGGGCCGTACGTCGAGCCGGCGGGCGCCGGTGCTGGCGTCGATGGCGGTGTCGAGCGCGGCGTCGAAGACCGGCCGCGGCACGTTCCGTTGCCCGGCGCGCTCGGCCTTGTAGCCGGCGGTGCCGACGTTGGCGATGTCCGATGCCAGCCGGTCGAGCTCGTCGAGCCGCGTCCGCATGCCGCTCAGCGCGATGTAGTAGCCGCCTGCCATGACTCCTCCTTCGCCGCGACGGCCTCAGTCGGGTGGACGTAGACGACATCCACCGGCCAATCGCCGCCGAGCACCCGCACCCACACGTTCGGTCCCCAGCGCGTGTCACGCAGCCGGGCCTCTTTCCTCGCCATCACCGCATCGGCGATTCGCTGCACGGCGTCCTCGGGCTCGGCCGGGCCGGACGCCGCCGGCGCGGGATAGCGCCGCAGCAGCTCCAGCCACTCGTCGTCGCCGACCAGGAACGGATCGGGCGTCCAGCCGGTCTGCACGCGGAACGCGGTGAGCGCCTCGCGCGGCACCGGCGCCGGGAACGCCACGCGAATGCGATCGCCGACCGGCGCGCCGAGTGGCAGCAGGCCGAGGGCCAGGACCGCCTCGATCGAGAATCCCCTCGGGCGTGTCCGGCAGCCGCTCGACGTCGACCGTGGCGAGATAGCTGACGCCGGCCTGAGCCGCAAGCGCCCGGAGCACCGCCGGCGCTTGAATCGCGCCCATCGCCCGCAGCTGCTCGCCGAGCCGCAGGTGGCTGTCGGCCTGAGCCGCCAGCGCCTCGTCGATCTGGCCCGGCGGGCACGCCCGTTGATGGCGCAGCAACGCGCCGAGCCGCAGCGATGGCCGCCCCGAGGACGCCGCCACTGGACGCGCCGGCGCCGCCCCGAGCCGGGCCATGGCGATGCGCTCGACGCACGGCCGTGAGCACACCCAGAGCCCGTCGAGCGTCACGCCCCTGACCGGCCCCTGCCACCAGCGATGCTGGTGGACGCAGCCGTCAGCCGCGCATCGCGGCATGGCGCACCCCTCCGGCCGAAGGCCGCGGGCCCCCGCTCAACGTGTGCATCCACCGCTCGAGGTCGTCCAGCACGTCGGCCTCGGGCGCCTTCGGCGCGGGCGTCGCCGCACGACTCCGTGGCGCCGCCTCGTGCAGGCCGAGGTGGAGCCGGACCTCGGTCTCGGACAGACTTTCGTCGGCCGCGACCTCGGCCACCGGCCGGCCGGCGTCGATGGCGGCGGCGATCCGCTCAGTGGTGGCCCGCCGCGTCGACGTCGGCGCGATCGGCCGCGCGCCGACCCGGGTCAGCTCGGCGGCGACGTTGACCAGGCCCGACTCGGTCGTATCGGTGAGCAGCTCGAGCGCCGAGGTGAGCTGCTCGATGCGCCGATGGCCGCGCCCGGCTGCCCGGCTGGTCCGCCACAGCTGGACCATCAGCGCCAGTTGCAGCACCGCCGCCCCGCCGAGCGTCATCGTCATCACGTCGCCGGTCATCGCGTCCCCTCCAAGGCCTTGATTCGGTCAATCGGCCCGAGCACGCTCGAGATCCGCACGCCGTAGTTCCCGGCCACGACCACGACGTCGCCCTCGGCGACGACCTGCCCGCCGACCAGCACCTGCACCGGCTCTTCCGGAGCCCGGCCCATATCGAGCATCGATCCCGGCCCGAGCGCCGTGAGCGCCTTCAACGTCAGTTCGGTCCGCGCGAAACGGACGACCAGCGGCAGGTCGATGTCCATCAGGACGGCGAGGTTGCCGGCGACGTCGCTCTCGACCGCGCGCCCCGACGGCGCCGCGGCATGGGTGAGGGCGCCGCGCAGGCTGACCACGGCGAGCGCGGTATCGCCGGCGGCGACGGTCCAGGCCGCGACCGCGTCGGCCGGCGCCTCGCCGGCGACCGGTCGTTCGGCAGTCGCCGTCAGGCCGACCTCGGGCCAGCGCGCGACGGTCATCGTCGCCGCGTGCGACCACATCTCGCGCAGCATCTCGGCGACGACGCCCGGCTCGGGCTCTTCGTCGATGTTCATCATCCGGCGGGCCGCGCGCGCGGCCCCAGCGGCGTCCATCCAGGCGGTGATCTCGCCCGAGAGCGGGCCGGCGACCTGCACCGTCACCAGCCAGCCGGTGCCGCCGGCGGCGGCGGCGCTGGCCAGGGTGATCGGGACGTTCAGCCCGGCCTCGAGGGCCGAGCCGAGTTCGGCGACCAGGGCCGCCCGCAGCGCCTCGGGAGTCAGTCGGTCGGCCACGGTCACTCCTCCGCCACACCGGCGCCGTCGCACCGGTGCTCGACCCGGGCGCGGACGCGGCCGGCGAGCTCGGCCATCCGGGCCCGGAATTTCAGGGTCTCGCCGACGCGCAGGTCGATCGGCGTCTCGGCCGGGACCTCGAGCGCCAGCACGTCGCCGACCGCCAGCGTGGCGATGTCGCCGGCCCGGCAGTGCGCGTCGATCACCGCGCTCACCGGCATCGGCACCCGCCCCAGGTTCTCCAGCAGCCAGCCGTGTTCACGCGCGGTGAGCTCCTGCCGCGGCCGGTTCCACCCGGTGGCCGCCGCCGTGTCGCTGCGCTCGACGAACGCCGCCGGCAGGCACAGGTGCAGCGCGCCGCGCGCCTCGCCGACGCGCATGTCGAACACCAGCATCACGACGGTGTCGTTGGGCGACGCCACCTGCAGTATCTGCGGCCGGGTCTCGCGGGCGCGGATCTGGAGGCTGAGCGCCGCCAGCGGCCGCCACGTCTCGGCCAGCGAGTCGAGCAGCACCTTGACCACCGAGTCGATGACGTTCTGCTCGATGTCGGTCAGGGCGCGATCGACCGCCACCGGCTGGCCGTCGCCGCCGAGCATGCGGTCGACCATGGCGAAGGCCACGGCCGGGTTGATCTCGAGCCCGGCCAGGGCGTCGAGCGGCGCCATCGACACTGCGTAGTAAGCGGTCGGATCGGGTAGCGCCAGCAGGAACTCGCCGTAGGTGAACTGCTCCACCGACACCAGCGAGAGCTCGGTCATGGCCCGCAGATACGCGGCCAGCGAGGTCGAGACATGGCGCGCGAACCGCTCGTGCAGGAACTGGAGCGCGCGGATCTGCTCTTTCGAGATCCGGTCCGGACGCCGGAAGTTGTAGCGCACGTACGGCACCGGCGCGCTGCGCGCGCCGAGCCCTTCGAGGCCGCCGCGGGGGATGACGGTCGCCACGATCAGTTCACGTCCTCTCTGCGCAGCGCGGCGCCGAGCGAGGCGCGCAGCCGGGCAATCGCCTGGGTCCGCAACTGCGACACCCGCGACTCGCCGACGCCGATCACCTCGCCGATCTCGGCCAGGGTCAGCTCTTCCTCGTAGTAGAGGGCCAGGATGTGGCGCTCGCGCTCCGGCAGGTCGGCGACCGCGCGGGCGAGCAGCTCGCGCAGCTCCTGGCGCTCGAGCCGGGCGCTGGGCCACTCGGCCGGTTCGATCTCGACTTCCAGCGTGGTCCGCCCTTCGGCGTCGACGCCCTGCTGGCGGATCGTCGCCAGTTCGGCGCTGCGCAGCTGGTCGAGCATGCGGTCGTACTCGGGTTCGGCGACGCCCAGCTCGGCGGCGATCTCGGCCGCCTGCGGCTCGCGGCCGAGCGAACGGCGCAGGGTGCCGATGGCGCCGTCGACGTCGCGGCGCAGCCGGCGGACCGCCCGCGGCGCCCAGTCGAGGCCGCGCAGCGAGTCGAGCATCGCGCCGTGGATCCGGCGGCGGGCGAAGGCGCTGAACGGCACGCCGAGCGACGGCTTGAATCGTCCGGCCGCGTCGATGAGCCCGAGCACGCCGACGCTGACGAGTTCGGACACCTCGACCTGCGGCGGCAACCGGTGCGCCAGCCGGCTGGCCATCACCTTGACCAGCCCGACGTGCGCCATCACGAGCTCGTCACGGGTGGCGCTGTCGACGATCGGATCGGGCACGGCCGGACGCGAACGCGGATGCGCAGCCATCACGACAGCGACCCCGCCAACGACAAGGCGCGGGCGTCGCCGAGCAACGCCGTCGCCAGCACCGCCGGCGTCGCCGGCTCCAGGTCTTCGGGCACGCGCTGCCCGTCGGTCACGTACGACACGGGAACTCCACGTTCCATGAGCCACAGGAAGAGCGACGACGGCGACTCGGCCTCGTCCATCTTCGACAGCACGACGCGGTCGGGCTGGGCGTCGGCGAAAGTACGGAAGATCCGGCGTGCCGACCCCACGCTGGTGTCGGCGGGGATCACCAGATGGGTGCGGACATCGTGGCGGCGGCCGAGCAATCGGCGCAGGTCGTGCTGATCGCCGTCGGCCGGCGAGCGGCCGGCGGTGTCGACGAGCAGCGTATGCCGTGAGGTCGCGATGGCCTGGTCGATCTCGTCGAGCGTGCGGGCCGTCCGGAACGGCGCGCCGATGATCGCCGCGTAGGTCCGCAACTGCTCGACGGCGCCGGCGCGGAACGCGTCAGCGGCGACCATGCCGATCGAGCGCTGGCGGCGGACCCGCTCCTGCGCGGCGATCTTGGCGATGGTGGTCGTCTTGCCGACGCCCGGCGGGCCGATGAAGACCTCGACGCGGGCATGGCTGTCGGCGGCGCCGGCCAGCGGCGCCAGGTGGCTCTCGAGCGCGCGGCGGACCCCGGCCGCCGACATGCCGCGCTGCTCACGGCGCGGGACCGCGGCGGCCACGGCCTCGGCCAAGGCAGTGTCGATGCCGGCCGCCATCAGCCGGGCGGCGACGACCCCGCCAGGGGCCGGCGACGGACGGGCGGTGTCGGCCGACCGACGCTGGGCGTCGCTCGGCCGGACGTCCTCGGCGGGCGGGTCGGGCTCGGGCGCCGTCGCCGTGACCAGCACCTCGCGCATGCCGACCAGGCCGCGCCAGCCGCGGGCGCTGACGAGCCCGCTCGACAGCACCAGCGCGTTCGGGCCCAGATCGGCCCGGATCGCGCGAAATGCTTCACGCACTGTGGGTTGGCGGTAGTGTTTGACGTGCATCTCAGTCCAGCGTCGCAATCGAGGCCACGTGCACCTGGGGCGGCACCTCGCTGTGCGAGAGCACGCCCAGATGCGGCAGCACCCGGGCGAACAAGCGCCAGATGTGCGGCCGTAGCGTCGGTGTGCACAAGAGCACAGGTTGTGCCACCGCCCCGGCGAAGATCTCGGCGATGCGGCTGGCCAGCCGCTGGGCCTGGGTCGGGTCGATGGCCAGCACCGCGCCGTGATCGGTTCGGACGATCGACGAGGCGAGCCGCTCCTCCAGTTCCGGCGACAGCGAGATCGCCGGCAGTTCGTCCTTGTCGGTCTGATAGGCGCGGCAGATGGTCCGGCCCATCGCCTGGCGCACCGCCTCGGCGATCGCATCGGCGTCCTTGGCCCCCGGCGCGGCGTCGGCGACCGCCTCGAGGATCGTCGTCAGATCGCGGATCGAGACGCGCTCGCGCAGCAGCTGGCGCAGCACCCGCTGGATGTCGCCGATGGACGCGATCTTGGGCACCAGCTCCTCGACCAGCTTCGGCGACGTCTGGGCGACACGGTCGACCAGTTCCTTGGTCTGCTGGCGGCTGAGCAAGTCGGGCAGGAAGACCCGGATGGTCTCGGAGACGTGGGTCGACAGCGCGGTGGTCGGATCGACCACGGTGTAGCCGGCGGCCGACGCCCGATCGCGCTGGTCGGCGCCGATCCAGACCGCCGGCAGGCCGAAGGCCGGCTCGCGCGTGGCGACGCCGTCGACCACCGCCGCGGCGGTGCCCGGGTTGATGGCGAGCAGGCGATCGGCGTAGAGCTCGCCGCGCGCCACTTCCACGCCCTTGACGAGAATCGTGTACTGCCGCGGTCCCAGCTGCAGGTTGTCGGCGACGTGCACCGGCGGCACGACGACGCCGGTCTCGACGGCGATCTGCCGGCGCACCGCCCGGATCCGCGACAGCAGCGTCCCGCCCTGCTGCTCGTCGACAACCGACACCAGGGCGTAGCCGACCTCGATGCCGAGCGGATCGATGGCGACCGGACCGTCGAGGGCGTCGGGGGCGGGAGGCGGCGCGGCCGCCGCCGCCGGCGGCGCCGCCGCGGCGCGCTTGGTCGCATACGCCGCGGCGCCGAGCACCGCCGCCACGGCGATGAACGACAGCTTGGGCAAACCGGGAATCAGCGCCATCACCACCAGGGCGCCGGCCGCCGCCGCCAGCGGCCGCCACCGCGCCAGCAGCTGCGCCGCCACTTCCTCGCCGAGGTTCGACTCCGACGCCGCCCGGGTGGTGATGAGGCCGCCCGACATCGAGACGAGCAGCGCCGGGATCGCCGTCACCAGGCCTTCGCCGATGGTCAGGATGGTATAGGTCTGGGCCGCCGTCGCCAGATCGACGCCGTGCTGGAACACGCCGATGACCAGACCCGCGGCGATGTTCACGCCGGTGATCAGCACCGCTGCCAGCGCGTCGCGCTGGGTGAAGCGGATCGCGCCGTCCATCGAGCCGTAGAAGTCGGCCTCGCGCCGCACCCGCTCGCGCCGCACCCGTGCTTCGGCGTCGTCGATGGCGCCGGCGTTGAGATCGGCGTCGATGGCCATCTGCCGGCCCGGCATCGCGTCGAGGGTGAACCGCGCCGTCACCTCCGAGATGCGCACCGCGCCGTGGTTGATGACGATGAACTGGATCGCGATGAGCACCAGGAAGACGACCACGCCGACGACGAAGTTGCCGCCGACGACGAACTGGCCGAAGGCCATGATGACGTGGCCCGCGGCCTCGACCCCTTCGTGGCCGTGCATCAGGATGAGGCGGGTGGCGGCGACGTTCAGCGCCAGGCGCAGCAGCGTGAGCAGCAGGAGCAGCGACGGGAAGACCGAGAACTCGCTCGGCTGGCGCACGTAGACCACGGTCAGCAGCAGCACCACCGACAGGCCGATGTCGATCGACAGCAGCAGGTCGAGCAGCAGCGGCGGCAGCGGCACCACCATCAGGAGCACGACCGCCAGCAGGGCGACCGGCACCAGCAAGTGGGTCGCGTTACGGGAAGAAGGAGTGGCCATCGCGGTTCACCGTCACAACATCAGCTGCTTGATTCGCACCAGGTAGGCCAGCACTTCGGCGACCGCGCCGAACAGCGCCGCCGGGATCGACTCGCCGATCTCGGCGCCCTTGAACAGGGCCTGGGCCAGGGGCACGTTCTCGACCAGCGGCACGCCGTGGTCGCGCGCCACCTGCTTGATGCGCTGCGCCACCAGGTCCTTGCCCTTGGCGACCACCACCGGCGCCATCATCTCGCCGCGCCGGTACTCCAGCGCCACCGCGTAGTGGGTCGGGTTGGTGATCACCACCGTGGCCGTCGGCACGGCCGCCAGCATCCGCCGGCGGACCATCTCGCGCTGCACGCGGCGCACGCGGGCCTTGATCTCGGGGTTGCCGTCGCTCGACTTGGCTTCGTCGCGCAGCTCGTGCTTGGACATCTTGAGGTTGGCGTAGTGACGCCACCACTGCCAGCCGACGTCGGCGCCGGCCAGCAGCAGCAACGCCGCGCCGCCCTGCCACAGCAGCCGGCGGATCCATCCCCAGCCTTCGAGGGCGGCGCCGGCCGGCGACATCCACGCCAGCCGCGGCGTCTCGACCAGCGCGTCCTGGCCCAGCGACCACGCCAGCGCGCCGACCACGGCACAGGCCGCCACCGCCTTCAGCAGCGTGATGCCCGACTGGATCGGGCGGATCCGCTGCCAGCCCTTCTGCGGGCTGAGGCGAGTGAAGTCGGGGGTCAGCCGCTCCGGCGCGAACACCCAGCCGGACTGCGCGACGTTGCCAACCAGGCCGGCGGCGGCGGCGGTGATCATCACCGGCGCGGCGAGCACCGCCAGCAGCAGCCCGTCGTCCACGACCATCGTGCCGAGCGCCTCGGGCGTCAGCGCCAGGTCCGACCGCTCGGCCAGCCGCGTGAGACTGGCCGAGAGATGGGCCTGGAGCCGCACCATGGCGGCGGCGCCGCTGCGCACCAGCACGAAGGTGACGGCCAGCAGCGACACGGCGGCGACCAGGTCGGCGCTGCGCGGGACGTCGCCGCGCTTGCGGGCATCCTTCAGCTTCTTCGCTGAGGGCTTTTCGGTTTTCTCTCCGTGCTGTTCGTCGGCCATCGGGCGGACCTACCGGAAGGCTTCGGCGGCGCGCAGGCCGATCTGGCCGATGCCGCCGGCGAACCGCGCGACCACGCCGGGCACCAGCGAGACCACGGCGGCGAGCGCGGCCAGGCCGATCACCACCCGCAGCGGCGGCGCGACGGCCAGCAGGTTCAGCGACGGCGCCGCCCGCGCCATCAGCGCCGTGGCCACCTCGACGATCAGCATGACAACGATGAGCGGCGCGGCCAGACGCACGCCGAGCACGAACACGATGCCGAGCATCTGTACGACCGTCCCGACCAGCGACGCGTCGATGCCGCCGGTGCCGATCGGCAACGCCACGTAGGAGTCGGCGAGGGCGCGTACCAGCGCGTGATGGGCGTTGATGCCGAGACAGGTCAGCAGCGCCAGGTTCGAGTACAGGTTGGCCGTCATGTTGTTGCGGACGCCGCCCTGGGGATCCACGGTGGAGCCGTACGACAGCATCATCTGACTGCCGCTGAGGTGCCCGCCGAGGGCCGCCCCGGCCAGCACGGCCTGCAGGGCCAGGGCCAGCGCCAGGCCGATCACCAGCTCCCGCGCCAGCACGACGCCGAGCGCCACCGGCGTGGTCATCGGCGGCACCGGCGCCGCCGTCGGCAGCACCAACAGCGCCAGCAGCACCGCCAGTCCGAGCCGCACCGGCGCCGGGGCATAGCTGCCGCCGAACACCGGCGCCGCGGCGACCAGCATGCCCGGCCGGGCGACGAGCAGCCCGAGATGCGCCAACGTCGACAGCTCGTTCATCGCACCAGTTCCGGCAGCCGCTGGATGAGGTTGGTCGAGAAGCCGGCCACCACGCGCAACATCCACGGGAAGGTGATCGCGAAGGCGATGAAGATCGCCGCCGCCCGCGGGATGAACGCCAGCACGTTGTCCTGGATCGACGTCACCGTCTGGAAGATGCTGACCAGCACGCCGGCGAGCAGGCCGGCGGCCAGCATCGGCAGGGTGACGATGACCGCGGTTTCGATGGCTTGTCGGACGATGCCGACGACGAGGGCTTCGGACATGGACGCTCCGTGCTCAGAGGAAGCTCTTGACGAGCGAGGCCACCAGCAGGTGCCAGCCGTCGATGAGCACGAACAGCAGCACCTTGAACGGCAGCGAGATCATCGCCGGCGGCAGCTGCAGCATGCCCATCGACAGCAGCGTCGTCGAGACCACCAGGTCGATGAGCAGGAACGGCACGAACAGGAAGAAGCCCATCTGGAAGCCGGTCTTCAGCTCCGAGATGGCGAAGGCGGGGATGACGACGCGCATCGGCAGGTCGTCGGGGGTCGCCGGCTTCGGCAGCCGGCCCATCTCGACGAACAGCGCCAGGTCCGACTCGCGGGTCTGCTTGAGCATGAACTCGCGCAGCGGCGGCGCGCCGCGGCGAAGCGCCTCGGTCACGTCGATCTCGCCGGCCATCGCCGGCGCCAGCGCCAGCGCATGCACCCGCTCCCCGACCGGCGCCATGATGAACATGGTCAGGAACAGGGTCAGGCCGATGAGCATCTGGTTCGACGGCATTTCCTGGGTGCCGAGGGCCTGCCTCAAGAAATGGAAGACGATGGCGATTCTCGTGAAGGAGGTCATGATCACGAGCACCGCGGGAATGAACGTGAGCAGCGTCAGGAACAGGACGATCTGCAGCGGCGCCGACACCGCCCCGACGCCGTTGACGGTGAGATCGAGCTGGTTCACGCCTGGACTCCCGTCGAACCGTCGGCGACGGCACCGGCCTGCACCGACTCGGCGAGCACGGCGCCGAACCCCTTGCCGAGTTCCGTGACGAGCGACACGCTGTTGGGCGCGACGCCGAGCAGCAGGCGGCGCCCTTCGACCGTGACGATGACGAGCGACCGGCGCTCGCCGAGCGAGACCGCCGATTCGACCGCCATGGCCTGGCGCGATCGGCGGGCGTCGGCGGTCTTGCGCAGCGCCCAGGCCACCGCGGCCAGCAGCGCGATGACCACCAGCGTCGCCGCCAGCGAGCGCAGCCCCAGCGTGCCCGCGCCCGTGGGGTCGGCGCCGGTCGTGCCCAGTTGCATCAGCATCACCACCCGGCTCACTCCCATCCCACACCGGCCGGCGGCGCCAGCCTCGTGATCCGCAGCGCGGCGCTGTCGTCGATCACCGCGACCTCGCCCTGGCCCACGGGCACGCCGTGGACCCGCACCTCGAGGTCGGCGCCGACCGTCTGGTCGAGCCGCAGCACGCCGTCGGGCGCCAGCAGCAGGAACTCGCGGACGGTGATCCGACCGGTGCCGACGACGAAGTCGACGGCGCAGCGCACGTCGAACATCGCCGCGAGCGGGCCGGCGTCACGCTCAGAACTGGACGACGAAATCGGAGAAGAGGACATCCACCACCTCGACTTCGTGCAGGGCCGCGGTCACCCGCTCGGCGATCGCCTTGCGCAGCGCCGCCTTGCCGTCGAGCGTGACCAGGGCGTCGGCCGACTGGGTCGTCAGCAGCTCGAGGATGATCGCCCGCGCCTGCATCACCAGCACCGGCGTCTCGGCGATCTCGGTGGCCTGCAGCACGTCGGCAACGACCAGCTGCACGGTGGCGCGCACGAAGCGCGTCCCGCCCGGGTCGGCCAGATTGGCGACGAACGGCTCGAACGAGACCAGGCCGCGCGCGCTCGGCGGCACTTCCTTGGCCTCGACCACCGGCTCGGCGGCGTGCCGCCCGTTCCACCAGTACATGCCGCCACCGCCGGCCGCCAGGATGGCGACGGCCGCGGCGATCAGCGGAAGCTTCCCTTTGCCCTTGGCCGGGGCCGGGGCTGGAGTGGCGGCCTCGGCGCTCATTCCCGCGGCAGCCACTGCCACGCCACGCCGCCGCCGGGGTAGGCGCCCTGGATGACGTCGATCGGGCCGTAGCCGTCGCCGAAGTCGATCTTGTCCATGTCGGTCTGGGTCGCGTTGATGCCCTCGGCGCGCAGTCGCTCGACCACCGCCGGGAGGCTCTCGGGCTGCGGCGGATAGTCCTGGAAGATCCGTGCCGCGCGGTACTTCGAGGTCATCGCATCGCGGATGCTCGGGTCGTCGATCTTGCGGGCATCGAATCCGGCCAGCGACGACCGGTGGGCGCCGCGGGTCACGGCACCGGGATCGGCCTTGGCCGCCGCGACGCTGGAGAAGCCGGCACCGCCGCTCATGAGCCCGCCCAGAAAGGCGCCGAACTCGTTGGCGGTCAGCGATCCGTTCTTGTCGGTGTCGTAGCGTTCGAGCACCTTGGACACCAGTTGGCTGATGGCGTCGGTGCCGGAACCGGCGGTGAGAGGGTTCACACTCATGCGGGCGTCCTTTCGGGAGAGTCGAAGGTCGGAACGTCGAAGGTCGAGCCGGCCGCGGTCGGGCGGCCGCGACGGCGGCGCGGCGGCGCCTGGCCGTCCTCGCCGGGCTGACCCTCACGACGCTGGGCGTCGGGTGCATCCGGGCGGCCGTGTTCGTCGGCGACGATCAGCCGGTCCAGCCGCAGGCCCTGTTCGGCGAGGGCGTCGCGGAGCGAGCCGCTGTGCGATTCGAGCCAGCGCCGCACCTCCGGCGCCTCGGCATGCAGGGTGGCGGTCACGGCGCCGTGGTCGACCTTCACGGCCACCGTCAGCTCGCCGAGATAGTCGGGACGCAGCTGGACCCGCGCTTCGCCCTGGCCAGCCTGCCATTGCAGCCTGATGGTGCGGATGATCTGCGTCGGCAACACCTCGTCGAGCGAGGCGCCCTCTCCGGCCGCGGCGGGCGCGGCCAATCCAAGCGACGCGCGACCGTTGTCGCGCGGCTCGAGTGCGGCTGGCACACCGGTCGCCGGCATCACGAGGTCGAGATCGCGGCGGCCAGGCACGGCGACGCCGTCGGTGCCGACGAGCACGTCGCGCGCGCGAATCGCGGCCGGCGCCTCGTCAGCGCCGCGTGGCGACGGCGCGACGACCGCCTCGCCGTCGAGCGCCACGAAGCTCGACCGGTGCGGCGATGGCGCGGGCGCACCCGGCACGGCCACCAGACCGCGGCGCAGGCGCAGGCCGGCCGCGGCCACCGTCTCGGCGAGCGGTTGCGGTGACGACGATTCGGTGACCGGCTGTGCCAGCGATGCGGTCGCCGCAGCCATGTCCTGATCGCCCTGGCGCCCGGGCGTAGCGGCGACGACGGCCGGTGTCGATTCGGCGACGACTTCACCGGTGGTGCGCTCGAGGTGACCACCGGACATGCGGCCGCGGGCGGGCACCGGCGCGGCGCCCGATGACGGAACGGACGCGCTCGCAGAGGGAACGGACGCGCTCGCACCAACGGCGCCGCCGACGGCGCCAGTCGCGGCCAGTTGGTCGAGACTCGGGCGCGGCGCCCCCTCGGCGACGCGCGTCTCACCAGCTGACGTGGTGGATTCGGTGATCGGCCGACCGACGACGGGCGTGTGCGCCGCGCCCTCGGGGCGATCGGCGATCGGGCTCGGGCGGCCGGCGGACCAAGTCGCCTGCGGCGACGGCCCACGGTGTCGACCGGCGTCAGGATCCTGGACCTGCCGCGATCCGGCGAGCCTGGCGTCGGGTGTGTCCGACGGGGCCGGTGCCAGCGACGGCTCCGGTACGGCCGCCGGAACCGGAACGATCACCGGGGCGGCCGACACAGTGGCCGCGGCCGGCGCCGGCCGCGGATCGTCGGGCATGGCCGCTGGTGACGACGCGGCGGTGGCGGCGACGCCGGCGCCCGGCGACGAACCGACGGCATTCGATTGCTCGTGGCACGGGTCAGCGGCCGGCGGCGAGGCCGCTTCGTCGCCCGCCGACGGCGCGGCGGCCGGCGGCTCTGAGGCCGGCGCGAACCAGACGACGGTCGGCGTCGGCAGCGCGACTTCGACTGGCGCCGTGACGCCTGGCTCTGTCTGGGTCCTGGTCGCCTCCGCGGCGCCGATCGACACGTTCGGCTCGTCCGCGCGCCGGCCGGCCGGGACACGACGGCCGGCCAGTGGCGAGGCCGCCTCTGGCGACGCCATGCCCAGAGCGAGCCACGCGACGAACTCGCCGAACGGCGCCGACGTGGCGGCGGCGGGAGTCGCTGCCGTGGCGGACGCGGTCAGCCCGGTCCCGGCGGGACCGGCCTGACGCGCGCCGAGAGTGACACCGGGAATCACGGCCGGCGTCCTAGCGCTTGAGGTTCAGGGTTTCGACCAGCAGCTCGTCGGCGACGGTGATGCTGCGCGAGTTGGCCTGATACCCGCGCTGCGCCAGGATCATCTGCGTGAACTCCTGGGCGATGTCGACGTTCGACTGCTCGAGCGCAGCGCCGAACACGGTGCCGCGGCCGCCGGTGTTGGCGGTGCCGATGTTCGGGATGCCCGACGCCTCGGTCTCGCCGAAGCGGTTCGAGCCCAGCTTGTAGAGGCCCTGTGGGTTGTTGAAGCTGGCCATCGCCAGCGTGGCGATGACCACGGTGCGGCCGGCGCCGATGGTGGCGATGAGGTTGCCGTCGGGATCGATGCTGATCGGGTTGATCGAGCCGGCGGCGTAGCCGTTCTGCGTGATCGACGACGTCGCCGACGTGGTCGCGTAGCCGGTGAGCGTGGGGACGCCGTTGGCGTCGTAGAGGTCCCAGGTGAAGTTGGTCGGGGCGGCGCCGTTGGCCCAGGTCGGGCTGGTGATGACGACGTCGGCGGCCGGCGTCGTCAGCACGCCGCTGGCGTTGAAGGCGACGCTGCCGGTCCCGATCGAGAACGGCGTGCCGGGCGTGCCGCCGGTCACTTCGGCTCCCGGCACCGACACGTCGTAGCCCCAGGCGCCCGGGCCGGTGTTGGTGTAGGTGATGGTCGCGACGTGCACGGCGCCGAGCGCGTCGTAGACCTGCACGGAGGCAGTGAAGGTGTCGCCGACCAGCGCCGAGGCATTCAGGTTCGACACCGTGCCGAACTGGGTCGTCGGGCCGGGGGCGCGCAAGACGCCGGGCGAGACCACGATGTCGCCGGGCTCACCGGTGGTGACGATGTTGCCGGTCAGCGGGTCGACCGCGGTGTAGCCCTGCACCGGCAGGCCGTCGCTGGTCACCAGCCGGCCGTCGTCGTCGAACGAGAAGTCGCCGGCGCGGGTGAACGAGCGGTCGTTGATGCCGTTGCCGACGACGAAGAAGCCGCGGCCCTGGATGGCGACGTGGGTCGTCACGCCGGTGCTCTCGACGCCGCCCTGGGTGAAGTTGGGGGTGATCGCGCCGGTCGTCACGCCGAGACCGATCTGCATCGGGTTGGAGCTGGCGCCGGCGGCGTTCTGGCTCACCAGATCCATGAACGAGACCGAGCTCGCCTTGAAGGCGATGGTGTTGATGTTCGCCAGGTTGTTGCCGATGACGTTCAGCTTCTGCTGATTCGCGAAGAGGCCCGAGAGACTGGTCGAGAAACCCATGGTGTGTCCTTCCCTGTGATCGCCGGTGATGCGGGTCGCGCCGGCGCGCCGCCGGCAGGTGATGCTTCAAACGAGGTGCCAGCCCGGCCGGGCCGGCGACCAGCACGGAACCGGCGGATTCGCGGCCACGCGCGCGCCGGGCGGCACGCGCGAGCGTCGGCGCACCGACGGTGGTGTCGGCGGGGCGGACTGACCGACGGTCCGGACTAGGTCGTCCCGGCCGGCGGCGGCGCCGCCGGCGTCCCGCTGATCAGCGCGACCAGCGACTCGAGCGTCTGATTCATTCGCTGGAGCTGCTCCAGCTGACTGAAGGTCGCCAGCTGGGCCAGGAACTCACCGTCGGCCTGGGGCTGGGTCGGGTCCTGGTGCTGGAGCTGGGTCACCAGGAGATTCAGGAACGCGTCGCGGCCCAGGGCGTTGTCCTTGTCGGTCGGGTTCACGCTGTTGCCGTCCATCGCCGGCGTCGGCGTCGTGCCGTTGATCGTGTTCACGGTCGATTCCTCCTCGGTCGGCCATCTGTGCGAAGAAACGCACACCGGCGACGCGGTCCATCTCACGGGCGTCCTCGCGGTCGGCCTCGACGCGATAGCGCTGCCAGGCCCGGTCGTGCAGCCGTTCGAGCACCCGGCGCCGCTGCACCGCTTCGCGCACCAGGACCGACGCGCCTTCGACGATGGTCGCGGCCTTGCCCGCGGCCAGCCGCCGTTGGTCGACGTCGTGCCGGAGGCGGATAATCCAACTTCGGTGCCAGGCCAGGGCATCGGCCGTGGCGCCCTCGGCCTGAACGCGGCCGAGCGTCCGCGCGGCGTCGAGCACGGCGTCGCTGGCGCGGACCACGGCCTGATCGGCGCGGGCCTGCACGTCCTGGGCACGGACCAGCACGTCGCGAGCAGCCGCTTCCTCCGTGCGCCGCAGCTCGAGGAGTGCCGCCGGACGGAACCGGAACCGACGCATCGCGGCCTAGAGCGCCTGCAGCGCCGTCAGCGCGGCCGGAAAGTCGACCCGCGTGTCGGCCGGCTGACAGAGAAACCGGGCGATGGCGTCGCGTCGTTCCAGCGCCGCGTCGATGCGCGGGGTCGTGCCCTTCACGTAGGCGCCGACGCTGACCAGGTCCTCGCTGTCGCGCAGCGTGGCCAGCCACTCGCGAACCTGCCCGGCACGGCGCCGATGCTCGACGTCGGTGACGTCGGGCATGGTCCGGCTGATGCTGCCGAGGACGTCGATCGCCGGGTAGTGGTTGCGGGCGGCGAGATCCCGCGACAAGACGATGTGGCCGTCGAGAATGCCACGGACGGCGTCGGCGATCGGCTCGTTCACGTCGTCGCCCTCGACCAGCACCGAGTAGACCGCGGTGATGCTGCCCCGCCCCTGGACGTTGCCGGCCCGTTCGAGCAGACCGGGCAGCAGGGCGAAGACCGACGGCGGATAGCCCTTGGCGGTCGGCGGCTCGCCGGCGGCCAGGCCGACTTCGCGCTGGGCCATCGCGAACCGCGTCACCGAGTCCATCATCAGCAGCACGTTCTTGCCGCGGTCGCGGAAGTACTCGGCGATCGCGGTCGCGCCGTAGGCGGCCCGCATCCGCACCAGCGGCGGGCTGTCGGAGGTCGAGACCACCACCACCGCCCGCGACAGCCCGTCCGGGCCGAGGTCGTGTTCGAGGAAGCTGCGCACCTCACGGCCGCGCTCGCCGACCAGGCCCAGCACGACGACGTCGGCGGCGGTGCCGCGGGCGATCATGCCGAGCAGCGTGCTCTTGCCGACGCCGCTGCCGCCGAACAGCCCGATGCGCTGGCCGCGGCCGCAGGTGAGCAGGCCGTCGATGGCACGCACGCCGGTCGGCAGCGGCGCGACGATCGGCTCGCGGTCGAGCGGATTCATGGCCGGGGGCCGCAACGGCGCGCGATCGGCGGTGCCGAGCGGACCGCGCCCATCCAGCGGACGGCCAAGGCCGTCGATCACCCGGCCGAGCAGGGACTCCCCCGCCGGCAGCGACAGGACGCCGCCCTTCAGGACAATGCGGTCGCCGGGACGGATGCCGGCGGTGTCGCCGAGCGGCACGGTCACGAGCCGTCCGTCACGGAAGCCGACGACTTCGACCGGCAGGGCCGGCCCGCCGCCGTCGCGGCGCAGCTCGCAGACGTCGCCGACGCGGGCCCGCGGCCCGGCCGACTCGACGACCAGGCCGACCACCCGGGTCACGTGGCCGAAGAGCGGCGCCGGTTCGACCTCGCGCAGGCGGCCCAGGTAGGGCCCGAGGGCGATCTGCGGCTCAGCGGCGGCGGTCGGCGTCATCGCGATGCACTTCCA
The DNA here is from genome assembly GCA_963741665.1 of uncultured Acidobacteriota bacterium. Lineage (GTDB taxonomy): Bacteria > Acidobacteriota > Vicinamibacteria > Vicinamibacterales > UBA2999 > CAWAYR01. The sequence continues at coordinate 688,065 of CAVUIM010000001.1, forward strand.
CGCCGACGCCGATGCCGCCCTCGTCGCCGAGCAGCGCGCGGGTCAGTTCGTCGAGCTGGGCGCTGACGCCGATGTCGATGGCGCCGACGTCGGATCGGACGACGCAGCCGCCGCGGCGCACCGAGGCGTCGGCGACGATCTGCACGGCGTGGCCGGCAGCGGCGACGCCGCTCTGGCTGCGGCCGACCACCGCGGCGTGGTCGTCGGGATGGAGCCGGATGCTCGCGGTGGTGGTGTCGGCGAGCCGATCGAGCGCAACCCGGGCCATCGCCATCAGCAGCTCGGTGTCGATGGTGGTCTCGCGCTGGATGACCTTGCGGGCGATGGCCAGCGCCAGCTCGACCACCTGGCGTTCGGTGCGGTGGATGACCTCGCTGCGCAGGGCCTGCAGTTCCTCGATGGTCTGGGCCAGACGGCGCATCATGGCGTCGGCGCGAGCGACCGCCGCCTCGTTGCCGGCGCGCTCGCCCTGGGCGTAGCCCTTGGCGAACGCGTCGCGCTCGACGGCGTCGATGGCGTCGGCGCTGGGCGGCGCCAGCGGCGTCGCCGGCGTCAACGCCGGCGGCCACGATGGCGTCGCGCGCGGCGTGCCGGTGCCGCCCCAGTCGAACGGCTCGACCTGCAGCGAACGCTCGATCCGCTTCGCTCTAGACGACATACGGCTCGCCGGAGGCGCCGGTGGTGATCACGCCCTCGTCCTCCAGCTTGCGGGCGACGGCGACGATCTCCTGCTGCGCCTTCTCCACTTCACGCAGCCGCACGGCGCCCATGAGGTCCATCTCTTCCTTGAGCAGCTCGCCGGCGCGCTTGGACATGTTCGAGAAGAAGCGCTGGCGAATCGTCTCGCTGGCGCCTTTCAGCGCCACCGTGAGCGCCTTCTTGTCGGCGCGGTTGACGATCTCGCGGATGCCGTTGTCCTCGACGCTGGCCAGGTCGTCGAACACGAACATCAGGTTGCGGATCTGCACGGCGAGATCCTGCGACCGCTCTTCGACCGTCTCGAGCGCCCGCTGACTGAGGCCGCGTTCCAGGCGATTGAACAGCTCGGCCACCGCCTTGACGCCGCCGTGCTGCTCGCGCGAGGCGCCGCCGAGCGAGCGCAGCCGCTGGTCGATGACGCTCGAGATCCGGGCGATCACCTCGGGCAGGATCTCGTCGATGCTGGCCATGCGCATCAACACGTCGGCGCGCAGGTCGTCGGGCAGCAGCGTCACCAACTGGGCGGCGCTGCTGGCGTTGAGGTGGGCCAGGATGACGGCGATCGTCTGCGGGTGTTCGCCGAGGATGAACTTGGACAGCTGCTGCGGGTTGGCCTTCTCGAGCGAGGCGAAGCCGGCGGTCACCGTCGACGACGCGGTGACCCGGTCGAGGATGCGCCGGGCCGGCTCGGCGCCGAGCGACTTCACCAGCAGCCGCCGGGCGTGATCGACGCCGCCGTTGGCGATGTGATCGGCGGCGGTGGTCATCTGCGTGAATTCGTCGAGCACCCCCTCACCGACGTCGGAAGTGACCGTGCTGATCGACGCGACCTCGCGGGCCAGGGCCTCGATCTCGTGTTCCTGCAGGTGCTTGAAGACCTCGGCCGAACGGTCCTCGCCGAGCGCCATCATGAGGATGGCGGCCTTGCGGGCCCCGGTCATCGGCCCCTGGGGCGGCGTGGCGGTCACGGCTACTTTTCCTCCTGCGCGATCCAGGCGCGCACGAGCTGCGCGACGTGTTCGGGCTTCTGTTCGGCCTGCTGCGCGACCCGCTTGGTGAGCGCCGGCAGGCGACCAGGGTCGCGGCGCGCCGGCGCCGCGACGTCGACGCGGGCCTGCAGTTCCTGTTCGAGCTCGGCGACGGTGCGGGCCGCGCCGACGCCCGCCGCCGACACCGGCACCAACCCCGGCTGCATCGCCGACCGGGCCAGCGGCCGCAGGATCGCCAGCAGCGCGACCAGCGCCAGGGTGAAGACCATCGCCCAGCGCAGCACGTCGCCGAGCGACATGCCCAGCACCGAGACCACCGTCGGCGACACCTGACGCCACCACGGCTCGACCGCCACCGGTTCGACCGTCTCGCCGGTGTCGTCGAAGGCGATGTTCTCGACCGTCAGCTGATCGCCACGGGTGGCGTCGAGGCCGACCGCCGCGGCGACTAGGCGCTGGATGCGTTCCATCTCGGCGGGCTCACGCGCCGTGCTCGTCGTCGCGGCGCCGTTGTCGCCGGGCACGCGGAGGTTGTCGACCAGCACCGCCACCGACAGCCGCGCCACCCGGCCGCCCGGCGAGGTGACGTGGGTGGTCGTCCGGCTCACTTCGTAGTTCACCGTCTCGGTCGTCCGGCCGGCCTGTCCCGGCGGCGCCACCACCGGGGCCGGCGCCGTCGCGGTGCTGGCATCGGGAGGCGCGTTGGCCCTGGCCCCGGCGACGCCGCGGGCCGCCGCGGCGGTCGCGGTCGTGTCGCTGGAGGTCTGGCGGCTCCGCACCACCGTCTCTGGATCCCAGCGCTCCTCGGTCTGTTCCTCGGAGGCGAACGTGAGCGGCGCCGAGACATTGACCCGCACGTGGCCGACGCCGAGCACCGGCTCCAGCATGGCGACCACCTTGGTCGACAGCTCGCGTTCGATCCGCTGCTGCCGCTCGAGCGACGTGCCGCCGGCACCGGCGTCGCCGGCGTCTTCGCTACGCGACAGCGGCCGGCCGAACGTGTCGACGATCACCACCGACTCCGGGCGCAGCGATTCGACGCTGGCGGCGACCAGCCCGGCGATGCCGGCGACGGTGGCCGGGGCGAGCGGGCGCTGGTTGCGCAGGCGCAGCACCACCGAGGCCTTGGCTTGTTCGGCGGCGCCGGCGAACAGCGAGTCCTTGGCCAGGGCGATGTGCACGCGGGCGCTGGACACCTCGGTGATGGTCGAGATGGTCCGCGCCAGCTCGCCTTCGAGACCGCGGCGATAGTTGACGTGTTCGAGGAACTCGGTGGTGCCGAACGACGTGCGGTCGAAGATCTCGAAGCCGATCCGGCCCGAGGTCGGCAGACCCTGCGCCGCCAGGTCGAGGCGCATCTCGTCGAGCCGCGCGTCGGGCACCAGCACCGTGCGGCCGCCCTGCTCGAGCAGGTAGGGGGTGTTCGACGCCTTCAACCGGGCGACGACCGCCGACGCCGATTCGGGGTCGAGGTCGGTGTACAGCACGGCATAGGACGGCGCCCCGACCCAGTAGGCCGAGCCGACGACGATGCCGACCACGGCGACGAACGCCGCGGCGAGCGAGGCGATCTGGCGGCCCGAGAGCGACGACCAGAGGCGGGAGACGTGGGCGAGGAGATTCTCGGAGTTCACGAATCAGCCGGCATCAGATGGGCATGCGCATCAGATCCTGGTACGCCTGCACGAGTTTGTTGCGGACCTGCACGGTGAGCTGCATCGCCACTTCGGCGCGGTGCAGGGCCAGCATCGCGGTGTGGACGTCGCCGCTGCCCGACACCATGTCGGCCACCGCGACGTTGGCGTCGCCGGCCGACTGCTCCACCGATGACAGCAGCGCGTCGAGCGAGGTGGCGAAGCCGCCGTCGGCCTGGCCGATCGCCGAGGTCGTGCCGGTTGGCGGCGTGGCCGGGTTGACGGCGACGGTCGCGGCAGTGAGAGCAGTGAGGGCCATCGCTACCGTCCGAGCTCCAGCGCCCGCTGGATGGTGTCGCGAATCACGTTGATGGCGGTGAGATTGGCCTGATAGGCGCGGGCGGCGCCGAGCATGTCGACCATCTCCTCGGGCACGTCGACGTTCGGCGTGGCCACGAAGCCCTGGGCGTCGGCATCGGGATGCGACGGTTCGAAGCGGCGGCGGAACGCCGCCTGGTCCTCGGTGACCTCGCTCACCTGGACGCCGACCGCATCGGCCTGGCCGAGCGCCGCGCCGAACGGATCGACCGGCGTGGCGCTGAGCACCACGTCGCGGCGCCGGTACGGCTGGCCGTCTGGGCCGCGCGTCGACTCGGCGTTGGCGATGTTCGAGACCGCCACTTCGATGCGCGCGCGCTGCGCGTCGAGGGCACTGGCACTGGCGGCAATCGCGGCGGAGAGTCCCGACATGGTCGTTACCTGCCTTCGTTGATGGCGTAGCGCACCAGCCGGAACTTCGCGGCCAGCGCGGTCTGCGCAGTGCTGAAATCACCGGCGGCGCGGGTCATCGCCAGCAGCTCGCGATCGAGCTGGACGTTGTTCCCGTCGCGGCGCGAGGCCAGACCGGGAGCGTCGGCGACGGCGCCGCCGTCGCTCGGCGCGGCCAGATGCTGGGCATTGGTGCGCTGCACGCCGCCGAGGCGCGTGTCGAGGGCGTCGTCGAACGAGACCTCGCGGGTGCGATAACCCGGCGTGTCGAGGTTGGCGAGATTGCTGGCGGCGACGGTCTGCCGCGACACGGCCGCATTCATCTGGCGGCCCAGGGCAGCGAGAATCGCGTGGTCGGTGATCTCAGGCACGATGCCCGGCCCTTGAGCAAGACCGATGCCCACCGTTCAAGCCGGGGCAATTCCCGCCGATTCTGCTGGTGTGGGTGCGGCCGTGTCGGGCCGCTGACACGCTATCGTCGGCCGAGCGTCCCCAGTGTCGTGGCGACCGTGTGCACATCGAGGCGAGCGACCGCAGCTTCGAGCCGGGCCAGGCGCTCGGCGATGTCGGCGAGCGTGGTGACACAGCCGCGGGCGCTCCCCGAGTGCACGCTGTCGCCGTGGAGCAGCGAGCGGTTCTCGTGCTCCAGCTGCTGCCGGTCGGCGATGCGCTGCAGGATGACGTCGAGCTGCCCGAGCGAGAACGGCTTGGTCAAGTAGTCATAGGCGCCGAGCCGCACCGCGGCGATCGCCGAGTCGAGCGAGGCGTAGCCGGTGACGATGACGACGTAGCAGGAGGCATTCGCTTGACGGGCGGCCCGCAGAACCGCCAATCCATCGGCGCCCGGCAGGCTGAGGTCGGTGACCACGACCCCGTACCGCCCCTGGGATCGCTCGAGGGTCGCCACGGCCGCGCGGCCGTCGGTGGCCCCGGCGACGTGCAGCCCTTTCTTGAGGAAATACGCGAGGATGACCTCGCGAACGGCCTCGTCGTCGTCGACGACGAGCACTTCTCCCGGCGAAAATACTCGCGATGGCATAGCGGTTGCAGTCCTGTCGGTCGCTTGACGCCCGTCTTCCTGACACATCGGCAACCGCCGGCTAAAGCTTCGATCACGCCGGCCGCGCCGGTGACGCGCACCAAGCCCCCTGCCATGACCCAGAGTGCCTGTCCTACCGTCCTCGTCGTCGAAGATGAAGCCGAACTGCGCAGCCTGATCGCCGAGTCGCTCGAAGCGCAGGGATTCGCCGTCGCTCAGGCCGACACCGCCGCCGACGCGCTGGCCCGGCTCGAGGGCTTCGCTTACGACGCCCTGGTCGTCGACCTGCGGCTGCCCGACGCCGATGGCATGGACGTCCTCGACGCCGCGCTCGATCGCTATCCCGAGATTCGCAGCGTGGTGATGACCGGATTCGGCGGCGTCGACGAGGCGGTGCGCGCGATCAAGCGCGGCGCCATCGACTTTCTGATCAAGCCGTTCCAGCTCGGCGGACTCGCCCACATCCTGCACGCCGGCATCACCGAACGGAAGCTGCGCTTCGAGAACGCGCAACTGCGCGCGCAGCTGCGCGATCGCTTCAGCTTCGACAGCATCATCGGCCGCAGCCCGGCGATGCAGCAGGTGTTCTCGACGCTGGAACTGGTCGCGCCGATGAACAGCGGCGTCCTCATCCAGGGCGAGACCGGCACTGGCAAGGAGCTGATCGCCCGCACCATCCATCACAACAGCCCGCGCCGCGATTCGCCGTTCGTGGCGTTCAACTCGGCGGCGATTCCCGAGGGGCTGGCCGAGGCCGAATTGTTCGGCCACGTCAAGGGTGCGTTCACCGGCGCGGTCAACGCCCGCGTCGGCCGCTTCGAGCTGGCGCACAAGGGGACGCTGTTCATCGACGAAGTCGGCACGATGTCGATGGCGCTGCAGGCCAAGCTGCTGCGCGCGCTGCAGGAGCGTGAGGTCGAGCGCGTCGGCGAATCGCGCGCCTTCAAGTTCGACATCAGGGTCATCGCCGCGAGCAACACCGACCTGCGCAAGCTGGTCAAGGACGGCACCTTCCGCGAGGACCTCTTCTACCGGCTCAACGTCGTGCCGCTGACGCTGCCGCCGCTGCGCAACCGCCGCGAGGACATCCCGCTCATCGCCCAGCACTTCCTGCAGAAGTCGTGCGCGCACAACGGCCTGCCACTGCGCGCGATCGGCCAGGCGACGCTGCGCCTGCTGATGGACTACGCGTGGCCGGGCAACATCCGTCAGCTCGAGAACGCCATCGAACACGCGGTGGCGATGAGCGGCGCCGCCCGCGAGGTGCTGCCGTCGATGCTCCCCGAGGACATCCGGATTCCCGGCCAGGCGTCGATGCTGACGCCGGTGACGATCCCGGACGAGGGCCTCGACTTCACCTCGGTCATGACCCAGCTCGAACGCGAGCTGCTGCGGCGCGGGCTGGAGAAGACCGGCGGCAACAAGCGCCAGGCGGCGCGGTTGCTGAACCTCAGCCGGACGACGCTCATCGACAAGCTGAACCGGCTCGGTGGCGACGCCGCCGTACACTCAGCGGCGTAGGCGCAGTTCGACCGCCAAGCCGCCGTCGGCCGACGGGCCGAGCGACAGACGGCCGCCCATCCGTTCGACGAGGTGGTGCGACACCAGGAGCCCGATGCCGAGCGCGCCCGACTCCGGAGCGGCCGGTGGCGGCCAGAGCAGCACCGCACGGCGCATCGCCTCGTCCAGTCCCGGACCGTCATCGGCGACCACGAGGTCGACGTGCTCCGCGGCGCTGGACACCGTCAGGCTCAGCCGCCCTTCGCTCCGCCCGGCGAGTCCCTGTTCGGCGTTGACCACGAGATTCAGCAGCACTTGCAGCACCTGCCGCACCGGGGCCCGGCACTCGCCCTCGTCGCCGGCGACCTGGCCGGCCACCCGGAGCTTGCGCAGCGAGTACCTGACGCAGGGCCACGACCCGCTCCGCGAGCGCCCGCAGGCTGAGCGGCTCGGCCGCCCGCACCGGCTCGCGGGCGAAGCCGGTGAGCTGCTGCAGCACCGCCGTCGCCCCCATCGCCTGATGGACGATCGCCGCGCTACGGCGGCTGATCGCCTCGGGGCCGGCGTCCAGGACGAGCATCTCGGCTGCCCCGCTCACGACTTGCAACGCGTTGCTCACGTCGTGGACCGCGGACGACACCAGCCGGGTGACCAGCGCGTGGCGGTTGGCCCGCTCCAGCCATTCGAGGGGCGGATCGAGGGTCTCGTCCCACGGGCGGCTTCTGGGCATGGCGATCACGGCGCGAAACTTAACATACCGACCCGTCAAGATTCCGGCAGGGGAAGGCTCGCCGGTCGGCGGAATGACGGTCAACTGGCCTGGTTGCACAGATAATCAGCCCATTGCACACAAAAAGTTGTACCATCCCTGGCACCTCGGTTGCTCCACCGATGTCAGGTTGGCCTGAGCCCCCCCTCCCAGGCCCACCCCGGCGGTTGTCGCAGGTGCCAAGTGTTTCCGCGACGTCCGCCGACTGGGCTGCACGCGATCGCGGTTTCGAGGACCTGGGGATGCTGGACTGGCTCGCACGCACCACCAACACGACTGCCCGCTTGCTGGGCCTGGGGAGCGCTGAACCGCACCCTGCTGACGCCGCAGGCGCCCCCGCGGGGTCCGCTCCGGAGTTCTTCGCGACGATGTTCCACGACGGCCCGCTGCCGTTGCTCCTGACCACTGAAGGCAGCGGCCGGATCGTCGCGGTCAACGCCGCCGCCGAGGCTGTCGCCGGCCGGTCGGCGGCCGACTTGTGCCGCGGCACGGTCTTCGACCTGGGAGGCTACCGCGACCAGGCTGAGCGCACCAGCCACATCGAAGCGGTGGACCACGGGTCGGGGCGCGCCGTCCGCGAGTTCCGGGTACGGACACCAGCGGGCAAGGATTCTCCGTCTGCTCGCCCACACCTCCCGGGTGCTGGTCGGCGGCCAGCCCCATATGCTCACCGCGCTGACCAACGTCAGCGCGATCGGGCACATGGACGAACGGCTGCTCTACGCCCAGCGGATGGAGGTCATCGGACGGCTCTCGGGCGGCGTCGCCCATCAGTTCAACAACCTGCTGACGGTGATGCAGGGGCATCTCGACGCGCTCGCCAGCGAATTGCCGACCTCGATGCCGGTGAGTCGCCGGGTGGAGGTGCTCCGGCGGTCGGTGGCCGACGCGTCGCAGATCACCAGCGGGCTGCTGACCTTCGCCGGCCGCAACCCGGTGCCGGCGACGCTGGTGGACGTCAACGCCGTACTCGAAGAACTGGCGCCGGTGCTCGCGCGCGTGCTCGGCGAGGGCATCCGCATCGAGTGGGACCCGTCGCGACGTCCCGTGCCGGTGATGCTCGGCCGCGAGCAGCTCGGCCAGCTGGTCGTCAATCTCGCGCTGAACGCCCGCGACGCCATGCCCGGCGGCGGCCGGCTCACGTTGGTGACCCGGCGCCTCGATTCTGAGCGACCCCGCGGAGTTGCCCGGGCCGGGCAGCTGGGTGGTGATCACCCTCGCCGACACCGGCCACGGCATGGACGACGACGTGCGACGCCACATGTTCGAGCCGTTCTTCACCACCAAGACCCCCGGACAGGCGACCGGACTGGGCTTGTCGATCTGCCTCGGCATCGTCGAGCAGGCGGGCGGCCACATCGTCGCCAGCTCGTCGCCGGGGCAAGGCACCGCGATCGATCTGTATCTGCCCTGGGCTGGAGCCGACGCGCTTCCGGCGGTGCAGGTCCGCAACGTGCTCCAGACGCCGGCCAACCGCCCGGCCATCCTGCTGGTCGAAGACGAGCCCGAGGTCCGCGAGATCGTGGCCGAGATCCTGCGCCGCGCCGGCCACACCGTGCACGCCTTCGATGGCCTGGCGGCGGTCCAGGGCTTCCTCGGCCGCGGCTACCCGCCCGTCGAGCTGCTCCTCACCGATATCGTGCTGCCGGGAGGCAGCGGCCTGGATGTGGCGACCCTGGTCCGGGCGCACTATCCCGGCGTGCCGGTGCTGTTCATGTCGGGCTACTCCGAGCCGGTGTTCTCGGGTGGCCAGCCGGTCGAACACCTGCTGCCCAAGCCGTTCACCGCCAAGACACTGCTCGCCACGGTCGACGACCTGGTCGCCTCGCGGGCCACCGCGGCAGCGTCGTAGCGTCTTGCCAGCCGGGTTCAAGGCGCCGGCCCGGCGGTCGATGTTGACTGCAGGGCTATGGCCGCTCCCGCCAATCGCATCCACGTCGCTCGCCAGCCGATCCTCGATCACCGCCAACAGGTCGCCGCGTACGAGTTGCTCTACCGCGACGGCGAGGCCCAGCGCGCCTACACCGGCGGCACCACCCAGGCGTCGGCCCGGGTCCTGAGCGACGCCCTGGTCGGGATGGGCCTCGAGACGCTGACCGACGGGCGGCGCGCGTTTCTCAACCTGTCCCACGACGTCCTGCTGTCGGACGCCAGCAGCCTCCTCGACGCCAAGGCCGTGGTGCTGGAGATTCTCGAGGACGTCACCGCGTCGCCCGAGGTGGTGGCGATGTGCCGGTCGCTGCGCCGGCGCGGCTACCAGATCGCCCTGGACGATTTCGTGCCCGGTTCCGAGGCCGAGGCGCTGTTGCCCGTCGCCGACATCATCAAGCTCGACGTCCTGAGTCTGGCGCCGGAGGTCGTCGCCGCCCATGCGCCGCGCCTGCTCGCGCGCGGGTTGACGCTGCTCGCCGAGAAGGTCGAGACTCCGCAGATGCTGGCCAGCGCCACCGCCGTCGGCTGCACGCTCTTCCAGGGCTACTACTTCTGCCGTCCGCACACCATGTCGGTGCGGACGCTGTCGGCCAGCCAGATCACGCAGATGCGGCTGCTGGCGGCGCTGTTGAAACCCACGGCGTCGATTCCGCAGATCGAAGACCTGCTGAAGCACGACGCCTCGCTCACCTACCGGGTGCTGCGCTGCGTCAACTCGGCCGGTTTCGGCGTGCGACGGGAGGTCCACTCGGTCCGTGAAGCGCTGCTCTTCGTCGGACTCGAGCAGGTGCGAAAGTGGACCTCGCTGTGGACGCTCACCGGGCTCAACCGCGGGCCGTCCGAACTGGCGACGATGACGGTGTTGCGGGCGCGCATGTGCGAGCGGCTCGGTCAGGCACTCGGCCACGCCGACGACGGCGCCAGCTACTTCCTGCTCGGCCTGTGTTCGCTGCTCGACGCCCTGCTGCAGCACCCGATGGCGCAGGTGATCGCCGACCTGCCGCTCGGCGCCGAAGTGCGCGAGGCGCTGCTCGGCCAGTCCAATCCCGCCCGCCGCGCCCTCGACGCGGTCGGCCTGTACGAAAGCGGCGGCTTCGATGCCGCCGCCGGCGTGTGCCGCGAGCTCGGGCTCGACCCCGCCGCGCTGCCCGCCGCCTACGTCGAGGCGTTGTCGTGGGCACACGACCTGCGGCTGACGGCCCAGGCGGCGTGATCGCGCCGTCCCCAGCCGCCGGTTGATTCGTCCGGGCCGGGCGTTTGCACACAATTTTTGGCCGCTGCACGAATTCGTGTAGGGGCCGGTGCCATCATGGCGGTGTGGCGCCCGATGGCGCCGCAGAAGGATCGTCGTGAGTGCCCAGTCGTCGGGCTGCCCTGCCGCCAACCTCCCCCCGGCGCGCGTGGCCCTGCTGGTCGTGGACTGTGAGGAGGATCGTGCTGCCCGGCTGGCCGTGACCCTGAGGGGCCGCGGCTATGGCGTTGCCATCGCTCGGGACCTGCAGGCCGCCCTGTCGGCGGTCATCGCGACCGCCCCCTCCGCCGCGATCGTCGGGGACGTGGCCGGTACCGACAGACTGGAGGTCGCCCGCCGCCTGCGTAACGCCGGCGTGGCCCGGGTCGTGGTCCTCACCGCGCGGCCAGGCGACGCCTCGGTGCCGAGTATCTCCAGCGGCATCGAGATCCTCAACCCGAGTGTCAGCCTCGACGTGCTCGGTGACTATCTCGAGCGCCACCTGCCCTCGGCCCGGCCGGCGAGTCTCGCCAGCGACTGGATCGCCGACGCGATGGCCCGGCCGAGCGACGAGGCCGTCGCCGAGAGCAACGGCGCGCCGTCCCCGGACCCAGGACTTTTCGATGCGCTCGACGACGGCGTCGCTCTCGTCGACGGCGGTGGCCGAATCGTGTGGAGCAACTCCGCCCTCGGCCGCCTGTTCGGGATCGCGGCGGCGTTCGCCCGCGGGCAGGCATTGGCGACGTGGTTGCCCTCCCGCGGCACGCCGCTGCCGGGCGACAGCGGGCAACGCGAGACCCCGTGGTTGACGACGAGCGGCCGGCGCAGCGACGGCACCGAGATCGCCGTCGACGTCCGCCTGCGGCTCGTCGCCGGGCCGTCGCGCCAAGCCCTGGTGACGGTGCGCGACGCCGGGCCGCGTCAGCTCATCGAGCAGACGCTGCGCGCCAACTCCGACCTGAACGAACAGCTCCGCCGCTCCCAAAAGATCGGGGCGCTCGGCCGGCTGGCCGGCGGCGTCGCCCACGACTTCAACAACCTGCTGCAGGTGATCGGCGGATACGCCGAGACGCTGGGGGTCGATCGTCTCGATCGCGAATCGCGCCGCAGGGTGCTCGACAGCATCCAGAGCGCCACCAACCGGGCGTCGTCGCTCACCCGCCAGCTGCTGGCCTTCGGCCGCCGCCAGGTGCTGGTGCCGCAGGTGCTCGACTTGAACGCGACGGTGCGCTCGCTCGAGCACATGCTGACCCGGGTGATCGGCGAGGACGTCACGCTGGCCAGTCAGCTGTCGCCCGAACTCCACCACGTCAAGGTCGATCCCGGTCAGATCGAGCAGGTCGTGCTCAACCTGGCCATCAACGCCCGTGACGCGATGCTCGACGGCGGCACGCTCGAGATCCGCACCGAGAACGTGTGGGTCGACGGCAGCTACGCCCCACGCGGGCTCCCGGTGGCGGTGCCCCACGGGCGGTGGGTGCAGCTGGTCGTCAGAGATACCGGCAGCGGCATGGACCCCGACACCGTGGCCCAGGCCTTCGAGCCGTTCTTCACGACCAAGGACGTGTCGAGGGGATCGGGGCTGGGCCTGTCGATGGTCTACGGCATCGTCAAGCAAAGTGACGGCTACACCTGGATCGAGTCGGCGCCAGGAGCCGGTACGGCGGTACACGTCCTGCTGCCGGGCGTCGACGGCGCGATCGACAGCCGCCCGGTCGACCACGCGCCGTCGATCGCCGCCGGCGCCGTGGTGACCGGCACCGTGCTGATCGTGGAGGACGACCCCGAGGTGCGGACGCTGTTCGCGGCGTTCCTGCGCCACGCCGGCTACGACGTGCTGGAAGCCGCTGACGGCCGCGAGGCGCTCGACGTCTTCGAACGCCGCGGCACCCGCGTCGATCTGGTCGTCACCGACGTGGTGATGCCGAACGTGAGCGGACCAGCGCTCGCCGGGGCCCTGCGGGCAAGGTGTCCGGATGTGAAGCTGTTGTTCGTTTCGGGTTACCACGAGAAGACCACGGCCGGCCCGGCCGGCGAGTCCGGTACCGTGCACCTGCCCAAGCCGGTCACCCGCGCCGTGCTGCTGCGCCAGGTCGCGGCGCTGCTGGCGTCGGCACGCACCGCGTAGCCGTCGACTGAAGGGGACCGCCGCAGCGCCGATTGCGCTGAAGAGCACCCTGTGCAGTCACACGGCCCCTTTCCGCCGCCCCAGCCGGACCTGCTCGGCGGTCCGCCGCCGGTCACCGCCCGGATGCGCCGGCGCGACTTCGCGCTGCCGCCGATTCCCGCCGTGGCCGCGCATCTGCTGTCGCTGCTGGCCCGCGAACAGGTCGGGCTGGCCGAGGTCAGCACCACCATCGCCGCCGACCCGGCCGTCACCGCCGAAGTGCTGCGGGCCGCCAACAGCGCGCGGTTCGGCCTGCGTGGCGAGGTGACCGATGTCCGCCATGCAGCGACGCTGCTCGGCCTCGACCGCCTGCGCGGACTGGCGGCCACCGTCGGTCTGCGGCGCTACCTGGGCGCGACCGTGGCGGCGCCGGCGGTGACGCGGACCTGGCGCCACGGGCTGGCCTGCGCCCTGGTCGCCGAGCAGGTGGCGGCGCGCTGCGGCGGCCACGCCGGCGATGCCTATACGGCCGGCCTGATGCACGACCTCGGCCGCCTCGCCCTCATCGTCGCCCATCCGACCATCTATCCCGCCTTCCTCGACAGCGCCGCGGCCGCGGGCCCCGGACATCTCGACGCCGAGCGCGAGCGGTTCGGCATGGACCACTGCGACGCCGGCCGGTGGCTGGCGGCGCAGCTGCTGTTGCCGCAGGCCTTCCAGGACGTCGCCCAGCACCACCACAACCCGCAGGCGGTGGGCCCGACCGACCTGCTCGTGCGCGTCGCCGTGGCCTGCCGGCTGGCCGATCACCTCGGCTACTGGGTGGTGCCGCCGCCGCATCCGGACGCACACGCCGCCGACGCCTCGGCCCTGATCGACGGTCTCCTCAGCCCGCTGCCGCTGGCGCACCGCGTGACGATCGTCAGCGATCTGGCGGAGATCGCCACCGAGGTGGCGGCGCAAGTCGACGACCTCGGCGAGCTGCTGGCGCCGTAGGCGCGCCCGCGACGGCGCTCAAGAGGGCGCCGGCCCGGCCGATTGCCTGAAGCGAAGGTCCAGTGGGTCAGACGACACGCGCGCTCGCCGCCGAGGTGGTTCCGGAGCCACTGTCCAGCCACACCGCCACGGCCGCCGACCGCGACGGCGTCCTGGCGGCACGGCTCGAGCGCGCCCTCGAGGAGAACCGCGATCTCACCGAGCAGCTGCGGCGCTCGCAGAAGATCGGCGCGCTCGGCCGGCTCGCCGGTGGGGTCGCTCACGACTTCAACAACCTGCTGCAGGTGATCGGCGGCTACGCCGATGCCCTCGCTGCAGTGCAGATGCGGCGCTCGGAGCGGCGGCGGCTCGGCCGCCGGATCCGCCGCACCACCGATCGCGCGGCGGCGCTCACCCGTCAGCTGCTCGCCTTCGGACGCCGCCAGCTGCTGGTGCCGGAGGTGCTCGATCTCAACGTCACGGTGCTGTCGCTCGAACGCATGCTGACGCGGGTGCTCGGCGAGGACGTGCACCTGGCCAGCGACCTCGCCGCCGACTTGCGCGCGGTGAGGGTCGATCCCGGACAGATCGAACAGGTGCTGCTCAACCTGGCCATCAACGCCCGCGATGCGATGCCGGATGGCGGCGCGCTGGCCATCACCACCGCCAACGAGACCTTCACCACGCCGTTCTCCCATCCCGCCCTGCCGGTCTTGGTGCCCCCCGGGTCCTGGGTGCGCCTGACCGTGCACGACACCGGCTGCGGCATGGACGCCGACACCGTGGCCCAGGCCTACGAGCCGTTCTTCACCACCAAGGACGCCTTGCGCGGCAGCGGCCTTGGCCTGTCGATGGTCTACGGCATCGTCAAGCAGAGTGGCGGCTATACCTGGATCGACTCGGCGCCATCGGCCGGCACCGCCGTGCAGGTGCTGCTGCCGGCCGTGGACGCCGTCGTCGAGCCGCGACGGCGGCGGCCAGCCGCCTTGCCGACGCCCCCGCCGCACCCGGGCGGCACGGTGCTGCTGGTCGAAGACGACGCCGACGTCCGCGCGCTCTTCTCGGGCTTCCTCCGCCAGGCCGGCTTCACCGTGATCGAAGCCGCCGACGGCCGCGACGCGCTCGAACTCTTCGATGGCCAGCCGGCGAACGTCGACCTGGTCGTGACCGACGTGGTGATGCCGAACATGAGCGGACCGGCGCTGGCCAGCGCGCTACGCGCCCGCCGGGCGGAGCTGAAGGTGATCTTCGTCTCCGGCTATGCCGACGAACTCGACCTCGAGCGCGCCTCGCCGACCCCGCCCGCCGTGCTGCACAAGCCCGTGACCCGCAGCGCGCTGGTCCGCACCGTGAGCGCGGTGATGGCCGGCGGCGCGGCCGCGCGGCCGTCCGAGCGTCAGGACCCGGGACGCCGGTAGCGCGGCATCGGTTGGCGCGCCAGGGCGCCGAGGGCCAGCGCGACGACGCTCATCGCCGCCGCCCACCCGAGGGCCAGCGCCGTCACCGCCGCGCCGAGCGGACGCGTCAGCGTCACCGCGCCGAGCCGTTCGCCGGCGAGGAACGCCACGGGCCCGCCCAACGCCCCGAACAGCACCGCCGCCCACGGCCGCGCGACAAGCGCGCGCAGGCTGTAGCGAAAGGTGGTCGCAAAGTGCGCCCACAGCGCCAGCAGCCAGAGCGGCGGCAGCGGGCCGGGCGCGCTCCCACCCAGCGTCTCGTAGGTGCCGGCGGCAATCTGGACCCCTTCGACCACCGCGCCAACGGTCAGGGTGCCGAGCATCGTGCGCAGTTCGACGCGGCGATCGGGACTAACCGCCAGATGCCCGGCCATCAGCGCGGCAGCGGCGACCGCCCCGGCGGTGCCGTGGCCCCAGGCCGCGCCGAGCACGCAGGCGAACCAGCCGGTCTGGTAGAGCCCGCCGTTGACCAGCCGCGTCGCCGTCGCGGTGAGCGCAGGCACGCCGATCTCAGCCGCGGACGGGGGGCAGCGTGGTGGTGAAAATCTCGGCGCCGGTGCGGTTGTGCAGACTGGCGCGCAGCGCGCCAGTTGCCGCCTCGGCCACCAGGCGCCCGAAGAACTGGAAGCCCTCGCTCGGCGGCCGATTGGGCTTCATGCCGGGCGGAATGCCGAGGAAGTGCACCTCGGGCCCGAACGTTCGGATCGAGCACGTTCGGCCCGAACGTACCGGCATGCAGTGGCCCGGCCACGAACTCCCAGAACGGCGTGAAGTCGCTGAAACGGGCGCGGGCCGGGTCGTAGTGATGCGCGGCGGCGTAGTGCACGTCGCCGGTGATCCACACGACGTTGTGGACCCGCCGATCGCGGATGAACGTCAGCAGCCTGGCGATCTCGTGCTCGCGGCCGAGCGGCGGGCCGGCGTCGCCGTTGGCGACCGCTTCGAAGCGGTCGCGGCCATCGCCGACCACCAGGCCGATCGGCAGGCTGCTCGCCATCACCTTCCAGGTGGCGGTGCTCGCCGCCAGGGCGCCCTCGAGCCAGCGCACCTGCGCGTCGCCGAGATGCGCGGTCTCGGGGCCCGGGCTGGCCTGCAGGTTGGCGCTGTTGGATGCGCGATAGCTGCGGTAGTCGAGCAGGAACACCTCGACCGGGCCGTAGCGGACGGTGCGATACAGACGCTCGGGGTCGGCGCCGTGCACCGGCAACGGCGTGTACTCGAACTGCGCCTGCCGCGCCCGCGCCGCCAGCAGCGCCACCGAGGCGACCGCGTAGCGTGGATCGCCGTCCTGGCGTCGCTCGGGATACCAGTTGTCGCGCACCTCGTGGTCGTCCCACACCGTCAGCTGCGCCACCTGCTGGTTGAAGCGCCGCATGTGCGCGTCCTGCAGGTTGTAGCGGTAGTTGCCGCGGAACTCGTCGACCGTCTCGGCCGGCTTGGCCTTGGCGGCGCTCGGCTGGCTGCGCCAGACGCCGCCGCCGTCGAGCGGCACGGCGAGCCCGACCGGCTGATCGGCATAGATCGCATCGCCCAGGTTGACGAACAGATCGGGCTCGGCGCCGAGCATGCTGGCGTAGGTCTGCATCCCGCCGAACGCCGCATCGAGCCCCCAGCCTTGCCCCACCGTGTCGGCCGAGAACACCAGCGACACGTCGCGGTCCGGCGCCGGTGCGGCATTGAGACTGCCGGCGGCTGGTTCGCTCCATCGCCGCACGTCGGCGAGATCCTGGAAGCGCACGCGATAGAAGATGCGCTGGCCACGCGGAAGATCGGGCAGGTGCACACGGGCCGTGAAGTCACTGCCCTCGAGCGCTGATGGCCCGCGCACGCTGCGCGCGTCGTCGAACCGCTCGGTCGTCGCCCACTCCACGTGCAGCCGCGCCGCCCGATCGGCGCGCGCCCACACCAGCGCGGTCGTCTCGTCGACGATGGTCGACGCGACCCCGTCGGTCACGACCGGCCGCAGCCCCGGTGCCGCGACGATCGCCGGCGCCTGGCCAAACGCTGGCCTGGTCGCCGCCAGCGCACTGCCAAGGGCAAGGCGATGGACGGCTTGGCGGCGCGTCAGCCGGCGGGGCTGGGGACTGGGGACTAGGGACTGGGGCTTGTCCAAAGCTGCTCGTCCGGCGTTCCTGAACTCATGTGCTGGCCTGACGGCGAACTTGCGTGGTCGCTGTTCGTGACAAGCCCCAGTCCCCAGTCCCCGGTCCCTAGAAGGAGTACTTGACGCCCAGCTGAATCACCCGGCCGTCCTCGGCCGTGGTGATCTGGCCGAAGTTCACGGCGCCGAACGTGCCGACGGGCTGGCCGAACCGGGCCTGGTTCCAGATGTTGAACGCCTCGATCCGCGCCTGCAGGCGATGGCGGCCGGCGAAGTCGAAGTTCTTGAAGACCGACAAGTCGGTGCGCTGGAACCCCGGGCCGCGAACGGTGTTGCGGCCGACGTTGCCGAACCGGGTGCCGGTGTCGCCCAGCGGCAGCGCGGTGAAGCAGCTGGTATCGAAGTACTGGGTGGTCGTCTTCGGGCCGTCGTTCGGATCGCAGGTCGCGTCAGGCCGGTTGGTCATGTAGCGGATGTCGAGGACGCCACCCAGGCTGACTGGCACCGGGAATCCGGTCTGCGCCTGGAAGATGCCGTTCAACTGCCAGCCACCGGCGATGGCGCGCAGCGCCACCGGCTGGTCCGCGAGCCGCGGCAGTTCGTAGCCGAAGCTGAGCACGAAGCGGTGCCGGGCGTCGAACAGCGCCGGGCCCTTCTCGGCGTCGAGGGCGCGTTCGAGGCTGGCCTCGTCGCCTTGCACCACCGGCAGCACCGGCCGCGGCTCGCCGCCGATGTTGACGCCCGAGACATGGTCGGTGGTCTTGCCGAGCGTGTACGACGCCAGCAGGTTGAGCCCCCGCGTCGGCAGCAGGCGGACGCTGGTCTGCAGCGAGTCGTACCACGACTGCGCCGCGGAGAACGTCGGCCGGACCAGCGAGAAGGCCGGCATGATGCGGGCGCCACGTGCCGTCTGCCCCGGCGTGTAGACGCCCGGGTTGACCTCCATGAAGATCGGCAGGTTGAAGCCGCGCGAACCGACGTAGGCGACTTCAGCGCCGACCTTGCCGGCGAACTGCCGCTGCACGCCGAGGTTGAAGTGATAGGCGTACGGCGACTTGAAGTCGTCGCCCCAGCCGATGACAGTGAGATTCGCCGGGAAGGGGTTGGGCGGGCCGGCCACGGCCGCCAACGGGTCGGCGATCGTGATCGGCGTCGGCGTGTTCAATTCGACCAGCGGCGTGAACGGCGGCGACAGCACGCCGCTCTGGAAGAAGTCGCCCTGGCCGGCCAGCGCGTCGTAGAACACGCCGAAGGCGCCACGCACGCTGGTCGAGCCGTCGCCAAAGGGATCCCACGCCGCCGAGACCCGCGGCGCGAAGTTGTTCTTGTCGGTCGGCACGATGCCGCGCGGGATGCCGCTGTCGCCCGGATACACCAGCCCGGTCGGCGCATTCGGGTAGACGGTGGACCGCTGGCCGGTCACGAACCCGGTGATGGCGTCGTTCTGGTCGATGAACGGGGTCGGCAGTTCGTAGCGCAGGCCGAGGTTCACGGTGAGGGTCGGCGTCACCCGGAAGTCGTCCTGGACGTAGCCGGCAAACAGCCAGCCGTAGCCGTCCTGGGTCACCTGCTGCGTCGTCGCCCGCGCCTGCGCCGGCAGGCCGAGCAGGAAGTCGGCCGCGGCGCTGCCGGTGCCGGCCACGCCCGGCACCGCGGTGAGCTGGCCAGTGAAGCTGAGGTCGCCGTTCGGCCGGTTGATGAAGGCGATGTTCATCGCCTCGCGGCGGACGTCGACGCCGAACTTCAGCGAGTGCCGGCCGGCGATCCAGGTGAGGTCGCTGGCCGCCTGCCACACGTGGTTGACGCGCTCGACGAACGGCTGCTGCGGGTCGCCGAGCGCGGCCGTGCCGCCGCCAAAGAAGCCTTGCACGGCGATCGACGGCAGCCCCGCGGCGAGCGGGTTGGTGTTGGCGAAGCCGATGCCGTAGTCGCGCGGGTTGAGGCCGCTCGTCACCGCCGGGTTGGCGCTGATCCGGTTCACCGACACCCGCGTCTGCGAAATGACGTTCGAGGCGATGACCCAGTTGTGGGAAGCCATCGCGTCCTGCAGCGTCGCCAGCGCCTGCTGGTCCACGGCGGCGATGATCTTCGGCGTCGTCCGTTCGGTGTCGGCGCGCATGTAGCGCAGCAGCAGCGACTGGCTCTGGTTCAGCTGGTAGTCGACGCGGGCGCCGAACTGATCGCGCACGTCCTCGAGCGTCGGCGAGACGATGTAGCGGTTGCCGGGCGAGTTCGGCAACGGCACGAACTCGCTGAGCAGCCGGGCCGCCGCCGGGCTGATGCGGCTGGCGGGAATGGTGTTGTTCGGGAACGGCAGGCCGGTCAACGGGTCGCGAATCGTGGTCGCGCCGAAGTTGCCGGCGCGCTGCGCTTCCGACAGCACGACGACGTTGGTGGTGGTCCCGGCTTCGTTGCGGAAGCCCTCGTAGTAGCCGAAGCCGAACAGCCGGTTCCTGACCAGCGGGCCGCCGACGGCAGCACCGAACTGGTTCTGCTTGAGTTCGGGCTTGGGCTGGGTGCCCGGGGCGAAGAAGTTGCGGGCCTGGAGCTTGTCGTCGCGGTTGAACTCCCACACTCCGCCAGTCAGCGTGTTGCTCCCCGACTTGGTGACGACGTTGACCACCGAGCCGGCGTTGCGGCCGTACTCGGCGCCGAAGGCGTGGGTGAGGATCTTGAACTCCTCGATGGCGTCGGGCGGCGGCCGCAGCACGAAGCCGGTGTTGAAGGTGTCGTTGTTGGTGGCGCCGTCCATCAGGAAGTTGTTGGACTGGTTGCGCATGCCGTTGACGTTGAAGCCGCCGGTGACGTTACCGAACCCGCCGGGGGTGGCGTCGCCGGTCTGGCCGCCCAGGCCGGTCGGCGGCGCGACGACGCCGGGGATGAGCGTGCCGAGCTGGGTGAAGTTGCGGCCGTTCAGCGGCAGGTCCACCACCTTCTGCTGGTCGATGACGATGCCGTGGGTCGCGTTGGCGGTCTCGACCAGCGTGGCCTGCGCGGTGACGGTGACCGTCTCGGTGAGCTGGCCGACCTCGAGCTGGAACGCCGCCCGGGCGGTTTCGCTCACCGTCACCCGCACGCCTTCCTGCAGGCCGACGCGGAAGCCGGACAGCGTGGCCTTGACGTCGTAGACGCCGGGCTGGATGAGCGGCAGCGTGTAGACGCCGTCGTCACCGGTGACCGCTGAGCGCACGGCGCCGGTGGCGGTGTTGGTCGCCTCGACCGTCACGCCGGGCAGCACGGCGCCAGAGGTGTCGCTGACGACGCCGGTGATCTGACCCGTCGCCTGCGCCCACGACGCCGCCGGCGCCATGAGGAGTGTCACCGCCACCAACCCGAGTCGTGTCATCGTTCGCATATGTCTGTCTGGCCTCCGAAAACAACGTGCGTCAAAGAGTGAACCCCGCGCGGCGGGGCGTTGTCAACGACGGCACGATGACGCCAGTTGCCCGGCATGCGACGAATGTCGAGCCCCGATGCGACGTTGGCCGGAGTACACTGCCGACCGGATGGCGCTGCGGCGTTGGGCGTTGAGTGTGGCCGGCCTGCTGGCCGGCGCCACGCTCGTCGCCGCCGCGCAGGACGTCCCGTGGAGCGATCCCGAAGGCCGGCGGACGCTGATCGCGGTACGGGCCGCCGCACCGGTGGTGATCGACGGCGTCTTCGACGAGGCGGTCTGGGCCACCGCGGTCGCGGCCGACGGCTTCGTCCAGGCCGATCCGCTCCAGGGTCAGCCGGCCACGGAGTCCACCGAGGTGCGCGTCGCCTTCGACGGCGACTATCTCTACATCGCCGCCTACTGCCACGACAGCGATCCCGCGCACATCGTGGTCAACGACATCCGCAAGGACTTCGTCGGTGCCGAGCAGGACATCTTCGAGGTGCTGCTCGACACCTTCGAGGACCGCCGCAACGGCTTCGTCTTCGCCACCAACGCCGCCGGGGCCCGGTCCGACTCCCAGATCGCCAACGAGGGCCGCGACGTCAACCCCAACTGGGACGCCGTGTGGTGGGTGGCGGGCCGGACCGTCGCCGACGGCTGGACCGCCGAGTTCCGCATCCCGTTCAAGACGCTGCGCTTCACGCCCGGTGACGGTCACCGCTGGGGCCTGAACTTCGCCCGCCGCATCCGCCGCAAGAACGAGGTCACGTACTGGTCGCCGGTCTCACGCGCGTTCTCGATCGTGCGCGCCTCGTCGGCCGGGACGCTCACCGGGCTGCCCGACCTCACCCCCGGCCGCAACATCCGCATCAAGCCCTTCCTGCTCGGCGGCACCGTGCGGCCCCTCGGCGGCGACGGCTTCTCGTTCGACCGCAGCGCCGGCGTCGATGTGAAGATGGGGATCACGCCGTCGCTGACCCTCGACGCCACCGTGAACCCCGACTTCGCCCAGGCCGAGGCCGACGAGCAGCAGGTCAACCTGACCCAGTTCAGCCTGTTCTTCCCCGAGAAGCGCGAGTTCTTCCTCGAGAACTCGGGAGTCTTCTACTTCGGCGACATCCCGCGCAACCAGCGCCAGACCAGCCGCTTCCGGCCGCCGGAAGAGGACCTGCTGCTGTTCTTCAGCCGCCGCATCGGCTTGACCGACACCGGCGCGCAGGTGCCGCTCTACGGCGGCCTGCGTCTCACCGGCCGGGCCGGCGCCTACGGACTCGGCGCGCTGAGCATGCAGAGCGAGGGCCACGACGGCCGGCTCGGGCAGAACTACTCGGTGGCGCGGGTCCGCCGCGATCTGTTCGGCTCCTCCGACGTCGGCGCCATCGTGATGTCGCGCCAGGCCTCGGGCGATGCGGGTGACTTCAACCGCGTGGTCGGCGCCGACGCCAACTTCCGCGTCCTCGGCAACCTGAGCCTCAACGGCTTCGCGGCCAGGTCCGACACGCCCAACGAAGCGCGCGGCCAGACCGCGTCCAAGGCGTCGCTGGGCTGGGAAGACAGCCGGCTGCGCGCGCAGTACTCGATCATGAACGTCGGCGAGGGCTTCCGCGCCGACATGGGCTTCGTGCGCCGCACCGGCGTCACCCGCCACTTCCTCGACTGGGCGTCGTTCCTGCAATCCCCGGCGCTGCGGCGACGCGGCATCCGTCAGCTCCAGCCGCACGCCCGGACCTGGATCTACGTCGATCCCCACGGCGACCTCGTCACCCGCGAAGGACACCTCGCCGTGCAGGTCACCTGGAATCGCGGCACCTACCTCGAGTACGCCTACGAACCGCGCACCGAAGCCATTCGCCTGCCGTTCCGGCTGCGCAGCGACGTGACCGTCCCGGTCGGCCGCTACGACTGGCGACAGCATCTGTGGGTGCTGCAGACCGATCGGAGCCGGGCGCTGTCGATCGCGACGCGCGTCACCCACGGCGGGTTCTGGAGCGGGACGCAGAAGAACGTCCAGACCAGCGTGCTCTACCGCCCGAACCATCGTCTGTTCTTCGACGTCGGCCTGCAGGTGACCGACATCGCGCTGCAGCGGCCGGACACCTCATTCGTGACGACGCTGGTCAACTGGCGCAGCGGCTACTCGTTCAGCACCAACATGTTCCTCGACGCGCTGGTCCAGTACCGCAGCGACATCGACCAGTTCTCGGCCAACCTGCGCTTCAATCTGATCCACCGCCCGCTCAGCGACTTCTTCGTCGTCTACAACGAGCAGCAGTACACCAACGACGGCGGGGTGTCGGCCGGCCGCGGCGTAGTGGTGAAGTACACGCACTTGTTTTCTTTCTAGGGAGCGGGGAACGGGGAACAGGGAACAGGTAGAACTCCTGTCACGCCGCGTTCCGCGGCGTGCTGCAACCAGTCCGTCCACCGGCTGACGATGCGCTCCCTGTTCCCTGTTCCCTGTTCCCTGTTCCCTGTTCCCTGTTCCCTGTTCCCTGTTCCCTGTTCCCTGTTCCCTGTTCCCTGTTCCCTGTCAGCCGCGATCGCTCCAGCGTCAGATCAGCCGATCGCGAATCTCCTTGGGCGGTACCTCGCACGCGTTCGACGCCCCCGCGACGCGGTGACGGATCGCGGCCACCACCCGATAGACCGCGTCGCGGATCGGCAGCGGCACCGCCAGCAGCACGCCGGCCCACCGCCACGGCCAGGTCATCCGCCGCGCGATGCGCAGCACCGCGGTCGAACGCAGGTAGACCTGACCGCCTTCGACCAGGACCAGACTGCGCGTCGCCTCGCGGGTCGTGCCGAAGCGGACCAGGATGGCCGCGGCCGCCGGCGTCTGCGACGCGCCGAAACGAAAGTAGGCCGCAGGATCGCGCGTGGCGATGAATCGCACCGAGCGTTCACAGAACGCGCAGGTGCCGTCGAACAGGACGACGCCGTGCTCGGTCGCGCCGTCGCCGTCCACCCCTGGACCTGCTACGGCAGGAACGCCCGCAGGCCGACCCGCACGGTCCGCGGCCAGCCGACCGAGCGCACCGGCGTCCGGGCCACGTCGAAGTCGCTGTCGAACAAGTTCTCGACCGCGGCGAAGGCCTGCAGGCCGCGCCACACGTTGCGGCCGGCGAAGGCGTCGACCACCGCGTAGCGCCGCAGTTCGAGCGTGTTCAGGTCGTCGTCGAAGGCCTTGTCCGAGGCCCGCACCTGCAGGTTGATGGTGGCGATGCGCGGGTCGGTCCAGACGACACCGGCGGCCGCCGCCCACGCCGGCACCTGCGTGACCGTGTTGCCCTCGATCGCCGGCGTCGCCACCGAGCCGCGGAACTTGCTGGAGGTGAGCGTCAGCTGACCGGTGAAGCTGAGCGCGGCGCTGGCCCGCACGTCGGCCTCGAACTCGGCGCCGAACGCCCGGATCTCGTCGGAGTTGGCGCGCTGGCGGGTGATCTGCGCCGGCGTGCTGCTGACGGTGATGTTGGCGATCGCGCCGTCGAGTGTGTTGAAGAATCCGGTGGCGCGGGCGGTGACCCGGCCGCTCGACCCGAGCAGGCCGGCCTCGACGCCGGTGAGCCGTTCCGGCTCGAGCTGCGCGTTCGGGTTGGTGACGACGTTGCCGGCGCGGAACCCGCGGTGCAGTTCGTTCAGCGTCGGGGTCCGGTACGACCGCGAGGCGGCGGCGTGCACCCCGATGGCGCCGGGCTGCCAGGCCAGCGACACCCGGGGGCTGAAGAAGGTCTCGGTGCGGTCGGCGATGGCCGGGTCGATCGACGCCGTCTTCCAGCCGTCGACGCGGGCGCCGGCCGACAGCGTCCAGTCGTCGGCGAGCACGAAGCGGGTGCGCAGGAAGCCGGCCGTGAGCAGCTCGTCGCCGCCGACCAGAAAGGGGCCCGTCCGCACGTTGGTCACCGAATAGCGGAACTCCTCGACGGTGGCCTCGGTGTCCTGCAGTTCGCCGCCGACGATGAACGCGTGCCGCCCGACGTTGCCCACCCACTGCGCCGAGGCCTGCGTGAACTCGCTCGGGGTGGTCTGCTCGGTGGTGAGCCGCTCGCTCGATCGGTCGGCGACCACCGCCGTGAACGTCTGGTAGTAGTCCTGGCTGCCGCGCGACACCGTCGCCTGCCACGCTCCGCCGGCCACCACTCCGCCGCCGGTGAGCGCCGCCTGGCGCCAGGTCGTGTCGTTGACCTGCAGCGGCGTGCCGTTGCCGCGCTCCTCGCGGAAGCCGGAGGCGCGCAGGTTGGCGCGGGTCGCCTCGCGCTGCCAGCCGAGGTTGACGACCCCGGTCCGGTAGTCGCTGTCGGCCCGGGTGTCGACGACGCCGCGATCGTCGTCGGCGACGATGTAGGCGCCATCGGTGGTCACCCCCTCACCCGAGGCGAAGAGCGACCAGCCACCGCGGCTGCCGCCGCCGTAGAGCGATCCGCGCGCGGTGTTGAACGAGCCGCCCTCGACGAACGCCCGCAGACGCGGCGCCCCCGGCGTGAAGGTGAGCACCTGCACCACGCCGCCGAGCGCGTCGGCGCCGTAGAGGTCGCCGGTCGTGCCGCGCAGCACCTCGACGCGGTCGATCGCCGCCTGCGGCACCCGGTTCCAGTAGACCCAGCTGCCGAACGGGTCGTTCAGCGGCACGCCGTCGTTGAGGACCAGCGTGCGGCTGGCGCCCGACCCCGAGATGCCGCGCAAGGTGACGCCCTGGGTGGTCGGGTTGGCGACGCGCGACGAGCTGCGGCGGAACAGGCTGAAACCCGGCGTGTAGCGGAGCAGGTCGTCGATGGCCCCGGCGGCCGAGGTGAGCACTTCGGCGGAGGTCAGCACGGTGGTGCTGGCCGGCGTCGCCAGGCGGGCCTCGCCACGGGTGGCGGTGACCGTCACCCGATCGGTGATCGAGGCCGGCATCAGCACGACCCGGGTGTCGCCGGTTGGGCTCGGCGTCACGACCTGGTCGGCGAACCCGGGAGCGCTGACGGTGACCGGCGCGGTGCCCTCCCAGGCGACGGCCCCGTCGCTGCCGGTCTCGAGCGGCGTCCGCCCGGCGGTGACGTTGGCGCCGGCAATCGGCGCGCCCGACTGATCGACGACGACGAGGCGGGCACCCTGCGCGAAGGCGGACGACAGTGGAGAGCCGCCGAGGACGGCGATCGTCGCGGCGAGGAAGAGCGTGCGGACGGTTGTGGTCATGGTGTGCAGTAGCGGCGCGCGGCGGCCGCCGCGCAGTCGCTCTGACTTTACACCACCCCTCGACGCGCCGCGCCGGCCGGGGACGAATCGTGGGGCAAGGTAGGATCGAGCCATGCCAGCGGCCCCCTCGGACGCGGAACGGGCAGCGGCGCTCGCGCGCCTCAGCACCGGCGACGACCTGATCCTCCTCGAGGGCCCGCGGGCCCGCTGGCGGGAGTTCGGCACGCTGATGCGGGTCGTCCGCGAGTTCATCCGCGGCTTCCGCGCCCTGCACTTCGTCGGGCCGTGCGTGACCATCTTCGGGTCGGCCCGCCTGCCGGAGACGCATCCCACCTATCAGACGGCCCGCGAGATGGGCGCCGCGGTGTCCCGGCTCGGCTTCACGGTGATGACCGGCGGCGGCCCCGGCGTCATGGAGGCGGCCAACCGCGGCGCGCGCGACGCCGGCGGCATCTCGGTCGGCTGCAACATCGAGCTGCCCTTCGAGCAGAGCCCGAACCCGTACCTCGACCGCTGGGTCACCTGCCGCTACTTCTTCGTCCGCAAGGTGCTGCTCTTCAAGTACTCCTACGCCTTCGTCGCCCTGCCGGGCGGGCTCGGCACCCTCGACGAACTGACCGAGGCGCTGACCCTCATCCAGACGCAGAAGATCAAGCAGTTCCCGGTGGTGCTGATGGGCGCCGACTACTGGGAGCCGTTCGTCGAGATGCTGCGGACGATGGTGCAGGCGCGCACCATCTCGGCCGGCGACCTCGACCTGATGCTGGTCACCGACTCGATCGACGAGGCCATCGCCCACATCGAGCGGCACGCCATCCGCCGCTTCGGCCTGACCACCGCCGCCCGGCCGTCGGCGTGGCGGGTGCTCGGCGAGCGCGCGCTGCGTACGACCCGGGCCGCGAAATGAGCGCCTACGCCGGCGTGACCGCGGCCATCGCCGCGGCCGTCGCCGCCGACAGCGCCATGCCCCAGCACATGTCCACCACCGTCATCCGCAGCGTGTAGCTGGTCAGCGTGGCGTAGTTGGTGAGGTCGTAGACGCCGTAGCCGATGAGCCCGAAGAGGCCGCCCCAGGCGGCGGCCTGCCAGATCGGCCCGCCGGCCGCGCGCGGCAACGCGAAGAGCTGGAGGCCGACGACGATCAGCGGGTAGAGGACCACGGCCGGCGCGATCCGGATGTCGAAGGCGTCGCCGCTCATCCGGGCCAGCCCGGCCAGTTCCCGCTTGTAGAAGGCGTTGGCGACGACGCCAATCCAGACCAGGTCGAGGGCCAGAAACGTCACCAGCCCGGCGAGGAACGGCTTTAGGATGTCGACCACACCGCTAGGACGCCGGCCGGACCGTCGGCGGTCCGCGGCGCGAGGAGGCCGGCATGGGACTCGTCGTCACGCTCGTCGTCGGGGGGATCATCGGCTGGCTGGCCAGTATCGTCATGAAGACCAACGCCCAGATGGGCCTCATCGCCAACGTGGCGGTGGGCATCATCGGGTCGTGGCTGGGGTCGCAGATCGCCGCCATGGCCGGACTGGCGGTGGTCGGCTCGCTCGGCAGCTTCATCGCCGCGCTGCTCGGCGCGATCGTCCTCATCTGGCTGCTGCGGGTGCTCGGGGTCTTCAAGAGCTGAGCGCTGACCACCGCTGCACCGGCCGGACTGTTAAGCTGAAGCATGCGTCTCGTGAAGCTGGCGGTGGCCAGCCTCAGCCCCACCGTCGGCGCCGTCGTGAGCAACACCGCCGCGCTGGTGGCGGCGGCCCGGCGGATGGCCGACGACGACGTGACGCTCGGCGCCTTCCCCGAGCAGGTCGTCGGCGGCTACCCGCCCGAGGACCTCGTGCAGTGGCGGGCGTTCCTCGACGCGCAGCGGCGCGGCCTCGAGAGCTTCGCCCGCGACACCGCCGACGCCGGCACGGTGTTCGTCCTCGGCCTCGCCGTGCCGGTGCAGTCGCAGCTCTTCAACGCCGCGGCGGTGGTCCATCGCGGGCGCATCCTCGGCTGCGTCCCCAAGGAGAAGCTGCCGACCTACAACGTGTTCTACGAAGCCCGCACGTTCTCGCGCGGCGGACCGGGGCTGGCGCTCGACGCCGACGGCATACCGCTCGGCGACTACCTGTTCGCCTTCGACTTCGGGACCATCGCGGTCGAGGTGTGCGAGGACGCCTGGGCGCCGGACGGGCCGATGCGCCGCCGCTGCCTGTCGGGCGCCGAGATCGTCGTCAACCTCTCGGCCTCGCCCTACCGGCTCGGCATCCACGACACCCGCCGCGAGATGCTGGCGACGCGCGCCGCCGACAACCAGACGGTGCTGGTCTACGCCAACGCGGTCGGCGCTCAGGACGGCCTGGTCTACGACGGCGGCGGCTTCCTCTATCAGAACGGCCGCCTGGTCCACGAAGCGGCGCGCTTCGTCGAGGCGACGGCGTCGGCGGTGGTGGATCTCGACCGCACCCGGCGGCTGCGCATGGAGCACACGACCTGGCGGGCCGACTGCGAAGCGTTCGTGCTCGGCGAGCGGCCGGTGCCGGTGATCCGCAGCGCCGGCGACGGCGCCGATACGTCGCGCCTCACCTATCCGGTGCCGGCCGGCGGCAGCTTCTTCCTGCCGGCGCCCTCGCCCCCGCCGGTCGACGCCCGCGACGCCGCCCTGGACGAACTGTTCGAGGCACTGGCGTTGGGCGTGGCCAGCTACTACACCAAGACCGGCGCCTTCCGGTCACTCGGCCTGGCGCTCTCTGGCGGCCGCGACTCGATGCTGACGCTGCTGGTGGCCTGGCGGGCCGCGGCCCGCATCCTGGCGGCGGCGGGCGACGGCGACGCCGCGCCCGGCCGGTTGATCACCGCCTTCTACATGCCGACCCGGCACTCGCAGGACGCGACCCGCACCGCCGCGCACGAGCTGGCGGGCGCGCTTGGCGTCGCCCTCCACACCATCGCGCTCGACGAGGCCTACGACCGCGAGGTGGCGGCGACCCAGCAGATGCTCGGCGGGCAACCGCCGGGGGCGATGACGCGTCAGAACGTTCAGGCGCGGCTGCGCGGCCAGCGGATGTGGAACTGGGCCAACAGCTCCGGCGCGCTCTTCCTGCAGACCGGTGACATGAGCGAAAAGGCGGTCGGCTACACGACCATCGGCGGCGACCTCGAGGGGGCGCTGTCGGTGATCGCCAACGTGCCCAAGACCGTGGTCGAGGCCCTGCTCGTCCGCCTCGACGCCCGGTTCGGCTTCGCCGGCATCGCCGCCACCCTGGCGACGCGACCGGGGCCGGAACTGGCCGACGACCAGCACGCCGAAGACGAACTGATGCCGTTCCCGATCCTCGACGCCTGTCTGCACCTGCACGCCAGCGAGAAGATGTCCCCGGCCGAGATGAGCCGCGCGCTGGCCAGCGTGTTCCCCAGCGAGGACCCGGCCCGTCTCGCGGCCTGGGCCGGCCGCTTCGCGCGGCTCTTCACCCAGTCGATCTACAAGTGGGTCCAGGCGCCCCTGGCCCTGCATGTCGGCTCGCTCGACCTCGACCGCGAACGCGCCCTGCAGATGCCGGTGGTTCAGCGCACGGAGTGGTGAGATGACACCGGCCTCGCGCATGCGTCCGGCGGCCCTCCTGCTGGCGGCAGCGGTGGCCACCGTCGAGCTCGTCGCGCAGTCGCAAGCGCCGCAGCCGCCCCCGCCCGGCATCGAGGTGCAGCCGCCGATCTTCCGGTCGGGCGTGAAGCTGGTGCTCGTCGACGTGTCGGTCACCGGCGACGGCGACACCCCGATCACCGACCTGGCCGCCGCCGACTTCGCGCTCACCGAAGACGGCATCCCGCAGAAGGTCGAGCAGGCCACGCTCGTCCAGATCGACGGCCAGCCGCGCGGCAACGGCGAAGCGCTGGAGATCCGCTCGCAGGACCACGCCATCGCCGAGGCCGCCCGCGACGACGTCCGCGTGTTCGCCGTCTTCATGGACGACTACCACCTGGGCCGCTACCCCCAGGAGATGCTGCCGCTGAAGAAGGCGCTGACCGAGTTCCTGGGCAAGATGATGGGTCCGCAGGATCTGGCGACGGTGATGAATCCGATCACGCCGTTGAGCGCGCTGAAGTGGACGCGCGACAAGGACGCGCTGGTCCGCGACGTGAAGGCTTACGAAGGCCGCATCGACAACTTCATCGGCCGCAGCGCCCTCGAAGAGTCGCAGAACCTCACCCGCAACGTCTTCCGGGTGCGCTCGCAGGTGACGATCTCGGCGATCCACGCCCTGGTGATGCACCTGTCCGGGCTGCGGGAGGGTCGCAAGACCCTGGTGGTCGTGTCGCGCGGCATCCCGCTGATGTTCGACATCTCGCTCGAGCCGGAGTTCCAGGCGATGCTCCGCGAGGCCAACCGCGGCAACGTCATCATCCACACGCTCGATCCACGCGGCCTCGGCCAGGGCATCTTTCCGCACGCCACGCTCTACCGCATGGCCGCGGAAACCGGCGGTCAGTCGATCGTCAACACCAACAACCTCGAGCACGGGCTGCGCCGGGTGATCCAGGACGCCAGCCACCACTATCTGGTCGGCTACGCGCCGACCCGCGACCTGAACGACGGCAAGTTCCGCCGGGTCGAGGTCAAGGTGAAGCGGCGCGGCGCCAGGACCGTCGCCCGCAAGGGCTACTGGGCGCCGACGCTCGAAGAGCTGAGGCCGGCGCCGGTCGAGACGCTGGAACCGGCGGTGTCGGGCGCGCTGACCCGCCTGCAGGCGCGGCAGGACGACCGGGTGGCCCACGTGACCACGGGTTTCGGCCCGGGCGCCGACGGCAAGACGGCGCTGCTCGCCATGTGGAAGCCGGTGCCGGGCTTCCGCGATCGGCCGTCGCGGCTTCATGTCGAGGTGCGCGGCGCCGACGGCGCGGTGCTCGGCACCAGCGAGGGCACGCTGGGCGACGACGGCACCGGTACGGCGCGGGTCGAGGTGCCGGCCGGTGACCTCACGCTGCGCTTCACGGCGCACGGCGACAGCGGCGACGTCGTCGATCGCTGGGAAGAGCCGGTGACGGTGCCGGACCTCAGCGGCAGTGCGCTGGCGCTGTCGACGCCGATGTTCATGCGGGCGCGCACCACCGCGGCCTTCCAGGGGTTGCGCAAGGGCGGGGCGGGCACGCCCAGCCCCGATCGCGAGTTCCGCACCTCCGATCTCATCGTCGTGCGCGCCACGGTCGCCCGGACCGGAGAGGCCACGGCCACGGTGAACGCCGAGCTCCTGACGCGCCAGGGCAAGCCGCTGGCGTCGTGGCCCGCCACGCTGGTAGGCGGACAGCACCAGGTGGAGCTGCCGGTGCGGGCGCTGGCGCTGGGCGAGTACGTGCTCCGCTTCAGCACGTCGAGCGGCAACGAATCGGCCGAGGCCACCGCGGCCTTCGCGATCGTCCGCTGACCGCCGGCATCCCGTGCTGATCCCGGTCGACTCGCTCGACGCCGCCGGCCTCGACGACTATCGCGACCTCGCCCATCCCGGTCGGCTGGCGGACCGCTCGCTGTTCGTCGTCGAAGGCCGGCTGGTGGTGGAGCACCTGATCCGGCTCGGCACCTATCGGCTGCGCTCGCTGCTGCTCACCGACGCCGCCGCCGCGGCGCTGGCTCCGGTCATCGCGGGCGTGCCGGCCGACGTCCCGATTCACGTCGCCGGGCACGCGGTGATGAACGGCGTCGTCGGCTTCAACATCCATCGCGGCTGTCTGGCGCTGGCGGAACGTCCGCCGGTCGTGCCGCTGGCGGCCAGCGACCTGGCGCGCGCCGATCGCGTGCTCGT
Organism: uncultured Acidobacteriota bacterium; assembly: GCA_963741665.1. Classification (GTDB taxonomy): domain Bacteria; phylum Acidobacteriota; class Vicinamibacteria; order Vicinamibacterales; family UBA2999; genus CAWAYR01. The sequence continues at coordinate 719,594 of CAVUIM010000001.1, forward strand.
GCTCGAGGGCGTGAACAACCCCGACAACGTCGGCGGCCTGTTCCGCGCCGGTGCCGCCCTGGGCGCGTCGCTGGTGCTGCTCGGACCCGACTGCGGCGATCCGCTGTACCGCAAGGCGATCCGCACGTCGATGGGCGCGACGCTCAGCCTGCCGTACCGGATGGCCGGGTCGTGGCCGGAGGCGCTGGCCGGGTTGCGCCGCGCCGGATGGTCGATCGTCGCGTGCACGCCGTCGTCCGACGCGCCGTCGCTCTACCAGGTCGAGCTGCCGGCCCGTGCCGCGGTACTGGTCGGCGCCGAAGGTCCGGGGCTCTCGCCCGGCGCGCTGGCGCTCGCCGACCTGCGCGTGCGCATCCCGATGCACGGCGGCCTCGACTCGCTGAACGTGACGACGGCGGCGGCGATCGTGCTCAGTGCCCTCGACGCGCGCCGCCAGATGTAACGGGGACTGTCACCAAGACAATTTCGAGACGCGGCAGAAGCTGTCACGCGGGGCACGGCCGAGCCGGCCGCGACGAGTCCTGGGCTATCGTAACCGTGCCGTGCGAGGAGACGCCGCAGCGCGAAGACTCGGTACTCGTCGTGGCCGCCCTGACTTTCGCCGTCGCGGTGCGCTTCTCGACGTTCGTCCCGTGGGGCACTGACGCGGCGTCCTACGTCGAGTCAGCTCGCCGGTGGACGCGCGGGGAGCTGGCCACACGGTCGGTGAACGCCGCGGGCGTGCGGTTGGGGGGGGGGGCACCTTCCGTTGGGGTTTCGGCCTGGGCGTGAGCCTGGCACCGACGTCAGCATCTATCCCCAGGGCTACCCCGTCCTCATAGCCGCGGCGTGGGCACTCGCTGGCGAGTGGGCCGCCTATCTCGTCGTGCCGGCGCTGACGGCCGTGCTCGTGTGGTCGGCCGCGAAGGTCGCGTCTGCCATGGGCGGCGCGTGGGCCGGACTCCTCGCTGCACTCCTGGTCGCGCTGAGCCCGGTGACGCTGCTGAGCGCAGTGCAACCGATGAGCGACGTGCCGGGCGCCGCCTGCTGGCTGCTGGCGTGCGCGCTCAGCCTACGCCGCAGTCTCACAGCGAGCGCGATGGCGGGTGCCGCGGCGGCGGTGGCGATCGCAATCCGGCCCAATCTGGCACCGCTGGCGATCGTTCCGGCGTGGCTGCTATGGATGCGGTCGACCGCCACGACGACCGCGGGGCGCGTGCGATCCCTGGTGCCGTTCGCTGCGGCCGCCTCCCTCGGCCCGGCGTTCGTGCTGTGGACCCAGGCCGTGATGTACGGGCATCCGCTCGAGCCCGGCTACCCGGGCTGGGAGGCGTTCTACCGGCTCGATCACGTTCCCGCCAACGCCGGCAACTACCCGCGCTTCCTGTTCGCGATTCACACGCCGCTCGTGCTGCTCGGGCTGGTCACCCCATGGCTGCTCGCACGGACCGCATCCAGCCGGCTCGGTGCCAGCCACGTGGCGTGGTCCGCGGTGGCACTGACGCTCCTGACATTCGCCATCTACCTGCCCTATCTGCCGTTCGACGATCCGCACTCGCTGCGATTCATGCTGCCAGCAGTCACGGCGCTGTTCGTCCTCCTGGCTGCTGGCACCGTCGTCTTCGGCCGAGGTCTGTCGCAGCGATCTCAATGGGTGGCGCCGGTCGCGCTCGTGCCGGCACTGCTACTCGCGGTCACCCCGGCGACGCTGTTCGAGTACGTGCGGAACTACGGCGACGGTCAGCGCCGCGTCGTGCTGATGGGCAGGTACCTCCAGCAGGCACTGCCGCCGAACGCTGTCGTCCTTGCCTTCCAGCAGAGCGGCGCCATCGCACATTACACGGGGGCGCCGACCGTGCGTCACGATATGCTCGACGCGATCACACTCGATGAGGCCGTGGCGACGCTCATACGCCGTGGCCACCGGCCCACGCTGGTCATCGACGAGGCGTTCGAGCTCGCCGACTTCCGCGCGAAGTTCGGCGCATCGCGGCTCGGCGGTCTCGAGTGGCCACCCAGGGCTCGCGCGGCTGATGCCGTGTCGTCGCTGCTGTACTTCGATCTCACTGATTCCTCCGCGGGGGGGACGGCCGGCTCGTGGGCGACCGATGTCGTTCGCATCCCGTGACCATCGTGGGTTACTGAGGTTTGGCCAGCGGAAACGTCGCGACGCATTTCCTGCGACGCCTCCCTGGTAGCGATGCGTCACTCCGATGACGGCGCCGTGCTCGATGTCGGCCGCAGGACGCGCACCGTCCCGCCGTCAATCCGACGCGCGCTGCTCGCGCGCGACGGGACGTGCCGGTTCCCGGGCTGCATCTCGCGCCGCTGCGACGCGCATCACATCGAGCACTGGCTGGACGGCGGCGAGACCAGCCTCGGCAACCTGGTGCTGCTCTGCCGACGCCATCACCGGTCCGTCCCGGCCCTGGCTGCGCTCCCTCACCCTGCGGGCCGAAGGGCCGTCACAGCGTCCAGGCATCGTCACCGGATCGCCGATCGTGAGCGAAGCCGGTCGGTAGCACCCGGTCACCCAATCGCCCTTCAGCACACCTCCGGGCGTCCAAAGGCTCGGCCACGGCAGAGCCAAGGCGCCTCGCAGAGTCGCGATCGAGGTCGAACAACAGGAGCATGCGGTGCGCTGCTGCGAGAACGGCCCGTCACTCGGGCCGACGGCCCTCGGCCCACGACACGGCGTACCACAACGTCGCCGCCTGGCCTTGCCGCCACTCGTCCAGCGCACCAACCGCCGCGTCCACGGCGTCGCCGTCGAGCAGCCCGGCCGCGACGATGGTGGCGCGGGCGCCACCGACCACGCCGATGAGGTTGTCGACGTAGTGCGGGAAATGCGGCTCCCCGGCGCAGCTGCCGAAGAACACCGCGCTGTTCCGCTCCGGCTGCGCGCCGGCGTCGGCCAGCAGCCCGACCAGACGCCGGCCGACGACCGGGTCGTTCCCGAGGAACTCGTAGCTGCGCTGATACGCCTGCCACAGCGCCGGAAAGCCCGGTGGCTCGGGCCACAGGCGCAGCAGATCGTGATCGTCGTCCTCGAGGACGATCCGGCCGCCCGGCTTCACGGCGCGCACCATCGCCTGGACGACGGGCAGCGGGTCGCGCAGGTGCTCGAGCAGGAAGCGGGTGTGCGCCACGTCGAAGTGGCCCCACTCCTCGTCACGCAGCGGCAGCTGCTGCGCGTCGCCCTGACGGAACTCGACCAGGGCCCGCTCACCGGCGAGTTCGGCTTGCCGCTCGGCCTCGCCAATCTGGGCCGCACTGCGTTCGACGCCGACGACCGGGGCGCCGGCGACGCGCGCCATCGCCCGCGCCAGCTGGCCGAGCCCGCTGCCGACGTCGAGGATCCGCTCACCGCCCTGCAGCCGCAGCTCGCGCACCGAGCCGACGTTGAGGAGGTCGTTCAAGAGCGACAGCCGCGCCTGCTCGCCGGGCGCCGTGCCGTGGATGTAGGTCGACGACGGGTTCCCGCCCATCGCTACAGCTCGTCGGTGGCCCACGCCAGCGACCGCGTGACCGCCTTCTTCCAGCCGCGGTAGCCGCGCTCGCGGGTCTCGGCGCTCATCGCCGGCGAGAACTCGCGGTCGAGCGCCCAGTTGCGGCGCACGTCGTCGAGGCCGTCCCAGTAGCCCACCGCCAGCCCGGCGAGGTAGGCAGCGCCCAGGGCGGTCGTCTCCGCCACCACCGGCCGGCGCACCGGCACGCCGAGCTGATCGGCCTGGAACTGCAGCAGCATGGCGTTGGCCGCGGCGCCGCCGTCCACCTTGAGCGACGGCAGGGTGAGGCCGGCCTCGGCCTGCATCACCTCCAGCACGTCGCGGGTCTGATACGCCATGGCGTCGACCGCGGCGCGGGCGATGTGCTCCATGCGGGTGTCGCGCGTCAGCCCGAGAATGGCGCCTCGAGCATGCGGGTCCCAGTACGGCGCACCGAGTCCGACGAAGGCCGGCACCAGATACACACCGCCGGCATCGGGCACCGCCTGCATCAGCCGCTCGACGTCGGCCGAGGTGCTGATCGCACGCAGCCCGTCGCGCAGCCACTGCACCGCCGCGCCGGCGATGAACACCGAGCCCTCGAGCGCGTAGGTGGTGTGCGCGCCCAGCCGCCAGGCTACCGTCGTCAGCAGGCCCTTGGTCGAGGCCACCGGCCGCGGCCCGGTGTTGAGCAGCATGAAGCAGCCGGTGCCGTAGGTGTTCTTCGCCGCGCCCGGTTCGAAGCACGCCTGGCCGAAGAGCGCGGCCTGCTGGTCGCCGGCGGCGCCGGCAATCGGGATCTCGCCGCCGAGCAGATCGGCAGCGGTGTGGCCGTAGACCTCGCTGCTCGATCGCACCTCGGGCAGCATCGCCCGCGGCACGTCGAACAGCACCAGCAGCTCCTCGTCCCACTCGCGGCGGTGGATGTTGTAGAGCAGCGTGCGGCTGGCGTTGCTCTCGTCGGTGACGTGGACGCGGCCGCCAGTGAGCCGCCAGATGAGAAACGCGTCCACCGTGCCGAACAGCACCTCGCCGCGGGCCGCCCGCGCCCGCAGGCCGTCGGTGGTGTCGAGCAGGTGCTTGATCTTCGAGGCCGAGAAGTAGGCATCGAGCACCAGGCCGGTCTTGGCCCGCACACCGGGTTCATGCCCGGCGGCCTTCAGCCGATCGCAGAGCGGCGCGGTGATGCGGCTCTGCCAGACGATTGCGTTGGCCACCGGCCGGCCGCTGTCGCGCTCCCACAGCACGGTCGTCTCGCGCTGGTTGGTGACGCCGAGAGCGGCGACGTCGGCGGCCGTGGCGCCGGCCGTGGCCATCGCCTCGCGCGCCGTGTCGAGCTGGGACCGCCAGATGTCCTCGGGGTCGTGCTCGACGTGACCGGGCTGCGGGAAGATCTGCCGGTACTCCTGCTGCGCCTGCGACACCACGCGGCCGCCGCGCTCGAACAGCATCGCCCGGCTGGACGTCGTGCCCTGATCCAGGGCCAGGACGTAGCGACTCATCGGCCGGCCTCGGCCGGACGCAGCCGGGTGATGCACAGGTCGTAGACGGCCCCGCCCAGCACCGCGCCGGCGATCGGGCCGACGATCGGCACCCACCACCAGCCGTTGCCGGCGGTGAACACGCCGCTGCCCCATCCCGCCACGGCGGTGAAGAGCCGCGGGCCGAAGTCGCGGGCCGGGTTCACGGCGTAGCCGGCGTTGAAGCCGAACGACACGCCGATGGCGACGACCAGCGCCCCGACCAGGATCGGTCCCATCCAGCCGGGCACGCCGACGTTGCGCTGGTCGCCGATCGCAAAGACCCCGGCCATCAGCAGCGCCGTGCCCACCACCTGATCGACCAGCCCGCCGGCCAGCGACAGGTAGGGCTGCGGATACGTGGCGAAGATCCCGGCGGTGCCGTGCGCGCCGGCGACGACGCGGGCGCCGCCGTCGAACGCGGTGAGCGCCTCGCGGTAGACGACGTAGACCAGCGCGGCGCCGGCGAACGCCCCGGCCACCTGGGCCAGCGCGTAGAACGGCACCTTGCGCCACGGCAGCCGGCGGTGCACCGCCAGGGCGATGGTCACGGCCGGATTGAGATGGGCGCCCGAGACGCCGCCGGCGGTCAGCACGCCGAGCATGACGGCCAGGCCCCAGCCGAGGTTGATCGCCAGATAGCTGCCGTTGGCGCCGGCGCTCAGCACCACCTGCGCGACGACGCCGACACCGAAGGCGATGAGCACGGCCGTGCCGAGGAACTCGGCGGCCACTTCACGGAGCAGGTCGCGCGACATAGGTCCGCGCATTATGGCAGGGCGGCTGCGCCCGGCGCGGGCCGATCGCACCGCCCTGTACAATGCGCCGGGGATGTGGAGCGACCTGGGGGCCGCGCTGCGCGCGTGGGCGGACGGCGCCGGAGCCGCCGGCGTCTTCGTGGTGTCGCTGGTCGACTCGGTGGCGCTGCCGCTGCCCAACGCCACCGACGCGCTGATCCTCTATCTGACCGTGCAGCACCCCGGCCGGTGGTGGTGGTACGCGCTGGCTGGCATCGCCGGCGCGGTGGTTGGCTCCCTGCCGCTGTACTGGATCGGCCGACGCGGCGGCCAGGCGCTGCTCGATCGCCGCTTCGGCGGCCGGCGCGCGGCGGTCGCGGTCCGCTGGTACCGGCGCAGCGCCTTCGGCGCCATCCTGGTGCCGGCGTTCCTGCCGCCGCCGCTGCCCTTCAAGATCTTCGCGGTGCTGGCCGGGGCCACGGCGTTGACCGTGTCGCGCTTCGTCGTCGCGCTGGCGCTCGGGCGTGGCGCCCGCCACGTCCCCGAAGCGGCGCTGGCCGCGGCCTACGGGGACGACGCGATCGCCGCCTTCGAGACCCATGGCACGCGGATCGCCGCCGTCGTCGCCGCGACCGCCCTCGTCGCCACCGCCGTCGTGCTGTGGCGGCGCCGCCGCGCCCGCCGGCCCATAATCGATCGCACGCATGCCGGCTGACGCCGCCCCTGCCACCGTGGACGTCTGGGTGGCCTCGTCCTCGTCGCTCGCCCGCCGCGACCTCGCGCGGATGGCCACGGTGCTCAGTGCGGACGAAACCGCGCGCGGCGCCCGCTTCGTCCGCGCCAGCGACCGCGACGCGTTCGTGCTGACGCGGGCCCTGGTCCGCACCCGGCTGTCGCTCTACGGCCCGACCGCGCCGGCCGACTGGCGCTTCGTCACCAACGAGCACCAGTGTCCGTTCGTCGCCGGCGACCTGGCCGGCTCGCCGTGGCTGTCCTTCAACGTGTCGCACACCGACGGACTGGTCGTCCTGGCGGTGACCCGCGGCCACCGCGTCGGCGTGGACGTGGAGCACGTGACCCGGACGGTGCTCGAGGCGGTTCCTGAACGGCACTTCGCCGCCGCGGAAGTACGCGATCTGCGCGCCCTGCCGGCGGCCGATCAGCCGCGGGCGTTCTTCGACTACTGGACCCTCAAGGAGGCCTACATCAAGGCCCGTGGGATGGGGCTGGCGCTGCCGCTCGACCAGTTCGCCTTCACGCTGCACGGCGAGGCGCCACCGTCGATCCGCTTTGGCCCCGGTTTCGGCGACGACCCCGCCCGCTGGCAATTCCGTCAGCTGTGGCCCACCGCCACGCACCGCCTGGCGCTGGCCGTGGAGCGCGACGGCGCCGACCTGCCCGTCACCGTGCGTCACGTGACGCCGGACGCGCTCGTGCCGTGACGGTTTGGGGACTCAGCGATCTGCACGTCGGCTTCGACGTGAACCGGCGGGCCGTCGAGACGCTGTCGGCGCGGCCCGGCGACTGGCTGATCGTCGCCGGCGACACCGGCGACACGCCAGCCCAGCTCGAGCTCGTCCTCGACGTCGTCGTCGCGCGGTTCGCGCGCGTGTTCTGGACCCCCGGCAACCACGACCTGTGGACGCCCCGGCAGTGGCCCGACAGCCGCCGCGGCGAGGCGCACTACCAGCGGCTGGTCGAGATCTGCCGCAGCCGCGGCGTCGTCACCCCCGAGGATCCGTTCGTGGTGTGGCCGGGGCCGGTGCCCGTGACCATCGCGCCGTGCTTCGTCCTGTATGACTACTCCTTCGCGCCGGCCGGCATGGACGCCGACGCCGCGGTGGCGTGGGCGGCGGAGACCGGGGTGCAGTGCGCCGACGAAGTGCTGCTGTCGCCAGCGCCGCACGGGACCCGCGGGGCGTGGTGCCAGGCGCGGCTCGCCTACACCGAGGCACGCCTGGACGCGCTGCCCCCGGGCACGCGGCTGGCGCTGGTGAACCACTTCCCGCTCCGGCCCGACCTGGCGGTGCTGCCGCGCATCCCGCGCTTCACGGTCTGGTGCGGCACGACGCGGACCGCCGGCTGGCACACCCGCTACGCCGCCGAGGTCGTCGTGTCGGGTCATCTGCACATGCGCAGCACCCGGTGGCGCGACGGCGTGCGCTTCGAGGAGGTGTCGCTCGGCTATCCGGCGCAGTGGCAGCAGGCGAAGGGCGCCGACGCCTACCTGCGCCAGATCCTGCCGGCGCCGCCGCCGAGCGCGCCGGGCTGGGGCGAGGATCGCACCGTGCTTCGCCGCCCGTAGGCGGCGGCAGGAGCGGCCGAGACCGACCGGATGCGATACTGGCAGAATGAACTGCCTGGCCATCGTGCTGACTCTGGCCCTGACGCTGGGGCTCGTGTCGCCGGCGCGTGTGGCGGCGCAGTCGTTCGGAGAGGTGGCGCTCGTCGCCATCGCATCGCCGGTCTATCTGCGGCCAGACGCGACGCGCACGCCGCTGCGGACGCTGCCGGTCGGCGTGTCCCTCACCATCCTGCAGCGCCAGGGCGACTGGCTGCAGATCCGGTTCGAAGACCAGCAACTCGGCCGGCGTACCGCCTGGATTGAGGCCAAGGCCGTACGGATCCGCCCGGCCTCGGCCGAGCCGGCGCCACCGCCTCCAGCCTCGCCGGCCCCCACGGCCGCGCGTCCCGACGCCGCCCCCCCGCGCCCGCCGGCCGCTTCGGCCCGGCGTGCCGCTCCACGGCGCGCGGCCCCGCCGATCGGCGTCCGGATCTTCGGCGGCGCCGCGCTCGAGTGGATGTCGGCGAGCAAGAGCTTCGACGCCGTCACCGGCTCGGATCGCGTGACCGCCTACGGCGGCGGCGTCCAGGTGACCAACCTCTGGCGCGGCGTGTTCCTCGAGGCGGCGGCGACGCGGGCCACCGCCAACGGCGAACGCGTGTTCGTGTTCGCCGACGACGTGTTTCCTCTCGGCATCCCGGTGGAGATCGCCATGACACCGGTGGATCTGGTCGTCGGCTGGCGCTCGCCGGTGGGCCGGGCCGTGCCGTACCTGGGCGGCGGCATGACGTACTTCAAGTACCAGGAGACGTCGGACTTCGCCGCCGACGACGAGAACGTCGACGAGGGGTACCGAGGGTTCGTGGTGATGGGCGGCATCGAGGCCGTCGTCACCCGCTGGATTCACGTGCGTGCCGACCTGCGCTATCGGCGGGTGAACGGCGCGTTCGGTCTCGGCGGCGTGGCGCAGGACTTCGGCGAGGACCGCCTCGGCGGGTTCGGCGCCGGGCTGCAGCTGGTCCTCGGCCGCTGACGAGCTGGCCCAGCTCGTCCGCACGTCGTGTGCAGATTCCGCTGGTCCGGCCGGCGCCGCTGCCGCCGACGTGCGAGAATGCGCCGCCCCCGCCGCCCACCCACACAACGGGAGTCTCCTCATGCGTCTCCGCTCGATCGTCGGTGTCGTCCTCGTCGCGGTGCTCGCCACCGCCTCCGTCGCGCTCGCACAGATCTTCCCGGCGGTGCCGGCCGGCCTGACCGCGCAGGTCGTCGGCTCCACGGTCACGTTGAGCTGGGACGCGTCGTTCCAGGCGACCGGTTATCGCATCGAAGCGGGTTCGGCGCCGGGGCTGACCAACCTGGGACAGCTGTCGGCCGGAGCCGCGACGACCCTCGCGGTGCCGGGCGTCCCGGCCGGCAACTACTTCGTGCGGGTACGAGCGACCAACGCCGCCGGCGCGAGCGCCGCCTCGCCGGACATCGTCGTCACGGTGGGCGCGGCGTGCGCGCTGCCAGCGGCTCCGAGCGGACTGACGGCCGGGGTCACCGGCACGGCCGTGAGCTTGCAGTGGGCGGGCACCGGACCGTTCCGCCTCGAAGCCGGCACCGCACCGGGCGCGTCGAATGTCTTTGCCGGAGAGATCGGCGCTGCGACGGCGCTGGCCGCCACGGTGGCGCCCGACGTCTACTATGCCCGCGTCCACGCCCGCAACGGCTGCGGACTGAGCCTGCCGTCGAACGACGCGCCGATCGCCGTGCTGGTTCCCGCGGCGCCGACGGCCCTCACGGTCAGCACCATCGGCGCGAACGTCACGCTGCGCTGGACGGCGCCAGCGGGTCCAGCACCGGCTGGCTTCGTCGTCGAGGCCGGGTCGGCACCCGGCGTCGCCAACATCGCGTCGCTGCCCCTCGCCGGGACGACGACCACGCTCTCGGTGCCCGGCGTGCCCAACGGCACCTACTACCTGCGCGTGCGGGCGGCCAGCGCCGACGGCGTCGGTGCGCCGTCGAACGAGCTGACGCTCGTCGTCGGGCCACCCGGCGCCGGCACGTCCACGGTGACGTTCACTGGCTTGGCCGGTACCAACACGACGCCGTTCACCAGCCACAGCGAGTTGGGCTACCTGGTGGAGCCCGTCAGCGCCTCGTGGCTGGTGCTGGCGACCTACGGCCGTCCGGCGCCGTCGATACAGCTGGTGAAGACCGCATTCGACACCGACCTGACCGGCGCAGTCCGGGTGACGACCGGCGGCTCGTTCCGCCTGGCGACCGTGGACCTCTACTCGAGCGTCACCAGCATTCCCTACACGCTGACCGGCACGCTGGCCGGCAACCCGGTCTTCACGGCCACCGGCACGGTCCCGAACACGTTCGGGAACTTCGCGACGGTGACCAATCCGTTTCCGGCGGCGCTCATCGACACGCTGATCATCTCGGTGACCAACCCCGCCACCGCCTCATGTCCCACCTGCGCTGGCAATCCGGTGGGCATCGACAACATCGTGCTCTGGCCATGACCCGAGGGCGACGCGCGCGCCCGCAGCTACAATGGGCGCCATGCGCACTCTGCTGCTCGCCTTCGGTGTGACCATCGCGATTGCGAACGCCGCCGGCGCTCAGTCGCCAGCGGCGTTCGCCCGTCCCGACCTGCTGGTCGAACCGGCGTGGCTGGCGGCGAACCTGACCGTGCCGAACGTGCGCCTCGTCGATCTGCGGCCGCGTGGCTACGGGGAGGCTCACATTCCCGGCGCGGTGTGGCTCGACAACAACGACATCCGCATCCCGAAGCGCCCGCCCACCTTCCTGCCGACGCCGCAGGAGTTCGCGGCGTTGATGGGACGGCTCGGCATCTCCAACACCACGCGCGTCGTCGCCTACGACGAACGCGGCGGCATCTACGCGGCGCGCCTGTGGTGGATCCTCAACCACTACGGGCACAGCAACGTCGCGCTGCTGAACGGCGGCTGGACCAAATGGACCGCCGATGCCCGTCCGACCAGCGCCGCGGTGCCGGCGCCGGCAGCGGCCACCTTCGCCGTCAAGCCCGGCACCGTCGGCGTCGCCACCGCCGACGACGTGAAGGCGGCGATCAACAACACGGCCGTCAAGCTCATCGACGCCCGGACCCAGAACGAGATCGACGGCAAGGACCTGCGCGGCATCAAGCGCGGCGGCTTCATCGAGTCGTCGATCCCGGTCTACTGGGAGGACACGCTGGTGCCCGGTGCGCTCACCTTCAAGTCGCCGGCCGAGATCGCCGCGGTGTGGCGCGGCAAGGGCGTCGTGGCCAGCGACGACGTGCTGGTCTACTGCCAGGTGGGGATGCGCGCCAGCCACGACCTGTTCACGCTGGCGCTGCTCGGCCACGACCTGACCAAGCTGCGTAACTACTACGGGGCGTGGGAGGAATGGGGCAACCGGGACGACACGCCGATCAAGAACAGGGACTAGGGACCGGGGACTGGGGACCAGGGGCTGGGGCGCGATGCTAAGCTCGACGTCATGACCGCGCCGACCCAGAGCGTCATCGCCAGGTTTCTCGCCGGGCTGGCCACGCCGCGGCTGTTCCTGGTCGCGGCGGCGCTGCTCGGGCTCGATCTGCTGATTCCCGACTTCATTCCGTTCGTGGACGAGGCGTTGCTGGCCATCCTCACGCTGCTGTTCGCGCGGCGCAAGCCGCGGCCGTAGGCCACCGGCCGCCACAGCGCGGCCTTGACGGCCCCGTCCGGCTCCCCTATCGTCGTCCCATGCCTGGGAGGCATCCGATGCATCACCGCCGTTTCCTCGCGCCCGTGGTGGCGCTGGCCGTCGTCACGCTCACCCTCACGCTCGACGCCGGCAACCAGCCCGCCCGGGCTCGCAAGGGCATGGTGGTGTCGCAGAGCGACATCGCGTCCGAGGTCGGCTGGAAGGTGATGCGCGAGGGCGGCAACGCCATCGACGGCGCCGTCGCCACGGCGTTCGCGCTCGCTGTCACCCACCCCACCGCCGGCAACATCGGCGGCGGCGGCTTCATCGTCTACCGCGCTGCCGACGGCACCGCCACCACCTTCGACTTCCGCGAGATGGCGCCGGCCGGCTCGAATCCGACGATGTGGATGAAGGACGGCAAGTACGACTTCAACATCCACCACAACAGCCACCGCTCGGTCGGCGTGCCCGGTACCGTCGCCGGCCTCCACCTCGCGCACCAGAAGCTGGGCAGCAAGCCGTGGAAGGACCTGGTCCTGCCGGCCGTGGCGCTGGCCCGCGACGGCTTCGAGGTGAGCGACGGCCTGGCCCGATCGCTGGCGCGGATGCTGGTCGAACCAGACGACTTCAAGAAGTACCCGGCGTCGGTGGCGCAGTTCTCGAAGAACGGCACGCCCTACGAGGCCGGCGAGATCCTGAAGCAGCCCGATCTGGCCCGCTCGCTCCAGCGCATCGCCGACCGCGGCCCGGCCGGCTTCTACGAGGGCGAGACCGCCGAGCTCATCGAGAAGGAGATGAAGGCCAACGGCGGCCTGATCACCCGCGACGACTTGAAGAAGTACCAGGCCAAGGAGCGGGCGCCGGTCAAGGGCACCTACCGCGGGCTCGACGTGATCGGCATGCCGCCGCCCAGTTCGGGCGGCATCGCCGTCGTGCACATGCTGAACCTGCTCGAAGGCTTCGACCTGAAGGCCAACGGCTACGGCTCGGCGCAGAACGTCCACCTCGTCGCCGAGTCGATGCGCCGCGCCTTCGCCGACCGCGCCCAGCACGTCGGCGACCCGGATTTCAACACCGCGATTCCGGTCGCCCAGCTCATCTCCAAGGACTACGCCACGCAGGTCCGCAAGACCATCAACCCGAACAAGGCGTCGGTGTCGTCGCCGACCAGCTTCTCGTGGCCGACCGAGTCGGCCGAGACCACCCACCTGTCGGTGGTCGACGAGAAGCGCAACGCCGTCTCGATGACCTACACGCTCGAGTACCGGCTACGGCTCGCGCATCGTCGTCCCCGGCGCCGGGTTCCTGCTCAACAACGAGATGGGCGACTTCAACTCGGCGCCCGAGATGACCGACGAGCGCGGCAACATCGGCACCCGGCCGAACCTCGCCGTCCCCGGCAAGCGCATGCTGTCGAGCATGTCGCCGACGATTCTGGCCAAGGACGGCAAGCTGTTCATGGTCACCGGCTCGCCCGGCGGCCGCACCATCATCAACACCGTGCTCACCACGATTCTGAACGTCGTGGACTACGGGATGAATGCCCAGGAAGCCGTGGACGCGGGCCGCATGCACCATCAGTGGCTGCCGGATCGGCTGAGCATGGAACGCTACGGCTTTTCGGCCGACACGATCGCGAAGCTCAAGGCGATGGGCCACACCGTAGCCGAAGCGGGCGGCCAGGGTGTGGCGGAAGTCATCGTCGTCGGCAAGGACGGCATTCTCGAGGGCGGCGTGGATGGCCGCGCGCCCGACGGCGGCGCCGCCGGCAAATAGGACGGCGCGGCGGCCGGGCCCGTACTTGGCGGCCGCCGACAGCAGGCGCTGCAGCCCGTGGCGCATCGAACTGGCGACGCAGGTGGCGCGGGCGCTGGCGGCGGCGCACGAGCGTGGCATCGTGCACCGTGATCTGAAGCCCGACAACATCTTCGTCACCCGCGAGCGGGGCGTCGATCGCCTAAGGCCCGAGGGCGGTGCCGGCTGGCAAGCTCATGTGGTCTGGATACTACTGTCCGCGGCCCACACGCACGACGCGCAACGGCTATGCGAAGGGGTTCTCGACCGTGACGCCGAGGATCTGCTGGCCTGGATTCAAGTCTTCGCTGAGCACGACGCCACACCCCGCGGCCGAGGCCGCGGCGAGAATCAGGGCATCCCAGAACGACAGTTGATTGAGGATCGCGCAGTCGATGGCGTCCTGAATCAATGCCGGAGACACCTGTACCGTGTCGAACACGACGAAGGTCTTGAGAATACCCTTGGCCGCCAGCGGGGGCACGCCAAGCTTCCTCGTCGCCGCCACGTAGAACTCCTGGAGCACCTGGGTTGAGATGACACCATCAGCCGACGAGGCCAGCCGTGTGATGAGATCGCGGCTCGCCCGCTGCTTCTTCGGCGCGCGCGTGTCTTGCGCGTAGACCAGGACGTTGGCGTCAAGGAACACCCTACCGGGCATAGAGGTCCTCGCGCGTCCAGCGCCGGCCTGACGCCCGGCCCGGGTGGGCATCCATCAACCGGAACATCTCGCGCACGGCCGCCTCGCGGTCGGCGACGACGGTCTTGACCAGCAGTTCGCGGACGAGGGCGTTCAGCGTCGTGTCGTGCCGCTGAGCGTAGGCGCGTCCGGCCTCGAGCGTGTCCTGGTCGAGCGCAAGCGTGATGTTCTTCACTCACACATAATACGTCTACACGTAACCTGTGTCCACCTGTCCAGCCCTGGCCCTGGGCTGGCCACGGGCCGGCTACGTTGTCGGCCGCTTCACCATCGGCACGAACCGCACCGGCAGGCTGCGCTCGGTGACGACCCCGTGCGCCGTCTTCGTCAGGATGCGCAGCTCCTGATCGCCGTAGCGTGGGCCGACCGGCACCACCATCGTGCCACCGACCGCCAGCTGGTCGACGAGCGCCTGCGGCACCTCCTCCGGCGCGGCGGTGACGATGATCTTCGGAAACGGCGCGTGCTCGGGCCAGCCGCGGTCGCCGTCACCGGCGCTGACGTGCACGTTGCGATACCCCAGGGCGTCGAGCGTGTGCCGCGCCTGCTCGGCCAGCTCGGGCACCAACTCGATCGTGTACACCTCGCCGGCGAGCTCGGCGAGGACGGCGGCCTGATACCCGCAGCCGGTGCCGATCTCCAGTACCACGTCCGACGGCGACAGGGCCAGCGCCTCGGTCATGAACGCCACGATGTAGGGCTGCGAGATCGTCTGCCCGAACCCGATCGGCAGCGGCCGATCGTCGTAGGCGGCGTCCTGCTGATCGGCCGGCACGAAGCGATGCCGGGGCACGGTCCGCATCGCCGCCAGCACACGCGGGTCGCCAATGCCTTGACGGCGCAGTTGCCACTCGGCCATGCGCGAGGCGGCGTCGTCGCGTTCGTGCGGAGGCCGCCCTGCGCGCTCCGGCCCGCCGGTCACGGCAGCTTCAGCGCCGCCTTCAACTGCGCGGCCGTCAGGCCCTTCACATACACCGGCGTGCCGGCGTCGAACTCCTTCGCCCGCGCCAGTCCACCGACCACGACCGGGTCGAAGCCGGCGTCGCGAACGAGCTGCACGGTGATGGCGATGGCCTCCGCGTCGTCGGAGGCGATTGGGATGCCGAGCTTTTCGCCCGAGCGATGCGACTCCTTGGCCACCTGGGTGAAGCTGAGCGCGTTCAGCGCCCGCACCAGGCGCACGCCGGGCAGGTGCTCTTTGGACGTCACGCCGGTGCCGCGCGCCAGGCCGTCCTTCCCGACCTCTCCGTCGCGGTCGACACGCGGGTTGCCGACGTCGATCACCACCTTGCCCTTCAGCAGGTGCGCATAGTCCTTGCCGACTTGCGGCAGCGCGCCGTACGGCACGGCGATGAGCACCACGTCGCCGAACGACGCGGCCTGCGCCGGAGTGCCGGCGAGCGCGGTCTCACCGGCCTCGGCGACCAGTTCTTTCAGCGAGTCCGGGTTGCGCGACGAGAACACGATCTGATGGCCCGCCCGGGCCCACAGCCGGCCGATCGCGCCGCCCTGCCGGCCCGAACCGATGATGCCGATCTTCATCGGCTTCTCGGTGCGCGGCTGTGCACCGGCAATGCCGGGCCATGCCACCAGCGCACCGCCGGCGGCCAGGAATCCTCGACGGGTGATGCGGAACGACGGCAGATGGATCACGCGGGCCTCCAGGACGTGGCGTCGGAGGCCGGAGTATACCGCGCGCGGCTCAGGGCAACGCGAAGACGACCAGCCGCGCCGCGACGCCGCGTTCCTGATCGCCGACGGTGAAGGCGACGTACTGCCGGCCCTGATGCAGATAGGTCATCGGGGGCCCGGTCTGCACGCCGGGCAGCGTCGTCTCCCACACCGTGGCGCCGGTGGCCTTGTCGAGCGCCCGGAACCTCGGCTGGCCGCCCCAGCCTTCCCCGGCGAAGAGCAGCGTGCGCGTCGCCAACAGGCCGGCCCGCGATCGACTGCCGGTGCGCGGCACGGACACCCCCTTCAACAGCGGATGATCGCGCACCGCCGGCGGCGTGTCGCCGTTGGCGACCTGCCAGGCGATGTCGCCGGTCGTGAGATCGATGGCGGTGATCCGTCCGTACGGCGGCTTGACGATCGGCAGACCGTCCACCGTCGGCACGCCGCGCTGCTGCACCGCCACGTAGTCCATGTCCGACTCGCCGCTCTTCTCGAGCGCGACCAGCGACGGCTGCGTCGCCGAACCGACGTAGAGCAGCCCGGTCTCCGGATCGGCGGCGCCGTGCTCCCACTGCGCCCCGCCCTGCACGCCGGGCACCAGGATCGTGCCCTGGGTGCCATCGGTGGCAGCCGCCAGCGACGGCGGCTGGTACATCGCCCCGAGCCGGTAGCCTCTCAAGGCCTCGACGGCGCGGGCGCGAATCGCCGGGGTGAAGTCGACGACGTCGGCGAGCGTCATGCCCTGGCGATCGAAGGCTGGCGGCTTGGAGGGAAACGGCTGGGTGGCCGCGGCGCGCTCGCCGGGCACGTCGCTGGCCGGCACCGGCGTCTCGACAATCGGCCAGACCGGCGCGCCAGTGACGCGGTCGAACACGTAGGTGAACGACTGCTTGGTGACCAGCGCCACCGCCTGGACCGTGCGCGCCCCGACCCGAACGTCGAGCAGCATCGGCGCGGTGGTGTTGTCGTAATCCCAGATGTCGTGGTGGATCTGCTGGAAGTGCCACACCACTGTGCCGGTGCGGACGTCGAGACACACCAGGCTCGACGAGTAGACGTTGTCGCCCAGGCGATGGCCGCCGTAGAGATCGCCGGTCGGCGCCTCCACCGGCAGGTAGACGTAGCCCAGGGCGTCGTCGGCCGAGAACGGCGCCCACACTCCGGCATTGCCGGTGTACTTCCACGAGTCGCGCTCCCAGGTGTCGACGAACTTCTCGCCGGCCTGCGGAATCGTGTTGAACCGCCACAGCTCTTTGCCGGTCTTGACGTCGAAGCCGCGCACGTAGCCGGGCACGTTGGCCATGGTTCGCGGCCGGAACCCCAGCTCCAGTGCCGGACCGACGACGATGACCCCGTTGCTGATCACCACCGGCGAGCTGCTGCCGATCGGCGCCAGCGGATCGAAGTCGCCGCGGCCGAGGTTGCGCTTGAGGTCGATCATGCCGTCGGCGCCGAACGACGCGACCGGCCGCCCGGTGCGGGCGTCGAGCGAGACGAGCCGGAATCCCGGCGTGACGACGACGATGCGGGCGTCGGTGCCGTCGGTCCAGTAGGCGACGCCGCGCCCCGAGTTGCGGCGCGGCGCCCTGGCGGTGCGCTCGCCCTCGTCGAGCGTCCATTGCCACTTCACCGCGCCGGTGGCCGGATCGATCGCCACCACGTCGCGGTTCATGCCCGCGGTCATGAACAGCATGCCGTCCACGTAGAGCGGCGCCGCCTCGTTCTTGAACTCCGGCTTGGGTCCGATCGGCCCGAGGTCGCGCTCCCACGCCACCTGTAGCCGCGCGACATTGGCGCGGGTGATCTGGTCGAGCGGCGAGTACCTGATGCTGCGGTTGTCGCCGTGATACCCCCGCCACTCGCCCACCGGCGTCGCCGGCGTGGCGACGGGCCCCTGCGCCCCGAGCGAGACGACCGACAGGAGCAGCGTGACAGCGGCAGCGGAACAGCGTGACATCGTGCTCATCCGTTCTTCCCGGGCCCCGAGTCCCGAGTCCCGAGCCCCAGCTCTTCATTCGCGTATTCGAAGCCGAAGCGCCCCTTCACGCACAAGTTGCCGCGCGTCGTGTCGTTGTCGAACGGCGACGTCACCTTGACGATCCGCTCGTCCTGCACGTGCGTCGTCAGCGTGCAGCCGACGCCGCAGTACGGACAGATCGTATCGGTGACCTCCTGGCGCTCGGGCGCCCACTGCCCGGCCTGGCGGAGTTCGAACTCCGGCTTCGCCATGAGCGCGCCGGTCGGGCACACGGCGATGCAGTTGCCGCAGTAGACGCACGCCGACTCTGGCAACGGCACATCGAGCTCGGTCGAGATATGCGCGTCGAAGCCGCGGCCGGCCACCGCGATCGCGAACGTGAACTGCGCGTCGGTGCCACACGCCTCGACGCACTTGTAGCAGAGGACGCACTTCGAGTAGTCGCGGACGTAGAGGTCGTTGTCGTCTTTCACCGGCTGCGCCACCGTCCTCGCGCCGGGGCCGAAGCGCCCGGGGTCGGCGCCGTACTCGGCCAGCATCGGCGTCAGTTCAGCGGCGGTGGACAGGTCCACCGACGACGCCAGCAGCTCGAGCACCACCTTGCGCGACACTCGCACCCGCTCGGAGTTGGTGTGCACGGTCATCCCGGCTTCCGCCGTGCGCGAACACGCCGGGGCCAACACCCGCGCGCCCTCGACCTCGACGACGCACACCCGGCACGCGTTCACCGGCGTCAGCGTCTCCAGATAGCAGAGCGTCGGCACGTCGGTGCCGGCGGCCCGGCAGGCGTCGAGCAGCGTGCTGCCCGCGGCTACCGCCACGGCCCGGCCGTCGACGGTGAGCGTGACCGCGGCCCGCGCCGGCGCCGGCGGCGCCGTGGGGATCGCCGTAGAGCGCGGCGGCAGGTGGAACCAGATCGCCTGTTCGTCGCTCACGCCGCGCCTCCCCGGAACACCTGCAGCCGCTGCACCGCCGACTCCACCGCCGCCGACGCCGTCTGCCCGAGCCCGCAGATCGACGCGTCGCGCATCGCCTGCCCCAGTTCGGAGAGCAGCTCGAGTTGTGTCGCCGACGCCGGCGTCGGCCCCTGCGCGTGCAGCGCCTCGAGCAGTTCGCGCTGGCGCACGGTGCCGACCCGGCACGGCACGCATTGCCCGCAGCTCTCGTCGGCGAAGAACTCGGCGATGCGGCCGAGCGTGCCGGCGAGGTCGACGGTGTCGTCGAACACCATCACGACGCCCGAGCCGAGCGTGACTCCGGCGGCGCGCGCGTCCTCGAAGGTCAGCCGCACGTCGAGCGACTCGGGGCCGACGAACACGCCGGCCGCCCCGCCGAGCAACACCGCCTGCAATGGACGGCCGCCGCGGACGCCGCCGGCCGCGGCGATCACCTCGCGCAATGTTCTGCCGAACGGGAACTCGTAGAGCCCCGGCCGGACGACATGGCCCGACAGGCAGAACAGCCGCGTCCCGGTCGAGGCCGCGGTGCCGGTCGCCGCCCACGCCGCGCCGCCCTGCTGCACGATGGCCAGGACGTTGGCCAGGGTCTCGACGTTGTTGACGACGGTGGGCTGACCGAACACCCCGACCTGGGCCGGGAACGGCGGCTTCGACCGCGGCTCGCCGCGCTTGCCCTCGATCGAGTTGAAGAGTGCCGTCTCCTCGCCGCAGATGTAGGCGCCGGCGCCGCGCCGCACGTCGATGTCGAAGCGATGGCCAGACCCCGCGACGTCGTCGCCGAGCAGCCCGGCGGCCCGCGCCTGGGCCACCGCGCCGGTGATCCTGGCCTCGGCTTCGGGATACTCGCCCCGGATGTAGAGGATGCCGCGCTCGCTCCGGGTGGCGAAGCCGCAGATCGTCATCGCCTCGACGATCGCGAACGGGTCGCCGCTCATCAGCACGCGGTCCTTGAACGTGCCGGGTTCGGACTCGTCGGCGTTGCAGACGACGTAATGCGGCAGCGCCGGCTCGGCCGCCACCGCCGCCCACTTCTTGCCGGTCGGGAACGCCGCGCCGCCGCGCCCCATCAGCCGCGCGGCGGACACTTCGGCGACGACGCCCTCCGGTCCCAGGGCGATCGCCGCGGCCAGCGCCTGGTAGCCTCCAGCCGCGCGGTAGGCCGCGAGCGAGGTCGGATCCACCACGCCGACGCGCTTCAGCAGCGACAACCCGGGGTGTCCGGCCTGCGGCGCCACCCGCCGGAGGTCGGCCAGTGACTCGGTGGTGCTGGTGGTGTCGAGGCAGGCGCGCTGCACCGCCGCGGCCTCGGTCACCGGGGCAACCACGGCGCGCGTCGGCGTGTCGCCGGCGCGCACCACGAGCACCGCGGGACCGCGCTCGCATTGCCCCAGACACGGGCTGCGCATCCAGGTGGCGCCGTCGCGCGGCGTGCCGGCCGGGCCACGCCGCGCGGCGAGTTCGGCACAGAGTGCCTCGGCGCCGAGCGCGCGGCAGGCGATGTCGTCGCACACGTGCGCGACCACCGGGGGCCGCGGGTCGGTGGCGAACAGGTGGTAGAACGTGAGCACGCCCCAGGCTTCGGCGGGCGGCACGACGAGCCGGCGGCAGATGTAGTTGAGGGCGCCGCGACTCACCCAGCCGACGCGGTCCTGCACGGCATGGAACGCCGGCAACAGCAGGTGCCGCTGCGCCACGGCGGCCGGCCGGCCGCCGCGGGCGGTGCGGCCATCCGTGGCGACGTCACGAGCGCCGCCGTCCCAGCCGCCGTCGGGCGGACCGAGCCATGCATCGACAGCCGCGCGCTCCGCGTCCGTGGCGTCCGGTCCGACGACGTGGATGTCCACTAGCTGTCTACCGCCTCGATGCGAATCGCCGCCGCCTTGAACTCGGCCGTGCCCGACTTCGGGTCGGTGGCGTCGATGGTGAGGTCGTTGGTGGCCACGTCGTCCGGGAAGTGGAAGGTCATGAAGGTGAGGCCGGGCCGCAGCGCAGGGTCGATGTGCAGCGGCGCCACGACGGCGCCACGCCGCGATCGGACCCGCACCGGCTGTCCTTCGCGCAACCCGAGCCGGGCCGCGTCCTCGGGCGACACGTCGATGGTCTCGCCGCGCCGCAGCGGCGACTGGTAGCCCCCGGTCTGCACCCCGGTGTTGTACTCCGCGAGCCGCCGGCCGGTCGTGAGCCGCAGCGGGTAGTCGTCGTCGAGCGCCTCGACCGGCAGGGCGTGGACCACCACCGAGAACGGGGCGCGCGGCCCGAGCACCGGCCGTTCCCACAGGCGGCTGTGCAGGAACAGTTCGCCCGGGTGCGCCTCGTCGTAGCACGGCCACTGCAGACCGCCCTCGCGCTCGAGACGCGCGTAGCTCATGCCGGCGTGGACCGGTGACAGCGTCCGCAGTTCGTTCCAGACCTGCTCGGCGTCAGGCGGCCCCCAGTCGGCGCCCATCTGGCGGGCCAGCGCGAAGATGATGGCGAGGTCTTCGCGGCTCTCGCCCGCCGGCGCCTTGGTGCGACGCACCCGCTGCACCCGCCGCTCGCTCGACGTCACGGTGCCCTCGGACTCGAACGCGCCGGCGGCCGCTGGCAACACCACGTCGGCGATCGCCGCGGTGGCCGTGAACATCACGTCCTGCACGACCAGCAGGTCGAGGCCGCGCAGCAGCGGCCCGGTGCGGTGCTGGTCGGCTTCCGACTGGGCCGGGTTCTCGCCGATCACGTAGAGCGCCTTGAGCTCGCCGCGCGCCATGGCGTCGAACATCCCGGTGAGGTGCCAGCCGCGGACCGGCGGCGTCGCGACACCCCACGCCCGATCGAAGCGCGCCCGCACCTCGTCGTTCTCGACGTGCTGGAAGCCCGGGAAGCGATCCGGCAAGGCGCCCATGTCGCCGCCGCCCTGCACGTTGTTCTGACCGCGCAGCGGGTTGATGCCCGATCCCCACCGGCCGACGTGCCCGGTGAGCAGCGCCAGGTTGATGAGGGACAGCACGTTGTCGACGGCGTTGTGATGTTCGGTGATGCCGAGCGTCCAGCAGATCATCGCCCGCGGCGCGGTGGCGAAGGCGTGCGCCATTTCGCGGATGACTCCGGCTGGCACGCCGGTCGCGGCTTCGCCGCGCTCCAGCGTCCACGGCAGCACCGACGCCTTGTAGTCGTCGAAGCCGCTGGTGGCCGCGGCGATGAACTCGCGATGCGCCAACCCGGCGACGATGATCTCGCGGGCCATGGCGTTGGACAGCGCGATGTCGGTGCCGACGTCGAGTCCGGCCCACACGTCCGCCCACTGCGCGGAGGACGTCCGCCGCGGGTCGATCGTGAAGAGCCGCGCCCCCCGCTTCACCCCCGTGAGGAGGTGGTGGAAGAAGATCGGATGCGTCTCGCGCGCATTCGATCCCCACAGCAGGATGCAGTCCGTCTCCTCGATCTCGCGGTACGAGCTCGTCCCCCCGCCCATGCCGAACACCGTCGCCAGACCGGCGACGCTGGGAGCGTGTCAGGTGCGGTTGCAGCTGTCGATGTTGTTCGAGCCGATGACCGCGCGGGCGAACTTCTGCGCCGCGAAATTCATCTCGTTGGTGCTCTTCGAACAGCTGAAGAGCCCGAACGCCCGCGGTCCGTGGCGATCGACCACCCCCTGGAAGCCCGACGCCGCGCGCGCCAGCGCCTCGTCCCACGACGCCCGCCGCAGCTCGCCGCCGCGTACATCCCGCACCATCGGAAATACCACCCGTTGCATGCGTGCCATGCATCGGAGAGTAGCACGCGGAATTGGCCGGGCTCGGGACCGGGATTCGCAGCGCCGCCTGGGGTGTCTAGTCCTCCGTCCACTGCGGCAGCGGCGTGGACAGCAGCAGGTATCGCCGCCTCAGCAGGCGGACGTGCGCGGCCAGCTCCGTCGACGGGAACTCGCCGGCCCGGCAACGGTCGCGGAGCCGCCGGATCTCGTAGCGATACAGATCGTTCACCGCGTCGCGCAGCACCCGCGGGGTCGTATCGGGGCCGGGGCGCAGGCCGTGGGCGGCGAGCGCATCGAGGACGAGAGCGGCGTAGCGCGGCATCAGGGGCACAGCCGCAGGAACGCCCGCGCTTCCACCGCCAGCGGATGCTCCGGCCGGCCGGCGTCGACGACCGCCAGCGCCTGCTTGTATGGGGCGCATGCGCCAGCCATGTCGCCGCGGCGCGCGCGCGCGCGGGCCACGCCGCGCAGTGCCATCCCGGAAGCCGTTGGCGTCAAGGCGCGGGTGAACGCCGCCTCGGCGAGGTCGTGGTCCTGCACCATCAACCAGAGCTCTCCTTCGGCCAGCGCCAACGGCAGCGGCCACTCGCGCATCCCGGGCAGCAGTCGCCCCGTCAGCCCGGCGGCGTGTTCGAGCCACACGCGCATCTCCGCACGCTCATGCTGAGCGGCCGCCGCGGCGGCGTGCAGGATCGCCGCGGCGTAGGCCGCCTCGGGCCCGGTAGCCACCCCGCCGGGCTCGAGCACGCCCAGCGCGCCACGGACGGCCGTCAACGACTCCGCGGCGCCGCCGGCCATCGCCGCCCCGGCGGCCGATGCCCAGGCGTGCCACGCCCACGACGCCGTGCCGAGGCCACCGCAGGCCGGGCTCGCCGCGAAGGCCTGGCGGAGCATGTCGGCCGCCGCCTCGTCGTCGGCCCCTGAAGCCACCGTCGCCGCGCGCGCCAGTACCCGCGTCGTCGTCAGGCCGGCAACCCCGGTCGG
Organism: uncultured Acidobacteriota bacterium; assembly: GCA_963741665.1. GTDB lineage: Bacteria > Acidobacteriota > Vicinamibacteria > Vicinamibacterales > UBA2999 > CAWAYR01. Next base: position 743,111 of record CAVUIM010000001.1, read on the forward strand.
TTTGAGCCGCCAGGCGACCCGCCGCGGCCAGCGTCAACGCCCCTGACAGGAGCCCGGCCCACACGTTCCTGGACAATCGATGACATCCGATGATCACTGCCGGCCCTCGCGCATCTCCGAGGTATCATTACCGCGATTTTGGAGGGATGCGTCCGATGAATATCACCTGTTCGTCCTTGCTGCGCGGCCGTGGCATCGCGCTCGTCGCGGCCGTCGCCGCCGCCGGCTCGCTGGCGGTCGTCGGCGCCCAGCAGCCACCGGCGCAGGGCGGCCAGAAACCCGCGGCCCCCGCCGGCCAGACACCAGCCCCCGCGGCTCCTGGGACCCCGGCGGCTCCTGCGACCCCCGCGGCCCCGGCCGTGCCGACGCTGCCGGCGCCGACCAAGGCCATCGTCCCGGTCGCCGCCAGCTCGGTCGCCGCCAAGCCCGACCAGTGGGTGGGCGAGTACGTGGCGATGACCGGCATCATCGACGCCAGCCTTGGCCAGAAGGCCTTCACGGTCGATCAGGACAAGACCAAGAGTGCGCCCGACGTCCTGGTGCTCGCGCATCGCATGAGCGATCCGGTGGCCGTGAACACCTATGTCACCGTGATCGGCCTGCTGATGAAATACGACGCCGCCAAGGTGGCCAGCACGTCGAAGGCGCACGCGATCGACCTGCCAGCCGACGCCGCCGCCAAGTACGCCGGCAAGCCGGTGATCCTGGCCACGTCGGTGGTCAACGACCGCATGCTCGACCTGGCCCGGTTCATCCCGCCGCCGATGACCCCGGAAGAAGAAGCGCTGCAGAAAGCGATGCGCGCGGTGCCGGCGGCGTCGGGCGAGATGCGCAAGGGCGCCGACGCCTCGAACGCCGAGATGGCGACCAAGAACGTCGCGACGCTGACCGCGGCGTTCACCGAGGCCGAGACGTTCATGAAGAAGCGCGGCAAGCTCGACGCCGTGAAGTGGGCGGCCGACGCCCGCGCCAACGTCCTGGCAGTCGAGAAGGCCGCCAAGGGCGCGCAGTGGGACGCGGCCAAGACGGCCGCCGCCGCCATCGGCACCTCGTGCGGCACCTGCCACACGCCCTACCGCGAGCGTCTCGAAGACGGCTCGTTCCGCTTCAAGGCGGGCACGACCACACAGCAGTAGCGGCTACTTGAGCGCGACGAACTGCCCGGCGTCGACCACGCCCTTGCGCACCGTGTAGAGCGTCACGCCCGAGATCGCCGGCACCTGGCCGGTGCCTGGACCGACGATCGCCGCGGCCTGTTCGAAGCGTGTCGTCACCGTCGAACCGTAGGCCAACCGTTCGTTCAGGTGGATGTGCCCGCCGAGGGCCAGCGGCCAGCGCGCCGGGGGCAGCACCTTCTGCACCGCCGCGAAGTTCGAGACGGTGTGGCGGAACACCGTGCGGCCGCCGACCCGCAGCGTGGTCGGCGCCGTGCCCTCGTCGGTGAAGCCCTTGACGACCTCGGCGGCGCTGACGAACGGAATGTGGTTGAAGGTGACGACCGGCATCGCCGGCGGAATCGCCGCGAGGTCGGCGGCCAGCCAGGCCAGCTGCGCGTCGTCGACGTGGCCGTAGTACCAGAGGTCGGCGATGTCCACCGTGTCGAGGCCGACGAAGTGGAGGCCGCCGCGGGTGAAGGAGTAGTAGTTGGGACCGAGCCGCGACCGGTACATGCCCTTGCCGTAGAGCGGATGCCGCGGGCTGACCAGCGAGAGGTGGCGCTCGATGCCGAAGTTCTCGTGGTTCCCGGGCACGCTCCACACCGGCGCCGGAAACGACGCAATCTCGGTCTGGTAGAGACCGTAGTAGCCGGATGCTTCGGCCTCGCCCACCCGCAGCGCGTCCCTCACGAGATCGCCGGTCATCAGCACGAAGTCGGGCCGCCGCTGCGCCACCAGGTCCCGCACCTGGCGGAGTCGTGGCAGGCTGTCCGCCGCGGTGTGCGGATCGGACGCGTGGAGGAACGTGAACACGTCGGCCACCGGCCGCCGCGTCAGCGCGAAATCAGCCGACGCCGCCGCCGGCTGCCAGAACGCTCCGGCCGCGGCGTGACCGTCGGGGACCGAGACGAACACCACGCCGGTACCACGGTCGTCGAGCCGGTAGCGCCCCTGGCCGTCGGTCCTCGCCACGGCGTGCTGGTTGGACACGACGATGTCCGGCAGACCCGCTTCTCCGCTGTCGCGGCGGCCGTTGCCATTCGAATCGAGAAAGACCGTGCCGGCGACGCCGGCGCTCTGGGCCTGTGGCCACTCCGCGGCGACCAGCGCCAGGGCGGCCGCACCGGCGATCGTTCGGAGCGTCGTCGTCAGCGTCATCGCCGCCGATTGTAGAAGAAAAGAAAACGGGCGCGCGGCCGAAGCCCCGCGCCCGTGGTTGATCGCCATGTCGGGCAGCTCTTTAGCGCTGCCCGAGGGCAGAGCTAAAGCTCTGCCGTGCGCGAATCGAAACGCGCTCTAGCCGCTAGCCGCTGTTGGGCGTCAGTACCGGTAATGAGCCGCCTTGTACGGTCCATCGGGCGACACGCCGATGTAGTCGGCCTGCTCCTTCGACAGCCGCGTCAGCTTCACGCCCAGCTTGTCGAGGTGCAGCCGGGCGACCATCTCGTCGAGCTTCTTCGGCAGGATGTAGACCCGCTTGGCGTCGTAGTTCGTGCCCGACAGCGTGGGCTTGCCGGTGGCGCTGAAGTGCAGGTCGAGCTGGGCGACCACCTGGTTGGTGAACGACGAGCTCATCACGAAGCTCGGGTGGCCGGTGGCGCAGCCGAGGTTCAGCAGCCGGCCCTCGGCCAGCACCAGGACGCTGTGCTCGCCGCGGCCGCCGGCGGCCGGGAACACCCACTCGTCGGTACTGCGGCTTGATCTGCACCCGCGTGGCGCCCGACTTCGCCAGGCCGGCCATGTCGATCTCGTTGTCGAAGTGGCCGATGTTGCCGATGATCGCCTTGTCCTTCATCTTCATCATGTGCTCGACGGTGAGGATGTTCTTGTTCCCGGTCGCGGTGATGAAGATGTCGGCGGTCGCGATGACGTCGTCGAGCGTCGTCACCTGGTAGCCTTCCATCGCCGCCTGCAGCGCGCAGATCGGATCGATCTCGGTGACGATCACGCGCGCGCCCTGGCCCTTGAGCGCCTGGGCGCAGCCCTTGCCGACGTCGCCGTAGCCGAACACCACCGCCACCTTGGCCGACAGCATCACGTCGCTGGCGCGGTTCAAGCCGTCGATGAGCGAGTGGCGGCAGCCGTAGAGATTGTCGAACTTGCTCTTGGTGGCCGAGTCGTTGACGTTGATGGCCGGGAACAGCAGCGTGTTGGCCGCGGTCATCTCGTAGAGGCGATGGACGCCGGTGGTGGTCTCCTCGCTGACGCCCTTGATGCCGTCGGCGACCTTGGTCCAGGCGCCGGGCTTGGCCTTCAGCTCGCTGCGCAGCGTGTCGAGGATGACGCCCCACTCTTCGGGATCGTTCTGCGCGTCGAAGGCCGGGACCTTCCCCGTCGCCTCGTATTCCTTGGCTTTGTGCACGAACAAGGTCGCGTCGCCGCCGTCGTCGACGATCAGATCCGGGCCGGAGCCGTCGGGCCACATCAGCGCTTCGACCGTGCACCACCAGTATTCGGGCAGCGTCTCGCCCTTCCACGCGAACACCGGCGTGCCCTTGGGCGCCGCCGCGGTGCCGCCGGTGTCGGTCCGGCCGACGACCACGGCCGCGGCGGCGTGGTCCTGGGTCGAGAAGATGTTGCAGCTCACCCAGCGCACATCCGCCCCGAGTTCGGTCAGCGTCTCGATGAGCACGGCCGTCTGCACGGTCATGTGCAGCGAGCCCATGATCTTCGCGCCGGCCAGGGGCTTGGCCGCGCCGTATTGCTTGCGCAGCGCCATCAGGCCGGGCATCTCGTGCTCGGCGAGGCGGATCTCCTGGCGGCCGAAGTCGGCCAGGCTGAGGTCCTTCACCTTGAAGGGTTCGCGCCCGGCGGCACGGGCGGCGGCGAATGCGTGGGTCTGGGTTGCGGTGGCCATGTCGGTCGATGCTCCTTCGAGACGTTGTCGGTGGTGGTTCAGCGGGTGCGGCGCGACGCCGGACGCGGCGGGCGCGGAGGGGCGGCCGGCTGGCCGCCGCGTTTCACGGCCACGGCGCGGAACAGCGCCGGGCCCTTGGCCGACGGCTCGACGGGCAAAGGCCCGAGCCGCAGGTCGGTGAAGCCGGCGGCGTCGAGCCACCGGCGGATTCTGAGCCGCGCCGAAGCCGAGCCAGACATGGCCCATCTGCGGCTGGTACTCGGTGCGGTCGTGCGGCAGCATGTCGACGATGAGGACGCGGCCGCCCGGCTGGAGCACGCGCGCGGCCTCGGCCAGGGCCCGTGCCGGGTCCGGTAGATGGTGAAGCACCAGCGCCAGCACCGCGACGTCGAGCTGGCCGTCGTCGATCGGCAGCGCCTCGAGGGCGCCGCGGCGGACCTCGACGTTGCCGACATCGGCGAGCCTGGCCCGCGCCGCCTGCAGCATGTCGGCGGATCCGTCCACGGCGACGACCGCGGCGACGTGCGGCGCCAGCATCGCCGAGAGCTGGCCGGTACCGCAGCCGAGGTCGCCGACCCGCAGCGCCGGATCGATCAGCGCGAGCGCCGCCTGAGCGTGGAAGGCCTGGCCGAAGAGATCGGCGCGCAGCTTGTCCCACTGGCCCGAGGCCTTCGAGAAGAACGCCTCCGAGGTCGAGCGGCGCTGTTCGAGCACGCCCTTGACGCGGCGGTCGTCGTGCTCGGCCGCGGCGCTGGCGCTCACCTGCTCGCGGACCAGGGGCCAGAGCCGCGCCGCCGACGTGTCGAGCGGCTGCGCCAGCCCGTAGTAGCGCGACGTGCCATCGCGGCGCGAGGTCACCCAGCCGCCGTCGGCCAGGGTCTTCAGGTGACGGCTCACCGTGGACTGCGGCAGCTGCAGCACGGCGCACAGCTCGGTCACGGTGAGCTCGTGGCGCTCGAGCAGCAGCAGCACCCGGCACCGCGCCGGATCGGCCAGCGTCGTCAGGTGCTCGAGCACCTGCGGCACATCGGTCTGGGTCGGCAACGCGAGAACGCGAGCTTGCTTCATCCGTAAATCCGGATATGAGGATATACACGATTCATCACCCGCGTCAACCGCGGAACTGCAACCTCTGCGACCGGATTGCCGTCTATACGCCACACGCGTATATTCTCAACGCATCTATGACTGACCTCGCCCGTCCCGAGCGTTTCCTCCCCCTGGCCCCGGTGTGGTTCGAGATCCTGCTGGCGCTGGCCGGCGGCGACCTGCACGGCTACGCCGTGATGCAGGAAGTGGCCCGGCGCAGCGGCGGCACCGTGACCCTGCATCCCGGGTCGCTCTACCGCGCCCTCGCCCGCCTGCTCGAAGACGCGCTGATCGTCGAACTCGACGCCCGTCCCGAGGCCGGCGACGACGAGCGCCGGCGCTACTACCAGATCACGCCTCTCGGCCGCGCCGTCGCTCGGGCCGAAGCCGAGCGGCTGCGGTCCCTGCTTCGCGCGGCTGACGCGAGAGCGCTGTTCGATCCGGCGCCGGCACCGAAACGAGGCCGGGCATGACCAGCCCGCCGCGCTGGCTGGTGTGGCTGGTGTTGCTCGCCTATCCGGCGGCGTTCCGCCGCCGGTTCGGCGGCGAGTTCGCCGATGGGCTGACGTCGGCGTGGTCGACACCGGCTGGAGCCACGCCCTCGGCGCATCGGGTTCGCCTCCTGACCACCACCGTCGCGCACGGACTCGCCGAGCGGGCCTCGGCAGTCACACGCCTGCTCGCCTGGCGCAGCCATCAGCCTCATCTCTATTCGCCGTCAGGGAGACACGCCGGCATGTGGGACGCCGTCCTTCACGACCTTCGCGCAGCAGTTCGCGGACTCGCCGCGGCGCGCGGATTCACCGCGCTGGCAGTGGCCGCGCTCGCCCTCGGCATCGGCGCCAACGGCGCCATCTTCGCCGTGGTCAACGGCGTGCTGCTCAGGCCGCTGCCCTATCGCGACGCCGATCGCCTGGTCATGGTGTGGAGCGAGAACCCGCAGACCGGGGGCGCGGCCAACGTGCTCTCGGCCGCCAACTTCACCGACATCAAGGCGATGAGCCGGTCGTTCGCGGCGACCGACTACGCGCTGTCGTTCATGATCCGCGCCGCGATCATCGGCGAGGGCGACCAGGGGCTCCTGGCCATCGCCCGGGTCGGCGACGGCATGCTCGAGTTGCTCGGCGCGCAGCCGCAGCTCGGCCGGCTGTTCGGCCCCGGCGAGCGCGGCGTGGCGGTGCTCAGCGACGCCGCCTGGCGCGGTCGCTTCGGCGCCGACCCCGCCGTCATCGGCCGGCGGATCGTGCTGTCGGGCAACGAAGCCCTCGAGATCGTCGGGGTGGCCGCCGCCGGGTTCGCCTTCCCCCATCGCAGCATGCTCGGCCCGGCCAGTGTCGGCGCGCCGCAGGCCTCCGATCTGTGGGTGCCCATGCCGCTCGAAGGGCCGCGGTGGGTCGACACGAACGGGCTGCTCGTGCGTGGTTCGCATGCCTTGGTCGTCGTGGCTCGTCTGGCGCCGGGCGTCAGCGTGGCGCAGGCCGACGACGACGTCGCCGCCGTGGCCGCCACGCTGGCCGGCCGGTATCCCGACACCAATCGCGGCTGGGGCGCCCGCGTCGTCGATCTGCACGAGCAGACCGTCGGCGCGGTGCGGCCGGCGTTGCTGCTCCTGCTCGGTGGCGCCGGCGTCCTGCTGCTGATGGCGATGGTCAACGTCGCCAATCTGATGCTGGCGCGAAGTGTCATGCGCCAGCGGGAACTGGCGGTGCGATCGGCGCTCGGCGCCGGCACGCTGCAGCTGGTGCGCCAGGTCCTGGCCGAGGGCCTGATCCTCGCAATCGCCGGCGCCGTGGTCTCGCTCGGCGCACTGCGCTGGGTGATTGACGGGCTGGTCGGCCTGGCGCCCGCGAGCCTGCCGCGCGTCGGCGAGGTCGCCCCCGACTCGACCGTCGTCGTCGCCGCGGCGGTGCTGGCCGTGTTCTGCGGCGGCCTGCTGAGCCTGGCGCCGATGTGGACGTCGGCCCGGCCCGATGTACGGACCGTCCTCCAGCACGCCGGACGAGGCGCCACCGGAGCGTCGCGAGCCGGGCGGAGGCTGCGAACGGCGCTCGTCGTCGGCCAGGTGGCGCTGGCATCGGTGCTCGCCGTGCAGGCGGGGCTGCTCGCCCGCAGCTTCGCGGCGTTGCTGGACGTCGATCCGGGGTTCAAGGCCGACCATCTGCTCACCGTGCAGATGGGCGCGCCCGATCACCTGACCTCCGCGGCCCAGCGACGGGCCTTCTACGACGAGTTCTTCGCCCGCGTGCGCGCGCTGCCCGGCGTCGTCACCGCCGGCGGCACGACGCGCCTCCCGCTCGGCAGCACCAACGTCACCACCACGATCCGGGTCGACGGTCGCGTCATCGAGGGGGCGCGCCTGCCCGAGATCGAGTTCCGGCGGGCCTTGCACGACTACTTCGGCGCGATGCGGATTCCGCTCCGGCGCGGGCGCGTCTTCACCAGCGGCGACGGCAGCGGACTCGAGGTGGCGGTGGTCAACGAGACCTTCGCCGCGCGGGTGTTTCCGGGCGAGGATCCGATCGGCCGGCGCGTCGCCCTGGGCGCCGATCCGGCCAACCCGTGGATGACCATCGTCGGCGTGGTCGGCGACGTCCATCACGGCAGCCTCGAGGAGCCCCCGCCGCCGGAACTCTATGTGAACTTCATTTCCAATCCGCCGTTCGCCCCCTTCGTCGCCATCCGCACCGCCGCCGATCCGGACGCGCTCGCGGTGTCGGTCCGGCAACTCGTGCGCGGTCTCGATCCGGGCGCCACGCTCGCGGAGATCCGGTCGATGGAGAGCATCAGGCGGGCGTCGGTCGGCGAGCGACGATTCACGCTGGTCCTCGCCACCCTGTTCGGTGCCATCGCCTTGGGACTGGCTGCCCTCGGTGTTTACGGCGTGGTGGCACTCGTCGCCGCCGAACGGACCGCCGAATTGGGACTGCGGATGGCGCTCGGGGCGGTGCCGCGGCAGGTGGCGCGGTTGGTCGTCGGCGATGCGCTGACCGTCACCTGCACTGGCCTGACCATCGGCCTCGGCATCGCCGCTGCCGTCGCGCAGTTGATGGAATCGCAACTCTACGGCATCGCGCCGCTCGACCCGGTGACGTTCATTGCGGCGCCAGCGACGCTCATCGGCACGGCGATCCTGGCCGCCACGCTGCCCGCCTGGCGGGCGATGCGGCTCGACCCGGTGCGCGCGCTCAACGACTGAATCGGACTGGAGCTCTCCGCATGCCTCGACTCGCCGTGACCCTCTTGATGACCCTGTCGCTGCTCGCGACGCCGATCGCGGCCGGGGCCCAGACGTCGGCGCGGCTGCGGATCACCCAGCGCGCCCTGGTGGTGCAGTGTGTGAATGGCACGGCGGTGGCGCCGCGAACGCGCGCCTGGACAGTCGCCGAACCGGTCACGCTCGCCGTGACGATGCGCAACGAACCGCGGCCGGGGAGCGCGTCGGTGGGCGGCGGCGACCCCGGCACGGCCATCGTCGGATTCACGCCCGAGCCGGGCCACCGCTACGAGGTGGAGGTCCGGGCACAGCCGATGCGCTTTTCGACCCGCGTCTGGCCCAAGGGCGAATGGACGCCAGTGGTGCGCGACCGCACGACCGATCGCGTCGTGAGCGGGCTGCCCGACTGGGTGACGCCCCCGCCGTGTGCACGGGCGCGTTGACCGCGCGAGCTCAGGCCAGCGCGGCCTCGAGGCGACCGACCAGGCCGTCGAGGCGGGCCACCAGCGCACGGATCGCGGTCGGCTCCGACAGGTCGACGCCGGCCTGTTTGAGCAACGTCATCGGATGGTCGCTGCCGCCGGCCGCCAGCAGCGCCAGGTAGCGCGCGACGCCATCGGCGCGGCGCACCGGATCGGCGCTGCCCACCTGCTCCATCAGCGCCGCCGTCGACGCCATGCAGGTCGCGTACTGGTAGACGTAGTACGGCGACTGGTAGAAGTGCGGGATGCGCGCCCACGTCCAGCCGAGCCGCTCGTCGCGGGTGATGGCGTCGCCCCAGTAGTCGTCGAGCAGACGGCTGTAGAGCGCGGTCAGCGACTCGGCGGTGATCGGCTCGTCGCGCTCCACCATCCGGTGCGCCTCGAGCTCGAAGTCGGCGAACAGCACCTGGTTGTAGAACGTGCCGACGATGCCGTCGATGGCGTGCTGCAGCAGCACGATGCCTTCCTCGCGGCTGCCGACCCGCTCGAGCATCAGCTCGAGCAGCAGCTCCTCGTTGAGCGTCGACGGCACCTCGGCGACGAAGATGGTGTAGCCGGCGTAGACGAACGGCTGCGCGGCGTGGGCCAGCAGCGTGTGCATCGAGTGGCCCATCTCGTGGGCCAGGGTGAACACCGCGTCGAGGGTGTCGTTGTAGTTCAGCAGCATGTACGGGTGGGCGCCGTAGACCGGCGCCGAATACGCGCCGCTGCGCTTGCCCTGGTTCTCGTAGACGTCAATCCAGCGGCGATCGAACGCCTCCCGCACCCGGGCCTGGTAGTCGGCGCCCAGCCGCGCCGTCGACTCGACGATCCAGGCGCGGACGTCGTCGTAGCGGTACTGGACGTCGTGCTCGACCAGCGGCACGTAGGCGTCGGCGGCGGTGTAGTCGGCCAGGCCGAGGACGCGCTTGCGCAACCGGTGATACCGGCGGAACGGCTCGACGCCGGCCTTGGTTTCGGCGATGAGCGTCGTCACCACTTCGGGCGGAATCGCGTCTCCGTAGAGCGCCGCATCGAGCGTCGTCGCGTAGCCGCGCGCCCGGGCCTGGAACCAGTCGCGGTGCAGGACGCCGTTGTAGAGCGAGGCGTAGGTGTTGCGGGTGGCGCCGAACACGTCGTAGTGGGCGTCGAAGGCGGCGCGCCGGTCGGCGGCGACGCGGCTGGTCGCCAGCACGCGGCGGTACTGGCCGTAGGTCACCTGCACCTCGGCGCCGGTCGACAGCGTGATGCTCGGGAACCGTGCATCGGCGGTGGACAGCGACTCGTAGGCGTCCTTCGGCGCCCCGCTCAGGCGCGAGGCCAGTGACAGCAGCCGCTCGCCGTTGTGGTCGAGTACGTGCGCCTGCTTCCGGAAGAGATCCTCAACCGCGAAGCGATAGACGGCCAGCGCCGGGTCGGCGTCCATCCACAGGCGGATGGCGGCCGGCGGCACCGTGAGCAGCTCGGGGTTGAACCACGACGTGGCGTGTTCGAGCCGGGCAAACAGCAACTGCACCCGCTGGCGCCGCGCCGCCGAGCCGTTGTCGCGCTGGTCTTCGTCGTGCGACAGCGACGGGTAGTACCACACGCGGTAACTCAGTTGCCCGATGGCATCGTGGGCCTGGAGGGCCTCGCGCAACTGCGCCGCGCCCTGTCCGAGCGTGCCGGCCAGGGCCTTGAAGCCGCCGATCCGCTGCTCGAGGTCGGCCATCCCCTGTTCCCAGGCCTCCCACGACGGAAAGATCGCGGAAAGATCCCAGGTGTACGCCGGATCGATCGCGGCCCGTTCGGGGGTGAGTGACGGCGTCGCGGTGGACATCACCCGGAATCTTACTCGCCGGCAGCGGCGAGCCGCCAGCCGCTAGCCGTGACCGTCAGCGCGTCGCCGGTCACGCCACAACGGCCACAGCGCCGCGACCACCCCGCCCAGGCCGGCGTCACCTCGCCGCCACGCATGCAGCGCCACGAGCAGGGTGTGCTGGCCGCGTGTCACGGTGCCGCGCCGCCAGGCGCCGGCGACGAACCGGTTCGCCTCGGCGAAGGTCGGGTAGACGTGAATCGTGTCCAACACCTGGTTCAGCCCGAGACGGTGGGTCATCGCGGTCACGAACTCGGGCAGCATCTCACCGGCGTGGCTGCCGACGATCGTCGCGCCGAGAATGCGATCTGATCCTGGCGCCGTCAGCACCTTCACCAGCCCGACGGTCTCGCCATCGGCGATCGCCCGATCGAGGTCGTCGAGCGCGTAGGTCGTCACGTCGTACGGGGTTGCGGCGGCCCGCGCCTGCTGCTCGTTCAGGCCGACCCGTGCCACCTGCGGATCGGTGAAGGTCACCCACGGCACCACCGAGTAGTCGGCCTTCGATCGGCGGATCCAGCCGAACAGCGCGTTCAGTGCCGCGTACCGGGCGCCGTGCGCGGCCATGTGGGTGAACTGATAGGGCCCAGCGACGTCGCCGCAGGCGACGATGTTCGGATAGCGGGTCTCGAGGTGGCCGTTCACGTCGAGCCGGCGCAGGCTGGTGGTGCCGATCCCGAGTGCCTCCAGTCCGTAGCCCTCGGTGTTGGCCACGCGGCCGACGGCGCAGAGGATCTCGTCGAAGGCGATCGACTCGACCGCGCCGGCGCTGTCCACGACCAGCCGCTTCTCGCCGTCGACGACCTCCACGCGGACGGCCCGCTGGCCGAGCCGCAACGCCACGCCCTCGGCCGCGAACGTCGACTGCACGACGGCGCCGCAGTCGTCGTCTTCGGCGGTGAGCAGCCGCGCTGCCTGCTCGACGATGGTGACGCGGGCACCGAACCGCGCGAACGCCTGCGCCAGCTCGCAGCCGATTGGCCCGCCGCCCAGCACCACCAGCCGCGCCGGCAGCTGCCGCAGATTCCACACCGTGTCGGAGGTGAGCGGCGTCGACCTCGGCGAGACCGGGAATCGGCGGCACGAGCGGCCGCGCGCCGGCGGCGATGACGATCGCCCGGGTCGTCAGCGTGCGGGTGCGTCCCGTCGGGCGCGGTGATGTCGACGGTCCACGGCGAGGTGATCCTGGCGCTGCCCGGCACGCACTCGACGCCGAGGGCGGTGTAGCGCGCCACCGAGTCGTGCGGCTCGATCGCCCGCACCACCCGCTGCACCCGCGCCATCACCGCGGCGAAGTCGATCGCCGCCGGGCCGGTGCGGACGCCGTAGTCGCCGGCCCGGGCGATCTCGGCCAGCAGCTTCGCCGATCGGATCAGCGTCTTGGACGGCACGCAGCCGGTGTACAGACACTCGCCGCCCATCCGGTCGCGCTCGACCAGCGTCACCGCGGCCTTGACGCTCGCGGCGATGTAGGCGGTGACGAGACCGGCCGAGCCACCACCGATGACGACGACATTGCGGTCGAAGCGGCGCGGCCGCACGTGCGCCCACGGCGCGTAGACGCGGCGGGCGCGGACCCGTTCGACGACCAGCCGGCCGGCCAGCGGCGCCAGCCCGAGCAGCACGAACGACGCCAGCAGCCCGGGCGAGAGCACGTCGGAGAGCGACCGCACCGCCGCCAGTTCGGTCCCGGCGTTGACGAACACGGCCGTGCCGAGCAGCATCCCGAGCTGGCTCACCCAGACGAACGTCCAGGTCGGCATCGGCGTCAGCCCCATCACCAGGTTGACGACGAAGAACGGGAAGGCGGGAACCAGGCGCAGCGTGAACAGGTAGAAGGCGCCGTCGGCGCGGATGCCGGCGTTGACAGCGGCCAGCCGGTTGCCGACGCGCGCCTGCACCGCGTCACGGAGCAGAAAGCGCGCCGACAGGAACGCCAGCGTCGCGCCGATCGTCGACGCGAAGGACGCCAGCACGAGGCCCCACGCGAAGCCGAAGATGGCGCCGCCGGCCAGCGTCATCACCGCCGCGCCGGGCAGCGACAGCGCCGTCACGACGACGTAGAGCCCGGCATACAGCCCCGCCGTCGTGACCGGACGGGCGTCGAACGCGGCGCGCAGCGCGCTGCGCTGCGCCTTCAGCGCGTCGAGGCCGAGCCGCGGGCCGAGGTCGAAGGCGAAGAACGCCGCGCCCAGCCCGACGATCGCGGCCAGCAGCAGCAGTCGGCGGGTGCGCATGGCGGTCGCAGTATGCCCGAGCCGCTACGCGGTGACCCGCTCCAGCACCGCCGTCACCGCCGCGAGCGACGGCGCCGCCGGCCACGCCGACGGCCGATGGGCCATGCGCTCGGCCAGCGCCGGCGGCAGCGGGATCTCGTGGCCCAGCACCGGCGCCACGACGTCGCCGAACTTGGCCGGATGCGCGGTGGAGAGGATCACCCGCGGCACGGCCCGGTCCAGGTCGGTTGCCGCGCGCGCCGCGCCGACCCAGCCGACCGCGGTGTGCGGATCGGCGATGTAGCCGTGCGCCGCCATCTCGCGCATCGCGGTGCGAATCTCGTCGTCGGTCACCGCCAGCCCGGCCACCCTTCGACGCATCGCCGCCAGGTCGCCGCCGAAGAGCCACTGCAGGCGCTCGAAGTTGCTGGGATGGCCGACGTCCATCGCGTTGGCCAGCGTCGGCACCGCCGGCGCCGGCTCGTAGCGGCCCGAGGCGAGGAACCGCGGCAGCGGATCGTTGATGGTGGTCGCGGCCACGAACCGGGCGATCGGCACGCCGCGACGCGCCGCCAGCAGCCCGGCGGTGATGTTGCCGAGGTTGCCGCTCGGCACGACAATCACCGGCGGCGGCGACTCGGCCGGCAGCTGCAGCGACCGCCCACGCGTAGTAGGCCATCTGCGGCAGCAGACGGCCGACGCTGATCGAGTTGGCCGAGGTCAGCCGGTGGCGCGCGGCCAGCGCGCCGTCCGAGAACGCCTCTTTGACGAGCCGCTGGCAGTCGTCGAAGGTGCCCTCGACGGCCACCGCCGTGACGTTGCCGCCGAGCGTGGCGAACTGCGCTTCCTGCACCGCGCTGACCCGGCCGCGCGGGTAGAGCACGACTACACGGGTGCCGGCCACGCCGTGGAAGGCGTGGGCCACGGCGCCGCCGGTGTCGCCCGACGTGGCGACCAGCACCGTCAGCGGGCCGTCCCCGGCCGCGCCGGCGGTCGCCGCCAGCCAGCGCGCCATGCTGCGGGCGCCGACGTCCTTGAAGGCCAGCGTCGGCCCGTGGAACAGCTCGAGCGCCCACACGCCGGGCACGATCGGCACCAGCGGAATCGGAAACGCCAGCGCCGACGCCATCAGACGGCTGAGCGTCGTCGCGGTCGAAGGTGTCGGCGACGAGCGGCGCGATGAGCGCCGTGGCGACGTCGGGGAGCGTCCGGCCGCGCAGCCCGGCCCACTCCTCTGCCGTCATCACCGGCACGTCCACCGGCACGTAGAGTCCGCCGTCCGGGGCCAGGCCTTGACGCAGCGCCTCGGCCAGCCGAACCGGCGGCACGCCGCCTCGCGTGCTGACGAACATCAGCGCGCTCCTTCCGCGGTGACGAGACGCGCGCCCGACGTGCCCACTGGCGAGATCCAGAGATCCGCCGGCACGCCGGGGGACGCAGTCGCCCACGCCGCCGCCATCGCCTGGCCGGCGGATGTGGCCTGGTCGAGCGACCGGGCCAGCGCGAACATCGAGGGCCCGGAACCCGACAGGCTGCAGCCGAGCGCCCCAGCGGCCAGCGCCGCGGCCTTGATGGCATGGAATCCCGGCACCAGCCCGGCCCGTTTGGGCTCGGCGACATGATCCTCGAGTGACCGCGCCAGCAGCCCGAGGTCGCCGGAGTGCAGGGCCGAGACGAGCGCGCCGAGGTTGGCCCACTGCCGCACCGCGGTGGTCAACGGGACGGTGTCGCCGAGCAGCGCGCGCGCGGTGCCGGTGTGGATCTCCATCGACGGGTGGAGCACGGCGCACGCCAGCCCGGCCGGCACTGGCAGGCGGACGATGTCGGGCGGATCGACGCTGCGGGCCAGCACAAACCCGCCGTAGAGCGACGGAGCGACGTTGTCGGGGTGCACGGCGCCGCAGCCGGCCTGCTCGCCGGCCATGGCGCAGCGCAGCAGGAGATCGAGGCTGGCCGGACGGCCCAGCAGCTCGTTCACGGCGACCACCGCCGCCACCGCGCTGGCGCCGGAACTGCCGACGCCGCTGGCCAGCGGCAGGCCCTTGTGCAGCGCCAGCGACACGCCCTGGCGGGTGCCCAGCGCGGCGAGCAGGGCGTTGGCGGCAGCGCTGGCGGTGTTGCGTCCGGCCTCCCGCGGCAGCCGGCCGCCATCGCCCTGGATGTCGGCGATGACCGCGCCGTGGCCGTCCGACAGCGCGGCCAGCACGACGTCGCCGGGCTGGTCGAGCGCGAAGCCGAGCACGTCGAAACCGGCGGCGACGTTGGACACGGTGGCCGGCGCGAAGGCCGCGATCATCGCACCGCCTCCGTCGTCGACTGCAGCTCGAGGTGCGACGGGATCACGCCGCCGACGATCGTGCCCGGATGGTTGGTGTCGGTCGGCAGCAGCAGCACCGTGATGGCGGGCACGCGGTCGGTCATCGCCCGCCGATCGTAGTCAATGTCCGGCCCGCGACGCGAATCGTCACACCGCCGTGCGGAATTTCGTTTATTCTCCTGAACAGGATGAACACGGTCACCCACGAGCGGCAGCGGTCGCAGAACGGCAGCGCCACGGCGCAGTGGACGGCGGCCGACGCCGCCGAATTCTACGAAGTGGCGCGCTGGGGCCAGGGCTACTTCTCGGTGAACGAGGCCGGGCACGTGCAGGTGCACCCGACCCGCGACGCCGCCCGGTCGGTGGATCTGAAGAAGCTGGTCGATCGGCTCGAGTTGCGCGGGCTGAGTGCGCCGATTCTGGTGCGCTTTCCCGACATCCTCCAGCACCGGCTCGGCGAGATCCACTCGGCGTTCCAGAACGCCATCACCCAGAACCAGTACCAGGGCCGCTACGTCTGCGTCTACCCCATCAAGGTGAACCAGCAGCGCCAGGTAGTGCAGGAGGTGATGGACTTCGGCCGCCAGTACGGCTTCGGCCTCGAGGCCGGCTCCAAGCCCGAACTGCTGGCGGTGGCGGCGATGGCCACCAACGACACGCCGATCGTCTGCAACGGCTTCAAGGACGCCGAGTTCATCGAGATGGCGATGCTGGCCCAGAAGATCGGCCGCAACATCATCCCGGTGGTCGAGAAGTACACCGAGCTCGAGCTGATCCTGAAGTACGCCGAGAAGGTCGGCGTGCGGCCGCAGATCGGCATGCGGGTCAAGCTGGCGGCGCGCGGCATGGGCCGCTGGCAGTCCTCCGGCGGCTACCGCTCGAAGTTCGGCCTCACCGTCACCGAGATCCTGCGCGGGCTGGAACTGCTCCGCTCACGCGGCATGGAGGACTGCTTCAAGCTCCTCCACTTCCATCTCGGCAGCCAGATCACCCATATCCGCATCATCAAGAACGCCCTGAACGAAGCGGCGCGGGTCTACTGCGACCTGGCCAAGGCCGGGGCCGGGGTGCAGTACATCGACGTCGGCGGCGGTCTGGGCGTGGACTACGACGGCTCGCAGACCAACTTCGAGTCGAGCATGAACTACACCCTGCAGGAGTACGCGAACGACGTCGTGTACCACATCCAGCAGGTGTGCGACGAGGAGAAGGTCGCCCATCCGACCATCGTCTCGGAGAGCGGCCGGGCGATCACCGCCTACCACTCGCTGCTGGTCTTCAACGTGCTCGGCACCAGCGGCTTCGGCGAGGAGCAGGTGCCGACGGCACCGCGCGACGACTTCGAGCAGCCGCTCGTCGACCTGATCGAGACCCACCGCAACGTCAATGCCCGCAACGCGCTCGAGAGCTACCACGACGCGCAGCAGGCGCTCGACATGGCGATGAACCTGTTCAGCGGCGGCTACCTGCCGCTCGACCAGCGGGCCCACGCCGAGAACCTGTTCTTCGCCATCGCCGACAAGATCTGCAAGCTGCTGCCGCAGATGCCCGAGATCCCCGAGGATCTGCAGACCCTCGAGGAGACGCTGTCGGACACCTACTTCTGCAACTTCTCGCTGTTCCAGTCGATCCCCGACAGCTGGGCCATCAAGCAGCTGTTCCCGGTGATGCCAATCCACCGGCTCAACGAGAAGCCGGTCAACCACGCGGTCATCGGCGACATCACCTGCGACTCCGACGGCAAACTGGATCAGTTCATCGACCGGCGCGACGTCAAGAAGACGTTGAAGCTGCACCGCTACAACGGCGAGCCGTACTACCTCGGCGTGTTCCTGGTCGGCGCTTACCAGGAGATCCTGGGCGATCTCCACAACCTGCTCGGCGACACCCATGCCGTGCACGTCAGCCTCACCGAGGGCAACGGCGACGAGGCCGAGACCGCCCGCGTCGCCCACGTGATCAAGGGCGACACGGTCAGCGAGGTGCTGCGCTACGTGCAGTTCGACCCGGAAGAGCTGCTCGGCAAGCTGCGCCGCGACGTCGAAGCGGCGGTCCACGCCGGCCAGCTGCAGGACCCGCAGGCCGGCCGCCTCCTCAAGTTCTACGAGGAAGGCCTCCAGGGGTATACCTACCTGGAGGACCCCTCGGCCGAGTAGCGCCGCGAGTTACTTGACGGAGTACTTCGTGAACGCGCCGCCGGCCTGCGTCAGCGAGTTCGGACCTTCAGCGGCGTAGACGTTGCCGTCGGCGTCCACCGCCACGCCTTCCCCGGCCGTGCCCTGGTAGACGCGATCGTCGCGCTCGAAGGGCGGGACCATCGCCGTGATCCGATCCTCGTCGAGCGGGCCGATGCGCACGCCGTTGCGCCAGCCGACGTGGTTGAACGGGCCCGACTCGGAGTCGATGGCGTAGACGCTGTCGCCCTTGAAGAAGAAGCCACTGATGCGGCCGTAGGCGTAGCGCGACTCGAGGTAAGTGCCTTCCTGGTCGAAGATCTCGAGGCGGTGATTGCCGCGGTCGGCCACCCACAGGCGGCCCTTGGAGTCGAACGCCAGCGCGTGCGGAGTGCGGAACTCGCCGTGGCGGACGCCGATCTTGCCCCACGACTTGACGAACTTGCCCTCGGGCGTGAACTTGCTGATGCGCGCGGTGGCGCCGCGCTCGAGGCCGGCGGTGACCAGCGCCTGCGTGGTCATGCCCTGGCCGTCGTGCCCGTCCGAGACGTAGATGCTGCCGTCGGGGCCGGTGACGACGTCGTTCGGCTGGTTGAACTGGCCGTCGGCGTTGCCGGGCTTGCCGGCGATGCCGAGGCTCAGCAGTTTTTCGCCCTTGGGGCTGAACTTGTGGACCTGATGGCCCTTGGTCTCGGCCTTGTTGCCGGAGAAGTCGGCGACCCAGACGTTGCCGTCCTTGTCGACGTGGATGCCGTGCGGGGTCACCATCACGCCCTTGCCGATGTTGGCGAGCACCGCGCCGGTGTTGCGGTCGAACTTGAAGACCGGATCGACCGGGTTGTTGTCGCAATCGACCGGGCCTCCGCCCGCTCCACCGGACGCGCCGGCGCCGCAGCGCTCGTAGGCCCAGATGTGGCCGTCCTTCGGGTCGATGTCGACGCCGGCCGAGGTGCCCCACGTGCGTCCGGCCGGGAGCTGGCCCCAGTTGCGGGTGACGTTCGGCGCCGGGTTCGGCATGCCGACGCCGGAAATGGGGTTGCCCGCGGCGGTCGACGCGGCGGCGGGAGCGGCGGCGGGAGCCGGGGCGGGGGTTCCAGCGCCGCCGCACGCGGTCAGCAGCACCGCGGCGCACGTGCAGAGAGCAGGCAGGACTCGAGACGGTGACATGGGCAACTCCTCCGCGCAGATAGTAGCTCCAACTGCCGCGCATCGATCCAGCCGGGCCGTGACGCAGCCCCCCGGGTCACAACGTTCGTAGGATTCCGTGTGCGCGGACTTGTGTAGTAGCCGCTCGCCGCTGATCGGGGATCTACTACGCGCGCGCGACCGGACGCCGTCGTCCGTCGAGCACGCGGCGCACGGCGCGATCGAAGCGCTCCTGCAGCGGCTTGCGGGTTTCGGGCGGCACCGGGCCGAGCCGCAACCACGCCGACTGGGCGCTGCGCAGCTCCTGATCGGCGGCCCGTTGGCGGGCTTCTTCGGCCTGCCGCGCCGCCCCGGCCCCCATCGTGTTGGCAGCCAGCGCCTCGCGCCACTGCTTCGCCAGCAGCTCGGCCGGTGACAGCGCCGCCGTCGACGTCTGCTCGCGGCCGTCCTGCGGCGCCAGCGCTTCCACCTTGGCGCACAGCTTCTCCATGCGCCGGGCGGTCACCACCGGGTCGAGCTCGCCGCCGGTGAACGCGTCGGGCCAGCGCGTGACCAGCGCGAGCAGCGCGCCGTTGACGCGTTCGGCCAGCGGCATCAGCACGTGGCGCGGCAGTTCCGGGCCCTGCAGCCAGCGCGCCCGGGCCGCCTGCACCTTGTTGTAGAGGTCGTCGGGCATCGCCGCGTCGTCGGCCGGCACCAGCGCCTCGATCTCGGCGACCGCGGTGTCGCGATCGACGAACTTGGTCTGGATCGCTTCCTGGTCGCGGTGCTTGAAGCGCTCGAAGAACTGGTCACAGGCGGCGCGGAAACGCTCCCACACCTGGTCGCTCTTGCTCTTCTTCACCGGGCCGATCGTCTTCCACTCGACCTGCAGCGCCTTGAGCCGCGCGGCGGCCTGATCCCAGTTGGTGGACTGCGCCAGCTGCTCGGCTTCGGTGATCAGCGCTTCCTTGCGCGACAGGTTCTCGCCCCAGTCCTGCTTGCGCTGCTTCATGTCGGCCTGGCGGCGCGTGAAGAACGCGTCGCAGGCCTTGCGGAAGCGTTCCCAGACCGCCTTCTCACGGCCGCGGGTGACCGCGCCGGTGGCCTTCCATTCGGCCTGCAGGGCCTTCATCGCGTCGGCCGTGCGCACCCAGTCGGTCGACTCGGCGAGCGCTTCGGCCTTCTCGCACAGCGCTTCCTTCGTCTTCAGCGCTTCCTGACGTTCGGCGGCCTGCTGGGCGAAGAAGTCCTTGCACTTCTCGTAGACCTGCCCCTGCGCGGCCTTGAAGCGGGTCCACAGGGTCTCGGCCTGCGAGCGCGGCGCCGCCGCCACCGGCTTCCACTTCTCCTGGAGGGCGCGCATCTCGTTGGCGGCCTTCTCGGGTTCGGTGTCGGCGACGACGACCAGCGCTTCCATCTTGGTGCACAGGTCTTCCTGCACCTGGACGTTGGCCCAGCGCTTCCACTCTTCGGCGTTGCGCAGTTCCTCGAGCCGCGGCTGCGCCGCGGCGCGCACCGCCTGCAGACGCACCGTGAGGTCCTCGCGGTCCTGCGGCGTCGGCAGCGGCCCCATCGTGCCGATCGCCAGCTTCACGTCCTTGATGAGCGTGTCGGCGTCCTTCAGCGACAGCGTCTCGGCGGCGGCGCGGGCCTCGAGTCCCTGCACGACCGCCTGCAGCCGGTGGAGGTTGTCCTCCTGGCCGCGGTGCTTGACGGCGCGGACGTCCAGTTCGCGCGCGTCGAAGGTGGCGCTGACGGCGGCGAACCGCTCGGCGAGCGCCGCATCCACCTCGCCGACCCGGCCAATCGCCTGCCACTTGCGGCGCAGCGCCTGCCACTGGCCGCGCACGGCGGCGTAGTCGGCCGCCACCAGGCTCTCGGCCTCGGCCACCACCGCCGGCGCCTGGGCCGCCAGCTCGCGGGCCTGCACCACCTGCGCGTGACGGCGTTCGGCGGCCTTGGCCGCGTCGTCGAAGCGGCGCTGCACGTCGCCGGCCCAGGCATCGGCCATCGGCGGCAGCCCTTCCCACTCGGCGCGGGCGGCCTCGAGCCCGGCGGCGACGTCGTCGCCACTCAGCGCTTCCAGCCGCTCGCACAGCGCGAGCCGCTCGGCCTGCTCCTGGCGCAGGGCAGCGGCGCGCCGCGACTCCTCGGCCCGGCGGGCCTCGTCGGCCGCCACGGCGGTGCGCACGCGGTCCGACAGCGTCTCGAACTCCTCGACGATCTCGGGGCGCACCTCGGCATCGGCCAGCAGCTCGACCCAGGCGACACGGGCCGCGGCATAGCCGTCGCGCACCGCCGAGGCGTCGATCGAGGCCGACAGGGCCTGCATCTGCAGGACCAGCGCACGGGCGGCGTCCTGATCGGCGTCCTTGTAGTCGACGGCGGCCGGCGCGGCCACCGCCGGCGGCGCGGTCGCCGCGGCCAGCAGCGCCTTGGCGCGTTTGGCGGCCGCCTTGGTCCTGGCCCGTTGGGCGATCGCGCTCAGCTGTTCGGGGGTCGCCGCCACGAGGCGATCGAGCGCGGCGACGGCGGCGTCGGCGTGTTCGCCGTTGGTCGCCACCGCTTCGAGCTCAGCGCCGTCGCTGAGCCGCTCGAGCGCGAGCAGCCGGGTCCCGGCGTCGAGGGCGTGACGGGCCACGCCGCCGAGCGCCTTCGCCTCGCCGAGCAACGACACGGCGGCATGGCGCGCGGTCTCGGGCGCGGCGGAGCGGGCCAGCGCGGCCAGCTCCCGGTGCCGGCCCAGCCCACCCAGGGCGGCGACGGCACGCACCGCGCCGTCGTCGGCGAGGGCGGCCAGCGCGGCCAGGCGCTCGACCGCGGCATCGCGCACGCCGGTGTCGACGTCGTTGCGGCTCACGGCCGCGAGCGTGTCCGGGTCGGACAGTCTGGCCACGGCGGCGCGGCGGACGCGCGCGTCGTGGTCGTCGGTGGCCACCTGGGTGAACACGTCGGCGGCCGCGTCGTCGAGGCCGGTGACGGCCTCGAGTCGGACGGCCGGATCGCCGTGCTTCCATCTGGCTTGGGGTCGGAGCTTGTCGAGAATGCCCATGGGTTCGGTCGAGCCGGACTGGCAGCGAGGCCGGCGCGGAGCCCCCTAGTGTACTTCACGTGTTTGCCGTCACAGGACGCCGGGTCGCAGCGACCGGCACCCCTCCGGGGACCGGCGGCGGCGACCGGCCGGCCGCCCACGCCGTTGCGCCGGGCCGGCAATTGCCATATCATCACAAGTAGATTCATAGATATGGATGACATTTCCGCCCGATTCCGCATCCTCGGCGACCCGGCGCGGCTGCGGCTGCTGCGCACGCTGAGCCTCGACCGCTTCAACGTGTCGGAGCTGACCGGCATCCTCGGGCTGGCCCAGTCGGGCGTGTCGCGTCATCTCGGGCTGCTGAAGGACGCCGGTCTGGTCGCCGAAGAGCGCGACGGCATCTACGCGTACTACCGGCTGGCCCGGCCCGCCGGCGGCGACGACCCGCTCTGGCGGCTGCTCGACGCCGAGTTCGCGCGCGCCGGCGACACGCCGGCCGCCCGCGCCGACGACGCCCGCATCCAGGAGGTGCGGCGGGTGCGGCGCGAGAACTTCGACGCCCATGCCGGCCCCGACACGCGCGACGGCCGACAGCTCGTTCCCGGCCGCAGCTGGGCGGCGTGGTCGCGGGCGCTCGGCCACCTGCTGCCGCCGCTCGACGTCGCCGACGTCGGTTGCGGCGAGGGTTACCTCACCATCGAAGCCGCCCGCTGGGCCCGCCGGGTCATCGCCGTCGACCGCTCGGCCGCGGTGCTGGCCCGGGCCAAGCTGCTGGCCGAACGCCGCAAGGTGACCAACGTCACCTGGAAGCGCGGCGAGATCGAGAAGCTGCCGCTGCCCGACCGCAGCGTCGACGTCGTGCTGCTCTCGCAGACCTTGCACCACGCCGCCGATCCGGCCCGCGTCCTGCGTGAAGCCGCGCGGGTGCTGCGGCCCGGCGGCCGGGTGCTGATCCTCGACCTGCGCGCCCACGATGAAGACTGGGTGCGCGACAAGCTCGGCGACCGCTGGCAGGGCTTCGACGAAGCCGCCATCACCGGTTGGCTCACGACCGCCGGGTTCGATCACGTGCGGGTCGCCGTCGGCGCCCGCGGCGCCGGCGATCCCTTCGTGGTGCTCATCGCCAGCGGCGCCATCGCCGACACGCCGATCCGGGCGCTGCCGCCCCGGCGCGCCGCCCGCGCGTCCGCTTCCGCTCAGGAGTCCCGATGACCGCCACGCCCCTTGCGACGCTCCTCGCCCGCCGGATCCTCGTGCTCGACGGCGCGATGGGCACGATGATCCAGCGCCGGAAGCTGGAGGAACGCGACTTCCGCGGCAGCCGTCTGGCCGACCACCCGCGCGACCTGAAGGGCAACAACGACCTCATCGCGCTGACCCGGCCCGACGTCACTGGCGGCGATCCACGAGGAGTACCTGGCCGCCGGCGCCGACATCATCGAGACCAACACCTTCTCGAGCACGTCGATCGCCCAGGCCGACTACGGCCTCGAGTCGCTCGCCTACGACCTGAACCTCGAGTCGGCGCGGGTGGCCCGCGGCGCCGCCGACGCCTGGACGGCGCGGACCCCCGACCAGCCGCGCTTCGTCGCCGGCGCCCTCGGGCCGACCAACAAGTCGCTGTCGATCTCGCCCAAGGTCGACGACCCGGCGTTCCGCTCGGCGAGCTTCGACGAGGTGCGGCTGGCCTACCGCGAACAGGTGCGCGGCCTGCTCGACGGCGGCGTCGACGCGCTGCTGGTCGAGACGATCTTCGACACCCTGACCTCGAAAGCGGCGCTGGTCGCGATCGCCGAAGAGCAGGAGGCGCGCGGGTCCGCGCTGCCGCTGATGATCTCGGTGACCATCACCGATCGCAGCGGCCGGACCCTGTCGGGCCAGACCCTCGACGCGTTCTACACCTCGATCGAACACGCCCGGCCGTTCAGCGTCGGCATCAACTGCGCGCTCGGCGCCCGCGAGATGCGGCCGTACATGGCCGAACTGGCCCGCATCGCCGGCTGCTACGTGAGCTGCTATCCGAATGCCGGGCTGCCCAACGCCATGGGCGAGTACGACCAGCAGGCCGACGAAACCGGCGCGCTGCTGGCCGAGTTCGCCGCCAGCGGCTTCCTGAACATCGTCGGCGGCTGCTGCGGCACGACGCCGGCGCACGTCGCGGCAATCGCCCGCGCCGTCGACGGCATCGCGCCGCGGCCACACCCGGCGCCGGGCGGCCCCGACAGCGGCTTCGGCCGTCTCACCCACTACTCCGGCCTCGAGACGCTGGTGCTGCGCGCCGACAGCAACTTCCAGATGGTCGGCGAGCGCACCAACGTGACCGGCTCGAAGCGCTTCGAGCGCCTCGTCAAGACCACGGACTGGGCCGGCGCGGCCCAGGTGGCGCTGGATCAGGTGCGCGGCGGCGCCAACATCCTCGACGTCAACATGGACGAGGGCATGCTCGACTCCGAGGCGTGCATGACGCATTTCCTCAACTACATCGCCACCGAACCGGAGATCGCGCGGCTGCCGATCATGATCGACAGCTCCAAGTGGACGGTGCTCGAGGCCGGGTTGAAATGCGTGCAGGGCAAGGCGATCGTCAACTCGATCAGCCTGAAAGAAGGCGAGGCCGACTTCCTGCACAAGGCGCGGACCATTCGCCGCTACGGCGCGGCGATGGTGGTGATGGCGTTCGACGAGCAGGGCCAGGCCGACACCGTCGCACGCAAGGTGGCGATCTGTCAGCGCGCCTACCGGCTGCTGACCGAGCAGGCCGGCGTCGACCCGCTCGACATCATCTTCGACCCCAACGTGCTGGCGATCGCCACCGGGCTCGAGGAGCACAACGACTACGCGGTCAACTTCATCGCGGCCACCCGGCAGATCAAGGCGACCTGCCCGGGCGTGAAGATCAGCGGCGGCATCAGCAACCTGTCGTTCTCGTTCCGCGGCAACGAGGTGGTGCGCGAGGCGATCCACGCCGCGTTCCTCTACCACGCGATCACCGCCGGGCTCGACATGGGCATCGTCAACGCCGGCCAGCTCGCCGTCTACCAGGACATCCCGGCCGACCTGCTGACCCACGTCGAGGACATCATCTTCAACCGCCGGCCGGACGCCACCGAGCGGATGGTGACCTTCGCCGGACAGGTGAAGGGCAGCGGCGCGAAGCGCGAGGCCGACCTCACCTGGCGCCAGGGCACCGTCGGCGAGCGCCTGGCGCATGCGCTGGTGCACGGCATGCTCGACTTCATCGAGCAGGACGTCGAAGAGGCGCGGCTGGCGCTGGGCCGGCCGCTGCTGGTCATCGAAGGGCCGTTGATGGACGGCATGAAGATCGTCGGCGAGCGCTTCGGCGCCGGGCAGATGTTCCTGCCGCAGGTGGTGAAGAGCGCCCGGGCGATGAAGCGCGCGGTCGCCTACCTCGAGCCGTTCATGGAGGCCGAGAAAGCCGCCGGCGGCACCCGCCGGGCAGCCGGCAAGGTGTTGATGGCGACCGTCAAGGGCGACGTCCACGACATCGGCAAGAACATCGTCGGCGTGGTCCTCGGCTGCAACGGCTACGAGGTGATCGACCTCGGCGTGATGGTGGCGTGCGACGTGATCCTGAAGACCGCGGTCGAGCGCCAGGTCGACATCATCGGCCTGTCGGGCCTGATCACGCCGTCACTCGACGAGATGGTCTACGTCGCCGGGCAGATGCAGAGCCGCGGGCCCAAGCTGCCGCTGCTGATTGGCGGCGCGACCACCAGCCCCCAGCACACGGCGGTGAAGGTGGCGCCGGCCTACGACGGCGCCGTGGTGCATGTCGCCGACGCCTCGCGCGTGGTCGACGTGGTGGCGCAGCTGCTGAACCCGGCGCAGCGCCCGGGGTTCGCCGCCGCCACCAAGGCCGATCAGGCGGTGGTGCGCGAGAAGTACGCCGCGCGCCAGGACCGGCCGACGCTGCCGTATGCGCGCGCGCTCGCCAACCGCCTGCGCCTCGACCTGGCCGCGCCGCCGCCGACGCCGACGTTCCTGGGCGTCCGCCGCGTCGAGGTGCCGCTGGCCGAGCTGGTGCCCTACATCGACTGGACGTTCTTCTTCACCGCATGGGAGCTCAAGGGCCGCTTCCCCGCCAT
The DNA here is from genome assembly GCA_963741665.1 of uncultured Acidobacteriota bacterium. GTDB lineage: Bacteria > Acidobacteriota > Vicinamibacteria > Vicinamibacterales > UBA2999 > CAWAYR01. The sequence goes on from CAVUIM010000001.1 coordinate 768,722, forward strand.
CCTCGACCATCCGGAGCAGGGCGCGGCGGCGCGTGAGCTGTTCGAACACGCGCGCGCGCTGCTCGACCAGATCGTCGCCCGGGAGCAGCTCACCGCCCGCGGCGTCTACGGCTTCTGGCCGGCGGCGGGCGACGGCGACGACATCGTGGTCTACGAAGCAGGGAACAGGGAACAGGGAACAGGGAACAGGAAAGAGCTCACGCGGTTCCCGATGCTGCGCCAGCAGGAAGTCATCGCCGACGACAAGCCGAATCGTTCTCTGGCGGACTTCGTGGCCCCGATCGACAGCGGCGTCGCCGACTACCTCGGCGCCTTCGCGGTCACCGCCGGCATCGGCGCCGACGCGCTCGCCCGCGGCTTCGAAGCGCAGCACGACGACTACCACGCGATCATGGCCAAGGCGCTCGCCGACCGGCTCGCCGAGGCGTTCGCCGAGTACCTGCACGCGCAGGCGCGCCGCGACTGGGGCTTCGGCGCCGCCGAAGCGCTCAGTCACGACGACCTGCGCCGCGAGGCCTTCCAGGGCATCCGTCCGGCGTTCGGTTACCCGGCGTGTCCCGACCACAGCGAGAAGCGGCGGTTGTTCAATCTGCTCGGCGCCGAAGGCATCGGCATGGCGCTCACCGAGTCGTTCGCGATGACCCCGGCGGCCAGCGTGAGCGGTCTGTACTTCTCGCATCCGCAAGCGAAGTACTTCGCCATCCAGCGCGTCGCCGCCGACCAGGTCGAGGCCTACGCCCGCCGCAAGGGCATCAGCGTGGCCGAGGCCGAGCGGTGGCTGCGGCCGGTGCTCACCTACGACCCGACCCCGGTCACGGCGTAGCACGCGGGCCGTTCGCGCTCATGTAGGGCAGCTCTTCAGAGCTGCCCGGAGGGGCAGAGCCGAAGCTCTGCTACGAGGAATCGAAACAGCCGCCAGCCGCTGTTCGTGATTGTTTGGCGCATGCGTTGAGTCCAACCCATCAAGCCCGTAGGATCTTCCGCATCCCGAGATCGTCCCCTCGGGACGAACGCGGCGGCCAGGAATCGGCGCGCTTCCGGACGCTCGTCGGCGAGCTCGAATCCTCCAACGTGATCGTGCACATCGTGGCGACCCCGGCGATGCCGCTCGGCGTCATCGGCACGATGCGGTTCGTGGCGCGCCTGGGCGACACGCGCTACATCCGCATCGATCTGGCCGCGGCGGTCCCGCCCGACCTGCGGGTGGCGACGTTGGCTCACGAACTGCAGCACGCGTGTGAAGTGGCGCGCTCGACGGCCGGCTCGCACGAGGCGGTGCGCTCGCTCCATCGCGCCATCGGCCACGAAGTCCCCGGCTCTCGCGACGCCTACGAAACCGATGGCGCCCAGCGGACCGGCGCCGAGGTGTGGAGCGAGCTGCGCGGGCGGCGGCTGGCGCGCACGAGCGAGCAGTGACCGCGCCGGGTCAGGCGTGCTCAGGGGCGTCGGCCGGCAGCACCCGGCGCTCGATGCCGAGGAAATACGGCACGGCGAACGCGGCGACCACGGCGGCGGTGCCATAGGCCGCACGGAACCCGTAGTGCTGGACGATCCAGCCCATGACGACCGAGCCGGTGCCGATGCCGGTGTCGAACGCCGCCAGGATGCTGCCGAAGGCCGCGCCGCGCCGCGCCGGATCGACGTGGCGCATCAGGTGCCCCAGGAACAGCGGATAGGCCGACCCGAAGCCGGTGCCGAAGACCAGGGCCGAGATGACGAACACCGTCCGGCTGCCGCCGACGGCGAGCAGCGCGAAGCCGATCATGACCAGCACCAGGCACGGCAGCAGCACCCGCCGGTGGCCGACGCGGTCGCCGAGACGCGCGACATAGGGCCGGGTGACCAGGATCGCGATCGAGAACACGGTGAAGTACAGGGCCCGCGGCGACACCCCCGACGCCTCGCTGTACATCGCCACGAAGCTGGTGATGCCGCCGTAGCCGAAGGCGTAGAGGAACAGCGTCATCGACAGCGCCAGCACCTTCCACTCCACCAGCCCGCGCCACGACCAGGCGCGGACGCCGTGCACCGGCGTCGCCGGGTCGGCCGGCAGCAACAGCCCGGCGATGGCGAACATCAGCAGGTTGAGTCCGGCCGCCTCGACGCACAGCAGCGTCCAGCCGCCGTGCTCGAACACCCACAGGCCCAGGGTCGGCGCCATCGCGATCGCGAAGATGGTCGACATCCCCCAGTAGCTCATGCCCTCGGCCCGGCGCAGCGGCGGCACCAGATCGGTCACGTACGATCCGGCCGCCACCAGCAGCCCCGACCAGAACACGCCGTGGACGACGACCAGGACGAGCATCCCCTGGAACGTCGGCAGCACGGCGTAGATCGCCGAGAACACGGCGATCGCCAGGCTGGAGGTCATCAGCACGCGCCGCTTGCCGACCCGGTCGACGATGCCGCCGGTGATCGGGCCGCTCATCGCCGACGAGTAGGTGAGGAAGCCGAGGAACAAGCCGGCGGCGACGGCGCTGCCGCCGAGGGCGCGGATCTGGAACGGCGCCGTGGGCAGCAGCTGGAAGGCCGACAGGAACACCACGAAGTTGAACCCGCACATCACGATGAAGCGGGGGGTGAAGAGCGGGCCGGGCACGGACATGGGAAGCGATCAGTATATGGCGCGAGGGCGGCACGTCCGCCGCCGCTCCCGCTTCCGCAGGCCGGCAGACGTCACCGCCGGCGGGTGTCGGCGGAAGCGCGGGGCCCCAGGCGGTGCTGCGCGACGCGGTTGCCGAGTCGCCGCTGCGCCAGAACACCCCACGCGGACTTCGGCGCCTCCGGCGACGTCTGCGGTCTTGCGCTCGCGCGGCCTGCTCCAGAGGGACCGTCGGCGAACGCGCCGCCCTCGCACCGTGTTACCGCGAATCTACGGTGGGCCGCCCGAGCCAAGACACGAATGTCGGGACCCCTGCGACCGCTCGCCGGCGGCACAGGATCCACGTCGCGAGCGCCAACAGCCACACCGGCCACGCCAGGGCCCACCACAGCGCCTTGAGTTCGGCGACGGTGGCGCCGTTGCGGAGCCCGCTGCGGACCTCGCCCCATTGCTCGCTACCAACGTCGGAGAACGGCCAGTACGGCGTCCAATGCACGATCGGATCGACGGAGACATACATCGAGCCAACGGTGGTCACGACCCAGTAGCAGCTGGCCCAGATGCCCCCGAAGATCAGGGAGAGGTTGAACACGGCGAACGACGTCAGCACTGTGACGTAGGACACGGCGCCGCGGCGGAACATCATCGGCATAGGGACGAGGGCTACAAGCGCGAATACGACGCCTTGAAGCGCCACCGACGAAGCGACGAACGCCGACGTCTCGACGAGGAATCCGGCTGCCGCCTGGCCGACCGACATCTCAGAATTCCGGCTTCAACGCCGTGACCTCGATCTCGATCTTCATCCGCGGATCGGCCAGGCCGGCCGCGATCATCGTCGCCGCCGGCCGCACCTCGCCGAAGTAGCGGCGCAGCACCGGCCAGCAGCGCGGGAACTCGGCGGCGTCGGGCAGGATGTAGTGGACCCGCACGACGTCGGCGACACACGCGCCAGCGTCGGCAAGCGCGGCGTCGATGTTCTTCAGGCACTGTTCGGCCTGCGTCTCGACGTCCGCGGCGATGGTCATCGTCGAGTAGTCGAACCCGGTGGTACCCGACACGAACACCCAGCCGCCCTGCACCACCGCCCGCGAGTAGCCGATGTCGCGCTCGAAGGTCGATCCGGAGCTGATCAGCCGTCGGCTCACTGCCCCACCTCAAGCACGATCTTGCCGATGTGCAGGCTCTCTTCCATCATCCGGTGTGCGTCGGCGGCGCGCTCCAACGGGAACACGGCGTGGACGACCGGCTTCACGGTGCCGGCGGCGAGGAGCGGCCAGACCTGTGATTCGAGCGCGGCGGCGATCGCCCCTTTCTCGGCCGGCGTGCGTGGCCGCAGCGTGGAGCCGGTGACGGTCAGGCGGCGGCGCATCACCTGCATCAGGTCGATCTCGACCACCGCGCTCTTGAGGAAGGCAATCTGCACCAGCCGGCCTTCGACCGCCAGCAGCGCCAGGTTGCGGGCCACGTAGTCGCCGCCGACCATGTCGAGGATCACGTCGACGCCGCGGCCGGCGGTGGCCTCGCGCAGCAGCGCCACCCAGTCGTGCTCCTTGTAGGGGCTCGCGACCTCGGCGCCGAGCCGCTCGCAGGCGGCGCACTTCTCCGCCGACCCGGCGGTGGCGAAGACCCGCGCGCCGAACGCGCGGGCCAGCTGGATGGCCGTGGTGCCGATGCCGCTCGTGCCGCCGTGCACGAGGATCGACTCGCCCGCCTGCAGCCGCCCGCGCTCGAAGACGTTGGTCCACACCGTGAAGAACGTCTCGGGCAGGGCCGCGGCCTCGATCAGCGAACAACCAGCCGGCACCGGCAGGCACTGCAACGCCGGCACCGCGCAGGTACTCGGCGTAGCCACCGCCGGCGGCCAGTGCACACACGACGTCGTCCTCGCGCCAGCGCATCGGCATCTCGTCGAGCGACGGTCCGAGCGCCACGACCCGGCCGGCAATCTCGAGTCCGGGCAGATCGGAGGCGCCTGGCGGCGGCGGATACGCGCCGCGCCGCTGCAGCACGTCGGGGCGGTTCACGCCGGCGGCCGCCACCTGCACCAGGACCTCGCCGGCGCCGGGCAGCGGCCGTGGCCGGTCCACGAGCCTCAGGACGTCGGGCGGCCCGGGCGTGCTGATCTCAATCGCGCGCATGGCGGGCTAATCCTTCAGGCCCGACGGCAGGCGGGGCGACGACAGCAGCGCGGCGAAGACGCGCCAGCGGGCGGCCGGATCGGCGCCGGCCTGCCGCTCGACATAGGCCTTCACGAGATCCTCCCCGAGGTTGTAGTTGATGACGTAGCTGCGATAGGCGTCGAAGAACTGCACCCGCTGGGCGGCCTGGGCCGGCGTGTTCATCGCGAACCGCACCAGCCAGGCGGTGGCCCCGGCGGCGTCCAGCCGGCCGTCGAGATAGCCCCGCGCGGCTTCATTGCCGGCGTAGCTGAGACGCCGCGTCAGGGCCAGCAGGTCGTAGTACTCGTCGACCCGCGCCGGGTCGAGACCGGCCAGCGGAAACAGCGTGTCGCGCTCGAATCGGCGCCGCTCGGCGTCGCCGAACGCCACCTGGATGCCGTAGTTGGCGGTGCCCTCGGCGACCAGCGACTGCGGCGAGAACAGCGGATACACCGAGAACTCGACCCAGCCGCGCTGCTTCACCAGATGCTGCTCGAGCAGCGCGTTGTAGACGTGGTGGCCAGGATAGCCCTCGTGACAGGCCAGGTCGACGGCCCGGTCGATGTAGACCGGCAGGTCGGTGTTCACCTCGATGAGACTGGTGAAGTTGCCCTGATACCAGTTGTAGGCGCTCCATGACTTGTCCGTGACGTAGGCGACGGTGAAGCGCTCGCCCGCCGGCAGCCGCACCTGTGCCAGGGTGCGCCGCCGGCACTCGGCGATCGCCGCCTGGAACACCGCGTCGAGCCGGGCGGGCGGAATCACGAACGCCCGCCGGAACGCGTCGTAGCGGGGCGCCAGCGCGCCGTCGCCGCCGAGGCGGGCGCCGACCTCGTCGACCACCGCCTGGAACGTCGCCTCGTCGTTGCGCGGCGCCACCGCGTCGTAGAGTTCGCGCGACTCCTCGTCGAAGGAGAACTTGCGGCCCTGCAGCATCGCCGTGCGGGCGCGCAACGCGTTCAGCTGGCGGGCCAGGTAGTGGCGGCGCAGGGTCTGCAGTTCGGCATCGGGCCCGGCCGCGACCGCCGGCAGACGCCGCAGGTCCACTTCGAGCACGGCCGCGCGTTTGTTGATCTCGCCAAGCGGCAGCTTGTCCTGCTCGGCCGAGGTGCGCCACTCGGCCGGTCCGTAGTAGGCGTCGACGAACGCCGCGTCGTGCTGCCCGAGCGCCAGCACCAGGCGTACGTAGCTCTCGGCGGCCGCGTCGTCGGTGGCCGCGGTAGGAATGGGCGAGCGCAAGCAGCCTCCTGACATGATCGCCAGCACGGCAGCGCACGCCGGCAGCGTCACCGACCTCACTTCCGGCCCTCCGCGTATCGAGCGCGAATGGTGGGGATCAGATACTCGGCGAAGGCCCGCTCGAAGTCGTAGGCCGGGGCGAAGCCCCAGTCGCGGCGGGCCGCTGAGTCGTCGACGTCGGCCGGCCAGGTGTCGACGATGCCTTGGCGCTTCACGTCGGTCGTCCAGCCCATCGTCGCCCCGGGGAAGGCCAGGCACACGCGGTCGTGGATCTGCTGTGCGGTCGGACTGAACGCCCCGAGGTTGTAGGCCGTCCGGGTGAGCGCCTCGCGCGGCGCGGCCGCCAGCCGCAGCAGCGCCTCGACGCCGTCGGGCATCGCCATGAAGGGAATCTGCGTATCGGGCCTGACGAAGCAGGCGTAGGGCTCGCCCTTGGCGGCAGCGTGGATCATCTCCGGCGCGTAGTCGGAGGTCCCGCCCGAGGGCACCGTCATCGCCGAGATGAGCCCCGGGAAGCGGACGCAGCGGAAGTCGACCCGGCCGGCCATCGGCTCGGCCGACAGCTGCTTGTAGTGCCGGGCGTAGTAGCGCCCAAGCTGCTCGCAGTACAGCTTGTTGCACCCGTACATGGTCGACGGCGTGGTGTGGTCGTCTTCCTTGACGCGGCCGGCGCGGGCCTTGGTCGCCAGGTCGGGCAGACCGTAGGCGGCAATCGACGACGGGTAGACGAAGACCACCGGACGGCCGTGGGATTCGGCCTCGTGCTGCGAGAACTCGAGCAGGTGCAGCGTGCCCTCGACGTTCACCTGATGGGCGGTGATCGGCGTGAACTCCGAGCGCGTCGACAGCAGCGCCGCCAGGTGGAAGACGGTGTCGACCTCGTACTGCGACAGGATGCGTTCGAGCAGCGCCGTGTCGAGGATCGACCCGGTGAACTCGCGGGAGACGAGCGGCGCCAGGCTGGCATCGAGGGGATTGACGTCGAGGGTGACGACCGACTGGCGGCCGGATTCGGTGAGCTTCGTGATCAACCCGTGGCCGATCTCGCCGCCGGCCCCGGTGATGAGCACCACGGGTTTGCGCATGGCCTCCTATTCTACGAGCGCATCGACGGCACAGCTGGCGGCCTTCCGAACCAATCCAAAATTGTGGACTCTGCCGGTCCGGATCCATCCGGAGCCCGTTCCCGACCGGCGGCTGGCCGCCATCGCCCAGCCGCATGGATGAGGCGAGAGAAATGCACTTGTGTACGACTTGTGACATGCGTAGCATTGGCCAACCTCGACGGTCGGCCGGGTATTCCGGCCCGTCTCGGGGCGACCTCGCGTTGCGTCCGCGAGGCTTGGTGCACCGGCGCCGGGTGGCGGTACTTCGGAATACGTCGTTCTTGCACGTCAGAAGGAGGAGTACGGCATGGTTCGCGTTTGCGCACTTGGCTTGAGCTTGCTCCTGGCCTCGTCGGCGGCGTTTGCGCAGGTGTCCAGCACGACCGGCTCGATCAACGGCAAGGTGACCGACAGTTCGGGCGGCGTGCTGCCCGGCGTGACGATCACGGCCTCGAGCACGAGCATGCAGGGCACCCGCTCGGACGTGACCAACGAGTCCGGTGAGTACCGCTTTCCCGCAGTCCCCCCAGGTACCTACAAGCTCGTGTACGAACTTGCCGGCTTCGGCACCGTCAACCGCGAGGCCGTCAACGTCGGTCTCGGGTTCACCGCCACGGTGAACATCGAGCTCGCCGTCGCCACCCTCCAGGAAACGGTGACGGTCAGCGGCGAGTCGCCAGTCGTCGACGTCTCGACCACGACCACCGCTTCGAACTTCGGTGAGGAGCGGCTGTCGGCCCTGCCCAACGCCCGGGACTTCTGGGCGGTGTTGGCCGCGTCGCCGGCCATCGTCGTCACCCGTATCGACGTCGGCGGCAGCGCGGCCGGCACCCAGACCGGTTACGCCGTCTACGACACCAAGGAAGACCAGCACCGGCCGATGGTGGAAGGGATCGTCAACACCGAGGGCACCGGCGCCGCCGGCTTCTACTACGACTACGGGTCGATCGACGAAGTGGCCGTCCAGACCAAGGGGCATACGGCGGAGATGCCGTGGCCCGGCGTGTGGTCCAACTTCGTCTCGAAGTCGGGCGGCAACACCTTCCACGGCAAGATCTACGGCGACTACCAGAACAAGGGAATTCAGCGGGAAAACATCCCCGGCGACTTCACTTTCCTGTGCCCGAGCATCGCCGGCGTGCGGAATTGCGGCTCGCTCACGCCCTCGGACCTCAACCGCATGGAGCGCTACTACGACATCAACGCCGACGTCGGCGGATACGTGCCAGGGCTGAAGGATCGGCTGTGGTGGTACGGGTCGGTGCGCGAGCAGGACATCCTCACGCAGGTGCCGAACTTCCCGGTGAAGCCGTTCGAGACCCGGCTGCGCAACCTCACCGGCAAGCTCACCTACGCGCTGTCGCAGAACAACAAGCTGACCGCCTACGCACAGGGCGGCCAGAAGCTGCAGCCCAACCGCATGGATCGCTTCCTGGTGGCGGCCACGGTGGCCCGGCACAGCGCCGAGGAGTCGACCTGGGAGCAGCGCTATTGGGGTCACACCTACAAGGCCGGCTACGAGTCGGTGATCAGCGACAACTCGTTCCTCGAAGTCCGCGCCGGCCAGTTCAAGTACGAGTGGCCGAATTTCCGCTACACCGAGGCCCCGGCATTCGAGGACATCGGCAACCAGATCGTCAGCGGCGGTAACCGCGACGGCTGGTTCAACATCCCGTCGCGCAACCAGGTAGCCGGCTCGGTCACCTACTACAAGGACGGGTTGCTCGGCAGCCACAACTTCAAGGCCGGCGGCGAGTGGTTCCGCGAGACGTTCACCTACGAGCGCGGTACCGGCGGCGTCGACGGCGTGTTCCCCGGCGACGTGCTGCACGTGATGAACAATGGCGCGCCGGCCGAGGTGCTGCTGTTCGAAACGCCGTCGATTTCCGAGCAGGGGCTGCGCACGAGCGGCTTCTACCTGCAGGACACCTGGCGGATGTCGTCGCGGTTCACGGTCAACATCGGCCTGCGCTTCGACCGCTATCGCAGCTTCCTGCCCGAGCAGGAAGGCCCCAGCGGTGGCCGCTTCTCCGCCGCCACGGCCACGCCGTACGCCGAGGTCAGCAACGTCAAGACGTTCAACCACCCGGTGCCGCGCATCGGCATCATCTACGACGTGACCGGCGAGGGCCGCACCGTCGTCAAGGCCAACTACGCGCAGTACTACTGGAACCCGGGCACCGACATCGCCAACGTCATGAACCCGAACAGCCAGGACTACTACAAGCGCTACAACTGGACCGACGGCTCGAACCTGGCGGCCGGCACGCCCGGACGCGGCAACGGGCTCTTCGACGTGGGCGAGACGGTCGGCGCGCCGACGCTGACGCTCGGCGGCGTCGGCACCACGCAGCTCGATCCGAACCTGAAGAACACGCGCACCGACGAGCTGTCGGCCTGGATCGAGCACGAGCTCATCCCCGGCGTCGGTATCCAGGGCGGCTACGTCTATCGCAAGATCGACAACTTCCGCGTCCGCGTCAACGTCAACCGGCCGGTCAGTGCCTTCAACGTGCCGGTGACGCTGCGCGACCCGGGTCCTGATGCGGTGTTCGGGAACGCCGACGACGGCGCCAACTTCCAGGCGCTAAACCTCGATCCGGCGCGCCTGAACCTGACGAACTTCCCGAACATCAACCAGCTCACCAACCTCGACGGCGAGGGCCAGTACCAGACGGTGGAGCTGGGCATCAACAAGCGGCAGACCGGCAAGTGGTCGATCGCCGCCTCGGTGTCGAAGCGGTGGAACCGCGACCACGCCACCACCTACTTCGGCCAGAACCTCCGCACGGTGGTCACGCCGTCGACGGCGAACGATCTCATCAACACCGACGACGGCCAGTTCGTGTTCAGCATGTGGACGGCCAAGGTCAACGGCAGCTACGAGTTCCCCTGGCAGATCCGGGTCACCCCGGCCCTGCGCTTCCAATCGGGACAGCCCTACGGCCGCACCATCCTGGCCTCCGCCGCCTACGGTATCGGCGGCGTCGGCGGGATCAACTACGGCACCCAGCGCATCCTGATGGAGCCGCTCGGCACCCGCAAGCAGGACGACATCATGATCTTCGACCTGCGCGCGGAGAAGTACTTCAACCTGCCAGCCAACCGGCGCGTGGGCGTGTTCTTCGACGTCTACAACCTGAGCAACAGCGACGCCCAACAGAACATCACATGGAACTCCGGCAGCGCGTTCCAGCTGCCGAGCTCGATCGTCCCGCCGACGATCGCGCGCTTCGGGATGAAGCTCGACTGGTAACCAGCGCCGGCTGGTGAGAACGGCAAAGGGCCGGGAGACACCTCCCGGCCCTTTGTATGTACGCCGGCGCGGGGCTCACCAACCCATCACGTAGCTGTCCCCGGTCGGGCTGACGCCGCCCATCAGCACGCCGGTCTTCGGGTGCACGGCGATCGCCTTCACCGACCCGACGCCGCGCACGTCGCGCAGGTCGAGTTTGTGGCCGAGCGCGGCCAGGCCGTCTCGCACGTGCGCCGGCAGCATCATCGGCGTCAGCAGCATCCCCTCGACGGCATGAGGATGGTAGGAATTGCGGAAGCTGTTGCTGATCACGGTCGGCTGCTCCAGCGCCAGCTGCACCGGCATCCCGAATTCCACGAAGTTCAGGAAGAACTGGAGCTGCGTCTGCGGCTGGGTGTCGGCGCCCGGCGTGCCGAACGCCACCACCGGCAGGCCGTCCTTCAGCGCCAGCGCCGGGTTGATGGTCTGGCGGACGCGCTTGAGCGGCTGCAGCGAGTTGACGTCCTTCGGGTCGAGATAGAAGTACTTCATCCGGTCGTTCATCATCACGCCGGTGCCGTCGGGCACCAGGCCGCTGCCGAAGCCACTCAGCAGGCTCGAGGTGAGCGACACCATGTTGTGATCCTTGTCCACCACCGTGAGATAGGTGGTGAGGTTGAGGACCTTGTCGGGGTCATACGGATTGACCACGTCGGGGACGGCCTGCGGCAGGGCGTAGGCGATCTGCCGACCGGCCGTGGCTGGGGCGCCGGCCCGAGGGTCGCCGTACGGCGCCTCGCCGACGATGGCGCGGCTCGGGTCGATGAGCGCCCGCCGCTTCGCCGCGTACTCCTTCGACAGCAGCTCGCGCATCGGGATGTTCGGGGTGAAGGCCGGGTCGGCTACGTACTGATTGCGATCCGCGAAGGCCAGCTTGATCGACTCGGTGACGACGTGCAGATAGGCGGTGCTGTTGTGCCCCATGTAGCGGAGGTTGAAGCCCTCCAGCAGGTTGAGCGCCTGCAGCATGGTGTGGCCCTGCGAGTTGGGCGGGCACTCGTAGACCTCGTAGCCGCGGTAGTTGACGTGGATCGGCTCGGCTTCGAAGGCTGTGTAGGCCGCCAGATCCGCTTCGCTGATGATGCCGCCGTGGGCGCGCATGCCGGCCACCAGTGCCGCGGCGACCGGCCCGGTGTAGAAGCCGGCGGGCCCCTGCGTGGCGATGGCCCGCAGCGTCTTCGCCAGGTCGGGGTTCTTCACGACGTCGCCCATCACCAGCGGTTTGCCGTCGCGGAACCAGATCTTCGTCGTCGAGGGGAACTTGCCGAGCTTGCCCTTGCCGCCGTCGAGCCCGCGGGCGAGGCCTTCGGTAATCGGATAGCCCTGCTCCGCGACCTCGATCGCCGGGGCCAGCACCTCGGCCATCGTCCGGGTCCCGTACTTCTCGAGCGCCAGCGCCGCGCCGCCGACCGCCCCTGGCACCGCGATCGACAGCCCGCCGTCGTCGGGCATGCCGCCGTGGGCGTTGTAGTAGTCGATGGTGGCGGCCTTGGGCGCGTAGCCGGTGCCGTTGATGAACTTCACCTCCTTGGTCTTGGCCAGGTAGATGAGCGCGAACATGTCGGCGCCAAGGCCGGTCATGCCCGGCTCGACCTGCCCTTGAATGGCCCAGGCGGCAATGGCCGCGTCGACGGCGTTGCCGCCGGCCTTCAGCACCCGCAGCCCGACTTCGGCGGCCAGCGGGTGCCCGGCCGCCACCATGCCCTGCGTGCCCATGACCGTCGGGCGCCAGCTGGCGGTCTGCGCCTGCGGCGCGTGGATGACGAGCGCGGCGAGTGCCAACGCCAGGTACAGCTGACGACCGATCATGTCCACCTCCCGAAAGGCCCCGAGCATGGAGAAACCTGCTGCGGTTGTCAAACCTGCCACCGGTGGCACGAAATCCGTGCCATCGGTGCCAGACCCCACCCCCATGGATGGTGGGCGGCGACAACGTCGCTACAATTGCTGCAGAGTCCATGACCGACGACGAGCGGCGCGAGGTGCAGCGCATCATCGACGCCCACGAGCAGACCGTGGCGGTGTGCCGTGCCTGTGCCGAGACCACGCGCGATCTGGCGTGGGAGGTGAAACGCGGCGCCGGCCCGTCACCCGAGGCGCTCGGGCAGACCATCGCCGAAGCCGAGCGGGTGCTGGCCGAGCTCGGTCAGGTGGAGCTGGCGATCGCGCGGATGAAGGCGTCGCTCTGGTAGCGCGTCAGCGCCGGGCCGCCGTCACGGCAGCCGCGGCGCGCCGTCGGGCGCCGGCACGGCGAAGGCGTTGAGCGTCATCGCGACCATCGTGTAGTAGCCGACCAGGCCGATGAGTTCGACCAGGCCCGGGCGTCCGAGCGCCGCCTCCGCTGCCGCGAACGACGCGTCGTCGAGGCCGCCGGTGGCCACCACCGCCCGCGCCACGTCGTGGACGACGCGCGCCACGCCCTCGAGGTCCGGTACCCGTCCGGCGCCGATGTCGTCGATCACCGCGTCGGCCACGCCGGCCCGGACCGCCTCGCCGGCGTGCACGGCCCACTCGGTACTGGCAGCTCCAGTGCCGGGCCACGACCAGGATCGCCAGCTCCGACCACAGCGGCGGCAACGAGGTCTCGTAGCGGACGAACTCGCCGAGGTGCGCGGCCCGGGCGGCCAGCTCGGGGCTCGGCAGCCAGGCCAGCACGTTGGCCGGCACCGTGCCGCGGCGGCCGGCGCGAGTGGCATCGTAGACCGCCTGCTGCGCGGGTGTCAGCGCGGCGAGGTCTGGTGGCGGGAACCGGGGCATGTGGGTGGCGCGGCGCTCGCCTCGATCACGTGCGCAGGAAGTCGGACCGCCACTGCTTGATCGCCTTCTTGATCGCGTCCGGCGTCATCTGCTCGTGGACGGCCCGAGTCAGCAGGTCGCCGAGCTCGTCGTCGGCGGCGAAGCGGAGCGCGACGACCTGCTTGGGCGACAGCTGCGCCAGCAGTTCGTCCTGCCCGGCCGGCAGCACCCGCGCACAGCGCACCTGCATCTCCAGCAGGATGATGCGGTCCTGGAGCGCGATGACGTACCAGCGGCTCATGGCGATCAGCGGAAACACCGACAGCGCCAGCAGCCCGACGCCGAGGTCGTGCGTGTTCCAGCCGGACCACGACGCGCCGACGACGCAGACCAAGGCGGCCAGGCCGAGCACGGTCGCGACGTAGGTCGGCACCGGATGGTGCGCATGGTGCGCGTAGGACTGACTGGTCACTTCAGCTTCCCTTCGATTTCGTCGTAGATCCGGGCCACCGCGATCGGCGCCTGCTGATCGGCGAGGAACCACTCGCCGTACGGGCCCCAGCTGGCCTGCTTCACGGCGGCATCGGCGCGCAGCCCCTGCGCGTACAACCGCCCGGTCTCGGCGATCACCGCCTTCAACGCCGTCTGGAAGGTGACCAGCTCCTCGCGTGATGCCGCCGGCGCTTCGATGAACCCGTGCCCGGGGACGAAACGGTCGACCGGCAGCGCCAGCGCCTTGTCGATCGTCGCCACCCACTCGGTGGGGTAGGCCGAGCGCATCGCCGGGAAGACGCGATTCAGATAGGCCTCACTCATGAACAAGAGCCGCTGCTTCGGCAGCAGCACGTGGAGATCGCCGCCGGTGTGGGCCCGGCCGAGAAACAGCACCTGCACCTCGAGGCCGCCGACATCGACGACCTGGCGGTCGCCGGTCATCGCCGCCGCCGGCACGATCACCGGCGGTCGCGGCGGCGACAGCGGCAGGCCCTTGGTCGCCGCCTCGGCTGCCGCCTTGAGATTCACGCCCATCGCTGTCGCCGCATCGCGCTCCATCTGGGCCCGCGACGTCGGGTGGACGATGTAGGTGAGGTCGCGCGGCAGCACCGAGTTGCCGGCGGTGTGGTCGCCGTGATCCGACCCGACCACGTACCACTTGAGCGGCTTGGGTGTGATCGTCGCGATGCGGTCGAGCATCGTCTGAGTGGCCGTCGGGCTTCCCTGCCCGTCGGCCACCAGCACGCCATCGGCGCCGACGACGATGAGACTCACCGTGGTGAACCCGGGCTGCCGGATCTCCTCGTAGCCGTAGACGTTCTCGGCCAGCGGCACGACGCGCGGGAAGTCGCTCAGCTTGAGCCCGCGCTTCTCGGGAAACGCCGTCCGCGGCTGCGCGGCCACGGTGACCGCCGCCGCCACCGCCAGCACTCCGACCACCCAAGCTCTCATCCAACCCCCTCGGCGGCCGCCAAGACCGCTGCGCTCCGGGCGATGTTATCGCACGGTGCCACGGGTCGTGGCGCCGTCGCGTCGCCCGCGGCGAAATCTGAGGACTTGGCGACGAAGCGTGAGCCGCAGGCGGCGTGACGGTGCCGCCTCCGTCACGGCCGCACTACCGTCCGTCCAGCAAGTCGCCGAGGCCGCCGAGAATCGACCCTTCTTCGCTTCGCCGCCCGGTCTGCGGCGCCGCCTTGTAGATGCGATCGGCCAGCCGGCTGAGCGGCAGCGACTGCAGCCACACCTTGCCGGGACCGCGCAGCGTGGCGAAGAACAGTCCCTCGCCGCCGAAGAGCGCGGTCTTGACCTTGCCGACCAGCTGAATGTCGTAGGACACGCCCGGCTGCAACGCCACCAGACAGCCGGTGTCCACGCGCAGCGACTCACCCGCCGCCAGCTCCAGCGAGTGGATGGTGCCGCCGGCGTGGACGAAGCACAGCCCATCGCCTTCGAGCTTCTGCATGATGAAGCCCTCGCCGCCGAAGATACCGACGCCGATCTTGCGCTGGAAGGCGATGCCCACGGAGACGCCGCGGGCGGCGCACAGGAACGAGTCCTTCTGGCAGATGAGCTGACCGCCGATGGCCTTCAGATCCATCGGGATGATCTTGCCGGCATAGGGCGCGGCGAACGCGACGCGCTGCTTGCCGCTGGCCGTGTTGGTGAACACCGTCATGAACAGGCTCTCACCCGTGAGGATGCGCTTGCCGGCGCCGAGCAAGGCGTCGAGGACGCCGGCCGACTGCGCCTTGCTGCCGTCGCCGAAGATCGTCTCGAGCTGGACGCCGTCGGTCATGTACATCATCGACCCGGCCTCGGCGATCGCCGCCTCGCCCGGATCGAGCTCGACCTCGACGAACTGCATCTCGGTGCCGTGGATGGTGAAGTCGATGTCGTGCGCCCGGCGGCCCGGCGCCGAGGGCGGCGGCGGCACCACGCCGGGCGCGGCCGGCCCGCCGGCGAAGGGGGCAAACGCCGGCACGTCCTTCAGTGGCTGCCAGGTCGGCATGCCCGACGTGAACACGAGCGTGTCCTTGTCGATGCTGCCGTTGCGGAGGTTGGCCAGGATCTCGTCCTGGCTCACCGGTCCGACCTGGTGGCCGCCAATCGCCATGTACCACTGCTGTGCGCCTTGCATCGCTGCTCCCTCTCTCTGGTGGTCGGTCGCGCGGCCCCCCCCGTGGACACACGCCGCGCCGCGTGTCCCGCCCGGGCCGTCGACGACGGCTACGGCGCCGGCGGCGACGGCTGGCCGGGGCCGTCGATGGCCGCGGCGGTCTGCTGTTCGAGTGACGCGGCGGCCGCCGGGTCGAGGCCGAGGGCGTGGGCGAGCTGCGCCAGGTAGATGCGCTCGGCCCCCGACACCGTCTCGTCGGCGCGGACGATGGTGAACGCCAGCACGTAGAGGTCGCGCCGGGCCGCGTCGGTGGTCACGCCGGCGACGATCTCCGCGAGCGGCCGCGGTTGGGCCAGTTCGGCGTCGACGTGGTCGGTGATGCCGGCGTCGTGGGCGTGGCGCAGGATGGCGTCGCGTTCCGCAGCGGCCAGCGCGCCATCGGCGCGCGCGGCCGACACGGCCAGGCGCACGACGCGGGCGACGTCGGGCGGCAGCACCAGCGGCGAGGCCGGGGACGACGGCGGCGATCCCGGCCCGCCGGCGTCAGCGGGCTGTCCGGCCTTCAGGCTGTCGTACAGCCCCCACGCCACGCCCACCGCGGCCATGACGGTGCTGGCAGTCAGGAAGCCGCCTTGGCCACCCAGGAACGTGCTGGCCCGCCGAGCCCGCTTGCGGCCCGACCGTCCCAGCGCTCCACGCAGGAAGATGCCGAGCAGTTGATCGCCGTCCAGCGCCGTACCTCCGTCAACAGAATACTGTGCGTCCGCGTGAAAGGTTCCCCCGCCACGGCGTTGTGCCGGCGGAACCGCGGCAGTATCCTCGATCCGCCCATGGTCTCCAACCGCGCGCGGCTCGCGATGTGTCTCGGCATGGCCCTGGCGCTGACGACTGCGCTGGCCAGGGCTCAGCCGCCGACGCCCGCGGGACGGGTCAAGGTGTCGTCGGGCGCCGCCAGCGTCGTCCGCGCCGGGCAGGTCCTGCCGGCGCCGGTCGGAACGGAGGTGTTCGAGTCGGACACGGTGCGCACTGGAGCCGACGGACGCCTGGCCGTGATGCTGCGCGACGAGACCCGACTCGCGCTCGGACCCAACAGCGAAGTGGCGCTGACGACCTTCGCCTACGCGCCGTCCGACTCGCGCCTCGCGGTCACATTGCGGGTGGCTCGCGGCGTGCTGTCGTACGTCTCGGGCCTGGTCGCCAAGCTGGCGCCGGAATCGGTGCGGATCCAGACGCCGACCGGCATCATCGGCGTGCGTGGCACCCACGCCCTCATCCGGGTGGGCGTGCCGTGAGCGCCAGGCGCCCCGCCGTCGTCGTCGGCGCGCTGCTGCTGGCCGCGGCCGGCGGGTGCGCACGGCCCCGTCCGGCGATGCCGGGACCGCGCGAGATGGTCGTGGTGGCACCCGACCCGGAATCGAGCGACGTCGGCGTCCTCAGCGTCGGCACCGCCGAGGGCGTCGTGACCCTGGATCGTGCCTATCTGGCCACGACGCTGGCCGCCGGGTCCGCGCCCACTCCGCCGGCGGTGCTGCCGGCCGCGGAGGTGCAGCGGCTGTTCGGTGAGGCGCTGGCCGCGCTGCCGCCGCCGGCGCGCCGGTTCCTCCTCTACTTCGACACCGGCGACGACACGCTCACCGCCGAATCGCGGGCGCTGGTGCCCGAGATCCTGTCGACCGTGCGCGGCCGCCCGGTGCCCGAGGTGAGCATCGTCGGCCACACCGACACCACCGGCGCCGCCGCCGCCAACGTCGATCTCGGGTTACGCCGCGCGGCGCTGATTCGCGATCTGCTGGTCGGCGCCGGACTCGAGGTCGGCCTGGTCGAGGTGAACTCGCACGGCGAGACCAACCCGGTCGTGCGGACGCCCGACAACACGGCCGAGGCGCGCAACCGGCGCGTCGAGGTCACGGTCCGCTAGACGGTCGGCGCGCCGATGCCCTACCCGCGCCTGTTCCTGCCCCTGGGCCTCGCTCTGTTCGCGGTCGGTGTCATCGCCGGCGCCCGTCCCGGCCTGCTCGCCGATCTCGATCTGCGCGCGCACGACGTGTTCGCCCGCCAGACGACGCCGCCGCCGATCGATCCGCGGGTGGCCATCGTGGTAGTCGACGAGGCCAGTCTCGCCGCCCACGGCCAGTGGCCCTGGCCCCGCGACGTCGTTGGCCGGCTGGTCCGCCGGCTGGCCGAGGCCGGTGCCGCGGCCATCGCCTTCGACATTCTCTTCTCAGAACCCGATCGGCTCGGCGCCGCGCCGGCGAAATCCGGCGGCCCGACGTCCACCGACCAGGCGCTGGCCGCGGCCATCGCCACCGCTCCGGTCGTCGCCGGCTTCGCGGTGACCTTCGACCGGCGGCCGCCCGGCGCGCCGCTGTCGGCCTGTGCGCTGCACCCGCTCGAGCCGGTACGCCGCGACGCCACCCCGGCGGCGCTGCGCCTGTTCTCGGGCACCGGCGCCGTGTGCAGCGTCGAAGCCCTGGCGCGCGCGGCCAAGGCGTCCGGGGCGATCAACGCCTCACCCGACAGCGACGGCGTGCTGCGACGCCTGCCGGTGATGGTCGCACTCGACGGCCGCACCTACCCGTCGCTGGCGCTCGCCGCGGTGCACCTGGCGGTGCCGGGCACGGTGGTGCTCGATAGCGGCCGCGACGGCACCGGCCGCCTGCGGCTGGGACGTCACAGCATCGCGGTGGACGGCGCCGGTCAGGCATTGCTCCGCTTCCGCGGCCCGGCGCGCACGTATCCGCATCTGTCGGCGGCTGACGCGCTGGCCGGCCGGCTCACGCCGGGCCAGCTCGCCGGCCGGGTCGTGTTCGTCGGCGCCACCGCCCTCGGCGTTCAGGACGTCGCCGCCACGGCGCTCGACCCGCGCTTCCCCGGTGTGGAGCTGCACGCCACCCTGGCCGATGCCCTGCTCGGCGGCGCCGGCAGCGCGCCGGCACCGGCGGGCGGCCTCGTCGACCTCGCCCTCGCCTACGCCGGCACCGTCGTTTCGGTACTCCTGCTCTGGGGGCTGGGCACCGTCTACGGCAGCGGCGCCACGCTACTCCTCGGCGGCGGCCTGTGGTTCGGCGCCCGGGCGCTGTACGGCGCTACCGGGCTGGTCGTCTCTCCGATCGGCGCGCTGCTGGCGCTGGCCCTCGGCGCCGTGACGACCGTCGCCACGCAACTGGCCGCGGAACGGCGCCGCGCCGACCTCGAGCACCGGCGGCGCGATCAGGCCCAGAAACTGATCGTGCAGACCCTGACGACGCTGACCGAGACTCGTGACGTCGACACCGGACGCCATGCCCGGCGCACGCAGGAGTACGTGCGGCTGCTGGCGACCACGCTGGCCAAGCAGCCGGCCTTCCGCTCGGTGCTCACCGCCGAGCGGATCGACCTCATCGCCACGCTGGCGCCGCTCCACGACATCGGTAAGGTCGGCATCTCGGACGCCGTCCTCAACAAGCCCGGCCACCTGACGGCCGACGAGTACACGGAGATGAAGCGGCACGCCACGCTCGGCCACGACAGCCTGCTGAAAGCCGAACACCTCGCCGGCGTCCACGACAACGAGGTCCTCGCGCTGGCCAAGGAAATCGTCTATACGCATCACGAGCGCTGGGATGGCTCCGGCTATCCGCGCGGCCTGCGCGGCACGGCGATTCCCCTGGCCGGGCGACTGGTCGCCGTCGTCGACACCTTCGACGCGCTGGTCGAGGCCCGCGCCTACAAGGCGGCACTGCCGCCCGAGCGGGCCCGCGAGATCATCGCCGCCGGCCGCGGCACCCACTTCGATCCCGACGTCGTCGATGCGTTCCTGCGCTGCTTCGAGCAGCTGCGGATGCTGCAGCCGAGCGCGATGACCTCGCCGGCGCAGCCGGGCTGACCGCGCTCACATCTGCGTCGAGGCCGGTTTGCCCGCCACCGGACGCGCCGGCTCCGGGGTCCAGTCCTCGCCCGGGTTGATGAAACGGTTGGTCTCGATCTTGTACTGCTTGTCGTAGAGGTAGCGGTAGCGGCCGTGGCGCGCCAGCAGCTCGTCGTGGCTGCCGCGCTCGACGATCTCGCCGCCCTCGAGCACCAGGATCTGGTCGGCGCTGCGGATCGTCGACAGCCGGTGCGCGATGACGAACGTGGTGCGGCCCTCGCGCAGCCGCCGCAGCGCGTCCTGGATCATCTCCTCGCTCTCGCTGTCGAGCGACGAGGTCGCCTCGTCGAGGATCAGGATCCGGGGCTCGGCCAGCAGCGCCCGGGCAATCGACACCCGCTGGCGCTGGCCGCCCGACAGCTTGATGCCTCGCTCGCCGACGATCGTGTCGTAGCCCTCGGGAAAGCGCAGGATGAACTCCTCGCAGTGCGCCAGCCGGCACGCCGCTTCGACCTGGGCCCGGGTCGCCTGCGGGTTGGCGTAGGCGATGTTGTCGGCGATGGTCCCGTCGAACAGGAAATTCTCCTGCAGCACCGACGCCACCTGCTGGCGGTACTCGCGCAGCTTGACCGTGGTCAGGTCGTGGCCGTCGACCACGACGCGACCGGTGAGCGGGCGGTTGAACGCCATGACCAGGCTGATGAGCGTGCTCTTCCCCGATCCGCTCGAGCCGACCAGCGCCGTCGTCGAACCCGACGGCGCGGTGAAGGTGACGTGCTTCAGCACCGGCTGGCCGGGGTGGTATTCGAACGACACGTCGTCGAACTCGACGTCGCCGCGGATCACCGGCATCGACGCGTTGTCGGCATCCAGCTCGTCCTCGGTGTGCATGTCGAGGATCTCGCGGATGCGGTCCAGGCCGGCGAACGCCTCGGTGATCTGGGTGCCGATCGAGGCAATCGACACCAGCGGCGCCGCGACCAGGCCGATGAAGAAGATGTACATCACGAAGTCGCCGAGGGTCATGCGGCCGGCCAGGATGTCGTTGCCGCCGAGCCAGACCATGAGCACGCCGACCACGCCGATGATCACGGTGCTGCCGGCCGTGGTCGCCGAGACGCCGGTCATCGACTGCGCGATGTTGCGGAACAGGCGATGGGCGCCGTGCGTGAAGACGATCTCCTCGCGCTTCTCGGCGGTGTAGCTCTTGACCACGCGGATGCCGCCGAGCGCTTCGGTGAGCCGGCCGGTGACCTCGGCACTGATCTTGCCGCGCTCGCGAAACAGCGGCCGCAGCTTCTTGAAGGCGTAGGCCATGCCGCCACCGAACAGCCCGAGCACGATCATCGTGACGATGGTCAGGCGCCAGTTCAGATAGAGCAGCACGCCGAGGCCGATCGTCGCCGTCACCAGGCCGCCGACCAGCTGGACCAGGCCGGTGCCGACCAGGTTGCGCAGGCCGTCGGCGTCCGACATGATGCGCGACACCAGCACGCCGGTCTGGGTCGAGTCGAAGTAGCGCACCGGCAGCCGCATCACCTTGGCCTGGACGCGCTTGCGCATGTCGGTGATGGCGCGCTGGGCGGCCACCCCGAGAATCTGCGACAGGCCGAATGAACTGGCGGCCTGGACGATGGTGGCGGCGCCGCCGGCCAGGGCGATCGGCAGCAGCAGCTCGTGGCGGCCCTTGCCGATGACGTCGTCGATCACGTACTTCGCCGACGCCGGCAGGACCAGCCCGGCCAGACGGCTGACGAGCATCAGCCCGAGGCCCATCGCCAGCCGGCTGCGATGGGCGTGGATGAGCAGCCGCGCCTCGCGCCACGCCGCGCTGGCGGTGACCTTCTTCTTCGGCGCGCCGTCGGGCGCCGGCGCCGCGGCGCCGGCGGGCGTCGAGCGCTCCGCCTTGCGGGAGCTGGGCATCGACGAGCGCATCAGGGCCATCGCGTGACGATCAATTGAGGGCGTTGGGCATCGCGAGGGTGAACGGCGCGATCTCGGCGTCGAAGGTGACGCCGGCGGGCGTCGCCATCGTGTAGCTGCCCTGCATCGTCCCCACGGCGGTGGTCAGCGGACAGTAGCTGGTGTATTCGAACGAGGCGCCGGGGGCGAGCACCGGGGTCTCGCCGATCACCCCCGGCCCGCGCACTTCCTGCACGTCGCCGTCGGCGTTGGTGATCACCCAGTGGCGGCTCAGCAGCTGCGCCGTCTCGTCGCCCTCGTTGGCGATCCGGACGTGATAGGCGAAGAAGTAGTGCTGTTCCCGCGGCGAGCTGCGCTCCGGAACGAAGACGCTGCGCACCTGGACGCGGATGCCTCGGGTGACGGTATCGCTCACAATCAAACGCTATCGTACGTGGTTCCCGCAGGTCCCGCAACCGGCGCGGCGACGGCCGGTCAATCCAGGTGCCCGCGTTCGGCGTCGCCCATCGCCACCCGGCCGTACGGGAAGTACTCGCGCCAGCGCGTGGTGACGAGCTCGGCGATGTCCGGGGCGCCACTGACTTCGGCCGGATACCACGGCTTGATCCGGGCGTCGATCGCCACCGGCGGCGTGAACACGACGTGATTGCGCTCGAGCGTCACCCGCGCCGCATGGATGTCGGCGGCCGGCTCGAAGCGCGTGAAGGTGGTCCACAGGAAATTGACGGCGCTGCGCGCCGCCCGCGCCGGCTCGTCGGTGACGACCAGCAGCGGCCAGCCGGCAAACGCCGGGTGCGCCGCCAGACGCGCCGCGGCGTCCTGGTCCGCGGCAAACGGCCGGGCGCCGACGACCAGACAGCCGCCGCAGAACACCCGCACGTCGGTGACATCGGGCGGCGGCGGCACCGCCGGCTGGAAGGCCCGCGGCAGATCCCGCACCGGATCGCCCAGGCCCATCCACACGCCCTTCGAGCCGCGGTTCACCTGCGGGCCGGTGTAGTCGAGCGTGTCCATCGACAGGTGGCCGAAGACGTAGAGATCGGTGCGCGGGTCGGTACGGGCGAGCACGTGTTCCAGCGTGGCACGGAAGTCGGCGAGATCCACCGCCCGATCGGTCAGGAGCAGGAACTTCTGCAGCGACAGCTGCCCTTCGCCGAGGATGCGGAAGGCGCTGGCCATCGCCTCGCGCGGATAGCGCTGCTTGACCACCGCCGCGGCCAGCGAGTGATAGCCGGTCTCGCCGTAGGACCACAGGCGCTCGACCGCCGGCATGACCAGCGGGAACAGCGGCGACAGCAGCTCCTGCAACAGGTCGCCGATGTAGAAGTCTTCCTGCCGCGGCTTGCCGACGACGGTGGCCGGATAGATGGCGTCGTGCCGATGCGCCACGGTGTGGACGCGGAACACCGGGTAGTCGTGGCGCAGGGAGTAATAGCCGTAGTGATCGCCGAACGGCCCTTCGGGCCGGCGCTCGAACGGCGCCACCTCGCCCATCAGCGCGAACTCGCAGCTGGCGACGAGCGGGTGCGGGTGCCCGAACGACCCCGGCACGCGGCCCAGACGATGGCCGGCGATGAGCGACGCCAGAAGCAGCTCCGGCACGTTCTCGGGCAGCGGCGCGATCGCCGACAGGATGAGCGCCGGCGGGCCGCCGAGCATCACGGTGGCCGGCAGCGCCTTCCCCGCCGCTTCTGCCAGCGCGTAGTGGAAGCCACCGCCCTTGCCGATCTGCCAGTGCATCCCGGTGGTGGCGGCGTCGTGCACGTGCAGGCGGTACATCGCCAGGTTGTGGCCGTGACCGCCGGGATGCTCGGTGTAGACGAGCGGCAGGGTCACGAACGGACCGCCGTCTTCGGGCCAGCAGGTCAGCGCCGGCAGTCGATCGAGACGCGGGTCGCGCGTGACCACCTCGGTCACAGGTCCCATGCCCTGCCGCTTCAGCCCCACTCGCAACAGATCGGCGGCGACATCGCGCGCGCCCCACAGCTTGCCGGCGTCAGGCGGCAGCAGCGTCTGCGCCAGCTCGACGAGGCGGCGGACCAGCTCGAGCGGCCGATCGCCGAACGCCAACGCCGCCCGGCGCTTGGTGCCGAACAGGTTGGTGACGAGCGGAAACGCCTTGCCCTGCACGTTGGTGAAGAGCAGCGCCGGGCCGTCGGCGGCAATCACCCGGCGGTGGATCTCGGCGACCTCGAGATGGGCGTCGACCGGCGCGGTGATGGTGACGAGGTCGTTGTCGGCGCGCAGCCGGTCGATGAAGGTGCGAAGGTCTGGGAACATCGTTATTTCGGAAGGACGCCTGGATCGGTACACGATGGTCCCGCCGACCACCGTGAACACGCTGGTGATCGCGGCCACGCGGTGGTCGGGTACGGTGAAGATATCGTCGGATAGCACGGCCAGGTCCGCCAGCGTCCCTGGCCCGAGCCAGCCCTTGTCGCGCTCGGCCTTCTCGGCGTAGGCGCTGCCATGCGTGGCCGCCCGGATGGTTGCCTCCCTGGACCGTTCTCCGATGTCTCGAACGTCGGCGATGGCCGCGACGAGCGACCGGCTGGCCCCCGACCCGAGGGCCACCGCGACGCCGGCGCGCTCGTACTCGAACGGCTCGGCGAAGTCGGCGATGTGCTTGTCGAAATGCCGGTCCGCCGCCATCCGCGGCACCACGGTGACGACGATCCCGGCGTCCCGCAGCTCGGTCAGCACCGCAGCCACGGCGTCGAGGATCGGCGGAAAGCCGGGCGTGCCGGCGCGTGGGTCGGTCGGCATGCGGCCGTAGACATCGAGACGCGGACGTTTCCAGCGCCACACGTCGGTGACACCAACGCGCCGGATGGCCGCCAGATAGGCCCGCAGTTCGGGGCCGCCCGCGACCTCGCCCACGCCGCCCTCCGCCAGGTCGCCACGAAGCGCCACGAGCAGCGGGTCCTCCGCGCCGTAGGCCCACTTGATCACGGTCTCGAGCTGTGTGGGTTCGGCGGGATGACGGCCGCTCCACCAGGCGCCAAGCGCCCAGGAGACGCCATTCGCCAGCAGCCGGACACCGGGCTGCGGCGGCAGGAACGGCTCGTCGTCCTGCGGACGTTCGCCGTCCATCGGCGAGCGGATAAGGCGCCAGCGCGCCGTGCGGGTCGCCTGTCGCGCCGCTTCGACCAGCGATCGCATCGGTCCGCCGGCAATCACCTGCAGGCTGGTCACCCCGAGCGCGACCGCCTGGCGATCCAGCGCGGACAATTGCTCGGGCGTGGGCCGCTCGACCGGGAGATCGACGCGGGCGTCGTTGAAGCCGGGCACCACGACGCGTCCGCCGGCATCGACCACTCGCGTCGCCGTTACGGCCAACGCGGTGACGGCCGCGGCATCGCCGACCGCGACGACGCGTTGGCCCTTGACCGCCAGCGCTTCCGCCCACGGCCGCGCGGCGTCGTTGGTGAAC
This sequence comes from uncultured Acidobacteriota bacterium, assembly GCA_963741665.1. Taxonomy (GTDB): domain Bacteria; phylum Acidobacteriota; class Vicinamibacteria; order Vicinamibacterales; family UBA2999; genus CAWAYR01. The sequence continues at coordinate 793,676 of CAVUIM010000001.1, forward strand.
ACCCGCGCGTTCGTGATCACGAGGTCCGGCGCCACCGGCCCCGCGCATGTCGTGGCGAGCACGGCGACCGTGACAAGCAAGGACAGGCGTCGCCAGGCGAAGCGCCGCGACGCGCAGTGTGACGCCGGCACGCCCCCAGTCCCTAGTCCCTAGTCCCTATGCTCCAGTGGGCCCCTGCCAGGTCTCGTCGGCGCTGCCACCGTAGATGCTCGGCACCTTGCCGCCCATCGGGCGCAGATACCCCGACAGCTGGCCGCGATGGTGCACGCCGTGGACGAGGGCGAAGTTCATGTAGACGATCGCCGGGTTCTTCATCCCGTAGAAGTCGATCACGTCGGTGTACTTGTGATCGGGCAGCGCCAGCACCTGTTCGAGCTTCTTCGGGAACTCGTGCTTGTACCAGTCGGCCAGCTGGGCCGGGGTCGGCGCCGCCGTCTTCAGTTTGGCGTCGCCGTCGGGGTCGCGCTCGAAGCGTCCTTTCAGGATCGAATCGAGGAACCAGACGTCAGCTCCGGCCAGGTGGACGGCCAGCTCCCAGGCCGAGCGGCTCTTCGGCTCTGGCTTCCAGTCCTTGTTGGCCTCCGGAATGGCGGCGATCACCTTGGCGGTGGTCATCCACTCGTGCTGCAACTGCGTGCCGATCACGTTGGCGGCGGCGCGTGCTTCCTGCGGTGTCATTCTGCCTCCCAATTAGCCGCTGGCCGCTAGCCGCCAGCCGCTGGTCATGTCCGCGTGAGCTTCCGGTACTTCAGCCGGTGCGGCTGATCGGCGGCGGCGCCCAGCCGGCGCTTCCGATCGGCCTCGTAGTCCTGGTAGTTGCCCTCGAACCACGTGACCTGCGAGTCGCCCTCGAAGGCCAGGATGTGGGTGGCGATGCGGTCGAGGAACCAGCGGTCGTGGCTGATGACCACGGCGCAGCCCGGGAACTCCAGCAGCGCGTCCTCGAGCGCGCGCAGCGTGTCGACGTCGAGGTCGTTGGTCGGCTCGTCGAGCAGCAGCAGGTTGCAGCCCTTGCGCAGCAGCCGGGCCAGGTGCACCCGGTTCCGTTCGCCGCCCGACAGTTGCCCGACCTTGCGCTGCTGGTTGCCGCCCTTGAAGTTGAACCACGACACGTAGGCCCGCGAGGGCACCTTGCGCTTGCCCAGTTCGAGCTCGTCTTCGCCGCCGGTGATGACGTCGAACACGCTCTTGTCCGGGTCGAGCGCGTCGCGGCTCTGGTCGACGTAGCCGATCTGCACCGTCTCGCCGAGCCGCAGCGTGCCGGCGTCGGGCGTCTCTTCGCCGGTGATCATCCGGAAGGTGGTGGTCTTGCCGGCGCCGTTGGGACCGATGACGCCGACGATGCCGCCGCGCGGCAGCGTGAAGGAGAGATCGTCGAACAGCAGGTTGTCGCCGTAGGCCTTCTTCACCCCGCGAGCCTCGACGACGATGTCGCCGAGGCGCGGACCAGGCGGGATGTAGATCTCGACCGTGTCGAGCTTCTCGCTGGTGTCCTCGGCGAGCAGCTGTTCGTAGGCGTTGAGACGCGCCTTGCCTTTGGCCTGCCGCGCGCGCGGCGACATGCGGATCCAGTCGAGTTCGCGTTGCAGGGTGCGCTGGCGCTTGCTTTCGGTCTTCTCTTCCTGCTGCAGGCGGCCCTGCTTCTGCTCGAGCCAGCCGGTGTAGTTGCCCTGATAGGGGATGCCGTGGCCGCGGTCGAGTTCGAGGATCCAGCCGGCGACGTTGTCGAGGAAGTAGCGGTCGTGGGTCACCGCGACGACGGTGCCCGGATAGTCTTTGAGGAAGCGCTCGAGCCAGGCCACCGATTCGGCGTCGAGGTGGTTGGTCGGCTCGTCGAGCAGCAGCAGATCCGGCGACTGGAGCAGCAGCCGGCACAGCGCGACGCGGCGGCGCTCGCCGCCCGACAGCGTCGCCGGGCTGGCGTCCGGCGGCGGCAGGCGCAGCGAGTCCATCGCCATCTCGAGCCGCGAGTCGAGATCCCAGGCGTTGGTGGCGTCGATGCGGTCCTGGAGCTTCGCCTGCTCGTCGAGGACCTTGTCCATCGCCTCGGGGGTCATGTCCTCGCCGAGCTTCATGTTGATGGCGTCGTAGCGGTCGAGCAGCGCGCGAATCTCCGCCACGCCTTCCTCGACGTTGCCGCGCACGTCCTTCGCCGGATCGAGCTGCGGCTCCTGCGGCAGGAAGCCGACGCTGACACCTTCGCCGGGGAACGCCTCGCCGTTGAAGTGGGTGTCGAGCCCGGCCATGATCCGCAGCAGCGTCGACTTGCCGGATCCGTTCAGGCCGAGCACGCCGATCTTGGCGCCGGGGAGGAACGACAGCCAGATGTCGCGGAGAACCTGGTGATCGGGCTCGTGGATCTTCCCGAGCCCCTTCATGGTGTAGACGAACTGTGGCATCGCGGCAGGGAACAGGGAACGGGAGCAGGGAACAGCTACAAGGCTGTCAACAGACGATCACAAAGACTGGAGCCCGACGGCATTGTATCGACCCTGGTCGGCACTGAGCAAGAAACACCGGCGGCTACGGCTCGTTCGTATCCCTGTTCCCTGTTCCCTGTTCCCTGTTCCCTGTTCCCTGTTCCCTGTTCCCTGTTCCCTGTTCCCTGTTCCCTGTTCCCTGTTCCCTGCAGGTCACTACTCGGGCCTGAGCGTCACCACCACGTAGCGGTCGAGCGGGAAGTACTTCGTGATGGTGTCGTGCAGCACGGCGACCGACAGCGACGCGGTCCGCTCGCCGCGGCGGGCGATCGACGCGGCGTCCCAGCCGAGCATGTGCACGGTCTGCAGCGACCCGATCCAGTAGGCGTTCTGCCGCGCCGAGGTCTCGAGTTCGCGGCGCTCCAGCTCCTGGACCTTCTGCACGTCGCCGGCCGACGGGCCGGCGGTGCGCAGCCGCGTCACCTCGGCGATCACCGCCTCCTGCAGCCCGGCGACGCGGTCCGGCGCGCTGCCGTACGACACGGTGATGGTGCCGTAGCCGGTCTGGGGAATGGTGTTGCCGTAGTTGACGCTGACGCCGTAGGTGCCACCGAGCTGCTCGCGCAGGATGTCGCGCAGGCGCATGCTGACCAGCGTGGCGGCGGCGCGCGCCCGGTGCATCTCGAGTTCGTTCAGGCCGGTGTCGGCGAAAAACGCCAGCACGGTCTGGCTGGCGGGCTCCTTGCCCTTCGCCACCTCGGCCCGGCGCACCTCGGGCGGGAACGTCAGCTTCATGTCCTGATACGCGGTGCGACGCGGCCCGGTCGACGGCAGCGACGCCAGCCACCGCTCGACCATCGGCACGATCTCGGCCTCGGTGAACGCGCCGGCGATGAAGAAGGTGAAGTCGGCGGCGTTGCCGTAGCGCTCGCGGTGGATGCGCCGCATCACCTCGAGGTCCAGTGACTCGACCGCCGCCGGGGTCAGGCCGCGGGCCGTGTAGTGGCCCGACGTGGTCAGCTCGCGCACCTTCTCGCTGAAGACGTAGCGCGGACTCTGCTGCTGGTTGGCGAGCATCGCGGCGAAGCGCCGCTTGAGCAGATCGAGCCCGTCGGCGGTCAGTCGCGGCGCGGTGAACGTGAGGTACGCGAGCTGGAACGCGGTCTCGAGGTCTTTCGGCGTCGCCGATCCCGACAGACCGTGGGTGTAGCTGTCCATGTCGGCCGAGGCCGACGCGATCCGTCCGGCCAGCACCTTCTCCAGATCCACCGGCGTAAGCTCGCCCAGGCCACCCATCTCGATGAGCGCCGGCAGCAGCGCCGCGTCCGGATAGTCGGCCTCCGGCACGAGCGACGCGCCGCCGTAGGCATAGGCGTTGAAGACCACCTGATCGGCTTTGAAGTCGGTGGGCTTGATCCACACCTCCATGCCGTTCGACAGCGTGAGGACGGTGACGCCGACGTCCGGCACCTGGCGACGGCCGGTCACCTTCCCGGCGGCCGGCGGATCGTCCACCAGGACGCGTCCGGCAGCGGCGTCGGTCCACGCGGTGACCGGGGCCGTGAAGGCGGCAGTGAAGGCCGCCGCCAGGGCGGCATCGGTCGGCGCGGCCGTCCCGGGCGTCGCCGGCGCCACGCCGAGCACCACCCGGTTGTCGTCGCGGACCAGCCGCCGCATCAGCTCGGTGACCTCCTCGGCGGTCACCGGCGGGACGAAGCGCTTCGCCAGCTCGAACTCGTAGGCGATGCCGGGGGCCGGTTCGCCGTGCAGGAAATGCCGCACCAGTTCGTTGGCCAGGCTCGGGCTCTCGGCGGTGGTGCGTTCGTTGTACGCCCGCTCGTAGCCAGCCAGCAGCGCCAGCTTGGCCCGGTCGAGTTCAGGCGCCGCGAATCCGAACTGCTGCACGCGGCGGGCCTCGCGCACGACCGCCTCGAGTCCGGCCGTCGTGCCGCCTGCCGCCACGTCGGCGCTCAGCTCGAACAGCGACAACCGGCGGCCGATCGACGACACCCCGGCGCTGGCCGCTAGGAACGGCGCCTGGGGATCGCGGGCGATCTCGGCCATCCGGGCGTTGAGCATCTGCATGCCGAGCGCCCGCACCAGCAATCGGCGGTAGGCGCCGACGGTGTCTTCGTCTTCGGGCGCGTGCTTGAACGCCGCGGTGACGTTCCAGCCCTGGGCCTCGCCATCGACGACCATCTTCACGCGCGTGCCGGCATGCACCGGCACCGCGGTGTTCACGGCCGGCGCCGGGCCGGACGGCGTCGGCAGGTCGGCGAAGCGCTGGCGGACCAGCCGCTCCGCCTGGTCGGCCGGCACGTCACCCGAGACCACGACGGCCATGCGATCGGCGCGGTACCAGGTGCGGTAGAAGTCGCGGACCCGCTGTGGCGGGAACGACTTCAGCGTCTCGGGCAGGCCGATCGGCAGCCGTTCGGCGTAGCGGGATCCAAAGAAGATCTCGGGCAGCTGCTGGTCGGTGATGCGCGAGCTGGCGCCCAGGCGACCGCGCCATTCCTCCAGGACGACGCCCCGCTCCTTGTCGATTTCCTCGGTCGTCAGCGACGCGCCGGCGGCGAAATCGCGCAACACCAGCAGGGCCTTGTCGACGTAGCCCTCGCGGTCGGTGGGCACGTCGAGCATGTAGATGGTCTCGTCGAACGAGGTCGAGGCGTTGACGTGCGGGCCGAAGCGCGCGCCGATCGACTCGAGGAACGCCACCAGCTCGCCAGGCTTGAAGTTGGTGCTGCCGTTGAAGGCCATGTGCTCGAGGAAGTGCGCCAGGCCGCGCTGGTCGTCGTCCTCCTGCACGCTGCCGACGTCGACCGCCAGGCGCACCGAGACGCGGTTGGCCGGGCGGCCGTTCTGCCGCACGAAGTAGCGCAGCCCGTTGGGCAGCCGGCCGGTGCGGATCGACGGCTCGAGCGGCAGCGCGGCGTCGAGCGCCGCCGTGGCGGCCGGCGCCGCGGCCGGCGGGGCGGGCGGGGCAGCCACCTGCGCCCGCAGGACGCTGACAGCGAGCATCGACGCCAGGACGATCAGACCGATCCGGAGGGTTCGCAGCGACATGTGACTCCTTGGACGCCCGCCGCGGTTCGGCAGCCGGGTCGCGTGTCTCCTATTATGGGCGGGCCCATGCAGCTCAAGATCTCGCGCCTGTCCCCCGCCGTCCCCTTCCCCGCCTACGCCACGTCAGGCGCCGCCGCGTTCGATCTGGCCGCCGCCGCCGACGTCGACGTGCCGCCGCACGGCATCGCCCTCGTCCCCACCGGCCTCGTCGTCGAAGTGCCGGCGGGCCACTTCCTGGCCATCCTCGCCCGCAGCAGCACGCCGCTCAAGCGCGGACTCATGGTCGCCAACGGCGTCGGCGTCATCGACTCGGACTACTGCGGGCCGGCCGACGAGGTGAAGGTCCAGGTGATCAACGTCACCGACACGACCGTGCGCGTCGCCACCGGCGATCGCCTGGCGCAGGCGATGGTGCTGGCGGCGCCGCGGCTCGAGCTCACCGAGCAGCCGCTCGCCGGCGGCGTCTCGCGCGGCGGGTTCGGCAGCACCGGCCGCTGAGGGCGGCTTCCGCGGAGCGGAAGCTCGGCCGTGGGCGGCATTCGGGGGTGGACCGCTCCCGCGCCGGCGATCTAGAGTCCGAATTGTGCTGGTTGACGTGCACCGTGCGTTCGGTGCGCGGCCGCGCGGCACGCGGCTGGTGCTGTTGTCGGACTTCGACGGCACGCTGGCCGAGTTCGACGTCGATCCGGCGGTCCCCCACATCCGCTCCGACGCCAGGGCCGCGCTGGTCGCGCTCGCATCGCTCTCGGATCTCTCCCTCGGCCTGGTCAGCGGACGACGTGTCGCCGACCTGGTGGAGCGGGTGGCGCTTCCGCGGGAGGTCTACATGGCTGGACTGCACGGCCTGGAAATCGCCATCGCCAACCGCTTCTGGCAGCACGACGCCGTGGCCCGCGCGCACGACGCGGTGACCGCGCTCACCCGGATGCTGGCGGCGGCACTTGCCGACGTCCGCGAGTGCCGGATCGAAGACAAGGGCGCATCGGTGGCCGTCCACGTCCGGGCCGTGCCGCGCGCGCTGCGCGCGGAGGTGCTGGCCCGCGCCGACGCCACCGCCGCCCCGTGGCTCCAGGCCTCCGCGCTGCGGCTGCTCACCGGCGCCGACGTCCACGAGTACCTGCCGGCGGCTGGCTGGAACAAGGGCGACGCCGTGCGCTGGATCGCCCACGACGTCGAGCGCCGCACCGGCCAGACGCCGTGGGTGGCCTACTTCGGCGACGACCTGACCGACGAGGACGCGTTCCGCGCCGCCGATCTCTCGGTGGTCGTCGGCCGCCGCGCCTCGGCCGCCCGCTACCGCCTCGAGGCCCCGTCCGACGTCGCGCTGGCCCTGGCCGATCTCGCGGTCTCGACTGCAACCGGGACGTCGTCGTGACCGGCGCCGCGCTGTCCCACACCGTCGCCGAGCGGCTCGGCGACACCCGGCTGGTCGTGGTCGCCAACCGCGAGCCGTACATCCATCTGAAGGACGTGCGCACCCCCGGGATCGTCGGCCGCCTGGTCGGCCGCCGGCCGCGCACGCAGTTGCGCTGGATGCAACCAGCCAGCGGCCTGGTGACGGCGCTCGATCCGGTGATGCGGGCGTGCGGCGGCACCTGGGTGGCGCATGGCAGCGGCTCGGGCGACCGCGAGACCGCCGACGCGCGCGGCCGCGTCGCCGTGCCCCCGGACGATCCGTCGTACACGCTGCGCCGGGTGTGGCTCACGGCCCGTGAGGAAGAGGGCTATTACTACGGCCTGGCCAACGGCGCGCTGTGGCCGCTGTGCCACATCGCCTACGCGCGGCCGGTCTTCGACGAGCTCGACTGGCGCGAGTACGTCGAGGTCAACCGCCGCTTCGCCGACACGGTGCTCGACGAGATCAGCAACACCAAGGCGATCGTCTTCGTGCAGGACTACCACTTCGCGCTGCTGCCGCGAATGATCAAGGAGACGCGGCCCGACGTCGTCGTCTGTCAGTTCTGGCACATCCCGTGGCCGAACCCGGAGGCGTTCCGCATCTGCCCGTGGAAGGAGGCGATCCTCGACGGACTGCTCGGCAACGACCTGATGGCGTTCCACATCCAGTACCACTGCAACAACTTCATCGAGACGGTGGATCGTGAGCTCGAGGCGCGGGTCGACCGCGAGCATTTCGCCGTGCACCGCCGCGGCCATCGCACCTTCGTCAAGCCGTATCCGATCAGCATCGATCCGGCGCTGTGGGCCACGGTGCCGCCCGGCCCGGCCTGGGACCGCGACGTCGCCGCGACCCGGCGCCGGCTGCGCATCGGCGACGCGCGGATCGTCATGGGCGTCGATCGGCTCGACTACACCAAGGGCATCCCGGAGCGGCTGTTGGCCTTCGAACGCCTGCTCGACCGCCATCCCGAGTGGCGTGAACGGGTCGTGTTCCTCCAGATCGGCGCGCCGACGCGCGATCAGCTCGACCAGTACCAGGCGTTCAGCGCCGAGGTCCGCACCCGGGTGCAGGCGATCAACCGCCGGTTCGGCACCCGGCAGTGGACGCCGGTCATCTACCGCCGCCAGCACCACTCGCCTGAAGAGATCGGCGCCTTCTACCGGGCGTCGGACCTGTGCGTGGTGTCGTCGCTGCACGACGGCATGAATCTGGTCGCCAAGGAGTTCGTCGCCGCCCGCGCCGACGAGGGCGGGGTGCTGCTGCTGTCGGAGTTCACCGGTGCCGCCCGCGCGCTGGCCGACGTGGTGCCGGTGAATCCATTCGCGCCCGACGAGTTCGCCGAGGCCATGCACGAGGGGCTGTCGATGCCGCTCGGCGAACGGCAGCGACGGATGCAGAACCTGCGCGCCGAGGTACTGTCGCACACGGTGTTCGACTGGGCCGGCCACCTGCTGGGCGAGGCCATCCGGCTCGCCAACGGGACGCGCTGATGGCGGTCACCGACCTCCATCACGGCGCCATCGGCAACGGCCGGGTGCTGGCGCTGGTCAACCCCGATACCGGGATCGACTGGCTGTGCCTGCCCCGCTTCGACAGCCCGTCGGTCTTCGCCCGGCTGCTCGACGAGTCGCGCGGCGGCACCTTCCGCTTCGACGCTCCCGGGGCGACGATGCGCATGGCCTACGTCGCCAACACCAACGTGCTGCGGACGGTGGTCGACACCGGCGAGGGCCGCTGCGAGATCGTCGACTTCGCGCCGCGGATTCCCGCCGGCCTGACGATGGACGCGCCGGTCGAGGTGCACCGCCTGGTGCGGCCGCTCGGCGGCACGCCGCGGCTGCGCGCGATCTTCGATCCACGTCCCGACTACGCCCGGGTCACGCCGGTGCTGGCGGCGACCGCCGCCGGCCTCGAGGTCCGCGGCGGTCCGCAGTCGCTGTACCTCAACACCAACCTGCCGGCCACCACGCTCACCGACGGCACGCCGTTCCGGGTCGACCGTCCCTACTACTTCGCGCTCGGCATCGACCGCCCGCCCGACGTCCACGACGCGCCGACGATGGAGCGGGCGCTCGAGCTGACCGTAGCCGGCTGGCAGGGCTGGTCGAAGACCTGTGCCCTGCCCACGTTCCGCCCCGACGTCGTCCTGCGCTCGGCGCTGTGCCTGAAGCTGCACGCCTATCGCGACACCGGGGCAATCATCGCCGCCGCGACCACCAGCATCCCCGAAGCGATCGGGACCCCGCGCACCTGGGACTACCGCTACTGCTGGCTGCGCGACTCGGCGTTCGTGGTCGAGGCGCTGCGCCGGCTGTCGCAGCTCATCGAAGGCGAGCGATTCATGGACTTCCTGCTCGGCGTCGCCGAGGCCGGGCCGCTGCAGCCGCTGTACGGCGTCGGCGGCGAGCGCGACCTGGTCGAATACACGCTACCCCACCTGTCCGGTTTCGCCGGCACCGGGCCGGTCCGCGTCGGCAACCACGCCTACGTGCAGACGCAGCACGACCTGATGGGCGAGCTCATCCTCTGTCTCGACACGATGACCAGCGACCCGCGCGTCGCCCTCGACGAACGCCCGGTTCTGCCGCTGGTGGAGCGCCTGGTCGCCGAAGCGATGCGGGCCTCGACCGAAGTGGACACCGGCCTGTGGGAGTACCGGGAGATGCCGCGGCACTACACCTTCTCGAAGGTGCTGTGCTGGGTGGCAGCGTCGCGCGGCGCGGACATGGCCGACCGCCAGGGGCGGACCGACCTGTCCCGGCCGTGGCGGGCCTGGGCCGACGCCGAACGCGAGCGCGTGCTCGGCGCCGCCTACAACGACGAGCTCGGCTTCTTCACCCAGGCCCTGCACGGCCGCCACCCCGACGCCTCGAATCTGCTGCTGCCGACCCTGGGCATCGTCGACGCCCACGATCCGCGCTTCGTCTCCACGGTCCGGGCCTACGAACAGCGCCTGGCCGCCAACGGGTTGATGCAGCGCTACATCCACGACGACGACTTCGGCGCCACCACCAGCGCCTTCACCATCTGCTCGTTCTGGTGGGCCGAGGCGCTGGCGATGATCGGCCGGCTCGACGACGCCGTGCGGCTGTTCGACCGGCTGATCGCCCACGCCAACCCGCTGGGGCTGTTCTCCGAGGACATCGAGCCGGGCACCGGCCGGCTGCTCGGCAACTTCCCCCAGGCCTACACTCACGTCGGGCTGATTCACGCCGCCATCACCATCGGCGAGCTGCTCGAGGCCCGGCACGGCCGCTTCCGCGCCTGGAACTCGTGGCCGGGGCCGGCGGCCGGACGACAATAGACGGCGCCCGCGACATGCGCCGTATCCTCCACATCGACATGGACGCGTTCTACGCGTCGGTGGAACAGCGCGACAACCCCGAGCTGCGCGGCAAGCCGGTGGTGGTCGGCGGTGCTCCTGACAAACGGGGCGTCGTCGCCGCGGCCAGCTACGAAGCGCGCGCCTTCGGCGTCCGCTCGGCGATCCCGATGTCGCGCGCGGTGCGGCTGTGCCCGGCGCTGGTCATCGTCCGGCCCGACTTCCAGAAATATCGCCAGGTGTCGCAGCAGGTGTTCGCCCTCTACCGCGAGGTGACGCCGCTGGTCGAGCCGCTGTCGCTCGACGAGGCCTACCTCGACGTCACCGAGAACAGCTGGGGCGTGCCGCTCGGCGTGGAGGTAGCGCGGCGGCTGAAGGCGGCCATCCGCGAAACCACCGGTCTGACGGCGTCGGCCGGCGTGGCGCCCAACAAGTTCCTGGCCAAGATCGCCTCGGGCTGGCAGAAGCCCGACGGGCTGACGGTGATCGCACCGGAGCGGGTCGAGCGATTCCTCCAGGGGTTGCCGGTGGACGCCCTCTGGGGCGTCGGCCCGGTCACCGCGAAGAAGCTCCAGGACCACGGCATCACCCGGCTGGTCGACGTGCGCGCCGCCGACCTCGAGACGCTGCGCGGTCTGGTCGGCTCGCTGGCCGACTGGTTGAAGGACCTGGCCGAGGGCCGCGACGTGCGGGCGGTCGAGCCCGACCGGCCGTCGAAGTCGGCTGGCTCTGAGTGCACCTACGAGCACGACCTCACGTCGCTCGACGAGATCCGCGCCGAGATCGCCGAGATGGCCAGCGACGGGGCGGCGTGGCTCGAACGGCGCGGCCTGTACGCCCGCACCGTCGTCATCAAGGTGCGCTACAGCGACTTCGAGACCGTGACCCGCAGCCACTCGGCCGAGCCGACGCGCGACCGGGAGGCAGTGGTGGCACGAGCGTTGGCGCTGCTCGACAAGACCGACGCCGGCGCGCGGCCGGTGCGACTGCTCGGCGCCAGCGTGCACAATCTCTCGGACGGCACGGCTCCGCCGCCGCGCCCCGCCGGGCGGCGCGGGCCGCGACTGCCCTTCGACGACGAGGCACCTGAATAACAGCGCTCAAGTTCGGTCTGGCAGCGGCGCTCAGCGCGGGATGGCTCCGGCGGGACCTTGCGGACCGGTCAGCCCCTGCGGACCCTGTGGACCCGCCGCACCGTCGGCACCATTAAGACCGTTCGCACCAGACGGGCCTTGCGGACCAGCCGGGCCCCGTGGACCCAGACCCGGCGCCCACCGCGCTGCCGCCGATCGCGACGTAGTCGCCGGGAGTGCCTGTAACGAGCAGCGTGACTGGCTGTCCCGGGACGACGGCAACGGGCACGACCTGCAACTGAGGTCCCCTGCGCTGTGCAGTGCCAGCCTCCACTACCGTCAGTCAGATCAGCGCCAGCATCCAGCGGCGAACAGACAAGGACGCGAAGGGGCCATCAGCGAGAACGGGCCCGTGTGAGCGGCAGGTCTCCAGCGCAGGATGTTCGGCGCGGGTGCTGCGACAGGGACAAACCGCGCCCTCCCGCCCGCTGGTCGGCCGCACGCTCGGGCATTCGAAGGTCTCATACCCGATCGAAGGGCAAAGAGCATTGCCAATCCTGGGTCGAAATAGGCACGACAGTATAAGGCGGTTTTTCAGACTGTTAGAGGAGGCTCCGACGGGGGGAACGCGATGACCACGCGCGACTGCGAGTCGACTACGAGCCGAAATATCGGTTGACCAGGGATCGCCACGCCGAAATTATCAGCCTCACGGCCGCTCAGAGGCTGGTCGTCGGCCCGGGTGGACGGCTGACGACGCTCGAGGCCTCGCGGTCGCCGAGGCCTCCGTTCTCGCCACTCACCGCACGACGACCTTCTCGACCGCCACTCGGAGTTCGGCGAGCTTGTACGGCTTGGCGAGCACGCCGCGAAAGCCAAACTGCGCAAAGTCAGCCATGACCGGGTTCTCGGAGTACCCGCTCGACACGATGGCCCGGATGGCCGGGTCAATCTGCCGAAGCTCGGACAGTGCCTCGAGGCCGCCCATGCCACCCGGGACGGTCAAATCCATCATCACGACGTCGAACGGGCGGCTGCCCGAGCGGGCGTCGGTGTAGCGCATGATGGCCTGGCGACCATCGGCCACGGCTTCGGCCTCGTAGCCGAGCCACGTCAGCATGCGAACGGCGATTTCGCGGACGTCCTGCTCATCGTCCATGACCAGCACGCGCGCCCCTGGCTTCCGCACCGTCGCGGTCGGCACGCTGCCGGACGAGAGAGCCGGCGCGTGCGTGGAGGCGGGCAGGTGCACGACGAAGCGCGTGCCGCGGCCGACCGACGACGTCACCGCGATGTGGCCACCGTGGGCCTTGACCGCCGCGTACGACGTCGCGAGGCCGAGTCCGTGCCCGCCGGGCTTGGTCGTGAAGTAGGGATCGAAGACCTTGGCGAGGTGCTCGGGCGAAATGCCGACGCCCTCGTCGGCGACGGACACGGCAATCCAGGCGCCGGGTCCGAGAGGAGTCGCCGGCGCGGTCCCGGCGTGTCAGCGACGTTCCAGCACCTGACGGTCACCGTGCCGCCGGCCGGCATCGCCTGCATGGCATTGATCACGAGGTTGTGCACGACCTGGCTGAACTGACCGGTGTCCAGATCGACGCTCCAGAGGCCCTCCTGGATATCGAAACTGCTCGCGACATTGGAGCCTCGGAGGACGAACTCGGTGCAGCCGCGGACAAGTTCGGCGATCGACGCCGTGGTCTTGACCGGCGCGCCGCCCTTCGAGAAGGCCAGGAGCTGCTTGGTCAGGCCGACGGCCCGGGCCGAGGAGCTCTCGACGGCGGCCAAGGCCTCACGCGTCTGCGGATTGAGATCGGGCGCCATCGACGCCAGCTGGAGGTTGCCGATGATGGCTGTCAGGATGTTGTTGAAGTCGTGGGCGATGCCCCGGCGAGCACGCCCAGTGACTCGAGCTTCACGGCCCTGAGCCGCTCGGCATCGAGCCGGACGGCGTCGGAGATGTCCCGGAACACGAAGACGACGCCGTCGGTGCCGTCGACGGCCCGGATCGGCGACTACGACTGCTCGATGACCCGCGACGTGCCGCCAATCGTCGTCGGCGTTGCGGCCGAGCCCGCCCGTGGTTCGAGGGCGGTGCTGAAGTCGACGAACGGGAACACCTCGCGAATCGCGCGGCCGGTCCCGCCTGTGGCCAGGCTGCCCATCTGACCGGCCACGGGGTTCATGTACTGAATGTGTCCGCGGCGATCGGTCGTCACGACGCCGTCCCGGATGGTCGCAAGCGTCCTGACCAGAATCTCCGTCTGCAAAGCCAGGCGTTCCTCGGACCGTCGCGCCCGGTCGAGGCTCGTCACCGCGGTCTCGTGAAGAGCCGCCAGCTCGAATCGCCCGCGTCTGCTCGACCTCGTAGCGTCCGAGATAGCGCTTGTAGGCCCAGAAGGAGAGCGCCACCGGCACGACGGCCAGCGGGACGGTCCACACCGCCCCGCTGACGAACGCGACAGCGGCCGCCACGGCCGCGGCACCCGACACGAAGTAGCTGGGGGCCGCCCACAGGAAGCTGTCGCGCCAGACGAGGGCGACGGACTGGCGGCTGCCGAGCGCGATCGCGGCGGCCACCAGCACCGTGTTCGCGAAGAAGTAGGTGCAGACAGCCGCGACGAACCCGGTGATGAGCATCCTGGGGACGAGGACACCTGGCGCGCCTCCGAGTGCCGCGTACACCGTCCCCGCCGCGGCGACCGAGACGGCGACGGCGGCCATGCTGAACACCGTCTGGTAGGTCGGGGTCCGCAAGCCGGAGATCGACCGGAAGGTGCACTGCGTCCAGACGCCCACCATGGCGCCAACCAGCGTCGCGGCCGGTCCGAGCAGCAGCAGCGACACGAAGTCCACGGCGTAGGTCAGCGACATCGTCGCGCGGCCGTTGGTCAGCGGCAGTCGAACCTTGAACGGAGAGACGACCACCTCGGCGGCAATCAACAGCAGGAGCAGCCGCGGGGCAACGTGGCGGGCCGCCCAGAGCGCCTGGGCCAGCAGGCCGGCGCCCAGTACGATGACACCCAGCGTGTAGGCTCGCGCGCGTGGGTGAAGCGCTCGCGGACGGGTATCGAACCGGGGAAGAACGCCGTCGGTGTCGGGTGCCATGGTCGATGGCCGAGGCCGTGCTGGTCCCGGATCGCCCTCGCCGGGCAGAGTCTAACCTGTCGCCGCGGCCGGCGCGCGCCCGAAAATCCGGCGCGGAGCTGGCTGCGATGATCGCTTGCCTGACCGTGTTGCGGTTGTGTATCGTTCGCCAGCGTGAACAGCGACGCGGCCCGCGGCCGTCCGGACTCGCACGGGACGGCATCAGCGTCAGCGTGGCGCTGGCGGCGACTCTGGCTGGCCATCGCCGCCTCACTGCTGCTGGTTTCGTCGAGCGCCCTGTCGCCTCACGCACAAGGCCGGGCCCCGACGCCGCGCCCGGCCGGCGTCGACACTCGCCTTGCCGAGCGCCTGAGCCGGGCCGACGACCTCGGCGTCGAGCGAGTCATCGTCACGATGAAGCCGGGCACCAAGCGCCGGATGCTGCCGGCGCTGGCGGCGGCAGGCGCGCGCATCGACAGGGACTTCGGCGTCATCGAAGCCTTCGCCGCCGAGCTTCCCCGCGGCCTGCTGCGACAACTGCGGCAGCACCCCGACGTTGTGGCCCTGTCAATCGACGCGGAGGTCTCGACGACGGGCGTGGCCGGTCTGACCGGCGCGGCCGAGAACGCGCCGTACTCGCTGCGCCGCACCCTGCTACTCGACTCGTCGATCGCCGTCGCCAACACCTCGACGGCGCAGGCGAAGACGGCCAGCCTCGCGTGGTCGCATACCGTGGCGGTTGGCAGCAATCGACTGCTGCTCGTGCGCACGTCCCACCGCGACGGCAACAAGGCGGTCACGAGTGTCAGATACGGATCGGCCTCGTTGACCAGGGTCGTCGAACAGAACAGCCCTGGCAATTCCAACAAGGCCACACTGTGGTCGCTCGTCAACCCGGTTGTGGGCACCGCTCAGGTCGTGGTGTCGCTGAGCGACGCGAAGCCGGTCGTCGCGGCGGCGACGTCGCTGACGGGCGTGCGACAGACCACGCCGATCGCCTCATTCGTCACCGTCTCCGGCAAGGACACCAAGCCTGGCCCGGCGTCGGCCGTCGTCAACAGGGCGCCCGGCGACCTCGTCGTGGACGCGATCACCGCCAATGGTGATGCGGATTCGCTGGCCCCGGCCGGGGCGCAAGATGTGCAGTGGAACAGTGGCACCGGCACGGCGGGCGGCGAAGTGCGCAGTGCGGGGAGCAGCACCCCCGGCGCCGGCGCCGCAGCGACTGCGTGGACCCTGGGCACCGGGAAGCCGTGGGCGATGGTGGCCGCGGTGATCAAGCCGGCATCGGGGCCCACGACCGCCGCCACGGGCGTCGGCGTGACGGTGGCGGTGATCGATTCGGGCATGCTGCAGGACGGCGGCGGCACGACGCGCATCAAGACGTCGCGCGACTTCACGACCGGCAGCGTGAATCCGCCGACCACGGCCGCTGCCGACAGCTATGGGCACGGCACCCACCTGGCCGGTCTCATCGGCAGCGACAAGGCCGAGGCCAAAGGCGTGGCCCCGGGCGTGCTCGTACGTGAGCCTGAGGGTGCTCAACAACCTGGGGGTGGGGGCGACCAGCCACGTCATCAACGCCATTCAGTGGGCCGTGGCGAATAGAGTCGCCTACGGCATCAACATCATCAACCTGTCACTCGGCCATCCGATCTTCGAGCCGGCCGCCACCGATCCTTTGGTGCAAGCCGTGGAAGCGGCGGTGCGCGCCGGCATCGTGGTGGTGACCTCGGCCGGCAACATGGGCACCAATCCGCTCACCGGCCAGGTGGGCTACGCCGGCATCAGCTCACCCGGAAATGCACCATCGGCCATCACCGTCGGCGCGGCCAGGACCTTCGATACGACGTCGCGGGCCGACGACCTCGTCGCCGACTACAGCTCGCGCGGCCCCACGTGGTACGACGGCGACGCCAAGCCCGATGTCGTGGCGCCCGGGCATCGGCTGGTGTCGGCGACGTTTACGACGCAGGCGCTGTACGGCGCCTACCCGACACTGCGACGGACGATCGGCGGCCGTCGGTATCTGGCGCTGAGCGGCACGAGCATGGCCGCCGCCGTGGTCAGCGGCTCAGTGGCGCTGATGCTGGAGCAGACCAGAACGCGCTTCGGGGCCACGCCGACGCCCAACGCCGTCAAGGCGATGCTGCAGCACAGCGCGTTCTCGATGACCGACGCTGGCGGCGCCGACTACGATGCCTTGACACAAGGCGCCGGGGCCGTGAATCCAGCCGGCGCGATCGAACTCGCCCGCGATATCGATCCCACGACGCCGGTCTACGGTAACTGGCTGGTCAACGGCGTGACCGAGTCTACGACGATCGATGGCCAGCACATCGTCTGGGGCGAGCACGTCGTCTGGGGCGAGCACATCGTCTGGGGCGAGTCGATCTACTCCCATCGCCCTGCCTGGGCCGCCAGCGTGGTCTGGGGTGACGCCGCCGCCTGGGGCCAGCCGTTCACCGACGCGTCCGTGGTCTGGGGAGGCCAGGTCTCCTGGGGCAGCCACATCGTGTGGGGCGAGCACGTCGTCTGGGGTGAGCAGATTGTGTGGGGCGACGCCCTCGTGTGGCGGGCCATCGATCAGTTGCAGCCGTGAGGCGGCTCCCCATTCCGCTCGGCGAGGGATTCAACCGCGGTTGGCCCGCAAACCCCTCTGAGTCGTCGACGAAACACTTCATCGTCAGGGTCGCCGTCGACGCCAGCACGGTGGCCCGGGGTGAACGCGAGCGTCATGTCGCGGTTGGAGTCCGCGCGCATCGGCGCGACGCTCAACACAGCGGCACCGTTATAGTGCGTGCAGACCATATTGATGTTCTTGCCGCCGTTGTCGAGCATCATGCTGATCTGCAGCAGGTAGTTGCCCGGTTCCAAGGTAAGCGACAACACGGTCGTCTGGGCGTCTTTGACCAGCGCAACGAGCCCAGCGGGCTGGTTGACGAACACGTCGCTCGGCCCGATGGGTCCTTGAACACCCTGCGGCCCCTGCGAACCCACGGGACCCTGCGGGCCGGTCGGCCCAGTCGCACCAATCGCACCATCGAGTCCGTTCGCGCCGGCCGGACCCTGTGGACCAGCGGTGCCGTCGGTTCCATCAGCGCCGGACGGACTTGCGGATCGGTCAGGACCTTGCGGCCCCTGCGGGCCCGTCGCACCATCTAGACCGTTCGCACCTGCGGAACCCTGCGAACGCGGGCCCTTGCGGACCAGCGGGCCCCTGAGGACCTTGGATCCCGGTGGCTCCCATGGGCCCCACCGGTCCTCCAGCCGGGCCCGCCGGCCCCTGGGGACCAACTGCTCCAGCGGGACCTTGGAATCCTTCGGGTCCTTGAGGTCCGGCCGGGCCCGGAGCCCCGTCTGCGCCAGGCGGCCCAACCAGCACGCCCGCCAGATCAGCGTTCAATACCAGCTGCCCCGCCGTCAGCGCCAGCGGGGCGAAACCCGGACTCGGAGAAGTGCCACCCTGTATGTAGTAGCGGTCGATCGTCGTCCCACGGAACGGTGGAACGAACTGGAGCGTCGCTCGACCGTCGACGTCGAGTCGGCCCTGCGCTACGACCGCGACATCCGATCCCAGCGACAACGCCTGGCCACCGATCCAGAGGCCGGCACCCACGGCGCTGCCGCCGAGGGCGAAGTGTCGCCGGGAGTGCCGGTGACGAGCACCGTGGCTGGCTGTCCCGGCACGACGGGCGACGGTCACAACCTGCAGCTGCGGGCCCTGAGCGTGTGCCACTCCGGGAAGAAGCACTGCGAAACAAGCAATCGGGAAACGACGCGCGGAACGAGCATGACAGTGACGGAATCGGCGCGACGACGTCGGTCTTCAGGGTGGTGTGTGCGGGGCGTCGCCAGTCGACGTCGACCGGGCCCGGCGTGACCGCTGGGTTCGTTGGCCGAATGTCCGGCACCGATGAGCCTCTTCCGGCCAGGCAATCGACAGGTGAACAGCAATCTCATTAACCGGTGAGTTCGCAACGCCGATGCCAATCATCAGATGCACCGCGGGTGCTCGGGCCAAGACTCATGTTCGCAGACGCTTACGGCTCTCTCCGCGCGTGCAACCTGGAGGATTCAGAGCAGTCAATTTCGGTTCGACCACGCGTGCGGAAGCCATGAATTCAGCTTGGACCCACGTCGCTGTCGGCCCGAACGCAGCGTGAGGGCCACCGCGTCCAGTCAAGTCGCTCGGCCAGTGGGCACTGCCCGGCATCACGACCCTGAACCCTCCGCCGGCGCCAAGGGCGCTCACGACGCTGGGGGCGGGCCAGGCGAACTTCCTCGAGCCAAGCGCCACCGGCGACAAGTGCCGGCCGCATGACCAATCTCGGCCAGGAGCGTCGTCACGCGGCGCGACTGCGCGGTCACACCGTCGACATGGTTGGGGCGACCGCCGGGTCTAGTGCGTCAAGCCGGGGGAGGGCGGCAGCCACTCGCTTCGGAGAATCCCCCAGAGGGCCTGGTCGTGCCACTGGCCGTGGCGGTGGAACGCCCGGCGCAGCACCGCCTCTCTCACGGCGCCGAGCTTGGCGAGCGCTCCCATGCCGCGCCCGTTGGCCGTCGAGGCCCGCGCCTCGAGCCGGTGCAGGCCCATGGTCTCGAAGGCGAAGTCGACGACACGCTGCGCGCCGGCCAGGAAGATCCCCGTGCCCCAGTAGGCCTGCCCGAGGATGAAGCCCCACTCCGCCACGCCGTCGCGGCCGTCGAGCCGGCGGATTGGAAGATCCCCACGGCCTCGCTCTCGCCGTCGGGCACGACGGCGAAGCAGGCGTAGCGGCCGGCGGCACGTTCCCGGTGCTTCCAGGTGATGAAGCGCTCGAAGCCCGTCACGCTGGTAGGCGGTGGCGAGATGAACCGCGTCACTTGCTCCGTGGTGAGCTGCGCGGCGAGCGACGGCGCATCGGCGGCCGTCAGCTCGCGCAGCGTGAGACCCAGGCCACGCAGCACGGGCAGGCCCGCGCGCCAGTCGGTGCCTGAGATACGAGCCGCGTCCGGGAATGCGGCGATGAGATCGCACGCAGGCAGCGCGGCGCGGTCGGGACGATAGGGCATCGTTTCCATGATGGTGACAGTTCTTGACGTCTACAGAGTTCGATGGGTGGCCGCGGGCCTACATGACTTCCAGTCCGCCGCCGCACATCGGGTAGCCGATGGTGAGCTCGTTGAGCGCGAGGAAGTTCTCGCCCCACACGATGTTCTCGCCCCACACGATGTTCTCACCCCAGACGATGTTCTCGCCCCACACGATGTTCTCACCCCAGACGATGTTGAGGCCCCAGACGATGTTGTTGCCCCAGACGATGTTCTCGCCCCAGACGATGTTCTCGCCCCACACGATGTTGTTGGCCCAGGCGCCGCGATTCGTGTAGATGGCTTCGCCCCAGACGATGTTCTCGCCCCACACGATGTTCTCGCCCCACACGATGTTCTGCCCGTCTACCGTGGTGGATTCCGCCACACCGACGGTCAGCCAGTTGCTGCCTGCGGGCGCCGTGGGATTGAGCGCCTTGGCGAGCACGATCGCGCCGGCGGAATTGACGGCACCGGCGCCCTGCGCCAGTCCGTGGTACGGCGCGCCAGCGGCGTCAGCCATGGCGAAGGCCGTGTGCATCAGCATCGCCTTCACGGCGTTGGGCGTCGGCTTGGCGCCGAAGGTGGTCTTGGCGCCTTCGAGCACCAGCGCCACCGAGCCGCTCGTGACGGCCGCCGCCATGCTCGTGCCGCTCAGGCGGACGTACGGCCGGCCGCCAAGCGTCACACGCTGCGTCGCCAGTATGCAGTAGAGCGTCTGGGTGGAGGAGGCGGGCCCCACCAGCCGATGGCCCGGCGCCACCACGTCCGGCTTGGCGTAGCCGTCGAACCACGTCGGCCCGCGCGAGCTGTAGTCCGCCACGAGATCATCGGCACGCGAGGTCGTGTCGAAGGTCTTGACGGCACCGACGGTAATCGCCGACGGCGCGTTGCCCGGCGAGCTGATGCCCGCGTAGCCCACCTGGCCGGTGAGCGGATTCGCACCCATGTTGCCGGCCGAGCTCACCACCACGATGCCGGCGCGCACGGCAGCCTCCACGGCCTGCACGAGCGGGTCGGTGGCGGCCGGCTCGAAGATCGGATGGCCGAGCGAGAGGTTGATGACGTCGATGCCGTAGGCAGCCTTGTTGGCCACCGCCCACTGCACGGCGTTGATGACGTGGCTGGTGGCGCCCACGCCGTAGTTGTCCAGCACGCGCAGGCTGACATACGACACGCCCGGCGCCACGCCCTTGATCTCGGCCTGGTTGCTGCCGATGAGGCCGGCGACATGCGTGCCGTGGCCGTAGCCGTCAACCGGCGAGGTCGCCGGGGGATTGGCGTTGCCGGTCGTGAAGTCGCGCGTGGTCTTGAGCCGCGTCGAGAGGCCGCCATCGAGCAGCAGGCCGGAGTCGATGACCGCCACCGTCACGCCGGCGCCCGTGAAGGTCGAGGTCGGCGCGGCCACCGGCGGCGTGACGTAGGTCACCGTGAGAAGGGGGCGGTTGGCAAGCGAGTTGTCCTCGCGGGTCCGCACCAGCCAGCCGTTGTCCGTCGGATGCCAGAGCGCCCAGCCGTTGTTTGCCTGGCCGTTCGACCAGGCCTGGAGCGCGTCGGTGACGCCGGTGCCGGTGAACGTGTAGGCAATCCCGGTCGTGGTCCCGGACGCCGAGGCGTCGGCCGTGGCGCTGGCCTCGACGTTGTTGAGCTGCAGGCCCGAGCCCGATGTCGACATCGACGTCCACGTCGTGCTCTCGCTCCAGTTCACGAGCATCCGGTGCAGGTTCGTGGGTCCCGACGTTGAGCCATCGGAGACGGTCATCACGCGCAGACTGGCAGAGGTGATGGTCGAGCCGGCAGGAATCTGGTTCGCGCCCGTGCCAAAGAGGCTGTCGAAGCGCAGCAGCATGCCGCGCTTGGTGCTGCCCGACACCTCGACCTTGATGCTGGTGGCGCTGCTGTAGCTGGTGCCGCTCGAGGCGCTGTTGAAGCCCCCGTCGACGGTGCCTGCGTAACCGGCCGCATTGCCCTGCTGGAACGCCTTGGTGACCGTGCCGCTCGTCATCGTCTCGAGTCCGAGCGTGCCACGCAACGTATAAGGCGCGCCCTGAGGCGCGCCGCTCACGCCGGTGACGCTCATCGGCGTGACGTCAGCGTCGACCGACATCGAGACGACGTCGGGATGATTGCGCAGTTGGCGCAGCAGGCGGCGCGACATGCGGCCCGAAACCGCCTCGATGACACCGAAGTCCTGGTCGGCGCGCTCACCGTACGTCTGCAGGTCCTGCAGCATCCGGCGCTTGGCGCCGGGCTTGAGCGTGATGATCACGCGCTCGCGGTCGCTGCCGTCGCCCTGGTTCAGCCGCGCGGCCAGTTCGCGATCCGCACGATCCGCCCGCCGCTGCAGCCCCTTGCCGCTATTGCCCTGTGCGCTCGGCGCTACTGCACCGCTGGCGACCAGCAGGGCGATTGCGACCATCGTCCAGCCGGACGACCAATGCTTCTTGCGAATTCTCATGGCCTGCCCTCTTGCAGCGGCAATGCCATGCCTGCCCGGCGGCTCGGCGAGACTGTCAAGTGTTTGTCTATCAGTACGTTACGACTCATAGACAGGCGACGGCGGCGATCGACGATTCGCCAGAACGGCAGGCAGCGAGCCGAAACCATGGCTCGGTAATCGGTCGACGAGCCGAAGTTTCAATCATCGGTGTGGCGCCGCCAAGCACGTCGCCAAGCCGAGGTCCGGTGATCGGTCGACCGCTCCTCGAGGCTCGATTGCGCAGTGGCGGGAAGGGCGAAGCGCCTGGTCGTCCGCAGTGCTCAGCGAGTTTCCGGCTCACTTCACCGCTTGTCGAGCCGAACTTTTCGCAGAGGTGAACTCGGCAAGCCACATTCTCCGCTCAGGGCAGGCGTCGTGCACGAACCACAACCGCTGCTGGCTCAGCAAGTTGCGACCGTGACGGTCAAGGATCGGCGGAGCCGGCCCTGGATTTGCTCATGCGAGGGGTGAAGCGCGAGGCATGAACCATCGCGCCATTGAGACAGGGCCCCAACGTGACTCTTTCGAATCAATCCAACCTGGTCTGCCGCGCGGGCCTCATGACCGTCGGCGCGCTCGCCCTCGCCGCCGGGATGGCATTCGCGCAGGGGCCGTCGGGGCACGGCAGGGTCGACCGTGCCGTGAGTGAGGCGCGCCAGGGCTCGCGCTCGGTCGGCGTCATCATTCGCGTGGTGCCTGGCCGCGAGAACGAGGTGCGCGCGGCGCTCAAGGCGCGGAACCGGCGGCTCGACGACGAGATGCCGTCGGTGGCCGGCATGCGGGCGGTGCTGACGCCGAAGGACATCGACGTCATCGCCGCGATGGACGCCGTGGCCGGCGTCTCGGCCGACGCCGTCATCCACGCGGCGGGCGCCGGGAGCAAGGCGCCGAGTCGGACGACGAGTCCGACGCCGACTCCGACCACGACGAGCACCACCGAGCTGACGTCGTTCTTCGGCGACCTGGCGGCGTCGTGGCCCCAGTGGAATGCGCTGATGGGCTCGCTCGGCGTGCAGTTCAGCGGGCGCACTGGGGCCGGGGTGGGTGTGGCCGTCGTGGATTCAGGCATCGATGGCACCGCCACCGAGTTCGCCGGCCGGATCTCCGCCTTCTACGACTTCACGACCAAGGCCGGACGCAGTGGCAAGACGTCGACGCCGACCGACGCTTACGGACACGGCACCCACGTGGCCGGCCTCATCGGCGCCTCGTCGCTGACCTTCGGCGGCATCGCACCGAAGGTGCACTTCGTCGGCATCAAGGTGCTCGACGCGACCGGGGCGGGGCAGACCAGCCACGCGGTCATGGCGCTCGAGTTCCTGACCAAGAACCGGAAGGCCCTGAACATCCACATCGTCAACCTGTCGCTTGGGCACCCGATTCTCGAGCCGGCCGCCACCGACCCGCTCGTGCAGGCGGTCGAGAAGGCGGTAGCCGCCGGCCTCGTGGTCGTGACCTCGGCCGGCAACTACGGTCAGAATCCAACCACCGGCGTCTCGGGTTACGCGGGCATCACGTCGCCCGGCAACGCACCCTCGGCCATCACGGCCGGCAGCGTCGACGTGCACGGCACGGCCGATCGGCGCGATGACACGGCCTCGATCTTCAGCTCGCGCGGACCGACGTGGTACGACGGCTTCGCCAAGCCCGACGTACTGGCGCCCGGTCACGGCCTGTTCTCGACCACCGCCGCGGGTTCGACGCTCTCGAAGACGGCCGGCATGTCGTCGGCCTCAGGCAGCGCGGTGAAGCTCTACGGCACCAGCATGGCCGCCGCGACGACGACGGGTGTCGTGGCCCTGCTGCTCGAGGCCAATCGCGCGACGTTTCCGACCGCCGGCCGCGACCTGCCGCCCAACGCCCTGAAGGCGATGCTGCAATTCACCGCCGTGCCGGTCAGGGCATCGGACTCCGGCGAGGAACTCGATCTGCTCACGCAGGGCGCCGGTGGCCTCAACGGCGCCGGGGCGCTGGCGCTGGCCAGGAGCCTCGACCCGGCACGCGCCCTGGGTGCATGGTGGGTGGCGACCCCGGTCGTCGAGTCGAGCCGGCTCGGCAACATCGACACGCCGTGGAGCCGCCGCATCATCTGGGGGGCGTCGACGCTCTACGGCGAGGCGATCTACTCGAACCTGCCGGCGTGGCAGTCGAACATCGTCTGGGGCGACACGATCATCTGGGGCGAGACGCTCGTCTGGGGCAGCACCATCATCTGGGGCGAGAACGTCGTCATGTCCACCAGCCTCATCTGGGGCGACTGCGTCGTGTGGGGCGACGGCCTGGTCGTCATCGACGGGCAGAGCATCCTGTGGGGCGACACGATCATCTGGGGCGAGACGATCATTTGGGGCGAGTCGGGCCTGGTCGGCCTCACGGCCCACTGACCGGGGGCCCGCCGATTGGCGCCACCCGGCTGAGCCACGACGCGCACGGCTGGGCATTCCGTGCCGCAGACTCAACGCCGGCTCGCCGCGGCCGATAAGCGAAGTGGTCATGGATGGGCTGGAGCGGCTCGCGGGTCAACTTGCTCGCCTTGCACAGCAGGCAGGCGCCGGGTCGGCGTCCATCTATCTGCCGACGCCGTGGAACGCGGTGACGCCCGTCGTGCTCGTCCACGCCGGCGAGGCCGCGCCGTTGCCCGAGCTGGCCACTGCCCCCGCCGCCGAGGCCTTCGCCAGCGAGGTGCTGGACACCGGCGCTTGGCACGGCATGCCCGTCGGCACCGACGGGCTGGTGCCGAGCCACGGTGGACAGGGCGTGCTCATCGCGGCGCCGCTGCTCACGAGCCTCTGGGCGGGGGCCGGGTCCCCGACCGCCTCCCACACGGCGCGACGTCGCCGCAGCGATGCGCCGCGCCAGTCGCCGGCCGCCGGTTGGGTCGGGCTGCGCATGCCGACGCTGCCGGGCGGCAGCGCCGGGTCGATGATGGCTGTCGCGCACGCGCTCGCCGCCACCATTGTCGGCGTCTACTCGGTGCTCACCGATCCCTTGACCGGCCTGCCTGGCCGCCCCGAGTTGATGGGCGTGCTGCGCGCCGACCTCGATCGCGCGCGCCGGCGCCGCGTGCCCTGCGCCCTGGCGCTGGTGAATCCGCTCGGGCTCGACGTCGTCAACGACGACTACGGACGCCGCACCGGCGACGCGTTGATCCGCGAAGTCGTCGTCGCCATCCACGGCCTGCTGCGTCGGTCCGATGTCCTCATGCGCTACGGCGGCGCGATCTTCGCCCTGCCGCTCGGCAACGTCGGCGCCGACGCCGCGATGCTGGTCGCCGAGCGCGTCCGGCGCCACGTCACCGAACGCGCGTTCCTGCACGACACCGTGCGGCTGCGCTGTGCCGTGGGTGTCGCGGTCTGCGAGGCGGACGAGGCCGATGGCTTCGAGCCGATCGACCTCCTGAAGCGCGCCAACGAGGCGCTCGGCGCGGCGCGCCGCGGTGACGGCGACGCGATCGCGACGTGGCACGACTCGAATGCCGCCGCCCCGGCCACCGATCGTCTGCTCGGCGTCTTTACGGGCAACACCGACCGGGACTACCGCAACATGGGCCTGCTCTGGGACGTGCTCCAGGCTCTGTCGGGCGCCTCCGGCTCCACCGATCTGGCCGCCAAGGTCGTCGACCGGCTGGTCGCGGTCCTGCGTCCGGCACGCGCGTCCTTCTTCGCCGCCGGCGACGCGGGCGCCCGTATGATCTTCGGCCGGAAGCGCCACGGCGATGCCGCCGACGGGGTGCTCCAGCCCGACGACGTGGTCGAGGACGAACGAGCCGTCGTGACGCTGGCCCTCGACGCCGGCGCGGTGCGCCAGCGGCCGTTTCAGCTGACCATGCCGGACGGCGCGCACCGCGCCCACGTTGCCATAGCCGTGCCGCTCGTGACGGGCGGCCGGGCACTTGGCGCCATCTGTCTGGTGGGCAATCCAGACGCGTTCGACCTCGACCGCACCGACCTCCACGTGCTGACGGGGCTGGCCGGGCCACTCGCCGTCGCGCTCGACCGCGAGCAGCTCGCCGAGCGCGACCGCGTGCGCGCCGAACACGAGCGGCGGCGGCTCCAGGCCGAGGTGCACGAGCTGCGGACCCAGAAGAATCCGATCGTGTTCCAGTCGCCGGTGATGGCCGACGTGCTGGCGCGAGTCCGCCGCATCGCCTCCACCGAGGCGACGGTGCTCGTCACCGGCGAAAGCGGCACCGGCAAGGAGATGCTGGCGCAGACCGTGCACCAGCTCAGCGGCCGCCGTGCCCGGCCGTTCGTCATCGTCGACTGCGGCGCGATACCGGCGACGCTCATCGACTCCGAGCTCTTCGGCCACGAACGGGGCGCCTTCACTGGAGCCCAGCAGCGGGCGAGCGGCCGCCTGGCGATGGCCGACGGCGGCACGGTGTTCCTGGACGAGGTCGGCGAGCTGCCGCTCGACGTGCAGTCGCGGCTGCTGCGCTTCGTGCAGGAGAAGACCATTTCGATGGTCGGCGGCACGCGCGCCCGCAAGGTGGACGTGCGGATCGTCGCGGCCACCAATCGGCTGCTCGAGGAGGAAGTCCGGGCCGGGCGATTCCGAGAAGACCTGTTCTATCGCCTGAACGTCGTCCGCCTGCACGTGCCGCCGCTGCGCGAGCGCCCGGAGGACATCGTCCTGCTCGCCGCGCACTTCGCGCGGGCCGCGGCGGGCGAGCACCACAAGCCGATCAAGGGCTTCACCGCCGCGGCTGAGCAGCGTCTGATCGATCATCACTGGCCGGGCAATATCCGCGAACTGCAGAACACGATTCTGCAGGCGGTCGTGTTGTCCGAGGGCGATCGTCTGGACGAATCGGACCTGACACTGCCCGCCGCGCCGGGACGGCGCCTGGCGGTCCGGCCGTCGTCGCCGGGCGGCGGTTCGAGCGGCGCCGGCGCGACGGCAGGCGCCCTCGGCTACCGCGAGGCCTGGCACCAGTTGCGTCTGACACTCGACCGCGAAGTGCAGCGCGCCGCGGCGGCGAATCCCCGGATGATCGTGCCGATTGGCCGCTGGCTCGCGCACGAGGTCGTGCTCGTGGCCCACGAACAGGCCGGCCGGAATGGCGTCCGGGCCGCCGCTCGCGTCGGACTGCCGCAAACGACATTCGCCCGGCGGCTGCGTAACGCCCAGAGCGACCGCGGCCTGAGCACGCGTCCGCCGACATGGAACGAGGTGACGGCAGCGCTCGGCCTGGTCGTCGGCGCCGCCGATCTGCCCAGCGAGGGCTTCGCGGACCGGACCGAAGCGCTGCTGTTCGACGCCGTGTTCGCCTGCGCTCCGACCCCCATCGCCTACGCAGCGGCTTTGATGGGCCTGTCGCCGCCGACGCTGAAGCAGCGCCTGGTCGCCCGCGAGGCGTCGTAGCTCGGGACGGGCAGCGGCTCCCAGAGGAAGCGCCCGACTCACGGCGGTGAAGATGATCTGCGGCATCACCGTCAGCGCCGCCGACGTCGAGCGCCGCCTCGCCCAGGGGTTCACGCTGCTCATCGGCGACGACGCGATGATCCACGCCGGCCACAAGCTCGCTGGCCGACGACGACGCGCGGGGATGACGTCGGGCGACGTGCTGGTTCGGGCCACGCCGCACGGACGGCAGCTACGACGACAGGTGCGCGCGAACCGCGGACACGATGTCATCCAGCCGCCCGTCGGCGGCGAACACCAGCGCGTCACCTGGTTCTTCGAGCGCTGCAAACTGACTGTCGATGAGGCTGGTCGGCATGAAGTGGTCATGCCGCTGGGACATTCTCTCGAACACCAGGGCGCGATCGGCCTTCAAGTAGACGATCGTCGGCTGGGTGCTGGCCGAGCAGATGAGATCGCGATACCGGGCTCTCAGCGCCGAGCATGCGAGAACGACGTGGCGGCCGTTCGATTCGCGCTGTCGGATGGTCGTGTGCAGAGCCGCAAGCCACGGGACCCGGTCGTCATCGGAGAGCGGTATGCCCGCCGTCATCTTTGCCACGTTGTCCGGGGAGTGGAACTCGTCGGCGTCCGCGAACTCCCAGCCCAGCGAAGACGCGAGGCGACGGCCCACAGTCGATTTGCCCGACCCCGCCACGCCCATGACGAGTATCAGCATCGTGCCCGTGATGTCACTCGATCCGGAGTCGTGGCGAGGAACGCGGTCAGGATGGGGCCACGGTGGCGGCGCGCGCCGTCCACTCCTCGTCGAACCGCTCGCGGGACACGAACGACTTCTGCGTGCCGACACCGGTCGTCGACAGCGCGGCGTAGAGGTTGGCGCGGGCGATGGCGTCGCGCTCGGCCAGCCCTTCGCCGAGGAACACCGCAAAGCTGCCGACGAAGGCGTCGCCAGCTCCGGTCGTGTCCTTGGTGACGACCGAATACGGCGGGACATGCGTCACGCCGTCCGCGCCGGCAACCAGCGCGCCCTTCTCACCCAACGTGATGATCACCCGCTGCAGCCCCTGCGCGACCATGTGGGTGGCACATGCCGCCGCGTCGTCAATCGACTTCACCGGCATGCCGGAAATTGCTTCGGCCTCGGTTTCGTTGGGCACGAAGTAGTCGACGCCGGCGAGAGCGCTGAGGTCGAAGGGCTGGGCCGGCGCCGGGTTGACGATGCAGCGGATGCCACGCTGGCGGGCGAAGCGCACGGTGTAGAACACCGTCTCGAGCGGGATCTCGAACTGCAGCACGATGCAGTCGGCGGTCTCGAGCACCGCCTGCGCGGCGTCGACGTCGGCCGGCAGCAGCCGGTCGTTGGCGCCCTTCACCACGATGATCCGGTTCTGGCCGTTCGACTCGACGAAGATCGGCGCCACGCCGCTCGACGTGCCAGGCACGATCCGCACCTGCGACGCCTCGATGCCCTGGGCCTGGAAGTTGGCGATGGTCGCCGGCCCGAACAGGTCGTCGCCGACCCGCGCCACCATCGACACCTCGGCCCCGCACAGCCGGGCCGCCACCGCCTGGTTGGCGCCCTTGCCGCCCCAGCCGAGATCGAAGTGCTGGCCGAAGATCGTCTCGCCGGCCTTCGGGAACCGGTCGGAGAACGTCGTCAGGTCGACGTTGGCGCTGCCGACAACTGCAATCCTGGATCGTCTGGTCATGTGGCCTCTGTACGCGGATCAGCGGGTCATCAGCGAGAAGAACTGGTCGTAGAACTTCGGCAGATTCAGGTCCCATTGCACGGTGGCCACACGCCACCACGACGGCATCGTCCGCGGCTTCGGCGTCTGGCCTGGGAATCGACGTCCTCGACGAAGATGGTCTGGCCGTAGCCAGGGCCGTGGTCGATGTCGATGTTCACGTAGAGCTGCTGCTGCTGGGTGATGACGCTCGGGTCGAGGAACGCCAGCACCGAGATCTCGTCCCACATGAAGCCGCCGCCACCGCCCTGGCCGGGCGGATGGAACTTGGCGATGAACTGCGCCGCCTTGCTGTTCGACGCCGCCAGCCGCTTCTTGAGGTCGTCGCTGAGCGAGGTCTTGACCGAGATGTCCACCGGCGTGATGACGATCTTCTTCCACGGCGCGCTCATCGCGATCCGCGTTGCCTCGGGATCCCACCACCAGTTGAACTCGCGGCGGCCGTTGATGCGGTGATTGCCGCCGGCGCCGACGTTGAAGCCGGCGCCCATCAGCACCAGCTCCTTGGCCAGCGAGGCGATCTCGGGATCGAGGCCGAGTGCGAGCGCCACCGTGGTGAACGGCCCGCCGACCCACAGGGTCACTTCGCCCGGGTACTTGCGGATCTGCTGAATCATGAACAGCGCGCCGTGCAGGTCGATCGGCTTCAGCGTGGTCGCGCCGGTCGGCGGCACCGGCACCTGGTCTGGCGGGTGGTAGCGGCCGGGGTTCCACGCGCCCTTGTAGGAGAACTCGCCGTACTGCGCCTCCCACGCCGTGGCCAGATCGCGTGAGTTGATGAGCGGAAAGGCCGCGCCGGCCGCCACCGGGATCGTGCCGTGCCCGGTCAGCTCCAGCATGCGCAGCATGTGCGCGGTGCCGGCCTTCACCCAGGCGTCGCCGGCGGTCACGGTGATGCCGAGCACCTCGACGTCGGGCGCCTGCAGCATCGCCAGGGTGGAGATCATGTCGGTGCCGAGCGCGGCGCCGTCCTGGTCGATGAACACCTTCTTCTTCGCGCCGGCGGTCTGGCCGAAGGCCGGTGCGCTCCAGCCGGCGGCCACCGCGACGACGACCGCCGCGACCGCGACCCGTGACAGTACAGACATGGCGACTCCCTTCGAGTGCGTGGTCATTTCCGGCGCGTCATCGAGATCGACGTAAAGGTTCCAGAACGCCGTGCGGTCGACGTCCATGAGCACCTTCACCTTCTGGGTGCCGGCCGGGAAGTCGGCCGGCGAGTCGAGCGAACGGCGCCGCGACGGGTGGTAGCCGATCGAGCGGCCGTAGTTCGGACCGTAGGTGACGTCGATGTCCACGAATCGCTCTTCGAGCGTCGTGGCGATCGCCGGCTGCAGGAAGATCGCAGTGGTCAGCGCGTCCCAGACGAACGACCGCGCCGCCGGCGTCTTGCGCGAACCGCGGCCCGTGCAGCTGCTTGAACAGCGCCGTGATCGGCGTCTCGGGCGCGGCGGCGACGCGGTCGTACTCGGCCTTGGTGTAGTAGACCTTCTCGGCGATGTCGTTGGGCACGATCACCTGCTCGCGAAACGGCGCGCGCAGCGCGATCCGCACCGATTCCGGATCGAACCACCAGTTGAACTCAGCCGCTGGCGTGGTGTTGCCCGGCACGTCGATGGCCCCGCCCATGTAGTAGACCGACTTCACCAGCGGGACGATCTCGGGGTTCTTGCGGATCGCCAGCGCCAGGTTGGTGGCCGGGCCGAGCACGAACAGGGTCACCTGGTTGGGGTGCGCCTTCACCGCCCGGACGATGAAGTCGACGGCGTGCTCCGGCGACGGCTTCGAGGTCGGATAGCCAATGGCCGGCTCGCGGTCGAGTGCCAGGTAGGACTCCGGGCGGGGCCGGCCGTAGGCGCCGAGATACTCCGACTTCCCCCACAGCCGTTCCTCGGCCTCCAGCCACGATTGCCGGCTGCCCATGAGCGGCTCGCGCACGCCCATGAACACAGGGACGTCCTGGCGGCCGACCAGCTCCAACTGACGCAACGCGAAGGCGGTGCCGCTCTCCATCCAGGTGTTGCCGGGCACGATGGTCACGCCGAGCACGGTGACATTCGGGCTGTTCAACAGCATGAAGAGCGCGACCGCGTCGTCGTTCAGCACGCCCATGTCGGCGTCGACGATCGCGAACTCCTGCGCTCCGGCAACCGGCGGCGTGGTCACCAGCGCCGCGGCGCAGGCGGCCGCCGCCACCCACTGGCGAAAGGTCTGTGTACTCACTTGCGCGTCTCCATGGCCAGATCGCGAATGCGGTTCAAGTAGCCGACGTAGACCGGAATCGGGATGTCCGGCGAGTCGCCGTCGTTGAGGAAGTGATCGAGGCGGACGCCGGCGGTCGAGCGGAGCACGTCGCCGAAGCGCGGCATCTGCAGGAACTTCACCTTCCAGATCTCCAGCATCAGCGCCTGGAACTCGGGAGAGAGAAAAGGCATGCGGCCGGCCCCATAGCCGGCCAGATGAATCGCGTCGAACTGACGCGCGATGAGCGCATCGCGCGCGGCCGTCACCGCGGCGGGCGCCGGCCGGCCGGGCCGATCGGCGAACGCCACGACCAGGTGGAACACATCGGCGAGATCGCCCCAGAGAATCTTCTCTTGCAGCGGCGTGAACGCCAACGGGGCACCGGGCGCGCCGGTGCCGCGCTGCTGGGCGGTTCGGGCTGGCGTGGCTGGCGCGACGCGAGCCGAACTCGTCGTGGTACCAGGTCAGCCGTTCGCGGTGCAGGTTCCGCTTCAGGAACTCCACCGCATAGGCGTTGGCGAAATAGAAGGCCTGATCCGCCGCCAGGCTGTCGATCCAGGGCCGCCATTCGACGGTGCGCATCGATTCGAGCAGCGTCCGCACCTCCCCGACGGTGACGTCGGGGTGGAACTTGACCGCCTGCCAGAAGTGCTCGGTGGAGTCGTACGACGCGCCGTAGAGCGTGATGCCCTCGTCGATGACATACCAGTTCGACAGCACCCGCCCCGGCAACGACGGCGAGGCGCTCCAGCAGTTCAGGCTCCGCGACCAGCGGTCACGCACGGCGACGAACGCGCCGCGATAGACCGCGGCGGGCAGCTGCCAGTGCCGCCCGGTGAACACCGCCGCGCCGCCGGTCACGGCGGTGATCGCCGCGTCGACGTCGGCGCGGGTATGGGTCAGCAGCAGCTCGAGCGGCAGCTCGGTCTCCATCGACACCACCCGGCTCTCGACACCGCGGCGCAGCAGGCCCGCGGCGAACGCCTGGCGCGCGGCGGCCGACGGGAACGTCCAGCGGCCCGCCTCGTCGTCGATGTGGCGAAACAGGGCGTCGAGGGTGTCGAAGTAGATGAGCCCGTGCAGCGCGAAGCGGATCAGCCGCCCCTGCGTCTCGACGCGTGCCGACGGCGTCACCAGCTGGCGCAGCGTCAGCCGCGCGGCCGCGGGTTGAGCCGCCGCCGTCTCCGCGCTTGGGCCAGCCACGGTCGCCGACAGCACTGCGACGATCGCCACGACCGCCCGGCCGGCGGTGCGTCGCGTCCACGTCAGAGGCATCGGCGCGGCCATGGCGACGCTACTTCCTCACCAGGTGCACGGCGGCACCGGTCCGGGCGCGAACCTTGTGTCCCGTCGCGCCGCACGACGCGCGCACGACCAGGCTGGTTTCGAGAATCAGGTGGCGGGTGGCGCGCTCGGGCCGTGCGATGCGGTCGAGCAGCAGGTCGGCCGCCGACGAGCCGATCTCGTGCGACGGCTGGCTGATGGCGGTGAGCGGCGGATTCAGCGACGTCGCCCACGGCATGTCGTCGAAGCCGACGAGCGCGAGTTCGTCCGGAATGCGGACGCCGGCTTCGTGCAGGGCCCGGAACGCGCCGAGCGTCATCAGGTTGTTGGCGACGAAGACCGCGCCGGGCCGCCGCGGCAGCGCCAGCAACGCCTTCATCCCGTCATAGCCGCCTTCCTCCCGGAAGTCGCCGTAGTGGACCAGATCGGGCCGCAGGGCGCGCCCGGCCGCTTTGAGCGCGTCCTGATAGCCGCGCTCACGTTCCTTGGCCGTGCTGTGCCGCGACGGCCCGCCGAGCAGGGCGACGTCGCGATGGCCCATCGCCAGCAGGTGCTCGACGCCGAGCCGGGTGCCCTCGACGTTGTCGACGGTCACCAGATCGGGGCGCAAATTGGCCGGCGATCGATCGACGGCCACCACCTGCAGGGGCGGCGCCAGCACCTCGCGATAGGCGTCGCGGGCGCCGTTGATCGGCACGAAGATGATGCCCGCCACGCCGTCGGCCCGGAGCGTCTCGAGGATGTTGCGCTCGCGGGCGGCGTCTTCGTCGGAGTTGGCCAGCAGCAGCGTGTAGCCGGCGGCCTGCAGGACGACCTCGATCCCGCGCACCACCGCCGTGAAGAACGGGTTCTCCAGATCGGGAATGACGACGCCGACGGCCTGGCTGGTGCCGACCCGCAGGGTGCGCGCGGCGCGGCTCGGCCGGTAGTTGAGGGCGCGGGCCGCTTCCTGCACGCGCAGCCGCAGGGCGTCGCTCACCGCCGTCGGGTCGGCGAACACCCGCGACACCGTGGCAATCGACACCCCGGCCCGGTCGGCGACGCGCTTGATCGACGCCGCCCTCATCGAATCCTTGACACGCTGCGTCGCCCGTGCTCTATTCTGCCGAACGTTTTCATGTCTTGTGCGAATCTTACGGGCGCTCGGCAAAAAATCAACAGCAAAACACCAGTTCGTGCGTGAAAACGTTATCAAGAATCACCGGAGGGCATCGCCGCCTCCGGCGGATGGGATGAGTCGCGGACTCGTCGGCGCCGGTGCGGCCGAGCCGACCTCAGCAAACGGATTCACCGGATGACCGGTCGCCGACGGCGCGGCGGATCGGCCATCGCAAGGCGGGTGCGGAGATGACACAACCCTGGTTGCGCGTGGCGACGCTGATCGTGGCTCTGATGACCCTGCCGGCGGCGGCGCTCGCCCAGTCGGTGGGCACGATCTCCGGCACGGTGCTCGACGCGTCGAAGGCGAGCCTGCCCGGCGCGGTGGTGACCGCCCGGAACGACGGCACCAGCGCCGTCCGTGAGGTGGTCGCCGACGAGGCCGGGCGCTTCGCCCTGCCGCAGCTGCCGATCGGCCGCTACACCGTGACGGCGACGATGAGCGGCTTCCAGACGCAGGAGCTCGGCGGCGTCGTGCTCGAGGTCCAGGCGTCACTCACGCTCGAGTTCACGCTGCCGCTCGCCGGCGTCACCGACACGGTGACCGTCACCGGCCAGAGCTCCGTGGTGCAGCTGCAGCGCAGCGACGCCAACCTCGGCCAGCTGATCAACGCCCAGCAGGTGGCCGAGCTGCCGCTGAACGGCCGCAACTTCGTCCAGCTGGCGCTGCTCGGCCCCGGCACCGTCACCGGCCGGGCCGGCAGCTTCCTGGCCCAGGGGCCCAGCAGCGAGGTGTCGTATCGCGGCAGCATGTCGGTGTCGGCGCAGGGCATGCGCGAGAACGCCAACGACTGGCTCTACGACGGCGTCGACGACAACGAGCTGACCGCCGGCGGCGTCGGCATCCTGCCCAACATCGACTCGATCCGCGAGTTCAAGGTCCTCACCCACAACTACCAGGCGCAGTACGGCAGCCGCGGCGGCACCACGGTACTGGTCAGCAGCAAGGCCGGGGAGAACAACTTCCACGGCTCGGCCTTCGAGTTCTTCCGCAACGACGCCCTCGACGCCCGCAACTTCTTCGACGGCGCCCAGAAGCGGCCGTGGAACCAGAACACCTATGGCTTCTCGCTCGGCGGCCGGATCAAGCGCGACAAGACGTTCTTCTTCTCCGGTTTCCAGGGCAACAACATCGACGAGGGGCTGACGACGGTGCTCACGGTGCCGACCGCGCTGATGCACCAGGGCGTCTTCACCGAGTCGTTCCCCGGCAGCCCGGCGGCGATCATCTACGACCCGGCGACCACCCGCATCGATCCGGCGACCGGCTTGCGGGTCCGCGATCCCTTCCCGAACAACACCATTCCCGCCAACCGCATCGACCCGATCGGCCGGGCGCTGCTCAACCTGCTGCCCAACCCCACCTTCACCGACCGGCTCGGCGGCAACTACCTGGCCAACCCGGTGAAGACGTTGAACGACTACCAGGGCGACCTGCGGATCGACCACAACTTCAGCAATAACGACCGGGTCTTCGCCCGCTTCAGCGCCGAGGAGGCCGACCAGTACCTGCCGACCGGGCTGCCCGACTTCGGCGCCACCGGCGGCTTCGCCAGCAACCAGACCTTCGACACCAGCGCCAAGAACGTCGCGCTGTCCTACACCCACGTCTTCAAGAACAACACTGTCAACCAGTTCACCGCCGGCTACAACAACGTCTACAACTACATCACCTCGTTCGGCTACGGCTCGAACAAGTCGCGCGATCTGGGCATCCCCGGCGCCAACCTCGGCACCGATGAAACCTCGTCGCTGACCCGCATGACCTTCCAGAACTTCGTCGGCGTCGGCGACCGCGGCTTCTCGCCGTTCCAGGGCGGCACCGACGTCTACCACTACACCGACACGCTGACGATGGTGAAGGGCAGCCACACCGTCAACACCGGCGGCACCTTCCGGGCGATGCAGCTCAACCTGCTCGGCGACACCGCGCTGGCCGGCCAGTTCGCCTTCACGCCGTTCTTCACCTCGGGCTTCAACGCCGCCGGCGCGCTCAACGGCGCCACCGGCAGCTCGATCGCCAGCCTGCTGCTCGGCCTGCCGGCCTCCGGCGGCCGCAACGACCAGTTGAACGGCTCGGTGAAGGGCCGCCGCTGGAAGGAGTACCGCGCCTTCGTCGACGACACCTGGCGGGTCAACGACGCCCTGACCATGACGATGGGCCTGGCCTACATGGTCACGACGCCGCAGACCGAGAACAAGGACCGCTTCTCCAATTTCGACTTCTACACCGGCGAGATCTTCGTCGGTGGCACCGTCGGCGTGAAGACCGACTGGAGCAACCTCCAGCCGCGCATCGGCTTTGCCTGGAGCCCGGCGTCGAGCACCACGACGGTGGTCCGCGGCGGCTACGGCATCTACCACGATGTGTCGGCCATGGGCGGATCGACCGGCCCGTACCAGAACCCGCCCTACGCCAACGCCTACTCGTTCGTCAGCGACAACATCACGCCGGTGCGGACGCTCTCGACCGGCTTCCCGGTGAACAACCAGGCGGTCGATCCCGCCAACCACCGCGGCGACTGGACCACCATCGACCCCGACTTCAAGCAGGGCCGCGTCCAGCAGTGGAGCCTGAACGTCGAGCGCCAGCTGCCGTTCAGCACCGTCGCCAGCATCGCCTACGCCGGCAGCTACGCCGACCGGCTGTTCGACAAGAGCCGCAACCTCAACACCGCGACCCCCGGGCCCGGCTTCAACCCCGCCGACCGGCGCGCCTACCCCAACCTGCAGGCGGTGATCGCCGCGATCAGCCGCGGCTGGATGAAGTACAACTCGCTGCAGATGCGGGTCGAGCGCCGCGCCTCGGCCGGCAACTACGTGCTCGCCTCCTACACCTACGCCAAAGCGCTGACCAACGGCGTCTCCGGCTTCGGCGGCGACCCCGGCATCGTCTACTTCCCGGTCGTCGACGACGACAAGGTCGACACCGGGTCCTCGAACACCGACCTGCGGCACAACTTCTCGTTGAGCGCGCTCTACCAGCTGCCGTTCGGCAACGGCCAGCCGATTGGTTCCAACATGACCGGGCTCGCCGACGCCATCCTCGGCGGCTGGAGCGTCAACGCCATCTTCATCGCCCAGACCGGCTATCCGCTCGGCATGAACATGGCCAACAACCAGTCGGGCACCGCGTTCGGCAACCGGCCCGACCGGGTCTGCGACGGGGCCATCAACGACCCGAGCGTGAGCCGCTGGTTCGACACCACCTGCTTCGTCGCGCCGGCGGTCGGCGTGCTCGGCAACGCGGCACGCACGACGCTGTTCGGGCCGGGGCGCTGGAACGCCGATATGGCGCTGTCGAAGAAGTTCAGCGGCTTCCAGTTCCGCGCCGAGGTCTTCAACGTGTTCAACAACGCGCAGTTCGCCGCCCCCAACACCACCGTCGGCTCGCCGCTGTTCGGGCGAATCACGTCGACCGTGAAGTCGTCACGGCAGGTGCAGCTGGCGCTCAAGTTCGTGTTCTGACGGATGCCGATCGCCATGAGAACGTTCCGCGCCCTGGCGCTCCTGCTGGCCGTCGCCGCCGCCGTGCCGGCGGCCGCCCAGCCGACCCAGAAGATCATCTTCGACACCGACTTCGCGTTCCCACCCCAGGACGACGCGATGGCGTTGTTCTTCGTCCTCAACTCGCCCGAGCTCGAGGTCCTCGGCATCACCACCGTCGCCGGCAACCGCAGCGTGAACATCGCCACCGCTGACGTGCTGAAGATCCTCGAGGTCACCGGGCGCACCGACATCCCGGTCTACCAGGGCGCGGCTGCGCCGTGGCTGCACAAGGGCACCGACTGGGACACCTCGCGCCACGGCGGCTGGTACGCCAACGAGCCGGCGCGGACGCCGCCGGGCGGCTTCGCCACGACCAAGAAGCTCGAGAGCCAGGGCGCCATCGACTACCTGGTGCAGACGGTGATGAAGAACCCCGGCCAGGTGACGATCCTGGCCATCGGCCCGTTGACCAACGTCGCCATGGCGATGCGGATGGAACCGCGCTTCGCCGCCAGCGTCAAGCAGCTGGTCATCATGGGCGGCGCGATTGCCTCGCTGCCCGACGGCGGCGGCAATCACACGCCCAACGCCGAGTTCAACTTCTACGTCGATCCGGAGGCGGCGCAGGTCGTCCTGCGCTCGGGAATCCCGATCGTCCTGTCGCCGCTGAACGTGTCGCGCAAGGCCCGCTTCACCAAAGCCGACTACGACCGGATCGTCGCCGTCGACACGCCGATCACCCGGCTGATCAAGGACAATCTCGGGCCGGGCTATCAGCAGCGGCCCGACCGGATCGCGCTGATGTACGACCAGGTCGCGGCCGTGGCGCTGGTCGCGCCGCAACTCGTCAAGACGGTCGAGCTGTTCGTCGACGTGGACATCGAACCGACCAGCAACTACGGCGTCTCGGTGGGCGCGGCGCAGCCATGGCCGGGCGGCGAGGGCGCCGTGAAGATGCAAGTCCAGACCGATCTCGAGTGGGACAAGTTCATCCGGCTCTACACCGAGCGGGTGACGGCCACGCGGCCGGCCTCGCGCTAGAGGGTCATGTAGGGCAGCTCTTTAGAGCTGCCCCGGGGCAGAGCTGAAGCTCTGCCCTGCAATCGTCAGCGCCTCGGAGGACCCGACATGACCGTAGTGGAGTCGTATGCCGTCGCCGTGGTGATGTGCGTCATCACCATGATCTGCTGGGGCTCGTGGGCCAACACCCAGAAGCTGGCCAGCAAGGAGTGGCGGTTCGAGCTGTTCTACTGGGACTACGCCATCGGCGTGCTGCTGTTCGCGCTGGCCCTGGCCTTCACCCTCGGCAGCACCGGCACCGCCGGCCGCGGCTTCCTCGACGACCTCGCCCAGGCCGACAGCGCCTCGCTGCGGTCGGCGTTCATCGGCGGGGCGATCTTCAATCTGTCGAACATCCTGCTCGTCGCCGCCATCGACATCGCCGGCATGGCCGTGGCCTTCCCCATCGGCGTCGGTCTGGCGCTGGTCCTCGGGGTGATCACCAACTACCTGGCCAGCCCGGTCGGCAACGCCACGCTGCTCTTCGCCGGCGTCGGCTGTGTCGTCGCGGCGATCGTCCTGTCGGCGATCTCCTACAGCCGCCTGCCAGCGCAAGGCCAGCGCACCATCGGCAAGGGCATCGTGATCTCGGTGGTCGCCGGCCTGCTGATGGGCTTCTTCTACCGCTTCGTGGCGGCGTCGATGTCGGCCGACTTCATCAACCTCGAGCCCGGCAAGCTGAGCCCGTACACCGCCATCGTGTTGTTCTCGGCGGGACTGCTGGCGTCGAATTTCGTGTGGAACACCCTGGTGATGATGCGCCCGTTCGTCGGCGCGCCGGTGCCGTTCGGCGACTACTTCTCGAAGGGCACGACGCGGCTGCACCTGATTGGCGTTCTCGGCGGCGCCATCTGGAACCTCGGCATGTCGCTCAGCATCATCGCCGCCGGCGCGGCCGGCTTCGCCATTTCATACGGGCTCGGCCAGGGCGCCACGCTGGTGGCGGCGCTGTGGGGCGTGTTCGTCTGGAAGGAATTCAAGGGCGCGCCAGCCGGCACGTCGTCGCTCCTGGCGCTGATGTTCGTGGCCTTCGTCGTCGGCCTCACGCTCATCGTCGCGGCGCGCCTGGTCTAGCAACCCGGGAGCGCGTTCACGGGCGCAGGATCCGGACGCGCCGGAGCGTCACCTCCTGCACCGGCGTCTCGCCGTTCACCGCCACCGCCTCGATCGCCTGCACCACGTCGAGCCCCTGCTCGACCTTGCCGAACACCGTGTACTTGTCGTCGAGCATCGCCGCCGGTGCGGTGACGATGAAGAACGACGTGCTGGCGGTGTCGGGCTCGGCGAGCCGGGCCATCGACAGCGTGCCGAGGACGTGCCGCTGGCCGTTGAACTCGGCCTTCAGGTCGTGGACGTGCTTCTGTTGCGCCTCCGACAGCGGCGTCTTGCGGGTCGGCAGGTGGCCGGTCTGCACCACGAAGCCCTTCACCACCCGGTGGAAGGTCATGTCGTCGTAGACCCCGAGCTCGGCCAGGCGCAGGAAGTTGCGGACGTGCTCCGGGGCCTGATCGGGCGTGAAGCCGACCGTGATGTCGCCGAGCGACGTCTCGAGCACCGCGCGGTGACGGGCCAGCGCCTCGACCGGCTCGGTCGTGAACGGCACCGGGCGTTCGGCCGGCCTGTCGCGGATGACGACGCCGCTGATGGCCACCGGCTCGGCCGGGATCCCGGTGGGGTCGGCGGCACCTTCGCTGATGCGCTGCGCCACCAGCAGGCCCTCGCTGACGCGGCCATACACCGTGTGCTTGCCGTCGAGGCTCGGCTGGTCGACGATGCAGATGAAGAACTGCGTGCCGCCGCTGCCGGGGCGTCCAGGCACGATCACCGCCGACACCGCGCCGCGGGTGTGCTTCTCGGTGAGGCCCTCCTGGGCAACGAGGTTCAGTCCGCCGGTGCCGGCCTTCGCCCGGGTGGCCGGATCGCGCGTCAGCGGATCGCCGCCCTGGACGATGCCCTGCCGGACCACCCGGTGGAAGGTGGTGCCGGTGAAGCCGCCCGCCTCGGCGGTCGCGATGAACAGCCCGACGTGATTGGGCGCGTGCTCGGGCAGCAGGTCGATGACGAACTCGCCGAGCGGGGTCGTGACCACCGCCTGTTTGCCGCGCATCTGGTCGAGCGACAGCGGGGTCGTGAACGGCGCCGGCGGGGCTGGAGCGACGGGCCGTGCCGGCGCCGCCGGGCGCGGCGGCGTCTGCGCGACCGCGACCGCCGGTCCCGTCAGTGCGATCAGCAGTGCCAGATCGAGTGCGCGCATCGCCCGTCCTCCGCGCCCGGATTGTAGCGCGGACGCCTGGTCCCCCGGCTCGTCCCCGCTGATGCGCGCGCCGCACAACTTCGCGGCGGCGCCGCTCGTCGAACGAAACATCGCGGCGGACGACGGGCCGCGCTTGTCAGGTGGGATGGTCGAGAGGCGGAGGGACACCCATGCTCCGCCGCTGGTCGCTGATCGGATTCGTCGTCGTGCTCGCCGCGCTGTCACCGCCGCTTGCCGCCGGATCGCCGCCGGCGCGGCTGCGGCCGCAAAGCCCGCGGGTCGCCCGCTGGATCGCCGACGGTATGGCCCGCTCAGCCACGTTCCGCGACCTGGTGGCACGGATCGAGGCCGGCGACGTCATCGTCTACCTCGAAGCGCAGCCGGCCCTTGGCCAGGGAATGTCGGCCTGCCTCACCTGGATGGGGGGCACGCCGCAGGCGCGCTATCTGCGCGCCTCGGTCCGTCCCGATCTCAGCGCCCGCGATGCGCTGGCGATGATCGCCCACGAACTGCACCACGTCGTCGAGGTCATCGACCATCCCGGCGTGCAGTCGGAGCGTGGCCTCACCGCCCTCTACCAGCAGATCGGCCACCGCACCGGGATGACCGGCGATCGCTGGGACACGACCGCCGCGCTGAGGACCGGCGATCGGGTGCGCATCGAGCTGCTGGGCGCCTGACGCCGGCGGCCACGTGACCTAGCCGCGGTCGCGCGTGCGGTACAGCTGCCGCAGCGATCGGGTCACGGTCTTGGCCTGGGCCCGTTCCTGGATTCGCTCCCGGACGTCGAGACGAGCGGCCAGCGACCGCGCCTCCTCCTGCAGTTTGTGAAAGCTCTCCAGCCGGGCTGCGGCGAGCGTCCCCTGCTCCACCGCCGCCCGCACCGCGCAGCGCGGCTCGCTCACGTGCCGGCAGTTGGTGAAGTGGCAACCGACCGCGACCGCGTCGATGTCGTCGAACGACGTGGCGGTGGCGTCGGCGGTGTCGGCCGCCGCCCACAGCTGCAGTTCGCGCATGCCCGGCGTGTCGATGAGCAGGCCGCCGCCGGGCAGCGGCACGAGCTGCCGGTGCCGGGTGGTGTGCCGGCCGCGCGAGTCGGAGGCCCGCACTTCCTTGGTGGCCAGCCGGTCCTCGCCGAGCAGCGCGTTGATGAGCGTGGACTTGCCGGCGCCCGAGCTGCCCAGCAGCGCCCCGGTCTGGCCCGCTCCGATCACCCGCCGCACCTCGGCGAGCCCCCGGCCGTCGCGGACGCTGACCGCGTGCAGCGCGACGCCAGGGGCGATGGCGGCGATTTCGGCGAGCGGCGGCGCCAGGTCGTCACACAGGTCGGCCTTGCTCAAGAGCACGACCGGAGCCGCCCCGCTCTCCCGGGCGAGCATCAGGTAGCGCTCGAGCCGGCGAGGGTTGTAGTCGCGATCGAGGCCCATCACCAGGAAGACGACGTCGATGTTCGCGGCCACGACCTGCTGCTCGGTCAGCTCGCCGGCCGCCTTGCGCGAGAAATGGGTGCGGCGTGGCAAGATCGCTTCGATGGTGGCGGTGCGTTCCTCGCTGCGGGTACGGATGACCACCCAGTCGCCGACCGCGGCCAGATCGCGCCGCCCGGCGGCGGCATGCAGCAGCCGGCCGGCATGCTGCCCCTGCAGTTCGCCGGCGCCGGTGTAGAGACGAAACAGATGGTTGAACTCGATGGCGACACGAGCCGGCGCCAGGCCCTCAGCGGCGTGCGGAGCGAAGGCGGCGGCCCAAGCGTCGTCCCAGCCAAGTTCCGCGAGGGTGACCGGCGGCGCCTCGACCTGGGACGGCTCGGCGTCCTCGGGCGGCGGCGCGGGTGTGGACATCGCCGTAGTGTCGCCTCTCACACGCATCAAGACAAGGGCCAGCCGCCCCTGACCGCGCGCAGCGCCGCATGAGCGATCAGCTGTCGCTCTTCGGCGACGCCGAGCCGGCCACCGCGCCGCAGGCCGATGCGGCCGATGTCGCGCTCGACGCCCGTCGTACCGCGGCGGCGGCCCTCGCCGCCCGGCTGCCCGACGACGTCTACTTCGGCACCAGCTCGTGGACCTTCCCGGGCTGGGCCGGGCTCGTCTATCCGGCCGGCGTATCGGCGACGGCGCTGGGCCGCGACGGGTTGCGCCACTATGCCCGCCATCCGCTGCTGCGCACCGTCGGTGTCGACCGCAGCTACTACGCGCCGATTCCGCTCGACGACCTACGCGCCTACACCGACCAGCTGCCCGACGGGTTCCGCTGCTGCCTGAAGGCGCCGGCTGCGGTGACCTCACGGGTCGAGCCGGCGTTCGGCGCCGCGCGCGGCGCGGCCCGCCCCAACCCCGACTTCCTGTCGGTCGATCGCCTGATCCAGGACCTGCTGGCGCCGCTGGCCACCGCCTTCGCCGCGCACGCCGGGCCGATCGTGCTCGAGTTCCCGCCCGGCCCCCGCGACGCGCCGCTGGCGCCGGCCCGCTTCGCCGAGGCGCTCGACCGCTTCCTCGAGGCGCTCCCCACCGAGTTCCGCTACGCGGTCGAGCTCCGCGACCGCGCGTTGTTGACGCCGGCCTACGCCGCGGTGCTCGCCCGTCACGGCGTCGCCCACACGTTCAACTACTGGAGCGCGATGCCGATGCCGCTGGCACAGGCGGCAGTCGTCGCGCCTGAAGACGCGCCGTTCACGGTGGTGCGGCTGCTGCTCAAACCGGGCACCTGGTACGAAGACCAGCGCGATCGCTTCAAGCCGTTCAACCGGCTGGTCGAGCCCGACGAGGCGATGCGCGGCGAAGTGGTGGCGCTGACCGCCCGCGCGCTCGCCAAAGGCCGCAAGGTCTACGTTTTGGTCAACAACAAGGCCGAAGGCTCGTCGCCGCTCACGATCGACGCGCTGGCCGAGCGCCTCGCCGCGTACTGGGCGGCGCCCTGACCTCGGCTACTGGAAGACGTCGAACATCCGGCTGAACTTGATCGTCAGGCTGCGATCGGTGCGTTCGGGCCGGCGTGGTTCGAAGTCGTAGAGCCCGCGGGTGTCGTTGTAGACGATGAAGAGGCCGGTGTTGGCGGCCTGCAGCCAGCCGACCCGCAGGTTGACGGCCCAGACATCGGCGCGGTCGTTGTACTGGATGAGCGACTGCGCAAAGATGCGCGGCGTGAACGAGTAGGACAGCCGAGTCCGGACCAGGTTGGTGACGAAGCTGCCCTCGGGCAGATCGACGTCGTTGCGCTGGTAGGACAGCTCGGCGGTGATCACCTGGCCGCCGCGGACGCGCAGCGTCGGGCTGATGGCCTTGCGGTGGCCGCTGAAGAAGCCGCCGAAGTTCGACTGCAGGCTGAGCGTGATGGGACGCGCCTGGTTCGTCATCAGCACCGGCTGCACTTCGGCGTTCTTGTAGTCGCCGGCCGGGACGAAGATGCCGGGATAGATTTCGAACGGCACCCGTACGCCTTCCTGGATCAGGTTGACGCCGCTGTGCATCTCGGTGCTGTCCTTGAGTACCCAGTGGTTGTCGATGTGGGCGTAGCCCGACTCCTGGAAGCCGTCGAAGCCCCAGAAGCCACGCACGGTCGCGTGCGGACGCAGTTCCTGGAAGACGCGCTTCGGCCGGAAGCGGGTCATGATCCGGACGTCGCCCTTGCGGTAGCCGTCGCGGGTCAGGAAGCCGACCTCGGGATTGAAGTCCTTCCCCACCTGCTGGTAGCCGACATCGACGTCGATCTTGCGCAGGTTGGTTCGCGAGCGCAGGTTGTAGGAAAGGAAGTTGACATCGGGGCCGGTCACGCCGGGCGTGCGGGTGCGGGCGAGGAAGCCCGAGACGACGGTGTTCTGCCGGACGCCGAGGCGGCCGTCGATACCGAAGGTCTGGTTGTTGTC
The DNA here is from genome assembly GCA_963741665.1 of uncultured Acidobacteriota bacterium. Classification (GTDB taxonomy): domain Bacteria; phylum Acidobacteriota; class Vicinamibacteria; order Vicinamibacterales; family UBA2999; genus CAWAYR01. The sequence continues at coordinate 838,066 of CAVUIM010000001.1, forward strand.
GCCGTCCCTGGCCAGGTCGCCGACGGCCATCCGGTTGACGATGATGCCGCCGATCGACGACCGGTTGGGCAGGTCGCGGCTGATGCGCGCCACCGAGAAGTTGTTGCTCGGCACGATGTTGTCGAGGTCGTTGGTCTGCATGCTCAGCAGCCCGACGTTGTAGCGCCCGGCCTTGCCCGACACCCGGCCGCCGGCGATGATCGGAATCGCCTCCCCTGAGTTGCCCAGGCCGATGCGGCGGCTGAAGAACAGGTCGACTTCCCCGGGGTTGCCGACCGAGAAGAAGCCGGCGTTCTCGAGGAAGAACGGCCGCTTCTCCGGGAAGAACAGGTTGAAGCGGTCGAGGTTCACCTGCTGGTCGTCGACCTCGACCTGCGCGAAGTCGGTGTTCACCGTGCCGTCCAGGGCCAGGCTCGGAGTGAGGTTGTACTTGAGGTCGCCGCCGACCTCGCCCGCCCGCTCGGTATCCACCGGCCGCACGCCCGAGGCGATGGCGCTGCCGAGCACGAACGGCATCAGCTTGAGGTTACGGACGGACGGGGTGCGGATGCCGCTGATCGACCCGGCCAGCGACACCCGGTAGATGTTGAACTGGCGCGGAATCGGCGCCCAGTAGGCCCGTTCGTTGTGGCGGCGGATGATGCGCTGGAAGTTCACGCCCCAGGTCTGGCTTTCGCCGGCCGGGAACCGCAGCGTCTTGAACGGGATGGCGAACTCCGCCGTCCAGCCGATGTCGGAGATCTTCGTGCGGACCTGCCAGGCGCCGTCCCAGTTGACGTTGAAGCCGCCGCCGGATCCGTAGCCCTGCATGCCGCCGCCCGACATGCCGCCGCCGCCCTGGCCTTCGAGCGTCGACTGCCCGTCGTACTCGACGCCGGCCGGATTGGTGCCGAACACGAAGCCGTTCTGACGGTCGCGGTAGGTGTCGAAGATGATGCGGAAGCTGTCGACGTCGTCGAGCGGCGCGTCGCGGCGTGAGTCCGACACGACGATCGCCCCAGGCTCGCGGTCGTACATGACGGCGCCGATGTAGAGCGTGTCCTTGGTGAAGATGATCCGGACGTCGGTCTTCTCGGACCCCGGCGCGCCTTCGACCGGCAGTTCCTGCACGAAGCCGCCGATCGGCGTCGCACTGGCCCAGGCCGGGTCGCCGATGACGTCGCCGTCCAGCGTCGGGGCTTCGGCGACAGCCGATGCGGTCGCGACGGGACGCGGCAGATCGGCGATCGACCCGGTCGAGGGAGTGGGACTCTGCGCCGCTGCCGACTGCGGCAGCAAGACGATCGAGCCGGCCAGCACGGCCACGGTCACGGCCGCGGTGGCCACACGCGAAGCGTCACGCATCACAGTCGAACCTCGAGCCATCAGGGATGGGCGCCGACGCTGGCGCGGGTGAAGCAGGTACTATAGCCATCCCCCTCGACGGCCCATGTCACCGCTTGTCATGACCATCGACGCCGACGGCACGCCGCTGCCGGCCTTGGCCTACCCTGGCGACAGCTCTTCGGCAGAGCTGGTGTTCGTCTTCGCGCACGGCGCCGGCGCTGGCCAGGCCAGCCCCTTCATGCGGCGCTATGCCGAGCGGCTGGCGGCCCTGGGCATCGACGTCGTGACGTTCGACTTCCCGTACATGGCGAACCGCCGCAAGATGCCCGACCGCCCGCCGGTGCTGGAGCAGGCGTTCCGGTCGGCCGTGGACGCCGCCGTGGCCCGCACGTCGCCGCGCCCGCGCGCGGTGTTCGTGGGCGGCAAGTCGATGGGCGGACGCATGGCTACGCACCTGGCCGCTCAACCCGACCAGTGGGTCGCTGCCGTGCCGCTGGCCGGCGCCGTGGCGCTCGGCTACCCGCTGAAGCCGCCGGGCCCGCGCGGCGGCGACCGGGTGTCGCACCTGCGGCAGCTCGCGGTGCCGACGCTCGTCGTGCAGGGCACGCGCGACACCTTCGGTGGTCCCGACGACGTGCGCGACGCCGTCGGCGCGCAGCCGCTGCTGACGATCCTGCCGGTGGCCACCGGCGATCACTCGATGAAGGTGCAGGCGGCGGCGGGACGGCCTCAGGCCGAGATCGAGACCGAGATCGTCACGACCATCGCCGCGTGGATGCGCGAGCAGGCCGACCGTCTGCCCAGCTGACCCGCGCTCTTCGGGCGCGACGGTCAGCCGGCACTCGGCCGCCAGTCGGACGCGAGATGCGCGTACAGGAGGTCGGTCGCCCAGGCGCCCTTGAACCAGGTGCACTCGCGGAGTTCGCCCTCCCGCCGGAACCCGAGTCGCTCGAGGAGGCGCTGCGCTCGAAGGTTGCGTGCGTCGGTCTGGGAGCACACCCGGTGCATCGCGAGCTTCTGAAACGCGTAAAGCACTACCGCCCCAACGGCCTCGGTCGCATATCCCTGGCCTTGATGATCTCGAGCGAATGTAAACCCAAGTTCGGCAAGGCGGCCGTCAGTCCTACTGGTGCGAAGCGCGACGTCCCCAATCAGCGTCCCGGAGGAGGCCAGACCGACCGCGAACTGGAACCACGTGCCAGGCATTCCCGGCGCGAGATGATGCAAGCTCGCCACGAAGTCTCTCGCGTCGCTGAGTGGATATGGGCACTCCCAATCCTGATAGCGAGACACCTGGGCATCACTCCGGTACGCCGCGAGGGTCACCGCATCGGCCGAAGCGAAGCGGCGGATGACAAGGCGCCTGGAATTGAAATGGTCGAACGAGGGATCTTCCATACAAGCACCAGGCTGGTCCGCATCGCGCGACGAACGCAACCCGCGTGAGGAGTGTAACGACGCCAAATCAGCCGCGAGCCGCGCGCGCCCGGCTCGCCGTCTTGGCACCGCTCTTCGCGCGGCTCGTCGGCTGCAACGCCTTGTCAGCCAGCGTGGCTTTGCGCTTCGCCAACAACACGCTCCGAAGAGCCTTGTTTACAGCCCGGCCGGTCGGAAATGCTGCGGCGACGTCGGATTCGAGCAGCACCATGGCCACGCCGGCCGTGGCCTGTGCGTAGTGCTTGCCTTGGACGCGGCCCGTCAGCTTCGACAGGTCGTATTCGGCCCGCATGTCGCTCGACTTGCTAGCGGCGCGATTCTTGGTAGGCATGGGCTTCACGTGGCGTAGCTCGCCGCGCACTGATGATTCGGATTCGGTCGACTCGACGGTCGGCGTGGCACACGAACAGCACCCGTTGACGAGCCGACACCCCAATTGTAACGAACCGCCGCTCTTCGAGCGAGTGATCGGGATCGTCGAAGGTCAGCGCCAAGGCATCACGAAACACCGAGGTCGCCTCATCGAACGTGACGCGATGCTTGCGGCGATTCGCCGCGGCCTTCGCTGGATCCCACTCGTAGATCACCAGTCGATTCTACGCGTCGCGTGGACCGGCGCGCAGCGCCCGGTTACCGTTGAGCCCCATGACCGGGCGTGAGCACCGCTGGGCTGCCCCGCGACAGGACCGCCGGGTGCCCGCTTGAACGACCGCGCTCAACCACGGCGGACCGCACAAGCCCTGCCCGCGTGACCGATGAGTGGGCGGAACTAAAGAGCTGCCCAATCGGGCCGGGCCTCACCACTGCGCCGGGACCCAGCCGCAGCGGTTGATGGCACTGGCCGCTAACGGCTGCACGCCGATGTTCAGTCGCCGATTGCAGCTCAGAACGCGTAGAGGTGAGCTGGATTGTCCACGAGGATCTTTCGTCGAATGATCGGATCAGGCACCCACGCAGGCAACAGGTTCAGCAAACGGCCGTCATCAATCGGCAGGAACGGTGTCACTTGGGTAGGCGGACGCCCGGGGACGCTCGCTGAATCCGGATGCGGCCAGTCGGTGCCCCAGAGGACGCGATCGGGATTGGCGGCAATCAGCGCCCGAGCCAGCGGCGCCACGTCCGGATAGTCTGGAGCGAGTGTCGAACTGCGATACGCCCCAGAGACCTTCACATAGGCGCGCCCTGACCGCACGAGTTCCAGCAGTTCAGCGAAACCCAGCTGTCGCGGCCCAAGTCGTCCCTCGGCACCGCCGAAATGATCGAAGACGATCGGCACCGGCGTGGCCGTGACGAGATCTTTGATCGCGGCGATCATCGCCAGGTTTGTGAAGAGCTGGACGTGCCAGTTACGCCGCCGCACGCGCTCGATGGCATCGAGCAGCTGCCGCCGACCCACAGCCGGGTCGAAGATGCCCGCTGTCGTCAAATTGACGCGGATGCCGCGCACGCCCGCCTGTCCCATCGCATCGAGGGTGCCCTCCGGTGTCTTCTCGTCGATGACGGCAACACCACGCGCGTCCGCGCCTCTCGCCTGCATGCCGTAGAGCGTTGCCGAGTTGTCGGTGCCGTACACGCTCGGTGTGACGATGACGACGCGCTGCACGCGCAGCGCCTTGTGCAGCGCGGCCATCTCTGCTGGCAGTGCGGTCTCCGGCGTGTAGACACGCCCGGCGTAGAACGGAAACGACTGCGGATCGCCGTAGATGTGCGTGTGACAGTCGCATGCGCCAATGGGCAGCTCGAAGTTCACCGGCGTGGCCGGTTGGAACGCGTTCGCAAGGGTCGTCCACGGGCGCATGCTCGCCGCAGTGCCAAGTGCGCCAACGAGAACCTCGCGCCGCGTCAGCCACGGCGGCCTGCTCGTGGAATCCATGATTCGCTCGCTTGACATCGTCCCGGCCGCCCCTCAAGACACTCGTCAGCCTGACGCCGGAGAGTCGTTCGACACGACCCAGCAGGCGTTTCCAATCGGGTTGAGATGGTAGCACTGCATCCGACAGTGCCGACGCTGCTGGGAGCGTGCGACGCCCGTTGGGACTGCGACTCGTTTCAGGAGTGCGCAGCGCGGTCGTGCCAGCGGGCTGGCGGGTGGCGCGGGGCGGGCGCCCGCTCGCGAGGGCGAGGGTACCGTTGGACCGGCCAGCCGAGCCCGAGTGAGTGGGCTGCCCCGCGCCAGGACCCGCCGGGTGCCCGCATGAACGAGCGCGCTACGGCGGCGACGACCAGAGAGTGGGCAGAACTAAAGTTCCGCCCTACATCTGCCAGCCAAAAGACATCTGCACGCCGTTCAGCCGGACGGCGATCTCGAGTTCCGCCCTACTTCAGTAGCACCGACTCGAAGAAGGCCAGCGCGCGCGGGTCCTTCGACTGCCCCAGCCAGAACATCGCCTGCTTGCGGACGACGGCGTTCGAGTGCGTGCGGGCGACGTCGATGAGCCGCGGCACGCCCTGGTCAGCGGGCAGCTGGCTGAGCGCGAACACCGCCTGCTTCTTCACCGCCGTGTCGGGATCGCGAGCCAGCGCCTCGTCGATGGCGCCGACGGCTTGTGTGCCGGCACGCTGAGCCAGCCAGAAGAGCGCTTGGCCGCGCGTGTGCGGCGTCGACCCGGAACGCGCGATGTCGATGACCGTCGTGAGCGCCGCCGGGGCGGCGTGCATCGACAGCGCCGCCAGGGCGCCGTCGGCGACCTTGCGCTCGGTACCGCGCGCGAGCGTCGTCAGGGCGCGCACGCCCTCGGCCGCTGGCACGCCCGTGAGCCACTCCACCGGCCGGCCGCCGGCGTCGATGGCGCAGCCGGGCGAGAACAGCCGCACCCGATCGACGCGGCTGGCCTCGAGCCGCACGAACACGTAGGCCGAATCGGCGGGCTCCAGCCGCACCGACGTCGCCGCCGGCTGCTGGCGGTTCCATTCGTTCCAGTCGCACATCCAGCGGTCGTCCGCCGTGGTGGCGATCTCGAAGGCGAGCCAGTGGGCGTCGACCGTGGCCGCCCGCGACCGCTCGATGGCCTGGTCCAATGGCCCGGACAAGGGTCGCGTCGTGACCGTGCCGTTGCCGAGACGTGCCGGCTGGGCCGACGCCGGCCCCGGCGTGAACGCGACGAGCGCGACGACGAGCCGAATCAGCAGTCGCATCGCCGTCGCCTCACTTCCCCAGGATCTCGAGCAGGTAGTCGGTCGCCGCCTTCGACTTCATGACCGACAGCTTCTGAACGATCTCGCGCTTCAGCTCGGCGCTCGACTCCTTGCGGGCCAGCGCCACCAGCGACTCCGCGTTGCCTTGGACGAACAGCGCGTTGATGACCGCGCGCTTCACCGCGGCGTCGCGGTCGCGCTCGTAGAGCGTGACGAGCGCGGTGCCGGTGCGTTGCGCGTTCATCGTCCCGAGGTGACGCACGGCCGCCAGCCGCAGGTCGGCGTTGGTCTCGCCGTTGGCCAGTTCGACCAGCCGCACGCTGTCGCCGGCGACGAACAGCGCCTGGAGAATCTGCCGCTTGACCTCGACCGAGGACTCGCGCTGATAGAGCTGCCGCAGTTCTTCGCGCGCCCCCATGACGCCGAGCTGGCGCACCGCCTCCTGGCGCAGTTCTGGCGACGCTTCTCCGGTGGCGGCGGCCACGACCCGCGCCCGATCGCCGGCCACCATGTAGGCGCGCAGCACCTGGCGCTTCACGCCGACGTCGGTCGACGCGGCGTAGACCTCGGCCAGCAGCTGCCGGTTGTCCTGGGTGGCGTGGACGCCGAGGTACTGAATCGCCCGGCGCTGCAGGTCGGGCTGGGCCGCGCCCTTGGCGATGGTGGCCAGCACCTGGCGCGCCTGTGGCGAGTTGCTCTGCGCCAGCACGAACAGCGCCCGTTCCTTCAGCTTGGGCGACTGCGTGCCCTGCAGGAACTTCTCGAGCAGCGGCACCGCCTGCGTCGGATCGGAATGCTGCAGCCCCTGCAGCGCCAGCAGCTTCAGCTCCTCGTCGGCCTGCGCTTCGGGTCGCATCGGCTGCCCGACGCTCTGCCGCACTTCGAGCTCGAGGGCGCGGGCGTCGCCGAGCCAGCGGCTCGCCGGATGGCTCTTGGTGAGCTGGGCCAGGGTCGCCAACGCGTCGGCCTGCTGCCCGAGCTTGCTCTGCGCGTAGGCGGTCCAATACATCGCCGCATCGACGCGCGCGGCGTTGGCCGCCAGCACGTCGGCGAACCGCTCCAGCGCCCGGGTCCACTGGCCGTCGGAGAGCGCGTCCTGCGCACTCTCGTAGGCCCGCTCCAGGCGTTCGCGATCCCGCTCGGCGCGGTCGCGGTCGCGCTGCGCCCGTTCACGCTCGCGTTCCTGGGCGTCGCGCTGGCGCTCGGCGGCGCCGTCGCTATCCTGGCTGGCCCTCGCCGCGGCCCGCGCGGTCGCGCCGTCGCCGGCGACGAGCACCACGCACAGCACCGCCGGAGCTCCCCACATCGTTCTCACCCGCATCATCTGACTCCTCGTTTCGTGTCGCCGCCGCCCGTCATGACGTGGGCCCGGCGGCCGTCCGCCGCGGCTGCGCTTCGCGCTGGCGCACGTCGGAGGTGACCACGCGCAGGCGGAACAGAATTCCGCGCGACTCGATGCGCGTCTTGAGCAACTCCAGATCGGCGGCGGTGTCTTCCCCGCCGCCATTGGCGACTTCGATCAGCACCCGCTCGAGGTCCTCGAGCAGGCCTTCCATCACGTCGTCGCCGGCCGCCGCGGCCGACTGCCGGATGACACGGTTGGTCGACACCAGATCGGCCGCCCGGGCCCGCTCGGCGTCGAGGATCCCCGGCTGCGACGGATCGGCGTTGACGAGCTCGGCCAGCACCATCTGCGTCCGGTCGAAGTGATCGCCGGCAGCGACCAGCAGCACGCGCTCCTGCAGGCCAGCGTCGGTGGCGACCGCGGCCGTCTCCGTCGCCGGAGGCGTCACCGGCACGCCCGACCATCGACCGGCCAGGAACGCCGCGGCGGCCAGCATCACCGCGCCGGCGGCGAACGCCCACCGCGGCGCGAACCACGACGTCCATCCCGCCGGACGCCGCTCGGGCAGCTTCGCCTGCACCCGCGCCCACATCACCCGTTCGAAACCCTCGGGTGGTTCGGACGGCGGCGCCGCGTCCACCAGGCCCAGGGTCTCCACCAGCCGTGCGTCGGCGTCGCGGCACTGGTCGCACGCCTGCAGATGCGCCTCGGCCGCCGCCTGCTCCGACGCCGGCAGGTCGCGGTAGTGCGCCAGCACCAGCGTCTCCTCGGACAGATGCGGCGACGCGGGGATCGACTGGGTCATCGGGACACTCCGGCAAACGGCTCGAGCGCGAGCCGCATCTTCTTCACGGCGCGGAACACGCTGTGCTTGGTGGCATTGGTCTTCAGCCCGAGCGCGCGGCCGATCTCGTCGATCGACAGGCCTTCGACGTGGCGCAGGACGAACGCCGCCCGCTCGGACGTGGTGAGCGCCGCCATCGCCGCGGCGACGCGCTCGTGGATCTTGCCGCTCTCGGTGAGCCGCTCGGGCCCGGCGTGGCCGTCGGGGTGCCATTCCCCGCTGGCGGTGTCGGGCAGGTCGGCCGGGTCGTAGGCCAGTTCGCGGTGGCGGCGGGCGCGGATGAAGTCGATGGCGCAGTTGACCGTGATGCGGTGCAGCCAGGTGCGGACGTCCGAGCGTTCCTCGAACCGCCCGAGCTGCTTGTGCGCCTTGAGCCACGCCTCCTGCACCACGTCCTCCGCGTCGGGACCGTTCCCGGTCACCCGATAGGCGACCGCGTAGAGGTAGCGGCTATGGCGCTCGACCAGCGCCCGGAACGCGTCGTCGTGGCCGCGGCGCGCGCGGTCGAGATCCAGCCGGTCCTCCGAGTCCATCGTCTGGAGAGTTGGACGGGCCGCCGGCCGGGCGGTTGGCCGGGCGGGGGAAACATCCGTGAGTCGGGTCCAGTCTAAGGGAGCCATGACCCTCCTGGCCGACGCCCGCCACGCCCTCCGGCTGCTGGGCCGAAGCCCCCTGTTCACGGCCACCGCCGTGCTGTCGCTCAGCCTGGGCGTGGCCGCCAGCAGCGCCATCTTCAGCGTGGCCGACGCCCTGGTCGGCCCCGCCACCGGGGTGCACGACCCGGCGCAGGTGGTCGACGTCGGCCGCGGCAACGACGGCAGCGGCTTCGACAACATGTCGCATCCCGCCTTCGAGTACCTCCGCGCCCACGCGACCAGCTTCGGCGGGCTGGCCGGGGTGGAGTTCGGCGGGCGGCCGATGGGGCTGACCCTCGGCAGTTCGAGCGAACGGGTTTTCGGCAACCTGGTCTCGGCCAACTTCTTCGAGGTCCTCGGCACCCGCCCGGCCCTCGGCCGGTTCTTCCGCGCCGACGAGGACGTCGTCCCGGGCGAGCGCCCGGTGGTGGTGCTCACCCATCGCTTCTGGACCCGGCGGCTCGGCGCCGATCCAACGGTGCTCGACCGGCCGCTGCGCCTCAACAACCGCGAGTTCGCCGTCGTCGGCGTCGCCGAGCCCGGGTTCGAGGGCGTGACCCTGGCAGGCACCGACCTGTGGCTGCCGATGGCGATGGTGGCCGAAGCGCGCGGCCGCGCGACGGCCAGCGAGCTCTCCGACGCGCGCGGCGTCATGCACATGGGCGTCGGCCGTCTGAAGGACGGCGTCAGCCGTGCCGCCGCCGCGGCTGAACTCAACACGCTCATGGCGCAGTTCAAGGCCGCCACGCCCGAGGCCAATCAGCGGCACACCGTGTCGCTATTGCCGACCAGCCGCGTCCCGGGGCCGATGCGCACGCCGTTCCTGGTCTTCATCGGCGTGCTGTTGCTGCTCACCGGCGCGCTGCTGGCGATCGCGTGCAGCAACGTCGCCGGCCTGCTGCTGGCGCGGGCCACGGCGCGGCAACGCGAGATGGCGACGCGGCTGGCCATCGGCGCCAGCCGCTCGCGGCTCCTGGCGCAACTGCTCACCGAGACCGGATTGCTCTTCCTGATGTCCGGGGCGGTCGCGGTGCCGCTGACCTTCGCCGCCGTGGGCCTCCTGAACTCGTTCCTGCCAGCGGTGCCGATCGCGCTGAACCTCGCCGTCACCGTCAGCGGCCGCGTGGTGGCGTTCGCGCTCGGCGTCTCGCTGGTCGCGGCGGTCGTCTTTGGACTGGCCCCGGCCCGTCACGCCCTCGGGCTCGAGCTGGCGCCGCTGCTGCACGGCGCCAACGCCACCGTCGATCGGCGCCGGCTCTGGCTGCGCCACGCGCTGGTCGTCGGCCAGGTGGCGCTGTCCCTCATGCTCGTCGTCACCGCGGGGCTGTTCGTTCGCACCCTGCAGGCCGCCGCCCGCGTCGACTCAGGGTTCACGACCGCGGGAGTCGTGCTGGCCAACGTCGACGTCGCGCTCGCCGGCGCCCGCGACCAGGCCGCCGTCGCGCTCATCGAGCGCTACCAGACGCGTCTCGCCGCCCTGCCGGGTGTTGCCGCAGTTGCCGCGGCGCGGATTGTGCCGCTCCAGGGCAGCGGGTTCGGGCTCGGCCGGCTGCGCGCCGCGGGCTACTCCGGTCCGGCCGGCGACGACGTCGTGGACGCCGACTGGAACGTCGTGACGCCGGCCTACTTCGACGTCGTGCGCATGCCGATCGTCGAAGGGCGTGGCCTGCGCGACGCCGATCGCGACGGCACCCGCCGCGTGGTCGTCGTCAATCGGACATTGGCGCGTGCCGTCTGGCCAGGACGGGCGGCGATCGGCCAGCAGCTGCTCCACCGCGGACGCGACGCCGTCGAGACGCCGCTGGAGGTGGTCGGGGTCGTCGCCGACGCCAAGTACCGCTACATCAGCGACCCGCCCGAACCGTTCGTGTTCGTGCCGCTGGCCCAGCATCCGATCGGCGACGTCACGTTCTTCGTGCGCCACGAACCCGGCGTGTCGCTCGACGCCAACGTGCGGACGGCCATGGCCCAGGTCGAGCCGGCCGTGCCAGTGATGTTCGTGCAGTCGTTCGACGACGCCGTGGCCATCGGCCTGACGCCGCAGCGCCTCACGGCCTGGGTCGCCGGCAGCGTCGGTGTGGCCGGGGTCGGGCTGGCGGCGCTCGGCCTTTACGGCCTGATGGCGTTTCTGGTGGCGCAGCGCACGCGCGAGATCGCCATCCGCATGGCGCTGGGCGCCACGGCGAGTCAGCTACAGCGGCAGGTGCTGGCGCAGGCGGCCCGGCTTGGCGTCTGCGGCGCCGCGGCCGGGCTGGGGCTCGCAGCCGGCGTCGGCGCCCTGCTGCGCCCGCTGCTGGTGGGCGTCGCGGTGGTTGACCTGCCGAGCGCGGCGGCCGCCGTGACGCTGTTCGTCGGCGTGCTGGCCGCGGCCAGCTGGCGGCCGGCCCGCCGGGCGGCCACGACCGATCCGGCCGGCGCGCTGCGCGACGAGTGACCGGCGCCGTCAGCGTTTCGGATCGGGGGTGTAGGGATCGTGCAGATCGACCGGCACGCCCTGCTTGCGGACCCGCAGGTTGATCACTTCCACGAACACCGAGAACGCCATCGCGAAGTAGATGTAGCCCTTCGGGATGTGCTGCCCGAGGCCCTCGCCGACCAGCGACATGCCGATGAGCAGCAGGAAGCTCAGCGCCAGCACCTTCACCGTCGGGTGACGCTGGACGAAGTCCGAGACGCTGCCGGCCGACAGCATCATGATGCCGACGGCGAGCACCACCGCGACCACCATCACGGTGAGCGACTCGGCCATGCCGACGGCGGTGATCACCGAGTCGAGCGAGAACACGATGTCGAGCACCATGATCTGCAGGATCACGGCGCTGAACGACGGCGCGACCCGGGCCGACCGCTCGCCCTCGACGCCTTCCAGCTTGTCGTGGATCTCGAGGGTGGCCTTGGCGAGCAGGAACAGGCCGCCGCCGAGCAGGATCAGGTCGCGGCCCGAGATGGCGCGGCCGAGCACGCTGAACAGCGGCTCGGTGAGGCGCACGATCCAGGCCAGCGAGAACAGCAGCAGGATCCGCATGACCATCGCCGCCATCAGCCCGAGCCGGCGGGCCCGCGCCTGATCCTCCAGGCGCAGCTTGCCGGCCAGGATCGAGATGAAGATGACGTTGTCGACGCCGAGCACGACCTCGAGCGCCGTGAGCGTGACGAGCGCGATCAGGTTGTCGGAAGTCAGCAGCGCGTCCATGGGCAGACTCGATCAGGCGGTGGCGGGACGCCGGGGTTTGTGGGCACAGGTGGCGGCGTTGATGCACTCGTCCGCCAGCTGCAGCCGGGCCACCGGGGTGCCGCCGACCAGATGCTGGTCGACGATCTCGGCGACGTCGGTGAGCGTGACGCCGCCGTACCACACCGCCTCGGGGTAGACGACCACGGTCGGGCCGTGCTCGCACTGGTCGAGGCACCCGGCGCGGTTGGCGCGCACCCGCCGCTGCAGCCCGCGCTGGGCGACGGTCTGTTTGAACGCCTTGTGCAGCGCTTCGGCGCCGGTCGGGTCGCAGCAGCCGCGCGGATGGCCGTCTTCGCGGCGGTTGCCGCAGACGAAGAGGTGACGCTCGAACGCCGGCATCAGCCGATCTCGGCGAGTTCCGTCCGGTCGTGCAGCGGGCCCCAGGTGTCGGGGTCCTGCCAGAGCAGCGTCCAGAAATACCGGCCGACGTCGGCCTTCGGATAGGCGGCGGCCAAGGTGTCGGCGGCGGCGGTCAGCGCCTCCGGCGTCGGCGCCTTCGGGGTGTCCTCTTCGATCAGGCCCTGGTCGTGTTTGATGCCCAGGGCGTCGAGGAACGCGCCCATCATCGGCCGCTGGAACTCGAGGTGGTAGACCACCAGCAGCCGGGCCGCCAGCAGATCGGACACCTGGGCGATGCCGGCCAGGTACTTGCCCCGCTTGTCGACCGGCAGGGCCTGCACGCTGCGCGGCCGGAACTTGATCTGACGGGCGATGAGGGCGATGGCCTCGGCTTGCTCGAGGGCGGCGTTCTCATCGGTCCAGAACGCGCGGGCGGCCGCGGTGCGGGTCTCGAGCGGCATCGCCCGCCAGAGCCTCGCCGGTCGCATCGCCTCGGGAGTCGTCGGCATAGGCCGACAAGGATAGCAGTTACGCCGTGGGACGGTTACGCGGCCCAGGCCACGCGGCGCAGCAGCGCCACGTCGTCGAGCATCCGGCCGGCGCCCTTGACCACCGAGGTCAGCGGATCGTCCGCCACCATCACCGGCACGCCGGTCTCCTCGCGCAGCCGCTGGTCGAGCCGGCGCAGCAGCGCCCCGCCACCGGTGAGGACCATGCCCTGGTCGGAGATATCGGCCGAAATCTCTGGCGGAATCGTCTCGAGTGCGCCCTTGACGGCGTTGACGATCTGCTTGAGGGGCTCGTTGAGCGCTTCGAGGATCTCGGTCTCGGTGACATCGACGATCCGCGGCCGGCCCTCGCGCATGCAGCGGCCGCGCACCTCCATCGAGTGCACCGGCTCGCCGTGGCAGGCGCTGCCCAGCCGCTTCTTCACGTCCTCGGCGGTGCGCTCGCCAATCAGCAGGCCGTGCCGCTTGCGGAGGAAGGTGATGATCGCCTCGTCCATGTGGTTGCCGGCGGTGCGGATAGCGCTGGTGTAGACCATCCCGCCGAGCGAGATGACGGCGATGTCGGTGGTGCCGCCGCCGATGTCGACGACCATGCTGCCGGTGGCTTCGGTAATCGGCAGTCCGGCGCCGATGGCCGCGGCCATCGGCTCGTCGACCAGGTGCACTTCGCTGGCCTTGGCGCGGTAGGCGCTGTCGATGACGGCGCGGCGCTCGACCTGGGTGATGCCCGACGGGATGCCGATGACCAGCCGGGTGCGGCGCCAGGTGACGCTGCCCTGCGCCTTACGGATGAGGTGGCTCAGCAACCGCTCGGCCGCATCGAAATCGGCGATGACCCCGTCGCGCAGCGGCCGGATGGTGGTGATGTTGGCCGGGGTGCGGCCGAGCATCGCGTGCGCCGCGTGACCGACGGCCTCGGTCCGGTCGCTCTGGGTGTTGACGGCGATGATCGAAGGCTCGTCCACCACGATGCCGCGGCCCGGTGCGAACACCACGGTGTTGGCCGTGCCGAGGTCCACCGCGAAGTCGCGAGCGCCGAAGGGCAGGACGTTGAGCAGCATGACACTCCTGAACTGACAGGGCGAATCGTAGCCTGCACCCGTGGCAAGTCGCGTGCCGGTTCCGACAGTTCCGCTGTTTTTGGCGTCGTGATGTGCAACGATGTGCCGGGGTGATGAGTCACCGCACGTTCGAGTTAGGGCGGATACCCCGATCCGTCCCAACGAAGTCGTCGGCGGACGAACAAGACCGTCAGACAGGGCGTCAACGACCTGACCGGATCAGGTAACAAATGGGCACGGTGTATCAATCGACTGCGCCGCGGTGGGGACGACGCGCGTACCTTCTTGCGACGCGCGACACGGTTTTCGGGCACCATGCGGACGGGCCACAGAGCCAGGGGGACCGATGAGCGCAGCGCACGAAAGCTTCTTCGATCAGGTGACGCGGTACTTCAACGACGCCGCGCGCTTCACGACGTATCCGGAAGGCCTGCTGGCGCAGATCCGTTGCTGCAACAGCATCTACCGGTTCGACTTCCCCCTCCGGCGGGCCGATGGCTCGATCGAGGTGATCCACGGCTGGCGGGTCGAACACAGCCACCACAAGCTGCCGACCAAGGGCGGCATCCGCTACGCCCCCGACGTCCACGAAGAGGAAGTGATGGCCCTGGCTGCCCTCATGACCTACAAGTGCGCGATCGTCGACGTGCCCTACGGCGGCGCCAAGGGCGGCATCAAGATCGAGCCCAAGAACTACACCGTCGAGGAACTCGAGCGGATCACTCGACGCTACACCCACGAGCTGGTCAAGAAGAGCTTCATCGGCCCCGGCATCGACGTGCCGGCCCCGGACTACGGCACCGGCGAGCGCGAGATGGCGTGGATCGCCGACACCTACGCGGCGATGCATCCCGGGCAGCTCGACGCCATCGGTTGCGTGACCGGCAAGCCGCTGACCCAGGGCGGCGTCAACGGCCGGCGCGAGGCCACCGGGCGCGGCCTGTTCTTCGCCATTCGCGAGGCCTGCTCGCACGCCGACGACATGCAGGCGCTGGGCCTCACGACCGGTCTCGAGGGCAAGCGGGTGGTCGTGCAGGGGCTCGGCAACGTCGGCTATCACGCGGCGAAGTTCTGCCGCGAGGCCGGCGCGCTGGTCGTCGCCATCGCCGAACGGGAGGGCGCGATCCTCAACCCCAAAGGGCTGCACGAGGAGGAGGTGTTCCAGCACCGCAAGGGCGGCGCGTCGATCCTCAGCTTCCCCGGCGCGACGCCGCTGGCCAGCACCGCCGCGGCCCTCGAACTGGAGTGCGACATCCTGATTCCGGCCGCGCTCGAGAACCAGTTCACCGCCGACAACGCCCCGCGCATCAAGGCGAAGATCATCCTCGAAGGGGCCAACGGCCCGACCACCCCCGACGCCGATCCGATCTTCCGGCAGAAGGGGATCCTGGTCATCCCCGACATCTACGCCAACGCCGGCGGCGTGACGGTGTCGTACTTCGAGTGGCTGAAGAACCTGTCGCACGTCCGGTTCGGGCGCATCGCCAAGCGCCACGAGGAAGCCAACGAACGGCAGATGCTGAAGGCGATCGAACTGGCCACCGGCACCCAGTTCACCGAGGAACAGCGCGGCGCGTTGGCCAAGGGTCCGGACGAACTCGACCTGGTGAACTCCGGGCTCGAGGAGACGATGATCAACGCCTACAACGGCCTGCGCGACACCCGCAGGATCCATCCCGACGTCCCCGACCTGCGCACGGCGGCGTTCCTCACCGCCATCCACAAGGTGGCGAGGAGCTACATGGAGCTCGGCATCTTCCCGTAGGAAACAGGGAACGGGGAACAGGGAACAGGTAGAACGCTTGTCACGCTTCGCGTGCGCACCGATGGCGCGGCACCGGCGCGGCTAGTGGCGGCACCCGTTTCTCCGGTTTCCCTGTTCCTGTTCCCTGTTCCCTGTTCCCTACGACTTCAAGAAGCGATCGAAGTATTCAGTGAGCTTCTTGAAGGTACACCCCTGTCCCTGTTCCCTGTTCCCTGTTCCCTGTTCCCTGTTCCCTGTTCCCTACGACTTCAAGAAGCGATCGAAGTATTCAGTGAGCTTCTTGAAGAAGTACACGGCGTAGTGCTCTCTCGCCGACCAGGCGTGGGTCGCCGCGGGTGCGGTGGCGAGGTCGAAGTCCTTGCCGAGCAGCATCAGCCGCTCGGCGAGCGCCATGGTGGTGCGGAACGGCACGACATCGTCCATCAGGCCGTGGATGATGAGCAGGTGATCCTGGAGCTTGTCGCCGTGTTCGAGCGCGGATCCGGTGACGAACGCCTCTGGATTCGTGTCCGGTGACCGCGTGATGGCGACGTCGTCGGGACCGAAGGCGTGCGGATCGACAGCTGGCGCGCCGGCGACGCCGGCCGCGAACATCCCGGGGCGCTTGAGCAGCGCGTGCACGGTGAGCAGTCCGCCGTAGCTGCTGCCCCAGATGCCCATCCGCGTGCCGTCTACGTACGGCAGCGCCTTCATGCCGTCGACGACCGCCTGCACGTCGTCGAGATCTCCCTGGCCGTAATCCATCAGAAACGCCTCGCGGAAGCGGCGGCCGTAGCCGACGCTGCCGCGCACGTCGACCTGGACGACGATGTAGCCGCGTTGCACCATCCACTGCTGCAGCGTGCCGTTCAGCCCGCCGAAGCGGTTGCGGACGGTGTTCGAGTACATCGGCCCGAAGATCACCGGGTGCCGCTGCGAGCGATCGAGGTCTGGTGGCTCGAGGATGCGGGCGTGCACGTCGAAGCCGTGCACCGTGTTGCGAAAGGCCTGGTAGCGCGGGCGCACCCACGACCGTTGCGTGAACTCCGCCGGTGCCGTGGTGACCGGGACCAGCGTCGCGCCCGGCTGCGCGTCGCCGACCAACAGCGTCGGCGGGGTGACGTCGTCGCTCCAGATCGAGGCCAGATGCCGGCCATCGGGCGACACCACCGGAACGTGGCTACCCGGTTGCGCGGTGATGGCCACCGGCGACGGATCGCCGCTGGTGACGCGGTACACCTCGCGCTCGTACGGGGTGCGGCCAGCCCCGGTGAAGTACGTGGCGCCAGTGGCGGACACGACCTGCAGAGTGGCGGCCCCGCGCTCGCCCGCCACGTCCCAGGTATCAGGCGTCAGAGCCTCGGGCGCGGGCGTTGGCGCATCCGGGTCGACGACAAACAGCTGATCGCGTTCGGCCAGATCGGCCACCATCAGGATGCGGCGGCCGTCGTGATGCCAGCGGGCGACGTAGGCCGGATAGATCCGGGTGTCGCGCTGGTCGTGCCAGGCCAGGCGCAGCCGCGACTGCCCCGGCTCCACCACGTAGAGCCAGCGCTCGGCACCGGTGTCGGACACGTGATCCACCAGCAGGCGTCCCGACGGCGACCACGAGAAGTCGCTGACGCCACGGCGGCCGGGCTCGGGCAGGTCCAGGCCGGTGACCGCACGAGTACGGACATCGACCACGTGCAGTGTCCGCCGCTCGTTCTCGTCACCGGGATAGCCGCGCCGTAGCTCGCTGACCACGGTCTCGGCGCCGAGATACGAGGGGAACGGCACCCTCCGAATGTGCCGGCGATCCACCGCATGGAAAGCGATGCGGGAGCCGTCGGGCGACCACGCATAGGGCGGCCAGTCGGCGCCCCACACGCCGGTGCCGACCTCACGATCGGCGCGGTTGTAGGTCCCCAGCCGCACGCGGCCGATGCCGGGCAGGCCCAGCGACGTCAGCCGCTCGGCGCGGGCCGTCGAGCCGGCGGTGCGCGGTATCACCCACAGATCGCCGTCGCGCAGGAACGCGATTCGCGTGCCGTCTGGCGAGAAGGACACGTCGGACACGCCCTGCTCTTGGAAGGCGATGGGGGTCGCCGCCGCACCGGGATCGATGGCATGGGCGAACAGGTGGCCCTGGTAAACGTAGATGAGCTCTCGCGGCGAGGCCCACAGCACCTCGGTGACGCCCGGCTGGGCCCGCGCCGCCACGCGGTTGGCGAGCACGGGCGTGCCATTGCCATCAGCGTCTGGCTCGACCCGGGTTACGTCGGTGATGGCGCGCAGACCGGAGCCGTCGGCGTTGGCGACCCACACCTGCTTGAGCGGCCAGCCGATGTCGTTCCACAGGAACGCAATCCGAGTGCTGTCCGGCGACCACACCGGCGACGCCGGCGCCGTGCCGATGAGACTCGGCAACGATGCCACGCGTTCCACCGTGAGCGCAGCCGACGAGGGCGCCGACGACGAGGGCGGCGGCGTGGTGCACGCGACAGCGGCGACGGCAATCACGACCGAGACGGCGACACGACAGGCGACGAACGGCATGCCGCCCAACTATAGCGGCGGCCGTCGTAGACTCGTCGCCATGCGTCTTCGCTCACTCGTGATGGCAGCGGTGTGGCTCGCCGTGGTGGTCCCCGCCGCGCCGGCCGTCGCCGACCCGCTCGACGAACTGTCCCAGGCGTTCTGGAAGTGGCGCGCCGAAGTACAGCCGTCGAGCGGCGACGACATCCCGCGGATCGATCGCCCGGCCGGATGGCTGCCCGACTGGTCGCCGGCCGCGATGGCGGCCCGCCGGGCCACGCTCGACGGCTTCGAGCGCCGCTATCGGGCGCTCGACCCGGCCGGGTGGCCGGTCCCCCGCCAGGTCGACCATCGCTTGATCGGATCGGCGCTGGCCCGCGTGCGCTGGGAACTGGACGGCGCGCCGGCCTGGCGCCGCGACCCGGCCTTCTACATCCAGCAGGCGCTCGGCCCGGTGTTCGACGTCCTGCTGCCGCCGCCCCCGGTGAGCGGTGCCCGCGCCGACCTGGTCATCGCCAGGCTAACGCACGCGCCGCGCATGCTGGACCATGCCCGCGTCAATCTCGACGACGCCCGGGCGCCGTTCGCCCGATTGGCGATCGACACGCTCGCCGACATCGAGACGCGACTCGCCACCATGGCGCGCGAACTCGACGGCGCGGCGCCGTCACATCGCGGCCGGTTCGATGCGCCCGCCGCGGCCGCGGGCAAGGCGCTGTCGGCGTATCGTTCGTGGCTCGAACAGCGGCTGCCGCAGCTCTCGGCCGAGACTGCCGTCGGCCGCGACGCCTACACGCGCTTCCTGCGCGAGGTGGCGCTGGTCCCGTTCACGCCCGATGAGCTGCTGGCCATGGGCCGGCAGGAATGGGAGCGCGCGGTCGCCTTCGAAGCCCTCGAGCAGGGCCGCAACCGGGCGCTGCCGCCGCTGCCGCTGTTCGCCGACCAGCAGACGCAGATCGTCGCCTCGGCCTTCCAGGAGCAGGCGATCCGCACCTTCCTCGAGCGCGAGCAATTGCTCACGGTGCCGGCGTGGATGCAGCGCTATCTCAACCTGCCGCTGCCGGCGTATCTCGCGCCGCTCGCCTTCCTGGGGGTCACCGACGACCTGACCAGCGCGACCCGCCTCAAGGAGAACGGCATCAGCTACATTCGCGTGCCGTCGCCGTCGCTGCCCTACTTCTACCTGTCCACGGCCCGCGATCCGCGGCCGATCATCGTGCACGAAGGGGTGCCCGGCCACTACATGCAGCTGGCGCTGGCGTGGGCGCACGAGAATCCGATCCGCCGCCAGTACTACGATTCCGGCGCGCAGGAGGGCATCGGCTTCTACGCCGAGGAGATGATGCTGCAGGCCGGGCTGTGGGCCGAGAGCCCGCGCTCGCGCGAGATCATCTACAACTTCGCCCGGTTGCGGGCGCTGCGCGTGGAGGTGGACGTGCGGCTGGCGACCGGCACGTTCACCATCCAGCAGGCCGCCGACTACCTGGCCAGGACGGTGCCGATGGATCGGGAGACGGCGCTCGAAGAGGCGGCGAGTTTCGCCGCCGGTCCGGGCCAGGCGATCACCTACCAGATCGGCAAGCTGCAGATCGTGCGTCTGCTCGCCGACGCCCGCCGCGCGCAGGGCGCCGCCTTCTCACTGCGCGCCTTCCACGACGTCGTGTGGAAGAACGGCAACGTGCCGCTGTCGCTGCTGCGGTGGGAACTGCTCGGCGATCGCAGCGAGGTCGACCGCCTCGCCGCCATCCGCTGACCGCCACCTCGACCGTGCGGGCCGGCGACCGCCTGTAGAATCCGCCCATGGCCGCTCACCCACGGGCCGCGGGCGCAACGGCTCGCTTGGTCTTGTCCATCGCGCTGGTCGTGCCCGTGCTGACCACGGCGCAACCGCCGGCGAGTGGCGCCGGCTGGGACGGTGGGCGTCTCGAGCGCTGGCTGGACGTCGTCGACCGCCACGTGCCCGGCGAGATCGACAGCGCCCTGCTCGACGCCACGTCGTGGCCGCGCGAGGAACTGCACGAGCTGTGGATCGAGGCCCAGGTGCTGCTGCGGGCGGTGGCCGACCCTTTGGAAGACCGCTTTCGCATTCAGGCGCTCGACCCGGACGTCACCGCCGCGCGGCGCCGGCGCGGACTGGATCCACGTATCGACATGCGCTTCGGCCCTGACGACCTCAAGCGCCTGGCCGGGCTGGCCGGGCGCGTCCGAGCGGCGGGCCTGAACCACGTCCTGCGACGCGCCGCACTCGTCCACACCGACGTGGCCACGCTGACGCCCGATCGCATTCCGGCGCCGACCGGTCCCCTCTCGATGACGACGCCGATGCGGCGCGCGATCAGCGATGGCCGCAGCGCCGGCGCCGAAGTCGTGAGCGCGCACTGGGATCTGGCGCGGATGCTGGTGGCCTCGGTGCAGCCGGTACCCGAGCGGGACACCTGGGTTCGGAACTGGTACCGCGCGACGCTGGCCGTCGGCCAGCGGGCGGAGTCGTTCGACTCGATCCACCTGCGCCACGCCCAGCGTGTCTTCCCCGACGACCCCGTCATCCTGTTCCTCGCCGGCTGCGAGCACGAGGCGTTCGCGGCGCCGCTGTTCCAGGAGTTCGCGCGGCCGCTGCGTCGTATCGGCATGCGCACGGGATTCGACGGCGCTGGCGACGAACTCGACCGGGCGGCGACGCTGTTCCGGCGCGCGCTCGCTGGCGATCCGGGCCTCACCGAAGCGCGGCTGCGGCTCGGCCGCGTGCTGTCGCTGCAGGGGCACGCCGACGCCGCCGTCCGCGAGCTGAGCCAGGCGCTGCGCGACACCGACGACCCGCTCGTCGCGTACTACGCCGCGCTCTTCCTCGGCGCCGCGCACGAATCCGCCGGCAATGCCGCGCCGGCCGCGCTGGCCTACGAACGGGCGGCCGCGCTCGTGCCGCACGCGCCGTCGCCGCAGCTGGCGCTGGCCCGGCTGGCGCAGCGACGCGGCGACCGCGCGGCACAGGTGGCCAGCCTCGATCGCGCGGTGGCGGTTGGCGACCCCGCCCTGAACGATCCGTGGTGGGCCTACCGGGCGTCGCAGGGCCGGCATGGCCCGGGGTGGCTCGACACGGTGCGGCGGACGTGGTCGCAGGGCGCGCCATGAAGTCCAGCCTTGCCGTGCTCTGCGCCGTGCTCTCGCTCGGACAGGCCGCGCGGCCGACGTTCACGTCCGGCGTCGAAGGCGTGCGCGTGGACGTCCTGGTCACCGAGAACGGCCGGCCGGTGACCGGCCTGGCCACCGCCGACTTCGAGCTGCGCGACAACGGCCTCCCGCAGCAGGTGACGCTCGAGAACCAACGCGACCTGCCGCTCGGCGTCGTCCTGACGCTCGACTTCAGCGCCAGCCTGAGGCCGGCCGATCTCGACGCGCTCCGCCGCGCTGGCCGCCGCCTCGTCGACGCCCTGGCGCCCGGGGATTCGGCGGCGCTGCTCACCTTCAGTCACCGGGTGGTGCGCCAGGTGCCGCTGACGACGGCGCTCGACGACGTGCGCGCCGGGCTCGATGTCGCGCCGGTGCGCGGCCACACCTCGCTCGCCGACGCCGCGCTCGCCGCGCTGCTGCTCGGCGACGCCGACGGCGGCCGCACGCTGGTCGTGGTGTTCAGCGACGGCGTCGACACCTCCAGCTACCAGTCAGCCCAGGTCGTGGTCGAGACCGCGCGCCGCGTCAACGGCGTCGTCTACGCGGTGTGGGCCGGCGACGGCGACACCAGCTTCCTGCGCGACCTCACGCGCGCCACCGGCGGCCGCGTGATCGACATCGGCAAGGCCGGCGATCCCGGGCCGGCGTTCCTCGAGATCCTGAACGAGTTCCGCAGCCGCCATCTCCTCACCTACACGCCGGCGGGGGTGGCCGGCGGCGGCTGGCACGCGCTCGACGTCCGCGTCGCCCGGCGCGGCGCGCGGGTGGACGCCCGACCCGGGTATTTCTCGGCGGCGCGGTGAGCGGCATCGCCACACCCAGCGGGGTCCTCGACTTCGCCGCCACCTCAGATCGCGCGCGACGCCCGCCTCACGGCCGCGGCCCCTCGAACACGAGCAGGAACATCCCGCCGCCCCAGTTGTCGACCTCGGCGCGCACGCGCCAGCCGGCCGCGGCAAACGCCTCGCGCACAACCTGTGGAGCCACGCCGTGATCGGCGCCGTGGAACCACAGCGTGCCGGGCGCGAAGTCGATGATCGCGATGCGACCGCCCGGCCGCACCGCACCGACGAGCGCGGCGGCGAAGCCGCGCCGGTCGGCGACGTGGTGGAACACCGTCCGCAGGTAGATCGCATCGCACGACGCCGCCGCCAGTCCGGTGGCGTCGGACGCCGCGGCGATCACCCGGACGTTGCCGGCGCCCGCCGACGACGCCCGTCGCGCGATCGTTTCACGGCCGGCGGCCGTCAGCTCGGAGGCGTAGACGACGCCGTCCCCGCCGACGATCCGCGCCATCGCCACCGCCAGATCGCCGCTGCCGGCGCCGACGTCGGCCACCTGCATCCCGGCCTTGAGGCCCAGCACCTCGGCCAGCCGCGCCGGCTCGCCGGTCCACGCAAACGGCGCCACGAAGTAGCCGAAGCGCCACAGCAGCAGTCCTGCCCCGAGCGCCACCACCAGCCCGGCCACGCCGAGCCCCATCGTCATCCGTGCTGTCATCGCGACCTCCTGTCCGACCGGACGGACGGACGCGCGGCGGGTTCGCGCCGGCGGCCGAGGCCGGGCCGAGGACGGCCTGAGGACCCTCCGAGGGGTCAGTAGACGAGGTCGTGGAGGGTGGTGAGCAGCGCCACCACCCGCGCATGGTGGTCGTTCGGCCGCCGCTCGACCACAGCGACCGCAGCCACGACCGCCGCCGCCGCGACGGCCAGCCCGATGCGCCGGCGCCAGGGGTTCACGGCGCCAGACGGCGCTGGCGCTGCCGGCGCGACGGGACCCGGCAGCGCGGCAACGCGCAGCCGGTAGCCGCGGCGCGGCAGTGTCTCGATGATCCGTCCGCGGGGGGCCTCGTCGAGCGCAAGGCGGATCTGGCCGACGGCGTAGTGGACCCCGGCCCGGAAGTCGACGTGGGTGCCCTCGGGCCACAGGTGCCGGGCGATCTCGGCGTGGGTCACGACCGTGCCGGCCCGCTCCGCCAGCAGCGCCAGCAGCGCAGCCGGCTGCGGCTCCAGGCGGTGCAGGCAGTCGCCACGGCGCACCTCGCCGCTGTCGGGATGAAAGGCTTGACCGTCGACGAAGTGGATGGAAGGCACGATGCGTGGTTGGACGGCGGCCGTCGGCGTCGCGTTCGACGCGGCAGCGGACCCGGCGTCGACGGGCCGGCCTGGCGCCAAAGAAAAAGGCCGGGCCCGTCATCGGGGCCCGGCCTTCCGGGTCGTTGCGGCGGCGACGCGAGGTCGCCGGGGTGGCGACTACGGCAGCGCCATCGCCGCGTAGCCGCCGTTCATCGGCACCACGATGTACTGCTTGCCAGCGTGGAGGTAGGTCATCAGGCCGTAGCCGCCCAGGCGCGGCGTCTCGACCGAGCCGACGCGCTTGCCGGTCCGCTTGTCGATGCCGAACAGGTGCGGCCGGTTGTCGGCGGTCTGGCCGGTGGCCAGCAGCAGCGTGGAGGTGGCGGCCAACGCGGGATGCCCGCGGCGACCCCAGTTGGTGTCGAGGTTGGCGACGCTCTTCAGCAACGGGTTGGCGCGGAAGTTGTCCTGATCGCGCTGGGCCATGTCGCCGTGCGGAATCTTCCAGAGATGCTCGCCGGTGTTCATGTCGATCGCGACGACCTTTCCGAACGGTCCCTTGAAGATGTCGGGGATGCCGAGCAGCGGGTCGTTGGCCATGGGTGGTGCCGGCTTCTGGCCTTCCCGGATCGGTACCCAGTCGGCCAGCGTCTTGCCGGTCATCTTGTCGTTGTCGCGCTCGCTCGCCGGCTGCAGCAGCGTCGGCGAACAGCCGTTGCTGGAGGCGACGAAGATGATGCCCGCGACCGGGTCGGCGGCCGGCGGGCCGGTGATGTTGGCGCCGCCACCGCCGCCCGGGCAGATGTTGGCCGGGCCGCGGCCTTCGGCGTTGCCGCGATGCCGCGGCGGTTCGAACAGATCCGCCAGCAGGTCGCGCTTTTGGGCACGCTCGAGCGCCAGCTTCTTGATCTCGGGCGTGTAGTCGATGAGATCCGATTCCTTGCGCCCCTGCTGATCGAACGGCGCCGGCCGGGTCACGAACGGCTGGGTCGGCGACAGCTTCTCGCCCGGCACCTTCGACGCCGGCACCGGCCGCATCTCCATCGGCCAGATCGGCTCGCCGGTGTGGCGGTTGAACGAGTACACGAACGACTGCTTGGTGATCTGGAAGATGCCCGGAATGCGCCGCCCGCCGACGTTCACGTCGATGAGCATCGGCACGGTCGGGGTGTCGTAGTTCCAGATGTCGTGTTTCACCAGCTGCTGGTGCCAGACCCGCTTGCCGGTCTTCACGTCGAGCGCGATGATGCTGGTGCTGAACAGGTTGTCGCCCGGGCGGAAGCCGCCGTAGTAGTCGATGGTCGCGCCGTTGGTCGGGATGTAGACCAGCCCACGAGCCGGGTCGGCCGACATCGGCGCCCACGACGACACGTCGCCGGTCCACCGCCACGCGTCGTTCTCCCACGTCTCGTGGCCGAACTCGCCGGGCCGCGGAATGACGTGGAACTTCCACAGGAACTTCCCGGTCTTGACGTCGTACCCCAGGATGTCGCCGGGCACGTTCTCGACCCGGGTCTGGTTGTAGCCCTGCTCGGCCGAGTTGCCGACAATCAGCACGTCGTTGACGACGATCGGCGGCGACGAGGTGGTGACGTAGCCGAGTTCGAGCGGCAGGCCCTTGGTGGCGTCGTACTTCTGCTCGGTCTGCCGCCACGGCTGCCAGTCGGCGATCAGATCCTTCAGCATGTCCACGGACCCCGACTTGCCGAAGCCGGCCACCGGCACCGTCTCGCCCCAGCCTTCGATCGGCTTGCCGGTCTTGGCATCGAGCGCGTGCAGGAAGAAGCCGGGCGTGGTGACCAGCACCACCGAGCGGCCGTTGATCTTGGCGAAGGCGACGCCCTTGCCGTGGTTCGACCGCATCGAGTAGTCGTGGCGCGGCGTGGTCGGTTCCTGGAACGTCCACAGCGTCTTGCCGGACGCCGGGTCCAGGGACACCACGGTGCGGCGCGGGCCCGACACAGTGATCAGCATGCCCTCGACGTAGATCGGCAGGCCGCGGGCGTTGATCTCGCCGATCTCGACCGCCGGCGCCAGATCGGCGCCCTTCCACTCCCACGCCACCTTCAGGGTGTTGAAGTTACTGGCGTTGATCTGATCCAGCGGCGAGTAGCGCGTGCCGGCGTCGCTGCCGGTGATGAGCGGCCATTCGCCCTTCTGTTGCGCGCCTCCGGTGAGACCCGCCACCACCAGGGCGATCGCGACTGTCGCCCCGCCGATCAGGGCGTGGGGCATCCATCTACGAGGCTGTGCAGACGTCATGGGCACCTGTGCTCCTGGAAACGCGAGACGGTCGGACCTGGCCAGCCGCCTCAGCCGGGCAAGGATGCGGCGCGGCGGGGCCATTTGTCAAACGAATCGTCGCCCTCACGCTGGCGGGTCGGCGGCCGTACGCAGCGCGGGCCGGGCGCCTCCTGGGAAGCACCCGGCCCGCGAGAGGAGACCGCCCGACGCGGCGACGATTACGGCAGCGACACCGCCGTGTAGCCGCCATTCACCGGAATCACGACGTACTGCTTGCCGGCGTGGAGATAGGTCATCAGTCCGTAGCCGCCGAGCCGCGGCACGGCCACCGAGCCGACCCGCTTGCCGGTCTTCTTGTCGATGCCGAACAGCGCCGGACGGTTGTCGGCGGTCTGGCCGCTGGCGAGCAGCAGCGTCGAGGTCGCCGCCATCGCCGCCTGGCCGCGCCGGCCGACGTTGGTGTCGAAGGTGACGCCCTTCATGAGCGGCTGGTCGCGGAACGCTTCCTGGTCGCGCGTCGCGGTGTCGCCGTGCGGAATGATCCACAGGTGCTCGCCGCTGTTCATGTCGATGGCGACGATGCGGCCCACCGGGCCCTTGAAGAGCGACGGGAACCCGCGTAGCGGGTCGTCCGCCATCGCCGGAGCCGGCGGCTTGCCACCGCGCAGCGGCACCCAGTCGGCCAGCGTCTTGCCGGTCATCTGCGGGTTGTCGCGTTCGCTCGCTGGCTGCAGCAGCGTCGGCGAGCAGCCGTCGTACGACGTGACGAAGATGATGCCGTTGACCGGGTCGGCGGCTGGCGGTCCGGTGATGTTGGCGCCGCCGTTGCCACCGGGGCAGATGTTGGCCGGGCCCTTGCCCTCGGCGTTGCCGCGGTGCCGCGGCGGTTCGAACAGCTCGGCCAGCAGGTCGCGCTGCTGCACCCGCGCCAGCGCCAGCTTCTTCACTTCCGGCGTGTAGTCGATGACGTCGGATTCCTTGCGGCCCTGGAAGTCGTAGGGCTTCGGCTTGGTCGGGTGCGGCTGCACCTTCGAGAGCTTCTCGCCGGGCACCTTCGACTGCGGCGCCGGCCGCATCTCCATCGGCCAGATCGGCTCGCCGGTGTACCGGTTGTAGGAGTAGACGTAGGACTGCTTGGTGATCTGGAACAGCCCGGGAATCCGCCGGCCGCCGACGTTCACGTCCATGAGCATCGGCGCCGTCGGCACGTCGTAGTTCCAGATGTCGTGCTTCACCAGCTGCTGGTGCCACACGCGTTTCCCGGTCTTCACGTCCAGCGCGATGATGCTGGTGCTGAACAGGTTGTCGCCCGGCCGGAAGCCGCCGTAGTAGTCGATGGTCGCGCCGTTGGTCGGGACGTAGACCAGACCGCGGGCCGGATCCGCCGACATCGGCGCCCACGACGACACGTCGCCGGTCCACCGCCACGCGTCGTTCTCCCAGGTCTCGTGGCCGAACTCACCCGGCCGCGGAATGACGTGGAACTTCCACAGGAACTTGCCGGTCTTGACGTCGTAGCCGAGGATGTCGCCGGGCACGTTCTCGACGCGGGTCTGGTTGTAGCCCTGCTCGGCGGAGTTGCCGATGACCAGCACGTCGTTGACGATGATCGGCGGCGACGAGGTGGTGATGTAGCCGAGTTCCAGCGGCAGGCCCTTGGTGGCGTCGTACTTCTGCTCGGTCTGCTTCCAGGGCTGCCAGTCGGCAATCAGGTCCTTGAGCATGTCGACCGAGCCGGACTTGCCGAAACCGGCCACCGGTACGGCTTCGCCCCAACCTTCAATCGGCTTGCCGGTCTTGGCGTCGAGCGCGTGCACGAAGAAGCCCGGCGTGGTCACGATCACGACGCTCTTGCCGTTGATCTTGGTGAACGCCACGCCCTTGCCGTGGTTGGAGCGCATCGAGTAGTCGTGACGCGGCGTGGTCGGTTCCTGGAACGTCCACAGCGTCTTGCCGGTGGCCGGGTCGAGCGACACCACGGTGCGGCGCGGGCCGGACACGGTGATGAGCATGCCCTCGACGTAGATCGGCAAGCCGCGGGCGTTGATCTCGCCGATCTCGACGCCGGGCGGGACGTCCTTGCCATCCCATTCCCAGGCCACCTTGAGCGTGTTGAAGTTGCTGGCGTTGATCTGGTCGAGCGGCGAGTAACGCGTGCCGCCGTCGCCGCCGGTGATGAGCGGCCATTCGCCCTTCTGCTGCGCGCCTCCCGTGAGGCCCATCACCAACAACGCTACTGCCATCCCCGCTCCGCCAATCAAAGCGTGGGGAATCCACCGACGAGGCTGTACAGACTTCATGGGCACTTGTGCTCCTGGAATCGCGCGCGAAGGCCGGAATTCGGCCGATTCAGAATGCTGCGGCTCGGCCCCGTTTGTCAACCGGTTGGCGGGTGCCGCGCACGCCGGTTGCGCGGTGCTTTTTGGGTGGTGTACAAGGATCAATACCAAGGTTCACCGCATGTCCCCGGCCCGGCGCCCGGCGCGCCCACAGGCTCCCAGCCCCCCCGTCTCCACCCCACCCCGAACGCCGGCGTCGCTCGCCGCCTTTGCGGCGCCGCTCGCGCTCACCCTGGCGCTGCTGGCCGTCGGCCTGCTGCCGCGGATCCAGTCCAACCGCTCGCTGGCGCTGGCGTTCTGGACCGCTGGGGGCGTCCTGCTGGCGTGGCAGGCGGTGCTGGCGCTCTCCTTCCGCGCCGGCGGCGTGCCGGGCTTCCTCAGCACACCGCCGCGGCCGCAGCACTACATCCAGATGTGCTGCCACCTGAGCGTCTACGCCTATTGGGGCTACTACTGGGCGCCGGTCTACCCTTACGCCCCGCTGCTCGTCGCCCAGGTGCTCTTCGCCTACGCCTTCGACACGCTGCTGTCGTGGTCGCGCCGCCAGCCGTTCGGCGTCGGGTTCGGCCCGATCCCGATCGTCTTCAGCACCAACCTGTTCCTGTGGTTCAAGGACGACTGGTTCCTGTTCCAGTTCCTGCTCATCGCCGTCGGCTTCCTGGGCAAGGCGTTCGTGCGCTGGGAGCGCGACGGCCGACAGGTGCACGTCTTCAACCCGTCGGCGTTCTCGCTGGCGCTGTTTTCGCTCGTGCTCCTGGTCACCGGCGCCACCTCGATCACCTGGGCGCAGGAGATCAACACCACCTTCAGCCTGGGGCCGCGCATCTACACTGTGCTGTTCCTCGTTGGCCTGGTGGTGATGTTCTTCTTCTCCACCACCTATGTCACCGCGTCGGGGGCGGCGACGTTGTTCGGACTGAGTGCGCTGTACGTGGCGGTGACCGGGGTGCCCTACTTCGTCGACTCCGAGATTCCGTCGGCGGTGTTCCTCGGCCTGCACCTGCTCGTCACCGATCCGTCCACCTCGCCGCGCACGCCGTTCGGGCGGGTCATCTTCGGCGTCGCCTACGGCGCCGGGGTCTTCGCGCTCTATGCGCTGCTCGGGTCGCTCGGCCTGCCGACGTTCTACGACAAGCTGCTGTGCGTGCCGCTGCTCAACCTGCTGGTGCCGTCGATCGACCGGCTGGTGACCCGCATCGGCGAGCGCCCGCTGGTGACGTGGCTGGGCCTGGAGCCGCCGCTCGGCCGCCGCAACCTGGTGCACATGGCGGTGTGGATCGGCTTCTTCGTGCTGATGACCGCCACCGGCCGCACCGACGGCATGCATCGCGGCGACGCCCTGCCGTTCTGGCAGCAGGCCTGCGCCGAGGGCCGGCCTCAGGCCTGCGAACGGCTGCTGCGCATCGAAGCGTCGTACTGCGTGGACAACGCCGGCTGGGCCTGCAACGAGCTCGGCCGGCACTACGTCGAGGGCCGGCTGGTCACCGCCGACAGCGACCGCGCCCTCGGCTACTTCGCGCGGGCCTGCGAGGGCCGCTTCCAGGCGGGATGCGTGAACCTGCTCGATGACGCCGCGACGCCGGCCACCACCGATCCGCGGCCGCTCGACCTGCGGCTGCTGCTGCGAGAGGGCGGCCCGAACCTGCTCGAGATGCCCGAGCCTGACTTGTACGCGCGCGCCTGCCGCCACGGCTGGACCTTCGCCTGCAGCCGGACGGTCGCCGCACGGTGACCCGTCACACCGGCGTCCGCCTCGGCATGTCAGCGGTGGCGTTCGCCCTGACCCTGGGCGTGCTGACCGCCGCGGGACTCGGGCAAGCGGCGGCGATCGATCCCGGCCTGCCGGCCGATCCGCTGCTCGGCTTCGTCGAGGTTCCGGCCGGTCCGTTCGTGATAGGGTCGGCGACAGCCCCGGCCTTCGACAACGAACGGTGGTCACCGGCCGCCGCCGACGGCACCGTGGACATCGGCGCCTTCCTCATCGCCCGGCACGAAGTGACGGTGCGCCAGTTCGCGGCCTTCGCCGCCGCCACCGGCTGGAAGGCCGAGCCGCTCGCCCTGGCCGGCGCGCCCGATCACCCGGTGACGCACGTCTCGTGGACCGATGCCCTGGCCTACTGCCGCTGGCTCGACGCGACGCTGAAACGCGCGCCGGGAGTGCCGGCCCGTCTCGTTCAGGCCGGCCGCGACGGCTGGCGCGTGACGTTGCCGACCGAGGCGCAATGGGAGAAGGCGGCCCGCGGCGGCGACCGCCGGGTCTTTCCGTGGGGTGACCAGCCGCGCCGCGATCGCGGCAACTTCGAGGGCACCGGCACGACGCCGGTCGGACAGTTCCCGTGTCCCGAGTGCCCGTTCGGCCTCGCCGACATGAGCGGCAACGTGTGGGAGTGGACCCGCAGTCCGTACCAGCCCTACCCCTACGACGAGCGCGACGATCGCAGCGGCCTCGGCGCCGACGCGCTGTGGGTGATCCGCGGCGGTCACTTCGGCGACCCGGCGCGGCTGGTGCGGACGACCGCGCGCGGCGCCGCCGAGCCGGGCGCCCGCCGGCCGTTCATCGGCTTCCGCGTCGTCATCGCGCCGCGATGACGACGCCGCACCACACAGGACGAGACATCGGCCGCGCGTCGGCGGCCGGTGCTAGCATCGCCCCATGGTCGACGCTGCGGCCGAGCGCCTGAGCCGATCGGCGCTGCTGACGCTGGCGGCGATCGTGCTGGTCGCCGCCGGCGTTCGCCTGTGGGGCGTGGGATTCGGCCTGCCGTTCGGCAACGCCCGTCCCGACGAGACCTACGTCATGGACGTGGTGCGGCCCCTGCTCGAGGGCCGCGCGCCGCCGCCCAACTACGAGTACCCCTGGCTCTATATGGGCCTCACCGCGCTCGGCTGGCTCGGCTACTACCTGGTCGGTGCGGTCCAGGGCAGCTTCTCGACGCTCGCCGATCTCACCGCCAGTTGGCGCACCCACTACACGCCGTTCTTCCTGATCAACCGCGGCATCACCGTGGCGCTCGGCGTCGCCACCGTGGTGGTGGTCTTCGCCATCGCCCGCCGGCTGTGGAACGTCCGCACCGGGCTCGTCGCCGCGGCGTGCCTCGCCCTCGCCTACCTGCACGTGCGCGACTCGCACTACGGCACGACCGACGTGCCGATGGCCTTTTTCGTCATGCTGGCGACGGCGCTGACGCTGCGGGCCTTCGACCGCGGCGGCATCCGCGACTACGTCTGGGCCGGCCTGGCCGCCGGACTCGCCGGCGCGACCAAGTACAACGCGGTGTTCGTGGTCGTGCCGCTGGCGATCAGCGCGTTGGGCCATGCGATGCGGCATGGCCCGTCGGCGGGGCTCGCCCGCCTGGTCGCCGCGGCGGTGCCCTGTGGTGTCGTCGCCGGGCTCGGCATCCCGTTCGCGTTCAGTGACCCGGCCGGCTTCCGGCGGGCGCTGACACTGCTCTTCACCTCGACGACGACCGGGCAGGCCCATCTCGACCTGCCACCGGGGTGGGTCACGCACCTGCAGTTCTCGTTGCGTTACGGCCTCGGCCTGGCGATGCTGGCGGCGGCGATCGCCGGGGCCGCACGGGCGGCGTTCCGCGATCCGCCGCGCGCCGCCGTGCTCCTCGCCTTCCCGGTCTCGTACTTCGCGATCGTCGGGGCCGCCCGCAACCAGTACTTCCGCTACGCGCTGCCGCTCGTGCCGTTCCTGTGCCTCACCGCCGCCTGCGCCGTCGACGGCGTCGTCGCCTGGCTGGCGCGCAGCGGCCGTGCCCCCTCGTGGGGACCGGCCGCCGCCGTGGCCGGCCTGACCGCGCTGCTGGTCGTCGAGCCGGGGTGGCGGATCTGGCAGTTCGATCGGCTGATGGCGACCACCGACAACCGCGTCGTCGCCGCCGACTGGATCGCGGCACACGTGCCGGCGGGCAGCGCCCTGCTCACGACCGGATCGCACTACGGATTTCCCTGGTTGCCGGCCGATCGCGGCTACCGGTTCTGGGTCTGGGATCGACGTGAGCAAGTCTACTGGTCGCCGGAAGACGACGCGCCGCGGCCGGAATGGGTGCTGCGCCAGGAGCACCCGCTCAGCGCCGATCAGCCGGTGGTTGCCACCTGGCTGGCCGAAGACTACGCCGTCGCCTGGCGCTTCGACGCCTGGCGCGACGCCGGCGCGGCGGCGATCTACGACCGCATGGACGCCTTCTACCTGCCCTACGCCGGGTTCACCGGCGTCAGCCGGCCGGGGCCGAGCTTCACGCTGTACCGCCGCGCCCGCTGACCCGCGTGTGGCCGACGTGGCGACGCCGGGCTTGACATGTTAAATTTTTAGCGTTAGGTTAATTTAATCGCATATGAGCACGCCCTCCGCCCGCGCCCTCAGCCGCCGTGAACGCGAAGTGATGGACATCCTCTACCGCCGCAGCCGGGCCACCGCGGCCGAGGTCCTGGCCGAAGTGACCGGCGACCCGTCGTCGTCCACGGTGCGGACGCTGCTCCGCATCCTCGAACGCAAAGGGTTCGTGCGCCGTGAAGCGGCCGGGTTGCGCTATGTCTACCTTCCCGCCGTCGCCCGCCAGTCAGCCCGCCGCTCGGCCCTGCGACATCTCATCGACACGTTCTACGACGGCTCGGTGGAGAACGTCGTCGGCGCGCTGCTCGGCGGCGACGGCGCGGCGCTGACCGACGCCGAGCTCGAGCGCATCGCCAAACTGGTGACCAAGGCCAAGCGGGAGGGACGACGATGATCGCGTCGCTGGCACTGAACGCCGTCGTGGTGGCGCTGCTGCTCGGTGGAACGGCGCTGGCGACCGCGCTGCTCCGCCGCCGCTCGGCCGCTGAGCGCCACTGGCTGCTGGCCGTTGGTGTGGCTGCCGCCCTGGCGGTGCCGGCGCTGCGCCTCGCGGTGCCAGAGGGAGTCACCGTCGGTGTGCCGGCGCTGACGGCACCGGCCCCGGCGCCAACCCTGGCGGCCACGGCGCCGCCGGGCGGCGACGATGTCACCACCTCGTTCGAGATGGACCTGCCGGCGCCCGCGAGCAAAGCGGACCCGGTCGCGCTGCTACCGTGGCTGTGGCTGGCCGGCGTGGGGATAGCGGCCGCCCGGCTGATCGCAGCCATCGTGCGCCTGCGAGCCATCGCCCGCGGCGCGACCCCGGTCGAGGACGGCGTGTGGCGTGCGGTCTGCGACGACCTCTGCCGCACGCTCGGACTGACCACGCCGGTCCGGCTGCTGCAGAGCGGTCACCCGTCGCTGCTGGCGACGTGGGGCGTGCGCCGACCGGTGATCGTCTTGCCGCAGGCGGCGCTGTCCTGGCCGCCCGATCGAGTCCGTGTCGTCCTGGCCCACGAGCTGGCGCACGTCGCGCGCGCCGACTGGCGCCATCAACTGCTCGGCGAGACGCTGCGGGCCCTGCACTGG
The DNA here is from genome assembly GCA_963741665.1 of uncultured Acidobacteriota bacterium. Taxonomy (GTDB): domain Bacteria; phylum Acidobacteriota; class Vicinamibacteria; order Vicinamibacterales; family UBA2999; genus CAWAYR01. The sequence continues at coordinate 871,429 of CAVUIM010000001.1, forward strand.
TTCAATCCGCTGGCCTGGCGCGTGTGCCGCCTGCTTCGCGTTGAAAGCGAACGGGCCAGCGACGACGCAGTGCTCGCACTCGGGATCGACGCGCCGGAGTTCGCCGGCCATCTCCTGGCGCTGGCGCGGCAGTTACGTCCGCCGGTGACCTGGATGCCGGCGCCGGCCATGGTTCGTCCGTCGTCGCTCGAAGGGAGGGTGTCCGCCATGTTGGATCCGTCGATCGTTCGTCGCCCCACCTCGCCGCGCAGCCGTGGCGTCATCGCCGCCGCCGTCCTGGTCATGACGGCGCTGGTGGCCACGCTGGGCGCCGTGGCGCAGTTCCACACCGTCCGCGGCGTGCTGACCGATTCGACCGGCCGCAGCTTGCCGGGCGCGGCGGTGGCGCTCGTCAACCCGGCGACCGCCAGCCGGCACGAGGTGCGGAGCGACGCCGCCGGACGCTTCGACCTGGTCGGCCTCCCGACCGCCACCTATCGACTCGAAGTTCGATTGCTCGGCTTCCGGACCCATGCTGAAGACGTCCTCGTGAGCGGCGACGTCGAGCGGAGCCTCCAGCTCGCCGTCGCGACCCTGGAAGAGACGATCACGGTCATCGGTGACGGCCTTCCCGCAGCGCCGCCCGACGAGCCGACGCTCGCCCGCCGAGCCGCGGCGCGACAGCGCGCCGGCGACCGCCAGCAGCGGGCGCTGGCCCTCTGCGCCGCGGGGCCGCCGACCTCCGCTGGCGGCAACATCCTGCCGCCACTCAAGATCGTCGACGTGCGCCCGGATTATCCGGAGCCGCTGCGTCCGTCGGGCGTTGCCGGCACCGTCACGATGCAGGCAGTGATCGACACGGGCGGCCAGGTCCGCGAGGTGAGGGACGTGCGTGGCCCGCATCCGGCGCTCGAGTCGTCGGCGGTCGACGCCGTGCGCGGCTGGGAGTTCACCCCGACGTTACTGAACTGCCAGGCGATCGAAGTCGAGATGCGGGTGACCGTCAACTTCGCCGCGGCGCCCTGACCCACCGAGCCGATCATCAGCCCGTCGGGTCCTCGACGACGAGCGCCGGCGTGTCCTGCCGCAGCGTCTCGCCGCGGAAGAACGCCGGCGCCTTCAGCCGCCACGCCAGCATCAGCACGGCGCCGAGCAGCAGGATGCCGACGCCGATCGCGAACACCGTGCCGACGCCGAAGAGGCTCCCGCCGCTTCCGTAGCCGGGATCGAGACTCGTCGCGCTCAACTGGACGAACATCGCCGCCAGCATCGCGCCGCCGGCCAGCGGTACCAGTCCCTTGACGACGACCGGCCCGGCGCCGTGGCGGTATTCGTGGCGGAAGTACCACACGCAGGCGAACGCGGTGAGGCTGTAGTAGAAGCAGATCATCAGCCCGAGCGACTCGACCGTGTCGCTGAGGACGTTTTCGCTGACCACGCTCATCACCGCGTAGAAGCCCGCGGTCAGCACGCCCGAGACGATCGTCGCGTGGCTCGGCACGCGGTGCCGCGGGTGGATCTCGGCGAACATCGCCGGCATCGCCTGATAGACGCTCATCGCCAGCAGCGTGCGGGCGGCCGGGATGAAGGTGGTCTGCAGGCTCGACACCGCGCTGGCCAGGACCGCGCCGTAGAGCCACACGTCGAGCCCGGCGCCCATGATCGGCGTGGCCAGGGCCGCGAACACGTTGTCCTGGGTGGCGTCACTGCGCAGGCCCAGGCCAGCGTCGCCGACGCCGGCATAGCGCTGGGTGGCGATCGCCACCAGCACGTAGGTGCCGCCGAGCATCACCAGCGACAGCAGCGCGGCCAGCGCCGGCGTGCGGGCGCTGCCGGTCGTCTCCTCGTTGGCCGACAGGCTCACGTCCCAGCCCCAGTAGATGAAGATCGACAGCGACAGGCCGGCGGCGAGCGCCGCCCACGACGGCACGGCGAACGGATTCAGCCACGCCCACTCGAACGCGATCGCGGTCAGAATCCCGCCCTGCGCCGCCTTGGCCAGCGCCAGGGCGCAGAACACGAGCAGCACCGCGAGCTGGAAGCCGACCAGCACGTAGGTGACCCGCGTCGCCGTGGTCATGCCGCGCCAGGCCACCCACGTCGCCACCGCCACGAACAGCGTCGTGGTGGCCACGTTCACGGCGGTGATGGCGCCAAAGGCGACGATCTCGGGCCGGCCGAGCAGCTGGCCGAGGAACAGATAGAAGAACGTCGCCGCGACGCCGGCGGTGTTGGACAGCACGATCACCGTGGCGATGATGAGGCCCCAGCCGCACATCCAGCCGGCGTAGGGACCGAACGCCTTGACCGTCCAGGTGAACGACGTGCCGGCGTCGGGCACGACCGCGTTCAGCGCCCGGTAGCCGACCGCCACCATCAGCATCGGCACGAAGCCGGCGAGGAACACCCCCGGCATCTGCACCCCGACCTCGCGTACCGTCGGACCGAGCGCGGCGGTGAGCGCGTAGACCGGCGCCACGCACGACACCGCCATCGCGGCGCTGCCGAGCAGGCCAACCGAACCGTGAGCCAGCCCCTTGTCGACGAGGTCGGCCTGGCGGCTCATGGCGTCTACTGGTCGTCCTGCTTCTTGGGCCGCATGTTGCTGGCCAGGATCTTCTTGCGCAGGCGGATGGCCTTGGGCGTGATCTCGACCAGCTCGTCGTCGTTGATGAACTCGATCGCCTGTTCGAGCCCCATCACCCGCGGCGGCACGATCCGGATCGCCTCGTCGGCGGTCGAGGCCCGCATGTTGGTCTGCTTCTTCTCTTTGGTGATGTTCACGTCGAGGTCGTTGGTGCGCGAGTTCTCGCCGACGATCATGCCTTCGTAGACCTCGACGGCCGGCTCGATCATCATCACCGCCCGTTCCTGCAGGTTGGACATCGCAAACGCCGTGGTCACGCCGGCCCGGTCGGCGACCATCGCGCCGGTCGACCGCGACGGGATCGGCCCGTGCCACGGCTCCCACTCGGCGAAGATGTGGTTCATGATGCCGGTGCCCTTGGTGTCGGTGAGGAACTGCGAGCGGAAGCCGATCAGGCCGCGGGCCGGGATCCGGAACTCGAACCGGACGCGGCCGCTGCCGTGGTTGACCATCTTGGTCATCACGCCCTTGCGGGTGCCGACGCCGGCGATGACGGCGCCCTGGAATTCCTCGGCGACGTCGATGGTCAGCTCCTCGACCGGTTCCATCCGCACGCCCTTGATCTCCCGGGTGACGATCTCGGGCCGCGACACCTGCAGCTCGTAGCCCTCGCGCCGCATCATCTCGATGAGGATCGCCAGCTGCAGCTCACCGCGGGCCAGCACCTTCACCTGTTCGGGCGTCGCGGTGTTCTCGACCCGCAGCGAGACGTTGCCGAGCAGCTCCTTCTCGAGGCGATCGCGCAGATGGCGCGAGGTCACGAACTGGCCATCGCGGCCGGCCAGCGGCGAGGTGTTGACGCCGAACACCATCGACACGGTCGGCTCGTCGACCGCCATCGGCGGGATCGGGTGCTGGTGCTCGGGATCGGAGATCGTCTCGGCGATGTTGATGTCTTCGATGCCGGCCAGGCAGACGATGTCGCCGGCCGACGCCTCGGCGATCTCGACCCGCTTCAGGCCGTCGAAGGCGAACAGCTTGGTCACCTTGGTGAGCAGCGCCGGGCCGTCGACCTTGAGCACGGCGATCGGATCGCCGACCTTCACCCGGCCGCGGAAGATGCGGCCGATGGCGATGCGGCCCAGGTAGTCGCTGGCGTCGAGGTTGGCGACCAGCATCTGCAGCGGCTGATCGGGGTCGCCGACCGGCGGCGGCACGTGCTCGACGATGGCGTCGAACAACGGCTTCAAGGTCTCGCCGGGCACGGCCAGGTCGGTGGTGGCGGTGCCGGCGCGGCCGCTGGTGTAGAGCACCGGGAACTCGATCTGCTCCTCGGTGGCGTCGAGGTCGATGAACAGGTCGTAGACCTCGTTGAGCACCTCCTGGGTGCGGGCGTCGGCGCGGTCGATCTTGTTGATGACCACCAGCGGCGGCAGGCCGCGCTCGAACGCCTTGCGCAACACGAACCGGGTCTGCGGCAGCGGGCCCTCGGCGGCATCGACCAGCAGCACGACGCCGTCGACCATCGACAGCACGCGCTCCACTTCCCCGCCGAAGTCGGCGTGGCCGGGCGTGTCGACGATGTTGATGAGGATGTCGCCGTAGTGCACGGCGGTGTTCTTGGCCAGGATGGTGATGCCGCGTTCGCGTTCCAGCTCGTTGGAGTCCATCGCCCGCTCGGCGACACGTTCGTTGGCGCGGAAGACGCCGGCCTGCCGGAACATCGCGTCCACCAGGGTGGTCTTGCCGTGGTCGACGTGGGCGATGATCGCCACGTTGCGGCGCAGGAGGTTCACGACGGGCGCCGGAGTGGTCTGGGCGGCCGATTCGGGCTGGGACATCTCACCAGTATAAGGCAGGGACTGGGGGACCAGGGATCGGGGACCAGGGACTCAGAAGAGGGCGTGGAGCGTGGTGAACATCGTCAACGCCAGGGCGTAGAGCACGCCGTAACCGGCGAAGACGAGCGGCCGCCACCGGTCGGGCAGCGTCGCCGCCATCCAGATCTGGAATGGGAACAGCACGGCGCAGTAGCGGCCGAGGCCCTCGAACTGGCCCGAGCTGAGCGGCAGGGCCAGGTTCGCGGCGATCAGCACGGCATAGCCGGCGCCGAGTCGCCACCACAGCAGCGGCAGCGTCACCGCCATCAGCATCGGGAAGAGGCCGTTCAGCACGTCGTACGGCGCCGCGTGTTCGTTGACCAGGTACTCGTAGGGACGCGAGGCGAGATTGGCGACGAACGCGGTGAGCGGATTGGCCGTCACCGTCGTGCCCGGGTGGTAGCCCCAGCGCGTGATGGCGTGGTACCACTCGAACGGATCGCCGGTCAGCGCCCAGTTGAACCCGCAGTAGGCCAGGAACCCGGCGCTGGTGGCTGCCCCGGCCAGCAGGGCCCGGGATCGATCGCGCGGGTCGGGTCCGGCGGCCCGCCACGCCAGCCACAGGAACGCCGGCAGCGCCACGATGCCGTTGACGCGGGTTGCGGTGACCAGAGCGCCGGCGGCGGCGCCGAGCCACCAGCGGCGGGTGCGCAGACCGAAGATCGCCGCCGCCAAGCCGCACAGGAACAGCGCTTCGGAGTAGATGACCCCGAAGAAGAACGCGAACGGGAAGACGAACGTGAGCAGGGCGGCGTCCCAGGCGCGCTCCGGTGTCAGGTCGAGGCGGGCCGTAGCGTAGACGAACCCCGCGGCCACCACCGAGGCCAGCCACGACACGACCAGACCGCCGAAGTAGAGGTCGCCCTGGGTGCCGCCGAAGAGCCGCCCGACGACGCCCATCAGCCACGGATAGGCCGGGAAGAAGGCCAGGTTGTTGCGCCCCCCTTCCACCCACTCGTAGCCGCGCGCGGCGATGCCGTAGTACCAGCCGGAGTCGTACCGGGCGAACGGGTCGAGGAAGTGGTGGGTGGCGCCGAGCATGGTGAACTGCTCGGGGCGATCGAGCGGGAACGTCACGTTGACGAAGAACGCCAGCAGCGCGGTGGCGACACGCAGCGCCACCACCAGCAGCATCAGATGGGTGACGGCGCGCGCGTCGGCCGCAGACCACGGAGCGGGACGGAGCGGCGCGGACACCGCGGCGATTCTACTGTGGCTCGACGATCAGCACCTGCGCCGCCGACGTCGACGACGCCTCCAGCTCGAGGCCGTTCGCCATCAGGTCGTCGGCGGCGAACCGTCCGCTGATCCCGCGATCCAGCGATCGCACCTGGTAGGTGACGCCCGGCCGCAGGTGCGCCAGCCGTACCCGCACGCGACGGTCACCGCCGCTGTTGCGGAACGCGAATACCGTCGCGACCCCGGTGGCCGGGTTCACCTGCTCGACCACGTCCCAGCCCGGGCCATCGCCGTTGACGCCCACCGGGTCGGTCAGCGCGGCGGCGAAGGCCGCGCCCCGCAGCGCCCGCAGCTGCTTGTAGCTGTCGATCTGTGCGGCCAGCGCCCGCGACAGGTCGGCGCCGACGCCGCGGAAGTCGACGGTGAGCCCGAAGACTCCGGGCATGCGGCTGCGCGCCAGCAGCGCGAGATCGCGGGGATCGGTGAGCGACTCGTCCTCGCTGCCCATCAGATACGACAGCAGCGCCTGCGGCGGCACCACCGCCGACAAGACCTGCAGGTGATGACGCACGCGGCTGGCCGGCGCCGTGCGGTCGTCCATCCAGCTGGCGTCGGTGCGGGTCAGCATCTCGGCGTCGAGCCGGCGTGCGCCGCCCGCACAGTTCTCGATCGCCATCTGGGGATAGCGTTCGCGCAGCGCCGCCAGCAGCCGATAGAGGCCCTGGGTGTGGGCGAAGTTGCCGCCGTCGCCGCTATGGTCGTGGTCGGGACGGGTGCAGACCAGCCAGCCGTTGAGGTCGATCTTGAGGTAGTCCGGCCGCGCCTCGTCGAGGAACGCGAACAGCCGCTCGCGGACCCACTGCCACGCCTCCTCGTCGCCCAGGCAGACCTGGCCGTGGGACGCCGCGGCGTTGTCGCGTCCGGGCTGGTACTGGCCGTGCTGCTGCGCGAGGTAGTCCTCGCGAGCCTGGCCGGGGCGGCCGACGGTGGCCATGTCGACGCGCTCGGGTTCGACCCACACCGCGAACTTCAGGCCACGGTCGTGGGCATGGTCCGACAGCACGCCCAGCCCCTGCGGGAAGCGCTCGCGATCGACCTGCCACGATCCCAGCCCGGCGCCGAAGTCGTAGCGGTCGCGGGCGTTCAGCGGCGGATACCAGCCGGCGTCGAGCTGGAACAACTCGCCGCCGATGGCGGCGAACGCGTCCATCTGCCGGCGCGCGAGGTCGGCGTCGATGTAGGTGCCGAAGGTGAACCAGGTGTTGTAGGTGGCCAGCGACGGAAACGGCCGGCCGCCACGCCGGCTGGCGATCCACGCCGCGAACGCCTCGGCTTCGGCGCCGGCGGCGACGCCGGTGACGCCGACGAACGCATGCGGGAACTCGAGTGGCTGCCCCGGCCGCACCACGACCGACATGTCGGGCAGGCCGAGCCGCACCTGCGTGCCGGCGGCGGTGCCGTCGAGCCAGGCACGCCAGCCGCCCGACCACGCCAGGCCGAGCACGAGACGAGCGTCGCCGCTGGTCAGCCCGAACCACGGCAGCGCCTCCTGCGACGACAGCACCGCGCTGCCGAACTCCAGGTGCTGGCCGTCGTCGAGCCGGGTGGCGCGGCGGGTGAACGGGCCGCCGTCGCTATCGGGAGTGTCGTGGCCACTGTGCCACCACACGTCGCGGGCGGTGACCTCCAGCCGCAGGCCTTCGAGGTTTCGCAGCGTCGTGTCGTCCTCGACGTGCACCGAGGTCCACATCTCGACGATCGGCGCTCCGGGCGACACCGCGTAGTGGCGCCCCACCGTGACCGCGCGGTCGCGCAGCCCGAACGCCAGGGTCAGCACGGCGCGGCCGTCGACCTCGGCGGCCTCGGCGGCCAGGAAGCGGAAGGCGCGATCACCGACCGTCAGATGCTGGTCGCCAATCGTGAAGCCGGCGTCGCTGGCGCCGGCGACGGCGAGGCTCTCGCCGTCGCGGCGCGCCAGCCCCTCGACGACGAGCGCATCCGACCGGTCGAGCACCAGCCGATACGACACGGCGCCGTTGCCGACCTCCCATCGACGCCCGTCCGGCGATTCTCTGATGAACGCGTCGCCGACCTCGACGCTGGCCCCGGCGCGCACCCCGGTGGTGCCGGACAGCAGCGCCACCGTCAGGGCGAGTAGCGCGGCATTGCGGCGGGCGGCAGGTCGGAACGGCATGGACAGGATGGACGGCCTCGCGAGAGGACACCGTCCTCCCCACGAGACCATATCGGCTCCAGCGAAGCAAACCGCGATCCGCGGCGCCTCAGCCGTTCCCTGTTCCCTGTGCCCCGTTCCCTGCCGTATCCTGTCTCTCATGCCGCTCTACGAATATCGCTGCCAGGACTGCCATCACGGCTTCGAGCTGCTGGTCCGCGAGAGCACCACGCTGGAATGTCCCGCCTGCCATGGCGCCAAGCTGGAGAAGCAGCTGTCGGCGTTCGCGGTGGGCGCCGCCGGCGGCGGCCCTCGGATGCCGATGGCCGGCGGGCCGTGCGGCTCCTGCGGCCATCCCGACGGTCCGGGCTCCTGCTCGGTGAACTGAACTCGTCAGCTGGAGAGCCGAGGCGACCTGTGACAGTGCTCCGGATGGCGTGGCACGGGCTGGCCGTGGTCGGCGCGACGACGGTGGTCGCGGCGGTGTGGTTCGCCAGCCAGGGGATCAGCGCCAGGCCGATGCCGGGGCCGATCGAAACGCGGCTGTCGCGGGCGGCGCGCCACTACGCGATTCCGTCGGCGGCGCGGGCCCGCACCAGCCCTGAGCCGGGCACCGCCGAGACGCTGCGCGCCGGCCTCGAGCACTGGGCCGATCACTGCGCCAGCTGCCACGGCAACGACGGCGCCGGCCAGACGGCGATGGGACAGGGCCTGTATCCGAAGGCGCCCGACATGCGGCTGGCCGACACGCAGGGGCTGTCGGACGGCGAGCTCTTCTACATCATCGAGGAAGGCGTGAAGATCACCGGCATGCCGGCGTGGAGCATCGGCACGCCCGAGGGCGAAGCGGCCTCGTGGCACCTGGTGCAGTTCATCCGCCACCTGCCGTCGCTGACCGAAGACGACCTTGCCCGTATGGCCGAACTGAACCCGCGCGGCCGCGCCGATTGGCTGGCCTTCGAGGAAGAGCGCAAGTTCTTGTCTGGTACACTGGACGTCCCGGAGGCGCCGCCGTCGGCCCCGGGCCATCGACACTGACCGCCACACGGAGACACCGCGATGACCCGCCGCACCCTGCTCGCCGCGCTCGCCCTGGTTGGAGCGTCCTTCGTCCCGGCCGTCGCCCATGAAGGACACGATCACAAGGTGCTCGGCACCGTGAGCGAGATCACCGCCACCAACCTGACCGTCCGCGCGGTCAAGGACGGCGCCGTCTCGGTCATCGCCTTCGCCCCGACGACCAAGGTGACGCGCGGCCGCGAGAAGCTCGCCGTCAGCGACATCAAGGTCGGCGACCGCGTGGTCGTCAACATCGGCTCCGGCAAGGCGCCGCTCACCGCCAAGGCGGTCGAGCTCGGCGGCGCGCCGACCCGCACCCGTTGAGCGCGCCGGTGGGGACGAGCGCGGGTCGGCTGCCCGCGTCGATTCTCTGCGCGGTCGACTTCTCGGCCCACTCCGAGCGCGCTCTCCGCCACGCCGTGGCGCTTTCGGCGCTGGGCGGCGGGCGGCTGACCATCGTCACCGTCAACGACCCGCTGCTCGAAGCCGCGGCGGCGGCCGCCGGGCGCGGCGGCACCGTCCGCGACCAGGTCGAAGCGGCGCTGGTCGCGGTACTCGGCCGGATGCCGCTGACCACGCCGGCGGTGATTCCAGCCATCGACGTCGTGACCGGCGAGGCCGCCCCCGAGATCCTGGCCGCGGCCGGCCGCGCCGTGGCGGAGCTGATCGTGCTCGGCACCCAGGGCCTGGGCGGCGCGCGCAAGTTCGTCTTCGGCTCGACGACCGAAGCGGTCGTCCGCGAATCCCCGCTCCCGGTGCTCGCCGTCCCGGAGTACGGGCCCGAACACCTCGACTTCAGCCCCGGCGCCACCCGCGTCCCTTTCGGGCACGTCGTCGCCGCGATCGGCATCGACCGCTACGACCGCGCCGTGGCCGCCACCGCCGCGGTGTGGGCCCGGGCCTCGTCTGCGGCGCTCACCCTCACCCACGTGTGCGCCGAGGCGCCGCTGCCGGTGTGGTGGCCGATCACCGAGATGCCGGTGCCACCGGCGCTCGAGGAGTCGACCGACGCGGCGCGGCGGCAGGTGGAGGCGCTGGTCGCGACGCTCGGCCTCGACGCGGCGGTCGACGTGCGCCGCGGCACGGTGGCGCCGAGTGTCGCCGCGGTGGTGCGCGAGCGGGCGGCCGGACTGCTGGTGGTGTCGCGCGGCGGCACCGCGCATCGGGTCGGGACCATCGCCTACCGCGTGATGCGCGAGGCCGACGTGCCGACGCTGGTCGTGGCGACCGCCTAGCGCGCCGTCAGGGGTACGACGCCAGCAGCGTCTCGGCCGACGGGAAGCGCGGCGCGATGTCGACCGGCACGTCCTTCAGCCGGTCGAGCACCGCCTGGGTCTCCGGGCGGATCACCCCGAGCGCATCGAGCATGCGCTTCGCCGCGGCGTAGTCGCCCTGCGCCTGCAGCGTCATGATCTCGGCGGTCAGCGCGGTGACGGCGCCCTTGATCTTGTCGGGCGCGACGGCGAAGGTGCCGTCGGCGTTGACGACGAACGCGCCGCGGTCGAGCAGGTAGTTCAACTGCACCGCCTGGCCGCGGCCGTGGGCTTCGTTGATGCCGAAGCGGATCGAGCGGAACGCCGAGGCCAGGAACGTCGTGTACATCGTGCGCTCGAAGTCCCGGCCAATCTGCCCGTTGTCGACCAGGAACTGCAGGGCGAACAGCCCGGCCACGTCGGCCTTGGCCTCTTCGATGGCGCTGTAGGTCTCTTTCAGTTCCTGCCGCACGGTGGTGGCGCGGCCGCCGACGGCGATGCCGTGCGGGCCGAGCCCGTGCACCAGTTCGTGCATCAGGATGTGGGTGAAGAAGGCGTCGAAGGCGACGTTGCCGCGATCGCCGGCGGCGAGTGCGACCTGCGCGATCGGCAGCAGCACCTGGTCGAACTTGGCCTGCTGGTTGTTCTTCAGCATCACCCGCTTGCTGCCCTTCTCGCGGATGACCCGCTCGTCGTTGGGCAGGTTGAAGGCGGCGGTCTGCACGCCGCGGTTGCCGTCGCCGGCCGAGAACACCGTGTTGACGACGGCAATCGGCGCCAGCGCGCCAAGCGCCGGGTTGCGGTACTTCGCGTCGATCGGCAGCGCATCCTCGATTGACTGCAAGGCGCCGGCGAACTGCGTCAGCTTGTTCGACTCGGCGGCGTCCTTCACGGTGACGAAGGCTTCGAACGCGGCCTTGGCGTTGAACCACTCGTCCTCGTAGACCTCGTACGGCCCGATGGTCGGCTCGATGGTGGCGTCGAGCTCCATCCACTTGACGTCGCTGTCGTAGTAGTCATCGGACAGGAACGCCGCCGCCCGGGCCTGCAGAAAGGCCTTCAGCGTCGGCTGCGCGGTGGCGTCGGCGGCCGCCCGCAGGTGCGTGGCGGCCACGGTCAGCTCGCCCTGATACTCGACGCTGTACGGCACCGCGATGAAGCTGCCGCCGGGACCGCGGCGGATGGTGGTGAAGAAGCCGGTGGCGGCAGAGCGCGCGGCCGGAGCAAGCGTGGCCAGCCACGCCTCGACGTCGGCCTTCGACGCGCCGGCCGGGTAGTAGTTGGCCGCGGCCGGCTTCGCTGGCGCGCCGGGGACGAACGGCTCGTTGTGATCGAGCCGCGACCACGGCCCCTTGTTGACGAGGAAGTAGCCGAGACGGGCGCGGCCGAGCGGCGACTGGTCGCCCTGCAGCGCCATCAGCAGCGCGTCGTTGCCGGCCCACACCTGGCGCAGGAACAGCGCGTCCATCACCTGCGCGGCGCGGATCATGTGGGCCAGGGCGCGGCGCTCGGACTCTGGCAACGCGGTGACGTCGGCGGTCAGATCGGTCGGCGCGAAACGCGCCGCCTGGGCGGTGATGGCGGCGGCCGCCGGATCGACCGCCGGGGGTGGCGTCGCCGGGGCCGAGGTGGACGAGCCGCTGACGCAGGCCGACATGCCGAGGGCGAGCACGGACGGAACGAGGGTGCGCATCAGCATCGCCATCAGTGCACGCCGGAGCTGCCGAGCAGATGGGCCGGATCGGCACCGAGCCGCTGGATCGCCGCGTCCCACATCTTGTCGGGCGCGCTGTCGAAGATGAGGTCGGCGCCGACCGGCACCAGCAGCCACGCCGACTGCGTCAGCTCTTCGTCGAGCTGTCCCGGCGCCCAGCCGGCGTAGCCGACGACCACCCGCAGCCGCGGCTCGGGCGGCGACTGCAGCGCGCGGCGCACCGCCGACGGCGACGCCGTGAGGTAGACGCCGTCGGCCACCTCGGTGGCTTCCTCGTCGACCGACGCGTCGGAGGTCAGCACCCATGCCCGCATCGGCTCGACCGGCCCGCCGGTGTAGAGATGGACGTCCTTGCGGATGTCGATCTCCGGATCGGTCCGCACCACTTCGTGCGCCGGCTCCGCCATCGGCCGGTTCACCACCAGGCCGAAGGCCCCCTCCTTGCCGTACTCGCACAGCAGGATGACGGTCCGGACGAAGTTCGGATCCGCCAGCTGCGGCATCGAAATCAGCATCATCGGGGCCACGACCGACTCGTCGTCCATGACGTCATCCTACCCCACCGGACCACGCCGGCCAGAGGCCCAGTCGACCGCGTCGCGCACCGCCGGCGCGGCGGCGCTGAACGCCGCGTTCTTCACGCCGCCGCCCGGACGGTCGAGGGCCGCGGCGGCCTCCGGGCGCGCCGACACACCGAGCGCGAGGGCGAGGTTGCGGCGCAGCTGCGCCAGCGGGGCGTGCGTGAGGGCGCTGCCGGCGACGAAGTCGTGCAGGCGATCGTCGGGGCGCCGCCACAGCTCGACCGGGTCGGGCGCGTCGCGGCCGGCGCGCGGCTGCCACGCCGGATCGGCGGTCGCCGCCGGGGCGAGGTTCCACGGGCACACCTCCTGGCAGATGTCGCAACCGAACACGTGCCCGGCCACCGACGGCTTCAGCGGGTCAGGCACGGCGCCGTCGAGCTCGATGGTCAGATAGCTGATGCACTTTCGGGCGTCGACTTCGCGCGGTTCGACGATGGCGCCGGTCGGACAGGCGTCGAGGCACAGCGTGCAGGCGCCGCATTGATCGGCGACCAGGGCATCGGGTGGCAGCGGCAGCGTCGTCGCGATGCCGGCCAGCAGCAGCCACGACCCGAGGTCGGCGTTGATGACCAGCGAGTGCTTGCCGATCCAGCCGATGCCGGCATGCGCCGCGACGACCCGCTCCTGGACCCAATGCTTGTCGACGAACACGGCGGCCTCGAACGGCACATCGACCGACGCCCGCATCCAGGCCAGCAGCGCGTCGAGCCGCGCCTGCAGCACCAGGTGGTAGTCCTCGCCGCGGGCGTAGCGCGCCACCGAGGCGTCGGGCGGCGGGGTGACGTCGCGGCCGGTGTAGTAGTTGGTCGCCGTCATCACCACCGAGCGTGCGCCCGGCAGGAAGCGCGTCACGTCGGCGCGGACATCGGCCGACCGCTCGAGATAGCGCATCTCGCCGTGATGCCCGCGCGCCACCCAGTCGTGGATGCGCCCCAGTTCGGGCATGCTAGTGGCCGGCGCGATGCCACAGACGTCGAAGCCCAGTGCCTTGGCCCGCGCCTTGATGGCCGCCGGCGTCAGCACGACATCCTCCGCGTGGGGTTTCGCGCCGGGCTACGACGTGCGCGACACGAGCTGGCGCAGCACATACGGCAGGATCCCGCCGTGCCGGAACGCCGTCAGCTCCTCCGGCGTGTCGATGCGGCACACCGCCTGGAACCGACGCGCGGTGCCGTCGTCGGCGGTAGCCACGACGGTGACGCGGCCGCGTGCGGTCAGTGGCGCGCCGGCGCCCTCGAAGTCGTAGCGCTCGCGGCCGGTGAGGCCGAGCGACGTCGCCGTCTCGCCGTCGAGGAACTGCAGCGGCAGCACGCCCATGTTGACCAGGTTGCTGCGGTGGATGCGCTCGTAGCTCTCGGCGATGACCGCCTTCACGCCGAGCAGCATCGTGCCCTTGGCCGCCCAGTCGCGCGATGAGCCCGAACCGTACTCCTTGCCGGCCAGCACCACCAGCGGCACGCCGGCCGCCTGGTAGTGCATCGCCGCGTCGTAGATCGGCATCACCTCGCCGCCGGGCAGGAGGGCGGTGACGCCGCCCTCGACCCCGGGCACCAGCTGGTTCTTGATGCGGACGTTGGCGAACGTGCCGCGCATCATCACCTCGTGGTTGCCGCGGCGGGCGCCGTAGGAGTTGAAGTCCTTCGGGCTGACGCCGTGGGCGACGAGGTACTTGCCGGCCGGGCTGTCGGCCTTGATCGAGCCGGCTGGCGAGATGTGATCGGTGGTGATGCTGTCGCCGAGCAGCGCCAGCACGCGCGCGCCGCGGATGTCGGCCGGCGGCGCCGGGGTCATCGACAGCCCCTCGAGGAACGGCGGCCGGCGGATGTAGGTGGAGTCGTCTTCCCACGCGAAGCGATCGCCGGTCGGCACCGGCAGTGCCCGCCACCGCTCGTCACCTTCGAACACGCTGGCGTACTGCGAGGTGAACGCCTGCGACGTGACGCTGCCGAGCATCGCCGCCTGGATCTCCCGTTCGGTCGGCCAGATGTCCTTCAGGTACACCGGCTGGCCGTCGCGGCCGTGGCCGAGCGGCTCGGTCGTGATGTCGATGTTCATCGACCCGGCCAGCGCGTAGGCCACGACCAGCGGCGGCGAGGCCAGGTAGTTGGCGCGCACGTCCTGCTGGATGCGGCCCTCGAAGTTGCGGTTGCCCGACAGCACCGAGGCGACGACCAGACCGCGCTCGCGGATCTCGGCGGCGATCTCGTCGGGCAGCGGTCCGCTGTTGCCGATGCAGGTGGTGCACCCGTAGCCGACCAGGTTGAAGCCGAGTTGGTCGAGATACGGTTGCAGGCCGGACGTGCGCAGGTACTCGGTCACCACCTTGGAGCCGGGCGCCAGCGAGGTCTTCACCCAGGGCTGGCTGGTGAGCCCGCGCTCGGCTGCCTTCTTCGCGACCAGGCCGGCGCCGATCATCACGCTGGGGTTCGAGGTGTTGGTGCAGGAGGTGATCGCCGCGATCACCACCGAGCCGTGTTCCAGCTGCGTGGCGGTCGCCACAGCCGCCTGCCCTGAGCCTGTCGAAGGGCCGGGCGAGGCGGCGACCTTCACGCCCTTCTTCAGCTCGTCGAGCGCGCTGGCGAACGACAGCTTGGCGTTGGTGAGCGGCACCCGGTCCTGCGGGCGGCGCGGCCCGGCCAGGCTCGGCACCACGACGCCCAGATCGAGTTCGAGGCGCTCGGAGTAGCTGGCATCGGCGGTCTCCGCCGTGTGGAACAGACCCTGTGCCTTCGCGTAGGCCTCGACCAGCGCGATCTGATCGGCGCTGCGGCCGGTGAGCCGCAGGTAGTCGAGCGTCAGCGCGTCGACCGGGAAGATGGCGACGGTGGCGCCGTATTCCGGGCACATGTTGCCGAGCGTGACGCGGTCGGCGATGGTGAGGTGCGCCAGCCCTGGCCCGTAGAACTCGACGAACTTCCCCACCACCTTGTGCTTGCGCAGCGCCTCGGTGATGGTGAGCACCAGGTCGGTGGCGGTGGCGCCTTCGGGCAGCCGGCCGTTCAGTCGGCAGCCGACGACCGGCGGGATGAGCATCGAACTCGGCTGGCCGAGCATCGCGGCTTCGGCTTCGATGCCGCCGACGCCCCAGCCGACGACGCCCAGGCCGTTCACCATCGTCGTGTGCGAGTCGGTGCCGAAGCAGGTGTCGGGAAAAGCGACGCCGTCCTCGACGCAGACGACGCGCGCCAGGTACTCGATGTTCACCTGGTGCACGATGCCGGTCTCGGGCGGCACCACGCGGAAGTTGCGGAACGCGTCCTGGCCCCAGCGCAGGAACACGTACCGCTCGCGGTTGCGGTGGTACTCGAGATCGGCGTTCAGCTCCAGCGCGTTGGCGGTGCCGAAGTGGTCGACCTGCACCGAGTGGTCGATGACCAGCTCCACCGGCTGCAGCGGATTGACCCGGCCCGGATCGCCGCCCAGGGCGGTGATGCCGTCGCGCATCGCCGCCAGGTCGACCACGCACGGCACGCCGGTGAAGTCCTGCAGCAGCACCCTGGCGGGCATGAACGAGATCTCGCGGTCTGGGTTGGTCGCCGCCGGGTCCCAGCCGGCCAGCGCCGTGATGTCGTCGGCCTTCACGAAGGCGCCGTCTTCGCGCCGCAGCAGGTTCTCCAGCAGGATGCGCAGCGAGAACGGCAGCCGCCCGACCGACGGGAACCGCGCGGCCAGCGCCGGCAGGCTGAAGTAGTCGACGGAACGGCCTCCCGCCGTGAGGGCGGTGCGGGTGTGGAAGGTGTTCTGGCTGGGCATGATCCGCAAGATCATAACAGGCGAGCGACCGCCGCCGGGCATCCCCCGTCCGCCTGCGGACAGCCGCATCGGCGGCCACCGTCGGACGGGCCCGGAATCCCGCCGATTCGGCCCGCGCGCCTGGCACGACATTCGTAGCGGCGAGGCCCATGCGCGACTTCGTCAACGGCATCCGCCTGCTGCGCCGCTCGCCCGGCCTGACCGTGGCGGCCGTCCTCTCGATCGGCCTCGGCATCGGCGCCACCACGGCCATCTTCGGCGTCGTCCGGCACGTGCTGTTGCAGCCGCTCCCCTATCCGGCGCCGGACCGCCTGGTGGCGCTGTGGGAGACCTCCCCCGACAACCCGGCCCGGTGGGTGGCGCCGGCCAACTTCCTCGACTGGCAACGCGACACCACCGGCGTCTTCGCCGGCATGGCCGCCTACGACAGCTTCTCGGCCGCGGTGTCGGGCGACGGCGAGCCCGAACGGCTGCGGGTGGCGGCGGCGTCCGGCGCCTTCTTCGAGGTGCTCGGCCAGCCGGCCGTCGAGGGCCGCGCTCTGGTGCCCGGCGACGACCGGGCCGGCGCGCCCTGTGTCGCGGTGCTGACCCACGCCCTGCGCCAGCGGCGGTTCGGAACGGCGCCGGTGATCGGCGCGCCGCTGATCCTCGACGGCCGCGCCTGCGAGGTCGTGGGCGTGCTGCCCGAGCGCTTCGAGTTTCCGCTGCTGAGCCGGGCCGAGGCCTGGATCAACGGCGACCGCGGCATTCCCCGCAGCTTCCCCTTCCCCGGCGACATCACCGCGGTGCGCGACTCGCACCTCCTCTATGTAATCGCCCGGCTGCGCGACGGCGTCGCCGCCGACACCGCCGGCGCCGCGATCCAGACGGTGATGACCAGACTCGCGGCCGAGCACCCGGACACCAACGCCGGCCTCGGCGGACGGGCGGTGCCGTTGCACGAAGCGGTCGTCGGCGACGTGCGGCCGGTGCTGTGGCTGCTGCAGGCGACCGTCGTCGTGCTGCTGCTGGTCGCGTGCGCCAACGTCGCGCACCTGCTGCTCGGCCGGGCCACTGTGCGCCAGCAGGAGATTGCCGTGCGCGTGTCGCTCGGCGCCGGCCGCGGCAGGCTCGTCCGCCAGCTGCTGGCGGAGGCGCTGGCGCTGGCGATTCCGGGCGGCGTTCTCGGCGTGCTGGTCGCCACCTGGGGCGTCGATCTGCTCGCGGCGGCCGCCCCCGACGGCATCCCGCGCCTGCGCGACGCCGCGGTCGATCCCCTCGTCGTCGCCTTCGCGGCCGGGCTCACACTGGTGACGACGCTGGTCTTCGGCCTGGCCCCAGCTGTCGGTCTGATGGCGCCGGCGCAGCCGGTGCTCGCCCCTGGTCAGCGCGTGGCGGGACGGCGCGCCACCAGGGTGTGGCACCGCGCCATCGTCGTCGGCGAGCTGGCGCTGGCGCAGGTGCTGATCGTCGGCACGCTGCTACTCACCGCGAGCCTGATGGCAGCCACCCGCGTCGATCTCGGCTTCGCCATCGAGGGACGGCTCGCCGCCGAGCTCACGCTGGCGCGCGATCGCTACCTGCGGCCGGCCGGCGACGGCGACTCCACGATCGACGCCGCGCCGAAGCGCCAGTTCGTCGAGGCGGTGCTGACCCGCCTGCAGGTGACGCCCGGCGTCCGGGCCGCCGCCGCCGCGTTGACCGCCCCGCTGTCCGGAGCGCCCAACCGCGGCATCCGCGTCGACGGCGCGCCAGTGCCGCCGCGCGGCCAGGAGCCGGCCGCCGACTTCCAGGTCGTCACCGCCGACTTCTTTCGCACGCTCGGCATCGCCGTGCGCGAGGGACGCGTCTTCACCGCCGCCGACGACGCCCGCGCACAACCGGTGGCGATCGTCAACGAGACCTTCGCGCGCCAGTATCTCGGCGCCGGCTCGGCCATCGGGCGCGTCGTCACCTTCGGCGGCACCCGCCGGCACGTCGTCGTCGGCGTGGTGGCGGACACGCGCTATCGCCGCGTCGAGCAGGCCCCCGATCCGACCTTCTACCTGCCGCTGGGCCAGAACGACGAACGGTGGCCGTTCCTGGCGTTCCTCACCTGGACCGACGGCGACGCCGCGGCCGCGGCGCCGCTCGTCCGCGAGGCGATCCGCGCCGCCGACCCGGCCCAGGCGATCTCGACGCTGCGGTCGCTCGACGACATCTTCGCCACCGCGCTGGCGCCGCGCCGCTTCAACACGTGGCTGGTCGCGCTCTTCGGCCTGACGGCGATGGTGCTGGCGGCGATCGGCGCCTACGGCGTGATGACCGCCGCGGTCGCCGCCCGCACGCGCGAGCTGGGGGTACGTTCGGCGCTCGGCGCCTCGGCGCGGCATCTGCGCGGCCTGGTACTCGGCGAGACCGCGCTCATCGCCGTCGCCGCGGCCGCGGCGGGACTGACGCTGGCGGCCGGCGGATCCGGACTGCTGCGCGCGCTGCTCTACGACGTCACGCCGCGCGATCCGTGGATGCTCGGGACGGCCGCCGCGACGGTGATGGCGGTCGCGCTCGGCGCCGCCTGGCTGCCGGCTCGGCGCGCCGCGCGCATCAACCCGGTGGACGCGCTGCGCGCCGACGGCTGATGGCCGGCCCGCCAACCCGGTCGGCTAGCACCGGCGCGTGAGTACCCACGCCGCCAGGTCGAGCAGGTGGTGATCGATGAGTCCGGCGTCGGCCAGGCCGCGCTCGGCGCGATCCACCGCCGCGGCTGCCAGCTCGTAGGAGCGCGGCAGACCGACCAGGGCCGGATAGGTGGGTTTGCCGGCGGCGGCGTCCTTGCCGGAGGTCTTGCCGACCGCTCCGGTCGTGCCTTCGACATCGAGGATGTCGTCGACGATCTGGAACGCCAGGCCGACCTCGGCAGCGAAGGCGCCGATCGCCTGCACCTGCGCCTCGGTGCCGCCAGCCAGCCGCGCGCCGGCGACGGCCGCGACGCGGATGAGGCCGCCGGTCTTGCGCACATGCATGTCGCGTAACCCCGCCAGGTCCATCGCCGCGCCGGCCAGAGCGCCCGGCGTGCACGCCAGATCGATGGCCTGTCCACCGGCCATGCCCGAGGCGCCGACGGCCTGGCCAATCTCGGCGATGACGCGCAGCCAGCGGGTCCGCTCGACGGTGGTCGTGGCCGCGGCCCCGGCCCGGCCCAGCAGCGCGAACGCGTCGGCCAGCAAACCGTCGCCAGCCAGGATCGCCAGGGCCTCGCCGAAGCGCACGTGCACCGTCGGCTGGCCTCGGCGCAGCGTGTCGTCGTCCATCGACGGCAGGTCGTCGTGCACCAGCGACTGGGCATGCACGAACTCGACCGCGCACGCCGCCGGCAGCACCCGGGTGCGGGCCTCGGCGCGCCGGCGCGGCGTGGCCCGGGGCGCGGCGTTGACCACGGCATCGGCGGCGGCGAGCGTGAGCAGCGGCCGGAAGCGTTTGCCACCGGTGCCGATGGCGTAGGCGATGGCCTCGGCCAGCGGCGCCGGGCAGTCCGGCGCCACCGGCAGATGGGTCGCCAGCGCCGCGTCCACTTCCCGACGCCGATCGGCGACGTAGGCCAGGAACGCCTGGCGCGGGCGGTCGATCGTGAGCCCGGCCGAGCGGACTCCGCCGGTCTGATGCGAATGCATCACGAGGGCAAATAACTCCCCAGGCACCCTTGCTATTCCCCGTGGCGCGGGCGGTGCCGGTCTCACATGGTCTCGAGTCGCCGCACGAGGCGGCGGGCGGCGATCCAGGCGGCGGCGCCGGTAGTGAAGAGCACCGCGGCGGGCACCGTAACCGCGGTGGCCGGAGCCGCCGGCGACAACGCCCGGGCGAAGCCTTCGATCGCCCAGGCGTTGGGCGTGACCCAGCCGAGCTGCTGCAGCCACGGCGGCATCAGGAAGCGCGGCACCATGCTGCCGCCCACCGCCGACGCCATCAGCACCAGCACGTGGCCGACGCTCGTCGCCTGGCGCGCGGTGGCGCAAAGCGCGGCGACCAGCAGGGCGAGACCCGCCGCGGCCACGGCGAGCGCCGCCGCTACCACCAGCCATCGCGGCCAGGCGGACGCCGGCCCGAGCGGCGTCGTCACCGCGGCGACCGCGAACACCACCGCCGTCTGCGCCACGCCCAGCAGCACCAGGAACGCGGCCCGTCCGTCGACGAGCGGCGCCAGACCGGCCGGACCGGCGACGAGGCGATCGGCAATGCCGGCCGTCAGCTCGTCGTGGAGCGACGCCGCAACCGGCACCGCCGCCAGCAGCACGAAGAGCGCGGCCACCGCCGCCGCGTAGTAGGCCACCGTCGACGGCGCGTCGGCCCCGGCCAGCGGCCGTACTTCGACCAGCGAGTCGAATGCACCGAGCGTGTCGGCGCCGTCACCGGCGGCCGCCTGGGGGTCGGGCGCCATCTGGTCGAGTTGCGCCGCCGCCTCGGCCCGCTGCTCGGGCGTCAGCGGCACCACGGCCTCGTCGATGAGCGTCACGACGCCGCGCAGCGCGGCGTCGGGCAGCGCCGCGAAGTAGGCGCGCTGGACGGCGCCGCTCAGCAGCGCGCCGGCCACCGCGCGGGTCGGATGCGTGATGACGAGCACCGGCGCTGGCCCCTCGCCGACCAGCGTGTCGAGTCCACGACCGCCGGAGCGCAACACGACCCCGGCATCGGCGGCGCCAGAGCTGACCCGGACGGCGATCGCGGCGGCCGTACCCGGAACGACGACCTCGGCGCGCAGTCCGGGGTCACGCGCGACGGCCTCGGCCAGCCGTCGGCTGAGCGGCGAACCGACTTCGTCGGCCACCGCGACGCGCAGGCGCAGCTGGTCGCCCGTCGCCGCCGAGAAGATCGCCGCGAAGACCAGGAACACCGCCACCGGCAGCACGACGGCGAGCACCAGCGCGCCGCGGTCGCGGACGAGCGCCAGCAGTTGCGTGCGGACGACGGCGCCCATCACGACGGCGGCTCCGCGACAGCCGCGCGCGCCACCAGCCGGGCCACGGCACCGGCCAAGGTCGGCCGCCGCAGGTGGAGCGCGGCAACGACGACGCCGGCCGCGGTCAGCCGCTGTTCGACGGCGGTGAGCCCGTCGGCCTCGCCGGTCATCGGACGCACCCAATCGGCGCCGGTGGACGCGGCGAAGCCCTCGTGCTCGAGCACGCCGACGCGGACCGGAGGCTCGACGGTCACGACCAGCTCACGGGCGCTGGCGAAGGCGCGGGCCAGCAGCGCCGCTACCAATCCGGCGGCGACGACGCGGCCCTGGGCCAGCACGACCACCGCCTCGCACACCGCTGCCGCCTCGTCGAGGTCGTGCGTCGCCAGCAGCATTCCGGTGCCGCGATCGCGCAACGAGCGCAGGCTGTCGTGCAGGCGCTCCCGCGACGCCACGTCGACGCCGACCGTAGGCTCGTCGAGCAGCACGAGCGCCGGCTGGTGCAGGGTCGCGGCCACCAGATGGACGCGGCGCTGCATCCCGCCCGACAACGTCTGCACCGGTGAAGCGGCGCGATCGCCGAGTCCCGTCCACGCGAGGGCGGCGTCGACGCGCGCGGCTACGTCGGCCCGAGCCACGCCGGCGAGGCGGCCGAGCACCGCCAGATTCTCGCGCACGGTGAGATGCGGATAGAGCGCAAGCGCCTGCGGCACGACGCCGACCCGCCCGGCCCGCCGCGCCGCCGCCGCGGCCTGGCCGTCGATCTCGATGGCGCCGCGATCGAGCGCCAGCCGTCCGCCGATCGCCCGCATCAGCGACGTCTTGCCGGCGCCGTTGGGACCCACCACCGCGACGGCGGCGCCACGCGGCACCGTCACCTCGACGGCGTCGAGCACTGTACGGCCGCCCAGCCGCCGTGTGGCCGCGCGCACCGCCAGCGCAACCGGCACGGCGGACGTCGAGGGCACGGGCACATGGGCAGTGTAGTGCCGAGGAGCGGGCGGATCGCGCGTGATAGGCTCGCCTGAGGTGACCGCGGACGTCGTCATCGTCGGAGGCGGACTCGCCGGCAGTCTCGCCGCCTGGCGGCTGGCGACGGCCCGCCCGGAGTTGGACGTCGCGCTGCTCGAGCAGGGTCCCACGCTCGGCGGCAACCACACGTGGTCGCTGCACGACGCCGACATCACGCCGGACCAGTGGCGATGGCTCGGCCCGCTCGTGCGCCAGCGCTGGCCACGACATGCCGTGGCCTTCCCGGCGCGCGAACGGGTGATGGACCAGGGTTATGCCTCGCTGTCTTCGGAGCTGCTCCACGCCGTAGTAGCGCCGGTCCTCGGCCCGCGGCTGCAACTCGGTGTGGACGTACGGGAGGTGTCGCGCCGGCGCGTGGTTACCGCCGACGGGCACACCCTCGACGCCGGCGTGGTCATCGACGCGCGCGGTCCGGCGTCGATCGCGGTGCCACTCGGCTGGCAGACGTTCCTCGGCCAGGAGATCGAGTGCGCCACGCCGCACGGCGTCGATCAGCCGATGCTGATGGACGCCACCGTGCCGCAGGACGGCGCCTTCAAGTTCGTCTACGTGCTGCCCTGGGATCGCCATCGCCTGCTCGTCGAGGACACCGCGTACGCGGATCAGCCCGCCGTGGACGAGGCCGCGGCCCGGCACGCCATCGCCGCCTACGTCGAGCGCCAGGGCTGGCGGGTGCGCGCGGTGATCCGGGAAGAGCGCGGCAGCCTGCCGATTCCGCTCGGCGGCGACGGCGAGGCGTTCTGGAACGGCGACGTCCCGCGGCTGGGTCTACGCGCCGGGCTGTTCCACCCCACCACCGGCTATTCGCTGCCCGACGCCGTGGCCACCGCCGACCTCCTCTGCGCCGTGGATCCCTTCGACGCGGGCGGCGTCTATTCCACTGTGCGCGCTTTCGCGATCGCCCGGTGGCGGGATCGGGCCTTCTTTCGGCTCTTGAACCGCCTGCTGTTCCGCGCCGCCGCGCCGGCGGCTCGCGTCCGGGTCCTCGAGCAGTTCTACGGCCGGCCGGCGGATCTCATCGCCCGCTTCTATGCGGCGCGGCTGACCCGGCTCGACCGGGTGCGGCTGCTCTCGGGCTGGCCACCGGTTCCCCTGCACCGTGCCCTGGCGCAGCTCGGTGGCTGATCGGTCACCGCGCCGTGCGGCGGTCATCGGCAGCGGCTTCGGCGGCCTGGCGCTGGCCATCCGCCTGCAGGCGGCCGGTATCCCGACGACGATCTTCGAAGGCCGCGACCAGCCCGGCGGCCGCGCCTACGTCTACCGCGACGACGGGTTCACCTTCGACGCCGGGCCCACGGTGATCACGGCGCCGGGCTGCCTCGAGGACCTCTTCGCCCTGGCCGGCGAGCGGCTCGCCGACCACGTCGACCTGCTGCCGGTGATGCCCTTCTACCGGCTGTTCTGGGAGGACGGGCACAGCTTCGACTACTCGAATGACCTGGTCGAGGTGACGCGGCAGATCGCCGCCCGCAGCCCGGGCGACGTCGACGGCTACCGGCGCTTCCTCGCCTACGCCGAGGACGTCTTCGCCGAGGGCTACACCAAGCTGGCGCATGTGCCGTTCCTGAACCTGTGGAGCATGGTCCGCGCCGCGCCGCAGCTGGTACGCCTCGAGGCCTACCGCACCGTCTACGACATCGTCGCCCGCCACATCCAGGACGACCATCTCCGCCAGGCCTTCAGTTTCCATTCGCTCCTGGTCGGCGGCAACCCGTTCGCCACCTCGTCGATCTACACGCTCATCCACGTGCTCGAACGCACCTGGGGCGTGACGTTCCCGCGCGGCGGCACCGGCGCGCTGGTGCGGGCGCTGGTCGCGCTGTTCGAACGGCTCGGCGGCACCATCGCCCTCAACAGCCAGGTGGCGCGGATCCTGACCCACGACGGCGCGGTGACCGGGCTGCGGACCACCGACGGCCGCGAGTGGACCGGCGACGCCGTCGCCAGCAACGCCGACGTGATGCACACCTACCGCACCCTGCTCGGCGACGAGCCGCGGGCGGCGCGGCCCGCGCGGGCGCTCGACCGGCAGCGCTTCAGCATGTCGCTGTTCCTGGTCTACTTCGGCACCCGGCGGCGGCATCCGCACCTCGCCCACCACAACGTGATCTTCGGGCCGCGCTATCGCGAGCTGCTCGGCGACATCTTCGACCGCGGCGTCCTCGCCGACGACTTCTCGCTCTACCTCCACGCGCCGACCGTCTCCGACCCGTCGCTGGCGCCGCCGGGGTGCGAGGCGTTCTACGTGCTGGCCCCGGTGCCGCACCTGGGCAAGCTCGACATCGACTGGACGGTCGAAGGCCCGCGCTACGCCGATCGGATCCTCGCCTACCTCGAGGCCCGCTACATCCCCGGCCTGCGCGCCGACCTGGTCACGCGCCGCATCTTCACGCCGCTCGACTTCAAGCACGAGCTCCACGCCCACCACGGCTCGGCGTTCTCGCTCGAACCGGTGCTGACGCAGAGCGCGTGGTTCCGCGTCCACAACCGCGACGCCCGGATCCGCGGCCTGTACTTCGTCGGCGCCGGCACCCACCCCGGCGCCGGCGTGCCGGGCGTCGTCAACTCGGCCAAGGCCACGGCCGGGCTGATGGTCGGCGACCTCCGCATCTCGTGACCCCCACCACCGCGACGTCCCCGGCATCGGGCGGCGCCACCGATACGGCGATCCGCCAGGGCTCGAAGAGCTTCGCGCTGGCGTCGCGGCTGTTCGACGACACGACACGGGCGCTGGTCTGGGACCTCTACACGTGGTGCCGATACTGCGACGACGCGGTGGACGGCCAGACGCTCGGTCACGACGCGCGGGCGGTGGACGCGAGCGCCCGACTCGCGCACATCACGGAGGGCACGGAACGGGCCCTGGCCGGCGACGGGCCGGCCCCCGAAGGGGCCTTCGCGGCGCTGCGCCGGGTGGCGCGCGCGACCGGTCTGCCGCCGGCGCTGCCGCGTGCCCACCTCGACGGCTTCGCGATGGACGCCGCCGGCCGCTCCTACGGCACACTCGACGACACGCTCGAGTACTGCTTCCACGTCGCCGGGGTCGTCGGCTTGATGATGGCCTGGGTGATGGGTGCCCGAGACCGCGCGGCGCTCGAACGCGGCTGCGACCTGGGTCTCGCGTTCCAGCTGACCAACATCTGCCGCGACGTCGGCGACGACGCCGTCCACGGTCGCGTCTATCTGCCCGCGGATCGGCTCGCCGCCGCCGGCGCCATGGTCTCGCGCGGCCAGCGGCTCGATCCGGCGAACAGCCGCGCGTGTGGCCGTGGTCGTGAACGAGCTGTTGCGCGACGCCGACCGGTACTACGCCTCGGCATGGCATGGCCTGGCCGCGCTGCCGTGGCGGTCGGCGTGGGCGGTGGCCACGGCCCGCCACGTCTATCGCGCGATCGGCGTCGAGGTGGGCCGTCGCGGTGGTCACGCCTGGGAGAACCGCGTGTCCACCAGCACTTCCCGCAAGCTCGCCGGTCTCGCCGCCGGGGTCGCCGACGTGGTGGCGACGCGCGGGCGGAAGCCGTACGGCGCCGGCGCCGATCGCCGCGGCCTGTGGACGCCACCGCTGGCGCGCATGGTAGGGTGATTTCGATGTCCTGGTTGGAGTTCCTCGCGTGGGCGCTGGCCGCCCTGGCCGGCATGGAGGGCGTGGCCTACCTCACCCACCGCTATCTGATGCACGGCCCGCTGTGGTTCCTGCACCGGTCGCACCACGTGCCACATGACGGCGGCTTCGAGTGGAACGATCTCTTCGGCCTCTTCTTCGCGGTGCCGTCGATCCTGCTGATCGACGCCGGGGTCCGCGACGGCTCGTGGATGCTGCCGGTCGGTGTCGGCATGACGGCCTACGGCGCCCTTTACGCGATCTTCCACGACGTCATCGTCCACCGGCGCATCCGGGTGCGCGGCGTGCCGCAGTGGTCGTACCTGCGCCGCATCGTCAAGGCGCACCTCGTCCACCACAAGACGCACGGCAAGGACGGCGCGGTGTCGTTCGGGTTCCTGTACGCGCCGCCGTCGGTGGCGCCGGGCGACGACAGTTCAGGGACCTGAGCCCGGCTTCTTCAGCAGCGCCGGATCGACGCGGGTGCCGTACGGGGTCGCCCCGGCGACCAGCGCGAAGTGCTGGTAGACCGCCGCCGACAGGGCGCGCACCGTCTCGCCGACCTGCGCGTTCCCGTAGTTGACCATCACCGCCACCGCGTAGGGTGCACCCGGCAGGGCCACGACGCCCCAGGCGGTCGAGACGCCCTCGAGTCCCCCGGGCTTCCAGGCGACACGTACGGCTGCGGGAATCGGCTGGCGGAATTCCCCGCCCTTGGGCAGTTCGAGGAGGCGCCGCACCTCGGCACACGACGCCGCCGTCAGCGGCAGGTCGCAGCGCGACAGCCGCGCCATCAGGTCGACGGCCTCGCGCGGCGTCGAGACGTTCTCGTCGCCGCGGGCGCTGGACTCGGGGCGGATCATCTTGCGCCGGAGCTTCGTCTGCGGGAACCCCAGCGACGCCATGGTGCGGTTGACGCGGTCCATGCCGACGGCGTCGATCAGCATGTTGGTGGCGGTGTTGTCCGACTGCACGATCATCGGCACCGCCAGGTCGTGCAGCGAGAACGCCGAGCCGCCGTCGGAGAAGTACTGCATGCAGGCTGCTGCCGCCGGTGCGGTCGGCGGCGGTCAGGGTCTTGCGATCGGTGAGCGCCAGCTCCTTCGCGTCGGCGCGGCGGAAGAGCTCGATGAGCAGCGGGATCTTGATCGCGCTGCCCTGCGCGAACACCAGCGACTCGTTCACGCTCCACCGTTCGCCGCTGGTCAGGTCGACGACCCCGACGCCGACCACGCCCGGCGCCGCGGCGGCGAGCTGATCGAGTTCGACCTGAAGCTTCGCCGCCAGCTGCGCCCGGGCCGGTGGCGGCGCGGCTGGAGCCTGGCCGTGCGGTGCCGCGGCGGCGGCGATCGCCGTCGTCAGCGTCAGCGCCGTGACCCACGATCGCGGTGATCGCGCCATCACTTCACCGCCGGCATGGTCATCAGGCTGGCCAGCATCTCGATGCCCTCCCAGAGATTCTGCAGCCGCAGGTTCTCGTCCGGGCCGTGCTGGTTGTTGTCGAAGTTGACGATCGAGACGCCGACCGTCGGCATCTGATACTGGTCGCTGAAGGTGCCGAACGGCAGCCCGCCGCCGAGCGTCGGCAGCTGCACCGGCGGCACGCCGCGCCTGGTCAGCGCCGTCACCACGGCCTGCGCCTTGGGGTCGTCCATCGAGACCCGCGAGGCCGCCGAGCCGCGCCTTGCGTCGACGCGGGCGATGAGCGGGTGCTGACGGCGCTCGTCGTCGTTCGGCTCGCGGCCGCTGATGACGTGGTAGCCCTGGGCCCGCACGTGCTCGGTGATGAGCGCGTTCTGCGTCTCGGGCACCAGGTCCTTCACCATGCGCACCTCGATCCGCGCGGTCGCGGCGCCGGGAATCGCCGATCGCCCCGGGATGCCGCTGGTCGACAGCTCGAGGATGCTGAGCGTCGGCTCGTTGAGCTTGGCTTCGAGCCGCTGGTCCGGCCGTTCCGGGCGGGCGACGCCGAAGTCACGCTGCAGCACCGCCTCGACGTTCGGGGCCGCGTCGAGGGCCTGCCGTTCGGTGGCGGTGAGCGGGCGCACGTCACGATAGAAGTCCGTGATCAGCACTCGCCCGGCCTCGTCCTTCATCGACGCCAGCAGCCGGGCCAGCCGCATCGACGGATCGGGGGCCCAGTTGCCGTAGTTCCCCGAATGCACGTCGCCCTTGGCGCCGTAGACGGTGAGCGTCACGCCAGCGCCGCCGCGCACGCCGAAGTACACCGTGGGCCGGCCGCTCGGGTGGCGTGGGCCGTCGAGCGTGACGGCGAGGTCGGTCTTGAGCGCGGTCGGGCGCGCGGTGGCGAAGC
Organism: uncultured Acidobacteriota bacterium; assembly: GCA_963741665.1. Taxonomy (GTDB): domain Bacteria; phylum Acidobacteriota; class Vicinamibacteria; order Vicinamibacterales; family UBA2999; genus CAWAYR01. The sequence goes on from CAVUIM010000001.1 coordinate 899,446, forward strand.
GGCGGAAGTTGGCGGAGCCGGCCTCCTCTTCGCCGTCGAGGACGACCCGCACGTTCCAGGTCGGGCCGCCGCCGGTCGCCTTCAGCGCCTCGACGGCGTTCAGCAGGGCGACGATCGGCCCTTTGTCATCGGAGGTCGAGCGGCCGTACATCCGCCACTCGGGGTCGAACGTGGCGCGCGCCGGATCGGCGTCGACCGCCCCGCTCGCGCTCCACAGGCACGGCGTGAACGGCTTGCAGCGCGTCCACTCTGCGGGATCCACCGGCTGGCCGTCGTAGTGGATGTAGAACGTCACCGTTCCGACCGCCTTGGCGGCGTCGAGACTGGCGAACACTACCGGCGAGCCCGGACCGCCGATCGTCTCCACCGCGAAGCCGCGGCGCTTGAATAGGCCGGCCAGATGGTCGGCGTTGCGCCGCATGTCGGCGTCGTTGCCGGCGACGTTGGGAATCGCCACCAGCGTGGTCAGTTCCTCGACGATGGCGCGCTCGTGCTGGCCGCGCCACTCGGCGATGCCAGGCGGCTGCGCGAACGCCGCGCCCGACAGGCCAACCCCGATCACGACCGCCGTCAACACCCGCGTGGGCCATCCCGACATCCGCCGCTCCCTTGCGATCCGCATCCGGCGACGACGTCGCGCCCGGCAGGTCGCGTGCCGATGATATGACGCCGCGCGCCACGGCGCGACCGAACGCTCAGGGCGCCGAGGCGGCCGCACGGGCCCGCAGTGCCGCCGGGGTGAGCAGCCGCTGGGCAGCGGCGAGCGCGCCGTCGACGACCACGGCGAGGACCGCCGCGGGAATCGCCCCCGACAGCACCATGCGCGAGTCGGCCAGCGCCAGGCCGGCGACGATCGGATCGCCGAGGCCGCCGGCGCCGACGAACGCGGCGAGCGTGGCCGTGCCGACGTTGATGACCGCGGCGGTGCGGACCCCCGCCATGATCACCGGTACCGCCAGCGGCACGCGCACGTGACGGCGAATCTGCGCCGCGGTCATGCCGAGGGCATGCGCGGCCTCCACCGCCCCGCGGTCGGCCTCGCCCAATCCGGTTACCGCCGCCCGCACGATCGGATAGAGGGAGTAGAGGAACAGGGCGGCGATCGCCGGCGCCGCGCCGATGCCGAGCACCGGCAGCATGAACGCCAGCAGCGCGATGCCCGGCACGGTCTGCAGCACGCCGATCGCGCGGGTCACCGGCTCGGCCCAGCGGCGGCGGGCGACGGCCAGGCCGATGAGCAGGCCGGCGACCACGGCCAGCGCGAGCGACACGCCGGCGAGCCAGACGTGCCGCAGGCTCATCGCGCCGATCGCCGCGCGGCGCTGCCACAGGTAGCCGGCGAGGGAGCCGGTGTCCTGGCGCGGCCCGGTCGCCGCGCCGGCGGCGTTCGTCGTCGTGAGGCCGAGTTCGGCGAGGGCCTCACGGGCCACGACCACCACGTCCTCGCCGTTCACTTCCAGCCGGGCGTTGAGACGGCGCATCCGGCGCACGTCGAGCCGGCCGCTCAGCTCGGTCAGGGCGGCGACGGCCGCCGGTTGCTCCCGCGCCACCACGCCGCGCACCATCGCCGCGGCGTCGTAGGGCGGAAAGAACCCGCGGTCGTCCTCGAGCACCGTCAGCGGGTAGCGATCGAGCAGACCGTCGGTCGAGTAGGCATCGATGATGTCCACCGCCCCTTGCGCCAGCGCCTGGTACTTCACCGCCGGCGCCAGCGCGCTCACCGTCTTTGGCGCCAGCCCGTAGGCCTGACGCAGTCCCGGCAGGCCGTCGGGCAGGCCGATGAAATCGGCGGTGAAGCCGGCCCGCATGTCGCCGCTCACCGCGGCGAAGTCGCTGAGCGTCCGCAGCCCGAGCCGTTCGGCCATCTCGGTGCGAATCGACATCGCATAGGTGTTCTCGAAGCCCAGCGGCGGCAGCCAGCGGACGTCGAACTGCCGGGCGAACTCGCGTGAGACGGTGTCGAACACCGCGGTCGGATCGCGCTCGAGCGGCGCCTTGAGGATCACCAGCAGCCCCGAGCCGGTGTACTCCGGCACGACGTCGATGGCGCCGTCACGAAGCGCCGGGAAGACGATCTCGGTGCCGCCGAGGCCGAAGCGGCGTGCCACCGTGAACCCGCGAGCCTCGAGGATCTGCGCGAAGAGCTCGGCGAGCAGGTACGACTCGCCGAAGGGCTTCGATCCGACGACGATCGGCCGTACAGTCGCGGGCGGGTCCGGCGGCGTCTGGGCGTGCGCACCTGGCGGCGCCAGCAGGCCCGCGCACAGAGCGGCGACGGCGACGCGGCCGGACATCACGCGGCCGGCCCCTGACGCAGGCGTACTCGCGCGAGCAGCTCGGCGACGTACGGCGCGGCCGGCTGCGCGATGAGCTCGGCCAGCGGTCCGATCTGGGCGATGCGCCCCTGGTGCATCACCGCCACCCGGTCGGCGACGAGCCCGGCCTCGTGCAGGTCGTGGGTCACGAGCAGCGCCGCCAGCCCCGAGGCGCGGCGCAGGTCGAGGAACATCGCCTGCAGGTCGCCGCGGGTGATGGCGTCGAGCGCGCCGAACGGCTCGTCGAGCAGCAGCGTGCGGGCGCCGGCGGCGAGCGCCCGGGCGAAGGCCACGCGCTGGCGTTGTCCACCGGACAGCTCGTGCGGCCAACGCGCCGCGAACTGCGCCGGCTCGAGGCCGACCTGACGCATCGCCGTCGCGGCATCGCCAGTGGGGTCAGCGCGGCCGAGCAGCCACGGCACCAGCGCGACGTTGCGCGCCACCGACCAGTGCGGCAGCAGGCCGCCGTCCTGCGGCACGTACCCGAGCGACCGGCGCAGCGCCACCGGATCGCGGTGAGCGACGTCCTCGCCGCCGACCTCGACGCGCCCGCCGTCGATGCCGGTCAGGGCGTTGAAGGCGCGCAGCAGCGTGCTCTTGCCCGAGCCGCTCTCGCCGACCAGGGCCACGCACTCGCCATCGGCGACCGCGAGCGTCGCGGCGTCGAGGGCCACCACGGCGCCGAAGCGCTTCGACACCGCCGACGCCGCCAACGCGAGGCCGGTCATTTGCAGATCAGAAGCCGACGAAGGCGCGCACACTCGCCGACGGCAGCGATCGGGTGCCGTCCTCGAAGGTGATGCCGTCGCGGCGGAACACCCACCGGACATCCCCGGTGAGGCCGGCCTCGATACCGGGGCCGCGCCCGCCCGCCAGCCACCACCGCGCGCCGGCGCCAGCGTGCGCCGTCGTCCCGGTCTCGACCAGCGCGTCGCGGTCGTAGAGCTGGCGCAAGTAGCCGCCGCCGGCCAGCAGATACCCGCGGACCCGCGTGCCGATCGCCGCCCAGCGCGGGTGATACAGCAGCGACGCGTCGACGGTGTACTCGGCGACCTCGGTCGTGGCGGTGAACGTCCCGGCCGCCTCGACGTCGTCGGTGATGGTCGTGGTCAGCGTTGGACGGCCCAGCGTGCCGCGCACCTCGACCGCCCACGCTGACGTCACCGCCACCGTCACCGTGGACTCGGCCGCCGGCGCGGCGCCGAGGCGCGAGCTGGTGCTGAACAGCAGCGCCGGCGGCGGCGACGTGGTGCCAGGGGCGCTCGCCCTGGTGGCCGCCCGCACGGTGCCGAGCGTGTCGGCGCCGACCCACCCGCCGCCGAGTCCGATGACGACGTGGCCCGGCCGCAGCGCAGCCAGCGGCTGCGCCGCCGCGGCGCCGGGACTCAGCGTGACGACGGCCGCGGCCAGCACGACGAGGCGCATCCACCTCATCGCGCTCATCGCGCGCGGACCTCGATGGCCACATCGATGGTCGCCCCGCCGCCCTGAATCACGACCAGCTGGGACGCGAACGCAACGCCGAAGCTGGTGTCGACCCGCGCCGGGGCGAGGAAGCTCTCGACGTCGGCGTCGTCGAGCGGCTCCACCCGGATCACGTGCGGTCCCGGCGACAACCCGGCGATGGCGAAGGTGCCGTCCGCCGCCAGCACGTAGCCGGCGATGAGCTCGCCGGTCAGCAGGTTCGCGGCGACGACGTGCGCGCCGTAGACCCCTTGCCCGCCCTTGGTCACCCGGCCCTGCAGACTGCCCTTGTCGGCCGGCGTCGCGTCGTAGAGGTCGAGGACGCCGGCGATGTCGTCGGCCTGCAGCACGCGGTCGGCGATCGCCCCCGATGGCATCGCAATCGGAAACATCACCGCGCCTGACGACAGCACGCGCCGGCCGGTGCCGCTGACCTCGGTCTCGCCGATCGCCGAGTGGCCGAGCCCGAGCAGGTGGCCGATCTCGTGCAGCGCTACCGACTCCAGGTCGACCCGCCCGCCTTCGCCGCCGACCGCCGTCGACCACTGGAAGCGCGAGTTGAAGTAGATATCCGACTCGAGCAGCACGCCGGTCTGGGCGTCGAGCAGGAACGTCGCGGCGCCGAGGACGCGCTCCTGGTCGGGGCGATCGAGGAACCCGATGGTCGATCGGCCGTCGGTCTCGAGCGGCTGGCTGCGGGTGAAGCCCTGCGCGCTGAAGGTCACCGGCAGCCCGGGCAGCGCGTCCCAGGTGGCTGCGGCCCGGCCGATGGCGTCGGCGAACGCCTGCGCGCTCACCCCGCTGATGTCGCGCTCGGCGACGAAGTAGCGGATCGGCCCGGCCGGCCAGCGCAGCGCCACGACCGTCGCGCCGACCTCGACCCCGAACTTCAGATAGGCGTCGGCCCGGGCCGGTGCGGCAACCAGCGCCGCGGCCACGACGACGGCAATCGCGCGCTGCCGGACACCGCTCATGGCCGCTCCTTCACGGCCCGCACCTCGGCGCCGAACGCCGCCAGCGGCTGCACGGTGCGGCCGGCGCCGCCGCGCACCACTCGCGCCGGCGTCTCGATCTCGCGCACCGGCGTCGGCACGACCATCAGCGCGCCGGAGCGCGGGTCGGCCGCCACCCGGTAGACGCCGAGCGACAGCCCGACCGGCGACGGCAGTGCCGGCGCCCGACCGCGCAGGAACACGACCACCGCGTCGCCGGGGCGGAACGCCGGCGCGCCCGCGACGATGAGCCGCCGGCCACCAGCGTCGCCGCCCGGAACACGAAACGTCGTGGTGTCGGTGACGGTGCCCTTGAAGTGTTCGACCGCCTCGAGCGTGACCACCGATTCGATGGTGCGGCGGTCGGCGGTCCAGCGGCCTTCCACCGAGGTGACCCGGCCGTAGACGACGGCGTGGGATTCGCGCACCAGCTCGTCGAACGTCGCCGGCAGCACCGTGAGCGCCGCCGGACGCTCGAGCGCCGAGAGCAGGAGCAGACACAACGCCGTCACGCGTACTCGCATGACTCTGAGTCTATCCGCCTTCGCGCCAGAGCCCGTGAGGCGCGCGCTTCGGCGGACAAGCCCGCCGCAGCTGTGTCGCGATTCGTCAGCGCTCGCGGCGTGCATCGATCAGTTCGAGCACGGCGTCGGCCACGCGGGCCGTCGAACCGGACGGCCCGAGCCTGGCGCGCGTCTCGGCGAGCCGCAGGCGCGTCCGTTCCCAGCGGTCGTGGTCGGTCAGCAGCGCGATCGTCTCGACGGCCACGGCCTCGGGCGTGCACGCGTCCTGGATGAGCTCGGGCACGATCCGCTCCCCCGCCACCAGGTTGGCCATCGCGTAGGTGTCGATGGTCACGAGCGGCTTGCCGAGCCGGTAGGTCAGCGGCGACAGCTTGTAGACGACCACCATCGGCCGCTCGTGCAGCGCCGCCTCGGCCGTCGCGGTCCCCGAGGCGGTGATGACGACATCGGCTGCCGAGAGCACGTCGGCCACGCGGCCGTGGACCAGCCGGGCCGCCGGCGTCGCCGCGGCCAGCGCCGCGAACTCGTGATCCTCGTGGCCGGGCGCGCACGCCACCACCGCCTGCAGGCCGGGCACGCGCGCGGCGACCAGCGGCAACGCCGCTGCCAGCACCGGCACCAGCCGGGAGATCTCGTTGTGGCGGCTGCCCGGCAGCAACGCCACCGTCGGGCGGCCCGGGTCGAGCCCCAACGCGACGCGACGCCCGGCCTGGAACGCCGCGGCCTGGGTCCGATCGGCGGGCGGCGCCGTCACCGCGTCGACCAGTGGATGTCCGAGGAAGCGCACCGGGATGCCGGCGGTCTGATACAACGGCTCCTCGAACGGGAAGATCGGCAGCGCCAACGCGACGTGCTTCTGCAGCGTCTTCATCCGTCCGGCCCGCCACGCCCACACCTGCGGCGTGACGTAGTAGACGATCGGGACGCCCATGCGGGCAATCGCCGCCATCAGCCGGAAGTTGAAGTCGGGATAGTCGACGACGACGAGGGCGTCCGGCCGGGTGTCGCGCGCCGCCTGCACCAGCCGGCGCAGCATCGCGAAGGTGGCGGGCAGCACCCGCAGCGCTTCGGTGAGGCCGGTGACCGACAGCCCGGTGTACTTGCCGATGAGGCGGACGCCGGCCTGCTCGCAGTGCGGACCGCCGAAGCCGAAGACGTCGAGGTCCGGCCGCCGTTCGACCAGCGCGCGGGCGAGCTGGCCCGCGTACAGGTCGCCTGACGGCTCCCCGCACGAGAGCATCACCCGAGCCATGGGTGGCGGACTACTGCCCGCCCGGACGGCGGCGCCGCAGGTCGGCCGCCGACAGATCGAGTTCCTCGATCGGAATGCGCTCGACCGTGGTGAACCCGGCCCCGGCGAGCTGATCGATGAACTTGGCGGCGTCGCCGACCAGCACCACCGACAGCTGGGCCGGCTTGAGCCAGGCCTTGGCGACGCGCTGCACGTCGTCGGGGGTCACCGACCGCACCCGCTCGGGATACGCCGGCAGCTCTTCGAGCGGCAGCTCGTAGAACAGCTGGTTGAGCACCCGCGTGGCGATCGCGTCGGGCGATTCGATCGACAGCGGGAAGCTGCCGGCGAGGAAGTTCTGGGCGCCTTCGAGCTCGCCCTCGAACACGCGCTCGCGCTGCACGCGGAAGAACTCTTCGACCACGGTGCGCAGCGCTTCGGTGGTCGCCTCGGTGCGGGTGTCGGTCTCGGCGATCACCCCGCCGGTGAGCTTGTAGGCGTCGAGGTCGGCCGAGGCGCCGTAGGTGAGGCTCTTCTGCGTCCGCAGCACCTGCTGCAGCCGGTTGCCGCCTTCGCCGCCGAGGATCTTCACCACCTGATCGAGCACCAGGTGATCGGGGTGCTTGCGGGCGATGGCCAGATGGCCGGCGCGGATCTCGGTCTGCACCGAGCCCGGCTTGTCGATGACCACGACGCGCTTGACCGGCGGCGGCGGCTCGATCGGCGTGAAGGCCGGCACCGTGCCGCGCGTCCAGTCGCCGAACACCCGCTGGACCTGCGCGAAGGCGTCGTTGGCCGGCACCGCACCGACGATGGCGATGAGGGCGTTGTTCGGCACGAACCACGCCTTGTGGTAGTTCACGAAGTCGTCGCGGGTCAGCGTCGACAGCGACTGCGCGGTGCCCGACGACGGCACGCCGTAGGGATGGAAGCCGAACACCAGCCGGTCGATCACCTGGCTGGCCACCGTGTCGGGATCTTCGGCGGCCACCTTCAGCGACGACACCGCCTGCGACCGCTGCCGATCGATCTCGGCGGCGGCGAACGCCGGCCGGCGCACCACGTCGCCCATGAGATCGAGCGCCTGGGCCAGGCCGTCCGACATGCTGACGGTGTTGACGAAGCTGAGGTCGGTGCCGGCGCCGCTGCCGAGCAGGCCGCCCATGAAGTCGATCTCCTCGGCGATCTGCGCCGCCGAGCGGGTGGTCGTGCCCTGGTCGAGGAGGGCGGAGGTCAGCATCGCCAGGCCCTCCTTGCCCTTCGGGTCCTGGGCCGCGCCGGCGCGGATCAGCATGCGCGCGCTCACCACCGGCTGTTCGTCCTGGCTGACCAGCACGACCTGCAGGCCGTTGGGCAGCGTGCGGATCTCGTAGGGCGGGAACTTCACCGGCTTGGCGGCGAGCGGCCGCGGCGGCCGCTCGGACGGCCAGCGCAGGGCGTCGGCGCGCTGCTGGCCGGCGGTCACCACCACCGACGCCACCAGCACGACGATGGCGACGGCGAGCGACGACTGGGCGATGTGGAACGCGCGGCGGCTCATGGGCGGGTCCCCGGCGCCTTGGGCCGCACGTGGAGCACCACGCGCGACTGGGGCGTGAAATAGGTCTTGGCCACGCGCTGCACGTCGGCCCGGGTCATGTTCTGGAAGATCGCGAACTCGCCGTCGGCGGTGGTCACATCGGCGTGCAGCACCTCGGCGTGAGCGAGCACGCCGGCCTTCTGCTGCACGGTCTCGCGGCCGAGGATGTAGTCGCGAGCGAACTGGTTCTTGGCGCGCTGCAGTTCGCGGTCGGTGATGCCGGCAGCCACGGCCTGGTCCAGTTCGGCGACCAGCGCCTTCTCCACGGCCTCGAGCGACTGGCCGGGGTTGACGATGGCCACGGCGAAGAACAGGTTGGGGTGCTCGATCAGGTTGGCGCCGCCGAACGCCGCCACCGCCAGTCCCTTGTCGTAGACCAGACTGCGGTAGATGCGCGAGCTGTTGCCGTCGGACAGCACCTTGGCCAGCACGTGCATCGGGTAGGAATCCGGGTGGCCGTCGTAGGTGATGTGCTGGGCGACGATCACCGCCGGCAGCGGCCACGCCTCCTCGAGCATGACCCGCTTCTCCTTCACCGCGGCCGGCTCCACGGCGATGTCGCGCACGACCTTGCCGGCGCCGGGCGGGATGCGCCCGAAGTAGCGGGTGACCAGATCGCGGGTCTCGGCGACGTCGAAGTCGCCGGCGATCACCACGGTGGCGTTGGCCGGGATGTAATAGGTGTCGAAGAACTCGCGCACGTCCTGGATGGTGGCGGCGTCGAGGTCGGCCATGCTGCCGATGACCGGGTTCTTGTAGGGGTGGGTGGCGAAGGCGTGGCGGTAGAGCAGCTCGTTCAGGTTGCCGAACGGCTGGTTGTCGACGCGCATGCGCCGCTCTTCCTTGACGACCTCCCGTTCGTTGATGAAGGTCTGCTCGTCGATCACCAGCGAGCCGAGCCGGTCGGCTTCCATCCACAGCACCAGCGGCAGGTACTGCGACGGCACGGTGTTCCAGTACACCGTCGCGTCCTCGTTGGTGTAGGCGTTGGCCCGGCCGCCGACCGACGACACGATCGAGGTGTGCTGTTCGCCCTCGACGTTCTTCGAGCCCTTGAACATCATGTGCTCGAACAGATGGGCGAAACCGGTGCGGCCGGCCCGCTCGTTCTTCGAGCCGACGTGGTACCAGATCTGGACGTGGGCGATCGGCGTCGAGCGGTCCTCGTGCAGGACCACCGTCAGGCCGTTGGGCAGCGTGAACCGCTGGTACTGGAGCTTGGGCGGCGCGACCGCCGCGCTGAGGGGCGTCCAGGCGATGGCCAGGGCCAGCGCGAGGCCGGCAAGAGCCACCCCGAGCGCCCGGCGCCGTGTGGAAGGGACGACGGGTGCGAGGGTCGTGGTCATGGACGGGATGTCTCGATTATGGCACGGGGGGTACGGGCACTCCGGCCGCCTGGGCCGTGGCTTCCAGGGCTGCCAGCCGGCGCTCCAGGTCGAGCAGCTGGCGGCGCCATTCGGGCAGCCGTCCGAACAGCACGGCCGCCCTGGCCCATTGGCGGTTGTCGATCGCCGGCAGGCCCGACACGAACCGTCCGGCGTCGATCGAGGTGTTGATGCCGGTCTGCCCGGTCGCTTTCACGCCGTCGCCGACGGTGAGGTGATTGCCGACGCCGACCTGGCCGGCCAGGATCACGTTGTCGCCGATGGTGGTGCTGCCGGCGATGCCGACCTGCGATGCCAGCAGGGTGTTGAGTCCGATGGTGACGCCGTGGGCGATCTGGACCAGGTTGTCGATCTTGGCGCCGGCGCGGATCCGCGTCTCCCCCACCGCCGGCCGATCGATGGTGGTGTTGGCGCCGATCTCGACGTCGTCTTCGATCACCACCGGGCCGGTCTGCGGAATCTTCTCGTGGCGGCCGTCGGCATGGTGCGCGAAGCCGAATCCGTCGGCGCCGATCACCGCGCCGTCCTGGACGACCACCCGGGCGCCCAGCCGGCACGCCTCGCGGATCGACACCCGGGCGTGGATGAGGCAGTCGGGCCCGATCTCGGCGTCGTCGCCGATGACCACGTGGGGGTGGATCGCCGTGCGCGCGCCGATCCGCACGCGCTGGCCGATGACGGCGAGCGGGCCGACCGCGACGCCCTCGCCGAGCACGGCGTCGGCGGCGATCACCGCCGTGGGGTGGCGGCCGGGCGGCAGGGCGCGCGGCGGCGCGAAGGCCTGGGCGGCGCGCGCGAACGCCAGATAGGGGTTGGCGACCCGCAGCATCGCGCACGGCGCCGCGGCGGCCGTCGGGGCGAGGATCACCGCCGAGGCCCGGGTCGTGGCGACCGCGGCGGCGTACTTGAGATTGGCCAGGAAGGTGACGTCGCCGGGGCCAGCCTGCTCGATGCCGGCGATGCGGGACACCTCAATCGCGCCGTCGCCCTCGAGCACGGCGCCGAGCCGCTCCGCAAGCTCAGCCAGCGTCACGAGGTCGAATCTATCATGCGATGCAGCCCGTGGTGGACGTGGCGACGCGCACCGAGGGTGGCGATGCGCACGGATCGCAAGGCGCGACAACCGAGAATACCGGCTGTATTCGAGGGCGGAGCAACGCGGGGAGGCGTGATGCAGCGCCGGCCGAATGCCGACGCCACGTCCACTACGGGCTGCTTGGAAGCGCCAACCGCTCGAAGAACGAGGCCAGATGCTGCAGGCCGAGGCGCTCGGCCACGGCATGGACGCGCCGCTCGCGTTCGGGCGGATGCAGCGCCAGCGCCGCCCGCAACTCGGCGACGACCGGACTCGAGGCGACCTGCCAGGTCACTCCCTTGAGGCCGTGCGCGGCGCCGCGCCAGGCCAGCAGATGCCCGACGGTGGTGAAGGTGAAGAAGTAGCCGAGCACGTTCGGACCAGGGATGAGAATCGTCGCCACCGAGACCAGCAGCCCCACGGCGTGGACGAGGAACCAGCGCAGGTGACGATCGGCGTCGCGCTTGAGGCCGCGCTTGAGGATGGCCAGGGCCTCGTCGGCGCTCAGGTCGTCGGGCGCCTCCAGCGTCGCCGCCGGCGCGGTGCGCAGGTGCCACAGCAGCCGCTGTTCGGCGGCCCGCTCGACGATCCAGCGCATCACCTTCCGCTGTGCGCGCTGCATCATCCCCGCCTTGGCCCGCACCCCCGATTCGTGCCGGCGGTGGCGCTCGGCCTCGGCCTCGCGCAGCATGTCGCGCAGCCGCTTGCGCAACCGGCCGAACCAGCTGGTCTCGGCCGCCGGGTCGTCGTCGTCCGGGTCGTCGGGCGCCTCGAAATACGGCTCGTAGGCATCGCCGCCGATCGGGATGAGGAACACCTGCATCGCTAGCGAGGCTCCGCCTGAGACCTGCGAGCATGGGGAAGCGGCTGCGCCTCGCTAGTCACAGTATTGTTTGGCCCACGCTCCGCGTGGGCGTAGACGCCTCGAGAGGCCCGTGGCAACGTGATCCATTCAGCATTGAGTTGGGCCTCTCAAGACGTCTAGTGAGACGAAAGCCCGGCGCCCGAGGTTGCGGACTACCGGGCCGGCGGCGGGGCGGCCGGCTTGGGCACACGACGGGGGGAGCGCGTGAGTTCGAGCGGCACCGCCGGCTTGCCGGCGCGGACCCAGGCTCCGGTGATGAACGCGGCCGTGGCGCTGGTGGCGTCGGCGACGCGCCGGTCGACGATCGGCAGCGCCTCGCGCTTGAACGCAGTGAAGAACCCGGCGTCGTAGAACTCCCGCCCGGCCGCGGCGGCCCGATCGGCGGCCAGCACGCGCTCGGCGAGGCGGTTGCTCTCGAGCAGGATCCGGAACATCTCGCCACGCGGGTCGGTCACCGCGGGCGCCGCCACCGGCGTGATCGCCAGCTCGCCGGTGTAGCGCTCGAACAGCTCGCTCTCGAACCGCGAGTGCGCGCCGGGCTGGCCGGAGTCCCGCCCGTCGTAGTTGGCGACGGCGTGCAGCGGCACATGGCCGTCGCTCACGTAGTGGCAGATGATGGCCGAGAACAGCACGATGTCGTCGAGCGCGTAGGGCGAGGGCGACGGCCGCGACAGCGACGCGAACGCCCGCTCGAGGCGGCCGTAGAATTCCGCCGTCCGCCACGGCAGCAGCCCCTGCTCGTGGATCTCGTCGCGGCCGAACTTCTGCACCGCCTGGTCGTACTCGCGTGGCAACGCGTCGAACGGGGCGCTGCCGAAGCTGTCGAGGTCGAGGTAGTGGTTCGGCGGCTCCTGATCCCAGCCGACGTTGCGCCACAGGTCGGGATCGACCGACCGGTCGACGATGAAGGCGCGGCGCGCCTCGAACAGCGGACGGATCTCGGCCGGCAGCAGCGCGATCATCCGATCGGCGATGTGGCGGTGCCCGGGAAATCCCCAGGCGCCGAGGCTGGCCGGCACGGCGGCCACCAGCGCGGTGAGCACGACAGGCAGGAGCGCGCGGCGCATGGGTTCCATTCTACCGGGGCGGCGCCGGTTCCAGCACCGCCGGCACGTCGACCACCGGCACGAGCATGCCCGACCAGCCGTCGGTGCCGGTCGGCCCGGAATAGCGGGCGTCGTTCAGCTGCACTCGCGGCGGCGTCAGGGTGCGTTCGACGACGAAGAAGGGGAACCGCGCCCACGACAGGTACTGCACGCCCAGCGGACTCGCGGCAGCGGCGCGGGCCATCGGATCGGCGTCGCGCTTCTCGATCCCGTAGCCGGCCGGACGGAACCGCGGCGCCGGCGTGAAGTCCACGAAGCCCTTCTCGTAACGCTCCCCGAGGTCGATGAGCACTTCGCGGCGCAGCGGATTGGCGAGGACCGGGGTGACCATGAACCGGGCGTCGCCGCGCCCGGCCCGGCTCAGCCCGGCCTGCACCTCCTGGCGCGCCCACAGGCCCGACAGGAACATCGCGGCCACGTAGACGGTGGCCACGAGCAGCGCCCGGCGGGCGGCGGTCACCCCACCGTCGGGCCGCCGCCAGCGCAGGAACGCGATCGCCGCGCCGGCGCCGAGAATCCCGTACAGCCACGGGTCGACGATGTAGAGCGCGTCGCCGTAGAACCAGGTGTTCGAGAACGGCATCAGCAGGCGGATGCCGAAGCTGTTCATGAAGTCGAGCAGCGGATGCGAGAGCGTGCCGAGCACCGCCAGCCACAGCAGCGCGGCGGGCCGCGCCGGGGGCGCGCCGGGCGTGCGGCGCCGGCGGACGAGCCGATCCCACGCGAGCATCAGCCCGGTGAGCACCAGCGGCAGCACCACCATGGCGATCGGGCCGTGGGTCCAGCCGCGCCGGTAGTACATCCACACGTCGGTCGTCGCCATCGTGATGACGTCGATGTCGGGGGCGTTGGCGGCGAGAATCAGCGTCGGCAGCGCCAGCGGCGTGCGCCGCCTGAGACCCGCCTGGCCCATCGTGAGGCCGGCGAGCGAATGACAGACCGGGTCCATGGCTGTTCCTGGGTCAGGGCGTGGGGCCGGCGAGGTGCCGGAGGTCCTTGCGCAGCACCTTCCCCACCGGCGACTTCGGCAGATCGGGACGGAAGTGCACGACGCGCGGCACCTTGTACGCGGTGAGCGACTTGCGACAGTGATCGCGCAGATCGGACTCGGTGAGCGCCGGATCCTTGCGGACGACGAACGCGCACACCGCCTCGCCCGAGGTCTCGTCCGGCGACGCCGATCACCGCCACTTCTGCGACGCCGGGGTGCGCGGCGAGCACCGCCTCGACTTCGTTGGGATAGACGTTGAAGCCGCTGACCAGGATCATGTCCTTCTTGCGGTCGACGATGGTGAGGTAGCCCTCGTCGTCGATGGTGGCGACGTCGCCGGTGGCGAGCCAGCCGTCGCGCAGCACCCGCGCGGTCTCGTCGGGCCGCTGCCAGTAGCCCTGCATCACCTGCGGGCCGCGGACCAGCAACTCGCCGGCGTCGCCGGTCGCCACGTCGCGGCCCTCGGCGTCGACCAGCCGCACGTCGGTGCCAGGCACCGGCACGCCGATCGACTCGCGCTTGTTGCGATGGAACGGCACGAGCGAGACCACCGGCGACGTCTCGGTGAGCCCGTAGCCCTGATAGATCGGCGTCCTGGTCATCGCCTCCCAGCGCTCGGCCACCGCCGGCACCAGCGCCATGCCACCGGCCACCGTGCCCTTCAGCGTGAAGGTCTTGTGCTGCTGGAACCACGCTTCGTGCATCAGGCCGGCGAAGAGCGTGTTGACCCCGGTGAGCCAGGTGGCGCCTTCGGCGGTGATGGCCTGGGTGAGGTTGCTGAGCGGACGCGGACTCGGGATCAGGATGTTGCGCCCGCCGAACGCATAGAACACCATCAGGTTCGCGGTGAACGCGAAGATGTGGTAGAGCGGCAGGGCGGTAATCACCGTCTCCTGACCTTCCAGCACGCCCGGCTTCCACACCTCGATGCACTGGGCGATGTTGGCGAGCAGGTTGCCCTCGGTGAGCACCGCGCCCTTGCTCACGCCGGTCGTGCCGCCGGTGTACTGCAGCGTGGCGACGCGATCGAGCCCGGCGCCGGCGAGATACACCGTCGCGTCGGCGCCGGACGCCACGCGCTGCTGGCCCTGCGCCACGGCGCGTTCGAAGGTGACATGCGGGAACGTGATCGCCGGCACCTGTTTCTTCACGTGGCGCTGCACCGCCCGCACGACGTGGCGCGTCAACCACGGCAGCAGATCGGCGATGGTCACGACGACGACCGTCTTGATCGCGGTCTTGGCCAGCACCTGCGCCACCTTGTCGGCGAACAGGTCGATCACCACCAGGCCGGTGGCGCCGCTGTCGGCGAACTGGTGCTCCATCTCGGGCGCGGTGTAAAGCGGATTGGTGTTCACCGTGACCAGCGACGCCTTCAGCGCGCCGAAGGTGACGATCGGATAGGCCAGGCAGTTGGGCATCTGCACGGCCAGGCGATCGCCGGCCTTGAAGCCAGCGACCTCGCGCAGGTAGACGGCGAACGCGTCCGACAGCGCGTCGACCTCGGCAAAGCTGAGATGGCCGGTGGTGCCGTTGGGCAGCAGCAGCGAGAAGGCCCGCTTCGCCGCATACCTCCGTGACGCATCGCGGACCAGGGCAGCCACGGTGGGCCAGGCGGGAGGCGCGAGATCCGGTGCCGTCGCGGGCGCGTAGAAGCGGGTCCAGGGGCGCGAGGCCAGGGGCGTCATGACACGAAACGGTCAGCGCATTGTAACGGGGGTGGCCGGCCGAACCGACAAACGAAGGGACAGCCCGATGCCGCGGTCAGGCATCAAGCTTGCACGGTGGTGCCCATATGCGCTCGCTCGCCTCGATTCGTGTCGCGATTCTGGTCACGTCCGGTCTCATGGCCGTGGCCTGCAGCGGCGGCGGCAACGAATCGCCGACCTCGCCGACACCGAACCCCGGCGGCGCCAGCGGCGCCAGTTACACCGCACTCGGCGCCAGCGACGCCACCGGCTACGGCTCGAGCGTGGAGTGCTTCCCGTTCTCGCCGTGCAGCAATGGCACCGGCTACGTGCAGCTGCTGCAGCGCCGGCTCGAGCAGGGCGGGCCAGTCGCGTACCAGAACGTCGGCGTGCCCGGCTCGGTGCTCAGCCCGGCGATCGAAGATCTCAGCCGCCGGGTCGGCCGCGGCGTCAACAACAACCTGTTGACCAATCAGACGCCGTTCGTGCGCGCCAGCGACACGGTGGTCACGGTGTTCGCCGGCGGCAACGACGGCAACATCATCGCCGAGGCGGTCAAGGCGCAGCTGGCCGGCGACGACCCGCGCGCGTTCATCGACCAACAGGTTGGTAAGTGGGGCGACGATTATGGCGCCCTGGTCCGCGCGGTGCGGCAGAAGGCGCCGGGCGCCCGCGTCGTGGTGCTGAACCTGCCCAACCTGGCGGCGATGCCCTACGTGGCCCGCTTCACCACCTTCGAGAAGTCGATCCTGCAGCGCGTGGCGGTCGGGCTGAGCGAGCGGGTCAATGCGCTGGCGACCACCAACGTCCACGTGGTCGATCTGATGTGCGACGGCCGGGTGATCGAGCCGGCCAGCTTCTCGCCCGACGGCTTCCACCCGAGCGATCGCGGCTACGCGCTGATGGCCGAACTCGCCTACCCGGCGATGGCCAACGCCACGCACCCCGCGCCGGCCGCCGACTGCGGGCCGAAGCGGATCTTCCCCGCCTACTGATCCGATCTCAGAACGGCGGCGGCATGCGGACGCCGAGGTCGGCCGTGGGCGGCCCGGTGCCGGCGCCGTTCACCGCCCGCAGCCTTACCGCGTAGAACCCTGGCGGCACGCCGTCGACCGACAGCGACGTCGCCGGTCCGAGGACGAAGGTGCCGAACGTCGCCTCGCCGGGTGCGCGTCCCACTTCCAGCACGTAGCCAGTCACCGCTCCTGGCGGCGCCGTCCACGAGAAGTCCACCCGCGGTTGGAAGCGGAACGGCGTGGCGACGAATCCCGTCGGTGCGCCGGGCAGCGCCTCGCCGGCCCCGACCACGATCGTCACTTCGCCAGACGGCGCGCTCGATCCGCACGCGTTCACCGCTCGAAGGCGAACGACGTACGTACCTGGCGGCGCCGGCGCGGTGAACGACGTCTGCGAACCGGTCACCGGAATCGTGAGCAGGTTGGCGAGGCCACGCGCCGTGCCCACTTCCAGGTCGTAGCGCGATACCGGCGTGTCGGGCGCAGTCCACGCGAACGACACCTGCGGGCCGGCGATGGTCGTCTGCAGTCCGCCGGGCGGCGGCGGAACGCCGCTGCATCCGCCACGGACCACCACCTCGTTGGAGGT
Organism: uncultured Acidobacteriota bacterium; assembly: GCA_963741665.1. Taxonomy (GTDB): domain Bacteria; phylum Acidobacteriota; class Vicinamibacteria; order Vicinamibacterales; family UBA2999; genus CAWAYR01. The sequence continues at coordinate 916,266 of CAVUIM010000001.1, forward strand.
CTCGGTGCCCGACGACGACGAGGTCACGACGCGGACGTAGAACGTCCCGGCCGGCGGGATCACTGAGAGGCTGGTGACGGCGCCGAGCGGCAGCGCGAACTCGATCGCACCCGGAGCACGGCCGCCCTGCAGGACGTATCCGCCGAACGGCGCGGTGTCCGGCGCCTCCCACTCGAGCACGGTGGCCGGCCCGTCGAAGCGCGTGCGCAGCGCCGACGGCGCCCGGGCGCCGTCGAGCGGAAACGCCGCGAGCCCTTGCAGGGCCGGCGAGGCCGACCGGCCGAACGTGCCGCTGGCGACGAGGACGTCGTCACCGACGAGCAGCGAGCCGCCGAGCACGTCCTTCAACGTCGACGTGACGCCGGGGTCCCACGACGCGACCGCGCCGCTCAGCGTCCGCATCGTCAACGGCGCCGACGTGCCCGGGCCGCCGTTGACGACAAGACGCCCCTCCACCACCGCGAGCGCCTTCGGCTCGAACCCGAGCGCCACCGCCGACAACAGCTGTCCGGTTCGCAGATCGTGGGTGGTGAGGTTGGTGAGCCCGAGGTTCGAGTAGACGGTGTCGCCCGAGATCGCGACCGCGCTGGCCGGGCCGGCGCCGTTCGACCACAACGGCGCGGCGGTGTCGGCGTCGACGGCGAGGAGCCCGCCGGCCGACGCCAGGACGAGGCGGGAGCCTGCGCCGGCGAGGGCCGCCGCCGATCCTGACAGGCGCCAGACCGGGTCGATGGTGCGAGACTGCAGGTCGTATCGCCACATGAACAGCGGACCACGCGGCATCGCGAAGTGCGAGCCATAGAGCCAGCCGTCGTGCGCGGCGAGGAACTGGCCGAAGATGCCGAGCGCGGGACCGGGAACGGCGGCCCCGGTCACGGCGTCGAACGCGGCCACCCCGAACACCCCGACGTAGACGACTCCGCCAGCCGCCGCCAGCGCGTACGCCGGACCGAAGTTCGGCGCCCACGGTAGCAGCGCGCCGGACGGGATGTCGAACGCCGCCAGGTAGCTGCGCGCGGTGCCGCCGTGGGCGGCGAGCGGACTGCCGACGAGCAGCGTACCGGTGTCGCTCAGACGCACGGCGGTGATCGACTCGGCGAACGCCTCGGGCGCCCACGACGTGACCGCTCCGGCAGCGTCGATCTCGATCAGGCGGCGGCGCGCGGCCCCGGTCGCCACAACGCCGTCGGCGAAGACCGTTCCGCCTGGCATCGGCACGATCTGCGACACGCTCCTGCCCAACGCCAGCTGAGGATTCCACGGCAGAAGCGCCGCTGTGGCCAGATCGACGGCGGCCAATCCAGGGCGTCCCTGACCGCCGATGCTGCTGAAGCTCCCGCCCAGGTACAGGGTGCTTCCGCTGGCGGCCAGGCGGGACACCCCGGTCACCTGCGGACTCCAGCCGACGTCGATCACGCCGGTAGCGGCATCGAGCGACGCCAGCCCCTGCGAGTACGCGACGAGCACCCGCGGACCCGCGACGAGGAGCGTCGAGACATTGGACGGCATGCCCACTCCACCTGCGGCAACCCGATACCAGATAGTGGCGCCGCTCGTCGGGTCGAAGGTGCCGATCGCGGACATCGAGATCGGCGCGATGAGCTCCTGACCACCGATCACGACGCCGTGCGGCGACGCCGCCAGCACCGCGGCCCGGAATCCTGCAGGCAGCGCCGGCTGCCAGGCCACGCGGGCGCCGGTCGTGGCGTCGACGGCGCCGACACCGAGCGCGGGCACACCGCCGTTGGTGGTGAACGCGCCGGCGACGAAGACGGTGGTGCCCACCCGCGCCAGCGCCACTACCGGGCCGTTCAGCGCGGGCGTGAACGCGGGATCGAACGTGCCGTCGGCCCGCACCCGCGCCAGCTGCGTCCGCTGCGGTGCGCCGGGGATCTGGAAATCGCCGCCGAGGTAGTAGCCGCCGGCGCCATCGGGCTCGATCGCCAACACCGTGCCGTCGACACGCGGGAAGACGCCAGGCACGAGCGCACCGGTGGACGCCGACACCGCGTAGGCGGAACCGATCGCCGCCGACGACGGCGCCACGGCAGTGAAATCGCCGCCGACGTAGAGGGTGTCGCCGAGCCGGGCGGTGCCGCGCACCGGCCCATCGAAGATCCAGTTGAGCGACGACGCCGGCAGCGGGTCGCCACGGAGGGTGGAACGGCCGCCGGCCACGGCCGCGACAGCGACGACGCCGGCCAGAACGACGTGCCGCATCCGCATGGCGCGAATTACAGCACGCCGGGGCCGCCAACGCCGAAACCACTGAGGTCGAACTTGGCCGCACAGGCCTTGATTACAATTTTGTCATCTTCCTGAGAATCGAGCGATTAGAGCAGTCGAACTAGCGGCATACTAGTATTGAAAGGAACTTTATTGCCAGATGGCATCGATTCGATGCATAATCTGCGCAGTTTCGAGATCACTCCGCACTGCACACACCTTCAGAGGAGCATAGAGATTATGGGAGCCGTGACGTTGGGCGAAGCCATTGACCGCATTCGCGACTGGTCGATGCACGAGGGACGCGCCGCCTTCAAGCCGGCGCAGGTGGGCGAGATCTTCGGGTCGCTCGTCTTCAACGACTCCGTGCAGCAGGCCCGGTTGCCCAAGGCGGTCTATCAGGCGCTGCGCGACACGGTGACCAAGGGCCATCCGCTCGAGATGTCGACGGCCGACGCGGTCGCGTCGGCGCTCAAGGACTGGGCGGTGGAACACGGCGCGTCGCACTACACGCACTGGTTCCAGCCGATGACCGGCATCACCGCCGAGAAGCACGACTCGTTCTACGCGCCGACCGATGACGGCAGCTCGATGGCCGAGTTCTCGGGCAAGGAGCTGGTCAAGGGCGAGCCCGACGCGTCGAGCTTCCCCTCGGGCGGCATGCGCAGCACCTTCGAGGCCCGCGGCTACACGGCGTGGGACCCGACCAGCCCGCCGTGGCTGCTGCAGAACGGCAACTCGGCCACGCTGGTGATCCCGACCGCGTTCGTCAGCTGGACCGGCGAATCGCTCGACAAGAAGACGCCGCTGCTCCGCTCGATGGAGGCGCTGTCGGTGCAGGCCGTACGCGCACTGAAGCTGTTCGGCGTCGGCGCCACCCGCGTCACGGCGACGTGCGGGCCCGAACAGGAGTACTTCCTGATCGACCGGCACTTCTACTTCAACCGGCCCGACCTCATCAACGCCGGCCGCACCTTGTTCGGCGCCCGGCCGCCGAAGGGCCAGGAGCTGGAAGATCAGTACTTCGGCGCCATCCCGGCGCGCGTGCTGGCCTATATGGCCGAATGCGAAACCGAGCTCTACAAGGTCGGCGTGCCGATCAAGACCCGCCACAACGAAGTGGCGCCGTCGCAGTACGAGCTGGCGCCGATCTTCGAGAGTATGAACGTCGCCACCGACCATCAGATGATGACGATGGAGACGCTGAAGCGCGTCGCGCCGAAGTACGGGCTGGCCTGCCTCACCCACGAAAAGCCGTTCGCCGGCGTCAACGGCTCGGGCAAGCACGTCAACTGGAGCATGGGCGACGACCTGGGCAACAACCTGCTCAACCCGGGCGCGACGCCGCACGACAACATGCAGTTCCTGTTCTTCTGCACGGCGGTGGTCCGCGCCGTCGACACGTTCGCCGGGCTGCTGCGCATGAGCATCGCCAGCGCCGGCAACGACCATCGCCTCGGCGCCAACGAGGCGCCGCCGGCGATCCTGTCGATCTTCCTCGGCGACATGCTGACCGACGTCCTCGAACAGGTCGAGAAGGGCGGCGCCAAGTCGAGCAAGCACGGCGGCATGCTCGACATCGGGGTGTCGGTGCTGCCCAAGCTGCCGCGCGACGCCGGCGACCGCAACCGCACCTCGCCGTTCGCTTTCACCGGCAACAAGTTCGAGTTCCGGGCGGTGTCGTCGAACCAGAGCATCGCCTTCCCCGCCACCTGTCTGAACGTGGCGGTGGCGGAGTCGCTCGACTACATGTGCGGCGAACTCGAGGCGGCGCTGGCCAAGGGCCAGGGCCTGGAGGAGGCAGTGGCGGCGCTGCTGAAGACGACCGTCAAGAAGCACAAGCGGATCATCTTCAACGGCAACGGCTACTCGGCGGAATGGCAGAAGGAGGCCGGCAAGCGCGGGCTGCTCAACCACAAGAACACCGTGGATGCGCTGCCCGAGATCATGTCGCCGGCGGTGGTGAAGACCTTCGAGAAGTTCAAGGTCCTGACCGGCCGCGAACTGCACGCCCGCTACGAGGTGAACGTCGAGACCTACAACAAGACGATCAACGTCGAAGCGCAGCTGATGGTGCTGATGGCCAACCGCTACATCCTGCCGGCGGCGCTGGAGTATCAGCGCGCGGTGGCGGCGAGCGTCACGGCGGTGAAGCAGGCCGGTGGCGTCAGCCGCGAAGGCAAGAAGCTGGTCACCAAGATCGTCAAGCTGGTCGATCAGTTCCGCGCCCAGACCGACGCGCTGGCGGCGCTGCTCGAGCACGGCGCGCCGTCGGCCGAGAAGCACGCGAAGATCATGCGCGACAAGGTGGTGCCGGCGATGGACCGGCTCCGCGACATCGGCGATCAGCTCGAGGTGATGGTGCCGCACGCCACCTGGCCGCTGCCCACGTATCGCGAGATGCTCTTCATCAAGTGACGGGGGCTGGGGACTAGGGGCTGGGGGCTGGGGCTCGACAGCTGACAAACCGCGGGGGCGGGGTGGCACACACTCCGCCCCCGAGTCATTTCACGGCCGCACGATGCGCAGCGACGTCACGGCGAGGCCGAGTTCGCGGGTGTCGTGGCTGCCGGCATCGGCAGGCCGCGCGGTCGCTGACGTCTCGAGCACGAGCTCGTTGGTGCCGGCGACCCACACGCCCGCAGGCACATCCCATCGGTATTCGCGATCGGACGGGTCGAGGTCGCGGACATCCGCGGCCCACCCGTTCAGCGTCACGGTGAGCCGGACCGGCCCCGAAGCGGGCCGGGCCGCGGGACGGACGGAGAGGACCAGGGTGACGGGACCGGCGGCCGACGACGGCAGCAGCGTCACGGCCCGCCGCGCCGTCCAGCGGAACACCGCATCGCCGGCCGGTTCCGCGGCGTGCCAGCCGCCAGGAAAGTAGGCGTCGTCGTCCAACGCGACGCCGGCGTCGATCGCCCGGGCAGCGCGGACGAACGGCGAGGCGCACACCGTGGCAACGCCGACCCGGCTGGCCGGCTCGGTGAAGCGCACGGCGACCAGCGGCGCGCGCTGACCGAGCGACATGGTCGCCGACTGCGCGGCGTCTTCACGCGCGGGCAGATCGAATCGCGTGCCGACGAGACCCGGGTCGGGCAGGCGCCCGTCACCGGGCCAGAGCACCGGCGGCAGTTCGGTCAGCGTCATGGCCAGCGGCGATTGCCGGCCAATCGGGCGGCCGTCGGGGCGGGTCAACACGGGATTGAGCGGGGGCGGTCCGACCACGACGACCTCGAGGGTGCCGGTACCGCGCGGCACGTGCAGGCCGAGCCGAGCGGTGTACTCCACTCCCGGAAGCTCACGCCACGGGTTGGCGACCGACAGGCAATGCAACCGTCCGGTCACCGCCGACAACGCGAACGGCACCGGGCGATCGACACCAGCGAACGGCGCCAGCTGGAACCCCCACAGTTCCAGGGCCGACGCCGCCGTCGGCGCGGCGAGCACCAGGCGTTCGCGCTCACGCGCCGCATCGATGAGCGCCGGTACGCGTCGGACGCGCTGCCACCCGGCGCTGCTGCCCCACGCGACGATGGCCGTATCGACGCGGGTATCCTCGGCCACCAGCGTCACGGGGCGTCCGGCCGCCGCGGCACCGAGCGTGGCGTCCAACGCCGCCGCGAATGCCCGCGCCTCGCCGTCCTCGAGCTGCCGGACCGAGGCCAGCATGCCGCCCGCAATCAGCACGCCGCCCACGGCGACCACGGCCAGCGATTCGGATCGCGGACGGGCGAGGCTTGCCAGCCAGGCCAGTCCCGCCGCGACCAGCGGCCACGACGTCCAGTAGACGGCGCGGACCAGTTCGGAGCGCCACGCCGGCTCCAACATCAGCGCCAGCAGCGCTGGAACAACGGCCAACCCGAGGCGCAGTCGCCGCGCGCCCGGCTGGCGTGCGGCAACGACAATCGCACCGGCGACGGCCAGCGCCGCCGGCAGGAGCGCCGACGTCATCGCCGGCCACACATAAGGGTCTGTACCGCGCGGATCGCCGGACAGCACCGTCAGCCAGACGTCGGCCAGGCTCACCGGCTCTCCGGCCAGCGCAGCGGCGCGACTGGCCCACAACGCCAGTCCCGCCACACCGCCGGCGACGGCGGCGGCGAGGCACGCCACGACGCCGACGCTGCCGACGGCGGCCAATGCGATCACGACCGGCACGGTCACCGACGACGGCGGCCAGATTGCCACGGCCGCCGCAACCAGCGCACCGCCCCAGAGCGTCGTGCGCATGCCGTGCGACTGGCTGAACACCGCCGCGGCCGCCCAGAGCAAGGCGGCGCCAACCGCCGGCTCGGCCGCCAACACCAGCGGTGTCCGTAGATCGTCGCGGCTGAGCAGCGCGAACAGCGTCACTGCGGTCGCGACGATGCCGGCGCCAGCGCGACGCGCGGCGGTCCAGAACGCGAGGACGGCGAGAGCGCCAACGCCAGCCGCGGCCAAGGGATGGGCCGCACCGAACCACGGCGCGTGAATCACCGGTTCGACCAGCGCCAGGGCTCGCGCTGCCGCGGCGTCGTACTCGGCGTGATTGCCTACCGGTACGAACGGCGGCATCACCGGCCGCGAAGCGGCCCAGCCGAGCACTGCGCCCAGCGCGACCGTAGCGACCAGGGTCGTTCGTTCCGCGAGGCACACGCGCATCGAAGCGGTATTCTACCGGCGCCGTGAACTGGTGGAGGCGGCGCGAACTCGTGCTGTGCCTGGCACTGGTGGCAATCGCCGCCATCGCCCGGGGCGTGCTGTTCATGCAGCCTGGGGTCCGCTTCGATCCCGATCAGGCCATCGTCGGCCTCATGGCCAAGCACATCAGCGAGGGCCGGGCGTTCCCGGTCCACTTCTACGGCCAGAGCTATCTCCTGGCGGTCGAGGCGTATCTCGCCGCGCCGGTGATGTGGTTCCTGGGACCGACTGAAGTCGCGCTGAAGCTGCCGGTTCTGGTGATGAACGTCGCCATCGTCGTGCTGCTGGTGTGGATCGCACACCGTGACGGCGGCCTGCGGCCGCTGCTGGCGATGGCCGGGGCGGTGCCGCTGGTCGTCCCGCCGATGCTGGTCGGCACCCGTCTGATGGAAGCGATGGGCGGCAACGTCGAACCGCTCCTGTACACACCGCTGTTGTGGCTGCTGCGCAACCGCCGGTGGGCGTTCGCAACGCTCCTCGGGTTTGCGGTCGTGCACCGCGAACTGACGATCTACGCCGGGCTCGCGATGCTGATCCTCGACCTCGTCGCCACCCGCGGACTGTCTCGAGCGCTGGCCGAGAAATGGGCAATCGCCGCACTGATGATCGTCACCACCACCGCCGCCGTCGAGGCGATCCGTCCCTTCGGATCGATGTTCGGCCCCGGCTCGGTCGCCCGCCTGACGCCGGAGGACATCTCGGTGGCCGACGCCGTCGGCGCGCAGATCTGCATCGTGCCGTCGCGATGGGTGTCGCGCGGCATTCTGATCGTCACCGAGCACCTGCCGCTGGTGGCCGGCGGGCTGCCCGGGCCGATCTGGCCGATCGGCGTCAACTCGGGCATCGGTCATGGCCGACCCGGCCTGTTCCCGTGGGTGCTGGTCCTCACCGTCGTGGGAACGCTGTTCGGCCTGCGGGCCGGCCGTGGGACGTCGGCGCCGCCGGCCGTGACCGCGCAGGTCGCGCCGACGGCGTTCGCGTGGTACCTCGCGCTCACCGGCCTCATCTCGATCGCCGTCTACTGGCTCGTGGCGTGCTCGCAGGTCACACCGCAGTCGGCCACTTACGATCTGCTGGTGATCTACGTGCCGGTGGGGGCGGTCCTGGCCGGCTTGCGGTGGCACCCGCCTACGGCCCGGGCCGGCTTGGTCACGGCGACCGTCTTCTGGGCGTGGATCACCGTGGACGACTACCGCGCGCTGGGGCGCGAGGTCGCCGGCGGGGCCTGGCCCAACCCCCGCGGCGACGCCGCCGCGGTGCTCGACGGGCGATCCGAGCGCGCGCTGTGGGGCGAGTTCCGGCTGGCCTACGTCGTGTCGTTCCTGTCGCAGGAGCGGGTCCAGGTGGCGTCGACGAGTTTCCATCGCATCGACGAGTACGCGGCGCGCGCCCGTGAAGTACCGGGCGGCCCGATCCTGACGCACGGCCCGTGTCAGCCCGATCAGCGGACGGAGGACGTGGTCCCGGGCATCATGATCTGCAGGCGTGACTGACCCGCACGCGCCCGTTGGCGTTCCGCGAGGCGATCCGACGACGACTTCGAGCGTCCGCGACCAGACGGCATGCACCTCGAGCCGACCCGTCCCGCTGACTCCCCGTATACTGATGAGACGCCGCGCCGCCTTTCCGCCACCGACACACCCATGCTTCGACTGTCACGCCTCGCTCTCGTTCTCATGTTGTCCGGTACCGCGGCCGCCTGTGGCGGCGACGACACGCCCACCTCCCCGAGCCTCGGCATACCGTTCTCGACGACCAATCTCGTCGTCGGCACCGGCACCGCGGCAGCCCTCGGCCGCAGCGCCACCGTCTCCTACACCGGGTGGCTCTACTCGACGACCGCCGCCGACACTAAGGGCGCACTGTTCGACTCCGGGTCGTTTTCGTTCACGCTCGGCACCGGCGTCATCCCCGGGTTCACCCAGGGCGTGAACGGCATGCGCGTGGGCGGCACGCGGCGGGTCGTGATCCCGCCGGAACTTGGCTACGGCAGCGCCGGGTCGCCGCCGAGGATCCCTGGCAACGCCACGTTGATCTTCGAGATCACGCTCACCGCGGCGTCGTAGGCGTGCCGGGGCCTCCGGCGGTGCCGACCACGAATCGGCGGCTGCCGGTGGCTATACTTGACTTGCTGGACCTGCGTCCGCCGCCACAGAGCCGTCCCATGTTACGAGTTCGCCAACTGCTGTTCTGTCTGCCGCTCCTCGGCCTGCCGTTCGCCGCCGGATGCGACACCAGCAACAACCCGTTTCTCAACCCGACGTTCGAGGACCCGTTCACCACGACCGATCTGCGCGTCGGCCTCGGCACGCTGGCGAGCACCGGCCGCCAGGTCACGGTGAACTACTCGCTGTGGCTGTACACGACCTCGCGGCCGGACAACAAGGGCAGCTTCATCGAACGCGGGCCCTTCGAGTACGTGCTCGGCGGCGGCGGCGTGATCACCGGGTGGGAGCAGGGCATTCCGGGGATGCGGGTCGGCGGGCTGCGCAAGCTGGTCATCCCGCCCAGCCTCGCCTACGGATCGGCCGGCAGCGGCCCGATCCCCGGCAACGCGACGTTGCTGTTCGAGATCGAGCTGCTCAACGTCCAGTAGGCGGCCGCGTGGCGCAGCCTGCCCTCCGTGATCGCGTGTCTGGGCGAAGCCTCGCTCGCCCTACGACGCGCCGCGCGGAATCGGCGGATGCTCGCGGATGCCGCGGCGGCTGACCGCCGCCAGTTCGAACGTGTCCCCGGTGAGGCTGCGGTTGTACATCACCCACGTCTGCGTGCCGCCGCGCCCGGCCACGGCGATGCCGAGCGGATGGCGCCGCGGGATGCGCACGTACTCGTCGTAGCTGCGGAAGGCGACCGGCCGCGCACCGAGCACCACCGGTTCGCCACTTTCCTGCGGCAGCACCCAGGCACCGACCACCGCGCCTTGCCACCGCGGCGCCGGCGTGCGCACGCTGAGGTCGACGTACACGGCGCTGCCCGCCGTGCCCGCCGGCACGTAGGTCGACACTTCGGTGAGCCGCCGATCGCCGATCGCGGCCGTGCGGAGGGCGAGATCCTCGACCGCCTGCTGCGCCCATCGCCACTGCTCGCCACTGGCGGCGAAGACCCGCACCGTCGACACCGGCACGCCGTCGCTGGTTTCGAGGCCGACGATCGCCGGCGGATCGGGTGACGGCGGACCAACCAGGCCGCGTGGCAGATCGACGAGCCAGGTGCGGCCGTCGAAGGTGGCAATCGGATGGCGGCGGCCCGACACGTCGACGGCGCGGACCGCGAACGACTCGGCTTGAGTGATCCGGAAGCCCGGGTCAGGGCCGAGTGCGAGGCTCGCCACCGCCACCCAGCCGGCGACCGCGGCCCCCCACCACCACCGACGCACGGCGCGGCGCGCCACGGCGACAGTGTAGCAAAAGAGCAGGGACCGGGGACCGGGGACTAGGGACTAGGGAAGACGCCCTCCAGCGCCGCTCCGGGTGTCACTGCGGGAAGCGGCCGAGCGCGACGAGCAGCGCGAGGCGGGCCAGACGGGCCCGGTCCTCGGCCTGGCGCACCGCGGTCTCGGCATCGCGCGACTGGCGCTGCGCGTCGATGAGCTCGATGTTGGTGGTCGCGCCGGCCCGAAAGGCGATGTCGGTGATCCGCAGCACCTCGGCGGCGTGTCCCGCGGCCTCGCGGGCGCGCACGAGCAATCGGGCTTCGGCGTCGATCGACACGCGGGCCGCCCGTTCGCCCGACTTCGCTCGCAGCTCGGCGTCCTTCAGTTCGACGCGGGCCAGCGACAGTTGGACGTCGCGCCCGGCCTTCGCCGCCCGCCGTTGCCCGCCGTCGAAGATCGGAATCGAGGCCGCCAGCACCGCGCGCCAGGTGCCCGAGGGCTGGAACAGGCCGGCCGGGGTGATGAACTGCGGGTCGAACGACGCCCGCACGGTCGGCACCCAGTCCTTCCAGCTGTCGGCGAGGACGCGGCCGGCGACGTCAATCCGCGCGTCGAACAGCTTGATGTCGCTGCGATCGCGCAGCCACGACTCCCCCGCCACCACCGGCATCTCGAGCGTCGGCTCCGCGGCCGTGTCGAGCGGACGATCGGCCGACGCGATGAGCCCGAGCGCCTCCTGACCGAGTGCCACCGCGAGCCGGGCGCGTTCGACCAGCTCCTGCACCACGGCGAGTTCCTGCGCGGCGCGCAGTTCGTTCAATCGGCTGCCGACGCCGCCCTCGCGGCGGGCGCGGGCGTAGTCGAGCTGCGCCTGGGCGTTGTCGCGCGCCCGCTCGTTGACGTCGAGCTGACGCTTGGCGCCGACCACCGACAGATAGGCTTCCGCGGCCGCGACCCCGACCTGCCGCCGAACGTCGGCGACGTCGAGTTCGGCGACGCCGATGCGCAATGCGGCCTGAGCACGGGCCGCCCACTGCGCCATCGCCAGCACCGGCGTCGCCGCCGATCCGGCGAACAGCGTCTGGGTCCGCGGCTGGACGACGTTGCCGTCGAAGCCACGCTCGCCGTCGAGCACGGTGGTCGAGATCGTGCCGTCCACGGTCGGCCGCACCGCCGCCCGCGCCTGGGCCAGCAGCACCTGGGCGCTGCGCACCGCGGTCGCCGCCCGCTCCACTGTGGGATTGGCAGCGATGGCGCGCCGCACTGCGTCGTCGAATCCGACGACGTCGGCGACGATCGGCGGCGGCGCCTGCGCCGCGACCGGGACGACGACCAGGGCGACCAGCGCGACGGCGGTGAGCGACGCGCGCCTGCGGATGCTAACCATGCGCCACCTCGCCCGAGGCGCCGCGCGCATGCAGCTCGTGCCGCGTCTTGCCCGGCACCAGGGTGCGGATGATGACATAGAGCACCGGAATGAAGATGATCGACAGGAACGTCGACGCCAGCATGCCGCCAGCCACGGTCGTGCCGACCGATTGGCGCGACGCCGCGCCGGCACCGGTGGCGTAGGCCAGCGGCAGCACGCCGAGGATGAAGGCAATCGACGTCATCAGGATCGGCCGCAGCCGGATCCGCGCCGCTTCGATCGCCGCGTCGGTGATCGAGCGGCCCTGGTCGCGCAGCTGCTCGGCGAACTCGACGATCAGGATCGAGTTCTTGGCGGCCAGGCCGACCAGCAGCACCAGCCCCACCTGACAGAAGACGTCGTTGGCGAAGCCGCGCCAGAACTGCGCGCCGAGCCCGCCGAGCACCGCCAGCGGCACACCGAGCAGGATGATGAACGGCAGCACCCAGCTCTCGTACTGCGCAGCCAGGACCAGATAGACGAGCAGCACCGCCAGCGCGAAGATGTACAGCGTCTGCGAGCCGGCGTTGATCTCTTCGAGCGACTGTCCGGCCCAGGCGAAGTCGAAGCCCGGCGGCAGCGACGTGCGGGCGATGTTCTCCATCGCCGCCAGTGCTTCGCCCGAGCTGACCCCCGGCGCCGCGACGCCGGTGAGTTCGGCCGAGCGGAACATGTTGAAGTGGCTGATGACCTGCGGCGAGGTCGTCTCGCTCACCCGGACGACGGTGTCGAGCGGGACCATCCGGCCGCCTTCGGCGCGGGCGTAGATCTGCTTGAGGTCCTCGGGCTTGGCGCGGAACGCCTGGTCGGCCTGGACGTAGACGCGATAGGCCCGGCTGTTGAAGTCGAAGTCGTTGACGTACTGCGAGCCCAGGAACACCTGGAGGGCGTCGGTGACCTCACGCAGCGGCAGGCCGAGCGCGCGGGCCTTGTCGCGGTCGATGTCGACCACCAGCTGCGGGTCGTCGGCGCGGAAGCTGCTGAACAGTCCGGTCACCCGGCCCGACTCGTTGCCGCGGGCCGACAACGCCGCCGTTGCCTCGGCCAGTCCGGCGATGTCGCCGCCGCTCTGGTCGAGGACCTCGAACTGGAAGCCGCCGAAGACCGACAGTCCCTGGATCGCCGGCGGCGCAAACGGCACGACGATCGCGCCGGTGATGCCGAACATCGGCCCGCGAATGCGGTTGAGCACGGCCGCCAGCGACTGGTCGGGCCGCTGCCGCTCTTCGTACGGCTTGAGCATGGTGAAGATGAGGCCGTTGTTGGGCGCCGCGCCGCTGAAGCTGAAGCCCATCACCGAGAACGCGCTCATGATGTCGGGATCGGCGTAGAGAATCTTCTCGGCCTGCTTGGCGATGGCGTCGGTGTACTCGAGCGACGCGCCCGGCGGCGCCTGGACGATCGAGATGAAGTAGCCCTCGTCTTCGTCGGGCACGAACGCCGTCGGCACCGACCGCCACAGCATCAGCGTCCCGCCCAGGCCGGCGGCGAACACCACCAGCATCGCCCAGCGCCAGCGCAGCGCCCAGCTGACCATCCGGACGTAACCGCGGGTGCCGGCGTCGATGACCCGGTTGACCGCGGTGAAGAACCGGCCATGGCTGTGGCTCTCGCCGTCGAGCAGCAGCGCCGCCAGCGCCGGGGTCAGGGTGATGGCGTTGAACACCGACAGCACGACCGCGAACGCGATGGTCAGCGAGAACTGCTGGTAGAGCCGGCCGGTGGTCCCGGGGAAGAACGCCACCGGGACGAACACCGCCACCAGCACGATGCCGATGACGATGACCGCGCTCAGCACTTCCTGCATCGCGTCGACCGCGGCCTGATACGCCGACTTGCCGAACTCGCGCATGTGCCGCTCGATGTTCTCGACCACGACGATCGCGTCGTCGACGACGATGCCGATGGCCAGCACGATACCGAACAACGTCAGCGTGTTGATCGAGAAGCCGAACAGCTTGACGAAGGCGAACGTGCCGATGAGCGAGACCGGAATGGTCAGTGCCGGGATGAGCGTGCTGCGCCAGTTCTGCAGGAACAGGAACATCACCAGCACGACCAGCAGCAGCGCCTCGGCCAGCGTCTTCAGCACTTCGCTGATCGACTCGCGGACCACCGTCACCTGGTCGAAGGCCAGCCGCCACTCCAGCCCGGGCGGGAAGTCCCGCTCGATCCGCGCCATCGTCGCCATCACGCCGTCGTAGACGTCGAGGGCGTTGGCCGACGGCAGCAGCTGGATCCCCATACCCGAGGCCTCGAGGCCGAGGAAGCGCAGGCTGGCGGTGTAGTTCTCGGCGCCGAGTTCGACCCGCCCGATGTCGCTCACCCGCACCAACGCGCCGTCGCGCCCCCCCGCGATCACGACCTCGGCGAACTGCGTCACTTCGGTCAGCCGGCCCTGGGCGCGAACGCTCAGGTTGAACATCTGATCGGCGGCGGCCGGCGCGTCGCCGAGCGCCCCGGCGGCGACCTGCACGTTCTGCTCGCGCAGCGCGTTGACGACGTCGCTGGCGGTCAACCCGCGCGCCGCCAGCTTGCCGGGATCGAGCCACAGCCGCATGGCGTAGCGGCGCTCGCCGAAGATGATGACGTCGCCGACGCCCGGCACGCGCTTGATCGCGTCGCGGACGTAGCGGTCGAGATAGTTGCTGATGAACTGCGCGTCGTAGCGGTTGTCGCGCGAGAAGAAGCCGAGGCCGCCCATGAACCCCGAGGTGTTCTTGATCACGGTGATGCCGTTGGTGCGCACGTCGGCCGGCATCCGTCCCAGCGCCTGGTTGACGCGGTTCTGGACGTCGATCGCCGCCAGATCGGGATCGCGGTCGATGCCGAAGGTGACGGTGATGGTGCTCATCCCGCTGTTGGTGCTCGACGACTGGAGATAGGTCATCCCCTGCACGCCGTTGATCACCTGCTCGAGCGGGGTGGTCACCGCCGACTCGACCGCCTGGGCGTTGGCCCCGGTGTAGATGGCCGCCACCGTCACCGACGGCGGGGCCAGTTCGGGAAAGCGCGCGACCGGAATGGTCGGAATGGCGATCGCGCCGGCGATCACGACGATCAGCGCCAGCACGGTCGAGAGGATCGGGCGGCTGATGAAGATGTCAGTACGCATGTCGCCCGGTCCTACGACTTCCCGGCCGGCGCCGCGGCGGCCGGGGCGCTGGCGGCCGGCGTCGCCGTCACCGGCGCGCCGTCGCCGATCTTCTGGACGCCCGACACGATCAGCCGGTCGCCGGCCGACAGGCCTTTTTCGACCACGTAGTCGTTGCCGGTGAGCGGCCCGAGTTCGACCGGCTTCTGCCGGGCTACGGTCGCCCCGCCCTCGCCCGCCTCGGCGACGAAAGCGAAGAAGCGGCCGTTGACGCGGGTCACCGCGACGACCGGGATGGTCAGTCCTGGCGCCGACCGCCACACCACCCGCGCGCGCACGAACTGATCGGTGCGGAAGTCACCGGGCTGGGCGAGCGCCGCCTTCGCCAGCACCGTCTGCGTCTGCGGGTCGACCGACGGCGCCACGAAGGTGACCTTGGTCGTCATGATCTCCTGGCCGCGATCGTCGACGATGCGCACCGGCAGGCCGGCAATGAGCTGCGGCGCCTGCTGCACCGGCACCTGCAGGTAGACCTCGAGGCCCTGGTTGTCGTCGACGGTGGTCAGCACCGTGGATTGGGTGACGCGATCGCCGAGCCGCACCGGGATGTCACCGACGACCCCGGCGGCGGGCGCGATGACGCGGTGGTAGCCGAGCTCGACGCGTTGCTCACGGATCTGCGATTCGACCGCCTGGAGCTGCGCCTGGCCCGAGCGAAGGGTGGCCGCTGCCTGATCGTATTCCTGCTGGCTCACCGCGCCGGCATCGAGCAGGCCGCGCAGCCGCTCGGTCTGCTGCGTCCAATAGACGAGATCCGCCTCGCGGGCGGCGCGTTGCGCCTCGAGGTTGGCGACGGTCGCTTCCTGGCGTCCGGCGTCGATCTCCATCAGCACCGCGCCCTGCCGTACCCGATCGCCGGAGCGGGCGACGATGCGGGTCAGGAAGCCTTCGACCTGCGGCTGAATCGTCGTCGAGCGTCGCGACTTCACCGTGCCGATGTACTCGGTGACGGCCTCGACCGGCTTCTCGGCCAGCGTCACGACCTCGACGCCCATCGCCGGCATGCCGCCGCCCGGCGGCCCGCCCGGCCCCTGACCGTCGGCGGCTCCGCCGCCGCACGCAGCAAAAGCCAGGCACACGAACGCGACCGCTGTCGAGCGGTGAACGGGATGGATGAACGCAGACATGCCGGCGACTCCTGCAAGGGGCCGCGCCCGGTGCAGGCGCGGCGAGCTCGTCGTGACCTCGAGCTCGTGGGGGTGTGGAACGCTTGATTCTACTACGACGGCTCGGTTGGCTGCGCGCCTCCGGGCCGTCGTTCGTCCCATCTGCGTGAGACGCGGCCGGCCACCCCGGCGGTGCGCGAAGTTCGTGGTACCATTTTCCGGATATGGCCACGCCGCTCGGCCCCGACGAAGTGCACCGCATCGCCGCCCTGGCGCATCTGGCGCTCACCGACGACGAAGTCACGCTGTTCGGCCGTCAACTCGCTGACATCCTCGAGTACGTCAGGCAGGTGCAAGCGGAAGACACCGCCGGCGTCACACCGATGTCACACGTGCTCGACGACGTCACGCTCGAACGTGCGGATGAGCCGGCCGACGGCCTGACGCGGTCACGCGCGCTCGCCAACGCGCCCGAGAGTACGTCGGAGGCCGGCCTCTTCAAAGTGCCGCGGGTGGTCGGATGAGCGGCTCCGGTCCGCTGACCACGCTGCGCAACGCCATCGCCGCCGGCGACCAGACCGCCGAAGCGGCGGTGCACGCCGCCATCGCCGCCGTCGCCCGCTACGACACCACGCTGCACGCCTTCACGGCGATCGCCGCCGAGCGCGCCCTCGACACCGCCCGCGCCGTCGACGCCGCGCGCGCGCGCGGTGAGACGCTTGGGCCGCTGGCCGGTGTGCCGGTCGCGGTCAAGGACAACATCTGCACCGACGGTCTGCCGACGACCGCGGCCTCGGCGGTCCTGCGCGGCTTCGTTCCGCCCTACGACGCGACGGTGGTCACGCGGCTGGCCGCGGCCGGCGCCATCGTCGTCGGCAAGACCAACTGCGACGAGTTCGCGATGGGCTCGTCGACCGAGAACTCGGCGTACGGACCGACCGCCAACCCCTGGGCGCTCGAGCGCACGCCCGGCGGCTCGAGCGGCGGGTCGGCGGCGGCGGTTGCCAGGCGGATGGTTCCGGCGGCGCTTGGATCCGATACCGGCGGATCGATCCGCCAGCCGGCGGCGTTCTGCGGCGTGGTCGGCGTGAAGCCGACCTACGGGCGGGTCTCGCGCTACGGCCTGCTCGCCTTCGCGTCGTCGCTCGATCAGATCGGCCCCTTCACCACGTCGGTCGACGACGCGGCGCTGCTGCTCGCGGCGCTGGCCGGCGCCGATCCGCACGACGCCACCTGCTCCACCCGGCCGGTCCCGGACTGGGCGGCCACACCGCGTGACGCCGCCGGCCTGCGCATCGGCGTGCCGCGCCGATTCGTCGAGAGCGGCGTCGATGCCGCCGTGGGCCGGGCCTTCGAGACCGCACTCGCGGCGTGGCGCGACGCCGGCGCGACCCTCGTCGACATCGAGCTGCCCAACGCGCCGCTGGCGATTCCGGTCTACTACCTGGTCGCCACCGCCGAAGCCAGCTCCAACCTGGCGCGCTACGACGGCGTGCGCTATGGCTACCGGGCCGCGCTCGGGCCCACCGACGGGCTGCGCGAGATGTACGAGCGCACCCGCGACGAAGGCTTCGGCGCCGAAGTGAAGCGGCGAATCATGCTCGGCACGTTCGTGCTGAGCGCCGGGTACCACGACGCGTACTACGTGAAGGCGCAGCTCGTGCGGGCGAAGGTGCGTGACGACTACACGCGGGCGTTCGAGACGGTGGACGCGGTGGCGACGCCGACCACGCCGACGCCGGCCTTCCGGCTCGGCGAAAAGACCGCCGACCCGCTGCAGATGTACCTGGCCGACATCTTCACGGTGAGCGCGAATCTCGCCGGCCTGCCGGCGATCAGCCTGCCGTGCGGCTTCTCACCCGACGGCCTGCCGATCGGCTGCCAGCTCACCGCCCGGCGCTGGGACGAGGCCACGTTGTTCCGAGCCGGCGGGGCGCTGCAGGCCGTCACCGACTGGCACACGCGGGCGCCGGCCTGATCGCTCAGGCCGCGGCCGCGGGCCGCCGCGTGAACGCCCAGACGAGGCCGCCGAGCAGCAGGAACGGCAGCAGCGGCAGGAGCAGCGCGAACGCCGCGACGACGATGGCCACCAGAGCCACACCGCCGACGCCGATGGCGATCACTGGCGCCAGCGCCAGCATCGCGATGCCGCCGACCAGGCCCACCGCCAGACCGACCACGAGCTTGACCAGGCCGAGCGCCAGGCGGATGGGAAGGAACACGAGCTTCAGGACCAGCCAGACGAGGCCGAGGACGCCGACGAGCGCGGCTCCGACCACCCCGAGTATGCCGAGTGCGAACAGCGCGCCCATCGCTCCTCCTCCGCGGGAGGCGACACCCGCCACCCTGCTGCAAGGGACGAGCGCCCGGGCTCAGCGGTTCCGCTGGCCCCAGGGTCGACGCGCTAGCGCTTTTCGTTGAGGACCGCGAACTCGGGCAGATCCCACTCGACCAGCCGCTGGTTCACTTCTTCCATCGCCAGCCGTTCGGGCTTGGTCGCACGCGGCGCGTTGGCGTCGAGGCGCACCGTGGCGCCCTTGCGCAACTGCTTGGCGCGGGCGGCGGCGACGTCCACGTACAGGAAGCGGCTCTCGATCGGGCGGCCCTGCGGGCGTTCGACCACCACCGCTTCGGACTGGGGCTCGGTCGGGATCTCGTTCTC
Source organism: uncultured Acidobacteriota bacterium (assembly GCA_963741665.1). GTDB lineage: Bacteria > Acidobacteriota > Vicinamibacteria > Vicinamibacterales > UBA2999 > CAWAYR01. The sequence continues at coordinate 934,878 of CAVUIM010000001.1, forward strand.
GGACATAGCTTTTCAGCTTAGCCCGCCTTCGCCGTTCAGTCAAAACCGAATCGGCTATGGCGCGGCAGGCCCCGCCTCCGCCCGTCAGTCAAAATCTAATCCGGGCTACGGCGCGGCAGGCTTGAGGTTTACGCCTTTCGGGTCGCCGGGGCCAGAACTGCGCCGACGACCCAGGCGGCCAGACCGGTGACCAGGGCGCCCAGAATCGCTGCCAGCCACGACGCGACCTCGAACCCGGGGACCAGGGCCGCCGCCAGTCCGAATGCCGCGCCGTTGACCACCAGGTAGAAGAGGCCCAGGGTGAGGATCGTGATCGGCAGGGTCAGGATGGCCATCACCGGCCGGACCACCGCGTTCACCACCCCGAGCACGGCGGCGCCCAGCAGCAACGGCTGCCACGCGCCCACCTGGACACCGGGCACGACGTTGGCGGCCACCCACAGCGCGACGGCCAGCACGATCCAGTGCACCAGCAGACTCATGTCCCGCCCCTCCTACGACGCCACCGCGACCGGCACGGTGCGCGGCTTCGACTCTTCACGCATCGGCAGGCGCACCGTGAGCACGCCGTCGCGGTACTCCGCCGCCACCTTCGAGGCGTCGACGCTGCGCGGCAGGGCGAACCGTCGCGTGAACTGGCCATAGGCCCGCTCGACTCGCCGGAACGCGTCGCGCGGCACGTCGTCGCCCGGCGTGCGCTCGCCGCTGATCGTCAGCGTGTGCTGCTCGACCGTGACCGCGATCGCCTCGCGCTTCACCTCGGGCAGTTCCGCCTTGATGACCAGCTCGTTCTTGTCGGTCTCGTAGATGTCGACCGCCGGCACCCAGGCGCCTCCGGTCGAGAACGGCGTGGCGCCGTCCACCGAGAATCCCCGAAACGGATCGAATCGCACGATAGCCATCGCTTGCTCCTGTCTGGTCCCTAGTCCCTAGTCCCTGGTCCCTGATTCCTACGGGTTACTACTTGGTTTCGGAAAACTCAGCGTCGACGACATCGCTGTCCGCCGGCTTCGCGCCGTCGCCGCCGGCCGCGGTGCCGGGGTCGCCACCGGCCGCCTGGGTCGCCTTGTAGAGCGACTCGGCCATCTGGTGCGACGCCTTCTGCAGATCGCTCGTGGCGCTGGTGATGGCCGCCAGGTCCTCGCCCTGCGTGGCCTTCTTCGCCGCCTCGAGCGCCGCCTGCACCTTCTCGGCGTCACCGGCCGGCAGCTTGTCCTTCGACTCGGCAAGCGTCTTCTCGACCGAGTAGGTCAGCGAATCGAGCTGGTTGCGGGCGTCGATGAGATCGCGCTTGGCCTTGTCCTCGCTGGCATGCGACTCGGCGTCCTTCACCATGCGCTCGACCTCGTCCTTGCCGAGTCCGCCCGAACCGCTGATGGTGATCTTCTGTTCCTTGCCGGTGGCCTTGTCCTTCGCCGACACGTTGACGATGCCGTTGGCGTCGATGTCGAACGTCACTTCGATCTGCGGCACTCCGCGCGGCGCCGGCGGCAGCCCCACCAGGTGGAACTTGCCGAGCGTGCGGTTGTCGCGGGCGAACTGGCGCTCGCCCTGCAGCACGTGGACCTCGACGCTGGTCTGGCTGTCAGCCGCGGTCGAGAAGGTTTCGCTCTTGCGCGTCGGAATCGTCGTGTTGCGCGTGATGAGGGTGGTCATCACGCCGCCGAGCGTCTCGATGCCGAGCGACAGCGGGGTCACGTCGAGCAGCAGCACGTCCTTGACGTCGCCGGCGAGCACGCCGCCCTGCAGCGCCGCGCCGACCGCCACCACTTCGTCGGGATTGACGCCCTTGTGCGGCTCCTTCCCGAAGTACTCCTTCACCACCTGCTGCACGCGCGGCATGCGGGTGGAGCCGCCGACGAGCACCACCTCGTCGATGTCCGACGGCTTCACGCCGGCATCGGCCAGCGCCTGCTTCACCGGCCCCATCGTGCGCTGCACGAGATCCTCGACCAGCGCCTCGAGCTTGGCCCGCGTCAGCTTGATCGTCAGGTGCTTCGGACCGGTGTTGTCGCCGTGATGAACGGCAGGTTGATCTCGGTTTCCAGCGCCGACGACAGCTCGATCTTGGCCTTCTCCGCCGCTTCCTTCAGGCGCTGCAGGGCCATCCGGTCCTTGGCCAGGTCGATGCCCTCGGCCTTCTTGAACTCGGCCGCCAGCCAGTCGATGATCGCGTGGTCGAAGTCGTCGCCGCCGAGGTGCGTGTCGCCGTTGGTCGACTTCACTTCGACGACGCCCTCGCCCACCTCGAGCACCGAGATGTCGAACGTGCCGCCGCCGAGGTCGTACACGGCGATGGTCTCGTCCTTCTTCTTGTCGAGGCCGTAGGCGAGCGCCGCCGCGGTCGGCTCGTTGACGATGCGCAGGACGTTCAGCCCGGCGATCGTGCCGGCGTCCTTGGTCGCCTGACGCTGCGCGTCGTTGAAGTAGGCGGGCACGGTGATGACCGCGTCGGTCACCGTCTCGCCGAGGTGATCCTCGGCGGCCTTCTTCAGCTTGCCGAGAATCATCGCGGAGATTTCCGGCGGCGAGTACTGCTTGCCGCGCACGTCGACCCAGGCATCGCCGTTGGCGTTGGCCGCCACTTTGTACGGCACGCGGCGGGCTTCGCTCTCCACCTCGCTGAACTTGCGGCCCATGAACCGCTTCACCGAGAACACGGTGTTCTCGGGGTTGGTCACGGCCTGACGCTTGGCCACCTGGCCGACGAGCCGCTCGCCGTCCTTGGCCAAGGCCACCACCGACGGCGTCGTCCGGGCGCCCTCCTGGTTGACGATGACCACCGCTTCTCCGTTTTCCATGACGGCCACCACCGAGTTGGTGGTGCCCAGGTCGATGCCGATGACTTTGCCCTTGGTCGCCATGTCGTTTCCCGTTCCTTCCTGCGGGTGAGACGATTATAACCGTAGATTAGTTTCACGCAAGCACATTTCATGAGCGTTGACACTAAGATACTGCGTGGATCGCCTTCCGGAACCCACCCTTCGGCCGCGGTACAATGGCGTTCCGGTTTCGTTCAAATGCGCCCCCTGTCACGCCTTCCGGTCTCCTCCGACGTCGGCGACGTCTCTGGCGACGTCCGCAAGCTGTTCGACGAGCTGGCCCGCCAGCGTCCAGACCGCCGTCACCAGATCACCGGCGAATGCCTGCCCCTCCTCGACGTCTTCGAGACCGACGACGCCCTCGAGCTGGTGCTCGACGTCCCGGGCATCCCGGCCACCAATCTCCGAATCGTGGTCACGGCCGGTGTGGTCATCGTCGCCGGCGAGAAGGACCGGCCCGAGCCGCGGCCGCAGGGCCCGGCGAGCTTCCATCTGGTCGAGCGCGACTTCGGCCGCTTCGCCCGCGCCGTCCGCATCCACGTCGCCGTCGACGCGGCCCGGGCCACCGCGACGCTGCGCGACGGCGAACTGCGCATCACGCTGCCGAAGATTCCCGACCGCCGCGGCCGTCCGATTCCCGTCGCCGATCAGCGACGGAGCCGCGCGCGTGAAGCTGCTGTTCATCGGCGACATCGTCGGCCGGCCGGGCCGCGATCTCGTGCGACGCGGGCATGCCGGCCCTCGTCGCCCACCACGGCATCGACCTCGTCATCGCCAACGGCGAGAACGCCGCCGCCGGCTTCGGCATCACCCGCGACATCGGCGAGCAGCTGTTCGCCTGCGGCGTCGACGTGATGACGTCGGGCAATCACATCTGGGACAAGAAGGAAGTCGCTCGACTACATCGGCGCCGAGCCGCGCCTGCTGCGGCCGGCCAACTACCCCGCCGGCGCGCCGGGCAACGGCGCGTGCTGGTCACGCGCCGGCAACGGCGTGCGGGTCGGCGTCATCAACGTGATGGGCCGCGTGTTCCTCGCCAATATCGACGATCCGTTCCCGCCGCGTCGCGCGAAATCGCGCGCGCTCAAGGCCGAAGGCGCCGCGATCGTCTTCGTCGACTTCCACGCCGAGGCCACCTCCGAGAAGATCGCGATGGGCTGGTACCTGGACGGCAAGGTCACCGCCGTCGTCGGCACCCACACCCACGTGCAGACCGCCGACGAGCGGGTCCTGCCGAAGGGCACCGCCTATCTCACCGACGTCGGCATGACCGGGCCGCACGACGGCGTCATCGGCGTCGAGAAGGCGGCGGTCATCGGCAAGTTCCTCAACGCGCTGCCGGCCCGCTTCGAGACCGCCACCGGCGATCCGCGGCTGCACGGCGTGATCGTCACCGCCGATCCGGCCACCGGCCGGGCGTCGGCCATCGAGCGGCTGAGTCACACCGCCGACGAACTGGCGGCGCTGGCCGCGGCCGTCCGGGCGACGGCGTCGTGACTCCGTCCGGCGGCCTGCCCGTTCGACGACCCGGCGCCCGGCGGCGCCGGCTCGACGGGTCGTCTCGGTGAGCGAGCTGACCGCGTCGCTTCGCGACCTGCTCGAGTCGCGATTCGCCGAGGTCTGGGTCGAAGGCGAGCTGTCGGGCGCGAGGTCTGGAACACCGGCCACCTCTACTTCACGCTGAAGGACGCGCGCGCCGCAGGTGAAGGGCGTGATGTTCCGCTCGGCGCTGCGCTTGCTGCGCTTCAAGCCCGAGGACGGCCTGCACGTCGTGGCGCGCGGCCGCGTGAGCGTCTACGACCCGAAGGGCGAGTACCAGCTGGTCTGCGAGCATCTGGAGCCGCAGGGCCTCGGCGCGCTGCAGCTGGCCTTCGAGCAGCTGAAGGCGCGGCTCGCCGCCGAAGGGCTGTTCGACGACGCGCGCAAGCGGCCGCTGCCGGCGCTGCCGCGCCGGATCGGCATCGTCACCTCGCTCGACGGCGCGGCGCTGCGCGACATCATCCAGGTGCTGCGCCGCCGCTATCCCAACGCGCATCTCGTCATCGCCCCGGCCCGCGTGCAGGGCGAGGGCGCCGCGCGCGAGATCGCGCGGGCGCTGACGCCGGGTGGCGCGGATCGACGGCGTCGACGTCGTCATCGTCGGCCGCGGCGGCGGCTCGATCGAGGACCTGTGGGCGTTCAACGAGGAGGTCGTGGCCCGCGCGATCGCCGCGTCGCCGGTGCCGGTCATCTCGGCGGTCGGCCACGAGACCGACGTGACGATTGCCGACTTCGTCGCCGACCTGCGCGCGCCGACGCCGTCGGCGGCCGCCGAGCTCGTGGTCGCGGCGCAAGGACGAGTTCAGCGGCCACATCGACGCGCTGGCGCCGGCGTGCCGGATCGGCGGTCCGGGCGCGGCTGCAGCGGCTCGACGGCCGGCTCCACCAGCTGCAGGCCCGGCCGGCGTTCGCCGGAGTGCCGGCGCGCATCGCCCACCGTCACGCCACGTCGCCGAGCTGACGGCGTGGCTGCGCCGCGGCACCGCCGCCGCCGTCGCCGATCGCCGGCGTCAGGTCGACACGCTCGCCCGCGCCTCGACCACGCACCACCCCCAGCAGCGGCTGGTCCGCGGGCGCAGCGCGCTCACTGCCCACGATCGCCGGCTCGCCGCCGCGCTCGGCCGTCATCGCCATGCCGCCGAGACGCGGCTGCGCGAAGCGGCCGCCCGCCTGGACGCCCTCAGCCCGCTGGCGGTGCTCGGCCGCGGCTACGCCGTGTGCTGGAACGCCGACGGCTCGACGCTGGTGCGCACCGCCGCGGCGGTGTCGCCGGGCGACGCAGGTGCGGGTGCGCACTGGCCAGTGGCGAACTCGACTGCGACGTCCGCGCGGTCCGCCGCCGACAGCGCCCGACGCCTGAGTATCGACGGAGCATCTCCATGGATCCGACCATCAAGGATTTCGAGGCCGCGATCGCCGAGCTCGAGGCGATCGTCAAGAAGCTCGAGGACGGCGACCTGGCGCTCGAGAAGTCGCTCGCGCTGTACGAGCGCGGCGTGCAGCTGTCGCGGTTCTGCCACGCCCGCCTCGAGGAGGCCGAGCGGCGCATCGAGGTCCTGAACGAGCGCGGCGAGCTCAAGCCGGCGCCGGCGAGCCTCGGCGAGGTGAGCCAGGACGAGGATCGGTGATGACGCCGTTCGAGGCCTTCGCCGCCGCCTGCCGCGGCGCCGTCGAGGAGGCGCTCGACGCGTGCCTGCCAGCGCCCGCCGGCGCTGTCCGCCGGTGGTCAGCCGAGGCCATGCGCTACAGCGTGATGGCCGGCGGCAAGCGGCTGCGCCCGATGCTGGTGCTCGCCGCCGCCGACGCCGTGGCCACGGCCCGCGGCCAGGACGACCGGCGCGGCGCTGGCGACGCGCGCTGCCGGCGGCGTGCGCGCTCGAGTTGATCCACACCTACTCGCTCATCCACGACGACCTGCCGGCGATGGACGACGACACGCTGCGGCGCGGCCGGCCGACGCTGCACGTCGTCGCCGGCGACGGCATGGCGATCCTCGCCGGCGACGGCCTGCAGGCCGAAGCGTTCGCGCTGCTGGCGCGCGAGCCGGCCGATCGCGGCGCTGCGTCGACCGCAAGCTGCGGGTGCTCGCGCTGGTCGCCGACGCCGCCGGCCCGGCCGGCATGGTCGGCGGCCAGGCGATCGATCTCGGCGCGGCCGGGCGGACGCCGCAGCGCGCCGCCGTCGCTCGACGCCGCCGGCCTCGCCGACATGCACGCGCGCAAGACCGGCGCGCTGATCCGCGCCTCGGCGGTCGCCGGCGCGGTCATGGCCGGCGCCGACGACGCCATGAGGCGCGGTCGACGCGCTGGGCCACCGAGGTCGGCCTCGCCTTCCAGATCGTCGACGACATCCTCGACGTCGAAGGCGCTCCGCCGAGCTCGGCAAGACGGCCGGCAAGGATGCCGCGGCCGGCAAGCCGACCTACCCGGCGCTCTTCGGCCTGGCGCACTCGAAGACGCTGGCCGCCGAAGCGGTCGCCCGCGCCGACGCGGCGCTGGCCGCGGCCGGGCTGGGCGGCAGCCACCTGCCGGCATCGCGCGCTGGATCGTCGAGCGCCGCTCGTGATGGCGTCCGCCCTCGAGGGCTCGCGACTCCGTGGCGGAGGCGCGCGCGCATGAAGCTGCGCCTCGATCAGCTGCTCGTCCGGCGCGGCCTGGTCGAGTCGCGCGAGCGGGCGCGGGCGCTGATCCTCGCCGGCCAGGTCGACGTCGACGGCCGGTCGGCGGCCAAGGCCGGCACGATGGTGTCGGAGCACGCCGAGGTGCGCGTGATCGGCCCCGATCATCCGTAGGTCAGCCGCGGCGGCGTCAAGCTGGCGCACGCGCTCGACGCCTTCGGCATCGACGTCACCGGCCGCGAGGCGCTCGACATCGGCGCGTCGACCGGCGGCTTCACCGACGTGCTGCTGCAGCGCGGCGCGCGCGCGTCGTCGCGCTCGACGTCGGCCACGGCCAGCTGCACTGGCGGCTGCGCAGCGATCCGCGCGTCATCGTGATCGAGGGCGTCAACGCGCGGCACCTGACCGCCGCCGACATCGCCGCGCTCGAGGGCCCGCCCGGCATCGTCACCATCGACGTGTCGTTCATCTCGCTCGCGCCACATCCTGCCGCCGCTCGCTGCCGCTGCGTCACCGACGGCACCGACATCGTCGCGCTGGTGAAGCCGCAGTTCGAGGCCGGGCGGCGCGACGCGCCCGAAGGGCATCGTGCGCGATCCCGAGGTGCACGCGCGCGTCGTCGCCGAGGTGACCGTGAAAGCGGCTGCGATAGGATGGACCCGCCTGGCGGTGACGCCGTCGCCGATCACCGGCGCGCAAGGGCAACCGCGAGTTCCTCGTGCACCTGCGCCGCACCGTTTCGCCCTAGCACGCCATGCGCATCGGCATCGTCACCAAGCCGATCTGGTCGAAGCCCGCGAGACGCTGGCCGAGCTCGACGCGTGGCTGCAGCAGCGCGGCGTCAACGCGGTGTGGGCGCCGGAGGCGGCGGCGCTGCTGCCGGCGCCGCCCGAACACGTGCGCGATCGCGCGACGCTGGCCAGCGACGTCGACCTGGTGGTCGTGCTCGGCGGCGACGGCACGCTGCTCGGCGACGGCCGGACACATCGCCCGCAGCGGCCGCGACGTGCCGATCCTCGCCGTCAACTTCGGCAGCCTGGGCTTCCTGACCGAGATCACGCGGCCCGAACTGCATCGCGCGCTCGACGAGGTGCTCGACGGCCGCTCGCACGCTCGACGAGCGCATGATGCTGTCGGCGCCGGGCCCGCCGCGCCGGCGAGACCGACGCCGACGTCCGGTCGCTGAACGACGTCGTGTTCACCCGCACGGCGCTGTCGCGCATGATCGACCTGTCGGTGTCGGTCGGCGACCAGTTCGTGACCCGGGTCAAGGCCGACGGCCTGATCGTCGCGAGCCCGACCGGGTCGACCGCCTACAACCTGGCCGCCGGCGGGCCGATCGTGCATCCCGCGATGGACGCGCTCGTGCTGACGCCGATCGCGCCGCACACGCTCAGCAACCGGCCGATCGTCATGCCGGCCGAGCGCGAGGTGCGCGTCGCGGTCAGCGCCGACAACGCCGGCGCCGAAGTCTACGTCACCTTCGACGGCCAGACCGGGTTTCCGCTCGCCGCCGGTGACACGGTGACGATCCGCCGGGCGCCGCGCATGGTGCGGCTGGTCCGGGCGACGACCCGCACCTACTTCGAGGTGCTGCGCCAGAAGCTGAAATGGGGCGAGCGCTGAGCTGCCCGCTCCGCGACACGAGAAGAGGACGCCGATGCCATCGCTCGACGAACTGAACGGCCTGGCCGCGCACATGGAGTGGGCCGATGCCCAGGTCTGGGCAACGGCGCTGCAATCGAGCGCCGCCCGCGGCGACGACCGCCTGCGCGGCTGGCTGCACCACCTGCATACCGTGCAGCGCGCCTTCACCAGTTTCTGGCGGCAGCAGCCGGCCAGCTTCACCGACCTCGCCAGTTTCGACGGCCTGCCGGCGCTGGCCACCTGGGGCCGGGCCGGCCTCGCCGACCTGCGCGGCGTCCTGGCGACCGCCGACGCCAGCGCCGCGGCGCGCACCATCGAGCTGCCGTGGGCGACGCGGTTCGCGCCGACCGGCGGCGTCATCGTGCACCCGACCATGGCCGAGACGGCGCTGCACCTGTCGCTGCACACCGCGCACCACCGCGGCCAGGTGAACGCGCGACTGCGCGAGCTGGGCGCCGAACCGCCGCTGGTCGACTACATCGCGTGGATCTGGAAGGGCCGGCCGGAGCCGGCCTGGCCGCGCAACGTGCCGGCTCCGGACATCCCGACCGAGTAGCCGTCTCGCGTCGCGGGCTATCGCTCGGCGCGCTCGCGGGCCCGCCGCTCGCGGAAGAACCGCACCTGCCACTCCTGCACGTTGCGGTTGTGCGCGGCGAGCGTCGCCGCGAACACGTGGGTGCCGTCGTTGCGGCTGACGAAATACAGGAAGTCCACGGCGGCAGGCCGCACCACCGCTTCGATCGCCCGGCGGCCGGGCGCGGCGATCGGCCCAGGCGGCAGGCCGGGGTTGCGGTAGGTGTTGTAGGGCGAGTCGAATCCGAGATCGGCGCGGGTCAGGTTGCCGTTCCAGCGCCCGGCCCGCTGCAGCGCGAAGATCACCGTCGGATCGGCCTGCATCGGCATGCCCAGCCGGAGCCGGTTGCGATACACCGCGGCGACGACCGGCCGCTCGGCGTCCTGCGCCGTTTCCTTCTCGACGAGCGCCGCCAGGGTCACCACCTGGCGCACGGTGAGCCCCTGGCCGGTGGCCGCGTCGACCAGCGCCGGGGGAAACGCCGCGCGGAAGCCGCGGACCATCTGTTCGACCAGCGCCGGCGCCGGCGTGTGGCGCGGCACCGGATACGTATCGGGGAAGAGATAGCCCTCGAGGTCGCGCGCCTCCGGGTCGAGGTCGCGGATGAGCGAGACGTCACCGGCGGCGGCGACGAACGCGGCGCGCGGGCCGAGCCCGCGCGTCTCGTAGACCTCGGCCATCTCCGCGATCGTCAGGCCCTCGCGAAAGGTCACCGGCTGGGTGTAGATCTGCCCGCGGGCGATGGTCTCGACGACTTGGACGGCGCTGCGCGGCTCGGCGAAGCGGTACTCGCCGGCCTTCAGATCGCGGGCCCGCCCCGTCATCCACAGCGCGACGCGGAACGTGGTGGCGTCGCGCACGACGCCGGCCTCGACCAGGCTGGCGGCAATCGCGCGCGGGCCCGCACCGGCCGGGATGGCGACGAATTGCGCGTCACCGTGGTAGCCGCGGAACGGCGTCAGGGCCTGGCCGCGCGCCCACCACGCCACCCCGCCGGCCGCCAGCCCGCCGAGGATCACCAGCGCAAACGCAGCGCGAATCCACTTACGCACGGGTGCGCGTGTCCAGGTAGTCCTGCAGCACCACCGCGGCGGCGGCGGCGTCGAGTTTCTGCTTGCGGCTCCGCCAGTCGCGATCCCGCCGGGCCAGGCGCGATTCGGCCTCGACCGAACTGAGCCGCTCGTCTTGCAGGACGACCGGCAGTCCGGTGGCGGTCTCGATGGCGCGGGCGAACGCCTCGGCCAGCGGCGTCTGGGCGTTGGGCGAGCCGTCGAGGTGGCGCGGCCAGCCGACGACGACCGTCGCCAGGCCGTCGTCCTCGGCGCGCAGCCTGGCGATCTCGCCCGACACCATCCGGATGGTCTCGGCCTCCGAACGCGGCCGGTCGACGACGCGCCAGGGCGAGGCGAGCGTGCCCGAGGCGTCGCTCAGCGCCAGCCCGATGCGCCGCGCTCCGTAGTCGATGCCGAGGGCGCGCACCGGCCGAGTATACGAGCCGGAGACCGGCGTGCTGACCGTCGCCGGCATCATGCGGCGCGGCGGATGAGCTCGAGCAGGGCCTCGCGCACGTAGTAGGCGGCGATCGCCGCGGTCGCGACCAGGCCCATCGTACGCACGAACGCCGCCCGCGTGCCCAGCGCCCGCTGGGTGATGCGCTGCAACGGCTGCCAGGCGACGAAGAACAGGAAGTAGGTGGCGCCCAGGCCCAGGGCCGGGCCCAGACGCGGCATCAGCACGACCGGAAGCAGGGCCAGCAGGCTGACGCCGCCCAGCCACATGCCGAACGACAGCAGCACCAGTTCCCCGCGGCTGATGGCGATCGGCGGCGACGGATCCGGCATCCGCCGAGTGTATCGCGGCCCCCGTGGGCCGGCCCCGGCGGCTCGTCCCCGCCACCTGCGGCTGGCCCTTCCGCCCCGGCCGCGGCCGCGTTACGCTAGGGGCACGTGCCGATGACGGGTTCGATCGCGCGCCGCTCCCGACCGCTCGCCGCCGCCCTGGCCCTGGCCTCGGCCCTGCCCCTGATGGCGCAGGGTCCGGCGCCGGTCGCGCCGACGCCCGGCGCCCTGGTCCAGCGCGCCGCCGATCGCATCAAGGCGCTGCAGCGCGAGGCCGATCAGCTCGCGCAGCAATCGACGACGACGCTGGCGACGTTGCGCCAGCTGGAACTGACGCGGGCGCTGCGGGCCGAAGAACTGGCGCAGGTCAACACCCGACTGAGCGCGGTCAGCGCCAAGGTCGCGGCGTCGAGCGCGCGCGTGCAGGCGCTCGAGGCCCAGCGGGTCGAACGGACGCCGGCCCTCGAGGAGCGGCTCCAGGCCCTCTACAAGCGCGGCCGCAATGGCTACGTGCGGCTGCTGCTCGACACCGCCGACGAGCGCGACCTGGCGCGGGCCAGCCGCGGCGTGGTGTCGCTGGCCAAGATCGAGGAGATCCGCATCGCCGAACACCGCCGGCTGCTGGCCGAAGAGGAGGCGGCGCGCACGCAGCTGCAGTCCGAGGAGCGCCAGCTCGCCCGCCTGAAAGCCGAGGCGGTCACCCTCGAGGCCGCCGCCGCCAAAGCCGTCAGCGAGCGTACCCGGATGCTGGACGAACTCGATCGCCGCCGCGAGTTGGCGGCGCAGTTCGTCGGCGAACTCGAACAGGCGCGGCAGCGTCTGCAGTCAACGCTCGACGGCCTGCCCGGCGCGGCGATCGTCGACCTGCCGCTCAGGCCGTTCCAGGGTGACTTGCCGTGGCCGCTCGCCGGCCCGCTGCTGACCCGTTTCGGCCGCGCCACGACCGGCAGCTTCGGCACGTCGATCCAGCGCAACGGCATCGAGATCGGCACCGCCGCGGGCTCGACCGTGCACGCGGTGCACGGCGGGACGGTGGCCTACGCCGCGCCCTTCACCGGCTACGGCGTGATGGTCATCCTCGATCACGGGGAGGACGCGTTCACCGTCTACGGACACCTGTCGGGCACGGCCCTGCGCCCCGGGCTGGTGGTGAGCCGCGGCCAGCTGGTCGGGACCAGCGGGGCCACGCCGGCCGGCGAAGCCGCCGCCTACTTCGAGGTGCGGATCGACGGTCGTCCGGTCAATCCCGTACAATGGCTGCGTCGGACCCCATGACGTCACGAACCCGCGTCGCCGTCCTGATCGTCTCGCTGCCAGTGCTGGCGTTCGCCGTCGTCGGCGGCGTCCTCGGGCGCACCGCCTCGGCGCAGGGCGAGAGCTACCGCTACCTGCGCATTTTCCAGGACGTGGTCACACTCATCCTCGACAACTACGTCGAGCCGGTCGAGATCGACAAGGTGATGCACGGCGCGATGCACGGGCTGGCCGATGGCCTCGACCCCGACAGCGCCTACCTCGATGTCGCTCAGATGAAGAGCCTCGGTCAGACCGGCGGCGACGCCGCCCACCCTGGGCTTGAACTCACCCGCCAGTACTATCTGCGGGTGATCGCCGCCCGCGACGGCTCGTCCGCCGCCAAGGCCGGACTCCGGCCCGGCGACTACGTCCGGTCGATCGACGGCCAGTCGACCCGCGACACCACCGTGTTCGAAGGGATGCGGCTGCTGCGCGGCCGGCCCGGTACCAAGGTGAAGGTGGCGATCCTGCGCGGCAACGCCGCCGAGCCCCACGAGGTGGAACTCACCAGGGACGCGCCCGCCGCCGCGCCGGTGCGCAGTCGCGTCGCCAGTCCCGGCACCGGCGTCCTCCGCATCGCCGAGTTCACCCGCACGACGGCCGGTGAAGTGAAGAACGAGATCGGCGCGCTGACCCGCAACGGCGCCACCCGCGTGGTCATCGACCTGCGCGGCACCGCCACCGGCGAGCTCGACGCCGGCTTCGACGTCGCCCGGCTGTTCGTCCCGAGCGGGGTGCTCGGCTACCGGCAGGGGCGCGGCGAAGAGAAGCTGCCGGTGAACGCCGCTGCCGGCGACGGCGCGGTGACCGTGCCGGTTGCCATCCTCGCCGACAACGGCACCTCCGGGGCGGCCGAGGTGTTCGCCGCGGCGCTCTCGGGGAACAAGCGCGCGACCGTGGTCGGCGACCGCAGCCAGGGCCGGGCCGGCCGCCAGAAGGTGGTGCCGCTGCCCGACGGCGCCGGGCTGATGCTCACGCACCTGCTCTATCTGGGGCCGGACGGGGCCGCGCTGCAGGAACGCGGCGTCACCCCGGACGTGTCGGTGGACGTCCCGACGGTGGACTTCGGCGTCGACCCGCCGGCTGGCGACGCCGCCCTCGACAAGGCCGTCGAGACCCTGACCGCCGTCAAGAAGGCGGCCTGAGTTATACTTCGTCTTCCCGTAAGGCCGGGCGACCCGCACATAGGCGCGTAGCTCAGCTGGTTAGAGCGCCTGCTTGACACGCAGGAGGTCGGCAGTTCGAGTCTGCCCGTGCCTACCATTCGACTCGGTCGCGGGAACAACGTAGCCCGCGCGACCTTGCTCATGGCAGGCCACTCGCCCGCCCCGCTTTCACAACCATCATGATCACGGTCACGCTTCCCGACGGCACGAGCCGCCAGGTGGCCGACGGCGCCCCGGTGGCGGCCGTCGCCGCCGACATCTCCCCTCGCCTCGCCCAGGCCGCGCTCGCGGCCGTCGTCGATGACCGGCTCGTCAATCTGACCTACCCGCTGACCCGCGACGCGCGCGTGCGCATCGTGACCGACAAGAGCCCCGAGGCGCTGCCGCTCGCCCGCCATTCCGCCGCGCACCTGATGGCCGCGGCCGTGACGGCGCTGTATCCCGGCGTGCAGTGCGGCATCGGCCCGGCCATCGAGGACGGCTACTTCTACGACTTCGTCGTGCCGCAGCCGTTCGTGCCCGAGGACCTCGAGAAGATCGAAGCCAGGATGCGTGAGCTGGCGGCCCAGGACCTGGTCTACGAACGCCAGATGTGGGACCGGCAGGAGGCCCTGGATTTCTTCGCCCGGCGCGGGGAACCGCTCAAGGTGCAGTTGATCGAAGAAAAGACCGCCGGCCAGAGCCACGTCTCGGTCTACACGATCAAGGACCGCGACACGTTCGTCGACTTCTGCGTCGGCCCGCACGTGCCGACGACCGGCCGGCTGAAGGCATTCAAGCTGACGGCGACGTCCAACGCCTACTGGAAGGGCGATGCGAAGAACCAGCCGATGCAGCGGCTGTACGGCACCGCCTTCCTGGCCCAGAAAGACCTCGACGCCCATCTGGCGCGGATCGAGGAAGCGAAGAAACGCGATCACCGTCGCGTCGGCAAGGAACTGGGCCTGTTCACCTGGCACCCGTGGGCGCCGGGCGCGACGTTCTGGCTGGCCAAGGGCGCCACGCTCTACAACACGCTCGCCGACTACATGCGCGGCGTGCTCTTCCCCGCCGGCTACGTCGAAGTGAAGACGCCGATCGTCTTCAACAAAGGGCTGTGGGAGACGTCGGGCCACTGGACGCACTACCGCGAGAACATGTTCCTGGTGGAATCGCGCGACGGCGAGGAGATGGGCCTCAAGGCGATGAACTGCCCGGGGCACATGCTGGTGTTCGGCAGCGAGATGCGCAGCTACAAGGACCTGCCGCTGCGCCTCCACGAGCAGACGCCGCTGCACCGCAACGAGGCGTCCGGGGTGCTGTCGGGACTGACCCGGGTGCGGCAGTTCTCACAGGACGACGCGCACTGCTTCATCACCGACGCCCAGATCGGGTCGGAGGTCGAGGCGCTGATCCGTCTGGTGCAACGGGTCTACGGCGACTTCGGCCTCGAGTACACCGCCAAGCTGTCGACCCGCCCCGAGAAGTTCCTCGGCGAGGTCGCCACCTGGGATCTGGCCGAGGCCGGGCTGCGCCAGGCGCTCGAACACGCCGCGCAGCCCTACGACCTGAACGAGGGCGACGGCGCGTTCTACGGGCCCAAGATCGACTTCGACATCACCGACGCGCTCGGCCGCAAGTGGCAGTGCGGCACGATCCAGCTCGACTACCAGCTGCCCCGCCAGTTCGACCTGAAGTACGTCGGCGCCGACAACGCCGAGCACCGGCCGGTCGTGGTGCACCGTGCCATCTTCGGCAGTTTCGAACGCTTCATCGGCATCCTCATCGAGCACTTCGCCGGGGCCTTCCCGCTGTGGATGGCCCCCCTGCAGGTGGTGGTGCTGCCGATCGCCGACCGCCATGCCGGGTATGCCGGCGAGGTGCTGGCGGCGCTGCAGACGGCCGGCCTCAAGGCGGCGCTCGACGACCGCCAGGAGAAGGTCAACTACAAGATCCGCGAGGCCCAGCTGCAGAAAGTGCCCTACATGCTCGTGGTCGGCGACCGGGAAGCGGCCGACCGGGCCGTGGCCGTGCGCAGCCGCTCGCGGGGCGACCTGGGCGCCACCCCCCTCGACCGCTTCGTGACCGAGGCCCTTGCCGAGGTTGCCGAGAAGCGGCTATCCTAGAAATCTTTGCGCCTGGAGGCTGAGTATCGCATTCGACCGTAACCGTTCTGGTCGTCGTGACGACCGCGTCCGCACCAACGAGCGCATCCGGGTCCGCGAGATCCGGGTGATCGACGAAACCGGGCAGCAGCTCGGCATCATGCCGCCGCCGCAGGCCCTGACGATTGCCCGCTCCAAGGGCCTCGATCTCGTGGAGATCTCCCCCACCGCCGTGCCGCCGGTCTGCCGGATCATGGACTACGGGAAGTATCAGTACCAGGAAGCGAAGCGGACGCGCGAAGCGAAGAAGCACCAGAAGGTGATCGAGGTCAAGGAAATCAAGTTCCGTCCCAAGGTGGACGAACACGACTATCAGTTCAAGAAGAAGCACATCGAGCGCTTCCTCGAGGAAGGCGACAAGGTGAAGGCCACCGTGTTCTTCCGCGGACGCGAGATGGCGCACCCCGAGATCGGCCACCGCATCCTGACGCGGCTCATCGAAGAACTGGCCGAAGTGGCCATGCCCGAGACGATGCCCCGGCAGGAAGGCAACCAGATGCACACGATCCTGTCGCAGAAGCGCGGCAGCAAGCCGGCGGTGCGCGCGTCACGCGCGGCCGAGGGCGAAGAAGAGCTCGCAGGAAACTAGGAACCGTCAATGCCGAAGATGAAGCTGAAGAGTCACCGGGGCGCCGCCAAGCGGTTCAAGAAGACCGGCACCGGCAAGTTCACGCGCACGGCGGCGTTCAAGCGCCACCTGCTCACCAGCAAGTCCACGCAAGTGAAGCGTCACGCCCGCGGCAACAAGGTGGTCTCGGATTCCGAGCAGGCCAAGCTGCGGCGGATGCTTCCGTACGACTAGTAACGTATAGGGACCAGGGATCAGGGCCCAGTGCCTAGTCCCTAGTCCCCGACCGATGACAGGCGGTTAGGGCTGTTCCGTCATCGCGTCGTGGTCCCCAAGGTTTGCGGGACCAAGTTCAGCTTCGCTGACCCCTAACCGCTATCCGGAGTCAGTCATGCCTCGCGTCAAGCGTGGCACGGTGCGCCGTGCCAAGCGGAAGAAGCTCGAAAAGCTCACCAAGGGCTACTTCCAGAACAAGTCCAAGCTCTACAAGTTCATGAAGGAAGCGGCCGAGAAGGCAGGCGTCTACGCCTATGCCGGCCGCAAGCAGAAGAAACGCGACTACCGCTCGCTCTGGGTGATGCGCATCAACGCCGCGGCGCGCGAGCACGGTGTGTCCTACAGCGTCTTCATGAAGGGCATCAAGGCGGCCGGCATCGAGCTCGACCGCAAGAGCCTGGCCGAACTGGCCGCCCGCGACACTGCCGCGTTCGCGGCGATTGCCGCCAAGGCCAAGGCGGCCGCTGGCGTCTAGAGAGCCGGGGCCCGGGACGCGGGTCCCGGGGCTCGGGAAGAGCACGCTCACCCCCGGCCCTTCCCAATGTCTTCACTCGACGATCTGACCCGGCTCGTCGCCGATCACGAGGCGGCGTTCGCCCAGGCGCTCGCCGCGGCCGATGCCGCACCGGCGACGGCGCGGGCCGCGGCCATCGAGGCACTCACCATCGGCTGGACCGGCCGCAAGAGCGGCCGCCTGACCGATCTGATGGGCCACCTGCCGTCGCTGCCGGCCGCCGACCGGCGCGCCTTCGGCCAGCTGGTGAACGCCCTGAAGTCCAGGGTCGAGCAGGCGCTCACCGAACGCGCGATCGCCGCCGCCGCGACGCGCCGCCCGGCCGGCGCGGTCGACGTCACCCTGCCCGGCCGCGCCCCCGCGCTCGGCCATCGCCACCCGCTCAGTCTGGTGCGCGAGGAAGTGCAGGCGATCTTCACGCGGCTCGGCTACCAGGTGCTCGAAGGGCCCGAGATCGAAGACGACTGGCACAACTTCGAGGCGCTCAACATGCCGGAGGAACATCCGGCGCGTGACATGCAGGACACCCTGTATCTGGAGACGCCGTTGTCGCCTCCGCCTTCGCTGGCTGCACCAGCTTCGGCGGATTCGGCACGCCAGACTCGACGCCCGGGCGTGCCTCAGCCCCTGACCTTGCTGCGCACGCACACCTCGGCGATGCAGATCCGCCACATGGAGCAGCACGACCCGCCGGTGCGTCTGGTCGCCATCGGTCCGGTCTACCGCCGCGACAACCTCGACCTCACGCACACGCCGATGTTCCATCAGTGCGAGGGGCTGGTCGTCGGCCGCGGCATCACGCTCGCGCACCTCAAGGGCACGCTGCTGGCGATGGCCGAGGCGCTGTTCGGCGCCGGCACACCGGTACGCTTCCGCCCCAGCTTCTTCCCCTACACCGAACCCAGCGCCGAGGTCGACGTCGGCTGCATCCGCTGCGGCGGGGTCGGCTGCCCGGTGTGCAAGCACACCGGCTGGCTCGAGATCCTCGGCAGCGGCATGGTCCACCCGGCGGTGTTCGAAGCGGTCGGCTACGACCCGGCGACGGTCACCGGGTTCGCCTTCGGCATGGGCATCGAGCGCGTCGCGATGCTCAAGTGGGACGTCGGCGACATCCGCCTGTTCTACGAGAACGACCTGCGCTTCCTGCAGCAGTTCGGCCGATGAAGATCCTCTACTCCTGGCTGCGCGATTTCGTCGCCGTGCCCGACGGCCCGGCCGAACTCGGCCGGCGGATGTCGCTGCGCGGGCTCGCGCTCGAAGGGATCGAACCGGCCCCGCCCGGTGACGAGCCGCCGGCGGTCGCGGCCGTGGCCGACGACGCCATCCTCGACTTCGACGTCACCGCCAACCGGCCCGACTGTCTGTCGGTGGTGGGGATCGCGCGCGAAGTGGCGACGGTCTACGGCCTGCCGCTGAAGCGGCCGGGACCGGACGCCGCCGGTCACCTGCGATCGGCGACGCTGACGGCGGGCACCGATGGCGGCTTCACCGTGCGGATCGACGCGCCGGAGCTGTGCTCGCGCTATGTCGGCGCCGCCGCCGACGTCCGCGTCGGGCCCTCCCCGGCCTGGATGCAGCGCCGGCTCACCGCGCTCGGCGTCCGGCCGATCAGCAACGTCGTCGACATCACCAACTACGTGTTGCTCGAACTCGGGCAACCGATGCACGCCTTCGATCACGCGCGGCTGGCCGACCAGGCGATCGTCGTGCGCCGCGCCGCCGCGGGCGAGCCGCTGACGACGCTCGACGGCAAGGCGCGGACGCTGTCCGCCGAGATGCTGGTCATCGCCGACGCCGCCCGCGCCGCCGGCATCGGCGGCGTGATGGGCGGCGCCGATTCCGAGGTCCGCGAGGCCACCACGCGGATCGTCTTCGAGAGCGCCTGGTTCACGCCGCGGTCGGTGCGCGCCACCGCCCGGCAGCTCGGGCTGCGCACCGAGGCCTCGACGCGGTTCGAACGCGGCGCCGACCCGACGGCGCAGGCCGTCGCGATGGCCCGCGCCTGCGCCCTGCTCGAGATCATCGGCGCCGGCCGCGCCGATGGCACCGTGGTCGACAGCGAGCCGCGGCCGCATCAGCCGCGCGTCCTGCCACTGACCCATGGCCACGTCGAGGGCCTGCTCGGCATGCCCGTGTCACCCGAGGAAGTCATGCGGCTGCTCACCGCACTCGGCTTCACGCCGACGCCGGCCACGCCGCTGACGTGGCAGGTGACGGTGCCGGGCTGGCGGCCCGATGTCGCCCGGCCCGAGGATCTCATCGAGGAGGTTGGCCGCCATCACGGCTTCGAGCACCTCCCCGCCACCTTTCCGCCGGTGTTCCAGGCGCCGGCGCCGTCCGACGCGCGGATTCCGCGCGATGCCCGCGTCCGCCGCACCATGCTCGCCGCCGGCTTCTCGGAAGCGATCACCTTCGCCTTCATCGAAGCGGCGGCCGCGGCTCCCTTCGCCAACGGCGCGCCGGCGTTGCGTCTGGCCAATCCGCTGTCGGAGACCTTCGCGGTAATGCGACCCAGCGTGCTGCCGGGCCTCATCGCCGCCGTCGGCCACAACCGCCGGCACGAACAGCGCGACGTGCGGCTGTTCGAGATCGCCACCGCCTTCGCGCCCGACGGCGAACGCCGCTCGCTCGGCGCGGTCTGGACCGGCGCCGCCGCCGGCGATCACTGGAGCGGTCACCGCCGCGACGTCGACTTCTTCGATCTGACTGGCGTCGTCGACCGGGTGTGCGCCGGCGCCGGAATCAGCCCGACCTTCGAGCCGGTGGACACCGCGTGGCTGGTCGCGGGACGCGCGGCCCGCGTCGTCGCCGCCGGCGACACGGTGGGCACGGTCGGTCTGCTCGCGCCGGTGATCGCCGACGCGCACGGCGTGCCGCGCGGCGATGTGGTGTTCGTCGCCGAACTCGACCTCGATCGGCTCACCGCGCTGGCGCCGCGCACCGCCGGCCGCGTCGAGCCGCTGCCGCGCTTCCCGTCGGCGGTACGCGACGTGTCGCTGCTGGTGCCCGACAGCTTGTCTGCCGCCACTGTTCGTGACACGATGCGGGCGGCGGCGCCGCCCACGCTGGTGAGTGTGCGCGAGTTCGATCGATATCAGGGACAGGGCACGCCGCCCGGCACCGTCAGCGTCTCGCTGCGCTGCACGTTCCGCGCGGCGGACCGCACGTTGACCGACGACGAGGTGGCGGCGGCGATGCAGCGGATGGTCGCGGCGGCCACCGGCACCCTCGGCGCGCAGCAGCGATAGCGGACGGACAAAGGACGGACGATGGCGAAGACGACGGCAGGCGTGGAGCCGTTCGACCGGCTCGAAGAGAAGGTCAAGCTGCTCGTGAGCACGATCGCGAGACTCAAGGGAGAGCAGACCCGCCTGGCCGACGAGAACACGCGGCTGCAGCGCGAATTGGCGGCGCTGACCGACCGGGTGCAGCAGGCCGAACACGCCGGCACCGAGCTGTCGACCCTGCGCGAAGAACGCGACCTCATCCGCACCCGGGTCGGCGACATGCTGGCCGAACTCGACGCCCTCAATCTCTAGCGAGGCTCCGCCTCGGACCGACATCATGTGGCTACGCCTCGCTCGACAGGCACGCAGGACAACGTGACTCACTCCATTCCGGCGCGTCGAGGCGTCTAGTCCACGATGGCCGAGCCGCGCGTCGTCCACGTCGAGGTCAACGGGCAGCGCTACCCCATTCGCAGCGCCCTCGACCCGGTGTACGTGTCGGAGCTCGCCGCCTACGTCGACCGCAAGATGCGGGTGGCGTTCGACTCGGCGCCGTCGAGCGACGCGCTCGGGCTGGCAATTCTCGCCGCCCTGAACATCGCCGACGAGTACTTCCGCGCCCGCGACTCCCAGCAGCTGGTGGACGGCAGCGTCGCGGCCCGCGCCGGCGAACTCGAACGGATGGTGGACCGGGCCCTGGCCCTGGTGGCCGCACCGCCTGAGGACTGAGCCCGGGGGCCGGCCCGCCCAGGATCCGCCGGGCGAGGATTCCGCTACTATTGGAGCTCGGCCGTAGCAGCCCGGCGTGAAACCCCGGCGAGCACCGAGACCGACGAGGCGCCCTGATCGCAAGGCGCGACGACTGAGAATATCGGGCAATATTTGAAGGAGAAGCAACGCCGCGAGCCGGGGCCCCCGCGACGCGTGGTATGCGTCGTGGGGTGGGAACGGGGATGCATCGTCGGTCGAATGCCGGCGGGGCTTTCACGCCAGGCTGCAAGGCACCAACCCGGGGGCGGCTTCGCCCCGAGGAGCCACGATGAGCAGGCGACGACCGGTCCGGTGGATGTGGGCGAGCGCGGCGGCACTCTGGGTCGGAGTCGGTCTGGGGGCCAGTCCCGTCGGCGCGCGAGCCGCGGAGCAGGCGGCGGCGCCAGCACCCGACGTCACCTACACCAAACACATCGCGCCGATCTTGCAGCGCAGCTGCGAGAACTGCCACCGCGCCGGCGGCGTGGCGCCGATGGCGCTGCAGACCTTCGAGCAGGTGCGGCCCTGGGCGCGCAGCATCAAGACCCGCACCGGCATGGGTCCGCGTGCCGGCGTGATGCCGCCGTGGTACGTCGAGAAGGACATCGGCATCCAGCACTTCAAGAACGACCCGTCGCTCAGCGACGAAGAAGTGACGCTGATCGCCCGCTGGGCCGATGCCGGCGCGCCGCGCGGCAACCCTGGCGATCAGCCGGCGGCCCGGGTGTGGAACGACAGCACGTCGTGGTCGATCGGCACGCCGGATCTGGTCATCAAGACGTCTGAGGTGATGGTGAAGGGCACGGCGCCGGACTGGTGGGGCGAGATTCCGCCGACCGCCACCGGCCTCGCCGAAGACCGCTACGTCTCGGCCGTGGAAGTACGCGAGGTCAACGACGTCGACTCGGGCGGTACCGGACGCGAGACCGTCGGCGGCCGCTACGTCTTCCACCACATGATCTGGCAGACCAAGGTGCTGGACGCCCCCGAGGAAGCGCCCAACCCCGCCGACCCCTTCAACATCGCCGTGCTGTTCGGCCAGACGCCCGGCACGACCACCTGGCCGGTGCACGAGGTCGGCCGCGAACCCGACTTCTTCGACCCCAAGTCGGCGCGTCTGCTCAAGGCCGGCTCGTCGGTCGTGAGCGACTCGGTGCACCTCCACTCGAACGGCAGGGACACCACGTCGCACCTCGAGATCGGCTTCAAGTTCATGCCCAAGGGCTACAAGCCCGAGTATCGCACCTCGAACATCAGCCTCGGCAACGGCGTCGACATCGACATCAAGGGCATGGACGCCAACCAGCAGCTCAACGCCTACGCGGTACTGACCGAACACACCAAGATCCTGTCGTTCGAGCCGCACCTGCACGCCCCAGGCGCGCGGATGTGCCTCGAGGCGTCGTGGGGCTACACGGTCGAGACCATCAACTGCGTCGGCTACGACCACAACTGGGTGCGCGGCTACGACTACGACGACGACCACGCGCCGCTGCTGCCCAAGGGCACCGTGCTGCACATCGTCGGCTTCATGAACAACTCGCCGACCAACAAGAACGTGCCCGATCCGCGCAACTGGCAGGGCTCCGGCAACCGCTCGGTGGCCAACATGTTCATCGACCTCGGCAACCGCGTCTCGCTTACCGACGAGCAGTTCCTGGCCGAGATGAACGCCCGCAAGGCCAGGCTCGAGTTGACGCGCAGTTCGGTCATGGTCGGCTGCCCGCTCTGCAATCTGCCGCTGCCGGAGAAGCTGCCATCGGCGGCGCCGGTCGCGGCGCCGGCGGCGCGCCCGCCGCAGCGGTAGGTCCTGTCGTCTCGTCGCTGGAGGACGTCCCATGATCCGCCGAGTGCTCCTCGCCGCTGCGATGGCCGCGGTGCTGGTGCCGGCCGCACCGGCCCGCGCTCAGAATCTGACCTACGCCAAAGGCCAGAACATCTCGCCGGCGTACGAAGGCTGGGAGGAAGACTCGGCCGGCCGCAAGTTCTTCGTCTTCGGCTACATGAACCGCAACTGGCAGGAAGAGCTCGACATCCCGGTTGGCGCCGACAACAAGTTCACCACCGGCACCGCCGATCAGGGCCAGCCGACGCACTTCCTGCCGCGACGTAACCGCTTCATCTTCCGGGTGCCGGTGCCGCCCGGCTTCACCGAGAAGGACGAACTGGTCTGGTCGTTGACGGCCAAGGGCAAGACCGAGTTCGCCTATGCCAGCACCCGGCTGGACTACAAGATCGACGACGTCGTGAAGGCGTCGGAAACCGGCGCCCTGGGCGCTGGCAGCAGCAGTCCCGAGGTGCGCGCCAACACCCCGCCGGTGCTCGAGGTGCAGGGGCCGCGGCGTCTCGAGGTGAAGGTCGGCGAAGCGGTGACGCTGACGGCGGTGGTCCGCGACGACGGCCTGCCGAAGACGCGCCTCATCGGCGCCGGCGCCGCGGTCGAGAACGAAGGCTCGTCGGCGACGCTGTCGTCGAACAACCCGGCGATGCAGAAGCAGGTGGAAGCGTTGCGCGCGCGCCGCCTCTTCCTGCCACCGCCGCGCGTCACGGTCGGCAAGAACGTCGGCCTCCACCTCGGCTGGCACGTCTACCGCGGCGCCGGTCAGGTCAAGTTCGACAGCGATCAGATCGCGTCGTGGGAAGACACGCGCACCGGCGGAAATTCGCCCTGGGCGCCGCACTGGCGGGCGCCGGCGCTGCCGGCCGACGGCAAGGTGTCGACGACGGCGTGGTTCTACGCTCCCGGCGAATACGTGCTGCGCTCGCGGGCCGACGACGGCGCGCTCACCGCCGACCAGCAGGTGATCGTCGTCGTCAGGCCGTAGCGCGGCTCCTGCGGGCGGGCGGGCGAGGCTCCGCGTCCGACGCCGCTTGACCGTGGCCGGCGCAGGGCCTAAGATCGACCCGTTCCTGCTGTGCTCGTGATGGATCTTGGAGGCTTGTCTGAGCCAATGTTCATCCCAAGCGAGCTGCGTCCGCCGCGTGGTGTGCATGCCTCCGTCGTGAGGAAGCCTGAAGCGCGGTGTTTCAGCGGCTCCACCTGTTAACGCAGGTTCAGCAATCCTCCCCACACGGCATAGCGGGGCACCTTTCTCGGCCTCTCGTCCGGCCACCGGGCCAACGGGAAGATGGTGGGCCATCACGTGACCGTCGGCGAACGCGGTGAACTCGATCTCGTCGCGTGGATTCGCCGGCGCGTCCCGCCGACCGGACCCGACGTGGTGGTCGGCATCGGCGACGACGCCGCGGTCCTTTGTCCGCGGCGCGGCGAGTGGCTGGTCCAGACCACCGACAGCCTGGTCGACGGCGTGCACTTCGAGCGCGCCCTGTGCCCGCCGGCGGCGATCGGCCGCCGCGCCGTCGCCGTCAACCTGAGCGACCTGGCGGCGATGGCGGCGCGGCCGCAGTGGCTGCTGCTGTCGCTGGTGCTGCCGCCCGATCTGCCCCTCGCCCACTTCGAGGCCCTGGTCGACGGCGCCATCGAGGCGGCGACGGCGGCCGGTGCGGCGCTGGTCGGCGGTAACGTCACCCGGAGCAGCGGTCCTCTCGTGGTCGACGTCACCGCCACCGGTCGGGTGCGGCCGCGCCGCCTGCTCCGCCGCGACGGCGCCCGCGCCGGCGACTCGCTGTGGGTCACCGGCGCCCTGGGCGGCGCCGCCGCCGGACTGGCGATGCTCCGCGCCGACCACGACGCCGCTGGCGCCAGCGTCGAACGCTACCTGGCGCCGACGCCGCGGCTGCGCGAGGCCGTGGCGCTGGCGGCGGGACGCGCCGCGCGCGCCGCGATCGACGTGAGCGACGGACTCGCCGCCGCGGTGCACCAGCTGGCCGAGGCGTCGGGACTCGGCGCTCGCATCGACGCCGGGCTGGTGCCGCTGCTCGCCGACGCGCGTCAGTGGTTCGAGCGCCGCGCCGAACCGGCGCTGGCGGCGGCGCTGGCCAGCGACGACTACGAGCTGCTGGTAGCGGTGCCGGCCCGCGGCGAGGGCCGGCTGCGCGCCGTGCGCTCGCGCAGCGCCACGCCGCTGACCCGCATCGGCGTGCTCACCGCCGATCGCGCCTGCCTGTTGTGTCAGGACGGCATCGACCAGCCGCTGCCCGGCGGCTTCGTCCACTTCGCCGGCCATCCGAGCTGAACCTGCCGTGCGCGCCTTCACCCGGCGATCGGTGGCGGTGGCGGCAGCGGTGATGCTGGTCGTGTTCGTCTTCGCCGTCACGACCTGGGACTCGACGCAGGAGGACGTCGTCGACGCCGACGGACGGCCGCGGCTCGGCACCGCGCTGCGCTTCGACGCCACCGCCTACTGCAAGGGCACGACCACCGCCGCCGGCACCGCGGTGCGCGCCGGCATGGCCGCCGCCGACCCGGCGCTGCTGCCGCTCGGCAGCGTCATCCGCGTCGACGCGCCGCTCGAACAGTACAGCGGCATCTGGACGGTGATGGACACCGGCCCAGAAGTGAAGGGCCGCGAGATCGATCTCTACACGTGGAGCTGCACCGACGCGCTCGCGTTCGGACGGCGCGCGGTGCGCGTCACCATCCTGCGTCTCGGCTGGGATCCGCAACAGAGCGCCCCAGGACCGATCGAACAGCTGTTTCGTCGCCGCGAACAGAGACGTCTGGAGACACCGCCCGCGGCGCCCGGCGACTCACCGTCGCCGCCCCCGGCACCGCCGCCCTCCTGAGCGTGACGCGCATGCGCGTCACGCATGCGCGCGTGCAGCCCCGGGCATGCGGCGCCGCGGCCGACCCGAAATCCCGGCGATGGGTCGCATCCGTTTTGTTACTATCTGGGGCCTATGCACGCGTTGTATATCGTTCTGCCGGCCCTCTGCATCCTGGCGATCGCCTATCGCTACTACAGCGCGTTCATCTCGACGCGCATCTGGATGCTGGACGACACGCGCCAGACGCCGGCGCACACGAAGTACGACGGGGCGAACTTCTACCCGACCGCCAAGTGGGTGCTGTTCGGTCACCACTTCGCCGCGATCACCGGCGCTGGCCCGCTGGTCGGCCCGATGCTGGCGGCGCAGTTCGGCTGGGCGCCCGGCTTCATCTGGCTGGTCGCCGGCGTGTGCCTCGCCGGCGCCGTGCACGATGCCATGGTGCTGTGGGCGTCGACCCGCCGCGGCGGCAAGTCGCTCGCCGACCTGGTGAAACTCGAGATCGGCCCGGTGGCCGGCTTCGCCGGCATCTTCGCGGTGCTGTTCACGCTGATGGTGGCGCTGGCCGGCCTCGGCATCGCCGTGGTCAACGCCCTGGCCGACAGCGCCTGGGGCACCTTCACCATTGCCATGACGATCCCGATCGGGATGTTCATGGGCATGTGGATGTACGTCTGGCGCAAGGGCCGCATCGTCGAGGCGACGATCATCGGCGTCGTCGCGATGCTGCTGGCGGTGGCCGGCGGCGCGCCGCTCAACCACCCCGACTCGTGGCTGGGCGGCTTCTTCCACCTGTCGCGGACCCAGATCGCCCTGGCGCTCTGCGTCTACGGCTTCATTGCCTCGGTGCTGCCGGTGTGGCTGCTGCTCGCGCCGCGCGGCTACCTGAGCTCGTTCACCAAGATCGGCACCATCCTGCTCTTGGCCTTTGGCGTCATGATCGTCAACCCCGAGTTGCAGATGCCGGCGCTCACCGAGTTCGCCAGCGGCGGCGGGCCGATCATCCCGGGACCGCTGTTCCCGTTCGCCTTCATCACCATCGCCTGCGGCGCCATCTCGGGTTTCCACGCCCTCATCAGCTCGGGCACCACGTCGAAGATGATCGACAAGGAAACCGACATCCGGCCAATCGGCTACGGTGCGATGCTGGTGGAAGGCGTCGTCGGCATCATGGCGCTCGTCGCCGCCACGGCGATGCCACCGGGCGACTATTTCGCCATCAACGTCGCCCCCGCCGCCTACGAACGGCTCACCTTCCAGGGCGCGCCGTTGCAGCACAACCTGGGGCCGATCGAGGCGGCGGTCGGCGAGAAGGTCGAAGGGCGCACCGGTGGCGCCGTGTCGCTCGCGGTCGGCATGGCGATGATCTTCAGCGCCCTCCCCGGCATGTCGGGCCTGCTCTCCTACTGGTACCACTTCGCGATCATGTTCGAGGCGCTGTTCATCCTCACCACGATCGACTCGGGCACGCGGGTCGGGCGCTTCCTCATCCAGGAAGCGCTCGGCAGGGTCTACGCGCCGTTCGGGCGCACGGACTGGATGCCCGGCGCCTACATCGCCACGGCGCTGATGGTGAGCTCGTGGGGCTATTTCGTCTACACCGGGGAGATCGGCACCATCTGGCCGATGTTCGGCGTCGCCAACCAGCTGCTCGGCTGCGTGGCGCTGGGCGTGGCGACGACGATCCTGATCAACCAGGGGAAGGTCCGCTACACCTGGGTCACGCTGGTGCCGTTCGCGTTTCTGGCGGTCAACACCTTCTACGGCGGTTTCCTCAATGTCCGCGACAACTACTGGCCGCGGACGTTCAGCACCGTCCCGGCGGTGGTCACCGAAGGCTACGTGCTGTCGATCTGCACGGTGTTGATGATGATCCTGGCCGTGGTGATCCTGGGCGCCGCGTTCTCCAAGTGGGCCAGCGTCCTCACCGGCGGCAGCGGGCGCGAGCCGGTGCCAGCTCGAGGCTAGGCCGCCCGGCCCGGTCCGGCCGCCTCCCGGTGCCCCCCGGAGCGGCCCTGTAGCCGGTCGTCGGCCCGGCCGATAGACCGCATATCGACGCTCGGCGGCGCCTCCCCCACGGCGCCGGGCCTGTGCGTGCCGTCTCCGACCCTGGGGTCCATGTCCATGCTGATGCCGCGTCTTCGTCCGTTCGTCCTGGCTTCGCTCCTGGTGAGCCTGTCCGTCCCTGCCTCGGCGCAGGTCGGCCGCGCCTCGGATATCGTCGGCGAGAACTATCACGTCGAGTTCTCGTTCAACTTCTGGAACCCGACCCCCGAGCCGATTGTGAGCAGCGAGGCGCTCGGCATCCTCGGCACCGACGTCAACCTGGTCGACGACCTCGGCATCGAGAAGAAGCGGTTGAAGGACATGCGCCTGGTCCTGCGGCCGGGCACCAAGCACCGCTTCCGCATCCAGTACCTGCCGATGAACTACGACCAGCCGAATGGCGTGGTCAACCGGGAGTTCATCTTCAACGGCCTGCGCTATCCGGTCGGCCTGCCGGTGCAGACCACGGCCCAGTTCAAGACCTGGCGCTTCGGCTACGAGTACGACTTCCTCTACCGCGACCGCGGCTTCCTCGGCGTGGTGATCGACGCCAAGGTCACCGACGTCAACGTCGGCCTGCTCAGCCCGATCGGCGACGAATTCACCAAGGCGCTCGCGCCGATCCCGACCATCGGCGCGGTCGGCCGGGTCTACGCCGCGAAGAACGTGGCGCTGAACGGCGAGGTCAGCTACTTCCGCATTCCCGATAGTGCTTCGGACGAATACAAGGGCCGCTACGTCGATTTCGACCTCAACGCGACGTTCAATCCGCACCCGAACTTCGGCGTCCAGGCCGGCTACAAGTCGATCGACATCTTCTACCAGGCCAAGAGCGACACCGGCACCCTGACCTTCAAGGGGCTGTACTTCGGTGCCACGGCGCGCTTCTAGCGCCGCCGCCGCTCACGGCCAGGTGAGGTAGACCCCCAGCCAGCGCACGTCGCCGTTGCCGGCGGCGTGTTCGGACGGACGGAAGCCCGTGGCGCTGGTCACCGCCAGCACCGCTGGCGCCTGCGCGGCGGCCGGCAGCGCGATGTCACGGACCTCCTCGGCGGCGAGCCGCTGCTCGCTCGTCCACCCCGGCGCCGCCAGCCTGACCGTGTTGGCCACCGCCCCGCCGGTGAGACGCAGCACCGCCCGTCCCGGGTCGTCGGCTTGCACGATCATCCGCGCGGTTCGTTCGCCCCGCACCCAGATCGCCCCAGGCTCGTAGTAGGCGTTGTCGTCGGCGGCGAAGACCACGCTGCCGCCGTAGCGCACCGCGCGCAGCGCGTGCGGCTGCGACGGCTCCGAGGCCGGCAGCGTCCGCGGCCGCAGCATCAGCCGCCGCACCGACGCCCGGGCCGCGTCGTCGCCGACGATCGCGATCGAATGGGCGATCGCCGGCAGGCGCAGGGTGAGGCCGGTGAACCCGCTGGGGCGGCCAGCGAGCGGCCACGTCTCCATCGGCAGGTCGTCGCGCCCGAGGCGCACCGTCGCGACGCCGTCCAGCCGCGAGCGCCCTTCCACCAGGACGTCGAACTCCCCGGCCGGCACCTCGGGAATCCGCAACAGCGGCGACACTCCGGGCGCGCGGTGACCGCGCAGACTCGTCGACAGCGCCAGGCGGCCGATCAGCCCGTCGTGGTCGAGACGGCGGGTCGGCGGCGTCAGCTCCAGGCCGAACGGCCGCCACGCCGGCTGCCAGCGGTCGAGCAGCGCCATCTGCGAGGTGGGCGGCGTCACCGCCGGACGATCGCGCCCGGCCCACACCACCGGCAGGGCGAGCATCGCGGTGAGCGGCGCGGCCACGGCGCCGGCCGCCGCCGCGCTGCCGCGCCACCGGCTGACCAGCGTCGCCAGTCCGGCGACGACGACGGCTGCCGCGATCCAGACGAGCGCGTCGCCGGCCGCCACCCCGGCGCCGTCGCGGTGCACGCTGGGCAGGCCGAGCGTGAGGTCGACCGTCGGACTGAGCCAGTCGAGCAGCAGGGCATGCCCGTCGCGACCGTTGTAGATGAAGGCGCCGCGGTCGTGGAGCACCAGCGCGGCCGAGGTCGCGGCGGACACGCCGGTGAGCACGCCGATGATCCACCGCGCCGCCGGCCCCTGCAGCCACCACGCCGCCAGCGGCAGCGCCAGCAACGGCACGACGACGACGGCAAAGCGTCCGGGCGCGCTGTAGCCGCCCCACCACATCGGGTAGGTCGCGACCGCGCCGAGGTACGGCACGACGAGCAGCGCGAGTTCGAGGGCGAGCCGAGGGCGACGCCGGGCCAGCGGCACGAGTCCGAGGAACCCGGCCAGCAGCACCGGGGCGTTGGCGACCAACCCGAATTGCTGATCGGCGACGAGTCCGACGACGCCCGCAGGAATGAAGCCGAGTCCGCCTTCCGGACGCGCGCCGTATGGCGCCGCCGGGCTGAGCGTGCCGTAGATCCGCCAGAAATACCCGAACCACGCCGTCGCCGCCGCCACCGGCACGGCGGCGAACGCCGTGAGCGCCCGGCGCGCATCCGGCTGGCGCGCCAGACGCACGACGACGGCGAGTCCCAGCACCGCGGCGACCAGCGCAAAGCGCGTGTGCAACCACGGCAGCAGCGCCAGCGCCGCGCCGATCGCCGCCCAGGTGCGCCGAGTGAAAGCGGCGGCCCTGCCGGTCTCGAGCGCGACCAGCGCCAGCCCACCCGTCATCGCCGCCGCCGCACCGACCGGGTCCGGGTAGATCGTGAAGCCGTGGAGCAGGAATGGCGCGGCGCTGACGATCGCCAGCCAGGCGGCCCACGCCGCGCCGGCCGAACCGGTGAGCCAGTAGGCCGCCAGCCACGCGGCGGCCGTGCCCGCCGCTGTGAGCGCGATCACGGTGACGACCGCGCCGGCGTACCCGGCGGCGGCGAACGCCGGCAGGACCAGCGCCGAGACGCCCGGCGCGTGAATCGAGTAGATCTGCCCGTCGACGCCGCGGCGCATGAAATCCGGCCGGAGCAGGCTGTCGTAGTAGACCAGGTACTGCTCCTGCCGATGGTTGTTCTCGATTCGCAGGTCGGCGTCGGTCAGCAGACTCTGCGCGATGACGAGGTAGTGCGGCTCGTCGCCGGCGGGGACGCGCGGACGGACCGTGGCCCAGGTGGCGCCGAACAGCACCGCGGCAATCGCCCACGCCGCCAGGGGCGCACGCGGTGGCGACGCCCATCCGCGCGCGCCGAGCGCCGGCCACGGCACGACGCGCCATGCCATCGTGCCCGCCACCCAGCCCCAGACGGCGATCTCGAGCGGCCCGTCCCAGAGGAGGAACGCCGGCGGCACCCGCAGCGGCAGCCACGGCAGCCAGAGACACAGCAGGGCGGTGAGCGGCGCAAGCGCGCCAGGCGAGACCGGCACCGCCGCGCCCGTCGCTGCGCCGATCGCGGCCAGCGCGGCGAGCCACGCCGGCGACGGCAGGGCGCCGACGCGGGTCAGGTCCGTGGCGTCGAGCACGGCCAGCGTGCCGAGCGAGACCCACACCGACGCCCCGGCGAAGGCCCCGGCCAGCGCCCGTCCCCAGCGTGACGCAGGGGGACCGTCGGTCATCGCGGCTTGCGCGCCAGCGCCATCACCGTGCTCCCGAACGGCAGATCGACACGGCGCAGCACCGCGGACTCGACCGCCAGCGCCGCCGACAGCGCGGCGTTCACCGGCGCCGACGGCACCGCCATGTCGCCTTCGCTCGGCGCCGCGACACCGCCGCCGCGCCAGCGCTGCCAGCCGCGGACCACGGCCAGAATCGGGAACAGCGTGGCGTGGGTGTAGCTGACCCGCACCCGCTCGAGGCCGGCGCCGGCGAGCAGCGTCGACAGGCTGCCGACCGTATAGCGCCGCACTTCGTTGCTGAAGGTGCCGTGGCCGCCGCGCAGGCTCTCGAACGCCGCCACCGTCACCAGCAGCGCGCCGCCCGGCCGCAGCACCCGCGCCATCTCGCGGGCCGCCGCCTGCTCGATCTCATCGGGCAATCCGTAGAGCACGTCGAACGAGGTCACCACGTCGAAGCTCGCATCCGGAAACGGGATCGCGCCGATGCTGGCGCGGACCACCCGATCGACGCCATTTGATTTGGCGAAATCCAGCCCGCGCGCCGTCAGGTCGAAGCCGAAGGCCCGCCCGTGGCGGGCCAGCAGTTCGAGGTTGGCGCCGGTGCCGCAGCCGCAGTCGAGCAAGCGCAGGCCGGTGCGCCCGTCCGCGGCCGCGGCCAGCCACGGCGTGACGAAGCGGCGGAAACCTCGGAACCAGAAGTGGGTGCGTTCGGCGCGGTAGGTGAGCTCGAGCAGACGGTCCATGCGGCCCGGGCCACGCGTGATCGGACTGGTGGCGAGCGCCATGGTACCATACGTCCCACATGCGCCATCGGGGGCTGTCGGAAGCCGCCGCCGTCCTCGCCGGTGCGTTCGTCCTCACCGCCGCGCTCACCTTCCCCCTGGTGCCGAAGCTCGATCGGGTCGGGCCGGGTGAACACCGACGACGGACGCCTGAGCATCTGGAACGTGGCCTGGGTGGCCGACGCCCTGATCGTCGACCCGCGCCACCTGTTCGACGCCAACATCTTCTATCCCGCCGACAACACGCTCGCCTACTCCGAGGCCAACATCGGCGCCGGCCTGCTGGGGCTGCCGGCATGGGGCCTGACCGGCAACCCGTACCTGGCCCACAACACCGCGGCCGTGGCCGCGTTCCTGGCCGCGGTGGCCGGCGGCTACTACCTGGTGCGCTACCTGTCGGGCAGCCGCGAGGCGGCGGCGATGGCCGGCGTGCTGTTCGGCTTCTGTCCGTACATCTTCGCGCGCACCGCCCACATCCAATTGCTGATGACGGCCGGCCTGCCCTTCGCGATGCTCACGTTCCATCGCCTGGTCGATCGGCCGTCGGTGGGCCGCGCCGTCGCGCTGGGCGCCGTGCTGTTTGCGCAGGCGCTGTCGTGCGCCTACTACGGCATCTTCGCCGGCCTGATGGTGGGCCTGGCGACTCTGTTCTTCGCGGTGACGCGCGGCCTCTGGCGGTCGCCGCGCTACTGGGTCCTCATCGGGCTGGCGGCGGCGATCTCGCTCGCCCTCACCGTGCCGTTCTTCCTGCCCTACCTCGAGGTGCAGGATCAGGGCTTCGGCCGCACCCTCGACGACGCCCGGATGTACAGCGCCAACGGCGGCGCCTGGCTGGCCTCGTCGGCGTGGGCCCATCGCTGGTGGCTCGACGCCATTCCGGGCTTCAGCGAGGTGCTGTTCCCCGGGCTCCTCGCCACGGTCACCGGGCTGGCCGGCGCGTGGACGGTCTGGCGAGGTCCGGCCGCCGCTCCCGGCTCCGGCCTGGCCCGCGACGTGGCGGCGTTCTACGTCGTGCTGGCGGTGCTGGCGTTCTGGGCCTCGTTCGGTCCCGACGCCGGGCTCTATCGCTTGCTCTTCGAGACGGTGCCGATCTTCGCGTTGCTCCGGGCGCCGGCCCGCATGGGCCTGATGGTGACGCTGGCGCTCGTGGTGCTGTCGAGCGCGGTGCTCGGCCCGTGGCTGCGGACGCGGCCGCGAATCTGGACCGCCGGTCTGCTGCTGGTCGCCGCCCTCGAACTGAACATGGCGCCGCTGACCGCGCTGCGCGACGCCCCGCCGGTGCCCGAGGCCTACCGCGCGCTGGCCCGGCTGCCGCGCGGGCCGCTGGCCGAGTTTCCCGTACTTCGCCCGTCGCACCGACTATCCGCGCCACGCCGAGTACATGCTCGGCTCGACCTACCACTGGCAGCCGCTCGTGAACGGCTACAGCGACTTCATCCCGCCGCGCTTCCGCGACACCGCCGTGGCCTTGAGCTACTTCCCCACCCGTGAAGTCGTTCCGGATCCTGAGCGAGGTCGGGACGCGCTACGTGGTGTTCCACCTGAACGGCTACAGCCGATCGAACCGCGCCGACCTGGTCGAACGGATCGGCCGCTATCAGCAGTTCCTCCGCCCGCTGGTGCAGCAGGACGACGTGTGGCTCTACGAAATCGTCGACTGGCCCAACTAGCGCTGTTCGCGCGCGCTGGCCGTGCGTGCACACCTGGCCGCTGGCGGCCGGCCTCGCCGCGTGGTCGCGCGCTCGACAACGCCGACACGGCGTTGAACGCCTGGATCCTGGCGTGGGTCGCGCACCAGTTGCCGGTCGATCCCGCTGCACCTGTTCGACGCCAACATCTTCTATCCCGAACCGCGCACGCTCGCCTTCTCCGAACACATGGTCGTGCAGGGCGTCCTCGCCCTGCCGCTGTTCGCGCTCGGCTGGTCGGCGGTCACCGTCTACAACGTGCTCGTCCTGACCGGGTTCGCGCTGAGCGGACTGGCGATGGCCGTGCTCGTCGAACGCTGGACCGGCAGCTGGCGGGCCGGCGTGGTCGCCGGGCTGGCCTACGCCTTCAACGCGCATACCCTGGTGCGCTTCGGCCACATGCAGGCGCTGCACGTGCAGTTCCTGCCGCTGGCCCTGTCGGCTCTGCACGATCTCATCGACACGCCGTCCCGAGGCGCCGCCGCTGCGCCTGGCGGGGTGGTGTGCGCTGCAGTCGCTGACCTCCAACTATCTGCTGGTGATGACCGCGCTGGCGATGATCGTCTCGGCGGTCAGCGCGCCGGCGGCCTGGACCGGACGCGACGGCCGGCGCCGTCTGGTCCTCACCGCCGCCGCGGCCGTGGCCTGCGGCGCGGTGCTGCTGCCGTTCCTGCTGCCCTACTACCGCGCCAGCACCGAGCAGGGGCTGGTGCGCTCCTTCGAAGAAGTCGCCTACTACTCGGGCCAGTGGCGCGACTACCTGGCCACCGGCGGCCGTCTCCATCACGCGCTGTGGAGCTGGCGCTGGTTCGACCAGCAGTACGCCGCTCTTCCCGGGCCTGACGGTCCTGGCCTTGAGCGGCGTCGCGCTGATGGCGGGCGACACCTGGCGCGCCCATCGCACGCGGGCGATGATCGCGCTGGCCGTCGTCGCGGTGATTCTCTCCTTCGGCGCGTCGGTCCCCGGCTACCGCTGGCTCTACGATCACGTGGCCATCCTGCAGGGCATCCGCGGCGTGGTCCGCCTGGGCTGGCTGGCGCTGCTCGCGCTCGCCGTCCTCGCCGGCGTCGGACTGGCCAGACTGGAGCGCCGGTGGCCGGCGCGGGCCACCGCGCTCACGCGTTGCAGCCGCCGCCCTGGTCACCATCGAAGCGGCGCGCACCCCGATCGGTTACACCCGCTTCGACGGGATCCCGGCGATCTACCGTCATGTCGCGGCGCTGCCCGCGGCGGTGATCGCCGAGTTCCCGTTTCCGGCGCCGGCCGTGATTCAGGACAACGGACCGTACGTCCTGGCCTCGACGGCGCACTTCCGGCCGATGCTGAACGGCTACAGCGGCTTCACGCCGTCGAGCTATTTCCTGCACGCGGCCGTCGCCCGCCGCTTCCCGTCGGCGGAGTCGTTGCGCGAATTCGGCTACCTGGGCGCCACCCACATCGTGGTTCATGGCGCCAGACTCGGCGCCACCGTGATCGCGCAGCTCGAATCCACCGGCGCCGTCCGGCTGGTCGCCCGCGAAGGCGATGACCGGCTGTACGCGCTGACGGGGGAGGCGCCGTGAGCTGGCGCCCGGCGGCCGCCGCGCTGGCGCTGACGGCCGCGCTGGCCGTCCTGCACACCTGGCCGCTCGGCAGCGACGTGTCGGGCCAGTCGCGACTCGACAACGGCGACACGGCGCTGAACACCTGGATCGTGGCGTGGGTGGCGCATCAGCTTCCCCGCGACCCGCTCCGCGTCTTCGATGCGCCGATCTTCCATCCCGAACGGCGGACGCTGGCCTACTCCGAGCACCTCCTTGCCCAGGGGGCGATGGCCTGGCCGCTGCGAGCGGCCGGGCTGTCGCCGACGGCCACCTACAACCTGCTCGTGCTGGCCGGCTTCGCGCTGAGTGCGTGGGCGATGTGGCGGCTGGTCGCGGCGTGGACCGGCGATGAAGCGGCCGGCGCCGTGGCCGGTTGCGCCTTCGCCTTCAACGCCCACCTGCTGACGCGCTTCGCGCACCTGCAAGCGCTGCATGCGGAGTTCGTCCCGATCGTGCTGCTGGCCGTCGATCGGCTGGCCACCGCGCCGCGCCTACGTCACGCGCTGCTGCTCACGCTCGGTCTGGTGCTGGTCGGACTGACCTCGGTCTATCTGCTGATCTTCACGGCCGCGGCGGCGGTGATCGGCCTGCTGGCGCGGTGGCCGGAGTGGCGGGCGCGATGGGTCTCGGCGATCGGCTGGGCCGGCGCCGGGGCGCTGCTCGCCGCGGTCGCCCTGGTCCCGGTGCTGTGGCCGTACTGGCAGGTGAACCGCGAACTCGGCCTCGAGCGCACGCTGGCCGACGCCGCGCAGTACGGCGCCACGTGGCGCGACTACCTGGCCACCGGCGGACGGCTGCACCACGCGTGGTGGAGCCACCGCTTCCTGCCCGATCACGACGCGCTGTTTCCAGGACTCACGGTGCTGGCGCTGGCCGGCGTCGCGTGCGTCGATCGCCAGAGTCACCGTGGCCGCGTGCGGATGCTGGTCGCCATCGGCCTGGCCGGCGTCGCGCTGTCGCTCGGCCCGGCGCTGCCGCTCTACGGATGGCTCTTCGACCTCTTGCCGCCGCTGCGGGCGATTCGCGTGGCGTCGCGCTGGGGCGTGCTGTGGCTCACCGCGCTGGCGGTGCTGTCAGGACTGGGCGCGGCGGCGCTCAGGACCCGGGCGCGTCCGATGGTCGCCAGGGCCCTGGCCGTGGCGCTGCCGCTCCTCGTCACGCTCGAAGCGGCGCGCACGCCGATGGCGTTCACGCCGACGCCGCCCGTGCCGGCCGTCTACGCGCACCTGGCCGCCGTGCCCGGCGCGGTGCTGCTGGAGTTCCCGCTCTTCCCTGGTTCGCAGTTCAACCTCAACGCGCCGTACCTGCTGGCGCAGACCACGCACTTCCATCCGATCGTCGCGGGCTACAGCGGCTTTGCCTCGCCGGCGTTCACGAGCCGCGTGACGACGCTGGGCGGGTTCCCCGGCGACGACGCGCACGCGCTCATCAGGACGCTCGGGATCACGCACGTCGTGCTGCACGTGGCGCCGTTAGCTGCACAGTTCGGTGCGGCCGCCGTGGACGCGATCGACCGGGTGCCGTGGCTGACGCGTGAGTTCGCCGACGGCGAAGCGCGGGTGTTCCGCGTCGTCGAGTGAAGAGCCGCTACTCGGACGAGCGGCGCTTGACCGGTGTCTTCTTCGCCGGCGTTTTGCGCGCCGGCACGACGGCCGGCGGCGCCGGCGTCGGCGGCGCGAGCGACGATCCCGGCGAGGCGAGCGGCGTGAGCAGGCCGCCGCCGTAGAGGCGACGGTAGTCTTCGGCGGTGCCGAGGATGCGCTTCACGTAGTTCTGCGTCTCGGGGAACGGGATGTCGTCGACCCATTCGTCCTCGGGCAGCCCGGGCCGTTCGGCCCGCCAGCGCACCACCCGGTGCTCGCCGGCGTTGTAGGCGGCCAGCGCGTACGGCGCGCCGCCGAACTGCTGCAGCAGGTCGGCCAGATACTGGGTGCCGATGGTCGCGTTCACCGCCGGCTCGGTGAGCCGCCCGGTGCTGAACGGACGGATGCCCAGACGCCGCGCGAAGCCGCGGCCGGTGGCCGGCATGATCTGCATCAGCCCGATCGCCCCCGCCGACGACCGGATCCCGGCGTCGAAGGTGGACTCCTGGGCGGCCAGTGCGGCGACCAGATACTTGTCGAGCCCGTGCCTGGCGGCGCTCGCGTCGAGCAGCGGCCAGTAGTCGAGCGGGAACAGGACGCGCAGCACGTCGGCCGGCAGCGCTTCGCCGCCGGCCGCCAGGTATTGCGGATAGGCGCGCTTCATCGCGTTGATGCCCAGACGCAGCCGCCCGGCGCGGTGCTGCGCCAGCGCCGCGGTGGCGGTGAGGGCCGGCGAGTCGCCCCACTGACGTCGTGCGAACTGGGTTTCGGCCAGCGCCAGGTCGTAGAGCCCCAGCGACAGGAGCAGCGCGATCTGCGGCTGGGTCGGCGGCGGCGACGGCCGCAGCGGCGCTTCGGTGATCGACGGCGCCACCGCCGGTTGCTTCAGCCGGCGCAGGGCCAGCCGGCCGTAGTAGCTGTTCTGGTAGTCGGTGGCGGCGAGCGTGTAACGAGCCGTTGCGCCGGCCGTGTCGCCGAGCTGTTCCTTGGCCCGCGCACTCCAGTAGAGCCACGACGGGCGGAAGTCCGAGCGGGGGAAATGGGCGGCGCCGGTTTCGAAGTACCGCACCGCGTCGGTCATCGTGCCGTGGCGATACGCCCACCAGCCGGCCTTCCAGGCCGCGCGCTCGGCGAGACGGCCGCCCGGGAACTGGTCGACCATCCGGCCGAAGATCGCCGCCGCGCCGGCGTCGTCGTCGGCCAGGATGAGCGACGTGGCCAGCGCGTTGAGCGCCTCTTCGGCATGGGGACTGGCCGGGAAGTCGGCCGCGAGTTCGCGCGCCGCCTGTTCGTAGGCGTCCATCTGCCCTTGCCCGCGCGCCGCCAGCGCCAGGTGCAGGCGGGCCTCGGCCTGGTGTGGCC
This sequence comes from uncultured Acidobacteriota bacterium, assembly GCA_963741665.1. Lineage (GTDB taxonomy): Bacteria > Acidobacteriota > Vicinamibacteria > Vicinamibacterales > UBA2999 > CAWAYR01. The sequence goes on from CAVUIM010000001.1 coordinate 973,118, forward strand.
CGTCGGCGGCCAGCGGCCGCAGTCGATCGACAGCGCTCCGATACTGCTTGAGCTGCACGTCGCACGCCGCGGCGCGCAGGCCGGCGACCGTCCGCGCCTCACCGTCGGCCAGGTCCACGACCCGGCCGTAGGCGACGCGGGCCAGCGCCCAGCGCCGGCCGCCGTACAGCGCATCGGCCCGGGCCCGTTCGCGCGCCAGCCGGCCGTCGAAATCAGTGTCGAGCGCGCCGAGCCTGGACAGCACGTCACCCGACGTGATCGCACGGGGCGACAGCGGATAGTCGAAGTAGACGCGACGGTGCGCGGCAATCGAGCCGGCGACGTCGCCGGCGCGCTCGAGCGCCACGCCGAGAGCGTGGGTGAGACGATCGACATCGGTGGGGCGTCCGCTCAGGGCCCGGGCATACGCGGCCGCCGCAGCGTCGTAACGGCCCTGGCGCTCGTGGGTCTCGCCCAGCCGCAGCAGCGCCTCGACGGCGATCGCACTCGGGCTGCCGCCAGCCGCGGCGCCGAACGCCGCTTCGGCGGTCTCCAGGTCGTCCTGGCCGAGCGCGGCCAACCCCCGGTAATAGCGCACGTGGTCGCCGACGATCGACGTGTCGAGGGCACGCGCCTGGAGGAGCGGCGTGACCGAGCGGGTGTCGCCGTTGCCGTCGATCACAGCCACCGCCCGGGCGAAATCGCGGAGCGCCGGCGTGACCGTGGTGCCGGCCGCGGGCGAGAGCCAGTAACCCGACAGCTCGGCGGGAACCGGATCGTGCGCGGTGGGACGCAGTCCAGGGCCGGCCGACGGCTGTTCGCCGTGCGGCCGCGCCGCGCTGAGGATGACGACCGCGATCGCCGCCGCCCCCACCAGGCCCGCAATGCGGGCCGGATGGCGGACGCGGGTCGATCGGGCCGCCTGGATCATGCTGGCGTGCTCACCCTGACCGCAGAGGTGCGCGCCTGTGCGGCGCGCTGCACCGTCAGCGCTTCGAGACACCGCCCCGCGTGGCGCACGAACACGTCGATCGCCGCCTGCGACGTCGCGCCCTCGGCGGCGTTGCCGGGCGCATCGGCGTAGACGACGGCCACGGCGCGGCCGCCGACCAGGAGCGGCACGGCGATGCCGGTGCGGCCGGCGTCGGCCGAGACGAACGACGGCACACTCGACGCCGGACCGCTGCCGGTGACGACCGGACGGCCGGTGGCCACGGCGCGGGCGAGGGCATCAGCGTCGCCCGCTGACGACTCGATGGTCCGAGGCTGGGCGTCGAGGTCGCCGAAGCCGGTGGTCCGCCAGCCGAGCAGGCGGTCGCCCTTCACGACCAGCATCGCCGCCCGGCCGGCTTCGCTGGCCGCGGCCGCGGTGAGTGCGTCGAGGACTTCGCTGAGGGACGAGGCGTCGTCGAGCGCCTTCACGCCGTCGAGCAGGCGGCGGGCGCTGGCGGCGAGCGCGTCGGTGGCGCGCAGGCGCGCCTCGTCGGCGTCGCGCAGCGTGGCGGCCTGCACATCGGCCTGCTGGCGCAGTCGGTCGAGTTCGATGAGACCGCGTTCGGCCTCGGCGCGCGCCTCGACCAGGGCCGTGTCGGCCTCGTGCCGGGCGGCGAGGAGGGCCGCCTCCGCCTCCTGTCGCGCCGCACTGAGCGTCGCGTCGCTGGACTGGCGCAGGTCGTCGAGGGCGGCGGCATGACTAGCCGCCAGCGCCGCCCTTTCGTCGTCGAACGCCCGGGCCAAGTCGGCCTCGGCGGCGAGGCGCGCGGCGGCGACGATCTCGTCGCGCGTCCGTTCGGATTCTTCGTGCATCGAGGCGAACGCCGTCTGGAGCTCGGCGTCGAGCTTGCTGCGGGCATCGTCGATGGCAGCGGCGAACGACTGGCGGAGGCGATCTTCCAGCGACATGGCACGTCCCGATATCAGGGGCGGAGTTGTGACGCGTACGCGGCCGGGAGATGCGCGGTCCGCCAGCACTACAGGCCCCTGAACGCTGGCGGGCGTCCGTTCCACAGATCTATCGGGAGATGGACCTGACCGCATTATCGGGAGGATCGCCCGCAGGGTCAAGAAATCGCGTGCAGAACTGCACGCACCTGGACCGTGGCGCGCGGCGCCGCGCCGCCGCGCCGTCCGGCCGGATCCCGGCGATGAACGGTCCGGGGTGGTAGAATTGCGCTACGCGGTTTGCGCCGGCCGGGAAGCTGTCCAGCGGCGCGACGCATCCACCTTGGGGGCGATCTGGCTTCGACGGGGGTGCAGAATCGTGGGATGCATGCCGAGCTCCATTGACTCGTTAATCCGATGGAAAATCCGTTTAACTGCGGATACTCAGTACGCTCTCGCAGCCTAAACCGCTGTGAGCGTCTTGCCTGACCTGGCCTGGTGGTTGGGGTCAAGACGCCATCAAACAGGCTGGCTCACGAATGGCGCCACGGCGTTCGTGGGTGAGACTTACCGGGGCTGGTGCCTGGCGGTTCTTCGCCGCTTCCACACGTCGGGCATGAGACAACAGAAGCGGACACGCATGTAGAGTCCTACGAGGACGAACTCTCGGACGCGGGTTCAACTCCCGCCGCCTCCACCAACCTTCGCTCTCGTGCACGCGAAGGTTGCCCGCCGTAGCGCGTAGCGCGAAGGCGGGCCGCATCAGTCACTTACGAGCTTCGGCTGGCAAGCCCAGTCTCGTTGCTGATGCTGCTCGTCAGCTCGGGTTTCCCGCCGCCTCCACTATTTCTCCACGGCTTGACAGCCTCACGGCCCGCCTTCGCGGTTCCTCTATGCGCGCGAGGCCGAGCTTGAGTCTGACGGCTTCAGCAGTCGATTCATCGTGTCCTGCGAAGGATTGTGCCGGGCATTGATCGCGCGCAGCACGTTCGGCCCCGTCTTCTTCACCGTCGCCGCGAACTCCTTCACACCCATCGCGCGGATCACCTTACCCAGCGCCACCTGAATCGGCACGTCCTCGTCCATGGCCGCCAGCAGGAACTCGCGAGCGAACTGCTGGTCCCGCAGGTACTCCGCCAGTAGCTCGCTCCAGTCTCGGCTGCGTGGTGCCATGTCACGTCTCCCCGATGTGATCGCGCCAGGTCCTGGAACTACCAGCCCATGCCCACGAGATACCCAGCTCCGCCGAGCGCCGCGAACACGCCCACCCGGCGACCTCCAGACCCCCGCTGTGGAGGACACACGACTCGTCACTGCCCGGGCAGAACAACCTGTTGTCTCCGGTCGTTGCTGCCACCGCACCGACGGCTGCCCCGGCGACGACGCCCACGAGTACCGAGTGCCTCAGGAACCAGTTCAGCGACGTCGGCGCAGGGATCGCGGGCTGTGCGAGGACGGCAACCGCGCCGGGGACATGGCGCGGCTCGGAGCGCACGTCAGAGCACTCGTGCTCGACGCCTCACCAATCCCCTTCAGTCCCGCCGGGCGCAGCCCGCTCGATAAGGGCAGACATCGCGTGCGGGGGCTCCCCTGCCGCACTCGGCCTCGCGGACAAGAGGCAGATCACGCCAACGACAACCCAGTGTGATCTCATAGCGACGTCTGTCCACGTGATGTGCCGGTAGGCATTGTCGCCGCTGGCATCCACTATCAGAGGCGGTCTCGCGACCACGGCACGACGCGGGAGACCACCGCCGTGATGACGTCCAAGTACGTCTGCAGTCGATTGGCCACGCTGTCTGGCTTCGTGAAGTCGACCCCGCCTCCAGGCATCGGAAGGGCCGGCCGGAAGTTCGCGGGGGTCTCGAACAGGGACGGACCCAGCGGCGCCTCGGACCAGTCGACGAGCGCTACGGTCGTCGTGTATGTCATGCGCGCCTCGGTGTGCCGGGTCGTCTCTTCAATCGCGTAGCCTCGCCGTGCGGTTCCCTTCGTCTCGTATCGATGGCGGTCTCTGGGACCATTCGGATTCTCAGCCGAGAGCCTCAAAGATGACTTCATTTCCGAGTCGAGACAGCCGAGGCCGGGCAGGTCGATGTACCAGCCGTCGGTCTCACGCCGGCTCGCGGGCGTATTGGCGCCGGTGGCCGGTGACACCACCGTCGTGGTCTTCACCCGCCGCGCAACATGGCGACCAAGACGGCGTCGCTCGCCGGTATCGACGGCGTCCTCGATCGTGGTGACCACGGGTCCCTGAGCCTCCGGCAGCGTCGTTGCACCCGCGGAGGTGTTCGACCATTCGACGAACGTCGCCTCCGAAAACAGCTGGTCGCTGAGGCTCAGGTGAATGGCGCGTCGGCGGTCGCACTGCAGAATGGACGCGAGAAGGGGTGTCGCAGGCTCGCCTTTCTGCTCGACAGCGCTCTCGCGGCGCTCACGCGCGCCGCGCAGGTACAGCGTGGTGGTCGTGGTGTGGGTCGGATTATCACCACGCGACATCCGCGTCGTGAGCCTGAGATCCACATAGGAAGGGACGACATAGCCAGGCGTGGGGCCTGTCTGGGCGAGCGTCGCCGACGCCACTGCGCCGGCCAGTCCGACGGCAAGTACGAGCTGCTGCACGGCGCACAGTCGCTTCGTCATCTTCCACTCTCTCTACGCCACCAGCGCGGGGCGGACAGGCTGAAACGCAGCACGCCGCCGGCACCTTGCTCGACCGAGCGCCTCCCGCTACGCTGACTGGCTATGGACGCTCCTCGCCGCCAGACACGACGCATGAGCGCGCTGGTCGTCGCGGCGCTCTTGTGCAGCCATCTCCCGCTCGCCGTTGCGCAGACCGCAGAAGGCCCGGCCCTGCTGGCGGCGTTCAAAGCGTGGCAGACGACAGTGGCTCCCAACGCCGACTGGTCAGCCGCTCTGGAGCAGTACCGGGCCACGCTGGTCCGCGAAGGACGCTCCCCCGCTGCGGCCGATCGCGCGGTTCGCCTCATCACCGCCTACGACGAGGCCGAACTCTACGATGCCGTCTACGCGAAGGCGCCGGAGTTCAATCCGAAACCAAATCAGCTGCTCGTCGAGGCGACGCGCGATCTCAAGCCCGGCCGGGCCCTCGACGTCGGCATGGGGATGGGGCGCAACGCGCTCCATCTCGCACGCGCTGGGTGGGACGTCACCGGCTTCGACGTCTCGTCCGTCGGTGTCCGTCACGGCGAAGCGGCAGCGCGAACCGAGAAGCTCCGCCTGAACGCCCTCGTCGCAGCAGACGAGGAGTTCGACTTCGGGACCGCGCAGTGGGACCTCATCGCCCTCATCTACACGATCGAGAAACGGAGCATTCACCACGTCCGCAGCGCCCTGCGACCTGGCGGCGTGGTCGTCGTCGAGGCCGGGATCAACCCCGACCCCAGGGCCGCGTTCGGCTATGCGCCTGGCGAGTTGCTGAGAATACTCGACGGATTCGAGATCGTGCGGCACGAACAGGTCGAGGGTACATACGATTGGGGACCCGAGCGCATTCAGCTGGTGCGTCTGGTCGCACGGAAACCTCTGCGCTGAGTGCTCGACGGACGCACGCTGGCGGGCGGCGTATTATGCGGCATAGGAATCGTCACACGGTTGACTGGCTCCCACTGCCGCTGCTTGGCGGGTGGCCCGCGGCCGCGCAGCCTGAAGGCCGACCGCGCTCGTCACGACGTACGCGGATGGTCGCGTCACCGAATCGTTGGTGTCTCCTACCGGGTTCCGTGCGTGGACACCGATGTTCCCGAGAGTCCCCGGCTGGCAAGACCACGAGGGCGTCCTTCCGGTCACCGCCCTGAACCTTGCCGCCAGGGCGGACGGTGTGGTGCTGAGGGTGACAGTCTCCGTGCTGCGCGGGAAGCTCCGCGAAGTGCTCGAACCCGTTGCGGAGACCGTCGTCGGTGTCGGCGCCCGGGTGCAGGGTTGTGCCTTGGGTTGATCGCCCGGAGCACGTTCGGGCCCGCCATCTTCACCTTCGCCGCGAATTCCTTCACTCCCATCGCGCGGATCACCTTCCCCAGCGCGACTTGAATCGGCACGCCCTCGTCCATGGCCGCCAGAAGGAACTCGCACGCGAACTTCTGATCCCGCAGATCCTGCGCCCGTCCTTTATTCCAGACTCTGCTGCGTCGTGCCATCGCACTGCTCCCTGACGTGGTGGTGCCGATTGCCCGGCTCGCCGAATGCCTTTCGCCTCAGCACCGGCCGGGCTTGCCAAGAAAGTAGCACTAGCCCTCGAAGCGATTGACGGGCTATACGTCTCTGACGTATGCTCGACGCCAGCCGTGCTGACGTTCATCGAGACCAAGCTCTTCACGTCGCTGGTCGGGCAGTATCTCTCGGACGACGAGTACGCAGCGCTGCAGCAGGCGCTGGCCGACAATCCGGACGCCGGCGACGTGATTCGCGGATCGGGCGGCGTCCGCAAGCTTCGCTGGGGCCTCGCCGGCCGCGGCAAACGTGGCGGAATTCGGGTCATCTACTACCTACGGTCACGGCAGGGAGAGATCTGGATGCTCACGCTCTACGCCAAGAACGAAGTCGAGAGCATCCCGGGACCCGTCTTGAAGAAGATCAAGGAGGAGATCGATGGCGGCACGTAAGCGGAACGTCGGGCGGGAGATTCTGGATGGGCTCCGGCAGCTCAAGCGGGGCGAGCACGGCCGCGTCACCACGGTGCCGTCCGTCGCGTCCATCCGCGAAGGCACCGGACTGTCGCAGCCGCGATTCGCCGAACTGCTCGGCGTGTCGGTGCGCACACTGCAGGAGTGGGAGCAGGGCCGCCGCGCGCCCTCCGGTGCGGCACGAACCCTGCTGCTCATCGCCGCCAAGAATCCGCGCGCGCTCCTTGACGTGGCGTAGCCGCTGCCTCGAACACCGCGCCTTTTGGGAGGCGGCGAGGCAAGGCCCGTGGTGCAGGGCACGGGCCCGGCGGAATCCGGTTCCCGCCGTCAAAATGGCAAGCGGCGGGACCGCTGCCCCGCCGCCTTCAATACCCCTTCAGAATTCGGGTCGATTTCGGGTCTGCCCCGAGGACGCCGGTGAACTCGCGAAAGCGAGCGAGCCATTCTAGCGACGCACATCGACGGCTCATCCTGTCGACCGTGACCCCAGGCAGGACACGGCGGCCGACCGCCCGCGCATTAGAGCGGCTGCCCCGACACGGCGGCGATGATGGCGAGGCCGCCGAAGAACGTCGCCCCGGCGGCCACCGCCGACCAGACGAGGAGCAGCCCGATGGGCCGCGTTGCCTCCGTCATGCAAAGCAGTCCGCCGAGCATCGCCGCTCCGGCGACGCCGATGACCGCCATCATCAGGATGCCGCAGCCGGCGAAACCCTGACTGCCGAAGAGCACAGCGAGAAAGAACGCACCAAGCACCGCCCCGGGGCCCGCGCGCGCGATCAGCAGGACCGTGGCTGACGGCCCGTCGCCAGTGGTTGTGGTCTCTGGAGCAGACTCAGTCAAGCCGCGATTCTAGTGGAGGTCACTGACCATCCGCCGTCGACGTGGCGCAGTCGTCTTGCCTCCAGCTGTTCGCTAACCCCGCGCACCGCGACCCGCCCTATAATCGGCGCCATCATGCGCACGGCCAGAATCTCCGCTTGCGGACTCGGTCTCTGTCTCACGCTGGCGATGGCCATCCCGCCGCTGCAGGCGCAGAAGTACGCCGGGGCGGACGGCAAGCTGCGCCTGGCCCTGGTCAAGCAGCCGCTGTCGCCCAACGGGCCGTCGAGCGAACAGCTGGCCGCGCTGTTCGAGGAGATCTTCCGCCGCTACCCGAAGGCCTCGGCGATCGGCTTCGCCACCATTCCTCCGACCGACGAGGGCGGGCTGTCGATCGCGGCCTTGAACCGGATGATCGCCGGGGCCGTGCGCGGCGTGCAGGCGCGCAAGTAGCCCGGCCTCCCGACGGCGCGTCCCGACGCCCAACTGCAGTATCCTCGCGCGCATGATGTCGCATCTGCGCGTGCTGACGACCGGGCTGGCGATCGCCGGCGCCATCGCCCTGTCCACCGTTCGACCGACGGCAGACGATGCCGACTGGTCGAACGCGCCGTCCGTCACGGACGGGCAGGCCCGGGCCACACCAGCGGCGCCGGCGCTGAACGGCGTCCCGACCTTCGCCGTCGATCCGGCGTGGCCGAAGACCCCGCCCGACTGGTCGTGGGGCCAGGTCATCGGCATCTTCGCCGACGCGCGCGGCCACGTCTGGACGTCGAGCCGCAGCCGCATCCAGGAGTGGGATCCGCAGGGCACGCTGCTGCAGTCGTGGGACGCCCGCGGGCCGAACGGCAACTGGAGCACGATCCACGGCCTGTTCGTCGACCACAACGGCTTCGTCTGGACCAATGCCCGCGAAAGCCACCTGACCGTCAAGTTCACGCGGACCGGCCAGGTGGCGATGGTGATCGGCAAGTACAACGAGACCGGCGGCAGCAACGACACCACCCTGATGGGCCGCCCGTCGGAGATCTGGGTCGATGCCGCCGACAACGAACTGTTCGTCGCCGACGGCTACGGCAACCGCCGCGTCATCGTCTTCGACGCCGCCACCGGGAAGTACTTCCGTCACTGGGGCGCCTACGGGAAGCCGCCAATCGACCCGCCCCGGCCGCCGCCGGGCGCACCGGATCCCGGCGCGCCGCCGGCGTCCCCGGCCACCGCCGAGCCGGCGCCACCGGCGCAGTTCCGCATTCCGCACGGCATCGTCGGCTCGCGCGACGGGCTCATCTACCTGGCCGACCGCGGCCACAACCGCGTGCAGGTGTTCCGCCAGAACGGCGAGTTCGTGCGCGAACGGATTCTTCGGCCGCTGTGCGGCGCCCAGGAGCAGGCGTCGTGGGTGCCGAAGCGGCCGTGCGGCGTCGAGGCGGCCTTCTCGGTCGGGCTATCGCACGACGCACCGCAGACGTATCTCTACGTCGCCGACGGCGGCACGCACGTCATCACCGTGCTCCGGCGCAACGACCTGGAGGTGGTGAGCGAGTTCGCCGGCCCCGGCGTCGGACCCGGTCAACTCGGCCGGCCGCACAACCTCACCGTCGACGCGTCCGGTAACATCTACGTGGCCGAGGCCGCCGGGCCGAAGGTGAAGCATCCGACCACGGGCGCAGAGGTCCAGGCGGGTTCGCGGGCCCAGAAGTTCACGTTCACGGGCACGACGCCACCGCGATAGCCCGTGGGCCCCGCCGTCCTGGAGCGCACATGATCGTCGTCGGACTGACTTCGAAGCGGCACGAGGGCGCGGTCGCCGTCGGCGCCGCCAGCCAACTCCTGGGCGTGTGCGCCGAAGAGCGGGTGACCCGCGAGCGCGGCAGCAACCCGCGCGGCGGCTGGCCAGACGCCTCGCTGGCGCTGCTGCTGGCGCGCCTCGGGCATTCGTCAGCCGACGTCGGCCGCTGGGTCGTCGTCGACGACGGCAGCGACGCCGGCACGCCGCCCTGGCTCGACGGGCCGGTCGAGGTCATCGCGCCGCATCTGGCCCACGCCAGCACCGCGTACCGCACGTCGCCGTTTGAGTCGGCCGCGGTGCTCGTCTGCGATCACAAGTCGCCAGAGGTCAGTGTGTGGACCGCAGCGGGTACCGCGATCCGGCCGGTCGACTGGCCGTGGACCGGCCCCGGGTTCGCCACTGCCTACGCCGCGATCGCCGATCTGCTCGGCCTCGGCGCCGTGGCTCCGGCACAGCGTCTCGAGGCGCTGGCCCGCCTCGCCCCGGGCGGCGACCACACGTGGGCGCGGCCCCTGCTGCGGCGGACGCCGTCAGGACTCGCCTTCGCTCCCGACACCCGCGACGCCGTGGCCGGCGCCCGGGCCGAGGACCTGCGCGCCGACCTGCCGCCCGGCGCCACCGCCGCCGCAGCGCTGCTGGCCCGGCTCGGCGATCTGGTCGTCGATCATCTGACCGAGGTCCGCCATCACCTCGGTCTCGCCGATCTCTGCCTCGGCGGCAGCCTGTTCCGCCAGTCGTCGATGACGACGCGGGCCAAGCAGTCGGCGATCTTCGACCGCGTGTTCGTGCCGGTCGACCCGGGGGACGGCGGCCTCGCCGTCGGCGCCGCGCTGCACGGCCTCGGCACCGCGCCGGCCGTGACCTCCCCGTTTCTCGGCCCCGCCTACTCGGCCGAGGAGATCAAGGAAGTGCTCGCCAACTGCAAACTCAACTACTCGTGGGAGTCGGACGAGCGTGGCGTCCAGGCCGCGGTCGAAGCGCTGATGGCCGGCCGCATGGTCGGCTGGTTCGACGCGGCGATGGAATGGGGCCCGCGCGCGCTCGGCGCCCGCAGCATCCTGGCCAGCCCGTTCTCGCCCTACGTGCTCGAGAACCTGAACCGCTTCCTCAAGCATCGGGAATCGTGGCGAGGCTACTCGCTGAGCGGCCTGGCCGCCGACGTCCAGACCCACTTCGACGGCCCCGACGCGGCCCCGTACATGGAGTGCGACTATCGGCCGCGCGACCCCGAGCGGTTCCGCCACGTGCTGCCGGCGCCGGGCGCCGCATTGCGCCTCCAGACGGTCGTGGACGACGCCCCGCCGCGCTTCCGCCGTCTGCTGGAGGCGTTTGGCGAAGCCAGCGGCCTGCCGTTTCTCGTCAACACCTCCTTCAACGGCTTCCACGAGCCGATCGTCTGCGATCCCCGCGATGCGGTGCGCGTCTTTTACGGCTCCGGACTCGACGTCCTGGTGATGCCGCCGTTCGTGTTGCGCAAGTAGCGCTGGCCCGTCCATCGGCGCTGCCGAGCGATTACACTAACGGCGCCGGTGCCCGCTCCGCTCGCCCACATCCCGCTCTTCGCCCGTCTCGACGACGACGGCCAGCAGGCGTTGCTGGCCTTGCTCACGCGCCGGACGGTGGCGGCCAACGACCCCGTGTTCTGGTTCGGCGACCGCGGCGACACGATGTACGTCGTCGAACGGGGACGGGTGGCGGTGACGGCTCCCGACGTGCACGGCGACCACGTCCTGCTCGACACCCTGGGTCCTGGCGGCATCTTCGGCGAGCTGAGCCTGCTCGATGGCGGACCGCGCAGCGCCACGGTGCGGGCGGTGAGCGACTGCACGCTGCTGGCCCTCGAACGCGACGCCTTCCACGCGTTCCTGCGCCAGCGTCCCGACGTAGCCATCGACGTCCTGCAGATCCTCGGTGCCCGCCAGCGCGCCAGCACCGCCGCCATCCGCGGCATGAAGAACCCCAATGTGGTCATCGCCGAGGCGACGACGCGGTGGCAGCGGGTGAGCGACCGGGTCGCCACGGTGGCGGCCAGTCATGTCTTCACGCTGACCCACATCGGCTGGTTCGGCATCTGGATCGTGCTGAACACTTTCGCGGCGGCCGGCTGGCTGCCGCGCCGGCTCGCCTTCGATCCCTATCCGTTCGGGCTGCTCACGCTCATCGTCAGTCTCGAAGCGATCTTCCTGTCGATCTTCGTCCTGGTCAGCCAGAACCGCCAGGCGGAACGCGATCGCATCCGCACCGACCTCGACTACCAGGTCAACGTGAAGGCCCACGTCGAGATCCTCGGCCTCGCCGGCCGGCTCGAACGGATCGAGCAGGCGCTGACCCGCCCAGGCGCCAGCCCGCCCGACGGCGGCCCGCGCCGGAGCCGCTGACGGCATGGCGCCGGCGGTCCCCTCGCGTGCCGCGCCGCCGTGGATCTGGGCCGGTGGCGCCGCCCTCGTGCTCTACACGATCGCCGAGCTGGCGCTGCCGCGCGGGACGATCGGCGAACCGCAGCGGCTGACGGCGAGCGCCGCCCGACTCGTCATCGAAGGCGCCGCGTTCCTCTGGGCGGCGGCTCGCACCGACGTGCCGTCGCGCTTCCGCACCGCCCTCGGGATCACCGGCTGGACCTCGATCGCGAGCGCCGTCAGCTACCTGCTGCTGGTGCCGGAAGCGGTGGGCGGCCCGGTGCTGGTGTCGGCCCGGATGAACGCGCTCTTCACCGTCGGGTCCTACGTCGGCGCGGTTGCCGCGTTGCTCGTCTATCCCCGCGCCGCGTCGCATCAGGGCGAGCGTCCGGCGATGGCCATCGACATCGTGATCACCGCCGGAGGTCTGGGCCTGATGAGCTGGGCGCTGGTGACCGTGCCGAGCGCGGCGCGCACCGGGGCGGAGACCTCCTACTGGTGGGTCATCATCTTCGGCCTGGCCGAGCTGAGCCTGCTCGTCGGCCTCAACCTGGTCGTGGTGCGCGGGGTGGCGATTCCCTCGCGGCGCGCCTTCTGGTGGTTCGTCGCCGGCCAGGCCGGGTATCTGCCGGTGGTCCTGCTCACGCAGTTCGAGGAAGCCGGCTATATCGACGCGCGGTGGAGCTCGATGTGCTACTTCCTGGGCGTCCTGCCGACGCTCGTCGCCGCGGTCTACATGCGGCGCGACCCGATCGCGGCGCCCCCCGGTCAGGCCGGCCTCGCCTGGATCGCCGACTTCAATCCGCTGCCGCTGCTGGCGCCGATCGCGGTCGGCGCCGGACTGCTGGTGGCGCTGGTCGTCGGCCCGGCGTCCGCGGCGCTGCCGATGGCCGGCACCCTCATCGCGGTGTCGCTGCTGATGGCGTCGCGGCTGCTGATCTCGGCGCGGCAGGCCGCCCGGCTGGCCCGCGCTGAGGCCGCGGCCGAGCGGCTGCGCCACCGCGACAAGATGCAGGCGGTGGCGCGACTGGCCGGCGGCGTCGCGCACGAGTTCAACAACCTGATGACCCGGGTCATCGGCTACGCCGAACTCGGCGAGGACACGCTGCCGGCGCACGCCGAGGGCCGGACCGAGTTCCGGCAGATTCGCACCGCCGCCGAGCGGGCGGCAGCCCTCACCGCCCAGCTGCTGGCGTTCAGCGGCCGGCAGCGGGCCGAGCTCGATCGTCTGGAGTTGGCCGCGTGGCTCCGCGACCACTTCGCGGCGCTGGCGCGGAGCCTGCCGCCGGGCGTCGAGCCGCACCTCGAGGTGCACGCGGAAGGCACGCACGTGAGGGCCGACGGCACCCAGCTGGCCGTCGCGCTCGGGCAGGTCGCCGTCAACGGCGCCGAGGCGATGCCGGCTGGCGGCCAGCTGCACATCGCCCTGTCGTGCCACGATCTGGACCAGCCGCTGGCCACCCCGCTCCTGCGCGTTCCGGCCGGCGCCTATGCGGTGATCGCCGTCCGCGACCACGGGCGCGGGATTCCCCCCGCGGACCTGGCCGCGATCTGCGACCCGTTCTTCTCCACCAAAGCGCCGCACCTGGCCGCCGGCCTCGGGCTGGCGGTGGTGTACGGCATCGTCGCCGCGCACGGCGGCGGACTCGCGGTGGAGAGCACGGTGGGCGCCGGCACCACGGTGAGCATCTACCTCCCCGTTGCCTGACTCGGTCTAGAATTCCGCGCATGGCCGACCCAGGCATTTCGTTCTCCGGCGTCCTGACCCGGATCGCGCTGTCCGTGCTCCTCGTGCTCGTCACCTTCAACCCCAGCGGCACGTCGCTGGTGCACTGGCTGGCGACGCCGCCGGTGGCGATCACGCCGGGCAAGGCGGTCGCGGCGCTGCTCCTCGGCATCGGCTGGATCCTGTGCCTGCGCACCGCCTTCATCGCCCTCGGCAAGTGGGGGCTGCTGCTCGGCGCCGGATTCTTCGCCACGCTGGTGTGGCTGCTGGTCGATCGCGACTGGCTGAGCATGGACGGCTCGGCTATCGTGTGGGTGGTCGAGCTGGTCGTCGGCCTGCTGCTCGGCGTCGGGCTGTCGTGGTCGCTGCTGCGCGCCAAGGCGACCGGTCAGCTCGAAGTGAACTGACCGCGACGCGTCACCCGCGCACGAGCGGCCCGGCGACCTCGAGACAGCGATCGATGTCGGCCGTGGTGTTGTAGAGCGCCGGCGACACCCGTACCATCCGTCCCGCCTCGCGCACCGTCACGTCGATGCCGGCGGCGGCGAACTGCCGCGCCGCCTCGCGCGCCGGATCCACCGCGAACGACACGATCGACGAGCGATTGCCGGCCGGGGTCAGCACCCGCGCACCCTGGCCGCGCAAGCCGCGGTTCAGCCGATCGGCCAGCGCCACCGTGTGCTGCTCGATCGCCGCCACGCCGACCCCGCGCAGGAACTCGAGTCCGGCGCCGAGCTGGTAGATGGGGCCGAACGCCGGCGTCGCGTAGTCGAACCGCTTGGCCGATGGATGGATCGCATAGCGATGATCGCCGAGCTCGCGCGCCACGTGCAGCGCGCCGTGGCGGTCGAGCGGAATGCGGTCGAGGAGCGCCCGCCGGATATAGAACGGCGCCACACCGAAGCTGCCGAGCAGCCACTTGTAGGTGCCCGCGGCCATGAAGTCCACTCCGGCCTGGATCACGTCGATCGGGAACATGCCGACCGCCTGCACGCCGTCGGCGTAGAGGTAGGCGCCGTGGGCGTGCGCCAGATCGGCGAGCGGCCGCAGATCGTGGCGGAACCCGTTCTGGTGCGACACCCAGGCCACCGAGACGAGGCGGGTGCGGCGATCGACGACGCGGGCGACGTCGTCGAGATGGACGGCGCCGTCGCGGGCGGCGACGATGCGCAGCTGGATACCGGCCGTGCGCTCGAGCTCGCGGTAGAGCACGAAGGAGGTGTTGTAGTGGAGGTCGTCGACGACGACGTTGTCGCCGGCGGCCAGCCCGAGACCGCGGGCGACGATGTTCTCGCCTTCGCTGGTCGCATACAGGAACGCGATCTCGTCGGCGCCGGCGCCGATGAGCGTGGCATAGGCGGCGCGCACCCCGTCGGCGTGCTTCTGCATCTCGCCGAGGGCGATCGGCGCTTCCGCCTTGGCATCGTCGAAAGCGCGGCCGGCGGCGGCCACCGCCCGCGGCACCGGGGCGATGTAGGCGGCGTTCAGATAGGTACGCCGTGACGCCACCGGGAACTCGCTGCGCACGCCCAGCGGGTCGGCGGGCTGCGCGGCGACGGTGGCGGTGCGGGCGGCGGCGACGGCGCCCAGGGAATGGAGGAACGCACGTCTCGAGGGCATCGCGGGATTATGCGTGAGACTCGGCGCGGGCCGCCAGACGGCGTTTGAGCGTCGGCGTGGACAGATCCAGCAGGCTGGCGGCGTAGGCGAGGTGGCCCGGCACGCGGGTGACGACGACATCGAGCAGCAGCGCCTCGATCGCGGCGGCGAGCGCCGGCCGGGCCAGACCAGGCGCCGCGAGCACCTCGGCCAGTCCCTCGGTCACCGCCGCCCACGTCGGCGGCCGGGTGCTGATCGACCGCTCGGCGATCGCCTGAGCCAGGCGGCGGGCGAACGTGGTCAGCGGCAGGCCGAGCCGATCGGCGGCCCGCGCCCGGGTGCCGCCGGCGGCGGCGATCGCCGCCAGCACGAGATCGTCGGCGAGCCAGCGGCCGAGCGGCAACGAGGCTCGCGGCCGCGTCTCCGCGGCGGCGCGCGCTTCGGCGTCGAGCGCGGCCCGGAGCCTGGACCAGGCGTCGCCGCCGTCGACCGGCGCGAGCGCGGCGTCCAATGGCGCATCGGGCGGCCCCTCGATCGCGACCGGCAGCTCCGCCGGCGCGGGCAGGGACGCCGCCGTGGCGACGACGCGGGGCAGCGGCTCACCCGTCGCCGCGGGCAGGGCCAGGTCGCTCACGTCGAGCCGGTCGGACTCGCTCATCACGACCGCCTGGAGAATCACGTTCTGGAGCTCGCGGACGTTGCCTGGCCACGGGTGAGCCAGCACCAGCGCCTCGGCCTCCGGGGTGAACCCGGCGACCGGCTTGCGCTGTTCGGCGGCGAAGGTCCGCGAGAAGTGCTCGGCCAGCAGCCGCACGTCGTCGGGCCGTTCGCGCAGCGGCGGGATGTGCAGCCGCACGACGTTCAGGCGGTAGAACAGGTCCTCGCGAAATCGGCCGGCCTTGACCTCGTCCTCCAGCCGGCGGTTGGTGGCGGCGATGATCCGCACGTCCACCGTCCGCGATCGGGTGCCGCCGACCATCGAGATGGTCTTCTCCTGCACGAAACGCAGCAGCCGCGACTGGACGTCGAGCGGCAGCTCGCCGATCTCGTCGAGGAGCACCGTGCCGCCGTCGGCCTGGGCGAGGCGGCCGAGCGACCGCTGCTGCGCGCCGGTGAAGGCGCCGCGCTCGTGGCCGAACAGCTCCGAGTCGATGAGCGTGGCCGGGATCGCCCCGCAGTCGACGATCACGAACGGCTTGGTCCGCCGGGCGCTCAACTGGTGGACGGTCTGCGCCAGCCGCTCCTTTCCGGTGCCGCTTTCGCCGGTGATGAGCACGGTGGTTTCGGTGGCGGCGACGCGGCGGGCCCGGCTGAGCAGCTCGTTCATCGCCGTCGACTGGAAGACGAACTGGCTCTGATGCAACGCCGAGCGCAGGTCCTGCACCTCGGCCTGCAGGCGGCGGCGCTCGTGCTCCGCGCGCACGCGGTTGAGCTCGGCGAGGTGCTCGCGATCGAGGGCCACGGCGAGCTGGGCGGCGACGCCGGTGAGCACCGGCAGGTCGGTCTTGTCGAGATCGAGCGCTTCCGGGGTGCCGACCAGCGAGAGCGTGCCCAGCACGCGCCCGGCCGTGACGAGCGGGACGGCGATGCCGAGCAGCTCGCGGCCGGCCTCACCCGCCCACTCCAGCACCACCGGCCCCTGGCGCACCTCGCCGCTGGCCACCGCGTCGGCCATCAGGGCCCGCTCCGCCTCCGAGACGTCGGCGGCGCCGAGCGGCACCGGGATGCCGTCGCGCCCATGCTGCTGGCCGGCCAGCAGCCGCGGACCGGCGTCGTCGCTGATGAACAGTCCGACCCGCTCCGGCCGCAGCAGGGTGCGCAGCCGTTCGATGACGAGCTGGGCGAGCTCGGCGCTGCCGCGGGCGCCCGACAGCACCTGCAGCACGTCCCACAGCAGGCCCATGTTCCGGTAGTCCTTGTCGGTGCGGCCGGTGAAGATCCCGAAGAGGCGGTCGGTCGTCGGGGCATCGGCGCCGGTCGCCGCGTCATGCCAGACGACCGCGGTCTCGCCGCCCTGCTGACGCGCCTCGGCCAGCGCCTCGTTGGCCCGCCGCAGGAGGTCGAGCGGGTCGAGGGCCTCGGCCTGGGCGGCGTCGCAGGCGACGACGCCGACCGCGCAGCGCAGGCGGACGCTGTCGTTCAGGAAGCCGCGCCCGGCGATGTGGGCGCGGACCCGCTCGGCCACCAGCACCGCGTCGGGCGCGCCGACGTTGCCCAGTGGCAGCGCGAAGATCGCGCCGCCGTAGCGCATCAGCACGTCGGACCGGCGCAGCAGCGACTGCAGCGCCTGCACCACCTCGCGGACCACGGCGTCGCCGGCGCGGCGGCCATGCTGGGCGTTCACCCAGTCGAGCCCGATCGGATTCACGAGGACCAGCGCACACGGCAACCGCCGGCGCCGGGCCCGGTGCAGGTCGAGGCGCAGCGCGCCGTGCAGTTCGTTGCGCCCGGGGAGTCCGGTGAGCGGGTCGGTGAGCAGCCCGTACAGGCTGACCACGGTGGAGGCGAGCGAATGCGCCAGCAACACGTTGGTGCGCGAGGCGGGGCCGGCCAATCCGTCGGGCAGCGGGGCAAAGCGCAGCCCCACCCACCCGGCCGTGGAGCTGGGGCCGCGGCCATCCGACTGGCGGCGGCGCGGCGTGCCGACGCCAGGGGCCACGGCGCCGGCCCAGAGGCTGGTCAGCAGCGGCACCGGGATCAGCACGCCGTCGCCCGATCGGCTGGCGACGATGCCGTCGGCGGCGGCGGGATGGCCGACCCAGTGGCCGGTCTCGGCGACCTCCGCCGAGAACGCTTCGGCGGCGTCCTGCGTGGCCAGTTCCGGCAGCGGCGCCGCAGGGCCCACTTGCAGCAGCAGCGCCCGCGCGGTGGGTTCCCACGGCGTCGGGAGATACACCGCCGCCGACGCCGCCTGGGCCTGGTCGGCGACGCGCTGCAGCTGTTCGACGAGTTTCTGTGGAGCGTGCATGCCTCTCTCGGACCGAATTATCGGAACTTCGAACACCGAAATTTATGTCTTGCACAAGATCGAGACCGATATTTCGGACTCAATGCCTGCCAAGTCGGTCGATATTTCGGTCTGCGTGCCGATGCCTCGGCCTCGATACAGCACCACAAGTCATTGCACAGTAACGAGTTGAGCCACCCTCATGGAATCGGAATCGAGGTCGATGGATCTGGCAGGACGCTTGCCTTAAGGAGTGGCACGCCCCTCCGACTCGAACTGACATGACGCCTGAACCCGCCAGCCACGTCGCACCGCCCAACCGGGTGCTGTCGCGTTTCGTGGCCGCCGTTACGGTCGCCGGACTGCTGGCCATCACCCAGTCGGTCGCGCAGTTGCCAGCGGTGCCGAGGATGCCCGAGTGGCTCCTCCTCGGCATCCTCGCGGTGGCCTGCGGGTCGTTCGCGCTCCGGGTGCCCGGGGTGCCGGTGCACGCGTCCATCTCGGACACGTTCCTGTTCACCTCGGTGATCCTCTTCGGACCGGCGCCGGCCACCGCGGCCATCGCCGTCGACGGGTTCCTGCTGTCGTGGCGGCGCAGCCACCCGGTCGAGCGCGTCCTGTTCAACACCGCCAACCCGGCCCTGGGCCTGTGGGTCGGCGCCCAGGCCTTCATGTGGCTGGTCCAGCGCGGCCCGTCCGGCGCCCCACTCACCACCGTCGAAGCCGTAGCCCTGCCGCTGGCGGCCATGGCCGGCCTCCACTTCCTGGTCAACTCCGGGTTCACCGCGATCGCGGCGGCGCTCGAGCGTGGGGTGTCGCCGTTCGAGGTCTGGAAGCGCCACTTCGCGGTGTTCTCGCTCAGCCACGCCGCCTCGGCCTCGGCCGGGCTGTTCCTGCTGGTGCTGGCGCAGCGCCTCGGCGTCGTCGCCCTGGCCGCGGTGATGCCGATGGTCGCCATCGTCTATCTGGGCCTGCGCTCGCGGTTCGGCCGGCTGGCCGACGCCGAGCGTCACGTCCAGGCGGTCGACCGGCTCTACATGTCGACGATCCAGGCGCTGTCGACCGCGATCGAAGCGAAGGACGGCGTGACCAGCAGCCACATCCGCCGCGTGCAGACCTACTCGCTGGCGCTGGCCCGCGCCCTGGGCGTCGCCGAACCCGACGCGCTGAAGGCGATCGAAGCGGCGTCGTTGCTGCACGACACCGGCAAACTGGCGGTGCCGGAGCACATCCTCAACAAGCCGGGCAAGCTCACGGCGGCCGAGTTCGAGGCGATGAAGCTCCACGTCGACGTCGGCGCCGACATCCTGTCGTCGATCGACTTCCCGTATCCGGTGGTGCCGATTGTCCGCGCCCACCACGAGAACTGGGACGGCACCGGGTATCCGCGCGGCGTCAAGGGCGACGACATCCCAATCGGTGCCCGCATCCTCTCGGTGGTCGACTGCTACGACGCGCTCACCTCCGACCGCCCGTACCGCCCGGCGATGACCACGGCGCAGGCGCTGGCCATCGTGATGGAACGGCGCGGCACGATGTACGACCCGAGGGTCGTCGACGCCTTCATCGAGCTGCTGCCGAATCTGCGCGCCGAGGGCATCGCCGAACCCGAACTGCAGCGCGCGGTCACCCGCATCCGCGACGCCGCCGTCACCGAACCGGCGCCGATGCCGGCCACGACCTCCGACGTCCACCCGATGTCGGCAGTGTCGGTGGTCGACAGCCTGGCCCGGGTCGTCGCCGGCGCGCCGCGCGTCGCCGACCTGGCCCGGCTCATCACCCCGGAGCTGCGGGCCCACTCGCCGGGCGCCGAGTTCGTGGTCTACCTGGCGTCGTCGACCGGCCAGCGCATCGTCGCCCGGGCGACCAGCGGCACGCTCGTTCAGGGCGCCCACGACATGTCGATCGTCGTCGGCGAGCGCATCAGCGGCTGGGTGGCGGCCAACCGCCAGCAGGTGGTCAACTCCGATGCCCGGCTCGACCTCGGCCAGCTCGCCCAGTCGCCGGCGCTCCAGGTACTGCGTGGCGACGCCGATGGTCGACGGCGACCGCGTGGTCGGCGTGCTGACCGGGTACGGGGCGACCGCGTTCAGCGACGACGCCGCCCGTCAGCTGGCGGCGCTGGCGCCGCGGCTGGCACCGGTGCTGGCGATGGCCAGCGACGTGGACGACGCGGCGCCGCGCCCGGTGCCGGTCCGCGTGGCGCAACGCGCCGGCCGCGCCGACCTGCGCGTCGCGGTCAGCCGCTGAGCCGTTCGCGCGCTACCCGGCGGTCGTCGCCGCCGCTCGGACCGTCGCCAGCACGTCGGCAATCGACTCACGCACGATGTCGACCAGCAGATCGATATCGGCGTCGCTGGTGATGAGCGGCGGCGCGATGCAGATGCAATCGAGCACCACGCGGGTGTAGAGCCCGCGGGCGAGCATCGCCTCGGTGAGCTTGGCGGTGACGCCGAGTTCCGGCGCATGCAGCTGGCGGGTCGCCTTGTCGGCCACCAGCTCGACGGCCGCCATCATCCCCAGGCCGCGGACGTGCCCAACGCCGTCGAGCGGCTCGAGCTCGCGGAGCCGGTTCAGCAGCCGCGCCCCCGACGCTTCGGCCCGCGACACCAGCGCCTCGCGGTCGAACACGTCGAGGTTGGCCAGCGCCACCGCGCAGCAGGTCGGATGCCCCGAATAGGTGAAGGCGTGCATCCACCGCTTCCCCGCCGGCACGCCGTTCATCACGTCGCGCACGCGATCCGAGACGCCGATGCCGCCGAGCGGGATGTAGCCGCTGGTGATGCCCTTGGCGAACTGCATGATGTCGGGCTCGATGCCGTAGTGCTCGAGGCCGAACCAGCGGCCGGTGCGGCCGAACCCGGTGATGACGTCGTCGGCGACCAGCAGCACGTCGTACTTCGTGCAGATCTCGCGGATGCGCGGGAAGTAGTCGGGTGGCGGCACGATGACGCCGCCGGCGCCCTGCACCGGCTCGGCGATGAAGGCGGCGACGGTGTCGGGGCCCTCACGCAGGATCGCCTCTTCGAGCTTGTTGGCCGCCGCCACGCCGAGGCTGACGCTGGTGTCGGTGTGCGCGAAGCGGTACGGGTCCGGCGCCTCGATGTGGCTGAAGCCGGGCACGCGCGGCTCGAACATCGGCCAGAACACCGGCAGGCCGGTGGCGCTCATCGCCGCCAGCGTCAGGCCATGGTAGGCGCGGTGGCGCGAGATGACCTTGACCTTGTCGGGCTTGCCGAGCGCCTTCCAGTAGAACCGCGCGGTCTTGAACGAGGTCTCCGACGACTCGGCGCCGCCGCTGGTGAAGAAGAACGTGTTGATCGACGGATAGGCAATCGACGCCAGGCGCTCGGCCAGTGCGATGGCCGGCCCATTGGTGCCGCCGGCGTAGGCCGAATGGAACGCCAGCGTCGCCATCTGGGTGCGCGCGGCATCGGCCAGCTCCTGGCGGCCATGACCGATGTTGACGTTCCACAGGCCCGAGAGGCCGTCGAGGTAGCGACGGCCGGTGTCGTCGGTGATCCACGCGCCTTCGCCCTTGACCCACAAGCGGGTGCCGGCGTGCGCCGAGGGGTGGTGGAGAGGATGGAGGAGGTGAGCCTGGTCGGTGGCGAGCGTGGGCGTCATGAGGCCAGAATTCTAGCAGCACCAGCCGCTGCCCGGCCGCGGTCGGCCACTCGCCCGGCTGGTCCGGCCATTCGATCCGCGCTCCCGGTCGGCCGCCGGGCCCCCGTCGTCTCATCACGCATGGACTTCGAGCCACTCCTCAACGCGTCGTTGGCGGTCCGGCTGCACGTCGCGACGGTCGTGCCGGCGTTCGCCCTGGGCACGTGGCTGCTGTTCCTGAGCCGCAAGGGCACGGCGCGCCACCGCCTGATCGGAAAAATCTACCTGGGCCTGATGGCGGTGACCGCGCTGGCGGCGCTCTTCATCCAGTCGTTCAGCGACCTCAGCGTGGCCGCCGGCCCGTTCCGGCTCGGGCTCATCCACCTGTTCGTGCCGATCACCGCGCACGGGGTCTACGGGGCGTTCGCGACCATCCGCGCCGGCGACGTCCGCGGCCACAAGGCGGCGATGCGCGGGCTCTACTTCGGGGGGCTGATCGTCGCCGGGTCGCTGGCGTTCGCGCCCGGCCGGATCATGTTCCGGATGTTCTTCGGCTGACCGTGCCCCGGCGCTCAGCCGGCCGCCGGGACGCTCAGCAGGAAGCGGCAGCCGCCGCCGTCGAGGGCCGACAACTCGAGGGCGCCACCGTGCGCCTCGGCGATCCGCCGCGCCGCGGCCAGCAGCACCGCGCCGGCCGGCCCGGCCGGGTGTGCCGTCCACGCCGCGTCGAAGAAGCGGGCGTACGCCGCCAGCGGCACCCGCACCGCCGACTGGGCGATCTCCACGGTCCGCGTCGTCGTGTCGACTCGCGGCGCCAGGCCGACGGTGACGCGGCTGGCGTCGCCGCGATCCTCGACCAGCACGCGCACCGCCGACAGCACCGATCCGACCGCGGTCGTCAGCAGCCGCTCGTCGCCGAAGACGTGAGCCGGGCCGGGCGGCAGCGACGTCGACGGGGCACCACCCGCCAGACGGTACTCGGGCGCGAAGGTCGCGGCGACGGCGTGGCACACGGCCACCAGATCGACCTCGTCGAGCGACGGCAGCGGATCGGCCTGCAGCACGGCCGCGGCATCGGCGACCCAACGGGCACGGGCAGCCTCGGCACGGGCCAGATCGATGGCGACGCGGTCGCGTAACGGACGGCCACGCCGGCTGACATCGCGTAGCGAGGCATGAATCGACTCGAGCGACGTCGCGAGCGCGGCGATCACGCCGGCCAGGCCATCGGCCACCGGCACGGCCTCGACCGGCTCGGTCACGGCGGCCGGGGCGATCGGTGGCGGGACCGGCGCGACGGCGGCCGGCGGTGCGACCAGCGTCTCCACGTAGTGCGGCTCGTGCCGCATGCGATACGTGGGGGGCAGGCCCTCGCGAACCGGCGCCCGTTCGGCTGGGACGTCGACCGCGGGCTCGTCGTCGTCGCGATCGAGATCGTCGCCGTCGGCGTCGTCGTCGAGATCGTCGTCGCGACGGACGCTGGCAGACTTCATCGGTACATCTGATCCACGAGACGACCGGGCATACGGCGGAAGATACGAGGGAGCATCGGACACGGGAGGGCCTCGCGAACGACTGGGTGCAAACAGTCTACCTCACGCCCGACGCGCGGCGGATCACTCTTTCGTGATCGCGGCGCGGATCGCACGGCCGGGCCGGCTCGCCGTCACCATCCCGCCATCGACGACCACCTGCCCCTGCACGAGCACGAACGGGATGCCCGCCGAAGGAATCGACGCGTCTTCGTAGGTGGCGCGATCGATGACCGTTGCCGGATCGAAGATCGTCAGGTCGGCATCGGCGCCGACCTTGACGCGGCCCTTCGACGCCATCGACGGCACCCGCCGCTCGAGGCGGCGCGCCGGCTCGAGCGTCATCCGACGTAACGCGTCCATCAGCGTGACTGCCCCGGCCTCGCGCACGTAGCGCCCGAGCACCTTGGCATAGGTGCCGGAGGTGCGCGGGTGACCGCGCCCCTGTTCGATGAAGCCGTCGCTGGCGATCATCGACAGCGGGCTGGCAATCGCCGCCTGGGTCTGCGCCTCCGACCGCCCGTGGATGATCACGGTGCCGCCGGTCGCCCGCGCGGCGGCGAAGCTGGCGCGGGTGAGGCGCTCGCCGCTCGACACCAGCTGGTGCAGCCCGAACCGCGCATCGGGCCAGGAGCGCCAGTCGTCGAACAGCGCCGACTGGATCTCGGTCATGCCGGCGCCGTAGGGATACGCCTCGGTGGTCACGTCGTGCCCGGCGTCGCGCGCCGCCTGGATCGCCGCCAGGAACTGGGCGATCTCGTCGCCGGCCGACGAGTTCACGTGCACGATGTGCAGCGCCGCGCCGGCGCGCGTCGCGGCGGCGATGGTCTCCTGCAGGCCAGCGAGGTTGCCGCGCATGTGGATGTGCGCCGACGCCCCGCCGGCGGCGGCGACCCGGAAGATCCGCTCGATCTCGGCGATCGGTGCCCCCGGGGTGTAGGCGCTGCCGAGGCCGACGGCCACCGCGCCCTGAGCCAGACCGGCGCGCACCTGCTGTTCCATGGCGGTGATCTGGGCGTCGGTGGCGGTGCCGCTGCCGCCGATGCCGGCCGGCAGCAGTCCCCGTCCGGGGTCGCCCAGCACCTTCATGCGCGCGGGAATGTGCCCGGCCGCCACCCCGTAGTTGACGATCTGGCCGCCCTGGCGCGCCGCGTACCAGGCGCCGACGTCGCCGCTGCCGACTTCGAGCTCGAACGCCGAGGTGACGCCGTCGCGCACCATCATGCGGTAGCTCTCTTCCTGCTGGCCGTGTTCGTGGAGGTCGATGAATCCGGGCGCCACCACGTGGCCGGCGGCGTCGATGACGCGCGTGCCGGTCAACGGCGCCGCCGCGATCGCCTCGACGCGGGCGCCGCGAATGCCGACGTGCCGCACCGCATCGAGGCCCGACTCCGGGTCGATGACCCGGCCGTTGGCGACGACCAGAATCGAATGGCGCCGCGGCGGGTGGCGGCGCCGCGCACCCGGCCACGCCCACCACCGCCACTACGACCGCCGACGACCGCACGAGCCAAGGGCACCGGAACATCGCAGGTCCTTTCGCGCTACGGCACCGTGAAGCCCCTGACGTCGCGGGCCAGGGTGCGGCCGACATCGGGCGACAGCAGGGTGACTTCGTAGGTCCACGCGCCCGGCGGGAGCCCGGCCGGCAGCGTCGCGCGGAAGAACTCGACGCTGGCAGTGAGTCCGGGCGGCAACGTGATCTCGAAATGGCGCGATCCGAGCGACGACGCGCTCAGTTCCTGCCCACCGGGCAGCACCACGCCGGCCTTCACTTCGACGCGCACCGGCGTCGGCCCGGCGTTGGTGACCAGCCCGGCGACGATCAGCGTGTCGCCGGCCTCACAGGTCACGCAGCCGCGCATCGTGAGCGCCAGCTGCAGCGGCGACACCGGCGCGGGCGGCGGGGGCGGCACGAATGGCACGTCGACCAACACCACCTGTCCACCGGCGGTCCGGAACGCCAGCCCGGTCTCACCGACCCGCACCAGTGACGCGGTGTCACCGGACACGCCGGGGACGGCCGTGGTGCCAAGCGGCACGAAGGTCTGGCTGTCGTAGGTGCGGATGGTGGCGCCGGACAGGAAATGGACCACGCCGCGATCGAGGGCGGGACGGACCGAAGGCACGTCGAACGGCCCGCCGATGCCGGTGAAGGTGCCCAGCACCGTCTTGGCCTCGGCGTCGACGACGGTGCCGCTCGACGCGAAGGCCCGCCCCCCTGCGAACACGAAGTCGTCGGTGAACGACGGGAACAGCGCCGCCGCGACGTCCTGTTCGGTCACGCCGGCGCCGGTCACCGTCAAGCGACGGAACCCGGCCTCGGTCGTGTCGTTGTTGAAGCCGTAGATCCGGCCGGCGGTGGCGCCGAACTCGATGCTGCCGCTGCCGGTGTGATCTTGCGTGACCGTCGCACGGGCGACGCCGTTGTCGAAGATGGCGACGCCGCCGTGCTCGGGGCTGATGCCGGGGCGGCGCCGTGACACCGCGACGACCATCGGCTGCCCCGGTGCCACGTCGAGGTCTTCGACGTAGAGCGGCCCGAAGAACGGGTCGCTGCCGACGGCGAACTGCAGCGTCGCGGTGAACGTCTGCAGATCCACCCGCCGCACGGCCGGCGCGCCGTTCAGGCCGACGTAGAGAAACTGTCCGTCGTCGGACAGCTCGAGCCGCCCGGGCTCGCTGCCGACGAACACCGACGCGCCGATGGTGCCGGTGAAGGGGTCGATCGCCGTCACGGTGTTGCCGCGGGCGCCGGCGCTGCCCGGCACGCTGGCGTAGAGCCGCTGGCGCACCGCATCGTAGACGAGGTCGTTGGCTGGGAGGGCGACGAAGCGGGGCTGCGCCTGCGCCAGCTCCGCGGCGGCGCCCAACCCGATCGCGAGGACGGCGGCGGCAACGCGCGACATGGTCAGCGCGCGCGGGCCAGTTCCATCACGACGTCGAACTGGAAGCGGACGAAGCGGTGCAGCTCGTCGATCAGGATGCGCTCCTGATCGCTGTGCGCGCTGAACCCCTTCTGCCCGTCCTCCTGGTCGAGGGCCGGGCCGATGCCGTAGCACTGTGGCCCCTTGGCGCGGATGTTCGACATGTCGGTCGCGCCGGTACCCATCGTCGGCAGCGCCACCGTGTCGTAGTGCTTCTTGATCTGGGCCTCGAGCACCGTGAACGCCTCGGTGTTCAGCCGCGATCCGCCGGCCGGCCGGTAGCGATCGCGCGCCCAGCGCACCTCGACCTTCGGGTCATTGATGACCTTGCGGACCTGATCGAGGAACTTCTCCTGGTCTTCGTCCGGATGCAGCCGCACGTCGAAGGTCGCCTTGGCTTCCGACGGGATGACGTTGTAACGGAAGCCGGTGCTCATGATCGTCGGCACGAGCGAGGTGTGGGTCATCGACCAGTGCTGCGGTTCGTTCACGAGCATCCACTCCTCCGCCGGTCCGTGGACCTTCGGATCGGGATTGAGCAGCGCGCGATATTGCTGGGCGACCGCCGGCTCGACCATCGTCGTGAGACGCTTGAAGTACGAGGCCGTCGTCTCGTTGAGGCGCAACGGGGGCTTCCACGCGCCGATCTTGCCGACCGCCGCCGCCACTCCCAGGACGGCGCTGTTCTGGTTCGGCACCGAGCCGTGACCGGCCGGCCCGGTCACGATGATCTCGACCGGCCGTGGCTCCTTCTCGGTGGTGCCGACGTTGGCCTGCACGACCTTGCCGCCGCGCCGCACGACGCCGCCGCCCTCGGCCAGGCAGAACTCGGCGTCGATCGCCTCGAAGTGGCTGTCGGCCATGAACTGGGCGCCGACGTCCGGCGCCCCTTCTTCGCCGGCTTCGGCCAGCAGGATCACGTCACGATCGAGCGCCGCCCTGGTGCGATGCAGCTGCAGGACGAGCATCAGGCCAGCGACCAGGTTGTCCTTGTCGTCGACGGTGCCGCGGCCGTACACATACCCGCCGTCGATGGTCGCACCGAACGGCGGAAAGGTCCACTTCTTCGGGTCCACGGTGACGACGTCGGTGTGGCCGAGGACGAGGACCGGCTTCTTCAATCCGTTGCCCTTGATCCGCACGACCAGGTTCGGCCGTTGCGGGTCCTTGGCGAACACCTGATACGGGATGCCCTCGGCGTCGAGCACCTGCTTCAGATACTCGACCGCCCGGATCTCGTTGCCGGGCGGGCTGCTGGTGTCGCGCTGCAGCAGCGCCTGGAAGTGCTTCAAGGTCTCGGCTTCGAACGCCGGTGTGCCGGGGCCGGCCTGTCCGTGCGAGAGCGCCGTGGCGCACAGGATGACCGCGGCCGTGGCGAGGAATCGCGTCTGCATGGGCCACATACTACACGGGCCCAGCCGCGGCCCGGAGGCTCCGCTATCATGCGGGCATGAAGCGTGTCCTCGTCGTCGCCGCGGCGCTCGTCCTCGCCTGTGGACCCGTGCCGGCGGCCGCCCAGCCGGCCGCCACTCCACCACAGACGCAGGAGGACGACTACACCCGCTACGAGTTGCTCGGCCCCGACTCCGCGCAGTTCCGCATCGTCTACGAGGTGACCGCGACCCGGGCCGGCGCGCCGTTCTTCTTCAACGCCATTCGCCGCGGCAGCGTCGCCACCGACGAGCGCGTCTTCGACGCGGCCACGGGAGGGGCGCTGAAGTGGGAGGTGGTGGACGGCGCCACCGCGCGGGCCGAGGGCCACCCGCTCGCCGATCTCGAGACCGAATGGATCAAGGTGCACCTGGCCCGGCCGGTTCCCGCCGGCGGCGAAGCCCGGGTGGTCATCGACAAGACCTACCAGGACGCCAAGAGCTATTACCGCCGGGGCGATCTCATCGTCTTCGATCGCGCGCTCGGGATCCGCCGCAACGCGGTGGTGCTGCCGGCCGGCTACCGGCTGGTGAGCTGCAACGTGCCGTCGCAGGTGCTGGCGACGCCGGATGGCCGGGTGATGATCGCGTTCATGAATCCGGGCCCGGCCGCCGCGCCGCTGGTGATCACCGCGGCCCCCGGGCTGGCGCCGTTCACGCCGTCGCTGCCGGCCCGCCCCGGCGCCGCGTCGGCGAGTTCGGCGGCGTCACAGCGCGAGCGGCTCAGCGAGCGGGCCCGGCAGGACCGCGAGGCGATCTACCGGCTGCAAGCGCCCGACACGCACGCCGTCGAAATCGAACACGACTACACCGAGACGCGGGTCGGCGCCGCCCACTACGTCGAGGTCGTCGCGGCCGGCGAGCAGGTGGCCCGTCCGGCGGTGCGCAACCTCGACACCGGCGAGACGCTGGCGATCGAAGCAATTACCGGCAAGGAGCTGCGGGCTCGCGGGATCGACGCCGGCGGCGGCGTCGCCGACGGCGCGCGGGTCCTGGTCGGCGCCTTCCCCGCCGTCACCGCCGGCCGATCAGTCCGGCTGCGCGTGCAGGCGACGTCGACCGACCCGGCGTTTACGCTCGACGGCGACGAACTGGTGTGGGAGCGTGTCTTCGACCGCCCGCGCAACACCGTGCTGCTTCCACCCGGCTGGACCGTGGTGGCGAGCGCCCTGCCGGTGGTCGTCGACGAGGCGCTCGATGGCCGCCAGCGCCTGGTCTACGAGAACGCCAGGCCCGACGTCCTGCAGGTGCTCATCCGCGCCCGGCGACGGCGCTGACCGACGCTGGTTCCTGCACTCGCACGCGCCACCAGCGCTCGTAGCGCGGCGCGATCCACAGCACCCAGGGCACGAGCGCGGCGCCGGCCAACAGGTCGACGACCCAGTGATGCCGCAGATACACCGTCGACACGATCAGCCCGACGACGAACACCAGCAGGATCGGGAAGTACCAGCGGCAGTAGCGCCAGGCGTAGACGAGGCTGAGGCAGCTCACCGCCGCGTGCAGGCTGGGGAACGCCGCCCGGGCCGCCTGATTGGGCATCATCTCGATGAGCGCCTGCTGGAAGTTGGCGATCGGCCCGCCGCGCAGGGTCACCGAGAACATCCCGAGCGACTCGAGGTACAGCCGCGGCGGCGCCGCCGGGAACAGCACGTAGAGCACGTAGCCCGAGTAGAAGCACAGGATCGTCCCGAGCAGCACGTGCCGGGCCTGATCGCGCTTGTCTGTGAACCACAGCAGCAGGACGACCGACGGCGCGACCAGGTAGAAGTTGGCGTAGAACAGGGTCAAGAACTCGGTGCGGGCTGGCGTGATGTACTGCTCCGCCCACACCACCGGCTGGCCGCCGAAGAGCCACTCCTCGGCCGCGGTCAGGTACTGGTGGATGTCATTGGGGTTGACGAACCGCACGGTGTCGTGGAGGTTCGTGTACACGGCGATGCACATCGCAAACGGCAGGATGGTGCGGAAGAACTCGGCGGTGCCGAGCCAGCGCGGCGAGCGGCTCGACGGCCGGCGCAGGTAGCGCTCGATGGCGACCACCACGGCAGCCAGCACCAACACTGCGGCCAGGCGGGCCAGGCCGCCCTCAATTCGACGTGAGCTGACGCCGCGCGCCGCCAGATCGACGTTGGCGTAGATGGTGACGACGGCCGAGGCGACGAAGCCGAGGACGAGAAGCCCTTCTTCGGGCCGGAGCCGCCGGAGCCACCGCATCGCGCTTCAGGGTACCACCGGCGCCGGGCATGGAGTCCCGGCGCCGACGGTGGATGCGGAGCGGCGCGTCAGCGCCAGTCGGCTGGGCGCGAGCCGCCGCCGGGGCGGCCCTGACCCTTGCGATGCGGCCGCGGAGCCGGACGGCCGAAGCGGCCACCACCGCCACCAGGGCGAGGCGCCGCGCCGCGGCCGGGGCCGGGACGCGGCACGTGACCGTCGTGCGCATGCGGCGCCGCTGCGCTCTGACCGGCCGGCCGCGGGGCCGGCGCCGAGACGGCGAACGCCGGCACGGTCCCGCGTTCGATCGGCGACGGCAGCAGCCGCTGGATGTCCTTCAGCAGCCCGCGCTCGGCGTTGGTCGCCAGCGAGATCGCCTCGCCGGGCAGCCCGGCCCGGCCGGTGCGGCCGACGCGGTGGATGTAGTCCTGCGCGACCAGCGGCAGGTCGTAGTTGACGACCAGCGGCAGCCGCTCGATGTCGAGCCCGCGCGCGGCCACATCGGTGGCGACCAGCACCGACACCCGGCCGGACTTGAAGTCGCCGAGCGCCCGCTTGCGCGCGCCCTGAGTCTTGTCGCCGTGGATCACCGCGATGCTCAGGCCGGCATTCTCGAGGTGCCGCCCGACGCGATCGGAGCCGTGCTTGGTCTTGCAGAAGACCAGCGTCTGGCGCGACGGCGCCGAGCCGAGCACGTGGATCAGCAGATCCTTCTTCTGTTCCTGCGCCACCGCGTAGACGCGGTGCACGACCGTCGCGGCGACGACGTGCTCCGGAGCGACGTCGACGCGCACCGGGTCGCGCATGAACTGCTTGGAGATGCCGATGATCTCCGGCGACAGCGTCGCCGACAGCATCATTGTCTGGCGCGACGACGGCACGGTGGTCATCACCCGCTTCAGCGGCGGCAGGAAGCCCATGTCGAGCATCCGGTCGGCCTCGTCGAGGACGACGACCTCGATCGCCGTCAGATCGATGGTGCGGCGGTCGAGGTGGTCGATGAGCCGTCCGGGCGTCGCCACGACGATGTCGACGCCGCGGCGCAGGTTGCGCACCTGCGGCATGATCGGCTCGCCGCCGACCAGGGTCATGCCGCGCAGACGGGTGCCCTGGGCGAACGAGCGCAGCGCGTCGTGCACCTGCAAGGCCAGCTCGCGGGTCGGCACCAGCACCAGACCGCGCGGCCGCGGCGAGGCGCCAATCACCGCGTGGAGCCGCTCCAGCATCGGCAGCCCGAACGCGGCGGTCTTGCCGGTGCCGGTCTGGGCCCGGGCGAGGACGTCGCGGCCCTGCAGGGCGGGAGGAATGGCTTCGGCCTGCACCGGCGTGGGCGTGGTGTAGCCCAGCTGCACGAGCGGACCAGTGAGACGGGGCGTGAGCCCCAGAGCGGCAAACGGCATGAACGACTCTCCGGAAACTGCCTGGAGCGTCGTTGGTCGCCCGAGGTCTGTCACGAATGAACGAGGAATCCTACGCGCTCGGCCGTCCTGATGACGGCGTCGGCGTCCGAACGACGACTCCGGTCGCCACTTCCTGCCGCGCCGTGGTCGTGTGTCGGCCAGTGGCCACCACACGCGGCGTGCACCCCTTGATGAGCTGTTCCGTGCGCATTGCACAGACCACCACGAACTCGAACGCGGACATATGGTCCGGACGCTCTATCACGTGACGCTCCGATTGGCCTGGGAAGACGCCCTGACCTGCGGCTGCCCGACAGGGCAACGCTGTGAACGGCTCGATGCTTTGGGGTGGATGCGGACTCAGGTTGTCGAGCCCGCGCAAAGAAGCGAGACCGGTAGTATACCGCATTTGCCCGAGCGGCTGCCGCGACCTCGCCTGGGGCGCGGTCGTGGCGGTATGCTTGGGGCGCCGAAACGGCCACGCCCCCGCGGGACGGCCGGCCGGTTGGCGAAGGAGACGTCGCGTGGCACGGTGGACCCGACTGGTCGGCATGATGGCGGCGCTGATGGCCGCGCTCGGCGTGGTGGCACTGGCCGCCGACCGCATCTTCACCAATCCCAAGGTCGAGCCCCATCTGCGGGCGCTCTTCCCGAAAGCCGCGGCATTCTCGCCGCTCGAAGGCAGCCCGCTGCACTTCAAGGCCTACGCCGCCGATCCCAGGACCACGCCGAATGCGCCGCTGCTCGGCTACGTGTTCTGGACCACCGACCTGGTGCCCAAGGAATACGGCTACCACGGGCCGATCCACATCCTCGTCGGCATGGACCTCACCGGCATCCTGTCGGGCGTCGTCGTCGACTACGACTCGGAGCCCTACGGCTACTTCTCGGTGCAGCCGCCCGAATTCGCCGCGCAGTTCACCGGCAAGAGCGTGCGCGCGCCGTTCCGGGTCGGCGGTGACGTCGCGGCCGTGTCACGCGCGACGATCACCATCTCGAGCGCCACCCGGGCGATCCGTGACAGCGCCCGCACGATGGCCAAGACGTTTCTGAATCCCGCCAACCTCAAGCCGTGATCCAGCCCGCCGACGACCCCTGGGGGTTCGAAGACGAGCCGGTCGAGACCTGGGGCGATCTGGTCTCGGCCCAGGCCGTCGACCTGCTGCCGCTGGCGGCGTTCCTGCTGCTGGCCTATGTCAGCTTCCACCGCAAGAGCGTCCGGCTGAAGTACGTCACCCTCGCTGTGTCGGTGGTCTACATGGGGTTCTACAAGAGCAACCTGCTGTCGATCACCGACGTCTTCCGCGTCGTCGACTGGAGCTTCCCGCCGCTCGCGCACAACCTCGCCTGGTATCTCTTCGCCGGGTTCACGCTGGTCTCGACCGTGTTGTGGGGCCGCTTCTACTGCGGCCGGGTCTGCGCCTACGGCGCCTTCACCCAGCTGATGGACGCCGCGCTGCCGCGCGGGTGGCGTGTCGACGTGCCGAAGAGTCTCGAGGCCAGGGCCGGGTGGATCAAGTTCGGCATCCTCGCCGCGGTGCTCGGCTACTACGCCGTCACCCACGACACCATGGTCTATCGCTACGTCGAGCCGTTCTGGATGTTCGGCCGATCCGAGACCTCGCTGCTGCTGTGGGCCGGCCTGGGCGTGCTGCTGGTGGCGACGATGTTCGTGCGCAACCTCTATTGCCGCTTCCTCTGCCCGCTCGGCGCCACGATCGGCGTGCTGTCGCTGGCCACGGTCTTCAAGATCAAGCGCTGGTCGGAGTGCTCGACCTGCCGCCTGTGCGAGAAGACCTGCGAGTGGGGCGCCATCGCGGGCCCGAAGATCCTGGTCACCGAGTGCGTGCGCTGCGACGACTGCGAGCGGCTCTACGCCGACACCACCAAGTGCCCGCACTGGCGGATTCTCGACTACAAGAAGCGTAAGGGCGGGACGATTCCCCTTACGCCTGTTCGGAGTTAGGGAACGGGGAACAGGGAACGGGGAACAGGTCGAGCGCTTGTCACGCCGCGTGCCGCGGCGTGCTACGGGGTTCGGGACCTGCTGGTTAGCTGGTTCCCTGTTCCCTGTTCCCTGTTCCCTGTTCCCTGTTCCCTGTTCCCCGTTCCCTGTTCCCTGTTCCCTGTTCCCTGTTCCCTGTTCTATGGCGTAGGCGGCCTGGTGATCGCGAGTCGCTGGCGAAGGCCGCTGGAGACCAGGACCCGATTGTCCTCCGTCACGATCACCGCCTCGGCGTCGGGCAGGCGTTCGATCAGCGCCAGGCCTCGTTCGGGGCCGAGGATGAACACCCCCTTCGACAGGCCCTCGGCCAGCGTCGCCATGGCGGTGACGACGGTGACGCTGCGGGTGCCGCGCGCCGGCCGGCCGGTGCGCGGATCGAGGATGTGGTGGTAGCGCACGCCGTCCTGCTCGAAGAAGCGTTCGTAGTCGCCTGACGTGCTGAAGGTGGCATCGGTCAGGTCGAGGACGGCGAACGGCTCGCCGCCCGGGCCACGCGGATCCTGAATGCCGAGCCGCCACGCCACCTCGCCGTTGACACCGCCGGCGTACATGTCGCCGCCGGCCTGCACCAGGAAGTCGCGCAGGCCCGCGGCGCGGAGCATCGCCACCGCCCGGTCCACCGCGAAGCCTTTGCCGATCCCGCCCAGGTGCACACGCATGCCAGGACGCTCGATGACGGCGGTGCCCGGTCCCTCGTCGACGCGGACGCGGCGATAGTCCACCAGCGGCAGGCGGGCGGCGATCTCGTCCGAGGTCGGGACGCGGCCGTCCTGGTCGTGGTCGAACTTCCAGACGTCGGCAAGCGCGCCGAAGGTGATGTCGAAGGTGCCCTCGGTCGCCTCGCTCAGGCGGCGCGCCGCCGTCAGCACCTGCCGGGTATCCTCGTGCACCGTCACCGGCGCCTGTCCCGCCGCGGCGTTGAGCCGGAGCACGTCGCTCCCCTCCCGCCACACGCTCAGCAGACCCTCGAGCCGCTCGAACTCGGCGAACACGCGGGCGAACACCGCCCGGGCCGCCGGTTCGTCGGTCGTCCAGGCAGTGAGGTGCAGGAGCGACCCCATCGCCAGGCGCTGCTCGTCGACGCGGTGCGGCGGTGCGGCCATGCCGCTGGCGCACGCCGCCGCAGCGGCCAGGGTGGCGACGACGATCAGCAGCCGGCTCGAACCGCGCATCGGTCTCTGCCATATGCTATCGGCGGTCCGCGCCGCAGCGCACGCCGCCGGCGCTTCAACGAACGGACACCGTCCATGCCCCGCCTGTCCCGTTGTCTGTATGCGCTGGTCGTGATCGTGGTCGCCACGCCGGGCGCCGCCGGCGCCGGCGTGACCCGGCTCGAGGTCCTTCGCCGTGAAGCGGTGCTGAACGGCCAGGCGTTCGGGGCGGCCGGCGCCTACGAGAAGGTCGTCGGCCGCGTGCACTTCGCGCTCGACCCGCGGCTGGCGCAGAACCGCGGTGTCGTCGATCTCGACCTGGCGCCGAAGAATCCCCAGGGCCTGGTCGAGTTCTCGGCCGACTTCTATCTGCTGCGGCCGGTCGAGCCAGGCCGCAGCAACGGCCGGCTGCTCTACGAAGCCGGCAATCGCGGCGGCAAGCGCATCCTGCCGGTGTTCCAGAGCGCCGCCGACTCGCTCGACCCGACCAGCGCGGCCGAGTTCGGCAACGGCGCGCTGATGCGCCAGGGTTACACGCTGCTGTGGATGGGATGGCAGTGGGACGTCCCGGCCGGGCGGATGCGCATGGCGATCCCGATCGCCACCGACCACGGTCAGCCGATCATTGGGCTGGTCCGCGGCAACTTCATTCCTGGCGCCAACGCCACGGTGGCCGCCGTCGCCGACCGCAACCACGACGCGTATCCCGTCGTCGACCCCGACAACCCCGCGCACGTGCTCTACGTGCGCACCCTGCCGAGCGACCCGCCGCAGGTGGTGCCGCGGGCGACCTGGCGATTCGCCAGCGCCGGCGCCATCACCCTCGACGGCGGCTTCACGGCTGGCCGGATCTACGACGTCGTCTACCGGGCGCGCGATCCGCGCGTCGTCGGCGTCGGGCTGGCCGGCACACGCGACCTGATCAGCTTCTTCAAGCACGCCACCGTGGCCGAGGGCAACCCGACCGGCGGCGTCCGGCTCGCCATCGGCTGGGGCGTGTCGCAGACCGGGCGGTTCCTCCGCCACTTCGTCTACGAGGGCTTCAACGAGGACGAACGCGGCCGCATCGTCTTCGACGGCGTGTTCGATCAGGTCGGCGGCGCCGGCCGCGGCTCCTTCAATCACCGCTTCGGCCAGCAGTCACGCGATCAGCTGCAGCACTTCAACATCCAGTACCCGGTGGACATGTTCCCGTTCACCGACGACCCGCAGACCGACCCGGTGACCGGACGCGCAGACGGTCTGCTCGACCGGGCGCGACGCAGCGGCACCGTGCCGAAGATGGTGCACCTGCTGACCAACTCCGAGTACTTCAACCGCGCTGGCTCGTTGGTCCACACCGACGTCACCGCCACCCGCGATGTCGGCGCGCCGCCGACCAGCCGGATCTACATGGTGGCGTCGGCGCCGCACATCGTCGGCGCGTTCCCGCCCGGCCCGTTCGGCGACAAGGACTTCATCGGGCAGGCGGCGATGAACCCGCTGGTCTACGCGCCGGTGCTGCGCGCCGTGTTCCGCGCGCTCGACGCCTGGGTCGGCGACGGCGTGGCGCCGCCCGACAGCCGGCACCCGCGAATCAGCGACGGGACGCTGGTGCCGCCGGCGTCGGCCGGCTGGCCAGCCGTGCCCGGCGTGCGGCTGCCGATCGCGCCGATGACCACCTACCGGCTCGATTTCGGCCCCGACTGGGCCAAGGGCGTGGTGACGAAGGAGCCGCCGGCACTCGGCGCGCCGTTCGTGAGCCTGGTGCCGGCGGTGGACGACGCCGGCAACGACCGCGCCGGCATCCGCCTGCCGCAGGTGGCGGTGCCGCTGGCCACCCACACCGGCTGGAACTATCGCCATCCGTCGATCGGCGCCGCCGACCGGTTGGCCAGCGAGATCGGCTCGTACCTGCCGCTGGCCCGGACCAGGGCCGACCGCGAGCGCAGCGGCGACGGCCGCCCCTCGATCGCCGAACGCTATGCCGGCCGCGACGCCTACCTGGGCCGCATCGCGCTCGCCGCCGTCGCGCTGGTGACCGAAGGCTTTCTGCTGCCCGAAGACGTCCCGGACGAAGTCGCCCGCGCCGCCCGGCACTGGGACTGGGCCACGGGAGGCGCGACCCGGTAGGGAGTCCCCAGTCCTGCCTTAGAGCATGAACCCGATGTCGTTCACGCCGCCGAAGTTGGCGAGGTTCGGGAAGGTCGTCGCCAGTTCGGCCGGTGACGCGCCGAACCACTTGCCGAGCGTCGCCCCGAACTGCGAGGTCGAGATCGTCGGGATCCAGACGCCGCGGTTGTTGGCGTCGTCGGGGCCGCCGAGCGCGAATTCCGGCATGCGGCCGTAGATGCCGGGACGCACCGCGGCGCCGAGCACGAACTGGTGCCCGCCCCAGGCGTGGTCGGTGCCGGTGCCGTTGGGCTGCAGCGTTCGGCCGAATTCCGACTGCGTGAACGCCGTGACCTTGGTCGGCAGGCCGATCTCCTCGGTGGCCAGGTAGAAAGCAGCCATCGCGCCGGAGAGCTGCTGCAGCAGGCTCTGGTGGTTGAAGTCCTGCGACGTGTGGGTGTCGAAGCCGCCCATCGAGCAGAAGAACACCTGGCGCCCGGGGCCGACCTGCGACCGCAGCTTGATGAGCTTAGCGACTTCCCGCAGCTGCGTGCCGAGGCTGGTGCCGGGGAACACCGTGTTGATCGTCGACGCGGCGCCAGTGCCGGCCAGCGTCTCGGCCAGCTGCAGGCCGTCGGCGAAGGCCGAATTCGTGGCCGCGCGCAGCGGATGGCCGCCGTCCATGGCCAGCATCTCGGCCACCGCCTGCTTACGGGCATTGGCCGCCGAGGTCGGCGAGATGTTCATGCCCGACAGGCTCAGGCTGGCGCCCGGCGGAATGACGTTCGGAGCGTTGCCGCTGCTCTGCAGGAACGTCGCCGCCGACGACACCGAGATGGCGCCGAGGGTGTCGTTGACGCCGAACACGTCGAGCAGCCGGCCGCCCCAGCCGCCGCCGATGGTGTTCGACGTCGCGGTCTGCGCCTGCAGCGTCTGATCGGAATGCGAGAAGAGGTTGCTCGGCGCCAGCAGGCCCGACTGGTACTGCGCGCGGGTCAGCGGCCGTTCGAGCGCGCCGGTGTTGAGCACGATCGCCAGCTTTCCCTGCCCGTAGGCGGTGTTCAGTTCCGGCATCGCGTTGAACAGCGCGTACTGATTGCCGAGCGGGTCGACGATCGCCGGCAGCAGCCGCGCCGGGGTCAGCGCCAGGCCGGCGCGCAGCGACGTGTAGGCGCTGTACTTGGCGGTGTCCACCGGCACGATGGTGTTGTTGTTGTCGTTGCCGCCGAACAGGTAGATGCAGACCAGCGCTTTGTAGTCGGTGACCGGGGCGGCGAAGGCCTCCGACACCAGCAGGGAGCGGATCGGCTCGATCCCCAGGCCGCTGAGGCCCAGGGTGGCGAGCCGGGCGCTCAGCTTCAGGAAGTTGCGGCGGGCGGGTGTATGCGTATGCATGGCGATGCTCTGAATGGGGCCGGCAGCCCTAGGGAATCACGACAGTCTGGAACGCGGTGGACGGACCGGCGCCGCAGGCGTTGGCCGCCCGCACGCTGAGGTTGTAGCTGCCGGCCGGCGCGCCGGAGGCGAAGGCGCGCCCGGCGGTCGGGAACGTGCCGGTGTAGCTGCCGGTGACGGTGATGTAGTAGGTGGTCGCCGGACTGCCGCCGGCGGGCGGATCCCACGACAGCACCACCGCGTTGCCGACGCGGGTGGCGAAGTAGTTCGACGGCACGCGCGGCGGCGCGCAGGTGCGGCTGGGTGCGGTGATCGTCACCGACCCGGACTGGCTGCTGGCGCCGGCGCCATTCAGCGCGCGCAGCCGCAGGGTGAAGGTGCCGTTGGGCATCCCGGCGACCGACCACGCTTCACTGAGCGGCAGCGGCAGCGACGCCGTGGCCCCGCCGGTGACATCCATCATGATGGCGTTCGG
The DNA here is from genome assembly GCA_963741665.1 of uncultured Acidobacteriota bacterium. Classification (GTDB taxonomy): domain Bacteria; phylum Acidobacteriota; class Vicinamibacteria; order Vicinamibacterales; family UBA2999; genus CAWAYR01. Next base: position 1,011,126 of record CAVUIM010000001.1, read on the forward strand.
CGCGCCGCCGGCGTAGGTGTTCTTCCACGCCAGCCACATCGTCGAGTCCTTGACCACCGCCTGGAAGTTGGCCGGCGCCGACGGCCGCTGCGCCACGTTGACGTAGACCCGCACCTCGTTGGACGGCAGACTCATCTGGCCGTTGTGCATCGCCCGCAGCCGCAGGTAGAACGAGCCGCTCGGCGCCGCCAGCGTGAACTGCGTCGCCGGGCTGCCGGTCGGCAGCGCGGCAATCGGCGCACCCGGGCTCAGGCTGCCTTCGAGCAGGTAGCCAGTGGCGGCCGGGCCGATGCTCGGCGGATTCCAGCGCAGCGTGATCAGGTTGCCGTTGATCGACAGGACGTTCAGACCGGTCGGCGACTGGACGTTGGTCGGGATGACGCCGCCGGCGCTGAAGCCGCCGCCGTAGACGGTGTACTCGCTCGAGATCGCGGCCAGGTACAGGGCGCCGGTCGCTCGCTGGTTGGTATCCGACGCGGGCACCGCGGCGGTGGCGGTGATGAGCACCTGGCGCAGCTGGCTCGACATGCGGCCCATCATCAGCCGCTGATTGACCATGTCGACCAGGGCCGCCGGGTCGGCCGCGTTGGCCTGGAACGGCGCCCGGTCGATGGCGTAGGCCGAGCCGAACTGGCCGGTGATGATGCCGTAGATGAAGTTGGCGCGCTGCACGGCCAGGGCCGGCGGATACAGCTGGAACTCCGGACCGAAGTAGGTGGTCTGTCCAGGGATCATCGCGGTCGGCTGGTAGAAGCTGAACACGGTGGCCGGCGTCAGCACCCGCTGGCTGAGGTTCGAGAACACGTACTGGAAGCTGTTGGGATCGCCGATGGTCGCGCCGAGGGCGCGGCCGAAGCCGATGACGTGCAGCACCGGGTCTTTGAGGCGGCCGTGCTCGGCCATCACCGGGTTGAGGGCGTCGGGATCGAGCAGGATCGCGCGTACCGACCGCCGCGAGGTCACCGCGGGCCCCGGCGCCGTTGTTGTCGAACACCGCCGAGACCCGGGCCACATAGGCCGGGCTGGGGTTGCTCGTCACCAGCGAGCGGATGAGACGGGTGGCGATGAACGGCGCGACGTTGGGGTGGTAGAAGATGTTGGCGATCACCGAGTCCAGATCCTGCGCGGTCGTCTGCCCGGCCGGCACGGCCGCGCCCTGCAGCAGCACTTTCGCCCCGCTGTCATGGCGGTTCGGGTTCGAGGTCGGCAGCAGTTCGCCGACGAAGTACTCGGGGTTGGAGTTGCCGTGGGTGGCGCCGGGCCGCGGCGGGTAGGTCCAGCCGGTGAGGGCGCGCGCGAAGTTGCCGATCGTCGCCTGGGTGTAGCTGGGAATCGGCTGGCCGAGGCCGTCGAGCTTCTGGGTGCCGTCCTGATTGAGCTCCCAGGTGCCGATCGAGAACAGCTGCAACAGCTCACGGGCGAAGTTCTCGTTCGGCGAGGTCGTCGCGGTCGCGCTCCGGTTGTAGACGTTGTCGAGGTACTTGCCCATCGTCGGGCTGACCGAGACCTCGCGGAGCAGGGTGCGGAAGTTGCCGAAGGCGTTGCGCGACAGCAGCCGCACCCACGGCGCCAGTTCCTCGCCGTTGCTGACCTTGTTGGCCGACACCACGATGGTCTGACTGAGGGCGAACATCACCCGCTGGCGCAGCTGGTCGGGACCGGCCGCCATGTTGAGATAGAGCTGCGAGCGCACGGCGTTGCCGTCGAGGCCGTCGGGCATCAGGCTCTCGGGCATCACCAGCTGCTGGTCGATCCAGGCGCTCGGGCCGGTCGCCTGCACCGAGGTCACCTCGAGGGCGGTCGGACCGAACGAGGCCTGCTCGAGGAAGTGGACCGCGGTCGTTGCGTCCACGGCCTGAGCATGGCCAATCTGCGCACTCGTGTACGAGAACACGACGAACGCGGTCAGAAGTGCAATTCGTAGACGTCGCCGGCGCGCGCCGGTCGCGGATACGATTGCTGCGAATTCAGGCCGAACTCCTGGCACGGTCATGCGCCCATCCTCGATGAGAAGTCAGCTCGGGGGTGCCGAGTGCCCTTCTCCTAGGCAGGATGCGTGCCAGGCGCGCGGGGGCCGGGGTCGCGGGGTTCCGGGCCCGGAAATCTCAAAACCGTGCGCGGGCCGCGCGGGGCTATCCGGGCGGGCTCGGCAGGTAGTACTGCTGGTACATCCCGCGGCGAAACAGCCATCCGCCGAGCGGACCGAGCCAGCCGAGCACGTAGTACATGTGCCCGAGATCCATCAGCTCGATCAGGTTGCCGTCGAAATCTCGTACGAAGAAGAACGAGTGGCCGCGTGGCGATCGTTCCGGCGCGCTGACGATCTCGACTCCCTTGGCCTTCAAATGGTCATGCCACTTCTGTAAGTGGCGCACGTTGAAGGAGAAGTGGGTGAGGCCGATGCGGTTCCACGGGATCGGCGCCGGCGGCTGCTTCGGCTCGAACGCGAAGATCTCGAGCACTGCCCCGCCGGGAACCCGAATCCACCCGATCTTGCAGCGCGGCGCCGGCGCGTCCACCGCGAAGAACGCCCTGACGCGCTCGGGCGGCGTGTCGGCGACGCCGACCAGCGGGCAGCCGAAGATCTCCGAGTAGAACCGGACCGCGGCGTTGAAGTCCGACACCGTGAGGCCGACGTGGCTGAAGTTGCGGGCGCGCATGGGCATTCCCTCTATCGGAGGTCGGTCTGGCGCAGGTGATCGGCGACGCGCAGCGCCTGGGCGACGATGGTCAGGCCGGGGTTCACGGCGGCTGACGACGGGAAGAACGACGCGTCGACAGCGAACAGGTTCTCGACGTCGTGGGTGCGGCAGAACGGATCGAGCACCGAGGCCGCCGGATCGGTGCCGAAGCACAAGGTGCCGCACTGGTGGGTGGTGTTCTTGCTCTGGTGCGAGTGGCTCATCACTTTCCAGAACCCGAGCCGGCGCAGCAGCCGGGTCATCTCGGCGACCAGTTCGCGGTGCGGGCCGAGGTTGTTCGGCCGGTAGACCAGGTGGATGCGGCCGCGCGCGTCGACGGCAACGCGGTTGTCGGGGTGCGGCAGGTCCTCGGACATCGCCAGCCAGTCGACGCCGCGCGCCACCCAGGCGTCGTAGGCCGCCAGCGGGATGCGCGGGATGATCGCATCGCCGACCGCCTTGGCCATGATGCCGTGGGTGCGGCCCTGCGACTGGAGATGCCCGAGCGGATGGGGGCCGCGCGGCCCGGCCAGGTAGTAGTCGTTGATCGCGACGGTCTTCTGGAACACCGTGTCGTTGGTCTGGAACGGATGGAAGCCCTGCATCATCGTGGCGAGATGCGCCATGTAGCGCCGCCCGACCAGTCCCGACGAATTGGCCAGCCCGGCCGGGTGCCGATCGCTGGCCGACTGCAGCAGCAGCGCCGCCGAGTTCACCGCGCCGCACGACACCACGACCACGCCGGCCCGCACCCGCCCGAGGACGCCGTCACGTTCGAACTCGACCGCCTCGGCGCGCGTGCCCGCGGCATTGGTGACGATGCGCCGGGCCCGCGTCCCGGTCCACAGCTCGACGTCCGGTGAGGCCAGCGCCGGCCGCACGCCGCACACCTCGGCGTCACTCTTGGCGTGGGCCTGACACGGAAACGAGTTGCAGGTGTTGCACAGACGGCAGCCGCCGTCCTCACCGGGGCGCAGCAACCCGAGCGGCAGCGGCGACGGATGCAGGCCCTCGGCGCGCAGCTGTTCGACGATCGCCGCCATGCGCGGCGCGTGCGGCACCGCCGGATGGGGAAACGGCCCGCGCGGGGGCTCGGTGGGATCGAGGTCGTGGCGGCCGCGTACGGCATAGAGCCGCTCGGCCTGGTCGTAGTACGGCGCCAGCGTCTCGTAGTCGATCGGCCACGCCGGCGACACGCCGTCCCGATGCGCGAGTTCGCCGAAGTCCTCGCGGCGCAGCCGGTAGAGGACGCTGCCCCAGAACTTGGTGTTGCCGCCGACGCAGTAATGGGTGTAGGGCTGGAACTCGTCGCCCTCGCTATCGATCCATCGCTCGCCGGTGCGGTAACGCAGCTGCTTCCAGACCGCCGCGGGATCCCAGTTCTCGGGTTCACGCGGCACGTAGTCGCCGCGCTCCAGGACGAGAATCCGCGCCCCGCTGTCGGCCAGCGCGCGCGCCATCGTGCCCCCGCCGGCCCCCGAGCCGACGATCACGACATCGTAGTGCACTTCGCCCATCGCACCGATCGGCCTCACCGCACCGCGCCGACGGCGTCGCCGGCGGTCACCGAGGCGTAGATCCGATCCATCACCAGCTGATCCTCGATCGCGCGTTCGAGGCTCATCTCCGCCGGGCGCCCCTCGCGCATGGCGGCGGCGAAGTCGCGGTGCATGGCTTCGTAGCCGCGGATGTCGCGGAAGCCCGGGAAGATCAGCCGCGGCAGCCCGCGGCCGCGGGCGATCACGAAGCCGCCGTTGGACTCGAAGGTGATGACGCCGTGCTGCCCGTAGAGCGTCGACAGCGACAGGCCGCGCAGGAACGCCGGCACCTCGCGCGAGTAGTAGATGGCGCCGGCCGCCTGGCTGTCGTAGGTGAAGGCCACCAGCATGCTCTTGGCGCGCCGGTCGGGCCCGTCGCGATGCACCGCCGGACGGAAGCCGCGCGCCTCGACGATCCGCGGTCCCAGGCTGCCCGCCACGTGGAGCCAGTGGATGCCTTCTTCGAAGAACGCGTCGCCGCCGGCCATCGACTCGTCGTTGCGCCAGTCGTCGGCCGCCTTCAGCCGCCAGGCGATCGAGACGAAGTGGGCGAAGACCATCTCGCCGATGACGCCCTCGGCGATCAATCGGCGCAGGCGGACCGCCAGCGGCTTGTAGTGGTCGTTCTCGGCCACCATCACCTGGCGGCCGGCGCGGTCACGCGCCGCCTGTACGGCGCGGAAGTCGGCCAGCGACGGGAACGCCGGCTTCTCCACGATCACGTGCTTACCGGCGGCGAGCGCGGCGAGCGTCAACTCGCGGTGGAAGAGCGGCGGCACGGCGACGAGCACGGCATCCACGCCGGGATCGTCCAGTGCCTCCTGGTAGCTACCGTAGCTCTTCTCGCCGCCGTAGGCACGATGGTAGGCCTCGGCCTTGGCGCGGTCGCGACTGGCGTAGCTCACCCGCACCCGATCGCCCAAGGCGCGCAGGTGCCGGCTGTGGGTGCGCGTGATGCGGCCGCAGCCGAGGAACGTGAGGCGCAGGGAGGCAGACATGCCGGCGTCGGGCACGGCCCCCGTCCGCGCGGGACCGCTGTCGCGAGTGCTTCGAGTGTATATCGGGACCGGGCCGTGGCGCTTGCGGCCCCGCGACGGCCTCGATATGCTCGGGGGCCCCGGAGGACCGCCCATGGAACGCAAGACCGCCGCCGACTTCGATCCGCAAGTGCTGCTGCTGTTCGACGCCTACGTGCACGGGGCGCTCGACCGGCGCGGCTTCCTCGACAAGGCCGCGAAGTACGCCGTGGGCGGCGTCACCGCGACGGTGATGCTCGACCAGCTGAACCCAAAGTTCGCCGCTGCCCAGGTCGTGGCCAAGGACGACGGCCGGCTCAAGGCCGAGTACGTGGAGTTCGCCTCGCCGCAGGGCTACGGCAAAGTGAAGGGGTATCTGGTCAGGCCGGCCAAGGCCGCCGGCCGGCTGCCCGGGGTGCTCGTCGTCCACGAGAACCGGGGCCTGAATCCGCACATCGAGGACATCGCCCGCCGGGTCGCGCTCGACAACTTCGTCGCCTTCGCGCCCGACGCGCTGACGCCGCTCGGCGGCTACCCGGCGGCTGGCGAGGACGAGGCGCGCACGCTCTTCCAGAAACTCGAACAGCCGAAAACCCGCGAGGACATGGTGGCGGCGGCCGGATTCCTGCGCGCCCACGCCGAGTGCACCGGCCGCATCGGCGCCGTGGGCTTCTGCTATGGCGGCGGCGTTTGCAACTTCCTCGCCACGCGCGTGCCGGAGCTGCTGGCCGCGGTGCCGTTCTACGGCGGCCCGGCCGCCGCCGAGGACGTGCCGAAGATCAAGGCCCAGCTGCTCATCCACTACGCCGGCACCGACGAGCGCATCAACGCCGCCTGGCCGGCCTACGAAGCGGCGCTCAAAGCCGCCGGTGTGAAGTACGCCATGCACATGTACCCGGGCACGCAGCACGGCTTCAACAACGACACCACGCCGCGCTTCGACAAGGCCGCGGCCGCCGACGCCTGGAAGCGGACCATCGCCTTCTTCAACACATCCTTGCGGTCCTAGTGCCGACCAACGCCCTCGGCCAGCCGATCGGCCCGCCGCTCGACGGCTGGCAGCCGCCGCCGCGTCCGCCGCACGCCGTCATCGACGGCCACTGGGCGCGCCTCGAGCCGCTCGATCCCGATCGCCACGCCGGCGCGTTGTACGACGCCGTCGCGCTCGACACCGAGGGCCGCAACTGGACCTATCTGCCGATCGGTCCGTTCGAGTCGTTCGCGGCCTACGACGGCTGGCTGCGACGGATGGCGGCCGGCACCGACCCGCTGTTCTTCACGCTCGTCGATCGTGCGACCGATCGCCCGGTCGGGGTCGCCAGCTACTTGCGAATCGATCCGCCGGCCGGCTCGATCGAAGTGGGCCACATCAACTTCTCGCCGCTGGCGCAGCGCACCCGCGCGGCCACCGAGGCGATGTACTTGATGATGCGCGAGGCGTTCCGCCTCGGCTATCGCCGCTACGAGTGGAAATGCGACGCGCTGAACGCGCCGTCGCGCGCCGCCGCCGAGCGGTTCGGCTTCACCTACGAGGGCATCTTCCGGCAGGCCACCATCTACAAGGGCCGCAGCCGCGACACGGCCTGGTACTCGATTGTCGATCACGAGTTCCCGGCGATCGAACGGGCGTTCGGCACGTGGCTGTCAGCCGACAACTTCGACGCCGACGGCCGCCAGCGCCGGCGCCTGGCGGATCTGATGGCCGACGCGCGCACCCGCTGACGGCGGCGCCGCGCCGCTTGTCATCAAGTGTCTCGCGGAGGGCCGCGAGGTCCCCGCTATGCTATCCAGCGATGCAGTGGCGGACCCTCGCGGTAGGCAGCGCCTTGATCTGGTCGGGAGTCGTACCGGCGGTGGCACAAACGCCGGCGCAGATGGACGTGATGAACTCCGGGCGGCGGACCATCACCGCCGAGCGGATGCGTGACGGCGAGCGGATCGTGCTCGACGGCATCCTCGACGAGCCGGCCTGGGGACGGGCCGAGCACGGCGGCGATTTCATCATGCAGGACCCGGTGCTCGGCGGCACGCCGACCGAGCGCACCGAAGTGCGGGTGGTGTTCAACCGCGACCATCTCTACATCGGCGCCACGCTCTACGACTCCGAGCCCGACAAACTCAAGGGCAACACCAGCAAGCGCGATGAGTTCCTGAGCGCCGACGACCGCTTCATGTGGACGATCGACCCGTTCCTGAATCAGCAGACCGGCTACTTCTTCGAGATGAACCCGGCCGGGCTGATGGCCGACGCACTCAAGGGCCCGACCGGCGGCAACCAGCGCGAGTGGGACGGCATCTGGAACGCCAAGGTCCGGCAGAGCGAGATCGGCTGGGTGATCGAGATCGACTTGCCGTTCCGCAGCCTGGCCTTCGATCCCAACGCCCCGGCCTGGGGCATCAACTTCCAGCGCACGGTACGGCGCAAGCAGGAAGAGCTGCTGTGGACCGGCCATCAGCGCAACCAGGGCCTGCAGCGCATGGCCAACGCCGGGCTGCTGGTCGGCTTGAAGGACGTCAGCCCGGGTCGCGGCTTCGAACTGCGGCCCTACGTCTCGGGCTACGCCGCCGAGGCCCCCGGCCGGACGCCGGCGGTGTCGAGCGACACCTCCGGGGACATCGGCATCGACATGGCCTACAACCTCACGCCGAGTCTGCGCGGGGTGGCCACGGTGAACACCGACTTCGCCGAGACCGAAGTCGATCAGCGGCTGGTGAACCTCACCCGCTTCCCCTTGTTCCTGCCCGAACGCCGTACCTTCTTCCTCGACGGCAGCACGTTCTTCGATCTGCCGTTCAACAGCTTCTTCTCACGGCGCATCGGGCTGGTCGACGGCCAGCCGCAGCCGATCGTCGGCGGCGGCAAGCTGAACGGGCAGGCCGGGAGGAACGACATCGGCGCGCTCTACGTCCGCACCGCCGAACACGATGGCACCGCCGGCGAGAGCTTCCTGGTCGGCCGCTGGCGGCGCCGCGTCCTGCGCCAGTCGTACTTCGGGGCCTTCTACACCGGCCGCACCGTCCACGACGAAGGCGCCCCGCCGACGCAGACCACGTTCGGTGCCGACTTCCGCCTGGCCACGGCGACGTTCTTCGGCAACAAGAACCTGGCGGTCTCGGGCTACTGGGTCGGGATGTCGGCGGCCCCGAACCAGCCGCGTGACGGCGGCCTGGGCGATCGCGACGCGCTCAGCGCCGAGGTCGAGTACCTCAACGACATCTGGGAAGCGAGCGCCGAGTACCAGGACGTCGGCGCGCTCTACAACCCGGCGGTCGGGTTCACCCCGCGGCGCGAGTACCGGCTCTACAACCCGGAGCTCACCTGGAGCCCGCGGCCCAGGACCCGGCATCGCTTCATCCGGCGCTTCCGCTTCGGCATCGACCCGACCGTCTACACCGACCTGCAGAACCGCAAGCAGTCGATCGAACTCGACCTGCAGCCGTTCCGGATCGAGCTGCACAGCGGCGACAACGCCGAGGTCGGCATCACGCCCAGCTACGAGCGGCTCGACGACCCGTTCCAGATCGCGCCGGGCGTGATCCTGCCGGGCGGCTCCGACTACCGGTTCCGGCGCTACCAGGTGGCGGTCAACACCGCCAACCTGCGGGTCGTGTCGTTGCACCCGCGCGTCGAATGGGGCTCGTTCTTCTCCGGCGATCGCACCGAGTACGGCCTCGGCGTGGACGTCCGGCCGCGGCCGGGCCTGCGCATCAACACGAGCCTCGAGTACAACCGGGTGTCATTGCCCGAAGGGCGCTTCGACACCCGGCTGATTCGCGTCGTCGCCGACACCCAGTTCAGCCCGTTCATGTACCTGGCCAACAACGTCCAGTACCGACTCGGTCAGCCGCGGGCTCGGCTGGCAGGCGCGCTACCGCTGGATCGTCCGCCCCGGCAACGACGTCTTCGTCGTCTACACCCACAACTGGGTGGAGGACCGGCTCGACCCCGGCACGCGCTTCACGACCCTCGACCGCCGCGGCGCGGCGAAGGTGGTCTACACCCGGAGATTCTGAAGAGATCAGCGACCGGCGGCCGACGACTGCCGGGCCTTCGCCGCCACGCCGGCCAGGCCCTTCACCGACGGCGTTCGATTCGGGGTGCGCAGCAGCGACTGCTCGAACGCCGCGGCCGCTTCCTTGTCGCGGCCGGCCTCGGCCAGCAGTTCGCCGTAGAGCTCGAAGGCCGGCTTGATGGGATCGGGCGGACCCGACGGCGCCTCCATCGTCATCTCGACGTCGACGGCCGCCTTGGCCAGCGCCAGGGCCTCTTCTTTTTGTCCCTTGGCCCAGCGCACGATCGCGCCCAGCTCCCGCTCGCGGACCAGATGGGGCCGCACGGCGTAGGCGTTCGGGCCGCCCTGCGCCCGCTCGCGAATCGCCTTGAGCTGCGCCTCGGCGGCATCGGCGGTGGCCATGTCGCCCAGCTTCGCGGCGCTGACGCCGACGATGTAGATCCAGGTGGCCGAGCCCTGCGGCGGCCCCATGTTCATGCCTGGCATATTGGCGTGGTCGCCGCCGGCCGCAGGCGCGGCGGCCGCGGGCAATGCCAGCTTCTCCCACTGCCCGGTTTCCTGGATATGCCGCGCCCGCATGCCCAGGTAGCCGTCGCGAATTCCCGCGCTCGCCGGGTTGCGATCGGCCGCGGCCTTCGCCAACTCGACGTTCTTCTTCGACTCGTCGACCTTGCCGAGCATCAGGTTGGCGTAGCTCAGCCAGCCGAGGGTGTGGAAGTCCTCGCGGCCCTCGGCCAGCTTCATCTTCGCGTTCAGATCGACGGCGGCCTTGTAGGCCACGACATTCGAGTCCACCACCTGCTGCCACATCCCGCGCTGCACGTAGATGTGCGACGGCATGTGGAGCGCATGCGCCGCCGACGGCGCGATCTTGGCGTAGGCATTGGCCGCGTTCAGCGCCAGCGGCGCATGATCGGGATCGTCGAACGAGTGGATGATGAAGTGTGCCGCGCCGGGGTGGTTGGGGTTCGTCGCGAAGATCTTCTCGGCAATCGACGCGGCCAGGGCCTGGCGGCGGTAGCCGCTGTCGCCCGGGCGCACGGTGCCGAGCAGCGAGAGGGCGTAGAACGTACCGACCTCGTGGTCGTCGGGCCACTGCTCGTACATCCGCGCCAAGGTGGCCGAGTAGGCGATGTCGCGGGCGAGCTTGTCACCCGGGCCGTAGTAGAGCGCCTGCATGGCCTCGAGAAAGGCCTTCTCCTTGGGCAGCGTCGCCTTGGCCAGCCGGGCCTCGTGGGTGGCGCCGGACTTCTCCAGCGCCGCCTTGGCCTTGTCGAGGTCCTGCTGGGCCCACAGCGGGTGGTTGTGGCTCATCGCCTCGCCCCAGTAGGCCATCACGAAGGTGGCGTCGGCCTTCTGCGCCTGCTGAAAGGCCAGCGCGGCCTCGTCGAACTGGAAATTGTGCAGCGCCTTCACGCCGGTGAGGAACGCCTCCTGGGCGGCTGGCGCTCCCGAGGTCGGAAAACTGATCGACCCGAACTGCTGGGTGGACACCTGGGCCGGCACGGCGAGCACCGCCACCGCCACCGCCATCACCGCCGACATCGTGCGCACAGACTTCATGGGTGGTCCTCCGGACGAGGGCCGGGGCCATGGCGCCCCGCGCCGTCCTGCACGGTAGCTTACACCCGGCTCCCGCGCCGCACACCGGGCGGTTACACTCTAGCGAGGCTTCGCCTCGAAGCGCAGAGCGTGTGGCTGCGCCTCGCTAGCGCAGCGTTGTTTTGCCCGCCCTGCGGTCGGGCGTGGACGTCGTGAACGACAGCCAACGTGACTGAAACTGCAAGAATTTTGACCGTTCACAACGTCTAGCGGTCTGTTAGCGGAGGTCCCATGCAGCTGCGCACCCCTGTCCTGGCGGCCGCTCTGGCCGTCGCCGTCGGCGGCACCTACATGCTCGGCCAGCAGCAGGCGGCCGAGGCGCCGGCATCGTCCCGACCAGCGCTGACGCGACCGGCGGTCGCGGGACGGCACGGCCTGGTCACCACCGGGCATCCGATCGCCTCTGCCGCCGGCCTGCAGATCCTCATCAAGGGCGGCAACGCCTTCGACGCGGTGGCCGCGGTGGGTGCCATGGCCGGGCTCGGCGAGCCGGAGATGAACGGCATCGGCGGCAACGGCTTCATGACGGTGTTCCACAAGGCGACCAATACCGTCTGGTCGGTCTCGATGGCCGGCGCGGCGCCCAAGGGCATCGTGCCGGCCGAGATGACGGCCGAGACCCTCAACGCCGGCATGAAGGCTGGCATCGTCCCGGGCAACCTCGGCGGCTATCTGTCGGCGCTCGAACGCTTCGGCACGATGTCGCTGGCCGAGGTCTTCGCTCCGGCGATCGAGACGGCTGAACTCGGCTACCCGATCGATCCGATGCTGGCGCAGTCGATCGGCCGCGGCCAGAAGAACCTCGGCCGCTTCCCGACCTCGGCCGCCATCTTCATGCCCGGCGGCACGCCGCTCAAGGCCGGCGACCTGCTGAAGAATCCCGACTACGCCGCGACGCTGCGCAAGCTGGTCGAGGCCGAGCAGCGGGCCCTGACGGGCGGCGCCTCGCGCGCCGCGGCGATCCGCGCCGCCGCCGAGCGCTTCTACAAGGGCGACATCGCGCAGGAGATGGACCGCTTCTTCCGCGAGCAGGGCGGCGTGCTGCGCGCGTCGGACCTGGCCGCCTACGCGCCCGAGTGGACCCAGCCGCTCCACACCACCTACCGCGGCTACGACGTCTACAGCAACCCGGCGACGTCGCGCGGCGGCTTCGAGGTGCTGATGGGCGCCAACCTGATCGAGCCGGTGGACATGAAGGCGGCCGGCGCGAACTCGCCGGCGGCCCTGCACGCGATCATCGAGGCGATCAAGATCTCGAAGGCCGACATCTACAAGTACGTCGCCGATCCGGCGTTCGTGAAAGTGCCCACCGCCGGCCTGATGTCCAAGTCCTTCGCGCGGACGCGCCGGGCGCTGTTCGATCCGGCGCGCGCTATCGTCTACCCACCGCCTGGCGCGCCCGAGGGCGGACCCACGTCCTCACCGCGGGCGCAGGGCCCGGCCTTCGCCGAGCGCTACGACGGCGAGCTCCACACGACGTCGTTCTCGATCGTCGATCGCTTCGGCAACGCCGTCGGCACCACGCCGACGCTCGGCGGCCTGTTCGGCAACAACGTCGTCGTCGGGTCGACCGGGCTGCTGCTCAACAACGGCATGCGGCTCGGCTCGACCTCGCCCTACCCCACCGACGCCAACTACGTCGGCCCCGGCAAGATCCCGATCCTCAACAACTCGCCGGTGATCGTGCTGAAGGACGGCCAGCTGGCGTTCGTCTTCGGGACGCCGGGGGGCGAGACCATCGGCCAGACCGAGTTCCAGGTGCTGGTCAACCTGCTCGACTTCGGTCTGCCGGTGCAACAGGCGATCGAGGCGCCGCGGCTGGCGCTCGACGCCGAGCCCAACTTCTACAAGCCCGGTGCGGCGATCACCGTGCAGATCGAGGGCCGGGTGCCGGCGGCGACGATCGACGCGCTGAAGGCCATGGGCCACACCGTCCGGGTGCTGCCCGGCTGGGGCAGCCTCGGCCACATGCAGGTCATCGGCGTCGATCCCCGCACCGGAGCGATGACCGCCGGCGCCGATCCGCGGCGCACCGGCTACGCGATGGGTTACTGAGCGCAGCAGCGCTATCTGATCGTCATGCCCGGAGTGCGTCTCTACCAGCGCGTCGCCCGCGCGGTCGCCGGCTGGAGCGACCCGATCAGCCGCGATCTCGGCCGCTCGGGCGACCTGTTCGTCGCCCGCTTCCGGCTCGGGCTGCTGGTGCTGCTCACGCTGGTGCCGCTCTCGAGCGCGTACGCCAACCCCGGCCAGGTCGAGAACTGGCTCGGCCTGGGCTCGATTGCGGTCGCGCTCGCCTTCGCCGTGTGGTTCGAGCGCCTCGCCGCCCGCGACGTCCCGCCGTGGTGGCTCGGCTTCGCCACCAGCCAGTTCGACATCGCGGTGATCTCGCTCGGTTTCATCAGCTTCCTCGTCGCCGGGCGGCCGATCGTCGCCACCAACAGCCTGGTCCACTACACGATGTACTTCGTGGCGCTCGCCGGCACCGGCCTGCGTTACGACCCGCGCGTGTGCCTGGCCGCCGGCGCCGCCGCCATGGTGCAGTACGGCGCGATCGTCACCTGGGTGGGCCTCTACGAACCGGCAGCGTGGGCCGTCGAGCCGATCTACGGCAGCTTCCAGTGGGACTCGCAGGTGAGCCGGCTGCAGCTCATCGCCGTGGCCACCATCATCCACGCGACGGTCGTCGTCCGGTCGCGCACCTTCTGGCTCGACTCGATGCGCGACCCGCTCACCGGCCTGTTCAACCGCGGCTTCTTCGACGACAGCTTCGCCCGCCTGCTGGCCAGCCAGGCCGACGGCATCCGGCCCTTCACCCTGGCGCTCATCGACCTCGACGACTTCAAGAGCGTGAACGACCGGCACGGCCATCAGGCCGGCGACGAGGCGTTGCGCTATGCCGCCGATCAACTGCGTGAGGCGTTTCGCGACGACGACGTCATCGCCCGCTTCGGCGGCGAGGAGTTCACCGTGCTGGTGCAGGCCGATCGCGAGGCCGCGGTCGCCCGGCTCGATGCCTGGCGGGCGGCGCTCAACGCCGATTCGCGCAGTCCGCGGCTGTCGGCCAGCGTCGGCGTCGCCAGCCTGCCCGAAGACGGCACGCTCGGCTCGGCGCTGCTCGACGTGGCCGATCGCCGGCTCTATGCCGCCAAGGCGGCCGGGCGCAACCGCACCATCGCCGAGGGGCACGCGGCATGAACCGACGCGATCGCCGCGGGCTGGGGATCGTCGCTGGCGCGCTGTGCCTGCTCGCCCTGCTCGCCGCCGTTGAACGCGTCGCCACGCGGGCCGCGGCACAATCCGGCGGCGCGCCGTCGTTCGCGGTGGATCCGCGCTGGCCGGCACTGCCGTCTCAATGGACGCTCGGCCAGGTCACCGGCGTGGCCGTGGACGCCGGCGATCACGTGTGGGTGCTGCACCGGCCGTGGTCGCTCACCGACGACGAGAAGGCCCAGAACGCCGAGGCGCCGTGCTGCACCGCGGCCCCGCACGTGCTCGAGTTCGACGCCAGTGGCCGTTACCTGCGCGGCTGGGGCGGACCGGGCGCCGGCTACGAATGGCCGGAAGACGAACACGCCATCCACGTCGACCACAAGCGCAACGTCTGGATCACCTCGGCCGGCGGCCCACGCCTGCGCGACGCCACGGAGAACCAGATCCTGAAGTTCACCAGCGACGGCCGGTTCCTGCTGCAGATCGGCCGGCGCGGGGCCAGCACCGGCTCGCTCGACACCGCCAACGTCAACAACGCCGCTGACGTGTTCGTCGAGCCGGCCGCCAACGAGCTCTACGTCGCCGACGGCTATGTCAACCGCCGGGTCATCGTCTACGACGCCGACACCGGCGCCTTCAAACGGATGTGGGGCGCCTACGGCAAGCCGCCCGACGATGCCGCCTCCAAGACCGTCACCTACGACGGCCCGCCGCCGGCGCAGTTCAACCTGGTGCACGGCGTCCGCGTGTCGCGCGACGGCAAGGTCTACGTCGCCGACCGGCGCAACAACCGGATGCAGGTCTTCTCCACCGCCGGGGTCTTCGAGCGGGAGATCTTCGTCGCGCGATCCACCAAGCTCCTCGGAACGGCGTTTTCGGTCGCGTTCTCACCCGACCGCGAACAGCGCTGGCTGTACCTGGCCGACGCCGGCAACGGCAAGGTGCGGATCTACGACCGGGCCACGCTCACCGACACCGGGTCGATCGGCCGCATCGGTCGCTACGCCGGCCAGTTCGTGTTCCTCCACGCGCTGGCGGTGGATTCGCAGGGCAACCTCTACACGGCGGAGGTCGGCACCGGCCGGCGGGTGCAGAAGTTCGTCGCCGGGCGCTGACGCGCGGGTCAGCGGGACGGCGGCGTGCAGGGCGCGACGCCCTTGCGCCACGTCAGCAGTGCGTGGGGGCTCTCGAACGCGGCCACCCATTGACGCGTCAACCACGGACCGGACGCGACGTCTGCGTCGGCGGGCGCGGCGAACACGCTCGGCGCCGGCTCGACCAGACTGAGGCGGGTGACCTCGTGCTCGACGACGCCGAGACGCGGATCCTCGGTCCGGCTCTGGAGCACGAGACCGAGTTCGCGTGACACCCAGCGGACGTCGGTCACCTCGCGCGCCGCGCTGCCAACCGGCACCACGATCGAGCCCACGAACCGCGTGCCCGTCGCCGGGACGCCGTGAACCAGCTGCTGGCCGAGTGATTCCTCGTCGTATCCGCCGTACTCGCGCAGGTGCCACACCTGAGGGCGAAAGAAGCTGATGCTGCAGTCGGCGGTGACAGCCAGGTCCACTCCGGACTGCGTCGCAATCGACATGTTGGCGAGTCCCGCTGCATGCTGCACCGCCGCACCGCTGCTCGCATCGATGATGTGAGCGCTGCGGCGGCCGGGATCGGACCACACGAAGGCGCGATACTGCTGGAGCGACTCCGGGTCGCCGACGAAGGTCTGCTCCACCCGGACCCGGCCGGCGCGGTCGCGAAACATGCGTGACCGGCTTCGGTAGACCGGGCGGCCGCTGTCCGGCGGCGGCGTCCAGGTGGTGACCGCCTCGGCGGCGAACGGCGCCTCGACCACGCGCGTGCTGAACAGCCCCTCGGCGAGTTCCGCCTCGACCCGCGCCTGGTGTGGGTGCGGCGCTTGCGCCGCGACGACCGTGGCCGCGGCGACGCACGTGGCGAGCACGGACCAGACTGGAACGGACGGCGGCATCAGGCGCATGCGAAACCTCCCCATGGAGTTCGACGACCGCCGGAACCAGTCGGCCGGCCCAGGAAAGTCTAGCAGCCCCGCCGTCGACTACGATCGGCGCCGTGGACAACGGCTGGGACCAATCGGCGACGGCGTGGATCGCCGAACAAGGCCGGCACGGCGACTTCGGCCGGCGCTACGTGCTCGATCCGGTGATGCTGCCGCGCGCCGTGGCCGGCCGACCGCGCGCGACGCTCGATCTGGGCTGCGGTGAAGGCCGCTTCTGCCGGATGCTCACCGCGCATGGCGTGACCGCGATCGGCGTCGATCCCACCGCGGCCTTGATCGCCGCGGCGCGGGCGCGCGACGCCCGCGGCTGGTACGTCCGCGCGCCGGCTGAGCAGTTGCCGTTCGCGGCCGATGCCTTCGACCAGGTGGTGAGCTATCTGTCGCTCATCGACATCGCCGACCTGGCGGCGGCCATCGGCGAGACGGTCCGGGTGCTGCGGCCGGGCGGCCGGCTGCTCATCGCCAACCTCACCAGTTTCAACACCGCCGGGGCCGACCGCGGCTGGGTGAAGAACGCCTTCGGCCGGCGCGTGCACTACCCCATCGACCACTACCTCGACGAACGAGCCGTGTGGACGGCGTGGGGCGGCATCCGCATCCTCAACCATCACCGGCCGATGCACACCTACATGCGGCTGCTGCTCGACGCTGGCCTCGCGCTGACCCACTTCGACGAGCCGCCGCCGATTGCCGACGCCGCACCGAGCCGCGCCGCGTCGTACCGGCGAGTGCCGTACTTCCTCGTCATGGAGTGGCAGAAGCCCTGACGGGTGGTGAGAGACGGCGCCTCGACTCGAGCGCGCGCCGGACGGCGGTGACTATCGTCCGGCCGCCGTGCGTCCGGTGCGAATCACGGCATCGGTGTCGGGTCCCATGGCCAGCAGGCCGAGGAACCCTTCCGTGACCCGCTGCCCGACGTCGCCGGCACTCGCGGTGAGCATGTTCGCCAGTCTGGTCCGCTTGGTCTCGACCAGCAGCGCCTGGTTGCCGGCTTCGGCCGCCGCGCGGTCGCCCTTCAGCGCGCCGGTGAGACTGCCGATGCCGCAGGCGAGCACGCTGTAGCCGCCGATGTCGGCGATCTGCGCCGCTTGGGCGACGGCGCCGGGATCCTCGAGCATCAGCATCGCGATGACGGTACCCGAGGGATTGGCCGTCGACCAGACGTTGGCGCGGGCATCGGCGAAGAGGCTCACGGCCTGCCGGCCCTGATCGAGATTCTCGACGTGCGGCAGCGTGATGCCATCGGCGCCCATCGCCAGGATCTCCTTGATGCGCTGACCGGTCACCATCGGGCCGGCGTCGGCCAGCGACGGGATGCGGACCAGCAGCGTCTTGCGGCCAGGCGTGCCCTTCTTGCCGAGGCCCTCGCTGACCGCCATCACCGCGTCGCGGTCGTAGTGGCCTTCGAGGTTGAGGAACACGAAATCGAGCAGTGGGTTCTTCGCCAGCTTCTCGGCGCCGGCCGCGGTGTAGACCGCCGGGCCACGGCTGGGCCCGCGCGGCGCGGTGTTCTCATCGGGCACGAACACGCCGAAGGCGGTCTTTCCGGCGGCCCACAGATCGAGCACAGCGGGCCGCGCGGCCTGGGCCCACGACGCCCCGGGCGACACCAGCGCCATTGCCATCGCCCCCGCCACGACATTCATCCGCTTCGACATCTCGGCCTCCCGCTGACCGGTCGATTCTATCCGGAGCCGCGGGCGCGCGCCGGCGGCCGGCGCGCCCGTACGAACGAAACCGGCGCCACGGTCACAGACCCTGGCGCCGGTACGGCGAACGGTGCGGCGGGCGGCGACCCGCGCTAGCGCGACGAAGTGGCCGGCGGCGTGATGCTCATCTCCGCGTCGAACATCGTGATGTCGCGGCTGACCACCGTGATGAGTCCCGGCGGATTCAGCGCGTTGAAGGCGGTGAGCTCACTGGGGGACATGGTCCGGTTGGGGGGCCGTCCCTTCTCCAGGTCGGCGTAGTTCTCGTAGAAGGTGTTCGAGATGAAGGTGCCGGTGTTCGGCCCGAACACGACCTGGCCGGCGGTGCGGCGGTGGCCCGACTTCTTGCTGGCCTCGAGGAACGCCTGCACGTACTTCAGGTACTCGGCGTTGCGGCCCGGCGCGATCCGCACGGTGTAGCGCTCGGCCAGCTTCGGCGCCGGGCTGCCGGGCGGGTTCCAGCCCATGTCGAGGCGCTGCTGGCCGATGTAGCCGCTCGTCGACTCGACGAGCGCCGCGGCCTTCTTCTGATACACGGCCCAGCCCGCCTCGCCCATACCGCGCCGCGCCGCTGGTCCGGCGTCGCGGTCGGCCAGGCTGTTGTGCAGCACGATGCGCAGGACGCGGTCGGTGTTGCCGGTGGCGAAGCGCCACGTCTGGATCTGAGTGGCGCCGCCCTTCTTCGCGGCGGGATTGGTTTCCTTGATGACGAGCTGGCGGTACTCGTTCATCATGCCGGGTTTGACGACCGTCGTGGTCGCGGTGTACCAGTTGCCCGTCCCACTTCCAGGGGCCTGCGCGGTGACCGTGCTCGACGTACCCGAGGTGCCCAGAATCACGCCGACGAGTAACGCAGCGAGTGCGATGCGAGTCATAAAGCCTTCCCGAGGCAGAGAGCGGCCTCCGGAGGTCGTTCGTTGACGCCAGCCCCGAAGTGGAGCCAGCTGGAGCATACGTCCTCCGGACGCAAGCTCATCTGGGAAAGTGGTAGGTTTTTCAGTGTCGACGGCCGCGGTGCCACCCGGCGTCGGCAGACGGCCACGCTATGATTGGAGGCGACGTGCGCCGCCTGGTCGCCTTCCTGCTGGCCGCCCTGATTTGCCACGTGGCGCCGGCCACGGCGCAGACGCCGCCTGCCCCGATCACGGTGCTGTCCGGACAGGGCCGGCGAGCCCTGCCGGTCACCACCATCAACAACGGCGACTACCTGTCGCTCGACGAGGTCGGCGCCGCGCTGGGCCTGTCGACCCGCGACGACCGGGTCACCGGCGCGGCAACGGTGACCAGCGGTCAGCGATCGGCCGTGCTCACCCCCGACCGGACCGTGGTCTCGGTGCAGGGCCGGCTGGTGTCGCTGGCCGCCCCGCCGGTGCGTCAGGATGGCCGGCTGTTCGTCACCCCCGAGTTCGTCACCCGGGCGCTGGCGCTGCTGATGGAGCAGCGCATCGAGTTCCGTCGTGCCGGCCGCCTGCTGGTGCTGGGCGAGTTGCGGGTGCCCCGGGTGCTGGTGCGCGGCGAGTTCGGCGCCACCTCCGCCCAGGTGGTCTTCGAGATCTCGCCGGCCACCGACGCCACCGTCAGTGCCGGTCCGGTCCCGGGCCAGCTGGCGGTCACCTTCTCCGCTGACGCCCTCGACGCGGCGCTGCCCGCAGTGCCGCCCCAGGGGTTTCTGCAGGCCATCCGCGCCGGCGAGACGCCGGCGTCGCTGGTGCTGGTCACCGGCCCGCGGTTCGCGGTGCACCGGGCCACCACCCAGGCGGTCGACGCCGGCACGACGCGGCTGGTCGTCGATCTGTTACCGGCCGGCGCCGACACCACCGCATCGCCGTCGCCGACGCCCGCGCCCGCGACGCCGGCTCCCTCGCCCGCGCCGGTCACCGGCCTGCCGACGCTGACGCCGGGCGCGACGATGCCGGCCCTCGGCGACCCGCGCGATTCGCTGGGCGTCCGTACCGTGGTGCTCGATCCCGGCCACGGCGGCGACGCCAATGGCACCGAGGGACCGGGCGGCACGTTGGAGAAGTCGCTCACGCTCGCCGTCAGCCGCAAGGTCAAGGCGCTCATCGAGAGCCGGCTCGGCCTGCGCGTGATCATGACGCGCGACGACGACCGCACGCTCGACCAGGACCAGCGCGCCGCCATCGCCAACAACAACCACGCCGATCTGTTCGTCAGCATCCACGCCAACGCCGCGGTGCGGCCGGCGGTGAAAGGCGCCGAGGTCTACTACCTGAGCGTGGACCGCGCCGATCTCGAAGCGCGGCGCCGCGCCGACGCGCCGGCGGCGGCGTTGCCGCAGCTCGGCGGCGGCACCCGCGCGATCGAACTCATCCTCTGGGAAGCCGCGCAGGCCCGCCACCTCGAGCAATCGGCGCGGCTGGCCACCATCGTCGAAGCGGCGCTGCGCGGGCGGGTCGAGATGAGCCCGCGGCCGCTGCAGCAGGCGCCGTTCCGGGTGCTGGTCGGCGCCAACATGCCGGCGGTGCTGGTCGAGATCGGCTATCTGTCGAACCCCGACGAAGAGAAGGCGCTGACGTCGGGCGCGCATCAGGACAAGG
This sequence comes from uncultured Acidobacteriota bacterium, assembly GCA_963741665.1. GTDB lineage: Bacteria > Acidobacteriota > Vicinamibacteria > Vicinamibacterales > UBA2999 > CAWAYR01. The sequence goes on from CAVUIM010000001.1 coordinate 1,031,494, forward strand.
TGGCCGCCGCGATCTTCGACGCCATCAGCCGCTTCCGCGATCAGGTCGAGCGTCCCGCGCCATGAGCGGCCGCCGATTCGCGGCGATCGCAGTGGCTGCGGCGCTGGTCGTCGGCCTGGGCTGGGCGATGTTCTCGTTCCTCGGTCGCCGGCTCGCCGAACCGACCCCCGACGCGGACCCGACGCCGGCCGCGGCGGCGACGTCGCCGGCCTCGGCCGGGCCGCAGATCGCCGCCACGATCTACTTCGCCTCGGAGGACGGCGCCAGCCTGGTCGGCGTGCAGCAGGACGTGCCGCTGGGCGAGACGCCGGTGGCGCAGGCGCGCGCCCTGGTCGAAGCGCAGCTCGCTGCCGAGCCGCCGCCGCCGCTCGCCCGCGCGGTCCCCGCCGGGATCACCCTGCGCGGCGTGTTCGTGCCCGGCGGTGACGACGCCTACGTCGATCTCGACGCCACGGTGCGTGCGGCGGTGCCCGGCGGGTCGCACAACGAGCTGATGGCGGTCTACGCGCTGGTGTCGGTCCTCACCACCAATCTGGCGCCGATCGCCCGCGTGCAGATCCTCGTCGACGGCCGCGAGGTCGACACGCTGACCGGGCATGTGGACTTGCGCGAGCCCTTGCGGAAGAATGAGGGACTGATCCGCACGCCATGACCGCCACCCTGCACCCATGATTACAACCCCTGTCAAGAGCTCTGCCTGCATTCGGCCAGCGGGGCATCCCGCCTCGCTGCGTTGCTCGGCGCTGACATATCGGCCCATATGCTCGCTTCCCGCGCCTTGCGATCCGGGCGCCGCGCTGGCCTCGATGCGACGGCAGGGCTCTTGACATGGGTTCTCGCCAGTTCGATCGAGCCCCCGGGGATCTGCGTCCGGTCACCATCACGCCGCACTACCTCGCCCACGCCGAAGGCTCGGTGCTGATCGAGGTCGGCCACACCAAGGTGATCTGCGCCGCTTCGGTCGAAGAGCGCGTGCCGCCGTTCCTGCGCGGCAGCGGCAAGGGCTGGGTCACGGCCGAATACGGCATGCTGCCGCGCGCCACCAACACCCGCACCACGCGCGAGGCGTCGCAGGGCAAGGTCGGCGGCCGGACCATGGAGATCCAGCGCCTGATCGGCCGGTCGATGCGCTCGGTGGTGCGCCTGGAACGGCTCGGCGAGCGCACGCTGTGGCTCGACTGCGACGTGATCCAGGCCGATGGCGGCACCCGCACCGCCTCGATCACCGGCGCCTTCGTGGCGATGGTGCTGGCCTTCGGCAAGCTGAAGCAGCAGGACCAGTTGACCGCGATCCCGGTCAACGACTACGTCGCCGCGACCAGCGTCGGCATCGTCGCCGGCATGCCGCTGCTCGACCTCGCCTACGAGGAAGACTCGAAGGCCGAGGTCGACATGAACATCGTCAAGACCGGCGACGGCCGCTTCGTCGAAGTCCAGGGCACCGCCGAGAGCGAGCCGTTCGATCAGCAGGCCCTCGACGGCCTGCTCGCGCTGGCGAGCCTCGGCATCGACCAGCTGATCGCGCAGCAGCGGGCGATCGTCGGTTCGATCCTGGGCCGCTAGTACCGACCGAGGCCGATGCGCGGCTTCGTGCTGGCGACCACCAACCGCGACAAGGTGCGTGAAGTGCGCCACCTGCTGCGCGACCGGCCGTTCGCCGTCCGCACGCTGGGCGATCTGCCGGCGCTCGTCGAGCCCGACGAGACCGGCGTGACCTTCGAGGCCCATGCCCGCCTCAAGGCGCTCTACTACGCGGCGGCGATCCCCGGCCTGGTCGTCGCCGAGGACTCCGGGCTCGAGGTCGACGCGATGCGGGGGGCGCCCGGCGTGCGCTCCGCCCGCTACCTGTCGCCGTCGGCCACCTACCCGGAACGCTTCGCGGCGATTCTCGCCCAGCTGCGCGGCCGGCCCGAGGCCGATCGCACCGCCCGCTTCGTCTGCGCAGTGGCGGTCGCCGAGGGCCCCCGCGTGCTGTTCGAGACCCGCGCGACGGTGGAAGGACGGATCGCCGCGGCACCCGCCGGCGACGGCGGTTTCGGCTACGACCCGATCTTCTTCAGCCCCGAACTGGGCTGCACCCTGGCCGAGGCCGGCGACGACAAGGCCGCCGTGAGCCACCGCGGCCGGGCCTTCGCCGCGCTGGTCCGCTGGTTCGAAGACCTGAAGTAATCTTTCTCAGGCCTCCTCACCAATGCTCCAGGAAGAACGCTCGGAACGCAGCCGGACGGCGATTCTCGACGCCGCCCTCGATCTGTTCTCCCACCGCGGCTACGGCGCCACCAGCATGCGCGACATCGCCGGCAAGGCCGGAGTCTCGACCGGCAGCGTCTACCACCACTTCAAGGACAAAGAATCGATCTTCCAGGCGCTGCTCGAGCGGTTCCGGGTGATAACCCAGCAGCCCGACTTCCCGATCAACGTCGCGCTCGACGACGGCGCCTTCCTCGACGACTTCACGGTGATGGCCGACGCCGCCCGCGAGGTGCTCGAGAAGTGGCGGTCGCACGTCGCGCTGTTCTACGTCGACGCGGTCGAATTCGACGGCCGCCACATCCAGCGCTTCTACGGCGAGCTGGCGGCCCGGTTCGAGCAGTTCGTCGAGCTGAATCGCGACCGGCTGCGGCTCGGCGAGCGGATTCGCGACGGGGTGCCGGCCGGCGTCGCGCTGCTGGTGGCGGTGCGGGTGTTCATCTACTACTTCTCGGTGGAACGCATCTTCGGCGTCGACCGCCAGCTCGGGCCGACGACGCCGGCGGCGACGCGCATCATCGCCGACATCCTGCAGCACGGCATGCTGCAGCCGCGGCCGCCGGTCAGGCCTGACCGGGAGGCGTGAGCCCGAGCAGCCGCATCTCGTGCTCGACGAGGTGACGCAGGCCTTCCGGCAGCGGCCGCGGCGTGAACCCGAGCTCGCGCCGGGCCTTGTCGCTCGCGCCCAGATACGTGGTGCCGGCCATCACGGCGAGCGTCTCGGACGACAGCGACGGCGGCAGCGGCGCCACCGCTTCGACCAGCCGGGCAGCGCGCGCGGCGCCGGTCAGCAGCGCCGGCGGCAGTGCCCACGGCGCCCGCCGGCCGCTCAGCCCGGCGGCGATCCGCACGGCGTCGTGCAGCGTGTGGGCCGGCCCGGCCACGATGTAGCTGTGGCCCGGCCGCCCCTGCTCCATCGCCTGGAGATGCGCCCGCGCGGTGTCTTCGATGTGGCCCCAGCAGAAGGCGGTGCGCGCCGGCACGAACGGCAGCCGGCGCCGCAGATGACCGACGAACACGGCGCGCAACGCGCTGGTGTCGCCGGGGCCGTAGACGGCGCCCGGCTGCACGATCACCAGCGGCAGGCCGGCGGCGATCATCGGCACCGCCACCTCGTAGTGCGCCTGCCACTTGGTGCGATCGTAGACGGAGAGGTGCGGCCCAGTGTAGCGATAGCTCTCGTCGACGACGGCGCCGTGAGTGTCGGAGTTCACCGCCAGGGTGCTGGTGTAGACGCCTTTGCGGATGCCCAGATCGCGCATCGCGTCGAGGACGTGGCGGGTGCCGGCCACGTTCACCGCGGTCGCCTGCGCCGTCGCCCGCGGGTGCCCGGTCTTGTACCACGCGGCGAGATGGAACACGCCGTCGGCGCCGTGCATCGGCCCGCGCAGCGTGTCCGGCGCGGTGATGTCGCCGGTGTGCAGCTCGACGCCGAGCCGGGCCAGCAGCATCGCTCTGGCCGGATCGCGCACCAGCGCCACCACCTGATGCCCGCGCGAGAGCAGCTGCTTGGCCACCTCCGCGCCGACGAACCCGGTGGCGCCGGTCACGAAGTAGCGAGCCACGCGGCCTGAGGATAGCGCACCGCGTCGACCCCTGTGACGACGTCCTGCACGAGATCGTCATGGTGCTCGCACCCGGGCGACAGCCGGATCAGTCGATCCGACAGGCCGAGCGCCGCCCGCGTCTCGGCCGGGATCGAGGCGTGCGTCATCGTGGCCGGATGGCAGACCAGCGCCTTCACCGCGCCGAGGCTCTCGCCGAGCGTGAAGTAGCGCCGCGACGACACGAAGGCGCGGACGTCCTCGGGCGATCCATCGAGCTCGAACGAGACGATCGCGCCGAAGCCGCGCATCTGCCGCCGGGCCAGCGCGTGGCCCGGGTGATCGGCCAGCCCGGGATAGTAGACCCGCGTGACCCGCGGATGCGCGGCGAGGGCGGCGGCGATCGCCTCTGCGTTCTCCATCTGGCGCCACACCCGCAGGTCGAGCGTCTGCAGGCCGCGCAGCGTGAGCCAGCAGTCGAACGGCGACGGCACCGCGCCGGCGGCGTTCTGCAGGAACTTGACCGGCGCGAACACCTCGGCGGCGGCGGCGACGACGGCGCCCTGGATGACGTCGGCATGACCGGCCAGATAATTCGTGACGCTGTGGACCACGAGGTCGGCGCCGAGCGCCAGCGGCTGCTGGAGCACCGGCGTCGCGAAGGTGTTGTCGACGACGACCAGGGCGCCGCGGGCGTGGGCCACCGCGGCCACCGCGGCGATGTCGGCCAGCAGCAGGCGCGGATTGGTCGGCGACTCGAACCACACGAGACGCGTCGCCGGCGAGAGCGCGTCGGACACCGCGGCACGATCGCTCATGTCCACCGTGCTGGTCGTGACGCCGATGGCGGCGTAGACCCGGGTCAGCAGCCGGTAGACGCCGCCGTAGACGTCGGTGGGCACCAGCACCTCGTCGCCGGGACGCAGGACGGCCTGCAGCACCGCTTGGACGGCAGCGAGCCCCGACCCGAACACCGCGGCCGCGGTGCCGCCCTCCAGATCGGCGAGCACCGCCTCCAGCCGCGCCCGCGTCGGGTTGTTGGTGCGCGAGTAGTCGAAGCCGGCGTGCACGCCGGGTTCGGACTGCTCGAAGGTCGAGGTCTGGACGATCGGGGCGACGAGGGCGCCGGTGGCGGCATCGGCGGGCTGGGCGGCGTGAATGGCGCGGGTCGAGAAGTGCATGACAGAGTCCCTTCGGGCCCGGCTCCCGGCGTGCGGAAGGGGCAGGTGACAACGGGACGATGACCGACGAGATTCGGGGCCGGGCGGCTAGATCACGACCCACGACTGCCCCGCCACGCGGTGCACGCGGTGGAGGGCGGCGAGGGCACGGGCGACGTCGGCGCTCGGGGCGGGGTGGAGGTCGGCCCAACAGCGGCAGGCCGGCCTCGAGGCCGGCGGCAGCGCCAGGCGGCGAACCGACAGGCCGGCGCCGGCGAGCAGCTGCTCGATGAAGGCCGCCGGCGGCAACGCGTGCGGGAACGTCAGACCAACCACCCACGAGGAGGACGGCGGCGCCGGCCACGCGTCCGCACCGGCCGGAGCGGTTGGGGACGACGCCGGCACGGTGGCCAGACGGGCCATCAGGGCCAGGACCTCATCGGGCCACCGCGACGGCGTGGCCAGCAGCACGGCAGGTCCCGAGTGCGGGTGGATGACCGCCGCCGCGTGCCGGTCCGGGACGCCGGCCAGCAGGTGCCCGTGGGGAATCACCGCGAGGCCGCGCCACGCGCCGGTGGCGCCGCCGCGCCGCTCGATGACGGCGACATGACGCAGCGCTCCGCCAAGGTCAGCGATGGCCTGCTCGGCGTCGGCGTCTCCGGCAGCGGACGCCGCCAGCAGCAACTCCACGCGCGCGATCGCCGACCTGGATGGAACCGTGCCGCGCGGCACGGGCGAATCGATGACCGACGACGACATCACGCGCTCTCCTTTGGAGCCGGTTATCACTCCCCCATCCGGGGGCAGGAGAGCACCACGACGCGCGGGCGTCAGGTTGCTGTGGCGTCGTCGGGCCTGATCCCTCGACCACTCTCGATAAACGAGCCCCCGCCAGGAACGCACGAGGTGACATCACTTTATGTGGATAAGATGATTCGTGTTAACCGAGACGACTCGGCGCCGACGGCGGCGCTACAATGAGTCGGCCGTCGGGGCGTAGCTCAGCCTGGTAGAGCGCTCGCTTTGGGAGCGAGAAGTCGCTGGTTCGAATCCAGTCGCCCCGACCACGATCCAGCGGGGCACCCTAAGCCTGTCGAAGGGTCGCCCCGACCAGCGTCGTCGTCGCGCGGGTCCGCCTCTCGCCAGGTGCGCCGCGTGGCGGCGGGGTCTGCTATGCTCCGGCCTCGGAGGTAGGTCATGACCTCTTTCCTGCCCGCTGCGCCGTCCGTCGCGCTGCTGTTGTGCTTCCTGCCCGCCGCTCAGGTGACGCCAGACTTTTCAGGCACCTGGACCATCGACGTCGAACGCAGCGAGTCGCCTCACCAAGGCGCGGCGTTCGAGCCGGTCACCTTCGTCATCACCCAGACGGCCGTGGAGGTGGCCATCGAGACCCATCGGGCCGCGAGCGTCAGGCGTGCCGTCTATCCGCTGGTGTCGGCCGCGGCGGCTGAACAGCTGACGAAGCCCACCGGCGCACGCGCGTACTGGGACGGCGCGGCGCTGGTCACCGAAGGCACGCGCGTCGTTCAGGGACAGACCGTCTCGGTGCGCGAGACCCGCTCGCTCGATGGCTCGGGCAGCGAGATGACGGTGCGCACGTTGCTGGTGGTACAGCACGGCTACACCTTCAAGGGCGCCCAGAACTACGGCGCGGCGACCGATGTCTACCGCCGGGTCGCGGCGCCGCACGAGGCGACCTCGACCGGCGGGTTGGCCACGGCCTGGCGGTAAGAGCAGCGGGCTACTGCTGCCAGCCGATGGCCGCCAGGTCGCGGGCGGCGTCGGCGGTGATCTTGCCGGTCACGCGCACGCGCAGGGTGACCGCGCCCAGTTCCTTCGTGGCGCGCTCGGCCAGCTCCCGGAATTCCGCCGTGGTGGCCGCCGATCGCCGCAGCCAGTCGAACGGCAGCAGCGCCACGGCCTGGCCCGCCGGCATCCGCGCCACCACCGCTCGCGAGTCGGGCAGCATCGAGGCCACCGGCGAGTTGCCGTGGAAGCGCTGCAGCAGTTCGGCGCTCTCCACGTAGAAGAGCGCCTCGCGCTCCCCTTCCGCCTCCGCCGCGGTCTCGAGGTAGTCACCGGCGCCGGGGACGCGCACGGCGAGCAGCGCGGCGATGAGCCGCGTCTGCATGGTGAGGGTGTAGGTGAAGTTGCGGAAGAACGCCTTGGCGCCGTCGTCGGTCGCGCCGAGTTCGCGGGCCCGGGCTTCGTTCAGTTTGCGCAGCTCCTCCGGATCGCGGCCCCACACCAGGTCGCCGACATCGGCGGTCGTCGCGACCAGCGGCGGGATCGGTACGACGATCTTCACGGCGATGCCGCCGGCGGCGTCGATGGCCGCCACTTCTTCGAGCGCGCCCTTCAGCACCGGATTGGTGGTGTACGGATCGGCGCCGATGCGCCGCGCCCACTCGCGCCGGGCCCGGTTCACGCCGAGAAAGCTCTTGGCCGCCGAGCCGGCGACGTCGCCGGCCTTCTCCCCCACCGACGTGTCACCGGGCGTGCCGTCGTCGCTGGTGGCCTTCTGCACGACGCGTTTGGTACGGCGTCCGAGATTGACGCCGAACCGCTTCACGCCCGAGCCGATGCCCTTGGCGGTGGCCACCGGGTCGGTCACCGCGGCGACGACGCCGGTGCCCACCTTCACGAGCGAGGTGCCCGCCGCCTTTGCGAACACCCCGGCCTTGTTCACCTCGTCGAGCGCCGCCATCGCCGCGATCTCTTCGATGCGGGTCGCCACCTGCGACGTCCCTTCGGCCTCGAAGGTGCCGAAGGGCGAGGTGATGGTGAACACGTGGTACGGTCCCGGCGTAAGCACCGAGGCATTCACCGTATGGTGAGGACCGGTGAGCTGTGCCGCCGGCAGCAAGGCCGGCGCCGAGAGCACGGGATCGGCCTCATCGCTGGACGTCTGGGCGCGCGCGACGGCCACGGCGGTGACGGCGGCGATGGCCACGACCAGGAGCAGACGACGGGACGACGGGTGGCGGAGAACGGGCATGCCAGTTCACGATACCTCGGGTAGGATGCGCCGATGACGCCGCTCCCCTCACTGCTGCTGTTCGTGGCCGTCCCCCTGGTCGTCGCGGTCGCGTCGCTGGCGGCACAAGCGGACGGCGGGGGCGACGACCGCACCCGGCTACTGGCCCTCAACCTCGACTATGTCCGGTCGGTGCAGGCCGGCGACGTCGCCAGGTTCCGCCAGATCCTGGCCGACGACTTCCGCGGGTCGATGCCCGACGGGACCCTGCTCGACAAGGCCGCCTTCCTGGCGCAGACGGCCCGGCCGGTGACGATCTCCGGACTCGCCTGTCACGACGTCGAGCTGCGCGTCCTGGGCGAGGTCGCCATCGTGCACGCACGGACGACCTACACGACCGCGGACGGCCGGGCGGCGGCCGGGCGCTACACGGATGTCTGGGCGAAGCGGAACGGCGAGTGGCTGGCCGTGGCGGCGCACGTCACCCGCAACTGACCGGCGCGCGCTGGCTGCGGCCGGGGCCGCGCCGCTGATAGCATGACGCGATGCTCACCGTCCGTCCCGCCGCTCACGCCGATCTCGACGTCCTGGTCGCCGGCAACGCCGACATGGCCGCTGAGACCGAACAGCTGCAGCTGGACGAGGCGACGCTGCGGCTGGGCATCGGCGCGGTGCTCGACGGGCGGGTGCCCGGTCGCTATTGGGTGGCCGAGCACGAGGGCCGCGTCGTCGGGCAGCTGCTCATCACCTACGAGTGGAGCGACTGGCGGAACCGTCAGGTGTGGTGGATTCAGTCGGTGCACGTCGCGCGTGACGCACGGCGGCTCGGCGTGTTCCGGGCGTTGTACGCGCGGACGCGGAACGAAGCGCAGTCCGCCGGCGCCGGCGGACTGCGGCTCTACGTCGACGAGTCGAACACCCGCGCCCAGGCCGTCTACGCCTCGCTTGGCATGAACGGCGGCCACTACCGGGTGTTCGAGGACATGTTCGCAGAACCTGCGAAGCTGGCATGAACGGCACCGTTGGCACGGAACCCGTGCCAACGGTGCCAGACCCCACCCCCACGGCTTGCGCGGGTCAGCTGACCGGTAACCAGAACGACGTCTTGATGACGAAGAAGTTGGTGCCCGCCGCGGTCAGCGATCGGAACATGTCGCGCGGGCCGACGTGGGCGCCGGTCACCTCGCTGCCGGCCCGGCTCTGCTGCCACACCACGAACAGCGTGCTGCCCGGCCGCCACTCCCAGCGCAGCACGACGTTGCTGCGGAACGACAGCGTGTTGAAGTCGCGGTTGCGCAACGCGAAGGTCGAGGCGCCCGCGATCACCGTCTGGCTGCCGTCGGCGTTCGCGACGAGCGACGTGCCGCTGGTGCCGTAGCGCAGGCGCTCGCGGCTGCGCGGTGCCAGCAGCTCGCCGTAGTCGTAGTAGCGACCCGACGCCGCGAACGGCTCGGCGTAGACGTCGACGTTCATGTCGGGCTTCACGGTGAAACCGAGACGGAACGCCGTCGCCATCGTGCTGCGATCGATGAACGCGAACACGTAGCGCGAGCCGTAGGTGTCGGGCCGGCCGCCGGGCAGCGTCGCGACGTACTGCTGCGGCTCGGTGGTGCGGTCGTAGTACGGATCGGCCGACAACTGCCACCTCGGACCGGGCCGCACCGACAGCGAGCCGCTGATTCGATGGGCGAGGTAGCCGTCGTCGTTGCGGCCCGAGGTCAGCGCCGCCGACCATCGCGTCTGCGCGCCGGCGCGGTTGCCGACGTTGACCACCGTGGTGGTGCCGGCGCCGCGTCCCATCAGCGGCCCGCCGCGGGTGAGCGATACGCTGGTCTGCGCCAGGTCGCGGCGCACGGCGATCGACGAGGTCCAGAAGTTGGCCCAAGTCACCGTCGCCGTGCCGCGCAGGTAGCCGGCCTGCACCAGCCGGCGCAGCGTCGTATCGGTGTTCATGTCGACCTGGAACTGGTAGTTGCGCAGCACTCGGCCGGGCTGGGTCTCGCGGTAGCGAAGGACGGCGTTGCTCAGCCAGCCGTCGGCGCCGTTCAGAATGGCCACGTCGTTGGTCTCGAAGTTCTCGGAGTCGATTTTGGTGTTGGCGCCCCACAGCCAGTGCCGGCCGCTCACCCGGTCGACGTTTACTTGCGTGGTCCAGCCGCCGAGCGAGGTCAGCGTCGGGTCGAGCGGCGAATAGGTGCGGTCGGGCCGCTGCGCGAAGTGCGCGCTCGAGCGCTGCACCCGTTCGATCGCCGCCGCCGTGCCGTTCACCACCGACCCACCCCCGGCCACCCGCACCTGGTACTCGCCGCCGCGGAAGCGCAGTAGCGTGTTGCCGGCGACCGCGAGCGCGTTCTGGGGCTGCAGCGCCGCCAGCGGGCTGGCGTCGTCCATCGGCCGATGCACCGCGCTGGCGAACAGCCCGGCGGTCGAGCCGAGCGTGCCGAACTCCTGCAGCACGCGGGCGACGCCGAAGTAGGCGCGTGGCGCGACGACGACCGACTGCGTGGTGGAAGACGTCGCCGTCGCCACCTCGGCCGACTCCTCGGCGGTCACCGCTGTGATCAGCCCGATCGACGTGCGTGACGGCAGCCGGCCGGTCAGCTTGGCGGCGGTGAGAATCGTCGTGTTGGTCGGATAGTCGACGTAGTCGCCGGTGGCCGGCCCGACCGGGCGGGCGCCGATTCGCCGCGAGTAGTAGAAGTTCGGGTGGCCGATGTTGAAGAGCGGCGCGCCCTCGAGGAAGAACGGACGGCGCTCCGGAAAGCGGGTCTCGAAGGCGGTGAGGTTCACCTCGGCTGGGTCCGCTTCCACCTGGCCGAAGTCGGGGTTGATGGTCGCCTCGAGGGTCAGATTCGGTCCGAGCCCCATCTTCACGTCGGCGCCGATCCGGCCGGCGAGGTTGGCGCCGTCGGTGAAGGGATTGCCGGCGCTGGTGCGCGGATACAGCGTCGAGGCCCCGGCGACGTAGGGCGACACTTCGAGGCGGCGGGCAGCGGCGACGTCGGCCACGCCGCGCAGGTCGCCGAACCACGACGACCACGCCCGCACGGTGCGCGGAATCAGCACCCACGTGTCCTGCTCGTTCAGCGTCGGGCGGAAGCGCTGGATGTTGAGCCCCCAGGTGAGGTCGCTCTCCGGGTTGAAACGCAGCTGGGCGAACGGAATCCGAATCTCCGCCGTCCAGCCGTCCTCATCCTGGCGCGCCGCGGCATCCCACACCAGGTCGAACGTCAGGTCGAAGCTCTCCTCGGTGTCGGTGGCGTGGAAGCGATCGAGGCGCACGCCCGCCGCCGTGACGCCGAAGACCACCGACGTACGGCGGTCCTGGAAGGTGTCGAAGGCGACCAGGATGTGCTCGGCCGAGGTGACGTTGTCGCGGCGGGCGAGCGGCGCCTGGATCGGCCGGCTGTTGCGGTTGAACATCCGTGCGCCGATGTAGAAGGCGCGGTCGTCGTAGGCGAAGCGCACCTCCATCGCGTCGGTCGGCGTGCCGCCCTCGGTCGGCTCCTTCATGACGAAGTCGGTCACCGGATCGGCGAGCCGCCACGCTTCGTCCGACACCATGCCGTCGACGGTGATCGCGCCGGTGGGCACGCGGGTGGCCGCCGCCCGCTTGGCCGGCCGCGCCTGCGGCACCGCCGGGGTCTGTCCCGGAACGCGCGCGGCGGACAGGACGAGGAACAAGCTGGCCAGAACGGCGACGCGCATCGGCAGAGGACTCGGTAGCGGGCAGGCGGCGCGATGATACCGCGGGGCCGGGTCTGGTACGATGGCCCGCTGCCCATGGCCCTCACCGCCACGATGTACCAGCTGACCGTGGACCTCTCGCACGTCGATCGCGGCGTCTACGAGACGCTGGACCTGCGGATCGCGCGCCACCCGTCGGAGTCGGCGGAGTACATGCTCACCCGGGTGCTCGCCTATTGCCTCCAACACCAGGACGGCATCGCCTTCACCGAGGGGGTGTCGTCGGGCGACGAGCCGGCGGTCGTCGTCCGCGACCTCACCGGCCGCCTCACCGCCTGGATCGAGGTCGGGCTGCCGGCGGCCGACCGGCTGCATCGCGGCCACAAGCTGGCCGGCCGCGCCGCCGTCTACACCCATCGCGACGTGCGCCAGTGGCTGGCGCAGCTCCGGGGCGAGCGCATCCACCGCGCCGAGGCCATCACCGTGGTCGGCCTCGACCCGGCGGCGATCGAGGCGGCGGCGGCGCGGATCGAACGGCGGGCCGCGCTCACGGTCTCGGTGATGGACGGCGAGCTGTTCCTGGGCGTCGGCGACGACCAGTGGACGCTGCCGCTGACCACGCACCCGCTCGGCTGATCGGCCGGCCGGGGCCCGCGGATGGTGTCCGTCCAGGTGCCGGGCGTGTTACCGTACCGGTGTCGCGGCCTGGTGTGCCCCCGGGCGGCACGAGGTGTCCAGAACCCTGGCCATGCTGCGATCGGTTCGTGTGTGCGTCCTCGCCGGCGCCTGTCTCGCGCTCGGATCCTGCGGCTCCGGCATCGTCGTGGACGGCCCGACGGCGCCGAGCGGCGGCGGCACGCCGCCGCCATCGCCTTCGCCGGCGCCCGCGCCGCCGGGCAGCGTCGTCACCGTGACCGCCACCGGGGTCTCGCCCCTGGTCATCACCGTCCCGGTGGGCGGCCGCGTCACCTTCACCAACGCCGATACCCGCCCGCACGACTTCTCGGGCGGGCCGGACCCGAGCCGGCCGGAATGCCCGGAGATCGACGCCGCCGGCTTCGTCGTGCCGGGGCAGAGCCGTCAGACCGGCGTGTTCACCGTGGCCCGCACGTGCGAGTACCACGATCACGCCTACCTCGGCGTGGCCGCGTTCTCGGGACGCATCGTCATCCAATGAGGGCCGTCGCGCACGTCGCGCTTGGCCTCGGGCTGCTGCTGACGACCGCGGCGGCCGCGCGCGGCCAGACCGTCGCGCCCCCGCCGGCCGATGCCGCATCGGCCTGGCAGTGGTCGGGCGAGGCCTCGGCATTCGCCGGCTTCAACTACCAGCGCCGGAAGTTCTTCGACTTCGACGCCTGGGAGTCGCAGAACTGGCTGATGGGCGCGGTGGAGCGGCCGGGGCCGGTGTGGCGCGTGCGCGGACTGGCGATGCTCACCTTCGAGCCGTTCAGCCTCGGCGCGATCGGATCGCCGCAGGTGTTCCAGACCGGTGAGACCTATCGCAATGCGCCGATCATCGACTACCAGCATCCGCACGATCTCATCATGCAGCTCGGCGCCGACGTCTCGCGGCGCGCCGGACCGGCGACGGTCGGTGTCGGCGCGGCGCTGGTCGGCACCCCGCCGATCGGCCCGGCGCCGTTCATGCACCGTCCGTCAGGCACCGAGAACCCGCAAGCACCGCTCGGGCATCACTACCTCGATTCCACGCACGTCACTCACGGCGTGGTCACGACCAGCGTGCGCGCCGGCGCGTGGGGGGTCGAGGCCGGCGTCTTCCAGGGCCGGGAGCCCGACGAGCGGCGCACCGACCTCGATCTCGGCCGGCTCGACTCGCAGGCGCTGCGGCTGTCGTGGACGCGCGGCGACTGGGCGGCGCAGGTGTCGAGCGCCTGGCTGCGCCGGCCCGAACGTCTGTCGCCCTACGACGCGACCAAGCGCACCGCGTCGCTGTCGCACGCACGCGCCGTCGGCGCCGGCACGCTGGCGTGGACCGCGGCCGCCGGCCAGAACCGCGAAGTGTTCGGCCACCTCGAGTCGTATCTGCTCGAGGCCACGTGGCGCCTGCCGGGGCGTTGGGCCGTCTACACGCGCGGCGAACTCGTCGACAAGGACATCCTCGACGCGGGGTTCCATCCGATCGGCGTCGGTCACAGCCACCGCCAGTCGCGCGTCGGGGCATTCACGCTCGGCGGCACGCGCGATCTGTTGACCGATCGCTGGGGCACGCTGGGCCTCGGCGCCGACGTCACCGGCTACCGGGTGCCCGCCAACCTGCGCGATGCCTACGGCGCGCCGCTGTCGTTCCACGCCTTCGTGCGCTACCGGGCCCGTGCGGGCCTGCCGGCGACGGCGCACCACCAGCACTGACCGTACGGTCAACCGGCGTTGTCTGATCGGCTCGAATATCTGGCCGGATCTTGAAAGGGGACTGTCCCCAATCCGCTTCGCGTGCAGCGGCCCCCAAGCGGTCGTGGGTCAGTCGAGAATCGTCTGGTAGACGAGGTTGCGCGAGTAGCCGTGGATCTGGGTGACGCCGAGCAGCGACCGGCCCGAGTGCTGGATCATGCCGATGAAGGCGAAATCCTTGTCGGGGTCGATCCAGAACCAGGTGCCGCCGATGCCCCACCAGTTGGCCGCCCCGTCGGAGTACGGCTCGCCGGCCGCGGCCGCGTCCATCACCACCTGCGGCCCGAGTCCCCAGCCGGTGCCCGCGCGCACCGTCTTCAGCGCGTCGGCCTGCAGGTGGTTGGTGCGCCACATCGCCACCGTGCGCGGCGCCAGGATGCGCGCGCCACCCAGTTCCCCGCCGCCGAGCAGCATCTCGCAGAAACGTGCGTAGTCGGCCGCCGTGGAGAAGAGCCCGTGGCCGCCAAACGCCGCCACCGGCGGCTCGGTGGGATCGCCGCGGCTGTCGTCGGGCGGTGTCAGCTTGCCGGCGGCGTCTTCGCCGTGCACCAGTGCCAGCCGCGACAGCTTCTCCTTCGGCACGTAGAAGGCGGTGTCGGTCATCTTCAGCGGCTCGAACAGGCGGCTGCGCAGGAACTCGGCGAAGGGCTGGCCCGACAGCTTCTCCACCAGGTAGCCCTGGACGTCCACGGCGGCGCTGTACGACCAGCGCGTGCCCGGCTGGGCGACCAGCGGCAGCGCGGCCATGCCGTCGATGAGCGCCTGCAGCGGCTGGCGTGGGTTGAGCAGGCCGGCCTTGAGATACAGCTTGTCGACGGCGTGGTTGCCGACCAGGCCGTAGGCCAGCCCGCCCGAGTGCGTCATCAGCTCGCGCATGGTCATCGACCGGCGCGCCGGCTCGGTCTTGGGCGTGCCGTCTGGATTCTCACCGACCCAGACCGTGAGCTTGCCGAACTCGGGGATGAAGCGCGACACCGGATCGTCGAGCCGCCACTTCCCTTCCTCGTAGAGCATCAGCATCGCCACCCCGGTGACCGGCTTGGTCATCGAGTAGATGCGGAAGATGCTGTCGCGGGTCATCGGCGCGCCGCTGCGGATGTCCTTCACGCCGTGCACGCCGACGTGCACGGTCTTGCCGTGCCGCGTGAGCAGCGTGACGGCGCCGGCCAGCCGGCCGTCGGTCACCAGGCCCTTGATGCCGGCGTCGAGCCGCTTCAGCCGTTCGGTGGACACCCCCACCGATTCGGGAGCGGCCACCGCCAGGTCGCGTCCGGGACGGGCCTGTACCGGCGCATCGGCCAGGGCCCAGCCGAGCCCGACGGCCAGGACGGCGGCGGCGGTCAGGATGCGCGTTCGACGAGCAGTCATCGCACTCTCCCTGCGGGCACCAGCCCGCGTGCCTATTGCGCGGCGATGTTCGGCCGGCCCTTGCGCAGCACGAACTTCTGAATCTTCCCGGTCGCGGTCTTCGGCAGCTCGGTCACCGGCGTGAAGCTGTGCGGCACCTTGAAGTGCGCCAGATGGGTCGCGGCAGAACGCGCGCAACGCGTCCCCAGGCACGGCGGCGCCGTCGCGAAACACCACGAACGCGTGCGGCGCCTCGCCCCACTTCTCGTCGGGCATGCCGACCACCGCCGCCTCCTGCACCGCCTCGTGACGCAGCAGCGTGGCCTCGACCTCCACCGACGAGATGTTCTCGCCGCCGCTGATGATCACGTCCTTCAGCCGGTCGCGAATCTCGATGTAGCCATCGGGGTGGACCACCGCGGCGTCGCCCGAATGGAACCAGCCATCGCCCATCACCGTGGCGGTGGCCTCGGGGTCGTCGTAGTACCCCTGCATCACGACGTTGCCACGGACGACAATCTCGCCCTGGGTCTCGCCGTCGGATGGCACCTCGGCGCCGGCGGCGTCGACCACCCGCACCTCGCCACCGGTGAGCTGCTCCACGCCCTGCCTGGCCTTCTGGCGGGCCCGGTCGGCGGGCGCGAGATCGCGGTGTTCGGGCCGTTCCTCGCAGAACGTCATGAGCGGCGAGGTCTCGGTGAGGCCGTAGAGCTGCGTCACCGTCCACCCGAGCCCTTCCTCGACGCGCTGAATCGTCGCCGCCGCCGGCGGCGCGCCGGCGGTCAGGACGCGGACACCGCGGGGGACGCCGGCCTGCAGCGCGTCGGGCGCATTGGCCAAGCCGATCAAGACGGTCGGGGCGGCACACAGGCAGGTCACGCCCTCGTCGGCGATCAACCGGAACACCGCGGCGGGATCGACCTTGGGCAGACAGATGTGACGGGCGCCGACGGCCGTCACCGCCCAGGTGAAGCCCCAGCCGTTGGCGTGGAACATCGGCAAGGTCCACAAATAGCGGTCGGCGGCGGTCATCGGCTGGTGCACGAGCATGCCGAGGATGTTCACCCAGGCGTTGCGGTGGGTGATCATCACGCCCTTGGGACGCGACGTGGTGCCGCTGGTGTAGTTGATCGTGAGCAGATCGCGCTCGTCGACCGGCGGGCGCTGGGGCTCGACGGCCGCCGCCGCCAGCAGTCCCTCGTAATCGAGCCAGCCGTCGTGTGCGCCGCTCAACGCGACGACGTGGCGCACGCCGGGCAACGCCGGCCGGATCCGTTCCACCGCCGCCAGGTAGTCGCCATCGGCGCACACCACGGTGGCGCCGCTGTGGGTGATGAGGTACTGGAACTCCTCGGTCGACAGCCGGAAGTTGATCGGCACCAGCACCGCGCCGATCTGCGGCACGGCGTAGAACGACTCGAGCTGCGCCGGCGTGTTCGGCGAGATGTAGGCGACGCGGTCGCCGCGCCGGACGCCGAGCGCCTGGAGCGCGGCGCTCCACCGGTCGCAGCGCTCGAAGAACTGTGCGTAGGTGAAGCGTGACGTCCCGGCGACGACGCCCTGGCGGCCGCCGTACAGCCGCCGCGCGCGGCGCATGAACTCGAGCGGGCTGAGCGGCGTCTCCATGGTGCAGACCGGTGCGTCGCGAATTCTATACCCGACGTCCGGCGTCGCCCTGCGGCTCGACAGCCGCCTTGACACTCCAGCGCCCCAGTGCGAGCATCCGGACGTCTCGCGGAGGTGCAGGTGCGTCACGACACCGTCAGGCTCTGGATCGCCGCTCTTGTTGCCGCCGCCGCCGGGGCGGCGCTCGCCGTCACCGCCCTCCCGGTCTCGGGCCAGGCGCCAGGCGCGGCGATTCCCCGCGCCGCCGATGGCAAGCCCGATCTGAACGGCCTGTGGCAGACCCTGAACACCGCCAACTGGGACCTCGAGGCCCACACCGCCCGTCCGGCGCTGGCGATGCGGCCCGGCCCGGTCGTGCCGGTGCCGGCGAAGGAAGTGCTGGCCCTGGGCGCGGTCGGCGCCGTCCCGTCCGGCGTCGGGGTCGTGGTCGGCGGCGAGATTCCGTATCTGCCCGAGGCGCGCAAGAAGAAGGACGAGAACCAGGCGCAGTGGCTGACGCGCGATCCCGAGATCAAGTGCTACCTGCCTGGGGTGCCCCGCGCCACCTATCTGCCGTTCCCCTTCCAGATCGTCCAGAGCCAGTCGGCGGTGTTCCTGGCCTATGAATATGCCGGCGCCGTGCGGCACATCTACCTGAAGGACCCGGGGCCGCCGCAGGTCGACTCGTGGATGGGCCAGTCGGTGGGCCGTTGGGACGGCGATACGTTCGTCGTCACCGCCAACGGCTTCAACGACCAGAGCTGGTTCGACCGTTCGGGCAACCATCACAGCGAGGCGATGACGGTCACCGAGCGCTACACGATGACCGGGCCCAACCACATCCAGTACGAGGCGACGATCACCGACCCCAAGACGTTCTCGCGGCCGTGGACGGTGGCGATGCCGCTCTACCGGCATGTCAACGCCAATGCCCGGCTCGGTCAGTTCAAGTGCGTGGAGTTCGTCGAAGAGCTGATGTACGGCCACCTGCGCAAGACCCCGTTGCCGTAACCGTCACCGGAGGAGCGATGCGACCGACGCACGTCACGTTCGGCACCTTGGGCGCGCTGGCGCTGGCGGCGGGGCTGTGGCTCGTGCCGGTGGCCGCCCAGGCCCCCGCGCGTAGTGCGGGTGGGAAGCCCGCCGGCCTGCCGCGTACCGCCGACGGCCACCCCGACCTGCAAGGCAACTGGACCAACGCCACGGTCACGCCGCTCGAGCGGCCGCCCGGGCAGCCGCCGGCGCTGTCGGCTGACATGGTGGCGAAGATCGAGAAGGGCGTGAAGGACCGCATCGAGCGGCTGGCGGCGCCGAGCGACCCTGATCGGCCAGCGCCGCCGCAGGGCGGCGACGGCTCGACCGGCGCCGCCGGCAACGTCGGCGGCTACAACAACTTCTGGATCGACGCCGGCGAGCGCGTCGCCGTCGTCAACGGCGAATACCGCACCTCGCTCATCGTCGATCCACCCGACGGCCGCGTGCCGGCGATGACCGACGAGGGACGGGCACGCCAGGCCGAACGGATGAAGCGCGCCGGCCAGTTCGGGCAGTACGACAACCCCGAGAACCGGCCGCTGGCCGAGCGCTGCCTGGCCTCGTTCGGCAGCAACGCCGGCCCGCCGATGCTGCCCAACTACTTCTACAACAACAACTACACCATCGTGCAGGCCCGCGATCACGTGCTCATCATGACCGAGATGGTGCACGACACGCGGATCGTCCGCCTGGGCAAGCAGCATCAGCGGCTGCCGGCCCACGTACGCCCGTGGTGGGGCGACTCGATCGGCTGGTGGGAAGGCGACACGCTGGTCATCGAGACCACCAACTTCCACCCGTCGCAGATCTTCCGCGGCGCCTCCGACAGCCTCACGGTGACCGAGCGCCTGTCACGCGCCGACGCCGACACCTTGCTCTACAAGTTCACGATCGACGACCCGAAGACCTTCACCCGGCCGTGGAGCGGCGAAGTGCCGTTCGAAAAGCTCGACGACCTCATCTACGAGTACGCCTGTCACGAGGGCAACTACGCGCTCTCGAACGTACTGAGCGGCGAACGGGCGCAGGAGAAGACCCGCGCCACCGCCGCCCCCAAGCCCCAGCAGTAGGAGAGAGACCATGCGTACGACACTTCTCGGGATCACCGCGGCGGCCCTGCTGGCCGCGACCATCCCGGTCGCGGGCCATCACGCCTTCGGCGCCGAGTTCGACCCCAACGCGCCAATTCGCCTGCAGGGCAAGGTGGTGAAGCTCGAATGGGTGAATCCCCACGCCTGGATCCACATCGAGGTGGTGAGGGACGGCAAGCCCGAGGTGTGGATGGTCGAAGGCGGGACGCCCAACACCCTGCTCCGCCGCGGCCTGTCCCGCGACACGCTCACCGTCGGCACCGAGCTCATCGTCGACGGCTACCAGACCAAGGACCACTCGCTCAAGCGGGCCAACGGCCGCGACGTGACCTTCACCGACGGCCGCAAGATGTTCATGGGCTCGTCGGGCACCGGAGCGCCGCGCGACGGCCGCGATCCGATCGAAGGTGGCGCCACGCCCAAGAAGCCTGGCGGACGATAATCACCCGATGACGTCCCGCGTTCCTGCCCCCCTGACGCTCGTCGTGTGCCTGGCCGCCGCCGTCACCGGTGGCTGCGGCGGCTCGCCTCAGCCGGCGCCGGCCGCCTCGTCGGCGCCGCCCCCGGCCTTCGCCGCCTTCGTCGACGAGTTCCTCGAGGAATTCGCGCGCATGAACCCGTCGATCGCCGCCGGCAACGGGCTGCACCAGCACGACGGCACGCTCGAGGACTTCAGCGCCGCCGGAATCCGCGCCCAGGTCGCCACCTGGCAACGGTTGCGCACGGTCCTCCAGGCGATCCCGCTCGAAGGGCTGACGCCCGACGAACGGGTCGATCACCGGATCATGGCCGGCCTCATCGACGGCTGGCTGCTCGACCTCGACACGGTCAAGAGCTGGCAGAAGAACCTGATGGTCTATGCCTCGGCGGTGTCGTCGGGCGTGCACAACCTGATGACGATGGAGTCGTCTCCGGCCGACCTGCGGGCGACACGAATCATCGCCAAGCTGTCCGCCCTGCCGGCGCTGCTCGCCGCCGCCGACGCCAATCTCACCAATCCGCCGCGCGTCATGGCCGAGCGCGGCGTCCGGATGTTCCGCGGCGCCGCCGGCATGCTGCGCAGCGACGTGCCGGTGGCCTTCGCCGGCCTGCAGGACGCGGCGCTGAAGCAGGCGCTGGCCGCATCGACCACCGCCGCGGCCCTCGCCATCGACGCCTTCGTCGCCCGGTTCGAGCGCGACCGGCTGCCCAACGCCGCCGGCCCCTACGCCGTCGGCCGCGAGACCCTCGAGGCGCGCTACCGGGCCGAGGAGCTCATCGACCTGCCGGCGCCGCAACTGCTGGCGATCGGCGAACGCGAGCTCGAGAACGCCGAGCGCGCCTTCATCGCCGCCGCGGCCACGGTCGGTCCGCGCCGGCATGCCCTGGGCGTGTGGGAGGAGATCCTCCAGGACCACCCGTCGCGCGGCCAGCTGGTGCCCGCCGCCCAGAAGGCGGTGGACGCCCTGCAGACGTTCGTCACGACCAAGGGCCTGGTGTCGCTGCCCTCGCCCGAGCGGGTGGTGGTCGCCGCCGCGCCGGCCTACGACCTCGGCCTGGCGTCGATGCACTCGTCCCCGCCGCTCGAGACGACGCCGGTGAAGAGCTACTTCTACATCACCGACGCCCAGGCCGAGTGGGACCGGCCCCGTCAGGACGCGTGGCTGCAGAAGTTCAACATCCCGGCGCTGACGGTGATCACGGCGCACGAGGTGATGCCCGGTCACTACGTGCACAGCCTGTTCATGCGCAAGACGCCGGGCAAGATCCGCCGCATCTGGATCGGTCTCAATCCGTTTCCGCAGCCGTCCTCGGGCCAGGACGGCTGGGCCCACTACGCCGAGCAGCTGGTGCTCGACGAGGGGTTCAAGGCCGACGACCCGCGCTACCGCATGGCGCAGCTGAGCGAGGCGATGACGCGGATCTGCCGGCTGATCTCTGGCATCCAGCTGCACACCGGCGCCTGGACGGTGGACGACGCGGCGAGACTCTTCGAGCTGCGCGCCCACCTGCCGCCGCCGGCAGCGCGCCAGGAAGCCGAACGCGGCACCTACGATCCGACCTACGGCGGCTACTTCCTCGGCAAGCTGCAGGCGCTGAAGCTGCGCGACGACGTGCGCGCGAAAGAGGGCGCGTCGTTCGATCTGCGCCGCTTCCACGAACGGGTGATGACCAACGGCATCGCGCCGTGGTGGGCGCATCGCCAGCTGCTGCTGCCGGGCGACAGCGCGCCGCTGTTGCAGTAGCCGGCTCTCGTAGGACAGCTCTTCCGCCCTGCCCTACGAAGCACCGTTACGAGAAGCCGATCCAGCGGCCCGCGGCGGCGACGATGAACCACAGCGTGAGCGACGCCGCGCCGGTGAGACGGTGGGCGGCGGGCGTCGCGCCGTCGACGCCGACGACGCGCTGACGTACCGCGAAGGTGAAGGCGAGGGCCAGGGGGAAGGTGCTGATCTTCACCCAGAACGCCTGGTTGTAGTAGCACTTCACCGATTCCGACAGGAACAGCAGCAGCCCGGTCGTGGTCATCGTCACCACGGCGGCGACCAGCCACGGCCGCGCCTGGCGGGCCAGCGTCGCCACCGGCGTGCCGGTCAGCCCGGTGCCGAGCAGCCGAAGGTCCACGACCAGCAGCGCCCCGCCGAGCAGGCACAAGCCGAGCAGGTGGACCGCCTCGATCACCGGGAACAGCCACACCGACTCGCGCACGAACAGCCCGAGGGCCGTCGACTCGCACCATTCGAACAGCGGCAACAGATCCATGCCCTACTCGGCCGGTGGGACGACGCAACCCGCCGCCCAGTTGACCCAGTCAGACTGCGGCTGGATGTCGCAGTCGAACCAGTTGTAGGCCATCATCCGCCCGGCCACGACGACGCCGGCCCACGCCGTCAGGGACACCACGGCGGCGACCCGCGCCGCCCGCGGCGGCACCCGGTCGAGGTCCCAGCCGGCCACGCGCTGGTGGACGCGCGAGTGGAACAGCCACACGTTGAGCCCGGCGGCCACCAGCAGGATGACCTTGATGCGGAAGAACAGGTTCTGGTAGTTGCGCACCGGCGTGGCGTAGAACAGCAGCAGGCCGGTGATCGTCATCAGCGCAAACGACACCCGGGTCCACGGCAGGATGCGGTCGGTGAACGCCGACGCCGGGACCCCGCCGAACGAGACGCCGAGCAGCCGCAGGTCGAGCATCGCCGCGGTGCCGACGAAGACCGCGAGGGTCAGCACGTGGCTCGACTCGACCAGCGGCCAGACGTAGAGGGACTCGCGCAGCGCGACGCTGGCCGGCTGTTCGGCCAGCCACTGCATGAGCGGCAGCAACGACACGCCGAAGAGTATATGCTCGCGGCCATGAGAACGGCCGGGCTGGTCGTCGTCGTGTGGGCGCTCACCACCGTCGCGGCATCGCCGCAGACATCCACCGCCCCCTCATCCACGACCCCGGCGCCGAAGGCCGCCGCACGAGCGCCGGCCGAGCCGCGGGTGGTCGGCACCATGAGCGAGTTGATGGTGCACGTGATCCGCCCGGCGTCGGACGCGGTCTTCTACATCACCAGCCGCACGCCCGCGACCGAAGCCGAGTGGGGCACGCTGCAGGCGCAGACGCTGATGCTGGCGGAGTCAGGCCAGCTGCTGATGCTGCCGGCCCGGGCCCGCGGCCGGGCGCAGTGGCTCGACGACGCGCGACTGATGCTCGAAGCCGGCCGCAAGGCGTTCGCGGCGGCCAAGGCCAAGGACGTCGCCGCGCTCGAGGCACTGAACGACGAGATGTACCAGTCGTGCGTGACTTGCCATCAGCATTTCCGGCCGGGCTACGGCAAGCGGCCGGGCCGGTGACGGTCGGCCCGGCGGAGGCCACTCAGTTCTGCACGTTGGGACGGCCGAGATCCACCGCGTACCGCGCGTGACACGCCGTGCAGGTCTCGTAGACCTCGGCGCCGACGTCGAAGACCGCCTGCGGGTTGTGCGACGACGCCGCGCGGATCGCCTTTTCGCCGACATCGACCATGGCCCGCGACATCTGCATCCACTCGCCGCCGTCCTTCGGCCGCGCGCCCATCATCAGCAGATTGCCCGACTCGGCCAGCACGTAGGCGCTGTTGACCAGGGCGTCCCACTCGCCCTCGGTCTCGGGCTTGAACTCGGTGACACCGGACGGGTCGATGATCGTCCCGACGCCGTCCCAGTAGAGGTCGGCGGCCGGCTCGACGACGAACTGCATCAGCTGCTTGACGTCGGCCACCTGCCGCAGCGGCGGCGGCGCCGGCCCGGCACACGCGGAGGCCCACAGCACGGCGACGACCAGGCAGATGCGACGGCACATGCGGCGCATCTTACCCGGTTCGCCATCTGGCCGGGCATATGATCGCCGCCATGTCGCGTGGCGCCCGGGCGCGCATCGTTCTCGTCTGCGCGGCGGTCGTCGCCGGGTCGGCGGCGGGGTCGCGGCTCTCGGCCCATGACCTCGAGCGCACGACCGTCCATCTGGCGCTGGCTGCCGACGGACAGTTCACCCTGCGGCTCGGCCACGATCCGTCGTGGCTGCTGCTGCGCCTGGAGAGCTTTGCCGGGCAGCCCGGCACGGCGTCGACCGCCGACACGGCGGCCCGCGACGCCCGGCTGCGCGAGTGGTCCGGGCTGATGATCGATCGCGTCGTGCTGTTCGTGGACGGCCACGAGGTGCGGCCGGTCTCGGTCGACTACGCGCCACCACCGATCGATCCGCCGCCGGGCCAGTTCGCCCTCGCTGCCTACACGCTGCACGGCCGGATGCCGGAAGGGGCGCGGGCGATCCGCTGGTACTACGGGCTGGTCAACGATCCCTATCCCTTCACCATCACGCTCGCCGACGGCAGCGAGACCACCGAGTGGGTGCAGGGCGACGCCTGGAGCACCGCCCTGGCGCTCGGCGGCCCGTTCATCCGGCCGTCGCGCTGGGCGCGCCTCGGGCAGTACCTCGGCCTCGGCTTCGTGCACATCCTGCCGCGCGGCCTCGACCACATCCTGTTCGTCCTCGGACTCTTCCTGCTGCGGGCCCGGCTGCGCCCGGTGCTGGTGCAGGTCACGACGTTCACCCTGGCGCACTCGCTGACACTCGCCCTTTCGCTCTACGGCGTCGTGTCGTTGCCGGCGACGGTCGTCGAACCGCTGATCGCGCTGTCGATCGTCTACGTGGCGATCGAGAACCTGCGGACGCAGGCGCTGACGCCGTGGCGGGTCGCCCTGGTGTTCCTGTTCGGCCTGCTCCACGGCCTGGGCTTCGCCGGCGTCCTGACCGGGCTGCAGCTGCCGCGGGGCGACTTCGCGGTGGCGCTCCTCGGCTTCAACCTCGGCGTCGAAGCCGGTCAGCTCACGGTCATCGCCGGCGCGGCGTTGCTCGTGGGCTGGTGCCGTCACCGTCCGTGGTATCACGGTCGCGTCGTCGTCCCGGCGTCGCTGGCCATCGCCGCGGTCGGAGCTTATTGGACGATCACCCGGCTGCAGACTTCGATACTCTAGGGCTCCCCCCGCAGTCACCTGATCGACAAAGGATCCCGATGCACTCACTCCGACCGACCCTCGTCCGCGCCACGGTTCTGGTATTCCTCGTCGCATCGCCGCTGGTCTGGGCCCAGGACGTCTGGGACCTGACCGGCAACGATGACGGGGCGACGACCGAAAACCAGCTCACGCCTGGAACATGGCAGGTGCACGACATGGAGAGCACTGGCGGGATCGCCGATCAGGACTGGTTTCTCATCAATCAGACGCCGTACTCGTCCTTCGAAGTGGTCGTGGACGGCGCCACTGCCGGATTGGCCCCCGTTCCGGTGACCGTGCCTGGCACTGAACTGGGGGTGCACCTGGTCTACGGCGGCGGGTTGGTCGTTCCCTCGAACAGCCTGGGCACTCCCGGGGCCGCACGAGCGCTGTACTTCAGGAACGAGACCGGCACGCCGATCGACGGTGACAAGGTCCGCGTCAGCAACCCCGCCTGCGCCGGCGCCTGCAGCGCCGCCGAGCAGTACCGCATCCAGCTGAACGACACCACCTACAGCGTGCCGCGCTTCAACAACAGCGCGACCCAGATCTCGATTCTGATCGTGCAGAACACCACGGCGCGAATCGTGTACTTCAACGCCCATTTCTTCGACGGGAACGGGACGCTCCTCGCAACCTACGCCCAGAACCTCCCACCCCACGGATCGCAGGTCCTGAACACCAGCACCGTGTCGAACGTGGCTGGCACCAGCGGCTCGATCATCGTGAACAACGACGGCCGCTACGGCGCGCTGTCCGGCAAGGTCGTCTCGCTCGAGCCGGCCACCGGCTTCACGTTCGACACGACCATGGTGCCGCGGCCGCAGTGACGCCCGGTGCGGGGCCGGCGCCCGCCGGGAGGGTGCCGGTCCCCGCCAGCGGTCACTCGTCACAGAGTCACGCCAGCCACGGGGTGGCGGACCTACAATCGCCGGCGTTCACCTGGAGGTGACCATGACCCGCTACGCTGTTGCCGCCCTGCTCCTGCTCGGCCTGACCACTGCCGCTGAGGCCCAGGGTCCTCCCCCCGCCACGTTCGAGGCCGCGATGACCCGCAGCTGGAAGAACGTGCACGACAAGATCCTGGCAATGGCCAAGGACACGCAGTATCCCGACGACAAGCTGCAGTGGAAGCCGCATCCCGATTCACGGACGGTGATGCAGGAGCTGCGGCACGTGACGATCGGGCTGCGGATGACCTCGGCCGTCGCCCGCGGCGAGAAATTCGACTTCGAGGCGGCGGAAAAGGCCGACGACGCCAAGCCGAAGACCCGCGCGTCGGTGGTCAGCGAGATGGAAGCGGCGATTGCCGAGTCCTATCCGCTGGTCGAGAAGAGCCCGTCGCCGCGCCTGGTTGGCTGGCTCGAGCACCAGGGCGAGCACTACGGCAAGATGGTGACGGCCTACCGCGTGAACGGCGTCGTGCCGCCGGTCAGTCGCAAGAAATAGCGGCGCGGGGCGCGGGGCGCGGGCTCGGGACGGACCCCGAACCCAGGTTCTCAGCGCGAGGTGCCGGCGGGCACGAATTTCTGCAGCCGCTGCCCGTAGGTGTCGGCGGCGTAGACCGCGCCTCTCGAGTCGACCACGATGCCGTGCACCCAGTCGAACTGGCCGGGCCCGGTGCCCTGCGAGCCCCAGGTCGCGAGGAACGTGCCGTCGGTCAGCGAGAACTTGTGGACGCGCTCGAGCAGGTGGTCGGCGACGAAGCCGTAGCCCTCACTACCTTTGCGCGAGATCGCCACGTCCCACGGGTTCCACTCGTTCTTGATCTCGCGCTTGTAGTTCAGGTCCTTGTCGAACACCTGCAGGCGCTTGTTCTCGCGGTCGATGATGTAGAGGTTCTCGTCGGCGTCGACGGCGATCTTGTGCGGCAGCACCCACTCACCGGGGCCGGTGCCCTTGTCGGCCGGTCCGCCGGCGCCCTTCCCCACTTGCTTGAGGAACTTGCCGGTCTTGTCGTAGAGGATCACGCGGTTGTTGCCGTAGCCGTCGGTGACCACGATGTTGCCGCTCTTCAGCACGGCGATCCCCGAGGGGAGATCCAGGTGGGTCGGGCTGTTGCCCTTCTCCATCGTGGTGCCGAGCTGCAGCAGGAACCGGTCGAGCTTCGGGCTGAGCTTCACGATGCGGTGGGCATCGCGCTCGATCACCCAGACGTTGCCGTCCCAGTCGACCGCCCCGGAGTGCTGCCAGTCGGAGTTGATCTTCTTGCCGTTCAGCTCCTGATCGGCGCCCGACATCACCAGCGTCCCGGCGGTGTCGAACACCATCACCGGCTTGGGGCCGCGGTTGAACACATAGATCTTGTCGTGCTGGTCGATGGCCAGACCGGAGATACCCGGCTGGTTGGTCGGCGCTCCGCCACCGCCGCTCATGGCGCCGCGGGCCCGGCGCGCGGCCGCCAGCGCCTCGCGTTCGGCCGGCGGCGGCGGCGCGTCGCGCAATCCGAACCACATGCCCTGCGGCAAGGTCGGCCAGTTGGACACCAGCGTGTAGCCGCCGCTGCCCTGGGCGTCCATTCCCGAGCTCGTCAGGAGCGTGACCGCCGCTGCCGTTGCCAGACCGAGTGCCGTGCGTCGCATAGCCATCCTCCGCGTGCCGCAGTTGTATACGGTGGACTGCACCGCGTCAACCGCGGAGTCGTCGCGGTCGCCGACGCGGCCTGGCGCGCCGAGACAGGTCCCGCGCTACACTCCTCGCCATGTCGACGCCGGCTTCCGCCCACACCCAGGTGGGCCCTCTGCAGATTCGCGGCACCCTGACCGCCAGTTACGGCGACGTGCTGACCCCGGCCGCGCTGGCGGCCATCGCAGCGCTCGCCCCGTTCGACCGCGTCCGCGCCGAGCTGATGCGAGCCCGCACCGCCCGGCGCGCCGCCCGCGCCGCGGCCCGCACGCCGATCGGCTTTCTCGGCCCGTCCGACGTCGTTCCCGGCACCGCCATCTCGGTCGCCGACGCCCGTGCCGGCCGCTTCGATGGCGCCGAGATTCCCCGCGATCTCGAGCGCCAGTGGATTCAGGGCACCGGCCCGGCCGCCCGGCCAGGCGCGCCGGTCGAGGTCAGCCTGCGCAACGTCGCCTACGCGCTGCTGTCGGGTGCCGACGGCTGGATGTTCGACGGCGAGGACGCCCTCGGCCAGGTGTCGACGATGTCGCTCGACAACCAGCGCAACCTGGCGCTGGCGCTGGCCCGTGCGCCGGTGTTCCTCGACGTCGCCGTGAAGGTCGCCGCCGAGATGAACGCCTGGTCGGCCGGTGCGCTCGGCCGGCCGATCGTCGCCGACTGGGAGGCACAGCTCGAGCACACCGTCCCGATCTTCCGGGCCCGCGGGTTGCATCTCGACGATCGCCACATCCGCTGGGCCGACGGCGCCGGCTTCTCGGCCTCGATCGTCGACGCCGCCATCTACGTCGCCAACAACCTCGACAGCCTGGCCGCCCTGCCGCGACCGGTGGTGCTGTACCTGCCCAAGATCCAGACCGCCGACGAAGCGGCGTTGTGGAACGACATCCTGTCGGCCCTGGAACGCCACGCCGGCGTCGCCGAGGGCGCGATCAAGGTCTATGTGCTGGTCGAGCAGCTCGAGGCCTGCTACCAGCTGATGGAGATTCGCGCCGCGCTCGGCCGGCACTTCGTCGGCTTCAACACCGGCCGCTGGGACTACATCAACAGCGTCTCCGACGCGTTGGCCTGGGATCCGGCGTTCCAGAATCCGAACATCGACGCGATCACCATGACTTACGCCTACATGGCGGCTTACGAGGACCGGGTGCGCCGGGCGGTGAACACGCCCGACCGCAACGGCCGTACGACGCTGTGGCAAGGCGGCATGGAGCCGAACATCCCGGTCGGATCGGCCGCCGGTGTACAGGCCGGGATGGCCCGGGCCATGGCCGGCGCCGAACGCGAGCAGGCCGCCGGCGCCAGCGGCAAGTGGGTCGCCCACTGGAAGATGGTGCACATCGTGCGGCCGGTGTGGGAGAAGGCCGGGGCGCCCAACCAGCGCGGCCGGGCGTTCCCGCCGCTCACCTACACCGACGCCGACGCCGCGGCGCTGCGCCAGCTCGTCGCCGCGCCGCGCACCGTGCGCGGCGCCCGCGATCTCATCAGCGTCGCCGTGCAGTACGGCAACGCGTTCGGCCAGGGGATGCAGGCCGCCGCGCTCAAGCCGGCCGACTTCTTCGGCGACGACGACGTGCTCTACCTGATGGAGGACATGGCCACCGGCGAGATCCGGGTGAGCATCCTGTGGGAATGGCTGCACAAGCAGGCGCCGTTCACCGCCGCTGACGCCGCCAGCGGCATCGCCGCCGGCGACACGCTGACCCCGGCGCTCTTCGCCACGCTGCTCGACGAGGAATACGCCAAGCTGCTGGCGGCCGGCAACCGCGACGTCCACGACGACTCCAAGACGACGACGCTGCCGATCGCCCGCGACATCGTCGCCACCCTGGTCGAGAGCCCGGTCAAGGCGCCGTGGTACGTCGATCTCCTCAACCTCACGCTCGACAACCACGATCGCGCCGAGTGCGCGCGGCGGGTCTCCGCCTACCTGCAGGCCTTCGCCGCCGACGGCACCCGGATCACCCGCAACTTCGAGTTCGATGGCGTCGCACCGGCCGGGAGCGCCAGCGCGTGAGCGGCGGCGGCGCCGAGGCCGGCGGGCCGGGCGGCGGGCCGCCTCTTCCACGCCAGTTCAATCTCGCCGCCGCGCTGCTCGAACGGCGGCTCGCCGCCGGTGACGGCCCGCGCGTCGCGTTGGCGTGTCCCGACCGGGAGTGGACCTACGACGCGGTTGCCGCGCTGACGGCGCAGGTGGCGCACGCCCTGACGGCGCTCGGCGTCAGACGCGAGGACCGGGTGCTCATCGCCCTGCCCGACTCGGCCGAGTTCGTCGCGACGTTCCTCGGGGCGATCGCCATCGGCGCCGTGGCGGTCCCGTGCAACACCTTCCTCGGGGCCGCTGACTACGCCTACTTCCTCGACGAGAGCCGGGCCCCGGTGCTGGTGACCACGACCGCGATGCGCACGGCGCTGACCGCGGTGCTCGATCAGGCGCCCTGGCTGCGGGCCGTACTGATCACCGACGCCGGCGCCGACGATGGGCTGGGACGGGCGTGGCCGCTGTGGGTGGACGTCGCGCCGACGGCGCTGGCGCCGGGCGACACCCATCGCGACGGCGCGGCCTTCTGGCTGTGGACCTCGGGCAGCACCGGCACGCCGAAGGCCGCCGTCCACCTGCATCAGGACTGGCCGTGGTGCTGCGCCGGCTTCGGCGTCGGCGTGCTCGGTCTGTCGGCGGCCGATCGCCTCTACTCGGCGGCCAAACTGTTCCACGCCTACGGCCTCGGCAACAGCCTGGCGTTCCCGTTCTGGGTCGGCGCGCCGGTGGTGCTGTGGCCGGAACGGGCGGCGCCGGCCGCGGTGTTCGCGCTGCTGGCCACGCACCGGCCGACGGTGTTCTTCGGCGTCCCGACGCTGTATGCGGCGCTGCTGCAACGGGCCGCGCAGGACGACGTCGACGCCGGGGCGCTGCGGCTCGCGGTGTCGGCCGGCGAGCCGCTCCCGCCCGACTTGTACCGACGCTGGTGCGAGCGCTTCGGCGTCGAGCTGCTCGACGCACCGGGCTCGACCGAGGTGCTGCACTGCTATCTGTCGCCGCGGCCCGGCCGCGTCACGCCCGGCAGCGTCGGCGAGCCGGTGCCCGGCTACACCATGCGCATCGTCGACGAGCACGGCCGCGACGTGCCCGACGGCGTCGAAGGCGAACTGTGGGTGCACGGCCGCAGCACCGCGGTCGGCTACTGGCAGCGCCGCGATCAGACCGCCGACAAGATGCGCGGGCCGTGGTTCGCCTCCGGCGATCGCTATCGCCGCGACGCCGACGGCCGCTACTGGCACATCGGCCGCGCCGACGACATGTTCAAGGTGGCCGGCGAGTGGTGCTCGGCCACCGAGGTGGAGGCGGCGCTGGCCGCGCACGACGCCGTCGCCGAGTGCGCGGTCGTAGCCCACCCCGACGCTGACGGCGTGCTCAAGCCGCGCGCCGTGGTGGTGCTGGCGGCCGGCGTCGACGGCGACGAGGCCATCGCCGAAGCGCTGCGGGCGTTCGTCCGGACGCGGCTGGCGCACTACAAATGTCCGCGCACGATTGACTTCGTCGCCGACCTGCCCAAGACCGCCACCGGGAAGATTCAGCGCTTCAAGCTGCGAATGTAACTGGGACTGTCCCGGTTACATCTGTCAGCAGGACACGCACCGGTGGTGGTTGGTGGCGCCGAGCCGTTCGAGCAGCGCCACCGTGTCGGGATAGGGCTGGGTGCGCTGCACCGGGCCGTTGGCCATGTCGGCGGTCGACTGCCCTTCGCGGTTGCGCGTGGTCACCACCGCGCCCATCGACACCAGATACTCGATCGACGCGTTGTCGCCGCGCGCGGCGGCGTGGTGCACGGCGGTGTTGCCCTCGTGGTCCACGGCGTTGACGTCGGCGCCGACGTCTTCGACCAGGTATCTGATCGCCGCCAGGAAGCCGGTCTCGGCGTAGCGGTGCGCGTTGGCGGCGAAGCCCTCGCCGTAGCCGACGCCCGACGCCGCCAGCAGCGGCGGCACCGCCGGCCCTCCCACCGGCACCGGCGGGAGGCCCGAGACGTCCTCGGTCTGGCGGATGCCGTCGCCGGTGAAGGGCCGCCCCGCCGGCTTGATGGTCGGGATGTGCGGGTCGGCGCCGTGCGCGACCAGCAGGCGCATCGCCTCGACGTCGCTGGCATAGGCGGCGCGCCAGAACGGCGTCGCGCCAATCTCGTCGACGCCGGCGAAGTCGGAGTTGAACGCCTGGTACCAGACCTTGCGCTGGACGCGGGCGTTCGGGTCGGCGCCGCGCGCGAGCAGCGCCTGCATCAGCGTGAGATACGTGGCCTCCTGCTGCTGGTACGCTTTCGGGTTCGGGTACAGCGACTTGGGCGCCCAGCGGTTGTTGAGCGTCGCATACAGCGGAGCGACGCCGTTGGCCGCGGCCAGCGAGACGTCGGCGCCCTTCTCGAGATAGCGCATCGCCAGGTCGAAGTGGCCGTTGACCACCGCCATCAGCAACGGGCTGGTCCGATCGCCGGGGTTCAGCTGGTTCACGTTGGCACCGCCGGCCAACAGCGCCATCGCCGTGCGGGTGTGGCCGTCACGCGTGGCGAACAGCAGCGCCGTCAGGCCGCCCTGCGTGCCCACCAGCTCGTTGTAGCGGAACTGGCGTGACCACCCGGGCACCTGCACCTGTCGCGGCGCTCCGCGGCCCGCCGGCGTGCGGTCCTGACCGGGGTCGGTGAGCGTCGCCAGGTCGCGAACCGTGGTGCTGAGGGCGTGATCGGCGCCCTGGGCGAGCAGGAACGACACCACGTCGGTGCGATCGTAGGCCGCCGCGAACATCAGCGCCGATTGGCCCTTGGCCGATTCGACCGCGTTCACCGCGGCGCCGGCGCGCACCAGTCGTGTCACCGCCTCGACCACGCCAGACTCGGCCGCCAGCATCAGCGCCGTGGTGCCGGTGGAGGTCGTCGCCGTCGGGTCGGCGCCGGCCGTGACCAGCGCGTCGACGATCGGCGCGCTGCCGGCACGGGCCGCCAGGTGGAGCGGTGTGAAGCCGCCGAGCCGCGTCGTCGCGGCCGGCCTGGCGCCGGCCTGGAGCAGCATCGTCGCCAGTTCGGCCTGACTGTTCGCGGCGGCCCAATGCAGCGCGGTCATGCCGTCGCCCTGCGCCGCGTTCACGTCGGCGCCGGCCTGGAGCATCTGCCGCACCGCCGCGACGTCGCCCTGCATGACCGCGTCGGCCACCGTGCCGGCCGCGGCGGCGTGCAGCCACGCCGAGCCCACCACCGCCACTCCGAGTCCGCCGCCCAGTCGCGCCAGTCGTCGCATCATCGCCATGTCCCCGCGGTACTCGCCGTCGCCGGGCTACTGCGCCGTGGTCGCGGCGGCGTGGTTCAGATCCATGGCGCCGGTGCTGTCGCCGAACTCGGCCAGGCCGAGGCCCAGCATCTGCCCCACCGACAGCATCGCGTTGGCCATCGGCGTGCCGTCCGCGGCCTTGATGTGGGTCTGCCCCTTCAGCTGTCCGCCGGCGTGGCCGACCAGGAACAGCGGGCACCGCTTGTGGTTGTGGACGTTCGAGTCGCCCATCGGCGAGCCGTACATCACCAGCGTGTGATCGAGCAGCGTGCCGTCGCCTTCAGGGGTACGGCGCAGTTTCTCGAGGAAGTACGGCACCAGGCTCACGTGGTAGGTGTTGATCTTCGCGAACTCGAGTATTCGATCCTCACGGCCCTGGTGGTGCGAGGCCGGATGGAAGCCGGTGGTCACGCCGCTCTCGGGATAGACCCGGCCCGAGGCGTCTCGGCCGAGCTTGAACGAGAACACCCGGGTGACGTCGTTGGCGAACGCCACCGCCTGCAGGTCGAACATGAGCTTGACGTGCTCCGCGAAGGAATCGGGCACGCCGATCGGCGCGCCGGGCAGCGCCCGCTCCTCGCCGCTGCGGTTGAACGCCTCCACCGTCTGGATGCGCCGCTCGATCTCGCGGACGTCGTCGAGATAGTCGCTGAGCCGGGCCCGGTCGGCGGGCCCGAGCGATCGCTGCAGCCGGGCGATCTCGCCGCTGACCCAGTCGAGGATGCTGCGATCCTCGCGGCGCCGCAACGCCCGCTCCTCGGCGGTGGCACCGACCCCGAACAGCTGATCGAAGGCCACCCGCGGGTCGCGGATCATCGGCAGCGGCTCGTCGGCCGCCGCCCAGCTGATGGTGTCGGTGTAGACGCAGGAATAGCCGTAGGAGCAGCCGCCGGCCTGATCGACGTTCTCGATGCACAGCTGCAGCGACGGAATGGCGGTCTCCTGACCGAACTTCTGCGCGTAGAGTTGATCGATCGACGTCCCGGCGCGCACGTCCGAGCCTTGCGTCTGGCGCGGATGGGACTGGGTCAGGAACACCGCGCTCGAGCGGAAGTGGTCGCCGCCGATCTCGGGCAGCTCGAACGCCTCGGCGTTGCGGACGTCGGTGTTGCTGACGATGGTCAGGTAGTCGCGATAGGGCTCGAGCGGCTTGAGGCTGGTCGGCGACAGGTCGAACGCGCGGCCGGCCGCGGCCGGCGACCACAGGTGCTTCTGCCCGCCGACCGCGGTGGCCCCGGCCGAGCCGTGCACCATCTCGATGGCGGCGAAGCGCAGCTTCGGCGCGGCCGCCGTGCGCGCCAGCGCCTGCCCCGCCGGCGCCATCGCCTCGAGGAACGGCAGCGCCACGGAGACGCCGACGCCCTTCAACATCGTCCGCCGCGACAGATGCTTGCCCGTGATGATCATGCTGTTCCCTGTTCCCTGTTCCCTGTTCCCTGTTCCCTGTTCCCTGTTCCCTGTTCCCTGTTCCCTGTTCCCTGTTCCCTGTTCCCTGCTCCCTGGTCCCTGTGTCAGCGCGGCGACGGCGCGGCGGTCGTCACCGCCGGCTCGAGCCGCGCGCTCCTGAACGGCGCGCTCGTCGCGATCCCGGCGACGAACGCCGAGATGCGGTAGTCCTCGGTCGCGGCGCCGCGGATGATCGCCCGCACCGCCGGCAGGTCGAAGCTCTCCACCCGACGGCCGAGCGCGTAGGTCATCAGGTGCTCGGTGAAGCTGAGGAGAAAGGCGTCCTTGTGGGTCAGGAGCGCGGCGCGCAGGCCGGCCGGCCCGTCGATCGGCAGGCCGTCGTAGAGCGTGCCCTTCGCGTCCACCGGCACCAGGCTGTCGTGGCTCCGCCATTGGCCGCTCAGATCGAAGTTCTCGAGCGCCAGGCCGAGCGGATCGATCACCTTGTGGCACGACGTGCACGCCGGGTTGGCGCGGTGCTGTTCCATCCGTTCGCGCACGGTGAGCAGCCGGCCGCCGCTGCTGCCTCTGGTGTCCTCGAGCGCCGGCACGTTGGGCGGCGGCGGCGGGGGCGGCGATCCGAGCAGCACCTCCATCACCCACTTGCCGCGGTTCACCGGCGACGTGCGATCGGCGAATGAGGTCGCCAGCAGGATGCTGCCGTGGCCGAGGATACCGCGGCGATGCTCGGGGACGGACACCTTGCGGAACGCCGCGCCGGTGACGTTGGGCAGACCATAGTGCTTCGCCACCCGGTCGTTGGCGTAGGTGTAGTCGGCCGAAATCAACTCGAGGATGCTGCGGTCGTCGCGCACCAGGCTGGCGAAGAACAGCTCGGTCTCGCGGACCAGCGCCACCGACAGCGTCGTGTCCCACTGCGGCGCGAAGTGGTGGTCGGGCCGCACCTTCTCGACGTCCTGGAGCCGCAGCCACTGATGCGCGAAGCGGGTGGCCAGCGCCTCGGCCCGCGGATCCTTCAACAGCCGCGCCACCTGCGTCCGCATGCCGGCCGCGGTCTGCAGGGTGCCAGCGGTCTGGAGGAGGGCGTCGTCGGGAGCGCCGCCCCAGACGAAGAACGACAGCCGCGACGCCAGATCGGCCGCGGCCAGGGCGTAGGTCTGTCCGGGCCGGACGGTCGCTGGCGTCTGCTCCAGCCGGAACAGGAAGCGCGGACTGGCCAGCACCGCCTGCAGCGCCGTCCGGATGCCCGATTCGAAATCGCCGTCCGTGCGGCCCTGCTCGTAGAACGTCATCAGGCCGTCGATCTCGCTGCCGCTGACCGGGCCGCGGTAGGCCTGGCGCGCCAGCCGGGCGACGATGTCGCGGGCGCAGGCCACCTCGGCACCGATGGCGGCCGGCCGGCACGAGAACACCAGCCGCCGGCTCACCGTGTCGGACACGCCGGTCACCGAGTGCGGTCCGGTGATCGCCAGGTCGCGCAGGTGCACGAGCGCGGTCACGCCGAACACCTCGCCGATGTTGGTGTCGGCCAGGGTGTGTTCGATCGGCATCACCAGGTCGTCGACCGGCCCGTCGAAACGGTTGACGAACGCCGCCGCCACGCGGTGCGGACCGGCGGTGACGTGCACCGGCGTGGTGAACAGGTTCATCCCTTTCGGGTCGGCCTCGTCCATCCGCGGGTTGATGTCGAGCAGGGCGACGCGGGCGCCGTCGATCGACACGTCGAGCTGTTCGCCGGTATAGGGACCGCCGAAGAGCTGCCCGGTCGGCCCGGCGTGCAGCATCATGCGGAAGGTGTAGTCGCCGTCGGCGGGAAAGATGTGGGTGACGGCGAGGCCACCGCGGGTGCCGAGCGGCGTGCCCGCCACGTGGCGATGCTGCGAGGCGGTGCGGGCGGTCTTGAACGTGGCCGACGTCGCCGTGGCGGAGCGGTCGCCGACTGCCAGCCGGCTGATCTGACTGGCGGCG
Source organism: uncultured Acidobacteriota bacterium (assembly GCA_963741665.1). Classification (GTDB taxonomy): domain Bacteria; phylum Acidobacteriota; class Vicinamibacteria; order Vicinamibacterales; family UBA2999; genus CAWAYR01. The sequence continues at coordinate 1,067,411 of CAVUIM010000001.1, forward strand.
CGCAGATAACCCTCGAGCAGCGTCGGCGAGAGCCGCTGGGCGTCGGCGACGTTGTCGAAGCCGTGGCTGATGGTGTCGGCGGGCAGGAACGCGGTGACGTCCACGTCGAGCCCGACCAGGTCCTTCACCGCGCGGGCGTACTCGGCGCGGTTCAGGCGCTGCGACGGCCGGGAGCCGGGATTGGGGTGGACCGCCGCGAACTCGTCCATGCGCCGCTCGAGACCGGCCGTGAGCGCCTCGATCGTGGCCACATCGGGCCGCTTCGCGCCGGCCGGCGGCATCATCCCGGCCCGCAGCTTGCGGATCATCTTCTCGACGACGTCGGCCCGTTCGGTGGCGCGCATGGCGTCGAAGCCAGCCAGTGACAGCCCGCCGGCCTTGGCCCGATCGCTGTGGCAGCTGGCGCAGTAGGTGGCGACCAGCTCGGATTGAGCCGCAGCGGTCAGCGGTGCCGGCGACGGCGCAGCGCGCACGTTCAACCCGAAACCCAGCACGCCGGCCGACAGACCCAGCGCGGCGACGCGCGTGGCCGAGGCCGCCGCGGCGCTGCTCAGCAGGAGACGCACTTGTGGTTGTTCTTCGCGCCGAGCGACGCCAGGAAGGCGATCGTCTCGGGGAACGGCTGCACGCGCTGCACGGGGCCGTTGGCCAGGTCGATGGTCGTCTGGCCGGCGCGATTCACGCCGGTGACGTCGGCGCCCTTCGCCACGAGATATCGGATCATCTCGGTGTCGCCGCGCGAGGCGGCGTGGTGCACGACCGAGTTGCCCTCGTAGTCGAGCCCGTTGACGTCGGCGCCAAGTTCCTCGACCAGGTAGCGCACTGCCGCCATCATCCCGCCCGGGGCGAAGACGTGCGAGTTGCCGGCGAAGCCCTTGCCGTAGCCGACGCCGGCTACCGCCAGCAGCGGCGGGATGCCGGGCCCGCCGACCGGGATCGGCGGCCGCGTCGAGACGTCGCGCAGCTCGCCGACGCCGTCGAGGCCGCGAGCGCGCTCAGCCGGGCGAATCGACGGGATGTTCGGATCGGCGCCGCGGGCCACGAGCAGCCGCATCGCCGCCACGTCGCTGGCGTAGGCGGCGCGCCAGAACGGCGTCGCGCCGACCTCGTCGACCCCGGATTGATCGAAGTTGTAGCCCGAGTACCACACCTTGCGGCTGAGACGCGCGTCGGGGTCGGCGCCCTTGTCGAGCAGCAGCGCCATCAGATCGAGGTAGCTCGTCTGCTGCTGCAGGTAGGCACGCGGCTGGGGATAGGCGGCCTTCGGCGCCCACTGGACGTTCAACACCGCGTAGAGCGGCGCGGCGCCGCCGATGCTGGCCAGGTTGGGATCGGCGCCCCGCTCGACGAGGTAGCGCGCCAGGTCGAAGTGCCCGTTGAGCGTGGCGATGAGCAGCGGCGTCGTTCGGTCGCCCGGGCTGCGCAGGTTCACGTCGGCGCCGGCCTCGACCAGCGCGCGCACCGATGCCGTGCCGCCCTGCCGGGCCGCGAAATGCAGCGCCGACAGCCCACCCTGGCTGCCGATGAGTTCGTTGTAGCGGAACGGCCGGGTCGCGCCGGCGACGCCGCCCTGGACCGGACGGCGAGGTGCCGCGGGCGCCGCGGCGGTCTGGCCGCCCTGAGGCTCGGGCGGACGGCCTTCGCCGTCGCCGGGATCGGTGAGCGCGGCCAGATCGACGACCTTCGCGGTGCGATCGACGGTCGCGCCGCGCGCCACCAGCAGCCGCACCACCTCGGCGCGGTCGTAGGCGGCGGCGAACATCAGCGCCGACTGACCGTGGGCGCGCTCGATGGCGTTGACGTCGACCTTCGCATCGAGCAGCGCCGTCACCGTCGCGACGTGGCCCGACTGGGCCGCCAGCATCAACGGCGTCGCGCCGGTGCCGGTCGTGGCCGCCACCTCGGCGCCGCGCGCCACCAGCGCGGTGACGACCGGAGCCGCGCCGCCCTGACTGGCGACGTGGAGCGGAGTGAAGCGCCCGAGCCGGCTGGTCGCCCGCACGTTGGCGCCGGCGTAGAGCAGCGTCTCGGCCAGGGCGGCGTCGCCGTGGGTCGCCGCCCAGTGCAGCGCGGTCATGCCGTCGCCCTGCGCGGTGTTGACGTCGGCGCCGTCGCGCAGCAGCGCGCGCACCGCCGCCAGATCGTCCCGCATCGCGGCGTCGGCGACGGCACTGTGGCTCTGCGCCACGGACCCGGCGGCGGTCAGCCAGGCGCCCACGCCGGTGGCCAAGAGCAGCGCGCCGGCCGAGCGCAACGGAGACGTGCCAGGCATCGCCACCGCTACACCGCCGCCGTCGCGTCGGCGGCGCGGCTGAGATCCAGCGCGCCGGTGCTGTCGCCGAAGCCCGGCACGTCGACGTCGAGGGCGTGCAGCAACGACAGCATGGCGTTGGCCATCGGCGTGCCGTCGGCGGCCTTGACGTGCAGATTGCCCTTGAGACGGCCGGCCCCATGCCCCGCCACCAGCAGCGGACAGCGTTTGTGGTTGTGCATGTTGGAGTTGCCCATCGCCGAGCCGTAGACGACCAGGCTGCTGTCGAGCATCGTGCCATCGCCGTCGGGGATCTTCTGGAGCCGGTCGAGCAGGTACGGCAGCAGGCCGACGTGATAGGTGTTGATCTTCTGGAAATCGCGGATCCGATCCTCGCGCTCCTGGTGGTGCGAGGAGGTGTGGAACGCGGTGGTCGAGCCGCTCGGCCCGAAGACGCGATTCGAGACGTCGCGGCTCAGCTTGAAGGCGAACACCCGGGTGACGTCCGAGGCGAAGGCCACGGCCTGCAGGTCGAACATCAGCTTGACGTGATCCTCGTAGGAATCGGGCACGCCGATCGGCGCGCCGGGCAGCTCACGGGCCTCGCCGCTCGAGTTCTGCGCTTCGACCTTGGCGATGCGCCGCTCAATCTCGCGGACGTCGTCGAGATATTCCGACAGCCGGGCCCGATCGGCGGCGCCGAGCCGGCCCTTCAGCTCGCCGACCGATTCGGCGACGAAGTCGAGGATGCTCTTGTCGTCACGGCGCCGCGCCCGCCGCGCCTCGGGCGTGGTCCCCAGCCCGAACAGCTGGTCGAACACCGCCCGCGGGTCGCGGATCATCGGCAGCGGGTCGGTCGGCGAGGCCCAGCTGATCGTGTCGGTGTAGACGCACGAGTAGTTGTAGGAGCAGCCGCCGGCCTGATCGACGTTCTCGATGCACAGCTGCAGCGACGGAATCGGGGTGTCCTGCCCGAACCGGCTGGCGAAGATCTGATCGAGCGAGGTGCCGGCGAAGACGTCGGAGCCCTGCGTCTGCTTCGGCTTCGCCTGGGTCAGGAACACCGCCGCCGAGCGGAAGTGGTCGGCGCCGATCTCGGGCGCGGTGAAGGCCTCGGCGTTGCGGCAGTCGGTGTTGCTGATGATCGTCAGGGCGTCGCGGTACGGTTCGAGCGACGCCATCGCGGTCGGCGACAGGTCGAACGCCGATCCGGTGGCCGCCGGCGCCCACATGTGCATCTTCGATCCGTAGGTGGTGCTGCCGGCCGCGCCGTGCACCATCTCGATGGCGATCAGCCGGCGCTTGTGGTCGGCCGTCTTCGCCAGCGCCGCGCCGGCCGGGCGCATCGCGTCGAGGAACGGCAGCGCAATGGTCGCCCCCAGCCCCTTCAGTGCCGTCCGCCGTGAGAGGTGCTTGCCGGTGATGATCATCCTGTTCCCTGTTCCCTGTTCCCTGTTCCCTGTTCCCTGTTCCCTGTTCCCTGTTCCCTGTTCCCTATCGCTGCTGCCCCGCGTCCGTGGTCACCGGGGCAGCCGGCCTGATGACGCTTTTCTGAAATTGGTCGGTGGCCACGACGCCCTGCACGAACGCCGAGATCCGATAGTCGCGCGCCGCCGCGCGGCGGATCACCTGCCGCACGGCCGGCATGTCCGACGACTCGATGCGCCGGCCGAGGGCATAGGTCATCAGGTGCTCGGTGAAGCTGAGCAGGAACGCGTCTTGGTGCTTCAGCAGCGCCGCGCGCAGCCCGGCGGCGCCCTCCATGCGGGTGCCGTCGTAGAGATCGCCGACCGCGTCCACCGGCACCTCGTTGTCCTTGATGCGGTAACGGCCGGTGGCGTCGAAATGCTCGAGCGCCAGGCCGAGCGGGTCGATCACCTTGTGGCACGAGGTGCACGCCGGGTTCTTGCGGTGCTCCTCCATGCGCTCGCGCACCGACAGCATCTTGCCGCCGCTCGTGCCCTTGGTCTCTTCGAGGGCCGGGACGTTGGGCGGCGGCGGCGGCGGCGGCGACCCGAGCAGCACTTCCATGATCCACTTGCCGCGCTGCACCGGCGAGGTGCGGTCGGCGATCGAGGTGAGCGTCAGCACGCTGCCCTGCCCGAGGATGCCGCGGCGCGGCTCGGGCAGCGTCACGCGGCGGAACTGCGGCCCGGTGACCCCCGCGATGCCGTAGTGCCGGGCCACCCGGTCGTTCACGTACGAGTAGTCGGCGGTGAGCAGGTCGAGGACGCTGCGGTCGTCGCGGACCAGGCTGGCGACGAACAGCTCGGTCTCCTTCTGCAGGGCCTGCGCCAGCGTCCGGTCGTAGTACGGATAGAGAATCGGGTCGGGCGAGACCTCGTCGAGGTCCTGCAGACGCAGCCACTGCGCGGCGAAGCGCGTGGCCAGGGACTCGGCGCGCGGATCGGCCAGGAGCCGCGTCACCTGGCGGTCGAGCGCCACCGCGGTCAGCCGGCCGTGGGCGGCGACGTCGAGCAGCACCGGGTCCGGGCCGGCACCCCACACGAAGAACGACAGCCGTGACGCCAGGTCGAGATCGGCCAGTCGGTACGGTTGACCGGGCCGCGCCGCCGGCGGCGTGTCCTCGAGTCGGAACAGGAACTGCGGGCTGGCCAGGATGGCTTCGACCGCCTTGGTCACGCCGGCCTCGAAGTTCCGGTCGCGGCGGGCGGCGTCGTAGAACCGCATCAGCCGCCCGACTTCGGTGTCGCTGGGTGGACGCCGGAACGCCGTGGTTGCCAGGCCGCGCACGATACTGGTCGCGCACGCCGCTTCGTCGGCCGCGGCGGTGGGCCGGCAGGTGAAGACGCGGCGCCGGCTCGGCGTGTCGGAGACGCCGGTGACGCGGTGCGGGCCGACCACGGCGAGATTGCGCAGGTGCGGCAGCGTCGTGATGCCGACGGCGATGCCAATCTCGGTGTCGGCCAGGGTGTGCTCGATCGGCGCGACCAGATCGTTGACCGGGCCTTCGAAACGCTGGAGGAACGCCGCCGTGACGCGGTGGGCGCCGGCCGTCACGTGCACCGGCGCCGTCTTCACCGCCAGACCGGTCGTCGACTCGTTCATCCGCGGGTCGATGTCGAACAGGGCCACCCGCGCACCGTCGATTGACACCTCGATCTGCTCTCCGGCGGCGGTGTTGCCGAACAGGATGCCGAGCGGCTCGGCGAAGAAGTCGAGCCGGAACACGTAGTCGCCGTCGGCCGGGAACGTGTGCGGCACCGACAGGCCGCCGCGGGTGCCAAGCGGCGCGCCGTCGGCGCGGGCCAGCTGCGAGGCGGTCTTCGGCAGGCTGTAGGTGGCCTCGCTGGCCGAACTCTCCGGGTCGCCGACGGCCAGCGCGGTCACCCGGCTGGCGGCGCGCAGGTAGCCTTCCAGCAGCGTCGGCGAGAACGTCTGCGCGTCGGCGACGTTGTCGAAGCCGTGACTGATGGTGTCGGGCGGCAGCAACGCCGAGACGTCGACGTCCACCGCCAGCAGATCGCGGACCGCGCGGGCGTACTCGGCGCGGTTCAAGCGCTGGAACGGCCGCCAGCCGGGATTGGGGTTGACCGCGGCGAACTCGTCCATGCGCGTCTCGAGCGCCTCGAGCAGGCCGGCGAGGGCGCCGTCGGGCGGACGCTTCGCGCCGGCCGGCGGCATCATGCCGGCACGCAGCTTACGGACGATCTTCTCGGCGACCTCGGGCGACTCCTGGGCCCGCATAGCGTTGAAACCGGCCAGCGACAGCCCGCCCGCCTTGGCCCGATCGCTGTGGCAGGTGGCGCAGTAGGTGGCAACCAGCTCGGTCTGCGCGGCGGGCGGCAGCGCGTGGATCGGGGCCGGCGCCTTCGCGGGGCGCGACACCGGTGCCGCCGCTGGCGTCGGTGCCGGCCGGGAGACGGGCGGGCGCACGACGGGCGCCTGCTGGCCGCGTTCGCCGGCGGCCGAACCTCCGGCCAGTGTCAGACCCACCGCCGCGGCCGCGAGCGCCGCCGTCGCCTTCCACTGCATGCCAGTGCCTCCGGTTCGCCGCGGTGTCGCCGCCACTGGCGGTCTCCACCTGTCCAACGAGCTGCGTATGTCTCGATCGCGCTAGAGCGCCGCCGTCGTCTCCGGCGCTCGGTTCAGCTCCATCGCGCCGGTGCTGTCGCCGAAGCTCTTCATGTCGTCGAGGCCGAGCACGTGCAGCGTGCTCAGCATCACGTTGGCCATCGGCGTGGCGTCGGCGGCCTTGATGTGCAGCCCGCCCTTCAGCTGACCGCCGGCGTGGCCCATCAGGATCAACGGGCAGCGCTTGTGGTTGTGGACGTTCGAGTTGCCCATCGGCGACCCGTAGACCACCAGCGTGTTGTCGAGCAGGCTGCGTTCCCCGTCCGGCGTGTTCTTCAGCTTGTTGAGGAAATACGGCAGCATGCTGATGTGGTAGGTGTTGATCTTCTGGAACTCGCGGATCCGATCCTCGCGGTCCTGATGGTGCGACGCCGAGTGGAACGCGGTCTTCACACCGCTGTCGGCGAACACGCGGTTGCTGGCGTCGCGGCCGAGTTTGAACGAGAACACCCGGGTGATGTCGCTGGCGAAGGCGATCGCCTGCAGGTCGAACATCAGCTTGATGTGCTCCTCGAACGAGTCGGGCACGCCGATCGGCGCGCCGGGCAGGGCCCGCTCCTCGCCGCTGCGGTTGGACGACTCGGTCGTCTGGATGCGCCGCTCGATCTCGCGGACGTCGGCGAGGTAGTCGCCGAGCCGGGCCTGGTCGGAGGCGCCGAGCTGGCGCTTCAGCCGGCTGATATCGGCGGTGATCCAGTCGAGGATGCTCTTGTCCTCGGCCCGCCGCTCGGCCCGCGCCTGCGGGGTCGCGCCAACGCCGAACAGCTGATCGAAGGCCACCCGCGGGTCGCGGATCATCGGCATCGGATCGCCGGGCGCGGCCCAGCTGATCGTGTCGGTGTAGACGCACGAGTAGCCGTAGGAGCAGCCGCCGGCGGCGTCGACGTTCTCGATGCACAGCTGCATCGACGGGATCGGGGTCTCCTGGCCGAAGCGCTGCGCGTAGAGCTGGTCGAGCGAGGTGCCGACGTGGACGTCGGAGCTCTGCGTCTGCTTCGGGTGCATCTGGGTCAGGAACACCGCGCTCGAGCGGAAGTGATCGCCGCCGATCTCGGGCAACTCGAACGCCTCGGCGTTGCGCACGTCGGTGTTGCTGACGATGGTCAGGTGCTGGCGCAGGTCGTTCAGCGGCATCAGGCTGGTCGGCGACAGGTCGAAGCCGCTGCCGGTCGCCGCCGGCGCCCACATGTGCTTCTGCAGGCCGATCGCGGTGGCGCCGGCCGAGCCGTGCACCATCTCGATGGCCGCCAGGCGCACGCGGTTGGCCGCCGTCTTCGCCAGCGCGGTGCGCGCCGGCACCATCGCCTCGAGGAACGGCAGCGCCACGGTGACGCCCAACCCCTTCAGCGCGGTGCGCCGCGACAAGTGCTTCTGCGTGATGAACATCGCGTCAATCCTAGCAAAACAGGGGGACAGGCCCCCGTGTCATCGGGACAGGCCCCCTGTTGAACGGGACAGGCCCCCGGCAACTCATGCTGGGGCCAGTCCCCATCAGTGGCGGCCGGCCGCCGGCGCCGTCGTGGTGGTCTCGGGCAGCTCGGCGCGGCTCATGCGGAACGCCTGGCTGGCGGCCACGCCCTGCACGAACGCCGACACCGTGTAGTCCTGGGCGGCGGCGTCGCGGATGACGCGGCGGATCGCCGGCATGTCGAACGGCTCGACCCGCCGTCCGGTCGCATAGGTCATCAGCGCCTCGGTGAAGCTGAGGAGCACCGCGTCCTTGTGGGTCTTCAGCGCCGCGCGCAGCGCCACCGGGCCGTCGAGGTGCATGCCGTCGTAGAGCACGCCGACCGGATCGACCGGCACCTCGTTGTCCTTGATCCGCCACGCCCCGGTGACGTCGAAGTTCTCGAGCGCCAGGCCGAGCGGGTCGATCACCTTGTGGCACGACATGCAGGCCGGGTTGGCACGGTGCTGTTCCATCCGTTCACGCACCGACAGCGTGCGGCCGCCTTTGACGTCCTTCACGTCGTCGAGCGCCGGCACGTTGGGCGGCGGCGGTGGCGGCGGCGAGCCGAGCAGCACTTCCATGATCCATTTGCCGCGCAGCACCGGCGAGGTGCGGTCGGCGATCGAGGTGAGCGCCAGGATGCTGCCGTGGCCGAGGATGCCGCGGCGGTTGGGGTCGGCGACGGCGACGCGGCGGAACTGGCTGCCGGTGACGTTCGGGATGCCGTAGTGGATGGCCACCCGCTCGTTCACGTAGGTGTAGTCGGCGTCGAGCAGCTCCAGCACGCTGCGGTTGTCGCGCCGCAGGCTGTCGACGAACAGCTCGGTCTCGCGCCGCAGGCTCGACGCCAGCGTGTCGTCGTAGTGCGGGTACTGCAGGTAGTCGGGGATGATCTTGTCGAGGTCCTGCAGCCGCAGCCACTGGGCGGCGAAGCGCGTCGCCAGCGCCTCCGCGCGTGGGTCGGCCAGCATCCGCGCCACCTGGGCCGAGAGCCCGGCCGCGGTGCGCAGGCCGCCCTGGTCCGCCACCTTCACCAGATCGGCGTCGGGCACCGTGCCCCACAGGAAGAACGACAGCCGTGACGCCAGATCCTGGTCGCTCAGCCGGAAGCTCTGGCCGGCGCGGGTCGTCGCCGGCACTTCCTCGAGGCGGAACGCGAAGCGCGGGCTGGCGAGGATCGCCTGCAGGGTGTAGCGGATGGCGTGCTCGAAGTCGCCTTTCTCGCGGCCCTTCCGATAGAAGGCCATCAGCGTCTCGAGGTCGCCGGCCGGTACCGGCCCGCGGAACGCCCGGCTGGCCAGCGCGCGGACGATCTGCGCGGCGCACGCCGGCTCCTCCGCCGCCGTCGTCGGCCGGCAGGTGAAGATCAGCCGCCGGCTCACCGAGTCCGACACCCCGGTCACCCGGTACGGCCCGTGCACCGTCATGTCGCGCAGGTGCGGCAGCAGCGTCACGCCGAAGCTCATGCTGACGTCGGCCAGCGTGTTCTCCACGGGAATCAGCAGGTCGTTCGGCGGCGCCTCGAAGCGCTGGACGAACGCCGCCGACACCCGATGCGGCCCGGCCGAGACGTGGACGCGGGCGGTGCGCGGGTCGAGGCTGTTGGCCTGGTCCGATTCGCTCATCCGCTCGTTCAGCGGAATCACCGCCACCCGCTCGCCGTCGATCGAGACGTCGATCTCCTCGGCGAGCTCCATCACGCTCATCGTGGTGCGGCCGTAGAGCCCGCCGAGCGGCTCGTTGTGCAGGTTGACGCCGATGACGTATTCGCCGTCGGCCGGGAAGATGTGCGTCACCGAGACGCCACCGCGGGTGCCGAGCGGCGCGCCCTCGACGTGCCGCATCTGCGACATCGTCCGACCGACCTTGTAGGTGACCACCGCCGCCGTCGCCTCGCGGTCGCCGACGGCGAGCCGGCTGATCTGGCTGGCGGCGCGCAGATACCCTTCGAGCAGCGTCGGCGACAGCCCCTGCACATCGGCGACGTTGTCGAAGCCGTGGCTGATCGTGTCGGCCGGCAGGAACGCGGTGACGTCGACCTCGATGCCGAGCAGGTCCTTCACCGCGCGGGTGTACTCGGCGCGGTTCAACCGCTGGAACGGCCGCCAGCCGGGATTCGGGTTGGCGGCGGCGTGCTCGTCCATCCGCGACTCGAGCGCGGTGGTCAGCGCGGCGATGGTGCTGGCGTCGGGCCGCTTGGCGCCGGCCGGCGGCATCATGCCGGCGCGCAGCTTGCGGATCATCTTCTCGACCAGTTCGGGCTGCTCCTGCGCGCGCATCGCGCTGAACCCGGCCAGCGACACCCCGCCGGCCTTGGCCCGTTCGCTGTGGCACGTCGCGCAGTAGGTGGTGACGAGTTCGGTCTGGTTGGCCGCCGTCAGGGTCGGACCGGCGCCGTGGGCGGCGACCGGCGCGGGCGGTGCGGCCTGGCGCGTGGCACTGGCGGCCGGACCGGCGCTCGCCGGACGACGCGCCGCAGCCGGTGCGGGCGTGGCCGAAGGGGCGCGGCCGGACTGCCCCGCCGCAGTCAGTCCGACGACCCCGGCCAGCAGCGCGGCGCCGGCGGCGAGAGCGTGGCGCGTCGTCAGCACGACACGCACTTGTGGTTGTTCTTCGAGCCCAGCGTCTCGAGCAGCTTCAACGCCTCGGGATACGGCTGGGTGCGCTGGACCGGGCCGTTGGCCATGTCGGCGGTGGTCTGCCCTTCGCGGTTCACGCGGGTCACATCGGCGCCCTTCGACACCAGGTACTCGATCATCGCCACGTCGCCGCGGGCCGCCGCCTGGTGCAGCGCGGTGTTGCCTTCGTGGTCGGCGGCATTGACGTCGACGCCCAGGTCCTCGACCAGGTACTTGACGGCGGCGAGCATGCCCCTCGGCGCGTAGCGGTGCGAGTTGGCGGCGAAGCCCTCGCCGTAGCCGACCCCGGCCGCGGCCTGCAGCGGCGTGACGCCGGGACCGCCCACCGGCAGCGCCGGCATGCCCGAGACGTCGCCGCCGGCCCGCACGCCGGCGTCACCGACGCGCGGCCGCCCGGCCGGCTTGGTGGTCGGGATGTTGGGGTCGGCGCCACGCGCCACCAGCAGCTTCATCGCCTCGATGTCGGCGGCGTAGGCGGCGCGCCAGAACGCGGTCGCGCCAATCTCGTCGACGCCCGACAGATCGAAGTTGTAGCCCGAGTACCACACCTTGAAGCGCAGGCGGGCGTTGGCGTCGGCGCCGGCATCGAGCAGCGCCGTCAGCATCTGCAGGTACGACGTCTTCTGCTGCAGGTAGGCGCGCGGCTGCGGATAGAGCGCCTTGGGCGCCCACTGGACGTTGAGCACGCCGTAGAGCGGCGTGGCGCCGTTCTCGGCGGCACGGTTGGCGTCGGCGCCCTTGGCAAGCAGGTGCATCGCGATGTCGAAGTGGCCGTTGGCGACGGCGATGACCAGCGGGCTGCTCTTGTCGCCCGCGCTCACCTGGTTGACGTCGGCGCCAGCGGCGAGCAGCACGTCCACCGCCTCCATCGAGCCCTGGCGCACGGCGAACAGGAGCGGGGTCAGGCCGCCCTGCCAGCCGACCAGCTCGTTGTAGCGGAACTGCCGGTCGACGCCGGCCTTGCCGGTCGCCGGTCCGCGACGTCCACCGCCGCCACCGCCCGCGGCCGGAGCCGGCGTCGCAGCCGCGGCTGGCGTCGCGGCGGCATTCGGTTCCGGCGTCGCCGGGCGCGCGCCCGCGGCCGGTTGGGTGCCCGGCGCCGCGGCCGGCGGCCCGCCCTGCTGCTGGCGGAAGAACTCTTCCTCCGGCGAGGTCATCTTCGACAGATCGACCACCTTGGTCGTCGCCTTCACGTCGGCGCCGGCCGCGATCAGCGTCTTCATCACCTCGACGCGGGTGAGCGCCGCCGCGAACATCAACGCCGTCTGCTGCATCGACTGCTCGCGGGCGTCGACCTCGGCGCCGGCGGCGAGCAGCGTCTTCACCGCGTCGACGCTGCCCGACGCGGCGGCGAGCATCAGCGGCGTGGTGCCGGTCGTCGTCGGCGTCACGGCGTCGGCACCGGCATCGATCAGCACCTTCACGACCGGGGCGCTGCCGTTGCGCGTGGCGATGACCAGCGGGGTATTGGCGCCGAGGCGGGTCGTGGCCTTCACGTTGGCGCCGGCGTAGACCAGCATCTGGGCCATCTCGGCGTCGTTCTTCATCGCCGCCCAGTGCAGCGCGGTCATACCGTCGCCCTGTGCGGCGTTGACATCGCGGCCCTGCTGCAGCAGCGCCCGCACCGCCGCACGGTCGCCCTGCATCGCCGCATCGGCGACGCCGGACACCGACTGCGCGTGGAGTGCCACGCCAAGGGCCAGCGCGCCCAGCACGCCGGCCATCACCGCTCCAACCTGTCCCAGTCGCATCGCGCGCTCCCTGGCTAGTGTCCCGAATCAGAAGTTCGCTGACATATTCCTGGCGGGGCATCCCGCCTCGCTGCGTTACTCGTCGTTCACATATCGGCCAATATGCTCACTTCTCGCGCCTTGCGATCCGGGCGCCGCGCCAGGAACATCGGTCACCGAACTTCTGATCCGGGACACTAGAAAGCCGCCGTCGCTTCAGGCGCGGCGTTGAGATCCATCGGCCCGGTGCTGTCGCCGAACTGAGCGACGTCGCTCAGCCCGAGCAGGTGCATGGCGCCGAGCATCGGGTTGGCCATCGGCGTGCCGTCGGCGGCCTTGATATGGACACCGCCCTTCAACTGGCCGCCGGCGTGGCCGGCGAAGAACAGCGGGCAGCGCTTGTGGTTGTGCACGTTCGAGTTGCCCATCGGCGAGCCGTAGATGATGAGCGTGTTGTCGAGCAGGGTGCCGTCGCCGTCGGGCGTGTTCTTCAGCTTGTTCAGGAAATACGGCAGCTGGGCGACGTGGTAGGTGTTGATCTTCTGGAACTCGCGGATGCGGTCTTCGCGGTCCTGATGGTGCGACGCCGGATGGAAGCCGGCGGTCACGCCGCTCTCCGGATAGGCGCGGCTCGATCCGTCGCGGCCCATCTTGAACGAAAACACGCGGGTGATGTCGCTGGCGAAGGCCACCGCCTGCAGGTCGAACATCAGCTTGACGTGTTCGGCGAAGGCGTCGGGCACGCCGACCGGCGCGCCGGGCAGCTCGCGCGGGTCGCCGCTCGAGTTCGACTGCTCGACCTTCTGGATCCGGCGCTCGATCTCGCGGACGTCGTCGAGGTATTCACCGAGGCGGGCCTGGTCGGCCGGGCCGAGGTCGCGGCGCAGCTTGGCCACTTCGCCGGTGATGAAGTCGAGGATGCTCCGGTCGCGCTGGCGGCGCTGGGCGCGCTCGGCCGGGGTGGCGCCAACGCCGAACAGCTGGTCGAAGGCGGCGCGCGGGTCGCGGATCATCGGCAGCGGATCGCTCGGCGCGGCCCAGCTGATGGTGTCGGTGTAGACGCACGAATAGCCGTAGGCGCAGCCGCCGGCCTGGTCGATGCTCTCGATGCACAGCTGCATCGACGGGATCGGCGTCTCGTGGCCGACCTTCTTGGCGTAGAGCTGATCCAGCGAGGTGCCCGACAGCACGTCCGACCCCTGGGTCTGCTTGGGGTGGCTCTGGGTGAGGTACACCGCGCTCGAGCGGAAGTGATCGCCGCCGATCTCGGGCAGCTCGAACGCTTCGGCGTTGCGCACGTCGGTGTTGCTGACGATGGTCAGGTGGTCGCGCAGGCCGTCGAGCGGCGCCAGGCTGGTCGGCGACAGGTCGAAGGCGCGGCCGGTGACGGCCGGCGACCACAGGTGCTTCTGCAGGCCGATCGCGGTGGCGCCGGCCGAGCCGTGCACCATCTCGATCGCCGCCAGGCGCACGCGGTTGGCCGCCGTCTTCGCCAGCGCGGTGCGCGCCGGCACCATCGCCTCGAGGAACGGCAGCGCCACGGTGACGCCCAGCCCCTTGAGGGCCGTGCGCCGCGAGAGGTGCTTCTGCGCGATGAACATCGTCTGACTCCTCTAATCCGTCTTACTGTCGGCCGGCGACGGCCGGGGCCACTGTCGTTTCGCCCGGCTCGACGCGGTTCATCCGGAACGCCGGCGTGTTGACCACACCGAGGATGAACGCGGAGAGCTTCAGGTCCTGGGCGCCGGCGTCGCGAATCACGCGGCGCACGGCCGCCATGTCGAACGGCTCGACGCGGCGGCCGAGCGCGTAGGTCATCAGGTGCTCGGTGAAGCTCAGGAGAAACGCGTCCTGATGCTTCAGGAGCGCGGCCCGCAGGTCGGCCGGGCCGCTCATCTTGGTGCCGTCGTAGAGTTCGCCGACGGCGTCGACGGCGACGTCGCCGTCCTTGATCCGCCACTTGCCGGTGGCATCGAAGTTCTCGAGCGCCAGGCCGAGCGGGTCGATCACCTTGTGGCACGAGGTGCAGGCCGGGTTCTTCCGGTGCTCCTCCATCCGCTCGCGCACCGAGAGCACGCGGCCGCCACGGGCGCCTCCGGTCTCTTCGAGCGTCGGCACGTTGGGCGGCGGCGCCGGCGGCGGCGAGCCGAGCAGCACCTCCATCACCCATTTGCCGCGCTGCACCGGCGAGGTGCGGTCGGCCACCGAGGTGAGCAGCAGCACCGACCCGTGGCCGAGGACGCCGCGCCGCTCGTCGGGTACCGCCACGCGGCGGAACTCCTGCCCCATCACGTTGGCGATGCCGTAGTGGCGGGCGACGCGCTCGTTGACGAACGTGTAGTCGGCGCGCAGCAGGTCGAGGATGCTGCGGTCGTCGCGCACCAGGCTGTCGAAGAACAGCTCGGTCTCGCGCACCAGGTTGGCGGCCAGCGTGTGATCCCAGTAGGGGAACAGCAGCGCGTCGGGCCGGATCTTGTCGACGTCCTGCAGCCGCAGCCACTGCGACGCGAACCGCGTCGCCAGCGCTTCCGACTTCGGGTCGGCCAGCATGCGCCGCACCTGCGTGTCGAGCATCGCGCCCTTCAGCCGGCCGGCCGAGGCCACCCGCACCAGTTCGGCGTCGGGCACCGAGCCCCACAGGAAGAACGACAGCCGCGACGCCAGATCGAGGTCGGCCACGGCGAAGGTGTCGCCGACGCGGGCGGTCGACGGCGGCTGCTCGAGCCGGAAGACGAAGCGCGGGCTGGCCAGCAGCGCCTCGAGCGCCACGCGAATGCCAACTTCGAAGTCGGCGTCCTTGCGGCCGCGCTCGAAGAACGCCAGCAGCGTCTTGACGTCGTCGTCCGAGGCCGGCTCGCGGTACGCCTGCGAGGCCAGCCGCTTCAGGATCTCGGCGGCACAGCCGGCTTCCTCCGCCGACGTGGTCGGCCGGCACGAGAAGACGCGGCGGCGGCTCACCGTGTCGGACACGCCGGTGACCGTGAACGGACCGCTGATGGCGAAGTCGCGCACGTGCGGCAAGCGTGGTGATGCCGAAGCCGCTGCCGATCTGCGAATCGGCGAGGGTGTAGTCCTGCGGCGCCAGGATGTCGTCGACCGGGGCCTCGAACTGGCGCAGGAACGCCGCCGACACGCGGTGCGGGCCGGCGGTGACGTGCACCCGCGTCGAGGTGAGATTCATCCCGTTGGGATCGCGCTCGCTCATCCGGTAGTCGATGTCGAGCAGCGCGACGCGCTGGCCGTCGATCGAGATCTCGAGCTTCTCGCCGCGGGCGATGCTGCCGTAGAGCTCGCCGGTCGGAATCGAGTGCAGCATGGCGCGGAAGCTGTAGTCGCCGTCGGCCGGGAACACGTGCACCAGCGACACGCCGCCGCGGGTGCCGATCGGCGCCCCGGCGATGTGTTCCATCTGCGACTGCGTGCGCGGCACTTTGTAGGTGGCTTCGGTCGGCGCCGAGGTCGGATCGCCCAGCGCCAGCGTGGTGATCCGGCCGGAGGCGCGCAGATAGCCCTCCATCAGGGTCGGCGAGAAGCTCTGCGCGTCAGCGACGTTGTCGAAGCCGTGGCTGATCGTGTCGGGCGGCAGGAGCGACGTGACGTCGACCGCGATGCCGAGCAACTGCTCGACGGCGCTGGCGTACTCGGCGCGGTTCAGCCGCTGGAACGGCCGCCAGCCGGGGTTGGGGTTCACCGCCGCGGTCTCGTCCATGCGCGACTCGAGCGCGGTGGTCAGCGCGGCGATGGTGCTGGCGTCGGGCCGCTTGGCGCCGGCCGGCGGCATCATGCCGGCGCGCAGCTTGCGGATCATCTTCTCGACCAGTTCGGGCTGCTCCTGCGCGCGCATCGCGCTGAACCCGGCCAGCGACAGCCCGCCGGCCTTGGCCCGTTCGCTGTGGCACGTCGCGCAGTAGGTGGTGACGAGCTCGGTCTGATTCGCCGCCGTCATGGCGGCGCCGTGCGCTGGCGCCGGTGCGGGCGCGCGCTTCGGCGCGGTGGCGGTCGGCGCAGGGCTGGGCTGGGTCGGCGCCGGGCTTGGCGTCGATTGCGTGTCGGCGGTGAGCCGGACGAGGCCCAGCGCGAGCAGCGAGGTGGTCGCGAGGGCGAGCGCGAACGTCTTCATGCCGGCACCGGTGTCGTCGCGGAAATGGACGCTAAGTGTCTGATTCCAGACACCAACACAGCCTTGAGTATACGGCCGAATTCCGGCCGGATTCCGGCGCTCGCACGCACTTTGTGGTCTTGCCCTGTCTGTGTTTGTCTCTGCCCGGAACGGCGTGCCGCGCCCTGGCCAGTCGCGTATCCTCGCCAGGGCGCGGACCGTCCAATCGAAGGAGGCAACCTAGCGATGAAAGTGTCGAAGCTGTTCGGCGAGCATGGCCCGGATCTGCAGGCATTTCCCGACCCCGCCCGCGACATCGCACCAGGGCCGGAGGCGTCCCGGACGGCGATCCTCGCCGGTGGTTGCTTCTGGTGTACCGAGGCGGTGTTCCTGCCGCTCGAGGGCGTGACCGGGGTGACGTCGGGCTACATCGGCGGCGCCGCGGCGACCGCGAACTACGACGCGGTCTGCTCGGGGACCACCGGACACGCCGAGGCGATCGCGGTGGCGTTCGACCCGGCGGTGATCTCGTACGGCCAACTGCTGAAGGTGTTCTTCGCCGTGGCGCACGACCCGACCCAGCTCAACCGTCAGGGCGCCGACCGGGGCACCCAGTACCGCTCGGCGATCTTTCCTGGCGACGACGAACAGCGTCAGACGGCCGCCGCGTACATCTCGCAACTCGATACAGCACAGTTGTTTACGGAGCCGATCGCGACGACCGTCGAGTCGGGCACGTTCTACCCGGCCGAGGTCTATCACCAGAACTTCGTGGCCCGGAATCCTGCTCAGCCGTACGTGGCGGCAGTCGCGCTGCCGAAGGTGGCAAAGCTCGCGGCGGCCTTCCCGGAAAAGCTCAGAGGCCGCTGACGCCGGGGCCCGGGACCCGGGGCTCGGGCCGCCTGACTTACGCTCGTCCGTCGGCCTGACCATTCCCTGGTCCGCCGATACCAGTCACCCGCGCGCATGCCCCGTTCGGCGCCTAAGGGTCGAACGTTGGTCCCACGGCTTCGTCTTCTGGTGGCAAGGAGGCGGAGATCGTGGTCAACACCCTGCGGTCGGCGAAGTTCCTGGTGAAGGCGCCGTTCATCCTGGCGTTCCTCGCGGTCATCAACCTGATGACCTCGCCCGGGCACTGGTGGGTGCAATGGCCGGCGCTCGGGCTGGGCATCGCCTGGGTGGTCAGCTTCCTGCGCGTGGCCCGGGCGGTGGTCCTCGCCGGCGGCCTGGCCGCGCTGGCGGCGATCCTGATGCGCCGCCGCTGAGCGCGCCGGCGGGTCGGCGGTTCACGGCGCGACGGCAATCGGCAGCGCCGCGCCGTACAACATCGTGCGGTCGTCGTCGCGCGCCGCCCAGGCGAGCAGCGTCGCCACGTCGCGCGTGACCGCGCCGTTGTGCACCACGGTGCCGTTGACCGCCACCCGCACCGGCTGCGCGAAGTCGACGACGTCGGGCGACAGCAGCAGCGTGAAACGAGCGACGCCCCGCGTGCGGACGTCGAAGCTGTTGCCGCGCCGCACCACGTCGACGCGTCCCGACGGGCCGCGGCGCGCGAACAGCCGCCTCGACGGGCCGCGCGGGGCTTCCGGCGGGAAGCGTCCTTTGACAGTGAGGCGCTCGGCGCCGCGCTCGATGACGAAGACGATCGCCGGGCCGGCGTTGCGCTGGAAGGCCGAGATGATGTCGGCGAGCGCCGCGATCGGCCGGCCGTCGATCTCGAGCACCCGATCGCCGACCGCCAGCCCCATCGCCGCCGCGTCGCTGCCGGCCACCACCTCCACGATCCGCGTGCCCTGATCCTTGCGCGAGTCGCCGCGCAGCCCGAAGTCGGCGTCGTAGCGTTCGGCGAAGGTGTTGGTGTCGGCCAGCTCGACGTCGCCTGGGCGCACGCCGAGTTCGTCGATCACCAGCCACTGGATGCGGTTGTAGCGATCGGTCCGCTCGGTGGTCCACGACAGCAGCCCCGGATGCGCCGGCCGGGGGTGGTCGCGGACGAACGCCTCGAACGCCGGCCGCTCGCTGTCCCACCACGAGGTGTCGTGGCCGCCGGTGGCCTGGGGGCGGAACGTGAGCGAGACGCCGGCGCGCTCCAGCGTCTCGAGATACGGCGCGACGCGCGACGCCGGGTAGAGCGGATCGCGCATGCCGTTGATCACGAAGAACGGCCGGTTGACCAGGTTCGACACGAACAGGTCGCCGTCGGCGCCGGTGGACGGATTGGCCAGAACGCCGAGGTGGCCGATGAGCGGCAGCACCGACGACCACGGCGTCGGCGCCCGCATCGCCAGAAAGAACGCGCCGGTCGCGCCGTCCGACGTCCCGGTGAGATGGACCTGCGACTCGTCGACGTTGTACTGGCGCTTCACGCGATCGAGCAGCGTGAGGATGTTGTCGACCTGCGACCCGTGCCACCACGCCGACTCGCCCCAGCCGAACGGGTGGACGACGATCTGCGGCGCCCCGCCGGGCAGGCGGTTGGCGCGCCGGCGCCGGCCCTCTTCGGGGTTCTGGCGATCGACGCCGCCGTGGAGCTGCACGCGCACCGGCCAGCGGCGCGACGGATCGTAGCCGGCCGGCACCTCGAGGTAGTTGTCGTAGGCGAGACCGCCGGGACCGGTGGCGCGCATGCTCCGTTCGCCGCTCGGCGCCGTCGTGTAGGTGCGTCCAGCCTTCAGCCGGGTCCACGCCTCCTCGAAGGTGACGCCGGCGGCGACCAGGCGCTCGGCCTCGCGCGCCGCATCGCCGGGCGAGCCGGCCTTCCAGTACGCCTGCCATCGCGCGTCGTGGCCGGACGGCTGCGCCTGCGGTCGCGCCAGGAGCGTGGCCGTCAGCGCCGACACCGCGAGCGCGGCGACTGCGGTGCGACGACGTGATCTGATGTCGAGCATGACGTGTCCCGGCTCGGCGGCGGGCGCCCGCGGCCGAACGGGCGTATTCTCACCTGTCGGTCCGGCCTACGCCAAGCTCGCGAGGCTCCGCCTCAGTCCGCCGACGCTTGCGGATTGGCTCCGCCTCGCTCGCGCAGTGTTGTTTGGCCCACGCTCCGCGTGGGCGCAGACGCCTCGAGCGGCGGGAGCAACGTGACTCAGTCGAGGTGGATTCGTGCCGCTCAAGGCGTCTAACTGTTGAGGTCAGTGTCCCCGCCCGTCGTCACCGCCCCGCGCTCAGCGCGCCATGCGTCCATCGCGTTGGCCGCGGTGGCGGCGGCGTGGGCCGTGGTAGTCGTGACGACTGGTGGGATCTCGCTGCAACTCGGGCCGGTGCGCCTCTCGTCGCGCAGCGCCTGGCGTCCCGCCGCCGTGGCGCTGGTCCTGGCCTTGCTCGCGCTGGCGCGGACCACCTCGGCGGAGCGCCGGCGGATGCTGGTGGCGGCAGCCGGAGGCGCCGACCGACGCGCCGCCGCGGTCGCCGCCGTGCTGGCGATCGCGCTCGCCGCGGTCTCGGCGATCTACGGCACTCATGTGGCGGGAGCGGCCGACAGCAGCGGGTACGTGAGCCAGTCACGCCTGTGGGCCGCTGGCCGGGTGACCGTGCCGGCACCGGTCCTCGTCGACTCGCCGTGGCCGCAGCGTGGCTGGCTGGTCGCGCCGCTCGGCTACCGCCCGGCGGCGACGCCCGACCAGCTCGGCCCGACCTACGCACCGGGCTTGCCGTGGCTGATGGCGGCCGGCGCGGCGATTGCCGGCGACGCCGGACGCTATGTGTGGACGCCGATCGGCGCCGGACTGCTCGTCTGGGGTACCTACGCCCTCACGGCCGCGGCGGCGCCACCCGCGGCGGCGCTGGCGGCGGCGCTGCTGGTGGCCGGCAGCCCGCCGGTGCTCTTCGACGCGATGCAGACGATGAGCGACCTGCCGGTGGCGGCCCTGTGGGTGTGGGTGCTGGTGTGGCTGCGCCGGCCCGGCGCGCGCGGCGCGATCGGCGCCGGCATGGTGGCCGCGCTCGCGCTGGCCGTCCGGCCGAACCTCGTCGTCGCGGCCGGCGCGGTGTGGGCGGCGTCGGTCGCCGCGGCCGGCGGACCGCTGGCGGTGCGTCTCCGGCGGGCGGCGCTGCGCGCGTGTCCGCTGGCGCTGGCCGCGGTCGCGGTCGCGCTGCTGAACACACGCTTGTGGGGCTCGCCGTTCATCTCGGGATACGGCCCCGCCGCCGAGATCTTCGGCGCCGCCAACGTCGTCCCCAACCTGCGTGCGGTGTGGGGATGGACGGTCGAAACGCGCGGCTACTGGACGGCACTGGGACTCGTCGCACTCGCCGTGCTCGCGCTGCGCCGCCAGGGCGGGCCGTGGTGGCCGGCGCTGGGCCTGGCCACCGGCGTGTTCGTCAGCTATCTGCCCTACGCGCAGTTCGTCGAGTGGTGGTATCTGCGCTTCTACCTGCCGCTGTGGCCGCCCCTCGCCGCCGCGCTCGCCGTCGTCACGTGGCGCTGGGCGGGACGATCGTCGCCCGAGGGCGTCCGGCTCACGCTGGTCGCGGCGGCATTCGTCACCGCCGTCGCGGGCACCGCGTACGCCGGAGCCCGCGACGTCTTCGAGCTGTGGCGCGGCGAGCAGCGCTATGCCGCCGTCGGCCACTACGTCAGGGCGCATGCCAGCGCCGACGCCGTCGTCTTCGCGGTGCAGCACAGCGGCGCCGTCGCCTATTACGGCGAACGCGTGATCGCGCGCTTCGACCACGTCGATGGCGACGGGCTCGACCGTCTGTGCGAGGCGCTGGCGGCGAGCGGCCGCGACGTGTGGCTGGTCGCCGACGACTGGGAAGAGCCCGTCATCCGCGCCCGCTTCGCCAGCCAGGTGCGGGGCCGCCTCGACTGGGCGCCGCTGGCCGAGGCCCGGGTCGGCACCGCGCGGGTGCGCGTCTACGATCTGGCGACGCCGACCCGCGCCGTGGGTCCCGCGCTCATTCCGGTGGCGACACGCGGGCCGTGGCCGTGGACGCGCCACGCCGCGGCCGCGAAGTAAGATCCTCGCCGTGTCACGCGCCCGCTCCGTGGGAGTCATCGTCGCCGCCAGCCTCGTGCTCGGCGCCGCGGCGTGGGCGTCGCGCGCCGTGCTCGACGAGGTGATTCGCGACGGCGTCCGCCAGCGCGTGGCGCTGGTCCCTGGCTGGCACGTGCTGGTCGTCTTCACGCTCGCGGCGCTGCTCGCCGCCGTGGCGGTGCATCGCGCGATGGTCCGCTGGCGAGGTGCGGCGGCGCCGGCTGCTGGCGGCGCCGACCTGGCGCTGCCGCTCTTCGGCCTCGCGTTCCTGGTGGTGCCGTTCCTCCCCGGCACGCCCGACTGGTGGCCCGGCGTGCAGGCCCTGGCCGGCCCCGCCAAGTGGATCGTGTGGGTGGCGGTGGCGGCGCAGTGCCTGTGGGCAGCGGCGCCGTACACGTCAGCCGTGGGTGCCTGGGCGGCGCGCCGCAGCCTGCGGACGCTCACGCTTGCCGTCTGGGTGGCGACGGCCGCGGCGGCCAGCGCCGGCGCCTGGCGGCTCACCCACACCACGCTCTTCCCCTCGGGCGACGAGCCCCACTATCTGATCCTGGCGCAGAGCCTCTGGCGCGACGGCGATCTCGCCATCGAGAACAACCACACCCGCCGCGACTACGCCGAGTACTTCGGCCGCGACCTCGACCCGCACTACCTGACGCGCGGCACCGACGGACAGATCTACTCGGTGCACCCGATCGGCATGCCGGTGCTCATCACGCCGGTGATGGCCGCCGGCGGCTACGCGCTGGTGGTCGCCCTGTTCGTGCTGATGAGCGCCACCGCCGCGGCGGTGGCGTGGCGCTGGGGCGTCCAGACGACCGGGTCGCGTGGCCACACCACGCTGGCCTGGGCCGCGATCGTCTTCTCGGCGCCGTTCCTGTCCAACAGCTTCACGATCTACCCGGAGATTCCCGCCGCCCTCGCCGTGGCCCTCGCCCTGCCGCTGGCGCTGCGGCCAACGCCGGACGCACGGCCCTGGCACGGCTGGGCGATCGGCCTGCTGGCCGCGTCGCTCCCGTGGCTGAGCACGAAGTACGCGCCGATGTCGGCGGCGCTCGTGGCCGTCGCGGTCGCCCGCCGGTGGTGGCCGATGCAGGCGGCGCAGCCACGCGCCTCGTGGATCGGCGGCGCGCTGCCGGTGGCGCTGCCCTACGGACTGAGCCTGCTGGCGTGGGCGGCGTTCTTCTACGCCTATTGGGGCACGCCGTGGCCGCACGGTCCGTACGGGCGTATGAGCCAGACGCAGGTGTCCAACACCGTGTTCGGGGTGCCCGGCCTGCTCTTCGATCAGGAATACGGCCTGCTGGCCTACGCGCCGGCCTACGTGCTGGCCGGCTTCGGGTTCTGGACGATGATCCGCCGCCCCGGCCCGCTGCGCCGGCTCGGGCTCGAGACCGGACTCATCGTCGCCGCGCTCGTCTTCACCGTCGGCGCGTTCCGCATCTGGTGGGGCGGCTCGGCCGCCCCGGCCCGGCCCGTGGTGTCGGGGCTGCTGGTGCTGCTGCTGCCGATGGCCGTGCAGATCGGTTCGGCACGGGTCGGATCGCCGCAGCGCGCCGCGCAGCACCTGCTGGTGTGGACCGGCGTCGTCGTCGCGGCGATGCTGTTCGGCGCGCAGGAGGGATTCCTGCTGAACAACGACCGCGACGGCACCTCGACCTTCCTCGGCTGGCTGTCGCCGCGCTGGCCGCTGTGGACGCTGTTCCCGACGTTCATCGCCCACGAGGCCGGGCCTGCACTGGCCGAGAGCGCGCTGTGGATCGTCGCGGCGGCGCTCGGCTCGTGGCTGCTCGGCCGCTGGCCGTCGGCCAGCCGCGGGCGCGCGTCGCTGGCGGCGATGGTCACCGCCGCGGCCGTGTTCGTTGCCGCCGTGGCCGCGCGCGAGCTGCTGCCGGCGCCGGAGCCGGCGCTGCCCGGCATCGACCTGGCGGCCCGGGCGCGGCTGCCAGCCCTCGACAGCTTCGATCACGTGACCCGTCCGTACGCGCTGCGCTACCGGCCGATCCGCATCTCGGCGGCGGCCGAGATCGAGCCGACCCTCGCGGTCAGCGTCACTCCCGGCTCGCGTCCCGAGCCGCAGCCGCTGCGGGTGCTGCACAACGGCCGGTTCTCGCTGCCGGCCGGGCGCTACCGCGCCGTCGTGCGCTGGGCGGACCGCGATCCGCTGCCGGCCCGGCCCGGCATGCCGATCGCGCTGCAGATCGGCCGCATCGGCCCGCCGCTGCAGCAGTGGCCGCTCACGCCGGTGCCAGGCGGCGAGTGGACCGCCGAGTTCTGGCTGCCCACCGACGCCGGCTTCGTCGGCTTCCGCGGCGCGCCGGAACTGGAGCGCTCGATCGACGAACTGCGCATCGAGGCGCTCGACGTCGTCGACGCCGGGGTGCGCACACGCACTGGTCAGGTGCTGGCCGCCTCCGCCTACGGGCGCACGATCGTGCTGTTTCACGACGAGACGACGTACCCGGAATCCACCGGCTTCTGGACCACGGGCCAACGACTGGCGCGGCTGACCATCGCCTGTCCCGGCGGCTGCGCGCGCGGCGTGACCCTGCGGGTGCACAGCGGCAAACGTCCGACGCAGCTGCGGCTGTCGACGCACGGCTGGCGCCAGGACGTCGACTTGCAGAGCGAGACCACCGTGGCGGTGCCGGTGCCGGCGCCGGCGGACGGCGGGGCGATCGAACTCGAAGCAGTGACGACGTCGGGCTTCATGCCGATCGAGGTCGATCCGGCGATCCGCGATCGCCGCTATCTCGGCGCCTGGATTGAAGTGGACACGACTCCCGAGGACCGTGAGTGATGGCGATTGCCGACCTGCGACGTGACTATCGTGCCCGCGCGCTCTCGGAGCGCGACGCCCACACCGACCCGATCGAGCAGTTCCGGCAGTGGCTCGACGAGGCGGTGCGCGCCGAGCTGCTCGATGCGACGGCCATGACCCTGGCCACCGTGAACGCCGACGGCTCGCCCGATGCGCGCATCGTGCTGCTGAAGGACGTCACCGCCGGCGGGTTGACGTTCTACACCAACTACGAGAGCGCCAAGGCGGCGCAGCTGGCGGTGAATCCGCAGGCGGCGCTGGTGTTCTTCTGGGCCGAGCTCGAACGGCAGGTGCGGGTGAGCGGCACGGTGTCGCGCGGCGCCGATGACGCCAGCGACGCCTACTTCGCGTCACGTCCGCTCGACAGCCGGCTGGGCGCGTGGGCGTCGCCGCAGAGTCGCGTCATCCCCGATCGCGCCGTCCTCGACGCCAGGATGGCCGAGGCGGCGGCGCGGTTCGCCGACGGCCAGGTGCCGCGACCGGCGCACTGGGGCGGCTACCTGCTGACGCCGGCGCGGGTCGAGTTCTGGCAGGGCCGGCCGAACCGGCTGCACGACCGGCTGCGCTACCGCCGCGACGGCGCCGGATGGACGATCGAGCGACTGGCGCCGTAGGAAGTCTGGCCCGGGCTGGAAGAGGTGCCAGGCACCGACCGCAGGAACGGCAAGTTTTCCTGCGCAGTTTCTACCACGTGATGGTGCCCTCGCCCACTCGGACGGCGGCCCCGCCGACGTGCACCCGGGTCACGTCCGCCGGCGACGACGCTTCGACGCGCACCATGACACGGCTCGGGCGGCCCATCTTCACGCCCTGCGCGCTGACGATCGCCGATGCGCCCGACATCGGCACGACGCCGTGGCGCACCAGATACGCGCCCAGCGGACCGCTGGCGGCACCGGTGGCCGGATCTTCGACCACGCCGGCCTCGGGCGCGAACATGCGGCTATAGACGGTGGCGCCGTCGCCGCCGGGTTCGGCGCTGAACACGAAGACGCCGACGTGCGCGCCGGCGAACGCGCTGTGCAGCCGCCGCATCGCCGCGCCGTCGGCCTCGCAGGCGTCCACCGCGGCCCGCGTCGCCAGCGGCACGTAGTAGAACGCCGCGCCGCACGATCCCTCTTCGACCGGACAACCCGTGGCGGCCGACGCGGTGCGGTCGGCGTGGATCGCGTCCAGCACCTGCTCGGCCGGCGTCCCGGGCGCACGGAACTCCGGGCGCCCCTGATCCATCCACGCCGCGCGCAGCGCGCCGCCCTCCCAGTCGAGCGCGACCGGCACCGGGCCGATGTTCAACCCGAACACCCACCGCTCGCGGCCACCGGCGATGACGCCGCTGTCTGCGAGCGCGAAGGTGGTGCCGACGGTGGGATGCCCGGCCATCGGCATCTCGCGCGCCGGCGTGAAAATGCGCATGCGGATGTCGGTGCCCGGCGTCTCGGCCGGCAGCACGAAGGTGCTCTCGGCGAAGTTCATCTCGTTGGTGAGCCGCTGCATGTCCTGGCCGCTCACCCCGCGCGCGTCCTCGAACACCGCCAGCTGATTGCCTTCGAAGGGACGCGACGTGAAGACGTCGTAGTGCAGATAGCGCAGCGTCGGCATGGACGGGATCCTATCAGCGCGCGGCGCGCCGATCGCCCGCAGTACAATCCGCCGCGCATGCGCCCGCGCCTGGCACCGATCGCACTCGTCGCCGCGCTGGCGGTCACAACGGTCGCCGACGTCCACGGCGACGCGCGGCCGCTCACCATCGTCGCGCCGGCGGCACCGGGCGGCGGCTGGGACCAGACCGCCCGCGCGATGCAGCGGGCGCTGCTGTCACTCGGCACCGGCGACGTCGTGCAGGTGGAGAACGTCCCCGGCGCCGCCGGCACCATCGGCCTCGCCCGCTTCGTCAGCGCCGAACGCGGCCGCCCCGAGGCGCTGCTCGTCACCGGCCTGGTGATGGTCGGCGCCATCGCCACCACCCGCTCGTCGGCGTCGCTCGCCGACACCACGCCGATCGCCCGGCTCACCGGCGAGCACGAGGTGATCGTCGTGCCGGCGGCGATCCCCGCATCGCACCATGCGCGATCTGCTCGACGCCTTGGTCGCCGCACCGGCCAGCGTGTCCTGGGGTGGCGGATCCGCAGGCGGCACCGACGACCTGCTGGTGCGGCTCATTGCCGAAGCCGTGCAGGTGCCGCCGGCCGCCGCCAACTACGTCGCGTTCTCGGGCGGCGGCGAGGCGCTGGCTGCCGTGCTCGGCGGACAGGTCACGGCTGGCGTCGGCGGCCTCAGCGAGTTCGTCCAATCGGTCGCCACCGGCCAGTTGCGAATTCTCGCCACCTCGGCGCCGGTGCGCGAACCGGCGCTCGACGCACCGACGCTGCGCGAGTCCGGCGTGGCCCTCGATCTGGCGAACTGGCGCGCGGTCGTCGCGCCGCCCGGCATCAGCGCCGCCGAGCAGGCCGCGCTCACCGAGCGGGTGCGGCGGCTGGTCGCGAGTCCGAGCTGGCGCGAGACGCTGGCACGCACCGGCTGGACCGACGCCTATCTCGACGGCCCGGCGTTCCGGCAGTTCCTGCTCGCCGAGCAGGCGCGCGTCCACGCCGTCATCGATCGGCTGGCGCAGCAGTCGGGCAAGACAGCGGGCACGTCCTGGCAGCCCACCGCCCGCACCGCGCCGATCGCCGCCCTCGTTGCCTGCGTCGCGCTCGCCGCCGGCCGCTGGTGGCAGCGCCGCAACGCGCCTGACACTGCCGCCCCGGTCGCGCGGATGGCGCCGGTTGTCGGCATCCTCGCGGTCCTCGGCCTGCAGGCGGTGGCGATGCCGCTCGTCGGCTTCGTCCCGCTGGCTGCCGTGGTCTTCGCCACGACCAGCCATGCGCTGGGCAACCGCCGGCCGCTGCGCGACGCCGCGATCGGCGCGCTGTTCGCCGCTGCCCTCGCCGCGCTCTTCGCCTGGGGTCTCGACGTGCCGCTGCCGAAGGGGCGCCGCGTCCCGTGAATCCGATCGCCGGACTCTGGGAGGGCTTTCAGCTTGCGCTCACGCCGTCGCACCTCGGCTGGGGCCTGGTCGGTGTCACCGTCGGCACGGCGGTCGGCGTGCTGCCCGGGATCGGCCCGGCGCTCACCGTGGCGCTGCTGCTCCCGGCCACCTACGGCCTCGAGCCGACGGCGGCGTTCATCATGTTCGCCGGCATCTACTACGGCGGGATGTACGGCGGCTCGACCACCTCGATCCTGCTGAACACGCCGGGCGAGAGCGCCACCATCGTCACCGCGCTCGAAGGCCATCAGATGGCGCGCCGCGGCCGCGCCGGCGCCGCCCTGGCCACGGCGGCGATCGGCAGCTTCGTCGCCGGCACGCTCGGCACCATCGGGCTCACGCTGAGCGCGCCGACGATGGCGCGGCTGGCGCTGGCCTTCGGCCCGGCCGACTATTTCGCGCTCATCGTCGTGGCGTTTGCCGCCACCGCGACGCTGCTCGGCCAATCGCGTACCGCGGGACTCCTCAGCCTCGCGGTCGGCGTGCTGCTCGGCCTCATCGGCATCGACCGGCTGAGCGGCGACGCACGCCTGACGCTTGGCGTGCCGTATCTGCTCGACGGCCTCGACCCGACGATCGTCGCGATCGGCCTGTTCGCGGTCGGCGAGACGCTGGCGCTGGCGGCCGCACCGCCCGGCCCCAGCACGGTGCTGCCGCTCGAACGCACGCGCTGGATGTCGCGCGACGACTGGCGCCGGTCGTGGAAGCCGTGGCTGCGCGGCACGGCGATTGGGTTCCCGCTCGGCGCGTTGCCGGCCGGCGGCGCCGAGCTGCCGACGCTGCTCTCCTACGCGGTCGAGAAGCGCCTGTCGTCGCGGCCCGAGGAGTTCGGGCACGGCGCGATCGAAGGCGTGGCGGGACCCGAGGCCGCCAACAACGCCTCGGCCGCCGGCACACTGGTGCCGCTGCTCACGCTCGGTCTGCCGGCGTCGGCCACGGCGGCGGTGCTGCTCGCCGGCTTCCAGCAGTTCGGTCTGCAGGCCGGGCCGCTGCTGTTCCAGAACGAACCGCGCTTCGTGTGGACGCTGCTCGCCAGCCTCTACATCGGCAACGTCCTGCTGCTGGTGCTGAACCTGCCGCTCATCCGGGTGTGGGTGCTGCTGCTCCGCATCCCGACGCCGCTCCTCTACGGCGGCATCCTGGTGGTGGCCACCGTCGGCGCGTGGAGCGTGCACCGGGCCGTCGGCGACGTGCTGGCCCTGGCGGCGATCGGCGCGCTGGGGTTCGGCCTGCGTCAGGCGGGCTGTCCCCTTGCCCCGGTGATGATCGGGGTGATGCTCGGCCCGGCCGCCGACATGCATCTGCGCCGGGCGCTGGCCATCGCCGAAGGCGACTGGACGGCGCTGGTCACGCGGCCTAGCTCCGGAATGCTGCTGCTGGTGGCGGGCGTGGTGCTGGTCGGTCCTGCCCTGCTGGGACGGTGGCGAGCCGCGCGCCGGGACCCCGGGGCACCGGCCGGCGTCCTATGAAACGGCTAGACTGAAAGCAACGCACCGGATGGCCCAGACTCCCCCACTCGTCGTCGCCCTCACCGGCGCCACCGGCATGATCTACGGCGTGCGGATGCTCGAGATCCTGCGCGACGCCGGCGTGCCGGCGCACCTGGTGATGAGCAAGTGGGCCATCCAGACCCTGCTGCACGAGACCGCGTGGACCGTGGAGGCCGTGAAGCGGCTGGCCGCCGAGGTCTACAACGTCGAGGACTACGGCGCCGCGATCTCCAGCGGCTCGTTCGTCACCCGCGGCATGGTGGTGGTGCCGTGCAGCATGCGCACGCTGGCGGCGATCTCCACCGGCAGCGGCACCAACCTGATCCACCGTGCCGCCGACGTCGTGCTGAAGGAGCGCCGCAAGCTGGTGCTGGTGCCGCGCGAAGCGCCGCTCAGCGACATCCATCTCGAGCACATGCTGCGGCTGTCGCGGATGGGCACGGTGATCTTCCCGCCGGTGCCGGCGTTCTACCACCGGCCGGCCTCGATTGACGAGGTCGTGGACCACACGGTGATGCGGATCCTCGACCAGTTCGACCTGCACCTCGACGCCGCCGGCCGATGGAACGGCCGGATGCACACCACCACGGCCCGGAGCTGACGTCGCGCGCGGCGTGGGGTACCATCCACCCCATGCGCATGCGCACCGCCGCCGCCCCCCTTCTGCTCGCCGCCGCGTTCGGCTGCTCACCCACCCCCGAGGCGCCGGCGCCAGTCGCCGCCACCGCGCCGGTGGTCGCCCTCGCCGAGAAGAAGTATCTGCTCGAACGGGTCGACGACGCCGCCGTCGTGCAGCTCTACGCCGACGGCTTCACGGCGCTGCCGCTGAACGAGAAGCGGCTCATCTACCACCTGACGCAGGCGGCGATTGCCGGCCGCGACATCTACTGGGATCAGCGCTACGCGCACAACCTCGAGATGCGCGGCGTGCTCGAGCAGATCGTCGCGCACGGCGCCGGCATCGACCCGGCGACGCTCGACCAGATCGAGCGCTACACCAAGCTCTTCTGGATCAACACCGGCCCGTACAACAACCTCACCGCGCGCAAGTTCGTGCTCGCCTGCACGCCCGAGGCGTTCGCCGCCGCCGCCGGCCAGGCGGTGAAGAACGGCGCGGCGTTCGCCACCCGGCCCGGGGAATCGCTGGACGCGATGCTGGGGCGGATGCGGCCGCTCTTCTTCGACGCCACCGTCGATCCGATGGTGACGCAGAAGACACCCGACGGCGGCCGCGACATCCTGCAGGCCAGCGCCAACAACCTGTACTCGGGCGTGTCGCTCGCCGATCTCAAGGGCTTCACCGAGCGCTACGGCCTCAACTCGCGGCTGGTCAAGCAGAACGGCCGGCTGGTCGAAGAGGTCTACAAGGTGGGCGGTCGCTACGACCCGCAGATCCGCGCCGTCGTCGGCCACCTCGAGGCCGCGCAGCCCTTCGCGACGCCGACGATGAAGGAGGCGCTCGTCAAGCTGGTGCAGTGGTATCGCAGCGGCGAGGACGCCGATCGCAAGGCCTATGACATCGCCTGGGTCGCCGACAAGACCTCGCCGGTCGACACCATCAACGGCTTCATCGAGGTCTACATGGACCCACGCGGCGTCAAGGGTGCATGGGAAGCGCTGGTCTACTACGTGAACCGGCAGAAGACGGTCGAGATCGAGAAGCTGGCCACCAGCGCACAGTGGTTCGAGGACCGGATGCCGTTTGCGGCCGAGTTCCGCAAGCCCGACGTCAAGGGCATCACCGCCCAGGCTATCGACGTGGTGATCGAGACCGGCGAATCCGGGCCGGTCACCCCGATCGGCATCAACCTGCCCAACGATCAGTCGGTGCGCGAGCAGTACGGCAGCAAGTCGGTGTCGCTCTCCAACGTCACCGAGGCCTACGACCGCTCGACCGTGCCCGAGTTCCGCAACGAGTTCGCCTGGGTGCCGGAGGAAGTGACCCGCGCCGGCAAATGGAGCGCCTTCGCCGGCGAGCTGCACACCAACATGCACGAGGTGATCGGCCACGCTTCGGGGCGGATGAGCCCGACGGTCACCGGGACACCGAACTCGGTCCTGAAGGAGTTCTACTCCGCCCTCGAGGAGGGCCGTGCCGATCTCATCGGTCTCTATTTCCTGCCCGATCCGAAGCTGGCCGAGCTGGGCATCCTGGCCGCCGCCGACCAGGCCGAAATCGTCCAGGCCGAATACGAGGCCTACACGAAGAACGCACTGGTGCAGCTGCGTCGGGTGCGGCAGGGCACGCAGATCGAAGAAGACCACATGCGCAACCGCCAGATGATCGTGCGGTGGCTGATGGCCAACACCAAAGCCATTGACGTGCGCCAGCGCGACGGCAAGACCTTCTACGTGATGACCGACGCGACGGCGTTTCGCGCCGGCGTCGGCCGGCTGCTGGCCGAGGTGCAGCGCATCAAGAGCACCGGCGATTACGCCGCCGCCAAGACGCTGTTCGACGCCCACGGCATCCACTTCGACGCGACGCTGCGCGACCAGGTGGTGAGCCGCGTCGACCGGCTGCAGCTGCCGTCGTATTCGGGCTTCGTGATGCCCACGCTCACGGCCACGACCGACGCGGCTGGGGCGATCACCGACGTCGCGATCAGCTATCCGATGGATCTGAAGGCGCAGATGCTCGACTACGCCAGGGTCGCGGCGTCGATCAAGTAGCGCGCGCGGAACTCCGTCGTCGTTTCTCTGAGCCCCCATGAGCCAGCGGACGTATCGCGCCGGTCAAGCGGTCGAAGACCACTGCCGGTCCTGTCACGAAGACCGCATGCATACCGTGGTCGTGGTCGACCAGTCGCAGCAGCCGCTGCGCGTCACCTGCGACTTCTGCGGCAGCGAGCACAACTATCGCGGCGGAGCGCGGATGTCGACCAGCGGACCGCCGCCGACGCCGTCACGCGGCGCGACGACGAGCGCCAGCGCGGCGTCGCCTCGCACCGCCGCGTCCGGGGCCTCGCCCCTCCCTCTCGTCAGCGACCGCGAACTCCTGGAGCCTGTGATGTCCGATGCGTCCGTCCCCGCCAACCTCGAGCTGCTGCTGCGCCGGATCATCCGCGAGGAATCCGGGCTGACCCCGGCGGCGCCGGCCGAGAAATGGCGCGGCGGCGACCTGGTGCTGCGGCCCGGCAAGCCCGGCGTGCAGGAGAAGAGCTGGCCGATCGACACGTTCTTCCACAAGATCGTGATGTTGCGGAACCGGCTGCGGACGCTCGAGCAGCAGGTCAACGCCTCGGATCTGCCCGACGACCAGAAGGTGAAGATCCAGAGCTACATCACCGGCTGCTACGGCTCGCTGACCAGCTTCAACGTGCTGTTCGCCGACGAGGACGACCGGTTCGTGGGCGCCGCGTCCGATTAGCGGCGCTCCCGTCGCGCCGGGCAGCGCCTTTTCCCTCCGGCCTCGCGAGTGCGCCCGATCGCGCCGGGGACCACCTGCTTCTTCCGTCCTCGCAAGCTCTCCATCCAATCATCTCGGCCTCCGGAAGGAAACCCGGCCTAATGGGGCGGGCCGAATCGCGCCCGGCAGCGCCCCCTCCCTCCGTCCTCGCAAGATCTCCATCCAATCATCTCGGACTCCGGGAGGAGGCACTGCCGGGCGCTCCCCTCACCATCTTCGCCGTCGTCACCACCTGCCCGGTGTGGCGGGACGCGTGCTCGGCAGCGTGGAACAGCAGCCCGAGCACGGTGGACGGCAGCTGGGCACGGCCGACGGCGCGCGCCTCGGTCAGCGCCGTCTCGGGGGTAGCGGCCAGCTGCGCGATCGCCGCGTCAACCCCTGCCCGCCACGCTGCGAGCAGTTCCGTCGCGGTCGGGCGCGGCTCGGCAGCGCTCGATTCCGCCGCCAACACCGCCCGTTGCCCGGCGTCGAGCGTCGCGCCACGCGCGTAGGTGAGCAGTCGGTCGGTGCTGCCGGTCAGGTGGCGCAGGTGGAAGCCCACTGACGCCGCGCCGTTCGGTGACGCCCACAGCTCGTCGTTAGTGAGGTCTGCCGCGGCCGCCTCGCAGTCCTCGATCGACATCTGGAACGCATGCGCGGCCGGCTGCAACAAGGCCGGCACGCCGGGCACCGGTCCACGCAGCCAGGGTTCGGGGCGAGTCGTCGTCATCCGGTCATGGTACGACCCGCGGGTCGTCCAGTCGAACCAGCCACGCCCATTGCCGCTACAATGCCGGCCCGGTGAGGCCCTGATGATGCGTCGACCCTTCTGGACCGCGGTGATTTTGGTTTCGGCGCTCGGCACGCGGGCGCCGGCGCAGCCGTACCCGCCCGGCTACGTCGATCCGGCGCCGGTGCTGGCCGCCGCCGCGGCCGAGATCGGCGAAGCGACGCTGCGCTGCGTCACCTTCGCGGGCACCGGCTACAGCGCCGCGGTCGGGCAGACCGCTGAGAACGCCGTGAACATCGACTGGCCGCGCATCGACCGGCTGGCCAACTACCGCCGCAGTATCGACTGGGCGGCCGAGACCAGCGTCGAGACGTTCGACCGCGAGCCGGGGCTCAACCCGGCGTCGTGGAAGTACGGCACCGGCTGGCAGGACGGCACGCCGGTGCAGAAGTCGCGGCGCCAGACCCACATCGTGCGCGGCGACAAGGCCTGGCACATCGACGGCGACGGTCCCCCGGTAGCCGTGCCTCCGGACCTCGCCGAGCTCTACCGCCTCGACCTGTGGCTCAACCCGCACGGCTTCCTGAAGGCGGCGCGGCTGCCGGGCGCCAATCCGATCGCCTTCTGGCGCTGGGAACAGATCGAGAAGGGCCGCGACGGCAACGTGGTGATGCCCGAGCGCGTCCACGTCGTGGCGATCACCATGTTCGGCAAGTACCGGGTCGACGCCACGGTCAACTCGCGGAACCAGATCCAGCGCATCAAGACCACCGTGAACCTGCCGGCGCTCGGCGACTTCAACATCGAGCACGAGTCCACCAACCAGATCACGGTGGCCGGCGCCAAGTGGCCCACCGACTGGCATTCGCATCACGGCTGGGACGACAACTGGCAGTTCTACCGGCAGAGCACCGGCCACAACGGCTACGGCGGCCAGTTCAACGACGTGCAGGCCAATGTCTGCCCCAATGCGGGACCGGTGCCCGCCGCGGTCGCGGCAGCGACCTTCCCCGCCACGCCGCCGGTCACGGTCGAGAAGATGGCCGCGGGGGTGTATCGCCTCGGCGGCGGCCCGGCTGCCAGCTACCTGATCGAGTTCGATCGCTTCGTCGCGGTGTTCGAGGCACCCGGCGACGAGGCCCGCAGCCTGGCGGTGATCGAGGAGATCGCCCGGCTGGCGCCGGGCAAGCCGATCCGCTGGATCATCAGCTCGCATCCGCACTTCGACCACATCGGCGGGCTGCGCACCTACCTGCACATCGGCGCCACCGTCGTCGCGCACATGATCAACATCCCGTTCCTCAACCGCGACGTCCTGAACTACGAGCCGCGCACCATCGCGCCGGACATCGTGTCGCGCTGGCCGCCCACCGAGGTGGCCGAGGGCTACAACTACGAAGCGGTGCAGGAGAACTACGTCATCACGGACAACACGCGGATCCTGCGCGTCTACTACGTGCAGCCGCTGCAGCACGTGGCTGGCATGCTGATGGCCTACCTCCCCGCCGAGCGCATCGCCTTCCAGGCGGATCTGTTCGACACCCACGAACCGCCGCGGCCAGCGCAGCTGCCAGCGATGCAGAGCCTGCTGACGCAAGTGGAGCGCATGGGCCTGCGCGTGGACACGCTGGCGCCGGTGCACGGGCCGCCGGTGCCGTGGCAGACGTTCACGTCGGCGGTCGCGGCGTTGTCGGCAAAGAAGTGATTGGACCGCCGGAGCGCCTGCGGCATCGTCCTTGCTGCTGCGCCTGGTATGACCAACAGGACCGATCAGCCAGCGCCGCACGCCGGCGAGCGCGACAAGGGCCTCGCTACCGCCAGTTCCACTGAAGGCAAGGGGATTCCGCCGCTGCCCGAGCCCGACGTCGAGGGCGTGGGCGAGGAATCCGGGCCGTCGGCCGGGAAGACTGGGCTGCGCGGCGAACTCCGCGACTCGGATCGAGGCCAGCGGGCTACCCAACCTGAGCAGCGTGACGCCGAGGTGAAGGACCCCCACAACCCGGCCGCCAAGCCCCAGGGCAGCACGAAGGATCAGATCGCGAACATGGAGGCCGAGGGCCAGGCCCAGCCGCAGGCCGACGAACGTACCGACAAGGACTGATGCTCGCCGGCCGCACGCTCCGAGCCTGCTACGATGAAGCCACGCGCCCGTAGCTCAGCTGGATAGAGCACCGGCCTTCTAAGCCGGGGGTCCCTGGTTCGAGCCCAGGCGGGCGCGCCACGTTCGTGCGAACGTGGCTACGGCACCGCCAGCACGATTTCATTCGACGCGACGCCCAGGCCGAGCGCGCTGGTCGCGACCACCCGCACATGGTAGATGCCGGGCGGAACTCCGCCGGCTCTGAACGCCTCAGGAGTCGCGGGCAACGTCACCACGGCGGCGTTGCTCAGGCCCGGCGCCGTCCCCGCCTGCAGCTGATATCCCGTCACGGCGGCCCCCGTGGTTGGGTGCGTCCACGTCAGGAAGACGTTTCCGCCGGCGCTGGCTGAGCCGGTGAGTGTCGGCGGTCCCGGCGGGGGCGGACCGACCACGACGCGCAGGTCCGCGGTGGCCGGCCCCGTTCCGCTCTCGTTCCGGGCACGAAGGCGGACGTAGTAACTCCCGTTCGGCACCGGCGGTGACACGAAGGCCGTGGCCGCATTGCCGGTCGCGAAGTTCGCCAGATTGACGAGCCCGGGCGCACTGCCGGCCTCGACGACGTAGGTGCGAACCGGAGCGGCCGCGACGTTGGCGGGAGCGTTCCACGACAGCGTGATGCTGCTGCCGTTGACCGTGGCACCCAGTTCGAGCGGCGCCGTGGGCGCGGGTGGCGGCGCCACCACGACGGCGATCTGATTGGACGGAATCGTCGTGCCCGCCACGCTCGCGATCACCCGCACGAAGTAGCCGCCGTCGGGCGCCTGGACCAGCACCGATGTCAGCAGCCCGGCCGGCAGGGTCGCGATCGGCGGGCCGTCTGGCGAGGCGCTGGCGACGATGGTGTACGCGGTGGGGGCGGGGCCGGAGACCGGCGCCGTCCAGGTCAGCGTGACGTACGGACGAGTGATCGCCGCCGGCAGCAACGAGGGCGGAGCGGGGATCACGGCGTTGGCGACACGAACGACCGATTCGGGCCACGGCGATGTCCACACGGCCATCACCTTGTCGCCGCCGCCGATGGCCATGACCGGACCCGGGGCACTCTCGGAGTGCACGGCGATGCCGCCGGTCCACGACCGGGTGGCGGCGTTGAAGAACGCCGATCGCTGATAGAAGTGTCCGCGATCGTCGTACAGATCCCACCCGGCCACGGCGTTGCCGTGACCGTCGACCGCGACGGTCGGGTTCCCGAAGTTGGGACCGCCGGCCGACGAGAGCTCGGTGGTCGCCCCCCATCCGGTGCCCGGCGAGTAGCGTCTCGCCTGCACCCCGCGCGTGTATCTCGTCCAGATCGCGACGGCGTGGCCGCCGCGGTCCATCACGACCCGCGAGCTCTCGACGTAGTCGGCACCCGCGGACAGGTCGGCGGCCCCCGTCCACGTCCCCGTCGCCGAGACGTAGAACGCGGTCTGGATCGCTCTGCGGTACGTGGGCAAGACGCGCGCGGCCCGCCACACCGCGATGACGTTGCCGCTGATGTCGATCGCGACCGACGGCCGGTTCACGTCCTCTCCGAGGGCGGTCGCTGCCGCCAGGCTGGCGGGCGCACTCCACGTGTCCTGGGCGGGGCTGAAGCGCACGACCTGCACCACGCGATTCGTCAGGAACGACGGTGCGACCCCGAGCACCCACGCCACGGCGGCGGCGCCATCGGCGCCGGCGGCGAGCGCCAGGTCGGAGGCTCGTTCGCCCGGCGCCGACAGATCCCGAGGCACACTCCACGCGGCGGTGACGGCGAGGAAGCGCGCGGTCTGCACGACGGCGTTGGCGCTATCGGAGCGCAGCCACACTGCCACGGCATTGCCGCCGCCATCCATGGCAACCAGTGGCGTCATCGCCCTCTGTCCCGAGGCAGAGAGGTCTTTGACGGCGCCCCAAGCGGCCGTCCCTGCCGAGTAGTACGCCGCCTGCGCGATGGCATCGATCCCGTTTGACCGCACCCAGACGACCACCGCGTTGCCGTCCGAGTCCATGGCGACGCGGCCGCTGCCGGCCGGTTCGCCTGGCGCGCTGAGGTCGAGGGGAGCACTCCAGGAGCTGGTCGCGGCGGTGTAGCGAGACACGCGAACGACGCCGTCATTGCCAATCCGGCCGGTCCACACGACGACGGCGTTGCCGCTGCCGTCCATCGCGAGATCGGGACTGTCGCCGCCGAAGCCAGGAGCGGACACGGCGACCGGCGGCGACCACAGCCCTTGTGCGATCGCGTTGCCCGGCGTCGTCAGCAGAGCCATCCAACCAGCGAGCAGCCACCAGCCAATCGTCGGCGGCTGGGTCAGGCGGTTTGACGAGCCGCGTTGGGTGCGTGAATCCATGATGACCTCCAGGTCGATCCCTCGGACCTCGCCGCTGTCAGGGCACGACCACCGTCTGCGGCGGGCTGGCGGCGCTCGCGCCGCACGGATTCACCGCGATCACGCTCAACGTGTACGAACCCGGCCCAACAGTCCCGCTAAGCGCCCGTCCGGTCGTCGCGAAACCGCCGGCGAATGCCCCCGTGACGCCCAGCAGATAACTCGTCGGGGCGGGACCACCGGCCGCGGGGGACCAGGTGACGAACACGGTCTGCCCCACGCGGTAGGCGACGACGTCGGCAGGTGTGCCGGGCGGACCTGAGCAGACGCCTGGGAACGTGAGCGTCACGAGGTTGGACGGCGGGCTGCTGCCGGCGGCGTTCTGCGCCCGCACCGACAGCGTGTAGGTCCCGCCGGGCACGCCGGCGAAGCTGAAGGTCTCGCTCACGCCCAACGGCACCGACGTGGTGATCGCGCCGGACACGTCGAGCACGAGTGATGTCGGCGCGCCGCCGGTGTAGGTGTTGGTCCACGCCAGCGCCAGCGTCGAGCCGTTCACCAGCCCCAGCAGGTTGGCCGGAGCCGACGGCACCACTGGCGTGTTGACGTGAATGCGGATTTCGTTCGACGCAGCGCTTCGGGCCGTGTCGTTCAGGGCGTGCACGCGCACGTAGAACGACCCGGCGGGCGCCGCGAAGGTGAACGTGGGCGCCGCCGATCCCGTGGGGATGCTCGCCAGCACTTCTCCTGGGGACACGCCGCCTTCGAGCACGAAGCCGGTCAGGATGGGCTCGGCGGATGGGATCGTCCAGCGCAAGGTCACGACGTTACCCGCCACGGAGGAGGCGACCAGGCCTTCCGGGGAGGTTGGCGGCAGCAGGCCTATACGGTCGTGTACAAACACATCCGACCAGCCATTGGCGTCACCCGCGACCAAGTTGCTGGCGAATGACGGGAACGCGACCCAGCGGCCATCCGCGCTGATCGCCGGGCCCAGGCTGGCGCCGTTTCCTTCGGCGCCGCCCGACCCCACGCTCACCCGCGTTGTCGTCTCTGTCCACTGGTCGAGGACGAACACGTCCTCCGCGCCATTCGCATCGCCCGGCACCAAGTTGCTGGCAGACGACGAGAACGTCACCCAGCGGCCATCGGCGCTGATTCCAGGGAAGGAGCTGCCGCCGTTTCCCTGGCCACCCCCGACCCCGACGCTCACGCGGGTCGTCGTCCCAGTCTGGCGGTCGTGGACGAACGCGTCGTCCATGCCATTCGTGTCGCCCGGCACCAGATTGCCGGCATCGGAAACGAACGCCACCCAGCGGCCATCGGCGCTGATCGCCGGGACGGAATTGCCGATGTTGCCGCCATTCGCCTGAGTACCCCCGGGGCCGAGGTTCACCCGCGTCGTCGTCCCCGTCGCCAGGTCGCGGACGAACACGTCCTCCTCGCCATTCGTATCGCCCGCCACAAGGTTGTTGGCCGAGGACGTGAACCCCACCCAACGGCCATCGGTGCTGATCGCGGGCCAGCCGCTGCCGCTGTTCACCTGTTCGCCTCCCGGGCCGACGTTCACGCGGGTCGTCGTCCCCGCCTGTCGGTCGTACACGAAGACGTCCGAGATGGTGTTCCAGTCGAGCTCCACCAGATTCGAGGCCCAGGAAGTGAACGCCACCCAACGGCCATCGGTGCTGATCACGGGGACATTGCTCTCGTCATTGGCTTGTGCGCCCGCCAGCCCCACGCTCACGCGCGCCGTCGTTCCTGTCAGCCGGTCGTACACGAAGACGTCCACCCGGTTGTTCGTATCGCCCACCACGAGGTTGCTGGCGTCCGACTCAAAAGCGACCAACCGGCCATCGCCGCTGATCGAAAAGGTGTAGGTGCGGCCACTCCCTTGAATACCGCCGGGCCCGACGCTGACCCGCGTCGTCGTCGCTGTGTGAACGTCGTATACGAATACGTCGACCTCGCCGTTCGTGTCGCCCACGACCAGATTGCTGGCCGCGGAGCCAAACGCCACCCAGCGGCCGTCGGCACTCAAGGCCGAACCGCCGCTGAACCCGTTGCCTTCGGTGCCCCCAGGTCCCACGCTCACGCGCGTGGTCGTGGGCTGCGCGGCCACCAGTCCCGGCAACAGGAGGGCAAGCGCACTGACAAGCAGCATGCAACGCGTCGACAAGGACACTTTCCGGCGCAACATGGTGGCCTCCAGGCGGACGACAAACCTCTCGACAGCGGAGAGACTCCCCTAGCGACAGCGCTGAGGCAGGGTCGGTGCTACGGCACCACGACCGTCTGCGGCGGGCTGGCGGCGCTCGCGCCGCACGGGTTGACCGCACGCACGCTCAACGTGTACGACCCGGGCCCAACGGCGCCGCTCAGGGCCCGTTCATTGGTGGCGAAGGCGCCGACGAACGATCCGGTCACGTTCAGTAGGTAGCCTGTCGGCGCGGCGCCGGTGGTGCCCGGCGCCCAGGTGACGAAGACGGTGCGCCCGATGCGATACGCCGCGACGTCGGTCGGTGCCACGGGCGGACCCGCGCACGGACTCGGGAACTCCAGCGTCACGGCATTGGTCGAGAAGCTGTTGCCGGCCGTGTTCTGCGCGGTTACGTCAAACGTATAGATTCCCGGCGGGACACCGGCGAAGGTGAAATGGTCGACGACCCCCAGGGGCACCCAGGCGTCCAGGGGGCCTCTGACTCTGAGCCAGATGGTCGTCGGAGCACCGCCCGTGTAGGTGTTGGTCCACGCGAGCGTCAGCGTGGAGCCATCGGCCAGCCCAAGTAGATTGGCCGGGTCAGACGGGCGCACCGGCGTATCGACGTGAATCCTGATCTCGTTCGACGCCGCGCTCCGGAACGCGCCGCTGACGGCGTGGACGCGCACGTAGAACGAGCCGCGGGGCGCCGCGAAGGTGAAGACCGGCGCCGTCGACCCCGTCGGGATGCTCGCCAGCACCTGACCCGCTTGCACGCCGCCTTCGAGGAGGAAGGCCGTCGGTGTCGGTCCGAAGGGCGGAATGGTCCAGCGCAGGGTCACAAGGTGCCCCGTCACCAACGCGGCGACCAGCCCACTGGGAGTCTCCGGCGTGGTCGGGCTCACCTGGTGCACCGTCACCGACTGGTCCCAGATGATGAGCCTGGCGGTCCGAGGCAACGCGGCGTTGGCCGCCGCGCTGTAGTTCACCGTGCCGGGGCCGGTCCCACCTGACCCACCGGTCACGGTCAGCCAGCTCGGATCGGTGGAAACAGCCGTCCACGAGCAGCCCGGTGGGGCTGTCACCTGCACGGGCCCCGCGGCCAGTGTCGCCGGTGTTGTGACCGACTGTGGGGCGAGCGCGATGCTGCACGCCGGGTCCACGCGGTCGCGGACGAACACGTCCACTGCACCGTTGGCATCACCAGCGACGAGGTTGCTCGCCCGGGAGCTGAATACCACCCATCGGCCATCGGCGCTGACGCCCTCGCCGGAACTGGAACCATCCGCCTCGGCACCCAGAGAGCCCACGCTCACCCGAACCGTCGACCCCGTGTCCCGGTCGTAGACGAACGCGTCACCGTGACCGTTCGTGTCGCCCGCGACCAGATTGCTGGCGGCGGAGCCGAAAGCCACCCACCGGCCATCGGGGCTCATCGCACTGCCGGTACCTGGAGCCATCGCCTTGCGTGCCGCCAGGGCCCACGCTCACTCGCGCAGTCGTCGCCGTCTGCCGGTCGTGCAAGAACACGTCAGCCACCCCGTTGGTGTCGCCCGTCACGAGATTGCTGGCATTCGAGCTGAACACCACCCACCGGCCGTCGGCGCTGACCTTCGGAAAGAGGGCGGGACCATCGCCCTGGGTCCCCCCAGTACCTTCACTCACTCTCGTGGTCGTCCCCGTCTCCCGGTCGAACACGAACGCGTCCGCCGCAAAGTTCGTGTCGCCCGGAACGAGGTTGTTGGCAGTCGAACTGAACGCCACCCACCGGCCGCCGGCGCTGATTGCCCCACCCCAGCTGTCGCCTCCGCCGGGTGCGCCCCCGATCCCCACGCTGGCCAGTGTCGTGGTCCCTGTCTGCTGGTCGTGCACGAACACGTCAATAGCGTTGTTCGTGTCACCCGGCACCAAGTTGCCAGCTCGGGAGTCGAACGTCACCCAACGGCCATCGGCGCTGATCGAGGGGCCGTAGTCGCCGCTGCTGTCGTTTGCCTGGGCCGATCCCGGTCCGACGCTCACCCGCGTCGTCACCGCCGCCTGCCGGTCGTGCACGAAAATGTCAGTTGTGGCGTTGGTGTCGCCAGCGACGAGGTTGCTGGCTACGGACAAGAAGGCCACCCAGCGCCCGTCGGCGCTGATTGCCGCGCCGCGACTCTCGCCATTCCCCTCGGCCCCGTTGGGCCCGACGCTCACCCGCGACGTCGTCCCCGTCTGCCGGTCGTGCACGAACACGTCGGAAAGGCCGTTCGTGTCGGCGACCACCAAGTTGCTGGCAAATGAGGCGAACACCACCCAGCGGCCATCGGCACTGATCGCCGAGGGCGTCAACTCATAGGTGTCGGCGTTGCCCTGAACGCCGCCGGGCCCGATGCTCACGCGCGTCGTGGTGGGCTGGGCACCGACGAGTCCGGGCAGGAGCAGAATGAACGCCGCGGCAGCCAGCCGGCGAACAAACGACAGAAGACTACCTGAGCGCGCCATGGGGGCCTCGAGCACTCGGCGTCTCAACCCAACCCGCAGCGAGCGATGGCGAGACTTGCGGGCGCCTGGAGACACCCAAGGCCATTTGCGTGCCACGAGCCTGCCCCGTGTGCGTCAGGAGAATCCGCGATTCGGAGGGTGGCGGGCTGGAAAATCCCTCGGCGCCGCTGAGAATCACCTGACGGCCGTGCCTGCGGCCGCGATGCGCTCAGATCGCCCGCGACGGGATGCTGCCCGTCGATTTCTGATGGGCAAACCGGCCCAGGCCGGCCGGCTGAGCAGGCGCGTATCTGGAGCGAGCAACCATTCGCCCACCCGCTCCGTCTAATGCCACCGTAGATAACGTCGCATTATGCCGAAGCGCGCGCTGCCTGCCCTCACCCACCTCCACTATCTGGTCCTCGGTGTGCTGCGGACCGACGACCAGCCCGGCCGGGTGTTGCGCCAGGCCCTGGCCAGCTACGGTGTGCGCCGCAGCGGCCCGGCGTTCTACCAGCTGATGGCGCGGATCGAACGCGCGAAACTGGTGGAGGGCTGGTACGAGCAGGTGACCGCTGGCGACCAGACCGTCACCGAACGGCGCTACCGGATCACCCGCGACGGCGCCCGGCAATGGACCGAGGCGCACCGCTTCTACGACGAGCTGGCGCATCTGCCGGCCCACGTGCGGTGGTCCGATGCCTGAGCCGCGGATGCCCTGGCTGGCGCGCCTCTTGCCCGCGGCGGTTCGCCGCGACTGGTTCGCCCCGGCGCTGGCCGATCTGGACTACGAGCGGGCCACGCGAGCGGCCAAAACGGCCTCGCGCTGGACCGGCGTCGTGCAACGCGCCTGGTACCACCTTCGGGTCGCCTGGCTGGTCGCGGTGTGTTTGCGGCTCGCCGTCGTCGAATCGATCACGGCGCCTGCCGTGCCCGTTCCCGCCTCTTCTCGTCCGCCCCGAAAGGAATGGCACGTGATGATGTTTCGCGACCTCGCGCACGCGCTCCGCATCTTCGGCCGCGAGCCGGCGTTCGCGGCGGCCGTCGTCCTCACCCTGGCGCTGGGCATCGGCGCCAACACCGCACTCTTCGCGGTGGTCGAGGCGGTGCTGCTGCGGCCGCTGCCCTACGCCGACGCCGAGCGCCTCGTGCTGGTGAAGCACCGCGAAGCGCGCACCGGCCTGACCAAACACGACATCGCTATCGCCGACTACCTCGACTTGGCCAGCCGGCAGCAGTCGTTCGACCGGTTCGCCGGCTACTCCGGCCATCAGTCGGCGCTGGTCGGCGACGGCGAGCCGCGGCTCGTCGAGGGCGTCACCGTCACGCCCGAGGCCTTCGACGTCCTCGGCCTGCAGCCGGTGATGGGCCGCCGGTTCGACGCCGCCGACGGTCGCCAGGACGCGCCGCCGGTCGTGATCGTCAGCTACGAGTTGTGGCGGACCGACCTCGGCTCCGATCCGGCGGTGCTGTCGCGGTCGATTCAACTCGGCTCCGTCCGGCGGATGGTCGTCGGCGTGGCGCCGCCGGGCTTCCACTTCCCGCCCGGCAACGCCACCGACGTGATCCTTCCACACCCGCTGCCGGCGGCGACGCCCGCGGCCCGCCGCGCCGGGTGGATCTACGGCATCGGCCGGCTGGCCCCGGGCGTTTCCGTGGCGCGCGCCGAGGCCGAGATGGCGACGCTCTCCGAGCAGCTCGAACGCGAGTTCCCGCAGCAGAACCAGGGCTCGCGCTACTACGCCGAGTCGCTGCGCGACGGGCTGGTCGGCGACACCAAGCGGCCGCTGCTGATGCTGCTGGCGTCGGTCGGCTTCGTGCTGCTCATCGCCTGCGCCAACGTCGGCAACCTGCTGCTGGCCCGGTCGCTGGCCCGCCAGTCCGAGATGGCGATGCGGCTCGCACTCGGCGCCGGTCGCGGCCGCCTCGTCGCCCAGACGCTCACCGAGGGGCTGGTGCTGGCGCTGGCCGGCGGGCTCGTCGGCGTGGTGGTGGCGTGGCGGGCGGCACCGGCGCTGGCGACGATGATTCCCGACGCGGTGTCGGTGCCCGGGCTCGACGTCGTCGGCCTGAACCCGTGGGTGCTGGGCTTCTCGCTGACCGCCACGCTGTGGGCGGCGGGAATCTCCAGCGCCGTGGCGTGCCTCGGACTGACGAGCGACGGCGGTCGCGAGGCGCTCATCGGCCAGCGGCGGACGACGATGAGCGGCGCGGCCCGGCGGGCCGCTTCGGGCCTGGTCGTCGCCGAGATCGCGCTGGCGGTCGTGCTGCTCATCGGCGCCGGGCTCACGCTGCGCAGCTTCGCGCGGCTGGTCAGCGTCGACCCGGGGTTTTCGACCACCGGAGTCGTGACCCTGCAGGTCGGCCTGCCGGCTAGCCGCTACCGCGAACAACCGGCGCGCTCGGCCGCCTACCAGCGGCTGTTCGCGGCGCTCGAGTCGATCCCAGGCGTCGCGACCGTCGGCGCCGCCGCGGTGACGCCGCTGACCGGCAACAACTGGACGGCGCCGCTGGTGCGGCCCGAACAGCCACTCGCCGAAGGGCAGCGGCCGCCTGAAGTCGGTTGGCAGTCCGCGTCGGGCGGGTATTTCCGCGCCCTGCAGATCCCGCTGCGGGCGGGTCGGCTGTTCGACGCCCGCGACACCATCGACACGCCGCCGGTGGTGATCGTCAGCGACGCGCTGGCCGAGCGGCACTTCCCCGGCGAGGATCCGATCGGCAAGCGGATCCGGATCGACGACGGCACCGCCGAGATCGTCGGGCGGGTCGGCGACATCCGGCGTGCGTCATTGCGCGACACGCCGCGCGCCGATCTGTACTTTCCGTTCGAGCGACAGAACGGGAATGGCATCACGCTGTTCGTGCGCACGACCAGCGATCCGGTGACGGCGCTGCCGGCGCTGCGCACCGCCATCCGCCAGGCCGAACCGGACGCCTTGCTGGCCG
The DNA here is from genome assembly GCA_963741665.1 of uncultured Acidobacteriota bacterium. GTDB lineage: Bacteria > Acidobacteriota > Vicinamibacteria > Vicinamibacterales > UBA2999 > CAWAYR01. The sequence goes on from CAVUIM010000001.1 coordinate 1,112,142, forward strand.
AGGTCCGCACCCTGTCGGATATCGCCGCGGCTTCGGCCGCGTCGTCACGGCTGGCGATGCGGCTGCTCGGCGGCTTCGCCGTCATCGCGCTGGTCCTGGCGGCGGTCGGCATCTACGGCGTGATGTCGTACAGCGTGCGCCGGCGCACCCGCGAACTCGGCACCCGGCTCGCCCTCGGCGCCAGCCGTGCGGACATCGTCGGACTGGTGCTGCGGCAGGCCGCGGTCATCGCCGGCGCCGGGCTCGCCGTGGGACTCGGCCTGGGGCTGGTCGCCGCCCGGTCGCTGTCGGCGATTCTTTACGACGTGCCGCCGTGGGATCCGCTGGCCATCGCCGCCGCCGGCGTGGTCCTGACCATCACCGCGCTCGGCGCCAGCTACCTGCCGGCGCGTCGGGCCGCCCGCGTGGATCCGGCGACGACGCTGGCCACCGAGTAGCGCCAACGAACCGGGACCAACAGCGGCGCCGCCAGCCGTCTGCGTGCGCGCGTCGGTCCGTCGACGGCGCTGCGTCGCGAGGGCTGATCGGACCCGGACACGCCCGGTGTCTCAGTCGTGGCGGCGCAGCCCGTCGAGCCCGGTCCGCCGTCGCACCGCGCTGACGAGGTTGCCCTTGCGGCCGTGGCGGAGGGCGAACCACGGCGCATAGGGATGCACCCCGAGCGCCAGCGCCGCCGCGCTGACCGGCCGGAACGCCAGCGCGCGCAGCAGCTCGGGGACCGAGCTGCCGAACCGGAACCGGTTGGCCACCCGCTCGGCCTCGAATGCGGCCAGCCCCAGCGCGTGGGCGCGAAACCCGGCGTCGTCGTGCAGGCGCGCGGCGAACACGTCGTGTTCCAGACTACCGGCCGCCGCATAGCTGCCGTGCCGATCACCGGCCGGGATCGCCAGCACGCTGGCCCCCGGCAGCACCTGCATGCGGGCGCCGCCGCGCCAGGCCCGGAACAGCCAGTCCTGGGACGATGTGACGAAGGTGTCACGCGCCGGTCGCCACGCCCCGACGCGATCCGCCAACGCCCGCGTCAGCACCCACGCCGACGCGAACACGAACAGCCGCGGGTCGTAGCCATCCCCCTGCGGCACCCCGCTCAGCCGGAAGCGCCAACGGCCGGCGGCCAGGTCGGCCTCCGGCACCGGCAATGCCACCAGCAGCGGCGACCACACCAGGTCGGCGTCCGCCCGCTCGAGCGCGGCGACCGCCCTTGCCAGGTGATCGGGAAAGTACAGATCGTCGTGGTTCAGGTAGGCCACGTACCGGCCGCGCGCCAGACGCAGCCCCTCGTTGTTCGGGCCCGATTGCTCGCCGGCGTTCTGCCCCAGGTTGACGAACTGGATGCGCGGATCGCCGAACGCCGCCACCACCTCCGCCGAGTCGTCGGTGCAGTGATCGCCGACCACCAGCAGTTCCCAATCGGTCAGCGTCGATCGACGGACGCTCTCCACGGCGTGGGCGAGCACGCGACTGCGGTTGTAGGTCGCGAGGATGACCGAGACGCGCGGAGCGGGGGGCATGGCAGCCGCGACGTGCGATCGACTCCGAACGTGCGGTGCTCAAGCATACAATCGACGGACGATGCTCGGAGCGTGCGCGACCGCATGAGCCGCGTCGCGATCCTCGGTGCGGGCATCATGGGCGCGGCGACGGCGCTCTTCCTGGCCCGCCGCGGCGTGCAGGTCACGCTGTTCGATCGGGCGCCGGCGCCGATGTCGGGGGCGAGCCGCTGGAACGAGGGCAAGATCCATCTCGGCTACCTCTATGCCGGGGACCGCACGCTCGACACCGCCCGCCTCGTCATCCCTGGTGGGCTGGCGTTCAGGCCGCTCGTCGAGGACCTGCTCGGCCAGTCGATCGCGCCGGCCATCGGTGAGGCGACCGACGTCTACGCGATCCATCGCGCGTCGGTGGTGACGCCCGAGGCGGCCGCGGCCTACTACGAGGCCGTGACCGCGGCGGTGGACTCCGCCGGGCCAGGGGCGGAGTACCTCGGTGGCACGATGTCCGGACGGCCCCACCGTCTGTCGGCGGCGGCGCTCGGGCGCACCTACGACCCGGCCACCATCGTCGCCGCCTTCCGGGTGCCCGAGCGGTCGGTGGACACGACCTGGATCGCCGACCGCCTGGTCGGGGCGCTGGCCTCCGAGCCGCGCATCTCGCCGCGACTCGGCGTGCGCGTGATCGGCGTCAGGGCCCGACGCGGCCACGGAACCGCACTGGACGCGCCGCTGCTCGTCGACACGGACGGGGGACCGGACGGACCGTTCGGCGCGGTGGTCAACGCGCTGTGGGACGGGCGGCTCGCCGTGGACGCGACGGTCGGCGTCGGCCCGCCGGAACGCTGGTCGCACCGCTACCGGCTGGCGCTGTTCCTCACCGCCCCGCAGCCGGTCGACATCGCGAGCACGGTGGTGGCCACCGGACCATTCGGCGACGTCAAGAACTACGACGGCCGGCGCTTCTACCTGTCGTGGTATCCAGATGGGCTGCGCGCCGAAGGCCTCGACCTGGCACCGCCGCCGGTGCCGTCCCTCGACGCCGCCGGCCAGCGTGCGCTGGCCGCCACCATCGTGCAGCGGTTGGCGGCGGTCGTGCCGGCGGTCGGCGCGCTCGCGCCGGCGGCTGTCAGCGGGACGATCGCCGGCGGCTGGGTGTATGCCGCCGGTCAGGGCTCGCTGGCCGATCCGCACGCCACGCTGCACCAGCGAGCCGGCGCCGGGATCAGCTGTCGTGGCCGCTACGTGTCGGTGGACACCGGCAAGTACTCGATCGCCCCATGGCTCGCGCGCCAGGTGGCAAACGCTCTACTCTGATCACGTGTCCCGGCCGCTCTCCGAAACCCAGCTCCAGCACTATTTCGCGCGCGTCGGCCACCGCGGCGGCCGCGAGGCCAACCTCGGCACGCTCCGGGCGCTGCACCGCGCGCATCTGCTGGCGATTCCATACGAGAACCTCGACATCCATCTCGGACGCCGGTTGACGCTCGATCCCGACGCGACCTTCGACAAGCTGGTCGACGAACGGCGCGGCGGCTGGTGCTTCGAGATGAACGGCCTGCTCGGCCGGGTGCTCGAGTCGCTCGGCTTCGACGTGCGGTATCTCTCGGGGGCGGTCGGACGGGCCACTCGCGGCTGGCGCGCACAAGGCAACCACCTCGTGCTGCTGGTGACGCTGGACCGCCCGTGGATCGCCGACGTCGGCTTCGGCGACGGCTTCCTCACCCCGTTGCCGCTCGAGGCGGGCAATTACCGGCAGGACTTCCTGCAGTACCGGCTGAGCCGCGACGGCCCGCGCTGGCGGCTGGACAACCATCCGCATGGCGGCGCCGACGGCTTCGATTTCACGCTGACGCCGCGGACCCTCGACGCCTTCGCCGCCCAGTGCCAGGAGCTGCAGACCTCGCCCGAGTCGAGCTTCGTGAAGTCGACCGTGTGCGAGCGCTTCACCCCCGAGGGCCTGGTGATGCTGCGCGGCGCCACGCTGCGCGAGGTGACGGTGACCGGGGTGACCAGCCGGGTGCTGCACGACCGGGCCGAGTTCGCCGCCGTGCTGCGCGAGCGGTTCGACCTCACCGCCCCGGAACTCGAAGACCTGTGGCCCGGCGTGTGGGACCGTCACGTGCAGTGGCAGGCCGAACAGACGGCGGCCCACCGCGCCTGAGCGTGGCATCGGCTCCTCCCGGAGGCCGAGATGATTGGATGGAGATCTTGCGAGGACGGAGGGAGGGGCCGTGCTACCGCCCGAGCTTGCGCCGGACGAACTGCACCAGCTCCGGGAACGGAGCGGCATCGGCGAAATGGCCGCGGTCCGGCAATTCGAAGTAGCTGGCGCCGAGCCGCGCCGCGACATGGCGCGGTTCGTCGACCGGGATGTGCGGGTCGTCCGGCGAGTGGAAGATGCCGACCCAGTCCTGGTGGGCGCGGATCGCGGCCCAGTCCCACGGCGCGTCGTAATAGCCGCTAGCCCGTTCGAACGCGTCGCCGAGGTCGGTGTGGCACACGCTGACCAGCACCGACCCCCGCAGCCGGTGCGTCTCGGCGTAGCGCATCGCCGCCACCGCCCCCGACGAGTGCCCGATCACGACGGTCTTCTCATCGGCCCCGAGCGCCGCCAGATGCGGCAGCCACACGGCGGCGCGCGCCTTCATGTTGTCGGGAAACGTCTGGTTGACGACGTCGAGGCCGAGCGCCGCCAGCTCGCGCTCCACCGCCGGCAGCCAGAAGTCGGCGGCGGTACAGCCGCCGTTGCCGTGGAGCAGAACGACGTCGGGCACTGGCGTTCAGGGCCCGGGCCGCCGGGCGATCAGCGCGCGCCCTGGCGCGGCCACACCGTGCGCTGGTGCTCGCTCGTGACCGGCGCCAGCCCGCGGTTGACGAACTTCTGGATCCGCTTGCCCTCCCACGTCTCGGTCGTGTAGAGGTTGCCCTGCGAGTCGATGGCGATGCTGTGCACGCCGTAGAACTGCCCGGGCTGGCGGCCGCCGTCGCCGAAGCTGGTCAGCACCTGCAGGGTGTCGCGCTGCAGGATATAGATGCGGTTGTTCATGCCGTCGGCGACGAAGAGATAGCGCTGCTCCCGATCCTTCGAGAACGCGACGTCCCACACCGAGCCTGACGCCTTGGTGTTCTTGGCGATGAACACCTCGCGCACGAACGTGCCGTCGGGCTTGAACACCTGGAGGCGGTCGTTGACCCGATCGCAGACGTAGACCAGGCCGTCGTTCGACACGTCGGCGCAGTGGACCGGATTGCGGAAGTGCGGGAACGGCGGCGCGTCGGGGTTGTAGAGGCCGAGCGAGACGGTGTCGTCGGGCGGCTTGCCGTAGGCGCCCCAGAACCGCTTCATCTTGCCGGTGGTGGCGTCGAGCACGGCGACCCGGCGGTTGAAATAGCCATCGGCGACATAGGCTTCGTTGGCCTTCGGCTCGACGAAGATCTTGGCGACGCGGCCGAAGCTCTCGGGGTCGCTGCTGCCCGGGGTGAAGGTCGGCTGGCCCTGCGCGTTCTTGCCCGAGACGCGGGCGTTGGGCTTGCCGTATTGGGCGACGAACTTGCCGTCGCGCGTGAACTTCATGATGTGCGAGTCACCCGGGCCGTTGCCGCCAATCCACACCATGCCGGTGTGGTCGACGAAGATGCCGTGGTTCGAGTCGGGCCAGTCGTAGCCCTGGCCAGGTCCACCCCAGCTGCGGATCAGGTTGCCGGCCTTGTCGAACGCCAGCACCCCGGGCGCGCCGGCGCAGCAGTCGCCGGTCTTGAGCTCCAGGGCCTTCTCGTTGGCGGCGAGCGTGTCGGAGCCGCGGTGGACGATCCAGACGTTGTCGCGATCGTCGGCCCACACGCCGATGGCGTTGCCGAGCACCCAGTGATTGGGCAGCGGCTTCGGCCAGAACGGATCGACCTCGTAGCGCGGCGCCTGCGGCGCGGCCTGGCTACGAGCGGCGGCGACGTCGTCGAGCGCCGACTGGGCCAGTCCCAGGGCGGCGAGCCCGACGACCACCGCGACGACGACACGACGACGAGGTCCGCGGCTCACTCAGCACCTCCCCTGGCGCGGCCCGGATGGGCCGCCGCCATTCGAAGCCGACTCGTAGCTCAGTAGAACTTCGGCACGAGCGGCGTATCGAACGAGAACCCGGTCGCCGGCTCGAGCGCGACGGCCTTGCCGGTGACCTCGCCGTAGCGGCCGAGATGGTCGATGGTGATCGTTCCCGACAGCGCGGGCACGACGGCCGACGTGGTGATCACCGCGGAACCGCGCGACACCAAAGTACCGGTCGTGCTGGCCAGCAGCGTCCCGCCGCTGTTCCAGTAGCGCACCGTGTAGGCGGCCGACGCCGGCCCGCCGTTCTGCAGGAGGAGCACCGTGATCTGCGTCCCGGAGTTGTTGAACCGCGGCGCCATCAGCGTGGTTTCCCGCATCTGGATGCGGTACTCGGCGTTAGTAGTGCACGTCGTGGTGCAGCCGTCGGCGGCGCTCTGCACTCTGATGTAGTTGTTGGTGATCTCCGCCGCCGTCGTGTTCCGGAACCGCAGCGTCCGCCCGGCGCCGATGGTCGAAATCCCGGTCGCGGAGCCGAGGATAGTTCCCCCGGAATCGACGCGATCGAGGCCGATGGCGTCGGTGGCGGTACTCGCCGGGATGCTGGCAACTTCCTCGGTCAAGCCATCGACGATCACTTCGTACGACGAGTACGGATGCTGGCCCACCAGAAACCAGTCCTGATCGGCGACGCCGCCGTTGTTCTGCAGATCGTGCACCTGGGCCGAGCCACTGGCCAGCTCGTTGTCGGTGCCGCTGTTGCCGTCGCTGCCGGACGCGTCCCAGACGTCGATCGCGGTCACCAGGGTCGGCGCGCCGATGCCGACGGCGAGCATCACGAGCACCACTAGTGCGAGTCGAAACTTCATCATCGGGCTCCTGATTCACGCAGGGGAGGAATGCGGTGTGGATGATAGCTGAGCCATAGGGACGCGTCAACGCGTTTGGCTCCACGTGCTCGCGCGCGCGGGGTGGTCGCGCACCAACCGGTTCGACTGCTATCCTCGTCGCGTGAAGCGCGCGTGGTGGGTCCTGGCCGCGGCCATCGCCCTTGCCGCGGCGACGGCGCTGCCGTGGCAGGTGTGGACCCGCGAGTGGGCCATACGCCGCGGCGCCGACCGCCCGGATGTCCTGATCGTCACGCTCGACACGACGCGCGCCGACCGGCTCGGCGCGTACGGCGGCGATCCCGCGGTGTCGCCGACCCTGGATCGGCTGGCCCGCGGCGGCGTGCGTTTCGATCGCGCCTACAGCCACGCGCCGACGACTTTGCCGTCGCACGCCAGCCTCTTCAGCGGCCTGACGCCGGCCCGCCACGGCGTGCACGAAAACGCGGTGTTCACGCTGCGCGATACCGTGCCGACGCTGGCCGAAGCGTTCGCGCAGGCCGGTTACCGCACCGGGGCGTTCGTCAGCGCGATCGTGCTCGATCGACGCTACGGCCTGGCCCGTGGATTCGACGTCTACGCCGACGAGATCGAGTCGGACGACAGCGAGGCCGTGAACGCGCAGGTGCCGGCCAGCGTCACCGTCGATCGCGCCCTGGCCTTTCTCGGCGCCGCCGGATCCGACCCGGCGCTGGCCTGGGTGCATCTGTACGACCCCCATCAGCCCTACGCCCCGCCGGAGCCGTTCGCATCGCGCTTCGGTGATCGGCGCTACGAGGGCGAGATCGCCTACATGGACGGCGAGATCGATTGGCTGCTCGCCGGCCTCGCCGCCCGGGGCCGTCCCGCGCTGGTGGTGGCGGTCGCCGACCACGGCGAGTCGCTCGGCGAGCACGGCGAGGACACGCACGCGTTCTTCATCTACTCGACCACCCAGCGCGTCCCTCTCATCCTCTCCTACCCCGGCGTCCTGCCAGCCGGCGTGGTGGTGGGACCGACCGTGCGGGTCGTGGACGTGATGCCGACGGTCCTGGCGGTGGCCGGCCTCGCGACGCCCGAGGGCCTTGACGGAACGAGCCTGGTGCCGCTCATCACCGGCCGCAGCGACGCGTCGCCCGGCCCGGTCTACATGGAGTCCTACGGGCCGCGCCTGTGGTGGGGGGCGCAGGAGCTGCTCGGCCTGAAGAGCGGACCATGGCTCTTCATCCGCGCGCCGCGGCCCGAGCTGTACCACGTCGACGACGACCCGTCCGAGCGCACCGACCTCGCCGCCACCCGCCGGCAGGACACCGCGCGCCTGAGTGACGAACTCACGGCGCTCCTCCCCGCCGGCGACCCGCTGGCTCAGCAGACCACGACCGATCCCGAAACCGCGCGGCGGCTGCGCGCGCTGGGCTATCTCGGCGGCTCGAATCCGCTCACGGGACCGACCGCCGGTCCGCTCGCCGACCCGAAGGACGTCGCGCCGGTGCTCGCCGCCATCGCCGTGGCCCAAGGGTTCCTGGACCGCCGCGAGTACGAGCGGGCGCTGGACGCCTACCAGGCGCTGGCGCTGAGGATGCCGACGTCGGGTCAGCTGCGCGGGCGCATCGCCCACACGCTGCTCGCGCTGAAACGCTACGACGAGGCGCTGGCCGCGTATCGCGCCCTGCGCGCGGAGTCGCCCGACGACGAGGGCTACGTGCTGGGCATCGCCCGGACGCTGTTCCATCTCGGCCGCAGCGACGACGCGGTGACCCTGGTGCGCGACGCGCTGCGAGTGACCGCCGACTCACCGGCGCTGCACCTGCAGCTCGGCACGCTGTTGGAGGACGCGGGGCGGCTGGCCGAGGCCGAGCCGGCGTATCAGCAAGCGGTCGATCTGTCGCCGCGCGAACCGGCGGCGCTCCTGGCGTGGGCGTCGATCAGCGACAAGCAGGGCCGCGCCGACGAAGCGGCGCGCCGCTTCGCACGCGTGATCGACGTCAGCCCGCACTCCAGCCAGGGCCGTCAGGCCGGCCGTCGCCTGGCCGCGCTCGCCGAGCAGTTCGCCCGTGCCGATCAACGCGATGCGGCCCGCGACGCCTATCGAGCCGCGATCCGGTCCGGGCAGGCGGAGCCGGCGGCCTACCTGAATGCCGCGCTCGTGCACGTGCAACTCGGCGACCGCCCCGGAGCCGCTGCGCTGCTGGAAGAGGGCGCGGCGCGCCATCCGGCGGCGGCGGACCTCCACGTCCGTCTCGCCGCCCTTTCCGTCGACGCCGGTCAGACCGGCCGCGCCGAGGCTGCGTACCAGCGGGCGCTGGCGATTGATCCCGCCCGGCGCGACGCGCGGCTGGGGCTGGCCCGCGTCCTGGAATCCACCGGCCGCCGTGACGACGCCGTCGCGGCGTACGAGGCCGTCGCCCGCCTGACTCCGCCGTCGCGCGAGACGCAGCAGGCCGCCGACGCGCTGCGCCGTCTGGGTTCCGCCCGCTGACAGCGCGACCGCCCTCGGCGTAGGATCGCGCCGGCCCCTCATGCCTGTCTCCGTCGCCAGTTCCCGTGCCCTCTTCGATGCGCTGAAGGCCTGTGACGTCAGGGTGATGTCCGCCCTGCCCGAAACGTGGCTCGTGCACCTCATCCGGATGGCCGACGACGATCCCGACACGACGCTGGTGCGGCTGGCAAAAGAGGAGGAAGGCGTCGGCATCTCGATGGGCGCCCACCTGGCCGGCGTGAAGTCGGCGATGCTGATGCAGAACCACGGCTTCCTCGCGTCGGTGAACGGCATCGTCTCGGGGGCGCAGCTCTACCGCATCCCGCTGCTGATGCTGATCAGCGACCGCGGCCGCTTCGGCGAGCGCGATCCGTGGCAGACCGAGGGCGGCGGCGTCACCGAGCCGGTGCTGCAGGCGCTGCGGATCGCCTACGAGCGGCTCGATCGGCCCGACCAGGTGGCGCCGCGCGTCCGCCAGGCGCTGACGCTGGCCTACGCGTCGCTGCGGCCGGTGGCGCTGCTGCTCGGCCGCGACCTGATGTGGGAGGAGGCGTCGTGACTCGACTCGAGGCGCTGCGGGCCGTCTACGACCGCCTGTCCGATTGCGCGGTGGTGACGATCATGGGGGCGGTGGCCGCGGAGCTGCAGTCGCTCGGCCATCGCGACAACACCTTCTACCTGCAGCACGCGATGGGGCTGGCGTCGTCGGTCGGACTGGGCATCGCCCTCAGCCGCCCCGACGTGCCGGTCGTCGTCTTCGACGGCGACGGCTCGGTGTTGATGAACCTCGGCGGCCTCACCACCCTGGGCCGCTACCGGCCGGCCAATCTCGTCCACGTGATCTTCGACAACGAGTCGCTGCTGTCGGTGGGCGGCTTCCCCACCGCCACCGGCGCCGGCACGAACCTGGCGGCCGTGGCTGCCGCGGCCGGCGTCCCGCGCACCGTCGAAGTCACGACCCTCGACGCCTTCGTTGCCGCATTCGACGCCGCCCGCGCCGCCGGCGCGCTGACCACGATCGTCGCCAAGGTGGACGCCACCGGCCCGGCGGCGTTCGTCACCGATCTCGGCCTGCTCGAGAACCGCTTCCAGTTCCAGCGCTACCTGCGGACGCGCTGAGCCGGCACGGACTCATCGCGCCGGCGCGTTCATGTCCTTGCCGGCCTTCAGCGTCGCGATGGCGGCGGTCAGCGCGTTGCGGTTGAGGTCGTCGGGCGCTTGCGTCAGCGCCTTCTCGGCATGGGTCAGGGCGGTCTGGTAATCTCCGGCCGCGGAATAGCCCCGCGCCAGGCCGACGTGGATCGGCCACGCGTCGCCATAGCGCTTCGCGTTCTTCTGGAACACCGCCATCGCCTCGGCCTGCTTGCCCTGCACCTGCAGCTGGCGCCCGTACTGATGGATCTCGACCGGCAGCGCATTGGGCAGCGCGATGGCCTGATCCATCACCGCGGCCGCCTCGGCCGCGCGCGACAGTTTGGCCAGCACCTGCGCCTTGGTCGAATAGGTCGTGAAGTTGGCCTGGCCGACGAACGGCAGCGTGATGGCGGTGTCGGCCCAGATCAGCGCCTGCTCGAGATTGACGTTCTGGCGGACACAGTACTGCGCCGCGGCGTTCCAGTTCTGCCACTGGAACCCGGCGAAGTCCCGCAGCTCGCGGCGGAGGTTCTCGACGTAGAGCGTCGACATCGACGGCACGGCGATGGTCAACGGCACCCGCAGTTCGTCCCATTCCAACGCCACGACCGCGCGATCGGGGTAGCGCTCGAGGAACTCGTAGGACAGGAACTCGCGGTACGAGGCCTGCTGCGGCGTGACGGTCACCCGCAGCTGGTCTTCTGCCTGGTCGTAGCTGAAGCTGCCCCACGAGGTGGAGTTCTTCGAGAAGATGACCGTCCACTCGTTCGGGCCGGCGAGCATGTGGAGCCCGTAGCGGCCGGCCGGCAGCGGCTGTCCCTGAATGGTCACCGGGTGCGACACGGTGAACACCGTGTTCTGGTTGGCGCCGGCGCGCCACGGCCCTTTGCGGCTGTTGAAGTTGAGGTCGTGGATCCCGTACGGGACCAGCGTGCCGAAGATCCGGCCGCGGCGATCGTCGCCGTTGGGCGCGTGCACGTCGGGGCTGCCGTACGCGATCGACACGCTGACCAGGCCAATCTGCTGGGTGACCTCGCTGCGCTGGTTGTCGCCATCGGGCGGCAGGGTGAGCGACTGCGCCGCGGCGCGGGGCGCGACGGCGAGCAGCACGGCGAGCAGTGCGGCGAATCGGCGGGTCATGGGCACCTTCCTGACACGAGCGAGAGCATTCACCGTGCCGCTCGGCGGTTCGGATCCGGCGTTCCGCCCGGGACGAACTGCTCCCCGGCGAGGCCCAAGCGCCGCTGTAGCGGGGCGGCGTCGGCGGCTCGCCGGCCGCCGTCCGATCCCGGGATCGGCGGTGTCGCGTGGCCGGACGCTACCGGGCCGGCCGGTGACGACGCGGCGCGTGTCCACGGCCGCCGCCCCACCCGCTGACCGTCGCCCCCTGGACACCGGCGTGACCACAGGCGTAGACTCCTATCGATTTCGATAGGAGTGCGACGATGGCCCTCGACAGGCTCGACCTGCTCGTCCTCAAAGCGCTGGCGCTGGCGCCGCTGCACGGCTACGGCATCGGCCAGCGGATCGCCCAGCTCTCGGGCGGCGACATCACCGTGACGCTCGGCGCGCTCTACCCGGCCCTGCAACGGCTCGAACGGACCGGCCTGGTCGCCGCCGAGTGGTCGGTGTCCGAGAACAACCGCAAGGCGCGCTATTACACGCTCACCGGCGCCGGCCGCCGCCGGCTGGCCAGCGGCCAGAAGGCGTGGCAACGCAACATCGCCGCGGTGCTCCGCGTGCTGCAGGCGGAGTGACGTCATGCGCGGCCTGCTCCGCCGGCTCACCGAACTCGTCTACCGGCGCCGTCTCGACCGCGAGACAGCCGCTGAGCTCGCCGCGCACGTCGAGCTGCTGGTCGCGCACCATCGCCAGGCCGGCCTGAGCGAGTCCGAGGCGCGTCGCCGGGCGCGCCTCGACGCCGGCAGCGCGCTGACCGCCGGCGAGGCAATCGCCGACGGCCGCACCGGCGCCGCCGTCGAGCAGTTGCTGCGCGAGACCCGCCACGCCGTCCGGATCCTGCGCCGCTCGCCCGCGCTCACGCTGCTGTCGGCGGCGACGATGGCGATCGGCATCGGCGTCAGCACCGTGCTCTTCGCGCTGGTCGACGCGGTGGTGCTGCGGCCGCTGCCCTACCCCGACGCCGATCGGCTGGTGCGGATCATCGACGCCAATCCCGCCGCGGGAATCGCCCGGGCCGGCGCGGCCAGCGGCAACGTGCACGAATGGCGGGCCCGGGCGGCCGGCTTTGCCGCCATCGCCGGCTATTACGCCATGGGCCGCACGCTCAGCACCGACCGCGAGGCCGAGGTGGTCATCGCCGCGCAGGTCACGGCCGACTTCTTCGCCGTCGCCGGCGTCGCGCCGCAGCTCGGCCACGCCTTCACCGCCGAGGAGACGGCCCAGGCCACCTTCAGCACCGCCGCGATGCCGACGGCGGCCAATCCGGTGGCGATCATCGGCCATGGTCTGTGGCGGTCCCGGTTCGGCGGCGATCCGGCCGTCGTCGGCCGGTCGATCGTGCTCGAGCGCCGACCGTTCACCGTCGTCGGCGTGATGCCCGACGGCTTTTCACTGCCCGATCGACACGTGCAGGTGTGGCTGCCGTGGCACATCGCGGCCGACAGCCCCCGCGACCAGCACTACCTCGGCGCACTCGCCCGGCTCGGCCCCGGCGTCGCACGCGCCGACGGCGAGCGGCAGCTCGCGCAGGTCGCCGACGCGCTGGCCCGTGAGTCTCCGGCCACCAACCAGGGCTGGACGGTGCGGCTGGTGCCGCTCGGTGAGGACACCGCCGGCACCGCGGCCGCCGCGCTGTGGATGCTGTTCGGTGCGGTCGGCCTGCTGCTGCTCGTGGCCTGCGCCAACGTCGCGCTGCTGACGCTGATGCGCGGCCTCGACCGGGCCGGCGAGACCGCCGTGCGGCTGGCCCTCGGCGCCGCGCCGGCACGACTGGTACGCGAGTACCTGCTCGAGTCGGTGCTGTTGGCGCTGCTCGGCGGCGCCCTGGGCACCGCGGTCGCGGTCGCCGCGGTGCGGGTGTTGCCGGCGATCGCCCCGGACCTGCCGCGGGTCGAGGACGTGAACATCGACCTGCGGGCCCTGCTGTTCGCCGCCGCCGCGACGACGCTGGCGGCGCTCATCTCCGGGCTGCCCCAGGCATGGCGACGGTCGCGGCTGGCGCCAGCCGCGGCCTTGTCAGAGACCTCGCGACGGGCGACCGGCGGGCCCGGTCGGCACCTGCTGCGCGACGGCATGGTCGTGTCGCAGGTGGCCCTGGCCGTCGTCCTGCTGGCCGGTTCGGGGCTGCTGGTGCGCAGCGTGCGCGCGCTCGGCGCCACCGATCCCGGCTTCGATCCGCGCGGCGTGCTGGTCGTCCCGGTGTTCCTCGACACCCAGGCGTACAGCAACGGCGAGCGCACCCGCACCTACTACCGGACGCTCTTCGAGCGTCTGTCGGCGCTGCCGGGCGTCGTCGCCGTCGGCGGCGCCACGACCGTGCCGACCAGTCCGCTCGGCCCCGACTTCGATCGGCCGGTGTGGCCCGACGGCACGACGCCCGCGGCCGCCGATCGCCCGGCCGCCTCGGTGCGGATGGTGACGCCGGGTTACTTCGCCGCACTCGGGTTGCGGACGACCGGCGGCCGGCCGATCGACGACCGCGATGCCCCGACCGCGCCGCGGGTCGTGATGGTCAACGAGGCGCTGGCCCGCCGGCTGTGGCCGGGCACCGCGGCGGTGGGCCGGCAACTGGTCGTCGACTACAGCACCAACGGCACCTTCCCCTACGAAGTCATCGGCGTCGTCGCCGACATGCGCTTCGGCGGCCCGCGCAGCGAGCCGAAGCCGGAGATCTATCTGCCGCACGCGCAGCGCTCCTACCTGATCCTCAACGTCGTCGTGAAGACCACCGGCGATCCGCGCGCGCTGATACCAGCGGTGCAGGCGGCGCTGCGCGCGATCGACCCGCAGAAACCGGCCCAGGGGCTCTACCCACTCGAGGACCTGGTCGGCGCCACCTACGGCCGCGATCGCCAGGTCATGGCGACGCTGCTGGTGTTTGCCGCCGCGGCGACGTTCCTGGCGCTCCTCAGCGTCTACGGCGTGTTGTCGCAACGTGTGCGCGAGCGAACCCGCGAGATTGGGATCCGGATGTCGATGGGCGCCGCGGCGGTCGACCTGGTCGGCTGGGTGGCGCGAGCCGGCCTGCGGCTGGTCGGCCTCGGCCTCACCGCCGGCCTGACCGCGGCGTGGCTGGCCTCCAGCGCGCTCGACGGCCTGCTGTTCGGGGTGCGGCCGACCGATGCCGTCACGGTGGCCGGCGTCATCGCCGCGGTCGGCGTCGTCGGCATCGCGGCGACGCTGGTGCCGTCGTGGCGGGCGACGCGGATCGAATCCAGTGGCGGTGCTTCGCCGCGGCTGACGGCGTCGCCGGCCGGCGCCGGCATGTGACAATGCTGCGCGTGTGCACGGCCGCAGCCCGCGCTGTCTTCTTCGCCGCCACCGGCGCCCGGCGCCGGGCTCGCTGACGCGCGTGGCGGCTCCGCTGGCCGGCGTCCGATCGTCGTCCGCCGGGCTGGCGCCGTTGCTGCGCCGCCGGCTGCTGGTGGTCGCGTTGCTGCTGGCCCTGGCGACGACGTTCTTCGGGCTGTTCCGCGCCGTGCAACCGGTCGAATGGGCCTACTTCATGGCCTCGCCGTGGGGGCGCGGGCTGGTGGTCGCCGAAGCGCTGTTCGGGGTCGGTTGCCTCACGGTCGCCGCCGGTCTGTGGCGATGGCCGGCTTGGTGGACGCTGCGCCGCCTGCGGGTCATCGAGTACCTGCTGGTGTTCACGCTCGCGCTCTATATCGGCGCCACCCAGTTCTACGCGTTCGCCGGCACGCGCTTCGCCGTCGACGCGGTCGGCGACCCCTACGCGATCCGGCTCGCCACCGATTCGATGGCGGTGCGCTGGGCGGTGGCGATCATCGGTCTGTCGACGCTCATCCCCGAGACCTTCCGGCGCAACCGGCTGCTGGTCGCGGCGCAGGTCGGCGTCGCGATCGGCCTGACGACGCTGATGGCGTTCACCGACGTCGTCTACCGCCAGCAGCCTGGCCGGGTCATCGCGCTGATGGCGTTCTGGATGACGCTGGCCGCGACCATCGCCGTCTTCGGCGCCGCCAAGCTCGAGGAATTGCGCCAGCAGGTGGCCGAGGCACGGCGGCTCGGCCAGTACCAGCTGGTGCGCCGGCTCGGCGCTGGCGGCATGGGCGAGGTGCACCTGGCCGAGCACCTGCTGTTGAAGCAGCCGGTGGCGATCAAACTGATCCGCCCGGACCGCGCCGGCGACCCCGACGCGCTCGCCCGCTTCGAGCGCGAAGTGCGAGCCACCGCCCGGCTCAAGCACTGGAACACGGTGCAGATCTACGACTACGGGTTCGCCGAGGACGGCACCTTCTACTACGTAATGGAGTTCCTGCCCGGCCTGACCCTCGAGCAGATGGTACAGCGCGACGGCCCGCTGCCGCCGGCCCGCGTCATCCACTTCCTGCGCCAGGTGTGTGCGGCGCTGGCCGAGGCGCACGGCATGCACCTCGTGCACCGCGACGTCAAGCCGGCCAACGTCATGGTGTGCGAACGCGGCGGCGTCCACGACGTGGCCAAGCTGCTCGACTTCGGCCTGGTGCGCGGCGGCGGGCCGGCGGCCGACACCGTGCACGACAGCGCGCAGGTGCTCGGCACGCCCGGCTACATGGCGCCCGAACAGGCGCAGGGCCGCGACGACCTCGGCGCCACGGCCGACATCTACGCCGTCGGCGCCACCGCCTATCTGCTGCTCACCGGCGAGCCGGCCATTCCACGGGCGCCGATCGTGCAGATGCTCATCACGCAGGCCACCGAGCCGCTGGTGCCGCCACGGACCAGACGTCCGGACGTCCCGGCCGATCTCGACGCGGTGGTGATGCGCTGCCTCGACCGCGATCCGGCCCGCCGCTACGCCAGTGCCGCTGAACTCGACACGGCGCTCCTGGCCTGCGCCGACGCCGGCCACTGGCAACCCGAGGACGCCGCCGCGTGGTGGCGGGCCCGGCCGCTCGACGACGCCGCCGTGCTGGCCGCCGACCAGCAGCGCGCCACCGACCTGCGGACGATTGGCCCGGCCCCACGAGGATGACGATGACGACGATGCCGACGACAAGGCGCCGGGTTCGGCGAGTGACGATGACCGCAGTGGCGGTGGCGGCGGCTTTCGGGGCGATGACCGGGCCGGCCGCGCAGGGGCCGCCGGTGACGTGGACCCCGCAGACCAGCGGCGTGACGGTCCGCCTGCGCGGCGTCAGCGTGGTGTCGAACGACGTCGCCTGGGCCAGCGGCGCCGCCGGCACCGTGTTGCGCACCACCGACGGCGGCCGCACCTGGCAACCGCGCCCGGTGCCCGGCGCCGCCGGCCTCGACTTCCGCGACGTCGACGCCGCCAGCGCCGCCGTCGCCCACGTGCTCAGTATCGGTCCGGGCGACGCCTCGCGCATCTACCACACCGCCGACGGCGGCACGACCTGGACCGAGCGCTTCCGCAATGCCGATCCCGAGGCGTTCTTCGACGCCCTGGCGTTCGCCGACGCGCGCCGTGGCGCGGCGGTGAGCGATTCGGTCGGCGGCCGCTTCGTGCTGCGGCTGACCGCTGACGGCGGCCGCACGTGGACGGCGGTGCCGCCCGACCGGCTGCCGCCGGCGCTCGACGGCGAGGGCGCGTTCGCCGCCAGCGGCACCAACGTGGCGATGGCCGGGCGCGATCGGATCTGGGTCGGGACGACCAGGGGCCGGGTGCTGCGCTCAATCGACGGCGGCCGGTCGTGGTCGGTCCACGCGACCCCGGTCGCCACTGGCGACGCCACCGGCATCTTCTCGATCGCCTTCCGCGACGAGTCGCACGGCGTCGTCGTCGGCGGCAACTACCAGCGCGAGGGCGACGCCGTCGACAACGTCGCGCTCAGCGCCGATGCCGGCGTCACCTGGACACGCCCATCGGGCCGCGGCCTCGGCGGCTTCCGTTCGGCGGTGGCGTGGCTGCCGGGCGCTCCGGCACGGCTGCTGGCGGTGGGACCGGCGGGCTCGGACTGGTCCGATGACGACGGGCGCACGTGGCAGCCAGCCGGCGGCGACGGCTACGACGCGTTCAGCGTGGCGCCGTCGGGCACGGTGGGCTGGGCGACCGGCGCGGGCGGCCGCATCGCGCGCGTCGCCGTCGCCCGCCCGTGATCACGACGGGACGACTCATCGTCGTGGCGGATTGGTGAGCCCGACCTGAAACGCGTTCCACTCGGCGAGTGGGACATCGTCGGAGCGATAGCCGCGAATCGGCGCCGGCGGCGTCACCGCCACGCACCGCACCGCGGCGCCCGCGGGCGCTGACGGCTGGCTCGCGGCGAGCGGACCGTCCGGCCGCGACAGCGGCACCAGCGTCGGCAGCGAGAGGCCCTCCGGCCACAGGAACAGGTCGGCCAGCCAGCGGCCCGACGCGTGGTCGGTGCGGGCCAGCCAGAAGTACTCCGCGGTGCGCGGCAGCGCCCAGTAGCCGGCGGGCGCCAGACTGGCACAGCGTTGCCTGGCCTCGGCCAGCCCGTCGGGTGTGATCGCCACGGGTTCGCCGATCGCGTCGGTCCACACCAGCCCGGTGGCCGGATCGCGCCAGGCCTCGCCGATGGCGTCGCCCGGCAGCCAATCCACGAAGCGGCGATCGAGTCGTGTTTCGCGGCGGACCTCGGCGGTCGCAGCGCGGGAGCGCCGCCATTCGCCGATCGCTTCACGCGCCATGGTCGGACCGAGCAGCATGAATCCACCGTGAATCGGAATCGGGATGCAGGCCACCCCGGCGACGGCGGTGGCAGCGATGACCACCGGCGCGCGCAGCCACGGCCAGCGCCGGGGCACGAGGCGGGCGGCGATCCACCCCAGGCCGGCGACGATCACCGCATAGATCGCGACGACGATGATGAGGCCGATCATCGGCAGCACCGGCGGCCCAGCCGCCCCGTCATCAGCAGCTGACGCAGCGGTGGTTGTTGACGGCGCCGAGGCTCTCGAGCAGCGCCACGGTCTCGGGGAACGGCTGCACGCGCTGCACCGGCCCGTTGGCCATGTCCACCGTGGTCTGCCCGCTGCGGGCGACTGCTTTGGGGTCGGCGCCCTTCGCCACGAGGTACTTGATGAGGTCGTTGTCGCCGCGCGACGCGGCGTGATGGAGCGGCGTGTAGCCGTTGTGGTCGCGGGCGTTCACGTCGGCGCCCAGTTCCTCGACCAGGAAGCGTACCGCCGGCACCCAGCCGTCGGGCACGTGGCGATGGGTGTTGCCGGCGAAGCCCAGGCCGTAGCCGACGCCCGAGGCGGCGTGGATCGGCGCCACCGCCGGGCCGTGCCACGGGATCGGCGGCATCCCCGACTGATCGGGCGCATCGGGATCCGGGCCGCCCTCTTCGTAGCGCTCGGGCACCTTGGCGGTCCGCACATTGGGGTCGGCGCCGTATTTCAGCATCAGCTGCATCGCCGGGATGTCGAGCGTGTAGGCGGCCAACCAGAACGCGGTGGCGCCGGTGCGATCGACGCCGAGCAGGTCGCGGTTGTAGGTGGTGTACCACAGCGTCCGCGTCAGGCGCGCGTTGACGTCGGCGCCGGCCTTCAGAATCGCCTCGGCGAGGTCGAGGTAGCCGACCCGCTGCTGCATGTAGTGCGCCGGCTGCGGGTGACGCGCCTTGGGCGCCCATTGCATGTTGAGCACGCCATAGAGCGGCGTGGCCCCGGCATCGCTGGCCAGGGTGACGTCGGCGCCGCGTTCGAGCAGCCGCGCCGCCAGATCGAAGTGGCCGTTGATGGTGGCCATCAGCAGCGGACTGGTGCGATCGCCGGCGCTCACCTGGTCGAGTCGCGCGCCGGCGTCGAGCAGGGCGAGCGCCGTCTCGTCGCGGCCATCGCGCACCGCCAGCAGGAGCGGGGTCAGCCCGCCGTGGGCGCCGACCAGTTCGGCATAGCCAAGGGGCTCCGGCTCGTTGCCGTCGTCGGCCGGGCGCGCGCCGCGCGCCACCGGCGGCGGGGCCGCGCTGCCGCTGATCTTCGCCAGCGCCGCCGCGCGCTCGCGCTGCAGGGCGGCCACCCGCTGGTTGCGCGCGCGGCTCTCGGCGCCGTCTTCGCGGTTGCGGACGTTGAGGTCGACGACCTTGGCCGTCGCCCCCAGGTCTGCGCTCTTGGCGACCAGCGCCTTCACGGCGTCGGTGCGGCCGGCGGCGGCGGCGAACATCAGCGGCGTCTGGCCCCACTGCGGCTCGCGCGCATCGACGGCGGCGCCGCGGGCGAGGAGCGCCTCGATCGTGGCCCGGCTGCCGGCCGCGGCGGCCAGGTGCAGCGGTGTCACGCCAGTGGTCGCGACCGCGCCGACGTCGGCGCCAGCGGCAACCAGACGCAGCGCCACGGCCTCGTGGCCGCGCCGGGCGGCGAGGTGGAGCGGCGTGTAGGCGCCGAGCCGCGTCGTCGCGGCCGGCCGCGCGCCGGCGGCGAGGAGCGCGGCCGCGATGTCGGTCTGGCCGCGTTCGGCGGCCCAGTGCAGCGCGGTCATCCCGTCGCCCTGCGGCACGTTCGGATCGGCGCCGCCGGCCAGCAGCGTCCGGACGGCGGCGAGATCGTCGCGCATCGCGGCGACCGCGAGCGGCGCCTCGATCGCGCCGGCCGCCAGCGCGCCGGCCTGACCGGCCAGCACGAGCGCCGCCAGGGCCACGAGTCCGAGTCGTCTGCGCATCATCGCCACGGCCTCCGTTACGCGAGCGGGAACGTGCCGGTCGAGTCGCCGAACTGGGTGACCTCGTCGAGCCCGACCATGTGCATCGCGCTCAGCAGTACGTTGGCCATCGGCGTCCCGGCCGGGGCGCGGTGGTGCAGGTTGCCGGGCAGCTGGCCGTGGGCGCCGCCGAGCAGGACGAGCGGGCAGCGCTTGTGGTTGTGGACGTTGCCGTCGCCCATCGGCGAGCCGTAGACGATCAGGCTCTTGTCGAGCAGCGAGCGCTCGCCTTCCTGGATCGCCGCCAGCTTGTCCATGAAGTACGGCAGCAGGCTGACGTGGTAGCGGTTGATCTGGGCGAACTCGGTGACGCTGGCCGGCTTGTTGCCGTGGTGCGACGACGGGTGGAAGCCCTTCGACACGCCGCTCTCGGGATAGACCCGGCTCGACGCGTCGCGACCCATCTTGAACGAGAACACCCGGGTGACGTCGGCCTGGAACGCCAGTGCCTGCAGGTCGAACATCAGCTTGACGTGCTCGTCGAACGAATCGGGCACGCCGGCCGGCGCGCCGGGCAGGGCGCGGGCCTCGCCGGTCGCGTTGCGGGCCTCGACCCGCTGGATGCGCCGCTCGATCTCGCGGACGTCGTCGAGGTAGCGCTCCATCCGCTGGCGGTCGCTCGGGTCGAGCTTGCGGTTGAGGTCCGCGACCTGCGCGGTCACGTAGTCGAGCACGCTGGCCGTGGCCCGGCGTCGCGAGGTGCGCTCGCCCTCGGAGCCGCCGGCGCCGAACAGCTGATCGAAGGCCATCCGCGGGTCGCGGATCATCGGCAGCGGCGTCTCGGCGTCGCTCCAGCTGATCATGTCGGTGTAGACGCAGGAGTAGCCGTAGGCGCAGCCGCCGGCCTGATCGACGTTCTCGATGCACAGCTGCATCGACGGGATCGGCGTGTCCTGGCCGTACTTCTGCGCGTAGATCTGGTCGAGCGAGACGCCGGCGCGGACATCCGAGCTCTCGGTCTGCCGCGGGTGCGCCTGGGTCAGGAACACCGCGCTGGAGCGGAAGTGGTCGCCGCCGATCTCCGGCTGCGAGAACGCCTCGGCGTTGCGGACGTCGGTGTCGCTGACGATGGTGAGATGCTTGCGGTAGTTCTCCAGCGGGCTGAGCGAGGTCGGCCCGAGGTCGAAGTCGCGGCCGGCGGCCACCGGCGACCACAGATGCTGCTCGGCGCCCCACGGGCTGGCGCCGGCGGCGCCGTGCACCATCTCGATGCACACCAGCCGCGGGCGGTCGAGCGAGGCCGCGGCGGCGGTGCCGGTGAGCAGGCCGCGGGCCGGCACCATCGCGTCGAGGAACGGCAGCGCCACGGTGGCGCCCAGGCCGCGCAGCATCGTCCGTCGCGCCACGTGCTTCCCGGTGATGAATGACATCGGTGCGTCCTCTCGCGATTGGTGTGACGTGTTACTGCGGCGCACCGGCCACCGTGGTGGCCGCCGGCGCATCCGCGCTCTTCATCCTGAAGGCCGGCGTGGTGACGATCGAGGTCACGAACGCCGCGAACGTGTAATCGGCCGTGGCCGCCTGCCGCACCACCGCGCGGACCATCGGCATGTCCTCGGCGGCCAGCCGGCGTCCCAGGGCATAGGTGGCCAGGTTCTCGGTGAAGGTCCGCACCAGCACGCCGGAACGCTTCATCAGCGCCTGCTGCAGGTCGTGGGCGCTGGCGAGCGGCGTGCCGTCGTAGAGCGCGCTGGCCGGGTCGACCGGGGCGCCGTTGTCCTTGATCCGCCACGCGCCGGTGACATCGAAGTTCTCGAGCGCCAGGCCGATCGGGTCGATCATCCGGTGGCACGACATGCAGGCCGGGTTCTTGCGGTGCAGCTCCATCCGTTCGCGCACGGTGCGCATCCGCCCGCCCTCGGCCTCGGGTGTCTCGTCGAGGGCCGGGATGTTGGGCGGCGGCGCCGGCGGCGGCGTGCCGAGCAGCACCTCCATCACCCACTTGCCACGCAGCACCGGCGAGGTGCGCTCCGCTTCCGAAGTGAGCGTGAGGATGCTGGCGTGGCCGAGCAGGCCGCGGCGGGTCGTGTCGGGGTAGGTCACCCGGCGCATCTCGGCGCCGATGACGCCGGGGATGCCGTAGTGGCGCGCCAGCCGCTCGTCGACGAAGGTGTAGTCGGCGGTGAACAGGTCGAGCACCGGCCGGTTGCTGCGGACGATATGGCGGAAGAACGCCTCGGTCTCGCGCCGCATCGACGCCTTGAGCTGCTCGTCGACGTCGGGATAGAAGCGGACGTCGGGGTGAATCTTGTCGAGGTCCTGGAGCCGCAGCCACTGCGCCGCGAAGCGCGACGCCAGCACGTCGGCGCGTCGGTCGGCGAGCATCCGGGTCACCTGGCGGTCGATCTCGCCCGGGCGCGACAGCCGGCCGGCCTCGGCGAGCCGCAGCAGCTCGGCGTCGGGCGAGGTCGCCCACAGGAAATAGGACAGCCGCGACGCCAGGTCGACGTCACTGACCGCGTAGGCCTGTCCCGCGCGCGCCGTCGCCGGGCGCTCCTCGAAGCGGAAGACGAAGCGCGGGCTGGCGAGAATGCCTTCGAGCGCCATCCGCACGCCCTCTTCGAAGCCGCCGGCGGCGGCGCCCGTGCGGTAGAGCCCCATCAGCGCGTTGACGTCGCGCTCGGTGGCGGTGCGCCGGAACGCCTGCGAGGCCAGCGCGGCGACGATCGTCTGCGCGCACTGGGTCTGCTGCGCCGCCGACTGCGGCTGACAGGCGAAGATCTTGCGGCGGCTCGGCGTCTCCGAGACCCCGGTCGTCTCGAACGGCCCGGTGATCGCCATGTCGCGCAGGTGCGGCAGCGTGGTAAAGCCGTAGGCGTCGGCGATGCTGGTGCTGGCGATCGACCACTCGAGCGGCGTGATCAGGTCCTGCACCGGCCCTTCGAAGCGGGCGACGAAGGCCGCCGACACGGTGTGGGGACCGGCAGTGATGGCAATCGGCTCGCTGCGTAGGTTCACGCCGTCGGGATCAGCGCTGTTCATCCAGCGATCGACGTCGAGCAGCGCGGCGCGCACGCCGTCGATGGCGATCTCGATCTGCTCGGGGGCCTCGGCGGTGTGCAGCGCGGCGCGGCCGTTGCCGTACAGCGCGCCGGTGGTCTCGTGGTAGAACGAGACGCGGAAGCGGTACTGGCCGTCGGCCGGGAAGGTGTGGGTCACGGCCAGCCCGCCGCGGGTGCCGAACGGCGCGCCCTCGGTCTGCTCGCGCTGCGACGCGGTGCGCGGAATCAGGAACGACACCTCGCGCGCCGTGGCGCTGCGATCGCCGACGGCGAGGCGGCTGATCTCCGCCGCCGCCGTAAGGTAGCCCTGCATCACCGTCGGCGACAGCAGCTGCGCGTCGGCGATGTTGTCGAAGTTGGCGCTCTTGGGGTCGAGCGGCAGGTAGTCGCCGGCCTCGACGTCGAGCCCGAGCAGGTCGCGCACCGAGCGGCTATACTCCGCCCGGTTGAGGCGCTGGAACGATCGGCGCCCCGGCGCGGCCGCGGTCGCCCGGGCGTCGGCCTGGGCTTCGAGTGCGGACGCCAGCGCGTCGAGGACCGTGTCGTCGGGGCGGCGGCTGCCGGCCGGCGGCATCTGCCCGGCGCGCAGCTTGCGGATCATCTTCTCGGTGGTCTCGAGATGCTCCCCTGCCGTTCCCACCGTGAACGCGGCGAGTGACAGCCCGCCGGCCTTGGCCCGGTCGCTGTGGCAGCCGACGCAGGTCTGCGTGATGGTCTGCTGAGCGGTCGCAAGATCAGGAGCGGCGGCCGGCGCCGGATGCGAGGCCACCGGACGCACCGGAGCCGGCGCCTGACGCGCCGAGACGGCGGCGCCGCAGAGCGCGAGGATCAGGCCGCCTGAAAGCGCGAGGTGCCGCGTCCGCATGGGTTCGAAACCCGCCAATCATAGCAGGTTGGCGGGGACGGCACGGCTCAGTTGCCGGTCGCCGGCGGGGCCGGCTTCAGGATGGCGTAGGCTGGCAAACCGACGGCTTTGAACCGTTTCATCAGCTCGGCCGCCGGCGACTCGTCGGGCTGTTCGGCCTGATACTTGATTTTCACGTAGCCCGACAGCGCCGCGGTCACCTCGGCGCTCGCCAGCGTGGTCTTGTCCATCGTCAGGCAGTTCTTGCACCAGGTCGCCCACAGGTCGATGAGCACCGGCTTGCCTTCCCGCTCGGCGGCGGCGAGCCCCTCGGCCAGCGACGCGTGCCACCCCTCCTTCAGCTTCGCCTCGACGCTCGAGGAGACCTCCGCGGCATCGACGAAGCGGTCGGCGAACAAGCCGTAGGCGAGGTAGCCGTAGTAGACCGCGGTGCCGAGGATCAGCACGCCGAAGGCCTGCTTGACACGCACCATCCACGGGCCGGGCTTGGGCAGCGACGACAGCCCGGCGCCGGCGATCGGCCAGGGGATCGCCATGCCGATGCCGAGGAAGAACGGCAGCGCCAATGCCGCGCTGGTCCCGGTGGCGTAGAGGTTGCTCGCAAAGAGCACCACCTGGATGACCACCGGAGCGACGCACGCGCCGGCCAGCAACGCCGCCACCGCACCCATGGTGAAGGCCAGGGTGAAAGAGCCGCGGCTGGCGCCCTCGCCGACCGTACCGGCAAAGCGCGAGAAGTCGATCTCGAAGACGTCGAACATGGCCAGGGCGAGCGCCGCGAACAGCACCGCGATGCCGAGGTTGAACCACGGCGAGGCGTTGATGGTGCCGAAGGTGCTGGCGGTGAGCACGACGACGAGGCCCAGCACGCCGTAGACGAAGGCCATCGCGCCGCCGTAGGTGAGTCCAAGCAGGAACCCGCGCTGGCGCGACCCGGCCTGCGCGCCGGCGCCGATGATCGCCAGGTTGATCGGAATCATCGGCAGGACGCAGGGCGTCAGATTCAGCGCCAGGCCGCCAAGAAGCACGATGAGCAGGATGGCCAGCGGCCCGCGGCCCTCGAACAGCCCTTGCTCGGCAACGCCGGCCTCGGCGTTGCGGATGAAGGTCATGAAGTCGCCGGTGCCCTGATAGCCGCCGGTGGTCGCGACCACCGTGAAACGATCGAGCCGTCCCAGCCCGGTGTCATCGGCGGCAACCGGCGTCGCCGGGGTCGTGAGAAACGGCGGCGGCGCCACGACGGGGGTCTCGCCTGTGCCGAAGGCGATCGCGCCGAGCACGTCCCCGTGCTGCGCGGTGACCGCCGCGCCGGCCGCCACCACCTGCACCGACCACTCGCCGCGGGCGCTGCTGGGCGCGAAGCAGACTTTGTCGTCGCAGGCCTGATAGCGCAGCGTGAACGGGATCGCGCGCGGGCCGGGCGCGAGGTCGGCCGCGAACGCCAGCTGCACGCCGATCGTGAAGTGGCGGTCGAAGACCACCAGCGGCTCCGGCAGGCCCTCCTGCCGGAACTCGACCGCCTCGGGGAACACCACCTCGGCGCCGCGGATGCCGGCCGGCGGGTCGAGCGTGAGCTCGGTGGCGATGAGCAACGGGTCGCGCGGTTTGTTCGACTGGACGTGGAAGCCTTCGGGCAGGGTGACCCGCAGCGCCGCCTTCACCGTGGCCCCGGCCGGCACCCCGTCGGTCGCGACGATCGGGACGATCTCGGCCGGAATGCGCTTGAGCTGGGCCAGCGCCACCGGCGGTGCCGCGGTCGCGAGCACGAGCGCGACGACGACCTTTCGAATGTTCAGGCGGGACGACATGGGCACTCCGATAGTACCTGGTACTCCTGGAGTTGGATGCCGCGGCGGCGCCCGACGGTTTCCCGGCGCTCCCGGCCAGAGCCCACTGTTACACTGCCCTCGCCGGGGTCGGCCGTCATGCCGCGCGTTACGTTCACGCCACAGCTGCAGCGCTTCCTCGACGCCCCGGCCGCCGACGTCGCCGGGACGACCGTGCGCGAGGCCCTCGACGCGGTCTTCGCCGGCAACCCGCGGCTGCGCGGCTACATCGTCGACGAGCACGGCCGGCTGCGCCGGCACGTGACGCTGTTCGTCGGTGACCGCGCGGTCGTCGATCGCATCGGGCTCAGCGACGCGGTGGACGGGACCACCGAGGTCTTCGTCATGCAGGCGCTCTCGGGCGGCGCCAGGGACACCAAGGAGACGACGTAATGGCACGCACGCTGTGGGTGGCAACGCGCAAGGGGCTGTTCGCGCTCGACGCCGGACGCGACTGGGCGATCGACGCGCCGGCCTTCCTCGGCGATCCGCTGTCGATGGTGCTCGACGACCCGCGCGACGGCACCGTGTATGCGGCGCTCAACCTCGGCCACTTCGGCAGCAAGCTGCACCGCTCCGGCGATCGCGGCCGCACCTGGGACGAGGTGGCCGTGCCCTCCTACGCCGGGCTGCCCGACATCACCAAGCCGGCCGGACCCGGCGGCGACGCGCCGGCGCCGGGACCGCCGGCGTTGAAGATGCTGTGGGCCCTCGAAGCCGGCGGGGCCGATCAGCCGGGCCGTCTCTGGGCGGGCACGCTGCCCGGGGGCGTGTTCCGCTCCGACGATCGCGGCACGAGCTGGGAGATCTGCCGGACGCTGTGGGACGACCCGGCCCGCGCGCAGTGGTTCGGCGGCGGCTACGACTGGCCGGGCGTGCACTCGGTGCTGGTCGACCCGCGCGACTCGCGTCAGGTGCTCGTCGGCGTGTCGTGCGGCGGCGCCTGGGCGACCAGCGACGACGGCGCGACCTGGGAGTGCCGGGCCACCGGGATGCGCGCCGACTACATGCCGCCCGATCGCCAGGGCGATCCGGTCATCCAGGATCCGCACCGGGTGGTGGCGTCGGGCGCCGACCCCGACGTGCTGTGGACCCAGCACCACTGCGGCGTCTTCGTGTCGCGCGACCGCGGCCGCCAGTGGACCGCCGTCGACGCCGCGCGGCCGTCGGGCTTCGGGTTCGCGGTCGCCGCGCATCCCAGCCGTCCCGACACGGCGTGGTTCGTGCCGGCGGTAAAGGACGAACGCCGGGTGCCGGTGGACGCGCGGCTGGTAGTGTCGCGGACGACCGACGGCGGCAAGTCCTTCGAGGTGTTCGATCGCGGCCTGCCGGCGCCGTCCTACGATCTGGTCTACCGCCACGCGCTCGACGTCGATCCCGAGGGCCGGCTGCTGGCGATGGGATCGACCACCGGCGGCCTGTGGATCTCGGACGACGGCGGCGAGTCGTGGCGGACGATCTCGACGTCCCTGCCGCCGATCTACGCGGTGCGCTTCGGCGCCGAGGCGTAGCCGCGATGACCGAGACCGAGTTCCAGATCACCTGTCCCTACTGCGGCGAGGAGGTCGAGATCTATCTCGAGCCCGACACCCGCGGCGTGCTGGTGCAGGACTGCGAGGTGTGCTGCAACCCGTGGCAGCTCCGCGTGGTCGTCGATGACGGCGACCGCTACGTCGAGGTGAGCCGCGCCGACGGCTCGGAGTGACCGTCGGGTGCTGAACCGCGGCTGGACCTACCGCGCGCAGGTGGACGCCGCGCGGGCCGGCGTCACGGTCCTCGACTATCTCAGCGACTGCTACCGGCACACCGACCGCGCCGGTTGGGCCCGGCGCCTGCACGACGGCGAGGTGGCGGTCGGCGGCGCGCCCGCCGGCGCCGCGACGCGGCTGCGCGGCGGCGAGATCGTGGCGTGGCACCGGCCGCCGTGGGACGAGCCTGACGTCCCGCTGCGATTCGACCTGCTGCACGAGGACGCCGAGGTCGTCGCGGTGGCCAAGCCGGGCGGGCTGCCGACCATGCCGGCCGGCGGCTTCCTCACGCACACGCTTCTCCATCTGGTGCTCGCGCACTACCCGGAGGCGCGCCCGCTCCATCGGCTCGGCCGCGCCACCTCGGGCGTCGTCGTGTTCGCACGCACGGCCGCCGCCGCCGCCGCGCTGTCGCGGGCCTGGCGCGACCACGCCGTCCGCAAGGACTATCGTGCCCTCGTCGCTGGCCGGCCGGCGTGGGAGCAGCTCGAGGTCGACGTCGCCATCGGCCGCGTCCCGCATCCGCGCCTGGGCACCGTGCATGCAGCCGACGCTGCCGGCCGTCCGGCGCACAGCCAGCTGCGCGTGCTGGAACGTCGCGCGGCGACGACGCTGCTCGAGGTCGCGATCACGACCGGGCGGCCGCATCAGAATCCGCATCCACGCGGCGTGGGCGGGACATCCCCTGGCCGGCGATCCGCTGTACGTGGCGGGCGGCCTCCCGTCCGGGGATCCAGCGCTGCCGGGAGACGGCGGCTATCTCCTGCACGCCCATCGGGTGGCCGGCCCGCACCCGCGCGGACACGGCGAGCTGGTGATCGAAGCGCCGCCACCGCCGGAGCTGATGCCGGGCTGCTAGAGCGGTCTTGGATTCGGCAGCGCGAATTGCCATTGCCGATGTAGGGCAGCTCTTTAGAGCTGCCCTGGGCAGAGCTGAAGCTCTGCCCTACATTGAAACGAAGTCCGCTCTAGGGCACGACGACGGTCTGGATCGCGGTCGGCGGACTCGCGCCGCACGGGTTCACCGCGACGACGCGCAGGTCGTAGACCCCGGGCCCGACCGAGCCGCCGACGCTCCGCTGCGGCGTCGGCACCTGCGCGGTGAGCGTGCCCGACACCTGGAGCAGGTAGCCGGTCGGGGCCGGTCCGACCGCCGCCGGCTCCCACAGCACGACCAGGGCGCGGCCGTCGCGATGCGCGATCAGCCGCGCCGGCGTGGCCGGCGACCCGCTGCACGCCCCGGGAAACGTCAGGGCGAGCGGCGGTGACGGCGGGCTCGATCCCGAGGCGCTGACGGTCCGCACGGCGAACGTGTAGGTGCCGGCTGGCACGCCGGCGAACATGAACGTCTCGGCCGGCCCCAGCGGCAGCGACAGCGCCGCCGATCCGCCGACATCGAGCACGGCGCCGGCCGGCGTGCCGCCGGCGAACGTGGTGCGCCACGCCAGCGCGACCGTCGCGCCGTCGACGAGGCCGACGACGCCGGACGGCGCCGACGGCGGCGAGTCCAGCCCGATCGGGATGCGGACTTCGTTCGAGACGACGCTCGCCGCGGCGCCGGCCAGCGTCTGCAGGCGGGCGTAGTAGAGACCCGGCGGCAGCGTGATCGAGGTGAGGCGGTGCGCCGCGTCGACCGGCAGCGCGGCGATCGTCTCGCCCGGCCGCGTGCCGCCGCTGAGCAGGTAACCGGTCGGCGCGGGCCCCGCGACCGGCGCGTCCCACTGCAGCGTGACCCGGCCGGCAGCGATTGCGGTTACCGCCAGTCCGGAGGGCGGCTCGACCACCGCGATGCCGGGCTCGACAATCGTGGCCACGCCGATGCCGTCGGCGATCGCGGCGTTGACGGCACCGCTCAACCGCAGCTCGAAGGTCTCGGTGCCCTCGCCCACTGCGCCGTGCAGCACGTCCACCGCGACTGTCTGCGTCGTCGACCCGGGCGGAAACGTCAGCGTGCCGGTCGTCACGACGAAGTCGCTGCCGGCGATCGCGGTCCCGCTCGCCGTCGCGTACTGCACGGTGACCGGCGCAGGGGCGGGCGTCGAGAGCCACACCGGAAAGACGACCGCGACGGTGTCGCTGGCGTGTTCGGCGACGACGACGTCGCCGACGCTGAGCGTCGGCTGCGCTGCGGCGGCACCGGGCGCCTGCGTGAACACCACCGACTGACCGGCAATCGCGATCGATGCGGAGCGCTGGGCCGCCGACGGATTCGCGCTCGCGCTCCACGACACGGCGCCGGATCCCAGGCCGCTGGCGGCGCCGGTCGTGCTGAGCCACGACGCGGTGCTCGTGGCGGTCCACGGACAACCGGCGGCGGTAGTCACGGCAATCGTCCCGGAGCCGCCGCCGGCACCGAGCGGGACCGACCCGGGCGCCACCGCGTAGCCGCACGACGGGCCGCTTGGGTAGGTGGCCAGCGTGCCGACACGGAAGCGGCGGATGCCGTAGGCGGTCGAGTCGGTGGTGATCGACGACGCGGTGTGGAAGCCGTCGGTGAAGTTCACTCCGTGCAGGTTGTTGAGCGTGATGGTGACGGCGATGATGTCGGTGTGCCAGGTGGCGGCGCTGCCGTCGTAGTAACTTGCCCGCACCGCCAGCGACGTCGCGCCGACCTGCTCCCAGCGGGCGCGAATGATGTCGCCGGCCTGCGGAATGCGGGTCGTCTGACCGTTGACGGTCGCCGCCGGCAGCTGCCACTGGGCCAGGATCAGCTCGCGCTCGTTCCACGCCTCGAGCACCAGGTCGACGTTGCCGTTGCCGCGGCCGATCGGGATGATCTCGAGGTTCTCCTCGCGGTTGATCTCCTTGCGGAAGCCGACCATCGGGCCGAAATAGCCGGTGGGGGCGGTCGGCGGCGTGCCCTGCGGCCAGCCGATCTCGATCTCCGCCCAGCCGCTGACGAGCGACGGCATGCGGTCGATGTTGCGGCCCGACTGCAGCCGCGACGCGTTCGAGTACAGCCCGTGCACCGGATCCATGCGCAGGTCGTTGGCCCAGGTGGTCCAGTCGATCTGCCAGCCGGCGCCGTTCTGCGTGCGGTAGTCCTGCTCCTGCAGCGCCGCCGTCGAGCGCAGGTCGGCGCCGGTGGGAAACGCGCTGGCGCCGGCTTCGCCCCAGTCGTCGACGAACGCCTCGAGTGCCGCAGCCGAGGTGACGTCCACCAGGCCGATCGCCGATCGGTCGTAGGTCTCGTTCTGCATGCGGCCCTGGTGATACCAGCCGTGGACCTGGCCGTTCACCACGAACGCGAGGGCGCGCTTCACGCCAGGGCCCAGCTGCGAGTGAAGACCGATCTCGAACTCGACCCATTGATCGACCGGGAAGGCGGCGTAGACCGGGAACTCGATCAGCGCCCCGTCGCTGTCGCGGGTCCCGATGACCGACAGCGCCCCGCCTTGCCGCACGCGCACTGCCCAGGTCGTGCCGGTCTGGCCGCTGGCCCAGAACCGGCCGATGGTGATCGCATCCGCGGCGCCGAGCGCGGCGACGGTCGCACCGGGCAGATAGAGCCGGGCCCGTTGCCAGCGGTAGGTGCCGGGCCGTTCCTCCCAGACGTGCGCCGGGCCGGCGTCGGTGAAGTTGGTGCGGATGGCGGCGCGGGCGCCGGCGGCCGCGGTGGAGAGCCGGGCCGACGCCGCGCCGGTGGCCGCCCGCACCGTCGACCGCGCGACGGCGCCGCCGCCGGACGCGTCGGCGGTCACCTGCCAGCTCGTGGCCGCCGCCTCGAAGGTCTCCAGCACGGCCTGCGCGCTGGCGGGCACGGCAAGCCAGACGGTGGCGACGGCGGCCACGAGTCCGCGGGTGCAGGTGAGAAAGCGAGAGCGCATGGGACTGGGGGCGGCCCGGAACGACGTCACGGCTGCGTTCGGCGTCTCATGATGCCCCAGCCGACGCGCGGTCGATACGCGGTTCCACGCACAGAACATCCAGATGGGACGCTCGCGGCGGTTCGACCGGCGCGAAGGCTGGTCCGAGCCTGACTACCAGCCGCGTAAGGCGTTACGCGTTGCGTAAGGGCTGGCGCCGCCTCACCTGGCGATCGGGCCGATTCCAGGCGATCGCCCATGGCATCTCGATTGCTGATCGACGACGTGCGCCACGAAGGGTCTCGCAATGCGATCCCGTTTCCTGTCAGGGGTGGCCGTCGCACTCGTCGGCGCCGCGACGCTCTTGGGGTGCGGCGGGGGTGGCGGCAGCGCCAGCACGCCCACGGCGCCCAGTGCCCCGCCGGCGCCGACCACCAACACCGTCACCGTGGCCGTGGTCAGTTCCGTGGGCAACACCGCCTATCAGCCCAACCCGGTGCAGGCCAGCACCGGCGATACGGTGATGTTCCGCAACAACGACTCGACGATGCACCGCATCGTCATGGACGACGGGTCGGCCAATCTCGGCGACGTCGCCCCCGGCGCCACCAGCCGCGGCTTCACCGTGCGCAGCGGGAGCGCTCTCCGCTTCCACTGCACGATTCACCCGTCGATGGTCGGCAGCATCAACGGCGCCAGCGCCCCGGAACCACCCTGCGTCGACAGCTACGGCTACGCCTGTTAGGCCGGCGCACGCACACCCGGCGGCCAGACGCGAGCGGACCGCGATGCGCGTAGAATGACCTCGCTCGATCGCACCGAGGTCCGTCCCATGCGCATCCATCCGCTCGCCCCGTACGCCGTCGTCGCCGCCGCTCTCGCCGCTGCGCCGGCCCACGTCGCCGCCCACTTCAAGCTGCTCGAGCCGGCGTCGTGGATCGTCGAGAACGAACGCGGCGACCCGCAGAAGTCGACGCCCTGCGGCGTCACCGCCGACGCCAAGTTGAGCGGCGCCGTCACCACGATGACCGGCGGCTCGATGCTGCATCTCAAAGTGGTGGAGACCATCTACCATCCCGGGCACTACCGGGTCGCCCTGGCGGTGAATTCACGCGAGGAACTGCCGCCCGACCCGATGACCTTCGAGCGGGTCACCGAGAAGGGGCCGCGCTCGGTGTGGGGCGTGATTCAGAGCCCGCCGCAGCTGCCGGTCCTCGCCGACGGCCTGTTCCCCCACTACACGAAGCCGGCGACGCCGGCGACCTACGAGGCAGATATCCGGCTGCCGAACCTCTCGTGCCCGAAGTGCACGCTGCAGGTGATCCAGTTCATGGCCGAACACGCCTACAACCAGCCGGGCGGCTACTCGTATCATCACTGCGCCGACCTGGCGATCACCGCCGACCCGGCCAAGCCGCTCGACAAGGGCTGGCCGGCTGCGGCCGCGACCACCGCGGCGCCGCGCTGACTAGCCGTCATGCGCGGCGCTCGTAGGACAGCGCTGCCCCCTTGGGCCGAACTGAGTTTTTGCGCTACAGAAACTCGCGCATCGCCTCGAGTTCGGCCTCGAGTGCGGCCCGATACCCACGATCGCGCGGCGCGCGGCCGCTCACGTACGCCACGTCAGCGGTCATCACCCCGCCGGTGTGGGTGACATTGGCCCAGCCGATCACGCGGTCGCGCCACAACAGGGGCAGCGCGTAGTAGCCGAGCTTCCGCTTCGCCGCCGGCGTGTAGGCCTCGAACCGGTAGGCCCAGCCCCACAGCTGCTCGAAGCGCCGCCGATCCCACACCACCGGATCGAACGGAGCGAGCAGACGCACGGTGTCGGGCACGTCCCCCGCCGGACTCTCGCCGGCCGGCCAGTAGTAGGTCACGCCGTCGACGGCGCCGTGCGCGAGGCGGCGGCGCGCCCGCGCCAGCGTGGCGGTCAGCTCGCCCTGCCACTGCGGCGCGGCGTAGCGCAGGCGCCGCACCAGCCACGAGAGGGTCGCCGACGGCAGCGGCGCGTACAGCCCCACGATCACGTCCACCAGCGCATCGAGCCGGGCGCGGCGATCGGCCGGCGTGGTGACACGCGGACCGTGATCGCGGGCGGCGTAGAGCCGGATGCCGCCGTCGCGCGCGTGCACCCGCACCAGGCCGCGGTAGTGCAGGTGATCGAGCGCGTGGGTCGTCGCGCTCGACGACCCACCCCAGTAGTTGCGCACCGCGCCATGCGCGAAGTGGGCGTCGACGTCGCGCGGATGCACCGGCCCGCGAGCCCGGACGTAGTCCAGCACCTTGGCGCCCATGCGCGCCCCTGGCGACGGCCATGCCCCGAAGCCGCCGCGCGGGTGCATCAGCGCCTGCAGCGGCCGCGGCAGGAAGCCGTAGTTGACGAAGAAGTCCTCCTCGATGTCGAGCCCGCCGTAGCGGCGTTCGAGATCGCCGGCGCGGTAGCCGTCGGCGCGGTGACGGAGGATCAGATCCTGGGCGCGGGCCGGCGCCCGAATTGGATCGGCCTGGACGAACCCGAGTCGATCGAGCGCCGCCGTCAGCGTCGTCGCCGGGAACAGGCTGCGCGCGACGGCGTAATTGCGCAACTGCGCCAGCGTCGGTGTGATCGGGAGCATCAGCGTCGTTGCCTAGCCGCTAGCCCCCAGCCGCTAGCCGCTAGCCGCTGATCGGCGGTCGCCCAGTGGCTTGCGGCTGGGCGTTCCCAAGGACGTTGCCGCCGATCCGCCCGAGCCCGACGCTGGCCAGCAGCGTGAGGACGCCGGCGCCGATCATCACCCACGCCGGCGCCGTCGACATGCCGGTGTCACGGATCAGCGTCGTCGCCACCAGCGGCGCGGTGCCGCTGAACAGCGTGAAGGCGACGTTGAACACCAGGGCGACGCCGGTGAAGCGGATCCGCGTCGGGAAGAGATCGGTGAGCAGCACGGCGAAGGTGCCGTTGACCAGGCTGGCGACCAGCGCGGCGAGGATCATCGCCGGCACCAGCCCGATCGCCCGCGACGCCAGCGCGTTATAGAACGGGAACGCGAGCAGGATCAGCGCGGCCGACCCGGCGCCGATCATCAGCCGCGGCGACAGCCGATCGGCGAGCCGGCCGATCGCGAGGATCGCCGCGGCGTGGACGACGACGCCGACGGTCTGGGCGATGACCGCGTCACGGGCGCTGTACTGCAGCACGCCGGACAGATACGCCGGCATCAGCGCGAAGAACAGCCCGTTGAAGGCGCCGGTGGCGGCGAGGCTGCCGATGCCGACGACGACCTCCCACCGGTGCGTCTGCAGCACGTCGCCGAACGGCCGCTTCGAGGCCAGCGCCTTCATGCGCGCGAACTCTGGCGACTCCTCCATCGCGCGGCGCATCAGGAAGCTGAGCAGGCCGGCCAGGCCGCCCAGCACGAACGCGATGCGCCAGCCGTAGAGCGGCACGAGTTCGGGTGACAGCCAGGTGCGCACGCCCAGGCTCACGCCCGAGGCCACCGCGACGCCGAGCGTCACGCACGCGAACACCAGCCCGCAGACGAACGGGGCGTGCTTCGGCGCGGTCTCGACCACGTAAGTGAGCGCGCCGGGCAGTTCGCCGCCGATGCAGAAGCCCTGCACCAGCCGGAGGGTGACCATCAGCAGGCTCGCCCACACGCCCCAGGACGCATAGGTGGGGACCAGGCCCATGCCCAGCGTGGCCGCCGACATCACGAACAGCGAGAGCAGGAACACGGTGCGGCGTCCATAGCGATCGCCGAAGTGGCTGAGCACGATGCCGCCGATCGGGCGGGCGAGGTAGCCGGCGGCGAAGGCGCCGAACGACGCCATCAGCGACACGATCGGCGTGGAGCTGGGGAAGATGGCCTCGGCGATGTCGCGCGCGAACACGCCGAACACGACGAAGTCGTAGAACTCGAGCGTGCCGCCCAGGCTGGCGAGCAGCACGATCTTCCAGCCGGCCTTGCTGATGCCTTCGGTTGTCGTCACGGGCGGCATTATCTCCCACCCGCGCGGGGCGATGGACTTGCAGCTCTGCTCGGTCGACCAGTCGCCGTCATCGCCGCCCACGAATCCCGGTTCCGGGGCCGGTCAACGCTGCGCTCGCTGCGATGTGACCGCTGGACGGCAGGTCCGTGACACTGCCTGATGCCCCCAGCGTGCTCGCGTTGTCACACTCCCCAGCGGCCCCTCCACAGGGCTTCGCGGCCGGCGACGCCACCGACTGGTGGTTCCGCTCCCACGCCAGCACACCTCGCTCGGCGCAGGATACTCCGCACTCGGCGCTCTGCGATTCCCAGCAGACCCTCGGCGCGGGTGGATCCGGCGGAGGATGGGGTCCGAAACGGTCTTCGCCGTACGCCGCCTCTGGGAATCGGAAGCCTCCGTCTGTGAGGTGGGCGTGCCTACTTTAGTGAGGGAAGCTCGCCTTGCGTGGGCCCGTTCGGGGCATCTGACACTCCGCCCGTTAGGTAGAAGTGTCTACATTAGTGAGGGGGCTCCGCGTCAGCTTCACGCGGGTGTTAGCACTACTTTGTCACCTTCGGAGCGGCGCGTTGCGGCGGAAGCTGTCGAGCATGCCGAGCAGCCGACGGTTGTGAATGATGTAGAGCAGGCCGAGCACTTCGCGGACCCAGCCACGGACGACCGGCAGCGTCGGGCGGGCGGCGTCAGGGTGTCGCGCGCGTTCGATTTGTAAGAAGGTGAAGGCGACGGCGGCGAGCACGACGTGATGCGTCCAGCCCGTATAGCTGCGGCCCTCGAAGTGGTCGAGCCCCAGGTCGTCCTTGAGCTCGCGATACTGCTGCTCAATCGGCCAACGACTGCGAGCGAGCGCCACGAGGTCGACGAGCGTGGTGGTCGTCGGCAGATGCAGCAGGTAAAACTTCCGCACATCCGTGTCGGAGCGTTCACAGAGCAGCCAGCGGTCGCCGCGGCCGGTCGGGGGCCGCACGCGCAGTGCACAGAAGCGCGCGGTGAGCGGCCCCGCCGTGCCGGTGCCCCAGGTCACCGTCTCCCACGCGTCGTCGGGCGCCGCGTCCGCGAGAATCGTGGCCGGCAGCGCGTCGCCGCTTCCGCCCGGCTCAGTGAACACGGCTTCGCCCCGGATCGCGACGCCGTACGGGAGGCCGAGGCGTTCCAGCGCCGCGCGAAAGGCGGCGTTGCTCCCGTAGTCCGCATCGACGACGACGGCCGTGATGTCGAACCCGGCGTCCCGAATCGCGCGCACTTGCGCCAACGCGATGCGCCATTTCTCGCGAAACTGAACGGTCGACGGCAGCCCCCCAGTGGCGCGCCGGTCGGCGTCCTCGGTCCACGCGACCGGGAGATAGAGGTCGAAGGCCAGCGGCCACGTGCGGCCGTCCGCGATCAACGCGCTCGACACTGCCACCTGGCAATTGCCGATCTTGCCGAGCGCCCCACAGTACTGGCGTTGCACACCGACCGATTGCGTCCCCTGCTTGGGGAACCCGGTATCGTCGATCGCGAGAATGCCGGTGCGCACCGGCACCACGGTGCGCAGGTGGGTCCAGACACGCTGCGCGTCCCACGGCGAGTGCGTGATGAAGTGCTGCAGCGCCTGATACTGACCGGGATCACTCAGCCGGCCATGCATCGCCTGCATCGACTTCCGCTCGCTGTCGTTGAGCAGGCCGTCGAGATACTGGCTGGCCGCCTCGCGCTGAGGGCGCCGGTTGAAGCACGCACTAAAGCCGTCGAGGAACTGGCCCAGGCGTCGCAAGAGCGCCCGCGCCGGCCCCGTCGTCACGCCCGCAGCGTACGGGATCGCGGGTCGCAGTACAAGTGGAAATCGGTCAGCTCACGCGCGCTCAACCTGACAAAGTAGTGCTAGTTGCTCGCGGAACTCATGTACCGCACGTCGAAGCATGGCCTCGATTGCCTTCCAAGGCCGCAGCGGCCGCCACGCGGTGTACAGGACAAACCAACTATTCGGGTCGGGAGGCGGGCCCGATTCTGCGACGATCTTCCTGACAGTTGCATCAAGTGGCTTCGCAGTGACCTCGAGGCCCCGGTAACCGCCATGAAGCTCCTCGTTCTGGTTCAGTCGTCGAACCTCAACGGCAATCCGGCCATCTACAAGGAAGTCTGGAGGAACGTTGCCGTCCGGCTCGTACTCGACTTTGCCGATTGCAAGGCTAGTGAGGTACTGCTCGACCGTTCGCTCAGATGTGTCCATTCCATCTTGGCCTAACAACCGCGTGAAGAGATCCAGATGGTTGTCTCGTTACCAGTGCCGTACGCAGGAACCCAGCCCCGATCGACGACGGTCGGCTCGACGCCTCGACACTGACTGCTCAAGATATCGACCAAGAACCACAACCCGCTTGGCCCGCGCACGGCTTGAAGGACTCGGACCGGCTCGGTGGGCCCAATGCGAAGCAATTTCGACGGACGCTCCGAGGCTCCGGGAGATGCAGCCACTCGCCCATTCCAAGCGTCAGTGAGATGCGTCAGGCCATCCTCGAACAGCCGCTCGAGGCTGTAGAAACCGTGAGATGCGGACGACTCGAGCCAGGCGGAGCCGCTGATCAATCGCACCCGGTACCAGTTGTCGCGCCGCTCAAGGACGATGCCGCCAGGCTCCTCGTAGGCGTACTCCTTCGTTGGCAACCGCTGGTGTGTCGCGGCTCCCGGCACCAGCACTCCCACTTCGAGCCCTTCGCAGCCGCCGTGAGCGTAATAAGTCAT
Source organism: uncultured Acidobacteriota bacterium (assembly GCA_963741665.1). GTDB lineage: Bacteria > Acidobacteriota > Vicinamibacteria > Vicinamibacterales > UBA2999 > CAWAYR01. Next base: position 1,149,901 of record CAVUIM010000001.1, read on the forward strand.
CGGTGTCACGGCGACCACTGCGGCCACCGCGCGCCCTCGTGGCGCGTCGCGCAGTTCGACCGGCCAAGGCGTGAACGGATCGCAGATGCTCTGTCCCCAGATCGCTGGCAGCGCGAGCAGTCCGATGATGCGCTCCTGCGCGACCGTAGGTTGCGTGAACCCAATCACGCTCGTCAGCAACGTGACAGCGACAACTGTATGTTGCATATTCATCACGGCGGCCCTAACAGTCACAAGGCTGATCGGTGTATCACCCGAGATCCCGCCAGCATATGGAAGTGTAGCGTGCCACCACTATCGACGGGGACGAGGCAACTACTTGATCTGCTGCGGGTTGCGCAGGAGAGCGCAGTGCTCTGGGTCCCCGCGGCATTAGTCCTGTCATCCAGCGGGGCGCGGCAGCCTATTTCTCCGGCGGCGGAGGGCGGCTCGGGTTCCGCGGACCCCTGGAGCAGGGCGCGCACGCGTCGGTCGTCAAACGCCGAGGCGGCGCCGACGTCGCCGTGGGGTGTTCTGGCGCAGCGGCGGCGTGCCGCGGGGCAGCAATGAAGTGCTGCCCTAGATCAAGCACTTGTACAGGCCGGTCCGCTCGCCGCGCCGGTACCGGGGACTGCCTCCTCCCGTAGGCCGAGATGATTGGATGGAGATCTTGCGAGGACGGAGGGAGGAGGCGGTGCCCGGCACCGGCGCGACCTCCTGCGGCCTACTTCGGGGCCGCGGCGGCGAACTCTTCGTAGCTGCCCTTGAAGTCGTGCACGCCCTCGGCGTCGAAGTGCCACACCCGCGTCGCCACCGCGTCCATCAGATCTTCGTCGTGGGTGACCAGGAAGACCGTGCCTTCGAACTTCTGCAGCGCCAGGCTGAGCGCGTTGATGGCTTCGAGATCGAGGTGGTTGGTCGGCTCGTCGAGCACCAGCACGTTGGGCTTCTGCAGCATGATGCGGCAGAACAGCAAGCGTGCGGTCTCGCCGCCCGACAGCGCCGCCGTCGGCTTCAGGCCCTCTTCGCCGCTGAACAGCATCTGGCCGAGCAGGCCGTGGATGTCCTGGCGCGAGGCGTCGGGGTCGAAGCGGTGGAGCCACTCCACCGCGGTCAGGCCGTGCTCGATCGCGCCGGTGTGGTCCTGGGCGAAGTAGCCGATCGCCACCTCGTGGCCCCAGCGCACCGTGCCGGCGTCGAGGTCCTGCTTGGCGGCCGGCTGGCCGGGCGCGTCGGCGAGCAGCGCGCGCAGCAGCGTCGTCTTGCCAAGGCCGTTACGGCCGACCAGCACGATCCGCTCGCCGCGATTGACGATGGCGTCGAAGCCGTGGATGACCGTCACGCCGTCGTGCGCCTTGGCGACCTCGGCGCATTCCATCGCCAGCCGGCCCGAGGGCCGGAGCTGCGTGAACTTGATGTACGGCCGGGCGATGTTCGAGCGCGCCAGGTCGGTCGTCTGCAGCCGCTCCACTTCCTTGCGCCGCGACTGCACCTGGCTCGAGCGGGTGCCGGCCGAGAAGCGCTGGATGAAGTCGTTGAGCTGCGCGATCTTCTTCTCGCGCTGCTCGTTCTGCGATTCCAGACGCGAGCGGATCTGCGTCTTGGCCAACACCATGTCGTCGTAGCCACCGGTGTAGGTGATGATCGTCTGATAGTCGATGTCGGCGGTGTGGGTACACACGGCGTTCAGGAAATGGCGGTCGTGCGAGATCACCACCAGCACGCCGTCGTAGCGGACCAGGAACTCACGCAGCCAGTGGATCGAGTCGAGGTCGAGGTGGTTGGTCGGCTCGTCGAGCAGCAGCGCCTGGGGATGGCCGAACAGCGCCTGGGCCAGCAGCACCCGCACCTTCTGTCCGCCCTGCAGTTCCGACATCCGCCGCTCGTGCAGGTGGGCGGCGATGTCGAGCCCGGCCAGCAGCACCGCGGCGTCGCTTTCGGCCGAGTAGCCGTCGTGCTCGCCGATGGTGCCCTCGAGTTCGCCGAGGCGCATGCCGTCGGCGTCGCTGAGCGCGGCCTTGGCGTAGAGCAGGTCGCGCTCCTCGAGCGCCGCCCACAGCACCGCGTTGCCCATGATCACCGTGTCGATGACCCGGAACTGGTCGAAGGCGAACTGGTCCTGGCGCAGGACGCCGAGCCGTTCGGGCTTGGTGACGGTGCCCTTCTGGGGCGCCAGTTCGCCAGTGAGCAGCTTCATGAACGTCGACTTGCCGGCGCCGTTGGGCCCGGTCAGGCCATAGCGCCGCCCGTCCGAGAACATCGTGGTGACGTCGTCGAAGAGCACCTTCGAGCCGTACCGCATCGACACGCCGCTGACTGCAATCATTCCCGCATCTCCTGGACGGCCGTCGGCCGCCCGTGGCAAACGATCTAGTGTATCAGGGCGTGTCCGCCCCGCCCTACCTGGCCGATGAGGCCGCCCTCGACGCGTTCCTGGACGCCTGGCGCACCGGCCGATTGCCCAAACCCGAGTGGACCCACGCCGCGCACGTCGCGGTGTGCGCCGCCACGGCCTGGGACGGCGGCACGGTCGATGCGGTGTTTTCGGCCATGAAACGCGGGATCGTTGCCTACAACGAGGCGGTCGGCACGGCCAACACCCCGACCAGCGGCTACCACGAGACCCTGACGCGGTTCTGGGCCGGAGTGGTCGTCGGACACCGGCGCGCCGCGGCGGCGCCGAGCCGAATCGAGGCGGTGCGCTCGGCAGTCGCGGCCCTGGGCGCGGCCCGCGGCCTGCACGCCGCCCACTACTCGTTCGACGTCGTCGCCGACCGCCGGGCGCGCGCCGAATGGGTGCCCCCGGACCGCACGCCGGAGTGACCTCGCGCGGGGCCGCCGCGACGGCCGGCGACGCGGCTCGCCGCGACGTGACAACACGAGACATTCCAAGGCTACTTTTTGCACGTTTCGGGCGGGAATCTGCGAATTCGATGGTCTCAATCCGGTGTAACATTCGGCCGACAGTGTTGTTTGGCCCGCCCTCCCGGGCGGGCGGGCGGCGCCGCCGCACTCGGGGGTGGAACGAATGACGCGTGCGAGTGTCTCAGTCGTCGGCGTCGCGCTGCTGGGAGTCGGGCTGGCCGTGGCCACCGGCCTCGCTGATCGCGGACAGACGCCGGCCCCCGCCGTGCCGCGCCCGGCATCGGTCGCAACCCGCCCTGCGAGCCGTCCCACCGCCCCGGCGCCCGCGCCGTCGCACGTCCTCTCGCCGGCTCTCTCGGCCCGGCAGCAGAGCGAACTGGTCGCCACCTACTGCGCCACCTGCCACAGCGAGCGGGCCAAGGCCGGCGGGCTGTCGCTGGCCGGCTTCGACGCCATGCGGGCCAACGAGAACCCCGAGGTCGTCGAGAAGATGATCCGGAAGCTGAGTGCCGGGCTGATGCCGCCGCCGGGCGCGAAGAAGCCGGAGCTGGTCCAGCTCGCCGCGCTCACCAACGCGCTCGAGAGCCGCATGGACGAACATGCGGCCGCCAATCCGAACCCCGGCCGGCGCACGTTCCAGCGGCTGAACCGCCCCGAGTACGAACGCGCGGTCGCCGACCTGCTCGGCCTCGACGTCGATGCCGCCAACTGGCTGCCGCTCGACCAGAAGAGCGCCAACTTCGACAACATCGCCGACGAGCAGGCACTGTCTCCGACGCTGCTCGAGGCCTACCTGAACGCCGCTGGGGACATCAGCCGCATGGCGGTGGGCGACCGGCGCGCCGCCCGCGTCGATCAGGTCTACACCAACCCCAGCTACGTCTCGCAGCATCCCTGGGATCACGTCGAGGGCGCGCCGTTCGGCACCCGCGGCGGCATGGTCGTCGATCACGTGTTCCCGGCCGACGCCGAGTACGAGTTCGAACTGCTGGTGATTTCGGGCGACAACGCCCGCGGCGAAGACCTCGACGTCTCGATCGACGGCCAGCGCGTCGCCCTCATCAAGACCGAATCGGCGCCGGCCGCGGCGGCCGACGGCCGGGGCGGCTTTCCCTTCCGCACCGATCCGATCCTGGTCCGAGCCGGCAGCCATCGGTTGGCGGCGGCGTTCGTGCGCCGCAGCGACGGGCCGTACGAGGACCTGATCAAGCCCCACGAGTGGTCTTACGCCGGCGGCGGATCGGGCGGCGCCGGCATCACCACGCTGCCGCACCTGCGCGACCTGGTGGTGGCCGGCCCCTACAACGCCACCGGCGTATCTGAAACGCCGACCCGGCAGCGCCTCTTCACCTGTCGCCCGACCTCGCCGAGCGACGAGGGGACCTGCGCCCGCTCGATCCTCACCCGCCTCGCCGGCGACGCCTATCGCCGCCCGTTGACCGTCTCCGAAGTCGACAGCCTGATGCCGTTCTACGAGAGCGGCGCCAAGGACGGCGGCTTCGAGGCCGGCGTGCGCGGCGCGCTCGAGGCCGTGCTCGCCAGCCCGCACTTCGTCTTCCGCATGGAGCGCGAGCGTCCGGCGCCCGGCACCCAGAACGCCGTCCGGGTCGCCGACGTCGACCTGGCGTCGCGGCTGTCGTTCTTCCTCTGGGGCGCGCCCCCCGACGACGAGCTGCTCGGCCTGGCGACGACCGGCAAGCTCACCGCGCCCGGCATGCTCGAGAAGCAGGCTCGCCGTCTGCTCGCCGATCCGCGCGCCGCGGCGATCGGCACCCGCTTTGCCGCGCAGTGGCTGCGCCTGCAGGATCTCGACAAGGTCCACCCGGATCCGAACTTCTTCCCCAACTTCGACGAGAACATCGCCGCGGCGATGAAGGAAGAGACGCAGACCTTCTTCAACGACCTGGTGCGGCGCGACGCCAGCCTGCTGGATCTCTACACCGCCGACTACACGTTCGTGAACGAGCGGCTGGCCCGCCACTACGGATTCCAGGGGGTGGTCGGCCCGCAGTTCCGCAAGGTGGCCTACCCCGACCGCACCCGCCGTGGCCTCATCGGCCAGGGGTCGGTGCTGGTGCAGACCTCGCTCGCCAATCGCACCTCGCCGGTGCTGCGCGGCAAATGGGTGATGGAGGTGCTGCTCGGCACGGCGCCGCCGCCGCCGCCGCCCAACATCCCGGCCCTTGAAGAAACCGGCGAGGCCAAGGACGGCAAGCTCCTGACCACGCGCGAGCGCATGGAGCTGCACCGCGCCAACCCGACCTGCAACGCCTGCCACCGGTTCATGGATCCGATCGGCCTGTCGCTCGACAGCTTCGACGTCACCGGCCGGTGGCGCCTGCGCGAAAACGGGATGCCGCTCGACACCCGCGGCGACTACTACGACGGCAGCCCGATCAACGACCTCGGCCAGCTGGCCGACGCGCTGATGAAGCGGCCCGATCCGCTGGTGCGCACGTTCACCGAGAACCTGATGGCCTATGCCCTCGGCCGCCGGGTCGAGACCTTCGATCAACCCACGGTGCGGGCCATCGCCCGCCAGGGGTCGGCCGACGGCTACCGCATGTCGTCGTTCATCCTCGGCGTCGTCAAGAGCGACGCCTTCCAGCGCAAGCGCTCCGACGCCCCGGTGTCCACCGACGCCGCGCCGGACGCCCAGAGACGTTAACGCCCGTTCCGGCCGTTCAGCTCAGGAGACACCGATGTCGTTCATCACCGGAAAGCAGCTGCCCCGACGCACCTTCCTCCGCGGCGCCGCCGGAGCCACCATGGCCCTGCCCTTCCTGGACGCGATGGTCCCGGCCGGGCGGCTGCTGGCCAAGACCCCGGAACGCACCCGGCTGGTCTGCATCGAGGAAGTGCACGGCCTCGCCGGCTGCAACGACTGGGCGGCCTCGAAGTTCCTGTTCGCGCCGGAGAAGACCGGCAAGGACTTCGCGCTGGTGAATGACAACCCGTTGAGGGTGCTCGAGCCGTACCGCGACTACCTCACCGTGGTCAGCAACACCGACGTCCGGATGGCCGAGGCGTTCGCCCTGCCCGAGATCGGCGGCGATCACTTCCGTTCCAGCGCGGTGTTCCTCACCCAGTCGCACCCGAAGCAGACGCAGGGGTCGGACATCTGGTGCGGCACCTCGATGGATCAGATGTACGCCCAGCGCTTCGGGCAGTCGACGCCGCTTCCCTCGATGCAGTTCTGCATCGAGAACCTCGACCAGGCCGGCGGCTGCACCTACAACTACTCGTGCGCCTACACCGACTCGATCAGCTGGTCGTCGCCGAACGACCCGCTGCCGATGATCCGCGACCCGCGCGTCGCCTTCGACATGCTGTTCGGCTCGGGCAGTTCGCAGCAGGACCGGGCCGAGCGCCGGCAGACCCGCCGCAGCATCCTCGACTGGATCGCCGGCCAGGTCGCCGATGTCCGCAAGGAGCTCGGCACCAGCGACCGCGCCAGGCTCGACAAGTATCTCGACAACGTCCGCGAGATCGAGCGCCGCATCCAGGCGATCGAAGCCCGCAACACCAGCGGCGAGGCCCGCGCCCTGCCCGGCGCGCCGGCCGGTGTGCCCGATTCGTTCACCGAACACATGAAGCTGATGTTCGACCTCCAGGTCCTGGCGCTCGAAACCGACATGACCCGGATCATCACCTTCAAGACCGGCCGCGATTCGCAGAACCGGGTCTTCCCGGAGTGCGAGTCGAGCCAGCCGTTCCACCCCGCCTCGCACCACGGCAACCGCGAGGACCGCATCCTCGAGTTCAACAAGATCTGCAAGTTCCGCGTCGGCCAGCTGCCCTACTTCCTCGAGAAGCTGAAGGCCTCGATGGACGGCGACCAGAACCTGCTCGAGAAGACGGTGGTCATGTGGGGATCGCCGATGGCCGACGCCAACGTGCACAACCACCGCCGCTGCCCGCTGGTCCTGCTCGGCCACGGCAACGGGATGCTCGAGGGCAACCTGCACCTCAAGGCCAGCGACGCCACGCCGATGGCCAACGTCATGCTGTCGCTGTTGAAGAGCCTCGGGCTCGAGGACGTCAACAGCTTCGGCGACAGCACCGGCGAGTTCTCGTTCCGCCAGTCGGCGATCACGGCCTAGGCCGGCGTCAGGAGTACCGGACATGCGAGTTCGTCTGAGCCTCAATCTGGTGGCGGTGCTGGCGATGACCGCCCTGGTCGGCGCCGCCCCGCCGTCGGCCTCACCAGTCGCTGACGCCGCGATGCGCGGCAACCGCGACGCCGTGCGCACGCTGCTGCAGCAGGGCGCCGACGTCAACGGCGCCCAGGGCGACGGCATGAGCGCGCTGCACTGGGCGGCCGACAAGGGCGACGCCGAACTGACGGCGATGCTGGTCTACGCCGGCGCCAATCCGACCGCGGTGACTCGCATCGGGCAGTACACGCCGCTGCATCTGGCCAGCCGGTCGGCGAGTCTCGGCGCGGTGAAGGCCCTGCTTGCGGCCGGCGCGGCGGTCGACGCACGCACCAGCACGAGCGGCGTCACCCCGCTGCATCTGGCCGCCACGGCGGGCAGCGAGCCGGTGGTGCTGGCGCTGCTCGATGCGAAGGCCGATGTCAACGCCCTCGAGGCCGAGTGGGGCCAGACGCCGCTGATCTTCGCGGCGTCGTTGAACCGCGTCGACGCCGTCCGGACGCTGCTGGCGCGCGGCGCCGATCCGAACGTGACCTCGAAGACCGTCGACCTGAAGAAGCACACGCCGCTCTATCGTGCGTCGAACGACCGCCTCTCCAAGGTGCTCGAGGCCTCGGCCGGCAAGAACGGCAAGCCGACGCCGAGCCAGGTGCAGGCGGCGGTGCAGGCCAGCCGCGACCTCTACACCTCTGGCAAGCTGCCCGAACCCGAGAAGCCGGCGGCCGGCGCGGCTCCCGCGGCAGCCCAGGCGGGCGGACAGGCTGGCCAGGGCGGCAATCAGCAGATGTTCTTCGAAGAGACGCCGGGCCTGTCGAGCAAGGGCGGGCTGACGGCGCTGCTGCATGCGGCGCGCCAGGGCCATGTGGCCGCGGTGACGGCGCTGGTCGACGGCGGCGCCGACGTCAACCGGGTCAGCGCCGGCGACGGCACCTCGCCGCTGCTGATGGCGACCATCAACGGCCAGTTCGACACCGCGATGCTGCTGCTCGACCGCGGCGCCGATCCCAACCTGGCCGCCGAGGTGAACGGCGCGACGCCGCTGTGGGCGGCGATCAACACCCAGTGGCAGCCGCGCACCCGCTTCCCGCAGCCGCAGGAAATGGAACTGCAGAAGGCCACCTACCTCGACCTGGTGCACCGGCTGCTCGACAAAGGCGCCGACCCGAATTCCCGCCTCTACCAGCATCCCTGGTACATGGTCTACAGCGGCTGCGGCAACCGGAACTGCGGCCTGGCCGACACCGGCGGCTCGACCGCCTTCTGGCGCGCCGCCTACGCCACCGACGTCGAGGCGATGCGCCTGCTGGTCAAGTACGGCGCCGACCCGAACATCCCGACGATGGCGCCGCAGCAGCGCGTGCGCCGCGGCCCCGAGGGCGGCGGCCCCGGATCCGACGGCGTCAACAAGCCGCTCATCACGCCGCCGCCGGTGCTGACACCGATTCCGTACGGCGGGCCGGGCGCCACGCCGCTCCACGCCGCCGCCGGTGTCGAGTACGGCGAAGGCTTCGCCGGCAACGCCCATCGTCACGCCCCCGACAGCTGGCTGCCGGCCGTCAAGTTCCTGGTCGAGGAGATGGGCGCCGACGTCAACGCCCGCGACAACGACGGCTACACCGCGCTGCACCACGCCGCCGCGCGTGGCGACAACGAGGTGATTCTCTACCTGGTGGGCAAAGGCGCCGACGTCACCGTGGTCGCCCGCAGCGGCCAGACCACGGCCGACATGGCCAACGGCCCGGTGCAGCGCGTCTCGCCCTTCCCTGCCACGGTCGCCCTGCTGGAGAAGCTGGGCAGCAAGAACAATCAGCGCTGCGTTTCTTGCTAGGGACCAGGGACTAGATCCCTGGTTCCTGTACTACCAGGTGTAACTTCCAGCCGGCGGCGGCCACAGCCCCAGGAACTGGCGCAGGATCACGACCTGGCCCATGTGGTGGGCGTTGTGCTGGCCGACGTGTTCCCAGACGTCGCGCGCCGTGTAGCCGGCCAGCAGCGGAAACTCGAACGCCGGTGCGATCGGCGCCTCGGGATCGAGCTGCTCGACGACCTTGGCGAGCGCATCCAGGCCGGCCAGGAAGCCGTCGCGCACCTCGGGCCAGGCGCCCTCGGCCACGCTGGGCCAGCCAAGTGCCGCGGTCGCGGCCATCGGCTCGTCGTGGCCTTCGGCGCGGCGCCGGAACCAGTCCTGCCAGAACGCCATGTGGGCGACGATCTCGGCAATCGAATGCGGCACGCCGCCGACGCGCCGGGCGGCATCGGCGGCGGTCAGGCCGGCCAGCGTCGCCGCCGGCGGCAGATGGGTGTGGGTGTCGACGAGCAGATCTCGGACGTCCATGCAGCGGGAACCTCGGCGCTACTTTATCAAGGCGCCTCGGCCCGCGGGCGCCCCCGCCGAACCGAGCACCTGAGTGACATGGACCAGCCGGACTCGCTCGGCGCCAGCCGCTGAACCTTATTTCATCGACATCGTCTAACATCTCCGGATGGCCGATTCCTCGCCGCTGGGAGAGTTCGAGCAGCTGGTCATGCTGGGCGTGCTGCACAGCGGCGACGAGGCGTACGGCGTCCCGGTCTGGCGCACCATCGAGGCCCGCGCGGCGCGCAAGGTGTCGCTCGCCGCGGTCTACAAGACCCTCGACCGGCTCGAAACCAAGGGCGCGGTCCGCAGCCGCCTCGGTGAGCCGACCGCCGAACGTGGCGGGCGGGCCAAGCGCGTCTATCAGGTCACTCCGCCCGGGCTGCGGGCGCTGCGGGCGTCGGTGACGGCGGTCCGGCGGATGACCGCCGGGCTGGACGGGGTGCTCGGCACATGACACCGCCGCGACTGGCCCGTGCGCTGGTCGACCGCGTGGTCGCCCCGCACCTGCGCGACGCGGTCATCGGCGATCTCGACGAGTTGTTCGCCGAGGAATCGACGTCCCGCCCGAGACGGGCCGCGCTGCGCTACTGGACCCGGGCGCTGAGCGCCGTCTGGCACCTCGGCCGCGGCCCATCCCGACCGATCATGCCGTCACCCACAGGAGCCTCGACGATGGGCACGATCTGGACCGACCTCACCCACGGCCTGCGGCTGTTCGTCACCCAGCCGGCGTACGCCTGGGCGGCAGTGGTGACGCTGGCGCTGGCGATCGGCGCCAACACCGTGATCTTCAGCATCGCCAACGTGCTGGTGGTCAAGCCGCTGCCGTTCGACGCCCCCGAGCGCCTGGGGTGGATTCTGGTCTCCGGCCCCAACGCCTCGCAGGATCGCGCCGGCGTCTCCCTGCCGGAGTTCGCCACCTATCGTGACGAGCTCACGGCGTTTGCGCGGGTCGGCGCGTGGCGCCGTAATGTGGCGACCATCCGCACCGGCGACGAGGCGGAGCTGGCCGTCATCCAACGGGTGATCGGCGACGTCGTCGGCATCTGGCGGCTGGGCGCCACGATCGGCCGCCCGCTCGCCGCCGACGACGAGCGGCCCGGAGCCGAGCGCGTCGCCACGATCAGCCACGAGTTCTGGGTCCGCCGCTTCGGCGGCGACCCAGGAGTGCTCGGGCGTGAGCTGTTCGTCGAGGGCGAGCGGCACGTCGTGGTCGGCGTCGTCGTCCCGGAGATCGAGCTCGGCAACATGGCCGAGATCGCCCTCTGGGTGCCGGTCGGACGTGATCCGCGGCTGGCATCGCGCACCGAGCGCGGCTGGCGGCCGGTCGGCCGCCTGCGCGACGGCGCCTCCCTGGCCGAGGCCGACGTGCAGGTGGCAACCATCGCCGCCCGGCTCGGCCGCGAGTTCCCCGACACCAGCCGCGACTGGACCGCGCGGGTCGGCACCACCCGCGAGGCGATGGGCGGCGCCAACACCTGGCTGGTCCTGACGCTGCTGTCGGTGGTCGTCGGGCTGCTGCTGGTGCTCGCCTGCGCCAACGTCATGAACCTGCTGATCGCCCGCCTGATCGGCCGGCGTCAGGAACTGGCCGTGCGCACGGCGCTCGGCGCCACCCGCGGCCGGGTGGTGCGGCAGATCGTGGCCGAAAGCCTGGTGCTCGGGCTCGCCGGCGGCCTGCTCGGTCTGGCCATCGCCTGGGCCGGCCTGCGCGGCATCCACGCCGTGGCGACCGAGCCGTTCTTCGATCAGATCACGATCGACTGGCGGGTGGTGCTGTTCGCACTGGTCCTGGCACTGGTGGCGCCGCTGGTCTTCGCCGTGGTGCCGACCCTGCGAGTGCTCGGCCGCGATGTCCGTGCCTCGCTCCACGAATCGACGGCGCGCAGCGTCGGCGGCGGCGCCCGCCGCAGCCGCGCCGCCCTGGTCCTCGTGCAGGTGGCGCTGGCGGTGACGCTGCTGGTCGTCTCGACCCTGGTCGTCCGCTCGATGCGGTCGCTGATCGCGGCCGACCCCGGCTTCGACCCGGCGCCGCTCGTCACCGCTGACGCGGCGGTGCCGACGTGGCGGCTGGCCGACGACGCCGACGCGCAGCGTCTCCGCCGCCGTCTGGTCGAACGGGCCCGCGCCGTCCCTGGCGTGGCCGCGGCGGCGACCATGACGGCCATCCCGGCCATCGACTTCCCGGCGCCGTCGTCGCTCGAGGTGGTCGGCCGCGCCGTCACCACCGACCGCGACCGCCCGGCCGCCGGCCTCGCCGTCGTCAGCGCCGACTACTTCGCGGTCACCGGGATCCCGATCGTCGCCGGCCGGGGATTCCAGGCCGCCGACGAGGCGGCCACCGGCGCCGTGGCGGTCGTGTCGGCCGAGGCGGCGCGGCGGCTATGGGGCGACGCCGCAGCGGCGGTCGACCGCCGACTGCGCGTGGTGACTCCGGGCGTGGCGCCGCTCGAGACCACGGTCGTCGGCGTGTCCCGCGACACCGCCAATCCGATGACCGCGCTGGCGCCCGAGCCGATGGTGCTGCTGCTCGACGCCCACCGGCCGACCCGCGATACCTACCTGGTGGTCCGCGCGACCGCGCCCGACGTCCCGACGCGGTTGCGGGCCGCGCTCGCCGAAGTCGACGGCGACCTCGCCTTCCGGTTGCGGACGGTGCCCGAGCGCTTCGAAGACGAACACTCGTCGAACACGCTGCTGAGTGGCCTGTTCGCGTCGTTTGCGCTGGTCGCGCTGCTGCTGGCCACGGCCGGGCTGTACGGCGTGATTTCCTACGCGGTCAGCCAGCGCACGCCGGAGATCGCCGTCCGGCTGGCGCTTGGCGCGTCGCCCGGCGGCATCGCCCGCGACGTGGTCGGCGACAGCGTGCGGCTGGCGCTGCTCGGCGCCGTGATCGGCCTGGCCGGCGCCTTCGCCATCGCCCGCACGATCACCGCGGTGCTGTTCGGCGTCACCGCGACCGACCCGGCGACATACCTGGGCGCCGCCGCCATCGCCGTCGTCGCCGCGCTCCTCGCCGCCTGGATCCCGATGCGCAGAGCGGCCGGGATCGATCCGATCAGGAGTCTGCGAAGAGCGTGAGTGTAGGGACCAGGGAACGGGGAACAGGGGCGTCCGTACGTGGATAAGGCCCGGCGAAACTCGCCGGGCCCTCAATCTCAAGGCGCCGCGCCGACGACGTGGACTCGTCGTCCCGCGAAACTTCCTACCTGTTCCCTGTTCCCTGTTCCCTGTTCCCTAGCAAGAAACGCACTTGTGGTTGTTCTTCGCGCCCAGTCCCTCGAGCAGCTTGATCGTCTCGGGGTAGGGCTGGACGCGCTGGACCGGGCCGTTGGCCATGTCCACGGTGGTCTGACCGCGGCGGTTGAGCAGCGTCACGTCGGCCCCCTTGGAGACGAGGTAGCTGATCATCGCGTTGTCGCCGCGTGACGCGGCGTGATGCACGACACTGTGGCCATCGCTGTCGCGCACGTTGGGATCGGTCCCGATCTCTTCGATCAGATACTTGACCGCCGCCAGCATCCCGGTCGCCGCGAAGCGGTGGGCGTTGCCGGCGAAGCCCTCGCCGTAGCCGGCGCCAGCGGCCGCCAGCAGCGGCGGAATGTCCGGACCGGCGGTCGGCACCGGCGGCAATCCCGAGTGATCGCGGCTCTCGTCGCCGCCGCGCACGCCGCCCTGGCGGAAGCGGTCGTTGACCGCCGGCCGCATCGTCGGAATCGTCGGGTCGGCGCCGCGCGCCACCAGCAGCTTCATCGCCTCGATGTCGCTGGCGTAGGCGGCGCGCCAGAACGGCGTGGCGCCGCCGTCTTCGACCCGAAGCAGGTCGAAGTTGTACTGCGTGTACCAGATCATCCGGCCGAGACGGGCATTGGGATCGGCGCCCTTGTCGAGCAGCGCCGTCATCATCTCGAGGTAACTGGCCTTCTGCTGCTGTTGCGCGCGCGGCTGCGGGTAGAACGACTTCGGGGCCCACTCGACGTTGAGCACCGCGTAGAGCGGCGTCATCCCGGCGGCGGTCATCAGGGTCGGGTCGGCGCCCTTCTCCAGCAGATACAGCACCAGGTCGTAGTGGCCGTTGACCGCGGCGATGACCATCGGGGTCGTGCGATCGCCGGCGGTCCGCTGGTTGAGATCGGCGCCGCCTTCGACCAGCGCCCGCACCGTGTCGGCCGCGCCCTGCCGGGCGGCGAAGTGCAGCGCGGTGAGCCCGCCGTGCTTGCCGATGAGCTCGTTGTACTTGAACGGCCGGCTCAGCCCGGCCACCTCGGCACCGCGCCCGGCCGGGGCCGGCGCCGCCGCCGGGGCGGCCGGCATCGGCATGCCTTCGTTCTTCGCCGCGGCGGTCCGCTCGTTCTGTTCCTTGCGGAGCGCTTCCTGCAGCGCGTCTTCGGGCGCGGTGACGTCCGACAGGTCGACCACCGCCGAGGTCAGCGTCGCGTCGGCGCCCTTGGCGATCAGCACCTTCGCCGCCTCGCTGCGGCCGAGCGACGCCGCGAACATCAGGGCCGACTGGCCGTGCGCAGCCTCGACGAGGTCGAGCTCGGCGCCGGCGTCGGCCAGCGTCCGCACCACGTCGGCGTTGCCGGACGCCGCGGCGAGCATCAGCGGCGTGGCGCCGGTGGAGGTCCGGGCATTCACCGGCGCCCCGCCCTTCAACAGCGGCGCGACCACGGCGGCGCGGCCGTTCTGCGTGGCCAGATGGAGCGGCGTGAAGCCGCCGATCCGGGTCGTGGCCCGGAGGTTGGCCCCGGCGACCACCAGCATCTCGGCCAGGGCCGCCTCGCCGTTCAGCGCCGCCCAATGGAGGGCGGTCATGCCGTCGCCCTGCGCGGCGTTGGCATCGGCGCCGCTCTTCAGCAGCTGGCGTACGGTGGCGGCGTCCTTGGCCATCGCCGCATCGGCGACTGGGCTGCGGCTGGTCTGGGCCTGCAGCAGCGCCGACGAGACGGTGACGGCGACGGCGAGTCCGAGGAAACGGCGGACGGACGATCGGGGCATGGCGCTCAGTTCCTTTCCGCGGTCGTGTCGGGCACGGCGTTCAGATCCATCTCGACCTTGCTGTCGCCGAACTGGCTGTCTTCGACGTCGAAGGTCCGCAGCATGCTGAGCATGGCGTTGGCCATCGGCGTGCCGTCGGCGGCCTTGATGTGCAGGTTGCCCTTGATCGCTCCGCCGGAGTGACCGGCGATGAACAACGGGCAGCGCTTGTGGTTGTGGACGTTCGGGTTGCCCATCGGCGAACCGTAGAAAATCAGCGAGTTGTCGAGCAGGTTGCCGCTGTCGCCGTCGGGGGTGTTCTTGAGCTTCTCGAGCAGATACGGGACCAGCCCGACGTGATACTTGTTGATCTTCGCCAGGTCGGTGATCCGCTGCTCGTTCTCGCCGTGGTGCGAAGCGATGTGGAAGCCGGTGTTGACGCCGGCCTCCGGGTAGACCCGGTTCGAGACGTCGCGGCTCAGCTTGAACGCGAACACGCGGGTGAGGTCCGAGGTGAACGCGAGCACCTGCAGGTCCATCATCAGCTTGACGTGCTCGTCGTAGGAATCGGGCACCCCGGCCGGCGCGCCGGGCAGCGCCCGCTGTTCGCCGCTGCTGTTCATCGCCTCGACCTTCTGGATGCGCCGCTCGATCTCGCGGACGTCGTCGAGATACTGCGCCAGACGCTGCTGGTCGGCGGCACCGAGGTCGCGCTTGAGGCGGTTGACCGAGCTGGTCACGAAGTCGAGCAGGCTCTTGTCGCGCTGGCGGCGGCGGGCCCGGGCTTCGGGGGTGGCGCCGATGCCGAACAGCTGGTCGAAGACCAGCCGCGGGTCGCGGATCATCGGCAGCGGCTCGGTCGGCGAGCCCCAGCTGATCGAGTCGGTGTACGCGCACGAGTAGCCGTAGAAACAGCCGCCGGCCTGGTCGACGTTCTCGATGCACAGCTGCATCGACGGAATCGGCGTCTCGTGGCCGATCTTCTGCGCGACGATCTGATCGATCGAGGTGCCGGCGTGGATGTCGGAGCCCTGGGTCTGCTTGGGGTGCGACTGGGTCAGGAACACCGCCGCCGAGCGGAAGTGGTCGCCGCCGATCTCCGGGGCGGTGAACGCCTCGGCGTTGTTCACGTCGGTGTTGCTGACGATGGTGATGTAGTCGCGATAGGCCTCGAGCGGCGACAGCGCCGACGGCGTCAAATCGAACGCCGATCCCGAGGCGGCCGGCGCCCACAGGTGCTGCTTGGCGCCGAAGGCGGTGCTGCCGGCGGCGCCGTGCACCATCTCCATGGCGATCAGCCGCTTCTTCGCCGGCAGCGCCTTGGCCAGCGCCGTCCCGGCCGGCAGCATCGCGTCGAGCAGCGGCAGCGCGATGGCCGCCCCCATGCCTTTCAGCAGGGTCCGACGGTGGAGGTGCCGTTTGGTCATCACGTGCATGTCAGACTCCTGAACCCGCGACTGCGATAGCGCGGCGTGTCATCGGGCAGCGGCGGGGGCCGCGGACGTCTCGGGGGCGATCGCCGTGTTCATCTGGAATGCGGGACTGCCGACCACGCCCAGGATGAAGGACGAGAGATGGTAGTCCTGCCGGGCGGCGCCGCGGATGACCCGCCGCACCGTGGGAAGATCGGTCGCTTCGAGCCGGCGGCCGAGCGCGAAGGTCATCAGGCTCTCGGTGAAGCTGAGCAGGAAGGGATCCTTGTTCTTGATGAGCGCCGCCCGCAGGCCGACCGGCCCGTCCATCGCGGTGCCGTCGTAGAGGACGCCGCTGGAATCCACCGGATGCCCGTTGTCCTTGATCCGCCAGCGGCCGGTCACGTCGAAGTTCTCGAGCGTCAGGCCGAGCGGATCGATGACCCGGTGGCACGAGGTGCAGGCCGGGTTCTTGCGGTGTTCCTCCATCCGCTCGCGCACGGTGAGGACGCGGCCGTTGGTCGCCGCTCCGGTCTCTTCGAGCGCCGGCACGTTGGGCGGCGGCGGTGGCGGCGGCGACCCGAGCAGCACCTCCATCACCCACTTGCCGCGCATCACCGGCGAGGTGCGGTCGGCGACCGAGGTCTGCACCAGCACGCTGCCGTGGCCGAGGATGCCGCGCCGCGTCTCCGGCACGGCGACGCGCTGGAACTCGGTGCCGGTGACGTTGGGCAGGCCGTAGTGCTTGGCCAGGCGTTCGTTCACGAAGGTGTAGTCGGCGGTGATGAGCTCGAGCAGGCTGCGATCCTCGCGCACCAGGCTGTCGAAGAACAGCTCGCTCTCGCGCATCATGGCCCGGCCGAGGGTGCGGTCGAAGTACGGATACAGCAGCGCGTCGGGCAGGATCTCCTCGACGTCGCGCAGCCGCAGCCACTGGCCGGCGAAGCGCTGGGCCAGCGCCTCCGAGCGCGGGTCGGCGAGCATGCGCCGCACCTGCCGCTCGAGCATCCCCGGCGCCGACAGCCGGCCCTGGGCAGCCACCTGCGCCAGTGCCTCGTCGGGACCGGTGCCCCACAGGAAGAACGACAGCCGCGACGCCAGATCGAGGTCGCGCAGCTTGTAGGGGCTGCCGGCCACGGCGCCGGCCGGCGCCGCTTCGAGGCGGAAGATGAACTGCGGGCTGGCCAGGACGGCTTCGAGCGCGGCGCCGATGCCGCCCTCGAAGTCGCGCTCGTCGCGGCCCATCTGGTAGAAGCGCATCAGGTCGGCGAAATCGACGTCCGACACCGGCCGGCGAAACGCCTTGGTCGCCACCTTGCGCACGATCTCGGTGGCGCAGTCCTGCTCGTTGCGGGTCGAGGTGGGACGGCAGGTGAACACGGCGCGGCGGCTCTCGGTGTCCGAAATGCCGGTGACGCGGGTCGGCCCGGCGATCGCCAGGTCCTTCAGGTGCGGCATCGTCGTGATGCCGAACGAGACACCGATCTGGGTGTCGGCCAGGGTGTGGTCGATCGGCGCGATCAGGTCGTTGACCGGCCCCTCGAACTTCTGCAGGAACGCGGCGGTGACGCGATGCGCGCCGGCCGGGACGTGAATCGCCGGCGACTTCACGTTGAGGCTGGTCGTGCCCTCGTACATCTTCGGGTCGATCGACAGCAGCGCCCGCCGTTCGCCGTCGATCGAGACCTCGATCTGCTCGTCGGTGGACGGGGCCCCGAACAGGAACCCGCAGGCGTTGCCGTGCAGGTCGACGCGGAACACGTACTCGCCGTCGGCCGGGAAGGTGTGCAGCACCGACAGGCCGCCGCGGGTGCCGAACGGCGCGCCCTCGACCCGCTGGAGCTGCGACGCCGTCTTCGGCACGCGGTAGTGGGCTTCACTGGCTTCGGCGTCGCGGTCGCCGAGGGCCAGCGCCGCCACCTTGCCGGCGGCGCGCAGGTAGCTCTCCATCAACGCCGGCGAGAAGGTCTGCGCGTCGGCGACGTTGTCGAAGCCCTGGCTGATGGTGTCGGCCGGCAGCAACGCCGTGACGTCGATGTCGAGCGCCAGCAGATCCTTGACGGCGCGCTGGTACTCGGCGCGGTTCAGGCGCAGGAAGCTGCGTGCGCCGGGCGTCGGCAGCCGGTCGGCTTCGGCGTCGATCCGGGTTTCGAAGGCCAGCGCCATGTCGGCGAGCGCGGTGCCGTCGGGGCGCTTGGCGCCCGACGGCGGCATCATCTTGGCGCGCAGCTTGCGGATGATCTTCTCGGTGAGGTCGCGCTGCTCGAGAATCGTCGCCGCGTCGAATCCGGCCAGCGACAACCCGCCGGCCTTGCCGCGCTCGCTGTGGCAGGTGGCGCAGGACCTGCTTGACGGTGGCGGTGTGCGCCGTGGCATCGAAGGCGGGCGCGGCGGCAGCGGGGGTGCGGCGCGGCGCCGGTGCGGACGCGCGCGCCGGCGACGGCGCGGCCGGCGGAGCGGCCGGCGCCTGGGCGATGGCACTGGCCACGGCCGGCGCGGCGGCCTCGCGGGCCTGCACCGCCGCGAACCACGCCAGGGTGGCGACGACCATCGCGGCCGCAAGCGCCACGGGGACGGACCTTCGCATTCGGGAACTCCTTGCCGCGGCCGCTCGAGATGGAACGCGCGCCGCGTCGTTCATGGCCGTATTCTACACGTCGGATCAGGCCCGCGGACGTGACATCGCGTGACGATCCGGCCCGTTTTCAGCCCCGATTTCACGCATGAGTCGGGGCTTGGCAGCCAGGGGTGAAAGTGGTGCCGGCATTCGGCCGGTGCTGCATCGCGCCTCGCTGCGTTGCCCCTCCCTCGAATATTGCGCGATATTCTCGGTCGTCACGCCTTGCGATCCGCGCGCATCACCGCCCTCGGTGCGACGCCACCATTTCACCCCGGGCTGCCGGCCCGGTGATTCGAGCGGCGGCAGCGACGTAGACTAATGCGTTGCGGCGAGCCGGCATTGACCGCGCCGGCGACATGGAGGACTGACGATGCGACGAACGTTGCTTGGATTGACGGTGATCGGATTGGCCCTGGGCGGAGCGAGCACGCCCGTGAGCACGCAGACGCAGCCCCTCGGCGTCTTCATCACGAGTGTCGGCAAGGGCGATGGCGCCAACCTGGGCGGACTCGCCGGCGCCGACGCGCACTGCCAGTCGCTGGCCGCGGCGGCCGGCGCCGGCAGCCGCACCTGGCGCGCCTACCTGAGCGCGACGGCGGCGGCGGGACAGCCGGCGGTGAACGCCAAGGATCGGATCGGCAGCGGCCCCTGGTACAACGCCAAGGGCGTGATGGTGGCGCAGAACGTCGCTGATCTCCACAACGACGCCACCACCAAACTGGGCAAGGAGAACTCGCTCACCGAGAAGGGCGCCGTGGTCAACGGCCGCGGCGACACGCCCAACATGCACGACATCCTGACCGGCTCGAACCTCGACGGCACTCTGGCGACGGGCACCGGCGACACCACGTGCGGCAACTGGACCAGCAACGCCGCCGGCAGCGCGCTGGTCGGTCACCACGACCGCCAGGGCGGCGGCGCCAATCCGAACTCGTGGAACTCGGCCCACCCGTCGAAGGGCTGCAGCCAGCCGAACCTGGTCGCCACCGGCGGCAACGGCTTCTTCTACTGTTTCGCCGCCAAGTAGAACCAGCGGCTGGCGAGTGAAACACGACGGGCGTGAGTGGGACGGTCCCACTCACGCCCGTGATCTGTACGCCGCGGCGCGCGACTACTTCTTCTTCACGTATTTCTTCACCGCACGCGGTCCGACTTCGGCGCCGTAGATGTTGCCGGCGGCGTCGACGACGACCCCCTCGGCGGCGAGCGTCCCGGTGGCGCCGGGCGAGCCATCCGCCTTCTTCATCACCGGCTTGCCGTCCACCATCGAGAAGGTCTCGCCGACGTTGCTCGGGTCGGGGATGAACGCCGTCACCTTGCCGTCCTTGGCCGAGCCGACGCGCATCCCGCGCTTCCAGGCGCCGTGCGGCGGGTTGACCGAACCCGACTCCGAGTCGGCGCCGTAGAGGACGTCGTTCTTGTCGATGAAGATCCCGCTCAGCCGGCTGAACTGGTACCAGGTGTCGAGCGTCTGATACGTCTCGGGGTCGAGGATCTGGATGCGGTTGTTCGACCGGTCGGCGACGAACAGCCGGCCGCGCGAATCGAAGGCCAGGCCGTGCGGCTGCATGAACTCGCCCTGCGGGCCGCTGCCCATCTTGCCGAACTCGCGGAGAAACTTGCCGTTCTTGTCG
Organism: uncultured Acidobacteriota bacterium; assembly: GCA_963741665.1. Lineage (GTDB taxonomy): Bacteria > Acidobacteriota > Vicinamibacteria > Vicinamibacterales > UBA2999 > CAWAYR01. Next base: position 1,169,904 of record CAVUIM010000001.1, read on the forward strand.
AAGCGGATCAACCGCGCCGGCGCCGGCGCGGCGTTGCCGTGGCCCTCGCAGACCAGGATGTCGCCGTTCGGGTAGGTGATGACGTCGTTCGGCTGGTAGAACGAGGCCGGGTCGGCGGGCTGCCCGGGCTGGTTGCCGCCGGGCTTGCCGAGCGTGAGCAGCAGCTTGCCGTCGGGGCTGTACTTGAACACCTGATGGCCGACCACCTTCGCCGGCATCGGCGGCAGCGGCGAGTCGGCCGCGGCACCGGGCGCGCGCCGCGGCAGGTTGTCGTTGCCGTCGGTCAGCCAGACGTTGCCGTCACGATCGACGTGGATGCCGTGCGGGAACACCGCGATGCCGGTGCCGAAGCTCTGCACCAGCGTGCCCGACTCGTCGAACTTGAGAATCACCGGCAGCGGCGACATCGCGTTCTTGGTCCGATCCCAGCAGGTGTTGGCGCCGCAGCGCTCTCCCACCCAGATCGACTTGCCGTCCTTGTCGATGTCGACGGCGCTGGTCGATCCCCAGGTGCGGCCGGCCGGCATCTTGAAGTGATTCTCGATGGTCGTGTACGGGTTCGGCGCCTCGTTGACCGGCGCGGGTGCCTGGCCCTGGGCGGCGCCGACCGCGCCGGCGACCAGGCCGATGCCGACGGCGCTCGCCACGTGTCCGCGCCAGGTTCGAATCTGCTGTGCCATGGTGCTCCTCGAAAGAAAGGCCGTGCCTGACGGCCGGTGGCGCACACCACCCGGCCGCTCGCAGCCGCTTACTCTAGCAGAAGGCCCGCGAGGGGCGCGGCATGCGGCGGTCAGATGGATCGCGGGTCGGTGGCCAGCTGCCGCAGGTACGCGCCGTAGTCGCTGCTGCCCATCGTCGCGGTCAGGCGCAGCAGGTCGTCGGCGCCGATGTAGCCGAGACGGAACGCCACTTCTTCGGGACAGGCGATGCGCAGCCCCTGCCGCTCCTCGATCGCCTGGATGAAGGTCGACGCCTTCAGCAGCGCTTCGGGCGTGCCGGTGTCGAGCCACGCCGTGCCGCGGCCGAGGATCTCGACGCGCAGGGCGCCCTGCGCCAGGTAGACCTTGTTGAGGTCGGTGATCTCGAGTTCGCCGCGCCCCGACGGCGTCAGGTCGCGGGCGTAGTCGGCCACCCGGCGGTCGTAGAAGTAGAGGCCGGTCACGGCGTAGGACGAGCGCGGCGCCAGCGGCTTCTCCTCGAGGCTGACTGCGCGCCCGGTGGCGTCGAACTCGACCACGCCGTAGCGCTCCGGGTCGCGCACGCGGTAGGCGAACACCGTCGCCCCCGCGGTCTGCGCCGCCGCGCGCCGCAGGTCGTCGGCCAGTCCGGTGCCATAGAACAGGTTGTCGCCGAGCGCCAGCGCCGCGCCGTCGCCGGCCATGAACTCGCGGCCGATGATGAAGGCCTGGGCCAGCCCGTCGGGCGACGGCTGCACGGCGTAGGACAGGCTGATGCCCCACCGGGCGCCGTCGCCGAGCACGCGGTGGAACGCCGGGGCGTCGTGCGGCGTGGTGATGATCAGGATGTCGCGGATGCCCGCCATCATCAGCGTCGTGAGCGGGTAGTAGATCATCGGCTTGTCGTAGACCGGCACGAGCTGTTTGCTCACGCCCAGTGTCATCGGATACAGCCGTGTGCCGGTCCCCCCGGCGAGGATGATGCCCTTCATGTGTGACGCGAATTATGGATCACCGGCGGCGCTGCTAGAATCCTCGACGGCATGCCCTTCACGTTCATCCATACAGCCATCCCTGGCGTGGTGCTCGTCCAGCCGCGCGTCTTCGGCGACGCCCGCGGCTGGGTCCTGGAGTCGTACCGGCAGTCGGAGTTCGTCCGCGCCGGCATTCCCGTCCCGTTCGTCCAGGAAAACCATTCGCACTCGGCCCGCGGCACGCTGCGCGGCCTGCACTACCAGCGCGATCCGTACGCACAGGGCAAATTCGTCCGCGCCGTGGCCGGCCACGTCTTCGACGTCGCCGTCGACATGCGGCCGGAATCGGCGACGTTCAAGAAATGGGTCGGCGTCGATCTGACCAGTGAGAACCGGCTCGGGCTCTACATTCCGGCGGGCTGCGCGCACGGGTTCTGCGTGGTCAGCGACACCGCCGACGTGATGTATCTCCTGACCGGCGAATACGCGCCGCAGCACGAGGCCGGCATCGCCTGGAACGATCCCGGCATCGGCATCGAGTGGCCGATCAGCGATCCACGGCTGTCGCCGCGCGACGAGGCGTGGCCAGCGCTGGAGTGAGGGCGGGGCGGGAAAGGCGGCGCGACGCCGCGGCGCCGGCTACGGGATGAACGTGAACTTCGTCATGCCCGACACGGTCGCGCCCCACGGCCACAGCGGCACGTCGTTGGCGGGCCGGGCCGCGGCGCGGACCACCACGTAGTACTCGCGGTTGGGTTCGAGCCGGCCGGTGCGGAAGAGCGGCAGCTTGTCGAAGGCGGTGAGCCATTCGCGGACCGCCGACTCGTCGTCGGTGACCTTGGCGTCCTCGACGCGGCCGTCGAGCAGCCGCGACACCGAGTGGCGCCGGGTCAGGTTGTCGTACTGCACCGTGGTGGTGACGACGGCGGACTCGACGACACGGTCGACCCACATCGGGACCTTGAGGCGCAGTTCCACGGTGTACGTGAAGGTCGTCCGCAGCCCGCTCTGGATGACGGTCCGCAGGTCTTCGGTGTAGGCGTCGGCCAGGTGGCACGACACCAGGACCTGGCCGTCGCGGACGAGCGGCACGATCCTGAGCGTATCTGCACGGGCCTGCACGGCGCCGGCCAGCCACACCGCGGCTACGGCGGCGGCAAGGCGAACTACGCGGCGTCGACGGTCGGCAGGCAGCATGGGCTGGACGAAAGACCCCCAACTCTAACACAGGGGGTACGCACCGCGGATCACGGATTTGCCGATGATATGATGTGTGGGGACGAATACCCGGCGCCAGCCCATGCGTCACCTCTGCACCGCCGCCGTCGCCCTGCTGGCGATTCTGGCCGCCTCGGCCAGACCCGACGCGCAAGCTCTGCCTTTTTCCCTGTTCGAACGCTACCTGGAGTCGCTGCGCGAGCAGACCGGCATCCCGGGAATCTCGGCGGTCATCGTCCAGGGACGGCGGGTGGTCTGGGCGGCAGGGCTCGGCAAGCAGGACGTCGAACGCTCGGTGAACGCCAGCGACGACACCGTCTACCCGATCGGCGACCTCAGCCAGACGTTTGCGGCCGTCCTGGTCGGCCAGTGCGTGGAGCGGGCCGGCCTCAGCATCAACCAGCCGGTTCGGCGCTGGAGCGATCGGATCCCCGAAAGCGGCGCCACCCTGCGCCACGTGATGTCGCACGCCTCCAGCGGCGTGCCCGGCGAGGCCTTCCGCTACGACCCGGCGCGCTATGCGGCGCTGACCAACGTCGTCGCCGACTGCACCGACAAGCCGTTCCGCCGCGCGGTCTACGACGAGATCTTCGACCGGCTGGGCATGCGCGATTCGGTGCCCGGCCGCGACCTGGGCGAGGGCGGCAGCGGCGACCGCCGGCTGTTCGACGACGGCGAGCTCGGCGGCTTCGCCACCGCGCTGCAGCGCCTGGCGATGCCCTACCGCGTGGACCGGGCCGGCAAGGCCAGCCGCAGCGACTACCCCGCCGAGGACGTCAACGCCGCGACCGGCCTGGTCTCCACCGCGCAGGACCTCGCCCGCTTCGACGCCGCCCTCGACGACCTCGACCTGCTGCGCGGCGACCTCCTGTCGGTGGCGTGGAGCAACGTCACCACCAGCAGCGGTGCGCCGCTGCCGTCGGGGCTCGGCTGGTTCGTCCAGACCTACAACGGCGAGCGCCTGGTGTGGCACTTCGGGGCGACACCCGGCGCGTCGTCGTCGCTGCTCATCAAGATGCCGCGGCGCGACATGACGCTCATCCTGCTCGCCAACAGCGACGGCCTCAGCCCGGCGTCGATTTCCGAGGGCGATGTCACCGCCTCGCTCTACGCGAAGCTGTTCCTGCGGGTCTTCGTCGGCTGAGGCGCGCCGGGCGCCGCTTCCCGTGCGACTGCCGCTCATCGCCGTGCTGCTGGCAGCGCTGGCCGTGCCGGCGCCGGTCCACGCCGACATCTTCCTGTCGCCCTTCACCGGCGTGAAGTTCAAGGGCGCCACCAACGAATTCGACTTCGGTAACGGCGCCGCCGACACCAAGCTGACGCTCGGCGTCTCGACCATGATCGTGGCCGACGCCGGCGTCGGCGGTGAGGTCGAGTTCGGCTACAACCCGCGTTTCTTCGACGGCGAGGAGCTCGGCACGCGCAGCGGCGTGACGACGCTGTTCAGCAACGTCGTGCTGGCGTTGCCGATCAGCATCAGCCGCGAGTCCCTGCGCCCCTACGCGGTGGCCGGCCTCGGCTGGATCCACGCCAGCGCCAACGACCTCATCGGCTTCGGCCCGGTCAGCAACGACTTCCTCGGCCTGGCGCTCGGCGTCGGCGCCATCGGCTTCGTGACCGACACCACCGGCCTGCGCTTCGACCTGCGCTATCTGAAGAGCATCTCCTCGGGCGACGTCTCGGAGCTGAATCAGGAAAGCGCCCGCATCCGCTTCTGGCGGGCCACGGTCGGGCTGGTGTTTCGATAGATCAGGGAACGGGGAACAGGGAACCGGGAACAGGTACTTCACTTGTCATGCCGCGTCCCGCGGCATGCCGTCCTACGTGCTCCGGCGGGCACCTGTTCCCTGTTCCCTGTTCCCTGTTCCCTGTTCCCTGTTCCCTGTTCCCTGTTCCCTACGCCGTTCTTTCCGGCTGCCACTGCAGCCCGAGCGCCATGATCCGCTCCAGCAGCTCGGCGTAGGTCACCTTGGCGCGCTTGGCCGACTCGGCGAAGTCCTCGCCCTGCGCCAGCTGCGGATTCGGGTTGGCCTCGATGACGAAGATCCGGCCGTCGGGGGCGAGGCGCATGTCGACGCGGGCGTAGCCGGTGAGTTCGAGGGCGCGGAACACGCGCTTGGCCAGGTGCTGCACCCGCGACGCCATGCCGTAGGTGAGCTCGGCCTCGCCGGTGTCGATGCCGTGCTTCTGCTGGTACTTGACGCTCCACTTCACCCGCTCGGTGGCGATCCGCCAGGTGTCCTCGGGCATCTTCGAGAACTTCATCTCCCACACCGGAAAGACCCGCAGCCGGTCGTTGCCGAGCACGCCGACGTACATCTCGCGGCCGTCGACGAACTGCTCGACGATGGCCGGGGTGCCGATGGTGTCGTGGACGAACTGGACGCGCTTGTGCAGCTGATCCTCGGTGGCCACCACCGACGCCTGCGAGATGCCGATCGACGACTCGTAGATGAGCGACTTGACGATCAGCGGGAAGCGCAGCCGCTTGGGCAGCGTGGCCTTGCGGCCGCGCGGGACGACCAGGAAGTCGGGCACCGGGATGCGGTGGTACGCCATCAGCTTCTTGGCCAGGCCCTTGTCGCGCGACAGCGTGAGCCCGCGCGGATTGCAGCCGGTGTAGGGCACGCGCAGCAGCTCGAGGTAGCTGACCACGTTCTGGTCGAAGACGCCGATGTCGGCGAACGCCTCCATCAGGTTGAAGACGATGGTCGGCTTGAACTCGTCGATGGCCGGCCGGATCGGCGACAGGTCGTCGCTGACGCCGATGACGCGCAGCTCGTGGCGGCGCTTCTTCAGCGTCGAGATGACGTCCCACTCCATCTTCCAGTCGGCGCTCACCACCTCCTCGGCGGTGGCGGTCTCGGGGGGAATCAGGTGCTTGTGCACCAGGACCAGCACGCGGGCCGGCTTCACGCCCGCCTCGCCGGGGCCACCCGGTTCACAGGGCCACCCGGTGTCGTCCGCTGTGGAGGTAGTTCATCGTCTGCACCGTGAGGAAGACCGTGAATTCCTGCCGCGCCTGCTCTTCGGACACCGCCAGCCGCAGCTTCAGCTCGCGGCAGCGGGCGGCGACGTCCTCGAAGACCTGGTCGATCGTGTACTGGTAGATGCCGGTCCAGCTCGCCACCAGGCGGCGCACCGGACGGCGGATGCGGCTCAGGAACTGCACCGCCGACATGTTACCCGCGTGCTCGGGGGCGTCGGAGAACAACCGCCGCAATTCCCGATCGTAGAACTTCGGCCGCTCGACGCCGTAATGGCTGCGCTTGCGCCGGTAGTGCTGGCGCAGGGTCTTGCGGGCGTGGCGCAGCGGCTCGATCTCGGTCGGCGCGTCGACCAACGCCGGCTGCGCGCGCAGCGACCGCATCAGCGCGTCGAGGTACTCGAGCTTCTTGGCCGCCGGCCAGCCGACGTAGCGGTCGGCCCAGTTGGCCCCCGGGGTCAGCCACACCGCGAAGGTCTCGGCGAAGTCCTCGTCGGGATGGCTCTGCGCGTACCACGGGTCGATGTGCATCACGAAGCTCTTGCTGTACGGCTTCGGCGTGTAGAACTCGGGGTACGGCTCGGACGACAGCCCGAACAGTTCTTTGCGCTGCCGTTTCAGCCGCAGCTTGTAGGCGTTGTCGACGACGTGGCCGGCCTCGTGGCGCAGGATGCGCATGCACCACTCGTAGTCGCCGCCCTCGACTTCGAGCATCTGGGCGCGTTCGAGCTTCTCGAGCCGCGGATGCGCCAGGTAGAACGGCACCGCCATCGAGGTGGCGCCGTCGGGCGTGAACCACTCCTCGGCCAGGTAGTAATGGATCGGCACGCGCAGTTCGACGGTGTCGAGCTCGGCCTGCAATTCGGCGATCCGCACCTGCATCATGCTGCCGGCCAGCGCGATCGGCAGATCGCACATCCGCAGGTCGAGCAGCTGCTCGTCGGGGAGGTCAGCCCAGTGCTCGGGGACCGGCGGCGCCTTGGCCATTCGCCCGGGGATCATATCCCGCGGTCCGAGCTGTGAAATCGTGTGCAGGACGCGCTCGCCCTGATACGATCAGCGCCTCGGCGCCCGTAGCTCAGCTGGATAGAGCATCAGCCTTCGAAGCTGAGGGCCGCAGGTTCGAGTCCTGCCGGGCGCGCCAGCCTTCGCTCGCGGAGAACCCGGCGAGCTACGGCTGGCAGGCCACCGGAGCGCGCCGTAGTTCCGCAAGAACGTAGGCGGGCCGGGCGCGCCACGTCGCGTAGTGGGGCCGGACCGACTCACTTCCCCGGCATGCGGGTCCAGCCCTCGTCTTCGAGGTAGGCGATCGAGCGCTGCGCGTGCGCGGTGAAGCTCTCGACCCCGGCATCGTCGGTTTCGGTGAGGGTCGCGCCGTGCTGGCCGTTCAGCACCAGCTCGCAGCGCCACGTGCCGGGCGCGCGGCCGGGACGCACCAGATACCGGCGCGTCTCGCCCTTGTTGACCAGCGTCACGTCGAAGCGCGGCGGCGCCGGCTCGCGACGCGGCTGCGGCGGCGCGGCCACCAGCCGCCCGAGCGTCACCATCGTCCGCAGTCCTGCCCGACCACTCCGACCATCCAGCCTCCTCCGCCTTGGTCCGTCGGCACGAGGAGAGCAAGTGGTACGCCAACTTGCGCTGCACACGGGTGCGCCATTCCGGCGCGGCCTGCATGCCCGGTCCGACACTTTGCGTCAGGCCCGTCTGTAGCGGCGCCCGATCAGCCGCGCTTGGGCTGCGCGTCGGCCACCGGCGCGGTCACCCGGGCGATCTCGTCCAGCGCCCGGGCCAGCGCGCTCTGGACGGCGTCGCGCTGCGCGGCGTCGAGGGCCGACAGCACGCTGTGCATCTCGGTGGTCCGGCTGCGCAGTCCCAGGGTCATGAACAGCGCCGTGCCGTCGTCGAGGTAGCGGTCGATCGAGAACTCCACGGCTACTGGGCCCCCGTCCGCAGCTGAATGGCGCCGTCCGCTTCGTCGACGGTCACCGTCGTCCCGGCGGTCAGGTTCTGGAACAGCAGCAGCTCCGACAACGGCTTCTTGACCGAGCGCTCGATGAGCCGGGCCATCGGCCGGGCGCCGAATGCCTTGTCGAAGCCGTGCGCCGCCAGCCACGCCCGGGCCCGCTCGGTGAGCGCGATGGTGATGCCGCGCTCCACGACCTGCGCCTGCAGCTCGACGACGTGCTTGTCGACGACCTTGCCGATCTCGTCGCCGCCCAGCGGCTTGAAGTGCACGGTGGCGTCGAGGCGGTTGCGGAACTCGGGCGAGAACACCCGCTCGAGCACGCCGGTGGCCTTGCTGCCGTCGCCGGCGTCGCCGAACCCGAGTCTTGCGGCCCGACAGGTCGCGGGCGCCGGCGTTGGTCGTCATGATCAGGATCACGTGGCGGAAGTCGGCCTTCCGGCCATGGGTATCGGTCAAGCGTGGCGTGGTCCATGACCTGCAGCAGGATGCTGAACAGATCCGGATGCGCCTTCTCGATCTCGTCGAGCAGCAGCACCGCGTGCGGCGCCTTGCGCACCGCGTCGATGAGCAGCCCGCCGTCCTCGTAGCCGACGTAGCCGGGCGGCGCGCCGATCAGCCGCGACACCGCGTGCTTCTCCATGTACTCCGACATGTCGAAGCGCAGGAACTCGACCCGCAGCACCCGCGCCAGCTGCCGCGCCAGCTCGGTCTTGCCGACGCCGGTCGGCCCGGTGAAGAGGAACGCGCCGATGGGCTTGTCGGGCGCGCGCAGGCCCGAGCGCGCCAGGCGGATCGCCGACGACACGTCGTCGATGGCGGCGTCCTGGCCGAAGATGACCCGCTTCAGTTCGTCGTCGAGGTTCCTGAGCGCCGTCTTGTCGTCGCTCGACACCGCCTGCACCGGCGCCCGCGCCATCTTGGCGACCACCGCCTCGATGGCGTCGACGTCGACGGTGCGCGGCGGCGGCGCTTCGCCCTCGGGCGGCGCCGGGTCGTCAGCCGGGAGCGGCCGCAGCTTCATCGCCGCGCCGGCTTCGTCGATGACGTCGATGGCCTTGTCGGGCAGGTGCAGGTCCTTGAGATGGCGGGCCGACAGCGTCACCGCCGCCGCCAGCGCCGCGTCGGTGTAGCGAACGCCGTGATGACGCTCGTAGTTGTCGCGCAGGCCCTTGAGGATCTCGATCGCCTCGGCTTCCGACGGCTCGAGGATCTCGATCTTCTGGAACCGGCGCGACAGCGCCCGGTCGCGATCGAACCCCTGCTTCACGTCGCTGAAGGTGGTCGAGCCGATGCAGCGCAGCGCCCCGGAGGCCAGCGCCGGCTTCAGCAGGTTGCCGGCGTCCATGGTGCCGCCCGACGCCGACCCGGCGCCGACCAGCGTGTGGATCTCGTCGATGAACAGGATCGCGCCAGGCTGCTTCTCGAGCGCCGTGAGCACCTGCTTGACGCGCTCCTCGAAGTCGCCGCGATAGCGGGTGCCGGCGACGAGCGCGCCGAGGTCGAGCGCGTAGACCTTGCCGGCGGCCAGCGCCGGCGGCACGCTGTCCTCGGCGATCCGCAGCGCCAGGCCCTCGGCCAGCGCGGTCTTGCCGACGCCAGGCTCCCCCACCAGCAACGGGTTGTTCTTGCGCCGCCGGCACAGCACCTGGATCACCCGATCGAGCTCCAGGGCACGGCCGATCAGCGGGTCGATCTGCCCGCGGCGCGCCTTCTCCACCAGGTCGACGGCATACGCCGCCAGCGGATCCTTGGGGCCGGCGTCCTCGCCGTCCGGAGTGCGCACGTCGCCACCGCCGTCGGGGCTGGCGTGGGCGATCGCCTTCAGCAGCCGCAGCCGGTTCACACCCTGCTTCTTCAGGAAGTAGGCGGCGTGCGAGTCTTCCTCCTGCAGCAGGAACACCAGGAGGCTGCCGCTGTCGACCTCGCGGGCACTCGACGACGCGGCGTGGACGACGGCGCGTTCGACGACGCGATCGAAGCCGATGGTCGACTCGGGCTTCACCGTCCTGGCGCCGGGCACCGGGGTATGTGCCCGCTCGAGCACCTCGTCCAGGTCGTGGGTGAGCTGCGCGCGGTCGACGTTCAACGCGGTGAACGCCGCCTGGGCCCGCGGGTCCTCGACCAGCGAGCGGAGCAGGTGCTCGAGCGTCACCATGTCGTGGCGGCGCTCGGCGGCGAAGCGGAAGGCCCGCCGGATGGTCTCGAGCGTGTCGGGGGCGAAGGGCACGGGCGTGGCACTCACCGGCGGGTCTCCTCGGGTTCGGGTTCCATGGTGACGCGGAGCGGGAACTCGTGCTGCTCCGCCAGCCGCTCGGTGGCGGCGATCTTCGATTCGGCGACGTCGCGGGTGTAGATGCCGGCGACGCCGACCCCGGCGTTGTGGACGTGGAGCATGATCGTCATGGCCTCGGCGGCCGGTCGCCGGAACACCGTCTCGAGCACCCAGACGACGAAGTCCTGGGTGGTGAAGTCGTCGTTGTGCAGCAGCACCCGCCACATCCGCGGCTGGTCTTCCTTGACGTCGGGCCGCGACTCGGTGACGACGCCTTCGCGCGGATCGGACATGGATCGATTCTAGCGGCTCGGGGCCGGCGGCTCGCGGCGGGAACCGTGGCTACTGGCTAGTATGCCCCGCCGGCGACGCCGGGTCCGCCACCCGATCGGGCAGGTCGGCATCGAGGCGCCAGGGGCTGGGAATCGCCGGTCGATCGACCAGATCGGCCACCTGGCGCAGGAAGTCGCGGCGCCGGACCTCGACCGCTCCCAGGGTCACCAGGTGGTCGCTCTTCACCTGACAGTCGATGAACGGCACACCCCAGCGGGCCAGCTGACGCGCCAGGTAGACGATGGCGATCTTCGAGCCGTCGGTGACCGTCGAGAACATCGACTCGCCGAAGAACGCCCGGCCGATGGCCACACCGTAGATGCCGCCGGCCAGCCGGCCGTCGGCCCAGACCTCCACCGAGTGCGCCGCGCCGTGCGCGTGCAGGTCCTGATAGGCCCGGCGCATCTCCGCCGTGATCCAGGTCCGGCCGTCGGCGTCGCGCGGGGCGGCGCAGGCCGCCATCACCGCGGCGAAGGCGGTGTCGGCGGTCACCGTGACGTCGCGCCGCCGCAGCCGCCGCGCCAGCGACCGCGACACGTGCACCGCGCCGGTCGGCAGCACCAGCCGCGGATCGGGGCTCCACCACAGCACCGGATCGCCGTCGTCGAACCACGGGAAGATGCCGAGGCGATACGCCTCGACGAGCCGGGCCACCGTCAACCCGCCGCCGACGGCCACCAGGCCGTTGGGCTCGGCCAGTGCCGCGGAGGCCGGCGGCATCGGGTCCGACGGACCGAGTCGGGGAACCATGCTAAAATCGGACGCTCACGTACGGTGGGTGTAGCTCAGTGGTAGAGCGCCGGACTGTGGCTCCGGTTGTCGCGGGTTCGATCCCCGTCATCCACCCCATCCTCTCCCCTCCTCCGTTCATCGCCGGCCGCGCAGCGATGCCCCGAGATCGACGTCCACGGCCGGTGTGGTGCGCGTCCCCGAGATGTCGACCACCACGCGGGTACCGGCGCCGTCCTTGCTGAGCAGCGGATCGAGCGGCAGCAGCAGCACGCGCCTGGCGCCGGTCTGGGTCCGCGACACCCGCGCGTCGAGGCGGGCGACGCCGCGGAACTGCAGCCGTTCGCTGGCCAGGCCGTAGCCGCCGGCGGCGTCGATCGTCACGCCCGGCACTTCGAAGTGGACGGCACGCAGCGACAGCCGGCTGGCGCGCAGCGTGATTCGGCCCTGCATGCTCGAGCCGACCCGGCTGATCGCCGTGTCGGTGGGACGGCCCTGACCGCGCCGCGACAGCTCGTCGACCTTCGCCTGCACCTCGGCGTTGGCGAAGCGGCCGTGCGTCACGCGGAAGGTGCCCTCGGCGGTGAGCCGCTCGAGCACGTCGGCCTCGCCCGGCGGCAGGACGAGCGCGGCATCGAGCATCAGCCGTCCGGACACCGGCGGCCGCTCGCCGTCGATGAGCAGCCGCAACAGCTCGGCCACGTCGACGTCGGCGGGCGTCTTGACCGCCAGCGTCACGTGACGGCCGCGTACGCCGCGGGTGCGCAGCACGCGTCCAGCGGTCTCGAACGCCGCGCCGGCCAGGGTGGTCGTGAGGCGGGAGAGATACACATCACCGGACGTGCCGTCGAACGCCGCGTCGAAGGTCGCGGTCATCGGCAGCCGCCCGGCCGCGCCGGCCGTGAACCCGAGCTGCGGCGACGAGGCGGTCCCCGACGTCGCCAGCCGCTCCAGCGTGCCGAGCACGTTGCCCGACACGCTGATCCGGCCGTCGAGCCCGGCGACGGCCGCGAGATCGCCGTCGAAGGTGAACTGGCCGGTCATCGGCAGGGCCGCGAAGTCGCCGCTCGGCCACGGTCCGGCGGTGCCCGAGATTCGCGCCCGATCGGCCGGCAGCGGCGTGTCGACGGTGGCGCTGAACGGCACCGCCGCGTCGAGCGAGAACTCGCGCATCTCGAGATCGCGCATGTCCCAGACCACTGGATCGCGATCCGCGTGGCGCGGCAACACCGTGATCGTCACGGCATCGGCGACGAGGCGATCGACCAGCGGCGGCCGCGGCCCCTGCGGCTCGCGGCGGCGGCCATCGTCGCCACCGCGGCGCAGCGCCCGCAGATCCTGCGTGCGGCCCGGCGGCACCGTGATCACCGTCCCCTCGAGCCGGACCTCGCTGAACCGCCTGGCCCGCAGCCGGAGGAGATCGCCGGTGCCGGTCCAGCGTCGGACGGTGACCAAGGGCGGCAGATCGGGCCGGTCCTTGATGCGCAGGACGAGCCCGGTGCCCTCGACCCGCACCGTCGGGTAGAGACGCACGGACAGCGATTCGATCGCGACATCGCTGTTGAGACGCTGCGCCAGCCACTGTTCGAGTTCGCGGCGCATCCGCGGTTCCATCGTGCGCACGTACCACACGCCCGTCGCCGCGACGGCCACCGCGACGAGAAGCGTGGCGCCCGCGAGCACCATCTGCCACCGCTTCACTCGCCTCCTCTTCCACAGGCGGGAGCCTGTGTCCTTCCGCTATTCTAAGTGCCCTGCCCGGCAGCGCCCCGATGTCCCCGCCCCTCGCCTGTCCGCTCGACGCCTGGATCGCCGACCTCGAGTCGCGTCATCTGCGCGACATGACCACGGCCGAGGTGGCGCGCGCGCTGCGCGCGCTGTCCTCCACCTACGTCGAGCGGCGCTCGCGGCTGAGCGGCCGGGGCGCGTTCGACTCGGCCGGCAAGCGCGCCGCCTACGCGCTCTACTACGCGCCACGGCGGTTCCTGATGACCGCGCATGTCGTCCGCCACCTGGCACCGCCCGAAGGTCCGGTGCGCGTCGTCGATCTCGGCTGCGGCACCGGGGCGGCCGGGGCGGCGTGGGCGTGTGAGGCGGGAGCCGGCTCGTCGGTGAGCGGTTTCGACACGCATCCCTGGGCCGTCGACGAGGCGCGGGCCGCCTACCGTGCGCTTCGTCTCGACGGCACCGCCCGCCGCGGGTCGGTCGGCGACGACACCTGGCGGCCGCGCGACCGGCGCGACCGTGGCTCACGGGTGCCGACGGCGCTGCTGCTCAGCTACGTCGCCAACGAACTGAGCGACGACGCCCGGGCGGCGCTGCTGCCGGTGCTGCTGGCCGACGCGGCCGCCGGCGCCCGCGTGCTGGTGATGGAGCCGATCTCGCGCAAGACCTCGCCGTGGTGGCCGGCGTGGACCCGCGCCGTCGTCGCCGCGGGCGGCCGCCAGGACGAATGGCGGCTGCGGATTACGCCGCCGCCGGTGACCGCGGCGCTCGGCAAGGCCGCCGGCCTCGATCCTCACGAGGCCACCGGGCGCACGCTCTGGCTCGGGCCGTCGGCGCTCTAGCCGTTCACTGGAAGGAGCCGCGCACCGGGAAGCGGTCGCGGATGGCGAGGCCGAAGGTGGTGGCCATCACGACGTAGCCGTTGGTAGTCGGGTGGAGGCCGTCGGCGCCGAGCAGGTTCACGCCGCCATCCGGTCCGCAGTTGTTCCCGAACGCGCCATGGAGATCGACCACGTAGACGTTCTGGCGACCGGCCGCCATCGCGGTGATGGCGTTGTTGAAGGCGACGATCCGATCGGCCGAATTCTCGCGGACCGTGCCGACGCCGGGCTGCACGCTTCGGCAGGTCTGGAACATCGTGCTGACGAGGACCGTGGCGTTGTAGAGCCGTGCCAGTTCCACCATCTGCTGCAGCGAGCCGACCACGTCGCTGACCGAGCGGCCGTTGTTCAGGTCGTTGATGCCTTCGAGCAACAGCAGCCCCTGCGGCCTCTGGGCATTCAGGGCTTGCGTGAACCGGCCGCTCGACAGGGCCTGCGCCGCCCATTCACCGGGCTGACCGGCGTTGTTCACCGTGAAGTTCTGGGCCGCGAAGTTCGCCTCCAGCAGGTTGTCGAGCTGCGATGGATACGAGCAGCCGCCGCACGGGTCGAACAGGAGCGCCCCGTCGAAGGACGACGTGGTCCCCCACGTGATGCTGTCGCCGTAGGCGAGGAAGTTGGTGGCGCCGGCGGCGTTGACCGGGCCAAGCGAGTCGCCGGGGGTCTCGGGCCCGCCCTGCGGAACGCTGCCGCGCGACAGCGCCGCCGGCGAGGAACTGGGCGAGGTGGGGGTCTGCGAGCAGCCCGCCACCGCGGCCAGCACCGCGAGACACACGACACGGCCGACGCCTGGCCGGAAGAACCGACGCGACATGCCTTGGTAGGATACAACTTAGCGAGGCGTTGCCTCGACCCGGAGGGGCTGTGTCAGCAGAGTCGTCGTCAACCCTGGTGGAGCGCCGCCTCCGCTACATCGAACGTCAGCGGGCCCTGCAGCGCGACGCCGCGGCCCACGACGCCACGGTGCGGCCGATGGGCACCGGGCCGCTCAACCGTCACGGCATGCCGACCGTGCCCACCGGCCAGCGGGTGGTCCCGAACTGGCCGGTGCTCGACCTGGGCGACACGCCCGAGGTGGCGCTGGCCGATTGGCGACTCGACATCGGCGGCCGGTGCGAGCGGCCCCTGTCGCTGACCTGGGACGACTTCCTGGCCCTGCCCCAGGTCGACGACGAGAGCGACTTCCACTGCGTCACCACCTGGAGCCGTCTCGACAACCACTGGCGCGGCGTGCGCTTCCAGACGCTGGCCGAGCTGGCCGTGCCTCAATCCGACGTGCGCTTCGTCTCGTGCACCGGCTACGACCGCGCCCCGGGCACCACCGAGCCCTACACCACCAACCTGCCGCTGGCCCGCGCGGTGGACGACGACGTGCTGCTCGTGCACACGTGGGAGGGACGGCCGCTGCCGATCGAACACGGCGGCCCGTGCCGGATGATCACGCCGAAGCTCTACGCCTGGAAGGGCACCAAATGGATCCGGCGGATCGAGTTCCTGGCCGAGGACCGGCCGGGGTTCTGGGAGGTGCGCGGCTACTCCAATACCGCCGAACCGTGGCTCGACGACCGCTACGCCGACTAGGGGCACGGCCGCGACCGGCCGCGCCTCGCGCCTGAGACGACCGCCATGTTCTCCGCCCAGGACCTGCGTCCGATGCTGGCCGTCGCCCCGGACGCGCCGCCGCCGCTCGACGATCCGCGGCTGGTCTACGAGCCGAAGTACGACGGCATCCGTGCCATCGTCCTGGTCGAACCCGGGCCGGCGCCGCACGTCCGGCTATGGTCGCGCAATGGCAACGAGAAGTCGCGGCAGTTTCCCGAACTGGTGAGTGCGCTGTCGGCTTGGGCCGCGGCGCTGGCCGCGCCGGTGGTCCTCGACGGCGAGGTGGTCGCGTTGGATCGCGACGGCCGCCCGGCCGGGTTCCAGCGGCTGCAGGGCCGCATCCACGTCGCGGTGCCCGGCTACCGATCGTCGGCGCCGGCCCAGACGCCGGCGGAACAGCCGACGGCGTTCGTGGCCTTCGACCTGCTGCGCGACGGCGACGTCGACTGGCGGCCGCGGCCGCTGCGCGAACGCCGCGCCGCGCTCGAGGCGCGCTGCCGCGACATGGGGTCACCGCTCCTGCGGGTAAGTCGCCAAGTCGTCGGCGACGGACACGCGCTGTACGAAGAAGCCACGCGCGACGGCTGGGAGGGCCTGCTCGTCAAGGGCGTCGATTCGCCGTATCGCGCCGGCAAGCGCAGCCCGGAGTGGCGCAAGCTCAAGATCCAGCAGCAGGATGAGTTCGTGATCGCCGGCTGGACCGACCCGCGCGGCACGCGAACGCACTTCGGGGCGCTGATCCTCGGCGCTCGCGGCGCCGATGGCACGCTGGACTACGTCGGCGACGTCGGCACCGGGTTCACCGGCGCCGAACTCGCGCGCGTCGGCGCGCTGCTGGCCCGCCTGGCCACTGACGACTGCCCGTTCGACCCGCCGCCGAAGACCCCGGCGAGGGCTCACTGGGTGCGTCCGGTGCTGGTGGCGCAAGTGCGCTACACCGAGATGACCGACGAGGGCCGGCTGCGGCACCCGGCGTATCTCGGCCTGCGCGACGACAAGGCCGCCGCGGCCGTGACGCGGCCGCGCGCGACGGCCGCCACGACCGGCCCACGCCGGGTGGCACGACCGGCGCCACGACCGGCACGGGCGCGCGCCGCCGTCGATCCGCTGCGGGCCTGGGATCCTGTGGCCGACGCCATCTGCGCCCAGCTCGACGAGCTGCAGGCGCGGCGCAAGAACGCCACGATCGCGCTGCCCGAGGGCGAGACGCTGGAGGTCACCAATCTGCACAAGGTGTTCTGGCCGCAGGGCCGGCGCACCAAGGGCGACCTGCTGCGCTACTACGCCCGGATTGCCCCGCTCATCCTGCCGGTGCTCGACCAGCGGCCGCTGGTCATGAAGCGCCTGCCCAACGGCGTCGACGGCCAGTCGTTCTACCAGCACCGGGCACCCGAACCGGTGCCGCCCGGCGTGCGCATCGAGACGCTGCCCGACGACGACGTGCCGGCCCGGCTGATCGGCGGATCGCTGAAAACGCTGCTCTACATGGCGCAGCTCGCCTCGATCTCGATGGACCCGTTCTTCTCGACCGTCGACGCGCTGGCCACGCCGGATCAGGTGGCGATCGATCTCGATCCGCAGCCGGGAGCCACCTTCGAGCGCATTCTCGACGTCGCCCGCTGGGTGCACGACGTCCTCGAGCGGGTCGGCGTCACCGGCGTCCCGAAGACGTCGGGGTCCGAAGGCCTCCACATCTTCGTGCCGCTGCCGCCAGGCACGTCCTACCAAGCGGGCATGTTGTTCTGCCAGATCGTGGCGACCATGGTCGCCACGGCGCATCCCCGCGTGGCGACGGTCGAACGGGCCGTTAGCAAGCGCAAGGACGGGACCATCTACGTCGACTACCTGCAGAACATCGAAGGCAAGACGCTGGCCTGCGCCTACAGCGCCCGCGCCAGCGCCTTCGCCGGGGTGTCGACGCCGCTGACCTGGGACGAAGTGCACGCCGGCGTCCGCCCCGAGGACTTCACGATCGAGACGATCGTGCCGCGCGTGCGCGCCGTGGGCGACCTCTGGGCCGGCACCAGAAACCACGAGGGCGCCGATCTGATCGGCGCCCTCGAGAAACTCCGCTAGGGGAACCGCTGTGTTCCCTGTTCCCTGTTCCCTGTTCCCTGTTCCCTGTTCCCTGTTCCCTGTTCCCTGTTCCCCGTCCTTAGAACTGGACGCGCAGTTCGCCGATCACCTGCCGCCGCAGGATGTCGCCGAAGATGTGTGACTGGATCTCCTCGTCGAACAGGTTGTTGAACTTGATCGTCGTGGTGATCTTGTCGGCCATCCACTTCAGGCCGAAGGCGCCGTTCACCTGGGTGTAGGCGTCGGTCGCGCCGTGGAAGCGGGCGTCGAGGACGTCCTGCCAGTAGGCGTCGTCCTGGTAGGAGACGCTCATGTTGCCCAGGTAGCGGCCGTGGCTGAAGTTGAAGCCGGCGTTGACGCGGTTGGTCGGCGGCAGGTTGACCTCCGAGATGTCGAAATCGGGGTCCGGCTTGAACTGGTAGGAGTAGTTGGCGTAGACGTTCAGCGCCCGGTTCACCGCGGCGTCGACGCCCAGCTCGAGGCCCTTGTCGCGGACCGTGCCGAGGTTGAGGTAGGTGTAGTTCGAGGGCAATCCGCCGCTGTTGCACACCGCCTGCGCGGCGCATGGCGGCGGCAGCAGTTCGAGAATCGCCCGCGCGGTCGGCTCGCCGACGATGGCCAGCTTGGTCAGCCATCCGGGCGGCGGCGTCGCGGCGCGATACCGCCCGACCTGCGTGAAGAAGATGTCGTCCTTCGACTTGTTGAAGTAGAACGCCGCCGTCACCGTCGCGCGCTTGGCGATGACGCCGGTGTAGGCGACCTCGAACGCGTCGACCTGCTGCTCGACCAGGTCCTCGTTGCCGACCGCCGAGACCGGGAAGTTGTAGACCGGCCCGCCGGGCAGGAACCCCGTCACCGGCGCCAGCGCCGGGATCTGCCGCAGATCGAGCTGGTTGACGATGTTCACCTCGAGGAAGTTGTTGATCAGCGAGGGGGCGCGGAAGGCGCGGTTGAACGACAGCCGCACCGAGTGATCCGCGGCCGGCTTGATGATGAGCGCGGTGCGCGGCGAGAAGTTCGGATCGTCGAGGACGCTGAACTTGTCGAGACGGGCGCCGACCACCCAGCGCAGGTAGTCGTTGATGAAGATCTCGTCCTGGATGTAGCCGCCGCCCTCGGTGCGGTTGTCGCCGCGCGGGGCCAGGCTGAGGTCGAACTGGTTGTAGCGGAAGTTGCCGCCGAAGCTGACGACGTTGCGGGTGCCGATCGCCCGGACGTTGCCGTACTCGAGGTCGAACGTCTTGGTGTTGAAGTTGAACAGAATCGGCCGGCCGTCGAGGCCGAACGACAGCAGCGCGTTGGCGTCGCCATTGAGGATGTTGGTGAAGAAGTTGAGCTTCTGGGCGCCCTTGGTCCAGCGCGCCGAGCCGTAGCCGAGCACCGTGCCGCGGTTCATGTCGAAGGGCCCGATGCCGGTGTGGATGATGCCCTCGGTGCCCGCGAAGCCGCCCGAGAAGCTCAGCCGATAGGCGCCCTCGGGGGCCTCGTAATCCACCCGGGTGTCGAACTTCGGCTGGCGGGTGCCGCTGTTGGCGAAGCTCGGATACGGCGTGTTCTGCGGGTTGGGGATGGTGCCCTGCGGGCGCGGCAGCGCGTCCTGGCCGAGCGCGCCGGCCGAGACCTTGTACGACCACCGGTCGTTCACCGCGGCGGCGTGGGTGCCGTTGAAGTACCACAGCGAGCCGTTGCCGCGGCTGTCGCCGTTGACCTCACGGCCGAAGGTGCCGACGCCCATGGTGAAGCTGCTGCCGGCCATCTCGCGCGGGGTCTTGGTGATGAAGTTGACGACGCCCGACAGGGCGTTGGCACCCCACACCGCCGAGGCCGGACCGCGGATCACTTCGATCTGGCGCACTTCGTTCGGGTTGACGGGCAGGAAGTCCCAGGCGACGAAGCCGAAGAAGTCGAGATACAGGCTGCGTCCGTCGATGAGCGCCAGCTGGGAGGTGGCCAGCGTCGAGGTGGCGCCGCGCATGTTGATGTTGAAGTCGCGGGCCGAGGTCTGCGTGATGTTCATCCCCGGCACGCCGCGCAGCAGCTCGGCGTAGTTGGTGGCCGGCGAACTGCCGATGACGTCGCTCGAGATCACGCTGACGGTGGCCGGGGCGTTGACCAGCTGCTGCTCGATCTTCGAGGCGGTGACGACCACCTGCTCTTCGTAGATCGGCGGCTGCTCGACGTCGGCTGGCGGCGGCGTGGGGTGGTTGCGCCGGCTGGGTCTGGGCCAGAGCCGGCGCGGCCACCGCCAGCCACGTCGCCACGGAGAGTGCGAGAACTGTCCTCACGGGAGCCTCCCTCACGCTGAAAAGGGAGACGCCGGCTGGGCGTCTCCCCTCAGAAAACTTGGCTGCATTGTAACGAATTCCGCGCCTCATGGCCGGGCTGGTGCACAGGAGTGCCCGCGCTCGCCTGGGGCGAGTGCGGGGTCGCGCTCCGATTGGACCGGCGGCGCGAACGCCAGCGCCGCTCAGGCCGCGGCCGACACCGCCACCGCCCAGCGCTCCAGGGCCCGGGCGTCCTCGTCGAACTTGCGGATGCCGTCGCTCAGCTTCTCCACCGCCATCGCGTCCTGGTTGTGCATCCAGCGATAGGTCGGCTCGTCCATCGAGATGCGCGGCTCGCCGTCGCGCGCGGCCATCTCGGGCGTCAGCGCCGGGGCCAGATCGCCGTCGGTCGCGGCGAGCGCGGCCAGCAGCTCGGGGCTGATGGTCAGCAGATCGCAGCCGGCGAGCTGGGTGATCTGCTCCACCCGGCGGAAACTGGCGCCCATCACCTGCGTGCGGTAGCCGTGCTTCTTGTAATAGGCGTAGATGCGGCGCACCGAGATGACCCCTGGATCGTCATCGACCGGAATCTCGGTGCCGCGCGCCTTGCGGTGGTAGTCGTAGATCCGCCCGACGAAGGGCGAGATGAGGGTGACACCGGCCTCGGCGCAGGCCACCGCCTGCGCGAAGCTGAAGAGCAGCGTGAGGTTGCAGTGGATGCCCTCGCGCTCGAGCTGCTCGGCGGCGCGGATGCCCTCCCAGGTACTGCCGATCTTCACCAGCACGCGATCACGCGGGACACCGGCGGCCTCGTAGAGCGTGATGATGCCGCGGGCCCTGGCCAAGGTGGCGTCGGTATCGAAGCTGTGACGGGCATCGACTTCGGTCGACACCCGGCCGGGGATGATGCCGAGGATCTCGCGGCCGAAGGCCACGGCCAGCCGGGTCATGAACGCCTCGGTCCGGGCCTCGCGCCCGTCGGCCGCCGTGGCGGCCTCGGCCAGCGCGCCGTCCACCAGGTGTCGGAACTGCGGCAGCTGCGCCGCCTTCAACAGCAGCGACGGGTTGGTGGTGGCATCCTGCGGCCGGTGCGTGCGGATGGCGTCGATGTCGCCGCTGTCGGCGACGACGACCGTGTAGCGCTTCAGTGCGTCGAGCAGGGACATGAGGGGATCTTACAAGGGACCGGGGACTGGGGACCAGGGACCAGGGAAGAGCTCGGCTAGACTCGTGTTCATGCGACTGCGGACCCTGGACGTGTGGCGGCGGTTGGAAGAGCATCGCGATCGGATGCGCGACGTGCCGTTGCGCACGCTGTTCGCGCACGATCCGGCGCGGTTCGCGAAGTTTTCGCATCGCCTCGACGACCTGCTGGTGGATTGCTCGAAACAGCGCATCACCGAGGAGACGATGCGGCTGCTGGCGGAGCTGGCCCAGGCGACCGGGGTCGAGAGCCTGCGCGACCGCATGTTCGCCGGCGCCGCCATCAACGCCACCGAGGGCCGGGCGGTGCTGCACGTCGCCCTGCGGCGCCCCGACCGGACGCCGCTCGCCGTCGACGGCCACGACGTGATGCCAGCCGTCCACGACGCGCGCGCGCACATCCGCGCGTTCAGCGACGCGGTGCGGTCGGGCCGCTGGACCGGCGCCGGCGGCGACCGGATCACCGACGTCGTCAACCTCGGCATCGGCGGGTCGGACCTGGGGCCGGCGATGGTCACCGAGGCGCTGGCGCCCTACGGCCGCGAAGGCCCGCGGCTGCACTTCGTCTCCAACGTCGACGGCGCGCACCTCGACGAGGCGCTGCGCGGGTTGTCGCCGGCGACGACGCTGGTCGTCGTCGCCTCGAAGACCTTCACCACGCAGGAGACGATGGCCAACGCGCGCTCGGCGCGGGCGTGGCTGGTGGGGGCGCTCGGCGAGGCGGCCGTGGCCCGGCACTTCGTCGCCGTCTCCACCAACGCCGCCGAAGTCGCCCGCTTCGGCATCGCGCCCGACAACATGTTCGTCTTCTGGGACTGGGTCGGCGGCCGTTACTCGCTGTGGTCGTCGATCGGGCTGCCGGTGGCGCTGGCCGTCGGCGCCGACCACTTCGCGGCGCTGCTGGCTGGCGCCCACGACGTCGACGAGCACTTCCGCACGGCGCCGCTGCCGGCCAACCTGCCGATGCTGCTCGGCCTGGTCGGCATCTGGAACGCCAACTTCCTCGCCGCGCACACCCACGCGGTGCTGCCCTACGACCAGTCGTTGCGCCGCCTGCCGGCCTACTTGCAGCAGCTCGACATGGAGAGCAACGGCAAGGGCGTGACCCGCGACGGCGAACCGGTCGACGTCGCCACCGGGCCGATCGTGTGGGGCGAACCGGGCACCAACGGCCAGCACGCTTTCTATCAGTTGATCCATCAGGGCACGCGCGTGGTGCCGTGCGACTTCCTGGCGGCGGCGATGCCGCACCATGCGTTGCCGGAGCATCACGAGCTGCTGCTCGCCAACTACTTCGCGCAGACCGAGGCGTTGATGTCCGGCAAGACCGGCGACGAAGCGCGGGCGGAACTGGCCGCCGGCGGCATGGCCGAGGCCGACGTCCAGCGCCTGGCGCCGCACAAGGTCTTCCCCGGCAACCGGCCGACCACGAGCATCCTCTACCGCCGGCTCGACCCGCGCACCCTCGGCCGGCTGCTCGCGCTGTACGAGCACAAGGTGTTCGTGATGGGCGCGGTGTGGGGCATCAACTCGTTCGACCAGTGGGGGGTGGAGCTCGGCAAGGTGCTGGCGAACCGGATCCGTCCGGAAATTGACGCCGCCGCAGACGTGACCACGCACGACGCATCGACCAACGGACTCATCAATTACGCCCGCTCATTGCGGGCCGGGCAATCGACCTAGCGATTTGGGAGCGGCGGGTGGGTGGGCGCGAGGCCCGAGGGCAGGTACGAAAACTGTTCGCCGGCTGACGCTTCTCTCGGTTGTCGTGTTCTCTTTACGCGGTCGAATTGTCTTCGATACCCGCGGCACACCGGCCCAAATGTCTTCCGACGATGGGTCCCAGAGCAAAACTGACGGCAAACCACGTGACGAGGATGCTGAAAGCCATGGCGTTGCCCATCAGAAGTGCAATGGACGTACCGCTTGGAGACCGGCCGGGGGCGGCGGTGTCATCCGCCATCGCGGACGCCGGCCGGACGGCTCGCCTTCGCCTCAGCTTCGACCACGGGCCTTCGCGGTTTGGCGCGCCGTGCCGGTGGGGGGCGTGGGGCTGGTTCGCGGGAGGATGGCCTGCCACCCCTCGCTCGCCCGCAATCCCGCAGAGAGAGGGTCGGCGCGCTCGGATGGCCTGCCAGCCGTAGCTCGCTTGAATTCCGGCGAGCGAAGGCTGGCGCGCCCGGCAGGGTTCGAACCTGCGACCTCTAGCTCCGGAGGCTAGCGCTCTATCCAGCTGAGCTACGGGCGCGCAATCCGGCCCACGCAGTGTTCAAGAATGTCCCACCGCATGTGCCGGAAGGGCTCAGTGTACCTCAGTCGGCGCGCAGTGCCGATACCGGGTCGACTCTGGATGCGCGCGTGCTCGGGATCCAGGCGGCCAGGATGACCACGCCCGCCAGCGCAGCCGCGGCGATGCCAAAGGCCCACGGGTCGAGTGGACCGACCCCGAACAGGCGCGTTCGCAGGGCCCAACCCAGGGCCGCGGCCAGCGCCGCACCGACGATGACCCCGGGCGCGGCGGCACGCGCCGCCTGGGTCACGACCAGTCGCACCACCGACGCGGGCGACGCGCCGAGCGCCAGCCTGACGCCAATCTCGCGCCTGCGCCGCTCCACGAGCCAGGCCACGAGGCCGTAGAGGCCCACGCCGCTCAGCGCCAGGCCGACCGCGCTCAACGCGGTGGCGGCAGTCGCCGCCACACGAGCCGGCAGCAGTTCGGGGGCGAGATGATCGTCCATCGTGCGCGGGAAGAACCCCACCACCCCGGGGCCGACCTCATCGAGGACCTGCTGTACGTCGGCCAGCGCCCGGCGCGGCGCGCCGGCGGTGCGAACCAGCAACGTCAACGAGAATCCGGCCGGCGCCGGCCGGTACAAGTGCCCGCTACCCGCCTCGGTGATCGCGCGGTACTTGGCGTCGCGCGCGACGCCGACAATCCGGAGCGTCTCAGCGCCGGGACCGACGAGGAGGGCGCGGCCGACGGCGTCGCCGCCCGGCCACAGGCGGCTGGCCAACGTCGCGTTGACGATCGCCACCGCGTCGCCGCGATCGGATTCCTGGCGGGAGAACGCCCGGCCGGCCAGCAGCGGCACCCCGACCGTCGCGAAGTAGTCCTCGGTGGCCAGCGACAGCGACGGCTCCCCCACCGGCGGGCCCGTCGGCGTCAGCCGCACCTCGACGCCAGGCAGCGATCGGTCGACCGGCGCGCGGTTCGACATCGCCGCCGCCGTCACGCCAGGCAGCCGGGTGATTCGGGCGAGCGCCTCGCGGGCGAGCATGGCGGACTCCGCGGCCGGGACGTCGGGCGCCAGGTCGAAATCGAGGGCGACGAGCCCGGCCGAAGGGAATCCCAGGTCCTCGGCCGAGAGCGCTGACAGACTGCGCGAGAACAGCACCGCCCCGACCACCAGCATCAACGAGACGCCGGCCTGCGCGGCCACCAGCACGCGCCGCGTCGCCGTCACGGTGGCGCCGCCAAGCGCGCGCTGCTCACCGGCGCTCGACACCGCCGCAGTGTCGACGCGCATCGCCCAGGCGGCCGGGCCGATCGCCAGCGCGAGTCCGGTCGTTGCGGCGGCCGCTACCACCGCCAGCGCCAGGCCGGCGTCGAACGGCAGATCGAGGCGCAGCGCCAGCGTCGGCAACAGCGCGACCTCGGCCACCTGCCGGCGCGCCCACGCATACAGCAGCAACGCCACACCGCCGCCGCCGGCGCCGAGCAGCGCCCCCTCGAACAGCAGCCGGCGGGCAATCGCGGCCCGGCCGGCGCCGAGCGCCAGATGGATGGCGGTGTGGCGGATCGACAGCGAGGCCCGGGCGATGAGCACCCCTGACACGTTGGCGGCGGCCGCGGCCAGGATCAGCAGCGCCAGTCCGCCGAGGATCGAGACAACCGAGGACGCTCCGTCCCGTTGACCGCCGGCGAGGATCGTTCCCGGCGCGCTGCGCAGGCTGCGGTCGCGCCAGGCCTCGGGCTGGCGCCGGGCCAATTGACCGGCGGCCCGCGCCAGTCCGGCGTCGAGTTCGGCCACCGACGTCGCCGGCAGCGCGAACATCGAGAACCACCGCGCCGAGGGATCGGTACGCCATCCTGGATTCAGTACCGGCGTCGGCGTGCGCGAGCGGCGTCCAGGCGTCGACGCCGGCGCCAAGGGCGCTGGCCGCGCCGGACGCGCCGGTCACCCCGACGATCGTGAAGGCCGCGCGGTTGATGGCGACGGTTCGGCCGATGACCGCCGGCGACGCGCCGAAGTGGCGCCGCCACAACGCCTCGCCGATCACGGCCACCGGCGCCGCAGCCGCCCGGTCGTCGGTGGAGCCCAGGCTCCGGCCAAGGAGCAGCGGCGCCCCAATCAACTCGAAGTAGCCGCCATCGACCACCTCGATCATCGTCTGCACGTCGGCGCCATCGGCGCGGAGCACGGCTGGCTGCAGGTTCACCGCCGCGCTGCGGGCGCTGCCCTGGGTCTGCTCGCGCACCTGCTCGACCTCGAGATGCGACAGCCGGAGCCCAGCGCGCCCGGCGCGATCGACGACCGTCACGCGGCGAAGCGTCTCGCCGTGGAGGTCGGACACCGGCCGAAGCAGCAGGGCGCGCCCCAGTCCCGTTACCAGCAGCACCGCCAGCACGCCCACCGACAGCGTGAGTATCGCAGTCAGCGTCACCAGCGGCGTGTGCCGGAGGCCACGCCAGGCCAGGCGCGCATCGCGAAGCACGCGGGGCCCGCCCCGTCGGCCGTCGCGCACGCGTTGCGCCGCGAACGCGACAACGATCGACGCCACTTCCCCGGCGAGCCAACCGAGCGCCGCCAGCCGCCGCCGCGCACGTCGCGTACGACGATAGTCGTCGTCGAGATCGGCAACCACGCCGCCCACCAACCGCTTGGGCACGACCAGGCGGAGCAGCGCGACGACGAGTCGGGGCACCCCGTTCACGGCTCGACCACTAGCAGGTGCCAGCAGCCCGGGGTGAAAGTGGTGCCGGGTGCGAATATTCTCGGTCGTCGCGCCTCTTCTTCGGGGCCCCCAACGTGCGGACTGAGCACGTTGGGGTGAAGGTCCGCGCTCATCGCCGCCCTCGGTGCTGCGCCACCATTTCACCCCGGACTGCTAGGCCCTGCCGCATCCGATCCATATCCGCCACTGCGCGCTGGAGCGCCCTGAGGCCGCGGGGCGATGGCCGGTAGAACCGACGCGGCCGGCCGCCGGCGCCGGGATCGGCGTCCTCGAGGCGCGAGACGAGCAGCCGTTTGGTGTCGAGGCGGTCGAGCGTCACATACACCGCGCCGCGGGCCGCCGCCCGGCCGGTGCGCTCTTCGATGACGGCGCGGACCGCCGGCGGGTAGGCGTCGTCGCCCAGGCGCAGCACCGCCATCAGCACCAGGACTTCGAACTCCCCGAGCGGACCGGCGGCCATGATGCCTACGATGTAAGCACTACTGGAGGCTCGATGTCAACATTGTAGGCATGACGGCTAGCCAAGCTCCGCCTCAGACCGGCGAGTATGGAGGAGAGGCTTCGCCTAGCTATTCGGCCCGCAGTACCTCACTGGGACTGGTGTTGGCGGCCCGCCGGGCCGGAATCAGGCACGCCGGCAGCGCCACCAGCGTCAGGACCAGCGCCGCGCCGCCGATCGCCCACGGATCGGCGGGCGACACGCTGACCAGGAACGACGCCAGCAGCCGGCCGGCGCCGAGCGATCCGGCGACGCCGGCGACGACGCCGACCGCGACGACGGCGAGGCCGCGACCGAGCATCAACCGGACGATGTCGAACCACGAGGCGCCAACCGCCAGCCGCACCCCGATCTCGCGGCGGTACTGCTGCGCAATCGCGGTCAGCACGCCGTACAGTCCGGCGGCGGCCAGCAGCAGCGACAGGGCGGCGAACCCGGCCAGCACGATCAGCGCGAAACGCCGCGCCGAAATCGTCCGCGTCACCAGTTCGTCGAGCGTCGCCGTGCGATGGAAGGCCTGGAGCGGATCGACGGCCCACACCCGGTGCTTGGCCGACTCGAGCAACGACCGCGGGTCGAGTCCGGTGCGCGCGACCACGGTCATCGACCCGGACGGGGCCTGCGCGAACGGGCGGAAGATCTCGAGCCGCGGCGGCGCGTCCAGCCGCTCGTGGCGCAGCGACGCGACCACGCCGACAATCTCCACCTGCTGCGGCTGTCCCTGCGATCGGTAACTCAAGCCGCTGCCCCACCGGGTCGCGCCCGCGAAAGTAGCGCTCGGCCAGCGCCTCGGCAATCACCGCCACCGGTGCGCTGTCACGGCTGTCCCGCTCGTCCAGGCCGCGACCGCGGACCACCGGCACGCTCAGGACCTGGAAGTAGCCCGGCGTGGCGACGTTGAACGAGGCGCGCGGCTCCTCACCCGGCGCCGGGGCCGGGTCGCCGACGATCTGGAAGATGCCGCGAACGTCGATATTGGACTCGATGAACGGCAGCGCCATCACCGCGCCGGCGGCGTCGACGCCGGGCAAGGCCGCGATGTTGCCGATCGCGGCGTCGAAGAAGCCGCGCAAGCGGTCGGGCCCGATGTTGCGATCCCACGCGAACATCTGCAGCGCGGCCACCCCGCCGCGCGCGAAGCCGGCGTCGACGTTGACCAGATTGACGAAGCTCTTGAGCAGGAGCGCCGCCCCCGACACCAGGATCAGCGCCAGCGCCACCTCCGACGCGACCAGCGCCGTGCGCAGCCGCCGATGACCGCGATCGCCGGTGGCGGTCCGGGTTGCGCCGCTGCCCACACCGCTCAGCCGCAGCGCCGGGACGACGCCGGCGAGGCCGGCCACCACCACGCTGAGCGTGGCGGCGAAGCCCGCCGCGCGCCAGTCGAGGTGCAGCGAGTCGACCCACGGGACGGCGGTCGGCCCGAACCGGGCCAGCGCGCGAATCGCCGCGGCGGCCAGGGCCAGGGCCGCGGTCGCCGCCAGCACGGCGAGCTGCAGGTTCTCGACGAACAGCTGTCCCACCAGCCGCCGCCGGCTCGCACCGAGCGCGCTGCGCACGGCCAGCTCGGTGGCTCGGGTGGCGCCGCGGGCCAGCAGCAGGTTGGTGACGTTGACGCACGCGATGAGCAGCACCACGCCGACGGCTGCGGCGAACAGGCCGACCGCGGCCCGGACGTCGCCGACCAGATGCTCCCGCATCGTGACCAGCTCGACCCGGCTGCCCCGGTTGGTGCGCGGCTGCTCCGCCTCGATCTGGATCGCAATCCGGTCCATCTCGCCGCGCGCCTGGGCCAGTGTCACGCCCGGTTTCAGCCGGCCGACCACGTTCCAGTAGCCGCTGGCCCGGATCCGCGGCTCGAATTCCTCGATGTACTTCGGCGCCCAGGCCAGCACGGACCCCGGCGTGGCCTCCTGCAGATAGGGCAGGAAGTCGTCGGGCATCACGCCGACGATGGTCCACGCCTCGCCGTCCAGCCTGATGCGGCGGCCAATCGCGGCCGCGTCGGCCGCGAATCGTGACCGCCACAACCCGGCGCTGATGACGACGACCTGGTGACGACCACGGGTGTGCTCCTCCGCGGTGAACGTCCGGCCCAGGAGCGGCCGCTCGCCCAGGGCGTCGAAGAAGCCGGCGGTGACGTTGAGCATGCGCCACACCTCCGGCCGCTCGGCATCGGCGTAGTCGCGGCTGTACGGATCGGCGGCGGCCAGCGCGGTGAACGACGACGCGCGATCGCGCCAGTCCAGGAAGTTGCCGGGCGCCACGTCCAAGCGACCCTGGGCGGTCGGCTGCCGCTCCCACAGGGTCACGAGCCGATCGGGCTCGGGGTACGGCAGCGGCCGCAGCAGCACCTGCGAGACGACGCTGAACGCGGCGATCGACCCGGCCATGCCGAGCGCCAGGATGCCGATGGCGATCGCGGCGAACCCGGCGTGCCCGCGCAGCTGCCGCCACCCGTGGCGCAGGTCGTCGACCCAGCCGGCGTCAGCGGCGTGGCGCTGCCGCAGCCAGAAGGCATCGGCGAAGGCGCCCAGCGCATGCCGGGTCGCCCCGGCGTGGCCGGCGGACGACCAGGCGGCCAGTTCGCCGGCCCATTCGCGTCGCCAGTCGTCGCGCAAGGGGGCGGGAACGAGCAGGGCGGCCACGCGCACGAGTCGGGTGGCCGCGACCGGAACCGGCGTCGGCGTGGTCATGGCGTCAGGCCTCGACCTTGCGCGGGACCAGTCGCGCCGGCTTCATCCCGGCGACGCGCGCCACCGACTCGCGGGCCAGAGTGGCGCCGCCGCTGGTCAGGTCGGTACTGACGTCGTGGTGGCCGCTGCTCGCGGCGGGCGACGCCCTCCTTCTCCCAGCGCGAGCGCACCACGCCGTCGCCGTCGAGGCGCCGCAGGATCGGATACACCGTGCCGCTCGGCAGACCGGTGGCGGCCATGATGTCGAAGCCGTGCTGATGGCCGTCGAGCAGAGCCTGCAGCACCAGCGCAGTCGGATAGGTCAATCGCACGTCGGCCTCCAGCGCGGCTCCGATCAGCCGCCGCAGCCTGCTCCGCGTTCTGTATGCGTAATCCCTAGTCCCTAGTCCCTAGTCCCTAGTCCCTAGTCCCCAGTCCCTGGGTCGTCATTATTCTACATAGGTAGATTTGACGGCGCCAGACCTGCAATGGTTGGCGGGCGGAGACGGCGGAAAGGAAAACGCCGGGCGCTGGGTGCGCCCGGCGTTGGCCGAGGCCGGTGCCGCGGACGCGGACTACTGCTGCCGGTCGGTGGTCGGCGCCGCGGCCTTGCGCTTCTCGAGCTCGGCCGTGTACTCCGCGTCGTTCAAGTAGACGATGTTGATCCAGGCGTGGGCCATCTCGTCCACGGTGCGGTCGCCCCAGCCCACCCACTGGTTGGGATCCGGGTTGCTCTTCTTCGCGGCGGTGTTGTCGTGCCACGAGGTCACCTTGAGCAGGGTGCCCTTGGGCAGCAGCGGCGCCACGTCGTCGGCGTAGACGAAGGTCGTCATCCACATGAAGTTGAAGTTGTCGGCGTGGCTCAGCACCTGGCGCTGGCCGGTCGGCAGGATGGCTTCGACCATCATCGCCTTGCCGCGCAGGTGCATGTGCGGCTGGAAGCTCTCGATGCGGGCGTTGTCGCGCAGCGGGAAGAAGCCCTCGTTGACGGCGATGCTGTTGGGCCGGATGTCGAGGGTGCCGAGCGCCGCCGGCACCAGGGACAGGCTGTTGCGATACTTCGGCTCCTGCCCCTTCGGGTAGAAGTAGATGCCCATCTCGACGTTGCTGGTGATCTCCTCACCGGCCTGCGAGTAGTGGATGTCCCAGCGGAACTTCGAGCCCGGCAGCAGCAGCTTGCCGGTATCGGGCCGCATCAACTCGCCCTGCTTCCCTACCGCCCATTCCATGAACGGCACCGGCAGCAGGCTGCGGGTGAGGCCCGGATCGTCCTGCTCGAGGTAGGCGATGGCGTGATGGGTGATCTTGCGGCCCTTCAGGACGCCCGGCCGGATCTCGATCGCCCGCACCCAGCGCGGCTCGGTGATGCCCGATTCGGTGACCCGTTCGTCCCAGGCGTCCTGGGCCACCGCCGGCATCGTGAACGAATGCGACTTGATGATCAGGTCGGGCCCGGCCTGGCCGAACACCTTGGCGAAGTTCCAGCCCTGGTCGTCGGGCCACTGGACCGCTGGCGGCATGTCCTTCGGGTCGCCCTGCGGCGCCCCGGCGTCCACCCACTTGACGATCGTCTGCAGCTCGTCGTCGCTCAGCGATTCGTCGTTCTTGAACTTGGTGACGCCGACCGTGCGGTCGATCTGGAACGGCGGCATCGAGTGCTCGACCACCCGCGCCTTGATCGAGCGCGCCCACGGCCGCGCCTGCTGGTAGGTGACGAGCGACATCGGCGCGATCGAATCGGGCCGGTGGCACGCCTCGCACTTCTTCTGGAGGATCGGCGCCACGTCCTTGGCGAACGTCGGCGCGCTCTGCGCCGAGGCCGTGGCGGCACCGCCGGCCACGGCGATCACCGCCAGCGCCCCGACCCTGAGACCAAGCGTTCCACGCATCATGATCGCGCTCCTCGTCATCACTACCTTGTGCTACTTGATGCTGACCTTGACGTAGGTGTTGGTCCAGCAGCACTGGAAGCCGCCACCGCCCTCACCCGATTCGTCGTTGCCCTGCACGCGCAGGAGATATTCCCCCGGCAGGCTGAAGGTGGCGTTGGTCGTCACCGTCTCGCCCTGGGTCTTGGCGCCGACGCGGGCCGGATCGAACTTCACGGCGCCGGGCCCGCGGAACTTGTGGAACGACACGGTGGCGACGGCGCCGGCAGTGCGCGCCGTACGGGCCTCCGAACCCTGCTTGGTCTGCTTCGGGTCGTTCACCACCACGGCAATCGGCAGCGGCTGGCTGGCGGCGCCGGTGAAGGTCGCGGCCACCGCCGTCGGCGGCCCGGTGAACGGGGTGCCGGCGATGGTGAAGACCGGCGGCTTGTTGCCCATCCCCTTCTCCTCGAACGGCTCGATCGGATAGTTCTTGTTCAGCGTGAACGGGATGGCCTGCGTCTCGCCGTTCGACGTGATCGTCCAGGTGATCATCTTGGTGCCGAAGTCCTTCGGCACCTTGACCACGAAGACGCCCCACTGCCGCCCGGTCTGGAAGTGCGTCGGCTGCCCCTGATCGATCGGCCCGGGCTCGATCCGGTTGTTCGGCCCGACCGGGATGTCGAGCGCTTCGGCTTTGTTGCGGTTGAAGTAGCCGATGAGCAGGCTGTAGGTGCCGTCGGCGTTCTGATACCAGCCTTCGAACGCCGGCGTGATGCTGGCGCCGCGTTCGCGCGCCGGGCCGAGCGGCAACGGCGCCGGCTGCGCCGGAGCCGGCGTCTGCGCGGCCGCCGGCAGCGCCGCGACGGTGGCCAGGGCCAGGGCCGCAAGTGCCAGCCGGGCCGGTGGAACGACGAACCCGCAGCGGATCATGACGCCAGCGCCTCCTCGGCGCGCCGGGGAACCGACGGACCGCCGGCGCCGCCGAGGAACACGTCGACGATCGTCGCGCTCCGCTCGGCGAGTCCGGCGTCGCCGCGCACGAGCGCGGTGATGGTGACGCTGCGCACCATGCCGAGCAGCATCGCCGCGTAGAGCGACGGGTCGGCGCGGCGCAGCACGCCGGCCTCGATGCCGAGCGCGAGCAGGCGCGCGGCGCGCGCCATGAGCTGCGTGGCGACGGTGTGCTGGCGATTGACGGCCGGCGCGTCCACGCCGTGGTGCAGGCCTTCGTCGATGACGGTCAGCATCAAGGCCCGATTGGCTTCGCAGTGCCCGGTGAGGGTCGCCACGAAGCGGCGCACGCCGTCCTCGAACCGGGCGGCGCCGGGCCCCGGCGTGGCGGCGAGGTCGGCCACGGTCTCGTCCAGCATGTCGAGCAGGCCCTGGGTCCGCGACTGCAGCACCGCCGCGACCAGCGCGCGCCGGTCGCGGAAGTAGTTGTAGAGCGTGCCCACGGCGATGCCGGCGCCGGCGGCGATGTCCTCCATCCGCGCGGCACCCGGACCGGCGGCGTTGAAGGCATTGGCGGCGGATTCGAGGATGGCGTCGCGCGTGGAGGCGCGCAGGCGATCACGGAGTGACGGCGATGTCTTCATTTGGTGAATCTGGATTCAGCGAAGTCTGTGCCTCCGCCAGGCCACCTGTCAAGGGTCACCGCGCGGCGGCTACGGCACCGGCTGGCAATCGGGGATCGCCGAGGTATTGGGCCGATCGAGCGGGTGGAACGGCGGTCGCCGCGCCTCGGCGCTGGCCTCGACCAGCCGGCGGTTGACCAGCAGCACCTCGTAGGCCCAGGCGGGAAACGGCGCCCGGCCGGCCTCGCAGCTGTGATTGTTCATGTGCAGGTTGGCGACGTGGAAGTACTGCTTCAAGCGGCGCACGGCGGTGAGGAAGCGGCGCTCGTCGGTGCCATGGAACTCGACGACGAGCTGATCGATGCGGCCGAGCACGTCGTCCGGGGCGGTGAGGAACGCGTCCCATTCGGCGCCTTCGACATCCATCTTCACGACCACCCGCGACGCCGTGTCGCCGTTGGCGGCGAACTGCCGCTCGAGCGTGCTGAACGTGCGGCCGTCGGCGACCGCGGGCTCGCCGCCGACGCACTCTTCGTGGAACACCGTGGTCGCCGCGCAGGCGGGACGGGTGAGGTTGAAACAGTCGGTACTGATGCACCGGGACGTCGCGGCGGGTCGCGACCTCGCAGCCCCAGCCGTCGTAGCCCGAGATGCCGTAGGAATAGGCCGTGGCCACGCTGTCGAGCAGATTGCCGCACAGCAGGTAGCCGCCGTCCTCCGGTTCGCCGAAGCGCTCGAGCGTGCATCCGGGCAACGTCACGGGCTGGAGCTCGAACCACAGCATCCGCCGCGTCATGGTCTGCGGGTCGGCGGCCGGCGGCCGCGACCGGTCCCACGGTCGCCAGATCGTGGCGGCTACCGCCGCGCCGACCACCACGACCACGAGTGCCAACCATCTGAGCTGCCGCATCGGGGCCTCTTCCGGCGGCGTTCCGGGCCGCGGGGGTGAACGGTAAGTATCATCGGCGGGTGAGCTCCGCGCCGGCGCCGCGCCGATTCTTCCACACCTTCGTCCAGACCGAGGCGGCCGGCGGGGTGGTGCTGCTGGTCGCGGCGCTGGTCGCGCTCGCCGCCGCCAACTCGCCGTGGGCCCAGGACGTCGCGACCTTCTGGCAGACCCGCCTGGTCGTCGGACCGGTCGCGCACCCGCTGGCGCTCACCCTCCAGCACTGGGTGAACGACGGCCTGATGGCGGTGTTCTTCCTGCTGGTCGGCCTCGAGATCAAGCGGGAGCTGCTGGTCGGCGAGCTGTCGTCGGTGCGCCAGGCGGCCCTGCCCTTCGCCGCCGCGATCGGCGGCGTCGTCACGCCGGCGCTCCTGTATCTGGCGATCGCCCCGGCCGAGGCCCGCGGCGGATGGGCGGTGCCGACCGCCACCGACATCGCGTTCGCGCTCGGCGTCCTGGCGCTGGCCGCGCCTGGCGCGCCAGCGGGACTCAAAGTGTTTCTCGCCGCGCTGGCGATCGTCGACGACATGATCGCGGTGCTGGTGATCGCCCTCTTCTACACCGCCACGGTGGACTGGGGCGCGGTGGGCGCGGCGGCCGCGGTGCTGGCCGCCCTGGTCGCTGTGAATCGCCTCGGCGTGCGCCATCTCGGCGTGTATCTCGGGCTCGGCGCGATGCTGTGGTTCTTCGTCCACGAGTCGGGCGTGCACGCCACCGTGGCCGGCGTGCTGACCGCGTTCGCCATCCCGACCCGCACGCGGATCGACGCCGCCCAGTTCTCGGCCAACGCCCGCGCCATCCTCGACGACTTCGATCGCACCGAGACCGGCGACCTGCTGGTCATCACCAGCAAGGGCCAGCAGGAGGCGCTGCACGCCCTGGAGTCGGCGAGCGACGCCGTCACCGCGCCGCTGCTGCGCCTGGAACACGCGCTGCACCGCGCCACCGCCTTCGTGGTGATGCCGGTGTTCGCGCTGGCCAACGCCGGGGTCGCGCTGTCGTTCGGCGGCCTGGAGTCGACCACCGCGCTCGCCGTCGCCGCCGGCCTGGTCGTCGGCAAGCCGCTCGGCATCACCGCGGCGGCGTGGCTGGCCTGCCAGGCCGGCTGGGCGTCGCTGCCGGCCGGCGTCACCTGGGGGCTGCTGCACGGCTGCGCCTGGATTGCCGGCATCGGCTTCACGATGTCGCTGTTCATCGCCGGGCTGGCCTTCGGCGAGAGTCCGCGCTTCGACGCCGCTCAGATCGGCATCATGGGCGCGTCGCTCGTCGCGGCCATCGCCGGCGCCGGGCTGGTCCGCCGCGCCGCCGCCGAGGCACCGCGATGACGTCGGGCGCGCGGGCCACGCGCACCTACCTCGAGATGCGCGCCGCCGGCGCGCTGCGGCCGGCAGGCGCCGCACGCGAACCGCTGAGCGTCGCCCGCGAGCACCCCTGTTCAGCCGAGCGGTACCGGACGTTGTACCTCGGCGTGGGCGCGGCCTATCACTGGACCGACCGCGCCGCCTGGACCGACGCCGAGATCCGCGCTCACGTCACGCTGCCGGGCATCGAGGTGTGGCTCGCCCGCGTCGGCGGCGCGGTGGCGGGGTTCTTCGAACTGCGCGACTGGCCCGACGGCTCGACCGAGCTCGCCTACTTCGGGCTGCTGCCGGACTTCGTCGGCCGCGGCCTCGGCGGCGCGCTGCTCACCGAGGCGCTGCGGCAGGCCTGGACCCGCCGGCCGTCGCGGGTGTGGCTGCACACCTCGTCGCTCGACCACCCGGCGGCCCTGGCCAACTACCGCGCCCGCGGGTTCACGGTGACCCGGACGGAGGAGTACGACGTGCAGGGACTGGGAACCGGGGACCAGGGACCAGGGACCAGCTCAGACCCGCGCTGACACCCGCTCGATGATCGCGGCGGCGTGCGCCAGCACGTCGAGCTCTTCGGGCAGCAGGGTCGCGAGTCCGCGGGCCAGACGGTCGACGCGGCGCCGCCGGCCCGCGACGAGCAGCCGCTGCCCGCGCGCGGTCGGCTCGACCCGCACCGCCCGGGCGTCATCGGGATCGGCCACCCGGCGCGCCAGCCCCGCCGCTTCGAGCCCGCTGACCACCTTGGTCATGGTCGGCGGCCTGACTTGCTCGGCCCGGGCCAGGTCGGTGAGCCGCTGCGGCCCGCCGAACACCAGCACCGACAGCGCCGACAGCCGGGCCGGGCCGATGCCGGCCTCGGCGTCTTCCTGACGGACCCGGCGCAGCAGGTGGATGGCGGCAGAGTGGAGCGCGTCGGCCACGGCGGCGCGCCGCGCCGGACTTGATCGGGAGGCCATGCCTGCAGTATCAATTAGTTAGCCTAGGCTAATCAAGTGAGCGCGGCGGGTGCCCGCCACGCCGTCCAAGGAGACCCGAGATGACCGCCGACACCCGCATGGGACTGGGCCGGATTCACCAGATCGCCCAGCCGATCCGCGACATCGACCGCGCCGTGGCGTTCTACCGCGACGCGCTCGGCCTGCCGCTGCTGTTCACCGCGCCGCCCAGCCTCGCCTTCTTCGATTGCGGCGGCGTCCGCCTGATGCTGTCGCCGCCGTCGCCCGGCCACGATCACCCGGGATCGGTGCTCTACTTCGCCGTCGACGACATCCAGGCCATGCACAAGACGCTGGGCGACCGCGGCGTCGCGTTCAGCGCCGCGCCGACGAAGATCGCGACGCTGCCGGATCGCGAGGTGTGGCTGGCACCGTTCGTCGATTCAGAAGGCAACTCGCTGGCACTGATGTCGGAACCGCCGCTCCCCTGACCACGCTGCAGGCGCAGGGCGATCCTCAGGCGCCGACGACCGCGCGATCGGTGATGTCGAGCGCCTTGTCGATGATCGCGAAGGCCTCGTGCAGCTCCGCCTCGGTGACGCACAGCGGCGGGTTGGTGAAAAAGGTGTGCCACCGCACGAAGGTGTAGAGCCCTTCCTGCCGGAAGTACTTGCCGAGCGCCTGCATCTCGGGTGAGCTGCCGTGCATCGGCGCCATCGGCTCCATGGTCGTGCGGTTGCGCGTGATCTCGATGATGCCGAAGAGGCCGATGTTGCGCACGGCGCCGACCGACGGGTGCTTGGCGGCCAGATCCTTATGCAGTCCGGCCATCACCGCGCCCATCGTGCGGGCGTTCTCGATCATCCCCTCGTCTTCGTAGACCTTGATGGTGGCCAGCGCCGTGGCGCAGCCGAGCGGGTGGCTGTTGTAGGTGAGCCCGCCGTTGAACGCCTTGTCGCGGAAGTGCTCGGCGATGGCGCGGCGCATGCCGACCGCGCCGAGCGGCACGTAGGCGCTGGTCAGGCCCTTGGCCATGACCATCAGGTCCGGCACGACGTTCCAGTGGTCGACGCCGAACCAGGTGCCGGTGCGGCCGAAGCCGGCCATCACCTCGTCGCAGATCATCAGGATGCCGTACTTGTCGCACAGCGCCCGCACGCCCTGCAGATAGCCGTCGGGCGGCACGATGATGCCGTTGGTGCCGCTGATCGTCTCGAGGATGAAGGCGGCGATGTGCTTCGGGCCCTCGAGCTCGATCACCTCTTCGAGATAGCTGAGCGACTGCGCCGTCGACTCCCAGCCGCGCTGCAGCCCGTGGTACGGGTCGAGGACGTGGACGACGCCGGGGATGCCGGGCTCGGCGGCCCAGCGGCGC
Organism: uncultured Acidobacteriota bacterium; assembly: GCA_963741665.1. Lineage (GTDB taxonomy): Bacteria > Acidobacteriota > Vicinamibacteria > Vicinamibacterales > UBA2999 > CAWAYR01. The sequence goes on from CAVUIM010000001.1 coordinate 1,206,993, forward strand.
GGGTCGCCGGTGAGCGTGAGCGCGCCGGCCGTGCCGCCGTGGTACGAGCGATAGCGGGCCAGGATCTTGTGCCGGCCGGTGACGGCGCGGGCGATGCGGATGGCGTTCTCGTTGCCTTCGGCGCCGCCGTTGGTGAAGAAGAACACGTCGATGTCGCCGGGCGTGATCGCGGCCAGCTTGGCGCCGAGCCGGGCCCGGGCTTCGCTGGCCATGAATGGATTGGTATAGGCGAGCGAGGCCGCCTGGTCCTGGATGGCTTTGATGATCGCCGGATGGCCATGACCGGCGTTGACGCACATCAACTGGCTGTTGAAGTCGATGTAGCGCTTGTCCTCGGGGGTCCAGAAGTGGATGCCCTTGGCCCGGGCGACCGGAATCGGATCCACCGCGCCCTGCGCCGACCACTCGTAGAGCGTGTGCTGCTTGCACAGGCTCACCATCTGTTCGCCGGTCATCCCCGGCGCGGCCACTGCCTGACTCATCGCGGACTCCTCGATCGCCTCGCGGCGCAACCCGCAGAGTTTATCAGCGGCCCCACGCTTCGTCACCGCGAAGTCGCCGCGCCCGTGCCGACGGCGCGTCGAGCGGCGGCAGAATGCCGGGATGCCCTCCGACCTCGTCCGCGATCTCCGTCACGCCGTGCGCGCCCTGGCCGGCGCGCCGGCCTTCGCCGCCGTGGCCATCCTGACCCTGGGGCTCGCGGTGGGCATCGCGGTGTCGGCGGCGCTGACGCGGGTGTTCGGGGGGCCGGTGTTCGGCGTGGCGCCCGGCAACGCCCGGCCCGTGGCCGTGGCCGCCGTGTTGCTGGTCGCGCTGGCGGTGGCGGCCTGCCTGCTGCCGGCCCGGCGCGCGTCGCGGGTCGATCCCCTGCAGGTGCTGCGCAACGACTAGCGCGTTTGTGTTTCTGCAGGGCGGAGCTTTAGCTCTGCCCCTGGCACTTCGCTCTGCCCCGATAGGCAGCTGTATAGTGCGAACGTGCTCAGGATCCGCCTCGCCCACGCCGTCGTGGCGCTGCTGCTGTGCGCCGGCTGCGCCGCGCCGGTGGATGCGCAGCGCGTGCGCCAGGTGATCGACGGCGACACCATCACGGTATCGGGCGTCGGCGTGGTGCGGCTGATCGGCGTCGACGCGCCCGAGAAGACCGGCGGCTACCGCGAGTCGGAGCCGTTCGGCGACGCGGCGACGCGCTTCGCGCGGACGCTGCTCGACGGCCAGGACGTGCGGCTGGAGTACGACGGCGCCCAGAAGGACCAGTTCAACCGCACGTTGGCGTATGTGTTCCTGCCGGATGGGCGCCTCGCCAACCTGGAGATCATCCGCGCCGGCTGGGCGGAGACCTACCGCCGCTTCGACTACACGCGTAAAGCCGACTTCTTCGCCGCCGAACGCGACGCGAAAGCCGCACGCCGCGGGATGTGGGCGACGCGCCGGCCGCATGACTGACCCGGCCGGGCCGGCCGAGCCGCGGGGGGACCGCGTACTCGGCCGAGCCCGGGGCGCTAGCTGCGCCGGGCCGTGTCGGCCACTGAATCGGCCACCTCGGCGATCTTGCGCTTCACGGCGCCGACGCCTTCCTTGACCTCGCCGGTGGCTTCGTCGTCGAGGCCCTCGTCGACGAGCCGCGGATCGTCGGTGAGCTCGCCCACCTTCTGCTTGATCTTCCCCTTGGCCTGGTCGAGCTTCCCCGCCACTTCGTCTTTGTGCAGCATGTCGTGTGATCTCCATGCGGACGTGTGGCCGACATCGGCTGGACGCCCGAGCGTGGCGGCGACTGAATGCGGCCGCCGTTCCTGAGAGAGCAAGACCAGCGCCAGCGGAGATTACGAACGAATTCGCGCCCGGAGCCGGCGCGTGTGAGCCGAGGGTGGCGAAGTGTGCAGCGCGCTGCCCAACGTACTCCGGTTGCTGCCCTCCACCGCGTGCGCGGGTCGGTGCGGACTCAGCCGTGACGCGAGGCGTTGGCCGCGGCCACGGCCCGAGCCACGTCGTCGCGCGCGAAGCTCAATGTCACCTGAGTGCCGTCGGCGCTGAGCCGTCCCTTCACCCCGGCCACGTAGTCCGCGTCAGTGAAGAGCGACGGCACCAGCAGCGGCGCCGCCCACAGCGCCCGGCCGAACACCGGAAGGAGGACGACCCGCACGACCAGTTCCAGCACGAAGCCACCGGCGATCCCGCCAAAGAGGCCTGCCGCCCCGGCCAGCACCAGGGAGTTGGGCGTGCGCGGGTTGGTCGCGCCGACCTCGTCCAGCCCGAATAGCACCGATCCATACCAGCCGGCGGCGAGCGCTGCCCCGCCCATAACGAGGAACCCGAGCGCGAACGGCAGCAGCTGCGCCAGGAAGACCGCCTTGGTGCTGCGCGCGCAGGCGTCGCAGTGTGGCACCGGCCAGGTGAGATGGCGCGCGCGCTGGGTTCCGCCGCGCCCCGCGACGAGCCGCGTCAGCGCGAGATTCGACGTCGTGGACGGCGCGGCGCCGCAGCCGACGCACGTCGCTGGAAATGCCAATGGGGTGTCGCCGCTGACGGCGATGGTGAGTGTGGTGGCCATCGTGCGCGCCCCGGGGGACGGCGGCGGCAGTATAGCGGGCTCAGACGGGCGCCCGCGCTTCACGCGGGAGTCGTTGCGGCGCGCGAACGCCCGATGCTATAGTCTGGGTTTGCCAGTCGCGTGACGGCGCCAGCCGTACGCGACCAGCGAGTGTCAGTGGCCTTCGGGCCGCCGCACCTCCCCTGGGCCCGTAGCTCAACTGGCAGAGCAGCAGACTCTTAATCTGTTGGTTGAAGGTTCGATTCCTTCCGGGCTCACCAGCCTTCGCTCTTGAATGCGCGCGAAGGCTGATCCGCCGTAGCTCGCGAAGCGAGCGGAGGCGGACCGCATTTACCAGGAAGGAGCTACGGCTGGCTTCGCCCTGTCCCTGTCGATGCGTTGGAGCGCAGAATCCTCGCTGATGCTCCGATCACCACCTGCTGACTTCTGCGTCGCGGCGACCGTCCAGCCGTCGATTCTCCGCTAGTTGCGCTGGCGGGCCGATTGCAACTCCCTCGACCACTCTGTCCCTTCAGTTCGTCTACGTGCTTCGGAGCCTGTCGCAACCCCTGCGTCATTACACAGGGGTGACATGCGACGTAGAGGCGCGCCTGGCGCCTCACAACGCGGGCCAATCACGCCACACAGCGACGGGACGCCCGTGGGCACTGGTCGTCTTCGTCGCCTTCACCGATCTGGAGCGAGCCAACCAGTTCGAGGGCTACCTGAAGTCGGGTTCGGGTCGCGCCTTCGCCCAGCGACACTTCCGATAGGCCCTGCTGCACCTTTGCGCGATCCCGCCTGGCTTCTGCCTGTTCGCACGCGCGTGCCCATCGAGGAACCGCGGCACGAACGCTTCAAGCGTGGGCACCTCCTTCGGAAGGACGCCCGGGCCCTTCACGAGCAGTTCCCGTTCCCGAGCTTCGCCCTAGCGCACCGCGGCGCTGCGAGCGGTGACCGCTACGCGCCGTCGTTCGCGCTGGCGGCGACCATCAGCCTTGAACCACTGGATGTCCACTTCCCGAGCGACGTTCCAAGGTGCTTCCTGAAAGAACCAACGAAAAGGTGGGGACAGGAGCCCCTTGTCAGGAGGGACGGACCAGCCTGAGACATGCAAGATGCCGATGTCGCCTTCGGACGTCACCCTCAAGAGATCCACAGCGTCGCGGAGGTAGGCCTCAGCTGCGGAATTCCTTCCTGCTTCTCCGTCTGAATCCTGGTCGGCCGACATTGCATGAGCCCATCGGGCATAGCAGTTGATCTGGTCGAGTCTGCTGCCATGTGGAATACTGGCGTGCCCCGATGACCGAAGCACTCGAGCGCACAGATCGTCGCTCGGATACCCGAACTCCAGGTAGCAGGGTTCCTCGAACCTTCCCTCCCAGACCTTGACACCTTCGATCGCGTCGACCACGGGGCAGTTGAGAAGGGCCACGAGCTCGTAGCGGTAGACCGACGGCTCGACAGATCGCCGAAGAAGTCCCACGGCGCGGTTGGCACAGACGTGTTGGGCCTCCACGCCACACGGCTCGCCGACGGTGACGCCTGACTCCTCGAGGACGCTCGATACTACGCGTGCCGTTGAGATCAGCACGGAGCCTGCATCGCTGAACTCGCCTCCCTCGCGACGGTCAGATCCCTCGGCGCCAAGTGGCCCCCAAGTGACCCTCATCAGCGCCTTTCGCAGCTCAGGCCACTTCTTGATCACCCCGCCTACTTCGGCCCGGGCCGCCTCGAGCTCGGCTTCGGTCAAAGACAGCGGTCGCGGATCAACGAACCCGAGCCTTGCCTCGAGTAGTGCGTCGAACGTACTGGGCTTCTCACGGTAAGCGATTGGGCTCTCCACCTGCACGCGAACGCCGCTGGCGCCGCGGACAGGGTTTCCTGCCACAGGAGTGACCGTGCCTCCAGGCTCAACGGTCGTCGACACATTGAGCGCCTCGCGCGCCGGCGACCGCGACATCGTGTCCAGCCTGAACGTCGGATCGGTCCATCGCGCCGTTGCGGAACTCACCCAGCGCGCAACGGAGGCTTCCAGCTCGTTCCACGCACCAACTGGCACTGGCTCTCGACCAGGTTGAGGCATGGCCGCAGGCTCGTGTTTCTTGCGCATGGCTATATTGTTACGGAGCCTCGACCAACGTGGCGTCGATCGGTACTTTCCGGCGGACTCGTCTCGCAGACAGATGCTAACGCCGTCACCGGGTGCGGCCACGGTATGGCGAGCCCCTTCGGCCTGCAGTGTCGCTCAACCTTGACGCACCGTTCTGTGTATGACACAGTCATACACATGGAAGAAGTCCTGACCATCCGCCTGCCCAAGGGCACGCGGCGTCGCCTCGAGCGGCGCGCCAAGGCCCAGAAGCTCTCGGTGAGCCAGCTCGTTCGCCGCGCGCTCGAACAGGACGAACTGCTCACGAGCCTGGGGTCGGCCCGGGCTGAACTCGTGCCACAGGCGCGCGCCCAGGGCATCTACACTGACGAGGACGTCTTCGCGATCGTGTCGTGATCGTCGTCCTCGACACGAACGTCATCGTCGCGGCGCTGGTCGCGAAGGGGCTGTGTCACGAAGTCATGGTACGGGCCTTGGGCTCCAGCACCGTGGTCACATCCCCCGCCCTGCTCGACGAGCTCGAGCAGACCTTGCGAGCCAAGTTCACCCTCGGACCTGCCGCGACGGCGGTCCTCGAGCAGCTGCATCTCAGAGTGCACCTCGTGGCGCCAGCCTCGCTCGCGGCACCGGTGTCGCGTGATGCCGATGATGACGTCGTGCTGGCAACGGCCGTCGCCGCCAATGCGACTGTGATCGTGACCGGCGATCTGGACCTGCTCGTCCTCCGCCGTTACAACGGCATCGACATCCTCACGCCGCGGGACTTCCTGAGCCGTCTAGGGTCCTGACCAGCGCGGGCGCGCGGCGCGTGCCCTTCCCCGTCTCCAGAATGTCGCCAAGAACCCGGTCGAATCACGTCGACGGCCGAGGAGCGCTGTCGATTGCGGAATAGTGGCTAACCCATTCGGAATCAACCACCTGGAGCCAGAAATCGTGCGCCGTCAGCCGGTGTAGCACCTCCTTCGCGTGCCGAAGCGTTGGGGCGTGCACATAAGCCTTCAGTCTGTTGGCGTGGGCCTCCGCGATCATGGCCTGCATGATGTCGGCTCGCATCACAGTCAGAGGCGGGCGACCGGTATGTGCCTGGTCGGAGTAGGTGAGCTTGACCCCGTCGACACCGACTGCTGCCAGCTCACGGACGTTCGCCCGCGCCTCGTCCGGGGTATCGGGCAGGTAGCCGCCGATCCGCGGCTGCGAGGCGTGGCCCCCAGGCACACCGCTGCCCCGACCAACACCGAAATAGCGCGCGATTGGGGCTTCGCGGTCACTCGCGCTGCGACGTCAGTCCGCGTGCTCGCGCAGATCGGAATGCGGGGTCGCGAAGACGCTCGTGAAACCGAGCGCGAGCATCTGCGTCAGGTACGACCGCGTATCGCGCGTCGGCGCTCGCCCCGGGCCGGGCGGACCCGGTATGGTCTCACCCGGGCCACGATCGTTGTGCATGTCGCTCAGGCCTGGAATCAGGAACTTGCCTGTCAGGTCGACCACCTCCGCACCCTGCGGGATTTGGATCGCGTCGGCGCGGCCAACGGCGCTGATGCGACTTCCACGGATGAGGCCCGCGCCATCTTCGGCGCGCTCATCGTGGCCGGCTGGCACGGACCATACGCCTGCGGTTTCCACGTAAGCAGCCATGCGCCGCGGTCGTCGCAGATGGCTACGAGGCCGGCCCCGGGGGAGGGGGGAACCAGTTCGGCAACCGCTGGTTGCTGATTGAGACCGTTCGCCGGCAACGCGGAATCGCAACCACCGGTGCCGCCGAGAGCAGGGACGAACAGCAACGCGTGTGCTGGCCCTCGCGATCGGTCGTGGCGCCGCGCGGGAACTCGAATAGCCCGTCAGCTCGGGCAGACACGCCGAGGCGACGGGAAGGCGGTTCGAACATTCCGCCGGCGGCGCCCTCGCTTCCACGACCGCAGGCGCCGTCTCGCGATCACCCCCGGCTGCAGAATCGCGGGCTCGTCGAGGAGCCGGGTGTGACGAGCCAGGGCCATCCTAGGGCGAGTTCGGCCACGACGCGCCAGTCCTCCCCTCCACGACCGTCCGGGCCCGTCCGGCTCGATCCAAGTGGCGCGTCAGGCCGCGGCGGTCTCGCGCACGCGGGCGGGCAGGGTCACCGTGAAGACCGAGCCCCGCCCGGGCTCGCTCGCCGCGTGGATGTCGCCACCCATGAGCCGGCAGAGATGGCGGCTGATTGTCAGGCCCAGGCCCGAACCGCCATACTTACGGGTCGTCGAGCTGTCCGCCTGCGTGAACTCCTGGAAGATACGCGTCAGGTGGGCGTCACAAATGCCGATACCGGTGTCCGACACGCGAAAGATCAGTTGGCCGTCGAGGCGACTGTCGTCCCGCTCCACGTCGAGCCGGATCCGGCCGCCTGCCGTGAACTTGGCGGCATTCGCCAGCAGGTTCAACAGCACCTGCTTGAGGCGCGTCTGATCGCCGACCATCCGGCCGAGGCGATCGAGCGGGCCCAGCTCCAGCACATTGGCGCGCTTTTCGGTGAGCGGCCGCGCCAGCGACTCGACCTCGCGAGCGAGGGCGGCGAGATCGAACTCGCTGATGTCGAGATCGGTCTTGCCGGCCTCGATCTTCGACAGATCGAGCACATCGTCGATCAGCCCGAGCAGGTGCTTCGCCGCCGACTGGATGCGGAGCAGGTCCGGAATCGTCTCGGTGCGGCCGGCATCCGCGGCGCCTTCGGCCAGGAGCTCGCTGTAGCCGATCACTGCGTTCAGCGGCGTCCGCATCTCGTGGCTCATGTTGGCCACGAAGGCGCTCTTGGCCCGGCTGGCTTCTTCGGCGGCCTGCCGAGCGGCCTCGAGGAGCCGCCGGGCCTCCACCCGCGCGGTGACGTCGCGCATCACCGCGATCGCGCCGGTGCCGGCGGCGCTGCTCCAGGGCGCCAGGGACGCTTCGACGATCAACGGCTGGCCAGTCTTCGGCAGCGCGGCGAACTCGCCAGTCATCGCCGCGTCGCCGTCGGCATCGGGCGTCGTCACGCGGTGGAGACGGTCCGCGAAGTCATCCCGGTTCGAGGGCGCAATGACCATCAGCGCGGAGGCGCCGATCAGCTCCGACTCGGGGTAACCGAATAGACGTTCCGCTCCGGGATTGCAGAGCGTGATCGTTCCGGCCGGGTCGACGGAGAGAATGGCATCGCCGGCGGATCGCGTGACGGCGCTGAATCGTTCGTAGGCCGCGGCCAGCTCCGTCATGCGTGCCTCGGCTTCCTGGTGCCAGTGCACGAGCGACTCCGTCATGTCGTTGAACGCATCGGCGAGCAGCACCGCCTCGCGACTGCCGGCGCTCGGGACTCGCTGATGCCAGGCGCCGGCAGCGATGTCTCGGGCCGCCTGCGCGATGACCCGCATGTGGCTCGACAACCGGCGGCTGAAGAAGACCATCCCGGCGATCGCGAGTCCGAATACCGCGGTCGCCGTCGTCAGCAGCTGCACCCGGATGCGCGCCAGCAGCTCTTCGGTCGGGGTCCAGTCGGCCATCAGGAGCAGCGAGCCGCCGGACGACTCCACGCCATCCGCCGTCCCGGCCAGCCCGAGGGCGTAGCGCCGGGCGACGTAGCTCGCGGCGCCGACGTGAATCCGCCGGTCCGGCGCCCCGGCCTCATCGGGTGGACCCGTGGCGCCTAGGGCCGCCGCGGCGGCACGGTGCAGGCTGCTGGCGACGACCCGCTCGGACGCGAGGAACGTCACCTGCGTCCGGGTCAACTCCGCCAGGTCGCCTGACAGCTCATCGTCGAGGCGATAGGCCGCCGCCAGCGTGCCGAGAGTCTCGCTGGCGAACGTCGCCGTGTCGGCGACCACTAGGTACAGGTCGTGGTCGAGCGCGAGGATTCGGGGTGAGGTGCCGGCCAGGATCACGCGAACCGCGTCGGGCGAGAGCGCCTGCCGGCTGGCGAACCCGATCGGCTGCCGGCTCGCATCGGTGACGAGGCAAGCGTCGGCGCGCAGTTGGCCGCAGTAGTGCTCCGCCAGCGCGTTCATCGTCGGTCGGTCGGCACGCGCTGCGGAGTCGGTGAGATGCGCGCGGAAGACGGGGAGCTCGGCGATCAGGTGCAACTCGTCGCGGGCCACCCTGGCGCGGTCGACCAGCAGCCGATCGAACCCGGCCTTGGCGGCCTGGAGCGCCTGGGCCGCACGGCCGAGCTCGTTGACCGACACTAGGCGTTCCGCCACCAGGACCACCGCCACCAGGCAGGCGCCACAGACGGCGACGCTCGCCGCGAGCACGCGCGCATCGAGGCTGTGATGCCAGGGGATCTCAACCGAGCGACGGCCCATGCGGCACTACCGCGTCGCCCGTGCCGAGAGTGTGAGGGCCACGTCGATCGACGAATGCCCGTCGTGCCCGGTGCGGTCGCGCGGCTGATGAATCACGTTCACCTGTCCGACCAGCCGGCTCGAGGCGCGAATCTTGGCGCCCGCGCTGTAGCGGCGCGGGAACGCCGAGAAGGGGCCGGCAAAGTAGTCGAGTCGCTCGAGGCGCGACACGAGCGTGACGGCGCCCATCCGCGGGCGGTGCACGAGGAGGTCGACATAGCCGCCCCGGGTCTTGGCGCCGTCGAACGGCCGGCCCGTGAGCCACTCGCCGCGCACTTGCACGCCGGCGAACATCCAGCGCCCGTCCACGCCTGTGAACTCGGCGCGCCCCCGCGCAAAGCCCCATTCGTCCGACGGGCGCGTACGGATGTGACTCGCCCCGACGATCCAGGTGCCGGCCGCCGCCTGGATCCGGACGACGCCGTTGGCGCCCCCTGGCCGGGCGTACTCGTCCTCGTCGGTGGCCACGCCGATGCTCCCCTCGGCCGAAAGCCACGTCGCGCCACCCATCACGCTCACCCCGGTCTCCAGGTAGTTGTTCGACAGCGCCCAGTAGTCGCTGTATCTGATCATGGGCGCCCGGAGGAACCCGGTGTAGCCGTGATCGCTGCGACCGGAGATGCCGAATGGTGCGCGAAATCGGCCCACGCGCGCGCCGATGACACGCGACCCCCGCACCGTGGTCTTCTCGATATACAGCTCCATCGGCCGCAGGCCCGGCTCATACGGATACGCGGCGCCGAAGGCATCCGACTCGGGACCCCGCCGCTCCGCCCAGGTCGCGTCCCCATAGAAGCGCCAGTGCCACGGCAGATCGCCGTAGGCCCGCAGCTGCGTGGCGGCGGCACGAATCCCTTGGCTGGAGGAGCCGGCGGTGATGTCGGCCTCGGCGGTCACCGATTGCGCCGCAGCCGGGAGGCTCATCCTCGCGAGCATGAGGAGTGTGGCAATCAGCGTCAGCGCGCGGGCCATAGGATCTCCACACGCGAACCGGCGTCGATGGTCAGTCGGTTCGACACCGCGTCGCCGCCGTCGGCGCGCCACGCTTGATAGGTATAGTCGCCGGCCGGAACGCCCTGCAGCAGGAACTCGCCCTCGCCGTCGGTCAGTGCGTAGAACGGGCTGTCGACGACGACCACGTAGGCCGCCATCCTCGGGTGGATGTTGCAGAACAGGCGGCTCACGCCCGGCCGGTCGAAGACGATGCGCTTTGACTTTCCGACGGGATAGAGGCCGAGGTCGAAGCGCTTGCCGTCGCGGAACGAGAACACGTTGTGCAAGACACGGTCGCTGTTCGGAAACTCGACCGTCGAGCCGACCGAGGTGACCACAACGCCCGGATCGAACGCCAGGTTGCGCTGATCCAGGACGACCGTGCGCAGGACGCGAGGCGTGTGCGGGGCCTCGAGCCAGACGACGACGTTGGCGGCGGGCTTGGCGCCGACGAGTACCCGGCCGGGAACGTCGATCGGCGCGGCGGCGACGAGCGGACCGATCGCCCCGGCGACGATGGCGACGCCGCCGAGGGCGACCACGAGGAACGGACGGTGGCTCATGCGCACAGAATCGACCCACGGCCCCGGCGCTTGATTGACGCGTGTCAGCCTGTGCACTGCCCGGCTGCCACCAAGGCCATGCCATAAGCGCGTGCGGTTTTTGCCACCTCGACCTCAAGACGCGGCCCGCAGTGTCGATTGATCGATTCACGGGCCTGGTGCAGGCCTTCTGCAGCCATGTGCCATCACACGTCGCGTCGACTCGCCGATCGGCTGCGCTGCCGCCACGACCAGCAGCAGCTACCAGCCTCGTCATGATCGCGCTGATTCCTGGACGCCTGCTCGTCGTCGACGATGACGAGATGAACCGCGACATGCTGTCGCGGCGGCTACGGCGGCTCGGCTACGACGTCGACACCGCTGCGAGCGGCGCCGAGGCGCTCGCGTTGCTGAAGGCGGCGCCCGTAGACCTGGTGCTGCTCGACGGGCAAATGCCGGGGATGAGCGGACTCGACGTCCTGCGCCACATCCGGTCCACGTCGCCCATCGCGCGCACGCCCGTCATCATGGTCACCGCCAAGACCCAGAGCGCCGACGTCGTCGAGGCTCTCGAGGCAGGTGCCAACGACTACATCACCAAGCCCATCGACTTGCGGATCGCGCTGGCCCGCATCGGCACGCAGATGGCGCACCTGCGCACCGAGCAGGCGCTGACCAACAGCGAGCAACGGTACGCACTGGCCGTCCGCGGCGCCAACGATGGCATCTGGGACTGGAACCTTGCTTCGAACGAGGTCTACCTGTCGCCACGCTGGAAGGCCGTCATCGGTTATGCCGACGACGAGTTGCCGAACACGATCGCGTCCTGGTTCGATCAGATACACGCCGGCGACCATGTCCAAGTCAGAGCCGATCTCGACGCTCATCTCGAGGGCCGCGCGCCCCACTTCCAGAGCGAGCACCGCCTGCACCACCGCGCCGGCCACTATCACTGGGTGCTGGCGCGAGGGGTTGCGGTGCGCGACGCCGACGGCACGCCGACGAGGATCGCCGGGTCGCTGACCGACATCACCGCGAGCAAGGTAGCCGATGCGCTGACCGGCCTTCCCAACAAGCTGCTGTTCGTCGATCGGGTGGCGCGCCTGATCGAGATGTCGCGCCGCCAGCCGGAGTTGCAGTTCGCCGTGCTCTTCCTCGACCTCGACCACTTCAAGAACATCAACGACAGCCTCGGGCATCTGGCCGGCGACGAGCTGCTGGTCGCGGCGGCGCAGCGCCTCGAGCAGGCCGTGCGCGGTACCGACTCGGTGACGCGACTCGCCGACGGGTCGCACCATGCCGGCCTCGGGGATGGGCCGGCCACGTCCGACACTGTCGCGCGTCTTGGCGGCGATGAGTTCACGGTGCTGCTGTCGTGCATTTCGCACGCCCGCGACGCCATGCGGGTCGCCGACCGGATTCAGCAGGCATTCGCACGGCCGTTCGTCGTGAACGGCCGCGAGGTCACGGTGACGACGAGCATCGGCGTGACGCTCAGCGTGACCGGCTACCAGCGGGCCGACGACATGATCCGCGACGCCGACGCCGCGATGTACTGCGCCAAGGCCAACGGCCGACAGCGGGCCGAGATCTTCGACAGCCGCATGCGCGATGACGTGGTGGCTCGCCTCGAGCTCGAGGCCGACCTGCGACTGGCCGCCGAACGCGGCGAACTCCAGTTGTGCTACCAGCCGATCGTCTCGCTCGACGGGGGGCAGCTGGTCACCGCCGAGGCGCTGGTGCGGTGGAACCACCCCCGTCTCGGTCTGCTGCCGCCGCTGGCCTTCGTGCCCATGGCCGAGGAAACCGGGCTGATCGTGCCGCTGGGATTTTGGGTCGTGACCGAGGCGTGCCGCCAGCTGAAGGCCTGGCGCGACACCTCCAGCCGGTCAGCGCCCTTTCGCGTGGCCGTCAACCTCTCGCCCAAACAACTGCTGCTGCCCGAGATCGTCGAGCGACTCGCCGAGATCGTCACGCGCGAGGGCCTGACGCCGGCCGACGTGGAGCTCGAGATCACCGAGACGTGCGTGATGAACAACGCCGAGGTCGTTCGCGCCGCGCTCAGTCGGCTCAAGGGGCGAGGCTTCCGGCTGAGCATCGATGATTTCGGCACCGGGTACTCGTCATTGAGCTACCTGCATCGGTTCCACGTCGATCGGTTGAAGATCGACAAGTCGTTCCTGTTGAACGAGTCGGCGGCAGCCGACAGCGACGCGATCATCCGAACGGTCATCGCGCTCGCCCGCCACTTGCGCCTGGAAGTGGTGGCCGAAGGCGCTGAGACGGCGCACCATGTCGTGCGCCTCAACGCGCTCGGCTGCGACCTGGCACAGGGGTTCTTCTTCTCGCGGCCGGTCAACGCCGACGCGCTCAGGGCGTTTGCAGAGGCCAGCGCCGAGGGACCAGCCGGTGTCATCCGGCGCGCCGGCTGAGCCTCCGTGCGCCGGGGGCGCAAGCCGCGTGCGATATCCTCTCCGCATGACGACCCGCATGATCAGCGGCGCCCTGTGCACGCTCGTCCTCACCGCCGCGTGCACCAGCGCGCCTGCCGTGGAACCGGCCGACACGATCCTGACCAACGGGCGCGTCTACACGTTCACCTGGGACGACCCCGCCGCCGACGGCACGCCCGCAGCCGGCGCGCCCCACACCGTCGAGGGCTGGCGGCCCGATGCCGAGGCCGTCGCCATCCGCGCCGGCCGCATCGTCTTCACCGGCACATCGCAGCAGGCCGAGGCCTACCGCGGTCCCGCCACCCGCGTGGTGGACTTGCAGGGCGCGACAGCACTGCCGGGGCTGGAGCGAGAAGTCGTGCGCCGTCAACCGGTTAGCTGAACGACGAACCCAAGCTTCGATTCCTTCCGGGCTCACCACTTCTCCAGGCATCAACGCGGCGGTCGTGACGCCGCGGCGTGTCTGCCTCTTTCAGTCAGATACGGCGTCGGAGTGCAGGGCCCCTGGCGTCGTCAGGGCGTACACGCCGATGCCAATCCAGATCAGGTTCACGACCGCCGAAGGGATGGCGCCATTCCAGGTGCTGTTGATGACCAGCCCCACCGCTCCGCCCACGTTCAGCAGCTGGTAGCCGCGAGAGCGAGCGGACATTCGTTCCGACGACACCAGGGCATATGCCACCAGCACCGCCAACGCGCCGCCCCAGCCAACAACTTCAATCAGATGTGTCATGGCCGATTCATTTCAACAGCCTGCGCGGGCTTTAGGCGTCCACGCGGCGGTCGCAACCCTGGAGTTTCGTCGGGCATTTTCCCTGACCTCATGGCACCGGTTTTTGAACGTGCCGGTCGATTGGACGAAAGTATCGATCGCGCTAGGGAACGTCAAACACGGGCGCGTCTGCTAGTGCCTGGGTTGTTCGGCACGGTCCACCGGACGGGAGGGCCACGCGGTAGGTGCCCGGCGGGATGGGCGTGGTCACCGAGGTCGTCTGTGGCGGCAGCAGAAAGGTGCCAATCACGTCGCCCTGCGGATCGAGCTGGAAGATCTGTTAGAAGGTGATGCCGGTCGTCATGGTCTGTGACCACGACAGCGTGACGGCGCCGGGCCCCACAGCGGCATTGAATCCCAACGGTGATTGCGGCGCAGGACATCCGCCCGGCACGGACAGCGGCATCTCGCGCGACACCGTGCTGCCGAACGCATTCACCGCCGTGGCTCGCAGGTAGTACGTCCGTGGCGGCACGTTCGGCGTCGAGAACAGGCCGAGCGATGCGAGCAGCGGCCCGCCCGGCGATGCTGAGACCAGCAGGGTGACGCCGAGCGCATCGATCGCCTTCCGTTGCTCCGGCCCAAAGCCGATCGCCGCAACAATGGCGGTGCCTGCTTCGGCCGCGGCCACGATGCTGAGCGGATCACCCACTACCTGCGCCGCAGCCCGCCAACAGCAGGCAGGCGAGGATCGCGCGCCAGATCAAGTCGGCGAACGCACGACGAATCTTCAGCACGGTAATGCCCCCCGGGGAACGGAGCCCAAGCCTACTGCACCCATTCCTCCCGGCATAGTGCTGGCCCGAACACCTGAGCTCGAGCGTCAGACGTTATACTGCCGGCCAGTTTGGCTGTCGGTCCCGGCACGCGTCTCGGCGTCTACGACGTCACCGCCCAGATCGGTGCGGGCGGCATGGGCCAGGTATTCCGCGCCACCGACACGCGACTGAAACGCCAGGTCGCCATCAAGGTCCTGCCGCCGTCGCTCGCCGCCGACGCCGACCGGCTGGCGCGGTTCCAGCGCGAGGCCGAAGTCCTCGCCGTCCTGAATCATCCCAACATCGCGGCCATCTACGGCCTGGAGGAGAGTCCGTCGCCCGGCACGGAACACTCGGCCGTGACCGCCCTGGTGATGGAGTACGTCGAGGGCGACGACCTGTCGCAGCGGATCGCCCGTGGGGCGATTCCTCTCGACGACGCGCTGCCCATCGCGACGCAGATCGCCGCGGCGCTCGAGGCCGCACACGAGCAGGGGATCGTGCATCGCGACCTGAAGCCGGCAAACATCAAGGTCCGCGCCGACGGCACCGTGAAGGTGTTGGACTTCGGTCTCGCCAAAGCACTACACCCCGCCGCCGCGGCGAGCCCCGAGGCGATGCACGCGCCCACCATCACCTCCCCGGCGATGACGCACGCCGGCGTGATTCTCGGTACCGCAGCCTATATGTCGCCCGAGCAGGCGCGCGGCACCGCGGTCGACAAGCGCGCCGACCTCTGGGCGTTCGGTGTCGTGCTCTACGAGATGCTGACGGCGACGCGTCTGTTCGCCGGCGCGACGGTGTCGGACACGCTGGCGGCCGTGCTCAAGACCGAACCGGACTGGACGAGGTTGCCTGCGAAGACGCCGCAGCCGATTCGAACGCTCTTGCGCCGGTGTCTCGAGAAGGACCGAAAGCGCCGTCTCGACTCGGCCGCGGCGGCGCGGCTGGAGATCGACGACGCGGCGATCGCGCCGATGGATGACGGGGCGGCCGTGGGCGCGTCGGCGACGACCGCGCGGCGCGCCCGCCTGCCGTGGATCGCGTCGCTGGCGGCGGCCGGGACGCTCGTCGCGGCGATGGCGACGCCGGCGCTGCGCCACCTGAACGAGGCCGCGCCGCCGGTGCCTCCTGAGATGCGCGTCGAGATCACGACCCCCGCCTCCGATGCGCCGCTGCAGTTCGCGCTGTCGCCAGACGGCCGCGCCCTGGTCTTCGTGGCGTCGGGCGATGGTCCATCGCGGCTGTGGTGGCGTCCGCTCGACCAGTCCGAGGCTCGGCCGCTGCCGGGCACGGAAGGCGCCACGTATCCGTTCTGGTCCCCCGACAGTCGCTCGATCGGGTTCTTCGCCGGCACTGCGCTCCACCGCCTCGACATCGGCGGCGGCACGCCGCAGGTGCTGACCGCGATCAGGAACGCCACCGCCCAAGGCAGTTGGAGCGCGGACGGCACGATCCTCTATGCCCATTCGGGCGCCGCGCCAGTGCGGCGCATCGCTGCCACCGGGGGCGAACCGGTCGAGGTGACGCGGCTCGATCCGCCGCGCCAAAGCGGCCATCGCGCCCCACAGTTCCTGCCGGATGGCCGGCATTTCTTGTTCTACGCGCTCGGCACGCCCGAGGCGTCCGGGCTGTACCTGGGATCCCTCGACGGGGGAACCCCGGTGCGGTTGACGGCCGCCGATTCGGGCGGCGGGTTCCTGCCGCCGGACCAAGTGGTCTTCGTGCGCCAGGGAACGCTGCTGGCGCGACGGCTGGATCTCTCGAGCGGCGCGCTGACCGGCGATCCCGTGACGCTGGCCGAGGGCGTCAGGGCGGAGGGGATCGCCCGCGGCGGCTTCTCGGTCTCTGCCGCGGGCTCGGTGGCCTACCGCGCCGGCGGCGGCCGGCCGCCGCGAGTCCTGAGTTGGGTGGACCGCACCGGCAAGGCCGTCGGTATGGCAGGCGAGCCCGACGCGTATGCTCCGGCGTCGCCCGAGTTGTCACCGGACGGCCGGCGCGTGGCGATGTGGCGCGGCGTGCAAGGTAACGCCGATGTCTGGCTGCTGGATCTGGTTCGCGGCGGAATGACTCGACTGACCTTCGATCCCGCACTCGACATCGGCCCGATCTGGTCGCCGGACGGGCTGCGGATCGCCTTCCAGTCGAACCGGACCGGCGTCTACGACCTCTACGTGAAGCCCTCGAACGGATCGGCTGCCGAGACGCGGCTGCTCGATTCGCCAGGCGGCAGGGGGCCGGCGCAATGGTCGGCGGACGGCCGGTGGCTGCTGTACTCCGAGAATCATCCGAGAACCAGGAGCGACCTGTGGGCGCTGGACATGCACAGCCCGGACCCGATGCCGCGCGTCGTCGTCAACACGCCCGCGGCGGAAGCTCAGGCGCAACTGTCGCCGGACGGGCGCTGGCTGGCGTATTCGACCGACGAGTCGGGCCGGTTCGAGGTGGTGGTCCAGCCCTTCCCCGCCACTGACGGCAAGTGGCCGGTATCGACTAACGGCGGCGGCGCGCCGCGGTGGCGCGCCGACGGCAAGGAACTGTACTTCCTGGCGCCCGACTCGGCGATGATGGCGGTGCCAGTCACGACCGCGGGCCCCACGTTCGAAGCCGGCGCGCCGGTGCGGCTGTTTGCGACACGCATCGTAGACGGCGGGGCGCCGGTAAGCGCCCGCGAGTACGCCGTCGCTCGTGACGGCCGGTTCCTGATCAACCAGCCGGTGGTGCAGGCAACCGTCGCGCCAATCACATTGATTCTGAACTGGCGGCCTCCGGCGACGAAGTAGTCGTAGCGGGTTGACACAAGTGAGCAGGACTGCAGACTGAAGATCTCTGACCGCCGGGGACGGCACGCGTTCGAACGCTCGATAGAGCCGGAGTTCTCCGTAGGGTTTGCTGCGGGCAGCCGCACCGGATACCGCGCCCAGATTGCTTGTCGCAACGGACTACTGGTAAGTCGTCTCGTAGCCGGCCCGCCCCGCGACACCGCAATCCCTTGACAATGGCCCGCCGCAGAGCAGCGGCGCCAGCGCGCCTCGATCCGGACGGAACTCCCGCCGATCAACTCAGTCCGCTCGTCGGAGTCGGTCCAGACTGAGCAGCCAGCACCCGATCTGGTTCCAACTCGTGACCAATGTGGCTCACCACTCCAACTGCAATCGCATCAAGGGTTTCCGCGTCGAGCGCGTCATCGACGTCGTACGCCCCACACGCGCCGCGTGGCACCGGCGTGGCACTGGAGCGGGAATCGCTCTCGCGCACCATGAGCGGCGGTTGCGCGATCGCCTCCTGCGACTCCTCGAGCAAGCGCAATGCGCGCTCCAGGCGCAGCGCCGTGGAACGCAGATAGCGCGACGTCGTCGTGAGGTTGGTGTGACCGAGACAGTCGCGCACGTCGTGCAGTTCGGCGCGCGATTCCAGCAGCCGGCACGCGAACTCGCGGCGCAGATCGTGGCAGTGCCGTTCCACGCTGCCGGCCTTCTCGCACGCGGTGCGCCACGTGGTTTTGATCGCGACGATGGCGCCGCCCAATCGCCCAGTTGAACAGATCGCGCACGCGCGCCTTGAACCGATTGAGGCCGACATGCCCACCCTTCGTGCTGCGACCGGCGAGTGTGGCGGACTTCATCACGGCCGCAGGTACGTCGCGCTGCTCGGCCCGCAGCGTCGCAACCCGCCGTGCCGCGGCGAGCGCCTCGTTCACGGCATCGAAGCGCGCCCGGCACACGGCGTCGAGATCGGCTCGCGTCACAGCGCTGAAGGGCACCGTGCCGAGTGCCCCGCGGCCGCGCCGGGCTGTATCGACGACGGACTGCCGTAGCAACCGCACATGTATCTCGAACTGGCGCACTGCGTGCGCCTTGCGTGTGTCCCGACGCGCGTAATCGCGCAGGTAACGTTCCGCGACGTCGGCCAGGGTGGGCTCAGCAGCCGGCCACATGCCGACCTCGAGATGCCAGGCTGATGCCTTCGATTCCTGGATGTTCACGACATCGTGAACGTGGCACATCGCGTGAACATGCGCGATGCCCGGAACGGCGATGACGAAAGAGCCCGCGGAGCTCTCACTTACGAAGGGTCGATCAGTGTCTCGCCGCGCGTCAGCGCCTCGATCACGCGGGGCCACAGGGCGGCCGCTCGGCGCACAAGATCGGCGTTGCGGGTGTTGCCCACGCGAATCCAGACCACAGGAGGTCCCGGGCGCAATCGCGCGCGCACCGCGACGTCCTCATCCTTCGTCACGATCACCGACAACGTCGACTCTGCGCGATGAGCCAACCGGCGAGCGCTGGTGGCAACTGCGCGTCCACGATGGAAGCGCACTAGGCGCTCCGCAGGACCGGGTGGTCGCTCTGCTTGGCGGCGAACTCGAGCACCGCCACGATGTCGGCTTCCTCACGCTGAAGGTCCTGCCCGATGCGTTCGCCGCGGATCCCGAGCGCGCGGCGCGGTTCGACCGCGAGGCACAGGCGCTCGCGGCGCTCCATCACCCGAACATGGCGCAGATCTACGACTCGGGGACGGTCGCAGACGCGTCCGATCTGACCGCGCCTGGCATCGTCTTTCTGGTGATGGAGCTCGTCGCCGGCGAGACCGTAGCCGACGCCTACGAGGTGACGCGCGACGAGCAGGACGCCTTTGCCGCCGGCAGCCACAAGAAGGCCGCCGCGGCGCACGCCGCCGGGACATTCGCGGCCGAGATTCTGCCCGTGGCCATTCCTCAGCAGAAGGGCGCGCCGGTGATGTTCGACAAGGACGAGTCAGTGCGGGTCGACACGATGCCCGAGGCGCTGCGCGCGCTCAAGCCGGCGTTCAGAAAGGACGGCAGCGTCACGGCCGGCAACGCGCCGGGGCGCCCCTGACGCTCGACGGGCGGTCGTCGAGATTCTGAAGGACACCAAGCCCGGCCGTCCGGCGTACTTCACGACAGCGACGAAGTCGCGTCGTTCCGCCGGCAGGTCAGCCGCCGGCTGACGGTCCTTGGACGAGATAGGGACCGACGGCCAGCAGGTCGACGGCGCCGCGCTTGAACGCGCGGCACGCATCGTCTGGTGTGCAGATGATCGGCTCCTCGTGAATGTTGAAGCTGGTATTGACGATCACCCCGAGCCCGGTCTCCCGCCTGAACGACGACAGCACGTCGTGATACGAGCGGTTGACGTCGCGCCTCACGATGTGCGGCCTGGCGGTGCCGTCGACGTGGGTGACCGCCTGAATCGCCTGCCGCTGCTGCTTCTTGACGTTACACGTGATGGTCATGAACTCCGCGGCATGCAGCGCGCCGCGGTCGAGGTCGAAGTACCGGTGCACCTCCTCTTCGAGCACGCTCGGCGCAAAGGGCATGAACTCGGTTCGGCGGAGGCGCTGGTTGAGGACGTCGTTGATCTTGCGATCACCTGGGTGCGCCAAGATGCTGCGGTTGCCGAGCGCCCGCGGGCCGTATTCCATGCACCCGTTGAAGCGGCCGACGATCCGGCCGCGGGCGATCTCCCGCCCGACGATCGCATCGGCGTCGGCGGAGCGTGAAAAGGCCAGACCGTGTGCGACCAGCGCCTGCTCGATCTCGCCATCGGCGAATCCCTGGCCCAGGTACACGTGCTCGAGCCGCTGCGGCTCGTAGGACCGGCCGGAGGCAGCGGCTCGTTCGTGGGCCAGATGCAGGGCGCTGCCGGCGGCGTTGCCGCCGTCGCCCATGTTGGGGTGGATGAAGATGTCGTCGACACCTTCGAGCTCGAACAGGCGCTGGTTCAGCTTGACATTGCCGAACACGCCCCCAGCCAGAGCCAGTCTCCGGTGGCCGGTGCTCGCCAGCAGCGGTGCGACGAGACCGGTGACCAGCTCCTCGAGATGCGTCTGCACGGCGGCGGCCAGGTCCTCCCGGCGGCCGCCGTTCACAACGGCGGCATAGTGATCGAGGAAGGCGTTCATCGTCGGATTGCGGAAGTACGACCCGGAGAGCAGCCGTCCGAACTGCTGGGCGCGCCCGACCACCGAGGGAACGGCGAGGGCGGATTCGAACCCGTGCCGTCCCGGCGTCAGCTTCAGGCACGGGAGCAGGTCGGCTTTGTGCACCTGTGAATCACCGAAGGCGGCAAGCCCGGTGATCTTGCCCTCGTGCCGGTGTGCCTTGAAGCCCAGGTACGCGGTCACGCTCGCGTAGAGGACTCCCGCGGACAACTCGGCCGGCAGGCGCAGGAGCTCGGTGAACCGGCCGTCGGTCACCGAGCTGATGGTGAGGCTGGCGCCGTCACCCGAACCGTCCGCGGTGACGACCAGGCAGGAGGCGAAGCCGGACGTGAAATAGGCGCTCGCCGCATGGGCCCGATGATGGTCGACGTTGACCAGTGCCGGAACGTCGATGCCCAGCTCACGCAGTTCCGAGGTGTAGATCCGTTGGTTCTCCACCACGTTGCGCCGGTGCGCCTTGCGCAGCGGAAACGACGTCACGTCCGACAGTGACGCCGCGCGCATCGCGAGGGGAACCAGCTGTCGCAGATCCAACGGGTTCTCGGGATCGAACGGGCATCCCATGTCGCGCAAGAACAATCGAGTGATGAAGGGATGGGCCTCCAGGTACTCGTGAAAGGAGAAGGTGACGTCCTCGACGTCCGCCGGGGAGACGCCGCCCCGACGCAGGACGTCGAGAATCGCCCGGCGTGGGAACCCGAGGTGCATCTTCTTGCGGCTCAGTCGCTCCTCTTCCATGGCGACGACGAGCCGGCCGCCCACGACCAGTGCGGCGCTGCTGTCTATGCCTGGGTTGAGTCCGAGGATGACTCGGTCGTCGTCGCGTGCCATGGGCGTTGCGCTCCAATTACTTCCTGGTCTTGCCGCTGCCGATGTTGCAGGGGCGCCCGGATCGTTTCGGGCAGGCCCAGCCCGGCGCTCTGCTTCCGGATGTCTTCGTCCCGCTGCCTCCAGTGCTGGGCGATGGCAGCCGGGGTGGCGATCCAGAAGTCTCCTCGCTGGACCAGATGCTCGAACAGCCGGCGATAGGTCTCCGCCCAGCCTGGAAACAGCGCCTCGTCATAGACGTACTCGTGCACGTCGACCAGGACGCACCCGCCTTGCGATGCCGCCGTCTCGACCAGGCCCATCAACAGGTCGGTGCGGTCCCCTGGATTGAAGGCGGTCATGCCGAAGAGCTGGTCGTCCATCCATCCGGTTGGTATCTGCAAGGTCGTGAGGTCGCGCCCCAGCGTGGCGTCGAACGGGAAGAACGGCCAGGTCGAGGCGCGCCGCCAGCCGAGATGGCGGTCGAAGGACAGCGAGGCATCGTAGGCCAAGCCCGCCCGTTCGTGCTGCCGAAGCGTGGCGGCGGGGTCGCTCGGCAACAGCCGCCAATAGTGGTGTCGCGATCCGGCGATCTCGGCGCCGACGGCTTCTTCCAGTCGGGCCTTCTCCGCCTCGACGGCATCGTCGAACTCACAGGCGCAGTAGCTGGGCTGAAGGCCAATCTCGCTGCCGCTCTCCCGGAGCTCGACGAAGAGCTGCCGGAAGTGCGGGGCGAACACGTCGTAGAAGGGGTTCGGGGTGCCGAGCGCCCGCTGCGCCAGCGACCCCTGGCGCACGGTGAAGTAGAAGGCCGATCGGAAGCCCAACGCGGATTCGAGCGTCAGCCAATCGCGGAACTGCCAGTGATGTCGTGAGCCGGTGGCGACGCTGAGCGCTTCACGCCAGCGTCCGACGCCCCTTCGGGCCAGCACCCGCGCCGGTTCGAGCCAACGGACCACCTCAGGGTAGTCGACGTCGTGACTGCCAGCCGCCGCGGCCCGCTTGCCGCCAGGCCAGCGCGGCACCGCATCGACGCGAGTTCGCTGCGCGATCGCGTCGCCGATGCCGCACGCCAGCTGCGACGCGACGCCGACGGTGAGCAGACGCCGCCGGTCGAGGGGCGCCCCCGACAGATCGGTGAATCCGTGGGCGTACTGCGGCCATTGGGGTTCGTCCTGGCCGGTCAGCAGCCAGAAGATGTCGAACACGACGTCACGGCGGAATTCGGTTCGCGAGTCGCAGCGACGCAGGACGCCGGCGCCGTCGACGTCCCCGACGAAGCGCGGATGCGTGATCGTCCCAGACGTGCAGAGCTGCTCGAACCGGAGGTCGCGAGGACGTGCCCACTTGGCCGGGTCGGCCGTGATTGTGACCGCGGCGCTCGACGTTCCCGGGTCGCAGACGAACGCGACGTCACAGTGCTCGTCGGGGACGGCAGTCTGGCGCCAAGCGATGCCGGCGCCGACCAGGATGTAGCGCCAGGTGGAGAAGATCTCGCGACTGTATCGCTCGAGGAGCGAAGGGTCGACGAACACGCGGACGGGGGTCATCGGTCACCATCCGCACGATGCCGGGGCATCGCGGCGTAACCTCTTGAGTTCGAAGTCGTTAGCTAACACGGCGACAGGCTTAGCAAGAATGGTACCGGCACAACCTCGTGGCCTTCCCGTCGAGCGTGCGCCGAATTTGCGACGTCGCGGGGGAACAGCCGATCGGCAACCACCTCAAAGGTCGTCACCGGGCAGACAGATGTATTGAGCGCAGAGGACTAATCGAACGTCTTCAGGGGCGATTGCGGGCTCAGTGGTTCGAGTCGACGTCAGGGGTCGTCCGACGCGGACGCTCTACGACTTCGAGTAGCCGAGCTTGACGACGCCACGGCGTGTTCCGTCGAGAGTTGTATCTCCACGCGTCGAGCCCGATGGAGGATGGCAGATTGTGCGGAACCTCTGCAGTCGGAAGCGCCGGGCCAGGCTGACCTGGCCCGGGCGACGATGGCCTCGCCGTGGCGCTGCGCGGCTCGGAGTGGACGTTGGCGCTGTCGGCCGCGGGCCGACACTCGACCGTGCTTCGACTCGAGGCGCGTTGCTACCAACGGGAGCGGGAGTTTCGACGCCTGCTGGGACACCCGATCCTGGTCGCGCTGTGGCGCCTCCGCGACTGGGCGCCCGCGCGGATCGGCGCCCGCGATCGCATCGGCGGCCTGCGCCGCGAACGTCTTCGGCCGGATCGGTCCCTGGGCGAGCCAACTGGCGTCGGAATCGTCCAGGAACTTGGTGATGGCGTCACGGCGCTCGGCGCCTCGGGTCAGTGGCCATTGTCGATGCGCCGGATGGGGGCCGTGTCCAAGACCTGCCGCCAGCTGCGATCGTCCCATTCCCATACGTCACCGAACACGCGCTCGCCATCGTGGCCGCCGACGAGTACTACTCGCGCGCGCCGGGCGTCATAGGCCACCGCGGAGTGATTCCGGGCCGGCGGCGCCGCGCCGTCTCGTCGGTGCCATGACCCGGACCGCCAGAGCCACGTGTCGCCGTGCCGCGCGGCGCCGTCCCATCCGCCAAACCGCATGACCGGGCCGCCGACGCCCATGGTGGTCGCGACGGCGTTGTATCGGCCCGGTGTAGGGGCACGGTCCACGGGCCGCCATCGCGCGCCGTTCCACGACCACGTGTCGGCCCGGCCCCCATTGCCGCCATCGAGCAAGACTTCACCCGACTCGGGCTCGAATGCCGCGACGGCGCCGTGCCGCGGCGCCGGGCCCACCACGTCGTAGCGCGTCCATCGACCATCGCCAAACTCCCAGGTGTCGCCAAGGGACTCGATCGCGCCTGCATGGATGGCGTATCCCCCGAACACCATCAGTCTCCGCCGCACGGGATCCCAGGCGGCCGCGGCCTCGGCGCGTGCCAGTGGTCCCGGAGCTCCGACGCGCTCCCAGCGCTGCTCCTGCCAGCGCCACAGGTCGTCGAGCAGCTGAGACGTGTCCAGCGTCGCGCCGAACAGCACACGGCGGCCGCCGAACAGGTACACGGTTCCCGGGTCGGCTGACGCCATCACGGGGAACGTCCGCGGCGCAGGCCCTGGAGCGGCGAACCCGCGCCACGTGCGGCCGTCCCATCCCCACGTGTCGTCGAGGACCTGCCGTTCGTCGGCGCCGCCGAACAGCAGCGTCAGCTGCCCGTCGAAGGCCAGGCCGTGACCGTTCCGCACGCCAGGACCCTCTGTCGCCATCGACGGCGCCCGACAGGCAATCGCCAGAATCGCGAAGGCGAGCGTGACGAGGAGGTGGACTGGGCGCAGCGTACTAATGCGCACGCAGGGTGGTGACAAGATAGGCCACGATCTGGTCGGCGACTGCGCCGAACCGTTGCCGGAAAGCGGCGGCGTCGGCAGCTGGTCGACGCCTCGCCTGGAGCGCGCCGTGGCGATCCGAGAAGTCGCCATGCGCCAGCCCGGCCGCCGCGATGCGTTCGACGCGGCCAGGTGCCCAACGGCCACTGCGGGTGTGATCGGTCGGCGCCGAGTTCCCGACGCCGGCCCGCACCGAGAGCAGGCCAGCGGCGCAGGCCGTCACGGCGTCGAGCGCGATCGTCCTGACGCCCACGGCATGCCGGCCCGGCCGCCCGCCAGCCCAGGCTCGTGGCAGCACGCTCGACGCCGCTGCCTGCTGGGCGTATCCGCTGGTCGCGGTAAGGGCACCCAGCGCGCTGACCGCGAGCCAGCGACGGATCATCGGCCCGAGGCGCGCGCGAAGGGCTGGCGTTCGGACAACCGCTCGATGGTCTGCGGGGCCACGTGCGGTTGGGGACAGAAGCGCAACGGCCGTGCTCGAGGGAGCTCGCCACGACATGGGACTAGAGTAGCGCTCACTTCGCGTCGCCGCCATCGGACGCGCGTGAGGACGGTGCTATTCGTACCAGTCTCCACGCCGTTCGCCCCACTGGATTTCCGTACCCAGACCGACCGATATCGCGATCGCCCGAACGGGGCAACGGTCCTGGACCTGCAAGAGCACCGGCGTGATCGTCGAAGCCGAGCGCCTTCGGGCGACGGGACTAGCCGCGCTGTCCGAGGGCGCGCCACAGCGCCGGCGTCGTCCCCGACACTCTGCGAACCGCCTTGGTGAGGTGGCTCTGATCGGCGAAGCCGCAGTCCAGCGCAACGTCGACAGGGGGACGGCCCGACGCCAGGAACGCGATGGCGCGCCCGACCCGCGCGCGGCGGCGCGCGTCCGCGAGACCGATGCCGGTCGACGCTCTGAAGCCACGCGAGAGATAGACGGGATGGACGCCGACCTCACGCGCAATTTCTCGAAGCGTCAGCGGTCGATCCATGACGCCGTCCAACAGATCGAGAACGCGTTTGACCCACGCAGGGCCGCGAGGCAACCGACGCGGCGCTGGCGCGACCGAAAACGCCTCGGCGGCGAGGCTCTCCGTTACGAGGGGTTCGAGCGCCGCGTGGCTCGCACGAGATCGCATTCGTCCGTGGACGCTCCACAGTGCGATGGACCGTCGAGCAGCCGTCGGGCCTGCAGCGGTGGTCGAATGCCGGCACGTTCATCAACGTCCTCGTGAAGACGCGCGACGGTTCATGGAAGACACGCGCGCAGATGTGGGACGATCCGCCCAATAGGCGCGAGCCCTGACGTGCCGCTCCTGCGCGTCAGCATCGCAGTGAGAGGCATGCCCAGGAGGCAGGACCCAGAGAGACACCTACGAACGACATGACTGCTTGGGTTACGTTCGCCGAGCAGCACCGTTGCGCCGACGGCCGCAACGCCGGTCGAGCCGATCTCGGTTCCCCTGCATGGTGCTGCTGGGATCGATCTGGAACGGCAGCCAGACCTCGGGGGCGCCAACCGGCGACTGGATCGCCGTCGTGTCGAAGGGCGCCAGCACGCCGATGATGTCGTGCGGCTGCCCGTTGAAGGTGAGCGTCCGGCCGACCACCGCGGCGTCGCCGCCGAACCGCCGCTGCCAGATGCCATGGCTCAACACCACGGGGAAACCGCCGCCCGGGCGGTCCTCCTCGGCCGTGAACGTACGCCCGTGAACCGTGGCGGCACCGAGCAGCGGAAAGCACCCCGCGCTCACGTACCCCGCGGACACCTGTTCGGGTTCGGCGTCGCCGGTGATGTTGACGACGCTGAACCGGTAGGCGGAAACCTGGTCGAACGCTGCCGTCTGACGGCGCCAGACATTGAACTTCGTCGGCGACGAGCCGCCACCGGAGCCCTGCGGTGAGACGTTGAGGAACATCACCAGCCGGTCCGGGTCGGGGTACGGCAACGGCTTCAGAATGACCGCGTTCAACACCGAGAAGATTGCGGTGTTGGCCCCGATGCCCAGGGCGGGCGCGACGATCGCCGCGGCGCTGAAGCCGGGCGATGAGCGGGCCGCGCAACGGTCGGTCCCTGCGAACTCAGGGGTTAGACACCGGCCGGGCGCAAATGGACTGGGGGCGATTCGAAGGACCTTGCGACCGCGGCGGAGATCGCTGGATCGGCTCCGGGACGGGCGTATACTCCCGGCTGCTGGGCAGCAATCTTCCTGGTAGCTCATCTGCGAAGGAGAGACCCATGGGTTCGACAAGACCGGCTCGTCGGGAATTCCTCAAGAGCGGCGCCGCGTTGGCCGGAGGTCTCACCTTGGGAGGCGCAGCGCCCGCGAGCGGTCAAACAGCTGCCGGCGCCCATGCACACGCGTCGCCGCCGATGATCAAGGAAGGCACGGATCAGATCGCCTACGGCGCGCGCTCGAGTCACGTCTCCTCGGTCCGCATTGCCCACGGCGGCCGGCCCTCGCCCGATAACTGGGGGCTCACCTTTCATGTGGCGGCCCCGCTTCAGGATTCGGTCGGGGTGATCACGCCATCCTCGCTGCACTACATGGGGACCACTCGCGGCTCATTCCTTCCGGACGTTGATCCGCGCGAGCACCGTCTCATGATTCACGGCCTGGTGGATCGTCCACTGACGTTCACCATGGAGGACTTGAAGCGCCTGCCATCCGTGACGCGCATTCATTTCATCGAGTGTGCCGGGAACCGATCGTCGCGCCGAGCGAAGAATGTTCAAGAGACGCACGGCATGACGAGTTGCGCGGAGTGGACCGGCGTGCTCCTGTCGACGCTGCTCAAGGAGTGCGGCCTGAAGGGCAACGCATCGTGGTTCGTCGCGGAAGGGGCCGAGGAAGTGAAGGGCGCCTCGAGCATGCCGATCGCCAAGGCGATGGACGACGCCTTCCTGGCCTACGGCATGAACGGCGAGGCGGTGCGGCCGCAGAACGGGTTTCCGCTGCGGCTGATGGTGCCTGGCTTCGAAGGCATCTTTCACACCAAGTGGCTGCGGCGAATCAAGGTGGTCGACCGCTACTACATGAACTACAACGACTTCGGCCACCTCGATCGCGACCCCAAGGTTGCGGCCTTGGACTACCAGATCGGACCCAAGTCGGTCATCACGTTCCCTTCGGGTGGACAACAACTACCTGGCCGCGGCTTCTACGAGATCAGCGGGCTCGCCTGGTCCGGAGGCGGCGCAATCAAGCTGGTCGAAGTCTCCACCGACGGCGGTAACCGTTGGAACAAAGCCGAGATCAAGGGGACCGCTGAGCGCATGGCCCATGCCCGTTTCGGCTATCAGTGGAATTGGGACGGCCAGGCGACCGAGCTCCAGTCGCGGTGCACCGATGAACTGGGTCAGGTTCAACCGTCGCGGGCACAGATCGCCAAGTACTGGAACAAGCCCTACGACGAGACGTTCAGCGTGCCTGGACTGGACAACAGCATTCAGCCGTGGAGGATCGCCAGCGATGGGACCATCACCAATGGCTTTGCTTAGGGTTCTCGGGTTCGCGTTGCTCATGGGCGGCTCGGTGCTGGCGCAGTCGCCTACCTATGGTGTGGGCCGCACGCCCACCGCGGAGGAAATGCGCGCGTGGGATATCGCCATCGGTCCGACCGGAGAAGAACTCCCGCCGGGGTCCGGAACCGTCATGCAGGGCGCGCAGGTGTATCGCGCGAAGTGCGCGGGATGCCACGGGGCCAACGCCATCGACGGCAAGGCGCCGATTCTCAAGAGCAAGGCCGGCCCGGACGTCGAGCTGTGGGCACGGGGACGCATCCTGCCGCTTCGGGCGCCGTTCGCGACGACGGTCTGGGATTACATCAATCGCGGGATGCCCCTCAACAGAGAGGGAACGCTGACGGCCGATGAGGTGTACGGGCTGACGGCGTATCTGCTCTTCATCAACGATGTCATCAAGGAGGGCGAGGTCATGGACGCCAAGACTCTGCCGAGTGTCAAGATGCCGATTGGCAACAACTACGCCTCCCTGCCGGAGTGGAAGCCCCGAACGCCGAGGCTCAAGGGCTACCCGCACTAGCCTGGCCGTCGCGCGCGGACGTCAGAATCGAACGGGCGCGGCGCTTCAGGAACGAGCCGGCACCCGCCCGGCCCGTGAATCGCCCCGCCTCGATGATCACCTTGCCGCGCGACAGCACGGTCTCGGTCACGCCCGTGACCTGCCGTCCTTCATACGGGTTGTAGTCCACCTTCATGTGATGCGTCTTGGCCGAGAACGTCGTGGTCTTCTCGGGATCGAAGATCACGATGTCGGCATCCGACCCGGGGGCGATGGTGCCCTTCTTCGGGAACATGCCGAAGATCTTGGCCGGTGACGTCGACGTCAGCTCGACGAACCGGTTGAGCGAGATGCGGCCGGTGCGCACGCCGCCGTCGTAGACCAGGCTCAGGCGCGTTTCCACACCGGGCGCGCCGTTGGGGATCTTCGAGAAGTCGCCGGCGCCGAGGTGCTTCTCCTTCAGACAGAACGGACAGTGGTCGGTGGCGATGGCCTGCAGGTCGTTGAACGCCAGGCCGCGCCACAGGCGATCCTGCGTGGCCTGCGGGCGCAGCGGCGGACTCATGACGTATTTCGCACCGGCGAAGCCCGGCTCGTCGTAGTTGTCTTCCGACAGGAACAGGTACTGCGGACAGGTCTCGGCGAACGCCGGCAGGCCGCGGTCGCGCGCCTCGGTCACCATCTCGAGGGCTTCGGCCGCGGACAGGTGGACGATGTAGACCGGCACGTCGGCGATCTCGGCCAGCGCGATCGCGCGGTGGGTGGCCTCGCCTTCGGCGCGCGCCGGCCGCGTCAACGCGTGGTACTTCGGCGCGGTCTTGCCTTCCGCCAGCGCCCTCTTCACCAGCACGTCGATGACGCCGCCGTTCTCGGCGTGCATGCAGATGGTGCCGCCGTTCTTGCCGGTGCGCAGCATGGCGCGGAAGATGCTCGCGTCATCCAGCATGAACACGCCCGGGTAGGCCATGAACAGCTTGAAGGAGCTCACACCCTGCCGCACCATCGCGTCCATCTCCTCTTCCACTTGATCGGTCAGCTCCGTGATGATCATGTGGAAGCCGTAGTCGATGGCGGCCTTGCCCTGCGCCTTCTGTGACCACGCCTCGAACGCGTGGTGCAGCGTCTCGCCGCGATACTGGATGGCGAAGTCGACGATCGTCGTCGTGCCACCGAACGCGGCGGCGATGGTGCCCGACGCGAAGTCGTCGGCCGAGGTGGTGCCGCCAAACGGCATGTCCATGTGCGTGTGCACGTCGATGCCGCCCGGCAGGACGTACTTGCCGGTGGCGTCGATCACCCGGTCGGACGGCATCGTCAGCGCCGACCCGATGGTCGTGATCTTCTCGGCTTCGATGAAGACGTCGCCGACATAGAGGTCGGTGGCGGTAACGATGGTGCCGTTCTTGATCAGGATGCTCATGACGGGATCTCGGCGGCCATCTTACCCCCACCGCCCTTGCACCCCGGCAGCGCAGCGCCGATAATCCCGGCATGAAGCCGGACATCGGGGTCACGTTCACGGGCCTGAAGTTCGCCAACCCGTTCCTGCTCTCGTCGGCACCGCCGACCGAGTCGGACGCCAACATCATGCGGGCGTTCGATGCCGGCTGGGGCGGCGTGGTCACCAAGACCATCGGCCTGCACCCGGTGACCAATGTCGCCGGACCCAAGACCAAGTTCCTGCGCACGACGCTCGATGGCCACCTGTCGATGCACAAGAAGCCCGACACGGCCCTGCACTCGTCGTGGAACTGGGAGCTGATTTCCGACAAGACGCTCGACTGGTGGGTGCCGAAGATCGCGGGCATCAAGCAGGCGCATCCGGATCGCATCCTGATCGCGTCGATCATGGCCGGCTCCGGCAGCGACACGGAACTGGCGCATTGGCAGACGCTGGCAACGGCCTGCCAGGGCGCCGGCGCCGACGCCTTGGAGCTGAACCTGTCGTGCCCGCACATGGACCGCAAGGACATGGGCTCGAACATCGGCAAGGACCAGGAACAGGTCTCGATCGTCACCGAAGTGGTGAAGGAGGTCGCGACCATCCCGGTGTGGTGCAAGCTCACGCCCTCGACCACCGACATCGTCGACGAGGCGAGTGCGGCGTTTCGCGGCGGTGCCGACGCCATCGTCTCGTCGAACACCTTCCCGTCGTTGCCGCTGATCGATCCCGAGACGATGGACTTCGAGATGAACGTCGATGGCCTGGTGTCGAGCGGCGGGCTGGGCGGCCCGGCGATCTTGCCGCAGTCGCTGGCCAAGATGGCCTCGCTGACCGGCGCGTTTCCCGACCGGGCGTTCTCGGGCATCGGCGGCATCGCCGAATTCGCCCACGCGCTCAACTACTTCCTGCTCGGCTGCGGCACCGTGCAGGTGTGCACCGCCGCCATGCTCGATCGCGCGATCGGCCCCACCGTGATCAAGGCGCTCATCGACGGCATGGAGCAGTTCATGGCGAAGCGCGGCTACGCGAGTC
Source organism: uncultured Acidobacteriota bacterium (assembly GCA_963741665.1). Classification (GTDB taxonomy): domain Bacteria; phylum Acidobacteriota; class Vicinamibacteria; order Vicinamibacterales; family UBA2999; genus CAWAYR01. The sequence continues at coordinate 1,238,108 of CAVUIM010000001.1, forward strand.
TCGAGGACTTCCGCGGTCTGCGCCGAGGCCACGTGGTGGCACACTCGAAGATCCGGCGGCCCGACGGCAAGGACTATCACGGCGGCCACGACGCCGAAGGGTTACGCGAGTTGACACCGACACGCGGCGCCCAGACGCGGGGCGCTTCGCCAAGAGTTCGTCGAGCTGACTGACGACGTCTCGGGCAGTCCGCTCTGGAACCACGACCTGGCGCCGACCTCACTCGCCAGCCGCACGTGGTCGACGTATCACATCGCCGCGCTGTGGATCGGGATGAGCGTGGTGATCACCACCTACACGCTCGCCTCGGGCCTGATGCAGCAGGGCATGAACTGGTGGCAGGCGCTCGTCACGATCCTGCTCGGCAACGCCATCGTCCTGGTCCCGATGATCCTGAATGCCCACGCCGGGACCAGGTACGGCGTGTCCTTTCCCGTGCTGTGCCGCGCCGCCTTCGGCGTGACCGGCGCCAACGTGCCGGCCGTGCTGCGCGCGATCGTGGCGTGCGGATGGTTCGGCATTCAGACGTGGATCGGCGCGCTGGCGCTCGACACGCTACTGACCGCGGCGTGGTCCGGCTGGACCACCGTACCGGGCGGTATCTGGATCTCGTTCGCGGTGTTCTGGCTGGCCCAAGTCGCGATCATCATTCGCGGCCTCGAGGGCATCAAACGGCTCGAAGCGTGGTCGGCGCCGTTGCTGCTCGGCGGCGGCGGCCTGCTGTTGTGGTGGGCGATCGCCAACGGCGGCGGCCTCGTCCACATCCTGTCCGAATCGCCCAAGCTGCAGCACGGCAGCACGCCGTTCTGGACGCTGTTCCCGGCGGCGCTGACCGCCAACGTCGGCTACTGGGCCACGCTCAGCCTGAATATTCCCGACTTCACGCGCTACGCCAGGAGCCAGCGGTCGCAGGCGCTAGGCCAGGCGCTCGGCCTGCCGCTCACGATGACGGCGTTCGCGTTCCTCGGGGTGGCCGTCACCAGCGCGACCATCGTGATCTTCGGCGAGGCGATCTGGGATCCGGTCGTGCTGATCGCCCGCATCGGCAGCCCGTTCGTCGTGATCTTCGGCGCGCTGGTGATCCTGGCCGCGCAGATCACCACCAACATGGCGGCGAACGTGGTGTCGCCGGCCAACGACTTCTCCAGCCTCGCGCCCAAGCGAATCAGCTATGTCACCGGCGGACTGATGACGGCTGCGTTGGGCGTCGTGATGATGCCGTGGAAGCTCTACGCCGATGCCTCGGCGTACATCTTCACCTGGCTGATCGGCTATTCCAGCCTGATGGGCGCGATCGGCGGCGTGCTGATTGCCGACTACTGGATCCTGCGCAAGCAGGAACTGTCGCTGCCCGACCTGTTCGCCGTGCACGGACGCTACAGCTACACGAACGGCGTCAACCCGAAGGCGATGATCGCGCTGGCCCTCTCGATCCTGCCGGTCGTCCCCGGCTTCGGGCGAGCGGCGACGACGCCTGGCGGCGTCGTCGCCAATCCGACGATGTTCGATCACCTCTATACCTACGCCTGGTTCGTCACCTTCGGGCTCAGCGCCGTAATCTATCTGGCGCTGATGCGGCACCGGCGCTGATGGACCGGGTCGCTCGCCGGCCACGGTCGCCGATCGCGTGGGATATCCTGTGCGGCATGAGGATCCGCACCAGCCGCGGCGCGCTGTGCGCGCTCGTGCTCTCCGCCGCGTGCACCAGCACGCCCGCCGTGGAGCCCGCCGACACGCTCCTGACCAACGGGCGCGTCTACACGTTCACCTGGGACGACCCCGCCGCCGACGGCACGCCCGCAGCCGGCGCGCCCCACACCGTCGAGGGCTGGCGGCCCGATGCCGAGGCCGTCGCCATCCGCGCCGGCCGCATCGTCTTCACCGGCACGTCGCAGCAGGCCGAGGCCTACCGCGGTCCAGCCACGCGCGTGGTGGACCTGCAGGGCGCCACGGCGCTGCCGGGGCTGGTGGATTCGCACGTGCACATCCGCGAGCTCGGCCAGGCCGAGACGCAACTGGACCTGACCGGCGTCGCCACGGAAGAGGACGCCGTCGCCCGCACGGTGGCGTACGCCGCCACGGTGCCCAAGGGCGAGTGGGTGGTGGGCCGCGGCTGGGATGAGGGCGCGTGGGCCGGCCGCTACCCCACCATGCGGCTGTTGAGCGAGCGGGTTCCCGACCACCCGGTCGTGCTCGACAGCCTCCACGGCTTCGCGGTGTGGGGCAACCGAGCTGGCCTTCGAGAAGGCCGGCATCACCCGCGCCACCAGGCCGCCGGTCGGCGGCGAGATTCTGAAGGACGCGAAGGGCGAGCCGGCCGGCACGCTGCTGAACCGCGCCGTGACGCTGCTCGAGGGAGCGGTGCCGCCGCCGACGCCCGACCAGGCGCGCGCCTGGGTGCTGGCCGGATTGAAGCGCATGGCCCGCGACGGGTTCACCGCCGTCCACGAAGCCGGCGCCGACGCGGAACTGATGACGGCGTTCGAGGCGCTCGACGGCCTCGGGCGACCTGCCGGTGCGCGTCTACGCCATGCTCTCGGCGCGCGATACCGCGCTCAGCCGCGCCTGGCTGAAGAAGGGCCCGCGCCTCGACCCGGCGGCGATGCTGACCGTGCGATCGGTGAAGGCGTACTACGACGGCTCGCTCGGGTCGCGCGGCGCGCGCCTGATCGACGACTACGCCGACCAGAAGGGGCACCGCGGCGTCAGCGGCGGCAACTACGGGTTCGACCAGGCGCTGGTGGCCGAGATGATGACGGCGGGCTTCCAGGTCGGCATCCACGCCATCGGCGACGCCGGCAATCGCGAGACGCTCGACTTCATCCAGTCGGTGCAGGCCCGCGACGCGACCGTGCGCGACAACCGCCACCGCATCGAGCACGCGCAGGTCGTGCACCCCGACGACTTCGCGCGCTTCGCCTCGCTCGGCGTCATTGCCTCGGTGGAGCCGCCGCACGCGGTGGAAGACAAGCCGTGGGCCGAAGCCCGCCTCGGGCCCGAGCGCGTGAAGGGCGCCTACGCGTGGCGCAGGTTCCGCCAGAGCGGCGTCCGACTGGCCTTCGGCTCGGACCTCACCGGCTCGGACCACTCGATCTTCTACGGCCTGCATGCCGCGGTGACGCGCCGCGACAAGACGCTGCAGCCCGAGGGCGGCTGGTATCCGGCCCAGCGGATGACGCCAGAGGAAGCCGTGCGCGGCTACTCGACGTGGGCGGCGTACGCGGCGTTCGCCGAAGGCGACCGCGGCACGCTGGCCGTGGGGCGCGCGGCCGACATCACGGTGATGGACATCGACCCGCTGGTCGTCGGCGCCACCAGGCCCGAGGCGCTGCTGACGGGCGCGATCCGGTTGACGATGGTGGGCGGCCGCATCGCGCACGAAGCGCAGCAGATGTCGCCGACGGACCCGGCGCGCCACTAGATCAATGCGCCGGCCACCTTCGCCACGACCGACTGCGCCGCGATCACGAGCCGTCCGGTCCGTTTGGCCATCGCCCGCCGCGCCTCGTCCGCGTGCCCCATGCAGTCGATCACGATCGAGGTCGACGTCGGCGCCGCTCAGCTCGTCGGCCGCGCGCGCCATCTCGTCGTCTCGCGACGGTGACGCCCAGGTGAGCGACGGCGCGAAGCCATCCGCCCGCCACTTGCGTTCGGCGTAGGCCACCTGGGCCCGGTTGGGCGTGACGACGCCGACGCGGCGGCTGCGGCTGAGGGCACCGGCGACGGCCGGCACGATGCGGCCAGGCAGCAGGACCGGGACCGGACTCGGCACGTCAGGAAAGCCGCCGGCGCACGCCACGACGACGAGCGCGGCGCCATCCGTAGCCAACCGACGCGCCGCCGCCGTCACGTGCGGCACCAGGCGATCCAGCGGCACCTCGATGTGCGCGCCAGACGCCAGGCGAACGAGCAGCGGATACTCGAGGCCGTCAGGCCCGGACGCCGTGGCGTCCTGGAGAGCGGCAAGGTCTTCAGCGCTGAGGCCGTCCAGCGCACCCGCGACGCGCACCTCGGCGTGCGCCGCCTCGACGCCGAACGCCTCGGTCAGATCAGGACGCGGCGTCTGCCCGATGGTGACGACGCCGAGGATGGGCGTCACGCCGGCCTCACGAAGCGGCCGTGTCCGGCCGGACCGGTGATGGCGCCCTCGTGGAACACGCGCACGCCGCGCACGAACGTGGACACGACGCGCCCGCGCATCCGCACGCCGTCGTAGATGGCCATGTTGTCGCGCGACTTGGTCAGGGCGTGGCGGCTGTCGTAGGTCCAGTCCGCGCCGAGATCGACCAGCGTCAGGTCGGCGTCGGCGCCCTCGGTCACGCGTCCCTTCCCTGCCAGGCGAAACAGCTCAGCGGCGCGTGTGGAACACAGCTCCACCATGCGCGGCAGCGTGAGCCGTCCTTCGGCGACCGCCGTCAACATCAACGGCGCCATCACCTCGAGTCCGCACAGGCCTGGCGGCGCCGCGAAGATGTCGTCGCTGGCCGCGGCCTTCTCGTCGCGCGAGAAACGGCGAGTGGTCGGTGCCGAGGTAGTCGATGTGGCCGGCCGCGAGGGCCCGCCAGAGCGCCTGCACGCCTTCGACCGAGCGCAGCGGCGGGTTGCACTTGGCGAACGGTCCGAGACGGTCGAGCGCCTCGTCGGTGAAGAACAGATACGGCGGGCAGGTTTCCACCGTAGCGTCGACACCGCGCGCCCGGGCGTCCGCGACCAGTTGCGCCGAGCGCGCACTGGAGCAGTGCACCACGCCCACCGGGCCGCCGCACTCCTCGGCCAGCGCCAGCATCATCGCGACCGACACGTCTTCCACGATCGGCGGGCGGCTGTCGGCGTGGGCCCGGCCGCGGCGTCGGCCGGCCGCGGCGAGTTGCGCCTGCAGGGCCTGGAACATCGGCGTGTCTTCGCAGTGGAAGCAGTGGCGCAGGCCGGTGGCCGCCACCGCCGCCATCACGCCGCGCAGTGCCGCGTGATCGGTGCACCACAGGCCGAAGAACTCGTCGAGGCGCGTCGGCGGCGGCGGCTGCAGGAACGTCTTGAACGCCACCACACCGGCGGCGGCCTGACCGGCGATCTCGTGCAGGTTCTCGTGTCCGGCGCCGCCGTAGAGCGCGAAGTCGATGTGCGCCTCGGGCGCCATGGCCGCGACGCGACGCTGCACGCCGTCGGCGCTGTTGGCCGGCACCTTGGCAATCGGCATCTCGAACAGCGTGGTGATGCCGCCGGCGGCCGCGGCGGCGGTGCCCGACCGGAAGTCCTCGCGCTCGGCGATGCCGGGGTGGCGCGTGTGCACGTGCGTGTCGATGAGGCCGGGCAGCGCGTGCAGGCCGCTGGCGTCGATGACGCCGGCGGCTGGCGGCCGGGCCGCGGCATCCAGGATGGCGGCGATCCTGCCGCCCGTCACCGCCAGCGTGGCCGGGCCGATGGTGCGACCCGTCACGACCGTGGCGCCCGTGATCAACAGATCGAATTGGTCCGGCATGGCTCGCGTAGGTCAGCCGTGCGCGGCGACTTCGGCTGCCGGCGCGTGGAAGGCCTCGATCTTACAGGCTACAGACGGCAACCGGTCGGGTGCCGTCAGCGTGCGTCGAGACTGTCGATCAGCCAGCCATCGCCGGCCTTCCGGAGGCTGAATCGCCACCGCCGACCAGCTGACCGACCCGATAAGCCTGCGGCCACCCCCGAAGGCCTAGCCTAGCGGCGGCCCCGGGATTTCTCAGCGCGACGCGGAATCCTCGGGAGGCGCGGAGGAGCGCGGGCGACAAAAAGGCGGCAACTCGCGGCTGGCCCCAGGCACCCACCTTGCAGCGATCACGGAACAGGAGTGCGTGGCGCGGCTGGCGCGCCGGCACGGAGCTTGGGGCCGGATCGGCCTATGCGAGGCGAGTGATGACGACAGTGACGGTGACCAACAAGCTGGAAGCGCCAGTGGACGCGGTGTTTGCGGCCTTCACCGACCTCGAACAGAATGCCGGGCGCGTCTCGGGCATCAAGAACGTCGAGGTGCTGAGCACCGGCGGGTTCCGGCTCGGCGCGCGCTGGCGTGAAACCCGCGAAGTGATGGGCCGGCTCGACGATGCAGAGATGGAAGTGACGGCGTTCGACCCGGGCCGCGGCTACACCATCACCCACTACAAGGGCGGCGCCAAGGTCGATACGGTCTTCACGTTCACGCCCGACGGCGAGGCCACGAACGTCACCATTGCGTTTGCGCTCGAGAACCAGGGGCTGCCCCCGGGCCTGCTCACACCGGTGAGCTGGGCGATCGCCGGCAAGGTCAAGGAGATCCTCACGAAGGACCTCAGCGACATGAAGAAGTCAGTCGAGGCGTAGCCGCGGGCCTGCTCGCGAGATGGTGACGGAAGACCAGAGCGAGGTCATCGCGTTCCTCCTTCGTCCCGATGCCTACGGGGCCGGGAACCCGCGGGTGGAACACCTCGAGACCCACAGCGCCATGGTCTTCATGGCCGGCGACCGCGCGCTCAAGCTGAAGCGCGCGGTGCGCTATGACTACCTCGACTTCTCGAGCGCGGAACGGCGCCGACGCTGTTGCGAGGCGGAAGTGGCGGTGAACCGACGAATGGCGCCGGCCATCTATCGGGGCACTGCGGCGGTGACGCGCGAGAGCGACGGCCGCCTGGCGCTCGACGGCATGGGTGTGCCGGTCGAGTGGCTGGTGGACATGACGCGCTTCGCCGCCGAGGCGCTGGCCGATCGGCTGGCCGAGTCGGGCACGCTGCCGCTGACGGCCATGGCGCCATTGGCGGCGTCGGTGGCCGCCCTGCACGCGGGTGCAGCGCGTCGGCTGGACGCGGGCGGTGCGGCCGGCTTGCGCTGGGTTGCCGACGGCAATCGCAGCGCGCTCTCCGGATTCGGCAACGCCGTGTTTCCGGAGGCTGCCAGGTCACACCTCGTGCGCGACACGGCGCGCGCCCTCGACGCGAATGCGGCACGCCTCGACCAGCGACGCGCCGACGGGTTCGTGCGGCAGTGCCATGGCGATCTGCACCTCGGCAACATCGTGCTGCTCGACGGCGCGCCGACGCTCTTCGACGCGGTGGAGTTCAACGACGACATCTCGTGCATCGATGTCGTCTACGACTTCGCCTTCCTGCTGATGGACCTGTGGCATCGCGGCTTGCCGTGCCATGCCAACCTCGTGCTGAACGAGTACTTGCACCTCACCGACGACCTCGCGAGCCTGGCGCTGCTGCCGCTATTCCTTTCGTGTCGGGCGGCGGTGCGGGCGAAGACCAACGCCACGGCGGCCACGCTGACCGGCGATGCGGCGGCGGGACGGCGACTGGTCGACTCCGCGCACCAGTATCTGGAACTCGCCCACGGCTTCCTCGCCCCACCAGGGCCGGCGCTGGTGGCGATCGGCGGCCGATCTGGATCGGGCAAGTCCACCGCCGCAGCGGCGGTGGCCCCCGCCATTGGCGCGACGCCCGGCGCCCTGCATCTTCGCACCGACCTCATCCGCAAGCAGCTCTGCGGCGTGTCGCCGCTCACCCGCCTGCCGGCGGAGGCCTACGCCGCCGACATGACCGCGCGGGTGTATGCCCGCCTGCGCCATGCGGCCGCCATCGCCCTGGCCGCCGGCCACGCCGTGGTCTGCGACGGCGTGTTCGGCGAGGCGTGGGAGCGCCGGGCGCTCTATGACCTGGCGGGCGAGAGCGGCGTGCCGTTCGTGCCCGTGTGGCTCGACGCGCCCGAGGCCACGCTGCGCGCCCGCGTCACCGCTCGTCGCGGCGACGTGTCCGACGCCACCGCAGACGTCGTCGAGCGCCAGGCGGCACACGTCGAGCCACCGCCCGACTGGGCCAGACTCGACGCCAGCGGCGCTGCCGAGGACACCGTCGGGCACGTGATCGCGGCACTCGCTGGCGCGGACGTACATCTTTCCTATGAGCGCCACCGGCCCGGTAGCTAGCGCCCTCGTGGTGCTGCTGCGGGTGTTATCCCGCCAGCGGCGTGGACACGCCGAGCTTGAATCCGTCCGGATCCTTGAACTGGAACATCCGGGCGCCCCACGGCTGATCCGCCGGCTCACTCATCAACGTCCCGCCGGCGCCCTTGATTCGCGCCGCCGCCGCGTCCACATCCGCAGCGCCCGCGACGTTGATCTGCAGGTAGAAGCCCTGTCCCTTGATCCGGTCCCAGCCGAGCTTGCCGTCGTCCTGATTGAGCACGATGCGGCAATCACCCGCGGCGACGACGGCGGCGACCACTTTGCCTTCGTGTTCGTAGGTCTGCTCCACCGCAAAGCCGATGGCGTCGCGGTAGAAGCGAATCGAGGCCTCGAGGTCCTTGCAGGTGATCGAACAGCCCAGGTTGGTGGCGTTGGCCACGCCGGTGGTATCGGTCATTGATCGCTCCAGTGGCAGCGAGCTGAACGACCAGGAATTGATCGTTCGAGCACGGCAGGAGAGTGTACGGTGAGAGCTGGGGCGGCGCAACCTGCGGGCGCGCCGGATTCCCCGCACGGGAGGCATCATGGCAGTGAGCAAAGCGGGACCGAAGAACCCATCGAACGCGGCGACGGCGACCGGCGAGGTCGAGCAGAAGCTGGTCGCGATGGCCAAGCAGCTCGGTGTCTTCGTCGGCACGGTGGAAGCGAAGGCGGATGGCTGGCTCGATCGCGACGTACTCGTCAGAGAGGTGGGCCGCATTCGCGACGTGGCCACTGACCTGCTCGCCCAGGTGAATCAGGGGCGGAAGATGGCGCGAGACGCGGCGACACCGCCGGCCGCGGCGCCGGCGGCACGCCCGAGCCGCGGACCTGTGGATGCGCCCGGGAAGCGGCACCGGAAGCCCCCGTCGCAGGAGCCCATCGACAAGCGCATGGGCGAACCGGTCGGAAAGCAGATGGGTCAGAAGAGCATGAAGAATCGCATGCGCAGCGGGCGAGGCTGAACGACGCACCTGCCGGTCCCGGTCGCGACGCGCGTCAATCGGCGGCGGCCAGGCGCGCGTACCGTCGGTTCGAGGCCGGGAAGTCCACGCCCATCGCCGCACCGGCCAGGAGTGCCATCACGGCGGCGCCGGCCAGCAACAGCGGCGACGGCAGCGCGAAGCCGCCTGCCCGCGCCGCGCCCGGCAGCGTCGTCGTCACGATGCCCGCCAGCGTCTGGCCGATCGCGAGCCACTGGTAGAGGCGCAGTCCGGCGATCACCCTGGTCTGAGGCTCGGCGCGATACGACTCCTCGACGAACCGGGCGATGCCGCTGGCGATCAGGTAGAGGCCGACGATCAGGACGTCGGCGGCCCCGAGTACCCGGAGCCGCATGAGGACCAGGCCAATCACGACGTTGCCGGCAATCGAGTAGAGCGGTGTCGGGTGCAGCGGGACGGCGGCCAGCCCGGCCACCTGCGTGACCCGCGATCGCCGGTGCACGTAGCGAATGCCGATGGCCGGCGGCGCCGGGCCGCCGTGGCAGCAGCCGTTCACGAGGCAACGGAGACGCCCGAAGATCTGGATGATCGGCGCCGCGCAGGCATACGAGGCCATCAGCGGCAGGAGCGGCACGCCGGCCATCGCGGCCGATACGGTGCCGGCCGTGGCGCCGACTACCCCGCCGTACCAGCCGAAGGGACGCAGCAGCCGGGACGAGCCCTCGAGCCACTGTGCCCAGGTGCCGGCGCCGACCAGGATGCAGAGGCCCACCCACACCACCGCCTCGGGATTGGTGCCCAGGGCGCTGCCGGCCACGAGCGTGCCGACGCCCGCCGCCGCACCCGCATACGCGCCGTGGTTGATGACGCGAACCGGGCCGATGCGCCATTCGCGCCAGCTGTTGGCCAGCCGCTCGGTCGCGCGTCGCAGGTACTCCCAGCGTCGCGTCAGGGTCACGCAGCGGGAGGAAGAGCACGACGGCGGCGACCACCTCGAGGACGGTGTGCATGCCCGTCGTCAGCGTGCTCGCCCCGATCGTCACCGCCCACGTCCAGCCGAGCACCGGCCACCAGGCGCGCCCGGAGACGCGGCCGTTGTCGGCCCAGAGCTCCGCCACGAGAAGGGCCCAGAGCACATGGAACGCCGGGAACGCCGCGACGCCCCACGACGACCCCTGTTCCCAGGCCAGCAGCTCGCCCAGCAGGCCATCAGGATCGAACGGACGATTCGTGGCGATGACCGGCACCACGAGCCACAGCAGCGTAACGACGATCGTAGCCGCGGCACCCGACACGGCCAGTCGGCGCAGACCGCGCGCGCTCAGCGCCACGAGCGGCGCCGTGGGCACGAACAGGTAGGTCGACATGTACAACCCCTCGGTCCACTGGACGACCGGCCACGCCGCTTCGAACGGCAAGGCGAGGGAGAACGCATCCGGAGCGCGGCCGAGTGCCTGCACCGAGAAATAGGCGATGAGCCAGGGGACCATCACCCACAGGTACACGGCGGCGCGTTCGGACGGAGAGGGCCGACGGGCCGCGGCCGGCGGGAGTGACAACAGCGGCGGTTCCAGGCACGCCGGTCCGAACCGGGCCACGAGGTCGTGGCGTTCGTAGCCCCAGACGAGCGCCAGCATCGCCAGCATCGTCACCGGCGTCACCACCCACAGCCCCGACGCCGACCCAGCCGCCAGCGACACGCCTGCCATCAGCAGCCCGAAGCCCACGTAGATGGGATTGCGCAGCCAACGGTAGATGCCCGATCGCACGAACTTCGCGAGGCGGAAAGGCGTTCATCGGCAGCCCCCGGCCGCGTGTGATGAGGTCGACGATGCCGAGCCCCAGCAGCACGAGGCCGGCCGCCGCGACCAGGGCGCCCACACGAGGCGCGGGCGCGGGGCCGAGCGGGACGACGGGCGCGAGCGCCACCGCCCACGCCGCCAGCGACAGCGGGACCACCACGACGAAGAGCCCGCCGTAGACCAGCCGACCGAGGAGTCCGCCGAGGGTCACCATGTCACCACTTCGTGAATCGTCCATCCCCGGTCGATGCCGCCCGCGCCGGCGTCGACCAGCGACGAGCGCGACACTTGCTTGTGTTCCTGCATGGTGGCGAGACGGCCGGCCACACGCGCCGCCAACGCCGGCGCCATCCGTCCAAGCAAGGCCCCGACCGGCCGCCGGCTGAGATCGCGGCCCTCATCCCAGCGCAGTTCCCGGTGTCTGGTCAGGCCGGTGACACTGGACGCCATCACGCGCGCCGACGGCTGGATCTCGCCGTCGAGCCAGGCCACGCGCATCGACTGGCCGCCGTCCCACTCGATCCAGACGAGGGCGTGCCGGTCCGACACGTGGCGTCCCCATCGCAGCGTGCGAAACGGCAGCGCCCACGGCGGCAGCGTGAGCCGCAATCGTTCGGCGTAGCCGAGTCCTTCGAAGCGGCCAGAGGGCGAGACGATGGCCACGCGCGCCCGCGGCGCCACGCACGACCAGTCGATGACGCCGAGTGGCGATGTCAGCAACGTCCGCGCAATCGGCGCAGCGAGCGCGTGCCACTCGCCGTGGAGCGCCAGCGTGTCGGACGTCCACGACAGCGCGCCGTTGGCGACGCCCGGCCATCCCGCCTCGCCAAGCGACGTCCGTTCGATCGGCGGCTGGCCGGGAGCCGCCACGAGGCACGAGGCGTATCGCAGGCTGATCCCCTGCCACGCCACATCCCCCACGTAGCCGACGACGGCGGTGCCGTCGTCGGTCACCACGTCCAGATACCACTTCTCGAGCGTGAACACGACACGGCCCGCATCTGCGGGCAATCAAGAACGGTGCCGCAGCAGGAAGCTGCGACGATGTCGATCTGCGGAACGAATCGTGCCGGAGCGCCACGGCGGGCCATGGAATTTCCTGGCCGGCCCGGGATCTCACCCACCCGCTCCGGCCGATCGCACCGCCAACCGGGGATGACTGCCCTTAGCGGGTTCCGACCGGCCACACGGCTGACGAACAGGCCGACCGTGCCCCAGGTGTAGTGCCTCGCCTTCGCGCCGACGTAGTCGGCGGTCCGTCCTTGCGCCAGCTGCACCACGGCCTGGAGCTGCCAGCCATTCAGCGGCACCGCCGCACCGACACCGCCTTCCCATTCGCCGAGCAGGCGTCGCGGTGTCACCGTGTGGACGCTGTCGCGGAACTGGCCCTGCAGCAGCGCGTCGTAGAGCACCACGCGTGGCCGCAGTCCCGCGAAGGCGAACAGGTCCCAGCGCCGGACGCCGGAGGCGAGCGTGTCCAGGGGCCGCCACGGCAGCGCTGGCGAGGCCGCGCGGAGACTGCCAGAACTCCGTGGTGAAGGCGCCGAGGCGCGCGGAGAGCGAGCCGGTCGCCGTCGTGGCGTAGCCTACGGCGCCCTCGACGTCGCCCACGACCTGCCAGTGCTTGCGGCGGCCGATGCCGCTGTCGCCCGCCAGCTGCCGCTGGTAGCCGACCCGGTAGAGGGCCGTCGGCTCGCCACCCGCGGAGATCTGGTTGGCCCAGCCGAGCGGGTCCACCGGCACGCCGTTCCCGGTCATCCACCGGCGCGTGCGATGCAGCAGGCGCTGCACGTCGCCCGGCGCCTCGAGGCCGAGCATGCCGATCGACAGCGCGCTCCACCAGGCGCGATCGAAGGCCGTCCCGCCCACCGACAGTGCGACTCACCGTGACGGCCATCAGCGACGCGTACGGGCGATCGTCGCGCTGCACCTCAGGGGTCTGGATCAGATCGGGCGTGTAGACCAGGCCGACGAGCTCGGCCGCGTGGTACTGCCGGGCGCCTCGATGGTGCCGGCGATTCGCCCGCGTCAGCCAATCGAGCCCGTCGAGGGGCTTGGACAGCCCGGCCCGCGTCACCCAGCGACCGCTGATGCGCAGCGCGTTGCCCGACGAGTAGTTGTCGTCCCGCAACGTGTTGCCGGGATGCGGCAGATTGTCGTTGTCGTGCACCAGCGCGACGCCGGTCACGAGTGGCGCTTCGAGCGACGCTTCGCGCGCGCCTGGATCAGGCAGCGGCGCCACCTGGGCCAGGACGACGCACGGCGCGGCGGTGAGCGCCGCGATCGCGATCCAGACAGCACGTGAATGGGCTGGACAGCACGGCGACCGGCGGCTACCGCGCCAGTGCGCCACCCGCGATCCCGATTCTGAATCCCACCGCGACCGCGGCGCCCCATTCGCTCCGCTTGGACGGATCGTCGAGAAAGCGCCACGCGGTCACGGTCGCGCGCAGATGCGGCAGGCCGAAGTGCGGCGCCGCGAGCTCGTGCATCGCGATCACACCGAGGCGCTGAATCCGGTTGTCGGGCGCATCGAACACCTGCATCACGTGGTGGAGCACGCCGCCGGCGGTGAACCCGCCGGCCGCCCGGTCCCGCTGATAGAGGGCGACGGTGGTGGCGTTCACCAGCCAGTCGCCGCGGGCTCTGATCAGGGTATCGCGCGCCGGCTCGTAGTAGAACGGGCCCGACACGTCGACGCGCCACCACTCGATGTCCGCCGCGGTACGGACGGCAACCGGGCCGGCCCGGAACTGCACGGCCGGGGTGACGTAGCTGCGGAGACCGGTAGCGGCCCGGCCCGCGCCGCGCGCCTCACGGGTATCGGCATCGAAGGGATCGTCGTAGCCCTGGAACGCCAGCACCGAATGGAAGGTGCCGAAGTAGGCGCTCGGTTCCGCACCGACCCGCAGCGACGCGATCGACAGCGGCGCGTATTCGACCCACCCGCCGAGCCGGTCCATCGACGGGGTCAGCACGTTGACGACGCCCGCGGACAGATGCGCGCCCGCGCGCAGCGGGTGGATGGAGGTCGTGAGCGGCCGCTGCCACGCGATCTCGAGCGTGTCCTGGACACCCGCGTTGTTGATCGACGCACCGATCTGGTGGCGCAGCTCACGCGTCGGGCCGCCGCTCGCCCCGGCATCGGCGGGAGGCGTCGTCTGGGCAGCCACGGTCGTCGCCAGCAGACTGCCAAGCACCACGCCCGTCCGCACCGCGCGTCCGATGATGGTCACGGCCTCCGCAGAGCCAAACGCGTGCCAGGGCGCTGATGGCCGGGGCTGGCGATTCGCTCGGCGAAGCGATCGGCGCCGGCTGTGACCGAGGGTTTTTCCACGCCAGCGCGGCGAAAACCCGCCTGCACTCACGGTGTTCGAGCGAATCGGCACCGCTGGCGACGCTGGCGCGACATTCGCATACGACGGCGCGGATACGTGTATGCGAGTGGTTGCGGCAATCCTCCTTGGCGCGGCGTTCGGCGTTGCAGCTCCTCAGTCGAGCGCGGCGCAGAGCCAGGACCAGCGAGCCGTTGCCGACGGTGGCCGCATCTGGTCGATGGGCCAGCCCCCGACCATCAAGTGGCATGGCACCACGACCGTCGACACCTCCAGGTCGGCAGCGTTGGGCGTCGTCGGAGTCGAGAAGGAGTTCGGCAACCCGCTCGCCGGCCTGCTCGCCGTGCGCGCCGAAGTGGTCGCCGGCGGCGGCCGGACGGGCGGCGAAGGCGGGCTGCGTTTCCTCGGCGTGAGTCCGCTGGCCCGCCTGCACGCCGGCCTTGACTACGACGCGCGCCGTGGCCGCGTGGACTGGCTGTTCGGCACCGACTTCAACATCCGGCGTGGCGGTCTGTTCGGATACGGCAGCCGGCTGCGGCTCGGCTGGATTCCCGCCCGAGACCAGACGCTGCAGGTCGGCATCACGATTCCGATCGGCCAGAACGCGGGACGCACCCGGCCCCATTCCGACAAAACACCGTTGGCCGCGGCGCCGGCGGTGATCCACCCGCCGCCGGCGGAGCTGGCCGCCGCGCTGCGAGCGTTCCGCGCCGCCGCCGACGCCGTCGCCCGGATGATCATGCCGCTGAGGCCGCGTGTGCTGGGGGAGCCGGCGAAGGCCGTCGCCCCTGACGTCGCCGCGGTGTCGGCACTCGGCCGCGCCGACGACGTCCTGGGCCGGATGGTGGACGCGTGGCCGGCCCTGTTCGGCGCCGCCGCGTCGGCGTACGGCGAGGACCGTGCGGCGCTCGAGTCGGTGGCGCATCTGGCGCGCCGCATCGTGCTCGAAGAGATCGTCCTGCCGTTCGACGGCCTGCTGGGCCAGCGCCGCACCTCGGGCACGCTCCACGTGTTCGTGCCGGCGGCCGAACGGCGATTCGCCGCGGTGCTGGCCCGCGCCGGCCACACGCCGGGACAGTGTGCCGCCGCGATGAAGGCGTTCTACGGGGCGCTGCACGAACTCGACGGCGTCCGCAGCGACGTCTGGCACGTGTGGCACGACGACCGCCGCGTGTTCCTGCCACTGCAGGTGGCCCTCGCGCCCGACGAAGCCGACTCGCAGCCCGAACTCGACCGGCTGCTGGAGCGGGCCACCACGGAGCGGTTCACCGAGGGCAATCGGGTCGACTACGTCGTCAACGAGGCGTTCCAGTTCGAGCTGGCGCAGACACTGGCCGCCACCAGGCGGCACCACGTGCTGTGGATCCACGACGTGCGCGGGGAGGCCGACCGCGGCCACGTCAATCGCGTCTCCGCCCTGCAGGTCCGGGCGTATCTCGAGGCGCTCACCGACCACGTCGCGCGCTACGACGAGAGCGGATCGCTGCCCGAGTACCACATCATCCTCGACCAGGTCCTACTACGAGGGCTACAACGGCCGCCGCTGGATGACGCTGCTCGAGGAGCCGCTCACGCACCGCATCTCCCTGCCACCCGACAGCACCGACACCGAGCACCGCCTCCTGGACGCGCAGCGCGCGCTGCAGCGCGCGGTGGCCGGGTCGACGCGGCTCCAGCGGCTGCGGGCGCGGTTCGGCGAGGAGTGGCTGCACCAGCTGGTGAAGGTGCACGTGAACATCACCAACCCGTCGGACTTCTCGTTCTGGGGTCGCGGCCTCATCCCGCTGGTCGGGATGCCCGACAACCTGATGCGCGATCACCGCAAGATCGTCTTCTACGACCTGTCCGAGGACGATCCGACCGAAGGCGAAGCGCTCTTCAGCGGCATGGGCCTCGGCGAGCATTACTCGGGGGCCACGTGGGAAGACCGTGCCCTGATCGTCAAGGGGCCGGCCACCCTGGCCGTCAAGGCCGCCGCCCGCCGGGTGCTCGAGCAGCAGGGGCTCACCGGTGCCCGGCTGCCCGAGGCGTTCCGGCCGCGCCCCCTCGGGCCCGACTACGCCGCCAGGGCCCAGGCGTTCCGCGATCGCCTCATGGCCAGCATCATCCCGTCGGCCCGGGTGCTGCAGAGCCACAACGACGTCGGCTACGGTGCGAAGCGGGCCACCGCCGCCAAGGCGATTCTGCTGAGCGTGATGCCGCGCGGGTCCGTGCTCATGTCACCCGACTCGCTCTGGGAGAGCGAGTTGTGGGGGTCGTTGCTGCTCGGCAGCGCCCTGCGCGGCTGCCGGGTGCTCGTCGTGGCGCCGTCGACGGCGAATGCGCCCGGCACGTCGTGGCTGGTGACCGCCCGGATGCACATGCTGATGAGCCGGCTGCTGGCGTTGTCACGGGGGCTGGCGCCACGGATCGACGCGGAAGGCGGCCTGTTCAAGGTCGGCTTCTTCAACGAGAAGTCGGCGGTGGGCGACGTCGGCGCCCGTCTCGCGGAAGCCCGCGCCAACTTCGAGGCGGCCGGCCCGTGGTTCAAGGCCCTGCTGCCGATCAGCGACGCGACGCTGGACACGCTGCTGGCGCGCGCCGGGCAGCTGTATCCCGAACATCCGCCCTCCTACCTGGTCGATGCGCCGGCCGAAACCCGCCCGAAGCTCCACATGAAAGGGCTGTTCGCGGTCAGCCGCTCGGCCTGGGATGGCGTGTTCGCGATGCCGGAGATGACCGACGTGCTGCTGTCGTACGTGGAGCAGCGCGCCCGGCAGGTGAGCGGGAACGAGCGCAACGTGCGGGCGTTGCCGGAGGCGGTATGGAAAGCCGGCCGCGCGCTGATCGCCGCCCGCGCCGACCGCCTGACGCCGGTGGAGGTCGCCCGGTTCGTGCAGTACCTGCAGGTCGGCTCGTCGAACATGAACGACCGCAGCATGCTGCTCGACGGCGAGGTGGCGCTCACGGTCGCCGGGCTCGGCGCGCAGGCCGGCCTGGTCGACTTCGCGCTCGTCTGCGGCCTCTCGACCTGGGTGGATCGCCAGTCGCAAATCGATGCGTTGCTGCCGTCGCCGTCGGCGCTGCAGCGGTGGATCGCCCGGTGGGGCCGAAGCGTCCTCTGAGTCCGCGGCCTTTTGATATCCTTCCCGCCCATGCAGACACAGCGCACGCGGATGGGTGGGCACGTCGGTCGTCGGATGCTGGCCGGAATCGCGATGGCCGCGCTCGTCAGCGCGTGCGGCAGTGCCCCGTCGCCGTCTTCGACGGCTCCACCAGCAACGCCGGCCCTCGACGGCCCGGACATCGCCGCGGCGCTGAAGGCCTTCCAGGGCAGCGCCATCAAGCAGCACATGAGCGTGCTGGCCGACGACAAGCTCGAGGGCCGCGGCCTCGGCTCGCCCGGCTACGAAGAGGCGCTGCGCTACGTCGAAGCGGCGCTGACGTCCTACACCCTGGCGCCGGCCGGCGAGAACGCCGGCTTCCGGCAGCGGGTGCCGCTCCGGAATGCCGCCGTCGTCGAGGACGGCAGTTCCATGACCGTCCGCTCGGGCGGACGTACCCGCCGGCTCGCCTACGGCAAGGACTTCCTGCTCGGCGCCGATCACCTCCGTGCCGACGTGAGCATCGACGACGCGCCGGTGGCGTTCGTCGGTTACGGCGTGAGTGCCCCCGGCCTCGGCTACGACGACTACGGCGCCGGCATCGACGTGACGGGCAAAGTGGTGGCGTATCTGAGCGGGGCGCCGGCGATGCTGCCGAGCAACGAACGTGCCTACTACTCGTCGGGCGCGGTCAAGGACGCCGAAGCGGTCAAGCGTGGGGCGATCGGCACCATCAGCTTCACGTCACCCGACGACCCGCGCTTCCGCTGGGACGTGAGCGTCGCCACCGGCACGCAGGGCGGCTACGCCTGGCTGGACGCGCAGGGCCGCCCCAACCGCGGCGACGTCAAGCTGCGCGGCTCGGCGTCGCTCAACCATTCGGGGGTCGAGGCGCTGTTCGCCGGCGCGGCCACGCCGGCCACGGCGGTGTTCGCCGCCGCCGCCAGGAGCACGCCGCAGGCGTTCGACCTGGCGACCCGCGTGTCGATCGCCACGCGCTCGACCCACAAGGACGTCGAGAGCGCCAACGTCGTCGCCCGGCTCGAAGGCAGCGATCCGGCACTGAAGAACGAGCACGTCGTCTACATCGCCCACGTCGACCACTTCGGGCGCGGCGTGGCGACCAACGGCGACGCGATCTACAACGGCGCGCACGACAACGCCTCGGGCGTCGCCATCGTCCTCGATGTCGCCAGGGCCTACGCCGCCCTGCCGTCGCGGCCGCGCCGGTCGGTGCTGTTCCTGTTCGTCACCGCCGAGGAGCGCGGATTGCTCGGCTCCGACTACTTCGCGCGCAACCCGACGGTCGCCAAGGACGGCATCGTCGCCGACCTCACGCTCGACATGCCGTTCCTGTTCCACCCGCTGCTCGACATCGTGCCCTACGGCGCGCAGCACTCGACGCTCGCCGCCCCGGTCGAGCGTGCGGCGAAGCACCTCGGCATCGCCATCGGCACCGATCCGATCCCCGAGCAGGTGCTGTTCATCCGCAGCGACCACTTCAGCTTCGTGCGTCAGGGCGTGCCGTCGCTGTTCATCAAGAGCGGCTTCCAGACCGGGGACGCGGCGAAGGACGGCGCGGCCATCAACGCCGCTTACCGACGCGATGTCTACCACAAGCCCAACGACGACATGTCGCAGGCGTTCGACTTCGAGGCCGGCGCCAAGCATGCGCAGCTCAACTTCCTGACCGGCTGGCTGGTGGCGCAGGAGACGGCGCGCCCGGCGTGGAATCCAGGCGACTTCTTCGGCGGGGTGTTCGGAACGCGCGCCCCGGCGGCGGCGACGACCGGGGCGGCGGCCGCCAAGAACTGACCGGCGAGCGGCTTCAGGCCGTGAGCCCGGCCGTCGTCTCGTCGAACAGCTCGTCGACCGTCAGCCGGCGCGGAATGACCTTCTGCTCGTACGACCACTCGATGGCCATCTCGAGCGCCTTGCGGTTCGCCTCGAGACCAATCGGAGGCAGGGTTGCCTTGGCCGAGTCGGGCGCCAGGTGACGGCTCTCCACCAGCATCCGGAAGATGTCCTGGACGATGTCCGGTCGCTGCGACGACAGCTCCCGGCGCACGACGAACACATGGTTCATCGGGATCACGCCCTCGCGCTGATACCACTGCCGAGCCGCGTCCTTGGCGTCGGGCACGAGAGTCGCGATGCGGGGGTCGTCCTTGGGCATGTCGTTCCCCATGATCGCCGCGGCCACTTCGCCCCGCAGCATCAGGTCGACGAGCTTGGCCCCGGCCTCGAGCGGCTGGCAATTCGCCGGATCGTGGTACTCGCTCACGTGGGCTTCCTCGAGCGTCATCCAGGTGACCTTGTCGAGATCGACGTCGTACTCGTGCTGCAGGATGCCGCGCGCCCACACCCCGGTGGTCTGGGAGTAGGTGCGGACGCCGACCCTGCGGCCCTCGATGTCCCGCGGGTTCAGCGGTCCGAGCTCGCGGTTGTAGGCGATGCAGTGGTGCTGGAAGCGGCCGGAAATCGGTATCGGCAGCATGACGTACGGCTTGCCCCACGCCCTGGCCTGCACGTAGGTGATGATCGCCAGCTCGCCGGCGTCGAAGGCGTCGTTGCGCAGCATCGCCTTGAAGCCGTCGTGCGCGGGCTTGGGCCCGCAGTAGTCGAGCGCCACCACCCGCGGCGTGATTCGGCCGTCGCGGATCGCCGCGGTGACCGGATACTCGGCGAGGTTGGTTCGCAGGGACTCAACGGATGCATACATGGTCGACTACTCCAGCGAGCTTCAGCGCGTCGCTCACTTCACACCCAGCATCTTCCTGGCCGTGTCAATGGCGCCGTAGGTCTTGACCGGCGACGACATCAGGAACCGGTAGCCCTCGGCCACGACCCGTTCGACGTTGTTCGACGTCACGTGCGGATGCGCGACCCGTACCTTGTGCTTGGCACAGGTGGCCACGATGCCCTGCATGGCGTCGGTGACCAGGGGATGGTCGTACTGCCGGGGCACGCCGAGTTCCTGGCTGAGGTCGCCCTCGCCAATCAGGACGCAGCCGATGCCCGGAACGCGCGTGAGGATATCGTCGAGATTGGTCATCCCCTTCACGCTCTCGCACTGGATGAAGACGACAATCTCGCCCTCCGGACTGAGCGGCCACACGTCGGCCTTGGCGTAGTACTCGGCCTGCGTCAGCCCCCAGTAACGGGCCGCCGACGTCGGGCCGTCACCGCGCACTCCGACTGGCTCGTACGATTCGGCCGTCGCCGGCCGCGCGTAGCGGCAGGCCGCCACGGCGCTGTACGCCTGGTCGGCGTCGCCGATGTGCGGGAAGACGACGCCGTAGACGCCACGGTCGAGGGCCTGCTTGGCCAGGAACTGCGTGCGTTCGACGCCGTTGGCGGGGATTCGGACCAGCGGCGTCACCGCCGGCGCCAGCGACCCGGAGGTGGCAATCTGCCGCCGGTTGAGCAGGTACTGCAGAGCGTCGCCGAGCGCCTGCACATCGAACGGGTTGTGCTCCATCTCGAAGATGACGCCGTCGTAGGGCCCGTCACTGAACTCGAGCGCGGTATGCGGGTCGGCGTGGGCGAACGCGGCGAACGCCGGCCGCCCCTGCTCCCAGGCCCGGATGATGGTGTTCAAGCGTCCACTGTCGGCCATGTGCGTTCGATTCCTCTCGGTGTGGCAGCGTCCGGCGTCGCGGATCCGTGCCGATCAGTCGTCGGACATGCGCCACGGCGCGAAGTGCTCTTCGGCCCGGCGCACTAGCGACGTCAACAGCACGCCGAGCACCATCAGCACGAGGATCGGCACGAACATCGACGCGGTGTCGTAGCGGTTGCTGTACTTGACGATCAGGGCGCCGAGGCCGGTGATCGCGGTGAAGAACTCTGATACCACCATGCCGATGATGGCGCGTCCGATGCCGAGACGCAGGCCGGTCATCATGTACGGCACCGCCGAAGGCAGAATGATCTTCATGAACACCTGCCGCTCGCTGGCGGCAAAGGCCGTGCTGACGTCGATCAGTGCCGGCGGGACATTGCGCACGCCAGCGGCGGTGTTGATGAGCACCGGGAACACGGTCAGGATGGTGACCACGAACAGCTTGGCGAGGTCACCGAGGCCGAGCCACAGAATCACGAGCGGGATCACCGCCACGAGCGGCGTCGCGTACAGGGCATTGATCAGCCAGTCGGTTGCAGCATCGACGACCCGGTAGCGACCGATCAGCAAGCCGATCGCGATCCCGATGACCGCGGCCACGGCGAAGCCGACGACCACGGTCTGCACGCTGCTGGCCAGCGCGCCGAGCAGTTCTCCTGACCCCAGCATCACGGCGCCGGCCTTCGCGACGGCGGTGAGCGTCGGCAGGAAGATCGGGTTGGCATAGCGGCCGGCGACCTCCCACAGCCCGGCCACCGTCACCATCGAGGCGAGCCGCACCATCCACAGACGGCCCTTGGTCCGCGCCGGCGCCGTCAGATCCTCGAGCGGCGTGTCGGTGCTCACTGGCGCGGCCTCGCATCGGCCACAGCCGCTGACGGCGCCAGTCCGGCGCCGCGGATCAGCGCCCAGATCTGCGCGCGGATCTCCAGGAACGCCGGTTGACCGCGCAGTTCCGGCAGGCTGGGCCGGGGGTGCGCGAACGGGATCTCGATGATCTGCTGCACGCGGCCCGGCCTGGCCGCCAGCACCACCACCCGGTCGCTCAAGTAGATGGCCTCGTCGAGGTCATGGGTGACGAACAGCGTCGTCTTGCGCGTCTCGGCGTGGATGCGCAGCAGTTCAGCCTGCAACGTCTCGCGGGTCTGGGCGTCGAGCGCGCTGAACGGCTCGTCCATCAGCAGGATCGCCGGGTCGATGGCCAGGGCCCGAGCCAGGCCGATGCGCTGCTGCATGCCGCCCGACAACTGATGCGGGAACTGGTCGGCGGCATGGGCGAGGCCGACCAGGTCGAGCAGCCGGCCGGCCCGGTCGGCACGCTCCGACGCCTTCACGCCGTGCAGTTCCAGGCCGAACTCGACGTTCTGTCGGGCATTCCGCCACGGCAGCAGGCTGGCGTGCTGGAAGACAAAGCCGCGGTCGCGCCCCGGCGTCGTGACCGACATGCCGTCCACCAGGACGGAACCGCCGTCGAGCCGAATCAGGCCCTGGATGATCTTGAGCAGCGTCGTCTTGCCGCACCCGCTCTCGCCGATGAGCGAGACCACCTCGCCCTGCTGGACGTCGAAGCTGACGTCGCCGAGCACGTTGAGAATCCGGTCGTCGGCCTCGCGCCTTCCGCGGATGCGGAAGCTCTTCTTCACGTTGCGGACGGCCAGGCGCACGCCGCTCATGGGGTGGCCAGACTCGGATAGAGGATCCGGGCGGTCTTGGCGAAGATCCATTCCTGATCCGCTGCCGACAGGCACTGCAAAGCCGCCTTCGCCTCGGCGACGGTCTTCGACAGAGGACCGGCGGAGGCGGGCAGGTTCGATCCCCAGGCGATGCGATGGCTGCCGAACACGCCGACCAGGCGCGGGAAGAACGTGTCGGGAGTGGCCGCGCCGGCGGTCGCCTTGTCCACGGTGCGCGGCGTCAGCTTCAGGTAGATGTTCTCGAACGGCTGCAGGCCGAAGAGCGAGGAGGCATTCTTGTAGGGCGGGCCGTCGGAGATGTCGGGCCGGCTCAAGTGGTCGAGGATGATTCTGACGCGTCGGAAACCGCTTGGCCAGGCCCGCTACCTGCGCCAGGCCGGTCGCATCGGTCTGCAGGCAGATCGGCGATTCCGGCCTCAGCGCACAGCTCCCAGGCGGGAAACGAGCGCGGATCGTCAAGCGCACTCGGGTCGATGGCCTTGGTGCTGCCGCCGGTGAACAGCCGGAGCCCGGTGACGCCGCGTGTCACCCACTCGCGGATGTGTGTCGGCGCGTCGGGCTGTACCAGGTCCACCGAGCCCACGGCCGTGAAGCGTCCGGGATGGGCCGTGACGGCGTCGGCGACGTAGCTGTTGTCGTAGCCGTAGCAGGTCGAGGCCTGCACGATCGCCGCCTGGCGCACGCCGGCCGCGTCGGCTTCGGCGACGTACTGCTCGAAGGTGATCGGCCGCTCCTGCGACCACACCGAGTGCACGCCGAACAACGGGTTCTGGGGATAGCGCACACGATCCATCGAGATGATGTGCGGATGGATGTCGACGAGGTGCACTGGGGCCATGTCTGCTCGGTTCAGGACGCCGCCGGCATCGCCGCCGCGCGTTGCCGCAACAGCGTATCGAGCCGGGGATACACGCGGCGGACGTTCGCCTCGAAGATCTTGTGACGGGCCTCGGCGCCGAGGTGTGCGCAGGCGTCGAGATATCGCTTGGTGTCGTCGAAATACTCGCCGGTCGTCGGGTCGCGGCCGCGCACCGCGCCGATCATCTCGGAGCCGAAGAGGATGTTGTCGACCGGGACGACCGAGGTCAGGAACCGGATGCCCGGCTCGTGATACACGCAGGTGTCGAAGAAGACGTTGTCGAGCAGCGCCGGCTCGAGCGGGCGCTTGGCCTGCTCCAGGGACAGGCCGCGATAGCGGCCCCAGTGATACGGCACGGCGCCGCCGCCGTGCGGGATGACGAAGCGCAGCGTCGGGAAGTCGGTGAACAGGTCCGACGAGCAGGAACTGCATGAACGCCGTCGTGTCGCCGTTGAGGTAGTGCGCGCCGGTGCCGTGGAAGCAGGGATTGCACGACGAGCTGACGTGCACCATGGCCGGGACGTCGAGACGCACCATCTCTTCGTAGAGCGGGTACCAGCACGCGGTCGGTCAGCGGCGGGTCCTGCCAGTAGCCGCCGGACGGATCCGGGTTCAGATTGCAGCCGACGAAGCCGAGCTCCTCGACGCAACGACGCAGCTCGGGGATGCAGTTAGCGGGCGGCGCGCCCGGCGCCTGCGGCAACTGGCAGACGCCGACGAAGTTGTCGGGAAAGAGCGTGCAGACGCGATGGATCAGGTCGTTGCAGACCGTCGGCCCAGACCAGGCTGGTCCGACTCGTTGCCGAGGTGATGCGCCATCTGGCCGGCGATCGGCGAGAACAGCGTGACGTCACCGCCGCGCTCCCGCTGCAGCTTGAGCTGCCCGGTCTCGATGGCGTCGCGAATCTCGTCGTCGGTGATGTCGAGATCCGACGGCAGCGGGCCCTGGGCCGGGTCGTGGAGGTGCGCCAGCTGCTGCTGGCGCCACGCGTGCAGCTTCTTGGGCGCAGGTCGTGAAGTGTCCGTGACAGTCGATGATCATGGCCGTGCGCCCGCACTCGCTTTCACTTGGATCCGAACCGACCGGGCTGCGCAATCCAGCCGTGGACGTAGTCGAACGTGCGGGCCATCGTGTCGCCGTACTCCGGCCGGCACGGGCCGAAGCCGTGCGTCGCCCCTTCGACGAACACCAGTTGCTTGTCCGTGGCCGCGAGGCGGTCGAAGATGATCTCGTCCGGCACCATCAGGTAGTGGCAGGACATCGCCAGCACCAGCGTCGGCACGGTGATGCCTGCCGCGTTGCCGGGCGTGCTGTTCATGGCCGAGGTCCACTCCACGCCGGTGATGTCGGTCGCCGTGAAGGCGAAGTCGGGCGTGGTGCGGATTGCCGACACCGCCAGGAAGCGACGGACGGTCGTACTCTGCGTCATCCTGTCGAACGTGCCCAGCGCCTCGTCCGGCCGGGGCCCTGACGGCGGCCGCACCGACCGCACGATCTCGGTGGCGCGCGTGCCATCGGCCTTCAGGACGAGGTGCGGCGCTTTGGTCGTGGCGACGATGCGGACGTCGGGCTGGTAGAGACGGGCCCCGGTGGCGCTGACGCCCATGCCCGGCACGACGAACGGCTCGTCGTCGCGGTAGTCGCCGCTGCCCTGTTCGATTGCCGCCAGTCGCCGCTGCGCCTGGGCGATGAGGGCGGCGCTGCGCGCCGACTGGGCGGCGTAGAACCGCCGCGCGAACTCGGGTGTGTAGCTGGCGCGGCGTCCGGCCGGGTCGTAGCCGTTCGCGCCGGCGAACATGTCGAGCGCCGCCGTGCGCTGGCGCGGTGTCGCCGAATCGACCGCAGGATCGATCGAGCTCATCTGGTGGAACGCCCCGAGGGTGGGGTCGAGCAGGACCAGGCCATCGGCCTTTTCCAGGCCGGTGACCCGCTCCGGCCGGCACGGGTAGATCTTCTCGGGCCCGGCGCACGCCTTCGGGCCGTTCTCGGCGGCGTTCTGGTAGAACGCCGTGTGGTGACCACCACCGCTGTGGGTGACGACGACGACCTTGGCCACGCCCGGGAGTGCGCGCAGGTACTTCAGGGCGGCCGACGTCGATGGCGCGTAGGCGTCGGCCGGCAGGTCGTCCTCGACCTGACTGACCATCAGGATGCGGTAGCCACGGCGGGCCATCTCCCGACCCGCCGCGTGGTTGTAGGTGACGTCGCCGGGGTGGGTGAAGAGCAAGGCAATCGACGACGGTGAGACACCGGCCGGCGGCTCGAACAGCACGCTGTCACTGGCCGTGTCGCCGCGGCCACCCGTGCGCACGTACGTCCCCCGTGGCTCCGCGGACGCCGGCGGACGTTCCTGGCCGGCCGGCGCCGAGGCCATCGCAGCCCAGAGCGCCACGCCGGTCAGGATCGGTAGGTAGCGACCAGCCATCCCCATCGGTGTGCCTGCCGTTCGGCGACCGGGTTAGAAGTCCACCTGGATGCCGAACTTGAGCAGCCGGGCGTCGAGAATCTGCGTCGGCCGCAGCCAGTTCGGGCCGAACGTCGAATTCACCTGCAGGATCGTGTTGCCGTTGAGCATGTTGAAGACGTCGAGATTCGCCTGCACGCGGAGCGTCTTGAACCGCAGCGTTCTGGTGAGGCGCATGTCGATCTGGGTGATGCGCTCGTCCAGGTACTCGGCGCCGAGTGGCAGCAGGTCGATCGTCACGTTGGCGGCGCCGCCCGAGAGTGGCCGGCCGAGCGAGGGCTGAATCGCCGCGTTCGGCACGTTGTAGTTGGCACCGAAGCTGGTCGACGGCAGGCTCTGGAACACAGCCGCGATGCGGAAGTCCCACGGCAGCGGATACGAGCCGCTCATGCGGATTCGGCTCTGGTAGGGATTCTCGGACTTGCAGTTGTAGAGCTGCTGGGGCGAGTCGACCACGTAGCAGTTGTTGACCGCCGAAAACGTCGTGCCGCCGGCCGCCCCGGACACGAAGGTGTTGCCGACGTTCCAGCCGCCGGTCACCGATCCGCCCTGACCGAAGCGCGCTGCCACGTTCAAGTCGAAGCCGTTGTAGACCTCGGTCGGGTCACCGAACTTGTCGGCCAGTCCGACGGCGTTGCTGACCTGGCCGAACTTGGTCGGGTTGAGGTCGTAGAGGCCGCAGACCTGCGAGCCGCTGACCGCGCCCAGCCGGGCGTCGGTCGGCGCCGTGATGCAGAACGGGTCGTAGTCCGACGGCGTCACCAGGGTGTTGTCGGTGACGGTGAAGTTGCCGAACCAACGCCGGTAGTAGGTGCCGCTGACCGCCACCCCGGGTCGGATCTCGTGCTCGATGCCGACCGAGGCCTGCCAGTTGTACTGGCGTTTGCCGTAGCCGTTCATGAAGCCCGTCGCCGGCGCGGTGTTGAGCACCGGCTGCCCGAAGGCCGTGTTGTCGACCGGACCGCACTCGCCGTTGCGGGCCAGGTCAGACAGGCTGCAGTCGGGGAAATAGTCGCGGTTGGTGTCGGTCCAGGTCCGGTTGGTGTTGAGGACGATGGCGGCGCCGGGACCGAACTGGGTGGCATAGGCCGAGTTCAGCGATTCGACGTAGCGCCCGAGGCCGGCCTTGATCGCCGTGCGCCCGCTGCCGAACAGGTTGTAGGCCAGCGCCAGTCGCGGGTTGATGTCGTGCCAGCACGGCAGGCAGTCGACGCGGTCGTAGAAGTCCAGGCTGTTGCTCGGGAAACCGGCCGGTTGCTCGATCTCGGCGGCGTAGGCGCGGAGGTACTCGTAGCGCAGGCCGAGATTGAGGGTGACGTCGCCGAGCGACCACTGGTCCTGCACGAAGATGCCGAGGGCCGGCCGCACGAACGCCGGGTTAAGACGGGGCGTGACGTACTGGGTCAGGCGGTTGGGCACGCCGTTGTTGAAGCGGTAGCTGACCGGCAGCTGCAGGCCGCCGCGCTCCCGGTAGTCGTAGTATTTGCGGGTCGCCAGCAGGTCGAAGCCGGCCTTGAAGTTGTGTCGGCCGGTCACGTACGAGGCGGAGCCGCGCACGATGTAGGGCGAGGCGACGTTGCGGCGGCGGTTGACGATGCCGTTGTAGTTGAAGCCGGTGGACTGCTCGAGGATGCGGATGTTGTCGGCGTTGCCGCCACAGGCCATGTCCTTCAATCCGATGGAGTAGAAGTTGTCCATCAGGCTGGCACCGAAGTCGAACAGCAGCCGGTTGGAGACGGCGTTCGACCACCCGCCCTGTAGCACCTTGACGTCGTTGCAGTAAGCGTTGGCGCGCTCGGAGGCTTCGATGGCCAGCGTGCCGGAGTCGAGATCGCCGGTCTGGTTGAGCGAGTCGTTGTTCTGGAAGTCGTAGGACAGCCAGACCTTCTGGCTGCGGGTGGCGGCCCACGTCAGGCGCAGCCCGTTCGAGCGCAGGTCTTCCGGTGCCTCGGCCGGCCGGTCCAGGTCCGGTGTGAACAGCCAGTCCGACGGGTTCGAGTCGTAGAAGAGGTTGGCAATGCGGGTGCGGCGCCCGTTGCGGCGGAACGCGGAGGTGAACCACAGCCGGCTCTTGAGAATCGGGCCGCCGACCACGGCATTGGCGTCGTAGATCGCCCGCACGCTGTTCACCGACGAGAGGCCCTGCCCGCGCAGGTCGTCGTCGAGGTTGTTGGCCTGCAGGCCGTGCGACGTGCCGGCGGCGAAGAACGTGCCGGTGAAGCGGTCGCCGCCGTCGCGGCTGATGATGTTGATCTGCGCGCCGCCGCTCGAGTACTCGGCCGAGCCGCCGGAGCCGGCCTCGACGACGATCTCCTGCGCGCCCAGCGGATTGATGAAGAAGGTACGGCCGGTCGGGTTGTCGAGCATGTTGAACGACATGCCGTTCTGGTTCATGCGCTGGTCGCCCTGCCGTGCGCCGTGGATCGACATCCGCACCGAGGCTTCACCGCGGCTGCCGCCGACGTCCTGCGCCGACGGCGGCGCGGCGGCGGCGGGCATCAGTGCGATGAGGGACAGCGTGCTCTTCCCGGTTGGCACGATGCTGAGCTCCTCGTTGGTGATCACCTTCTGCTGCGTCACCCTGGTGACATCGACCAGCGGCGCCGCACCGGACACGGTCACCGACTCCTCGAGCGTGCCGACCTTGAGGTCGGCGTTGACCGTGGCGGTGAAGTTCGAGGAGAGCTGCAGGCCGTCCTTGACCAGCGGCGCGAAGCCCTGCAGCGTGAACGTCACGGTGTAGGCACCCGGGCGCAGTTCGATGACCTGATAGCGCCCGTTCTCGTCCGTGACCGTGACGCGAGCCCCCTCGATCATCGCCGGACTCTTCACCTCGACGGACACGCCGGGCAGGACGCCGCCCGAGGTGTCCTTGACGACGCCGGCGATGGCCGCGGCGCTGGTGCCCTGCCCCAGTGCCGGGGCCGCACCCGCGGTCAAGGACAGCAGAGCCAGGACGGCGGCGGCCCGATCGATTCTTGTCAACGCGCTCATACGTTTGCTCCTTCAAGCCGCACTGGGTTACTCAGAACCGTCCTGGCTTGCTCAGCCAGCCGTCGACGAAGTCGAAGGTACGACGGCGCGTGTCGCCGAACTCGGGGCGGCACGGCTGAAATGCATGGTTGGCGCCCTCAACGGCCACGAACTGCTTGTCGGCCGCCGCCGAATGGTCGTAGACGATCTCGAGGGGCACGAGGTGAATGGCGCAGGTGCCGGCCATCACCAGGGTCGGCACCGAGATGTTCTCGACGTTGCCGGCGGAACTGTTGCCCGACGAGCGCCAGTCGACGCCCTTGATCGAGTCTTCGGTCAGTTCGAAGTCAGGCGTGGTCCGGAGCGCGAGGAACGAGAGGAAATGCCGCACGGTGACGTTCTGCGTGGTCTCGGCCAGCGTCTCCCGTTCGGCGATGGGCGTCGCGGCCGGCGTGCGCGTCAGCGGGACGATCTCGACCGGGGTCGAGCCATCGGCCTTCAGGTGCAGGCGCGGCGCATGCGTGCGCGACAAGAACCGCGGGTCGGCCAGGTTCACTCTGGCGCCCACGGCGTTGCTGGCCATCCCGGCGACGACGAATGGCTCGTCGTCCTTGTAGGGACCCGTGCCGGCGTCGATGGCGCGGAGCCGGGCCTGGGCGTCGGCAATCAGGCGCTCACCGCGGGCGTTGAACGCGCTGAAGAACCGCTTCACGAAGGCCGGGGAATAACGAGCGCTGTTGGTCGCGGGATCGAACCCGTTGGCCGGCGTGTAGAGGTCGAGCGACGGCTCGCGCTTTCGCGGGGCGGCCGTCTCGACCGCCGGATCGAGCGAGAGCATCCGATGCGGCGCGCCGATGTTGATGTCGAGCAGCAGGATGCCGTCGACGGCCGGCAGGCCGGTCAGGCCCGGGCCGCGGCACGGATAGAGCCGCGCCGCCTCCTGACACGCTGCCGGTCCCTTCTCCGCGACTTCCTGGTAGTAGGTCAACGCCGGGCCGCCGCCACTGTGGGTGGCAAACACCACCTTCTCGGTGCCGGGCAGCCCCCGGGCGTAGCGCACGGCGGCGGCGATCGGCGGCAGGAACTCGTCGAATTCGGCCTCGGGACCGTAGTAGTTCAACAGCAGCACCCGGTAGCCACGCGCCGCCAGCTCCCGCCCGATGAAGTAGTTGAAGTTGTTGTTGTGGTCCGGGTGGGTGTTGATGGCGACGATGCGGCGCTTCGGGCTGGGCTCGGCCGACTCCAGCAGCACGGCGTTGGCCCGGTTCGACAGCGCGACGAACGTCGTCTTGAGCGCCGGCTCCTGGGCCTGCGCCCACTGGCCCGGCGTCGTGAGCAGCGCCACGACCGCCAGCAGCATGCTGACGCGGCGTGATATCAGTGCGTTCATGAACTCCCCCACCTGAGCATCCTCACCGGCGCCGCCGGACGGCCTCGAGTTGCGGCGCGAGACGGACGCGCTGAACGCTAGGCCCGCGACGAGACGGCGACAAGTCAAAACCGGGTAAAACACGCGTCAAATCGACTCAATCGGCGCGCCACTGGGCCGATTCGGCCGGCCGCAACCAGAACACGCCGCACTAGCGTGCCGCCCGTGGCGCCAGCGCGGCGAGCAGTGCGCTCAGATCGGATTGGCGATCCACGGCCAGAATGACCTCGGCGGCGCGGTGGGCGCGGTCGCGGCCCAGCACCGCTTCGGTGTTCTGCAGGAATTTCGCCTCGAGCGCGGCATCGCTCGGCGGGTTCCTGACGCTGCCGGGCCCGTACAACACGTCGGCGGTCCGGACCGCGCCGCTTCGCGTGGTGACGCTCATCTTCACGCCGAGAATCTCGGCCTCGCCGTTGAGCGACTTGTCCACCGCCAGGGTCACCTTGTCGGCGAGCGCCAGCGCCCGGCGATCGCGGAAGCGCTGTTCCTCGAAATCAGCCACCGTGACCTGGCCATCGAGGAAGGCGCGCGCGACCAGGTAGGGCACGCTGTGGTCGGCGTGCTCGCGGGTGTTGATCTCGCCGCGGAAGTCGCGCTGCTGCTCGTAGCCGAAGTCGCTCAGCGCCACCGTGATGCCGGTGATCTCATCGGCCGGCGCCTGCGCCCGCAGCGACAGCGCGGCGGCAATCGGCGCCTGCGACGTCCCGATCGACGGCCACATCTTGTAGCAGCTCTTCATGATGTGGAAGTCGGTGGCCGCCGAACGGAGGATCCGTTCGTCGACCTCGCCGACGATGACCTTGGCGTAGCCGCTGTCGCCGTCGAGCAGGGTGTCCGGATAGCTCATCCCGGCCCGGCCCAGCAGCGCCGCGAACACGCCGTTCTTCGACGAGATCGCCTCGGCGGAACCTTTGGCCATCGCCAGTTCGCCACCGCTGCGCACTTCGCGCAGCGTGTTGCCGAAGCTGCCGGCGATCGCCAGCGCGTTGGCCAGCTTCGGCGCGTCGAGGCCGAGGAGCTTGCCGGCGGCCGCGGCCGAGGCGAACTGCGCCTCGATCGACGGCAGGTCGAACCCGCGTTTGCGGGCGCCGTTGTTGCCGGGCCGGTCGGCCGAGAAGTCGCGGAACCGGATGTGGACTTCGTAGGCGACCGTGAGCCCGAGCAGCACGTCCTTGCCGCTCAGCTGCTGCAGCTCGGCGATCGCCAGCGCTGCGCCGACGTTGATACTCGGATGGTGCGGATAGCCGAAGGCGGCGTAGTCGTTGAAGTCGAGGTAGCGGATGGCCAGGGCGTTCAGGAACGTCGCCTGCTCGACCGACGCCTTCCAGCCGCCGCCGATCACCGTGGCCTGCGGATTGCCGCCCTGGTGACGGATCACCTCGGTGGCGATGCGGATCGGTTCGCCGTCGATGGCGCCGACGGCGCAGCCGAGCGTATCGAGGAGCAGCCGCCTGGCCTTGGCGATCACCTCGGGCGGAAAGTCCTCGTAGCGCACCCGCGCGACCCAGGCCGCCAGGTCTTCGAGCATCGGCGTCGACCGCGCGCCGCCCGCGGCGTGCTGGCCGTGGAGCCGGGCCGTCGATCCCGGCAGCAGCAGGGCCAGCGATCCGAGGCCGCAGGTGTGGAGGAACGTCCGCCGCTGCGACGAGTACGGTGCCATCGAGCCTTCCTTTCGTGATGAACTGCTGGCGACATCGCCGGCCACCGCCGACGTCGCCGGCTGACGATCGAGCGGGCTGGATTGTGGAGGATTGGCGAGCCGAGCGAAAGGCAAAGCACATCAAAAACGAGGTAAACGCGCCTCAATCACCCGGTGCTGGGCCTCGGTCTGCCGGCGCCTGGGCCCGATCTCGCACGATTGCCGCCCTTGCGCGCCACCGGGGGAAGCTCGATAATCCAGCGATAGCAGGTCCAGATGGAACCGTGTACCCGATGGGATTTCGCGGGTTTTGAGATCGATACCGCGGCCGGCGTCCTGCGCCGGGGCGAGGAGCCGGTCAAGATCGGTGGGCAGGCGTTCCGCGCCTTGGCGTTGCTGGTGTCACGACAGGGGGCACTGGTCGGCCGCGAGGAACTGCAGAAGCAGATCTGGGGAGACCGCGTCCACGGGGATTTCGAGCACGGTCTGAACGTGTGCATCCGGCAGGTGCGCCTGGCGCTTGCCGACCACGTCGAAGGCAGCCCCATCGTCCTGACCTGTCCGCGGGAGGGATACCGACTCGCGGTGCCCGTCACGCCGCTGGCCAGTCCGGGCGAGTCGTCCGCGCCGGTGGAGCCCCCCGCACCGCACGCGGTCACACTGCGGCGGCCCATCTGGCGCCGGTGGCACGGCGTTGCGGCATCGCTGCTGGCCGGCGTCGCCCTCGCCGCCGCCTTCAGCCTGACGCGCGGCGCCACGACCGGCGGTGCCGCGGCCGTGCCGTCGACGACGGCGGCCGGCCCGCCGGCACAGCCCGCTGGGTATGGGAACGCGTGGCCCACCGGAAGCTCGGACGCCTACGCGTGGTATTGGCGCGGCCGCGGCTACTACGACCGGACGACCGGCCGGCGCCCGGCATGGGCGCTGCCCTACTTCGAGACCGCGGTCGCCCTCGATCCGAACTTTGCGCTGGCCCATGCCAGCCTCGCCGTGTCGTATCTGGACCGCGCCGCCACGGGTGTCTCCCAGGACGAATCGCTGGTCAAGGCGAAGCAGGCCGCCGATCGGGCGGTGGCCCTCGGCCCCCACCTCGCCGAGACACACGTGGCGCTGGCCGAGCTGAGCTACCGCCTCGACCGCGACATCGAGCTGGCGCAGCGCGAGTTCCAGCGCGCGTTGGAACTCAACGACCGCAATGCCTATGCGCGCCAGCGCTACGCCGCATTCCTGCACGAGCAACAGCGGTTCGACGAGGCGCTCGAGCAGCTCTACGTGGCCAGGAATCTGGACCCGCTGTCGGTGATGACCAACTGGCAGATGGCCAACGAGCTCTACTACTCGGGTCGCTACGACGCGGCGATGGTCCAGGCCAACCGGACCCTGGAACTCGACCCGTCCCATTCGTGGTCGTTCCGTACGCTCGGGCAGTGCCACGAGGAAGCCGGCCGGATCGACGAAGCCATCGCCGCCTATCTCAAGGCCGGCCAGGTGGCATTGGGCCATCTGGGCCGCGCCTACGCGATCGCCGGGCGCACCGCCGAAGCCCGCGACCTGCTGGAGTCGTTGGTCCGCCAGCCGGTGGACGGCACCGCGCACAACGGCGTGGCGATCGCGCTGATCCACACCGGCCTCGGCGAACACGCCAAGGCCATGGAGTGGCTCGAGCGGACGCGCCGGGACGGCTTGCGACTGCCGTTCAGCCTGCGCATCGCGCCGCAATGGGATGCGCTGCGGGCGAGCCAGTCCTATCCCGGGCTGGTCAAGAACGGCAGCAAGGGCAGCTGAGGAACCCGTCGGGCGGCTCACGCCAGAAGTTTCTGCGCCTCCTGAGCCAGCGATAGGTCGACCACCCGCTCGAAGGGCAGCATCTCGTTCTGGATCCCGAAGTCGATGTTGACCTGCTGCATGTAGCGCACTCGTTCCGGCGTGAGCATCAGGTCCGCGGCGAACGGCTTGAACCGCTGCAGGTAACTCCACTCCCCGACGTGTTCGCGCTCGGTCGCGTCCGGGAACACCGCCCGCCGCGCCTTCAGGAACGCGTCCTGCGACGAGGGGTCGGCGACGAACCGGAACAGCGTCGCGTAGGCGGCCAGCACGCGCACGATGGTGTCGCGCTTGGTCGCCAGCATCCGCGCCGAGGTCCAGCCCGCCTGGTAGGTGAACTCTGGCAGCTCCTCGGTCATGTTGCCGTGCTCGACGGCGTGGAGGTGGTGCGCCGCCGCATCATCGAAAAACGCCGCCGGGCCGGCGCCGGCATCCACGGTGCCGGCGCCGACGCCCTTGAAGATGTCGGCGCTGGAACCGATGTTCACGAACCGCACCGACGTGACGTCGACGGCGTACTTGCGCAGCACCGACACGGTCAGTTGGTGCACCAGGGAGCCGATCGCGCCCACGCCGACCACTTTTCCCTCGAGGTCCTTGAGCGTGCGGACCTCGGGCTTGTTGCTGAAGAGCGCCAGCCCTGGGAGGAGCGTCGCCGCGTTGATGATCTTCAAGTCGGCGCCGCGTTCGATCGCCGGGAACACCTGCCCGAAGCCCGACATCGGCGAGACATCGATGGACCCGCTGTAGATGCCGCCGACGATCTTCGAGCCGTCGGCCATCGCCACGACGGTCGGCGTGAGATCGAATGCCTCGAGGAACTTCTGCTGGCGCAACAGCTCGGACATGGTCAGGTTCAGACCGCCCGACGCGGTGGCGATGTGCACCGGGGTCGAGCCGCCCGCCGCCGGCGGGCGTCCGCAGCCGCCGGCCGCCAGCAGGGCGGCCCCGGACATCCGCAGCACGGCCCGACGCGTCAGGTGTGTCGTCATGCTAAGCCTCGCCTCCAGGATCCACGAACAGCTCATCGAGTCCCAAGCGGCGCGGCGTCAGGCACTGGGCGAACGCCGTCGCCTCGAGTGCGGTGATGGTCGCGAGATTGGCGGCTATGCCGTAGGGCAGCGGGTCGGGCCCGACGATTGTGCGCAGCGACGCATACTTCCTGTCGGAAGCGTCAGTTGGCGTGCCGGCATCGAGCGTCGCCAGCCATTGGTCCTTGGCGGTCGAAAAGGCCGTGAAGATCGCCGCCGCGACCCACGGATACGCAGCGAGCACGGCGTCTTTCACGACGATTGTGCCGTGCATCGGGTAGATGCCGGTGCGCGCGAACCACGCCGCCTCCAGCGCCTTCGCGTTCGGGAACAGATCGGGGTAGTCCGCTTCGACGGTCTGCCACCCACCCGTGGGCGCCCCCTTCCGTCCGACGCCGGCGTTGGCCGCGAACCCCGCGGCCAGTTCGCCGCGCTCCATCATCTCGGCCAGAGAGGTACCGGCTGGTGCGTGCACGACGTTGGCCGGGAGCGGCAGCTGCGTCACGTGCTCCTCGTCGTCGACCACCCAGGTGACCTTCGAGGCGTCCAGACCGAACTCGTCCATGAGGATGCCGCGGGTCCAGACGCCCGTGGTCACCGAATAGGCGCGGACGCCGACCTTCTTCCCTTCCAGGTCCTTCGGGACCGTAACCCCGGCATCGGGACGGACGAGCAGCCCCGAGTGGTGGAACCGCCGTTGGACGAAGATTGGCAGGGCGACGAAGGGCGCGCCGTAGGCCCGGGCGATGACGTAGGTCGTCGGAGCCAGTTCGCAAACGTCGAACTCGACCTGGCGCACCATCCGGCGGAACGCGGCGATCTGCGGCTTGACGGTGACGAACTCGGCATCCACTCCTTCGATTGGGATGGTGCCGTTCTTGACCGCGGCCGTATGCGGGTGGTCGGCGATGGCAATGGTGAGTTTCACGGAGCTGGGCATGGGTGAACCGCGGTCGGCCGCGCGCCCCATCACAGCAGGATGTCCACCGCCCGCCAAGGAGAATGCAGGTAAAACAAGATAAAAACAGGTCAAGACGGCCGCGGCCGCCAGGAACTGACCGGCGGTTCAGGTCGGCCGACAGCCGGCCGACCTGAACGCCTGAGGACTCACGCGACGTCGAAGCGATCGAGGTGCATCACCTTGGTCCACGCGGCGGCGAAGTCGTGTACGAACTTCTCCTTCGCGCCGTCGCAGGCGTAGACCTCCGCCAGCGCGCGCAGCTCCGAGTTCGACCCGAACAGCAGGTCGACGCGGCTGGCCGTCCACCGGGCGTCGCCCTTGGTGCGGCACGTCCCGGCGAACTCAGCGGCCGCCGCCGTCGCCGGCTTCCACTCGGTGCCCATGTCGAGCAGGTTGACGAAGAAGTCGTTGGTCAACACGCCCGGCTGTTTCGTGAACACGCCGTGGGCGCCCTGGCCGCTGTTGGCGCCGAGCACGCGAAGTCCGCCGACGAGCGCCGTCATCTCGGGCGCGCTCAGCGTCAGCCGGAACGCGCGCTCGACCAGCAGGTGTTCCGCCGGCACGGTGTGGCCGTCACCGAGGTAGTTGCGGAAGCCGTCGGCATCCGGCTCCAGCACGGCGAACGACTCGACGTCGGTCTGTTCCGGCGTGGCGTCGGTGCGACCGGCCGTGAACGGGATCTGCACCGGCACACCGCCCTTCTTCGCCGCGGCCTCGATGGCCGCATCGCCGCCGATCACGATGAGGTCGGCCAGCGAGACCTTCTTGCCGCCGGCCTGGGCGCCATTGAACGCCTGCTGAGTCTTCTCCAGGGCCGCCAGCACCTTGGCCAGCTCGGGCGGGTTGTTCACCGCCCAGTCCTTCTGCGGCGCCAGGCGGACGCGGGCGCCGTTGGCCCCGCCGCGCTTGTCGGTGCCGCGGAACGACGACGCCGACGCCCAGGCCGTGGACACCAGCTGCGACGTGGTCAGACCCGAGGCGAGGACCGTGGCCTTCAGCGCCGCGACGTCCTTCTCGTCCACGAGCGCGTGGTCGACCGCCGGCACCGGGTCCTGCCATAGCTGCGGCTCCTTCGGCACCTCAGGCCCGAGGTAACGCGCGATCGGCCCCATGTCACGGTGCGTCAGCTTGAACCAGGCCTTGGCGAACGCCGCGGCGAACTCGTCCGGGTGCTCGTAGAAGCGGCGCGAGATCTTCTCGTAGGCCGGATCGAAGCGCAGCGACAGGTCGGTGGTCAGCA
This sequence comes from uncultured Acidobacteriota bacterium, assembly GCA_963741665.1. Taxonomy (GTDB): domain Bacteria; phylum Acidobacteriota; class Vicinamibacteria; order Vicinamibacterales; family UBA2999; genus CAWAYR01. The sequence continues at coordinate 1,274,960 of CAVUIM010000001.1, forward strand.
TCCCGGGCGCGATCTTCTTCGCCGGATCGAAGGCGTGCGGCACCGTGCCGGCGCCGGCGCCGTTCTTCGGCGTCCACTGCTTGGCGCCGGCCGGGCTGGTGGTCAGCTCCCATTCGTATTCGAAGAGGTGCGCGAAGAAGTCGCTGCTCCACTTCGTTGGCGTCGTGGTCCAGGTGACCTCGAGCCCGCTGGTGATCGCATGCGCGCCCTTGCCGGATTCGTAGCTGCCCTTCCATCCGAAGCCCTGCTCCTCGAGGTTGCCGCCCTCGGGCTCGCGGCCGACGTGCGTCGCCGGGCCAGCGCCGTGGGTCTTGCCGAAGGAATGTCCGCCGGCGATGAGCGCCACCGTCTCCTCGTCGTTCATCGCCATGCGCCGGAACGTCTCGCGGATGTCGCGGGCCGCGGCGATCGGATCGGGATTGCCGTTGGGGCCTTCGGGATTCACGTAGATGAGGCCCATCTGCACCGCCGCCAGCGGATTCGCCAGCTGGCGATCGCCGCTGTAGCGTTCGTCGCCGAGCCACGTGCTCTCGGCGCCCCAGTTGACCTGTTCCGGCTCCCACACGTCAGTGCGGCCGCCGGCGAAGCCGAACGTCTTGAAGCCCATCGACTCGAGCGCGACGTTGCCGGTCAGCACCATCAGATCGGCCCACGAGATCCTGGCGCCGTACTTCTGCTTGATCGGCCACAGCAGGCGGCGGGCCTTGTCGAGGTTGGCGTTGTCGGGCCAGCTGCCGAGCGGCGCGAAGCGGATCTGTCCCGATCCCGCGCCGCCGCGGCCGTCGTGGATGCGATAGGTGCCGGCGCTGTGCCACGCCATGCGGATGAAGAGGCCGCCGTAGTGGCCGAAGTCGGCCGGCCACCAGTCCTGCGACGTCGTCATCAGCGCCTCGAGGTCCTTCTTCAGCGCCGCGAGGTCGAGCGTCTTGAACGTGGCGGCGTAGTCGAAGTCGGCGCCCATCGGATTGCCGGCCGGGTGGTTGGTACGCAGAACGCTCAGGTTCAACTGGTTCGGCCACCAGTCGTGATTCGACCGGCCGCTGTGGGCCTTGCTCGAGAACGGGCACTTCTGTTCGTTGTCCATGGCTGACGTTGACCTCTGCTGAGTGGGTAGGAGCGGTCCGGGTGTCACTCCGGACCGCAGTGCTACGGTGTCGGTGCCGCTTTCGGCAGGCCGCGCGGCCGGGTAGTGCGCCTCGGGCCCCGGCGCGGGCGGGCCGGCGGCGTGGCGATGGCCGTCGCGCCCGCCCCGGCCACGCAGTCGGGACAGCGTCCCCAGTAGGCGACCTCGGCCTCGTCGATCTCGTAGCCCTGGTCGTCGGCGGCGGCCAGGCACGGGGCGGCGCCGGCGGCGCAGTCCACGTCGACCACCCGGCCGCACACCCGGCAGATCAGATGGTGGTGGTTGTCGCCCACCCGACCCTCGAAACGTGCCGGTGAACCGGCCGGCTGGATGCGGCGGATGAGGCGGTTGGCCACCAGGACGCCGAGCGCGTCGTAGACCGATTGAAGCGAGATGGCGCCGATCTCTGCCCGCACCAGCTCGGCCACGGCGTCCGCGGTGACGTGCGGTTGCCCGGCCACCGCGCGCATCACCGCCAGGCGCTGCGCCGTGACCTGAATACCGCGTTCTCGCAGGAGTCCGGCGGGGTCGGTGACCACGACGACAGCGTAGATCGAATCTGGAGTGATTCCAATAGTTGATGGCAACAATCGCGAGAGAACGCCCTTCCCGCAGACGGCCAGGTGTGAAATCGTTCCCGCACCGCGCCAGACACATCGACGGCGCACGTGGCACATGACGCCGTTGACACGCCTGGCCGCACGCGGGGCGCCGTTGCTGTGGGTCGTCCTGGCGCTGGCCGGGCCGCTCGCGCTGTACACCTGGGTCAGCGGCGGGTTCCGGCTCACCGTCTTCGACTGGCGCATCGCGTCGTTCTCGGTCCGCCGCCCGTTCACGGCCGCCGCGGTCGCCGGGTTGCTGCTGGCGCTCGATCCGCGGGTGCGGGCCGGCATGGAAAAAGCGCTCCGACACGGACTGGTCCCGCTCAGCCTGGTCGGCTGCGCCGCGTTCGCGCTCGCCCACGCCGCCCCGGTGGCCGCCGCCGCCGACATGCATGGCTACGTCGCGCAGGCGATGGACTGGTGGTCGGGGTCGTTGTCGCACCCGGAGTGGATCGACGCGCGCTTCTTCCCTCCGGCCGCCTCGGTGCCGCTGGGCTACGTGCCGCAGGGCGCTCCCGCGGTTGCCGCAGTTGCGCAGTACCCGCCCGGCATGTCGCTGCACATGGCGGCCGCCCGCGCGTTCGGCGACTGGGCGATGTACGCGGTCGCGCCGCTTGGCGCCGTGGCCCTCGTGGCCGGCACCTATGTGCTCGGCCGGACCCTGTTCGACGACACGAGTGCGCGGCTCGCCGCCGCGGTGATCGCCTGCAACCCCGTGCTGCTCGCGCAGGCCACGATCCCGATGAGCGACACCGTGGCGGCGGCGTACTGGACGTGGAGCCTGGCCCTGGCCGCCCGCGCGCAGCCGGCGCTCCAGATCGGCGCCGGGGTGCTGGCCGGCCTCGCCGTGATCGTGCGTCCGAACCTGGCGCCGTTGCTGGTCGGCCCGGCCGGGTGCGCGCTGGCCGCGGCCGGCCGCGCCGGTCTGCTGCGACTGGGCGGCGCCGCGGCGCCGGCGTTGGCCTGGCTCGGCTGGCACAACCAGCGCCTCTACGGCGCCCCCACGACTTCGGGGTACGGGTCGCTCGCCGGTTTCTTCTCGACCTCCTACGTGATGACCAACGTGCAGCGCTACGCCGCGTGGCTGTGGCAGACGATGTCGCCGCTGCCGCTGGTGGGCTTCGCATGGGAGTCGCTGTCAGTGCTGCGAGAACGCCGCGTTCGGCACCTCCCACTGGTGCTGTTCGTGACGGCGAACCTCGGCATCTACCTCGTCTACCAGCCGTGGCCGCACTGGACCTTCGCGCGGTTCCTGTTGCCGGCGTTTCCCGTCGTCGTGCTCTTCGCGGTGTCGCTGGCGCGGCGCGTGGCCGTGAACCGTCCCCTGGCGGTGGCGGCCGTGAGCCTGGTGGTCGTCGGCTGGCAGATGGACTTCGAGCAGCGCTCGGAACTCCGCCGCACGAACGAAGCCCTGGGGCGTTTCGAAGACCTGCCCGGAGCGTTGGCCGGCGGCGGTCTGCTGCGCCATCCGCTCGTGACCCGGGTCCACAGCGGCAGTCTCAGGTACTACGGCGGCGTCACCGCGTATCGATGGGATGCCATGTCGCCGGACCAGCTGCGCCGCGGCATCCAGGCCGCGCTCGCTGCCGGGGAGACGCCGCTGCTCATCGACGATTCGGACGACCGTCAGGACTTCGAAGCGGCGTTCGGGTCGCTGTCGTGCTGGGCTGACGGCGCGCCGCTGCTGGTCCTCCAGCGCCACGCGGAGATTCGTGTCCTGCGGCTGCGGTGGACCTGTTGAATCGGCTCGACTCCGCGACCCGCGAGCGCGAATACTCGCCGAGCTCGGCGATCGGCGGCAACTACGCGCCGTTCGTCGCGCAGTACGTCGCGCGGAGCGCCGCGGCCCACGCGAGCCTGCCGGTCACGCGCGAGCTGCGCTACGGTCCGGCGCCGCGGGCGACGCTCGACTACTTCGCCGCCCCGGCCAACGCGCGCCGGCCCGGGTTGCTCGTCTACTTCCACGGCGGCTACTGGCAGGAGTTGTCGAAGGCGGAGTCAGCATTCCTGGCGCCGGCATGGCATACCGACGGATTCGCGCACGCCGTCGTCGGCTACACGCTGGCGCCGGCGGCCCGCCTGCCCCAGATCGTCGAAGAGTGTCGGTCCGCGGTGACGTGGCTGCGTGAGCACGCCGACGCCCTCGGATTCGATCCCGGCAACGTCGTCGTCGCCGGCAGTTCCGCCGGCGCCTATCTGGCCGCGGCCTGCGCTGACGCGCCAGCCGGAACGATCCGCGGCATCGTGCCGGTCTCGGGGATCTTCGACCTCGCCCCGCTCATCGGCACGTCGATCAACGACGCGCTGGCGCTGGACACGGCCGCCGCTGACGCCCTCGATCTCCTGGCCGCCGGTCGCGCCTACTGCCCGGCGGTCGTCGCCTGGGGTGAGATCGAGACGAGCGAGTTCAAGCGACAGAGCCGGGCGTTTGCCACGCGGCTGGTCGAGGCCGGGACGCCGTGCACGACCCTCGAGGTGCCGGGCCGGAACCACTTCGACGTCGTGCTCGACCTCGGCGATCCGGCGACGCCGCTCTTCGCCGCGGCGCGCCGGCTGTTCGCGTCTACGTGAGGCGACATCCGGGGCAGCTCTGCCCCGCTACGTGACCGCGGCGCGGACCGCGAACCGCGGCTCCTGCCACTCCCCCGACTCGAGCACCTGCACCAGCCGATCGACCGCGTCCCAGACATCGACGTAGCGGGTGTAGAGCGGCGTGAAGCCGAAGCGCAGGATGTCGGGGGCGCGGAAATCGCCGACGACGCCACGGGCAATCAGCGCCTGCATGATCGAGTAGCCGCCGTGGTCGTGCGCCACACTGACCTGGCTGCCGCGGGTCGCGTGGTCGCGCGGCGTCACCAGCGTCATGCCGGCGCCAGCGGTGCGCGACTCGACCAGCGCGATGAAGAGATCGGTGAGCGCCAGCGATTTGCGTCGCAGCGCCGCCACGCCGCCGTAGGCCTCGGCGGCACGCACCGTCTCGACGCCGCACTCGAGCGCCGCCAGCGACAGCACCGGCGGTGTGCCGCAGACGAACCGGGCGATGCCGGGCGCGGGCTGGTAGTCGGGCGTGAACGCGAACGGCGCGGCGTGGCCGAGCCAGCCGGCGAGCGGCGGCCGCCAGCCCTCGGCGTCCATGCGCGCGGTGTGGCGCGGGTGCGCCCAGATGAACGCGGGGGCGCCGGGGCCGCCGTTCAGGTACTTGTAGCCGCAACCCACGGCGAAGTCGGCGGCGCTGCCGGCGGTGCCATCGCCGCCCAGCGTCACCGGCACCGCGCCGGCCGAGTGCGCCAGATCCCAGATCACCAGCGCGCCGGCGGCGTGGGCGGCGCGCGTCACCGCCGCCATGTCGTGCATCCGCCCGGTGCGGTAGTTCACGTGGGTCAGCATCAGCACGGCGGTGTCGGCGCCGAGGGCGCCGGCCAGCGCGTCGGCCTCCACCAGGTGCAGGGCGAAGCCGCGCGCCCGCGCCGCCGTGTCGGCGATATAGAGGTCGGTCGGAAAGTTGCTCCGCTCCGACAGAATCGTCCGCCGCGCCGGCGATCCGTCGGCGGCGGCGAAGGACATGGCCGCAGCCAGCGCCTTGAACAGATTCACCGACGTCGAGTCGGCGACGACGACCTCGCCGGGCCCGGCGCCGAGCAGCGGCGCGATCCGGTCGCCGATGCGCTGCGACAGCGTGATCCACCCGGCGCTGTTCCAGCTGCGGATGAGGTCGCCGCCCCACTCGTCCTTCAGCACCTGTCCGACGCGGCCCGCCGTCGCGCGCGGCAGCGGGCCGAGCGAGTTGCCATCGAGGTAGATGTCGCCGCGGGCATCGGCGGCGTCGAGGTCGAACCAGGCGCGCAGCGGCGCCAGCGGATCGGCGGCATCGAGCGCGGCGCACGCCGCCCTGTTCGGGAGGGACATCGCTGCCACGATAGCACCACGCGACTGGTATGCTGGCGCGCCCATGTCGCGCGCACCGGCCACGCCGTCGTCGTCTGAATCGCGGCCGTCGCTGCTGCGCGTGATGGGCACGCTGGGCCTGGCCGCCGCCATCGTCAACATCACCGTCGGCGGCGGCATCTTCCGGCTGCCGGCGACGGTCGCCGGGGCGCTCGGGCCAGCGGCGCCGATCGCCTACCTGGTGTGCGCGGCGGCGATGGCGCTCATCGTGCTGTGCATCGCCGACGCCGGCAGCCGCGTGTCGCTCACCGGCGGGCCATACGCCTATATCGGCGTCGCCCTCGGCCCCTACGCCGGCTTCCTCGCCGGGCTGATGCTGTGGATGCTGGGGTTGTTCGCCACCGCGGCGGTGTCGACGGTCTTCGCGGCCAGCATCGGCCAGCTCGTGCCGCCGCTCGCAAGCCGCACGGCGCAGACCGTCGTGCTGACGGCGACCTACGCCTTCTGGGCGGCCGTCAACGTCCGCGGCGTCGCCCTCGGCGCGCGCCTCAACACCGTGGCGACCGTGGCCAAGCTGGTGCCGCTGGGACTCATCGCCCTCGGCGGGCTGTTCGTGCTGCGCGGCGAGCACCTCACGATCACCGCCTGGCCGTCCGCCGCCGACGTGGCTCGCACGTCGCTGCTGCTCGTCTTCGCGTTCGCTGGCGTGGAGACGGCGCTCGTGCCGAGCGGCGAGGTGCGCGACACCGCCCGCACGGTGCCGCGGGCGATCGCGCTGGCCATGCTCGGCATCACCGTGCTCTACATCGCCCTGCAGGTGTCGGCGCAAGGCATCCTCGGCCCGGCGCTGGCGTCGTCGGGCACGCCGCTGGCCGATGCCGCCGGGACCGCCTTCGGCGGCGCGGCGCGCGCGGTGCTGCTGGCCGGCGCCGCGGTCTCGATGTTCGGCTACCTGGGCGGCATGACGCTGTCGGTACCGCGCGTCGTCTACGCGCTGGCCGGCGACGGCTTCCTGCCGCGCGCCTTCGCCGCGGTGCACCCGGCACATCGCACCCCGTACCGGGCGATCGTCGGCCAGTCGCTGGCGGCGCTGGTGCTGGCGGTGAGCGGCACCTTCGAGTCGCTGGCGATTCTGGCCAACGTCGCAGCGCTGGCGCTGTACTTCGGCTGCGCGCTGGCCGCGTGGCGGCTGCGCGCCAGCGGCCGTGGCGGCGCCGGCGTGCCGCTGGGCGGGGTGGCGCCGTGGTTGGCGATGCCGGTGATCCTGTGGCTGCTGACCGGACTCACGCGGGCCGAGTGGCTCGGCTTCGCCTTGGCCGTCGCCGCCGGATCGCTCGTCTACGCGGTCGCGCGAGGCCGCCGGCCGGCGACAGTGTGACGCCGTGTGCAGCGCCACGCCGACCGGCCGCGGACGCTCCCGCGCGACGCCAGTGCGTGTGCTAGTGTCAGCGAAGTTCCGGCGACTCACGTCGCCCGCCGCTCACATGGTCTTCCCCGCCGTGTCGCGGCCCCCGAATGGGCCCACGCCCGACGTCGCGACGTCGGCGCCGCGCACTCCTGTGTCGACGTCACCCGTCCGCCCGGCGGCGAAGACAACTGACCCCGTCGAGCAGTTCGAGGCCTGCCTGGCTGAAGTACGCCTGCTCGAACTGGGGCTGGCGCCGCACGGCGGCGAGCATTGGGCCACCCGTTACTGGGCGGCGGTGGAGGCCCGCGGTGCCGAGGCGTCCGGCCATTGGCGGCGCCACCTGCTGATGGCCGCCTTGCACACGGCCCTGGTCATCGCGGTGCTGGCCGTCGTCTCGAGCGGCGTCGCGCCGATGCCGGCGGTCGGCGCCACCGCGGTGCTCGGCCTCGGGCTGACATGGGCGTGGACGCTGGCGGCACGCAGCAGCACGCGGCAGCTGGCCGAATGGGACGCCCGCATCGAGACCCTGGAAGCCGCCGCGCCGTCGGGTGATCCGGCGATGGCCGCGGCGGCGACGCCGCCGGCCTCCACCGGCGGCACGACGCTGCTGATCGTGGTGTTCGCGGCGTTCTGGCTGCTGGCCGCAGTCGCCAGCGTGGTCGCCCCGCACCTGCTGTCGGTCCCGCGACTGCCGTAGGGACCGCGCCGCGGCTCGCCGCCGCCCGGGTCGGCCGCCGGATGGTCCCAGCCGTCGAGGCCGTGTACCACCGAAGCGCGTCTGTGTTAGGCTCCGCTCGAAACATCCGTTGCGCCATTTCGTCTCGTGCCGTTCTGCGGTCCCCTCGAAGGAGGTCGGTCATGCGCAGTGTTCTTGTCGGCGTGGGTCTGGCAATCGTGATTTCCGTGGCGAGCGTGCCAGCACTCGCCCAGCAGGGAACCTCGGAGATCACCGGCCGAGCCCTCGATGAACAGGGAGCGGCCCTGCCCGGGGTCGCCATCGTCGCTACCAACGAAGACAACGGCCAGTTCCGCGAGGCCACCACCAGCGCCGAGGGCGTCTACCACCTGGCGCAGATGGTGCCCGGCCGCTACGCCATCGTCGCCAAACTCACCGGCTTCCGCACCTTCGAGCGGCGCGGCCTCGTGGTGGCGGTCGGCACCACGCTCACCGTCAATCTGACGATGGCCATCGGGGCGCTCGAAGAGTCGGTGACGGTCACCGGCAACTCGCCGATCATCGACCTCACCGCCACCGACGTCGGCGGCAACATCGGCACCGGCGAACTGGCCGAACTGCCGGCGATGAACCGCAACTACTTCGCCACGGTGGCCCTCCTGCCCGGCGTCCAGTTCTCGCCGTCGACGCAGATGGGCAACGACACCATCGTCTCCAACGGCCAGTCGTCGCAGAACAACAACGTGTCGGTCGACGGCGGCTACAACGGCGACAACGCCCTCGGCACCAGCTCCGGCGCGCAGGTGCGCACGCCACTCGAGGCGATCCAGGAGTTCGAGGTCATCACCAGCATGTACGACGCCGAGTACGGCCGGGCCGGCGGCGCCATCGTCAATGCCGTCACCAAGACCGGCACCAACAAGTTCACGGGTGTGCTGTTCGGCTACGCGGTGAGCAACCAGCTCACCTCCAAGGACTTCTTCGCCCGCCAGCGCTCGCTGCCGAAGGCCCAGGTCGAAAAGCGCGAGTGGGGCTTCGTCGTCGGCGGGCCGATCATCAGGAACAAGGCGCACTTCTTCGTCAGCCTCGAGCGTCAGGTCGACAAGCCCAGCCGCACGCGGTCGTTCCTGTCGCGGCCCGAGAACGACTTCTCGATCGTCGAGGACCGCAACGACTGGAACACGCTCGTCCGGTTCGACCATCAGATCACCGCCAACCACACCTGGGCGGTGCGGTGGCTGCGCGAGACGGCGCCGCAGTTTCCCGTCGTGCCCAATCGAGCGTCGGGACCCGACGTGTTCCAGGACGAAACCGACCTGGACCAGACGGCCGTCGGCACCTTCACCAGCGTGCTCGGGGGCACCAAGGTCAACACCTTCCGCGTCGCCAAGACCTGGGAGCACTGGTGGCACGGCAACGCTGTGTACGCGCGGGCAAGGATCCGAGGGCGGCAACGAGGGCTTCAAGTTCGGCGGCGAAGCGGCCAGCGACATGACGCTGTGCGCCCCGCAGCTCAACTACCTCGAGCAGATCGAGGGCGGCAGCACCGAATCGCAGGGCCCGTGGGACACCAACTACCAGATCGAGGACAACTTCTCGTGGTTCGTGCCCGGGAAGAAGGGCGACCACAACATCAAGGTCGGCGCACGCTACACCTATACCAAGCTGCGCCGCGTGTCGCAGATCAACCAGAACGGCACGTTCAACTTCAACACCGACCTGCGGTTCGATCCGGCCAATCCCCGCACCTACCCCGAGCGGCTGGTGATTCGCATCCCGAACGCCTACGACGAGACCATGACCAACCACATCTACGAGGGGTTCGTGCAGGACAAGTGGCAGCTCAACGACAACACGACGTTGAGCCTCGGGCCTGCGCTACGACCTCGAGCTCTACCCGACGCTCGACACGGCCGACAACCCGCTGTTCCAGCCGGGCCAGACGACGACCGTCGACAAGAACAACTTCTCGCCCCGCATCGGCTTCACGCATCAGCTGGACGACAACGGCAAGTCGCTCGTGCGGGCCGGCTACGGCATCTTCTACAACCGCACGATTCTCGGCGCCCTCGACGACACCATCGAGTTCCCGAAGTTCACCTCGTCGATCATCGCCAACTTCCCGAACGACAACGCCGATCCGGGGCCCGAGCCGCGGTCAGTTCCCCACCGACCCGTTCCTGGTCAACGGCCCGTTCGTCAACCGCGCGCTGCTCAACCAGCTGTTCCCGCCCGGCACCGCGCCGCGCAACACCGGCGTCGTGATCTTCGACAGCCCCGATCGGCGCCAGCCCTACGCTCACCAGATGACCCTCGGCTACGTCCGGGAGCTGCACCCGACCCTGGCCTTCCACGCCGACTACGTGCGCATCATGAACCGCGACATGTTCCTGGCGACGCAATCTGCTGCCCCAGGTCCGAGCCAACACGACGCGCACCGGCGCCATCACACGCGTCGACGCCTTCGGCATCTTCGGCGCTGATGCAGTGAACTACCGCCAGCAGGTGTGGGTGTTCGAGAACGGCGGCAGCTCGGACTACGACGCGCTCAACCTCCAGCTCGAGAAGCGCTACGCCAACAAGTGGTCGGGGCGGGTCTCGTACTCGCTGTCGAAGTCGCGCGGCACGGCCACCGACCAGGCCGACAAGAACACCGACCAGGTGCTCACGGAGCTGAACCTCGACCAGCGTCATGGGCCGACGCTCGATCGATCGGCGCCACGTCCTGTCGGTGGCGAGCCGCCTCGAGATACCCAAGACCGGCGGCATGACGCTGGCCACGACGGCGCGCTACATGAGCGGGTCGCCGTTCACCATCTACAACAGCAACATCGACGTCAACCAGAACGGGCAGCTCGACGACCCGTCGCCCGCCGGCAGCTACAGCGGCACCGGCCTGAACGCCCTGACGGACGTCAAGAACGAGGGCGGCCGCTACGGCGCCTACGGCCCCGACTACTTCCAGGTCGATATCCGGGCCGGGTGGCGGCGGCGCATCCAGGACCGCACGTTGGAATTGTTCGTCGACGTGTTCAACCTGACCAACCGCACCAACTGGGACAACCCGCTGGTGGCGAATTCCGACGAGCGGCTGCCCAACACGTTCCTGACCCTGACCAACCTGCGCGGCGGCAGCGGCTTCCCGCGCTCGGTCCAGTTCGGCACGCGGATCGCCTTCTAGCGGCCGCCGGTCCATGGCCACGGCCGGCGCGCACCGCCACGGTGCGCGCCGGTCATGTTAGGCTCTGCCGTCAGCTCGCAAGCCCTGAACGGACGTCCGGAGCGCGGCCATGACCACGAGACACCACGACACCCCCACGGCGCAGCAGCACGCCAGCCGCCGTCAGTTCTTCAAGCTCCTGGCCGGCAGCCCGCTGCTGGCCGCCGCCTACCCGACGCTCTCGCCGGCGTGGCAGCGCGAGGTGGAGCGGGCCTGGCACGCCGAGCGGATGGCTACCGCCCACGGCCCGACCGGCAGCTGCGCGATCTGCGGTCAGACCTTCGCACTGCAGCCGTCGCACGAGGCGGCCCCCGGCAGCCAGACCGCACCCGCGCCGGACCAGCCGCCCGGCGCCCTCGACAGCCACTTCAGCGGGCAGATCGTCGACAGCGCGGCCGAAGCCATCAACGTCTGGGACCTCGAGCGCGTCGCCCACGCCAACACGCTGCCCCAGCACTGGAACTACATCCACATGGGCGTGGACGACCTCGAGACGCGTAGGGCTAACCGCGAGGGCTTCCAGCGGCTGGCGCTGAAGCCGCGACGGCTTGGCCCCGACGCGAAGCTCGACACCGCGGTGACGCTGTTCGGCCGGCGCTGGAACGCGCCGCTCTTCCTGTGCCCGGTGGCCGCGCTCGAGGCGTACCACACCGAAGGCGAGAGCGGCGCGGCCCGGGCGGCCAAGGCCCGCGGCGTGCTGCAGATCCAGTCGCACCAGAGCTCGCAGGCCTACGAGACCATCGCCGAGGCCCGCGGCGAGCCCCACTGGTTCCAGCTCTACGCCAATCCGGATTGGGACATCACCCGCAAGACGCTCGACAAGGTCAAGGCGCGGGGCTGCCCGGTACTGGTGTGGACGGTGGATCTGCTCGGCGGCAGCAACCGCGAGCTGTCGCGCCGCTCGCAGGGCCGCGAGGAGTACCAGCGGCCGCTGTGCCAGAGCTGCCACAACCACCAGAAGGGCTACCAGCGGCCGATGCACCGCGACGTGTCGGGCCCGCCGGGGCCGCGGACCGCGTTCGACTGGGACTACGTGAAGCGTTTGCGCGACGCCACCCAGATGAAGATCGTGCTGAAGGGCATCGTCACCCGTGAGGAGGCCGAGCTGTGCGTGCAGCACGGCGTCGACGCGGTGTACGTCTCCAACCACGGCGGCCGGGCCGAGAACAGCCTGCGCGGCTCGATCGACTCTCTGCCCGAGGTCGTCGCCGGCGTGAAGGGCCGGGTGCCGGTGATGATCGACAGCGGCGTGCGCCGCGGCGCCGACATCTTCAAGGCGCTGGCGCTCGGCGCCGACGCGGTCGGCATCGGCCGGCCCTACGTGTGGGGCCTCGGCGCGTTCGGCCAGGACGGCGTCGACAAAGTCATCGATCTGCTGATGGACGAGTTCACCATGGTGATGCGGCAGACCCGCACCGCCACCATCGACCAGATCGGGCCGCAGTTCGTGCAGGCCGGACAGCCGCCGATCATGATGCGCCACAACACCCAGGGGTTCGGCCTGTGACGGCCGGCCGCCTCGCCGTCGCCGCACTGGTGCTGGCCGGCGTCGCCGGCACCGGCACCGCCGCGGCGCAGTCCACCGTCGACTTCACGATTTCGGGCTCGTCGACGGTGCGCAACTGGACCTGCACCGCCCAGGGCAGCGTCGCCGTCACGCCGGCCACGGCCGGCACCGCCGCGCCGGGCTTCGCCACCGGGGTGCAGGCGGCCACCGTCACGGTGCCGCTCAAGGCCTTCCGCTGCCCCAACGACGAGATGACCCAGCACCTCAACGAGGCGATGCACGCCGACAAGTTCCCCGAGATCGTCTACCGGCTCGAGAAGTACGAGACGGCGGGCGGACAGACCACGGCGAGCGGCACCATGACCGTCACCGGCGTCAGCCAGCCGGTGAGTTTTCCGGTCACGCTCACCCCGTCGGACAAGGGCGTGCAGATCGAGGGCAACACCCGGCTGGAGTTCGCGGCCTTCAAGATCGAACCGCCGGCGGTGTTCCTCGGGATGCTGAAGGTCGGGCCGCAGATCCGGATCGCCTTCAAAGGCCTCGTCAGCCGCTGACCGGCGCGCCGCCCATGCCCTCGCTACGCGCCGAGTGGCGCTACGTAGCCGGGCTCGCCGCCTTCTTCGCCGTCGCCGCGGCCGTCACCGGCGCCGGCCGCGACGTCCCGGTCATCGACGACTGGACCTACGCGTGGAGCGTCGAGCAGCTGCTCGAGCACGGCCGGTTGGCGGTGCTCGACTGGAGTTCGGTCTACCCGGTGGGCCCGGCGGCCTGGGGCGCGGCCTGGTCGCTGGTCTTCGGCTTCTCGTTCGGCACGCTCCGGGCCTCGACGCTGGCGCTGGCCGCGGTCGGCTGCGGCGCCCTCTATTTCCTGCTCCGCGAACTCGACGCGTCGCCGCGGGTGGCGCTGTTCGGCGCGCTCACGGTGGCGGCCAACCCGGCGTTCCTGCTGCTGGCCTCGTCGTTCATGACCGACGTGCCGTTTGTCGCCCTCACGCTGCTGGCGCTCGCCGCCTACGCCCGCGCGATCCGCCGCGACGATCCGCGCCTGCTGTGGTGGGCCGGGCTGTGGGCGTGCCTCAGTTGCCTCGAGCGGCAGATCGGCATCATGACGCCGGTGGCCGCCCTGCCCCTGCTGGTGCGGCCGCAGGGACGCCTCAGCCGGCGGACGGTGGCCCTGCCGATCGCCGCGACATGGGTCGCGATGCTGCTCGGCTCCTGGCTGGTCGCGGCCGTGATGCCGCGCACCGGCGAGATGGAGCTGCTCAGCGACCGACTGCGCTACTGGTTCATGCTGTCGCCCGGCACCTACCTCACCTACAACCTCTACGTGTTCGTCCCGATCGCGTTCTACGCGCTGCCGGCGCTGCTGGCGATGGCCGCGGCGCGTGGCCTGTGGCGCAGCCGGACGCTGCTGCTGGTGGCTGTGGCCCTGGCGGTCGTCATGGCCGGCGTCGCTGGCGAGTTCCCGGCGCCGCTGCGCGATCGCAACACCTGGACGCTGCGCGAGATCGGCGGCGCCCGCCACCTCTTGAGCGGCGACTGGCTGACGGCGCCGCTGCTGTGGGTCGACGTGGCGCTGCGCGGCGCCGGTTTCGCGGCCCTGTCGCTGGCGGTGCTCGCGGTCGGCCGGCGCACCAGCGCCTCTTGGCTCGCGGTCACGCCGCACACGCCGGTGCAGGTCTATCTCTTCGCCTACATCGCGCTCATCAACATCCTGTGGTTCTACAACGATCGCTATGCGCTGGTGCTGCTGCCGCTGCTGGTCGTCGTGGCGCTCAGTGCCGGCGGCGGCCACCGTCCTCCGCCACGGCTGGCCTGGGCGCTGGTGGCGCTCTTCGCGGTCGTCGGCGGCCTCGGTGTCCGCGACACGCTGCGCTTCAACCAGGCGGTGCGCGACACCTGGCAGTCGCTGGTGGACAGCGGCGTGCCGCCATCCGACATCGACGCCGGCTATGCCTGGAACGGCTGGGTGCTCTACGCCCATCCCGAGAATCTGGCGCCCGGGCAGACGACCGACGACGTGCCGTGGGTGATGTCGACGCGCGCGCTGCGCTATCGCCTGGCCAAGAACCCGGTGGACGGCTACGACGAAGTCCGCCGGGTCGAGTGGGACGACGGCTTCAGCTGGCCGGGGCCGGATCGCCTGTGGGTGCTGATCCAGCGATCGCCGTAGGCAGGCTCGCGCCGCTGTCCGCGACCGCCGCCCGAGCGGGCGTCCGACTCAGGACAGGACGCGATCGACGACGGCAGCGTCGAGGGCAGGATCGACGAAGAGCGCCGACGCCTCGGGCGGTTCATTCGCGGTCACCAGCACCGGGAATGCGGCCACCGCATCCGCTGGCTCGGTCCCGGCCGCCGCGGCGATCACCGCCGCGGCGACCGCTGGTTCGGGCGCGGCCGGCAGATGCCGGAACAACTCGCCGCTGGCGTTCTCGTACCAGGCGATCAGCTCGAACAGCGCCGGCTGGCCGCGCTCCACCATCTCCTGCCGCACCGCGGAGTACGACGCCCGGAAGTCGTCGTGCAGGGAGAGCGCGTCGATGACGTAGGCGTCGCCGTCGCGCGTGAGGTGCCGCTCGTCGCGGCTGCGCGTCACGCGCAGACCGGGCGTGGCGATGAAGGCGTGGCCGACACCGTCGCGGACCATGCGATAGAGCGCCTCGGCCCCGGCCCGATCGGCCCCGGGATAGAGCCGCTCGACCCAGTAGCTCACGAACGCCGAACGCTTGGTGCCCGACGACAGCATGCCGCCGAGCAGCTCGCAGCCGGCGAACACCGTGAGCACCATCGGCACGCCGAGCGAGCCGGGGCCGGTATCGGCCGGCATCGCCGCCATCGTCTCGAGATCGTCGAGCAGGAAGCGATCGACGTGGCGGGTCAGGAACTCGTCAACGGTCATGGGCCGGGAGAGAGCAAGGCCCGTGCCCTGCGGAATACGACGCGAATCGTGCGGGGTGTGGCGCCGGCTGCTCAAGGTGAGCAGCCGACGGCCGTTTCTGCCGGCCGGTCAGCGACGCAGCGTGAGGAGATCGGCCAGTTCGGGCCGGCCGGGACGGTCGGCGCGAGCGGTGATGGCCACGATCGTGGCGGCATGCGCCGCGGCTGTGGCCCGGTCACCAGCGCCGGCGGCGGCGCGCGCGGCGCCGAGCAACGCGCGAAAGCGATTCGGCTCTTTGACGAGCGTCGCCTCGAACTCGACCAGCGCCTCGGCCGGCCGACTGGTCTGCAGCAGCATCTCGCCCAGCAGTTCGCGCGCCGGTTTGATCGGCCCGGGCGTGACCGCCGCCTTCTCGGTGGCGTCCTCGCGCTTGGCCGCCTCGCGCATCATCGCCAGTGCGTCGGCGTCACGGCCTTCGGCCAGCAGCAGCCACGCCTCGGCGCCGCGCCGCTGAATCTCGACTTGTTCGGTCCAATAACCGTCCTTGGTCGCGGCGACGGCGTCGCGCAGCGCCACCAGGCGAGCCACGTCCTGACGCGCGGAACCGAGGTTGGCGCTTCGTGCGGCGCCGATCGCCCGCGCGAAGTGCGTCACCGCGTCGGCCCATCCGAATGGCGTCTGCGGCGGCACCAGCGCGGCGGCCTCGGCCCAGGCGGCGCGCTCCAGCGCGTAGCGGGCCGGAATCGCCGCGACGGCGTAGTACCCGGCTGACGGCGGTGCGGCATTGCCGGCGCCGGCGTTCGGAATGCGCACGGCCAGCGGGCCGACCAGCGGCAGTGTGCGCGCTGCGGCGGCATCCTGCGCGGTCTGGAGATAGGCGTAGATCTGATAGTCGAGCGCGTGCAGTTCCTCGGACGCCGCCCCGGCATCACGCCGCGCCGCCGTGGCCGAGGCCAGGTTGGTCTCGATCGACTCCTGCCACAAGCCGACACGCGTGTAGGTGTGCGACGGCATGTGGAGCGCGTGCGGGGCATCCGGCGCGATCGCCGCGTAGCGGCGGGCGGCGTCGAGGCCGCGCGCCGCCAGCGGCGGCACGTCGAAGCTGTGGATGATGTAGTGCGTCAGGCCGGGATGGCCTGGCTGACGGGAGAACTCCTGCTCCAGGATCGCGGCGGCCTTCAACTGGTTGGCGTAGCTCTTGTCGGTGGGCAGCGCCGTCTGCCCCAGGGCCAGCGCGTAGAAGATGCGGGCTTCGGCGTCGGCGGGAAAGCGAACCGCGAGGTCGGCCATCGCCTGCTCGTAGGCCAGGGCGCGCGACCGCTGGTCGCGCGTGACGGTGTCGCGAAACAGCGTGTCCACCGCGGCCAGATACGCCTTCTCGCGTTCGGTGCCAGCGCCAGTCGCCGACCCGGCGTCGCTGGCGGCCAACCCGGCGACCAACGCCTGAGGTGTGCGGAAGCCGCCGAAGGGATTGCCCCACCAGCTCATCGCGATGCCCCAGTGGGCCATGGCGCACCGCGGATCGCCCTTCAACACCGTCGCAAACGACTCGACCGCGGCCGAGAACCAGAACGAGTGCAGCAGCGCGATCCCGCGATCGAACTCGGGCCGCACGGCTGGCGCACAGGAGGTCTCGAAATGGACGCTACCCAGCCGCCCGGTCGCGGCGTGGTCGTGCTGGGCACGGACCGGTGTGGCAATGAACAGGGCGGCGGCGAGCACGACGGCGGTCGCGGCGATCCTGATTGGCGGCATGCGGGCTCCTGACGTCGATGATACCGTCGGCGCGGCCCGCCAACCGGCCCTCGCCATACTTGGCGACGTTCCGTCTCGAATCCGCTCACAAGGCCCGCAGCCGCTCCCCACGCTCCAGCAGCTCCTCCGCCAACCTCGGCTTCGAAGTCACGCTCTGGCTGGCCGCCGACAAGCCTGCGCAACAACATGGACGCGGCGGAGTACAAGCACGTCGTTCTCGGCCTGATCTCCCTGAAGTACATCTCCGACAGCTTCGAGGAGCACCACGCCACGCTCGTCGCCGGCGAGGGCACCTACGCCGGAGCCAATCCGGAGGACCGCGACGAGTACCGGGCCGAGAACGTGTTCTGGGTGCCCAAGGACTACGCGCGGCCGGGGCTCGACACCCATAGGCTGGGTGAGCTCATCGATCTGGTCGGCACCATCGGCCTTGGCGACAAGAAGAGCCTTGGCGCTGCGCGGCATCGAGGCCGACATCGGCCCCGAGCACGCCGACACCTTCCGCCGCGACCTGCACCCCGACCTGCGCGCCGACTACGTGCTGGCCAACCCGCCCTTCAACGACTCGGACTGGTTCCGCAAGGACGACGACGTGCGGTGGCAGTACGGCGTGCCGCCGAAGGGCAACGCCAACTTCGCCTGGGTGCAGCACTTCGTCCACCACCTGGCGCCCACCGGCACGGCCGGGTTCGTCCTGGCCAACGGCAGCATGTCGTCGAACCAGTCGGGCGCGGGCGACATCCGCAAAGCCCTGGTCGAGGCCGACCTCGTGGACTGCATGGTGGCGCTGGGTGCCGCCGCGTGCGAAAGCGAGCACAATCACGCCGTATCTAAGTCGTCATATCAGACGAATTAAATGAGTATGATAGTATAATTCGTCACATTGGACGAGTTATGAAGATCACTGAGAAGCTCACTGACGATGCTGTGGTAGCCGAGCTTGGCCATCGCCTCGTCGCTGCCAGGCTCGCCCGCGGTTTCACCCAAGCCGCCCTCGCACATGAGGCGGGCGTCTCCAAGCGGACCGTCGAGCGCCTGGAAGCGGGCGAAGTGGGTACGCGTCTGTCCGGGCTGGTACGCGTGCTCCGCACGCTGGGGCTGGTCGCCCGGATCGATGTCCTCCTGGATACCGCAGTGCCCGGACCGATCGAGCAGCTGAAGCTGGCCGGACGCCGGCGAAAGCGCGCGTCGCGGGCCGCGCCGAAGGCCCCCCGCAAGTGGACCTGGGGTGACGAGTCGTGATCGCCGAAGTCCGACTCTGGGAGCGCACGATCGGCGCCGTGGCGTTGGACGACGACGGCGACGTGGCGTCGTTCCAGTACGACCCCGCGTTCGCCGCCAGCGGCATCGAGCTGTCGCCGCTCGTCATGCCCCTGGCAACGTCTCCGTACTCCTTCCCGGAACTGTCGCGCCAGTCGTTCCACGGACTGCCTGGCCTGCTCGCCGACTCGTTGCCAGATCGGTTCGGCAACGCGCTCGTCGACGCGTGGCTGGCCAGTCAGGGCCGGACGCCGGAGAGCTTCAACGCGGTTGAGCGTCTCAGCTACACCGGCACGCGTGGCATGGGCGCTCTGGAGTTCGCGCCAGTGCTGGGACCGAGAGCCGGCACCGCAAAGAAGATCGACGTCGACGCGCTGGTGCGGCTGGCCTCGGAGGTTCTGAGCAACCGCGGCAGCCTCGCGGTCAGCCTGGCCGGCGATGCGCGGCAGCGGGCACTGCAGGACCTGCTCCGCGTCGGCACGTCGGCCGCCGGCGCGCGCGCCAAGGCGGTCATCGCCTGGCATCCGGGAACCAATGAGGTGCGCTCCGGTCAGGTACCGGCTGGTCCTGGCTTCGAGTACTGGCTGCTGAAGTTCGACGGCGTCAGCGGCAACCGCGACAAGGAGCTGGAGGATCCGCAGGGCTACGGCGTTGTCGAGTACGCCTATCACCACTTGGCCACGGCGGCCGGCATCCGGATGAGCGCGTGCCGGCTGCTCGAGGAGCACGGGCGCCGGCACTTCATGACCCGCCGCTTCGACCGGACCGCGACCGGCGGCAAGCTGCACATGCAGTCGCTCGGCGCGCTCGCCCACCTCGACTTCAACCAGGCCGGTGCCCACAGCTACGAGCAGGCGCTGCTGGCGATTCGCCAACTCGGTCTGAGCATCGACGACGTCGAGGAGCAGTTCCGGCGGATGGCGTTCAACGTGGTGGGCTGCAACCGCGATGACCACGTGAAGAACATCGCCTTCCTGATGGACAGGTCCGGGCGCTGGTCGCTGGCTCCGGCCTTCGACGTGACCTACAGCTACAACCCGTCCGGCGCCTGGACGGCCACGCACCAGATGACCATCAACGGCAAGCGCGCCGGGTTCGTGCTCGGCGACTTCCGCGCCGTGGCCCGCATCGCCGGCTTGAAGCGCGGTCGCGCCGATCAGCTGATCGACGAGGTGACCGCCGCCGTCGCGCGCTGGCCGGAGTTCGCTGAGCTCGCAGGCGTGTCAGGTGAGGTGATGACGAAGATACGAGCCACCCAGCATCCGATCACTACCACGTAGCTCGCCAGCCACGCTATGAGCCGGTGCGATAGAGCACGTCGATCGCGTAGACGAGGTCGAACCGGGCGCCGTCCCAGACCGGGATGTCATCAACCGGTCGATCGTGCCCACGCTGAGCCGCCGGTAGCGCCGGGGCCGCTTCGAGCACTGCTCCGTTCGGGCGCAGGAACGTCACCGTGCCGCCAGGGTGACGAATTACGTCGAATCCCCCTTCGTGCACCGCCCGATGATGTCGCCGGCACAGAAGAACGAGATTCTTGACGCTGGTGTCACCCCCGTCGATCCAGTGCTCCACGTGATGAGCGTCGCAGCGGCGCGCCGTGCAGCCCGGAAACCGGCAACTCCGGTCCCTTGCCTCCAGTGCTCGCTTGATTGATGGCGGCACCGTCCGCGTCTTGCGCCCGACGTCGAGGACCGCGCCGTCGATTCCGTTCTGCATCGGAACTACTGACGCGTCGCACGAACATGCGGCGGGACGTCTCCGCGGAGACGTCCACGGCCCCGTGGTCCACTCCACCGTCCCGCACAGACCTTCCCCTGCCGCCACACCGGTCGGCA
Organism: uncultured Acidobacteriota bacterium; assembly: GCA_963741665.1. Taxonomy (GTDB): domain Bacteria; phylum Acidobacteriota; class Vicinamibacteria; order Vicinamibacterales; family UBA2999; genus CAWAYR01. Next base: position 1,295,112 of record CAVUIM010000001.1, read on the forward strand.
CCTCCACGTGCAGCATCACCTGGTAGCGGTCGCCAGCCGACCCGCGGTCGAGATCACCCGCCAACGCCGCTTCCGCCAGCAGTCCCAGGGCATCCGCGCGGCGCTGCCCCGGCGTGACTTCCTCGGCAAGGCTGGTGGCCTTGGGCTCGCCCTGGGCGTCTCTGAACAGCCGGTCGGCTGCCGCTTCGAGGGCACACTGGACGACGGCCCCCACTTCCGGAGAAGGACGGCCGCGAATCACGACCATCCCGTCGTCGTCGACCCAGGTCGACAGCTCCCGGTGGAGATGCCGCGATTCTGCCTGCGCCGCCGCGACCGATTGATCGACTCTCCGCCAGGCGCGCACAAACCGCTCGACCTGGGCGGCAGTGCCGGCCTGGGCGAAGTCCAGCAGCCCGCCTTCCGTCTCGGGAGTGGCCACTCGGGTGATCGCCCGCACCTTGGCGCAGGAGATGGCGCCGCGCGCCATCGTGGCACCGACCCGCGGCAGCGTTGCCAGCGCATGGGCCACCCGCACCTTCTCGCGGGCTGCCCCCAGGGCGATGCCGGTTCGCCAGTGCAACCAATGTGCGCACGACGCGAAGCCGTCGTGCCACCCGGCGCAGTCATCGAAGTCGCGGAGCAGCGTGAGCAATTCGTAGGTGACGGCATGAAGGTGCGCCGCCAACGCCGCAAATGCGATTCCCCAGTGCTTCCCGGGAGTCGACCGCCCGCCGGCGCGGCGTCGCATCCGAGTTGTCACTGCGTGGGGCGGTGAGAGTAGTGGTGGCCATGCCGCATCCTCGCATGGCGGTTTTTGCCGCGCGAGGATGGTGCCAGTAGGGCGAATGACGCCGGAACCACCGTCGGCGGTGGATCGCTCCGCGATCGCGCGGTGTAGCGGCGCCTCATGTGCGTGACACGCATTCCAGGTCGAAGCCGTGATCGCCGGCCGGTCGCGGCCTCGGATCCTGTCACGCTCAATCGTCCCGAGCCGCAGGAATTTCTTCGTCGACGTCTCCGCGGAAACGCACTGACGCAAGACGCCGCAGTCGTATGCGGCCGGACAAGCGCCCGGTCTCCACGACGGCCGACCTTGGCGGTATGCTCTGCGGCATGGTCGTCCCCTTGCTGCTGCTGGTCCTTGGCGTGACGCAGATTGACGGGACCGGGCCGCCAACTCCTGCCACCTTCACGACCCTCGAATCGGCCTGGAACGAGGCGCACGTGCGCGGTGACGCCGCCACGCTGGACCAACTGTTTGCCGACGATCTCGTGGTGGCCGTGCCAGGGATGCGCACGATGACCAAGGCCGACTCGCTGGGTGTGATGGCCTCGGGGCGGATGAAGTTCGACCGATACGAATCCTCCGACACGGCCATCCGCATCTACGACGGCACGGCCATCGTCACCGGCCGCATCCAGCGCACGCGAACCGTTGGCGGTCGGGAGTCGAAGGACGACTGGCTGTTCACCAAAGTCTACGTGCGGCGCGCGGGCCGCTGGCAGGTCGTGTCGTTCCACGCCTCCAACGCTCCGGCCTAGGGCCAATCCCACACCGAAACACTACCGCCCGACGGATCCCCGGCGGCTGCAGCTACAATTTCCGCGCCGCCCCGCGATGAGCCTCAACGAAGCCGCCGTCGAAAGCGCCGCGCTCGAATGGTTCAGCCCGCCGCCCCGGTGGCCGACGCGTCGTTCGAGCTGACACCCCACCGCGGCGAAACCGGCGGCGAACGGCGGGTGGTGTCGGTCACCGGCGGGGTCACCGACCTCACGATCACGTCGATTCCGTGCGCCGGCGCCGCCGGCACACTCTACCGGGTGGGCGCGACGGCGTCCCACTACCGGCCCTACGTCTTCGTCCAGTCCATTCGCGAGAACCGCAACAACCCGGCAAGCGACGACGTCGAGTTCTGGGTCCGACCCGGCCACGTCCGCGACATCGCCGGACCGGGCTATTCGGACCTGAGCGCGTCGGTCACGCGCCTGCTCGCCACCGCCGAGATGGTTGCCGTCGAGAGCGACGACCGCGACCTGCTCGAGCTCGTCGGGCCGGCGCTGTTCGCCGCGTTGGGCCCAAGAGCCGCGACGCCCACGCCAACCTGCAGCTGACCTTCATGCGCCACGTCGAGACCGGCGCGCTGGCAGCGGACATCGACATCGACGAATCCACGGACATCGAGCACGGGTTCGAGGTGATCAGGAACGCCCTGTTCAACAAGCGGACGAATCCGTACCTGATTCGGGAGTTCATGCTGGCCGCCGATCCCCTCCGCCGATCGCTGTATCCCGGCCATCGTTTCGTGTTCTGATTCGGTCGTGTCGAGTACCGCCCGATGAAGCTGCTGATTGGCCTCGCCATCGTCGTCGCCGTGGGCCTGGTGTCGTCGGCGCAGCAGCCGCCCACCTGCGACCTGCTGATTGCCGGCGGCCGGGTCGTCGACGGCACCGGCTCGCCGTGGTTCGCGGCCGACGTCTGTGTCGCCGGCGATCGCATCGCCGTGGTCGGCCGGCTCGACGGCGCGACGGCCCGGCGCCGTATCGACGCCACCGGGCTGGTGGTCGCCCCCGGCTTCCTCGACACCCTCGGCCAGTCCGAATACTGGGTGCTGCGCGACAACCGCGTCGCCAGCAAGGTGATGCAGGGCATCACCACCGAGCTCACCGGCGAGGCCAGCTTCACCAGCGTCGGCCACCCTGGGGCGCGGACGCTGCATCCGTTCGCGGCGATGTTCGACCGCGAGGGCGTACCGGCCTTCGCCGATCTGGCCGGCTATCTCGAACTGCTCGAGCGCCGGCCGGCGACGATCAACCTCGGCACCTTCGTCAGCGCCGGCGGCGTGCGGGAAGTGGTGGTCGGCCGCGACGACCGCGCCGCCACCGCCGCGGAGCTGGCCCGCATGGAGGCGATCGTGGCGGCGGCGATGGAGGCGGGCGCGTTCGGCCTGGCGACCTCCCTGCAGTACGTGCCCGACCGCTTCGCCCGCACCGACGAGCTCGTGGCGCTGGCCCGGGTCGCTGGACGGCACGGCGGCAGCTACATCACCCACCAGCGGTCCGAGGCCGACGCCATCGACGACAGCCTCGACGAGGTCTTCCGGATCGCGCGCGAGGCCGGCGTGGCGGCGACGATTCATCACCTCAAGACCGCCTACAAGCAGAACTGGGGGCGGATGCCGGCGGTGTTGCAGCGCATCGATCGGGCTCGCGCCGACGGCCTCGACATCGCCGCCGATCAGTATCCCTACGTGGCCGGCAGCAACCCGCTCGACGCCAGCCTGCCGGTGTGGGCGCGCGAAGGCGGCCGCGCGGCCATGGTCGCGCGGCTGAAGGACCCAGTGACGCGGGCGAAGATCACGGCCGAGATCCTGCAACCGTCGACCACCTGGGAGAATCAGTACCTTGGCTCCGGTGGCGCCGCCGGCATCCTGGTGTCGGCCGTGGGTCGCGCCGACTTGAAGCGCTTCCAGGGCCGCACGCTCGACGACATCGCGACGGCCGAGCGCAAGCACCCGCTCGACGTGCTGATGGACCTCATCGCCGACGACGACACCACCGGCAGCGGCGTGATGTTCTTCATGGACGAGGCCGACGTGCGCGCGGCGCTGCGCCACCCGCACGTGATGCTCGGCACCGATTCGGGCGGGATGGCCGCCGACAGCCCGCCGCCCACCGCCGGTGTCCATCCGCGCGCCTGGGGATCGGCGGCCCGCATCCTGGCGAAGTACGTCCGCGAGGAGAAGCTGCTCACGCTCGAAGAGGCCGTCCGCAAGATGACGTCGCTGCCGGCGCAGCGGATGCGGCTCTGGGACCGCGGCCTCGTCCGCCCCGGCGCCCTCGCCGACCTCGTCGTCTTCGACCCGGCGACGATCCGCGACCGGGCCACCTTCGCGCAGCCGCGCCAGTACGCCGAGGGCATGCGCTACGTGGCGGTGAATGGCCAGCTGGTGGTCGACGCCGGCGCGCTCACCGCCGCGCGTCCCGGGCGGGCCCTGCGCGGGCCGGGATACCGCCGTGGCGGCGCGGGCCCGACGCCATCACTCGGCGGCGACGAGGCCGTACGGCGGGTGGTGGACGACTACGTGCGGCTCTACCGCAAGGACACGCTGGCCGAGTGGCGGACGCTGTTCCTGTCGTCGTTCACCGCCACCTCACCTGGGCGCGACGGCGCCGTCACCGTACGCACCCTCGACCAGTTCTTCGACGCGCAGGCGCGCGGCTTCGCCCAGGCTACCGACATGTCCGAGACGCTCGACCAGGTGGTCGTCTCGCGCTCCGGCAGGCTGGCCACCGCGTGGGCCGATTTCGTGTTCCACCAGAACGGCACGGCGCGGCGGGGGCGGCTGGCCCTCACGCTGATCGAGGCCGGCGCCGGCTGGAAGATCGCCAGCCTGCTGTTCTCGGTACTGACCCGCCTCGTCGGCGGCCCGCGCCCGGCTGGTCGTCGCATCGCCGTTACCGTCCTGCGGCCTAATGGCGGAGCCATGTACGAGCCGGCCACACCCGCCGAAGTGACACAACTGATCCAGGATGTCGACGGGGTGCGCAGCGACATGCTCCGTCTGGTCAACGATTCGGCCGACCTCCTGCAGTACGTGCACCCGCAGCGTCAGGCCAGCTCGAAATCTGTTGCACTACCTGGCCTTGCGCAGCCGCGACTTGCGCCCGCTGCAGACCCGACTAGCCGATCTCGGTCTCTCGTCGCTGGGCCGGGCCGAGTCGCACGTGCTCGATGCGGTCGACGCCGTCCTCGCCGTGCTGCGCGGCCTGGCCCGGGTCGACACCGAGGCACCGGTCGCCCGTGCCGACGTCAATCTCGCCGCCGGTCAGAGGCTGCTCGATGCGCATACCGAGGCCGTGCTCGGACCGCGGCCGGTCGAAAGGGGCGTGGCGATCATGGTGACCATGCCGAGCGAGGCCGCCGACGACTACACCCTGGTGTCGCAGCTCTTGAGGCAGGGGATGGACTGCATGCGCATCAACTGCGCCCACGATGGCGGGCCCGAGTGGACGCGCATGGTCGAGCACCTGCGGCGCGCCGTCGACCGCCACGGCCGGCCGTGCCGGATCATTATGGACCTCGCCGGCCCTAAGGTCCGCACCGGGGCGCTCGAGCCCGGTCCTGCGGTGGTCAAGTTCGCCCCACGGCGCGACGCCTACGGCCGAGTCACCGATCCGGCTCGTGTGTGGCTGCTTGCGGAGGATCAACCACGCCCCGCCCCCACCCCGGCCGACGCCTGCCTGCCGGTGCCCAGGGAATGGATGCAGTCGCTGGAGCGAGGAGACTCCGTGCGCTTCGAGGATGCGCGTGGCTCGGCCCGCGAGCTGCGCGTGATCGCGGTCGATCGTGAAGGGTGCTGGGCCGAGGCCGACGACACGTCCTACGTCGTGCCGGGCACGGTGCTGACGCGTCACGGCCGCGACAGCGAGGGCGCCGACGCGGCCGTCGGCGGGCTGCCGGCGCGCGAAGTGCCGCTCAAGCTGCTGGCCGGCGACGAGCTGATCGTCATGCCGTCGTCATCCGTCGGACGGGAGGCGGTGCGCGACGAGCGTGGCCACGTACTGACACCGGCCTGCATTCCCTGCACCGCCGATCAGATCTTCGCCGACGTCACCGCCGGAGATCGCATCTGGTTCGACGACGGCAAGATCGGCGGCGTGGTCGAGCGGCGCGAGGCCGACCGGCTTCACGTCCGCATCACCAGGACCAGGGCGCAAGGGGCCCGGCTCGGCAGCGAGAAGGGCATCAACCTCCCCGACACCGCGCTGCGCATCCCGGCCATCACCGAGGCCGACCGCGCGGCGCTGGCGTTCGTGTCCGCGCACGCCGAGATGGTGGCGCTGTCGTTCGTCAACTCGGTGGAGGACATCCGCGAACTGCAGGCGGTCCTCGAACCCATGGGCGACGCCCAGCCGGCGATCGTGTTGAAAATCGAAACCCGCCGGGGATTCGAGAACCTGCCGGTGATGCTGCTCGAGGCGATGAAGTCGCCGCGCTGCGCGGTGATGATCGCGCGCGGCGATCTCGCCGTCGAGTGCGGCTTCGAGCGGATGGCCGAAGTCCAGGAAGAGATCCTCTGGCTGTGCGAAGCGGCGCACGTCCCGGTCATCTGGGCGACCCAGGTGCTCGAGACCCTGGCCAAGGAGGGCGTGCCGTCGCGCGCCGAGGTGACCGACGCCGCGATGGCGCATCGCGCCGAGTGCGTGATGCTGAACAAGGGCCCGTACATCGTGCAAGCGGTGAAGTTCCTCGACGACATCCTGCGGCGCATGCGCGGGCATCAGACCAAGAAGCGGTCGATGCTGCGCGAGCTCCAGCTGGTGTCGAGCTTCCGGCGGGCCCGCTCGACGCGGCGCGCGGAGGCGGAATCGGCTTGAGCCTCCGCCCGAGGCGTCCAGCGGTCGCCTCGAATTTACGACACGGTCACCGCGTGGAGTCTTCTTCTCGATAGGCTGACCTTCGCTCGCAGGGTCTCGACCGCCTGCAGGTGTCATGCCTTTTGCACTGGAGTTCTGACATGCCGCAGCCTTGCCCTCGTCCGTCCGCAATCTCATTGTCGAACGCCCGGCAACCCAAGCGCTCCCTTGGTTCTGGGGCGATGGTGCTCACCGCGGCTCTGATTTGTCTGGCGCATTCGGGGGTAGCGGGCGTGCAGTACGCGCCGGCGCTCCACGTGGATCCGGCGCAGGCGGCTGCCAGCGAGGAGATCGCGGTGCGAGGGGTTGGCTTCGCGCCGGGCGAGACGGTGACGCTCCGCGTCGTGCACACTGACGGCATCGCCGCGCCCGATGTGTGGGCCGGCACGGCCGACGGCGCCGGCGCGCTCGAGACGTCGTGGAGCATGCCGGCGTCGTCGGGCCGCCAGTTCGTGGTCGAGGCCGTGGGCACGGTGTCGGGTCCGAGTCAGCCGGCCGCCGTGGCGCGCGGCCCGGTAGTCGTCACTGATCGCGCCGAGTACGTTGCCGGCGAGGGCGTCTGGATCACCGGCCGCGACTTCGCCCCCGGCGAGACCGTGACGCTCCAGGTGACGCACGTCGATGGCGCCGCCGAGCCCGGGATGGGCCACGCCCCGCAGGACGTGGCTGCCGGACCGGATGGGACCTTTCAACTCGGCTGGATGCTCGGGACCGCCGACCTCGCTGGACCGCAGTTCGCGGTTCGTGCCGCCGGCGCGGTCTCGGGCACGGCGCGGGCGGCGGCCTTCGCGCGGGTCGCCGCGCTGCGGACCGACAGGGGCGACTACCAGCCCGGCGAGACCGCGCTCATCACCGGTCGCGGCTTCGCGCCCAACGAACTGGTGACGCTGCAGGTGGTGCACGCCAACGGCCAGAACGACGGCAACGGCCACGAGCCGTTCCTTGCGAGCGCCGACGCGGCCGGCAACCTTGCGGCGTCGTGGTACGTCGATCCCGACGACTCGCTGGGCAGCAAGTTCGTGCTCACGGGACTGGGCCAGACCTCGGGTGTCGCGGGACGAGCCACGTTCTGGGATGCCGGCACAATCAGCCTGACCGGCGCGCCGTACACGCAAGACTTCAACACCCTGGCCACCAGTGGCACGTCGAGCGTGGTGCCGACTGGGTGGGACCTCGCCGAGGCCGGCACCAATGCCAACACCACCTACACGGGCGGCACCGGCAGCAGCAACGCCGGCGACACCTACAGCTTCGGAGCCGCGGCATCCCTCGAGCGGGCCTTCGGCGGCGTGCAGAGCGGTACGCTGGTCCCGACCATCGGCGCGCAGTTCACCAACGACACCGGCGGCACGATCACCAGCCTCGCCCTCAGCTACATCGGCGAGCAGTGGCGGTTGGGAACCGCTGGGCGGGCCGACCGCCTCGACTTCCAGATCAGCACGAATGCGACCAGCCTGACGACCGGCACCTGGGTCGACCAGGATCCGCTGGATTTCTCTGGACCGACGACGGCCGTCCCCCTCGGCGCGCTCGACGGGAATGCGCCGGCGAACCGCGCCACGGTGTCGGCCGTGCTGACGACGCTCAGCATTCCGCCAGGAACGACGTTCTGGATTCGGTGGACCGATTTCAACGCCTCTGGCGCCGACGACGGCCTCGCCATCGACGACTTCTCGCTGACACCCACCGTCGCGCCCGGTCCCACCAATCCCACTGGTGCAGGCGCCGCAGCTCCCAATTCGCTTCTTGCGGGTGGCTCGACGCTGTTGACCGTCGCCGTGACGCCCGGCACCAACCCGGTGAGCACGAGCCTGGCGGTCACCTGTAACCTCTCGGCCATTGGCGGAGCGCCCGACCAGTCGTTCACGGACACCGGCGCCAACGGCGACGTCACGGCCGGCGACAACGTGTTCTCATTCGCAACCGGGGTGGCGACCGGAACCGCGCCGGGGGCCAAGAGCCTCGGATGCACGGTGGCTGATGTGGAGGGGCGCAGCAGCACGCCGTCCATTGGTCTCACCGTGGAGGCTCCGGCGACCATCGCGCCAATCCACGACATCCAGGGCAGCGGCGCAACGGCCGCCCCCGGCACGTTCACCGTCGAAGGCATCGTCGTCGGCGACTACCAGACCCAGGGTAGCGGCCAGCTGCGCGGCTTCTTCGTGCAAGAGGAGGACGCCGACGCCGACCTCGATCCGGCCACGTCGGAAGGTCTGTTCGTGTTCTGCGCGACCTGCCCCACAGCAGTGGCGGTCGGGGACGCGGTGCGGGTGACCGGACCATCGAGTGAGTTCTTCGCGATGAGCCAGTTGTCGGCGACCACGGCCGGCAGCGTCAGCGTGCTGAGCAGCGCCAATCCGCTGCCGACGCCGGCGACGCTCGCCCTGCCGGTCCCCGGCGTGCCCGGCGGCGACCTGGCCGCCGCCACCGCCGCCGTCAACGCCTACTTCGAAGCTCGCGAGGGGATGCTGGTGCGCTTCGCCGACACGCTGTCGGTGAGCGAGTACTTCGAGCTGGCGCGCTACGGCCAGCTGCTGCTCAGCCAGGGGGGACGCCCGCGTCAGTTCACCGATACCCAGACCCCGACCGCCACCGGCTTCGTCAACCACCAGATCGACCTGGCCCGCCGTTCGGTGATCCTCGACGACACCGACAATCGCCAGAACCGGCCGGTCGACACCCCAAACAGCGCGTACTACCACCCGGCCCCTGGGCTGAGCACGACCAACGTCGTTCGCGGCGGCGACACGATCGCCAACCTCACGGGTGTGCTGCACTGGTCGTTCGCCGGCCAGACTGGCACCGATGCCTGGCGCATCCGGCCGGTGGCGGAGGCGTTCTCGTACGCTTTCACCGCGGCGAACCCGCGGCCGGCCCCGCCGGCGGTGGGCGGCACGCTGAAAGTGGCGAGCTTCAACGTCTTGAACTACTTCCCGACCATCGACACGACGTCGAGCGATTCGAGCGGTGCCTGCGGCGCGTCCGCCACGCTCGATTGCCGCGGCGCCGACAGCGTCGCCGAGTTCGCGCGCCAACGGGCCAAGCTCACGCAGGCGCTGCTCGGCCTCAACGCCGATATCGTCGGCCTGATCGAGATGGAGAACACCCCCGGCGTCTCGCCGGCGCAGCAGATCGTCGACGACCTCAACGCCGCGCTCGGCGCCGGCGCCTATGCCGTGGTCGACACCGGCGTCATCGGCACCGACGCGATTCGCGTCGGGATGATCTACAAACCGGCCACGGTCGCGCCGGCCGGCGCGCACGCCGTGCTGACGAGCGCGATCGACCCCGACTTCGTCGACACCGCCAACCGGCCGGCGCTGGCCCAGACCTTCGACGAGCGGGCGACCGGCGCGCGGTTCACGGTGGCCGTCAACCACTTGAAGAGCAAGGGCTCGGGCTGCGGCGCTGGGGACGATGACGTCACCACCGGTCAGGGCAATTGCAACCTCACACGCACCAGAGCGGCCGCTGCCCTGGCCCGATGGTTGGCGACCGATCCGACCGGTAGCGGCGATCGCGACGTGCTCGTCGTCGGCGACCTCAACGCCTACGCCAAGGAAGACCCGATCACGGCGCTGCTCGCCGCCGGCTACACCGACCTGGTGGCGCAGTTCGGCGGCGGCAGCGGCTACAGCTACGTCTTCGACGGGCAGCTCGGCTACCTCGACCACGCCCTGGCCAACGCCAGCCTGCGGCCCCAGGTCACCGGTGTCTCCGAATGGCACATCAATGCCGACGAGATTCCGCTCCTCGACTACAACGACGAGGTCCGCGACACCGGCGAGGCCGCGTTCGAGGAAGAATCCGACACGCTGCCGCTCTATGATCCGCTCAATCCGACGCCGTTCAGGACCTCGGATCACGATCCGGTGGTGATCGGGCTGGCGCTCACCAACGCGCCGCCGACTGCGAGCGCGGGAGGCCCCTACGGCGTGGTCGAGGGCGGGTCGATCGCGCTCTCGGCGACCGGCGCCGACCCCGACGGCACCGCGGTGACCTTCGCCTGGGACCTCGACAACAACGGCTCGTTCGAGGCGCCGGGGCCGACCGTGACCTTCTCCACCGCGGGACGGACCAGCCCGAATTCGTATCCCGTGAAGGTCAAGGTCACCGATGCCACCGGGGCGTCGACGGTCGCGGCGACGACGGTGACGGTGCGCTACGTGTTCACCGGGTTCCTGTGGCCGGTCTACAACCCGCCGGTCGTCAATCGCGTCAAGGCCGGCTGGATCGTCCCGGTGCGCTTCTCGCTCGGCGGCAACAAGGGCGCCAGCATCTTCGCCGCCGGCTCGCCGACCACCGAGGTGATCCCGTGCGCCGCCAGCGCGTCGCTGGTGGCGCTCGGCGAGTCCGGAGACGTCAACGGAGTGCTGCTCTGGTACAACCCGCTGACGCGGCGCTATCTCTACCTCTGGAAGACCCAGAAGGCGTGGGCCGGTACCTGCCGGCAGCTGGTGGTCCGCTTCGCAGACGGCACGACGCAGCGCGCCGACTTCCAGTTCGTCAAATAGTTCCGGCGGTCGCGGGCGGGCGCGGTGCGTATGTCACCGGTCCGCCCGCGCGACGGCGTTCCCGGGTAGAGTGACAGACTCAGGAGCCCCTGACATGCGTCCTCGCACCCCGGCCCATCATTCTGCCGACCGCCGCGCGTTCCTGCACACGGCGTTGGCCGCGCCGTTTCTCGTCGCTGCCGGGCAGGCGCCTCAGGCGCCCCGAACGCCGCCGGTGATTCCGCCGTCGCCACCGCGCGACTGGGCCGGCGGCGAGACGGTGCGCTATCCCGATCCCGACATCGTCGCGCTCGATCCGCGCTTCCGCCGCTACATCATCGGCAACACGCCGATCCGCCGTCTGCACACCGGCACGATGTGGGCCGAAGGGCCGGCGTGGAACGGCGTCGGGCGGTATCTGGTCTGGAGCGACATCCCGGCCAACGTGCAGCTGCGCTGGCTGGAGGACGACGGCCGGGTCACGGTGTTCCGCAATCCGAGCGGGTTCAGCAACGGCAACACCTTCGATCGCGAAGGCCGGCAGATCTCGTGCGAACACGGCGGCCGCCGCGTGGTGCGCTACGAGTACGACGGCACGGTGGCGGTGGTCGCCGACCGCTACCAGGGCAAGCGGCTCAACTCCCCCAACGACGCCGCGGTGCATCCCGACGGCAGCATCTGGTTCACCGACCCGATCTACGGCATTCGCGGCAACTACGAGGGCTTCAAGGCCGAGTCCGAGACCAAGCCCGGTGTCTATCGCGCCGATCCGCGCAGCGGGCAGGTGACCCTGATCAGCGATGAGCTGACCGGCCCCAACGGAATCTGTTTCTCGCCTGACTACAAGCGGCTCTACGTCGCCGACACCGGCAGCGGCCGCGAGATCCGGGTATGGGACGTCGATGGCACGGCGGCGCGCAATCCGCGGCGCCACGTGGCGTTGACCATTCCCGGCTCGGGAGAAGCCTCGGGCGCCGACGGCATCCGCTGCGATGTCGACGGCAACATCTGGGCCGGCGCGCGCCCCGGCGTGCAGGTGATCGCGCCCGACGGCGTGGCCATCGGCGTGATCCGGCTGCCGGAGAACTGCGCCAACGTCTGCTTCGGCGGCGCGATGCGCAACCGGTTGTTCATGGCGGCCAGCCAGTCGCTCTACGCCGTCTACGTCGACACCCAGGGCGCCGGCCTGGCCTGAAGACGGCCCGCCGGTGCGGCGGCCCGCTACGAACGCGTCATCGCATCACGCCGGCCAGGGCACCCCGGGATGCCTCCTGGCGGCGTGCTGACGGCCCTGTCGCAAGGTGTCGGCGGGGTTTGACGCGCCGCGGGCCCGGGGGTAGACTCCGACACGTGATGGCCCGCAGGGGCATCTCACGTTTCAATCATGAGTCCTACGGCCCGCGTCACGCGCTGCTGTTGTCGCTGCGGCACCCTCACCGAGGGGCCGGGAGCGCGACTGCCGTGACGTCCGGTCACCGATGACCACGATGCGCGTCACAGTGTTCGGCCCTCTCGCCCCCGGGAGGGCCGCTGTCGTTTCTGGCCCGGAGATCGTATGACCCTAGCCGTCCTCGCCAATCTCGTGGTCTTCGCCCTCGCCCTGGCCTGGCTCTTCCAGCGCCGCCGGCAGGGCACCCCGCTCTCGACGACCGTGCTGCTGGCCGTGCTGCTGGGGGTCGTGCTCGGCGCCGCGGCGCAGGGCCTCTACGGGCTGGGCAGTCCGGCCATCACCGCGGCCATGCCGTGGGTGGGCGTGGTCGGTGGCATCTACATCCGGCTGCTGCAGATGGTGATCGCGCCGCTGGTGCTGGTGTCGATTCTCGCCGCGGTCACCAAGCTGAACGACACCCGCTCGCTCGGCAAGATCAGCGCCGGCGTGCTCGGGCTGCTGCTGGTGACGACGGCGGTGTCGGCGACGATCGGCATCGGCATGACGCAGCTGTTCGGCCTGCGCGCCGACAGCCTCGTGCAGGGCGCCCGCGAGCTGGAACGCGGCACCTACATGGAAGGCCGGGTCGTCGAGGCCCAGGCCCTTAATGTGCCGACGCTGCTCCAGAACTTCGTGCCGACCAACATCTTCGCCGACCTGGCCGGCACCCGCTCGACCTCGGTCATCGGCGTGGTCGTCTTCGCCGTGCTGCTCGGCCTGGCGGCGCTGGCCCTGCGCAAGGACAACCCTGAGGTCGGCGAGCGGATCATGAAGGGCATCGAGTCGCTGCAGCTGCTGGTGCTGCGTCTCGTGCGTATGGTGATCCGCCTCACGCCCTACGGCGTGCTGGCGCTGATGACCAGGGTGGTGGCCACCTCGAACGTCAACGACGTCATCAGCCTGGGCACGTTCGTCGTCGCGTCCTACACCGGCATGGCAATCATCCTGCTGATGCACGCCGGCATTCTCACCGCCGCTGGAATCAGCCCGGTGCGCTTCTATCAGAAGGTCTGGCCGCTGCTCACCTTCGCCTTCACGTCGCGCTCCAGCGGCGCGGCGATTCCGCTCAGCGTCGAAACCCAGGTCACCCGGCTCGGCGTCGCGCCGGCGATCGCCAACTTCTCGGCCAGCTTCGGCGCCACCATCGGCCAGAACGCCTGCGCCGGGCTGTATCCGGCGATGCTGGCGATGATGATCGCGCCGAGCGCCGGCGTCGATCCGACCTCGCCCTCGTTCCTCGCCTCGCTGGTCGGCGTCGCCACGCTCGGCTCGTTCGGCATCGCCGGCGTCGGCGGCGGCGCGACGTTCGCGGCGCTGGTGGTGCTCTCCACCCTGAACCTGCCGGTGGCGCTGGCCGGGCTGCTCATCTCGGTCGAGCCGCTCATCGACATGGGCCGCACCGCGGTGAACGTGAGCGGATCGGTGACGGCCGGTGCGGTCACGAGCCGGCTGCTCGGGCAGACCGACCTGGCGGTGTTCGGCGCCGACGAGGCCGTGCTGGCTGACGTCGCGGCCGGCGACCACGCCGCCAGCGACGCCGTCACCCGCCCGGCCCCGGCCGCCTGACCCGGCGCCGAATGGCGGACGCCCTCGTGCGGCGCTCGACGGCGCCGCTGGTGATCGTGACGTCGGCGCTGGCGCTGGCCCTCGCCGCTGGCGCCGTCTCGGGCCAGCCGGCCGTGACCACCGCGGCGGAGCGCCGCGAAGGCCACGTCGAGGTGCCGGGGGCGCGGCTCTTCTACATCGACAGCGGCGGCGCCGGACCGGCCGTGGTGCTGCTGCACGCCGGCACCGGCAGCGCCCGCGTCTGGGAGCATCAGTGGGCGCCGCTCGGCCAGGCCGGATATCGGGTCGTCGCCTACGACCGGCGTGGCTATGGGCGCACCACGACCGAACCGTCGAGCCCGGCCGTCGCCGCCGCCGACGACCTGCACGCGCTGGCCGCGGCGCTGCGGCTCGACCGGGTCCACCTGGTCGGCACCGCGGCCGGCGGCATCGTCGCGATCGACTTCGCGCTGACCTATCCCGAGCGGCTGCGCAGCCTGGTCGTGGCCAACAGCCTGGGCGGCGTCACCGACGAGTCCTACCTCGCGCTCGGCCGCCGGTTGCGGCCGCCGGCGTTTGCGGCGCTGCCTGCCGACCTGCGCGAACTCGGTCCGGCCTACCGGGCGGCCAACCCCGACGGCGCGGATTGGTGGCTGGCGCTCGAGCATGCCAGCCGCGCCCCAGGCCCGCCACCGCCGCCGCAGCCATCGCGCCAGCGCGTCACCTTCCAGCAGCTCGAAGGGCTGCGCGTGCCGACGCTGCTGCTCACCGGCGGCGCCGACATGTACACGCCGCCGGCGGCGCTTCAGTTGTTCGCGGCGCGGATCCCCGGGGCCGAAACGCTGATCGTGCCCGACGTCGGGCACTCCGCGTTCTGGGAGGCGCCCGCGGTCTTCAATCAGGCGGTGCTGGCCTTCGTCGGCCGACACTGAACGCCGGCGCGGCCGGACCTGGGTGCTGCGTCGCTCCGGCCAGGGACGCTCTAGAATGGCGGCCATGACTCGACGCCTCGTGTGGGCCGGCGTGTGCCTGGCCCTGACCATCGCCGTGCTCGCGACGCGGCCGCTCGCCCAGCCCTCGCTCACCGCCATCACCGGGGCGACGCTCATCGACGGCACCGGCGCAGCGCCGGTCGCCGATGCGGTCGTCGTCGTCGCAGACGATCGCATCCGCGCTGCCGGGCCGAAGGCGGCGGTGCCGGTGCCGGCCGGCGCGACCGTCATCGACGCCGCCGGCCGCTTCATCGTGCCCGGCTTCATCGACACCAACGTCCACCTGTCGCTCTACGGCGGCGTGAACGACCGCTACGAGACGCTGGTGCGCTACCACGACCGCCAGCCCGAGATCGTGCTCGAAGCGGCGCAGCTCCAGCTGGCCCACGGCGTCACCACGGTGCGCGACAGCTACGGCGTGCTGCCGCCGCTGGTCGCGGTGCGCGAGCGCATCCGTGCCGGCCAGGCGGTGGGCGCCCGCATCCTCGCCGCCGGCAACATCGTCGGCTGGGGCGGGCCCTACTCGGTCTCGTTCAGCCTGATTCCCGAGCGCGCCCTCACGCTGTTCCAGGAGCAGATGAACGACGTGATCGCCCAGGGCGCCGGCGAGGATCTCGTCGACATGACCCCGGAGGAGCTGCGCGCCGCCATCAGCGCGTATCTCGACAAGGGCCCCGACTTCATCAAGTTCGGCGGCACGGCGCACTTCTCGCGGCCGGCCTTCATCGGCTTCTCGCCCGAGGCCCAGGCGGTGATGGTCGAGGAGGCGCACAAGCGGGGCAAGAAGGCCGAGACCCACGCCACCACGCCCGACGGCCTGCGCCTGTCGGTGGCAGCGGGCATCGACCTCATCCAGCACCCGGAAGTGCTCGGCCCGCGGGCGCTGCCCGACGCGCTCATCCGCACCATCGTCGAGCGGCGGATCGTCAACTCGATGCTCGTGAACACCATCACCGGGGCGCCGTGGGCGAAGCATCTGAAGGATCGCGACGAGGCGAAGAAGAAGCTGAGCGACGAGGCCGCCAAGGGCCAGGGACGGGAAAGGACCGCCGCCGAACGGCGGCGCGAGGCCGCCGATCTCGGCGCCGAGATGGAGCTGCGGCGGCAGAACGCCCAGGCGCTCATCCGCGCCGGCGCCGTCGTCACCCTCGGCACCGACAACTACTGGGCGTCGGCCCCGGAACTGGCGCGGGCGCCCAAGGTCGAGGCCCAGGACCACGGCATCGGCACCATCCTGGCGATCGAAGGGCTGGTCGAACTGGGGATGACGCCGATGCAGGCGCTGGTGGCGGCGACGAAGAACGGCGGGTTCGCCGCTGGCCGCGACGACCTCGGGACGATCGCGCCTGGTTCGGTCGCCGACCTGCTCGTCCTCGATGCCAACCCGCTGGCCGAGATCAGGAACATCCGCGCGCTGCGGGTGGTGATGGCCAATGGGCGGGTCGTGGATCGCGCACGGCTGCCCGAGCGACGCGTCCTGTCGCGGCCGCCCGCCGCCACACAGTAGCGGCGACGGTCAGACCGGCGCCGACTGCATCAGCGCCTCGAGGTCGGTCAGGTCCACCGGCTTGACCAGGTGCCCATCGAAGCCGGCCTCGCGGGTCTGTCTGCGGTCGCGCTCCTGCCCCCAGCCGGTGACGGCGACGAGCAGCAGCGGCTCGGCGGGCTGCGCCGCCCGGAGCCGCCGCGCGGTCTCGAGCCCATCGAGCCCGGGCATCCCCAGGTCGAGCAGCACCGCCTGTGGATGGAACCGGCCGGCCTCGGCGATCGCCGACGCGCCGTCGTAGGCGGTGCGCACGTCGTGGCCCTGCGCCTGCAGCAGCTGCGCCAGGCTGTCGGCGCCGTCGCGGTTGTCGTCGACGACGAGGACGCGGCGGGCGGAGCGGACGGCGGCGCCGGCCACCACCACCCGTGAGACTGGCGCCGCGGTGGCCACCACTGGCAAGGTCACCGTGAACCGGCTGCCATGTCCGGTTCCGGCGCTGGCGGCCGCCACCCGTCCCCCGTGCAGTGCGACCAGCCCTTTCACCAAAGCCAGGCCGATCCCGAGCCCGCCCTGCGATCGGCCAATCGCCTGCGACGCCTGCGAGAACATCTCGAAGACGAGCGGCAGCATCTCGGACGGGATGCCGATGCCGTCGTCGGCGACCTCCACCGCCACCTCGGCGCCGGTGACCGCCGCCACCACCCGGATCTCGCCGCCGCGCTCGGAATACTTCGAGGCGTTGCTGAGGACATTGGCGAACACTTGCGCCAGCCGCACCGGATCGCCGTTGAGGTGGACCGGCGATCCCGGCACCGTCAGCGACAGCGTCTGGTGCAACGCATCCAGGGCCGGGCGCACGGTCTCGCCGGCGGCGTCGAGCACCTCGGCGAGCGTCACCGGCACGCGGCGCAATTCCAGCCGGTCGCGGGTGATCCGCGACACGTCGAGCAGATCGTCGAGCAGCCGGGCCATGTGCTGCGCCTGGCGTTCGATCACCGCCGCGGCCCGCGCCGTCACCGGGTCGGTCGCGCCGCCCAGCCGCAGCAACGCCGCGCTGTTGCGGATCGGCGACAGCGGGTTGCGCAGCTCGTGGGCGAGCACGGCCAGGAAGTCGTCCTTGCGGCGATCGGCCTCGCGCAGCGACGCCTCGAACGCCTTGCGGGCGGTCATGTCGCGCACGATCGACGACGCCCCGACGATCTGTCCGGTGTCGTCGCGAATCGGCGACAGGGTGACCGACACGTCGAACACCCGGCCATCGCGGTGGAGCCGCTCGGTTTCGAACGACGCCACCCGCTCCCCCTGACTG
This sequence comes from uncultured Acidobacteriota bacterium, assembly GCA_963741665.1. Taxonomy (GTDB): domain Bacteria; phylum Acidobacteriota; class Vicinamibacteria; order Vicinamibacterales; family UBA2999; genus CAWAYR01. Next base: position 1,312,765 of record CAVUIM010000001.1, read on the forward strand.
ACCCGGCGCAGCAGCTCGCCTTCCTCGTCCTGCCGATGCAGGGGCACCAGGCGCGTGACCGGACCGCCCACCACCTGCTCGGCGCCATAGCCGAACATCCGCTCGGCGCCGGCATTCCACGACAGGATGCCGCCATCCAGACTCTTGGTGAGGATGGCGTCCTCGGTCGACTCGACCACGGCCGCCAGCAGCGTCTGGGCGCGATCGGCGACGCGGCGCTCGCTGGTGGCGCCCTGCTCGGCGTCGGCCCGGGCCTGCGCTTCCCGGGCGAGTACGCGGTGCTGCTGCTCTATCTGGCGACGGGCGCCGTGGAGCTGCTCGCTGGCCGCGCTGACGAGGGCGCCAATCAGTCCGAACAGCAGCAGCCCGATGAGATCGCCGGTGCGCAGTCCGGGGGCGGCGGGGTCGATGAACCAGACGAAGGTGGTCAGGGCGCTCAGCGCGGTGGCCAGGATGCCGGGGCGCCAGCCGCCGTACCACGCCGCCACCATGATCGCCCCGAAGAAGGTGATGTACGGCAGCTCGTAGCCCAACCACCGCGACAGCAGTCCGCGCAGCAGCGCCGCCGCAGCCGTCGCGACCACTGCCAGCAGGTAAGCCGCGAGCCGCCGTTCCCACATCTCGCGGCCGACTATAACAAAGGGCCCGCCGCCTCCCGCCGACCCGGTTCCATGCGATACTGCGCCGTTCACCGCGATCGCGCTTCGATTGCGGCCCGCATGCGCCTGCCTCACGACACCGATTCCCTGTTCGTCCGGGGGCTGCCGCTCGCCCTCGGCGTCTACGTCGTCGCCGCCGGCGTGGTCTCGGCCGCGGGGTGGCCGCTCGACTGGCCGGCACTCGCCGATTGGGACGGCGACGGCATCGCGACTCAGCCCAACGCCGCCGCGGCCGCGGCGCTGGCCGGACTCGGCCTCGCGGCGCTCGCCGCCGGCTGGCGCCGGGTCGCCGCCGTCCTCGGCGTGGCGGTCGCGACACTCGCCGGCCTCACGCTGGTCGAGCACCTCACCGGCCTCGACGCCGGCATCGATCGCTGGCTGCTCTTCGACCGTACGTGGGGACGCACCGGGACGCGAGCGCCCGGCCGCATGGGGCCCCCGGCCACGGTCTGCTGGCTGATGATCGGCTTGGCGCTGGCCGCCGGGAGCACCACCGGCCGGCTGCGCCGGGCGATGCCGGCCTTCGGCCTGGTCGTCGCCGCGCTCGCCGGGCTGTCGCTCATCGGCTACCTGTTCGGCGCCGGGAACCTGTACACGCTGCCGACGGTCACTGTCATCGCGCTGCAGACCTCGTCGTTCCTGTTCGCGAGCGGCGTCGGTCTGGTCGCCGCGGCCCGCGACATGGAGCCGATGCGTACGCTGCTCGCAGATTCCGGCGCCGGCCTGCTGGCCCGCCGGGCGCTGCCGCTGGCGCTCACGCTGCCGGTGGTCATCGCCTACCTGGTCAGCCTGCGTCAGCGCGCCGGCTACTTCGACGGCGCCATGGCCACCGCGCTGATCGTGGTGCTGCTGGTGGTGCTCACCTGCGCCGCGGTGTGGTGGGGCGTCGTCGCCGTTCGCCACCGCGAACAGGACCTCACCATCGCCACGGCCCGGCTCACCGAGGCGCACGCGTCGGTGCAGCACAGCGAGGCGCGGATGAACGCCTTCCTGCAGCAGCTGCCGATGGGCGTCGGGATGTTCGAGGCCGACGGCCGCTGGGTCTACGCCAATCCGATGCTCGACCGCTTCGTCCGCACCGACCGGGCGGCCTCCGACGCCGGCGAGATCGCGCGCTGGCGCCTCGTCGACGCCGGCGGCGACCCGGTGCCGCGCGACCAGTGGCCAGGCGCCCTGGCGTTGCGTGGCGAGACCGTCACCGGCGTCGAGTGTCTCCACACCCTCGGCGACGGCACCGGGATCTGGACGCGAATCACCGCCGCGCCGTTTCGCGACGCCGACGGGGCGATCCGCGGCGCGGTCGCGATCGTGCAGGACATCGACGAACAGAAGCGGGCGGTCGAGGCGGTCGCCCGCGCCGGCCGCCAGTTGCGCCTGGTCACCGACCACGTGCCGGTACTCATCGCCCAGTGCGACCGCGACGGTCGATACAAGTTCGTCAACCGGGCCTACGCCGATCGCTTCGGCCTGCGGCCGGAGGACGTCGTCGGCCGGCACCTGCGCGACGTGCTCGGGGAGGCCGCCTACGTCAGCCTCCACGATCGCGTGACCGAGACGCTGGCCGGCCACGCCGTCGAGTTCGAGATCGAGATCCCGTACCGTACCGGCGCCCAGTTCATGCACGTCGCCTATGCTCCCGAGCGCGACGAGGGCGGGGTGGTGGTCGGCCTGGTCGCCGCCATCGTCAACATCACCGCGCGCAAGCGCGCCGAAGACGGGCTGCGCGAAGCCAATACGCGCAAGGATCACTTCCTGGCGATGCTGGCGCACGAGCTGCGCAATCCCCTGGCGCCGCTGGTCGCCGCGCTCGCCGTGCTGCACCGCGGCGCCGGCGACCCCGCGCGGGTCGAGCAACTGCGCACGATCATGGAACGGCAGGTCGGCCTGATGGTCCGCCTGATCGACGACCTCATGGACATCGGCCGGCTGTCGTTCAACAAGCTCGGGCTGCAACGAACGATCGCGACCCTGGGCTCGGTGGTGGGCGACGCGGTCGATGCGTCGCGGCCGGCCATCGAGGTCGCCGGGCAGCACCTCGACGTCCGGCTGCCGGCCACGCCGGTGGAGGTCGAGGTCGACGCCGCCCGGCTCACGCAAAGCCTCGGCAATCTGCTGAACAACGCCGTCAAGTTCACCGGCCGCGGCGGCCGCATCGCCGTCAGCGCCACGGTGGACGGCGCCGATCTCGTGATCCGCGTGACCGACAACGGCATCGGCCTGGCACCGGAGACGCTGTCCACCGTGTTCGAGATGTTCGCCCAGGCCGACGCCTCGATCGAGCGGGCGCGCGGTGGCCTGGGGATCGGACTGGGCCTGGCCCGCCAGCTGGTCGAGATGCACGGCGGCACGCTGACCGCCGCCAGCGACGGCCTCGGGCGCGGCAGCGAGTTCGTCATCCGGCTGCCGGACGTCGTGCGCGACGCGCCACCGGCCCGCGTCCGCCGCCCGGCGCCGTCCGCCGGCGGGTTGCGGCACCTGCGTCGTGTGCTCGTCGTCGACGACAACCTCGACGCCGCGCACGGCCTGCGTCTGGCCCTCGAGCTGCACGGCCTGGAGGTGGTGGTCGCGCACGACGGTCGTCAGGCACTGGTCGAGGCCGCCGTGCACACTCCCGACGCCGTGTTGCTCGACATCGGCCTGCCGGGGATGAACGGCTACGACGTCTGCCGCGAGCTGCGCCGCCAGCCGTGGGGCGCCCGCGCCGTGATCCTGGCCATGACCGGCTGGGGCCAGCAGGAGGACCGGCGCAGGTCCAGCGAGGCCGGCTTCGACGCCCACCTGGTCAAGCCGGTCGAGCACGAGACCCTGCTCGACGCGCTGGCCACGACGGTGCGGCCGCCGATCGTTCCCGATCCGCCGGCTCCCGGCGACCGGCCGCATTGAGCGGCGGCGGGTCACGTCACTCGCCTGCCCGCCTGGCCACGCGCAGCGGCTGGCGCGTCGTGGCCCGGTCATCTCTGCGCTGCGGCATGGCGTCCTCCTCGGCCGTGGCCATTACGTGGCCGCAACCCCGCTGGCGAATATTGCAGCATGCGTGCCACCGGCCGTCGGCGGCGTGTCACCTCGGCGTTGCGCGACGGCGACGCCGAGTTTCCCTGCCCGTCCCGCACCCGTCACCTCGAGGCGCGACGATCACGGCATGCGATACCTGCCCGCCCTGTTCCTGTTGTTCCTGCTCGCGTCGCCGCTGCCGGACGCCGCGGCCGATCCGAGTCCGCCCCGCCCCTGTGTCGACGGCGCCCACCTGCGAGCCGTGCGGCCCTGGATCGGGCAACTCATCCGCGACCTCGTGCCCCGCTCGCCGACGCTGACGGCGCTCATCGCCGAACTCGGACGGGCGCCGGTCGTCATCCACGTCGATGACGATCTCACCGGCCACGACGACTGGGACGGCCGGCTGCGATTCGTCACCCGCGCCGGTGGCTGCCGCTACTTGCGCATCGACCTGCGGGAGTCGGGGACGCCCGAGCGCCGGGCGGCGCTGCTCGCGCACGAACTGCAGCACGCCGTGGAGGTCACCCGCGGTGACGTCGACGACCGCGGGGCACTGGCGCGGCTGTTCGAGCGGATCGGCTTCGAAGTGCGGGACGGCACCGGGACGACCTTCGACACCGACGCGGCCATCGCCGCCGGACGGCGAGCGCTGGCGGAGCTGAGCACCGTCAGGGCTCGGCGACCCCTAGGTCTGCCGCCAGAGTGACGCGCGCCGCGGCGCGGTGAGTCTCGACTCAGCGCCCGAGCGAGCCGCGATCCGACCGCGGCCGGCGCTCCCATTGATGGGAAACGCGTTGCTCAGAAATAGCAGGCGCCGGCGGTGATGACGCCTACGGGGGCGGGGTCAGGGCACTACGGTCGACAGCTCGGCCGTCAACGGCGACACGCCGCACCCGTTGGTCGCCGCGACGCGGAGAAAGTACGGGCCTGGAGGAACGGAGCCGCTGATCCCCAGCTGCACCGGCAAGGCAACGACGCCGAAGTTGGCGGCGCCACTCGCCGTGCCGGCATACACGACGTAGCCGCTTGGCGCGGCGCCGGCGGTCGGCCCCGCCCAGCTCAGGGCGATGGTCCCGGGGCCAGCGTTAACCGACACCGCGGAGGGCGGCGACGGGATCGTGCAGGTCCCCGGACCGGGAGCGACGACGACCTCGGTCGACGGCGGGCTGGCGCCGGCTGGATTGAGGGCGACGACCCGCAGGAAGTAGGTGCCGGGCGGCGCGGCGACCGAGAAGGCGCGGACACCACCCGCCAGGTTGATCGCACCGACATTGGTGGCGCCGGCGGCGGTCCCCGCCTGCACCTGGAACACGGTGGCGATGTTGCCGAGGGGACCGTGCGACCATTGCAGCGTCACCTGCGCCCCCTGGACCGTGGCCAGTAGCGCGGTCGGCGCCAGGGGCGGCGCCAGCGCGCCGGTGGCGACGACGATCTCGTTCGACGGCGGACCGGCGCCGGCGATGGTCAGCGCGCGGACGCGCACGTGGAACACCCCCTCCGGCGCGCGCACGCTGGTCTGGCGGACGTCGCCGAGCGGCAGGGTGACGACGGTGTGCCCTGGAGCGAGCCCGGCCTCGAGCACGTAGCCGACGACCGGCCGGCCCGCCGGCGGCGGCGCCTGCCAGCCGAACGTCACGTCGAGGCCCGAGACCTGGCTGGTGAGCGTACGCGGCGCGTTGGGCGTCGCGGTGCCGATCATGAACGTGACGACCAGCCGCGGGGCGCCTGCCGAACCGCCGTCAGCGGCGGCGATGTCCCGGTGGCCCGGACCGGTGGCGCGCACCACCAGGGCGAGCGCCTGTCCGGCCGCCCATCCCGGCTGGGCGATCGCCGCCTGGACGAGCGGCGCGATGTCGTCGAGCGGCCGCGGGACACTCGCCGTCCACGGGTCGTTCGACGCGTGGCTGACGCGTGGCGCCAGCAGCGTGCGCGTCGCCGGCGGCGCCGCCGGCGAGAAGGGCGCGGCGTTCGCCCCGGCGGCGACCGCATACTCGAACGCCAGCGGCCCGCCCTGCGTGGCGGCGGGCGTCACCTCGAGCCGCGCCTCGAGGATGGTCGCGCCGGCCGGCAGCGGCAGCGCGAACCGCAGGCCGAGCAGGCTCGGGTCGGCGGTGCCGTTCTGCCCGATCACGAGCGTCGGCGCGGCCGCCACCAGCGCGCCGGCGGCCTCGTTCACGTCGTCGACGCCGCTGGCCACGACCACCGTGGCCGTCGTGATGCCCGGGTCGTCGTCGAAGATCGTGCCGGTCCCGACCGGGGCCTGCAGGTCGGCGTTCACTGGCGCGAAGAGCTCGACCGCGAACGTCTCGGCCGGCTCGACCTCGAGATCGGGACGCACCGGCACCTGGATGGTCTGCACGACGCTGCCGCCGGCGAAGGTCAGCACGCCGTTGGTGGTCGTGAAGTCGGCGCCAGCGGTCGCGGTGCCGGCCAGCGTGCGGTAGTTGACCAGGACGTCCGACGCCGACGCCTCCGACAACGTCACCGTGAAGCGGGCGACCGGCCCCGGGGCGCTGCTGCCCTCGATGACGCTGGCCTGGCCGATCGCCAGCGTCGGCGGCGGCGGCTCGTCGTCGTTGACGATGGTGCCGGTGGCCGAGCCGCGGCCAATCGCGCCGTTGACCGGCGACGACAGCGTCAGCGTCACCGTCTCGTTCGCCTCGACATCCGTGTCAGGCACGGTCGTCACCTGCACGGTGCGCGACGCGGTGTTGGGCGGGAACGTCAGCGTGCCGCTGACGGCGACGTAGTCGCTGCCCGACTCGGCCGAGCCGTTGCTGGTCGCGTAGCCGACCGACACCGTCTGGCTGTCGTCGCCGGTGCGGGTCACCGCGAAGGCCAGCGTGTGAGCGCCGCCGGTGCCTTCGTTCACGCTGGCGTCGCTGACATCGAGCGTGGCGGCGCCGCCGGCACCGCCGAGCCGGACGCGCCGGCCGATCGACGGCACCCCCTGGGCGTTGAGCAGGAACACGAAGTAGTCGCCGGCCGGGGCCAGTCGGGCGTCGCTCGGCGCCTCGGCCACGACCGCCCCGCCAGCCGTCGTGAAGGGCAGTTCGAAGAAGCGCTGGTCGAGGTTGATGCCGTGCGTGACCGAGCTGATGCGGACGAACGTGACGCGCGCCACCGCGGCCGGGTCGGCCGAGGCAACGGCGAAGCTGGCACCGTAGCCGACCGCCGACGGCGCGCCCGTCACTTCCGGGCGGGCGCCGTTGAACAGATAGGGCGGCGAGTAGAACTCGCCGTTGGTCTCGTCGGGCACGCCCGGATTGATGCGGCCGCCGCCGGCGGCAAGGACGCGGCCATCGGGCAGCAGGATCGCGATCGAGTGGTACATCCGCGGCGTCGCCATCGCCGCCACGGTCGTCCACTGCTCGGTGCCGGGATCGAAGATCTCCGCCGGCAGCACGCCGTGGGTGGAGATGAGGCTGACCTCGTTGGCGCCACCGACCACCAGCACCTTGCCGTCGGGCAGGATCACCAGGTTGTGCTGCGAGCGGCGATACTGCATCGAGCCGACCGTTCGCCACGACGGATTCGACTGGTTCAAGTCGATTACACCGGTAGCTTCAAGCACGGGATCGCTGCCGAGCGGTGGCGTTCCACCACCTGCTACCAACACTTGGCCCGGTCGGAACATCACGCCAGCACCGAACGGAGCAGGTGCGTAGGTTGGAGGAGTAACACTCGGTCCGGCGAGATTAAGCAGCCGAGTCCCATCGTATCCATTGACGAAGAGCCGACCGTCTGGCATCTCAAAGGTCAGCGGATACTCGCCGAACTCGATCGCTGGTGTCGGCAGCGGCGGCTGCGGTAGTGGCAGCTCCTGCCAAGCGCCGGATGCGAGCGTGAGCATCTCGGGAGTGTTGGCGTTGTTGGGACGGCTGATGGCGCCGCCAATCGTAAAAAGCTTCTGATTTCCCAACTGCACGAGCGAGGGGTACCACCTTGCGTAGATCAAACTGGGCAGCGCGGTCCACTGCTGGGTCGTAGAATCGAACGTCGTCGCGTCGGTCGTTCCGACTCCGGCGCCGTTGTGGCCTCCGGTCGTGAGCAACCGGCCGTCGTGGGTCAGGATGTGGCCGGCGCAGAACAGCTCGGCGAAGCCGTTGGCGACCGACGTGTAATTGCCCGAGTCCGGATTCCACAGCCGGGCCGACGGCGTTCCCGGGATCTCCCACGCGTCGAAGAACAGCAGCTCGCCGGTCGGCATGAGCGCGGCATGCACCGCCACGAGCGGCATGCCGAAGACGGACGACCATTCGCCCATCGACGACGACTGGCCACGAAGCGGGGCCGAGCCGGCGAGCAGAGCGGCTGCGAGCGCCGCCACCGCGACGCTCGTCCGTGTGCGGGGGGCGAGCACGCTTTCTATTGTGCGCGCACCGGGGCCAGCTCGTCAGCTACCAAGGTTGTGATCGCCGTCACTGCCCGGGCTTGCCCGGCTGCACCCGCGCCGGCGCGTAGTTGACGTGGACGATGCTCCAGGCGCCGCCGCGCTTGAACAGCACGTCGGTCTCCTGGTTGTCCTCGACGGACACCTCGCCCTTGGCCGAGCGCGTCGTCACGCGGAGCACGTAGGTGGCCACCGCGGCATCGCCCGACGGCCCGAGCTGCACCCGCAGGTCGCGCACCTCGGCGGCCTCCAGCTTGTTGCCGGCGGCGATGTACTTCGTCCACGAGGCGCGGTACAACGGCAGATCGACACGGCCCTGCGGGAACCACTGCGTGAGGTCGGGCGCGAAGGCGCGGAAATAGGCGTCGAGATCGTTCCTGGCGTAGTCGGCGTTGTAGGCGGCGATGACCGCCCGCACGTCCCGTTCGGCGGCGGCGGCCGCGGACTGCCCGGCGGCGGGAGAGACGGCGGCGCTCAGAAGACAGACGACGGCAAGGACACGGACGGCGGCACGCATGGAGACGCTCCTCTCGACTGGGACGACCCGCGGATTGTAGCGCGCCGCGCCGCGTTACTCTGTGGCGATGTCCGAGGCCTTCCCGCTCCCTCCACCGATCGAGCCGATGCTCGCCAAGGCCGCGCCGTCGCTCCCGGCCGGCCCCGGCCTGCTCTACGAACCGAAGTGGGACGGCTTCCGGGCGATCGTCTACCGCGGCGCCGACGACCTCTACATCCAGAGCCGCGAGTTGAAACCGCTCGACCGCTACTTTCCGGAGCTACGCGCGGCGCTGCTCGCCGCGGTGTCGGCCGGCGCGGTGGTCGACGGCGAGATCGTGATCGCCACGCCGGACGGCCTCGACTTCGACGCGTTGCAGCAGCGCGTGCACCCGGCGGCGTCGCGCATCGCCAGGCTGGCCGCCGAGACGCCGGCGTCGTTCGTCGCGTTCGACCTGCTCGCCGCCGGTGACACGGACCTGCGGCCGCAGCCGTTCGAGCAGCGCCGCGTCGGGCTCGAGCGGCTGCTGGCCGGCGTGCAGCCGCCGGTGCACCTGACGCCGATGACCCGCGACGTCGCCGTCGCCGCCGACTGGCTGGCCCGCTTCGAAGGCGCTGGTCTGGACGGCGTGATGGCCAAGCGCGCCGACAGCCCGTACACCCCCGGCGTGCGGACGATGATCAAGGTGAAGCACTCGCGCACGGCCGACTGCGTCGTCGCCGGCTTCCGGTGGCACAAGGCCGGACCGGGCAGCCACGTCGGCTCGCTGCTGCTCGGCCTCCACGATGCTCGTGGCCAGCTCCAGCACGTCGGCGTGACGTCGGCCTTCACCATGGCCCGCCGCGTCGAGCTGGCCGGGGAACTGGCGCCACTGCGCGACGGCGCGCTCGACGGACATCCATGGCAGGCGTGGGCGCAACCAGAGGGCGGCGGCACGCGCATGCCGGGCGGGCACAGCCGCTGGTCGGCCGGGAAGGACCTCAGCTGGGAGCCGCTGCGACCCGAGCGCGTCTGCGAGGTCACCTACGATCACATGCAGGGCGACCGCTTCCGGCACGCGGCGATCTTCGTGCGCTGGCGTCCCGACAAATCCGCGGCAGCGTGTGGCTACGATCAACTCGAGGTGACCGCGCCGTACGAGCTGGCCGGCGTGTTCGGCGCCCTCGGCACCGGGCCTGACGCCGCTCGTTAGCGATCGGGGGCGTCGCTGACCGGAATCGCGGCGCGGGCCACCTCGGCCTCGTCCGGTCGGACCGTCTCGGCCTGGTGCGGCGATGAGATGGGCGCCGACACCCGCGCGGCGAGCACTCCATAGGTCGCCACCTGCTCACAGTGGCTCGGCGGCTCCCCACCGCACGGCTCAGATGGGAGCGCAACCGCGATCACAGCCCGGCAGTGTTCTTGCTGTCGCTGAGCTCAGCCGCTGAGGGCTGTGAAGGAGGACACATGAAGGGATTGGGCATCGTGCTCGTCGTGATCGGGATCGTCGCACTCATCTACGGCGGCATCTCGTGGACCCGCAAGGACACCGTCATCGACGCCGGTCCAATCGAGATCACCACCGACAAGCGGGAAGGCTTTGCGGTTCCGCCGCTGGCCGGCATCGTCGCGGTCGTGGCCGGCGTGGCGCTCATCGCCACCGGCAAGCGGGCCTGAACACGGACCGGCGCCACCGAGCGGGACGCCCGCACTGATCACGCGTCACGCGCGGGAGGGCGAGGCTTGACCGCTCGCCTCGACGGCGCTACGCGCGGCGCCTCACCCGCCTGACGCCGATAGTGCGGCGGCCACGGGGCGTCAGCCTGGCCGTCCTTGGCGTGCCGGTCCGCTAGCGACAGCAACGCCTCGAGCGTCCCAGGCGTGTCGTCCATCGCCGCATGGGGATCCCCGAGAGTGGCGAATCGCTCCGGCATCGTTCGTAAGGTGAACGCCGCCGGATCGCAGGCAGCGACCTCGTCCCAGGTCAGCGGCGCGCTCACCCGCGCATCGGGCCGCGGGCGCACGGAATAGGCGGCGGCGACGGTCCGATCCTTGGCGTTCTGGTTGTAGTCGAGGAACACGCCGTGGCGCTCCTCCTTCCACCACTTGCTGGTGGCCAGCGCCGGCACCCGCCGTTCGACGTCGCGGGCCAGCGCGACCGCCGCCCGCCGCACCTGGTCGAAGCTCCAACGCCGTTCGATGCGCGCGTAGATGTGGATGCCGCGTGAGCCGGACGTCTTGGGCCAGCCGATCAGGCCGACGTCACCGAGCGCCTGGCGCACCACCAGCGCGACGTCCTGAATCTGGGACCACGGCACGCCAGGGACCGGGTCCAGGTCGACCCGCAACTCGTCGGGGTGCTCGAGGTCATCGGCGCGCACCGGGTGGGGATGCAGCTCCAGGCACGCCAGGTTCGCCATCCAGACAAGGCTGGCGGCATCGCGCGGCACGACCTCTTCGGCGGTCCGGCCCGAGGGAAAGCTCAAGACCACCGTGTCGATCCACGTCGGGCGCGAGGCCGGGGCCCGCTTCTGGTAGAACGACTCGCCGCCCAAGCCGTTGGGAAAGCGCAACAGCACGTTGGGGCGGCCGCCGGCGGCGCGCAGTGCGCCGGTGGCGACGGCGACGTAGTACTGGGCCAGCTCGAGCTTGGTGATCCCCGCGTCCGGGAACAGCACCTTCGATGGGTTGGTGACCGGCACCTGGCGGCCCGCCACGTCGATGATGTGCGGTTCGCCCGCCTTGGCCATGCGGCGACTATAGCAATCCGGGCAGAACTGGATCTTCCCGCTGGCATCGACCGTCCTGACGCTCTGCCCGGGTGATCGTCATCACGTCAGCTCCGCGACCGTGAGGCCCGCCGCGTCGTCACCGACTGCAGCACTTCCCGCGCGCTCGCCCCGATCGACTCGGTCGCGCGATCGACGCGCTCTTCGAGGTTCTCGAACTCGACGCCGGCCATCTCGGCCAATGCCTGGTAGCGCCGCGCCACCGCATCGCGCACCGAGGTCAGCGAGTCGTTCAGATCGCCTCGCAACTCGGCGCCGGCCTTCGGCGCGAACAGCAGTGCCAGGCCCGCGCCCACCATCGCCCCGGTGAGCACACCGGTTGCAAACCCATGACCCCGATCGTCCTTGTGCATACTCACGCCCTCTGATGCGACGCGTTCCGCGCCATGCGTTGGCGGCGCCACAGGCCAATGAGCACGCGCTCTGCCAGCCCGTCGCGCCGCCTGGCGGCGTCAGCGCGGAACGCGGCTGCTCTTTCTGGGCAGCGCGGTGCCGTGAGTCGGCTCCGCCTCGGAGCGCCGCGCCGCCGCCAGCGCCGTGGTGGCCGGACCGGCCAGCACCGCCCCGTCGGGACGAAAGCGCGATCCGTGACACGGACAGTCCCACGTGCGTTCGCTGCCGTTCCAGGCCACGAGGCACCCCTGATGGGTGCATCGCGCCGATCGCTGGACGATCGAGCCGTCGTCACGCCGGTAGACGGCGACGGCCTCGCCGTCGACATCGATTACCCGCCCGTCGCCCCGCGCCACCGATCGCAGCGCACGATGCTCGGCGCCGACGAAGAGGTCGCGGATCCGGTAATACGGGTAGTCGGCGTTCTCTTTCACGTAGTGACGAATCGGGCCGGCGCGCAGCCCGGTGCGATCCCAGGCGAACAGGTCGCGCCACGGATTGGCGACGCCCGACACCCAGTCAGCGGCCATCAGGCCGGCCAGCGTGCCGAAGGTGAGGCCGTTGCCGCCGTACCCGGTCGCGCTGAACTGTCCGGGCGCGCTCTCGCCGATGAACGGCAGGCCGTCGATCGACTCGACGACCTGGCCCGCCCAGCGGTAGTCGATCGTGCCGTCGGGCGCGACGGCGCGCAGGGCGGCATCGATCTCGGCGACGTGGGCGGCGGGGTCGTCGCTCGGCCCGGTCTTGTGGTCGGCGCCGCCGACGATGACGTGATCGAACGCGGGATGCGGGTCGACGCGGACGTAGCGATAGGGGCTGCCCGTGTCCCAGAAGAGCGCGTCGGGAACGCGGCCCTTGGCCACCTTCGCCCGCGCCGCGTAGCTCGTGTACAGGGCCACGCGCGACTGCGCCAGCGCCGCGGCGACCGCGCCGGTGACGCCGGCCTGTGGCGCGTGGGTCATCAGCAGCAGCCGATCGGCCTGGACCACTCGCGTGCCGCCGATCCGCAACACGAAGGGTGGGCCGCTGATCTCGCCGACCGGCGATCGCTCGTGCACGCTGCAGCCGCCGCCGGGAAGCTCGCCGGCCAGCGCCCGCAGATACTGATGGGGCCGGAACCGCGCCTGCTGCGGAAACCGCAGCCCCGGGACACCGAAGGGCGCCACGGCATCAACCCACTCCACGTCGATGCCCAACGCCGCGCCGGCCGCGAGACTCTGGCGGAGATCCTCGGCGTGCTCGGCGGCGCGGGGATGGCCGGCACGCACGTGCAGATAGCCGGGCACCCAGTCGAAGCCACAGCGGATGCGGCGCGACCGCACCAGGCGGTCGATCTGATCGATGGCGGCGCACCCGGCGTCCCACACCGCCCCGGCATGGTCCGGCCCGAGCGCCGACAGCAGATCGTGCGGCGAGCGATCGGTGACCGCCGTCAGATGCGCGGTGGTGTGACCGGTGTCACCGCCGCCCAGTCGTCCGCGATCCAGCACGGCCACGCTGAAGCCGCGCTGTTTGAGGAGGACGGCAGCGGTGACGCCGCTCACACCCGCGCCGACGATGGCCACGTCGACCTGCACGTCGCGGAGCGGCGGGGGAAACGCGCGTGACGGTGTGGTGAGCCAGGGTGAGGGTCGCATGGAGTCGCGCCGAAGAACCGGGAGCCGACAGTGCCCCCGCGCTGCCGGCTCCCGGACGCGGCCCGGAACTTCCGAGCCGGTGTTCGGCGGGGTCGCCCCCGCACTGTCAGGGAACGAGTGCAAGGGCGCTGCCATCGGCAGTTCACACCGCGGTCGCGACGTTCGCAGCGTATTGACGCCGGTCTCGCGGTATTGCCGCCAGGTCCGACACGTGTGGGACCCACAGTGCGCCCGCGACGACTCACAGAGGGTCGCCGGTGACACAGGCGCGCCGGCCTGCCGTTCAGCTGCCGCTGCCGCTCTCTCTGTCAGCGGTCGCGATCGCCCCGTGCCGCCGCGTGGCGTGGATCGTGCACTTCTCCGGTGCGAGCCGACGATCGCGAAGGGCGACTCGTCATGAAGCAGGAGGACTCGATCCTCGCCTCATTTCCTTCTTCAGAACAGGTGATTCATGGCCAAGCAACTGATCGCTCTCACGGTGTCGCTGCTGCTCCTCGGCGCTGCTCCGGCGCGCGCCGATGTGCTGTTCACGCCGTTCCTGGGCGTGACCTTTGGGGGCGATACCCCTAACGAACAAGTGAACTTCGGCGGCAGCCTGGCGTTCCTCGGCAGCAGCATCATCGGCCTCGAGCTCGACGCCGCAATCACGCCGAACTTCTTCGATTCCGACAACGACGCCGTGCCACTCGAGGACAGCAACGTCTCGACCTTCATGGCCAACCTGATGCTGGCGGCCCCGGGCCGCATTCCCGGCGTCCGCCCCTACGCGTCCGGTGGCGTCGGCATCATCCGCACCAAGGTCACCAGCGTCGACAACCTGTTCGACCTGAACGAGAACAGCTTCGGGGTGAACCTCGGCGGCGGCGTCATCGGGCAACTGAACGAGCGCGTCGGCATCCGCGGCGACGTCCGATACTTCCGCAGCGTGCAGGACTCCGACGGCGGCGACGACATCGACATCGATCTCGGCGGCTTCAACTTCTGGCGCGGCTCGCTGGGCGTCACGTTCCGCTTCTGATCGCCTTCGGAGGCATCCATGGACGCGCCCGACCTCCAGGTAGCGTGCCGGCCGTCACCGACGCATGACGGCGACGTGGCGTTCGTCGCCGAACGCCTCGTCCCGTCGTCGTCGGTGCACTGGGTGCTGCGATTCTGGGTCGACGACGAGCCTGGCGACACCGACGGCGACGCCGGTACCGAGCCAGGCAGCCCGCTGCGCCCAGCGGTGACGCCGCTCGCGGCCTGACAGAGACCCGGTTGGCCTATCAGCCGCCGCCCGTGAGCAGCGCGAGCACCACGGCCGCGTCGGGCGCCGGATACCCGCTTGCTCGTCGGAGATATTCCGCAGTCCCGCGCCTGCCGCTACGGCGCCGAGCCGGCCGCGACCTTGGTCCGCAAGGCCCTGGCCAGCTCGAGGTACGCGCGCAGCGCCGGCACTTTCTGCCCGGCCCAGAGCTTCAGCCGTTCGTCCTTGCCTGACGCCGCTTCGTCCTCGAACAGCGTGACGAGCAGCTGGTGGTCGGTGACCGCCTGCTCCAGATAAGTCCGGTCGAAGGCCGCGCCGGTCTGGACCGGAGTTGCCGCCGACGCCGGCGACTTGGCGCTCTCCGGCTGGGGAGGCGGCGCGTCGGCCAGGCTCAGCAGCTCGGCCTCGATGGTGGTGTGGCTCTTCACCATGCGATCGGCGAAGGCGCGGACCTCGACGCTGGCCGTCTGTTGCACCGCCGCCTTGCCGGTGTCCACCTGGTGCTGACCGCGCTCGACCGCACGGGTCACGAACTCGGCGTCGGCGCCGCTGCGCGAGGTCTGATCCCACGCCCTCAGCGACGCACTCGCGGCCAGAGCGACTACGCAGACTCCACCAGTCGTCAGCCGCCGCATCCCGATCGTCGTGCTCGTCATGTCACGCCTCCGCCGGCGCTGGCTGCAAGGAGCGCGCCGAGCCAACCGGCGGTGCAACTGCGCCGGCGCGACCTTCGCCGCCGCCTACACCGTCCGGACGCGTCCGGGGGCGCCGGTCTCGGCGCCGTGCACGTCAGACGAGGCGGCCAGCGGCGCGGTATCGCCCCGCACCTTCACCCTCCGGACGATGGCGACGCGGCTGACGGAGGTCGGCGACCTATGGGCGCCCTCGTCAGACGTAAGCCAGCGTCGTAGGGCGCTCGGCCCTACTTGGTGTCGTCGTCCTTCTCGTCGTCCTCTTCGTCGTCGTCCTCGTCCTCATCGTCGTCTTCGTCGTCGGCGTCGTCTTCCGCCGGCGCGGTATCGAGCCAGTCGCCCTCCGACATCGTGGCGGTCGATGCCCGCCGCCAGATCGCGTCGATCAACTCCGCCTCGGGTCCCTGCGGTCGCTTCGGGTCTGCCATTCTCGATCCCTCCTCGACCGCAACGCGTGCGCCGGTCGTCGAAGGCCCACATGCACGGCTCATTCCACCCACGACGCGGCAGGTGCGCGGTTACAGGACCAACCGTTGACCCGGCGGCTACCGTTCATGAGCCCCGCACTGCCCACAATGGGCGGCACGCCGCGGGCCGGCCTCACCTGCGCCGCTCCGCCCACGCCAGCAGGCGCTCCAGTGGCCAGCAGTTGATTACCCGATCGGGCGGGATTCCGGCGAGCCGGGCGTGCGCCATCGCCATCTCGACGTAGCCCAGTTCCGGCTCGGCATGGGCGTCGCTGTCGAGGGCGATGAGACAGCCGGCGCCGAGGGCCGCTGCAGCCGCCTCGTGGTCGAGGTCCTGGCGCGAGGGATCGCCGTCGATCTCGATGGCGACACCGGCCTGGGCGGCGGCCGCGAACACCCGCGGCCAGTCGGCCTGAATCCCCGGCCGGGTGGCGAACTTGCGGCCGCGCGGATGGGCCAGCACGTGCACGTGGGGCAGGGTCACCGCCGCGATCATCCGCGTGGTCTGATCGCGGTCGCGACGCAGGCCCGAATGCGGCGCCGCCAGCACCAAATCGAAGTGGCGCCGGTCGGCGACGGCGACGTCGAGACCGCCGTCGCCATCGATGTTCGCCTCGACGCTCTTGAGCAGACGGAAGCGGCCGCCGCTGCGGTGGTTGATCGCGTCGATCTCCCGCCACTGCGCGGCGAAGCGCTCCATGGTGACGCCGTTGGCGATGGCCAGTCCGGCGGCATGATCGGTGACCCCGGCATGGGTGTAGCCGCGGGCCAGACAGGCCTCGACGATCGCCGCCAGCGTCTGCCGGCCGTCGCTCCAGGTCGAGTGCATCTGCAGGTCGCAGACGAAGCCGGGATACATGCCAGCGTGCTGCAGCACCTCGCGCGCCGCGGCCCGGCTCAGGAAGTTCCGGCGCAGCGTCCGCCGCCGCGCGATCTCCTCGTCTTTGCCGCTGGACGCGACCGCCGCCGCCACCGTCGCCGAGCGCCCGTCGGTGAGCACCTCGGCGATGATCCGCAGTGACGACGGCCCGATGCGCGGGATGCGCAGCGTGCTGCCAGCTTCGGCGACGAGGCGATCGAGCGGCGCGTCCAGATCGCGGATCGACGCCGCGGCCTGCCGGTAGGCGAACCGCTTCGGCGGCGCAGTCTGAATCGCCGCCATGTCGCCGAGCAGTCCGGCGATGCGGAGATTGACGTCGTCACGGCGGGGCGGACGTCGCGCCGTCAACGCCCCTCCGCGGGTCGCGACGGGACCCGCGTGCGGCCCGGGTATGCCGCTTGCAACGCTGCCGTCGAGGAGATCCGCATGACTAGGCTCGAGCAGTTCTACCAGAAGGTGGACGACATCGCGATCGCGATGATGACGACCCGGCGCCCCGACGGCCATCTGCGGTCACGCGCCATGGCCACCCAGCGACAGGCGGACGGCGCCGACCTGTGGTTCGTCACCAGCGACACGAGCGAGAAGCTGCACGAGATCGCTGCCGATCCTCACGTCAACCTGTCGTACTTCCGCAGCAGCAACACCGAGTGGATCTCGGTGTCGGGGGTGGTGACGGTGTCGCGCGACCGCGTCAAGATCCACGAGTTGTACGCGCCAGACTGGAGCATCTGGTTCCCCAAGGACGAGGGCGGAGACCCGCGCCACGGCACGGCCGACGACCCGCGCATGGTGCTGATCGGGGTGCAGGTCCACGCCGCGGAGTTCCTCGCCATCGACAAGCCGAGGCCGGTCCTCCTCTTCGAGCTCGTCAAGGGCTGGGTGACCGGCACCGAGCCGGAGCGGGGCGAGATGCACGAGCTGCACGAGCCGCGCCGACCGCGGGCATGACATCCGACGTGTCGCCTGGCCGCGCCGACGCGATCACTGCTGGCGTGGGCCGCCGCGAGCGCCCCTCCACACCCCCTGTAACCGGCGTGTCACCCGCCGCCACAGCGACCGCGCGGCGGCGTCCTCGATCACGACGTCGCGCCGGGCCGTACCGAGGAAGGCGCGCCACTCGACTTCCGGATCGCAACTCGTCGTCGGCGGCGGCGGCTGCGCCCCCCGTAGCAGCGGCCGGACCGCCTGGGCGTCCGGCTCGTCGGTCAAGTCGAGCAGCACCGCACGAGCATCGATGAGGACGTAGTCCTCGCCGTCGTCGAAGCGGTCCTGCGGGCGGTGCGGCGCGGAGAGATTGGTGCTCATTGTGGCCGGTTCCTTACCCAATGTGAGGTACGCTCGAAGACGCGAGACGGTCCCCCTGCCGACGTAGTGCAACGCCCACGCCAGCGCGCGCGGGTACCCGCTTTGCACAGCGGCCGGACATCCCTTCCCTCACGCGGGCACGTCTGCGTCCGCGTCCTGAACGACACGAGAAGGCGAGGACCCTGATGGCACGACCGGACGTCGGCGAGCGATGAAGCTGGTTCCCCCGTGGCGGGAGTCCGGCTGGGACGCCCAGCTGATCGAGCCGCCGCTGCGCGACGAATTGCTCGACGTCGAGCGGCTGCAGGATCACGCCCGGGCGCTGGCGGCGCGACTCACCGTCGATCCGCGGCCACGGCGGCGCCGCCGGCTGCTCGGCCGGCTCGAAGACAACGCCCGGGTCCTGGCCCGCACCTACCGGCTGCTCGCCGACGACGTCCGCGCCCGCCAGCACGTCTCGCCCGCCGGCGACTGGATGCTCGACAACTACCACCTCGTGCTGGCCGAGATCCGATCGCTGCGCGAGTACCTGCCGCGGCGCTACTACGGCCAGCTGCCGGTGCTGGCCGCCGCCGATCACAGCGGCGAAGTGCGCGCCTACGCGATGGCGGTCGAGCTGGTCCGTCACAGCGACAGCCGCCTCGATCGCCATCAGCTGATTGCGTTCCTCAACAGCTACCAGACGGTGGCGCCGCTGACCATCGGCGAGCTGTGGGCGTGGCCGAGCATGATCCGGCTGGCGCTGCTCGAGAACCTGCGCCGGCTCGCCGACGAGATCCTGATGGCCCGCAACGCCCGGCAGGCCGCCGACCGGTTCGTCTCGCGGCTCGACGACGGCGGCGCCTACGCCGCGCCGGACTGGCCGGCGCGCGGGTTCAGCGCCTACGTCGTCCAGCTGCTGCACCGCATCCGCGATCACGGGCCGCTGCTCTACGCCGCACAGGCGGCCATCGACGTCGAACTCGAAGCCCGCCACACGACCAGCGACGACGTGGTCCGCGAGGAGCATCAACGTCAGGCCACGGCGCAGATCCTGGTCGCCAACGTCATCACCAGCCTGCGCCTGTGCTCGACGCTCGACTGGCGCGAGCTGTTCGAGACCGTCAGCGTCGTCGAGCAGGTGCTGCGCCGCGACCCGGCCGGCGCCTACGCGCACATGGATTTCCACGGCCGCGACCGCCAGCGCAAGGCCGTGGAGCTGCTGGCGGCGCGTGACGGCGATGCGCAGGTGCGGGTGGCGCTGCGCACGGTCGAGAGCGCGCGGCAGGCCGCCGCGGCCGGCGCCGGCCGCGCCAGCCACGTCGGCTATCACCTGATCGGCGGCGGTCGAGCGCGGCTGGAGGCCGACGTCGCCTACCGTCCGCGCGGGCGCGAACGGATCGCCGGGTTCGTCCGCGCGCATGCCACCGCGACCTATCTGGGTGCGATCGCGGTGCTCACCCTCGCCGCGGTGGCGGTGGCCGACGCGACGCTGCGCGGCCACGACACCGGCGTCCTGCTGCGGCTCGTCGCCGCGCTGGTGATGGCCGTGCCGTTCAGCGAGGTCGCCGTCGCGCTGGTCAACCGGCTGGTCACGGCGCTGGCCGCCCCGGAGCGGCTGCCGCGGCTCGACTTCGCCGCCGGCCTCCCGGCGTCCGAGCGGACGATGGTGATCGTGCCGACGCTGTTCACGAGCGTCGACGGCGTCCGCGCGCTGGTCGATCAGCTGGAGGTGGCGGCGCTCGGCAACCTCGACCCGCACCTGCACTTCGCGCTGCTCAGCGACCTCGCCGACGCCGACGCCAAGCACCTCCCCGGCGACGCCGCGCTGGTGCAGGCGGCGGTCGAGGGCATCGAGGCCCTGAACCGCCGGCCGTGGGCCGAGGGCGGGGAGCGCTTCTTCCTGTTCCACCGCGAGCGGCGCTGGAACCCCGGCGAACAGGCGTGGATGGGTTGGGAGCGCAAGCGCGGCAAGATCGAGGAGTTCAACCGCCGGATGCGCGGCGCCACCGACACCAGCTTCGTCGTCGCGGTCGGCGCCGTCGAGCTGCTGCCGTCGGTGCGCTACTGCCTGACCCTCGACAGCGACACCCGGCTGCCGCGCGACGCCGCGCGCGCCCTGGTCGGGATCATCGCCCACCCGCTCAACCGGCCGCGCGTCGATGCCGCGCTCGGCCGGGTCGTCGAAGGCTACGGCATCCTGCAGCCGCGGGTCAGCGTCACCATCGCCAGCGCCGCCGGGTCGCTGTTCTCGCGGCTCTACGCCGGCCACACCGGCGTCGACCCGTACACGACCGCGGTGTCGGACGTCTATCAGGATCTGTTCGGCGAAGGCATCTTCACCGGCAAGGGCCTCTACGACGTCGACGCCTTCCGCGCCGTGCTCGAAGACCGCGTCCCCGAGAACACCGTGCTGTCGCACGATCTGTTCGAGGGCCTGTACGCGCGGACGGCGCTCGTCTCCGACGTCGAGGTCGTCGACGACTATCCCTCCAGCGTGCTCGCGCACACCCGGCGTCTGCATCGCTGGGTGCGCGGCGACTGGCAGTTGCTGTGGTGGCTGTTCCCACTGGTGCCGGCGCACGGCCGGCTGGCCCGCAACCGGCTGCCGCTGATTTCCCGCTGGAAGCTGTTCGACAACCTGCGGCGCAGCGTGGTCGCGCCGGCGACGCTGGCATCGCTCGTCCTGGCGTGGACGGTCCTGCCCGGAGCGACGTGGGGCTGGACCGCGGCGGCGCTGGCCGGACCGGCGATTCCGCTGGTGCTGCGCAGCGCCGAGGCCGTGACGTGGCTGCTGCGCGGCCGCCTGGCGCGGGCGCTGTCGCGGGCCGCGTGGGGCGACCTGCGCACCGATCTGGCGCGCGTCGGCCTGCAGGTGGTGTTCCTGGCCAACACCACCGTGTCGATGATCCACGCCATCGCGCTCACGCTGACCCGCCTGGTGGTCACCCGCCGTCGCCTGCTCGAGTGGGAGACCGCCGCGGCCACCGCCGCCCGGGTCTTCGGTCCCGACACCCGGACCTTTCTCTATGCGATGAGCGCCGGCCCGGCCCTGGCGCTCGCCACGCTGGTCGCCGTGTCGGCGGTCCATCCGCCGGCGCTGGCCGTGGCCGCGCCGTTCCTGCTGCTGTGGGCGGTGGCGCCCGTGGTCGGCCTGGTGCTGAGCCGCCCGGTGCCGCGCCGCCGGCACGAGCTCGGCGCGGCGGACCGGCGCTTCCTCGAGGGCGTGGCCCGCGACACCTGGCGTTACTTCGACGCCCACGTGACCTCGGTCCACAGCGCCCTGCCGCCCGACAACGTGCAGCTGGTCCCCGATCTGCGGGTGGCGGCGCGGACCTCGCCGACCAACATCGGCATGAGCCTGCTGGCCACCGTCGCCGCCCACGACCTCGGCTTCGTGACGCTCGACGCGCTGGCCGACCGCACCGACGACACGCTGACGACGATGGAGCGGCTCGAGACCGATCACGGCCATCTGCTCAACTGGTACGACACCGAAACGCTCGCGCCGCTCCTGCCGGCCTACGTCTCCACCGTCGACAGCGGCAACCTGGCGGGCGCGCTGATGTGCCTGTCGATGGCGCTCATCGAATACCGCGACGCCGTTCCCAGCCCCGGCGAGACCCTGGCCGGCCGCCTCACCGCGCTGGCCGAGCGCGCCGCGGCGCTGGTGGCGGCGATGGACTTCGCCTTTCTGTACGACCCGCAGCGCCGGCTGTTCGCCATCGGCTACCGGCTGCCCGACGCCGACGGCCCGGGCCGGCTCGATCCGTCGTTCTACGACCTGCTGGCCTCGGAATCGCGGCTGGCCAGCTTCGTCGCCATCGCCAAGGGCGACGTGCCCGCAGACGCATTGGTTCCATCTCGGACGATTGCTCACCAGCATCCACGGCGCGCCGGCGCTGCTGTCGTGGAGCGGCACGCATGTTCGAGTACCTGATGCCGCTGCTGCTGATGCGAAGCTATCCCGACACCCTGCTCGACGAGTCGTGCCGGCTGGCGGTGCGCCGGCAGATCGACTACGGCCGCAGCCTCGACGCCGCCTGGGGCGTCTCCGAATCGGCCTATGGCGCGGTCGATCGGCACCACACCTATCAATACAAGGCGTTCGGTGTTCCCGGCCTCGGACTCACCCGCGGACTGGGCGACGAGCTCGTGGTCGCGCCCTACGCCAGCGGACTCGCCGCGCTGGTCGATCCGGCCGCGGCGGCCGCCAACCTGCGCCGCCTCGAAGGCGAGGGCGCGCGCGGCGAGCTCGGGTTCTTCGAAGCGGTGGACTACGTCGCGCGCGACGGCGACCACGACCGGATCGACAGTGGCACCCAGGCCTCGCCCGGCACGGTGGTGCGCACCTACATGAGCCATCACCAGGGCATGGTGCTGGTCGCGCTGGCCAACGTGCTGCGCCAGAACGTGATGGTCCGGCGCTTCCATCGCGATCCGCGGGTCCGGGCCACCGAGCTGCTGCTACAGGAACGGGTGCCGCGGTTCACACCGACGACGGTGCCGCGCGTCGCCGAAGAGGTCCGCGTCCCGGCCGCCGTCGCCGCGGTGCCGGTGCGCCGCTATCGCACGCCGCACACCGCGACGCCGCAGGCGCAGTTCCTGTCCAACGGCGCCTACGTCACCGTGGTCACCAACAGCGGCGGCGGCAGCAGCTGGTGCCGCGGCCGCTCGGTGACGCGCTGGCGGCGCGACCCGACGGTCGATCCGGCGAGTCAGGCGATCTACCTGCGCGACATCGGCAGCGGCGCGGTGTGGTCGGCCGGGTATCAGCCGGCGGCGGTCGAGCCCGACGAGTACCTGGCGACGTTCACCTCCGACAAGGTCACCCTGCGCCGCCGCGACGGCGACATCACGACCCAGGTGGACATCGCCGTCTCGCCCGAGGACGACGTCGAAGTGCGACGGCTGACGCTGCGCCACCACGGGCACGACGTGCGCGCCATCGACGTCACCAGCTATGCCGAGATGGCCCTGGCGGTGCCCACCGAGGACCTGGCGCATCCGGCGTTCGGGAAGCTCTTCGTCGAGACCGAGTACTCGGCCAGCAACACGGCGCTGCTCTGCCGTCGCCGGCCGCGCGACGGCAGCGACGCGCTGTGGGCCGTGCACGTGCTGAGCATCGAGGGCAGGCCGCAAGGCGCGGTGGAATGGGAAAGCGATCGCCTGCGCTTCCTCGGCCGCGGCCGCAGCCTCGCGATCGCCGGCCGCGCTCGACGGCCGCGCGCTCAGCGGCACCACCGGCGTCGTGCTCGATCCGATCTGCAGCCTGCGCCAGCGCGTGCGCCTGGTGCCGGGCGGCCAGGTGCGGCTGTCGTTCGCCACCGGCATGGCGCCCGACCGCGACGCGGCGCTGGCGCTGGCGCAGAAGTACCACCATCCGGGCGCGGCGTCGCGCACCTTCGCGCTCGCCTTCACCCACTCGCAGAGCCTGCTGCACCACCTCGGCTGCACACCGGAAGATGCCCGGCTGTACGAGCGCCTGTCGTCGTGCCTGTTCTACGTCGACGAATCGGGACGGGCGGCGGCGGAGCTGCGCGCCGCCAACGGCCTGGGCCAGGCCGGCCTCTGGCGCCACGGCATCTCGGGCGACCTGCCGGTCCTGCTGGTCCGCGTCGGCGGCGGCCCCGACGATCTCGGCCTGGTGCGTCAGGTGCTGCAGGCCCAGGAATACTGGCGCCTCAAGGGCCTGCTGGCTGACGCGGTGATCGTCAACGAGGATCCGACCAGCTACCTCGACGACTTCCAGGCCCAGCTCACGACGCTGCTCGATCAGGGGCCGTGGCGCACGCTGGCGCACCGCCCCGGCGGCGCCCACCTGCTGCGCCGCGATCACCTCGCCGACGACGAACGCACCCTCCTCGACGCCGTGGCCCGCGTCGTCCTGACGAGCGATCGCGGCGATCTGCGCACGCAGCTCGATCGGGTCGCACCGGCGGGCGCGGCCGCAGCCGACCGGTTCGTCGCGCGGGGGCCGAGGGAGATCGCGGTGGCGGCCGGCGATCCGCCGCCTGACGGCGCCGCCATCGAGCTGCCCACCGGACTGGGCGGGTTCGCCGCCGGCGGCCGCGAGTACGTGGTCGCCCTGGACGGCGCCAGTGACACGCCGATGCCGTGGGCCAACGTGATCGCCAACCCGCGCTTCGGCACCATCGTCACGACGTCGGGGGCGGCGCATACCTGGGCGATCAACAGCCGCGAGAACCGCCTGACGCCGTTCGCCAACGACCCGGTCCTCGATCCGACGGCCGAAGCGGTGTTCATCCGCGACGACGACTCGGGCGAGGTGTGGTCGCCGACGCCGGGACCGTTGCCGCGCGCCGATCGCGGCGGCCACGTCGAGATCCGTCACGCTCCCGGCGTGACGCCGCTTCACCCGCCGGGTCGCCGGGCTCGACCACGTGCTGGAGGTGGCCGTCGACCCGGTGGCACCGGTCAAGGTGTCGGTGCTGACGATCGCCAATCCCAGTGCCCGGACCCGCACGCCTGAGCCTGGTGGCGTACTGCGAGTGGCTGCTCGGCCCGCCTCGCGACGGACACCATCTGCACGTCGTCACCGACTACGACGCCCGACTCGGGACGGTGTTCGCGCGCAACACCTACACCGCCGACGCTGGCGCGCGGGTGGCGTTTGCCACGGTGAGCGAAACGCCGCGGTCGGCCACCGGCGATCGGACGGCGTTCGTCGGCCGGAACGGCACGCTCGCCGACCCGGCGGCGCTGCACGACGACTCCTTGAGCGGGCGGTTCGGCGCCGGGCTCGACCCGTGCGCGGCGTTGCAGGTCGCGCTGACGCTGGCCCCGGGGGAATCGCGGCAACTGGTGCTGCTGCTCGGCCAGGGCGATGACGACGCCGACGCCCGCCGCCTGGTCGCCGAGTTCCGCCGCGCTCGCGGCGGCCGCGGCCGCGCTCGACCGGGTCCGCCAGAGCTGGGCCGACCGTGCTCGACACGGTGCAGGTGCGCACCCCCGACGATTCGTTCGACGTGATGATGAACACGTGGCTCCTCTATCAGACGTTGAGCTGCCGCATCAACGCCCGCTCCGGCTATTTCCAACCCGGCGGCGCGTTCGGCTTCCGCGACCAGCTCCAGGACGTGCTGGCGCTGCTGCACGCGCGGCCCGACCTCACCCGCGCCCACCTGCTGCGATCGGCGGGACGCCAGTTCGCCGAGGGCGACGTCCAGCACTGGTGGCACGAGCCGTCGGGGCGGGGGCTGCGCTCGCGCTGCTCGGACGATCTGCTGTGGCTGCCGTTCTGCGTCGCCACCTACGTCCGCCATACCGGCGACGCCGCGGTGCTCGACGAACGCGTGGCGTTCCTGTCCGGGGCGGCCGCTGGCTGCCGACGCCCACGAGTCCTACGACCTCCCGCAGCAGGGCCCCGAGGACGGCACCCTGTTCGAGCACTGCGTCCGCGCCATCGCCGCGGCCAGCACCGCCGGCGAGCACGGTCTGCCGCTGTTCGGCAGCGGCGACTGGAACGACGGCATGAACCTGGTCGGCGCCGCCGGCCGCGGCGAGAGCACCTGGCTCGGCTTCTTCCTCCACGTCGTCCTGCAGGAGTTCGCGGCCCTCGCCGACGCCCGCTCCGACGCCGCCCGCGCCGCCCGCTACCGCAGCGAGGCGGCACGCCTGTCGGCGAGCCTGGAGGCGGCCTGGGACGGCGAGTGGTTCCGGCGCGGCTACTACGACGACGGCACCCCGCTCGGCTCCGCCCACAACGACGAGTGCCGCATCGACGCGCTGGCCCAGTCGTGGGCGGCGATCTCCGGCGCCGTACCGCGGCGGCTGGCCGAGCACGCCGTCGACTCGGTGAGCCGCCTGCTGGTCTCGCGCGGGCTGCGGGCGGCATTGCTGCTGACGCCGCCCTTCGATCGATCGGCCCAGCAGCCGGGCTACATCAAGGGCTATCCGCCGGGGCTGCGCGAGAACGGCGGCCAGTACACCCACGCCGCCGCCTGGCTGGTGCTGGCGCTGGCCGAGCTCGATCGCGGCGACGAAGCGATGGAGCTGTTCCACATGCTCAACCCAATCAACCACGCCCGCACCCCCGCCGACGTCGAGCGCTACAAGATCGAGCCCTACGTCATGGCCGGCGACGTCTACTCCAACCCGGCCCATCCCGGCCGCGGCGGCTGGTCCTGGTACACCGGGTCGGCGGGCTGGCTGTACCGGGTCGGCCTCGAACGCCTGCTCGGCCTGCGCCGGCGCGGCGACACCTTCGCCATCGACCCCTGCGTGCCGGCGGCGTGGCCGGCGTTCGAGATCCGCTGGCGGGTCGGTACCGCCACCTACGTCATCGAGGTCGCCAATCCGCGTCGGCAGGGGCGTGGCGTCGCCGAGGCGACGCTCGACGGCGTCGCCGTCGATCCGTTCGCCGTGCCGCTCGCCGACGACGGCCGCACCCATCTCGTGCGCGTGGTGCTGGGCACCGCGCCCTGAAAGCGCATGGGATGGGCGCCGCGTCTCCCACTGTGTGTCGGCCCGTGCCCAGCCGGGACGGCGATCGCGGGTGACACGTCGGCGGAACGGCCCATCACGCTGGCACGTGCCGTGCTTTTGATGGCCGCCAGAATGGAGCCACTGGCATGACCCGTCACGACACCCGAACCCGATGGCAGGAACTCACCGGCGCCGTGCGCGCGCGGTGGAGCGAACTCACCGAGGACGACGTCCTCAGCGTGCGCGGCAACGCCGAGCGGCTGATCGAACTGCTGCAGCATCGCTACGGCATGGCCCGCGCCGACGCGTTGAAGGAACTGTCGGCGTGGAGCCGGTCGCTGGCCGCGGCCAGCGGCGTCCGCTGAACGCGCGAGAGCCCCGCGACCGGCGTTCGCACCACGGCAGTGGGTCACGGGGCGCCGCGGGTGACGGCGAACGGCGAGACCGCGCGACGGTCAGAACGGCGTGACGTCGGAGGGCCGGCCGCGCTTGTCCTGACGGCGGCGCCGCCACCACTGCACGCCGCGCAGCACGCCCAGCGCCGCTGCCGTCCGCGGCGTGCTGATCGCGGTGGCGACGGTGCTGGTCAGGGCCCCGACCGTGTGGACGGCATGACGGGCGTCGCTGACCGCAGCCCCGACCGCGTCGCTGCCGCGGCCCACGGCGTCGGCCGCGCGCTGGAGCGTCCGGGCGATGTCGTCGGTCGTCGCGCGCAGCTCCCGGACCTCGGCGCTCACCGCCGCCTGGGCGCGTCGATAGGCCAGCCAGACCGCCAGCGAGCCGCCGGCGAGCAACAGCGTCTGCACGGCCAGACTGACGGCCATGACGACCAGGGTGGTTTCGACGGTGGCAGAGTCGGGCATCACAGCACCTCTTCCGGCGGACGGCGGCCGGTCACTTCGGACTGGCGCCGATCAGGCGCGGGGGCGCGGCGGTTCTTCGATGAGCAGGCGATCGACAGCGTGCTCGATCGGCTGGTCGACGCCGAGACCGCACAGCGCGGCTATCTCGTCACCAGCAACCGCGAGTTCCTGGCGAGCTACACCGGCGCCGGCCCCGACGTCGCGGCCGGCCTGCAGCGCCTCGAAGCCCTCGTCGCCGACAATCCGACGCAGTCGCGCGCCGTCGGCCAGGTCTCGGCGATGGCCGAACAGCGGCTCGGCGAGATGGCACTCGTGCTCGGCCGCTTCGACGCCGGCGACCGCGCCGGCGCGGTCGCCAGGATGAACGAGGGGCTCGGCAAGCGGGTCATGGACGCGATCCGGGCCGGCTGCAGCAGGTGGTGTGGAACCTGGTCAGCAACGCCCTCAAGTTCACGCGCAAGGGCGGCAAGGTGCAGGTGACGCTGCGCAAGGTCGACAGCCACGTCCAGGTGGAGGGGACTCGGCCTGGCCATCGCCAAGAACCTGGTCGAGATGCACGGCGGGTCGGTGACGGCGGCCAGCGACGGCGAGGGGCTTGGCAGCACGTTCACGGTGCGGCTGCCGCTGGCGCCGAGCCACCGTTGGGAGCCAGAGGCTGCCAGCGCCATGCCGGCGCAGCTGGCCCGGCTCCTCAAAGGCACGACCGTGCTGGTGCTCGACGACGAGCCCGACGCGATGGTCGCCAGCCTCACCGGACGCACCGGCCGCGACTAGCCTTCGGTCGGCCGCGCTACGGCGAACTGCCGAGGAACTCCGCCACGTCCTCGCCGCCCTCGATGCGGTCGCAGACCACTTTGGCGGCCATCAGGATCGGCACCGCCAGGAGCATCCCGGCGACGCCCCACAGCCAGCTCCAGAACGCGATCGAGATGAAGATCGCCACCAGGTTGAGCGACGCGGCGCGGCTCAGCAGGTGCGGCGTGACGAAGTTCCCTTCGAGCGTCGTGATGATCAGCGTCAGGGCGGCGACGAGACTCGCCTGCCCGAGCGATCCGAATTGCAGGAAGGCCACCGCGCCGACCACGACGGTCACGATCAGCGGGCCGAAGAACGGCACCAGGTTCATCAGGCCGGCGAACACGCCCCAGACCGCCGGGTTCTCCACGCCCATCCACCACAGACCGAGCCCGGTGGCGACCGCGACGCCCGCCGATGTCACCGCCTGCACCCAGAGGAAGCGTTCGATCTGGTGCGCCACTTCGTTGAGGATCTGCACCGTCAATCGCTTGCTGCCGGTCGACTCCATGCGCCGCACCAGCTTGCGCTTGAACGCGTCGTCCTCCACCAGCAGGAAGATGGTGAGGAACAGGACGCTCACCGCCTGACCGGCCAGACCGACGACTCCCATCCCGCCGGTCCACAACGCATCGGAGACGCGCCAGGTCTCGGCCACCTCGACCCGGACGGTACCCCGAGGCAGGGGCGGCGCGGCGCTCGATTCGGCGGCCGCCTGATCGATCGCCTTGGCCGCCTCCTGCACCTTGCGCAGCGCCGACGCCGGGCTGTCCGCCGCCCGCGCGCTGCGCGCCGCGGTGCGCAGTTGCCGCACCGCCTGGGGCACGCGCGTGACCACGGTCTCGAACTGCGGCCACAGCGCCACCGCTCCGACGCCCACGCTGCCCACCACGGCGACGACGGTGAGGACCGACGCCAGCGCGCGCGGCAGTCGCCACGCCTCGAGCCGGTCGACCAGCGGGTCGAGG
Source organism: uncultured Acidobacteriota bacterium (assembly GCA_963741665.1). GTDB lineage: Bacteria > Acidobacteriota > Vicinamibacteria > Vicinamibacterales > UBA2999 > CAWAYR01. Next base: position 1,341,751 of record CAVUIM010000001.1, read on the forward strand.
GCGTAGAACAGGAACACCGACAGCACGACCGGCACGAGCACCGGCCGGCCGAAGTAGAGCATGGCGATGATGGCCGCAGCGGCCAGGACCCACAGCGGAGCCACCGCCTGGGAGATCAGCTCGGAGGGCGTCGGAGGCGAGGGCGGCGGCGGTGCGTCGGTCACAACCGCGACCGGTTGCACGCGGCGTGCCAGCGCGCTATCGCCCGAGATCGAGCGGCGCGTCGAACCGCACCCGCAGCACGGTGCCCGCTGCCAGTTCCACGTCCTTGCCTTCGGTCGCCAGTACCGCGCCGCCGCTGCCCATCAGGATGCCGGCCAGCACGCCTTTGACGCCGCCGAGGATGCCGCCGATCACCGCGCCGACGCCGGCGCCGACGCCGATCTTGCCGGCTTCGCCGCGGATGCCCTCGCTCTCGAGCGCCTGGGTCACCGACAGCGTGACATCGCGGGTCCGGCCGTTCACGGTGAGTCTCGTGAACTTCAGCACCAGGCTGCCGCGACGGTCGGTCCGCGTCGCCGGATCGACCGTCACCACATAGCCCTCGACCGCCGATCCGGCCGGCACCGCGACGGCGCCGCCGCGCAGCAGGTTGACCAGCGTGGTCGCGTCGACGCGCTGCTCGACCTGCGCGGTCTTGGACGACAGCGGCGTCTGCAGCCGCAGGTCGAGTTCGGTGCCGACGGGAATCTCGCTGGCGCTGCCCGAGTCGTTGGCGCGGCCGGCAATCTGCGCTTCGAGTCGGCTCAGCTTGTCGGCGACCTCGCGCCGCTCCTTGTCGGTGACGGTCTCGCCGCGGCGGCCCTTGACGCGCAGATAGGCGACGTCGTCGTCCAGGGCATCGAGCTCGGTCTCCAGACGCGACAGTTCCGCCGCATTGGCGGTCGCCGATCCGCGGGCGGCGACGATCTGCGCGCGGGCGTCGGCGACCCGGCGTTCAAGGCCGGCCACGTCGCCGGCCGGCGCCGCGAACTGCATCGCCGCCAGTGACAGCTGCAGCCCCAACGCCAGCACCGCGACCACCCCGCCGAGTATCCGTCGTTCGACCATCGCTCACCTCCTGGGCGCGGCGCGGGAAACTCACCGCGCCGGCGCGCTACACATGATCCATCTTATGGTGGGCCGCGGGATCCACCACGGCATCGCCGGGCGCCGAGTGACGGCGCGGGTGGTTCCAGCGGCCGACGCCGACCACCAGCAGTACGATACCCGAGGCGAAGGTCAACGCCGCGACCAGCGGCAGCGCCACCGCCGTGAGCGCTCCGCTCGAAGCCTCGGCCGGCAGCGGCGCCGCGGCGCCGACCCGATCAGCCGCTTCGTCGCGACCGAGTCGGGTGATGGTGACGCCGGCCAGGATCAGGCCGACGACGACGAGGACGATACCCAGCAGCTTGGCCATGTGCAGTACCTCCTCTGGAACGCCCTACCGGAACAGGAAGCGGAGCCCGCCCCAGAACATGTAGTTGCTGTCGATGTCGCTGGCCCGATCGAAGAACACGCGGCCCTCGGTGACGAAGTAGAGGATGTTGCGCTCGGCGCCGCGCCACAGCGGGACGCCGAAGTGCACGAGACCGGTTGGGGTCATGTAGTCGCCGTGGTTGAAGTCCCACAGGCCGAGGCCGGTGCCGACGTAGGCGCCGTTGGTGAACTTGTAGTTGAGCTCGGCGTCGACGAACAGGCTGGTGCGGTTGGACTCGTCGGTGTTGTAGGCAACGCCGACGGCGGGCGCCACCACCCATTGGCTGGAGCCCAACTGCTTCTCGAAGCCGACCTTGAGGCCGACCAGCGGATCGCAGAACCCGGGCAGGGCCGCCGTGCCCAGTTCGGCCGGGTCGTCGGCGCCGTACTGCCGGCGCTGCTTGCCGAAGAAGCCGGCCACGAACGGCCCCCAGGTGGCGCGCTCGACGACCGCTGGAGGAGGCGGCGCCGGCGGCTGGGCGATCTCGGCGGCGACGGCCGGTTCAGGCGCGGCGACCGGTGGGGGCGGTGGGGCGAGCGGGGCCGGCGCCGGCGCGGGAGGCGGCGGGGGCGGGGGCGGCGGCGCCACGGCGGCGGCGGCGCGAATCGGCGCCCGGCTCGCCAGCGAGAGATTCCCGCAGTCCTGCGGGATCACGAAGGTGAAGCTCTCCCTGCCGTCCTCCACCACGAATTCGAAGGCGGGGAATGGCTTGGGGCCATCCCACCGCACCTGGGTCATGACGGCAGGGGTGCGGCCGCCTCGCTTGAACGCCATCCACCGCAGCGTGTTGCCGGGCGCAATCGTGACTTCACGAACGTTGCCGTTGGCAATCGCCTGCTGCACCTCGGTCTCGAGATGCCCCAGGCCAGCGATCTGCAGCACCGCAGCGACGTCGCGCTGGGTCACCGGCCGGGCGAACGTAGCGCGCAGCGCGGCGACATCACGCACCGGCGGCGTCAGTCGCGCCGCCGTGCCGAGCTGGCGAAGCGACCGGACTCGGTCCGGCGCAGGCTGCGCCTGAGCGGCCGCTCCAACGAGCAGCAGCCCGACCATCGCCACACCGATCACCGACAAACTCCTGACGCGCATCATCCTGGACTCCTTCGAAGTCGTGCCGCCGCCTCGAGGTGCACGATGTCTGCCAGCCCGGCCAGGCGCGATCGGGCCGTGTGAGAGCTGATCCGCGGATCAGGTGGGCAACCGGCTACCGCACTCTAGGAAGGAATTCGCTTCCCCCGCCCGGGCCGCCTCACCCGCGCGGCTGCGCGATGAGCGACAGCAGCTCAGCCGGTGCGACCGGCTTCACCAGGTGATCGTCGAAGCCGGCCTCGCGGCTGCGGTGGCGATCGGTGTCCTGACCCCAGCCGGTCTGGGCGATGATCCGGGTCCTCGTCCCCCACGGCTGACGACGGATGTGCCGGCACACATCGTGGCCGCTCAGCTTGGGCAGACCGAGGTCGAGCAGCACCACGTCGGGCCGGAACCGATCGGCGACCTGGCAGGCCATGTCGCCGTCAAAGGCGGTGTCGACCAGGTGGCCGCGCTGGCGGAGGTACAACGCCAGCGAATCGGCGTTGTCGACGTTGTCGTCCACCACGAGCACGCGTCTGGGGGCGCCGTCGATCACCGCGGGCTCGCGCTCCGGTTCGGCCGGCTCCGGCGGTTCGACTCGCGGCAGCCGCACGACGAACTCGCTGCCCTGTCCGGCGCCGGCGCTGTGCACCTCGACCTCGCCGCCGTGCAGCGACACCAGGCCACGCACCAGCGCCAGCCCCAAACCGAGTCCGCCGCCGCCGCGCTCGAGACCGGGACTCACCTGGGAGAACTTCTCGAACAGCTTCGGCAGGTCGCCCGAGGCGATGCCGATGCCGTTGTCGCGCACCGCGATCTCGACCTGCGCGTCCATGGCCACCGCCGTCAGCGTCACCTGGCCTTCGCGAGGCGTGTACTTGCAGGCGTTCTGCACCAGGTTCGAGACGATTTGCGTGAGCCGAGTCGGGTCGCCGAGCACGTAGGTGGGCTCGGCCGGCAGCTGCACGGTGAGGCCGTGGCCGGCGCGGTCGAGGTCGGCGCGCGCGGTCTCGACGCTCTGGTGCAGCACCTCGCGGACGCTGACCCGCTCGAGCCGCAGGTCGAGCCGGTTGGCGGTGATGCGGCTCACGTCGAGCAGGTCGTCGATGAGTCTGACGAGATGGCGCATCTGCCGGCCGATCACTTCGTGCGCCCGGGCGGTGGCCTCGCCGCTGACGCCGTCGCTCTTGAGGATTTCCAGGCCGGTTCGGATCGGGGCCAGGGGATTGCGCAGTTCGTGCGCCAGCGTGGCCAGGAACTCGTCCTTGCGGCGGTCGGCCTCGCGCAGCCGGCCCTCGCTGTCGTGTAACTGCTGGTTGGCTAGCGCCAGGGCGTGGGTGCGCTCGTCGACCCGGGCCTCGAGATCGGCCATCATCCGCGCGCGCTGGACCTGGAAGGCCTGGAGCCGCGCCATGACCCGCCAGGTCACCGCGGCCAGGGCCATCGCGAAGGCGACGACGACCACCGCCGCCGCCAGCGAGTCGGGGACCATCAGCGCGAGGAGCCCGCGCAGCTGGCCGAGCAGCAGCGGCAAACCGAAGGCAGCCAGCAGCGTGCCCGGCGCCACCGCCGCGTGCAGGTGGGCATCGCGCAGCCGGGTCACGGCGTGTGTCGACGACGCCAGGACCGCGACGCTGCACACGGCGAGCAGCGCCACCGTGAGCACCGCCATGCCCGGAAAATTCGGCGCGTTGGCGAGCCGGGTGGCATCGAACGACACGGCCAGGACCGCCAGCCAGCTCACGGCCAGCGCGGTGCCGGCGCCGACTCGCACCGCGGCCTCGCCCCAGCGGCTGGACCACGGCAGTGCCGCCACGCTGGTCGCGAGCAGGGCCAGCGACAGCGCCGCCATCGGCGACATGCGACCGGCGACCGGACTTTCGAGCGGAAGAGACACCACGAGCCAGCTCTCGACGCCCCACCGGAGGTCGAAGGCGTACTCGATCAGGGTCGCGACCGGGAGCGCCACCGCGGCGCCCGCCGCGATGAGCAACAGCCGCAGCCGTCCCGACGCGAATGCGACGAGACCGAGGCCGATGCACAGGAACCCGAACGCCGTGCCGGGTACCATCACCCGCCACCCTGGCACGACGGCAGCCGGCGTGAGATCACCCCACGCCCAACCGCCGAGCACCGTGGCAGCGACTGCGGCCACGAGGCCGCCGGCCGTCAGCACCGGAACCCGCACGACCCGTCGGCGGGCCGCGTCGGCCATCCCTGCGAGGCCGTCCCCGGGAGAGAGGAAGGACCTCATCGTCAGGACATCCCGTGCCGGCTAGGGCACGGGATTGCGTCCCTGAATCACGCGGATGAGGACCACCGCGACGGCGAGCACCAGCAGCAGATGGATGAAGCCACCCAGGGTGTAGGAGCTGACCATGCCGAGCAGCCACAACACCACCAGGAGTACGAGAATCGTGTTCAACATGTCGCGACCTCCAAGAGCCGACTGTCCGGCCGAGTGCCCCAGACAGCAGAGGTCGTGCCACCGCGATTCGTGCCGCAATCGTCGACGGCGCACCCGTGCCGGGCGCAGGACTACCGAAGATGGGTAGGGCGCTACTCAGGTCGGGCAGCGAGCAGCCGGCGGATCTGGACGACCAGCTCGGCGGGATCGCACGGCTTGGTGACGATCAGCTGGAAGTACTCGCGGGCGATGTCGAGCTCGCGACGATCGGCGCAGCCGGTGGCGGCGATGAGCGGGATGTGGCGCGCGTGCTCGTCGGCGCGCAGGGCCCGCGCCACCTCGATTCCCGAACATCCGGGCAGATTCAGGTCCATGACGATGATGTCGGGGCGCAGCGCCAGCGCCCGCTCGATGGCCACCAGGCCGTCGTCGGCGGTCTCCACGTCGAAGCCGGTGGCGCGCAGGTACAGCGACCACACTTCGGTGGCATCGACGTAGTCGTCGACGACGAGCACGAGCGGCTGTCCAGAAGTTGGCATGTATAGTGGATCCCCCGACGCCGTGTCCGGCGGACTCAGCCGTCGGACCGCGTTGTGTCTGGCCGACCTCCCCCATGGAGGGTCGTCTCGTGAGCCCTACTGAACGAACCTTGCAGGTCTTGATCCACGACGTTCGCACCCCCGTGGGCGTTGCCCAAGGATACCTTCGCTTGTTGCGTGAAGATCGCCTGCCGACGTCCGATGACCGGCAGCGCGCGATCACCCAGGCGCAGCAGGCGCTCGATCGCGTCGCCCAGCTGTGCAGTGATGCGGCGGCACTCGCCGACGGCACGGCGATGGCGGCGACGGTGACCGTGTCGTGCGACGGCTTCGTCGGCCGGGTCCGCCAGCGACTCGAACGTGAAGCGGTGGAACTGACGCCGGCCACGATCGCCGCCGGCGCGATGCTCTCGGTGCCGGCCAATTCGGATGCCCTGGCCGACGCGGTGACCCGCGTGCTGCTGGCCTCGCCGCGTCAGACCGAACGACGCACGGTGGCGATCGGCGCGACCGCGACGGAACTCTGGTTCACGAGCGGCGCGGCGCCGCTTCCGCTCACGGGCGACCCGCTCGACCCGTGGACGCAGCCCGGCTTCGCCTTGCCTCTGGCGTGCCGCGCCATCGCCGATGCCGGCGGCCGGGTGTGGTCCGGCCGCGAGCCGGCGGGCGTCGGCGTCGCCCTGCCCCTGGAGGTGACCCGATGACGGCACGTCTCGCGGTCGTCGACGACGACGAAGCCTTCGGCACCTATCTCCAGACGTTGTTCCGCACCCGCGGCTACGACGTCGACGTGTATCACAGCGGCGGCGCGCTGCTCGACGGGCTGCGCGCCGGGCCGCTGCCCAACGTGGTGCTGCTCGACGTGATGATGCCCGGCGTGGACGGGATCGAGACCCTGCGCCAGATCCGCCAGGCGCACCCGTCGGCGCAGGTGATCATGTTGTCGGGCCGTCAGGCCCCGGCGACCATCATCGAGGCGGTGCGGCTCGGCGCCGCCGACTACGTGCTGAAGCCCGGCGACGCCGGCGGCGTCGGCGAAGCCGCGCTCGAAGCGGCGATCCGAAACGCCCTGGAACGCGAGTCGATGACCGCGGAACTCGAGCGGATCGGCGCGCAGCTCGCCGAAGATCCTGAAGGGCTGCAGCCGTGCTGGAGCTCGGGCCGGGCGATGCAGCCGGTGATGGCGATGCTCGATCGGGTCGCCGACAGCGACGTGAGCGTGTTGCTGCGCGGCGAGAGCGGCGTCGGCAAGGAAGTGATCGCCCGCGAGCTGTTGCGCCGGTCGAGCCGCCGTCTGAAGCCGTTCGTGAAGGTGAACTGCGCGGCGCTGCCGGCCGACCTGCTCGAGAGCGAGCTCTTCGGCCACGAGCGCGGCGCCTTCACCGGCGCCGGCCAGACCCGGGTCGGCCGCTTCGAGTTCGCGCAGCACGGCACCATCATGCTGGACGAGATCGGCGAGATGCCGCCGGGCCTTCAGGCCAAGCTCCTGCACGTGCTCCAGGACGGCGAGCTCACCCGCCTGGGCAGCAACCGTAAGGTCGAGATCGACGTGCGGGTCATCGCCGCCACCAACCGCGATCTGCCGGCGATGATGCGGGCCGGGACGTTCCGCGAGGACCTCTACTACCGGCTGCAGGTGATCGAACTGCACATCCCGCCGCTGCGCGAGCGGCGCGAGGAGATCGGCCCGCTGGTCGAGTTCTTCGTCGCCAAGTACACGCGGGTCTATCGCCGGCCGTTCGTACGGGTCAGCACCGCGCTGATGCAGGCGTTGACCGAACACTCGTGGCCCGGCAACGTGCGCGAACTCGAGAACATGATGAAGCGGCTGGTGGTGCTGCAGGACGAACAGTTCATCCTGCAGGAGCTGGCCCGCCTGGCCGTGCAGCCGCCGCCGGTCGCGGCCGAGCCGACCGCGACTATTGCGCCGGCGGCGCCGACGGCGCCGCTCCGGGCGGTGGCCCCGGCGCCCGTGGCGGCCGCTCCGGCCGACGGCGACACCGATGCGGTCGACGACGCCGAGGCCGCCGTGCCGGCCGGCGCGGCGGTGGACGGCGTCAGCCTCCACGATCTGGCAAGAGCCGCGGCGATGGAAGCCGAACGTGACGCCATCAACCAGGCGCTCACGCGCTTCCGGTGGAACCGCCGCAAGACCGCGGCCTACCTCAAGGTGAGCTACAAGACGCTGCTGAACAAGATGAAGGAGTGTGGCATCCGCGGCGCCGACCTCGCCTAGCGTTTGTTCGCGCTCGCTCGGCCCGACCTCCTCCCTCCGTCCTCGCAAGATCTCCATCCAATCATCTCGGACTCCGGAGGGAGGTCGGGCCGAGCGAGCGCGGAACGACCGAGAGGCGAGCGGCGGCACGCGAATTGGATCGAGGAGCGGCGGAGGCCTGCGTGACGCCCACGCCGCTCGTCTGTCTATCGCACGTCGGCTGGTCATCAGGGGCCGGCCATCCATACCAGCTGATGACCCGCTTCGCCCGGCATCGCGGCGTCTTCGTGCTCGAACCGGCGGCGGCTCCGGCGCGTCTGCCGCTCCTTGGGTCGGCCCGCAACGGCGCGGTGACCGTCCTGACCCCGTACCTGCCTGGCGATCTGCGGCGCGCCGACGAGCCGCAGATCCTGGCGCCGTTGTTCGACGCGCTGCTCGACAGCGAGGGCGTCACCTTGCCCATACTGTGGGTCTGCGATGCCCAGGCTCTGGCGGTCGCGCGCGGGTTGGCGACCTCGGCGGTCGTCTACGACTGCCCGTGGGGCCTCGAGTACGAGCACGATCGGGCCCGGGCCGCGGCCGAGGCGGCGCTGCTGCACAGCGCCGACCTCGTGCTCGTGCACGACGGCCGCGACGCCGCCCGACTGCGCGGCCGTCATCCGTTGGTTCACGCCATTCCCGACCGCGGCCCGTTGCTGTCGCCGGCCAATGGCGCCATCGTGGCTCGCCTGCTCGACGATCTGCTCGACACCCTGGTCGCGGTCCGCACCACGACGATGCCGGCCGCCGTCCCGGGCACGGACAACCCGCCCGCCGGGAGCGGCGCGGCGCCCGTACTTCCCGTGAGCGACGCGACATCCCCGTTTCCACCCGACCCACGGCGCTGAAGGCGGACGCGCGCACAATGGCGCGCATGTCCTCCGGCGTGCGGCAGGCGACCGCCAGGGCACGACCAGTGCTGGCCATCGCCATCGACGGCTTCGCGGCCGGCCTGCTCGACCTGCTCGGCCGTGGCTGACCGGTCCCCTGTTCGGCCTCGTCGTGTTCCTGACGATGAACTACGTGGTGATTCCGCTGTCGGCGATCGGCCGGTGGCCAGGCCCATGGACGGCCACGACGCTTCTCGTCGTCGCCGTGCACCTCGCCGGCGTCGGCCCGCCGATCGTGCTGGGCGCCCGGCGATGGGCCGGCCGGCCCGTCGCGTGAATGACGCCGATCGAGACCTGCGCGGGTCCCAGACCGACGGATACCGGGTGCTGCACGAGTAATGTCTCGCCGCTGAGGGTCTTCCGGCCGATACGTCGCTAAGTCAGGCGAACCGCTGCTCTACGCCTGCGAAATCGGGTGATTTCGCGCCGTGGTTGCACACTATTTTCGGGCATACTTGGCCGTTCGCTCGACCCTCCGATCGGACCCGCTGCGCCGGCCCCCCAAGGTTCCCGGCTGGGAGATTGACATGAAGCGAGCATTGCTGGCCCTGGTCGCTGGCGTCCTGGCCCTGCCGATCGCGTCCACACACGTGGGGGCACAAGCGCCGGCACCGCTGTCGTTCTTCACCAACTACTTCGTCACCGGCGACTACGTCGTGGACGGCACGAGCCTGTGGCGCAAGGGCGTCGGCGGGCGCGCGACCGCCGCCATCACGGTGAACGGCGTGCCCGAAGGCGCCGACGTCGTCGCCGCCTTCCTCTATGTGCAGACGGCCGAAGTCGTGCAGTGGTCCGGCATCGACCATGCCGCCTTCAAGGGCAACGATTTCGGGCCGGGCAACGCATCGCTGGCCAAGGCCCTCAACTGGGAGCAGGCGACGCGGCCGTGCTGGACGGTTGCGCTGCCCGGCGGCCGGCGCCTGGTGACCTACCGCGCCGACGTGCTCAGGTTCTTCGACGCCGACGACGGCGATGGCCCGAACCGCGGCAAGCTGGCCATCAACGGCGCCCACACCGTCTCGGTGCCCGACTACGGGTACACGTTCGGCGACGACGACGAACTCGGCATCGAGGGTGTCGGCAACACCGGGGCACGCGCCGTCGGCGCCAGCCTGCTCATCGTCTATCGCGACCCGGCGATGCCCTTCCGTGGCGTGGTGATCTACGACGGCGGCTTCACCAAGCAGGCGTTCTCCACCATGCTGCAGCCGCTCGCCGGGTACTACCAGGCGTCGGGCGACCCGGCGGCCAGGCTGACCGCGATCATCGGCGACGGCCGGCCGTACCTGTCCGAACGCGTGCGCGTCAACGGCACGACCGTCGCCACCAACCCGTTCACCAGCAGCGACGGACCGAAGTGGGACAACTGGACCATGCCGCTGACGCCCGCGGTCGTGCCCGCCGACTCATCCGGCGCCGCCGTGGAGATCGCCCCCAACGGCCTGCTGTCCGACTGCGTGTCGGCCAGCGCCATGGTGATGAGCGTGAACGTGCAGGACGGCGACGAGGACGGCCTGCTCGATGTCTGGGAAACGGCTGGCGCGCCCGGTGGCACCGCGCCGCTGTTCGATCCGAAGGGCCAGCCGCTGCCGCTGCTCGGCGCGATGGGCGCCGACCCGGCCCGGCGCGATCTGTTCGTCGAACTCGGCTACATGTCCACCGCGGCGACGACCTACGGCGGCGCCGCTGCGCCGGCCCACTCGCACCTGCCCGGACCAGCGGCGCTGAAGCTGATGGGCGACGCGTTCGCGGCCGCGCCCACCGGGGCGATTGCGGTGCACTTCGACGTCGGCGCCGGCTACGACGCCGGCGTCGCGGCGCCGTACGTGGTGCCCGCGCCGCACGCGCGCGGCGGCGAGTTGATCGACGAGCAGGCCACCGTGTGCCCACCGGGAGCTGACCCGTGGGTGTGTCAGTTCTCGGCCTATCCGGGCACCGTCGGCTGGAAGTCCGGCTTCCGCTTCCTGCGCGATCAGGTCACCCACGTCAACGGCGCCGCGGTGCTCGATTTCGACGACACGCTGTGCGGCACGCCGGGCACCGCCTGCACGCGGCGCTTCGATCCGAATCGCCAGCAGACGTTCCACTACGCCCTGTTCGCGCATGCGATCGGCCTGCCGAAATCGGAGGACAAGTTGTCGGCCGACTTCCACGTGCCGCGCACGAACGCCGGCGTCGCCGACTTCCCGGGCGGCGACGTGATGGTCACGCTGGGCGGCTTCCTCGACCTCGACGGCCTGCCGGTGGGCACGCCGTTCATGCAGGCGTCGACGCTGATGCACGAGCTCGGGCACAACCTCGAACTGCGGCACGGCGGCGGCGCGTTGGAGCCCAACTGCAAGCCGACCTACTTCAGCGTGATGAACTACCTCTATCAGCTGCGCGGCCTGCTCGACGACGGCGGCGCCCCGAACCTCGCGTTCTCGCGCAATGGCCCGACGATCACGCCGGTGTTCGAGGGCCTGCTGCCGGCGGTGGGCATCCAGCCCTATCGCCTCGGCTGGTTCGCGCCGCTCACGACCAGCTACCTCAATGGCAAGGCGAAGATTCCGACCCGGTTCTGCAACGGCGCGGAGATCCCCGCGGGGTTCCCGGCCTCGGCACTCTCGGTGCGCGTCGACGCCGCCCGGACGAATGACGCGATCGATTGGCGGGCCGACGGCGACGGCAATCCGCAGGCGCCGACTCCGGTCGCGCAGGACGTCAACTTCGACGGCGACGCGAACGGCACGCTCGAAAGCTTCGACGACTGGGGGCACGTCGCGCTCAATCAGATCGGCAGCCGGCGGAATATCGGCGTCGTCTTCCCCGTGACCACCCCCGGCGGCGCACTGGATGCGGTCGGCCCGCTGTCGGTCAACCTCGGCAAGGGCGACCTCGGCAAGGGCGACCTCGGCAAAGGCGATCTCGGCAAGGGCGACCTCGGCAAAGGCGACCTCGGCAAGGGCGACCTCGGCAAGGGCGACCTCGGCAAGGGCGACCTCGGCAAGGGCGACCTCGGCAAAGGCGACCTCGGCAAGGGCGACCTCGGCGGCGGCGATCTCTTCGACCCGGTCGGCTTCCCCGAAGCGCCGCCCGGAGGCGAGCTCGATTTCGAGACCTTCACGAGCATGGGCAACGACCCGGCGTACGAGTTCCGGGCCTGCGTGGTCGGCGCCGACTGCGTCGGCGCGCCGCCCGAGCTCCAGGTGCACGACGTACTCCTCAGCTGGACGCCGGCGACTGGCGGCGTCGTCAGCTATTCGGCGTTCCGCGCGCCGGGTGCCGAGATCCCCGACGAGTCGCTCTGGAGCGCCGTCGGACTGCCGGTGCCAGCGACCGCCAGCCCGCTGCAGCAGGTCGACACGGCGAGCCTCGCCAACGGCGCCACCTACACCTACTTCGTGCTCGCCAACTACGGCGACGGCACCACCAGCGCGCCATCGAATCCGGTGACCGTCGTGGCCGTCAACGACCCCTTCGTGGCCGGCAACGACAACTACGCGACCGCGGAGGACACGCCGCTCACCGTGCCGGCGAATGGCGTCCTGGCAAACGACAACGATCCTGACGACGCGCCGCCGTACACCGTCGAACTGGTGAGCGGTCCGGCCAGCGGCTCGCTGGTGCTGCTGACCAACGGCGGGTTCAGTTACACGCCGGCCGCAAACACGCACGGCACCGTGACCTTCACGTACAGGGCGAAGGCCGGGGCGCTGGAGAGCAACGTCGCCTCCGTCACCATCGTCGTGACGGCGGTCAACGACCCGCCGACCATCTCCAATATCGCCGACCGCACCATCGACGCCAACGCCAACACCGGCGCGGTGACGTTCACGGTCGGCGACGTCGACGACCCGACGGCGACGACGCTCACGGTGACCGGCAGCTCGAACAACGCCACGCTGGTACCGGCGGCCGGTATCGTGTTCGGCGGCAGCGGCACGGCCCGTACCGTGACGGTGACGCCAGCCGCGAACCAGAGCGGCAGTGCGACGATCACCGTCACCACGACCGACGCCGGTGGCCTGAGCGCGACCGATACCTTCGTACTCACGGTGAACGCCGTCGGCTACGGCCTGGTCAACGTGAAGAACCTGCCGCCGCCGGCGGGCACCACGTTCAAGCCGAGCAAGTACGGCACGCTGGTGGAGTTCAAGTGGCAGTTCACCAGGAACGGCGCGCTCGTGGCCAGCGCCGACGCCCAGCCATCGGTGACCATCACCGGTCCGGGCGGCTACAACCAGACGTTCACGCCGGCCAACTGCGGCGCGTTCGGCTTCTCGTTCACCTACAACTCGTCGTACAAGAAGTGGGAGTTCGACTGGAAGCCGAAGAACGCCGCGGTCGGGACCTACTCGGTCGTCGTCCGCAGCGGCAAGACCGGACAAAACTTCCCGGTCTCGGGCGGGTACCCGGTGGTGTTCAGAAGCTACTAGCGGTCGTCACGACATGACGCGGGCCTGGTGGACATCCACCGGGCCCGTTGTCTGTACGAAGGCGTCGTGCCCCGACGGGGGTAGCGGCGATCTACGCGTCCGGGTAGCGGACGCCGAGCTTGGCCAGTGCTTCTGGCGGACAGCCGGTCCAGTCCGCCACGACCCGATTGCCCTGGAACTGCAGATCGGTCATGCCCATCCGGCTGGTCCAGAAGCCCGAGGCGGTGAGGTCGCGAACGCTGGCGAAGAACGCGCGGCCGTGCGATCCGATGGGCGGCGTCTCCGGGTCGGCGTTCGGGTCGACCGGCGGCGGCTGGGAGATGTCGTCGAGCAGCGCGGTGCGCTGGTCGTCGCGGCAGGCGACGAACGTCGCATCGAAGCGGCGCTGGCACTCGAGGTCGAGCCACGCCAACCCGCCGCGCATCGCGGTCTGACGCCGCGACGCCTCGGGCAGCTTCGGCTCTTCGGCGAGCAGGAAGTCCATGAACTCGGGCACGCCGGCGTCGATGGCGCCGCCCGATCGCGCGTCGCGCGGGATGATGAGGTCGGCCAGCAGGCGGACGGTCTCGTACTCATGCGCGGTGAAGAACGCCGGCGTGAACGGCGTCGCCTGCTGAGCGGTGCGAGCCGCCTGCGCCAGCGCGCCGGCCGTCGACGCTTCGGCCTCGGACCACGAGAAGCCGGCGGCCACCGGGGCCGCCGCCAGCAGCCGCAACAGCTCGCGACGTCGCAGGCCGGCCCTCACAGCTTCCCCGCCTTCCGCTCGCTGGCGATGTACTCGCTGGTCCGCATCGCCAGGGCGAGAATCGTCCAGGTGACGTTCTTGTCGGCGTTGGTGACGAACGGCCCGCCGTCGGCGACGAACAGATTGCGCACGTCGTGGGCCTGGCACTGCGCGTTCAGCACCGACGTCGCCGGCGAGTGGCCCATCCGCGTCACCCCGACCTCGTGGATGATCCGGCCGCCAGGCTCGATGCCGTAGCCGCGCTCGCGCGACGGCATCGGCGACAGCGCGGTGCCGCCCAGCTCGTCGATCAAGGCGCGGAACGTCTGCTGCATGTGGCGGACCTGGTGGTATTCGTAGTCGCTCCACTTGAAGTGGAAGCGCAGCACCGGGATGCCCCAGCGATCGACCACCGCGGGATCGATCTCGCAGTAGCTCTTCTCGTTGGGGATCATCTCGCCGCGGCCGGCGAAGTTGACGGTCGCGCCGTAGAAGCGCCGGTAGTCGTCCTTGAGCGCCGCGCCGTAGCCGGCCGGGACGATCGGCCGTCCGTCGCCGTCGCTGCCGCGGAAGCGGTGGATGCCGCCGAGGAACCCGGCGCTCGGCATCCGGCGCCCACCGCCGGGCTCGATGTGATAGCCGCGCGGGAAGTCCAGCGTCTTGCTGTCGAGCCACCACGGCATGTAGAGGTGCATGCCGCCGACGCCGTCCTCGTTGTGCGGCACCCCGTGCATCAGCTTCGGGATGAACCCGGTCACGCTCGTGCCGGTGGAATCGGTGAGATAGCGGCCGACGGCGCCGCTGGAATTGGCCAGGCCCTGCGGGAAGCGGGACGAGCTCGAGTTGAGCAGGATCCGCGCCGACTCACAGGCGCTGGCCGCCAGCACGACGATCCGCGCCCGCACGTGGTGCTCGCGGCCCGTGGCCGTGTCGATGTAGGCCACGCCGGTGGCCAGCCCGGTCTCGTCGGTGGTCACCTCGCGGGCCATGGCCCGGGTCACCAGGGTGAGGCGGCCGGTGGCGAGCGCCGGCGGCAACAGCACCGACGGCGACGAGAAGTTGGCGTGGACGGCGCAGCCCCGTCCGCACTGGCCGCAGTAGTGACAGGCCTTGCGGCCGTTGTGCGGGCGCGTGAGGATCGACTTGCGCGACGGGATGCAGGTGATCTTGAGCCGATCGGCGGCCTGCTTGATCAGCAGTTCGTAGCAGCGCGGCCGGGGCGGCGGCAGGAAGTGGCCATCCGGCTCGTTGGGCAGGCCCTCGACCGAGCCGAAGATGCCGACCAGGTCGTCGACGCGATCGTAGTACGGCTTCAGATCGTCGTAGCCGATCGGCCAGTCGTCGCCGAGGCCATCGAGGCTGCGGCGGCGGAAGTCGTCGGGACCGAAGCGCAGCGAGATGCGGCCCCAGTGGTTGGTGCGGCCGCCGAGCATCCGGGTCCGGAACCAGTCGAACTGGCTGTCGGGACCGGTCGTGTAGGGCTCGCCGTCCAGCGTCCACCCGCCCAGCCCGGCGTCCAGCTCGCCGAACTGGCGCTCGGGCACGGCGGCGCCACGGTGCGGCGCGTCGTAGCTCCACGCGAACATCCTGGCGTCGCGCGCCGAGTCCCACATCACGCCGGCCTCGAGCATCACGACGTCGGCGCCGGCCTCGGTGAGCACCTTGGCGGCCATTCCGCCACCGGCGCCCGAGCCGACGACGCAGACGTCGAACACCCTGCGGTTGCGGATGATCTGCATGGCCACCTGATTCTTCTGTAGGGCAGCTCTTTAGAGCTGCCCGCGGGGCAGAGCTGAAGCTCTGCCCTACATCACCAGCCGCTGAACAAGTGTCATTTCGCCACCCGCACCGGATTGATGCCGCGCGTCAGCGAGTACGACGCGCCGACCGCGCCGACCATCGCCGTCTGGCGCGTCAGCCCCGCCAGTTCGCGAATGCGGTAGGTGGCCTCGATGCCGGTGCAGTGCGCGCCGACGAACTGCTGCACGCCGAACGCCTTCAGCTGCGCGGCGGTCCACGCCAGATGATCGTCGGACGCACCGAACAGGTGGACACCGCCGACGACCGCCTTGACCGGCGCTGGATCGATGGTCTTGCGGGCGTGCGTCGAGGGTGTTGATCACCCCGGCGTGGCCGCAGCCGAAGAGGTACACCGGCCCCTGCGCGGTCTGAATCACCATGGTCATGTCCTCGGGCACCGTGTCCTCGACATCGCCCTTCGGCGTGCGCACGGCACCGAGCGTGCTCCAGTTGCGTTCGGGGTGCACCCGCGGCACCGGACCGGTCAGCCACACGCCGGGCAGGATCTCCATCGGCCCGGCCACCTCGATCACCTTGGCCGCCGGTGGCTTCGTAATCGCGACGGATGGCGTTCATGCGGTCGTTCACCTGCCCGCCGGCGCCGATCCGCGGCCAGAACAGCCCGGTGCCGGCGTACGCCGTCGACAGCGCCTTGGGATTGACCGCGGCGAACTGTCGCCGCAGCGTCATCAGGCCGGTGGTGTGGTCGTCGTGGTTGTGGCTGAGGATCACCAGCTCGACATCGGACAGATCGAGCTTCATCGCCTTCAGGTTGCGCTGGACCGTGTCCTCGTTGGCGCCGGTGTCGAACAGGATCTTCTGGCCGTCGACCTCGACCAGCGCGGCGAAGCCCCACTCGCCGAAGCCCTCGTCGGCGAGCATCGTCGACAGGATCCGGATGTCGAGCTGCTGCACTTTGTGGCCCGAGGGTCCGGGTTGGGCCAGCGGCGGCGCCGTGGCCGCGACACACCAGCCAGGACGTGGTCAGCACAAGAAGAGCTCGCATCGCGGGAGCATACCTCACGGCCGCCCGCTGTTAGACTCCTGCGCATGACGACCGCGCGCGTCCTCGTCGTTCTGGGCGTGGCCACGCTGGCTGCGCTCCACGCCCCGGACGGGGCCTCGGCGCAAGCCGCCGATCCCGTCGCCTACACGTTCCGCTACGACCGGCCGGGCGACGACATCGTGGTCGTCGAGATGACGCCGCCGCGGGCCCTGCCGGACGCCGGCGCGCTGGTGATGCCGCGCGCCATCCCGATGGGCTACGGCGAGCAGCGCTACGACGCCTTCGTCGCCGACGTGATGACGATCGACGCCGGCGGCGTACGCAGCCCGGCCACGCGCGAGGAGGGCCCGCGCTGGCGCCTGCCCGCCGGCACGCAGCGCGTCGACTACCGCGTCGATCTGCGGCGGCTGGAGCGCGAGGTGCGCGCCGCCTCCGATCAGTCGCGCGTCCGCGACGGCTACCTCGCCGTGCTCGGCTACTCGGTGTTCGCCTTCGTCGACGGCTTCGAGACCCGCCCCGCCACGCCTGCGCGTCGAGGGCCCGGACGGCTGGCCGGTGTTCAGCACACTGGCCCCGGCGGTGCCGGTGGCGACCGGCAGCCTCGGCGCCCGAGCCGACGACTATTACGCGCTGGCCGACGGCCAGATCGTGATGGGCCCGCGGGCCACGGTCCGCCGCCTCACCGACGACGCCGGCGCCGCTCTACCTGGCGGCGTATTCCGAGGGACCGGTCGACCTCGATCGGGTCGGGCGGCTGGCCGTCACGGCGTACCAGCGCGTCGCCGCCTACTTCGGCACCGTGCCGTTCGCGCACTACACGATGCACCAGGAGCTGCTGACGCCGATCTCACCGCAGCACGAGTACGGCATGAGCATGGAGCACCTGTCGTCGAGCACCTACTACCTGGCGGCGTCGGCCGGCATCACCGCCGCGTCCACCGCCGCCGACGACGCCCGCGTGCTCTACAACTTCGCCCACCACATCAGCCACGCCTGGGTGCCGAAGCGGTCCTACGGCCACGGCTACTTTCCGTTCCAGTGGGAGCTGGCGCCGGTGCTCGACTCGATCTGGTTCGCCGAGGGGTTCGGCCAGTACGCGGCGATCATGGCGGTGGCGGCCGGCGAGGCCGACCCGGCGGCGTTCCGCGCCGGCATGCTCGAGCGGCGCTTTCGCGCCAACCTCGCCAGCTGCCCCGCCGTTCCTGACGCGCCTGCCGCTGGTCGATCTCAGCCGCGTCGCCTCGACCCGCTACGCCGAGGACTTCCGCACCGGCCGGCTGGTGTTCTCGCGCGGCGGGCTGATGGCCGCGGCCATCGACGACCGCATCCAAGCCGAGACCAACGGCGCCCGGACGCTGCGCGACGCGTTCCGGTATCTGGTCGCCTGGACAGCGAAAGAGCGGCGCGCGTTCGCCACCGACGAACTCGCGCCGCTCATCCATGCGGCCACCGGCGTGGATACCAGCGCGGTGGTCGCCGAATGGCTTCAGCCGGTCAAATAACACATCGGGGACTAGGGACCGGGGACCAGGGATCGGGGAAGAACCCCCACCGGAACTGACCGCCCGCTCGCGTGACGGCGAAGCGTGATCCGAAGCTCTTCCTAGTCCCTGGTCCCTGGTCCCCGGTCCCTGCTCTTCGTCAGCGCTTCCTGAGCACGTTGTCCGAGACGTAGTCGGCGATGCGCGGGCATTGGCCGATGCTGGAGAGCGTCTCGAACAGGAAGTGGATGCCACCCCAGATGCGGCTATAGCCCTGCTGGTCGCCCAGCTCGCGGAAGCCGTTGTAGTTGCGGGTCGTGGTCGGCCCGGTCGTGCCGGTCCAGGTCACCGAGAACGCGATGTTGTCCTGGCCGAACAGGCGCTCGAGCGACCGCGACAGCGAGGCGCCCACGCACGCCATGTTGCCGGGCGCGCTCGAATACGGCGGCGCCACCAGCAGCGAGTTCCAGTTCGGATCGGCCTCGGTGGCGGGGTTGCCGTCGGTATCGGCCTCGCGAATGGCGTGGATCGGCCGCCACAGGTTGTAGAGGAACTTGCCGGTCATCGACGTCATCAGCGCGTCGTGGAACGTTATGTTGAGCAACGCGTAGCCGCGCGCCGTATCGAGGGCGCTGAGGCCGCGGGCCTTGGCCACGTCGCCCAGCAAGTTGTTCCAGACGTGGTTGAGCGTCGTCGACGTCCCGACGCCGGCCCATTGCTGGGAGATCAGGGTCTGCGCGGCGCTGCGCACGGTGCTGTTGACGTCGCCCCAGGACTTCACCTGATTGAGGTCGCGGGCGTAGGTCTCACTGCTCATCGCCGGCGGCCCTTCGATCATGAAGCGCCGCCCGTCGGAGACGGCAAAGCCCCTCACGTTCGGATAGTTGCCGAAGAAGGGCCCGAGGTTCCCCGGCGGTGTGACCCGGTAATAGCCGGGCAGGCTCGGGGCGATGTACTCGGGAAACGGACGCTCCCAGCCGTCGCCGGTGCGGTCATTGAGGATGCCGCGCGCCGCGGCAGCCCCCACCGCTGCGCCATCCGCCGCCGCCTGGGCGGGAATGCCGGCGAGCGACGCGGCCAGTGCCGCGTCGAAGGTCGCCGTCTGCACCGGCATCACGCCAACCAGGGCGTCGTGCGCCGCCTGGGCCACCGCCGCGTCGCGCGAGGCCCCGGCCGGCACGTTGACGTAGGCGACGTACGGGTCGTAGAGACGGTCGAAGCTGTTCACGGCGTCGTACACCGCGATGCTCACCACAGCCAGTGGCCGGGTATCGAAGACTGTGGCCGGCTTGCCGCCGGGTACGAGGAGCGCGGCCAGCAGCGCCTTGTTCCACGTGACGATCGTGTCGACGCTCTGCGCGCGGGCGGCCGGCGCCGTGCCCAGCATCACGGCCACGGCGGCCAGGGCGACGATGCCGCCGGAGCCCCGCCGCGACGGGCTGGCGACCAACGACGAGGAGCCGACGAACCGACGGACTGAATCGACCATGACGACCTCCGGGAGATGTGCCGTGCACGGTAGCGGCCGGGGGCCGTCCGAGTCGTGGCGATCTCCTGGGGAAGTTCTGGTAATTCGAGTCGAGGCCGGCGCTTACCGCCGCGACCAGTAGAAATAGAACGGCAGGCCCAGGGCAACCAGGCCCAATCCGGCAATCGACTCGGTGGGCCGCTCCATCAGGGTGTTCCACACCAGCGCGAACGACCCGAGCACGTAGAGGGCCGGAATCACCGGATAGCCGAGCGCGCGGTAGGGCCGGGGCACGCCGGGCCGGGTGGCGCGCAGCACGAAGATGGCGATGCCGCCGAGCGTCCCGAACAGCACCGACGCGAACGTCACGTAGGTGAAGAGCGCCTCGTAGCCGCCGGTGAGGGTGAGGAACGCAGACCAGCCGCTGGTGATGAACAGCGCCACGTGCGGCGTCCGGTAGACGGGATGGACGCGGGCGGCGGGCGGGAAGAACCGGCCGTCGGCGGCCATCGCGAAGCACGACCGCGACGCGGCGATGATGCCGCCCACGTTGCAGCCGAACGTCGAGATGACGACCGAGCCGGCAACCAGCGTGGCGCCGATGGGACCGACCAGCGCGGTGACCGCCTTCTCGGCGATCCGCACGACGCCGGACATCTCCTCGAGGGACAACGCGAAGACGTAGGCGAGGTTCGCGGAAACGTAGATGGCGGTGAGGGCGAGCGTGCCGTAGATGAGCGCCCGGGGGACGTTGCGCGCGGCGTCGCGGATCTCGCCGGCCGCGAAGGCCACGTAGTACCAGCCCTCGTAGGTCCACATCACCGCGATCATGATCACGCCGAAAGACGCCAGCGGCCGCAGCGCGTCGGACGGTACCACGGGCGTGAACACCGGCTCCACCCGCATGTAGGCGACGGCCAGCAGGGGCAGCACGACGAGGCCCCCCACCTTGGCCACCGTGAGCACCATGTTGGTGAGGTTGCCGCTCTGCACGCCCACGTAGTTGATGGCGGTGATGATCACAATCGAGCCGGCCGCTACGAGCTGCCCGGCGCTGATCGCCCACGGCCCCCATGGCATCGCGAACGTCGCCAGCACCCGGTCGGTGCCGAGCGCCGGGAAGAAGTAGCTGAAGTACTCCGCGAAGCCGACCGCCACCGTGGCGACACTGCCGGTGAGGATGACGAGCAGGCACGCCCAGCCGAACAGGAACCCGGTGGCCGGCCCGTAGGCCTCGCTCAGATACACGTAGAGTCCGCCCGAGCGGGGATACATCGACCCCATCTCGGCGTAGGTGAGCCCGCCGGCCATGGCCAGCAGGCCGCCGGCGACCCAGGCGGCAAGCACCAGCGTGGTCGAGGGCAGCTCCGCCACCATCGTGCCGGTGGTCAGGAAGATGCCCGAGCCGATGACGTTGCCGACCACGAGCGCGACCGCGCCCCACAGCCCGATCCCGCGCAGGAGCTGCGCGTCGGCGCCGGCGGGCGTGGCAGGCGAAACGGCGGGGGCGGGTGTCGTCATGGGCAGCGTCACCGCGCCTCCGGGCGAGTCATCCGCCGTCGGGTCGGCCTCGGCCGGCATCATACCCCGGAGCCGTCGCGGCCACCGGCCCGCCCCCTATATTGGAACCCGATATAGCTGGGCACCGTCCAACCTCGGCGTGGGCTCATCGTCGCTCAGCTTCGGCACGGTCGCGGTCCTCCATGCCGTAGCCGCCGGCCACCGTTTCGGGTTCGACATCCTCGACGCCACTGGGCTCACGGCCGGGTCGGTCTACCCCGCGCTCGACCGGCTCGAGGACCTCGGCTTCTTGAAATCAGCGTGGGAATCGTCGGCCGCCGCCCACCACGACCATCGGCCGGCGCGCCGCTACTTCGCACTCACCGCCGACGGCGCCCAGGCGCTGGCCGCCGCACTGGCCAAACATCGGACGTTCCGTCCGGTGTCCCTGAAGGCGTTCGGCATCGCCGGGTCGGTCCCGGCCCGCAGGCGGCCATGACCGCGACCCGGCTGCGGCGCGCGCTCGTCGAGCTGGTCGATGCGGTGGCGTGGATCGCGCCCGCCGCCGACCGCGACCGGTTCCGCGCGCAGTGGCAGGCCGACGTGTGGCACCGCTGCGACGCTCTGGAGCGCGCCGGGTTGATCAACGCGCGCACCGCTCGATCGCTGGCCACTCGTACCGCCGGGTCGGTCTGGCACGCGCTGCACCTGCGTCTGCGCTCTGGAGGGCGACACATGATTCAGCACGACCTGCGGCACGGCCTGCGTACGCTCGGCGCCCGTCCCGGCTTCGCCGCCGTGGCCATTTTCACCCTCGCGGTCGGCATCGGCGCCAACGCGGTGATCTTCAGCTGGATCGAGGCGACGCTCCTGACCCCGTTGCCGGGGGTAGACGACGCCGGGTCGCTGACCGCGCTCCACTTCACCACCGCGTCGCGCGACGATCTGTCGCTGTCCTATCCGAATTTCGTCGACGTGCGGGATGCCGCGGTGCCAGGGGTGGCAGGCGTGGCCGCATTCAGCACCGGAGCCCTCGGGCTGCGCACCGCCGACGGCGCCGAACGGGTCTGGGGCCAGGTGGTCTCGGGCAACCTGTTCGCCGTCATCGGCGTCCAGGCGGCGCGCGGTCGGGTGCTCACACCCGATGACGATCGCACACCCGGCGGTCACCCGGTCGCCGTCGTCAGCCACGCCTTCTGGCAGCGGCGGCTCGGCGGGCGCGATGACGTCGTCGGCTCGACCCTCACGCTGAACACGCAGGCGTTCACAGTGGTCGGCGTCACCCCCGCAGGATTCCACGGCACCCAGCCGCTCATCGCCCTCGACGTGTTCCTGCCGCTGGCGATGCAGGCGACGATGATCCCCGGGGACCGGCTGGCCCAGCGCGGCAGCGGCTGGCTCCAGAGCCTGGTGCGGCTGGCTCCGGGGGCGTCCATGGCCGACGCGCAGACCGGCCTCGACGTGGTGGCGGCGCGACTGGCCGCCGCCTACCCCGACGTCAACGCGGGACGCGGCCTGCGCCTGTACCGGCTCTGGCAGCAGCCCTCGGGCGGCACCAGCATGCTGCTGCCGGTCATGGCCGGTACTGGGCGGACTGGTCGCATTGCTGCTCGCCGTGGTCTGCGCCAACATGGGCAGCCTGCTGCTCGCCCGCGCCACCGGACGTCAACGCGAGCTGGCGGTGCGACGCTCGCTCGGCGCCACCCGCGGCCAGATCGTGCGCCTGCTCACCGCCGAGACCGTGCTCCTCGCGCTCGCCGGCGGCGTCCTCGCCGGTATCGCGGCGCGATGGAGTGGCGCGCTGCTGGGCGCCTTCCTGCCGCCGATGCCGATTCCGGTCGTCATCGACGCCGGGCTGAAACCCGCGGTGCTCCTCTTCGCGACCGCGGTCAGCGTCGTGGCCGGTCTGCTGCTCGGCATCGTGCCCGGCCTGCATGCGTCGCGCGTCGACGTGCTGACGCCGCTCAAGGACGGGTCGGGCGGCAACAGCGGCGCCTGGCGGCGCGGGTGGCTGCGCCAGGGGCTGATTGTCGGCCAGGTCGCCACCGCGCTGGTGCTGCTCGTGAGCGCCGGCCTTTTCCTCCGGACCCTCGACGCCGCGCGCGACCTCGATCCGGGCTTCACGGCCCGCGACGGGGTCGTCGGCGCGCTCGACATGACGGCGGCCGGCTACGACGAGGCCCGGGCGCTGGCGACGTTCCGGCGGCTCGTCGAGGTGGTCCGGGCCGTGCCCGGTGTGGACGCGGCGACGGTGGGCCAGCGGCTGCCCTTGACCATGACCGACAGCAGCGACCGCTCGGTGGACGTCGCCGGCTACACGCCGCGCGTCGGCGAGGAGATGACCGTCTACTACGCGTCGGTCGGGCCCGGCTACTTCGACACCCTCGGGTTGCGGGTGCACGACGGCCGCGACTTCACGGCCAGCGACGGCCGCGGCGCTCCCGACGTCGCCATCGTCAACGCCACGATGGCGCGACGCTACTGGCCCGACGGCCGGGCACTCGGCGGCAAGGTCAAAGCTGGCGACCGCTGGCTCGAAGTGGTCGGCGTCGCCGCCGACGCCAAGTATGCGAGCCTGAGCGAATCGCCGAAGGCGTTCATGTATCTGCCCGTCGACCAGTGGTACCGCTCCGGCATGCGGCTGGTGGTCCGCACCGCCGGACCGCCAGCAGCTCACCTCGCCGCGATTCGCCGCGCCGTGCAGGAGGTCGACCCCGGGCTGCCGCTGTTCGACGTTCAGACCCTGGCCGAGCACCGGGCGTTCTCGTTCTTCGTGTTCGAACTGGCGGCGACGCTGCTCGGCGCCTTCGGGGCGATCGCGGCGCTGCTGGCCGGACTCGGCCTCTACGGTGTCATCGCCCACAGCGTCGCCCAGCGGACGCGTGAGATCGGCGTGCGCGTGTCGCTCGGCGCGACCGCCGGCGACATCCGGACCCTGGTGCTGAAACAAGGCGCGACGCTGGCGGCGCTGGGCGTGGTCGCCGGCGTCGCCTTGGCGGTGCCGATCACCCGGCTCTTCGCCTCGCAGCTGCTCGGCGTCGGCGCACTCGACCCGATCAGCTACACCGCGACCGGCGTGGTCGTGACGGCGCTGGCCGCGACCGCGTGCTATCTCCCGGCGCGACGGGCGGCGCGCCTCGATCCCGTGCTGGCGCTGCGCAAGGAGTAGCAGGCACCGGCGACGGGATCACGGCATCGAGACCCGCCCTGGCAGCGGCGCGTGTCGTTGCCCTTCTGCTACTCCGCCCGCTGCAACTTCGTCACCGCCTTGCCCCCGGTGGGAGTGGTCGACGTGATGTGCAGCACGCTGGCGCCCTCGAACCGCACTTCGGACTGCTGCCCGCTTCCAGTCATGACGGCGGGGTTCTTCGCCACGATCGGGCGGGTCGTCAGCGTCGCACCCTTGAGCTCGTAGGTCCCGGAGTTCGCGGTGTAGGGGCCAAACGCGGCGGCCAGTTCTTTGTCGGTGGCATTCTGAGCCGGCAAGGCGACGCGAGGCGCCGTCACGCGCTGGATGCTGTAATGCCGGTCGGTGAAGATGTATAGCCCGGGCTGCGGCGCCGCGTCGGTCTTGCCGTCGGCGCTGGTGACAGCGACGACTCGCCAGGCGCCTTTCAACGAGCCGGTCCCGGCCTGCGCGGCGAGATGTGCGGTCCAGGTGGCGAGGGCGAGACCAACGACCAGAACGGACGCAGTACGTTTCATAAGCACCTCTTCGAGGACGAGCGATGCCGGCGGGCGTCGAGTCGCAACCAAACGGCCGATGTCCGCGTATGGGGTGGAGCGACGGTGCGGACGATACCGCTGCCAGCTCTGCCGTGCAAGGCCGAAAAAGGCCTGCCGCCAGGCCGTCTCACCGCCAGACGGCGACCTGGTCGAGCGGCTTGCGCTGGATGTCGGGCACCTGTGGGCGTCGGGTGCGGGAGTCCGGACGAGCCCTAGGGGTTCACCCGCCCTCGGCGCGCTTGGTGCCGCTGAGCAGCGGCGGGGGATGCTGGAGGTGCCAAGTCGTCGCGTCCTGATAGGCCTTGGCCAGCGCCAGGACACCGGCTTCGTTATAGAGCCGCCCGTGAAACGTCACGCCGGTGGGCTTGCCGTTGGAGGTGAAACCATTGGGAACGGCGACCGCTGGAATGCCGCAGGTGTTGGAGACGTCATGTTCGTCTCGCGTGCGATTTGGGCCGTTGTTGGGCACCACTCCTCCGCCGCCGCCGGCGCCCGGCGGGTTCAGGATTGGGTTGTTCGATGACGCGACGTAGACGTCGAACTTGGCCGCAGTGGCGGCAAACGTCCGCATGACCATCGATCGGATGCGCGACGCCTGCAGGTATTCGACCGCGGGAACGAGACGCCCCGATCGCAGACCGTTGCGACGATTCGGATTGGTCAGCTCGACGTCATTCGCCTCGTAGAGCAGGTCCTCGAACGACGCCCCCGACTCGGCGGCACCGGCCGCGCTGGCCAGATTCATGGGCAGCTTCGGCATGCTGAACGGTTCGAGCTTCACGCCAAGCGACCTCAGTTGATCCAGCGTACGATGGTCGTTCGCGCGCCATTCCTCCGACCGTCCCTCTTCGGCTCCGGTCGGCTCGAGGTAGCCAACGCGAAGCGTTCGCACATCCGCTTCGGCATCCCAGTTGAAAGGCAAGTCGATGACGGTAGGATCGTACTCGTCCGGCTTGGCAATCACGCTGAATACGATCGCGCAGTCCTCGGCGGTACGGCAGATCGGGCCCAGCCGGTCGCGCGTCCACGACAGGGCCATCGCCCCATGCCGGCTGACCCGACCGAAAGTCGGCCGCAGGCCGGTCGCGCCGCATCGCGTCGCCGGGAAGAGTATCGAGCCGCCGGTGTCGGTTCCGACCGCGAAGGCCACCAAGCCGGACGCCGTGGCACTGGCCGGCCCCCCCGACGATCCACTGGCGCCCTCGCTCAGATCCCATGGGTTGTTGATGCGACCGCCGAACCAGTATTCGCCGCCGGCCATCTCGCCGGTCGCCAGCTTCGCGATCAGCACGGCGCCGGCTTCGCGCAACAGTCGCGGCACGGTCGCCTCGACCTCGATCATCCGGTTCTTCCATCCGGGCACGCCCCACGTCGTCGGGTATCCCGGCACCGAGATGATGTCTTTGCATCCCCACGGGATGCCGTGGAGAGGTCCGCGATAGCGTCCCGCCGCGATCTCGCGGTCGGCTTGACCGGCCTGAGCCATCGCGAGGTCGGGGGTGAGGGTCACGACGCAGTTGAGGGCAGGGCCGTACTTGGTCAGCCGTGCCAGGTACATCTCGGTGAGTTCGACGGCCTTGACCTTTCGTGTCTTCAGGAGATGCGCCAGGTGCAGAACCGGCAGATAGGCGAGGTCTTCGAGGTTGCCGGGACGGCGCAAGGCGGGTGCCTTGCTCATCCGGAAAGGCTTCGGTTCACGGTCCAGACGGGTGCCCGGGACGAGCGGGCTGAAGTACACCGACGGAGGCACGGTCGGATCGATCGCGAACGCGCGCCGCTCGACGTAACGCTCGAGGCTCTGGTTGGCGCCGGCGACGATTGCCTGCGTTTCGTCGTCGCTGAACTCGACACCGGCCACGGCGAGCGCGTCCTTCACCATCGCCGAGGTCAACTTCCCGACCGGTCGGGGCGCCGCCGCCTGGGCGTGCAGCTTCTCCCACAGCATCCCAGGCACCAGCGTCGACGTCAGCCCGACGCTCGAGCAGTAGGCAAGGAATCGACGCCGCGTCGCGGCCAGATCCGTGTCAGCCATTCGACCTCCTGGGACGACGATGCGCCGGCGCCGCTAGAACCGGAATCGCCCTCCCCATTGCAGCTGGCGGGCATCGAGCGCTCCGGTTCGAATGCCGAACGTCGTGTTGTTTCATCGCCGTGACCCCGCCTGTGGGGGTGACATGGTTCGTGACGTTGTAACCTTCGAAGAACAGCTCGATTTTGCGGCGTTCGGACAGCGACACGATCTTCGTCAGCCGCAGGTCGAGGGCGATCAGCGGCTTCAGGTCGAGCCGGTCCTTGGTAATCGGAGCGACCGGCCGGGCCGTGCAGGGTACGCCAGGATAGTAGACGAAGGAGCATGGATCCGCCCGAAACTCGTTGATCCTGGCCAGCTGTCCATCGACGTCGCCGTAGCCGACCGTGATCGGAAAGTTCCGGGGGCGGTCGTTCTGGATGTTCTGATCGCCGTCCAGATCGATGCCGGCATTGACGCTCCGTGGCCCCGTGCTGAGCGCGCGGAATACGCCGCTCAAGACGATGCCGCCAGGAGCCGAGGCCGTAGTGAACGAGGCAGTCAGATTATGGGGTGTGTGCGTCGGATTATAGCCGCGGTTGTTAGGCGTCCGGTCAGTACCGCTGAACTGGTTGTAGAAGGTGACCGCGTCCAGAAAACTCCTGGAGTAGGTGTAGGACACCGTGAAACTATCGAGTCCGACCGTCCGGCCGCGGTATTGAACCTCCACGGCGTCGTACCATGACTGGCCGTTGTTGACGGTGGATTCCACCTGCGTCCACTGCGGCACTGGCCGGGGATTGGCAGCGCTCAGGACCAGGGGCGCCGGTGGTAAGTTGACGTCTCTCGCCCCGACCTCCCGCTTCGAATGGTCGTGTACGAAGTCGACGTTGAGCGACGAGGCCTCGGTCAGCTGCCACCCGAACCCGAGCGTCGTGTTGAGCGAGTACGGGAGTTTGAAGTCGTCGGGCAGGATCGAGGCGAATCGCGCCGCTCCGGCCGCCACGTATTCGGCCAGGTCCTTTCCGCCCAGCGTGGCGTTGATGTCGGGAAAGTTCTTCAACTGCTGCGGATCGGTGATCCGAACCGAAGCGCTGGCGGTCTGCGACTTGGCCTGCTCGGCGAACCAGGGACGCATGCGGGTCAAATACCGGCCGAAACCACCCCGGACTACGAACGAACTGTCGCCTTTCACGTTCCACGCGAAGCCGAGCCGCGGCTGCCAGCCGTTGTAGTCATTGCCGCGGTCGGTACTGACGAAGTGCTCGAGGCCAGCGAACTCCGGGCGGCCGAGGGCATCTTCGTAAAAGCTGTTGTCGCGCAGGTTGGTGTCGAGATCGTAGCGCAACCCCAGGTTGAGGGTGAGGTTCGGCAGTACGCGCCAGTCGTCCTGCATGAAGGCGCCGATCTGCTTCGAATCGTAGACGAAGAACCCGGGAATCTGCTGCTGGAAGGACTGCGGCCAGGTCGTCGGGTTGTTCACGTCGAACGGCGCGTCGGTCGTAAACGTATAGCGACCGTTCTCGTAGAAGTGTGCCTCGTAAGTGCTATGGGCGAAGGTCAGGTTGCCCCCGAATTTCATCTCGTGCTTACCGGCACTGAGGAAGACTGTGTCGCTGAGGTAGTGGTTCTGCCTCGGGAAATACTGAGGGCTGTTGAAATTCTGCCCGAACGAGTATGACGGCCTGATGATCCCGAGGTCGTAGTTCACCGTCAGCGTATACAGGTTGTGATCGAGGTAGGCGTACCGTGCGGTGTTGACCAGCTTCGGCGAGATGATCCAGTTGTTCTCGGCGACCGCGCTGTGCGAGATGCTGTAGTCGATCTGCGCGGTCGAGTTGGGCGGCCCACCGCCGGGCGTGTACTGGTTGTCGTAGGCGTAGCGAACGTAACCCGAGTTGCGGTCCGAGAATTGGTGGTCGAGCTTGCCAATCCCGAGCTTCTCGGTGACGTTGAAGGGATAGATCCCGTTCTGTTGGGCGGCAAACGGGTTGGCCGCGGGGAGGGACACGATGGCCGCGTTGTCGACGCCCAGATACTCGTAAGCGCCGAAGAAGTGGCTCTTCGAACTCTTGGGCACTGGCCCGCCCAGTGAGCCGCCGACGCGCATCTGCTTGAACGGCGGTTTCGCCGCCGCGAACGCGTTGCGGGCATTGAGTTCATCCGCCCGCCCGAAGTAGTAGCCGGAACCCGACAGGCTCCCGCCGCCTGACTTCGACACGACGTTTACCACGGCATTCATCGCGCTGCCGGTACTGGGCGTCGAACTGGTGGCGGAATACCTTGAATTCCTGTACCGCGTCCTGCGACAGATTGATGACTGGCGATCCCCACGTGGAGTCGTCGACCGTGGCGCCGTCGATAATCGTGGTGTAGCCGCTCCGCTGGTCGGCCAGCCCACCGAACTTTGTGGCGCCAAATCGACCGTTAGGAATCGGCGCTGCGCCCGGCATCAGTTGCGCCAGAACGAGGAACCCTCGGCTCAGCACCGGCAACTCCGAGACCTGCTGGGCATCGACCACCGCCGAGGGCTGCGACTTGGTGGTTTCGACCAGCGGCGCGGAGCCGGTAACGGTGACCGATTCGTTGAGCGACTGTACGCTGAGTGTGAAATCGATCACCAGGTCGGTGCCGACGGCCAGCGTCACCGCTCGCTTCGCCACGCCGAATCCCTGCAGTTCCGCCGTCACCTCATAGGGGGCGGGCTGGAGGTTCACCGCCCGGTAGCTGCCTGCGTCCGCGGTCATCAGCGTCCGCGACACCCCGGTGCTCGTGTTCGTAATCGTGACCGTCACTCCCGGGAGCACAGCGCCCGAACCATCCTTGACGACGCCACCGAGGTTGCCACCGACCTGCGCCCACGCCGGCGCGATGGCTATCGCGAGCACGACCAGCGACAGGATGGCCACCCGACAACGGCTTCGCGGACCGCCGTTCGTTACTCGCAGCATGATTCCTCCCGAGTCCTGTGAGCGCGCGCGACGACCGGCAACTGGCAGCGAACCAACGTCACGATGCGGACCGGTGCGTTTCTCGCTCAACGCAGCGCGCAGCATCGCGATGATTGAGGCGGACGCTATCACGCCTCATCAACTGACAAATCGCCGAATCTGTCGCAAGTTGTCGCGTTAAAGCAGCCGCTACTCAATCGGCCGGCAGCGAAAAGCGCTCAGGCGATCACCGCCAGACGGCGACCTGGTCGAGCGGCTTGCGCTGGATGTCGGGCACCTGGGCGTCCGGCGCGGGATAGCCGACCGGCATCACCAGCATCGCCTTCTCGTTGGCCGGGCGTTCGAGCAGCTCGCCGAGGAACCCCATCGGGCTGGGCGTATGCGTGAGGGTGACCAGCCCCATCACGTGGACGGCGGCGATGAAGAAGCCGGCGGCGATGCCGCACGACTCGGGTGTGTAGTAATAGGTGCGCTTGGTGCCGTCGGCGTCCAGGCCATGGGCCTGACGGAACAGCACCACCACCCAGGGCGCGTCGGTGAGGTGCGGCTTGTGCTCGTCGGTGCCGAGCGGGGCCAGCGCGTCGATCCACGCCTGTGGCGCCCGGCCGCTGTAGAAGGCCTGTTCCTCCTTCTCCGCCGCCTCGCGAATCCGCCACTTGGTCTCGGCGTCCGACACCGCCACGAACGTCCAGGGCTGTTGATGCGCGCCGCTCGGCGCACTGGCGGCGGTGCGGATCGCCATCTCGATGAGGGCCCGCGGCACCGGATCGGACGAGAAGTGGCGGGTGGTGCGCCGCTGCTGCATCGTGTCGTGGAAGTCGCGGGCCCGCTGGAGCGAGTCCTCGACCGACCGCCGGGTGAAGGCGAGCGGGACCATCGGATACGGGCGAGCGGCCAGGGCATCGCGAAGCGACTCGGACATCGGCGGACGGACCTCCGCGACCGAGCATACGCCGCGTGGCGCTTGACAGGGGGCGGCGCGGGCGCTATTTCAAGAGAAGGTTAACTATCGCCATGCCCCAACCCACTGCCGCCGATCCCCTCAGCACCACCTTCGCGGCGCTCGCCGACCCGACCCGCCGGGCCATCCTGGCGCGGCTGTCCACCGGCGAGGCGTCGGTCACCGAGCTGGCCGCGCCCTTCACGATGAGCCTGCCGGCGGTGTCGCGTCACTTGAAGGTGCTCGAGCGCGCCGGGCTCATCGCGCGCGGCCGCGAGGCGCAGTGGCGGCCGTGCCGGCTCGAACCGGCGGCGCTGAAGCCGGTGGATCACTGGCTCGACACCTACCGGCAGTTCTGGGCGGCGCGGCTGGATCGGCTGGAGAGCTATCTCGGCACGTTGCCAGTCGAGCCCACGGCCCGGCCGCCAGCGCCGAGGCGCCGGCGGCGCAAGGCGTGAGCGACGACTAGTCGCGCGCGGTCGAGGCCGGCCGCGCGTCAGCGTTGGCCAGATCCCAGCTCGCCTGATGGATGAGCCGGGCAATCTTCTCGATCTTGCCGTAGCTGATCTTCTCGGACCGGTCGTAGACGGTGTGGTAGTCGGGGTGCAATCCGGTCATGAAGCCCAGCGCCGGCACGCCGCGCTGCAGGAACGGCCACTGGTCGCTGCGCCGCACCAGGTTCGACGGGTTGTTGTCGTAGCGCTTCTTGATCTCCAGACCGACCTGCTGGTTGGCGCGATCGACGACGGCGGCCAAATCGGGCGTGCGGACAAAGCCCATCATGTTCACGGCGTTGGCGTTCGACTCGGCGGTCTGCACCTCGAAGCCGGTGAACCGCGCGCCGCCGCCGACCTGCACCTCTTCGTTGCGGCCGATCATGTCCATGTTGAGCACGCCGGCGATGCTCGACAGCGGCGCCAGCGGCGCTTCCGTGTACGCCCAGGCGCCGAGCAGTCCGCGTTCCTCCGAGTTCCACGCCGCGAACAGCACGCTGCGCTTCGGCCGCCGGCCGGCGCGGGCGGCCGCGGCGTAGGCGTCGGCGATGGCGAGCAGCGCCACCGTCCCCGAGCCGTTGTCGTCGGCGCCGTTGAAGATCTGCGCGCCGTCGGCGCCGTTGTGATCGAAGTGCGCCGTCACCAGGACCCACTCGTTCTTGAGCACCGGATCGCTGCCCTCGAGCAGCGCGACGACGTTGCGATCGGGGACGGTGTGGCGCACGACCGACGTCGTCAGCGTGACGCGAGCGCCGGGCAGCGGCAACCCCGTGAACCCGCGCGCCGTCTCGGCCGAGGCCGCCAGAGCGGCCAGCGACGTGCCGGTGCCGGCGACGAGCGCGGCGGCCAGCGCCGGGGAGACCTGCGCCGCCGGAATGCGCAACCGATCGGCCCACGCTGCCAGCGTGTAGGTCTTGAGGTGCGGCGGTCGCTCGGGCCACACGTTGCGCGCGGCCTGGTCGACATTCGCCGGCTCCGGATGGTTGTGCACGTCGCTGACGAACAGGATGCCGGCGGCGCCCTTCTCCTGCGCGGCGAGCGCCTTTCGCCACGCCGCGGCGGGCTCGGCGGTGACCACGCCTTCGAACGGACTGGCGGGATCGCGCTCCCCGGGCTCGTGGTCGAGCACGAGGACGATCGCCCCTTTCACGTCGCCGCTGTAGTCGTCGTACTGCCAGCGCGACGCGGTGATGCCGAAGCCGGCGAACACCACCGGCCCGCTCACCTCCCCGCTGGCGCTGAAACGCTGCGGGTAGAACTCCTGGCCGTGGCCGAGCCGGCGCACGGCGCCGTCGGGGCCGTGGACCACGAGTCTGTTGCCGTCGCCGAGCGTCGCCGTCATCAGGTTGTAGGTCTGGAAGTACGAGTCGCCCGACGCGGCAGGCTTCAAGCCAGCCCGCTCGAAGCGCGAGCGGATGTAATCGGCGGTGGCCAGGTTCTCCACCGTGTCGGTGAGCCGGCCGCGCATCGCGTCGCCGGCGAGGAAGTACAGGTCAGCGCGCAGCTCGTCCTGGCGGATCGACTCGGCGCCGGGCGCGCGTTGCTGGGCGATGAGGGCGACCGTGAGGAGGAGCACGGCGCTCGCCGTGGCGATCGAATAGGGAACGGCCATCGGCGTCCTGGCTCCTGAAAGGTTACGGAAGTGTCGTCTCACGACCGCGCCAGCGCTTTCAGGTGTTCCCACTGCGCCTTCAGGTTGGCCATGAATTCCTCGAACTCGCGGTCGCCCTTCAAGCTGGCGAGGTGCGGGTCAGCGGCGAAGTGGGGATAGCACGGGAGACCTTGAGCCGCCGCCTTCTTCAGCCAGACCATCGCTTGGCGGGGGCGGCTGCGCAGCGCATGCGCCTGCGCGACGGAGTACTGCAGGTGATGAACGTGCGAGAGTCCTTGCGGGTTATCGCCCACGGCTTCGAGGCCAGGCAGAAGCGCGTCCGCGCGCGCTCCTTCGCCCAGTCGCGCCAGGAGCACTACCCGGTAGTGGCGGCCTGCTTGCAGATCGTCCTGGTTCGACACCCACGGTTCAGCCACGAGTTGCCTGGCCAGCGCAAGAGCCTCGCCGTCACGCCCCATCCGGCTGAGCGCCTCGACCCTGCCCCACGGATTGGCACGCCCGCTGCGGTCGATCTCGGCCAGAGCCCGGCCGAACTCGTGCTCGAACTGCAGGATGTTGATCAGCCGGGACGGCGCTTCCTCGTTGGCCGGGTCGAGTTGCAGGGCCGACGTCAGCTCCTCGCGCGCCTCGTCGAGCAGGCCGATGTGGACGTAGACCCGTCCCAACGCGACCTTGACCTCGGCCGAGCTGGGATTGAGGGCCAGGGCGCGTCGAAGGTCACGGATCGCGCGTTCGTGCGGAAACCCCCGCGGCTGCGTCCACAGCAGATTCCCTCGTGCCTGATAGGCGTCGGCCAGTTCGGGATCCAGAGCCAGCGCCTTCTCGATCGCCGCATCGGCCCGGGCCTCCCATTCGGACGTCGGCTCCAAGTAGAAGAACCGCCAGGCCGCGGCGTTCGCCACGGCCGCATGCCCTTTCGCGAAACTGGGATCGAGCGCGACGCTGCGCTCGAAATATGGCAGTGCATCGACGCGGTCGGAGCCCCGCGCTCGGTGGAAGAAGAGGAAGGCGCCGCGCAAGTACGCCTCGTAGGCCTCCAGGTTCTCGGTTGGCCGCATCTCGAGGGCACGGCGTTCCGGCGTCAGCACCGCGGCGCCCAGCTGCTGGATCACGCGTGAGGCGATGTCGGACTGCACCGCGAAGATCTCGTCGAACCGCCGGTCGTAGGTGTCGGCCCAGACTTGGGTGTCATCGGCGACATGGATCAGCTGCGGCGTGACTCGGACACGTCCACGACCCGGCGTGTCCGTTGCCGCCTGCCAGCGCACTGTGCCCAGCAGGATGTAGTCGGCGCCGAGCTCGCGACCGACCTGCTGCGACGTCTTGTCGGTCACGCTGTGCCGGGCGGCGCTGTTGCGTGAGATCACGGCCAGCTGACTGACACCGGCCAGGCGGCTGGTGATTTCTTCGGTGACCCCGGCGGCGAAGTATTCGTCCTCGGGCGCCCCGAGATTCTGGAATTGAAGGACCGCGATACGCGGGCGTTCTCCACCGGCGCGGGCGGCCGGACGCCGGGCCGAGTAGACGCCCCATCCGGCCAGCGCGGCGATGGCGAGCGCCGTGACCGCCGCGACCGCCTGACGGCGCCCACGCATGGGCGTGGACGGTGTCACCACGGCCGGTGCCGTCCCTGGCTCGAGCCGCCGGCCGGCTTCGCGCAGATCGACGACCAGATCGCGCATCGTCTGGTAGCGGTCGCGCGGATCCTTGGCCAGGCATTTGTGCACGAGGCGCTGCAGCTCCGCCGCGACCTCGACGTGGACCGGCAGCGTCAGGGGCGGCGCCGGCGCGGTGATGATGGCGTGACTGGTCTCGACGGCGCTCGGGCGTCTGAACGGCGCCTGCGCCGTCAGCATCTCGAACAGCACGACGCCCAAGGCGAAGACGTCCGCTCGGTGATCCGCGGAGAGCCCTTGCGCCTGCTCGGGCGACATGTAGCCGGCCGTGCCGAGCACGACACCCGCTTCGGTGCGGCGCCGCGTTTCCGCGTCGGCGCCCTCGTCCGGTCCGCGATCCAGGAGCTTGGCGAGACCGAAATCGATGATCTTGGCGTGGCCATCGTCGCCGACGATGACGTTGCCCGGGCTCAGGTCGCGGTGCACGACCCCCTTGTCGTGCGCCGCCGCGAGCCCTTCGGCCACTTCGCGCGCCAACGTGACCGCGCGGCTGGCCGGCAGACTGCCGTGACGCAGCACCTCGCGCAGGCGCTCGCCGCGAACCAGCTGCATCGCAATGAACGTCTCGCCGTCGGCTTCGCCGGCTTCGTAGACCGCGGCGACGTGCGGATGCTCCAACGCCGCGGCGGCTCTCGCCTCCAGAAGGAATCGCGCGCGCCGGTCGGGGTCGGCGACGTATTCGGGACGCAGGACCTTCAGCGCGACTTCGCGCCCGAGCGACGAGTCGACTGCGCGGTAGACGATACCCATCCCGCCACGGCCGAGTTCGCCGAGCAGCGTGTAATGGGACAGCGTGCGGGTGGTCACGGTGGTGGCCCGGTGATCAGCGCGATTCTATATCCGCGGGCCGGCTGCAGCGGCACCCGGCGTGCTACGCTCCCCGACGATGGCGGCGCGGGCCGGCGCCGCCGAATTGGAGCTTTCGCCATGCGCTACCCGCTGTACGCCGCCCGCACTGCCCTCGCCGTGACCGCCCTGCTCGCCCTTGCCGCCCTCGGCATGCGCGCTCAGCAGCCGCCCGTCGCCCCGGCCATCGACCCCGACGACATCGGCGGGGTCGTCATCGGGCCCGAAGGGCCCCGAGGCCGGCGTCTGGGTGATCGCCGAGACCCGCGACCTCGGCGTGCGCTACATCAAGAGCGTCGTCACCGACGACCGCGGCCGCTACGTCGTCCCCGACCTGCCTGCCGCCAGCTACTCGGTGTGGGCGCGCGGCTACGGCCTGATCGACAGCGCCCGTGCGACCAGCCGGCCGGGACAGATCGTCAACATCGCCGCCGTGCCGGCGCCGTCTCCCGCCGCCGCCGCCCACTACTACCCGGCGATCTACTGGTACTCGATGCTGAAGATTCCTTCGGCCGACGAGTTCGGCGGCAAGGCCGCCGACATCGCCGCCCGGCTGAACCAGCGCCAGTGGATCTCGGGGATGAAGAACACCGGCTGTGTCGGCTGCCACCAGCTCGGGCAGCTGTCGACGCGAACGATTCCGCCGGCGCTCGGCACCTTCGCCAGCGGCGCCGACGCCTGGAAGCGGCGCGTGCAGTCGGGCCAGTCGGGCGCGATGATGCTCGGCCAGCTCACCAACCTCGGCGAACGGTCGCTGAAGAACTACGGCGACTGGACCGACGCCGTCGCCAAGGGCGCGCTGCCCTTCGCCACGCCGCCACGTCCGCAGGGCGTCGAGCGCAACGTCGTCGTCACGCTCCGCGACTGGATGGACGACAAGCACTACCTGCACGACCTCATCGCCAGCGATCGCCGTCACCCCACGGTGAACGCCCACGGCCCGATCTTCGGCGCGCCCGAATACAGCTCCGACCTCATCCCGATCCTCGATCCGGTGAAGAACACCGCCACGACCTTCAAGGCGCCGGTGCGCGATCCGCAGATGCCGCTCAACCTCGGCCCCGGCCACGCCGCCGGGCTCGATCCGACCCTGCCCTCGCCGTACTGGGACAACGAGCGGATCTGGGAGACGCGGGTCAACAACCACAACTCGATGTTCGGCAAGGACGGCCGGCTGTGGATGGCCGCCTCGGTGCGCGGCAACGACAACCCGGCGTGGTGCAAGGCCGGCTCGACCCATCCGTCGGCGCAGGCGTTCCCGATGGATCGGGCGGTGCGGCACGTGTCGGTCCTCGACCCGAAGACCATGAAGTACGACTTCATCGAGACCTGCTACTCCACCCACCATCCGCAGTTCGGCTACGACGTCAACGACACGCTGTGGACCAGCGGCGGCGGACCGGTGGTGGGCTGGGTGAACACGAAAACGTGGGACAAGACCCACGACGCGGCGGCCTCGCAGGGCTGGACGGCGCTGGTGCTCGACACCAACGGCAACGGCACGCGCGACGCCTACGTCGAGCCCGATCAGCCGGTCGACCCGACCAAGGACAAGCGCGTCAACTCGCCGTTCTACGCGGTGATGCCGCACCCGAGCGACGGATCGATCTGGGGCGCGACGCTGGGCGTCCCCGGTGCGGTCGTGCGTCTGGCGCCGGGCGCCAATCCGCCTCAGACCGCCTTGGCCGAGGTCTACACCGTGCCGCTCCCCGGCTTCGGCGCGCGCGGCGCCGACATCGACAGCCAGGGCGTGGTCTGGGTGTCGATGGGCAGCGGCCACATGGGCAGCTTCGATCGGCGCAAGTGCAAGGCGCCGCTGAACGGACCGAAAGCCACCGGCGACCATTGCCCGGAGGGCTGGTCGTTCCACCAGTACCCCGGCCCCGGCTTCCAGGGCATCGGCGACAACAGCGCCGAGTCGAGCTACTACTCGTGGGTCGACCAGCACGACACCTTCGGCCTCGGCAAGGACGTGCCGATGTCGACCGGCAACCTCAACGACGGGCTGATCGCATTTG
This sequence comes from uncultured Acidobacteriota bacterium, assembly GCA_963741665.1. Taxonomy (GTDB): domain Bacteria; phylum Acidobacteriota; class Vicinamibacteria; order Vicinamibacterales; family UBA2999; genus CAWAYR01. The sequence goes on from CAVUIM010000001.1 coordinate 1,379,039, forward strand.
CCGGCGGCCGCATGGTCGTGCTCCGTGTGCCCTACCCGATGGGCTTCTACGCCAAGGGGTTCGACGGCCGCATCGACGATCCCAAGGCCGGCTGGAAGGGCAAGGGCCTGTGGGCCGCCAACGGCGATCGCACGCCGTGGCTGATCGAGGGCGGCAAGGGCAGCAAGCCTCTGGCCGCGCACTTCCAGCTGCGTCCCGATCCGCTGGCGAAGTGACCGCGTTGGCGCACCGCGAGCGGCATCGCACCGACCGCATCGGCTGGCTGCGGGCGGCCGTGCTCGGCGCCAACGACGGCATCGTCTCGACCGCGAGCCTCGTCGTCGGCGTCGCCTCGGCCGAGGCGTCGCGCGGCGACGTGATGGTGGCCGGGGTCGCAGGACTGGTGGCCGGGGCGCTGTCGATGGCCGCAGGGGAATACGTGTCCGTCAGCTCGCAGGCCGACACCGAGCAGGCCGACATGCAGCGCGAGCGCGAGGAGCTGGCCACAACGCCGGAGGCGGAGCTGAATGAGCTGACCGGGATCTATGTCGCGCGTGGCCTCACTCCAGAACTCGCGCGCACCGTGGCCGAGCAGCTCACGGCGTCGGGAGCATTGACGGCGCACGCGCGCGACGAGCTCGGACTCACCGAGGAACTGGCCGCGCGGCCGCTCCAGGCCGCCGTCGCGTCGGCCGCCACCTTCGCGGTCGGCGCCGGCGTGCCGCTGATGGCGGCGTGGCTGGCGAGCGAGCCGGCCATGGTCTGGGTCGTCGGCGCGGTCTCGCTCGTCAGCCTGGTGGGGCTCGGCGCCGTGGCGGCTGCCGCCGGCGGCGCGTCGCCCTGGGTCGGCGCGGCGCGGGTCGGCTTCTGGGGCGTCGTCGCCATGGGCGTCACCGCCGCGGTGGGCCGCCTGTTCGGCGCCGTCGTCTAGCCGCCCGTCACGGCGACCGCGTGACCCGGACCGCACCGAAGAAGCCTTCGGTGCCGGGGCCGATCCACAGCCCCACGTCGCCGCCGTCAGTGCCGAGCTTCAGATCGGTGACGACCAGCGCCGGCTGCGGCGCGTCGTGGACGTACAGTTTCGCCGTGCGCCCGGCGACCACGACCCGCATGCGTGTCCACACACCCGACTCGAGATCGACATACGACTCGTAGCGTTCGGGCGAGTCCTTGCGCAGCCGATCGAAGCCGAAGTCGGGCTGGGCGGCGTACTGGGTCGAGTGGTTGCGCCGCACCTGGTCGTCGGCCCGGCCATTGTCGGGCCGCAGGTAGAGATGTTCGAAGGTCTCGCGATCGCCGCGCACGCGGAAAGCGATGCCGATGAACCCGCGATCGGCCGGCACTGCGTGCGGGCCGCGCCGTCCCGCCACCTCGAGCTCGATCGTCCCGTCGGTGAGGCGTTCTCCGATCAGCATCGCCATACCGCCGCGACGGCCGCCGTCTCCTTCGAGCAGCCGTATCGCCGGCCGACCGTCGTGCGTGACTGGCGCAGCAGTCACGCCGCGCAGTTCGAGCTGGTCGATCGACGGCAGGGTCGTCCCCTGGGCGCCGATCGCGCCGACACCGAGCGCGCACGTCAGGCTCACCGCGAGTACGTGGACACGTGTCATCACCGTCCTCCGTGGTTCGCGACCAATCGCGCGAAGAAGCCGCCGCTGGCGTAGACGCCGCCGCGCACCCGCAGCACGACGTCGTTGGTCCCGGCCCGCAACGCGAGCGGAAGGCGCCGTCCGGCGTGCTCCGGCGTCAGTCCCACGTCGAACCACGCGGCGTCCTGCCGTGGCACGAAGCCGTGGAAGGCACCGTTCAACCAGACGGCCAGGTCGTCCACCGTGCTCACCTCCAGGATCGCGCGGCCGTCAGCCGGCACGGTGAGCGACGTCCGCAGATAGGCCGCGGTGCGCGGGCCGTGATAGTCGACGATCCGTCCGGTGACGACCGCGCCACGGTGGTCGGTGGCCAGGGGACGCCACGTCACGCCGGGCGCGTCGGGCTGCTGCGCCGTCCGGTCGTCAGTAGCGGCGAACGGTCCGGCCACGCGCCATGCGGTGATGAGCGACTCTGGCGCGTATGCCGGCCGTGGCACCGGCGGTCCGCGGTAGGACAAGGCCGGCTGCCGCGTCACCTGGAGGTTGTCCACCCACACCGCGCCGCCGACCGACCGCGGTTGCAGCCCGAAGGCGCCGCGCTCACCCTCGAAGCCCTCGAAGGTGAGCTGCGGCGTCGTCGTGGCACCGATGTAGACGTGCACGGCGCGGCCGACCACCTCGATCGCGAAGGGCTGCCACTCGCCCGTCGTCACCGCGGCCGGACCGATCAGCGCGGCGCGCAGCTCCGGATAGATCGTCCGCGACACGTTGAAGTCGCGATGCGGATTCACCTGCAGGTAGCTGTCGTTGCCCTTCACGTAGATGAGCCCGAAGTCCTGGCGGACGCCGTGTCGGGTGTGCCGGTAGACGAAGCCGAGATAGTTGTCGAGGTCGGTCGGGAAGCGCATCTCCCCGGCGAGCCGCACGCCGTCCCACCGCTCGGACCCGCGGATGAGCGCGACGACATCGCCGTTCGGCGTCAGTTCGAGCACGCCGCGATGATCGGCATCGCCGGAATCACGAATCGTCACGCCGCCGGGCCCGAGCAGCTCCCAGCCCGCCAGCCCGCGCTCGAAATCGTCGGCGAAGATCGTCGCCGGCGCGCTCGACGCGCCGGATCCCGCCGCACCCATCGCCATCGACATAGCAGCGAGGCCCAGACCACCGAGCCCGCGCCAGACGCACCACGACGCCATGCCACACCGCGCTTCCGGGCCCGCGCTTGGAAGGAGTCCTGCTGAGGGGGCGGCGCGCCCCCGAAGCCACACCTCAGCTTCGAGGCGGCCAGGGGCTCCGCATCTGACGCGACGTGAACGCACCCCGGGATGGGGTCCCTGTCCACGGCACGGATGTCGAACGACGAGCGGTCAGAGATATCACCCGGGCGACCGGCCGTCAACGAGTCTGGGACGAACGGCCACGCGGCCGGGCCCGGAGGCCCAGCCGCGTCGACCAGCGGAATCTGGCAGGTGGCTCTGCGGAGCCGCGCTGCACGGAAGTGGCTGTCGCACGAGCTAGCGAAGCACCGGAACCCCGTGCGACGACGACTCACCGGCGAACTGGAAGTCCAGCAGCGCCTGCAGGGGGAAGGTGCCGGTGCGGCGCAGGAACACCTTGGCGGTCGTCGCCGCCGGCCGGGTCAGGTGCGTGCAGTGGAACGCGACCACCGGCGTCCGGGTGTCGCTGGCCTCGTAGATGTGCGTGCAGGGCTCGCCGCGGGCCATCCGGTCGTTGTCGTGCTCGATGACGTAGCGGCCGAGCAGTACGCGATCGCCGACCAGCACCGGGTCGCGAAAGGTCACGACCGCGGTCTGGACTGCGGTCTCGGGGACGACCGTCGACGGCGCCGGCACGACGCCGTGATCATGCGACGCGCAACACTGCGCGGCGGCCGGCGTCGCAAACGAGGCCAGGAAGAGCGCGGCGACGAGCGTGGTGGCGAGGACGTGTGCGTGCATGATGACCTCCCTTGGCGCCTCACGGCGCTGGAACCGCGACGCGAAACGCGCGAATAGCCGGTGGCTAACGCCTGGCAACCGCCGGAGACGGCGCCGGCTGCTCGGCCAGCGCCTTGATCGTCAGCATCATGCGGCGCTCCATGATGAAGTGCGGCAACTCGAACACGCCCAGGTTGAGCACCGCGGCCCAGACCGGGATGTGCGGGTTGGTGATGGTCGAGCGAACGATGAACCGGGTGCGGCCGTCGGCGGTCGGCACCAGCACGAACGCGCCCCAGTTGCGCAGCACCATCGCGCGCCCGGGCTGCACCTCGTCGAGCCGCCAGCCCAGGTCGGGACCGAAGAGGCCACCAAGGTAGCCCGGCTGCGTGGCGCGCACGAAGTCGCCGGCCTGGCGGGCCTGCCACTCGGGGCGAATCTCACGCACGTTGTGAATCTGCGCGCCAATCGCGCGTTCGAGCCAGTCGTAGCTGTAGAACCCGGCGCGGTCCTGCCCCAGCTGCGCCAACCACGGCCACACCGCGGCGGGCGGGGCGTCGATGGTCACCGCGTGCTGAATCTCGTCGGCCGGATCGCGATCGGGCGCATCGCCCGGCAGCGCCATCGCCAGTTCCTCGGGCGTCGAGCCCCAGGCGCGGTGCCACGGCCAGCTGGCCGCGGCGACCCCGACGTAGGTCAGGAACAGCACGCCGACGGTGGCGGCCACGACGTGCCACGCCCGGCCGTGCCGATCGGCGGCGTCGGGCCAGCCCACGGCGCCGCGCCAGAAGCCCAGGAACAGGAAGGCCAGCGACAACGCCGCCCCGATCCAGAGGCCATCGAGACCGAGGATGGTCATGCCGACCAGCGAATAGACCGACGCCAGCACCAGTAACGGACTGGCGAATCGGCGCATGGGCACCAGGCCGGCGAGGGCCAGACCGGCCGCGACGTAGCCGAGCATGCCGACCACGTAGAGCACTACCGGCATCCAGTTGCCCACCGGGACGCTGTCGGCCGCCAGTCCGCGCAGCGGCAATACCGCCAGCGCCAGTCCATGGGCGATCGCCAGCCATCCCAGCACCGAGGTCATCCGCTTTGACATGACCATCCTCCGACGCGGGATCAGCGAAAGTCGTGCCGACGCCAACCGCCCATTTCCGGCGTGGACCGGGGCAATGCCACGGGCGCATCGATCGCCCCGGCGGGCGGTGGGGATTCTTCCCGGGAAATGCTCCCACGGTAGGATGGAGCCGCCCCGATGCCGATGCCGTCCCGCCCCCGACCCTCGCGCCGCCGCCCTGGCCGCGCGCCTCTGCACGTCTGGAAGTTCGGCGGTGCCTCGCTGGCCGACGCCACCGCCGTCGCCACGGCCGCGCGGCGGATTGCCGACCATAAAGGTCCGCTCGTCGTCGTCGCCTCGGCGCTGGCCGGCATCACCGACGTGCTGCTCGAGGCTGCCGACCACGCCGTCGCCGGTCGCGCCCGGGCCGCCGCCAGCGCGGTGACGACGTTGCGACAGCGCCACCACCGCGTCGCCACCACCATCCTGCCGGCTGGCGCGGCGCGCCGCGCCGCCCTGGCGGCCATCGACGCGTCGGTCGGCGAGTTCGAAGAGATCCTCGCTGCCGTCGCCATCCTCCAGCACCTGTCGCCGCGCACCCGCGATCTCATCGTCGCCCGCGGCGAGCGGCTGTCGGCCACACTGCTGACCACGGCGATCACCCGGGCCGGCTGCCGCGCCGTCTTCGTCGATGCGACCGACATCGTCGTCACCGACGGCCACTACGGCGGCGCCAGTCCGCAGATCGCCGCCACCACCCGCCTGGCGACGCGGATCGTGCGTCCGCATCTGGCGGCGGGCCGGGTGCCGGTCGTGCCCGGTTTCATCGGCCGCGCCCCCGACGGCAGCGTCGCCACGCTCGGCCGCGGCGGGTCGGATCTCACCGCCACGCTCATGGCCCGCGCGCTCGGCGCCGACGTCGTGTCGCTGTGGAAGGACGTCCCCGGCATCCTCACCTCGGATCCGCGCCTGGTGCCCGATGCGCGGCTGATTCCCCAGCTCCACCACCAGGAAGCCGCCGAGGTCGCCCACTACGGCGCCAAGGTGCTGCACCCGCGGGCGCTGATTCCGATCTCGGGCACGCGCATCACCCTCGAGGTGCGCTCGTTCCTCGATCCGACCCGGCCCGGCACCACCGTCGCCGGGCGCCTGGTCGCGCCGCAATACCCGGTGAAGGCGGTCGCGGTGCTGCCCCGCCAGGCCGTGGTCACGGTGGCCGGCAAGGGCATGGTCGGCGTGCACGGCATCGCCGCCCGCACGTTCGCCGCGGTCGACGCCGAGCGGCTGTCGGTCTCGACCATCTTCCAGGCGTCGTCGGAAAGCTCGATCGGCTTCACCGTGCCGGAGGCCGAGGCCGACCGCGCCGTCGTCAGCCTGCGCCTGGCCTTCGCCGCCGAGATCGCCAACGGCGCCATCGACAGCGTCACCGCCCGGCCCGGCCTGGCGGTGATCGCGGTGGTCGGCGACGGCATGGCCGGCACCCCGGGCATCGCCGCCCGGGTCTTCACCGCGCTCGAGACCAGCGGCGTCAACGTGGTGGCCATCGCCCAGGGATCGTCCGAGCGCAACATCTCGTTCGTGGTCACCGCCGACCAGGCCGCCGAGGCGGCGCGCAAGGTGCACGCCGCGTTCCAGCTGTCGAAGATCGGCGGCGGCCGGCCGCCGGCCCGTCCTTCCACCGATGTCGTGCTGCTCGGCTTCGGCCGGGTCGGCCGCGCTCTCGCCGAGCTCGTCGCCGCCACCCCCAAGGGCCACCCGGTGCGCATCGTCGGCATGCTCGATCGCTCCGGCTACGTGTTCGACGCCCGTGGGCTGTCCCAGGCCCGGTTGCGGCAGCTGGCCCAGGCCAAGGACGCCGGCGGCATGCTGGCGGCCATCGGCGGCGTCGCCGCCACCGCGGCCGAGGCGCTGGCGTTCATGTCGAGCCACGCGGTGTCGCGACCGGTGCTGGTCGACGTCACCAGCGACGACACCAGCGCGATGCTGCATGCCGCGCTCGGCCGCGGCTTCAACATCGTGCTCGCCAACAAGCGGCCCCTCGCCGGGCCGTGGGCGTCCTACACCCACCTGCTCTCGGCCGCTGCCAATGCCGGCCGCACCATCCGCTTCGAGGCCACCGTCGGCGCCGGCCTGCCGGTGATCGACACCCACAAGAAACTGGCCGAGACCGGCGACCGGGTGTTGCGCATCGACGGCTGCGTGAGCGGCACCTTGATGTTCGTGCTCTCGGAGGTGTCGCGCGGCCGGCCGTTCTCGGCGGCGGTGCGCGACGCCGTGGAGCGTGGCTATGCGGAGCCCGACCCGCGCGACGACCTGTCGGGCCAGGACGCCGCCAGGAAGGGCACCATCCTGGCGCGGCTGCTCGGCTACCGCGGCCCGGCGCCGTCGCCCGAGGATCTGGTGCCGGTGGCGCTGAAGCGTCTGCCGCTGGCGGCCTTCATGCAGCGGCTGCCGTCGCTCGACGTCGACTGGCAACGGCGCGTGGCCCGGGAGGCGGCGCGCGGCCAGGTGCTGCGCTACGTCGTGAGCGCGACGCCGACCCGGGCGACGGCGAGACTGGTCGCGGTGCCGGCGACGAGCCCGATGGGATCGGCCGGCGGCGCCCGCAACCTCATCACCTTCACCTCGGCGCGCTATCGCGACGAGGCGCTGGTCGTGAGCGGGCCGGGCGCCGGGCCGGCGGTGACCGCGGCCGGAATTCTGAACGACTTGCTCGCGCTCAACGGCTGACACGCCCCGCCGAAAGCCCTTGCTCGACGGCGTTCGCCGAGCAATCATTCGCGCCAACGGCGGTGCGAACATCGCAGTGAATATGGTGGCGCCACTCAGTTCCGAGAGGTCGTCGCTCGACCTCGAGCGGGTTCGCGCCCACGTCGATGTCGTCTGGACTGCGGTGGCCGGCACGCTCACCGCGGCGGCATTCGTGGTCGGCACCCACTGGACGGCCGTCGGACCCGGCCGCGTCCTGCCGTGGCTCGCGGTGTTGGGATCGACCCTGGCCGTGCGCTCGGCGGTGGCGCGTGCGTATCGCCGGCGGCCGGAGACGCGGTCGCCACGATGGTGGCTAGTCCGGCTGCGCGCCGTTTACGCGGTCCAGGCCGTGGCGTGGGGCGCGGCCGGGACGTGGCTCTACACCGCCGACGTCCCCCATCAGGCCTTCCTGGCCTTCGCAGTCGGCGGACTGGCGGCGTCGTCAATCACGGTGACCGCGTTCGATCTGCGGGCCGCAGTGCTGTTCCTGTTTCTGGCCCTGGCGCCGCTTGTCAGTCGGCTGCTCATCGACGGCGGCCAGCTGCAGACCACGATGGCGGCCTCGATGGGCTTGTTCCTCGCCTTCATGGCCGCCAACTCGACCCGCGCCCATCGACAATGGCTCGACAGCGTGCGGGCGCGGCGGGCGGCCAGCGACCGGGCCGAGGAACTGCGGGTGCTGAACGAGCGCCTCGAGGAACTGGTTGGCGCCCGCACCGGCGCGCTGCGCGCGAGCGAGGAGCGCCTGGCACACGCCCTCGCCGCAACCAACGACGGGCTGTGGGACGTCGACCTGGTTACCGAACAGGTCTATTACAGTCCGGTGTGGGCCCGGCTGCTCGGTTACGACGCCGACGAGGTCGGCAGCGACCTGTCGTTCTTCTGGGACCGCGTCCATCCCGACGACATCGCGACGGTCCGTCGCGTCATGACCGACCACCTCGAGGGCCGGCTGGCCGTCGAGGAGACCGAAGTGCGGCTGCGCCACCGCGACGGCCGCTACCGCTGGTTCCACGATCGCGGCAAGATCGTCGCCCGCGCCGACGACGGCACGCCGGTGCGGATGGTCGGCACCATCACCGACATCACCGAGCGGCGGGCGGCATTGCAGGCGCTGCACGAGAGCGAGCAGCGCTTCCGCGCCGTGTTCGACCAGAGCCCGGTGGTGGTGGCGCTTATCAGTGCCGACGAGAATCGCATTCTCGAGGCCAACGCCGCCGCGTTCGACACGTTCGGATTCGCCCGCGGTGAAGGCCTCGGCCACACCACCCTGGAGCTGAACCTGTGGGTGGATCAGGCCGAGCGGTCGCGGGTCATCGCCCTGCTGCAGAGTCAGGGGACGGTCTCGGGGCTCGAGGTCCACATGCGGCGCAAGGATGGCTCGACCTTCTGGGCTCTGCTCAACAGCAGCGTCGTCACCATCGCCGGCCAACCGTGTCGCCTCACCACGCTGCAGGACACGACCACCCAAAAGCGGGCCGTCGAGGCTCTGCGTGAGAGCGAGGAACGGTTCCGCGCCCTGTTCGACAAGGGGCCGGTGGTCGTGGCGCTGGTCGACCTGGCCGAGAGCCGCATCGCAGAGATGAACGAGCTCGGGCTGAAAGTGTTCGGCTACACCCGCGCCGAGATGGTCGGACGCACGACCTTTGAACTCGGCCTGTGGGCCGACGACTCCGCCCGCCGACTGGCAGCGCGCCAGCTGCTGGCGACCGGCCACGTGTCCGAGTTCGAGATCCGAATGCGGCGGAAGAACGGCGAGTGTTTCTGGGCGAATCTCAGCAGCAGCCGGGTGACGATTGGGGGCGCGCCTTACAGCCTCAACACCCTGCAGGACATCACCGAGCGCCGCCAGCTCGAGGCGCGGTTCCTGCAGTCGCAGAAGATGGAAGTGCTCGGTCACCTCGCCGGTGGCGTCGCGCACGACTTCAACAACGTGTTGACGGTCATCAGCAGCACCGCAGAACTCGTGCTGCAGTCGCCGTCGATCGGGGCCGACGTCACCGACGCGTTGGAGACCATTCGCGACGCCAGCGGCCGGGCCGCCGGCCTCACCGGGCAGCTTCTGGCGTTCAGTCGCCGCCAGATCCTGCAACCGGCGGTCGTCGACCTGAACGACCTGCTTCGCGAGCTCACGCCGATGCTGCGCCGGGCGGTCGGCGAGCGCATCGCTCTTGACACCGTGCCGGCCGCCGTGGCGGCGACGGTCCTCGCCGACCGCAGCAGCATCGAGCAGGTGCTGCTCAACCTGGCAATCAACGCTCGCGATGCGATGCGTGATGGCGGCACGCTCACCATCGCCATCACGGTCGAGACCGGACCGGACGGCGGCCAGGTCGTGCTGACGATCACCGACACCGGCATCGGCATGAGCGAGGCGACCCGCGAGCGCGTGTTCGAACCGTTCTTCACCACCAAGGAGGCCGGCAAGGGCACCGGGCTCGGGCTGTCGACCGCCCACGGCATCGTCACGCAGAGCGGCGGCGAGATCGCCGTGCGCAGCGCCCCCGGCGTCGGCACGACCTTCAAGGTGACGTTGCCACTGGCCGAACGGGCGCCGGAACCGGCGGCGCCAGGCCGTCGCGCCCTGGTCGGCGGCGACGAGACGGTGCTGGTGGTGGACGACGATGCCGACATCCGCGACGTGATCCGGCGGGCGCTGTCGTCGGCCGGCTACCGGGTGCTGCTCGCGGCCAGCGGCGACGAGGCGCTGCGGCTGTTGGGGGCTCAGCGCGGCCAGGTCCAGCTGCTGCTGACCGACGTGGTGATGCCGGGCTTGAGCGGCCCCGATCTGGCCGAGCGGGTCCACCACGAGCACCCGACGGTACGCATCCTGTACAGCTCGGGCTTCGTCGACGCCGCTGCCGAGGGCCACGCCGGCCTGGGCACCGGCGCGCCGTTCATCGCCAAGCCGTACTCGTTGAAGGCGCTCACCCAGAAGGTGCGCGAGGTGCTCGACGCATGAGTACACCCAGCCGTCCCCGTGTCCCCTGAGCTGCACGCCGCGCTGCTGCGCGGAGCATCGATCCTGCTGCTGGTCATGTCGGCGGTCGTGCTGACGCGCCACCCGACCGCCGCGCCGGGGCGGACCCACGCCCTGTACGGACTGACCACGAGCTGGTGGCTGTTCGCGATGTCGATGGTGGCGGCGGCCCCCTCGTCCAGCGACGCGCTGTACTGGTCGCGCTTCGCCGTCGTTGCGGTCGGCATGCTGCCCGGCGTCGTCTATCATCTCAACGCCGAGACGGCCGGTGTCGCCGACGACCGTCGGCCGTGGATCCACGCCTACTACGGACTGTCGGTGGCGATCACGACGTTCGCCGTGGCCTCGCCAGCTCTCCTGAGCCAGCCGCTACGGTATCGGTGGGGATTCTCGCCGCAGTTCAGTGCTTGGGGTCTGCTCCCGCTGGCGCTGCTGCTGGTGGTGTTCGTCGAAGCGCTGCGGATATTTCGCCAGGTGATGGACCGGACCGTCCCAGGCAGCGCGCATCACCGCCGGGCACGGGTGTTCTACCTCGGCAACTATGTCGCCTACCTGTCCGCCGCCGACTTCCTGTCGGTGTTCGGGATCGGCGTCTACCCGTTCGGCTTTGCGATCGTCACCGTGATGTTCACCGGCGTCGTGCTCGGCTCGCTCCGCTACCGGCTGATCGACGTCACCCCGGAGATCGCCGCCGGCAGCCTGCTGGAGACCATGCCGGACGCTGTGCTGGTCGTCGATCGGCACGGCGTGGTCCGGCTCGCCAACCAGTCAGCGACGCGGCTGCTGGCCGGCTCGGAGCAGCCGCTGGTCGAACGTCCGCTCGCCTCGGTCACCGGCGACGTCGGACTGGTGACGGCGTTCGCCACACCCGAGCGCACGCCGCCGGGCGCCGAGTTGCGGTTCGTGGCCGGCGACGGCCGGCCGCGATCCGTCGCGCTGTTCACGACCCGGCTCGATGACAGCTGGGGTGAGGTGCTGGCGTGGGTCTGGCTGCTGCGTGATCTCACCGATCAGCGGCGGGCCGAGGACGAGAAGCGGACGCTGGAAGGCTGGATCCGTCAGTCCCAACGCATGGAGTCGCTGGGCGTCCTGGCCGGAGGCATCGCCCACGACTTCAACAACATCCTGACGACGATCATCGGCTCGGTGGAGGTCGCCAGGCCGAAGATAGCGACCGCGGCGTCGGTCGGCACGGACCTCGATCGCATCGCGACAGCGGCGGAACACGCGGCCGAACTCACCGGTCAGTTGCTCGCCTACGCGGGACGGACGACGCCGCACGACACGGCGATCGATCTCGGCGACCTGCTGCGCGACATGGCCGACCTCCTGCGCTCGGCCGCGTCCCGCCGGGTCACGGTGGTGGCCCGGCTGGCGGCCAGCCTGCCGGCGTGTCGTGGTGACCGCGGTCAACTGCGTCAGGTGCTGTTGAACCTGGTGACCAATGCTTCAGAGGCCATCGGCGAGCACCCGGGCACGATTCGCATCTCCACCGGCGTGGTGGTCAACTCCGGCGATGCCCCGGGCGACCAACTCGTCTTCGTCGACGTCGCCGACGACGGTCCGGGTATGTCCGAAGACACCCTCGAGCGGCTGTTCGATCCGTTCTTCACGACCAAGTTCGAAGGACGCGGGCTCGGACTGGCTATCGTGCAGCGCATCGTCCATCGCCACGGCGGCCGGATCGCGGTCCGGTCGACACTCGGGGCCGGAACCACCTTTCACATCGAGCTGCCGGCGCTCGACCACACGCCTGCGCCGGCGACCGCGCCACCGGCAGCGATCGCGTCGAGGGGCCGCGCCGGGCGGATGCTGCTGGTCGACGACGAGCCCGAGGTGCGCCGGGTGGTCCGCGAGATGGCGGTGGCCCTCGGGTTCGATGTCGTCGAGGCCGGCAACGGCCTCGAGGCCGTCGATCGCCTGAGCGAGGCGCCGGACGACTTCGTCGTCGTGCTGCTCGACATGACCATGCCGACGATGGGCGGCAACGAAGCCATGCCGCGTCTCCGGGCGCTGCGCACCGACCTGCCGGTGGTCCGCATGAGTGGCTACGCGGTGCAGATCGACGACGGACTCGACCCACACGTCGGCTACCTGCACAAGCCGTTCAGACTCGCCGATCTGGCGCGCGCCCTCGATGCCGTAGTGAAGGACCAGGGCCGGTCGTAGCGTCGCTCACAACCAACCCAGTCTATCGCGACCGTGTCGAGCGGTCAGCGGACCGGCAGGCCGGCCAGCTTCTGGCGCAGGCCGGCCAGGGTCTCGGCGTCGGTGCCCTCGATGGCGCCCTGCGGTTCGAGCGCGGTGAAGATGGCGATGGCCTCGCCGAGGTCGCGGGCAGCGGCCTGCCGATCGGCGGCGGCGCCGCGCGGCGCCGCGGCGGCCAGCCGCAGGAGGCTGTCGGCGCGGGCCTCGAGGGCGAGGGCGATGGCGACCCGCAGTTCGACGTTGTCCGGGTTGCCGCCGCTCAGCTGCCGGCTGGTCTCGACCGCGCGGGTCAGGCTGGCCAGGGCCGGCGCGCGCTGGCCGAGCGCGGCCAGGAGCTTGCCGCGGTAGGCGTCGTTGGTCGCCGTTTCGGCTCGGGCCCGGGTGCTGTCCGGGTCGGCGGCGGCGAGCTGATCCTGGATGGCCGCCGCCCGCTCGAGCGACGCGAGCGCCTCGCGCAGACGGCCCCCGGCCTCGTGCCGCTCGGCCGCCTTGTAGTAGCCGAGGGCCAGGTCGTTCCTGGCCGCGGCATTGGTCGGGTCTTCGCGCGCCTGCGCCTCGTAGGTCTCGAGGGCGATCTGCTCCTGCGCCATCGCCTCGTCACGGCGGCCGAGTGCGGTCAGGATGTCGGCGGTGTTGCTGCGGGCGACGGCGAGGTTGCGGCGGAACATCGCGTTGTCGGGATAGCGCGACGAGGCCCGTTCGAACACGGCGATCGACTGCTGCATCTCGGCGAGCGCGCCGGCGTGATCGCCCAGGTTCGGGTAGTTCGGATTGCCGAGCACGTTGCCGACCTTGTGGTGGGCGACACCGAGCTGGCGCAGATTGCCCGGGTCGTCCGGCGCGGTGGCCGACAACGCCTGCATCGCGCCGAGCGCCAGCCGATGCTGCTCCAGCGCCTCGGCGGTCTCGCCGGTGGCGGCCAGCATGTCGCCGAGCCGGCTGTAGGCCACGACGAGGTCGCGGCGGGCGGCCGCCGAGGCCGCGGCGTCGGTGGCGATGTCGCGCTGCAGGTCGACGGCGCGGCGCACCGCCAGCATGGCCGCGCGGCTATCGCCGGTGGCGGCCAGCAGCTCGCTGAGCCGCAGCAGCGCCACGCCCATCTCGCGGCGCAGGTCGGCGGGGCTGGCAGTGGTGACGCCCAGCGACTCGTAGAGCCCCACCGACTTGCGGTAGCTGGCGAGCGCCCCCGCCGAGTCGCCCAGGTTGGGATTGAGCGGCCGCCCCTGGACGTCGCCGACCCGGACATAGCCGGCCGCCAGTTCGCGGGTGAGATCGGCGCGGTCGCCGGCATCGCGGGCCAGCTTGTCGAGGTACTCGATGCCCTTCTGCACGACCAGCTGGCGGGCCGGGGTCGAACCGGCCAGGTCGCGGATCGCGCCCTCGACGTCGAACAGGAACGCGGTGGCCAGCGCTCGCACGTCGTCGAAACGCTGGTCGGCCCGGGCCCGCTCGGCCCGCGCCACCTGCGCCTGCCAGGCGATGCCCACAAGTCCGGCGACGAGTGCGAGCACGATCGCCGCCGCCGCCAGCACCGCGCCGCGGTGCCGCCGCACGAACTTCGACATGCGGTAGCCGAGCGTGTCATGGCGGGCCAGCACCGGCAGACCGGTCAGGTGACGGCGCACGTCCTCGGCGAACTGATCGACCGAGGCGTAGCGCCGGACCGGCTCCTTGCTGAGCGCCTTGAGGACGATGTTGTCGAGGTCTCCGGCGAGCCGGCGGCGCAGGCGGTGCGTGTCGGCCGCCTGGGGCGCCCGGGTGCCGGGGCGGGTCGTGCCGGTGGCGGGATCGGGCGCGGCGGCTGGCGGCTCGCTCACCGCCACGCTCGGCCGCAGTGGCTCGGCTTCCGCGACCACCCGGGCGATGTCGGCCACCGCCCGGCTGGTGATGTGGTACGGGCGGCGGCCGGTGAGCAGCTCGTAGAGCAGGACGCCGAGCGAGTAGACGTCGGTGGCGGTCGTCACCGTCTCGCCGCGCACCTGTTCCGGGCTGGCGTACTCGGGCGTCATCAACTGCAGCCCGGCGGCCGTCGGCGCCAGCGTGTGGCCGGCCATCTCGGGGTTGAGCAGCTTGGCGATGCCGAAGTCGAGCAGCTTGGGCACGCCGTCGCCGGTGACCAGCACGTTGGCCGGCTTCAGGTCGCGGTGGATCACCAGGTTCTGATGGGCGTACTGCACCGCCGCCGCCACCTGCAGGAAGATATCGAGCCGGGCGGTCGTATCGAGATGGCGGGCGTCGGCGAACTCGACCAGCGGCGCCCCGTCGACGAACTCCATCACCAGATACGGCCGGCCGTCGCCGGTCGTGCCACCGTCGAGCAGCCGGGCGATGTTCGGATGATCGAGCCCGGCGAGGATCTGCCGCTCGGTGCGGAAGCGGCGGACGATGGCATCGGTGTCCATCCCCCGCTTCAGAATCTTCAGCGCCACCCGTTTGTGGAAGGCGTCGTCGTCGCGCACCGCGAGGTAGACGGTGCCCATGCCGCCCTGGCCGATCGCGCGCACGAGGCGGTAGCTGCCGACCCGGGGTTCGGTGGCCGGGTCGAGCGCGTCGTCGGTCTGCGGGCGGGTGACGTCGTCCGGCAGGGTCACAACCGGACGAGTATAGCCCCGCCGTCTCGGCCCCTTTGCGTGGCAGACTGGCACGCGATGCGATCGCTGGTGAGAGCGACGACGGCGTGGCGGGCGGCGGCGGCCATGGCGGCGCTGGCCGGCGCCGGCCTCGCGGCACAGCCGTCCGCCCCGTCCCCGGGCCCCTGCCCCGCCGAGATGGCGGCGGCCCGCGCGCGCTGGCAGGCGATCGCTCCGCCGCTGGCGCCACCGTCGCTGGCGCCGGGAACCACGCTCCGGCATTGGCCGACCACGACGCTCGGGATCTGGCTCGTCGAGGAGACCGCCGCGGACCGCGCGACGCTGACGCGAGTGGCCGGCGACGCATTGACGCGGATCACGTGGACGCCCGACTGCGCGGCCGCCACGGATCACCGAACGCGGCCGGCCGTCGCGCCGCCCGCCTTCGGCGACGCCGACCTGGCGGCGTTGCTCGACTCCGGCGCGCGCGGGGTGCTCTATCTGTGGTCGCCGCACATGCCGCTGTCGGTGGACGGCGTCGCCGCCGTCACCGCGGCGGCTCGGGCCCGCGGTTTGACGGTCGAGGCGCTGCTCGATCCCAACGCCGATCGCGCCTTCGCGCGCACCCAAGCCACCGCCCACGCCTTGCCGGCGTCGGCGCTGCGCGTCGCCGATGCGGTGGAGCTGCAGTTTCGCGAGCTGGCGCTGCACGCGCCGTCAGCCGTGGTGTTCGCCGGCGGCCGGCTGGTGGGCTCGGTGCTACGCGGCTATCGCACCGCCGACGAGTACGCAGAATTCTTCAGCCGCGTGCTCGGCGAGCGCGAGCGCGGGGAGCCGTTACTTCGCCGTGCACGCCGCCAGCAACCCGGCCTTGCGGGCGTCGGTGGCCGGCAGCCAGCGTTCCTGCACGAGCTGTGTGCACTGCGCCGGCGACAGGCTGAGGTAGGCCCACGCCGCCTCCTGCGGCCGGAACGGCGCCAGTGACGGCGCACAGCTCTGCCGCCACAGCTCGCCGATGGCGTCGGCCGCCTCACGCCGCACCGGCGACGTGAAGACGTCGGTCAGGCGTCGATCAGCCGCCGGATCGACCACCGTCAACGCGAACCGCTTCGGTTCGGCGCTCTGCCTTGGCACCAGGTTCGAGATGTAGAACACCTTGCCGTCGGGCAGGAATGCCGGGAAGTAGTGGCCGACGCCCTCGGTCGTCGAGGTCGTGAGCCGCGACAGGCCGGCGACGCCGGTGATCGCGCCGCTGGCGTCGCGGCTGAGATCGGCGACGACCACGTCGGTGATCGCCGGGGCGTTCAGCCCGCCGTTGACGAACGGGGTCAGGTAGTCGTGCTTGCTGATGTGGAAGACCACCTGGCGGCCGTCGAAGCTGAAGTCGGCCTTGCCGGCGGCGAAGCCGAAGTCGGCGCGCACCGCGCAGGTCGTCGTCTGCGCGGCCGGGTCGGTGGCGGTGATCTCGAAGATCTTGAGCGAGGGCGGCACGCCCGGCCGGCTGTCGTCGTGGGCGACGACGTAGCGGCCGTCCTTGGAGATGAAGGGCGTCGCCAGATCGCGGGTGATCTGCGGGCACAGCCGCATCGGCACGGTCGGCGTGACGGTGACGGCGCCGTTCGCGCGGGTGAACGTGTAGTCGACGACCCGGAAACCGGGCGGCGCCGGCTTGGTCGATCCCGAGAACATCATCCGGTAGACGGTGGTCTCGCGCCCGGCGCTGGCCGTGTGCGACAACGTGCCCACCGACTGGTAGTAGACGTCGAAGACGTCGGCGTGGCGATGCTCGAACACCGCCGTCACGTCGGCGGCGTCCTGCCCGGCGTCGAGCCGCTGCAGCAGCGTCGCCGCGTCGTAGAAGTTCACGGTGTTGGCCGCGGTGTAGTGCGACGGCACCGTGATGTAGCGGCCGTCCGGGGTCGCCACGGCGTCTGACGTGTCGGGAATGCGCACGCGCTTCCCGGTCGTCAGGTTGTAGAGATAGTTGAGGTTGTGGCTCGCCACGGCGACTACCCACTCGCCCTTGGCGTTCGGCACCGGGCGCGCGAACCAGTTGACGTCGTCGAGCGGCGGCTCACCCGCCGCCGGGCGCACCATCGCGACTCGCCCACCCGGCGCGTCGACGGCGCAATAGGGCGGCGGATCGCCGGGCGCCGCGGCGGCGTTGGCCACCAGGGCGACGACGAGCGCAACCGCGATGCGACCCCTGGCCATGGCTGTCTCCCCTGGCTACTTCGGCGCGCTGAACAGGAACCGCTGGACGCGCCGGCCGGTCGACGCTTCGCCGACGTAGAGATTGCCCTTCGAGTCGATGCTCATCCCGTGCGGGCGCAGGAACTGACCGAGCTGACGGCCGCCGCGGCCGAACTCGCCCACCACTTCCATGGTGCTGCGGCGCAGCACCCACACCTTGTGGTTGGTGCCGTCGGCCAGGTACAGCCACTGCTGCTGCGGGTCCTTCGACAGCACGATCACGAACGACGACCCCGACGACAGCGTCGCCGGCGCGATGATCTTCTCGCTCACGAACTTGCCCGACTGCTCGAACACCTGGATGCGGTTGCCGCGGCGGTCGGCCACATAGATCTTGCCGTCGGCCGAGCCGGTGAGCCCGTGCGGCGTCGAGAACTGCGACGGCAGCTCGCCGCTCATCATGGTCTTGGGGTCGAACTTCACGGTGTCGTCCGGCACCTTGCCGTAGGCGCCCCAGTGGCGCTTGTAGGCGCCGGTCGCGCCGTCGAACACGACGATGCGGCGGTTGCGGTAGCCGTCGGAGATGAAGACCTCGTTGGTCTTCGGATCGACCCAGATGCCCGACGGGCCGCCGAGCAGCTTGGTGTCGTTGCTGCCGGCGTTCTTGTCGTACTCGCCGATGGTCATCACCAGCTTGCCCTCGCGCGTGAACTTCATCACGCGGTGGTGCATGTGCGTGCCCACCCACACGAAGTCGTTGTGGTCGACGAAGATGCCGTGCGGATTGCGCGGCCAGTTGGCCGGCTCCTCCTTGGCCTTGTCGCCCCAGCCCTGCACGACCTTGCCGTTCTGGTCGAGCTCGATCACGACCGGCGCCGCCTTGCAGCAGGTGCCCATCGGCGGCGTCTGTTCCTCGTAGAGCTCTTCTTCGGTCAGCGTCTCGGGCAACGAGGTGATCCAGACGTGGTCCCTGCTGTCCACGAACACGCCGGTCACCGATCCCATCACCCAGTGATTGGGGAACTCCTGCGGCCAGGTCGCATCGACCCGGAAGGCCGGCCCGGCCGCCGGCTTGGCCTGTTCGGCCCGCGTGCCGACCACCGAGAGCGTGGCCACTGCCAGCGTCAGCCCCATGCCCACCACCGCGGCCGTCGTGTTCCACCGTCGCATCATGTACATCTCGCTCCCGCGGGCGCGTTGTGCCGCCCAGCCGTCAGAAGATACCACGCGGCTCCGGGCCGTTCAGACCCCGACGCGTTTGCGGATTTCGGGCAGGAGCGGATCCTCGCCGGCCTTCTCGCGCAGCCCGAGATAGGTGCGATACGGCTCGGCGAACCCGGCGCTCTTCATGCCTTCACGCACCCGGCCCTGGTAGTAGTAGACCGGCGGCAGAAAACCCGACGTCGGCTCCTCGTCGAGGAACAGCGACAGCGCCTCGCCGCTGCGCTTGAGGCAGCGGTCGAACTCGGAATCGGCCTGCGGAAACGCCCCGGCCGCCAGGTAGGCCCGGCCCAGGTCGAAGCGGCCGATCCAGGTGTCGAGCAGCTCGGTCGCTTCCGACAGCAGGGCCACCGCCTGCCGCGCGTTCTTCTGTTCGAGCGCGATCACGCCTTCGACGATCTTGCCGTAGGCCTGCGGCTCCTTCTGCAGCTCAGCCGACAGGCGCACGGCGATCGCCCGGGCCTGGGCGATGGCGCCGCTCTGGGCGTAGACCCGCGCGGCGAGGAACCGGATCTGCATGCCGGTGCTGTTGGCCACCGCCTGATCGGCGGCGGCGCGGGCCTGCCGCACCCGCCCGCGCATCAGCTCGCTGTAGGCGAGGCCAACCAACTTCGCGGCGGCGCGGTCGCCGTCCTTTTCGGCCAGGTCGGCGGCGGCGCCGTCGCTGAAGAGCGACGCCGCGTCGGCGAAGCGGCCCTCGTAGAGCGCCACGTCGGCCAGTCCCGAGACGGTGTAGGTGCGCCCGGCGCCGCGCACCGCCGCCAGCGCCTCGTAGCTCTTGACCGCCTCGGCCAGCTTGCCCTGCCCCTGCTGCGCCAGCGCCAGCGCCTGCAGGGCCCAGGGATCCTGCAGCTCCTGCGCGACCCGCGCCTGCTCCTCGGCGACGACGAAATCGCTGGCGTAGGCCGAATACAACGCCGCGTTCACCCGGTAGAGCGATCGTTTCGGCAGGATCTGGACGACCCGCTGCATCTGCTCGCGGGCCAGCGCCAGGTCGCGCAGCTTGGTCGAGCACAGCGCCAGGTTGTTGCGCGCCGAGGCGTCCGCGTCGTACCTCGCCAGCAGGTCGCCGTATTCCTTGACGCAGGCCTCGTAGTCGTTGGTGACGTAGTAGAACAGGCCGCGGGTCCGGAAGCGCTCGCGCTCGGTCATCTTGTCGACGTGGCGGATCGCCTCCTGGACGTAGGTCTGCGCTTCCTGCGCCTGGCCCATGTTGGCCGAGGCGATCGCCATCCCGGCGTAAGCCAGGCCGAAGTTGGGATCGAGGGCGGCGGCGCGCGAGAAGCTCTGCCGCGCCTCCTCGAACTTGCTGTTCGACAGCGCCTGCATGGCCAGCGCGTACTCGCGCACGACGTCGAGCGAGGTGGCCGACAGCGTCTCGGTGGCGAACCGCTGCGCCGAATCCGAGGTGTCGTCGCCGAGCGCGGTCAGCACGCGGTTACCGAGCGTGGTCGCCACCGCCATCACCTGATCCTTGCCGGCGGCGCGGCCCGAGGTGTCGACGATGACGTTGCCGGTGACGCTCTCGGCGGCGGTCAGCCGCAACCCGATGCCGGTGCCGTCGCGGGTCAGCGCCCCCGACAGCACCACGCCGACGCCCTGCTTCACGGCGAGTTCGCGGCCGGCGGCGGCGTCGAGCCGCTCCGGCGGCACCACGCCGAGGCTGCGCCTGATGCCGTTGCGGTCGTAGGCGCTGATGAAACCGGCGCCTTCGAGGGCCAGCTTCAGCATCGGCTCGAGCGTGCCGTTCAGCGTCGGGTCGCCAGTGGCGTTGTCGAGATCGGCGATCAGGATCGACACCGGCTCGTGCTCGACCGGCGGCGGCGGGCCCTGCGCCGCCCAGTAGGTGAGCCCGACGAGACCGGCGGCGAGCATGGCGGCCGCGGTGGTCATCTTCCAGGTGAGTCGGCGCACCAGCGGCACCGGTACGCCTTTGTCGTCGAGCTTGGCGAGGTCGCCCAGCAGGTCCTGCGTGGTCGCGAAGCGCTTGGCCGGGTCGGTCTGGATGCAGCGGACGATGAGCTTATCGAGCGCGACCGGAATGGTGGCGTCGAGGCTGCGCGGCGGCGGCGGCGGCTCCTGCATCCGCTGCTGGAGCTCGGCCATCACGCTGCCGGTGCGGTTGGCGCGGATGCGGCCGAGCAGCAGATCGTAGAGGATCAGCCCGAACGCGTAGATGTCGGCGCGCTGGTCGACGGCTTCGGCGCGGGCCTGTTCCGGCGCCATGTACTCCACCGTCCCGACCACCGAGCCGACCATCGTCTGCGCCGCCGCCACTGCCCGCATCGCCCCGGCCGGAAACGTCCCGACGGCCCCGCCGGCCGGCGGGCCCGAGGTGGAGCGGGCGACGCCGAAGTCCATCACCAGGCCTTCGCCGTCGGCGTCGACCATGATGTTGGCGGGCTTCAGGTCGCGGTGCACGACGCCGGCCTGGTGGGCGGCGGCCAGGCCCGAGGCGACGCTGCGGGCCAGGGCCATCACCCGCGGCACCGGCAGCTTGCCGTCGCGCTTGAGGATCGTCGCCAGATCCTCGCCTTCGACGAACGGCATGGTGATGTACTTCAGCCCGTCGAGCTCGCCGATGTCGTGGACCCGCACGATGTTCTTGTGCGTCACCTTTCGGGCGAGCAGCAGCTCCTGCTTGAACCGCTGCTCGAGCATCCGCGCCGTGGACGGGTCGGCGGCCACTTCGGGGCGCACCGTCTTGAGCGCCACCGCGACGCCGAGTTCGGCGTCCCACGCCTGGTAGACCGCGCCCATGCCGCCGGCGCCGAGCAGCTTGATGATGTGGTAGCGCTCGCCGAGGTCCTTGCCGACGAGATCTTCGGCCACTTCCGCCTGCCCGCCCGGGGTGGCGCCGCGCCGGACGCCGGATCGCTGGCGCCCGGTGGCGGCCGGTGGCGGCATCCCGGCGTGGGTCTCGTCGTCGTCGGTCGCCGGCGCCGTTGGCGCCATGGTCACGTCGGGGTCGGGTGCGACCGGCGCCCGCGTGACCTCGGGATCGAGGAACGCAGCGGCCAGGCCCAGGTCCGTGGCGTCCTGGGTGTCCGCCACAGGCCTGACCTGCGTCTCGGCGGTGAGCGACACCGGGGCGGCCGGGGGAATCGGCGTGGCCACGCCGATTGCGGTGATCGCGCTGGAGGACACCTTCAGCCCGCAGGACAGGCACACGCCGGAGGTGAGCTCCGTCGCGTGGCCGCACCTGGGACAGGTCATTGGGGAATGGAGGTCTGGACCGGGCATCATCCGGTCCAAGGCCGAATAGTAGGCCTCTCACGGCTCGGACACAAATGAAAATCCGTGCAACGACCTCGGGGCCGGCTCCCAGACGCCCGTCTAGCCGCCAGCCACTGGCCGCCGATCGGGCGTCAGTTCCTGGCGCAGCCGCGCCCGAGCTTGACGGCGCCCACGCCGCTCCGTAGGATGCGGCCTTGGCCCGACGTCGACCGCGTCGCGGCCTTTCCCATGCACAACACCGCGCCGCGGCCGTTGCCGCGGTGTTTTTGTTTCAGCCGCTGTCGGCCCGGGGACAGGCATGCCGATCGCATCTCACGTCGTCACCAGCGACGGCCTGCGCCTGGCCGTCGTCGCCGCGCCCGACGGCGGTCGGCTCATCGTGCCCAATGGCGCCGGATTCATCAGCGACCTGGCGACGGTCTGGGCTCGGCATCCGCCGCTGGTCTACGACCTGCGTAACCGTGGTGCCTCGGACCCGGTGCCTGATGCCAGCCGCCTGTCCCGCGGCGTCCTGAACGATGTCGACGACCTGGAGACGGTCCGCCGCGCCGCCGGCCTCGACACCATCGACCTGTTGGCGCACTCCTACGTCGGCGTCGTCGCGATGCGCTATGCCATCGCCCACCCGGCACGAGTCCGCCGCGCCGTGCTGTTGAGTCCGGCGCCGCCCGACCCGGCCGCGCACCCGGCGCCGCCGCCCGACGCGACGATGCGGCGGGTGTTCGCCCGGCTCGCCCAGCTGCAGGCCTCCCCGCCTCCTGGAGACGCCGAGGCCCGTTGCCGTGCGTTCTGGGACGTGCTGGCCGAAATCTACGTGGCCGATCCGGCGCTGGCGCCGCGCGTCACCGGCTGGGGGCGCTGCGACCTTCCCAACGAGCGCGGGTTCATGGGCTACTGGAGCACGCACGTCCAGCCGTCAATCGCCGCCAACGCGCCGACCGACACCGAACTCGCCAGGGTGACCTGCCCGGTGCTCGTGGTGCACGGGACCGCGGACCGCAGCGCGGCGTTCGCCGGCGGCCGCGCCTGGGCCCAGCGCCTGCCCAATGCACGCCTGCTCGCCGTGGCCGGCGCGGCGCACGCGCCGTGGATTCGAGCGTCCCGCCGTCATCGGCGAGCTGACCCGCTTCCTCGACGGCGCGTGGCCCGACGCGGCACTCGCCGTGTAACGCTCGCGCAACCGCGGATCGGGGACGTCACGGCGATCTCACAGCGTCGACGTCGCAGCTTGGAACCGCAGTCACATCCACCGCATAGCCTTCGTTCCTGTGCCGGCCTCGCTTCGAGCCGGCAGTGAGGAGCGTAGGTATGGTGCGACAAGGGGTCTTGTTCTCGGTTCTGGTGCTGACCGCCGGCGGAGCGTTGGTGTCGGCCGATCATGACGGTCGCGGCGATCGCCGCGAGCCATCGCCGCTGGTGCTCGGCCATCGCGGCGCGACCGGCTACCTGCCCGAGCACACGCTCGCGTCGTATGCGCTGGCCATCCTCCAGGGCGCCGACTTCATCGAGCCCGATCTGGTCAGCACCAAGGACGGCGTACTCATCGCCCGCCACGAGGTGAACATCACCGGCACCACGGATGTCGCCGGCCACCCTGAGTTCGCCAGCCGCGAGACCACCAAGACCATCGACGGCATCACCGAGACCGGGTGGTTCGCCGACGACTTCACGCTGGCCGAGATCAAGACGCTGCGGGCGGTGCAGCGGCTGCCGTTCCGTGCCCAGCAGTTCAATGGCGTGTTCCCGATCCCGACCTTCGACGAGGTGCTCGACTTGGCCCGAGCGGCGCGCCGTCTCCACGGCCGCGAGGTCGGCGTCTATCCTGAGACCAAGCATCCGACCTACCACCAGTCGGTCGGCCTGCCGCTCGAGCGTAAGCTCGTCACCGCATTGGCCAGAGTCGGCTGGAACCACCGCTCGGCGCCGGTCTTCGTCCAGTCGTTCGAGGTCGCCAACCTGAAGGCGCTGAATCGCATGACCTCGGTGCGCCTGGTGCAGCTCATCGACGCCAACGACGTCCGCGCCGACGGCTCGATCGACTCGACCGGCTACGGCCCCTACGACTTCAAGGCTGCCGGCGACACCCGCACCTACGCCGACCTGGTGACGCCGGCCGGGCTGGCCGAGATCGCCACCTACGCCGACGGCCTGGGGCCATGGAAGCGCTACATCATCGGCGCCGCGATCATCGACGCCGACGGCAACGGGACGCCCGACGACGTCAACGGCGACGGCGTCCGCAACGACGCCGACCGGCGCGCAACGGGTCCGACGGCGCTGCTCGCCGACGCCCGGCGGGCGGGCCTGTTCGTCCACGCCTATACCTGGCGCAACGAGGCGGGCTTCCTACTCTCCAATTACGGCGACGACCCGCTGCAGGAGTACCTGCACTTCTACTGCCTCGGGGTCGACGGGGTATTCAGCGACAACCCCGACACCGCAGTCACCGCTCGCACGCTTTACCTCGGCACTCGCCGGGCGGCGTGCGCGCCCTGGACGCCGTAGCAGCCGCAGCAAACGGCCCCATGGGCGGTCCATGGGGCCGTATACCCAGCGCCGGCGAGACTGGCGTCGTGACCGCTGTGCCCTAACGCAGCCGCGCCGTGCGCGCCTTGATCGCCTCGGCCATGGCCTTGTAGCGCTTGCCGTCGGCCGCCCCAGGGGCGGCGGCGTCGCGTTCCAAGTCGGCGGCCATCTTGTCGAGCTCGTCGAGCGCGGCTGCGTTGCGGCCGCCGCGCGAATCGCCGCGGTCGAGCGCGGTGCGCAGCGCCGCGGCGCGGCCGGCGTCGATGGCCTTCCCGCGCACCAGCTGGTCGAGATACGCCTTGGCCACCACGAAGCTCGCCGGCCACACGTAGCGCGGCTGGTTCTGCGAGTTGAACTCCTCGAAGCGCACCAGGTTGGCGGCGGCGATCTCGTTCTCGGTCAGGTACTCGCTCGGCAGCAGCCGGAAGATGTCGATGCCGCGCGAAATCTCGGCGCCGTAGATCTGGCCGTTGTACCAGGTACGACGACCAGTAGCCGCCGGTCACCAGCTCCACGGGGTTGATCGGGCCGCGGTCGAAGAAAGCGATCTCCACCGGATTGGCCGAGTCGGTGAAGTCGAACACCGAGATGCCACCCTGGTACCACGACTGCACCATGAGGTCGCGCCCCGGCACCGGGATGAGCGAGCCATTGTGGGCGACGCAGTTCTCGGTGTCGGACTGCGGCGCCGGCATCTTGTAGTAGCCCTTGTGCACCAGCTTCTTGTCGACGATGTCGTAGATCGCGTCGGCGCCCCAGGTGAGCGGATCGGTCGCGCGGCAACGCGGCCGGCTGCCGCCGCCCCACTCGTCGGTGAACACCACCTTGGTGCCGTCGTTGTTGAAGGTCGCCGAATGCCAGTAGGCGAAGCCCTTGTCGGCGACGAAGTCGAGCCGCTTCGGGTTCATCGGGTCGGAGATGTCCATCAGGATGCCGTTGCCCGAGCAGGCGCCGGCAGCCAGACCGATCTCCGAGTACACGGTGATGTCGTGGCACTGGTTGGTCTGGCTGGTGCGCTGCGTGCCCTCGCCGTGGGTGCCGCCCGGCCACAGCCCGGCGATCGCGCCGGTGGTGGCGTCGGCGAAGATGCGCGGGCGATTGACGATCGCCGCCTTCTCGGGATTCTTCAGCGGCACCTTGATCACGTCGATGCTAAAGAGCGCGGTGTTCGGATCCTCGTCGGGCTTCAGGCCCGAGCACCCGGCCAGCTCTTCGCCCGAACGGACGTTGCCGGTCCCCGAGCCGTACAGATAGATGCTGTCGGGATCGTTCTTGGCAGGCACCAGCGTGTGGGTGTGCGAGCCGCGACAGGTCTGAATCGCCGCCACCTGCTTGGGGTTCTTGAGGTTGGTGATGTCGAAGACCCTGATGCCACGGAAGCGCTCGACGCTGACCGGCGCGGTCACGCCCTGCACGCCGCAATCGAGCCGGCCGCGCGTCTGCTCCACCGACATGAACAGCAGGTTGCCGTAGATCGACACGTCGCCCTGGCCGCCCGGACAGACAATCGACGCCACCAGTTTCGGCCGGCGCGCGTTCTCGACGTCGTAGGTGTTGAAGCCGTGGTAGTTGCCGACCACCGCATGCATGCCCTTGAAGGCGAGATCGGAGTTGGTGAACCCCGAGCCGACCGGTGGCGGCGCGTTCGGATCGGGCGGCGGCGGCGCTGGCGCGCCTTCCGGCCGCTCGGGCGGCGTCACCGACCCGGCCGGCGCCTTGGGGTCGAAGAACCCCGGCGGCTTGGGCAGGTTCGAGACCAGCTCCATGTGGCGCGCCGCGACGCCGGCGTCGGTGTGCCCCGACTTCAAGCCGATGCGCGGGTCGTCTGGCGCCGCCGGCTTCTGCTGGGCCTGCACCAGCACCGCGCTCATCGCCATCGCCAACACGCCGCCCACTGCCAGTCGCATCCGCATGATGTTTTCCTGTTCCCTGTTCCCTGTTCCCTGCCCTAGCGCAACCGTGCCGTCCGCGCTTTGATCGCCGCCGCCATCGCCTTCATCCGGCTGGCTTCGCGCGCCCCCGGCGCCGCCGCGTCGCTGTCGAGCTGCGCCGCCATCTTGTCGAGCTCGTCGAGGTTGGCGGCATTGCGCCCCGCCCGCGTGTCGCCGCGGTCGAGCGCGGCGCGCAGCGCCGTCGCCCGCGCCTGGTCGATGGTCTTGCCCCGTTCCAACTGATCGAGATAGGCCTTGGCCACGACGAAGCTCGGCGGCCAGGTGACCTTCGGCTGGTTCTGCGAGTTGAACTCCTCGAAGCGCACCAGGTTGGCGGCGGCCAGTTCGTTCTCGCTGAGGAACTCGCTCGGGCTCAGCCGGAACACGTCGATGCCGCGGGCGATCTCGGCGCCGTAGATCTGGCCGTTGTACCAGTAGGCCGACCAGTAGCCGGCGGTGATCAGGTTTTTGGCGTCGACCGGCCCGCGGTCGAAGTAGGCGATCTCCACCGGGTTGGCCGAGTCGGTGAAGTCGAACACGGTGATGCCGCCCTGGTACCAGCCCTGCACCATGATGTCGCGGCCCGGCACCGGCACCAGCGAGCCGTTGTGGGCGACGCAGTTCTCGGTCTCGGTCTGCGCCACCGGCAGCTTGTAGTAGCCCTTGAACACCATCTTTTTGTCGACGACGTCGAAGATCGCGTTGGCGCCCCAGGTGAGCGAATCGGTGGCCCGGCAGCGCGGCCGCGTGCCGCCGCCCCACTCGTCGGTGAAGATGACTTTGGTGCCGTCGTTGTTGAACGTCGCCGAGTGCCAGTAGGCGAAGTTCTTGTCGGCCACGTGGTCGAGCCGCGTCGGCTTCTCGGGATTCGAGATGTCCATCAGGATGCCGTTGCCCGAGCAGGCGCCGGCCGCCAGACCGGCCTCGGGCATCACGGTGATGTCGTGGCACTGGTTGGTGGTGCTGGTGCGCTGGGTGCCGGGGCCGTGATCGCCGCCGGCCCACAGGCCGGCGATGGCGCCGGTGGTGGCGTCGGCGAAGATCCGCGGCCGGGCGACGATCGCCGCCTTCTCGGGCGTCTTCAGCGGCACCTTGATGACGTCGATGCTGAAGAGCGCGGTGTTCGGATCCTCGTCGGGCTTGAGACCCGAGCAGCCGGCCAGTTCCTCGCCGGAGCGCACGTTGCCGGTGCCCGAGCCGTAGACGTAGATGTGATCGGGGTCGTTCTTCGCCGGCACCAGCGTATGGGTGTGCGAGCCGCGGCAGGTCTGCACCGCCGCCACCTGCTTCGGGTTCTTGAGATCGGTGATGTCGAAGATGCGCACGCCGCGGAAGCGCTCGGTGCTGACGGTGGCGGCCACGCCCTGAGTGCCGCAGTCGACGCGGCCGCGCGTCTGCTCGACCGACATGAACAGCAGGTTGCCGTAGATCGACACGTCGCCCTGGCCGCCGGGGCAGGCAATCGACGCCACCAGCTTCGGACGCCGGGCGTCCTCCACGTTGTAGGTGTTGAAGCCGTGGAAGTTGCCCATCACCACGTTCACGCCCTTGAAGGCGAGGTCGGAGTTGGCGAAGTCGAGGCCACCGGCGCCGGGCGGCGGCGGCGCCGCCGGCGCGGGAGCAGGGGGGGCCGCAGCCGCCGGGGCGCCGGCCGGCTGCTCCGCCGGCGTCGCCAGGCCGGCCGGGTTCTTGGGGTCGAAGAAGCCAGCCGGCTTGGACAGGCTCGAGACCAGCGTCATGTTCTTCGCGGCGACGCCGGCATCGGTGCGGCCGGCCTTCAACCCGACCCGCGGGTCGGTGGTCGACGGCATGGTCGGACGCTCCTGCTCCTCCTCCGCCACGGCTACGGCGGACAAGGCGCCAAGGGTGACGGCGGCCACGGCGGCAACGCTCCAGGCCAGGAGCGCGCCGCGGCGCCTCCCACGGGACGGGGTGACGTCGGATCTCATCGATGGGTCCTTTGGACGGAAGCGAACCGGGCGGCGCCGATCACGGTCATCGGCTGCCGAGCAGAGCGCGCATGCGGTCGATCTCCATGCGCTGATCGGAATCGACGTCGGCGGCAAAGGCGTTGATGTCGCCTTCCTGGCCGGCGCCGGGGGTCTTGAACAGGTCGTCCACCATGCTCAGCGCGCCCTCGTGGTGCTGAATCATGTAGCGGAGGAACAGCTTGTCGAACGCCTCACCGGTCGCCGCGGTGAGCTCGGCCATCTGCTCGGGGGTGAGCATCCCGGGCATCATCCCCTCCTGGGTGTGATGGGCGTGCTCGGCCGGGATCTCCTGCCGGCGCGCGCGCAGCCACGACCGCATCATGTCCATCTCGTCGGCCTGCGACACGGAAATCCGCTGACCCAGCAGCTTCATCTCGTCGCGCGAGGTGCGGGTGGCGATGAGCGCGGTCATCTCGATGGCCTGGGCGTGGTGGCCGATCATGCCCTGCATGAACTTCACGTCGGCCGGCGTCGCCTGCACCTTGGAGAGATCGCTGGCCGCCTCCGGGGTGAGGATGCGGTTGGCTTCGCCGGGCGCGCCCGGCTGCACGATCGGGGTGTCGGCGGCGCCACCGGCACTGCGGCAGGCCGCGCTGGCGAGCACGGCCACGAAGGCGACGGCGAGTCGGCAGGACATGGGGATGGGAGAAGGATACACAGGATGGCGGCCCAGGGGCCACTGAGCGATCGGCCTCGCGGGGGCCGTCGGCGGGACGGCCGGCCGGATGTCCGCCATCTCAGGCGGCGATGACCCGCGCCGGCGCAGCCAAGGGCCACGCCGGCGCTTACGGAATTTGCACCGTGCCGTAACCGTTCGCTGAGGACTCGCCGCGGCCTCACCGCCTACCGTTGGCAGGTCAATCGCCGGTGCCGGCGTTCCCCCGACCGCGACGCGATGTCCGCGTCCGACTCGCCGCCGGCCCCGACCGTCTGCAACCTGTGAACGACCTGGAGATCCCCGTGATGAAAGCCCTGGTTCTGTGTGTGATGGCGGGAGTGCTCGGCGCGGCGCCGGCGGCAGCCGGCCCGGTCGTGCGTGAGGCGGCCGGCGCCAACGCGGCGGCGATTCAGGCGGCCGTGGATCAGTTCCGCGCCGATCTCGGCGGCGCCAACAACGGCAACACGGTCGGGACCCAGCCCACCGGCCGCCGCGAGATCAACTGGGACGGCGGCGGCGCCGGCGCCACGCTCACCCTCGACCCGACCCCGATGGAGCGCTTCAGCGCCCGCGGCGCCCGGTTCCTCACCACCGGCACCGGCTTCGCCCTGTCGGGCCTGCCGCAGCCCGAGTTCGGCGAGACCAACGCCTCCTACCCGGGGCTGTTCGGCACCTTCAGCAGCCCGCGGCTGTTCGCGCCGCGCGGCAGCAACGAGATGGACGTGGTGTTCCACGTGCCGGGGACCATCGCCGTGGCCGCCGGCGTGACCGCGTTCGGCGCGGTGTTCACCGACGTCGACAGCACCACCTCGACCCGCCTGCAGTTCTACACCGTCGACGGCGTGCTGCTCTACGAGCGAGCGGTGCCGGCCGCCGCCGGCAACGAGACGCTGTCGTTCGTCGGGGTGTCGTTCAACGCCGGCGAGGTCATCGGCCGGGTGCGGATCGTGAGCGGCAACGTCGCCCACGGGCCCGACGAGACCGGCGCCATCGACGTGGTGGCGATGGACGACTTCATCTACGCCGAGCCGGTGGCTACGGCCGGGATGACGCTATCCCCGGGGTCCACGACGCTGTTCCGAACCGGCCGGTTCGACCTCGTCGTCGGTCTGGCGCCGTGGGCGACCCCGATCGTGTCCGGGCGGTTCACCTACGACGGCATCGACGTGACCGGGTTCTTCCTCAGCTGCCTGCGCGGCGGCACCCAGACCGGCGGCGGGTTCACCTTCCGGTGCCCCCTCCCGGGCAATCTCCTCGGGGCCGGCAGCCACGTCCTGCAGGTCGAGGCCGCCTTCGCCGACGGCTCGCGGCGCCGCAACGCCATCCAGTGGGTGGTCGTATCCAACACCGAGCCGTAATCATCTGAGTCTCTAACCATTCCCTCATGAGTTGGCCGGGGGCGACGGCGTACAGTCGTCCCCGGAACGTTCGATGCTCGACACTGGAGGTCATGTCATGTTCGTGAAGTTCACTCGGACCGCGCTCGTCGCCGGCGTCGTCTCCGTGGTGAGTGGTCCCTGGGCCGCGGCACAGGTCGCTCAACCGGCCGCCGCCACCCACAAGCACTACGAATCGGCGCCGCAGGCGCTCCAGCCGGGTCCCAACGGCGAGCTGGCGCCCCGCCTGCAGAACCTCGGCACGCACACCTTCCCGGTGAGCACCAAGCGCGCCGACGCCCAGCGCTTCGTCAACCAGGGCCTCAACCTGGCCTACGCGTTCAACCACGCCGAGGCGCGGCGGGCGTTCCGCGAGGCCGCCCGGCTCGACCCGAACCTGGCGATCGCCTACTGGGGGCAGTCGCTGGTGCTCGGCCCGAACATCAACGCGGTGATGGAGCCCAACGAGGAGCCGCACGCCTACGAGCTGATCCAGAAGGCGCAAGCGCTCAAGGGCCGCGCGACGCCGCGTGAGCGCGCCCTCATCGACGCGCTGGCCAAGCGCTACTCGGGCAGCGCCGACCACCGCGTCGCCAACGACAAGGCCTACGCCGAGGCGATGGCCGCCGTGCACAAGCAGTTCCCCGCCGACCTCGACATCGCGATGCTCTACGTCGAGTCGATGATGGACCTGCGGCCGTGGGGCTACTGGATGCCCGACGGCAAGGCCCACGAAGGCACCGCCGAAGTGGTGGCGCTCACCGAGGACGTGCTGCGCCGCAACCCGAAGCACCCGGGCGCGCTGCACATGCTCATCCACCTGGTCGAAGCGACGACCACGCCGGAACGGGCCGAGAAGGCCGCCGACACGCTGATGCCGCTGATGCCGGCGGCCGGCCACATGGTGCACATGGCCTCGCACATCTACCAGCGCGTCGGCCGCTACGCCGATGCGATGAAGAGCAACCAACTGGCGATCGCCGCCGACGAGGACTACATCACGCAGTGCCGGGCCCAGGGGCTGTATCCGATGGCCTACTACCCGCACAACATCCACTTCCTGTGGTTCGCGGCGACCGCCGATGCGCAGTCGGCCGCCGCCATCGACGCCGCCAAGAAGGTGGCAGCGAAGATTCCCGACACCGTGCTGGCCGAGCTGCCGCTGGTCGCCGGCTTCCGGGTGACGCCGTACTGGGCCAACGTCCGCTTCGGCCGCTGGAGCGACGTGCTGAACGAACCGGCGCCGCCGAGCACCAACATGTTCCTGACGGTGGCCTGGCACTTCTCGCGCGGCATGGCGCTCCGTCGCCACCGGCAAGATCGCCGACGCCGAGAAGGAGCTGGCCACGCTGACGCCGATGCTGGCGCATCCGTCGCTCGACAACCCCAACTTCTCGCCCAACACCGGGCGCGCGATCCTCAGCATCGCGCCGGCGGTACTGGGCGGCGAGATTGCCGCGGCCAAGGGCGAGTTCGACAAGGCGATCGCACTGCTGGAGCAGGCCGTGCGGCTCGAGGACGCGCTGGTCTACACCGAGCCGGCGGAATGGGCCTTCCCGCCGCGTCACGCGCTCGGGGCGGTCCTGCTGGAAGCCGGACGTCCGGCCGAAGCCGAGACCGTGTACTGGGAAGACCTGAAGCGCAACCGCGAAAACGGCTGGGCGCTGACCGGGCTGGTGCAGGCGCTGCGCGCCCAGAAGAAGGACGCGCCGGCCGAGATCGTCGAGGGACGCCGCAAGGCCGCGTTGGCCCGCGCCGACGTGACGCTGCCGGGGTCGCGCTTCGGCAAGGCACCGATGGCGACGGCCGCGGCGGGAGCGCCGCGGTGAGCATGGCTGGCGGCGATGACGGGCAGATGTAGGGCAGCCCTTCAACGCAGCCTCCAGGGCAGAGCTGAAGCTCCGCCCTGCATAGGCAGAAGTTAGGGCAGCTCGTCACAGCCGCCTCGTCGTGGGGCAGCTCTTCCGCCTTCGCCAGAGGCTTCGGCGGACCGCCGTAGCTCGGAGAGCGGAGGCTGGTTAGAGCTGCCCGAACGACGAGACGAGGGAAGGACACGGGACTCATGGAGACGGGGAGCGGACAGGGATCGCCGGCGTTCGGCGTGCAAGGCAAATTCATTGGCGGCGTGACCGAGCTGCACGCGGCCGGCCGGCTGGTGGCGGGCCACGGCGCCGGCCATCCGGTGTGGCAGGCGGCGCGCGAGTGGCGCGGCGCGACGCAACTGGTGGTCGACCTGGCCGGGGTCACGGCGATCGACGCCAGCGGCCTCGGCGCGCTGCTGCGGCTCCGCCAGAACGCCTGCCGTCACGGCGTGCCGGTGACGGTGCGGCGCGCCGGTCCGCGGGTGCGGCGCCTGCTGCGCCTGACCCGCCTCGACGGCGTGTTCGGACTGACCGGCGACACCGACGGCACCGGCTCCGGTCCGGCCGGGGTGCTGTGGTCACGCTGCGCCTAGCGCTGTCATGGCTCCCCCTGCGTCACGTCCTCGTGATGACCGTCCCTTCGACCCGGCGGAGCTGAGCCGGGTGTTCACCGTCCAGCTCCGCGACGGCGCGGCGGCGGCGCCCGGCCTCTCCGGCCGGCTCACCCACGCCGCCACCGGCGAAGCCAGCCACTTCGACTCGGCCGACGAGCTGGTGGCGCTGCTCGTCGCCGGGAGCGAGCGGCTGCGGGCCGAGAGCACGCGACTGCGCCGTTCCGGCACCCGCACGTGACGTCACCGACCTGAGGTAGATTGCGCGGAGGGATCGCGACGGTGCGGCCCCGCCGCGGCCTCATGAACGACACCCCGATCCTGGTCTTTGGGCCCTTCCGTCTCGACGTGCAGAACGCCACGCTCGAACGCGGTGGCAGGCCCGTCGCGCTCACGCCCAAGGCGTTCAGCGTGTTGCACCACCTGGCGCGCCACGCCGGCCGGCTGGTGACCAAGGAGGAGTTCCTGGACGTGGTGTGGCCCGGCGTGTTCGTCGGCGACGCCGCGCTCAAGGTCTGCGTTCGCGAGATCCGCAAGGCGCTCGGCGACGATCCCGCGACGCCGACCTACATCCAGACGGCGCACCGCCGCGGCTACCGTTTCGTCGCGCCGGTCACCCTGGTGACCTCGCCGCATGCCGACGCACCGCTGGTGCACGGCGAGGACGCGGCCGCGGGCCGCGCCCTCGGCACGGCGACCGCGACGACCGCCCCACCGCCGACGCGCTACGCCCGCAGCGGCGACGTCAGCATCGCCTATCAGGTGCTCGGCGACGGCCCCATCGACCTGGTGTTCGTGATGGGCTGGGTGTCGCATCTCGACTACTTCTGGCGCGAGCCGTCGTTCGCCCGCTTCCTCACCCGGCTGGCGTCGTTCTCGCGGCTGATCCTGTTCGACAAGCGCGGCACCGGGCTGTCGGATCGCGTCACCGACCTGCCGACGCTCGAGCAGCGCATGGACGACGTGCGCGCGGTGATGGAAGCGGTGGGGTCGGAGCGCGCCGCCTTGCTGGGCGTGTCGGAAGGCGGGCCGCTGTGCAGCCTGTTCGCCACCACCTACCCGTCGCGCACGCTCGCCCTGGTGATGATCGGCACCTACGCCAAGCGGCTGTGGGCGCCCGACTACCCCTGGGGCCCGACCCGCACCGAGCGCGAGCGCTTCTTCGACGACATCCGCACCGGGTGGGGCGGGCCGGTCGGCATCGGCGTGCGCGCGCCGAGCCGGGCCGACGACCCGGCGTTTCGCGAGTGGTGGAGCACCTACCTGCGCATGGGGGCCAGCCCGGGCGCGGCGCTCACGCTGACGCAGATGAACGCCGAGATCGACGTCCGCCACGTGCTGCCGGCGATCCGCGTGCCGACGCTGGTGCTGCATCGCAGTGACGACCAGTGCCTGAAGGTGGAGGAAGGCCGCTACGTCGCCGAGCACATCCCCGGCGCCACCTTCGTGGAGCTGCCCGGCGACGATCACCTGCCGTTCGTCGGCGACCAGGACGCGATGCTCGATGCCATCGAGCCGTTCCTCACCCGTCTGCCGCACGACGACGTGTCCGACCGGGTGCTGGCGACGATCCTCAGCACCCGCGTCGCCGCGCGCGCCGGCCAGACGCGCGACGTCGACGGCTTCGTCGCCCACGCCCGGCGCGAGATCGACTGGTTCCGCGGCCGCTGGCTCGACCGCACCAGCGACGGCCTGACCGCGGCCTTCGACGGCCCGGCCCGGGCGATCCGCTGCGCCGCGTCGCTGGCGGCGGCCGCGCCGCGCTACGGCCTGGCGGCGCGCGGCGGTCTGCACACCGGCGAATGCGCCGACGACGGCAGCCGCTTGCAGGGCCCGGCGGTGGCGCTGGCTGCCGCGATCAGCGATCTCGCACCCGCCGGCGAGGTGCTGGTCTCGCGCACGGTGAAGGATCTGGTGGCCGGCGCCGGGCTGTTCTTCGACGATCGCGGCGCGCAGGCCCTGGACGCCGACGGCCAGACGTGGCGGGTGTTCGCGGCACGGGCGCACAGCGCGACGCCGGCGTAGCGTCGCAGGTCGCTGAAGGATGCTCGGTGGTGCGGCGCCGTCACTCGCGATCCCAGGCGACCAGCACGGCCGCGCCGCGCGGCGCCAGCCGATAGCCGACCTCGAGGCTCTCGGTCAGTCCCAGCGCCTTCAGCTTGCGCACGTTGGTCTTGAACGCCAGCCGCTCCTGCCCTACCAGGCGGCACAGGTCCGCCGCCCGCAGTCCGGGCCGATCGCGGATCGCTTCGAGCGTGCGCCGGGTCCAGGCCCCGCCGTCGGCGCGGGCGTCGAGCCGCAGCAGGCGCGCGCGCAGATCCAGGCGGGTCACGTCGTCGAGCGTGGTCTGCTCGCGCAGCGCCACCCGCGGGTCGGCGCCGAGCGCCCCGAAGTCGATGCGATACGCGACGCCGTCGGGGCGCCCTTCGAGATCGGCCACCAGGGTCTCGCGCGACGGGAACCCCGCGGCCTGGGCGTCGGCGTCGGTGACGACGTCGAGGGTCACCGGCGCGACGGCGCGAATCTCGAGCTGGCCGGCGGCGGTGAGCAGCGTGCCGCCGCTCTTCACCGTCGGCCGGCGCCACACGCGATAGGCGCGGGTGATCGTGCCGTGGCGCACGCCGTCGAGGACACGCTGCGTGAGAATCACCGCGCCTTCTTCCGCGCCGCCTCGAGCAGTTCCAACTTCCGGAACTTGACCACGGCGGCGATGAACTCGAGCGGCACCGGCTGGTCGAGCGGGAACTTCAGCGTCGCCTTGCCGGAGCGATACCCGGCCGCCGCCGCCTTGAACGCGGCGTCGCCCTGCGGCGCGGGATAGACGCCGATGTGCGATTTGAATGCCGCGACGTAGACGAGATACTGCCCACCCAGCTTGAATGCGGGAATCTGGTAGCTGATGCGCTCCTCGACGCCGCCGACGGCCTTGCGAATCGCCCGGCGCACCCGCTGCACCGCGGTCTTCGCCTTCGCCGGCAAGCCGGCGATGTAGTCGTC
Source organism: uncultured Acidobacteriota bacterium (assembly GCA_963741665.1). Classification (GTDB taxonomy): domain Bacteria; phylum Acidobacteriota; class Vicinamibacteria; order Vicinamibacterales; family UBA2999; genus CAWAYR01. The sequence continues at coordinate 1,414,719 of CAVUIM010000001.1, forward strand.
GACGGTGGCGGGAACGGCCGTGGCAGGTTTCATCACGCAACTCCGGTGCCGGTGGCCGCGGCCGCCGCTACGACGACGGCGCCGGCCGGTCCGTGACCACGGGCAGGTACGGCGCCCATGGACCGATGGCGTCGCGATAGCGCTTGGCCATCACCCGCGCGACCTGCGCCAGGTGGCCGAGGTCGTGCACCACCCACGCCGCCAGCAGCTGGCGCAAGGTGACCGGCCCGAGCCCGGGGTGGCGCCCCGGCAGATCGAGCTGCGCCTCGGTGAGCTGCCAGCCCTGCAGGGTATCGAGGCTGACGGCGCGCAGCGCGGCGAACTCGTCGAGCAGCGAGTCGAGCGTGCGCCCAGGATTGCGCGCGTAGTGGCGGAAGCGATCGTAGGGTTCGAACACCGGATCCGATCCGCCGGCCAGGATGACGCGGGCCCGCGGCAGCCAGTCGGTCTCCTCGCCGTCGATGAGATGGCCGACGTTGTCGAACGGGCTGAACGTGCCCGGCCCTTCGGTGGCCCGGCTCCACGCCGGATGGATGCCGCGCAGCAGCGCGTCGAGGGCGCCGGGCGTCCGGTGCAGCACGTCGACGGCCCGCACCACGTCGAACGGCATCGGCTGCGCGCGTTCCGAGGGTCCGTGCACGTAGACCCAGGCGTGGCGCCCCGAGGCCAGCGTCGTGTCGATGCGGATGTAGCGGGCGTCCTCTTCGTAGCGATCGGCGGCCGCCAGTTCCGCGTCGGTCACGTCCAACGCCGTGCCGGACACCCGCGCGCCTGGCCGGCCCGTGCGCACGGCGTTGGCGTAGTGCGTCTGTCCGCTGGCCGCCACCTCGGCCGCTGCCTCGATCGGCACCGTCGCGGTGTCGAAGCCGACCAGCGCATCGGCGTCACCGGACACACTGCGCCCGAACGTGGCGTGCTGGACGTGGTCGAGCTGCAGGGTTCCGTACGAGAACAACAACGGCATGTCGCGGCAGTGTGCCACAGACCGGCGCGGGCGGTGCCGCACCGCGGTCAGGGCGCCGGCGGATGACTCCGGCCCACCCCCATCACTTCCCAGCCCATGCCGTGATCGTAGGTCGAGCGCCGCGCCGGGTGAATGGAGTAGCCGTCGTAGCACAGCTGCCGCAGAATCGCGTCCGGCCGCAGGTGCCAGCTGGCCCAGGTGAGCGGCGAGTCGCCGTGCGCGTCCACGGCGTCGAGGCGCGCGCCGGCCGCGATCAGCCGCTGCACCGTGTCGTCGCTGCCGAACGCCGCGGCGCGGTGGAGGGGCGTCTCACCGCACGTGCGGACGTCGCGCATGAACCCGCCGGTCGCCACGCCCGGCGTCGTCGCGCAATTGGGATTGGCGCCGTGCGCCAGCAACACGCGCACGACTTCGTCGTAGGCCGGCCGGTTGGCCTTGCAGAGCGCCGCGTGGAGCGGCGTCTCCGCGGTGTCGGGCAGCGGATGGTTCACGTCGGCGCCGCGCTCGACCAGGACTCCGGCGTGGCCGCTAGCGCGGCATCATGACGTGCGCGGTCGAGGTGCCGGCGTTCATGATCCACGCCCCGCCCTGCCGTCCGTTCTCGGGCAGGCCGGTCGACTGCGTGGTGGCGCCGGGCACCGCGATCATCTGGTGGTGCCGCTGCGCGCTCGCCCGGTCCTTGCCGGCCATGCTGTGCCACATCGATCCGTATTCCGGCTTGATGCGGCTGCCGTCCTTCTCCATCGCCGCCAGCATCGCCTCCGACGCGGTGCGATCACCGGACGCCTCGGCCTTCATGTTCTGCGCCACGCGCGGGAGATTGGCGAGGCTGGTGCACTGCACCGAGAAGGGCTGCTGCTGGGGCAACCCCGAGCGCTCGTAGCAGACCAGCTGGTTGGTGCCCTTGCGCAGCGTGTCGTAGGTGAAGTCCTTCTTCCACTTCACCACCGTCGCCTGGTCGCGTTGGCTCTCGGGCGCGGCGACGAGCGCGGTGTCGACATCGGCCTGGGCCGCGCCGGGCTCGAGGGCTGGCGGTGGAGCCGGCGCGCGGCCGCCCTGGCCCTGAACGAACGTCGCCATCGACCCGACCATCACTCCCACCACGAACAGCGCTGTAGTTTTCATGCGACCCTCCAGCCGGCCCTTCGGGAACGGCACTGCACCACCTGCCGACATCGAACCTATTTTACGGCGGCGCGGGCACGATGGAAGCGCTCGAGTTCCTGGTTGGCATGGACGATCACCGCGAGCTGCTCTTCGACCTGCGGCAGCTGGCTGCCGGGGACCGCGAAGTAGGCCTCGTCGTCGCTCGCGCCGGTGTAGACGCGGTTGCCGACGCAGCCGAAGCTGGCCGACGTCCGCCCCGCGTTGATCGCCTCGGGCACCACCGAACAGGTGGGCCGACCCATCGTGGGTCCGGCGCCGGCGACTCCGGCGGCCTGCGCCGCCTCGGCCAGCAGCATGAGCTGGCGGGCGTTGCCCCGCACCAGCACCACGTCGGGCGGCACCGGCGTCGCGTCGAGCGGCGCGTAGACGGCCACCTGCAGCGGCGTCGTGCGCGTCGGGATCTGCGGCACGTCTTCCATCTTGAGGTAGCGCAGTCCGACCATCGTCTGGACCAGCGACATCAGCCCCTCGGACTCGGCCGGCGACAGCGGCACGTTGTGCGTATGCGCGCCCACCGGGCACGACTTGTGATCGTCGGCCACGGTGTAGAACACCTCACCGGCGGCGGCGCGGCGCCAGTAGCCGCAGCCCGCTGGCTCGAGCGCGGCGACATGCGGCACCCCGGCCGGTGCCGTGTCGACGAAGGCGATGGCCACGGGGGCGGCCGTGAGATTGAGCAACTCGGTGAGCGACGTCTTCGACATGGGTCTATCGGTACCGCCTTCTTCTTCGTCGCCTGTGGCTTCCCTGAACGGTTGAGCGCGACCGCTTCGCGCACGAGCGCCTTGAAGGCGCTGGCGTCGAGCGTCTCGCCTTCGCGGATGTCGATGGCCCGACGGACGTTGCCCTCGAGACCGGCGTTGAACAGCCCGGCGGGATCTGTCAGCGCCGCGCCCTTGTGGAAGGTCAGCTTCACGACCTGTTTGTAGGACTCGCCGGTGCAGATGATCCCGTCGTGCGACCACACCGGCGTGCCCATCCACTTGACCTCCTCGACGACGTCGGGGTCGGCCTGGCTGATGAGCATCCGGATCCGGCTGAGCGTCTTGCCGCGCCAGTCGCCGAGGTCGGCGATCTTCTGCGAGATCAGCGCCGCTGGCGCGGAGTTCTTGCTGGTCTTCGACTTGGTCATCGGTGCGTCCTCGACGCTTCGCATGCGGTCCTTGGGCAGGTCAGAGACTTCGCGAACACCATCGCGCTATCCGGCCGTCGTGACTCGTGGCTCGTGCGTCCCACGGTCACGCCGGACCTCGTAGCGCAAGCCGACGACGCCGTTCTTGTACCCCTTGACCTCTGCCAGGTGAAGCGGGATGTCGTCGTCGAGCGTGTCGAAGAACCGGATCCCGTCCCCAATCAGTACGGGCAGCACAGAGTAGCGCACCTCGTCGGCCAGCCCACGCCGGAGACACTCCGCAGTGACTGCTCGTCCCCCCACACACCAGATGTTCCGGAACGTGGGGCGCAGCCGCTCGTTGACGAACTGGGTGAGATCCCCTGAATGGAACGTGACGGAGTCGCGGGTCCGCGGCAGATCGCGACTGGTGAGCACGAACGTCGGCGTGTCGCCGTACGCCCATCCCGCGCCCTGCGCCTCGAACCCCAGCGCCGTCTCGTAGGTCCGCGACCCCATGACGTAGCAGTCAATCGTCGCGAGGAACGCCGCGACGGCCTGGGGGTCCATCATCTCCCCGCCGGCGAAATCGTCCGCGGTCTCGATCCAGTCGACGCCGCCGTCCGTGCGGGCGATGAAGCCGTCGAGGCTCGCCGCCATGTGGACCGTCACTCGTGATTCAGGGATGCTCATAGCGCGACGACCTCTACGGCTTGGCCGTGGTGACTTGCGACATCAGCACCGTCCATGTGCCCGTCTCGCGCGTCCACACTTCCAGCATCCACAGACCGCCGCTGAAGAACCGTGCGATGACGAGATCGCCTCGGCGCTCGTTCTGCTCGCGCGAACGCGCGACGTACGGCCTCGGCATCTGCGCGCGCAGGTTGACGAGACGTTGGGATCGCGTCGGGAACGACCCGTCCTGCTGGACCGTGGTGAACGTCGCGGCGGTGTACCTCTCCCACTGCGCCGGATCCACCGCGTAGAAGGCCGCGTCGCGAGCCTGCATCGCGGCGCGTAGTTCGTCAGGGCCCTGCGCTCCAGCCGAGGCCCCGGCGGCGAGTGTCGCCGTCAGCACGAGTATCGACATGCGGGCAATGGACATGGACGCAGCTCCTGGGATGGATGGCTCGCCGCATGGGGCACCTGTCTGGCTCATGCCCCGGTTCAGCGGCGGGCCGCGCAGCCTCGACTATCCCCTTGAGGGTTGATGGGCATGCGCAGTTTGGCGCCGTGGGTGCCAGACCATCAGTTCTTTGTCGCCGACAACAGGTAACCGGAGGCATGGAGATGCACGATTAACCAGCGGTCACCCACGTGGCGAAGCACGAACGTCCGTCGAGCAAAAGTGCTCGGCTCGCGGATGGGCATCGGTGGTAGGTCTCCCAGGTGGGCCGTGACGATTGCAGCGTCGTCGAACAATTGAATATTCACGTCTCTTGGTGTGATGGTGATCGGCCCGGCTCGCGGCCTGAACAGCCTGGCAAAGGCCTCTCGAATCTCCGCCTTCCCGTTCGCTCGCTGCGCCTGCCCGTTTGGGAAGAACACCGTCGCAGCATCGTCGAACGTGCCGACGATGAGTTCAAGGTTCGCGGTTTCGTTCGCTCGAATGAACGTCTGGACAGTCTCCATGATCCGGTCCCGCGACGTCGTGCCCTGTGCAAGGGACGGTGTCACCGACAAGAGAACCAAGAGAGCCGCAGCGGCCATTCTCATGTTGGTTGTCCTCGAACACGTGCGCGCCTTATGCGTGCGCGATGCGGCAGAGCACCGGTTCACTGAGGCGGCGGCCGACGAACGCTATACGGCAATCCCTCAGGCGAAAAGCCAGACGGGAGGCAGATGGCCGGCGTGCCTGCCATGTCCAATCGGAGGTGCCAGCATCTGCGGCCCTGGGCGGCGACGACGAAAGGCTGGAACATGCCTGCAGCGGCACCAGAGCACTCGCACCCAACAACGCGAGAGCGCTGCGCCGGGGCATCAGGCGGTCGCCGGCTGGACGTGTTCGGCGCTCCCCTCGGCCGGCGCTGCTACGCCTCAGCATAGGCGCGCTCAAGGGCCGCCACGTCGAGTTTGACCATCGTCATCATGGCCGCCATCACCGCCTTCACCTTCCGGGGGTCCGAGTCGCCGATGAGTTGCATGAACCGCTTCGGCACAATCTGCCACGACAGGCCGAACGGGTCCTTGATCCAGCCACACTGGGTCGGCTTCGCCCCGGCTTTGACCAGCTTGTCCCAATACTCGTCGACTTCGGCCTGATCCTCGCAATCCACGTAAAGCGAGACGCCCTCGGAGAACGCAAAGTACGGACCTCCGTTGTAGCCCATCAAGACTTGACCGCCAACCACGAACTCGGCAGAGGTGATCGGCCCGTCCGTGCCGGTGCGGGCGACGTTCCGCACTTCAGAGTCCGGGAAGGTGGCGGTGTAGAACGCTATCGCCGCCTCGAGTTGATCGTTGAACATCAGAAACGGCGTCACTTTGGTCATAACAGGCTCTCGTTCTTCGCGAGAGATCGTGGCTGGGGACTGGGGTCACCGTTGGAGAACCCCGTTGCTTCTGTCTGCCTACCGAGCGGCGCGTAAGCCGCGGCGCCTTGCTGCCGCAATCTTGCCACAACCGCCGACCGCCGCCGGCTTCACGCGCAGGTTCAGACAGCAACAGAATCGTCAGCATGAATCTGAACGCCTACAGAAGGACGCTCAGGCCCGCGTAGAGCCCCACCCACGCGCCTAGGCCCGCCGCTACGAGTAGCCCCGCATCGGCTCGCAGTGTCTTCGAGACAAGCAGAACCATTCCTACGGTCGCGAGGATGGATTGACCAGCCGGCACTTCGGGCACCGCATGGCTCGTCTCGTCTAACGCTCGGCATCAGCGGCGCGCGTCCGCTGCATGCCGTTGTCAGGCCGCAATGGGGGTCTGTCAGGGCTTCGTCGGCATCGCATCGGGACTAGGCCGCCGGCACGAAGAAGGCCCCACGTCGCCGTGCGGCGCGCAGCAGCAGCACAACCACGATCGTGGTCGACGCGATCACCAGCAACGAACTCTCTGGGCCGAACATCCCGCCGGTCAGCCAGTCGGGCCCGGCAGAGCGGCTTTCGAGTGGCGCCAACTTGCGCCAGTCCTCAATGCCGGACAGCGGCATGCCACTGAGCAGAATGGTGAAGTTCCAAGCCGCGTGATTGGCGGCCACCACCCACAGGTTACGCGCCAGGACGAACACCCCGGCCCAGAGCAGGCCCGCCACAGTCACTGATACCAGCATTGTCACCACATCGCTGATCCCACCTTGTGCGACGTTTTCCAAGTGCTGCAGAGCGAACACCACCGCTTGCACCACCAACGCCACCGTCGTTCCCCAGGCCCGTTCCAAGAGCCGGAACAGCAGGCAGCGGTACGTGAGTTCCTCCAAGATAGCCGCGATGCCGATAAGGGCTGCTACGCCGAGCAGCGCCGGCGCGGCGCCGCGGAACAACACCTGTTCGTAGACGCCCAGAGCGAATAGCACGGCCATCGGCAGCGCCACCATGGCAGCGCCGCTCGCGACGCCAAGGATCAGGTGAATCGGCCGCAGATGCAGCTCGGTCGCTTCGCGCTTTTCATGCCAGTGCACGAACGCCCAGTAGCCCGCCACTGCCGTCAGCAGGATGCCAGCGCGCCTAAAGACACTGAGCCATTCGGGCCGGGGGTGGAACACCGCTTCGATCAGCGGCAGCAGGCCTTGGCGAAAAATCAGAATCGAGCCAAGAATCGCCACCCCACCCAGCAGCAGCGAGCCGAGCATCCGGCCGGCGACGCGCATCCGCCGTCGCGCGATGTTTCCAGGTGGATCATCCTCTTTCATGTCGGCCTGACGCCTCGGCTTCAGCCGCGACGGCCTCATGATGCGCCCGGGCCGCCGTCGGCTGCAAGCCGCGGCCAGGCTGCGTAGCACAATTGTGCTACTATGAGGTCGTGACTAAAGAACTGACGCTGCGCCAAGCCGGTGGCTCGGTCAGCGCGACCTTGCCCAAGGATATGGCGGACCGGCTCCACCTGGAGGCCGGCGATCGTGTGCTCGCGGTCGAGACCGACAGGGGCATTCTCCTCACCCCGTATGACCCCGATACCGAGCGTGCCCTGAAGGTGGCGGCCAAGGCGGCGAAGACGTATCGCAACGCCTTGCGCGAGCTCGCGAAGTAACCGATGGTGAAGCGGCGCGAGCCGACGTGGCTCTCGCGTATGGTCGTGGACGCGATTCATGCCGATCAGCTCCGCCAGCACGGCGGCCTCACCGGACTGCGCGATGAGAACCTGCTGGAGTCGGCCCTGAGCCGCCCGCGTCAGGCGTGGCACTACGCGACGGCCACCGACGTGCCCGCTCTGGCCGCGGCGTACGCGTTTGGGCTCGTGCGGAGCCACCCTTACCGAGACGGCAACAAACGCATCGGGTTCCTTGCGATGGTGACGTTCCTGGGCGTCAACGGCTACGCGTTTGAGGGCACCGACGAGGACGTCGTGACGCAGTTCGTCGCGCTTGCGGCAGGTCGGGTGTCGGAGGAGGCGCTGACAACCTGGATCCGTACGCGGTCGAAGCCAGCAACTCGCTAGATTCAGCCAGTCTAACGACCGGCGCGTAAGCCGCGGCGGCGCGATGTCCGCATGATGCCACAGCGCCCAACCGTCGGGTTCATGCGCAGGTTGGGCAGTCGCGGCTCACCACTTAAGGACGGCACCGATACCGCCAAATGGCCGCGTAGATGCGGAGGTACGGCTCAGTCCTGCCGAGTCATCGGAGCGCCGAAGCACGTAGAGACCCATAGTAGGGGCCAATGCGAGGTGCTTGGCCACGCCGACGTGCACCTGCGCCTGGGCCAGATACGCGAGAGACGTGTCGTTCGTCGTCGTCACTGCGCCGGTGTTGATCGCTCTCGTTTCACGACGTTGCACCAGAGGACCCGCGCCGACCGACACCAAGGCTCTGTGCCGCCCCTGCCAAGACGACACGATTCCGATTGTTCCGAACGCAGCAAGCTCACGCTGACGCTCCTCTACCTGGAATCGCGGGGTGCCGCCAGGAGCCACCACGGTACCCAGATTCGCTACATGTGCCCCAATCGCCAGGCGGCTCGCGACGACGAGAGCGCCTTGAGCTGACCACACGTCGCGGGTTGGTTCGTAGTTGCGGCCTGCGGGTCGCTGGGCGTCGTCGCTCGCCCACGCGCCGAACACGCCAAGATAGCCGCCCGCTACGCCTCCCGACTGGGCTTTCGTCTCGAAGGGGACCAGCAGCGGTAGAAGAACCGCTAGCGCGATTGCGCGCAAAGTGTCCGACATGGCCTGCCTAACGCAATCCGGGCAAGCCGCGGCGCCACGGTGCCGCGATGATGCTGCAACTGCTGACCGCCGCCGGCTTCACCCGGAGGTTAGGCATCGCGCCTAACTGGCGATCGCCTGAGCGGGTCGAACCGAGAGCAGATCATCGTCGCTGACCGCACGCATGTCCTGCGACGACAGCGTCACCAGTGCCTGCGTGCGGCCAGAGCCAGCCACGAACTCAACCGCAAACGCGTCGGGTCCGTACTGCTCGACGACCGCACCAAGATCGCCACGTTTCAGACCGTGAGCAGGCAGCTCACGCTCGAGGACGACCACATCGAGAACCTGTGGAGTCATGCCTTGCCTCCCGGGTATGCCGTGACGAACCGCGCCGCCTCTTCGCCCGCCCGGAGGAACCAGACGCCGGTCGATGCTCGCGCGCTCAGCGTTCGGCAGCAGCACGTGTCGATTCTATCGAACTGCCTCGGTGGCTGTTCGCGAATGCCATATCAACGCCTCGGCTTCAGCTGCGGCGGCCCTCATGATGCGCCCGGGCTCCCCGTCGGCTGCAACCGCTTGTTGGGCCGCCGATCGAGGTGTAGAGTGAATTCGTGACCCTTACCATCGAGCTTGAGCTAGAAGACGACGGCCGGTGGCTCGCCGAGGTGCCCGCCCTGCCTGGAGTGCTCTGCTACGGTGCGGACCGCAGCGAAGCCGTAGCCAGAGTGCAGGCTTTGGCCTTGCGGGTGATTGCCGAACGCCTCGAGCATCGAGAAACGCCGTCGGATTTCCTGAACGTCACGTTCAACGCCGCGTGAGCAACTGGCCCGCCACGAAAGCGCGACGCGTGCTCGCCGCGCTGGCCCGAATCGGCTGGTTCGTGAAGCGCCAGTCGGGTTCGCACCGGACTCTCGGTCGATCAGAATGGCCGGATGTCGTGTTTGCGTTCCACGACGACGAAGAACTCGGGCCCAAGATGCTCGCAAGGATCAGCAAACGCACTGGCTTGCGCCCTGAAGATCTGTAGCTGTTTGCTGGTCTGCCCAACGCCCGCGGTTCAGCCGCGGCGGCCTCATGATGCGCCGGGCCGCCGCCGGCTGCAACCGCTTGTTGGGCAGCCGATCGGGTGCTACGCTGCCGGCATGACGATCACGGCCCGCGTACGCGAAGGTCGGCTCGTGCTCGACGAGCCGACGACGCTGCCGGAGGGCACGCAGGTGGCCCTGCTGCCGCTCGACCCAGGCGACTGGCTTGACGACACCGACCGCGCCGCCCTGCACGCCGCGTTACGGGCGTCTGACGCGGATGTCGCCGCCGGGCGGCTCATGGACGCGGCCGAGGTGCTTCGGAGCCTTCGCACGCCTTGACGGACCGCCGGGTTCGCTTCACCGCCACGGCCCAGGAGCACGTGGCCCGTGAGCAGCGATGGTGGCTGGAGAACCGCGACTACCGGCACCTCTTCGCATCCGAACTGGAGGAAGCCGTCGCGCTCGTGGCGCGTTTGCCGGGGGCTGGAACTTCGTACCCGGATGCGGGGATTCCGGGTCGGCGTCGCCTCTACCTACAGAAGATCAGCTGCCACCTGTACGACACGCACGATGACCGCGAAGTGATCGTGCGCGCGCTCTGGGGCGCGCGACGCGAACGCGGCCCCGCGCTGTAGCTGTTGCGGTGTCCGTGGTCTGCCCAACGCCTCGGCTTCAGCCGCGGCGGCCTCATGATTACGCAGGCCGCCGTCGGCTGCAAGCCGTTGTTAGGCCTCGTACTTCGGTCGGTGATCACTCATGACCGCTGCCTCGAACTTGGCAAGCAGCTGTCGCGCTGAGTCGATCTGAGCAGCAACTGCGTTGTCGTCGAGGCCCTGCCTGCTGCTAGGTTCTTTCGGTGCGTGGCGCTGGTCGTGTTGACGCTTGTTCGCGTCACCCTTCAAACTCTTGATCAGAGTGCGGGCGTCGAGCGAGCGAATGGCGCTCTGCTCACCGCCAAAGTGGCTCTCGACCGTTTCGACAAACTTGTACAGATGGTACAGCGCGTGCTTCGCGTCGTGGCGGGCTTGCTCAAGGTAGTCATAGCATTGACTCAGTCGCGGGTGCACGGGAGAGACGACAGCACGCCGCGCTTCAGCTGGCAACGCCAGTGTTGCGGCACTGTCGAGACGAACAAAACGATTCTGGTTACCGCTGCCGAGTAGGACCCGGTCGGGATCCGGCAACGATGCGCCGTAGTAGAACGAGAGTGCCACGCCCTTCGGCGAGACGGCCAACGAGACAAGACAGTCGGACGCACGCTCCGTCGCTGAGTACCCAATCGCAAGGAACTGATAGTTGTCGTAAACAAGGTTCGATGGCCGTGGGAAGTCGCTTACGGAGCGCCGCCCGGATCGGCCGGACCAATTTCCCGACCGCCGGGTCGTACTTGGCCACGAAGCCAGCGAGCTGCTTGGCCGGAGACACCATGGCGGCGATAGATTGATCGCGCTTTGCGCCGCCAGGTTTCATGCGAAGCTCCCGCAGATTTGTGGTTTCAGCATGTCCGCCCAACGATGCCAAAATCAGCCGCGCGCCGACAAGCGACACCCGGCGCGTCGGCTGCATTTGGATGTTAGGCCGTTGTCGACACGGCGGTCAGCTTGAGGTGATTCGACAGTTCTGCGCGTGTGTCTGCCCACTGACCGTCCCATTCAACCTCGACAGCAAGGAAGTTCGAATCGACCGCCGTCGACCTGGCCTGGAGGTGAAGGATTAAATGCACAGCTTCCTTCGATCGGGCCTGCAGATTGAGAGGCACTACGACTGGATGCAAGATAAGGCCGTCGCCCTTCACAACACTGAAGAGGTCTGCGTGGGACGGAGGCCCGATCGTTTGCGGCGCGGGAGCCTGCTGATGCCTCCACACGAGCGGCACGTCGCCCGACCAGACCATTCGAAATACTCCGCTCGCCTCGCGTCGCTCGACACCCAAGAGCACAACGTTCACCCGTTCGACAGGCGTCCATCGTTGTTCATTTGTGACCACAACGTGAAAGTACCGCGCGTCCTGGTCAATGTGTTTCTGCTTGCCGTAGGACTCGAAAACAGTGCGACGGGTAGTCTTTTCCCCGGACTCGTCGGCCAAGGCGAGGCGCAACACAGGCGGGAAGTACTTCGCTCGCAACGCGTCGCCAAACAGTGCGACGACCACCGCCAGGAACGTGGCGACAACGCCTAAGAACTGAATGCCCCAGTTCAGCCAGAAGTGCCACCATGGCTCGCCGGTCACGTCGGTCTCCAATCGGCCTAACGACCGCGGTTCAGCCGCGGCGCGCTCAGGATGCCACCGCGCGCCGGCGGCTGCAACCGCTTGTTAGCCGGCAGTTTTGGCGTCGGCCACACCCCGCTGCACGCGAGCAGGAAGAACAAATAGCAACTCCGACAGCGCCATCGCGAAATCGATTGCGCGTTGAGCATCCGCCGCGCTCGGCAGAGACGCGGCCTGGTCCGCATGCCGCTGATCGTTTGCGTCGAGCCGCACCTCGTGCGCCCAGTGCGCCATATCGGCCGTGATCACATGATCGGATGCCGCCTTCTCGATTCTTGCGTAGAGCGAGCCATCAACGTAGTTCCGTAGCTTCAGCATTGCGTCGACTGCACTCGCCGCCAACATTACCGCCCCAGATGGAGCATGGAGACTCTCAAGCGCTTGCTGGAGGAATGTCCGCGGTCGCTCGGGAATCAGTTCGTCAACTGCCCTCTGCTCTGGGTAGTACCCACGGACGGGCTGGTCGTACGCTTCGGACCACGCTGTCACAAGCCCGCCACAGCTGCCGCAGGTGTACACGCGCCAAGACCGCTTGTGCGTGCGCTGGTGATCATTGGTTTCTAGGTTGTGCTGACTGAACAGGTTCGGATTCGCGATCGAGCAGTGCGGGCATCTTGGCAAAAGGAGATTCTGCGATAGTGTCGGCATGTTCGTCTGTCCGGCTAAACTAACGCCCGGCTTCAGCCGCGGCGGCCTCATGATCCATCGGGCCGCCGTCGGCTGCAAGCCGTGGTTAGTTTAGGCGCCGATCGGGTTGGGAGCGTTGCTCGCAATGCGGTTCGTGTCACGAGTAGCCGTGCCGCGGTTCTGAATGGCGACGTGGCAGCCCGCTACTGCTTGTCGTAGACGATGACGTTCTTGATGGTCTGGCCTTGAGGATTCGTACCGGTCTGCGTCGTCGTCCGCGTCTTTCCGTCGGCTGAGATCACCGCTCGTGCCGTGACGGTCACCTTGCCCCCCTTCTTTTCTACGATTTGCAGCGTGCGGTCGTCGATCCGCGTGTAGGCCTGTGTGTCCGTGTTCGTGCTGCCCTTCATCGGATAGTCGGTGCCGTCGAACCGGACGGTGATTTCGCTGTGCCCCGTCGTACCCGCGGCGGACACACTGTCGACAGTCTGTGTGATGCCGCCCTCTGCCGCGACAATCGTCATGACGAAAGTCTTCGGGGCGGGGCCAGGGCTGTACGTGGACTTGGCCAGATTCACTCGCCACGTGCCAACCCAGGGATTGGCGGGTTGGCCGGCGGTGCTCACGGCGAACGCGGCTACCCAGCCGGCCACGGCGACGGTCTCAATCAGGGTTCGAACTCGCATGCGCGACCTCCAGACTCCCGATCTTGTTCGCGTCCAGTTTGGCGGTCAGTCGTGCGCCTAACGATGCCAAATCAGCCGCGCGCCGACCAGCGACACGCGGCGCGTCGGCTGCATTTGGATGTTAGGTGGCGGGTGAAGGTTGAGGCTGGACCAGCATGTGCACAATGTTTGAGGCCTTGTCTACCGCCTGAACGAGCGCTTCGCTGACGCCATCAGGTATGTACCACAAGTGAACACCCCGACCCTCCGCCTGAACGGCTCGAACGAGTGGGACGAAATCAGCGTCACCACCGACGAGAACGGCGATGTCGAAGTGATGCCTGTGCGCGTGAGTGAGCATGTCTGTCGCCAGACTGATATCGACGCCCTTGGAGCGTTGGTTCTTGATCTTCTTGAAGACCCGCGGGGCACCCACACCAGCTTGCTTCAAAGTCGAGGCCACGTCCTCAACCTTAGGATGGTCACCTTGTACAGCGGTGTAGTAGTGCGTGCGGATTACTCCACCGCCAGCGACGACGCTGCTGTCGGAGAGGTGCCGAGACCACACGTAGACGTCTGGCTCGTAGATGACGTCCCGGGCCAGAACTCGCGCCTCGTTTCGCAAGTACGCGCCGAATCGAATGGCGAGGTTCTCCCCGTCGACGAAGATCATCACTCGGATGTTGTCGATGCCGAAGTACGGAATCAGTATGGCCATCTCGAATCGTTACGGATACGTCCACCTAACGTTCGCGCTGAGCCGCGCGTCTTGGCACCACCGCTCCACGAGATCATGGGCGCGACGGCTCCAGCGCATTGTTCGGCGGCGAGCCGTGTTCGCGGGTCATCAGAACCTGAGAGTGCTGCTGATCCGAACACCATTGGCGGCCGGCGTGACGCCCACCGCAAAGGCCATAGGCGACACTTGCACCCACTGCGGCTTTCCGGTCACGACTCCGACGAGTGTGCCCGCTGGAAGCGCTACCACCATCGAAGCGATAGCGGGGAGGGCGCACCCAAACTCCTCTTGAGACGCACACGAGGAAGCCGCCGTTAGACCCACCACAATGCCCACAAGGCCGCCGATCCCGGCGCCGATCAGACCTCCCTTGAGCCTTGAGCGCCGCCTGACCTCCAGACCGGTGACCACCGCCTTCGGCACCCGAATACTTCTTGAGTTGTCGCCCACGGTCAGGATCAAGTCGCTGGCCTCCATTGCGACGAACCGGGCGACAATCAACTGGCTCCCACTACTCTGACTCACGCTACCGTCGTCCGCGAGCTTGCCGGCAATCGTGACCCGAACTCTCGCTCCTTCGGCCAACTGGCCGGCGGCGGGCAGGGGTGTAACGAGGAGTGTCGACAGAACGACGAGAGACATCTTCAAGGTCACGACTCCACCCCCGTGTTGACCCTTTGGTTCCCACATCGATTCTCGTCAGCCGAACGGTCGCGATGAGCCGCGGCGCTTATGGTCGCGGCAGCGCCGACGGCTCCATCGCGGGGTTAGGCAGTTGACGGTGCGGATCACCTACTGAGGAACTCGCTTGCCCAGCGAAATCGTTGGGGGGCGTCTCGCTCGAGATTCAGTGATCCGTAGACCCCGTTGGGATTGAACCAGTTGGCCGTGAATTCGGCCGCATCTTCGAGAGGATTCGGATAGCCGCACGACCAGCGTTCACAATTCTCGGCCCACCTTCCAGCAGTCTCTCGCCACCCTGTTAGCTCCACAAAGCGGCGTCCCTCGCGAGTTTGCACCCACGCGTTCACCATGGAGTCGCGGACCGAAATCGATGGATCCGGCAACCCGCTCTCCAGAATGTGCTGGTGCTGGTGCGCGTGAAAGAGCTCATGAGCCATCGTAGCGAGCTCGCCACCGACCGGCGAGCCGCTGCGCAGGTAGACTGTTCTGACATCCTGGTCGTAGCTGGAAACGCGGCCGTTCGGCTGCCGTATCAAGCAGACGCCGGGCGGTAGCCTGAGCCGCGACATGACGGGACGAATATCAGCTGGCCACGTCGAGCATTCTTTGCGCAGATTTCTGATGTCGATGCGAAATTCCGCGCTGTCGATGTTGGCGCCCTGCTCGAAACCTTGATACCCAGACTTGGTGACCTGCACGGTGGCGTTACCTCGAGGGACGTCCTGAATCCGGAAATCACCCATTGCGCTGGTGAGGCTGGATTTTCCTGCGATCTGCAATAGGGCATCAGGGACGGGGTCCGTTTCGCCTTGCGGACCGGTGCGTTCACGCACACTCCCTGACACCGTCGACGTCGGCTGTGGCGTTGGTGTTGGCGTCGGCATCGGCGATGAAAGCGGAGTGGGAGCCGTAGGGCTGCCACTCGACCCTCTGCCACAGGTAGCGACTGTGACGGCTAGCATGATGACTAAGGTTAACGTCGTCAAACCCGCGTTGGCCATGTTGGTGTTTCGCGCGAGATACGCCCGCTCGTTGTTGGCGTCATTCCGAACGCCACCTGCCACGAACCTGCCTAACGACCGGCGCGTAAGCCGCGGCGGCTCGATGCCCGGATGATGCCACGACACCTCAACGCCGTCGGCTTCACGCGCAGGTTAGACGGCATCGCCACTCTCGTCGCTGGTGGCATAGGCACTGACTTCGAGAGCTACACCAAGTTGGACGCACAGCCCGAGCAAGGCCCGGCTAAGCGTCACGCTCATCGCCGGATGATCCCTGCTGACGAAGAGCGCCATGTCCATGCTGGCCTCGGCACCGGAGCCGGCCAAAGCCACCACCATGCTCTGGCGTTCTTGCAACCAGGCAGCGCATGCTGCGACAAGCTCAGTCTGCGTGTTGGCCTCGGCAACCAGTGTGTTGAAGCCTGACGTGGTCGCGGCCCTCCCGCCCCGATGGACTTCGCCCTTTCGCCACACCGCATCGCAGACCAACTGATGAGCTGCCGCAAACCCGACCGCATCAAAGGTTGCTCCGGTTGCGCGGAAAACGGCCGAACTCATCTCGGTAGTTGTCCTTGTCCGTCTAACGACCGCGGTTCAGCCGCGGCGGTTGCTGCCCCGCATGATGCCACAGCGCCCAACCGCCGTCGGCTGCAACCGCTGGTTAGCCCGCTCATGCCAACGGGAGCAGTTTGCCCGCCGATTGAAATGCTGCCAATACCCTGTCGAGGGCCAGCTTCGACTCGTCATGCAGGTCCTTGCGAAGCCCCCACTGGTTCAACGAGTCGTTGACGACGTCGAACCACCACTCCGAAAACGGCTCTCGGCGCTCAAGTTGTCCCGCGACGAAGAGCGGGATATCGCCCTCGACCGTCACAAGCGCGATCTCGTACCACTCGATGCGATCACGCCACCGCCCTGACAAATCCCATATGTCGAAGCCGTACGCGAGCTCAGCCAGAACGTCTGGCCTTGCGGAGTAGCCGAAGCGAGCCGCCCGAACTGCGGCCAGGGGCATTGCTCTGGGCTCGCCCGTGGCGGGTCTCACCACGAGTTGCCCGTCTCGGGTAAGCGTGAACTGCCCAAGGTCGGTGTCGATGATGGACTCGCCCGCGGCCGACCGGCGCACCGCGCACCGCCCCTTTCGAATCCGCCCGAAGTACGCCGACGCGGCAAGGTACGCGGCCGCGCCGATGGCAAACAGTGCGGCTGAAAATAGAACGAAGCCGCCGGTACTCGATGAGTCCACGCATTCCGTGTTTTGTCGGGCTAACAATCATTAGACCGGTCGGCATATCGCCCGACCGGCCGCCAGCAAGCAGTGTAACGGGGTTCCAGCCGTCGTGTGCGTGACGGCAAGTGGCTCGAAGTAAAGGCCGTGCGGGATCGCGCACGGCTGTGCGGGCTGGTCGGCATAGTTCTGATATTCGGCCAGTGGCGGTCGGCCTAGTAAGCTCGACCGTTGCCGCGTTCGAGTGCGTCCAGCGGGCTGCGCACGCCCCGCCCGCCGCGGTTCAGCACGTGGGTGTAGATCATCGTCGTGCTCACGTCGCGGTGGCCGAGCAGCTCCTGAATCGTGCGGATGTCGTAGCCGGCTTCGAGCAGGTGCGTCGCGAACGAATGTCGCAAGGCGTGGCACGTCGCGGGCCGGGCCAGACCTGCCTGATGGCCCGCCTGCTTGACGGCCTTCTGCAGCACGGACTCGTGCAGGTGATGCCGTCGAAGCACGCCCGTGGAGGCATCGCGATAGAACCGGGTGGCCGGGAAGACCCACTGCCAGGCCCACTCGACCGGCGCACGCGGATACTTCTTCGCCAGCTGGTCGGGCAGCGCGACGCTGCCTCGGCCGTGGGCCAGGTCGTCCACGTGCAGGCGCCGCCGGGCGTGCAAATGCGCGTGCAGCGCCGGACGCACGGCCACCGGCAGCATCGTCACCCGGTCCTTGCCGCCCTTGCCGTCGCGCACCATCAGTTCGCCGCGATCGAGCTGCACGTCCTTCACCCGCAGCTCCACGCACTCCATCAGACGAAGGCCGCCGCCGTACAGCAACGACGCCATGAGCCGCTCCACGCCGTGGAGCTGGGCGAGCAGCGCCGCCACCTCCTCGCGTGACAGCACACTCGGCAAGCGCACCGGTCGGCGCGCCCTGACCCACGCGTGGGCGTCCGGCACGGTCAGTCCGAGCACGTCCCGGAACAGGAACTGCAGCGCGCCGAGGGCCTGGTTCTGGGTCGACGCCGAGACCCCACGCGTTGCCAGCGCGTCCAGGTAGGCGCGCACATCGTCGGCTGTCTGCTGGCGCGGGTCCCGATAGCAGCAGAACGCGGCGAACCGTCGGGCCCAGCCGAGATACGCCTCCTCCGTGCGGGCACTGTAGTGGCGCAGCCGCAACGCCGCCCGAAGCTGGTCGAAGATTCGCGGCGGCGAGCTGGTCACGGCCTTGGTCGAGAAAGGGCCGTGCCATCGAGCCCCTGGCCGGATGTCGTGCGTGTTCCGCCGCGGCGCACTCGGCGGGTGAAGCGCGGGTGGCGGAAACTGCGGCGGGATCACGCGCCGGACGCGCGCAGGATCTGCTCCCATACGCGCCCGGCGACGGACTGCTAGCGCGAGGTCGGCGGAGTCGGGGCGCCCGGTTCCGGCGCCACCAGGCTGCGGGCGATCTTCCAGCCGGCCGCGTCCTTGGTCATCACGTTCATGTAGGCGCCCGATGCCGTCACCGGCTTGCCCTTGGGCGGCGTGACCTCCACGGAGTAGGTGCCGTGGCTCACGGCGGCGCGGCCGTTCTCGGCCACGATTGTCTCGGCGGTGGTCACCTTCAGCGTCGTGTTGCCATCGGTGAAGCCCTGCGCGATCGCGGTACGGATGGCGTCCGTGCCCTTGCTGATGGGCTGCCCTGGCAGGATGCGAGACGCATCAGCGGTGTACATCGCCGCCAGGCCGGCGGCGTCCTTGGCGTTGAACAGCTGCACGTAGCGATTGCCGAGGGCGGTGAGGGCGGCCTGCTCAGCGGCCGTGTCCACTGCCGGCGCGGCCGGCGTGGCCGGGGCCGCGGGTTGCGCGGGCGGCTGAGAACAAGCCGTGAGTACGACAACCGAGAGCAGCGTCACAGCGCGTCGGACAGTGTGCATAGGGGGCCTCCTGGGCTCGGGACGAGCGCAAGCGGGGCCAATCTATGCGCGCCCCCGATCGATGTCAATCTGATTGTCAATTCGGCGTATCGGCGTTCGGCTACACTCTGCCGGTCATGCCGCCCCCGGCTGCAGCCACGCCCCAGCTCACCCGCGCCATCGGTCTGCCGCAGGCGGCGGCGATCGTCATCGGGACGATCATCGGGACGTCGATCTTCGTGCAGCCGTCGGAGATCACCCGCGAAGTGCCGACCATCACCGGCATCCTCGTCGCGTGGTCGCTGGCCGGGCTGCTCACCTTCATCGGCGCGCTGGTCTGCGCCGAGCTGGCCTCGGCGTTTCCGCACACCGGCGGCGTCTACGTGTTCCTGCGCGAGGCGTTCTCCACGCGCGTCGCGTTCATGTGGGGCTGGGCCAACTTCTGGAGCATCCACTCGGGGATCATCGCCGCCATCTCGATGGTGTGCGCCCGCTACATCGCCTACTTCGTCGAGATGTCGCCGCTCCAGCAGCAGCTCGCCGCGGCCGGCGTCATCGCGATCATCTCCGCCATCAACTACGTGGGCGTGCGCACCGGCACCACCGTGCAGACCGCCATCACCGCCCTCAAGCTGCTGGCCGTCATCGCCCTGCTGGTCGGTGGCCTGGCGCTGTCGGGCCCGGGGGGCGGCGACGCCTGGACGCTCAGCTTCGCCGATCTGTCGGCGGTGCCGCTCGATCGGATGCTGCTCGGCATCGGCGCCGGGCTGTTCGCCTTTGGCGGCTGGCACATGGTCACCTACACGGCCGGGGAGACCACCGATCCGGTGCGGACGCTGCCGCGCGCGCTGACCCTTGGCGTCGCCGTGGTCACGGTCTGCTACATCGGCCTGAACGCCGTCTATCTGTACGTCCTGCCGCTCGAGGCCGTGCGCCAATCGCCGCGGATCGCTGCCGACGTCGCGCAGGTCCTGGTCGGCGGCAGCGCCGCGTCGGCCGTGTCGGCGCTGGTGGTCGTGTCGGCCTTCGGCGCGCTCACCGGCATCATCCTGGCCGGACCGAGGATGTATCTGTCCATGGCCCAGGACGGCGTGATGTTGCCGTGGGTCAACGCCGTCCACCCGGTCTACCGGACGCCGCACCGCGCCATCGTGCTGCAGGCGATCTGGTCGGCGGTGCTGGTGCTCACCGGCAGCTACCCCACGCTCTTCGGCCGCGTCATCTACATGGAGTGGTTCTTCTTCGCGCTGATGACCGCCGGCGTGTTCGTGCTGCGCCAGCGCGCGTCGTACCAGCCGGCCTACCGGATGTGGGCCTACCCGGTGGCGCCGATCCTGTTCATCGTGGCGTCGGCGGCGATCGTGCTCAACCAGCTTCGTTCGCAGCCGTCCGAGGCGCTGTTCGGCGCTGCGGTCGTCGCCTCGGGCTGGCCGGTCGCGCGGTGGGTCACGCGGCGGCGCGGCTGATCGCCACCCACCGCGACCGTCAGACCCGCATCGGCGCGCCCGTGGCTTCGGCCACGGCAGCCACCGACTCGCGGACGCCATCGCTGTCGTGGCTCCACAGTTCGGAGAGCCGCAGCAGCTCGCCGCCGCGCAACCGCACCGCCGGCCGGCACACCGCGTCGCCGTCGCTGTCGTGGCCGTACTCGATGCACGCGGCCTCCAGGTCGTCGAAGCCGGCGTGGCGCACGCTGCGTCCGGCGATACCCATCCTCGTCACCACCAGGTGGCGCCGTTCACGGTCGATCTCGGTGTGCGTGGCCGGGTTGATCGCGAGCCACCACGTGCCGCTCGCCGCCACGACCACGCCGATCCCGAAGCTGACGAAACGCTGCCACTGCTCCAGCGCGTCGGCGTGCCCGACCCACCCGAGCGACATCAGCACACCCAGCCCGCCGCCGAGCACGAACATCGCACCCAGGATCCTGAACGGCGCGACCCGATCACGAAGGTCGACGCGAGTGGCGCCGCGGACGATTCGCATCGGGCACCACGATAGCACCGCCAGGCACCTGCTCCATGCGCCGCTGTGATAGCCTGCCGCCGCCATGATCATCGACGTCCACAACCATTACTACCCGCCCGAATACCTCGACGAGCTGAAGAAGGGCGGCAGCACCATCACGGTCGATGAAGACGCCGAGGGCAACCCGCGCGTGCATTACCCGGGCGACTACAACATCGTCGTCAAGGGCCACCGCGACATCGACTACCGGCAGGACATCCTCGATCAGCTCGGCGTGACCAAACAGGTGATCACGTTCACCACACCGGGCGTCCACGTCGAGGGACCGGCGCTGGCCACCCAGTGGGCGCGGCTGGTCAACGACTGCATGGGGAAGATCGCCAAGGAGCGCTCGCGGCACTTCTCCGCCCTGGCCACGCTGCCGCTCAACGATCCCGCCGCCTCGGTCGTTGAACTGGAACGGGCGATGAAGGAACACGGCCTGCCCGGGGCGATGGTGTTCAGCAACGTCAACGGCGTGGCCCTGGCCGACGCGCGTTACGAGCCGCTGTGGGCCAAAGCCGATGCGCTCGGCGCGGTCATCCAGATCCACCCGATGTATCCGCTCGGCGTCGAGGCGATGAAGGACTACTGGTTGATGCCGCTGGTCGGCTTCCTGATGGACACCACGCTCGCTACCGCGCACCTGGTGTTCGCCGGCGTGCCCGACCGCTATCCGAACATCAAGTGGGTGCTCGGCCACCTCGGCGGCGCCATCCCGTATCTGGCGGAACGGCTCGACCGCGGCTACGAGGCGTTCGCCGAGTGCCGCAAGAACATCACGAAGCCGCCGACCGACTACCTGAAACAGTTCTACTTCGACACCGTCAACTTCGACCCCAACGCGCTGATGCTGGCGGTGCAGTTCGCCGGCGCCGACCACATCCTGGCCGGCAGCGACTACCCGCACCAGATCGGCAGCATCCAGAAGATGAAGGTGGCGCTCACCGGCCTGCCGCTGCCCGACGATCAGAAAGCGGGTATCCTCGGCGGCAATGCCCGGCGCGTCTAC
Organism: uncultured Acidobacteriota bacterium; assembly: GCA_963741665.1. Taxonomy (GTDB): domain Bacteria; phylum Acidobacteriota; class Vicinamibacteria; order Vicinamibacterales; family UBA2999; genus CAWAYR01. The sequence continues at coordinate 1,436,398 of CAVUIM010000001.1, forward strand.
GGCCTGCAGTAGGAGACCTCACGTCATGCGCACGTTCGTTCGTCTTGCCCTGGCCGCTGCCCTGCTCGCCATCGTCCCCGCCACCGCGTCGGCCACGTGGTCGGTGATCGCGCTCGACGCCAAGACCGGACAGGTGATCATCGCCTCGGCCACCTGCGTGCGGCAGGCCGGCTTTCCGCAACGCCAGCCCAACGGCTCGCGCGATCTGATGGACGTGCAGGCGGTGATCGTCCCCGGCCTCGGCGTGGCCGCCTGCCAGGCCGGCGTCGACAACACGCGCCGCAACCAGATGCTCGTCTACAACGAGATCCGGAAGGGCACGCCGCCGGAGAAGATCATCGAGTTGCTCGAGCAGGACCCCGACGTGCAACGCCGGCAGTTCGGCATCGTCATGATGCCGCAGGGCGACGCCATCACCGCGCGCAACAACCGCGCCGGCTTCAGCGGCAGCGGCAACTCGGCGGCGGCGCTGCACTGGGGCGGCCAGGTGGGCGACATCTTCTATCAGGTCCAGGGCAACATCCTGTTCGGTGACCAGGTGGTGATGATGGCGGCGCTGGCGTTCACGCGCGCCAACGGCACGATGGCCGATCGGGTGATGGCGGCAATGGAGGCCGCCGACCAGTACGGCGGCGATGCCCGCTGCAACTGCGCCAACGACACGATCGGCAAGGCGCCCTGTGACGACAAGACCGCCTACGTGGCCTACATCGCCATCGCCAACAAGGACGACGCCGTCGGCGTCACCCACAACGACGGCAAGTACTTCGCCTACCTCAGCGTGACCGACGGCGACACCAAGCCCGGCGAGAGCGGCAACCCGGTGAAGACGCTGCGGATGCGCTACGACGCCTGGAAGAAGGCCGGCGCCGGCCGCACCGCGCCGCCCGGACCGACGCCGTTCAAGCCGGCGCCCTGATCTCACTCGCATCCACCCTGGAGGACACCGATGGCCACGCAGAGCTACCAGAGTCACGCCAAGTTCGTCCCGCTCTACCACTTCGTGACGCTGCCAATCCTCCTGGTGAACGTCCTGTTCATGGGCTGGAACGTCGTGAGCGGCCCCAGCTCGATGTCGGCGTGGGCGCTCCTGATGGCCATCGCCCTGTTCCTGGCGGCGCTGTTCGGGCGCGTGTTCGCGCTCAAGGTGCAGGATCGGGTGATCCGTCTCGAGGAGCGGATGCGCCTCCGCGAGCTGCTGCCCGGCGACCTCAAGGGCCGCGTCAACGACTTCACGCCCGAGCAGCTGATCGCGATCCGTTTCGCCAGCGACGCGGAGGTGGCCGAACTGGCGGCGGTGGTGCTGCGCGAGAACCCGGCCAAGCGCGACGCCGTCAAGAAGCAGATCAAGCAGTGGCGCGACGACGACGTGCGCGCCTGATCAGCGCGGCGGCTGGCGGGTGGCGGTGGCGGAGTCGAAGTAGCGGACGCCGTACGCGTCCGTGAAGTCTTCGCGGGCGGAATAGCCGCCCGAATTGGCGCGCGCCCCCAGCCCGCCGGTCGTGCCGCCGACGAGGCCGCGCGGCGGCCCCGGCCTGCCGTTGCGGAGCGCTTCCTGGATCACCCGCCCATCGAACGTTCCGGCCGGCACCGCGAGTCCGGTCAGCCGGACCAGCGTCGGCGTGATGTCCACGTTGCCGGTCGCGACGTCGCTCACTGCGCGCTCGCGGAAATCCGGCCCGGCTGCGATCAGCGTATTCGTCACGTCGTACGGGCTGGTGCTGCCGTGGCCGGCGCGGCCCGACGCCATGACCTGGCCGCGCGGGCCTGGACCCGCGCCGTCCGACCACGCGGCCGAAACCAGCAGCTGGCCAGCCCGCGCGTGCCCCCAGCCGATGAGCGCGTAGGACAGCGTGCCCGGCTCCAGGTCTCTGGGCCACTTGGCCGGCAGGTTGCCGGTGAAGATGGCGCCCACCGCCGGATGCCGCTGCAGCGCATCGACGAGGGTGGCCACGCGTCCGGGGTCGATGTCGCCGCGGAAGTGCACGGCGCCACCCGCCGTCACGATATCGGGCGTGCCGTCGGGCATCGCCCGCACGAACGGCTTGACCAGCGCCGGCAGATCGAAGCCGCCGGTGTGGGTCGAGAACCCGAGGTCCGAGGTGACGATCAGATTGGTCGCCGCGAGACGTCCCTGCGACTGCAGCCAGTCTTCGACCCGTCCGATCTCGGCGTCCACGGCGGTCAGCGCCGCGCGCGTCTCCGCCGCGTCGAGCCCGCGGGCGTGGGCCGTCGTGTCGGGGTCGCTGTACCAGAGGAACACGACGTCGGGCCGCACGTCAGGGAAGCCGATCCGCAGCAGCAGGTCGGTCGCGTAGCGATTGCGCGCGGCATTCGGCAGCGCGGCGGCGGGAGTGGGACCGAGCATCGCAACCGCCTTGTCGCGCCACGCGGCCGGACGCGCGAACTCGGTGTGCAGGATCACCCCGGCATCGTCGGTGGGGCTCAGCAGCAGCGCCGAGCCGGACGACCCTGAACTGACCACGAGCAGGCGCTTCCCCGCCGTGGCCAGCATCTGGCCCAGGGTCGGCGCGGTGAGCAGCTGGCCCTCGGCCGCCGCCACCTTCAGCAGCGCCTCGTGGTCGGCGGTGTCGATCGGCCGCAGCGGATCGACCGACGGAATGTAGATGCTGTTGCCGAGCAGGCCGTGCCGGGCCGGCAGCACGCCGGTCACGAACGTCGCCGCGTTGACGCGGGTCACGGTGGGATAGACGGCGTGGTGCGCGGTGAACCGCACACCGCGGCTGCCGATGCCGTGCAGCCGCGGCATCTGCGTGGCCGTGACCTGGTCGGGCCGCAGGCCGTCGACGACGATCACCACCTGCGTGCGCGGCGGCGCCTGCGCGACCGGGAGCGCCGCCCAGGCCACGACCGCCAGCGCCAGCCACACGCCTGTCCCAACGCTCGTCCCGCGGCGCATCCCGGCGCATCCTATCAGCGCGTTCAAACCTTCGTGTGACGAAACCCGTCCAAGCAGCGTCATGGACCATCTGCTGCGCGACATCCGCCACGCCGGCCGTAGCCTGCTCCGCACCCCGGGGTTCACGATCGTCGCGGTGCTGACGCTGGCGCTCGGGCATCGGCGCCAATACAGCAATCTTCTCGATCGTCAACGGCGTGCTGCTGCGCCCCCTGCCCTACCCGCAGGCCCAGCAGCTCATGTTCCTGACCAGCCGGTTCCCGGCGATGGGCTTCGACCAGTTCTGGGTCTCGCCGCCCGAGTTCTTCGAATTCCGGGAGCTGAACCAGTCGTTCGCCTCGGTCGGGGCGTTCACGACCGGCGAGCTCAACCTGATGGCCGGCGAGCGTCCGGTGCGCGTGCGCGGCGCCGCGGTCACCGACGACCTGCTCACCACCCTGGGCGTCTCGCCGGCCCAGGGACGACTCTTCACACCGGCGGAGGCCAACGCCAACGGCCCGCAGGTCGCGATCCTGTCGCACGAGCTGTGGCAGGCAGCGCTGGGCGGCCGGCCGGTGCTCGGCCAGACGGTCGACCTCGACGGCGTGCGGCGCGAGGTGATCGGCGTCATGCCGCCCAAGCTCGACGTGATGGACAACCACGTCGAGGTGTGGCTGCCGGCCGGCCTCGACCCGGCCAACCGCCAGAACCGCGGCAGCCACTTCCTGTATCTCATCGGCCGGCTGAAGGACGGCGTCACGCCGGCGGCGGCCGACGCCGAGCTGACCGCCCTCATTCCGCAGTGGGGCGACCGCGCCGGCGTCAGCATGCACGTGTTCAACCTCGAGGGGCACGCCCTGCAGATGGAGCCGGTGCAGGCCGAGATCGTCGGCAGCGCGTCGCGCGCCATCTGGGTGCTGCAGGCGGCGGTCGGCTTCGTGCTGCTCATCGCCTGCGCCAACCTCGCCAACCTGCTGCTGGCCCGGGCCGAGACCCGCCACCGCGAGTTCGCGGTGCGCACCGCGCTCGGCGCGTCGCGCGCAACGCTGCTGCGCCAGTTCGTCATCGAAGGCACGCTGCTGTCGCTGGCCGGTGGCGCCCTCGGCGTGGCCGTCGCCGTCGGCGGCCTGCGGGCGCTGCTGGCCTTCTATCCCGAGAGCCTGCCCCGCTCGGCCGACGTCGGCCTCGACCCGACCGCCCTCGCCTTCACGCTCGGCGTGTCGCTCGTCACCGGCCTGGTGTTCGGGCTGGCGCCACTGGCGCACACCAAGGCCGGGGCGCTGTCGACCGCGCTGAAGGAAGGCGGCGGACGCGGCGCCACGGGTGGTGGTCGTCACGGCGTACGCCGCGCGCTGGTGGTGGCCGAGGTCGCGTTGGCCGTGGTGCTGGTGGTCGGCGCGGGTCTGATGACACGGACGATCCTCAACCTGTCGCGGGTGGACGCCGGCTTCAACCGCTCGCGGTTGTCCACCTTCTCGCTCGATCTGCCCAACGCCAACTACACCCAGTCAACCGATCGCGCGCGCTTCTACCACCGGCTGGTCGGCCCAGCTGCGCACGCTGCCGGGCGTGCAGGGCGCCACCACGATGTCCGGGCTGCCGCCCGAGCGTCCGGTCAACGCCAACGACACCGATCTGGAGAACTTCACCGCGCCGAAGGAAGGCCCGTTCGAGAACGTCGACTACTACCAGACGGTGGGCACCGGCTACTTCGAGACGATGGGCATCCCGATCCTCGACGGCCGCCCCTTCACCGACACCGACGAGGGCGGCGCGCCGGTGGCGATCGTCAACGAGACGTTCGTCCGAACGTTCTTCTCCGATCGCAGTCCGCTCGGCCAGCGGCTGCGGGTCGGGTTCAGCGATCGCAACCCGTGGCTGACCATCGTCGGCGTGGCCAAGGACGTCAAGCAGGGCGGCGTCGACCAGAAGACCGGCACCGAGCTCTACTTCTTCTCGCCGCAGGCCATCGCCAACACGCAGCTCTTCACGCCGCTGCAGATGCACCTGGTGCTGCGCTCGGACCGTCCCGCCGCGGCGCTGGCCAGCGAAGTGCAGGCGATCGTCCGCGCCGCTGACGCGTCGCTGCCGGTCGCCGGAGTGAAGAGCATGGACGAGGTGTTCGGCGATGCGATCCGCCGGCCACGGCTGCTCGCCCAGTTGCTCGGGATGTTCGCCGGGCTGGCGCTGCTGCTGGCCGCCATCGGCACCTACGGCGTGCTCGCTTACATGGTCACCGAGCGGCGGCGCGAGATCGGCATCCGCATGGCGCTCGGCGCGCATCAGGGCACGGTGGTGGCCGATGTCATGCGTCAGGGACTCGGCCTCGCCGGGGTCGGCATCGGCGTGGGCCTGCTGGCCGCGCTCGGGCTCGGCCGGCTGGTCGCCTCGCTGCTGTTCGGTGTCGGCGCCGCTGATCCGCTGACGCTCGTCGTGGTGATGGGCACGATCGCCGCCGTCGCCGCCCTGGCCTCGGGCCTGCCGGCGTGGCGCGCGTCGCGGGTCGATCCGACGATCGCGTTGCGCAGCGAGTGATCGCTCAGCAGCGCGTCTCCGAATGTAAGGGGACAGTCCCCGTTACATTTGACGGACGGCGACCGGGCTGCCTTCGTAAGTGAGACCCGACGCCAGCGTCTCGCCCTTCATGACCACGCTGTGGGGCGCCACCACGGTGCGCTCGCCGATCGTCACGCCGTAGAGCGGCACGGTGCCGGGCCCGACGCTGGCCCCGGCGCCGATGCGCACCGGGCCGATCTTCAGCACGCGGTCTTCGAAGGTGTGGGCCTGGAACATCGCGTGGACGGTGGCGCCGTCGCCGATGTCGATCATGTCGGGGTCCACCACCTGCGCGAAGCCGGGCCCGAGCAGGACGCGGCGGCCGATCCGCATGCCCATCGCGCGCAGGTACCAGGGCAGCCAAAGCGTGCCCTCCATCGGCGCCGCGATCCAGCCGGCGTAGAGTCCCCACACCACATAGAGGAAATCCCAGCGGCTGCACCAGCACGACCACAGCGGGTGTTCACCGCGCCGCACCCGTCCGAGCAGCAGCCACTTGAGCACCACGCAAAGGCCGCCCAGCGCGACCGCCACGGTGGCGGTGACGGCCGAGACCGCGACGACGAGCCCGACGCCGCGTGCGCTGATGTCGAGCAGGCGTTCGGCCCACCACGCCGCCGCGGCCAGCAGGCCAATCGGCAGGGCGAGGCGCGCGGCTTCCCACAGCGTCCGGTTCACGCGCCGCGGCCACGACGGCTGGTGCGTGGTGCGCCGGTCGGCGGTGGCGGCGGGCCGGGGCAGGATCATCGGTGGGTGGCCGAACCACGCCGTCCCCGGAGCACCGGCCATGGCTGGTGTCGCCACGGTGCTGACGCCGAGCAGCGCGTCGGCCGGCAGCAGTGCCCCCGCGGCGATCACGGCGTGGTTGCCGACGAACGTGCGGGCGCCGATCTGCACCGGGCCGAGCGTCATGGTGCCGCGGTCGAATCGCGGCGCCGCCAGGTAGACGCCGTCGGCGAAGAAGCAGTCGTCGCCGATCGACACGAGGTCGGGCACGGTGTCGATGACCGTGCTCACCTCGGCGCCGGCGCCGATCCGCATCCCGGCAGCCCGCAGCCACCACGGCCAGAAGATCGCGCCGCTCAGCCAGACGCTGGCGAGATCGAGCAGCCGCGTCTTGCCGTCCACCCGGACGCTGGTCCAGCTGCGGGCGGCGACGACGCCGGCCCGTTCGGGACCAAGAGCACGGCACATCAGGGCCGACAGCACGAGACCAGCGACGAGCGACGCCACCGAACCGACAGCGGCAGCCATCCAGAGTTCCGCCGTCCACAGCCGGTCGCGCAGCGCCGCCAGCGTGACGATGTCCAGCCAGCGCAGGCCGCCGATCGCCGCAGCCAGGGCCGGCATCCCGAACGTCGCCGCCGCGGCCGCCCGAACGACGGACGACGCCGCCGCATGCGTCCACGCCCCGAGCGCACGCGGCTCGTCGAGCGCCGGCGCGGGCGGCGCCGGGCCCACAGGGCGCGCCGGCACGCCGTCCCACCGCTCGCCGCCGGGCACGCGCACGCCGGCGCCCACCGAGGCCCAGGGCCCCAGCGACGCGCCGCGGCCCACGTGCGCCCCCGGGCCAACCCCGGCATGGACGTCGAGCGTGGCGCCGTCGTCGATGGCAATCGCGCCGAGCACGACGTGTCCAGCGTCGAGCTCCGCCACCCGCAGCGACACGTCGCGGGCGAGCGACACGTGATCGCCGAGGCTGAGCAGATGCCAGACGCCGTGTTGCAGATCGACGCCGCGGTGGATGTGCACGTGGTGCCCCACGCGCGCGCCCAGGGCTCGCAGCGTCACGGTGAGCGCGTGCGTCCCGGCCAGGGAGCCCCACGGAACGTGCGCCGCCATTCGCTGCACCATCCACAGCCGGATGTGAGTGGCACTCCACGCCGGAACCTTGCCCGGTCGCAGGTCCGCGGTAAGGAGTCGGGCAGCGATGACCGTCAGCGCCACGGCCACCGGCGCCCACAGCGCGTAGGCGATGGCGAGGAGGATCGGCAGCGTCAACACCACTCCGACCAGACCGACTCGTGCGTCGAGCCAGGGCACCAGCGCGGCAATCACCACGTAGCCCAGGAGCGACGCCGCGGCCAGTTCGCCGAGGAGCCATGCCGTCTGCACCGCGGTCGCGGCGACGACCCGGCCGAGCGGCGCGAGCTCGGCAGGCTGGCGCGTCACCGGCGCCGGCGCCACCGTGGCGCTCGCCGCCCGTTGCGCCAGCGCCACCGCGGTCCGCGCCTCGTAGACATCACGGGTCGTCAGCCCCGCCGTGTCGGGGTGCTCGCGCAGCCGCGACACCAGCAGTCCCGCGCCGAGCGAGTCGCCGCCGAGATCGGTGAAGAAGTCGTCGCTCGCCGCCACGCCGGCCGGCCGCTGCAGCGTCGCCGCCATCGCCGCGACGATGGCCGCTTCGATCGGCGTGGCCGGAGCGAGCGGCATCCGGACATCGGCGACGCCCGATGCGACATCGAGCACGGGCAGCGACGCCCGGTCCAGCTTGCCACCCACCGTCGTCGGCAGGGCCTCGAGCACGCCCAGGCGCACCGGCACCATGTAGCTCGGCAACACCGCCCGCAGGCCGGCCAGCAGCGTCGCTGGTGACGGCGGCGCGTCGGGACGGCTCGGCACGACGAACGCGACCAGGCGCTGTGCCACGCCGTCGCCCTGTACGGTGGCCGCCGCCTGAGCCACGCCGGCCGACGACGCCAGCCGCGCCTCGATCGCCTCGAGCTCGATGCGGTAGCCGCGCAACTTGACCTGGGCGTCGAGCCGGCCCTCGTAGAAGATCCGCCCGGTGGCGTCGCGGGTCGCACGGTCGCCGGTCCGGTAGATGCGGCCCAGCGTCGGGTCGGTCGGGAATCGCTCGGCGGTGAGGTCGGGAAGCCCGCGATAGCCACGTGCCACCGCCGCGCCGCCGATACACAGCTCTCCAGCCTCGCCGTGTGGCGCCTCATTGCCATCGGCGTCGAGCACCCACGCGGTCACGCCGGCGATCGGCCGGCCGATCGCGATCGGCGTTCCAGGGCGCACCGTCTCGCGCACCACCGTCACGGTGGTCTCGGTCGGTCCGTAGCCGTTGACCAGCGTCCGGCCGCGACCCCAGCGGCCGGCGACGTCGAGCGGCAGCGCTTCCCCGCCGACGTAGAGCAGCCGCAGGTGCGGCAGCGCCGTCTCCGGATCGGCGCAGCCGGTGGCGCGCAGCAGCGTCGGCGGCGGGCAGAACACGGTGATGCGCTCGCTGGCCAGCCACGCGACCAGATCGGGCCCGAGCCGCACCGTCGCGTCGTCGGCGACGACCAGCGTCGCCCCGGACGCCAGCGCCAGCCACGTCTCCTCGATCGACGAGTCGTAGGCCGCCGACGAGCCCTGGACCACGCGGTCGCCGGGGCCGAGGCCGAACTCGTCGAGGTCGGCCTGCACCAGATTCGCGATGCTGCGGTGTTCGACCAGCACACCCTTCGGCCGGCCGGAGGTGCCCGAGGTGTAGATCACGTAGGCCAGCGACGACTCGTTGAGTGACGCCGGCGCGGGCGGAGGTCGATCCGGGACGGCCGGGACAGCGTCGGCGTGCACGTCGACGAGCGGCCAGCGCGTCAGGCCGAGGCGGCGCAACCGGGCGGCAGACGCCGCATCGACGACGACCGCCGCCGGCTCCGCGTCGGCGAGCTGCGCGCGGATCTGCCCGTCGGGAAACGCCGGGTCGAGGCTGGCGAACGCCGCGCCGCGCCGCAGCGCCGCCAGTTGGGCCGCCACCAGCCACGGCGAGTCGCGCGCCATCAGGGTCGCGACGAGCGGCTCGGCAGCGGCGAGCGGGCCCAGCCGCACACCGAGGTGCGACGCTCGCCCGTCGAGGTCGCGATAGGTCAGGTGCTGTCGCGGCCGACCTGGGCCGGCCGGCACCTCGATCGCGACGCGATCTGGCCAGCGGCTCGCGGCCCGGTCGAAGAACTCGTGGAGCAACGGCACGGGCTCGCTGTGCCTACCGAATCACGAACCCGAGCGTAGCGACCGTGGACACCGCCGCATTATGTTCCACCGCTCGCAGCCCCAGGACGGCTGGTAGACTGCGGCTCGTGCTGCTCGCTGCGCCGCGCCGTTCGTCTACGCTGGCCCTGCTGCTGACGATGATGGCCGCGGCCAGTGCCGCCCAGACCGGCCCGGGCGGGTCGCCGATCGGCGGGGCGATGGACGATCACTTCCGCCGCGACGCCGCGCGCGGCGAAGGGCGGCCGTCGCGGGCGTTTGCGTTCGCCGTCGAGGCGGAGGCGGCGGCGGTGATCGAGCGCGTCGACGAACAGCGGCAGCTGCGCGGCAACCCGCGCTTCGTGCTCACCGTGCGCAGTCAGGCGACGGCCACGGTTCCCGCGGTGGAGGTCGTGGCCCTCGTCATCGCCGAACGCGGCGCCGTCACCGCCGTCCAGCCGGTGCCGGCCATTACCGGCCTGCGCCGCGGCGACACCGTCCGCCGCGAGGTCGATGTGCGCGGCGTGACCCTGGGCCCCACCGACCACATCGCCTTCGTCATCGCCGCCATCGAGCGGGCCCCCGGGGAGCGCTGGCGTGCCGACGAGGCCGCCCTGCGCGAAATGGCCGTCGCAGCCGCGCGCGCCCTCTTCCCCACGCCGTAGCGGCCGCATCCTCGGATAGGATGCATCGGCAGGAGCGTACCCATGACTGGAACGCAGTGGATGCGGTGGAGTGTCGGCGCCGTGGCCGGCCTGACGATGGCCTACGTGACGGCGGCGGGTCCCGAGGCCCAGTCGACGCCGAAGGCGACGCCGGATACGCCCTTCAAGCTGATGACGTTCGAAGCGGCCGGCAGCACCCGCATCGGCCTGGTGCTGGGCGCCCGGGTGCTCGACATCGCCGGCGCCAACCGTCATGTCGCCGAGCGCGCCAAGCTGCCGGCGGTGGCCATCCCCACCGAGATGAAGGCGCTGATCGAGCAGTACGCCACGGTGTCGCCGCGGCTCTACCAGATCGCCAACTTCTTTGCCGCACAACCCGCCGGGACGCTGCCCTTCGCGTTCGACGTGTCGGCCGTGAAGGTGCTGGCGCCGATCAAGTACCCGTGGAACCTGATGGCCGCCTCGGCCAACTACAAGGCGCACGCGCAGGGCATGGGCGCCACCGGTGCCTACACGGCGCCCACACCGCCGCCCGCCGCAGCCGCGTCCTCGGCGCCGGCCCGGCCGCCGGCCGCCGGCGCCTTCGATGCCACGGCCGCCGATCGCATCGTGCCCGACCGCGACGCGCCGATCATGTTCGCCAAGTCGCCGCGCTCCTGCATCATCGACCCCGACGAGCCGTTCTACATCGTGGATGGCCGCGGCCGCACCGACTACGAGGGCGAGCTGGCAATCATCATGGGACCGCGCCCGGCCTACCGCGTGCCGCGCGAGCAGGCCATGGACTACGTCTTCGGCTACAGCATCATGCAGGACCTCAGCGACCGCGGCAGCGAGCGGCTGCGCGAGGTGACGATGTTCCCCGGCGCCAACTGGTTCGACGGCAAGAGCATCGACCGCGCGGCGCCGTTCGGCCCGGTGATCGTGCCCAAGGAGTTCCTGCCCAAGGGTCCGAGCGATCTGCGGCTGGTCACCCGCGTGAACGGCGAGGTGATGCAGGACGCGCGGACCAGCAACCTCATCTGGAGCGAGCCGCACCTCATCGCCTACGTCACGTCGCGGATGACGCTCTACCCCGGCGACGTGATCGTGACCGGCACGCCCGCCGGCACCGGCATGGAGCGGCAGAAGTTCCTGAAGCCTGGCGACGTCGTGGAGATCGAGGTCGAGGGCATCGGGACGCTGCGCACGCCGTTCAAGGCGCTGTCGGAGCGGCCCGCGGCGCAGTAGGGTCTGTCACCGAGCTGGACGTTCCGCGAGGTGACTGCCCCACTGACAAGCGTCAGAATCCGAAGCGCTGTTCGGTGACGACGACCAGCTCGTGGCCGCCGGTCGTCCGCGGCTTGCCCAGCAGCGCGACGATGTCGTGGGCCTGGTCGTCCATGCCGTCGATGCGCAGCTTGAACTCGAGGCCGGCGCAGCTGGCCTCGGTGTTCGAAAGCTGGATCGGACTGGCCCAGATCTGACGGCGTTCGCGCGGGGTCCACGCCGTCAGGTAGTCGTTCCAGAACGCCGCCGCGCCGGCGACCACACCGGCGCCGAACAGACCGAACGAGGTGTGGCGTTCAATCGAGACGGCGGCACCGGAGGTCGTGCCCGCGGGCCGCGACAACGCGACCACGAGGCGCTCGCGGCGCAGGCGATCGCTGCCGTCGCGCGCGCTCGAGAACAACAGGTCCACCGTCCATCCCGCGGCGGTGGCCATGGTGAGCGGCGGCGCGACGTCCTTCAGATCGCGATTCGAGCCGACCAGCACGCGCGATTCCACGGCGACGGCGCCCTCGGCGCCGGCCGCCAGCACCATGCCGCGCTCCGAGAGCCCGGGCCAGCTCCGGAACGGCGGCCGCACCAGCACTCGCGGACGAAAGCCCTCGGCGGCCACAGCCGCCAGCGCGGCGCCAAGATCCTCGAGCTTCTCGAACTCGACCAGCCGCCACGTGACCGGCGGCATCGGCGGCGTCGTGCGCTCGAACACCACCGCGTGGCGCGTGCCGGCAATCCGCGTGGCAAGGCGCGGCACGAAGCCGCCGGCGACGAGGTCCGGCAGCGCCGCCGCCAGGTCGCGGTCGGCGACGACGCGGTAGGTGGCGGCGGATGTCGCGGGCTCGGGCGCCTGCATCGCCGCGACGCCGCACGGGAGGCCGTCGCTGATGGCCGCCAACCGCAGGCCGCGTGCTGCGGCGCGGTTGAGATCGCGCTCGAAGGCGCCGTCCACCGTCACCCAGGCCACGGCGCGGTCGGCGGCCTGAACCCCAGTCGCGAGAATGACTGCCGCCAAGAGGCCGGCGAGTATACGCACGCCGTGGATTGTAATTGGGACTGTCACGAAGACACTTAGCGACGTGGCACATAGTGCCTAGCCGAACGGCTGGCGCGCCGCCCGGCGTTGCCTTGCTACGGTGAGGGCATGACCGATGTCCTGACCGCCCTGTCCTCGCAACTCTCCGCCGCGGCCGAGACCGCCGCCGCGACCATCGTCCAGGTGCAGGGCCACCGCCGGCCGGTCGCCGGCGTGGTCTACGACACCGACCTGATCGTCACCCCCGGGGTGGCCGTCCACGACGGCGTGGTGTCGGTGCGCCGCGCCGACGGGAAGACCCTCGAAGGCGCCGTGCTCGGCCGCAGCGCGTCCACTGGCCTCACCGTGGTACGCGCGGTGGGACTCGGTGCACCCGCCGCCACCACCGGCGCCGAACCGCAGCCCGGACACCTGGCGCTGGCCGTGGGCCGCACCTGGAGCGGCGGCGTCTTCTCGGCGCTGGCGCCGATCGCCGTCGTCGGCGGTCCGCTGCGCACCGGCCGCGCCTCCGAGATTGCCCGCGTGATCCGCATTGGCCTGGCGCCGCACGGCGCGCTCACCGGCGGCGCGCTGGTCGACGGCGCCGGCCGCACGCTGGGCGTCATCACCGCGATGGCGATTCGCGGCACCACCGTCGTCATCCCGGCGGCGCTGGCCTGGGAGGCCGCTCGCGCCGTGACCACCACCGGGGGCGCGCGTCAGGGCTATCTCGGCGTGAGCTCGCTGTCGGTGACGTTGCCGGCGCGCCAGCGGACCAGTGGACGCGACGGCGGGCTGCTCGTCACCGGCGTCGCCGACGACACGCCGGCCGCGGCAGCGGGCCTGCTGGTGGGCGATGTCATCGTCGCCTTCGACGGCGTGGCCGTCGCCGAACCCGACGACCTGCTGACGCTGCTGCGCGGCGACCGCATCGGCCGTCCGGTGCCGGTCGGCGTCGTGCGCGGCGGCAACGCGACCGACGTCACCGTGACGGTCGGCGAGCGGCGGCGCGGATAAGCTGATTCCGTGAGCGACGCCTTGCGCGTGTTCGTGTCGGCGGCGACGGCCGAGGGCCGGCGCCGTCTGCACGACGAGGCCCGGCGGGCCGGCTGGCGGATCGTCGATCGCCTCGACGACGCCGACGTGGTGCTCGGGCCGGCCGGCGAGTGGCCGGCGCCGCGTCCGGCGGCGGCCGACGACACGCTCGACGACCCGCCGGTGGAAGACCTGACCGCGCGCGAACGCGACGTGCTGGCGCTGCTCGCCGATGGCCTTGGCAATCGCGACATCGCGCACGCGCTGGGCATCAGCGAGCACACGGTGAAGTTCCACCTCGGCACGATCTTCGGCAAGCTCGGCGCCACGACGCGCACCGAGGCCGTGCGCCGCGCGCTGCGCCTCGGCCTGGTGGAACTGTAGATCGGCGGAGCTCGGGGCTCGGGGCTCGAAGGACATCATGCCTGACGACATGCCTGACGATCTCGCACTGCTCGACGCCTACTCCCGCGCGGTGATGGACGCGGTCGAGCGGGTCGGGCCTTCGGTGGTGAAGGTGGACGTCGAGGCAGCGGTGTCTCCCGCGGGTGGCCGGCGGCGGCGCGGCGGCACCGGCTCGGGCTTCGTGTTCGCGCCGGATGGCCTGGTGCTGACCAACAGCCACGTCGTCGAGGGCGCACGCGCCATCCACGTGACGACGCTCGACGGCGAACGCCTCGCCGCCGACCTCGTCGGCGACGATCCGCACACCGACCTCGCCGTGCTGCGCGTCACCGCGGCGGGACTGCGCGCGGCGCCGCTCGGCGATTCCACCCGGCTGCGTCCCGGCCAGCTGGTCGTCGCCATCGGCAACCCGCTCGGCTTCCAGCACACGATCACCGCCGGCGTTGTCAGCGCGCTCGGCCGCTCGCTGCGGGCCCGTACCGTTCGCCTCATCGAGAACCTGATCCAGACCGACGCGGCGCTCAACCCCGGCAATTCGGGCGGACCGCTGGTGACCAGCCGCGGCGAGGTGGTGGGCGTGAACACGGCGGTCATCCTCGGCGGCCAGGGCATCGCCTTCGCGGTGCCGAGCGCCACGGCATCGCGGGTGATCTCGGCGCTGCTCCGCTTCGGCCGGGTGCGCCGCGGCTGGCTCGGCGTCGCGGGCCAGGACACGACGATTCCCCGCCGCCTGTCGCATGCGCACGGTCTGGCCGCCGATCGCGGTCTCGGCGTCACCGCCGTGAGCGACGACAGCCCGGCGGCGCGCGCCGGCGTCGAACCTGGCGACGTCATCGTCGACTTCGACGGCGCGGCGGTGTCAGGGGCCGACGATCTGCACCGCCTGCTCGACGAGGATCGAATCGACCGCCGCATCCAGATGCGGCTGCTGCGCCGAGGCGAAGATCGGCGCGTCGAGGTGGTGCCCGCCGAACTCGCCTGATCCCACGGTCCTGTCGCCACGGCGTCGTGCGACTCGGCTACGATGTCGACATGCAGCTGACCCGGCGCGATCTCCTCCTCACCGGTGCTGCCGTGCTGACCGCTGGCCGCCCCTCGGCCGCCGGCGCGCAAGGAGACAGGATGTACGGACTGATCGGCAAGATGACGGCGGTCGACGGCAAGCGCGACGAGCTGGTCGCCATCCTCCTCGACGGCGTCGCGGGCATGCCGGGCTGCCTCAGCTATGTCGTCGCCACCGACCCGGCGGACGCCAACGCCATCTGGATCACCGAAGCGTGGGACAGCAAAGCCAGCCACGACGCCTCGCTGGCGCTGCCGTCGGTGAAAGCGGCGATCGCCAGCGGCCGCCCGCTCATCGCCGCGTTCGGCAACGGCACCGTCACCACCCCGGTCGGCGGCCACGGCCTCGCCGCCGCCAGGTGATCGTGGGCGACCCCTCACCGCGCGCGCAGCTGTCGAGCTTCATCTCGAAGTTCAGCCCGGCGATCGCCGCCCAGACCCGCGCCGTCCTCGCCGAGCTGCGGACGCGGCTGCCCGGCGCCACCGAGCTCGTCTACGACAACTACAACGCGCTGGCGATCGGCTTCGGGCCCACCGAGCGAATGGGCGACCTCATTCTCTCAGTGGCGGTCTACCCGCGCTGGGTCAGCCTGTTCTTCTTCAACCCACAGGCCCTGCCCGATCCTGACGGCCTGCTGCGCGGGTCGGGCACGATGGCGCGTCATCTGGTGCTGGCGTCACCGGCGGATCTGGATCGGCCGGCGGTGCGCACGCTGCTGCGCAAGGCGGTCGCCGCCGCCGACGTGCCCCTCGACGGCGCGCAGCCGCGACGCCTGGTGATCAAGTCGGTGTCGGCGCGGCAACGGGCCCGGCGGCCGGCACCGCTGGCCCGCGACGGCGCGTCCAAGGCACAACCCCCCGCAGCCGCCCGACGGGGCCATTGACCGCGGAGCTCCTGATGCGTTCAATGTCCCTGTCGGTCGTGTTCGCGGGGACGCTGCTGGCCAGCGCGCCCGCGTGCGCTCCTCCCGCGGCGGCTCCGGCCCCGCCGTCGCCGGCGCCCAGCGCCGCCCCGACGCCCCCGGCGGCGCCGGTCACCTTCGTCAACCGCGTGTGGCAGGTGGCCGAGTCCTCAGCCGTCGCCCCCGGCCAGCTCTATGTCTTCCTGTCCGAGGGCACGCTGGTGGTCGCCTCGCCCACCGGCACGCCGTCGCTGGGCCGCTGGTCCCGCGCCGGCGACGGCCTGACGATGATCGAGGAGGGCATGTCTCACGCCACCGAGATCGTCGCGCTCACCGCCACCGAGTTCCACATCCGCAGTCACAACCCCGGCCAGCCCGTGGACATCCGTCTCGAGCCGGCCACCGCCACCGCGCTGGGAGGCCGCTGATGAAGCCCGACGTCATGATCGCGATAGGGCTCGTCGCCGGCCTGCTGGCCGGATGCACCGGCAACGGCCAGACGGAGGTGCAGGTGACCAGTGCGGCGCCGGCCACACCGGCCGCGGTACGCGGGACGGTGGCGTACCGCGAGCGGATGGCGCTGCCGGCCGATGCGACTGTGGACGTGTGGATCACCGACATCGGATCGGGCGTGGTGACCATGGCGATCCTCGGCGAGACCACCGTGGCCGCCAACGGCCGCCAGGTGCCGCTGCCGTTCGAGCTGACGTTCGATCCGGCACGCGTGAACGGCGATCGTCCCTACGGCATCCGCGCGGTGATTCGCGCCGGCGGCCAGACGCTGTTCGAATCCCGCGAGCCGACCCCGGTGCTCACCCAGGGGCAGCCGACCACCGTCGCGCTCATGCTCACGCGCGTGCAGGCCGAGGCGCCCGCGGCAGCCGCGCCGACTCTGGTCGGCACGGCGTGGCGCCTCGAGGATCTCGCCGGCGCCGGCGTCGTCAGCGGCGCCGAGGCGACGCTCGAGTTCCCCGAGGCCGGCCGCGTCGCCGGACGTGGGTCGTGCAACCGGTTCTTCGGCCCCGTCACCATCACCGGCTCGGCGATCACGTTCGGGCTGCTGGGCTCGACGATGATGGCCTGCGCGGACCCGGTGGGCGCCCAGGAAGCCAAGTACTTCGCGGCGCTGCGCGGCGCCGAGCGGTTCGAGATCGACGGCACGACCCTGCGGCTGTTCAGTGCCGGACTCGCCGCCCCCCTGCGCTTCACCCGAACGACGCCGTGATCGCTGCCGTCAGCCGCGCCGTGGCTGTCGCCGGAGCTGCGCTTGTGCTCGGGGCCTGCGTGCCGCACCCGCCGCCGACCACCCCGGCCGTCGAGGATCACACCCGGCCGTGAGCGGCGCTGGGCGGTCGCGTGCTGTCCTTCGGCGCGGCCGGCGAATTCGCGGTGTGGGACGGCGTGTTCTTCGTCCCGCGCCGCGTGCACCTGTGATCACCGCGGCCCGAGGGCGATCACGCTCTCGACGTAGCCGAACCGCGGGGCTTCGCCGCTAGTTGCTCGCGCACCCAGCGGCGTAGACCGGGCACGCGCCAATCCGCAGACAGCCCCAGCAGGGCTGCCCGCCCGCCGGTCGAGGCCAGATACGGAGCGACGCGGACCGGGGCTGACCCGGTGCCTGACGACAGCACGACGGCGTCGGCGCGCGCCAGGCACGCGTCGGACGTCGCCTTCCAGTCGGCGGTCGCCGCCGACGCGACGAAGAACGTCAGGTCAGGCGCCGTTCCGGGGGCGATGCGGTTGGACTCGACGATCACGTCGTAGCCGGCACGGCGCAGTTGCTCGACCAGCGTCCGGGCCATCGCGAGGCAGTCGTTCGGGCACCGGCACAGCAGCGCCCGCGCGGCGCCGGCGGCCAGGCAGCGGCCGGTCGAGGATCCGGCCGATGGCACGCCGTCCTCCTCCACTTCGATGCTCGAGCCATGGCGGTGCGCCGAGACCTTCACGGTGACGACGCGATGCCAGCCGAGCGAGCGCACCAAGTCGACGACGAGCGCCGTCTTGCCGACGCCACGGCTGTGCCCGCCGACAACCAGGCAGCGGCCGCGCATCACGCCTCGCAGCCGAACTCGCCGCCGTCGTCCTCGGCCGGCGGCTGGATGACCGGCAGCCGCTTGGGCCCGGGCCGCGGCCCGACGCGCCGCGCCAGGACGCGCGACGCGGCCTGCAGGTAGCCGAGCGGGGCCTCGGCCAGGATGCCGGCGAGCCGTTCGGCGTAGACCGCCAGGTGATCGGCCCGGAAGGCATCGACGGCCTCGGCCGTGATCGCCACGTGCGCCGCGTCCCCCTCCATGAGCGCGAACACCTGCTTCACGCGCAGGTAGGCCAGAAAACCGGTCTCGACCGCCACGTGATCCGGCGCCTCGACGATCGACGGGCGGTAGTCGAACGCGCCGTAGGCGCCGGTCAGCGCCGACATCACCGACCCGAGTTCCAGCGTGTCGTGGTAGCTGACCTCGCGCGGCGGTGCCGGCCCGCCCGGCCCGAACACCGAGTGATACACGCCCTCGGTGGCCTCGTCGACGGCGCCGGTCGCCGCCGCGACCAGTTCCGCATCGGCGACCTCCGCGGCCAGCGTGGCGACGTCCCGGCGCCACGCCTCGGACGGGCACTCGAACAGCCGCCCGAGCAGGCGCCATGAGGCGGCGTCCTGCAGCAAGGCGACCACCGCCGGATCGGGCACCGGCGCCGCGCCAATCGCGGAAGTCATGACGTCCCCCGCATCATCAGGCCCACCCAGCCGCTGCGCATCTTGCGCGCCCCGGCTTCCTTCGCCGCCCCTTCCCACACCGCCAGCGCCACGTTGGTACGGCTGGTCGTCGACAGGCCGTCGGGCAGCGGCCGCACGATGACCACCGCCCAGCCTTGCGGCGTCCGCACGCCCTTGCCGCGCGCGGTGCTGGTGCCGGCCGGCGTGATCGAGCCCGGGCCCTCGGCCATCAGCTCCTCGACCGCCGAGGTCCGCGACCCGCCGCGGCGATTGCCGGCGGCATCGGCGGGTGCGTACCGCGACGCCATCTGGCGCTGCGCATCCGACCCCGCCGGCAACGACGGCGCTTCGAACGGGTAGTGATCCACCGTGGCGTTCGGGTAGAGGTCCTGGATCGCCGTGCCGCGACCGTCCACGGTGGCCTGCCAGTCGGCCCGCCAGTAGGTGATCTGCACGCCCTTCCCCGCCTGCCCCATTTGCGGGTCGGGGGCGTTGGGATCGGCGGTGGCGGGCACCTGCACCGCGCAGCCGTCGACGAACCGGCCGTTGCCGGGCAGGTCGTCGAGCGACGCGTCGGCCCACTCGAGCCGGAAGGCAATCTCGTTCGGCGCGGCGATCGCCCGCACCCGTACCTGGGGCGTCGACGCCGTCATCAGCCGCGGTTCCACGAGGTCCTGCAGCAGCAGCGTCGCGATGTGCTCGGGCGCCGCGTCCCATGCCGCGTCGGTGGGAGTGTCGGGCACCCGCGGCGCCATCACCGCCACGACATCGGGCGTCGGCGCCGGCGCCGGCCGGCACGCCGCCGGTCCGGCGGCGAGCGTCGCCAGCGCCCCGACCCACAGTGTTCGTCTCATGACGCCCCCCTCGCCACTCATGGGCAGTTCGATCGCATCACCTGGTAGACCTTGTCGAAACCGGCGCGCACGTGCACCGGCTCGCGCATCGGCACGCGCACCAGCGTCGTGCCGCGGTCGTCGACGCCGGCCACTTCCTCGCCGCGGCGCACCCAGCGCGTCATCACCGACTCGGTCGAGCCGAACAGGCTCAGCAGGCCGGCGAGGTCGGGATCGTTGGCGGCGTTGCGGTAGGCGGCGATCGCCGCCTCGACACCCGGGCCGAACATCTGCCGCAGGAACGCCGGCGGCACGTGGATCGGCGGGATGTAGTAGACGTTGGGCTCCAGCCCGAACTGCGGATAGAGCGGCAGCGCGATCTTGCGGACGTGCACCAGGTAGTCGATCGGGTTGTCGGGCCGCGCCTGCTCGGGCCGCGAGAGGTAGCCGGCCATGCGGATCTTGCCGATGCAGTTCACGAAGCACTGCGGCTGCAGCCCGACCTCCATCTTCGGATAGCAGGCGATGCACTTCTCCGAGGTGCCGGTCATCGGGTTGAAGTAGACCTTCTTGTACGGGCACCCCTTGACGCACTCCTGGTAGCCGCGGCAGCGGCCCTGGTCGACCAGCACGATGCCGTCCTCGGGCCGCTTGTAGATCGACCCGCGCGGGCACGAGGCCAGGCACGCGGGATAGGTGCAGTGGTTGCAGATCCGCGCCAGGTAGTAGAACCACGCTATGTGCGGCATCGACAGGCTCATGCCGCCATCGACGGCGCCGGCGCAATCGTCCTCGCCGACGTTGGGGTAGGCGTAGTCCTCGCCTTCCGGGCGCCAGCTGAGCACACGCTCACCCGCCTTCGCCGACTCGAAGATCGTCTGCCCTGTGTAGGTGCTGCCCTGCCAGCTTCCGGCGTCGAGCATGTCGAGCAGGTTCAGGTCCCAGGCCAGCGGATAGGAGCCGTAGGGTTTGGTCTCGACGTTGTTCCAAAGCATGTACTCCTGGCCCTTGCCCGAAGTCCAGGTGGTCTTGCAAGCCAGCGTGCAGGTCTGACACGCGATGCACTTGTTGGTATCGAACACCGCCGCGAACTGCTTCTGTGGACGGCTTTCCGGGTACCAGTAGGACATCTCCCGGCCGAGTTGCCAGTTGTAGACACGGGCCATGACACTACTCCTTCGAGCCGGCGAAGAAGTCGCCGGCCAGGTACCGCTTCATTGCGGCCGATTCGTAACGCGGACGGAGGCCGAGCGCTGCCGGCCGCCACATGCCCTTCTGGTCGATGCCGCCGGGTTCGGCCCGGGAGATCTTCACGAACGCCTCGCGCGGCGCGCCGGTCGGGCAATGGACGTCGGGGAGGAAGCCCTTGCCGATCGCCTGACCGAACATCTCCTTGCGCACGAGCGAGTCGGTCATCAAGGTGGGCTTGAGCCAGCCGCGAGTGGCCGACTGATGCGAGCCCGACCGGAACATGGCCTGGAACTTGGTGCGGGGGTTCTTCGCCAGGCCATCCGGCCGCGACTTCGCGCCTTCCACCGATCCCGGCGTGGCGCCGTACATGTTGAACCACATGCGCGTCACGCCGCGCGGCGTGCCGGGGTAGTAGCGGGCGCGACAGAGCAGGCGCGCGAACTCCATGTCCTTGGCGTTCTTCTGCCAGCCACGGAAGGGCCGGTCTTCGGGATCGGGATCGATCCATACGTAGTCGCCGTCGTCGACGCCGAGATCCTTGGCATCGTTCGGGTTGATATCGACATAGCCCTCGGTCACGAACGGACTGCGCTTGTCGCGGCGATAGATGTCGCCGAAGGGCCCGAAGAGCACGGCGTTGATGTCGGTATCGATCGGCGTCGTGTGCGAGCCGTGACGGTACTTGGGCGTGTGGAAGATGAACTTGTAGCCCTGCTTGGCCAGGGGATGCTGGGTGTTCCTGGTCTCGGCCCACGTCAGCACGACGTTGCGGCCGCAGCGCACCTCGCACGACAGGTCGGTGCGCGCTACGCCGTAGTCTTCCGGTTGCCTGGGCCGCAGCGCCTCGTGCTTCGGCGCCACGATGACGTTCGGCTCGTGGAAGGTCGAATCCACCGGCTCGCGGTGCACCGGCAGGTTCTCGCCGGCCTCGATGAACTCGTCTTCCTCGCGGTAGAGCTCGAGCCGGCCCGACTTGGTGTACCACGGCGACGAATCGGCGAGCTGGTCGTAGCCGACCACCTTGGGCGAGGTCCGCGAGTTCATCAGCGCCGGCACGCCGTCGCGCGCCTTGGCCTCGAGATCGGTGAACCGGTAGCCCTTGGTGTTGCTCGAGTGGTCGAGGATGCGCTGCAGGTAGACATCGGTCTTCTGCTCGCGGACGAACTTCCACATGTCGTTGAAGCGCTGGTCGCCGGTGAGCGCGGCCAGCTTCGACGCCACCAGCGTCGTCACCTCGATGTCGCCGATGGTGTTGAAGATGCGCGGGACGGGCGTCTTCGGGAACACGATCAGGAACGGATTGGTGACCGACGCCGTCATGTCGGGGTGCTTCAGCTCGGCCCACGAGTCGACACCGAAAACGACATCGGCCCACTCGCACGAGCCGCTCCACCACCACTCGTGCACGGCGATCATCTCCATGCGCGGCAGGGCATTGATGACCGTGTTGTAGTGCCACTTGACGTTGCCGAGGATCGAGTTGGCGTTGGCGAACCACATCACCTTCGTGGGCGTCGGCATGTGGGTCGACCCGGTGAGCAGCCGGTTGCCGACCCTGAGCGGGTGATCCTCGTGGTTGTAGAAGTGCGCCGACTCGGCGCGCCAGAACTGGCGGGGACGCGACGGCTTGGCCGGGTCCAGCTCGATATCGAAGGGGTTCTCGTTGATGTACTGCGGGCTGCCGTTGAAGAGCGCGATGCGGTAGTTGCCGGCATACGACCCGACGTTGCCGCCGATCTTGCCGACGTTGCCCGTGAGCGCCGCCAGCAGAAAGATGTCGCGGTCCTTGTTGTCGTTGTTGAAGAACTGATTCGGCCCCATGCCGATGGCGAACAGCGTCGTGCCTGGCTGCCTGGCGAAGTCGCGCGCCAGCTGCTCGATGGCCGCGGCCGGCGCCCAGGTGATCTCCTCGGTGGTCTTGGGGTCGAAGTGCGCGGCGTACTCCTTGACCATGTCGAAGACCGGCCGGCAGCGTACGCTCGTGCCGTCGGCGAGCGCCACCGTCACACTGCCCTTGAGCTGGGGATCGCCGATCGCCGACCGCTGGCCCACCTGGTCGCGGGTGAGCGGCCGCGGCTGGTTCGACGTCCGGTCCCACCACACGTAGTCGCCCCACTCGGCGCGCAGCGCTTCGGGGATGACCTGCCGCTGCTGCGCGGCCGGCGCCGGCGCCCGCTCGCCTTGTTTCAGCACCTGCGCGCTCGTGAGGTTGGCGATGCTCCCGCCGAAGACGTCCTTGGCCCGCAGGCACTTCAGCGTGTCGGTGCGCACGAGCACCGGCAGGTCCGTCCACCGCTTCACGTAGTCGGCGTCATAGAGGTTGTCGCGGAGGATGACGTTGGCGAAGCCGAGGGCCAGCGCCGACGTCGTCCCCGGACGCACCACCACCGCCTGGTCGGCCTTGCTGGACGTGGATGAGGTACTCGCACGCGATGACCACGACCTTGGTGCCCTTGAGGCGCGCCTCGGTGAGCCAGTGCGCGTCTGGCATCTTGGTCGAGATCCAGTTCATGCCCCAGACCACCACGGTCTTGCAGTGCTCGACGGCCGAGAGGTCGAACTCGACGGTCTGCTGCCCCGTGACCATCGGATGCCCTGGCGGCAGGTCGGTGTGCCACGAGTAGTTGTCGAACCCGCGCGACCCCAGCGCCTGATCCGGCCCGACCTTGCGCACGTGCGCGTCGAGCAGCGCCAGCGTGTTGGCCATGCGGTACATCCCGAACACGCGGGTCATGCCCAGGAGCGGCATGCCGCCGCGCAGCTTGATGGTCTGCACGCCGGCGCCCTCGGTGGCCTTGATGGTCTCCTCGTCGTAGTGCTGCGCGCGCAGCCGGGCCATGCCGGCCTCGCCGGAGTAGGTCTCGGCGATGTTCTTGAGCGCCTTGGCCACCAGCGTGGCGGCTTCGTCGTGTGGGAGGCGCACCCATTCGTCGCGGCCGCGCTGGAAGTACTCGGCCGGCGCCTTGCCGTCGTCGCCACGCGGAAAGTCGGCTTCGACCCAGCGCTTGAAACCGGCGCGCACCATCGTCTGGTTCACCCGTCGGTCGCCGTAGAAGCGGCGCGTCAGCGCCAGCCCTTTCTGGCACACCCGCGGGTCCCAGCGATGCGTGGTCTTGTTGCCGGCCAGATCGGTGGCCTGGCCGTAGCGCATCGTCGGACCGATGCGCGTGATCACGCCCTGACGGACGTAGGCGTTCAGGATGCAGTTGTGCGTGTCGTTCGGCGCACAGGTGAAGGTGTACTTCGAGTCGTAGGCGAAGAGGTCGCGATAGGTCTTCTCCCAGTCGCGGTTGGGGTAGGCGGCCAGCGGATTCGAGGGCGCCTGCAGGCCCCAGGCCTCCTCGGCCGAGAGCGCGAAGCCCCCAAGACCGGCCGCCGCGACCAGGTCGAGGAACTGGCGGCGGGTTGGTTGTGTCATGGCGTGCCTCCCCAGGAGCGGATGAAGGTGACGAGCGACTCGATCTCCGCTCCCGTCAGCGTGGGATGTGTCGGCGACGGCTCGGCGAAGGCGACCATGCCGGTACCGCGCCGTCCGCGCGAGATGGTCTCGGCGAAGAACGTGTCGGTGGCCGCGGTAAGCAGCACCGGGTTGTTGAGGGCGGGCGCGTCGGCCCCCTCGCCTTTCGGCCCGTGACAGCCGGCGCAGGTGCGCTCGAACAGCCGCTCGCCTTCGGCGGCGTTGCCGGCCGCCCAGCGGGCGGGCCGCGGGTTCACGGGCGGCGGCGTGCCCGCCATCTCGCGCAGGTGCGCCACGAGTACCGGGATGTCGGCCTCGCGCAGGCCGGCGCTGCCATCACCCCAGGCACGCATGCGGCGGCCGGGACGTCCGCGCCGGATGGTGTCGGCAATGAGCGCGTCTGGCGCCACGGCGAGGAAGTCCGGATTGGCCACCGACGGGAAGGTCGCCACGCCCACCGCCCGCAGCCCCAGTCCGTCCTTGCCGTGGCAGCCGGTGCAGAAGGCGCCGAAGAGCGTGGCGCCGTCGGAAGCGAACTCGCGCTCGCCGAAGCGCGCCACCCGCATGCGATCGCGCGGCAGGTAGCTGCCAGCGACATCGCGGCGCCGCAGCGACAGGGTGAAGAGCGTCAGGTCGTCGACGACGTCGCCGGTGAGCCGCATGGCCGGCATCTGCGAGCCGACGACCACGGCTGACGGCGTCCTCACGTGCTGCGCGAGCCAGTTGTCGAGCGTGCGCTCGCCGGGCACGGCCGCGAAGTCGGCGCGTCCGGGGTCCTTTTCGCCGGCGCGTGTGAGATCGGGACCGTCGTCGCCGCCGACGCCACTGATCGTGTGGCAGCCGAGGCACCCCGACGACAGGAACGTCGACTTGGCGGCCACGACCGAGGGCGCCGCCACCCTGGTGTCGAGATAGCGCTCGACCACGGCGCGGTCGGCATCGGACACCGGTCCCCACGACGAGCGCCACGGTCCGGAGGTCGCCGACGCGGCCGTCGTCACGTGCGCCTGATACCAGTCGCGGTTGAAACCGGCGAGACCCACACGCGAGAGATCCGGGCCTTCCAGGCCGCCGCCGTCAGGCCGGATCGTGCCGCCACGTCCGTCGACGCTGTGGCAGGAACGGCAGTCGAGCCGCTCGAAGGTCGCCGCCCACTGGTCGAAGACCGCCCGCGCCGGCACGCCGATGGCCGCGTGACAGGTGCCGCAGCCGGCCTCGGTCGAGCGCACGGGCAGCATGGGTTCGGGCCAGAAGGGCACCGTCCCATGCGCGTCGGCCTTGGTCGTCGCCCGGCCCTGACCGCCGTGGCACACGGTGCAGCCGAACTCGGTGGGGTCGTGCACCACCGGCGGGTGCGCCTGCATGCCCATCCCGGTCGCCGCCTGTTCCCCTGGCGCCATCGACACGTGACACGACACGCAGCGGTCGGCCACGTCGAGCGTGGGATTCACGACCTGGCGGAGCATCACCGGCGCGGGCGCGCCGTCGATGGACACGCCGGCCTGCACCTGCCGCCATTCGAGCCAGACGCTGTCGCGGAGCGCTGCCGTGACGAGCAGCGCCAGCACACCCACGCTGGATCCGAGCAGCAACCACTTGTTGCGATCGAGGCTGGCCATGACGCGATGCTCAATGCGCCGGCCAGTCGGCCGGCGACCAGTAGAAGTGCCAGTTGGGACCGCGGAAGTAGGTACCGACCACGGTCAGGACGATGAAGCCGCACAGGAAGCACGTGAAGAGCCCGAGCGCCCCGGCGCGCGTCGAGTTGAAGCGCCGGACGAGCAGCAACGAGTAGCCGGCATAGATCGCCGTCAGCACCGTGCCGGGATTGATGACCGTGATCACGAGCTGCGGGATGTCGGGGAACCACTCGCGGAGCCATCCGTAGCGGATGATCAGCGACTCGACGAGCAGCGCGGCCGCAAAGCCGACCGCCATCGCGTTGCGCACGAGCGGCCAGCCGCCCGGCCCGCCGAACCACTCGCCGGTGCCCGCCGTCTCGCGGTCGAGGAACGGGATGAGACCCAGGCCGATGAGCACGATCGAGGGCATGCCGATGCCGCCCATGAAGGCCGAGAACGCCACCAGCTCCTGCAGGCCGAGGAAGTACCACGGCGCCTTGGCGGGGTTCTCCGGGACCAGCGGGTTCGCCAGCTCCTTGAGCGGCGCATCCGAGACCAGGGCCAGGGCCGTGCAGATGAACACCGTCAGCATCAGCACCGCCAGCTCGGCGTAGAACAGGTGCGGCATCGACGGCACCGTGTGCTCCGGGCCGTGCCCCACAGCGGGTGTCCGGCCGCGCACGATCGCCGCCAGGTGATACGTCTTCTGCGGCGCGTCGGTGAACACCGGGATACACGTCCGTGGCGGCCACCTCCAGGCGGCTGTCGACGTCGGCCGGCTTGGCCAGGCCGCCGTCCTTGCGGACGCGCCAGAAGTGCACCGCCATCAGCATCGCCGCCACCAGGGGCAGCAGCATGACGTGCAGCAGGTAGAAGCGGATGAGCGCCTCCTCGCCCACCGTGTCCGACCCGAGGAGCAGCAGCCGCTGCAGGCCGCCTGGATCGAAGTACTGCGGTCATGCCGATCGCGTCGGTCACTTCGCGCGGCGACTGGGCGATGTTGGCGCCGATGGTGATCGCCCAGTAGGCGAGCTGGTCCCACGGCAGGAGGTAGCCGGTGAAGGAGAGCGCCAGCGTCACGACCAGCAGCGCCATGCCGATCAGCCAGTTGAACTCGCGCGGCCGCCCGGTAGGAGGCGGTGTAGAACACCCGCGCCATGTGGAGGATCACCGTCACCACCATCAGGTTGGCGGCCCAGCGGTGGATGTTCCGGATGAAGCGTCCGGTCGGCACGACGAAGTGGATGTCCTTCATCGACTCGTAGGCCACGTCCGGATAAGGCTTGTAATAGAACATCAGCAGGATGCCGGTGACGAGCGTGATGAGGAACGACGCCATCGTGGCAATGCCGAGGCCCGCGGTCGTGGCCCAGCGCAGGCTCCAGCGGTGCGTACGCACCGAGTGGAGGTGCAGGAACACGTTGCCGAAGACGAAGGTCGAGCGCGACGCGGTCGGTGTTCGGCGTGCCGGTGCGAAAAGCCGCGGCCGCGAGCCGGCGCGGCGCCAGCCGCAGGTTGTCGCGAAACACCTGCAGCGGCGTTGGGCGCGGTGCTCATACTGCCACCTTCGTGCCGGCCGGCACGGTCGCCGATTCGTCGACCACCACCGTGCCGCCGACGACCGTCACCTCGAGCCAGGGCAGCGGTGCCGGCGCCGGGCCGCCGGTCACCGCGCCGTCTGAGGTGAAGCGCGAGCCGTGGCACGGGCACTCGAAGCCGGCCGCGGTCGGCTTCACGATGCAGCCGAGGTGCGTGCACACGGTGGAGACGGCGTGCACGCCGGCCGTCATCGCGGAACACGGCCACCGAGCGCCCGGGCGGCACGAACGCCGTCGCCGGCCGGGAGCGTCTCCGGAATCGTGACGCGGAACTTCTTCGACGGCGAGGGCAGGACGGCGGCGCGTCGGCAGCCGCAGCATGCCCAGTGTGGCGAAGAGCAGCGCCGACGCCATCGACCACAGCGACAGCAAGCCCGAGCAAGTCGCGGCGGGGCATCGGCTCCGGATCGAGGCGCGACTGGCTGGGACCAGGAGCAACGGTCATGACGCCCTCCAGCGCGTGGTGAACGACACGCGCTCCATGTCGATCGCAGTCGGCCGGACAGCGCATCACGCACAGCGCGCACCGGATGCAGCGGTCTTCGTCCTTGAGAATGGCGGAGTTCCCGGCGCGGTCGATGACGTCGCCGAGTGCTCCGGCGATGGCGCGCTCGAGGTCGTCGCTCTGCACCATGGCGTCGAGCGATACGATCTTGAGACAATTCGTCGGGCAGACGTCGACGCAGCCGCCGCACAGCACGCAGCGGCTGCCGTCGAACACCGGCGTCACGCCGCAGTCGAGACATCGCTGCGCCTCGCGCATGGCCTGCTCGCGCTCGTAGCCGAGTTCGACCGGCACGTCGGGATGGGTCAGGCGCTCGCCGGGTTCGCGCGTGGGCACCGGCTGACGCCGAATCGACTCGTAGCCCCGCTCCCGTCGATAGCCCGGCAGCGGCAGGTGCAGCGTGAGGGCCGAGGCGTGCAGGGCACGGCCGGTGACGTAGGTGTAGACCGACCGTGCCGCTGCCTTGCCGGACGCCACCGCATCGATGAGCAGGCGGGTGCCGTGGGCCAGGTCGCCGGCGACGAAGACGCCGGCGGCGCTCGTTGCCAGCGTCGCGGGATCGACTACGCGGCCACCCGGGCCGGGCCATCTCGACGTCTTCCCCGCCGTGCGCCAGGAATCCGGTCACCGGCGACTGCCCAACGGCCAGCAGCACCGTGTCGCAGGGAATCAGCTGGCGATCGGCATCGTCGAACACGGGCGCAAAACGCCGCGACTCGTCGTAGACACGGAGGCAGCGGCGCACCGCCACGCCGGTGACGCGCCCATCCTCGCCGCGCACGATCTCGACCGGCCCCCAGCCGTTCCACCGTTCGACGCCCTCCTCGTCGCCCTCGACGATCTCGACGGTGTCGGCCGGCATGTCCTCGAGCCCCTCGAGCGAGACGAGGCGCACGCGGGACGTGCCAGGCAGCCGGGCCGCGGTTCGCGCCGCGTCGTAGGCGATCTGGCGCACCACCGTGCGGGCCACGTCGTAGGCGACGTTGCCGCCGCCGACGACGACCACGTCACGGCCCATGTCCAGCGCCTCGCCGAGGGCCGACGCCCGCAGCAGATCGACGCCGCCGTAGACCCGCGGTCCCTGCTCGCCTGGTATGCCGACGCTACGGGACGACTTGGCGCCCACCGCCACGATGACCGCCGCGTAGTCGCGGCGCAGGTCCGCGAACGAGACGTCACGGCCCACCGTGACGCCGCAGCCGGATGTCGACGCCGAGCGCCTCGATGACCGCGACCTCCTGCTCGATGAGGTCGCGGGGCAGGCGATACGCGGGCACGCCGACCGCGAGCATCCCGGCCGCCACCGGCTCGCTCTCGAAGACCACGGGCGAGAAGCCGAGCAGCGCCAGGTCGTGGGCCGCCGAGAGCCCGGCTGGACCGGCGCCAATGATGGCGACGCGCTCGCCCTGCGCCGGCGGGATGCTGCCATCGACGCGGGCGCGCAGCAGCGCCGCCATCTCGTCGGCATCGGCCGCCACGCGCGGCTCGTGCCCGTGCAGCGCGTCGAGCACCTCCGCCACCGGCCTGGCCTCGGGACCGGCCACGCTCGCAGGCGAACATCTTGAGAGCCCGGATCGCGACCGGGCGATCCTTCCCGACGAACTGCCCGTCGTCGTCGACACGCGGCACCTGACCGCGCCGGCAGGCCGCCTCACACGGCGCGCCGCAGATCCGTCCGCAGATCGAGGCGAAGGGATTGGGTCCGCGGGCGATGAGGTAGGCGTCGTCGAAGCGGCCCTCGGCGATGGCCCGCACGTAGCCGCGGGCGTCGGTGTGCACGGGACAGGCCCGCTGGCAGGCGATCAGCCCCGCGTGATAGCCCTCACCCGGAACATCGACCCGAAGCGGCGAAGCAGGGGCAGCCATGAGATGCCCTCGTCGATTACGCAATCGCATGCTCCGCCCGGCGCCGCCGTCGCGCTATGACCACCGTCATATCGCCGGCGAAATCGTCGCGTGTACATTGCGAGTCGCGCCACGGTCGGCACTATGACTGAGCACCGAGCGTTCGAGGGTGATCCGGGCACGCTGCCGCTGGATGCGCTCTGCGCCCACGTCGCCGCCGGCACCCACTCGCGCGCATGCGCGGCGGTGCCGGGACTTCGCGCGCGGCTGGCGGCGCTGGCGGCGGCCGACCCCGCCGGACCGGCGCCCGGCCTCGACGACGCCTTCGGTTCGATCGCGGACCTGCTGCTCGCGCACGTGGCCAAGGAGGAGAACATCCTCTTCCCGGCGCTGGTCGCGCTGGCCGAAGCCGAACGGTCGGGCCGCAGCCGGCCGCCGCTGCCGTTCCCGACCGTGCTCCATCCCATCCGGGTGCTCGAAGGCGAGCACGACCGACTCTCGGCTGCGGTGGCGGCGCTCGAGCCGCTCGTCCGCCGGGCCGGCGATCTCGACGGCCCGACACGACACGTGGCGGGACGTGCTGGCCGACCTCAGGGCGTTCCTGGCGGAGTGCCGGGCGCATGTCGCCCTCGAAGCCGGCGTGCTGTTCCCCCGGGCGCTCGAACTGGACCGCCGCCTCTGACGGCCGACGCTTCCGCTATGATGCGGGGCGTGGCCGCGCCGAGCGACGACATGCTTCGACGGTTGCCGCTCTTCCGGCGACTGTCGGCCGACGACCGGGCCAGGGTGGCGGCCGTGGCCCGCCTCGTGCACCACGCGCGGCAGCCACATCTTCGGCGAGGGCGACGAGGCGCACGCCTTTCTGGCCGTGGTCGAGGGCCGGGTGAAGGTCTACAAGTCGACGCCGGCCGGCAAGGAGATCATCCTCGAGATCTTCGGGCCCGGTGACCCGCTCGGCGCGGTGGCCGTCTACGAAGGCGCGCCGTTCCCGGCCTCGGCCCTCGCGCTCGACGACGTGACGTGTCTACGTCTCGAGCAGCGTGATTTCTTCGACCTGCTCGAGCGTTATCCGGTGCTCGTCCGCGGGCTGCTCTCGGGGCTCACGCTCCGCCTGGCAGAGCTGACGCGGCGCCTCGCCGATCTCACCGGGGCGCGTGTCGAAGCCCGCTTCGCGCGCCTGTTCCTGAAGCTGGCGCATCAGATCGGACGCCCCGAGCGCGGGGGCACGTTCGTGCCGATGCCGCTGGCGCGGCAGGAACTGGCCGACCTGACCGGCACGACCATCGAATCCGCGATTCGGACCATGAGCCGGTGGCAGAAGGAAGACGTGCTGCACACCGAGAAGGACGGCTTCGTGGTCATCGACCGGGTCACGCTCGAAGAGGTCGCGGCGACCTGAGCGCCGGTCAGCCTTCGTAGCGCATCATCGCCATGAAGCCGTTGTCCATGTGGAACTGCTGGTGGCAGTGGAACAACGCCAGTCCCGGCTGATCGGCGGTCACATCGATCTCGACCTGTTTCCAGGCCGGCACGACGACGACGTCCTTGCGGATCCCTGAGGTCGGGCGGCCGTCGAACCGTACCAGCTCGAAGGTGTGCCGATGCAGGTGGACCGGATGCGGGTCGGCGCTCTGGTTGTCGAGCGTCCACCGGTAGCGCCGGCCGGCAACGACCACGAGGTCGTCGGTCTTGGGATACGACTTGCCGTTGATCGTCCAGAGGTGGCCATCGCCGGTGGCGCGGAACGCCAGCGTGAGACGCCCGTCGGGCTCCGCCGCGGCAGGGGCGGCGGCGCCGAACAGCGTGTAGTCCCACGGGCGCAGCACCGGCGCGTCCCAGCGCGGCCCACCGGCCGCTCCGGCGTACTCGACGACGACGCCGAGGCCGAGGGCGCGGTCGGCCTCGCGCACCGCGCCGAGGATCCAGATGCCGGGCCGCTGCATGTCGACCAGGGCATCGACGCGCTCCCCCGGCGCCAGCTCGACGACCGGCACCGGCGCCGGACGCGGCACCGGGTTGCCGTCGAGCGCGACCACGTGGAAGGCATGTCCAGGCAGTGCCAGGCGATGGGTCAGTGTGGCGCTGGCGTTGACGAGCCGGAACAGCACGCGCGAGCCGGCGGTGACGCGCACGGGCTCACCCGCGCCGAGCATGCGGCCGTTGATCGAATACGCCTTGAACTCGACGTCGAGCGGGCCGCTCCGGCGCAGGAACGGCTCCCATTCGTGGAGCACGATGGCGACGTCCTGGTCGTAGGCGCCGGGGTCCTGGCCGTCGTCGACGACCATCACGCCGAACTGCCCGGAGTAGGTGGCCTTCGTGAGGTCCCGGCCGGCGGCGCCGTGACTGTGGTACCAGCGCGTGCCGGCTGGATCAGGCGTGAAGACGTAGCGCCGGCGACCGAGCGGGGGCACGCCCGGTGTGCCCTGCTCGTAGACGCCGTCGACCTCCGGCGGGATGTGGAGGCCGTGCCAGTGCACGATGTCCTCGACGCGGGTGTCGTTGAAGACGTCCACGGTCAGCGGCCGTCCCCGCGGCACCCGCACCAGGGGCCCCGGCACCTGGCCGTTGTAGGCCAGCGTCGTCACGACCCGTCGCGGGCCGATCTCGTGTCGCAGCTGGCCAATCCGTAACGTGAGGTCGGCAGCGCCAGCGAGCTCCGCCGCGGTCTGCGGCGGGTGGCGCCGAAGCCCGCCGCCGTGCTGGGTGCGCGCGAGCGCCGGCGCCGACGCCCACGCCGCCGCCCGCACGAGCCATTCACGCCGGGTCATTGCAACACCGTACCATGCCCCGCGGCGTCGCCGCGAGGCGGCGATCTACTTCTGAATCGATTTCAGGAAGTCGGCGAGGGCCTGGATCCGCAGCGGCACGGTGTCGCGCTCCATGGCGCGGAAGAGGGTGCCCCACACCGGCATGTCGCGGGAGCCGTGGGCGCTGATCTCATCGGCCCCTTCGATGTAGCGACGGACCCGGGTCTCCGGGAACGTACCGCCGTTACGCGCGCTGATGCGCGTGAGGTCTGCCGGCGTCTTCGTCAAGGCCACGGCAGCGGGGCCATTGCCGAGGCCGGCCAGACCGTGGCACGACGCACAATACGAGTTGTACATCCCCGGCCCGTCCGAGGCCTGGGTCCGCTTCATCGGTACCCGTTTGATTTCCTGAGCGTAGGCGGCGCCGGAGGCGACCGCGAGGATGGTGAGTGCGAGCACGACACGCGTCATGGCTGTCCTCCCTTCAGAGGTTCAGTCGAGTCTGCGGCCAGGCCCGGCACGGTGGTATGACGGGGGTCATACGGACGCGCGTCAGCGCGGTCCGAGGGTGACCACACTTTCGAGGTAGCCAAACCAGAGGTCGCGACCGGCGAAGGTGCCGGTGACGACCGGTCCGCCGCGGACGCGGCCGAGGAAGCCGTTGACCGACAGGCGCGGCGTGACCGCATAGTCGGCCGAGGCCTCGATGGCCGTGCCCAGGCGCGTGCTGCCGTTCGACCGCCGTCCGGTGTATCCGAAGACGGCGCCGCGCGCCAGCGTGGCGCCGCTCCCGACGTACCAGAGGTCGGCCGCCGACGCGAGGTCGATCCGGCGCAGGTCGAGACGCAACCCGAGCGCGGCTCGCGGCCGGGCCTGCGCCTGCACGAAGACGTCGCGCAGGTTCATCGTGCCGTAGGCCGTCGTCTGCGAGAAGCGGCGAACGGTCGGCAGCATCGGAAAGAACGTGCCATGCGAGTCGTCGGCCGGATCGTCGTCGCCGCTGGCATGGAAGAAGCCGGCGCGCAGCCACGGACGCCACGGCACGGCGGTCCACTGATAGCCGCCCTCGAGCGCCACGGCAAACGCGCGATGGTCGTCGCCGTACCAGTCGCCGGTCTGCGCCACACCCCAGGCAAAGAGGTCGGCTTCGCCCCGGCCGGCCGGGTAGGCGCCGAGCACGACGGCGCCGGCCGTCGTCACGTCGATCTCCACGCCGCCCGGCGCGCTACGCCCGCTGTTGTCGGGACGCTGCGTCACGCTGCGGCGGTCGCGGTACTGCCAGCCGAAGCCCTGCACCTGCGTGCGACGGCCTGGTCCGGCCGCGGGACGCGAGCTCACCGTGGCGCCGCCGACGACGACGTCACGCATGGTCGTATTGGACTGGCGGGCGAACCCACCCTGCGTGGGCATGAAGGCCACGCCGGTCGCGCGCCACCGCGGCTGGGTGACGTCGATGCGCACACCGTCGAACACGCGCTGATAGATCGACCACTCGAACTCGCCGACGATCCGGGCATCGAGGCGCTGCCGCTTCACCGTCTCGATCTTGGGCACGCCGCTCGGCGCCTCGGAACCCGAGGTGTAGCCCATGCGGCCCACCTGCAGATCCACGCCCTTGGCAACCGCCGGGAACCGCAGGTTGGCGAAGCGCAGAAAGAGCTGGCCGGAGTTGGAACGGCGGCCGCCCTGATCGAAGTACAGGGGGCCGAGGCCGAGCGGGCCGGGTCCGACGGCGCGATCCGGCAACCCGAACATGCCGACATACTGCGCGGCGAGCGTCAGATCGACCTTCGCCCAATGGCCGCGCACGTCGACGCGCAGCCGGTCGCCGAGGAAGTCGTAGTCGGGGTCGCCGCCCCCCGGCCGCGGGTCGAAGTAGCGCCACGACTCGAGGCGCATCGTGTTGATGGCGGAGAGACGCCAGGTGGACACAGGGGCGGCCGCGGCCGGCGCGGACGGAGTGGGTGGCTGTGCCTGGGCCCTCGGGGGAATGGCCAGCACACACAGCAGCACGGCGCCGACGGCCCGCACCGAGCGCCCACAGGCGACCACCGCGGAGTGACGTCCGATCATGCACCAATGCTGACGCCGCCCTCCGATCGCCGGTATGACGGCAGTCATGTCCGGCCGCTGACCTGGTGCGGGTGGGCCCGTCGTGGTCACGGCAACGGCGATACGTCGGGCACGTGACACTGGCGGCAGCGCACGCGTTCGGGGTGCGTAGTGCGGATTTCGGCCCGCGCGCCAGGTCCGGCGTGACAGGTCAGACACTCGCCGCGCAGCTGCAGCGTGTGGGGAATGGTGGGCGGCGCCCCTGGCGTCGCCCGGCCGCCGCGCCATGGACCTTGCGCCAGCCCGGTGAAACGCGATTGAACGAGCAACGCGGCTCCGGTGTCGGGTACGTGGCACTGCCGGCAACGGCGGAAGGCGCCGTCGGCCGCCGCGTCGCCGTGCGGCGAGGCCGGCGCCACGCCCACACCCTCGATGGCGGAGCCGTCCCCGTCGTGGCAGGTGACGCAGGTGCCGATCGCCGCGTCGTGCGGAATCGTCGGCGGCGCCCCGTCGTAGGCCCGTCCTGCCGCTCGTGCCCCCGTCGACCGCGCAACGGCCCCGGACGGCGCACCGGGGCCGCACGCGGCCGCGAGCACCACGGCACACGCGCACGCGGCCAGCGCCGCGGCTAGACGCGCTCGAGACGCACGGCGCATTTCTTGTAGTCCGGCTGCTTGCTGATGTTGTCCATGGCGTCGAGCGTCACCAGGTTGATGAGCAGCGACTCGTCGAAGAACGGCACGAAGAGCGTGCCGCGCGGCGGACGGCCGCGGCCATCGACTTCCACGGGCAGCTCCACGCTGCCACGACGGCTCACCACCTTGACCCGGTCTCCGGCCTTGACCCCGAACTGGTCGGCGTCGGCCCGGTTGATCTCGACGTAGGCGTTGGGGACGGCCTGGTGCAGCTGCGGAATGCGCCGCGTCATGGAGCCGCTGTGCCAGTGCTCCAGCACGCGGCCGGTCGACAGCCACAGCGGATACTCGGCATCCGGCGACTCGGCCGGCGGATGGTACGGCCGCAGGAAGAACGCCGCCTTTTCGCCGTAGCCGACCGCCTTGTAGAAATGGGCGCCGCGCGCCTTCGTGACGTACGGGTCATACCCGGCGGTATAGCGGTACGGCGTCTCCTTGCCGTTCACCACCGGCCACAACATGCCGCGCGTCGACTTGAGCTGCTGGTAGCTCGCCAGATCCTTGCCGTGGCCGAGGCCGAACGACCGGTACTCCTCGAACATCGGCTCGTGCCAGGCGTCGTCCGGCCACGGGAACAGATGGCCCATGCCCATGCGCTTGGCGACCTGGATCACCTGCCAGGCGTCTTCACGCGCCTCGCCCGGCGGATCGACCATCCGGTTCCACTGCTGGGTGCGCCGCTCGGTGTTGCCGTAGACGCCCTCGCGCTCGACCCAGGCGGCCGCCGGCAAGATCAGGTCCGCCATCGCCGTCGTCGGCGTCGGGTAGATGTCGCTGACCACGACGAAGCGGCCGTCACCGGGCGTGCGCTCGAAGCGCGAGCGGTTGGGCAGCGTCACCCACGGGTTGGTCGTCTGGATCCACAACGCCTTGAGGTCGCCGCGCTTCAGCGCCCGGAACATGTCCACGGCGTGATAGCCGGGCTGCGCGGGAATCGTGCCGGCCGGCAGCTTCCAGATCCGCTCCGCTTCGGCGCGGTGTTCCGGGTTGGTGACCACCATGTCGGCGGGCAGCCGGTTGTTGGAGGTGCCGACCTCTCGGGCCGTGCCGCAGGCACTCGGCTGGCCGGTGAGGCTGAGCGGGTTCGATCCCGGGCGACAGATCTTGCCGGTGATGAGGTGCAGGTCGGTGATGAGGTTGTTCATCCACGTGCCGCGCACGTGCTGGTTGACCCCCATGCACCACAGGCTCACGGTGCCACGCGACAGATCGCCGTAGATCGCCGCCAGCGCCCGGATCTGCTCGACCGGCACGCCGGTGATGTCGCGCACCCGCTCGGGCGTGTAGTCGGCGAGGAACGTGCGCAGCTCGTCGAGCGAACTGGGGTGGGCGACGTCCTCGAAGGTGTAGCGCTCGGCCTGGTCGTCGAAGCAGCCGTAGCCGATCGTCTTCAGGTCTTCGATGCCGCGACGGAAGACGACGTTCTCGTCGATGAACGACTGCTGGATGCGCCCCTGGGCGACGATCAGGTGCAGGA
The DNA here is from genome assembly GCA_963741665.1 of uncultured Acidobacteriota bacterium. Lineage (GTDB taxonomy): Bacteria > Acidobacteriota > Vicinamibacteria > Vicinamibacterales > UBA2999 > CAWAYR01. The sequence continues at coordinate 1,472,892 of CAVUIM010000001.1, forward strand.
TGCCGTTGGCCAGCGCCAGGTCGGTGCCGGGGCGGAAGAGGACATGCAGGTCGGCGTAGTCTGTGGTCGGGGTCCGCCGGGTCGCGATGTCGACGATCCGTGTTCCTGGCTTCTGGCGCTGCGTCTCCAGCACCCGGCTGAACAGCACCGGGTGCATCTCGGCCATGTTGTTGCCCCACAGCACGAAGTCGTCGGCCAGGTCGAGGTCCTGGTAGCAGCCCATCGGCTCGTCGCTCTGGAACTGCGTCAGGAAGCCCGACACGGCGCTGGCCATGCACAGCCGCGCGTTGGGTTCGAGGTTGTTGCTGCGCAGCCCGGCCTTGACCCACTTCTGTGCGGCGTAGCCGTCGAAGACGGTCCACTGGCCCGAGCCGTACATCCCGACGGCGCCCGGGCCGTGCCGTTTCAGCGTGTCGGCGAAGCGCGTGGCGATGAGGTCCAGCGCCTCGTCCCAGGTGATGCGGGCGAACGACCCGTCGGGCTGACGCCGCTGCGGATACAGCAACCGGTCGGCGCCGTAGAGCAACCCTGGCAGGTGGTAGCCCTTCACGCACAGCAGCCCTTTGTTCACCGGACTGGCCTCGTCGCCGCGCACCGCTACGACCCGGCCCTGCTCGACGCCCACCATCACACCGCAGCCGGTGCCGCAGAACCGGCATGGCGCCTTGTCCCAGGTGACCGACGCGCGGTCCACCGGCGCGGTGCTGCCGAGCCGCGCCGCCTCCTGCTGGTCGGCGCACGAGAACGCCGCCACCGCCGGCGCGGCCACGCCGGCCATCTTCAGGAAGGTACGACGGCCGACGCGCTCGGTCATCGCTCCTGCCTCGTCTGCCCGTAGCGCCGCTGCATCTCGCGGCTGATGGCGTCGGCCTGCTCTTCGGCGCCCTTCTGCAGCCACTGGTGCTCGGGCCGGTTCAGGATCTCGTCGATCACCTGGTTGGCGCGCCGTGCCGGCTCGCCGCGGCCGGCCCTGAGCGCCGCCGCGGTGATCTCGCGCGCTTCGGGAATCAGCTCCATGTAGAAGCGCTCGGCGACCTCGAACATGCCGTGCCACTGGGTGTAGTCGGGCGCCATCATCGACGCGCCCATCCGGGCCCGGCGGCCTTCGTGGTGCCACAGGTAGTACCAGGTCCACTCGATCTTGTCGTCGTACTGGGTCTTGGTGAGCAGGCCGTTGGCGGCCAGCGCGCTCATGATCGCCTGACCGGGCTTGGCGAACTTCTCGTTGTAGTGGATCACCAGGTCGTCGTACTGACGGTAGAAGAGGTTGATGTGGTCGGGCGTGTGGCAGGTCGAGCAGACCTGCTTCATCCGGTTGCGCTTGGCCTCGGCGGTGTCGGCGATCGCCGCCCGCCGCTTCTCGGGGTCGGTCTCGGTGACCACGGCGTGGTTGGCGTCGGTGTCCATCACCAGGCTGACCGGCGGCCGGTTGGTCCACGAGATGCGCTCACCCGGGTCGTGCGTGATGGTCATGCCGTTGCGGAGGTTGGCGCTCATGTGGCACGTCGCGCAGGTCGGCGCCGCGCTGTAGTCCTTCCCCACCACCCACGGCTTGGCGTCGAGGTTCATCTCGCCGATGAGGTCGCGGAAGGCGACGCCGTGCTTCGACTCGTCGTAGATCTCCTTCTGCGGGTGGTCCGGCCCGAGATGGCACTTGCCGCAGTTCTCGGGCTGGCGGGCGCGCCGGGCCGAGAAGTCGTGGCGGCTGTGGCAGGCCGCGCACGACCCGGCCGAGCCGTCGAGGTTCAGCCGGCCGATGCCGGTATTGGGCCAGCTGGTGCTGCTGAAGAGCGGCTTGCCGCTCTCGTTGCGGGCGATGCGGCCGACGGCGTCGAAGTCGGTCGGCTGCCCCTTCTCGTCGGGCTTCAGCTCGCGCATCGTCACCAGGCCGCCGTCGGTGGCCTGGAATGCCACCAGTGAACCGTGACACTGCTGGCAGCCGGAGTTGGCCGGCGCCATGCCGTTGACTGCGGTCACCGCCTTGCCGGGTGTCGGCGAGTGCGGCGAGAACGCCACCCGCGAACCCTCGACCGTCTCGGCCAGGAAGTTGTCGAGCGACGCCAGGATGTTGCCGGCCTTCGAGTGATGGCTCTGCGCGAACTGCGCCGACTCGGTCGGGTGGCAGCGGGCGCAGTCGCGCGGTGTGACCACGGTGGCGATCTGCTGCCCGTAGTGGCTGAAGACGTCGGCGTCCTTGGCCTCGGCCTGATGACAGTCGACGCACGCCACGCCTTTCTCGGCGTGGGTCGAGCCCGACCAGTGCTCGACGATGCCGGTCGAGACCTGCGTGTGGCAGTCCACGCACTGCTTCGAAGCCGCCGGCGTCGCCACGGTCGCCCGGACCTGGCCCGATTCGACACGGCGGCGCGACACCTCCAGCCACTGCACCGCCACCAGCGACAGCAGGAACAGCAGCCCGAGGCCGCCGATCACCCAGCGTTTCTGATCGAGTGTCATACCGCCATCCTCAATGCGCCACGAGCGCTTCCCACAGGGTGAAGCCCATGATGGTCAGCGCGCCGACCACGCCAATCCACACGCTGGCGTCGGCGTACTTGAAACGCCGCACCAGCCAGTCGTCGATGAACGGCCAGGCGAACATCACGAAGACGATGAAGCCCTGGGTGAGCACCGCGGTCGTGCCCGAGAACAGCTTCAGCCAGCGGAACGCGACGTAGAAGAACCATTCCGGCTTGATGACCTCGGGGGTGATCTGCGGGTCGGCCGGCGGGCCCATCTCCACCGGCAGCAGGGTGGCCAGGGCGCTCAGCAGGATCATCAGCGTGAGGCCGATCACCAGCTCCGTGTAGAAGTGCTCGGGGAAGAAGTTGAAGGGCTTCGCGGTGGCGTCCGACTCGCCCTCGAAGCGCAGCTCGGTCACCCCGTGGAGGCGTACCAGGCCGATGTGCATCATCAGCACCAGGATGAGCGTGATCGGCAGCACCGCGCCGTGCAGGATGAAGAACCGCGACAGGGTGCGGTCGTTGTAGGTCTCGCCGCCGAGCAGCACCTGCTTCATGAACGGGCCGACGACCGGCACCGTGTCGCTGATGTTGGCGCCGACGGTGGCGCCCCAGTAGCTGAGCTGCTCGAACACCAGGCTGTAGCCGGTGAAGCCGAGCATCAGCGTGCACACCAGCAGCGTCATGCCGATCATCCAGTTGAGCTCGCGCGGCCGCCGGTAGGCGCCGGTGAAGAACACCCGCATCTGGTGCAGGACGACCGCGGCGATCATCAGCGTCGCGCCCCACTTGTGCAGGCCGCGCAGATACCAGCCGAACGCCGCGTCTTCGGTGATGTAGCGCACCGACTCGTAAGCGGTCGCCGGCGCCGGCTGGTAGTAGAAGGCCAACAGGATGCCGGTGACGATCTGGACGACGAAGAGATACGCCGGCGTGCCGCCCAGCGCGAACCACCACCGTTTCAGGTGATGCGGCACCGGCTCGTTGGACATCGCGGCGACGCCCTCGACCGACACCGGCACGCGCTCGCCGATCCAGCCACGCACGCCGTTCACGCCCGCGCTCCAGGAGAGCCTGGGCTCGGGGCTCGGGATCCGGGGCTGGGGCTTGTGCGCGCTTCGCGCGCCTGTAGGCACGTGAGGCAGGGATCGTGCCCCGCCCCGGATGGGCCCGTGACCTCGACGATGCCGGCGACGTCGCCAATCGAGAGCTGTTCGGCCGGCACGTACAGGTAGAGCAGCCCCTTCTCGACCGCCAGCAGGTAGCGCGGCAGCGACTGCCCCGCGTCGCCCGGCGGCCCGCCGGTGGCCTTGCCTTCGGTGTCGAAGGTGCCGTTGTGGCACGGGCAGAAGTAGCGGTTGTTCTGCCCTTCCCAGCGCACCTGACAGCCCAGGTGCGGGCAGGTGCTCGACAGGGCGATGAAGTCGGCGGCGCCGCCGGCCGAGGCGCGGCGCGTGATGTTGACGGTGCGCCCATCGGGCGTGCGGTAGAGGAGCGTCGCCCCGGCGGCGACGTCGCTGACCCGCGCCACGAACAGCTGGTGCAGGCGGCCGCCGTGCGCCGGCAGCATGAAGCGCCCGCTCACCCAGGCGAAGAGCCCGTAGCCGCCGACCAGCCCTGCCACCATCGCCACCCGCGACGACAGCCACAGCAGCGCCCGGCGCGACATCGGCGCGGCGGGCGGATCGGACGGCTCAGGGATCGCGTGGTGCGCCATGACTCGCCTCAGAACGGAGAGAACCCTTGCGACGGGAAGCGCGGCATCGTGTGGAGGTCGTAGAGCGGCGGGCCGTAGGCAATGACGATCAGCACGACCGCCACGGCGCCCCACAGGCCCAGCCGATCCCACAGCGACGGCCCCGGGGTGGGCGGCGACAGGGCCTCGGCGTACTCGATCGGCGGGGGCACCCCGCGCGGCGCGACCAGCATCGTGCCGACGACGACGCCGACGTAGCACATCGCCGACACGAACAGGATCACGCCGCCCACCGCCGACAGGTTCACCAGCGGCACCCACGCCTGGGCCGCCGCCATGCCCTGGAACTCGCCGGTGTAGACCCGCCGCGGCATGCCCATCAGTCCGGCGATGTGGCTGGGGATGCTGAAGCACTGCATGCCGACGAACCACAGGTACGGCTGCAGCGTCGCCAGGCGCGGGAAGGCGATCGCCCGCCCGGTCAGCCGCGGCAGCATCCAGTAGGTGCTGCCCATGAAGGTGAGCGCCACCGCGGTGCCGACGGTGAGGTGGAAGTGGCCTTGCACCCACGCCGTGTTGTGGATCATCGCGTTCATGGCGTAGGCGGCGTTGATGGCGCCGCCGAATCCGCCCAGCGCGAAGGTGACCATCGACAGCGCGACGCCGGCGAAGAACGGGTCGCGCCACGGCAGCGCCGGAATCCAGCCGAAGCGGCCGGCGCCGCCGCGGGCGCGGCCGGCGTGTTCGAGCGAGGCGATCACGGTGAAGGCCGTGACCAGACTCGGGAACATGATCGCGTAGGTGGTGAAGGTGTGGAGCAGCTTCCAGCCGCCGGTGATGCCGGGATCGGTGAACTGGTGATGGAAACCGACCGGCGTCGAGAACAGGATGAACTGCACGAACACCACGCGGGTGACGGCGTCGCTGAACAGCTTGCCGCCGGCGACGCGCGGGATCACCGTGTACCAGAGCACGTAGGCCGGCACCAGCCAGAAATAGGTGAGCGGATGGCCGAACCACCAGAAGTAGGTGCGAGCGACGATCGGATCGATCCGCGCCACCAGCCCGAGCGACCACGGCAGGATGAAGACCAGCACCTCGACGGCGAGGCCGGCGGTGGCCAGGATCCAGATCGCCACGGTCGTCAGCATGCCGTGCGCGGCCAGTGGAATCCGCTCCGCGGGATGGCCCCGCCGCCAGCTCCGGTAGCTGGCGATCATCACCCCGCACCAGATCCACGAGCCCACCACCAGCAGCGTGGCGCCGATGTAGAAGGCCGGGTGCGCCAGCAGCGGCGGGTAGAAGGTGTAGAGCACGGTGCTCGTGCCCGACAGGATCGCCACTGTGGTGATCGCCGTGCCGACCAGCGCCACCCAGAAGCCGGCCCACGCCCACCGCGGACCTGCGATGCGCTGCATCGTGGTCTCGGTCACCAGATACCCGAGGGCCATGATGAAGAAGGTCGTGAATACCAGGGCCTCGAGCACGCCGTGCGCGGTCACCGACAGGTAGTAGAGCCGCGCCGTCCCGAACGGCAGCTCGACGCCGGCGCGGGCCAGCGCCTGCATCACCGCCATCATGCCGCCGAGCGCGAACGCGGTGATCGCCACCCAGAGATTCGCGAGGACCAGCGGAGCCGAGGTCATCGCCGCGGCTCCACGATGACGGTGCCTTGCATCAGGTGATGGGCCAGGCCGCAGTACTCGTTGCAGACGACCAGGTACTCACCGGGCGTCTCGAACGTGGTCGTCGCCTGGCTCACGTAGCCGGGCGAGACGGTGAGGTTGACGTTGGTGCCGACGATCTGGAAGCCGTGCAGCACGTCGGGGCTGGTGATGCGGAACGTGACCGGGACCCCGGCAGGGACACGGACCACCGCCGGACGGAAGACGTAGAACTCGGCGCGCAGCGCCACGGTGACCGCGCCGTCCGCGGCGGTGCGCACGCCGGGCGTGGCGAACTCCCCCTGAACGGTGAGCGTCTCCGGATCGATGGTCTCGGTGTGGCTCGGCGGATGGGCGGTGCCGGCCAGCGCCGTAGCCACGATGGCGCCGGTGAACAGCGCCAGCATCGCCGAGGCGGCCCACATCCAGATGCGTTCGGTGCGGTCGACGTGCATGGCGGTCACGGCACCTGGCGCGGCAGGAACAACCCGAAGAAGAATCCCAGCCAGCCGACGACGACCAGGGCCCCGAACACGGCCACGATCGCCACCGTGCCGCGGGTGTCGGGATCGGGAGGCGAGGGCGGCGGCGGCATCTCTGGCGGAGTCTACTCGGCGACGACGACGGCGGAGTACCAGTTCGCCACGTGTCGTGGAACCCGGATAGCAAGAACGATTCCGGCGCCCTGGCCGGCCGATCGCGGGCCTCGCAGCGGACGTGGTGGGTGAAATCCCCCAGGATGTGAGATTCTTCGAGCAGCAGGAGGGCGTGATGACTCGACGACAGGCACTCAGCGCAACCGCCGGACTCGTCGCCGCCGCGACCCCGGCATCCCTCGAGGCCTCGGACGCCGACGTGGTGAAGCTGCTCGACGCCTTCGCCGCCGCCTGGAATCGCCATGACGTGGACGGCCTGATGGCATGCATGACCAACGACTGCGTGTTCGAGGCCGCCGCCGGCCCGGACGTGGCCGGCGCCCGGCACGTCGGCAAGGACGCCGTGCGTCGCGCCTACGCCGCGGTGTTCGCGACCTACGCCGATGCCCGCTGGAACCAGCCGCGCCACTTCGTGGCCGGGGATCGGGCGGTGTCGGAGTGGACCTTCACCGGCACGACCCAGGACGGCACGCGGGTCGAGGTGAACGGCTGCGACCTCTTCACCCTGCGCGGCGGCCGGATCGCGCTCAAGAACTCGTACCGGAAACAGCGCAGCTAGGAGACGCTGGTCGCACCGCTCGTCCCCGCGATCGTCGGCGGCCCGGTTGCCGCCCGTGGGCGGGCTTTCACAATGAGCAGACGCCGGGACGACGCCCGGACGAGACGAGGAGCAGCAATGACCCGGATGTTGGTGAGCGGAATGGCCCTGGGACTGGCGATCGCCAGCGGCGCCGAGGCCCAGACCGTGCAGCGGTCGGCCCAGCACGACTACCGTCTGGTGACCGTGGCCGACGGGCTGGTACAGCCGTGGTCGATCGCCTGGCTTCCGAACGGCGATGCGCTCATCACCGAGCGGCCCGGGCGGCTGCGCGTCGTCCGTGGCGGCAAGCTCCTGCCGCAGGCGGTCGAGGGCGTGCCGGCGGTGGTCTTCCAAGGCCAGGGCGGCCTGCTCGAAGTGGCGGTGCATCCCAACTTCGCCGCCAACAAGTTCGTCTATCTCACCTACTCGAAGGCCAAGGCCGACGGCACCGGGGCCACGACCGCGCTGGTCCGCGCCACGTTCGAGAACGATCGGCTCGCCAACGTCCAGCAGCTCTTCGAGTCGGTGTCGACGGGCCGCGGCCACTTCGGCGGCAAGATCGCGTTCGACGGCAAGGGCCACCTGTTCCTGACCCTCGGCGATCGGCAGGTGCCGCCCGAGGGCAACCTCGAAGCGCACCCGGCGCAGGACCTCACCAATCACCACGGCAAGGTCGTGCGGCTGAACGAAGACGGCAAGGTGCCCGCAGACAACCCGTTCGTGAGCCGAACCGGCGCCAGGCCCGAGATCTGGAGCTACGGCCACCGCAACGTCCAGGGCATCGCCATCGACCCGGCCACCGGCAACGTCTGGACCAACGAGCACGGCCCGCAGGGCGGCGACGAGCTGAACCTCGATCGCGCCGGCAGGAACTACGGCTGGCCGGTGATCGGCTTCGGCGTCAACTACACCACCGGCAAGGCCATTCACGACGGGACGCACCGCGAGGGCATGGAGCAACCGCTGCACATCTGGGTGCCGTCGATCGGCATTTCGGGCGGGATGTTCTACACCGGCGACCGCTTCCCGGCCTGGAAGGGCAACCTGTTCATCGGCGGCATGGCCGGCGAGCAGGTCGGGCGGGTGACGATCGCCGGCGACAAGGTGCTGGCGCGCGAGACGCTGCTGCCAGGCGTCGGCCGCGTCCGCGACATCCGTCAGGGTCCCGACGGGTTCATCTATCTGGTGACCGAGGACGACGACGGCAAGCCGACCCCGGTCGTGCGGCTCGAGCCGGTCGAGCGCACGACCTCGCGCTAGCCGCGGGCCGACGTCACGACCATGTCGTCCATCCGCAACTGGCGGGCCGGAGTTGCCGCGGTCGGCGTCGTCGTCGCCGGGCTGGCCGCCGCGGCCCAGGGGCCCGATCGTGCCGCGCTCGACGCGCAGCTCGGCCGCATCTTCCAGGACCACGCCTACGATCCGCCGGCGTTCGGCCCGGCGCGATGGCTGCCTGACGGCGCCGGCTATTCCACCGTCGAGCCGGGGGCCGGCGGCGTCTCGGACATCGTCCGCTACGACGCCGCCACCGGCGCTCGCAGCGTGCTCGTCGCCGGGTCGCGGCTGGTGCCGTCCGGCCAGAAGGCCGGCCTCGCCATCGCCGACTACGTCTGGTCGGCCGATGGCGGCAAGCTCCTGGTCTTCACCAACACGAAGAAGGTGTGGCGGCTGAACACCCGCGGCGACTACTGGGTGCTGGAGCTGGCCTCGGGCCGGCTCACCCAGCTCGGCGCCAAGGCGCCGGCCTCCTCGCTGATGTTCGCCAAGTTCTCGCCAGACGCCACCCGTGTCGCCTATGTCCGCGCCAACGATCTCTACGTCGAGCGGCTGGGCGACGGCCGCGTCACCCGGCTCACCAGCACAGGCTCGGACACCATCATCAACGGCACCTCCGACTGGGTCTACGAGGAGGAGCTCGGCGTCCGCGACGGCTTCCGCTGGAGCCCGGATGGACGGCGGATCGCCTACTGGCAGTTCGACACCTCGGAGGTCGGCCGCTTCACGCTGCTGAACAACACCGACAGCGTCTATCCGGTGGCCACCGTCATTCCGTATCCCAAGCCCGGCTCGAAGAACTCGGCCGCCCGCATCGGTGTCGTCGGCGCGGATGGCGGCGACACCCGCTGGATGCAGACCCCGGGTGACCCGCGCGACAGCTACCTGGCGCGGCTGGAGTGGCAGAACGACTCGACGCTGGCCATCCAGCAGTTGAACCGGCTGCAGAACCAGCAGGACGTGCTCAGCGCCGACGCAGGCAGTGGCCGCGTCGCGCGGGTGTTCCGCGACCGTTCCGAGTCGTGGGTCGACGTCGTCGACACCGTGCGGTGGGTCGACGGCGGCAAGGCGTTCCTGTGGACCAGCGAACGCGACGGCTGGCGCCACGTCTACAAGGCGGCCACCGACGGCACCTCGACCACCCTGGTCACGAACTTCGACGCCGACATCACCCAGCTGCTCGGCGCCGACAGCGGCGAGGAATGGGCGTACTTCATCGCCTCCCCTGACGAGCCGACCCGCCGCTACCTGTATCGCACGCGCACCAACGGCCAGGGCGCACCGGAACGAATCACGCCCACCGACCAGCCCGGCACCCACAGCTACCGCCTGGCGCCGGGCGGCCGGATGGCCTTCCACACCTGGTCGCGCTTCGACGTGCCGCCGGTGACCGACGTCGTCGAGCTGCCGAGCCACCGCGTGCTGCGCACGCTCACCGACACGACCGCGTTACGTAAAGCCCTCGAGCCCGTGCTGACGACGCCGGTCGAGTTCTTCACGGTGGACGTCGGCGACGGCATCACCCTCGACGGCTGGATGCTGAAGCCGGCGAATTTCTCGCCCGACCGCAAGTACCCGCTCATCACCTTCGTGTACGGCGAGCCGGCGTCGACCACCGCGGCCGACCAATGGGGCGGCGGCACGATGCTGTTCCACCGCGCGCTAGCTGAAGCCGGCTACGTCGTGGTCAGCGTCGACAACCGCGGCACGCCGTCGCCCAAGGGCGCGGCGTGGCGCAAGGTGATCTACGGCAGCGTCGGCGATCTGGCCGCGAAGGAACAGGCGGCGGCGGTGCGTGCGCTGACCGCCCGCTTTCCGTTCCTCGACGCGTCACGGGTCGGCGTGTGGGGCTGGAGCGGCGGCGGCACCAACACGCTGAACGCGATGTTCCGCTTCCCCGACGTCTACGCGGTCGGCGTCGCGGTGGCCCCGGTGCCCGATCAGCGGCTCTACGACACCATCTACCAGGAGCGCTACATGGGGCTCCCCGACGACAACGCCGCCGGCTACAAGCTGGGCTCGGCGATCCACTACGCCAGTGGCCTGAAGGGCGACCTGCTCATCATCCACGGCACCGGCGACGACAACGTCCACGTGCAGGGCACCGAGATCCTGGTCAACCGGCTGATCGAGCTCGGCAAGCCCTTCGACACGATGCTCTACCCGAACCGCTCGCACTCGATCTCCGAGGGGCCGGGCACCACCGTGCACGTCTACCGCAAGATCGCCCGCTACTTCGTCGATCACCTGCCGCCGGGCGGACGGTAGTCCCGCCCGGGGGATATGACCAGCGTCATACCCTCGTCGCCGCGCCTGGCGCATCGTGTCCCGGACAGAGGGACACATGGGCATCCGCACGGCGCTCCCCGATCTCGCGCACTGGAAGGCACAGGTCAAGTGCCAGGCCGGGTGTCCCGTCGCGACCGACGCCGGCCGCTACGTCCAGCTCATCGCCGCGGGCCGGCTCGAGGACGCCTATCTGGTCGCCCGCGCGCCCAATCCGCTGGCGTCGGTGTGCGGCCGGGTCTGCGCGGCGCCGTGTGAGGACGCCTGCCGCCGCGGCGCGATCGACGCGCCGGTGTCGATCCGGGCACTGAAGCGCTTCGTCACCGAGCAATACGGCGTCGAGTCGATCCGCCCCGACACGCAGGACCGGCTGCGCGCGAGCGGCATCGACGAAGGCAACCGCTACGCTGGCCACCTGCCAATGGCGTTCCATCGCGGCGCGCCGCCAGCGGCCGCGCCCGGACCGCGACGCCGTGTCGCCGTCATCGGCGCCGGCCCGGCCGGGCTCGCGGCGGCGCACGACCTGGCGCTGCTGCACTACGACGTGACGATCTTCGAGGCCGCCGCCGAGCCCGGCGGCATGATGCGGTTCGGCATCCCCGAATACCGCCTGCCGCGGACGCTGCTGCGCGCCGAGATCGACCGGGTCCTGGCGCTCGGCGTGCGGCTCGAGCTCAACACGCCGCTCACCGCGACGTTCGGGCTGCGCCAGCTGCGCGAGGCCGGGTTCGACGCGGTGTTCCTGTCGGTGGGCGTGTCGCGCGGCCGCGATCTGCAGATTCCGGGTGTCGAGCTCGACGGCGTCGTCAAGGCGGTGGACTACCTGCTCAACGTCAATCGCGGCTACCGGCTCGATCTGGGCCGCAAGGTGGTGGTGATCGGCGGCGGCTTCGTGGCCTTCGACGCGGCGCGCACGGCCCTGCGCGCCGGACGTGAGCCGGTGCCCGACGCCACCGCCGCCGATCTGGGCGCCGAGACCGACGCCCGCCTCAAGGAGGCGATGGACTCGGCCCGTGCGGCGCTGCGCGGCGGGGCCACCGAGGTGACCGTGGTCTCGCTCGAGAGCCTCGACGAGATGCCGGTGCTGCGGACCACGCAGGGCCACGAGGAGTTCGAGGAAGCGGCCAGGGAGGGCATCCGCTTCGTGACCCGCCGTGGTCCCCGCCGCCTGCTGGGCAACGGCCGTCTCACTGCGCTCGAGCTGCGCGGGGTGACGCGGGTGTTCGACGAACACGGCCGCTTCGCGCCCGCCTACGACGACGCCGACGTCCTGACCCTCGAGGCCGACAGCTGCGTGCTCGCCATCGGCCAGCAGGCCGACCTGTCGTTCCTCACGTCCGACGACGAGGTCGCCCTCAATCCCGGCGGCACGATCCGCATCGACCCCGTCACCCTGGCCACCTCGGCGCCCGGCGTCTATGCCGGCGGCGACGTCGCCTTCGGCCCGCGCAACCTCATCGAGGCCGTGGCCAACGGCAAGCGCGCCGCCCGGTCGATCCACGAGCAGCTCGCCGGCGACGGCGCGACGCTGCAGACCACGCTGGTGGTCGAGAAGATACCGACGGCGCAGTATCGGATGCTGACCGGCTTCGAGCGCCTCGACCGCGAGCCCCCGCCGACACTGCACGTCGACCGCCGCACGGGCATCGCGGAGGTCGAGTCGGGCTACGACGCCGACGCCGCCGGCCGTCAGGCCGCCCGGTGCCTGGTGTGCCACGTCCAGACCATCTACGACCCCGAGACATGTGTGTTGTGCAACCGGTGCGTGGACGTGTGTCCCGAGTACTGCCTGGCGATCGTCCCGTTCGACGACCTCGACCTGGAGCCGGACGTGCGCGAGGCCCTGGCGGCGCGGGCCGCGGCCGGCGGCTTCCCGCTGGCCGCGATGGTGAAGGACGACGAGCGGTGCATCCGGTGCGGGCTGTGCGCCATTCGCTGCCCGACCGACGCCATGACGATGGAGCGCTTCAGCATCACGGAGCGGTGGACCCATGAGTGACTCACGAGCGGCGGCGCCGGCCGATCGGCGCGACTTCCTCCTCAAGCTGGGCGCCGGCGCCGGCGTAGCGGCGCTCACCGCGCAGACCGCGGCGTCGCTGCGCTCGCTCGTGCCGAACGTGTCCTACGACGCGCCGACCACGGTGAAGCTCGGCCCGCCGGTCGACTTCCCCGACGGGCTCAAGTTCCTGCCCGACGAGCGGCTGTTCGTGTTCCGCCAGGGCAACACGTTCCATGCGATCTCGGCGGTGTGCACGCACCTGGGGTGCACGGTGCGCGCCGAGGCACTCGCAACCGCCCAGACGACCGACACCGGCGGCGCGGCGCTGCGGCTGACGCATCGGTTCCTGTGCCCGTGTCACGGCTCGGAATACCAGGGCGACGGCGCCAACGTCTCCGGACCGGCGCCACGGCCACTGGCCTGGTACCGGCTGACTTTCGCTCCCGACGACGGCGCGCTCGTCGTCGATCTGGCCGACGAAGTCGACCAGAGCTTCCGCCTGACGCTGGGGTGACGCCATGCGCCTGTCACTGAAGGCCCGCAAACCCGACCCGGACGCCCCGGGCGTGCACCCGACGGCGCTGTGGAGCTGGCAGCCGCGGTCCGACCGCGAGGCCGGCGACGCGATCACGTCGAATTTCGCGTTCCATGCCTTCCCCGCCAAAGTCAGCAAGGCGTCGATGGCGTGGAGCTACTCGTTCTGGCTCGGCACCATCTCGGCGGCGCTCTTCTTCCTGCTGATCCTGTCGGGCCTGCCGCTGCTCTTCCTCTACGTGCCGTCGGTGGAGCGCGCCTACCAGTCGGTGAAGGACATCGAGTTCGTCATCACCTTCGGGTCGTGGATCCGCGCCGTGCACCGCATCGCCGCCCACGGCATGGTCATCGCCGTCTTCCTGCATCTGGTGCGGGTGTTCCTGACCGGCGGCTACAAGAACGGCGCCGGCCGGGGCCAGCGGCGCGAGTGGAACTGGGTGATCGGCGTGGTCATGCTGCTGCTCACGCTGTTCCTGTCGTTCACCGGCTACCTCCTGCCGTGGGACCAGCTCGCCTTCTGGGCCGTCACGGTGGGCACCAACATCGCCTCGTCGATCCCGGTCGTCGGCGCCACCGTGCGCGAGCTGCTGATCGGCGGGCGGACCATCGAGCAGGCGACGCTCATCCGCTTCTACGTGCTGCACGTGGTCATCCTGCCGCTGGCGCTCGGCGTGCTCTTCGCCTACCACATGTGGCGGGTCAGGAAGGACGGCGGACTGGCGCGGGCCGAACACGACGCGACGCTGCCGCGGCCGCAGCCGACACCGCTCGTCGGCAGCAAGACCTACACCCTGCTCGGCGTCGCCCGCGGCCAGGCGCCGGTGATCCACGCGCAGTCGGTCGAGGCCCCCGGCACCACCGTGAACGCCGTGCCCGATCTGGTGCGCCGGGCCGCCATCGCGACGCTCGGCACGATCGCGATCGTCGGCATCCTCGCCGTGTTCATCGCATCGCCGCTCGAGGAGCCGGCCAACGCCCTGGTGACGCCGAACCCGGCCAAGGCGCCGTGGTACTTCCTGTGGCTGCAGGAGATCGTCACCGACACCACCATCCGCATCGGGTCGTTCACGGTGAACGGCGCGTTCGTCGGCGGCGTGATCCTGCCGGGACTGCTGATTGGGTTGCTGACGGCCTGGCCGTGGCTCGATCGATCGCCGGCCGGCGCCGCCGGGCTCTGGCTGCCGCGGAGCCGCGCCCGCCAGAACACGGTGTTCCTGCTCGTCGTGCTCGGCGTGCTGATTCTGACGTTCATCGGCATGGCGATGCGCGGCCCCTACTGGGATCTGTACTGGCCGTGGGAGACCTGGCCGGACATCCCGACGAGGATCTGACATGGAGCAGCGCTCCGACTCTCCGTTCACCGGCATCGATCGACTCGTCCTGGCGATCGTCGGTGTGGTGCTGGTCATCGGCACCGTCCTCTTCATGTGGAGCGACCGGGTTCACGACTGGCGCTACTACCAGGCTGAGTTCACCCGGATGGTGGCCGAGCAGCTGGGCGAGGACCGCGCTGCCGATGTCCCCCAGGGCCTGCAGCAGGTCTGGGTCGCCGGCCTCGAACGTGCCGACCGCTGCGTCACCTGCCACCAGGCCACCGCATGGAAGGGCTTCGAGCAGGCCGAACACCCGTTCCGCACCCACCCGGTCGAGCCGCTGAGGTCGCACCCGGTCGCGCAGTTCGGCTGCACCTCGTGCCACGGCGGCCAGGGCTGGGCGATCGACACCTACGCCGCGCACGGCGAGGTCGCGCACTGGGAGGAGCCGCTGCTCAGCCGCAGCCTCGGCGAGTCCTACACGCTGGCCGGCAACAAGAACGCGCTGATGCAGATGAACTGCAACACCTGCCATCGCTACGACCGGCAGACCGCCGGCGCCGACGCGATGAACTTGGGCAAGCGCCTCGTCAACGAGAAGGGCTGCCGTGCCTGCCACGTCATCAACGGCTTCGGTGGCACCATCGGCCCCGACCTCACCGAGGTCGGCGAGAAGGCGCCCGAGCAGTACCGACTTCAGCCGTCTCTCAGGGCAGCGCACCGCCTTTGCCTGGCACGTCGCGCACTTCAAGGATCCGCGCGCGCTGTCGGAGGGCACCGTCATGCCCAACTTCAACCTCACGACCGAACAGGCGCAAGCGCTGTCGATGCTGGTGTTGTCGTGGCGCCGCCACGACGTGCCGGCGCGCTACCTGGCGGGCGCCCCGCGGGTCGACCCGCGCAGCGCCGAAGAGCTGGCCGCCGAGGAGGCCATGAAGACCGGGCCTGGCCAGTGGTTCGTGAGCACCGGCTGCTTCGTGTGCCACTCGGTGGCGGCGCTCGGCGTGAAGAGCCCGGCGCAGATCGGCCCCGACCTGTCGACCGCGGTGGAAGACACCCAGAGCCGGTTCGGCGTGACCGTCGACGCGTTCCTCGCCAATCCCACCGGCACGATGAGCGTGGTGCTCTCGCGCCAGATCATCCTGTCGCCCGAGCAGAAGCAGATCGCGGTGCAGAAGCTCCGCGAGGCGTTTGCCGAGCATCAGCGGCAACGCGCGGCGGCCGCCGCGCCGACGAGCAGTCACTAGGAGGCCACGACCCATGAGGATCATCACTCGGCGCATCTGCGCACGCACCCTCGCCGTCGCTGCGCTGGCGCTCGTCGCCAGCCAGTGCACCCCCAGCCAGCCGGCGTCGCGGCGCCAGACCGGCGGCGTCCAGTCCGACCTGGCGGTCGCCGCGCAGAAGACCTACGTGTCGCCCGGCGACCTCGACGAGTACTACATGTTCTCCTCGGGCGGGCACTCGGGGCAGGTCTACGTCTACGGGCTGCCGTCGATGCGGCACTTGTCGACGATTCCGGTGTTCACGCCCTACCCGGCGACCGGCTACGGCTTCGATGACGACTCGAAGAAGATGCTCGGCGAGCTGACCTGGGGCGACGCCCACCACCCGGCGCTCTCCGAGACCAAGGGCGACTACGACGGGCGCTGGCTCTTCATCAACGAGATGAACGGCCGCATCGCCCGCATCGATCTGCGCGACTTCAAGACCAAGCAGATCCTGGGCCCGGTGCCGAACCTGCACGGCAACCACGCCTCGTCGTTCGTGACCCCCAACTCCGAATACGCGATGATGGCCAGCCGCTTCTCGCGGCCGGTGCCGCAGCGGCCGGTCGGCGTCGACAAGTACGCCACCGAGTACAAGGGCATCATCGCCGGCGTGAAGATCGAACCGACATCCGGTGAGATGTCGCTGGCGTGGCAGATCCTGATGCCGCCCTTCGACTACGACCTGGGCGACGCCGGCAAGGGCGCCTCGGACGGCTGGATGTTCTTCACCTCCTACAACACCGAGCGCGCGACCGGGAAGCTGGAGACCACGTCGGCGCAGAAGGACCGCGACTACATCGCCGCGGTCGACTGGCGCGCGGCCGAGAAGGCGATCGCCGACGGCAAGTTCGAGACCATCGACGGCGTGCGGGTGATCGACCCGCTGAAAGTCCCCGGCATCGTCTACCTGATGCCGTGCGGCAAGTCGCCGCACGGGGTGGATGTCGCCCCCAACGGCAACTGGATCGTCGGCTCGGGCAAGCTGCAGGGGGTCACCACGGTCTTCAACTTCGAGAAGATCCAGACCGCCATCCGCAACAAGGACTTCACCGGCGAGGAAGACGGGATCCCGGTGCTCAAGTACGAGTCGATCAAGGACGCCGAGGTGCCGGTGGGCCTGGGCCCGCTGCACACGCAGTTCGGCACCGACGACTGGGCCTACACCTCGCTGTTCGTCGACAGCGCCATCGCCAAGTGGAAGCTCGGCACCTGGGAAGTCGTCGACAAGGCGCCGATGTCGTATTCGATCGGCCATCTGTCCGCGGCCGAAGGCGACACGGTGAGTCCCGACGGCAACTACCTGGTCGGCCTCAACAAGCTGTCGCACGGCCGTCACCTGTCGGTCGGACCGTCGCAACCCGAGTCGTCGCAGCTGGTCGACATCACCGAGGAGAAGATGAAGCTGCTCTACGACGCCTTCACCGAGCCCGAGCCCCACTACGCCCAGATCATCAAGGCCGACAAGGTGAAGCCGATCGAGGTCTACCCGAAGGAAGAGAACAAGCACCCGATGGCGATCTGGGACCTGAAGGACGCCGGCGTCACCCGCAACGGCAGGAACGTGCTGGTGAAGATGATCGCCGTGCGCTCGACGCTGACGCCGACCGACTTCCAGGTCCAGGCCGGCGACCAGGTGACGGTCGCCATCACCAACATCGAGCAGACCACCGACGAGCTGCACGGCTTCGGCCTGCTCGACTACAACATCAACCTGGTCATCGACCCCGGAGAGACCAAGACCGTCACCTTCACCGCGAAGAAGTCCGGGGTCTTCGCCTACTACTGCACCAACTTCTGTTCGGCGCTCCACCAGGAGATGCAGGGCTACATGGTGGTCCAGTGACCGGCCGGGGCTCGGGGCCCGGGGCCCGGGGCTGAGGGACGGAGACCAGGAACCAGGGGCAGGTGGGACATGGACCGCACGCACGCTGAGCGCTTTCTCGACGGCACGATCGACCGCCGCGCGCGGGTGATGGTGCTGGCGGCGGCGCTGCTGCTGGTGGCGACCTACTTCCTGCCCCTCTGGAACCTGACGATGTTCGCGCCGCAGTACCCCGAGGGGCTGCGGCTCGACATCTACTCGTACACGCTGGTCGGCGGCAACGGCGGGCAGGACATCACGGAGATCAACCTCCTCAACCACTACATCGGCATGCGCGATCTGGTGGACGCGGAGTTCACTGAGTTCCAGTGGATGCCGTTCGTGATCGGCGCCATGGGCCTGCTGCTGCTGCGATCGGTCGTCCACGCCACGGTCGCGTCGCTCGTCGACGTCACCATGCTGTTCGTCTACTTCGGTGCTTTCTCGCTGTGGTCGTTCGGCTACAAGCTGTATCGCTACGGCCACGACCTGTCGCCGACGGCGGCGGTGCAGGTGCCGCCCTTCATGCCGCCGATGTTCGGCGGCCAGCAGATCGCCAACTTCGAGGTCTATTCGTATCCGCGTCCGGCGTCCTACGCGCTGGCCGGCGCCATCCTGCTGCTGCTGGCGGCGGTGGCGTGGACGTGGCGCGAGCGGCGGCGGGCCGCGGCCGCCGCCGTCGCGCGACCGTCATGACCGCCCTCGCCTGGCTGGTGGCGGCGACCCTGCTGCAGGGGCCCGCTGACGATGCCCAGCGCCCGGCCGCGACGTCTCTGGAAGGCCGCCCGCCTGCGGCCGAGGCGTCGCCCCTGCAGGCACTCGTCGATCGGGCGCAGCCGGGTGATCGCATCGTCGTGCCGGCCGGCACCTACGCCGGTGACCTCGTGATCGACAGGCCGCTCGTCCTGATCGGCGCGGGACGTCCGCGGCTGGTCGGGTCGGGCGCCGGCAGCGTCGTGCGGGTGCGCGCGCCGGACGTGACGATCGAGGGGCTGGACATCGACGGACGCCGCGGCGGCGACCTGGGCCGCGATACCGCGGGGATCCACGTCGCCGCCCCGCGGGCAACGATTCGCGATTGCCGCATCGTCGACGCGATCTTCGGCATCTACCTGCGCGAGGCCGACGACGCCACGATCGAGCGGACCAGCGTCACCGGCATTCCCGGCCGCGCGCCCGGGGAGATCGGCAGCGGCATCCACGTGTGGAACAGCCAGCGCTTCGCCCTGACCGGCAACACGATCGCCGGCACCCGCGACGGGATGTACATCCAGGCGTCGTCGCACGGCACGGTGCGCGGCAACGTCGCCCGCGACCTGCGCTACGGGCTGCACTACATGTTCTCGGACGACAACCTGTTCGAAGACAACAGCTTCGAGAACGGCGCCGCCGGCGCGGCGCTGATGTACTCGAAGCGCCTCACCTTCCGGCGCAACCGGTTCGTCGGCAACCGGGGCTTCGCTTCGGTCGGGTTGCTGCTCAAGGCGTGCGACGACGTGCTGGCCGAGCACAACCTCATCGCCGACAACGCCCGCGGCGTGTTCCTGGAAGGGTCGTATCGCAACACCCTGCGCGGCAACGTCGTGGCCATGTCGGACCAGGCGCTCGTCATCTACGACTCGAGCCACGACAACCGCATCGAAGGCAACCTGTTCATCGGCAACCTGACGCCGCTGTCGCTGTCGGGCCGGCGCACCGACACCCGCATCGACGGCAACTACTGGGCCGACAACCGCGAGCCCGATCTCGACGGCGACGGCGTGAGCGACCGGCCGTATCGGCTGTCGAGCGTGTTCGATCACCTGCGCGGCAACCTCACGGCCGCCGACCTGTACGCACAGGGACTGGCCGCCGCGGCGCTCGGCGCGGCCGAGGAGGCCTTTCCGGTGCTCGATGCCGTGCCGGTGCTCGACGAGCATCCGCTGGCCCGACCACCCGCGCTGCCCGACGTGCCCGAGCCGCGATCGGCCGGCGGCGGGTGGCGCCCGGCCGCCGCCGGGCTGCCGCTGGCGCTGCTCGCCGCGGGGATGGCCATCCTGGCCGGTGGCGCCCGTTCCTGGTCCGGCGCTCCGGGGACGCCATGATCACCTACCGCGGCTTCACCAAGCGCTACGGGTCCCGGACCGTGGTCGACGGCCTGACGCTGCACGTCCCTCCGGGCAAGGTCGTGGCCCTGCTCGGGCCGAACGGGTCGGGCAAGACGACCTCGATCAAAGCCGCCGCCGGCCTGGTCAGGCCCACCGCCGGCAGCGTCGTGCTCGGAGACGAGGGCCTCGACGCGAGCGAGGCCCGGGCCCGCCGCGCCTGCGCCTACCTGCCGCAGCGGGTCGCGTTTCCCGAGGCGCTCACCGGACGCGAGGTGGTCGAGTTCTATCGCCGGCTGCGCGGCAGCCCGCCGGAGGCGACCGGGCGGGTGCTGGCGTTCGCCTCGCTCAACGGCGCCGGTGCGCGGCCGGTCGGGACCTACTCGGGCGGCATGGTGCAGCGGCTGGGGCTGGCGGTGGCGATGGTCGCCGAGACGCCGCTGCTGCTGCTCGACGAGCCGACCGCGGCGCTCGATCCCGAGGGACTCGCCGCGTTCTACGCCCTGGTCGACACGAGGCGGAACTCGGGCGGGTCGGTGTTCTTCAGCTCGCATCAACTGGGCGATGTCGAACGGCTGGCCGACGACGTGTGCATCCTCGTCGGCGGTCGGCTGGTGGCCACCTTCACCGCGAGCGAACTGGCCGAGCGGCTGGCCGACCGCGGCGTCATGCGAGTGAGGCTGGCGGCGCCGGCGCCGGCGCTGCTGGAGCGGGTGTGCCGCGAGGCGCCGGGCACGACGTGGTCGGGCACCGAGCTGGTCGTACCCGGTCCGGCCTCGGATCGGCCGCGGCTGCTGGCGGTCGTCCAGGGGGCGGGCGGCACGCTCGTCGGGTTGACCACCGAGGAAGGCCGGCTCGACGAACTCTACCGCGAGCTCATCGGGAGCGGATCATGACCCGCCGCCTGCCGTTCCGGATGGCCGCGGCGCTGGTCGTGACGGGACTGGCGGCGGCGTGCGTCCAGGGGCCGGGACCGGTGGCGATCATGCTGTCGCGCGATGCCTGCGCCTCATGCCGGATGGTCTTTGCGTCGACCGCCACCGCTGCACAGATCGTACGCCCGGGAGACGAGCCGCTGCTCTTCGACGACTTCGACTGCCTGCGGGCGTATCTCGCAACTCACCCGCTCGATCCGCAGGCGTCGGCCTACGTGACCGAGCACCGGACCGCGGAGTGGATCGACGCCCGCACGGCGGTCTTCACCCGGACCGACGGCCTGGCCACGCCGATGGCATCGGGCCTGGCGGCACACCTGAACGAGGAGTCGCGCGACGCCGATCCGGCGGCCCGACAGGGGACGCCCGTCGACCGGCTCGAGCTGCTCGAGCCGCACGGAGTCTGGCGATGACCACGCGATGGCCGGTGGTGGCGCTCTGCGCGCGCTACGAGCTACTGCTCGCGATCAGGTCGCGCTGGCTCCACGTGTTCGCGGTGACCTTCGCCGGGCTGGCGCTGGCGGTCGCCGGCGGCGGCTACCTGCTCTCCGGGGGGCGCGGCGTGCAGGACTTCGCCCGGACCGCGGCGTCCCTCGTCCAGCTGGTGCTGCTGCTCGTGCCGCTGGCCGCGCTCGTGTTCGGCGCGCTGGCGCTCACGCCCGATCGCGGCGCCGCCGAGCTGCTCTATGCCCAGCCGGTGTCGCGCGCGGCGATCCTCGCCGGCCGCATGCTGGGCGTGTGGGCGGCGCTCGTCGCGGCCGAGCTGCTGGGCTTCGGCGCGGCGGGCCTGGTCGTCGGCCAGCAGGCCGGGCCCGGGGGCGTCTGGCAGTACGGCGCGCTCGTGGTGACCTCGGCCGGCCTGACCGGCGTGTTCCTGGCGATTGCCGCGCTGCTGGCAAGCGCCAACGCCGGCCGGCGCACGCGCGTGCTGGCCAGCGCGCTCGTGGTCTGGTTCGTCGCCGCCGTCCTCTTCGACGTCGCCGTGCTGGCCCTGGCCTCGGGGCTGCGCTCTGGCGCGGCCTCGCGCCTGATGGTCGTCGCCGCGCTGGTGAACCCGGTGGATGCCGCACGGGTGGGCGTGCTGGTGGCCATCGACGGCGTGTCGGCGTTCGGCGCCGGGTCGCTGGCGCTGTTCCGCGTCACCGGCGGACCCGGCCTCACCGTGGGCCTGGCGGCGGCGTCCCTGGCGGCCTGGCTCGTCGTCCCGCTGCTGCTGGCGATGCGCCGCCTGAACGCCACGGATATCTAGTTGTCGAGCGCCCGCCCGGCCTACGAGGCAGCGTCGTTGAGCGCCGGCCGGTCACGCACCACGAAGCCGTCCTTCTGCGTGTGCAGGACATCCTCCTTCTCCCAGCGGCTCATGAGGCGGATGGCGGTCTCGATGGTGGTGCCGGTCAGATCCGCCAGTTCCTGGCGCGACAGCGGCATCGGCACGAACTCGCCGCCGTGCTCCGGCCGGCCGATCTGGTCGGCGAGCTTCAGGAAGAGGCGGGCGAACCGGGCCTCGACGCGCGCGCCGGTCAGGTCGGCCAGCCGGCGGGTCAGCTCGGCCAGCCGCAGCGTGAGTCCCGACAGCAGGGCCCGCACGAGCGCCGGCCGCTGTTCGAGCAGCGCATACATCGCCCCTCGCTCGATGCAGAGGCACGTGGTCGGTTCGAGCGCCTGAGCCGACGCCGGGAACGCCCCGCCGTCATAGGCGGCCACCGCGCCGAGCGGGTCCCCGGCGCCGAAGATCTCGAGGATGATCTCCTTGCCGGCCGGCGTCGCCTTGAACACCTTGACGCGACCTTCGGCGATGCTCACGAACGTCTCGGCCGGGGCGCCCTCCATGAAGATGAGGTCGCCGCGCGCGTAGGTGGCGACGTGGCTGACCCTGGCCAGCGCCGCGCGGTCCTCGGCGTTCACCCGGCGGAACATCGCGATGCGCCGGAACAGCGCGTCCTTCGCCTCGTCGCTCACGGCCGGATGATAGTCGAATGGCCCAGCTCAGGGCAGCGCGCGTTCCAGGTCGAGCGTCCGCGGGAACAGCAGCTCGTTCTCGAGACGCACGTGGGCCGCCAGATCGTCGGCCAGCCGGTCCACGTCGCGCCGCCACGCCGTCCACGTCGCCTCGAGCGCGGCGGGCGGCGCCGCTGCCCGGGCCAGGCCGCTCAGATCGTCCATCGCCCGGCTGAGACGCTCGTGGTCGGCCTCCATCACGCGGATGGGATGAAGCAGCGTCGCAAACGGCAGCGGCGGGCGCGGCGTGCCAGTGCGGGCCGACTGCACCAGCGTCTCGACCGCCGAAAACAGGATGTGCTCCTCCTTGTCGAGGTGCGCGACCAGCTGCTCGGCCAGGGCCGCGAACGCCTCGCGCGCGAGCGCCAGATCGCCGGCCCGCTCGAACCCGGTGTCGGCCATCGCGTCGGACTGCGCCCGCAGCGACGCGACGATCTGCCGCTCGGGATCGTGATGCCGCCGCACCACTTCGTCGCTGAGCGAGTGCACGAGTTGCGCCAGACGTTGCGCCGGTTCCATGGGCGGCTCCCGTCGCCCTGAAGACTACGGTCCGCCCGGTCGGCGTGCCATGACGCCGATCATACGGCGCCGGCGGCGCCGTGGTCCCGTATGATGCCAGCCATGCGCGTGGCCATCGTCGGCGGACCCGGCATCGGCAAGAGCACGCTGGTCCGCCAGCTCGGCGACCTCTACCATCACGGCTCCTACGGCGAAGGCGAGCAGGGCGTCTGGGATCCGCGCGTGCTCGCCGACATCGCCGCCGGCAAGAACCCGGTCGGCGTCACCGCCTACTTCGCCTGGCTCTACGACGCCAACTACCGCGACGCCGCCGGCCACGACGGCCCCGGCAAGGTGATCGTGTTCGAGGGCGCCCGGATCACGCTGGAGGCGCACATCGCCGAGTACCCGGCCGCGGTCCACACCGAACTGCACAAGGTGCTGACCATCGGCGACGCCTGGGCGCCGGACCGCACCATCGTCCTCACTTCCAGCACCGACACCATCGAGAAGCACATCCGGCTGCGCAACCGCCCACACGAACGGGTCGACGAGATGGTGCGCCGCTTCCGGCTGATCGACGCCGAGTTCCGCCGGCTGGCGCCGCGCTATCCCAACACCGTGGTCATCGACCGCGACGGCATGGAGTTCCACGACCGGCGCGGGCTGCAGTCGATCGTCGACGCTGCTGGCCTGCCGCCGTTCGCCGAGATTCCCTACCAGACGATGGACCGCTTCGAGGGGTAGTGGCGCGCCACGGTAGGATCGGGACCGTGAGCCGCGACAACTCCCGTCCCGTCTACAGCACCGGGACCGGGCGCCTCTGCCCCACCTGCGGCTGGCCGGCCGCCAACTGCCACTGTTCGAGCGCGTTCGCCCGCGACGAGGCGGTGCCGGCGCGGGTCGTCGCCAAGCTGCGGCTCGAGAAGAAGGGCCGCGGCGGCAAGGCGGTGACCGTGATCTTCGATCTGCCGCGCAACCAGGCGCTGCTGAAGGACCTGTGCGCCGAGCTGAAGCGCACCTGCGGCGTCGGCGGCGCGGTGGCCGACAACACCGTCGAGATCCAGGGCGATCAGCTGGCGCGGGTGCGGCCGCTGCTCGCGGCCAAGGGCTGGACGGTCAAGGGCTGAGCCGGGCGAGGACACGCCAGCCGCGGAAGCCTCGTGCCTCCGCGGCCGGCCGTACCCTTACTGCTGCGGCTTGCGGTAGCTGCTGACCGGCGGCAGGTAGGCGCCGGTGCCATCAGGCGGCTTCGGCCCGGCGACTACCGGGATCGTCAGGGTGCCGATGCCGTCGATGGCCGCGGTGATGACGTCGCCGGCCTTCAGGAACATCTGCTTGCCGCGCACCGCCGTGCCCATACCGACGCCGCCCGAGGTTCCGGCGTTGACGACGTCGCCGGGGAACAGCGTGACGATCGACGACGCGTACTCGATCAGTTCCCAGGTCGAGTGGATCATGTCGCCGGGCTGGCCTTCCTGCATCTGCTGGCCGCCGACACTGAGCGTCTGGCGCAGCGACTTCATCGGGTCGCCGTAGAACTCCTTCGGGACGATCCACGGGCCGACCGGGCCGAAGGTATCGTGGCCCTTGCCGACGAACCAGTCGACGCCCTGGAATCCACCGGGCGGCCGGCCGCCGCAATCGGAGATGTCGACGGTCACCATGTAGCCGAACACGTGGTCCGGGGCCTTGCTCGCCGGCACGTAGCGGGCCGCCCGGCCGATCACCATGCCGAGCTCCACTTCCCAGTCGATGCGGTCGCGGCCCCACGGCAACACGACGTTCTCGCCGTTGCCGATGATCACGCCCTCGGTGGGCTTGATGTAGAGATACGGAATGCCGCGCGCCGCGCGGCGGGCTTCCAGGGCCTTCTTCTGCTCTTCGGGCGAACCGCCCTCGCCGACGTGGCTGTAGAAGTTGACCGCCGCCATCAGCATCTTGCCCGGCATGAGCGGCGCCAGCGTGCGCACCTGCTTCACGTCGTGGATGTAGGGCGGCCGCGGCGTCGCCGCGGCGCGCTTGTTCCGCACCACGTCGTTGACGATCTCGTAGAGCCGAAGCTTCAGCCCGTACTGGTCCTGGCTGATGAGCGCGCGCATCGTTTCGGGCATCGCCAGCCTGGGGTACGAGAGGTCTCGCTCGAGCGCGCGGTTCGCCGCGTCGAGCTCGACGATCACCGAGTCCTGCAGCACCAGGCCGATGCGCGGCGTGCCGCCGATCTCGAACGTGCCGAGCTTGAAGGGCGAGGCCGGCGTGGCGTCGGCGCCGCGCTGGGCCAAGACCGGCGCGGCCGCGGCCAGTGTGAAGACGAAGAGAAAGGCCAGCGATCGTCGCATCTTCGAACACTCCATCGGAAGCGGGCAGCAGTCGAGACTGTGCCCCGTCGGCGGCGACCTGTCAAGATAAGCTAGCGAGGCTCCGCCTCAGACCGCCGTGCCTGGCGGAGCGGCTGCACCTCGCTAGTGCGGTGTTGTTTGGCCCACGCTCCGCGTGGGCGTTGATGATGTTGACGCCGCTGCCCATCGACCCGGCCGTGCCCGAAGTGCGCGCGCACCTGGCCGCACACCGGGCGGCGGTGCTCGTCGCCGGACCGGGCGCTGGCAAGACCACGCGGGTGCCGCCGGCCCTGGTCGGCGACGGCCGGGTGCTGATGTTGCAGCCACGCCGCGTGGCCGTCCGGGCGGTGGCGGCCCGCATCGCCGACGAGCGCGGCTGGACGCTGGGCCGTGAGGTCGGCTGGCACATCCGCTTCGAGCGCCGCTTCACCGCCGACACACGGCTGCTGGTCGTCACCGAGGGCATCCTCACGGCCCGCCTGCAGCACGACCCGCTGCTATCCGATGTGACCACCGTCGTGCTCGACGAGTTCCACGAGCGCAGCCTGTCGCTCGACGTGGGGCTGGCGCTGGCCCGGCAGGCCTGGCAGGCACGGACCGACCTGCGGCTGCTGGTGATGTCGGCCACCCTAGACAGCGCGCCGATCGCCCGCTACCTGGGCGACTGCCCCGTCGTCGAGGTCCCGGGGGCGGTGCATCCGCTGGCCGTCGAGTACGCGCCGGGCGACGCGGTGGCCGACGCGGTCGCCGACGTGCTGCCACGGACGCGCGGCCAGGTCCTGTGCTTCCTGCCCGGCCGGCGCGAGATCGAGACTGCGGCCGCCGCCGTGACACGTTTGCCCGGACTGGGCGACACCGAGGTCGTGCCACTGCACGGCGGTCTCGACGGCGACGCCCAGGACCACGCGGTGCGCCCGGCGCCAGGGGGCCGGCGCCGCGTCATCCTCGCCACCAACGTCGCCGAGACGTCGCTGACGGTGCCCGGCGTGTCGGTGGTCGTCGACAGCGGTCTGGTGAAGGTGGCGCGCTACGACGCCGGTCGCGGCGTCGATCGGCTCGACCTGGAACGAATCACCGCCGACAGCGCCACGCAGCGTGCCGGCCGCGCCGCCCGCCTCGGGCCGGGTCTGGTCCGCCGGCTCTGGGACGCCCGCGATCGCCTGCGTGACGCGCGCGAACCCGACATCGCCCGGGTGGACCTGGCGGGCGTCGTCCTCGACGTGGCAGCGTGGGGCGCCGATCCCCGCCACTTCGACTGGTTCCAGCCGCCGCCCGCGCATGCGCTCGACGCGGCGGTGACGCTGCTGACGAGGCTCGGCGCGGTGACGACGAGCGGTGACCGGCTCGAGGTGACGGCACTCGGACGTCGCCTGCAGCGCTGGCCGGTGCACGTACGTCTGGCCCGCATGCTGGTCGATGGCCGGGGCGCGTCCAACGTCGCGGCGGCGTGCGCGCTGCTCGCCGAGGGCACGGCGCGCGGGCCGAACGGCACGACCACGACCTGCGATCTGCTGGCCGACCTCGACCGCTTCGCCGCCCAGCCGTCCCATGTCCGTCAGGTGGCGCGCGAGCTGAGTCGCCTGGCGCAGGACACCCTCGACGACGCCGCCAGCGCCGAGCTGGCCGAGGCGGGGTTGCGACGAGCGATCTTTGCCGGCTTCGCCGATCGCCTGGCGCGGCGGCGCGGTGGCGCGGGCGATCGGCTGACCCTGGCGTCGGGTCACGGCGCGGTGCTGGCCCGCGAGTCGGGCGTGCGCGACGGCGAGTTCCTGGTCGCGCTCGATGTCCGCGGCGGCGAGTCGCGCGGCGTCGCCGAAGCGCGCGTGTTCCTGGCCAGCGCCGTCGACCGCGACTGGATCGCGCCCACCGCCGTCGCCGTGGAGCACGCGCTCGATCCGCGCACCGGCCAGGTGCGCGCGCTTCGCGTCGAGCGATATGACGCGCTGGTCCTCAGCGAAACGCCGGTGGCGGCCGACCCCGCCATCGCCGCGGCGACGCTGGCCGAGGCGTGGCTGGCGCGCGAACCGGTCGAGGCCGACGCCGAGCTGCTCCTCCGGCTGCGCTTCGCCGGACTCGACGTGGACGTGCCGGGCGCGATCCAACGATCCGCCGCGACGGCGCGTCGCCTGGACGACATCCGGCTCACGGACGGCCTGTCGCGCGAGACAAAGGCCGCGCTCGACCGCCTGGCGCCAGCGTGGCTGCCCGTGCCGAGCGGCCGGCAGGCCCCGCTCACCTACAGCGGCGACGGGTCGGTGACGGCCGCGGTGAAGCTGCAGGAGTTGTTCGGCCTGGCCGAGACCCCGCGGATCGGCCCGGCCCGCGTGCCGGTGACCTTCAGCCTGCTGGCGCCCAACGGCCGCCCGGTGCAGACTACCCGCGACCTGCGGAGTTTTTGGCGGCACACCTACGCAGAAGTCCGCAAGGAGCTGCGCGGGCGTTATCCGAAACACCCCTGGCCAGACGACCCGTGGACGGCCACCCCGACGCACCGGACGGCCCGAAACACGAGAAAATGACCACGCGCCCGCGAGACACGGCGCTGAGACGTCAGTGAGTGTCTCCGGCACCGCGCTTGCACGACGCCCTCGGACATGTCGAACGTCAGCCGTTACCTCGCCGTTGTCGTCGTGATCGCGGTCCCCGCGCTGGCCGCGGCCCAAGCCGCACCGAGCCTGGCGCCGCCCGGCTGGGACGCCGGCGTGCGGCTGGCTGAGGCGGAGGATCGCAATCCCGATCCCGCCATCGTCGAGATCGACATCACCGCGCGCATCGCCGAGGTCGAAGTCGCGCCGGGCCAGCGCGTGCGCGCCTGGACTTACAACGGCGGGCTGCCCGGACCGCTCATCCGCACCAAGGTCGGCGACCGCCTGATCGTGCACTTCACCAACGAACTCGACGAGCCGACGACGATTCACTGGCACGGCGTGCGCGTCCCGATCGAGATGGACGGCGTGCCCGGCATCTCCCAGCCCGAGGTGAAGAGGGGCGAACGTTTCACCTACGACTTCGTCGTCCGCGATGCGTCGCTCTACTGGTATCACCCGCACGTGATGTCGGCGGCGCAGGTCGGCTACGGGCTCTACGGCGCGCTGCTGGTCGAGGACCCGGCCGACGGCGTCGGCGTGGCCGACCAGCTGACGCTGGTGCTGAGCGACGTCGGCTTCGACAAGACCGGCACCCTCGAGTCGGCCGACAGCGGCGGCTCGGCTGGCATGGTGTTCGGCCGCGAAGGCGGCGTCGTGCTGGTGAACGGTCGCTCGCAGCCGACGATCAAGGCGCGGGCGGGCGCGCCGCAGCGCTGGCGGATCGTCAACGCGGCCAAGAGCCGCTTCTTCTACCTCGACCTCGACGGCCAGGCCTTCACGGTGATCGGCCAGGACGGCGGCCTGCAGGAACGCCCGGTCGCCTCGGACATCCTGCTGGTCACGCCGGGTGAGCGCGTCGACGTCATCGTCGCCCCGCGCGGCGCGCCGGGTTCGTCGGTGACGCTGCGCGCCATGCTCTACAACCGCGGCTACGGCAGCATCGAGTACCGCAGCGTCGAAGACCTGCTGACCATCGCCTTCAGCGCCGACGCGCCGCTACCCAAGCCGGCGCCGCCGGCCGTGTCACGCACGCTGACGCCGCCGCCGCTGGCCGGTGCGACGCCGGTGGACATGGTGCTGACGCTGCCGCCCCAGGAAGCCGGCCACTCCGAGTTCCGGATCAACGGCGTGCCGTACTGGAAGGCCACACCGTTCACGGCGGCCCTCGGCGAGACGCAAGTCTGGACCGTGAAGAACGACACCGAGTGGGATCATCCGTACCACCTGCACGGCTACTTCTTCATGGTGCTCGACGACACCGGCCAGCCGGTCGCCCCCCGGGTGTGGAAGGACACGGTCAACGTCCCGATGAAGTCGACCGTCCGGCTGGTCGTGACCTTCGACGAACGGCCCGGCGAGTGGATGATCCACTGCCACATCCTCGACCACGCCGAGGGCGGACTGATGGGCACGGTACGCGTCGGCGACGGCGGCACGGCCGGCACGCACACCCATCCGCCCCCACCGAAGAAACCCTAGCCCTAGCGGTTCGGCTGTCATCTGCCACAATTGGGGACAGGCCCCATGCTGGCTGGAGCCAGACTAGGGACTGTCCCCATGCCTGTCGTCACTCTCGACCACCTGCACCACGCGTACGGCCACCTTCCCCTCCTCGACGACGCCTCGCTGCAGATCGAGCCGGGCGAGCGCGTGGCCCTCATCGGCCGCAACGGCACCGGCAAGTCCACCTTGCTGCAGATCGTGAGCGGCGAGCTGCCGCCCGACCGCGGCACGGTCTGGCGCGCGCCGGGCACGCGCGTGGCGCGGCTGGTGCAGGACGTCCCGCTCGACACTCACGCCCCGGTGTTCGACGTCGTCGCCGAGGGTCTGGGCGATCTCAGCGCGCTCATCGCCGACTACCACCACGCCGCGACCGAAGTCGCCCACGGCGACGTGGCGGCGCTCGATCGCATGGGCCGCCTGCAGCACGAGCTCGAGGAGCGCGACGGCTGGCGTCTGGAGCAACGCGTCGAGCTGGTGCTGACGCGGCTGTCCCTGCCGGCCGATGTGCCGGTGGACACGCTGTCGGGCGGCTGGCGCCGCCGGGTGCTCCTGGCCCGGGCGCTGGTCGCCGCCCCCGACCTGCTGTTGCTCGACGAGCCGACCAACCACCTCGACATCGAGGCGATCGAGTGGCTCGAGTCGTTCCTGGCGGAGTACGCCGGCGCGGTGCTGTTCGTGACCCACGACCGCGCCTTTCTCGAACGGCTGGCCACTCGCGTCGTCGAACTCGATCGCGGCCGGCTCACGTCGTGGCCGGGCGACTACGCGACGTTCCTCCGCAAGAAGGAGGAGTGGCTCGACAGCGAAGCCATCGCCAACGACAAGTTCGACAAGAAGATGGCGGAGGAAGAAGTGTGGCTGCGCCGCGGCGTCAAGGCGCGGCGCACCCGCGACGAAGGCCGCGTGAAGCGGCTGATGGAGATGCGCGCCGAGCGGGCGGCGCGGCGGGCCCTGGCCGGCGCGGTGCGGCTGTCGGTGGAATCGGCCGAGGCGTCGGGCAAGCTGGTGTTCGAAGCCGAGCACCTGCGCAAAGCCTACGGCGACCGGGTGGTCGTCGGCGGCTTCTCCACCCGCGTGATGCGCGGCGATCGCATCGGCCTCATCGGCCCCAACGGCGCCGGCAAGACCACGCTGCTGCGCTTGCTGCTCGGCGAGCTGGCGCCCGACGCCGGCACGGTGCGCCGCGGCGCCAACGTGCAGGTGGCCTACTACGACCAGCAGCGCGAGCAGCTCGACCCCGAGCGCACCGTGGTCGACACCGTCGGCGACGGCAGCGACCGCGTGACGGTGGCCGGCCGCACGCGGCACGTCCACGGCTACCTCGAAGACTTCCTGTTCCCACCGGAGCGCGCGCGGTCGCCGGTGAAGGCGCTGTCGGGCGGCGAGCGCAACCGCCTGCTGCTGGCCCGGCTCTTCACCCGTCCGGCGAATGTCCTGGTGCTCGACGAACCGACCAACGACCTCGACCTCGAGACCCTGGAACTGCTCGAGGCGCAGCTGGTCGACTGGCCAGGCACCCTGCTGGTCGTGAGCCACGACCGTCGCTTCCTCGACCACGTCGTGACGAGCACCATCGCCTTCGAGGGCGACGGCCGCCTGGCCGAGTACGTCGGTGGCT
The DNA here is from genome assembly GCA_963741665.1 of uncultured Acidobacteriota bacterium. GTDB lineage: Bacteria > Acidobacteriota > Vicinamibacteria > Vicinamibacterales > UBA2999 > CAWAYR01. The sequence goes on from CAVUIM010000001.1 coordinate 1,504,052, forward strand.
ACGACGACTGGCTGCGCCAGCGGCCGTCAGCGGGCGACGGACCGGAAGGTCAGCCGGAGCCGGGCACGGCGCCAGAGCCGGTGCGAGCGGCGGTCGTCAGCCAGGCTCGCAAGGCCACCAACAAGGAGCGGCACGAGTTCGACGCGCTGCCGGCCCGCATCGCCGCGCTCGAGCGCGAGCAGGTGCGGCTCGCAGCCGAGGTCGCCGCCACGGAGTTCTACAAGCGGCCGGCGGCTGAGATCTCCGCGACGATGGCCCGGCTCGACGCGCTGCCGGCCGAACTGCTGGCCGCCTACGCCCGCTGGGACGAACTCGATGGCCTGCGATAGGCTGGAGGCCGTGCTCGGGACACGTCGCCGCCCGTCATCCGCCAACGCCGCGCTGACCCTGGCGGTCATGTGGCTCGGCACGGCCGCACCGACCTTTGCGCACGGCGTCTCAGCCGCCGATCGCACCTTCATGGAGCGCGGCGGGCTGATGGCCTTCCTCTACCTCGGCGCCAAGCACATGGTCACCGGCTACGACCACCTGCTGTTCCTGTTCGGGGTGATCTTCTTCCTCTACCGGATGCGCGACGTCGGGCTCTACGTGACGCTGTTCGCCGTCGGTCACAGCGTGACGCTGCTCTACGGCGTGCTGAGCGGCACGCACGTGAATCCCTACCTGGTCGACGCGGTGATCGGCTTCTCGGTCGTCTACAAGGCGCTCGACAACCTCGGCGCCTTCCGGCGCTGGTTCGGCGTGCAGCCCGATCAGCGCAGCGCCGTGTTCGCCTTCGGCTTGATCCACGGCTTCGGCCTGGCCACCAAGCTGCAGGACTTCGCGCTGCCGCGGGCCGGGCTGGCGCCGAAGATCGTCGCCTTCAACGCCGGCGTCGAGATCGGTCAGCTCGTGGCGCTGACGGCGATCCTGATCGCCATGGCCTACTGGCGGCGCACCGCGGCGTTCTCGCGTCAGGCGTTCGCCGCCAACGTGATCGTGATGGCCTGCGGTTTCGCGCTGATGGGCTACCAGCTGACCGGCTACTTCGTGTCGTGAGCGCAGACGACCGCACCTCGTCATGACCCAGCCGCCGCCCTATCCTCCGCCACCCGATCTGCCGTCGTCGCCGCAGCTGCTGCGCGCCACCGTTGGAGCCGCGCTGGCCGCCGCCGCGCTGCTGGTGGTCGTGGTCTTGCCGGCCGAGTACGGCATCGACCCCACCGGCATCGGCCAGCTGCTCGGGCTGTATCGCGAGCCAGCGCCCGAGGCTGAGCCGTTGCCGGCGAGTTCGGCAAGCGGCACCGGAACGTCAGCCTCGGGCGCCGGGTCGCTCTTCACCAGCCCCGCGCCGTACCGCACCGATGAGACGTCGATCACCCTGGCGCCGGGCGAGGGCGCTGAAGTCAAGGCGCAGATGGCCACCGGCGAGCGGCTGGTCTACTCGTGGACGGCTAGTGGCAACGGCGTCGACGTCGACATGCACGGCGAGGCGGCGGACGGCACCGGCGGCGACCGCAGCTATCAGACTGGGGAGTTCCAGACCGCGGGGCACGGTGCGTTCGAGGCGCCGATGGACGGCAACCACGGCTGGTTCTGGCAGAATCTGAACGACGACCCGGTCACCGTGACGGTCAAGACCGCCGGCTTCTACACCCGCCTGTTCCGTCCCTGAACAGGGGGCCTGTCCCCACTTGTGCCGTCCGCCGGGATCGCCACAAGTGGGGACAGGCCCCAGCTATCAACCTGTATCAATTCCATGCGTTTCGGGTATACCCTCTCGGCGTGGAGGTGGGCATGTCCCGCATCGTCGTTGCTGCCGTCGTGGCCCTCGGCCTGGTCGCGCTCGGCCGTCCCGTCACCGCGCACCACTCCTTCGCCGCGCAGTACGACCGCGACAAGACCATCACCCTCAACGGCACGGTGACCCGGGTGGAATGGATGAACCCGCACGTCTACTTCTACCTGGACGTGAAGGACGCTGCCGGTGTCGCGCACTGGGCGATTGAAGGCGGGGCGCCGACCTCGCTCTACCGCGCCGGCTGGCGCAAGGACTCGCTCAAGGCCGGGGACGTCGTGACCGTCCACGGCTTTCTCGCCCGCGACGGCTCGAAGCTGGCCAACATGCGCGCCGCCATCCTGCCCGACGGCCGCGAGGTGCTCGGCGGGCAGCAGTATTACGGCACTGGCGCGCCGCGCAAGCCCGGGCAATAGCGCGTGAGCGGCCGGGAGGAGCGACCGATGGCCAGCACGCACACTTCTCGCCTGCTGGGCGCGTGGACGCTGTGCGCGGTCCTGGCGCACGCCGGCGTGGCATCAGCGCAAGGACCCGCGCCGGGACGGCCGGACCTGAACGGCTTCTGGGTGAACCAGTACACGCCGGACCTGTCGGTGGCACTCGGCGGTCAGCCGCCGTTCACCGAATTCGGCGCCGAGCGGTGGCGCACCGTCGACACCTCGAAGGATCCGACCGGCATCTGCCTGCCGGTGGGCCCGTCGCGCGGCTTCACGGCGCCGTTTCCGTTCCTCCTGGTCCAGAGCGGCGACACGATCGGCATCCTGTTCGAGTACCAGTCGATCTGGCGCGCCATCTACATGGACGGCCGGCCTCATCCGGAGGACATCGCCGACTATCCGTATTTCATGGGGCACTCGATCGGCCGGTGGGACGGCGATGCGCTGGTCGTCGACACCGTCGGCATCGACGAGCGCACCTGGCTCGACACCGCCGGCCACGAGCACAGCGCCCAGCTGCGGCTGACCGAGCGCTTCCAGAAGACCGGACCTGACACGATGACCTGGACCGCGACCTACACCGATCCGGTGTACTTCACGCGGCCGTGGTCGATCACCCGCACCTTCACCCGCGGCAAGCCCAGCGACCGTCTGCTGCCCTACACCTGCAACGAGAACAACAAGGACGTCGAGCACCTGCAGAAGCACCAGCCGAACCTGAACTACAAGCACACGCCGGACGCCGGGGCGAAGCCGGGAGCCAAGCCGCCAGGGCCGTTCTAGTCTCGACACACGTGAAGGGCAGAGCTTCCCTGCCCTACGAGCGTCCACTGACAGCCGGTCTGCCGACGGGCGTTCACTCGGCGTCGACGAACGCCAGCACGGCGTCGGTGAACGCCGCGGCACATTCGACGTTCGCCAGGTGTGCGGCGTCGAACTCGACGTGCCGGGCGCCGGCGATTGCATCCACCAGCCAGGCCCCGGCTGCGGGCGGCGTCGCGACGTCCTGCGCGCCGGTCACGACCAGCGTCGGCGCCACCACCTGAGCCGCCTCACACTGAAGATCGGCATCGCGCAGCGCCGCGCAGCAGCCGAGATACCCGGCCACCGGCATGGCCAGCAACGTCGCGCGCATCCTGGCCGACCGTGCCCGGCTGCGCGCGGCGGAACGCCGGCGTGAACCACCGCTCCATCGTCACATCGGCGAGCGCCGCCACGCCTTCGGCACCGGCGAGTCGCATCCGTTCGGTCCAGAACGGCGCCGCGGCGATGCGCGCGGCGGTGTTGGCCAGGACGAGACGCCGCACGCGTCCCGGCGCGTGGACGCCGAGCCACAACGCCGTGATCCCGCCGATCGAGACGCCGGCGACATCGGCCTGCGCGAACCTCGCGTGGTCCATGAGCGACACGACATCGCGGCCGAGGCGTTCGAGCGAGTAGTCGCCAGACGGCGCGTCCGAGGCGCCGTGGCCGCGGGTGTCGTAGGCGAGCACACGGTGGCGGCGCGAGAAGGCGTCGATCTGTCCCGCCCAGAGTCCGCGGTCGGTGCCGAGCGAGTTGGACAGGACGAGCGGCGGCGCCGTCTCCGGCCCCGACAGCGCGTAGGCGAGCCGGCAGCCGTCGTCGGTCGTGTGATACGGCATGGGCAGGCGCGGCGGCGTCAGCCGCGCGTGGCGGCCTCGGCGACGACGCCGGCCAGTTCGGCGAGCGCGTGGTTGGCGGCCGGAACGCCGCAGTAGACCGCCTGCTGCAGGACGATCTCCTTCAGCTCGTCGATGGTGAGCGCGCCGGAGGCGAGCGCCGTCCGGACGTGCATGCGCAGCTCCTCCCAGCGCCCCAGAGCGATCATCGTGCCGACGACCAGCACGCGGCGGCTGTGCAGGTCGAGCCCCGGCCGCGTCCAGATCTCGCCCCACGCGTAGCGGGTGATGAGGTCCTGGAACTCGGCGGTGAGCGGCGTCGTCGCGGCGATGGCCCGGTCGACGTGCGCGTCGCCCAGCACCTGACGCCGCTTGGCCATGCCGGCCGCCCGCCGTTGCTCGTCGTCCATGTCGCTACCCTTTCCGGCGCGGCCAGCGCGCCAGCACGCGGTCGACGAACAGGCGGCTCGAGCCCGCGAACGCCTGTGGGTCGAGAGCGCTGGTGATGGCCGCCGGATCGAGATGCGCGCGCACCTCGACCGAATCGGCCGCCACGTCGGCGAGCGCACGTCCGCTGGTCTGCGCCAGTCGACACGCCGCCGCGACGGCGGCGAGCGCCTGCGGGCGCCCGAGCGCCGGCGCCAGCGCCGCGACCAGTCCTTCCGCGCGGGCGATGCCGCCGGCGAGATCGAGATTGGCGCGCATCCGCGCCTCGTCCACGATCAGGGTCGCCAGGGCGCCGGCCATCGCGTGCGCGGATCGCGCGGCCAGCGTCACCAGCGCCGGCAGCGTGTCCCACTCCGCCTGCCAGCCGCCGGCGGCACGCTCGTGCTCCTGCGGCATCGCCGCCAGCATCGTCGCCACCAGTCCAGGCGCCTGGACCGCAGCCGCCGCGGCCACGACCGCGGCGACCTGGTTCTGCTTGTGCGGCATCGACGACGATCCGCCGCGCCCAGGCGCCGGCGCTTCATGCGCTTCTCCGACCTCGGTCTGGGCCAGCAGGATGACGTCGCCGGCCGATCTTGCCGAGCGTCCCGCACGCCACGCCCAGTGCGCACGCGACGTCGACGAGGCGGCTGCGCTCGGTGTGCCACGGCAGATCGGGCACGCGCAGGTCGAGACGCCGGGCCAGCGCGTCGGTCACCGCGGGCCCAGCCGGCCCGAGGGTGGCGAGCGTGCCGGTGGCGCCGCCGAACTGCACCGTGAGGGCGTCGTCGAGCGCCAGCGCGAGGCGTTGCCGGGCGCGGGCCAGGCCGTCGAGCCACGTCGCGGCCTTGGCGCCGAACGTCGTCGGCGTCGCCTGCTGCAGCCAGGTGCGGCCGGCGATCGGCGTGGCGACATGACGCGCCGCCAGATCCGCGGCGGCATCGGCGGCGGCGTCGAGCGAGACCAGCACCTCCCCGACCGCGTCGCGCAGCTGCAGCACCAGCGCCGTGTCGATCACGTCCTGGCTGGTGGCCCCCCAGTGCACGTGCCCGGCGGCGACGGCGTCGACGGCCGCGACATCGCGGGTCAGGTGCCGGACCAGCGGGATGAGCAGGTTGCCGGCGTGCGTCGGCCTCGGCGGTCAGCGCCGCCAGGTCGTAGCGATCGGCCCGCGGCGGCGGCACGGATCGGCGCCACGCTCGACGACCGGGATCACGCCGGTCTCGGCCAGCGCCTCGGCCAGCGCGACTTCGACGTCGAGCATCGCCTGCACGCGGCGAGCCGGAGTGAACGGCAGCGTGGACGGGCGAGGTCATGGGTGGCACGGCCGCGGTCGGGGCCGCGCTAGACGTCGAAGAAGACCGTCTCGCGCTCGCCCTGCACGACGATGTCGAGATGATACTCGCTGGGCGCGTCGGCGACGGCGATGAGCGTCGCGCGGCGATCGGCGGGCACGGCCTGGAGCACGCTGTCGCGTGCGGTGTCCGGCTCATCGGCGAAGTACACGCGCGTGAGGTACTCGGTGAGGACGCCGCGGGCGAGCACGCGCACGGCGAAGTGCGGAGCGTGGACGGCGCCGTCGGCGTCCACGCGCGTCGCCGGCTTCACCGTCTCGAGCCGATAGCGGCCGTCGCTCTCGGTCCACACCCGGCCGAGGCCGTCGAATCCGGCGGCCCAGAACTCCAGCACGCCGTCGCCGATGCCGTCCCCAGCGCCGTCGAGCAGGCGGCCCTCGAGCACCACTGACGTCGTACCGCCGGGCGCGGTCATCGGCGTCAGGCCCACCCGCAGCCCCAGGTGCAGATACGGACCCACGGTCTGGAACGGCGTGAGGCCAGCCACTACCGGGCCTCCATCGGTGTCTGGTCGCGACCGCGCAGCACCAGATCGAAGCGGTAGCCGAGCGCGAACGCCGGCTCGGTGAGCGACAGGTCGAAGGCCGCGACCATGCGCTCGCGGGCCCGCGCCTCGGGGACGGCGTTGAAGATCGGATCGAGCGCCAGCAGCGGATCGCCCGGGAAGTACATCTGCGTGACCAGGCGCGTGAGGAAGGCGTGGCCGAAGAGCGAGAAGTGGATGTGCGCAGGGCGCCAGGCGTTGTGGTGGTTGCGCCACGGATAGGCGCCCGGTCGGATGGTGACGAGGCGATAGCGGCCCTCGGCATCGGTGAGCGTGCGGCCGGCGCCGGTGAAGTTGGCGTCGAGCGGCGCGTCCCACTGATCGACCTTGTGGGCGTAGCGGCCGGCGGCGTTGGCCTGCCACACCTCGATTAGGGTGTGTGGCACCGGGCGGCCGCCTTCGTCGAGCACCCGGCCCTCGATGACGATGCGCTGCCCCACCGGCTCGCCGGGATGCTGCCGGGTGAGATCGTGATCGAGCGCACCGATGGTCTCGCGGCCGTAGACCGGACCGGTCAGTTCGGTGAGGGTCTGCGGGATGACGATCAGCGGCCGCGACGGATGGCGCAGCGCCGTGGCGCGATACGCCGGCGCATCGGCGGGCGGATGGACGTTCGGCTCGGCGCGCGGAATTGACACTCGCTGCTCGCGCGTCTAGTGTAGGCGAACCTCGATGCCGGCCGTGCCTCCGCCTCTGTCGCACACGGCCCGGCCTGCTCCGCCATCCGCGACGACGTCGCAGCTGCTGGCCATCGCCGCCGCCCTCGCCGCCGGGGCCGTGTTGCTCGCCCTGCCCGCACCCGCCAACCTCCCGCTGGGTGGACAACGCGCCGGCGCGCTGTTCTTCTTCGCGCTGATCCTTTGGGTGACCGAAGCGATCCCGATCGCGGTGACGGCGCTGCTGACCATCGCACTGCAGCCGATGCTCGGACTGGCGCCGCTCGGCGGCGCCATCACCAGCTTCATCAGCCCTGTGTTCTTCTTCGTGCTGGTGATGTTCGTGTTCGCGCAGGCGTTCACCAACACCGGCCTCGATCGCCGGTTCGCCTGCTGGCTGCTGGCCCGCGCCGACGGCTCGACCAGGCGCACCGTGCTGCTGTTCATGGCCGGCACGGCCGCCCTGTCCACCGTGGTGTCCGACGTGCCGTGTGCCGCGGTGTTCATGGCCGCCGCGCTCGGCGTCTTCGATCGGATGGGGCTGGTGGCCGGGCAGTCGCAGTTCGCGCGCGCGCTCATGATCGGCATCCCGGTCGCGTCGCTGATCGGCGGCGTCGGCACGCCGGCCGGCAGCTCGGTCAACATCCTCGGGCTGTCGTTCATCGAGCGCTACGGCCAGGTGCAGGTGCCGTTCGTGCACTGGATGGCGATCGGCCTGCCGATGGTAGTGCTGCTGGTGCCGTTCGCCGCCTGGGTGCTCCTGTGGTTCTACCCGCCGGAGCTGGAACGCATCGACGGCATCGACTTCCGCGCCGAACTGGCGGCGCTCGGGCCGCTGACGGCCGGCGAGCGCAAGGTGCTGGCGCTCATGGGCACGATGCTGGCGCTGTGGATCGCCAGCTCGTGGATCCGCCAGATCGACGTCGTCATCGTCGCCGTGCTCGGCGCCGTGGCGATGTTCCTGCCCGGGATGCGGCTGTTCGAGTCGTGGAAGCAGGCCGAGCGCGGCACGGCGTGGGACACGCTGCTGATGATCGGCAGCGTCACGTCGCTGGGGACGGTGTCGGCGAGCTCGGGCCTGGCGAAATGGCTGGTCGACGCGTCACTCGGCGGGATTGAGGCGTGGCCGGTGGCCGGCGTGCTGGCGCTGGTGAGCGCCTTCATCGTCGTCGTGCACCTGCTGGTGCCGGTGAACCCGGCGATCGTCGCGGCGATGATTCCGCCGATCGCGCTGATGGCGACGTCCACCGGCCAGAACCCGGCGCTCTACGGCCTGCCGGTGGTGTTCACGGCGTCGTGCGCGTTCCTGCTGCCGCTCGACGCGGTGCCGCTCGTCACCTACGGCAAGGGCTACTACCGGCATGCTCGACATGTTCCTGCCCGGCGCCGTGATCAGCGTCGCGTGGGTGGTGCTGCTGACCGCGCTGCTGCTGCTCCTCGGCCCGTTCCTCGGCCTGGTCTGAGCAGTTGCAGATTCTGCAACGCGGGCAGATTGGCACCGTTGGCACGAACCTCGTGCCAACGGTGCCAGACCCCTCCACTACCTATTGCGGCGGCGGGAACGCCAGCCACTGGGCGTCGTCCAAATCGCACCACGCCGGCCGCGCCAGCCAGTCCTGACCGGGGTCGCCGATCGGCGCTCCCGGCGGTGCCGCCGCGGCCGGGACGATCTTCGACGGGTCGGCGCTCGGCCGCTCGAGGAAGCGCTTGATGTCGGCGGCAAGCAGCGTCTGCTGCGCCACGTCGGCCTCGCTCTTGCCCGCACCGGCCGCGCGCAGGCGCGCCGCCAGCCGCTGCAGCTTGAGCGACGCCACCGCCCGCACCTGGCCGTTGGGCGCCGACATCGCCAGCCACTGCACGCGGTCCACCAGCACCCGCTCGGCGGCCCGCCGCACCTCGGCCTCGTAGGGCGACGCGGTCGGCGCGTCGAAGGTGGCCCTGGTGAAGCGGTCGATCACTTCGCCGAGGCCGGGCAGCGTCGGGTCGACGGCGTTCTGCGCCACCATCCGGGCGGCGCGGTCGGCCTGCAGCGCGAAGCCGAGGGTCACGTCGGCGGCGATGGTCCCCGGGCTCAGCGGATCGAAGCCCTCGCCGGTCGTGCGCGGGAACAGCTCGCGGTGGAAGCCGAAGCCCGGCGGCCGCGGCGGAATGGCGTCGAGAATCGTCTTCGGCACGGTGAGCTCCGACGGTTTCAGCGTCGCCGCCAGCGCCTCGAGCGCCTTGCGCTGGTTGGCCGCGGTCTCCCACTTCACCGGCGTGCGGCCGTCGCCGCGCATCGCGTAGACGAAGTCCTGGCCGCCGAGCATCGACGAGCTGCTCTCCACCGCATAGCGGTGGTACATGCCAGATCGGCGCGAATGGCTCTTCGATCGTCGCCATCGGCGCGCCGCGGCGGATCGTCTTCTCGCCCAGCCGGTTCAAGGCCGCGCGCCGCACCTTCATCAGCCGGTTCAGCTCGTCGGCCTGGTTGACGCCGTTGGACCACTGCTCGGTGCGTGGATGGATGTCGCTGTCCTGGTTGGTGAAGTAGCGCAGATCCTGCTCCCAGGCGTCGTCGACGATCCTGGTGAGCGCCGCCGACGGGTCGGCGCCGGCCGGGAACTGCCGGTAGCCGAAGTTGATCGCCACCTTGTCCCAGTCGCCGATCCGCGCCTCGTAGGCCTTGGAGATGTCGATGGTGCCGTCGGCCTTCAGCTCCTCGAGCGGATGCGGGTAGTCCATCACCGAGATCCAGCCCTTGGTGCTGTCGTAGTAGTTGTGGCCGAGGCCCAGGGTGTGGCCGACCTCGTGGGCCGACAGCTGGCGAATGCGCGCCAACGCCGTCTCGTAGAGGATCGAGGGCCGTTCGGTGCCAGTCTCGTAGGGCGACAGCAGCCCTTCGAAGATCATGTAGTCCTGGCGGTCGCGCAGCGACCCCAGCGTCACCGTCGCCTTGATGATTTCGCCGGTGCGCGGGTCGGCCATGCTGCCGCCGGTGCTCCAGCCGCGGGTCGAGCGGTGCACCCAGTTGATCATGTTGTAGCGGACGTCCATCGGATCGGCGTCGGCCGGCAGCACCTCGACCTTGAAGGCGTCGCGGAAGCCGGCGGCTTCGAACGCCTGGTTCCACCACATGGCGCCCTCGATCAGCGCCTGCTTCACGTCCTCCGGCGCGCCGGAATCGACCCAGTATCGAATCGGCGTCACCGGCTCGCTCACCGCCGCGGCCGGGTCCTTCTTCACCAGGCGATGGCGGCGCAGATAGCGGAACACGATCGGCTCGCCGATCGGCTGGCTGAAATCGACGAAGCTCAATCCGCCGTACCCGGCGCGTGGGTCGTCGACGCGCGGCTGGTAGCCGTCGGGCGGCAGCTCGACGAACGACAGGTGCTCCCGCAGGGTCACCGAGTCGGCAGTCGGCGTCACGCTGGCGACGGTGCCGCTGAACAGGTTGCCGCCGAAGCCGCCCCCCCGCCACCGCCGCCGGTGGCGCCGATCTGCGCCGGGCCCTGCGCCGGACCCGCGCCACCGCGCGGTGCCACCGCGTCGTTGACGAAGGTGAGCAGCATGTCCACTTCGGTGTTCCTGGGGAACGCCTTGGTGTGCTCGAGGTAGAAGGTGCTGCGCGAGCGATCGACGCGGTAGTTGCCGGGGCGCAGACCGCCCGAGGCCCCGTGCACGTCGCGCAGGAAGAAGTCGGTGGCGTCGACGACGACGCGGCCGCTGGTCTCGGCCGCCACGGTGAAGCCCCACAGCACCGACTTGGCGAAGGAGTCTTCGACCGCCTTGCGCTCGAGCACGTTGGGGCTGCTCGAGCGGAACGACTGATTCGGCTGCACGAGCAGCACGCGCGGACCGACGCGCTGGAACTTCACGATCCGGCCTTGCCCGCCCTGGCCGCGATCGAGCCCGAGATCGTTGGATCCGAGACCGGCCGACAGGCCCGTGGACATCAGGAACTCGCTGTCGAACCTCGACACCTCGAGCAGCATCGTGCCGCCGCGGTCGTCCCAGTAGAGCGGCACGAAGCCGTCGATCTTGCGAAGACCGGCGGTGCGATCCTCGATGGTGGGCACCGGACCGGGGCGGGTGCCGCCCGGCTGCTGCGCGGCCAGCGGCGCCACTGAAACAACGAGCGCGACAATCACGGACAAGTTGAGCGTCTGCATCGGCACGGGTCCTCGTGCCGACATTCTAGTGGTGCGGACCCGAATCGGCTCGTGCACCGAGGGCGGCGCGGCGCCCGGCTGGCCAGGCGCGAAGAGTGAGCATATGGAGAATATTCGAGCGATGAGCAACGCAGCCAGGCGGGATGCCCCGCCGGCCGAATGCCGAGCCAATTCAGGTTCGCACCACTAGCGTCAGCCACCGATCGGCCCCGGCGCGACAGCCGAGACGCGCGCACTACTCGACGACCACGGGCGCTGACGCCGAGGCAGCCCGCGTAGGCGGCGACACGATGGTCGTGGCGGAAGTCGCGTTCCAGCAGCCGCTCGAAGCGAGCCAGCAGGCGTGGCGGCGTGAGGCGGGCGCCGGCCGGCCATGCACGGCGCAGATGGACGACGAACTGGGTGAGCAGCGCGGCCAGCATCGCTGGCGCGTCGTCGACACCCGCCTCGACCTCGTGCCGCAGCAGACGGCCAACGGCGGTGAGTTCTGCGGCATCGACCGGCGTGACGGCCGCCACTCCGGAGATGCCCGACACCGTCATCGGCACGTCAAGGCGATGGACACCGCGTTGCGGGAACACGACCAGATCCACGGTCAGGGGAGTCGAGCACGTGGGCCTCGCCATCGGGCACGACGCCGGTCCACGCGGGCCAGTTCGAGGCATCGACGTGGCGCTCGACGCCGTACTTGCCGAGGTCGAACCGCACCGGGGTCGGCAGCACGGCTATGGGATAGGCGGAGTGTACGCTGCCGGCGGGCCCGGAAGGGACAGCTCCACAGGCACTCCGGGGGCTCGCCATCGCCGGGACGAACCGCCGGCGCGCGATCCCGGTTTGGCGTATCCTCCATGATTGCCCCCCGCGACTCTGCGATTCGGGGCATGGAGGTTCCAGCAATGACACGCACCATTCTCTTGGCGGCCGGCCTGCTGGCCGCGTCGACCAGCGCGTTCGCCCAGGCCAACCCCGATGTCGACAAGGCCCTGATGGCCGCGCCGGCCAACGCCCGCGAAGCCGCCACCGTGATCAAGTGGAAGGACGACGGCAGCTACGACACCCTCAAGGCCGGCACCAACACCCTGGTGTGCTACGACCAGTCGGGCCAGCCCACCGAGCAGCCCTTCTCGGTGCAGTGCACCAGCAAGGGCAACATCGAGCGGGTCAAGCAGAACAAGATGTTCGAGAAGGAAGCCGACCGCGACAAGCGTACCGCGGCGATCGCCGCCGCCGAGAAGGACGGCAGCCGCGTGAAGCCGGAATTCGGCTCGGTGTGGTGGAACCTGTCGGGCAAGGATCAGGAGACCGCCCGTCCGCACATGACCGTCGCCGTGCCCGGCGCGACCACCGCGAGCACCGGCCTGCCCGACAACAACAAGATGGGCGGCGCCTGGATCATGGCCGCCGGCACGTCCAGCGCCCACATCATGGTGCCCGGCCGCTAGGCCGCGACCAGCAACCTACGAGCCGAGCTCGCGCGCGAGCGCCTCGCGATCGAGCTCGTTCTCCCAGCGCGCGACGACCACCGCCGCCACGCCGTTGCCGATGAAGTTGGTCAACGACCGCGCTTCCGACATGAAGCGGTCGATGCCAAGGATGAGTGCCAGTCCCGCCACCGGGATCGACGGCACGACGGCCAGCGTGGCGGCGAGGGTGATGAACCCCGCCCCGGTCACCCCCGACGCCCCCTTCGAGGTCAGCATCGCCACGCCCAGGATGGTCAGCTCCTGCTTCAGCGTGAGGTCGATGTTCAGCGCCTGGGCCACGAACAGCGACGCCATCGTCAGGTAGATGTTCGTGCCGTCGAGGTTGAACGAATACCCCGCCGGCACCACCAGTCCGACCACTGACTTCGAACAGCCCAGCCGCTCCAGTTTCTGCATCAGCGGCACCAGCGCCGATTCCGACGACGACGTGCCGAGCACCGTCAGCAGCTCCTCTTTGATGTACGCGATGAAGCGCAGGATGCTGAAGCCGGTGACGGCGGCGATGCTGCCCAGGACCACCAGCACGAACAGCAGACAGGTCAGGTAGAAGCTGCCCATCAGCAGCGCCAGCGGCTTCAGCGAGTCGATGCCGTAGCGGCCGATGGTGAAGGCCATCGCCCCGCCGGCGCCGAGCGGCGCCAGCTTCATCAGCAGGTTCATGATCCGGAAGAACACGTGCGAACTGGTCTCGATCACCTGGTGGACGATGTTGCCCTCGGCGCCCATATGGGTCATCGCGTAGCCGAACAGCACGGCCACGAACAGCACCTGCAGCAGGTCGCCAGAGCCGGTGAAGGCGTCGAAGAACGTCCGCGGGATGATGTGCAGCAGGAAGTCCACGGTGGACTGGCTGGCCGCGGTCTTCGCATAGTCGGCGACGGCGCGGCCGTCGAGGGTCGCCGGATCGACGTCGAATCCCGCGCCCGGCTGGATCAGGTTGCCGACGATGAGGCCGATGACCAGCGCGAAGGTCGAGACCACCTCGAAGTAGAGCAGCGCCTTGCCGCCGACCCGGCCGACCTTCTTCATGTCGCCGGCGCCGGCGATGCCGAGCACCACCGTGCAGAAGATGATCGGGCTGATCAGCATCTTGACCAGCGCGATGAAGCCGTCGCCGAGCGGCTTGAGCGCCACTCCGGCGGCGGGGTTGACGTAGCCGATGGCGCCGCCGACGACGATCGCCAGCAGCACCCAGAAGTAGAGATGTCCCGTGAGGTGTTTCATCCGGCGCGGCGTTGGGAAACCCAGTACGGTGGTGGCGGAACGCGGCCGCGCGCCCGGGCGCGCGGCGCCGGCTGCTGACGGGCGGCGGCCAATGATGTCGCGACACCCGACCGCTTGCCAAGTGCAGACGGACGGCGCCCGCCGATACCGGCGGCGATGCGACAACTTGCGACGATTCGCCGCGCGGCGTCAGCGCCGCACGGCGACGATCTGGGCGCGGATCCCGACCTCGACGGCGCCCCGCTGGACCTGCCCACCGGAGTCGCGCAACCGCAGGTGTTCGCAGTCAGCGCGGCAGCCCGGCGATGTCCGTCCGCAGCTTGTAGAGGGTCTTGCCGGCCGTGACATACAGGGTCTTCATGTCGGGACCGCCGAAGGCGTTGTTGGTGATGAAGTCCTCCGCGATCGGCAGCATCTTCAGCAACTTCCCCTCCGGCGAGATCACGTACACGCCGGTCTTCGTGGCGAGCGTCTCCGAGGTGCCGCGCAACTGGTTCATGCCGGCCGAGACGTAGAGGTTGCCCTGGGTGTCGATGCTCATGCCATCGCCGCTGCGCCCAGGCGAGAAGTCGAAGTGGACGCGCATGTTGCGCACGGTGCCGTCGGGTTGCAGGTCGTAGCGGCGGATCAGCCGCGGGCCGCCTTGCGCCTGGTTCGACTCGATGAGGTACAGCGTCCGATCGTCGGGTGAGATCTGAATGCCGTTCGGGCTGCGCACGTCCGGGGCGGCCAGAATTCGCGCGATCTTGCCGGGGCCATCGATCCGATAGACCGCGGCGCCGTTCAGTTCGGTGAAATACAACCGGCCCCGGCCATCGATCGTGACGTCGTTCGGGCCGACCAGCGGCTTGCCCTCGAAGCGGTCGGCGAGCACCTCCATCTTGCCGGTCGCAAGGTCGGTCCGCGTGACTCGTCGGCGTCCCCGTGATCTTCACGCCGGGACGCTCGAAGGCCGCGCCTTCACAGGCAATCAGCCGGCCCTGTGGATCGATCAGCAGGCCGTTGGCGGCGTTGCTGTTCTCCCGCCAGGTCGACAGCACGCCGGCGGCGCTCAGCTTGTGAATCCGCTGGTTGATGATGTCGGTGAAGTAGACGTTGCCGTCGCGGTCCACCGTCGGCCCTTCGGTGAAGGCCACCGTCGTGGCGACCTCGGGCACCTGGGCGACGAGCGGCGACGACAGCGCACTGCCGACGACGCAGCCGACGATCGAGACGACTCGAGTCCAGGAGCGATGGCCAGTCATTGCGCGCCTCCCTTGGCGAGGGCGAAGAATAGCACCGCCGGCGGCGTGTGGACGGCTGGTTCGCCAAACGGCGACCCTGGCAATTGACGCGGTCGTTCAAGCGGGCACCCGGCGGGTCCTGTCACGGGGCAGCCCACCGGTGCTCACGCCCGGTCATGGGGCTCAACGGTAACCGAGCGTTGCGCGCCGGCGGGCGCCCGCCCCGTGCCACCCGCCAGCCCGCTGGCACGACCGCGGAGTTGTGTCGCTATTGCGGCACCAGCACCCCCGCGAGCCACCGTCGCTGGTCTGCTTGCACACAGCGCGCCTCGGAGTCCGATGCTCTGCAACCACGTCGTCGCTTGTCAACGACTGGGTCGCATAGCACGCTCGATCTCGCGTGCTGTGTACGGTAGACCAGTCGTCAGCACCTCCGCTCCATCCGATGTCACGAGGATCATGTCCTCCAGGTACAGGCCCACGCCATCGACTGTCAGCATGGGCTCGAAGGCGAACACCTGGCCCGCACGCAGTATCTCGATCGCTCCCTCCGCGCTCGCGATACCGACACCGTGAATCTGAAAGGACCGCGTCGCTGCTGGTGACAGTGCGACTTCAGCGGTCCGGCGGCCGAAGTTGGTCCTCAGTATCGGCCGGCTCCTCTCGAACTCATTCTGCCATGCAGTGAACACCTCGTCCTTGGTGCGGCCGGGCTTCATCGTCGCGAGCGCGGCGCGGTACGCGGCGACGAACAGATCCCACGCTTCTCGCTGCTCTGGTGTGAAACGGCCAGACACTGGAGCAGTCCGTCCGACGTCGCCCTCGTAATGTTCTTGCACGCAGCCAACGTCGACGCGGGCCAGTTCTCCTCCTTGCATGACCCGATCCAGGTACCGGTAGTCGGCAAGTGACCGCCAGGCGACGTCGATGGCTGAGTTTGCGCCCGTCATCAACCACGGCCAGAACGCAATCCCGTCCGCTCCAGCTTGAACACAGGCCGCGAAGACATCGGCCTCGGCCATCCGCTGGCGGCGGGCGGGTCGCAGCGCAGACAGGCCTGCGGTGAGGGCTGAGGCGCTGCTCCTGGCGGCGCCACGGAGGGCTGCGATCTCCAAGGGGTCCTTGATCTCTCGCAACGTCTCCATGTCGGGCGCACGGGCAAAGCGGGCCTGAGGCCATCGCGTTCGGAGCGCGTATTGCCAAGCCGCATCCTGGGCGTGTCCAACCAGCGCTGACTCAGCCACGTTGACAGCGGCGTCCAGAAATGGTCCGCGGACGACCAGCGTCGCGTCCTCCGCCAGCCGTCGGTCCAGAAACACCGAGAACTCGCTCCACAGCACCACGTGTTCGACGCCGAGGCGCATGGCCGTAGCTGCGCCGGGAACGACGTACGCGTACGGAGCCCTCACGGCGGCGCCGAGCCCGGGGATGCGACCCGAGTCTGGGACAAAGAGCCACGACTCCTGCCGTCGTGAATCGAGAGCCAGAAGGGCCCCCACCGCGTTCTCCAGGCCAGTGAGGTGGTAGAACGCTGGATCTTGTCGAAGGCCCACCTCATATCCTGTCATCACCGACGAACGCGCCGGCACAAGCAGGATGCCGTCCGAAGCGGTCTGCATCGCCCGCTCGCGGCGTGCGCGATATTGGGAGAGTCGCTCTTGGGACATCTCCTGGGCTGCCACATTCACAACGGTGAGTGCGACGGCGACGAGACCAATCAACAGGATGACGAATCGACGCTGGCTCATCTGTCTGTGCCGGGTGAAGGTAGTTGTCGACACTGACTCGAGGGAAAGCCGTGTCGGACGGAACGATAGCGGTCAGCCGACCTTGGGGAATGGATGCCCGGTTCGCCACGTGCTGCCGAAGACGCCCGGCGCCGTCAACCGCATTCGGAGCGAGGCACCGCCACAAATAGTCGGGCGAGTCCTGCGAAGGCGAAGAATAGCACCGCCGGCCGTCCGGACGGCTACTTCGACGTCGCCGCGGGCGCGCTGGCGTTCCAGACGTTGGCCTGGAGCTTCCAGCTCCCGTCCACCTGCTTCCACACGTTCAGGTACTTGCCGCGCTCGGTGACGGGTGTGGCCCCGTAGGTCAGGACGTAGGTGCCTTCGTCGATGACATACTCGGCGTTCCCGTAGAAGTCGGTGGTCTCCTCGCGAAACTCGGTGATACCGGCCTCGAGGTAGTCCATGGTCAAGGCATGGATCGCCGGCAACCCGACCGCCGCGTCGGCGCCGGGTGGAAAGGACTTGGCATCCGGTGTGAACATCGCGTCAATCGTGGCGACGTCACCCGTGAGATGCGCCTTGGTGAAGCGCTCGTTCAGCTGCTCGATCTGCCGCCGCGTCGCGGCCAGATCGAAGGCCGGAGGGTCGGCCCGCGTCGACACAGGCGCGGTGCCGCCGCACGCGCCGGCCAAGAAGCTCGCCGCTATGGCCCAACGGCGGAGAGTTATTCGACGCATCACGCGACAGGCCGATGCGCCCGGAGGAAGGACCGTATCTGGCGCACGGCCAGGGGGATCCGTTCCTTGGGCTCCTTCCACGGGAACATGCTCACTTCGCCCTTGGGCGCGAGCATCGCGGCCTCCATGGCAACCGCGTACGGATGGGCCGGGATGTCGTCCGGCAGGATCAACACCGGCGTCTGGCAGCTGCGCACGAAGTCGCGCGTCACGGTGAAGACGAAATCGCCGTTCTTGTACATCCTGGTCAGGAACTTGTCGACCGTCTCCATCGTGATCTCGGGACGCCGCTTTGCGAGTGCGGGCCCCCAGCCGGTCATGTTGTTGTCGTAGAAGAGCGTCGGCATCTCCGGCCGGAACCCGCTCGGCTGCGCCAGCACCGCGGCGACGACGCGGTCGGGCGCCCGCTTCAAGAGGTTCCAGATGAAGGGGCCGCCGATGCAGAAGCCCATCACCATGAACTTGTCGATGCCCAGGTGATCCATCACGCCGAGGTGGTCATCGGTGTAGGCATCCCACGGCCGGTCGATCTCGAGCGGGCCGGAGGACTGGCCGGTGTTGGCATTGCGCAGGTCCGCCGCGATGCAGCGGTACTCGCCCTTGAACTCTCCGATCGCGTCGAAGGGACTGCTCAGCCCGGCGATCGTCGAGTTCAATCCGCCGCCGGCGATGAGCAGCAGCGGGAACCCGGACCCGGACTCCTGATAGTGGATGCGAACCGGGCCCTTCACGTAGACGGACCCCGAGGCTCCGCCTTGCCCGGGCTGCTGCGCCATCACTCGTGCGGCGGCTGCCATGGCCGTCGCCGCGGCGCCTGTCGTCAGGATCTTGCGTCTGAGGGGATCGACCATGGGTATGCTCCTGGCTTTCGCACTTCACCGAATCGGTTCCGCGCTGAGAATGAGCCCGTCTTCAGGTACCTGATGTAGCGGAATCCGCATGCATCAGTGGTGTCGGTGATCGCAAACCAGTAGCCCTTGGCCGAGACGTCGAGCGTCAGGCGCCAACCCGCCACGATCTCGTCCGTCGGTCCGAGCTTGAACGTGGCGGGAAGATTCGGCGCCGCGGTCGCGAGATCCTCGTGCCTGAGATACCGCCGCTGAGCGGCGCCAGGCTGATTGGCCTGCAAGGTGTTCACGAGCCGTGCCGCGCCCAGAGCCTCGCGCCGCCTCGCGGTTTGGTCCGGGGACTCAGATGGACCGTGGAGGCATTGCTGGGCAAACGAAGGCGACGCGCAGATCACGACGAGACCGAGCGTGAGAAGCCCTGCACGCATCTGACCTCCTGGATGAACGCGCGTTGCGCCCGCCTAGCGCGGTAAAGCTACGGCGCGGTCAGAATGCCACCGCGGTCTGGCGGCTGCAACCCTTCATTCACCGCAAGCACCCGAATGCGTAAGATTCACCAGTGACGAAGCCGCGATTTGACGCTGCGAGCCCTGACCTAGGCCTGATTCGGCAGGTTGTCTTACAGCGACTGGCCCGACAGCCAGGATGGGAGCAGATCGAGGATGACAACGCCAAGTCGTTCGAGCCCTACCTCGACTTCGACCCGCCACGCGCGAACAGCTGGGAAGTCTTCGGTCGCTGCCTCGCCGATGTCTTCTGGCAGCTTGTCGTAGAGGGTGTGGCACCTGGGAAGTCGCTCGGCGGTGGGTATATGCAGAACCTGCCATGGTTTCACAGAACGCAATATGGCGCGACGGTGATCGCCGCCGGCGGGTATTCCCCCCACGATCCGATTGGCTACCTGTCGCGCCTAGAGTCACGAGTGTCACAGGTCGACCCGACTGTTCGCATCTATCTGTCGGAGAGCCTCGGCACCTTCCTGCATGGCAACCTTACTGCCTCTATGGTGATGCTGGGCGTGGCGGCAGAGCGGGTGTTCGACTTGATCTGCGACGCGCTTGCGCCGGCGCTGCTTGATCCCGTGGAGAAGAGCACATTTCACAAGCTACTAACGCAACTCTCCGTCCGTCGGCGCCTCGACTGGGTGCACGGAAAGATGCGCAGACTCGAGGACGGACGGCCACCTGCTGGCTACCCGGATCGCGCGACAGTGATGACGATCGCGATCTACGAGCTCATGCGAGCTCAACGAAACGATCTTGGGCATCCTCGCGAAGAACCGCCGCGCCCCTCTAGAGACGACGCCTTCGCGCATCTCCAAATCTACCCGACGTATCACACCACGGCCGAGTCACTTCGGTCGTTTCTTGGAACCTGCAACGTGTAACGGAGGCGCTAATCCTGCAGCCTGACAAAGCGGCTTCAGCCTCGGCGCCCGAATGCGCGCACAACACGACACCGCCGACGGCTACCAGCAGACGCTTGCCCGATTGATCACTGGCGGCTGCCGTAGTAGGTAACGCTCCGTAGGCCCACCAGTGCGTGTTCTACGTAGTCGGTACTGCTTTTCTGCAGCCCCCATGAGCGCTGCCGTCGACTTGGCTTCTGGTTTAGTCACGCGAACGTACCCGGCGCCGTTCGCGGCTATGAACGTCGTGAATGCGCCGCTGTCGATTCGAACCAAGGGAGTGTTCTCGCGTGATGCCCAGTAATAGTTGTTCCCGATCTGGCTAATAACACACTCGAGATTGACTGCCTGTTCACGGGCTAGCGCCTCGGGAGTTCGCTCAGTTCCCCCCTCGCTAATCTTCACGACTGGCCGCCCCTTGAAGATGGTGGTGGGCGGCTGGGCGTTGAGCGATGGCGCAGTCGTGGCGATGATGACCATCAGAGCGGCGAATCGATTCATGGTCTGCTCTTCGTTGTCGGGCGAACTGGCATTGGATCTAAAAATTTCGACAGGCTGCTCAGTCCGGAGTGGGCACGGCCTGCGGGTCGCACCAAGTCCCGGTAGCCAGGGATGTTAGCACCGGCCGATGGCGACGCCGGCGCTGGAAGTTCTTGCGACGGCCGTCAGGATTGCAGTACGTTCCGCGGTTGCGCCGCGCGGTCGTGCCAGCGGGCTGGCGGGTGGCGCGGGGCGGGCGCCCGCCGGCGCGGAGCGCCCGGTTACCGTTGAGCCCCATGACCGGGCGTGAGCACCGGTGGGCTGCCCCGCGACAGGACCCGCCGGGTGCCCGCTTGAACGACCGCGCTCCGCTGTGTTACGTGCGGTAGAGCGACAGCGGGCAGCTCTAAAGAGCTGCCCTACATCTGCCATTTCATTGCATCTGCCAGTTGCGCTACTGCCGCGTGCTCGCGCCCTTCGGCGTCAGCTTCAGCACCTTGCCGGCAGCGCCGTCGGTCAGCAGATAGAGCGCGCCGTCGGGGCCCTGGCGCACGTCGCGGATCGCTTCCTTCAGATCCACGAGCAAGCGCTCTTCCCCCGTCACCTTCTCGCCGTCCACCGTCACGCGCACGAGATCGCGGGTGCCGTGGCCGCCGATGAACAGACTGCCCTTCCATGCCGGGAACGCGTTGGCGGTGTAGAACGCCATGCCGCTCGGCCCGATGATCGGGTCCCAGTAGTAGAGCGGCTGCTCCATCCCGGCCTGCGCGGTGATGCCACCGGTGATCGGCCCGCCGCGGTACTCGATGCCGTAGGCGATGGTCGGCCAGCCGTAGTCCTTGCCCCTGCGGGCGATGTTGATCTCGTCGCCGCCGCGGGTGCCGTGCTCCACCTCCCACAGCTCGCCGGTGGTCGGGTGCAGCACCGCGGCCTGGATGTTGCGGTGGCCGAGGCTCCACATCGCCTCGGGGACGCCGGCCGTGCCGACGAACGGGTTGTCCTTCGGAATCGAGCCGTCGGCGTTGACGCGGGCGATCTTACCGAGCAGGCCGTCCATGCGCTGCGCCTGCATGCGCCCCTCGGTGATCGACCGGTCGCCCATCGTGATGAACAGCGTGCCGTCGCGATGCCACACCAGGCGGCTGCCGAAGTGCAGGCGCGAATCGAGGATCGGCGTCTGGTGGAAGATCACCTGCACGTTGTCGACGCGCGGCGCGGCGCCGTCGACGAAGGTGCCGCGAGCGACGGCGGTGTTGTTGCCGCCCTCGCGCGGCTCGGCGTAGCTCCAGTAGACCAGCTTGTTGGCCGCGAACTTCGGGTCGAGCGTCACGTCGAGCAGCCCGCCCTGGCCACGCGCGTCCACCGCCGGCAGGCCGGCGACCGGCTCCGACTTGGCGCCATTGGCGCTCACGACGCGCAGGCGGCCGGGCCGTTCGGTGACCAGCATCCGGCCATCGGGCAGGAACGCCATGCCCCAGGGATTCTGGAGGCCGTCGGCCACGGTCGCCACGTCGAACTGGACGTTGAGCTTCTGCTCCGGCGCCCGCGTCTGCCCGGCGACCGCCGCCGTCTGCGACGGCGCATTCGGCGTGCGCGGGTCGACTCCCGGCGCCATCTGGGCGTACAAGGCGAGCCCGGCAACCACGGAGCAAGCGGCGACGGCGATCAGTCGGGTCATCTGGAGGTCTCCACGCGCCGGGCGGCCGGCTGGCTCGATCTTACACGCCGGACGTGACGCCGCTCCCCGGCCGCGCCGATGCCTCAGGAGCGGCTCACCGGCAGATCGAAGACGTGCTCTTCGGTGGACCCGCCAGACGGAATCACCACGTTCAGCTGCCAGAAGATGCCGGCCGCCTGTCGGTCGAGGTCGGTCGCCTGCCCGGTCTCGGGTATCGGCACCGTCAACGCGAGGCCCTGACGCGGGTGAATCAGCGCCGTGGTCGTGGGCCAGGTCGTCTCCCACAGCGTCGCGACCTCGGTGCGCGTCTTGCCGCCTCCGGTTCGCCGCGCACATCGCAGCCGGCAGGTGATCTCGCCGTCGGGACGACACTCGCGGCTGGGGATCAGCGTGGCGCGCAGCGGTCGGCTGATGACGCCGCCGCCATCGGGCAGGTCGAGCTCCCAGCTCCCGTGCAGCGCCGCGCGCACCACGCCACGGCCGCCGAACCAGGCCAGGAACGTGCCCATCAGCAGGAACGGCGCCATGACGACGTAGACGATGGCCGTCGCGCGTCCCTCCTGCCGCATCAGGTAGACGAACGTGCCGGAGAGCCCGAGCGTGGCGACCCCTGCCGCCGCCATCGCCGCGTAGATCAGCGGCGCGTGGGACTTGATCCGCATGGTCTCCCCCGTTCGCCTGCCCTCCCGGACCGCACCCGCGCCGGCTTGACTTCAGCAGGGCGAGGTAGTCTGATGTGGGTGTTTTGAATCATCAAAATAATCATTTTGCCCCGTGGTGGCTTCCAGGTGTCGTGGCGGCGGCGCTCCTGCTGAGCTTCGCGGGGGACATCTTGGCCCAGAACACCCCTGGGCCAACGTCTGCGACCGGCCTGTCCGGCTACATGGACTTCCACTACACGAAGACCGAGCAGGAGGACGGCCAGCTCGACTTCCATCGTTTCGTGCTGCTCATCACGCATCGATTCTCGGACCGCATCCGCTTCGTCAGTGAGCTGGAGTTGGAGCACGCGTTCGTCGAGGGGCTCGAGGAAGCCGGCGAACTGGAGCTGGAGCAGGCATACGTCGACTTCCTGCTCTCCCGGCGTTTCAACCTGCGGGCCGGCATGCTGCTCATGCCGGTGGGGATCATCAACGAACGGCACGAGCCGCCGGTGTACTACGGCGTCGAACGTCCGCTGGTGGAGACGGTGATCATTCCCACGACCTGGTTCGAGGTCGGCGCCGGGATTCACGGCGAGGTCGGCCGGGGGTGGCGGTACCGTGCGTATGTGACGTCGCCGCTCAACGCGGCGGAGTTCAGTGCCGAAGAGGGCGTCCGCAACGGCCGGCAGAAGGGCAATCGGACCAACATCGGCAAGGCGGCGGCCACTGGACGCCTGGAGTACGTGGGCATTCGCGGACTCACCACCGGCGCCAGCTTCTGGGCGGGTTCGACCGGGTTCGAGTTCCGGCCGCGGTTCGACGTGCCGGTGAGGCTGGTCGAGGCCGATGCGCGCTACGCCCGCGACCGCTTCGAGGGCCGGGCGCAGATCGCGCAGGTGACCATTGCCGGCGCCGGCGATCTGAACGACGCCATCGCGCGCACGACCGGCGTCAACCCGAACATCGCGCGGACGCTCCGCGGCAGCTACCTCGAGGCCAGCTACCGCGTCGTCTCCGGCGCCCGCTTCGGCGACGTCGGCGCGTTCGTGCGCTACGAGAACGTCGACACGCAGTTCCGCATGCCCGCGGGCTACGTGCCGCTCCCGGAGTTCGATCGCGAGGCGTGGGTGATTGGCACCACGTACTGGCCGGAGCCCGATATCGCCCTCAAAGTCGACTACGTGCACCAGCGGAACCGGAGTGCAATCGTGCCGGCGCCGCATTCGTTCAATATCGGTCTGGGATGGTGGTTCTGATGCGAACGTTGTTGCTGGTCGCGAGTGCCGTGCTCCTGATCTCGGTGTCCACGCGCCCCTGGGCCCTCGGCCGCACGCCGGACGCCGCACCCGCACAGACGGTGGACGTCGCCGCGGAGCGTTTCAGCTTCACGCCGTCCGAGATCAGGACGACCGTGGGCACCACGCTGACGATCCGCCTGACGAGCGACGACACCGCGCACGGCTTCCGCATCATCGGCTCCGACGTGAACATCGAGATCCCGAAGCGCAGTCGGGGCACGGCGACGGTCACGTTCAGGCCCGAGAAGGCCGGCCGCTACGACTTCGAATGTTCGAAGCTATGCGGGGCGGGTCATGCGTTCATGCGGGGGGTGATCGTCGCCACCGAGGCACCAAAGGGCCGGCAGTGAGCCTCAGGACCCTCGCCCGCCCGGCCTTCGCCGCCGCGGCGGTGCTGTGGCTGGCCACGACCTTCGTCGTCGGGCAGGCTCGTCAGCCCCAGCCCGGCGACGCGCTGCCCGGCCTCACGCCGGCCGAGTTCGAGGAGTTCCGCCTCGGGCTGGACGACTTTCTCGAAGTCGAAACCGCCGAGGAGGGGTTGGGCCCGGCCTTCAACGGCGCCAGTTGCGCCTCGTGTCACAACGTCCCTGCGGTCGGCGGCATCAGCCCGGTGGCCGAGGTGCGCGCCGGGCGCCGGTTGGCCGACGGTTCGTTCGCCGCCGTCGACCCTGCCGGCGAGTCGCTGTTCCATCTCTTCTCGATCCCGGGCCACGCGTGCCAGCCGGCGATCCCGCCCGAGGCCAACGTGATCGTGCGACGGGTGCCGATCCCGTTGTTCGGTGCGGGGCTCATCGAGGCGATCGACGACGACACGCTGACCGTGCTGGCCGAGACGCAGAGTCGTGGGCGCGACGGCGTGTCGGGTCGAGCGGCGGTCGTGACCGATCGAGGCACCGGCGAACGGCGCATCGGCCGGTTCGGCTGGAAGGCCCAGCACGCGACGCTGCTGACGTTCGGGGCAGACGCCTATCGCAATGAGATGGGCATTACCAACGATCTCTTTCCGACCGAGATCGCTGTGGGGGTGGACGCCGCACGGATGCGCTTGTGCGACCCGATTCCCGATCCAGAGGACGTCCCCGACCCGCGGACGCGCCGTCGCGGCATCGACAACTTCGCCAGCTTCATGCGATTCCTGGCGCCGATCGCTGCTGAGCCGGCCGATGACGTGGCCTCCGCCGGCGAGGGCGTCTTCGCGGCCATCGGCTGCGCCAGTTGCCACGTGCCGGCGCTGACGACGGGAGCGCACGCGAACCCTCGGCTCCATCGTCAGGTCGTGCCCCTCTTCTCCGATCTGCTCCTGCACGACATCGGCACCGGCGACGGCATCGCCCAGGCGTCAGCCGCGCCTGAAGAAATCCGCACACCGGCGCTGTGGGGCGTTCGGTTTCGCCGGCCGCTGCTGCATGACGGCTCGGCGGCCACCGTGGACGACGCGATTCTGCGGCATCGCGGTGAGGCCGAGTCCGCACGCACGCAGTACGAGCGGTTGAGCGACCGGCAGCGCGACGCGCTCCGGCGCTTTCTGATGACGCGCTAGCCGTCGCCGATCCGCGACCTCGCGATCGCCAGCGCCTAGCGTTCCGCGCCCGGTGTCGGCCGGGCGCCACCGCGCGGCCGTGGCGGGTTCTTGATCAGCTGGTACTGCCCGATGCCGGCGTTCACCTTGAACAGGATGCCCATGCGGCCGATCTCGGCGGTCGACTTCATCGGATCGCCGGTGACGCCCGAGTCGGCCGGGCCGCCCCACGGCATGATCCGGTCCTTGCGAATTCCTGCCGGGTAGACGTGGAGCATCTGCGAGGTGTCGCTGATGCCGGCGTGCGAGCCGATGATCGTGTCGCCGTAGTCGAACGCCGCCTCCATCCACGCGCGGTACGTCACCCGCCCCATCTCGTAGTAGTCGGTCAGCGCGAACACGGTCACGCCCTGGCCCTTCCATTCGTCGTTCAGCGTCTTGGCCACGGCCACCATGCCGGCCTGGTTGCCGCCGCTGTCGCCGATGAACAGGATCTCGGTGAAGCCGTGCGCCTTCAGGCTGCGGGCGGCGGCGTCGAGCAACTGGTCGTAGGCCGGCGAGGGCAGCGAGATGGTCCCGAACGACTGCCGGTCGGGATCGCCCTCGGGCACGTACTGAATCGTCGGCGCCACCAGGGTGTTGCCGATCTTACGGGCCATCTGGTTGGCGGCCTGGCTGACGACGTAATTGTGCTTGCCGAGCACCATGTGGTACCCGTTCTTCTCGGTGCCGCCGATCGGCACGATCACCGTCCGCTTCCCCGCGGTCATCAGATCGCGGGTCTCTTCCCAGGTCAGTTCGTCGATGAACACGGTGTCGGGCGGACGGGTCGGAGTCTTGCCGGCCGGCGCGGTCAGCATCGTCGGCTGTGGCGGTCCGGCGGCCTTGGCCGCCGCCGCCCGCGCCGCCGCGGCGGCGCCACCGACTCCGCCTGGCTGGGGCGCCGCGGGCACCGGGCCTTCGGCGCCGCTGACCATCCGCTTGATCTGCGCCAGCGCGTTGTCGATCTTGATCTGCAGCAGCTGGCGGCCGACCTCGGGCGACGACTTGGCCTGGTTGACGCCGCTCACGCCGTTGTTCGCGTAGTCGTTGCCGGTGAGCCGGTCGGCGCGGATGTGCTGTGGCGCCACGAACAGCAGCTCCGAGGTGTCGAGGATGTTGGCGTGGTTGCCGACCTCGGCCGGCGGCACGCCGAGGAACTTGGCGGCGAAGGTCTCCTGCTCGCGGTGCGCCTTGGTGTAGTAGTCGTCCACCCACAGCGCCTTGGCGCTGCCGGCCCACAGCGTGTTCAGCTTCTCGGCGGCGGTCCGCATCCCGGTGCGGTTGCCTCCTGATTCGCCGAGGAACAACACGGTGGTGAAGCCACCAGCCTTCAGGCTGCGACCGGCGTTGACCAGCAGCTCGACGAAGCGATCCTCGGGCAGCGTGATCGTCCCCGGCTTGCCCATGTGGCCGGTCGGCGGATCCCAGCTGCCTTCCGGCACGTAGGTGACCACGGGCGCGACCAGCGTCTTGCCCAGGCTGCGCGCGACCTTGTCGGCGGCGTAGGTCATGACGAACTTGTGCTCGCCGTCGACCATGTGCGGGCCTTTCTGCTCGGTGCCGGCGGTGCCGATGATCACCGTCGTCCAGCCGGCGCGGATGAGGTCGCGCGACTCGGCCCAGGTCAGCTCCTCGAGAAAGACGGTGTCCGGCGGCGTCCCGCCCGGGCCGGTGGCTGGGGCACCGGCCGGGCGCTGGGCGACAGTGGTCCATCCGGTCAGCAGCACGACGGCACAGGTGAGCGGCAGTACGCGGTGTCTCATCACGGGCTCCTTGGCGGACCAAGCCTACACCTGGGCCCGGGCTCACCTGTCAAGGAACGTCAACGCCGCCGTCGCCTTTGGGGGGCAGCCGCCGCAGCCGGGCAGCAATTGGGGGCATTCCTGCGCCTCGCCCGCACGCCGGACGTGGCATGCGAGTTGCTCTGTCAACGGCACAGACCAGCGGCCTCGGGTCGATGGATCACACGGCGGCGACTCGGGCCGGTCTGCGGGAGGACGCCATGGGACCCCTGCGTGCACTGCTCGCCAGCGATCACCGGCAGACGCTCGAGTTCTTCTTCATCGGGTTGAAGGACGTCTCCGACGGCCGCGTCAGCCGGCAGGAGCTGCTCTACAACGCCAGCGTCCTCGCGCACTACGCGCAGACGTCCACCGGCACGGCCACCGAGTTCCCGGCGCCGGCCAGCCTCGAGTCGGTGTTCGACACCTTCATCCTCGATGGCGGCCACGCGCACGACACCGGGCTGCTCGAGACCGCCGGCACGCACTGCCTGCTGATGGCCGGCTTCTTCGAGGACCAGGCCCGCACCCGCCACAACGTGCGCTGGTACGCCGACCTCGGCGCCGCGTTCTTCTTCCGCGCCGCCCGCACCGAGGCGCAGCCGGCCAAGGCCCTGCTGCTCGACACGATGGGCCGGCAGTTCGAGCCGTGGCGGCAGCGCTACTCGCGCCTCAGCCGCGAACTCCGCGCCCGGCCGTTCCTGCTGAGCGTGCCGGTGCCGCCGCGGGCGATGTAACCGCGGCGCGCCGCAACCGCGGCACGATCATCGGCACCCGGCGGCGGTAGGCCTCGTAGTCCGGCCCGTGGAAGGTGACCAGATCGCGTTCCTCGAGCTGGATAGCGATCAGGATGTACACGGTCGTGGCCACGGCGAACACCAGGTGTGCCAGCGTCATCGTCGGCGTCATCCAGAAGGCGAAGAACCACCCGACGTAGAGCGGGTGGCGAACCAGGCGGTACGGCCCCGGCGTGCTGAAGTGGAGCGCGGTGTACGGCCGTCCGACGAAATGCAGCCACACCTGTCGCAACCCGAACAGATCGAAGTGGTTGATGAGAAAGGTCGCGACCAGCACCAGCAGCCAGCCGAACGCGAACAGCGCATAGAGCACGGCGCGGCCGATCGGGTCGGTCACCGACCACACCACGCCGCCCATCGGCTGCCACTGCCAGAACAGCAGGATCAGCGCCAGGCTCGACAGCAGCACGTAGGTGGAACGCTCGGCGGGCACCGGCACGATTCGGGTCCACCAGGCCTTGAACCATGGCCGGGCCATCACGCTGTGCTGCACGGCGAACAGCGCCAGCAGCGCCGCGTTCATCGCCAGGGCCGTCGCCACGGGTCCGGCGGCCGGACCGTCGAGTGTGGTCGGCGTCGCGAACCCGCCGATGAAGCCGATGGCGTAGAGAAACGTCGCCAGGAAGATCACGTAGCAGACGATGCCGTAGCCCAGGACGATCACCCGCTTCGCCATCACGCCCTCCTCGCGCGGCGGCCGCACTCGCCGCCATCTGCACGATATGGCCGGGCCGTGGCCTGACGCGATGGGAACAGTGTCCCAGTGCCGCGAGTGTCCCGGAACCGAGGGTCGATGGCAGATATTCCGGGCGCGGCGCCCGGATCGCCAGGCGCGACGACCGAGGATATGGCGTATATCCGAGGAAGGAGCAACGCCGCGAGGCGGGATGCCCCGCTCGGAAGATGTCAGCGAACCTCGGTTTCGGGACACTAGAATCGGTGACGCAGAGCAGGACGAATGTCCCAGCGCCAGCGCATCCGTTACCTGCAGACCTCCGATGGGGTGAAGCTCGCCTGGGCCGAGTCGGGGACTGGTCCGCCGCTGGTCAAGGCGTCGAACTGGCTGACCCACCTCGAGTACGACTGGGAGAGTCCGATCTGGCGGCACTGGCTGCAGTTCTTCACCGATCGCTGCCGCTTCATCCGCCACGACGAGCGCGGCTGCGGCATGACCGATTGGCAGGTCGGCGATCTGTCGGTCGATCGCTGGGTCGAGGACCTGGAAGCGGTGATCGACGCCGCCGAGGTGCGCACGCCGTGCGCGCTGCTCGGGATCTCCCAGGGCGCCGCCATCTGCGTCGCGTATGCCGTCAGGCATCCCGAGCGCGTGTCGCACCTCGTGCTCTACGGCGCCTATGCCCGTGGCAACCTGCGCCGCAACGATCCGGACCAGGAACGACGCCACCACGTGATCACCGAGACGGCGCGGGTCGGATGGGCCGATGACAACCCGGCGTTCCGCCAGGTGTTCACGTCGCGGTTCATCCCCGACGCCTCGGACGAGCAAGTGAAGTGGTTCAACGAGCTGTGCCGCAAGTCGACGTCGGCGGCCGGCGCGGCGGCGCTGCTCTACGCCCGTGGGATGGTGGACGTGACCGCCCTGCTCCCGCAGGTGCGGATCCCGACACTGGTACTGCACGGCCGCGGCGACAACGTCGTGCCGATTGCCGAGGGCCGGCTCCTGGCGGCGGGCATCCCCGGCGCCGAATTCGTCGAGCTCGACTCCCGCAACCACGTCCTGCTCGAGCACGAGCCGGCCTGGCAGCGGTTTCGCGACGCCGTCAGCGATTTTCTCGGCCTGGCAGGGGCGCCGGCGACGACCGTGGCGTTCGCCGCCTTGTCACCGCGTGAGCGCGAGATCCTCGCGCATCTCACCGAGGGGTTGAGCAACGCCGAGATCGCCGGGCGGCTCGGCGTCAGCGAGAAGACGGTGCGCAATCACCTGTCGCACCTGTTCGACAAGCTCGGCGTGTGGACCCGGGCGCAGGCGATGGTCTTCGCCCGCGATCACGGCTTCACCGCCTGACCGCGGTCACGGCAGCGCGAACACCCAGATCGCGCCGCCCTCGGGCACCTCGGGGAACTTCCCCGGCTGCAACCGGTTCAGCCGCGCCTGCATCGCCCGCGCGTCGACGCCCCAGCCCGACGCCACCGCGACGTACTGCCTGCCGTCGATGGCGAACGACGACGGTTGCCCGGTGATCCCCGAGTTGGTCGGGAACTCCCACAGCACCTTGCCGCTGGCGGCGTCGAAGGCGCGGAACTTGCGGTCGTTGGTGCCGCCGCTGAACGCCAGGCCACCCCCGGTGGCCAGCATCGGGCCCCAGTTCATCGAGGTGGCGAACGGGTGGGTCCAGACGCGCTGGCCGGAGTCGACGTTCCAGCCCTGCACCTCGCCGATGTGATCGGCGCCCTCGGCGACGTAGAGCGTGCTGGTGGCGCCGGTATAGCTGCTGCCGGCCTTGTAGGTGGCCGGGCGGCCAATCAGCGTGGCGCACAGGTTCTCGTTGGCCGGGATGTAGATCATCCGCGTCTTGGGGCTGAAGGCGATCGGCGGCCAGTTCTTGCCGCCCCAGTGCGACGGACAGAAGTCGGCCATCTTGCCGGTGCCGGGCTTCTTCGCCGGATCGACGTCGGGCCGGCCGGTGACCGGGTCGAGGCTGCGGAAGGCGTTCTGCCGCACGAACGGCTTGCCCTCGACGAATCTGATCGGCCCGTCGGTGCGCTCCAGGAACCACAGGTAGCCGTTGCGGGCGACGTCGATGAGGCCCTTCACGGTGCGCCCGCCGCGCTGGAAGTCGACCAGGATCGGCGGCGACACCTCGTCCCAGTCCCACGAGTCGTTCGGGTGGTACTGGAAGTGACCCTTTATGCGGCCGGTGGCGGCGTCGAGCGCCACGGTGGACGCGGTGTAGAGGTTGTCGCCGGGCCGCTGGTCGCCCATCCACGGCCCGCCGTTGCCGGTGCCCCAGAACGTCAGGTTGGTGGCCGGGTCGTAATTGCCGGTGACCCACACCGGCGCGCCGCCGTTCTTCCACTGATCGCCCTTGGGCCAGGTCTCGCTGCCCGGTTCGCCGGGCGCCGGCACCGTGTAGCTGCGCCACAGTTCCTTCCCCGTCTCCGGATCGTAGGCGGCGACGAACCCGCGCACGCCGAGTTCACCGCCCGACGCGCCGACCATCACCTTGCCGTCGGCGATGAGCGGCGCCAGCGTCATGTAGTAGCCGTCGCGGTTCTCGGCCACCTTCGTGGCCCACGCCTGGGTGCCGGTACGGGCATCGAGGGCGACCAGCGTGGCGTCGTTGGCGGCGAAGAACACCCGGGTGCCGTAGACCGCGATGCCGCGCGTGGTCGGGTGCGGCGCGATGACCGACGGCGCCACGTCCTTGATGTAGCGCCACAGCAGCACGCCGGTCTTCGCGTCGATGGCGACGACGCGATGCTCCGGCGTCGACAGGAACATCACGCCGTTGACGACGACCGGCGCCGCCTCGTGGCCGCTGCCGACGCCGGTCGAGAACACCCACGCCGGCCGCAGCTGGCCGACGTTGGCCGGCGTGATCTGGTCGAGCGGGCTGTAGCCCCAGCCGTCATAGGTGCGGCGCACCATCGGCCATTCGCCGTCGGCCGGCCGGGCGAGCCGCTCGGCCGTCACCGGGGTGTAGGCCTTCAGGATCTCGGGCATCGGCACGATCAGCGGCGGCAGCGGCGGCTGCTGGGTGAGCGGCGGCTGCGTGGGCTGCTGGGCAGACTTCAGGGACCCGCCGGCGGTGACTGCGGCGGCGGCGACCATGACCACGACGCGAAGGCTCGGCATAGGGCGCACGATACCCGATCCGCGCGTCGAGTGGGGCTCAGGAGATGCTACCGCTGGATCGCGGCCATCCAATTGACGACGACGTTCAATGGCGGCACGCTGCCCGACTGCGCCGTCCTCGCGTTGAAAAGGAAGCGCTGTCCGTCTTTCGACACGCCGTAGGTCTGGCCAGCGGCCGCTGTCTGGCCGGTGATGAAGCCGGTGTCGAACAGGCCTGTGGGAAAGAGCGCCTGAGCCGTACCCGCATCGACTCGGCCGGTCGTGTCGATCGCCACGGCCATCAAGGTCGAGTCGAGGCCGAGGTAATACAGCACCTTGCCATCCGATCGCCACATCGGGGCGTTCCCTCCGGCCATCGACACCTGAAGTTTCTCGCCGGCTTCGGGGAACGGTTGCACGAACACGTTGGGCTGTCCGCTCTCGTTGGTCGTGTAGGCGATCAAGCGGCCATCGGGCGAGAACGCCGCTTCGCCTTCGAAGTAGTTGGTGTGCACCAGCGGAAACGGCTTGCGCTCGCCGAACAGGGGCAGGATCCAGACATCAGAGGTCCGGGGGAACGCTCCCCGGACCGTGTACGCGATGAAGCGGCCATCCGCGGACCAGCTGCTCGGGACGATCGCGACCGTGTTGCCCACGCCCTCGACGAGCGCCTCATCGGGGCTCGTGCCGCCCACCCGTTTCACACGCAACGACGTCTTCCCTGATCGGCTGCTCAGGTAGGCGACTCGCGTGCCATCCGGCGACCACACGGGTGTGCCGTGGACACCCGGATCGACGGTCAGACGCGAGCGCACGTTGCGGGCGATGTCAACGATCCAGATGTCGACGTTCTCCCGGTTGCCGGTGCCGACGGCAACCGCCACACGGCGTTCCTCCGGTGATAGCGCCAGGCTGAAGTACGGCGCAGGGCCGCCCACCGATCCGAGGCCACGACCCGTGCGATCGCGCCAGGTGAGCTCGGTCGCAGCGAGGGAATCGTCGTTGCCGTACACCAGCGTTCCATTTCCCGACAACGACGCGCCCACGTAGCGGCTGGCCTCCTGGCTGACGCGCTCGGCTACCGGGAATTCCCCGCCGGCGAATTGCCGCGTCTCCGGGTCGAAGGGCTGCGCCATCAACGTCGCGTCGCGGGCGAACAGCACGTGGCCAGAAGCGTATGCCGCCGATGACTCTGCCTGAAGCAACGTGACGTCGGCTTCGCCCGGATCGAGGGAGCCAATTCTGATGGTCGACGGCCTCGTAGCGGTGCCGGGGGCGCCAAAGACCTCGGTGTAGATGAAGTGACGGCCATCGGGTAGAAAGTGCGGCCAGCGGTGCCGTGCGTCGGCGTTCGCCGGATCGAGGCGGGTGACAACGGCCGGCACGCCGCCGGCGCTCGAGACGCGCCAGAGGTGCTCGCGCCCTGGCGTGTCGGCGACCCCTCCCGACGCGAACAGGATCACGTTGTCGCGGCTCCAACTGCCGCCGCGTCCGAATGGCGCGTCGCAGAGCACGATCGGTAGTCCGTCGCCGCCGAGCTGGACCTTCTTCAACTTGCCATCCGCGAAGAACCCGATGAACCGGCTGTCCGGCGACCAGAACGGGAAGGTTCCGCCTTCGGTGCCCGCAATCGCACGGGGGACCGGGCTGGCGATCGGGCGCAGGTAGATCTGGAACGCGGATTGAGCCCCGGCGACGAAGGTGATGTTCCGGCCGTCGGGTGACACCGCGACCTGAGTCCCAGTCCCGGTGCCTCCACTAGCAGGACCGCCAAACGACGTGTGCTCCGGCGGCGCGATGGCGAACGTGACTGGAACGGCCGCGGACGACACGTCCTCGGCCGACCGGCGGCCGAGGACGGTGCCAATCAGCATCGATCCGAGCGCGAGAACGCCCGCAGCCGCCCACGGCACGACGCGTCGCCACCGAGGCTGCGCAGGTGCGACGACGGGTGTGCCGGCGTCATCGGCGGCACCGGCGAGCAGTTCGTCGATCCGCAGGCGGGCCTCGCCGATATCCCGCAGCCGTGCCTTGGGATCCTTCTTCAAGCAGGACGTCAGCAGGCGCCGGAGTCCGACCGACGCCGTGGCCGGCAGGGCCTGCCAATCGGGCTCCTTCAGCAGGACGGCCGCCAGCGTGGTCGACACGTCGTCACCAGCGAAGGCCCGCCGGGCGGTGAGCATCTCGTAGAGCACGCCGCCGAAGGCCCAGATGTCGGCGCGCTTGTCGACTGGCTTGCCCTTGGCCTGCTCCGGCGCCATGTAGGCCGCGGTGCCGAGGATCATCCCGCGCATCGTCATCGCCGGCGAGGTGATGGTCGGCGAGTTCGCCAGGTTGGCCGCTCCGGCATCGTCGCTGCCGGCCCCCGGCTCCAGCGCCTTGGCCAGGCCGAAGTCGAGCACCTTGGCGACGCCGTCGGCGCGCAGCTTGATGTTGGCCGGCTTGAGATCGCGATGGATGATCCCCTGCTCGTGGGCGGCTTCGAGCGCCTCGGCGATCTGCCGGGCGATCGGCAGCGCCTCGTCGATCGGCACCGCGCCGCGGGCGATCCGCTGCGACAGGTCCTCGCCCTCGACCAGCTCCATGACCAGCGCCCGCACCCCGCCCGATGATTCCAGGCCGTGGATGTGGGCGATGTTCGGATGGTTCAGCGCCGCCAGGGTCTGAGCCTCCCGAGTGAACCGCGCGAGCCGCTCCGCGTCGCCGGCGAAGAGATCGGGCAGCACCTTGAGAGCGACGTCGCGGTTGAGCGCCGTATCCCGCGCCCGATAGACCTCGCCCATTCCGCCGGCGCCCAGGAGGGACAGCACCTCGTACGGGCCGATTCGCGTGCCCGGATCAATCGCCATTCGGTTTACGCGGACGATACCCCATCCGGATGGGACCGTGCTGGCGAGCGCCTCAGCGGCCCTCCGCTACCGGCCTGACCACCTCGCCGCCCCACGCCTCGACCGCCAGCCGACGATCGACGCGGCCACGAGGATGGCCATCCACCCGGCGGCGAGGACTTTGACCAGGGTGCCGGCCTCGATCGTCAACGTCAGGAAGTCCACGTTGCCGGTGCGCCAGAACAACCACTCACCGGCCATGGTCGTCGCCAGCAGTCGATTGCCGGTCTCGAGCACGACCACGCTGTGCCCGGTGGCGGGATCCAGCCTGGCGGCGGTGTTGATCGCCGGGTCGTTGTTGCCGTCGTGGCCGATGACGAAGCCGCCGGCGTTGTTGGCGGCATAGAGCATCGTGCCGAGGCCCCAGATGTCGGCCCCCATCTGCGCGGCGTGCGGGCGGCGCATCTCGTCGAGCGCACCGGGGGTCAGGACGCCCCGGCCCGCGGGTTCGCCACTCGACCCGGTCGTGTGTGCCTGGATGAAGCGGGTCACGTCGGCGGCCGACGTGTAGAGCGAGGTCGCGGCGAGGGAGGTGAAGCGATAGTGAATCGCCGGCGTGCCATCGACGTCGTAGAACTCCGCGACGTTGGTCGCAGAGGCGCCCTCCAGGCTGTAGGTCGATCGCGTCATGCCGAGCGGGTCGAACACGGCGCGCCTCATGTAGTCGTTGAAGGATTGTCCGGAGACGTCCTCGACGATCAGCTGCAGCAGCGTATAGCCGCCTCCCGAGTACTTGAAGGCGCTTCCCGGCTCGATGCCGACGCGAACCGCCCCGTCGGCACCGGGCGACGCGTCGGCCGCCCGGGTCAAGGACGCCACGAGCGGCTGCACCGGCTGCCCCGGCGCGAACCCGCCGTAGCCGAGCCCGTCGGTCAGTCCCGCCGTGTGGCTGAGCAGCCGGCGGATGGTGACGCCGCCGTTGTCGAACTCTCCCTGCGGCAGCGACCAGCGCGTGAGGTAGGTCGACACCGGCGCGTCGAGGTCGAGCGTCCCGGACTCGACCAGGGTCATCACCCCCCAGGCCGTCATCCACTTGCTCATGGAGGCAACCTGGAACAGCGTGTTGCGATCGACAGGTTGGCCGACCGAGGTGAAATGCTCGTCGAACACCCGGCCGTCCTCGACGAGGACGAAGGCGACGTTGCCGCGACGGGTCCTGTCGATCTCTGCGATGGCCGCATCCATGAAGGCGCGCGTGTCGCCCGAGGGCGCCAGTGGCTGTCGCCACCAGCCCTCCAATGCTCCCGCAATGAGAACGGCGGTCCACACCGCCAGGGCCAGGACGGTGCACAGCACGATCGCGGGCACCCTGCCCATCGTTGGGCGGCTAGGACTCATCGTGCTCGAACCGGCGGATCTCGTCGATCACCGCCCGGGCACGGCGCAGGCTCTCGCCGGTGGCGGCGTCGTCCATGTAGCGCGCCAGGGCTGGCCAGCGGCTCCGCGACCACCAGTACAACGCCACGGTGAGGAGCAGGCCGGCCAGCCCGTAGACGGTCCACGACGCGAAGTAGCCCGGCGCCCTGGCGAACACGTCCACGCCGGCCAGCGCCGCCGCGACCATCGCACACGGCATCCACAGCAGCCACCACACCGGACCGACGGCGAGCCCGCACCAGAGGTGCCAGCGCCGCAGCGCCGCGAGCTGCTTCTGAATAGTCACCACCGGCGCGGCGTAGTCGATGCGCCTGGTCAGACTGATCGTCTGCGACGCCAGCACGATGAGCACGACGCCGTAGGCGTGGAGGCCCAGCCCGGCGAGGCGCAAGTGCATCACCGGCCACCACGCCGCCCACACCCGCGACGCGGCGACGACCAGCACCACGCCGAACAGGATCTGCAGCACCTGGCCCCAGACGAGCGGGCGCAAGTGCGAGCGGGCCTTCTGCGCCTGGCGGTCCCTGAAGGCCAGCAGCGCCAGCGCCTGCTGGCGTTCGAGCCGGCGGTCGAGGGTCTGCCACGCCAGCTTCAGGTCGTCGAAGTCGTTCGGACGGCCGGTCATGGGTTGGCTCCGAGATCGCGGCGGAGACGCAGTTTGAGACGGTTCAGTTTGGTGGCGACGTTGCTTTCCGAGATGCCGAGGATGCCGGCGACCTCGCGGTGGCTGCGATCGTCGAGGTGCAGGAGCAGCAGCGCGCGATCGAGCGGCGCCAGCCGATCGATGACGCCGTAGAGCCGCCGCACGTTGTCGTCGGCGTCGGGCTCGCGCGGGTCGGCGGCGTCGTGGCCGTCGAGCGGCACGGTGTGGCGCTGGCGCGGCCCGTCGCGACGCAGCCACGAGATCGCCACGTTGAGGGCGATGCGATACACCCAGGTGGCGAAGGGCCGGCTGCGGTCGTAACGCGGAAAGGCGCGCCACAGCTCGGCCAGGATGTCCTGCACCAGGTCGGCGCGGTCGGCGTCGCGCCAGCAGTAGGTGTGCGCCACCTTGAAGACGATCTTGCGGTGGTCCTCGACCAGGTCGGCGAACTCGTCCGCGGCGGCCGGCACGTCCAAGAGGGTCTCACTCTCCGGGTAGGAGCGCACGCCCTGTGATTCGCCGCCGCCGCCCGATTGTCACACCCGCCCGTCCGGGCTACCATGCCGCGCCGGAGGTCCCGCCGATGCGCCAATTCACGCCGTGTGCCGTGTTCGCCCTGGTCGCCACCGCCACCGCCGCCCAGGCCCAGGTCGAGAACATGGGCCCCAAGGCCGCGACTTACATCACCGACGCCGACGTCAAGAAGGTGAACGCGCTGCCCGGCGTCGACCGGCAGATCGTCAGCGTCGACATCGGCAAGCTCAATACCGCGGTCGGCATCGTGCACCGCGGCACCACCCGCAAGACGCCGAACCCCCTGCCGACCGGCGCCAACGCCTCGACGCCGGCGCCCAACGCGCCGCCGGCGCCGGTGCCGTGTGGCGAGCAGATGGCCTCGTTGCCGGCCGTGGTCGCCGGCACCGGCATCTCGCACGACCACCAGACCGAGACCTACATCATCACCTCGGGCAGCGGCACCCTCATCACCGGGGGCCGGGTGCTGAACGGCCGGAAGAGCCTGCCGGGCAGCCCGGTCACGACGACGTTGAACGGCCCGTCGTGCAGCGGCACCATCGCCGGCGCCGACGTGGTGAAACGGGTGGTCAACGTCGGCGACATCATCATCATCCCGGCCGGCATCCCGCACGGCTGGAGCGACATTCCCGATCACGTCGACTATCTGACGGTGCGTCCCGACCCGGACCGCGTGCTGAAGCCCTACGTCCACCCGGTCCTGCAGAAGAAATAGGCCGGCGCGGACGACGCGACGGAGACGAACGATGACATCAGCGGCCGAGAGCGGCGTCGGCGCGTTTTGACGCCAATCTCGGCCGTGACGTATTCTGATCTGCGCGTTTCGCGCCGCAGCTTTCCATGCGCCTGTCGCTGTCACGATTCGCGTCCCACCTGAGTCTGGGAGTCATCCTGGCGATGGCGCTCGTACAGGCGGGCGCCGCGATCGACGTCGATGGCATCGATCGCGACCTGCACGTGCGGGTCACCCGGGTCGGCGCACAGCGCCCCGACACCGAGAGCGGCCACGTCGCCGGCGATGTCGAGGGCGCCGCGCTCAGCGTCGCCGAACAGGCGGTGGCCGATCAGGGGCTGGCGATGGCCGCCGTGCCAGCCCAATGGCTCGCGCGACTGACGCCGCCGACGACCTTCGTGTGGCTCGCCGAATTCGGGCCAGCCGCGCCCGTGTCCCATCGCCCCGCCGCGCGTCCGCGCGACCGGGCCCCGCCCGCGGTCTAGCCTGCCGTTCGATGCACGCCGCCAATCCCGCGCCGAAGTCACGCGGGTGTGCGTGCCGATGCGCCGGCGTTCGAGGCCGGCGGCTGACTGTCGTTCCCGCGTTCTGGCTGGAGTCCCATGCATCACTCAACGTCCATGTTCGGCTACCCGAAGGAGGACGCCGTCGCCGGCGTGGTCGTCTTCCTCGTCGCGCTCCCCTTGTGCCTCGGCATCGCCATCGCATGCGGCGTGCCGCCGGTCTCGGGGTTGATCGCCGGCGTCGTCGGCGGCCTGGTGGTGCCGTGGATCAGCCGATCGCCGCTGTCGGTCACGGGTCCGGCGGCGGGGCTCACCTCGATCGTCCTGGCGGAAGTGACCCACCTGGGCGGCATACCGCCGTTCCTGACCGCGGTGCTGCTGGCTGGCCTCCTGCAGTTCGCCTTCGGCGCGCTGCAGCTCGGCCGCTTCAGCGCCCTGGTGCCGTCGGCGGTGATCAAGGGCATGCTGGCCGCCATCGGCATCACCATCATCTGGAAGCAGTTGCCGGTCGCCTTCGGCGTGACCGGCGGCTTGTCGGACATCCCAGCCCAGGCGCACACCGGCGCCATCGTCCTCGCCGCCGTGTCGCTGGCCCTGCTCTACGGGTGGAAATACACGCCGCTCGGCAAGAACAAGCTCATCTCGCCGGCCCTGGTCACGGTGGTCGTCGCCAGCGCCATCGCCGAGTTCCTGCGCGGCTCGCCCCTGGGCCTGAGTCCGGCGCAGTACGTCGACGTGCCGCTCGGCGGGTTCGCCGGCCTGGCGGCGGCGCTGCCGCGGCCCGAGTTCGCCGCGGCGATGCGCCCCGAGGTGTGGATTGCCGCGACCACCATCGCGATCGTCGCCAGCATCGAGACGCTGCTGTCGGTCCAGGCCGTCGATCGGCTCGATCCGCTGAAGCGGCGCAGCCCGCCCGACCGTGAGCTGCTGGCGCAGGGCGCCGCCAACACGGTGTCGGGCTTCCTCGGCGGTCTGCCGGTCACCGGCGTCATCGTCCGCAGCGGCGCCAACGTCGCCGCCGGCGGCCGCGAGCGGCTGTCGGCGCTGATTCACGGCGCGCTGCTGCTGCTCGCCGTGGCCTTCGCCGGGGCCGTCCTCAACAAGATCCCGCTGGCCTGCCTGGCCGCGGTGCTGATCCAGGTCGGCCTCAACCTGTGCAAGCCGGCGCTCTTCACCACCCAGGTGAAACTGGGCCTGACCCAGCTGCTGCCGTTCGCCATCACCATCGTCGCAGTGCTCGCCCTCGACCTGCTGAAGGGCGTGATCGTCGGCATCGTCATGGGCATCGTCTTCGTGCTCTACGAGAACTCGAAGCGGGCGGTGGTGGCGGAGCGCGACGACGTTGGCCGCTGGAAGATGCGCTTCCGGCGCGACGGCACCTTCGTCTCGAAGCCGGGCATCGTCTCGGCGCTCGAGGACGTGAAGGACGGTGAAGAGGTGCTCATCGACGGCACCGGCGAGTACATCGACCACGACGTGAAGGAAGTCATCGCCACGTTCATGCAGGACGCCGTGCACCGCAAGATCAAGGTGACGGTGGTCGGCATCGACCTGGCGCAGGCGCAACCGGGCGGAGGGCACTAGATGTCGGCGCACCACGCGCTGCCCGACGACCCGATCGCCCGGGCGCTGGTCCGGGCCAGCGGCCTGCTGCCCGATCAGGGGCCGATCGGCGTGTTCGTGCACCACAACACGCTGCACGCCTTCCAGCACCTGTCGTTCCACGACGGCGTCCAGGCCGGCGCCGACGCCCTCGGCGCCCGGCCCTACCTCAGCCTGCGCGAGTTCCGCGCCGCCCTGCGGCGCGGCCGTATCGCCGATGCCGACGTGCGTCACGAAGTGACCGCGGCGCTCGGCGACCGCGGGCGCGAGCCGGTGCTCCCCGGCCTGACCCGCGGCGGGCTCTGGCATCTGCTGCTGGTCGCCGACTGCGACAGCGACGACGCTGCCGGTCTCGCCTTCACCCTCGATGCCGGCATCGCCGCCGAGTGCCGGGACCTGCCGCGGTGGCAGGCGGCGCTGGCGCGCGTGACGCGCGGACCGGTCCCGCCTCCGGCGGCCGCGACGGCGCCACGCCGGCATCGCGATGTGCTCGTGGCGCTCGGCGACAGCGACCCCGACGTGGCCGTCCACGGCGAGCTGATCCGCCTGGGCTCGGGCTTTCTCGACCAGGGCCAGGCGCACGTCGCGCTGCCCCGCCGCGAGCGCGGCTTCCTGCGCGCGGTGGCCGAACTGTATGCCGGCGGGGCCGCCGCACCACGCGACTGCCGCGGCGCCGAAGCCGACATGCACGAGCTGCACGCGCGGCAGACGGGAGCGCGCGACGTCATCACCGCGTCGCTCGAAGAGCTCGGGGTGCACGGCGACGACGTCGAGCCGTTCCTGTACCACACCGCGCTGGCGCTGCCTGGCTGGGCCGGGATGTTCTCGCGGCTCGAACGCCATCCCGAGGACCATCCCGGTGGTCCGCCGACGACGCTGCTGGACTTCATGGCGGTGCGACTGGTCTTCGAACGCCGGGCCATCGCCCACGCGTGCCGGCGCGCCGGTGTCCCCGTGCCGTGGCCGGCGCTGCGTGGGCAGGTTCCGGCCGCCGTCCCGATGCCGTCGGTGCTCGCGGCGGCGCTGCTGTGGCACGTCGCCGGCGCCGCCGCGCTGTCGGCCGCCGCCGTGACCGCACTGGACGACGAGGCGCTGGCGCGGTTGTGGCGGGAATGCGCGGCCTTCGGCAACGTCGATCGCCGGCGCGTCTTTCACGAAGCCTACGAACGCACCTATCGCCATACCATCCTCGACGCGCTGGCGGTGCGCCGCGCGCTGCCCGTCGGGCCGGCGCCCGGCCGGCCGCGCGGCCAGTTCGTGTTCTGCATCGACGAGCGCGAAGAGTCGATCCGGCGGGCGGTCGAAGAGCAGCACCCCGGCTACGTCACCTACGGCGCCGCCGGGTTCTTCGGCGTGGCGATCGACTACCAGGGCCTCTACGACCACATCCCGGCGGCCTACTGCCCGGTCGTGGTCACGCCGGGCCACGAAGTGTACGAAGAGCCGGTCTACACCGATCTCAGCTGGCACGCGCTGCGCGGCCGGTTCCGCGACGCCTGGCTCGGCTTCGAGCGGCGCAGCGGCGAATGGTCGCGGCGGCTGGTCGGCGGCGCCGGTCTGTCGTTCCTGCTCGGCCCGGTCACCGCGCTGCGCACCATCGCCCGCGTGCTGGTGCCGCGCTCGGCGATGCGGGTCAGCGAAGGCGTCAAAGGGCTGCTGGCGCCGCGGCCGGTGACCCGGCTGTCGACGCTGCGGCTCGCGGCGGCGGCGGCGCCGACTAGCGGGCGCAAGCCGGTCGGCTTCTCACTCGCCGAGTCGATCGATCGCGTGGCCGCCACGCTCACTAACATCGGTCTGACCCGCGACTTCGCGCCGGTCGTCGTCATCCTCGGCCACGGCTCGACCAGCCTCAACAACCCGCACGAGTCGGCCCACGACTGCGGCGCCTGCGGCGGCCGCCGCGGCGGCGCCAACGCCCGGCTCTTCGCCGACATGGCCAACCGCCCGGATGTCCGGGACGGCGTGAAGCAGCGCGGCATCGACATTCCGGCCGACACGTGGTTCGTCGGGGCGCTGCACGACACCGCCGACGACAGCGTCCGCTTCTTCGACCTCGACGCCCTGCCGCGGGCGCTCGGCCCGGCCTTCGACGAGGCCGCGCATGCGCTCGACCTGGCGCGGCGCGAGAACGCCCTGGAGCGCAGCCGGCGGTTCGACGACGCGCCGCTGCACCTCACCGCCGACGCGGCGCTGGCCCACGTCGAATCGCGATCGGCGAACCTGGCCCAGGTGCGGCCCGAGTACGGCCACTGCACCAACGCTATCTGCATCGTCGGCCGGCGCGACCTCACCCGCGGCCTGCACCTCGACCGCCGGCCGTTCCTGGTCAGCTACGACCCGACCCCCGACAGCAGCTACGGCGTGCTCGAACGGATTCTCGCCGCGGTCGGCCCGGTGGGCGCCGGCATCAGCCTCGAGTACTACTTCTCGTCGGTCGACAACGAGGTCTACGGCTGCGGCACCAAGCTGCCGCACAACGTCACCGGCCTCATCGGCGTGATGAACGGCCACCAGAGCGATCTGCGCACCGGACTGCCGCTGCAGATGGTCGAACTGCACGAGCCGATGCGGCTGCTGCTCATCGTCGACGCCACGCCCGAGGCGCTGCTGGCCGTGGCCGGGCGCCAGGCCGAGGTCGCCGAGCTGGTCGTCAATCGCTGGGTGCAGCTGGTCTCGGTCGACCCGGCGACCGGCGCGATGGCAGTGTTCGAGGGCGGCGGTTTCGTGCCCTACACGCCGACGCCGGTCACGCTGCCCGAGGTCGAACGATCGCG
The DNA here is from genome assembly GCA_963741665.1 of uncultured Acidobacteriota bacterium. Classification (GTDB taxonomy): domain Bacteria; phylum Acidobacteriota; class Vicinamibacteria; order Vicinamibacterales; family UBA2999; genus CAWAYR01. The sequence continues at coordinate 1,546,778 of CAVUIM010000001.1, forward strand.
CGACTGGCACATGCGGTCGCGCGAATTCGTGACGCCGGCGCTGGTGCGGCGCGGCCTGACGGCGCCGGCAACCGCGGCCGTCGCCGTCGAGGCCGTCGGCGCATGACCGCCAGCACGGTGTTCCTGACCGTCGCCATCCTGGCGCCGATCGCCAGCGTGGTGGTGGTCGGCCTGCTGGTACTGCTGGGCGATCGCCGGCCGTCCGAGTCGATGGTGGCGCGGGTGGTCGGCACCGGACTGGTCGCGTCGGTGCTGGGCGGACTGCTGGTGACAGCCAGCTTCGCCGGACTGGTCGGCCCGCCGCTGCGCGGCGACGTCGAGTTCGGCGACTGGCTGCGCATCCACGAGTTCGTCATCCCGGCGGTGCTGCGCGTCGACGGCATCTCGGTGACGATCATGCTGTTCAGCGCCGTGCTCACCGCGCTGGTCGCCCGCTTCTCGCGCCGCTACCTCCACAAGGAGCCCGGCTTCATCCGTTTCTTCACGCTGCTCGGCCTGTTCGCCACCGGCACGCAGCTGGTGGCGCTGGCCGGGGCGCTGGAGCTGTTCTTCGCCGGATGGGAGCTGATCGGCATCTCGTCGGCGTTCTTCATCGGGTTCTTCCACGAACGCGACGAGCCGCTGCGGTCGTCGGTGCGCGCCTTCGCCACCTACCGGCTGTCCGATGCCGGGCTGCTGATCGCCACCGTCGCCACCTTCGAGCTGTTCGGCTCGGCGCGGTTCTCGGCCATGGACGCCGCCGCCACGCTGCCGCCGTGGCAGGCGACGGCGCTGGCGCTGATGTTCCTGCTGTCGGCCATGGGCAAGTCGGCCCAGCTGCCCTTCTCGGGCTGGCTGCCGCGGGCGATGGAAGGGCCGACGCCGTCGAGCGCGCTCTTCTACGGTGCCGTGTCGATCCACGCCGGGCTGTTCCTGATGCTGCGCGCCTGGCCGGTCATCGAGGCGTCGATGATCGCGCGCGTGGCCGGGGTGGTGGTGGGGCTGGCGACGGCGGTCTACGCCGCCGCGGTGGTGCGCGTGCACACCGACGCCAAGGGCGCCCTGGCCCACGCCACGCTGGCCCAGGTCGGACTGATCCTCGCCGAGATCTGCCTGGGCTGGACGACATTGGCGCTCACCCACCTGGTGTGCCACGCGTTCCTGCGGCTCGGGCAGTATCTCAAGGCACCCAACACCATTCACGACACCCACCGGCTCGGCCACACCCACCAGACACCCGGGCTGCTCGAACGATGGTCGCCGCGGCTGGCGTCGCGCGTCTATGTCAACAGCCTGCACCGCCTGCGGCTCGACGACCGCATCGACATGGCGTTCGCGCCGGTGATGGCCCTGGCCGCCGGCCTCGACCGCGCCGATCGCTGGCTGCGCCGCACCCTCACCCTGGATCGGCCGGGCGCATGACGCCGCTCACCACGACCGCGTCGGCGCCGTGGGAGACCCTGGTGGTCTGCCTGCTGCTGCTCGTGGCGCCGATGTTGACGCTGCGCCGGCCGCGCGGGCTGCCGCTGCTGGCGGCGATGGCGGTGGCGACGGTGGCCACCCTCTTCGCCTCCAGCGCGCTGGTCGCCTACAGCGCCGCCGCCGCTGGCGCCCTGCTGCACGCCGCCGCCGGCGTGGCGCGCAGCCGCACCGGGGCCCTGCACCTGGTCGCCGCGGCCGCCGCGTCGGTGGCCGCCGGGGTGGCCATCGACCGCGATGCGGTCGTCGTCGCCTTCTGGCTGTCGACGCTGGCGATCGCGCTGCGCACCGGGCTGCTGCCGCTGCACCTCGGGGTCGCCAGCCTGTGCGAGCGGGCGCCGCTGGTGCAGGTGCAGCAGGCGGCGTCGACGGTGGCGCTGGTGTTCGTGCATCTGCGCTTCGCCGACCACGACCCGGCGGTCGTCGGCCTGGCACCGCTGCTGGTCTGGTACGGGGCCGCCGCGGCCGTCGCCGGCGCGCTGCTCACCCTGGTGCAGCGCGACCTGCGCGGGTTCTACCGCGGCACCAGCGTGGCCCACGGCGGCATCCTGCTGGCCGCGCTCGGCACCGCGCCGCTCGGCAACTTCGCCGCCGCGCTGCTGGTGGCGGTGACGATCGGCCTGGCGCTGGGCGGCTTGGGCATGATGATCACCGCGCTCGAGGAACGGGTCGGCGATGTCGGCTACGACGGCCCGGGCGGACGGGCCGGCGCGTTCCCGCGGCTGGCGGCGGCGTTCGCCTTCTTCGGCGGCGCCGGGGTCGGCCTGCCGGGCACCGCCGGGTTCGTCGCCGACGACCTGCTGCTCCATACGCTGTGGCTCGAGAGCCCGGCCTCCGCCGTGCTGGTCATCCTCACGGCGGCGCTGCTGGCCGTGGCTACGCTGATCGTCTTCTCGAAGGTGTTCCTTGGCCGCACCGTGCCGTCGCTGGCGCCCGATCTCTACCGGCGCGAGCGCGTGGTCGCGGTGATGCTGCTGACGCTGCTGCTGGTGCTGGGAATCGCCCCAGGGCTGCTGCTGGGACCGGCCGACGTGTTCCTGAGCGCCCCGCCCCCGACGGCGACATCAGGATTGGGCGTCAGTTCGCTAGCCGCCAGCCGCTAGCCGCTAGCAGTCTCCGCGTACAGACGACGGGCCGGCCGACGGCGTCGCGACGCCTGTCCGACCGGCCCGCCGATTTGGTTCCTACAGAATGCGCGGAACGAGCTGCGTGTCGAAGGTGAAGCCGGTCGCCGGCTCCAGCGCCACGGCCTTGCCGGTCAATCCGCCGTAGCCGCAGGTGTGGGAGATCACGATCGAGCCGCTGACCCCGGCGGCGAAGCCGAGGCTCGAGGTGTTCAGCACGTACAGTTCGCGCGCCGAGAACGTGTTGGATGACGTGCCCAGGAAGGTCCCGGCGGTGTTGTAGTAATGGAACGTGGCGCTGCACGTGAACGGCACCATGCTGGCCACGTTGATCACCGTCACCTGGGTCGCCGAGTTGTTGAAGCGCGGCAGGCTGTAGGTGGTCTCGTAGAAGCGGAAGCGGTACTGGTCATTGGACGTGCACGTCGTGCCGCAGGCCGCACCGGACACGCGAATCCACTGAGTGCTGGTCGTCGCCGTGGTGTTCTGAAAGCGCAGCACTGCGCTGTAGCCCTGCAGCTGGACCGAGTTCTGTTCCACCACCGCCGCACCGCTCATCCGTGCCACGTCGCCGCCGGTGAGGTTCATGTCGCCGGTCGTGCCATCGATCAGCACCTCGTACGACGATCGCGCGGTGTTCGAGAAGATGTACCAATCCTGATCGGCCACGCCGCCGTTGTTGCCGAGGTCGTGGAGCTGCTCGGTGCCGTGGATGGCGCCGTTGTCGGTGCCGGTGGTGTTGTCGTCCTCGGTGGCCGCGTCCCACACGTCGATCGCCTGCACCAACGCGCCGCAGAGCAGGGTGCACATCGTAACCGTTAACAGTTTTCGCATCTGGAGTCTCCTATGTCGGGCGGCGCGGGGAGGGGCTGCCCCAGAACTGGTCAGAGCATACACGGACATTAGCGGCGTTCCCACCACGTTTCACTCATGGCGGGCGATGACGATCGTCAATCCGTCAATGCAATGACGCTCAGCCGCGGCAGACGAAGCTCGCGGCGGCGTCGATCGAGCCGGTCCCGGAGTACGCCGCGACCTGCGGATGGGGGCAGAGCGGCCGCGAACGCACCGTCGTGCCGTCCACGACCCGCGCGGCGACGATGCGATCGGGCGCGACGCCGCGTTCCACCCACTGCTCCAACGCCGTCAGCATGTCGAAACGATCGACGCCCGGTCCGCCGCTGCAGTGGTGCATGCCGGGCACGAAGTAGGTGCGCAGGAACGCGTCGGCGGCAGCCTGGCCGCCGGCCGTGCGCGTCGCCGCCTCCACGTAGTGCAAGGTGCCGAGGGCGCTGATGCCCGGGTCGGCCCAGCCGTGGTAGACGAGCAGCTTGCCTCCCGTGGTCGCGTAGGGCCGCAGGTCGGCATCGAGCGGGCTGAGGATCTGCGACATCGTCGCCAGCCGCGGCAGGTCGGCCGGGAAGCGGAACGTGCGCCACGAGAACCCAGGGGCGTCGTCGGCGAGGGCCAGGAACCGGAAGTTCGACTCCATCAGGGCGTAGCCGGACGGGCCACGGCCGGCGAAGGCCAGCGTGCCGTCGGGCTGCGCCACCGGCGGGTCGTTGCCGGTGATCCAGCCCCGCCAGCCGCTGGTGCCACCTTCGTGCCCCTTCGGGAACGGCGCCGCGTATTCGCGGCCGGCCGGATCCGTCAACCCCGCGTAGATCGCCTGCACCGTGGCCAGCTGCGGCGCGGTGAGGCAGGCGGCGCCGTCGCCGCCGGCGCAGAGCAGCGCCGCCGGATCGAAGTCGCACGGCCGGGGATCCGAGATCAACCCGTCGGCCAGGCCGTCCTTCGCGTCGCACGCGGCGAGCGTGCTCGCCGCCAGCAGCTCCACCTTCTCGACCGGCAGGTAGTTGGCCGGCGACGCCAGCAGCCGCTGGGTGACCACGGCACGGCCGGCCTGCATCGGCGTGCCGGTGGCCGGATCGCCGGCGATCACGCCGTCGAAGTCGCCGGGGTAGCGCTGCACTTCCATCAGCGCCTGGCGTCCGCCGTTCGAACAGCCGTTGAAATAGGCGTGCGCGGCGGGCCGCCCGTAGTACCCGCTGGTCAGCGCCTTGGCGGCGACCGCGGTGACGTGCGTGCCGCGGTGCCCGTAGTCGATCTCCTTGGCGCGGTTGCCGCCCCAGGACGGGTCGGCGGCGGCGTGCCCGGTGTCGGTCGACGCCGACGCGTAGCCGCGGGCCAGGCCGGTCGTCAGGTTGCCGATCGACCCGGCCAGACCGCCCACGCCCTGGAAGTAGAACTTGCCGTTCCACGCCGCCGGGAACCCGACCCGGACGCGGACGGTGTTGCCCGGGGTCTGCACGTGCCCATCCACCAGGCAGTGCCGAGGGGCCGAGGCGGTGGCCTCCACCCAGGCCGCCGCGGTGATCGTCGTGTCGCCGGGTGCCCGGGCCTGCAGCGCGGCCACCGTGCAGGCGTCTGCCGGCAACCCGCTGCTGCCCTGCTGCCACGAGGCCGTGCCGGCGTGGCTGCCCGCCAGCCCGATGCCGATGAACGAAGCGACGGCGAGGGCGCGGGTCATCGGGTCTCCTGTGTCGCCGGCGGCGTCAGGCCGTGGCGGACGGATCGGACGGGCGGAACTCGCCCTCCCACTTGGCGACGACCACCGACGCCAGGCAGTTGCCGATCACGTTGGTCATGGTCCGGCCCATGTCCATGATCGCGTCGACGCCGAGGATGAGCGTGATGCCCTCGAGCGGCAGGTTGTAGTTGGCCAGCGTCGCCGCCAGGATCACCAGCGACGCCCGCGGCACGCCGGCGACGCCCTTGCTGGTGAGCATCAGCGTGAGCAGCATCGTCACCTGCTGGCCGACGGTGAGGTCGACGCCGGCCGCCTGGGCGACGAACACCGCCGCCAGCGACAGGTAGAGGGTGCTGCCGTCGAGGTTGAAGCTGTAGCCGAGCGGCATGATGAACGACACGATCCGCCGCGGCACGCCGAACGCCTCGACGCACTCCATCGCCCGCGGCAGCGCCGCTTCGCTCGAGGTCGTCGAGAAGGCGATGAGCGCCGGCTCCTTGATCGCCTTGAGGAAGGCGCCGATCGGGATGCGGAACATCACCATCACCGGAATCAGCACCAGCAGGTAGAACACCGCTAGCGCGACGTAGAGGGTGAACACCAGGTAGCCGAGGTTCCACAGCACGCCGAGACCGCTCTGGCCGATGGTGGCGGCAATCGCCGCGCCGACGCCGAACGGGGCGTAGAGCATCACGATGTTGGTCACCTTGAACATCGTCTCGGTGAGCGATTCGCACCAGGCGATCATCGGCTTGCCCTTCTCGCCGACCATGCCCAGGCCGATCGCGAAGACCATGCTGAAGACGACGATCTGCAGGACGTCGCCGGTGGCCATCGCCTCGATGATCGAGGTCGGCACCATGTGCAGCAGGATCTGGTCCCAGGTCTGCGCCGCGGCCGTCACCGGCGGCGCGCCGGTGGCCGCCGGCAACGTCAGGCCGACACCGGGCTCCATGACGTTCACGGTGAACAGCCCGATGAGCAGCGCCAAAGTGGTGACGATCTCGAAGTAGATGATCGCCCGCAGGCCCATGCGGCCGACGTCGTTGAAGTGGCCGGCGCCGGCGATGCCGGCGACCAGCGTGCCGAACAGCAGCGGCGCGATGATCATCCGGATCATGCGGATGAAGATCTGGCTGAACGGCCGGATGACGTTGGCCCAGCTCGGGTCGGTGATGCTGACCACGTAGCCGACGATCAGCCCGACCACGAGGCCGATCAGGATCTGGGTGGTGGGCGAAATCCGGGATTTGGCGGCAGGAGCGGCGGAAGACGACACGCCGGGATTGTATTACGGGGGCGGCTGGACCTCGCAGCCAGGGGTGAAAGTGGTGCCGGCATTCGGCCGGCGCTGCATCGCGCCTCGCAGCGTTGCTCCTCCCTCGAATATTGCCCGATATTCTCGGTCGTCACGCCTTGCGATCCGCGCGCATCGCCGCCCTCGGTGCTTCGCCACCATTTCACCCCGGACTGCTGGCGCGAACGATTCGGGGACCGGACCGGCCCGCCGTTCCTGCTATCGTGAAGCCCGCCGTGTCCAGCCTCCCGCCCGAGCCCGCACCGGATCGTCCCGATCTGCTGCGGGCGATCCTGACCAGCCGCGTCTACGACGTCGCCCACGAGACCCCGCTCGAACCGGCGCCGCGCCTCTCGGCGCGGCTCGGCCGGCCGGTGCTGTTCAAGCGCGAGGACATGCAGCCGGTCTTCAGCTTCAAGCTGCGCGGCGCCTACAACCGGATGGCGCACCTCGACGAGGCCGAGCGCCGCCGCGGCGTCATCACCGCCAGCGCCGGCAATCATGCCCAGGGCGTGGCCTACTCCGCCCGTCACCTCGGCATCTCGGCGCTCATCGTGATGCCCGAGACGACGCCGGCGATCAAGGTGCGGGCGGTGCGCGACCTGGGCGCCGAGGTGGAGCTGCACGGCGACACCTATCCCGAAGCACAGATCCGCTGCGATGCGCTGGCCGCGGCGTCCGGCCGGGTGTTCATCCACCCGTTCGACGATCCGCTGGTGATCGCCGGCCAGGGCACCGTGGCGGTCGAGATCCTGCGCCATCATCTGGGCCGCCGCGCCGGCGCCATCTTCGTCCCGGTGGGCGGCGGCGGCCTGATCGCCGGCATCGCCGCCTACGTGAAGGCGATCCGTCCCGACATCGCCGTCATCGGCGTGGAGCCGGCCGACGCCGACGCGATGGCCCGGTCACTCGAAGCCGGCCACCGCGTGACGTTGGAGCATGTCGGCATCTTCGCCGACGGCGTGGCCGTGCGCACCGTGGGAGCGCATCCCTTCGCGGTGGCGCGCGGCGCCGTCGACGACGTGGTGCGCGTGTCCAACGACGAGATCTGCGCGGCGATCAAGGACGTGTTCGACGACACGCGCTCGATCATGGAGCCTTCTGGTGCCCTGGCGGTGGCCGGCGTGACGCGCTGGGCCGCCGGCCGGCCGGCCGACGACGCGCCGCTGGTCGCCGTGCTGAGCGGCGCCAACATGAACTTCGATCGGCTGCGCTTCGTGGCCGAACGGGCCGAGGTGGGCGAAGCGCGCGAAGCCGTCCTGGCCGTGACCATCCCCGAACAGCCGGGCGCCTTCCGCGAGTTCTGCACCCGGATCGGCCGGCGGGTCGTGACCGAGTTCAACTACCGGTTGAGCGGCCGCGGCGACGCCCACATCTTCGTCGGGGTGGCGGTGAACTCGCGCGCCGACGGCGCGGCGCTGCGCGACGCCCTGGTCGCCGCCGGCTGCGAGACCCACGAGCTGACCGACAACGAGCTGGCCAAGCTGCACGTGCGCCACATGGTCGGCGGCCGCAGCGCGCACGTGATCGACGAGCAGGTCTACCGGTTCGAGTTCCCGGAACGCCCCGGCGCGCTGATGCGCTTCCTCGACGCACTCGGTGGCCGCTGGAACATCAGCATGTTCCACTACCGCAACCACGGCGCCGACCCCGGGCGGGTGCTGGCCGGCTTCGAAGTGCCGCCGCAGGACATGCCGGCGTTCGAGCGCTTCCTGGTCGACCTGGGCTACCCGGCCCAGCGTGAGACCGACAACCCGGCCTACCGCCTGTTCCTCGGCTGACCCCGCCAGCGAGTGACGGCCCAATTGGGGCCTGTCCCCACTTGTGGCTCCTTGGGTCGGAGGCCCAACCGGTAGTTGTGCGTTAGCCGCTCGTAGTCGGCCGCGCGCCGTCGAGAATCTCGTCGAGGAGCGCGTCGATGGCCGGCGATCCGGCGCGCATCGGATCGAGCAGCCAGCGCGTGCTCGCGATCACCGCGAACGGCGCGGCAGCGCCGCCAGCGCAGGCGGCGAGGCAGCGTTCGACCAGCGCGACGTCGCCGAGGCCAAGGGCGAGCGCCAGGAGGCTGATCGGCGACACGTGTTCGCCACGGCCGGCGCGTTCGTAGAGCTCTTCGCCGAGACGGCGGGCGTCGTCGATCCGGCCGGCGCGGCCCAGCACCATCGCCTGCACGCCCACGAACACTGGCGGCCGGGCCCGCGCCAGCATCTGCTCGCCGAGCGCAATGGCCTCGGCGAAACGCCCGGTCATCGTCAGCGCCACCAGGTGCGGCCAGTGCGTGCCCAGCGCGTCGGGCTGCAGCTCCACCGCGCGCGCGGTGTAGCGCGACGCCGCGGCGGCGTCGCACATCGCGCACGCCGCCGACGCCGCCAGGAAGTGCACCTGCGCCGAGAACGGATCGCGCGCCAGGGCTCGATCCAGCCGGATCCGGGCGTCGGCGTGGCGATAGGCGGTGGCCAGGAACATGCCGTAGGTGGCGTCGCAGATGGCGTCGTTCTCGTCGAGGGCCAGCGCCGCCGCGAACGCCTCTTCGGCCGGCCGCCAGTGCGGCTCGAAGTGAAAGGTGTAGATGCCCTTGGCGCGATGCGCCGACGGCAGCTGCGGATCGAGCGCCAGGGCCCGCGTCGCCGCCGCGAGGGCCTTGGGCCGCGCCTGCGCCGGCGGCATCCAGCCGTAGACGTGGAGGATCGAATAGCAGTCAGCGAGCCCGGCGTAGGCGGCGGCGTACCGGTCGTCGAGCCCGATCGCCCCTTCGAAGCACGCGATCGCCGCGCCGACCACCGACGGCGAGCGCTGGTTCCACAGGTGCCGGCCCTTGAGATAGAGATCGTAGGCCAGCGGGTTGACGGTGGCCCGCGCCACCGCGCCGCCACTGCCCAACGCCGGCGCCACGGCGGCGACGATCGCCTTCACCACGTCGTCCTGGACCGCGAAGACATCGGCGAGCTCGCGGTCATAGCGGTCGGACCAGACGTGGTAGCCGCTGTCGACCGCGGTGAGGTGCACCGTGAGCCGCAACTGCGAGCCCGAGCGCCGCACGCTGCCCTCGACGACGGCATCGACGCCGAGCTCGCGCCCGACTTCGCGCACGTCGAGGTCGCGGCCGCGGAAGCGGAACGACGAGGTGCGCGAGGCGACGCGCAGCCCGGGCAACCTGGCGAGGGCATTGACCAGGTCCTCGGCCAGGCCGTCGCTGAAGTACTGGTCTTCGACGCCGGCGCCGCTGAGGTTGACGAAGGGCAGCACCGCGACCGCGCCCGGCACAGGCACTGCCGCGGCCGGCCGGTTGCCGTCGTAGGAGATCGCTTCGAGGGCCTGGCCCAGCTCACGCGCGGTCGCGAAGCGCCGGCCGGGATCGTGGGCAAGACACCGGCGCACCGCGGCGGCCAGCGCCGGCGACACCGCCGGCCCGAACGGCAGGGCCGAGGGCAACCGGTGCAGGACCAGGGCGATGGTCTCGGCCGGTGAGTCGCCGCGAAACGCGCGCCGCCCGGTCAGCATCTCGTAGAGCACGGCGCCGCACGCGAAGATGTCGGTGCGGTGATCGACGCGGCCGGCCCGGGCCTGCTCGGGCGACAGGTAGCCGGGCGTGCCGAGAATCAGCCCGGGCAGCGTCCGCACGGCGACCGTGTCGGTGTCGTCGGGGCTCGCGAGCGTGTCATCGGCGAGCGTGATCGCCAGGCCGAAGTCGAGAATCTTCAGCCGGCCGTCCTCGGTGATGAAGAGATTGTCGGGCTTGAGGTCGCGATGCACGACGCCACGCGCGTGGGCGGCGGCCAGACCGGCCGTGATTTGCAGCCCGAACGCGATGACCTCCGCCTGGGGCAGCGAGCCGCGTTCCAGTCGCGCCCGCAGCGTCTCCCCGTCCAGCAGTTCGGTGACCAGGTACGGCACCTCGCCGGTGCCGACATCGAAGATCGCCAGCAGGTTGGGATGCGACAACGCGGCGATGGTCCGCGCTTCCACCTCGAATCGCGCCAGCCGCGTGGCGTCCTGCAGCGCCGGCCGCGGCAGCACTTTGAGCGCGACCTCGCGCCCCAGCCGGGGATCGCGGGCGCGATACACCTCGCCCATGCCGCCGGCGCCGAGCGGCGCGACGATCTCGTAGGGACCGAGCCGGGTACCGGGCGAGAGGGTCACGGGCGAGATGCTCAGGCTATCGCGGATCCGTGCTCCGTCTGGAGTGCCAGCCAAGATATCGCTCGCGGCCACAGCGCGCACTTGTCAGGTCCTGTCGCCAGGAGAGTCCATCATTCTATGGTCGCGCAGGCTCACCTCATTCGCCGTCCGAGATTGCCACTCAGATTCACTCAGCCTTTCCACGGCCCTCCTTCACTAGCGACGCGGCCACGGCCCCAGTCAACAGCGCGCCGATGACGCCGAGCGACCACTCAATCGGGAACTTGCCCCCGAACGCCTCGTTGAGCCACACCATCTTGAGCCCGACGAAGATCAAGATGAACGCCAGGGCGTACTTGAGGAGATGGAATCGCTCGACGGCGCCGGCCAGCAGGAAGTACATCGCCCGCAGACCGAGGATGGCGAACACGTTGGAGGTGAACACGATGAGCGGCTCCCTGGTCAGCGCAAAGATCGCCGGCACGGAATCGACCGCGAAGATGACGTCGCTCATTTCAAGAAACAACAGCGCTACGAGCAGCGGCGTCGCATGCCGGCGTCCGTTCAGGACGACGACGAAGCGCTGTCCATGGAGGTCCGGGGTGATCGGCATGAGCCGCCGGAACAGCCGAATAAGCGGGTTCTGATCGGGACTCACTTTCTGCTCTGGCGCCCACAGCATCTTGATACCCGTGCCGATCAGCAGCGCTCCGAACAGGACGACGACCCAGTGGTACTGCATCAGCATCGTTCCCAACGCGATGAACACGGCGCGGAAGATCAGCGCACCGAGGATGCCGTAGAACAGCACCCGATGCTGATAGGCGGACGGAATGCCGAAGTAGGCGAACACCATCACGAAGACGAACACGTTGTCGACGGCCAGCGATTTCTCGACGACGTAGCCCGCCAGGAACTCGAGACCGAGCCGGGCGCCAACCTCGGGGCCCGCCTGCGTGACGGCATAGCGGTAGAACGCGTAGTTGAAGAGCAGCGCCATGGCCACCCAGATGGCCGACCAGGTCACCGATTCCCGGACGGTCACCGCGTGGGCCGTGCGGTGGAACACGCCAAGGTCGAGCGCCAGGAGCGCCACGATGAACGTGGTGAATCCCGCGTAGAACCACCAGTACTCGACAAATGGGAACACCAGGTCCACGGCCACCACCTCTAGGCGGATCGTAGAGGGCTGGGACGCCACCCGACAAATAGATAGTTCCGAGCAGGAGTGACTGCAAACACTATAGTTGGCCGATGGAATGGCTCAACTATCACCACCTGTTCTACTTCTGGACGGTGGCCCGAGAAGGCGGCGTGTCGAAGGCCGCCGATACCCTGCGCCTGGCGCAACCGACCGTGAGTGCCCAGATCAAGCAGTTCGAGCGTGCCATCGGACAGACCCTGCTCGAGCGCCAAGGGCGGCGGGTGGTGCTCACGGAGGCCGGACGGATCGTCTTCCGCTACGCCGACGACATCTTCACGCTGGGTCGAGAGCTACAGGAAACACTGAAAGGGCGCCCCGCCGGCCAGACGGTCAGACTCCGCGTGGGAGTCGCCAACGCGGTGCCGAAGCTTATCGTGTACCGAATGCTGCGACCCGCCATCGACGGGGCCCTGCCGATTCAACTCACCTGCCACGAGGGGCAGCCCGACCAGTTGCTGGCGCAGCTGGCCACCCATGCCCTCGATGTCGTAATCAGCGACGCACCAGCACCACCGCACCTGCATGTAAAGGTGTTCTCGCACCTGCTGGGCGACTCGGGCACCACCTTCTTCGCCGTGTCGGCCCTGGCCCGCAAGATCCGCCCGGGCTTTCCGAAGTCCCTGCAGGGCGTGCCGATGCTGCTGCCCACGCCTGCCACCGTGCTCAGGCGCGCCCTCGAGCAGTGGTTCGACGTCCTCGCGATCCGCCCGAGGATCGGTGGCGAGTTCGAAGACTCAGCGCTGATGAAAGCCTTCGGCGAATCAGGAACTGCGGTCTTTCCGGCACCGTCGGCCATTGCTCGCGAGGTGTGCCGGCACTACGGCGTCGTCGCCATCGGGCACACCGACGAAGTCCGCGAGCGCTACTACGCGCTGTCGGCAGAACGACGCGTCACGCATCCCGGGGTGGCCGCACTCTCCAAGGCGGCCCGTACCGAGGTGTTCGCACCCGACGCGCGCGACGCGCGCGACGCGCGCGACGCGCGAACGCAGCCGCCTCCGGCCGGGTGAGGCGCGCGACGCCTCACGCGGGAGCGAGGGTCTCCGACGTCAGCGGCCCCGCGATGACCGGCGCGGGATGGAATTGCTGGTCGTAGAACGCGACTTCGCCTGACTCGACCGAATACATGGCGCTCACGATACCAATCTTGCCGTCATCGAAGAGATGCTCGAGGATCGGACTCCGCTCGAGGATGGCCCGCATCTGCTGGCGTGTGTTCTCGAGGGCGACGTGCTCTACGAACTCCTGTGGCTCGCCGCCGCGCCCGTGCGCGGTCTCCACGGCGTGCAGGGCCGGGCTGATCTTCGTCAGCAGGCCCGTGAGATGGCCCATCTGGACATAGTCGCACGCACCCTTGACCGCGCCGCAGCGTGAGTGGCCTAACACGACGATCAGTTTCGATCCGGCCACCTGGCACGCGAACTCCATGCTGCCCAGAATGTCCTCGTTGAGCACGTTGCCAGCGATGCGCACGCTGAAGATGTCGCCCAGGCCCTGATCGAAGATGAGTTCGGCGGACGTGCGCGAGTCGATGCAGCTCAGCACGACGGCGAAGGGGAACTGTCCGTCCGAGGTCTCGTTCACCTGCTGAAGCAGGTTGCGGTTGTAGCGCAGGTTGCTCACGAACCGCCGGTTGCCCTCCCGCAGAATGTCGAAAGCCGTCTTCGGGGTGAGACTCGTCTGATTATCCCTGGTCTGCGTGCGCATGGTCGTATCGCTCCTTGTCTGTGTGGCCGAATCGTTGGTGCGGTCGTGCCTGCTGCCGGGACTCTCAGCCGGCAGCCTGGCGCTCCGCGCGTCTGGTCTCACGACGAATCATCCGTTGCACCTTGCGCACCGGGTCGTCGCCGCGTTTGCGCGGACCGTAGAGCCCCTTCACCGTGAGATCGACGCCGATGATCCTGGCGCGCTGCTCGTACTCTTTGATGACCTCGTAGACGTCGTAGTCGATGTTCACCGAGCGGGTCGCGTCGAGCACCACCTTCGAGCCCGACGGAATCTCGTCGAGCGTGCGCATGATGGCGGCGCGGTTCAGGAACGACACGTCCTCAGAGAGGTTGATCTGCCACACGTCACCCGGCTTGTGGGACTGCTCATCCACGAAGTACGGGTTGCTGTAGTTGGTGAGCAGGATCTGAAATACCGCCACGGCCATGCCCAGGCAGATGCCCACCAGCAGGTCGGTGGCCAGGATGCCCACGATCGTGATGATGAACGGGAGAAACTGCCCCCACCCGAGCCCATACATCGTCCTGAAGAGGGCCGGCTTCGCCAGCTTGTACCCCACGGTGAGCAGAATCGCGGCCAACGTGGCGAGCGGGATGCGGTTGAGCAGGGCCGGCATGGACATCACCGCCACGAGCAGCAGGACGCCGTGCAGGATGGCCGAGGCCTTGGAGCGTGCGCCCGACTGGATATTGGCCGAGCTGCGGACGATCACCTGCGTGACCGGCAGACCACCAACCAGACCCGAGATCATGTTGCCGAGACCCTGGGCCTTCAGCTCGCGGTTCGTGGGGGTTATCCGCTTTTCGGGGTCGAGCCGGTCGGTGGCCTCGACACAGAGCAGCGTCTCGAGGCTGGCCACGACGGCCAGAGTGATGGCGGTCGTGTAGACCGCGGCATTGCCGATCTGCGTGAAGTCCGGGAACGACAGCAAGGCCGACAGCCCGGACAGGCCCGTGGTCTCGGGCAACTGCACCAGGTGGGAGGCGCCGATGGCCAGGCCGGGTGCCGCGCGCGCGAACACCTCGTTGAGCACGATGCCGAGCGCCACCGCCACGAGCGGGCCCTGAATCCACAGCGAGGCTCTGAAGCGCTTGATGAAGGGCTGCTCCCAGGTCACCAGTACGATGAGCGACAGCAGAGCCACCACGAGCGCGCCGGGTTCGATCATGCCGAACATGTGGCTCAGGGCCGAGACGGTGTTGTCGCTACCGGCGACGCCGGCGAATCCCAGATTGCCTTCGGCATCGGCGTCGTAGCCCACCGCGTGTGGCAGTTGCTTCAGGACGATCGTCAGGCCGATGCCGGACAGCATGCCCTTGATGACCGACGACGGGAAGTAGTAGCCGATCACACCGGCGCGCAGGACGCCGAGCGCGACTTGGATCACGCCGGCGATCACGACCGCGAGCAGGAACGTCTCCCATGAGCCCAGGGTCTGAATCGCAGTGAGCACGATCACCGCCAGCCCGGCGGCCGGCCCGCTCACGCCCAGGGCTGAACCACTAGCGGCACCGACGACGAGGCCGCCGACGATGCCGGCGACAATGCCTGAGGCGAGCGGAGCACCGGAAGCGAGCGCGATGCCGAGGCACAACGGCACCGCGACGAGGAACACCACGATGCTGGCGGGCAGATCTGACGAGAGTCGGGTGACGAGCGTTCGATCCATCGGGCCGCACTCCTGCTGAACGAGAACGGGCCCAGGATAGCGAGGGAACAGTGTCGTGAAAAATAGATAATGGTGAACTAATTCATAGGTTTACTGGTAGCTCCGCCTCGCCCGAGCCCGGCGCGACAAACGGGCCCACCGGCGACTCGTTCCGGCATCGCCGCCGCCAAGCCTCGTACAGGCGAACGCCCGCTCACGTGAGCGGGCGTTCATCTTTCGAGCGTAAACCTCGCCGCGTCGCTACGCCATGCGCGCCTGGAGTTCGGTGTCGATGGCGTTGAGAAAGTCGTCGGTCGTCAGGTACGGATGATCGGGCCGGATCAGAATCGCCAGGTCCTTGGTCATGCGGCCCGACTCGACCACGTCCACGCACACCTTCTCGAGCGTCTCGGCGAACCGCACCACGTCCGGCGTGCCGTCGAACTGGCCGCGGTACTGGAGCCCGCGGGTCCAGGCGTAGATCGACGCGATCGGGTTGGTCGACGTCGGCTTGCCCTGCTGGTGCATCCGGTAGTGACGCGTGACGGTGCCGTGCGCGGCCTCGGCTTCCACCGTCTTGCCGTCGGGCGACATCAGCACCGAGGTCATCAGGCCGAGCGAGCCGTAGCCCTGGGCCACCGTGTCGCTCTGCACGTCGCCGTCGTAGTTCTTGCAGGCCCAGAGATACCCGCCGTTCCATTTCAGGTTCGACGCGACCATGTCGTCGATCAGCCGGTGCTCGTAGGTGAGCGCCTTGGCCTCGAACTGGCTCTTGAACTCGGCGTCGAACACCCGCTGGAAGGTGTTCTTGAACGTGCCGTCGTAGACCTTGAGGATGGTGTTCTTGGTCGACAGGTACACCGGGTAGTTGCGGCCGAGCGCGTAGGTGAAACAGGCCCGGGCGAAGCCCTCGATCGAGGCGTCGAGGTTGAACATCCCCATCGCGATGCCGCTGCTCCTGGTCTTGATGACCTCGCGGTTGATCGCCTCGCCGCCGCCCTCCGGCGTCCAGCTGATCGCAATGGTGCCAGCGCCCGGGAAGTGGAAGTCCTGGGCCCGGTACTGATCGCCGAAGCCGTGGCGGGCGACCACCACCGGGTTGTTCCAGTGCGGCACCAGCCGCGGCACGTTCCGGCACACGATCGGCTCGCGGAAGATGGTGCCGTCGAGGATGTTGCGGATGGTGCCGTTGGGCGACTTCCACATCTGCTTGAGGCCGAACTCCTTGACCCGGGCCTCGTCGGGGGTGATCGTCGCGCACTTCACGGCGACGCCGTGCTGGCGGGTGGCGTTGGCCGAATCGATGGTGATCTGGTCGCCGGTGGCGTCGCGGGCCTCGATTCCCAGGTCGAAGTACTTCAGGTCGATGTCGAGATACGGCAGGATCAGCTGCTCGCGGATCTTCTGCCAGATGATGCGCGTCATCTCGTCGCCGTCCATCTCGACGACGGGGTTTACGACCTGAATCTTCTTCACGGGGCGGCTCCTTGGGACGAGGCGGAAACGTCGAATTATAGCCCGGGGCCGTCGACGGTGCGATTCCGGGGCGCAAGAGATGTAGTATCCAGTCGGGCAACGACGGCGAGCGGCGGTCGCCTGTTCGGGGGCGCCGAATCACTCGAAGGAGCAGGTGAATGGTCGGCGAGATCGTTTCCCACTATCGCATCCTCGAAGAGCTCGGCGGCGGCGCGATGGGCATCGTCTACAAGGCGCAGGACATGCGCCTCAAGCGGCTCGTCGCCCTGAAGTTCCTGCCGCCGGGTCTCACCCGCGACGCCGTGGCCAAGCAGCGGTTCGTCCAGGAGGCCGAGGCCGCCTCCGCCCTCGACGATCCGCACGTCTGCACGGTCCATGCGATCGACGAGACGACCGACGGCCGGGTCTTCATCGCGATGGGCTTCTACGAGGGCGAGACGCTGAAGAAGCACATCCAGCGCGGGCCCATGCCGATCGCCGACGTGATCGCCCTCGGCGCACAGATCGCCCGCGGGCTCGCCGCCGCGCACGAGGCCGGCATCGTGCACCGCGACATCAAGCCCGCCAACGTGATGATCACCACGCGAGGCGAAGCCAAGATCGTCGACTTCGGCATCGCCAAGCTGTCGGGACAGGTGGACCTCACGGGCACCGGCCTCAGCCTCGGCACCGTCGCCTATATGGCGCCAGAGCAGTTCCAGGGACAGGTCGACGCCCGCGCCGACTTGTGGGCACTCGGCGTGGTCATCTACGAAATGCTCACGGGCCAGCTGCCCTTCCAGGGTGAGAGCGCCACGGCGTTGATGAACGCCGTCCTGAATCAGACCCCGCGATCCGTCAGGGCGCTCCGCGCCGATGTGCCGGAGTCGATCGCGGCAGTGGTCGACCGCGCGCTGCAGAAGGATCCATCGCGGCGATATGCGTCGGCGGGCGAGATGGCGGCGTCCATCGAGGCCTGCCGGATCCAGACGGGATCGGCCGCGGCCGCGGCCGACGACACCGGCGCCATCCTGCGCGCCATCCGCCGCCCCCTGGTCGCCCTGCCGGCGCTGGCGGTGGCCGGCGTCCTCGGCTACGCCCTGGTCACGACGCTGACCCAGCAATCGCGCTCGCGGTGGGCGCGCGAAGAAGCGGTGCCGGAGATCGGCCGCCTGCTGCAGCAGGATGAGTACGCCGCGGCCTATGCCCTGGCGCAGCAGGCCGAACGCTACATTCCACAAGACCCCGTTCTCACGGAATTGTTGCCGCAGATCACGGCGACGCCGACGCTCGCCTCCACCCCTCCAGGCGCCAGCGTCTACGTCAAGCCGTACGCGGCGCCGCAGGACGAATGGCGCCTCATCGGCACGACGCCGCTCCAGAACGTGGGCTTGCCGCGAGGCACCTATCGATGGCGGGTTCAGTCGGAGGGTTTCGAGCCGGTCGAGTTCGCGCGCAACGTCGGCGATCTCGTGGCGCCCGTCACCCTCGAGCTGACGGCAACTGGGAGTGTCCCGGCCGGGATGGTGACCCTCGCCGCCAGCCGGGCGCCCGTCGACATCACGGGCTTCGCCACGGAGGACGCCGTCGCCCTCCAGCCATTCGCCATCGACCGTCACGAGGTGACGAACGCGGCATTCAAGGAGTTCGTCGCCGCCGGCGGCTACAGCAAGCGGGAGTATTGGAAGCATCCCTTCAGGCGGGACGGCCGGGAGCTGTCGTGGGACGAGGCGATGGCGCTGTTCCGCGATTCGACCGGCCGACCGGGCCCGGCCACCTGGGAACTGGGCGCCCCCCCTCCTGGCCAGGCCGAGTTCGCCGTGACCGGGGTCAGCTGGTATGAGGCCGCCGCGTACGCGGAGTTCCGAGGCGCCAGCCTGCCGACGATCTATCACTGGGCGCGCGCCGCCCTGGGCTTCACCAGGGCGACGCCCATCCGCGGGCTGATCGTCGAGGCGAGCAACTTCGCCGGCCAGGCGCCGGTTGCCGTGGGTTCGACCGGCGCCCTGGGCCCGTTCGGCACCTACGACATGGCCGGCAACCTCCGCGAGTGGTGCTTCAACCTGTCGGGGGAGAACCGGTGGATTCTCGGCGGCGCGTGGAACGACCAGCCCTACATGTTCATCGTCCCGTACAGCCTGCCGCCGCTGGACCGATCGCCGGTGAATGGATTCCGACTGGCGAAGTACCTCGGACCAGGAACGCGTCGCTGAGCTGTCGGCGCCGATTGCGGTCTTCCGCCGCGACTTCCGCGCCGCCAAGCCGGTGTCGGACGAAGTGTACGAGGTGTTCAAGCGCCAGTTCGACTACGTGCCAGTACCTCCGAACGCGAAGGTGGAGGCGACGGACGACAGCTCGCCCGACTGGGTGCGCGAGAAGGTGACGCTCGACACCGGCTACGGCGAGCGGTTCGCCGCCTATGTGTTCGTCCCGAAGCACGGCTCGTCGCCTCGGCAGGTCGTCGTGTTCTTCCCCGGGCTCGGTCCGTTCCTCAGCCAGGTCTCGAGTCAGACCCTGACGCCGCCGTTCGACTTCATCGTCAAGAGCAACCGCGTCCTGGTCTTTCCGGTCTTTAAGGGATCGTTCGAGCGCTTCGACGGCTTCGTCACCTTCACCGGTGATCGCTACTTGCAGACGTTCCGGCGCCGGATGCTCGACTGGCGGCACGAGCTGGGGCAGGTGATCGACTACCTGGCGACGCGGCCCGACGTCGACATCGACAAGCTCGGTTACGCCGGCGTGAGCTTCGGCGCGTCGACCGCGCTGCCCCTGTTGGCGTTGGAACCCAGGTTGAAGGTCGCGGTGCTGCAGCTGGCGGGATTCACCTACCGGGACCTGCTCCCGGAAATCGAAGCCGTCAACTACGCGCCGCGCATCACCCTGCCGGTGCTGATGCTCGAAGCCCGATACGACCACCTGTTTCCGGTAGAGCTGTCGCAGCAGCCGCTGCTGGCCTTGCTCGGATCGCCCGCCGACCGCAAACGGCAGGTGCTGTTCGACGCCGGCCACGGCGCCCTGCCGCGCGGACAGGTCATCCACGAGACGCTCGGCTGGCTCGACCGTTTCCTCGGCCCGCCCAACTGAAGTCCGACGGCCCTACTTCACCGTGTCGTTCACCGCCGCCTTGCCGCTCACCAGCTTGGCGACGGCCGACTGCGACAGCACCTGGGTCACCTCGAGGACGCCGGTCTCCTCGATCACCTTGTCGAGGAGCCGGCCGTCGGCGTCCTTGATCTCGTCGACGACGTGGTGGACGGTGAACTTCTGGCCGACCTTGATCCCGGCGCCCTGGCCGCGGTTGATGTAGTAGAGCCCGGCACGGGTGCTGACGATCTGCCCCTCGGGCGCCGCCGGCGTCATCGACTGCAGCGCGCCGGTCTGCTCGCTGAGCTTCAGCACCACCTGCTCCACCGCCGGCCGCAGTGCTTCCTGCGCCGCGCCCTGATCGAAGGTCTGCTCGGCGCTGACGCCGCGGAAGTAGCCGCCGCCCATGCGCTTGTTGCCCTGGCCCACGGCCACCACCATCACTTCGCCGGTCTCGGTGTTGACCAGGCGGGCGTCGACCTTGCTCTCGGCGTTCGAGTAGCTGCCGCCGATGCCGCGCAGCCCGATGCTGGTCCGCTTGATCGAGAACGCGGTGATCGAGCCGGTGAGGATCAGCTGCACGCCGAGGAGCTTGCCGACCTTGGCGGCGGTCGCGCCGCTGACGGCGCCGCTGGCGCCGAGGTTCTGCTCCTGGAGGATCGAGGCGAGCTCGCGGCGCTCGAGCACCGTGTACTTGCCGGTCTGCACCAGCTGGGTGGCGAGCTCGTCGGCGGCCGCGGCGCCGAGGTTGTCGCCCCACCACGCCCACGTGCTGTTGTTCTCGAAGTTCATCACGGCCACGCGGATCTTGGCCTGCGCCAGAGCCGTGCCCGGCACCGCCGTCACGATCCCCGCCGCCACCACCATCACCGTTGCCAAACGACCAAAGCGCACCATCGACGTCTCCTCGGCGCGGAAGGGCCGCGCCTCCTTCGGTTGCACGATATTGCCACAGCTGCCAGCGTCAAGTGGCGTCCTTCCACCTATCGGCAGGAGCCGGTCGCGGCTGGATATCACGGCATAGCGACGAATCCCCGGCCCGGGGCTCAGGCATGGACCCCGGGGGCCTCGTGGCCGGTCCGCTCGACGTACTCGATGTAGCTGCCCGGGTAGAGGTGTGGCTGGGCCTCGGTGCCGCTCTCGCCGCCCAGCTCCAGCACCCGGTTGCTCAGTTTCCTGAGGAACGCGCGGTCGTGCGACACGAAGATCATCGTGCCGTCGAAGCCGGCCAGGGACTCGAGGAGCATCTCCTTGGTCGCCAGGTCGAGGTGGTTGGTCGGCTCGTCGAGGACCAGGAAGTTGGGCGGGTTGAGCAGCATCCGGGCGATCACCAGCCGGGTCTTCTCGCCCCCCGACAGCGCCCGGACCTTCTTGTCGATGTCGTCGCCCGAGAACTGGAACGCCCCGGCCAGGTTGCGCAGCATCCCAATCGACTCGTCGGGGAAATCCTTCTGCAGCTGCTCCTCGATGGTCAGGTCCGGATCCAGGACGTCGAGCGACTGCTGCGCGAAGTAGCCCATCTGCAGGCTGGCGCCGAGGCGGATCTCGCCGGCATCCGGGGCGACCTGGCCGGCAATCATCTTGAGCAGCGTCGACTTGCCGGCGCCGTTCTTCCCCATCACGCACCAGCGTTCGCCGCGGCGGATGGTCATGTCCATCCCGTCGTGGACGACGCGCCGGCCGTAGACCTTGCGCACGCCTTCGATCACCGCCACCTGATCGCCCGACCGTGGCGGCTGGCGGAAATCGAACTGCACGATCTTGCGGCGCTTGGGCAGCTCGATCTTCTCGATCTTCTCCAGCGCCTTGACCCGGCTCTGCACCTGCGCCGCTTTGGCGGCGTGGGCGGCGAAGCGGTCGATGAAGCGCTGCTCCTTGGCCAGCATCGCCTGCTGACGGGCGTAAGCGGCCTCGCGGTTGGTCTCGCGGATCGCCCGCTCGCGCTCGTAGAAGTCGTAGTTGCCCGAGTAGACGGTGATCTCGCCGCCGTCGATCTCGGCGATCTTCGTCACGATGCGGTTCATGAACTCGCGGTCGTGCGAGGTCATGAGCAGCGCGCCGGGCAGCGTCTTCAGGAAGGCCTCGAGCCAGATGATCGACTCGATGTCGAGGTGGTTGGTCGGCTCGTCCATCAGCAGCACGTCGGGACGGCCGAGCAGGACGCGGGCCATCGCCACCCGCATCTTCCAGCCGCCGGACAGCGCCCCGACGTCGCCGTCGATGCGTTCGTCGTCGAAGCCGAGCCCGTGCAGGATCTCGCGCGCCTGGGCCTCGAGCGCGTAGCCGCCGAGGTGGTCGTACTCCTCCTGCACCTCGCCGAAACGGGCCAGGATGCGGTCCATGTCGGCGGCCTGCGCCGGATCGGCCATGGCGTGGTTGAGCGCTTCGAGTTCGTGGTGGAGGTCGCCGACGCGGCCGCTGCCGGCGATCGCCTCGTCGAGCACCGAGCGGCCCGACATCTCGCCGACGTCCTGGCGGAAGTAGCCGATCGACAGCTTCCGCGGCACCGAGACGTCGCCGTCGTCGGCCGCCTCCTCGCCGACGATCATCCGGAAGAGGGTGGTCTTGCCGGCGCCGTTGGGGCCGACCAGTCCGACCTTCTCACCGGGATTGAGCTGGAAGGAGGCGTCGACGAAAAGGACTTGCCGGCCGTACTGCTTGCCGATGCGGGAGAAGGAGATCATGCGCGACCCTCTATGGTATCGCGCCCGCGCCGCCGTCGCCGGCGGGACTCAGTCGAGATCGCGCAACTCGTCGTCGAGCCGGGCCAGCACGCGGGCGTCGCCGGCCGCGGCCGGGACCAGCGCCTGGACGGCGCCGGCGCGCGCCGCGTGCAGCACCTTCCAGGTCACGGCGGCAAAGGTCGCCAGCGCCAGCAGCGCCGGTCCGAACCACGCCAGCAGTCCGATGCCGACCGGCGCCGGGGCGCCGAGAATCGCCGCGCCGTATTCGCGCACGAGGTCGGCCCGCACGGCGTCCACCGACTCCCCCGCGGTCAGCCGCCCTGGACAGAACGGACTCATGAGCTGTCCGGCCAGGTCGGCCGCCTGCTGCCGCGGCGACGCCGACTGCGCCTGCACCGCGGGTGTGCCCAGCAGCGCCGCTGCCACCAGCACGACGATCGTGACTCTCATCGCTCGTTGCCCTTCTGCGGCCATGGATTCGAGAACCGCGGGTCGCGGATGCACGCGCGTCGTCTACTTGACGCGATAGATCAGGAAGTGTTGCCGCGGCAGGAAGTCGTGCTGGGCGTCGAGGACGAAGCCGGCGGCGGCCATGTCGGCCGTGATCTGCTCGGGCGTGAAGCGGAAGTGCGCCGGCGGTCCTTCGCCGGGCGCGTCCTTGCGGAAGTCGATGATGGCCACCCGGCCGCCAGGCCGGAGTTGCCCGCGCACGCCGGCGAAGTAGGCGGCGCGATTGCCGATGTGGTGGAACGTGTCGACCACCAGGACCACGTCCACCGGCTCGGGCAGGTTGGGACTGGCCGCGGTGGCCTGCACCGCTCGTAGATTGGCGAGCCCGTCCTTGGCGGCGCGCGCGGTGAGGTGCGCGACCATCGCCGGTTCGAGGTCGACCGCGAAGACCGCCGGCCGGGCCGCCGCTGTGGCCAGCCGGGTGGCGAAGTAGCCCGTGCCGGCGCCGATGTCGGCCACCTTCGCGCCGGTGCCGAGGGCGAGCGCGTCGATCACGCGCGCGGGCATCTGCCATTCGTCACGGGCCGGATCGTCGAAGCTCTTCGCGTAGGCAGCGGGATCGTCGAAGCGATGCTGCATGTGGTCGGCGCCGGGCGGCGGCTGATGCCCCTGCATCGGCGCCGGCACCTGTGACGAGGACAGCGCCGCGGTCGACGGCGTCGCGGAGGCGTTGATCCGGCGCACGTGAATCACCGACGCTCCCGGAGCACCGGCCGTCCAGGCCGCGATCACCCCACGTGCGAGCGGCGCCATCACCGGATACAGCGTCGGCCCCGCGGCGGCCAGCCGCTGGGGGGTGGCGAAGCGCACGGGGCCGGCTGCGCCGGACACCCCGGTCGTGAAAGCCGCGGCGCGGACGCCGTCGAGCACCTCGTCCCAGGCGACGAAGAGCTGCCCCGTGCCGTCCACCGCCACCTGCGGGTGCGACGGCTTCGGCGCGCCCAGCGTCGGCACGCGGATGCGCCCGGAGAAGCCGCCGTCGCGGCGCGCGGCGTAGAACAGCGCGCCGATTGGTTCGACGCCCGGGATCACCGTCGGCCACACGATGTGCACCGCGCCGTCCGCCGCGGCCAGCGCCGGACCGTCGTCGGGGCAGCCGTTGATCGCCCAGCCGTCCTCGCTGACGCGCGCCGGGGCCGCGAAGGTGCGGCCGGCGTCGCGCGACTCGGTGTAGGCGATGTCGCGCAGGTTGCCGGGATACACGTGGCGCCAGGCCGAGACGAGCCGGCCGTCCGGCACGGCCACGACCGCCGACTTGCAGCAGTAGCAGACGCCGGGCGTCAGCGCGCGATCGACCGACGCCGAGCCGCCGAACGTGGCGTAGCGCAGCGACGAGCGCTGCGCCATGGCGTCACCGTCGTGCTCGCCCTTGTGTTGATGAGCCGCCGCGCTCGCCCCCGCCTTCGTCCCGTCCGTGCGCTCGGCGGATTCGGCGAGGCCACGATGGTCGAGCCAGAGCACGTGCGCGACGCCGTCGCCGTCGATTGCCAGCGAGTGCCAACCGCGGTCACCGGCCGCGCCGGCCGACTGCAACGACTGCGGCGGGCCGAAGCTGCGGCCGCCGTCGGTGGACCGGGCGATCTCTGATCTCGGTGCCCTGATCCTTCGCGTTCCAGGCCACGACCACGTCGGGCGCGGCCGCCCCGGCGCGTTGATGCAGGGCGACCCGTGGCGGGATCTCGCCGCCGACCCGGGCATCGCCGGCCACACGGTTCACCTGCACCGGCGGCCCGAACGTCGCCCCTTCGTCGTGGCTGACCGCCACCACGATGTCCGACGCGCTGCCGGCCGCCGCCGCCCACGTCACTGCGACGACGCGTCCGTGCGTCGCTACCCACGGCGCCGAGTTGGTGCGCCCCGGCACCGACAAGATCGTCGTCGCCGGCTCCTGCGCTCGGAGCGCGCCCGACAACGCCGTCGCCGCGATCCCCGCCAGCAGCACTCGCCTTGCAATCGTCGTCATCACCGCTCCCCGCCTCCGCTTCAGTATCGTGACTCGTGTTCCGTGTTTCGTGTTTCGAAAAGGCGTTTCCCTGGTCCCTGGTCCCCGGTCCCCGCCCTTTAGAACCGCAACCGCAGGGCGAACTGCCACGACCGCGGGTCGCCGACCGCCGTCACCTGGTTGTAGGTCGCCGACGGGCTGGTGGGATAGGCGCCAGCGCCGAAGTTGGCGTTGCGCGCGATCTCGTTGACGGCGTTGCTGAGGTTGAACACCTCGGCGAGCGCCTCGAGACTCACCGATCCGGCCAGCCGGAACGTCCGGCTGGCGCGCAGGCCGGCCGTGAAGAACTCGTCGCCGATGCCGGAATTGCGGGCGATGAACTCGCCGTTGACGATCGGCCGCCCGGCCGTGCCCTGCACCGTCGTCACGCCCGAGGTGATGTTGAACGGCGCCGCCGAATAGGCCTGCACCATGGTGCTCAGCTGGAACCCGTGCGTCAGATGCTCCCAGACCGTGGTCGCCGCGGTCATCGGCGAGTTGAGGCCGGCCGAGACCACCAACATGTGGCGCCGGTCGTTGTCGGCGCGCCCCCAGTCCTTGTCGACGTCGAACGGATCGATCGGACCGCTGAAGAAGAACTCGCCGACGTTGTTCTCGGCCTTCGACAGCGTGTAGCTGGCCCGGTAGTAGCCCCACGCCGCCGGCCGCCGTGCGAACGACACCTGCAGCGCGTGGTAGGTCGACTCGCCCGCCGATCGGTACTGGCTGTTGTTGGCATAGTCGGCAATCGGCCGGCAGCCGTTGTTGGTGCCAGCCGCGACGCACGACGGCACGTTCTGGTTGATGGACATCAGCAGACCCTGGCCGCGCAGGTACGAGTAGCCGACGCTGGCCGTGCCGTAGTGCCCGATCTGCCGCTCGACCTCGAGGCTGGCCTGGCGGGAGTAGGCGTTCT
Organism: uncultured Acidobacteriota bacterium; assembly: GCA_963741665.1. Classification (GTDB taxonomy): domain Bacteria; phylum Acidobacteriota; class Vicinamibacteria; order Vicinamibacterales; family UBA2999; genus CAWAYR01. The sequence goes on from CAVUIM010000001.1 coordinate 1,572,516, forward strand.
GCAGGTCCCGCTGCATGGTCGTCAGGTTGTAGAGCGTCACCGACGGCACCGGCGCGGCGAGAATCGCCGGGAACACCGGCGCGCCGGCCTGGCCGGGCGTCAGCGCGATGTTCTGCTGGCGCAGCTGCGTCAGGTCGGTGGTGTTGCCGGCCGACAGCAGCGCGTTGGCCAGCGCCCGCAGCGGCACCCGGTCGAAGTACAGCCCGGCGCTGCCGCGCACCACCAGGTCGCGCGCTGCCGTCGGGGTCCAGGCGAAGCCGGCCCGCGGCGAGACGTTGTTGGTGTCGAGGTCGATGGTCTCGAGCCACTGCAGGTCGTAACGCAACCCGAGGTTGAGCGTCAGCGACGGCGTCGCGCTCCATTCGTCCTGCACGTAGAGGCCGAGGTTGGTGTTGCCCTGCTGCACCTGGATATCGCCGAAGGTCTGGGCGAAGCCGGCGTTGTTGTAGGTGCCGCTCAGGAAATTGGCCAGCGACGAGAACGTGTACGAGCCGGTGACCGTGCGCGGGAAGGTGATGGCGTCGTCGTTGCGGACCAGGTCGACGCCGGCGCGCAGCGCGTGGGCGCCGCGCTGCTGCGCCACGGTGTCGACGATCTGGAACATCTTGTTGAGGCGGCCCTGCGGGCTCGACGCGAAGGTCCCGAAGGTCGCCACGCCGGCGATGTTGACGGTCGGCCCGACCCGGTCGGTGGACAGCGCTTCGAGGTCGCTGTAGGTGAACTGCGCCCGGGTCTCGTTCACGGTGCGGGCGCCGAGCGTCAGTGTGTTGCTGACCGCAACCGCCTGATCGCGGTTGTCGAGGCCGGCCGAGCCCGACGGGGCGCTCAGGCCGCCGGCGCCGCGCGAGTTCTCCGACGCGACGTCGTAGAGGCTGTAGCGCACGCTCAGCTGGTCGCGTCCGGTGAAGGCGTGATCGATCTTGCCCAGCAGGTTGAGGCTGTCCACCGGGCTCTGGTACTGGCCGGTCGCGACCCGCTGGCCACGATAGCCGGCGGCGTCGAGGCGGGTGTTGACGGCGGTGAGATTGGCCGGGGTGATCGTCGCCAGCCCGGTCTGGTCGAACCGGCGCTGCTCGCCGTTGACGAAGTAGAAGGTCCGGCCGCGGCGGATCGGCCCGCCGACGCTGGCGCCGTACTGCTGCTGCGACATCGGCAGCGTGGTGCCCGACAGCGCGTTGGGCGCGTTCAATGCGTCGTCGCGGACATAGCCGTAGGCGGTGCCGCGCCGCTGGTTGGTGCCGCTGCGGGTGACGACGTTGATGTAGCCGCCCAGCGCCCGGCCCAGTTCCGCCTGGCCGCCCGAGGTCACCACCTGGAACTGCTCCACCGCGTCGACGCCGTAGGGCAGCCCGCTCAGGCCGGCGGCGTCGTCGTTGGCCGACAACCCGTCGACGATGAAGCTGTTCGACAGGTTGCGCTGGCTGCCGACCGCCAGCCCCACACCCGGCACCGCCGACGTCTCGGCGAAGAGCTGCGTGCTGTTGATGTTCGGCGGGGCCACGCCCGGCGCCAGCAGCGCGATGTCGAGGAAGTTGCGGCCGTTCAGCGGCAGCTGCTCGACCTCGGCGGCGGTGACGGTCGCGGCGATCTGGCTGCGCGCCGACTCGAGCACCGGCGCCTCGGCGTGCACCGTGACGCTGGTGGCCACGCCCTCGACGGCCAGCACGAACGGGATCTCGAAGGCCGCCCCGACCGACAACGCGATCCGCCGGTGCGCCTCGCTGAACCCGGCCAGCTGCACCATCAGCTCGTAGTCGCCGATCCGCAGATAGGGAAATCGGAAGCGGCCGCCGGCATCGGTCACGACCGACGCCACGACGTCAGTCGCCAGCTGGCGGGCCGTCACCGTGGCACCAGGCACGACCGCCCCTTGGGCGTCACTGACCCGGCCACTCACGCTGGCGTGATTGATCGACTCCTGGGCCACGGCCGGCACAGCCGCGGCAAGCGCGACGGCCGCAGCCGCCAGCGCGATACGAATGCACTGCATGGAACACCTCGCCTGAACGACACTCCACGGCCCGCATGGCGCGCGGGCGTGGCCTTCACCACGGATGGAAACGCGGCGAGGTTACAGGCGAGGCGGGGGCGAATCGGGCGGGACGGCGAGCGAGAGCGGCTGAGCGTCGAAGGCAGCGACGGTGTACCCCGCCGCGTCGCGCGGCAGCAGCGCGAACGCGGCCTGCGGCACCGCCGCCTGCATCAGCACCGCGGCCAGGGCCGCGGCCGGCTGGTTGCACACGCCGGTCATCCGGCAGGCGGCCGGAGCCGCGCCGTCGGCGCCGTGCATCGGACACGGCGCGCCGTCGGCGCCACGCATCGGGCACAGCGCGCCGTCGGACTCGGCCGGCGCCGCGTGGTGTTCGTGACCGGCGGCCGACGCCGGCATGCCGTGCGCGGAGTGATCGACGGCCGGCGCCGTGTCGACGGCAGCACCGCCGTGGGCATGCGCGGCGCAGCAATCGCGCGGCGCCAGCGCGGAGAACGCCAGCACGTGGCACACGAGCCACGTGGCTGCTCCCAGCCGCAGATGCCGGCGGACGGCGCGCATCGTTCTTTCAGACTAGCGGGCAAACGGGCCGGCGGTCAATCGGCGGCCGCCCCGACCGGCGCTCGGGCTCAGTTCATCACCTCGATCTCGGGGTCGAACACCTCGACGCCGTCGATGAGGATGCTGTAGCGATAGATGCCCTTCTTGGCCGACGCCCGCACCTCGGCTCGCGCCTTGCGGTCGAACTCCTTCGGCTCGCCCTTCACCGGCGTCTTCTCCTTCCACTTGATGGAGACCTTGCCCGGGGAATCGGCGGCCGTCGCGTTCACCACGGTCCAGTCCACGATGTCGCCGGGACGGACCGTCAGGGTCTCGGGCGCGGCGCTGACGCGGACCGGCCCGCCCTTGGCGGCGGCGGGAAAGACGAAGATGGTGGCGTACTTCACCCTGACTCGAGCACTCATGTCCTGGCTCCGTATGACGAAGGGGTAACGAGTCCGCAACGATACACCACCGGTATGACGCCCGGCGATGCCGCCGGCCGGTCAGGTGCGCACGAGCGCCACGAACCGGGCATCGGCGCGCAGCCGTTCGAACTCATCGGCCTTGGCGGCATCGGCCCGGCTGTAACCCAGTTCCAGCGCCCGGCTCAGGGCCGCCAGGGCCTGGTCGGCGCGGCCGGCGAGCGCATGGACCAGGGCGGCGCGGTAGCGCACCTGGGGATCGGACGGCGCCCGGCGCAGCGCCTCGTCGAGCCATCCGGCGGCCGCGGCCGCGTCGCCGGCCTTCTGCAGGTACACCGCCAGCGACGCCAGGTTCAGCGCATCCGCCGGGTTGACGGCGCGCGCCGCCTCGGCCAGGTCCGCCGCCCGTCGATAGGCCGCCCGCGCCTCGCTGCTGCGCCCCAGGCGCAGCAATGAGTCGCCGAGGTTGCGGTGGGTCGCGGCCGCGTTGGGGCGTTGCTCGATGGCGCGGCGGTAGGCGTCGACCGCGCGGGCGAAGTCGCCGCGCTCGTGATAGATCCCGCCCATGTTGGACAACGCCTGCGGCACCGGCGAGATGGCGATGGCCTTGCCGTAGAAGTCGAGTGCGGCGTCGCCGTTGCCGCGGACCTGATTCACCGCGCCGAGCATCTGGTAGCCGATCACATTGTCGGGTTGCAGCGTGATGAGTTGACGATAAGCCGCCTCGGACTCGTCGTAGCGGGTGGCCTGATAGAGCGCCAGCCCCATGTCGCTCAGCACCTGCCAGTTGTTCGGCCGCAGCACCAGCGCCTTGCGCCACTCAGCCACCGCTTCGTCGATGCGACCGAGCGCCGCCAGCGAGCGGCCGAGATAGCGCCGCGCCTCGTCGTGATTGGGCTCGACCGCCAGTGCCCGCTGCAGTTCCTGGACCGCTTCGGCGTTGCGGCCGCCGCGGGCCAGGGTCACGCCCAGCGCCACGCGCACGCCGGCGTCGTCGGGCGCCAGCGCCACGGCGTTCTCGCTGGCCTGCACCGCCGCCTCCACGTACTGCGCCTCGCGAGTCGTGTCGTAGAGCTCCCAGTCGGCCTCGGCCAGCGCCGCGTGGGCATCGACGAAGCGGGCGTCGAGGCGCAGCGCCTCGTTGAAGGCCACGACCGCGCGCTGGAGGTTGCCGGGCGTGTCGCGACGTTCGAGCAGGGCGCGGCCGCGCCAGTAGGCGTCGAGGGCGTCGGTGTTCGAGGTCGGCGGCGTATTCAGCCGGGCCCGCTCCGTGGCGGACATCTGGACGCTCAAGGCGCTGCCGAGCGCGCCGGCCAGCCGCGCCTGCATGGCGAAGACGCCGTCGGTCGGGCCTTCGACCGCGTCGGCCCACGCCACCGATCCGTCCTGACGCAGCAGGGTCAGCGCCAGGCGCACCTGGGCACCCGCGCGCTGCACGCTGCCGGCGACCACGAACGTCGCGTCGAGATCACGGGCGATGTCGGACGGATTGCTGCGACGCTCGCGGGCGTCGTTCACGGCCGCGCGCGACAGCACGGTCACCGTCGGCAGGGACGCCAGGCTGGTCACCAGGCTGTCGGCGACACCGGCCGACAGGTAGTCGTTGGCGTCGTCGCCGGTGGCGTTGTCGAGCGGCAGCACGGCGATGACCGGCGGGCGGTCGGTGGCGATGACGTCGGGACGCGACGCCCACCAAACACCGCCACCCAGCGCCACGACGGCGACGGCCGCGGCGGCCCAGCGGCCCCACCGCGGCGGCGCGACGGGCACCGGCACCGGCGTCTGCAGTTGCCGCAGTTCGTCCGCGACCACCCGCGCGCGCGGCGGCCGCAGGTCGGGGTCGGAGGCGAGCAGCCGCGACACCAGCCGGTCGAGGCCCGGCGACACGCCGGGCACGACGGTCGACAGGCGACGGGCCATGCGGTCGAGCGAGGCACGGGCGAGCGAGAACGGCTCGCGCTCGGGAAACGGCCGCTTGCCCGACACCATCTCGAAGAGCACGACGCCGAGCGCGTACAGGTCCGCGCGCTCGTCGGCCGGACGCCCGACCCACTGCTCGGGAGCGACGTAGCCCGGCGTGCCGAGGAACTCGCGCGGCGCGCCGTCGTCGCTGCCGCGGCCGAGCCGGGCGATGCCGAAATCGAGAATCTTCACCGCGCCGCCCGGCGCGAGCATCACGTTGGAGGGTTTCAGATCGCGATGCAGGACGCCCTGGGCATGGGCGACGCCGAGCGCATCGGCCAGCTGCACGGCGATGGCCACCGCCTGCGTCTCGGGTAGCGGGCCCTTGGCGAGCCGCGCCGCCAGCGTCTCGCCGTCCACGTACTCGAAGACGATGGCCACTTCGCCATCCACTTCGATGACGTCGTGCACGGCGGCGATGGCGGGGTGGTTGAGCGCCGCGGCGGCGCGGGCTTCGGCGAGCAGCTGCTGGCGGCCGTCGGGGGTGCCGGCCTGCGGGCCGGAGACGGTCTTGAGGGCGACCTGACGGCCGAGGCGGGTGTCGGCGGCGAGCACGACCGTGCCCATGCCGCCCTGCCCCAGTTCGCGCAGGACCCTGTACGGCCCGATGGTCTCGCCGCTCACTGTGGACGCACCTCTTGGCGACCGGCCGTCGCGACCTGCGCGGGGGCGGCGCGGCGGCCGCCCCCGGCGTGGGTGTCTGTGCTGGCGGCCGCTACTGTGGCGCCATCGTGGCCTTGCCCTTGGCGGCAATGGCCTTGTTGATGGCGGCGATGGTGTGGTCGGCGCGGAACGCCACGATCTGGCGGGCCAGGGCGGTGGCCTTGGCCCGGTCGGCGATCGACACGCTGTCGATCGACGCCTTGCCGGCCTTGACGCGCTCGTCGTAGCGCACCGACTTCGGATCGTCGATGAACATGTTGAGCGTGATGACCGGATCGTCGTGCATGCCGTCGCTCTTGCGATCCTTCGGCAGCGCCCCGCTGTCCTCGAAGTGCTTGGTGACGACGTTGTAGGTGTAGTACTCGCCGATGTGCAGGGCGATCGCCCTGCCGGCCCACTTGGCGGTCAGCGCGTCGGCCACGGTTTGCTGGCCCTTCTGGTTGCCGCCGCTGTCGCCGATGAAGACGATGGTCTTGAAGCCGTGCGCCTGCAGGCTCTCGGCCACGTCGGTGAGCACGGCCTGGAACGTCTCCTCGCGCATGGTGATGGTGCCCGGACTGGTCATGTGGCCGGTCTTGGGCTCGATGCCGCCCTCGGGCACGTATTTCACGATCGGCGCGCACAGGGCGTTGCCGAGCTTGCGGGCGATGGCGTCGCAGTTGGCGTGCAGCACGTAGTTGTGCTTGCCGGTGACCAGCCACGGGCCGTTGGGCTCGATGCCGCCGGTCGAGACGATGGCGGTCGTCTTGCCCGCCTTGAGGGCGTCGCGGACGTCCATCCACGTCATCTCTTCGATCCACACGGTGGACGCCGCCGGCAGCGGATTGGGCGCGTCGGCGCAGTTGTAGGGGTTGTCGCGGCAATCGCCGCCACCCATGGAGCGCGGATCCGGAGCGCGGCGCTGGCCCTGCTGCGCCATGGTGACCGCTGTCGCGAGAACGCACAGGGCCGCGAGAGCGAACATCGACTTCTTCATGCTGGTGACTCCTCTGACGTCTCGACCATACGCCGTGCGCGCAAGCCGGCACGGCGGCGGGCGGCACTGCCGGGAGGCCCGGCGCGGCTCTATTCTGCTTTATTTCCGCCCGAACCGTTCGTAGAAGGTGCTGGTCAGCAGCTCGCCGGGGTCGATCCGCCGCTTGGCGGCGAACACCGCGTCGATCTCGGGGTACGAGCGACGCAGCTGCGCCGCCGTGTAGTGCAGCTGATACGGCAGGAAGAAGCGGCCGCCCAGCCCGGCGGTGAGGTCGATGAGCCGGCCGGTCAGCCGGGCCATCGCCGCGGTGCCGCTCTGGGTCGCCGGCTGATTGAGATAGAGCACCACCGCCAGCATGTCGTCCTGCGGCGCGTAGCTGAGCGCGCCCTCCTCGCGGTGGACGACCCGCACCGACGCGTTCAGCAGGTTGGCGCGTTCTTCGTCCACCACCGCCCGCAGCCCGTCCACGAACGGCACGAAGGCCGAGCGCGGGATGAAGTACTCGTGCAGGATGTCGGTCTCGTCGGGCAGGGCGTTGCGCAGGTACGGCACCGAGTCGTGCATCGGGTCGTTGCGGGACACGAGACACGCCTCGCCCTGGCCCATCGCCTCGTTGCGGGTCACCGGGCAGGACTCGAGCCGCGGCTCGACGTGCTTCTCGGCGAACCACTTGAGCCGCATCCAGGTCGGTCCGCGCTTCGACAGGTTGAAGACCAGCCGCCGCAGTTTCACCTGGCTCACTTCGCCGAGCGGCGGCGTCACCGCGCCGGGGGCGTCGACGGCGCGGTAGGTGTAGAGCAGCATCTCGCGCAGCAGCGACCCGGGCGAGGTCGACAGATGCCCGTACATCAACCCCACCGTCGGATCGCCGGCGATCTCGCGGGTGAACACCTCGTCGAATGCGCGGTAGTCCACGACCCGGCGCTCCGACTGGTAGACGACGTTGTCGACGACGTCGAGCTCGGCCTCGAGGATCACCCCGAACAGGCCGTAGCCGCCGACGACGTGATGGAAGAGCTCGGCGTCGGCGTCGCGGCTGACCGTGCGAATCGACCCGTCGGGCAGCATCACCCGCATCTGCCGGACGCTCTTCCCCACCGACCCGGCGCGGTGATCCATGCCGTGGGCGTTCACCGAGATCGACCCGCCGACCGAGAAGATGTCGGTCGACTGCATCGCCTGGACGGCGAAGCGCGGGTGCAGCCGCAGCTGGATGTCGTGCCAGGTGGCGCCGCTCTGCACGGTGACGACGCGGCGCTCGGCGTCGACACGGATGCGGTTGAAGCCGCGCATGTCGAGCAGCAGCGCGCCGGCGGCGAACGCCTGGCCGCCCATGCTGTGGCGCACGCCGGCCACCGACACCTTGAGCCCGGCCTCGCGGGCGTAGGTCAGCGCCGCCCGCACGTCGTCGTCGGTCTGCACGCGGACGATGCCGTGCACCGGCGTGCGGTTGAGGCAGCTGGCGTCGTTCACCGTGCCGCCGCGCTGCGCCCAGGGCAGCCCGGAGGCATCCGGCAGCCGGGCCGGCGCGCCGGCAGTGGGATCGGCGGCGTCGGGTCCGCAATCCTTCTCGCCGAGCGGATCGGCGGCCAGCTGCGCCGCCCGGCGCAGCGGGAAGCTGGCGACCAGCGCCAGCACCGTCGCCGCGCCGACCCACCAGCGAGCGCGACGTGATTTCTGCGTCGTGTCAATCATCGTCGCAGCAGTTCAGCGGAAGCGGGCCAGCGTCAGATCAGGCATCCCTGTTCCCTGTTCCCTGTTCCCTGTTCCCTGGTCCCCGCTAGTAGTCATAGATGTGCTCCACGCTGACGCCCGGCGTGTGCCACAGCGCCAGGGCTTCGTGGAGCCGGGTCACCGGCACCAGCACGGTCACCCGGCTGCGCCCTGGCGTGGTGAGCAGACGCTGACGGCCGACGACGCTGGCGCCGCTGACGAGCGGTACGTCGCCGGGATCCGGCGCCCGCAATCCGATCACGACGTCGTCGTTGCCGGCGATGTCCTGGAACCGCTGGCCGCGCTCGATCAGCATCAGCGCCGCCGGCGTGAACGCCTCGTAGCGCGGCAGCGCCACCACCGGCACCGGGTCCTTCGACGGCACGAGCGTGCCGCCAGCCGCGGCGAGCGCCGTGGCGTCGACGCGCAGGATGCGGCCGTAGGTGGTCGAGATCCTCGGCGCCGTAGGCGGCCTGCGAGCCCATGCCCATCACGCCTCCGTAGAGGGCCTTGGCGCCGAGTTCGAGCGTCAGCGCCAGGCGGCGCTCCCACTTGCGCACCGCCCGCGGTCCCCACCACGGCACGTCGTTCCACAACGTGCCGAGCCGCGCGCCGAAGGGGAACTGGTACCACGGCGTGGTGTGCATGAACCGGCCGTACTCGGCGGCGACACCGGCGGCGAACACGTCCTCGGGGGTGTCGGTCGAGAACAGCCATTCGGTGGCCCGGCCGACGGTGTTCTCGTACAGCGCCTTGACGCCGTACTCGGCGGTGAGGCTGACGCCGATCACGCCGAGCATCACGTGATAGCCCAGCTCGAACGGGTAGCGGCCGCGCGTGGCGTCGCAGGCCGCGCCGTAGGCGCCCCAGGTACTGGGCGATGGCGCCGAGGTACGGGAACGCCGAGGGCGGCTGGCGGCGGATGAACTCGGCGTACTCGTCGGTGCTGTAGACGATGTACCACTCGGGCACGGTGAGGAAGGTGAACGCCTCGGCCCGCTGGTAGCCGCTGATGTCGGGCGGCGCCGGCGCCAGACCGGCCGACGAGGTGCCGCCGTAACAGCGGCTGCCGACGAACGCGGCGATGACGATTGGCGTGGTCAGCGCGACGACGCCGGTCCACATGGCCACACGCCGCCCGACCCGCCGCCAGCGCGGCGGGCGCGGGCGCCGCGCAACGGCAGGTCCGGCCACGCCGCTCCTAGCGGGCGCTGGCGGGCGCCGGCCGTGGTGCGCCCGGCTGTGCCAGGCCGATCCACAGCGCCAGCGACGCCAGCACGATGTGCGGGGCGTTCAGCGCCCAGTTGGTCAGGCTGAAATCGGCCGGCCCGGGGCCCTGGCGAAACAGGCTCAAGTCGAGCAGCCCTCGACTCATCGTCATGCCGACCAGCGCGTCGAGGTTGTAGAGCACGCCGATGACGACGAAATAGGTGGCGATCGAGCGCGGCGCCGTCCAGGCGATGTAGGCGCCGGCGAGGCCCGAGAGCAGGTGGACGAGGTCGTCGATCGGGTCGATCCGGAACAGGCCGAGCAGACGACCCTCGGGGTCGGTCAGTCCCGGGGTGTGGCAGATGAGGAAGATGCCGAGGAACCCGGCCGTGTACCACCACGCCAGTCGTTTCATCATGCGGGCACGCCTCGCGGAATGGTCCAGCCGATCAGCTACTGGGCGCGCACCGCCGCGGCCACTTTCAGCACGGCGCCGTCGTTGATGGTGAGGGCGAGCGCCACGCTGTCGCCGGCCTTGAGCGGCTTGGTCAGCCCGAGCAGCCGCAGATGAGGCGCGCCGGCCTCGGCGCTGGTCGAGCCGTAGGCCGGGACCGGGAACTCGGTGACCACCGGGGCCTCGGCGCCGGCAGCGGCCGCACCGCGCAACTCGACCTTGCCGGCGGCATCAGCGGTCGCCGACACGACGAAGATGTCGTACATCGTCGGGTTGCTGATCTCGACGTACACCACGGCGTCGGTGGCGCCGGCGGCGGGCGCGCTGACCCACGCCGACACGACGGACGGCTCTTTGCCCTGGTCGGCGGACGGCGCGGCGGCGGCGCAGACGAGCGCGAGGATCACGAGGGCGGAGGCACGGCGGACGCGGGCAGTCGACATGCCGGAGAGTCTAGCAGCCCGCGGTGCGGGTGGTGGCGGCCGTGATCCCTGTTGACTTCCAACAGGAACAGGAAGAGACTCCTGTTGATTTTCAACAGGAGCCGCCGCGATGAGCCCCGGACCCGAAGTTCCCTACGGCACGCTCGACCTGATGGTCCTGAAGACCCTCGACGGTCTCGGCCCACTGCACGGCTACGGCCTGGCGCGGCGGATCGAGCAGGTGACCGAGGGCGGGCTTTCGCTCAACCAGGGCACGATCTATCCGGCGCTGCTGCGCCTCGAACAGAAGGGCTGGGTCAAGAGCAGCTGGGGGACGAGCGACAACAACCGCCGCGCCCGCTTCTACGCCATCACCGCGTCCGGCCGGAAACAGCTGACTACCGAAGAGGACCTCTGGGCGCGCACGGTGGCCATGGTCGGCCGGCTGCTGGAGCAGGAGTAGGCGCATGCGACTCCGCGTCTGGCTCGCGCGCGTCGTCGGGGTCCTCACGGCGCGGCGGCGCGACGCCCGCCTCGATGAAGAGATCCAGACCCACCTGGACACGCTCGCCGCGGCGCACGAGGCGCGCGGGCTGACCCGGCGTGACGCGCGCCTGGCGGCGCAGCGCGACTTCGGCGGCGTCGACCAGGTGCGCGAGGCGCACCGCGCGTTGGCCGGACTGCCGTGGCTCGACGCGGTGCGGCGCGACCTCGTGCGTGGCGGTGCGGCGCGTCGCTCGGCGAACCGGCGTTCTCCGCCGCCGTCGTCGCCGCGCTGGCCATCGGCATCGGCGGCGCGGTGGCGGTCGTCGGCGCCGTCACCGCCATCAGCATGGCCACGCCGCCGTTCAGGGACCCGGCCGCGGTGATGGCGATGGCCACCATCGACGCGCGCGGCCGGCGCGCCGACGTGTCGTGGCCCGAGTATCTCGACTGGCGTGACGAGACTCGCGCCTTCGAACAGATGGCGGCCTTCGCCGGCGCGTCGCTGGCGCATCGGCGGTGAAGGGCTGTCTGCCCGAACGCGTGACCGGCGCATACGTCACCGCCAACACGTTCGGGCTGCTAGGCCTCGGCACGGCCCTGGGCCGCGACTTCGACGCGACCGACGACCGTCCGGGCGCCGTTCCGGTGGCGATCCTCGGCGCCGACCTGTGGGCGTGGCGGTTCGGCAGCGACCCGGCCGTCGTCGGCCGCGTCGTCACCATCGACGGCGTCGCCACGACGGTCGTCGGCGTCATGCCGTCGGACGTCACGTTCCCGCTGCGGGCGTCGTTGTGGCTGCCGATGACCCTGCGGCCAGGACTGGCCGCGCTCGGCCGCGAACGACGCACGACCGGCGTCGTCGCCCGTCTGGCCGCCGGCAGCAGCCGCGACGCGGCGGCCGCCGAGCTCGACGTCTCGCCGCAGAGTCGTCACGGCTCATCACGCCCCCGGAGTCCGCCATCGAGGTCCGCCCGACGGTCGTCGCATTCAGCGAGCGCTTCCTCGGACGCAGCGACGATCCGGTGCCGCTGGCACTGCTCGGCGCCGCCGCGATGGTGCTGGCCATCGGCTGCGCCACCGCGGCCACACTGCTCTTCGCGCGGTCGGCGTTCCGCGACGATGAGATCGCGATGCGCACGGCGCTCGGCGCCACCCGGGGCCGCCTGGTGCAGCAGCTGCTGATGGAGTGCGCGGTCCTCACGGCGATGGCTGGCGCCGCCGGGCTGGCCGGCGCCGCTGCCGCCCTCACCTGGTTCGCGCGCGTGCTCTCCGGCTCTGGCCTGCCGCCCTGGGTCCATTTCGGTGTCGATGCCCGGGTCACCCTCATCGCCGTAGCGGCCTGCGCCGTCGCGGTCCTGCTCGGCGGCCTGGCCCCGGCATGGCGACTCGCCGCCGCCGGCCACCGCCACGTGCCCGGCGGCAGTCGCGCGACGTCACCGGCGGGCACCCGGCGATGGATTGGCGGCCTCGTCGCCGCCGAGACCGCGCTGACGTTGATGCTGCTGGCCGGCGCCGCGCACCTCGGCGCCGCCGCGGTCGCGATCCGGCGCGCCGATCAGGTGATTGCCACCGACGGCGTCATCACGGCGCAGATGAGTGTGGCCGGCCCGCCGTATGCGACGCCCGCCCAACGCTCGGCGTTCTACGCGCGGTATCTTGAGCGTCTGCGCCAGCGCGGTGAGTTGGCGGCGGCCACGCTGGCCTCGACGCCGCCGTTCAGTGGCACGCCGTTGCGACGGGTCGCGGTCGACGACCGGACCTCCGAGGCGTCAGCGCGCGTGGTGAGCGTGGACGCCAGCTACTTCGCGACGCTCGGCCTGGCGGCGACCGGCGGGCGCCTCTTCACCGACACGCTCGGCGATCCGGACGGCGAGGTCGTCGTGGTCAACGCGCGGTTCGCGGCGATGCACGGCGGCGAGGCCGCAATCCTGCGGCGGCGGCTCCAACTCGCGCCCTCCCCCACCGAGGCGCCCGGCGGCACGTGGCGCACCGTCGTCGGGGTGACGCCCTCGGTCCGTCAAGGCATGCCACCCGAGGCCGAGCCAGTCATCTACCTGCCGCTGTCGGTCGAGGCGCCGGCCAGCGTCGTCGTCATGGTCCGCGCCGCGAGCGGGACTGCCGGTCGCCGAGCATCCTGCGCGACGAGCTGCAGGCCCTCGATGCCGCGCTGCCGCTGTACGGGTGGCAGCCACTGGCGTGGTACTCGGAGATGTCGCGCTGGACGCAGCGGACCGTCGGCCGTATCGTCGGCACGCTGGGCGTGCTGGCACTGACCATGGCGGCGCTGGGCATCTACGCCGTCACGGCCTACGCCGCGGCGCGGCGGACCAAGGAAGCGGGCATCCGGATCGCCATCGGCGCGACCCGGCGCGACCTCGTCCGCTTGTTCGTCCGCGGCGCGGCATGGCCGGCGGCCGTGGGCCTGACGGCCGGCCTGCTCGGCGCCGTCGGCCTGACGCGCGCGCTCCACAACCTGCTCCCGGCGGCCGGCGAGGCGCCCGTCGCCGTGACGCTCGTCGCCGCTGCGCTGGTGGCCGTCGTGGCCGTCGCGGCCGCGGTGATCCCCGCCCGCCGCGTCGCCCATCGCGACCCGGTGACCGCACTTCGCTGCGACTAGGAGGACCCATGCTGACCGCGCACGGTCTCAGGAAGTCGTATGGCGGCGTCCTCGCGCTTCACGATCTCAGCGTGACGATTCGTCCCGGGCAGACGGTCGGCCTGCTCGGCCCCAACGGCTCGGGCAAATCGACCACCATCAACATGCTGACCGGGCTCATCCGCCCGTCGTCGGGCACGGTGTCGTGGCAGGGCGCCGAACATCCACGACGGCCTCGTCGCCTACCAGTCGATCCTCGGCTACGTCCCCGAGGAGCCGCGGCTCTACGCCTACCTCTCGGCGCCGGAGTACCTGCGCCTGGTCGGCGGACTGCGCGACATCGAACGGAGCGTGCTGAACCGGCGCATCGATCGGTATCTCGAGCTGTTCGGGCTCGAGAGCGATCGCTTCGCGCCGCTGTCGTCGTTCTCCAAGGGCATGCGGCAGAAGGTGCTGATCGCCGCGGCGCTCCTGCACGACCCCACGGTGGTCGTCCTCGACGAGCCGTGCTCGGGACTCGACGTCGCCTCGACCCTGATGCTCCGCAGCCTGGTGCGGCGCGCTGGCCGACGCCGGCAAGGCGATCGTCTACAGCTCGCACGTCCTCGACATGGTCGAGAACCTACGCCGCGACGCGACGCGGGCTGCCGATCGCGGACGTCGAGCGGGTGTTGTTCATATCGACGATCGATGCGGCGGGCCAGGATCGGCCACTGTCGTATCTGGACTTCGTCGATCTCGCCCGCGGCCAGCGAACGTTCGCGGCGCTGGCCGCCTACACGCCCGCGCCGATGACGGTCGGTGCACGAGGCGACGTGCCCGATCGGGTCGAGGGCGTCTACGCATCCGCAGCCGGGTTCGCCGTCGCCAACGTCGGGGCCATCGCCGGGCGTGTTCTGGAGCCCGACGACGATCGTCTCGGCGCCCCGGCGACGGCGGTGCTCACCGAGCGCATCTGGCGCGGGCCGTTTGCGGGCGACCCGGGCATCATCGGCCGGCAGGTGATGGTGAACGGCAGCCCGGCGACCGTCCTTGGCGTGATCCCGGACCGCTCCGGGTATCCGAGCACTGCCGCCGTGTTTCTCCCGCTCGCGGCGCGGCCGCAGCTGGCGGCATCCGGGCGCGGCGACCGCGTACTGCGCGTCTTCGGCCGCCTCGCGCCAGGCAGCGAGCCCGCCGCCGCAGTCGCCGACCTCGCGGCGGTGTCGGAGAGACTCTCGCGATCAGCTTCCCGGACACTCACGCGGGCACGCGGCTCCACGCCGTGCCGATCAACGCGCGGTTGCTCGCGAATCTCGCCGGCTGGTTGCCGTTCCTGACCGCCGGCCTCCTCGTGCTCGCCGTCGCGAGCACCAACGCCGGGCACCTGATGCTGGCCGCGGCCGCCACGCGGGTCAGGGAAATCGCCGTCCGCACATCGCTCGGCGCGACGCGCGGCCGTATCGTCAGGCAGCTGCTGGTCGAGAGCCTCATCGTCGCCGGCATCGCGGCGGTCGGGGGAATGACGCTCTCGCGCCTCGGCGTCGCGCTGTTCCAGTCCTGGTTGCCCGACGGTGGATTGCCCTACTGGTTCGACTTCTCGCTGGACCGAACGGTCTTCGCTGCGCTCTGGCTGCTGGCCTTGGCGACGACCGTCGTCTTCGCCCTGGCGCCGGCGCTCCGCGCATCACAAACGGCCGTCGTCGACGTGATCAAGGACGGCGGGCGGTCACAAACGCCGCGGCCGCGGCGCGGCCGCGGCGCCACGCTGTTCACGGCGATCCAACTCGGCCTGGCGGTGGTGCTCGTTGCCCAGGTCGGCGTGGCCGCCCTGGTCCGCGACGAACGACTGCGCACGGATCCCCTGCTCGCCGACCAACGCGTCCTTACGGGCACGCTGACGCTGTCCTCCGCGGACTACGGCGCGCCGGAGCAGCGACGGGCGTTCCAGCGCCGTCTGCCGGACACGGTCGCTGCCGTCCCTGGCGTCAGCGTCGCGGCGCTGGCCGGAGCCGGTCCCCTGGAAGGGTTCGCCGAGCGAGTGCTCGTGCTGCCGACCAGGGTCGAGTCGCCGCCGCGAGTGCACGTGTTGGAGGTCAGCGCCGCCTACTTCGGGGTCATCGGTACTGGTGCGGTCCGCGGCCGCGTCTTCACGGATCTCGACGGCCCCAGAGGCGAACCCGTCGTGGTCGTGAACGAGCGGCTGGCCGCTTTGCACTTTGCCGGCGATGATCCGGTCGGGCAACAACTGGCGCTGCGTGGCGGGCTGTCCGCATGACGCCCGCGGAGGCGCTGCGACGGGAGTAAGGATCGGACGGGCGACGTGAACACGCGCAAGTAATCCTCGCCCGCACCGATCATGTGAGGCGCCTACGCGCCGTAGGCGTCGTGGTGCCGTAGCCAGCCCATCGGCCGATCGCCCTCGTCGCGACCCTTGGGAACCAGGTCGAGCAGCTGGTAGGCCGGATTGAGCGCATCCAGTCCGCGAGCGAAGCACTGATAGGTCAGGAACACCTCTCCCGGCGAGCGCCGTGCGAAGACGCTCACGCCAGGGGCTTCCGGCGCGCCGAAGGGCTGGGTGCCGAAGTTGTAGAGCGCGGCCTTGGCGGCGATCTCCTCGGCGGTGAACGACACCCCGAAGTCGCGGTTGAAACTGCTGGGCGCCGACGACACCCACGGGAATGTCCAGCCCATGCGCGCCTTGAAGGCGAGCAGCTTGGGCAGCGGCGCAATCGAGACGGTGACCAGGGTCACGTCGCGCGCGGCGAGATGCACGCGGGTGCCGGCGTAGCCGTCGGCCCAGAACGAGCAGCTCTTGCAGCCGACCTCCCAGGCGTCGGGGAACATGAAGTGGTAGACGACGAGCTGACCGCGGCCGTCGAACAGATCCTCCAGCGTGCGTCGTCCCTGCTCGGTGTCGAAGGCGTAGGGCTGCTCGATCCGTGTCCACGGCAAAGAGCGGCGGGCGGCGGCGAGCCGGTCGCGCTCGCGAGTGAGCGCTTTCTCCTCCACCATCAGCTGGCGCCGGGCCTCCAGCCAGGCGTCGCGGGCAACCACGGGTCGCGGTGTGTCGGCGTTGAGCATCGTGATCCTCCGGAACGTCAGAACGGCGATTCGTCGGCGGTCGGGCCGTAGACCGACGGCACCGGCACGTCGAGCATCCGCAGGTAGACCAGCAGCTGGCCGCGATGGTGGTACCAGTGGTTGAACATGATCGCGCGCACCAGCCCGACGCGGGGCACCGCCATCAATGTGGCGCCCTCGTGCGACAGCGACCAGGTCTCGAGCATCGCCTCGTCGCTCCAGCCGCGCAGTGCGGCACGCGCCGTCGCCAGGCTGGCGTCGAGGGCGTCGGCCAGCTGCCGCTGGCTGGTCGCTTCGGTCTGCTGGAACGCGGGCCGGGAGGTCATGTTCGCCTGCGCCAGCCGGGCGACGGCGCCGGGCACCTCGGCGACGTGCAGGGCGAGCTGCCCGAGCGACATCGACTTGGGGTGCGGGCGCCAGGCCAGCTTGGCGGCCGGCACCCGTTCGAGCACGCGGCGCGTCGTGGCCGCTTCCTGGTCGAGCTCTGCGATGAACGATTCGGCGATTCCCATCAGTCCTCCTGTGTGACTCGCGTTCGCGACGACTATGCGACCACGCCCTGTTCGAGCCGGCCGAGACACTGCATCCAGCCCTTGCGGTGCTCGTCCCGAACGGCCTCGTCGGCGAAGCGGGAGTGGGTCAGCACCACTTCCGTGCCGGAGGAGTGCGGCCGCATGTCCACCGTAACGACGGTCTCCCCCATCGGGGTCCCCTCCCACTGCCAGGTGAAGGTCAGCCTGGTTGGCGGAGTCAGCTCGCGGTATTCCCCGACGGCGATGTGCGAGCCGCCGTCCTTGTGCCGCATCTCGATGCGATAGCGCCCGCCGACACGGACGTCAAGCTGGTGCGCCACTGCTGTGTAGTCCGACGACGGCGCAAACCACCGGGTCAGGAGCGTCGCCGTCGTCCACGCGTCGTAGACGCGGGCCGGCGGCGCGGCGACGACCTGGCGGACTTCGAGCGACGGGGCGGAGACGACGGCCATGGATCCTCCTGTGGGGGCGGGGACTCGACGAAGCGCGCCAGCGACGCCAGCTGCTGCTGCCAAAACGCCCGGTGCGTCTGCACCCAGCGCTCCGCGGTGGCCAGCGCCGCGTCCTGCAGCCGGCACGTGCGTACGCGGCCTGATTTCTCGGTGGCGACCAGCCCGGCGCGCTCCAGCGTGTGCAGGTGTTTCATGAACGCCGGCAGCGAGATGGCGTGATCGGCCGCCAATGTCGAGACCGCGGCGTCGCCACGGGTGAGCCGGGCGATCACCGCCCGGCGCACCGGGTCGGCCAGTGCCGCAAAGGTATGGTCGAGCTGCCGATCGTGAACCACGAGGTTAACTATTACTCGACCAGCCGCGGCGCCGTCAACTGCGGCGCGGACAACTCGACGTCACGATCCGGTCGCAGCGCGGTTCAGGCGCCGGGTCGCGCGGCCGGCCGTCGCGTCTTGGCGGGTTGCCGCCTCGCCACGCGCGGCGCCGTGCTCCCATTGGTGACGCGAGTGCGCGGCTTCGGGGTCGCAAACGGCGGGTTGAACGTGTCGGCGCGCGCGGTGGCCCAGGCCCGGGCCAGGCTGGAGTTCACCCCGCCGGTCAGCAGCGCCCCGGGCTCGAGCGGCGGATAGATCTCGTTGTAGCTGCGCACGTCGCCCGAGCTGACGCGGCGCATCACGTACCACGCCTTCAGGTCGCGCGGCTCGTGCAGGCCAGCGGCGCCCAGCACCTCGAAGAAGCTCTTCACCGTCTCGCGGTGATAGCGGGCGACGCGCTGCGGACTTGTCGCCGACGTGCAGGCCGTGCACCAGCTCGGGGTCCTGCGTGGCGACGCCGGTCGGGCACTTGTTGGTGTTGCACCGCAGCGCCTGGATGCAGCCGAGCGCGAACATCATCGCCCGCGCCGCGTTGCACATGTCGGCGCCGAGTGCCACCTTGGTGGCCAGCTGGAAGCCGGTGTTCACCTTGCCCGAGGCGATGAGCCGCACCTGGTCGCGCAACCCGACGCCGACCAGCGCGTTGTGCACGAACGACAGCCCTTCGTTCAGCGGCGTGCCGACCGAATCCGAGAACTCGAGCGGCGCCGCGCCGGTACCGCCCTCGCCGCCGTCGATGGTGATGAAGTCGGGCACGATGCCCGACTCGCAGCATCGCCTTGACGATGCCGAGGAACTCGTGGCGCTTGCCGACGCACAGCTTGAAGCCGACCGGCTTGCCGCCCGACGCGTCGCGGAGCACCTGGAGGAACTGCAGCAGACCGAGGGGCGTCGAGAAGGCGGTGTGCGCCGGCGGGGAGATCACGTCCTGGCCGGCTACGACGCCGCGGATCGCCACGATCTCGGCGGTGAGCTTGGCCGCCGGCAGGATGCCGCCGTGGCCGGGTTTGGCGCCCTGCGACAGCTTGACCTCGATCATCTTGACGTTCGGCAGCACCGCTCGCGTCGCGAACTCGTCGGCGCTGAAGCGGCCGTCGGGCGTCCGGCAGCTGAAGTAGCCGGTGCCGATCTGCCACACCAGATCGCCGCCCGGCTCGAGGTGATAGGGACTGAGTCCGCCTTCGCCGGTGTTGTGGGCGAAGCCGCCGATCTTCGCGCCGGCATTGAGCGCCAGCACGGCGTTCTTGCTGAGCGAGCCGTAGCTCATCGCCGAGACGTTGAGCAGCGACGCCGAATACGGCTGGCGGCAGGCCGGGCCGCCGACGACGACGCGGGCGCAGTCCTGACGCGGATGCACCGGCGCCAGCGAGTGGTTGATCCACTCGTAGCCGGCGGCGTAGACGTCGCGCTGGGTGCCGAACGGCAGCGTATCGAGCTCGCCCTTGGCGCGCTGGTAGACCACCGAGCGGTCGTTGCGGCTGAACGGCTTGCCGTCGGAGTTGCTCTCGACGAAGTACTGGTTGATCTCGGGGCGGATCTGCTCGAGCAGGTAGCGGCCGTGGCCGATCACCGGGAAGTTGCGGCGCACCGCCTGCCGGGTCTGCAGCCATGTCGGCGGCGCCGCGCAGCACCACCGGCACGATCACGACCAGCGCCCACAGCGCCGGTGGCCACACCAAGGCGACGCCGGCGACGAGCAGCAGGGTCGAGACCGACGTCGCGATGAAGGCGTGGCGCATGCTCCCGGGGAATCGGCGGGGACCGACGCCCCTTGACCTGACGGCTGCCCGGCGCTGCGCTATCCTGCGGCGATGACGCAGTGGTCTTCTGGCCTCCGGGGTCGGATCTCGGCGCTGGTGCTGCTCTCGGCGGCGGCCCGGCCCGAACCGGCGGCGGCCCAGGCGCCACCGTCCGGCGTGATCGTCGACGAGGTGCGCGTCGCCGACGACCCCGGCGAGTCCTACGCGCTCTACCTGCCCTCGGACTACTCGGCCGATCGCCCGTGGAGCCTGCTGCTCGCCTTCCACCCGCAGGCCCGTGGCCGCGCCCTGGTCGAGACCTACCGGGCGGCAGCCGAGCGCTACGGCTACGTGGTGGCTGGATCGAACACCTCGCGCAACGGCCCGTGGGAGGTGTCGGCCAAGGCGGTGCGGGCGCTGTCGCGCGACGTCGGCCGCCGGTTCACGATCGACGCCGCGCGCATCTACCTCACCGGACACTCGGGCGGCGCGCGGGTCGCGATGCAGGTGGCGCTCGGCAATCGGGACATCGCCGGGGTCATCGCCTCGAGCGCCGGATTGCCCGACGCCGGCACGCGTAAGACGCTCGGCTTCCCGGTGTTCGCCACCGCCGGGATCGACGACTTCAACTACCTGGAGCTGCGCCGGCTCGATGCCGCGCTCACCTCGCCCCACGCCCTCGAGATATTCGACGGCGGACACACGCTGCCGCCGGCTGCGGTGGCGATGCGGGCGATCGAGTGGCTCGAACTGGCGGCAATGCGCGACGGCCGTCGCGCCGTGGATGCCGCCCTCGTCGAGACGCTGTTCGCCTCTGCCCGGCGCCGCGTCGGCGACGCGGTGGACCCGGTCGATCGGCTGCGCGCGACCCGGCGCTGGCGGCCGACTTCGCCGGCCTGCGCGATGTGGCCGAGGCACGGCGCGGGCTCGACGCGATGGCGCGTGACGCGGCGGTCACAGACGCCGTCGCCCGCGACCGCGCGGCACTCGACGCCGAGGCCCGCGCCCTCGACGAGGCGCTGGCGCTCGAATCGCGGCTCGCTACCGGCGGACGGACGACCGCCCTGGCGCAGCTCGATTGCCGGCTCGCCGACTGGGCCCGCGAGGCCGCGGCCGAAGAGGGCTCGCCCGGCCGCCATCGGGCGCGGCGGCTGCTCGCTGCGCTCGCCGCTGGCGCGGCGGCGCGCGTCGACGACGCCGACTACGCGGCGCTGCTCGCGCGGCACCGCTGGCGGCCGTGACGGCTCATCGGCGCGCCGGCCGCGCCCGGAGTCTGCTGTCGTGACCACCGACGAATTGACCGCTGTCCCTGAACCCACCGCGACGAGTCCTCCCGAGGGCTGGTGGCCGCACGTCCGCGCCGCCCTGCGCGGCGCCCACTACGACTACACCGACGGCCCGGTCGGCCGGTCGCTGTGGCTGCTGGCGATCCCGATGGTGCTCGAGACGCTGATGGAGTCGCTGTTCGCGGTGTGCGACGTGTTCTTCGTCAGCCGCCTCGGCGCCGACGCCGTCGCCACCGTGGGCCTCACCGAGTCGATGCTGACGATGCTCTACGCCCTGGCGATGGGCCTCAGCATCGGCGCCACCGCGACCGTCGCCCGCCGCATCGGCGAGAAGGACCCCGACGGCGCCGCCCGCGCCGCCGTGCAGGCCCTCGCGCTCGGCGTCGCCGTGTCGCTGGCGGTCGGTGTCGTCGGCGCGCTGGCCGCGCCGGCGCTGCTGCAGGCGATGGGCGCGTCGCCGTCGATCGTCGCGACCGGCAGCACCTACACCCGCGTCATGCTCGGCGGCAACGCCACCGTCGTGCTGATCTTCCTCATCAACGCCGTGTTCCGCGGCGCCGGCGACGCCGCGATCGCGATGCGCGTGCTGTGGCTGGCCAACGCGCTCAACATCGCGCTGGCGCCGTGCCTGGTGTTCGGGCTCGGGCCGTTCCCGGCGCTCGGCGTCACCGGCGCTGCTGTGGCGACCAACATCGGCCGCGGCACCGGCGTCGCCTATCAGATCTGGTCGCTGACCAGGCCGCGGGCGGACGATGCGGATCGAGGCGCGCCATCTCGGCCTCGACCCGGCCGTGATGCGCGGCATCTGGCGGCTGTCGTCGACCGGCGTCTTCCAGATCCTCGTCAGCACGACCAGCTGGGTGTTCCTGGTGCGGATCCTGTCGGCGTTCGGCAGCGCGGTGGTCGCCGGCAACACCATCGGCATCCGCCTCATCATCTTCGCGATGCTGCCGGCATGGGGGCTGGCCAACGCCGCGGCGACGATGGTCGGGCAGGCGCTCGGCGCCGGCAAGCCCGACCGCGCCGAGCGGGCGGCGTGGCTGGCGGCACGCTACAACTTCGCCTGTCTGGCCGCGGTCAGCGTCGTGTTCATCGCCGCGGCGTGGCCGATCGTCGGCATCTTCACCACCGATCCGGACGTCGGGCGCCATGCCGTGGCCTGTTTGCGGACGGTGAGCCTCGGCTTCATGACCTTCGGGTTCGGGATGACGCTGTCGGCGGCCCTGAACGGCGCCGGCGACACGTGGACACCGACGTGGATCAACATCGGCTGCTTCTGGTGCCTCGAGATCCCGCTGGCCTGGCTGCTGGCGATTCCCTTCGGCTGGGGCCCGGCCGGTGTCTACACCGCGATCACCATCGCCTTCACGGCGCACGCCGCCGTGAGCGTGCTGCTGTTCAGGCGCGGGGCGTGGAAGACCCGCCGGGTCTGATCGACGGCGAGGCCTGCCCGGCAAACGCCCGTTCGAGCGGCGGGACGACCTGCTGCTTCCTCGACATGCAGCCGTCGAGGTAGAGGCCGCCGTCGATGAGGGCCGCCCCCGAACGCCTGCTCGACGACGCCGGCGTGGTCGCCTACGACCCACAGGTGGCTGCCCTTGGCGCCGATGTCGGTGACGAGCAGCATCGTCAGCTCGAGATGCCGCACCCCGCCGACGCGGCGCAGCTCGCGACGAGCTCCTGGCGGCGGGCGACGATCGGCCCGGTGTCGGTCGCTTCGATCTGGCCGATGCCCACCCGGTGACCGGCCAGGTCGAACTCCTTGAAATCGGCCAGCACCAGGTCGGCGGCGGCACGCCCGGCAAGGTCGCCGCGGGCCGCGAGCAGTTCCTGGCCGAACGCCACGGCGTCCAGTCCGGCGATCGCGGCGAGCCGGCCGGCCATGTCGCGGTCCTTGTCCGCGCAGGTCGGGGACGCGAACACGAGCGTATCGGACAGGATCGCCGCGAGCAGCACACCGGCGATCGCCGGCGGCGGCGCCAGTCCGTGCAGATAGTACTGCTCGGCGACGAGCGTCGCGGTGGCGCCCACCGGTTCGCAGTGGAACACGATCGGCTGGGGCACGTGGAGATCGCCGACGCGATGGTGTTCCCACACCTCGACCACCGTGGCGTGGGCGATGTCGTCCACGGCCTGCGCCACTTCGTTGTGGTCCACGAGGATCAGCCGCCGCCCGGTGCCCTGCGTCACCAGCTCGGGCACGGGCACGGCGAAACGCGCGAGCACGTAGCGGGTCTCGCCGTTCAGCTCCCCCGCCCGCGCCGGCCGCACGCTCAGGTCGCCCAGCGCGGCCTTCAGATGGGCGTAGCCGATCGCCGAGCAGACCGAGTCGGTGTCCGGCCGGCGGTGGCCGATGACGTAGGTGATCGGCTCCATCGCGGTCAGCGCACGCGGTCCACCGGCCCGCGCAGCAGCGTCTCCACATCGTAGAGGACGCCGTTCGTGATCACCCGCCGGGTCTTGCGCAGGTCGGTGATCGTGGTCGTGGGGTCGCCGTCGACGATCACCAGGTCGGCGAGCTTGCCGGCTTCGACGGTGCCGAGGTCGGCGCCGAGCCCCATCGCCTCGGCCGTCACGGCGGTGGCGGTGCGGATCACATCGGCGGGCGGCATGCCGCCGCGGGCGTAGTGCTCGAGCTCCATGAGCAGCGCCATTCCGTAGGGGATGATTGGCGAATCGGTGCCGGCGATGACGCGGCCGCCGCGCTTGACGAGATCGGCGGTCAGCCGCTCCTGCACGCCGACCAGGGCCTCGCGCGTGGCCAGATCCTGGGCCGACGCCGGCTTGGCGCGCAGCGCCCGCGCGCCGGCGGTAGTCGACTCGGGGAACAGCCGCATGCGCGGGTCGTCGATCCACGAGGGGTCTTTCAGGGTGAGCAGCTGGTTGCCGCCCTGGATGCCGATGGTTGGCGTGATCGTCATGCCCGAGGCGACGAGGAGCTGACGCACGTCCTCGTAGGTGCGGTTGAGACTGCTCGACTTGGGGTTGAAGCCACGGCGGCTGGTGCCGCGGATGTGCTCGACGCCGTCGGCGCCGTAGGCCACGGCCGGGTAGATCTCGTGCGACGTCACCGGCATCCCGGCGCGGTGCGCGCCGGCGATGACGCGCTTCTGCAGCAGGTCGGGCAACCGGACGTAGGTCTTGATGAAGTCGAAGCCGAGCGCCGCGGCGCGATCCAGCATCGCGTCGACGCGCGCGCCGCCGTCGAGGGCGACCCCGCCCGGGTAGTAGATGCGGGTGCCGTCGAGCGGCTCGCCGGTGGTGAACACGCGCGGGCCGACGCGGGCGCCGCTGTCGATGGCCTCGCGCTCTTCCTGACCCTCGAAGGCATTGGCGGCAGGGTTGCGGACCGCCGTGACGCCGAACGCCAGGAAGATCCGGCCCTGGGCCTCGCCGAGCGCCTTGGACAGGTGGGCGTGGCTCTCGATCAGGCCGGGCACGACCGTCTGTGCCGACGCGTCCACGACCGTGCCGCGGTGCAGGTCGTCGCGGTGCGGTTCCACCGCCGTGATCCGCGTGCCCTCGATCACCACGTCGACGTTGGCGCGCACGCCGCTGCCGGGACGGGCGTCGAACAGCCGTCCGGCGTGCACGGTGACGACACCGGTGGTCCGGCGCGGCGTCCACGACCACGCCGGCACGATATCGCGCACGCTGCCGTCGGCGAGGTCGACGAGGCGGAAGCGATCGGCCGCCTGGTAGAGGATCCGCCGCGAATCGCCGGTCCACGACGGCGAGCTGGCCAGGTCCGGCGCGACCTGGCGGGCCGGGCCGGTGGGCGTGCCGTCGCGCGCCACCGGATAGGTGGTGAGGACGCCGTCGACGATCGCCGCCATCTCGCGGCCGTTGGGCGACCACACCGGGCCGAAGTTCTCGCGCATGCCCACCGACTGGTGCGGCACCGGATCGAACCAGCGGTCGGCGGCGAACGCGCCCTTCCCCGCCGCGGTCGTGTCGGGCTCGACCGCCACCCACAGCACCTGGTTGGTGCCCTCGCGGAAGCGGGAGGAGTAGGGCCGCAGTGCCGACATCACGACCGCCTTGCCGTCGGGCGACCAGCTCGGCCGACCCGGCTCGAAGACCCGATCGTGGGCGCGCCGCTCTTCGCGGCTCGCCACCTCGACGACCTTCAGCACCGACTCGGTGTCGAGAAACGCCATGCGGGTGCCGTCTGGCGACCACGCGCCAGTCGTCCCGCCGACCGCGACGCGGCGGTCGCGACCGGACGCGAGGTCGCGGATCCACAACGCGACGGCGCCGTCGCGGTCCGTCGAGTAGGCCAGCTCGCGGCCGTCGGGCGACCACACCGGATTGGTCTCGACGAAGACGTCGTCGGTGAGCCGCTGCGGCGCCGCCTGCCCCGGCTGCGTCGAGACCAGCCACAGGTCGCCGAGCGCGCCGAAGGCGACACGGCTGCCGTCAGGAGAAATCGCCGGATGCATCAGGCCGCGCACCGGCTGCGGCCCGGCGGCGTCGAACGCGCGGCCTTTCGGCGTGAACGGCGCTCGAGGGAAGGCGACCTCGGCGCTGAACGCCGCCGTGCGGGCCGCGCCGCCGGCGGCCGGCCGGCGCTTGACGACGCCGTCGGCGGTGTAGAGGACGTCGCTGCCGGCGAACTGCGGGCGGAACGGGAAGACGTCTTCGCTGGCATCGGCCACGTTCCGGCCGCCGACGACCAGACGGGCGACGGCGCCGTCGATGACGGTGTAGGCCACGCCGCGGCCGTCGGGCGTCCACGCGACGCCCGCAACCGCGGCGGTCTCGGCGGCGAGCTTGCGCTCGGCGCCGCCGGCGACGGGCCGCGCGTAGACGCCGCGTTCCTCTCGATCCGAGACGAACGCGATCTCGCGTCCGTCGGGCGACCACGCCGGCATCGACTCGTTCGACGCGGCGGTGGTCAACCGCGTCACCTCGCCGGTGGCCAGGGTCGCGATCCAGATGTCGTAGTGGCCGCCGCGATCCGACGAGAACGCCAGCCGCGCGCCGTCGGGGGCCCAGAACGGCTCGCGGTTGTCGTACGGGCCGTAGGTGATCTGCTGCAGGCCCGAGCCGTCGGCGTTCAGCACCCACACGTGCCAGGTGTCGCGGTGGTAGGCCTGGAAGGCCAGCCGCTTGCCGTCCGGCGCCCACACCGGGAGCCGCGCGTCGTAGCCGTCGTCGAGCACGCG
This sequence comes from uncultured Acidobacteriota bacterium, assembly GCA_963741665.1. Lineage (GTDB taxonomy): Bacteria > Acidobacteriota > Vicinamibacteria > Vicinamibacterales > UBA2999 > CAWAYR01. Next base: position 1,598,567 of record CAVUIM010000001.1, read on the forward strand.
CCGCGCCTGGCCGCCGGCCGCGTCGTAGGTCCAGATCGCGCCCAGCAGGTCGATGGCCAGCGTGCGGCCGTCGGGCGACAGCGCCGCCGCCATCGACGTGCCTTCGCTCAGCGTGAGCCGTACGTCGCGGCCGGCCGGCTGGCCCAGCGTCACCGCCCCGCACGCCGCGACGATCACTCCCAGCAGCCCGAAACGTGTCGTTCGCATGCGCTCCCCTTCTTGGTGTCCTGGCCGGCCGACGGCGGCGATCATAGCGGACAGCGCCGCGAGGGTATCATCGCGCCATGTCCGATTCCGCGATGTCCGACCGCGACCGCGCAGTGCTGCGGCACATGATCGCGACCCTCGCCTATCGCGGCGGCAAGGTGCTGCGCGACGCCCCGACCGGCTTCGGTGACTTCACTGCACCCGGTGTCCTGAACAGCCCGCGCGTGCTGCTGGCCCATGTCGTCGACCTGCTCGACTGGGCACGGCGGTTCTGCACCGGTGACGAAGACGCCTACGTGATCTCCGAGCCGTCGACCTGGGACGGCGAGGTCGCCCGCTTCTTCGCCGCGCTCGACGGCTTCGACCGCGCGGCACAGACCGCGGTGCTGCCGGCGTCGCTCGAGCGGGTGTTCCAGGCGCCGATCGCCGACGCGCTGACCCACATCGGGCAGCTGGCGCTGCTGCGGCGGATGGCCGGCGTGCCGGTGCTCGGCGAGTCGTATCGCAAGGCCGAGATCGTCGCCGGCCGGGTCGGACCCGAGCAGGCCCCTCCGGGCCGCGAGTTCGCGCTCGACCGCGGCGCGCTCTGGCGCCCGAAGAATCCAACCGGCAACTGAGCGGACTGGCCCGGGCTCAGCGCTAGACGCAGCCGCATGGTCGGCGGTCCGAGGCGGAGCCTCGCTAGCCGTAGAGCGAGGCCGCGACCAGCGCCACCTCGTCGACCGTCAGCTGTGTGCTCATCACGAAGTGGAACATCGGCCCGTCGTGCCAGGTGACGACCGCGGCGCTGCGCCCGTCGATGTCGTCAGGCGGCACCTCGGGACCGAGCGGAAGCGCCCGCCCTTCGTGGCCGTGGATACGGATCGGCGTCGCGGCGGGACCATAGTGCACCTCCAGCGCGCGACGACGGGCGGCCAACGCGCCTGGTTGTGACTGGCACACCGCCACGCCGTCGAAGTGCGCCTCGAAGGTGCGGAGATGCAGTGGCAGGTCGCGTCGCCGATGATCGCGCACGTGGACGCGCAGCCCGCGCAATGCGCGCCCGCGAGTATCGGCCGGCTGCCGCGGCACGAAGGTGAGCAGCGCGGCGGCCTCCTCCCAGGTCGTCGGGGCGAGGAATCGCGGCAGCGGATCGGGCGGTGTCTCCCGCGTCAGCGGCGCGAGTAACGACGCGACGTCGCCGTCGCCGCGCTCGACGGCCAGATCGTGGGCGCGCTTGCCGCTGAAGCCGGGCGCGCCGCTCCCCTTCAGATCCACGTCGGCACCGGCGGCGACGAGCACCCGCACCACCTCGGCGTGGCCGCGCAGCGCCGCCAGCATCACCGCGCTCAGTCCGTACTTCGCCGTGTGGTCGAGATCGGCGCCGTGGATCGCGAGGAACTCGACGACGCGGGCAGCGCCGGCCGCGGCCGCCACCATGATCGCGGTCTGGCCATGACGATCGCGGGCGTCGATGTCGGCGCCGCGCGACAGGAGGACGGCGAGTTCGGTCACCGCGCCGCGACTCACCGCCTCCTGCCACTCGGGAGTCATCTCGTCAGTCCCGCGCTGCCAGATAGGCCGCCAGCGCCGACAGGGCCGCGCGCCACTGCGCGCGTCGAACTTCCAGCGTCGCCGCGTCGGGCAGCTTCGAATGCGCCACCGTCACAATCGTCTTCCCGCCCGGCTTCGCCTGCGCGTAGATCTGCACGGCGGTCGCGCCCCAGCGGTAGCGATAGCGGCCGAGCCCATCCGCGCGCAGCACGAAGCCCTTCGACACCGGTGACTTCAAGGCCGCGGCCAGGGCCGTCGCCAGATCGGGATCGGCGGCGGCGATCCACGCCGCGCGGCGACGCGGACCACTGACGGCGGCGGCGACATCGGCCGGGCTGCCCGCCACCACCTTGCTGGCCGAGACCTCGAGGACGCCGTCGGCGCGCTGATTCACCGCGCGCAGGCCCCGCGCCCGCTCGTACGCCACGGTGATGCCTTGCGAGTACCAGCCGTCGATGCCGAGGTCCTTGTGGAGATGCCGGGCGGTCGCGGTGTGACCCTTGTCCGCGGCGCCAAAGCGATCGAGCACGCCGAACCAGTGGTCGAGGTCGTGGCCGGTGCGTTCGAGCACTTTGGCCGCCGACACGACGCCTTTGGCGGACGCTGTCGATGTCGACGGCGCCGTCACGGCGGGCGATGGCGCAGCCGTCGCTGCCGTCGCGAGCGAACGCGAGGCACCGCCGCGGGCGGCGAGGACGTGACGTCGGGCGGTGGTGTAGCGCTCGCCGGTCTTGCTGATGCGGGCGCGGATGACGGACTTGAGGGCGCGGGCGCGAGTCATGGTCGGGTCCTTCGCTGGCCACACGACCCCCAGCCCCCGCCTGCTGGTCGCGCGACCGGTGAAGTCCCCATGACATGCGGCCCGAGGTGCGAACCCCTTTGCCTCGAATGACGGCCCCGCGGGGGGAGGCCCGAGTCGAGGTGTGGCGCAGGCCGGCGCCGACCGACACTTTGCCATCGCCGTTTCCCCGCGTCAAGCACGCCAGAAACGGCAACAGTCTCGCTCCATCCGGAAAGGGGTCTGACCCCAATCTGACTCTACCCAGAAAGGGGTCGAACCCCCGTACGACGGCGCGACGGCGCGGCCGCCTTGCGCTCGAGCCGTTGGCGAACCGCCGGCCGCTGCAGGTCGCGCAACGCGTCCTTCCCGACCCAGCGCGCGGTCGGATCGTCAGCGCGGGCCAGGGGCGACGCGAGATCGGTGGCGGCGGTGTGCAGCGCCAGGCTGCGATGGCCGATCGAGCGCAGCGCCCAGCTGACGCCCTTCTTCACGAAGTTCCGCTCGTCGGTGGCCGCGGCGGCGATGAGCCGCAGGCTGGTGCGAAAGCGCGCCTCGGGCGCCACTTTGTCGTGCAGCGCCAGCGCCGCCAGCAGCGCGAACGCGGCGCGCTTCTCGAATTCGGCGCGGCGGCGGGCCCACTGCCCGACCTTGCCCCAGGCGTGCGGGCTCTTGTCGAACAGGTGGAAGCAGAGCGTGTCGCAGATCGCCCAGTTGTCGAAATCGCGGCACCAGCGGTCCATCTCGGCGGCGGTGAGCCGCGACGGATCGCCCACGAACGAGGTCAGGATGCGGGCCTCGTACCATTCGGTGTCCCACAGCGCGAGCGCCAGCGCGTGGTCGCGCCCGAGCCGCGTCGCCAGCGTCTGCATCGTCGCCATCGAGACGCCGAAGGCCTTCTTCGCGACGATGCCGTAGCGCGCCATGCCGTCGCGGTTCTTCTTCGAGCCGCGACGCTCGAGCCAGGCCAGCGCCATCGCGACATCGGCGGCGATGTCGCGGGGCCCAGCCGTGGCGGCCGTCGTCGTTGTGGTCGAACCGGCGCGAGCCATGCGGGGACGACGCTATCACGGCGCCCGCACCGCCCGGCCGGTTCGTCCCACGGCAGGTCCCGCTCGCCACGACGACGCTATGCTGACGTCATCGGAGCGTCGCGATGCCTGTGCCGACCAGCCTGCGGCTGACCATCCGCCACTTGCGCACCCATGCCGGCTACGCGCTGGCCGCCATCGCCACGCTGGCGCTCGGCGTCGGCGCCACCACCGCGATGTTCAGCGCGGTGTACGCGGTGCTGCTGGCGCCGCAACCGATTCGCGACGCCGATCGCGTGGTGGTGGGCTGGGGCCTCGCGCCGGAGACGTCGCACGGCCTGGTCGAACTGACCTATCGCGACATCGAGGGCCTTGCCGCCGCCAGCCAGACGGTGTCGCCGCTGGCTGCGGTCGGTGCGTCCACGTGGAGCGCGGTGCTCGACGGCCGCGGCGAACCGGCGCGGCTGGCCTACGCCGGCGTGTCGGGCCGGTTCTTCGAGACGCTCGGCGTGCCGGCCGTGCTCGGGCGGGCGCTGCAGCCGGCCGACGACGTGGCGGGCGGGCCCAACGTGCTCGTGCTCAGTCACGCGACCTGGCTCACCCGCTTCGGCGGCGACCCGGCGATCGTCGGGCGGGCGCTGCGACTCGACGGCGAGACGCAGACCGTGGTCGGCGTGATGGCGCCGGGCTTCGACTACCCGCGCGGCGCCGAGTTCTGGGCGCCGCTCGCGCCTGGGCTCGCGGCCGCCTCGGCGCTCTGGAAGACCGACGTGCTCGCCAACGTCGGCGTGCTGTTCTTCGTCGGCCGGTTGCGCGACGGCGTCTCGGCGGGCGTCGCGGCCACCGACCTCACCGCCATCGGCCGGCGGCTCGACCAGGGCCGGCCGGCACCGCAGATCGGCAGCCAGGTCGCCGTGACGCCGTTGGTCGAACACGTCGTCGGGCCGGCCCGTCAGGCGCTGTGGGTCCTGCTCGGCGCGGTGATGGTGCTGCTGCTGGTCGCGTGCGTGAACGTGTCGGGACTGATGCTGACGAGGGTCGCACACACGCGGCGGGCCCAGGCGATCCAGCTGGCGATGGGCGCCTCGCCGGCGGTGATGGCGCGGCAGTGGCTGGTCGAGGCCGGGGTCCTGGCGGCGATCGGCGGCGCTGCCGGTCTGGGCCTGGCGTCGCTGCTGACGTCGGCGATGCTGGCGCTGGCGCCCGAGGGCATTCCGCGGCTGGCCGACGCGCAGATCAACCTGCCGGTGGCGCTGGCGGCGATCGCCGCGACCATCGCCGCGGCGATCCTCAGCGGCCTCGCACCGCTGCGCCTCGCCCGCCGCGCCGACGTGCGCGAGGCGCTCCAGGATTCGTCGCGCGCCACCACCGCGACGCGGCCGATGCGGCTGCGCAACGCGCTGGTCGTCCTGCAAGTGGCGATGGCGGTGGTGCTGCTGGTGTCGGCGGGACTCATCACCCGCAGCTTCCAGGCCCTGCGCGCCCTCGACCTCGGGTTCCAGAGCGACCGCGTGCTGGCGGTGCAGATCGATCCGCGGATCGACCCGACGCGAGTCAACGCCTGGATGCGCACCCTCATCGACACGCTGGCCGCGCATGCCGGGGTCGAGGCCGTCGGGGCCGTCTACTTGCGGCCGCTGGCGCTCGGCCCGATTGGCCAGGGGACGACCGTGGTGCTCGAGGGTCAGCCCGACACAGCGGAGATCGCCGCCGCCAACCCGATGCTCAACTACCAGGTGGCGACGCCGGGCTATTTCGCGGCGATGCGGATTCCGCTGCGCGCCGGCCGGGTCTTCACCGCCGACGACCGCGATGGCGGCGAGCGGGTCGTGGTGGTCGGCGAGTCGACGGCGCGCCGGCTGTGGCCGGGACGCGAGGCGGTCGGCCAGCGGCTGCTGACCGCGTCGTTCGATCGCCGGCCCGACGCGCCGAAGAAGGCGTGGCGACGGGTCATCGGCGTCGTCGCCGACGTCCGTTACCGCGGGCTGCACGAGGTCTCGCTGGACCTCTACGATCCGCCGACGCAGTCGAGCACGCCGGCCACCGACCTGGTCGTGCGCGCCAGCGGACCGCCGCTGGCGCTGGCGTCGATCGTGCGCGACGAGGCGCGCCGGCTGTCGGCCGACGTGCTCGTCGACGGCGTGACCACGCTCGACGCGCTGGTCGGCCGCGCCTGGGCGCCGTGGCGCTTCGGCGCGTGGGTGTTCACGCTGTTCGCGCTGGTCGCGACGGCCCTCACCGCGGTCGGCCTGTTCGGCGTCGTCGCGCTCGACGTCGCCGAGCGGCGGCGCGAGTTCGCGGTGCGCCTGGCGATCGGCGCCACCACCGCCGCGGTCGCGCGCGCCGTGCTCGGCGGCGCCACCCGTCGGGTCGCCCTGGGCGTGGCCACTGGCGTGGTGGCCGCCGCCGTCTCGTCGTCGGCCCTTCGTGGACTGCTGGTGGACGTGCCGCAAGTCGATGCGCCGACCTATGTCGGCGTCGTCGTGGTGATCGCCGCCGTCGTGCTCGTCGCCACCTACGTGCCGGTGCGCCGGGCCACGCGGGTGGCGCCGGCCGACGTCCTGCGCGAGATCTGAGCGCCGGGCATCAACGCGGGGGCGGCGACGAGGCCGGCGGCGGCGTCCACGCGATCGCCGGATACAGCCACGAGTGCGCCAGGCCGGGGTGACGGGCGCCGTAGCGCCGCGGCACGTCCTGCGTCCAGTTGCTCGGGATCAGCAGGCAGGCGGCCACCAGCGCCGCAAAGGCCACTCGCTGGCCGGTCGTCGGCCGCGCCTGCCGCCCGGGAGCGAGCGGCGTCGGCGTGGCCGCGGGCCGCAGGCGACCGAGACGGCGCTGCCGCGATCGCCAGAGCAACACCGCGCCGAGGGCCGCCATCAGCAGATTGAGCGTCTGCCCGGTGCCGAGGGCGAGACGGTGCGTCGGGTAGTCGCGCAGCAGGTCGATGGCGATCCGCGGCGCCGCGTACCAGAACACGAAGCGCGCCGCCGCCGCCCCCGGCGTGCGTTGGGTGCGGCGCACGCGCATCAGGTAGACCATCAACACCAGGTTCTTGACCCCGTCATAAAGCACCACGGGATGGCGGAACCCCTCGGCATACGGGAACTGGACGCCCCACCAGCCCTCGGTCACGGCGCCGACGATCTGGCCGTCGATGAAATTGCCGAGACGGCCGACGCCCATCAGGAAGGCGCCGGGTATCGCCAGCGTGTCGGCGAGAGCCAGGAACGGCACCTTCCAGGCCACGGCGAAGGCGGCGATTGCCGCCGCGGCGCCGAGGAGCAGGCCGTGCGTGGCCATGCCGCCCAGCCAGAACGCCGGCACGAACGCCGGATGGTCACGGTAGAACGGCCACTCGTCGAAGACGATCTGCAGCCCCCGGCCACCGGCGAGCACGCCGACGGTGATCGCGATCGACAGCGACCACGCGGCGCGGCGCGACAGGCCGAGCCGGGCGTGGTCGCGGATCACGACGCGGTGCAGGTGAAGGAAGCCCAGGGCGAAGCCGGCGCCGTACCACCACAGGTACACGCCGCCCAGGTCGACGAGCACCGGGTCGATTCGATGGACGTAGCCGGCAGGCATGGGTCCTCCGTGGCGAGTCGGCGCCAGTATGGCGCACGGGCCGTGTCAGCGCGAGGCAGGCACCCGAACCCGCGCGGTAGACTGGGCGCGTGATGAGCGCGTTTGGCCGCATCGATCAGTGGGCCCAGTCGGCGGCGCCGGCGCAGCGCGGGCCACGGGTTCCCGACCTGCTGCCCTCGGTGTTCGACGGTCTCGGACCGCACGGCCTGGCGTGGTGGCAATGGCTGGCGCTGCCGGTGTTCATCGCCGCGGCGCTGGCCCTCGGCCGCGTCCTGGGCGCGGTCACGAGCAGCCTGCTGCATCGCGCCTTCCGGCGCACGCCGACGCGCTGGGACGAACGCTGGCTGGACCGCGTCGCCCCGACGCTGACCGTGCTGTGGGCGACGGCGGTGTTCCGCGCCGCGATGCCCTGGCTCGAGCTGCACGACGCCGCGCATGCCGTCGCCACGGCGCTGCTCACGGCGGTCGGCGTCGTCACCGTGTTCTGGGGACTGTGGCGGTCGGTCGATGTCGTCGTCGAGCTGACCGTCGAGCAGTCGTGGGGCGCCGACGCCTCGGCCCGCTCGATGATCATCGTCGGCGGCAACCTGCTGAAGGCCGCGGTGGTGCTGCTCGGCGGCGTCTCGACCGCGGCGGCGTTCGGCTACCCGGTGACGACCGTCGTCGCCGGGCTCGGCATCGGCGGTATCGCCTTCGCCTTCGGCGCGCAGAAGACCGTCGAGAACCTGTTCGGGTCGATCGCCCTCGCCACCGATCAGCCGCTGCGGGTCGGCGATGTCGTGAAGGTGGAAGGGGTGGAGGGCCAGGTCGAGCAGATCGGCGCCCGCTCGACCCGGCTGCGTACGGCCGACCGCACCGTCGTGACCATCCCAAACGGCCGGCTGGCCGATTCGCGGATCGAGTCGCTGGCGACGCGCGATCGCCTGCGGATGTCGACGACGGTGATGCTGGCCTACGGCACCACCGAGGCGCAAGTGCGCCAGGTCATCGACGGCATCGAACACCGTCTGCGGACCCAGCCGCTGGTCTGGCCCGACGTGGTGGTGGCGCGCCTGGCCAACCTCGGGCCGACCTCGATCGACATCGAGGTGCTGTGCTGGTTCGCGACCTCGGACTTCGAGGCGTTCCGCAGCGCCCGCCAGGAGGTGCTGCTGGCGATCATCGGCGTCGTCGAACAGGCCGGCGCCCGCTTCGTGACGCTGCCGGCCGTCACTCCGCCCGCAGCGCCGTGACGGGATCGGTGCGGCCGGCGCGCACCGCCGGCACCACCGTCGCCAGCACACCGGCGCCGATGAGCACCGCGGCAGCCACCGCCAGGCTCGCCGCGTCGGTGGCATCCACGCCGTAGAGAAAGCGACGGATGGTCGAGCCGAGCGCGACCGCGGCGACGACTCCAACGGCGACGCCGCACACGACCGGCGCCAGCCCGCCGGTGACGACGTCCGACAGGATCCGCCGCGGCGCGGCGCCGAGAGCCAGCCGCACCCCGAACTCGGCGCGGCGGCGGGTCACCGAATACGAGACCACGCTGTAGATGCCGACCGCGCCGATGACCAGCGCCAGCGCGCCGAGGATCGACAGGAAGAAGCGCAGCCGCAGCGGCTCGGCGACGGCCGCGGCGACGATCGCCTCGAACGTGCTCACGCGCGCGGTGGCCACCCGCGAGTCGAGCTCGGCGACGACCGATCGCACCGCGGCCAGCGGCGGCGGCGCGCCCGCTCCCCTCACGACCAGCACCGGTCCGTCGGGTGCGCTCGACTGGGCGAGCGGCACGTAGAGCACGTTCGGGTTCTCGCCGGTCAGCCGCGTCATCCGCGTCTCCTCGGCGACGCCGACGACGGTGACCCAGGTAGGCTCGTCGCGGAAGCGGTGGCGGATGCGCCGGCCAAGGGCGTCCTGGCCCGGCCACATCCGCTCGGCGAACGCGGCGCTGACCATCGCCACGGCAGGCGCGCCGGCGCCGTCGCCGGCGGTGAACCCGCGGCCGTGCACCACCGCGATGCCCATGGCCGGGAAGTAGCCGGGCGAGGCGATCCGGAACAGGGTGTTGGGCTCGCGGTCGCCGGCGAGATCGGGCCGGTCCTCGATCGACACCGTGCCCTGCCAGCCGCCGTCGCGCAGTGGCACGCGGGTGATGAACCCGGCCGCCTCGACCCCCGGCAGCGTCTGCACCCGGTCGAGGAGCGCAGCGAAGAACGCGGCGCGTACCGGCGCGGCCATCTGCGTGGTCGGGGCGACGACGTCCATCACCGCCACGTCGGTGGCGTCGAAGCCGGTCTCGATGGCGTAGAGCCGCGCCACCGATCGCGTGAACATCGTGGCCCCGGCGACGAGCAGCACGGCCAGCGCCACTTCGGTGGCGACCAGTGCGGCATGCACCCGTCGTGGCCCCGCCGCCGCGAGGCCACCGGCGGAACGCTGTCGGCCCGGCCCCTTCAGTTCGCCGCGCACGAGCGCCCGCACCGGCGCGAGCGCGACGGCGAGCCCGACGGCCACGGACAGCGCCACCGCCACCGCGAACAGCGTCCAGTCCACGGCCAGCGTCTCCTCCAGGCCCTCGCTGAGCGGCAGGCGCGCGACCAGCGCCTGGAACCCGGCGACGGCGACGCCGGCACCCGCCACCCCGGCCAGGCCGGAGAGGACGAGCGACTCGACGACGATCTGGCGGGCCAGCCGCCAGCGTCCGGCACCGAGGGCCGCGCGCAGCGCCAGTTCCTCGGCACGATCGGTCGTACGGGCCAGGACCAGTGCGGCGACGTTGGCGCAGGCGATCGCCAGCACGACCAGCACGGCGATCTGCAGCAGCAGCACCGCCGGACGCAGCGCGCCGCGCGTGTAGTCGCGCAGAGGCGTCACGGTGGCGCCGCGGGTCTTGTCCCAGGCCTCCGGATACTCGAAGCGCTCGCCAAGGGCGCGCGCGATTGCCTGGATGTCGGCGTCGCGTTCGCCGCTGGTCAGGCCGGGGCGTTCGCGGCCGACCAGCACCAGCCAGCCGTTGCCCTGGTACAGATCGCTCGCCGGATCGAGCAGCAGCGGCCGCCAGATCCGGAACAGCGGCGACGGGAAGTAGAAGCCGCGCGGCATCACGCCGACGACCTCCACGGGATCGCCGCCGATCTCGATGCGCCGGCCGACCACCGCCGGGTCGCCGCCCAGCTCCTGCTGCCAGAACCCGTGGCTCACCACGGTGATCGCCGGCGCGCCGGGACGGTCGTCGCCGGGCTGGAATCCCCGGCCGAGCAGCGGCCGCGCGCCCAGCACGTCGAACAACTCCGCCGAACCGACCGTGGCCAGCACGGTGCTGCTCTGGTCGCCGACGCGCAGCGTGTAGCCCTCGTTCGAGTACGCCGCCAGCCCCGAGAACGCTCGCTGGCGTTCCTTGACGAAGTCGAACTCGACGCCGCGCCAGTTGAAGTCGCTCCAGAACACCTGCAGCCGCGACTCGTCGGCGACCGGCAGCGGCCGGACCAGGAGGCCCACCGCCACGCTCGACAGCGCCACCGCGGCGCCGACGCCAAGTGCGAGTGTGCCGACGCCGAGCACGGTGTACAGCGGACGCCGGCGCAACTGGCGAAGGGCGACGCGGAGATCGCCGGCGGCATCGAACAGCGCGGTCAGGCCCCAGCTGTCGCGCGCACGCTGGGTCTCGCGGGCGACGACACCGAATCGACGGCGGGCCTCGTCGGCTGCCGCGGCCGGCGTCCAGCCCTGGTCGACGAGCTGGCGCGCCTCCATCTCGAGGTGGAAGCGAACCTCGTCGTCGAGCTCGCGCTCCATCCGACCGCGGCCGACCAGGGCGTGCAGACGAAAGCGAAGATCACTCCAGCGGGCCACGGGCGTCTCCTGTTCCCTGTTCCCTGTTCCCTGTTCCCTGTTCCCTGTTCCCTGTTCCCTGCCGTTAGGCGTTGACGATCCGCGACACGCCAGCCGACAGCCGGGTCCACACGCTGATCTCGGCGTCGAGCTGCGCGTGCCCGGCGTCGGTGAGGGTGTAGAACCGGGCCCGGCGGCCCAGGTCGGTGTCGCGCCAGGCCGAGGTGATCCAGCCTTCGCGGGTGAGCCGATGGAGCGAGGCGTAGAGCGACCCCTGCTGCACCAGCAGGGTCTCGCCCGACATCGTCTGAATCCGCTGGGCGATGCCCCAGCCGTGCATCGGCTCGAGCGAGACCACCTTCAGAGATCAGGAGGTCGAGCGTCCCCTTGATCAACCCCGGATCATTGTCCATTTTTGGCCCAAATACGGTCTTCTCTCGGCAATCGAGAGCTTAGACGGGCCGACTCGCGAAATGGTTCGCAACCGACCTCAGCGCCGGCTGAACAGGAACTCCTGCACCTTGCCGTCTGGCGTCCGGTACATGAGCGTGCTGGCGGCGGTCGAGCCGACCTTCAGGGCCAGCGACGACACTTCCATGCCGCCGCGTTCGCGTATCGGGCCAGGCTGCACGTCGCTCACCTCCCCGCCATCGGCCAGCGACTTCGCCATCACCGCCAGACGGGCCGGGGTGAGGAACGCGTTGTACTCGTCGCCGAGCAGCGCCCGGGTCACCTCGCCGGTGCGGATCTGGGCCAGCAGGTCGAGCGCGACGTCGCGCGACGGCGGGCCGGCCACGGTCGGGGCATCGGCGGCCGGCATCAGCTGGGCCAGCACCGCGCTTTCGATCGCGTCGAGCACGCCGCCGGCCCAATCGGCGTTGGCCATCACCGCCACCGCGGAACGCGACGACGGAATCAGCGCGTTCCTGGCGCCGAAGCCGCTCACCGCGCCGCCATGTTGCAGGACGAGCACCGGCCCGCGGTCGCGAATGGACTGGCCGCAGCCGTAGGCGCTGGTACGGCCGTCGCTGAGCGGACGCGGTGTCGTCATGGTCGCCCACGATCGCGGCGCCAGCACCTTCCCGTCGATCAGCGCGAGATCCCAGCGCAGCAGGTCCGACGGCGTCGACCAGATGCCGCCGGCGGCGCCGATCCATCCCGTCCCCTCAGGTACCGCCGGTTCCGCAGCGCCCAGGCCGAGCGGCGTGTAGCCTTCGGCCATGCCCGCGCCGCCGCGCGCCGGTTCGTAGCGCGTGCGGGTGAGGCCGAGTGGCGTGAACAGCCGCCGCTGCAGGGCGGTGGCGAACGGCTCGCCGCCGGCCTGCGCGGCGATCTGCCCGAGCAGCAGGTAGCCGGTGTTGCTGTAGGAATAGCGGGCCCGCGGCTCGAAATCGAGCCGCCGCGCCGCGAAGTCGGCGACGATCTCGGCGCTCGGCCGCGCCGCCGCCATCGGCCGGTCCACGAAATCCAGCGGGTAGTAGTCGCGGTAGCCCGACACCATGCCGCCGATGTCGCGCACGGTGATGTCGCCGGCGCGGGTCAGCCGCGGCGCGTACTTCGCCACCGGATCGTCGAACGACAACTTCCGTTCCTGCTCGAGCTGCAGCGCCACCGCGCAGGTGAACTGCTTGGTCACCGACCCGATCGCAAACAGCGTGTCGGGCGTGACCGCCGCCTTCGCCGCGGTGTTGGCCAGACCGTAACCCTTGGCGAAGATCACCTCGCCGTTCCGCATCACGCCCACGGTGACGCCGATGGCCCGCTGCGCGGCGACGGTGGCGGTGATGAACGCGTCGAGATCGGCGGGACTGAGCGAGGCCAGAACCGGCGTGACCGCCGACGATGCGGCCGCTGGCGGCGCTTGAGGCGCGGGTGGAGCGGGTGGAGCGGGACTGCAGGCCGTCGAGACCAGCAGCACGAGAAACGCGACGCGGCGGAACATGCCGCGGATTCTACAGCGGCGTCACCGCGTCTGGCGCCGGCAGCTTGCGCCGCAGCAGACCGACGACACCGCTCAGCCCGAAGCGCTGCGCCTGGTCGAACAGCGAGTAGGCCACCGGCGTGACCACCAGCGTGACCAGCAGCACCATCGTCTGGCCGCCGATCACCACCCAGCCGATGGCGTGGTTGGTGGCCGCGCCGACGCCGTTGGTGACGACCAGCGGCACCATGCCGGCGACGAACGCCAGCGTCGTCATCAGGATCGGCCGCAGCCGGTCGCGGCTGGCCTGGATCACCGCGTCGTGGGTGATCATGCCGGCGTCACGCAGCTGGTTGGCGTGGTCGATCTGCAGAATCGAGTTCTTCTTCACGACGCCGAACAGCACCAGCAGGCCGAGACCCGAGAAGATGTTGAGCGACTGCTGGAAGATGAGGAGCGAGAGCAGCGCGAACGGCAGGGTCAGCGGCAGCGACAGCAGGATCGTCACCGGGTGCAGCCACGACTCGAACTGCGCCGCCAGGATCAGGTACATGAACACGAACGACAGCGCGATGGCGGTGAGGAACGCGCCGGCGGTACGGTTCAGCTCGCGCGACCGGCCGGCGAAGTCGGCACGGTATTCCGGTCCGAAGTTCAATCCGGCCGCCGCTGCCGTAATCTCCTGCTGCACCGCCGCCTGCGAGGTGCCGGGCAGGAAATTGGCCGTGAGCGTCACCTGGCGCTGACGGCCGGTGCGGCTGATGGTCGCCGGGGCATCGCCGCGGGCGAAGGTGGCGAGGTTGTCGAGCGACACCACGCCGAGCCGCGACGATGGCACCGGCAGCGCGGCCAGCCCGGCCTGGGTACTGCGGTTGGCTTCCTGCGCCCGGAGGTGCACTTCGTACTGCTCGCCGGCTTCGTTGTAGGTGGTCACCTGGTCGCCGGCCACGAGCAGCCGCAGCGCCTCGGCGGCGTCGCCCACCTGCACGCCCAGGTCGGCCGCCTTCGGCCGATCGATCACCACCGACAGTTCGGGCTTGCCGGCGTTGAGCGTCGTGTCGACGTCGACCAGGCCGGGAATGGCCTGCGCCCGGGTGCGAAGGGCCTCGCTGTAGGCCTCGAGCTGGTCGAGATCGGGGCCCTGGATCATGAACTGGATGGCGGCGCCACCGCCGCCCGGTCCGCCGCCGCCCTGGACGGCGGTGCGGAGACCGGCGTCCTTGAACCGCGGCAGGATGTCGTTGCGGACCTCGGCCATGATCGCGAACTGGTCGCGCCGCCGCACCTCGATCGGATGCAGCCGCACCAGCATCGTCGCGCTGTTCTGGGTCGCCGCGGCGTCGCCGGCCACGGTGAGGAGCGTGAACTCCACCTCGGGGATGCGCCGGATCGCCGCCGCGAGCCGGTTGGCGATGACGTTCATCGCCGCCAGGCTGGTGCCCTCGGGGGCGCGCAGCGTGACGTCGAACTGCGACTGATCGTCCTCCGGCGTGAAGTTCACGGCGGTCACGCGGAACAGCGGCACGCTCGACAGCAGCACCAGCATCGTGCCCACGGCCACCAGCCCGCGGTGGGCCATCGCCCAGTGCAGGAGCCGGGTGTAGCCGCGATCGAGCGGGTCGAACAGGCGGTTGTGCTTGGAATCGCGCTGATGGTCCTTCGCCGCCGGCTTCAGCCAGTAGGCCGACATCATCGGCGTCAGCGTGAAGCTGACGAACAACGACACCAGCACCGCGAACGCCATGGTCAGGCCGAAGCTCTCCATGAAGCGGCCGACGATCCCGCTCATGAAACCCACCGGCGCGAAGATCGCGACCAGGGAGAACGTGGTGGCCATCACCGCCAGGCCGATCTCCCGGGTCGCCTCCACGGCCGCCTGCATCGGCGCCATGCCCTTCTCTTCGATGAAGCGGAAGATGTTCTCGAGCACGACGATGGCATCGTCGATGACGATGCCCACCGACAGCGTCAGCGCCAGCATCGTCAGCATGTTGAGCGTGAAGCCCATGTACCAGATGAGGGCGAAGGTCGCGATGATCGAGGTCGGAATGGCGATCGCCGCAATCACCGTCGAGCGCAGGTTGCCGAGGAACAGGAACACGACGATGGCGGCCAGGATCGACCCCACCACCAGGTGCTCCTGCACGGCGCCGATCGACGCCTCGATGTACTGCGCCTCGTCGCGGACGATCCGCATCGAGTAGCCGGCCGGCAGAATCGGCTGCAGATCGGCCAGCCGCTGCTTGACGTTGTCGGCCACCTCGACGGTGTTGGTGCCCGACTGCTTGCGGATCTGGAGCAGGACCGTGGCGTCGCCGTTGACGCTGGCCTCGGTGGCCGGGTCGGCCATGCCGTCCTCGACCCGGGCGACGTCGCGCAGCCGCACCGGATGGCCGTCCTTTTCCCGCAGCACCACGTCGCCGAAGCCGTCGATGCTGGCGATGCGTCCGCGCGTCCGCAGGGTCACCGATTGGGCGCCCTGATCGAGCCGGCCGCCCGGGATGTCGGCGTTCTGCGATTGCACCGCCCGGGCGACGTCGTTGACCGACAGGCCCTGGGCCTTCATCAGCGCCGCGTCGAGCCACACGTTCACCTGGCGTTTGCGGCCACCGATCACGACGACCTGGCCGACACCGTCGGCGCTTTCGAGCCGCCGGCGCAGCACCCGGTCGGCGAACTCGGTGATGTCGCGCACCGGCTTGTCGGCGGTGACCGCCACCGTGATCACCGGCGCAGCGGTGAAGTCGAGCCGCTCCACCGTCGGTTGCAGCGCGGTCCGCGGCAGCAGCGGCAGCACCCGGTTGATCCGGTCGCGCACTTCCTGCGCGGCGACGTCGGCGTCCTTGTCGAGCAGGAACGACACCACCACCTGCGAAATCCCCTCCGATGAGGTGGAGTTCAGGGTGTCGATAGCGCTGATGGTGTTGACCGCCTCTTCGATCTTGTCGGTGACCTCGGTCTCGATCTGCTCGGGGGCGGCGCCGGGGAGCCGCGTCGTGACGACCACCGTCGGGACGTCGATGGTGGGGAACCGATCGACGCCGAGCCGGCCGAAGGCGAACAGCCCGACGACGGTCAGCGACAGCACCAGCACCCAGGCGAAGACCGGCCGGCGGACGCAGAGTTCAGCGAGCCACTGCATGGCCGGCTACCGCACCTGCACGCGGACGCCGTCGGCGAGCGCGTCGATGCCGCTGGCGACCACCCGTTCGCCGGGCGTAACCCCGTCGGTGAGCTCGATCCGGTCGCCCACTGTCTGCCCGGTCATCACGATGCGCTCTTCGGCGCGGTCGCCGTCGACGACGAAGACCCGGGCGGTGCCGGCCACGGTGCGCACCGCCGCCGCCGGCACCAGGATGCCCGGCGACGCCTTGGCCTGTTCGATCCGCGCCGTGGCGAAGAAGCCCGGCTTGAGACGGCCGTCGGCGTTGGGCACCACCGCCTCGATGGTGAGCGCGCGGGTGTCGCTGTTCAGCGACGGCGCGACGAACCGCACCTGGCCGGTGAAGGTGGCCTCCGGATAGGCGTCGACCTCAAAGGTGACGGCGCGGCCGACTTCGACCGCCGAGACGTACTGCTCGGGAACGGTCAGCTCGATGCGCAGCGAATCGACGCGCATCACCGACGCCACCTTGGTGCCGCGGGTGACGTAGTCGCCGACCGAGACGAACCGCTCGCCGACCACGCCGGCGAACGGCGCGCGCACCACCGTGTCGGCGAGGGCCTTCTGGGCGACAGCGACCCGGGCCCGCGCCGCCAGCAGCGCCTGGTACTGCTGCTCGGCGCCGTTGACCGCCACGTCGAACTGCCGCTCGGCCGACTCCAGCTGGGCGCGGCGCTGCTCGAACTCGGCTTGTGACACCAGCTTGCTCTTGTGCAGCGTGTCGGCGCGGGCGAAGTCGGTGCGGGCCAGCCCGCGCGCCGCGGCGGCGTTGGCCACCTCGGGCACGCGCGCCACTTCGAAGGGGGCACCGCCGGCGATGCCGAGCCGCGCCTCGATCTGGGCGGCGTTGGCCTGGGCCTCGCGCGCCTGGGCTTCGGCCTCGGCCGCGGCCACGCGCACGAGATCGCCGCCGCTCCCGATTCGGCTGCCGCGCTCCACCGGCGTCGCGACGACGCGGCCGGCCACCTCGGCGGCGACTTCGGCCGATTCCTGGGCGGTGAGCGTGCCGCTCACACGGATGAAGCGGGCGATCGGCGTCGATTCGACCGTCACGACCGACACGGCGATGGCGGCCGGGTCGGCCGCGGCCGCCGGCGTCCCGGCGTCGGCACGGCAACCGGCCGCCGCGACGGCGAGACCGGCAACGAAGAAGAAACGCAGCGAGCGATGCACGGACGACACTCCAGACGGAATCAGGCGGCGCCGCGTTCCCGCGCGGCGCGCCGAAGGGTCGACGAACGGGCCGGGCGCGCGGCCGGAGCCGCCGCGCCCTGCAGGAACTGGTCGACGTGCTGCCGGGCGAAGGCGCGCGGCTGCCGGATCATCGGCAGCGGCGCGTCGATGGCATACAGGTGCCGCCACATCGCCAGCGGACTGAAGAACGCCAGGCCGAGGACGTTGACGTCGGCGCGGCGCAGCACCCCCTGGCGGATCAGGCGGCGCAGCAGGTCGTGGAGCCGGTCGCGGCCGGCGCTCATCCGCTCGTAGAGGTTGATACGGCCGTCCTTGGCCAGCCGGATCCCGTCGGACATCAGGATCCGGAACAGCTTCTGCTCGGCGGCGTCGGTGAAGCCGTCGAGGGTGGCGATGGCGAACTGCTCGAGCAGGGCGCGGCCATCGGCGCCGGCCGCGGTGCCGAGCGGCGCCAGCCGTACCAGCTTGGTCGACTGATGGGCGGCCAGCAGCGCCTCGAACAGCGCCTCCTTGCCCGGGAAGTAGTTGTAGAGGGCGCTCTCGCGCACGCCGACGGCCGTCGCCACATCGCGCAGGCTGGTCCCGAAGTAGCCCTTCTCGGCGAATAGGTCGAGTGCCGCATCGAGGATGGCCTGCCGGGTGCGGGTGCCATCGGCGTTCTTGGGACGAGCCACAGTAAATTAATGGTCGTTCATTTAATTCACTCTGTCAACCCCGGCTGGACGCGGCGCCGGCGCCGTGCACCAGACGGCGC
The DNA here is from genome assembly GCA_963741665.1 of uncultured Acidobacteriota bacterium. Classification (GTDB taxonomy): domain Bacteria; phylum Acidobacteriota; class Vicinamibacteria; order Vicinamibacterales; family UBA2999; genus CAWAYR01. The sequence goes on from CAVUIM010000001.1 coordinate 1,616,546, forward strand.
GGGCCGGCCGGTTACGGCAACGCGACGCGGGCGCGGCCGGCGCCGAGCGGCGCCTGACGGGTGTAGAGGTGCAGGTGGAGCGTCCCGGCCACGAAGTCTTCCCGGTCGCGGCCGCGCAGCGTCAGCATCCCGGTACCGAACGGCTGGGTCGGCGCCAGCAGGTGGGCGACGACCGGCCCGGGTTTCTCGCCGTCGCTGCGCTGCAACGTGAGCGCCAGCACGCCGTCCGCGGCGGTGAGTCCGGTGGTCCGCGCGTCGTAGCGCAGCACGCCGGTGGTGCGGTCGTAGGTCAGCGTCACGCGCGCCGACACGGCTGGAGCGACGCCCACCGCCGCGGCGATCGTGGTCGGCCGCGGCGCGGCGCCGTTCACCAGCGCCGGCGTGCTGAAGGGCGGGCGGCGCGGCGAGGTGGCCTGCTCCAGCGCGTAGGCGAAGTTCAGCAGCCGGGCTTCGGTGAAGGCGCCGCCGAGCAGCTCGACGCCGATCGGCAGGCCGTCGGGGGTGAAGCCGGCCGGCATCGTGATCGCCGGCAACCCGGTCGTCGCGCTCAGCTGGCAGCTGCTGCCGATCTGCGCCTCGCCGATCAGCGTCGGCTTGCGCCGCAGGGTCGGGTAGGCGACGGCGTCGATGCGCTGCTCCTCGAGTAGCGCCAGCACCGCCGCCCGCGACGCCCGCCGCTTCACCAGCGCCTGACGATAGTGTTCGGTCTGGCGCGTCTCCGGCGCGTTACGGAGCCGGAACGTCTGGTCGAGCTGCACGTGGTGCAGACCGCGGTCGAGGATCTCGCCGAGCGACTTGACCGGCGCGTTCGGCTGCCTGGCCAGGTAGTCGGCGAGATCGAACTTGAACTCGTCGCCGATGACGCTGCTCTCGCGCAGCAGGTCGTCGAGCCCGGGCACGGCGACGTCGACCACCTCGGCGCCCTGCGCCTTCATGGCATCGAGCGCCTTGCGGACGATGCCGGTCACCTCCTCGTCCTCCGGCGCGGCGCCGAACAGCGATCGCAACACGCCGATGCGCGCCCCCTTGAAGGCGCCGGACTGCAGCCCGTCGCGATAGCTCTTCGGGATCTTGCCGGCGCTCTCGGCGGTGATCGGGTCGGCCGGATCGGCGCCAACCGTGGCGTCGAGCATGATCGCCAGGTCAGTCACCGTCCGGGCCAGCGGCCCGGCGATGTCCTGGGTCGACGACAGCGGCATCACGCCGGTGCGGCTCGACAGCCCGTGCGTGCCGCGCAGCCCGACCATGTTCTGGTTGGCGGCGGGGATGCGGATCGACCCACAGGTGTCGCTGCCCATGCCGGCGGCGGCGAAGCTGGCGCCGATGGCGGCGCCGGTGCCGCCGCTCGACCCGCCGGGGACCCGCTGCAGGTCGTAGGGGTTGCGGGTCTGGTCGGTGAACGACGAGATGGTGGTGATGCCGGCGGCCAGTTCGTGCATCGTGGTCTTGCCGAGGATCACCGCGCCGGCGTCGCGCAGCCGCGTCACCTGGAACGCGTCGGCGGCCGGCTGCAGCGTGGCGAGGCCCAGCGCCCCGCCGCTGGTCGGCATGCCCACGGTGTCGTAGTTGTCTTTCACCAGCACCGGAATGCCGTGCAGCGGGCCGCGCGGGCCCTTCTCGGCCCGCTCGCGGTCGAGCGCGTCGGCCTCGTCGAGTGCCCGCGGGTTGAGGAGCACGACGGCGTTCAGCCGCGGGCCGGCCTGGTCGTAGGCGCGGATGCGGGCGAGATACGACTCGACCAGCGCGCGGGACGTCACCCGGCCGTCGGTTAGCGCCGCCTGCAGATCGGTGATCGACTGCTCGAACACCTCGTAGAGGACGACCGGCTTGGCGGCGGCCTGATCGCGCTGGGCGACGAGCGCGGCGGCGGTCACGGTGGCGAGCGCCAGGCCACAGACCAGGCGGCGAATGCAGGGGAGCGCAAACATGGCGCGTATTCTACCGGCTGGTTACGGCAGGCTGGCTTGCCCGCCGACGCTCGTGGTGGACCGGCAGGAACCGGGCTTGCCCGCCGTAGCTCGCGCTGGACCGACAGGAACCGGGCTTGCCCGCCGAAGCTCGTCGTAAGGCCCCCGAGCGAAGGCGGGTTTCCACTTGCCAATCGGGCCGAAAACATGGACCCTACAGCGTTAGACGTCGGAAGTGGGCGTCCGCGCGAAACTCCTTTCGGGAGCCTGACATGAAGCGAGCGCTGTTCGTGCTGGCCGGTTCGTCGATCCTCGCGGTGGCCGCCACCGTGGGGGTGTCCACCCAGACTCAGACGCCGGTCGCGGCGGCGGCCCCCACGTTCCACAAGGACGTGGCGCCGATCCTCAACAACAACTGCGTCAGCTGCCATCGGCCGGGCGAGATCGGCCCGATGTCGTTCCAGACCTACGAGACGACGCGGCCGTGGGCGCGCTCGATCAAGGACAAGGTGGTCAAGCGCGAGATGCCGCCGTGGGCCGCCGACCCGCATGCGAGCATGAAGTTCCGCAACGACCGGAGCCTCTCGCAGCAGGAGATCGACACCATCGTCGCCTGGGCCAACGCCGGCGCGCCGCGCGGCAACCCCGCCGACGCCCCGCCGGCCGCCACCTTCGCCAGCGGCTGGCAGCTGGGCGAGCCCGACTTCGTGTTCGAGCAGCCGATCGAATGGACGGTGAAGCCCGACGCGCAGGAGCCGTATCTCTACTTCTACGAGAAGATTCCGTTCGCCGAGGACAAATGGGCGGCCGGCGTCGAGATTCGGCCGAGCAACTTCAGCGTCGTGCACCACTCGGGCGTCTACGTCATCGACATCCCCGACGGCCACACGGTGAAGGACGGCTACATGTACGACCCGCAGGGCAAGCAGATCTCGCCCTCGGTACCGATGGGCAAGAAGGCCACGTCGGGCGACGGCACGCCGCTGGCCGGCGCCGACAAGATCATCTCCTACGTGCCCGGCCGCGGCTACGAGCAGCACCCCGAGGGCTACGCCAAGCGCATTCCGGCCGGCAAGTACGTGCGCTGGGTCATGCACTACAACCCGATCGGGGAGCCGACGACCGACCGCAGCAAGCTCGGCCTGTGGTGGATCAAGGGCGCGGTGCGCCACGAAGTGCTGAACCTGCAGGCCGGCGATCCGGTGCCCGGCAGCGGCGGCCGCGGCCTCTACTTCGCCCAGGGCAAGGAAGTGATTTACGAGAGCGACGACACCACCGGCAAGCGCGGCCGCACCCCGGTGATTCCGCCCTACGAGGGCAACTTCAAGATGATGGGCATCACCCCCGTCAACGAGGCGATCACCCTCTATGCGCTGACCCCGCACATGCACCTGCGCGGCAAGAGCATGAAGTGGTGGGTGACCTATCCCGACGGGCGCGAGGAAGTGATCCTCGACGTGCCCAACTTCGACTTCAACTGGCAGATCCAGTACGAGCTGACCCGGCCGCTGCGCGTGCCGGCCGGCAGCAAGATCACCAACGTGGCGATCTACGACAACTCGCCGAACAACCGCTGGAACCCGGCGCCGGAAAAAGAGGTCTACTGGAGCGAACAGAGCTGGGACGAGATGTACCAGCCGACCACGCAGTTCTCGGTCGACAGCCAGGATCTGATCCGGATGAAGCGGACGACCAGCGAGCAGCAACAGCAGCAGCGCCGCTAGCCGCGCTCGCCAGCACGAGTTCGAAGACGGGGCCTCACGCAGACGTGAGGCCCCTCGTCTGTGAGGCTGATATGCAGAGCGTACTGTCCCGCGTCGCGCTGGCGGCGCTGACCCTCGCCGCCAGTGTCGCGGCGCCGCGCACGGTGATCGCCCAGGAGAAGCCGACCAGCCAGGTGCCGACGCTTGGCCGGCCGACCAAGCCCGACGATCCGGCGCCGCTGCTCGACTTCTTCGCCTACTTCAAAGGCAGCTGGAACGTGACCTGGGACTATCCCGAGAGTCCGCTCGGCCCGGCCGACGTCCTGACCGGCGTCACGACCTATACGCAGAAGGGCGCGACGACGTTCGAGGCGAAGACCGAGGCCGAGAACTCCGCCGGCAAGTTCACCATCAGCGAGGTGTTCGAGTACCAGCGCGAGGCCAAGACCATCAGTCGCGCCATCACCGACAGCCGCGGCTTCAGTTTCGTCCAGAAGGGCACGGTCGCCGGCGACCTCGGCGGCCAGTTCACCATCCGTTTGGACGGCGAGCCGTTCACCGTGAAGGGCCAGCAGGTGCGGATGAACAGCGTGATGCGGCTGCTGTCGCCGTTCAACTACCGCACCCAGAGCAATCTCTCGGTGGACGGCGGGACGTTCACCAACTTCGGCAATCCGTGGTGGCGCAAGGAGGGTGCCTCGCGATGAACCGTCTCCTGCTCACTACTGCCCTGCTCGCCGGCCTCGGTGCCGGCGTGATCGAGGCCCAGGCGCCCGCCGTCGACAAGGTGCCGGTCGTGGCCGTGGCCGGCTGCGTGGCCGAACAAGCCGCCGGCACTTGGCAGCTGACCAACGCCACCGAGCCGGTGCCGAGCATCGCCAACGCGCCGACCGCGTCCCAGCCCTATAAAGGCCCGATGAACGGCAAGGCCACCTTTCAGCTGATCGGCGTCTCGGAGTTCGACTTGCCCAGTCACAAGGGGCACACCGTGCTGGTGAAGGGCCTGTTCATCAAGGCCGCGCCAATCGGCCGCGTGAACGTCACCTCGGTGACGATGCTGGCGACCACCTGCCCGGCGGCGGCGAAGTAGGCCCGACGGGCACGGCCTCCTCCCTCCGGCCTCGCAAGATCTCCATCCAATCATCTCGGACTCCGGGAGGAGGCGGTGCCCGCCGGTCCATGACGGGGCGCCGACTACAATGGACGGCGTCATGGCCACCACGACCCCGACCACGTCCAAGACCGAGGCCCGCTTCCGCTGGGAGGATCCGCTGCTGCTCGACCAGCAGTTGAACGACGAGGAGCGGCTGGTCCGCGAGACTGCCCGCGCCTATGCCCAGGACAAGCTGGCGCCGCGGGTGCTCGAGATGTTCCGGCACGAGAAGCCCGACCCGTCGATCTTCCGCGAGATGGGCGCGCTCGATCTGCTGGGCATCGTCATCCCCGAAGCAGTACGGCGGCGCCGGCATGAGCTACGTCAGCTACGGCCTGGTCGCGCGCGAGATCGAGCGCGTTGACTCCGGCTTCCGCTCGATGATGAGCGTGCAGGGCTCGCTGGTGATGGTGCCGATCAACGAGTTCGGCACCGAGGCGCAGAAGCAGAAGTTCCTGCCGAAGCTGGCCACCGGCGAGTGGATCGGCTGCTTCGGGCTCACCGAGCCGAACGCCGGCTCGGATCCCGGCGGCATGACGACACGCGCCAAGAAGGTCGACGGCGGCTACGCGCTGACCGGCACCAAGGCGTGGATCTCCAACAGCCCGATCGCCGACGTGTTCATCGTGTGGGCCAAGGACGACGAGGGCAAGATCCGCGGGTTCGTCCTCGAGAAGGGCTGGAAGGGCCTGAGCGCGCCGCCGACCCACGGCAAGGTCGGCCTGCGCACCAGCCTCACCGGCGAGATCGTGATGGAGAACGTGTTCTGCCCCGAGGAGAACGCGTTCCCGGACGTGCGCGGCCTCAAGGGCCCGTTCACGTGCCTCAACAGCGCCCGCTACGGCATCGCCTGGGGCGCGCTGGGCGCCGCCGAGGACTGCTGGTTCCGCGCCCGCCAGTACGTGCTCGACCGCAAGCAGTTCGGCCGGCCGCTGGCCGCCAATCAGCTGATCCAGAAGAAGCTCGCCGACATGCAGACCGAGATCACACTCGGCCTGCAGGCGGTGCTGCGCCTGGGGCGTATGAAGGACGAGGGCACGGCGTCGCCGGAGATCACCTCGATCCTCAAGCGCAACTCGTGCGGCAAGGCGCTCGACATCGCCCGCCTGGCCCGCGACATGATGGGCGGCAACGGCATCGTCGACGAGTTCGGCGTCATCCGCCACATGGTGAACCTCGAGGTGGTCAACACCTACGAGGGCACGCACGACGTGCACGCGCTGATTCTGGGCCGCGCGCAGACCGGGATCGCCGCGTTCTCGAACTGAGCTGAGAGTCGCCAGGACCACTGTCGAGGAGAGCAGCGGATGCAGGACAGCTCTTCAGAGCCGCGGGTTGCCGTAGGGCAGCTCTTTAGAGCTGCCCCAGCGGCACGTGCACGGCGTCAGCATGTCCGGGCGTCCGAGCCTGCCACCGCCTCCTCCCTCCGGCCTCGCAAGATCTCCATCCAATCATCTCGGCCTCCGGAAGGAGGCGGCGCCAGGCGCGAACGACGTGTCGGCGCCGCGACCGCCTGCTCGCGACCGCCAGTCAACGTCAGGACAGCGCGTCGGCACCGGCGACGCTTACCTGTCGATGTTCTCGATCGCCTGTGCGGCCATCTGCCGCGTGAACGTGTCGGGGTCAGATGCTGCAACATCCCGCAGCGCTGGAACGCAGGTCGGATCACACACGTGTCCCAGGCTGTCCGCAACCTTGGACCTGACACCCGCGTCGGCGTCATCTAGCGCGGCGAGCAGGGCCGCGACGGCGCGTGGTTCCTTGTAGGCCCGCAGCTCCATTGCCGCAAAGCCACGGGCCGACGGCCGGCCGGCGTCGAGCACGTCGACAAGCCCGTCAGCCTTGAACAGTTCGGACACGCGCTTCGTCGCGGCGATCGCCACGGCCACGTCGGGATCTCCCATCGACTCGACCAGGGCGGCTCCATCCGTTCGGGTATCGACGAGGGTCGGACCGCATCCGTGGAGCACCATGAGTGACAGTGTCAACGGGCAGAAGACCTTCGACATCCTGATTCCGTTCTGGTGAGCGATTTCCCGCGGCCGCGCGAAAGGTCTACAAGCTCGGTGCGAACAGCCATCAGAACGCGCGACAGTCGGCTCGTTCTCGAGTCCACCTCTTGAGTCTTTCGGCTCGAGGGGAACGCGGCTGCATGACCGACCCCGGCGGCCACTAATCCTCGTCCGCGCGCCTGGCACTGCCTCCTTCCGGAGGCCGAGATGATTGGATGGAGATCTTGCGAGGCCGGAGGGAGGAGGCGGTGCCAGGCGCGCGGACGACGCGCCGCGGCCGACCCGCTGCTCATCCAAGCGCCCGAATCGGCGATCTGCGTGCTGTTTTCAATGACGCTTGTCGGCGTATTGTGCTTAGCGTAAAGTATAATCTCCCATGACCCCTCACGATGCAGCCAAGGCGCTTGGCCGGCGCGGCGGACGTGCCCGCGCCCGGCGGCTGTCGCCCGAACGTCGACGCGCTATCGCCTCTCAAGGCGGCACGGCACGACGGGAGTCGTTCGCCGCCGCTCGGCGAATCGCCGACAACTTCGTCTACGCCGAGACCGTCGTGGCCTTGCGCGGCGGCCCATCTCCGGTTGAGCGCGTGTCTGAGTTCGCCGGCCCGTTGCCGAGGCTGGCCAGTCGACGGCCGCAGTCGTGAGCCAAGCCGACCATCTCGAGCAGGTCGGCGACGTGGTGTCGGCCTTGACCACCTTGGGGCTGCAACCCACGCTGGTGGGCGGTATGGCCCTGGTCGTGCTCGGTTCACAGCGCGTCACCCGCGACTTCGATTTCGTCGTGGCACAGCCGGGGGAGCGTCTCGGCGAGTTCGTCGACCTGCTGTACGGGCATGGCTTCGAGCTCGCGTCGCGGCTCGACGAACACGGCGACATCAGCGCAACCATCGACAATCCCCGCGTCGCCGCCGCGAGGCTGCGCCTCGACACGCCGGTGAACGCGTCGTTCTTCGATCCCGCCACCCGGCTGCGCATCGACCTGCTCTTCGATTTCCCGATGGCCGCCGCGATGCTGGCCGAGCGGGCCGTGCGCCGCACCATCCGGTCGGTGGTACTGCACATCGCGGGAGACGATGACCTGCTGCACCTCAAGCGGATGGCACTGGCCGACCGCAGCTCCGCAAGCGACGCACAAGACATCGCCTTCCTCGAAGCGCGCCTCAGCCGCGAGTGACGAGGCCGACGGCCGAGGACGATTCCTTGCGGTCACTCGGCGCGGAGCACCTCGATCGGATCGACACGCATGGCCCGGCGCGCCGGCAGCCAGGTGGCGAGCAGTGCGGCGGCCACGAGCAGCGCGGCAGCGCCAGTGAGCGTCCACGGATCGAGGGCCTCCGTCTCGAACAGCATGCCCTTCAGCACGCGCGTGGTCGCCCACGCCATGGCCAGGCCGGCCAGCGCGCCGCCGACGGCCAGGCGCAGGCCTTCACCCAGCACGAGCCGCCGCACGTCGCTGCCGGTGGCGCCGAGCGCGAGGCGCACGCCGATCTCGGCGTAGCGCTGCCGCACCGAGGCCGCCATCACCCCGTAGAGGCCAACCGCCGACAAGAGCAGGGCGGCGCCGGCGAATACGGCCAGCAGCAAGGCGTTGAAGCGCGGCCAGGCGAGTGGAACGCGCATGTACTCGGCGTAGGGCGCGACCCGCGTGACGCGCACGGCGGGATCGGCGGCGCGCACGGCGTCACCGATCACCGTCGCGACGAAGGCGGGGTCGGCGGTGGCGCGAATGGCCAGCCGCCCCGCGGTAATTCCGAACTGCTCGGCCGGGATATACAGCGTCGGCCGCGGCGTGGCCAGCTCGCGATACCGCGTGGAGGCGGCGACTCCGACCACGGTCATCCACTCGTTGGGAGACGCCACACCGCCGAACTTGACGCGCTGGCCGATCGGATCCCGCCCCGGCCAGGTGGCGGCCGCCACGGCCTCGCTCACGATGGCGACCTTCGGCGCGCCGTCGCGGTCCGCGGCGGTGAAGTCCCGTCCTCGCACGATGGCGACGCCGAGCGTTGAGAAGTACGGCAGATATACGGCCTCGAAGTTGAGTGACGGATTGAGCGCGACCTCGTCGGCGGTCTGCCCGTCGGCGGTGAACCGCGGCACCTCCCAGCCGGTCGCCCCGGCGAACGGCTGGACGTTGAGTGGCGTCACGCCCTCGATCCCCGGCGCCGCGGCAATCCTCGTCGCGACCTCGTCGAGGAACCGCCGGTGCCGCGTCTGATCGGTATAGCGATCGCGCGGCACCTCGAGCTCAGCCAACACGAGGCGGTCGGCGGCGAGTCCGGTGTCAGCGCTCTGCAGCCGCTGCAGGCTGCGCCCGAGCAGCCCGGCCGCGGCGACCACCGTCACCGCCAGCGCCACCTGGGCCGCCACCAGGACCCGTCGGCCCCGTGCGCTCGCCGCGCCGGCCGGCCCACGACCGCCGGCACGCAGATGCGTCACGAGATCAAGGCGCGACGCCGTCACTGCCGGTACCAGTCCCGCCAGCACCGCGGCTACGAACGCCAACGCCGCGGTGAAGACCACGACGGTCAGGTCGGTGCGAATCGACGCCAGCCGCGGCAGCCCGTCGGGCACCAGGGTGGTCACGGTCTGCAGGCTCCAGTGCGACAGCAGCAACCCGACGCCGGCGGCCAGCAGCGCGACCACCAGGCTCTCGGCCACGATGGCGGTCACGAGGCGGCCGCGGCTGGCGCCCAGCGCCGCCCGCACCACCAGCTCGCCGCGCCGCGTCTCGCCGCGCATCAGCAGCAGGTTGGCGACGTTGGCGCTGGCGATGACGAGGATGAGCCCCACGGCGGCGAAGAGCACCAGCAGCGCGCCGTCGATGTCGCCGACGACGAGTTGCTTGTAGGGCCGCACCACCGGCCGGAAGTTGATGAAGCCTTGGCCGTCCCCCGCCGGCGCTGCGGCGTCGAGCCGGGCCGATCACGGTGGCGAGCTCGGCCTGTGGCCTGCTCCGCGGTGACACACCGGACGCAGGCGCGCCGAGCAGTTCCACGTCGCGGAGCAGCGCCGCGACGGAAGGCCTCGACGGGCTCGCCGGCGGACAGCGCCATCGGCTGTGGTCCAGATTTCCACGCCGCGTGGATACTCGAAATCAGCCGGCATCACCCCGGCGACGCGGTACGCCTGGGTGCGAAAGACCAGCACCCGCCCGACGATGTCGGAGGCGCCGCCGAAGAGCCGCCGCCACGCCGCGTGCGACAGCACCACGGCCTTGTCACTGCCAGGACGGTCGTGGTCGCGCGTGAGGACCTGACCGAGCAGCGGCGGGACACCGGCCACGGCGAAGAATCCGCCCATCACCACGGCGGTTCGCGCTGGGAACAGCCGCGCGCCGTCCTCCCAGGTCTCCTCGAACGCGCCGTTGTAGCCGACGCCGGCGACGCGCTCGAACACGCGGCTGTCTCGGGCGATCTCGCCGATATCCGCCGATCGATACGGCACGTGGATCGCCGGCCCGCTCGGCGGCACCCGCCATGACACCACCAGCCGGTCTTCGTCGGGCACCGGCAGCGGCCGCAGCAGGATGCCGCGAATCAGCGTGAACATCACCGTCGCGCCAGCCATCCCGATCGCCAGGGTCACGACCGCGGTGGCGTAGAAGGCCTTGGCATGACCGACGCCGCGAAGGGCGAGACGGACGTCGTGCAGCCACTGACGGACGGGCATCGATGGTCCCCCCAGGCGCCGGCGCGGCGACGCGGTGCTGCGCTACTCTACCGTCGGATCGCATGAACATCAGGCCCGAATTGCCGACCGACGTCGACGCCGTGCGCGAGCTCAACCGTGCTGCATTCGGCGGCGCCGAAGAGGCGCGGATTGTCGACACGCTGCGCGGCACCGTCACGCCGTTGGTCTCGCTGGTCGCGGAAACCGGCGGCACTGTGGTCGGCCACATCTTCTTCAGTCCGGTCACGCTGGCAGCGGCGTCGCTCCCGCTGGTGATGGGCCTGGCGCCGATGGCGGTCCTGCCTGGCCAACAGCGTTCGGGCATCGGCTCGGCGCTCGTCCACGCCGGACTCGACGCCTGCCGGGCGATCGGCGCCGCCGGTGTCGTCGTCGTGGGCCACCCGACGTACTACCCGCGTTTCGATTTCGTCCCGGCGTCGCGGTTCGGCCTGACCTGCGAATACGACGTCCCCGATGAGGTCTTCATGGCCGTCGAACTCGAGAAAGGCGCGCTCGGTGATCACACCGGGCTGGTGCGGTACCACAGCGCGTTCTCAGCCGACTAACCACGCTCGCGGGCGCGGACTCGCTCGTCGGGGCGATCGTCCACCTGCTGGAGCGACGCTCGAACCGGTGATTACCTCGACGGCGCTGACGGCACCGCCCGAACGATGGCGTTCCAGTCGTAGATGAGGAAGTTTCGCGCGCCTGAATTCATCATCACCAGCAAGCCGTTCGGAAATTCCGGCAGCGGCGCCGAGGAGACATCCAAGCCGTCGGTCTCGTCCGAGGCGGTGGCGATGGTCGCGATCGGCACTTGGTCGTGCGGATCGATGGCGGTGCCCTCACGCCGGTACAGCTTTACGCGCGTCCCGCCAGCGACCTGGTCGCTGGACACGAGGTAGCCGGTGCCGCTTCCCGAGTCGTAGATAGCCAGCCCTTCGCGATCGCCGTCATAGTCCGCGGTGCCGAGGGTCGCCAGTTCACGCGCGGCCTCCGGATGGTCAGGATCGGCGTGGTACTTTCGAATGGCTGTCCACTCGTCGCTGTAGTAGACGTAGCCGAGCGTGTCGTCGACCACTACCGCCTCGATCTCTCCGATCTCGCCGTCGCGAGGCGTGCGATCGAACGCGCCGAACCGGCGCACGAACTCGACCTCGAGGCCGGCCGCCCCGGCCCGAAGACGGTACTGCCACAGGTAGCCGGTGGTCGGCCCGGTCTTCGGGGCCACGATTACGAACACCGCTCCGTCGCGCGACCGCTTGTAGAGGGCGATGCCCATGGGCTCGCCGGCTTCGCCGGCCAGCCCGTCGAGCACCGCGAGTCCGTTTGGCGTCAGGTCGACGAGGCCACCGCCATCGGCTGGCAGTCCGAACACCCGCAGACGGTGTCGCCGCCGCTCGGAAACGATGGCCACGTCCATCACGCCACGGCCGGCGCCGGTATCCACTCCGGTACTCGACATCGACGTTGTTGGGTCGGTCGAGCGGCGTGATCGCCTGGCGGAGCGTGCCGTCCAGCGCGAACACGTAGAGTCCGCCACTGACTTCGGCCTTGTCGGTGCCGAGGATCAGCGACCGCGACGCATCGGACGGATGCCGCCACACGGCCGGATCGTCCGGGTCGGTGGGCACCGCGCCGGTGCGTCCCGACGGCGACACGCCAGAACTCACGGGTGCCGGCGGCTTGCCGGGCACGTCGCGCGCGGGAGGGGCGTCGCCCCCGGCGCAGCTCAGCGTGACGCCCGCCAGAAGCGCGACGGCGGCGTGGCGCGACAGCGTCGACCGTGACAAGAGCGGCCCGGGGCTACTGGCTGGCACGCGCCCATCCGAACGCCGACCGCATCACCTCGAAGAGGTCGGTGTTGGCCATGAAGCCGCGCACTCGCTCGGCGCCCGGGCCCTGCGCCGCGACCAGCACTTCCTCGCCGGTGTGACTGTCGTCCATGCGCACGTGCGGCAGGCGGACGCTCTCGGCGCCGCCTCCCTGCTCGGCGACGGCGCCGGTCAAGAGCGGCTTACCGCGAACGCCGCTGCGCACGCGCAGGTCGAAGGAGTGATCGGCCGTGAACAGGATCAGCGTATCCGGTCCGGCCGCGGCGGCGGTCTGCTCGATCACTCGGTCGAAAGCGACCATGCGGTCGAGCCCGCGCCGGATGGCGTCGGTGTGGACGTCGGACTCGACCATCAGGAAGTAACCGTGCTGATTGGCCGCCAGCATCCGCCGCGCCGTGGCGACCGCGGCGCCGACGTCGAAGCCAGGATCGTCGAGCAGGACCACGGCGCGCGTGGCGGCGGCGGGCACGGCGTCGAGCCGGTCGAGGATCGGCCGGCCGTGTTCGGTGGCCAGCGCCTCGACAGTGGTGCCGGCGGCGGCCAGCGCCGCGGCGATGGCCGGACGACCGGAGCCGATGAGCACGTCGACGCCGTCGCCGGCACGGGCCACAAACGCCTGCCGGAAGATTGTCGCCGTCATCCCCCGATCGTGCACCTTGGCGTACAGCGCCGCCGGCGTCGCCCCGGCCAGTGAGTCGTTGGAGATGAGCCCGGTGGCCAGCCCATGCTCTTCGGCGTACTCGAGAATGGTCTTGAGTGGCGTGCCGTCGCGGACGCCACGCACGGCATCCGCGCCTTGACCGATGACGCCGTTGTGGGTCCGCTGCCCGGTGACGATGGCGGTCATGCCGGCGGCCGAGTCGGTGACGAACTGCGAGGCGGTGGCGGTCTCCGAGAGTCCGATGTGAGGCATCCGCTGGACGAAGAGACGTCGGCCCTCACCGTAGCCGTGCAGGCTGGCGGCATTCAGCGTCGGCAGGCCGCCGGCGTCGGCCAGGAAGAGGATGACATTGCGGGCCGGCTGACGGGACTGCAGCTGGCCAGACCCGGCCAGGACCAGGACGACAGCCAGGGCGACCAGCATTCTCATGACGCCTCCATTGCCGCGATGACTCGGCGGCGCAGCCGGAGCGTACCCGGACCGCGCGTCCGCAACGTCACCGCGCCGTGACCGCCAGGTAAACGGCCGCGGGAGCGGCGTTACGCCGCAGTTTCACTGCCGACGCCCGGGTGCCACACCGGGTCGATACGGTGTTGCACCATGTCCAGGCCTTACACGGCGATACTCTCTGCCGCTTTCGTCTCGCTCGTGCTCTGCGCTCCAGCCGCCGCGCAGATGGACCGGGCACAATTGTCCGGCGTCGTCAGCGACCCCTCTGCCGGCCGTGTCCCGGACGCGGAGGTCACGGTGACGCTGACCAGCACCGGCTACACTCGAACGACCGCGAGTGACGACCAGGGCGTCTACCGCCTGTCCTCGCTGCCGCCCGGCCTCTACACGCTGACCGCGAGCAGGGCCGGCTTCGAAACGCTGGCGATCACCGACGTGGAGGTGACAGTCGGCCAGCATCGCACGGTTGACGTGGCGATGCGGGTCGGCGCGGTGTCGAGTGAAGTGCAGGTCGTCGCCCCGCCGGCCACCGTTGATCTGAACTCCGCCGAGATCGGCGGCGCGATCACCAGGCGGCAGCTCGAGGCCGTGCCGTTGAACGGTCGCAACTGGGCCACCCTGATGACTTTCGCTCCCGGCGCCAGCAATTCCGGCGAGGGCAATCAGGGCAACATCCGGTTCTTCGGCCGGGCCCGCGACGACAACAACTGGACCTTCGATGGAGTGGACGCCACGGGCGTCAAGGATCCCCGCCAGGAGGCCTCGCTCCGCCTGGTGATGTCCGCCGAAGCGATCGCCGAGTTCCGTGTCAGCTCGAGTGGCTACACCGCCGATGGCGGCACCGGCGCCGGGGCTCAGGTGAACCTGGTATCGCGCGGCGGCACCAACCAGTGGAGTGGCGGCGGCTTCGAGTACTTCCGCGACGAAGCCCTGGACGAGCGTCGCGTGCTCGACACCCTTCCCGACGAACCGTCGTTCCGCCTCAACCAGTACCGGATTCCTGCTCGGCGGGCCGCTGGTGCGGAACCGCACGTTCGTCTTCGCAACCTTCGAGGGTCTCCGGCAGCGCCTCGACGTCGCCAACCAGACGGCGGCGCTGGTGCCGAGCACCGCGTATCGAGCCCGGGTGAGCGCGGCGCAGCCGGCGCTGGCGCCGGTGATGACGGCCTATCCGCTCGGGAGCCGAAGCACGGGCAATCCGGACGTCGACGAGTACTTCGGGCGCAAGGAACTGAGCTGGCGCGAGGACAGCTTCCTGGTCCGGCTCGACCACCGGTTCGACGACCGCACACCGGCGTTCGTCCGCGTCAACGGCGTCAACGGCGTGATCGACAGCGAGGTGCGCAGCGACTTGCTGGAGACCAGGCGGTCGGAGGCGTTTCCCGTCAACGTCACCGGCCAGGTCCAGCGCATGCTCTCGTCGAGCGCGCTGGCGGAAGTCAAGTTCGGCTGGAACCGGTCGCCACTCGAACGCCTCGATCAGGGTCTCGGCGCCGAGGGCTACGAGATCCGCAACGCGTTCACGCCGACCCGGGCCACCCTGTTCACCGAAGAGAAGCCGCAGGCCTTCTCCTACCTCGCCAACCTGGTCATGACCCGCGGCCGCCACACCGTCAAGGTCGGCGGTGAGTACCGCCGCATCCACGTCAACGTCGCCAACTCGGCGGCCACCAGCGTGCGCTGGAACTCGAGCGCGGACTTCCTGGCCAACCGCACCAACCGCCTCCGCATCGACGGTGAACTGCCGCTGCAGGAGGCGCGCCGGTGGTACGGCATCGGCTTCGCGCAGACCGAGTGGCGGGTCGCGACGACCCTGACCGTCAACGCCGGCATGCGCTACGAGTACTACTCGGTGATGAAGGAGGCGAGCGGCAACGGCAACGTCCTCGACCTCGCCGCCTGCCCGCCGAGCGCGGCCAGCATTTACTGCGCGCCGGGCACGGCCTGGTACGACGCCGACCGCAACAACCTGGCGCCGCGGCTCGGCGTGGCGTGGACGCCGGCCGCCGGCTGGGTGGTGCGCGGCGGCTACGGCATGTACTACTCGCCGGGCCAGAACGACGACGTGACGGCGGCCATCGACAGCCTGGCGCAACGCGGCGAACTGACGACCGCGGCGTCGTTCCCGGTGGCGCCGTTCGTGCCTCAGGTGCTGTCACTGGCCAACAGCCGGCCGCGCGCGCTGCAGCGCGATCGCCGCGACATGTATGCCCACGTCTACAGCGCCTCGATCCAGCGCGAGATCTTCGGCGCGCTGACGGCCCAGGCTGCCTACGTCGGCTCACGCGGGCGCAACGCCTTCAACCGCATCTTCGTCAACACCATCGACCAGACGACCGGGCAGCGACCGGCGGCGCCGTTCCTGACCACCCAGATCGATCGCAAGAGTGCCCTGGGCGAGACCGAGTACGACGGGCTGCTGCTGTCGCTGCAGCGCGGCTTCCGGGCCGGCCTGCTGTTCCAGGCCAACTACACGTTGGGCCGGTCACGCGACAACAACGCCGGCAATGGCGAGGGCAGCGAATGGCAGGACGCCCGCTGCGGCGACTGCGAGTGGGGTCCCTCCGACTTCGACACCCGGCACGTGTTCGCCATGAACGCCGTCTACCAGTTGCCGTTCGGAGCGGGCCGGGCGCGCCTCACCTCCGGTGCCGGCGCGGCGATCTTCGGCGGCTGGGACGTGGCCGCGGTGGTCTACGCGCGATCGGGTCGGCCCATCAACGTGCTGGTCAATCGGACTGGCCCGGACGGCAACGACGTCAACCAGCGGCCCAATCTGATTGGCGGCGTCGAGCCGGTGACCGGAAATGTCGACGCATGGTTCAATCCCGCCGCCTTCGCCGTGCCAACCGCCAGTCAGTTCGGCAACGCGCCGCGCAACGGCTTCCGCGGGCCGTCGGCCTGGCAGATGGACCTGTCGCTGTCGCGCCGTGTCCGGCTGGTTGGCCGCAGCGCCTTGGAGTTGCGCGTCGATGGCTTCAACGTGTTCAACGCCGACCAATACGGCAATCCCGCACGCGACTTCACGCAGCCGCTGACGTTCGGCACACCGACGCCTCTGAACGCCCAGCCGACCGGCACGGGAACCGCGCGACAGTTTCAGCTCGGCGTGCGCCTGAGCTTCTGAGCGCGTGCCGAGGCCGGGAGGAGATGTGGCCGGCGGCTACTGCGGCGGATACCAGTCGCCGAGCCGCACCTCGATGCCGAGCGGCGCCAGGCCGTCTTTCAGCGCCTGCAGGCCGCGCGTCGTGGGTGGCTGGCGCACCCCGTCCTTGTCGAGGCGGCGGATCCACTCCTGGTCGTAGTGGTAGGGATAGACCACCTTCGGGCCGATGGATTTCAGGCAGTCGACCGCTTCGTCGGGCTCCATCCGCGCCGCCGGCACGTTCATCGGGAAGAAGGCGATGTCGATGTTCTTCACCGCGCGCACCTCGGGCACGCACTCGGTGACGCCGGCCAGGTAGATCCGCTTGCCGCCCACGGTGAGCACGTAGCCGTTGGCCTCGCCTTTGGGATGGAACGACTCGCCGGGCGTGACGTCGTAGGCGCCAACCGCCTCGATCCGCACGCCGGCCACCTCCCGGCTGTCGCCGTTGGCCAGGACGATGCCGTCGGGCACGACCTTGGTGCCATTGGCGGCGATGACCACCGGCGCGCCGGGCTTGCGCAGCGCCTTGATCGCCGCCGCGTCGAGGTGATGGGCGACGTCGTCGGTGATGACGATGAGGTCGGCCGGCTTCATCCGCGCCAGGCCGCCCGTGCTCCACGGGTCGATCTGGATGACCTTGCCGGCGTGCTCGATTTGCAGACTCGAGTGGATGAGCGGCGTGATGGCCAGGTCGCCGCCGGCGGCGGGAAATCGATCGACTCGCGGCGCCGCCGGGAGCGGCGCGCGCAGCGCCAGCAGCTCGCCGCCGTAGCCGGGGCCGCTGATGGCGATGACCAGATACTGCCGGCCCGCCAACATGTAGGTCATCGGCGAGCCGGTTTGCGGCGCCGGCAGCTGGTACGCCGCCACCTCCCTGCCGGTGGCCTTGTCGTAGGCGCGCAGCATCGTGCCGCGTGCACCCGACGCCGTCGGACCGAAGTTGCCTTCCCCGGCGATGACCAGCGTCCTGGTCACCAGCGTGCCGACGTTGTTGCCGGGGCGTCCCGTCGGCGCCAGGTCGAGTCCCTTCAGCGCCGCGTGGTTCTTCACGAACTCGGGCGTGCCGCCGTGCGGTACCTGCCAGCGGATCTCGCCCTTGGTCAGATCGATGGCGCTGATCCGGCTGTACGGCGGCTTGACCAGCGGCAACCCCTGCACGGTGAGCGCGGGGTTGGCGCCGCCGGCGTCGGCCGTGGCTGATCCAGAGCCTCCGGATCGCCGCGCCCCGGACAGCACCGTGCCCTGGTGATACGGCAGGTCCGACGCCCCGGGCGGAGGCGGCACCAACCCCATCGGCCGCGGAGAACTCTCCGAGGCGACGTACAGGATGCCGGTCTCGGGATCGAACGAGCCGCCCGGCCAGTTGGTGGCCGCGCCCTGCGCGCCCATCATCAGCGTCGCGATCGGGCCCTCCTTGCGGCTCAGCGACGGCGGCGTGAACCTCGGCCCGATGCGGTAGGGCGCAATCGCCGCTTCGCCTTCCTTGCGCAGCTCGGGCGTGAAGTCGATGAGGTCGTCCACCGCGAAGCCCTGCCGGTCGTAGGCCGGCGGCTTGGAGGGGATCGGCTGGGTCGGCGAGTAGTGCTCGCCGGGAACGTCGCCCGCCGGCACCGGCTGCTCGACGATCGGCCAGATCGGCTCGCCGGTGACGCGGTCGAAGACGTAGAGGAACGCCTGCTTGGTCGGCTGGGCGACGATCTTGCGCAGCCGGCCGTCGATCATCACGTCGGCGAGGATCGGCGCGCATGGGATGTCCATGTCCCACACGCCGTGGTGCACCAGCTGGAAGTGCCACTTGCGCTCGCCGGTGCGCAGATCCACCGCGACCAGGCTCTCGGCGAACAGGTTGTCGCCGGGACGGGCGCCGCCGTAGTAGTCGTGCGTCGGCAGCTCCACCGGCAGATACGCCAGCCCGAGCTCGGGGTCGACCGAGATCTGCGCCCACACGCCGGTGTTGCCGGTGTAGGCCCACGAATCCTGGCGCCAGGTGTTGTTGCCGAACTCGCCCGGGCTGGGAATGGTGCGGAAGATCCACAGCCGCTTGCCGGTGCGCACGTCGAAGCCGCGCACGTAGCCCTTCACGTTGATCTTGCTCTTGGGGTTGGCGCCGGTCTCGAACGCGGCGCCGACGATGACCACGTCGTTGGCGATCATCGGCGTCGCGTGCAGGCCGACCGCGGCGCGCACCAGGTCGAGATCCTGATCGAAGTTCTGCTTCAGGTCGACGACCCCCTGGGTGCCGAAGCCGGGCACCGGACGGCCGGTGGCGGCATCGAGGGCGATCAGGCGGTAGCCCGGCGTCACGTAGAGGATGCGCTCCTCCTTGCCGTCGCTCCAGTACGACAGACCGCGGCCCGAGAGCTGGCGTGGCGCGGCCTGCCCGCGCGGCCCTTCGTCGAGCGAGTAGACCCATTTGAGCTCGCCGGTGGCGGCGTCGAGCGACACGACGGCGCGGCGCGATCCGGCCGTCGAGTAGAGCCGGCCCTTGACCATCAGCGGCGTGGACTGGAAGGTGAACTCCGGGCGCGGACCGAGGTTGTCGGTCTTGAACCGCCACGCCACCTCGAGGTCGGCGAAGTTGGCGGCGGTGATCTGGTCCAGCGGCGCGTAGCGCGTGTGGCCCAGGTCGCCGCCGTAGGTGCGCCATTCGCCGTCGGGGGCGCCGCGCTGCGCCGCCACCGTCATCGACGTGGCGACGATCGCCGTTGCCAGCCGCAGCCACGCTCCAGGTGCCATCATGCCGCGGAGTATACGCCCGTCCCGCAGCCGCGAATCGGCGGTTGCGCGCGACCGGCGGCCCGGGCAAGATGCAGCACGGCTGTCCCTGGAGGTGCCACGTGAGAACGTTCCTGACTGGACTCGTCGCGGGTGGACTGGCGATCGGGGTGGTGGCGGCGCAGACCCGCGTCAACCCCACCGACCCGCAGCCAACGTGCGTGATGTGCCCCGGCTACTACATCCCCGCCGAGGAACTGCGCGCCTACACCCAGAAGGCGGTCGCCGAGAAGCTCACCGACCAGCAGGTGCGCGACGTCGAGATCGGCAAGGCCCATGTCGGCATCGGCATGGTCCACCGCGGCAAGCTCGACGCGCCGCTGCCGGATTCGGTCGCCGAACACGACCAAGTGAGCGAGGTCTACTACATCATCGACGGCACGGCCACGCTGATGCTCGGCCCCGACATCACCAACCGCAAGCGCCGCCCGGCCACATTGCAGACGGTGCGCGAGTTCAACGGCCCGGGCAACAACGGATCGGAGATTCGCAACGGCGTCGCGCACAACCTGAAGACCGGCGACGTCGTCGTCATCCCGGCCGGCACCGGGCACTGGTTCACCAAGATCGACGACCACATCGACTACATGATGGTGCGCATCGACCCCGACAAGGTGACGCCGCTGAAGGACGCCGCGGCCTCGAAGGCCTACCTGGCCAAGCCGTCCCGGCCGGGGCAGTAGCTCGCCTACGGAAGGCGCGCGATCGTGGCGGCCACCAGCGCCGCCGCGTTGTCGCTGGCCGCGGGACGGAACTGCTCGTAGCTGTCCGAGGCCTGGCCGTCGGCGCGGTCGGTGATGCTGCGGATCACCAGGCACGCCACCGCGAACTGCCGGCACACCTGGACGACGGCGGCGCCTTCCATCTCGACGGCCGCGGCCCCGAGGCTGGCGCGCAGCTCGTCGCGCTGACGCGCGTCGGAGACGAACACGTCACCGGTGGCGATGACGCCTTCGATGATCCTCGGGACGCGTCCGCCGGCGGTGGCCGTGGCCTGCGGCAGGGTCAGTCCGGCCGCCGCCGCCCGCGCCGCGGTCAACAGCGCCGCCGGTGCCGGCAGCAGGATCGGATCGCGCTCGCCGGTGGCGCCGTTGCGCAGTCCGCGCCGCTCGATGCCGGCTGGAGTCACCGAGCCGGTATCGTGCTGCGCCACGGTCGCGCCGATGACCACGTCGCCGGGATGCAGCGACTGATCGACGGCGCCGGCGGTGCCCGAAAAGAACAACGCGTCAGGCTCGAATCGGCTGATGAGCAGCGCGGTGACGAACGCGGCGTTCACCTTGCCGGCGCCGGACCGGCCGACGACGACCCGGCGCCCTCCGATCGTGCCGACGCGGAACACCTGGCCGCGCACCGTCAGCTCGTAGCTGTCGGCCAATCGGCGCTCGACCGCGATCACCTCGGACGGAATACCGAGCACCCCGACGATCGGTTGCGCCGACGCCGCCGTCGCCACGACGAGGAGCACGAACGCGCTGACAACGGCGACCTTTGGGCGGGGCATGAGAATTCGCCGTCATTCTAGCCGACGCCGAGCGTAGAGTAGGCGGCGATGCCGCTGCTGGTCCTCGTCGGTCTCGTCCTCTGCGCGGCGGCGCCCGTGCTGGCCCAGCCGCCGGTCGAGGTCAAGGTCGTGGTCGTCACGATGTTCGAGCGCGGCGCCGACAGCGGCGACCAGCCCGGCGAGCTGCAGCACTGGGTCGAGCGCGAGCGCCTCGATCGGGTGTGGCCGTTCCCGCAAGGCGGGCGCAATCTCCGCATGAACCCGGACGGCGTGCTCGCGATGAGCACCGGCATCGGCACCGCCCGGGCCGCGGCGTCGGTGATGGCGCTGGGCCTCGATCCCCGGTTCGATCTGCGCAAGGCCTACTGGGTGGTCGCCGGCATCGCCGGCATCGACCCGGAGGACGGCGCGCCGGGGTCGGCGGTGTGGGCCGAGTGGGTCGTCGACGCCGACCTCGCCCACGAGATCGACGCGCGCGAGATTCCGCCCGAGTGGCCGACCGGCTACATCCCGCTCCGCAAGACGACGCCGTACGAGCTGCCGCGCCGCGAACCCGACGAAGGCGAGGCCTATCGGCTCGAGCCGGCACTGGTCGACTGGGCGTTCTCGCTCACCAAGGGCGTGGCCCTGGCGGACACCGAGGCCATGCGCGCGCAGCGCGAACGCTACGCCGAGCACACCGCCGCCCGTCAGGCACCGCGTGTCCTCAAGGGCGACACGTTGTCGGGCGGCACCTTCTGGCACGGCCGCAGGCTCAGCACGTGGGCCAACGCCTGGGTCCGCTACCACACCGCCGGACGCGGCAACTACGTCACCACGGCGATGGAAGACACCGGGACGATGCAGGCGCTGACGCTGCTCGACGCCGCCGGCCGCGTCGACAGGCGCCGCGTGCTGGTGCTGCGGACGGCCAGCAACTTCGATCAGCAGCGCGACGGCCTCAGCGCGACCGAGAGCCTCGCCGAGACCAAGGTCGGCGGCTACATCGGCCTGCTGCCGGCGCTCGACGCCGCCCACCGCGTCGGCAGCGTGGTCGTGCACGCGCTGGTCCGCGGGTGGGATCGGTTCCGCGACGCGCTGCCGCGGTGATCGACGGCGTAGCCGCGCTTAACGGCACCGCATAGCAGAAGTCGCTTGTGCCGGAGCGCGATCGCCGACGATGCTGGAGCCGATGCCAGCGTCGATCGATCGGGCCGCGACCGCGGACCACCAGGGGCTGGATGCCCACCAGCTGAAGGTGCTCGGCGCCTTTCTGCTCATCTACTTCGTCTGGGGCGCGAATTTCCTGGCGATTCGCTACGCCATCGAAACGGTGCCGCCGTTCCTGCTGATGGGCGTCCGCTCGATGCTGGCCGGGCTGTGCCTCTATGCGTGGGCACGCCTGCGTTCCGCCGAGCCGCCGACGCTGGCGCACTGGCGCGCGGCGGCCGTGGTCGGGGCGCTGCTCTTCCTCGGCTGCCACGGGCTGCTGGCATGGGCGCAGGGCCGCGTGCCCTCGGGGGTGGCCGCGCTCGGCATGGCCACCTTGCCGTTGTGGATGACACTGCTCGACTGGCTGTGGGCCGGCGCCCCCCGCCCCGGGCTGCCGGTATGGCTCGGCCTCGCCTTGGGCCTGCTCGGCCTGGCCGTGCTCGTCGGTCCGGGCAGCTGGAGCGGTGCGGTGGACGCGACCGGGCTGCTGGTCATCCAGGTGAGCGGATTCTCATGGGCGCTGGGTTCGGTCCAGGCGCGACGGTCGCACCTGCCCGGGTCGGTGGTCCTGTCCACCGGCATGCAGCTCATGGCCGGCGGCGCCGCCCTGCTCGTCGTCGCGCTCGTGTCGGGCGAGGTCGCAGGGTTCGACCTCTGGGCGGTCTCCGCACGGTCGCTGCTGGGCTTCGCCTACATGGTCGGCGGGGCGTCGATCGCCGCCTTCACCGCCTATGTGTGGCTGCTGCGGGTGTCGACGCCGTCGCGGGTGGCCAGCTACGGGTTCGTCAATCCGCTGGTGGCGGTGATGCTCGGCGCCGCAGTGGGCGGCGAACCGCTCACGGCACGCACGGCGGTGGCGGCGGTGCTGATCCTGGCCGCGGTGGCGGCGATCCTGAGCGGACGGCGACAGTAGGCGCACGGCGCCTGACCGCATGTCGCCCGGCCGGCGCAGGGCGACGACCGAGCCGGCGTGCGATGGCCTTCGCGGTTCATTCGACGATATCCTGCGTCCATGAATCGTCGCGAGTTCCTGAACAGCAGTGCTGCCGCGGTGGCCGGACTGACGCCGATGCCGCGTGCCGCCGCCCAATCCTCCGCCGACACCGCCCTGGACGGCCCGACCGCGCTGCGACTGGCGCGCGCGAAACGCGACGAACTCGTGGCGCTGCTCTCGCAGCTCATCGCGGTATCGAGCCCGCTCGGCGAATCAGCGGAGCCGGCCCAGCGCGCCGTGGCCGCGTATCTGGATGCCCGCGGCTACCGCAGCGACCTCGCGACCGACGACCCCACGGCCTACACGTCGCATCCCGACTACATGGCGCCGGCCACGCCGTATCCAGCCCCGGCGGTGAACCTGGTGGCGCGTGCCGCCGCGCGACCCTCGCGTGTCGGGCTCTTCGCGCACATCGACACCGAACGCGCCGGCGCCGGCTGGACGTCGCCGCCGCTCGAGGCCCGCGTGCGCGACGGGCGGCTCTACGGGCTCGGCGCTGCCGACGACAAGGGCGGCGTGGCGGCGATGGCCGTGGCCGCCACAATCCTGACGGCGCAGGGCCGTCCGGCACCGATCGTGATGAGCCTGCACGGCAAGGGCGGCGGCAGCCGCGGCAGCCTGCCGACGTTCGCCCGCCTCAAGGACTTCTCGCAGGTGCTCTACGTGCACCCCGCGGAGACGGGGCGCGGCTTTGCCGACATCAAACACATCGTGCGGGGCGTGCTCGACATGCGCGTCTCGGTCACCGGGTGGCGCGGCCCGGCGCGCGAACTCGGCAGCCCCGACAGCGCGTCGTTCTCCGAGGGCGGCGATGCCCTGCAGGCGGCGCTCGCCATCATCGACGACTGGCGCGGCGGCATACTCAAGGGCTGCCAGGTGAATGTCGGCGAACTGAGTGCCGGCGATCGCGTAGGCTCCGTGCCGGCCTCGGTGCGGGCCCGCGTGCGCGTGCTCTTCGACGACACACGGTCGTTCGGCGAGATCCTGGCGGCCGCCCGTCGTGATGCAGAACGGGTGGCGGCGGCGCGCGGCCGCGGCGAGCGGCGCATCACCGTGACGCTCGAACGCGACGGACTCGGCGCGAATCACGCCGCCGTGCCGTGGGACTCACCGGCGTGTCGGGCGCTGCGCGCCTCGATTGCGGACGTGACGGGCACAGCACCGGCCTCGTATCCCACACACTTTGCGGGAGACATTCGTTACCCGATCCGGCTGGCCGGCGTGCCGTCGTTTGGCATCGGGTCGCTCGCCGGCGGCTTCTACGGCGCCGATGAATGGGTGGACATCGACGACCTCGTGCACCTCGTCGCGGTCGTGATGTTGTGCGCCGATCGCTGGGCGCGGCTGGCCTGAGCAACGTCTGGATTCGCCGAAGATTCGCCCCGGCCTCGGTTGCAGTCGGATCAGGGGTGGGATAGAGTGCGCGCGTTCGCCGCTCCGATCGCGTGACTCACAAGGGACAGCACATGCCACGTCGTTCACCCATCGGCCTGGTGGCCGCCGTCGCCGGCGTCGTGGTGCTCGCTGCCTGGCCCGGTACGGCGCTCGAGCCCCGGGCCGCCGCGCAGCCGGCGCGGCCGCAGCCGCACGTCTACCCCGATCGCGGGCCGATGACGCTCGCACTCACCGGCGACTCGATCATCGTGCAGGCGCTCTCGCCGCATAGGGAGCCCGAGTTTCTCCAGCTCATCGAGAGAATTCGCGGCGCCGACGCTGCGTTCACGAACCTCGAGATGCTGTTCCACGACTACGAGCCATACCCGTCGACGCAGAGCGGCGGTACCTACATGCGGGCCGACCCGGCGCTCGCGAAGGAGCTGGTCTGGGCCGGCTTCGATCTCGTCGCCCAGGCCAACAACCACACCGGCGACTACGGCGTGCTCGGCGCGCAGATGACCGACAAGTACGCGCGCGACGCCGGACTGGTGGGCGCCGGTTTCGGCAACAGCCTCCGCGAGGCCCGTGAAGCGAAGTTCGTCGAAACCGACAAGGGCCGCGTCGCGCTGGTGGCCGTGTCGTCGACATTCCCCGACAGCA
The DNA here is from genome assembly GCA_963741665.1 of uncultured Acidobacteriota bacterium. Taxonomy (GTDB): domain Bacteria; phylum Acidobacteriota; class Vicinamibacteria; order Vicinamibacterales; family UBA2999; genus CAWAYR01. Next base: position 1,641,587 of record CAVUIM010000001.1, read on the forward strand.
GTAGCGCCGGTGACACGTGGGGCGACACGAAAGCCCGTCCGGGCCTGGCGCCGTTGCGATTCACGACCACGCAGGTCGTGACGAAGACGCAATTCGACGCGCTGCAGTCGGCACTCAAGGGCGCCGGCGTCCCGGTAGGCGGCAGCGATGGCGGCGGAGCGGCCGGCCCGGGCTCGGCAACCGCGATGACGGTGATGGGCCGCCGGTTCGTGGTCGGCGACACGAACCAGGTCCGCACCGAGCCGCTCAAGGAAGACGTCGACGCGATGACCGCCGTCGTCAGCAACGCCAGCCGGCAGGCCGACTACGTGATCGTGTCGACGCACTCGCACGAGAACGGCGGCAATCGCTACGTGCCGCCCGAGTTCTTCGTGACGTTCGCCCGCAAGATGGTCGATGCGGGCGCCGACGCCATCGTCGTCAGCGGCCCGCACGTGCTGCGCGGCATCGAGATCTACAAGAACCGGCCGATCTTCTACTCGCTGGCCAACTTCATCTTCCAGAACGAGACGCTGCTGCGCCAGCCGCCGGAGAACTACGAGCCATTCGACATGCCGATCAACTCCGGCGTGGGCGATTTCAACGACGAGCGGACCAAGAACGGCACCATCGGCTTCCCTTCGGATCCGTACATCTTCGAGTCGGTCGTCGCGCTACCCACGTTCAGCGGCGACCGGCTGACCGAGCTGACGCTGCATCCGATCTCGCTCGGCTACGGGCAGCCGCGATCGAAGCGCGGCCGGCCGGTGTTGGCCGATCCGACGCTGGCGAGGAAGATCGTCGACGACCTGATCAAGTTTTCGGCTGCCTACAACACGAAGATCGAATTCCGCGACGGCCTCGGCATCGTCTCGCTGGCCGGGTCCTAGGACCGTGCCGTGAGCCCGGCTGGTCGCCGCGCCGCGCTCTCGTGCGTGCTCGCGGTCGTGCTGGGGGCCGGCGGCGCGACCGTCGGCAGTCACGAGCTGTCACGCAGCACCTCGCGCGTCATCGCGCGCGATCGCCGTGTCGACGTCAGCTTCGCCATCGGCGCGGTCGACTTCCATCAAGGACCGGTCGTGGACGCCGACGGCGACGGCCGGGCATCGGCCGACGAAATCGACGCCGCGATCGCGGCGGTCTTCGCGGCGCTGAAACGGAACTTTCGCGTGACCGCCGACGGGAAGACGCCGGAATCCGTGCTGCTCGAGCGTTACGGCCTCGAGGACGGCACGACGCTGCGCCTCGCGCTCGGCTACACCTTTGCGGCCCCCGTGCGCACGCTGGCCATCGAGTCCACCTTGCCCGCGATCAGCCAGCCTGATCACCGGCACCTGACGCGCGTGACGCTCGGCGCGATCTCGCGCGAGGCCGTGCTCGACGCCGAGCGCACGCGGGCGAACTTCGACGGCGGCGCGGCGCCGGTGCTCGAGACGGCCCGCCGGTTCGTCGCGCTGGGTGTGGAGCACATCGCCACCGGCTACGACCACCTCGCGTTTCTCGTCGTGCTGCTCGTGGGCGCAGCCAGGCTGGGGGACGTCGTGACCATCGTCACGGCATTCACCGTGGCGCACAGCGTCACGCTCGGCCTGGCGACCTTCGAGGTCGTCACGCTGCCGTCCGCGCTGATCGAGACGCTGATCGCGCTCAGCATCGCCTGGGTGGCTGCGGAGAACCTGCTCGCCGACCATCTCGACCGGCGCTGGCGCCTGGCGTTCCTCTTCGGCCTGGTGCACGGATTCGGCTTCTCGAACGTGCTGCGCGACCTGGCGCTGCCGCCAGGCACGCTGGCGCTCTCGCTCTTCACATTCAACCTGGGCGTCGAGATCGGCCAGCTCGTCGCCGTGGCGCTGGCCTACCCGTTGCTCGCCTGGGCGATGCGGACGGCGTGGCGGACGCCGGTCGCGCTCGTCGGCTCCTCGGCCGTGCTGTGCCTGGGCGTGTACTGGTTCGTGCAACGGCTGCTGATCGCGTGAGTCACCGGATTCCCTGGCGGCATCGCCTGGCGCTCGTCGTCGTGCTGACCCTGGCCTCGGCCGCCGCGGCGTGGCTCACGTCAGCCACGCACGACCCACGCCGGCCGGCGTCGGCGCCGACAGGCGCGCTCGTGCTGGCGCTGGCCGGCGATGCGGCCATCTCGGTGCCGCTGGATGTCGACGCGCCCGGCCTGCGCGCGGTTGCCGGTCTGGCGCAGCGCGCCTCGCTCGCCATCGCCAACTTCGAGCTGTCGATCGCGCCGGCGGCGGCGCCAGGCGCCGAGCTCGGCGCTCCACGCTGGCCCTCCGCGACCGACGCCGCGGCCGAAGACCTCCGCCGGCTCGGCATCGGCGCCGTGTCACTGGCCAACAACCACGCCCTCGATTTCGGGGCGGACGGCCTGTCGGCCGTGCAGGCGCGGCTCGCAGCGGCGGGCGTGGCCGCGGCCGGGGCCGGGGCCAATCTGGAGGCGGCACGGGCGCCGGCATTCGTCGAGACGCCCGCCGGGACGGTGGCGCTCGTGTCGGTCGCGGTGTCGTTCTCGCCGGGCGCGCGCGCCGCGCCGCGCCAGGGCGACATCCTCGGCCGTCCAGGGGTCAACGGCCTGCGCTACGCCCGACATCTCACCGTGGATGCGGCGTCGTTCGAGGGTCTCGCCGCGGCGTTCCCGCCCCCGGCGTTCACGGCGAATCCCGACGGCCGCACCTGGAATCTCCTCGGCATCACGGTCGAGCGCGGCGCTCGCGGCGGGATGGCGCTCGTCCCCGACCGCGAGGACCTCGCCGCCCTCGCGGCGTCGGTGCGCGAGGCGCGGGCCACGGCGGCGGCCGTCGTCGTGAGCCTGCACGCCCACGAACCCGGTAATCGCCTCGACGACGTGCCCGACCTCCTGCGTGAGGTTGCCCACGCCGCCATCGATGCCGGGGCCGACGTCGTGCACGGGCACGGGCCGCACCGCCTGCGCGGCATCGAGGTGTATCGCGGGCGGCCCGTCTTCTACAGCCTCGGGAACTTCGTCTTCCCCGACCGCGCACTGACGGCGCCGGCCGCCGACGGCTTCGAAGACGCGGCCATGAACGTCCTGTCGCCCGTCGGCGCGGAGGGGCCCCCGATCGTGGATTTTTCGGACGACGCGTGGTGGCAAAGCGCCATCGCCCTGGTCCGCGTCGAAGGCGGCAGGGTCAGCCGCGTCGAGCTGCACCCTCTCGACGTCGGTGTGGGCCAGGACCGCCGCGTGCGCGGCATTCCGGCGCCGGCGGGCCCGATGGCCGCCACCGCGATCCTCGCCCGGCTGCGCGAGTTATCGGCGCCGCTCGGCACGACGGTGACGGTCGTCGACGGCATAGGCGTGGTGACCTCGCTCTCCCACTGAGTGGCCGCCGGTGTCGGGCCGTCGCAGACGCGCCTGCGCCGCGCCAGCATGACGAATCCGCGGTTACGCTGGCGCATGCTCTCCGGAACCCAAAGGGGTGGTGCCTGGATGGCCTTGCCACACGCGCTCCTGCCTGCGCGCGAGGTCGACCGACGAGGCGACCACGACGCAGTAGCAGCGGTCACGTGGTGCGGCCGTGCAGGGTCGGCCGCGAGGTCGCCGCCGAGTTCACGTTGACACTCCGATTGACCGTGACGCCATCGGCGCCGTCGAATCGGCACACGACGCGGTCGCGGAACGCCGTCTCGGCGAACTGCCACGTCATCTCGAACGTGCGCGGGTCGACCCAGCGCCCACCGGCCACCACGCGCATCGACTCGGGCTGGTACTGGTGATGCAACCGGTTGCCCGTCATCGAGGTGTCGCTCTCGATCCAGTCGGACGTGCCGGCCACGATACTGTGCTCGCCGCGCCCGTCGCGCAGGCGGAAGCGGCAGCGATCGGCCGCGAACTCGAACGTGACACGTTCGACTCCGTCCTCGTTCGGGCCGACGTGGAACGTCCGCCCGGTGACCTGCGCGGCCACGGGCGAGGCGCTCGGCGCGAGCGGGGGGAGCAGCCGAAGCGCGGCGAGCCGCGCTGACAGGGCACTCACGGCCGTGCTGTCGCTCGGGCCATCGAACGCGGCGGGGAAATGTTTCCACACCACCTCGAGGAGGGCCCGATCGCTCACCGCGGCGGTGACGGCCAGCACGGCGTCGTGCCGTGGGAACACGATCGAGTGCTGCGCGAACAGGCCGTAGGCGTAGGCCGCGCCACCTGGTCCAATCCACCAGTGATAGCCGTAGCCGCCATCGGGCACCTGGGCCCGCGTCGCCTCGCGCACCCACGTCTCCGGCAGTACCCTGGCGGTCGCGCCAGCGTCCTCGCTGCGCATGGAGCATGCCGAGCTTCAGCACGTCGGCGGTCGTCCAGGAGAGGCCGTTCCCGCCCGGGTTGATGTCGCCCGGACCGATGTCCCACTGGAGGCCGCGAATGCCGAGCGGCGCGAAGAGCCTCGGCTCAAGGTAGTCGCGGAGCCGCTGGCCGGTCGTCTTCGAGATGATGGCCGACAACATGAAGCTCGCGGCGCTCGTGTAGACGAACGTCGTGCCGGGGCGATGTACTACTGGGACCTTGAAGAACTCCGCCACCCAGCTGGTCTTGATCGGCCGCCACACAGCGCCCGACACCTCGCTGGCGTGGCCGGTCTGCATCGCGAGCAGATCGCGCACGGTCATCAGCGCGAGGTGATCACTGACGACGGCCGGGCGTTCGCGATCGAAGAACTCAGCGACGCGGTCGTCCAGTCCGAACCGGCCTTCCTCGATGGCCTTGCCGACGCCGCAGGCGGTGACGCTCTTGGTGAGCGAGTGCATCATGTGCGGCCGCGTGGCGGCGTACGGCCACCACCAGCCTTCGGCGACGACGTGGCCGTGGCGCGCCAGCATGATGCTGTGCAGTTCGATGCCAGCGGCCGAGACGTCGTCGAGGAACCGGCCGATCGCCGCAGCGTCCACTCCCTGGCGATCCGGGCGATCGCGTGGCAGCCCGTCCAGGGCTTCAGCGGTGGCGCGAGTGTTCGCGCCGGTCGCAGCGAGGGAGCCGAGAAGCAGCGCTCCGCCGAACTCCCGGCGCGACAGCGTGAAGTCGAACGGCCGGCGTCGCATGCAGGGCCCTCCGGTTGCGGATGATATTCGAATGGGCGGCGCGATCGCCTTCAGTGGCCTGCGGGCGGCTCGCCGGGCAGTCTCAGTGCGACCAACGATCCGGCGTGCGTGCCGCTGCCAACCTGCACCACCACGTGCTGCTTGCCGCGGTGCAGGTAGCCCATCATCCCGTATTGCCCGGGCGCGGGCATCTTGACCGTGCCGACGCGCTGGCCGGTCGCCTTGTCGAGGGCGTAGAGCACCGGCAGACCCGGCGGCGCCATCAGCAGCAGCGTCTTGGTGGGCAGCATGATCGCGTGGCCCGGGCGGCCGGTGGGCGGGATATCGCGGCCCTTGAGCAGCGGGTGATTGCGGATGAAGTCCGGCGAGTCGCCGTTGGGCACCTCCCACTTGAACTCGCCGCTGCGCATGTCGATGGCGATGATGCGGCCGTAGGGCGGCTTCCAGATCGGCAGTCCTTGAGGCCCGCGCAGGTCGCCGCGATTGGCGACGACCCACTGCGACAGGGTGCGGCCGGTGGTCTTGGGGTCGTTCGGCTTGTCCATCTGCGCGCCGGGCACCAGGTTCTCGGCCCGGCACGACCGATCGACCGCGACGAACAGCACGCCGGCCTCCGGATCGGCGACGGTCGGCCCGTTGATGTTGCTGGCGCCGGCCGGGCAGCTGACGAACGAGCGCAGGCCCGAGGGATGGCCGACCTGGATCGGCGGGTTGAACAGCGGGCCGATCTTGTAGTGCTTCACGATCTCGCGCGCTTCGGCCTTCAGCTCGGGCGTGAAGTCGATCAGGGTGTCGTCGGTCAGCTCCTGGATCTCGAGCGGCTTCGGCCGGGTCGGGAACGGTTGCGTCGGCGACAGGATCTCGCCGGGCAGATCGGACGCCGCCACCGGGCGCTCCTCGATCGGCCAGATCGGCCGGCCGGTCTCGCGGTTGAAGACGTAGGCGAAGCCCTGCTTGGTGGTCTCGACGACGATCGGCGTCATCGTCCCGTCGATCGGCACGTCGAGCAGCACCGGCGCCTGCGGGTTGTCGAAGTTCCAGATGTCGTGGTGCACCATCTGGAAGTGCCAGCGGCGCTGCCCGGTCTTGACGTCGAGGGCGAGGAGGCTGGTGCCGAACAGGTTGTCGCCGGGCCGGAAGCCGCCGAAGAAGTCGATGGTCGGCGGGTTGGTCGGGATGTAGACCAGCCCACGCTCGGGGTCGGCCGACATCGGCGCCCACGACGACACGTCGCCGGTGCGCCGCCAGGCGTCGTTCTTCCAGGTGTCGTGGCCGAACTCACCCGGCCGCGGAATGACGTGGAACTTCCACAGCGGCTTCCCGGTGCGGGCGTCGTAGGCCAGGACGTCGCCGGGGATGTTCTCGATCCGCGTCTGGTAGTAGCCCTGTTCGTGGACGTTGCCGACGACGACCACGCCGTTGACGACGATCGGCGGCGACGAGGTGGACAGGTTGCCGAGGTCGCGCGGGATGCCGTGATTGGCGTCGTACTTGTATTCGGAGGCCAGCCACGGCTGCCAGTCCTTCACCAGATCCGGCAGCATGTCGACGACGCCGCTGGCCGGGAACCCGGCGATCGGCACCTTCGCGCCCCAGTTCTCGAGGTGCTGACCGGTCTTGGCATCGAGCGCGTGCAGGAAGAACCCGGGCGAGGTGTAGAAGATCACCTTGCGCCCGTTCACCTCGGCATAGGCCACGCCCTTGCCGTAGTTGTTGCGCATGCCGCGTTCCCAGCGCGTCGTCGGCGGCTCGCGGTAGGTCCAGACCGTCTCGCCGGTGCCGGGGTCGATCGCCGCGACGGTGCGCCGCTGCCCCGCCACGGTGTAGAGCAGGCCGTCGACGTAGATCGGGGTCGCCCGGAACAGCGGATCGGCCGACGGGCCGAAGTTGTCGCCACGCCACGTCCAGGCGACGCCGAGGGTCGCGAAGTTGGCGGCGGTGATCTCGTCGAGCGGCGAGTAGCGGGTATGACGGACGTCGCCGCCGATGTAGTGCCACTCGCCCACCGGATGGCCGTGGGCTCTGCGCGCCCACCACCTGGGCGGCGACGGCGAGCGCCGCCAGCGCGAGCAAGCGTCGCGGTGTCACGGCGTCACTTCACCGTGACCTTGACGTGCGCGGTGGTCCAGCAGCACTGATCGCCACCGCCGCTCTCCCCCGACTCGTCAGAGATCTGCGCCCGCAGGACGTACTCGCCGGGCACGCTGAAGGTGGCGGTGGTCGACGCCTCGACCACGGCCTTCGGGTCGCCCTTGGTCACGACCGGCACCTGCGCCGGCGCGAACGTGACCCGGGCGGGGCCCCGGTGCTCGCGCCAGTGCACCAGGACATCGGCGCGGGCGGCGGGTGCGCTGCGGCGCGCCGCGCCGCCGAAGGTGGTGTCGCCGACGATGGCCACCGGATCGACCACGGGATTGGTGCGCCGCCGGATCTCGGCCAGCTCGGCGTCGGGCCCCTCGCGCGGACCGGCGACGTCGCTGGCCCACAGCCGCAGCGTCACCGGCTGCCCGACCGTGGCGGTCAGGGTTTGCGCGACGCCCAGCGGCGGCCCGGTGAGCGGCGCTCCATCCGCGGCGAAACGCACGACCGGCGGCTCGTTGCCACTCGCGGCGTTCCTGAAGAAGTCGACCCAGTAGGGCGGATTCAGCCAGAACGTGACCTTCGACTCCTGGCCGTTGACGCGCAGCGTCCACGTCAGCTTGCTCGTGCCGAAGGTCGACGGCACCTTGATCGCGAACACGCCGTGCTGCTGGCTCGGCTCGAAGTGGGTCGGCTGGCCGTAGTCGGGCCCGCCGGGCTCGATGCGGTTGTCGGCGCCGATCGGGATGTCGAAGGCGGTGCTCCGGTTGCGGTTGTAGTAGCCGAGCAGGATCACCGTCGACCCGTCCTTGTGCGGCCCCCAGCCTTCGAGCACCGGGAAGATCGCCTCGGCCCCGGAGCCGAGCGGCTCGGCCGGCAACGGCTCGCGCGGCTTCTGCGCGTCGAGCGACCCGGCGACGACACCGAGCCACGCGGCGACGACGGCCGCCTTCACCCACCGGAGGCGTGACGCGCGTGTCGGCATGCCGGACCGGACTAGCGCTGACGGTCGGCGGTGGAGCGTTGCCGCGCGTCGACCTCGGCGGCGTACTGTTCGTCGGTGAAGTAGGTCACGTTCACCCACGCATGCGCCATCTCGTCGACGGTGCGCTGGCCGTAGCCGACCCACACGTTGGGATCCGGGTTGCCGCGGCTGGCGGCGGTGTTGTCGTGCCACGCCTTCACCTTGACGATCGTGCCGCGCGGCAGGAGCGGGGCGGCGTGGTCGGCGTAGACGTAGGCGTTGTGCCAGTTGAAGTCGAACTCGGCGACGTGGCTGAGCACGACGCTGGTGCCGGTGGGCAGCACCGCTTCGAGCGTCATCGCCTTGCCGCGCAGATGCATGTGCGGCTGGAAGCTCTCGATGCGCGCCGCCTGGCGGAGCGGGAAGTAGACCTCGGTGAGCTGCACGGTGTTGGGCGGGATGTCCACCGCGCCGACGCCGGTCTTGCCCATGCGGATCAGGTGCTGCCGGTACTTCGGCTCCTGCCCTTTCGGGTAGAAGTAGATGCCGAGCTCGACCGCGCTGGTGACGTCCTCGCCGCCGTTGGAGTAGTGGATGTCCCAGGCCACCTTCGACCCGGGCAGCATCAGCATGCCAGCGCCCGGACGCACGTACTCCGCTTCCTTGCCGACCGCCCACTCGCTGAATCGGCCGGGCGTCATCTCGGCCGACGGCGCCTCAGGATCGAACTGCAGCAGGTCGGCGTTGGCGTGATGGGTGATCTTGCGGCCCTTGATCGTGCTCGGCCGCACTTCCACGGCGCGCACCCAGCGCGCCTCGGTCAGGCCGCTGTCGACGATCGGCTTCCACCAGGTGTCGTTCGAGCCGGCCTTCTGGGTCCACGGGGTGGAGCGGATGATGAGGTCGGGTTCCGACTGGCCGTAGGCCTTGGCCACGTCCCAGGTCTGTTCGGTCGGCCACACCTTCGCGGGCGGCATGTCCTTCGGGTCGCCCTGAGGGGCGCCGCCGTCAACCCATTTGAGGACGGTCGCGATCTGTTCGTCGCTGAGCGAGCGGTCGTTCTTGAACTCCTGCACGCCGACCGTCTTGTCGATGTGCCATGGCGGCATCTGCCGGGCGTCGACCCTGGTGCGGATCGACCGGGCCCACGGCCGCGCCTCCTGGTAGGTGCGCAGCGACATCGGCGCAATCGACTCGGGCCGGTGGCAGGCCTCGCACTTGGCCTGGAAGATCGGCGCGACGTCCTTGGTGAAGGTCGGCGTGGCCGGCGCCTGGGCCGCGGCCAGCGCCGGACCCGCGACGACGCCGACGAGAACGGTCAGTCCACCGAGACGCCGGATGCCGAAGTCGCCCATGGCTCGTGCTCCCAGGTTGTGCGTGCGTTGCCTACTTCACGACCTTGCCGCCGGTCCGATTGTCCTTCACGAAGCGATCGCGCGCCGGCATCGCCACCTTGGGCAGCGTGGCCTGGTCCATCACCGCCGTCTCGGGCACCACCTTGTTGAGCGACAACAGGTAGGCGACCAGCCCGTAGACCTCGTTGGCCGTCAACGTGCCCGGTGCGGTGAACGGCATCGAGCGCGCGGTGTAGTCGTAGAGCGTCGAGGCGTAGGGCCAGTAGTTGCCGATGGCGCGGGCCAGTCGCGGATCGCGGCCGAAGGCGAAGTTCTCGCCGGCGTCGGTGGCCACCAGGCGATCGAACGACGCGCCTTCCCCGCTCTTGCCGTGGCACGACGCGCACTTGGCGGCGTAGGTGGCGGCGCCTTCGGCGACGGTGCCGCGGCCCTCGGGCAACCCGGTGCCGTCGGGCATCACGTCGATGTCGATCTTCCTGATCTCGTCGGGCGTCGCCGCCCGGCCCAGGCCATAGCGCGCTGGGGCCGCGCCGGGCTTGGCCGTCTGCGCGGCCACCGCCACCGACCACGCCGCCGCGACGACGACAACGACCGCCGAGGCCGTTGCTCGCGTCATGCGCCCCCACCGCCAGCGTGACCGTGCCGTCGGCGGCGACCTTCCAGGCGCGGATGTTGTTGAAGTGGTACTGCGTGCCCGGACCGCGCACCGCCATCAGCGCCTTGAGGGTCGGCTGCGAGTAGCCGGTCTCGTCGGTGGCGCGGCTCATGATCGTGGTCTCGCCGCCGCTCCAGTTCCAGGCGAAGCGGAAGCGGGTGTGGCACTTGGGCAGCACCGGGTCGTCGAGCGTCGCCTTCTGCCAGGTGGCGCCGCCGTCGACGCTGATGTCGACGAAGCTGATCTTGCCGCGGCCGCTCCAGGCGATGCCACGGATCTCGCGCCAGCCTGGCCCCGACAGCTTCTCGGGGAACGCCGGCTCGGTGATGATCGACTTGGCGTCCATCACCAGGCTGAACTGCCGCGCCGTGCCGTCGGGCAGCGGGTCGGTGTACTTCGAGGTCTCCTCGCGCATCATGAACGGCTTGTCGGCGACCTCGATGCGGCGCAGCCACTTCACGCTGGCCGAGCCCTCGTAGCCGGGCAGGAAGAGCCGCACCGGATAACCCTGCTCGGGCCGGAGCGCTTCGCCGTTCTGCGCGTAGGCGATGAGCGCATCGTCCATCGCCTTCTCCATCGGGATGCTGCGGGCCAGCACCGCGGCGTCCTGCGATTCGGCCAGGAACCACGTCGCCTTGGGCGAGGCACCGGCCTCGCGGAGCAGCGTGGCCAGCGGCACGCCGGTCCACTCGCTGGTGCTGGTGAGGCCGTCGAGAATCTGCGGCGTGGTCTCGGCCGCCTTCGGATCCGGCCGATACGCCCGGCTGCCGTTGCCCGAGCATTCCAGGAAGCGAATCATCGGAGCGGCCCGGGAAGCGCTTCAGGTCGTCGAGCGTGAAGACCAGCGGCCGCTCGACCATGCCGTGGAGCAGCAGCGAGTAGGTCTTCGGATCGATCGACGGGACCCCGCCGTGATGCCGCTCGAAGTGCAGGTCGGCGGGGGTGATGATGCCCTCGAGATCCTGGAGCGGCGTCTGCGACGCGGTGCGGCGGCCGCCGAACGACACGCGCTGCGGCTTCTCGTGCGGCGAGCGGGCGCCGACATCGGTCGAGCCCGGCCCCTGCACCTTGGTGTGTCGGTCCTGGGCCGCGAGCGACGCCGCGGCGCCGACCACGCCGGCGCCGCCGGCGGCGAGCAAACGGCGACGGGACATGCCATGCCGGGGAGGTATCTGCGCCATGCGCGCGAGGATACTCCCCTTTCATGGACCGCGCCAGCCGTTCCGGAGGCGTGCCCCGCCGGAGGCACAAGGGGAGTGCCCGAGCCCCGGGCCCCCGGATCCCGAGCCCGGCCCTTAAGGCAGATTCACCGCGAACAGCAGGCTCAACCCGACCTCGGCCGCGGTGAAGTTGCAGTGGCCGTAGCGGGCGATCGGGATGGGCACGAACCGGCCGCGTGCGGTGCGGTCGACCTTGGGCAGGTAAAGCAGCTCGTGGGCGAAGGGCGCGACTTCATCGGCGGTCGTGTGGATCGTCACCAGGGGAATCGAGAGGTCGCCGTTGGTCTCGTAGGCGCCCATCGCCGCGACCGCCGCCGGCGCCGCGTCGTAGCGCTTGACCAGCAGGTTCAGCCGCAGGTCGTTCGACGAGCCGAAGTACCAGCGGCCGCGGTTGCCGTACGGGTTGCCGCCCAGCGTGGCAGAGGCGTCGTTCACGCCGAGTACGTTGTAGGCGAGCACGGCGGAGGCGCTCCGAATCACCGTCGAGAGATCGGCGGAGTTGTAGGCGACGCGTGACACGCGCATCAGCTCGAGCGCGCGCGACGGACTGGCGGTCATCGCCGCGGCGATGCGCGGCAGGTAGTAGCCGGCCCAGGCCTCCAGGGTGACCGCCGGCACGGCGACCGCGTTGCCGGGCAGCACGCCTGGGAAGTAGTAGTCGAACAGCGCACGGAAGTCGCCCAGGTAGTTGATCTGCTGGCGGAAGCTGCCGATCGGTCCGCACGCCGCCAGCGCGCTCGAGAAGATCTCCGGCGATCGCTCGGCAAGGAGCGTGGCCACCAGCCCGCCCTCCGACACGCCGGTGATGTGCGTGCGTGTCGGCAGACCGCGCCCGGCGATCGGAAACGCCGCGACGAGCTCGTGGATATCGGCGGCACCTTCGAGAATCGCCAGGCCGTTCTTGCGGTACGACGTCGTGGCGAACGCGAAGCCCAGGCTCTGCACCAGCGCCGGCAGCGACGCGCCGTCCGGAGTGGTGAGCTGATAGAAGCCCACCTGCGTCACCTGCGGCGGGGTGTAGCCGGGTGCGTAGACGACCAGCTGGCCGTTCCACGCGGTTCCCGCCGGCACACAGATGAGCGCCAGTGCGCCGCTCGGGAGCGGGCCGCCGATGCAGCCCGGCGGCAACGGCTGAGCCTGGCTGGGCGTGGCCGTGAACAGGAGCGCCACTAGCACGGCGACGCCGGCCGACATACGCGCACGCTGCTTCATCGCGACCTCCCGGAGAGTGCCGGGAGTATACGCCACGCCGCGGTTCATTCGACGACGCCGGCCGTTGACCTCTGCACAAGGAGATCACGTCATGACCAATCGCACTCGGCTGTTCTCGACCCTCGGCGCGCTCGTCTTCGGGCTGTCGCTCACCGCGTCCGATGCACGGCGCGGCCAGCAACCGCGCTGCACACCAATCGCCTCACCTTCGGCGGGCCGGTCCGGCTCCCCGGGGTGACTCTCACGGCCGGCACCTACCTGTTCGAACGGGTCGAGCCGACCAACCCCGACGTGATCGTCGTCCGCAGCGGCGATCGCACCAAGGTCTACTACATGGCCGAGACGCGCCGCGCGGATCGACCGGCCGGCCTCGATCGCTCGCGGCTGGTGACCTTCGGCGAGGCCCGGCGCGGCGAGGTGCCGCCGATCACCGCGTGGTATCCCGAGGGCGAGCAGAAGGGCCACGCGTTCGTCTACGACGCGCGGTAGTCGTGGCCACTCGACGACAACGCACGAGGCCGGCGCGCTGCCGGCCTCGTCCGTCGCGTATACGTCGTCGCCGGCTACCGCCAGTCGCCGGCCGCGACGAACGCCGCCCAGTAGAACGGATGCGTGCTCAGCCCCTTCGCGCGGCGATCGCGCAGCACCGTGAGGCTGGCCTGGTGCACGGCGTCGGCGGTGGACAGCGATCGCTGGAAGCGGCCCTCGTAGAGCGCACGCATCCAGGCCCGCGTCGCCTGATCGTCCACCGACCACAGGCTCATCACCACCGTGCGGGCGCCAGCGACCTGGAACGCGCGCCGCAGGCCGAACACGCCTTCACCGGCGCGGATCTCGCCGACGCCGGTGTCGCACGCCGAGAGCACCGCCCACTCGACGCCGCTGAGATCGAGCGACGCCACTTCTTCCGCGGTGAGGATGCCGTCGTCTTCGTCGGGGCCTGCCGCGGCGCGGCGGTTGGCGCCGGCGAGGGCGAGGCCGGAGAGCAGCAGCGGATTCCCGGCAGGACGGCGGGCGGCCGGCTGACGTCAGGCCACCGACGCCGCGGGTGCCCGACGGCGAGCGGCGCGCAGTCGCCGTTCAGGAAGAAGCCGTGCGTGGCCAGGTGCAGGACACGGTGACCAGGGGCGTCGCGTTTGAACGCGGCCTCGCTGGCGTCGCGCCCGACCAGGACGTTGGCCTGGCCGGATTCGACCGGCCACAGGCGCGGACACGTTGCGCACTTCCTGTCGAGTGCCGGCCAAAGGCTGGAAGGCCACGGACTGCAGGCCGGCGCACGGCAGCGTCGCGCCGCGCAGCGTCGCGTTGCTGCGCACCTGAGCCGCCAGAGCCGTTGGGCGCTGGCGGCCGCGGAACACCGATGCGGTCGTCGAACGACGCGCCGCCGATCGCGAGCAGGCCACCCGATGCCGGTGGCAGTCTCGTCGCCCGGCACGATGTCACGTTCAGCGGAAAGGTAGTGGATGACCGGGCCGCGGTCGAGCAGATACGAACGCTGGCCGACCGGCAGCGCCGCAAACGGCACGAGGCTCAAGCGACCCGTCAGGGACGATGAAGACGCGCCGCGCGTCGCCGAGGTGCGCCGCAAGCCGATCCCACACACGCTGGCGCAGGGCCAGGCCGGATGCCCGCGCGCCGCGAGCTGATCCGATGCCCTCGGCCGCTGAGGGACCAGCGCCTCGGCGGCGATGTCGACGCGCCAACGGGACACGAGCGCGTCGATCGCCGCTCGGCGATCCGAGGGCAACCGCCGCAGCCGGCTGATCGCGGCGCAGGACGAACGCGATGTACGACGGGACGATCGCGGGCGGGGGGCCGCCGGACCGGTCGCCGGCCTCGGCTGGTCGGTGCCCGTCAACAGCGTGCGGTCGTAACGCGCGAACGACGACCAGAGCGCTGTCCGCGGGCAGCGCGGCCAGCACGTCGCTCGGCACCGAGCTGCGCCCGACTGCGCTCGGCCCTGAAGTCCGCGCTCTGCTCGGCAAGCGCCTGCTCGGCCGCCTCGCCTTCCTGGCGCGCGCCATCGACCAGCGCAGCGTACTGCGCGGGCGCCATCGAGCCCGGGCCGCGCACCAGCAGATTGGCCAGGCGTTGCTGTGCGGAGGCCAGCGCTGACGGCAGCGCGTCCGCCGCGTCGCGTGCGGCACGCCACATCGTGCGCCGCGCGGCAATCTCGTCGAGCACGAGCGCGCGACTGCGGACCAACCCGTCAACGGCGGTCGGAACCGCTGATGGCGTTGCGGTGGCCAGCGAGAGGATCAGGTTCAGTCCGCGAGGCCGCGCCGCGGCGTACTGCAGCGCCTGACGTTCGGGGAGAGAGCGCAGCATCAGGTGCAGGTGATCGCGGCCCGCGCGCTCGGCGTCGATGGCGGTCTGCAGGGCGAGCGGGTCGCCGAGCTGGGCCAGCGCCGAGGCCAGCCCGGTCTGCGCCTCTGCATAGAGGGGGTTGTCCTGGCCGAAGACCTTGCCACGAATGTTCAGCGACCGGGCATGGAAGTCGCGTGCGGCGGCGTAGTCGCCGCGACGTGCCTGCAGGTCGCCGTAGAGCGCCAGGACGGTAGCAAACTCCGGGGCGTCTGGCGCGTCGAGCGCTTCCCAGATGCGGACGGCGCGGGTGGCCAGTTGTTGTGCCCGAGTGAACCGGCCGAGCGCCGCGAGCGTGGCCGCGAGATCGGCAAGGGTGGTGGCCACGTCACGATGACCGCGGCCGAGACTGCGCTCGCGGATCGCCAGCGCCCGCTCGAGTATCGGCAGCGCAGCCTGCGGGTTGTCCTCGTCATTGAGGACCGCAGCAAGCTCGTTGAGCGCGACCGCGACGAACGGGTGATCGCGGCCATTCAGTCGCTCCCAGATCGCGACGGCCTCGGCGTGTTCCTGTCTGGCGCGAGCGAAGTCGCCGGGGTTGACATGTGACCATCGCCAGGTTGAGCCGGAACGTGGCGACGACGTCGTGGTGTCGTCCATAGCGTCCGATGGCGATAGCCAACCCTCGCTCGTACTGCGAGCGTGCATCGAGATACTCGCCAGTCCGTCGCTCGGCGATTCCCAGGCCGTTGAGGTAGTTGGCGGTCTCCTCGTGGTCGGCCCCGAACTCCTGCTCGGCCAAGGCCAGAGCCTGAGCCTTCAACGCGCGGGAACGCTCCAGGTCGCCGACATCCGAGAGCGTCGCCGCCAGATACCGCATCGCTTCGAGACGGGTCGGATGGCTCGCCCGCAGCGTGCGCTCCGCCAGGTCGACCGCTGCCTGCGACAGCTGGAGGGATTCACCGAGTCGGCCCTCGAACCATCGCTGCTGGGCCGCCAGGTTGAGGATCTCGACGTAGCCCGGGGCGGCCGTGCCGATGGCCTGATGTATCGACTGTGCGCGCCCGATCAACTCGCTGGCGGTCGCGTAGTCGCCCTTCGCTTGCGCCACCGACGCCATCAGCCCAATCACGCGGGCGCGCTGAGCGTCAGTCGCAACGGGAGTGCGCTCGGTGATGGCGAGACTGCGGTTCAGCCTCTCAGCGGCGTCATCGTAGCGACCGGCGCCGGACAGCGCGACGCCGAGGCGCTCCCAGGCCTCCGCAGTGTCCGCCCTGTTGGCCGAGACGCGATCACCGAGTCTGGTCGCGCGCTCGAGCAACTCGATCGCGCCGGTGAACTCGGTATGCGCGATCAAGACGTCCCCAAGGTTGACCAGCGCTGTCACCAGTCGTGAATCCTCCGGGCCGAGGAGGCGCTCCTTGTCGGCCAGGGTCTG
Organism: uncultured Acidobacteriota bacterium; assembly: GCA_963741665.1. Lineage (GTDB taxonomy): Bacteria > Acidobacteriota > Vicinamibacteria > Vicinamibacterales > UBA2999 > CAWAYR01. The sequence continues at coordinate 1,657,851 of CAVUIM010000001.1, forward strand.
CTCGGCGAGCGTTCGACCCTCGCGGGACCACGCGCGTCCGTTGAGGCGAAGGGCGACGACCAGTGCGTCCACCGCTGCGGCTGCCTCGAGCGTTCCCTCACCGGCGCGATCGCGGGCGATGTCGAGCGCCGCCCGCGCCTCCGCTTCCCGCCTGTCGTAGTCATTGGCCGCGCTCGTCTGCGCCGCCAGCGCCACCAGGTACGGACCGAGTTCAGCGGTCATCGCAATCACCATCGCGATGGCCACGGCCGTCCGCCCGATTGGCGAGCTCACGGTCCGCCCCCCCGAGGCCTGTCAGACGGTGTCCTCATGCCGACTCAGGAATAGGGGTTCTTCCGTCGCGCGCGCCCAGCCTGCGAAGCGCCCTCTGGCTCCTGCTTCTCCCGCTTCCTGGCCGCCGCGGCAATCAGGGCCTGCACGTCCTCGATCGGATCCTTGCGCCCCTTGGGCGGGGGGACTGCGCCGGCCGGCGGCACTAGGGCGAACGCCGCCGGGTCGGCATTGAAGGTCACGCTGAAGTTGCCACCCAGCAGCCGCGCGAGCTGCGCGAATGCCGCCAAGGCCCGACCCGACGCTCCGCGCTTGATCTCCTTGTCGCGCTGGATCTTGGCTGCGCGCTTGATCTCCTTGTCGCGCTTGATCTCCTTGTCGCGCTTGATTGCCTTGTCCCGGGCCTCCAAAGAATCGGAGGCACGGCGGCTGCCTGCCGCCAGATCAGCCAGGGCCGCGTCGATCTCTTCTCGAAGTTGCGTGTCGTCGGGCAGCATGGTTCCTCCGCGTTCGGTCACGCGTTCACGTCGTCGACGAGGGCGTGGATCAGCGCATCCCATCCCGTCAGCTCGACGAATCGAAATTGCTGGTAGAGCTCCTTGACCGCGTCGTACGAGAAGTCGGGAGCGACATGCGGCGCGTAGAGACTGACACCGCCGAGACGTGCCGTTTCGGCCGCATTGCGACCGGAGGCGGTGACAAACGGGTATCGGGGCAGCGGGCCCTCGCTCGGCTCGTCGGCCTCACCCGGCGACCCACCATCTCGCTGGACGTTGATCGGTGGCGCGATGACGAAATCGCCAAGCTCACGGGCCGCGGCGCTCACGCCTCGGTCGCCGCATTCACGGAGCAGCCCCAGACAGACATCGGCGATATCCACGTACGGCTTGTCGATTTCGGTGTTGGCGTTCCAGAGAACCTCGGCCACGAGATCCCGGGCGGCAGGCCCAGTGGCGACGAAGTCCCGCAGCTTGGCTGTGAGCACGGCGACGCGGTCGGAGAGACTGCCGGCCCGAGTCAGGTCGAGCATCGACAGCGACACTGTCCGATTCTGGACGTACGACTCGCAGTACCGGGAGACGATCCAGTGCCCGAGTTCGACCGGCGACATCAGCTTGCCGTAAGGCACTCGCAGCCGCTTCAGCACTTCTCCGTATGGCCAACCTGGAATCGGGATCCCGACCTGCGAACTGAGCAGGTAGTCAGCATACGGCGCGAGTTGGTACGCCACCTCCGCGGTCGCCACGTCGCAGGCGTCGAACGCGATGACATCGAGCTTCGGAGGCCGCGCCGTCGCCAGGACTTTCTGCGCTCGTTCCTGCAGGTCGCCCAGCGCCCTGCCGATCTCGACGAAGTCGAGCGCATCCATGCTCTCGGACCGCTCAGGGCTATGCCCCATCGCGAAGTCGTAGGCGTGCCCCCACAGCACGAGCATCGCGTGATCCTGGCGCATGTGTCCCGAACTCATCATGCTGTGTTCGATGAAATGCGAGAGGGCCCGGCCGTCTTCGTCACTGACGCTGTTCGGGGGGCACAGGTGCTGACTTCTCGAACTGTTTGCCGTCTTTGTCCACGCCGAAGTGATATCGGATCGGGTCGGTGCCCGGATCGAGGTGCTTCTGGACGAAGATGTTCAGGCCGCCGCGCCCGCCGCCGCCAATCTTGCGAATCTCTTCCAGGTCGTCTTCCGCGGCCTCGGCCAGGGACTCGCTGCCGTCGATGGTCGTGGCGCCCATGAAGATCATCACGGTCCATCTGGGGTCCTTGCGCGCGGGGTCGGCCGCGCCGGTGACGTTGCGTGAGGACGGAGGGTCTGGCGTCGGACCGGTCATACGGGGGCCTCCTCGGTTTCGCCGGACGCAGAGCATAGTCCCGCTCCGACCCGTCCGGCACGGGAATCTCCGCCGCGGACCCGCGGCGTCACGAGTATCAACGCCGCCCGTCCGGGGATCGAACAGGCTGTTCAATCCCGCCCCTCCCGGCGTTGACACCCAGCGAGCCCGACACCATGACCGTCGCCGCTGTCCACCCCTCGCCGTTCCTCCCCGAAAACCGCCGTATGATTGGCCCGGCCGGCGTCACGCTCGACGCCCCGCCTCCAATGGACGAAGCCGGCGCCCGTCGTCCTCAGCCCGCCGTCGAGGCTCGCGGTGTCCCCGTGGACGTGCCCACCATCGACCTGGTGCGGCGGGCCCAGGACGGCGACCAGGGCGCCCTCGACGACCTGTTCGCCCGGTATCAGACGCGGCTGCGCCGCTGGGCCCACGGCCGTTTGCCGCAACAGGCCCGCGGCGCCATGGACACCCAGGACCTGGTGCAGGAAACGCTGGTCAAGGTGTTCCAGCGGATGCCGGCCTTCGAGCCGCGCCATCCCGGCGCCTTCCGCGACTACGTCTGGACCACGTTGTGGAACCGGATCCGCGACATCGCCCGGATGCACACCCGCCGCGGCCCGAGCGACGCGCTCGCCACCGACCTGCCGTCGCCAGACCCGTCGCCGCTCGAAGAGGCGATGGGCCGGGAGGTGTTCGACCGCTACGAACGGGCCATGGACCGACTGCGGCCCGAGGACCGCGAGGCCGTCGTCGCCCGGGTCGAGCTCGGGTTGTCACATGCCGAAGTGGCCGAGTCGCTGGGCAAGCCGAGCGTCGCGGCAGCGCACATGGCCGTGAGTCGGGCCCTGGTCCGCCTCGCCGAGGAGATGGCACATGACCGCCGACTTCGCCGCTGACGATCCCCGGCTGCTGGCCATCGCCTCGTCGATTGCCACCGGCGTGCCGGTGGACTGGGCGCAGGCCTCGGCCGCGCCCGATGGCGACACGACGGCGGTGCTGGACGAGCTGCGGGTGCTCGAAGGCGTGTCACGACGCGCCAGCGCCGTGCCCGATACCTGGGGGCCATTTCAGATCACCGGCGAGGTCGGCCACGGCTCCTACGGCACGGTCTATCGCGCCCGCGACCTGAACCTCGACCTCGAGGTGGCGCTCAAGGTGATCCGGCCGCGGCCGGGGGCGGCGCCCGATCCCAACCGCGCCCTGAACGAAGCCCGCCTGCTCGCGCAGGTGAACCATCCCAACGTGATCCGCGTGTTCCGGGCCGAGCGGGTCGGCGACGACGTCGGCGTGGCCATGGAACTGGTGCGCGGACGCACGCTCGACGATCTCGTCTGGCACGACGGTCCGTTCAGCGCCCGCGAGACGATGCTCGTCGGCCTCGACATCTGCTGCGCGCTGGCGGCGGTGCACGGCGCCCGGCTGGTGCACGGCGACGTCAAGGCCCAGAACGTGATGCGGGCCGCCGGCGGACGCACCGTGCTGATGGATTTCGGCGCCGGCTACGACGTGAAGACCGACCGGTCGTCGGGACGCCGCTTCGCCGGCACCCCGCTGTATCTGGCGCCCGAAGTGTTCGACGGCGCGGCCCGGACGCCGATCTCCGACATCTACAGCGTCGGCGTGCTGCTCTTCTACCTCGCCACCGGTACGTTCCCGGTGGAGGGCCACAGCGGCAGCGAGGTGCGGCGGCACCACGCGCAACAGGTCGCCAGACGCCGGTTGCGCGACGTACGGCCCGATCTGCCCGAGGCCTTCATCCATGTCGTCGAGCGGGCCACCGCCGAGCGGCCCCACGAGCGCCAGCAGACGGTCGGCCAACTCGAAGCCGACCTCGACGCCGCGCTGCACCACGAGCGCGCGGTGCCGGTGCCCCCCACCCTGCCGCCGGTGCCACCGTCGACCCTGCGCTGGCGCCTGGCGGCGACGTCCGGCGTCGGACTGGCGCTGCTCGCGCTGTGGCTGGTCACGGGCCGCGACGGCCGGCGCGAGCCTGCAGCGACGCCAGGCGCCCCGATGGCGGCAGGGGTCGCGGCGACCGCTGCGGGCGCGCCGTCGGCGGCCGCCGATCAGTCGGCCGACAGCTATCGCATCGAAGCGGCGTTCTACCGCGTTCAAAGCGGGCAGGATGTGCGGCTGGCGCCAGGAGCCCTGGTCGCCCCCGGCGATCGGATCTCGCTGCAGGTGACCAGCTCGGTGCCGACCTATGTCTATGTCGTCAACGAGGACGACCACGGGGCGTCGTTCCTGCTGTTCCCGCTGCCCGGACTGCGCGCGGCGAATCCGCTGCCGGCGGGGGCCCGTCACGAGATCCCTGGCGTGGTGCGCGGCACGCGTATGTTCTGGCAGGTGTTGACCGCCGGGGGGCGCGAGCACTTCCTGGTGTTCGCCAGTCCGCAACCGCTGTCGCCGGCCTTCCAGCGGGTGTTCGACGCGCTGCCCCGACCCAGCGCCGACGCGCCGGTGCTGGCCCAGCCGATGTCGGGGGACCTCGTCAGCGCGCTGCGCGGGGTAGGTGGCCTGACCACCGCGCCCGCTCCGGTCGCCGGGCCGGGCCTGCGCGCCGAGTTCGGCGCCCCGCTGCCGGGCGGCGAGGAGACGGCGCGGGGCGTATGGGTGCGCCAGTTGACGCTGGAGAACCCGCGGCGATAGCGGGTCCCCGGCGCGCCGATGATGGCAGCCCAGGAGCCGAATACAAGGGCGATCCCGGCCCTGGACTGCTAACATTCGCGCGGACGATGAACCGCGACGAGATCCCGACCCCAGCCCTGCTGCTCGACCTGCCCGCCTTCGAATCGAACGTCGCGAGAATGACCGCGCACGTGGCCGCGCGGGGCAAGGCCCTGCGTCCGCACGGCAAGACCCACAAGTGCCCGGAGATCGCCAAACGGCTGGTGGCGGCCGGCGCCGTCGGCATCTGCGCCGCCAAGCTCGGCGAGGCCGAGGTGTTCGCCGCCCACGGCGTCCGCGGGCTGCTCGTCACCACCTCGGTCGTCGGCAAGGCCAAGGCCGTGCGGGCTGCGGCGCTGGCCCGCAAGGCCCCGGACACGATCGTCGTCGCCGACGACGTCGAGGCGGTGCGCGTGCTAGGCGACGCCGCCTGGCGCGCCGGGGTGACGCTGCGGGTGGCGGTGGATGTCTATTTCGGGCGCACCGGGGTACCACCGGGGGCGCCGGCCCGCGACGTCGCCCGGGCAATCGACCGCACGCCCAGTCTGCTGTTCGCCGGCCTGCAGGCCTACGACGGCACCGCGTCGCACACCGCGCCATTCGACGCGCGCCGTGCCCGCAGCACCGCGAGCATGACGGCGGCGGTGGACACCGCGCGGATGATCGTCGCCGACGGCATCGCCTGCCCGCTGGTGACCGGCGGCTCGACCGGCACTTACCTCGTCGACAGCGAGCTCGACGGCGTCACCGAACTGCAGCCCGGCAGCTTCATCTTCATGGACGGCGACTACGCGCGGATCGGCGGCCCCGACGGCAGCGACGCTTACACCGACTTCCAGCCGGCGCTGAGCGTGGTCACCACCGTGGTCAGTGTCAACGGCGACGAAGCGATCGTCGACGGCGGCTACAAGTCGTTCGCCACCGACCGCCCGTTCACGCCGCTGGCCATCGGCCACCCCGGGCTGACCTACGCGTGGGCCGGCGACGAGCACGGCCGGCTCGACATGCGCGGCGCCGCCCGCCGGGTACGGGTCGGCGACCGCATCGCCTTCCAGCCGCCGCATTGCGATCCCACCGTCAACCTGTACGACGAGATCCACGCACTGCGCGGTGACACCGTCGAGGCCGTCTGGGCGATCGCCGCACGCGGCAAGAGCCAGTAGTTGGCCGACGCGCTCGAACAGGATCTGCGGACCGTCATCGCCGGGGAGGTGCGCTTCGACAAGGCGTCGCGCGCCTTGTATTCCACCGACGCCAGCGTCTATCAGATCGAGCCGCGCGGGGTGGTCCTGCCCCGCTCCGCCGACGACGTCGCCGCCGCGGTGAGCGTCGCCGCCCGGCACGGCGTCTCGATCACGGCGCGCGGCGGCGGCACGTCGCAGGCCGGCCAGGCCATCGGCGAGGGCCTGGTGCTCGACACCTCGAAGTACCTCAACCGCGTGCTGGCCATCGACGCCGACGGCCGCGTCGCCCGGGTCGAACCCGGGGTCGTGCTCGACGATCTGAACCATCACCTGAAGCCGCACGGCCTGCGCTTCGCGCCCGACGTCAGTTCGTCGAGCCGCGCCACCGTCGGCGGCATGATGGCCAACAACTCGAGCGGGGCGCGCTCGGTGATCTACGGCAAGACCGGCGACCACGTGCGGGCGCAGACCGCGGTGCTGGCCGATGGTTCGACGGCGCGACTGGCGCCGCTGCTCCCTGACGCCCTGGCCGAGGCGTCCCGCGGCGAGTCGATCCTGGCGCGGTCGTTGCGCGAGCTGCCGGCGCTGGCGCGCAGCCACGCCGAGGAGATCGATCGCCGCTTTCCCAAGGTGCTGCGCCGGGTTGGCGGCTACAACCTCGACGCGTTCGTCGATCCGGCGGCGCCGGTCGATTTGTCGCGGCTGATGGTCGGCTCGGAGGGCACGCTCGGCTTCGTCACCGAGGCCACCGTCGGGCTGGTGCCGCTGCCGGCCGTGAAGGCGCTCGTCACGCTCGAGTTCGACGATCTGCTCGAAGCCCTCGGCGCCACGCCGCTCGTGCTCACCCACGGCCCCTCGGCCGTCGAGGTGATGGACGACTTCATCCTCGGCCACGGCCGCGGCCACGCCACGCTCGACGCGCCGCTGCGCGAGATCCTGCAGGGCGAGCGCACGTCGCTGCTGTGCGTCGAGTTCTACGACGACCACCGCGACGCGCTGGTCCCGCGCCTGGCGGCGCTCGAGCGCGACATCGCCAGCGCCCATCCGCGGGCGCGCGTGCGGCGCATCGTCGACGCGGCGGCGCAGGCGCGGGTGTGGCACGTGCGCGAGTCGTCGCTCGGGCTGTCGATGGCGATGAAGGGCGACGCCAAGGCGCTCTCGTTCGTCGAAGACACGGCGGTGGCGCCCGAACGGCTGCGCGACTACATCGCCCGCTTCCAGCAGCTGCTCGCCCGGCACGGCACCGTCGCCGGCGTCTACGCGCACGCCTCGGTCGGCTGCCTGCACGTGCGCCCGGTGGTCAACCTGAAGACCGCCGCGGGCGTGGCGCAGTTCGAGGCGATTGCCAACGGCGTCGCCGAGCTGGTGCTGGAGTTCGGCGGCGCCCTGTCGGGCGAACACGGCGATGGTCTGGTGCGCGGCGCGTTCAACGAGCAGATGTTCGGGTCGACGATCTACCAGGCGTTTCGCACCGTGAAGCGCACCTTCGATCCGCAGGGCACCTTCAACCCCGGCCGGATCGTCGACACGCCGCCGATCACGTCGCACCTGCGCTACGGCACCGCCTATCGCACGCCCGATCCGCCGAGCTACTTCGACTTCGGCGCCGACGGCGGCCTCGGCCGCGCCGTCGAGGCGTGCAGCGGCGTCGGCGCCTGCCGCAAGACCCGTGAGGGCACGATGTGCCCGTCGTACATGGCGACGCGCGACGAGGCGCACTCGACCCGCGGGCGCGCCGTCGTGCTGCGGCTGGCCATGACCGGTCAGCTCGGACCGCACGGCCTCGACGATCCCGGCCTGCACGAGGCGCTGGAGCTGTGCCTCGAGTGCCGCGCCTGCAAGAGCGAGTGTCCGGTCAGCGTCGACATGGCGCGCATCAAGAGCGAAGTGCTCGCCGATCGGTGGAAACGCCACGGCGCGCCGGCGAAGGTCAAAGCGTTCGGGCACGTGCGGCGACTGGCCCGCTGGGGCAGCCGCCTGGCGCCGCTGTCGAATGCCGTCGCCGGCAGCGCCCTGGGACGCGCGCTCGGCGAGATCACCGCCGGCGTCGATCGGCGCCGCATGCCGCCGGTGTGGACGCGCCGCACGCTGTCGCGGCGGACCGCCGGGCGGGCGGCGCCGGCCACGCGGCGGGCGGTGCTGTTCGCCGACACCTTCACCGAGCACGTCGATCCGGAGATCGGCGAAGCGGCGCTCGCCGTCCTCGACCGCGCCGGGATCGGCACCCGACTGGTCCGGCACGGGTGCTGCGGCCGTCCGCTCATCTCGCAGGGGCTGCTCGAGGACGCCCGCGCCGTCGCCGGCGCGACCGTGGAGGCGCTGCACGACGCGGCGGCAGCCGGCGAAGCCATCGTGTTCGTCGAGCCGAGCTGTCTGTCGTCGCTGCGCGAAGACGTGCCGGCGCTGCTGCGCGGCGTCGCCCGCGACCGCGCGACCACGGTGGCCCGGGCGTCGGTGTTGTTCGAAGAGTTCCTCGAACAGGAGCTGGCCGCGGGACGGGCGACGCTGCCGCTCGCGGCGGGCCCGCGCGCGGTGCTGCTGCATCCGCACTGCCATCAGCGCTCGATGGGACTGGCGGCGCCGGCGGCGGCGCTGCTGCGCCGCATTCCCGGCGCGCAGGTCACCGATCTCGAGGCCGGGTGCTGCGGCATGGCCGGCTCGTTCGGCTACGCCCGCGAGCACTACGACGTGTCGCGGACGATTGGAGAGCGTAAGCTGTTGCCGGCCGCACGCACGCTGGCGGCCGATGCCGTCCTGGTGGCCGCCGGCACGTCGTGCCGTCATCAGGTGGCGCACTTCGCGGCGGCCGACGCCGTACATCCGGCCGTGCTGCTGCGGTCGCTGCTGGAGGACCGTTCATGAGTCTGGCCTGGATCTCGCTGGCGGCCCTGGCCACCGCGGTGACCTTGTCGATCGTCACCAAGGTCAACGTCGGCGTGGTGTCGCTGGCGCTGGCCTGGATCGTCGGCGTCTACATCGGCGACATGAGCTACAACGCCGTCATCGGCACCTTCCCGGTGGCGCTGTTCATCACCTTGGCCGGGGTCACGTTGCTCTTCGGCATGGCCAACGTCAACGGCACGCTGCAGCGGCTGGCGGCGCGGGCGGTGAGCGTGTGCCGCGGCAACGCCGGGATCATCCCGGTGATGTTCTTCGTCGTCGCCCTGTTCCTGTCGTCGATCGGCCCCGGCAACATCGCCACCGCGGCGCTGCTGGCGCCGATGGGCATGGCGGTGGGCGCCCAGGCCGGCGTGCCGCCGTTCCTCACCGCGCTGATGCTCGGCAACGGCGCCCAGGCCGGCGCGTTGTCGCCGTTCGCCCCCACCGGCGTCATCGTCAACGGCGTGATGGACCGGATCGGGCTGGCCGGCCACCAGTGGACCACCTACGGCAACAACCTGATGGCCCACGTGGTGGTCACCTTCATCGCCTACTTCCTGTTCGGCGGCTGGAAGCTGTTCACCTCGTCGCGGTCGGCCGACGGCGCCGACGCGGCGGCCGCCGAGCCGTTCGAACCGCAACACTGGCTGACGATTGGCGTGCTGGCGTCGGTGGTGCTCGGCGTGATCGTGTTCAACCTGCAGGTCGGCATGGCCGCGCTGGTCGGCGCGACCATCCTGTCGCTCGCCAAGGCCGGCGACGAGAAGGAAGCGATCAAGCGCATGCCGTGGGGCGTCGTGCTGATGGTGTGCGGCGTCACCGTGCTCATCGGCGTGCTCGAGAAGACGCAGGGGATGTCGCTCTTCACCGACCTCCTGGCCAGCGTGTCGTCGCCCGGCACGGTCAGCGCGATCGTCGCCTTCGCCACCGCCCTGGTCTCGGTCTACAGCAGCACCTCGGGCGTGGTCCTGCCGGCGTTCCTCCCCACCGTTCCGGGCCTGGTCGAACGTCTGGGCGGCGGCGACCCGATGGCCATCGCCTCGTCGATGGTGGTCGGGGGACATCTCGTGGACTTGTCGCCGCTGTCGACCATCGGCGCGCTGTGCATCGCCGCGCTGCCCTCGGGCGCCGATTCACGCCAGCTCTTCAACCAGCTGCTGGCCTGGGGTATGTCGATGGTCGTGGTCGGCACGGCCATCTGCTGGGTGTTGTTCTGAGCTGAGATGCCCGCGCCATGCCGGTTGTCTGGTCGATGATGTCGACGCACCTGATGCTGTTCGTGGCGGAAGCCACCCTGGCCGGCGGCATCGTCCTGTTCCTGTACCGCCTGCGCCATCGGATGGGACTGGCGCCGCTCTACCTGGTGATCGGCGCCTTCCAGTATCTGCAGGTCGTTCTTGCCTCGGCGGTGCAGATCGGCGTGGCGCCAGGGGTGCTGGTGAATCCCGGGTCGGCGATCCTGTTTCCCCTGACGATCTTCGTGGTCCTGCTGACTTACATCGAGCGGGATGCCGCCGAAACCCGCAAGCTGGCCTACGGCATCGTCTTCGCCAACGTCGCGCTGTTCGCCGTCTCGCTGGTCGCCGCCGGCCACGTCGGCGTGACCGGGCACATCAATCCGCTCGGCATTCCGGTGGCGTTGCTGGCGCAGAACGCCCGCATCAACATCGTCGGCACGCTGGCGCTGTATATCGACGTCGTGGCCGCAATCGTGGTCTTCGAGCAGGTGAGCCGGTGGGTGACCAGCTCCTTGTACGTGCGGCTGTGGCTGACCGTGCTCGTGGTGATGACGCTGGACAGCCTGCTGTTCACGACCGGAGTCTTCTTCGGCAGCGCCAATTTCGTCATCGTGCTGACCGGACTGATCCTCGGCAAGGCCCTGGCCGCCAGTTTCTACGCGGCGCTGATCGCCGTCTACGCGCGGCTGGTCGAACGGCCGGGCCGGCCGGCCGACGACGCCGGCGGCGTCCACGACGTCTTCGCGGGCTTGACCTATCGCCAGCGCTACGAACAGGTCCGCACGCGCATGTCCCGGGATGCGCTGACCGGGCTCTACAACCGCGGCTACTTCGACGAGAGCGTGCCGCGCCAGATCGCACATGCCGATCGGGCCGGGCACCAGCTGAGCGTCGTGATGATCGACGTCGACCGCCTCAAGGACACCAACGACCGGCATGGCCACCAGGCCGGCGACGACCTGTTGCGGTTCGTCGCCGCGCAACTCACCGTGATGGTGCGGGCCTCCGACGCGGCCTGCCGCTACGGCGGCGACGAGTTCGCAGTGGTGCTGACCAACGCCGACCGGGCGGCGGCCCTCACCTTCGCCGAACGGCTCCTCGACATGGTGGCGACACGATCGGCGGCGCTCACCCCGGCCCCGCCGTGGGCCCCGGCCAGTGTGACCGCCGGCATCGCGACGTTCCCGTCGGACGGCCAGACCGTGCCGAGCCTGCTGGCCAGCGCCGATGCCCGGCTGTACCACGGCAAGCGGCAGGGCGGCGCGCGGGTGATCGCCCGCGGCCCGACCGCCCAAATGTAATCGGGACTGTCACGATGACATTCGGAGGCGGCGCAGATTCTGCCAAGGTGGCACGTCGCGAGATGTCTCCGTGACAGTCCCAGTTACAACTCCTGGAACTTGGGTGGCCGCTTCTCGGCGAACGCGGTGACGCCCTCGCGGAACTCGCGGCTGGCGTAGCAGGCGGCGACCAGGTCGTCGTCGGCACCGGGGGCGGGACGGCGATGCGCGCGCAGCCGGCGGAGCATCTCCTTGGTCGCCGTGATGGTGCTCGGCGCGCGCGTGGCCAGGTCGCGGGCCAGGGCCGCGGTGACGGCCTCGAGGTCGGCGGCGGGCACCACCCGCGATGCCAGGCCCCACGCCAGCGCCTCGTCCGCCTTGACCAGCCGGCCGGTCAGCAGCAGGTCGGCGACGCGGGCCGGGCCGACCAGGTCGGCCAGCCGCGCGCAGTTGTCGAGCGACAGGCAGTTGCCGAGCGTGCGGGCCACCGGCACGCCGAAGGCGGCGGTATCGGCACAGACGCGGAAGTCGCAGGCCGCCGCCAGGGCGCAGCCGCCGCCGACCGCGACGCCCTCGATGGCGGCGATGGTCGGCATGCGCAGCCGCTCCACGCGGTCGATGACCGCGCCGATCCGCCGCTCGTAGGCGACGCCGTCGGCGCCGGTCCTGACCGCCGTGAACTGCGCGATGTCGGTACCCGACGAGAAGGCGCCGCCCGATCCCCGTACAATGAGCACGCGCACCGGCGAGTCGTCGGCGAGGGCACAGGCCTCGACGATGGCGTCGTACATGTCCCAGGTCAGGGCGTTGCGGGCGTGAGGCCGAGCCAGCGTGAGCGTCCCTACAGGTCCGTCGATGTCCCAGGCCACGTTGCTCGAAGGCATAGTCGTCGTCGATGCGACCCAGGTGATGGCCGGGCCGTACTGCGCGATGTTACTGGCGGACATGGGCGCGCGGGTCATCAAAGTGGAGCCGCCCGGCGGCGACTCGACCCGCGCGATGGCCGGCGGCGCCGGCGGCGAGAGCCACGCCTTCAACGGCGCCAACCGCGGCAAGCAGGGCATCGTCCTCGATCTGCGCACCGCCGAGGCCCGTGCGGTGTTCCAGCGCCTGGCTGGCCGCGCCGACATCGTCATCGAAAACTTCCGGCCCGGCGTGATGGCGAAGTTCGGGCTCGACTACGCCGCGCTCGCCGCGGCGCATCCAGCGCTCATCTACGCCTCGATTTCCGGCTATGGCCAGACCGGACCGTGGGCCGGGCGCGGCGGCTTCGACCTGGTGGCGCAGGGCATCACCGGCATCATGTCGGTGACCGGCGAAGCCGGGCGGCCGCCGGTGAAAGCCGGGCTGCCGATCACCGACCTCGGCGCCGGGCTGTTCGCGCTGTCGGGCATCCTGGCGGCGCTGCACTACCGCGATCGCACCGGCCTCGGGCAGTACATCGACACGTCGTTGATGGAGGCGGGCCTGGCGCTGTCGGTGTGGGAGGCGGCGGAGTACTTCGGCGGCCGCGGCATCCCCGGCCCGCTCGGCTCGGCCCACCGGATGAGCGCGCCGTATCAGGCGTTTCGCTGCGCCGACGGCTATGTGACGGTGGGCGCGGCCAACCAACGCACGTTCGAGAAGCTGGCCGCGCTGCTTGGTCATGCCGAATGGGTGACCGACCCGCGCTTTGCCAACGACGACGCCCGGGTGCGGCATCGCGACGTGCTGGCCGGGCTGATCGACGCGGTGACGGCCACGGCGTCGCGCGCGGCGTGGCTCGACCGGTTCGACGCCGCCGGCATTCCGAGCGGGCCGATCCTCGACTACGCCGAGGCGTTCGACAGCCCGCAGGCCGTCGCCCGCGACATGGCGGTCACGGTCGAGCATCCCGCGCTCGGCCGCGTCCGCAGCATCGGCACGCCGCTGAAGCTGTCGCGGACGCCGCTCGACGCCCGGCGGCGGGCGCCGCGGCTGGGGGAACACAGCGACGACGTGCTGCGCGATCTCGGCTACGACACGGCTGAGGTGGCGCGCCTCCGCGCGGCCGGCGCCGTACGCTGACAGACGAAGACACGTCGCGACGCCGGCTCGACCATCATCGAGAGCATGCAGTCCCTGCTGGCTCGCTTCTCTCCCTACCTCTACGCGCTGCTGCGCATCGTCGCCGGGTTGCTGTTCGCCCAGCACGGCGTGCAGAAGCTCTTCGGCTGGCTCGGCGGGTCCGGCCCGGTGCCGATGTTCTCGCAGTTCTGGGTCGCCGGCGTCGTCGAGACCTTCGGCGGGCTGGCGATCGCGCTGGGCGCCTTCACCTCGCCGGTCGCCGTCCTGGCCAGCGGCCAGATGGCCGTGGCCTACTTCCAGGCGCATCTGCCGCGTGGCTTCTGGCCGATCCAGAACGGCGGCGAGCTGGCGGTGCTGTTCTGCTTCCTCTTCCTCTACATCGCGTCGCGCGGGTCGGGGAAGTGGAGCCTGCGGTAGCGGCGGGGCCGACGGGGCCCGCTACCGGCGCGGGTACGTCGCGGCGGCCTTGACCTCGCGAATCTGCAGGATGTGCCGCTGGGCGTGCGTCGAGATCATCAGGAACCACTGGTAGACGTCCATGTTGCCGTCGATGAGCTGACGGCCGCGAAAGTCGTCGCTCGACGTCGACGCGCGGGCCTTCATCGTCGCCCGCAGCGTGACGAACGAGGCGTGGGCGTCGGCCGCGGTCTTGAACCGGCCATCGGGCACCCGCGCCTCGCCGGTGCGCTGACGGTTGCCGCGGTCGATCCCGTACCAGAGGATGCCGGCGTCGGTGGCCTGTGGCGTATAGGCCGAGGCCGGCAGCGGCCTGGCCATCGAGTCGTCGACTTGCTTCCAGGTACCGCGGCTCGGCGATCGCCAGGTGCTCGACGACGTCGCGGATGCTCCACGCGTCGGGCGCCGCGCGGAACGCCAGTTGCGCCGGTGACAGGCCGGCCAGTTCGCTGGCCAGCCACGACTCGGTCAGCTCGAGATGCGCGAGCAGGCGCTGGCGCTCGCCGTCGGTGAGCGGACCCGCCAGTCCGGTGGCCGGCACCGCGAGGAGCGTGGTCATGAGCAGCGTTCGGAACATCGTCATAGCCGACGACGATGGCGTCAGAGCACGCGGCCGTCAATGGCGACGGGACCGGCGCCCCTCTGGTACTGACGGTCAGCCCGGGGCGTGGGACGAGTGCGCCGGGACCCGATCGGGCAGCACGAACTGCGCCCGGGCCTGGTCCGACCACAGACGCCCGGCCGAGTAGTAGGCGTCGATCACCGACGGCTTCCAGTGCAGCAGATCGGCGTGCGCGGCCGCAAACCTGTCCCATTCGGCGCCGGGCGTGACGCACAGACGTTCCGCGACGAGCGTCAGGTAGGCCACGGTGATCGTCGCGTGGTAGAGGCCCGGCGCGCCCTTGGCAAGGGCGAAGGCGCGCAGGTCGGCGGTGAACCGGGTGACCGCCGCTTCGAGGCCGTGCTCGCGCACGTACAGCCACGCCATCCGCACGTGGTCGCGGTGGTGGAAGTGGTCGGTGCCGAGCGTGCCGTCGCGGAACCGGGCGACGAAGGTGGACGCGTCGAGGAGCGGAGCGACCGAGGTCATGCGCGCTTCCGCCCCTTCCCCGCCGGCCGCTCGGTGAGGGTGTGGGCGTCGGCGGCGGTGAGGTCGAGTGCGAAGACCTCCTTCAGCTGGGCGGCGCGGGCCAGCGTCGGCGGGCTGAAGGGCGCCTTGCCGTCGAGCGCGTGCAGGAGCACGCCTTCGATGAGGTCGCCGAGGGTGAGGTCGAGGGAGTCGGCGAGCGCCTTGGTCACCTTCAGGAGGCGTTTTTCCAGGCGCACGCCGGTCTGGATGCGTTCGACGGCGCGGTCGGCAGGCGGGGGCATGAGCCCAGTGTATCACGGTACATATGTACCAAAATACCAACAGGCGAATCGCACCGACGTCACGGCGCGGACGGCGGCCACCCGCCCCGCGGTCAGTCCTGGCTGCTGTCGCTGCGTCCGGCGGCCTTGCGGCCGGCCGCCACGGTCTTGAACCCGGCGTCGCCCCAGTTCATCACGAACACCGAGAAGCCCTGCGACATCCGCAGGCCGATGTCGTTGGCATTGGCCGGGAAGCCGCACGCGATCTTGAACTCCTGGCACGTGGCCAGCACCTGCTGGATCGCCGCCTCCCAGCCGGCCTGATTGAACACCCGCTCGCCGCTCGCCGACGTCGACGTGAACACACCGCGCAGCGTGCCAGCGCCCGGCCACAACACGCCGATGCCCGGGACCGCGGCGATGGCTTTCAGGTTCGCCAGGCCCTGCTTGCTCTCGACGATGGTCCAGTTGATGAGTTCGCCGTCGCGGTTCAGCGGCCACAGATCGGCCTTGGCGCGGTACTCCGCCTCGCTCAGCCCCCACACCGAGGGCGCCATGCCGACGTCGCCGTCCGGCCGGGTGCCGCCCTTGCTCTTGAAGCGCATCGCGGCGATGCCCTGGCGCGCTTCGTCGGCGGTCTCGACGCTGACCAGCATCACGCCGCTCACGCCCTGATTGAGCTGGCGGCCGATGTTGGCGGCGGCGGCCACCGGATCGGGAGCGATTTCAGGCGCCTTCACGATCATCGGGTGCGTCAGGCGCACGTGCGGTTCCTTCACGACGACACCGGCGGCGGCGAGTCCCTTCGCGAACTCGACGAAGGTCGGAAAGGCGGCAGCGAAGTCGCCTTCCATCGAGCCGTCGAACACGAAGTCGCTGTGCTTGTAGGCGGCCGCCTCGCGGGCAAGCTCCGCCGGCGACTTGGGCGGCGTGTCGGGTGTCGCGACGGGCCGGGCGGCGCCAGGCGGGCCGCCGCGCCGGTTGCTCGGCGCATAGAGCCCGAACACCTTCTCCTGCTGCTCCAGTAGTTCGATGACCCGGTTGTGACGGGCGCGCGGCGCCTGCGCGGTGGCGAGCACGCCCAGCGCGGCAACGGCGACGACGGCGGCGGTGACTGTGCGCACGAACCCTCCTGCGATGAGCCTTGAGAATAGTGCGTACCAGATGCCGCTTGGCACGAAAACCGTACCGCTGGTGCCAGACCCCTCCCCTGCCCGTAGGGCTGAGGGCGTGCCCGGTACGCTAGGCTGCACGCGAGGTGGCGATGCGCACAGTGTTCGCGGCGGTGATGGTGTGCGGAATGTGCATGGGGGAGGCGACCGGGCAGGTGGCGCCCACGCCGACGCCTGAAGCGATGGTCCGGCTGTGGTTCGAGCGCTGGAACGCCATCAGCGAGGCGCCCGAGACCCACGACGCGCTGGCCGCCCTCTACGGCGCCGACGCCCTGCACCTCGCCGGGCCGTCGGCCGATCAGCGCGGCACCGCGACGTTCCGCGGTCCCGACGGCGTGCGGGCGCTGGCGGCGCGGATCGGCGCCACCGAGACCCGCCGCACGTGGCGCATCGACACCGAGACCGCGCGCGAGTCGACCGCGCAATTGGTCCACACCGTCACCGGCCCGTGGGGCGGCGCCGCGATCGCCGTGCAACTGGTGGCGGTCCACACCGACCGCGCCACGGGGAAGCGCCACGCCGTTCCCGGCGCGGCGTTCTTCCAGATCGACGGCGCGACCTTCCGCCGCGTGCGCCTCTACCTTGGCGAGGGGGAGCGCGCCGAAGTCGAGGCCGAACCGACGCGACGCCGGCCCTAGCAGCCGCGCACGTCTGTCCCAGCACCCAGCCCAGGTGCGTCAGGGAGGCGCGGTCCGCCGGCGCAACGCCTCTGCTACCGTGGGGGCATGCGCGTCGTCCTCGCCCTGCTCGCCGCCGCCATCGCCGTCCCCGCCGCCGCTCAGCGGCTGCCCGGGGGCGTCACTCCCGAGCACTACACGCTGTGGTTCGCGCCAGACCTCGAGCGCGAGACCTTCCGCGGCCGCGCCGAGATCCGCGTGCGGCTCGACGCCCCGGCCAGCGCGATCACCCTGCACGCCGCCGAGATCACCTTCGGCGACGTCGCGATCGAGGCCGGCGGACGCACGCAGCCCGCCACCGTGCGGCTCGACGCCGCCACCGAGACCGCGACGCTCACCGTGCCCGCGCGCATGGCCGCCGGGCCGGCGACCGTACGCATCACCTACACCGGCGTCCTCAACGACAAGCTGCGCGGCTTCTATCTGAGCAAGGCCAACGGCCGGAAGTACGCGGTGAGCCAGATGGAGGCCACCGACGCCCGCCGCGCCTTCCCGTCCTTCGACGAGCCCGCCAAGAAGGCCACCTTCGACATCACCCTGATGATCGACGCCGCCGACACCGCGATCTCGAACGGCCGGCCGCTGTCCGACTCGCCCGGCCCCGAGGCTGGCAAGCACACGATCCGCTTCGCCACCACGCCGAAGATGTCCACCTATCTGGTGGCGCTGCTGGTCGGCGACTTCGTCTGCCGGGAAGGCATCGCCGCCACCACGCCGATCCGCGTCTGCGCCACGCCCGACAAGCACCAGTTGACGGCCTTCGCGTTGCAGGCCGCCGAGCACCAGGTGCAGTTCTTCAACGACTACTTCGGCATCCCGTATCCGTTCGGCAAGCTCGATATCGTCGGCATCCCCGACTTCGCCGCCGGCGCGATGGAGAACGCCGGGGCCATCACCTTCCGCGAGCGCCTGCTGCTGGCCGACGAAGCCACCGCCTCGGTGGACACCCTGAAGGCCGTGGCCAGCGTCGTGGCCCACGAGATCGCCCACCAGTGGTTCGGCAACCTGGTGACGATGAAATGGTGGGACGACATCTGGCTGAACGAAGGCTTCGCCACCTGGGCGGCCAACAAGCCCTTGGCGGCGTGGAAGCCGGAATGGCGGATGGACATCAACGCCGCCGAGGAGACCCAGGCGGCGCTGGCCCTCGACGCGCTGCGCTCGACCCGCGCCATCCGCACCAAGGTCGAGACGCCGGCCGAGATCAACGAGGTGTTCGATCCGATCGCCTACGAGAAGACCAGCGGCGTGCTCAACATGCTCGAGGCCTACGTCGGGCCCGAGGCCTTCCGCAAGGGCGTGTCGGCGTATCTGACCCGCTACAGCTCGGGCAACGCCGCGGGCGAGGACTTCTGGACGGAGATGACCCGGGTGACCGAGAAGCCGGTCAACCGCGTGATGCGCAGCTTCGTCGACCAGCCCGGCGCCCCGGTGCTGTCGGTACGGACGCGCTGCGTCGGCGGCAACACCCAGGTCACGGTACGCCAGCGCAAGTTCGAGGGCGCCCCGGCCGCCGCCGGCGCCAAGACCGGCGACTGGCGACCGTGGTCGCTCCCGGTGTGCGTCGCCACCGGGGCGGGCCAGCCGACCTGTCAGCTGGTCTCCGCGGCCACCGAGACCTTCACCGCCACCGGCTGCGGCGCCGCCTTCGTCAACGCCGACGCCCGCGGCTACTACTTCACCGAGTACGAGCCGGAGGCGATCGCCGGACTGGCCTCGCGGACGCCGCCACTGAGCGCCGCCGAACGCATCAGCCTGCTCGGCGACGAGTGGCGGATCGTCCGCGCCGGGCGCCACGACATCGGCACCTATCTCGACCTGGCGGCGGCGTTCGCCGGCGACGCCGCGCCCGACGTCGTCACCGAAGTAGTGACGCGGCTGGCCTACGTCCACGGCGCGATCGCCGATCCGGGCGAGCGCGACGCCTACGCCGCATGGCTGCGCCGCACGTTCCGCCCGGCGCTCGACGCCATCGGCGAGGCGCCCAAGGCCGGCGATTCCGACGACGTGCTGACACGGCGCGGCGCGCTGTGGCGGCTGCTCGGGCTCACCGCCGGCGACACCGCGCTGCAAGCCAAGGCACGCGCCCTGGCCGAGGCCTACCTCTCCGACCCGACCTCGCTCCCGCCGTCGTTTGCGGCGCCGGTGCTGCAAGTGGCCGCCGCCGGCGGGGACGCTGCCCTCTACGACCGCTACGTGGCCGCGGCCAAGGCCGCCCTCGCGACGCCCGAGCAGTACTACCGGGTGTTCAACGCGCTCGCCAGCTTCAGGGCCAGCGAGCTCGGCGATCGGACGCTGGCCTTCGCGTTGTCGTCGGAGGTCCGGTCGCAGGACGCCCCGGCGCTGCTGGCACAGCTGCTCAACTCCGGCGCCCAGGACAAGACGTGGACGGCCCTGTCGTCGCAGTGGGACGCCGTGGAGAAGCGCCTCGGCGCCTTCCAGGCCTTGCCGTATATCGTCACCGCCCTGGGCGGCTTCTGCACCGCCGCACGCGCCACCGAGATCCGCGCCTTCTTCGCCGCCCATCCCGTACCCGCCGCGGCGCGCGGCCTGGCTCAGGCCCTGGAGCGCATCGACAGCTGTGTCGCGCTCGACACGCGGCAGTCCGCGCCGTTCAGCGCCTGGCTGGCGGCCCGGCCGAAGACGTAGCGGGCCTCGGGGTCCGGGTCTCGGGGCTCGGCCGTTGGCCGCCGTTCTCGTCTACACTGTCGGGCACCACGGCCGCGGCTCGACAGCGGCCCACCGGAGGCCCGATGTCGCTGCTTGCCCGGCTCCGCCGTCCGTCGGCGCTGATCGTCGCCGCCACCGGTGTCTATAGCGCCACGTTGTGGTCGCAGACCCAGCCGGTGCCGCCCCGGGCGCCCAGCCAGCACGAACGCATCGAAGCCGCGCACGAGGACCTGGCGCGCAGCGCCGCCGACGCCGCCCGCGACGCCGCCCGGCTGACCAACGCGGTGGCCCCGGCCGGTGACCCGGCCGCACCGGTGGCCGCGGTGCCCCGCCGCAACTTCATCGACGAGCACATCTTCTCGAGGCTCGCCGCCGCCGGCCTTGCCCACGCCGGGCTCAGCACCGACGACGAGTTCGTCCGCCGCGTCCACCTCGACGTCACCGGGCTGCCGCCAAGCGCCGCCGACGTGCGCGCCTTCGTCGCCGATCGCAGCGCCGGCAAGCGCGACCGGCTGATCGACCGGCTGCTCGCCAGCGACGAGTTCGCCGAGCAATGGGCGTGGCACTGGGGCGACCTGCTGCGGATGTCGAACGAAGCCGGGCCCGGCGCCAACGCCTTCCACTACTGGTTCAAGGAACAGCTCGCCGTCGACCGGCCCTACGACCAGTTCGTCCGCGACGTGCTGACGCCGTCGGCCAAGGTGCACGCGACCATTCCGTCGCTGGCGATCATCGGCCGCAGCAACCAGCTGAAGAGCCGCTTCGTCGAGAGCGTCGACGACTACCGCATCTCGAACCGCCTCGATCACGTCGACGCGCTGGCCATCGACGTCAGCCGGGTGTTCCTCGGCCTGAACACCTCGTGCATCTCGTGCCACGACGGCGCGCTGCACCTCGAGGACATCAACAGCTACCTCACCGATCGCACCCGCGACGAGTTCTTCGCCATGGCGGCGTTCTTCGGCCAGACCCGCCTCATCGGCAACTGGAACGACAAGTCGCGCAACGTCGACCGCGACCTGCACGTCGACGATCTCGGCAAAGGCTACGACGGCGGCGACGACGCGCCGTTCCTCACCCTGGCCGAAAGCCAGTTCCCGCGGCCCACGGGCGTGCACGAGCCGGCCTTCATCCTCACCGGCGAGAAGCCGCGCGCCGGCGCCGAGCCGCGCGCCGAGCTGGCGCGGATGATCACCGCGCACCCGCAGTTCGCCCGCGCCACCGTCAACATCCTGTGGGGCCGGCTGATGACGGTCGGCTTCGTCGAACCGTACGACGCGTTCGACCTGAACAAGCTGTCGGGGAAGAACGCTCAGCCGAGCAACCCAGCGCTGCTCGAGGCCCTGGCGACGGACTTCGCCGCCGGGGGCTTCCGCCTGAAGCGCACCATCCGCACCATCCTGCAGTCGAGTGCTTATCAGCTGTCGTCGCGGTTCCCCGGTGTCTGGAAGGACGACTACATCCCGCTCTATCCGCGCCACTTCGCCCGCGTGCTCACCGGCCCCGAGGTCGTCGACGCGGTGTCGGTCGTCACCGGCGTGCCGATGCAGTTCACCCTCGGCGGCGAGAAGATGACCCGCGTCAAGCAGCTGGCCACGCCGCAGGACATCGGCCGCGGCGGCGAGGCGATGGCGCTGGACGCGCTGATGCAGAGCTTCTTCCAGAGCAACCGCCGCACCCCGCCGCAGACCGGCAACCGTCCGTCGACGCTGCAGGCGCTGCTGATGATGAAGTCCACGGTGGTCAACGACCGCGTGCTGGCCTCGGCCAAGGGCCGGGTCGCCGCGCTGGTGCAATCGACCCGCACCGACGCCGAGATCATCGACGAGCTGTATCTGAGCACGATGGCGCGGACGCCGTCGGCCGCCGAATCGACGATCGCGCATCGCACGCTGGCCGCCGACCGCGCCCGCGGCACCGAAGACCTGCTGTGGGCGCTGCTCAACAGCCCCGAGTTCCTGGTCAGCCGGTAGCGAAGGAATACGCCATGGACCGACGACTGACCGACCTGCTGCCGACGAGACGCGAGGCGCTGCAATGGGGCGGCGTGGCGCTGGCCTCGTCGTGGGTCGACGGCCTGGTCTGGCCGCTCGACGTGCGCGCGCAAGGCCGCGCGACGCCGCGCGGCACCGCCCGCAACTGCATCTTCATCGAGCTGGGCGGCGCCATCAGCCCGATGGACACGTGGGACTTCAAAGAGACGCGCTGGACGCCCAAGGACCTCGACGTCACCGAGGTGACCAAGGGCCTCTACCTGTCGCGGACGTTGTTCCCGCAGCTGGTCGAGCGGATGGACAAGGTGGCGCTGGTGCGCTCGCTGCAGGCGCCGGAGCTCATCCACTTCAACGGCCAGTACCACACCCAGACCGGCCGCTCGCTGAACCCGGCGGTGGCGCGCGAGATCCCCGCGTTCGGCTCGGTCATCGCCTACGAGCTCGGGCCGAAGCGCCGCGAGTCCGACGCCTTCCCCACCTACGTGAGCACCAATCTGACCAAGGCGCGGGCCGGGTCGCTCGGCTCGGGCTTCCTGCCGACGTGGTCCACCGGTCTCGACCTGGATCCGAGCACCGTGTTCGCGGCGTTCGGCGGCGACATGACCGGCGCCAACGCCGTGCTGTCCGAACGCTGGCGGCTGCTCACCGAGCTGGCGGCGATCAACGTTGGGCAGCGCGCCGCCATGGGCCAGCGCGCCGCCGACTACCAGACCTTCTACGACGACGCCTACAAGCTGCTGCAGGATCCGCGTTGGCCCACGGTGTTCACCGCCAGCGACGCCGACAAGCAGCGCTACGGCGACGACGAGTTCGGCCTCGGCTGCATCCTGGCCCGCAACCTCCTGGCGCAGAACGCCGGCACGCGCATGGTCTACGTCTACGACGGCGATCGATGGGATCACCACGCCGGCATCTTCGACAAGTCGGCGGAGTGGAACCACTACCGCACCTGCACGCGGCTCGACAAAGGCCTCGTCAGCCTGCTCGACGACCTGGCCGCGATGCCCGGCGCCGCGCCCGGAAAGACGATGCTCGACGAGACGCTGATCGTCGCGCAGAGCGAGTTCGGCCGCACGCCGGGGATGAACCCGGTGGCCGGCCGCGATCACTACAAGGGCGCCTACGCCGGCCTCTACGCCGGCGGCGGCGTGGTCGGCGGCCGTGTCCTCGGCGCCACCGATGCCGACGGCAGCAAGTGCGTCGACACCGGCTGGCGGCACAAGACGCAGCCGTTCATGGACAACACCGTCGCCACGATCTACTCGGCGCTCGGCATCGACTGGAAGAAGTCGGTCGCCAACACGCCGTCGGGCCGCGCCTACAACTACGTCGACACGGTGAACCTGGGCGGCGCGGCGATGATGGAAAGCGACGAGATCGCCGGGCTGTTCGCCTGAGCTGCCGCTGCCACCCATGCCCGTCCGTGCCGGACTGACCGCACGCCTCGTCGCGAGCGTCGCGCTGCTCCTCGGGACAGTCCCCATTCCAGCTCTGGCCAGACAAGGGACTGTCCCCATTCAAGCTCCGCACGGAACAGGGACTGTCCCCGCCACGCAGTGGATCGTCGTGCCGGCCGGCGAGTTCTGGATGGGCCGCACGCGGCTCTACCTGATGGACGAGATCGGCTGGAACCTGCGCGAGCGGATGGACGACCGGCCGGTGCACCGGGTCGCCCTTCCGGCCTTCGCGATTGGCGCCCACGAGGTGACCAACGCCGAGTACGCCGTCTTGGTGGCGCAGCTGGGTTCGGGCGTCTCGGCGCCGTTCCACTGGGGCGGCCCGACGCCGCCGCCGGCCAAGGCGCGGCATCCGATCTACAACGTCACCTGGTTCGACGCGGTGAAATACTGCGCCTCGGTCGGCGGCCGGCTGCCAACCGAAGCCGAGTGGGAACGGGCGGCCCGCGGCGGCGAGGTCGACCTCGACTACCCGTGGGGCAACGACTTCGCCGATCCGGCCGCGAGCGCCGCCACCGCCGGCCGGCGCGCCCACAGCGGCGCCAGCACCGGGCCGGTGGCGGTCGGGTCGTTCGCGCCCAACGCGTTCGGCCTCCACGACGTGTCGGGCAACGTGTGGGAATGGACCGCCGACTGGTACGACCTGCACTACTACAGCGTCAGTCCGGTGCCATCGCCGAGCGGTCCGGCCAGCGGCCGCTACAAAGTGATTCGCGGCGGCAGCTGGGCCGACGGCGAGACCCGGCTCCTCACCAGCTACTACCGCAACTTCACGGCCCCCGACACCGCGCAGCCGACGGTGGGTTTCCGCTGCGTGCGGCCGGCGCCCTGAATTACGTCCCGGGCATCGGCTCGTCGGCACTGCCGCCGTAGATGGCCGGCACCTTGGATCCCGACGCCCGCAGATACGCGGCGAGCTGGCCGCGATGGTGGATGCTGTGGTTGTTGGCGAAGCCCAGGAACGACACCGCGGGTTGCTGCATCATCCCGAAGAAGTCGACGGTCCGGGTCAGGTCTGCAGTGGACATCGCCTGCACCGCTTTGAGCTTCTCGGCGAACGTCTTCTCGTAGAAGGCAACGACGTCGGCCACGGACTTGAACCGCCCCTCGGCCTGCTTGGCGGCCTCGGGATCCCAGTTGAACTTGCCGTTGAGGATGCTGTCGAGGAACCACACGTCGGCGGTGGCCAGGTGGGTGGCCAGCTCCCACGCCGAGCGCGACTTGTCGTCGGGCTTGTAGTTGCGGGTGTCGTCCTTGACGGCCGACAGCACCTTGCAGGTGGCGGGGAACTCGCCCTGCATCAGCTGGGTGTACTGCTGGACGAGAAAGGTCGCTTGCTCGGGTGTCATGGAAATCCTCCAGGGCGGCAGATGAATCGCGGGCGCGACCCCGGACGATAAGCGAACACACGGCGAAAGTCAACGGTCTCGCGGCGCAATTGCCGCGCGCTACGCGGCCGGGTACAAGAAACGGGCCGGGGTCCGCAATCGCGGCGCCCGGCCCGTCGTGAGTCCGCGATGACGCGGCGGTTACTGGTTCGGCCGCAGGATCTGCCGGAACTTCAGCGTGTTGATGTCGCGGAACGCCGGCGTCCCGGGCGGCAGCAGCGCCGGGGTCAGGAAGTCGGTGTCGAAGTTGTAGCCACGATTCGGTGGCGAGTAGACGTTGGCGTCGGCGCGGTAGGGCCCGGTCGCCTGACGGCTGAACCACAGGCTCACCATCGAGCCGCGATACGCCAGCGCCTGGCCGCTCCAGTCCTCCAGCATGCGCATGAAATTGTGGACGCCGCCGTCCGATCCCCATTCCGTGACGCCCCAGCCGGGGTGCTGGAACGGCAGCGCTTTGCCGGTGATCATGGCGAAGCGGTAGCTGGTCTGGGTGGCGTTGCGCTGGTTCATGTCGTTCGGCCAGCGGAAGGTCGAGCCGTCGACGAAGGCATTCGACAGCAGCGTCACGGTGTCGGCGACGATCGACGTGCCGACATTGGGCTCGGCGGTGACGTCGGTGGTCGTCGCGTTGAAGTTGCCGTGGACGAACACCGGGTTCTCCGAGGCCACCGTGAAGCCGGCGGCGGGGACGTTGTTGACCGCGCCGACCATGCCGCCGTTGATGATCTTGAGGGCGCGGCGGAACAGCACCACGCGAGCGACGCGGCCGCGGCCCGATCGGTTGAGCGGCACCTGCGCCCACGGACTGGAGTCGTTCGGGGCACCCGCGTTGTAGCGGAACGGGGCGACCGCGCCGGCGCCGAAGTAGTTGGCGGCGGCGCCGTTGGTCCACGGCTGCTCGCCGTAGCTCTGCAGCGGTGTCGTTCCCGTTCACGTCCTCGCCGCCGTTGAGAATCCCGTCCCTGGCCCAGGCCGCATTCAGAGGATTGAGCGAGTCCTCGAAGCCGAACTCGCCGGATTCCGGATCGTTGACCATCGTCGTGTCGTGGTTGCCGCGGCGGTCGGAGAAGTAGACGATGAAGCCGTTGTTGTTCAGCGACTGGTTGCCGGTGACGCCGATCGCCCCGGCCAGCCAGCGCCGGTAGTTGTTCACGTCGAGCGCCACGTAGCTGAAGAGGCCGCCGACGTTCATGCCGGCGTTGGTGGCCAGCAGCCGGGTGTTGCCTTCGCGGGCGTCGAAGATGTTGTTCGGCCAGAAGTCGTGCTCGATCCACGGCTAGCGCTGTAGTTGTTGGCCGCCAACCCGCAGGCCGTGGTGAGGCCGTTGTCGCGAAGGCGCTGCAGGCGAATCACCGCGTTCGGCGTCGGGTCGGCGCAAATCTGGCCGTC
Organism: uncultured Acidobacteriota bacterium; assembly: GCA_963741665.1. Classification (GTDB taxonomy): domain Bacteria; phylum Acidobacteriota; class Vicinamibacteria; order Vicinamibacterales; family UBA2999; genus CAWAYR01. The sequence continues at coordinate 1,683,804 of CAVUIM010000001.1, forward strand.
CTGGTTGGGACCGGCGAAGCCGAGGTTGAGTAGCTCCATCGTCACGTCGTTCCACGTGCCGGCGGCGTCTTGGCGCTCGATCTTGAGGAACCCGTGCAGGAACGGAACGTGGTCGTTCATGGTCGATCCCATGTAGATCGGGTCGCCATCTGCGACTCCGCCACCGCCCCACCCGCAGTTCAGCAGATCGTTGCCGTTGGCTCCGAATGTAGTGCAGGTCACCGGATCTTCGCCGACGAAGAACGTCTTGGTCGCGAAGAACTGGTTGACCGAGACTGTTATTCGGCATTCCGGTGATGCTGATCGTCGCGCTGTTGAGGGCCGCGGCTGCGTTCACCCTCAAGTTGGTGGCGGCGCCGAGAAAGTCATCGTGAGGTCGAGCGATTCGCACCTGGGTGTTGATGGCGAACGCGGCGTGCGCACCGCACCCGAGCAGCTGGGTGCCGTTCATGCCCAGACAGGTCACAACGGTTCCGCCTCCGCCGTGGGCCCCGGCACCGATTCGGATCTCGGTCCATTTCATCCACGGCGGCACGCCCGTCTGGCCAAGTGACGCCGCTGTCGGTCGACCGCTCGAGCGTGAGCGTCGTCCCGGCGACGCTCAGCACCCTCGTCAGCGTCGCCGGCAGGCCAAACAGGGCGGCCTCGCCGACTTCTCCGATGCGTCCGTCCTTGCGGCGGTGACGCCCGGCGGCCGGCACGAAGCCGTATGGCCGTGCTGGCAAAGTCGACAGGTCCACCGGAGCTCGCCGCCGACACCGTCGGCAGGTTGGTGATGTCGGCGGCGCGGTCCGACAGCAGGATGCGCAGGCTGGCTTGCGAGAAGTAGCGCTGGCCGTAGACCACGGGGTTCGCCGTGTCCTCGTTCGACAGCACCGCCGGGCGGCGCACCAGGTCGATCGGCAGTGGCGCCGGCCTGGGCGATCGGCAGCTGCAGCAGCTTGGCGCCGGTGGCCTGGGTGCGGATGTTGGTGGCGTAGGTCACTTCCGACAGGTTCTTCCAGCCGCTCCAGCAGTTGCTGTCGATGGTTGCGCTGCCGACGCACGGCGTGGTGATGGTGCCGCTGCTCTCGTTGGACGCCAGGTTGCGGAAGCTCGAGCGGAATCACCGTGGGCACCCGGACGGTGCCGGTGTGGGCGGTGGTGGTGATCGCGGCGCCGTTCATGATGCGGTCGCGCACCACCTGGCGCCACGCCGTGATCTTGTCGCGGAACGTCAGGACGTTGCCGTTGCCCTGCGCCAGGTAGATGCTGCCGTTGGTGTGGGCGCGGCCGCCGAAGTCGAAGCTCGGACCGGCGTGGAACCCGAGGTCGGTCTGGCCGAAGATGCCGAACTGGAACACTGGCACCGCCACCGTCTGCAGTTCGCGGCGCAGCCGCACCTCGGAGTTGCCGGTCTCGGACTTGGCGGTGACCGTGATGATATAGGGCGTGATCAAGCCCTGCAGGCCGTCCCAGTTGCCGGTGGTGATGGTGCCGACGGCGGCCATCGGGTTGCCGGTGTTCGGTCCGGGCCCGGGATCGGGCGTGAACGAGATCTGATAGCCCGACCCGGCGCCGCCGCCCGGCGAGGTGAACTCGAAGTTCGGGATGCCCGGCGGGAAATCGTCGATCAGGCTGATGTCGCCGGCACTCGGGCTGAAGTCGGTGTCGAAGAGCGCGCCCAGATTGGACGTCAGCTTCTCGAGGCCGGCGTGCGCCGCCGCATAGGCCATGCTCTGGTCGCGGTCGGTGGCGTGCGACTTCTGGTCGGCCAGCAGGGCCGCGAACATCCCGGCCATCAACCCGCTGGCCAGCATCAGCACCAGCAAGGCGGTGATGATCGCCATGCCGGCTTCGTTGGATTTCGCCGACGGTCTCATCGGAGTGCCTCGTCTCTGGGGAGTCATGGGGTCTACCGGTACTGATCGACGAACGCCATGCCGCGGAAGCTGACCTGCGACTCGAGCGTGTTGTGGAGGAACACCATCCGCGGCGGCACCTTGTTCTGTGACCGGCCGGTCAGGTCGACGTTGACCTTGCGCACCTGGGTGCGGCCGCACGGATTGGGGGCGCAGGCGCCGGTGCCGACCAGGTCGGCCGACACCATCTCGACGTCGCCGGGGTTGTTGGTGCCGTTGACGATGTCGAAGGCGAACTGCAGGTCGGTGGCGTCGAGGGCCACGGCCGTGCCGAGCTCGTTGTCGAAGGTCAGCGGATCGCCGTTGTTGACCCGGCGCACCAGCCGCGGGTGCTCGACGTCGGTCGAGTCCTCGATGTAGTAGCTGATCATCCGGATCCGGCTGATGCGGGTGGCCGCGGCGCTGTTCACCGGGGCCTGGGCGTTGAGCGCCGTCATGTTGCCGGCGGCGGCGCCCGACTGGTTCAGGTTCAACGAGTCGCCGTCGGCGAAGGTGATGCGGCGGGCGCCGGTATCCACCGTGGTGACCTGCACCAGCGTGTTGAACGACCCCTTCGAGATCAGCATCAGCTGGCCGGGCGTCACCCGATCGGGACCGGTGCTGAGGTTGGTGCCCGTCACCACCACCACGTTGGTGTTGGCGACGCTGGTCAACGCGATGTCGAGGAAGGCGTTGTCGGCCATCAGCACGGTGAGGGCGTCGGTGGCCACGCCGTCGATGGTCGGGCCCTGGCCCGGGAACGGCATCACCGCCGGCAGCGTCAGGTCGGCGACGGTGGTCTGGAACGCCGTCCCCGGCGGCCCGGGAATCCGAATCGGGGTGGCGCCGAGACCGCTCGGGATGGTCACGGCGTGCGACGACGGCAGCCCCGAGCCCACCTGCAGCAGGTCGCGCACCATCAGGTCCATGCCGGCGCGCACCGAGTTGTTCATCCCGGCCATCTGCAGCACGGTGTCGTTGCCACGGATGACGTCGGCGAGGCCACCCATCGTGGCGCCCATGATCACCGTGAAGATGCCCATCGAGACGAGCAGCTCGACGAGCGAGTAGCCCGCGTCGGCGGCCGGTGCTGGTCTGAGGTCGTAGCCTGCATGATCGGTGCGCTCGCTTAGGAGTAGGACGAGATGTAAGTGATCATCACGTAGTCGCGCCACGCGCCGTAGACCTTGTAGCGCACGGTGACGCGCACTTCGCGCAGGTTGGGGTCGGTCGCGGCGGTGATCTCGCTGATCAGCGGGTTGATGGCGATCTCGCGGGTGAACTCGGCCGCCGGCACTTCGATGGTGCCGTCGTCGGCGGTGTTGACCAGGCCGTCGTTGCCGGGGTGCTTGATCGGCTGCGCGCCGTCGAGGAACACCCCGCCTTCGGCGGCGTTCTGGATGTTGACCCACGACGCCGTGCCGGTGTCGCGGGCGGCGTGCACGCTCTCGATGGCTTCGCGGGCCTTCTCGCGCGCCATCAGCATCGGCGTCGACGCGGTCATCCGCTGCACGCCGAGCGAGAACAGCCCGACCAGCGGCAGCAGCCCGCCGGTGAGGATCATCATGGCGGCGAGCACCTCGATGAACGAGTAGCCCCGTTCGCCGGAGACCGGCGCCATGCGGGAGTCGTCGGCCGCGATTACTGGAACCATTCCGCGCCTCTCCATTTCCAAGTCCGAAGCATGCCGGTGACCCCGAAGATGGTGACCGCGCGGGCCGTCTCCGGGCGATCGGGCACGCCCATGAACACCGAGCCGTTGACGACGTCGCCGGCCGAATCGATGAGCGAGCCGTCGCTCGTGAACATCACCGGCATCGTGCCGGTGAAGTGGATCTCGTCGGGGGCGCCGAACGCGTCGGGCGTGTCGCCCACGGTGGGGAACTTGATGAATTCCTGGCCGCCCTCGAGCTGCATCTCGGCGACGACGGTCTTGAGACCGGACGGCACCTCGATGCGCTCCAGCTGCACGCGGTTCGGCATGATGAAGGTGACCTCGAAGTTGCGCCGTTCGGCCACCGCGCGGTCGCGGGCGCTGTCGAGGAAGGTGTGGGCGACCACCACCGAGCTGTCGTTCTTGGCCCGGTTGACCATCTCCATCGTGACCGGAATCGCGACCGCGAAGCCGATCGAGATGAGGGCGACGACGACGATCATCTCCGTGAGGGTGAAGCCGGCGGCGGCGGCCGGACGGGTGGCGGCGCCGGCGGCGGGTGGGGTGGCTGTTCTTGCCATGCCGCCAGCATTAGCAAAGGCAGGGCCAGCGTGAAATCCGCCCGTCGTTCCGGGCCGAAACGACTTCAGGCGGGGTTCTTCACGAGTGGTTCGGGGGGCCTGGCCGGTGTGCCACTGCGGGACAGTTGATCACACTTTTTGTCATCCGATGCCGGCCAGCGTCAGCCGGCCAGGCCGGGCTCCGGCGCCGCGGTCGGGGGCGGCGCGAAGACCAGCCGGCGGCGGAACTCGCGGCGCAGCAGCCACAGGCTGACGCCCATCTGGAGCGTCACCGAGAGCACCGTCAGGTACCAGATCCAGACCAGCCGGAAATCGGGCCGGCGCGCCAGCACGAAGGCCGGCACCGCGACGACCAGCACCCGCACCGCCGAGGTCGCCAGCGACGGCACGGTGTTGCCCATCGCCTGGAACATGCTCGACGCCACGAACACCAGGCCGCTGGCGACGAAGTTCCAGGACACGATGCGCAGGTATTCCTCGCCCACCGCGACGACGGCGGGGTCGGCGCTGAAGATCCCGATGAGCGCCGCCGGGGCCAGTTGACAGAGCCCGACGAGCACCAGCATGCCACCCACGGCCAGCGACGCCGCCACCGTGAAGGTCTCGCGCACGCGGTGCCCGAGCCGCGCGCCGAAGTTCTGCCCGGCCACCGGCGCCACCGCGAACCCGAGCGCGACAATCGGCATGAACCCGGCCTGCACCACCCGCTGCCCGATGCCGAAGCCGGCCTGGGCTTCGGCCCCGAACGGCCGGCTCACCCCGTAGACGATGCCCATGTAGACGGCGATGAGGCCGAACTCGACGCCGGCCGGCAGTCCGATCCCCAGCAGCCGCTGCCACGTCGGCCAGTCGGGCGTCATCTCGTGACGGCGGAGGTGCAGGAACGACTCGGACCGCTCGACGTAGCGCGACAGCCAGATCACCCCGACGACGACCGCGACGAACGACGCCGCCGCCGCACCGCCGACGCCGAGGGGCCTGCCGGTGCCCCAGCCGAAGATGAGCACCGGCGCGAGCACGATGTTCAGGGCCACCGGTACTGGACTGCACCACCATGCCCGGCTTGAAGTCGCCGATGCCGCGCAGAGCGGCCGCCAGCGCCACCATCGCGAACTGCAGCGCCATCGCCGGCACGAACCACCACAGGAACTGGCGGACCAGCGCCGCCGTCGCCGCGTCGGCGGCGAAGGTGTCGGCGTAGATCGGGGTGACCGCCAGACCGACGACCAGGAACAGCCCGCCGGCGAGCAGCGACAGTCCCTGCGCCTGGTTGAAGACACGCCGCGCCGCGTCGCGATCCTTGCGGCCGGCGGCGTGGGCCACCAGCGTGGTGGTGCCGACGCCCAGCATCTGGGTGAGCGCCAGGACGACGAACATCAGGTTGCCGGCCACACCCACCGCCGCCACCGCTTCCTTCCCCAGGTGCCCCATCCAGTAAAGGTCAGCGAGGAAGTACAGCGTCTGGAACGCCATCGTGAAGAGCATGAAGCCGCCGGTGTTGATCAAGTGGCGGAGGATGGGTCCGGTCGTGAGGTCCTGCATGGAGGCTCGAGGGGGAGGTTACGCGTCGCGCTCGCGCTCGAGACGGACGGTGAGCACGGCGGAGCCCAGGAACGCCATGAACAGCATGCCGGACCAGTGAGCGCGGTTGATGCACTGATAGCGGACGTGCTCGCCGGGACGCACGTCGAAGGTGACGGTCTTGCGCACCAGCGTGTTGTTGGCCTTCAGGGTGTGCCGCCCAGGTGACAGCTCGCGGGTCACGACCTGGCCATAGCGAAGCGTCACCCACTCTTCGCCGTCGACCGAGAGATACACCTGACGGTCCTGGACGTCGTCGGCCGCGGTGCGTCGAACGGTGAGCACGGCCGGTCCGCGCGCGTCGTCGACCACCGTGGCCCGCTGCCCGCTGGCCGCGCCGTGATCGTCGCCGGACGGCACGCCGCGCAGCGGCATCGACGCCGGCCGCCTGACGACATCCTGACAGGTGGACACCACCGGCGATCGTCTCACACCTGCCCGTGCCCTATACTTTGCGCGTGATCACGCGTCCGGCGGTCGTCCTCACCTGCCTCACCCTGGGCGCGGCGTTCCCGGCGGCGCCGCGCGCTGCGCAGGAGGCCTTCGATGTCCTGGTCAGCGGTGGCACCGTCGTGGACGGCACCGGCACGGCCGGACGGCGGGCCGATGTCGGCATCCGCCAGGGACGGATCGCGGCGATCGGCGATCTGGCCGCTGCCTCGGCCGCCACGGTCGTCGATGCGTCGGGCCTGGTCGTCGCCCCCGGCTTCATCGACGTGCACACCCACGCCGACGACCTCGCCGTCCATCCCGCGGCCGGACACTTCGCGCGCATGGGGGTCACCACGGTCATCGCCGGGAACTGCGGCGGGTCACCGGTGGACGTCGGCGCGGCGTTCGCGAAGATTCGCCAGACCGGCGTGGCGGTGAACTTCGCGTCGTTCGTCGGCCACAACTCGGTGCGCGAGGCGGTGATGGGCACCGCGCGGCGCGCGCCGACCGCCGCCGAGCTCGCGAAGATGGAGGCGCTGGTCGCCGCGGCGATGGCCGACGGCGCCGTCGGCTTCTCCACCGGCCTGCAGTACGTCCCCGGCACCTACGCGGCCAAGGACGAGATCGTCGCCCTGGCCCGCGTGGCGGCGAAGAGCGACGGGGTCTACGCGTCGCACATGCGCAACGAGGGCACCGAGATAGAAGCGGCCGTCGCCGAGGCGCTGGCGATCGGCGACGAGGCCGGCATCGCGGTGCAGGTATCGCATCTGAAGATCGACGCGCCGAGCCGGTGGGGCGCCAGCGAGAAGGCGCTGGCGATGATCGACGACGCCCGGGCCCGAGGCCGGCGGGTGATCGCCGATCAGTACCTCTACGACGCGGCCAGCTCCAACCTCGGCATCCGCTTCCCGTCGTGGGCGCTCGAGGGCGGCCAGCCCGAGATCGTCAAGCGGCTCGACGACGCGGCGACGTGGGCAAAGATCAAGGAGGAGATGCGGCGGCTCATCCGCGAACGCGGCATCGAGAATTACAGCTTCGCGCGCATCGCCAACTACCCCGCCGACCCGTCGTTGAACGGGCTGACCATTCCCGAGGTGGCGCAGAAGCTGAAGGGCGGCCGGGACCTCGACGCGCAGTTCGAGACGATGCGGCACATGCTGCGCGCCGGCGGCGCCTCGATGGTCTACCAGTTCATGTCCGAGGACGACATCACGCGCATCCTGCGGCATCCACAGGTGGCCATCGCGTCGGACAGCGGGCTGAACGTCGTCGGCCGCGGCGTGCCGCATCCGCGCGGCTACGGCAACGCGGTGCGGGCGCTCGGCCGCTACGTGCGCGAGATGAAGGTGATCCCGCTCGAGGAGGCGGTGCGCAAGATGACGTCGCTGCCGGCCGACCAGTTCGGGTTCGCCGACCGCGGCCGGATCGCCGTCGGTCAGGCCGCCGACCTGGTGGTGTTCGACGCCGCCACGGTCGCCGACCGCGCGACCTACGACAACCCGCACCAGTATCCCGACGGTCTCCTCCACGTGCTCGTCAACGGCGTCGCGGTCGTGACCCAGGGCGCGCAGACGCCGGCGCGCCCAGGGCAAATTCTGCAGCATCACCCCAAGCAGTAGGGTCCCTCGGTCCGCCGAGCGGATTGGGGACAGGCCCCCTGTATCAATTTGAGCCGTCCCCCGTACCCTCGCCCGACTGAGCCGGCGCCCACCCCGTGCCACCCGGCAGCCCGCGTGGACGAGCCCGGTGACCCGCGTCAAAGCGCGGCGTTCATCAGCTTGGCTAAGTCGCACAAGCCGAGGCGCGTCGGCGCATCCAGAAGCCCCGCGGCGTGTGCCGCCGCGCCGAGGACGCGATCCGGCGTCCAGCCGGTGGCGCGCAGGTCGCGCACGCCGGTGTCGCCGTCGCTCTTGCTCAGCTTCTGCGTTGGCGACTTCATCACCAGCCGGTGATGCAGAAACGCCGGTGGCGTCGCGCGGCCAAGCAGCCGCGCCAGCCGGATCTGGCGCCCGGTCGAGGCGAACAGATCGTCGCCGCGGATGACGAGGTCGATGCCTTGCGCCATGTCGTCGACGGCCACGGCGAACTGATACGTCCAGTTGCCGAGCCGGTCGCGCAGCAGCAGGTCGCCGCACTGCGCCGCCGGGTCCTGCACGCTCGACCCGTGGACCGCATCGTCGAACGCTTCGCCGCCCGGCTCGACCGCGAGCCGCCAGCTGAGGCCGTCGACGAGCGGCAGCCCAAGTGGCCGGCAGGTCCCGGGATAACGCAGCTCGCTGGCCGGGCCGTCGCCGGCGGCCTCGATCTCGCGCCTGGTGCAGCGGCAGCCGTAGACGAGGTCTCGCCCAGCCAGCGTGTCGATGGCCTGGCGATACACCGTCTCACGGTTCGACTGGCGTCCCTCGCACGGCCGTCGAGCACGAAACGCAGCGGTCGGGAACACGTCGGGCTCGAAGCCGAGCCAATCGAGGTCGTCGAGAATCGACGCCTCGTACTCGGGCAGGCAGCGCTGACGATCGTGATCCTCGATCCGCAGCAGCACCGTCCCGCCGCGCGCCCGGGCCACACCCCAGACGTGGATCGCGTTCACGACGTGGCCGAGGTGCAAGTGTCCGGTCGGGGCCGGCGCGAACCGTGTGCGCGGCGACGTCGGGAGGCGGTCGAGCGTCGTCGGGATCTGAGGGGCCATTGCTGACGGAATTCTGGATCGAGTGGCTGAGCTTGCGACGGCGCTCAGCATCGCCTCCGCACCGCCCGGGCGCTACTACGTCCGGGTGCGGGCCGTGAACGCCACCGGCACCGGCGCGCCGTCGAACGAGCTGGTGATCGACATCCCCTGACCGCGGACTGGCGGCCGCTCCCCGCAGCGGGTCGCCCCGTCCTCAGCGCCGCAGCAGCAGCACGCCGGCGACGACCAGCCCCATCCCGGCGATGCGCGCTGCCGACAGCGACTCGCGCGCGGTGCCGATGAGCCCGTAGTGATCGAGCGCCAGCGCGGTGGCGCTCTGGCCGAGGACGAACAGGGCGATCGACCAGGCGCCGCCCAGCTTGGGGAACGCGAAGGCCAGGCCGGCGATGATCACCAGGCCGTAGACACCGCCCGCATAGAGCGCCCACGGCGTGCCGGCGGCCGGGACGACGGCCCGCGTCCCGGGCACGAGCAGCAGCGCCGCCGCCCCGAGCAGCGTGCCGGCGACGTTGACGACCAGCGCCGTCACCAGGCTGCTGCGCGCGGTGAGCGCGCTGTTGGTCGCCGCCTGCAGCGCCGAGGCGATTCCGGCGCCAAGCGGCACCAGCGTGAACAGGAACGGGGTCATGCGGTGTCACTCCAGAACTGGGTCAGCAGGTTCGCCGCCACGGCGCGGCGGTAGTCGCGCGTCGATCGCAGGTCGTCGATCGGCGTGATCTCGCCGTCGAGCGCCGCGTGCGCGTCGGCGAGCGAGGCGCCGCTCGTCAGCATCGCCGACGTGCGCGCCGCCAGGATCACCGTGGGCGCCACGGCGCCGAAGGCGACCCGCACGACCGGCCCCCGCACTGCGGCCATCATCACCTTCGAGATCGCCTGGGCGCGCCGGGTGCCGACCTTGCGCCACCACTGCCGGCCCTCGACCTTCGGGATCTCGACGGCGAGGATGAGCTCGTCGGCACGCCGCACGCTGGCGCGGTAGCCGGTGTAGAACTCGGCGAACGGCACGGCGCGTTCCTGTCCGGCGCGGCCGAGCACGATGCGCGCGCCGGCGGCCGCCAGCACCGGCAGGGTGTCGCCGGCCGGCGAGGCGTTGGCGATGTTGCCGCCGAGCGTGCCGCGGTTCTGGATCTGCGCGCCGCCGACCTCGCGGGCCGCGGCGACGAGCATCGGCACGTGCACCTGGACGAGCCGCGACCGGATGATCTCGGTGTAGGTCGTGAGCGCGCCGATGCGCAGGCCACCGCCGGCACGGCGGATGCCGCGCAGTTCGTCGAGGCCCCACAGATCGACGAACGCTGGTGGCCGCCAGGGTGCCGAACTGCAGCCCGACGTAGACGTCGGTGCAGCCGGCAATCGGCGTCAGCGGGCTCGGCCGCGAGCAGCCGGAGCGCCTCGCTGCAGCGAGCGCGGGCGAGCCAGCGTCAGGCGGCTACGGGCGACGGCCACGACGTCGGGTCCTCGAGGCCGGCGGCCGGCGACGCCGGGTCGCCTCGGCCACCGCGCGGAAGATGCTGGTGTAGCCGGTGCAGCGGCACAGGTTGCCGGCCAGCGCGGCCTGGCATCGTCGTCGGCCGGCGCCCGGCCTGCAGCGTCATCGCCGCGACGATCATCCCCGGCGTGCAGATGCCGCACTGCGCGCCGCCGTGCGCCTCGAAGCACGCCTGCAGCCGCCGGCCCGCGGCGTGGCCGGCAGCGCCCTCGATGGTCGTGACGGTCGTGCCCTTCGGCGTGCGCCGCCGGCACCAGGCACGAGTCGACGGCGACGCCGTCGACGAGCACCGTGCACGCGCCGCACTCGCCTTCGCCGCAGCCTTCCTTGGTCCCGGTCAGGCCGCAGTCCTCGCGCAGCACATCGAGCAGCCGCGTCATCGGCGGCACCCGCAGCCGCCGGCGCACGCCGTTGACGACGACCGACACGGTAGCGCGCGGGCTCGTCGTCATGCGGTCCGCCGTCCTCGCTGTCCTCGCCGGGCCGACGCGGCCGGCGCGGCCGGCGCCGCGAGCCGGGCGGCCATCAGCCGCTCGGGCGTGGCGGGAATCGCCCGCACGTCGTAGCCGGCATGGCGCAGCGCGTTGACCACCGCCGGCGCCGGGCCGTCGATCGGCATCTCGCCGACGCCCTTGGCGCCGAACGGGCCGTGCGCGTACGGGCCGCTCGAGGATCGCCACGTCGATCGGCGGCGCGTCCATCGGCGTCGGGATGATGTAGTTGGTCAGCTGGGCGTTGGCCATGCGGCCGTCGCGCATCACCACTTCCTCGAGCAGCGCGTAGCCGAGACCCTGCAGCGTGCCGCCTTCGATCTGGCCCGTCGGCCATCATCGGATGGATCGCCTTGCCGATCTCGGCCACCGCGGTGACGTGCCGCGGCGTCACCTCGCACGGTCGCCGGATCGACGTCGAGCTCGACGACGTTGCAGCCCCAGCGTAGCTGCCGTAGGCATCGCCCTGATAGCGGACGTCGTCCCACGCCATGCCCCGGCGGCGGCTCGTAGTGCTCCGTGACGGTGAAGCGAGCCGTGCGTCTGGAAGTACTGCCGCCGGCGTCATCGCGCCGAGCCGCGTCGCGCATCTCGCCGGGCGGCAGCGCTCGAGCAGCTGGCCGACGATCATGCAGGTGCGCGACGCCACCGTCGGTCCGCTGTCGGGCACGCACGGCGGTGTCGGCGTCGTGGACCTCGACCTGCGTCGAACGGCACGCCGAGCGCGTCGGCGACGATCTGCGCGTGCATGGTGCGGGTGCCCTGGCCGATCTCGGTGCTGGCCACGCAGGATGCGGGCGCCGGTGGCGGTCAGCTCGAGCGACGCCTTCGACGCCAGCTTGACCTCGCCGCTGCCGGTGAAGCCGGAGCCGTGGAAGAACAGCGACAGGCCGATGCCGCGGCCGGTGCCGCGCCACTGCCCGCCGCTTCTCGCGGAAGCGCGACCGCCGCACCGCCTCGCGCAGCACCGGCAGGGCGCTGGCGTCCGTGCCGAGGCGCTGACCGGTCGCGGTCGTGTCGCCGGGCGTGAGCGCATTGCGTCTCGCGCGAGCTGCACCGGATCGAGGCCGAGCGCCTCGGCGATGCGATCGATGTGCGCTTCGACGGCGAACTGCGTCTGCGGCGCGCCGAAGCCGCGGAACGCGCCGTTGGGCGGCGTGTGGGTCATCATCGCCCGGCCGCGGATGCGGACGTGATCGCAGCGATAGGGTCCGGTCGCGTGGATCACGCCGCGCGACAGCACCACCGGCGCTCAGCGTGCAGTAGGCGCCGCCGTCGATCACGACGTCGATGTCCATCGCCGTCAGCCGGCCGTCGCGCGTCGACGCCGGTGCGGTGGCGGACGATCGACGGATGCCGCTTGGTCGTGGCCAGCAGATCCTCGACGCGGTCGTAGATCATCTTCACCGGCCGCCCTGGCCTTGCGCGCGAGGATCGCCGCGTGACACGCCAGCACGACGGGTAGTCTTCCTTGCCGCCGAAGCCGCCGCCGGTCTCGGTCTGCACGACCCGCACCGCCGCTCGGGCGGCAGTCCCAGCAGCGACGACCAGCGCCTTGTGGACGTAGTACGGGCACTGCAGCGATCCGTAGACGGTCATGCCCGGCGTCCGGTCGCGAGCCGGGGCGTCGAGTGCCCCGAGCCACGGCACGGCGATGACGCCGTTGGTCTCGATGTAGAGCTGCTCCTGGTGCGCGGTGCGGTACTCGCCCTCGACGACGATCGCCGCGTCGCGCAGCCCCTGGTCGAGGTCGCCCTTGTCGATGGCGATGTCCTTGAAGGAGTGCGGCGACGACACCGGGTCGAACACCGGCGTCTGCGCCGCGTAGTCGATCACGACCGCGGCGACGGCGGCCGCCAGCCCCTCGCGATCGGCATGGGCCAGCAGCACCACCGGTTCGGCGACGTGGCGCACGACCGCTTCGGCCAGGCACGGCTGGTCCTCGGCGATCAGCGCCACGAGGTTGCGTCCGGGCACGTCGCGAAAGTCGGCGCTGACGAGTCCGGGCCGGCGCGGCACCCGCCGGGCGGTGATCCGGCCGTGCGCAATCGGCGACCGGACGGTGGCGCCGAACAGCAGACCCGGCGGCCGCAGATCGTCGATGTAGCGCGACGCGCCGGTCACCTTGGCGCGACTGTCCTTCCGGCGCACGTTGTGCCCGACCGCCCGCTGCACGGCGCCACTGTAGCACCCGCGGCGTGAGCCCCCGAGCGGACGCCACTCGCCACCGCCGGATCGCCGCTCGATTCGGGCGGGGTCGCCGCCCGGCCGCCACCGGCGCTCGCCCCGGCCCGCCTCGACGTATCCTCCCGGGTAACAGCGCCATGTCGACCGCCGCCGGCATCGTCTTCCTGCTCGTCTACGTGCTCGGCGCGTTCGCCTACGGGTCGGCGCTGCTGCTGTCGCTGCGCCAGGCCAGCCCGGTGTGGTCGCCGCACCGCCACCACGGCACGGCGATCCGGCCGCGGCTCGACCGGGCCAGCGTCGCGATGTTCGCGTGGTCAGCCGTCTGGTTCGTGATGCTGGCCCTCGACCAGTTCGACGAGTTCGTCAACGGCCCGCGGCGCAACCTGCTCGATCTCGCGCAGCTGTTCCTCGTCTTCGGATTCCCGCCGTTGATCGTCCACACCATGTACCTGGAGGCGCAGGTGCCGGCGTGGACCGGCCGAGCCAAGACGTGGGCGACGGCGGTGTTCCGCGGCATGTACGTGCTGACGCCGCTGGTGACGGCCAGCGCCCTCGGTCTCGTCTTCGGCTGGGTGCAGGTGCCGCGGGCGGGCGCGCTCATCGGCGGCTCCCTGGCCTTCCTGTTCACGACCGCAGGGCTCTACTCGGCGATCGTGATGAACCGCAACCCGCGACAGGCGGTCACCGAGGCGCACCGGCAGATGCGCCGGGTCCTGAACGGCCTGTTCGCGGTGCTCATCGCGATGAACCTGGTGCTGGTCTTCACGAGCAGCACCTCGGCGCCGTTTGCGACGATCAACAAGGTGATGAGCGTCACCCCGCTCCTGTTCCTGTCGGCGACGACGTTCTACGAGAACCGCTTCGAGTTCTACGACCTGCTGGTGAAGCGCGGGGCGCTGCTGACCGCCGCGATGCTGCTGCTCGGCGGTGTCTTCGCCGCGGCGCTGCCGTGGCTCGACAGCCTGCCGGCCGGACCGTCGCGGCCGTGGATCTTCGCCCTCACCGTCGTGCCGCTGATGCTGGCCGCGCCGTGGCTGGCCGGGGAGCTGGGCCGGGCCCTCGACCGCGCCTGGTTCGGCCGGCACTACTCGCCGGTGTCGGCGGTGACGTCGGTGCTGGCGGCGCTGCAGAGCGCCACCGACGAGCCGTCGCTCATCGCCGCCGCCGAAACCAGCCTTCGCGACGTGCTCGGCGTCACCGTGCGGCTCGCCACCACGGCGCCGGTGGACGAGACTCGCGTCGCCTTCGAGGTCGAGGGCACGGTCGCCGACCCGAGCCTGTGGGTCAGCGTGCCGGCGGTACCGGGCGAGCGCGTGCTGCTCAGCGAAGACCTCACGCTGCTGCGATCGCTCGGCTCGGTCGTCACCTACCTGCTCGAGAACGTCCGCCTGCAGCAGCGCCGGCAGGAGCAGGACCTGCTGGCCCAGGAACTGCGCGTGCAGTCGAGCCAGTCGGAACTGAAGGCGCTGCGGGCGCAGATCAACCCGCATTTCCTGTTCAACGCGCTCAACACCGTCGCCTCGCTGATCCACTCGGACCCGGTGCGGGCCGATCGCGCCGTCGAGCAGCTGTCGGAGGTGTTCCGCCATACCTTGCGGCGATCCGAGAGCGAATGGGCGCCGCTCGACCAGGAGCTGGCGTTCGCCGCTGCCTACCTCGACGTCGAGGAAGCGCGATTCGGACAGCGGCTGCGCTACACCATCGATGCCGCGCCCGAGTCCGGGCGGGCCCTGGTGCCGGCGATGCTGGTGCACACGCTGGTCGAGAACGCGGTCAAGCACGGCATCGCGCAGCTGCGCGGACCGGGCACACTCGACGTCGTCGCCCGCGTGGCCGCCGACCGTCTCGTGGTCGAGGTGGTGGACAACGGCCCCGGTCCAGACGCACCCGGCGACACCGCCGGCATGGGCCGACGGGTCGGCGAGCAGTTCGGGTTGCGCAGCGTGCGCGACCGGCTGCGCGGACACTTCGGCGACGCCGCGACGTTCACGCTCACCCGCGACGCCGTGCAGGGCCGCACGGTCGCCCGCATGGAGCTGCCGGTGGTCTCACCCGACGGCCGCCGTGCCCCGGCCTCGAGCGAGGTGACGGCGTGATCCGCGCTCTGGTCGTCGACGACGAAGCGCCGGCGCGGGCCCGGCTGCGGGCGCTGCTCGACGAGATCGGCGGGGTCACCGTGGTCGGCGAGGCCGCCGATGCCGACGCCGCACGCCGGGCCGTCGCCGACACGACCCCCGACGTCGTGTTCCTCGATATCGAGATGGCGGCCGAACGCGGCACCACGCTGGCCGCCTCGCTGCCCGAGCCGCGGCCCTTCATCGTGTTCGCCACCGCTTACGAGCGGTTCGCCATCGACGCGTTCCAGTACGACGCCGCCGACTATCTGTTGAAACCGGTCAACCGGCAGCGCCTCCAGGCCACGCTCGCCCGGATGCGCGACAAGCTGGCCGACCGCCGCGCCGCCGAGCGGGAGGTGGCCGCGGCGGTGCGCGCGCAGGCCCACCTGCTGCCGCAGTCGCTGCCCGCGGCGCCCGGGTACCTCCTGACCGCGCAGACGCTGGCGGCGCGATCCGTCGGCGGCGACTTCTACGACGCCGTGCCGGCTGGCGATCACCTCGCGTTCGTGCTCGGCGACGTCGCCGGCAAGGGCATGGCCGCCGGGCTGGTGGCGTCGAGCGTGCAGGCCCGGTGGCAGGCGGCGCTGCAGCAGCGCGACCTCACGCTTGCCGGGATGATGGCGGCCCTGAACCACGACGTCTATCGCTCCACCGAGGGCTCCCGATACGCGACGCTGGTGCACGGCCTGCTCACGCCGGCCACCGGCCACCTGCGCTACGTCAACGCCGGCCACCCGCCGTCGCTGGTCGTCGCCGCCGATGGCGCCTGTCGCCTCGCGCTCGAGGCCACGGCGCCGGCGGTGGGGCTCTTCGAGGGCGCGACGTTTCCGTCGGCAGACGTCACGCTGGCGCCGGGCGATACTCTGGTCGTGATGAGCGACGGGGTGCCGGAAGCCCTGGACCCGGACGGGCGCGAGTTCGACGTGACCGGCCTCGCCGGCGTGGTGACCGAGTGCGCCCGGAGCGGCGCCAGCGTCGCGGCGGCGGTGGTCGAGGCGGTGTGCACGCATCGCGGCGGCCGTCAGACCCAGGACGACGTCACGGTGCTGAGCCTGCGGAGGACGTCGTGACGGTGCGGGCGCTCATCGTCGACGACGAAGCGCCGGCGCGCAGCCGGTTGCGCCAGATTCTCGCCGAACGCAGCGACGTCGAGGTGGTGGGCGAAGCCGAGGACGGCGTCGAGGCGCTCGAACGGATCACGGCGCTGACCCCCGACGTGGTGTTCCTCGACATCCAGATGCCGGGCTGCAGCGGTCTCGACGTCGCCGCCTCGCTCGGGCAGCCGCGGCCGGCGATCATCTTCTGCACCGCGTTCGACCAGCACGCCGTCGACGCCTTCGAACTGCGGGCGACCGATTACCTGCTGAAACCGGTGACGCGCGCCCGCCTCGACGCCGCCCTGGCCCGGCTCGCGCCGGCGGCACCGGACGACGACGACGCGACCGTCAGCGACGCCGGGCTGCCCGGCTCGCCGGCCCGCTTCCTGGCCCGCCGCGGCGCCCGCTTCCACGTCGTGCCGGTGGCCGACGTGGTCGCCTTCAGCTTCGACGACGGCCAGACGCGGCTGCACACCGCCACCGATCAGCTGTGGATGCAGCCGACCCTGGCCCAGTTGCTGCGCCGGCTCGACCCGGCGCAGTTCACCCAGGTGTCGCGGGCGGTGGTGGTGCGGCTCGACGCCGTTCGCGAAGCCAAGCCGAACACCGACGGCACCGGCCAGATCGTGCTGTCCAATGGCACGGTGGTCGAGGTGTCGCGGCGGCGCTGGCGGCCGCTGCTCGATCAGCTCGAACGCTGACGAGACCCCCTTCGTCGCTCGGCGGTGACGGCGAGGCGGTAACATCCGCCCATGCGTTCCACGTCGTTCCTCGTGACGGTCGTGCTCCTGTCGGTCGCCGCGCCGCTGCCGGCGCAGACGCGGTTGCGGGTCATGCCGCCGCCGGGCGCGACCTTCGCCGCCGGCCAGCGCTTCGACCTGCGGGTGGAGGCCAGCGCCAGCGGCGCCAGTGCGCCGGCCGGATTGGTGGTCACCCTCGACGGCCGCGACATCACCGCGACCAACGTGCTCGCGCCGGGAGCCGGCGGGGAGCGCGGGCAGGGCGGCACCGGCACACCTGACGGCGCCGCCATCCGCCCGGCCGTCGCGGCGGTGGCCACCTCCACCAACTTCCTGGCCCGCGACCTGAGCTTCACCCGCACCGGCCGCCACGTCGTGACGGCGCGGACCGCCGATGGCGCGACGATGGAGGCGACCTACGAGGTGGGCGCCTGGCAGGCGCCGCGCGCTGGCGCGCGGCCGGCGAAGAACATCATCCTGCTCGTCGGCGACGGCATGGGCGTCGCCCACCGCACGGCGGCGCGCATCGTGTCGCGCGGCCAGACGTTCGGCAAGACCAACGCGCCCCTGGCCATGGACACGATGGACGTCACCGGCCTGGTGATGACCTCGGCCCTGAACGCCACCATCACGGATTCGGCTCCCGGCATGTCGGCGTACGTGACTGGTCACAAGGCCAACAACAACCACGTCGGCGTGTATCCCGACAACACGGCCGACCATTTCGACAACCCGCGCGTGGAGTACCTTGGCGAGCTGCTCACCCGCACCCGCGGCGCCGGCTTCCACGTCGGCATCGTCACGACGGCAGCGGTCATCGACGCCACGCCTGCCGGCAATGCCGCGCACACGTCGTTTCGCGACGCCTACGACGACATCGCGGCGCGGCTGGTCGACGAACGCACCGCCACCGGCGTGTCGGTGCTGATGGGCGGCGGCGCCACCTACTTCCTGCCGCCGGCGAGCGGCGGCACGCGCAAGGACGGCCGCGACCTGGTCGCGGACTTCCGCGGCGCCGGCTACGACGTGCTGCGCACCGCCACGGACGTCAAGGCGCGGCTCGCCGCGCCGCCCCCGAAGGCGCTGCTCGGGTTGTTCCATCCGCGCCACATGTCGGTAGCCTTCGACAAGGTCGGCGCGGGCCGCTACAGCGACGAACTCGCACTCGAGCGGAACAAGGAGGTGCGGGACCAGCCGATGTTGGCCGACATGACTCGGCTGGCGCTGGCGTCGCTCTCGGCGCACTCGCCGAAGGGCTTCTACCTGATGGTCGAGGGCGCGTCGATCGACAAGCAGTCGCACGAGTCGGAGGCCGAGCGCACCATCTGGGACACGATCGAGTTCGACAACGCCGTGAAGGTGGCGCTCGACTTCGCGGCCGCCACCAACACCGACACCAACCCGGCGAACGACACGCTGGTCGTCGTGACCGCCGACCACGAGAACGGCGGCCTCGGCATCATCGGCGTCGGCAACGAACGCTACGCACCCGCGGTCGTCGGCCGCTCGGTCCGAGACTACGCGGCCACGCTCCGCGTCAATCCAACGCAGGCGTTGCAGCTCTTCACGAACTACCAGGTGGATGCGAACGGATTCCCCGTCGATCCCGATCCGACGCGAAAGCTTCTCCTCGGGTTCGCTGCGGGCTCGGACCACTACGAGAATTGGGTGTCGAATCGACTCGCGCAAGCGGCCACGGTCGTCGATCGAGAGACGCACACCGCGGTCGCCAACCCGCTGCGCGACGGCCCCGGAGCCGACAGCGACAATCGCGCGGTGAACGGCACGGCCTATCCGGGGTTCCTGGTGCCTGGCTCGATCGAGAATGGCGCCACCGGATGCCCGGATCCGCTCGGCTGCCCCGGCGACACCCTCGCCCTTCCCCTCCCCTTCGCCGGCCACACCGCCACCGACGTGCCGCTGTCGGCCGAAGGCCCGGGCGCCTGGCAGTTCACCGGCGTCTACGAGAACACCGACGTGTTCCTGAAGCTGCTGCGCGCCGCGGCCGGCAGCTACGCACGGCCCCGGTACTGATTGACGACGGCGCGCTCGGCGTCTGGCGGCTGGCCACCAGGCAACGCCCCGTTCGCGGAATGGGTTCTATAATCGGCGCCATGACGTTCTCCGCCGATCTCGAGATCTCGCGCCGCGACCTGTTGACGCTCGCCGGGAAGCTGGGCCTGGGCGCCGCCGCCGCGGCCGCCTGGCCCTTCGACGCCATCGCGCAGGTACCGGCCGGCAAGGACGCGCGGCTGATCGCGCGATCGGTGCGCCCGCCCGACTTCGAGACGCCAGTGGCGCTGCTCGACAGCTATCTCACGCCGCTCGACGCCTTCTACGTGCGTTCGCACATGCCGGCACCGGCACAGGTCGACGAGGCCGCCTGGCGGCTGGCGATCGATGGCGAAGCCGGCACGCCGGCGTCACTCTCGGTGGCCGAGCTGAAGCAGATGCCGGCGACGACGGTGACGGTGACGCTCGAGTGCGCCGGCAACGGCCGGGCGTTCTTCGATCCGCCGGTGGCCGGCATCCAGTGGCGCAAGGGCGCCGTCGGCACCTGCACGTGGACCGGCGTGCGCGTGGCCGACCTCGTCAAGCGCGCCGGCGGCCGGCCGGCGGCGACGCATCTGTGGGTGAGCGGCGCCGACCGTCCGCTCGGCACCCAGCCGGCCTTCGTGCGCCAGGTGCCGATGGCCAAGGCGATGGATCCCGGCACGATCGTCGCCTATGCGATGAACGGCCAGCCGATCCCCGCGGCCCACGGCTTCCCGCTGCGATTGGTGGTGCCGGGCTGGGAGGGCGCCTACGCCATCAAGTGGCTCAACAAGATCACCCTGGCCACGGCCGAACACGACGGCTTCTGGGTGGCGACCGGCTACCGGTATCCGACCAAGCGCGTCGCCCCCGGCGCGGCGGTCGATGCCAAGGACCTCGCGCCGCTGACCGGACTGGCCGTGAAGTCGCTCATCACCCGTCCGCTCGACGGCGCGGTGGTGGCGCCGGGCAAGGTGATGGTCGCCGGCTTCGCCTGGGCCGGCGAGGTCGACATCGCCCGCGTCGATGTCTCGGTGGACGCCGGCGCCACGTGGCAGCCGGCACAGCTGACCGGCAAGCCCGAGCGGTTCGCGTGGCGGCGTTTCGAACACACCTTCACCGCGTCGCGCCAGGACACGCACACCATCCTGTCGCGCGCCACCGACGTCAAGGGCGTCACGCAGCCGATCGTCCCGCAGTGGAATCCGTCGGGCTACCTGTGGAACGCGCCCGATCAGGTGCGCATCGAGGTGAAGGCATGACGGCGCGGTTCGTCACGGCCCTCACCGTGGTCGCCCTCAGGTTGGCCAGCCCCGCCCTCGCGCAGGACGCCGCGCGCGGCCTCCCCGAAGGCGCCGGCGTCGAGGTGGCACGCGCCAAGTGCCTCGGCTGCCACGAGGCCGACCTCATCGTGTCGCAGCGGCTCTCCCCGACCGGGTGGGATCGCGAAGTGGCCAAGATGGAGCGCTGGGGCGCGAAGCTCTCGGCCGAGGAGCGGCCCGTCCTCGTCGGCTATCTCACCCGCCAGTTCGGCGTGAGGCCGGCGGCCTCGCACGACGCCGCCGCGGTCGCCGCCGGCGAGGCGGTCTACAAGCAGACCTGCCGCACCTGCCACGAAGACGACCTGTCCGAGCAGCAGCGGCTGTCCGCCGCGGCGTGGGGACGCACGGTGGACAAGATGGTGCGCTGGGGCGCGAAGGTGGCGGCGGACGAGAAGCCGGCGCTGGTCGCGTATCTGACCTCCCGCTGGGGGCACCCCTAGACACGGCAGCGCGTCCAACGGAGGTGGCTGACCTCGCGTTCCCGTCGTTCGCCGTGTGGGCCGCGCTGGTCGCGGCGTTCACGCTGCTGTGGCTGGCCTCGCTGGCGCTGAAGAACGCCAGCATCGTCGACCTGTGGTGGGGGCCGGCGTTCGTGCTGGCCGCGGCGCTCTACGCCGGTGACGCCGAGTCCGTCGATGCCCGGGCGCTGGCGGTCCTCGCGATCGTTGCGTCGTGGGCCGTGCGTCTGGCCTGGCACATCGGCCGCCGTAACGTCGGCCACGGCGAGGATCCCCGCTATGCGGCCTGGCGCGTGCAGCACGGCGCCCGTTGGTGGTGGCGCAGCTGGTTCCAGGTGTTCCTGCTGCAGGCGACGGTCGCGTGGCTGGTCTCGTGGCCGACCGCGGTGGCGATGCGCGACGGCCCCGGCTTCCCCACCGCGTGGGATGCCGCCGGCCTTGCGGTGGCGCTCGGCGGGCTGCTCATCGAAGCGGTGGCCGACGCCCAGCTGCGCCGCTTCAAGCGGACGGCGCCGCGCGGTGCGGTGTGCGACGTCGGGCTCTGGCGCTACTCGCGCCACCCGAACTACTTCGGCGAGTCGCTGGTCTGGTGGGGGCTGTTCCTGGTCGCCTGCGCCGTGCCCGGCGGCTGGGTCAGCGTCGTGAGCCCGGCGCTCATCACGTGGCTGCTGCTGCGAGTGTCGGGGGTGACGATGCTCGAGGCCGGCCTGGCCAAGACCAAGCCCGGCTACGTCGACTACGTCCGCCGCACCTCGGCGTTCGTGCCGTGGCCGCCGTCGCGCTGACGCGTCAGCGCCGAACGATCAGCACGCCCACATCTGGACGACCAGCAGCAGCGAGACGCCCGCCGCCAGAGGAATCCAGCGCGGCAGCCGATCGGGCGGACGGAAGCCGTACGCCGGCGGCGGCTCGATCCCGGTGTCGGGGTCTTCGAGCCGACGTTGCAGCACCGGTGCCGACACCGGCTCGGGCACCGACAGCGACGCCGACTCGGCCACCGACTCGGCCACCGATTCGGCCACCGATTCGAACTCCGCCGTCGGCGACGCCGCCGCGGCCGGCGTCGGGCCGTTCAGCTTGATCGGCACGAACGCCGCGAAGCGCTGCAGGTCGCGCACTTCCTCCGCGCACATCATGCACAGACTGGTGTGGGCCTCGACCCACTCGGCGTCGGCGGAACCCAGCGTGCCGTCAACGGCGCCGCGCAGGTGCTCGAAGGTGAGATGCGGGCTCTCGGGCCTGGCGTCTGGCGTGGCCAGGGCGCGGCCGAACGCCTCGGCGCCGAACGAGGCGTCGGACTCGCGCGCCAGGGCCGCCCGGCAGGCCGCGCAGGCCTCGAGATGGTCGTCGATCGTGACCAGCGTCGACGGATGCAGCGCACCGCGGACATAGGCCCGCACCTGCACGAGCGACAGATGCTCGGTCGTGGTCATCACCGTTCGTCCTTGAGGGCCATGCCGCGCAGCAACCGCGAGCGCGCGGCGGTCCGCAGGTTGAGCACCTGCAGGCCGGTGATGCCGAGGCGGCGGCCGATTGCCCGGTCGTCCCACGGCAGATGCGCCCAGATGGCGGCGAGCTCGTCGGGCTTCATCCCCAGGGCCTCGCCGACGCGGCGCAGCGGGGTGACGCCGGCGGCGTGGAACACCGGCAGCAGTCCGGCCCCGAACTGGTCGCGCAGGCTGAGCAGCACCGCGGTACGCATGTAGCGCGGCATCGCCAGACACTCACGCCACGCCTGGTCGAGGTACCTGCGGGCGACGTGAAGATGGTCGCCATCGGCGCTCGGGCTGAGCACCGCCAGTTCGGGTTCGTCGCCCTCGGGACTGGCGTCGAGCCGGGTCTCGGTGTCCTGCATCCCGGTGAGCGACGCCACGAGGTCGACCAGGGCATCCATCGGCAGCGGAGCGCCGGCCTTGTCGAATATCCGCGCCACCGTCGGCACCAGCGCCGAGCCGTCGGCAGCGGCGTGCGCATTGCCCCACCACTGCTTCGGTTGGTCCCGCCACGCGAACGGCCGCTCGAGCGGGTCGCGATGCGTCCACGCCGGCAGCCCGGCGACGAGCTGGCCGCCGCCGGTGCGCCACATCACCACCCCGGTGCCCCGCGTGCACAGCAGCCGCAACCGGTTGGCCAGACGGGCCTTGGCCGGTCGGGTGCGGCGCAGGTAGTCGCGGCAGGCGTCGTCGGCGCAGGCGGCGGCGAAGGCATCGAGGTCGGCGACCGGCACGGTGCGATCGCCGCGGTGCACGGCGCGCAGGAAGCCGACCAGCCGATCGCGACAGGCGGTGCCGACGTCGGCGCGATCGGCCGCCGGCAGGCCCGACAGATAGGTCTGGGTGGCCGTGCGCACCGCCGGCTCGATGTTGCGGACCGCGAACGACGCGATCCGCTCGGCCGCCCGAACGTCGTCGGCCGCCATCAAGTCGGTGAGACGCGGATCCCAGTCGTGTTGAAAGGCGTCGGCGACCATGGAGTTGGAGCCCGCGGCGGGGGGGCGCGCGCGACCGTCTGAGCCTATCACGGCGGTGCGCTATTCTTGGCGCCGTGACCCTCGATTGCACGGCGGCCTCGCGGCTGTGACGCCGCGGCCGTGGCTCGGCGTGGCCGGCGGCGCGGCGGTCGGGGCCGCGTTCCTGGTCTGGATGGCCGGCGTCGCGCTGCTCGATCCGACTGGCATCGAGTGGCTGATGAAGCTCGACTGGGTGCCGCATTACTTCGGCTGGTTCTACTACCGCACCGAGCCGTGGCAGTGGCCGCCGGGCACCATCCGCGGCTACTACGCGCCGCTCGGCTCGTCGATCGGCCTCACCGACGCGATCCCGCTCGCCGCCTACGTGCTGAAGCCGTTCTCGGCCTGGCTGCCGCAGCCGTTCCAGTACATCGGGCTGTGGTGGCTGCTGTGCTTCACGCTGCAGGGCGCCCTCGGCGCCCGGCTCGTCGGCCGGGCGACGGCGGCGCCGGCGCTGCAGATGCTGGGGGCGGCGCTGTTCGTGCTCCTGCCGACGCTGCTGACCCGCATCGGCCACGCCGCGCTCTGCTCGCATTGGCTGGTGCTGTGGGCGCTGGTCATCGCCACGCGGCCGGCGGCTGAGCGGGTTCGCCCCACCGAATGGGCCGCGCTCGGGCTGTGCGCTGGCCTCATCCAGCCGTATCTGGCGGCGATGGTGCTGCCGCTGCTGCTCGCGGTCGCCATCGACGCACGCGCGATCGCCGTCACCGGCCGCGCCCGGGCGCTCGGGCTGGCCGTGGCGACGACCGTGATCGGCTGGTGGTTGTCGGGGCTGTTCGTGCTGAGCGGCGAGGGGTCACTCGCCGCTGGAGGCCTCGGTCACTTCTCGATGAACCTGCTGGCGCCGATCACGCCGGGGGGCTGGTCGCGGGTGCTGCCCGAGCTGCCGGTGGCCGGTGATGGTCAGACGTATGAAGGCTTCCACTACCTCGGGCTCGGCGTGCTCGCACTGCTGGCGGTGGCGGCGGTGCTGGCCGTGCGCGCCCGGCTGGCCGGCGCCACTGCGGCGGGCAGCGTCGGGCCGGCGGTGCGCATCGTCGCGGTGCTGATGACCGCGTTCGCCATCAGCCCGACCGTGACCCTGGGACGCACCGTGCTGGTCGATCTGAACGGCCCGATCTTCGCGCCGCTCGCCGCGTTCCGTTCCTCGGGCCGCTTCGTCTGGCCGCTCACCTATATCCTGCTCGCCTGGGCGCTGGTCACCGTCGCCCGCCGGCTCCGTCCGGCCACCGCGATCGCCGTCGTAGCGGCGGCCGTCGGGCTGCAGCTGTTCGACCTGCAAGATGCGCACGCGGCGCGTCGTCACACCGCCCGCGACCCGGGCTTCCAGCAGTGGACACGGCGGTTCGTCTCCCCCGAGTGGGCCGACGTGGCCCTGCACCGCCACCTGGCCCTGGTCCCGCCGCCGCAGTGCGGGGCGGCGCCCGTGGAATACGAGGCGGCGGTACGGTTCGCGGCCGATCACGGCATGACCGTGAACGCCGGCGTCATCGCCCGCGGCGACGACGGCGCCCGTCGGGAATACTGCGCGGCACTCGATGCCGACGTGCGGGCTGCGCGTCTGGAGCCTGGCACCGTCTACATCGTCCACCCAACGACCGCACAGGCGTTGATGAGCCGGCTCGGCGATCGGGTGCGCTGCCGCGAGCGCGACGCGCTGTGGTCGTGCGTCGCCATCGGCGGCGAACGTCTCGAGATCGTCCCTGACCCGATCACGCCGTCGTCACCACCAGTGCTACCGCCGGGCCACGGCTGAGCCGGCGGTAGCCGTGCGGCCGGCTCGAGTCGAAGTAGATCGAGTCGCCAGCGCCGAGCACCTGTTCGTCGCCGCCGACGACGATCGCCAGCCGGCCGGCGAGCAGGTGGAGGAACTCCGCTCCCGGATGCTCGTGGGTCCGCGGCCGCGGCCGGGTGGCCAGGAAGCGCACGCGGTAGGCGTTCATCCGCCGCTCGGTGGCGGTGAAGTCGAGGCACTCGAATTCCCACAGCACCTCGCGCCGGCCCAGCCGCTCCTGAAAACGCTCGCGTTCGGCCGCCCGTACCACCCCCAGCGCCCGACGCGGCTCGGCGGCGCCGAAGAAGTGATCGAGCCCGACCCCGAAGACCATCGCGATCCGCAGCAGCGTCGGCAGGGTCGGGAACAGCCGCCCGCGCTCGAGCTTCGACAGCATCGCCGGCGACAGGCCGCTGTGCCGGCCCAGCTCGACCAGCCCCAGCTTGCGGCGCAGCCGCAGCGTGCGCAGCGTCTCGCCGATGCCGTAGCCGGCCAGATCGCGCGACAGCGCCGGAGACAGCATTTTCGTCATGGTCAACGAAACTATCGTTTCACGACACGCCTGGTCAAACGATCTGTCGTGGCGGTGGCACCGTTGCGCTGCCGCGCACCGTCCTACCGATGACGCCGCCGATCACCCGAGACAGACCGGGCGCTGGCGACTCAGCCGGGGACGGCGTCGAGGAGAGAATACAGATGACCGCAGTGAAGAATCTCGTTGATGGGCGCCGCGATTGCGGCGGCGACGCTGACGGCGGACACCGTCGGCGCGCAGGGCAAGGACATCGTCGACACCGCCGTCGGCGCCGGACAGTTCAAGACGCTGGCCGCGGCGCTCCAGGCCGCCGGCCTGGTCGACACGCTGAAGGGCGCCGGCCCGTTCACCGTGTTCGCGCCGACCGACGCCGCGTTCGCCAAGCTGCCGAAGGGCACCGTCGAGGATCTGCTGAAGCCCGAGAACAAGGCCAAGCTGACCGCGATCCTCACCTATCACGTCGTGCCCGGCAAGGTGCTGGCCGCCGACGTGTCGAAGCTGACCACGGCCAAGACGGTGCAGGGCGGCGCGGTGAAGATCTCGACGATGGGCGGCGTGAAGATCGACGACGCGCACGTGACGACGGCCGACGTGGCCGCCTCGAACGGCGTGATTCACATCATCGACACCGTGCTGATGCCCAAGTAGGCATCAGGCCGGACGACGCCCGCGCGCCGGGCCGCGTCTCCCAAGGGACGCGGACGGCGTGCGGCGCGCCGTCAGCGCTCGTGCTGCAGCTCGACGACGATCACCTCGATCGGCTCGGTGCCGTTGTTGACGTCGGCGTGCTGGGTGTTGGGCAGGTCCTTGTCGAGCCAGTAGGCCTTGCCGGTCTCCCACAGGTGCTTCTTGCTCTCGCCGGTCTTCTCGACGATGTCGATGGTGCCGCCCTTGAGGGCGATGAGCGCGCGGCCGTGCTCGTGACGATGCATCGTCAGCGGCTGCTTCGGCATGATGATGCTCTTCCACACCTTCACGTTGCCGTTCTCGAACTGCGGTTCGCGGCGGGTGCCGCTCTGCGCGTTCTGCGCGCCGAGCGTCGCGCCGACACCGAGGGCCACGCCGACGGCGACGAGGCCGATGGTCTTCAGGACGGTCATCTCTCCTCCTAACGTGATCTGAAACGGGTGCGGTCAGCGGACCGCGACGAAGTCGATTTCGATCCGGGCGCCGCGCGGCAGCGCCGCGACCTGCACCGTGGAACGGGCCGGGGGCACGCCGCCGGCCGGGAAGTAGGTGCCGTAGATCTCGTTGACCTTGGCGAACTCGGCCAGGTCGGTCATGTAGATGGTCGCCTTCACGACGTCGCCGTAGCCGAGACCGGCCTCCTTCAGCACCGCGCCGAGGTTCTCCATCACCCGCCGGGCCTGCGCTTCGGTGCCGCCCTCGACGATCTGGCCGCTGACCGGGTCGAGTCCGATCTGGCCCGACAGATACACCGCGCCGCCGACGCCGACGCCGGGCGTGTACGGCCCGATCGGCTTGACCGCGCCGTTGAACGCCTTCTTGGCCGGCATCTGCGCCTCGGTCGCCGTGCCAGACATCGCCGCCGCGCCGATGAGCGCGCCGAGCGCCAGGATCCCGAGTCGAGTGCCCATGCCGACCTCCATTCGCTGACTGACGGGGCGGATTATACCGAGAGCGGGGACCAGGGACCGGGGACCAGGGATGTAGGGCAGTCGAAACGCGCACTAGCGCATGCGGGCGAGGGCGGTGAGCGCGGCGAGGCGCGCCTTCTCGCCGGTGGCGGTCGGCGTCTGCTCCATGGCGAGGATGGCCGCGAGGCTGCGCAGGATCTGCTTGGCGTTCTCGACGCGGGCGAAGCGCGCAGGGTCGACCTGCGGGCCGGCGGCCCACAACGCCTTGTGGTCCTCGACCCAGCGCGCCGCCCACGCCTCGAACGCGGCCGTGTCGGCGTCGGCGCGGCGGACGGCGGCATGCAGCGCCCACGCCAGCCGGTCGTTCTCGCCCCAGACGAACACACCGTCGGCCGCCTCGATCTTGGCCCGGACGGCGTCGAGCAGCCGTCCGAGGTTGGCCGGCGCGAAGGCCGTGGTGCGGGCCAGGAACTTGAAGGCATCGGCCGTATGGGCCACCGTGTGCATCCAGCCACGCGTGGCGTCGTAGCCGCGGAGATCGCGCTCGCGGGCGAAGTAGTCGAGCAGTCGATCGAAGAGCTGCTGCACCTCGGCGGCGGTGAGAAACGGCGTCGCGACGTCGCGGGCGGCGATGAGCGACAGGCACAACGCCGAGAACGACCGGCCGAACACGCGGTCGTCGCCGGTGGCACCCAGTCCGTGGTCGAGGTTGGCGGACCAGAGGGCGAGCAGACGCCGCAGGTCGTCCGGGGCGACGGCTTTGTCGCGCAGAATCCACCGCTCGGCGGCGCTGTAGGCCACCTCGTCGCGCAGCACCGGATCCGACGACGCCAGCAGCGAGTTCATCTCGACCAGCACCGCGCTGGCGGTCGTCCCCGGCGGGACGGCGAAGCCGCCCTTGGCCAGCGCCACCCAGGCGTCGCGTGAACGCGTCTGCGCAAGTCCAGGCATGGCGGACACGGCGAGGGACGTCGCGAGACCGAGCGAGCAGATGATGGCGCGCATATCGCGCCGGAGTGTAGCCGACGCCGGCGGGAGTTTCTGGTCCCTGGTCCCTGGTCCCTGGTCCCTGTCTTGATACACTCCCGCGCATGTCGCGACGCCTCCTGACCGCCCTGTTCGCCGCCACGGCGCTCGCCACCGGCCTGGTCTCGCTCGACGCCCGGCAGCCGCCGTCGGCGCCCGGCCCGCTGCGCTTCGAGATCAGCTATCCGGCCTCACGCAGCGAGACCCCGCTCGACGGCCGGCTGCTGCTGATGCTGTCGACGCGCTCGGACGGCGAGCCGCGCTTCCACGTGAGCTTCGGGCCCGAAGGCCAGCCGGTCTTCGGCCTCGACGTCGAAGGCTGGCCGGCCGGGGCGCCGGCGTCGGTGGCCGGCGGCACCATCGGCTTCCCGGTGCAGCGGCTGTCCGAGATTCCGGCCGGCACCTACACCGTGCAGGCGCTGTTCCACCGCTACGAGACGTTCCGCCGCGGCGACGGGCACACGGTGAAGATGCCGATGGATCGCGGCGAGGGGCAGCAGTGGAACCTGGCGCCGGGCAACCTCTACTCGACGCCGCGCCAGATCACCATCGATCCGGCGGCGAGCGGCGCCGTCTCGATCACCCTCGACCAGATCATCCCGGAGATCCCGGCCGCGAAGGACACGAAGTACGTGAAGCACGAGCGCATCCAGAGCGCGCTGCTCACGAAGTTCTGGGGCCGGCCGATGCACATCGGCGCCGCCGTGCTGCTGCCCGAGGGCTGGGACACGCATCCGCAGGCGAAGTACCCGCTGTTCGTCTATCACGGCCACTTCCCCGCCACCATCTCGGGCTGGCGCGAGACCCCGCCCGACCCGAACCTGACGCCCGACTACTCCGCGCGCTTCAGCCTGAAGGGCTACAACCGCATCCAGCAGGAGTACGGCTATCAGCTCTACAAGGAGTGGACCGGGCCGAACTTCCCGCGCGGCATCGCCATCGAGATCCAGCACGCCAACCCGTTCTACGACGACTCCTACGCGGTGAACTCGGCCAACCTCGGCCCCTACGGCGACGCCATCGTCCAGGAGCTGATTCCGTACCTCGAGAAGAAGTACCGCGGCCTCGGCGAAGGCTGGGCGCGGTTCATGTACGGCGGATCGACCGGCGGCTGGGAGGCGATGGCGGCGCAGGTGTTCTATCCCGACGCCTTCAACGGCGCCTACGTCGCCTGCCCGGATCCGATCGACTTTCGCGCCTTCACCACCGTCGACATCTACAAGGACAAGAACGCCTACTGGCTCGACGACACCTTCAAGCGCACGCCGCGGCCCGGCCATCGCAACTGGCTCGGCCACGTCGACTCGATGCTGTGGGAAGTGAACCGGCTGGAGCTGGTGCTGGGCACGCGGACGCGGTCGGGCCAGCAGTACGACATCTGGGAGGCGGTGTTCTCACCGGTCGGCCGCGACGGCTACCCGGAACGCATCTGGGACAAGGGCTCGGGCGACATCAACCGCGAGGTCGCCAACTACTGGCGCGAGAACTACGACCTGGTGCACATCCTGAAGCGCGACTGGGAGACGAAAGGCCTCGGCAAGAAACTCGACGGCAAGCTGCACATCTACGTCGGCGACATGGACAACTACTACCTGAACAACGCCGTCTATCTCGCCGAGGAGTTCCTGGAGTCGACCCGCACGCCGTACTACAACGGCGAAGTCGACTACGGCGATCGCGCCGAGCACTGCTGGAACGGCGACCAGACGCGGGCCAACGCCTACTCGCGGCTGCGCTATCACCAGATGTTCATGCCGCGCGCGGTCGAGCGGATGCTGAAGACCGCGCCGCCCGGCGCCGACCTCAAGAGCTGGCGGTACTGATCCCCGACCAGCGGCTAGGGGCTAGCGGCTAGGGGGGCCCATCACTGGCCAGGGGCTCATGCCGCGCTGCTCGACGCGTGCTGGTGCACGCGCGAGGCGCGGACACGCCAGCGCTCGGCGGCGCTGAGCGCGGTGATCGCCGTGCGCCGCAGCACCTGGTTCTCGGTCGGGTCGTAGACGAACCGGGCGTCGAGCGGACGCACCGGCCGCGGATCCTCGACGCGCTCGCGGGCCTGGGTCTGCCAGCAGCGCGGGCAGCGCCACACCGGCGTGCCCTGCACGTTGTCACGGACAAGCGGATCGTGGCCCGAAACAGCACAACGCAGACTTCCAATCGACATCGACGATGCCTCCGCCGTGGACAAGGGCACGTCGCGTGCCAACGTCCCCACGGGCAAGTAGCGGCATCCCGGCGTCCAGCCCCTCACCCGGCACCCCAGGAAGTCAGCGAAGGCGAGACCTTTTCTCGGGGCCAGACCCCGTGCCGTCGAGCTTTCGGAATGGTTCGGGCATGAGTACAGTTATGAACATGCGAGCAACGGCCGCCGCGCTTCTCACTGTTTTGTGCGTTCCGGCACTGGCGCCAGCCCAGACGCCGCCCGCGCCGGCTCCCACCGCACCGGCCACCGCCAAGCCGCGGCCACGCGCCCCGGCGGCCGCCGCCACGGCGGTGCTCACGGTGACGGTGAACGATCCGAGCGGCGCGCCGCTCAGCGACGTGAAGGTTTCTGCCACCGGGCCAGTGGACCGCGAAGGGGTCACCACGGCCATGGGCCAGGTGCGGATGCTCGGCGTCCGCGCCGGCACCTACCGGCTGCGCTTCGAAAAGGACGGCTTCTACACCTTCGAGAAGGAAGTCGTGTGGCGGGCCGGAACGCCGCCGCCGACCTCCGAGGCCACGCTGACCGCCGCGCCGCCACCTCCGCCGCCGCCCGAACCGCCCAAGCCCGAGCCGCCGCCCACTCCCGTGGTCCCCGACTACCCCGCCGGCAAGCCGTCGACGATGTCGGTGCTCGACTACATCGAGCGCAACTTCATCTCGAACAAGGAGCCGCAGAAGGAAAACCTGATCGGCTGCAGCGGCGGCGCCCAGACCTGGCTGTGGCAGGTGCGCGACCCGTGGCAGGGCCGCAGCCACGAATCGGCCGACCTGATGCTCTACGTCGTGGGCGGCGATGGCACGCTGGCCCTGGCTGGCCGCGACGTGCCGGTGGCCGCTGGCAGCTTCGCGGTGGTGCCGCGGGCGACGACCTACGGCTTCACCCGCCGCGGCCGCAATCCACTCATCATGCTGGCCACGCTGTCGGGTCCGCCCTGCGCACAATAGCGCCGGGGCTCGGGATCCGCGGCTCGGCCGCGCCGGGTAAACTGATAGGCGTCATGTCCAGTTCCGATGGCCGCACCGCCGGGGCGGCCGAAGCTCCCGCGCCGCCGCTCGACTTCATCCGCGAGATCGTCGCCGCCGACGTGGCCGGCGGCGTCAACGCCGGCCAGGTGGTCACCCGCTTCCCGCCCGAACCGAACGGCTACCTGCACATCGGCCACGCCAAGGCCATCTGCCTCGACTTCGGCGTCGCCGCCGAGCACGGCGGGCGCTGCAACCTGCGCTTCGACGACACCAACCCGGTCAAGGAAGACGTCGAGTACGTGGACTCCATCAAGGAGGACGTCCGCTGGCTCGGCTTCGACTGGGACGACCGCGAGTTCTACGCCTCGGACTACTACGAGCGGCTCTACCAGGACGCCGAGCACCTGATCCGGCGCGGCCTCGCCTACGTCGACTCGCACTCGGCCGACCAGATCCGCGCCCATCGCGGCACGCTGACCGAACCGGGCACCGACTCGCCGTTCCGCACTCGCTCGGTCGACGAGAACCTCGACCTGTTCCGGCGCATGCGCGCGGGCGAGTTCCCCGACGGCGCCCACGTGCTGCGCGCGAAGATCGACATGGCGTCGCCGAACATCAACATGCGCGACCCGGTGCTCTACCGCATCCGGCACGCCAGTCATCACCGGACCGGCGATGCGTGGTGCATCTACCCGATGTACGACTACGCGCATCCGCTGTCGGATGCCATCGAAGGCGTCACCCACTCGCTCTGCACGCTGGAGTACGAGGAGCACCGGCCGCTCTACGACTGGGTGCGTGCGCGAGTGCGAGATGACGCACGTGCCCCGGCAGATCGAGTTCGCGCGGCTCAACCTGAACTACACGGTGATGAGCAAGCGGAAGCTGCTGCAGCTGGTGGCGCAGGGGCACGTCGGCGGCTGGGACGACCCGCGCATGCCGACCCTGTCGGGGCTGCGGCGCCGCGGCTACACCGCCGAAGCGATCCGCGACTTCTGCACCCGCGTCGGCGTCGCCAAGAAGGAGAACGTCATCGACATCGGCCTGCTCGAGCACTGCGTCCGCGAGGACCTGAACGTGCGCGCGCCGCGGGCGATGGCGGTGTTGCGGCCGCTGAAGGTGGTGCTCACCAACTACCCCGACGCGCAGGTCGAGACGATGGCGGTGGTGAACAACCCCGAGGACGCCTCGGCCGGCACCCGCGACGTGCCCTTCGGCCGCGAGCTCTACATCGAGCGCGACGACTTCATGGAAGACGCCGCCGAAGAAGTTCTTCCGGCTGGCGCCGGGCCGCGAGGTGCGGCTGCGCAACGCCTATCTCATCACCTGCACCGAGGTGGTGAAGGACGCCAGCGGCGACATCGTCGAGCTGCGCTGCACCTACGACCCGGCCACCCGCGGCGGCGACGCCCCCGACGGCCGCAAGGTGAAGGCCACGCTGCACTGGGTGTCGGCCGCGCACGCCGTCGACGGCGAGGTGCGGCTCTACGACCGGCTGTTCACCGCCGAGGATCCGGAGGGCGCCGCCGACAAGGCCGGCCAGACCGTTCATGGCGCTGCTGAATCCCGGCCAGCCTCGAGGTGCTGACCGGCTGCAAGCTCGAGCCGATGCTGGCAGTCGCCGCGCCGGGCACGCGCTTCCAGTTCGAGCGGCTCGGCTACTTCGCCGCCGACGCCGACGGCGCGCCCGGCGCGCCGGTGTTCAACCGCACGGTGTCGCTGAAGGACACCTGGGCGAAGGTGTCGGCGCGCACCGAGATGTAACCGGGACTGTCACGGTGGCATCTCGTCACGTCGCAGTTCTTGCGACGGCGACGTTGACCAGCCCGGCGTCGAGCACCGTCGCGGCCGCGCGGGGGTCGACGCACACCAGGAACCCTCGACGGCCGCCATTGACGTACATGAGGGCGAGGCGCGTGATGCTCTCCTCCATATAGATCGGCAGCGGCTTGCGCGTGCCGAACGGCGAGGTGCCGCCCACCTGGTAGCCGGTGTGGCGCTCGGCCACGTCCGGCGCGCACGGCTTCACCGTCTTGACGCCGATCTGGCGCGCCAGCTGCTTGGTCGAGACCTCGCGGTCGCCGTGCATCAGGACGACCAGCGGCGCCTTGGTCTCGTCCTCCATCACCAGCGTCTTGACGACGTGGTGCTCGTCGACGCCCAGCTCCCGTGACGACACCCGCGTGCCGCCCTTCAGCTCGTAGCGGTATTCGTGTTCGGTGAACGCGATGCCGTGACGGCGCAGCGCGTGCACCGCCGGCGTGGCCCCGGCCGACATCTCAGACGGCGGCCGCGGCCGGCCGCTGCGTGTGCCACGTCGTCGCCGCCTGATAGGCCCGCGCCAACGCCAGCAGCTCCGGCTCGCGATAGGGTTGCGCGTAGAACACGATGCTGGTCGGCGTGCCGCCGTCGGCGAAGCCGTTCGGGACGTTCACGGCTGGATAGCCGGCGGCATTGGCCATCTGGAAGTGTCGCTGGCTCGGCGTCTGCGACGGACGGGGCGGACGCGGAGTACCGGCGGCGCGCGGCGGCGGCGGGCCGCCCGGGCCGCCACGGCCGACGCTGTTCGACGCCACGACATAGAGGTCGACGTGCGCGGTGGCCTTCGCCAGCTCCTGCATCATCACCATGCGGGCACGCTGGCCCTGCAGGAAGTCCACGGCCGAGACCAGCCGTCCGGCCGGGCGCCCGCCGTTGCGGGCCTTGGCCATCCGGCCGGCCCGGGCGTGCTCGTCGAAGAACGCCGCGGACTCGACGCCGATCGCGCTCACGTCGTGGGGGAACTCCGGCACCGGCACCGGCGCGAACGCCGCCACTCCGAGCGCGCGTAGCGCGTCGAGCGTGGCCGCCGCATTGGCCTTGGCGGCCGCCTCGGTCAGCTCGTCGAACGACGCCTGCAGGACGCCCACCTTGAGCGTGCGCACGTCGAGGGCCGCGTTCCAGTTGAACGGCACGTCGCTGACGCTCATGTCGCGGCCATCGGGCCGGGCGATGGCCTGCATCACCAGCGCGCAGTCCTCGGCGTAGCGGCACAACGGACCCAGACGGTCCAGCGTCCACGAAAGGGCCATCGCGCCGTGCCGGCTGACGCGGCCGAAGGTCGGCCGCAGTCCGACCAGTCCACACCGCGCGGCCGGACTCAGGATCGAGCCGCTGGTCTCGGTGCCGATGGCGAACGCGACGCCTCCGGCCGCCGTGGCCGAGGCCGGACCGGCCGACGATCCGCTCGACCCCTGCGTCGGATCCCACGGGCTCTTGGTCTGCCCGCCGAACCAGTTGTCGCCGCCGGCGAGTTCGCCGGTGGCCAGCTTGGCGACGAGCACGGCGCCGGCGTCGCGCAGCATCTCGACGATGCTGGCGTCGTAATCGAACTGCTGATCGGTGAACGCCGGCGAGCCCCACGCGGTCTTGTAGCCCTTGACCGTGATGATGTCCTTGCAGCCCCACGGGATGCCGTGCAGCGGTCCCTTGTAGCGGCCGGCGGCAATCTCGCGATCGGCGCGCCCGGCCTCGGCCAGGCCGTGGTCGTCGAGAAAGGTGACGACGTTGTTGAGCACGGCGTTGTGGCGGTGCAGCCGCGTCAGGTACATCCGCGTCAGTTCGACCGATGTCACCTGCTTGGTGCGCACCAGTTCCGCCAGGTGCCGCACCGGCCAGAAGGCGACGTCCTCGAGGTTGGCCGGACGCTTCAGGGCAGGCGCCTTGCTCAGCACCCACGGCCGGCGGGTCCGGTCCACGGTCATCCCCGGCACGACCGGACTGAAGTGGTACGGCGGCGAGACGTCGTTGGGGAGGTGCAGCCCGCGCAGTTCCTCCATGCGCTCGAGATTGGTGTTGGCGGCGTCGACGAGCGCCTGGCGATCGGCCTCGGCGATCTCGATGCCCGACAGCTTCAGCGCGTCGGTGACCATCGCCAGCGTGATGCGGTCGGCCCCGGCCTCCTGCAGCCGGGCCCAGGCCACACCGGGGGCGAGCGTGCCGCCGAGACCGAAACTGGTGAAGGTGGCGAGGAAACGGCGGCGGGTGTCGTCGGAGGGCAGCACGGGCGGAATTATATCGGGCCGGTTCGTGACTTCACCGTGGCGCCGCCCGTTGGAGCTCGCGAAACAGCCACGCCTTGGCCATCCGCCACTCGCGCTTGATCGTGCGAGCCGAGACCCCCATCACGTGGGCCACTTCGTCCACCGAGAGCCCGGCGAAGAACCGCAGCTCGACGATCCGGGCCTGGTCGGCATCGTGCTCCGCCAACCGCTCCAGGGCCTCGTCGATCGCCAGCACGTCCGACACCGGCGTGTGGCGCAAGGCCGGCTCGGCGGCGAGTGCGGTCAGCGACACCGTCACCGCGGATCCGCCACGCTTGGCGGCGCTGCCGCGCCCGGGCGTGGTCGACGAGGATCCGTCGCATCATCTGCGCGGTCGTGGCGAAGAACTGGGCGCGGTTGCTCCAGGTGGCGTGCCGTTGATCGACGAGCTGGACGAACAGCGCGTGCACCAGATCGGTCGGCTCGAGGGCGTGTCCGTCGCTCTCCCTCCGGAGCTGTCGCGCGGCGATCTTGCGCAGCTCGC
Source organism: uncultured Acidobacteriota bacterium (assembly GCA_963741665.1). Classification (GTDB taxonomy): domain Bacteria; phylum Acidobacteriota; class Vicinamibacteria; order Vicinamibacterales; family UBA2999; genus CAWAYR01. The sequence continues at coordinate 1,719,735 of CAVUIM010000001.1, forward strand.
CGTAGACAAGCGGGAGGACGCGATCGAGCGCGTCACGGTTGCCCTGGCTCCACTTCGTGAGCAGCGGCGTGATATCGGTCGAGCCGCTGTCGGCGCGCAGGGTCATGGCAGCCCCACCGCCGACACCAGGGCGCGGAACCGCGGCTGCTGCCGGATGCGGTCGTACAGCGGCTCGACCGCCAGGTAGGCCACGTTGTTCGCGCGCTCGCGGTACGACTGTTCGAGCCAGTCGAAGGCCTTGTCGTCCTGGCCAAGGGCGACGTAGACGTTGGCGATCGCGCCGGGTGACACGTAGTGGCCGTCCAGCTCGTGAAGCACGCGACTCAGAAGACGCTCGGCCTCGCCGGCGTGGCCGGCCAGCGCCGACACCTGCGCCAACGCCACCCGGCTCGACGCACTGTCGTTGGTCAGGCGCACCACGGTGGCGAGTTCGCCGAGCGCGTCTTGATGACGATTGGCGCGCACGTAGGCGTCAGCGAGCCGGGTGTGCGCCTGCACGTACCCGGGATTCAGCTGCAGCGTCTTCACGTACTGGGCGATAGCCTCGTCGTTGCGGCGGGCCATGAACAGCACCCAGCCCACGTTGGTGTTGACGATGAGCGACAGCGGGTCGAGTTCGCGGGCCAGGTCCACCTCCCGGACCGCTTCACTGAGTCGCAGCCGTGAAGACAGGAAGTTCGCGTACCACACGTGGGCCAGCGCGTTGCTGGGGTTCAGTTCGATGGCGCGGCGCAGCGACTGCTCAGCGTCCGCCCACTCCCAGTTGTAGTGTCGGACATACCCGAGCGTGGCGTGCGCCTCGGCCAGGCCGGGGTCGATCTGCAGCGCCTGGATCGCGGCCTCAGCCGCCCGCGGCCGCCACTGCTGGGGTGAACCTCCGCCCACCATCACGGTGCCGAGCAGGTTGTAGCAGTCGGCGAGGGCCGCATAGGCCGGGGCGTAGGTCGGGTCGAGGCTGAGAGCGGTCTGAAACTCGGCAACCGCGTCGCGCAGCGATTCGTCGGTGCGCTGGTTCCAGTGATAGCGGCCTTTCAGGTACGCCTCGTAGACCTCGGGAGCGACGGCGCGCGCGGTCGAGAATCGCGTGCGGTCGTCCTCGGCCAGCTCCACTGCCATGGCGCGTGAGATGGCCGTGGCCATCGTGCCGTGGAGGGCCTGCAGCGTGCGCAGCGGTCGCTCGTAGGTCTCGGACCAGATCACGCGGCCCGTCGCCGGCTCCAGGAGTTCGGCGGCGATACGAACGCCGTCGCTGACCCGCGACACCGAACCGCGCACGACGAGGGTGGCACGCGTGTCGCGGACCAGGTCGGCGAGAGCGCCTGATCGATGCTGATTGCGCGTCGTCGTCGCCGACGAGATCACTCGCACTGTCTCGATCCGCCCCAGTTCGGCAGTCAAGCCCTCGGTGAGGCCCGAGGCGAAGAACGGCTCAGCCGCACTCGCCGGCACGGACGTGTCGTCGAACGGCAGCACCGCCAGGACGTGAGCCGCTGGGCCGGCTGGCGCCGTCCGCCACATGCCGGTCAGGTAGACGCCTGCCAGCGCGGTGACGATCAGCGCTCCAGCTGCTGCGCGCCGACGTGGAGACGGCCATCCAGACCGCCCGGCAGCCGTACCGGAGATCTCGACGTCGATGGCGTCGAGTGCGTCCTTGAGTGCGGCGGCGCTCTGGAAGCGCCGGCTCGAATCCTTGACGAGGCACCGACCGATGACGCGGCGCAGCCCGGGGTGAATGTCCGAAGGCAGCGGCCGCGGCGCCTGGTGCAGGATGGCATTGGCGGTCTCGAACGGCGTCGTCCCGCTGAACGGGACGACGCCGCAGACCATCTCGTAGAGCATCACGCCGAGAGCCCAGAGGTCGGCCCTGGCATCGACGGGCTGGCCGCGCAGCACTTCCGGCGCGATATGCGTCAGCGTGCCGGCGACCGACGCGTCCGACAGGATGGACGCCGGCGACGTCGCGCCGACCCCCGGTTCGACGCGCCGCGACAGGCCGAAGTCGAGCACCTTGACCTGCCCTTCGGGCGTGAGCACGACGTTCGACGTCTTCAGGTCGCGATGGATGATGCCCCGCCGATGCGCGTGGTCGAGCGCCGTGGCGATCTGTGTCGCCCACCGGACGACGTCTCCGGCCGACGGCGCCGACCGTCGGATGACCTCGCGCAGCGTGTCGCCCTCGACGAACTCGAGGACGATGAACGGCAGGCCCTCGACGTCTTCCACTTCGTGCACGCCGCAGATGTTGGGGTGACCGAGCTTCGACGCGTGCTGCGCTTCCTGCAGCAGCCGCTGACCGGCCTGGGTGTCGCCCGGGTCGCTCACCAGCTTGACGGCCACGGCACGGTCGAGCCGGGTGTCGCGCGCCCGGTAGACTTCGCCGATGCCCCCCGCCCCGAGGAACTGGACAATCTCGTAGCGCCCCAGGACCCGCCCCGTGGCGAGCCGCGGAGTGAACGGCCGGACGCCGGCTTCGGCGAGCAGCGCGGCCGCCGGCCCCTCGATGAAGCTGCCGGCATCGGTATCGCTGGTCAGGAGCGAGGCCACGTCGTTGCGCAGGACCTCGTCGGTGCCGCAGGCCGAAGCCAGAAAGGCATCGCGCTGACCCGGCGGCACGTCGAGCGCGGCCAGGAACAGGTCCTTCGTGCGTCTCCAGACAGCGGGATCGACGCCTTCCATCACGGTTGCGCCGGCTCAGTATACGGCCGTGCCGGCGGGCGTCAGCAGAAGCCGTGTCCCCGTCTGTTCGCCGTTTCCGCGTAAGGGATGGTCGACAACTGTCACAAAGGGGGCACCATGGATGCTAGGGGCTGGCCGATGACCACGGCCGGACTGGTTCTCGCTGTGGTCGTGAGCGCAAGCGTCGCGTCGCTGGCGGAGGACCGCGTCAGCGGGCTCATCACCCGCACCTACGTCATCGTCGAGGACACGGAACTGTCCGGCGACGTCACGTGCGATGTCACGGGTGCGGCCTGCTTCTCGTTCGGGGCGCCGGGTGTCGCTCTGCGGCTCAACGGCTACACCATCACCGGGAAGGCTGACCCGGTCACCGGGTGCGCCGGCACCGTCACAGCGCAGGAGTTCGGCATCACCACCGGCGGGCGCGCCGATGTCTCGATTCAGGGCCCCGGGCTCGTCCAGCGGTTCCGCAACTCGGGTGTCGCCGTCGCCGCTTCGAGGGGCGCTCGCGTCCAGGGCATCACGTCGTCCACCAACTGCGCCGCTGGCATCATCGTTCTGGCCACGTCGTTCGACACCATCGTCGAAGGCAACGTGGCGGTTCGCAACGGATCGACGGCGCCGGGGTTCGCCTGCGGCGGCATATGAATCGTCGGCCACAACAGCCGGGTCCGGCTGAACAGCACGAGCGGGAATGGCTACTCGGAACCCCCAGACGACTTCGGTATCGGCGTGATCGGGTCCGCCTCCGGCAACGTCCTCGATGAGAACACGGTCATCGGCAACACCAACGGCATCCTCCTGGGGTCCGGGTCACGCGACACGAAGGTCAGGGACAACACCGTCGTCGGCAACCCGCACATTCAAGTGGGCAATGCGCGCCCCGACGCGCAGGCCGTCGACATCCTGAACCTCTCGCCGTCCGGGCAGACCACGTTCGAGCGCAACGTCTGCGCGACGTCGGTCGGCGCGCCGTGCCCCGTGACATGGACGCCACCGCGGAACGACTGACGGCGGGCCGGCCAAACGTGCGGGCGTCCGCGACAGGATGCTGCCGGGCGACGCGGCCGCCAACGCTGACTGACTACATCGACCGGGGGTTGCGCCGGCGCCGTGCGGCGCCGCTGCCGGTCGCCGGGGAGGCGCGACGGGACGACGACGGTCGATTCGCGCGCTTCAGCGTCCGGCTGATCGACGGCGTGATCGCCGACGTCGCGTTCGAAGCGACCACGTGCGTCACGCTCGTTGCCTACTGTGAACTGGCCGCCGAGCGCGTGACCGGTCAGACGCTGCGGGCTGCGGCAGGCGCGGTCCAGGTGCAGGCGCTCCAAGCCGGGCTGCCGCTGGTGCCAGCCGGCCAGCGCGAGCGGGCGCGGCTGGCGGCACAGGCATTGATGGCCACAGTAGTCGAGAGCGCCAGGAGACAGCCCGAATGAAGGTCGCCTATATTTTCGCCACGCAGCGCCACACCGTGTCGTACGTACTGGGCCGGATGATCCTGCCGCAGCTCGAGGAGAACCGACACGGCGTCACGGTCGTCGGCATGTTCTTCTTCGAGGACAACAACTACGTGCTCGTCAAGGGCAACCCCGTCGGTGAACGCCTGCACGCCGAGGCGAAGAAGAAGGGCATCCTACTCATGGGCTGCGACCAGTGCTGCTACGAGCGGGAGATCGCCGACCAGCTGTTCGACGGCGTGCCGATTGGCTGCTTCCCGGATCTGTACGGCGCCCTGGCCGGCAACATGCCGGACCAGGTCATCACGCTCTGACCGGCGTTCACCGATGATCCGCCAGCCACAGACGTCCGGGCTCGCCGCGGTGGTCGCGGCGCTGCTCGTCCCCAGTTGATGACTGCTGCCGCAAGTCCTGGCAGGACTTGGCGTCGTGTCGGTGGCGAGCGCCACCTGCCTGCTGTGGCTGCAGCGGCTGCAGCCGCTGCTGGCCGCGGTCGCGCTGGTGACCCTGAGTTATCAGGCATGGCTGGTCTGGCGGCGGCCGGCGTCGCTGCGCACGACGACCATGCTGCTCATTCTGTGGGGCAGCGTCGGAGCCAGCGCACTGGTCGCATCGGCGTGGGTGGGACTATGGCTTCGCTATCGCTGACATCGTCGCGACGCGGCCCGCTGCTGGCGGGTCTGGTGCTCGCCATCGCGGCGGCCTGCGCGCCTCCTGACACACCACCGCGCGCGGACGGGGTGCGGCGGGTGCTCGCGCACGTCCGCGGCATCACCTGACCCACCTGCGCGGCGGCCATGGAAGTGGCGCTGCGACGACGCCTGGACGGCGTTGCCGGCATCTCGATCAGCCAGGCCCAGCAGACGGCGGAGGTGGAGTTCGCAGCCACGCCCCACGCCTTCTCGGCCACCGCGTTCCGGGCCGCGGTAAGTGAAGCCGACGTGGAAGTGATCCGCTTCGAGGCCGACGTGTGCGGCGTCGTCGTCGAGGAGCAGGAGCGGCGATGGCTCACGACAGGATCGGAGCGGTTTCTGCTGGCCGACGGTGAGTGGGCAGCGGGCCAAGGGGTCTGCGTGACGGGACGTCTGGCCGATGGATCGGAACACCCGCACTTGGTCATCGCAGGCGTGCAGGCACTCAGATAAGGACCTCGTCAACCACGTCTCGGCCTCCTCGATCGGTTCGTGATCTTGCTTGGGTTCGGTCGCCGATATGGTGGCACGATGAGGCGATCGCGCGATCATGAGTGCCCGGCCCGAAGTAGAGCGCACGGTTCGACTCGGCCTGCGGGCCAACCTGCCACAGTTCTTGCTGCTCGTCGTCGTCAACGCGTTCGTCGGTGCAATGGTCGGCATGGAGCGCAGCATCCTGCCGGCAATCGCCGAGCAGGAGTTCCAGATCGCGGCCCGCGCGGCGATCCTGTCGTTCATCGTCGTCTTCGGCGTGGCCAAGGCGCTCACCAACTACGCGGCCGGTCGCTGGGCGGACTCGTTCGGACGCAAACGCATCCTCGTGGCCGGATGGCTCGTCGCGATCCCGGTGCCGTTCCTGCTGATGTGGGCGCCGACGTGGAACTGGATCCTCGTCGCCAACCTCCTGCTCGGCATCAGTCAGGGTCTCACCTGGTCCACGACCGTGATCATGAAGATCGACCTCGTCGGACCGAGGCAGCGCGGCCTCGCCATGGGTCTCAACGAGTTCGCGGGTTATCTCGCGGTGGCCGCCAGCGCGCTCGCGACGGGATGGGTTGCATCCGCCTACGGCTTGAGACCTCAGCCGTTCTACCTTGGCGTGGGCTTCGTCGTCGCCGGCCTGGGGCTCTCCACGCTCGTCGTGCGCGACACCACCCATCACGTCAGCTACGAGTCCGCCTCGCTCGGCGGTCTGCCTGACGCCGACCGACCCACCCCTCGAGAGGTGTTCTGGCGCACCACGGTGCACGACCGCAACCTCTCGAGCGTGAGCCAGGCTGGCCTGGTCAACAATCTGAACGACGGCATGGCGTGGGGGCTCTTCCCCCTGGTATTCGCCGGGGCCGGACTGGACCTTCGCGCCATCGGCCTGCTGGCGGCGATCTATCCGGCCACCTGGGGCCTCGGGCAACTGATGACCGGCGCGCTGTCGGATCGCACCGGTCGGAAGCCGCTGATCGTCTGGGGCATGTGGGTCCAGGCGGCGGGGATCGCCGTCGTCGCCGTGGCCGAATCGTTCAGCGGGTTCGCAACGGGCGCGGTGCTGCTGGGTCTCGGGACGGCGATGGTCTACCCGACCCTGCTCGCCGCCGTGGGCGACGTGGCGCACCCGTCATGGCGGGCGTCGTCGGTCGGCGTCTATCGGCTGTGGCGTGATCTCGGCTATGCGGTCGGAGCGCTCCTGGCCGGACTCATCGCCGACGCGTTCGGCCTGGGGGCGGCTCTCGGCGCCATCGCGGCACTCACGTTCGCATCCGGCGTCGTGGCGGCGGCCCGAATGGCAGAAACGCTGCAGCAGCAGCCGGAGCACTTAGATGGCACAGACGCTCTTCATCCTCAACGACCCGCCATACGGCACCGAGCGAAGCTATAACTCGCTGCGGCTCGCAGCGGCGCTGATCACGCATGACAGCGAGCAGGTCAGGGTCTTCCTCATCGGCGATGCTGCCAGCTGCGCGAAGGGCAACCAGAAGGTGCCGCCGGGTTACGACAACCTCGAGGTGATGTTGCGGAACGTCGGGCGGCACGGCGGCGAAATCGGCGTGTGCGGCAGCGGCATGGACGCGCGCGGCGTCGCGGACACCGAGCTGGCCGAGCACTCGCACCGCAGCTCGCTCGACGAACTCGCCGATTGGGTGCAGTGGGCCCAGCGCACGCTGGTGTTCTGAGCGCCGGAACCGCCGCTCACGGCTGCGGGCCGGGCGCGGTCGGGGTGAGGGACTTCGCTTCGCCGTCCACGTCCTTCACCCACGCGTCGCTCTGTGCCCGCATCTCCCGCACTCGCGCGTAGTGACGCGTGGCGAGGTCGTTGCGCTCGCCTGGATCGTCGCGGAGGTTGAACAGGAACTCGCTCTCGCCGTCGAGGAGGAGCTTCCAGTCGCCGCGGCGAACCGCTCGCTGGGTCTGGCCCGCTGGCGTATTGCGCCAGGTACAGCGTTCGCTCGACCACGGCCGTCTTGCCGCTCAGAATCGGCACGAGGTCGCGCCCTTCGAGACGCGTCTCGGGTGGCACCGGCGTGGCCGTCGCGGCCAGGATCGTCGCCGTCACGTCCATGGTGATGCCCACCTGATCCGAGGTGGCGCCGGCCGGCAGCACCGACGGCCAGCGAAAGATCGCCGGGACGCGGATGCCGCCTTCCCACAACGAGTCCTTGCGATGGAAGAACGGCGCGTTGCGCGACAGCCACTCGCCGCCGTTGTCGCTCATGAAGACGACCAGCGTGTTGTCGGTCAGCCCGTGCCGATCGATGGCACTCAGGATCTGGCCGACGCCGGCATCGGCATCCTCGACGATGGCCACGTAGTCCTCTCGCGTCGGATGATCCTCGTCAGAGGCGCGCAGGTGCTTGGCCTTGTCACGGGCGGTGGAAGCCCGATGCGGCGATTGATAGGGCCAGTGCGGAGCGCCGTAGGCCACCTCCAGGAAGAACGGCTGGCGCGCGTGGTCGCCGATGAAGGCGACGGCCCGCCCGGTCACCTCGTGCCCGAAATAGCCCGCGTGGGTCACCGGCGCCGCGTTCTGCCACAGATCGGCCTCGCCCTCGCTGTTGGTGTGGGTGTACCAGTCGATGTAGCCGGCCAGGTATCCCCAGAAGCTGTCGAATCCGTGACGGAGCGGCCGCACCGCTTCCTGGCGCCCCAGATGCCACTTGCCGACCAGGCCGGTCGCGTAGCCGTGGTTCTTCAGGAGCTGCGGCAGGGAACGCCCGGTCACCGGCAGCCCTTCGCTGACGTTCGGGCGCAACGGCCGCTCGAGCAGCACGCGCTGCTGGTAGCGGCCGGTGATGAGCGCCGCCCGTGTCGGGGTGCACACCGGCGCGTTGGCGTAGAAGCTGGTCAGGCGCACGCCGTCGCGGGCCAGACGGTCGAGGTGCGGCGTTTTGATGTCGGGCGCCCCGTAGCTCGACAGGTCGCCGTAACCGAGGTCGTCGGCGATAACGAGCACGACGTTGGGACGGGCGCCAGCCTGCGCCGACAGCGAGACGGTGGACGCCGTGCCCGCCAGGCACAGCCACGTGCACGATACGGCGAGCGACGCGAGGCGGAGGGCACCGAGATGCGGAGCGATGGGTGACATGACGGCCTCTCTGTCCGGATTAGGGGCGGCCGCGATCCTACCTGATGGCCGCAGCACCGGACGTGGAATCGCGTCCGAGCGAACCGGGCGTGGGTGCGGCGTATCATGCGCACATGCGCATCGTGTCGGTGGCAGCGGTCGTGACCTGGGCGATGGCTCTGGGCGCGCAGTCGGCCGCGCCGCACCTGCCGCCCCTCGACCAGGCGCTGCCGCCGCGCGCCGAGGCCATCTACCGCGGCGTCGCCTCGCGCGTCGATCGCGAGGCGGCGATGGCGCTGGTGACGAAGATGGCGCCGCTGTGGCGGCTGGCCGGCAATCCGCAGTTCGATCAGTCACTCGAATGGATCGAGGCCGCGCTGAAGGCGGCGGGTGTCGCCACGCGCTACGACACGATCGCGTCGGCGAGCCAGGGCTGGGACCTGCGCGACGCGGCGCTGCGACTGGACGGGCCAGACGGCGAGATCGTCTTGTCGCGCGCCCAGGACCGCGTGCCGCTGGCCATCAACTCGTTCGCGACGCCGGCGGGCGGCACGACCGCGCCGCTGGTCGACGTCGGCGCCGGCACCGAGCCGGCGCACTACGACGGCACGGCGGTGAAGGGCGCCGTGGTGCTGGCCGACGGGCCAATCGGCGTGGTGTGGAACCAGGCCGTGAAGGCACGGGGCGCCGCCGGGGTGATCTCGACGCAGATCGCGCCCTACACGCACCCGGAGACGACTCCCGACGTCCTTCAGTGGGGAGCGATTCCCTATGCGCCCGACACGCCGTCGTTTGGCTTCAAGGCGACACCAAGGGCGGCGCGCCGGTTGCGCGAGCGCCTCGCCGCCGGCGCCGTGCGCGTCCACGTCACGGCCGATGTGGTGTTCCATCGCCGGCCGGTGCGGACGCTGGTCGCGGAGTTCCCAGGCACGCGCTGGCCCGACGATCGCGTGCTGCTGGTCGCGCACGTGCAAGAGCCCGGCGCCAACGACAACGCCAGCGGCAGCGGCACGCTGCTGGCCACGGCGCTGGCGCTGCAGAAGGCCATCGCCGACGGCGCGCTCCCCCGTCCGGCCCGCACGCTGACGTTGCTGTGGGGCGACGAGAACCGGATGAGCGATGCGTGGATCGCCGCCGACGCCGCCCGGGCCTCACGGGTCGTCGCCATGATGTCGCTCGACATGACCGGCGAGGACACGACCAGGACCGGCGGCACGTTCCTGATCGAGAAGGCGCCGGACCCGACCGCGGTGTGGCCGCGGCCCTCCGACCCGCACAGCGAGTGGGGCGCCAGCGAGGTGCCGCGATCGATGCTCGTGGGCACGCTCCTGAACGACCTGCATCTCGGCGTCGCCCTGCGTCACGCCCGCGCCACCGGCTGGGTGGTGCGCACCAACCCCTACGAAGGCGGCAGCGACCACACCTCGTTCACCAAGGCCGGCGTGCCGGCGCTGCTCAACTGGCACTTCACCGACCGCTACTACCACAGCAATCTCGACACCCTCGACAAGGTCAGTGCGACGACGATGGGCCACGTGGCCACCGTGGTGGCGACCACGGCGATGTTCCTGGCCGCGGCCGACCAGAGCGACAAGGCGCCGCTCGACGCGATGCTGCGCGCCGCCCGCGACGCGCGATTGGCGACCGAGCGCCGGAATGCCGCGCCGGCCGAAGTGATGGCGGCGTGGGGCGAGTGGTACGCGCAGGCCATCGCCAGCGCCGCCCGCCTGACCGCCACGGGGCACTGACGCCGGCCCGCGGACCTCCCGCCCCACGCACGCCGATCGGATGGTAAGATTCTTACCGGTACGAGTCTTACCATGCGCATCACCAGCAAAGGCCAGGTCACCATTCCCCAGGCAATCCGCGAGCAGCTCGGTCTGCTCCCGGACACCGAGGTCGAGTTCGCGGTGGAGCGCGGCGCGGCGGTGCTGCGGCCGAAACGGGGCTCGCCGACCCGCGCCGAGCGGATCGTCGCGCACCTCAAGACGCACGGCGGGGCCAAGATGCGGATGAGCAGCAAGGCGCTGCTGGCGCTGCTTCGGGACGAGCCCGATGAGCTCGACGCTCGTTGACTCGAACGTCCTCATCGACCTGTTCGACGAGGACTCCGAATGGCGCGAATGGTCGGACGCGATGCTGACCCGCTGCGCCTCGCAGGGATCGCTGGTCGTCAATCCGATCGTCTTCGCGGAAGTCGCCGCCGGGTTCGACTCGATCGACGATCTCGAGGCGGCGCTTCCGGAGGCCTACGTCAGGCGCGAAGCGCTGCCCCGGGAGGCGGCGTTCCTGGCCGGCCGGGCGTTCGTGCAGTACCGGCGCCGCGGCGGCACGATGTCGGCACCGTTGCCGGACTTCTACATCGGCGCCCACGCCGCCGTCGCCGGCCACACGTTGCTGACCCGCGACGCCCGTCGCTATCGACACTACTTTCCGAAGCTGCGGATCATCGCGCCCTGACGCCCGGCCCGCGGCTATCATCCAGGCGGCGCGGCGGACCCCGCCATGCCCCATCGCACATGCGAGGGACGATGACGCGCCGCGGGAGGACCAGGACGAACGCGTGAACATCGCCGCCGCGCCCCCGAGGTCGTCGCCGACCTGGTCCGCGACGCCGACATTCATCGCCAGGCGGTGATCCCGACTGAGCCGCTGTTCGACGTGCGTGCGCCAGCCCAGCAACGGTGAACGACGCCCCCGTATACTGATGGGCGTGGATCACGACGCCGCGGTCGCCGTGTTGCGCGACTACTTCGCCGGACGCGCCGCCGACGTCTCGGCGGTCTATCTGTTCGGCAGCACCGCTCGCGGCGCGGCCCGACCGGCGAGCGACGTCGACGTCGGCGTGCTGCTGCGAGTCACGCCGCCCGCGACACTGGGCGGCCTGGCGTTCGACGTCGCCGCCGATCTGGAACGCCGCCTCGAGGCCGCTGTCGATCTCGTCGTCCTGAACACGGCGCCGGCCGATCTGCGGATTCGCGTGCTGCGTCAGGGTCAGCTCGTCGTGGAGCACGACCGCTCGGCCCGCATCGGCTTCGAAGTCGCCACCCGCAACGACTACTTCGATCTGGAGCCGATTCTGAACGAGTATCGACGGCCGCGGAGGACGGCGTGACCGACGCACCGCTGGTCGCCAAGCGGCTGGCGGTCATCGAGACCTGTGTCGCGGAGCTGCGCCGGGAGGCGCGGCCCGAGCGGCTCGCGACTGACATTCGCGAGCGACGGTTTATCGAGCACACGCTGCAGATCGCGATTCAGGCGGCCCTGGACGTCGCCTCCCATGTCGTGTCGGATGAACGACTGGGCGAACCCGCGACCAATCGGGCACTGTTCGATCTCCCTGGCGCGCAGCGGCTGGCTCACGCCGGCGCTCGCCGACACGCTCCACCGGATGGTCGGATTCCGCAACATCCTCGTGCACGGCTACGACGACGTCGACCTTCGCGTGGTCGAAGACGTCGTGGCCAACCGTCTCGACGATCTGCTGGCGTTCGTCGCCGCGGTCCGCGCGCGGCTCGGCGCCTGACCGGCGAAGGCGGCGGGCCAGCGCGCCGACGGCGCGTCATTCCGACCGCAACGCCACCAGCGGACTGACGCGGACGGCACGCAGCGCCGGCACCAGGCTGGCGGCCGCGGCCACGGCGAGCAGCAGCGCCGGCACGGCCACGAACGTCACCGGATCGGTGGCGGTCACGTCGTAGAGCAGGCCGCGCACCAGGCGCGACAGCGCCAGCGCGGCGCCCAGGCCGACGACGACGCCGATCGCGGCCAGCGTCACGCCGCGGCGGACGATCATCCCGAGCACCTGCGATCGTTCGGCGCCCATCGCCATGCGAATGCCGATCTCGTGCGTGCGGCGCGCCACCAGATACGACAGCACGCCGTAGAGCCCGACCACGGCCAGCGCCGAGGCCATCGCCGCGAAGGTGCCGAGCAGGAAGCCGGTGAGCCGTGGGGTCGCCAGCGCCGTCGCGACGACCTCGGCCATCGGCCGCACCGCCGCCACCGGCAGCGCCGCGTCCATCTCGCGGATGAGCGCCCGCACCGGCGCGGCGGCGGCCATCGGATCCCCGGCCATGCGCACGACGACGAAGGCGTTGCGGATCAGGTTGCCGTTGGTGACCAGGTGCCACTGGCTGTGCGGCACGTAGAACTTCTCCTTCACCACAGCGGTCACGCCGTTGTGCCGCTCGTCGGCGACGATGCCGACGACCACCGGCGTCGGCTTGTCGATGACGTTCATGCCGCCACCGCCGACGACGACCCGGCCGCCGATCGCCTCGCCGTTGGGCCAGTAGGTGCGGGCCATCGTCTCGTTGACCACCATCACCGGCTGCGCGCTCGCCGTGTCGGCCGCGGTGAACCAGCGGCCGCGCACCAGCCGCGCGCCCATCGCCTCGAAGGCGCCGTCGGTGACGATCTGCCAGTCGCCCTTGGCGTTGCGGCCCGGGGCCTCCTCGTAGCCGTCGATGTCCAGGCCCCAGTCGCCAATCGTCGTCGCCAGCGGCAGCGCCCGCACCACGCCCGCGGCCTCGACGCCGGGCAGCGTCCGCACCCGCTCGACCAGCTGGCGGTAGAAGTCGACGACCTTCTCGGGCGTGTCGTAGCGCGCCTGCGGCAGCGCCAGCCGCAACGTCAGCACGCCCTCGGGGTCGAAGCCGAGCGGCACGCGGCCCAGCGCCGAGAGACTCCGCCCCATCAACCCGGCGCCGATCACCAGCACGACCGCGAGCGCCACCTCGGCGACGACGATCGCGCCGCGCAGCCGCTGCCGGCCCGCCCCGGCGGTGGCCTGCTGCGATCCTTCGCGCAGCGACTCGACCAGGTTGAGGCGCAGCGTCCGCAACGCCGGCGCCAGGCCGAACAGCAGCGTGGTCGTCACCGCGATCGCCAGCGTGAAGCCGACCACCGTCCCGTCGACGCGCAGCGGCATCAGCGGCGGCAGGCTGGTCGGGTCGAGCGCCACCAGCACGCGCAGTCCGGCGGCGGCCACCGCCAGGCCGAGCCCGGCACCGGCCACGGCGAGGACGACGCTTTCGGTGAGCAGCTGGCGCACCAGCCGGTCGGTCGACGCGCCGACCGCCGAGCGCACCGCCATCTCGCGGACGCGGGCGTCACCGCGGACCAGCAGCAGGTTGGCGACGTTGGCGCAGGCGATGAGCAGCAGGCAGGCGACGGCGCCCATCAGCAGCCACAACGCCGGACGAATGCCGCCGCGAATCTCGTCGTCGAGGCCGGTGGCGAAGGCCGAGAAGCGCATCGCCGCCGGATACAGCCCCTGCCGCGTCATCTCGGCGGTCAGCGCCTGCAGTTCGGCCGACGCCGTCGCCGCCGTCTGACCGGGCGCCAGCACCGCGGCGCCGAAGTAGCCATGCGATCCGCGTTCCGCCTCGGCCTCGTCGATCTGCAGCGGGCGCCACAGTTCCGTGGGCTCGGCGGCCTCCTCGGTGAAGTCGGTCGGCAGGCGGAAGCCGTGCGGCATGACTCCCACCACTTCGACCGGCACCTCGTTGAGAAGGACCCGCCGGCCCACGATCGCGGGGTCGCCGCCGTAGCGCGTCTGCCACAGCCCGTACCCCAGGACGGCGACGGGCGCGGCGTTGGGCCGGTCCTCCGCCGCCGACATCACCCGCCCGAGCAGTGGCGCGGCGCCCAGCACCTCGAAGGTGTTGGCGGTCACCAGGCCGACGCCGACCCGGACCGGCTCGCCGTCGCCGGTCAGGTTCTGCTGCGCCGACGTCCAGCCAGCCACCGCGGTCATCGTGCGGGACAGCCGGCGGTAGTCGAGAATCTCCAGCTCCGACAGCCAGGTCTTGTCGAAGCTGATCCAACGGCTCCAGATCATGACGCGCCGGTCGGGTTCGGCGTAGGGCAACGGCGCGAGCAGCGCCGAGCGCACCACGGTGAAGATGGCGGAGGTGGCGCCGATGCCCAGCGCCAGCGTGACCAGCGCCGCCGCCGCGAACCCGGGACTGCGCAGCAAGCCGCGAAGCCCCACCGTGATGTCCTGCCGGATACCGCTCAGCCGCATGCGTCCCTCGCCGCGAATTGGACGGCCGGGCGCCGTCAAAGGTTGGCGTCGTCTACAATCCGCGAGATGGCCTCCACGACGACCCTGCCGCTGTCCACACTCGTCCAGGCGCAGCTCGGCGCGCCCTCGCCGATCCGCCAGATCATGAAGATGGCCGAGCGCCAGAACATCCTGGCGATGGGCCTCGATCCGGCGGAGGTGATCTCCTTCGGCGGCGGGTGGGTGAACCACGCGGCCCCCGACGAGTTCCGCCAGGCCTACGAGGCGATCGTCAGCGACCCGGCCGTCTTCCACCAGAGCGGCGCCTACACGGCGACGCTCGGCGACCTGGCGTGCCGCGAGCAGATCGCCCGCTTCGAGGCCCACCTCTTCGGCGTGCCGCGGCTCGGCCCCGAGCACATCGCGGTCGGCGTCGGCAGCACCCAGATCACCAGCGATCTCTTCCGCACGCTGGTCGATCCGGGCGACACGGTGATGCTGCTCGATCCGACCTACGCCAACTACGACGGCCAGCTGGCGTTCGTGGTGCCAGGGGCACGCATCGTCCGTCTGCCGGTGCTCGATCCGGCGACGTGGAGCTATCGCCCCGACAGCGACCCGGAGGGTGTCGCCCGCGACTTCACGCGGCTCTTCGATCAGCACCGCCCGAAGCTGGTGCTGTTCGGCGCGCCCGACAACCCGACCAGTCAGGTCGTGCCCCAGGCGCTGGCCGAGCTGATGCTCGAGCGCACGGCCGCGGCCGGGTCGTGGCTGGCGATCGACTTCGCGTACAAGTGCCAGTGCTTCCAGGCCCCGCCGGCCTACTTCGCGTGGTCGCCGGCCGACCATCCCAACCTGGTCGGCATCCACTCCAATTCGAAGTGGGCCCGCGGCCTGGGACGGCGCCTCGGCTGGATCGAGGCGGCGACGCCGGTCATCGACGCGCTCGAGCGCGTGCAGCAGTGCAGCCTGCTCTGCCCCGATACGCTGTCGCAGATGGCGATGGCCCGCTATCTGGCGCAGGCCATCGACGACGGATCGCTGGCGCGCTACGTCGCCGACACCATCACCCTCTACCGCGAAGCGGCGCGTGTCACCGTCGCCGCGGTGGACGCCCACCTGGGCCGGCCGCGGCTGACGCCGGCCGGCGGGCTGTACACGGTGGTGGACGTCGGCCGCGACGCCGACCAGTTCGTCCCCGAGGCCCTCAAGGCCACCGGCGTGCTGGTCGTCCCCGGACGCGGGTTCGGGCCGTCGATCGCCAACGGCGTGCGGGTGTCCTACGGCCCGCTGGTGATGACGCCGGACGCGGATCACCGAGGGTCTGCAGCGGCTCGGCGCCTGGATGCGCGGCTAGCTCGCCGGGGCGATTTTCGGGCTTGGCGCGCCGCCCGGGACGGGCGCATAATCCGCCGCATGCGGATGAGCTTCGCCGTGCTGGTCGTGTTCGTCCCCGTCCTGGCCCTGGCTGATCGGCGCCGCGGCCCAGACCGCCCGGGCCGCCCACGCCGACCTTCACCAGGGACGTCGCGCCGATCCTGTTCGCGCAGTGCACGACCTGCCATCGTCCCGGCGAGGTGGCGCCGATGTCGCTGCTCACCTACAAGGACGCCCGGCCCTGGGCCCGCGCCATCGCCACGCAGGTGAAGAACGGCACGATGCCGCCGTGGCACGCCGATCCGGCGGTCGGACACTTCGCCAACGAGCGGCGCCTGACCGCCGAGCAGAAGGCGACCATCGCGCGCTGGGTCGAGGCCGGCGCGCCGGAAGGCGACGCAGCGACCTGCCGCCCAGCGCCGACCTACACGCCGGGCTGGAACATCGGCCAGCCCGATGTCGTGCTCCAGATGCAGGAGGACTACCCGATTCCCGCGACCGGCGACGTCCCGTACGTGTACTTCGAGGTCCCGGCCAACTACGACGAGGATCGCTGGGTCAAAGCGTGGGAAGTGCGGCCCGGCAATCCCGCGGCGGTGCATCACGTCATCGTCTATCTGCGACCGCCGCCTGCCCCGGCTGCGCCGGCCGGCACGCCGGCCCGGCCTCGGCCCCGCGGCGTCGTGACCTTCGCCGAGGGCATGGACATTCCGCCAGGTCAGACCGGCGGCGACCCGTTGCCGGAGGGTCAGCAGAAGCCGGCCTACGCCAACGCCCGGCCGCGGCCGCGCGGCACCTCCGGGTCACTGGGCGGATTCGTCCCCGGCAACGGCACGCGGGTCTACCCCGAGGGCACGGCGATGCGGCTCCCCAAGGGCACCTCGCTCGTGTTCCAGATGCACTACACGCCGACGGGCAAGGACACGACCGATCGCACCAGCATGGGGCTCATCTTCGCCAAGGAGCCGCCGGCGATGCCGCTCGGCGGCACGGCGCTCGTCAACGGCGCGCTGCACATCCCGGCCGGCGCGGCCAATCACCGCGTCGACGCCGAGATGACGCTCAACCGCGACCTGCTGCTCTTCAGCATGACGCCGCACACCCACGTCCGCGGCGTCCGCTGGCAGTACGACGTCGTGCTGCCCGACGGCACGCGGAAGCCCCTGCTCTCGGTGCCCAACTACGACTTCGAATGGCAGCACGAATACCAGTTCGCGACGCCGGTGGAGCTGCCGGCCGGCACGACCATCAAGGCCTCGGCCTGGTACGACAACTCGACGGCGAACAAGTCGAATCCCGACGCCACCAAAGAGGTCTGGTGGGGCGATCAGACCTGGGAAGAGATGATGTTCACCAGCTTCACCTGGCACGTGCGGCCGGCGGCATCGCAGCGCTGACAGCTCGACCGTCTCGCCGCGTCGCCATCCGTCAGCCTGGGCTATCGGTTCTGACGGCGGCCGCCGCCGGGAAGCCGGGCTGCCGCAGCACCTGCCGCGCCTGCCAGAGATGCCGGCGGTCGTGCGCCGGCACCACCAGCAGCGCGGTGGAGAGCCGCATCCGCACCGCCGCGATGAACGGATTCCGGGCCACGACGCGATTGACGTCGACCTCGGCCGCGGCCGCGACCAGCCGGCGGTAGTCGTCGTGGCTCGCCAGGTAGGCGGCCACTGCCGCGGCGATGGGCACCGACGAGGGCGGCACCAGGTTCGCGAACGTCCGGGTCCGCTGGCGCGGCGGCGGCTCGAGCGATCGCACGAACCAGCGTCCGATCCAGGTGGGCCGCAGTCCCGCGAAGCGACCGCCGCCAGCGGCGCGGGCCCGATGGGTCACCGGCAGGAAGTGCGCCGTGTAAACGGCGTTGCTCTTCGCCAGGTGATCCAGGCATTGCGCGACGCTCCAGCCGGAGCCGTGGCCAGGCTGCCAGTTCGCCTGAGCGTCGGTGAGACCGGCGACGAGCGCGCCGGCGTCGTCGGCCGCGGCCGCGATCTCGGTGAGGAGCCGCTGGAGGTCCGGGGGCATGGCCCGATTCTACCGAGCCGCGCCGGCCCCGGCCGTCCCACCGCCGGACAGCCCCGCGCGACAGCGGACACCGCTCGTCGATCGCCGCCGTCCCGGCGGGAAAAACGCCCGGATCCGCGCTGGCCTCGCCGCTCCGCCCCTGGCACGGAGTTCGCCAATCGGGCGGCATGTCCTCAGTGCTCCAGGACCTCCGCTACGCCCTCCGCTCGCTGGGACGGGCTCCAGGATTCACCGCGGTCGTGGTGCTGACCCTCGGGCTCGGCATCGGCGCCAACACCGCCATCTTCTCGTTGCTGGACCAGGTGGTGCTGCGGGCGCTGGCCGTCTCCGCGGCCGACGACCTGGTGCAGCTCGACGGCCCTGGCACCTTCTTCGGGAGCTCGACCATCGGACGGTCCTTCTCCCATCCGATGTTTCGCGACCTGCAGCGGGGCGAGACCGGGTTCCGCGCGTTGATCGCCCGCGCGCCGGCCAGCGTGTCGTTCAGGGTCGGCGACGCCAGCGAGCGAGTGATCGCCGAAATGGTCTCCGGCAACACGTTTCAGGTGCTGGGCGCCTTGCCGGCGCTCGGCCGCGTGTTCACGCCGGAGGACGATCAGGTGAAGGGCGGCCATCCGTTTGTCGTCCTCACCGATACGTTCTGGCGGCGCCGCTTCAACCGCGATCCGGCGGTGGTCGGCCGGCAGGTCGTGGTCAACGCCACGCCAATGACGATCATCGGCGTGGCCCGACCGGGTTTCTACGGCCTGCTCGCCAACGAGCAGCCGGCGTTCTTCGTGCCGACGGCGATGAAGGCGGCGATCACGCCGACACGCGACGACTACGACGACCGTCAGGCGCGCTGGCTGCAGGTCGTCGGCCGGCTGGCGCCGGGCACCAGCCGTGACCGAGCCAAGGCCGCCGCCGACGTGCGCTACCGGCAGATCCTCGAGGGCGAGCTCGAGTCGGTGCCGCGGTTCGCGGCGTCGTCGGATCAGTTCAAGGAGCGCTTCCGCGCCAAGCAGCTCGTCCTGCACGACGCCTCGCGCGGACTGTCGCAGATCCGTGGCGACTTCAGCGGCCCGGTCGCGGTGCTGATGGGCATGGTCGGCCTGGTGCTGCTCATCGCCTGCGCCAACGTCGCCAATCTGATGCTGGCGCGGGCCACGGGGCGGCAGCGCGAGATGAGTGTCCGTCTGGCCGTCGGCGCGAGCCGGGCCCGCCTGGTACGACAGACGCTGGTGGAGAGCGCGGTGGTCGCGGTGCTGGGCGGCGCCGGCGGGCTGCTGGTGGCGGCCTGGCTCGGCGATCTGCTGCTCGGCGTGCTGCCGCTCGACGGCCTTGGCGTGGCACTGGCGACGACGCCGGACGGCCGCGTGCTGGCCTTCACGCTGGTCGTGTCGGTCGTCACCGCGGGGCTGTTCGGCCTGGCGCCGGCGCTGCGCGGCTCGGCCATCGACCTGAATCGCGCCCTCAAGGAGGAGGCGAGCGCCGCCGGTGGCGGCGTGCAGCACGCCCGGCTGCGCAAGACGCTGGTCGTGGCGCAGGTGGCGCTTTCCACGCTGCTCGTCGCCGGCGCCGGCCTGTTCGCGCGCAGCCTCGACAACCTCGAGACGCTCGGACCCGGCTTCGACACCGACCACATGGTGACCTTCGCTGTGAACGCGCCGCTGTCGGGTCACTCCCAGGTGGCTACCAAGCAGCTCTATGCTCGGCTGGCCGACGATCTGGCCCGCCAGCCCGGCGTCACCTCGGTATCGCTGGCCGACGAGCCGCTGCTCACCGGCGACATGTCACGGCGGACGATCCGCGTGCAGAACTACGAGCCGCAGCAGGGCGAAGATCTGAACCCGTGGACCTGGGAGATCGGCCCCGGGTACTTCGCCACGCTCGGCATCCCGATCGTCGCCGGCCGGGACTTCAGCGAGCGCGACGCCCGACGGCGCGCCGATGGTCGCGATCGTCAACGAGACGTTCGCCCGTTACTTCTTCGGCGCCGAGAACCCGATTGGCCGGCGCATCGGGTTCAGTGTCGACAACGACGCCGGTCGGATGGAGATCGTCGGCGTGGTCAAGGACACCGTGTACACGCAGGTGCGGCCCGGCGAAGCCGGCGGCGAGGCATCCGGCACCTTGCGAATCGCCAACACCGGCGTGCCACGCGTGGTCTTCACGCCCTACTTGCAGTCGACCGAGCTGGGTGAGATGACGTTCTACCTGCGCTCCAGCGCCGCGGCGGCGCCGGCGCTGCCGGCGCTGGCCCGCGAAGCGGTGCAGCGCGCCGACCGCGGCCTGCCGGTGTTCGCGATGACCACGCTGGCGACCACCGTCGACGAGTCGCTGGCGGTGGAGCGCATGCTGGCGCTGCTCTCGGTGCTGTTCGGCGCGCTGGCGACGACGCTGGCGGCGGTCGGCCTCTACGGACTGATGAGCTACTCGGTGGCACGACGCACGCGGGAGATCGGCATCCGCATCGCGCTCGGCGCGGCGCGACCGGACGTGCTCGGCCTGGTGCTGCGCGACGTGGCGCTGCTGACCGGCATCGGCATCGCGGTCGGCCTGCCCGGGGCGTACGCGATCGGCCGGGCGGCGGAGTCGCGCCTGTTCGGCCTGTCGCCGCTCGATCCGTGGTCGCTGGCGCTGGCCGCCAGCCTGCTGGCCGCGGTCAGCCTCGGCGCTGGTTACCTGCCAGCGCGGCGGGCGGCGGCGACGCAGCCGCTGCTGGCGCTGCGCACCGAGTAGATGTCATCGGGACTGTCACGGAGACATCTCGACGCGTTGCTTGAATTGCCGCCTTGGCAGATTCTGCGTCGCCATCGAATGTCACGGTGACAGTCCCCATTACAATTCGGGGCATGGTCGTTCGAGTGCTGCCGCTCCTGGTCGGCGCGATGATCGGGGCGGCAATCCCCGTGACCGCGCAAACCGCCACGCCCGCTCCCGGAATCCCGCTCGACGTCGCCACCCGGCGTGCGGCGATCGTGACGGACCTGCGCTACGAACTGGCGCTGGTGATCCCGCGCGAGCAGGCAGCGCCGATCACCGGGACGATGACCGCGCGCTTCTCGCTCGCCGACGCCGCCCAGCCGCTGGTCCTCGACTTCGCTCCCGGCGCGGCCAGCGTGACGAGCGTGCGCGTCGGCGGCACGGCCGTGACCGCGACGTTTCCCCAGGACCACATCGTGGTGCCGGCGTCGGCGTTGACGGCCGGCCCGACCGAGGTGCGGATCGAGTTCACCGCCGGCGACGCCTCGCTCAACCGCAACGCCGATTTCCTCTACGCGCTGTTCGTGCCGGCGCGGGCCCACCTCGCGTTGCCGGTCTTCGACCAGCCGGATCTGAAGGCCCGCTGGACTCTGACGCTGCGCTACCCCGGCGATTGGCAGGCCGTCAGCAACGGCACACCGGGCACGATCGACGAGATCGCGTTCTTCGATGGCCCGAGGGCGAGCGGCAGCGCCGTCACGCTCACGTTCGCCGAGACCCAGCCGCTGCCCACCTATCTGTTCTCGTTCGTCGTCGGCGACTTCAAGGTCGAGCAGGCCGTCCGCAACGGCCGCACGTTCCGCATGTATCACCGCGAGACCGACGCCGCCAAGGTGGCCCGCAACAAGGACGCGATCTTCGACCTCCACGCCCGCGCCCTGGCGTTCATGGAGGACTACACCGGCATCCCCTACGCCTTCGGCAAGTTCGACTTCGTGGCGATTCCGGCCTTCCAGTTCGGCGGCATGGAGCACGCCGGCAAGATTCTCTACAGCGCCACCGGGCTGCTGCTCGACGAGTCGGCGACGCAGAACCAGCACCTGGGCCGCGCCTCGGTCATCGCCCACGAGACCGCGCACATGTGGTTCGGCGATCTGGTGACGATGCGCTGGTTCAACGACGTGTGGATGAAGGAGGTGTTCGCCAACTTCATGGCCGCCAAGATCGTGAATCCCTCGTTCCCGGAGGTGAACCACGACCTGCGCTTCCTCTACTCGCACTACCCCGCCGCCTACGAGGTCGATCGCACCGCCGGCACCAATGCGATCCGGCAGCCGCTCGACAACCTGAACGAGGCCGGCAGCCTCTACGGCGCGATCATCTACCAGAAGGCGCCGATCGTGATGCGGCACCTCGAGGCCGTGCTCGGTCCCGAGTCGTTCCGCGACGGCCTGCGCGAGTACCTGAAGGCGCATGCGTTCGGCAACGCGACGTGGAGCGACCTCATCGCGGTGCTCGACGCGCGCACGCCGGTGGACCTGGCCACGTGGAGCACGGTGTGGGTCGAGAGCCCGGGCCGGCCGACGATCGCCACCGACCTCGAGATCCACGCCGGCCGGATCAGCCGGCTGGCGTTTCGCCAGGCCGACAGCCGCAACCGCGATCTGACCTGGCCGCAGCAGCTGCGGGTGGTCGTCGACCAGCCCGACGGCCCGCGCACGATCGCCGTGACGCTCGACGGCGCCCGCGCCGCCGTGCCCGAGGTGGTCGGGTGGCCGGCGCCGCGCTACGTGCTGCCAACCGGCGGCGGCTGGGCCTACGGCGGGTTCGTCCTGGATCCGCTGTCGCGCGGTTACCTGTCGCGCTCGGTCGGCGCGCTGGCCGATCCGCTGAGCCGCGGCGCGGCCTGGGTCACGTTGTGGGAGTCGATGCTCGACGGCACGGTGCTGGCGACGACGTTCGTAGACACCGCGCTGACCGCGGTGGCGAAGGAGCCCGACGAACAGAGCCGGGCGCGAATCCTCAGCTACGCCACCGGCGCCTGGTGGCGGCACCTGAGCGACGACGAACGTGCGGTGCGCGCCGCCGGCGCCGAGAAGGCGCTGCGCGCCGGACTCGACGCGGCGACGACGGCGAGCCAGAAGGCGGCCTGGTTCGGGGCGCTACGCCGCATGGCGACCACGCCGCCGACACTGGCGTGGCTGGCCAAGGTGTGGGATCGCTCCGAGACGGTGGCCGGGCTGCCGCTGGCCGAGACCGACTACTCGGCGCTGGCGCTCGACCTGGCCGTGCGCGAGGTGCCCGACGCGGCCGCCATCCTCACCGGCCAGCTCGCGCGCATCGACAACCCGGATCGCAGGGCGCGATTCCAGTTCATCATGCCGGCGCTGTCGGCCGACCCGGCGGTGCGCGAGCGGTGGTTCACCGCCCTGCAAGACGTCGCCAACCGCCGCCGCGAGCCGTGGGTGCTCGACGGCCTCGACTACCTGCACCACCCGGTCCGCGCCGCCGCGTCGGCGAAGTACGTCCGGCCGAGCCTGGATCTGCTGTGGGAGATCCAGAAGACCGGCGACATCTTCTTCCCGAAGCGCTGGATGGACGCGACGCTCGGCGGCTACCGTGCCCCGTCGGTCGCCACCACCGTGCGCGATTTCCTGAGCACCGCGCCGCCCGCCTATCCGGCCCGGCTGACCCACATCGTGCTGCAGTCCGCCGACGAGCTGTTCCGCGCCGCCGACCGGCAGTAGCCGGCCCCACCCGCGTCAGCCAGCCACGGCCTGCAGCACCGGCTGGCGCCGGTCGTTGGTGTGCCGGCGATCGGCGGCGATCTCCTCGAGCACGTGGCCGACGGTGAGCTGCTCGCGGCATTCCCAGCACTGGTAGACGGTCGAGTAGTCGTGCACCTCGGCGGCCTTCAGGCGGTGGCCGCGGCGGCACAGATGCGCGACCAGCCGGGCCGGGCTGCCGATCGCCAGGCTGTGCGGCGGCACGTCGTTGGTCACGGTGGAGCCAGCGCCGACCATCGAGTACGGCCCCAGCGTGACGCCGCAGACGATCGTCGAGTTGGCGCCGATCGAGGCGCCGCGCCGCACCATGGTCGGCGTGACTTTCCAGCTGTCGTTGAACGCCCGCGGCGTGTCGTCGTTGGTGAAGGCGGCGTGCGGACCGACGAACACGTCGCTCTCGAGCGTGACGCCGTGATACACCGACACGCCGTTCTGGATCTTGACGCGGTCGCCGATGCTGACGCCGATGTCGACGTAGACGTCCTTCGACAGCGTGCAGTTGGCGCCGATGCGGGCGCCGCGGCGGATGTGCGCCATGTGCCAGATGCGGGTGCCCGGCCCGATCTCCACGTCGTCCTCGACGATCGCCGTCGGATGAATGTACGCCCCGTTTCTTTCGATCATCGCCCGCGCCTCCCATAGTGGGTCCGGCGGCCCGGCCGTCGAAAACCCACGCCACACAGACTTTCTTCACCACCGGCTGGTATCAAGTGGCGCCCGCACGGCCATCGTGCGATCCGCCCTGAACACCTCTAAGCGTCTCGTGGACAACGGCTTGCCGTCACGAGACCGGGGCGGAGGCCGAACCGACGGCGCCGCCGTTGGCGACTACCAGTGCAGGACTGGATCCAGCAACCGCGACAGGATGAGCGGCAGGGGCGCGCTGCGCAGATTAGGGCCGATCAGGCCCTCAGCGCGCGCGGCGGAGATGGCGGTCGGAACGGGTGACGATGCGGCCGATGAGCGCCGCCTGGAAGCGCAGGTGGTCGCCGATGATGCGGGCGATGCGCGCCTTCGACTGCCCGAAGCGGCGCACGTGCAGGACGGTCGGGAACTCGGCCACGCGGTAGCCAGCCCGGACGGCGTTGACCAGCAGCTCGGCCATGACCAGGTAGCCATCGGAGGTGGTCGGCACGTTCTGCGTGACCTCGCGCCGGTAGGCGCGGTACATCGCCGTCCAGGTGTGGATGCGCCAGCTCACCAGCACCCGATAGAGGAACGACGCGCCCTTGCTGAGCACCAGCCGGTACGCCGGCACGCCGTCGACGCCGCCGGCGGGATGGTAGGCCGACGAGGTGACGATGTCGACGTCGGGGCCGAGCAGCGCCAGCAGGTCCGGAATCGTCGTGAACGGATAGGTCCCGTCGCTGTCGGTGAAGACGATCACCTCGCCGGTGGCGGTGGCGAAGCCGGTGCGCAGCGCCGCCCCGAGGCCGCGGTTCTTCTCGTGGCGGGCGATCCGCAGGTTCGACCAGCCGGCGAACGCCGCGGTCATGCGCACGTAGGTGTCGTCGGTGCTGCCGTCGTCGATCAGCACCAGTTCCCAGGGCGCATAGCGGTCGAGCCCGGGCCGGGCGGCCTCGAGCTGGCTACGCAGCTGGTCGATGCCGTCGGATTCGTTGTAGCAGGGAATGGCGAGCGAGAGCTTCATGCCGCGGGACGGGGCGCGAGTCGATGCTCGCCACGCCGTCGCCGCGGCATTATCCCTCAGAATTAGCGTGCCGATCCGCTCCGGGCTACTGGCTGGTGCGGGCGCCCTTGGTCACCAGCTTCTGCACCCGCCAGTTGATCAGCTCGCCGACCCAGATCTCGTTCTCGGACGGGCACGCGATGGCATGGATCCACCCGAACTCGCCCAGGTTGCGGCCCGGTTGGCCGTAGACACCGAGCAACTTGCCCTCGAGCGACACCTTGTAGATGCGGCTCGGGTAGAGGTCGCCGACGAACAGCACCGGATTCGGGCCCGGCGTCATGCACAGCGCGTCGGGCGCGCCCGGAGCCTGCGAGCCGGTCTTGAGCTCGGGGTTGCCCTGGCCGTAGGTGATGGCGCCGCGTTTCGGATCGACCGGCACGTCGATGGTGAACTCGCGGATGTACTTGCCCTCGGGGTCGAACACCTGGATGCGGCGGTTGCCGCGGTCGGCGACGTAGATCTCGTCGGCCGGCGACACCGCGATGCCGTGCGGCGTGTCGAACTGGCCGGGCCCCTTGCCGAGCGAGCCCCAGCTGGCCACCCACTCGCCTCTGGCGTTGACCTTGGCGACCCGCGAATTGACGTAGCCGTCGCTGAAGTAGGAGTTGCCTTTCGAGTCCCACGCCACGTCGGTGGGCTGGTTGAAGGCGTTGTCGCGGTGGACCGGCACCGGGTTGCGCGGGTTGTTGTTCTCGGGCAGCGTCACCGGCAGCCCGGCGCGCTTCAGCAGCACGCCGATCGTCGACGCGTAGTCGGGCGGCACGTCGAGGTGCGACGACTCGCCCTTGCGGCCGAACACCCACTCCACCCGGCCCTGGGGGTTGAACTTGACGATCATGTTCGACCCCTTGTCGACGATCCAGATGTTGTCCTGCTTGTCGATGCGCACCGCGTGCGCGTACGACATGCCGAAGGTGTTCTTGCCGACCTCGCGCACGAACTTGCCGGCCGGGTCGAACTCCAGCAGCTGCGCGGCCTGGTTCATGTAGGCCGGGCCGGTCAGGTTGCCACGCGAGAAGACGAACACGTGTTTCTTCGAGTTGACCGCCACGCCGGCGATCTCGCCGAAGTGAACGTCGTTGGGCATGGTCAGCGGATTGGGCACCGACACGAACGGCAGTTCGGGCACGGCCGCCTGACGGGCCGAGGTGGGCAGAACGAGGGCGGCGGCGCATGCTACCGCCAGAGCGAGACGTCTCATCACGACCTCCAGGTCTGGGCGACGCCGCGCCCGGGCGAGCCGGCGACGGGGCGATGGTAGGCCGTGCGGCGGGCCCGGCGCAAGGCGGGCCGTCAGATCAGGAACGCCGTCGCCAGTCCGAGCAACAGGAAGAAGCCCATCGCGTCGGTCACGAAGGTCAGCAGCACGCTGGCGCCCTGGGCCGGGTCGCGGCCCGAGGCGTGCAGCCACAGGGGAATCGTCACGCCGGCGACCGCGGCGACCAGCAGGTTCAGCACGACGGCGCTGCTCATCACGAACCCGAGCGCGGCGCTGGCATAGAAGCCGAAGGCGAACACCCCGACGATCGCGCCCCACAGGCCGCCGTTCAGCAACCCGACCAGCAGTTCCTTGCGCAGCAGCTTGGCGGTGGCCGCGGTCTGGATGCGATCGCCGGCCAGCGCCCGGATCACCACCGCCATGGTCTGGTTGCCGGTGTTGCCGCCGATGCTGGCGACGATCGGCATCAGCGCCGCCAGCGCCGACACCTGGTCGATCGTGCCCTCGAACTGGCCGATCACCCGCGAGGCGATGAACGCCGTCACCAGGTTCACGCCCAGCCACGGCCAGCGGTTCCGGGCGCTGGTCAGCGGCGCGGCGAAGAGATCCTCGTCCTCGCGCAACCCGGCCGTGCGCAGCGCCTGCAGGTCGGCCTGCTGGCGCATCACGTCCATCGCCGCGTCGACGGTGAGCCGCCCGATCAGCTTGCCGCGCTCGTCCACGACCGGCGCCGACACCAGGTCGTAGCGCTCGAACGCCTTCACCGCGTCGGAGGCGTCGTCGAGCGGTCCGAATGTCGGCGTGTCGGGGCTCATCGCCGCGCCCACCGGCGTGTCGGGCGGCAGCACCAGCAGCGCCTGCAGCGGCACGGTGCCGACCAGCACGTGGCGGGCGTCGACGACGAACACGCGGTCGGTCTGGGCCGGCAGGTCGCCGCGGCCGCGCAGCACGGCGATGGTCTGCTCGATCGAATGGCCGTCGGGGACCTCGGCCCACTCGCGGGTCATGAACGAGCCGACCGTGTCGTCGGCGTAGCGGATGGAGTCTTCGAACACCGTGCGGTCGGCCGAGGCCAGCGTCGTCGCCACCTGGGCCAGCACCTCGGCCGGCACCGCATCGGCGACGTAGGCCAGGTCCTCGGGATCGAGTCCGGCAAGCAGCGCCGCCAGTGCCTCGCGCGGGGTGATCTCCACCAGCGAGGTCCGCACGGCATCGCCGACCTCCACGAACACCACGCCGGCCTGCTCGGTCGCGACCTGAGCCCAGACCTTGCGCCGGTCATCGAGCGGCAGCGCCTCGAGCACATAGGCGACGTCGGCGGCGTGCATCGCCCGGATGTGCTTGTCGAGTTCGGCGACGTTCTGCCGATGCTGCAGGTCCTCGAGCAGGCTGCGGCTGGGCCCTTCCTGGCGGGCCGCGAGGCCTTCGAGCAGCCGGTGGCGCTCCAGCAGACGCTGCACGTCGTGCAACCCCGACTGGAGCCGGGCATCCGAGCGCGGTGGCGGCATGTCCGCCATCGTAACGCCGCGATATGACACGGCTGGTGCCGCCATCCGTCCCGCCCGCGCCGGCTGGTCGGCATCGCGTAGAATGCGCGCCAGGAGCAGCGCGAAATGACCCCTCGAGCCGGCCTCTACGTCCTGGCGATCCTCGCCCTCGCCGCTCTGTCGCCCTCGGCGCAGGGGGCCGCGGTGACGCTGCGCGCCCCGGCCCTGCTCGACGGCCGCGGCGCCACGCGATCCGAAGTCATGGTCACGGTGAGCGACGGGCGGATCGCCGCCGTCGGCCCGGTGTCCGGCCGGGTCACCTACGATCTGGCCGGGCTCACGCTGCTGCCCGGGTTCATCGACACCCACGTGCACATCGGCTGGCACTTCGACGCCGCCGGCCGTTATCACGCCGGGCCCGAGCCGGCGGATCAGGCGGCGCTCTACGGCGCCGAGAACGCCTACGTCACGCTGATGGCCGGGTTCACCACCGTGCAGAGCGTCGGCTCGGCCAGCGACAAGCCGCTGCGCGAGGCCCTGGCGCGCGGCGTCATCCCGGGGCCGCGGCTGCTGTCGTCGCTCGGCCAGATCGCCAATCCGAAACTCACCCCCGACGAGATCCGCGGCGAGGTCCGCAAGTTCAAGGCCGCGGGAGCCGATCTGGTCAAGATCTTCGCCTCGGCCAGCATCCGCGACGGCGGCGTGCCGACGCTCAGCCAGGCGCAGCTCGACGCCGCGTGCGGCGAGGCCACCGCGCAGGGGCTGCGCTCGATGGTCCACGCCCACGCCCCCGAGGCGATGATGCGCGCCGCCCGCGCCAGGTGCACCGTGGTCGAGCACGGCGGCCTGGCCGACGCCCCGGCGCTGAAGATGCTCGCCGACGCCGGCGTGTGGTTCGATCCGAACATCGGCCTGGTCACCCAGAACTACCTCGAGAACAAGGCGAAGTTCCTCGGCATCGGCAACTACACCGAGGAGGGCTTCGCCTCGATGGAAAAGGCCCTCGGCTTCAAGGACGCGATGTTCTCGGCGGCGCTGAAGACGCCGAACCTGAAGATGGTGATGGGCACCGACGCCGTCGCCGGCGCTCACGGCCAGAACATGCGCGAGATCCTCGAACGCGTGAAATCGGGCCAGGCGCCGATGGCGGCGATTCAGTCGCTGACCTCGCTGGCCGCCGAGTCGATGGGCCTGCAGCGTGAGATCGGCGCGATCGCCGCCGGTCTCCAGGCCGATCTCGTCGCGGTCGAGGGCAACCCGCTCACCGACGTCACCGCGCTGCAGCGGGTGCGGTTCGTCATGCGCGGCGGCACGGTCTACAAGAACGCGCGCCGCTGAAGCGGCGCGCGGCACGCCCGGACCGCGGGGGGCCGGGGGAAGTCGGACGGTCGATGATCAAAGCGTCGTGGTTCGTCGTGGCGGTGTTGGTGATCGTGGCAACGGCCGGCGCGCGCCCGCTCGCCGCCCAGTCGCAGACTGCCGTCGTGCGCGGCCTCGTCACCGACGCGGCCGGGGCGGCGGTGACCGGCGCGGTGGTGGTGCTGGTCGATGCGCTCGGCTTCCCCGTCGCGACCGCGACCACCGACCTTGCCGGCGGGTTCGTACTGGACACCGTGCCGCCCGGCACCTACACCGTGCGCGCCGAGAGCAGCGCCGGGTTGGCCGCGGCCCGCACCGTGGCGGTGCAGTCGGCCTTGCCGATGCAGCTCACCCTGCAGCTGGCCTCACGCGTGTCCGAGCACATCGTCGTCCACGGCGCCGCCGCGCAGCCGTCGGTGACGACGCGGACGACGCTGTCGGGCGAGGCCCTGCGTGCCGCTCCAGCGCGGCTGTCGAGCCGCGGTCTGCCGCAGCTGCTGGCGACGCTGGCCGGATGGGCCAGCGAGGACAACGGGCTGCTCCACGTCCGCGGCATCGACGACGGCGTCCTCTACGTCGAGGACGGCGTGCCGATCTACGACCGCGTCGACGCGTCGTTCGGTGTCGCCCCCGACCCGTCGGGGATCGGCAGCCTCCACGTGATGACCGGCTACGTGCCGGCCGAGTACGGGCTGAAGTCCGGCGCGGTGATCGAAGTGCGGTCGGCCGGCCTGGCCGGTCGCGGCTGGACCGGCACCGTCGACGCCGGCTCGGGCAGCAACGCCCTGGCGGCGGCCCGGGCCACCGCGGGTGGCGCGCTCGGCGAGCGCGCCGAGGTGACGGCTCACGGCGCGTTCGAGCGCTCCGATCGGTTCCTCGATCCGGTGCATCCCGACAACCTCCACAACCAGGGCGGGTCGGCGTCGGGTGGCGTGCGCGCCGCGGTGCCGCTGCCCAGCGGCGAGCGGCTGTCGGTCACCGCCAGCCTCGGCCAGTCGCGCTTCGACGTGCCGCACGGCGAAGTGCAGGAGGCGGCCGGGCAGGATCAGCGCCAGTGGCTGCAGCAGCGCGCCGCGTCGCTGTCGTGGCAGCGGCCGTGGTCGGCGAGTGTCGTCTCCCACGTGGCGGCCTACCACCGCCGCATCGACGCCGAGCTGCGCGACTCGCCCGCGGCGCTGCCGCTCTTTGCGACCTCGGATCGCCAGCACGACCGGCTCGGCGTGCTCGGCAGCCTGACCTGGCAGCGCGGCCGCCACACGGTGAAGGGCGGCGTGGAAGCGGCGCGGCTGGCCCTGCGCGAGACGTTCCGCTTCGCCATCACCGACGAGGACGCGGCGCAAGACGCCGGGCTGAGCGAAGGCGCCGAGGCATTCGCTCTCGACGCTCCGTTCGACTTCGCCGACCAGGTGTCGCGCACCCAGTGGTCGGCGTATGTCCAGGACAGCGTCCGGCTCAGCGACCGCGCCACCCTCGACCTCGGCCTGCGCTTCGACCGCACGCAGCTGCTCGTGCCGGCCTCGCAGTGGAGCCCGCGGGCCGGCCTGGCGTTTGCCTGGCCGGAAACGTCGACGACGCTGCGCGCTTCGGTGAACCGTTTCTTCCAGCCGCCGCAGCCCGAGCACCTGCTGCTGTCGTCGTCGCCCGCCGCCCGGGCGCTGTCGCCGTTTGTCGGCGACGACGATGACGAGGTCGCCGGCGGGGCCGGCGGCGGCGCGGCGTTGCCGCCGGAGCGCCAGACGGCGTGGGAGGTCGGCGCCGAACACTGGATCGCCGGCGTGGTTCGCGCCGACGTCGCTGCCTGGGGCCGCCACGTGCGCAACTTCGGCGACCCGAACGTGTTCTTCGGCACCACCATCGTCTTCCCCAACAGCGTGGCCAGGGGCGTGGCCCGTGGCCTCGACGTCCGGCTCGAGCTGCCGCGGGCGCGCGGCTGGTCGGCCTACGGCAGCTACACGCTGTCGAAGGTCGAACAGGAAGGTCCGATCAACGGCGGGCTGTTCCTCGAGGACGAGATCGGCGAGATCGGACCAGGCACCAGATTCACCCCCGACCACGACCAGCGCCACGTCGCCAGCGCCGGCGTCACCTTCCAGCCCGGCGCCCGCGGGCTGGTGGCGGCGCTGACCGCCCGCTACGAGAGCGGCACGCCCGTCGAGGTCGACGACGACGAGCCCGACGACCGCGAGGAGCTCGAAGAGCGGCCCGGCGCCGACCGGGTGAACTTCGATCGCGGCCGGGTCAAGCCCCGCATCGTGGTCGACGTGGCCGTGTCGCAGACGGTGCTGCGCGGCGCCCGCGCCGGACTCACCGTGCGCGCCAGCGTGCTCAACCTGACCAACGACGCCTACGCGCTCAACTTCGGCAACCCGTTCAGCGGCACGCATTTCGGCGCGCCGCGGACGTTCAGGGTCGACCTGCAGCTCGGGCTGCGCTGAGCCGGCGGTGCCTCACCAGCAGCCGTAGGCCGTCTGCACGTTGCGGACGCGCCGACGCCGTTGCCCGAGACGCCGGCGAGATAGGCGCCGAACCTCACCGTCTGCCCGGCGACGACCGAGATCACCGAGGCGCGCGTGATCGCCGGCTGCCTCGTGATCAAGCCGTTGCTCATGATGTACTGCCCGTAGACGAGGTCTTGCGCGTTGACGCCGTCACGCGATACCGCATTGCGCATGAACGCGATGTCGTCGCCGAGCGGCACGGCGTTCACGGGGTCGATCTGAACCGAGGAGGTGACCAGGCACGTCGCGTTGCTTTCGGCGACGAATGGCGGCGTCGCCAGGATGTAGTTGGCGCCAGACGCGAGTGCCGCGTTGGCACTGGCCGCGTTGCTGCCCTTGGGCCCCGGCGGGGCGATGAGATCGCGGTTGTGGAGCACGAGCCCTGCCGACGCCTGTAAGGGCGAGAACGCCGCCGACGTCGAGGTGACCGCCTGCACGTAGAAGCGGTCGAGCGCGGACCCGGCAAACGGCGGGGTGAAGCCGACGACGGCGGTGCCGCCGCCACCGATGAGGCCCGTGGCGACGATGGCGACGTTGGTGCCGACCGCCAGGGCGACGCCGGCGTACGAGAATCCCGACCCCACCGAGCTGGCGATGACCGCGAAGTTGTGCCCGGCGGTACCGGTGACGGTGAGCGTGACCGAGGTGCCCGGAGGCACGTTGGTCGAGGACGCCGACAACGTCGGCTGAGCGGCGGCCAGGCCGGCAGTGGCCACGACGAGGCAGAACGCGGCGAGAGGAACGCGAAACGCACGCATGTGGGTCTCCTTGTGAGATGTCGTCCGATGGCGTATGCGTCAGACGTCGGCCGGCCCCCTCAGCCCGCAGCCGCGGCCGGCGTGGGGCGTTGACGCCGCGCACCGGGTGAGGCACAGTCAAGCCGCTATGACCGCCGCTCAGCCCACGCCCACGACACTGCTCGGCCTGCTCGCTTCGGCGCCAGGCGAGGCCACCGCGATCGCCCTGCCCGACCACAACCTGCGCATCTCGTATGCGCAACTGCGCGCGCAGGTGTCCGGGATGGCCGGCGCGCTCGCCGCCGCCGGCATCCGCCGCGGCGACCGGGTGGGCATGGCCCTGCCCAACGGCCTGCCGACCATCGTCGCCTTCCTGGCCGCGGCCGAAGCCGGCACCGCGGCGCCGCTCAACCCCGGCTACAAGGAAGAGGAGTTCCGCTTCTTCCTCGAGGACACCAGCGCCGTGGTGCTGCTGCTGCCGCCCGACGGCCTCGACGAAGCCCGCAAGGCGGCCGGCGACGTGCCGATCCTCACGGTGGACATGGACGCCTCTGGCACGCTCACACTGGGCGGCAAGCCGCTTGGCGGGCCGGTGCCCTCGCCCGCCGTCGACGACGTGGCGCTCATCCTGCACACGAGCGGCAGCACCGGCCGGCCCAAGCGCGTGCCGCTCAGCCACGCCAACCTGTCCATCTCGGCGCACAACGTCGCCGCCACCTACGCGCTCACGCGCGACGACGTGTCGCTGTGCGTGATGCCGCTCTTCCACGTCCACGGCCTGGTCGCGTCGACCCTGGCCACGCTGGCCAGCGGCGGCACGGTGGTCGTGCCCAACAAGTTCAGCCCGCTGTCGTTCTGGCGCGTCGCCAAGGAATACGACGCCACGTGGTACTCGGCCGTGCCGACCATCCACCAGCTGCTGCTGGCGCGAGTCGAGCCGGGGGCGGCCAAGCCGGCCGGCGCCGAGAAGCTGCGCTTCATCCGCTCGTGCAGCGCGTCGCTGCCGCCGCAGGTGATGCACGACCTCGAGGCGGCCTTCGGCGCGCCGGTGCTCGAGGCCTACGGCATGACCGAAGCCGCGCACCAGATGGCCTCCAATCCGCTGCCGCCGGCGGCGCGCAAGCCCGGCGCGGTCGGGCCGGGCACCAACGTCGGCATCAGCATCCGCGACGGCAACGGCCAGGTGCTGCCGGCCGGCGAGCGCGGCGAGGTCTGCATCCACGGCCCCAACGTCGTCGACCGGCTACGAGAACAACCCCGAGGCCAACGCCACGGCGTTCTTCGACGGCTGGTTCCGCACCGGCGATCAGGGCTACCTCGACGCCGACGGCTACCTGACCCTGTCGGGCCGGTTGAAGGAGATGATCAACCGCGGCGGCGAGAAGATCTCGCCGCGCGAGATCGACGAGGTGCTGCTCGCCCACCCGGCGGTCGGCGAAGCGGTGTGCTTCGGCGTGCCGCACAAGATGTGGGG
The DNA here is from genome assembly GCA_963741665.1 of uncultured Acidobacteriota bacterium. Taxonomy (GTDB): domain Bacteria; phylum Acidobacteriota; class Vicinamibacteria; order Vicinamibacterales; family UBA2999; genus CAWAYR01. Next base: position 1,753,460 of record CAVUIM010000001.1, read on the forward strand.
CGAGGAAGTGGCCGCTGCGGTGACGCTCAAGGGCGCGGCCACCGAGGCCGAGCTGCTGGCCTTCTGCAAGGAGCAGCTGGCCGAGTTCAAGCGGCCCAAGCAGATCCACATCACCGAGGCGATTCCGCGCACCGCCACCGGCAAGATCCAGCGTCGCGTCGTGGCGCAGGCGTTCGCACCGAGCCGCCTCGTGAAGATCGTCATCGCCGGCGCCGGCGCGATCGGCGGCTACCTCGGCGCCAAGCTGGCGCGCGCCGGCGCCGACGTGGTGCTGTTCGCGCGCGGCCCGCACCTGCAGGCGATGCAGGCCCGCGGCCTGCGCGTGATCGGCGACGAGGAGCAGTTCGAGGTGCGCCCGCCAGGTGACCGGCGACCTGGCCACGGTCGGCCCGGCCGACGTCGTGATCCTCGGCGTGAAGGCGCACGCGCTCACCGGCCTGGCGCCGACGCTGCGGCCGCTGTTCGGTCCCGACACGGTGGTCGTCAGCACCCAGAACGGCATCCCCTGGTGGTACTTCCAGAACACCGGCGGCGAGCTGAACGACCTGCGGCTCGAGCGCGTCGACCCCGGCGGCGTCATCAGCGGCGCAATCGAGCACCGGCGCGTGGTCGGCTCGCTCGCCTATTTCGCCACCGACCTGCCCGAACCCGGCGTCGTCCGCCACATCGAGGGCAACCGCATCAGCTTCGGCGAGCCCGACGGCACCAAGAGCGAACGGGCCAAGCGCATCGCCGACGCGCTGATCGCCGCCGGCATGCGCTGCCCGGTCACCGCCCGGTTCCGCCACGAGATCTGGGTGAAGCTGCTCGGCAACGTCGCCTTCAACCCGATCAGCGCGCTCACCGGCGGCACGCTCGAGGAGCTGGCGCGGCATCCCGACGGCGTCGCAGCTGGTGCGGGCGCTGATGGCCGAGACCGAGGCGGTGGCCGCCAGGCTCGGCATCGAGCTGCCGATCTCGATCGACCAGCGGATGGCCGGGGCCGAGAAAGTCGGCGCGCACAAGACCTCGATGCTGCAGGACTGTCGAGGCGGGACGGCCGATGGAGCTCGAAGCGGTGGTCGGCGCGGTGGTGGAACTCGGCGATCGGCTGGGCGTGCCGATGCCGTGCACGCAGGCGGTCTACGCCTGCGCGAAGATGCTCGACGAGCATCACGCCCGGCGGCGACCGGCCTGAGATGCCTGCAGCCAGGGGTGAAATGGTGGCGCAGCACCGAGGGCGGCGATGCGCGCGGATCGCAAGGCGCGACGACCGAGAATATCGGGCAATATTCGAGGGAGGAGCAACGATGCGAGGCGCGATGCAGCGCCGGCCGAATGCCGGCACCACTTTCACCCCGGGCTGCTAGGATACGCACCGATGTCGTCCACCGTGCGCACGCCCGCCGCCGCTGACCAGGTCGAGACATCCCGCTGGGGCCAACTCGCGTTCGGGGTCGCCTGCATGGTGGCCGCGTCGAACATCCAGTACTCCTGGACGCAGTTCGTGCCCGAGATCCAGAAGGCGCACGGCTGGGAGCGCGCCGCGATCCAGACGGCGTTCAGCATCTTCGTCGTGGTCCAGACCTGGAGCACGCCGTTCATCGGCCACTTCATCGATCGCTACGGGCCACGCCTCCTGGTCCTCCTCGGCGGCGTGCTGACGGGACTGGCCTGGGTCATCAACTCGTACGCCACCTCGCTGCCGGGCTTCTATCTCGGGGCGGTGGTCGGCGGCCTCGGCGTCGGCGCGGTCTACGCCACCTGCATCAACAACGCGATCAAGTGGTTCCCGGACAAGCGCGGCCTGGCGGTCGGCCTGACCGCCGCCGGCTACGGCTCCGGCACCATCCTCACGGTCATCCCGATCGCCAACATGATCGCGACCTCCGGCTACCAGTCGGCGTTCTTCACGTTCGGGTTGCTCCAGGGCGTGGCGATCGTGCTGTTCGCCTCGTTCCTGCGCCCCGCCACTCCTGGCGTCATCAATTACTCGGCGAAGGTCGCGCAGTCGCGTCGCGACTACACCCTGGGCGAGGCGCTGCGCACGCCGGTGTTCTGGGTGATGCTGGCGATGTTCACCGGCACGGTCACCGGCGGCCTGATGGCGGTGGCCCAGCTGAGCGTGATCGCCGAAGACCTCGGGGTCCGGAGCTACCAGATCAACTTCTACTTCTTCACCATGGCGGCGCTGCCGTTCGCGCTCATGATGAACACCATCGTCAACGGCGTCTCGCGGCCGATCTTCGGCTGGCTCTCGGACCACATCGGTCGCGAGCTGGTGATGTTCATCGCCTTTTCGCTCGAGGCCGTCGGCATCCTGGCGCTCGGTTGGTACGGCTCGAACCCGTGGGCCTTCGTCGTGCTCTCGGGCATCGTGTTCTTCGCCTGGGGCGAGGTCTACAGCCTGTTCAGCGCCACCGCCGGCGACACGTTCGGTACGAAGAACATCGGCACGATCTACGGGTTGCTCTACTGTGCCAAGGGCGTGGCCGCGCTGCTCGTGCCGTTCGGAAACCTGCTGATGGAGGCGACCGGGAGCTGGGCCAGCGTGCTCTACTCGATGGCGGCCCTGGACCTGGCGGCGGCGCTGGCGGCGATCCTCATCCTCAAGCCGATGCGACGACGCCTCGCGGACGCCGACGTCAAGGTGGCGGCATGATCGACACGGCCGCGATTGCCACCGAGATCGTCACCGCTCGCGCCAACCGCGCGCCGATCGCCGTGCCGCCGTCGGCGCGGGGCCTCGACCTGCCCGCGGCCTACGCCGTCGAAGCCGAGCTGACCCGTCGCAAGGTGGCGGCCGGCCACCGCGTCGTGGGCGTCAAGGCCGGCTACGCCAACAAGGCGGTGTGGCGGGCGCTGAAGCTCGAGACGCTGGCGTGGGCGGCGATGTACGACGACACGGTGACGATGGCCACCGGTGGGCAGGCGACGCTGGCGATCGGCGGCATGATCGCGCCGAAGATCGAGCCCGAGATCGCGGTGCGGCTGGCCGCGCCCCTGCCGGCCGGCCTGACCGACCCGGTCGAGGTGCTGCGTCACGTCGAGTGGCTGGCGCTGGCATTCGAGGTGATCGACTGCCCCTACGCCGACTGGAAGTTCCAGCCGGCGGATTTCGTCGCCGCCTATGGTCTGCATGCGGCGCTGATCGTCGGCGAGCCGTACCGTCCCGCCCCGGACACGCTGGGCACACTCGCCGAGCAGCTCGCCGCCTTCACGGTGACGCTGGCGAAGAACGACGCCGTGGCGGCTGAGGGCAGCGGCAAGAACGTGTTGCGCAGTCCGGCGCTGTGCCTGGCGGAGCTGGCCTCGGCCCGCGACCGTGCCGGCCTGCCGCCGCTGGCGGCCGGCGATCTCATCAGCACCGGCACGCTCACCGAGTCGCAGCCGATGGCGGCCGGCGACCGGTGGACCGCGCGGCTCGACGGGCTGCCGCTGCGGGCCCTGACGCTGGCATGACTCGGCTCGCCGTCGCCATCGTGCTCCTCGCGCTGGCGGCGCAGCACGAGCCCGCCATCGGCCTCGCGCCGGACGCGCCCGACCCGTGGTTCGGCACGTTCTCGATCATCGCGGTGGACCCGGTGACCAAGGAGCTCGGCGTCGGCGTGCAGTCGCGCGCGTTCGGCGCCGGGGCCGCGGTGCCCTACGCCGTCGCCGGCGTCGGCGCCGTGGCGACTCAGGCGTCGGCCAATCGTCAGTACGGCCCGAAGGCGATCGCGCTCCTCGAACAAGGCCTGTCCCCCGCCGAGGTGGTGAAGCGGATCACCGACGAGGATCCCGGCCGCGACACCCGCCAGGTGGCGGTGATCGACATCCAGGGCCGCTCGGCGGTCTACACCGGCAAGCGCGTCATCGATCGCAACTCGGACCCGCAGGACCTCGTGCACCTGGGCGGTTATGCCGGCCACGTTACCGGCGTGAACTTCTCGGCGCAGGGCAACACGCTGGCGAGCAAGGCCGTGGTCGACGCCATGGCCGCGGCGTATCAGTCCGGCACCGGGTCGATGGCCGAGCGCCTGATGGCCGCCCTCGACGCCGGCCAATCGAAGGGCGGCGACACCCGGGGGATGCAGTCGGCCGGCCTGCTGGTGGTCCGCCCGATACCGCCGGGATCCGCGTCCACGGTGGAGCGTATCGTCGACGTGCGCGTGGATGACCACGAGCAACCGTTCGTCGAGCTGCGCCGGCTGATGCGCATGACGCTGGGTGAGCCGAATACGCTGACCGAGCGCGCCGCGATCCTGGCCAGGAGCGGCCAGCACGCCGAGGCAATCCGCCTGCAACAGCAGGCCCTGGCGATCAATCCGCGCAGCGAGGCGCTGATGTACGCGCTGGCCCAGCGCTATGCCCAGGCGGGCGACGCGGCCAGGGCGCTCGAACAGCTCGGCCGGGCGATGGCGCGGCAGCCGGTGCAGTGGAAGGCACAGGCGGCCGGCGACCCGATCTTCGCGGCGCTGAAGAACGACCCGGCGTTCCGCCGGCTGGTCAGCCGCTGACCGGCTGGGCTGGCTCGACGACGTCGCCGACGCGAATGATCCCCGTCCCCGCGTGGTTGCAGTTGCGGCCGAAGACCACGCCGTCGGGCTGCTTGCGGTAGGTGGCCAGCGTCCGCAGCGGCTCCTTGCCGCGCTCGGCGGTGCGCTGGTCGGTGGTGGGAATCGGGCAGCGGATGCACAGCGTCGTGCCGGTGAACCGGACCTCGCCGATGCGGAAGTGGTCGAGCGCGTCCTCGACGTACGGCGTGCCGCCACGGATGACGATGTTGGGGCGAAAGCGGTTCATCGGCAGCGGCGCCGGCATGCGCTCGTTCAGGTCGGCGAGCGACTCGTCCGCGATCACCAGGATCGGATAGGCGTCGGCGTAGGCGAGCTCGCCCTCGCCGATCTTCGCTGGCCGCCGCGTCCGCTCGGGCATGCGCACCAGGCGATAGCGGCCCGGCCGCTCCCGCGACAGGACCTCGGTGGCCCAGGCGCCGGCGGCGACGCCTTGATCGACGCCGCTGGTGTGGCTGTCCCAGACCCGCACCGACACGTCGGGGCCGTCATGGCCGGCCAGCGGCACCGCGAGCGGCGGCATCCCGGGCGCCGTCAGGGTCAGCGTCTCGGCATCGATCGCCGCACCGATCAGACACATCGTCCGCACCGGCACGCCGAGACCACGCGAGTCGCGCTGGGCGACGAACATTCCCGAGTCGTCCACGAACGCCCATTGCCGGTCGTAGCGCAGGCCCATGCGGCCGACGGCGCTCTCGGCGAGGGCGAATCCGCCACACGATTTCACGGGATAGACATGGAGGCTGGAGACAGCGAGCGGCACGGCGGGTCCTCGGGTTTACGGCTGGCGGTAGACGCGGCCGTCCTTCATCACGAACTTGACGCGGCGTAGCGCCGCCACCTCGCGGGTCGGGTCGCCCTCGACGGCGATGAGGTCGGCGAGCAGCCCGCGTTTCACACGGCCCAGCCGGGCGCCGAGATGGAACGTGTCGGCGTTGCCCGAGGTGGCAATGCGTGCCGCCTCGGCCGGCGTGACCCCGGCGGCCACCATCTGCTCCAGTTCGCGGACGTTGTCGCCGTGCGGGAAGACGCCGACGTCGCCGCCGAAGCACAGCCGCACGCCGGCCTTCATCGCCTGCTGGAACGCGACGCGCTTCTCCTGCAGGCGCGCCGGCTCGGGCTCCTGGCCCTTCTTCCAGCCGGCGTACTGCGCGGTGGCGTCGGGTGCGGCCAGGGTGGCGCACAGCGCGACATTCTTCTCCTTCATGAGCGCCCACACTTCAGGGGTGCCGCCGTCTCCGTGATCGATCGTCTCGACGCCACCGACCACCGCCCGGCGCATGCCCTCGGCGGTCCCGGCATGGGCGACGACGTAGCGGCCGCTGCTCTGCGCGACCTCGACGATGCGGGCGATCTCCTCGACGCTGAAGGTCGGCCGGGCCTCGCCGTTCGGGCCCCACCGGTAGTCGGCGTAGATCTTGATGAAGTCGACGCCGTGGCCGATCTGGCGGCGGGTTACCGTGGCCACGCCCTCGAGGCCGTCGGCCTCCTCGGCGCCCTGCGGCACGCTGATCTCAGGCGCGAAGCCCTTGGGCCCATAGGTGCCGGTGGCGACCATGGCCGGCCCGGCCACCAGCATCCGCGGTCCCGGCACGATGCCGTCCTCGATTGATCGCTTCAACCCGATGTCGGCATAGCCGGCGCCTTCGGTGCCCAGGTCGCGTACGGTGGTGATGCCGGCCAGCAGCGTGTCGCGGGCGTTCACCACCGCGCGGGCGACGCGGTAGGCCAACGGCTCGCGCAGCACCTGGTCGTTCCACGTCGTCTCGTTGTAGGGATGCAGCAGCAGGTGCGAGTGCCCCTCGATCAGGCCGGGCATCAGCGTGAGGCCGGACAGCGCCACCCGCTCGACGCCGGCCGGCGCCGTCACGTCCGCGGCGGGACCGGCGGCGACGATCTCGCGGCCCTGGACGAGCACCACCCAGCCTTCGTGCATCGTCTCGCCGTCGAAGACGCGCGCCGGTTGCAGCAGACGCGGCGGCGCGGCGGCAGCGGGCGTCTGCGCGATGAGCGCCGTCGCGGCAGTTGCGGCCAGCAGCGTGAACGTGACAAGGACAGCGCGGATACCCAGCGTCATGGCGCCATCAGCATAGCAGCCAGCCCGGGTGGTACGATGCGCGGCGATGCGAACCGCGGACGTGGTGATCGTGGGCGGGGGCTGCATGGGCGCCGCGGCGGCGTACTACCTGGCCCGCCACGGCGCTGGCGAGATCGTGCTGGTGGAGCGTGAGACGCAGCTTGGCACCGGGTCCACTGGACGCAACGCCGGCGGCGTGCGCCATCAGTTCTCCGATCCTGCCAACATCGCGTTGTCACGCGAGTCGATCGCACTGTTCTCGCGCTTCGAGGCCGAGATCGGCAGCCCGATCGACTTCTGGCAGGACGGCTATCTGTTCCTGTTGTCGAGCGAGGCCAGCGAGCAGGCCTTCCGCGCCAGCGTCGCGCTGCAACGCGCGCACGGCGTGGACGTGCGGTGGCTGTCGGGCGACGAGGCCGCGGCGATGACGCCCGGGCTCGACACCACCGGCGTGCGCGCCGCCACGTTCTGCGCCGCCGACGGCATCGCCGACCCCAACGGCGTCACCATGGGCTTGGTCCGCGCCGCGCAACTGTGCGGCGCCGTGACGGTGCTGCGCGACACCGAGGTCACCGCCATCGACGTGTCGGGCGGCCGCATCGTCGGCGTCACGACGTCGTCCGGGCCGATCGCGACCCGTGCCGTCGTCAATGCCGCCGGGCCGTGGGCCGGGCAGGTCGCGGCGATGGCCGGCGTGATGCTGCCGGTGGTGCCCGAGCGCCGCCACATCTTCATCGCGCAGCCGGCGGCAGGCGCCAGCTGGGACGAGACCGCCTACGCCGGCCGCGTGCCGGCGTCGCGGCTGATGGTGATCGACTTCGACACCACCTTCTACTTCCACCGGGAGGGCGCCGGGCTGCTGTTCGGGATGGGCGACAAGAGCGAGCGGCCCGGCTTCGACACCACGGTGCGCTGGGACTTCCTGCCCGAGGTGACCGAGACGGCGGTGCGACGTCTCCCGGCGCTGGCCGACGCGTCCGTCACGCACGCGTGGGCCGGCCTCTACGAGATGACCCCCGACCACAATCCGGTGATCGGCGGCCTCGGAGTGGACGGCTTCTACGGCATCGCCGGCTTCAGCGGCCACGGGTTCCAGCATGCCCCGGCCGCCGGACGACTGCTGGCTGACGTGATGCTGGGCCGCGACCCCGGGATGGACCTGTCGCCGTTCGCGTTCGCGCGTTTCGCGTCGCGAGCGGCGGTGGGCGAACACCACGTCGTCTGAGTTGCGAGCCGAGCGCGTGCACGCCGCAGACCTCTCCCCTGTCGCTCCGGACTCGCAGACCCAGTCGGGCTGGGACCTGTTCCTGATCTTCGCCGCCGCCAACATCGTGGCGACGACACTGCAGGTCGGCGCGTCGCTGGCGGCGCTGCCCTCCACCGCGTGGATGGTCGCGCTGGTGCTCATCGGCGTGCCGATCGGCTCGGCGCTGGTCGCGGCGTTGGCGCCGGTGGGATCGCGACTCGGCGTGCCGTCGATGATCGCGATGCGGGCCGTGCTCGGCGTCCGCGGCGCGGCCGTGGTGGCGCTCGTCCTCTTCGTCACCAACTTCGCCTGGATCGCCGTCAACAACACCATCGCCGCATCGGTGGTGGCGGCGTGGCTGCCCGATGCGGTGGACCCGCGCGTGGCCGCCGCCGTGCTCGGCCTGGTGGCCACGGCGATCGCCGCCGGTGGACCAGCGGCGGTGCGGCAGGCCGATCGCGTCGCCGTGCCGGCGATGGCGGTGGCCGGACTCGTCATCACCTGGGCAGTGCTCGGCACGTCGCCGCGTGACGCGGCGCCGTCAACGGCAGCCGGCGGGCTGACGCCACTGGCCGGCCTCGACGTCGTCGCCGGCTATCAGGTGTCGTGGCTGCTGATGTTCGCCGATTACTCGCGCTACACACGCTCGGCACGCACCAGTGTCTGGGCGGTGTGGCTCGGCCTCACCCTCACAGCCTGGTGGCTGATGCCGCTCGGCTGGGCGCTGGCGCGATTGGCTGGCGGCACCGACCCCGGGCAAATGCTGGCGGCGGTGAACGCCGGCGCGGCCGCGGCGGTGCTCATCATGCTGGCCACGGTCACCACCAACTTCGTGAACATCTACCTGTCGGCGCTGGCGTGGCGCAGCGTGATGCCGGCGATGCCGCAACGCACCGCGGTGTGGATCGTGGGGCTGGTCGGCACGGCACTCGGGGCGGCGTCCGGCGCGTGGCTGGATCGCTTCGCCGGCTTCATGACCGTCGTCGGCGCCCTGCTGGTGCCGGTGGGCGGCGTGCTGGTGGCGCACTTCGTGGTGCTGCGGGCCTGGCCGCGGGTGCCGGATCTGTACGACGCGCGCGGGCCGCTGGCCGGCGTCCGCTGGACCGGAATGGCGGCCTGGGCCGCCGGCGTCGCCGCCTACGCCGCGTTCGCCGGCACCGCAGCGACAGCACCCGGCTTCCTGGCCGCGGTCGTCGTCTACCTCCTGTTGGGGCGTCGCTAGTTCACACCACAATTGGGGACAGGCCCCAAGGGTGACCCAAGGGTGAGAGTTGCACCACGGGCAACTCACCGTCGCGGCACGATGTGCACGACCCCAGCGACGCGGTCGATGTGGAGACGGGCGAAGGCCGTGGCCGGCAGCACCCCGTCGCTGCCGAACCGCGGCCGCTGTCTGGCAACGCGCAGCACCGGCAGCGAGCCGAGGGCGACGACGCCAATCGCCACCTCGGCGACGGCCATCCGTCCCTCGCCGCGCAACCCGGCGGCGCCGAAGCTCACCAGCCGCCCGACATCGCCCGGCGCTTCGAACAGCACGATCGTCTCGGCGCCGGTGTCGAGGACGAGTGCACGGTCGAGGCCGTCGACGCGCGCATCCACGACGACACGCAAGCCGTGGGCCCGCGCAGGGAGCGCCACGCCCTCAGCGGCGCCGTCGAGGCCGTCCGTCGAAAAACTCAAGACGCCATGGGCGAAGTCGATGAGCACGTGGGGCGCCGCCAGCGCGTCCATACCGAGGATGCCGTCCACGCCGGCGCCGACCCCCAGCCCCGACAGATCGGCGACGAGCACCGGCAAATCGTTGAGGACGTGCGGTCCAAGGGCGAGGCTCGGCAGGCGAACGGTCGACGCCTCGACGAGACCGGCCGGCGTGCCCAGCAGACCCCACGGCGCCGGCACGAGGCCGAGAGCGCGCACGACCTCGACATCGAACACCGTGCGCTCGGCGCCGGTGTCGAGCACGAGGGTGACGCGCTGCGCCGCGGGCCCGACGCCGGCCTGCACCGTCCACAAACCGCCACCGAGTCTGGCCAGCGCGACGCCGGGGTCACCGGCGATCGCCGCGGACGGAAGAAGCCACGCGAGCGCCGCCGCGGCCAGCCACGGGATCCACCAGGGTCGATGCGCCACCGACGCACGATCGACCCAGAGGGCCCGCGCTGTCGTGACGCCGCGCGGTGCCGCGCACGCGGCTCGTGTGATGAAACGGTGACGGCCGGCAACCGGCCACCGCCACGGGACTTAGCGCGCGGGTCGGCGTGCTGGCGGCCGCACCAGCGACAGCGTGCCGGACAGCGCCGTCTGGGTCCACACGATCGCATCGCCGCGCGGCGACCAGGACGGGAACCGCGCGACCAGCTCCGGCGAGGTCGCCGCGGTGAGCTGTCTCCGCTCGCCCGTGGCGACGTCGACGACCTCGATGTTCCAGATACCGGTCGGCCCGGGCGACGCGACCGCGAGGCGCCGGCCGTCGGGCGAGAAGCTGCCTGGCCAATGCTGTCCTTCGGGCGGGGAGATCTGCCGCACCGCGCCGGTGGCGACGTCGGCCACGGCCATCAACATGTGGCGGCCCTGCTTCATCTCCACCGCAAGCTGCCGGCCGTCGGGCGACCAGACCGGGAACGAGTAGTGGGCCAGCGCCGGCCACGGCGCGAACGTGCCGGCCTTCAGCGACCCGCGGCCGAGCGTGTTCACCGGCTCGCCGACCGTCGCGGCGAACGTGTCGCCGTCGGGCGCGAGGCGCGGGAACGACGCCGACTCCGGCAGCGCCACCCGTTCGGTCATCCGGCCGGTCTCGAGATCGACCTCGACCATGAACGCCGACAGCCCGACGCGGCGCAGCGCCACGAGGCGGCGGTCGTCGGCCCAGCTCGGATACAGGTTGCCGCGTCCCCCGGTGAGCACGGCGCGGTCGGCCGAACCGTCGAGGTTCACGACCCGCACCTCGCCGTCGCGATCGTAGGCGAGGCGCCGGCCGTCCGGAGACACCGCCGGATGGTTGCCCCGCAAGAGCGGCCGCACCGGTCCTGCCGCGCTGCCGGCCGCCGTCACCGGCATGAGCACGACGGTCCCCTCCATCTCCAACTGGACCACGGCCGCCAGGGCCCCGCCCGGCGCCATCGAGATCGACCGGACGCCGCGGCCCGGTGGCGCCGCCACGGCACGCACCTGCGGCGCGCCGCCGCGGTCGCCGATCGGCACTTCGATGATGTCGAGCCCGCGGCCTTCGCTCCACGGGCGTGCTCCGATGGCCACCGGGCCGTCTGGCGACGACAGCAGTTGTGCGGCGACGATCGAATTCTTGTCGTTGGTCCGTCGGGTCAGCAGGCCGTCCGCGATCCGCACCGACCACTGCTCGTAGAGCACGTTGCGGGTCGCGACGAAGTAGACCAGCGCGCTGTCGGGCGACCACAAGGGTCGGCCGTGCCCGCCCGGTGGCGCACCAGGCAGGGTGACCACCCGCGGCTCGCCGCCGTCGGCGGCGACCATCCACAACTGCGATCCGGGCTGGCCGGTCTCGTTCAGGAACTCGTCGGACTGGAAGGCGATCCATCGCCCGTCGGGCGACCACGCCGGCCGCGACCCGAACGCCGCCACTTGCCGGGCCGGTCCGCCGTCGATCGACGTCACCCAGATGCCGTGGTGCAGCGACGAGTGATAGACCAGGCGACGCGAGTCGGGCGACCACGCCGGATGCACGTTGCGCATGCCATCGGCGGTCACCGGCCGTGACGTCGGCTGATCCAGATCGCGCAGGTAGATCTCGAAGTCGCCGGTGCGGTCCGACACCAGCGCCAGCCAGCGGCCGTCGGGGGAGAACGTCGCGGCGTGAATCGATCCGCTCTCGCCCGTCACCGGCACGAGCTCGCCTTCGGGCATCGCCGCGCTGGCCCCGCGGCCGGGGTGCCAGGTGGCGGCAACGATCGCCAGCACCACACCCGCGGCCGCGATGGCCCAGCCGGCGAGGACGCGGCGCGGCGCGGCCGGCGCCGGCGGAGCGTCGAGGGCGGGCGGCGTGGGCGGGACGTCGGCAGGCGTCGTCGGCGCGGGCGGTGCGGGCGGCGCGATCGACTCGAGCGCGGCGATGAAGCGATAGCCGCGCGTCGGCACCGTCTCGATGTAGCGCGCCTCGGTGGCGTCGTCGCCGAGTTCGCGGCGCAGCTGGGCGACGACGCGAGTCAGCGCGTTGGGCGTCACCGCGACGCCGGGCCAGACGCCGTCGAGCAGCTCGTCGCGCGTCACCAGCCGGCCTGGCCGTTCGACGAAGAAGCGCAGCACGTCGACCGCTTTGGGCTCGAGGGTCAGACGCCGGCCAGCGCGCGTCACCGCGAAACGGTCGAGGTCGAGCTCGACGTCGGCGAATCGAAATCGGTTCACGACAGGCACCATGATAGCTGTCGACTGAGACGTCGCCGGTGCGGCCGCGGTTGTGTCGCCGGATCGACGTCGATGGGGTCTGCCACGGTACGCATTCGCTATACTCCCTCGACGTTCTCCAGGGGAGTCCCGCCGTGATGCCTCGATCCTTCCGCCTGCTGCTGGCCATCGCGCTCGTCACCGCGCTCGTCCCGGCGGCGCGTCCCACGCCGATGGCGGCGCAGTCCGACCCGAATCAGCTGGTGCCGCCGGCTGCCTATCAGGGGCTGCGCTGGCGCAACGTCGGCGCCGCGCGCGGCGGCCGCGTCACCGGCTTTGCCGGCGTACGGCAGCAGCCGCACACCTTCTACATCGGCGCCACCGGCGGCGGTGTGTGGAAGAGCGACGACGCCGGCATCAACTGGTACCCGATCGGCGACGGCCAGTTCACGACCGGGTCGATCGGCTCGATCGAGGTGGCGCCGTCGAGCCCCAATCACGTCTGGGTCGGCACCGGCTCGGCGCCGATCCGCTCGAACGTGATCATCGGCCGCGGCGTGTTCAAGAGCATCGACGCCGGCCGGAGCTTCCAGTTCATGGGTCTCAAGGACGTCGGCCAGATCGGCGTCGTCCGCGTGCACCCGAGCAATCCCGACATCGTGTGGCTGGCCGCCACCGGCTCGCCGTTCGGGCCCTCGGCCGATCGCGGCGTCTACAAGACCATCGACGGCGGCACGACCTGGAAGAAGACGCTGTTCGTCGACAACGACCACGGCGCCCGCGACCTCGAAGTGGACTGGCAGAACCCGAGCGTGCTCTACGCCGGGATGTACAAGGGCTTCCGCAAGGGCTGGGACATCGTGAGCGGCGGTCCGGCCGACAAGGGCGGCATCTACAAATCGACCGACGGCGGCGAGACGTGGACGAAGATGGCGGCCGGCCTGCCGGCCACGCTGATCGGCAAGATCGACATCGACATCGCCCGCAGCAACCCGGCGGTGCTCTACGCGATGATCGAAGCCCCGGGCGCCGAAGGCGGCCTCTACCGCTCGAGCGACGCCGGCGACAGCTGGACCAACGTGAACAACAGCCAGCGGCTGCGCGCCCGGCCGTTCTACTTCCACTACGTCAACGTCAACCCGAAGAACGAGAACGAAGTGTGGGTCAACGAACTGGGCCTGCACAAGTCGAGCGACGCCGGCAAGACCTTCACCACCGTGGAGACGCCGCACGGCGACAACCACGGGATGTGGTTCAACCCGGACAACCCCGAGATCATCCTGCAGGTCAACGACGGCGGCGGCAACGTGTCGCTGAACGGCGCGAAGAGCTGGTCGTCGATCCTCAACCAGCCGCATGCCGAGTACTACATGGTGGCGGTGGACGAGCAGCACCCCTACAAGCTCTACGTGCCGCAGCAGGACAACACCACGCTCATCGTCCCCAGCAATCCGCCGGTGTCGTGGGGGCTCGATCACCCGGCCGAGATGTGGCAGCAGGCCGCGGGCTGCGAGACCGGCCAGATCTGGGCGCGCAAGGACGGCTCGGTGATCTGGGGCGCCTGCAAGGGCGAAGTGGGCCGCTACAACGTGGTGACCGGGCAGGAGAAGCACTACTGGGTCTACCCGCAGAACCGCTACGGCCACGATCCGGACGAGATCAGGTTCCGCTTCCCGCGCCAGACCGTCGTCTACCTGTCGCCGCACGACGACCGCATCGTCTATCAGGCCAGCCACGTCCTGCACCGCTCGGTCGACGAGGGCGCGACGTGGGAGACCATCAGCCCGGATCTGACGGCGAAGGAACCCGAGTACCAGATCATCCCGGGCACGCCGATCACGCGCGACATCACCGGCGAAGAGGTTTACAGCTCGATCTACGCGATGATCGAATCGCGCCTCGAGAAGGGCGTGATCGTGGTCGGCGCCAACGACGGCCCGGTCAGCATCACGCGCGACAACGGCAAGACGTGGAAACGGGTGACGCCGCCCGAGATGGGCCCCGGCGGCCGCATCCAGACGGTCGAGGACAGCCCGCACGCGAAAGGCACGTTCTACGTCGCCGCCTACCGCTTCATGCGCGAGCACGACCTGAAGCCCTATATCTACAAGACCGCCAACTACGGCGAGACCTGGACGAAGCTGACCGACGGCGCCAACGGCATCCCGATCGATCACCCGACGCGCGTCGTGCGTGAAGATCCCAAGCGCCAGGGGCTGCTCTACGCCGGCACCGAGTTCGGCGCGTTCGTGTCGTTCAACGACGGCAAGGCGTGGCAGCCCTTGCAGCAGAACCTGCCGGCGACGCCGATTACCGACATCAAGGTGCACAGGAACGACGTCGTCATCAGCACCATGGGCCGCGGCCTGTGGATCATGGACGACGTGACGCCGCTGCAGCAGCTGGCGGCGATCCACGCGCCGGCGGCCGCAACGACCACGGCCGGCGGCGGAACCGCGGCGCGGGCCGTGCCCGCCATGGCGCCGCGCGCCGGCGCACCGGCGGCCGGCGCGACGCCGACGTCACTGCCAGGGGCGTATCTCTTCCAGCCGCAGGACGCCGTGCGCAATCGCTGGGTGCCGACGCCGCCATCGGCGGCCGAGCCCGAGTACTCGGTCCCCGGGCCGCACTTCGACCTCTACTTCGCGAGCGCGCCGACGGATGCGACCCTCGAGGTCAAAGATGCGAAGGGCGCGGTGATTCGCTCGTTCGCGGTCGCGCCGTCGCGTGGCGCCGGCGCCGGTCAGGAGATGCGTGGGCCGTTCCGGCGGCTCGGCGGGTCGGCGGCCATCGAGAGCCGGCCGGGCATGCAGCGCTTCACGTGGGACATGCGCTACCCCGGTCCCTGGGCGGCCAGCATGCCGGCCGGCGGGGCCGGCGGGCCGATCGCCGCGCCCGGCAAGTACTCTGTCACGCTGACCGCCGGCGGCCAGTCACAGACCCGCGGCTTCGCGTTGCTCGTCGACCCGCGGGTGACCCGCGACGGCGTCACGCAGCCGGACCTCGACAGCCAGTTGGCGTTCCAACTCCGCCTGCGCGACACCATCAGCGACGCCCGCAAGCTCGCCGACGAGGTGAGCCAGGCGATGCAGAAGGCCAATGTCCGGCCGCCGGCCGCGGCGCCGCCCGGTGTGCGGCCGATGGACCTGAAGTTCGAGCACCCGCTGCAGAAGGTGTGGGCGTCGATCAACGACATGCCCGGCGCCTACCCGCAGCCGATGCTGCTCAGTCAGCTGAACAACGTGCAGCGCATGGTCGGCAACGCCGACCAGCGCCTGGGCAAGGACGCCGTCGACCGTCTCGACGACCTGACCAAGGAGATCGCGGCGTTGAAGGCCGAGTTCAAGAAGGCCGGCTAATGGCCGCGGTCCGGGGCCGTCAGCGCAGTCTGATCGGCGGCTCGATCAGCTCCGGCCGCAGCGTGTCCATCGGCAGCACCCGCGACGGCGTCACGTCGTCGTCGCGGCGCGGCCGCCAGCGCCGCGGCACGCGTTCGATCTTGATCGGCCAGATGGTCAGCGCGCCATCCGGGCCGACATGCAGGCGCAGGAAGTGCTTGAAGTCCTGCACTCGCAGCCCGCTGAAGGCCTCTTCGCTGTGGCGTCCGAAGACGTTCACGGACACGAGCAGGTAGACGCCGACGACCAGCGAGCCCACCACCCACCCGGCGGCAAAGGTGCCGACGCCGGCGGCGCCCGATCGAAGCGGGCCAACCAGCCCCAGCCACCGCGTGGCCACGTCCCGCGCGCCCCAGCCGATGAAGAAGATCGCCGCCATGTGCGCGGCGAAGTGGGCGCTGCCGCCGAGCACACGATAGATCCGGCTGTGGGTGTCGGTGAAGGCCAGGAACGCCGCGAAGGTGCCGGCGACCCACAGGGTCAGGCCGGGGTGGCCTTCGAAGGCCGACAACGTCACCCGCGCCGCCTCGACCACCGTCGTCGGCGAGACGCCGCCCGCCGCCGCACCGACCAGCCACGCCGTCATCAGGTAGATCGTCGCCGGCACGATGCCGAAGCCCGGGTTGAGCAGCGGGAACAACAGGTTGCGCCACGCCAGCCGCGCCGAACGGGCCATGTCGGGATAGGTCGCCTTCACCTCGAAGCGGCGCGCCCGCACGTCGTCGCTCACCGTGCCTTCCTGCAGCAGCGACACGTCTTCTTCGTGGGTCGGGTGCAGGAACGCGCCGCCGCCCCCGGCGATGATCTTCTGCACCGGCGGGTCGCCGGCCGCCGATTCCGCCGTCTCCTCGTGCCGCCGGTAGTGATGCAGGTCGCCGGTCAGGTAGGCCCGCACCTGCACGCCCGCCTTGGCGAAGATCTCTTCGCGCAGGTAGACGAGGTCGGTCTCGTCGAACACCTGGTCGATGGTGCGGTACTTCTGCGCGTAGACCCACACCGGCATCGACAGACACAGGATCACCTTGTCGCCTGGCTGCATGTGGCGGGCGGCAATCTCGCGGAAGTGCTCGATCTGCGGCACGTCGAGGTCGCTCTGCAGCTGGCCGTCGCTGCCAACCAGCCACCAGCGGTGCGGCAGCTTCAGCACGAAGTAGCTGCGGCGCTGGCGGGTCCACCAGCCGGCGAAACGCCGGCCGCCGATGTCCGAACAGAACAGCCGCGTGAACGCCGACAGCCCGTCGTACCA
Organism: uncultured Acidobacteriota bacterium; assembly: GCA_963741665.1. Taxonomy (GTDB): domain Bacteria; phylum Acidobacteriota; class Vicinamibacteria; order Vicinamibacterales; family UBA2999; genus CAWAYR01. Next base: position 1,770,318 of record CAVUIM010000001.1, read on the forward strand.
GTCGTGATTGCCGGGCACGGCGTAGACATGCGGCCGTTCCGCCGGCACGGCGTCGCCAAAGGCCGCGGCATACGGACCAACCAGGCGGCGCTGGTATTCCTCGCGGCTCGGCGTCGGATACACCTCGTCGCCGCCGAACACCAGCACGTCGCCGCGCGGCAGGGTGACCGGACCGCGTGGTCCGTCGACCAGCAACGACGGCTGGGCCATCGCGTAGGCCACGGCGTAGGTCGGGTTGAAGCCGTCGCCGGTGTCGCAGGTGAAGTCGATCCACAGGTCGTCGCGCGGCGCGTCGCGGCGCGGCTGCGGGCCGCGCGCGCCGTCGCGGTAGTGGATGCTGTGGTCGTAGTACTCCTGGCGGCGCGAGGCCAGCGCCTGCACGATGCGCCGGTCGCTCTGCTCGCCGACGGCCAGCGACACCAGGCTCTTGACGCCGGTGCGCACCAGCTGGGTCGGATCGAACCACCGCACCATCGGCATGCGGGCGTCAGGGCCGTGCCGCGCCCGCAGCCACAGCGGATAGAACGCCGGCCCCGCGGCGGCGACCCGCCGGGCGATCGGGACGGCGGTCTCCTGGTGACCAGACGCTGGCGGCGCGTCGTGGGTGGCGGCGGGCGACGGCGCCGGGTCCGCTGGCGGCGTCTCGCCGCCGGCGCCGGGAGGATCGCTCACTCGCGGCCCTGCGGCGCGGGGAACGGCGCGCCGCGGTGCACGATGCGGCCGGCCAGCAGCGTCAGCTCGGCCTTCATGTCGCGCAGGGCGGCGGCCGGTACGGTGTACGGGTCGCGATCCCAGACCGCCAGGTCGGCGTCCTTCCCCACTTCGATCGAGCCGACGCGGTCGTCGAGGAACATCGTGTGCGCCGCCCAGATCGTGTACGAGCGCAGCGCGGTGCGGACGTCCACCGCTTCGGCCGTCCCGAACGGCGTCTTGCCGTAGGTGCCGTTCAGCGTCTCGCGGGCGACCGACGCCCACAGCCCGTAGCGGGCGGCGTACGGCGTCACCGAGAAGTCCGAGCCACCGCCCCAGCGGATGCCCTTCTTCTGCCAGGTGGCCAGCGGCTTCATCCGCAGGTTGCGCACCGGGCCGAAGTTGCCGGCGTAATTGTCGCCGATCCACCACATGAACGACGCCGACGCCTCGGGATACGCGGCGTCGTAGTCGCGCTGCAGCCGCGCGATGACGTCGTTGGCGTGATCGGTGGGGGTGTTGGCGTGGATGATGCCGTGCCGCAGGCCCGTGGTCGGCGTGGCCGCCAGCGCCTGCGCATAGGTGTCGACCACCCAGTCGATGGCCCGATCGCCGATGGCGTGCGTGCTCACGTGCACGCCGGCATTGTGAAAGTCGGTGGCCATCTTCCGGTACTCGTCCGGGGGCGTGGCCGGATATCCGGGATTGCCCGTGTCCACGTCCTTCAGGTTCTTGTTCCAGTCGTCGTGCATCCAGGCGGTGCGCGCGCCGCCGCTGCCGTCCATGTACATCTTCACGCCGCCCGAGAAGAGCCGACCGTCGCCGAGCGATTGCGGCGGGCGCGGATTGGCGTTGACGCGGGCCTGCACGGCGGCCGCCTGGTCGAGCCGGCGCGGCCCGGCCCACAGCGCGAAGATCCGGACGTCGAGCTGTCCTTCCTTCAGCAGCTCGTTGTAGAGCGCCCACTTCAGCTCGCCGATGCCGGGATCCTTGGCGCCGGTCATACCCTCGGCGTTGAAGTCCCGGATCATCTTCACCAGGCCGGCTTTCTGCTGCTCGCGGGTGTAGGCCGGGACGTGGCGGTTGATCAGCTGCTGGGCGCTCTCGAGCACCACGCCGTTGGGTTCGCCGTCGTCCTTGTGGACGATGGTGCCGGCCGGCGGGTCCGGTGTGCCCCTGCGCAGCTCGGCGATCTTCATCGCGTAGCTGTTGCCGACCCCGTAATGGCCGGTGGTGTTCTGCAGCCACACGGGATTGTTCGGGGCCACGGCATCCAGGTCAGCGGCGGTGATGTGGCGGCGCTCGGCCAGCTTGCCCTCGTCCCAGCCGTCGCCGGTCACCCATTCCCCCGGCTTGGCCTTGGCCACCCGCGCCGCGACGCGGGCCTGCACGTCGGCCATCGTCTTGATCGCCGGATCGCTCAGGTCGATGCTGAAGAGCTGGTCGACCTCGGTGAAGTGCACGTGGGTGTCGATGAGCCCGGGCGTCACCGCGCGACCGCCCAGGTCGATCACCTGCGTGGCGGCGCCGGCGCGGGCCTTCACTTCGGCGGTCGTCCCCACGGCCACGATGCGGCCGCCGGTGATCGCCACCGCTTCGGCCACGGTGTCGGCGGCGTTCACGGTGATGACCTTGGCGTTGACCAGCAGCAGGTCGGCGGGCGACTGCGCGACGACGCGGTCGGCGGCGGGCCAGCCGGCCAGCCCGGCACACAGCAGGGTGACAGCGGCTTGGGTCACAGAGGTTCGCGGCATCGGGGTCTCCACCTTTGCCCGGAAGGATAGCAGCGCCGGCGCTCCGGCCGGATCGCACGCGGGCGCGTCGAACCGGAATAGAATCCCTTCACCGGGCTGCGCAGGCGAGCCCAGGCGGTCCGTGACGTGCTCGACTGGCTGTCGCAACTCCTCCTCGGCGTTCGCTGGGTCGTCTTCGACCAGGGGGAACTGCGTCTGGCCGCGCCGGCCGGCGCGTGGTTCGCCGTCGTGGCCGGCCTCAGTGCCGTGGCGGTGGCCGCCGTGGCCTATCAGCGGGCCCCGCGCCGCCTGACCACCCGCGACCGCCTGGTCCTCACCACCCTGCGCGCGGCGCTGGTCGGCCTGCTGCTCCTGTGCCTGGTCCGGCCGATGCTGGTTCTGCGCGCCGCCGTGCCGCACCAGAACGTCATCGGCGTCCTGCTCGACGACTCGCGCAGCATGCGCATCGCCGACGTCGACGGCCAGCCGCGCAGTGCCTACGTGCAGGAGGAATTCGGAGCGGCCGACCGCGGCCTGCGCCGGGCCCTCGGCGAGCGCTTCACCGTGCGCACGCTGCGCTTCTCGAGCGGCCTGGCCGCGGCCCCGACCGGCGCCGATCTGACCTTTTCCGGCGCCAACACCCGCCTGGCCGCCGCGCTCGATCAGGCTCGCCAGCAACTGGCCGGGGTGCCCCTGGCCGGGCTGGTGGTGGTCAGCGACGGCGCCGACACCAGCGGCAGCGCGATTGAGCCGGCGCTGCTGGCGCTCAAAGCCTCTGGCGTGCCGGTGTTCGCCATCGGGGTCGGCCGCGAAACCGCCGAGCGCGACCTGCAGGTCGGCCGCGTCACCGCGCCGCGCACCGTGCTCGCCGGCACGACGCTGCTGCTCGACGCCGTCGTCACCGGCCACGGCTACGCCGGCCAGGCGCTGACCCTCGACGTGCTCGACGAGGGGCGGATCGTCGGCAGCCAGACGTTCACCGTGGCGCCCGACGGCCAGCCGGCCACGGTGCGGGTGCGCTTCACCGCCTCGGACCCCGGCCCGCGCGTGTTCAGCTTCCGCGTGCCGCCCCAGCCCGGCGAGCTGCTACCCGAGAACAACGCCCGCGACGTCCTGGTCGACGTCCGGGACCGGCGCGAGAAGATCCTGTATTTCGAGGGCGAGCCGCGCTTCGAGATGAAGTTCCTGCGGCGGGCGCTCACCGACGACAAGCAGCTCCAGCTGGTGGTGCTGCAGCGCACCGCCGACAACAAGTACCTGCGGCTCGAGGTCGACGACCCCGAGGAACTCATCGGCGGCTTCCCCAAGACCCGCGACGAGCTGTTCCAGTACCGCGGCCTGGTGCTCGGCAGCATCGAGGCGGCGGCCTTCACCGGCGATCAGCTGGCGATGCTGAGCGAGTTCGTCGACAAGCGCGGCGGCGGGCTGCTGATGCTCGGCGGGCCGCGCTCGTTCAGCGAAGGCGGCTACGCCGGCACCGCGCTGGGCGAGACGCTGCCGGTCACGCTGGAGCGGATGACGCCGCCGGCCGAGCCGGTGGTCACCCGCCTCACCGTGCGGCCGACCCGCGCCGGCGCCGGCCACGCGGTGTCGCAGATCGCCGCCACCGACCAGGCCTCGGCCACCCGCTGGACCGAACTGCCGGAACTGACGTCGGTGAACGCCGTGGACGCGGTGAAGGCCGGTGCGACGACGCTGCTCAGCTCCGCCGACGGCTCGCGCCGCGAACGGCCGGTGCTGGCGTTCCAACGCTTCGGCCGTGGCAAGTCGGCGGCGTTCACGCCGCAGGACTCGTGGCTGTGGCAAATGCACGCGTCGATCAGCGTCGAGGATCAGACCCACGAGACCTTCAGCCGTCAGCTGCTGCGCTGGCTGGTGGACGGCGTGCCCGATCCGGTCGAGCTCTCCACCTCGACCGACCGCGCCGAGCCCGGCGAGCCCATCACGCTTTCTGCCGACGTCTCCGATCCGTCGTTCGTCGCCGTCAACGACGCCCAGGTCACCGCCACGGTCACCGGGCCCGACGGCGCCGCGGCCACGGTGCCGCTCACCTGGAACGGCCAGCGCGACGGCGCCTACACCGGCACCCTCACCACCAGCGCGCCCGGCTGGTACGAGGCCCGGGTCGAGGCGATGCGCGCCGGCACCTCGCTCGGCGCCTCCACGGTGCACGTCAACGCCGGTCCGGGCGACGCGGAGTACGCCGAGACCACGCTGCAGATGGCGGCGCTGCGCCGGCTGGCCGAGGACACCGGCGGCAAGGCCTACACGCCGGCGACGGCGAGCGCCTTGCTCGAAGACGTCAAGTACACCGGACGCGGCATCACCGCGGTGGAAGAGCGCGAGCTGTGGAACGCGCCGCTGATGCTGCTGCTCCTGCTGGGCCTCCTCAGTGCGGAATGGGGGTACCGGCGTGCCGTTGGCCTCTCCTAGCACCAGGATCCGCGTGCTCGTCGCCGTGGCCCTGGTCGCCGCGGTCGGTGCCGCGGCGCTGGCCGCGCAACGCTCGCCATTCGCCGGCGAGCGCGAGCGGCGCCGTTCGGCGCCGGTCGCCTACGACGAGGCTCGCGTCGAGTACGACGGCCGCTTCGCCTTCGTGCGGCTGCGCTACGAACTGGGCGGCGGGCGCGGCGGATTCGGCGGCTTCCGCCGCGAGCCGCCGTGGGCCCACGACTACCCGCGCGCCGACCGTCACCTGATGAAGATCCTGAGCGAAATCACGCTGCTGCGGCCGCACCTGGACGACAGCAACATCTTCACGCTCGACGATCCCGAGCTGCACCGCTACCCGGTGGCCTACATGTCGGAGCCGGGCTACTGGACGCTGACCGACGCCGAAGCGGAAGGCCTGCGCAGCTACCTGGCCAAGGGCGGCTTCCTGATCTTCGACGACTTCCGCCAGGAGCACTGGTACAACTTCGAGCAGCAGCTGCGCCGGGTGCTGCCGACCCAGCGGCTCGTGCCGCTCGACGGCACCCACCCGGTGTTCCACGCCTTCTTCGAGATCGACCCGACCCGGTTCGTCTCGCCGTACGGCGGCCTGACGCCGACCTTCCACGGCATCTTCGAGGACAACGACCCGGCCAAACGCCTGCAGGTCGTCGCCAACTACGACAACGACCTCGGCGAGTACTGGGAGTTCTCGGACACCGGCTGGGTGCCCATCGACCTGTCGAACGAGGCCTACAAGTTCGGCGTGAACTACATCGTGTACGGCATGACACACTAGGCGCACGTAGGGCAGAGCGTTCCGCCTTCGCTTAAGCTACGGCGGGACCTCGCCGAAGCTCGAAGAGCGGAGGCGGGCAGCGCTGCCTGGGGCAGCTCAAAGAGCTGCCCTACAACCGCAGGGCGGGAGGATTCGTGGAAGCAGCCAACATGCAGGTGGATCTGACGGCACCGGACGACATCGCGCTGGCCGACCGGATGAATCAAGGGCAGACCCGCATCCGCCAGGAGCTGAAGAAGCTCATCGTCGGCCAGGACGAGGTGCTGACGCAGGTGCTGCTCACGCTCTTCGTCGGCGGCAACAGCCTGATCGTCGGCGTGCCCGGGCTGGCCAAGACGCTGCTCATCCACACGATGGCGCGGGTCGTCGACCTCAAGTTCAACCGCATCCAGTTCACGCCCGACCTGATGCCGTCGGATATCACCGGCACCGACATCATCCAGGAGGACGCCACCACCGGCCGGCGCCAGATGGTGTTCGCGCCCGGGCCGATCTTCACCAACATCCTGCTCGCCGACGAGATCAACCGCACGCCGCCCAAGACCCAGTCGGCGCTGCTCGAGGCGATGCAGGAACACCGCGTCACCATCCAGGGCCGCACCTACACCCTCGAAGAGCCGTTCTACGTCTTTGCGACGCAGAACCCGATCGAGCTCGAAGGCACCTACCCGCTGCCCGAGGCGCAGCTCGATCGCTTCATGTTCCACATCGTCATCGAGCACCCGCCCGAGGAAGAGGAATACGAGGTGGTGCGCACCACCACCGCGATCCTCGAGCCGCAGTTCGAGCGCACCGTCAACGGCGAGGACCTCATCGCCTTCAAGCGGCTGGTGCGCCGGGTACCGGTGGCCGAGCCGGTGATGCGCTACGCGCTGGCGCTGGTGCGGGCCAGCCGGCCCAAGTCGCCGACCGCGCCCGACACGGTCCGCAAGTGGGTGTCGTTCGGCGCCAGCGTCCGCGCCGCGCAGTACCTGGTCCTGGCGTCCAAGGCCCGGGCCCTCACCAGCGGCCGCTACCACGTGACCTTCGACGACATCCGGGCGCTGGCCCACCCGGTGATGCGCCACCGCGTGCTCATCAACTTCCACGCCCAATCCGAGGGCATGACGTCGGACATGATCGTCGACAAGCTGCTCGACGCCGTGCCGGCGCCGCGTTCGGGGATGTGATGCAGCTCGGCGGCCCGATCCCCGGCGCGCAGTTCGTCGACCCGTCGGTCCTGGCGCGCATCGGCAACCTGGAGCTGGTGGCCCGTTCGGTGGTCGACGGGGTGATCAACGGGCTGCACCGGTCGCCGTTCTTCGGCAGCTCGGTCGACTTCGCCGAACACCGCGGCTACGTCCCCGGCGACGACATCCGGCGCGTCGACTGGCGGGTGTTCGCGCGCACCGACAAGTACTACGTGAAGGAGTTCGAGGCCGACTCGAACTCCAACTTCGTGGTGCTGCTCGACGTGTCGAGCTCGATGGCCTTCGGCGAGCGGATCAGCAAGCTCGACTACGCCCGCACGCTCGGCGCCTGCCTCACCTACCTCGTCCACAAGCAGCGCGACCGGGTCGGCCTGGTCACCTTCGACAGCGACGTCGTCGACCACGTGCCGCCGTCGGCCAAGCACCTCGACGTGGTGCTGCACACGCTCGACCGGGCCACGGCCACCCGCCCCGGCCAGCTGTCGGGGCCGCTGCGCAAGCTGGCGGAGCACTTCGGCCGGCGCGGCGTCGTCGTGCTGCATCTCGGATCTCTACGACGAACCCGAGGCGATCTTCGAGGCGCTGGCGCCGATCCGCTTCCGCGGTAGCGACGTGGTCGTGTTCCACGTCCTCGATCAGGCCGAGCTGGAGTTTCCGTTCACCGACCCGTCGGCGTTCGAAGATCTCGAAAGCGGCGAGCAACTGCCGGTGGTGCCCGAGTCGTTCCGCGACAAGTACCGGGCCCTGGTCCAGGCGCACATCGCCGAACTCACCGCCAAAGCGGCCGAACGCGGCGTCGACTACCGTCTGCTCGACACCTCCAAGCCGCTTGATTTCGCGCTCTACGACTACCTGTCGTTCCGCGAGCGGTCGATCAGGATCCGGTAGCCGGCGTGGCCTTCCTGCTTCCGTTCTTCCTGGCGGGACTGGCGGCGCTGGCGGTGCCGGTGGCGATCCATCTGATCCAGCGCGAGAAGAAGCAGATCATCGCGTTCCCGTCGCTGATGTTCGTCCGCCGCGTGCCCTACCAGTCGGTGCGGCGGCGCAAGATCCAGCACTGGGCGCTGCTGCGTGATGCGCCTGGCGGCGCTGGCGCTGATCGTCGCGGCCTTCGCCCGGCCGTTCGTGCGCGGATCGGTGTCGGCGATCAGCGGCGGCGCCCGCGAAGTCGTGGTGCTGCTCGACCGCTCCTACAGCATGGGCTACGGCGACCGCTGGACACGGGCCCAGGCGGCGGCCCGCCAGGTGATCGACGGCCTCGGCGCCGCCGATCGGGCCAGCCTGGTGCTGTTCGGCACCGGCGCCGAGGTGGTGCTGCAGTCGATCGACGATCGGGCCCGTCTCACCGCGGCGATCGCCGCCGCCACGCCGGGTGCCGAGGCCACCCGCTATGGGCCGGCGCTGAAGGTGGCCGGGACGATCGCAGTGGAGTCGACGCGGCCGCGCAAGGAGGTCGTGCTCATCACCGACTTCCAGAAGAACGGCTGGGCGGCCGACCGACGACCAGCGCCTGCCGGCCGGCACGACGTTCTCGCCGGTCTCGGTCGGCGACGTCGACGCGCCGAATCTGTCGGTGGCGCCGGTGGCGGTGCGCCGGGGCCGCTTCGAGGGCCAGGAGCGGGTCACGGTGACCGGCGGGGTCACCAACCGCGGCGCCACGCCGGCCACCGGCGTGACGCTGACGCTCGAGATCGACGGCCGCGCCGCCGAAACCGCCCGCGTGGACGTGGCGCCGCAGGCCGCGGCGTCGCATGTCTTCGCGCCGGTGACGGTCACGCCGGCTGGGCTGCGCGGCGTCGTCCGCGTCGCCGACGACGCCCTGGCCGCCGACAACGCCTTCCACTTCGTGCTGCGCGAGACGCGGCCGATCGCGGTGCTGCTGGCCGGGCCGAGCGGACGGGCCGCCGATGACACCTACCTGCGCCGCGCCCTGGCCATCGGCGAGGCGCCGCGCTTCGAGGTGACGGCGTCGGCGCTCGACGCGGTCACCGACGATGCGCTGGCGCGCGCCGAGGTGGTGCTCGTCAACGACGCGCCGCTCGGCGACGCGGCGATCGCCCGGCTGGTCGCCTTCGCCGAGCGCGGCGGCGGCGTGCTGGTGGTGGCCGGCAGCCGGGCGTCGTGGCCGCAGGGCGCGGCGTTGCCGGGCACGCTGGCCGATCCGGTGGACCGTTCGCGCGCCGCCGGCCGGCTGAGCGGCGTCGAGTACGGCCACGCGATCTTCGCGCCGTTCCGCGCCCCGCGCAGCGGCGACTTCTCGAGCGTGCGGGTCTACGGCTACCGGCGGCTGACGCCGGCGCCCGACGCGCGGGTGCTGGCCCGCTTCGACGACGGCCAGCCGGCCCTGGTCGAGCGCACCGTCGGCCGCGGCCGCATCCTGGTCTGGACTTCCGGACTCGACCTGGCGTGGAACGACCTGGCGCTGAAGCCGGTCTTCCTTCCCTTCGTGCACCAGGTGGTGCGGACGCTGGCGACGTTCCAGGAACGGCCGGCGGCGCTGACGGTGGGCCAGGTGGCGGCGCTCGACCGGCGGCCGGCCGGAAGCCCGGCCCGCGTCGCCGTCGATCCATCGGGCCGACGGGTGCCGCTCGACCCCGCCCGCGGCGACGCCCTCGAACTGACCGCGCCGGGCTTCTACGAGGTGCGTGCCGAAGGACAGGGCCAGGCGCCCGAGACCGTCGTCGCGGCCAACGTCGACCTGACGGAGTCTGATCTCGCCGGGGTGGATCCGGCCGAGATCGCCACCGTGGTGGCCGGCAACGCCACGGCGCAGACGGCGGCCGGATCGGCCGTGGAACCGCCCCGGGACGAGGTGACCGAGCAGTCGCAACGTCTGTGGTGGTACCTGCTGCTTGCGGGTATGCTGCTTTTGATCGCCGAATCGGTGGTCGCGAGCCGGATGTCCAAGGCCGCGACCTAGCCGAGTCGGGGCGCGGCACCAGCGCCGCACGAGGAGGGGTCGATGCTCCACGAGCGACATGAGTCCACCGGCGACGTAGCGGGTGTGATCCGCGACGTGCGCGCACGCTGGCGCAGGAAGCTCCTGGTGCGCGGCGCGCTGCAGGTGCTGGTCGCCGGCGCGGTCATCCTCGTTGCCGCCGGGTTCGCCCTCGAAGCCCTGCGCTTCACGCCCTCGGCCATCCTCGGCTTCCGCATCGGCACGGTTGCCGCCATCCTCGCCCTGGCCGCGTGGGCGCTGGGCCGGCCGCTGCTGCGCCAGGTGAGCGACGAACAGGTCGCCCTCTACGTCGAAGAGCACGAGCCGTCGCTCAACACGCTGCTGCTCAGCGCCATGAGCGCCGAGCGCAACGGCAACCCGCAGGAACGCTCGCCGGCGCTGGTTCGCAAGCTGGTCGAAGAGGCGGTGACGCGCTGCCAGGCCATCGACGACGGCCGCCGCATCGAACAGCCACTGGTCAAGCGCTACATGCTGATGGCGGCCGGGGCGTTCGCGCTGGCGCTGGCGGTGTTCACGTTCGGGCCGGCCTACCTCCGGCAGGGCCTCACGGCGATGTTCTCGTGGGTCAGCGTCGAGGCCGCGGCGCCCTACCGGATCGCGCTCACGCCCGGGCAGCGGCACCGTGCCGCGCGGCTCCGATCAGGTCTTCACCGCCACCTTGAGCGGCTTCTCCGCCGACGACGCCGTGCTGCTGGTGCGCAAGGGCGACGCCACGTCGTTCGAGCGGGTGCCGATGATCAAGGGCGACGACGGCGTCTTCGAGGGCATGATCTTCGACCTCGACGCGAAGCTCGAATTCCTGGCCGAGGCCGCCGGCGTCCGCTCGAGCACGTTCACGCTCGACGTCGTCGACCTGCCCTACGCGCAGCGCATCGACCTCGAGTACCACTTCCCCGCCTACACCGGCCTCGAGCCGCGCGTCGTCGAAGACGCCGGCGACATCGCCGTGCTCGCCGGCACCGAGGTGCGGGTCACCGTCACGCCGACGATGCCGACGCCGGCCGGCCAGTTGACGCTGCACGAGGCCACCGCGATCCCGCTCACCGCCGACGACGGCGGCCGGCTCGTCGGCCGCTTCGTCGCCGACAAGGACGGCTTCTACCGGGTCGGCATGCAGAGTCCCGACGGCCAGATGATCACCGCCTCGCCGCAGTACGTCATCGACGTGCTCACCGACATGGCGCCGACCGTGGCGATCGCCAAGCCCGGCCGCGACACCAACGCCACGCCGGTCGAGGAGTTCTTCGTCGAGGCCCGCGCCGACGACGACTTCGGGGTGAAGAACCTCGAGCTGGTCTACTCGGTGAACGGCGGCGCCGAGAAGGTGGTGCCGCTCTACCGCGGCGCCAAGCGGCTGGAGGAAGTGACCGCCGGGCACACCTTCTACATGGAGGAGCTGGGCGTGCAGGCCGGCGACGCGGTGGCCTACTACGCGCGCGCCGCCGACAACGACGCCGGCGGCGGCAAGCAGGCCACCAGCGACATGTACTTCCTGCGCATCCGGCCGTTCGGCAAGGACTTCAAGCCGGCGACGTCGATGGCCGGCGGCGGCGGTGGAGGCGGGGGCGGCGGCGGCGCCGAAGTCGGCGCGCTGTCGGAGGCGCAGCGGCAGATCATCGCCGCGACCTTCAACACCGTGCGCGAGAAGCGGACGCTGTCGGCCGAGAAGCTGCGCGAGAGCTCGGTGGTGCTGGCACTGTCGCAGGGCCGGCTGCGCGAGCAGGTCGAGGGCCTGGTCAGCCGCATGAACTCGCGGCTGGTCGCGCCCGATCCGAGCTTCCAGAAGATCGCCGAGGTGCTGCCGCTGGCGGTGGCGGAGATGAAGGCGGCCGAGGCCAAGCTGCAGGCGCGCAGCCCCGACGGCGCGCTGCCGCCGGAACAGAAGGCGCTGCAGTACCTGCAGCAGGCCGAAGAAGAATACGAGACCCAGGTGCAGACCCGCCAGCAGAGCGGCGGAGGCGGGGGCGGCCAGCAGGCCGGATCGATCGCCGAGGATCTGGCCGACTTGTTCGAGCTCGAGATGGACAAGATGGCCAATCAGTACGAGACCAGCTCGCGGGCCGAGTCGAGCCAGGCCGATCAGCGCGTCGACGCCCTGGCCGAGAAACTGAAGGAGCTGGCCCGGCGGCAGCAGCAGGAACTCGAGCGCCAGCGGCGCCGGGCCTCCGGCCAGGCGGCCTCGGGTGGCGGCGACCAGCAGCGAGCCCTGGCCGAGCAGGCCGAAGAGGCCGCGCGTCAGCTCGAACGGCTGTCGCGGGAACAGAACCGTCCCGATCTGGCCAACGCCGCCCGGCAGATGCAGCAGGCGGCCGACGCGATGCGGCGGGCCGCGGCCGGCAACGACCCGAGTGCGGCTGGCCAGGCCGCCTCGGCGGCCGACCGGCTGCAGCAGGTGCAACGCCAGCTGCAGGGCGCGCAGGCCGACCGGGCCGAGCGCGACGTGCAGGACGCCGTGCGGCAGGCCGAGGAGATCGCGCGCGAGCACGCCGACGTCGCGAGCGACGCCGAGCAGCTCGGCGCCGCCGGGTCGGATCGGCTGCAGAAGGCGCAGTTGAACGCGCAGCGCCGCGAGGGCCTGTCAGGGAAGGTCGGCGAACTCGAGCAGCAGCTCGACCGGCTGTCCAACGAGATGGCGCGTACCGAGAAGGACGCGGCGCGGCGGCTGCAGGAAGCGGCCGGCGAGATCCGCGACGACAAGATCAAGGAGAAGCTGCGCTACTCGCGCGGGCTGCTTGGCCGCGATGCCCAGCAGGGCGCGGCGGGCGAGATGGACGCCGACATCGGCTCGAACCTGATGGACCTGCGGCGCAAGCTGGCCGAGGCGTCGTCGGCGATCGGCAAGGGCGGCGAAGGCGACAAGGGCGAGGACACGCTGGGCCGGGCCCGCGACCTGGTACGCGGGGTCGATTCGCTCGGCCGCCGGATGCAGGAGCGCGCCAGCAACCAGAACGGACAGAGCGGCCAGCAGGGTCAAGCCGGTCAGCAGGGGCAGCAAGGGCAGCAGAACCAGCAAGGCCAGCAGGCCGGCGCGCAGGGCCAGCAGGGGCAGCGCGGCCAGCAGGGTCAGGCCGGGCAGCAGGGTCAGCAGGGTCAGGGACAACAAGGCCAGCAGGGCCAGGCCGGTCAGCAAGGTCAACAGGGCCAGCAAGGCCAACAGGGCCAAGGCGGACAGCAAGGTCAGGAAGGCCAGGGCGGTCAGTCGGGCCAGCAGGGCCAGGACGGCCAGGGCGGCGGCGGCAACGGCGACAGCTTCGGCGGCTTCAACGACGACGGCGGCTGGGGCAACGCGCGGCCGGGCAACTTCAGCGGCGACGACGTCCGCCAGTTCCGCGGCGAGGCGCGCCGCTACGGCCAGGACCTCGAGGCGCTGCGCCGGTCGCTGCGCGCCGAGGGCGTCGACACCCGCGACCTCGACGAGATCCTGCGCCGGCTGAAGGCGCTCGACGACGACCGCGTCTACCGCGACGTGCAGGAGCTGGCGCGGCTGCAGTCGGCGGTCAGCGACGGGCTGCGGCGGTTCGAGTTCGGGCTGCGCCGTCAGCTCGACGGCGAAGCCAGGGACGTGCTGCTGTCGGGCAGTGACGACGTCCCGGCCGAGTTCAAGACCCTGGTGGAGGAGTACTACCGCAGCCTGGCCCGGCAACGGGGGCAGCCGCGGTGACGAGCCGCCGCGCGGTCCTCGCCGGCGCGGCCCTGGTGCTGCTGTCGGTGGTCGCGGCCTCCGCGCAGTGGGGTGGCGGCTTCGGCCGCATGCGCCGGGTGCCGCCGCGTCTGCCGACGAGCGACGCCAGCTTCGACGGCGGCTTCACGTTCTGCCGGCTGATGTACTCGAGTCAGTGGCGCGAGGCCGGCGGCCAAGGCTGGTCCACGGACTACCCGGACGCCGACATCAACTTCTCGATCCGCTTCGCCGAGCTGACCAAGACCTGGGTCAGCAAGCAGCCCAGCGGCGTCCCCAGCCACTGGGTGGTGCGGGCCACCGACCCGTGGCTGTATCGGTGTCCGTTCGTGCTCGGCTCCGACGTCGGCACTATGAGCCTGCGCGACGACGAAGTCGCGGCGTTGCGCGATTACTTGCTGAAGGGCGGCTTCCTCTGGGTCGACGACTTCTGGGGGCCGCGCGCGTGGGACGTGTTCGAGGCCGAGATCGCCCGGGTGCTGCCGCCCGGCCAGTACCCGATCAAGGACTTCGGCCCGGATCACCCGATCTACCGGACGATGTTCCCGCTGGCGGCGATCCCGCAGATCCCGTCGATCCAGTTCTGGCGCGGCGGCAGCGGGTCGTCGGAACGCGGCTCGGACAGCGCCGAGGTGCACCTGCGCGGCATCACCAATGTCAACGGCGACCTGATGGTGCTGGCGACGCACAACACCGACATCCAGGACGCCTGGGAGCGCGAAGGCGAAGACCCCGAGTACTTCTACACCTACTCGCCCAACGGCTACGCGACGGCGATGAACATCCTGCTGTACGCGATGAGCCACTAACGGACGCTCGAAGCGGCTATAGCGGCGGGCGCCGAATCCCGCGCCGGGCGCCGCCCCCTCCCTCCGTCCTCGCAAGATCTCCATCCAATCATCTCGGACTCCGGAAGGAGGCAGCGCCCGGCGCGGGATTCGGCGCCTCAGACGTTCGACGACTGACGCGTGCGCGGCCTGCTCCGAACGGCCGCGGGAGCCGAGCCAGCCCTTCGCCGCCGTATGACACTGCAGAGCCCCGGGCCGTGTCTCTGTTTCGTATGACAGGGCGCATGCCAGATGTAGGGCAGAGCTTCAGCTCTGCCCCGGAGATTTGTCGACGCGATCCGCACGTCGCGGCTGTGCCAGAACGCCCCACGCGGACTTCGGCGCCACCTCGGCGTTTGACGACTGACGCCCGCGCGGCCGGCTCCGGACGGCCGCTGGAGCCGGGCCAACCCTTCTCCGTCGCAAGAGGAATCGGCCGCCCTCTGCGTCCGCGCCCACCGCGCCAGGCACTGCCTCCTTCCGTAGTCCGAGATGATTGGATGGAGATCTTGCGAGGACGGAGGAAGGAGGCGGTGCCAGGCGCGGTGGTGGCATTCGCCCCCCGAATGGGCGTGTGACGGCCTGCGAAGGTCCCCTACTCTTTCAGCTTGCGGTCCTCGTCCTTCGCCTCTTCCATTGCTTCGGGCTCCAGGGCCTCGGCGAAGGTGTTGAGACGCAGGAACACGCCCCAGCCGGCCAGCAGCGCGCCCACGGCCGCCACCATGACCGCCGCGTTCAGCAGCTGCCCCGGGTCTTCGTGCGCGGCGCGGAAGGTCGCGACCAGACTCTCGATGGCCAGTGCGACGACGACCACCACCAGAAACCGCGACAGGAAGCGGCGGACCCGCGTCGGTCCGCTGACGTGCGCGCTGCGCACGACTTCCTCTTCGGCGATGGTCTGGGCGATCTGCAGGGCGACCACGGCAGCGGCGAGGAGGCCGACGGCTTCGATCACCTGCTGCGCCGCCTCGCGGTTGAGGCCAGCGGCGAACGCCGACCAGCCGACACGGGCGGCGATTGCGACCAGCATCGTCGCCGCCACGGCGAAGAATACGGCGAGTAGTCCGTGCATCAAGGCAAGAGCGCGCAGCAGCGGCTTCATCGGGCCGATGGTGTCACAGATGCGGCCCTCGATTCCGCGACGCCGCCGGCGGGTGCAACGCCCTGGGCTCTGCCGATAGACTGGACGACGTGCACACGACGGCGCCGGACGGCGCTCCCCTCGCCGACATCCTGGTCGTCGCCGCCACTGAACACGAACTGGCGCCATCGCAGGGCTGGCGGACGCTGTGCTGCGGCGTCGGCCCGGTGGACGCCGCCATCGCCACGGCGTCGGCCATCGCCGTGGCACGCCCACGCGTCATCCTGCACCTCGGCATCGCCGGGGCGCGACGCGCGTCGGGGTTGGTGCCGACGGCGGTCGTCGTCGGCACGGCGTCGATCTACTGCGACCTCGACATCCCCGAGCGCTTCGCGCCGCACCAGTTGACCTCGCCGCCGGTCCTGGTCGAGGCGGCGTGCCGGGCGGTGCCGGCCGCCACCCGGGCGGTGATCGGCACCAGCGGGCGCGTCGGCCACACCACCGGCTGCCCGGTCGAGGCCATGGAAGGCTTCGCGGTGCTGCGGGCGGCGGCGCTGGCCGGGGTGCCGGCCATCGAGGTGCGGGTCGTCTCGAATGCGATTGAAGACCACAACCGGGCGCTGTGGAAGTTCGACGAGGCGTTCGCCGCAGTCCACGCCATCACCCCGGCGCTGGTCCGGGAGATCGCCGCATGCGGACGCTGACGTTCGGCTTCTCGCCGTGTCCGAACGACACGTTCGCGTTCCACGCACTGGTGCACGGGCTGGTCGACGCGCCGTTCAGGGTCGAGCCGGTGTTGCTCGACATCGAGGAGCTGAACCGCCGGGCGCACGACGGCGCGTTCGATCTGACCAAGCTGAGCGTCGGCGCCTTCGCCGGCGTCGGCACGCGCTATCGCCTGTTGCGCAGCGGCGCCGCGCTGGGGCACGGCGTCGGGCCGTTGGTGGTCGCGCGCCAGCCGCTGTCGCTGGCCGCCGCGGCGGCCGGACGGCTGGCGATTCCTGGACGCGAGACGACCGCGTTCCGGCTGCTGCGGCTGGCGGCGCCGGCTCTTGGCGAGGTGGTCGAGCTGCGCTACGACCGCATTCTCGCCGCGGTCGCCGGCGGCGAGGTGGATGCCGGCCTGGTCATCCACGAGAGCCGTTTCACCTACGCCGACCACGGCCTGGTGAAGGTCGCCGACCTCGGCGACTGGTGGGAAGCCGAGACCGGCCTGCCGGTGCCGCTGGCCGGTATCTGCGCCCGTGCCGATCTGGATCCGGCGCTGACCGGCGCCGCCGAGCAGGCCATCCGCGCCTCGGTGGCCCACGCCTTCGCCCACCGCGAGGCCAGCCGCGACTACGTCCGCGCCCATGCCCAAGAGATGTCGGACGATGTCTGCGACGCGCACATCCGTCTCTATGTCAACGAGCTGAGCCTCGATCTGGGCGACGACGGCAGGCGCGCGATCGAGCGACTGGTGGCGACGACTCCGGCCGACTGATTCGCCTCGTCACGGCGTGAAGACGTCCAGCGAGACACCCACCTGCAGGCTCCAGCGCGGGCTGGTCTCGAACCACCCGGTGCCGACCGCGAAGTCGAGCGTGCACGAAGGCGCCACGGCCAGGTTGCCGCCGATCTGCGCCGCCGCGAACGAGCTGCCGACCAACGCCCGCTGCGACCACGCCAGGCTCAGTTCCGCGCCCAGCCGCAGCCGGTCACGTTGCGCTGAGAGCGACGCGCCGCCGTTCAACACGGTGCCGCGTTGCCTGATCCCGACAACGCCGCTCTGCGTGTTGCCGGCGAGCACGGCGCCGCCATTGACCCGCAGGGTCCAGCGATCGTCGAGCCGATGCTGCGACCCGAGCGTCAGGCCGTAGTCGACCAGCCCCGATCCGAGGTTGCGGTCGCGATCGCCGCTCGGAATCTCGATCGCTGCGCTGGCGGCAAACGCGTGCCGGGCATCCGGATCGCGGGTCAGGCGCCACTTCGCGGCTACTGAAGCGTCGCCCAGACCTGACGTCTCGTGCCACCGGCCGGCATCTCGGCCGATGAGGCTCAGCAGCGGCAGCGCGACGCCAAGCTCGAGCCGCAGCGCCACGCCGACGATCAGCTCGGCGTCGAAGGTGTTCTGCCAGCGCGTCGGGCGCGCCGAGTCGCGCAGGCCGTCCACCTGGGTGGCCATTTCCAGGTGCCACGTCCGCGGCGGCGTCACCTCCGCGTCGTCGACGACGAAGGGCTGCTGGGCGGCGGCCTGCTGTGGTCCGGTCACGCCGACGACGGCCACGACCACGGCGATGGCCCGGACGGCGCCGATCACGTGGCGAACACCTTGATGTCGGCCAGGGCCCTGGACACGCGGATCGTCGGCGCGGGGACGCTAGGGCAGGCGCTTCAGCCCGACCAGCGTCCAGCGCCCGGCGGCACGCCGGAAGTGCGCCGTCACCGGCGTCGCCCACACCGGGTGACCGGCGTGACGCGCGGCAATGGCCGCCGCCACGATGTCGCCGTCGCGGGCGCCGTCGAGGAGCGCCGCGGGCGCCGTCGCGGTCATCGTCGCCGCCTCCGACGCCGCCCCCACCGGCGTGCTGGCGCCGGTGGCGTTGTCGAAGCTGGCCCACCGCACGACATAGGCCTGCGCCGGCGTGGCCACCCCGGCCCGCTCGGCGGCGTTGGCAAAGGTCAGCGCACCGGCGTCCGACAGGGCGACATCCACGACCGGGTTCACCTCGGTGAGCCAGCGCTGCAGCACCTTCTTCTGGCGCGCGATCAGCACCTCGGTCATGTACTCGGTGGCCTTGGGGTCGGTATAGCGGGCCTTCTCGACGACGGCGCGGATCGCCGCGGCGTCGAACGTGGCGACGATCTGCGCGCCCCAGAAGGCGTCGTCCGCGCGCATGTTGTCGAAGGCCGGGTTAGGATATTCCGGCTTCCAGTTCACCGGGTCGAACGCCGTGGCTTCGAGCCGGCCGACCGCCTTCGGCGTGTCGGCGGGATAGTCGATGCGCATCCACGGCCGGGTGTAGAGCCCGAGCGTGGCCAGGGTGGCCAGACCCGGCTTCCATTCGAAGATGTACTCGTTGCCGGCGCGATGCCGCTGCGCGTACACGGTGCCGCTGCCGAGGATCGAGCCGAAGTCGAACATGTAGTGCTTGACGTAGCGGCGCTCACCGGCGCTCTCGAGCATATCGAGGCTGTTCACGCCGCGCGAGTCGTCGTGGTTCAGCCAGGCGCCGAACACCCGCGCGCCGCGCAGCTCCCGGCGATGCTCGTGGGGCACGATGTCATTGGGGTCGTCGGACCGGGTGCCGGAGTAGCGGAAGTTGCCGAGCGGTTTGCCATTGGCGAACCGGCTCACCAGCACGCGGTAGTGGCCGTTGGGCAGCCTGGCGCCGCGCCGCAGCACGCCGTCGATGTCGCGGCGTGACAGCCCACGCCGCCGGCCGATCCGCGGGTCGAACACCGTGGCCTTGCTCGACAGTTCGAGCTGCTGCGGGTCGAGTTCGGCGAGATAGACCTCGACCACGTGATAACCGAAGGCATGGTAGAACGCGGTGCCGATGATCTCGGCGCCGGTGGCGAGCTCGGGATTCGACGGCGGATCGAACTCGATCTGGTAGAGCTGTCCGGAGGGATCGGTCATGCGGAAGCCCGGCTGCACACCGGTGCCCTTGCCGCCGCTCACGACCCAGCCGTCCAGGCTGATGGCGCCGAGGCGATCGGGGCCGCGCACCAGGTCGGCAGTCGTCGCGCCGCGGCCGGCCCGGTTCTGGAACCAGCTCGAGTCGGGCACCTGGTCCACGGTGTTGACGTTCAGCGCCCGGACGTCGCGCCGTTCCCCGGGCGTGGTCGTGGTGTTGACCAGGAAGTCGTAGCTGTTGGCGTCTTCGACCTCGGCCACTTTCGAGGCGTCGAGGGCCATGTCGTCGTCGGCGGCGATCGGGTCGTCGGGGTAGTAGACCGGCGTCGCCACCCGCGCCAGGCTGCCGCTGCCGAGCATGGCAGCCAGGACCAGGCCGGCCAACGCCGGTAGACGCCCGACCGGACCGAAGGGAGGACGGACCGCCGTGCTAGAACGTGCCACCGAACACCACCCAGAGATGCGCGCCGTCGCGGCTGCCGAGCGCCGTGTCGATGCGGAGAATCGTGCCGTGATCGGTGTTGAAGCGAAACCCGAAGCCGTAGTTCTTCTCGAGCCCGTCGAGGTCGAGATCGCCGCGGCGCAGCGCCACCTTGCCGGCGTCGTAGAACAACGCCGCATCGAGCCCCGACCACACCTCGAAGCGGTACTCGCCCTGCAGCAGCATGGCGTGGGGACCACGGAACCGGTAGGCGCGGTAGCCCCGCAGCGTCTCGTTGCCGCCCAGCGTCGGCATCAGATAGAAGGGCACGGTCTGGCCGTCCGATGCGGTCGACGTCGACAGGAAGGCCCGGGCAGTGAACACCCGCCGTTCCGACAGCACGCTCACGAACTGGCGCAAATCGAGGTCGACCCGGTCGAAGGAATAGCGCTGCTGGTCGCGGTCGGCGTAGTGGCTGAATTCAGCGCGGTACCAGCCGCCGCGGCGGGCGTTGCGCGGCTCGCGGTAGTCGACCTCGACGGTGGCCATCGTGCGCACGAAGTTGGTGTCATCATCGAGCCCTGGGGCTGCGGACGCGCCGAACACCTCGCTGGTCGACGGCACGCCGGGGTGCTTGCCGTCGGTCACCCGCGGCGCCAGGAAGTCCACGCCGCCGCCGACCGACAGCGGCCCGGACACGAGTGCGTCGGCGCGGGCGCCCACCGTGGGACCACGGAGCCGGAAGTCGCTGGAGTCGGCGCTGGCGGAATCGGGACCGAGGCCGAAGAAGTCCTCGCGCGGGTAGTCCTGGAAGCGGCCCGCCACCTGGAGCAGCACCCGCCCGCCGGGGGTGACCGGCACCTGCAAACGCGCCTGCGTCTCCCAGTAGGCGGTCGCCGTCACGCCGGCCCAGGCGTCGAGCCCGGCGTCGCGGCCTAGCAGCATGCGGGTACGGTAGCCGCCCCCGAGCGCGAACCCGCTGCCGGTAGTCAGCGTGCCGAGTTTGATGTAGACGCCGTCGCGGGTGATGAGTGGCACGCCGCTCCGCTCGACCGCCTTGAGCGTGCGCTCGAGGAAGCTCGTCTTGGGCGGGACGACGTCCTTCTGCTTCTCCTCGCGCTCCTCGCGCAGGGCTTCGGCCCTGGTCTCCTGCGCGCGCGCCGCCGACGGCACCGCGGTCCAGAGCGCGGCAGTGACGAGCAGGACCAACCGTAAAGGGGGCATCTTCAGAATCGTGCGTCAGCACCGCCCGCGCGCGCAAGGGGGCGCCCCGGCAGGCGGCCTGACCTCGGGCCGGGAACGGCGGATACAATCGCTGCGATGGCGACCAGAATCCACGACAACATCCTGGAGACGATTGGCGATACGCCGATGGTCCGGCTCAACCGCATCCCCAAGGGCGTGGTGGCGGCCGAGGTGGTCGCCAAGATCGAGACCTTCAACCCCGGCAACTCGATCAAGGACCGCATGGCCCTGAAGATGATCGAGGACGCCGAGCGCGACGGCCGGCTGAAGCCCGGCGGCACGATCATCGAGGGCACCTCGGGCAACACCGGCATGGGCCTGGCGATCGCCGCGGTGGTGAAGGGCTACCACTGCATCTTCACCACGACCGACAAGCAGTCGAAGGAGAAGGTCGATGCGCTGCGCGCCTTCGGCGCCGACGTGATCGTCTGCCCCACCGACGTCGAGCCGGAAGACCCGCGCTCATACTACTCGGTGTCGTCGCGGCTCGAGCGCGACACGCCGAACAGCTGGAAGGCGAATCAGTACGACAACCCGTCGAACGCCCGCGCCCACTACGAGCAGACCGGGCCGGAGATCTGGGATCAGACCGCCGGCCGGGTCGATCACCTGGTGGTCGGCGTCGGTACCGGCGGCACCATCTGCGGCGTCGGCAAGTACCTGAAGGAGAAGAAGCCGTCGGTCACGGTGTGGGGCATCGACACCTACGGCTCGGTGTTCAAGAAGTACAAGGAGACCGGCGTCTTCGACAAGAACGAGATCTACCCCTACGTCACCGAAGGCATCGGCGAGGACTTCCTGCCGCAGAACGTCGACTTCAGCGTCATCGACCACTTCGAGAAGGTGACCGACCGCGACGCCGCGATCATGACCAGCCGGATCGCCCGCGAGGAAGGCATCTTCGCCGGCAATTCGGCCGGGTCGGCGATGGCCGGGCTGCTGCAGCTGGCCCCGAACTTCCGGGCCGGTGAGCTGGTCGTGGTGATCTTCCACGACCACGGCACCCGCTACCTCGGCAAGATGTACAACCCCGACTGGATGCGCGAGAAAGGCTACGTCGATCGCAAGGGACTCACCGCCAAGGACCTGGTGGCCGACCGGCAGAAGGCGCGCCTGGTGACGATCGAGCGGACCGCATCGGTGGCTTCGGCGGCGCACATCATGACCGAGCACGCCTATTCGCAGATTCCGGTCGTCGCCGACGGTCGGCTGGTCGGGTCGGTCAACGAAGGCAAGCTGTTCGATCAGATCGTGCGCCAGCCGGACCTGCTGAAGGGCCCGGTCGACGCCATCATG
This sequence comes from uncultured Acidobacteriota bacterium, assembly GCA_963741665.1. GTDB lineage: Bacteria > Acidobacteriota > Vicinamibacteria > Vicinamibacterales > UBA2999 > CAWAYR01. The sequence goes on from CAVUIM010000001.1 coordinate 1,792,287, forward strand.
GAGCCGGCGCTGCCGTTCGCCGACATCTCGGCCGGCGTCGAGGCGCTGGCCGGGATGATGACACCTGAATCGCCAGCCGTGCTGGTGCGCGACTTCAAGAGCGACGAGACCTACATCATCACGCGCTGGGACGTCATCAAGGCGCTGAGCTGATGCATGCGAGCGCCTTCGTACTCGCTCTCGCGCTGACGTTCACGCCGCGCGCGCCGGCCGCGGCCCAGACCGCGCCCCAGGTGGATCTCCGGCTGGTGGAGGCGATCGGGTGGTACACCGGCACGCGTGGATTCGTCGACGAGCCGAAGGCGCGGACGTTGATTGAAACCACGGCCTTCGAGGGCAACGTGCTGGCGCGGATGTGGCTCGCCCGCCTCTACTCACGTGGCCGGGCCGGCTATCCGCGCGACGAGGCCCGCGCCACGGCCATCGCCGAGCCGCTGGTCGACGCGGTCCGCCGCCAGGCGATGGCCGGCACCACCGAGGCGGTGTTCCTGATGGGCACCGCCTACGACGAGGGGCTCGGCGTGGCCGACGATCCGGCGATCGCGTTCGCGTGGTTCAGCAAGGCCGCCGCCGCCGGGCACACCCTGGCCGAACACAACCTCGGCAACGCCTACGCCGCCGGCCGCGGCGTGGCGACCGACCCGGCTCAAGCGCTGGCGTGGTGGCTGAAGGCGGCGATCAAAGGCGACGCGGTGCCGCAGCTGCGGCTCGGCGAGGCCTACGAAGCCGGGCGTGGCGCGGCGGCGAACCTCGATGAGGCCCGCCGCTGGTACGGCGAGGCCGCCCGCCGCGGCAACGCCGCCGCGGCCGCGGCGCTGAAGCGTCTGACCGGACCGCGCTGACACCGCGCCGTCACGCCGGCGAACCTCGACCGCGGTAAGATCGTCTTTCCTTTCGACGTCATTGGAGGCATTCCGCTCATGGGCCTGATGGACTACATCAAGACACAGCTGATCGACATCATCGAGTGGACCGACGACTCGCGCGACACCATCAGCTGGCGCTTCCCCGACGACGACAAGGAGATCAAGAACGGCGCGCAGCTCATCGTCCGCGAGTCGCAGACCGCGCAGTTCATCTACGTCGGCGAGTTCGGCGACACCTTCGGCCCCGGCAAGCACACGCTGACCACCGACAACATCCCGGTGCTGTCGCATCTCAAGGGCTGGAAGTACGGCTTCGAGTCGCCGTTCAAGGCCGACGTCTACTTCGTGAACACGCGGCTCTTCACCGGCAACAAGTGGGGCACGTCGAACCCGATCATGATGCGCGATCAGGACTTCGGCATCGTCCGCCTGCGCGCCTTCGGCACCTACGACTTCAAGGTCGTCGACGTGAAGCGCTTCCTGAAGGAAGTAGCCGGCTCCGATCACAACTTCCGGCTCGACGAGTTCGCCGACACCATGCGGTCGCGCATCGTCAGCGCCTTCAGCGACGCCATCGCCAGCGCCAAGGTGCCGGCCCTCGACATCGCCACGCGCTACCAGGAAGTCGGCGAGGCGCTGCTGCCGCTCATCAACCCGCAGCTCGAGGCCAAGTACGGCATCTCGGTCCCGAGCTTCATTCTCGAGAACTGCTCGGTCCCGCCGGAGGTGGAGGCGGCCATCGACAAGCGCTCGAGCATGAGCGCGATCGGCAACCTGAACGACTACGTGAAGTACCAGATGGCGCAGGGCATGGCCCAGCCGGGCGCCGGCGGCGGCGTGGCCGGCTCGGCCGCCGAGATCGCGATGGGATTCGCCTTGGCCAACCAGATGGCCAATCAGCCCGGCGGGTTCCTCGGCGGCGGCCAGGCCGCGGCGGCAGCGCCGACCGCGCCGCTGCCCGACGTGCTCACCCCGGCCGATGTCGCCACGGCCCTCGGCGTCACCGAGGCCGACGTGCTGTCCACACTCGAGAGCGGCGATCTCAAGGGCCGCAAGATCGGCTCGGCGTGGCGGGTGACCAGGGCCGCGCTCGACGAGTTCCTCAAGCACGGCTAGCGCTGTCGCTGACAGTGGCTGACGTCCCCCCTCCCCTTCCAGGGAGCACACCGCCGCCGCTGCCGGGAGCGGCCGGCGCGCCCCGGCCGGAGGTGGCGGCGCTCGCCAAGCACCACTGTCCGGGCTGTGGCGCCGAGGCGCGCTGGGACGCCGGCAAGCAAGCGCTGGTCTGTCCGTACTGCGGCACGGTGTCGCCGGCGGAGCTGGCCAGCGACGGGACGCTGGTCAAGGAACACGACCTGGCGCTGGCGCTGCGCGCGATCCCCGACGAAGCCCGAGGCTGGGAACGCGACCGGACGCCGGTGCAGTGTCAGAGCTGCAAGGCGATCTCGCTGTTCGAGTCGACCCGGGTCGCCCAGCGCTGCGAGTTCTGCGGCTCACCCGCCGTGGTGCCGTACACCGACACCCGCAACGTCATCTTCCCGGAGAGCCTGCTGCCGTTCACGGTCAGCGAAGCGCAGGTGCGCGAGTCGATCCGGAAGTGGTACGCCAGCCGGTGGTTCGCGCCCAACCGGCTGAAGAAGGCCGCGCTCACCGATCGCGTCGGTGGCATCTACCTGCCGTACTGGACCTTCGACGCGCACGTCCACGCCCGCTGGCGGGCCGAGGCCGGGCACTACTACTACGAGTCCCGGGTGGTGACCAGGAACGGCCGGCGCGAGACGGTGCAGGAACGGCGCGTGCGCTGGGTGCCAGCAGCCGGCGAGATCTCGACCGCCTTCGACGACGAGCTGGTGTCGGCCACGCAGGGCATCCACCCGCAGCTGTTGAAGGCGATCGAACCCTTCCCCACCGAGAATCTCAAGCCTTACGACCGCGGCTACGTCTCAGGGTGGGTGGTCGAGCAGTACCAGATCGACCTGGTCGGCGCCGCCGAACGGGCCAAGCAGGAAATGGACGCCAAGGTGCGCGCCGCCTGCGCGCGTGACATTCCCGGCGACACCTACCGCAACCTGGAAGTGGCGGGCACCTACAGCGGCCAGACCTTCAAGCACACGCTGTTACCGGTGTGGCTGCTGCACTACGACTACAGCCGCAAGGCCTACCAGGTGGTGGTCAACGGCGTGACCGGCGCGATCGCCGGCGAGCAGCCCTACAGCTGGATCAAGATCTTCTTCGCCGCGCTCGCCCTGATCATCCTGGCGATCGTGCTGATCAGCATCGCCGACTAGGTCTTAGTAGGGCAGGGCTTCAGCCCTGCCCTGTGGGACGGAACCTCAATTCCGCCGTCCGAGACGTCTGACTCGGCTCCCGCGTCCTGCCGTCCACACACCACCGCGCCAGTCACCGCCTCCTCCCTCCGTCCTCGCAAGATCTCCATCCAATCATCTCGGACTCCGGAAGGAGGCAGCGCCAGACGCGGTGGCCGGGCTTCGGCGCCGCCTCGTTTGACGACGTCTCAGGCCTGCGGCAGCGCACCAACATTCTGCGGTCCTCAGCCGTTTAATAGGGCATGAGCCAGGACAAGACGGACGGTGCGGAAGCCGCGCCGGAGCAGGACTGGCTGGGCGACCTGTTCACGGCCCATGCCGACCGCCTGTACCGTCTCGCCCGCCGGCTGAGTCCGGGCGCAGACGAGGCATTCGACCTCGTCCAAGAGACGTTTCTCAGGGTCGCCAAGTCCCCCGCTCGGCCCGTTTCGGGAGCCGAAGAGGGATGGCTCGTCCGGATCCTGGTGAACATCCGGCGCGATCAGTGGCGACAAGCGGCCGTTCGCCGGCGCGACGCGCCCTATCTCCGGAGTGCCGTGTCCGTGGATCCGAGGCGCGAGTACCTGCTTCGCCTCGCGGTGTGGCAAGCCCTGGATGCGCTCGCCCCTCGACGACGAGCCGTCCTCGTGATGCACGAGCTCGAGGGGCTGTCGGCGGGGGCGATCGGGTCCCTGCTCGGCATCACGGCGATCACCGTTCGATGGCATCTCGCCAGGGCCCGTCGTGAGTTGGCGCAGCGCATTCGATCAGACGAAGGAGACACCCGTGAGCACACTGAAGCAGCTCCTGCAGGACGCCGACCCCCTGCGCTATGAAGAGGCGCCGAACCTTGATGGCGTCCTTGCCCGAGCCCGGGTCGCATCGACGCAGCCCTCCGCCGAGGTCACTCGAAGTGACCGCCGCCGCCGGACGCTGACGCTGATGTCCGCTTCTGCCCTCGTCGCCCTCTTCCTCGTGTGGGCGGTCGGATCCGGGCGGCTCCCGTTGACGACGACGGTTGCCGCACAGGTGCGCTTCGAGGTGCGGCTCGCCGAGGAGTCGCCGGCGGCGGGCCTGCGGGTGGCTGCGGTGGCCGACACCGGTCGGCTCGTGTATCTGCATCCCGAGCTGGTAGTGGGCAATGACGACATCGCACAGACCTGGGTCGTGGAATCGATGCCCCGGTTCGCGGTCGGGGTGAAGCTTCTTCCAGGCGGCGCCGGCCGGATGCACCAGGCGACCGCGTCGCACGTGGGCCGGCCGGTCGCGATACTGCTGGACGGTGTCGTCGTGATGGCCCCCACGGTGCGCTCGCCCATCGATGGCACCGCCGTGATCACCGGGGACTTCACGCGCGACGAGGCGGAGCGGATCGCGGCCGGGCTTGAGCGCCGCTGATGGCTGCGGTGCCGCCACGCCTGGCACTGCCTCCTTCCGGAGTCCGAGATGATTGGATGGAGATCTTGCGAGGACGGAGGGAGGAGGCGGTGCCTGGCGCGGTGGTGGCCCTCGCCCCGCCGGCCGCGGGACGCGAGTCAGTCGTCCGCCGTTCCCCCGGGCAGAGCTGACCAGCCTCCGCTCTTCGAGCTACGGCGGTCCGCCGAAGCCTTGGCGAAGGCGGAAGCTCTGCCCTTGTACATTTCGTAGGAGCCCTCCGCCGTCAGAGCGCTAGTCGAGCGGGATACGCTTGGCGTAGGTGGCCAGCCACGCGTCGAACGACTGCAGCTTCGGATTCAGCTGGCGCGAGCGGGCCACGTCGCGGGTCGTGTTGAGTTCGGCGGCGAAGTCCCGATAGACCTGGAACATGTTGCCGAGGTCGTCGGCGCCCGGGAAGCCGAAGCTGCGGAACGTCGCCGGCGACACCTCGTTGTAGCGCACGGTCTTGCCGAGCGCGGCGCTCATCTTTGCGGCCATCTCGTCGCCGGTCAGGTGCTCGCCGGCCAGGCCGATCGACTTTCCGGCGTATGCGGCGCCGCCCTTGAACACCCCGTAGGCGCAGGCGCCGATGTCCTCGGCGGCGATGCCGGCCATCTTCGCCTGGCCAATCGGCAGGGTCAGCAGGTAGTCGCCGTCGGGGCCCTTCTTCGGGCCCGAGCCGAAGTGGATGAAGTTGTCCCAGTAGAACGACGCCAGCAGGAACGTGGTCGGCACGCCGGCGTCCTTGAAGAACTGGTCGGCCTCGCCCTTGGCGTCGAAGTGCGGCACCTTGTACTTGCCCTGCAGGGTCGGCATCCGGTCGTCGCTGAGCGGCACCAGCGTGCGGGTGTCTTCGAGCGTGGACCAGATCACGTGCTTCAGGCCGGCGGCCTTGGCGGCGTCGGCCATCCCCTTGGCCTGGGCCAGTTCCTTCTCGGGCGAGAAGTGGGCCCAGAAGAAGGTGACGCAGTAGGCGCCGTAGGCGCCGGCGAAGGCTCGCTTCAGGCTCTCTGGGTCGTCGACGTCGGCGGTCACGACCTCAGCACCGGCCGCGGCCAGCGCCTTGGCCGACGACGAGTTCGGATCGCGGGTCAGCGCCCGCACCGAAAAGCCGCCCTGCGGATCGGCCAGGATCGCCCGTACCAGCCCGCTGCCCTGGGCGCCCGTAGCGCCCACCACCGCGATCACCTTCGTGTCTGCCATGTGCCGAATACCTCGAGAATTAGTCGTCTAGACGACCATCATACTGCACGTATCGACGCCGCCAGCTCGACCGGCGTCCCCGTTCCGCTCGGACGTTTCGTCCCCTCGCCGTCACAAACGGCTTGCCAGGCCGACAGCCGCTGACTACGTTCTCGGGATGCTCCGTCGCCTCTGCTCCTCCCTGCTCGTCGTGTTCCTCCTCGCCGTCGCCGTCGATGGCCAGGCTCCTTCTGCCAGCCGTGCCACGCTCACCGGCACCGTCGTCGCCGTGAATCAGCAGTCCGATTCGGTGACGCTCATCGACCTGAAGACGATGACCGCCTACCGGCACGTCGCCGTCGTCGGCGGGCCGCACGAGGCCGCGGTGTCGCCCGACGGCCGCACGGTCGTGGTGACCAACTACAACAAGCAGGGCGTCGGCCAGCAGAAGACGCTGAGCGTGCTGGCGCTGCCCAGCGGCGACACCGTGAAGACCATCGACCTCGGCGAGTACCGGGCGCCGCACGACGTGCGCTGGGTCGACGGCTCGCGCGTGGTCGTCACCGTGGAAGGCAGCCAGGCGCTGCTGCTCGTGAACGTCACGAGCGGTGCCGTCGAGCGCGTGTTCAAGACCGGGCTGGCGGTGTCGCACATGCTGGCGCTTTCCACCGATCGCACGCGGCTCTATTGCTCGAACATGCGCGACGGCAGCATCACGCGCGTTCGACTTCCAGACCGGCGCGAAGATCAAGGACGTGCCGACCGGCAAGGAAGCCGAGGGCGTCGGGCGTGACGCCCGACGGCCGATGGGTGTGGGCCGGCAACCGCGCCGAGGACTCGATCTCGATCATCGACACCCGCACCCTGGAGGTCGTGAAGCGGATCAGCTCGCCGGGCTTCCCCTACCGCGTGCAGTTCACGCCCGACGGCACCCGCGCGCTCATCCCGCACGCCAACGCCTCGTCGCTGGTGGTCGCCGACGTCACCTCGCAGACCATCGCCAAGTCGATCCCGCTGGGGATGACCAAGGTCGAGAAGCCGTCCACCGCTGGCGTGTTCCCGCATCCCGACAACCGCCACGCCTTCGTGACCGTACGGAACGACAACTCGATGCTGGTGCTGGATCTTACGACCGGCCAGACGCTGGCACGAGTCGAGGTGCAGAACAGCCCGGACGGCGTCACCTGGTCGCCCGTGCAGCGGTAACTACTTCTTCAGCAGCGTCGTCCGGTTCGTCACGTCCCGCCGCCGGCGCCTCCTTGACACGGGGCGACGTAAAACATAGTTTTACGTCATGGTCAAATCCATCACCAAAGTTGGCAACTCGCAGGGCCTGATCTTCGACGCCGCGCTGCTCGACCTGGCCCGCCTCAAGGCCGGCGACAAGGTGAACGTCGAAGTGCACGAAGGGGGCACCATCACGCTGACGCCGATTCGCGCGCGGCCGTCGCGGGCCGAGATCTCCCGCGTGATCAAGAAGACCATGAAGGACTATGCCCGGACGATGAAGAAGCTGGCATGAGCGCCCGGCCAACCGACTGCGTGCAGCTCACCGTCGACATCGTGGAAGAGATCCACGCCGAGGCGATTGGGCGGTTCGGCGGGCTGGACGGCGTACGTGACCGCGCTCTGCTCGAATCCGCGGTCGCCGCTCCACAGGCGACCTTTGGCGGTGAATCAGTCTTCACAGACGTCGTCGACGTCGCGGCCGCCTACCTGTTCTACCTCTGCCGGAATCATCCGTTCCTCGACGGCAACAAACGAGCGGCACTCGGCGCCTGCCTCGTGTTCCTGCAGCTGAATCACCGAGCGCCTGCCGCTGATGGTGCCTCGTGGGAGAAGTTGACGCTCGAGGTCGCCGACGGGAGCCTCGACCGACATCAGACGGCCACGCGCCTTCGACGCCTGGTCGCCCCTCGAAGCAGACGCCGCCGGCCGAAGCGGACGTGAACCAGCCGCCCGCCTACTTCCCCAGCGGCACCTTCCGGCGCAGCTCGTCGAAGAAGTTCTGCAGGAACACGACGTGGTGCTCCGCCTTCGTCGCGTCCGCGCTGTCCGCCGGCGTCACCACCAGCACGCGCATGCCGTCGGGTGCCAGGTCCCACATGCTGGCAATAGTGGTGCGCGTGTTGGCCGCGCCGAGTGCGGCGATCCACACCCGTGGTCTATTCGCCACGAACGCGTCCCCGCTCGCGGCGTAGCTCACCGCCATGATTTGATCGCCCGCCTGGTACATCAACTCGCGCCCACTCCGCGACCAGAGCGGCGTCCTGCCGCCGGTGTTCGAGATCTGCCACCGGCTGCCCTGTCCGGACGCTGGCGGAGGAAACGGGCGCACGTAGACCTCATCCGTGCCTGACTCGTTCGACACATAGGCCAGCCAACGCCCGTCGGGCGAGAACGCCGGCTGCGTATCGACGAACTGGCTCTCGAGAAACCGCTCAGGCGTTCCCGCGTGTAGCTCGCCGCCGCGGTCTTCGATTGGCACGGTCCAGATCTGCTGCGTGCGGGTAGCCATCGACGTGTAGGCCAGCCGCCGGCCATCGGGCGCAAACGACCCACTCGACAGCCCGGCATTGGCGGGAACGAGGACCTGCGGCTGACGTGCACCATCGGCGCGCGCCTGGAGCAGTCCGACGCCGTTGCGCCGGAACACGACGTGACGACCGTCAGGACTCCAGATTCGGCCAGTTGTCCTGGTTCGTGGAGGTCAGTCGTGTCGTGACGTCGCGTTGCGGGTCGTAGATGACCACATCGGTGCCCTGCCGACCCACGGTAAACAGTGCCACCTGTGTGCCGTCCGGCGACACGCGTGGCCCCAGGTAACTGGTCGGCGCGGCGCGCAGCGACTCCCTCCCGCCATTCGCGTCAACCCACTGCAGCGTGTTCAGTGCCGACCCGCGGCCAGTGTCGCGCCGGTAGACCAGCGTGCCCGTCCCGGAGACATCGAATTGGCCGAGGCCCGCCAGGTCTTCCGACGCGACGTCGTTGAGGATCGGCACCGCGTCGCCCCGCACCTCGAGCGTCGTCACATCGAACGGCACCGCAAAGAGGGTGGACTGGTTGAGGTAGACGAGATGGCCGGCGCCGTCGGCCGTGGCGAGATACCGGCCCGACGCGCCGCCACGAATCACGGTTTTCCTCTGACCATCGGCCAGGGTCAACACCTGAATCGTGGACTGGTTTACGTCGCCTTGATTGTCTACCGAGAACAGCACCGCCGTGCCGCCGGGCAGACTCTGGGGCCCAAACAAACCAAGCTCGCCGTCTCCTGGCGTCGCGAGAGCCGATGGGGTGCCGCTTGTGCCAGCACGCCGCAGCTCGACACCAGAGGCCACGATGACGCTGCCATCGCCGTCCCAACTTGCGCCTCGGAACGTGGCGACGTCCCCAAGCGGGACGATCGCGCCGCCATCGACGGAGATCTTGCTGATCCCGCGATCGGCAGCGAACCCCACCCACTGCCCATCGGGAGAGAAGAACGGCGCAGTGGCGCCTTGCGTGCCCGGGAGCTCCACGGCATTCGGCTGATCGAGCCGGCGAATGAAGAGTCTGGGCGGCGTGCCCGAGGCGTAGACCAGTCGCGTGCCATCAGGGGAGATGACGACGCTGCTGCCGGCCTGACTCGGAGCGGGCAACGACACGTCGGCGCCCAGGTCGACGTCGAGCCGGACCAGCGGGCGATCCCCCGGCGCATCCGCGCGCCACGGCGCCGAGAGCCCGAGCGTGGCCACCAGCCCCACACCGAGCGCACCGGCGACGGCCCACGGCAGCGCGCGTGCCGACGGCGGAGCGCGGCGCCGCGGCGGGCGATACGACGCCGGGTATCGAGGCTCCCAGCGTGGCCATGTCCGCCAACAGGAAGCGCGCCACCGCGATGTCGCCGACCCGCGCCTTGCGGTCTTTCTCGAGACAGCGCTGGATGAGCGTGACGAGCGGACGCGGCACGTCGGCGGGCAGCGCCGACCAGTCGGGCGTCGACTTCACGACCGCGGCAATCATCTCGGTCGCGTCCTCGCCCGCGAACGGGCGCACGCCCGCCAGCATCTCGTAGAGCACCGCGCCAAACGCCCACACGTCGGTGCGCTTGTCCACGGTCTTCCCGCGCGCCTGCTCGGGGCTCATGTACGCCGCGGTGCCCAGGATCATCCCGGCCTGCGTCATGGCGGGTGTGGTGATCGTGGGCGAGTTCATCGCGTTAGCGCTCGACGCGGCAGCCGGGGCCTGCCCCGCCGAAGCGTTCCGCGAAGGCGGGTCGAGCGCCTTCGCTAGCCCGAAGTCCAGCACCTTCACCGTGCCGTCGGGTCGCACCTTGATGTTCGCGGGTTTGAGATCGCGATGGATGATCCCCTGCTCGTGCGCGGCTTCGAGCGCCTCGGCGATCTGCTTCGCGATCGGCAGCGCCTCATCGAGCGGGATCGCGCCACGAGCGATGCGCTGTGACAGGTCGTCGCCCTCGACCAGCTCCATCACCAGCGCGCGCACGCCCGCCTGCCCTGAGCCGGCCGAAGGGTTCGATTCCTCGAGGCCGTAGATGGCCGCGATGTGCGGGTGGTTCAGCGACGCCAGTGTCTGCGCTTCGCGCGTGAACCGCGCCAGCCGGTCCGCGTCGTGGGCAAACGAGTCGGGTAGCACCTTGAGCGCGACGTCGCGATTCAGCTTGGTGTCGCGCGCGCGGAACACCTGCCCCATGCCCCCTTCGCCGATGGCGACGAGCACGTCGTAGACGCCGAGGCGCGTGCCGGGGGTGAGGGCCATGCGTGCGTGATTATACGGGCCAGGCGGCCACACCGTAGAAGCCACGTCGTTGCCAACTCCGAGTCGACGGGAACGACGCCGCACTCAGACCGGGCGTGCGGTATGGGCCAACGGGTCGAACACGGGGAGGCCAGGCACTGTGATGAACGCGGCGTCGTGCGTCCACAGTTCGGTCGCCCCTCCTTCGAACGCCGCCATGGCGATCTGCAGATCGAAGATTCGTGGACCACTCACCGCGAGTGCTGACGCCGTCTGCAGCAGCCGCTCGCCAAAGCCAGGACCGGGCAGCCAGATGAGTGCGCCTGCGTCGGTCAGCGCGCGCACGAACGCCGCCGCCTGCGCGGGCGTGGATGGGCGTCCTTCAGATGAAGGATGCGTAACGACCGACCAGAATTCCGGTAGCACCGCCGCCGACATGCCCCAGCCTCGGGGGCTGGCCGCGGCCCGCTCGATGGCCTGGCGGGCCCGCTTGTGCTGCGGCGTCCGCGCGCGGTGGGCGTAGACCAGCAGGTTGGTGTCGATCGCGATCATCGCCGCGCCCTACCGGCGAGCGAGGCGCTCGATCATCGCGGCGCGATCGGCAACGTCCAGGCCCGCCGGCAGTCCGCCGTCGACGGTCACCCACTTGATCCTGGCGGTCGCCTTGGTCGGCCGGGCGCCGCGCAATTCCGACCGCAAGCCGCGCTCGACCAGCGTTCGCAGCGTGGTGCGCTGGCTGGCGGCCTGACGCTTCGCGGCGACAAACAACTCGTCCGGCAGTTCGACTGTCGTCTTTACGGCCATATGGTTTGACAGGTTACCATATTTATGGGTCGACCTTGGGATGCGAGTGCCCGTCCTGCCTCCTGAGCGCATCGGCGGTGACGGGATGGTCACCCTGGTACGGCGCATTCGGTTCCAGGACTTCGACGTCGAAGAGCGCCTGAGGCGTGCCGGCCGCACACACAGGTCCGCGTCAGACGGCCAACACCCTCACCGCCGGAAAGTAGGCTCGCAGACGCTCCAAGTCCCCGGCGTCAGACGTGTAGACGAGGTCACCCCGACACGCCGCGGACGCCATCACGATCGCGTCGATGGCGGTGGCGCCCGGCACGACTGCCAGGGCCTGGCCGGCCAGCTGCGCCACCTCCGCCGTGGTGTTCTCCACGCGAACGCCGCGCAAAATCAGCGTGCGGGCGTCCGACCGGCCACGCCACCACTCCGCGATCACCACGGCCGGAACCGTCACCGGGAGACGGTCTGCCACAGCCGCCGCGTACGCCCGACTCATGCGCTGCCTGCGACGCTCGAGGGCGATGAGTGCGCCCGTGTCGAGGGTCAATCCCGCGATCACGCGACTCGCCCGCGACGACGATGCTGCGCGGGCGCCCCGTGCCACTCAGCACGAATCGACTCACGCTGCTCGCTCGTCAGGCTGGCGGCCTCCCCGAGCCAGCCGACCAGGGCTTCTCGCCCTTCTTCCTCCTTCACCCGCTGCACGCCATCGGCGATCGCGGCGGAGAGATTGCCACCATACAAGCGCCTGGCGCGATTCTGAAGGAGCGACAGGTCGGCGCGATCGAGGGAGACGCTGATCTTTTCGGTGCGACCAGGCCGCCGGGATCCGTGACCCGCCGGTCGTTTCATCGTCGGCATTGTGCCACCATGGTAGCACAGGCCCAGCCGCATGATGCGCGCGGGCCCGGCACCGCCGGCAGGTCGGAAGCGACCGTGCCCGCCACCACGGCGATCGGCGGCGCCGGGATGCCGTCCGGGGCCCAGTGCTCCGATGCTAGACTTCGAGCACGATGAAGGGCCCAACGACCACGGAAGCGCGCGAGCGTCTGGCCACGGCGTATGCCCTCGATCGCCTCTGGAGTGAAACCATGGGCCTGCCGGGTGGTGACACCAAAGAAGGTCCGTTGCGGCTCGTGGCGCAACTGCTCGAACGAGAGGGCGTGCCCTATGCCCTCATCGGTGGCGTCGCCGTGCAGCTGCACACCGAAGACCCTCGCACGACTCTCGACATCGATCTCGCCGTGCCCACCTATGCCGACGTACCCCGTCAGGCACTGCTCGCTGCCGGCTTCGAGCACACTGGCCGTCACGAGCACAGCGACAACTGGCGTGCGCCCGGCTCGGCACCGCTGAAGCAGCGTACCGCCGTGCAGTTCTCGGCCGAAGACGAAGGGATTGCCGAGGCCGTCACGCGCGCCAGCGTGGTAACTCTCGAGGGCGACGTGCCGTTGCGAGTGGCGAGCGTGGCCGACCTGATCGCGCTGAAACTGTCGGCGGCCATGGAGCCGGCGCGCCGCCCCAGCAAGCGGGCCCACGATGTGGCCGACGTGCTCGCGTTGCTCGAAGCCCATCCCGAGATCGCGTCAGCCGAGTTGCTGGCACGCGTGCAGGACGTTCGCACGCGGCTGCTGTCCTGAGCCTACTTCCCCAGCGGCACCTTCCGGCGCAGCCAAGGCGTCATCGCGGCCCCGGCACGAGCCGCTTCAGTTCCTCGAACCAGTGCTGCACGAGCACGAACTCGCGGCTGCCGCTCGGGTCGGCGCCGCGCAGCATCACGAAGCGTCCGTCCGGAAGCACGTCGTAGGCCACGCCCACATTGCCGCTTTGCGCGTACCGCTCGGCGGCACCCGAGCCACCGGGCACGTTCTGGTCGAAGAGGGCCGTGGGCCGGCCGAGCGACAGCGACGCGCCTTCAGGCGTCACCGCCACCGCCATCATCTTCAACACACCCGCGCCGAAGCCCTGGTAGAAGAGGGCCTTGCCATCACGCCGCCACACCGGCCCGCTGCCGCCAGCGGTCGACACCGCAAACCGCTCGCCCGCGGGATACGGCTGAAGGTAGACCTCGGCCCGCCCGGACTCATCGGACACGTACGCCAGCCACCGGCCGTCGGGTGAGAACGCCGGGCTGTACTCGGACGCCGGGCGACTCAGGAACGGCTTCGTCACAGGCGGGTCGCCCATCGTCAGCATCCAGATGTCGTGCAGGAAGCCCGTCTGCACCGTGTAGGCCAGCTGGGAACCATCGGGCGACCACGTGAGGCTGCGAATGAAGGCGCCCGGGGGCACCGTCGCGAGCAGCTGCTCGCGTCCATCCAAAGGCTTGAGGAAGATCCCGGCGCTATCTTTCGTCGGGTGCACGATCGCCAGCGAGCGGCCGTCCGGGTGCCACGCCACGCCAAACGCAACTTCGTCCTGTGTGACCCTCGTCGTGCTCCCACGCCGACGGTCGAAGACCTGGACATCGAGATCCTGGCCCCGGGCCGCGAGAAACGCGATGGCGTTCCCGTCGGGAGACACCCGCGGACGCGAGACATCGCCCGGCGGCGGGCCGAGCGTCTCGAAGGTCCCCGCCGGGCCAACCAGCCCGAGTGTGCTGGCCGCGTCGATGGCAGGCACGTAGGCGAGCGTGCCACTCTTCGACGCCGCCAGCTCCGCGGTCGGGGCTGACGTCACGCTCGTGGCACTGCGCCGCACGGCGTCCACCAGCGGCACCGCGGCGCCTGTCACCGCCAGTCCGTCCAGGTCGAACGGCGCGACCAGGACGGCGTCGTCGCGTTCGAACGCGAGATGCCCGCTGCTCAACACGAGAAGCGGGCGCGCGTTCTCGACCACCTGGCGACGCGCCCCGGTGTCGAGCATCACGGCTTCGGTGCGGAGGCCGAGACTCCCGGTGCGAACGACGAAGAGCACGGCCCGGCCCGATGGCGTCAGTACCGGGAAGGAGTGGCTGGCTTCACGATTGGCGACGTCGAGCGTGGTGAGCTCGGTGACCGCGCCACCCTCGGCCGACACCCGGCGCAGCCCCGTGGATGGGGTGCCAAAGGCAATCGCGCCCTGCGCCGTCCACACGCCGAAACTGGACCCGCTGCCCTCGATCTTCTCGACCAGTGTCACGGGAGTGCCGCCCGCGAGGGCGATCTTCCTGAGTTCGCCGGTCTGGGTGAAGAAGCCGACCCACTGGCCATCCGGGGAGAAGAACGGCTGACGCGCCCCGGCGGTGCCCGGCAGGTCGCGCACCGCGAGCGTGTCGAGTGACCGCACCATCAGTTGCGTACGCCTGCCCCGCGGATCGGCTGGCGCCGCCGCATTCGTGCCCACGTACACGAGCTGCATGCCGTCAGGCGAGAGGGCGAGCGATCGTGTTGGCGAGCCGTCGATGGAGATTGACCGATTCGCCGGCACCATCACCGACACGCGCGTGGTGGCCTCGGGTGCGGGGGCGCGTGAGGCTGCCCACGACCACACAGCCGCCGCAGCCACGAGCGCACCCAGGAGGCCGCTGACGGCGACGGCGGCCACGACCCGTGCGCGTGACCGTGCCGCTGGCGCCGGCGTCGCTGGCTGCGGCACGGCCGTCTCGAACGCGCCGTCGAGCGCCAGGCGCACGTCGCCCATGTCACGCACGCGCTGACGGGGATCCTTCACGAGGCACCGCGCAATGAGCGTGCGCACACGGGCGGGCGTTCCCGTCGGCAGCATCGTGAGGTCTGGCTCGCGCGAGAAGATCAGTCCCAGCGTCTCTGCCACCGAGTCGCCGGCGAAGAGACGCGTCCCGGTGAGCATCTCGAACAGCAGGCAGCCGAACGCCCAGATATCCGCGCGCTTGTCCACGGGCTTGCCGCGCGCCTGCTCGGGGCTCATATAGGCCGCCGTGCCGAGGATTACCCCGGCCTGCGTCATGGCGGGGGAGGTGAAGGTCGGCGAGTTCATCGCCCCTGGGCCCGACGCGGCGGCCGGGGCCTGCCCCGCCGAAGCGTTCCGCGAAGGCGGGTCGAGCGCCTTGGCGAGACCGAAGTCCAGCACCTTCACGGTGCCGTCAGGCCGCACCTTGATGTTCGCCGGCTTCAGATCGCGATGGATGATGCCTTGCTCGTGCGCGGCTTCGAGCGCCTCGGCGATCTGCTTCGCGATCGGCAACGCCTCATCGAGCGGCATTCCGGCTTGCCGCGCCGAAGCGCCAGGGGCGCGAAGGCGGGCGATGCGCTGTGACAGGTCCTCACCCTCGACCAGCTCCATCACCAGCGCACGCACGCCGTGTGACTCTTCGAGGCCATAGATGGCTGCGATGTGCGTGTGGTTCAGCGACGCCAGTGTCTGCGCTTCGCGTGTGAACCGCGCCAGCCGGTCCGCGTCGTTGGCGAACGAGTCGGGCAGCACCTTGAGCGCCACATCGCGATTCAACTTGGTATCGCGGGCGCGCCAGACCTGCCCCATGCCGCCCTCGCCGATGGCACCGAGCAGGTCGTAGACGCCGAGGCGCGTGCCGGGGGTGAGGGCCAAGGCAGGCGTGATTATACGGGCCGGACGTGATCACGGCCCGACACTTCGGCAGGCCGCCGTCGAACGGTGACCAGGACGCTACCGTGATCCATACTGGCGCGACGCTGGTCACGCAGTCGTCCATGTCCCTGGCGCCACTCGAACCCATCCACGCCCTCGACGCCCTCGAGGAGGTCGACGCCCGGCTCCTGCCGTTGCTCGACGGGCTCACCACCGAGGAGTGGGATCGGCCGACCATCGTGCCGGGCTGGCGGGTGCGTCACGTCGCCGGCCACCTGCTCGACACGGCCTTGCGCCGGCTGACCATCGTTCGCGACGGGGTCGGGTTCGAACGACCGGCGTCGCCATCGCCAGCCGACCTGCGGACGTTCGTGGATCGCCTGAACGCCGAAGGCGTCGCGGTCTACGGCCGGCTCAGCCCGGCGATGCTGGCGACGCTGATGCGTGCCGCGGTGGCCGGCCTGCACCGGTATCTGCGCGGACTCGACCTCGACGCCCCGGCGGCGTTCGCCGTGAGCTGGGCCGGCGAGGACCATTCGGCCAACTGGTTCGACGTCGCCCGCGAGCTCACCGAGCGCTGGCACCACCAGCAGCAGATCCGGCTCGCCGTCGATCGTCCGGGCCTCATGGAGCCGGCGCTCTACCACCCGGTGCTCGACACCTTCATGCGGGTGCTTCCGCACACCTACCGGCAGGTGGCGGCGGCCCCGGGCACCCACGTCGAGGTCGTCGTCAGCGGTCCGTGTGGCGGCACCTGGCGACTCTACCGCGGGCCCACGCGCTGGCTGCTCACCGCCACCACGCTCGACGGCCCGGCGGCACGGGTGACCATCCCGGAGGCCATCGCCTGGCGGCTCTTCACGAAGGGCATCGCCCGTGACCAGGCCGCCCGCCACGTGGTAATCGCGGGTGACGAGGCCCTGGGAACGCCGATTCTCGACGCCGTCGCCATCGTCGGCTGACGTCGCCCCTCCGATCTGCCGCCGAGCCGGCTCCGTCGATGTCAGGGGATGCAACCGACACTAGAATGGCGCAGATGCCGGTTTTCGCTTCCGTCCTCTGCGCCGTCGACCTGTCCCCGCTGTCGGCTCGCGTCATCCGTCACGCCGCGGGCATCGCTGGCGCGTGCGGCGCTCGTCTGACGATCATGACCGTCACGCCCCACGATGGCCGAAAAGCCACGACCGACCTCGAAGCGATGGTCGCCGACGTCGTGCCGCTGGGCGCCAGCTACTTGGGTGACCCGGCGGTCCGGGTAATCCATCTGGCGATGGGTGCGCCGGTGGACGCGGTCCTCGACCTGGTGAAAGAGGTCGGCGCCGATCTGGTCGTCGCCGGCACGAAGAGCCGCTCGAAATGGTCGCGGTGGCTGCTCGGGTCGACCAGTTCGGCGCTCCTGGCCGAGGCGGTCTGCCCGACACTGCTGGTCCCGCCGGGCGAACTCGACGTGGTCACGGTCGGCGTCCATGCCGCCACGGTGCATCCGGGCGTCGTGCTGGCCGCGGTGGATCTCGAAGAGCGCAACGCCAGGCAGCTCACGCTGGCCAACGGCCTCGCCGTTCTGGCCAATGCGCCGCTGGTCGCGCTGACGGTGATTGGCCCGGATGCCGACGAAGTGGCGTCGGCCGCGGCGTTGCGCGAACTGGTCCAGGGTCTGGGCGCCACGGACATCGCCCGCGTCCGGGTGCGGCGCGGTCCGGTGCACGACGCCATCGACGCCGCCGCCGTCGCCGAGCAGGCCGGCCTGGTCGTCATGGGGCTGCGCGAGGGCAGCCGCGGCGTGCCCGGCGAAACCGCCAGCGCGGTGCTGCGCACCAAGGACGCGCTGGTGCTGGCGGTGCCGGCCGCCTGACGTTCGTCGTCGAGACGTTCACCTCGCGTCACCAATAGGAGCTTCGACATGTCTCTCCGTGCCTTGCTCGTCGCCACCGCCGTCGCCGGCGCTGTCAGCGTCGTTGCGCTTGCCCAGACCGTGCCCGAGGTGAAACTGCCGCCGTCCCCTGGCGGCCAGGCCGCCGTGCAGCTCGGCGGCCGCTGGGAGAAGACCGCGCAGGGCGAGCGCTATCGCGACGGGAAGTGGCTGGTCGTCGCCTATGGCCGGCCGCTGCTGCGCGGCCGCACCGGGATCTTCGGCAGCGGCGCCGACTACGGCAAACGGGTCAGCCCGGACGCGGCGATCTGGCGGATGGGCGCCAACGACACGACGACGCTCACCACGCAGGCCGCGCTGCAGATCGGCAGCGGCACACTGCAACCAGGGGTCTACAACCTGTTCGCCGAACTCAAGGCCACCGGCTGGACGCTCGTCGCCAACACGCAGCCGCGGCAGCCGAAGTACGACCCGAACGACAAGGTGCTGCTCTACGGCTCCTACAACTACGACAGCAAGGCCGACGTGCTGCGGGCGCCGATGACGGTGCGCACGGTCGCCGATTCGGTGGAGCAGCTGACGATCGGCTTCGTCAACGTGACCGACACCAGCGCCACGCTCACCGTGGCGTGGGACAAGACGGTGGCGTCGATCGATATCAAGCTGGCGACACCAGGCACGCGCTAGCGCTTGCCGGCCTGGAGTTCTTTGGCGATGCGCTCGACGTCCGCCATCACGCGGAGCAGGTTGCCGCTCCACAGCTTGCCGATCTGCTCTTCGGTGTAGCCGCGCTTCACCAGCTCGAGGGTGACGTTGAAGGTCTCCTCGGCGCCGTTCCAGCCGGCCACGCCGCCGCCGCCGTCGAAGTCCGACGAAATGCCGACGTGGTCGACGCCGATCGTCTTGACGAGATAATCGATGTGGTTCACGAAATCGGCGACCGTGGCCATCGGCGGCGGTGGGAACTGCTTGTCCACCGCGGCGATGCGGGCGCGGAAGTCGGCGCGCTGCGCGTCGGTCATCGCCCCCGGCCCGCCGGCCGGCATCCCGGCCCGGGCCTTCGCCAGCGCGGCCGCCCGCTCCGCTGAGTCGGGCGGCTTGATCTTCACGTAGCTGTCGAACGCCACCGTCTGCACGACGCCGCCGTTCTTCTTCAGCGCCTGCAGCTGTTCGTCGTCGAGGTTGCGGCTGTGGTTGGCGAGCGCCCGGGCCGCTGAATGCGAAGCGATGACCGGCGCCTTGGACAGGGCGATCGCCTGCAGGTTGGCCTGCTTGGACGGATGCGACACGTCGACCATCAGCCCGACGCGGTTCATCTCGGCGATCGCCTGGCGTCCCAGCTCGCTCAGCCCGTTGTGCAGCCACTTGCCGTCGCGTTCACCGGTATTCGAATCGGCGAACTGGCTGTGGCCGTTGTGGGCCAGCGACATGTAGCGGCCGCCGCGGTCGTGGAACTCCTTGATGCGGGCCAGGTTGGTGCCCACCGGGTAGGCGTTCTCGATGCCGATCACCGCCACCTTGCGGCCGGACGCGGCGATCCGGCGTACGTCGTCGGCGGTGAGCGCCAGGCCGATGCGGTCGGGCGCGATCTCCTTGGTCAGCCGGTGGACGGCGTCGAACTTCTCCACCGCCTGGGCGTAGGCCTTGTCGTAGGCGTCGGCGGTGAGCGGGCCCTGCCCGACGTAGACGATGAAGAAGGCGACGTCGAGGCCGCCCTCCTCCATCTTGGGCAGGTTCACCTGGTTGTCGAGCCGCTGGGTGTAGTTGCGCTGCTTGGTGAAGTTGCGCGGGTCGATGTCGTCGTGGGTGTCGAGGGTGATCACCCGCTCGTGAATGGCGCGGGCGCGGGCCACCAGAGCCGGATCGGTCGTCTGGGCGACGGCGGGGGCGGCACTCGCAGTCAAGGCCACGGCCAGAGCGAAGGTGCGGAAACGGACGGGCATCGCGGATCTCCTGCGGCAGATGCTACTACGCGACTCGGCCAGCGGGCTCAGCAGCCGGGCAGCCGCGTCGCCGACACCGCCGCGCCGTACTGATTGGCGCCGGTGAACCGGCCGAGATCGTCGGACAGCACGACCTGTTCCTCGATCTTCGGCCAGGTGACGCGGTAGATCCGGCGCGCCCGATCCGCGACGGTCCATTGGCCGGTCAGCGTCCCCAGCGTGGCGGTCCCGCCCGCCGTGAGTTCGACCGGCAGCGCCCCGCCCCACAACCACGTTCCCGCCAACACCGTCCCACCGGCCGCGCGCGTGGCGAAGACGGCGATGCCGTACTGATTCGCGCCGTTCAGGCGCCGGCCGTCGGCCGAGAGTGTGAGCGTATCCACGGGTTCGGGCCAGGCCAGGGTGAAGCGCCGGCCGCTGCCGCGCCAGGTGCCGTCGAACGGCGCGACCCGCGCGGTGCCATCGACACGGACCTCGACGACGGCGTTGTTGGCATGGCGCCAGCAGCCGACCAGCGCCGGCGCTTCCGCGCCGCCCGCCGCCCGGCCGGCGGGCGCGGGGGGCTCGGGCGAAGGCGCCGGCGCGGATGCAGACGCGCCGGTCGCGGGCCGGGCTGGGTCATGGCCACGGTCGCGCCCGGCCAAGGTCCAGGCGAGCGCCACGACCGCCGTCACGGCGACGGCGAGTGCGGCGAGCTTCATCCGATCCGGCCGTGGCGGGGGCGGAGCAGGCGGCAGCGGAACCGGCGCTGGAGGCGCCGCGGCACCGGGCGTCGCCTCGATCAGCCGGCTCACCGACTCGGCGAGCTGATCGAGATGACGATCCAGGGGCGGGGTCATGGCGTCGAGCCAGTGCACCGACCCGATGAAGAGGTCGAGCGCTTTGGCCGGCTGCACGTCCTCGATCCGGAACGGCAGCACCGCGACACCGTGGCTCACCGCCCGTTCGATCTCGTTGGGGATGTGGCGCGACGCGTTGGCGTGCCCGGAGAGCACCAGCACCATCATCCGGCTGCCGTGAATGGCGTCGATGATCGCGGCGCCGTAGTTGGCGCCGTGCGGCACGTCGCGCGGGGCGATCCAGCAGCGCAGGCCGCGGGCCTCCAGCCGGGCGCAGACCGCGTCGGCGGTCGGCTTGTCCTTCGACGAGTGGCTGATGAAGACGTCGTGGGCCATGGCCGGTCGGCGCGGCGTCCCGATTGTACGCAGTTGTGGTGCCACGCGGAGATGCGCCAGGCCATGACCTGACGTAGTCTGTGCCGCATGGCTCCCCGGCCCGGCACCAGCGGCTGGACCCGCATCGTCACCGACCTCAAGCTGTTCCGCTGGCCGGCGGTCCTGGTGATCTGCGCCGTCGCCTTCGGCATCGGTGTCATCGGGTTCCGGTGGTCGTGTGCGCGGCTGCCCGCCGCGGGCCTGTGCTCGAACGCGCTCACGCCGACCGATTCTCGTCTATCTCTCGCTGCAGCTGTTCATCTGGCAGTCGGGGGCGGTACTCACCGGCGGCGTGCACTGGACACTCGACGTCGCCCGGTTCCTGGCGCCGTTCGGGTTCGGCATCGCGGCGCTGTGCGCCTTCGCCGAGCTGTTCGGTGACCGGGTCGCGGCGGTACGGGCCCGCTACCGTCGCGGCCACGTCGTCGTCTGCGGGCTCGGCGATCGCGGCCTGGCCGTCGCGCGGCAGTTGCGCGAGTCCGGCGAGACGGTGGTGATGGTCGAGGTGACCGAGCCGCGTGCCGGTCCGCGCTCGGCGCGCGGCGTAGGCGCGGTGATCGTCGGCGACGCGACCGACCCGGCCGTGCTGCGACGCGCCGGGATCATCGGCGCGCGACACCTCGTCGCGGTCTGCGGCGACGACGGGCTCAACGCCGAGGTGGCGGCGCGTGCCGCGGCCGAGACCGCGGGCAACCGCCACGTCCTCACCTGCCACGCCCACGTCGCGACACCGGCGTTGTGGGAGCGCCTGCGCCCCCGGGAGGTCAGCTCGACGCGCGACGGGACGAGCCGGCTGCAGTTCTTCAGCACCGTCGATCTCGGCGGCCCGCGCCGTGGTCGGCGCGGCGCTGCCTGCGGCCGACGCGGTCGCGCCGCACCTGGTCGTGGCCGGCGGCGGCCCGGTGGCCGAACGCGTCATCGCCAATGCCGCGCTGGCGTGGCGTTTCATGACCGGCGCGGCGCGGTTGCGGATCTCCGTCGCCGACACCGCGGCCGAGGCGCGCGTGGCCGCGCTCTGCGCCGCCTACCCGCGAATGTCCGACGTGTGCGACGTCGTCGCCTGCGAGCTCGACGCGGCGGCGCCCGGTCCGGTTGAACGTCTGCTGGCCCTGCTCGAACGGACGCCGCCAGTCTCGACGCTCTGCCTCACCGGACTCGACGACGCACGGCTGCTGGCCTGGTCGTTCGGGGTCCTCCACGCCACGTCCGACGCGACGTTCACAATCGTCGTGTCCGCGGCGCGCGAACAGGGGCTCGACCTGCTGGCGATGGACGACGGCGACGACGGGCGGCGGCTGCGGATCGTCGGGACGCTGGAACGTGGCTGCACTGCCGACGCGGTGTTCGGCGGCACCCACGAGCTGCTCGCCCGAGCCATTCACGGCGCCTACGTCCGCGCGCAGGCGGCGGCGGGTCACACCGTCACCTCGAACCCGTCCATGCGGCCGTGGTCCACGCTGCCCGAGCCGCTGCGCGAGTCGAACCGCCGTCAGGCCGACGACCTCGCCGCCAAGATCGCGTCGATCGGCGCCCGGCTGGTGCCGCAGTCCGAATGGGACGCGCCGACCTTCGAGTTCGCCGCCAGCGAGGTCGAACAGCTGGCCCGGCGCGAGCACGCCCGGTGGGTGGATGAACGTCTGCAGGCGCACTGGACCTACGACACCGTCAAGGACGTGGCCGCCGCGCGCAGCCCGCACCTCAAGGACTGGGCCGACCTGGCCCCGGAGATCCAGGAGATCGACCGCCACACGGTGCGGCAGATTCCGATGTTCCTCGCCCGCGTCGGGCTCGGCGTGCGGCGCCGCGACGGCGGCGTGGCCACGCCGCCCGACTCGACACCCTCATGACCTACCGCCCACGCCCGATTGACACCTCCGCGGTGGCGCTGGACGACGACCTCGTCGCCCTCACCGACACGCTGGCCCGGCACGTCCACGACGTGTGGGCCGCCGAGCGCCTGCGACAGGGGTGGCGCTGGGGGACGCATCGTGACGACGCGGCCCGCCTGCATCCCGGCCTGGTGCCCTACCACGAGCTATCCGACGACGAGCGGCAGCTCGATCGCGGCACCGCCGTCGAGACGCTGAAGGCGATCGTCGCGCTTGGCTACCGGATCGACGCGCCGGGACCGCGTTCGAGGCGGAGCTGACGCGTCCACGTGACGCCGCCGAGCATGAACTCGAAGCGACTCATGACGCGCAGGGGCACCATGTCGCGGGCGCCCACGGTGGGACCGGGCAGCGCCGGCGGCGGCCCCTTCGCCTCGACGCGCTCGATCGTGACCTGCAGCGCGCCGGTCGCGCGATTGAAGCGGTAGCGGCCGCGGCCGAGCGTGAGCCGGTCGTCGCGGTCCATCGTCCACTCCTCGTAGACGTTGTCTGGCCGGAAGCCGATGTAGCGATCGGCGTCGTTCGCCCAGCTGCCGACCATCAGGTCGGTGAGCGCGGCGAGATGCAGGGTCCCGAGGTCGCGGGCCGGCGCCACCCGCCGTCGGCCGAACTGCGAGCCCGACTCCTGGTGGCGGTCCGGATCGCGCCACGTCAGCGCCGAGGTGCCGGGCCGATCCCAGGCGATCTGCGCGAACACCTCCTTCATCTCGGGCACCGGCGCCGTCGACGCGAGGTTGCGAATCTCGAGCGGCGTGAGCGTGAGCGTGCGCGCGGTGGCCTGCCACAGGCCGACGAGCGTGATGTTCCGGATCGGCGTGAAGGACAGGCCGTCCTCGACGTAGGTGGCCTGGTTGGCGCCAGGCGGCGTGCCCAGGTCGGCGTCGGGCTCCCAGGTGCCGATCAGTCCGGCGCGTGACTGATCGTCGGTCACGGTGCCAGCGGCGATGGCGATCCGCGTCGGCCCGGCCGGGCGGGTCGGCTGGGCGGCGCCGACGGCCGCCGCCATCGCGGCAATCGCCGCCGTCGTCCAGACGGTCCGTGGGAGCTTCCGGGGGCGCATCATGGCCGTCCTCCGTGGCTCATCCTACCCGCCTCCGGCCTCGCCGAACACGCCTACAATGCCCGCATGCTCACCCCCGGCGTCGGCGAGTGCGTCCCGGACGCGTTTCCCAGGCGCTAGCCGACGTCGTGCCCCGTCGCTGCTTCTTCGTCTGCCTCGCCCTGACCTGGGCGCTCGACGCCGCCGCCCATCCCGCGCCGTTCAGCTACCTCGACCTGCGCCTCGGCGCCGACGGTCTCGGCGGCACGCTCACGGTCCACGACCTCGACGCCGCCTACGAGCTGAAGATCACCGACGCCGATGCCTTGCTCGATCCGGCCGTGGCCCAGCGCCATGGCCCGGCGCTGGCGGCGATCCTCGCCGGCCGCCTGCGCCTGCGCCTCGACGGCCGCGACGTGGTGGTGACGCTCGACGAGGTGACGCCGGTGCCCGACCGGCAGGGGCTCCGCTTCACGCTGCACGCCGCCGGCGGCGCCGGCCCGGGCCGGGTGGACGTCGAGACGACGCTCTTCCCCTACGACGGCAACCATCAGACATTCATCAACGTGTACGAAGGGGACTCGCTGCGCCACCAGGCGATCCTCGACGCCCGCCACCCGACCTTCACCTACTACGCCGGCTCGTGGCAGGGCGTGGGCGCGGTGCTGGGCACGTTCGTTCCGGCCGGGGCGTACCACATCGCGATCGGGCCCGACCACCTGCTGTTCCTCGCTGGCCTGCTGCTGCTCGGCGGCAGCCTGGCCCGGCTGGCCGGTATCGTCACTGCCTTCACGGTGGGCCACACCGTGACGCTGTCGGTGGCGGCGCTGGGGCTCTACGCGCCGCCAGCGGCGCTGGTCGAGCCGCTCATCGCCCTCAGCATCGTGCTGGTCGGCGTCGACAACCTGCTGGTCGGGGACGCCACGACCGGCAGCCGCGACCTGCGGCCGTGGATGGCCGGCCTGTTCGGCCTGGTTCACGGCTTCGGCTTCGCCTCGGTGCTGCGGGAGTTCGGGCTGCCCGACGAGGCGCTGGGCTGGTCGCTCTTCGGCTTCAACCTCGGCGTCGAGGCCGGACAGCTCGCCTTCGTGCTGCCGGTGGCCGCCGCGCTCGCCTGGATCCGCCGCCGCTCGCCGCTCGTCGGCACGCGGCTGGCAATGGTAGGCTCTGTAGTCGTCGCGCTGGCCGGCGCGTACTGGTTCGTGCAACGGGTCTTTTTTCCGGGGAGTGGATCATGAGCCGCACATGGGTGTTGTCGGGCATCGTCGTCGCCGCGGTCGTCGCGGTGGCGGGTCGCGGACTCGTGGCGCAGCAGCCGGCCGCCGGCCCCAACGTGGCCGGCATCGAGAAGGTGAAGGACAACCTCTACATGGTCACCGGCGGCGGCGGCAACACCGCCGTCTTCGTCACCGCCAACGGCGTGGTGCTGGTCGACACCAAGCTGGCCAACTGGGGCCAGGCGATCATGGACAAGGTGAAGACGGTGACCGACAAGCCGGTCACCCACATCATCAACACCCACACCCACGGCGACCACGTCGGCAGCAACGAGTACTTCCCGGCCAGCGTCGAGATCGTGGCCCACGCCAACGTCTCGACCAGCATGGCGAAGATGCCGGCCTTCGCCGACGGTACCAAGAAGCATGCCTTCCCCGACCGTACCTACACCGATCGGATGACGGTGCTGAGCGGCGCCGACGCCATCGACCTCTACTACTTCGGCCCGGCCCACACCAACGGCGACACCTTCGTGGTGTTCCGCGGCTTGCGGGTGATGCACTCGGGCGACGCGTTCTCGGCCAAGGGCACCCCGCTGCTCGACGCCAACAACGGCGGGAGCGGCGTCGCCTACCCCGACACCATCGCCAAGGTGCTGGCCGGCGTGAAGGGCGTCGACACGGTGATCCCCGGGCACAGCACGGTGATGACCTGGCAGGACCTCGGCGAGTTCGGCGAGTTCACCCGCGCCTTCCTCACCGCGGTACAGGCGGCGAAAAAGGCCGGCAAGACCGCCGACCAGGCCGCCGCCGAGCTGGCACTGCCCGACAAGTTCAAGGCCTACGTGATGACCCGCGCCAAGGACAACGTGGCCACCATCTACAAGCAGCTCCCCTGATGCGCATCGGCGTGCTCGTCGCGGCCGCCGCGCTGGCGGCCGCCTGTTCCAGCTCCTCGCCGTCGACGGCTCCACCCACCCAGGCGCCGGCCGCGCCGGCGGCTGACGCCCAGCACCAGAACGTCGTCGGCCCGCACGGCGACCACAGCCCGCACAAGGGCGGCATGGTGTTGATGAACGCCGACATCCACTACGAGGTGGTGCTGTCGAGGGACGGCCGTCATCGCATCTGGTTCAGCGACGCCGTGCGCAACGACCTGCCGGCATCGCTCGCCACCGGCGTCACGCTGACGATCACGCGCACCGGGCAACCCGACGAAGTGCTGTCGCTCGTCATCGACGACACCGGTGAGTCGTGGCTCGCCGCCGGCCAGCCGGTGACCGGCGACGCCTACGTCAAGGTCCGCTACTCGCTGCAGGGCGAGCCGCACGAGGTGGAAGTGCCGTTCGTACCGGCCACGCCGCCCGCCACGCCGTGAACGGCGCCGCCCACGCCATCGCCGCGGTGCTGCGCGTCGCCGCCGTCGCAGTGTTCGCGTGGCCGCCTGGCCCCGCCTGGGCGCAGTCGCCGGCGCCAATCAACACCGACCGTCCCAGCTTCACGAGTGCCCCGCGCGTGGTCGGCGCCCGCGTCGTGCAGGTGGAGACCGGCGTCGCCGTCACCCGCGACACTGCGGACGAGGTGACCGCCAGCGCGGCGACCGCCCCCAACGCGCTCATCCGGCTCGGCATCGACCGCCGCTTCGAGTTCCGCCTCGAGATGGCCGGCTGGGTGCGGGAAGACAGCGGCCGGCCCGGCGCCGGTGCGCGATTGTCGGCGTCCGACGTCGCCGCCGCCATCGAGTATCAGTTCGCCGCGCAGGAAGGCCTCGGCGTCGACCTGGCGTTGATTGCCGGCACCAGCCTGCCGACCGGCGGACGCGTGTCGAGCGGCAACGCCGACCCGTTCGCGCGCTTCGTCTGGAACCGCGGCCTCGGCGGCACCGCCAGTCTCGGCGGCACCGTGAACTGGTCGCTGCCGAGCGTCCCCGGACCGGCCGGCCGCGAGCGCTTGCGAACGCTCGAAGGCAGCCTCATTCTCGGCCACGGCCTCGGCGGATCGTGGAGCGCCTTCTGGGAGGCGGTGATCCGCCATCGGGACGTCGATGACGACGCGGTGGCCTGGATCGGCAACGCCGGCGTGCTCAAGACGTTCGGGTCCGACCTCCAGGTCGATGCCTGGATTGGCCGCGGGCTGAACGGCGTGGCGCCCGACTGGAGCGCCGGCGCCGGGCTGTCACTGCGCCTGCACCGCTGACGCGACCGCTACTCCCAGCGGAAGACCCGCGCCGATACCGCCGTCGCGACGACGAAGGTGACGGTCAGCACGGCGACGTCGCCGAGATGCGCCGGCCAGCCGTCGCCCTGCCAGATGCCGCGCAGCAGCGACACCGCGTAGGTCAGCGGCACGACGCGGGAGACCAGCTGCAAGCCCGGCGGCAACGCCTCGACCGGGACGAACAGCCCCGACACCGCCAGCATCGGATAGAGGACCACCGCGCCGAACGGCTGCGCGAAGCGGGCCGTGGGCACGACGCTGGCGATCAGGAACCCCACCGACAACACGCTGAGCGTGGTGAAGACCACCGCCAGACCGAACGACACGAGCGGCACGCTCGCCCCAGCCGGGAAGTACCGATCGGCCGGCGAGCAGCATCGCCGCCACGGTGATCGCCGAGAACAGCAGCTTCACCAGCACGTGCGCGGCCAGGATGGTGTGCGGCCGCAGCGGCGTGGCGCGCAGCCGCTTCAGGATGCCGCCTTCGCGGTAGATCGCCATGATCGCGACCAGCGACAGCACTGCGCCGATGGTCACGAACAGCGACACGAAGATCGGCAGGTCGGCGACAATCGCCGACGGCACGCCGGTGCTCCCGGTTCGCAGCCGCGGGCCGACCAGGCGGCCGACGACCGCGAACATCAGCACCGGCACGCCGATGGTGCCGACCACCCCGAGCGGCTCGCGGACGAAAATCTTGATCTCGAGCCAGGTCAGGTGCAGCAGGCCGCGCAGCATGATGACGTCGCCTCAGTCGCGAATCGCGTGGCCGGTGAGCTGGAGGAAGACGTCCTCGAGCGAGGGCGCTTCGGTGTGGAACTGGCGCACCGCCAGGCGGTGCTCGGCCAGGCAGCGGATCACCGCGGTGACCAGCTGGTCGGAGCGGCCGCGGATGGTGAACACGCCGTCGGCGGCGGCGGCGACCGATTCGACGCCCGGGATCGCCTCGAACCGGGCCAGCGCGTCCGGATCGTCGACCGCAACTACCACAGACGAGGTCGGACAATGCCGGCGCACCAGCGCCGCCGGGGCGCCGATGTCCACCAGCCGGCCGTGGTCGATGATCGCCACCCGGTCGCACAGCCGCTCGGCCTCCTCCATCAGGTGGGTGGTGAGGAACACCGTCTTGCCACGTGCCCGCATCCCGCGGACCAGATCCCAGATGGTGCGGCGGGCCTGCGGATCGAGACCGGTGGTGAGCTCGTCGAGAAACACCACCGCCGGGTCGTTGATGAGCGCCAGGGCGATCAGCAGCCGCTGCTTCTGCCCGCCTGACAGCGTCATGAACCAGGCGTCCCGCCGGTCGCCGAGTCCGAGCTGCTCGAGGAGCCGGTCGCCGTCGACGGCGGTGCGATAGAGCGACGCCCACAGCCTGACCGCCTCGCGGACGGTGATCCGCTTCTGCAGCTGCGCCTCCTGCAGCTGCACCCCGATCCGTTCCTGCAGGGCGCGCACGTCGCGCACCGGCTCCAGCCCCAGCACCGTGATGGCGCCGTGGTCGGGCGCCCGCAGCCCCTCGACGCACTCCATCGTCGTGGTCTTGCCGGCGCCGTTGGGCCCGATCAGGCCGAAGATCTCGCCCTCGTGCACGTCGAAGCTCACGCCGTCGACCGCGACCGTGCGGCCGTAGGTCTTGCGGAGGTCGCGGACGCGGATGACGGGATCGGAGGCCACGCGAATCCTGCGATTGTGTCACGCGGCCGGCCGAGCGCGGTCACAGTCGGCGATGCATCACGTGGATGTCGACCGGGCCGTGCACCGGATGATCGAAGGCCTGCGGCACGGTGCCGACGATGGCGAACCCGCAGCGCTGCCAGACGGCGATGGCGGTGCGGTTGGTGCTGACCACCGAATTGAACTGCATCGCCCGGAACCCGAGCCGCCGGGCGGCGTCCAGTGAGTGCCGGCACAGCGCCTCGCCGAGGCCGCGGCCGCGCGCCCACGACGCCACCATGTAGCCGCAATTGGCGACGTGGCGCCCGGGTCCACCCTGGTTCGGCTTCAGGAGATAGGTGCCGGCGATGCGGCCGTCGACTTCGGCGACGACGGTGTGGCCGGCGGCGGGATGCCACAGCGCCAGGGCCGCGTCACGCGTCAGTTCGCGCGGATAGGCGTAGGTCTCGCCGGCGCGAATCACCGGCTCGAGCACCGCCCACAGGCCGTCGGCGTCGGCGGGTGTGTCGGACCGGACCACGAGTCCGTCGGGCGGCGACGCCGGGCGGCCGGCACGGTTGGCCGGCGCTTCGAGCGGCTTGCGCATGGTGACCGTCTCGGCCAGGTAACCGCGCCGTTCGTACACCGTCCGCGCCCGCCGGTTGCCGTCGAACACCGTCAGCGTGATGAAGTCGCAGCCGCGTGTCCGTGCCCACCCCTCGGCGGCGTCGAGCAGTGCCCGCGCCAGCCCCTGCCCTTCGTGGCTGGCCGCCACGGCGAGCGTCTCCACGTGGGGATGCCGTTCGTGCGTGAAGTAGTCGGTCTGGGTGGTCACGAGCGCCATGCCGCCGGGCCGGCCGGCTGGACGTTCGGCGACCAGCACCAGCGAATCGGCACTCGGCTGATGCAATGCCGCCAGCAGCACGGCGTGGTCACTGCGGTCGATCTCCAGCGCCGAGCGCCACGGCGGACGTGGGAAGTCGGCCAGCCGTCGGCGTCAAGCGACAGCAGCAGCGATTCGTCCTCCGGCACGGCCCGCCGGACGACGATCCGCCGCGCCCGCCAGTCGGCGGCCCGCAGGCGATAAAAGAGCGTGTCGAGTCCGTGGTGGTCGCCGCGGCGCTCGACGGTCATGCCGAGGCGTTCCATCACCCGCACCGAGGCGAGGTTGGGCACATCGGTGAGGGCGACGGCTTCGGGGAGCCCGAGCGGCCCGAACAGATGATCGAGCACCGCGGCCGCGCATTCGGTCGCCAGCCCCTGTCCCCACGACGATCCGAGCAGGCCAAAGAGCAATTCGGCCTCCCCGCCGCTCGCCCGCTGGGCGCCACAGAATCCGATCAGCGAGCCGCCGTCAGCCATCGCGACGCCCCACAGGCCGAAGCCGTGCGCGGCGAAGTTCTTCTCGCTGGTCGCCAGCGCCTCGACGGCCTGGGCGGGGGCGATCACGACGTCGTCCCACAGGTAGCGGCGAACGTCGGGGTCGGTCCACAGCGCGTGGACCGCGTCGAGGTCGGCGGTGCCGAGTGGCCGCAGGATGGCGCGCGGCGTGGTGAGGAGAGGCGCAGTCGGCATCAGACCGGCGGCGCCTCGACCCTGCAGCCGCGGTCGGACCGCGATGACATCGCGATGACGCTCATCGCGGCTGCTGGCTGGTCGTCGCGCTGGCCGGGATGATCGGCAACCGGATGTGAGACGCGTGCGCCGGATCGTGGAAGACGGTGTTCTCGGCCACCTGCATGCGCCGATGGCCGTTCAACGGCTCGCCGGTGTTCGGGTTGACGTCGAAGCGCGGGAAGTTGCTGCTGGAGATGTCGAGACGGATCCGGTGCCCGCGCCGGAAGACGAGCGAGGTCGGATACATCTCGATCGTGAACTCGGCCGGCTGCCCAGGCGTGAGCGGCACCGCCGTGCCGACGCCGCCACGGTAGCGGGCGCGGACGATGCTGTCGCCGATGTTGAGGTCCACGCCGTTCGGGTAGTCGGGGTTCGGCGGATAGACGTCGATGAGCTTGGCGGTGAAATCGGTGTCCGGCGCATTCGACGCGGCGAACAGCGTCACGACCAGCCGACCGGTGACCTCGACGTCGCGCTCGAGCGGCGGCGTCTGGAATACGAGCACGTCGTTCCTGGCCGACAGCGGCAGCGTGTCAGTGCAGAGCCAGAAGTCGCGCCGGCACTTCTGATCGGCGGCGCCCTGGAACATCAGCGTGCCTTGCGAGGAGATGTTGCCGCCCAGGGTCGGGACGGGGTGCGCCGGGTCGAACCGATACGTCGTCGGCGGCGCTTCGCGCGGCTTCTCGGGGGAGAGGACCCCGCCGGCGTGCAGGTAGTAGGGCGTATAGGCGGTGCGCGCCAGCGGCCACTCCTGCTCGTCGCGCCAGCGGCCGCCGACGAAGAGGCGGCCGTCCTTGGTCTTGCGGGGTTCGCCCGAGCCCATCACGTAGACGCGGACCGGCGCTTCCTTGTCCACGCCGTTCGCCACCCCCTTCATCCAGCGATCGAGCCAGCGCAGACGCCACGCGTCGAAGTCGAGCGCGGCATCGGCGGTGAACTCGGCCTCGCCGGCGTAGTGCCGGGCCTGGCCGCCGTGGGTCCACGGGCCGATGATGAGCCGCTGCAGGCTCTTCTTGGCCTTGCGCAGCTCGACGTAGTTCATGTTGGCGACCTGCGTGCCCCAGGTGTCGTACCAGCCGGTGACGTGTTGGATCGGCACGTCCTTGTATTCGCTCAGATGGTCGACCACGCTCGACCCGGCGTTCTTCCAGAAGTCGTCGTAGTCGCCGTGCTTCATGGCCTCGACCAGCCACGCTTCGTAGTCGGGGGCGAACTTGAGCGGCGTCGTGCCCGGCCGCAGCGGCAGCGACAAGATGTACTCGCGGACGCGGTTGCCGAAGTCGGCCAGGGCCGGCGCGGCGTCGGCCGGCACCGCCGCGCGACGCGCCGCGGCCAGCTCGTTCGGCGGTCATCGCGGCGTTTCCGAGCGTGTAGACCCAATTGAGGAACCGCAGCTCGAATGCGCCGTTGTGCCGCACGCCGTAGTGACCGGTGTTCGACATCGCGTCCACCGGAATCATCGTCTTCAGGCCGGGGGCGCCGGCGATGGCGAGCGCATGCTGGGTCGCGCCGGCGTAGGACGTGCCCACGGTGCCGACCCCGCCGTCGCTCCACGGCTGCTGGATGATCCACGCCGTCGTGTCCGCGCCGTCGTGCGGATCGTCGGCAATCGGCCGCCACTTCCCTTCCGACCGGTAACGTCCGCGGACGTCCTGGAGGACGACGACGTAGCCGCGCGGCACGAAGTAGTCGGCCAGCGCCGCGTCGCGTTCCTTGTTGTAGGGGGTGCGCTGCAGGATGGCCGGGAACTTCCCCTCCACCGGCAGGCCGTTCTTCGCCGGCCGGTAGACGTCGGTCGCCAG
The DNA here is from genome assembly GCA_963741665.1 of uncultured Acidobacteriota bacterium. GTDB lineage: Bacteria > Acidobacteriota > Vicinamibacteria > Vicinamibacterales > UBA2999 > CAWAYR01. The sequence goes on from CAVUIM010000001.1 coordinate 1,824,556, forward strand.
CTTCACGCCGTCGCGGGCCGCCACCATCACGTGGCGGGCGGCGACGGTCTCATAGGGCGTGCGCGGACTGCGCGTGGAGCGGCGGCGGCGCACCAGGAACCGCCGCGAGCGCGCAGCCCAGCATCACGACGGCGAGCGAACGGCCATGGGACATGACGACCTCGTGCCGCGGATGCTACTCCGCAGTGGATACCAAACCGTCTATTTCTGCTCGCCCGCAACCGGCCGCTTGCCATCGCGTGACCATGCCAGCAGAGCGTCGAAGGCATTTCCCGTCTGTGCTGGTGTGAAATTGCAGTGGCCCACAGCATCGACGAACCGGGCGACGAATCGATCGGACGAGCCGGACAGAGCGGTCGGCACCTCATAGGCGGTCACGTCGCTGCCGAGCACCAGCGGGTCGGACGTCGTGTGAATCGCGAGCACCGGATCGGCGATGCGTCCGGTCGGCGTCGAGTACAGACGCAGATAATCGCGCGCGGCAGGGGTCGGCGCGTAGCGCTTCACCGGTTCGATTGAAGGCCGCGTCGTCGCCAAATCCGCTGTAGACGTCGTTGCGATTGTCGAAGGGCTCACCGCCGGCGCGCTGCTTCAGTTCTCCGGCGATCACCTGGAAGAACGCCAGTGCCCCCGGCAATTGGTCGGTCGTGCGCCCATAGCGCTGCGCGTACCGTGCCGCGCGCTCCGGTTCCGCGGCGATCGCCGCCTGACACTTGTGCCGGTGGCGAGGCCGGGATCGTACGGTGAACCGATGGTGCCGGGAAACAGCGCCTCGAAGGTCACCAGCATGTCGAAGAGGCTGTTGTTGAAGAAATCGAGCGCCGCGCCAAGCGGGCCGCACATCGGCATGGCGCCCTGGTAGGCCTCGGGATAGCGCTCGATGGTCGCCACCGTGATGTGGCCGCCCATCGAATGTCCGGTGATGTAGGCCTCCATCGGTGCGCCGTACTTCGAGACGAAGTAGCGTCGCAGTCCCTCGGTGTCCTCGATCCCCTCCTTGACCGCCCAGCCCTGGACGCTGTAGTCGGAGGCGGCAAAGGCGAACCCGCGCGACAGGAACGCGTCGCGCAGCGCCTTCATGCGCGGCGAATCGTGACTGGGCGGCTTGGCGCCGGCCAGGGTGTAGCCGTGGGCGTACAGGACCAGGCCCTTGTTCCACTGGCCCGGAATCTCGATGTAGATACGGCGCGCCGTTGATGACACCAGCGTCGACGGTGGTCGCCGGCGCGGATGGTGCTGGCGGCTGTGCCCGAAGCGGCGCGGTCAGGGCGGACAACAGCATCAAGGCAGGGACGCCGAATCGCGCGGACACTCATGAGCCCCTCCTGTGAACAGGTAGTCTACTCTCTGCGCAGCGCCACGATCGGATCGAGTCTGGAGGCGCGTCGCGCGGGGTAGTAGCCGAACGCGACGCCGATCGCCGCGGCGATGACGAACGCGAGAGCGATCGACTGCGGCGAGACGAACGTCGGCCAGCTCATGAGCGCGGTGAGGCCGCGGGCCGCGCCGATCCCGGCGGCGATACCGACGATGCCGCCGAGCAGGCTGAGCACCACCGCTTCGACCAGGAACTGGAGCAGCACGTCGCGACGGCGGGCGCCCATCGCCAGCCGCAACCCGATCTCGCGGGTGCGTTCGGTCACCGACACCAGCATGATGTTCATGATGCCGATGCCGCCGACCACCAGCGAGATGCCGGCGATGCTGGCCAGCAGCGCCGTCATCGTCGTGCCGGCGCGGTTGAGCGTGCCCGACATCTCCTCCATCGTCGCCGAGTCGAGCTTGGGCATGTTGGCCAGCGCGAACGCCGCCACCTCGGTGTAGAGGCCCTTGGTCACTTGCGCCGCGGCCAGCGTCTTCACGGTGAAGTCGTCGGCCGGGCCGAGCCGGCTGTTACCGGCCCCCTGCAATCCGCCGAGCGCCCCCGACGCCCGCGCCGCGTTTTCCTTGATGGGGGTGACGTGGCGCTGGCGCAGCAGCGCGGTGATGGCGTCGCCCACCGCGGTGGCCACGCCGGCTTCGGTGACGCCGACGGTGATCGTCTGCAGGTAGGTCGTGCGCGAGGTCACCGAGCCCAGCGTCGTCACCGGCACGAACGCCGCGTCGTCCTGGTCGGCGTCCACCGCCCGCATCAGGCCGACGACCTCGAAGTCGCGATCGTGGATCTTCACGGTGCGGCCGGTCGGGTCGACGCCGTCGCCGAACAGCTTGGCGCTGGCGATCCGTCCGAGCACCACCTTGCCGGCGCCGGCCTCGACGTCGTCGTCGGTGAAGCCCTCGCCCTCGAGCCACGTCCAGCCGTGGATGTCGGCCAGCGACGGTTCGGTGCCGTGCACGACGGTGAAGATGCGGGCCTCGGGCGAGGCCACGACGAAGGTGCGCGAGCGCAACCCGGCGGCCACGTGCTCGACGTTGTCGAGCTCGCGCGTCGCGGCGGCGTCGTCGCGGGTGAGCGTCGTCGCCGCCCCGAGCCCCGAGGCGATGTTCATGCTCTCGCCGCCCTTGGTGAAGTTGCCGGCCGACACCTGGACGATGCTGGTGCCGGCGGTCTTCAGCGTGCGTTCGACCGAGGCGCGGGCGCCGTTGCCGAGCGCTACCATGGCGATCACCGCGGCGACGCCGATGACCACGCCGAGCGTGGTGAGCCCGGAACGCAGGCGGTTGCGCCCGAGCGCCTTCCAGGCAATCTGTCCGCTGACGGCGAGGAATCGCAGCACGTGGGGCCTGTCTATTCGTGACGCAGGGCGTCGATGGGGTCGAGCTTGGCGGCCTGACGGGCCGGATACCAGCCGAAGAGGACCCCCACCGCCGCCGACACGCCGAAGGCGATGAGCACTGCAGCCGGCGACACCAGCGTCGCCCAGCGCAGCGTCGACGAGATGAGGTACGACGCGACCAGGCCCAACACCACGCCCACGGCACCGCCGGCCAGGCTGATCGCGACCGCTTCGGTGAGGAACTGGCGGGTGACGTCGCGGCCGCGGGCGCCGACCGCCATCCGCAGCCCGATCTCCTTGGTCCGTTCGGTGACCGACAGCAGCGTGATGTTCATGATGCCGATGCCGCCGACCAGCAGCGACACCGCCGCCACCGCCGCCAGCAGCCAGCGCATGGTGCCGCTGGCCCGCTCGAGGGTGCCGGCCAGCTGCTCGAGCGTGACCCGCTCCAGCTCCTTGACGTTGCCGGCGATCGCCGACGCGACGTTCGGCGGCAGGCCGCCGGTGGCGATCGCGCGGGTCGCCTGGGTGGAAATCGTGAAGTCGTCGGCCTTCTCGACGGTGATGCCGTGGCGCTGCCGCAACAGCTCGGTGATCCGCTTGCTCACCTCGGACACCTCGCCGGTGGACGACGCGGTCACCGTGATGTCGTTCAGCTTGGTCAGGTTGAGCAGCTGGTGGGTGGTGGTGAAGGGCATGTAGACGGCGTCGAATTCGTCGTCGCCGGGCGCCGGGCGCACCACCCAGCTGGCGCTCGTCACCACGCCAACCACGCGGAAGGCCTGATTCCAGAGCGTGATGTCCCGTCCCACCGGATCGACGTTCGGACCGAACAGCTTCTCGGCCACCACCGACCCGAGCACCAGGACCATCGCCCGGTCCTCCTGCTCGCGTTCGGTGAAGAAGCGGCCGCTGCGCAGCGTCCAGGTGCGCTTGATGTCGAGCAGGTGCAAGTCGGTGCCGTGCATCCTGGTGAACCAGCGCTTGTCGCCGCCGCTCTCGGAGACATAGTGCACCCGGGCGTTGCCGTGCACGCCGCAGGCCACGTACTGCACACCGGCCAGCTCGCGGATGGCTTCGGCGTCGGCGAACGACAGCGTCGCCGAGGCGCCGAGGCCGGCTTCGAGATCGCCGAGCCGCTGCCACGCCAGCGGATGGTCGTGCTTCTCCATCGGGTCGTCTTCGGGATGGAGGATCGGCACGACGTCGGCGCCGGCGAACGGATCGCCGGCGTCGGGCAGCTCCGGCATCAGCTCGTCGATCGGCAGCCGCATCGTGTCCTCGGCGTCGCCCTGGTGGGCCACGGCGCTGCCCGAGTCCTCGGTCTTCGGCTTCCAGTTGCCGGCCTTGATGGTCAGCTGGTTGAGCCCGGCGGCCCGCACCTGCTGCTCGATCGAGCGCTGCGCGCCGGCGCCCACCGCCATCATCGCCAGCACGGTGGCCACGCCCACGGTGATGCCGAGCATGGTGAGGGCGGTCTGCAGGCGGTTGCGCGTGAGCGCCTTGAACCCGATGTCGATCGACGGGTGGAGGGCGCGAAGTCGGTCCACGGTCACTCTCCTCAACGTCGGGGACAGTCCCACGAGACGGGACAGTCCCCGGAGAATCAGACGCTGGCCGGGGCGCGGGCCCCGGCGGTGGGGGCGTGCTGCTCGTCCTGCACGACCACGCCGTCCTTGAAGTCGATGGTACGCGTGCCCCAGGCGGCGATGTCGCGTTCGTGGGTGATCACCACGATGGTGATGCCGCGCTCGGTGCGCAGCTGCGAGAACACCTCCATCACCTCGTGGCTGGTGGTGGTGTCGAGGTTGCCGGTGGGCTCGTCGGCCAGGAGCAGCGACGGCTGGTTGACCAGCGCCCGGGCGATCGCCACGCGCTGCTGCTGACCGCCCGACAGCTGGTTGGGATGGTGGGTCTCGCGGTCGGTGAGCCCCACCGCGGCCAGCGCCTGGCGGGCCCGATCGCGACGCTCGGCCGCCTTCACCGCGCCCTGCCGCGTATAGAGCAGCGGCAGCTCGACGTTCTCGAGCGCCGAGGTGCGGGCCAGCAGGTTGAACCCCTGGAAGACGAAGCCGATGGTCTCGTTGCGGACCCGGGCGAGTTCGTCGTGCGGCAACGTCGAGACGTCGCGGCCGCCGAGCAGGTACTGCCCGCGCGTCGGCCGGTCGAGGCAGCCGAGGATGTGCATGAAGGTCGACTTGCCGGAACCGGATGGTCCGACCACCGTGACGAACTCGCCGGCGGCGATGTCGAGCGTGACGCCGCGCAGCGCGCGTACCACGTGGTCGCCCACGTGGTACTCCTTCTCCAGGTTACGAACACCGATCATGCGTTTCCTCTAGCCCGCCAGCCTGCCCAAGTTCTAGCCGCCAGCCCCTAGCCGCTAGCCGCTGATCGGGCGTCAGTTCGTGGTCGCCGGCTTCGCCGTGCCCGCCGGCACCTTGCCGGCATAGGCGTACATCGTGAGCGCCACCGCCTTCTCGGCCCCGGCCAGGCCGTAGACCTTGCCGGCGCCCTCGATCACGTAATACTCGTTGGCGGCGTGGGCGCGGCCGCCGAGACCGGCGCCGCCCATCACGATCGGCACGCCCTTGAAGGGCGAGATCTTCTCGCCGACCTCGCCGTTGCCGAACATGTAGGCCGGCCAGTAGCCGCCGGCCGCGGCGCCGCCGCCGCCGATGCCCCAATCGGCCCGCACCGGCGAGTGGGGAATCGCCATGATCTCGTAGGTGCGCTGCATCGCCCGGCCGATCTCGTTGTCCGAGTTCATGAGCGCCCACGGCACGTCGCCGATGAGCTTCACGTCGACGTCGGCATAGCCGTTCTTCACCAGCTGCGCCTTCAGCTTCTTGACGATGTCCGGCCCGGTCTGTCCCGGCTGATAGCGGAAGTTGTGCTTCGAGGTGACCTTGTTGGGCAGGATGGCGCCGGCGCCGCCCGCATACATGTTGCCGCCCCAGATGCCGTCGAGATTGAACGACACGCCGTAGCGCTGGGTCTTCAGCACCGTGTACGGATCGTCGGACATGAACCGCGCGACGCCGAGGTTCTCGGCGGCCACCTTCAGGTCGACGTTCTTGGCGGCTTCGCGCAGGCTCTGCTCCTGCTGACTGGTGAGCGGCCGGATGCCGTCGAAGAAGCCGTCGATCTTCGGCGTGTTGCCGTCGTCGCTGACGATCGACGCTAGCATCTTGATGTGCCGCCACGCCGGGCTGTCGGTGCCGCGTTTGTTGCTGCCGTGGATGTCCGACACCGTCGGGCCGCGGCCCCAGGCCGTGCCCGAGGTGGTCAGCTCGACGTAGACGCAGCCTTCCGACCCGCCGCCGTAACCGCCGCCGCCACTGGGTGCCTGGCCACCGAAGGTCATCATCGCGGTGGCGCCCTCGAGCAGCTCGGGGTGGTCCTTGACCCACTTGCGCAGGCCGATGTCCATCCGCTCCTCGTCGCCCTCGGCGACGACGATCAGGTTGACCGGCAGCTTGCCGTGCACCGCCTTGATGGCGCGGAAGGCGTTCATCTGCGCCATCTGCGGCCCCTTCGAGTTGGTGGCGCCGCGGCCGATCATCACCTTCTTGTACGGCGCCTGCTCGACGATGCGGCCTTCGAACGGCGGGTACTGCCAGGCGTCGGGCTGGGTGACCGGCATCGTGTCGTACATCCAGTAGATCAGCAGCGTCTTCTCGGCGCCCTCGTCGCACTTGGCGTAGACCACCGGGTTGCCGGGCGAGCCGTACTCGGTGACGCCGACGTCGAACACCTGGGTCTGCTGGCAGCCCAGCTCGTCGAAGAAGCCCTTCACCATCTCGGCCGACTCGGGAATGCCTTCGCCCGAGTTCGAGATGCTCGGCTGCTGGATCCACTTCTGCAGGTTGACGGTGTGCTGATCGATGTTCTCGTCGATGTGTGCGAACACCTTCTGCACGTCGGCCGGCACCTGGCTCATGTCCGGCTTGACCTCTTCGTCGCCGGCCGGACGGATGCCGAGCGACGGCGTCGCGGCCGCCGGCGCCGCCGCCGCCTGATCGGCCGGTGCCGCCGGCTGCTGACACGCCGCCGCGGCCAGCGCCGCCACGCAGATGAACGACAGTGAACCCCGCATCACACCCTCCCACGTGGCCGAGGCCACGGCTCCACGTTCAGTTCGTCGACGATCTGGCCGGCGGAATCTTGCCGGCAAACGCGTACGCGGCGGCGACGATCGACTTCTCCGCCCCGGCCATCCCGAGCACCTTGCCGGCGCCCTCGATCACCCAGGTACTCGTTGGCGGCGTGCGCGCGCGCGCCGTGACCGCCCCCGCCGCTGACGATCGGAATGCCCTTATAAGGGGAGACCCGCTCACCGACCTCGCCGTTGCCGAAGAGATACGCCGGCCAGTAGCCGCCGGCCGCCGCCCCGCCGCCGCCGATGCCCCAGTCGTCGCGCAGCTGGCCATGGGGGATGCCCATGATCTCGTAGGCCCGCTTCATCGCGCGTCCGGCCTCGTGATCGGAGTTCATCAGCGCCCACGGCACGTCGCCGATGAGCTTCACTTCGACGTCCTTGTAGCCGTTCTTGTCGAGCTGCGCGCGCAGCTTCTTGACCAGGTCGGGCCCGGTCATGTTCGGCACGTAGCGGAAGTTGTGCTTCGAGGTGACCTTGTTGGGCAGGATGGCGCCGGCGCCGCCCGCATACATGTTGCCGCCCCAGATGCCGTCGAGGTTGAACGAGGTGCCGTAGCGCTGCGTCTTCAGCACTTCGTACGGATCGTCGAACATGAAGCGGGCGACCCCGAGGTTCTCGGCCGCCACCTTGAGGTCCATGTTCTTGGCGCCGGCGCGCAGCGACTGTTCCTGCTGCGGCGACAGCGGCTGGATGCCGTCGAAGAAGCCGTCGATGAGCGGCGTGTTGCCGTCGTCGCTGACGAGTGAGGCCAGCATCTTGATGTGGCGCCACGCCGGGCTGTCGGTGCCGCGCTTGTTGCTGCCGTGGATGTCCGACACCGTCGGGCCGCGGCCCCAGGCCGTGCCCGAGGTGGTCAGCTCGACGTAGACGCAGCCTTCCGAGCCGCCGCCGAAGCCGCCGTTGCCGCTGGTCGACTGGCTGCCGAAGCGGATCATCGCGTCGGCGCCTTCGAGCAGCTCGGGGTGGTCCTTGACCCACTTGCGCAGGCCGATGTCCATCCGTTCCTCGTCGCCCTCGGCGACGAAGATCAGGTTGACCGGCAGCTTGCCGTGCACCGCCTTGATGGCGCGGAAGGCGTTCAGCTGCACCATCTGCGGCCCCTTCGAATTGGTGGCGCCGCGGCCGAACATCACCTTGGGGTATGCGCCGTGCTGGACGATCCGGCCTTCGAACGGCGGATGCTCCCAGGCGTCGGGCTGCGTGACCGGCATGGTGTCGTACATCCAGTAGATGAGCAGCGTCTTCTCGGCGCCCTCGTCGCACTTGGCGTAGACCACCGGGTTGCCGGGGGTGCCGTACTCGGTGATGCCGACGTCGTAGACCTGAGTCTGCTGGCAGCCGAGTTCGTCGAAGAAGCCCTTCACCATCTCGGCCGACTCGGGGATGCCCTCACCGGAGTTCGAGATGCTCGGCTGCTGGATCCACTCCTGCAGGTTGACGACGTGCTGATCGATGTTCTCGTCGATGTGCGCGAACACCTTCTGCACGTCGGGCGGCACCTGGCTCAGGTCCGGCGGCGTCTCGGTGTCGGCCACCGGGCGAATTCCGAGCTTCGGCGCGGTCGCGGCCGGCGCCGCGGCCGGGCTGCCGGCCGGCGGCGCGGCGGGCTGTGAACAACCGACGGTGAACGCGAGCAGAGGCACGGACAGCAGGGACACCCGGCGCATCGGCCACTCCTGGAACGCCCGCGCGCCGTGAAGTCAGCGGCGGGCCTGCCGCATTGAAACCGTGCGGCGCCCGGAAGTCAATGCCGTTCATGCGAAGATGCGGCCGTTCTCATGGCGCTGATGACTACGCGGTATGAAGGATCGGAGGGCGATGCGTCGCGCGGTCGGCGCACCCTCACGCGCCGCTCGGCGCTGGCGATGATGGCCGGATCGGCGGCAGGGCTGCTGCCGGCGTGTCGCGGAGTGTCGCGACCACCTCCGATCACCGCCGCTGGCGCCGGCGAGACCTACGTTCGTCTCGCGTTGTCTCTGGCACAGCATCAGCCCTCACTCATCGACACGTGGCTCGGACCAGCGGCGTGGGGCGAGGGCACGCGCGAGCCAGTCGCGGCGATCCAGGCGCGCGTCGGCGAACTGCGTACCGCGATGGCCGCGATGACGCCGTCCGCCGACGCCGCCGAACAGGCGCGCCGCCGCTATCTCGATGGACAAGTGCAGGCGCTGGCCGTCGCCGCCGGCCGCCTCGCCGGCGCCAGCGCGTCGTTTGCCGACGAAGCGGCCGCAGCCCTCGGCGCGCGGCCGCCGGCGCGCGATGCCGTCGCCCTCGACCGCGTGCGGCAGGAGCTGTCGGAGCGGCTGCCCGGACCAGGCTCGCTGGCCGAACGCCATGCCGCGTTTCGTCAGCGGCACGCTGTGCCGGCGGCACGGGTCGAGGCGGTGTTCGCCGCGGCCATCGCCTGGTGCCGCGAGGCCGTGGCCAGCCATCTGCCGCTGCCCGCCGGCGAACGCATCGCGCTCATCCCCTCGGACGAACGCGGCTGGGCGGCGTTCTCCCGGCCTCATGACCCGCGTGTCTCCGACGTGTGGGTGTCGCGCCACGGCGGCAGCGACGTCGCGCACCTGCTGCAACTGGCGGCGCACGAGGGCACCCCGGGCCATCACGCCCAGCACGTGCTGGCCACGGCGCGGCTGGTCGAGCGGCTAGGATGGACTGAACGGGCGCTGTCGCCGGCGTTCGGACCGCACCGGCTGCTGGCCGAAGGCGCTGCCGAGGCCGGCGCCGAGCTGCTCTTGCCGCTCGAAGTGCGGACGCGTGTGTGCGCCGAGCGGCTGATGCCAGCGGCCGGTCAGCGCCCTACCGACGCCGCGCAGGTCGTGCAGACTGAGCGGCTGGTCGCCGCCCTCGACCTGGAAGTCGCCCACATCGCCGCCGACTACCTCGATTCGCCGCTCGGCACCGAGGCCGCGACCACCCGGCTGCGCGACGACGCCCTGGTGCTCGATCCGGCGGGAATGCTCGCCTTCATCGAACGGCAGCGATCGCGCGTGCTCGCCTATCCGGTCGGCCGGCGGCTCGTCAGCGCGGCGCTCGGACAGACGCCCGCGGCGGAGCGATGGGCGCGATTTGCGGCCATCACCACCTTCCTCGACGTCGACGCCCCGGTGGATGCGGCGGCCGCGACCAATCGGGAATAATGCCGTGGCGATGCCCTCCACCCGCACGCTCGTTTTCGTCGCCGCCGCGGTGACCCTCGGCGTCGGCGGCACGGCACGCCTGCTGCCCTATCTGCCCGGCGACGTCGCCGTCGCGCATGCCTTCCAATCGGCCTCGCCCGGCACGGCATGGGTCGCACCGATGGTGTCCACCGCCACCGCGCCGGCCAAGTTCGTCCTGATGGCCATCGCCCTGCTCGGTGCCTGGCGGCTCGCCGGGCTGCGCGCCGTGGCCGTCGTCGCCGTGGCCATCGCTCTCGAACAGACGTTCGGGGAGTCGAGCAAGGCGCTGTTCGGCCGGCCGCGGCCGTCGCGCGAGCTGGTGGCGGTGATGGGCAACCCGACCGGGCTGTCGTTCCCGTCGACGTTCATGACGCTCTACAGCGTGACCATCGGCGCGCTGTTCGTCCTGGCGTGGCGGATGAAGCCGTCAGCGCTGCGCACCGGCGTGCTCGTCGCCACGGGCGTCGCGATCGTCCTCGCCGCGGCCGCGCGCATCGTGCCCGGCGCACACTGGCCGAGCGACGCCTTCGGCACGCCGGCGATCCTCCTCAGCTGGCTGGCGGTGGCGTTCAGCGCCGCCGCCACGGAGCGGCGCTGACCCATGGCCACGGTGCGCATCGCGCTTGCCAACCTCCGCATCGCGGCGACGCCGGACGAGTCGGTGCAGCGTGCCACCGCGGCGATCGCCGAGGCGGCGCGGCGCGGGGCCGCCGTCGTCTGCTTTCCCGAATGCTACGTGCCCGGTTATCGCTGGGCCGGTGTGCCGGCGCCGGCGCCCGACCCGGCGTTCCTCGAGCGCGCGTGGGCCACGGTGGCCGCGGCCGCGGCGGCCGCGCGCATCGCGGTGGTGATCGGCACCGAACGGATCACCGACCAGGGGCTGCTCATCACCGCGCTGGTCGTCAACGCCGACGGCTCGGTGGCCGGCTGGCAGGACAAGGTGCAGATCGACCCGTCGGAGGAAGTGACCTACGCCGCCGCGGGCCACGAACGCCGCGTCTTCACCGCCGGAGCGCTCACCTTCGGCATCGCCATCTGCCACGAAGGGTGGCGCTATCCGGAAACGGTGCGCTGGGCGGCCCGTCGCGGCGCGCAGGTGGTCTTCCACCCGCACGCGCACGTCGCCGAACCCGGCAGCTATCGGCCCGCCGTCTTCGCCGATGCGGCCAACAGCTTCCACGAGAAGGCGATGTTCTGCCGCGCCGCCGAGAACTCGATCTACTTCGCGTCGGTGAACGCGGCGAGCGACGGCTCGGGGACGACGTCGGCGGTGATCCGTCCAGACGGGACGGTGCAGGCCTGGCAGCCCTACGGTCAAGACGGCCTGCTCGTCGCGGACCTCGACCTGTCGCTGGCGACGGGACTGCTGGCGTCGCGCTGCCGCACCGTCCCGTAGTGTCCACCGGCTGACGGCCGGCTGACGGGGCCTGGCCCCAATCCGCTGTGGCGCGAATCACCCACCACCCGTAGCGGCGGGGTCTGGCACCGACCAGGTGTCGGTGCTGCCGAAAGCGCCAGGTACGAAGATGCTGCACTGCCGACGGCCGGCCGGACGGTGACCGGCGACGTCCAACTCGCCAATGCGACCGGTCGCGCTCGGAGCGGCAATCGCCCTCAGTCTGGTGGCCAACGTCGCAGGACGTCCGCACCGGGTCGCCTCGATGTCGCGGCCGTCAGCGCCGGTCACGTGGCTCGTTCTCATCGACGACCTGCACTTGGATTTTCGTCGTACCGGCGAGATCCGCCGCGTGCTGAAGACCGCCTTGGACGCGCTCGTGCAGAACGGCGACCGCGTCGTCCTGCGTAGCTCCGGCCCGTCAACGCTCGCGCTCCAGCTGTCGCTCACCGACCCGCCATTCGACCGCGACCGGCTGTCGGGCGCGGTGAAGCGGACGACGGGCAACGCCCTCAAACCGGAGGACATGACGACGCCGCGGGCGCGACGTGAAGTGCGCTATCGCGCTCGCGTGACCGTGGCTGCGCTCCGCCAGCTGGTGGACGCGGCGCAGCCAATCGACGGGGCGACGGCCGTGCTCTACGTCAGCAATGGCTACACCGCCGGGGCGATGGACCTGAGCACGGTGGTCGAGCAGGCCGCGCGGGCCGGCGCCCCGCTCTATCCACTCGATCCGCGGCCGCACGATCGCGAGCGGAAGGATCCATTCGTTCGCGCCACGCGGGATACCCTGCGCGACCTGGCCACCGCCACGGGCGGCACGTGGCAGGACGACGGTGAGGCGCTGGACGACTACCTGGCGCGAATCGTCTCGGCCGTGGGCCGTTGAACAGAACGGCGGATCGCAAGTTCTGCCGCGAGTCTGGCCCGGGGACGAAAGGGGTCTGACCCCTGTTCAAGGCCGGCCCAGAATGGGGTCTGACCCGCTACACCGACCCCGCTACACCATCGCCGGCGACCCGCCGACGACGAACGGCTGCAGGACGGTGACGACGAACTCGTGAGTCGGCGTCGGCACGCCCTTCTCGGCGCCCAAGCGCACGACGGCGCCGCTCAACCACGGCAGTTCCAGTGGCCGCTGACGCTCGAGGTCCGAGAGCATCGACGACTGGGCCGTCGGCGGCATGCCGCGCATCATCGCCATCACCTCGTCCATCACGCCGTCCTCGAGCGGCACGCCGTGCGCGCGGCCGACGGCGATCGTCTCCCACGTCGCTCGTTCGAGCATCGCCATGAGCGGCGGGCTCGCCCGCAGCACGCCGAGCGGGGAGCGGGTGATCGCGGTCATCGCGCTGAACACGCTCAGCCGCGCGAACTTCGACCACAGGTCGACGAGGATGCGCGGGCTGGCGGTGAAGCCGAACCCGGCGCGATCGGCGGCCGCCTTCAGGGCCAGCAGCCGCGGCGACATCGCGCCGTCGAGCTCGCCGACGATGAGCGCGTCGAGCGCGGTGTGGCGGATGGTGCCGGCCGGTTCGATCACCGCGGCCACGTAGGCGACGCCGCCCGCGGTGCGCTCGCGGCCGACGTGCCTGGCGACGATGTCCACGGCGTCGACGCCGTTCTGCAGCGTGACCACCATCGTGTCCGGGCCGACCAGCGGCCCGAGCTGCGCCGCGGCGCGTTCGGCGTCGTAGAGCTTGACGGTGAAGAGCACGACGTCGGCGACGCCAAGATCGCGCGGATCGTCGCTGGCGCGCACGGCGCTGACGTGTGCATCGCCCTTGGGGCTGACGATGCGCAGGCCATCGCGCCGGATCGCCTCGAGATGCGCACCGCGGGCGACGAACGCCACGTCGCAGCCCGCCTGCGCCAGCCGCCCGCCGAAGTAGCCGCCGACACCGCCGGCGCCGAACATCACGATCTTCATGTCGGACCCTTCGCTGCGGGCCATCGGGACCAGGGACCAGGGACTGGGGCGTGACCCAGTCACACTGCCCAAGGACGGATCTGCCACATAGGGCTCGTGCATTGCCGCCGCGCGGCGATGCGAACGTGTGACGCTTCGAGCCTAGTCCCTAGTCCCTAGCCTTATGGCATCCAAGCTCACCACCGGCTCGTCGCCGATCACCGCCGCGGTGTGCCGGCGACCGCGCGGCACCTCCACCCAGTCGCCCGGGCCCAGTTGCGCCATGTGCCCGGAGATCACCAGGCGGAAGCGGCCACTGATCACGGCGTCGATCTTGTCGGTCTCGTGGGCGTGATCGGGAAACCGGGTGCCGGGCGGGTAGACGTAGCGGGCCACGGCGTAGCCCATCGCTTCGAGCTTGGCCCGTAGCGCCGCTTCGGTGAGCGGTCCGTCAGCAGGATTCCAGTGGTGCACGCGCACGGACGACGGCCGGCGTCACGCGCCGGCAGCAGCGGCAGCAGCCGGCATCCCCGGCACCGTGCCCTTGGCCAGCTCCTGATCGATCATCAGCAGCCCGACCCCGGTCGTGCCGCCGAGCCGGATCCGGCCGAGGATGGCGCGCGCCGCGGCCTCTTCTTCCATCTGCTCGTTGACGAACCACTGGAGCAGCACCACCGCGGGGCGATCCTTGGCGGTCTCGGCCAGGGCATAGAGCTCGTTGATCGACGCGGTGACCGCCTGCTCGTTGGCGAGCACGTGCAGGCACAGCGCCTCGGCCGACTCCCAGGCCATCGGCGGCTGCGCCACGCCCGGCAGCACCACCTTCTGGTCGCGCTCCACCAGGTGGTCGATGAATTTCTGGGCGTGCAGGAGCTCGTCGCTCGACTGCTGGCGCATCCAGGTGGCAAAGCCCGGCAGGTCGTGTTCCGACAGCCACACCGACATGGCCAGGTACTCGTGCGAGGCCTTGAATTCCAGCGTGAGGTGCTCGTTGATTCCGTGCAACAACTTGGCGTTCATGACGCTCAGCCTACCATGCGGGATCGCGGTGTCCGAATCTGAGATCGCGACGCAGGTTCACCGCCGCGCGCGTGGCCGCCGGCGGTGCGGCTCAGCGCGACCGGCGGCGCGCCAGTTCGAACGAGGCGCCGCCGAGCAGGACGAAGAGACTGGTGCCGACCAGCGCGATGGGGGTGAGGCCCTGCCCGGCGAAGTAGAGCGCGGCGACCATCGCGGTGACCGCGCCGATGGCGGTGGCAGCCACCATCCAGGCGGCCGGACGGGAATTGCTGGACGAAGAGGGCATGGAGGCCTGATGGAAGTGGTGCATGGGTGGCGGCGTCGTCACGGCAGGCGATCGCCGAGCATCGCCACGCTGAGGGCGTAGGCGTTGGCGCAGTTGTAGCCGAGGATCGCCTCGTAGTTGCCGTAGACCAGGTAGTTGCTGCCGCCGGCGGCGAGCAGCGACGCCGTGCGATCGACGTTCGGCAGACTGCCGCCGGTCGCAGTCCGGACACCCATCGCCTCCCATTCGGCCAGCGACTGGCGCCGGGTGAGCGCCCGTTCGGCGCGGCAGCCCTCACCGCGCGATCCGGCGCGCTCGGCGATCTCCTTGACCGGGGCAGGCAAACGCACTGCACGGCCCCACGTGGCGGTGCCGTCCCACCCGTAGGCCTTGAGGTAGTTGGCAATCGACGCGAAGACGTCGGCCGAGTTGTTCCAGATGTCGCGTTCGCCGTCGCCATCGAAATCCTCGGCGTAGCGCAGGTAGCTCGACGGCATGAACTGCGGCTGCCCCATGGCTCCGGCCCACGAGCCCTTGAGGTGATCGAGCGGCGCATGCCCGCGCTCGACGATGCGCAGCGCGTCGAACAGCTCGTTGCGGAACAGCGTGCCGCGGCGGCCGTCGAAGGCCAGCGTCGCCAGCGCCTGCACCGTCGGCCGTACCCCGGTGAAGCGGCCGAAGTTCGACTCCAGCCCCCACACCGCGACCAGATAGCGGGGCTGCACGCCGTAGGTCTTCCCCACCTTCTCGAGCAGCGTCTTGTGGGTGGCGGCCATCGTCCGGGCGCGCCGCACGATCGCCGGCGTGAGCCGCTGCCGCACGTACTCGTCCACGGTGAGCACGCTCTCGGCCTGGCTCCGATCACGTTCCACGACCACCGCCAGCGGGGTCAGTCCGTCGAGGGCCTTGGCCGCCACCTCGGCCGAGATGCCGCGTTCGACCGCCTCGGTCTTCAGCTCGTCGAGAAACGCGGCGAAGCGTGCCGCATCGACGGTGGGCTCGGCCGCCGGCACGGGCGCCTGCGCGGCCAGCGGCGCGGCGATGAAAAGAGCGGCCAGCGCGGCAGCGGTGGCAAGACGGCGGAGTGGACGCGTCGGGATCATGGCCGCTGGTCCATTGTGCACCGACCCGCCGCGGCTGTCAGCCTCGCGCCGGCCGGCCGCACTATGCTGAACTGCACACGGAGACGCTGATGCCCCTCTACACCTTCGCCGCGATTCCCACCTGGGAGCTGTTCCCGGGCTTCGACGCCCGCCTGATTCACACCCCGCGACTGACCCAGTCGTATGTGACGGTCACCGCCGGCGCGGCCTTTCCCGAGCATCGCCATCCACACGAGCAGACGGTCACGGTGCTCGACGGCGAACTGGAACTGACCGCCGGCGGCGAGACGGTGCGGCTCACCCCCGGCACGATGTACGTGATTCCGCCGGACGTGCCCCACTCCGGCCGCGCGTTGACCGCCTGCCTCGTGCTCGACACCTTCGTGCCGGGACGGGAGGATTCTCAAGCGCAGGGACTAGGGACCCGCTCTTCAGAGTGCCGACATCGCCCCGCCGTCCACGGTGATGGCCTGGCCGCTGATGTAGCGGGCGGCGTCGGAGGCGAGGAAGACGAGCAGGTTGGCGAACTCCTCCGGCGTGCCGATGCGGCCGAGGGGAATCGCCGCCACCGACTCGCGCCGCACCTGGTCCACATCGAGGCTGCGCCGCGTCGCGGTCGCCTGGTCGAGCTCGTCGATGCGCTCGGTCTGGATGCGGCCCGGTGCCACGACGTTGACGAGGATGTTGTCGGGCCCCAGTTCCTTGGCCAGCGTCTTGGCCAGTCCCCAGATGCCGGTGCGGAGCGTGTTCGAGGTGACCAGGCCAGGCACCGGCTGCTTGATCGACGACGAGGCGATGGTGAGGATGCGGCCGCCGCCGGCCTTCTTCAGCTCGGGCACTGCCGCCTGCACCAGCCGGATGTAACTCATCAGGTTCTGCTCGAACGCCTGATGCCACTGGGCGTCGGTGATCGACACGAACGGCCCCGACGGCGGTCCGCCGGCGTTGTGGACCACGATGTCGAGGCCGCCCAGGGTAGCGACCGTGTGCGCCACCAGACGGCTCGCCTCGTCGGCCGAGCTCACGTCGGCGGTGATCGCCTCCACCGTGGCGCCGGTGGCGGTGCGGATATGGTCGGCGGCGGCGCGGATGCGGCCCTCGTCGCGGCTGCAGATGACCAGCGCGGCGCCCTCGCGGGCCAGGCCCATGGCGGTGGCGAAGCCGAGGCCGCGGCTGGCGGCCAGGACGAGAGCGCGTTTTCCAGTCAGGTTCAAGTTCATAGAGGCTCCGAACAGCGGCTGGCGGCTAGGGGCGAGCGGCTAGAAAGTGGCAGCTAGACAGTGACGACTAGGATGCGGCCGGCGCCAGGTCGAGCCGGCGCAGCAGGTCGTCGAGATCCTCGAGCGTGCCGGCATCGACGGCGGCGAACGGCGCCCGGGCACGTGGCGACGCGATCACGCCGCGCCGGTGATAGATGTGCTTGCGCAGCGCCAGGTTGATGCGCGGCTGGTTCTCGAAGCGGATGAGCGGGCAGTAGCGATAGAAGATCTCGGCCGCGGCGTCGGCGTCGCCGCCGGCGTGAGCGCGGAAGACCCGCACCAGGATCTCGGGAAACGCGAAGCCGGTCATGGTGCCGATGGCGCCGTGGCGCAGCTCTTCGAGGAACATCATGCCGCCGAGACCGCCGAAAATCCGCACCGCCGGGTTGATCGCCAGCACCTGGCTCACCTTCATCGGCGACGGCTCGTCCTCGAGCTTCAAGTGCTGCAGGCGGGGCGATGCGGCGGCCAGGCTGGCGATGAGCTCCGGGGTCATCGTGATGCCACCGACGGCCGGCGGGAAGTCCTGCACGACGACCGGAACATCGAGGGCCTCGGCGACCGCGACGTAGTGCGTGCGCAGCGCCGCGTCGTTGGTGCGGGCCAGTTTCGGCGGCGCCACCATCACCGCCTGCGCGCCGAGCATCTGCGCCCGCTTGCTGAACGCGATGCAACCGTCGGTGCCGGCGTGGGTGGT
Organism: uncultured Acidobacteriota bacterium; assembly: GCA_963741665.1. Classification (GTDB taxonomy): domain Bacteria; phylum Acidobacteriota; class Vicinamibacteria; order Vicinamibacterales; family UBA2999; genus CAWAYR01. The sequence continues at coordinate 1,842,248 of CAVUIM010000001.1, forward strand.
GCCGACGCAGATCGGAAAGTCCGACCCGGCGGCTTCGAGCGTGCCCTCGATGACCCGATCGCGTTCGAGGTCGGTGAGCTTGTCGGCCTCGCCGAGCACGCCGAGGATGGTCATGCCGTTCACGCCGGCGTCGCGCGTGAAGTGCGTGAGCCGGGTCAGCGACACCAGATCGAGGGAGCCGTCGGGATGGAACGGCGTGGGGGTGATGTTGAAGACACCGGTCAAGAAATCATGCATAGCGGCTGGGGGCAGTAGATTACCGCATTGCCTCCTGGCCGCGCCGGGACGACCGCGATAGAGTCGGCACGAGACACCATGGTCGACATCGACGCCCAGATCGACGCGCTCTATCAGGGGCCGCTCGACGGCTTCACCGAGGCGCGCAACGCCCTGGCCAAGTCCGCCAAGCGCCCGGACCTGAAGACGCTGGTCAAGCCGAGCCTGCCGGCGTGGGTCGTCAATCAGCTCCACTGGCATCGCCGCCCGCTCGTCGATCGGCTCGTCGCGGCGGCCGGGGACGTGCGCGCGGCCCATCTCGCGGCGCTCGCCGGCACACCGGCGGACGTGCGGGCGGCCGAAGCGACGCATCGCGAGGCCGTGCGCGAGGCAGTGGCCGAGGCCCGCACCGTGCTGGCCGAAGGAGGACATCCGGCCACGCCGGCCACGCTCGACGCCGTCCGCGACACCTTACAGGCACTGCCCGCACCCGAGGCCGACGGGCGCCTCACCAAGCCGCTGGCACCGCGCGGCTTCGAGGCCCTGGCCGGCCTCACCGTGGCGCCGCGACCCCACTTGCGCATCGTCGAACCGCGGCCGCGGCCGTCGCCGCCGGTCGAGGACGCCGGCCCTGGGGCCGACCGCGACGCCGAGCGAGCCCGGGCGCGCGAGCAGGCCGAGCGCGAGAAGCGCGAGCGCCAGGAGCGCCTGCGGGCGGCGCAGCAGGCGCTCGAAGCGGCGCGCGACGCGCTCGACCGGGCCGATGCCGCGCTGGAAGAGGCCGAACGCGAGGTGCTGACCCGGCGGGCCGAACGGACCGCCGCGCTCGAGGCGCTGGCGCGCGCCACCAAGGCGGTGCGCGAATGACCCGTCGGCACGACGACGAGTCGCGCCGCCATCACCCCGCGCTTCGGATACAGTGAGCAGCCGCATGCGACCTCGACCCGCCCTTCGCCAGTGGATCCTCTCGGGCGTGGCGCTCGGTGGGCTGATCGCCATCGCCCAGGCGCAACCCGGCGTCACCGATGCGATGCTGGCCCGCAAGAAGGCGTTCGCCGATCAGCAGCGGCAGGCCCTGGCCGAACCGTTCGTCGGCCTGCGCCCCGCCACCGGCATCACGCCAGGGTTGTTCCCCATCCGCGCCAGCGGCGTCACGACGGCGCCGATCGTCCAGGCGGCGCAGGCGTGGCTGGCCTCGCTGACGCCGGCGCAGACCCTGCGCACGGTCTTCGCGGTCGACGACGACGAGTGGCGCCGCTGGTCCAACGTCGACAACGGCCTCTACACCCGCCAGGGCGTCAGCCTGCGCGAGATGACGGCGCCGCAGCGCGAGGCGGCGATGGCGCTGATGCGAACGTCGCTGTCGGCCACGGGCCTGGCGCTGTCGCAGGCGATCATGAAGACCGACCAGACCCTGCGCGAGATCAACGCCGATCCGCTCAGCTACGACGAGCAGCTCTATTTCTTCACGGTCATGGGCCGTCCCTCGGCCACCGAGCCGTGGGGCTGGCAGATCGACGGCCATCACCTGGTCGTCAACTACTTCGTCCTCGCCGACCAGGTGGTGATGACGCCGGTGTTCATGGGCGGCGAACCGGCGGTGACCACGACCGGCGTGCACGCCGGCAGCGCCGTGATGCAGGCCGAGCAGAACCAGGGCCTCGCCTTCATGCAGGCGCTCGACCCATCACGGCAACAGGCCGCGACGATCCGGCGCGACAAGCCGGGCAACGACATCCAGGCGCAGGCCGACCGCGACAACCACGTGCTCGACTACGCCGGAGTCAAGGCGTCGAGTCTGACAGCGCCGCTGAAGGCCCGCCTGCTGGAGCTGGCCGGCCTCTACGTCGGCAACCTGCGCGACGACCACGCCGCGGTGCGCATGCGTGAGGTGGCCGCCCATCTCGACGACACCTGGTTCGCCTGGGCCGGCGGCGTCAGCGACGAGGCGGTGTTCTACTACCGCATCCACAGCCCGGTCATCCTGATCGAGTTCGATCACCAGACGCCGGTCGGCACGACCAGGATCAACCAGGCCGGCACGCCGACGCGGGCGCACATTCACACCATGGTGCGGACGCCCAACGGCAACGACTACGGGAAGGACCTGCTGCGCCAGCACCTGGCCCAGCACCGGCACTAGGACGCCGGGAACTTCTCCACCCGGTTGACGACCGGCTGCAGCGAGCGCAAGTAGGCGTAGATCGCGGCCAGGTCCTGGTCGCGCATGCCGGCGTAGTCGGTCCACGGCATCTCGGTGTTCTGCAGCCGCTCGGCGCCCTCGAGCACGCGGGCCGGTGCGCCGCGGAAGGCGCGGAACTTGTCCACGAACTGCTGCTCGGTCCAGGTGCCGATGCCGGTGCCGGCGTCCGGCGTGATGTTGGCCGAGCGCACCAGGCCGACGCCGTTGGGCGCGAACGCCGTCCCGCCGGCGAAGTCCATGCCGGCGATGAACTGCCCCTGGTCGTCCATCGGCGTGTGGCACTCGGAGCACAGCGCGGCGTTGACCATGTACTCGCCGTAGGCGACCCGATCGGTCGGCGGCGGGATCGGGCGGTGCGACGGCGCCGCCGGAATGGTCCGCACGACGATCGGCAGCGGGAAGTCGAGCTGGCGCTCCGGGATCGGCGGCGGCGGTAGCGACGGCACCGTCCGCAGGTAGGCGACGATCGCCTCGATGTCCTCGCGGGCCATCGTCGCGAAATGCGGATAGGGCATCAGCGGGAAGAGCGGCGTGCCGTCGCGGCTCACGCCGGAGACCGTCGCGCGAAGCAGCTCGCCGTCCGTCCACGCGCCAATCCCGGCCGGGGTGATGTTCTTCGCGTACATCACGAACGGCTCCAGTCCGAAGCCGAAGCGCTGTCCGCCCTTGCCCCGGGTGCCCTCGACGACCGGCCCGCTGAACTTCGTCCAGTCGCGATCGGCGTGGCAGACCAGGCAGCCCGAGACGTGCTTGGTCAGGTACTCCCCGCGCGCCAGCCGCTCGGGTGTGGCGGCGATCGTGACGGTCTCGGGCGGCGGCACATCCGGATAGCGGACGAAGAAGTACCCGACGAACAGGCCGGCAGCGACGACGAGCAGCCCGGCGAGACCGAGCAACCACTTCCCGACACGTTTCATCGCTCCCTCAATCGACGGGACGAGCCCGCCCTCAGGCTCTCGACGCGCGGTCGTGTCCGGGTGCGCCCCTGGACCTGACGATGCCGCGGTCGCGGCCGCGGGGCGATTGTGCGACGTTCGACGGCTTCGATTCAAGCCGGACCGCGATGAGCCGGCCGGCTCGGCTCTCATCCCGGTCTCATCCGCGGCTGGTAGAACTGCGCGGTCATGGTCAAGGCGTATCTCGGCGCAGCAATCGCCTGCGCCCTCAGCAGCATCGTCGCGGCGCAGCCGGTGCAGACGCCGCTGTCGCTCGGCGAGGCCATCGCCCTGGCGCGGGCGGGCACACCCGAACTCGCGGCCGCGGCCGCCAGGGTGACAGCGGCACGCGAGGCCAGACCGTTCGCCGGCCGGCCGCTGAACCCCGCGGTCGAACTGCGGTCCGAGAACTGGGCGTCCGGGGCGGCGGACTCGGCGCTCCCACTCGACGTCTTCGCCACGGTCACTCAGACAGTGGAACTCGGCGGGGAGCGAGCGGCCCGGCGGGGCGTCGCGGCGGCGGCGGTGAGCGTCGCCGAAGCGTCGCACGCGGCGACCACCCGCGCCGTGACCCTCGAGGTGAGCCGCCACTTCCTCGAAGCGGTGCGTCTGCGCGACCGGGCCACGGTCCTCGACGCGCTGGCCGCCAGCCTGAGCGAAGCGACGCGCGTGATGCGGCGCCGGGTGGAACTCGGCACGGCGCCGGAGTCGGAGCTGTTGAAGCTGCGCACCGCCGAGGCGCGCGCGGTGCTCGATCGCATTCAGGCCTCGCTGGGCGCGGCGCGGGCCGCGGTCCTGCTGGGCGCACGGCTCGGCACCGACGTCACGATCGAACGGCTGCAGATGCCGGCGCCGCCGCCGCTGCCGGCCGGTGACAGCCTCAGGCTCGACGCGGTGCCCGATCTGCGGCTGGCGCGCAGTGTGCTGCAGTCGGCCGCCGGAACGCTCGACCTCGAGCGGGCCCGCGGCGTGCCCGATCTGGCCGTGAACGCCGGCGTCAAGCGCACCGCGGGCTACACCACCGGGGTCGCGGCGGTCACCGTCGCCGTGCCGCTCTTCGATCGCAACCGCGTCGCCCGAACCGTCGCATCCGGCCAGGTGCGCGCCGCCGAACTCGAGACCGCGGCGGTGGAACGGCGGCTGCGCGGCGAGTTCGCCGCCGCCCGCGACGCCGCCGCCACGCTGGCCGAGCGCGCTGCCTGGACTCCCGCGGCCCTGGTGGAGCCGGCGCGCGCTGCCCGCGATGCCGCCCGCGCCGCCTTCGCCGCCGGCGCCATCGACGTGCTGCGGCTGCTGGACGCCGAGCGGGTGCACGCCGAGGCAGCCGCCGTCAGTCTCGACACCGCCATCGACGCCGTGGCCGCCGCCATCGACGCACGACTCGCCGCCGGAGAGGAACCGCTGCCATGACCCAGTCCGTTCGCGCGCTCGTGGCGCTCGCCGCCGGTGCCGCCCTGACCGCCGCGCTCGGCTGCCAGTCGGCGCCTCCGGAGTCGCCCCCGGCCGCCGCGGCGACACCGGCCGGTGTGCGTGTGGCGCCTGGCGACGCCACCGCCGCCGGCATCGAGACCGCCGCGGCGCGGTTCGTCGAACGCCGCGACCCGATCGCCGCCGCCGGCGTCGTCACCTTCGACGAGCGCCGTACCGCCCGCATCGGATCGCTGGTCGAAGGCGTGGTCGACGACATGCGGGTCCAGCCCGGCGACGTGGTGACGCGCGGCGCCGTCGTCGCCCGACTCCACAGCCACGTCGTGCACGACGCCTGGGCCGACTATTTCAAGGGACTGGCCGAACACCAGCGACTCGAGGCCGAGCTGGCCTTCTCACGCACGGCGGAGGCCAGCGCTGCGGCCCTGGTCGCCGACAAGGCGCTGTCGGCGCAGGAGCTGGCCCGCGCCCGGGCCGACGTCATCGCGGCGGCGCAGCGCGTGGCGGCGGCACGCGCCGAGATCACCCGCACCGAGCAGGAGCTGCATCACTTCGGCATCACGCCCCGGCCCGACGCCGATCCGTTGAAGGAGGAGGACGCGCCGGTGCTGACACCCTTCGCCGGCACCGTCATCGAGCGTCATGTCACCGAAGGCGCGGCGGTCACCCCCGGCACGCCGCTCCTGGTGGTCTCCGACCTGAGGCGCGTGTGGGTCACCACCGAGATCGACGAAGCGCTCCTCGGCCGGGTCGCCATCGGCCAGTCGGCGACCATCGTCACCGCCGCCTATCCGGGCGAGTCCTTCCCCGGCACACTCACCGGCATCGGCGCCGTGATCAACGCCGAGACCCGCCGTGTGACGCTGCGGGTGGAGGCCGTCAATCCCGGCCAGCGGCTGAAGCCGCAGATGTTCGTCAGCGTCGCGATCGCCGCCACGGCGGCGCGGCGGGTGCTGGTGGTGCCGTCGGGCGCCGTGCAGACGATGGAGGGCGAGAGCGTCGTCTTCGTCAGGACCGGCGCCGATCAGTTCTCGCGCCGCGCGGTGACGACCGGCGCCGAGTCCGACGGCCTGATGGAGATCGTCCGCGGGCTGGCCGAGGGCGACGTCGTGGCCACGTCCGGAGCGTTCCTGCTCAAGTCGGCGTTGGCCGCGCCAGCCGCGGAGTCCGAGTAGTGGGGCTCATCGAGCGGATCGTCCAGGCCACCTTCGGGCAGCGCGCCTTCGTCCTGCTGTGCCTGGCCGCGCTCGCCGTGACCGGCGTGCTGGCGGTGCGTGACCTGCCGGTCGAGGCCTTCCCCGACCTGACCAACAACCAGGTGGTGGTGATCACCGACGCACCGAATCTGGCCGCGCCAGAGGTGGAACAGCGCGTCTCTTACCCGATCGAGACCGCGCTGATGGGCGTGCCGAACACCGAAGAGGTGCGGTCGATCTCGAAGTTCGGCCTGTCGATCGTCACGGTGGTGTTCGCCGACGCGGTGCCGCTCTATTTCGCCCGGCAGCTGGTGACCGAGCGGCTCGCCGACGTCCGCGGCCGCATCCCCGACGGGCTCGAGCCGGTGCTCGGCCCGGTCGCCACCGCCTTCGGCGAGATCTACCAGTACGTCGTCACCGGCCCGGGCATCGACCCGATGGCCGCCAAGACCACCCACGACTGGGACGTGCGCACCCGCCTGCGCTCGGTGCCGGGTGTGAGCGAGGTCAACTCGTGGGGTGGCCTCACCAAGCAGTTCCAGGTGGTCGTCGATCCGGCCCGGCTGGAGAAGTACGGCCTCGCCCTGGCCGACGTGCTGCGCGCGGTGGCCGAGGACAACCAGTCGTTCAGCGGCGGGTTCATCGAGCATCGGGCCGAGCGCTACACGGTCCGCGGCGTCGGGCTGCTCACCGGCCTGGCCGACCTCGAACGCATCGTGCTCGCCGCGCACGCCGGCGTGCCGGTGCTGGTCCGCGACATCGCCACGGTGGAGGTGGCGCCGATGCTGCGCAGCGGTGCCGTGACCCGGAACGGCGAGGGCGAAGTGGTCGGCGGCATGGTCATCATGCTGAAGGACGAGAACGCCCGCGAGCTGTCGGCGCGGGTCAAGACCCGGCTGGCGGAGCTGGCCGCCAGCCTGCCGCCGGGCATGCGGCTCGAGCCCTTCTACGATCAGAGCGAGGTCATCGATCGGACGACCCGCACGGTGCGCACCAACCTGCTCGAGGGCAGCCTGCTGGTCGTCGCGGTGCTGTTCTTCTTCCTGCGCGACGTGCGGGCGTCGCTGATCGTCGCCGCGGTGATTCCGCTGTCGATGCTCGTCGGGGTCATCGGCATGCGGCTGTTCGGCGTCTCGGCCAACCTGATGTCGCTCGGCGCCATCGACTTCGGGCTGATCGTCGACGGCGCGGTGGTGATGATGGAGAACTTCGTCCGCCGCCGCAGCGAGCTCGGCGACCGGCTGGCGGCCGCCCCGGCCGATCAGCGCGCCGCCCTGCGGCTGACGGTGTTCCGCAGCGCCGCGGTCGAGGTGGCGCGCCCGGTGCTCTTCGGCGTGCTGATCATCATCGCCGTCTATCTGCCGATCTTCACCCTCGAGGGCCTCGAGGGGAAGATGTTCCGGCCGATGGCGATCACGGTGTGCTCGGCGCTGTTCGGCTCGCTGCTGCTGTCGCTGACCGGCGTGCCGGTGGTGTCGTCGTACCTGCTGCGCCTCGACGGCCACCATCACGAAGACCGCTGGTTCGTGCGGCTGCGCGACCGCTACCGCCGGCTGCTCGCCGCCCACATGCGCCACCCGCTCGCGACCGTCGGCGTCGCGGTGGTGATCGTCGCCGGCGCGCTCGCCTCGGTGCCGTTCCTCGGCACCGAGTTCATGCCCCGGCTCGACGAGGGCTCGATCCTGATCGAGACCCGCAAGCTGCCCTCGGTGGCGCTCGAGGAGTCGGTGGCGATCTCGACCCGGATCGAACAGATCCTGCGGCGCACGTTCCCGGAGGTCTCGGAGATCGTCACCAAGCTGGGGCGGCCCGATCTTGCCACCGAGGCGATGGGCATCTACCAGGGCGACGTCTACGTGCTGCTCCATCCGGAGGACACGTGGGCCAGCGGCCGGACCAAGGCCGAACTCATCGAGGCGATGGCCGAGGCGCTGTCGCACGTCCCCGGACTCGAGGTGAATTTCACCCAGCCGATGGCGATGCGGCTCGACGAGGTGGTGTCGGGCATCAAGGCCGACGTCGCGGTCAAGGTCTTCGGCCCCGATGCCGCCGTCCTCGAGCGGCTCGGCGCTCAGGTGCTCGCGGTCGTCGAGGACGTCCAGGGCGCCGCCGACACCCAGCTCGAAGTGCTGTCGGGCGCCGCCCAGGTCGAAATCGGCATCGACCGCGATGCGGTGGCCCGCTACGGCCTGCGCGTGGCCGACGTCCAGCAGGTGGTCGAGGCGGCGGTGGGCGGCCGGCAGGTGACCGAACTGCTCGACGGCGCGCGGCGATTCCCGGTGGTGGTGCGGCTGCCGGCGGCGATGCGCGAGTCGCCCGGGGCGATCGGCCGCCTGGTGGTGACCGCGGCCGGCGGCGAGCGGGTGCCGCTCGAGCGGCTGGCCACGGTGCAGATCGCCGCCACGCCCGAGGCGGTCAACCACGAGAACGGCGAGCGCCGGCTGGTGGTGCAGACCAACGTCCGCGGCCGCGACGTCGGCAGTTTCGTCGCCGAGGCGCAGCGCCGGCTGGCCGGCACCGTGACGCTGCCGGCCGGCTACTACCTGACCTGGGGCGGCCAGTTCGAGAACCAGCAGCGCGCCACCGCCCGGCTGGCGGTGGTCGTGCCGCTGTCGCTGGCGATCATCTTCGTGCTGCTGCTGGCCACCTTCCACACCGTGCGCTGGGCGCTGCTCATCCTGGTGAACGTGCCGTTCGCCGCGGTCGGCGGCATCGCCGCGCTGTGGCTGCGCGGCCTCACGCTGAACCTGTCGGCGTCGGTCGGCTTCATCGCGCTCTTCGGCGTGGCGGTGCTGAACGGCGTGGTCATGATCGCCGCGATCCAGGCGCTGCGCGAGGACGACGGCGTGGAACTGGGCGAGGCCACGCTGCGCGGCGCCGCGGCGCGGCTGCGGCCGGTGCTGATGACGGCGCTGGTGGCGGCGATCGGCTTCCTGCCGATGGCGCTGTCGCACGGTGCCGGCGCCGAAGTGCAGCGGCCGCTGGCCACGGTGGTGATCGGCGGCGTCGTCACCTCGACGCTCCTGACCTTGATCGTCCTGCCGACGCTGTACGCCATGATGGAGGCGTGGGTGGCGCGCCGGGCCCGGCCCACGAGCTAATCATGCGCGTGCTCGTCGTCGAGGACGACCCCGAAATCAGCCGCTTCATCGTCCGCGGCCTGGCCGAGGAACGCCATCTGGTGGACCTGGTCGAAGACGGCGTGTCGGCGGTGGAGATGGCGGCCGCCGAGGAATACGACGCCGTGATGCTCGACCTGATGCTGCCCGGCCTCGACGGCTTCGAGGTGTGCCGCCGGCTGCGCGCCCGTGGCGTCGACACGCCGGTGATCATCGTCACCGCCCGCGACGCCGTGGCCGACCGCGTCACCGGCCTCGACGGCGGCGCCGACGACTTCCTGGTGAAGCCGTTCGCGTTCGACGAGCTGCTGGCGCGGCTGCGCGCAGTCGGCCGGCGCGGCCGCACCCGCCACCTGCGCCATGCGCTGGAGTACGGCGGCATCGTCATCGACGACGTCGCCCACGCCGTGACCGTGGCCGGGCAGCCGGTGTCCCTCACCGCCACCGAGTACCGCCTGCTCAGCGTGCTGGTGCGCCGCGCCGAGGCCATCGTCACCCGCGATCAGCTGGCCCAGCACGTCTGGGGCGGCGACTACGACCCGCTGTCGAACAACGCCGACGTCTACGTCGGCTACGTGCGCCGCAAGCTGGCCGCGGCGGCGCCCGAGCCGCGCATCCACACGGTGCGCGGCCTGGGCTACGTGCTGCAGACCGGGGACCGGGCATGACCACGCGGCCGCGCCTCGAGTCGTTCCGGTCGCGCCTCACCTTGCGCTGGACGCTGGTGATGGGGCTGGTGCTGGCGCTGGCCAACACCGCCATCTACTCGGCGGCGTCGCTCTACCTCCACCGCTGGCTCGACGAGAACGTCCGCACGATGGCAGCGACCGAAGCGGCGTCGTCGACCGACGGCCTCGCCGACGTGCATCTGCACGAGGGCTCGTACACGCAGCTCGGTCCGGGCCGCTTCAGCGAGAAGTTCGTGCAGATCTTCGACCGCTCCGGGACGCTGGTGCTGCAGTCCACGGCGCTGGCCGGACAGCCGGCGCTCATCCCGCGCGAGATCGTGGACCGCGCCCTGGCCGGCGAGGCGCCGCTCGTCACGGTGGCGATCGGCGACCGCCGCGGGCGGATGGCGGTGCTGACCTCGGCGCGCGACGGCCGCCCCTTCGCGGTCGGCGTCGGCCTCTACACCGACGACATTCACCGCGGGATGGCGGCGCTGGCGTGGCTGCTCGGCGCGGTGTGGGTGGTGGGCGTCGGGGCCACCGGGGCGATCGGCTACGGCCTGGCCTCGCGGGCGCTGGCGCCGGTGGCCCGGATCACCGAACGCGCCGCCTGGATCGCGCAGGGCAATTTCGACGCCCGGCTCGACGCCCCGCGCGTGCACGACGAGGTCGGCCGCATGACGGTGCTGCTCAACTCGATGCTCGACCGCCTGCAGGGCGCCGTCAACGCGCATCGCCGGTTCGCCGCCGATGCCGCCCATGAGCTGCGCGGCCCGCTCACGGCGATGGCCGGCGAGCTCGACGTCACGTTGCGCCATACGCGCACCGCCGACGCCTATCGCGACACCCTCGTCTACGTGCGCGGCCGGCTGTCGGCCCTGACCGCGCTCGCCGAGGACCTGATCCTGCTGGCCCGCGCGCAGGAAGGCGCCGGCGACATCACGTTGCGCGAGGTCGACCTCGCCGATCTCGTGGCCGAGACGTTCGCCCGGCTGCGGCCTGCCGCTGCCCATCGCCGCGTGCGCCTGGAGGCGCACGGCCTGGCCGGCATGGCCGCGTACGCCGACCGCGCGCTGATGGCGCGGGTGCTCGACAACGTCGTCACCAATGCCGTGCACTACGGCGGCGAAGGCGGCACGGTCACGGTGTCGGCGTCGCTGGCGCCCCCAGCCCCGGGCGACTGGACGCCGGCCCTGGTGACGATCCTCGTGCACGACACCGGCGCCGGTATTCCCGAGGGCGAGCGCGAGCGGATCTTCGAGCGTTTCTACCGGGTGGATCAGTCGCGGGCCCGGCACACCGGCGGCAGCGGTCTCGGCCTGGCCATCTGCCGCGAGGTGCTGGCGGTGCTCGGCGGCACCATCCGCGTCGCCGAGGGATCGGCGGCCGGCACGACGATGGCGATCACCCTGCCCGGCCGGGCCGCCGCCGTGGACCCCGCCGTGGCGCGCCCGGTGCACCCGGCGATCAGCGGTCGCGCTCGCGTCTGACGCCCCCGAGCAGCTCGGGGGGCGGAGCGCCGCGCCGCCCACGGCTCTCGCGGAAGTCGATCCACCGTTCCAGCGCGTCGAGCTGGTCGCCGATGAGGCCGTCGAACGGCGCGCCGCCGTGGCCCATGCCCGGGATGAAGTAGGTCGCGAGCAGCCGCTCGGCCTGGCGCCGGCCGACACGCCGGCGGACGAGCGCGGCGTAGCCGGTGGCCTCGCCGGGCGAGACGATGACGTCGGCGGTGCCGTGCATCACGATGAGCGGCCTGGTCAGCCGGCCGGTGAGGTCGAGGGCGCGCAGCTCCCGCACCACCGCCAGCGGGCTCTGGCCGGGATCCCAACGCGTCAGCTCGTCGTCGGTCACGACGCCGCCGTCGGGGTTGAAGGTCGGATCGAAGCGCGGCATCGAGTCGCGCAGATAGCCGAGCAGCGCGTCGTGGGACTCTCGCCACTGCGCCTCCGAACCCGGCCACCGGCCGACGTCGTAGGCGACGTCCGTGCCGATGCGCGCCGGGATCGCGTAGATCTGCTGCAGACTCGCCAGCTGCGCCGCCGTCAGCGGCGGCGAGAGCGGCGTGCGCGCCGGATTCCAGGCCGGATCCGCCGCCCGCGCCGCAATGATGTCGCCGATGCGGCCGGCGATCAGGTCGTAGTGGCGCAACAGCGTGGCGATCGATCCCCACTGGCTGACCTGCGAGTTGAAGCCGTAGCCGGCGATGCCGCCGTCGTAGAGCTCGGGGGAGCTCTCGAGCATCCATTTGGTATGGTGGCCGCCGTTCGAGCCGCCCACCATCAGGGTACGGCGGGCCGGCCGTTTGTAGTGCGCCGCGATGGTCTGGCGGGCCAGCAGCGTCAGCTCGCGCAGCCGCTGCCGCGACTCGAAGTAGGTGTCCTCGGGCTCCCGGGCAATCGTCAGCCGGTTCCAGCCTTCGTCACTCGCCGCGAACGCGTAGCCCTTGTCGAGCGCGGTGGTTTTCCACGCCCCGGTTGTCAGCTCGGTGCCCGAGAAGCCGCGCGAGAAGACGACGAGCGAGCCGTTCCACGTCTCCGGGAGCGCCAGCTGGAACCTGGCATCGTCGGGGATGACGCCGCGGATGTAGCGATGGGCGACCGGTTCGGTCTGGCGTTCGTCGATGTCGATGGTCGTGGCGATCGGCGCCGCGGCACCCGCGGTCTGAGCCGATGAAGTCACCGCCGCGCCGACGACGAGCACGACCACCAGCCACGAGACATCGCGTGTTGCCGCCATCGCGTCTCCGCTCCGGAAAACACGACGGGCGGGCCGAAGCCCGCCCGTTCAGTGTGACAGTGTGATCCTCTAGCCGCGAGCCGCTAGCCCCTAGCCGCTGGATCCAGGCGCGCCGCGGGCGTCAGTTCTGCGGCGCGGAGGTCGTCCGCGCCGGCGTCTTCTTCGACGCCGCGACGATCGCCGCGACATCCGCCGCGAGCTTCTTCGCGTCGTAGATGATCCCGTCCTTCACCACGTAGTCGATGCCGCCGACCCGCTCCGGCTTGTTGAGCGCGTCGTTGAGCCGCACGGCGCCGGTGGCGTAGAGCGTCTTGAAGTTCTGCAGCGGGTTCTGCTTCGTGATCACGAAGTCGGCCTTGAGACCGGGGCGGACCAGCCCGAACTCAATCGGCTTGCCCTTCGGCTCGAACATCGCCTGGGCGCCGTAGTAGGTGGCCGAGCGAATCACTTCGAGCGGATGGAAACCGGCTTCCTGAAGCATCTCGAGCTCCAGGATGTAACCGAAGCCGTAGGTCTGGTAGATGAAGCCCGAGTCCGAGCCGGTGGTGACGCGGCCGCCGGCGTTCTTGAAGTCCTGCAGGAAGTCCATCCACACCTGGTAGAACTTCTTCCACGCCACTTCGTCTTCGGTGGTCCAGTCGAACCAGTAGGCGCCGTGAGCGATGCGATTGGGCTGGTAGAAGTCCCACAGCGACTGCAGCGTGTACTTCTCGTGCCAGTCGGCGTTGCGCATCCGCATGACGTCGCGGCCGGCCGAGTAGATGGTCATGGTCGGGTCGATGATGAACTTGCGATCGACCCACTCCTTGATCACGGCGTTCCACTTGTCGCTGCCGCGCTCGACGATGCGGTCCCAGTTGCGGGCGACCTGCCCGAAGCGGTGGTACTCGTCGTTGTAGTTCATGTCGGGCGCATAGGGCTGGATGCTGACGTCCTTGTAGAGCGACTCGAACAGCCCGTAATAGTGCGTCATCGCGCCCAGGCCGAGCCGAGACGCGTCGAGCGCCGTCATCCGCGCCAGGCCCATCTGGTCGAGGTGCGCGGTGGAACCGAGGCCGTGCTTCTTCGCCTCGTCGAGCAGGGCCGCCATGATCTCGGGGTCGTGGGCACCGAGCTTGAGGCCGTCGACGCCCTTCTGGGCCGCGAAGCGCACCCACTCACGCGCCGTCTCGGCGGTCTGCGGCTTGCTGCGATCCCAGCCCTCGCCGCTGAACGGACGGTGGTAGGCGAAGATGCGCGGAGCGACAATCTGGTTCTTGGCCGACAGCTCGCGCTGAGCCAGGTCCCAGTCCATCGAGCCGCACGGCACGCCGCGGACGGTGGTGACGCCGTGCGCCAGCCACAGCTTGTAGACATACTCGGGCACGGCCGCCTGGCCGCCGCCGCAGTGGACGTGGGCGTCGACGAAGCCGGGCATCAGGTACATCCCGGTGCCGTCGAACTCCTTGGTGCCCTTGGCCGGCCGGCGGTCGCCAATCGGCACCTTCGGAAAGCCGACGCTCGACACCTCACGGATGAGGCCCTGCTCCACCACGACGTCCAGCGGCCCGCGTGGCGGTGCCCCGGTGCCGTCAATCACGGTGATGCCACGGATGACCATGCGGTCGAACGGGCCTTCCCCTTCGCCGGCGCGGCGGTTGGGGGTCGACTGCATCTGCGCCGACAGGGACACACTGGCGGCCACGGCCACGAGGGCGAGGCCGAGGCGGGTCGTATAGGTCGAACTGAACATGGGTCCTCCGAATCCGGCGATTGTACTCACCTGCCAGCCCGACGGTGTCCGCTGACGTAACCTCGAGGCACTGGACGTCGATAATTACGGCGGGAGGCGACGATGCGCGGATTGGGCCTGGGAATCGTGGTGGCAGTGGTGATTGCGGCGCCGGCGGCGGCGCAGGACGCCGGTTCGGTCGGCCTGACGATGGGTTATCCGGCGGCGATCGGCGTCGTCTGGCATGTCACCGAACGCCTCGCGCTGCGCCCGGACTTCACGCTTTCGACCTCGACCACCGAGTCGACCAGCACCAACGACTCGATCTTCGGGCCCCAGGTCAGCACCACCACCTCGACGTCGTGGAGCACGGCGGTCGGCCTCAGCGCGCTCGTCTACCTGAAGACCGCCGACCAGCTGCGCTTCTACGTGGCGCCGCGGGCCGCCTATCTGCGCACCTCGATCGACATCGACGATGACCAGCCGCTGGCCGCCACCTTCGACAACACGTCCACGGGCTTCGTCGCCGCCGGCGCGGTCGGCGTGCAGTACAACGCCCACGACCGCTTCGCGATCTTCGGCGAACTCGGCGCGCAGTACACCTCGCAGTCGTCGAGCTCGGCGTTCCTCACCTCGCGCACCCGCGGCGAGAACCGCACCGCCGGCTTGCGCTCGGCGGTCGGCGTGACGCTCTACTTCTAGCGAGACTCCGCTTCGGCCCGCACGGCTGGCAGACACGCAGGGATTCTGGCCGTTCAAAACGTCTAAGAGTACGGATGGAGAGTCGGATGACCGATCGCCCAGACAACATCCAGTCGGCGGAAGTCTGTGTGCCGTCGACGGACTTGACCGCGGACCTGGCCTTCTACACCGAGACGCTCGGCTTCAGGCTGGACACCATCTTCCCCGCCGACGATCCGGCCGTGGCGACGCTCTCCGGGCACGGCGTGCGGCTGCGCCTGGAGCGGGGCTCCACGGCCCCGCCCGGCGTGCTGCGGCTGCTGTGCCGCGACCCCGGCGGTGTGGCGGCCGGCCGCCGCGAGCTGACCGCACCCAACGGCGTCCGCATCCTGATCGTCGCCGCCGACCTTCCGGTGGAGCGGCCGCCGACCGCCCATGCCTTCGTGGTGCGCCGCCTCAAGGACAACGCCCCCTGGGTCATCGGCCGCGCCGGGATGGCGTATCGGGATCTGATTCCAGGACGGCTGGGCGGCAGCATCATCGCGTCGCACATCCGCATCCCCGACGCCGGGCCGGTGCCCGACATGGTCCACTACCACGCGGTCGGCTTTCAGCTGATCTTCTGCTACAGCGGCTGGGTGCGGCTGGTCTACGAGGACCAGGGGCCGCCGTTCGTGCTCGGCGCCGGCGACTGCGTGATCCAGCCGCCGCGTATCCGTCACCGCGTGCTGGAGGCGTCCGAGCAGCTGCAGGTGATCGAGATCGGCGTGCCCGCCGAGCACGTGACCACCGTCGATCACGAGATGACGCTGCCAACGCCCACGGTGAACCGCGACCGGCGGTTCGGCGGCCAGGTCTTCTGTCACAGCCTGGCCAGCGAGGCGCAGTGGGCATCGTGGCGGCTGGAAGGATTCGAGGCGCGGGACACCGGCATCGGCGACGCCACCGGCGGCGTGGCCTCGGTGCAGGTGGTGCGGGCGACTGGCGCCGGCCCCCGACAGGTGACCAGCCATGCCTCGGACATCCTGTTCGACTTCGTGCTGGCGGGGTCGGTCACGCTCACCGGCGACGGCCAGGGCGCGCATCCGCTCAGCGAGGGCGATGCGTTCGTGATCCCACCGCACCTGAAGACGTCGCTGAGCGGCGCCTCGCCGGACCTCCAGTTACTGGAGGTCTCGTTGCCGGCCGAGTTCGAGACCTGGACGCACCCAGGCGTCCAGCTGCCCTAGCCGCGGGCACTCACCGGCGAGAGCCGGTAGCCGACGGCGAGGAGCAACAGCCACGGTCCGCCGGCGACGAGCGTCGATTCCAGGCCCGGCACCCACCAGGTCGACACCAGGATGCCGCCCACCAGCAGGGCGCCGGCGTAAGAGATGAACGGCGTTCCGCCGCGCCCGCCGCCGGACGCCGCGCGAAATGCGATGTGGGTCACGAAGATCATCAGCCAGACGAACAGCGCGCCGAAGAGCGCGACGCCGAAGAACCAGACATACGCGGAGTCCGGCCACAGCGCCCGGACCAGCACCGCCGCCCCGAGTCCGATGCCCGACACGAGCAACGCGTTCACCGGCGCGCCGTGCCCGGTGACCTCGCCCAGCCGCGCCGGCACGAAGCCGGCGCGGGCCAGCGAGAACAGCGTGCGGGCAATCAAATACAGGTTGGCGTTCGAGCTCGAGAGGGCGGCGCTGAGCACGACGAAATTCATCAGGCCGGCGGCGCCGGGAATGCCGAGTCCGGCCAACACCCTGACGAAGGGGCTCTCGCCGACCCCCAGCTGGTTCCACGGCGAGAGCGCCATCAGCAGCGTCACGGTCACGATGTAGATCGCCGACAGCCCGAAGACCATGCGCCGCATCGCCGCGGGAATCGTGCGGGCGGGGTCGGCGGCCTCTCCCGAGGTGACGCCGACGACCTCGACGCCGATGAACGAGTAGATCACGAAGCAGCAGGCCAGCCACACGCCGGTCGGGCCGAACGGCATGAAGCCCCCGTGCGCGGTGAGGTTCGTCAGGCCAACCGCCGGCTCGCCGGTCGCGCCCACCAGGACCAGGAGCGCCACCACGACGAACAGCACGACCGCCGCCACCTTGATCAGGACCAGCCAGTACTCGACCGCGCCCAGCCGGCCGACGGCCTGCGAGTTGAGGTAGAGCAGCATCACGGCGAATGCGAGCACCCAGACGGCGCCCGGCACCTGCGGAAACCAGTAGGCCATGTAGATCGATGCCGCCACCAGCTGGCCGCCCGTGGCGATCACCTGCATCAGCCAGTAGCTCACCCGTACGGCGTAGCCGGCGAAGGGCGAGATGTAGATCGCGGCATAGACGCCGAACGCTCCCGCCGTCGGATGCGCCACCGCCATCTCGGTGAGGGCCCGGCCGAGCAGCAGCGACAGCGCCGCCACGATCACATACGACAGGATGGTGGCCGGCCCGGCGACGTTCACCGAGAGCCCGGTCGCCAGGAACAGCCCGGTGCCGATGGCGGTGCCGAGCGCCATGCTGATCTGCTGCGTCGCCGACAGCTGGCGCGCCAGGCCTTGCTCGTTGCTGACGGCAGGATGCTGGCCGGGAACGGTCATGGCGGCGGCGAGTGTACACCGGTAGTATCCAGACGCCTTGACCGTCGAAGCGTTTCGCGCCCGTTTTCCGATCTTCGCCCACACCGTCTACGTGAACAGCTGTTCTCAGGGCGCCCTGTCGCTCGACGTGCGGGCGGCGCTCGACGCGTTCACCACATCGTGGGACACGCACGGCTCACCGTGGGAGCGGTGGGTCGGTGAGGTCGAGCGGCTGCGCGCCGTTTTTGCGACCTCGATTGGCGCCGAGCCCGACGAGATCGCGGTGATGCCCAGTGCCTCAGCCGCCATCGCCGCGATCGCCACCGCGTTGAGCTTCGACGGCGAGCGCCGCCAGGTGCTGCTGAGCGGGTTCGAATTCCCGACCATGGCGCACGTCTGGCTGGCCCAGCAGCGACGCGGCGCGATCGTCGACCGCGTGCCCGCCCACGGCGAGACGCTGCCGATCGCGCACTATCAGACGCGCATCGACGAACGGACGCTGATCGTGCCGGCGGCGCACGTGTGCTTCAGGAACGGCTACCAGCTCGACGTGGTGGCGCTGGCGTCCCTGTGCAAGAAGCGCGGCGCCTACCTGATGCTCGACGACTACCAGCGGACCGGGACGGCGCCCCTCGACGTGCACGTCCTCGGCGTCGATTTCCTCGTGACCGGCGCGCTGAAGTACCTGCTCGGTCCGGCCGGCATCGCGTTCCTCTACGTGCGTCGCGAGCTCATCGAGCGGTTCGAGCCGCTGTCGACGGGCTGGTTCGGGCGCGTGAACCCCTTCGCCTTCAGCCTCGCCCCGCTCGACTGGGCGGCGAGCGCCCGCCGGTTCGAGGCCGGCACCCCGCCGATACCAAACGTCTACGCGGCGGCCGCCGGGCTCGACCTGCTGAACGCGCTCGGGCCTGCTGCTGTCCACGCGCAGATCCGCCGGCTCACCGCGCGCATGATCGACGGCGCGCGGCGCCGCGGCTTGGCCGTGGCCACACCCGCCGATCCCGAGCAACGCGGCGCCCTGGTGGTCGTGCGCTCCACCGACGCCGGCGCGCTGGTGCAGCGGCTCGCGGCGCGCGGCATCGTGGCGTCGGCGCGCGGCAGCGGCCTGCGTGTGTCGTTCCACGCCTACAACGACGACGGCGACGTCGACGCGGTGCTCGCCGCGCTCGACGCCGAGGGCGCGCTCGTCGATCGCGACGCGTAGGACGTCAGGTCAACGGGGCTGGCAAATCAGCGGCGACGATGGCCGTCGCTTCGATCTCGACCAGCGCCTCGGGCTCGACCAGACCCGCCACCACCACCACCGACATCGCCGGAAAGTGGCGGCCGAGGACCTCGCGGTAGCGGGCGCCGATCTCCTTGCGCTGGCTCACATACTGCGCGCGATCGGTGACATACCAGGTGAGCCGCACGATGTCAGCGGGCCGGGCCCCGGCGGCGGCGAGGGCGGCGACGACGTTCTTCAGCGCCTGGTGCACTTGATCGGGGAAGCGGGCGCTGGGGAACTTGCACGAGACCGGGTCCCAGCCGATCTGTCCCGAGACGAAGACCGTGCGGCCGGTGGCGCTGACCGCATTGGCATAGCCCGCGGGTCTCGCCCAGCCTTCGGGCTCGTGGAGCGAGAGCCCCGCCGACCCGGGCGCCAGCGTCGGCGCACCTTCCTGACGCAGCTTGAATCGTTGCACCTTGCCGGTCAGCGTGCGCGGCAACGTCAGCACGAACTCGATCGCGCGCGGGTACTTGTACGGCGCGATCTGCGACTTGACGTAGTCCTGCAGGGTCTTGACCAGCGCGTCCGAAGGCGTCACGCCGGCGGCCAGCACGACGAAGGCCTTGACGATCTGGCCGCGGGCCTCGTCGGCCACACCGACGACGGCGCACTCGGCCACCGAGGGCTCGGTGAGCATCGCGTTCTCGACCTCGGCGCCAGCGATGTTGTAGCCCGAAGAGACGATCATGTCATCGGTGCGCGACTGGTACCAGAAGTAACCCTCGGCGTCCTGCAGATAGGCATCGCCGGTCAGGTTCCAGCCGTGCTGCACGTAGCGCTGCTGGTTCTCAGGATCGTCGAGATAGCGGCAGCCGGTCGGACCCGAGACCGCCAGTCGACCGATCGTGCCGCGTGAGACCTCGTGGCCGGCGTCATCGACAACGATAGCGCGGTAGCCGGGCACGATCGTGCCGGTCGATCCCGGCCGGGCCTCCTCGGCGGTGCAGCCGATGAACATGTGCAGCATTTCGGTCGAGCCGATGCCGTCCATCAGCCGGATGCCGGTGGCCGCGGCCCAGCCGTCGAATACCGCGGCCGGCAGCGTCTCGCCGGCCGAGATGCAGCGGCGCAGGCTGGTCAGGTCGAACTCCCCGGCCTGTCGCAGCATGGCACGGTAGCCGGTCGGTGAGGTCACGGTGATGGTGGCGCGGTACTTCTGAATGCCTTCGAGCATCAGCGGCGGCGTGGTCTGGACGAGCAGCGCCGTCGAGGCCCCAAAGCGCATCGGGAACAGCACCAGCCCGCCGAGAGCGTAGGTGAACGCCAGCGGCGGCGAGCCGATGAAGATGTCATCGGGCTCCGGCTGCAGGATGTAGCGGCCGTAGGTATCGGCGACCGCCAGCAGGTCGCGATGGAACTGGACGGTCGCCTTGGCGCGTCCGGTCGTCCCGGAGGTGAAGGCGATGATCGCGGGGTCGTCGGCTGCGGTCGACACGCTGGTGAACTGCGGCGACCGCGTCGCGATTCTCGCCTCGAGGCCGTCCGCCGCCGTCGAGTTGAACGGCACGAGCCGCGCGTCGGCGCGGTCGCGCAAGACGGCGTCGAGATCCGCGGCCACTTCCGTGTCGGTAAGGGCGATCCGCACCTCGACGCGGGCGACGATCTCGGTGAGCTCGCGCTGCCTGAGCAGCGGCATGGTGGTCACGGCGACCCCGCCGGCCTTGAGCACGGCGAACCAGCAGGCCACGAGCATCGGATGGTTGGCGCCGCGCAGCAGCACCCGGCCGCCGGGCACCAGGCCGAGGTCATCGACGAGCACCCGCGCGATGCGATTGGCGGTGTCGTGCAGCCGGCGGTAGGTCCACGCGCCGTCGACGTGGTGCAGCGCGATGCGATCGCCGTGGCCGACGGCGAGCCAGTGGTCGAGGAGCGGTGAGGTGGCGTTCAGCCGGTCCGGGTAGGCCAACTCCGGCACGGCGGACCAGTCCATCCGCGGCCACAACTCGCGGGCCGGCAGCCGATCCAGGACGAACCGGTCGACGAACGCGGACGGCGCCCCCGGGGAGTCACTCACTGCAACACCTGGCCGGCGATGACCAGCTTCTGGATCTCGCTCGTGCCCTCGTAGATGCGCAGCGCCCGGATCTCCCGATAGAGGCGCTCGACCGGGGCACCGGCCACGACGCCGCGGGCACCGAGCAGCTGCACCGCCTGATCGATCACCTCGTGCGCCAGCTCGGTGGCCACCAGCTTGGCCATCGCCGCCTCGCGGGTGACCCGTTCCGCGCCCTGGTCGCGCGTCCAGGCGGCGCGGTACACCTGCAGTGCGGCGCTGTCGATCGCCGTCGCCATCTCGGCGATCCGCGCCTGGGTCATCTGGAACTCGGCCAGCGGCTTGCCGAACGCGACGCGGCCCTTCACGTGGCCAACCGCCTCGTCGAAGGCGCGGCGGGCGAACCCGAGTGCGGCCGCGCCGACCGAGGTGCGGAAGACGTCGAGCGTGCCCAGCGCCACGCGCAGGCCCTTCCCCGGCGCCCCGACAATCTGGTCGGCGGCCACGCGGCACCCGGTGAACGTCAGCGTACCCAGGGGATGCGGCGCCATCACGTCGATCATCGGACCGACGGTCAAGCCTGGAGTATTGGCGTCGACGACCGCGGCCAGGAAGCACCGGTCGCCCCCCTCGGGCCAGCGACAGAACACCACGTAGTACGCAGCGATACCGGCGTTCGAGATCCAGGTCTTGGTGCCGTCGATCACGATCGAGGCGCCGTCGCGGCGGGCCGTGGTCTGCATCGCCGTCAGATCCGACCCGGCCTCGGCCTCTGAGATCGCGAACGCCGCGATGCTCGACCCGGCCGCCACCGCCGGCAGGTACTTCTGCTTGAGAGCCTCGGAGCCAAACAGCGAGATCGGCCCCGACCCGAGGCCTTGCATGGCAAAGGCGAACTCCGTCAGCCCGGAGGCGTAACCGAGCGTCTCGCGAATCAGACAGAAGGTCCGGACGTCGAGGGACGCGAGGGCGCCGCCGTAGGCCTGCGGCACGGCGTAGCGCAGCCAGCCGGCGCGCCCCAGTTGCGTGACGTAGTCCCGGCAGGCCGCGGACGGGTCGCTCTCGTCCTGCAGCCGCAGGTGATCGTCGCGCCAGGCCCGGAGGTCGCTCTGCAGCCGGCGGTGGGCGTCGGCGAAGAACGGCCACTGCAGGTAGGTGACGTCGGCCACGTCAGTTCCCTTCGAAGACGACCGGCGTCTTGGCGACAAACGCCCGGTAGGCGCGGGCGAAGTCCTCGGTCCCCATGCACGCCGCTTGCGCTTGGGCCTCCGTCTCGATGGCCTCGTCGAGGCTCATGTCCCACTCCAGGTCCAGGCACCGCTTCGTCGTGGCATGGGCCACCGTGGGGCCGTCGGCGAGGACACGAGCCAGCCGTTGCGCTTCACCGAGCACCTCACCCGGCTCGATGAGCCGGTTGAAGAATCCGACCCGTTCGCCTTCGGCGCCGTCCATCGCCCGGCCAGTGAAGAGCAGCTCACTGGCTCGCCCCTGGCCGATGATGCGCGGCAGAATCGCGCACGCGCCCATGTCGGCCCCCGACAGGCCGACGCGTACGAAGAGGAACGCCACCCGGCTGCGCGGCGTACCGAAACGGACGTCGCTGGCCATGGCGAGAATCGCACCGGCGCCGACGCAGACGCCGTCCACCGCCGCGATGACCGGTTGCGGGCAGCCTCGCATCGCTGTCACCAGCCCGCCGGTCATGCGGGTGAAGCGCAGCAGCGCCGCGGCGTCGCCACGGGCCCGCGCCGCCACCAGCGGGCCGATGATCTCGTGCACGTCGCCCCCGGAGCAGAAGTTCCCGCCGGCGCCGGTCACGACCACCGCGCGGACGTCGCGCACCGTCCGCAGCGCAGTGAAGGTGGCGGTCAGCTCGGCATAGGACTCGAACGAGAGCGGGTTCTTGCGCTCGGGGCGATCGAGCGTGATGGTCGCGACCCGTCCGTCGACCGACCAGCCGAACGACCGTGGCACGATCTCGGCGGCCATCACATCAGCTCTCCCGCGGCGACCGCCACGGCCTGTCCGGTGATCGCCGAGGCGGCTGCAGTGCAGAGCCATACCACCGTCGCCGCGACTTCCTCCGGCGTGACCAGGGTGCCGCGCGGCGACCGCTTGGCCAGCAAGGCGAGCGCGTCGGCAGCCGACTGCCCGGTCTTGCGGCTGACGTTGGCGACCGCCGAGCGGGTCATGTCGGTGTCCGCGGTGTAGCTCGGACACACCGCGTTCACGGTCACGCCGAGCCGCGCGGTCTCAGCCGCCAGCGACCGCGTCAGGCCGACCAGGCCGTGCTTCGAGGCGCAGTAGGCGGCGACGCCGCGGTAGCCGGTCAGCCCGGCGGTCGAGGCGATGTTGACGATGCGGCCGGACTGTGCCTCGACCATCGCCGGGAGCACCTGCTGGATGCACAGCATCGGACCGGTCAGGTTGACGCGCAGCGTCTGCTCCCAGACGTCGAGCGTGAGATCAGCGAAGGACCCGGCCGGACCCTGCCCGGCGTTGTTCACCAGGATGTCGACCGGACCGAGCTGGCCCGCCGCGGCGACGAATGCCGTGCGCACCGCGTGCGGGTCGGTGACGTCGACGGCCACGCCGTGCGCCCGCACGTCGTGCGCCTCGCGCAGCCGGCCGGCGTGACCGTCGAGGGTGGCCGCGGTGCGGCCCATCAGCGTGACGTTGGCACCCTCGGCGGCCAGCGCCGAAGCGATGGCCGCACCGATTCCCTTCCCGCCGCCGGTGACGACGGCGTGGCGGCCCGACAGCGCCCTGGTTCCCGACCCGATCATGTCGTCGCCCTTCTTTCGAGCTCGCGCTCGAGCTGGCGGCGTCCGGTCCGATACTGCACCGGCCAGACTTGTCCAGCGTGACCGAACTGGGCGGCGGCGTGCAGCGTCCAGAACGGATCGCTCAAGTGTGGGCGCGCCAGCGCACACAGGTCGGCGCGGCCGGCAGCGATGATGCCGTTCACCTGGTCGGCGTCGGTGATGTTGCCGACAGCGATGGTCGGCACCCGGGCGTCGTTGCGCACCTGATCGCTGAAGGGCGTCTGGTACATGCGGCCGTAGACCGGCTTGGCGTCCATCGAGGTCTGCCCGGTGGAGACATGGACGATGTCGACGCCGGCGGCGGCGAAGGCCCTGGCCACCGCCACCGCCTCGTCGCCGGTGACGCCGCCTACGACCCAGTCGGTGGCCGAGATCCGCACCGACATCGGCCGCGCGGCGGGCCACGCGTCGCGCATGGCGGCGAAGACCTCGACGGGATAGCGCAGCCGGTTCTCGAGCGATCCGCCGTACTCATCGGCGCGCCGGTTGGCCAGCGGCGTGATGAAGCTCGAGAGCAGGTAGCCGTGTGCGCAGTGCAATTCGAGCATGTCGAACCCGGCGTCCGCTCCCATCCGGGTCGCGGCCACGAAGTCGTCACGGACGCGGTCCATGTCGGGCCGGGTCATCGCCCGCGGCGCCGGCAGCTGCGGCGCGTAGCACACCGCCGAGGGCCCGATCGCCTCCCAGCCGCTGTGGCCGAGCGGCACGTCGGTCCCATCCCAGGGCAGCTTGACCGAGCCTTTCGGTCCGGCGTGTCCGAGCTGCAGGCAGATGCGGGCAGCGCTGTGGGCGTGCACGAACGCCACGATCCGTCGCCAGGCGGCCAGGTGCTCGGCGCAATACATGCCTGTGCAGCCGAGGGTGATCCGCGCGTCGGGCGACACGCAGGTCATCTCGGTGACGACCAGGCCGGCGCCGCCGAGCGCGCGGGTGCCGAGGTGCACGAGGTGGAAATCGCCGGGCAGCCCGTCGACGGCGCTGTACATGTCCATCGGCGCCACCACCACGCGGTTGGGGACCGTCATGTCGCGCAGCGTGAACGGCGTGAACATCGGCACCGGCGGAGCGCTGCCCGCCTCCGCTGCTGCAGGCGCGAACCACCGCTCCACGCCCTCGAGGTAGCCGCGGTCGCGCAGCCGCAAGTTCTCGTGGCTCACCCGCTGGCTGCGGGTCAGCAGCGAATAGGCGAACTGGTCGGGCTCGAGCCGGATGTAGCGCTCGACGTGCTCGAACCACTCCATCGAGTTGCGGGCGGCGTTCTGCAGGCGGAGCGCCTCGGTCATCCGCTCCTGCTGGTACTCGGCGAGCGCCTCGGCCAGCGGCGTCGGGCCAGCCAGCACCCGCGCTAGCGCGATGGCGTCCTCCATGGCCAGCTTGGTGCCCGAGCCGATCGAGAAGTGCGCGGTGTGCGCGGCATCGCCGATGAGGACGAGACGGTCGTGGAACCAGGTGCGGTTGCGCACGCGGACGAAGCTGGTCCACGGCGGCGCGGCCGGCGCGGCGTTGGACCGGAGCCGGTGCCCGTTGAGCCACGAGGCGAACAGCGTCTCGCAGGCCGCCACCGTCTGCGGCAGATCGAGACGGTCGAGCCCGGCCCGCCGCCACGACGTCTCGTCGCACTCGACGATGAAGGTCGACGTATCGGCGTCGAAGCGGTAGCAGTGCGCCTGGAACACGCCGTGGGCGTTCTCGACGAAATAGAACGTGAAGGCGTCGAGCGGCAGGCTGGTGCCGAGCCAGATGTACTTCGCGGTCCGGCTGTCGAGATCGGGCTCGAAGTGACCGGCGTGAGCCGCCCGCCAGGCACTGTTGACCCCGTCGGCGGCGATGACCACGTCGGCGTCCGCCAAGCCATGACGGCCCAGCCCGGCCTCGTCGCGCACCTCGGTCTGGAAGCGCAACGTGACGCCGACCTCCTCGCATCGGCCCTGCAGGATCTCGAGCAGCTTCTTGCGGGCGATGCCCGAGAACCCGTGGCCGCTCGAGGTGATGACCCGATCGCGCACGTGGACGTCGATGTCGTCCCAATGGGCGAGGGCTGCGGTGATGCGGTCGAAGGACTCCGCGTCGGCAGCGCGGAAGTTGACCATCGTCTGGTCGGAGAACACCACGCCCCAGCCGAAGGTGTCGTCGCGCCGATTGCGTTCGAGCACCGTGATGTCGGCGTCCGGACGGGCCGTCTTGAGCAGCAGGGCGACGAACAACCCGGCCGGCCCGCCACCGACGACTGCGACCTTCACCGCGAGCCCCTTGCCGTACACAAACCGCTGGCCGAACGGCGCATGGCGGAAGTCTATGTCAGGCGGCCGGGCTCCCGTATGATCCGGCCGTCATGTCCTCGACTCTCACCCAGCTCGTTGACGACCTCCAGTCCGGCCGGCTCCGCGTCGTCGATCTGACGCAGCCGCTCGGCCCCGACACGCCGGTGATCGACCTGCCGCCGATCTTCGCGGCCTCGCCCGGCGTCGCCATCGACGTCATCTCCCGCTACGACGACAAGGGGCCGGCGTGGTACCTGGAACCGGCTGTCGTTCGGCGAGCACACCGGCACGCACTTCGACGCGCCGGTGCATTGGGTGACCGGCAAGGACCTGGCCGACAACGCCTGCGACACCATTCCGGCGCGCCAGTTCGTGGGACCGGCCGCGGTCATCGACGTGACCGCCGAGGTGGACGCGAATCCCGACTTCCTGCTGACGCCCGAACGTCTCGACACCTGGGAGCGCGAGTACAGGCCGCGTGCCCCGCGGAGCGTGGCTGTTGCTGCGCACAGGCTGGAGCCGGCGCCGCGGCAAGACGGCCTTCATCAATGCCGCAGCCGACGGCCCTCACAGCCCGGGGTTCGATGCCCTGTACGTCGGCACTCCTCGCCGGCGATCGCGACGTGCTCGGCGTGGGAGTGGAGACGATCGGGACCGATGCCGGCCAAGCCGGCACCTTCACGCCGCCGTTCCCCAATCACACGATCATGCACGGCGCCGGCAAGTTCGGTTTGGCGAGTCTCTGCAACCTCGACCAGCTGCCGGCCACCGGCGCGATCGTGATCGCGGCGCCGCTCAAGATCGTCAACGGCAGCGGCAGCCCGCTGCGGGTGATCGCCATCACGCCGTAACCGGCGACACTGTCGCGCGGTCGGCCGTCAGTAGCGGATGTCGCGACGTCCGACGCTCTGGCCGATGTGCCCGACCTTCTGGCCCAGCGTGAAGAACTCGCCGCAGCCGGCAGCCATGCCGAAGAACGCCGCCGACTCGGGTCGCAGCCGACCGTCGGCGTCGCAGATGCCCTCGTGCACAGTGGTGGCCACGACATCGGCGATGAACACGGTGCGCATCGGCGGCACGCGCAGGGTGTGGGTGAGCCGGCATTCGAGCTGGATCGGCGCCTGGTCAACGGTCGGCGCGTTGACGCGACCGGCCTGCCCGCGGGTGAAGCCCGACTTGGCGAACTTGTCGCCCGGTTTGCTCGAGCTGAAGTCGATCACGTCGAATCCGTGGATCATCGACGCGGTCGGGACATTGAGCACGAACTCCTTGTGAAGGGTGATGAGCCCGCCGGCGATGTGCTCGTCGCCGGCCGACACCCCGACCTGTGCCGGGTCGCCGTTGACGACGAACGTCCACAGGACGGCCAGTTCGTCGGGGTCGCCGGGCCTGCCGCGTACGCTGGTGATGATGGCCTGCGCCGGCGGCAGCATCGGCCCGGGCGTGGCCAAACTCGAGCGCGCCGGTGCGGCCGTCGAGGGCTGGGCGGCCACGCCGGCGGTCGCCGACAGCCCGGCGGCGGAGCCGATGAGGGCGAGGGCGGACTGGGTCAGGAACTCGCGCCGCGGGTGGACGGTGGACATGCGCGCGATTGTATCGCCCCGCACGCGCCGCGCCGCGCGGCGCCAGGATCAGGGCAGCGGCGCGTGATCGGCCACCAGCCGCGGGTACTCGACGTCCATCAGCGGGCTCGACAGCACGAAGTCGGCGGTGGCGCGGTTGCAGGCCACCGGCACGTTGTAGACGACGGCGATGCGCAGCAGCGCCTTGACGTCGACGTCGTGCGGCTGCGGCTCGAGCGGGTCCCAGAAGAACAGCACGAAGTCGATGCGGCCCTCGGCCACGCCGGCCCCGACCTGCTGATCCCCGCCCAGCGGCCCGCTCAGGAACCGCGTCACGTCGAGGCCGAGCTCGCCGCTGAGCAGCGCTCCGGTGGTGCCGGTGGCGAACAGCTCGTGCCGGCTCAGCGTGCCGACGTTGTAGCGGGCCCAGTCGAGCAGGTCGACCTTGCAGTTGTCGTGGGCGATCAGCGCGATGCGCTTGCGGCGGCCCATCGGCAGGGCGCGCGACGCGGTGCGGGTGGCGGCGGCCTGGGCTGACCGGGGCATGGCGGAATTCTACCGGCCGGCGGCGACGTCGTAGTGACGTTTCAGCGCCGGCCTCGACCGGCCACGCGGCGGGTCAATCGTGCAGGACGACGCTGAGCAGCGAGCTGTTGATCGTCACCGGCCGCTCGCCGTCGTACTCGATGAAGCCGAGCTTGCGGAACTTGTTCAGGAAGAAGTTGACCCGCGACCGGGTCGTGCCAATCATCTCGGCCAGCGTCTCCTGGGAGATGCTCGGCACCACCCGCGACGGCCGTTCTTTCTGGCCGTAGCGCGCCAGCAGCAGCAGCGCGCGGGCCAGCCGCTTCTCGCTCGAGTTGAAGAGCTGATCGATCAGGTCCTCTTCGATGCGGATGTTGCGGGCCAGCATGTGCGTGATGAAACGGTCGGACATGGCGTGCTGCTTGTGCAGCAGCTGCACCATCGCGCGCTTGTCGACCCGCCGGATGCGGCTCGGCGTGATCGCGGTGGCGCTGCCCACGCGCAGGTCCTGCCCGGCCAGGCAGCCTTCTCCGAAGAACTCGCCGGGACCGAGCATGGCGACGACCGCCTCGCGGCCGATCTTCGACAGCACTGACAGCTTGACGCCCCCGGACTGGATGTAGAGGACGTGGCTGCAGGGATCGCCCTGCATGAAGATCGCCTCACCGCGGCGGTAAGTGGTCACCGACTTGGCGAGGCCAGTCGACTCGAGGTACGACTCGACGTCGAACACCGGCAGGGTGACCGCCCGGCTGCGCGCGGCAGGGCGAGCGACTGCTTTGACCATGGGTTCGAGCATGACAGGCGCGGATGTCCGGGGGTGTGCAGAACGGCACAGCCCTCGGGCGTCACGCCAGCAGCAGGAGCGGGATCGCGGCCGCCGCTACCAGCGTCCCGCGAGCGCGATCAGCAGGCGCAGCAGCAGCGCGACCGGCATCCCCACGAGCAGTATCGCCACGGGGATCGCCAGTCCAATCAGCAGAATCCCAGCGACGTCGCCGAGCCAGCCGAGTGCAGTCGCCGCCGCGCGTGGTGCCATCGGCTGACGCTAGACCGACGGCGCCGTCGGCGCTGTGCCGTTCTGCACAACCCGCGGCCGGCCACAGCGGCCGGTTCCTAGTCGGTGCGCAGCGCGGTCAGCGGCTGCACCCGCATCGCCCGCCGCGCCGGCACCGCGTTGGCGATCGCGCCGGCGCTCACCAGCGCGGCGAGAGCCGCGGTCCACGCCCACGGATCGAACGGCGTGATGCCGTAGAGCAGCCCCTGCAGCACGGTGGCGGCGCCGGCGGCCAGCAGCGCGCCGACGACCAGGCCCACCGTCACTAGTGTGAAACCCTGGCGCATCACCATCGCCATCACGCCGCCGGGCTCGGCGCCAAGCGCCATCCGCAAGCCGATCTCCTTGGTGCGGCGCGCCACCGAGAACGCGATCACGCCGTAGAGGCCGATCGCCGCCAGCAGCGTGCCGAGGCCGCCGAAGGCGGTGGCCAGCATCGCGCCGACCCGCGCCGGCATCAACGCCGCCGCCATGTGCGTCTCCATGGTGCTGGCATCCATCACGACCAGGCCCGGCTCCAGCGCCAGCAGCTCGCGCCGCATCGCCGCCACCAGCGCGGTCGCGTCGCCGCTGGTGCGGGCGACCAGGAAGTTGTAGCGGCTCGGCCGCTGCGCCGCGGCGAAGTAGACGAACGGCGCCGGCCGTTCGAGCACGCCGTGCTGCTTGTGGTCGGCGTTCACGCCGACCACGCGGTAGACGCGGCCGGTGCTCGCGATCGTGAGGGTGTGGCCGAGCGCCGACTCCTTGGGCCAGAAGCGCCGCGCCATCGTCTCGTTGACGATCGCCACGCCGGCGCCGCCGTCGATGTCGGCGGCGCCGACGTCGCGGCCCTCGACCAGCCGGGTGCCGAGCGTGGCCAGGTAGCCGGGCGAGACGGCGACATTCTCGATGGTCTCGCCGCGCTGCCCTTCGGCGTAGGTGCGGTTGTCGATCGTCATCTCCTGCTGGCTGAAGTTGAAGGTGAAGGGCAGCGTCGGGGTGACGGTGGCGGCACTCGACACGCCGGGCATCGCCTGCACGCGGGCCAGCGCGGTGCGCCAGAACTCGACGCCGCGCGCGGGCTCGTAGCGCATCATGTCGGTGTCGAAGGCCACCGCCGCCAGCCCGCGCGGATCGAAGCCGACGTCGGCGCGCTGCGACGCGCCGAGACTGCGCAGCAGCAGGCCGGCCACGACCAGCAGCACCGCGGTGAGGGCCACCTGGGCCACCACCAGCCCGTCGCGCAACGCCCAGCGGCGGCCGCCGACCCGCGCCGCCGGCGCCTCGCCGCGCAGGTCGCCGACCAGGTTCGGCCGCGACGCCTTCAGCGCCGGCAGCAGGCTGGAGAGCATGCCGGTGACGGCGGCGATCGCCAGGGTGAAGGTGAGCACGCGGGCGTCGAGCCGCAGATCGAGGGCCACGTCCACCGGCAGGGGCAATTCGATGCCGGTCAGCCCGCGGATGAGCACCCACGCGCAGGCCACCGACGCGGTGGCGCCGGCGACGCCGAGCACCAGGCCTTCGACCATCAGCTGCTGAATCAGCCGCCCGCGGCTGGCGCCCACCGCCAGCCGCACGCTGATCTCGCGGCGCCGCGCCGAGGCCCGGGCCAGCAGCATGCCGGCGACGTTGGCGCAGGCGATGAGCAGCACCAGGCCGACGATCGCCATCACCCCGGCGGCGCCCACCGACAGCACCCCGCCGGCCTGTGGCACCAGCAGCCGCACGTCTTCGCTAGGCACCGCCGAGAGGCGCGAGTCCTTGTTGGTCTGCGGGTAGGCGGCGGCCAGCTGCTCGCCCAGCAGCGCGAGGTTGGCGTGGGCCTGGGCCGGGGTGACGCCGTCCTTCAGTCGGCCCTTGATGAACATCCAGCGGTAGCCTCGCCGTTCGAGCGGCGTGCGGCCGGGACCGGGCACGCTGTTGGTGATGCCCGATCGGGTCGATCTCCTCGGCGTGCGCCATCGGCAGCCACAGCTCCGGCGTGAGCAGCGGCACGACGCCGGTGAACGACGGCGGCGCCACGCCGGCCACGGTGTAGACGAGGCCGCGCAGCGTGAGGGTGCGGCCGACGATGCCGGGATCGGCGCCGTACTCGCGGCGCCAGATCCGATCCGAGAGCACGACGACGCGTTCGGCACCGGGGGCGTCGTCGCCCGGGGACAGCAGCCGGCCGAGCTGCGGTTGCACGCCGAACATCGCGAAGTGGTTGCCGGTGACGATCTGGCCGAGCGCGACGCGCGACCGGTCGCCCAGGGCGAGCGGCGCCATCATCGGGCTGTAGCCGGTCATGTCGCTGAAGACGGTGTTCTGCGCCTTCAGGTCGGTGAAGTCGGCGAACGAGGACGTGGCGTACTCGTCGCCGTCGCCGCCGGTGCTGAAGACGTCGACCAGCGTCGCCGGGTCGGCGACCGGCAGCGGCCGGAACAGCAGCGCGTCGACCAGCGAGAACATCGCGGTGTTGACGCCGACGCCGAGGGCCAGCGACAGGATGGCCACGGCGAAGAATCCGGGGCTGCGCGCCAGGCCCCGCAACGCATAGCGCACGTCCTTCAGCAGCGTCTCGACCATCGCGCGTTCCTCCGGCGTGATGGCCCGCGGGCGCGGGCCGGCCTGACAGCACATACGATGTCGGGCGGGGGAAGTTCGCGTCGGATACAATTGGTGGTTGGCCAGCCCGCGATCGCCTTGCGCCGGCGATCCCTGACGACACGCGATGGACCAGCTCGACCGCATCGGCCGGTTCGAAACCGTCAAGCTGCTCGGCCGCGGAGGCATGGGCGAGGTCTACCTCGCGCGCGATCCGCTGATCGATCGTCTGGTGGCGGTGAAGCTGCTCAGCGCCGCCTTCGACGAAGTGGCCCGCGACCGCTTCACGCGCGAGGCGCGCGCGGCGGGCCGCCTCGCCCACGAGCACATCGTCACCGTCTTCGACGTCGGCGAGCATCGCGGGCAGCCGTTCATCGCCATGGAGTACGTCCCGGGCGACACGCTCGGCGCGTTGATCCGCGGCCGCCCGTCGCCGCCGCGCGGCGAGCTCCTGCGCCTCATCCAGGATGCCTGCACCGGGCTGGCGTTCGCCCATCGCTCGGGCGTCGTCCATCTCGACGTCAAGCCCGAGAACCTGCTGCGCCGCCAGGACGGGCGTCTGAAGATCCTCGACTTCGGGCTGGCGCGCGTCGTCGCCATCGACGAGACCCACACCCGGCACTCGGCTGGCACGCTGCGATACATGTCGCCGGAGCAGCTGAACGGCGGTCTGGTCGACCACCGCAGCGACGTCTTCGGACTGGGTTGCGTGCTCTACGAGGCGCTCACCGGCCAGCCGGCCTTCGGCAGCACCTGGCCCGACGTCCTCGCCCGCTTGAGCGCCGGCTGGGTGCCACGGCCGTCGGCCGTCGTCGCCAGCCTGCATCCGTCGCTCGAACGGATGACGATGCGGGCGCTGGCCATCGATCCGGGCGAGCGCTACCAGGATCTGGCGGCGTTGGCGGCCGAGCTCGGCGCGCTGCGCCGCGAGCTCGAGGTCGAGGGGGGCGCGGATACCGACTCGTTCTCCGGACCGGTACTGGCGCCGATGACCGCCGAGCGTACCGAGGCGATGGCGGCCGCGGACACCCTGGCCGACGTCCCCGAGTCGCGCTCGCTGGCACCGGCGTCGAGCCGCGTACCGGTCATCGCGGTCGCGGCAGCCCCGCCCACCCGCCAGCGCTCGCACCGGGTCTGGATCGCCGCTGCCGCCGTCGCCGCCATGGCGGCGGCCGGTCTCTGGGTATGGCGCGGCGCCGGGCCACGGGCCGCGATCGAACTGGCGGCACCGCTGGCCCCGACGGCGTCGCCCGACGCCGTGCCGCCGGAGGTCATCGCCCGGCAAGGCGTCGAGGCGGCCGCCGCCAGCGCGTTCACCGCCGACGTCTGGCAGGCGGTGGCTCGTCGCGATCACGTCGCCGCCGCACGGCTGTTGCGCGGCCAGCCCGGCCTGACCTCACCGCTGCTCGGCGAACTCGCCGCCGCCGCGCGCACGGCCGCCGCCGACGCGCGGCGCGCCGCCGATGCCCGCGGACGCGCCGTGCAGGACACCGCCGAGTACCGCGCCGGGCTCGACGCCTTGGCGCAGGCCCGGCGCGGCGACGCGGCCGGTCCCACTCTCGATGGCCTCACCGCCACCTGGGCGGCCATCGACGCGTTCGAACGCGCCACGCCGCAGGTCGCTGCCGCGCCGCGCCCGACCGCCACTCCGGTGCTCGCATCGCCATCCGACATCCGCGCCGGGGCGGCAGAGGCGGCGCCGGGACCGGGCAGCCCCGATCCGCCCGGCCCGCCTCCGGCGGCACGCGACGCCGCGATTCGCGGTCCGGCGCCTGGCGTCGTTCAGCCCGATCCTCCGCGGCCGCCGGTAGCCACCGCCCCAGCCGAGGCCGGCGCCGTCCCCGAACGCGCCGCCGAGCCGCCGACGCCCCTGCCCGCGGCACCGGCGAGCCCGCGCGCGCCCACGGCCGAGGAATCGGTGCGCGCGGCGCTGGCCGCGTACGAAGCCGCCTACGATGCCCACGACGTCGCGGCCCTGCGGCAGGTCTTCCCGCGGCTGTCGGCCGATCAGGCCCAGGCGTTGACCCGCACCTTCGCCGACGCGGTCAGCTACCGCCTCGACCTGCGGGTGCTCGACGTGACGGTCGACGCGGCGACGGCGGCGGCCACGTGCGTCGTCACACATGCCCTCGTGCCCAAGGTCGGGAGCCCGTCGCGCACGACGCAGACCTCGACGTTCGAGTTGGCGCCCTCGGGCAACGCCTGGGTGATCACCCGCATCGTGCCCCGGCGCTGACCCTGGCGCGGGCCGGCGTCAGGGAACCGCGCGCTCAAAAACCGTAGTCGATGCCGATGATCGGCGTGACCCGATCGCGCAGGCCGGATTCGGTGAGCGGCACCAGCAGCCCGGCCGTGACCAGCACGCTGCGCCACGGCGAGAAGCGGAACGCCACCGACCCGAACGAGAGGTTGAGGTTGCCGGGCTCGAACTGCAGCTCCGTGCGCGTCGTGCTCAGCTCCTGAGTCGGAGGCCGGGTGGCGCCGCCTCCAGTGCCGCCGCCTCCGCCGCCGGTCCCGCCCCCGCCGCCCGCACCGGTGCCGCCGACCACGTACCTGAACGTCTTTTCGGCCAGGCGCAGCCGGCCGGCGTCCTGCAGCGACCGGCCGATCCAGTCCACCGCCAGGGTCGCCCGCGGGGTGAGCGCCCAGTCGAAGCCGGCGGCGACGTTGATCTCGTCGCGCAGCCGCGTGTCCGGCAGCGCCCCCACGGTCGAGAAGGTGTAGCCGGCGTTGACGTGCGGCGAGAATCCGCCGCGGGTGATCGAGCCCACGGCGTAGATCTTGGCTTGCACACCGCCGGTGCCGAGCAGATTCGATTCGTCGCCGGTCGGCACGCGGACGTCGGCGGCCAGCGCCAGACCGCCGCCGGCCGCCGGCAGCGCCCGCCACTTGGTGCGCAGCACGATGTCGCCGAGGCCGCTGGCACTGCCACCGGCGACGAACGTCGCGCTGTCGCCGTCGGGGAAGGAGTGGATGTCAGGCTCGGCCGCCGTCGACAGCCGATCGATCGTCGCGGTGACGCTGGCGTCGAGCGACACGTGCAGGAACGGCACGACCACGCCGATGTCGAGCCGATCGTGGACGCCGTAGGTCACGGCGAACACCGAGGCGTCGGTGGTGAGGTTGAGCGCCAGGTCGGCGCGGATCAGGTCGCCCTCGAACGCCGGCGACGTCCGCGAGCCGTCGGGCTGCGACGCCGTGCCGCCGGCCTGGCTGCAGCAGTCGGTGTGCGGCACGTAGAAGCTGACGCCGTGGACGTCGGTGTTGCTGCGGTTGCGCTGCCGCAGATTCAGCCCCTCGAAGGTGTCGTAGGTGGCGTGCTGGTAGCCGAAGCCGACGCTGACCTTGCCCTTGCCGATGGTGAGCGCGCGTTCGGCGAAGGTCGGGCCGAAGCTCTCGCTGGTGCGCCGGAAGGTGCCGAGCGCGGGGTCGAACGTGTAGGTGAACCCACCCGACGGCGAGGCCACCGGCGACGTGGACAACAGCGTGAGCAGCGACCGGTTGAACTGGCGCGGCACCTCGAGCTGGCTGGAGCCGGGCTTGAAATGGGCTTGGTGGTTGGGCTGATCGGCCAGGTTCGTCGGCAGCAGGACGATGGTGTTGCCGAGCAGCTGCGGCAGCACTTCGGCCAGCGGGATGCCGTTCTGCTGCGCCGCGGCCGCGGCCGGCAAGCACAGCACGACGGCCGTCACAGCGGCGGCACGATGGCGAAGAGAACGTGACGTCATGGCGATCGGGTCTCCCGGCAAACGTGTCATACCTTGCGGAACCGGCTGGCACTGCGGCGAACGGCGGCACGGGCCACGGCGCCGGGCAGATGCTTGGCGCCGAAGGCCAGCGTGCGGTTGACGCGGCCCGGCACGACGACACTGCGGCCGGCCATGACAGCGTCGTAGCCGGCCTGCACCACCTCACGGGCATCCTGCCAGGCCCAGCGCGGCATGGTGCTGACCTGGCCCCGGGTGCCGGTGACGTCGTGGAATTCGGTGTAGGTGAAGCCCGGACAGAGCGCCGTCACGTGCACGCCGTGCGGCGCCACCTCGGGGGCGAGCGCTTCGGTGAACTTGAGGAGAAAGGCCTTCGACGCGGCATAGAGCGTGTGGCCGGGGGCGGCCGGCACCAGCGCGGCGAGCGACGCCACCTGCACCACCCGGCCCCAGCGCCGCTCGATCATCGGCGGCAGCAGGCGATGGGTCAGCTCGGCGACGGCGGTGACGAGCACCTGGAGGAAGTCGGCCTGCTGCTGCCAGCTCGTGCGCACGTACTTCCCCGGGACGCCGTAGCCGGCGTTGTTCACCAGCAGGTCCACCGCGATGCCGCGGGCGTGCACGGCCGCGCACAACCCCGCCGGCGCCGCCGGGTCGGCCAGGTCGGCCGGCAGCGCCACGGCGCGGATGCCATGGGCCGCCGCCAGTGCCGCCGCCAGCGCCTCCAGCCGGTCGGCCCGCCGCGCGGTGATCACGAGATCGAAGCCGCGCTCGGCGAGCAATTCCGCGAAGGCCTTGCCGATCCCGGCCGACGCGCCGGTGACCAGCGCCGTGCGGCCGGTTCCCTCCTGGGTCATAGCGCCAAGTATAGGTATGATCGCCAGCAGACCCCGGTGGAGGTGACGATGTACGCGAAGCTGGCCGTGGCCGTGATGGCCGCCGTGATCGGATCGGGCTGCATCCGCAGCGCCACGCTCATCACCGTCAAGCCCGACGGCAGCGGCACCATCGAGCAGACCGTGCTCATGAACGCCGCCGCCCTCAAGGGCATGCTCGGCGGGCTGGGCGGCGCCCAGCAGTCGTCGAGTAGCGCCATCAACGAGGACGAGATGCGCAAGACGGCCACGCGGCTCGGCGAGGGCGTCACCTACGTGTCGTCGGAACCGCTCAAGGCCGACGACGGGTTCGAAGGGGCCAAGGCGATCTACGCCTTCACCGACATCAACAAGATCCGGGTGGATCAGAATCCGAACCTCAGCGGATCGGCGACCGGCGGCGTGGCCACCGCGCCGAAGGAAGACAACCCGGTCACCTTTGCGATGACCCGCACCGGCGGCGTCTCGAACCTGACCGTCACCTTCAACGACAAGCCGGCGCGCGACAAGGCGGCGACTCAGGCGCCGGGCGGGCCGAACATGGACAACCCGCAGATGATGGCGATGATGAAGACGATGTTCGAGGGCTTCAAGGTGAGCATCGATCTGCAGGTGGCCGGCTCGATCATCAAGACCAACGCCGATCACGTCGCCGGCTCGAAGGTGACGCTGCTCGAGATGGATCTCGGGGCGCTGCTGGCCGACGAGGCCAAGCTGAAGGAAGTGCAGAAGGTCCTCGGCCCCAACGCCTCGGTGGCCGAGCTGAAGCCCTACCTGAAGGACATCAAGGGCCTGAAGGTGAACGACCCGGTGGTCACGATCGCGTTCAAGTGACGCCGATGCCGCGCCCGGCCGCCGCCGCCCGATTCGTCCGCGCCGCCGTGGCGCTTGCCGCCGCGGCGGTCGGCACGGCGTGCCTCGACACCTCGACGCTCGTCACCGTCAAGCCCGACGGCAGCGGCACCATCCAGCAGCGCATCCTGGTGAGTACCGAGGGGCTCGAGGACGCGCTGGGCGGCATGGGCTTCAAGTCCAAGGGCGGCGCCACCAAGAAGAGCGGCGGGCCCAAGGCCGGTGATCTGCGGGCCGACGCCGCCCGCGTCGGCGACGGCGTCGAGCTGGTGTCGGTGGAGCCGCTCACCGCGCCGGCCGGCTTCCAGGGCGCGGTTGCGAC
Source organism: uncultured Acidobacteriota bacterium (assembly GCA_963741665.1). Taxonomy (GTDB): domain Bacteria; phylum Acidobacteriota; class Vicinamibacteria; order Vicinamibacterales; family UBA2999; genus CAWAYR01. Next base: position 1,879,515 of record CAVUIM010000001.1, read on the forward strand.
CTACAGCTTCCGCGACATCCGCAAGCTGCGCGCCGACGAGTTCCTGATGCCCGGCCCGCCCGGCGGCGCCAGCAGCGCCCCCGGGGATGCCCGCACCGCCTTCACCTTCACGACCACGCCGGACGGCACGGCGCTGCTCAGCATCGTCTTCGACGAGAAGCCGGCGAAGAAAAAGAAGGGGACGGCCGACAAGAACGCGCCACAGGATTTCCCGGGGCTGACCGACGCGAAAGCGCTCGAGATGGTCAAGACGCTGTTCCGCGGTTTCAAGGTCGGGCTCGACGTGGAAGTGGCCGGCGACATCGTGCGGACCAACGCCGACCACGTGAACGGCCGGCGCATCACGCTGATGGCCTTCGATATGGACGCGCTGCTCGCCGACGAGAGCCGGCTGAAGGCGCTCGACAAGGTACTGAGCCCGGGCGCCTCGCTGGCCGAAGCGCGGCCGCTGCTGGCCGGCATCGACGGGATCAAGATCAACAAGCCGATCGTGAAGATCGAGTTCCGCTGACCTCAATCCGCCGGCGGCGGCGGAATCGGCCCGTCGAAGCCGCGCGGCTCGACCACCGGCGGCGGCGTGCTGCGCTCGCGGAACACCGGCACCGCCAGGTCGCCGGACGGGCCGTGCATCCGGGTGGGCCGCGCCGTCATGCGTTCGTCCTGCGACGGGCCCGGCCGTTCGGTGAGCATCGCGCTGGTGATGAAGGCCAGCCCCACGGCGATCACGGCGCCGCCGATGCCCAACCCGGTGCCGGCCGCGCCGGCGGCGAACGTGATGAGCATCAGCAGCCCGACGCCGAGTCCGCACAGCAGGATGCCGAACGACATCTTGAAGCCGTGCGCGCGCCGTTGACGGTCGCGGCCGCGATCGGCCAGGTCGGGCGGGGTGATGCCACGCTCGATCATCGCCATCCGCTCTTCGTGCGCCAGTTCCGCCTGCCGGGTGGCGTGCCGGATGCCCCACACCATCACCACCACGCCGCCGATGATGATCAAGGCCGGCAGCATCACCGCCACCACCACGAGGTCTCGCTCGTCCATGCCTGCTCCGTTCTGAGCCGTCTGGAGCCTTAGACTGGCGGGCCGCCCGCCAATGTTTCATCGCCGGGGCGTGAAACAATTCCGGCCCGCCGGCCGGTCCAATGACGCAAGTGTCAGATCCCCAGGAACGCGAACTGGTGGCGCGGTGCCGCCAGGGGGATGAATCGGCGTTTCGGGAGCTGGTGGACCGCTATTCGCCCATGGTGCTCGCCTTGGCCGCCCGGCTCGTGACCCCGCAGCGCGCGGAGGACGTCGCGCAGGAGGTGTTCCTGCGCGTGCACCGCGGCCTCGGCTACTTTCGCGGCGACGCCAAGCTGTCGACCTGGATCTACCGGATCGTGTCGAACGTGGCGTTCGAGGCCCGCGGCAAGGAGCGGCCGCACGACCTGTCGTTCGACGACGAGGCCGGCCCGGGCGCGACCTACGGCGGCCAGGACCGCCAGTTCAGCGACGTCGAAGTGCGCGACCGGCTCGACAAGGCGATGGCCCGGCTGCCCGCGCACTACCGGCTGCTGGTGCACGGGCACTACGTGAAGGGCATCCGCTACGAAGACCTGGCCGAGTCGCTCGGCCTGCCGATTGGCACGGTGAAGACGCACCTGTTCCGCGCCAAACGGCTGCTGCGTGAAGCGCTGGAGGGCGACCTGGCATGACCACGCTCACCTGCGCCGCCTTCGCCGACGCCATCGAGGCGATCGCCGCCGGCGAGCCGGCCACCGCCGGCCAGCGCGCGCATCTCGACACCTGCGAGAGCTGCCGGGCGCGGCTGGCCTTGGCCGTGCGGCTCGAACGGGTGCTCGCGGAGTGGCCGGCCGCCGCCCCGGCGCCGGGGTTCACGCTGCGGGTCGCCGAGGCGGCGCGGCGCGAGGTCTGGCGGCGCGAGCAGGTGGTGGACTGGGGCTTCAACGTGGCGATCGCCGCCGGGTTGTGTGCGGTGCTGGGCGGGTTGGCCAGCCTGGCGTGGCTGCTCGGCTCGGCGGCCGGACCAGGTGCGTCGGCCACGCTGCTGGCCGAGACGATGGGGTCGTTGCTGGGGCAGGTGCGCGCGCAGGCGATGGTGATGGCCACCGCGACCCTGCTGCTGACGACCACACTGGGTGCCTGGTTGTGGGCCGAGGGCCGGGTGCGCTGGTAACGACGCGCTGGTAACATCCCCGGCGTGACGCCGGTGACCGAGGCGCGGCCGTTCCTCAAATGGGCCGGCGGCAAGCGACAGCTCCTGCCGGTGCTGCGCACGTACTATCCCCGCCGTCTCGACGCCTACTACGAGCCGTTTCTGGGCTCCGGCGCGGTGTTCTTCGACCTGCGCGCCTCCGGCCGGCTCGCCGGTGTGCCGGTGTGGCTCAGCGACGAGAACCCCGACCTGGTGGGCTGCTACCTGAGAGTGCGCGACGCGGTCGAGCCGGTTATTGCCGAGCTGGAGCGCCTCGCCGCCGGCCACGCCGCCGGCGGCGCCACCTTTTACTACGAGGTGCGCGACCAGCGTTTCAACCCGGCCCGGGCGGCGTGGGCCGCCGCCAGCGGCCGGCCCGCCGACTATCCGGTCGAGCTGGCCGCCGCCCTGCTCTACCTCAACCGTACCGGCTACAACGGTCTGTTCCGCTTGAACCGGTCGGGCGGTTACAACGTGCCGGCGGGACGCTATGTGCGGCCGTCAATCGTGAAGGCCGACCGGCTGCGCCTCGCCTCGACGGCGCTGGGCGAGCCGCTGGTGTCGATCCGCTGCGCCCCGTTCCACGAGGCCGTGGCCGACGCCATGCCTGGGGCCTTCGTCTATTTCGACCCGCCGTACGCCCCGCTAGGGCGGACAGCCAACTTCCGCAACTACACGGCGCACGGCTTCTCGGACGACGACCAGTCCCGGCTCCAGGCGCTGGCCGTCAATCTCGCCGGCCGCGACGTGAAGGTGCTGCTCAGCAACTCCAGCGCCGCCTCGATCGAGCGGCTCTACAAGGCCCGCACCGCCGCTTCGGCCGGCTTGCGGCTGCGCCGCGTCCCCGCCCGCCGCGCCATCAACACCCGCGCCGACCGCCGGGGATACGTGGATGAGGTGGTTGTCAGCAATCTCAGGCCTACGGCCTGAGGACCAGGGACTAGGGACTAGGGACCAGGGACTAGGAAGGAAAAGACCTAGCCGACCGGGTGGCGCCTTCTCGATCAGATTCGGCCAGACTCGGTCATACACGCGCACCTCTCTCGTCCCTGTTCCGAGGCGCTCTCCGAGCCGAGAACCCCTAGAAGCGGTGCCGGTCGCCGCCTACTAGCAGCAGCCCATGCGCGACCATCCCGACCCATATGTAGTGCCACCCGCGCCGGCGGGCCGGCGCCTGAACCGTGTTACTCTCACGAAAGCGATCGACCTTGCGAAAGTGGCGGAACTGGCAGACGCGCCAGACTTAGGATCTGGTAGCCGCAAGGCTATGGGGGTTCGAGTCCCTCCTTTCGCATTCACCTCCGCTCTCGCGCGAGTGCGCGCTCGAGCTTCGGCGAACGAGCCAGCAGATTCGAGCCCGGCTCGCGGCTTGTCCGCCGAAGCGCCGCAGGCGCGAAGGCGGAAGGCGGAGTCCGACTTTTCCCCACATAATCAATGAAGACTGAACTGGTAGACGTCAACGAGACGCGCAGGCACCTGGTAGTCGAGATACCGACCACCGAGGTGGAGTCGGCGATCGACCGCGTGACCCGCGAATACACCAAGTCGGCGCGCCTGCCCGGCTTCCGCCCCGGCAAGGTCCCGACGACCGTGGTGCGGCAGCGCTTCCGCGCCCAGATCCTCCACGACGTCGCCCACGACCTCATCCCGCGCACCATCGACCAGGTGCTGTCGGCCAAGGGCGTGGAGCCGGTGGACACACCCGACGTCAAAGACGTGGTGGTGGAAGAGGGCAAGCCCCTCAGCTTCACCGCCAGCTTCGACGTCGTGCCGCCGTTCGACCCGGGTGACTTCTCCGACATCCAGCTGCGACGCTCCGCGGTGGCCGTCGACGACGACGCCGTCCAGGCCACGCTCGACCGGCTGCGCGACCGCGCCGCGCGTTTCGAACCGGTGGAAGGCGGGGTCGGCGATGGCCACACCCTGGTGATCGACCTGCAGCGCCAGACCACCGCCGGCGACGGCGTGGTGGCCGCCCCTGACAAGCACGAGAAGGTGTCGATCGACATCGGCGCCCCGGCCAACCCGCCCGGCTTCGACGAGAAGGTCACCGGCATGACCGTGGGCGAGACCCGGGCCTTCACCCTCGACTACCCCGCCGACTACGCCGTGGCCGAACTGGCCGGCACGTCGGTGGCGTACACGGTGACCTTGAACGAACTGCGGCGCCGCGTGGTGCCGGCGCTCGATGACGAGTTCGCCAAGGACCTGGGCGAAGACCTCGATTCGCTCGACGCGCTGCGCGCCCGGGTGCGTGGCGACCTCGAAGCCGAATCGCGCGACGCCTCGGAACGGCAGCTGCGCGCCGACCTGCTGAAGCAGCTGGCCAAGCGCCTGCCCTTCCCGGTGCCCGGCGCTCTGGTCGACCGCGAGGTCGATCGCCGCGTCGAGGAGTTCGCCCGCCGGCTGATGTCGCAGCAGATCGACCCGCGCCGCACCAACATCGACTGGGCGTCGTTCCGCCAGGGCCAGCGCGAGCCGGCCCAGGAATCGGTGGCCTCGGCGCTGGTCCTCGATCAGATCGCGCGGCGCGACGGCATCGACGTGACCACCGCCGACCTCGACGCCGAGGTCGAGCGCTACGCCGAGCGCGCCGGGCTGACCGCCCCGGCCGTGCGGGCGCGGCTCGAACAGGAAGACGGCCTCGGCCGGATGCAGGTGGGCATGCGGCGGGAGCAGGCCGTGAACGCGGTGCTCGGCCGCGTGCAGGTGGTGGGCTGAGGGACCGCGTCCCGGCCCGACGCGTCATTGACTACGTGAGGAACCCCGTGACCGACTCGCGCATGCAGCTCGTGCCCATGGTGGTCGAGCAGACCAACCGTGGCGAACGCGCCTACGACATCTTCTCGCGGCTGCTGAAGGACAACATCATCTTCATCGGCACGCCGATCGACGACCAGGTGGCCAACCTGGCGATCGCCCAGATGCTGTTCCTCGAGGCCGAGGATCCCGACAAGGACATCCTGCTCTACATCAACAGCCCGGGCGGGTCGATCACCGCCGGCTTCGCCATCTACGACACGATGCAGTTCATCCGCCCGGACGTGCAGACCTACTGCATCGGCCAGGCGGCGTCGATCGCCGCGGTGCTGCTCGCCGCCGGCACCAAGGGCAAGCGCTTCTCGCTGCCCAACTCGCGCGTGCTGATCCACCAGCCGTGGATGTCGGGGCTCGGCGGCCAGGCCACCGACATCGACCTGGCGGCCAAGGAGATTCTGCGCATGCGCGAGCGTATCAACGACATTCTGGTGCTGCACACCGGCCAGGATCCGAAGCGCATCCAGGACGACACCGAACGCGACTACATCATGTCGGCCGACCAGGCCAAGGACTACGGAATACTTGACGACGTGATTCGGAAACGGGTGTAACATCGATCAGAGGCGCCCCCGCGCGCCTCCTGCCGCGAGCATCCCTTATGGTCAAGAAGAACGGCGAAGGCGAGATCCTGCGCTGCTCGTTCTGCAACAAAGATCAGAACGACGTCAGGAAGCTCATCGCCGGCCCCACGGTCTTCATCTGCGACGAGTGTGTCGAGGTCTGCAACGACATCATCGCCGACGACAACCGCGAGAGCCGGAACATGCGCTCGGCGCTGCCGTCGCCCCCCGAGATCAAGAAGTTCCTCGACGAATACGTCATCGGCCAGGAACGCACCAAGAAGAAGCTCGCCGTCGCGGTCTACAACCACTACAAGCGGCTCGAGATACAGAAGCAGCCCAAGGGCCGGACCGACGTCGAACTGACCAAGTCGAACATCCTGCTCATCGGCCCGACCGGCACCGGCAAGACCCTGCTCGCGCAAACCCTCGCCAAGCTCCTCTCGGTGCCCTTCACCATCGTCGACGCCACCACGCTGACCGAAGCGGGCTACGTCGGCGAGGACGTCGAGAACATCATCCTCAAGCTGCTGCAGGCGGCCGGCGGCGACATCGAAAAGTGCCAGCAGGGCATCGTCTACATCGACGAGATCGACAAGATCGGTCGCAAGGACGAGAACCCGTCGATCACCCGCGACGTGTCGGGTGAAGGCGTGCAGCAGGCGCTGCTGAAGATCCTCGAGGGCACGGTCGCCAACGTCCCGCCCCAGGGCGGCCGCAAGCACCCGCACCAGGAATTCTTCCAGATCGACACCACCAACATCCTGTTCATCTGCGGCGGGGCGTTCGTCGGGCTCGAGAAGGTGGTCGAACGGCGGCTCGGCCGCAAGACCCTGGGCTTCAAGGCCGACGTCAAGAGCCGCAAGCAGCGCGACACCGGCTCGATGCTCGAGCAGGTGGAGCCGCAGGACCTGATCAGGTTCGGGCTGATTCCCGAGTTCGTCGGCCGCCTGCCGGTGCTCGGCACGCTGCACGAGCTCGACCGCCCGGCCCTGGTGCAGATCCTGACCCAGCCGCGCAACGCCATCGCCCGGCAGTACCAGAAGCTGTTCGAGTACCAGAACGTCAAGCTGCGCTTCACCGACGACGCGCTCGAGGCGATCGCCGACATGGCGCTCGAACGCAAGATCGGCGCGCGCGGCCTGCGGATGATCATCGAAGACCTGATGCTCGAGCTGATGTACTCGCTGCCCGGGCAGAAGAAGGGCCGCGAGGTCGTGGTGACGCGCGAAATGGTGCTCACCAAGAACACGGCCCTCGAAGTCATCGAGAAAGCTGGGTAATGGAAGTCTACGAGACCCTCCCCGTCGTTCCGCTGCGCGACGTCGTCGTCTTCCCGCACATGATGATGCCGTTCGTGATCGGACGGCCGTCGTCGATCCGCGCCCTCGAGCATGCCCTGGGCAAGGACAAGCGGATCTTCCTGGCCGCGCAGCACGACGCCGGCACCGACGACCCGCGGCCCGAAGACGTCTTCATGATGGGCTGCGTCGCCAACGTGGTGCAGAGCCTCAAGCTGCCCGACGGCAACATCAAGGTGCTGGTCGAGGGCGTCGAGCGCGCCCGGGTCATCGAGTGGAAGGAAGACAAGGGCTTCTTCCGCGTCGTGGTCAAGGTGCTGCAGAAGCAGCGTGAGACCGCCGGCGACGTCGAACAGACGATGAGCCGGGTGGTGGCGCTGTTCGAGCAGTACGTCAAGCTGTCGAACAACCTGCACTACGACGCGATGATCGCCGCCGTCAAGGTCGACGATCCGGGCAAGCTGGCCGACACCATCGCCGCCCACCTGCTGGTCGGCGTCGAAGAGAAGCAGAACCTGCTCGAGATCATCTCGCCGCTCGAGCGCCTCAACCGCATCGCCGGCATCCTCGATGCCGAGGTCGACAAGCTCCAGGTCGATCGCCGGATCCAGTCTCGCGTCAAGAAGCAGATGGAGAAGGCGCAGAAGGAGTACTACCTCAACGAGAAGATGAAGGCGATCCAGAAGGAACTGGGCCGCAAGGACGAGAAGGGCAACGAGGTCGACGACCTGAAGAAGAAGATCCAGCAGGCGCGGATGCCCAAGGACGTCGAGGAAAAGGCCATCCAGGAGCTGAAGCGGCTGGAGTCGATGCCGCCGATGTCGGCCGAGGCGACCGTCTCGCGCAACTACCTCGACTGGCTCATCGCCGTGCCGTGGCACAAGAAGAGCAAGGAGAGCAAGGATCTCAAGCACGCCGAAACCGTGCTCAACGAGGATCACTACGGCCTCGACAAGATCAAGGAGCGGGTGCTCGAGTTCCTGGCGGTGCGGGCCCTGGTGAAGAAGCCCAAGGCGACCATCCTCACCCTGGCGGGCCCTCCGGGCGTCGGCAAGACGTCGCTGGCCAAGTCGGTGGCCCGGGCCATGAACCGCAAATTCGTCCGCCTGTCGCTCGGCGGCGTGCGCGACGAAGCCGAGATCCGCGGCCATCGCCGCACCTACATCGGCGCCTTCCCCGGCCAGATCATCCAGATGATGAAGAAGGCCGGCACCGTCAACCCGGTGTTCCTGCTCGACGAAGTCGAGAAGATGTCGATGGACTTCCGCGGCGACCCGTCGGCGGCGCTGCTCGAAGTGCTCGACCCGGAACAGAACACGACCTTTCAGGATCACTACCTCGACGTCGAGTACGACCTGTCGAACGTGATGTTCATCTGCACCGCCAACGTGCTGCACACGATTCCGCAGGCGTTGCGTGACCGCATGGAGGTGCTGCAGCTGGCCGGCTACACCGAGCTCGAGAAGATCGAGATCGGCAGGCGCTTCCTGGTCCCGAAGGCGGTCGAGGGCAGCGGCCTGACCGACAAGCAGATCGTCTTCAGCGGCGACGCCCTGCAGACGATCATCCAGCGCTACACCCGCGAAGCCGGCGTGCGCAGCCTCGAGCGCGAGATCAACTCGATTTGCCGCAAGGTCGCCCGCAAGGTGGTGACCGAGGGCGCGCAGACCTACGAGGACATCACCCCCGCCAAGGTCACCCAGTACCCTGGGCGTGCCGCGCTTCCGGCCGAGCATGGCCGAGGAGCACAACGAAGTGGGCGTGGCCACCGGCCTGGCCTGGACCGAAGTGGGCGGCGAGATCCTGGTCACCGAAGCGACGCTGATGCCCGGCCGCGGCCGGCTCACGCTCACCGGCAAACTCGGCGACGTGATGCAGGAATCGGCGCAGGCGGCGATGAGCTACATCCGCTCGCGGGCCGAGGAATTCGGCATCCCCAAGGACTTCAACCGCAAGCTCGACGTCCACGTGCACATCCCCGAGGGCGCCATCCCCAAGGACGGCCCGTCCGCCGGCATCACGCTGGCCACCGCGATGATCTCGGCCCTGGCCAAGATCAAGACGCGCCGGGAAGTGGCGATGACCGGCGAGATCACGCTGCGCGGCAAGGTGCTGCCGATCGGCGGCGTCAAGGAGAAGGTGCTGGCGGCGCATCGCGCCGGCGTCACCACCATCCTGATGCCGAGCGACAACGAGAAGGACCTCGCCGACATCCCGAAGAACGTGCTCGACAACATGAAGATTCACCTCGTCTCGACCATGGACGAGGTGTTGAAGCTCGCGCTCGAAGGTCCCCTCACCCCGCTCCCGCCGTCGGTGGATGCCGACGTGGCCGCGGAAGAGGGCCCCGACGCGGTCACGCACTGAGAGGTGTGAGTCTTACCACGGCGTCGTTCGTCACGAGTGTCGCGGGGCCCGGCGGCTTTCCCAAGGAAGCGCTGCCGGAGATCGCGATGGTCGGGCGTTCGAACGTGGGCAAATCGAGCCTGATCAACGCGCTCGCCCGGCGGCCGCTCGCGCGCACCAGCGCGGCCCCGGGGAAGACCCGACTGGCCAATTACTTCCGGGTCCAGCGGGACGGCGAGCCGCCGTTCTTTCTGGTGGACCTGCCGGGCTACGGATACGCCCGGGGGGGCGACCAGGCCGCGGCGGAGTTCGAACTGCTCGCCCGTGTGTATTTCGGCAGGGAAGACCGTGAAGGCCGCTCGCCGGTGCGGGGGGCGTTCCTGCTCGTCGACAGCCGGCATCCCGGCCTGGCGAGCGACGGCCAGGCGTGGGCCTGGCTGGAGGGCCAGGGCACGTATCACGCCGTGGTGGCCACGAAGATCGACAAGCTGACGCGGGCCGAACGCCAGCGTCATCTCCGTGAACTGGAAGGACTTCATCAAGGCCCGGTTCTGCCGCTGTCGGCGGTCTCCGGGGAAGGACTGGACGCACTGTGGAAACTGATAGCAAAACTGCTGCGGCACCCGCCGCCCCCACCGCTCCCACCCCCGCCGGCCAACCCGAGCAGGTAACGCTCGATCTCTCCACGCTGAAGGAGATGAGCGTGTCGGCCCTCACCAAGGTGGCGAGGGATCTCGACATCCCCGGGGCCACCGGGATGCGCAAGCAGGAGCTCATCTTCGAGATCCTGCGGGCGCGGGCCGAGAAGAGCGGCCTCATCTTCTCCGAGGGCGTGCTCGAGGTGCTGCCCGACGGGTTCGGGTTCCTGCGCGCCCCCGACTACAACTACCTGGCCGGCCCCGACGACATCTACGTGTCGCCGTCGCAGATCAGGAAGTTCGACCTGCATACGGGCGACACGGTGGCCGGGCAGATTCGGCCGCCGAAGGAGGGTGAGCGCTACTTCGCGCTCATCAAGGTGGAGGCGGTCAACTTCGAACCGCCCGCCCGAGGCAAAGAGCGCATCTTCTTCGAGAACCTCACCCCGCTCTACCCCCAGGAAAAGATCAAGCTCGAAGCGGATCCGGAGAACCTCACCACCCGCGTCATGGACCTGATGACGCCGCTGGGCAAGGGCCAGCGCGCGCTGATCGTGGCGGCGCCGCGCACCGGCAAGACCATGGTGCTCCAGGCGATCGCGAATTCGATCACCACGAACCACCCCGAGATCTACCTGATCGTGCTGCTCATCGACGAGCGGCCCGAAGAGGTCACCGACATGCAGCGCTCGGTGCGCGGCGAGGTGATCAGCTCCACGTTCGACGAGCCGGCGCAGCGCCACGTGCAGGTGGCCGAGATGGTCATCGAGAAGGCCAAGCGTCTGGTCGAACACAAGAAGGACGTGGTGATCCTGCTGGACTCGGTCACGCGCCTGGCGCGCGCCTACAACACGATCGTGCCGGCCTCGGGCAAAGTGCTCTCGGGCGGTGTCGACAGCAACGCGCTGCAGCGTCCGAAGCGCTTCTTCGGCGCGGCCCGCAACATCGAGGAAGGCGGCTCGCTGACCATCATCGCCACCGCGCTGGTCGACACCGGCTCGCGCATGGACGAGGTGATCTTCGAGGAGTTCAAGGGCACCGGTAACAGCGAAGTGCACCTCGACCGCAAGCTGGCCGACCGCCGCGTCTTCCCCGCTATCGACATCCAGAAGAGCGGCACCCGCAAGGAAGAGCTGCTGATGTCGAAGGAAGACCTGAACCGCGTCTACGTCCTGCGCCGCGTGCTGACGCCGCTGTCGCCGGTGGAGGCGATGGAGCTGCTGCTCAGCAAGATGAGCAAGACCAAGAGCAACGGCGAGTTCCTGAACGCGATGAGCGGCGGGAAAACGTAGACCGCTCGTCGACCTGCGTTTTCCGTATTCGCAGGGCAGCTCTTTAGAGCTGCCCCACCAAGACGCTCGTAGGGCGGCTCCCACGACGCTCGTAGGGCGGCTCCCAAACGCTCGTAGGGCGGCTCTTTAGAGCTGCCCGCGGTGGCTGTCCATAGGAAGGTATTCGCCTGGCAGCTCTAGAGCTGCCCCCCTCCTCCTCGCGGGACCTCAGTTCCATCCAAGATCACCGGCGGCTCGCAAGGGCCTCCGTGGAGGAGGTCAGCGACCCAGGCGCCTGATCGGCCGCCATGGCGCGCGCCGGGCGTCGGACGTTGTCACATTGCAGTCGAAAGTCACTTCAACATCAGCGAGCATAGCGCGTCGAGCCGCCTGGTTACGACCCGATGCCGCTGCGCGCCGAGCGTGGACCGGGCACCCGGCGGGTCCTGTCACGGGGCAGCCCACCGGTGCTCACGCTCGGTCATGGGGCTCAACGGTAACCGAGCGCTCCGCGCCGGCGGGCGCCCGCCCCGTGCCAACCGCCGGTGAGCTCGGAGCGTGTTGCGACGGTCAAGCGGGGCGTCACGTAGTGGTGACCAGTCGCGGCAAGCCGGTGGCCAGGATCATCCCGGCGGTGGAGGGCGATCGGACCGTGGCAGGCGCGAGCCGCGCTGTTCACCAGGCTCCGCGGCGAGCGGATTGTTACTGTCGGCCGTTGGAAGCGTGACACTTGACGAGCGTGACCGTTGACGGGTCGCTCTCGACACCAACGTGCTGGCCTATGCGGAGGGCACGAACGGCGGGCCGATGCGGAGCAGGCCAGTTGACCTGCTGCGCCTCGCTCCCTGCAGACATCGGTCATCCTCAACCAAGCGGCGAAGTGTGACCGGCCGCTGGCGCGTCCAGACCTTGGGTCGAGCTGTCATACCAGTTCCATGTCACTCACCAAGCAAAGCGACGGCCCGCCCGAGCTCGGGCCGCCATCCTGACGTGGCGCGACGCCTATCCTGTCGTCGATACGTCGGCGACCGTGATGCTCGGAGCGGCCGACCTGGCCTCCGACCATGGCCTCTCAATCTGGGACGCGTCGCGTCGTGCTGTCCGCCAAGCCGGATGCCGCCTCCTGTTGTCCGAGGTCTTCAGAACGGTCATCTGGCGCGGCGTCACCGTCGTCAAACCGCGCGCGACGGTCCATCCGCGCTGGAGGCATTGCTAAGCTGACGTCCGCACGCCGACCTGACGCCAGCGTCTGCCACCGTGCAAGGCCGCGGGCGGCAAGCGGCCCAGCGGAATGGATGTAACGAGCGCACCCGAGACATCGAGGACAGCGGCCCTTGGTGAACCACCATCGAAGCTGTTGCGCCAAGCCAATGCCACTGAGTTGCCATTCACAAGCCCCAGCAGGCTCATCGGCGCCGAGGGGGGTGCCGCTCCAACCGCGAAGGTCGCTGGCGATGAAGGCAGGCTGATCGCGTCGCCGGAGACTGCTTCAACCCTGACCGTGAACGCCCCTTGTGTACCCGGTGGAATCGTCAACGACGCCTCATTGGCGGCACCGGCCGTCACTCTCGCGACGATCGTTTTCGGTGTAAGCGTCGCCGGCCCACCACTGTGGAACGTCAGCACGTGCCCAGTCGGAGGCACCGCGGACGGAAGCGCGGTCCACGAAACGTTCAACACGGAGCCATTGACCAAAGCAACGACGTTTGTCGGCGCCTCTGGAACTGCTCCGTGCAGCTCTCGCACGACCACTGATCGGACGTTCGTTGAGAAGGGAACATTCGATTCGGCGCTGGTTGCCGGCTGGAGCGTCGCGTCATACGCTGCCGGCCAGTCTGAGTCCGGAGCCCAGGCAATCACGTTGGCGTGCATCGGCCCTTGTGGAACGTGAGTGTCGGTCGAGTGCAGCAACACTCCGTCCAGGACGTAATCGATCCGGCTGAGCGACCACCGAATCGTCCAGTCGTGCGCGGCCAGTGGATCGAAAGCCGCAGGCAGGTCCACAAGAATGCCGTTGCCCGCCCCCAGGGGTTCGTTCGCGTAGCGGTTCAACTGCACGCGCATTGGCGCACCCGGCTGCAGCATGTTGGTCACAAGCTCGATGTCAATCTCATCGTGGTTTAGGCACGGCGTCGCACATCGATACAAGTATGACGAGTAGACGAGGCCACGACGGATCGTCGTGAGTTGCAGGCGGGTCGTAAGCTCGATCGTCGAAGTCGCCGTTGGCAGGAAGGTCGCAAGCGTCCGTGCGTGCGTGCCGTACCGGGGACAAGCCCGGCGGGTTGAAAGTGTTCAGCGTGAGTCGCCCGCCACCGGCGTCAACGACGAACTGACCGACACCGCCTGGGGAGATCCAGTCTGCAAGCTGGGTGCGACCGAGATATGACGGCATGCCAATTTCCGTCGTCCAGACCGCGAGGTTCAGACGGGTGCCAGGCGTGTGGAACGACTCCTGAAGTCGCAACACCGTCTGGGCCAGAAACGCCGCACCCGCAATCGTGACGAGGATTTCGAAGCCAGCGCCATTTCATCGTTGCCTCCACCGCAGTCGGCCTAGCTCGCCGCCAATTGGACGTACGCGACTGGCACTTTCGCGAGGTGCAAGCGAGGCGCTCAGCGCTTGCGCTGGCGAATCTGCTCCAGGAAGAAGGTCTTCAAGCTTTCGTTCGCCAGGCCGAGGGCCACCGCTTCTTCCATCGCCCGGTCCGTGTCCCAGCCGTCCACGATTGCGCGTTTCATGAGCCACATACCTGCGGCCCGGCCACCGCCCGCTCAATGGATGAAGGCGGGCTCGACCCCCGGCGAGGCCATGGCCATCAGGAACGCGTCGACGGCGGCCGGCTGCGGGTTCGTGGCGATGAACGGGACTGAATGTAGCGATGCCGGCGGCCGTGGCGGCCGCCGTATGACCTTCGATGTCGGCGCCCTGCTCGGTCGCCAGGCGCAGGTTGATGATGGCGCCGTAGCCCATCTCCTTGATGGCGGCCACGGCCTTGGGGGTGATGGCGCCCGCACAGGCCACCGTCGACTCGATGCGCGAGAGATTGCGGATCTCGTCCAGCTGCTCCTTGTTCACCTGTTGCGCGCTCAGCGGAGCGCTCACCAGTCCACACAAGGCCGTCGCCACCAGGGACCGCCGAAGCGTCGTTCGCATGGTTCGCTCCTCCAATCTGCCGGTCAGCGTAGCACGTCGCTCCAGGACGCCCACGTTTGAGCCTGGCGCAGCCTCCTCCCGGAGACCGGGGATCAGGCGCCTTCGCGGAACAGCTCGCGCATCCGCAGTGTCCAGCCGGGCAGGAGCGGCGTCGTCAGCTCGTGATCGTCTTCGGCCGTGAACTCGGCGGCGCGCCGGTATTTGCCGCCGTCGTCCCGCCTGAAGACCTGCACCGTGTCGAGTTCCGGGTCTACGAGCCAGGTACTCGCGCACGCCGGTGCGCTCGAACAAGTCGCGCTTGAGCCGGGCGTCGCGCTTTCGGGTGCTCGGCGACAGCACCTCTGCGGCCAGTGAGGGCGGCCCTTGCAGGTTCTTCTCGGTGAGCACGTCGGCCTGATCGGCAGCCACGAACAGGACGTCGGGCTCGACGACGTCGAACCGGGAGAGGACGACGTCGAGCGGTGCGATGAACACCCGTCCCCCCTCCCGATGCCCCTTCAAGTGGAGATAGATCTCGGCGTACAGGCGCCCCGCGATCTCCTGGTGCCGCAGGTTCGGCGAGGCGGTCACGTAGTGCACCCCGTCGATGAGCTCGTGCCGCTTGCCGTCGTCGGGGAAGAGCAGGAAGTCGTCGTAGGTGAGCCGCGTGTCGGCTCCCGTCGCGGGTGTGCCCATCGGGTGCTCCCCAGCCATCGAATCAGTGTAGCGCTGGCCACGTCGCCCGCCAATGCGAGTGCCGTGCCCGCCTACTGTGCCTGGTGAATCGCGGCCGGATGCCCAACTCAGCGCAGGACCTGCGACGCTGCATGGCGGCAACCTCGGCGGTTCTCGCCATCTGGTGTTCGGCGCGCCGCGCCGGAGCCTGCCGCTGCCTCCTCCCGTAGGCCGAGATGATTGGATGGAGATCTTGCGAGGACGGAGGGAGGGGGCTGCGGCTGGCTCAGGCGCACGGAGCTGCCGGCGCGCGGCATACTCTGGCGATGCGGTTGGCTCTGCTCGGGTTGGTGACGGCCCTGGCCGTGTTCGCTCCGGCGTCCGCGATGGCGCAGGTGGCGGTGGAGTCGGCCACGATCGCGTCGGTGGCGCGGGCGATCGCCGATGGCTCCCTCACCTGCCGGCAGCTGGTTGACGGCTACCTGGCGCGCATCGAGGCCTACGACAGGCAGGGGCCGAGTCTGCATGCGCTGCTCGCGGTGCACCCGCAGGCGCGGGCGATGGCGGAGGCGATGGACGCGGCGTATCGGCGCGATCGGACGGCGGTGGGGCCGCTCCACTGTGTGCCGGTCATCCTCAAGGACAACTACGACACGGCGGATCTGCCGACCACTGCCGGGTCGCGGGCACTGGCCGGGTCGCGGCCGCGGCGCGATGCCTTCACGGTGCAGAAGCTCCGCGACGCCGGGGCGCTGATCCTGGCCAAGGCCAATCTGCAGGAGCTGGCGATGGGCGGCACCACGGTCAGCTCACTCGGCGGCCAGACGCGAAATCCCTACGACCTCACGCGCACGCCAGGCGGGTCGAGCGGTGGCACCGCGACGGCAGTGGCCGCGGGGTTCGGGCTGGTGGGCACCGGCAGCGACACCGGGCAGTCGATCCGCTCGCCGGCGTCGGCCACCAACCTGGTCGGCCTGCGACCCACGCGCGGGCTGATCAGCCGGCGCGGCATCGTGCCGGTGAGCCTCACGCAGGACGAAGCCGGGCCGATCACGCGCACGGTGGAGGACGCCGCGCGCCTGCTCGACGTGATGGCCGGCGTCGATCCCGAGGACCCGGTCACGGCCGCGGGGTTCGGGAATCAGCCGCCCGCCTACACCGCGTTCCTCGACCGCAACGGCCTGCGCGGCGCCCGCATCGGCGTGTTGCGCGAATACTTTGGCACCGCGCCAGTGCATGCCGACGTCAACCGCGTGATGGCGGAGGCGATCCGGGTCTTGCGCGCGCAGGGCGCCCACGTCGAGGACGTGACCGTGCCGAGCCTGGCGGCGCTCACCGCCGACATGGCCACTGGTCCGTTCGAGACGCGGACCGCGCTCAACCACTACCTGGCGTCGCTGGGGCCAGGCGCGCCGGTGAAGGACTTCGCCGCGCTCATGGCCGGCGGCCAGTACCATCCGGCGATCGCCGGCCAGCTGAAGGAGGCCGAGGCGAACCGCGCCGGCATGGCGGCGCCGGCCTATGCCGCGATCTTCGTCCGTCGCGACCGACTGCGCGTTGCGGTGCTCGACGCGATGGCCCGGCAGCGGCTCGACGCCGTGCTCTATCCGCACCAGCGGCGTCTGGTGGCCGCGATCGGCGACGAACAACTCGAGCGCAACGGCGTGCTGTCGAACGGCACCGGCTTCCCCGCGATCACTCTGCCGGCCGGGTTCTCGACGCCCACGGCCAGCGCCCCGCTCGGCGTGCCGGTGGGTCTCGAACTCCTTGGCCGTGAGTGGAGCGAGGCCCTGCTGATCCGTCTGGGCTACGCCTTCGAACAGGCCACGGGACAGCGGAGGATGCCCATAAGCACACCGCCCCTCCGGTGACGCTAAGCTGGATCGGGGGACCGTTGCCGCACTCCGCGTTCGTCGTCGCCGTGATCGCCGTCGCGGCAAGCACCGCGGCGCAGCCCACGTCCCGGCCGCTCGACATCTACTTCACGCCGACGCGCCAGGAGGTCGCCGAGGCGATGCTCGATCTGGCCGGCACGCGGGCCGACGACGTCGTCTACGACCTGGGATCGGGTGACGGTCGCCTGGTGATCCTGGCCGCGCAACGGCACAAGGCGCAGGGCGTCGGCTTCGAGCTCCAATCGTCGCTCGTGGCGCTGTCGCGGCAGTCCGCCATCGACGCCGGCGTCGCCGACCGCGTGCGCTTCGTCGAGCGGGATCTGCGCGAGGCCGACCTGGCACCGGCCACGGTGGTGCTGCTGTACCTGTCGACCAGCCTGACCCGCGAGCTCACGCCGAAGCTGCTCGGTGAACTGCGTCCCGGGACGCGCATCGTGTCGCACCAGTTCCTGCTGGCCGACCGGATACCGGACCGGTCCATCACGGTCGAGGGCGCGACCCTGCATCTCTGGACCGTGCCGCCGCGGCCAATCGCTGACTCGTCCGCGCCTGACACTGCCTCCTTCCGTAGGCCGAGATGATTGGATGGAGATCTTGCGAGGCCGGAGGGAGAAGGCGGTGCCTGGCGCAGACAGCCAGCATCGTATTCGGAGCGCACGTCACCGGTTGCCGGCCGGCTTGCGGAACCATACACCTTCGCCGTCATCGATCCACGTGAGCGTGATCGGCAGCTGACGTGCCGCCACGAACTCGTCGACCGCCTTCCGGCAGCCGGCCCAGACGCCGTAGTCGTCGATGATGACGAACCCCTGTTCCGTCACGTGGTCGTAGAGGTGGTCCAGGCAGACCTTGGTGGATTCGTACCAGTCGCCATCAAGGCGCAGGACCGCGATCGGACCGATGGTCGGCGCTGCCACCGGCAGCGTCTGCTGAAACCACCCCTGGTGAATCACCACCCGACTGGGGTCGAGCCGCAGAATGTCGAACAGCAGCGTTTTGACGTCGTCGAGCGGACCGACACATCGGCCGATCGCCGTGAGTTCGCCGCCAGCGCGCCCCTTCGCATAGCGGGTCGCCATGCTCCCGTCGACCTCGGCCAGCGGTTCAGGCAGCCCTTCGAACGAATCGAACAGATGAATCTTGCGCACGCCGCCGCGCCTGGCGACGTCACCCATCACGCCGACACAGCCGCCGCGCCAGACGCCGCATTCCACGAACGATCCAGCGATGCCCTCGGCCTCGGCCCGTGTGCACAAGTCGTAGAGATTCTCCAGCCGGTCCAGGGACACCATCGTGAACGGCCACACCTTCCGGAACAGCACAACCGCGCTGAACGGATGCTTGACCAGGACTTTGAGGGCAAACGGCACCCTGGCGATGATCCGCCACGCCTGTACGAGCTTCACGAGCGCGCTCCGTTCTGTGGCCTGAGGGCCATCTTGACGGCTTCCCACAACGTCACCGACGTGATCAAGGGCTCAACCGTCAGAGCCGCCCACCGCTGGTGCCACAGGCTCGACCCCACACGCAGGCAGGCGAACCGTAAGATCACCGCACAGCCGGCGAGCAGGGTCACCGGCTCGTCGCCGCAGCGCAGCGCCCGGAGCGCGGTCTTGCGGCCCAGCGGACCAACGCCGTCGACCTGGAGCGACGTACATGAGGAACGCCCGGTGTAGACCGTGCTCCAACCGGCCTTGCCTAGGCGCTTGCACACGTCGCCGTCCTCGCGGCAACGCCTGAGGCGCGGGTCGTAGGCGCCGATCGTCTCGAGCGCGGCGCGCCGAAACAGGACGGCATGGCCAGGAGCGAATTTCGCTGGGCCGTCCTCCGGCGGAATCGGGATCTCGTGATACGCGGTCCGCCATCCGGTCAGCCACGTGGCCGCCGGCAGCGTGGTCTTGGTGAAGACGGCGCCGCACGCCGGGGTCGTGTCCAACACGTGGCTCGTGGCGTCGAGCCAGTCGGGCTCGAGCACGATCTCGGTGTTGACACACGCGACGTAGCGAGACGCGGTTCTCGCGATGCCCTCGTTGCGGGCGGCCGAGATGCCGGAGTTCCGTTCGAGCCGGCACACGCTCACGCGTCGTTCCGCCGCGGGCAAGCCCAGGGACACCGGCTGCTCGGAACCGTCGTCGACCACGACCACTCTCCCCACCCCGGACGCGGCCAGGCAACTGCGCACCGTGAGCGCGAGCACCTCTGGCGCCTCGTTGTATGCCGAGATCACCACATCGACGCCAGCGCCGGCTGCTGCGTCGTCATCACGTCGCGCCATGTCGACCATACGTCAGCGGAACGTCCGTGTCCCCCGAATGACCAGTGACGGTCCTCTCATGGGCCTATGCTACGGCCTCTTGGCTTCTACTTGCGAGGCCGGAGAGATGAGGTGGCGCCGGAGATCGTGAGAGGCCGGGAGGGCGGGGGCGGTGCCTGGCGCGGACAGCCAGGCCGGAGCCATCAGCCGTCAGTCGTTTCAGTGCGCCGGTGCGGGTTCGATCCGCAGCAGCATGCCGTCGCTGTCCTGATTGCCACGCGACCGGCCTTCGGTCAGGACGTACAGCAACTCGTCGGGGCCCTGCCGGATGTCGCGGAAGCGCACGTTCAGCTCGCGCAACATCGAGTCGGCCTGTCTGACGAATTTGCCGTTGACGGTCAGCTGGACGATGCGCTTCGTTCCGGCGCCGGCGATGATCAGGCTGTTCTTCAGAGTTGGGAACTTGCTGCCGGTGTAGAAGAGCATGTTCGCCGGGTTGATGACCGGCGTCCAATTGAAGATCGGCATGTCCATCCCCTCGCGAAACCAGGGCTGATCCGACACGAGCGTCCCGGTGTAGTTCCGACCGAGTGACACCACGGGCCACCCGTAGTTGTGCCCGGGAAGCAGGAGATTCAGCTCGTCGCCGCCGGCCGCGCCGAACTCCGAGGCCCAGAACTCTCCGGTCTGGGGGTGAAACGCCAGCCCATACGGATTGCGATGGCCGTAGGAGTAGATCTCGCCCTTCGCCTTCGCGAACTTCACGAACGGGTTGTCGGGCGGAATCGATCCGTCGTCGCGCAGCCGCAGCACCTTGCCGGTGTGGTGGGCCAGGCTCTGGGCTTCCTTGCGGGCCGGCGAGTTGTCGTCCCTGGTGTTGCCGTCGCGGTCGCCGACGGCGACGTAGAGCATCCCGTCGGGCCCGAAGATCATCCGCCCGCCGTACGTCCCCAGTGGGCTTCCCCAGGCCTCCGCGACCAGGATGTCCTTGACGTCGGTGAGTCGTCCCGCCTCGAACCGGGCGCGCGCCACCGCCAGGGTCGTCGTCTTCTCATCCCGTGCCTTCGAGTAGGACAGATAGAGGCTGTGGTTGGTCGCGAAGTCGGGGTGGAGCACGATGTCGTGCATGCCGCCGAGCGACAGGTTGTGGACCGCCGGCACGCCGGCGACGGGAGTCGGGTCGAGCACGCCGTCTTTGACCACGCGCAAACGTCCAGGTCGCTCGACCACGAGAATCGTCTGACCGTCGGGCAGGAACACCATGCCGGTCGGATGGGAGAGGCCATGCGCCAGCGGAACGACCCGAACGGCGAGGCCGTCCTCGCTCCGGGCGACGACCGGCTTCTCTACCGGGATGCCGGTGAGAGGCACCGGCGGGGAGATCACCGGCTGGGCAAGCGCGGCCACGGGAACCGCGGCGCAGAGCGCCACCGCCATCGCCATCGCCACACCGTGCATTCGAGTCATGGGTTCTCCGCCGCGTCCAGGCGCTGACGCACGCTGATGATCCCACGCAGTCTATGCAGATCGGCGGGCGGTGCGCTTCGCAAATTGTCGCAGAGCGAAGGAATCACGGCGTCGCCGCGAAGGCCCGCACCTCGCGGAGCACCTCGGCCTCGTGCGTCAGGAACATGTAGACGTTGGCGCCCGGCAGGTCGACGATGCGGGCCGACGGCACGGCGGCCCGCAGCTGACGCTGCCACAGCGCGTAGAGCGCCCGCGTGGCGTCATACATCTGGCGCAGGACCGCCCGTTCCTGGTCGGTGCGGACGACATACCGAGCCGCCACCTCCTCGAATGACCCCTGCGCCTGGTAGATCGCCAGCACCGGCGTGCGGATGCGGGTGTAGTCGGGCCTGATCCGGGCATCCACGGTGATCGCCCGGCGGATCTCCGGCCTCAACCGCGACGCCCCCATCGAGCCGTCGGCGTTGGCCGCGTATTGCTGCCGCAGTTCCGCTTCGGGATACGCGACGCCGCGTGATCGGCGCGCCGCCAGGCGATTGGCCGCAAACGAGCTGGTGTCGAGGTCGTCCAGCGGTTCGGCCTGACGCGGCAGCGTGGCCAGGTCGGGCATCGGCGGCCGGTACTCGTCCGCCGTCGTCAGCGGGTCGCTGGCGCCATCGAGGTAGACCAGCCCGAGCAGCCGCTCAGGATGCTGGGCCGCGAACACCGTCTGCACCCGGCCCGCGCACGACGTGCCGAGGACGACGGTCTTCTCGAGCGTCAGGGCGTCCAGCGCCTCGAGCAGGTCGTCAGCCGAGCGCTGAACGCTGTATCCCGTGGCCGGCTGGTCCGAAGCGCCGATGCCGCGACGGGTGATGCCGTAGACATGGAACCGGTCCGTCAGCTTGGGCGCGAAGTCGTCGTACGCATGCGCCGTCAGGTAGCAGCCCAGGAGCACGAGCGGCGGTCCGGTGCCGCCCCAGTCCAGGACTTCCAGGCGGACCGACGAATCGACCGTCACCCAGCGTGTCTGATGCGGCGACGGGTCGCGCCACGGCGGCGCCTCTTGCGCGGCCAGGGTCGCGGCGAGAACGCAGCCCGGCAGCGCCGCGGCCGCCATCGCCACACGCGCGGTGTTCATGCCTTGGCGTCCGCGATGGGAGCGGGCTGGCTGTCGCCGCCGACCAGCGACTGCTGGCGCAGCGCCGCCGCACCCAACAGGCCGCCCATGCCCATCGACTCCACGGCGCTGCTCGGCACGATCATCATTGCGCCCTTTTCCTTCAGTCCTTCGTAGAGCATGTTCATCGCCCGCAAATGCAGGGCGGTCGGGTTGTCGCGGTACATCTTCGCGGCCTCGTGGAACGAGCTCGCGATCTCCATTTCGGCCTGACCGAGGATGATGCGGGCTTGCTTCTCGCGCGCCGCCTGGGCCTCGCGGGACATCGCGTCCTGCAGCGCACCAGGAATGACGATGTCGCGCATCTCGACCGACGACACCGTGACGCCCCACGGGCTGGAGCGGGCGTCGATCAGCCGCTGCAGGTCGGTCTCGATCTGTTCCCGTCCCCGTAACAGGTCGGTCAGCGTCGTACGGCCGATGATGTCGCGCAGGGCGGTCTGCGCCGCCCAGCTCACCGCCTGGCCGTAGTCCTGCACTTCCAGCGCGGCCCTTTCGACGTCGTGCACCATCCAGAACAGCACCGCGTCCACGTTCACCGGCACGGTGTCGCTGGTCAGCGTCTGCTCGGCCGCGAAGCTCGTCGTCACCGTGCGCTGGTCGACCCACGACGCCACCTGATCGACGAACGGCACCACCCAGAACAGGCCGGGGCCGCGCAGCCCGACGAATCGCCCCAGCCGGAGCACGACGGCCCGCTCCCATTGCTGCGCCACCCGTGGCGATCGCGCCACGACCAGGCCCAGCAGGGCGACGAGCGCGGACGGCACCACCATGCCCGTGGCCCGCCACAGCAGTGCGGCGACGACGGCGAAGGCGACGACGAGACCGATGGACAGGACGTTCGTACGGAAAGCCATGCGTGGCATCGCTAGTCCCCTTTGGCGCGATTCGCGATCGCGTCGAGCAGTTCTCGAGCAGTGAAACCCACGGCCGCGGCATCGGCCAGCACCCGCGTGACGAACGTGTTCAGCCGCCGGTCCTTGTCGCGCTTCGGCTGCGCCTGTGCCGGCGTGCTGTTGACGAAGGAGCCGACCCCGCGCCTGGTCTCGAGCACCCCGGCGCGCTCGAGGTCGCCGTAGACGCGGGCCACGGTGTTGGCGTTGATGCGCAATTCCACGGCCAGCTGCCGCACCGTCGGCAGCTGAGTGCCGGACGCCAGCCGGCCGGTGGCGATGGCCGCGCGGATGCCCTGCTCCAGTTGCGCGTAGAGCGGCGTGCGGTCCCGGGGGTCGAGCGTGAACAACGGCACGAGTGTCGTTGTAC
This sequence comes from uncultured Acidobacteriota bacterium, assembly GCA_963741665.1. GTDB lineage: Bacteria > Acidobacteriota > Vicinamibacteria > Vicinamibacterales > UBA2999 > CAWAYR01. The sequence goes on from CAVUIM010000001.1 coordinate 1,902,497, forward strand.
TAGTACATTAGAACAATGTCAAGCCCCTCGTCAGTCGAGCTGGAACGCCCAGCGGCGGCGAGCAGGTTTGGTCCCGAAGACCGCGAACCGCGCTACGATGAGCGGCATCCCTTCGGGAGGGAACGATGCGCTACGCCGCTCTCATCGCCTGCGCCGGCATCACGCTCTCTGCCCAGACCGCCCCGCCGCTTCCCGGGCTCGACGAGCCGATGCGCGGCGAGGTGCGTGTCATCGACCCGGCGGCGCGCCCGCCATGCGAGCTGTGGGAATCGGTCGAACAACTCGCCCGCCATGCGCAGGTGCGGGTCGGCTTTGAGCAGGTTCCAGGCTGCCGGCCGGGAGGACGACCGCGGGAGCCGTATGACCGTCAGGCGGTCACGCTGGACGGCCTGACGCCACGGGCGGCGTTCGATCGGCTGCTGTCACACCGGTCCGACTATCGATGGGCCGTACTCGACGGCGTCGCGGTGTTCAGGCCGACGACGGCGTGGGCGGCCGGCAGCCCGCTCGACCACGCCGTGGCGCCGTTTGCCGTCTCCGAGCATCCCCACCACGCGCTGCACACGGTACTGGAGTCGGCGCGTCCGTCGCTGTTCCAGGAGCACGTGGACGTGGCGCTGTCGAGCTACGCACGGCGCTACTACGAGCCGCACGCGGTGGCGCCGATCGATACGCTGGTGTCGATCACCTTCGCTGGCGGGCGCCTGCTCCACGCGCTGAACGCCGTCACCCGGCCGTTCGCCGGCATCTGGGAAGCGGCCTATACGCCAGGGGGCGGGCGGCAGCACCTCAGGCTGCACCTGATGACGCTGGACTACGACGCCGGATCGGTGTCTGCGATCTCGGCGCCTGTTGACGTGGTGACAACGCGGCGCTGATGCGCCGCGGGCGCGGGCGGCCGACTTGAATGCGTTAGACTCCGGGCACCGGGCCCACTCCGTGCGTCGCACCACACTGCTGCTGTTCGCCATCGCCGCGGCGCTCGCCGCCGTTCCGGCGTTGGTCTCCGGGCAACGCGCCGGCGAGCGGCCCAACCTCGAAGGCATCTGGAACTCCGCCTCGGCCACCCCGCTCGAGCGGCCGGCGGCGCTGAAGGACAAACCGTTCTTCACGCCGGCTGAGGCCGAGCAGTGGGAGCGCCAGTTCACCGAGCGCAACGCCGAATCGCCGTCGGGCGCGGCGACGCCGTCGCGCGGCACCGGCACGTACAACACCTTCTATCGGGAGTTCGGCACCAGCGTCTTCAAGACATTGCGGACGTCGATCGTCACCGAGCCCGCCGATGGCCGCATTCCGGCGCTGACTCCGGCGGCGGCCGAGGTGCGGCGGCGGCGCATCGAACGGCAGCGCGCCTTCGAGCACCCCGAAGAGCTGGGCCTGCAGGATCGTTGCGTGACGTTCCTCACCGCCGGGCCGCCGATGCTGCCCTACACTTACAACAGCAACTACCAGATCGTGCAGACGCCCGACACCGTGGTGATCCACGCCGAGATGATCCACGACGCCCGGGTGATCCACATGAACCGCCCGCACCTGCCGGCGACGATGCGGTTGTGGATGGGCGATTCGGTCGGCCGCTGGGAGGGCCGGACGCTGGTGGTGGACACCACCAACTTCAACGACGGCGGCGGCTTCTATGGCGACGCCGGCGGCAACTTCGGCTGGGACCGGAACCTCCACGTCGTCGAACGCTTCAGCCTGTTCGACGCCGACACGCTGCTCTACCAGTTCGAGATCGACAACCCGACGGCCTTCACCCGGCCCTGGAAGGGCGAGATGACGCTGGCGCGGTCGACCGGGAACATCTACGAGTTCGCCTGCCACGAGGCCAACTACTCGATGGAAGGCATGCTGCGCGGGGCCCGCTCGACGGAAAAGAAGCCGTCCGGGCCCGATCGGCGCTGACCTGCCGCCGCGGCCGGGTCCGAGTCGTCACGAGGAGGGTGTATGCGCGTGATCCTGGCCGTGGTCGTGGTGGCGTGGGTCTGCTCCGGCGGCACCGCGGCGGGGCAATCCTGGCAGCCGCCCACCGATGCGCAACGCTGTCCGTCGAAATGGGGCGCGGCCGATCAGCGTGGCTCGGGCAACCACATGAAGCCCGAGACGGTGCTGCGCGCGGCGCGGCTCATCACCACAGGCGAGGTGTTCGAACTCGGGCGGGTGCTGTCCGAGACGATGCCGATGCCGCCGGTGCGGCGCTTCGAGCTGTTCACCAAGCGCACCCGAAACGACCCGGGGACCAATCGCCGCGGCTCCAACGAAGAACTGGTCGTCGCCGAGATCGGCCAGGTGGGCACGCAGTTCGACACCTTCAGCCACCAGACGATCGGCGCCAGCCTCTACAACTGCATCCCGCTCGACCAGGCGGTCAGCCGCACCGGCTTCACCAAGCTCGGCGTCGAGCAGGTCGGCGCGTTGGTGACCCGCGGCGTACTGCTCGACATCGCGGCGCTCAAGGGCGTGCCGATGCTGGCCGAGACCTATCAGATCACGCCGCAGGATCTGCAGGCGGCGCTGGCGGCGCAGAAGCTCACACTCCAGCCCGGGGATGCGGTGCTCATCCACACCGGCTGGGGGGCGCTGTGGGCCACTGAGGCCGCGCGCTATCAGGAGAGCAGCCCGGGCATCGGTACGGCCGCCGCCGAGTGGCTGGCCACGCAAGACCCGATGCTGGTCGGTGCCGACAACTCGGCGGTCGAGATCACCCCGAATCCGGACCCTCGGCTGGCCGGCCCCGTGCACCAGATCCTGCTGGTCGTCCACGGCATCCATCTGCTCGAGAACCTGCGCCTCGACGAGCTGGCCGCGCGCCGCGCCTACGAGTTCGCGCTGGTGGTCGAGCCGTTGAAGATCCAGGGCGGCACCGGGTCGACGGTGGCGCCGATCGCCATCCGCTGAGCCGCCAGTGACGGCCGGCCGCCGGCGCATTCGTCGTCACCAGGAGGGTCCATGACCGCCCCGCCGCCGCGCCAGTTGCTCCGCTGCGCACCCTACTTTCCGGTCGCCGATGTCGAGCGGTCGGTCGACTACTACCAGCGCGTGCTCGGATTCCGACTCGACTACGCCGGTGGCTCGCCGCCGCGCTTCGCCATCGTCAGCCGCGACGGCCTGCCGCTGATGCTGCGTAAGGTCGGTGCTCCCGAACACATCCGGCCGAGCGAACGGCAGGGCGGCACCTGGGACGCTTTTTTCTGGGTGGCCGATGTCCGCGGCCTGCACGCCGAACTGGCCGCCAGGGGTGCCGACGTCGTCTACGGCCCGCTGCTGCAGGCGGAGTATCAGATGGAGGAGTTCGCCGTACGCGACGCCGATGGCCACGTGCTGGGATTCGGCCAGCCGGCGGCAGCGGTGGCGGTTCAGTAGGTGTGGGAGAATCCCCGCACCATGACCCTTGGCGCGTTCTCCGTCAGTCTCGCTGTGAAGGATCTCGCGGCGTCGCGGGCGTTCTACGAGAAGCTCGGCTTCACGACGTTCGGCGGCAACCCCGAGCATCGGTGGGTGATCCTGAAGAACGGCGACCACATCATCGGGCTGTTCCAGGGGCTGTTCGACAAGAACATCCTCACGTTCAACCCCGGCTGGGATCAGAACGCGCAGGCCGTCCCGGCCTTCACCGACGTGCGCGACCTGCAAAAGCGGCTCAAGGCGCAGGGCGTGGCGTTCGTGCAGCAGGCCGACGAGACCACCACCGGACCGGCCAGCTTCATCGTCGTGGACCCGGACGGCAATCCGATCCTGGTCGATCAGCACGTCTAGTGGCGCACGCCTACCCGCACACCATCGACAACGGCGCCGGCGAGCGCATCACGTTCCTGCGCCGCGTGCCAGGTCCGACCGGCGACGGGCCGGTCCCGGACCCCTCGATGCGGCGTTCCTGGCGACGCGCTACCGCAACGAATTCACCATGGCGCTGATCCCGTCGCCGGTGCGCCGATTCGTCTTTCCGGTGATTGTCGCCGTCGGCACGCTGCTCGGCAAGTATCGCAAGTCCGCCGACGCACCGGAGCCGGTACGCCGGTGACCGTCGGGGTCATCTCCGATACCCACGGACTGCTGCGGCCGCAGGCGGTCGAGGCGTTGCGCGGTGCGGATCTGATCCTCCACGCTGGCGACGTCGGCAAGCCGGAGGTGCTCGACGCGCTGCGCGCGATCGCCCCGACCACGGCGATTCGCGGCAACGTCGACACGGCGATCTGGGCGACGGCGCTACCGTCCACCGACGTCGTCTCGGTGGGCGGCCTGGCGATCTACATGCTGCACGATCGGGCCGCGCTCGATCTCGACCCCCGCGCCGCCGGATTCGCGGCTGTGATCTATGGCCATACCCACCGCCCCGGGGCCGAGGTCCGCGACGGCGTCCTGTATCTGAATCCCGGGAGCGCCGGTCCGCGCCGCTTTTCGCTGCCGGTCACGGTGGCACGCCTCACCATCGCGGGCGGCCAGCTGGCGCACGAGATCGTCGAGCTCGCGGTCTGACGCGCCGCTGCGCCGTCGGCCGTGTCAGAGCGGATACGACAAGGTCAGACCGAGCAGCGTGACCAGCACCAGCACGACCGGCGTGAGGACCAGGAACACGACGAACGTGTAGCCCATGATGTCCCGGGCCCTCAGCCGCAATACGCCGAGCACCGGCAGCATCCAGAACGGCTGCACCAGGTTGGCCAGCGCCTCGCCGAGATCGTAGGCCGCCACGACCCATCCCAGGTGCACCTTCAGGGTGTGCGCGGCGGCCATCACGTACGGCGCCTCGACCACCCACTTGGAGCCGCCGGAGGGCACGAACACGCCGAGGACGGCTGAGTAGATCGCCACCACCATCGGGTAAGTGGTCGGAGTGGAGATGCTGACGAACGCACTGGCGAGCGTCTGGCTCAAGTGGGTGCCAGTGATGATCGCGGCGATGCCGGCATAGAACGGGTACTGCAGAATCACGCCCCAGACCGACGGCGTTGCGACGCGGAAGGCGTGCAGCAACCGGGCCGGTGTGCCGTGCAGCAGCACCCCGGCGATGAGGAACCCGAGGTTGACGATGTTCAGGTTCAGCGCATTCAGCGGTTCCGGGGCCTTGGCGAAGTAACGCCACAAGAACAGCCCGCCAAGAGCGGCGACGAACAGGCTGAGGAGCCGCGAGTGCTCGAGCCACGTGCCCGGCGTCAGATGCCCAGCCGGCGGCGGCGCGTAGTCATCGTCGTCGTCGAGCGCGATACCGAGGTCGCGCGCGGTGCGCGTGCGGTCGGGTGGCGGCGTCGCCAGCCACATCACCGTCACGACGACCACGATCTCGACCAGGACGGACACCAGGCTCTGCCAGAGAAAGATGGTGTGTGACAGGCCGATGATGCCGTCGGGGACGAAGCCCTGCTGGGCGACGATGTCGCGGATGCGCGGCTGCATCGCGCCAGGCGTGGCCATCTGCAGCGCCGCCGAGCCGCTCAGGCCCTGGGCCCAGATGCTGCCGAGCCCGAGCACGCTGGCTGCGGCTACGGCGCGGTAATCGACGGCCGGCACGCGGCGGGCGACCTCGCGCGCGAACACCGCGCTGAACGCCAGGCTGAAGCCCCAGTTGAACCACGAGCTGACCAGTGCAAACAGCGTCACCCAGGCCACGGCCGCGCGCGGCGTCGCCGGCACTCCGGCCAACCAGCGGATCAGCCGTCCCATCGGCGGCGAGCTGGCCAGGACGTAGCCGGTGATGATCACCAGCGCCATCTGCATCGTGAACGGGATCAGCTCCCAGAATCCGCTGCCCCAGATGTCGGCGATGTCGCCGAACGACGCCGGCGTGCCGGACAGCGCCGTGCCGACCACCACCGCAGTGGCCAGGAGCGCGAAGACGAACGCGTCGGGAATCCACCGCTCCGACCAGGCGGTCAGCGCCAGGGCGAGCCGTGCCAGCGGACCCGGCGGCGCGTCGGGCCGGCGTGGAGTCTCAGCGCCGTCCGTCGTACCAGACAAAGCAGTCCTCGGCCCGTCGCAGTGTGCGCCCGCCGGTCAGCACGGTGCGCATCATGAAGGCGGCGATCTCCCGAAAGGAGTAGAGGCGCATCTTGCGGCCGCTGGTCTGGATTGGATGCCGCCGCAGGATCACCACCCGCCGCCGCTCGCGACGAGCCTCCCGCTTCAGCCGCCGGAACAGATCGATTTCCTCGGACGCATAGAGCCGCTGGCTGAAGCCGCCCACGGCACGAAACGCCGCGGCGTCCACGAAGATGAAGGCGCCGGCCGCCCAGCGGGTGACGCGGCTCAGCAGGTTCCAGCCGGCCACGAGTCCGTCGCCGAACCACCCGGCGCGCTCCATGCGCACGACGCTGCCGCCGGCCAGAACGCGACCGCTGGCGATGGCGTCGGCGGTGTCGGCGAAGAGCGCGGTCGGAGGGTGCGAGTCGGCGTCCACGAACACCAGCCAGTCGCCGGTGGCGGCAGCCGCGGCGGCGTTCCTGGCCCGGGCAATCTGGTTGATCGGCTCGAACACCACCCGGGCGCCGGCGGCTGCGGCGATCGCCGCGGTGGTGTCGGAAGAGTTGTTGTCGCAGACCACCAGCTCGGTGGCCCAGCCGCGCGCGCTGAAGGCGCCCATGGCGGTGCGGATGCTGGCCAGCGACGCGGCCAGCCCCTCGGCTTCGTTGTAGGCGGGTACCAGCACCGAGATCGTCATGCGCCTCTTAAGACGGGCAGTGGCCACGGTAGGATGCGCGCATGCCCTGCACCCTCCTGCTCAGGCCGTCCACGGCCGTGCCGGCCGCGCTGGCCGCCGCTGTCCTCTGGACCGGCGGCCTCATGCCCACCGCGGCCCAGACCGCGCGAGTCAGGGCCCGCGACATCGGCATCACCATCGGATCGTACCCGACCGGTCCGCTGAACGCCATCACCGACGTGGCCGGCGTGCAGGTGGGCCACGCCACCATCGTGCGTGGCAACGGCGCGCTCGCGGTCGGCGCTGGGCCGGTGCGTACCGGCGTCACCGCGGTCCTGCCGCGCCCGGACATCTGGTACACCTCGGTCTTCGCCGCCACCTACACGCTGAACGGCGACGGCGAGATGACCGGCACGCACTGGATCCGCGACCTCGAGACCCTGGCGCATCCGATCCTCCTCACTAACACCGGCAGCATCGGCGCCGTGCACGACGCCGCGATCGCCTACATGACCGAACGGCACCCCAAGCGCGACTGGGGCTTCCTGCCAGTGGTGGCCGAAACCTGGGACGGCACGCTCAACGACATCCGCGGCCGGCACGTGCAGAAGGCGCACGTCTTCGCGGCCCTCGACGACGCCCGCGGCGGCCCGGTGGCCGAGGGCAACGTCGGCGGCGGCACCGGGATGATCTGCTACCGCTTCAAATGCGGCATCGGCACCTCGTCGCGGCGGCTTACCGCGGCCGACGGCGGCTACACGGTGGGCGTGCTGGTGCAGGCCAACTTCGGCCTCCGCGACCAGCTGCGCATCGACGGCGTGCCGGTCGGTCGCGAGCTGCCGGAGGCGATGCCCGACATCAAGTCGAACGCCGGCATCGACGAGAACCACGAAGGCTCGGTGATCGTCGTCGTCGCCACCGACGCGCCGGTGTCGTCGCGCCAGCTCGAACGGATTGCCCGCCGCGCGTCGCTCGGCCTGGCCCGCACCGGCAGCGCCTCGGGCAACACCAGCGGCGACATCATCCTGGCGTTCTCGACCGGCAATGCCCTGCCGATGAATCCGACGTCGCCGGTGCTCGACGCCAAGCTGCTGTCCACCGACCACATCGACCCGATCTTCCGGGCCACGGTTGAGGCCACCGAGGAAGCGGTCGTGAATGCGCTGATGAAGGGCGAAACGATGACCGGCATCAACGGCAACACGGTGTATGCGCTGCCCTACGACCGCCTGCGCCAGGTCTTGGCGAAGTACGGCCGCCCGCCGATGTAACTGGGACTGTCACGGAGACGTTCCCAGGCGGTTGTACTTCTTCAGCGCCTCGCGCAGGCGATCGTGCGGCAGGCGCTCCACGCGCCGGCCGTCGGCGCCGACCATGGTCTCGGCGGCGACCATCGCGTTGATGATGGCCTCTTCGGTGGCCCAGGCGGTGGCGTCGAAGATCGGGCTGATCTCCTCGTTCGACACCATCTGCAGCGTGGCCAGGCCCTCGGCCTTGAAGGCGTCTGGGTTGGCGGTGGAGAAGGCGATGAAGATGTCGCCCGAGCCGTTGCCGGACAGGCCGCCGGTGCGGGCCATGCCCAGCGTCGCCCGCCGCGCCAGCCGCTTGAGCTGATGCGGCAGCAGCGGCGCATCGGTGGCGACGACGATGATGATCGAACCGAGATCGCCGCGCACCGGGTCGTCGATGACGCCGTTGCCCGCCTGTGCCGGCGTGGCGGGAATCTCTCGGCCCACCGGCACGCCGGCGACGAGCAGCTGCGGCCGGCGCCCGAAGTTGGCCTGCACCAGCACGCCCACGGTGTGGCTGGCGGCGCCAGTCTTCACCACCCGCGACGACGTGCCGATGCCGCCCTTGAAACCGTAAGCCACCATCCCGGTGCCGCCACCGACGTTGCCCTCCGCGACCGCGCCGCCGCGGGCGCCGTCGAGCGCCTCGAACGCGTGGCGCTCCTTGACGTGGAAGCCGTTGATGTCGTTCAACACGCCGTCGTAGGTCTCGGCCACGACCGGCAGCGACCACCAGTAGCCCGAGGAATCCGGCGGCCCGCTCTTGATCCGCCAGGCGATCACCGCGTCGCGCACCACGCCGACGCTGTGGGTGTTGGTGATCATCACCGGGCCCTCGAGGAACCCCGACTCCTCGATCCAGGTCGTGCCGGTCATCTCGCCATTGCCGTTCTGCGAGTACCAGCCGGCAAACGACGGCTTGGCCATCGAATCGCGGCCGCGCGGCAGGACGGCAGTGACGCCGGTGCGGACTGGCCCCTTCCCCACCGTCAGGGCGCCCTCGCCCGAGACGATCGTCGAGTGCCCCACGGTGACGCCGGCCACGTCGGTGATGGCGTTGCCGGCACCGGGCGTGCCGTCGAACGGGACGCCGAGGGCGCGCGCCCGCGGCGCGCGCTGGGTGAGAACCGGGGCGGCGAACGTCAGCGCGAGCGCGACGGTGGCGGCAGCGCCAACGACGGTGCGGGCAGGGCGGATGGACATGGCGGCGAGTCTATCGAAAAAACCGGGGACTCAGGGATCGGGGCTCGGGAAGGGCGTACACGACGACGGCGGGCCCGGAGGCCCGCCGCGTCTAGAGATCAGCAGACGTCAGGGCTTGCGGGTCGCCCGCTCGGTCGACGGCGGGATCAAGCCCTTGAGGCGGTAGTACGGGATCGCCGTGCCGTAGACCTCGTTGCTGTGCGCGATGAGGTTGGCCAGCACGACCCCGCGGGCGACGCTGTTCTGCCCCTGCTTCACCATTTCGGCGGCACCGGCGTCGGTGAGCGTCTTGTAGGCCTCGTCGCAGAACGCGAACGAATCGGCCAGCGCCTTCACGAACTCGGCCTTGGTCGCCTTCTTCTCGTTGTCGTTGCCCTGGTTGGGGTTGGCCATGCCGCGCGCGGCCGAGCAGGCGTTGAACTGGGCGTTGGCGGCGTGCCCGATCAGCTGCCCGAACGTGCGCACGTCCTTGGTCGGCATGAAGGTGTAGTCGCCTTCGGCCATCCCCTGCGACATCTCGGTGAGGTTGCGCTTGATGTTGTCGTAGCCGCGCTGCAGGCCGTTGGCCAGCGAAATCGTCTGCGGCCCCTGCGCCATCTGGGCCTGGGCAGCGGGCACCGCCAGCGCCAGGACGAACAATCCGGTACACACACTCTTCATGGTCGGCACTCCTGTCGGCCCCAGTCGAGGTGGCCGGACACCCGACTCTAAACCACCCGTCTGATTCCCGCAACGGATGGCTGGTCAGCGCGGATGAGCCGCCGCCGCGAGCCGCTGGTCGAAGGCCGCGAAGGCCGGTGTCGGCCCGCGCCACGCCAGCTCGTCGACATCGGCGAACACCGGCACGTCGGTGCGGATCGTCGCCAGCTCGCGGAACAGCAGCGCCTGGGCGCGGTCGCGCTTCAGGACCGAGGCCAGCATGCCGGCCCGGGCCACGTCCACGCCCCACTGCCGGTGGTCGTCGGGGATGCGTTCGATGTGGCCGAACGCCGCGAGCACCCGCGCCGCCGACTTGGCGCCCCAGCCCTGCAGCCCGGGGTAGCCGTCGGCGCTGTCGCCGACCAGCGCCAGATAGTCGGTCATCGACGCCGGCGGCACGCCGAACTTCTCGACGACTCCGGCCTCGTCACGCAGCACCCGGCGCAGCCGGTCGAACTGCACCACGCGGGTGCCACGCACGCACTGCGCCAGGTCCTTGTCGGGCGAGCAGATGAACACCTTCTCCACGCGCGGGTCGGCATCGGCCCTGGCGGCGGCCGCGCCGAGGGCGTCGTCGGCTTCGAACTCCACCATCGGCCACACCTTCACGCCGTAGGCGGCGAGCACGTCCTCGAGCAGCGGGAACTGCGCCCACAGCGCCGGGTCGATGCCGTCGCCGGTCTTGTAGCCGGGCCACAGCTGATTGCGAAACGACTCGATCACGTGATCGGTGGCCACGCCGATGTGCGTCGCGCCGTCGTCGAGCATGCGCCGCACCGACGCCAGGACGCCGCGCACCGCGCCGACCTCCATGCCGGAGGCGTCGCGGGCCGCGGGCACGGCGAAGAAGTGCCGGAACAGTTCGTAGGTGCCGTCGATGAGGTGGACGTTCATGGGAGGGAGAGGCCAGTCGTGCCCGCATGCTATAACGAGACTCTGACCATGGCTGCTCCTTCGCGCCGCGCGCGCCCGTCTTCCCGTCCTGCCGCCACGCCCAAGGCCCGCATCGTGCACGTCGGCCTCACGCAGATGGCGTGCGGCCCCGATCCCAAGGCCAACCTCGCCCGCCAGCTCGCGCTGGCGCGGACGGCCGTGGCGCAGGGCGCACAGATCGTCTGCACCCAGGAGCTGTTCAAGTCGCCGTACTTCTGCCAGACCGAAGACCATCGCTTCTTCGGGCTGGCCGAGACGATCCCCGGGCCGTCCACCGACGCCTTCCAGAAGTTCGCGAAGAAGCACGGCGTGGTCGTGGTCGCCTCGCTGTTCGAAAAGCGCGCCGCCGGGCTGTACCACAACACCGCGGCGATCATCGACGCCGACGGGTCGTTGATGGGCATCTACCGCAAGATGCACATCCCCGACGACCCGCTGTTCTACGAGAAGTTCTACTTCACGCCCGGCGACACCGGGTTCCGCGCCTGGAAGACGAAGGTCGGCACCATCGGCGTGCTGATCTGCTGGGATCAGTGGTATCCCGAAGCGGCGCGGCTCACCGCGATGCAGGGCGCCGAGATCCTGTTCTACCCGACCGCCATCGGCTGGCACCCGCGCGAGAAAGCCGAGTACGGCGCCGCCCAGCACGATTCGTGGGAGCTCATCCAGCGCAGCCACGCCGTGGCCAACGGCTGCTGGGTGTGCGTCGCCAACCGCATCGGCCACGAGCTGGTGCCCGGCGCCGACGGCCGGCCGGTGAGCGCCGACGGTCTCGAATTCTGGGGGCAGTCGTTCGTCGCCGCGCCCGACGGCTCGATCGTCACCCGCGCCAGCACGAACAAGGAAGAGGTGCTGGTCGTGCCGTGCGATCTCGACCGGGTCGAGTTCGCGCGCACGCACTGGCCGTTCCTGCGCGATCGCCGCATCGACGCCTACGGCGGGCTGACCGAACGCTTCGTCGACGGCACCTCGGGCTCGGGCCGGCGATGAGCCGCGGCGCGGCGAAGATCCTCTCCGGCACGCCCGCCGAGCACGGCTACACCTTCCCGGCCGAGTGGGCTCGCCACGCCGGCACCTGGATCAGCTGGCCGCGGCCCGAAGGCATCTCGTTCCCGGGCTTCTACCACCGCTCGATCGGCGACGTGGCGCGCGTCGTCGCGGCCGTCTCGACCTTCGAACCGGTCTTCGTCAACGTGCCGAACACGAACTACGAGCGCCTGGTGCGCGAGCAGTTGCGCGCGGCCGGCGTGCGCCTGTCGCGGGTGCGCTTCCATCACGTCCCGACCAACGAATGCTGGGCCCGCGATCACGGACCCGCGTTCGTCCAGCGGACGCGGCGCGGCCGGGTCGAGACGGCAGTCGTCGATTGGGGCTTCAACGCCTGGGGCGGGAAGTACCCGCCGTGGGACGCCGACGACGCCGTCCCGACGCGGGTCGCCGCGGCGCTTGGCCTGCCGGTGTTTCGCACCGCGCTGGTGATGGAGGGCGGCGCCATCGACGTGAACGGCGCCGGCACGCTGCTGACCACCACCTCGTGCCTGCTCAACGCGAACCGCAACCCGGGCGCGTCTCAGGCGGAGATCGAACGCGACCTGAAGGCGTACTACGGCCAGCGCCACGTGGTGTGGCTGGGTGAGGGCATCGCCGGCGACGACACCGACGGACACGTCGACGATCTGGCCCGCTTCCTCGGCGAGCGGCTGATCGTCACTGCCGTGGAGGACGACCCGGCCGACGCCAACTACCGGGTGCTGCGCGCCAACCGCCGCGCCCTCGATCGCGCCCATGACGCCGACGGCCGGCCCTTCGAGGTGCTCGAGCTGCCGATGCCGCGGCCGGTGGTCGTCGACGGCCAGCGACTGCCCGCGACCTACGTGAACTTCCTCTTCGTCAACGGCGCGCTGCTGGTGCCGACCTTCGGCGATCGCGTGCGCGATCGTCAGGCGCTGGCCCGCCTGCAGCAGGCGCTGCCTCGCCGTCGCGTCGTCGGCGTCGATTGCCGCGCGCTCATCTGGGGCCTGGGCGCCATCCACTGCCTGACCCAGCAGCAGCCGGCCGGCTGACGCCGTCGCCGCCGCCCGCGCTGGTAGAGTGTCGCCATGCCCGCGCTCGCGTCTGGACGGGTCGCCGCCGACCAGGCGTTCTCACGGGCCGCCGGCGCGCCGCTCGTGGAGGGCAACGCGGTCGATCTGCTGAAGGACGGGGCCGAGAACTATCCGGCCTGGCTGGCGGCCATCGCCGCCGCCGAGCGGTTCATCCATTTCGAGAGCTACATCCTGCACGACGACGAAACCGGCGCCCGCTTCGCCGAGGCGCTGGTGGCGCGGGCCACGGCCGGCGTGCGCGTCCGCGTCATCTACGACTGGCTCGGCGCGCTCGGCGCCACCTCGCGCAGCTTCTGGTACTCGCTGGTGGACGCCGGCGTCGAGGTGCGCGCGTTCAACCCGCCGCGGGTGTTGCGGCCGCTGGCCTGGGTGGTGCGCGATCACCGCAAGATGCTCGCGGTGGACGGCCGGGTGGCGTTCGTCTCGGGCCTGTGCGTGGGCAACGCCTGGGCCGGCACCGAGAGCGTCGATCCGTGGCGCGACACCGGGGTCGGCATCCGCGGCCCGGCAGTGGCCGACGTCCACGGCGAGTTCGGTGAGATCTGGGCGGCCATGGGCGCGCCGCTGCCGGCCGACGAACGTCCCGCGCGCGACACGATCGGTCGCGCCGGCGACGTCGCGCTGCGCGTCGTCGGCACCCGCCCGGCCGCGGCCGGCATGCTGCGGCTCGACACCCTGGTGGCCGGGCTCGCCCGCAAGCGGTTGTGGATCACCGACGCCTACTTCGTCAGCGTCCCCGGCTACGTGAATGCGCTCACCGCCGCGGCCGCCGACGGCGTCGACGTGCGGCTGCTGGTGCCGGGCGGCAGCGACCTGCCGCTGGTGCGCTCGCTATCGCGGGCCGGCTATCGCGGGCTGCTCGAAGGCGGCGTCCGCGTCTTCGAGTGGAACGGGTCGATGGTGCACGCCAAGACCGCGGTGGCCGACGGCCTGTGGGCCCGCGTCGGCTCGACCAATCTCAACGTCCAGAGCTGGATGGGCAACTGGGAACTCGACGTGGCAATCGAAGACGCCGGCTTCGGCGTCCGGATGGAGGCGATGTACGAGGCCGACCTGGCCAACGCCACCGAGGTGTTGCTGGTCCGAGGCCCGGTGGGCACGGCCGAACGACGGATGGCCGGGGCGGAGACCTCGGACGCGGCCGGCACCGCCCGCCGGCCGCCACGCCGGCGCCGGGGCGGCGGCAGCACCAGCCGGGCGGCGGCCGGCGCCTTTCGCTTCGGCAACACCATGGGCGCGGCTCTCACCGCCACCCGGCGTCTGGGAGCCACCGAGGCCTGGATGCTCGCCGTCGGCGGCCTCATGCTGCTGACGCTGGGCGGGTTGGCGGCCTGGCAGCCGGCAGTGGTGGCATACCCGGTGGCGGCGGTGGCGGTCTGGCTCGGATTGAGCCTGGCCGGAGCCGCGTGGCGAGCCCGCCGGCCGCGCTGATGGCCGGACCGTGGCGGCCCTGCTATACTTGAGGGCTTGCACCACCTGCCGGTAAGTGGACCGGAGGGCCCAGCGCCCCCACCCGGATCCGGCGAAAGGACACCACCGTGAAGCCAGGCATCCATCCCGAGTACCACGACGTCAACGCCCACTGCGCCTGCGGCGCCACGTGGCAGACCCGCTCCACCAAGAAAGACGTCCACCTCGACATCTGCAACAACTGCCACCCGTTCTTCACCGGCCGGCAGAAGCTGATCGACACCGAGGGCCGCGTGGAGCGCTTCAACAAGAAGTTCGGCACCCAGTCGGCCGACGCCCTCAAGGCCGCCGCCAAGGCGAAGAAAGCCGCCAAGGCGAAGGTCAACTAGCCGGCCAGGTCAGCGCGGATCGCCGGCGGCGGCGTCGTCCGATCCGCGCCGCGCCCGGGCGCTTCGCGCGCCGAGAAACAGCCCCGCCAGGCCGGCGGCGGCGCCCAGCCCCATCAACGCCCGAGTCACCAGCCGCCCGCCCCTGGGCGGCGGCTCGCCGCGGATCAGCTGCCGGTAGACGTCCACTTCGGGCCGTGGCTCGGCCGGCCGGGACCGCCGCGGGCGATCGGGCCGCTCGGGCACCGGCACCCAGCGCGTCAGGTAGCTGAAGTGATCCGACGCACACGCCGGACACCGGTACTCGTCGTGGACCTCTTCGCAGTCCAGACACAGGCGCGCCATTCGTAGCTGCACGATCCGAGTGTAGCGCGGCTCATGGCGACGCTGCAGAGCCCCTCTTCACGCGATCCGTCCCTCCGTTCGTCCATATCCCGAACGCACGTTCTCTACGCCAGAATTGCGCTTGACGCATGGACGAGGCGGCCATACCGTTCCAGGGACCTTGGACGCCGCGCCAGTCGGGTGCCGTCGAGGATGGAGGTGTCATGTCCCGTGTGTTGAAAGCTATCGCCTTGGTGTGCGCGCTGCTCGTCGTCGCGGTAGACGGCGCGTTCGCGCAGCAGACCGGAACCCTGTCGGGAGTCGTCCGCGACGGCCAGGGCGGCGTGCTGCCCGGCGTCGCGGTGAGCGTCACGAGCCCGTCGCTCATCGGCGGCGCGCGCACCGCCGTCACGGGTGATGCCGGCAGCTACACCTTCCAAGTGCCTCCGGGCACCTACGAAGTCAGCTACGAGCTGACCGGCTTCGGCACGCTCAAGCGTGAGGGGATCGTGGTGCAGGTGGCCCGCACCGCGCGCGTCGACGTCGAACTCGGCGTCGGCACGCTGCAGGAGACGGTCACGGTGAGCGGCGCGTCGCCGGTCGTCGATGTGTCGTCCACGGTGACCCAGACCAACATCACCAAGGACCTGTTCGAATCCATCCCGACCGGCCGCAATCCGTGGGTGATGGCCGGTCTCGTCCCCGGCGTAGTGACCGGCCGTCTCGACGTCGGCGGCACCGAAGGCATGCAGCAGTACAACATCGAGGCCTACGGGTCGGCCGACAGCCAGAAGTCGTTCTCGATCGACGGCCTGAAGACCAACTGGGCCGGCGGCAACGGCGGCGCCACGATGATGTATTACGGCTTCGAGATGTATGAGGAATACAACATGCAGACCGCCTCGGGCACGGCCGAGAGCGACGTCTCTGGTGTGTTCATGAACATGGTCACCAAGTCGGGCGGCAATCGCTTCGCGAGCGACCACAACTTCTACTTCATGAACGATTCGCTGCAGGGCACCAACATCACCGACAGCCTGCGCAGCCGCCTTGGCCTGCAGCCGGGCCAGACCAGCGGCGCGGCGGGCAATCCGATCGAGATCAGCTACGACTGGAGCTCCACGCTCGGCGGCCCGATCAAGCGCGACAAGGTCTGGTTCTTCGGCGCCTCGCGCTGGTGGCGGCTCGACCAGGCGCAAATCGGCGCCACCAACCCCGATGGCTCCCAGGCCATCGACGACAACCGCATCCGGAACTTCGTCGGCAAGGTCACCTGGCAGACCTCCTCGTCCATTCGCACGTCGGTGGTGTTCAACCGCAATCTGAAGGATCGCTTCCACCGCCGTGACTCGCCCTATCTCTTCGTGCCCGACAAGGCCACGACGCTGCAGGACCAGCCGGCGCAGAACTACGCGCTCAACTACAACCAGGTTCTGGGCCGCCGGTTCGTCGTCGATGCCCGTTTCGGCCGCATGTGGGGCACGACGCCGTCGCGCTACCAGGCCGAGGTGCAGCCGACCGACATCGCCATTCGCGACATCTCGCGGTTCACGATCGAGAACGCGGCGATCCAGCAGACGCTGAACCCGAACGAGCGCTACCAGGGCAACATCACGGGCAGCTACTTCCTCGACGCCGGGCGTGGCGGCTCGCACGACATCAAGGGCGGCGTTCCAGTTCTCGCGGGAACGCATGGAACTGGAGACGACCCGTAACGGCGACTACTACCTGGAGCTCAACAACGGTGTGGCTCTCCAGGCCCAGCTGGCGAACACCCCCTTGAACTCCGACCATCGGCTGTCGACCTACGGGGTGTTCGTCCAGGACCGGTGGACGCTCGGCCGCGCCACGTTCAACCTCGGCCTCCGCGTCGACGGCGTCTCGGCCTACCTGCCGGCCCAGACCAGCCCCGCCGGGACCTTCGTGACAGAGCGCACCTTCTCCAAGACCGACGTGTTCGACTTCGGTCCGAACATCCAGCCGCGCATCGGCATGACCTATGATGTCTTCGGCAACGGCAAGACCGCCCTCAAGGCCTATTACGGCCGCTTCTACAACCAGTTCGGCTCCGAGATCGCCCAGGCGGCCAACCCCAACGCGCTGGTCAACCAGGCCGTGTCGTGGACGGACCGCAACGGCAATAGTGCGCTCGACGCCGGTGAACTCGGTGCCTTCACCGGGTTCCCGCGTGGCCTGTTCCCCTCGGTCGACAGCGACGCCACGCGTCCTTATAGCGAAGAGATCAACGCCGGCGTCGAGCAGCAGCTGGCCAACAACTTCGCCGTCGGCGTCAGCTACCACCGCCGCCAGCACCGCGACGGGCTCGGTGTGCTCGACCGCGCGCGCACCCCGGCGACCTATGACCCGGTGGCGCGCACTTTCACGGATCCAGTGAGCGGCCAGCTGCAGTCGATCACGATCTTCAACCTCAATCCGGCGTTCATCACCGCGCGTGATCGCTACATCAGCAACGTCGACGACCTGCAGAGCAACTACAACGGCATGACCCTCGAAGTGCAGAAGCGCATGTCGAACCGCTGGCAGATGCTGGCCGGGCTGACGCTGCAGAAGCACATCGGCTTCGAGCACAGCGGCACGTTCACCAACCTCGACTTCAGCAATCCGAACGTGTCGATCAACCGTCCTGATTCGCGCATCTTCACCGACCTGCCGTGGATCTTCAACCTGTCGGGCAGCTACCAGCTGCCCTACGGCCTGGTGGCGTCGGGCAAGTACACGGCGCGCGCCGGCGACCCGCTCATCCGCACGGCCAACTTCGGTGGGCTGACGGCGTCACAGGCGAGCGAGACGGTACGTCTCGTGCCGCGCGGCACCGACCGGACGGAAGACGTCACGAAGTTCCTCGACGTTCGGCTCGCGCGCCGCTTCCGGATCGGCGTGTCGTCGCTCGAAGGATCGGTCGACATGTTCAACGTGTTGAACGCCAATCACGTGCTGCTGCAGAACGAGAACATCGGCGCGACCTGGGCCCGCCCGACGCGTATTCTCGCGCCCCGCATCATTCGGTTCGGGGTGACCGCCCGATTCTGAGGACGGGGAACAGGGAACAGGGAACGGGAACGGGGAACGGGTATACCCCGACCAAGAAGGCCCGGTGAGAGCGATCCCACCGGGCCTTTTCCTTTCCACGCTGAATACGCTGCAGCTGGCCTTGTTTCCTGTTCCCTGTTCCCTGTTCCCTGTTCCCTGTTCCCTGTTCCCTGTTCCCTGTTCCCTGTTCCCTGTTCCCTGTTCCCTGTTTCCAACTCGTTACTAGTCAAGAAAGATGGGCTGCCCCCACGCCTTCGCCCCGTTGGAGTCCTCGACGACGAGGCGGGCGTAGCCGCGGCGGCCAGTCAGCGCGAAGCGGGCGCTCGGGCCGTCTGCCGACTCGATGACGCCGGCCGGGCCGATGAGCGAGACGCGGTAACGGGTGTCGCCGAGTGGCCGTATTCGCACGGCGACGGCGCTGGCATCGGCGCTGTAGTCGTCGAAGGCGACGCCGGTGGAGGCGTAGAAGGCGCCCGCCTCCAGCGACGCCATAAGCGCCGCCGGCTCGAGCCGCGGCGCCCGCACCACCACCCAGCCCTGGCCGGGCTTGGGCGCGCGCGGATCCCAGGGCCGCTTGAAGTAGTGGGCGTCGTCGACGGCGATGCCGTAGACCCGCCGGCCGGCGCGCAGCAGCCGATCCCACACCTCTTCCATGCCCGGCGCGTCGCCGCCGCCGCGGTTGTTCACCAGCGGATGGCCGTTGAAGATCTCGAGCAGGCGGTAGCGTTCGAGCCGCTGCAGCTCGTCGGCCGTGATCGCCCAGCCGAAGTTCGGGTGGTTGACGTGCGGCACGCCGCGGGCGTCACGGATGGCGTCGACGTTGCGCTGCAGGGTGTCGAGCACGCTGTCGCCGTGCTGCGCCGCGACCAGACGCGACACGTTCAGTCCGTTGATATGGAGTGGCTTCTTCGCGAAGGCGTCGGTGACCTCTTCGCCAGGGACGAGCAGGAACTGCTCCGGCGCGGCGAACTGGCGCGCCAGCGCCTCGATGCCGACCAGCACGTTGTGATCGCTCAGCACCAGGAACTGGTAGCCGTGGTCCTTGTACCAGCGGGCCACCTCCTCGGGCGTGCTGTCGCCGTCGCTCTCCAGCGTGTGGGCGTGGGTGTTGCCCTTGTACCAGCGCCAGGCCGAGCGATCGGGCGCCGGCTGCACCGGAGCCGCGGTGACCGCCACCGACCGGACGGCGGCGGCCAGACCGAGGCCGCCGAGCAGGAGCAGGACGAGGGCTCTGGACATGCGCCGGATCATGCCCGATCCGAGTGTCATTCTGCGTACGGGTCCAGCCGCTAGCCGCTTCAAGCATCCGTCCGTACACACAAAGGGCGGCACCGGCTCGTGGCCAATGCCGCCCCTCATGCGTGACGTTGGGGGCTAGCCGCTAGCCGCTAGCCCCTAGCCGCCTCCAGGGGGTTACCACTAGAAACGGGCGGTAACCCCAAAGCGAATGATCCGCGGCGTCAGGATGCGGGTCGGCCGGCCCCAGGTCGTGCCGAGTCCTTCGTTCTGCAGCAGCACGTGATTGGCGTTCATCACGTTGAACAGGTCGACCGTCCCCTCGAGACTGGCCGGGCCAATCCGAAGGCGTTTGCTGGCGCGCAGGTCGAGGAACTGGTTGACCGTCTCTGTGCGATCGGTGCCGCGCGTGGTGACGCGGACCGTGGCACTCGGCTGGGTCAGCGTCGGGTTGGTGAACGCGAACACCTGGGTACGGTTCAGCGGGTCGCCATCGCGGGCGTTGTACTTGGCGGCCAGCGTGATGTCCTGCCACGGCAGCGTATAGCTGCCCGACAGGTTGAGCACCCACGGCACGTCGGTGAAGACCGAGCCGCCGTCGCGGTTGATCAGGCAGTTCGGGTCGTTGACGATGGCACAGGCGCCGAGGTTGCCGCCCTGGGTGTAGGTGCCGCTGTGGTCGAAGCCGCGATGCTTCTGCAGCGACAGGCCGGCCAGCAGCTGCCAGCGGTTCGACATCTTCTTCTGGATGTCGAACGTGACGCCGTTGTAGTTGCTCTCGAGTGCGTCGACGTTGGTGATGACGCGGTTCTGCTGCGTGCCGTACTCCGGACGCAGCTTGTAGACCGTGAGGTTCTCGGTCTGGCCGTTCTCGGGGTTGGTGAAGGTACGGGCTTCAGGCGTGAAGGCCTCCGCCGGACGCGCCGTGTCGATCAGGCCGAGGCCCTGGCGGTGCTGACGCCGGTGATAGCTGACGCCGACCGCGAGGTTCTGGATCAGCTGGTGTTCGACCCCGACGTTGATTTCGTCGCTGAACGGCCGATCCGCGTCCTGGTCGAAGGTCGGGAACAGACCGCGGGCGAACGCCGGAATCGGACCGAGCTCGCCGGTGTCGAGACGCAGGTTGCCGTTGGTGTCGCTCCACGCCACGTTCTGCGTGGCCAGCGCGTTGAGGTTGGTCGCCTCGACGATCTCCGAGCCGAACTGGTTGTAGAAGCGGCCGTAGTAGGCCTTGACGGCGGTCTGGCCGTTGCCGAACACGTCGTAGGAGATGCCGAGACGCGGTCCGATGTTCAGCGAATAGTCGTAGATGTCGGTCTGCGGGAACGCGCGCTCACCGACGTAGCGGCCGGCCGGGCTCGCCTGCTCGGGCAAGTAGCCCGACGAGCCGTCGAACCGCACGCCGACGTTGATGGTGGCGCGGCCGATGGTCCAGCGGTCCTGAACGAACGCGCCCCACGTCTCCATCTTGTGATCGGAGACGATCGGCGTGTTGGCGATCTGCGCCTGGAACGGCACGCCGTCGCGCATCTCGAGCAGGATGTCGCCGTTGCGGATCCGGTCGTAGGCCATCCGCTCCCACGACAGCTGGACGCCGACCTTGAAGTCGTGGGTGCCGCCGAGCAGGCTGGGCACGAAGTAGCTGAAGTTGCCGTTGGCCTGGTAGCGGTGGTTGGGGTTGATCGACTGGATCTCGGCGGCGTTGATCCGCGTGTTGCGCACCGTGTCGCGCAGCGCGATCTCGGTGGCGCCGTCCTGATAGCGGCTCGGGAACTCGCCCCACATGCGGCCGAACCGCGCGTCGAGGACGCCCCTCTGACCGACCACCTGGTTCACCTGCGCGACGAAGTTCTGCGCCGGCTGATCCTGCAGCGTCGTCGCCAGGTCCTCGACGAAGAGGTAGGGAGAGTCGCGGCGGTGGAACCGGTTCTTCAGGTTGCGGTTGAACATGAACGACGCCCGGGTGGTGGCCGAGGCCTGCCCGGTGATCTTGCCCATGTAGTTCTCGATGCGGTTGTCGTCGATGGCCTGCGAGCCGTCGGCGTTACGGGCGCCGATCTGGAACTGGTCGAGCCGCCAGCGGCGGGTGGCGCCGAAGAACCACAGCCGGTCCTTGACGATCGGACCGCCCAGCGTCGAGCTCCAGTCGTAGGAGATGTCGATCGGGTTGCCGGCGGCGCCGGTCTGTCCGCCCGACGCCAATCCCAGGCGCGTGCGCAGGTCGTCGTCGACGTTGGTGCCCTGCAGCGAGTCGTTCATGAAGTAGAAGTTGTGGTCGCTGGCGAAGCGGTTGCCGCCCGACTTGGTGACCATGTTCATGTAGACGCCCGAGACATCGCTCTCCGCGGTGCCCGACGCCGTCTGCATGTTGTATTCCTCGTACATCTCGAAGCCGTAGTACTGCATGGTGGCGCCGCCGCTGCCGCCGGCCCAGTTGGTCTTCAGGCCGTCGATCGAGAACGACTTCTGGCTGTCGGCCGAGCCGAAGGCCTCGAGGTTGTACTGCTGCATGCCCTCGGTGCCGCCGACGTCGAGGCGGCCGGTGACCACACCGGGCACCAGGCCGGCCATCACCCACGGGTTGCGGCCGGTCGGGATCGACTCGTAGAGGTCCTTGGAGATGTTGGTCTGGGTCACGGTCGACGACACGTCGACGACCGGCGTCTCGCCGCTCACCGTGATCGTCTCCTGCAGGCCGCCGACGCTCAGTTCCATGTCGAAGCGCGTGGTGCGGTTGACCTGCACGACGACGCCGTCGCGCGTCTGGGTCGTGAAGCCGGTGAGTTCGAACGCCACCGTGTAGCTGCCCGGCGGCAGGCCGGTGAGCGAGTAGAGCCCCTGGTCGGTGCTCACCACGCTGCGAGCCGCGGTGCCAAGCAGTTCTCCGCTCACATTGACCGTCACGCCCGGCAGCACGCCGCCCTGCGCATCGCGCACGACGCCCGAGAGCGCCCCGGTCTGCTGTGCCTCAGCGGTTGCGCCGGCCACCATGGCCAGGCTCAACGCTGCGGCCGTTACCCATCGAAACAGCACTCTCATGATTTGTGGTCCTCCCACACGTCTCGGCCCGCACACGATTGGGGCCGGTCTATACGCAAGCAAACACCGTGCTTGAACAGATGTTCGACAGCACCGAAAAACGCCCGTGAATCCGGCGATTCCTGCGAGACACTCGCCGACGAGCGGCGGTTAATCCAACGTGTTGGATTGGCCGAACGTCTCGTCGTCCAGTCCCGCGATGAGGTCGCCCGTTTTCGAACGGCTGAGCTTCCGATCGAGGCGTGCGAGCCGATGCTGGGCCTGGCCGCGCAGGCGTCCGTCGAGCGGCTCGGACAGCGCATCGAGCACGAGCGCGCGCGCCGCGCCGAGGTCCCTCGCCCGGTGCTCGTGGTGGATCGCCAGGGCCTCGCGGGCCTCGCGCCTGGCCAGGGCGGACGCACCTCGCGTCGCCAGCAGGTCGCGCCAGGCCTCGGCGGCCGCGTCGGCCCGGCCGGCCCGCCGGCGCAGCAGCGCCAGCCGACGCAGCGCTTCGCCGCGCAGCCGCCCGTCGCCCATCCGGGCGCCCAGCGTCGCCGCCTCGACGTAGCAGGCCTCGGCGTCGTCGCGCTGCGCCAGCCGGTCGTGCAGGCGGCCCAGGCCCAGGCACTCGTGGCCGCTCTCGGCCGCTCCGGGCCCGAGCACGACCAGCGACGCCGCCCGGGCGCAGACCAGCAGCGTGGAGAGCAGATCGAGACGGTTGTGTTCGAGCACGGCTTCGAGCGGCTCGGGCCGGCCGTCGCGTGCGAACTGGAAGTAGCGGGTCGGAATCTCGAAGCCGGGCACGTCGCCGACCCGGTGCAGCCCGCCCAACCGCCGTTCGAGCACGCCGAGCGAGCAGCTCGAATCGTCTGGGTCTGGACCGGCCAGATCGGACCGGTCGCGCCAGAACCGCCGCGCCGGGTGCAACGCATCGAGGTGCGGCAGCGCGCCCCACGGCCAGGCCAGGCGGTGGTAGCTGAAGCGCATCTCGAGCAGCGGCACGTCGAAGGTGCGGCCGTTGAAGGTGAGGAGCTGGGTGCGGTCGCGCATCCACTCCGACACCAGGTGCAGCTGCGCCCGCTCGTGTTCGAAGCCGGGCGACAGGAACTGGCGGATGCTGATGCCGTCGCCGTCGAGGCGCGCGCAGCCGACCAGGAACGCCTGGGTGCCGGCGCCGCCCGCCAGCCCGGTGGTCTCGAGATCGACGACGCCCAGCCCGTCGAGATCCTGGAACAGCGGACCGGATGACGGCACGACGCCGCGGGTGCCGGGCCACGCGCGGCCCAGCGTCGCGACGCCGTCGGTGGAGGCCTGCAGGGTGCGGACGATACTGGCCACGGCGTGCCGCCCATGCCGATCGTCGGGACCGTAGTGGCGGTCGACGACGATGCAGCGGCCGCCGGCGGCCTCGTGCACCTCCCCGCCCAGCACCGTGGCGGCATGACCGACGCGCGCCGACGATGACTCGCCGGGCTCGGCCGGTTCCCGCCCGCCCAGCTGCACGCGCGGCACCCCCGCCTTCGCCGAGGCTACGGCGGGCGAGGCCGACGGCGCGGTGCCGACCACGGCGCGCAGACGGTCGGCCAACGAGGGCTTCAGCATCGTCATCAGAATGGCACGACCGAATCCGCTGACCGAGCCGCGCCTGCGGCGAGGTCACCCGCCGACCGGTCCGCCGAAGCCTCGGCGAAGGCGGAAGCCTGGGCGAAGGCGGGCTTCTCCGCTGCCGCCCCCAGTGCCGCCAGCAGGGCCAGCGCCACCGTCTTGGCCCGCGGCCCGGTCTCCCCGACCGGCCCGACGCAGGTCGGACAGCCGTGATCGCAGTCGCAGCCGGCGATGAGTTCGCCGGTGCGAGCGAGCAGGTCGTCGTGCATGCCGTAGAGCGGCGCCGAGAAGCCGATGCCGCCGGGGAACGCGTCGTACAGGTAGATGCGCGGCTCGTCGCCGAGTTCGGCCGGCACCGCGGTGCGGCCGCCAGTGGGCCGGGTCTCGCCGTGCGCGTCGTCGCCCTGGCCGAACGCCAGCCCCAGGTCGCGCTGGTCGCACATCAGCATCAGCGCCGCGATGCTCTTCATCGCGAAGCCGAGGCCGACCACGCCGTCGCGTTTGTCGTCCTTCGACCACGGCAGCGCCTGCATCGTCTCGCGCGGCACCGACAGCCAGTAGGCGGTGGTGTGCATCTGCTGTTCCGGCAGATCCAATTCGCCCGAGCCGACGTTCTCGTTGGTGTAGAACTTGATCTTCTTGAACCCCACCACCCGCGACGAGACGTGGACGTCGCCGTGCGTGGCTACCTCGAGCAGCGGCCTGCCCGCCGTAGCCTCGGCGAAGGCGGGCGGCGCTTTATCGAGCACGGTGACCTTGGAATACGAGATCGCGGTCGTGTAGTAGTCGCAGTCGACGTCGCGCACGAACGCCTTGCGGTTGTCGTAGTCGAGCGCCTCCACCTGGTAGAGACGACCCTCGACGATGTAGATGGCCTTCGGATGCAGCGTGGTTGGCCCACTCGTGTAGTCGGTCTCGCCGATCACCTTGGCGCCGGCGCCGACGTCGACGACCACGAAGTTGTCCGACGTGATCGAACGCAAGCTGACCGCATCCGCCGGGTAACTCTCGCTGGTCCAGTGCCACTGGCCGGCGTCGCTGTCGTCGTCGGCGTCGCCGGAGCGGTGCACCAGGCCGTTCTCGCGCAGGATCTGCAGCACCTCCTGCACGTCCACCGAGCCGAAGGCGTCGGTGCCGCTGAACGGCAGCTCGAAGGCCGCGCACTTCACGTGGTCGACCAGGATGTGCAGGTTGTCGGGGTTGACCAGCGCGTGCTCGGGCGAGGCGTCGAAGAAGTAGTTCGGGTGCTTGACCACGAACTGATCGACCGGCGCCGAGCTGGCGACCATCACCGCCGCCGAACGCGCGGTGCGGCGGCCGGCGCGGCCGGCGCGCTGCCACGTCGAGGCGATGGTGCCGGGATAGCCGGCCATCACCGACACGTCGAGGGCGCCGATGTCGATGCCGAGTTCGAGGGCGTTGGTCGAGACCACGCCGCGCACCTGGCCCTCGCGCAGCCCCTTCTCGATCTCGCGCCGGCGCAGCGGCAGGTAGCCGCCGCGGTAGCCGCGAATCTGCTCGGCCATGCCGGGCACGGTCTCGAAGTCCTCTTTCAGATACGTCGTGAGGATCTCGGTCGCCAGGCGGCTTTGCGCAAACACGATCACCTGCAGGTTGCGGCGCAGGAACTCCCCCGCCACCCGCCGCGCCTCGGCCAGATACGAGCGGCGGATGCCGAGTTCGCGGTTGACCACCGGCGGGTTGACGAAGACCACGAACTTCTCGCCGCGCGGCGCGCCGCTCTCGGCGATGTGCGAGAACGGCCGTTCGGCCAGCCGCTCGGCCAGCTGGCGCGGGTTGGCGATGGTCGCCGACGAGCAGATGAACTGCGGATCCGATCCGTAGTGCCGGCAGATGCGTTGCAGCCGGCGCAGCACGTTGCACAGATGGCTGCCGAAGACGCCGCGGTAGGCGTGCAGCTCGTCGATCACCACGTAGCGCAGGTTCTCGAACAGCTTCGCCCAGCGCGGATGGTGCGGCAATATGCCGGCGTGCAGCATGTCCGGATTGGTGAGGGCGATGTGCGCGCGGGCGCGGATGGTGCGGCGGGCGTCGGCCGGCGTGTCGCCGTCGTAGGTGTGGACGCCGATCGGCTCGCCGCCGGCGTCGCTCACGAGCGCGGTCAGCTCGTGCAGCTCGGCCATCTGATCCTGGGCCAGGGCCTTGGTCGGGAAGAGATACAGCGCCCGGGTCGCGCTGTCCTTCAGGATCGCGTCGAGCACCGGCAGGTTGTAGCAGAGCGTCTTGCCCGACGCGGTCGGGGTGGTGACGACGACGTGCTCGCCGGCGATGACCCGCTGATAGGCCTCGGCCTGGTGCGAGTAGAGCTGGCTGAGCCCGCGCTTCTCGAGCGCCGCGCGCAGTCGCGGGTCGAGCAGGTCGGAGAACGGCTCGTAGCGGGCCTCGACCGGCGCCAGCCGGCGCACCGCCGTGATCACCCCGTCGGGGGTGTCGGCGCGCTCGATCCAGGGGCCGGGCGCGAGGTGCTCGAGGGCGCCGCGCAGGGCGACATCCTTGCGCGCGACCTGAGGGCTGACCGGGGCCGGAAGCGATGGAGACGGCTCGGCTGACATGCGCAATTCCGGGAGGACCTGCGCATCGGTACTCGCGCCGGGCGAGACGATCAACAGGCGAAAGTGCCAAAGGCAGGGAACAGGGACCGGGGAACAGGGAACAGGGATTCGGGAGTCGGCGCTGGACGCGCCGACCTCAGCTTGCCTACTCCACGCGCGCTGACCGGATGTGGTCGAGCTTCGGGAAGTTGGCGCGCAGGTAGGCGTTGCCGTGCTGGAACAGCGGGTCCTGCTTGCCGGCGCGGATGCCACCGAGCGCCGACTCGCCGTACCCATCGTAGAGGGCCTCCATCACGTCCAGACCGTCGACGACCCGGCCGAATACGACGAACGGCTCCTTGTCGTGCGTCGCGCTGTTGTCCACGAGGTTGAAGAACACCTGCGTGGTGCGGCTGTTGGGCGTGGCGAAGGCGAACGCCACCGTGCCCTTGACGTTCGACTGCCCGACGAACGGATCGTCGGGAATCGTGCGGGCACGCCAGGCCTGCGCCCGCGCCGGCGTCCCGGCGATCCCGAACTGTGCCCACTTCCCCGTCACGACGCGGAACAGCGCCGAGTCGTCGTAATAGCCCTCCCGGACCAGGGTGAAGAACCGGTCGGCGCCGAGCGGCGCCCAGGCGCGCGTGCAGTCGATGACGATGGGCCCCCGCGTGGTGTCGAGCCGCACGCGGAAGCGCTCTGGGGCGCGCTCGTCGGCGACGGTCGCGATCAGGACGGCGGTGAGGGCCACGGTCATCGCGGCGGCGGAGAGGGCGGCGACGCGACGGATCTGGAATCGCACGCGCGAACGCTATCACGAGCCCGGCAGAGCAACGCCGCGCCTGCCGATCTCGTCCAACCGCGCGATGGACACCTTTCTGCAGGACCTGCGCTACGGCATGCGGACGCTGGCCCGCCAGCCGGCCTTCGCCGCCACCGCCATCCTCACCCTGGCGCTCGGCATCGGCGCGACGACGGCGATCTTCAGCGTGGTCAACGCGGTGGTGCTCCGGCCGCTGCCGTTCGTCCAGCCGGACCGCATCGTGACGCTGACCAACATCTACACCCGCCTCGGCACGACCGGCGCGGCGACGGTGTCCGGTCCGGACGTCGTCGACTGGCGCGACCAGAGCCGGAGCTTCGACGCGCTGGCCCACTACCGCGCCTTCGAGACGAGCGTCACCGTCGCCGGCGCCGCCGACTACGCCACCGTCGTCAGGGTCTCACCAGGCTTCTTCGCGGTCTTCGGCGCCACGGCGCGGCACGGCCGGCTGCTGACGGCTGAAGAATCGACACCCGCTGGGCCGCCGGCGGCGGTCATCAGCAACGCCTACTGGCACCGCCAGTTCGCCGCCGACCCCGCGGCGATCGGCACGACGCTCACGCTCGACCAACGCACCTTCACCATCGTCGGCGTCGCCGCGCCGCGGTTTCGCTTCCCGGCCCGCGCCGACCTCTACGCCGCCGAACCCGGTCGGCTGGCCACCGCCTCGCGCACCGCGCACAACTACCACGCCGTCGGCCGTCTGGCGCCTGGCGTCTCGCTGGCCCAGGCGCAGGCCGAGATGACCAGCATCGCAGCGCGGCTCACCGCGCAGTATCCCAACAGCAACGGCGACAAGAGCGTGCGATTGACGCCGCTCCAGGACGCGGTGGTCGGCGACGCCCGCCAGACGCTGTTCGTGCTGCTCGGCGCCGTCGGCTTCGTGCTGCTCGTCGCCTGCGCCAACGTCGCCAACCTGCTGCTGGCGCGGGCCTCGGCGCGCGGCCGCGAGATTGTCGTGCGCGCGGCGGTCGGCGCCGGCCGGGCCCGCCTGGTCCGCCAGTTGCTCACCGAGAGCGTCGCGCTCGCGCTCGTCGCCGGCGTGATCGGGGCGGTGGTGGCGCGCTGGGGCGTGGCCGCGCTGCTGGCGCTGGCGCCACCCGATCTGCCGCGCCTCGACGAGGTCAGCGTCGATCTGTCCGCGCTGGCCTTCGCCCTCGGGCTGTCGCTCGCCGCCAGTGTCGTGTTCGGCCTGGCGCCGGCCTGGCACGTCTCGCGCGTGGACCTGGCCGACGGGCTGCGCCAGGGCGGCAAGGGCTCGGCGCTCGGCGTGCGCGGCGGCTGGGCCCGCAAGGGGTTCGTCGTCGCCGAGATCGGCCTCGCCGTGGCGCTGGTGATGGGCGCCGGGCTGCTCGGCCGAAGTCTCGTCGCACTGGCCAGCGTCGACATGGGGTTCGCCAGCGAGCGGCTCGCGGTGCTGCGCACCACGGTGCCGGTGGCGGGGCCGGCCGACTACCCGCGCGCCACCGCCACCTATCGCGGACTGCTCGACGAAGTGCGGACGCTCCCCGGTGTCGTCGCCGCCGGGGCCGTCACCTCGCTGCCGTCGGTGCCGCGCTCGAACGGCGGCTACTGGATCGAAGGCGGCCCCGGGCCGGAGACGCTCGGGATGGCGTCGCCGCAGGCGCTCTTCACGGTGATCACGCCCGGCTACTTCGACGCACTCGGCGTCGCGCTGATGCGTGGCCGCAACGTCGGCGACGGCGACCGGGCCGACGCGCCGTTCGTCGCGGTGGTCAACGAGCAGCTGGTGAAGGACGCCTTCCCGGGGGTCGATCCGATCGGGCGCACGATTCGCGCCGGGCTCGACAGCCTCACGCCGATGACCATCGTCGGCATCGTGAAAGACATCCGCACCCGCGGCCCGGCCCGGCCGGTGCAGGCCGAGATCTATTTCCCCTTCGAGCAGCACCCCGGCCCGGCGACGATGCTGAACCTGGTCGTGCGCGCCGGGAGCGACGACCCGCTGACCGCCGGCGCCGCGGTGGCCCGGCTCATCCGCGATCGTCACGCCGACATGCCGGTGCGGCTCGAAGCGATGACCACGACCCTCTCGGCCGCCGCCGCCACGCCGCGCTTCCGCACCGCGCTCCTGGTGGCGTTCGCCGGCGTGGCGCTGCTGCTGGCGGTCGCCGGGGTCTACGGGGTGATGGCCTACACGGTGAGCCAGCGCGTGCCCGAGATCGGCCTGCGAGTGGCGCTGGGGGCGACGCCGGCCGACGTGCTCGGGCTGGTGCTGAAGGACGGCGGCCTGCTCGTCGCGGCCGGGCTGGCGCTGGGCACGGCCCTGACCCTGGGCGGCTCGCGGTTGCTGGCCGGACTGCTCTTCGAGGTGTCGGCCCGCGATCCGCTGGTGCTGGCCGCCGTCGCCGGGCTGGTCGCGCTGGCGGCCCTCGGCGCCTGTCTGGTCCCCTGACGGCGCGCCCTCAGGGTGGACCCGCTGCTGGCGCTGCGCGGCGACTAGGGCCGCGCCGCCTCCGGGTTCCAACCTTCCTGGGAGACTACTCGTCTATGTGCCGAAAGCATATAGTCGCTCGGCACCCATGGACCGCTTCCGCCCTGACACCCTGCTGCCGCTGACCCCAGTGGCGTTCGAAATCCTCCTCGCCCTCGCCGACGGCGAGCGGCACGGCTACGGCATCCTCCAGGAAGTGGAGGCGCGGTCGAACGGCGCCGTGTCCCTCCATGCCGGCACGCTCTACCGGGCGCTGGCCCGGCTGCTCGAGAGCGGCCTCATCGACGAGCTCGCCGAGTCGCCCGATCCGTCGAACACCGACGAGCGGCGCCGCTACTACGCGCTGACCGTCAGAGGCAT
Source organism: uncultured Acidobacteriota bacterium (assembly GCA_963741665.1). GTDB lineage: Bacteria > Acidobacteriota > Vicinamibacteria > Vicinamibacterales > UBA2999 > CAWAYR01. The sequence continues at coordinate 1,932,580 of CAVUIM010000001.1, forward strand.
AGCCGTGGCGCGGGCCGAAGCGTCGCGGCTCGAAGGCCAGGTCGCCGCGGCGCGGGCGCGGCGGCTGCTGAAGGGCGCCCGCGTATGACCGCACCGCGGCCGGGCTGGATCGCGGAAGCGTGGTTCCGCCTGGGTCTGCTGGCCTATCCACGCGCGTTCCGGCGCCGCTACGGCGCCGAGATGCGCGACGACTTCCGCCGCCGCGGCACGCTGGCGCTGGGCACGCTGACGAAGAACGGCCTGGCCGAGCGTTGGGCCGCTGTCGTCCGCTGGTCGTTCTTCCCAAACGCGACGCCGCACCTTTACGAACCTTCCGGGAGACACGCCATGTTCTGGGACACCCTGCGCGCCGATGTGCGCTTCGCCCTCCGCCAGGCGTTGCAGGCGCCGCTCTACACGGGCCTGGCCGTCGCCGCGCTGGCGCTGGGCATCGGCGCCAACAGCGCCATCTTCACCGTGGTGCAGGGCATCCTGCTGAAGCCGCTGCCGTATCAGGATCCCGGACGGCTGGTGATGGTGTGGAGCCACAACACCAAGGAAGAGAAGCCCGAGAATCCGATCTCGCCGGCCAACTTCATCGACCTGCGAGACCAGAGCCGCGAGTTCGTCGCGCTCCAGGGCTACTTCTCGTTCGTCACCAACACGCCGCTGGTCGTCGACGGCCCGCCTGAGATGATCGTCACCTCGTTTGTGTCGCCGGGACTGTTCGGGCTGCTCGGCCGGCAACCATTGCTCGGACGTACGCTCGCCGAGAGCGACGGCGCCGGCACGCTGGTGCTCAGCCACGGCTACTGGCAGCGGCGTTTCGGCGGCGATCCGAACGTCGTCGGCCGGACGCTGGCGATCGACGACGAGCCGGCCACGGTCGTCGGCGTAATGCCACCCGACTTCGTCTTCCCGTACCGCGGCATGGTCGGCCCGACCGGCTTCACGCGTTCGATGGCGGTGGACGCGTGGACGACGCTGCTCTTCACCGGGCCGCGGATGACCGACCAGTCGGGGCGGTTCGTGCGCAACGTGCACTACCTCGCCGCGGTCGGCCGGCTGAAGCCCGGCACCAGCATCGAGCAGGCGCGGGCCGCGCTGGCGACGATCGCCGGCCGGCTGGAACAGGCGTATCCCGACACCAACGCCGGCTGGACCACCACCGTCACGCCGCTCCACGAGCAGGTGGTTGGCCAGGTGCGGCCGGCGCTGCTGGTGCTGCTGGCCGGCGTGGGTGTGATCCTGCTGATGGCGTGCGTCAACGTCGCCAACCTGGTGCTCGCCCGCAGCGTGAGCCGCCAGAAGGAACTGGCGGTGCGCGCCGCGCTCGGCGCCAACCGCTGGCGTCTGGCCCAGCAGGCGCTCACCGAGAGCCTGCTGCTGGCGACGGCCGGCGGCCTCGCCGGGCTGGTGGTCGTCCGCTGGGGCGTGCAGGCGCTGCTGGCGCTGGCACCCCCCAACCTGCCGCGCCTGCAGGACGTGGCACCGGACTGGACCGTGCTGGTCGTGACGCTCGGCGTCGCCATCGTGACCGGCACCATCGTCGGCCTCGTGCCGGCGATCTTCGCCAGCCGCACCGATCTTCGGCCGGCGCTGCAGGATTCCAACCGCGGCACCGTCGGCTCGCGCTCGCGGCATCGCATGCGCACCGTGCTGGTCGTCACCGAGCTGGCGCTGGCGGTGGTCCTCACCGTGGGCGCCGGGCTGCTGCTGCGCAGCTTCAACTCGGTGATGACGCTCGATCCAGGCTTCCGTGCCGAGCAGCTCCTCACGATGCAGATGACCCTGCCGGCGCGGGTGAACACCGCCGAGGCCCGCCGCGCCTATTACGCCGAGTGGTTCGCACGGCTCGAGGCGCTCCCGGGCGTGCTGTCGGCCGGCGGCACCACCCGTATTCCGCTCGGCAGCACCAGCGTGACGACGTCGGTGCAGGTGGAAGGCAAGCCGGTGCCGATGTCGGAACTGCCCGAGGTGGAGTTCCGCCGGGCGATGCACGACTACTTCGCGACGATGGGCATCCCGATCAAGCGCGGGCGCGGCTTCGCCGCCGCCGACGGCCCCGACGCGGCGCCGGTGGTCGTCATCAACGAAGCGATGGCCCGACGCGTGTTCGGCAGCGACGACCCGATCGGCCAGCACGTGCGGAGTGGCCCCAATCCGTCCGGGCCGTGGAGCACCGTGGTCGGTGTGATCGGCGACATCCGCCACGCCGGCCTCGAAGCCGAGCCGGCCCCGGAGATGTACGTGAACTACCTGACGACCCCGCCGGTGGCGCCGTTCATCGCACTGCGCACGGCCGGCGACCCGGCCATGCTCACCGAGGTGCTGCGGGCGACGGCGCGGTCGTTCGACTCGACGCTGGCGCTGTACGACATCCGCACCATGGCCGAAATCCGGTCCGAGTCGGTGGCCGAGCGGCGCTTCCTGCTGCTGCTCATCGGCGCCTTCGGCGTGCTGGCGCTGCTACTGGCCGCGGTTGGCGTCTACGGCGTGATGGCGCTGGTAGTCTCGGAACGCACCCAGGAAATGGGCGTGCGGCTGGCCCTCGGCGCCGCGCCGGCTGAAGTGCTCGGCATGGTCGTCCGGCAGGCCGTGACGCTGGCCGGCACCGGCGTTGTCGCCGGCATCGCGGTGGCCACCGCGCTCACCCCGTTGATGGCGAGTCAGCTCTTCGGCGTGCCGCCGATCGATCCGGTGACCTACCTGGCCGTGCCGGTGCTGCTCGTCGCGGTGGCCACGGTAGCCGCAATCGTGCCCGGGCGGCGCGCGATGCGCATCGACCCGGTCCGGGCCATGAACGCCACGTGATACCCGAACAGCGGCCAGCGGCTAGGGGGCGGGCTGGCGGCTACCGCTTCTTGGCCGTCTTCTTCGTGGCCCGGCGCGCCGTCGCCCGCTTGGCCGGGGCGCGCTTGGCGGCCGCGGTGCGTGGACGTGCCGCCTTCCGGGTAATGACGTTGTGCATGTCCATCACGACCGGCTCGCCAGAGTCGGTACCGATGTCCTGCAGGATCGGCATCAGCGTCTTCCCGAATTTCTCGAACGCCGACTGCGAGGTCCAGACGTCGAAGACCTGAATGCGGTCGCCGGTCCCGAAGCACGCGTGGTAGACACGACCCGGCGGGTGCCCGGCCCCAGCCTGTTTCAGGCGTTTGATGCACTCGAAGTACCTGCTGCCGGGTCATCGTCGTCGGCGCGAAGTAGATGCCAATCGCCATGGGGATGGGTCTCCTGCGCTCGTCGCACGCACCGTCGACGCCGGGCGCCGCGAGCGCCCTGAACCCTAGCGCGCCAGACGGCGGAGCGCAAGCGAGAAGAGCCCGCCTCGCTACTGCACGCGTCCGGCGGTGCCACGCGCGACCGAGAGCGGGCCGATGACCTGCGTGCGCAGGATGTCGAAGAGTTGACGGCGGTGGCCGCGCCGCTCCTCGCCGACGTCGGGCGACGCGGTCGACACGACGACCAGGTCGAGGTCGGGGACGACGAAGGCGTACTGGCCGCCGTAGCCCCAGGCGAAGCACGTCGCGTGGCCGCCGATGTCGTGCACCCACCAGCCGTAGCCGTACTGGCGGTCGCGCATCGGGTCTGGCTCACCGCCGGGGCCGACGCCGCGCGCCCATGACGGCAGCTCGCGCGGACGCCCCTGGCACGAGCGCGCCACCCACGCCTCGGGCACGATCTGGCGGCCGTCAGCCCGGCCGTGGTTGCGATACAACTCGCCGAGCGCCAGCAGCTGTCGCGGCGTCATCAGCATGTCGTTGCCGCCGAAGTAGATCCCCTGCGGATCGCGCGGCCACGGCGGCAAGGTGAAGCCGAGCGGCCGGGCCAGCGCGTCGTTGGCGAAGCGCCAGGTGCTGACGCCGCTGGCCTTGGTGAGAATCGCCGACAGCAGATGCGTGCTGCCGGTGCTGTAGTCCATGTCCTCGCCCGGGGCCGCGGTCATCGGCCGGGTCAGCGCGTGCCGCACCCAGTTGCCGCTGCTGACCCAGGCGCCGTAGCCCCGGCCGCTGGTCCCCTCGAGCCCGGAGCGCATCTCGAGCAGGTCCTCGACGGTGATCGCGCGCTTCCGCGCATCGGCGTCCTTGGCGAGTTCGGGAAACCACGTGACGATCGGCGTGCGGACGTCCGCGATGAGGCCGCGGTCGACGGCAATGCCGACGAGCGCGGCAATCACGCCCTTCGACGCCGACTTGACGTTGGCCGGCCGGGCGGCGGTGGCGCGGTTGTAGTAGCGCTCGAAGATCACCTGGCCGCGCTGACTCACGAGCAGGCTGTGCAGCCGCGGCAGCGTCCGCGCCGCGGCGTCGATCGCGTCCGGACTGAAGGCGGCGACCGACGTCGTCAGCAGGCCGGCGACGGCAAGGACCGCGAGTGCACCACGGCGGCCGGGCGGGCTGGGGGCAACCACGCGTCCACGCTAGCGAAGATCGGTTCGCGACGGCAAGCGCCGAGGCCCGTCACCGGACCAGGCGGGGCTCGCCGGCGAGGCGCGGGGTGTGGACCGGGAGCCGCCGGGCCAGCGTCGCCTGCTCGAAGCTGAACCCCAGGGCCAGAAGTCGGCCTTCGCTCCAGGCCGGCCCGAGGAACGACAGGCTGACCGGCAAGCGATCGGCGGTGAATCCCGCCGGCACGGCCAGGTCCGGATGGCCGATGAGGTTGGCCAGGTTGACTCCGGAGTCACGGCCACCGCCGACGGTGGTCGGCGGCGCGGCGAGCAGGGTTGGCCGACGGGACAGCGTCGGGTAGACGATGGCGTCGAGGCGGTCGGTCGCCAGCAGCCCATCGACGATCGCGCGGGTCAGCGGCAGACCGTGATCGCGGACCGCGAGATAGCCGGGAGCATCGAGGGTTCCGCTCGCGGCCTCGCGCCTCATCAGATTCCAGCGCACCGGGTTCGGTCCGGCGCCGTCCGCGCGCGTGCCGAGGATGGTCATCGAGCGCTCGATGAGCTGGCCCAGCGTCTTGGGAAACGCCGGCCCCAAGGTCGCCAGGTAGCCTGGAATCTGCGCCGCGAACTCCGGATAGCGGACCGCGTCGTAGAACGCCCCCTTGGCGTCGAGCAGCCAGCCCGGAAAGCGGACGTCGACGATCGTGGCGCCTTCGCGTGCCAGCGCCGCCAGCGCCGACTCGACGACCCAATCCACCTCGGGGTCGGCGCCGAGAAAGTCGCGGGCGATGCCGAGGCGAGCGCCGCGCAGCGCGTCGCGACGCAGATGCGGCGTGTAGTCGGTGACGAAGTGGCCGACGCTCTTGATCGTCGCCGAATCACCCGGGTCGACGCCGACGAGGACGCCGAGCGCGACCGCCACGTCGGCCACGTGGCGCGCCAGCGGTCCGGGCGTGTCGTAGGTCAGCGCGAGCGGAACGATGCCGTCCCGCCCGAGCAGGCCGTGCGTCGGCTTCAACCCGACCACGCCGGTGGCGGCGGCCGGATTGCGCACCGAGCCGCCGGTGTCGGAGCCCATCCCGATCGCCGCATAGCCGGCGGCCACGGCGATGCCGCTGCCGCCCGACGACGTCGACGGCGTCCGGTCGAGCGCGTGCGGGTTGCGCATCTGCCCGCCGAGCGAGCTGATGCCGGCGCCGCCGGACGCGAATTCGGACATGTTGGCCTTGCCGATGAGGACCGCGCCCGCCGCGGCCAGCTTCGCGACCAGGAATGCGTCATCGGGGGGCCTGGAGCCCTCGAGCATCAGCGACCCGGCCGTCGTCGGCAGGTCCGCGGTGTCGAAGTTGTCTTTGACGACGACGGGAATGCCGTGCAGCGGCGAGCGGCGGCCGCTCCGGCGGCGTTCGGCGTCCAGGGCGCGCGCCGTCTCGAGCGCCTTCGGGTTGACGACGATCATCCCGCGCAGCTGCGGGCCCTTCCGGTCGTAGGCCTCGATCCGTGCCAGGGACCACTGCGTCAGCGATTCGGCCGTGAGTGTGCCGGCGTCGAAGGCGGCATTCAGGTCGGCGATCGTGGCCGCGTCAAGGCTCGCCGGGCCCTGTGCCGCTGCGGCGGTTGGCCCACACGCCAGCAGCGCGGCGGTCAGCAGACCCTGCAGACGGCGATGGCGCGGCATGGCGGAAGTCTAGCCCGGCCGGTCATCGTTTCTCACCACGGGTTCAGGACCCCGCGGCGACGTGAACCTCGTCGCCGCCGTCCTCGTCTCAGCTCAGAAGGCATCGGCTCGCTGGTGTTCATGGCCAGCGGGCAGACGTTCGAGCAGTTCCGCGGCCTCGAGTGATCCGCGTCGAGGCGCGGTCCCTGCCACCGCCCCGCGTCACCAGACGTCGCCGGGCCGCCAGTCACAGACGATGTCGCCGTCGAGGGCGATCACCGGACTCCGCGCCGTCCGCAGAATCATGACGTCATCGTCGTCGTCGGGCGTTCGCTCGCGGCCACCGGGTCCATCGACGAAGGTCGGGCCGCGCCACCGCTCCCAGCCGAGCGGCGCGTAGAAGTCGAACGTGCCGGTGGACAGCGCCCCGAGCGGGTAGCGCGCCGTAATGCACTCGCCGATGCGCCGCATCACCGCCGCGCCGTGCCCCTGACGACGGTGCGTGGCGACGGTCGCGACGGCTTCCACGTAGCCGACCCGCAGCGCCTGCCCATCGCAGACCAGGGTGCGCGTCACGAGCGACCCGTGGCTGACGACGCCGTCGGGCCCGCTCACCCACACGTGCACGCCGCCGACGGCATGCTGCCAGTCGTGGTCGGAGAAGTCGCCGTCGAACGCGGCGTCGAGCAGGGCACGAATCTCGGCGATCAGCGCCGGCGTGAGCGCGGCGGTCGGAGCCTCGTGCACGGTGAACATCGGTCGGCCCCGAGGACGGCGGGCGCCGCCGATCAGGCGGTGAGCCGGGCGGCGACCGCCGGATTGGCCAGCACGGCGGTGAAGTCGGGATCGCGCGGCAGGCGCCAGCGGGTGAACGCGCCCAGCTCGCGCAGCGGCCGGTCGAGGTGTTGCAGCAGCGGCTCGACGTCGTCGCGCAGGGCGTGGATCGCGGCGACGTAATAGCGGGTGAACGGGTCGTCGGCGCCGGCCGCCAGCCGCCGATCGAAGGCCTCGACGGCGGCGGTCGAGAAGGTGCTCGCTTCCTCGACGCTGCCGAGGCGATGGTACGACGCCGCCAGCTTCTGGCTCACTTCGATGATCGAGCGGTCGCGCAGCGCGTGGTCGGTGAGGGTGAGGAAATTCAGCTCGCGGCGGTACTCGCGGATCGACTCCTGGTACTGGCCGCGCAGGTAGTGGACGTAGCCGAGCCGGGTGTGGGCGCCGACGATGATGAGGCCCTGCGTCCCGGACATCGCCCGCTGCTGCAGGTCGACCGCTTCGCGCGCGTAGCGCTCGGCGTCGTCGAGATCTGCCGTTGAGCGAGTGCAGCAGCGCCAGCTGCAGGTGGGTGTAGCCGGCCTGCGGCGCCAGCGTGGCGGCGCGGGTGAAGTGCGCGATCGCGTTGTCGATCTGCCCGCGGCCCAGCCACAGCAGCCGGGCCAGCTGGGTGAGCGCCAGCGGACTCTCGGGCTCGAGGGCCAGGCCGTGGCGGATCGCCGCCTCGGCGGCGTCGGTGTCGCCCAGCGTCGCCAGCGTCTGGCCGAGCCGGACGTGCGCTTCGGCGTTCTTCGGGGCAATCGCCACCGCCCGCTCGAGCAGCGCCTTGCTGCGTTCGAGCACGTGCGGCATCGACAGGAACGAGCCGCGCAGCTGCAGCGCGCTGCCCAGCGCGATCAGCGCCTCCGGGTAGTCGGCGTCGAGATCGAGGGCCCGCTCGAACAGCGCAATCGCCCGCTCCACCGATTCCTGGGCGGCCAGGCGCAGGTTGAGCATGCCGCGTGAGTAGGCCTCGTAGGCCTCGGGCGACCGGATGTCGCCCTCGATCGCCCGCTTCTCGCTCTGCTCCAGTTCGCGCTGCAGTCCCTGGCGGACCAGCTCCTCGACCAGCCGGTCCTGCAGCTCGAAGATGCCGTCCATGGTGCCGTCGAGCTTCACGCTCGACACGGTGCGGCCCTCCTCCACGGCGATCGTCTGCGCCGTGACCCGAACGCGCTCGCCGAGCCGCTGCACCGCGCCGCCGACCACCCAGGTGGCGCCGAGGCGGCGGCCGAGCTCGATCGTCTGGCGCTCGTCGACCCGGCCCTGGGCGTTGCTCAACTCGCGCTGCACGTCGAACATCTGCTCGCGCGGGATGGTCTTCAGGCCGCGCACCTTCGCGAAGTCAGCTGTGAGCGATTCGGCCATGCCCTGCCCGACCCACTCGTCGGCCGGGTTGCCGGTGAGGTTGGCAAAGGTCAGCACTGCAACCGTGCGTCCGGCCGGCGCGGCCGGCGTCGCCGGCTGGCCGAAGCCGACCGGCGGCATCAGCATCCCCGGCCGCCACGTCACCCGCTGGCCGCTGCCGGTCGACTCGCGCATGATGCGCTCGCGGGCGTGGTGGAGGTCGACGTAGAGTTCGCGCGCCGACTGGTAGCGGTAGTCGGGGTCCTTGGCCAGCGCCTTGCGCACCACGGCGTCGACGTCGGCCGGCACGGCGTAGTTGAAGCGGGCCAGGGCCTCGGGCTCCTGGTTGAGGATGCGGTTGGCCGAATCGGCCATCGTATCGGCCTGGAACGGCACCCGCCCGGCCAGCATCTCGTAGAGCACGGCGCCGACGGCGAAGAGATCGGCGCGATGATCGACCGCGCCGCCGCGCAGCTGCTCGGGCGCCATGTAGTTGAGCGTGCCCAGCACGACCCCGGGGATGGTCATCCCCATGGTCGCGCCGTCGTTGGCCTGCGGCCGCAGGAACTTGGCCAGGCCGAAGTCGAGCACCTTCACCAGCTGACGCTTGGTCAGCATCACGTTGGCGCTCTTGATGTCGCGGTGGACGATGCCCTGGCCGTGGGCCTCGTCGAGTGCGTCAGCCACTTGCATGGCGATCTCGAGTGCCTCGGGCACTGCCAGCGGGCTGCGGGCGATGCGGTCGGAGAGCAGTTCGCCCTCCACGTACTCCATGGCGATGAAGAGATCGCTGCCGTGTTCGACCAGGTCGTAGGTGACGGCGACGTTGGGCGAGCGCAGCACCGACGCCGCCTGCGCCTCGCGGATCAGCCGGGCCCGCGCCTCCGGATCCTGCGCATCGGCCGAGGTGAGGAACTTCAGCGCCACCTGGCGGCCGAGCCGGGTGTCTTCGGCCAGGAACACCTCGCCCATGCCGCCGGCGCCGAGGCGCTCGATCACGCGGTACTGCAGCAGCTGGGTCCCCGCGACGGGGGCCGTGGAGGGCATCCGTTCATTGTAGCGATCACCGCAACGCGCGGTCACTCGGCCAATCGATACAGGTAGATCTCGTCCAGAGGTAGCGACGGCACTAGAACGCGCGGCTCTGACAGCCGTCGACGACGACCGATGTCCCGCTGACCCAGCTGGCGCGCGGCGACGCCAGGAACGCGACGACCTCGCCGACCTCCTCGGCGCGGCCGAAGCGGCCGAACGGCAGCTCCGCCTTGATGAACGCGGCGATGCCCTCGGGGTCGGCCTGCTGGCGCTTGTGCCACGACCCGCCGGGGAACGAGATCGATCCGGGCGACACGCTGTTGACGCGGATGTTGTGAGGGGCGAGCTGCTGGGCCAGCGACTTGGCCAGGCTGATCTCGGCCGCCTTCACCGCGTTGTAGGTCATGCGGCCGCCGGCTTCGCGGCCGAAGATCGAGGCCACGATGACGATGGCGCCGCTGCCGCGGGCGCGCATCGACGGCACCACCAGCCGCGAGGCGCGGATCGCCGGGAACAGCGTCTGATCGAACGCCTCCTGCCAATCGTCGTCGCTGGTCGCCAGCAGATCGCCGCCGCGGGCCAGCGCGAGGTTGTTCACCAGCACGTCGACGCCGCCGAAACGGCCGATGGTCGCATCGACGACCTGGGCGATACCGGCCGCGGTGCCGAGGTCGGCGGCCACCGCCAGCACTTCGGCGCCGCCGGTCGACGCCGACGCCAGACCGAGCGCCGCGTCCGCCAGCGTCTCTTCGCCGCGGGCCGAGATGCACACGTGACAGCCCTCGGCGACCAGCGCCCGGGCGCTCGCCAGGCCGAGCCCGCGGCTCGAGCCGGTGACGATCGCGACCTTGCCCTGCAGTCCGAGGTCCATGCGACGCTCAGCCCCGGCTGAGACCCGACAGGAAATCTTCGACGCTGGCTTCGAACGCCTGAGAGCGTTCGAGGTTCGACAGGTGACCGGCCCCGGCGATGCGGACCAGCGAGGCGTTGGGCACCGCCGCGGCGATCGCCTCGGACTCGGCCGGCGGCGTCAGCACGTCCTCCTCGCCGACCAGCACCAGCGTCGGGATCGTGATCGCCGACAGGAGCGGCGTCGAATCAGGCCGCTCCATCATCCGCAGCACCGCGTCGCGGATGCCGTTGGGCGAGTGGCGCTTGATGAGCCGCCGCACCGTCTCTGCCGCATCCGGGTTCTGCTCCTGGGTGGTGCGGCCGAGCAGCTTGGGCATCATCTCGCGCGCCACGCCTTGTGGGCCTTCGCGCTCCAGCAGGGTGAGCATCGCCTTGCGGGCGGCGCGGCCCTCGAGCGAATCGGCGCCGGCCTTGGTATCCGCCAGGACCAGCCCCCGGACCAGCGCCGGCGACCGGCGCATGACGGCGAAGGCGGCGTAGCCGCCCATCGAGAGGCCGGCGAGCACCACCGGTGCGCCCACCACTTCGCGGATCAGGCTGCCGAGGTCGTCGGCGTAGTCGTCGATCGACGGATCGATGTCGTCGGGCCGTTCGTCGGTGGAGCCACCGAAGCCGCGCAGGTCGGGGGCCAGCAGCCGCCACCCCGCGAACGCGCCCTTGAACTGCGGCTCCCACATCTGGGCGCCGAGCGGAAAGGCGTGCGCGAGGACCAGCACGGGCGCGTCGGTCGCGGCCGGCTCGCTGTCGAGGTAGGCGAGCGTGCGCGCACCGAGCTGCAGATACTGGCGGACCACGAGTCGGGATCTTACTGCACGCCACCCCGCCCGCGTCGGTCCGAGGCGGAGCCTCGCTAGTGTAGGATCGGGCGCCGAGGTGACCCGGTGGCCCTGATGGCTCTGCTGCTCGCCGTCGCCATGTCGCAGACGCCCTCCGGCGTGGATGCGCCGGACGGCGACGGCCTCACCGCGCTGATGCGGGCGGCTGCCCGCGCCGACGCCGCGGCGCTGCAGGCGCTCGTCGCCAGGGGCGCGGCTCTGGACCACCAGGCCGAAGGCACGCGGCTGACCGCGCTGATGTGCGCGGCCTACTTCGGCCACACCGAGATCGTGAAGACGCTGCTGGCCCGCGGTGCCAAGCCCGATGTGAAGGACGCCAGCGGCGCCAGTGCCGCCGACTGGGCCAGCGCTGGCAGTCATGCCGCCACCGGCGACGTGCTGGCCAAAGCCGGGTCGCAGCTCAACCCGTTCCTGAACGTCGGCGTGATGCCCTTCTCGCTGATGGACAAGGCCGCCGGCAAGGCGCCGTAGTCCCCCGCTATTCGGCCTTGAGCGTCACGGCCGGATCGACGGCCAGCGCCCGCCGGCACGGGACGAGCGCCGCGACCGCGGCCACCACGGCAAAGGCAGTGACCGCGGCGCTGACCGTGACGGCATCCGGACGGTCAGCCGTGGCGACAAGACGCGACAACGTTTCGGCCGTGGCGACCGCGGTCGCCACGCCGACGGCGAGGCCGGCGCCGAGCAGCCGCGTCGTGTCCCACGCCACCAGCCGCACGACGTCGCCAACCGTGGCGCCGATGGCGCGGCGGATGCCGATCTCCTTGCGTCGCGCCTCGACGGCTTGCGCGAGGATGCCGTAGAGGCCCAGCGCCGCCACGGCGAGCGCCGCGACGCCAAACAGGCTCATCAGCAGCATCAGCAGCCGCGGCTGTGCCACCGTGGACGAGGCGAGCTGGGCCATCGTGCGGACGCGGAACATCGGCACGTCGGGGTCGAGTTCGCCCAGCACCGACCGCAGCATCGACACGTCGGGGCCGCCGGCGTCGGCACTACGGAGCGCCACCGCGACCTGGTTGACCGGGAACTGCGCGTGGGCGACGTAGATGGTCGGGAGCGCTGCCGACATCGGACCGCGCTCGCGGCTGTCGCCGACCACGCCGACGATCCGGCCGCCGACGCGTTCGGCCGCCTGGCCGAGGCGCGTGCCCACCCTGACGGAGTGGTCCAAGGCGTCGGCGTCGGGCCACAGCAACTGTGCGGCGGCCTCGTTGACCAGGGCGACCCGCGGACTCGACGCGCCGTCGGTGGCGTCGATGGCGCGGCCGCGCCGCACCGGCAGGCCAATCGCCGTCAGGTAGTCGGGCGTGACGACCCGCACGCTGAGCAGCGTCATGTCCTGCGCGGTGTCGGGCACCCGCACGCCGTCGCGTTCGGAGACCGAGATGCGATAGCCGAAGCCGGTCAGCGGCAGCCCGAACACCGCCCCGGCCCGCTCGACCCCGGGCAACTGCCGGACCCGCGACAACAGGCGGTCGACCAACTGCGCCCGGGCCGCCGGCGTGTCGTAGCGCACGTCGGGCAGCGACACGGCGAAGGTCTGGATGCGATCCGAGGTGTCGAACCCGACGTCGACGGCGACCAGCCGGGCAAAAGACCGCACCAGCGTGGCGGCACCGATGACCAGCACGACAGCGAGGGCGATCTCGATCACGACCAGCCCGGCGCGGCCACGGCCGCGCGCGGTGGCGCCTCCGCCGGCGCGGGCGCGATTGGCCAGGTCGGCCAGCCCCGAGGCGCGCCAGGCCGGGGCCACGCCGACCAGCAGCGCCGAGGCCGCCGCCGCCCCGATCGCCACGGCGACGACGATCGGGTCGAGGCGGGTCTGCTCGATGAGCGGAATCGCGAGGCTGTCGGCGGCGGCGATGCGGCGCGCCACCGCCCAGGCGAGGCCGAGTCCGGCCGCACCGCCGGCCGCGGCGATGAGCGCGGTCTCGACCAGCGCCGCGCGGACCAGCCGGCCCCGGGCGGCGCCGAGCGCCGACCGGATGGCCAGATCGCGGCTGCGCGCCAGCGCCCGCGTCAGCAGCAGCCCGGCGACGTTGGCGCAGACGACGAGCAGGACGACCACCGCCGCCGACAGCAGCAGCAGCAAGCCTGGGCGTGTATCGCCGACCAGGCTGGCCCGCAGCGGCAGGAGCTGCACGCCGCGACCCTCGTTGGTGCGCGGATAGGCGGCGGCGAGCCGCGCGGCGATGCCGTCGAGGTCGGATTGCGCCACGGCCATCGTGGAGTCAGGGCGGAGCCGCCCGATCACGTCCAGGTACTGCGCGCCGCGCTGGGTGGCCAGTTCGTCGGCGGTGAACGCCAGCGGCACCCAGGCCTCGGCGCCGAGTGGGTAGCTCAGGCCGGGCGCCAGGATGCCGACGACGTCGCGGGCCACGCCGTCGACGACAATCGCGTCACCGAGGATGGCCGGGTTGCCGGCGAAGCGCCGCTGCCACAACCGGTCGCTGATGACGACGACCGGCGCGGCGCCCACGCGCGCATCATCCTCGTCGATGGTCCGACCGCGCGCCGCGTCCACGCCGAGCACGTCGAAGAAGGCGCCGGTGACCGACGCTCCCGGCACTTGTTCGGCGGCGGCGTGCGGGCCACTGATCGCCAGTGCATCGGCGCTGAACGCCGCCAGTCCCGACAGCGTCCGTTGCTGGCTGGTCCAGTCGACGACGTCGGGTGGCGACGAATCGGCGCCGCGCCCGGGCCGGTCGAGATTGGTCGTGGTGACCGCGATCAGCTGGTCCGGCGCCGGGAACGGCAGCGGCCGCAGGATGACGGCGCGCACCGCGCTGAACACGGCGGCCGTCGCGCCCACCCCGACGCCGAGGGTGAGCACCGCCAGGGCGAGGAACGCCGGCTGCCGCAGCAGCGTGCGGGCTGCGATACGCAGGTCATAGGTCCACATCTCGGGTCTCCAGGAATCCCAGCGAAGCCACAGCGCGTGCCACACCGCCCCAACCGCGCGGGCGGTCAGGCCGCGGCGGCGTCCATCGCCCAACCGCCAGGCGATCTCCGCGTCCCATTCGCGGCGCCAGTCGTGACGCAGGGCGCCGGGGACGAACCACGCGGCGACGGCCAGCAGGATTCGGCACGGCCACGACGGCCGCGGCGCGCTCACGACCCGCTCCGGGCGCGGGCCGGGCGCAGTGGCAGCAGCGCGCGATAGGCCGCCACCGACTCGCGCAGGGATCGCGTGCCGGCGGCGGTGACCCGGTAGTAGCGACGCGCCGGGCGGCCGGCGGCGAAGGCCTCGGGCTCGGACTCCCACGACGATCGCAGGTAGCCGTCGCGTTCGAGCCGGGACAACGCGGGATACACGGTGCCGCTCGGCAGCCCGGTCCGGTCGATGACGTCGAAGCCATAGGCGACGCCGTCGGCGACGGCGTGCAACACGGCGACCTGGGTCGGACTCATCCGGCGCATGGCTGTGTAGTTTTACTACATAGCCTCAGACGAGAAGACCGGAGATTTGGTTGGCGACCCGATTCAGGCGCCGGCGATGACCTCGAGCACGGCCGGGCCGAGTTCGTCGGCCTTGCGGGCGCCGACGCCGTAGACGTGGCGCAGCGCGTCGATGGTCGTCGGCTTGACCCGCGCCAGCTCGCGCAGCGTGGTGTCGTGGAAGACCACGTAGGGCGGCACGCCGCGGCTGCGCGCCACCTGCAGGCGCAGCGCCCGCAGGCGCTCGAACAGGTCGCGGTCGACGCCGTCCCAACCCTCGGTCTCGGCCTTCGAACGGCGCGCCGACCGCGCCGGATCGGGCCGCCGCTGGCGGGCCAGCGCCAGGTCGGGGGCCGCGCCGGCGTCGCGCAGCACCGCCACGCCGTCGTCGGTCAGCGCCAGCACCGGATACTGGTCGTCGGTCTGGCGCAGCAGGCCGTGCGCCAGCAGCTGATCGATGTAGCCGCGCACCTCGTCGATCGAGGCGTCGCGCAGCAGGCCAAAGGTGGTCAGGGTGTCGTGGCCGCGGGCGGTGACGTTCTCGGTCGCGGTGCCGCGCAGCACGCTGGTGACGTGGCCGGCGCCGAAGCGCTGCCCGACCCGGGCCACGCACGACAGCACCTGACGGGCCACCGTGACCGGGTCGGCCACCGCCTCGAGTTCGCCGAGGCAGTAGTCGCAGGCGCCGCAGTCGTCCTTGGCGAAGGTCTCGCCGAAGTAGCGGACCAGATGCCGATGGCGGCAGCCGACCGCCGCGGCGTAGCGCTCCATGTCGCGCAGCAGCGTGCGGCGCTGGTCATTCAGCTCGCCGTTGCGCTCGAGCATCTGCCGCCACTTCAGGAAGTCGGCGCCCGAGACCACCAGCACGCACTCGGCCTCGAGGCCGTCGCGGCCGGCGCGGCCCGACTCCTGCTGGTAGTGCTCGACCGACTGCGGCGCCCCGGCGTGCAGGACGTAGCGGACATCGGACCGGTCGATGCCCATGCCGAACGCCACGGTGGCGACGACGACGTCGGCGTGCTCGTCCAGGAACGCGTCCTGATGGCGGTGCCGCTCCTCGTCGGACAGCCCGGCGTGGTACGGGACGGCTTTGAGGCCCTCTTCCTTCAGCCACGCCGCCAGCTGATCGACCTCCTTGCGCGACTGGCAGTAGACGATGCCGGCCTGGCCGCGGTGCCGCGACACGACGTCGAGAATCTGCTTCTTGAGGGCGCTGCGCGGCACGACGCGGTAGGTCAGGTTGGGCCGGTCGAACGACCCGACCAGCTCCAGCGGGTCGACCAGGCCGAGCTGGGCGGCGATGTCGCGCCGCACCCGCGCCGTGGCGGTAGCCGTGAAGGCGTGCAGGCTGACCCCGGGGAACAGCTCGCGGAGCCGGCCGAGCTGACGGTACTCCGGCCGGAAATCGTGGCCCCACTGGCTGATGCAATGCGCCTCGTCGATGGCGACGTAGCGCACCGCCGCGGCGCCGGAGGCGACCCGCCCCAGGAACACGTCGGCGCCTTCGCCGACCAGCCGTTCCGGCGACACGTAGAGCAGGCGGAAGCGGCCGTCGCGCACCCCGGCCATGACGTCCTGCTTGCGATCGCTCGACAGGGCGCTGTTGTAACAGGCCGCCGAGACGCCGTTGCCGACCAGCGTGTCGACCTGGTCCTTCATCAGCGAGATGAGCGGCGAGACCACCAGCGCGACACCGTCGCCGACCAGCGCCGGGGCCTGGAAGCAGATCGACTTTCCGGCCCCGGTGGGCATCACCACCAGCGAATCGCGGCGGGCCAGCGTCGCCTCCATCGCCTCCTGCTGCAGCGGCCGGAAGCTCGTGTAGCCCCAGAACCGCTCCAGGACGTCGAGCAGGCCGTCAGGAGTGGGCGGGGCGGCGGACGCCGCGGCGGTGACGGGCAGGCTCATGCGTGGCAGGACGGCCGGGCCAGCCCGGCTCAGCACATGGTGACACACACAACCGCGCCCCAAGCCGCTATAATCCGCGGCCAAGCCAGTGTTGCCGACCACCCGTTGCCAGCCGGGCCGGTATGCACGCGCCATCGGCGCGGCGGGACTCGTCGTGCTCGCGGCGACCGCGGCGGTGCGCGGCCAGGCACCACCGCCGCCCGACCTCGAGGCCACGCTGGCACTCGCCGCGTCCCGCGTCGAAGAGTTCTTCACGCGCGCCGCCAGCCTGGTGGTCAACGAGCACGTCTACGTCCAACCGCTCTCGTTCGGGCTCTCTGGTGACGGCCCCGGCCGCTCGATCGAATCGGAACTGCGCCTGTCGTGGACGCCCGACGCCGATGGCGATGGCGCGACCGAAGCGCAGACCCTGCGCCTGGTCCACAAGGTGAACGGGCGCAAGCCGCGCACCAACGATCGCAACAACTGCACCACCGCCGAGCAGCACGACACCGAGACCCAAGTGCTGTCGATGCTCCTGCCGACTCAGCACGGCGACTACGTGTGGAAGCTCGCCGGGCGCGCGAAGATCGATGGCCGTTCGGCGATTCTCCTCGACTTCCAGGAGAAGCAGAGGCTCGTGGTCACCGACGTTCGCGTCCTCGAGAGCAACGACGACTGCATCAGCTACAACATCGAGGGCGGCATGCGCGGCCGCGTCTGGGTAGACGCCGAATCCTACGACGTCCTGCGCATGGATCATCACCTGGGCGGCCAGGTCGACGTGCAGTTACCGCGTCGACTGCGCAACCGCGCCGGCGTCAGTCCGACCTGGACCGTCGAGCGGATCGACACCACCTACCGCTTCAAGCGGGTGCGCTTCGAGAACCCCGAGGAGACGCTGGTGTTGCCGGTATCGTCGAACTCGATCCGCATCACCCGCGGCGCCGGCACGCCGCGAATACGGGTCAATACCGAGTACAAGCACTACCGCCGGTTCCTCACCGGTGGGCGGCTCATCCAGACTCCGCCGCGCTGACGCCGCCGGGGTGCGCGCCGTTACGAGCTGCTGGAGCTGCTCGACGACGACCGCGACGAGCTCGACAATCCACCCGACGAACTGCTGCTCGACGAGCTGCTCGACGAGGAGCCACTCGACGAGGAGCTGCCCGACGAGGAACTCGACGAGCTGCTGGAGCTGCCGCCGCTCGACGACGAGCTGGTCGACGAACTCGACGAACTGGCTGCCGAGCTCGACGACGAGCTGCTGCTCGACGACGGGCTACTCGAATTCGACGACGACGACCCGCCGGTCGCACTGCTACCGGTCGACGACGTGCCGCTCCCCGCAGCGGCGGCGTCGGGAGAGGTGGGCAGCGCCGTGCAGCCGATCATGCCGGCCGCGGCGATCGCCGCCGGGGCCCCGGACAGCAGCAGCAGGAAGTCGCGTCGGCGCGTCAGTTCGATGGCATCCGGCCCGGCGGTCGCGCCGAGGTCACGAGCGTTGTTAGGCATGTCGATTCCTCCAAATCCCCGTGAACGGTGACGTCGGCCAGCGGCAAGCGCGGCGTCGGCAGCGGCCGGGGCAAGGCCCCGCCGTGGTAGTAGAGCTCGATCCGCCGGATGACTTCGTCGGCGGAGATCATGTCCATGCAACGCGGCAGCGTCCCGATGACATCGACGCACAGCGCCTCGGGGCGGTCGTTGACGTCGCCATCGTTCAGCGGCAGCGTGCGCGACTTCCAGCAGCCGCCGTTGTCGCAGCAGCGCAGCGCGCCGACGGTGTGGATAAACTGGTGATGGGGATAGGCCGTGAAGTGCGGTGGCTCGCGGCCGCCGGCAACGACGACGCACGGACGATTCTGCGGCATCCCCGGCTTGACGGCGACGGCCGCCGCCAGGTGCATGAGGAGACTCACCGCTGAAAGCGCGCCCTGCGCGTGGTGCATCAAGCGGATCAGTTCGCGCAGCGAGGTGCGGCCACGCAGATCGACGACCCCGTCGAGCGGCGGATGGTTGTGGTGGGCCTCGCCGACCTGGACGAACTGGATCCGCCCGCGAAAGTGGTCGACGACGCGCTGATACCGCTGCGCGTCCCACCACTTGATGGTGAAGTCGTACTTGCCGCCCGAGGCGAAGAGCCAGAATGGCGGGCCGGCATCGGGCCACAGCGCTTCCACCTGACGAAACCAGTGCTGTTCGGACGGGTCGATGTGGATGTCACCGCGGAAGTCGGTGACGCGGATGCGCGTGCCCAGCTGGTCGTTGAGATACTCGACGAATCCATCGAGGAAATGCCGCGGTTCCTGGTTGCTGCGGTGAATCAGCGGGTAGTGGCAATCGATAACCCGCGTCTCGGGATCGTCGTCGCTGAGCAGCGTTAGATACGGGTTGTGCTGCCAGATGTCGGAGCACGAGGTCCGCACATCGGTGACGAACTCGCCGGGATGGCAGCGGTGCAGGTCGCGCACCGCGGCGCTCAACATCACGATGTCCCCGGCGGATTGGTAGTTGCGGAGGATCAGTTTGCGCATGGCGGGTGGCCACGAACGGCCGACGAAGTGATTGGAGTCCAGCCGGGGGCGGCGCGGAACAGGAATCTGCGTCCACTGCGGCCGCGCCCCGGCGCCGCGGTCGCCATGCCAGCCGCGCGGATTTGTTGTTCCGGACCGCCGCGTTCCGCCCTCTCACTCGGTGACGCCCGATCCACCAGCGAATCCCTACCTGCCCATGCCCATGTTCCGTCGTCAGACATCCGCGCGGCGGCGACCCGGCGGCGTTCGCGGCCTCGCCGCGGTCGGACTCGTGGTCGCGACGGCGATGGCTGCTGAAGCCGCGGCCGTCGACCTGGTGGTCGGTCAACAGGTCAAGATCGAAGGGCACGCACGGTCGGACGGCACATTCGACGCCACCGACGTCGTCCTGCGCGACCGCGACGCCACCGCCAAGATCGAGGGCCGCGTGACCGGTGTGCGCGCCGACCGCGGCGGCCTCGAACTGGTGGGGTTCGACATCGTCGTGACCGATCGGACCCTGGTCTATCGCGGCGGCGCCGCGGGCGCCGCGCCGACGCAGATCGCCGCCGGCACCTGGCTCGAGGCCAAGGGCCGCTGGCGCGGTCGGACCTTGATCGCCGACCGTCTGCGCATCAAGGAGGTGGCCGAGCCCACCGAGGAACTCGAAGGGGTCATCGACAGCGTCGATCTTACTGGCGCCACGCTCACGCTGCTGGGTCGCCAGGTGCGTCTTCCGCACGCGGTCCACATCGTCGACGAACGTGGCCGCGACACGGCGGACACAAGCCCGCTGCGGCGTGACGACGACGATCAATCGCGCCAGCCGATCCGCCTGGGCTCCCGGGTCGTCGTCGGCGGCCGCGTGGAAGCGGCGTTCGGACAGAACGCGAACTTCGCGCTGGACGACACCGGCGCCCGCGACGACCGCTGGTCGTCGCGGGCACAGCTGCTCGCGTCGACGCAACTCACCGCAAGCATCGAGGCGTACGGCAAGGTGTCGGTGAACCGGTCGGGCGCGTGGCGTCGCCAGGAGACGCCGGCGGACGGCGACGTCCGCGTTCAGGAGGCCTACCTTCTCGCCCATCGCGTCGGTGGCACGCCGATCTCCCTGCAGGTCGGCCGCCAGCGGTTCCGCGACGGCCGCGAGTGGTTCTTCGACGAGTACCTCGACGCCGTTCGCCTGACCGCCGCGCTGGGCGCCTGGACGCTGGAAGCGGCCGTCACTGAGGGCATCTTCGCCGGCGACGTCACGGCGCGGACGCGATCGGACCAGCGCCAGACGATCGCGATCGCGACCCGGGCCTTCGGCAGCGGGCTGCGGGCGGCGGGGTACGCCATCGCCCGGCACGGCCGCGGCCCCGACGACGACGATCCGTGGTGGCTGGGCACGACGCTCGACATGAAGCGAAGTGCGGTCCGGGCGTGGGCACTCGGCGCCATCCGGCGCGGACGCCGGGCCGGGACCCCCCTCGGGGGCTGGGCCATTGACGTCGGCGCCACCGGGCAGCTGGACCAGCACCGGGCCCGGCCGTCCCTCTCCTTGGGCTACGCGTTCGCCTCCGGCGATTCGGTCGCCGGCGACGGGCGAGACACCACGTTCCGGCAGACTGATCTCGAAGACAACAGCGCGCGGCTGGGTGGCCTGCGGCGGCTGACCTACTACGGCGAACTGTTCGATCCCGAGCTCAGCAACCTGCAGGTGCTCACCGTCGCGGTGGGAGCGCGTCCGGGGCGGCGCGTCGGCATCGACCTGGTGGTCCATCGCTACGTGCAGTCGGTGCTGCGCGGGTCGTTCCCGTCGAGCGCCCTAGACCCCGAGATCGTCGGCCGCCACGGGCTACTCGGCCACGAGGCTGACGTGGCGGCGACATTCAGGGCGTTCGGGGTCGACCTGGATCTCTCGGGCGGCGTGTTCCTGCCCGGGCCAGCGCTCGGCGAACGTCGCCGCATGGCCTTCTTCTGGCGCCCGCAAGTGCGCCTCTACTTCTAGAGGGATCGCGCAATGCCGCTCAGGCACCGCCAGTTCATGCGCCGCATCTTCATCTACTGTCACGACGCCTTCGGGATGGGCAACGCGCGGCGCATGATGGCCATCTCGGCCCACCTGGCCCGGAGTCTGCCCCACGCCAATCTCCTGCTCGCGTCGGGCTCGCCGGTGATCCACGGCTTCCGGCTCCCCGACCGCGTCGACTACATCAAACTGCCGGCCGTCGCCAGAACTGACCGGGAACAGTACGCCACTCGGTATCTGACGACGGCGATTGCCGACACCATCCGGTTGCGCTCGGCGCTGCTTCGAGCCGCGGTGCAGGACTTCGCCCCCGACCTCGTGCTCGTCGACAAGAAGCCGTTCGGAATCATGGACGAGCTGCGCCCGGCCCTGCACTACCTTCGCGAGTCGCGGCCGCACACGCGTAACGTACCTGGTACTGCGCGACATCCTCGACGAACCGGAGAGAACCAGGGCCTGGATGGCCGCCTCTGGGTTCGAGCGCGACGTCGCAGCGTTCTACGACCTGGTGGCGGTGCTCGGCACGGCGGACGTGTGCGACGTTCGCCGGGCCTACGGATGGTCACCGGCCACCTCGGCTCGCGTCGCCTTCTGCGGTTATCTGCGCAGCACTCCCGGTGCGACCGCGCCGGCGACCCTGCGGGCTGGCCTGGGCATCCGGGCCGACGAGCGGCTGGTGCTGGTCACCCCTGGCGGGGGAGAAGATGGCCGGGCGCTGCTCGACCATGCGCTCGGCGCGATCGAACTCCTGCGCGCTGGTCCGGACGGCGCGCGCATTCGCGGGGTCGTTGTCTCCGGGCCACAGATCCCTGCTGACCAACTGCCAGACGTCCAGCGGCGGGCGACGGCGGCCGGCGGGATCACCGTCTGCGAGTTCACCGACGACATGAGCAGCTATGTGAGCGCAGCCGATGTCGTGGTCTCGATGGCCGGCTACAACACGGTGTGTGACCTGCTGACCCTGGCGGCGCGGGCTGTCGTCGTCCCTCGGGTCAGGCCGGTGCTCGAACAGTCGATCCGCGCCGAACGGATGGCGGCGCTGGGCTGGGTCTGCGCGCTGTCGCCCGACGGGCTCACCGCCGCCAGCCTGGCTGGCGTGATCGCCGCGGAGCTGGTCCGGCCTGGCCGCCGGTCGCCGGACCCACGAGTCGACCTCGACGGGCTGTCGACGCTGATGGCCCGCCTCCACGCGCTGTGTGCACGTCCCCCCTGGTTCGCGGCGACCCCGTCGGCCCGCCCCGTGGCTCTCGCGGCTCTCCGGAGTGTCCAGTGAAGGTCGTGTATCTGTGCGCCGATCTGGGCGTGCCGGTCCACGGCGGCAAAGGTGCCGCCGTACACGTACGGGCCATGGCCGAGGCGCTCCACGACCGGGGGCACGCCGTCACGATGGTGGCCGGCCACCTCACGAAATCGCCGTGGGAGGTCCCAGCGAGCTGTGGCGTGCCGACCATACACGTGCCGCCAAGCAGCGACATCGTCCACGTCTCATCGAGGATGCGGGCGTTCTGCACCGGAATCGGCGCTCCGACGACCGCGGCCGGTGAAGTCCGACGGGTGCTCTACAACCAGGAACTCCTGGTTCAGCTGCGGCAGCGCTTCGAGCATCACCCGCCCGATGTCGTCTATGAACGCGCGTCGCTGTTCGGCACGGCCGGGCTGACGTTCGCGCGGGAGATCGGTATCCCTCACGTCCTCGAATTGAACGCCCCGCTGTCGGAAGAACAGCAGCGCTATCGGCAGGGCGGCGCCCTGCGCGGCGTGGCCGACACCGCGGAGGCGTGGCTGCTGCGACAGACCGGAGCGGTGCTGGCGGTCTCGGCGCCGCTGGCGGCGCAGGTCATCGCCCTCGGCGTGCCGGAATCGCACGTCCACGTCGTTCCCAACGGCGTCGACCCGTCCCGGTTCCATCCCGCGCCAGGCGACGGCGCGATCCGGGCCCGGCTCGGCCTCGGTCGCCGGCCGGTGATCGGCTTTCTCGGCGGCCTGCGGCCGTGGCACGGCATCGAGATGCTTCCGCCGGCGCTGGCGGCGCTCCGCCACCGATTTCCGGACCTGCATGCGATCGTCGTCGGCGACGGGCCGCTGCGCGACCAGCTCGATCGCGACGTTGCCGCGCGGGGCCTCGGGCCCCACGTCACCTTCGCTGGTGCCGTACCGCACGACGAGGTGCCCAGCTACGTGCGCGCGTTCGACGTGGCGATTGCGCCGTACCCCGCCACGCCGCATGCGTTCTATTTCTCGCCGCTCAAGGTGTTCGAATACATGGCCTGCGGGGTCCCGGTCGTCGCCGCCGACCTCGGACAGCTTCGCGAGATCGTCCGCCCTGCCGAGACCGGCCTGATCTACCGGGCCGGCGATCTCGCGGCGTTCGTCGCCGCCTGCACGGCGCTGCTCGCAGACCCGGTCGCGGCCCGGCACATGGGCGGCGCCGCGGCGGTTGCGGCGCACGCCCGGCACACCTGGGCGCACAACGCCGCGCGCGTGACCGAGATCGCCGCGGCTCTCGCCGACCAGTCCCGGGCCTGCGTATGAGCATCCGGCGCGTCGCCTACGTGGTCAACATGTTCCCGAAGCTGTCCGAGACATTCGTCGCCAACGAAATCGCGGCGCTGCTGGCCCGCGGCGTCGACTGCCAGGTGCTGTCGCTCAAGACGCCGACCGAGTCGCTGCGGCACGCGGTGGTCGACGGCATGCGCCTCGATCGCATGCTGTTCCACGACCTGCCGTCCTTCCGGCGGGCGCTCGCCGATCGCCCGCCGGACGTCGTGCACGCCCATTTCGCGACCGAACCGGCGCGCGTGGCCGGCCAGCTTGCCGCCGAACGTCGCGTGCCCTTCACCTTCACGGCCCATGGCTACGACGTCTATCGCAAGCCGCCTGCCGACCTGCGCGAGCGCGTGCGCGGCGCCGACGCGGTGGTGACCGTGTCGGGCGCCAACGCCGACCATCTGGTCGCCACCTTCGACGCTCCGCGCGACCGCCTGCACGTCCTGCCTTGCGGGGTCGATCTCGAGGTGTTCCGTCCGTCACCGTCGCGGGTCGAGGCAGCCACGATCGTCTGCGTCGCCCGGCTGCGGCCGGTCAAGAATCTCGGCGTCCTGCTCGCGGCCTGCCGTGGTGTCAAGGACCGCGGCTTGCCGTTCCGGCTGATTGTCATCGGCGATGGCCCCAGTCGACCCGAGCTCGAATGCGAGCGGACACGACTCGGGCTGGACGCCGAGATCCGATTCATCGGCGCCCAAGATCACGCCACCGTGCGCGACTGGTGGCAGCGCGCGACGGTCGGGGTGTTGTCCAGCCGAAGTGAGGGCATGCCGGTGAGCCTGATGGAGGCGGCGGCGTGCGGGGTGCCAGCGGTGGCACCCGGTGTTGGGGGCATTCCCGAACTGATCGAGCACGGCGTCACCGGGTTCGTCACTCCCGTCGATGCGCCGTCGGCGATCGCCGACGCGCTGGCCGCCCTGCTCACCTCGCCCGGCCTGCGCGCCACGATGGCCGTCGCGGCGCGGCAGCGGGCCGAAGCGCGGTTCTCGTCCACCGCCCAGGTCGACGGGCTGCTCAGGCTGTGGACGTCGGTCGTCCGGTCGAGGCGGTCGTGATCGCCCGCGACGATCGGCCGCCAGTGATCGACCCCGCGCTGCCGGCACTCGCCGAAGCGCTCGACCCGTCCCGGGCAGCGCAGCGAATGGCATCCGCCAAGGCCTTCGCCGGCGCCACGGTGCGGGTCGCCGCCGCCGAGCTGATCCGGCTCAAGGCCGGCCGACGCGCCGTCATCGACTACCACCTCGCGGTCGAGTGGCCGGACGGCCGGCACGAGGACGTGCGGGCAATCGGCAAGATGCGTGCGCACCGACAACCGCGAACCGGGTATCGCCGGCTGCGGTCGTTCTGGCGCGCGGGCTTCGCGGCCACCAGTTCGGATCGCATCTGCGTGCCCGAACCGATCGGCGTCGTGCCGGCCCTCGGCCTGTGGCTGCAGCGCCGGGTGCCGGGATGCCTCGCCACCGACGTACTCGCCACTCCGGCCGGGGTGGCGCTGGCCCGGCGCGTCGTTGACGCCGCCCGCAAGCTGCATGCGGCAGGCGTGGCGACCGAGCGGACGCACGGACCCGCCGACGAGCTGGCGATTCTGGAGCGTGTCCTGGCCGGTGTGGCCGACCGTGAGCCGGCGTGCCGCGGGCGCGTGCAGCGGCTGGCGGCCGGCTGCCGGCGGTTGACGGCGCTGGTCGACGCGCCGGCCACCGGCATTCATCGCGACTTCTACGCCGACCAGGTAATCGTCGATGGCGATCGCCTGGTCCTGCTGGACTTCGACCTCTACTGCGCCGGCCCGGCCGCGCTGGACTTCGGCAACTTCGCGGGACACCTGGCGGAGCAGCAGGTCCGCGAGCCGCAGCACGCCGCGGCCCTGGCGGCGGCCGAGGCCGCGCTGGTCGCCGCGTACGCCGAACACACGGGCGACGACGGTCGACTGGCGGTGCGCATCTACGCCGCACTCACCCTGGCGCGACACGTCTACCTGAGCACCGTCGTGGCGGGCCGCGGGGCGACGACCGGGACGCTGCTGGACCTCGCCAGCCAACGCGTGGAGGCCCTGCTCGATGAGGTCGCCTGACGTGCGTCCGTCCGCTGCCGCGGTCATCCGCGGTCAGCTCACCGCGTCCCGACGGCCGTTGACGGTGGCGGCGGTGTGCACGCTGGCCATGGCCGCCGTCGATCTGCTGCGGCCGTGGCCGCTGAAGCTGGTCCTCGACTACGTGCTGCTGGATCGGCCGGTGCCGACATGGTTCGCGCCGATGCGCATCCTGCTGGCCTGGGGACCGGTACCCGCGCTGGCGGTCTGCACCGGCGCGATGTTCGGGTTGGCCGTGATCACCGGTTCCTTCGCCTACTACCAGACACACTTCACGGCCCAAGTCGGCAACCAGCTGGTCCGCGAACTGCGCCGCCAGTTGTTCGCGCATCTGCAGCGGCTGTCACTGTCGTTCCACGCCCGAACGCGCTCGGGCGAGCTGCTCACGACGATCGCCAGCGACACCGCCGCCCTTCGCGACACCTTCACCGATTCGGTGCTCACCCTGGGGCTGCACGGGCTCACGGTGCTCGGCGTCTTCCTGGTGATGTTCGTGCTCAATTGGCGTCTGGCCCTGGTGGTGCTGGCGACGGTGCCACTGCTGGCGTGGAATCTGTGGCGGTTGTTCACTCGGACGCGGGATCGCGCCGCAGCACAACGTCGCAAGCAGGACCGCCTCGCCAGCCAGCTGCACGAGGTGTTCAGCGCGGTGTCGCTGGTCCAGGCGTTCGGGCGCGAGGGCCACGAACACGCCCGCTTCGCCGCCGAGAACGACGCCGACATCGCCGAATCGGTCCATGCCGCGCGACTGGATGCGCTGTCAGCCCGCACGGTCGAACTGGTCGGGGCCGGCGCCACCGCCGTGGTCGTCGCCATTGGCGCGCTCGAGGTGCTGGCTGGGCGGCTCAGCGTCGGCGCGATCCTGGTCTTCACCTCGTACCTGCACGGGCTGTACCGACCGATGCGCAATCTTGCCAAGCTGTCGGCCCGCATCGCCAAAGCGCACGTCAGTCTGCGTCGCATCTCGCGGGTGCTCGACACCGATCCGGACGTCGAGGATCCGCCCGATGCCGTGGACCTCGGCGAGGTCCGCGGCGAGATCGTCTTCGAGCGGGTCTCGTTCGAATACGAACCCGGTCGCCCGGCCCTGCGCGACGTCTCGTTCCGGGTCGGTCCGGGCCAGCGCGTGGCCGTCGTCGGACCGTCGGGGGCGGGCAAGTCGACGATCGTCGCCCTGCTGCTCCGGCTCTATCGCCCAACCGCCGGCCGGATTCTTCTCGACGGCACCGACATCGCGGCGTACCGCCGCGAGTCGCTGCGCGCCCGGATGGCGGTCGTCCTCCAGCAGTCAGTGCTCTTCGGCACCAGCATCCGCGACAACATCGCCTACGGGAAACTCGATGCCAGCGACGCCGACATCCAGCTCGCGGCTCGTGCCGCCAACGCCGAGGGCTTCATCACGGCGCTGCCGCGCGGATACGACACCGTGGTCGGTGAGCGCGGCGCCACCCTGTCAGGCGGGCAACGGCAACGGATTGCGATCGCCCGGGCCATGATCCGACCGGCCGCCGTGCTGCTGCTGGACGAGCCGATGACCGGTCTGGATGGCCGGGCCGAGGCCCAGGTGCACCAGGCCTTGACCCGCCTCGCCGACGGCAAGACGTCGATCCTCGTCACCCACGATCTGCGAGCCGTGGCCGGCGCCGATCTCGTGCTGCTCATCGACGGCGGACGACTGGTCGATCAGGGAACCCACGTTCAACTGCTCGCGCGGAACCACACCTACCGGACACTCCAGTCGGCCCGGCCGATCGATGCCTCGGCGCTGGCCGCCGGAGTCACGGCGTCGTGATGGGGGATACCGGCGGCGTCATCACGACCGCGGCCATCGACCTGGCGTTGCAGTCGGATCCTATGTGCACGGCGTTGAGCCGTCACCTCGTCGCAGCCAGACACGACCGGATCCTGGACTGCCGCGTGACACGCTACCGGCATCGACCGGGACGACGGCTCCTGGCTCAGTACGCGGTCCGCGTTCGCGACGCCGCCGGCGCCGAGCACGATCTGCGCGTCACCGGCCAGTGGCACGAAGGCGGCCACAGCGAAGCGCTGTTTCGAAAGCTCGCGGCACGCGTCGCCGCGGCAGCCGTCCCCTGGTCGGCCGCACTGCCGCCCGTGTTCTTCGATCGAGCCACCGGGATGCTCGGCACGACCTATCCCTGGGACCGACGGCTGCCGGCCCTGCCGGAGATCGTGGCCGGCCGCTCGGCCGACCTGCTGGCGCCGATGTTGGCGTGGCTCGGCGTCGAAAGCGGCGCGCTCGAACGGGTGGCGGTCGACACGGTCCGCTATCGGGAGCAGCTGAACGCGGTCTGCCGCTACACGGTCGGGGTGCGCCGCGGACTCGCGGCACCCGCCGAGTCGCGCTTCTTCGTCAAGGCCTACGCCGACGACGCCGGCGCGCAGGCCGCCGCCATCCTGGCGCTACTGGCGGCGGCCACGCCGGCACGGTCCGGGACCGCGCGGGTGCAACGCGCGGCGGCGTACGTCGGCCGTCTGAAAGCGCTGGTCCTGCCCGAGACACCCGGAGTCGGGCTCGATCGTCTGGACCTGGGGCACCGCCGCGCCATCGAACGCACGCTGGCCGAGACGGCGTCGGCTCTGGCGCGCTTCGGCCGGTTGACGGTCGACCTGCCGTCGTCGGCGCGGTCGGGTACCCGACTCGCCGCGGCCGGTCGCGCCGTCGCCGCGCTCGGGCCCGCGTGCCCCGACCGGGCGAACGACTGCCGCGCCCTGCTGGCCGCCGCCGCCCGCGTCGGCACGTCCTCCCTGGGACCGACGCACGGCGACATCAAACTCGAACACGTGCTGATCGACGGCAGCGCGGTGTTCCTCATCGACCTCGACTCTTGCCATCTGGGCGATCCGCTCTGGGATCTCGCGCTCCTGCAAGCGCGCTGGTTCGCCGCGCGCGACCGCTGCGACCACGAGCGCGCGCTCGCCGGTTGGGGATGCCGGACTCTGCAGGCGGCATATCTGGCGGGTTCGGCTGCGGACGGGGTGCGCCGGTTGCCGGTCTTGCAGGCGCTGGCCCTGCTCGACGTCGCCGCCGGCATCGTCAAGCGGCGCGAACCCGACTGGCGGGCGCGCTCAGGGCGGCTACTGGACGCCGCGGTCGGCCGCCTCGGGGGACGAACGTGAGCCCGGCGCGAGTGCTATTCCACAGTCCGGGGCGGCGGGGGCTGGGCCACGTCATGCGCAGCGCCAACCTGGCACGCGCGATCCTCAGGGTCGACCCGACAGCAGCGGTCCTGGTCGACGTGGCCAACGCGGCCTCCGGCCTGGCTTGCGGGGCGGATGTGCCGTGGTGCGCGGGCGACGGCGAGCGCGCGGCACACTGGTCCGGGTTGGTCGCGGGATTTCGTCCGTCGCTGGCCGTGTTCGACACCATCCTGCCGGGGCCGTGGGCCGACGACCGGATTCCTCGCGCGTTCGTCTGGCGCCACTCGGTCGAGGCGCGCCACCGCGAGACCCAGGCCGACCGACGTCTGGCCGACATGCGGCTGATCGTTGTCCCTCACGGTCGAGAAGAGTTCGGGTACGACCTTCCAGCCGGGCTGCGCGCACGGACGGTCTTCACCGGACCGATCGGTACGCACCAGCGATGCCGCCGGTCGGGCTCGAGTACGGGCCCGTTACGCGCTGCACCCGTACGACGTGGTCCTGACGACGACCATGGGCGGCGGTGGATTCGCCGACTCGGCATGGCTGTACGAGGCCGTCGTCGCCGCGCACACGGAGTTGCGGAACCGGATTCCCGGCCTGCGTCATCTGGTGGTCCGCGGGCCGCTGGCGGCCGGAGCCAGACCGATGGACGTCGCCGGGATGACCATCGTGGATGCCGATGCCGACCTCGTGCATCTGCTGGCGCTCTCGGCCCTCGTGGTCGCCGAGGCCGGCTACAACACCGTGCAGGAGATTCGGCAGATCGGCGTCCCCGCCGTGCTGGTTCCTGGGCCGCGACGATACGATGACCAGAGCGCCCGCGCCCATTCCCTGGAGGTGTTGGGCGTCGCGCGGGTCGTCCAACGCACGTCAAGGCAGGCGGCCGCGGCGGCGATCGTCGCGCTGGCCTGTGACTCAGCGGCTTTGGCACGGATGCGACACCGGGCGGGCGCGCTTCGGCCCACGCCGGGTAACGACGACGCGGCGGTGGCGCTGCTGGCGGCGGCACGGTGACCGCCACCGTCGTGCCGACACCCGAGTGGTTGGGCATCGGGTGGGCGCCGCACACCGGTCGCGTCCGGGTTCTCGGCTCCACCGCCGAGGGACCCCACGTCGTCGCGGTGCGAACCACCGGGCCGGGGGCGCGGTGCGTCGTGGCGAAGCGCTACCGCGACCGATCCGGAGGTTGTGCCGCCACGGCCATGATCGCGATAGGCAAGGTGCTGGCCAGCGACGGTAACGCGCCGCTCGCGGTCCCCGGCGTGGTCGGCTGGGATTCCCAGCGAAGTGTCCTGGTGCAGACGCTGGCACCCGGTCGTCCGCTCCTGACCGAGTTGCAGGGCGACCGGTGGCAGCGAGCGCTCCTGGCCGTGGCTGGCGCCTTGGTCTATCTGCATGGGGCGCCAGTCCGTGCCGGGCGACCCACCGGAATCGCCGATCACCTCGCCGACCTCGTTCGGCCGCATCCGCGACTGACGGCCCTTGCCGTCCCGTGGGCGGCACCGCGTCTGAACGCCGTGATCGACGTCCTGGAGGCGCGAGCAGCCGCCGCGGCCATCGTCCAAGCCTCGGCCATCCATCGCGACGTGCACGCCCGGCAGATGTTCGTGACAGGCTCCCAGGTGTGGCTGGTCGATTGGGACCTGTTCGCCCGCGGCGACCCGGCGCTCGACGTCGCCAACTTCGCCGTCTATCTCACGACCCACCTGGGGCGCCGAGGCACCGCGGCGGCGACGGCGTTCGTCGATGCCTACGTGTCGGCCGGCACCGACCTCTCGCCGCGCCTGCCGGTCTTCATGGCCCTGACCTACGTGCGGCTCATCGCGAAGGCTTGGCGGCTGCGCCGACCGGGCTGGTCACCGCGGATGCGACACTACTTGGCGCAGGCCGAGCGTCTGTTGTGACCGCGGCGGGGTTCAGACGACGCGGTCGCCTCTTCTGTGGGCGCGCGCGGCCACGGCCAGCAGCCACGCGCCTGCGACGAGCGCTACCACGCCGCCCACGCTGCGCCAGCGCGGCGCGCGCGGCGTGCCGTTCCCGTCACCGGTCAGCACGAACGCCGCCCAGAAGTGCGGGTGCGCCAGTTCCGGGTCGCGGCGCAACTCGCGCTTGGCCAGGGCCAAGGCCTCGGCGCGGAACACTCCCGATTGCACGTGGCGGTAGAACGCCGCCATCAACCGAGCGGCAGCGTGATCGGGCACCCGCCACAGCGTGGTGACCGCCGAGTCGGCTCCCGCCGCCAGGAGGGCGCGGCCGAATCCCTGCACGCCTTCACCGCGGACGAGCGGCCCGCGCTCGGTGTCGCAGGCGCTGAGGACCGCCAGTGCGACGCCGTCCAAAGGCAGGCTGTAGATCTCCCGCAGATACAGGGCCTCGGCGGCGCCGCCAGGCGTTGCGGGCGAAAACACCAGTCGCGATCGCTCGGCGACGGCGCTGTCGGCAACACCGTGCGTGGCCAGGTGCAAGATGGTCGGCCGCAGCGCCAGGGCATCGGCGAGTCGGGCCTTCTGATTGGCCGCGCCGACATACAGCGCATGCCGGCCGCCCAGGGTGGCGTGGATGACGGCGACTTCGGCCGCCGTCGCCGGGAGCCGCGGCGTGGCTGGATCCCCGGCCGAGCCGGGCAGCGGATCGCCGAATGCGGCCAGCATCGCCGACCACGGCGGACGCCACTGCGAGCCCTGACGGCCCGGCACCGACAACGCCGCCACAGCCGGCACGTAGTGGACCGCCATGCGGGCGACCAGGGGAGCAGACTCGAACGGCAGCACTTCGAACGGAACCAGGCCGATCGGCCCGTCAGGAACCACGATGAGACGGTCGGTGTGACGGAGAAATCCGTCCGGAATCAGCGCCCGGCCCAATGCCGCGGCGGCCGCATCGACGTCGGGACTGGGCCGGGACAGTGCATCGGCCAGACGGGTGATTTGCGTAGGCGTCACTTCGATGCGGCGGAGCTCGACGGTGGCGCGGGTGATGCGGATCACGGCGGCGCCGTTGGGCGCGTGCCAGTACGACAGCAGAGTTGTGCCCGGCTGGAGCGCGGCCTGTATCGCCGCCAGCGTCACCGCGGCTGGCAACCCCAGGCGGTCGCGCCAGGCGCGGGCTCGGCTGTGTTCGAACAGGGCGAAGATTGCCGCCGGCGCATCGCCGGCGGCCAGGGCCATCGCGATCCTGGCGTCGAAGACTTCGCGCTTGTCCTGGAAGAACTCGGCTCGCGCGGCCGGGACGGTCAGCGCCTCGCGCAGCTGGTCGATGACGGTCGTGGCCTGCTCGTAGGCCTGGGCGGCGCCGGCCATGTCGCCGGCACGTTCGCGAACTCGGCCCAGTCCGTACCACGCCTTCCACATTTCTTCCCTGGTCTGGAGTGTCTCGGCGGCCGAGCGGGCGGCCGCAAAGTCGCGCCCAGCCTCACTGTCGCGCCCGGCCCGAAGGGCAGCCTCGCCGCGGTAGAGCGTGGCCAGCAATCGTTCACGCTGGTCGCCACTGCGGGTGGCCACCGCGGCGGCCTGGTCGAAGGCGGCGACGGCCTCGTCGGGCCGGCGCAGGTCGAGTGCCAGCACGATGCCGCGATTGGTCAGGGCGCCCAGTTCGCCCTGGAGGTGGTGCCGTTCGGCGAAGACACCGCGCGCGGCATCGTAGGCATCCAGTGCCTTGTAGGGGTCACCGAGGCGCCGGTAGAGGGCCCCTTGATTGACCAGCATCTGGGCGTGCTCTTCCGGGCGCATGGGACTCGAGGGGCCGGCCATCGCCTGATAGAGGTGGAGGGCGTCGCGATAGCGGCCGAGGCGCTGGTGCAGCACCGCCTGGTTGGCGACCACGAAGCGGCGCCGCCGGGCCGCCCACGGCTCCGTGGCATGGGCGGCGACCACCTCCGCCGCGCGGCGGTAGCTTCGGTCGGCATCGTCGTAGCGACCGAGGAAGTAGAAGACGTTGCCCAGGTTGGTCATCTGTTCGGTATGACCGGCCCAGTCTCCTGCGGCCGCTGAGCCCGTCAAGGCCGGCTCGAAGTGGGAGAGGGCCGCGGTGTAGCGCCCGGCATAGAGCTCCGCCAGGCCAGCGGTGTTGCGCGTGTCGGCGGCCCGCCGCGCGTCGCCCTCGCGGTCGAACAGCCGCGCCGCTTCGACGGCATGAGCGACCGCCACCGGGTAGTGACCGAGCCGGCTCTCGAGTTCGCCGAGAAGCTGGAGCGCTTCGGCGCGGACGCGCCCGTCGGGCGGCAGCCGCGGCACCAGCGCCAGGAGATCGGCGGCGGCGGCCTCCTCCTGTCCGTCACGGGCCCGTCGCTCGGCCGCCGCGACGGCGGCCGCAGCATCGAGGCCTTGTGCCATCCCGGTCGCGACGAGCGCGACGGCCACCCACGCCAACATCGTCGTCAGCGTACCAAAAACCTGTTCTCGTCGCCGCCGATTGTCACTCTCAAGGGGTATGGACGCGGCCGGCTATACTGCTGAGGATGGGCGAAGGCGAGCCGTCAGACGAAGACTTGCTCGCCGCCTACAAGCGAGCCGCGCCGGACGATCGGCCAGCCATCGCGAGCGTGCTGTTCGACCGGCACTACGCCCAGGTCGCTCGCTGGTGCCTGCGCTTCACAGGGGACCGCGAGAGCGCCTCGGATCTGACGCAGACCGTCTTCGCCAACGCCTACCAGCATCTGGAGAGCTTTCGCGGCACCGCCCGCTTCTCGACCTGGCTGTACGCGATTGCCCGTCACGAATGCCTGGCGCGGGCCCGCCAGGCCAGCCGGCGCCGCGAGGATGCCGACGAGGACGCGCTGGCCGACGTGCCGTCACCCGACGACGGACCCGATACGCAAGCCGAGCGCAAGAGCGACGCGCGCTTCGCCCACGAGGTGCTGGCGACCACGCTCGACGACCTCGAGCTCCGGGTGTTCACGCTCCACTACGGCGACGACCTGGCGCTCGAGCAGATCACCAGGGTGTTGCAGCTGACCAACCCCAGTGGCGCCAAGGCGTACATCGTGAGTGCCAAGCGCAAGCTGGCCCGCGCCGTCCGGCGCCTTGAGGCGAGAGGAGGTCGATTGTGACCAGTCCCACTCCCCCGGGGGACAGCGGTCGGCGGGCTCGATGGCAGCAGGTCCTGGCGGCGGGCCCGGCGTGTCCACCGCTCGAACGTGTGACCGTGCCGACGATGAGCGTCCACGACGCCGCGCACGTCGGGTCGTGTCCGCGCTGCCAGAGCGAGCGGGCTTTGTGGGCCAGCTTCGAGTCCCGCGCCGGCGCCGACGAGGACGCCGTGGCGTGGATCGCCGAAGAGGCGCGGCGACGGCTCTTCCCTTCCCCCCATCCGGCCGCGACGGCGGCACGATGGCGGACGGCACTGCCAGCGTGGAGCCTGTCCCTGGCGGCCACGCTGTTGCTGGCCGTGGGCGGCTATCTGCTGGTGCGCGAGCCTGGCGCCGATGTCGCGCGCACCGACGGCGCGACCGTCTATCGGACGGCGGCCGTCGAGCCGCTGGCGCCGCTGGGCGACTTGGCGGCTCCGCCGGAAGAGTTGCGCTGGCGGCCCGTCGATGGCGCTGTGCGCTACGACCTGCGAGTCCTGGAAGTCGATGGCACGGAGGTGTGGCGCGGATCGACCACGGCGACCGCCATCGCGGTGCCATCGGAAGTTCGCGCCGCGGCCTTGCCGGCGCGCCGGCTGGAGTGGTCGGTGACTGCCGTCGACGCCGCCGCGCGGCCGGTCGCGGCGCCGGCCAGCGCGAGTTTCCGCGTCGCGCCGTCCGCACGGTGATGGAGGAGAGTGTGACAGACGATCGGCGGTTTACGCGGTGGACAGGCGTCGGGCTCGTGGTGCTGGCGGTCTGGCCGATGCCGGCAGCGGGACAGCTGCCGGCGCTCGAATTGCGGATTCCGTCCGAGGTCGTCGCGCCGGGCGGGGCGTTGCAGATGAAGCTCAAGAACACCGAACCGCGTCCCATATCGTCGGGCGGCGGCAGCTTCTCGGGCGGGTCGGACGAGTGGCTCGGTGTCGCGGTCACCAGCCTCGGCGGCGATGCTGCCGCCGCCGCGGTGTTTCGCGGGCCGCTGGCCCGGGTGCGCCTGATTTCGCCCTCAGGTCAGCTCGGGCTCGACACCGATTACCCGCTGCTGACCTTGACCGCGCGGGTCCCGCCGACCGCCCCGGTGGGCGCCAGCGTGCCGCTCGCACTTGTTGGCGGCGCCGTCTTCACCGGCCCGGCCGGGGCGGTGTATCCCTACACGTTCCGTCCAGGCGAGGCGACGGTGACCCTGGGCGCCTCGATCACCAACGTCACGCCCGGGTCCTCGTTGGTGGCGGCCGGCGGCGTCGTCACCGTGGAGGGCGTCGGCTTCGATGCCGCCAGCGAGGTCCGCATCGACGAGACGATTGTCAGCGCGACCCGGTTCATCGACGCCACGCGGTTGGAAGCGGTGCTCAGCCAGGCCGTCACCATGCACGGTCGCGAGGTGGAGGTCCGCAACGCGGTCACGGATCAGCGAACGACCTACTTCGCGTACCAGCGAACGGCACCGCTCGTGACTAGTGGCCATCCGCTGTTCGGGGCGGTCGAGGTGGCATTCGCCCAGCAGTTCATGACGACGGCGTCGATCGGGTTCGGTCCGGTGGGCCCCGGTGATGTCCGCGGGCTCGCCGTGCAGAACATCGGGCCGGCGACGGTGGTCGCGACGTTCGAGCTGGTCGACGCCGGAGGCGGGTCGCTGGGCCGGGTCACAGCGCCAATGGCCGCCAACACCCACGCGGTCGTGTCGTTGGCTGAGGCCTTCGGCCGCGATTGTCCCGGGCCGTGCGGAGTCCGCATGGTGGCGTCGGCGCCGGTGCAGGTGATGGGACTGCTCGGCAACACCATCGACGACGCGGCGCGGCCGGTGGTGCCCGCGCCGGACACGCCGGCGGGGTTGACGGTGACGGTCGCTGCCGCCGAGGTGCAGGCCGGCGACGTGCTGGTCGTGTCCGGCGTCGTCACGCCGGCGTCGTTGCCGACCGCGGTCGACATCTACCTCGTGCTCGAGACGCCAGCCGGGCAGTACTTGTCGCTGACGCCGCGCGGCCTGGTCACCGGGGTGCTGCCATTCGCCCGCGGCGCGCAGCCGACGACGCCGACGCCGATTGAGTTTCTCCGGGTGAACGTCCCGCCCGGCACGCCCCCTGGCGCCTACCGCTGGCTCGGCGCCCTGGCCACGCCCGGGACGCTGCAGCTGCGGACGCCGATCGCTACCGCTACGTTCAGCGTGGCGCCGTGACGGGCGGTGCCTGACGACCGCCGCGCGCAGTCGGTGCGGCGCACCTGCGGCCACGGCCGAGGCTCAAGCTCTGCCGCACCGGTCCGATTAGAGGTCTGCCAGCAGGCAGACCCGTGACACCATCGACCACCGGCGCGCCCGGTTCCTCCCCTGTGATCGCCGTCCGGGACGCCGGACCATCGCCGGCCGCGGTCCCGGTCGGCGCGCAGATCGCCGCGCAACTGCACGCCGCCGGGCACCTGTCGGCCGACGGCCTCGCCCGCGCCGAACGCGTCCACGCCAAGGTCAAGACCAGCCGGACGCTGAGCTCCGTCCTGCTCGAATTGCGGCTGGTGACCGAAGAGCAGATCCGCGACGTCCTTCGCTCCGGACAGGTGCGCGCGCCGATCGGCGAACTGCTGGTCGAACTCGGTCGCCTGGAGCCGCACGAGCTCACGCTGGCGCTGGCGATGCAACGCGAGCGGCCGAGCACGCCGATCGGCGAGATTCTCGTCGACAACAGCTTCCTCGCCGAGCGCGAGCTGGTCGACGTGCTGGCCGATCAACTCGGCCTGGCGTCGCCGACCCTCGACGCCGCGGCGTTCGACCTGACGCTGATCCGTCGCGCGCCGCTGGCCGTCTACCGTACCCACGCCTTCCTGCCGCTGCGCCGGGACGGCCAGCGAGCCGTCGTGGTGTTCGCCGACCCGACCGACGCTACCGCCGTGGAGGCCGCCCGCAAGGCGTTTGGCCGCGACCTGGTCATCGGCGTCGCCGGGCGCCGCGCCGTCGTCGCCGCGGTCGCCCGGGCCGAGCGCGAACTGATCGCGGCCGCGGCCGCGGCGCACTCGAGCGAAAGCGGCGCGGTCGCGTTGGTCCATCGCGTCCTCGACGACGCCATCGCCGCCCGCGTCAGCGACATTCATTTCGAACCGGGCCGCGATCGCCTGCGCATCCGATTCCGGCAGGACGGCGTGATGGTGCCGCACACCGACGTCCCGTCCGACCAGGCGACGGCGGTCGTCGGCCGCATCAAAGTGCTGGCCGGCGCCGACATCGCCGAGCGGCGGCGCCACCAGGACGGCCGCATCGCCTACGACGGCCCGAACGGCGCCGTCGACATCCGCGTCTCCATCTACGCCACCATCCACGGCGAAAAGGTGGTGATGCGGCTGCTCAACAATCGCGAGACGCTGCTCGGCATCAAGGACGTCGGCATGTCGCCGCGCATGCTGGAGGTGCTGCAGCGCGACGCCCTCGACGCCCCGAGCGGTGTGGTGATGGTGACCGGACCGACCGGGTCCGGGAAGACGACCACGCTGTACGCGGCCGTCAACTACCTCAACGACGCCAACACCAGCATCATCACCGCCGAGGACCCGGTCGAGTACGTGATCGACGGGATCGCCCAGTGCTCGATCAACCCCAAGATCAACCAGGGCTACGCTGAAACGCTCAAGCACATCGTCCGGCAGGACCCCGACGTCATCGTCATCGGCGAGATTCGCGATCTGTTCTCGGCCGAGGTCGCCATCAACGCCGCGCTGACCGGCCACAAGGTGCTGACCACCTTCCACACCGAGGACTCGATCGGCGGGCTGATCCGCCTGATGAACATGAACATCGAGGCCTTCCTCATCTCCTCGACCGTGGTCAGCGTGATCGCGCAGCGGCTGGTGCGGCGGGTGTGCCCGAAGTGCGCCGAGGACCACGCGCTCTCGCCGCATGAACTGGCCCGGCTCGGCTACGCGCCGGCCGCGGCCGCCGGACTCACCTTCACCCGCGGCCGCGGCTGCCCGGCCTGCCGCCACGTCGGCTACAAGGGGCGCGTCGCCGTGTTCGAGGTCCTGGTGTTGAACGAGCTGGTGCGCGACGCGGTGCTGTCGCGTCGCACCGCCTTCGAGATCCGCCGCGTCTGCATCGAGGCCAGTGGACTGGTGACGCTGCTCGAAGACGGCATCGCCAAGGCGGCGGCCGGGCTGACCACCTTCGACGAGATCATCCGCCAGCTGCCTCGCCTGTCCCGCCCGCGGCCGATCGGCGAGTTGCGGCGTCTGCTGGGAGTCCGTGAATGAGCCAGGAACTGTCGTTGCTCGATCAGGCGCTCGACTTCGCCGCGGCGCGGCAGATCACCCTGCCGGTGTTCAGCGACGTCGCGCTGCGGGTACAAAAGGCGGCCCGCGAG
The DNA here is from genome assembly GCA_963741665.1 of uncultured Acidobacteriota bacterium. Taxonomy (GTDB): domain Bacteria; phylum Acidobacteriota; class Vicinamibacteria; order Vicinamibacterales; family UBA2999; genus CAWAYR01. The sequence continues at coordinate 1,970,613 of CAVUIM010000001.1, forward strand.
GAACACTACGACGTCGGCCAGATCGAGCGGGCCATCGAGTCGGACCCGGCGCTGGTCGCCGAGGTGCTGCGCGCCGCCAACTCCGCGTTCTTCGGCGGGCTGTCCGAGGTCTCGAGCATCCGCGCCGCGATCCTGCGGCTGGGTCTGCAGCGGGTCGCCAACCTGGTGTTCCTGGCCACCGAGAAGAGCCGCTACACTGCGCACCAGCCGGCCCTGGCCGGCATCATGCGGACCCTGTGGCACCACGCGTCGGCGTGCGCGATGGCCGCCGAATGGATCGCCCGCAAGGTGCGCTATCCGCAGCTCGGCGAGACGGTGTTCATCGGCGGTCTGGTGCACGACATCGGCAAGCTGTTCCTGCTGCGCGTCCTCGACGAGATGACGCTGGAGCATCCCCAGGGCGAGGCCGTGTCGCCCGAGTTGGTCGGCGAAGTGCTCGATCGCGCCCATGCCGACGTCGGTCACCGTCTGCTGGTGTCGTGGCACCTTCCCGAGGTCTACCAGACCATCGTCCGCGACCACCACGTCGCCCAGCCCGATCCAGCCAACGTCGCGCTGCAGATCGTCCGGCTCGCCGATCGGGCCTGCAACAAGGTCGGCGTCGGCCTCAGTCCCGACCCGTCGCTGGAGCTCGGCGCGCTCAGCGAGTCGTCGGTGCTCGGCCTGAGCGACATCGCCATCGCCGAGCTCGAGATCCTCATCGAGGACACCGTCGCCGCCACGGTCTAGCTGCGACCCGATCGGCGGCGAGCGGCGGCGAGCGGCCAGGGACCAGCGGCGAGCGAGTACACGACAAGGGCCCGACGGATCCGTCGGGCCCCTGCTCGATCCTCACAGCGTGACATCGCGACAGCGTGAGCGGCCAGCCGCCAGCCGCTTCGCGCGATAGGTACGAACGGTGCGCCGCTAGGCGCACCCCGAGGTCGTGCCGCAATTGCCGCACTTGTAGCACGCGCCGCTGCGCACCATGATCGACCCGCAGGTGCTGCACGGCGGCGCGTCTTCCTGGTTCTGCATCGCCGCGAACGCCGATCGGCTCGGCGCCGGCGCGGCCGGGGCCGGCACCGCCACGGTGGGTTCGGCGGCCACCGCTTTGGCCGTGGCCGCGAAGCCCTCGGCCGGCGAGTCCGCCGCGTCGTCGCGGTTGTTGACGCCGGCGCGGAACTGCGCCTCCGGCGACAGGAACTTCGACGCCATCCAGCGGAAGATGTAGTCGACGATCGACTTGGCGAAGCGGACGTCGGGATTGCGGGTCATGCCCGACGGCTCGAAGCGCACGTGGCTGAACTTGTCGACCAGCGCCTGCAGCGGCACGCCGTACTGGAGCGCGTAGCTGATCGCCTGGGCGAAGGCGTCGGCGAAGCCCGAGATGGTCGAGCCCTCCTTGGCCATCACCAGGAAGATCTCGCCCGGCATCCCGTCCTCGAACAGGCCGACGGTGATGTAGCCCTCGTGGCCGGCGATGTCGAACTTGTGGGTGATCGCCTGGCGCTCGTCGGGCAGCTTGCGCCGCATCGGCGCGCGCGCGGCCAGTGCCGCCGCCACCGCGGCGTCGACCGCCGCCTTGGGCGCCTGGGCCATCGCTCCGGTCGTGATCGCCTCTTTCGAGGTGTTCAGCGGCTGGGTGCGCTTGCTGCCGTCGCGGTAGATCGAGATGGCCTTGGCGCCGAGGCGCCAGCTCTCCATGTAGGCCTGCTCGATTTCCTCGACCGTCGCGTCCTTGGGCACGTTCACGGTCTTGCTGATCGCGCCGGAGATGAACGGCTGGGTGGCGCCCATCATCTTGATGTGGCCCATGTAGTGGATCGAGCGATCGCCGTTGGCGGCCTTGAAGGCGCAGTCGAACACCGCCAGGTCGCGATCGAGCAGGTGCGGCGCGCCCTCGATCGTCTCCTGCTCGTCGATGTACTTGATGATGTCGTCGACCTGCGCGGCGGTGTAGCCGAGCTTGCGCAGCGCCATCGGCACCGTCTGGTTGACGATCTTCATCATGCCGCCGCCGACCAGCTTCTTGTACTTGACCAGCGCGATGTCCGGCTCGACGCCGGTGGTGTCGCAGTCCATCATGAAGCCGATGGTGCCGGTCGGCGCCAGCACGGTGGCCTGGGCGTTGCGGTAGCCGAAGTCCTCGCCCAGCTCGACCGCCTCGTCCCACGACTGCTTCGCGCCGTTGTAGAGATCCGCCGGCACGTGCTTGGCGGTGATGTCCTTGATCGCGTCGCGGTGCTTGCGCATCACCCGCAGGAACGGCTCGCGGTTGTTCTCGTAGCCGGCGAACGGGCCGCCGTGGTCACGGGCGACGCGCGCCGACTGGGCGTAGGCCTCGCCGGTCATGACCGCGGTGATGGCGCCGGCGTAGTCGCGGCCGCCGTCGCTGTCGTAGGGCAGCCCGCGCGACATCAGCAGCGCGCCGAGGTTGGCGTAGCCGAGGCCGAGCGGCCGGTAGGCGTGGCTGTTCTTCTCGATCGCCTTGGTCGGGTAGCTCGAGTTGTCGACCAGGATCTCCTGCGCGGTGATCAGCGTGCGGCACGCCGCCTTGAAGCCGTCGACGTCGAACTCGCCGTCGTCCCTGACGAACTTCATCAGGTTGATCGACGCCAGGTTGCACGCCGAGTCGTCGAGGAACATGTACTCGGAGCACGGGTTGCTGGCGTTGATGCGCGCCGTGTTCGGGCAGGTGTGCCACTCGTTGACCGTGGTGTCGAACTGCATGCCGGGATCGCCGCACACCCAGGTGCCCTCGGCGATGCTGCGCATCAGGTCGCGCGCCTTGTAGGTGTCGACGACCTCGCCGTTGGTGACGGCGCGGGTCTGCCACACGCCGTCGTCGAGCACGGCGCGCATGAACTCGTCGGTCACGCGCACCGAGTTGTTCGAGTTCTGGAAGAACACCGATCCGTAGGCGACGCCGTTGAAGGAGCCGTCGTAGCCCGCGTCGATCAGGGCCCAGGCCTTCTTCTCTTCCTCGACCTTGCAGTTGATGAACTCGACGATGTCGGGGTGCTCGGCGTTGAGGATCACCATCTTGGCGGCGCGGCGGGTCTTGCCGCCCGACTTGATGACGCCGGCGAAGGCGTCGAAGCCCTTCATGAACGACACCGGGCCCGAGGCGGTGCCGCCGCCGGCGAGCAGTTCCTTCGACGAGCGGATCGCCGACAGGTTGCTGCCGGTGCCCGAGCCGTACTTGAACAGCATGCCCTCGGTCTTGGCCAGCCCGAGGATCGAGTCCATCGTGTCGTCGACCGAGTTGATGAAGCAGGCCGAGCACTGCGGCGCCTTCTCGAAGCCGCAGTTGAACCACACCGGGCTGTTGAAGGCGGCCTTCTGGTGCACCAGCAGGTGCTTGAGATCGTCGCTGAACGCCTGCAGCGCGTCGGGCGAGGCGAAGTAGCTCTGGCGGCGGGCCCACTCCGTGATGGTGTCGACGACGCGGCCGATCAGCTGCTTGACCGAGTACTCGCGCTCGGGCGCGCCGACGTGGCCGCGGAAGTACTTCGAGACGACGATGTTGGTGGCCTGCTGCGACCACGACTTCGGCATCTCGACGCCGCGCTGCTCGAAGACGACCTTGCCCTTTTCGTTGCCGATGACCGCGTCGCGCATCTCCCACTCGACCTCGTCGAACGGATCGACGCCGCCGGCGGTGAAATACCGCGGAAAATCCAACCCCTGTACGGCGACCGCCGAGGCGCGGGCGGCGCCCGTCGTCCCGGTCGATTCCACGTGCCCGCCAGCGGCTTCCTGTCCGGCTGCCGCCGCCGACAGCTTGTGCCCAGCGCCTTCCTGCATGCGTCCTCCGCCTCGTTCAGAGACGAGTCTGCCCCTCCCTCAAGGGGTTCTCGTCAAAAATTCTGGTCTGGCCTAGATGTTCTGGTGTGTGCGCGCGACTAGTAGACTTCCCGGTTTTGCACTGTGTCGTCAGACTTCGTCGTCGCTCGATTGTGGGCCCGAGTCCAGCATGGCTGGGAAGCGTCTGGAGTCTCGTGGCGCCTCGCGCGCGACGCCAAGAATGCGCGTGTAACGACGGTTTGTCAAGCGCAGCAACCACTACATCTTGCGGATATTTTTTAGGTCGATCACAAGATGTTCCGGTTCGGGCCAGGAATCCTTGCTTTCGATGTATTTTCGCTTTTTGCCGGCGGCGATGCCAGCGAATTCGTCGTGGGCCCGCCCCGCCAGCGGCCTAGCGCACCAGCACCGACGCCATCGTGGCCGCCTTGTCGGCGAGCTTGCCGGCGAAGACGACGTTGCGCGCCTTGAGCGCTTCGTCGGCCTGCTGCATGAAGCGGCGGGCGGTGTCGTACTGGGCGCGGCCGTCGGCGTCGAGGCTCTGGTAGACGACGCGCTCGAGGTCGCGGGCGGCCTGGCCCAGGAGCGTCCGCACCGATTGATCGGCCCGGGCGTTGGCGCCGGTGTTCTGCATCGCCAGCGACGGCTGGGTCGGCGCCGGGGCGGGCGCCGGCGGCCCCTGGGGCTCGACGGCCGGGTCGGTGCGGGGCGGTTCACGACGCGCCGGACGGGTCGGCCGGGCGGCCGGAGCCACGGCCTCGGTGGACACCGGCTCGGCCGGCAACGGCGGATCGGGCAGGTACTCGGCGACCACCCGCGGCGGGGCGTCCGACGGCGACAGGGTCGGGAGCGGCGCCGGCGCCGAGGCCCGCGCCGTGGCACATCCGGCGGTCAGGGCCGCCAGAGCCAGGCCGCCGACGATCGCGACCATGCGGGGGAGCATCACTGCATTGTAACGCGCTGGACGAGGCGCACGCACCGGCGCCGCCCGGCTCACGCGGCGCGCGGCAGCGAGATGGTGAAGGTGGTGCCCGCTCCCGGCGTCGACTCGACGTCGATGTCGCCGTGGTGCAGCTGGACGGTGCGGAAGACCATCGACAGCCCGATGCCGCTGCCGCCGCGCTTGGTCGTGAAATAGAGGTCGAAGACCCGGGCCAGCTGGTCGGGCGGAATCCCCTGGCCGGTGTCGCGGACGACGATGCGCACCCGGCCATCGCGGCCGTCCTCGCAGTGGATCTTGAGCGAACCGCCGTGCGGCATCGCCTGCACCGCATTGACCGCGAGGTTCATCAGCGCCTGGCGCAGCATGGTCGGATCGGCGTCCACGGCCAGCGACGGATCGGCGGACGTGGCGTCGACCGCGACGTGCGCCGCTTCGGCCTCAGGCCGCACCGTGCGCACCACGTCGGCGGCCAGCGTCGCCACGTCGACCCGCTCGATGCGCATGTCTTCGGGGCGCGCGAACTTCAGGAAGCCCTGGACCACGGCGTCGAGCCGGCGGATCTCCTGGCCGATGACATCGGCATGGGCCCGCACGTCGGCGGTCGGCGCCCCCTTCTCCAGCTTCTGGCGCAGCAGCTCCAGGTGGATGGTCATCGCGTTCAGCGGGTTCTTGACCTCGTGGGCGACGCCGGCCGTGAGCCGGCCGAGCGCGGTGACGCGCTTGGACAGCTGGGTGATCTCGCGGCGCACCTCGCCGCCGGCGGGCAGCGCCCGCAGCTGTGCGCTCACGGTGTCGAAGACGCCGCGCAGGTCCTGCATCTCGGCCTCTTCGAGGTCGAGCGTCACGCCGAGCTCGCCTCGGCCGAGGCGCGTGAGGCTGCTCTGGATGACGTGGATCGGCCGCAGCACGGCCTGGGCCAGGAAGATCGCTACCAGCACCGCGACCAGCAGCAGGCCGAGCGCCGCGGCCAGCGCCGGCGTGACCGTCTCTTCGAGCGACCGCCGCACCAGCAGGGTCGAGATGCCGATGCGGATCTCGCCGAGGGCGTCGTCGTCGAGCAGCAGCGGCGCGCTCCACTCGAGCGTGCGGCCGCGCGTCGACCAGATCTCGATGAGCTGCGCCAGCCCGTTCTTGGCGAGCAGATCCTGCAGGCTGCCGCTGACCGCGAGGCGCTGGCCGGTCTGCGTCGGATCGCTGTGCGCCACCGCCACCCCGCTGGCATCGACGATCGCGGCGAACGTGACGTCGTCGGAGTAGATCGACGCCTGCAGGATCGAGCGGATGCCGGCGTCGGCGGCCAGCTCGGCGTAGGCCGTCTCGCGGCTGGTCACCACCTCGTAGGCGCGATGGAACACGGCGTTGGTCAGCAGCTCGCCGCGGGCCCGGCTCTCCTCCAGCGACAGCCGCGCGATGCGCGCCAGGTGGGCGACGCTGAGCGCCACCACCACGGCACCGACCAGGGCCGTGACGCCGAGGATCTGCTTGAGGCGGATCGACATGCCAATGCGGCCTCGGACGCCTCGAGCCGCGGCGTGCGCGGCCGGACTCAGGCGCCCTGCTTCATGCGATTCAGCTTGTTGTGCAGCGTCTTCAGGCTGATGCCGAGCATCTCGGCGGCGCGGGTCTTGTTGCCCGACGCGGCGTCGAGGGTGGCGAGGATCAGTTTCTGCTCGGCCTCGTCGACGGTCATCCCGGGCGTCAGCGTCACTTCGCCGCCGCCGCCGGCCACGGCTGGCGCCGCCCGCCGATCGATGGCGGTCAGCGGCGGCAGGTGGCGGGCCTCGATGAAGTCGCCCTTGGCCAGGATGACCGCGCGCTCGATGACGTTGCGCAGCTCGCGCACGTTGCCCGGCCAGGTGTAGGCCTCGAGCCGGCGCATCGCTTCGGGATCGATGGCCTTCACCGCCTTCTCGTCGCGCTGGTTGAACTCGTCGAGGAACGTCTGCACCAGCAGCGGCAGATCCTCGCGGCGGTCGCGCAGCGGCGGCAGGGCGATGGTGAAGACGTTCAGCCGGTAGTAGAGGTCCTCGCGCAGCTTGCCGGTGCGGACGGCATCGGCCGGATCGGCATTGGTGGCGGCGATGACCCGGACGTCGACGTCCTGCTCGGCGCGGCCGCCGAGGCGGCGGAAGCGCCGCTCCTGCAGCACGCGCAGCAGCTTCACCTGCGTCGCCGGCACCATCTCGGCGATCTCGTCGAGGAACAGCGTGCCGCGATCGGCCAGTTCGAAGCAGCCGGCGCGCCGCTCGTAGGCGCCGGTGAACGCGCCCTTCTCGTGGCCGAAGATCTCGCTCTCGAGCAGCGTCTCGGGAATCGCGGCGCAGTTGATCGCGACATACGGGAGCTGGGTCCGCGGGCTGAGCTGGTGCAGGGTCTGCGCCACCAGCTCCTTGCCGGTGCCCGACTCGCCGATGATGAGCACCGAGGCGGTGGTCGGCGCGGCCTGCTCGACCACGTTGTAGACCTTGCGCATCTCGCGGCTGGCCCCGACCATGCGGCCGAAGCGGCCTTCCTCGCGCAGCCGGCGCCGCAGCTCGGTGTTCTCGCGGCGGGCGGCACTCAGCTCCGACAGCCGCTCGAGCAGGTGCCGCAGGCGCTGTGGATCGACCGGCTTGGTCAGGTAGTCCTCGGCGCCGTGCTTCAACGCGTCGACGGCCGTCTCGACCGTGCCCTGCGCGGTGAGCAGGACGAAGTAGAGGTGGGCCAGGTCGTCGCCGAGCGCGGCCAGCAGCTGCAGCCCGTCCATCCGCGGCATCACCAGGTCGCTGACGATGATGGTCGGGCGGAACGAGGTCACCGCGGCCATCGCCTGCTCGCCGTCGGCCGCCGCCTCGACGGTGAACCCCCAGGTCCGCACCAGCTCGGTCAGCCCGAGCCGGGCCGCTTCGTCGTCCTCGACGATCAGGACCCGTTGCGCGGCTATCGCCGCCCGCGCCGCATCGTTCACCGGGAAAGTGTACCATCGTCCGACGACCCGCTTCGATGACGGACTTGGCGCCCGACACGCGCGCGGCGCCGGCCGCGTCTTCGCTGCCCCCTCCCGAACTGGCCGTCCCGCGCCTGACGCGGGGCCGCGCCTTCCTCGAAGTGGTGCTCTGTTCGAGCTATCCGACCCAGCTCGTCGTCGCCGGGGCGCTCGCCGCCGCTGGCATCCAGGGCCTCGCGCCCGACGGCGCGCTGAACGCCCGGTTCGTGATCGCGGTCGCGCTCGGCGACGCGCTGCTGGTCGCGGCGCTCGTCGTCTGGTTCATCCGCCGCAGCGGCGAGTCGATGTCCGAGGTGTTCGTCACCCGTCAGCCGGTGTGGCGCGAGGTGTGGTTCGGCGTCGCCCTGGCGCCCGCGGTGCTGCTCGGCATCTCGCTGGTCGTCGCCGGACTGCGGGTGCTGATGCCGTCGCTGCACAACGTGCCGACCAACCCGATGGCGGCGCTGATGCGCGACCCGGTGCTGGCCGGCGTCTTCGCGGTGGTGGTGGTGCTGGCCGGCGGCGTGCGCGAGGAGCTGCAGCGCGGCTTCCAGCTGCATCGGCTCACCGGATACGTGTGCGGCCGCGGACCGGCCCTGCTGCTGACCAGCGTGGCGTTCGGCGCCGGGCACACGCTGCAGGGCCTCGACATCGCCGTCGCCACCGGCGTCCTCGGCGGGTTCTGGGGCGTGCTCTACCTCACTCGCGGCAGTGTCGTCGCCGCCGCCGTCAGCCACGGGCTCTTCAACCTGGGACAGGTCGTGATCGCCTACACCCTTGGCGACGCCCTCGCGCCGACGCCCTAGAACTCGGGCTAGTCAGGAATCTCCACCACCACCGTGCGTCTCCGCAGCTCGCCGAGCCAGTCGGTGATGAGCTCGCGGCGGCGCTCGGCCTGCAGCCGCTCGCGCGCCGCCGGCAGCCGGGCGTCGGCCGTGACGCCCGCGGCGGCGAGTTCGGCGGCGTGGGCCTGGGCGTACTCGGCGACGTCGGCATCGGACGCGGCGCCGGCGGTGACGAAGCGCTGATCCAGGTAGGCGGCGATCCGCAGGTCGTCGCGCACCCACGCGGCCAGCCGCCCGGCCGTGAAACCGCCGCGGGTCAGGACGGCGTCGAGCGCCGCCGGCGATCCGGCGCGGACGCGAATCGCCGCCACCCGCGTCTCGATCTCGGCGAGGGTCGGCTCTGGGGGCGCGAAGCGCGACACTTCGTGCAGGATCAGCCAGCGTTCGACCAGCCGGGCCGCCCCGGTGCGCTCGTCGCCGTCGACCAGTCCCAGGGCCACCGCCGTGCGGACATCCGAGAGGGTGATCGCGGCGCCGCCGACGACGGCGACGGTCCGTTCGACCAGCGTTTCCTGGCCCGCGGCGGCGGTCACGACACCGACGACGGCCGCGGCAGCAATCAGACCGGACGCGCGTGAATGCGGGAACGAGGACATCCCGTCACTCTACTAGCCGCTAGCCGCTAGCCGCCAGCCGCGGTTCGGGGATCAGAAGGCCTGCCCCAGCGACAGGTGGTAGACGGCGCGACGCTCGGTGCCGCGGTTCAGGTCGCGGCGGTCGAGCTTGAAGCCGACGTCGAGCCGCAGCGGACCGAGCGGAGAGCGGTAGCGGATGCCGATGCCGGCGGCGGCGCGCACCTCGCCGAGCGTCGAGATCGCTGACCCGCAGGAACACGTTGCCGGCATCGACGAAGCCGACCAGCCCGACGCCCTTCACGTGCGGCGTGCGCAGCTCGACGTTCATCACCACCATGGCGTTGCCACCGGTCGGGAACCCGTCGGCGTTCAGCGTCGCCCCGGTGCCGAGCCGATCGAGCGCGAAGCCACGGACCGTCGTGTCGCCGCCGGCGAAGAAGCGCTCGCTGGCCGGCAGATCGGTCACGACGTCGACGACCTGCTGCCCGTCGGCGCCGATCGCCGGCTGGCCGCTGGCGTCGACGCGCGGCACCCGTTTCTCGAAGCCGCGCGCCAGACCGAGGCGCGCTCCGGCCGCCAGTCACGAACGGCCTGCCACCGGGCAGGCGCCGGTAGGTGAAGGCCTGGGCGAAGCCCTTGCTGAACCCCACCTCGGAGCCGATCGCCGGCAGACCGAGGTCGAGTTCGGCGCCGAGCACGCTGCCACGCTGCGGATCGAGCACGTCATCGCGCGAGTCGCGAATCACCGACCCGAACACCGTGGACAGCCTCACCTGGGGGAACAGCCGGTCGACCAGCAGCTGGTCCTCGACCACGATCTTGGTGTCGAAGAGCTCGGTGTGTTCGTAGGCATAGCGGCCCAGCACCACGACACGGTTGGCGAAGCGCCGTGCGTACTCGGTGCGCACGCCGCGGCGATTGAAGTTGAACGACGCCCGGATCCCTCGTTCGATGAAGGCGCTGGCCTGGGCGTCGCCGGGGGTGCCGAAGGCGCGCGGCTCACGGTAGGTGCCGACGAGGCGGTACTGATTCAACCCGTAGCCGCCCTCCTGACGCTGCTGGCCGTCGACGACGCCGCGATCGGTGGGCCGCAGGCTGGCCGAGGTCAGCAGGGTGATCGAACGGTTCTTGCCCCACAGGTTGCGGCGCGTGACTTCGAAGAAGCCGCGTGGCGCCGCGTAGACGCGGTCGGTGGCGGTGCCGTCGTCGCGGATCCGGGTCTGCTGGCCCATCTCGAAGCCACCGCCGTAGCTCACCGAGGTCGCCGGCGCTTCCTCGACCTCGACCAGGACGTCGCGATTCACCTCGTCGGAGCCGTGCGGCGATTCGGTGATGCGCACCCGGCGGAACAGCCCGAGCGCGCTCAGCCGCTGCTGGCTCTCGAGGAGGGCGTCGAAACCGAGCGGGGTCCCCCGCTGCAGGGTGAGCTCGTCGCGGATGAGGTCGGGCGAGATCCGTTCGGTGCCGGCGATCAGGATGTGATCGACGCGGGTCTGCGGTCCTTCGCGCACCACGTAGGTGAGCGCCACGCCGGTCCCGTCGGCCGACGGCGTCTCGCGCACGTCGACGACCGCGCGCTGGAAGCCGAGGTTGCGGTAGCGTCGCTCGACCGTGGCCCGATCGAGTGACTGCTGCGGCTGATAGAACGGCTTGCCGGCGGTCAGCGCCAGGCCATCGGACAGCGCCGTGGCCGGCACCGCGGTGACCCCGTCGAACTGCACCGCGGTGACCACGGTGCGCGGTCCCTCCTCGACGCCGAGGCGGACCGTGACCGGCACCCGCCCGTCGCGGGCCGGCTGGGTGGTCAGGCGCGGCGTGACACGCACGGCGGCGAAGCCGCGGACGCGGTAGAGCTCGGCCAGTGCGGCGGCCACGGTCGCGACCCGGGCGTCGACGAATGGCTCCCCCGCCTCGAGCTTCAACAGACTCTGCACCTCGGCCGGCGCCAGCTGCGCCGCGCCGTCGACGGCCATCGACTCCAGGACGTGGAGCGGACCGCGGCGGACGTCGAAGGTGATGGTCAGCACGCCGTCGGCGCGGCGGCGCGTCGCCGCCGCGCTGGCCTGGCGGTAGCCGTCGAGGCGCAGGAACTGCTCGATGTTGCGGCTGGCGTCCTCGACGACCTCTTCTTCGACCGACCGCACGGCTTCGATCGGCACCAGCGTCCGGCGCCGCCCCGCCGGCAACGGGTCGCCGCTGAGCTCGACGCGGACGCGGTCGCCGAGCGTCACCCGCACCGTGACGTCGGCCTCGGCCGGGCCGGCGTCGCGGACCGACGCCGACACCACCGCTTCGTAATAGCGATCGTCGCGCAGAGCGTCTTCGGCGGCGCGCACTCGTGCGTCGAGGGTCTCGCAATCGAGCGGACGCCCCGCGACCAGGCCCAGCCGCGCCAGCAGGTCCGGCGGGCCGGCGCCGTCGACCTCGGCACGGCCGACCACGGTGCGCGGCCCCGGTGCCGCGATCACCGTCGCGTCTACCTCGCCGGGGCGGCCGGCCGGGCTGATGCGCAGTTCGACCGCCGGTGAGGCGTAGCCGCGCGCCCGGTAGCGGGCTTCGACCAGCTGCACCAGTTCATCGCGGCGGCCGGCGGCCGGAGTGGCGCCGAGCTGTTCGCTGATCTCGGCGCGCAGGACGTCGTCGTCGATGGCCCGGGCGCCCGCGAAGCGCACGCGGACGATCCGATCGAGCGGCACCAGCGCGTAGCGCAGCCGCACGCCCTCGCCGTCGGATTCGCCGACGACGCGGATGTCGGCGAACCGCCCCAACGCCACCAGGTGGTCGATGGTCTGGCGGATGTCGGCCATCGCCAGGGACTCGCCGACCCGGGTCTCGACCAGCGTCAGCAGCGCCACCTCGGTCACCGGCGCGCCGGCGGCGACCAGCCGCACGTCGGTCAGCCGGCGGCCCAGCACCGTCTCGACCTGCGCGGCCGCGGCCAGCGGCGACGCCAGCAGCGCCAGGCCGAGGACCAGGGCCCGGACGCAGCTCAGAACGTCACCCGCTTGCGCACGTCGAGCGCATAGGTGCCGTCCTCGTTCTGCGAGAGGATCCAGCCGAGCGTGTCGCTCTGGTCGTACTCGAGCAGGATGATCTCGTCGCGGGTGTTCGACGACAGGCTGCGGGCGTAGGTGAGATAGACCCGGTCGGAGATGCGCTTGCCGATGGTGACCCGCGCCGCCGGGTTGACGTTGAGACCGACCGCCTGCTGGTAGGGATCGACCAGGAGCGGGGTGATCTGGAAGGTGTCGACGCCGAAGGTGTCCTGCACCACCTTGCCGACCTCCGCCGACAGCGCGCCGGTGAGGGCGCGCGTCGCCCGCGCCTGCAGCAGGTCCTGCTCGCGCTGGTTCGGCGAGCGCAGCGCCGCGACCTCGGCGTCGCCGGCCGGGGTGGTGTCGCCGAGCAGCAGCGACAGCACGTCACCGGGTGGCAGCGGCGGATCCGAGGTGAACTCGGGCTGCAGACGCTCGGTGGTCCCGGCCACCCGCAGCGTCACCCGGTAGGTCTGCGCCGGCACCCGCACCCGGGTCTCGGCTTCGACGTCGAAGAACGGCTGGATGCGTTCCGGATTGGTGAAGTCGAGACTGCCGCGGGTGATCAGGTAGCGGCGGCCCTCGAACGTCACTTCGCCGCGCTCGACGTCGGCGCGGCCGAACACCAGCGGCCGGTCGACCGTGCCGCGCAGTTCGAGGTCGGCGCTGGCGACGAGGCGGGTGAGATCGTTCTCGATGCGCAGCGTCGAGGGCGCGATGAGGCGTATGTCGTAGCGCAGGCCGCCGCGGCTCTCGCCGCTCACCGCGCCGGCCACCGTGGGGGCGACGGCGGCGGCGCCGCTGCCGCCGAACACGTTGGTGCCGTCGAAGGGCGGCGTGTAGACCGCCGACCGCACCAGCACCGAGCCGCTCAGGACCGCCGCATCGACCGGCCCCTGCAAGGCCAGCGACGCGTCGACCAGCGAGCGCATGCCCTCGGGATAGCGCAGCCGCAGGTCGAGGCCACTCAGCGTCACGTCGTAGTCGGCCACAGCCAGCCCGCGCAACCCGAGCCGGCCGCCGACCTGCACGGTGCCATCGGCCAGCCGGGCGCGCAAGCCGTCGAGCCGCACCGCCGAGGCGTCGAAGGTGACGATGCCGTTGATCGCCTCGAGCGCGTGCGGGAACGCGAACGAGCGCAGCCGGCCGTCACTGACCAGCGCGTTGCCCGACAGCGTCGGCGACGAGGTCGAGCCGCCGATCTGCGCCGACAGCTCGGCCCGGCCGGCGCCACGCACCTCCGGCAACACGCCCTGCAGCACCGCCAGGCTGGCGTCGCCGTTGGCGCGCAGCGTCACCACGTCGCGCGCCAGATCGACCTGCCCGCTGAGCTCGAGCGCGGTGCGGTCGCCGGTGAGTGCGAACTCGCCGACGCGGACGATCTGGCCGTCGAGTCCGACCCGGAGCACGCCGCGGTTCCGCAGCTCGTAGTCGAAGAGCTGGACCCGCAGGTCGTCGATGGCGGCTTCGACGTGCAGGCCGTCGGGCGTGTAGACCTCGCCCCACACCCGCACGCTGCCGCCACCCGTGGCCGACGTGTACGGCGACAGCGTCGGCATGAACACCCGCGCGTACGGATCGAGCGAGGTGTCCGACAGCCGCACCGTCATCTCGATCTCGCCGATGTCGGTGAGACCGAACTGGCCGGTGCCGGAGGCCGCCAGACGCGGCGAGGCGATGTCGAAACTGTAGAGCACCGTCAGCCCGCGCAGGGTCGCCTGCGCGGTCATCTCGCCGATGCCTTCGTCGCCGATGAACAGGTCGAAGACGCTGATCTTGACGTCGTAGCGCGGCTCGTCGAAGGTGCCGCTGCCGGCGGCGCTGACGTCGGCGAAGCCGGTGAGCGCCGGCAGCCCCGGGAAATACGTCAGGTCGAGCGCGTCGACGGCCAGCCGGCGGCCATCGGCGTTGAACGAGTAGTCGCCGTCCCAGCCGATGTAGGCGGCGCCGGTGATCGTCGTCCCGGCCTTCTGGACCTCGAGGCCGTCGAGCCGGACCCCGGTGCCCTCGAACCGCAGGCTGGTCACGCCGGACGCGAACGGCTCGTCGTAGGCGGTGCCACGATCGAGCGTGAGGCGGCCGAAGCCGAATGGCTCTTCGTACTCGCCGTAGAGGTGGATTTCACCACCGAGCGCGCCGAACACCGGGTAGTCGTAGAGTTCGAAGGCAGCGCGGTAGTCGGTGAGCGGCCACTCGCTGGCGCGGATGCGGGCGTCGATCTCTTCGCCGCCGTCGCGCCGGGGATAACCGAGCGCGAAGGTGCCCTCGATGTCCATGCGTCCCGTGGCGCCGTTGGTCACGACCACGTTCTTCACGTAGGCATAGGCGTCGGCGATGATGGCCCGGCCGGCGATGTCGCCCCAGGTGACGTTCCAGGCCCGCATCGCCTGGCCGCTGAACGTGCCCTCGACGTGCGGGTTGGCCAGCGCGCCGGTGAGCACGCCGTCGAAACTGCCGACGCCGTCGAGCGGTACCGAGGCGGTCGGCGTCGCCACCATCGTCATGATGCCGGTGAGGAAGCGGTGACTCTCCTGCCAGTTGCTGCTGGTGACGTGGAACGGCAGGCGCGAGTCGGGGCCCCACGCGGTCTCGCCCTCGAAGGCGACGAAGGTCTCGGCGGTGGCGAAGACGCTGGGCGTGAAGCGCACCTGCCGGCCGTCGAAGGTGTAGTCCACCTGCCCGGCAATCGGCACCGGGCCGAGCGCGTTGTGAGGGCTGAACGGGCCGATGTCCTCGCCGCGCCGCCGCGCGCCGTCGGCGGCATCGGGCGGCAGCGCACGCGCCGCCGCAATCGACCCGGGCGGCATCACCGCGGTGAGCGCCCCCTCCCCGACCGCGTCGGCGAACGCCCCGAGCGTCCACGTGAGCCTGGTGCGGCCGGTGGCGGCGCCGGCCAGCCGCATGCCCTGCGTGTCGAGGAAGGTGGTGAAGGTGGTCAGATCGACGTCGCGGTAGGAGACGTCCCACACCGCGTCGGCGCGCCGGCCGGGCACGCCGAGCGGCGCCAGCCCGTAAGTGAAGCTGGCCTGGCCGCCGTACAGGCCAGCGTCGGCCGTGATGACGTCGAAGCGTTCCGGAATCCAGGCAACCGACGCGCGGAAATTCTGGAAGCGGTAGTCGTCGTAGCCGACTTCGGGGCTGGTGAAATCGCCGACCACCTCGTAGCTGCCGCTGTATTTGTAGACGGTGCCGGTGAATTCGCCCTCGCCGTGGAGGTTGAAGGTGTCGCGGGCGTAGAAGATGGCGCGGGTCCGCGGCAGCTGATGGCGCGAGGTGACCTTGATCGTCGCTTCCGGGAAGCGCGCCGGATCGACGACGCCGGTGCCCTGCACCTGCATGCCGTCGGCGTCGAGCACCATCTGCTCCAGCACCACCTTGCCGCCGCGCACGGCGAAGTTGGTGGAGAAGTGCGCCCACATCGGCTCGTACTGCTGGATCAGCATCGTGCCGTCGGTCCACCGCATGGTGCCGCGGTACTCGTCGCCCTTGGCCATCTCGATGTCGAGGTTCGGCGCGTCCATGCCCCACGACGAGCCGAAGTCGCGGACCAGCAGCCGGCCACGCGAGGCTTTCAGATGCTGCAGGGTCGACGTCACCAGCGGCGGACCGGTGCGCGGCGGCCGCGGCGGGCCGCCCAGGCGCGGCCAGTTATTGACGCCGTTCGGATAGCTCTCGACGATCAGCGTCCAGTCGCGCATCTCGACGCGATCGATGAACACCCGGCGCTCGAGCAGCGTGCGCCAGGTGAGCGACAACTCGACGCGGCCGATCGTCAGCCACGGGTCGTGGGCCGGCGTCATGCCCTCGACGCGCAGGTCGTCGACCACCAGCACGCCGCGGCCGAGATTGAGGCCGAGCCGGCCGATGTGCAGCGGCCGGGCGATCCACTTCCCGCCTTCGACTTCGGCGCGGCGGCGCAGGATCGGGCCGAGGTCGACGGTCACGATCGACACCAGCAGCGCGGCGATCGCCACGGCGACCACCAGCCACGCCCGGCGCACGTGGCGCAGCGTCGTGACCGCCGATCGGAGCAGCGCTCCCCGCACCTGCGCGCTACTCCACGACGGCCAGCACCGCCCCCGCGTCGACCGACTGCCCTTCGGTGACCGCCACCGACACCACCCGGCCATCGCGGGCGGCGCGCAGCTCGTTCTCCATCTTCATGGCTTCGACGACGACCAGTCCCTGCCGGGCGGCCACGACGTCGCCCGCGGCCACCAGCACCCGCACCACCTTGCCGGGCATCGGCGCGACGATGCGCTGCGGACCGCCGGCGCCGTCAGCGGCGCCGACCCGGCGCCGCGCCGCCCCGGCCGACCGTACCGTGACGGGGACATGGCGGCCGTTGACGTGGACATCGACCTCGCCAGCGGTGGCTCGCGGCGCGACCACCGCCCGCACGCTGCGGACCGCCGGCGCGCCCTCGGCGCCGGCCAGCAGCAGCGACAGCGTGGTGCCGTCGATCGGCGCGGCGTGCACCAGGTGCGCGGTGCCGTCGAGCGTCACCCGCCAGTGCTGGCCGGCGCGCTGCACCAGAACCCGCCGGGTGCGCGCGCCGATCGTGACCTCGGTACTGCACCGCGGCTACCTCACCCCTTCGATGCGCGCCTGGTCCCGCCACCGGCTGGGTGGGTTCAGCAGTTCGGCCGATGGCGCCGGCGCACGCAGCACGACATGCAAGGCCGCCGCCATCGCCGCCAGGTCTTCCTCCGCGGCGGTCGCGGTCTGGAACGGCGCGCCCTGCCGGGCGGCCAGCGCGCGATCGATGAACGTGGTGTCGAACCGGGCGGCCAGGAAGTCGGGGTCGCCGAGCACCCATTCGAAGAACGGGATCGTGGTGCGGATGCCGACCACCTCGTACTCCGCGAGCGCCCGCCGCATGCGGGCGATCGCGTGTGCCCGGTCGTCGCCCCAGGTGACGAGCTTCGAGACCAGCGGGTCGTAGTAGATCGGCACCTCGAGGCCTTCGGTGGCGCCGCTGTCGTCGCGCACCCCCGGCCCCTGCGGCACCCGCAGCCGCACGATGCGGCCCGGCGACGGCAGGAAGCCGTGGTCGGGATCCTCGGCGTAGATCCGGCACTCGATAGCGTGGCCGCGCGGCACCAGCAGCGCCTCGGGATCGAGCGTGAGCCGCTCGCCGCGGGCAATCCGGATCTGCCACTGCACCAGGTCGACCCCGGTCACCATCTCGGTGATCGGGTGCTCGACCTGCAGCCGGGTGTTCATCTCGAGGAAGTAGAACGCGCCGTCGGCGTCGAGCAGGAACTCGATCGTGCCGGCGTTGGTGTAGCCGACCTGCCGGGCCACCGCCACGGCGGCGCCGGTCAGCCGGCGGCGGACCTCCGGGGTGATCGCCAGCGACGGGCTTTCTTCGATCACTTTCTGATGCCGACGCTGGATCGAGCACTCGCGCTCGACGCACGCCACGACCGTGCCGTGGTGGTCGCCGAGCAGCTGCACCTCGATGTGGCGCGGCGTGAGCAACCGGCGCTCGAGATAGACGGCCGAGTCGCCGAACGCCGACCCCGCCTCGGATCGCGCCGCGCGCAGCGCGCTGGCCAGGTCGTCGGGCTGCGCCACCATCCGCATGCCCTTGCCGCCGCCGCCGGCGACCGCCTTCAGCATCAGCGGATAGCCGATGCCCTCGGCGATGCGGCGCACTTCGGCGTCGGCGACATCGTCGCCAATCGGCGACTCGGTGCCGGGCACCACCGGCACGCCGGCGGCGATCGCCGCCCGGCGGGCCGCGGTCTTGCTGCCCATCAGCTCGATCGCTTCGGGGGTCGGCCCGATGAAGGTGAGGCCAGCATCGCGGCAGGCGCGGGCGAAGTCCTCGTTCTCGGCGAGGAAGCCGTAGCCGGGATGCACGGCATCGGCGCCGCTCCGCCGCGCGACGTCGATGAGCGTGTCGATCTTCAGGTAGCTGTCACGGGGCGGATTGGGACCGACCGGCCACGCCTCGTCGGCGAGCCGCACGTGCAGCGCTGGCCGATCGCACTCGCTGTAGACGGCGACGGTGGCGAGGCCCAGGTCGCGGCAGGCGCGGATGACGCGGACGGCGATCTCGCCCCGGTTGGCGACTAGAACCTTGGTGACGGCCACAACAGTATGGAAATTCTAGCACTTACGGCCATCACGTCCGGGCGGCGGCGGCGGCTACAGCGGGATGTTGCCGTGCTTCTTCGGCGGATTCCGGTCGCGCTTGGTCTCCAGCGTGGCCAGCGCCTGAATCAGACGGCGGCGCGTCGTCCGCGGGCGGATCACCTCGTCGATGAAGCCGCGCTCGGCGGCCACGTAGGGATTGGCGAACTTGTCGCGGAACTCGGCGATCTTCTCGGCCCGCGTCGCCGCCGGGTCGGCCGCCTGCTCGATCTCGCGCTTGTAGAGGATGTTCACCGCGCCCTCGGCGCCCATCACCGCGATCTCGGCGGTCGGCCAGGCGAAGTTGAAGTCGGTGCGGATGTGCTTGCTCGACATCACGCAGTAGGCGCCGCCGTAGGCCTTGCGGGTGATGACCGTCACCTTCGGCACGGTGGCCTCGGCGTAGGCGTACAGCAGCTTGGCGCCGTGCCGGATGATGCCGCCGTACTCCTGCTCGGTGCCGGGCAGGAACCCGGGCACGTCTTCGAAGGTGACCAGCGGGATGTTGAAGCAGTCGCAGAAGCGCACGAACCGCGCGCCCTTCACCGAGGCGTCGATGTCGAGCGCGCCGGCCAGCTGCGCCGGCTGGTTGGCGACGACGCCGACCGGACGGCCGCCGAGCCGGGCGAAGCCGACCACGATGTTCTGCGCGAAGTGCTCGTGCACCTCGAGGAAGTCGCCGTCGTCGGCGACCGCTGCGGATCAGGTCGTGCATGTCGTACGGCTGGTTGGGCGCGGCCGGCACCAGCGTGTCGAGCGCGGCGTCCTCGCGGTCGAGCGGATCGTCGGTGGCGCGACGCGGCGGATCGTCGAGGTTGTTCGACGGCATGAACGACGAGCAGCTCGCGGACCAGCGCGATCGCCTCGCGGTCGTCCTCGACGGCGAAGTGGGCGACGCCGCTCTTCGCGTTGTGGGTCATCGCCCCGCCGAGCTCTTCCTTGGTCACGTCCTCGTGGGTGACGGTCTTGATCACGTCGGGCCCGGTGATGAACATGTAGCTCGACGCCTTGGCCATGACGATGAAGTCGGTGATCGCCGGCGAGTAGACCGCGCCGCCGGCGCACGGGCCGAGGATCGCCGAGATCTGCGGCACGACGCCGCTGGCCAGGGTGTTGCGCAGGAAGATGTCGGCGTAGCCGCCGAGCGACAACACGCCTTCCTGGATGCGCGCCCCGCCCGAGTCGTTCAGGCCGACGATCGGCGCACCGGCCTTCATCGCCAGGTCCATGACCTTGACGATCTTGGCGGCGTTGGTCTCCGACAGCGAGCCGCCGAACACCGTGAAGTCCTGCGCGAAGCCATAGACCACGCGGCCGTCGACGCGGCCGTGGCCGGTGACGACGCCGTCGCCGGGCACGATCTGCTCGGCCATGCCGAAGTCGAGGCAGCGGTGCGTGACCAGCTTGTCCACTTCCTCGAAGCTGCCCGGGTCGAACAGCAGCTCCATGCGCTCGCGGGCGACCAGCTTGCCGGCCTCGTGCTGCTTGCGCAGCCGGTCCTCCCCGCCGCCCAGTTCCGCCAGCCGCTCGAGGGCGTCGAGCTTCGCCATCGGGTCCTGCATGACGGCTACGCCTGGACGCAGGGGTTGCTGAGCGCGCCGACGCCCTGCACCTTGACCATCACGCGATCGCCAGGCACCAGCGGCCCGACGCCCGACGGCGTGCCGGTGGTGATGACGTCACCGGGCTCGAGCGTGCAGAACCGGGTCAGCCACTCGACCACCTCGGGGACCGGGAAGATGAGCTCGCGGGTGTTCGAGTGCTGGCGCTTCTGCCCGTTGACCCAGCCCTCGACCTCGAGCTCCGACGGATCGAGGCCGACGGCGATGCACGGCCCGATCGGCGCGAAGGTGTCGAAGCCCTTGGCGCGCGAGTACCTGGACGTCCTTGGCCTGCAGCTCGCGGGCGGTGACGTCGCACAGGCAGGTGACGCCGAGGACGTAGTCCATGGCATCGCGGGCCTTGACCCTGGTGGCCCGCCGGCCGATCACCACGGCCATCTCGGCCTCGTGCTCGATCCGGCCAGGCCACGACGGCAGGTGAATCGGCTGCTCGGGGCCGATGACCGTCGTCGGCGGCTTGATGAACAGCAGCGGCTCGGCCGGCAGCGCCTTCTTCATCTCGGCGGCGTGGTCCTTGTAGTTCAGGCCGATGGCCATGATCTTCGACGGCATCACCGGCGCCAGGACGTCGCGCAGCGGTTCGTCGATGGCGGCGCCGGCCCGGTAGTCGCCGAACACCTCGCCCTCGAGCCAGTAGAGCGCGCCGTCGCGCTCGACCACGTACCGCCCGCCCATTCCCTGCCGCACTCTGTAGATTCTGTCCATCGGTCTCCTGTCGCGTCGAGAGGCGAAGCGCTCCCCAATCTGTAGGCGGGCGGCCTACGCCGCGTCACTGCCTGGCGGTCTCCTCGGCGCGATTCGACGGCGCGCTGCGATTGGGTGGCGTCGCCGAGTCTACCGCGAGCACGACGTAGGTGTAGCGCACGCCCGGAGTGACGCCGCGGTCCTCGAAGCTGCTGTCGCGTAGCGGCGCCGGCGTGAGCGGCGTCGACGGCTCACCGCCGTTCTCGCCACGGAAGATCAGATACCCGGCGAGATCCGGCGCGTCGACCGCCTCCCAGATCAGACTGATGACCCCGGCGCCGCCGACGGCTTCGAGCGCCGTGGGCGCCGGCGGTGCGAAGGTGTCGCGCGGCGTGACGCACAGCGGTGCCGAGGCCGGGCTCTCAATCGTCGCGCCGCTCACGGTGGTCAGGGTGCGCACGGCGAAGCAGCGCTCCTCACCGAAGGCTGACGCCGCTCACCGCGAACGTGGCCGCCTCGATCGGCGCCGGGTTGAGCGGCGGCGGCGGGGTGACGAGACCGAGCGCGTCGGGCGCCGAATCGGCAGCCGCGGCGTAGACGTTGTACCCGGTGATGGGCGGCGCCGGTCCGAAGGGCCGTGACGGCAGCCCGCCCTCCGCGGGCGGCGGTGGCGCGACGGTGGCGCCGGGCGGCGGCGTCCAGGTGATCGTCACCGCCGCGGCGTCGTAGGTCGGGGCTGCCACCACGGGGGCGGCGATCGCGCTGGCCGTGGGGACCGACCGCATCGCGCTCCACTGGCCGGGGCGGCCGCGGCGCCCGACCGCGCGCGCGGCATAGAAGCGACGCGCCGTGCGATCCCACGCCGGAGCCACCAGCGGCAAGGCAATCGCCGGGTAGCCGGCGCCGGCAGCGGCTTCGGCCGGCAGCGCCGCCGCGACCGGCGCGGCCGGCGCGACCTGGAGGGGCTCGAACAGGGCCGGGGTCAGCAGCTCGCGAATCGTCACTCGCTGGCCCTGATCGACGCCCGGCTCGAGCGGCAACGGCGGCACCGGCGGAGCGCCGGCCGGAGCCGCCGGGGGCGGGGGCACGGGACGACGCACCGGCAGCCGGTGGACCAGCGTCCAGTCCGGGCTCGGCTCGCGTTCCCCGATCACCGGCTCTCGTTCGGCCGTGACCGCGTAGATTTCGAGGCTGGCGATATCGCCGGGTGTGTCGCCGCCGACGTTGGCCGCCGGCACCAGTACCGGTGAGGTACACCGCGTCGCCTGAGCGGGACGCTGTCAGTTCGGCCACCTGGCCCGGCACCCGCACCAACGGCGCCAGCGGCGGGCCCTTCTTGCCGCACCCGACCAGCGGCACGACGAGCACGGCAGCGCACGTCAGCCGCCGCCAGGGGAAAACCATCTAGTGGCCCGAACCCGAACTGGTCCGGCATTCGGCCGGCGGGGCATCCCGCCTGGCGGCGTTGCTCATCGCTCTCATATTTCCCATATGCTCGCTCGTCGCGCCTGGCCAATCGGGCGCCGCGCCGCCGTCGGTGCGCGGGCCAGTTCGGGTTCGGACCACTCGCCAGTGTCCCCGGTGCTCAAAACAACTGTCAAGGAATCTGGACGGCACGGCCGTCTTCTCGGCCCGATGTGGCCGGTACGACCGTGGCAACGAAGTTGCAGTCCAGCAGAGCGTGTTGTCTGCCCTGTGCTCCCGAGGTGTCACCATGACCGCTCGACGAACGCTTCCCGCGGTGGCGGTGGTTGCGTTGATGGCTGCCGGCTCCGCCTACGCTCAAGATCCTGCTCCGGCCCCCGAACCGGAGGCGGTCGCGGTCCCGCGGGCGCGGGCCCGCGCCGAACGCAGCGGCAGTGACGAGGGCGCCCGCCCGGTCCGCGCTCCACGCCGGGTCGACAGCGACGCCGGCGGCGCCGCCGAGGCCCGGCCGCGGAGCCGCGTCGCCGCGCCGTCGCCGGCACCTGACTCCAGCACCGCCAATGCCGAAGAGCAGGGCGGCGGCCGGCGCCGGCCGAGCGGCGGGGGCGGTGGTGGCGGATCGGTCGGCGGCGGCCGATCGGGCCGCGGTGGCGGTGGCGGCAACGACGGCGGCGCCATCCGCTCGCGCCCGGGCGGCGTGCGCAACCCCGACGTCGACGGCGGCGGATCGAGAGCGCAGGCCATTCCGCGCGGCCGCGCGCCGCGCCCGGTCTACGGCGCCCCGTCGGTACTCGCGCCGGCTCAACTACGGCCCCAGCGGGCTCGGCTATTACGTCTACGACCCGTGGAGCTGGTACGGCTACGGTGGCTGGGGTGGCTGGGGCGCGTGGGGCGGCTATTACGGCAGCAACTGGGGCGGCTACTACGGCAATAACTGGGGCGGCTACTACGGCGCCGGCCCGGGCTACTACGGTGGCGGCTACGGCGGCGTCTACGGCGGGCCGTCCGGCTGGAGCATCGGCGGCGTGCGCCTCAAGGTGAGGCCGCGCGACGCCGAGGTCTACGTCGATGGCTACTACGCCGGCATCGTCGACGACTTCGACGGCATGTGGCAGCAGCTGCGGCTCGACGACGGCGGCCATCGCATCGAAGTGCGCCTGCCGGGTCTGGCGCCTCTGACCTTCGACGTGATGGTGCAGCCTGGGCGCACCATCACCTACCGCGGCGACCTCACGGCCACGCCGTAACGTCACGACGGCCCGCAGACACGAGCGGCCGGCGAGCGATCGCCGGCCGTTCTGCTGTACGCGGGCCGACCGGTCAGCGTTGGGCCGCGCCGCCGGTGTTGAACCAGTAGTAGAGCGGCAGCCCGAGCCCGATGATGAGCAGGCCGGCCGCCGACGGGCCCATCGCCTGCCCGCTGGTCAGCGGCGCCACCAGGTCGGTGTAGAGCGCGTTGGCGACGATGATCGCGCACACCAGCATGAACAGCGCCGGCAGGTACGGATAGCCCCAGGTCGAATACGGCCGCGGCGCATTCGGCTCGCGCCGCCGCAGCACGAAGAGCGCCGCCACCGCCACGCCGTTGAAGAGCAGGATCGAGAAGCCCGTGTAGGTGGTCAGGGCCAGGCCGCTTCCGGTGAGGATGAGCAGCGTCGTCCACACCGCCTGGGCGACGATCGCCGTCGCCGGCGTGCGGTAGTGCGGGTGGACGCGGGCCGCCGCCGGGAAGAACATGCCGTCGCGGGCCATCGCGTAGTAGACCCGTGGGCCGACGAGGATCATCGCGCTGTTGCTGGCCAGCAGGCTGATCACCGACACCAGGCCCATGATGTTGCCGGCGCTCGTGCCGAGAAGCCGATCGGCGATCACGTCGAGCACGCTGCCGCGAATGGCGGCCAGCTCCTCGACCGGGAACACGAAGAGATAGAGCGCGTTCAGCAACAGGTAGATCACGATCACCGCGAGCGTGCCCATCGCCAGGGCGCGCGGCACGTTGCGGCCCGGATCACGAATCTCCTCGGCGACGTACGACGCGGCGTTCCAGCCGGCGTAGGCGAACAGCACCGGCACCAGGGCAAAAAGCCAGGCGCCGGCCGCGGGCGTCGCCGCCGGCGTCGACAGGTTGGCCATCGACCCGGTGCCGAAGGCGAACCCGGCGACGATGAACAGCAGCAGCGCCGAGATCTTCAGGCTGGCCAGCACGTTCCCCACCACCCGGCCGGGACCGACGCCGCGCACGTGGATCAGCGTCAGGACCCAGACCGAGACGACGGCGGTAATCGTCTGGGGCGAGAGCGTCGCCGTGACGGGCCCGAGCGGGAGCGAGACCAAGGCCTGGTCGCTGCCGACGCCGGGAATGAATCGCGACAGGTAGAGGGCCAGGAACAGCGCGTTGGCGGCGACGGCGCCGGAGAACCCTGCGACGAAGGATGTCCAGCCGGTGAGGAACGCGGCCACGCGGCCGAAGCCGGCATGCAGGTAGACGTACTCGCCGCCGGCCTTGGGCCTGACGGCCGCCAGCTCGGCGTAGGACAGCGCCCCGGCGAAGGCCAGCGCTCCAGCGGCCAGCCACGCCAGCAGGAACAGCATCGGGTGCGGCACCGCCGCCGCCACCTGCGGCGACGTGAACAGGATGCCGCCGCCGATGACGTTGGAGACGACGATCGCCGCCGCGTCGTACGGCCCGAGCCGGCGTTCGAGAGTGGGAGCGGTCGCGACGGCTTGCGGCATGGCCGGGATTATAGAGCCCGCGGGTGCCGGCTAGGCGCGCTTCGTCACTGGGTGAGCAACTGGCGCTCGATCGGGAACTCGCCCAGCTTGGCCCAGACCTGCGAGCCCTTCTTCAGGTAGATCTCCACCTTCGCGTCGGTGAAGTCCTTGTGCTGGAGGATCTGCATGCGCGGCTGCTCGCCGGTGTAGCCCAGCGTCGACCGCAGCACGATGTCCTTGGTGGCCTGGCCGGGCGGCAGTTCTTCGCGCTGCACCGCCCACCCGTAGTGCTCGCCCCACATCTCCTGCTCGTTGACGCGGCGGAAGATGGCGTTGATCTGCACGCCGTCGATCGGCTCGCCCGACGTGTTGCGCAGCTTGAGCGACACCGACGGCACCAGCTTGTTCTTGCCGTCCTCGAGGATGCCGGCGTCGTACCAGCCGGTGGTGACGTCGAGCGGTTCGAGCACCTCGACCGGCTTCACCGAGTTGCAGCCGGCCAGGGCGGCGGCGAGCAGGACCAGGGCGAACGTGCGGCTCATGACGCGTAGCATAGCAGTCCCTCCAGCGGGTACTGCATCAGACACCGCTTCCCTGTTCCCTGTTCCCTGTTCCCTGTTCCCGCTGTTCTTAGAACTCCTGCACCTGCACCCGCTTACGGGCCTCGTCGCGGTCGATCTTGCCGGCGCGGTATTCGGCCAGGTCGCCGCCGCGGATGCGCAGCATGAAGGTGGAGACCTCTTCGTACGGGTTGGGCGGCGCCAGCAGATCGCGGCGCTCGTTGTCGCGGGCGGCGACCGTCAGGAACTCGCCCGGCTGCATCGACGACACCATCGGCAGCGAGTAGTCGACCATCGCGTCGATCAGCGCCTTCACGACCGCGTCGGTGTAGGCCTTGTTGGGGTCGTTCAGCAGCTGGGGGTCGACGCTCGGCCGCGGCCGCGGCGCGATGATCGGATCGGCCGCCGGCGTCGCGCCGGTGCCCGCCGCCACCACTTCAGGAGCGCCGTCGCGGCGGGCCATGCCGAACGGCCGGATCTGGGCTTCGAGCCGGCGCAGCGCCGCCTCCGCCGAGGCGCGCTCGGGGCCGTTCGAGGTCGCCACGAAACGGCGCAGCGCGGTCAAGGCCTCGGTGGCGCCCTGCTGATCCTGATCGAGCATCGTGCGCAGGCTCCACATCATGCTCTGGCGCAGCACCGGCACTTCGACGTCGAAGAACACGCCGTAGCCGTCGAGGTGAAAGCCGCGGGCCGTCGACTCCCCCGCCAGCACCATCATGTCGGGCATCACGGCGCGGATTTCCTGATTGAGGCTGGCGGCGCCGAAGTTCACCGCCCGCGCCAGCGCGCCCTCCATCAGATAGATCTGGTGGCGCAGGTTGGCGGCCCGGCCGGGCCCGGTCTGCGGCGCCGCCGCTGGCTGCGCCTGCGCGGTGGCGGCAAGCACGGCGACCAGCGCCGCGCCGACGAACGATTCCGTGCGTGTCATGATCGTCTGCACCCTCGACCTCGACGTCACTGCGGGGGCCGGAGCCCGGCGCGGACGATGTAGTTGAGCACTTCGCGCTGCCGCGCCACTTCGGCGCCGGTGCGGCCTTCGAGCTGGCCGATGCCCTGATCGATGCGGACCAGGTCGGCGCGCCGCTGCAGGTCGAGGTCGCGGCTGAACTGCGCCAGGCGCAGCGCCAGTTCCTGCTGCTGACGCCGCTCGCTCTCCTGGATAAGACTCCGCATCCGGCTGACGGTCTGCGGGTCCTGGCTGGTGGACGCCGCCACGGTTTCGATCGGCGTCGCCGGGGCGCTGCTGGACAGTTCCTGCCGCAGCGACTGCTCCAGCGCGGCCAGGGCCGGGCGCCAGTCCTCCCGGGGAACCGCGGCGGGTACGGTGGCCGGCGGCGCCGGCGCCATCCACCCGGTGCTCACCGTCCAGCCCGCGGCGTCGTGCCGCACCTGGACGTTGGCCACGGCGGCGCCGACGGCCAGCGCCAGCGTGGCCGCGACCAGCTGCGCCCACGCCGGCACGCTCTGCCAGCGCGACGCGGCCGGACGCAGCACCGGGGCCGGCGCCTCGGAGGCGACGCTGAAGCGCAGCGGCGGGGCCGGCGGCGTCCATTCGCCAAGTACCCGGCGCACGCCGCCGAGCGCGGCGTACTCGGCGGCGCAGGCCGCGCAGGTCTCCAGGTGCCGCGACACCGCCGCGCCCTGGTCGGCGTCGAGCTCGTCGTAGAGATAGGCGACGAGCGACTCGGTGTCGTCGCAGGTGAAACGAGTGCTCATGATGCGTCCCCGCGGATGTCGGCCACCGACATGCCGCCTGCCTCCAACTGCCGTCGCACGACGCTGAGCCCCTGATAGAGGCGCGTCTTGACGGTACTCAACGGACAGCCCTGCAGGTCGGCGATCTCCTGGAACGTCAACCCGTGGTACTCCTTCAGGATGATCGCGGTGCGCTGCTCGTCGGGCAGCGTGGCCATCGCCTGGGCCACGGCGCGGCCGAGTTCGCGGCGCGCCACCAGGGTTTCAATCGACTCGACCGGGCCGTGCGACGCCGCCAGTTCGGCGATGTCGACGTCCTCGGGCATCTGCACGACCGGGGTCCGGCGCTGCCGGCGAATCCAGTCGCGACACAGGTTCAGGGCGATGCGATAGAGCCACGACGAGAACTTGGCTTGGCCCTTGAAGCCCTTGAGGGCCCGGAATGCCCGCAGGAAGGTCTCCTGGCAGACGTCGCGGGCCTCGTCCTCGCGGCCGATCGTGCGGTAGGCCAAGGCGTAGATCGGCCGCTCCCAGCGGCGGATCAGCTGGTTGAAACTGTCGGCGTCGCCGTTCACCGATCGCACGACGAGTTCCTCGTCGGTGATCGTCAATCCCTGCACGGCCAGCGTCGCCCCTTCCCGAGGTGCGGAACCGACGGCGTTGGGAGCCGCCGGCCCCGAGATTTCGCGCCCCAACACCCACTAGGACGGTGGCGCCCGGCCTTTGGCCGTGGGCGCCGAGTGGGATGCACTCCTGATTATAGGAGGCGGCGGGCCGGCGCCGACCGCCCCAGGGCAGCTACAATCGAGGCTGACGAGGACGTGGATCTGACTGGCACGGAAGGGTTTCTCACCACCGAAGAGGTGCTCGCCTATCTGCAGGTGAACCTGCGGACGGTCTACCGGCTGATCGACGCCGGCAAGCTCCCGGCGGTCAGGGTGGGCCGGCAATGGCGCTTCCGCCGCAAGGACATCGACGCCTGGCTCGACAGCCAGCGCGCCTCCGGCGGCGCCGCGGACGTCCCGGCCCGGGCGGTCGAAGGCCGCCGCGCCCTGGTGGTCGACCCCGACGGCCCGGCCCGCGACCTCGCCGCCGGAGCGCTGCGCGACGCCGGCTGGCAGGTGGATACCGCCCCCGACGGCCCCGTGGCCCTCGACCGGATGCAGCGGGCGGCCTACGATCTGGTCGTCGCGGAGCTGGGGCTGCCGGGCCTCGACACCTTCGCCTTCGTCCGCGAAGCCCGGCGCCGCACGCCAGGCCTGCGGGTGATGATCGTCACCGCCCACTCCACCGAGACGGCGGCGATCGAGGCGCTCAACCTCGGGGTCGCCGGCTATCTGGTCAAGCCGAGCCGAGCCACCGAGATCGCCGCCACCGCCGCCCGGATCCTGGCCGGCTGATCCGCCACCGATGATCCAGCTGTCGTCTCTCACCAAGCGCTTCGGCGAGCGCATCCTGCTCGAATCGGTGACGTGGTTCGTCGGCGATCGCGACCGGGTGGGCCTGTGCGGCCCCAACGGCGCCGGCAAGACCACGCTCCTGCGCATGCTCGCCGGCCTCGACGAGTCCGACGGCGGCGCGGTGATCCGCCCGACGGCGCTCACCATCGGCTACCTGCCGCAGGACGGGCTGGCGCATGCCGGCCGCACGGTGTTCGCCGAGGCCAGCGAGGCGCTGCGCCCGCTGCTCGATCTGAAGGCCGAGATGCACGACCTCGAGCACCGCCTGGCCGACGAGACCGTGCCGCCCGCGGGGCACGACGCGATGCTCGAACGCTACAGCGATGTCCAGGAGCGCTTCCGGATGGGCGACGGCTACGCCATCGAGCTGCGCGTGGCGACGATCCTGCGCGGGCTGGGCTTCGCGCCGGCCGACTTCGAGACCCAGGCCGAGCACCTGTCGGGCGGCTGGCAGATGCGGTTGGCGCTGGCCAAGCTGCTGCTGCAGGAGCCGGGGCTGCTGCTGCTCGACGAGCCGACCAACCACCTCGATCTCGAGGCCCGCAACTGGCTCGAAGAGTACCTGAGCCGCTATCCGCACGCGGTCATCCTGGTCTCGCACGACCGCTATTTCCTCGACGCGGTGGTCGAGCGGATCGCCGATTTGTCGCTGCGCACGATTACCGACTACGTGTGCAACTACTCGCAGTACCTGGTCCAGCGGCACGAGCGGGTCGAGCGGCTGCGCGAGGCCAAGAAGCGTCAGGACGACGAGATCGCCCGGGTCCAGGAGTTCGTCGACCGGTTCCGCTACCAGGCGACCAAGGCCGCGCAGGTGCAGAGCCGGATCAAGATGCTGGAGAAGATCGAGCGGATCGAGGTACCGCCCGAACGCAAACGCATCCACTTCCAGTTCCCGGCGGCGGTGAAGAGCGGCCGCGTGGTGCTCGAGCTCGACGCGGCGCGCAAGGCCTACGGACCGAAGGTGGTGCTGGACCAGGTCTCGCTGCACATCGAGCGCGGCGACCGGGTGGCGCTCGTCGGCCCCAACGGCGCCGGCAAGTCGACGCTGATGCGGCTGCTGGCCGGGGCCGAGGCCCCCGACGCCGGACGCCGGGTCGAAGGTCACCAGGTGGTGATGCAGTACTTCGCCCAGGACGAAGCGACCAGGCTCGATCCGGCGCTCACCGTCTACGAAACGCTGTCAGCGGGGTCGCCGATGCACATGGTGCCGGCGATCCGCAACATCCTCGGCGGGTTCCTGTTCGCCGGCGACGACGTCTACAAGAAGGCCGGCGTGCTGTCAGGGGGCGAACGGACCCGGCTGGCGGTGGCCCGCATGCTGCTCATCCCGTCGAACACCTTGATCCTCGACGAGCCGACCAACCACCTCGACCTGGATTCCAAGGACGTCCTGCTCGACGCGCTGGAGGACTACGGGGGAACGCTGATCTTCGTGTCGCACGACCGCTACTTCGTCGAGCGGCTGGCCACCAAAGTGGTCGAGGTCGGCGGCGGCCGGGCCGAGTTCTATCCTGGCACCTACGCCGAGTTCCTGTGGCGCAAGGCCCAGGGGAGCGGAACGGCCGCCCCGTCCGCTGCCACCCCGGCCGCCGCGCGCGGCGCCAAGCCTGCGGCGGCGAGGCCGGCCGCCGCTCCGGCCGCCAAGCCGGTGGCCGGGGCCGCCGACCACGAGGCGCGCAAGCGTGACGCCGCGGACCGGAAGAAACGGGAGCGGGCCTACCAGGCCCTGGCGACGCGAATTGCGACACTCGAGGCAAGGATCGCCGAACGCGAGACGGCGGTGAAGACGGCTGAGGCGGCGATGTCGGCGCCGGGCTTCTACGACGATCGGGAGAAATCCAAGGCCGTGCTCGACCAGCACCAGACCCTGATGTGGGAAGTCGGCGAACTGCTCGGCCAGTGGGAAATGCTTCAGGCCGAGGCCGAAGCGATGAAAGCGGCGCTGCCGGCCTGAGAGCAAACGTCAGTCCGAGTGGCAACAATCGTCAGTCCGACGGCCACGATCGCCACGGTTTCGACATTTCTCCAACCGAAAATGTAATCAGACGCCACTCAGTCCCGCAAAACTGCATATATCCGCGCGCCGGATGGCATCAGGCTCGTCACAACGGTGACAGGCACGACAGTTGCGTATGTCGCCGCCAAGCCGAGTCATGCCCGCACCCAAACTGGCCACAGGCCGCCGTCCGGCGAAGGCAACGATGCCCGGAACGCGCACGCGTCCGGCGCACCGCGCGCCGATCGCCGCCGCCCATTTCGTCGACGACGCCTTCTTCCGGCACCTGGTCGCCCACATGCGTAACGGCGTGCTGGCCATCGACCGGACCGGGGAGCTGGTGCTCATCAACGACGAGGCGTGCCGGATCTTCGGTCTGCCGGCCGGCGAGGGCTATCTGGGCCGGCCCTTCTCCGAGGTGTTCCACGCGCATCCCGGTGTGGTCCGGGTGCTGGCCGGCGCGTATGAGCTGGCGTTCCTGCCCAATCGCGCCGAGCTGCGGCTGACTCCGGCCGACAAAGTGCTCGGCTACACCCTATCGCTCATTCGCAACAGCGAGGGCGTGACCATCGGCGCGGCGATGTTCTTCAAGGACCTCACCCGCGTCGAACAGCTCGAGGAGCGCGAGCGGCTGCGCGACCGCCTGGCCGCGCTCGGCGAGATGGCCGCGGCCGTCGCCCACGAAATCAAGAACCCGCTGGCCGGCATCGAGGTGATGGCCGGGCTGCTGCGGCGCCAGCTGCGCGACAACGCGCAGGCCACGGCGCTGGTCGGCGACATCATCAACGAAGCCAAGATGGCCAACGCCATCGTCCAGGAGATCCTCGACTTCGTCCGGCCGGTGCGGCTCCAGATGGAACGCACCGCGGTCGGCCCGGCGCTCCAGTCGGCGGTGACGATGGCCGACAGCAAGGGCAAGCGCGGCCAGCTCGAGGTGCGGCTCGATATCGCCGGCGGCCTGCCGATGGTCGACGCCGATCGCGTCCAGCTCGTCCAGGTGTTCGCCAACCTGCTGATCAACGCCTACGAGGCGATGGACGGCACCGGCGCGGTGACGGTGACCGCGCGCGAGGTGACCCACGAGGAGGAGGGCGCCCTCGCCCAGGACGGCATGCATCCGGTGCCGACGCTGGTGGTGGAGGTGAACGACAGCGGCCCGGGCGTCCCGCCCGAGCTCACCGACAAGATCTTCAGCGCCTTCTTCACGACCAAGCCGCAGGGGTCGGGCCTCGGCCTGGCCATCGTGCGCAAGATCGTCGACGCCCACGACGGGCGCATCGACCTGACCAGCCGGCCAGGCGCCGGCACGACGTTCCGCGTGTCGCTGCCGGTGAGCGGCGACGCGCGGGTGTGGTAGGGAGCGGATCGAACATGAGTCGTATTCTGGTCGCCGACGATCACGACGCGCTGCGCCGCGGGCTCGCGCTCGCGCTGCGCACCGCGGGACACGAGGTGGAGGAGGCGCCTAACGGCAACGCCGCCATCGAGCGGCTGCACAACGGCTACTTCGACGTCGTCGTGAGCGACCTGCGCATGGGCGGCTCCGACGGACTCGACGTGCTGCGCACCACCCGGACCACCCACCCGACCTCCTCGGTGATCCTGATGACCGCCTTCGGGTCGGTGTCCACGGCGGTCGAGGCGATGAAGAACGGCGCCTTCGACTACGTGCAGAAGCCGTTCGAAATCGAGGAGATGGAGGTCAAGATCGAGAAGGCGCTGGAACTGAAGCGGCTGCGCCACGAGCTCGACTACCTGCGCCACGAGCAGCAGGAGAACTACGACTTCGACAAGATCATCGGCGCCAGCGACACGCTGCAGCGCGTCCTCGGCGTCGTCCGCAAGGTGGCCAAGAGCAACTCCACGGTGCTGATCCGCGGCGAGACGGGGACCGGCAAGGAGCTCATCGCCGGCGCCATCCACCACAACTCGCTGCGCGCCGGGCGCAACTTCGTGAAGGTGAACTGCGCCGCCCTCCAGGAGAACCTGCTCGAGTCGGAGCTGTTCGGCCACGAGAAGGGCGCCTTCACCGGCGCCGACCGCCAGCGCATCGGCCGCTTCGAGCAGGCCGACGGCGGCTCGCTGTTCCTCGACGAGATCGGCGACATGAGCCCGAGCACCCAGGCCAAGATCCTGCGCGTGCTCCAGGAGCACGAGTTCGAGCGGCTCGGCGGCACCCGCACGCTGAAGGTCGACGTCCGGCTCATCGCCGCCACCAACTGCGACCTGCCGGCGATGGTCGCGGCCGGTCAGTTTCGCGAAGACCTCTATTACCGGCTGAACGTCGTCACCATCGAGACACCGCCGCTGCGCGAGCGCAAGGAAGACATCCTGCCGCTGGCGATGCACTTCCTGCGCCGCTTCTCGCAGGAGCTGAAGAAGAAGGTCGACGGCGTGCATACCGACGCCCAGAAGATGCTGACCCGCTACAACTGGCCGGGCAACATCCGCGAGCTCGAGAACGCCATCGAACGCGCCGCCCTGCTCGCCGAGGGTCAGCAGATCACCGGCGACGATCTGCGGTTGGGTGACAGCGCGCCGTCGCCGGGCAGCAAGGAGCCCAGCTCGGTGGTGCGCATTCCGCCGAGCGGCGTGGCCCTCGAACAGATCGAGCGCCAGGCGCTCATCGAGGCGCTGCGCATGGCCAACTGGGTGCAGAAGGACGCCGCCGAACTGCTGTCGATCAGCCCGCGGGTGATGAACTACAAGATCAAGACGCTCAACATCGAGCTGCCGCGGCGGCGCATGCAACCGGCCAGCGACGTGGCGTAAGGACAGGGAACGGGGAACAGGGAGCAGGTAGAGCACTTGACACGCCGCGTTCCGCGGCGTGTCGCCCAGACGCGAGTTCACGCCTTGAACACGCAGCGAACGTCCTTCCCTGTTCCCTGTTCCCTGTCCCTGTTCCCTGTTCCCTGTTCCCTGTTCCCTGTTCCCTGTTCCCTGTTCCCTACTCGGTCCTTCTCGCTCGTGGATGCGCCTTCCGGTATACATCCACGAGCTGCGCCGCATTGACGTGCGTGTAGCGTTCGGTCGTCGTCAGCCGGGCGTGGCCGAGCAGTTCCTGGATCGCCCGCAGGTCGGCGCCGCGCTGCAGCAGGTGGGTGGCAAACGAGTGGCGCAGCGCGTGCGGGCTGATGCCGGCGCGCTGGCTGCACTGCAGCACGTAGCGGCGCACCAGGCGGTGGACGCTGCGCCCGGTGAGCCGCCCACCGCGGGCATTGACGAATACCGGCTCCCGGTCCGGACGCGACTCACGGCCGCGGCCGGTGGCGCGGGCTTCCCCCAGCCGTGACCGCGACGCCGCCGCCGGCGCGCGGGTGGTGGTCCGGGCGGCCAGTTGCCGATAGCGCTCGCGGTCGGGCAACCACTCCTTGAGCGCGGTCTCGGCGGCGCGATTGAAGGGCAGCAGCCGCTCCTTGCCGCCCTTGCCCAGCACCCGCAGCATCCGTGCTGCCAGGTGGACGTCCTCGAGGTCGAGGCCGACCAGCTCGCTCAGCCGCAGTCCCGAGGCATAGAACAGCTCGAGCATGGCGCGATCGCGGCGGCCGAGCGGCGTCGTCGGATCCGGGGTGTCGAGCAGCCGCCGCATCTCCGCCTCGCTGAGGTGCAGGGGAATGGTCCGGTCCAGCCGCGGCGCGACGGCGGCCGCGGCCGGGTCGCCGTCGATCCAGCCCTCGCGCCTGAGGTAGCGGAGGAAGGCGCGCACGCCCGACAGCTTGCGGGCGACCGAGGTGCGAGCCTGCACCGCCTTGTTGAGACCGACGACGAAGCCGCGCACCGACTCGGCGTCGAGGTCGCCGGCGGCCAGCGCCGACAGCTTCGTTCCGCGCGCCGCGGCCACGCCGCCCAGATACTGCTCGACGTCGCTGGTGTAGGCCCGCACCGAGTGCGGCGACAGGTGCCGGTTGTAGGTGAGGTGTTCGACGAAGGCCTTGAGGGCGTCCTTCATCACGGGCGAAGCCAGGCGGCGAGATCGGCGAGCGCGCGGTCGGCGAGGCGGGCCTTGCGCGCGGCCTTGTCGCGCGGCGGGTCGTCGAGCGGCGGCATGATGCCGAAGGTGATGTTCGACGGCTGGTAGTGCGCCGGATCGGCGTGTGACGCGTAGTGCGCCAGCGCGCCGATGGCGGTGGTGCGGGGCGCGACCAGCGGCGCCAGACCCTGCGCGACCCGGGCGGCGTTGCGGCCGGCGATGAGCCCCGACGCCGCCGACTCGACGTAGCCCTCGACGCCCGAGATCTGGCCAGCGAAGAACAGGTCGTCGCGGACCTTGGTCTGCCAGGTCGGACGGAGCACCTTCGGGCCGTTGATGAAGGTGTTGCGATGCACCATGCCGAAACGGACGAACTCGGCCCGGCCCAGCCCCGGAATCATCCGCAGCACGCGCGCCTGCTCGCCCCATTTGAGCTGGGTCTGGAAGCCGACCAGGCTGAAGTGATCGCCGGCCAGCGTGTCCTGCCGCAGCTGGACCGCCGCGTACGGCCGCCGGCCGGTACGCGGGTCCTCGAGTCCCACCGGCTTCATCGGCCCGAAGCGCAGGGTGTCGCGGCCGCGGTGCGCCATCACCTCGATCGGCAGGCAGCCCTCGAAGAACGTGGCGGCGTCGAAGTCGTGGATGGTGGCCGATTCGGCGGCGGCCAGCGCGTCGTAGAACGCGTCGTACTCGGCCTTGGTGAACGGGCAGTTCAGGTAGTCGCCTTCGCCGTCGTCGACGCCGCACGCCACCGCGGCGCCGCTGGCCGACGGCGCCGGCTCGACGGCGACCGCGACGACCGGTGCGGCGGCGGCGCGGCGCAGGCTGCGGCCCCAGCGCGACTGCCTGAACACGACGTCGAGGTCGATCGAGTCGGCCTGCACGATCGGGCTGATCGCGTCGTAGAAGGCCAGGTGCTCGTCGCCGACGAAGGCCTGGATGGCCTGTGACAGCAGGTCGGACGTCAGCGGCCCGGTGGCGATGATCGTCACGTCGCCGGGCACGGGCGGCGGCACCGCGGTCACTTCGTCGCGCCGCACGGTGATGCGCGGCGCGGTGGCCAGGCGCGCGGCCACCTCGCGCGAGAACACCTGCCGATCGACGGCCAGGGCGGCGCCGGCCGGCACCCGCGCCACTTCGGCGGCGGCCATGACCAGCGAATCCAGGCGCCGCATCTCTTCCTTGATGAGCCCGACGGCGTTGTCGAGTTTGTCGCCCCGGAACGAGTTGCTGCAGACGAGCTCGGCCAGGTCGCCGGATTTGTGTACCGGCGTCGGCCGCGCCGGCCGCATCTCGTGGAGCGTCACGTCCTGACCGGCCCGCGCCGCCTGCCACGCCGCTTCGCACCCGGCCAGCCCGCCGCCGATGATGTGAATCACGCCCTCAGTGTACGGCCGCGTTGCACGGTGATTCCACGCCGGGCCTATCGCCGGCGCCTCCTTCGCCCGAGGGCCGGTGCCGAAAACGGTGTCCTGCTCCGTCTCGAAATGGACCAATCGGCCGCTCCGGCGCGCCCGCGGCCGGTCGGCTGGATTCGGCAACATGTTGAGCCACTTGCAGTTCGGCCAAGCGCCAGAGAGTGGCAACGGCCTTGCCTCCATGGTCAGCCGAGGTCTTCGCATGCGGCACTCTCTTTTCCCCACCGCTCTGGTCTGCGCCGTGACGCTGCAGGCTCTGTCGGCAACCCCCGCCTCGGCGGACGTCGCGACCATCTCCAGCGTGCGCCACGACGTGGCCGGCAGAAAGCTCCTGATCCACGGATCCGGCTTCGAGAAGGGCGCGCAGGTCGTGCTCGAGGCCACGTTCCTCAAGGTGACGGCGCTCAGCCGCTTCGATATCGCGGTCGAGGTGCCGGACTTGAAACCCGGCAACTATCGCCTCTACGTGGTGCAGCGGCGCGGCCCGGTGGCGCGGTTCATCGCGACGATTGCCGGCCCGGCCAGCGGGCCAGGCGGACCCGGCGTGCCCGGGCCGCCGGGACCGGCCGGGCCGATGGGCCCGATGGGTCTCCAGGGCCCGGCCGGAGCGCAGGGCGCCGCCGGACCCGCGGGCGTCATGGGCCCGATGGGCCTCATGGGTCTAGCGGGTCCCGCCGGCGCCCCGGGTGTGGCGGGACCGCGCGGTTCCGCAGGTCCGGCCGGGCCACAGGGCTTGCCGGGTCCACAGGGGGCGCCGGGGTTGCGCGGTGATCCTGGTCCGCAGGGACCCGCCGGGCCGGGCGGGATGACGGTGCTGGCGGGCAACGGCCAGCCTTTCGGCACCCTGGTGGGCTTCACGCCTGGCGGCACCTCGTTCGTCGCGCTGCCGCTGCCGGACGTCCGGTTGTTCGCGCCGATTGACGCCGCCGGTATCGTGCCGATGGCCTTCGACGCGTTCTATCTGACTGACGATTGCAGCGGCCAGGCCTACCTGCCGCTCGACACCAATCCCGCCCCGCTGTTCCGGATGCTGCAGATCACCGCGGTGGGAGCGACGGTTGGCTACTACGCCGGCAACCCCGCCGCGGTGGCGCAGTTCCCGCGTCAGCGGACTCTCGGCGACGCGACGGCGCCGTGCGTATCGACCGCCACCACGGGCTGGACCGCGGCGATGCTCGCCGGCCCGGTGCAGACCCTCGACCTCACCGGCGTCCCCGGCCCGTACCGTATTCAGTAGTGTCAGCGGATAACATGGCGGCGCATGACCCCGCGCCGCCATGACTCCGTCGCCCGTCTCTCGGTCGTCGCCGTGGCCATCGCCGTGCTGATGGCGACCACGGCGACGGCCGTCGCTCAACCGGTTGCAGCCCGTCCCTTCGGCACGCAGCGCGAACAGGCGGCGCTGCAGCAGGCGTGGCTCAAGGAACGACTCGACACCTTCCTGCCGCGGCTGCTGCGCACGCACGGCATCGACATGTGGGTGGTGTCGATGCGCGAGTACAACGAGGATCCGGTCTTCGCCGCGTTGGTCGCGCCCGAGACCTTCGCGGCGCGGCGCCGCACCATCTACGTCTTCTTCGACAAGTGTGCGGCCACCGGCCAGCCGCCGGCAGCGGCGTGCGTCGAGCGGATCGCGCTCGGCGGCACCTCGCAGGGCGGGCTCTACGATGCTCGGCGCGCCACCGTGGCCGCCGGCGGCGACGTCGGCCGCGGCCAGCAGGCCGAGCTGTGGGGCGACGACCAGTGGCAGGCGCTGAAGGCGGTGATCGAGCCGCGCAACCCCAAGGTGATCGGCATCAACCGATCGACGGTGTTCGCCTTCTCCGACGGCCTGTCGGCCGGCGAGCTCAAGGGCATGAGCGCCGCCCTCGGCGAGCGCTGGACGTCGCGCTTCAAGGACACCGACGCGCTGCCGCTCCAGCTCATCGCCGTTCGGCTGCCGGGGGAAGAGGCGTTCTTCACCACGATGACCGAACTCGTCTGGGCGATGACCCAGGAGATGTTCTCGGCGACGACGATCACGGCCGGGACGACGCGCACGAGCGATCTGGTGTGGTGGTGGCGCCAGCGCGTCAACGACCTCGGGCTCGGCACCTGGTTCCAACCCAGCGTCGACGTGCAGCGCCGCGGCGCCACCGACGCCGATCTCGGCGCCGATCCGATCATCCAGCGCGGCGACGTGCTCCACTGCGACGTCGGCATCACCGTCGCCCGCCTCAACACCGACACCCAGCACCTCGCCTACGTGCTGCGCGAGGGCGAAACCGACGCGCCAGCCGGCCTGAAGCAGGCGCTCGCCAACGCCAACCGGATGCAGGACCTGACCCTGGAAGAGCTGCGGCCGGGACGCACCGGCAACGACATTCTGAAGGCGATGCGGGCGCGCATGACCGCCGCCGGCATCGTCGGCACGCAGTACAGCCATCCGATCGGCCTGCACGGCCACGGCGCCGGGCCGCTCATAGGGCTGTGGGACTACCAGGACGGCGTGCCGGGACGCGGCGACGCGGTGGTGATTCCCTCGATGTGGTACTCGATCGAACTGCAGGCGACGACGCCGGTGCCGGAATGGGGCGGCCAGCAGGTCCGGATGGCGCAGGAAGAGGACGTCATCATCGGCGCCGACGGCCGCGTCCGCTGGGCGCTGAAGCGCCAGGATCGACTGTTCCTGGTCAAGTAGGCGCCGTTGCAGCGACAATAGCCGTGTGTCCGCGACGGCTCGAGCGACGGCGGTGGTCATGGCCGCGACGGCGCTGCTCAGCGCAGGCTGCGCGAAGCCGCTGACCCGGCTGGTACCGGCCGCCCTCGACCGTTCGTGCCGGACCGCGATGTCGTTGGCGACGGTGCCAGCGCCGGCCATCCGCTGGGCTTCGATCGACACCCGCGACGCCGTGGCGCTCGACGCCTGGTGCGACACGACCGGCCCGCCGGTCGTGCACGCGGCACTGGCGCGAGCCGGGCACGACGTCACCACCACCGCCCTCCTCGACGATCTCGTCGTCGTGTCCTGGAACGTCCACGTCGGGGCCGGCGACCTGGAGGGGCTGGTCGCGCGGCTGCGGCGGGGCGAGTTCTCGGCCGGCCGTCCCGTGACCAGGTTCGTGCTGCTGCTGCAGGAAGTGTTCAGGCAAAGCGATGCCATCCCCGACGTCGCGCCCCGGCGGATACGCCTTCCCCGCGCCGCCGCGCGCGGCGGACAGGCGCGGTTCGAGGTGGTGGCGCTGGCCGCCCGGCTGGGGCTCGCCCTCTACTACGCGCCGTCGATGCGCAACGGCGCGGCCACGGCCGCACGCGAGGACCGCGGCAACGCCATTCTGTCGACCGAGCCGTTGACCGACCTGGCGGCCATCGAACTGCCGTTCGAGCGCCAGCGCCGGGTGGCGCTGGCCGCCTCGATTCCGGTCCGCCGTCACGACGGCAGCGTCACGACGCTGCGCGTCGTCAGCGTGCACCTGGAGGTGGCGGCGAGCGCGCGGCGCCTCTGGATGTTCGGGCGCCTTCGTCAGCGGCAGGTGCGCGAGCTGCTGGCGGCGTTGCCGGCGGCGGGCCCGGTGGTCGTCGGCGGCGACTTCAACACCTGGTTCGGCTTCTCGGACAACGCCTACCGGACGATGGCCGCGGCGATGACCGACGCGGCGGCCCGCGACCGGCGGCCGACGTTCCGACGGTGGCTGCGCCTCGATCACGTGTTCTCGCGGCCACCGGACGGGTGGTCGGTGCGGGCCCGGCGACTCGACGACGCCTTCGGCTCGGACCATTACCCGCTGGTCGCGCAGTTCGGCGCAGTGCCGGAGCTGGCCGCGGAGCCATGACCGCCCGACGGCGGGCGCCCCGAGCGACCGTCAGTCGCCGGGCAGGCGCACGAGACCGACGAGCGTCCACCCCGACGGCTCACGTCGGAAGTAGGTCTCGATCGGCGTGCGCCACGACGGGTACTGCGCATGGTCGGCCGACAGGTCGACCCGCACGAACGCCCCGACATTCTGCGGCAGTCCTTCCGGGGCGGTGAGGCGCGTGGTGGCGGCGGCCGTCACGGCGATCTCGCGCGACCTCCCGCTGGTGTTGTCGAAGGCGAACCACCGCGCCTGGTAACGCTGCGGCGCGGTCGCCACCGCGTGATCGACCGCGGCGTTGTCGAAGGTCAGGCTGGCGCCGGCGAGTGCCGGCGCGACGATCGGGTTGATCCGCGGCAGGTAGGTCTGTCCGATGCGGTCGCGGCGCTTGATCAGCACCGCTTCGAGCAGACGGGCGGCGCGCGGGTCGCTGAATTGCCCGGTCGCCACCGCGGCGTGGATGGCGTCGTCGCTGAACGCCATCACCTTGCGCGCCGCCCAGAAGGCGTCGTCGTCGCGCAGCTCGAAGTAGGCCCGTAGCGGCGCCCGCGGCTTCCATCGGTCGGGGTCGAATGCGTCGCCCTCGAACCGGCCGATCGATGGGTGCTCGTCGATCGGCGCCAGCTGCCAGCGGCTCAGGGCAAATCCCAGCGAGAACAGCCGGCGCAGGGTCGGGCCGGTCTGGAACACGTACTCCCAGCCCTCGCTCCAGTCGTGCGGGCCGTTGGCGCCGACCCCGAAACTCGAGCCGACGTCCTGCAGGTAGTGACGCACGCGCGAACGCCCGTCCTCGGTCACGACCGTGTCCAACGTGTTGCCGGCCTTCATGTCGGTCAGGTTGGTCCACGCGCCGAAGACCCGGAGGGCGCGCAGCTCGCGGCGATGCTGATGGGGGACGACGTCGTTCGGATCGTCGGGACGCGTGCCCTCGTACTTGAAGCCGCCGAGGATCCGGCCCGGGAGCGCGCGCCCGGCGGCGATGCGGTAGGCGCCGCCGGCGGCCGGCGTCGTGCGTGACAGCACCTCGGCCAGATCGTCCTGGGACATCGGCGTCCGGCGGCCGGACGGCCGCCAGACCGTCGCCGACGGGGCGAGGGCGATGTGCTCGCGGCGAACCGCGGCGACGTGGTACTCGACCTGATTGAAGCCCAGCGCCCAGAACAGCTTGGTGGCGACGACCAGCGCAGCGGTCGCACCGTCGGGATTCGACGGCGAATCGAACGACACGAACCAGGTCGCGCCGGCCGCGTCACGCGCGGTGAAGCCGGCGGCGAAACCGCTCGACTTCTCCCTGATCACGGTCAGCGTCGACACATCGGGCGGCGGCAGCCGGTTCGGGCCGGTGGCGATCTCGCTGGCCGACAGCGTCCGCGTGCCGATCCGATTGGTGAACCAGCTCGAATCGGGCACCTCGTCGATGGTGTTGACGTTGCCGGCGGCGACGCGCTCGGGCGACCGACGGCCGGTGACGGCATAGGCGTAGGCGAGGTCGTAGGCCAGGTCGATGTCCCACGGCTGCACGGTCGACGCATCCTGGGTTTCGGGTTCGACGGCGAGCGGGTCGTCGCTGAAGAACCGCGGCTGCTGCGAATGCAGCGGCGCCAGGACGACCAGCACCGCCAGCGCCACGCCGGCCAACCCCAGGCCCAGTCTGGCGGCGGCGCCGCGTTCAGAACGCCGCGGCCGCACCGATCACCGCCCGGAAGCCTTCGTTGCCGTGCGCCAGATCGAGGCGCACCGGCGTGGACATCGGCGTGTGCAGGCGAAAGCCGATGCCGTAGCCGCTCTTCAGTCCGTGGAGCGTCAGATCGCCACGGCGCGCCGCGACCGTACCGGCGTCGTAGAACAGCGCCGCGTCGAGGTTGCCGTTCAGCAGGATGCGCCACTCCGCCGACAGCAGCAGGCTCTGCCGATCCCGGAACCGCATGCTCGAGAAGGCGCGCAACGTGGTCGAGTTCCCGAGGAACGGCATCATGAAGAAGGGCACGGCGTCGCCGCTGCTGGTGCCGGTGGTCTCGGCCCGGGCCCGCAGTGACAGGACCCAGGCATCGCGGAGCAGGGGGAGGTGCTGCACCAGGTCGTAGTCGATCTGCGTGAAGCTGAACGGCCCGCCGCCGTCGATGTAGCGCCGGGCGGTCACGCCGTAGTAGCCGCCGCGGCGGGCGTAGTCCTTCGCCGGCCGCCAGTCGATGGCGAGGGTGGCGTGCGGCTGGAGGTAATCGACGGTCGCCCCCAGGCCCGGGAGGGTCGCGGCGGTGAAGCGCGACGCGAAGGCGTCGGCGCCACTGGCGCGCTGCTCGTAACGGGAGTACTCGACGCCACCGGCAATCACCACCGGGCCGCGGTTGGGCCTGACGTCGAGGGTCGCGCCGGCGTAGGCCTGCCGGAAGTCGAACTCGGTGCGGTCGTCGATCGAAGTCGCGGCGCTGCCGAGGCCGAAGAAATTCTGGCCGAATCCCTCGCGCCACCCGCCCAGAACGGCGAGCGCGGCGCGGCGCCGCAGCAGCCTCGGCCGCCGGAACTCCACTTCGGCCCGGGTCGAGCGGTTGAGCGACATCGCCGCCCGCACGTCGAGCGAGTCGTAGTCGCCGGTATGGAACATGTAGCCGACGCCGGCGGTGAGACCAGCGCCGTGGTACGCCGGGCCGTAGAACGGGTGCCACTTGACGTGGCGGTGCATCAGGTGCTCGTCGATCTGGCGGACGATCGACTCGATGCGGCCGGGCCGGTACGGCGTCGCGGTGCGGGCCTTCTCGGCCTGCCGCGCCGCGATCTGACCGGTTCTGGTGTCCTCCGGCGCGGACGTCGACTGCGCCTGCACCTGGCCGGCACCCACGAGCAACGCCAGCAGCCATCCGCAGAATTTCATGGTCGCCTGCCTGTCAGATGCCGGACGGTCTGGTCGGGTTCGGCCGCACTGTGTACCGCCGGGAAAGTACGTCACATCGGCCGGACACTCAAGCCGGGACTTCGGCCGCCCATCAGGCAAAATGGGGCGCCGTCCCTGCAGCACACCGGGGGCGGTGCCGACAAACCGACAGACGGACCCCGGCACGGGGTCTGCACGTCGTCACCGCGGAGGGATCACGATGAACGCGCGAATTGCCAGGAGCCACCAGCTCGCGCTCGTGTGGATGGTCGGGTTCACGTTGCTCGGCGCAACCGCCGTCGAGGCGCAGCGCTGGGGCCGCCCGCGCCCGCCGCGCGCCGGCGCCTGCTTCTACCAGAACGCCAACTACGGCGGAGACTATTTCTGCGTCGCTGCCGGCGATTACTACGACCAGATGCCCGAAGGGCTGAACGACCGGATCTCGTCGATCCGCCTCTTCGGCGACGCCGACGTGACCGTCTACCGCAACCCGAACTTCGGCGGCCGCTCGAACCGGTTCAGCGACGACGTGTCGAACCTGCAGCAGGAGGGCTGGAACGACACCGTGTCGTCGGTGCGCGTCCGGCTCGACTTCGCGCGGGTCACCCGCGAGCAGGCCGAGGAGATCGTGCGGCGGGCCTACAACAGCGTCCTCGGGCGCGACCCGGATCCGGGAGCCCGCGGCTGGGTCGACCGGGTGATGCGCGACCGCTGGACGCAGCGCGACGTCGAACGCGAACTCAGGAAGAGCGCGGAGTACCGGAACCGGCCCCCGCAGTAGCCATCGCCGCGCCGCTGGCGGCGGTCAGCCCTTTTTCGCGCGCGTGGCGGCCGCCGCCTTCGGCGTCCTGACCGTCTTGGCGGCGCCGCCGCGCCCACGGGCCGGCGCGCGACGCTTCGCCGAGGAACTGCCGGCGCGGGCGTTCATCAGCTCCACCGCCTGCGCCATCGTGATCGCCTCGGGGGCCGTGCCCTTGGGCAGGGACGCGTTGGTCGTGCCGTCGGTCACGTACGGGCCGTAGCGGCCGTCGAGGATCCGCACCGGCGCGCCGCCCGACGGATGCGCGCCGAGCGCGCGCAGCTCCTTGGCGGCGGCGCGCTGCCGGCGCTGCCCCTTGGGCTTGGCCAGCAGTTCCTTGGCCCGCTC
Organism: uncultured Acidobacteriota bacterium; assembly: GCA_963741665.1. GTDB lineage: Bacteria > Acidobacteriota > Vicinamibacteria > Vicinamibacterales > UBA2999 > CAWAYR01. The sequence continues at coordinate 2,014,303 of CAVUIM010000001.1, forward strand.
GAGCGTGATCGTGTAGACATCGTCGTCGGCTTCGAGCGATCGGTACTCGGTGGCGAGCTGCACGTAGGGGCCGAAGCGGCCGCGGTTAGCCAGGATCGTCTGGCCGTCGTCGGCGGCACCGAGTTCGCGCGGCAGCGACAGCAGCCGCATCGCCTCGTCCAGTGACACGCCGTCTTCCGACATGCCCTGATCGAGCGACGCCCGCTTGGGCTTGTCCTTGCTGCCCTTCTCGGGATTCTCGCCCAGCTGCACGTAGGGGCCGAAGCGGCCGTGCATCACGTAGACCGGCAGCCCGCTCTTCGCGTCGACGCCGAGCGAGCGCGGGCCCTCGGCCTTGGCCTTGAGCAGCTTGAGCGCTTCCTCGAGCGACAGGTCGGCCGGACTCATGTCCTCGGGCACGGAGGCCCGCGGCGAGTCCTCGCCGGAGTCGCCGAGCTGCAAGAACGGGCCGTAGCGGCCAATCCGCACCCGCACTGGCTTGCCGGTCTCGGGGTCGTCGCCGAGCACCAGCATCGGGTAGTCGATCGACTTGTCCTTGCCCTGGACGATCGTCTCGAGCCCGGTGTGCTTGCCGTCGCCGCGGTAGAACGCGGTGATGAAGTCGAGCCAGTCCTTCTGGCCGTTGGAGATCTCGTCGAGCATCTCCTCCATCTCGGCGGTGAAGCCGATGTCGACGTAGTCGGCGAAGTGCTCGCGCAGCAGGCGGGTGACCGCGAACGCGGTGAAGCTCGGCACCAGCGCCTTGCCCAGCTTGCTGACATAGCCGCGGCGCTGGATGGTGGCGACCGTCGGCGCGTAGGTGGAGGGACGGCCGATGCCTTCCTCTTCGAGCCGCTTCACCAGCGACGCTTCGGTGTAGCGGGCCGGCGGCGCCGTCTCGTGGCCCTTGGCGCCGACCTTGAGCAGGATGAGATCTTCGTCGAGCCGGTCGGGCGCGTGCACCTGGTCGCCGACCTTGAGCTTCGGCAGCAGCGTCTCCTGTTCGCCGAGTTCGGCCGACGGATCGTCGCTGCCTTCCACGTAGGCGCGCAGGAAGCCGGCGAACTCGATCGCCTTGCCGCTGGCCGAGAACACGGCGCGCCGCTGGTCGGGCGTCGTGCCGGTGATCTCGATCGCCGTGCGCAGCAGCTGCGCATCGGCCATCTGGGAGGCCACGGCGCGCTTCCAGATGAGCTCGTAGAGCTTCAGCTCGTCGCTCTCGAGCACGCGCTCGAGCATCTGCGGCGCACGGCGGAAGTCGGTGGGACGGATCGCCTCGTGCGCTTCCTGGGCGTTGCGCACCTTGGTCTGGTACTGGCGCGGGCCACGGTAATAGTCCTTGCCGTACATCTCCTGCACGGCGTGCCCGGCCTCGGCGAGCGCCTTGTCGGAGAGCGTCGTCGAGTCGGTGCGGTGATAGGAGATGAGGCCTTCGAGCTCGCCGCCGCCGAGGTCGACGCCCTGGAAGAGGCGCTGGGCAACGCTCATCGTGCGATCCGACGAGAACCCGAGCTTGCGGTTGGCTTCCTGCTGCAGCGTCGAAGTCGTGAACGGCGCCGACGGACGCTGCGCCGCCGGCTTCTCTTCGACGCTGGTGACCGTCCACGGCATCTGCCGCTTGAGCCCGTCGGCCAGCGCCGTCGCCACCGCCTCGTCGAGACGCGTGACCGTGGTCGAGGTCAGCACGCCTTTGTCGTTGAAGTCCTTGCCGGTGGCGACGCGCTTGTCGTCGACCTTGACCAGCGTGGCGCCGAACTCGCTGGCGCCGCCGCGCAGCGTCGCTTCGAGATCCCAGTAGCCGGCCTTCACGAACGCGAGCCGGTCTTCCTCGCGTTCGACGATGAGGCGCACGGCCACGCTCTGCACGCGGCCGGCCGAGAGCCCGGTCTGCACCTTCTTCCACAGCACCGGTGACAGCGTGTAGCCGTAGAGCCGGTCGAGGATGCGCCGGCTCTCCTGGGCGCGGACGAGGTTCTGGTCGACATCCTCGGGGGCGTGGTCGAGCGCCGCGCGAATGGCTTCCTCGGTGATCTCGTGGAAGTGGATCCGCCGGACCGGCACCTTGGGCTTGAGCAGCTGCTCCAGGTGCCAGCTGATCGATTCGCCTTCGCGGTCGGGGTCGGTCGCGAGAATCACCTCCGAGGCGTCCTTCATCGCGTCCTTGAGGGCCTGGACGTGCTTCCGCTTGTCGGCCGGCACGACGTAGTGAGGCGTGAAGTCCCCGTCGGTGTCCACCCCGAGCCGGCCCCAGGACTTGGCCTTGATCGCCGCCGGCACCTCGCTGGCGGACTCCGGCAGGTCGCGGATGTGCCCGTAACTGGCCTCGACGCGATAGTCGTCGCCCAGGAACCGGGAGAGTGTCCTGGCTTTGGCGGGCGACTCGACGATGACCAGCGGCTTCGGCATGGGCTCCTGTAGACAGCTCCGGTGAGCTTAGAACCGCCTACGTTAGCACGCGGTTCCGGGATCCCACGTAACGGCCGCCGCCGACGCGGTGAATCCGGCCGGCGATTTCGAGGGCGCCCAGCCTGGCACAGACCAGCCCCGGCGGCCACCCGGTAGCGGCCGCCACGTCGTCGGCGTCGAAGTCCTCCAGCCCGGGGTCGAGGCGCAGTTCCGCGGCCACGGCCGGGTCGAGCGCGGCCGGCGGTGCGCCGTGGCGCCCGCACCCGCCCCAGCCCAGCGCCGCCAGGACATCGTCGGCGCGTTCGACCAGCGTCGCCCCATCGCGCAGCAGCGCGTGCGCGCCGCGATGCCGACCCGTCGCCACCGACCCCGGCACCGCCATCACTTCGCGGCCCTGGTCGAGCGCGGCCCCGGCGGTGATGAGCGAGCCGCTCTTCTCCGACGCCTCGACGACCACCGTCGCGACGGTCAGCCCGCTGATGATCCGATTGCGCAACGGAAAGTGGTGCGGCAGGGGCGGCGTGCCCGGCGCGCATTCGCTGACCACCGCACCGCGCTCGGTCAGCTGCGCGGCGAGGCGTTCGTGCTCGGGCGGATAGAGCCGGTCGAGTCCGGAGCCGAGCACCGCGACGCTGCACCCGCCGGCCGCGACGGCGGCGCGGTGCGCGGCGGTGTCGATGCCGCGGGCCAGGCCACTCACCACGACGACGCCGGCCGACGCCAGCCCGGCGCCGAGCGCCGCGGCGACCTCCAGCCCCTGCCGCGACGCCGCGCGGGCGCCGACGACGGCCACCGCCTGCGGCGCGTGCAGCGCGTCGATCCGGCCGCGGAGCCACAGCACCGGCGGCGGGTCGGGGATCTCGCGCAGCGCCGGTGGATAGGCCGGCGTCGCGAGGCTGACCGCGCGCTGCCCCAGCCGCGCCGCGTCTTCGACGTGCCGGGCGGCCAGTTCGCCGACGCGCGCGGCTTCGGCCGCGGCGTCGGGCTCGCGCGCGCAGCGGCACGCCCAGTGCAGCAGCGGCTCGCCGGGGTCGCGGCCAGGCAGGTCGTCGAGGTCCGGAATCGGCCGGCCGAGGCAGTGGCGGACGAGGACGCCGAGCAGACGCCGGCGGGAATAGCCGAATGCGGCCAGGGCGATGGCCTCGAGGTCGGTCATCGGAGGCACCTCCGGCGGGCCGCGCACGCCGCCGCAGCGGACGTGTGCACCCGCGTCTCGCGGGGGGCCGTGACCTCGGCTGGATCGATTATCGGACCGCATGGCCCCGGTCCGCAATACGGTTGTCACGCGGTCTTGCCCGGCGATGGGCCGGGGACTATAGTGGCTTTACGGCCCCATGATTCACCGACTGGTCGTTATCACCCTGCTGTCGGCGCTCTTCGCAGCGCCCGCCTACGCCGATGCGCGGGGGGATGCTCGTAAACAGGTGGAGTTCGGCATCGCCGTGGCCCAGCGCGGGCTGTGGCGCGAGGCGGTCTATCGCTGGCAACGGGCCACCGAGATCGACCCCAGCTACGCCCAGGCGTTCAACAACCTCGCGATCGCCCACGAGCAGCAAGGCGAGCTCGCCAAAGCGCGCGCGGCGTACGAGAAGGCCGCGCAGCTGGAGCCGAACAACCCCCTCATCAGACAGAACTTCGATCTGTTCAAGGAGATCAATGACCGGACGGGGCGCACTGACGGTCGTTAGCCTGGCCTGCGCCACCCTGCTGGGTGGCTGCAGTACTCCCTACCAGGAGATCCCCATCGAGACGCCGATCCAGCCGAAGCTGGACGTGCGTCCGTTCTCGCGGGTCTACGTGGCCGGCTTCGTCGCCGCCGGCACCCAGGACGTCGATGGCAACCTCGAAACCGTGCGGCTGTTGCGTAGCCAGCTGCGCAACAAGGGTCAGCTGCGCGTGATCGACGCCGATGCGCTCGACCTGGCGGACGTCGCCGGTGTCGATCCCGATCCGGCCGCCAGCGGCGCCGCCGGCGCGCCGCCGCCGCAGCCGGCCGCCGACGCTGCGCTCACCGACGAGACGCAGTTCGCGGCGTTCGAGAAGGTGTTCACCGACGCCGAGTACCTGGAAGAAGATCGGCCAGGAGTTCCAGCAGCCGCTGATCGTCACCGGCACGGTGTTGTTCCGGCCGCACTCGCGCAGCGGCTTCGTGCAGCGCGAACGCGAGACCTTCGACTCGCTGGGGCGCCGGGTCGTGCAGCCCGAACGCACCTACATGGAGCGCAAGGGCTTCATCCTCCGGCCGAGCTTCGTCTTCATCGACGGCCGCACCGGCGAGACGCTGCACACCGAGACCTTTCGCGAGGAGATCCTCTACAACGCCAACCAGAGCACCCCGGCGCTGTCGTCGTTCTTCGAGCTGATGGACCGCCTGCTGCCGAGCTTCCTCAACACCCTGAGTGCCCAGAAGATCCGCGGCAGCCGGGTGCTGCTCAAGTAGGTAGCCCAGGGCCCGGTCTTTCTGATAGCCTTGATGGTTCTGGCCGGGCCTCGAGGCCGCCCACAGGGGGCGGACCCGACAGGCGGGTGGGGGTGCCGGCCGCGACCTCACGGAGAGTTCCCGTGTTTGCAGTGATTCAGGCCCAGGGCCATCAGTACCGCGTCGAGCCGGGTTCGGAAATCGAGCTCGACGGCACCGGCGAGGCCGGCACGTCGGTCACCATCGAGCGGGTGCTCGTCGTCGGCACCGACGGCGGCGACGTCAAGACCGGCACGCCCACCGTGGCCGGCGCCAAAGTGGTCGGCGTCGTGGTCGAAGCTCACCGCGGCGCCAAGGTGCGCGTCTTCAAGAAGAAGCGCCGCAAACAGTATCGCCGTACGGCGGGTCACCGCAGCGCGCTGACCCGCGTGCGGATCACCGAGATCGTCGCCTAGAGGCGACCTTCGCGCCGCGCCGCGCGGCCAGGTTCATACGTCATGGCAACGAAAAAAGGGCAAGGCAGTTCCCGCAACGGACGCGACAGCCAGTCGCAACGGCTGGGCGTCAAGCGGCACGACGGCAACGTCGTGACCGGCGGGTCGATCCTGGTGCGGCAGCGCGGGCGCAAGTTCCGTCCCGGCCTCAACGTCGGGATCGGCAAGGACGACACGCTGTTTGCGAAGATCCCCGGCACCGTGAAGTTCGAGAACCACGGCTCGCGCGGACGCTTCATCAGCATCCTGCCGCTGGCTGGATAAGCGGTTACCCCTGGGGCTCGTCCCGAGCCCCGAGACCCGAGTCCCGAGCCCCACCGTGTTCGTCGACGACGTCGAGATCGTGGTGGAGTCGGGCCATGGCGGCGCCGGCTGCCTCAGCTTCCGGCGCGAGAAGTTCGTCCCCCGCGGCGGCCCCGACGGCGGTGACGGCGGCGCCGGTGGTTCGGTCTATCTGGTCGCCGATCCGCACCGCAACACCCTGCTCCACTTCCGCTACACCCCCGAACATCGTGCCGAGCGCGGCAAGGGCGGCCAGGGGGTCCTGAAGACCGGCGGCGCCGGCAAGGACCTCGAGGTACCGGTACCGCCCGGCACCACCGTCCTGGTGGCCGACCCCGAGCTGCCTGGCGAGTGGCTGCCCTTCGCCGACCTGACCACGCCCGGAGAGCGCGTGCTCGTCGCCAAGGGCGGACGCGGCGGCCTGGGCAACGCCCGCTTCGTCAGCGCCACCAACCGCGCGCCGCGCAAAGTGCAGCCGGGCGAACCCGGTGAGGAGCGGCGGCTCAAACTGAAGTTGAAGCTGCTGGCGGATGTCGGCCTGGTTGGCTTCCCCAACGCCGGCAAGTCCACGCTCATCGCCCGGGCCAGCGCCGCCCGGCCCAAGATCGCCGACTACCCGTTCACCACGCTCACCCCGAACCTCGGCGTCGTGCAGCTCAGCGACGACCGCACGTTCGTCGTCGCCGACGTGCCCGGCCTGATCGAAGGCGCGCACACTGGCCACGGCCTGGGCCATCAGTTCCTGAAGCACGTCGAGCGGACCGCGGTGCTGATCCACGTCGTCGACGTCTCGGGCGCCTCGGGCCGCGATCCGGTGAGCGATCTCGACACGGTGCGCCGCGAGCTCGGCCTGTTCGACGCCGCGCTGCTCGACAAGCCGCAGCTCGTCGCCGCCAACAAGATCGACGCGCTCGACGAACCCGAGCGGCTGGCGGCGCTCAAGGCCCGCGCCACCGAGCTCGGCCTGCCGTGCCTGGCCATCTCGGCCGCCGCCGGCACCGGCGTGCCGGCGCTGCTCGCCGCGGCCTGGCCGCACGTGGCCGCGGCCCGCGCGGCGGCGCTGCAGCTGGCCGGAGCCGACGACGGTCCGGCCGCGGTCACCGAGCGTTGATGCGGCTCGGACTGCTCGGCGGAACCTTCGACCCGGTGCATGCCGGACACCTGGCGGCCGGCCGCGCCGCGCGCGAAGCGCTGGCCCTCGACCACCTGCAGCTCGTCCCGGCCCACGCGCCGCCGCACCGCGCGGTCGGGCCGCGGGCGTCGCCGCCGCACCGCTTCGCGATGGCGGCGCTGGTGGCACTCGACGAGCCGGGCTGGAGCGTCTCGGACGTGGAGATCGAGCGCGCCGGCCCGTCCTACACCTACGACACGCTGATCGCGGCGCAGGCCACCGGCCTCACCGCGTCGCAGATTTTCTTCATCACCGGCGCCGACGCGTTCGCAGAGATCGCCACCTGGTCGCGCTATCCGGACGTGCTCGACCTGGCCCACTTCGTGGTCGTCACCCGGCCGGGCGCGAGCCTCGACGCCGTGGTCGAGCGGCTGCCGGGACTGGCCGGACGCTTCCGGCGGCCGGTCGAGATCGATCGCACGCCGGGCACGGCCGTCGTGCTGGTGGAAGCGGCGACACCCGACGTGTCGTCGACGGTGATTCGCGCCCGCGCCGCCAGGGGGTTCTCCCTGGCCGGACTGGTGCCGCCGCGCGTCGAGCAGTACATTCGTCGACACGGGTTGTACGTGGAAAGAACGTCAGTGGTAGGTGCCTTGCATGGCCAAGACGAGTAGTGGACGGAGTACGAAGCGGCCGCGCGTGCCGGCGGTCATCCTGGCCGCGGTGGCCGCGGTGCGCGACAAGAAGGGCGAAGACGTGCTGGCGCTCGACCTGCGCGAGGCCGATGCCTTCACCGACTTCTTCATCGTGTGCACCGGACAGAACCGGCGGCAGGTCCAGGCCATCGCCGATGCGGTGGAAGCGGCCCTCAAGACGAAGAAGCTGCGCCCCAGCCACGTCGAGGGCTACGAACGCGGCGAGTGGGTGCTGCTCGACTACTTCGACTTCGTGGTCCACGTCTTCGCGCCCAACGCCCGCATGTTCTACGGACTGGAACGGCTGTGGGGCAGCGCTCACCCGATCGCGCTGCCCGATCCGGCGGCTGGCTGATCGCGCGCCGGCGGCGCCCCGCCGCCGGTGATTCTCCGGCACCTCGCCGACGCGGCGCTGTCGGTGCTGCTGGCGCCGTGCTGCGCGGTGTGCGGGACGGTGCTCGAACGGCCGCTCGACGGCGCGGTGTGTCCGGCCTGCTGGGGCCGCGTCGCCCGCTTCAGCCCGCCGCTGTGCCGGCGCTGCGGTGAACCGCTCCCGAGCGCGCGGGTGGCGCCGCTCGGCACCTGCCTCGCCTGCCCGGTGATACTCGGTGGCGCTGTCGCCGCCCGTGCCGTCGGCGCCTTGGACGGCGCACTCGCCGACATCGTCCACGCCCTCAAGTACGGCCGCCGGCCGTCGGTGGCGCCGCCCCTCGCCCGCCTGATGCGCATGGCCGGCCACGATCTGCTGGCCACGGTCGATCTGCTCGTGCCGGTGCCACTGCATCGCCGCCGCGAGCGCGAGCGCGGCTTCAACCAGGCCGAGGCCCTGGCCCTCGGGCTGGGCCCGCCGGTGTGCCGGGCGCTCATGCGCTCGCGACCCACCGCCGCACAGGTCGGGTTGTCGGGAGACGCGCGACGCAGCAATCTGCACGGAGCGTTCGCGCTGACCCGCGCCGCCCGGACGCTGCGCGGCCACACGGTGGCGGTGGTGGACGACGTGCTCACGACCGGGGCCACGGTGGCGGCGTGTGCCGAGGCGCTGGCGGCGGCGCAACCGCGGGCGATCGTGGTGATTACGGCAGCGCGAGCCGTGAGCGGACAGCCACGGTGACCGCGGCGCGCACCGCGTCGGCCGGCTGGGTGCCGTCGACCAGGCACCACGACGGCGACGCCGCCTGACGCTGATAGCTGGCGCGCACCCGTGACAGCAGCGGCAGGTCGCGTTCGAACCGGTCGCGGGCGGCGCGCTTGCGCTCGAGCGAGGTCGCGGGCGCGATGTCGAGGACGATCGTGAGATCGGCGGACGGCAGCAGCCGCTGCGTCTCGGCCAGCCACGACACGTCGAGTCCCTGCGCCTCGCCGTAGGCCAGGCTCGACGCCGCATAGCGGTCGGCGACCACCATCTGCCCGGCGCCCAGCCAGGCGCGGATCCGCGGCGCGTACTCGTAGCGGTTGGCGATGTAGAGCAGCTGCAGCACGTCGGGGCCGTAGCCGCGCTGGCCCTGCAACGCCGCGCCGATCTCGGCGCCGATGGTCGTGTGGTAGTCGGGGAACGAGATCATCTGCACGCCGTGACCGGCAGCGCGCAGCGCCGCGGCCAGCGCTTCGGCCTGCGTCTGCTTGCCGCTCTGGTCGAGCCCTTCGAAGGCGATCAGCCGTCCGGCGTCCATCACATCTCGAGCTGCAGCAGGTCGTCGAGCGTCTGCCGGCGCCGGATGGTGGTCCAGGTGTCGCCGTCGACCAGCGCTTCGGGCGGCAGCGGCCGGCGCAGATAGGTCGAGCCGAGCACCGCGCCGTAGGCGCCGACGTCGCGAATCGCCATCAGGTCGCCGACCTCGACCGGGGCCAGCGCCAGATCGCGGGCGAAGCGGTCGGTGCTCTCGCAGATCGGCCCGACGACATCCGACGCCTCGGCGGCGCCCGGCCGCGGCCGCACCGGCTCGATGCGGTGGAAGGCGCCGTAGAGCGCCGGCCGCATCAGCTCGGTCATGCCGGCGTCGAGCACGACGAAGCGGCGGCCGCCGGGCACGTGCTTCACGTCGACCACGGTCGTCAGCAGCACGCCGGCCGGGCCGACAATCGACCGGCCGGGCTCGATCGCCAGGGCCAGCGGCACGTCGCCGGCGGCGGCGACCAGCGCCCGCACGTAGTCGCCAGCGTCGGGCACCGGCGCGCCGTCGTAGGAGATGCCCAGCCCGCCGCCGAAGTCGATCTGCTCGAGCGGCACGCCGTCGGCGACCAGTTCGCGGGCCAGTCCGGCCACCGCCTCGGCCGCCCGAGTGAGCGGATCGAGCGTGGTGATCTGCGAGCCGATGTGGACGTGGACACCGACCGGCACCAGGCCGCGCCGCCGCGCCATGTCGGCGACCAGGGTGCGGGCCAGCGCGATCGGCACGCCGAACTTGTTGTCGCGCAGGCCGGTCGAGATGTGCGGATGGCTCCGGGCGTCGATGTCGGGGTTGACCCGCAGCGCCACCCGCACCCGCCGGCCGTGGCCGATGGCGATCTCGTCCAGCCGGTCGAGTTCGCCGGGCGATTCGACGTTGATGGCGTGGACGTCGAGGGTGACGGCGCGGGTCAGTTCGGCGGCCGATTTGCCGACGCCGGTGAAGACGATGTCGCGCGGCTGGAAGCCGCAGCGCAGCGCCACGTCGACCTCGCCGATCGAGTTGGCGTCGACGCGGCTGCCGAGCGTGCGCAGCAGCCGCACCAGGGCGAGTGTGGAGTTGGCCTTGAGCGCGTAGTGGATGGCGTGCGGACGCGGGCCGAAAGCGGCGTCGAGCCGGCGGTAGGCGTCGCGAATGGCCCCGGCGCTGTAGACGTAGCAGGGCGTGCCGAGCGCCGCGGCCACCGTGGCGGCCGGCACCGACTCGACGCGGAAACCGTCGGGGGTGTGCTGCAGGAAGGCCTGATTCACGGCGGCGACCCGCGATGATACCGATCATCTTTTCCATGTCCCTTGATGCCTCGTCGGCCCAGCCCGACGCCATCGATACGCTGATCCAGCGCTGTCTGGCGGGCGACCAGGCCGCGTGGGAGCAGATCGTGCGCCAGCACTGGCGCAAGGTCTTCAACATCGCCTACAAGTTCACCGGCCGCCACGACCTGGCCGAGGACCTGACCCAGGACGTCTTCGTCAAGATCTTCAAGTCGCTCGACACCTTCGACCGCCGCGCCAACTTCCAGACCTGGCTGGTCAGCGTCAGCCGCAACCTGTGCATCGATCACTATCGCAGCGTCCGCAAGGAGCGCGAGACCATCGATCGCGACGTCGATCCCGGCGATCTGGCGCCGGTGTCGAACACCGTGAGCCCGCTGGCGGCGCTGGAACATCTCGACCGCCGGTCGCTGCTCCAGCGGGCGATGCGCCAGCTGGCCCCGACGTTGCGCGAAGCCGTCAAGATGCGCGACCTGCAGGAGATGAGCTATCAGGAGATCGCCGATCAGCTGAAGCTGCCGGAAGGCACGGTCAAGTCGCGGATCAACCGCGGCCGGACGGAATTGGCGCGGCAGATCAGCCGCATTCGCGACAGCGACGACCGCGCAGTGGCTGCGCGATCAGCGGGCGGCGGCCCGGATCCCCGCCGGAGCGGAGTGGCAGGATGAACTTCACCATCGACCGGAGCCAGGACGTCGCCATCGTGCGGCTCGACGAGGCGCGTCTCATGTATCCCCTGCTCGCCGACTTCGCGGGCGCCGTCACCGGCCTGCTCGATGGCGGCGACCGCAAGGTGCTGCTCGACTTCTCCAAGGTCACCTATGTCGACAGCGCGACCATCGGCTGCCTGATGGACCTCTACCGCCAGGCCACCGGCAAGGGCGGGGCGCTGAAGCTGGCCGGCGTGCAGAAGCGCGTCGAGACCATGCTGACGATGACCGGCGCCCACAACTTCCTGGCGCTCCACGCCGACGAGGCCGCCGCGCTCGCGAGCTTCGGGGCCTGACGCCGATGCGGACGATCACGACGTCCAAGGGCGTGGCCATCGAACTCGATGGCGACATCCAGTCGGTACTCGAGGCGCTGTTCAAGACCTGCTGGGACGACCCCGAGGACTACTCCTACGAACACACGGTGCGCGAAGTGCAGCACATCCTCGGCCAGCTCACCGACGCCGAGTCGCGCCAGTACCTGAGCGAGGCGATCGCGCTCTGCTACACCACCTACGAGAACGGCCGGCTCGACGCCGTGATGAAGAAGCTCGGCACCACCGACCGCTGATCCTTCCCCTGGAGTCCGATGTCCGAGAACTACCTGGCGTCCCGGTTCACCTGCTCCTGGCCGTGGTCCACGGCCATCCTGCTCTGCGATGGCCGGGTCTCGTGCGGCTGCTCGGACCCCTACGCCAAGCGCGTGCTCGGCGACACCCGCGCCGTCAGCCTGACCGAGGTGTGGCGCGGCCCGACGGCCACCGCGCTGCGTGAGGACATCAACGTCGGCAGCTCGGAGTTCTGTGGCGACTGCCCGCTCAAGCTGCCGCTGGCCGATACCGAGCCGGCGCCGGTGCGCGACCTGAACGTCGGCCCGCTGCCCAGCCGGCTGTATGTCGAGTGCACGGCGGCCTGCAACATCTCCTGCTTCCAGGCCTGCTGCGCCCCGGAAACCGGCATCACCCGCACGCGCCAGGCCGGAATGCTCGACTTCGATCTGTTCACCCGGGTGCTCGACGAAGCCGGGCCGACGCTGGGCCGGGTCGACTTCTTCAACTACGGCGAGGCGTTCCTGCACAAGCGCGCCGTCGAGATGTGCGAGTACATCAAGACGAAGTTCCCGCACATCTACCTCTACACCAGCACCAACGGGCTGGCGCTGAACGAGGAGAAGGCGCGCCGGCTCGTCCACTCGGGCATCGACGAGGTCACCTTCTCGATCGACGGCGCCTCGCAGGACACCTACGTGCGCTACCGCCAGCGCGGCAAGTTCGACCTGGCCACCGCCAACCTGCGGGCGATGGCCGACGAGAAGGCCAAGGCCGGCCGCGACGTGCCGCAGCTCAACTGGCGCTACATCCTGTTCAAATGGAACGACTCGGACGAGGAGATGGAGAAGGCGCGGCGGCTGGCCACCGAGTTCGGGGTCGACCGGCTCACCTGGGAGATCACCGATCATCCCGAGGACTCGTTCTCGCGCCGCTTCACGCCGGGGACACCGGACTTCGACCGGATCAAATACGAGGTCTGGGACCACTCGGGGCTCGGCAACGCGATTCCGGGCGCCACGCCCCGCGCCGAGATCGCCGTGCCGGCCGACGCGCTGCTGTCGGGACGGCCGGGCGAGACGATCACCATTCACACGCAGGTGAAGAACCTGTCGTCGCGGCCGTTCCGCAAGCTGGCCAGCTACGGGCGGCGCCTGGTACGCCTCGGCGCGCAGCTGGTCGGCCCCGACGGCGCCCTCATCAATCGCGACCACGCGCGGGCGTGGCTGCCCGCCGACATCCCCGGCGGCGGCGCGGCCGACGTCGCCATCGACGTGCCGCTGCCCGAGGCGCCAGGACGTTACGCGCTGAAGTTCGATCTGGTCAGCGAAGGCATCGACTGGTTCGAGAAGTCGGGCTCGGCGACGACGACGCGCGACGTGGTGGTGCAGTAGCCCAGCTGTCGGGTCCGCCGTTGACCAACGCTGTCACGGACAGGCGCCGGTCTGTTCCAAGACCGATCGCGGGTGGTAGAGCACGTCGATCGCCCACACGACGTCGAACCGGGTGCCGTCCCACACCGGGATCGACTCCGGCACCACCGCCGCAGCGTCGAGCGGCTCCGCGGGCAGATGCGGCAGTTCTGGCGAGACTTCCAGCAACCTGCCATCGGGTCGGCTGAACGTCACTTCGCCGTCCGGGCTCCGTACCGATCCCGAACCCGCCCTCGTGAACGGCGCGATGATGACGACGGCACAGGAGAACCAGGTTGTCGGCGCTCGTCCTGCCGCCGTCGGCCCAATGTTCGACGTGATGGGCGTCGCAGCGGCGGGACGTGCAGCCCGGGAACCGACACTGGCGGTCGCGAGCGGTGACCGCGCGGCGAATCGCCGTGGGAATCGAGCGCGTCTTGCGATTCACGTCACGCACTGACCCGTCGGGGTCGTGGTGCATGGCCACGACCGAGGCATCGCACGAAAGGCGGCGGGACGTTTCCATCGAAACGTACAGAGCCCCGTGGTCCACCTCCAGAGCGCCATCGAACGGCTCGGGGTTGGCGTCAACCGGCTCTGCCGGTGCCGGGGGTGCGGTCGGCAGTTCGGCATTGACGTGCAGCACCACTTGGTAGCGGTCGCCCGCAGTACCGCCGTCCAGGTCGGCCGCCAACGCTGACTCGGCCAGTAATCCGAGGGCGTCAGCGCGACGCTGGCCTGGCGTCAGCTCCGCGGCGATCGCACCGCCGGCTGGGGCGCCGGCGGCTTCGCGAAACAGCCGGTCTGCGGCCGCCTCGAGGGCCCGCTGGACTACGGCGCCGACCTCCGGCGTGAGCCGCCCGCGGATGACGACCATGCCGTCGTCGTCAACCCAGGTGGAAAGTTGACGATTCCAATGACGCGTTTCGACGTCCCGAGCCTCCGCCGCGCGGTCGACGCGGCGCCAGGCCCGCACGAGCCGTTCGACGTGGGCGCAGTTGCCGGCCATGGCCACGTCGAGCAGCGCCCCTTCGCTGTCGGGTGTCGCGACCCGGGTGATCGCCCGCACCTTGGCGTATGAAAGCTGCCCGCGCTGCATTGCCGCGCTGACGCGTGGCAGCGTCGCCAGCGCCTTGGCAACACGCACCTTCTCCCGTGCAGCGCCCAGATCGATGCCAGTGCGCCAATGCAACCAGTGGGCGCACGACAAGAAGCCGGCGTTCCAACCGTCCCGGGCGTCGAACTCCCGGAGCAGCACCAGAAGCTCATAGGTGGCGGCATGAAGTCGCGCGGCCAGGGTGACAATGGCGTCTCCAAGCGCAGCAATCTCTGGGGGAGCAGCACGCTCGGCGAGGAGCGAGCCACGCGCGAGGCGGACTTCAGCGGGGGATGCGGATGACATGCGCCATCCTCGCATCGCAGTTTTTGCCGCGCCAGGATCGCGCGGGGGCGACGAACGCGCGTCGAACCACCGCGGCTGATGACGCGGGCGACGATCGTCGCCGGCATGGCCGCCACGTTCGAGCGTGAGCTACGCCAGCCGCGGTTGGGGACTTTTGCAGGTGGGGGTCGAAATCGTGTCAAGGGCAAAATGGCGCGACCTGGTCGCCCAGCGGACCCCTCGCGGGCACCAGGCGCGGGCCGACTGGCCAGTAGTGTCTCAGTTCGAGACCCTGGCCGGCAGCGGCCCAGCGCACGTCGTGCCGTCCTGCACCGCTGGGCATTGCTTGTCGCCATAGGAGCAGAAGACGCAGCAGTCGCCCGCCTTGGGTGCCAGCAGCGCGTGGCAGTTGGCGCACTCGTGGAATGCTACGCAGCCATTGGTCGGCATCGTCTCGATCGACGCATGGCCGCAGGAGGGACACGTCAGGGTCGCGGTGATATCGGCCACGTCCAATCGTAGCGTCTCGAGCGTCTGCGGCCGCCCCGCCGACGGACCACCCCGTGGCGGACGCCTCCGCGGTGCTGCCTGGAGTTCAGTCGCGTCACTCTGAACCCCGAAGGGGTTGCGCCCGTCGCGACCGCCATGGGGACGCGGGCCGCTGCTGGAATCCACGGCGCGTGGCCACATCGCCGTCGAAGTCCAAGCCCAAGCCCAGCCGTTCGTCCGATTCCACCGCCCAGTAGTCGCCGGCGGCGTACGAGCATCCGGGGCAATCGGCGGCGATGCGTCCCGATATCGGGACGCAGGACAAGTTCCGCAAGAAGAAGCCGGCGGCGACCTACCGCTACGACTCGTCGCTCTCCCCCGCCCTCGACTGGGACGGCCAGAACGGCGCCCGTGAACTGGGCGAGTGGCTGCTCGGGCTGATCAAGACGGCGGCGGCGCTGCCGCCGCCGCACCGCTTCGACACCCCGCAGCAGTTCACCGCGGCCGATGGCCGCGTGCAGATGACCGTGCAGTCGCTGCAGGAGGCGGTGGACGCACTGACCAGACTCGGTAAGCCGTTCCTCACCTGGGCCGGGAAGGCCGAGCGACTGAGCTTCGACGTGCCGACGCTGCCGCTCTTCGTGCACGAACGGCTGTCCACCCGGGCCATCGTCGACACGCTGATTGGCCACAAGAAAGACAAGCAGCAGTCGCTGTTCGACCTGTTCGGCGATCCGCAGCACTCGATCGCCGACCAGGTGATGCGCGCCTACGAGCACCAGGACCGCTGGGTGAACCGGATGATCCTCGGTGACTCACTGGTGGTGATGAACTCGCTCTTGCAGTACGAGGGGCTGGGCGGGCAGGTGCAGGGTAAGCGCAGGCAACTTACTGCCGGGGAAGATCCTGCCGACCTACCTGCGGGTCTGAGACTGTTCAGGCCAAATCCACTAACGTCGCAGACCGGCCGTCCGACCACCACGTTTCCCGTCCAGTTCGCGGGCAGGACCTTCGCGCCCAGATCGGGAGGCTGGAAGACCGATTGGGAACACGCTTTTGCTTTGTTCGATTCGCGGAAGACTTTCCTTTTGTTCCGGTGATCGACCTATGGGTCGACACCCGACAAAGTGGAAGGTGTGGGAGCAGTCGGCGGCCTACATCCTCGACACGCACCCGGCAGTCGAGGCCTTCGTCAAGAACGCCGGCCTTGGCTTCGCGATTCCCTACATCCACAACGGCCAGCCGCACGACTACGTCCCGGACTTCATCGTGCGGCTGGCAGGTGGCGCGCCGAGCTATCTCGTGCTCGAGACCAAAGGCTTCGACGACCTCGCGGAGGTCAAATCCGCCGCGGCTGAACGCTGGGTCGCGGCCGTCATCGCCGACGGCCAGCATGGGCGTTGGCGCTACGCCATGCTCGCAAGGTCAGTGCCGTCCGCGACATGCTCGACGCGGTCTGACGGGCTGATCCGTCAGCGCGTCAGCACGCGCCCCGGCCAGGCACCGGTGGCGGCACCGCCGTTCCACACCAGGCCGCCATTGACCCACACCCGGGCGATGCCGGCCGACAGCGCCCGCGGCTGCTCGAAGGTCGAGCGGTCGACGACCGTCGCCGGGTCGAAGAGCACGAGGTCGGCCTTCATGCCGGGCGTCAGCACGCCGCGGTCTTTCAGCCCCATGCGCGCCGCCGGCATCGACGTCATCTTGCGAATCGCCTCGGGCAGGGTCAGCCAGCCGGCCTCGCGTACGTAGCGGCCGAGCACGCGCGGAAACGTCCCGGCGCCGCGCGGGTGGTTGTTGGCGATGCCGCCATCGCTGGCCACCATCACCCACGGCTGCTGGTAGAAGACGCGCAGGTCGTCCTCGATCATCGCGTGGCCGATCATCCCGGCGTCGGCGTCCTGGGCGAAGCGGACGTAGGCCTCGATCTCGGTGATGCCTTCACCCCGCGCCATCGCGTCGAGGCGTTGGCCGACGTACTGGGGATAGGCGCTCCAGCGGGTGATCTGGACGTTCTTGGCGCCGCCGATGTCGTCGAGTCCGCGCTTCACGCTGACCGGGTCGTCGTAGCGCTTGTCCGGCACCAGCACCCGCGGGGTGGACTGCCAGGCCAGATACGGATAGGCGTCGGCGGTCACGTCGACGCCGCGGGCCCGGGCCGCCGCGACGATCGCCACCACCTCTCTGGCCTTGCCCCACACCCCGACCGTGCCCAGCTTGATGTGGGTGATCTGCACCGGCAGCTTGCCGCGCTCGCCGATGGCGATGGCCTCGCGGATGGCGTCGAGCGACCGGTCGGCCTCGTCGCGGATGTGCGAGATGTAGTAGCCGCCGCGGGCGCCGGCGGCGCGGGCCATCTCGACCACTTCCTCGACGTCGGCGTAGCTGCCGACCTCGTACTCGAGTCCGGATGACAGCCCGAAGGCGCCCTCGGCCATCGCCTGGTCGACCAGCGTGCGCATGCGCGCGACTTCGGCGGTGCGGGCGCTCCGCTTGTAGTCCTGGCCCATCACCTGAGTGCGGATGGTGGCGTGGCCGGCCAGCACCACGACGTTCACCGCCGGTGGCGCGGCGCGCAGCCGGCCGACGTAACCGGCAATCGGCCACGGCGAGCTGCCGTCCTGGCCGACCGCCACGGTGGTGATGCCCTGCGACACCTGGGTCACCGCTTCACGCTCCCGCTCGAGCCCCTCGGTCGAGTGGTTGTGCGCGTCGATGAACCCTGGCGCCAGCACCAGCCCGGCGCCGTCGACAACGGTGTCGCCCGCACCCGGGGTCATCGCGCCGACCGCCGTGATCGCGTCGCCCTCGACCCGCACACTGGCAGCACGCAACGGCGCCCCGGTGCCGTCCGCCACCTGCGCCCCGACGATTACGAACGCCGTCGGTTGTGATGAGGGATGGATCACCGCCAGCGCCACCAGCAGGGCGGCGAGCGACGACACCCGGTGTCCGCGCGACATGGCCGCCAGTATAGCGGGCGGTATAGGCCCGGGCAGCGGCATGCACATCCGGAACGGATCGCGAGCCGCGGGCGCCGTCGCCTCATCCGCCGGCAGCGATGGCCGATTACGTGCAGGCCACCACTCGCCGTCATGCACGACCTACGCGTCCCCACCACCAGTCTGCCGGTCGAAGTCCGCTGCGCCGACGGCCGGACGATCGCCGGCGAGATCTTCCTGCCGTCGCACTCGTCGCGTCAGCCCGGACCGATGCGGCCGGAGGAGTGGAGCGACACGGCGCCGCAGTTCTTCCCGATCCGGGCGCACGATACCCGGGCGCTGACCATCCTGAACCGCGACGCGGTCGTCGCGCTCACCGTTCCGGCCGGCACCAATACCGATGACGCCGACACCGTCGCTGGCACGCCGGTGTCGCGGATCGCCATCGACGCCGGCGGCGTGACCTTCGACGGCGACGCCGTCATCGACATGCCGCCCGGACACCAGCGGGTGGCCGACTGGCTGAACGCCCCGGGGGCGTTCATCACCTTGCGCGCCGGCCTCGTGCATCACTTGATCCAGAAGCGCCACGTCACCCGCGTGCTCGAGCTCGACGGACCCCACGCATGAATACCCAGGCTGCTGCTCCCGCGGCGCCGGCCCCGCCGGCGTCCGCTCCACCCTCGGCCACCGCCGCCATGGAAGCGCTGTTGCGCGTGATGGTCGAGATGAAGGCCTCGGACCTGCACCTGTCGGCCGGCGGCGTGCCGACGGTGCGTCACGACGGCGAGATCAAGCCGGTGCCCGGTTGCGGCATGCTGTCGGCCCGCGACACCGAGCGGCTGCTGCTGTCGATCGCCACGGAGCGGGCCCGCGAGGAGTTCGAGCGACGCCATGACGCCGACTTCGCCTACGAGATCGCCGGCGTCGGCCGGTTCCGCGGCAACCTGTTCGTCGACCGCAAGGGCCCGGGCGGCGTCTTCCGCATCATCCCGAACAAGATTCTGACCGCCGAGGATCTCGGCTTGTCGTCCGAGATCCTGGATCTGTGCCGGTTGCCGAAGGGCCTGGTGCTGGTCACCGGGCCGACCGGCTCGGGCAAGTCGACGACCCTCTGCGCCCTCATCGACTACATCAACCGCCACCGCGCCGACCACATCATCACCATCGAAGACCCGCTCGAGTTCGTCCACGAGAACAAGAAGTGCCTGGTCAACCAGCGCCAGGTCGGCGACCACACCGACTCGTTCAAGGACGCGCTGCGGGCGGCGCTGCGCGAGGATCCCGATGTCGTGCTGGTCGGTGAGCTGCGCGACCTCGAGACCATGGCGATCGCGATCGAGACCGCCGAGACCGGCCATCTGGTGTTCGGCACCCTGCACACGTCGTCGGCGCACGGCACCATCGACCGGATCATCAACCAGTTTCCGAGCGAGCGGCAGCAGCAGATCCGGATGATGCTGGCCGACGGCCTGAAGGGCGTCATCAGCCAGATGCTGTGCAAGAAGATCGGCGGCGGCCGGGTCCCGGCGCTCGAGGTGATGATCGCCTCGCCGTCGATCTCGAACCTGATCCGCGAGGGCAAGACCTTCCAGATCCCGTCGATCATGCAGTCGGGCAAGAAGCTCGGCATGTGCCTGATGAACGACAGCTTCC
Source organism: uncultured Acidobacteriota bacterium (assembly GCA_963741665.1). Taxonomy (GTDB): domain Bacteria; phylum Acidobacteriota; class Vicinamibacteria; order Vicinamibacterales; family UBA2999; genus CAWAYR01. The sequence goes on from CAVUIM010000001.1 coordinate 2,033,765, forward strand.
TGGATCTGGTGAAGAAGCAGCTGATCCGGCCCGAGGACGCCTACGCCAAGGCGCTCGACAAGTCGGGCCTGCTCGGCCAGTTCAAGCGCAACGGCGTCGACGTCTCGTGGGCGCCGAAGGACGCGCTGGCGCCCGGCCCGTGATACCGTGCGGCGGAGGTCCGCGATGCCGACCGCACGCCTGTACCGCGTCATCCTGCCGGTCCCCGACATCGCCCGCGCCGCGGCGTTCTGGTCGGCGGTGTTCGACACCCCCGGCGCGCGCGTCTCGCCCGGGCGGCACTACTTCGACTGCGGCGGAACGATCCTGGCGTGCTACGACCCGGCCGCGGACGGCGACGACGTCGGCGCCGGCTGGCGCCATCACCCGAGCCAGTACCTCTACTTCGCGATCGCCGATCTCGACGCCGTGGCGGCGCGGTTGACCGCGGCGGGGGCGCAGGACGTCACGCCGATCGCCCGGATGCCATGGGGCGAGCGCATGCTCTATGCCCGCGACCCATTCGGCACGCCGATCAGTTTCGTCGACGAGGCCACGCTGTTCACGGGCGGTCCTGCGGCCTGAACGGCGGCGTCACCGCTCGATGACGCGCAGGCCCGCTAACGCCTCGGCGTTGCCAGGCTCCAGCGTCAGGGCGCGATTGAACTCGGCCGCGGCTTCGCTCAATGCGCCGCGGGTCGCCAGCGCCGCGGCGAGTGCGTTGCGCAGCGCGACGTAGCTGGGGGCGATGACCAGACCGCGCCGGAACGCCTGCTCGGCCTCGGTCGTGCGGCCTTGCCGCATCAGCGTCGTGCCGTGGTTCAGATGCACACCCGGGGCGTCGGGCGCGGCGGCGGCGGCGCGGGCGAAGGCTTCGTTCGCGTCCGCCAGACGGCCCTGGCTCGCCAGCGACGCGCCGAGGGCCGTGAAGGCTTCGGCGAGACCACGAGTGGCGTCAGGGCCGGGCGACGGGACGGCCTGGGCACGCCCGAACGCGTCGATGGCGCCCGGCAAGTCACCTTGCCTGGCCAGCACGAGCACGAGCAGGTAGGCAGCGCGCGGCACCTGGGCAGCGTCGGGCGTTCGCGCCAGGAACTGCCGCAGCTCGGCGGCGGCCGCCGCGTCCTCGCCGCGGCTGGCGAGCAGGAAGCCGAGCGAATAGCGCGCCTCGGCGATGGTCTCGACCGCCAATCGATATCGGGCCAGCGCCTCGTCCCCACGTCCCTGGGCGGCGAGGGCGAGGCCCAGGTTGTGCTGGGCCCGCCCATGCGGCCAGACGTCGACGACCGACTGCCAGATGCCGATCGGATCGCGGTAGTCGAGGCCGCGGGCGGCGCTCACGCCGGCCAGCGCCACGGTCATCGCCGATGTCACCGCGGCGGTCGCCCACCCCGCGCGTCGCGGTGAGACGGCGCGCGCCAGCGCCCGGGCACCGAGCACACCGAGGACGACGAGCGCCGCCAGCGGCAGATACATCCGCCGCTCGGCGCCCACCTCGGTTGCGATCGGCACGACGCTCGACGACGGCGCGAGCGTGACGAACCACCAGGTGGCGAGGTACGCGAGGGCGCGCTGGCGTCGCCACAGCCAGAGCGTCGCTCCAGCCAGGCCCACCACCACGATCGCCGACGGCGCAGCCGCGGCGATCGTCGTCGGCTCGGTCAGCCCATAGTCGGCGACCAGCGGGTGCGGCCACACAGCGAGCCGCAGGTAGTGGACGAGCATCGGCGCCTGCGTCAGCAGGTAGTCCCACGCCGACAGCCCGGTCGAGAACCCGGCGCTGCGTGAGCGCGGGGCGTCCCAGTGCAGCGCCGTCAACACCAGCCAGCTGCCGAGTAGCGCGGCGTGGAAGGCGCCGCGGCGCCGCAGCGCCGATCGCAGCGTGCCGGCCCCGAACGTGACGTCGTACAGCACCACCATCAGCGGCGCGGTGACGATTGGCTCTTTGGCCGTGGCGCCGAGCAGGCAGGCCGCGACCGCGAGACCGAGCCAGCGGGCCGAGCCGCCTGGCTCGATGCCGCGAATCGCGCCGTAGAGCGTGAGCAGATAGCACAGTGCCATCATCGACTCGGTGCGGGCGACGACGTAGGCGATGACCTCGGTGTGCAGCGGGTGCACCGCCCACACGAGGGCGACGGCGAGCGCGATGCCCTCGGCGTCGGCGACGAGCGGCTTGGCCGCGGCCGACGCGCGCAGCGTGCGCCGGACGATGCCCCAGAGGAGCAACGCGCCGGCCGTGTGTACGAGGAGATTCGTCAGGTGATAGCCGGTCGGCGTGAGCCCGCCCACGGCGTGATTCATGGCCAGCGAGAGGCTGACCAGCGGCCGGCCCGACACCGGGCTCTGCGGCGGCGCGGTAACCGCCGCGCCGAGCGGCGACAACGACCGGACGTGCGGGTTGCGCTCGATGGCCTCGCCGTCGTCCAGGAAGAACGGCGCGCCGAGACTGGTCGCGAACGCCGCCACCACGGCGACGACGATGACGGCGCTGCCCCATCGATACGAACGCCGTGGTCCGGCGAGGGTCGAGGTGGAGCCAGGGGCCGCCGGCGGGCGGCGTCTGGAGCGGGCCATCGGCGCAGCGCGGGCTCAGCGCTGGGCGCGCAGCTCGACGGCGCGGCCGGCCGAGGCGCGCACGTCGACGCCGCGCTTCCAGGTGACGTGCCGGGTGCCGCCGCGCGGCACCGTGAGTTGCACATCCACCCGCGAGATGCCGACGGGCACGCCGACGTGCACCGGCATGTCGCTCTGGGCGTCGTAGCCCGAGCCGGCGTCCACGAGGCGCAGGCCGAGCAGCCGCGGCGCGCCGGCCGCAAACACGCGCACCTCGGCACCCGCCAGCGTGGCGCGCCCAGCGGCGTCGAGCGCGCGGACCTGGACGGAGCGGGCCGCCGCCGGCGCGGCCAGCAGGTTGCGCATCACCAGGTGCATGCCGTCGGCGCGGCTCCCGGTGAGCGCCAGATCGAGATCGCCGTCGGCATCGACGTCGGCCCACTGGACGCCGTGGTCGGCCTGCAGCGCGCGGAGGTTCGGCGGCGTGACATCGACGAATCCCGACACGGTGTTGCGGAACACGAAGTCCTGCCAGCTGGCGCCGCCGGTCACGGTGCCGTTGACGTAGAGATCCTGGCGGCCATCGTGGTCGATGTCGGCCGGCGCGCAGGCGTCGTAGCGGCTGTCCACCGCGAGGCCCGACGCCGCGGCACGGTCCTCGAAGCGGCCGCCGCCGCGATTCACGAAGTAGCCGAGCGCGCCGTAGTTGGCGGCCAGCAGGTCCAGCCGGCCGTCGTTGTCCATGTCAGCGGCGCAGACGCGCACCGTGCCGTTGCCCGGATCGCGCGGCCGCCGGCCGCCCCAGGCGACGCCGGCCGCCTCGGCGACGTCGGTGAACGTGGTGCCGTCGTTGCGGAACAACCCGTTGGCGTCGCCGTCCATGTTCGCCACGGCGACATCGAGGTCGCCGTCGTCGTCGTAGTCGAACCACACCGCGCCGACGGTGCGTCGGGGATCGGCAAGACCCATCGCCGGCGCGGCGTCGGCAAACCTGCCGCGCTCGTTCCGGAACAGCGCATTGGGCCGGTCGCGGAAGCCGACGAAGAGGTCGAGGTCGGCATCCCCGTCGGCGTCCACCCACGCCAGCTGGCGGACGGCCCCCTTGTCCACCACCAGGCCGGCCGCCTGGGTGTGATCCGCGAACCGCCCGCCGTCGTTCCGGTACAGCCGCAGCACCCCGCCCGCCGGCCCGGGCGTGAAGCCGAGGAGCAGATCCGGGTCGCCGTCGGCATCGATGTCACTGAAGGCCGCGGCGCGCGTCGGCCGGGCATCGGCCACGCCGGCCGGCGCGGCGATGTCGGTGAAGGTGCCCGCGTCGTTGCGATAGAGGCGATTGGGCGTGCCGTCGAACCCCACGAACAGGTCCAGATCGCCATCGCCGTCGACGTCGGCGAAGGCGTTCACCAGGTTGGCCCCGGCCCTGAACAGGTCGGGCTGGATCGGGGCGAAGGCCACGGCCGGGTCGTCGGCGGCGCGCAGCGGTGGCAGGACGACGACGGCGGCGACGAGGCCGAGGACAACGGCGATTCCGCGCATGGCAGATGGTAACGTGCCGGCGCCGCTATCGGCGCAGGCGACGGCGGTCCCGTAGAATTGCGCCATGGTTCCCGCCGGTCCGGCGTTGAGGCGCCCGGACGACTGCCTCGAGGCATGACCGGACACCCGCTCGACGTCGCGGTCGTCATTGTCTACGCGCTGGCGATGCTCGCCTTCGGGCTGTACTTCTATTTCAAGGTCGAGCGCTACTCGGACTACTACGACGGCGGCCGCACCTGGGGGGTGTGGATTGTCGGCTGCGCGGTGGCCGCCACCAACATCGGCGCCGGCAACACCATGGGCTCGGTGGCGATGGCCTACCGCGACGGCCTGTCGGCGATGTGGTACGTCACGTTGCAGGCGCTGGCGTTCATCCCGTTCGCCTACGTCGCGGTCCACAAGATCCACCCGCTGCGCGAGACGACGCTCGCCGAGTACCTCGAGACACGGTACCGATGGTGGCTGCGGCCGATCTCGGCGGTGGCCCTGGCGCTGGCCACCTTCGCCATCCTGCCGGCGCAGATCGTCGGCGGCGCCACGGTGCTCACGGCCCTCGTCGGCCTGGACTACACCACGGCATTCCTGGTCGTCGGCATCACCCTGATCCTCTACTCGGCCCTCGGCGGCATGCCGTCGGTGACCTACGGCGACGTCTACCAGTGGGTGCTGATGCTGGGCGGGTTCCTCATCGGCGTGCCGATCTTCATCAGCGCCGCCGGCGGGCTGTCGGCGGTCCTGGACGCCGTGCCGGCGTCCCACGCGTCGTGGACCAGCGGCGCCACCGGGACGTGGAATCCGCCGACCATCGCTGCCTGGCTGATCACCGTGGTCATGGCCCGCTTCGGCAGCCAGGAGTGGTACCAACGCATTCGCGCCTCGAAGTCACCAGAAGCCTCGCGCCGCGGCTTCATCCTCGGCGGACTGATGGCCGCGCCGTTCGGGCTCCTGACGATGCTGGTGGGCATCGCCGCCCTGCAGCAGATGCCCGGGCTCGCCAACCCCGAAGAGGCGTTCGCCCGCTCGATGATGTCGTCGATGCCGGTCGGACTTCGGGCGTTGATGATGAGCGCCATCCTGGCCGCCGTCGTCACCAGCGGCGAGAGCAGCGTCAACGCCGCCACCGCGCTCTTCGTCAACGACGTCTGCAAGCGCGTCGTGCCGGATCGCTCCGACCGCTTCTACCTGCGGCTGTCGCAGGTGTCGTGTGCCGTGCTCGGCCTCATCGCCCTCGGGCTGGCGCTGAACGCGCCGAACATCGTCGAGTACATCCGCCTCGGCTTCATGATTCGCACCCCGGTGGCCATCACCGTGCTCATGGGCCTCTACTGGCGCGGCGCCAACGCCACCGGGGCGGCGGCCGCCATCGTCGTCGGCACCGCCGCGGTCCTCGGGTGGCAGAGCTTCGGCGACCCGCGAGCCGTCGACCCGTTCTGGATCGCCGCGCCGGTCACCTTCGTGGCGCTCTGGGCGGGGTCGCTGGCGGCGCGCCGCCCACGCGGAGCCTGACCCGTCGTTCGCTGCTTCCCAGGAACTCCCATGATGTCCGACCGCAATCCGCTGTTCCGCATGCAGGCCGCCGTCGATGCCGGTGCCCTCACCCGCCATCTCGACTGGTTCGCGGGTGTCGATCGCGACACCGGTGGCGAGGGCGAGGACCGTGCCGTCGCGTATCTCGCCGCCGAACTCGAGTCGGCGGGCGTGCCGGTGACGGTGCACGAGTTCGACGCCTTCCTGAGCTATCCACGCGAGGCGGCGTTTTGCACCGTGTCACCGGCGGCGCACGACTTCCGCTGCGTGACCCATTCGTTCGTGCGGTCCACCGATCCCGGCGGGCTCACGGCGGAACTGGTATTCGTGGGCGGCGCGGACTTCACGCCGGCGCGTGGCCGGATCGCCCTGGTCGACGGGCTGGCCACGCCGGTCACCATCCTGCAGGCCAGCCAGGCCGGCTGCGCCGGGGTCGTCTTCGCCAACGAGGACCGGTTCATCCACAACATGATCGGCACGACCATCTGGGGCACGCCGGCGATCGATCAGATCGACCGGCTGCCCAGCGTGGCGGCCGTCTCGGTGGACGTCGAGGCCGGCCGGGCGCTCAAGGCCCTGGTGGAAGGTGGCACGCCGGTGACGGCCACGATGACCACGCGCCTCGACACCGGCTGGTATCGCTCCAGGCTGCCCGAGGTGCGCATCCCCGGCACGCGCGAGCCCGAACGCTTCGTGCTGGTGGGCGGGCACTACTGCGCCTGGCACGAGGGCGTCACCGACAACGCCACCGGCGACGCCTGCATCCTCGAGATGGCCAAGCTGCTGTGGCGCGAGCGCGCGCACCTCGAACGCTCCGTCCGGCTCTGCTGGTGGCCGGGACATTCGCACGGCCGCTACAGCGGCTCGACCTGGTACGCCGACACCTTCTTCACCGAGCTGGCCGAGCACGGACTGGCCTACTACAACATCGACTCGCCGGGCGTGAAGGGCGCCACGGTCTACTACTGCCGCAACACCGCGGCGGAGTTCGACGGCTATTGCCGCGCCGTGATCGCCACGGTCACCGGCCAGAAAGACGCGCCGGTGTTCCGCCCGGCGCGCGCCGCCGACCAGTCGTTCCTGGCCAGCGGCATGCCGTCGTTCTCGGCCTATCCGTTCCTCGCCGACGGCCATCCCGACAAGCGGCCGTGGACCGGCGGCTGTGGCAACGCCTGGTGGTGGCACACCGAGCACGACACGCGCGACAAGGCCGACGTCGCGATCCTCGCCACCGACGTGAGGGTCGGCCTCGAGGCGGTGTGGGGACTCGCCACCAGCGCCTACCTGCCCGTGGACTACCGCACGGCGGCGAAGGAGCTGCTCGACGGCGTTCGCAGCTTCCAGGCCGCCGCGCCCGAGGTGGACTTCACGGCGCTGACCGCCGACGCCGAGGCCCTCGCCCACGCGCTCGAGCGCTTCCAGCGCCGGCGCGGCGCGTCACGTGCCGACGCACCGGCCTGGAACGCCATTGCGATCCGCCTGGGTCGGCTGCTGAATCCGGTGCTCTACACCCGCGGCGGGCGCTTCCAGCACGACCCGGCCGAGTGGTCGCCGATCATGCGGGCCACGAAGCGGTTCACGTTGCCCGGCCTGAATCGGGCTGACGGGATGGCGGCGGTGCGCGACCGGCCGGAGCGTGGATTCCTGCGGGCCCAGCTGGTGCGCGAGGTCAACCGCGCCCGCACGGCGGTGCGCGAGGCGCTGCGCGAGATCGGCGCGTAGCACTGGTTCGACACAGGGCGGCTTTCCTGACCGTCGGCGTGGGCGGCTTGGCGGCGCCAGGGACGCACGTGGGAACTGATGGCGCGCCGGCCGTCCATCAAGGGATGATGAGGTAAGGCAGCACAGTGACGCTGACTCTATTCGCCAACCGGCAATCCGGAGTGCGCACCGGTGTAGGCTGGACGCTCGACCGAGGCCAGTCGTCGATTCGGCCGCCGGGGACAAAGGCGACGCAGAGGGTCTCCCGCAAAGCAACGGCGCTACTGTCTCTTCTCGCTTCCAGGCGCTTGAGCATCGGGTCCGGTCAGAGTCTGGGATGGGTGGAGCTCGCAGAGGTGGCTGACCTACTTGAATGGACAGGCAGGCGAACGTACACAAGCCTAGCCGCCCAAGCGCGTCGCGAAGTAAAGGCGCTGCATCGGATATGTCCAGGGTTGGTGGAGACGCCGCACGGTTCGCAGCTCAAGGGGCCCTTCCGACTCACCCACCCGCCACGTGCGGACCGCCACACCGAACAGGCCTTGGCCGACCAGTTCGCGCCGCCTGGTCTTACCGATGAAGTCGCCAGCTGCGAGTCGTTATACGCGTGGCTGGAGGCGGTCGAGCCAGTCTGGCGCTCCAATCACTACTTCGACAAGCCTGGCGAGGCGCTCTCAAGTCTTCCGGCCATCGGGGGTCGGGGCAGGGATCCGCTCGTCACGACGTTGGCGCAACTCGCCTCGGCGAAGCGCCTGCGCGAACTCGGTGCATACGGGAAGGCAAAGCGGGCGCTAGCGGCAGCATCAGCAGCCGCGCAAATCGAAGCAAGTCTCCCGGTCCGACAGCTCCTACAAGCACAGTGCTCACTCCAGGATGCATGGCTACATTACCGCATGGGCCAACTGGAGGTCGCCGAGCGCCGGCTTGCCGCCGTGGACGCCATCGCCGCGAGCGGGTCGCTGCTGAGACTGCGCGGGCAGGCGCTCAATCTACGATCGCTCATCAAGCGATCGCGACGCTTGTATACCGCCGCCCTGGAAGACCTTCGCCACGCGGCCCGTCTCTTCGTCGTCGAGGGAGACCTTTACCACTTGTTCGCGGTCTATCACAACCTCGCGTGCCTGATCGCAGCGGAAGCCGCCGAGGTCGTCGATGAGTCGCGTCGGTCCACCATGTTTCGCCTGGCGCTCCTCTACTCGAAGAGAAACGAGGCCTACTGCCGACAGTACGGCATCGGGCACAACTCCGTCCTCAACAAGCTGCTGCAAGTTGGCCTGCATCGAGAACTTGGCCACTGGACTGTTGCTCTGCACCAAGCCGCAGAGGCAGAGCGGCTGGCATTGGATTCCCAGAACTACCCTGATGCCATGAAGGCGCACCGCCATCGAGTCTCAATACTCTTGGAGCAGCAGCTATTGCGCGAAGGCAAGGAGATGCATAAGGCGACGGTAGCAACACTTCGAGGCTCAAAGCTCAGACGGTCTTTTGGCAGAATCTACGAAGACGAAGCGCAACAGGTCGCGCCGAGCCGCTCGGTCGATCGGGTTGTGGACCGACAGAAAGGCATCCGTCGGAACCCCCAGGGCTCGACGACTGCCGGGCGCCGCGACGCAAGGGGCACCTGACGGAACCCGGTTGTCAATAGTGTCAATCTGAGGGCGTTGGCGTCGCTCCGTCGCCGGGGTATCGTCCGGCTCGGTGACCTCACGTGCCGTCGCGAGATTGACCCCCATGCCGCTCTACTCTTCGACACGGCGCCATGAGCTGACTGCGAACTTTGCACGTCGAATTCTCACAGCCGTCGCTCTGATTGTGTGCGTATCTTGCAGCGACGATGGCCCGACCTTCCCCGCCGCGCCGTCTCAGGCGGCGCCACTGTCCGTGTCGTCTTTGCGGGTGACACCCACTGGCGTCGGCGTGCTGTTCAACACGGACTTCGCATTCGAAGCCGTCGGGGCGTTTCCTGGCGCAACTCAGTTCGTATGGCAATTTGGCGACGGCAGTACCACGACCACGAGTGTACCGACCACTAATCGACTCTATGGTGCTCCCGGGAGCTTTGGCGTCACCGTCGAAGCTAGGTCTGGAGCGGGTAGCGCTGCTGGCGCGGCGCAGGTAACCGTGCGGTCGCTGGTCGGCCGCTGGCGCGGAACGGTTACCGGGCACACAGTGGTTCCACGGGCACGGCCCATACCCATCACGTCGTTTGACCTCACGATCAACGACGCGCCACGCCCGGCGACGGCTTCTGGTTCGGTCGTGCTCAGTGCGGCGTGGGCCGACGACGCGGGTTGCCGACGCGATCGCAACATTCTCCAGAGCTTTGCGCCACGCGCATCGGCTGACGTCCGCCTCAGCATCGAGTCGCTCCAGTGCAGCGACGGCGACTTCTCGATGCAAGGGACGTCCAACGCAAACCTCGATCGGGTCGAAGGGACGTGCTCAAACGCTGGACCGAACTGCAGATTTGTCATGGTTAGACAATAGTCACGCTCGGATTCATTTCGTCGAACACGACCGTTACGTCTCGCACCTGCACTTGAGCTGCACACGGGTGCTATCGCGCCACCATCTCTTGAAAGTGAGTCGACATGCGTAACCTGAGCGTCGTGATTGCTCTTTCACTCGCAATGCCCTCCCTCGCCTATTCGAATAGCTTCAGGGACTCTGTGGCCAGGGCCGTCGAGCGGGAGATCGCTGCCGAAGCGCAGGCTTCCGCGGCCAACGGAAAGAACGAGCTCTTGATTCCAGGCCTCGCCGTCATGGGAGGCGGTGCCCTCGTTTTCCTCTATGGACTAGTGCACGAGACTGGCGTGGACTGCACCACCAACGTGAACGCGAGCGCAACGCAAGTGAGTGCGAACTGTGGAACGACTCGCAGCAAAGCCGTGATCTTCGCCGGCGCGGCGATCATGGGTGCCGGTGGGTACTTGATCTGGAAGGGCGACAGGGACCGCAAGGCGCGGCCCGAGCTGGTGCCGATGTGGGGGGGTGTCTTCGTTCGCCAGCGTGTCCGCTGGTAGGTGAGACGCCTCAGTCTGCGAGGGCGGAGCCATAAGGCCCACAGGGTTTCACGGACGCCCGTCGTGAATGTGAGCGGCAGGTGACGAATGCATTTGAGACGTCTCGGTTCTTCGTCGCGATCGGGGTCCACGGTGTCACGGATAAGCACGCTGGTGTTGCTCGCCACCTTTCCGATCCTCAGCGCCTCGTGCGGCGGCGACTCGGGTCCCACTGCGCCTTCAGGCGGAAGTAGCACATCAGCCACCGTCACCGGAATTCTACTTGGGGTTCCGTCAGCTGCCCAAGCGAACTCATTCCTTCAAGTGGCGGCTTTTGCTCAGGTCTCCAACCTAACGACCGGTGACATTACGCGGACAGCGACGTGGGCGTCGTCGAACACACAGATCGCAGTGCTGACGACGCTTGGCGGGCTACCTGCGTTCCAGACGTTTCGAGGCGGCTCAGTGACGATAACTGCTTCGTTCGGTGGTCGCTCAGCGTCGCAGGTAGTAGTCGTGCAGTGACGGCCACGTCGAAGCAGCGCGAAACCGAGCGGAGGCGCATGGGATGCATGCGGTCAGAACAGAGCCGAGGATCGAGCACCTCCGGCACTATCGACATGAGCGGGTCCGCCGCCGGCAGGCCCACGCCGGCCCGCATACCCCCAGAGGCAAGCTCTGCGAAGAGCCGCCTCCCGATGTTGGAGCGACATGATTGACCGCGTGGGATCCAACCCTATCCTCAGATCGTGTTGCCGTGGCGCCCAGTCCGTTGTCGCCGCCGTCTGGCTGCTCGCTTCGCCGGTGCCCGGGTGGGCCCAGTCAACGGCCATCTTCGTCTCGGACCTATCGGGACGCGTCGGAACGGTCGACATCACGACCGGTGTTTCGACGCTGATCGGAAGCTCTGGCGTTCAGCTGCTCGACATCGCCGTGACGGAGACTGGCGCCATGTGGGGAGTCGATGGCAACTATCTCTACTCCTTGAACCGCGCCAGCGGCGCCGCCACGACCGTCGGGGCACTGGGCGATGGATACGGGCTAAACGCCCTGGTCGGTCAAGGAGGTCGCTTGCTCGGCGCCAGCGGCTACACCAATCTGGTTTACCGCCTCAATCCAGGCACTGGCGCGGCTACTGCGCTGGTCGGGAGCATGGGTATGCGTCGAGAGGCGATCTTGCCTTTCACAACGGCAGCCTCTACGCGTCCGTTGTCAACGGCGGATTCAATGACCTCGTCCGACTGACGTTCGCTGGCGACAGCTTCGCCGCGACCAACTTGGGACACGTTGGCACCACGAACACACTCTTCAGCCTTGTCCAGGGTTCCGATGGCAGTCTCTATGGAATCGAGGGCACGACGGTTTGGCGAATCAATCCCAGTGACCCCGCATCGTCGACCGTGGTGGTCGCGGACTACGCCTCGAACGGCAGCGGCCTTGGCCCAGCGGGCGGCGCTGCATCCGGCGTGGCGACCAGTCCCGAGACCATCGAGATTCCGAACACGGGGGCGAGCGGCGGAACCTTGGTTGTAACTGCCATCGGCGGGTGCACTTGGGCGGCAGCCAGCAATACTAGCTGGATCGCGATCACAAGCGGGGCGGCCGGAGTTGGAGACGGTTCCGTAACGTATTCCGTGGCGGCGAACTTCGGCGCGCCGAGGGCTGGCACCCTCACAGTGGCTGGGCAGACCGTCACTGTGACGCAGGGGAACACGTATTCGAACGCAGCCCCCATCGCCATTCCTGGCTCTGGAAGTGCGTCTCCTTATCCTTCTTCAGTGGCTGTATCTGGGTTGACGGGCCTGGTCGGCTCAGTGTCCGTGAGGCTGAACGGGTTTACACACGTATACCCAGGTGACGTCGACATGGCGCTCGTCGGCCCGGAAGGGCAGGCACTAACGTTCATGAGCGACCTCGGAGGGGGGGTGGGGGTGAACGGAGCCACGATCACGTTCTCGGACTCCGCGGTGACGGGTCCGCCGAACGCTCTAGTTAGCGGCACGTTCAAGCCGTCGAACGTTGGGGTCGGCGACACCTTCGCGGTTCCTGGACCCGTGTCATATCAGAGTGCGAGCCCGGCAGGAGTGGCGACGTTCGCAAGTGCGTTCGGGGGCATCAATCCCAACGGCACATGGAGTCTCTACGTCGTCGACGACACTGGCTTCTACTCAGGCTCCATTTCTGGCGGGTGGTCATTGTCCGTCGAACTGAATGCAAGCAGCGCTCTTCCAGTCACACCGACTGGTCCGAGCCCAGCCGATGACGCTGGGCTCGCCAGCTCTCCAGCGGTGTTGGACTGGGCCGATGCGACCGGTGCGACGTCGTATGACGTGTACTTTGACGGTCGGCTGCACGCCAGCGTCACCACCAGCCAATGGACAGTCAATCAATCCCTGGCCGCAGGCCGCCACGAGTGGTGGGTGATCGCCAGAAACGCCATCGGATCGACACAAGGTCCGGCATGGTCGTTCGTGGTCTTGGCCACTCGCATCAATGGTCTCGCCTGCCGTGTGCCCACGTGCACCGGCACGGTGACCCAGATCTTTATCGAACGCGTCGACCAGCCCGACCGCTCGATAGCGCGGAACGAAAAGACCTGGATCGTAGTCCATGGCCGAGGCAACAGTGCAGACACACAAGAGATCAGCGACCTCGCCCAAGCGATCGCGACGGTTCGTTCAGGCGAGCAGGTGCTTGTTCTCGACTGGAAGAATGGTGCGAAGTACTCCGGCCCCCTAGGCGAGTTGACAGATTTCACGGGCGAAGACTGGATCAAACCAGTAGGAACGGCGGCGGCGCGGATGCTTGAAGACTACGGATTCGAAGGGCAACACCTATTCCTCATCGGCCATAGCTGGGGAAGCTACGTGTCTGACGAACTTGCTGAAAGAATGCCCTTTGTTCGGGGCGCGAACGCTCCATCCAGAGTCGGAGGTCTAGTCGCGCTGGATCCCGCCAAAGACGTCCCTAACGCCTCATCGGGTGGCGTGTACGACCCTGACCAGGGCAGCGAGATCGACTTCGGCGCTCATTCGGTGTGCTCATGGGCGTTCCGCTCATCGTCAGCCGGCAGTGTCGTTACGCCGAGCACGGCGGAAGAGTCGTTCAAGATCGATACACAGATTGGCTACGCGCCCGCGTCACACGGCATTGTTCGCACACTGTTCAAGACCATCATTGAAGACCGCTTGGGGAGCGTGAGCGACGCGAGCAAATACTTTCAGCTCGACCGTCTGTCGCCTTGCCAGTCGGGCCCTTGGATCCTGAATCGCTTCAACGAACATGGCGATCGCGCAGAAGGCGGGCCGTACGAGGGCGTCATCTATGCGGTCGGCGGAGTGCTGTCACGAGTTGATTTTGACGGAGCTATGCCGACGAACTTCCGCGTCCTGTCAATGACGGGCAACTTGGTCAGGCTCGGATGGACCCTGCCTGCATCAACCGCGGCCACCACGAACATCCGACTCGAAGGCGGTCTGACTCGCGGGCAGGTACTCGGCACTCTCACACTACCTGCCGCTCAGGAATCCACGGTCACCCTGCCGTCGGGGTCGTTCTTCCTGCGCATCCGTGCCGTTGCCGGGGGTGTGCTGAGCGAACCGTCAGACGAACTGGTCGCGCAGGTGAACGTGCCTGCCGCCCCGTCGGCGCCGTTGAGTCTTCTTGGGCTCGCGAGTGGTTCGACACTGGCACTCGCCTGGACGAACAACTACTTGGGAGGCGCGCCAAGCTCGCTGGTACTGGACGTGACAGGCTCTATCGCCACGTCGGTGCCCATCAGCCTGAGTGAGAGTTTCAGTTTCACCGGGGTCCCGGGCGGGACCTACACTCTCGCGTTGCGGGCACAGAACGCAACGGGCTTGAGTGCCCCGTCCAATTCCGTGACGCTCACGTTCCCCAGTGCGTGCTCTGGGCCACCTGACGTCCCCTCGTACGTGTCGGCGTATCAGGTAGGAGGCACGGTGTATGTCGGCTGGGCACCAGGACTAGGACCTGCGCCTACCGGCTACGTCTTGCACGTGTCTGGAGCCGCGGTCGGGGCTTTCGCTACGAGTACCCGCTCGATTAGTGGAGTGGTCGGTTCCGGATCGTACTCGTTCAGCGTTGTCGCTGTTAATCCGTGCGGAGCGAGTCATGGCAGCACTCCACGCACCGTCATCGTGCCGTAGGGTGCGACGCCGACGCGCCACGGCGCCGCGCCCCGCGGGGTAGGCCCGGATTAGACACACTCAGCCGAGCACGCGCGTGACCACCGCCAGCGCTAGCACCGCCAGGCTGAACTGCAGCCAGCCTTCGGTGCGGCCGCGGGCGAACAGCAGGCTGAGGCCGGCCAGTGCGATCGCCACGATCAGCAGCCGCGGGTAGTACTCGATGACCGTCGGCTCGGCCGGCTTGGGCGGCGCCAGGCGTCGACCGGCATCGACGATCGCGTTGGCGATGTCGCGGTCGGCGTCGCGGTCGAGTTCGAAGTACTGCCCGCCGGCGCTGTCGGCGATCCGCATCAGCGACGCCCGGTTCAGCCGCGAGATGGCGTGTGGCGCCGGCTCCTCGGTGGGCGCCACTTCCACCTCCGGCAGCCAGTCGCCGGCCAGCGTGCCGACACCGACCACGAAGATCGGCACCCGCGCGTCGCGCGCCCGGTCGATCGACTTGGCCACCTGGCCGCTCCACGCCTCGCCGTCGGACAACATCAGGAACACGCGGGCGTTCGGCGACACGCCGTGCAGTTCCTCGTCCTTCTCGAGGATGCGCAGCCCCCAGGCCACCGCCTGCTCGAGGTCGGTGTTCCAGGTGGTGTCGTCCTCGAGGCGATACGGCGGCCGCGCGCCGAGGTGATCGAGGAAGAAGAACACGGTGTTGGGATCGCGGGTCAGCCGGATCTGCGGCGTGGCGATGTGGGCGAACGCGGCCAGGGCCACACGGTCGTCCTGCCAACTCAGCGCGTCGCCGAGCCTGCGCACGAACGCCATCGACCGCGCCCAGCGGCCCCCGGCCACGTCCTGCACGTGCATCGACGCCGAGGCGTCGGCGAGCACGACGATGTCCACGCCGGCGCGGCCCATCGCGGTCGCCGTTCCGCGCGGCCGGGCCACCGCGCCGACCAGGCAGGCCGCTGCCGCCACCAGGCACAGCCACGCCGGCAACCCGCCGAAGACCCCGTGCCGTTCACGCCACGGCACGACGCGCGCCGCCCGCACCGACCGCACGTCGCGCCAGCGCAGCGACGCCTGCCAGGCCCAGAGCAGCGCGAGCAGCGCCGGAACGGCGAGCAGCCACAAGGCGCCGGGAGCGCCGAAGGTCATTCGCGGTTCACCCCTTGCGCTTGATGGTGGTGCCCGGCGTCGCCTCGGGCTGCGCTTCGCGATCGCCGAAGTCCATCGGCGCGATGGTCTCGAACTCCTCGGCCTTCACGTCGGGCGGCGGCGCGCCGGGGACGCCGTGCACCGACAGCGCCGGCGACGGCGCGGCCACACCGGGCGTCTCGGGCATGGGCCGGCCGCGGGCCGCCGGCCGGGTACGGGCAATCACGTCGCGGGCGCGGGCCACGAACTCGTAGTTCCAGGCGGCATCGGCATGCCCGGGCGCCGCCTTGAGGACGGCGTCGTAGGCTTCCAGCACCGGATCGAGGCGCGCCGCCGCGTCGGCGCCGACGCCGCCGTCCTGCCGCGCCAGCCGGTAGGCGGCATTCGCGGCGGTGAACATCACGGCGGGATCGGGGTCGCCGCCGCGGGTGCGGACCAGGTCGGCGAACCGGCGCTGCCAGTAGTCGTGGGTCGCGGTCAGTCGCGGCCCCGGATCGTCGGCGCGCAACGAGGCCGGCAGCCACCGGGCCGGGGCCGACGGGGCCGGCGCGACGGTCACCTCCGCATCGAGCGCCGCCAGATCGCGCCACGCCGCGGCCGTGGCCTCGGCGCGTGTCGACTCGGTCCAGCACCACCACCCGGCCATGGCCAGCAGCCCCGCGCCCAACACCCGTCCGACGATCGTCGTCATGAAGTGCCCCTCATGGGAAGGTCGAGAACAGCGGCACGCCGAGCCGCAACGCCGCCGCCAGCAGCCAGCACCCGGCGGCTGCCAACGCCAGCAGCGCGAAGCGCGGCTGGCGGCTGGTGTACTGGGTCACCTGAATCGCCCCGACCGCCGCCCGGTCGATGTCGTTGACGGCGGCGAGCAGGCTCTGCTCGTCGCGGGCCACGTAGTAGCGGCCGCCGGTCCTTTCCACCGCCGCCTGCCACTGGGCGTCGGGAATGCCGTCGCCGAAGCCCTTCTGGTAGTTGGTGCGGACGAAGTAGAGCGGGATGTGGTTGTCGACGGCCGCCTTCAGGATGTCGTCGAGGCTGCGGCCGTGGACCAGCGACGTGGTGTCCTCGCCGTCGGTGAAGATCACCATCAGGTTGCCGGACGCTTCGAGGAACTGGAACGCCTTGAAGATCTCGATGCTCTGCTCGAGTGCGCTGGCGATCACCGTGCCCGGATCGGGGAACATCGAGTACTCGATCGGGTCGCCGATGAGCGAGATGCTGAGCAGCAGGTTGTCGTAGTCGCTGGTGAACGGCGTAATCACGTAGGCGCGGTCGCCGAACTCGACCAGCGCCATGAGGTCGCGGTACTTGCCGGTGCGGCGCAGCTCGACGAAGCGCCGGGCCGCCGCCACCGTCGTGAAAAACGCCGGCTCGGTGGCGGCGCGGGTGTTGAGCGACGCCGCCGTGAACGACGTCTGCATGCTGTCGGAGGCGTCGATCATCAGGGCGATGCGCCGGCCCGGATACGACACGGTCTGGCTGACCAGCGCGGTGTAGGGATCGGCCAGCGCCAGCAGCGCCAGCGGCAGCCCGGCGCCGGCCAGCACCCGCGGCAGATGCCGCACCCAGGCCAGCCGCGAGCCGCGCGCCGGCGCCAGCAGCGCCGGCACCGTGACGGCGTCGCGGTCGATGCGGCGGCCGCGGAGGAGCCGCCACGCCAGCACGACGAGCGCCGTCGCCGCCAGCGCCGCCGCGGCCAGACGCGGCTCGTCGCGCGAAGCGAAGAACAGCCCGCCGGCGGCGGCATGCCAATCGGCGGCGAGCGACGTGGCCAGCTCGCGCAGCAGCGTGACGTCCATCAGGTCGTCCGCGCGTCGGCCGGATCGGCCGGCGCTGAGGGGCGCCACTGCCAGCGGCGCTCGCGGGCCAGCTCCGCCGCCAGGTCCCGGGCGCCGCGCAACGCGTCAGCCACGGCCGACCCATCAGGGCGATCGGCCGCGGCGTACTGGGCCTGGGTCACCACGGCCAGGCCATCGCGAAGGCCCTCGAGCCGCATCCGATGGTGCGCCGGGGCGTGTGGCGACAGCGTGTCGAGCATCTGCGTCAGCGCCGCGGGTGTGGTGTGCGCGGTGACCGCCGCCCGGGTTCGGCCGGGCCAGCCCGTCGCCAGCAGCCGACCTTCCGGGACCGCGGCCGTGCCAGGCGTCGCGATCTGCCGCACCGGCTGGCCGCCGGCGATCGCCGCGACGAGCCGCAGCGCGTGATGCGCGCTGGCAATCGCGTCGGCGTCGAAGTCGCCGGCCGGGTGCGCGGCGAGGACGGCATCGAGATGCGCCCTGGCTGCCTGCAGCACCGCGCGATCCGACACCACGGCGTCGCGGCGGGTGCGGGTGCCGCGGGCGCGGCGCCAGATCGGCACCACGGCGCTGCCGCCGATGAGCACGGCCAGGACGGCAAGCAGCGCTGCGACCCCGGCGAACACCGACGCGCGGAAGCGCAGCGCGTCCACCTCGGCCAGGCTGGCGTCGCCGGCGTCGCGAATGTCGGTGGCGTCGGCCGGCACCTGCGACACCACGCGGAGGACGAGCTGCGGCATCAGGTGCGCCAGGTCGCGGCCGGCCAGGGTGGTCCCGGCCCCGACCCGGCTCTCGACGCGGTACGGGATGGCCAGCGGCGGCAGCTTGACATCGCGGCCGATGACGTCGGCGTCGATGATCCGCAGCTGGTAGCGATATTCGATGAGCCGGCGATCGGCGTGGCGCAGGTCGGGGGGATGGCTGCCGCCGACGATCTCGAACGGCGCCATCTGAATCGCCGCCACGGTGAGCCGCGATTCGTCGGGCACCGCCCGCAGGTCGTCGCGCTCGAGCATCGCGCAGGTGAGGGTGACCTCGACGATCTCGCCGAGACGGATCGCGCCGGCGTCGCTGCGCCACCAGCACTGCAGGGGCGCCGACTCGGTCGGCACCGGGCCGGCCGCGGGCGGCTGGGCTGACGCCCTGGCGGCGAGCGCGATGGCGAGCGCCGTTGCGGCGGCAGCTGTGACGAGCGGCCCGGCGCGGGGGCGCCGCGTCATCGCCTCACCCGCCGCAGCCGCCGTTCGGCGACGAACTCGGCCAGGGCCAGCTCGCCCTGACGTTCGTCGGCGCCGAGCACCACGACGTCGAGTTCGGCGTCGCGGGCGGCCTGCGCCACGCGGGTTTGCCACGCCGCGGCCTGGTCGGCCAGCGCCGCATAGGCGCGCCGCGACACGACACGAGCGGCGCCGCCCTCCACGTCGTGCACCGTCACCCAGCCCGACGACAGCGGCGGGGTCGCAAACGCCCACCGGCTGTCGACCAGCACCAGGAACACGTCGTGCGTGACGTTGACCAGGGCCAGCTCGCGCACCACGTCGAGCGCGTCGTCGAAGAGGAAGTCCGACACGACCGGCACCAGCGACGTGGTCCGCAGGCTGCCGGCGACGGCGGCGCTCACGCCGATGCCGGCGGCGACGGGGTCGAGGCCACGCCGCGTCTCGTAGGCGTCGAGGCAGTGCACGACGTGGCCGCGGCCGGTGCGCGGCGCCACGCCGGCCACGGCGGCGAAGCCGCGGTCGAAGGTCAGCAGGCCGAAGCGGTCCTGGAAGAACGCCGCCGACAGGCCGATGGTGGCCAGCGCCCGGGCGACCACGGCGGCCAGCGGCACCCCGCCGGCGCCGCACCGGGTCGACAGCGACGCGTCAGCCACCGCCAGCACCGTGGCCGTGCTCGGCTGATCGAACTCGCGGACGATGAGCGGCGCGAAGTTGGTCAGCGACGACTGCGCCCAGTCGATCGCCGAGAAGCGATCGCCGGCCTGCCAGTCGCGCAGGCCGACGAAGTCGAAGCCGGTGCCATCGGCCCGGCTGCGGTGGTCGCCGGTCACCCCGCCCGACAGCCGCCGCAACACCAGCAGCTCGATCTTCGCGATCTCGTTGAGATCGACGAGACCAGTCACCGCCGGGGCGTGATGGTTCATGGAATCGGCACCTCGGCCAGGACGTCGGCGATGACCTGGTCGGTGGTGAGGCCGTGGGCGGCGGCGTGCGGGCCGAGCCAGATGCGATGCCCGAGCACGAACGGCGCCAGCGCCTGGATGTCCTCGGGGTAGACCTCGGCGCGCCCGCCCTGCAGCAGCGCCCAGGCCTTGGCCAGTCGGCTCCAGCAGATGATCGCGCGGGGCGAGGCGCCGAGATCGACGCCGCGCTCGACCAGCGCCGAGGGCGAGCGCTGGTGCCAGTCGGTGTCGGGATCCATCGGCCGGGTGGCGCCGACCAGCCGCTGCACGTAGCGGCCGAGGCTCTTGTGGAGGAAGACGCGCTCGCCGATCACCGAGCGGAGTTCGATGATGCGCTGCTTGGACAGCAGCGGCCGCAGCGTCATGCGCTTGAAGTCGAAGTCGACGAGCTTCTCTTCCTCGGCCGGCGGCAGGTAACCGATCTGCACCATCGCCGCGAAGCGGTCGGTGGCCGCTTCCGACAGCGGGAACGTCCCCTGCCCCAGCTCCACCGGGTTCATCGTGGCGATCGCGAAGCTGAACGCCGGCAGGTCGTAGGTGTCCTTGCCGACGGTGATGGTGCGGTCCTGCAGGCCCTCGAGAAAGGCGCTCTGGGACTTCAAGGGGATGCGGTTGATCTCATCGAGCAGGATGACCTCGGCCGAGGCCATCGGACCGAACTCGGTCACCAGCTGGCCGGTGGCCGGGTTGATCATCTGGAAGCCGACCACTTCGGTGGGCTGGAGGTCGGCGCGGCCCTGGATGCGGGCGAACTTGGCGTCGGAAATCGCCGCCAGGATCACGCCAAAGAAGGTCTTGCCGACGCCCGGCACGCCACGCAGGAGCAGGTTGCCGGCGTTCACCTGCCGCTCCGACCGCTTGTCGTAGGTGGTCGGGATCTCGGACAGCAGCACGATGTTGGCCACCGCCTTGGCGGTGTCGTAGCCGACCAGCGCCCGCCCTCCTTCGGCGATCACGGCATGGTGAAAATCGAGGGCGTCCTGAAGGTCGGCGTGCATGCGGGCGGACGAGGTAGCCGGAATGCTACCTCATGGGCCTGCCGTGGGCAGCATCGGTCACGCCCGCGCAGCGTTTGTGCGATCGTCAGCGGCCCGGTTGCACCACGCGCAGCCCGTGGGCCCGCGCCGCGGCGGCCAGCCGATCGTCGTAGGTGATCATCTGCACGTCGCCGTCGCCGTGCGAAAGCGCGGTCGCAAGGTGAATGGAGTAAAGCGCACGAAGTCCGGCCGGCTGCAGCCGCGCCGCACGCCTCAGCACGTCGGTCGTGACCCGATGCAACGACAAGGCGTCGAGCACCGCTGCCTCGTCGAACTCAGGGTCGATGCGTCGGACGGCGCGTCCGACCTCGGCGATGGACAACTCACTCGCCTCGACCTGTTGCTGCCCATCGAGAAAGTCGATGAGCGCCTGCGATTCCGGCTCCGCGAGCACCAGTTTGACGATCGCCGATGAATCGAGAAACGTGGCCGGCATCACAGCCGGTCGGCGCGGAGGTCATCCAGCAGCTCCGCCACGGATGGAGAACCAGGCGGCAGCGGACGGGGTGCCGGCAAATCGCGGATCGACTTCCGGGCGCGCGTGACCAGCCCCTGGGCCGCCAGGCGTTCGAGCCGGGTCACGGCCGCCGACGGCGGTTGCAGGGTGGCGACGACATGGCCGTGCTCGGTCACCTGGAGCACGGCGCCTCGCTTCACCTGGTCGAGGTAGACACTCCAGGTCCTGGCGCAGCTCGCGGACACCGACCGTCGACGCCGCGACGACCGGAGCCTTCGGTTCGGGCGCCGTGCGGCCGCCGGCCCGGGATGGCGTCGCGACGCGGCGGCTGGCCATGTCGCACATTGTCGCACATACGCTTGAAGGGCGCGATCGACGAACCTTCCATTCACCGACGCACCGGCGCGCGGCGTCTCAGCTCGGAAAAGAACTGCTCCACGACCGCGACGCCGGGTGGCGCGACCGTGGTGGGCTCGGTGTGGATGAACAGGAAGCGCGAGCCGTCAGGGGCCACGTCGTAGGCGTGTGGCTGCCACAGACCGTCCCTCACCGTCCAGGGAAACAGCACCTCGGGCTGTGAGATCGAGAATTCTGGCGTCGTTTGTATCTTGACCGATCGGAACGCGGTCAACGTGCGTGAGACGATCTCGCGCCCGTTCGCCAGCCACCGCGGGGCGCCTCCCCCGTCTGGTGTGATCTCCCGCGCCGCACCGCCGCCGAAGGGCCGCACCATGACATGCGGGCCCTTGTCGAACCGGGTGTAAGCGATCCATCGGCCATCCGCCGACAGGCTCGCCAGCATCTCGGGCTGTGGCCCGGCCACCAGCGGCGACACCGTGCGATCGGCGAGGTTGAGGAGCTTGATATCCGGCAGGGACGTGGGCGGATCCTCGACGAACACGAGGCCCTTCCCGTCCGGAGTCCACGCGCTGGGCCAGATCCGGTTACGGCTGCGCACCAGCGACTCCGGCGCCGCGCTGCCGTCGAGGGGCTGCCACATGATGTGCCGTTCCTCGTCGCGACGAGCGCCATAAGCGAGCCGTTGCCCGTCGGTGGACCACAGCGGCATGCCGTCGAGGCCCGTGGTCGTGAGCCGGCTGAACGAGCCGGTGGCGAACTCGAAGATCCAGACGTCGCTGCGCGGCCCCTCGGCCACCTCGACGGCGATCCGCCTGCCATCGGGTGACAGTGACGGCGACTGGAACGCCCGCCGCGGCACCGGGATCGTCTCGGTCTTCCCCTGACGATCGATCCACACCAGCGAGCGTTCCTCAGGAGTCGCCGCCGGCTGATAAACCAGCGTGCCGTCCGCCGCGGCATCGAAGAACGCGGCGCCGTTATCGAGTTCCGTGCGCACGCCTTCGACGACCGCGACCGGCTCGCCGGCGATGTCCTGCCGCGCGGCATCGTACGGGGCGGCGTACAAGGAGTCGCCGCGCGCAAACAGGAGGTGGCCGGATGCGACCACCTGACCGTCGAACCCATTCGCCACGATTGTGCGCTGGACGCCGGTGACGAGTGACCGCGTCGCGATGCGGAAGATCTCGGGGCCCGCGTGGATCGTGAAAATAACCGCCGTGCCGTCGGCGAGCACGGACGGATAGTGGTGATCGATCTCGCCGGCGCTCTTGTCGGGCGTGGTGAGCGGTCGCAGCGGGCCGCCTTCTGCCGAGACCACCGAGAGGCCCTGTTCGCGCTGCGCCACCACGATCTCTCCGTTCGGGCCCCAGCTCGCGCCGAGCATGACCCGCACGTCGGCGACCGCGATCGGGCTGCCGCCAGCGAGCGCGACCTTTTTCAACTTGCCGTCTGCTTCGAAGCCGACCCAGGCCCCGTCGGGTGAGAAGAACGGCTGGCTCGCGGTTTCGGTGCCCGGCAGCTCCCGCGCCTCCAGGTGATCGAACGACCGCAGGTAGAGTCGCCAGTTCGGCGCCGTGGGGCTGGGGTTGGCCGACATCACGAGATGGCGACCATCCGGCGACACCGCGATGTCCCTGACGACCGCACCAGGCGGCGGCCCGATGACGAAGCGACGTACCTGCGCTGCTGGCGCGGCCGCGGGCGATCGCACGATCCACGTGACAGCTCCGACCAGCGCCGCCACGAGCGCCGCAATCACTGCCGACCGCCAGTCGAGTCGCGCCAGGCGTCGCGCGGCGCGTGGTCGCGGTCGTGCCGGAATGCCGGTCGGAGAGCGCGTCGAGCGCAAACGCGAGATCGCGGGCGGATTGGAACCGGAGGTCGGGCGCCTTCTCGACGCACCGCTGGATGATCCGTCGCAGCGCCGGGGCCACGGCGTCGGCCAACTCGGGCGGATCCGACTCGAGCACCGCATTGACGGTGGCAATCCGCGAATCACGACGGAACGCCGGCGTGCCGGCGATCATCTCGTGGAGGACCGCGCCGAAGGCGAAGATATCGGTGCGGTGGTCGACGGGCTCACCGCGAACCTGCTCGGGCGCCATGTAGCCCAGCGTGCCCACGGCCACACCGGCCTCGGTCAGGGCCGAGACCGTCGGTGCCGCCCCCGCGTTCAGCGGCTCGGCCGTCGTCAACTTGGCGATGCCGAAATCCAGGATCTTGGGCCGCCCGTCGCGCTGCAGGAACAGGTTCTCGGGCTTGAGATCGCGGTGCACGATGCCGCGGGCGTGGGCGGCGGCCAGCGCCTCGGCGATGGCGACGCCAATCTCGACGGCCTTGCGCGGGGCGAGGGGTCCGCGGCCCAGACGCTCGCGAAGGGTCTCCCCATCGAGGAGCTCCGACACGATGTACGGCTGGCCGTCGGTGGTCCCGATGTCGTAGACGCTGACGATGTTGGGGTGCGACAGCTGGCTCGCGGCCTTGGCTTCGATCTCGAAGCGGCGCAGACGCTCCGGATCGGCCGCCAGGCCCGCCGGCAACGTCTTGATCGCCACGTCGCGCCCGAGCCTGGTGTCGCGCGCGCGGTGCACCTCTCCCATGCCGCCGGCGCCGAGGAGGCCGAGCACTTCGTAGGGGCCGAGCCGGGTTCCGGTGGGAATGCTCACTCGGCGTATTCTCCTCCGACCGGCCGCGTTCGCTCCGCTCTCAGATCCCGGTTCGACACCATCACCAGTCCACCCGTGCCTGCAGCTGCAGCGTTCTGCGGGAAGCCGTTGACCCCGGCGATGCTTCCGAAGACGACCGGCGTCCCGAACCCCGGACGGGGCCCGGCGAACGAAGGAGTGTCGAACGCGTTGATCAGCTCGGCGCGAACCGTCAGCCGTGTCGAGCCAATCGGATGGGTCTTGTGCACGGCGATGTCCCAGTTCTTTCGAAATGGGGTACGGACGCGCGCGTCGGAATGCGGGGCGTCACCGAAGGTGAACGGCGGAGCGGCGCTCCAGGCGTCGGGGTTGAGGTAGGGGATACAGCTGCAGGTCGGATCGTAGTTGTCCTGCGGATTGCCGGGGAGGCGCGGGTCGACGCCAGGGACGATGTTGGGCCGCTGCAAGCTGCCGAGCAGGTTGAAGTTGTTGTTGGGTTGAACCACGGCCACGGGGAATCCACTCTGGTACCAGCCCACGCCGCTGACCGTCCATCCACCGGCCAGCGGCGCCGAGCCAGCCGCCGTTCGCCAGCCAGCGCTTGCCGGGTCCGAACGGGAGCTCGACGCTGCCGCTGATGTTGAGGCGATGCGGCGCGTCGAGCAGCGAGTAGCCGAACTCCCGGTCGAGGTCGTAGCTGTCGATCGGGCCCCTGCGCGTTGATCGAGAACGCGTTGCCTTCGCCCACCTGATTGTCCTTGCGCACGCTGAACACGTAGTTGACGCGCCCGCTCCAGCCCGCGCTGTGCCGGCGCTCGAGGCCGACGCTCAAGGCGTTGTAGCGGGAACGCGCGGCATTGACGCGGTGGGCGTAGACGTTGGTGAACTGCGGGTACGGCCGCAGCAGCTCGCCGCGGGCGATCGTGGCCGATCGGGATCGGGCGCCGAACTCGGCGATGCCGAAGAACGGGTTCGGCACCAGCTCCTGTAGCGCGTTGCCCAACGAGAAATATCGCGGGTCGAGCTGATTGATGTTCAACCGGGTGTCGATGGTGCCCCCCAGGGCGAGACGCTCGCTGCGGCTGCCGAGGTAGCCGACCGACACCGACATGCGGGCCGTCAGCTCGCGCTTCACGTCGATCGAATACTGATGCACGTATCCGGATCGCGACGACTGATCGATGAAGTCGATGTCGCCACCCACGCCGGTGAGCAGACCTTCGGCGGCGCCCTGCGGGCTGGCGATGCCGGTCGGGAAGGGATTGGTCAGCGAGCAGCCGCTGCACGGGCTCAACCCGCCATCGGTGCTGGCCGTGTATGTCGTCGTCGCCGTGAACCCTCGCGTCCCCAACGCCCCCTGGTCGAACGCCTGGGCAATCTGCGGCGGCGCCCAGAAGAGCCCGTAACCGCCGCGCACCACCGTCTTCGGGTCGAGCGACCACGCGATGCCGGCGCGAGGTCCAAAGTTCAGCGTGGACGGGTCTCCCTGATGTTCGGGATAGCCATCGACCCCGGCGTACATCAATCCGCCTCTGAGGTCGAGTCCGGGCGCCTGGATCGGAAAAGGACGGTCGCGATCGAAGCCGACGACCATGGCGTTGTTGCGCTCGCGCAATCCCGGTTCGAGCTCGTAGCGCACGCCGACGTTGATGCTGACGTTCGAACCCCACCGGAAATCGTCCTGGACGAATCCAGCGAAGTAGTTGGTGTAGAAGTCGTTGCGGGTGCCGACGTTGAAAGCGCCGGTGGCCGGATACCCGAGCAGCAGGCTGGCGAGCGCATCGCCCGAGTTGGTGCCGCCGGTAGTGGGGTTGGGTCCCTGGGTGAACGCCGCGCTGAACCCGAACGTGCCGTTCACATCACCGGGCGCAAAGACCCTCATGCCGATGCGCCGATACTCGCCCCCGACCTTCACCGTGTGACGGCCGGCGAGCCACGACAGTGAGAAGTTCGCCGAATGCGAGTACGAAGTGCTCTCGGTCTGCGTGCCGCCGTTGAAGAGGGTCGGCTGATTCGAGTAACCCGGAACGGTGATGCGCGGGAATCCGGTGATGCGCATCGCGCAAACGCCGGCGCGAACCCCAGTGACGACGGGTCCGACGGGGACGACGCGAAGTCGTCGCGAAAACGCAGATACCCGTAGCGGAGCGCCACCACCATCCGATCGGTCGGCGCGGCCACGTGGTTGACGGCCAGCACATTGACCGTGCGCGGCTGGAAGATCGCGTTGGGGTCACCCTCGATGCCGAGAAACTGAGGCTGCCGGTTCCCGGGAGTGGTACCACGCGAACAGCCCGCTGAGCGTCTGGCGATCGGTGAGGCGGTGGTCGATCTTCACCGTGGCCTGATTGGTGAAGTCGCCGACGGGCAGCGATTCGGTGGTGAGCGACCGGCCCGAACTGGGCAGCGGCAACGAGTTGACGAGATTTCTCGCCACCGGGTTGATGCGATCCGGTGGGATGACGTTCCCCGGGAACGGATCGCGGAGGAACTGGCCGGGGACGGCGGGATTGGGCCGCGTCGTCAGCGGGTCGTGGATGACGATGAGGCGTCCCTGCGCGTCGAAGGACTGCGAGTAGTCACCACGCCGCTCGGCGTCGGTCGGCATCACCAACACCGAATTGGACGTCGTCTGCGTCTTGTAGCCTTCGGTGCTGGCCCAGAAGAACGTGCGATTCCTGACGATCGGCCCGCCCAACGACCCGGCCCATTGGTGATGGTAGGTTTCGGGCTTCGGCTGACCTGCCTTGCTGGTGAAGAACAACGTTCCGGTTCCCCACTCCGGACGTTCCAGAAAGAGCGCGCTGCCACGCCAGGCGTTCGACCCCGACTTGTGCGTCGTGTTGAAAACGCCACCGCCAGTGCGTCCGAGCTCGGCATCGAAGGTGGAGACCTGCACCCTGACTTCCTGCACGGCCTCGAGCGAGGGGATGATCGCCGCGCGATTGAACAGGTCGGTGATCGGCACGCCGTCGAGGAGGAAGTTGTTGGCACGCCGCGGGCCGCCGCCGAGCGACAGCATCGCCGTGGCGTTCTGGTCCTGCATCCGCGTGAACTGCGGCACGCCGGTGGGGATGACGTTGGGCGTGATGGTCGAGATCACGAAGGGATTGCGCCCGACGTTGGGCAGGGTCTCGAGCGTGCGCCGCTCGATGAGGTGTCCCACCGACGCGGTCGTCGAGTCGATCACCGGCGATCCGCCGGTCACGACAATCGTCTCACGCACTTCGCCGACCTCGAGCGGCAGGTCGAGGGTCAGGAACTCCTGCGTGCCGACGATGAGGCCGCGGCTTTCGAACGTCTTGAAGCCGGTCAGCGCCGCCCGCAGCGTGTAGACGCCCGGCGCGACGTTGGGAAACGCGTACTCGCCCACGGCGTTGGTGACCGTCGTGCGCTCGACCGCCGTCGCTTCGTTCACGAGCGCGACATCTGCCCCGGGCACGACGCCGCCGGGATCGCGCACGGCGCCGCGGACGCCGCCCTGGTAGGTCTGCGCGGCGCTGTCGTGCGCGGTCAGCGCGAGCAGCAGCGACACGCACACGCCGCGTACAGACCCCAGGCGACGCCTCACCGGGCGTTCACCGTCTCCGACGCATCCCACCAGCGGTAATCGCAGAGGTGACGTCATGACCACCCATTTGTGTTCTGTCCGGGGTCGCCCGACAGTCGGTGGATTGTAGTTGAGATGGCCGCCCAGGACGTGTCCCCCCTGCGACTCGACGATGGTGACAGGCGGCGCGGACGGTGCGCGCCCGGAGAATCGTCGCCCAGCTCGCCTGCGCGAAGAGCTGAGCCGGCGTCCGTGGCGGACGATTGCACTACAATCGCCGCTCGACGCGTCCCCGATGCCCCTGCCAGCTGGCACGCGCCTCGGTCAGTACGAAATCCGCGGAGCCCTCGGCACTGGCGGTATGGGCGAGGTGTATCGCGCCCGCGACACGACGCTCGGGCGCGACGTCGCCATCAAGATCCTGCCCGGGTCGCTGCGGGCCGATCCCGAGCGGCTGGCGCGCCTCGAGCGTGAGGCCCGGGCACTCGCCGCCCTCAATCACCCCAACATCGGCGCGATCTACAACCTCGAGGCGCACGACGGCGTGCGAACCCTCGTGCTCGAACTGGTCGAAGGCGTCACGTTGGCCGACCGTCTCCGGACACCGCTGCCGATGGCCGAGGCGGTCGGTGTGGCCCGCCAGATCGCCGACGCGCTCGACGCCGCTCACGAGCGCGGCATCGTGCACCGCGACTTGAAGCCGGCCAACGTGATGATCACGCCGGCGGGCGTCGTGAAGGTGCTCGACTTCGGTCTCGCCAAGAGCATCGGCCCGGTCGGGGGCGGCGACGGCTCGGGTGACACCGCCACGGTCACCGGCCTCGCCACGCGCGAGGGCATCATCGTCGGCACTCCCTCGCACATGAGCCCCGAGCAGGCGCGCGGGCTGGCCGTGGACAAGCGCACCGACATCTGGGCGTTCGGTTGCGTCTTGTTCCATATGCTCACCGGCCGCGCCGCGTTCGCCGGCGCCACGACCACCGACGTGCTGGCCGCAGTGCTCGAGCGTGCGCCGGACTGGAGCCAACTGCCGGCGTCGACGCCGTCGTCAGTCGCCCGCGTTCTGCGCGGCTGCCTGGAGAAGGACCCGGCGAAGCGCTGGCGCGACGTCGGGGACGTTCGCCGTCTGCTTGACGAGCCCGCGGCCGAGTCGGCGACGGCCACCGCGGCCCGCGGCGGCCTCGGATCGCGCGAACGGATCGCCTGGAGCGGCGCGACCACACTGCTGGCAGGCGCGGCATTGGCGGCCGTGCTGTTGCCTCGTGGCGGTCCGCCGCCGACAGCGCCCCCCGAGATCCACTTCGACACATCCCTGCCGGCCGGCACCCAGTCCTCGTTCGCGCAGGTGGCGATTGCGCCCGGAGGCGGCCAGTTGGTGGTCGCCCCGGTCTTCGAGGGCCGGGCGCCGCTGTGGCTGCGGTCCATGGACGCGCCGGCAGGCCGGGCACTGCCGGGCACCGAGGGCGGCTTCCTGCCGTTCTGGTCGCCCGACGGCCGCTCGATCGGGTTCTTCGCCGACCGGACGCTGAAGCGGATCGACCTCGAGAGCGAGGTCGTCCACGAGATCGCCAGCGTCGGCATCGGCCGGGGAGGCACGTGGACCACCGACGGCACGGTGATCTACGCGCCCACCGTTACCGGCCCGCTGTACAAGGTGCCGGCGGCCGGTGGAACGCCGTCGCAGCTCACGACGCTGGCACCGGGCCAGAACGACCATCGCACGCCGGTAGTGCTCCCCGGCGGCCGGCGTCTCCTCTACTACTCGCGCGGCACGCCCGAGGCGCGCGGCGCCTACGTGGCCAACATCGACGGCAGCGGCGCACGGCGCCTGCTCGAATCCGACGCGGCGCCGGTCTACTTCTCCCGCGGCCATGTGCTGTTCGTGCGCAACGGCGAGCTGATGGCTCAACCGTTCGACGTCGAGCAGGCCGCGCTCTCCGGCTCCGCCATCCGTATCGGTGGGCCGGTAGCCGTGCACGGCGGCGTCAGCATCGCGGCGCTGTCGGCCACGGCCGACGGTCACTTCGCCTACAGCGGCGCCGCCGTCCAGCCGACGCAGTTCACCTGGGTCGACCGCGTTGGCCGCACGGTCGACACGGCCGGCACGCCCGACAACCTGCCGGTGGCCAATCCCGCGTTGTCTCCCGATGGCCGCACGGTGGCGTTCAGCCGGATTGTGGCCGGCAACTGGGACATCTGGACGGTGGATCCGCGTGGCGCGTTGACACGCCTCACCACCGCCCCGACCCTGGAGTTCGCGCCGGTGTGGGCCCCCGACGGCCGGCGCCTGTTCTTCCAATCGACGCGGACGCAGGTCTCGGACCTCTTCTCGCGCGCTCCCGACGGCACGGCCGAGGAGATCATCGTCGTGGACGGGCGGCCCAAGGCGCCCACCGACATCTCGGCCGACGGTCGACTCCTGCTCTACAACGCCAGCGACGCTGGCACTCCGACCGACGTCTGGGTCGTGCCGTTGACCGGCGAACGGACGCCGCACAGGGTCGTGAATTCCGCCTTCGACGATCGCGATGCGGTCTTCTCACCGGACGGGCGCTGGATCGCCTATCAATCGAACGAATCGGGGCGAACGGAAGTCTACGTGCGCCCCTTCGACACCTCGACGCCGCGCTTCCAGGTGTCCACCGCCGGCGGCCAGCAGGTGCGGTGGGCGCGCAGCGGCGAGCTGTTCTACCTCGCCAACGACGGGCAGTTGACTGCCGTCGCGCTGTCGTTGTCGCCAGGGCGCGAGCCGGCGCTGCGGCAGGCCACGACGCTCTTCCGCACGGCGTTCGATCCGGTGGCGGCGCGGCAGACCCGGCCGCAGTTCGTCGTCGCCGCCGACGGCCGTCGCTTCCTGCTCAACTTGCCGAACGGCCCGTCGACCCCACCGGTGATCTCGGTGGTCCTCGGGTGGCGCGGCGAGCCCCAGGCACCCCGCTGACGACCCGCAAAAAGAAACGGCCGCGAATCGCTCGCGGCCGTGGGACATGGAGGTCTTCGGGACGGTCAGTGCGCGCGTGCAGTTGCCGGAACAGCGTCGGGAACGGCGTGGCCCGGGGCCACCGATTCGACCAGCGTCCAGGCGTCGGCCTCGGACAGCAGCTGCGCGGCGAGCGTGGTGTGCAGGGCGTGGCCGGCGCGGTGCGCCACCACGTGGCCGAGCACCGGGTGGCCGAGCAGGGCCAGGTCGCCGACCGCGTCGAGGATCTTGTGGCGTACGAACTCGTCTTCGAAGCGCAGGGCGTTGAGCACGCCGGTGTCGCCGATGACGATGGCGTTCTCGAGCGAACCACCGAGCGCCAGCCCCTGCTGACGCATCCACTCCACTTCCTTCAGGAAGCCGAAGGTGCGGGCCGAGGCGATGTCGTCGGCGAAGCTCTGTTCGGTGATCCGCGTCGTCCGCGACTGGTGGCGCAGCAGCGGGTGGTCGAAGCTGATGGTGTAGCTGACCTTGAAGTGGTCCGAGGGGTAGATGGCGATGTGCTTGTCGCCGTGGGCGACGCTCACCGGGCGCAGCACCTTGAGGTAGCGGCGGGCCGCCGACAGGCGCTTCACGCCGGCTTCCTGGATGAGGTAGAGGAACGGCGCCGAACTGCCGTCCATGATCGGCACTTCACGCTGGCTGAGTTCGATGACGACGTTGTCGATGCCGGCCGACACGAGGGCGGCCAGCAGGTGCTCGACGGTCTCCACCGTGGCCCCTTCGTGGCCCAGGACGGTGGCGTAGTGCAGACTCTTGACGTGGGCGACCGAGGCCGGGATGTCGACGCCGAGGTCCACCCGGCGGAAGACGATGCCGGTACCGGCCGGCGCCGGCTTCAAGGTGAGACTGACCTTGGTGCCCGAATGCAGGCCGATGCCTGCGCACGAGACCTGACGGCGGAGTGTCTGCTGGGCGTCCACGCGATTTTCTTAGAAGCAAACCCGGTGCCCGAGATTTGACGGCTCAGACATACTGTCTAACTCTTTTATTCACAACGACTTGATCGTCTTGACCAGGTACCGAGATCACGGTTGTGTGGCCCGACGACCACAGGCCTCTGAGCCACACCTGTGGTCGGATTGACACACCTAGCGCGCGGCGGACCGGAGCGCTTCGGCCAGGAACCGGCCGGTATGCGACGCCTTGGACTTGGCCACGACCTCTGGAGGTCCTTGCGCCACAAGACGCCCACCTCCCTCACCGCCCTCGGGCCCGAGGTCCACGACCCAGTCCGCCGCCTTGATGATGTCGAGGTTGTGCTCGATGACGACCACCGTATTGCCCTGGTCGACCAGGCGGTTGAGCACGTCGAGCAGTTTGCGCACGTCCTCGAAATGCAGTCCGGTGGTCGGTTCGTCGAGGATGTAGAGCGTCCGGCCGGTGCCGCGCTTGGACAACTCGCGCGACAGCTTCACGCGCTGGGCTTCGCCGCCCGACAGCGTGGTCGCCGACTGCCCGAGGGTGACGTAGCCAAGCCCGACGCTCTCGAGTGTGCGCAGCTTGTTGGCGATGAGCGGGAAGTTCTCGAGCAGCGGCAGCGCCTGGCTCACCGTCAGGTCGAGCACCTCGGCGATCGACTTGCCGCGGTACTTCACGTCGAGGGTCTCGCGGTTGTAGCGCCGGCCCTTGCACTGCTCGCACGTGACGAAGACGTCGGGCAGGAAGTGCATCTCGATGGCGATCACGCCGTCGCCCTGGCAGGCCTCGCAGCGGCCGCCCTTGACGTTGAAGGAGAAACGGCCGGGGCGGTAGCCGCGGGCCTTGGCCTCCGGCACCATGGCGAACAGATCGCGGATGAACGAGAACAGCCCGGTGTAGGTGGCCGGGTTCGACCGCGGGGTGCGGCCGATCGGCGACTGATCGATCTCGATCACCTTGTCGATCAGGCTGACGCCGTCCACGGTCTTGTGCGGCCCGGGCTCGTCGGTGGCGCGATAGAGCTGTTTGGCCAGCGTGCGATACAGGATGTCGTTGACCAGGGTGCTCTTCCCCGACCCGCTCACGCCGGTGACGGCGACCAGCAGCCCGAGCGGGATCCGCACGTCGATGTCCTTCAGGTTGTTGGCCCGGGCGCCCTTCACGACCAGTTCGGACTTGCCGGGCTTGCGCCGGGTGGTCGGCGCGTCGATGGTCCTACGCCCGCTCAAATACGCGCCGGTCAGCGAGTCGGGGTCGGCGGCCAGGGCGGCCGGGGTGCCCTGGAACATCACGCGGCCACCGTGCTCACCTGCCCCCGGTCCCAGGTCGACGACGTAGTCCGCCATCCGGATCGTCTCTTCGTCGTGCTCGACGACGATCACCGTGTTGCCCAGATCGCGCAACCGGGTCAGCGTGGCGAGCAGTCGCCGGTTGTCGCGCTGGTGCAGGCCGATCGACGGTTCGTCGAGCACGTAGAGCACGCCGGTCAGGTTCGAGCCGATCTGCGTCGCCAGGCGGATGCGCTGCCCTTCCCCGCCCGACAGCGTCGCCGCGCTGCGCCCCAGGGTGAGATAGCCGACCCCGACCTCGTCGAGGAACTGCAGCCGCTCGCGGATCTCCTTGAGGATGCGGCCGGCGATCGCCGTCTCGCGCTCGTTCAGGGTCATCGCCGCGAACACCTGCAGCGCGTCGCTCACCGGCAGCGACACGTAGTCGCCGATCGACCGGCCCTTCAACTTCACCGACCGGCTCTCGGCGCGCAGCCGCGCGCCGTGGCACTCGCCGCACTCGCGCAACGCGCGGTAGGTGTCGAGCTCGGTCTGCACCGTCCAGACGCCGTCTTCGAAGCGGCGCCGCAGATTCGGGATGACGCCCTCGAAGTCCTTGCCGTAGGGCTCGACGCCGCGGGCCTTCCCCTTGCGTGGTGGGGCCGCCGGGGCGTCGCCGGTGCGGGCGGTGGCACCCGGGCCGAACAGCAGCAGATCGCGCTGCTTCTTCGGCAGCTTGCCGAACGGCACGGCCGGATCGATGCCCCAGTGCGCCGCGATCGCGTCGACGGCGGCCCGCACCAGCTTCTTGTCGCCGCGGCCCCACGGCGCGATGGCGCCTTCGAGCAGCGACCTGCCGTCGTCGGGGACCACCTTGGCGGGCTCGAAGTCCCAGGTGGCGCCGAGGCCCTGGCACGCGGTGCAGGCGCCGTGCGGTGAGTTGAAGGAGAACGCCCGCGGCGACATCTCGGGCACGCTGATGCCGCAGACGACGCAGGCCAGCTTGCGCGAGAACAGCCGGTCGCCGCTGTCGAGCGCGTTGATGACGACGACGCCGTCAGCCAGATCGAGCGCGGTCTGCACCGACTCGGCCAGTCGCCGCTCGATGCCCGAGCGCACGATCAGCCGGTCGACCACCACGTCGATGGCGTG
This sequence comes from uncultured Acidobacteriota bacterium, assembly GCA_963741665.1. Taxonomy (GTDB): domain Bacteria; phylum Acidobacteriota; class Vicinamibacteria; order Vicinamibacterales; family UBA2999; genus CAWAYR01. The sequence continues at coordinate 2,067,714 of CAVUIM010000001.1, forward strand.
GTTCTTCCGTCGATTGAGCGCCAGATCGTCGTCGAGCCCCTTGAACTGGCCGTCGATGCGGGCCTTGGTGAAGCCGCGGGCGACGATCGCCTGCAGCTCCTTCTTGAACTCGCCTTTGCGGCCACGGACGATCGGCGCCAGCACGTTGATGCGGCTGTCCTGCGGGTAAGTCATCACCAGGTCGACGATGCGCTCGAGCGACTGGCTGGCGATCTCGCGGCCGCAGTTCGGGCAGTGCGGCACGCCGACGTTGGCGAAGAAGAGGCGCAGGTAGTCGTAGATCTCGGTGACGGTGCCGACGGTCGAGCGCGGGTTGGATCCGGTGGTCTTCTGCTCGATGGAGATGGCCGGCGACAGCCCGTCGATCAGGTCGACGTCGGGCTTCTCCATCTGCTCGAGGAACTGGCGGGCGTAGGCCGACAGCGACTCCACGTAGCGGCGCTGCCCTTCGGCGTACAGCGTGTCGAAGGCCAGCGACGACTTGCCGGAGCCCGACAGTCCCGTCACGACGACCAGCTGGTCGCGCGGCAGGTCGACATCGACATCCTTCAAATTGTGCACGCGGGCGCCACGGACCGCGATCCAGTTGTGGGGCAACCCCTGATTCTACCTCTGGCGCCCGGCCGGGCAAGTGTAGCCGCTACCCCGAGGGGAACCTCGTGCCCGGCCCCGAATGGCCCTCCTGGGTAGTGCGTTCCTCGCACCGACCACCGCCGCCCATCGCGATGCCGGCACGGCCGGCGGAATCCGCTCGCCGGCCGCGCGCGAGGAGTGGCCCGGCGCTTGCTCCATGTCAGGCCGTCGGCCGCACGTCTCGCACCGCACTGGAATCCTGCGGGCTGGCAAGGAGGCACCCACCCAGAGGTCACGGAATCGAGGCAGGCGATGAACGGAACGGCAGTCAGGGCTCGGTGGCGGCAGGGAGCCGTCATGGCGATGGCGATGGCGATGGCATGCGCCGGCGTGGCCGGCGCGCAAGTGGCTGGGGAGGTGACACATCCCGTGTTCAGCGCGGACGTGGTCGTCGACGACTCGATCGTCGACGAGCGGGGCGTGGTAGTCGAGGCGCGGCCGCCGACGCGCTACCGGATGTCGGTGCGGCGCGTCGGCCAAGGGCTCGAAACGGAGATCGTCCATCCGCCGGCGCGGCTGTTCCCGCGCGGGCCGCTGATGGACCCGCGAGGTGGCTATCGCTACGTCTTCGACCACGGGTTCACTAACCCGCGCATCTACGACCCGAGCGGTGCGCTGGTCAGCCCGCCACACACGGCCCAGGTCACCGCGTCGGCGCCAGCGGCGCGGCCGGTGTTCACGCTCGCCGATCGCGATCGGCGGGCCCGCCGCGACGAACTCGTGCGCCGCTACGGCACCGCAGTCGGCACCGTGGCCGGACGCGAGCGCTACCTCGCGCAGGACGGCGATGACACCACCGAGACCCTGGTCGAGCCGGCCACCATGCTGCCGGTCGAGGTCAACGTGGTGCGGCACGGCGCGCTGGCGCAGCGCACCGGTGTGGCCTATGGCCGCCTGCCGGGCGGGCGGTGGTACGTGGCGACGACGCGCAGCGAGCAGCCGGCCCCTGGGGCGGCGGGACGGCGATTCGTGTCGACCAGCACCTATCTGAACGTCGTCGCGCCGGAGGTGCGGTAGCCATGGCCCGCGTCCTGATGCTGGTCGCGATCCTGACCGCACTGGCTCGGCCGGCCGCCGCCCAGGATCGGCTCACGGTGTTCCTGCACGGCTTCAACAGCAACGCCAGCAGCTGGGCCGACACGGCGTCGCGGCTGGAAGCGCGCCTGCAGATCACCAAGGCGCTCCCGGAACTGCCGTGGCACGTGCCGTTCGACGCCCAGTCGAACCACCTCAACACCCTTGCCGCCGGCGCGCCGGCGAACATGGTGCTGGTCGGCCACAGCAACGGCGGGCTGGTGGCCCGGCAGCTCAGCACCAAACGCCCGGTTGGCGGCATCGTCACGCTGGGCAGTCCGCATCTCGGCGCGCCGCTCGCGCGCAACATCCAGGGGGTCACCAGCAGCTATCTGTTCACCGGAGACAAGCTGAGCGTGCTGCTCTTCATGGTCGGGGCCACCAGCAACAACCGCTTCACGGGGATCTGGAACAGCCCAGGCGTCGCCTGGGTGCGGGCAGGGATCAGCGGTCTGGGCGCCGCGCTGTGGTGGACCATCGGCTCCATCGAGAACTCGATCGGTCCGGTCGTGACCGCACCCGTGCTGACCGACATGAAGCCGGGATCGGCGGTCCTGAACGCCCTGAACTCGGGCGGCAACCTCGCCCGCGAGAGCGTGACCGTGCCCGGCCGGGTCGGCTTGGTGTTCGTGGCCCGCGATTGGTGGATCGGGGCGCCGTTCGTGGCCGGCGCGCCGCACCTGCAGTACCGCGGCGACGAGGCGATCCGCTACGGCATCCAGGCGCTCAGCGCGATCGCGGGCTACTTCGGCCCGCCCAACTTCCTGCCGACCGACCCGTACGCCAACTCGATCCGCATGCAGGCCCAGTCGATCATCTCGGATCTGCTGGTCTACAACTCGCGCTGGTGCTTCGCGACCACCGAACGGGCCGACTGCACGGTCTCGACCGACGGGGTCGTCCCCACCGACTCGCAGTTCTTCCCGGGCGACGCCGTCAACATGGGCTACGTGGGCCCGACCCACACCACCGAAAAGCAGCAGTCCGAGCCCCAGATTTTCGACGCGCTGCATCGCCACCTGCGTCTGCCGTTACGGGGATCATCGGGTGGTGGTGGCGGCGGCGGAAGCAGCGCGCCGGCCAGCTCGGTGCTCTCTCCCGGTGAGCGGCTCTATCCGGACACCGAGATTCGATCGCCCAATGGCGCCTACGTACTGCGCTATCAGTCCGACGGCAACCTCGTGCTCCACGGACCGCATGGCATCGTCTGGGACTCGAAGACCGACGGCAAGGGCGGCCACTACTGCGAGATGCAGCCCGATGGCAACTTCGTCATCTACCATGCCGACGGCAGCGAACCGTGGGCCAGCGAGACCGACGGCCTCGCCGGCGCAGAGCTGCGCGTCCTCGACGAGGGCTATGTGGCCATCTACGACGCTGCCGGCAACGTGCCGTGGTGGGTCCCGAGGTAACGCGGTGACCATTGGCCATGGCGTGTTCGCCGCGGTCGTCACGGCCACGGCCGTCGCCGCTCAGGTCCCGGTGCCCGTCGCGCCGCGACCGACCGTTCTGTGGCACGCCACGGCTCGCGCCCGTGGTGTGCCGGCAATCCTCGGCGACACCGCGTACGCGCTGACCGTCGATCACCACGTCCTGGCCGTCGCACTCAGCGACGGCGAGGAGCGCTGGCGGACGCCGACCGGCGAAACCGGCCGATCCACCGAAGGGTCACGGGTGGTCGCGACCCCGCAGGCCGTGGTGGTCGGCGACTGGGACGTCTACGCGTTCGAGCCCGGGTCCGGCCGACGCCTGTGGCGCTTCGACGCCGCGGCCGGCCAGGGCGCCGGGGTGTTTCTCGGCGCGGCGCACGGCGAGGCCGTGTTCTCGGGATCGCCGGCGGGCCGGCTGCACGCCATCGAGACAACGCGTGGACGCGAACTCTGGACGGCGGCGATCGCCGACGACGGTCAGACGTCGGTCTTCCCGCCGGTGACCGACGGCGACGTCGTGGTGGCCGGATTCACGACGTTCACAGCGCCGAACACCGGCGGCGTCGTCGCAGTCGACGCCGCGACCGGCAAGGAGCGCTGGCGGTTCCGGTTTCCTGTGCCGGCGGATCGATCGTTGTCGGTGAACTCGGCCGGCGACCCGGTGTTGACCGGCGGACTGGCCATCGCGGCGGGCGGCGATGGCCAGGTCTGGGCGCTCGATGTGAAGACCGGCGCCGTGCGCTGGACGCTGCCGCGCCTGGCCGGGCCGTTCCACGGCGTCATCACCGTCGCGAATCGCGACTTCAGGGCGCTGGCAGTCTCGGGGGGACGGCTCATCGTCGGTTCCCTGACCGGCTACGTCGTGGCCTACGATCTGGACACCCGCCGGGAGGCGTGGCGCGTCGAAGGCGGCTGGCTGGGATCCAACGGGTTCGTCTTCACCGCGGACGACACGCACGTCTACGTGCCCTATGTCTCCGGGATCCTGCTGGCGATCGCGATCGTCGATGGCAGAGTGGCCTGGAGCACCGACGACTACACGCTCGGAATGGCCTGGGCGCCGGCCTCGAGCGGCGACCGCGTCGTCGCGGCCGGGCTCTCCGGTGTCTGGGCGTTCCCCGTGCATACCCAGCCCCTGGCGGCGTCGCGACGGCTCCGGCCCCGCGATCGCTGCGCCAATTGGAGACGATGCCATGAAGCTCATCGTGCCGTTCGCCATCATTGCGCTGGCGGTCGCGCCGGCGTGCAGCAAGGGCCCGACGACCCCGTCGACAATCCCCGGAATCAGCAGGGGCGCCAACGGCGGCACCTGGGCTGGCCCGTTGTCGGACACCGCAAACGGCCGCGGCATGTTGCGTCTGGTCGTCGAGGAGACGCCCCTCGGCAACGGGCGCAGTGTGCTGGGAGGCAGCTGGTCGGCAACGTTCGATGACGCGACGGCCAACGCCAGCGGCACGCTGTCCGGAGGAATCGCCAACACCGAGGCTCAGCTCACGTTGCTGCGCTCGACGCCGCTCATCTGCCCGAACCCAGGGCCAGTGACCTCGGCCTACGGCTCGTTCTTCGCGCTGACCCTGGTCATCAGCGGCGACGCCATCACCGGACCGTACAACTACGTTGCTTGCAGTGGAACGGCGGCAGGTCGACTCGACCTGCGAAGACCCTGAGCGTCCCGAACCGTTGCCAGCCGGGTGGCCGCCCGGCCGCACTACCGTCGCGTCCAGATCACTTCGCCAATCTGCAGGCGCGCCGCCCGGCCCCGGATCTGCACCGCATCGAGCAGCGTGCAGTTGACGCTGGCATCGAGGGCCTGGATGGTGTGCTCGCTGACGAGGATCTGTCCGGCCACGGCCAGGTGCTCGAGTCGCGCGGCGGTGTTCACGGTGTCGCCGATCGCGGTGTAGTCCAGACGGGTCTCCGACCCGATGAATCCGACGATCGCCGGCCCGGTGTTGACGCCGATGCCGACCCCGATCGCCGGCAGTCCGGCGGCCGCTCGTTCCGCGTTGAAGGTCACGACGAAGCGCTGCATCTCGATCGCCGCCCGCACCGCCTTCACGGCGTCGCGCTCGGAGGCGTAGGGCGCGCCGAACAGCGCCATCACCCCGTCGCCGATGTACTTGTCGAGCGTGCCGCCGTGGCGGAAGACCACCTCGCTCATCAGGGTGAAGAACCGGTTGAGCAGATCGACGACCTGCTCCGGCGGCTGGGTCTCCGCAAGGGTGGTGAAACCGCGCAGGTCGGCGAACAACACCGTGACGATCTGTCGCTTCCCGCCCGGCTTCACTTCCTTGTGCGGATCGGACATCACGTCGTCGACGAGCTGCTGGGGAAGGAATCGCTCGTACTTCTCCCTGGCCTGGGCCTCCCGCTGCAGGGACTCGTGCGTGCGTGCGGTGTCGATCGCCATGCCCGTCTGCACCGCGACGGCGTTCAGCAGGTCGAGATCGTCCGACGAGAACGTCTGCACCACGTCGTGCTGGTCGGTGTAGATCACGCCGAGGAGCCCCTGGCGCCCCAGGATCGGCGCCGCCATCACCGAATGCGCCTGATGGAGCTTCAGGCTCTCGGGAACGGCCTGCAGGTTGCGCCCGGTGTTCTCGAGCAGCACCGAGACCCGCTGCCGGGCGACGCTCTCGAAGACCGTGCGGCTCACCTTGAGTGGTTCGGTCGCGGCGTCGGCGGGTACCGCCGCCTCGATGCCGCGGACCCGCGCCGCCACCTGGCGCATCTCGCCGCGGTCGACCCGCTGATAGATGATCACGCGGGCCGCCGGCGTCACCTGCAGCAGCAAGCCCATGGCCTTGTCGTAGACGTCCGGGAGCGAGAACACCGAGCCCAGGGTGCGGCTCAGTTCGTAGAACAGTCCGAGCACCCTCGTCTTGCGCTCGAGCTCGAATCGCAGGCCCTCCTTCGAGACGTCGCGTCCGTCCGCCGCCGTGCCGATGCCAGACACCAGCACTTCGTCCGGGGGCTTCTGCAGCACCGGCCGCATCGCCGCCGCCCCGTCCTCATCGAACCGGTTGGCGTCCCCGATGCCGAACACCAGGGTGAAATCGCCGACCTTGACCACGTCACCGGGGGTCAGCTGGACCGGCACCTGCTCGAGCCGCCGGCCGTTGTGATGCGTGCCGTTGCGGCTGGTCAGGTCCGCGATGGTCACCACCTCGCCGTCGCGGCGCAGGACCGCGTGGCGCCGTGACACCCTGGTGTCGGCGAGGACGAGGCCGCTGCCGGCATCACGCCCGATGAAGGTCTCGCCGGCATGGACCGGAACGACGAACATGCGGCCGTCGGCGCTCTGGACGCGAATCGTTGCCATCAGGACAGTCGATGAATTATCGGTCAGGCCCGCCCGAGTCTGAAGTGTGTGCAGCCGCCGGCCCGCCAGGCCGCACGCCCAGCCTCACGGCGCGGCCGGGAACGTGAACAGGCTGTCGGCGCTGGCCGCGACCAGGCCGCCATCGGCCTGGAAGGCCAGTCCGATCAGCCCGGGTCCCGACACCACCAGCCGGCGTGGCGCGCCCGGGTCGAGGCGATAGATGGCGCTGACGCCGGCGAGTGCTTCGACGACGTGCAGCACGCCGTGGCGATCGAACGCCAGCCCTTGGGGGCGGCCGAACGTCGTGTCGAGGGTCTCGTGCCGCCCGGAGGCGTCGAAACGGTGGACGCCGTCGTGGGTGGCCAGCGTCGGCGCCGTCACATAGAGCATGGCGTCGGGGCCCATCGCCAGGTGGAAGGCGGCGACGCTGGGCGGCAGCGACGCGAACACCTCGACCCGGCGGCCGTCTGCTGACACCCGGTGGATGGTGCCGGTCCGGTCGCCGACGAACAGCAATCCGTCGGGGGCGAAGGCCAGACCGCAGGCCACGCCGAGATCGGACGCGATCGACTCGGCTCGGCCATCGGGCGCGATGCGGTAGACGACGCCGTCGTAGCGGCTCGAGACGTGCAGCACGCCGTCGGGCGACACCGCCAGGCTGGTCGCGTTGACGATGCCGTCGACGAACGCCTCCCGGCCGCCGTCGGCGCCGATGCGGTAGACCGAGACGGCGGTCTCCTGCCCGCGCGAGCCGCTGAAGGCGGCGTAGATCCAGCCGTCGGGACCCACCGCCGGGCTGTCCACCTGATGCAGCCCGGTGGCGAGTCTGGCCCCGACGTCCACGAACAGCGTGGCCCCCGGCGCCCACGACGCCCGCACCGGCGCGCGGCCGGGCGGGGCGGCCGGCGGCACGAGCACGGCCACCCGGTCCGGCGCCGAGAACACCACCCGAGCCGGGGCGCCGCCAATGGAGATCGACGCGTCGGGACCGGGTGGTGACGGCAGCCCCTGGCCGCGCAGCCACAACCGGGCGCCCTCAATCACCCCACGCGGTTCGATGCCGGAGAGGGTGACCGCGACGGGGCTCATGCGGCGATCCTAGTGTCCGGAGTCAGAGATTCGCCACACATTTCACGGCCGACGTGTGCACCGAACCTCTGACTCGGCACACTCCCCTGATAGCATCGCGCCGTGACCTGTCCCGGGTGCGCCCTCGACACGGCGCCGCTGACGCTCGAAGGCCAGTACGGCCGGGTGATCGGCATCGACGTGTGCCACGCCTGCAACGGCGTGTGGTTCGACGGCCACGAGGATCTGCACCTGTCACCGGCCGGCGTCGTGACGCTCTTCGAGGCGATGGGCCGGGCGGCCGGCGGCGCGCGCACGGCGATGGCCAGGCGCAAGCCCTGTCCACGCTGCCAGACCGGCCTGCTGCGCAGCCACGACCGCGTCCGCGACACCCGCTACGAGTTCTTCCGCTGCGCCGTGGGGCACGGCCGGTTCATGACGTTCGCGGCGTTCCTGCGCGCCCGCCACTTCGTGCGCGACCTGAGCGCCGCAGAGGTGCGCGAGCTCGGCGTCCGCGTGGCCGTGATCAAATGCGTGAACTGCGGCGCCTCGGTGGATGTGCGCACCGGGTCGGCGTGCGGGTTCTGCCAGTCGCCGGTGGCGGTCCTCGACGAGGGCCAGCTGGCCCGCACGCTGGCCGAGCTCGAGGCGGCGGCCGCCCAGCGGGCCACGGTCGATCCGTCGTGGCCGCTCCGCGCGGCCCAGGCGCGCCGGCAGACCGAGGCGGTCTTCGCCGAGCTGAACCGCGGCAACGGCGCGACGCCGTCAATCGACATGGTCGCGGCCGGGGTCTCGCTGTTCGCCGACGTCCTGAAGCTGCTTCGCTAGATATTGTGGTCAACCACGATGACCCTACAAATGGGGACAGTCCCCATTCTGGGCTGGCGCAGACTTCACGGCAGTCGACGCGGCTCAGGCTGTTTCGTCGTCGAGTTCGAGGTTCCAGGTACAGGTAGTCGCGCCAGCTCTCAGGGGTGCGGCGCAGCCCGATGGTGATGCGGATCGCCGGCGCCGAGTCGGGCCGCCGCGGCGGCCGGATGAGGTGCATGCCGGCCTCGGCAGGCGTGCGTCCGCCCTTGCGCCGGTTGCACGAGACGCAGCACGTCACGATATTCTCCCAGTCCTTGCGGCCGCCTTGTGACACCGGGATGACGTGGTCGAAGGTGAGGTCCTGCGTCGGGTGGTGCGTGCTGCAGGTACTGGCAGGAGTGATGGTCCCGCGCGTAGATGTTGGCGCGCGAGAACGGCACGTAGTCGAAGCGCTTCTTGATCCGGACGTAGCGCAGCAGGCGGATGACCGACGGCAGGCGCAGGCTGAACGACACCGCCCGGACCTCGCGGTCGTGCGACGCGATGATCTCCACCTTGCCCTGGCACCAGAGCGTGATGGCCTTCTGCCAGTGGACGACCTTGAGTGGCTCGAAGGTGGCGTTGAGGAGGAGCGTCTGCTCCATGTCGGCTACCTGATCAAGTGTGCCCGGCCGTCCCGAGAGCTGTCAAGGCTGTGGCGGCGTAACATCCTGTGAGCGAGCGAGTTAGCCGCCGCATGGGTCGGCGCGGGTAGAGCCCCGCTGGCTCTGCGGCGCCGCCCGGCCGATACTGGGGACGATGCAGGCACGCGCACTGCTCGTCGTGCTCGGACTGGCCGCCACGACCGCGGCGTGCGCGTCGAGCGGTGCGACGCCACGGCCGTTTCCCTCGCCATCCACCCCACCCGCGACGACGGCGGCGCGACCCCGCGGCGAGGCGCTGGGGCACCGGCTGGCCGCCACCGCGCTCGAGTTCCGCGGCGTGCCCTACCGCAACGGCGGGACGTCGCCGACCGGCTTCGACTGCAGCGGCCTGGTCCGCTACGTGCTGGCGCGCCACGGCCTCGAGGTACCGCGTCAGACCCGCGAGCAGTACACCGCCGGCCGGCGCATCGGCCGCAACGACCTGCGGGCCGGCGATCTCGTGTTCTTCAGCACCGTGGCATCGGGCGCGTCACACGTCGGCATCGCCCTCGACGACGACGAGTTCGTGCACGCGCCGAGCAGCCGGGGCGTGGTCCGGGTCGAACGCCTGTCCACTGAGTATTGGCGTTCGCGGTTCATCGGCGCCCGCCGGGTCGACTGACCCGGGACGTCACGGCCGCGGGGGCGGCGGCGGATCCTTCGGCGGTGCGCCCGGCAGTGGCTCGGCCGGCGGCGAGTCGTCGCGGACCGGGTCGTCGGGGCCGTCGTCGTCAATCGGGCCACGCACCGCCGCCGGGGCGTTCTCCGCCGGCTCGACCCCTCCCATCCGCCGCAGGATGATCTGCTGGCGCCGCAACAACCGCCGGGTCGGGCGCGCCGGACTGTGGACGCGCGGGTTGATGATCGCGCCGGCCAGCAGCGCCGATTCGCTGGCGCTCAGTGCCGCCGCGCTCTTGCCGAAGTAGGCGCGGGCGGCCGCTTCGCAGCCGAAGATGCCGTCGCCCCACTCGATCGAGTTGAGGTAGATCTCGAAGATGCGCCGCTTGCTGAGCGCCGCTTCGAGCCGGCGGGTGATGATGATCTCGCGCACCTTGCGCACCGGGTTGCGCGACTCCGACAGGTAGAGGTTCTTGGCCAGCTGCTGGGTGATGGTGCTGGCGCCGCGCATGGCGGCGCCGTCCTCGAGGCTGTCCTCGATCGACTCGCGAATCTGTTCGTAGTCGAGCCCTTCGTGTTCGAAGAAGGCGCTGTCCTCGGCGACGATGACCGCCCGCTTCAGCTGGCTCGAGATGCGGTTGTAGGGCACCCAGCGGCGCTGCAGGTTGAAGCTCTTGCCCTGATCGTGCGCCTCGTCGCGGCGCAGGTCGATGAAGGCGGTGGTCGCGGGATCGGCGGTGGCCAGGCCGCGCACGTCGGGCAGCGTCAGATAGACGTACGCGAGGTACCCGAACCCCACGCCGAGCGCTCCGACGGCCCAGCGAGACCAGCGCCGCATGCGGCTGGCATTATAGAGCCCGCACGTGACGGCGGCGGCGTCAGCCGGCGACGACGATCTTCAGTGTCGTGCCCGCCGGCGGCTGCACGTTCACGGCGAAGCCGTTCATCAGAGCCAGTCGCGTCGACGACACCAGGCCCTTGCCGGCGCGCTGTGCGATCGACTGCCACGAGTCGCCGCGCCTGGCGACGTAGACCGCCAGCCGGTTCGGGCGCACCGTGGCGGCCTCGCTGCCCGACAGCTCGCGGAACGACGCCAGCGCCTGGGTGAACTCGGGCTCGACGCGCGCGAACTCGCCGGTGGGCGCGACGCCGGCCAGCATGTAGATCTGCCGGCCGACCGAGACGTGCACCGCCTGGACGCGCACCTCGCCGACGCCCTTGGCCTTGCCGGTGTAGCGCCCGACGAAGGCGTCGAGGCCGCCGCGCTGCTCGACCGTGCCCGATTCGAGCTTGAAGCCGAGTCCGCGCATGTGCCGCGTGGCGCCGTCGGTAAGCGAGGCACCGCGGGCGGCATCGGCCACCTGCATCACCATGAGCGCCTTCTCGCCGTCGAGCCGCGCCACCACCTGCTCGGGTGCGTTCTGCACCTGCCACCCCTCGGGAAAGTCGATGCCGATACGCAGGTCGGGATGGAGGAACTGGTGGCCGCGGACCACGCCCTCGGCGGGATCGTCGCCGAAGGTCAAGCCATCGACGCGTCGCAGGTAGGCGTCGCGATTGCGATCCGCGGCGCCCTCGGCGGCCATCCGCTCGGCGATCGGCTGCGCCTTCACCACGCGCGAGCCCGGGTCCGGATGGGTGGACAGCCAGTTGGGGATGCCGCGTTCGCTGAGCGCGTCGAGGCGCGACAGGGTCGCGAGGAAGCGCGGCACGCCGGTCGGATCCCACCCGGCCTTGGTCGAGTACTCGACGCCGAGCCGATCGGACTCGAGCTCGTCGTCGCGCCCGTACTTGAGGAACAGCGTGCCGAGGCCGACATTCGCGAGGTCGCCGAACGGCGCGACGCCGGGAACGAAGATGCTCGCCAGGAGCACCGCCAGCGAACCGCCGGCCGAGCGCGTGTACTGCTGCGACACGTGCCGCGCGGTGACGTGGCCGACCTCGTGGCCGAGCACGCCGGCCAGCTCGGCTTCGTCGCCCAGATGCGCCAGCAGCCCGCGCGTGACGTAGACGAACCCGCCGGGCAAGGCGAACGCATTGACCGCCTGGTCGTCGAGCACCGTGAAAGTCCACGGCAGCTGCGGCCGGTGCGACACGCTGGCGATCCGTTCGCCGATGCCGCTCACGTAGCGCTGCAGCTCGTCGTCGGCGTAGACGCCCATCTCGCGGCGGATCTCGGCGTCGCCGCGGCGGCCGATCTCGAGTTCTTCCGCCTCGCTGATGAGCGAGACCTCGCGCTGGCCGGTGACCGGGTTCGACGCGCAGGCGGCGGTGAAGAGGGCGGCGCCAACGGCGAGCAGGAGCGCCGGGCCGTGGAGACGTCTGGGGCGTGGACGCGTGGAGCGTGGCATCTGGCAAGCCTCCGTATGGCGCCGGTGCAACTGCCGTACCACGGCACGTCCGGGCTCGCGTCGCAGAGAATTGCTCGGGATCGCCCGCCGGCCTGACGCCCCGGCCGCCGCCGCCGGCCGGGCGGTGTCGCCCACGAGGGTCAGCCGCCGTCCGCCCGGAGCGGCAGGCTAGCAGTCAGGGGTGAAAGCCCCGCCGGCATTCGACCGACGATGCATCCCCGCTCGCGGCGTTGCTTCTCCTTCGAATATTGCTCGATATTCTCAGTCGGCGCGCCTGGCGATCGGGGCGCCTCGTCGGTCTCGGTGCTCGCCGGGGTTTCGCCCCGGACTGCTAGTGAAACGCGGCGTCGGTGTCGGAGGGCGCCGGCTCGAGCAACGGCACCCCGACATCGGTGAGTTGACGGCGCAGCGTCTCGACGACCGCCTTCGGCGTCGATCGCAGTGGCGGTCGCGGCGCGCCGCCGTCCCAGCCCATCAGGTCGAGCGCCGCCTTCAGCGCCGGCACGCCGTGCTGGCCGCCGATGGTCCGGGCCAGCGGCGTCAGCCGCCGCTGCAGGGCGCGGGCCTCGTCGAGGCGTCCGGCGCGCACCAGATCGTGGATCTCGGCGCACTGGTCGGGCACGAGGCCGGCCAGGGCCAGGATCGCGCCCTGGGCGCCGCTGACGAGACCCGAGAAGTAGGTGACGCCGCTACCGGCGAGCACGAAGAAGTGCGGCCCCGACTTCGACACGTAGTCGGCGAGCAGCGCGGCGTCGGATCCCGACTCCTTGATGCCGACGACGTTCGGGTGCTCGGCCAGCAGGCCGACGGCATCAGCCGGCAGTGTGACGCCGGTGTACATCGACACGTTGTAGAGCAGCACCGGCACCGGGCTCTCTTCGGCCACCGCGACGTAGTGCTGCACGAACACGTCGGTGGTCATCATGTTCTTGAAGAACGACGGCGTGCGCACGAGCACGGCGTCGGCGCCCAGATGCGCCGCGCGCTTGCAGGCGGCAATCGTCGCCTTGGTCGATTCGGCGCCGGTGCCGGCGATGAGTGGCCGGGTCGCCGGCATCGCCGAACGCGCCGCGGCGACGACTCGATCCGCTTCCCCGTCGTCGAGCAGCACGGCCTCGCCGTTCGAACCAAGCACCACCAGGCCGGTGAGCCGCGTCTGCATGTAGCGTTCGACGTTGCGGCGGATGGCGGCGTCGTCCACCGTGTCGTTGCGAAACGGCGTGATGATCGGCGTGTAGAGACCGGGCAGCGGCGGCATGCAGGAAGTGTAACAGTCTGGCCCGCTGGCGGCGCGACCCTCGCCCCGGGGCGTGCGCTCAGGTGCGCGGCGTCCCCGCCGGGTCGTCTTCCGGGCGGGATCCAGCAGCAGGTTGGTGACCAGCACCACGGCGAAGATGGCCGCCGCCGGCGCCAGCGTCCATGGCGTCCGGGTGATCGACGAGACGGTGGCGGCGTCGATGAGCGCGGTGCCCCAGCTGGGCACGCCGGGGGGAAACCCGAGGCCGACGTAGGAGAGGGTCGCCTCGGCGAGCACGAAGGTCGGGACCAGCAGCGCCGTCTGCACGGCCAGGAACCCGCCGCAGGCCGGCAGCAGGTGGCGCACCAGGATGCGCCAGCGCGAGGCGCCGAGCGCCTTGGCCGCGAGCACGTGTTCCTGCTCAGCCTCGGCCCGGACGATCGCCCGGACGCCGCGGGCGACACGCGGCCAGCCCAGCCCGACGAAGATCGCCGCCAGCGTGGCCACGACCACCCCAAGCGGGAGCACCAGCGGCAACGCCGCCCGGAGCGCGATGACGGCGTAGAGCAGCGGCAGCACCAGCAGGACGTCGCCCAGCTTCCCCACCGCCAGGTCGATACGGCCGCCGGCCATGCCGGCCCACGCCCCGAGCAGCGCGCCGACCATCAGCGTGCCGAGCGTGGCGACGAGCGCCAGGCCGAGCGAGGCGCGGGCGCCGTGCAGCGTGCGCGAGAGCACATCGCGCCCGAAGGCATCGGCGCCGAGCAGCAGCGACGCATCGTCCTTGCCCGCCAGCCACGGCAGTGGCGTCCGCCCGCCCGGCACCGGCTCGTAGATCTGCTCGAGGCGATCGACGAGCCGTAGCGGCACGACGTAGGCGCCCCGGCCGTCGACATGCAGCGGCATCGGCGGCGCGTTCAGCAGGTCGTCGAAGCGATCGCCTGGGCCGTACGGCGCCAGATACGGCGCGCCCAGAGTGACGCCGACCAGGATCGCCAGCAGGCCGATCGGCGCCCGCGGCGTCACGCGGTCTCCTGCCGCACGCGTGGATCGATCGCCGAGTGCGCGACGTCGACGATGAACGTGGCGACGGCGAGGAACACGGCACCGGCGGCGCCGCATCCGGCCACCAGCCAGACGTCGCGGGCATGCAGCGCCTCATTGAGCAGTTGCCCGAGTCCCGGCCACGACGTGAGCACTTCGACCACGAACGAGCCGCTGAAGAGCGCCGCGACGATCACGCCGTAGACGCCGAAGATCGGCGTGAGCGATACCGGCCACGCGTGCAGACGCAATGCGTCGGCGGTGGTGCGGCCGCGCGCCAGGCTGGCGCGGACGAACGGCCGCGCCGCGGCCTCGGCCATCGAGCGCGCCTGTAGCCGCTCCAACGTGGCGGCAATCGGCAGCGCCAGGGCCAGCGTCGGCACGATGAGGTGCTGGAGCAGCGCCACTCCCCAAGCGAGACCGCGAAGGTCGGCTGGCGGCATCCCGCCGATCGGCAGCCATCCAGTCGTGGCGGCCACGAGCAGCAGCAGCAGCGACCCGACGAGCGGCGGCAGCGACAGCACCACCAGCGAGACGACGCGAGCGAGCCGCGCCGGCCACGAGCGCGTGACGCCGGTGTAGCGCCCGAGCGGGACGCCGATCCCGGTGGCGACGATCAGCGCCGCCAACGCCAGGATGGCGGTGTTGGCGGTCCGCTCGATCACCAGTCCGGCGACCGGGCGGCGGTATTTCGACGACTGGCCGAGATCGAGACGGACCAGCCCCGACAGCCACCGCGCGTACTGCACGGTCCACGGCTGGTCGAGGCCACGCGCCTCGCGGTCTTTGGCGATGCCGTCGGGATTCGACAGGACGTCGACGTCGACGCCCGGCGCCGCGGTGGCCAGTACGAAGGAGATCGACGCCACGACCAGCACGAACACCACTGCCCCGGCGGCGCGACGCACGACGAAGCGCGGCAGACTCATCGGCTACCTGGCCACGGCCGGCGGAGCCACGGCCAGGGTGTCGGCACTCCACAGCAGCGGCGGCCGCGTGATCGCCGGAGTGAGATTGCGCAAGCGGGTGTTGACGCCGACGTAGAGACGCGGCGCGGCGAAGTAGATCGCTGGCAACTGCTCGCTGAAGATCCGCTGCGCGTCGCGGAACAGCTGACGCCGTTCGGCGGGATCGATCGCGCCGGCCTGGCGTGTCATCAGGTCGTCGATCTGCCGCTCCCAGTCGGTGGCCGGGACCTTCTGGCCGATGTTCCAGATGTGCGCGCTGCCGGCACTGAGCCAGAAGTCGCGCTGCATCGCCGGGTCGGTGTCGGTGGACAGGTAGTTGAAGAAGATCGCGTCGAAGTTGCCCGACAGCATCCGCTCGATGAGCGCGCCGGTTTCGAGCGGCACGATGTCCACTGCCACGCCGATGCGTTCGAGGCTCTCCTTGAGCACCTGGGCGCCGCGTTCGAGCGCGGAGTTGCCGCGGTAGGTGAGCATGCTGAAGCGAGCTTCGGTGCCAGCCGCGTCCTCCATGAAGGCATCGGCGTCGCGGTTGGCAAGTGCCAGTCCGTCGAGCAGGCCCTGCGCCGCACCGCGATCGAAGCGGTAGCGCGGCAGGTCGGGCCAGAACCACTCTTTGTTGCCGGGCGTGACCGGTCCGTGCACCGGGACGGCCGCGCCGAGGTACACCGTGTTGGCGTAGCCCTCGCGATCGACGGCGTGCGAGAGCGCGCGGCGGAACTCCGCCGTCGGCATCCAGGCCCGGCGCGGGTCCTTGGCCCAGTGCGCGGGCCGCAGGTTGAAGAAGAACACGTCGGGATCGAGTCCGACCCCGAGCTCCAGGAGCGACAGCGATCCCTTCCGTTCGAGCTCACGCGCCGCACCGTAGTCTTCGGCCCGCAGCTGCTGCTGGGTCATGTCGATCGCGCCGGCCTGCAGCCGTAACAACTCGGTGTTCTGGTCGGGCACGATCTCGAGCACGACGCTGTCGAGATACGGCAAGGCCACGTCCTGGTCGTCGCGGCGCCAATAGTGCGGATTCCGTTCGAAGGTCAGGCGCTGGCCCG
Organism: uncultured Acidobacteriota bacterium; assembly: GCA_963741665.1. Lineage (GTDB taxonomy): Bacteria > Acidobacteriota > Vicinamibacteria > Vicinamibacterales > UBA2999 > CAWAYR01. The sequence goes on from CAVUIM010000001.1 coordinate 2,083,995, forward strand.
CCTCGTAGCTGGCGAGCCGGAAGGGGCCCATGCCGACGATGTCGGCCGGCGCGGTCGTCGGCGACCAGGCCTGGGCCAACGTGCCGGCCGCGAGGGCCGGCTCCAGCCGGTGACGCGGCAGGATGATCAGGTTGTCGAGCAGCCGGATGCCGGCGCCGAACGGCCGTGGCAAGGTGACGATGACGGTGTCGGGGTCCGGGGTGTCGACGACGATCGGCGCCCCCTCGACCTGAAGTGAGATGGCCAGCTGACCGGCCTTGGCCAGCGCTTCGGTGGCGCGAATGGTGAAGGCGACGTCGGCAGAGCTGAACGGCGCGCCGTCGGACCACTGCAGACCTTTGCGAAGACCGAGCGTGAACACTCGCCCGTCGGGCGAGGCGGTGAAGCGCTCGGCCAGCCATGGCTCCACCAGTTGGGTGGCCCGGTTCACGCGCACCAGCCGGGCGTGCGTCAGCACCGAGACGACCTCTGAGACGTAGTCGCGCGCGACGAGACGGTTGAACGAGCGCGGCTCGGCGCGAATGGACGACACGAGGCGGCCGCCACGGACGGGGCGTTCGGCGGCGGCGCGGCCGGGCGCCGGCTCCGGACGGGAGGCGCGCTGCGCCCACCAGCCCCAGCCGATCAGGCCGCCGACGAGCACCAGCACGAGGAGAGCGCGAGACTGTCGGTTCACCAGTTAGCCGACCGGCCAAGAACTTGGCCGATCGTTCCGAGGCCCGTCATTCAGGCCAAAAAGCTGGGCTTTGCACAATTTCCGCCGACGTGAATGAATCCGTGCAACCCCGGCCAGTCCATTACCCGCCGATCGCCGCCCGGAACACGGGCCGTGCACGACCTGCATCCTAGACCACCAAACCCATATGCAGCAATCACTTAGGGGCCTGCTCCAGAGCGCTCTCCGGGGCTGGCACTCCCCCTGCCATACATATCGGCGGAGTTCGTATGGAAACCACCACCCAGAACCTGACCGACACCCCCGCGCCGGTTCCCCAACTGGGCCGCAGCGTCACCATCCAGCGCGCCGCCGAGATCCTCGGCGTGTCGCGGCGCACCGTGTACTACCGCATCAGCGAAGGCGTCCTCCAGACGATTCGCACCCGCGGCGGCTCACAGCGCGTGGTGGTCGAGTCGCTGACCGTATCGCGCTCGCAGCACTAGACGGCACCGCAGCAGTTACAGGACCCGCCATGAGCACCCGCTTCTTCGTCACCCTGATCGCCTTCCTGGCGGCCGTACCAGAGCTCGCCGACGCCGGTCAGCGTCGCGCGCGCCTGTCGGGCGACCTGCAGGACGAGATTCGCAAGGGCAACGGCCGCACGGTCGAGGTGATCGTCTCGGGGGACGACGCCACGATCAGCGGCGTGCTGGCGCGGCACCCGCTGCAGTTGAAACGCCGGCTGAAGCGGGGAGCGGTGCTCGAGGTGCCGGCCGGTCAGCTCGACGCCCTGGCGGCGGACGCGGCCGTCCAGGCCGTCTCGGCCAACGCGGTGGTGACCTCGCACATGGCCCTGGCCACTGAAAGCACCGGCGCCGAAGCGGCGTGGTCGGGCCTGGTAACCGCCCTGGGCGCCGTGAACGGCACCGGCGTGGGCGTGGCCATCATCGATTCGGGCATCTCACCGCACAGCGCTCTGTCCGGCAAGGTGGCGGTGAGCATCGACTTCACGCGGAACCGCAATCGCGGCCGCGGTCTCGACGGCTACGGCCACGGCACGCACGTGGCCGGCATCGTCGCCGGGCAGGAAATCGACAAGCGGCGCAAGAGCGGCGGCGCCGGCATGGCGCCTGGCGCGCACCTCATCAACCTGCGGGTCCTGGACGACAGCGGCGCCGGCCAGGTGGCCGACGTGGTGGAGGCCATCGACTGGGCGATCGACAACCGCGGCCAGTACAGCATCCGCGTCATCAACCTGTCGCTCGGCACCCCGGTGACCCAGTCCTACCGCGACGACCCGATGGGCCAGGCGGTGGAGCGGGCGGTGAAGGCCGGAATCGTGGTGATCGCCTCGGCCGGGCAACCGCGGCGAGACGTCCGACGGCAAGACGGTGCTCTCGAGCATCAGCTCGCCCGGCAACTCGCCCTACGCCATCACCGTGGGCGCGCTGCGCAGCAACGGCACCGCCGACCGCAGCGACGACACGCTGGCGCCATGGAGCTCACGTGGCCCGACGGCCATCGACTACCTGGTGAAGCCCGACCTGGCCGCCCCCGGCAGCCTGATCGAATCGGCCAGCGCCAAGGGCTCAACGCTGGCGGGCCTTCGTCCCGACCGCGTCCGCGGCCAGGGCAACGCCAGCTACATCACGCTGAGTGGCACCAGCATGGCGGCCGCCGTGGTGAGCGGCGCCGCGGCGCTGCTGATCGACGCCAACCCGCGCCTGACGCCGCTGGGCGTGCGCCTGGCCCTGCAGGCGGCGGCCGACTTCGTGCCCGAGGCCGGCCTGCTCGGCGCCGGTGCCGGCAGCCTGAGCCTGGCCCGCGCCCTGGAGCCGAATCAGACCCTTCCCGCCCGCAGCGCCGCGGACCTGTTCCCGGCGTCCTGGGGAGCGAAGGTGAACGGCGACGTGAAGTGGAACGGGCTGCGCGGCGCCTCGATCATCTGGGGCGAGTCGATCATCTGGGGCGAGTCGATCATCTGGGGCGAATCGATCATCTGGGGCGAATCGATCATCTGGGGCGACTCGATCATCTGGGGGACTCGATCATCTGGGGTGAGTCGATCATCTGGGGTGACTCGATCATCTGGGGAGAGTCGATCATCTGGGGGGACTCGATCATCTGGGGTGACTCGATCATCTGGGGAGACTCGATCATCTGGGGAGAGTCGATCATCTGGGGAGAATAGCTGGGCTGAATTGCGCAGCTGCTCCTATCGAACCGTCGCCTAACGACCGAGGTAGAGTATGAGACCGCTGATTATCTGGGACGAGTAGTCAGCGTCCCCAGGGCTCGGGTATCCGAGTGGCCAGGACACCACACTCAAGGGTCGGCGCTGCATACCTGCTAGCGGTTCCGCTAGCAGGTGTGGTGGTCTTGGCAGTCGCCACCCTAGAACTCGTAGCTGCGCCCCCACCCCTTGCGTGGCTACTGCTAACGGCGATCACGGCACTCACTGGCGCCTACACGATCAAGATCCCAGGGTTAGTCGTCCGACTCTCCGTTTCAGAGCCCACCGTCTTTCTATCCACGCTTCTGTTCGGCCCTGCCGCTGGTGCAGTCACAGCGGCGGTTGACGCCACGGTTATGTCCCTGAGGCTGATTCCACGCCTCAGAACCCTCCATCGAATTCTGTTCAACGTCGGCACGGTCGCCATTGCGGTGTACCTCGCCGCGCAACTGTACTTTCGACTAGCAGGATTGGATATGCGGCGCCCTGCCTATGGAGCGCCTGACGCATTCGTAGGCCCTCTTTATGTCTTCGCCGGCGGCGTATTTGCGATAAACAGCTGGCTAGTCGCAATCGCGCTAGGCATCGAACGCGGAACTTCCCCGCTAGCAATATGGCGGCGACAGTTCCTGTGGCTGTTTGCGACCTACCTAGCAAGTGCTTCGATCGCGGCAATTCTCGTGACGTTTACGAGCACATTCAACTGGGCCCTAGTCGGGTTGCTCCTGCCCTTGGTCGCAGTGTCGTTTGTCGCCGTCAGGACTACCCTCGGGCGGCTGGAAGACGCAAACCTGCACCTGGGAGAGGTTAACCAGCTGTATCTATCCACGATCGAAACGCTGGCGATGGCGGTCGACGCCAAGGATCAGGTGACACACGGCCACATTAGGCGAGTTCAGCGGTTCGCTGTTGAACTCGCCAAGCAGCTGGCCTTGACCGACGACCGCCAGATCAAAGCCATCGAAGCCGCGGCCCTACTGCACGACATGGGAAAGCTCGCGATCCCCGAGTTCATCCTGAACAAGCCCGGAAAGCTCACAGCAAGTGAGTTCGATGTGATGAAGACTCACGCTGCCCTTGGCGCCGACATCCTCTCATCAATTCATTTCCCCTATCCGGTCGTACCCATCGTTCGGCATCATCACGAGAACTGGGATGGCACTGGCTACCCGGATGGGCTGAAGGGCTCTCAGATTCCGATTGGCGCGCGCATACTATCGGTGGTTGACTGTTACGACGCGTTAACTTCAGACCGCCCGTACCGGCCGGCAATGACCGACGATCAAGCGATCGACATCCTGACCCAGAGACGCGGCCAGATGTACGACCCGTTGGTAGTTGACGCATTCGTCTCTGCGTTGCCCGAGCTGAAGTCTGCAGCCGCCGTGGATCACGCTCACGCAATTCTCGCACCGAAAGCCTCCGGCTTGGACCGACCAACTGAGCCGGTCCGACAGACTGACACGTCGGCCGTGATGCAGTCGCTTGACCTGCTGGCGTGCTTGACCCCATTTCCACCTGGCCGCTCGGCCGTGACCATCGCACGCGAGGCACTGAGTCACGTCCGTCGAATAGCTCCCTTCGACACGGCAGCAATCTTCGTGTTGGACACGGACGCGCTGGAGCTGGCACCCATAGCGACAGAGGGCAATGCCCAGGCCGTTGTCCAGCAGATGCGCATCCCCCTGGCTGAGCGCTTGACGGGTTGGGTAGCAGCGTACAGATGCGCAGTATGGAACTCTGACGCCGCTCTCGACATCGATTCCGCGTTTCGTCCGAGCGAACTCACTCTCGCTTCTTCGATACCTCTTATCCACAACGACACCGTGATAGCGGTCCTGACCGCATATGGGAGGCGTGGGCAGGACGTCTCGATGGCACAACGACGGACGCTTGAGAACCTTGCTCCTTCGGTCTCGGCGGCGCTGTCCGAAGCTCTGGGGCGGGGCCCACAAGGGATAGATGGACGGCGCTCTGAGATTCAGGATGCTGCGATCTCAGCCCTTGAGGCGGCGCTCTCTCATTCCGAGGAAGGATCAGCTTCAACGATAACGCTAACCCGATTGAGGATTATCGCTAGCGATCGCGTCCTCTCCGCAGCTTCGTCGACACCTGTCGTTCAGTTCGTCGTGGGTGGTCTTCTCCGGACCGGACTTCGGAGACAATGCGTGGTGCTGTCCGACGATACGTGTGCGATCTACAGTGGCGACCCGGAGTCCGAGTCATCGCTGACGCAGGAGCTCGCCGATCTAATGTCCTCAGCTCACCTGCAACACTACTCTCTGGAGAGCGTGACCGTCGTAACCTCATTGGACCTCCAAATGGCGGTGCGCCGGCTATTGGCACCGAACGAGCCTGAAGTTCGCGTTCGCCAGAGACCTGGGATTCACTAGCGTGCGGGCGGATCTCTGGGGCTTCATATCGGCGGGACGCATCGGAGATGCGCGGAAGGCCCTCGCAGGGCTGCCAAGCCTGAATGCTAGTGAGAAGCTTGCGTACTGCGTAGTGCACGCCGCGTCGGGTGACGAGACTGAGGCATTCACGGTTGCGGTGGACCTAACCTCGCGCGACGTGTCCCCGCAGATCCTTGTCGAAGCGCTTGTTTTGGCGGCTCGTGTTGACTACGCCAAGGGGCGATGGGTCGATGCGGCGAATCGCTTCCTACGAGCGAAGCTGGTGGCTGCTACGGCCGGCGACAAAGTCTTGATCGCTAGGGCCGCCGGCAGCCATACCGAGGCTTTGCTGCATTTCGTTTCTCTTGAGAGCGCGATCAGCAACGTCCGCAGCACGAGACATGCGGCGGTTGCGGCCGGGGCTCCAGAAGCTCTCTTCGAGTACCACTTGATGGTCGCAGAGATTGAGAGTCGGTTGGGTCACTCCAACCGGGCCGCACGAGAGCTTGAGCTGGCGGATGTGTTTCTTAAGGCTGCGCCGAGCCTGCTTCGGGAGGCGCGATGGCACTTTGCAAAATGCAACGTTGCCGCCGGAGTCGGGCGCTGGAAGGACGCATTCGAATCTGCAACATCAGCAAGTCGTGTCGCCGCTGTAGCTGGAGCGTCTGTCGTTGCCGAACTCTCTCTGAACAACCTTGCTCATGCACAAGTGGCCGTCGGCCGGCTGCCGGAAGCCCGGGGCTCAGTGGCCAAGCTTGCGAACTCCCAACGCCGATCAGCCCAAGTGCTTCTGACCAGAAGCTCAGTGGCGCTGAATCTGGCATTGGCAGAGGACGACCTGGAGAGCGCAGCCGCGATTGACGAGACCGCTGCGCGGGTGGCCGAGGAATTCCAAGGGGGCAACAATCCTTACGGATTCTGGTACCGAGTCGCGCGGATCGACTATCTGATTCGGGCCGGCCAGCCTGAGCTTGCAGCTGAGCTTGCGGACGACGCGATCGGTCGCTTAGCCGGCTCGCCCGATCGTGCGCTTCTTGATCGCTTGAGAACTGCAGGCGCGCGCGCGTTTGGATCACTGGGGGATCCTGCTAAGACCGTAGACCTCATCGGCCAAGTGGCGTTGGGCCCCCTGGGGCGAGTTCCTGAACTCTTTGCAGGCAGTGAGGCCGCTCTTGCAACCATTCGCGGCTTGACTGATCGACAGGCGCGAGAGCATTTGCAGCGCGCCGGCCGAATCTATGCCCAAGTCGGGCACGAAACCGGCCGAGCTTCAACTGAGCGCGCCGAGCGAGCACACCTGAGCACTCCCGGCGGTGAAGCCCAATCCGCCAGTTCTGCGCTGACGGCCCCATTTGAACTGTCGAACGGCGCCGGCGCTGACCCCGGAGCTCTAGTCAGGGCTTCTGCCGCGCTAATTGACCTCGCCTCTAGTCCGATCCTGATGGGCCAGGAAGTCATCCTTCTGGCCACAAATGCTGGTCTGGGCGTCTCTCGTCTGAATCGAAAGCTCGCCTTAGACAATGCCGTCGATGCGGCAGCCAACCCGAGAGCAGAGCCAAAACGTACCTCGGTCACCATCCCCCTCGGCGAAGAGCTCGGCACCTCCTATGAACTGGAGGTCGAGCCTGCCAATGACAGCTCCGCCCGCATCACCCTGCTGGCGATCCAGCGGCTCGTCGCCAGCGCCCGCGCCCTGCACGCCGCGCAGCTCGCTGAAAGCGAACGGTCGGCGCTATGGCCCGATCCGCTGCCGGAGCAGCAGCTGGGCTTCGTCTGCGCCTCCGAGTCGATGCTCGATCTGATGCGCGTCACCCGTCGCGTCGCCTCGAGCATCATCACCGTGCTCATCACCGGCGAGACCGGCACCGGCAAGGAACTGCTGGCCAAGGCGGTGCACCAGTGCTCGCCGCGCAGCACGGCCAGGTTCATTCCGTTCAACTGCTCCGCCGTCACCCGCGACATGCTGGAGAGCCAGCTGTTCGGCTACCGGCGCGGCGCGTTCACCGGTGCGCAGGAGGCGTTTCCAGGCGTGATCCGCGGCGCTGCCGGCGGCACCCTGTTCCTCGACGAGATCGGCGAGATCGGTCTCGACGTCCAGCCCAAACTGCTGCGCTTCCTGGAATCGAGCGAGGTGCATCCGCTCGGCGAGTCGTCGCCTGTCACCGTCGACGTCCGCGTCGTGGCCGCCACCAACGCCGACCTCGATCGGCTGATGGCCGAGGGCAAGTTCCGCGAGGATCTCTTCTACCGCCTCAACGTCGTGCAACTCACCATTCCGCCGCTGCGCGAGCGGCGCGAGGAGATTCCACTGCTCCTCGATCACTTCCTCGAGCGGACGATGAAGGAAGCCGGCAAGACCGGAATCCGAATCGGCGAGTCCACCTCGGAGTTCCTGCTGCTCTACGCCTGGCCCGGCAACGTCCGCGAGCTGGCCAACGAGGTGCGCCGGGTGGTGGCCTTGGCCGAGTCCGGTTCGGTGGTGATGCCCGAGCACTTGTCGCCGAAGATTGCCGCCACCCGCCGCACCGTGCCGGTGGCCGAGCGGCCGCTCGAACCCACCGAGCTCGTCGTCCGCCGCGACCAGCCGCTCAACGCCGCGGTCGAGCACGTCGAGCGGGCGCTGATCCAGGACGCGCTGCGCTCCACCGCCAACGTCGAACTGGCGGCCAAGCGCCTCGGTCTGTCGCGCAAGGGCCTCTATCTCAAGCGCCAGCGCTTGAAGATCGACGACTGACCCGCGGCACGACGTCCGCTAGTTGCCGCCGCCGCCCAGCGGTGGGCCCGGGTTCAGCGGGTAGCGCGACCGCGGCCGGTCGCCCCAGCCCGGCGCGACGACCTTCGGCGCGTTGCGCCGACGGATTCTGCAGGTAGCGGATGATGTCGCGTTCGGCCTGGCGCAGGTGCGCCTCGGTCACCGCGTCGTCGTCCTTGCGGGCGCCCAGGGATTGCCCGAGCCGGCCGATCTCCTGCAACACCACCGCCCGCACTTCGGGGGTCACGTCGGCGTGTCCGCCCAGGATCATCATTGCGTCGAGCGCCGCCCGCTCGGTCACCCGGCGCAGCGATCGATGCATCGGCGTGCCCGGGCGCGCCGCCGTCCACGTCGCCCGCAGCACGCTCTGCAGGACGTCGGGCAGGGTCAGCGCATCGGCCTGGCGGTCGGCGAACGCGACGAGGCGGGCCGACCGCGCCGGCTCGAGCAGGTCGGCCAGCACCATCGCCGACAGGATCCGCGCCGCCCGCAGGTGGTCGAACGCGTAGTCGCCGGACAGGTCCTCGAGATTGCTGCCCGGATGCGGCGGCAACTGGGCCAGGAGCGACTCGGGCAGTTCGAGCGCCGCCGGGTCGAGCGCGCTCAGCAGCAGCCCAAGCACTTCGCGCTGGGTGGCCGCGGGCACGATGGTCGTCGGCGCCACGGTATCGCCCTTCACCGCGTACTCGTGGAACATGCCGCCGACGTAGCGCAGACCCGACTCGATCGCCCAGCGGTGATGCAGATAGGTCATCCACAGGCGCATGTCGCGCAGCGCGCCCAGCGGCTCCCCGGGCCGCAGGACGTTCGGGCCGTAGCTCGCCAGCATCAGCCGGCGCGCGGCCATCGTCTCGCGCAGATACTCCGTCGGCGTCGCGCGGTCGTCGTACCACCACCACCGCGGGTCGGTCTCGGGCACGTAGTGCAGCCCCTTGGCCCGCATGTCGCGGATCACCGCCTCGAGCCCGTCGCGTTCCTTCGCCGCCGGCAGCTCGGTGTAGGCGTAGCGGGCCATCATCTCGTCGTAGGGACCGATGGCGCGTTGGAAGGCGTCGCTCAGATCGAGCCGGCCGTTGGTCACCTTCACCCGCGGCGTCGGGTACTCCATCACCGAGCCGAAGTTGTCGAGGCTGCCGGTGAAGTTGTGCTGGAAGCCCATCACGTGGCCGAGTTCGTGCGCGGTCAGGAGCGACTGCCGCAGCAGCACCAGGTCGCGCTGCGGCGCCGGCATCCCGGCGACGGCTGGCTGCGCCAGTGCTTCGAGCAGTCCGGTGTCGGCGAGGAACAGCGCGTCGTCGTCGCCCCCGCCCGACGTCGGCGTGTAGCTCTCCCAGTAGTTGCCGATGGTGCGGATGCGATGCGAGTCCATCCGCGTCTTCGAGCCGAGGATCTCGCCGGTGCGCGGATCGCGGAAGGTGCCGCCGCTCGAGAAGCCGCGCTCGTCGCGGTTGATCCACAGAATCCACGCGTAGCGGATGTCCATCGGATCCATGTCGGGCGTCGGATCCCTTACCTGGACGGCGTTGCGGAAACCGGCGGCCTCGAACGCCTTGTTCCACCACAGCGCGCCGTCGCGCATCGCGGTGCGCGTCGGCTCGGGAATCCCGAGGTCGAGATAGAAGACGATCGGCACCTTCGGCTCGCTCATCGCCGCGGCGGGATCGCGCTTCTCGAGCCGCCAGCGGGTGATCCACTGGGTCTCGGTGTCCTCGTTCACCGGCCGCGCGTAGTCGCGAAAGGCAATGGCGCTCACGCCGATGCGCGGATCGGCCACCCGCGGGGTATAGCCTTCGGGCGCCCGCAGGAACGAGTGGTGGATGCGCAGCGTGAAGGCGCGGCCGTCGGGCGTGATGTTGTTCACCAGCAGCCCGGGGTTGTCGGCCGCGAAGGTGACGATGGTCTCCACTTCAGCGTTCTGCGGGAAGCTCTTGATGCGCGGGGCGTGGAAGCCGCTGCGATTGACGTCGAGGCGGAAGGCGCCCTGATTGGCGCGACGCAGCCGGCCCTCGACGTCGGCGGCATCGCGGATGAACAGCGGCGTGGCGTCGACCAGCACGCGGCTGCCCTCGGCGGCCTCCACCGGCAGCGACGCCAGCACCGAGGTGGCGAACGAGTCGCGCACGTTCTCCACCTGCGCCGGCGTGCCGCCCACGGCGCGGTAGCGGATGTTCTGCGCCACCACCAGCACGCGCGGCCCCGAGCGCTGGAAGTGCACCACTTCGGTGGCGAGGATGCCGCGGTCGAACGGCAGCTCGACCGAACCCGCCCCCGACGCCGCCGAGACGTAATACAACACGTCGCGATCGAAGGCCGGCACCTCGATCAGCACGCGGCCGCGGGCCACGTCCCAGTACAGCGGCACGAAGCCGTCGTGGCGCTGCAGGCCGGCGGTGCGCTCGGCCACGGTGGCCGTCTGCGCCGCTGCGGGCATGCCTCCGGCCAGGGTCCACAGCAACAGGGGAAGCAGCACGCGGGTCATCGGGAATCCTCCAAGCACACGTCCATCGCCGGTCAGCCGACGTCCACCGCCGGTACTGCCGCCCGGTCCTTCAATTTCGCCCGCGCGGCCAGCGCCGTGGCCCGCAGCAGCGGATCGGCGTCGACGGTCCAGCGGTCGATCACCTCGGCGAACGCGGCCAGGCGCAGCTCGCCGATGGCATAGGCGGCACACGACTGCAGCCACGGATCGCGGCTCTGGGTCATCACCGCGATCGCCTCGTCGCGGGTGCCGACCGCCACGCCGACCAGCCGATCGGCGACCCGGGCCCGGGTCTCGGGCGAGATCGCCCGGTCGAACAGCGGCACCACCAGGGCCCGCACGTGCGGCGCCAGGATGTTGTCGAGGAACTCGAGCGCGTTGTCGTGCACCCCGGGGTCGTCGGACTGGATGCCGACGAACGCGCTGTGCAGGTCGTGCTCGGGATGGAGGATCTTCAGCAGCCGGAAGATGCGCTCGCTCTCGCTGGCCATCGATTCGCGCAGCCCCTGCACCACCGGCTCGGCGTCGGTCAGCGCCCCGCCCATCGTGGCCAGCATCTGGTACGACCGGTAGTGGCCGGTGATCTCGGCGCCGAGCGCCGTCTCGACGATCTGCCGGTCGAAGCGCCGTGCGGGATGGAGCTGCACCAGCTTGTTGAGCGCGGTCAGCACCCGGGTGCGCAGCACCGTGTCGCCGTCGAGCATGCTCTCGGCGAGCACGTGCTGCGCGGCCGGCGTGCCGATCGCCTGCAGCACCGCCGGCAGTTCGCGGCGCACCGCTGGCGGCGTGTCGCGGTCGACGAGGTGATCGCGCAGGGCGCCGACCACGCGGTCGCCCATACGCGCCAGCGCGGCGACGACGTCGTCGGTGAGCCACGGCTCGGCGATGCGGTCGAGGAGCCGGTGCGCGAGCTGCCGCTTGCCGAGGACGCCGGCGGAGCGGACCGCTTCGCGGGCCACCTCCGGCGCGTCGTCGTCGAGCAGCTTGCGCAGTTCGCGGTCGAACACGTCGGGCACCAGGCCGATCACCCGGGCGGCCTCGATCCGGCTGCGCAGCCCGTCGTCGCCGCCCTCGGCGACCATGCGCTGCAGCATCAGCTGCGCCGCCTCGAGGTTCTGCGCCCGGCCCGGACGCGCCAGGAAGGCGATCATCGACGCCCGGATCGAGAAGTCGGGAAACTCGCCCACTTCCTCGATCAGCGTGAGCGGGTCGGTGTTGCCGTGCCGGGTCACGTACAGCAGCGCTTCGGTCCGCACCTCGAGGTGCGGGTCGCGCAGCAGCTTCTCCACCTCGCGCTGCACCGACATCACGTTGGTGCGCGACAACAGGGCCACCGCCCGCACCCGCACCTCGGCGGATTCGTGCGCCAGGAGACTGGGCACCGCCGGATGCACCGCACGGACGTTCGACGCTTCGAAGACGCTGAGGGCGTAGAGGATGTCGGCGGGGTTGCCGCGCAGCTTCTGCGCCAGCGCGGCGGTGGCGTCGCGATCGAGGATGGTGGCGTGCGCCCGCTCCGCGTCGACGCGATGCTGGTGGATGCTGTCCTGCAGGTTGGTCACATAGCGCGACCGCGCCGCCGCGGCGGCGCCCATCCAGCCGAGCACGGCCAGCAGCGTGATCCAGCCGACCTGGATCGGATTCCAGCCCAGCCAGGCGGCGCAGGCGAGCACGGCCAGCCCGCCCATGCCGTCTCCCAGGCGGTAGATCACCGTGTCGATGAACGACTTGACCCGGAACGTCTCGGCCGCTGACAGGGGCAGGTAGAGCAGCTCGACGGTGGCCTTGTCGATTGAATAGCGCAGCACCTGGTCGCTGGCCTTGAGGGCGGCGGCCGCGGTGAGCGTGCCGAGCACCAGGACACCGAGCGACGCCGACGCCATCGCCACCGGCACGATGAACAGGGCCACGCCGACGCCGAACGCGCGCAGGACCCGGCCGGTGAGCACCAGCTGCAGCACCAGCGACGCCGCCCCGGCCACCATGTTGAAGGTGCCGAAGAACGCGGCCAGCTGATCGGTGTCGGGAACGTGCGCCTTGGCCAGTGCTTTGAACTGCCAGCCGCCGATGGTGGTGGCAAACGCCGACAGGCCGACCACCCAGGCAATCGATCGCAGGTAGGGCGAGTCGGCAATCTGCCGCAGGCTGGCCCGGAGGCCGATCGCCTGCATCCGGGTGTCGACGGCCGGGGGGGCGGCGCGCCGCCACGCCAGGTTCACCAGGCCGGCCGACAGGAGCAGGCTGGCGGCCACCCACAGCAGCAGGGCCTCGGTGCCCAGCCACGCGGCCGTCATCCGGGTGGCGAAGCCGCCGACGATCCAGCCCAGGATGGCGCCGCTGCCGATGAACCCGAAGGCGCGCTTGGCCTCCCGGGTGGTGAGGACGAAGTTGGCCAGGGTCCAGACCTGGGCGGGGGCCAGAACGCTGAACAGGCCCACCCACAGGTAGATCGTGATGAACAGGGCGCCGCTGCCCTCGCTCACCCGGCTCAGCCACCAGAACGCCAGACAGTTGGCGGCGAAGAACAGCAGGCAGCCAATCTGGAGGGTGCGGAGCGGCAGCCAGCGGCTGGCCCGGATATAGAGCGACACGGCGACGCCGACGAGCACCGCGATGGCGATGTCGACGTAGGGCAGGTCGATGGCGCGGTAGCGGTCGAGGAACAGCGCGTCGCGGGTGGCCTTGCTGGCCACCGTGCCCGACATGGTCAGGAACAGGTAGGCGAAGACCGGCCACGAGCGCCGCAGCTCGTCGTCGCTCAGGTCCAGGATCCGGCCGACCGCCCTCAGCATCCGCTACGTATCGTATTGCCGCTGCCTCCGGCGCTGCATAAGATTCCCCCAGGTCCCCATGGCCGCCCCCCCTACCCGTCCTCTGCTCACCCGCTGGCTCGCACCGATCGCCGAACTGCGTGCCGGCGAAGGCGGCACCGCGCTGCTGCTCTTCCTCTACTCGTTCCTGGCGATGACGTCGTACAACATCGTCAAGCCGGTGACGCGGTCGCAGTTCATCTCGAGCCTCGGCGCCGACAACCTGCCGTGGGTGCAGTTCGGCGCCGGCATGCTCATCGGCCTGCTGATGCAGGCCTACACCAAGGCCATCGCAGCGGTGCCGCGGCGCTGGACCATCCCGGTGACGCAGGCCGGCATGATCGTGCTGCTGGTCACGTTCTGGCTGCTGTTCACGCAGGTCGGCGCCGAGTGGGTGTCGGTCGGCTTCTACCTGTTCGGCCTGATCCTCGGCATCCTGCTCATCAGCCAGTTCTGGACGCTGGCCAACGACATCTACGACCCGCGCCAGGCCAAGCGCCTGTTCGGGTTGATCGGCGGCGGCGCCAGCCTGGGCGGGGCCACCGGTGCGGCGATCACGGCCGGGCTGGTCGAGACGCTCGGCACGAAGACCATGCTGCTGGTCAGCGCCGCCATCATGGTGGTGTGCCTGCTCATCGTCGTGCGGATCATCCGCGGCAACGAACGGGCCGGCCAGTCCGACGCGGCGAAGACCGGCGAAGAGGAGGGCATCGGCGGCGGCGAGGCGCTGGCGCTGCTGCGCGGCTCGCGCCACCTGCAGATCATCGCGCTGGTCATCACCTTTGCGGCCATCGGCGCGGCGATCATCGAGCAGCAGCTCAACATGGCGGCGGCCGAAGCCAAGGGCCAGTCGAACACCGACGGCATCACCGCATTCCTCGCCCAGGTCACGGTCTACCTGTCGCTCATCGGCCTGTTCATCCAGGTCGCGCTCACGAGCCGTATCCACCGGCTGCTCGGCATCGGCTTCGCGCTGATGATCCTGCCGGTCAGCCTCGGCGCCAGCGGCCTGTTGATGCTCACCGTGGGTGCGCTGTGGACCGCCGGCGTGGCCCGCGTGCTCGACACGTCGCTGCGTTACACCGTCGACAAGACCACCCGCGAGATCCTGTTCCTGCCGCTGCCCGCCGATGTCAAGTACCGGGCCAAGCCGTTCATCGACGTCACCGTCGACCGGCTCTCCAAGGGCGCCGGCGCGCTGCTGATCCTGGTGCTCATCAAGGACTGGGGCTTCGGCCTCTCCTGGCAGCAGCTCAGTTTCGCGAGCCTGGCGATCATGGCGCTGTGGGTGTTCTTCGCGCTGCGCGCCCGCGCCGAATACATGGCGGCGTTCCGCAAGAGCATCGTGCAGCAGGACATGAAGGCCGGCGAGATCCGGCTCGAGACCGCCGACCTCTCGACCATCGAGGCGCTGGTCGAGGAACTGGCCCACCCCGACGCCAAGCGCGTCGCCTACGCGCTCGACCTGCTCGAGTCGCTCGACAAGCGCCACCTGGTCAGTCCGCTGATGCTCTACCACGAGCACCCCGAGGTGCGGGTGCGGGTGCTGCGCCTGGCCGAGGCGACCGGGCCGGCCGGCGCCGATCGCTGGCTGCGCGGCATCGAGCGCGGCCTCACCGATTCGGAAGGCGACGTGCGCAGCGCGGCGGTGCGGGCGCTCGCCGGCGTGAAGGGCCAGGAGGCCGCGGCGTTGATGCGGCCGTACCTCGACGACGCCGATCCGGCGCTGGTGGTCACCGCCGCGTCGGCGCTGTCCAACAGCCCCGACGCCGACGATCGCGAGCGGGCCAACGAGGCCTTCCGCAAGCTCATCGACGACTCGCGTGAACAGCGCGCGCACACCCGCGCCGAAGTCGCCCGGGCGCTCGGCCGGGTGACCAACCCGGCGTTCCGTCCGCTGCTCGTGCCGCTGATGTTCGACGCCGATGTCGACGTCGCGCGGGACGCGATCCGCAGCGCCGCGCGGCTCGGCGCCGGCGATTTCCTGTTCGTGCCGCCGCTGGTGTCGCTGCTGCGCAACCGGCTGCTGAAGGGCGCCGCCCGCGAGGTGCTGGCCGGCTACGGCGAAGAAGTGGTGCCGGCGTTGATCTACTTCATGAAGGACCGCGACGAGGACCCGTGGGTGCGGCGGCACATCCCGGCCACGCTGGCCCGGATACCCTGCCAGGCGTCGCTCCAGGCGCTGCTCGGCGCGCTCGAGGAGCCGGACGGCTTCCTCCGCTTCAAGGCGCTGTCGGCGATCGAGCAGCTGCGCCGCAATCAGCCCGATCTGGCGGTGCCATCGGCCACGGTCGAGAAGCTGATCGCGTCGGAAACCAGCCGGGCCTTCGACCGGCTCACCCTGCACTACAACCTGTTCCACGCCGGCGGCCTCGAGAAGGACTGTCTGCTGGCGCGCGCGCTCAACGAGAAGTACGAGCGGGCCTACAACCGCGTCTTCACCTTGCTGGCGCTCATCCACCCGGCCGACGACATCGCCGCGGTGCGCCACGCGCTCACCTCGGGCGACGCCCGGGCGCGGTCGAGCGCGGCCGAATTCCTCGACAACATCCTGCGCGGCGACGCCCGCCACCGGGTGATGCTGCTGGTCGAGGACATGCCGCTGTCCGAGCGGGTGCGCAAGGGCAACACCATCTTCCGTACCCGGCAGCGCGACGTCGAGGACACGCTGGCGCAACTGGTCCACGACGAGAACCAGGAAGTGGCGGCCACGGCCATCCAGCTGGTCGAATCGCGCCGGCTGTGGTCGCTCGCCGGCGACCTCGAGCACGTGCTCGAACATCGTCCGGCCAAGGACTGGTGGGTGTTCGAAGCGGCATCGTGGGCGCTGGCCGCGCAGCGCATGCCACCCGAGCGGCGCCGCGTGCTGTGGCAGGAGCCGCTGCCGGCGGTGGAGCTGGCCGACCGGCTGCGCCGCATCCGGCTGTTCGACTTCGTCTCGGTCGACGAGCTGTTCCGCGTTGCCAGCCTCGGCCGCCAGGTGCGGCACGAGGTCGGCCGCAGCCTGGCCCACGAAGGGCAGGCCGCCGACGTGCTGCACTTCGTGCTCGACGGCCGCGTCTCCCTGCACCGCGGGCGCGGCGGCCGCAGCGAAGTCGCGGCGCCCGACGTCATCAACTTCGAGGACGTCCTCGAAGGCCATCCGGTGCGCAGCACCGTCACCGCGCTCGAGCCGACCATCACGCTGACGATGACGACCGAGGAGTTCCTGACCCTCGTGTCCGAGAACGTCGAGATCGCGCAGGGCATCTTCCGCCTGCTGCTCGAGACCCGCTGCGCGCCGGCGTGGCGCACGGTGGTGCACGGGCAGTTCACGTCGGAACTGCAGCGGCGCGTCTCCGACGGGCTGCAGGCACTCGACGGCCTGATCCTGCTCCAGTCGAGTCCGCTGCTGCAGCGGGCGACGTCGGCGGAACTGGTGCGGCTGGCGGCGGTCGCCCGGGTCGTGCCGCTGGCCGCCGGCAGCGCGCTGTTCAAGCCGGGCGACGGCGCGGCGATCCACGCCGTGCTGACCGGCCAGGTGACGATCGCCGCCGAGGGCAGCGCTCCGGACATGGCCGAAGGCGGCGACGTGGTCGGGATGTACGAAGCGCTCAGCGGCCGCTTCATGACCTCGCAGGGCACCATCGCCACGGCCGGCAGCGCCCTGCGGATCGACCGGAACGACCTGTTCGAGCTGATGGCCGACAACATCCCGCTGCTGCAGGGCATCTTCAGCGGCCTGCTGCACGCGTCGGCGGCGACGCCGCGGGCCGCCGCCGATCCGTCGCCGGCCGGGGCCTCAGTGGCTGGGGATTAGCGCTCGGCCGGCAGGCGCACGTCGAAGACGGTGGCGACCCCGGGCGTGCTGCGCGCCTGGACGGTGCCGCCGTGCCGCTCCACGATCGCCTTGACGATCGACAGCCCCAGTCCGGTGCCGGCGCCGGCCCCGCGTGAGGCGTCGGCCTTGTAGAAGCGGTCGAACACGTGCGGCAGGTGCTCGGCGGCGATTCCCGCGCCGTCGTCCTGCACCGCGATCACCACGGCGTCGGCGTCGCGCGTCGCCCGCAGCGAGACGTGGCCGCCCGCCGCGGCGTGCCGCAGGGCGTTGGCGGTGAGGTTCTGCACCACCTGCTCGAGCCGCACGGCGTCGCCGGTCACCACGTCGGCGCCAGCGTCCACCTGCGAGTCGAGGGCGACGCCAGCCGCGGCGGCAGCCGGGCCGTGCCGTTCCTGCACGCGGGTGAAGAGATCGCGCACCGCCACCGGGCCGGCGTCGAACGCCGTGCCGCCGGCTTCCAGACGCGCCAGGTCGAGCAGGTCGTTGACGATCCGCTCCAGGCGCTGCGCCTCGACGCCGACGACGTGCACCGCCTGGCGCCCCTGCGGGCTCGGCGGAGCGAACGCCGGCAGCGTGAGCGTCTCGGCGTAGCCGCGGATCGAGGTCAGCGGCGTGCGCAGCTCGTGCGACACGTCGGCCAGGAGCTGGCGGCGGGCGCGGTCGGCGTCGACCAGCGCGGCCTCGCGAGCCGCCGCCTCGTCGGCCATGCGATTGAAGGCGCGGGCCACCGCCGACACTTCGTCGCCGCCGCGGTCGGACGCCCGCGCCGTGCGATCGCCCTCACCGAAGCGCCGGGCGGCATTCTCCAGATCGCTGAGCCGCGAGTGCGCCGGCCGGAACACCGCCACCGAGGCCAGCGCGGTCCCGGCCACGAGCAGCGCCGCCAGGCCAGCCGCCAGCCACGGCGCCAGTTCACGAGCCACGGTGCCTGGATCGCGGCCGCGCGCCACCAGCACCGCCGCCGCCACGCGGTCGCCGACCCGCACCGGCGCCACCGCCCAGAGCGGCCCACCCATCGGCCGGCCCGGCCCGCCAGCGCCCGGGCCGTCGTCGTCGCCCATGGGCGGCCCGCGACGTCCGGCCATGCCGGGGCGGCGCGGACCGGCCCACGCGCGGTCGTCGTCGCTGCGGCCGAGCCGCCGCACGGTATTGCGCAGCAGCGCCTCGGGCGGACGCGCCTCGCTCGACGCGACGATCCGGCCATCCGGGAACAGCAGCACCGCGGGGCGGCCGAGGTCCTCGAAGCGCTCGCGCGCCAGCGCGCTCAAGTCGACCTCCGGCGTCCGCGTCGCCTCGGCGCCGAGTTCTTCGCCGACGAGCGCGGTCAGGTTGGCCAGCAGCCGCGGCGGCAACGCGTCGTCGCGCTGCGACGACAGCCACAGGAACAGCCCGACCTGCGCCAGCAGCATCACCGCGAGAAAGGCGATGAAGCCTGCGGCGATGCGCCAGTACAGGCTGCGATACCAGCGGCGCGACGGGAGGGAGGGGTCAGACATCGGCGAACTTGTAGCCGGCACCCCACACGGTGAGGACCAGGGCCGGCGCCTCGGTGTCCACTTCGATGCGTTTCCGCAGCCGCTTCACCAGCGTGTCGACGCTGCGCGGCGTGACGAAGGTCTGGTCGGGCCACACCCGGGTCAGCAACGCCTCGCGGCTGAAGACGATGCCCGGATGGGATGCCAGCAGATACAGCAGCCGGAACTCCTGCGCGGTCAGCTCGACCTCGCGGCCGCGCACCCGGACCCGCCGCCGCGCCGGATCGACGTCCACGCCGTGGACGGCGAGCGGGCGCTCGCCGCTCTCGGCGGCGGCCGCGGCGGCGCTGGCCCGCGGCCGGCGCAGCAGCGCCCGCACGCGCGCCACGAATTCGCGCACGCCGAACGGCTTGGCCAGATAGTCGTCGGCGCCGCTCTCGAGGCCGATCACCGTGTCGGCCTCTTCGCCGCGCGCGGTGAGCATCAGGACTGGAGTGTCGGTATTGGGGCCGCTCCGCCGCAGCGTCTTGCAGATCGTCACGCCGTCCACCCCGGGCAGCATCAGATCGAGCACGACCAGGTCGAAGCGCGTGCCGGCCAGCCGCGTGAGCGCTTCACGGCCGTCGGCGACGGCGCTGGCGTCGAGGCCCTCGAGCCCGAGATGCAGGGCGATCAGCTCGCGGATGTGGGCGTCGTCTTCGACGACCAGGACGTGGGACATGGCGGGGCTGCCCCGATCTTACGGGCCCGGGGCCGGGAATGACGGCGCCGGCCGCAGCTGCCATACTTTTGTCACCGGCACGACAGCGCTCCGCCACGTGTGCGCCGTCTACTGGATCAGGACGACGGAGGAGAACTCGATGACCAAGACATGGCTACGGATTGCGGGAACGGCTCTCGGTGTGGCGCTGGTGGCGGGCGCAGGGCTGGCCACGGTGGCCGCGCGTGAGCAGGGCCCCGGCGGCCCGCGCGGCGCGATGGGCCGGCGCGGCCCGGGCGGGCCTGGCGGCGCGGGCGGGCCCGTGGCGCTGCCGCTCGGCGGTCTGGGGCTGACCGAGGCCCAGCGGGAACAGGTGAAGACGGCGATGGACGGCCACAAGGGCGAGTTCGACGCCATCCGGACCCGGATGCAGACGGCCAGGACGGCGCTGCAGCAGGCGGTGACCGCCGACGCGTTCGACGAGGCGGCGGTGCGCCAGAAGTCGGTGGACGTGGCGGCGGTGGACGCCGACGCGGCGGTGCTGCGCGCCAAGGTGCACTCCGAGGTGTGGGCGCTGCTCACGCCCGAACAGCAGCAGAAGGCGCGCGAGCTGAAGGCGCAGCGGGCCGAACGCCAGGGCCAGATGCGGGAGCGCGTCGGCCAGCGCCGGCAGGAACGTCAGCAGCGGCGCCAGCAGCGCGGGTAAACTGCGGACAGCTCGCGACAGCCGGGTTCGTGAAGTCCCACGGCGGTGCCGGTCTCAGACCGGCGCCGCCGGTTCGTCGTACGGCGCGGCTCAGCCCAGCCGTCGCACCCGCAGCAGGCGTAGTCCGTTCAACGTGACGGCGAGCGTGGCGCCGGTGTCGGCCAGCACCGCCATCCACAACGGCGCCGAGCCAAGCAGCGCCGAGACCAGGAACGCGAGCTTGGTGACCAGTGCGATGCCGACGTTCTGGCGGATCACCGCCACCGCGTGACGTGCCTGGTGGACGAGCAGCCGCAGTCCGCCGTCGTCGTCATCGGTGTCATCCACCAGCACCACGTCGGCGGCGGCCATCGCCGCCGCGCCGTCGCTGCGGGACGCCACCCGCACCCCGGCGCAGGCCAGCGCCTCGCGCGAGGTGTGATGGGTGGACGCGACCAGCTCGAGCGGTCCCCCGCCCTTCACGACGACGCCCTGGCGCGCCAGCGACGTCACAGCCGCCACGACCGTCACCGGCGTGGAGATCACCAGGGCGCACGGGCAGGCCAGCACCAGGAACACCAGCGCGCGGTAGAACCACTGCGCCCACAGTCCGTCGAGCAGGGCCGGCACGACGGCGACGACCAGTGCCGCGATCGTCACCGCCGGGGTGTAGACCGTGGCGAAGCGCTCGATCCAGCGCTCCACCGGCGCTGCCGGCTGCCGGCCGTCGGCGCTGAGCACGCCGCGATCGGCCACCGACGCCAGCGCGTCGCGGGCCCGCTCCAGGCTCCACGCCTCGAGGCGATGCGCGAGCGCGAACAGGAACGCCACCGCCGCCGCCTCGGCCCATTGCCCGATCGCCGCGGCTCCGGCCGCCGACAGGCACACGAGTACGTGCATGTCGAGGCGCAGGTGGCGGAGCGCCGCCAGGGCTCGCGGCCACATCCGCCACAGGCCGATGATCGTGGCCAGGCCGTAGAAAGGAATCGCCCACCTGGCGTGGGCGTGGCCGAAGGCATCGTCGCCGGCGTGGCCGAACAACGCCTCGCGCCAGGTGTCGGCCGCCGCGCCGTCGATCACCCAGCCGGCCACGACCAGCAGACCGCTCACCACGAGATCGGCCGACGACGTCCGCTCGCGGCGAACGGCCGGCGCGTTCGCCGACGGTGCCGCCTCCACGGTCAGCCCGGTGCGCGCGATGGCGTCGCGCACCCGCGCTTCGGTGGTCTGCGCCGGGTCGATGGTCAGATCGACCCGGCTGTCCACCAGGTCGAAGCCGACGTGCACGACGCCGGGGTCGGCCTCGACCGCCCGGCGCACCAGCGCGACCTCGTCAGCGCAGTCCATCGCCGGCACGCGCAGGTGCACGTCGATGAGCGCGGATGGACGAGGGGGAGACGACATCAGCGTGGTCGCGCCGCCACGGCACGCGCGAACCTCTGATTATGACGCCGGGCGGGCCGGCCGGCGCAACGCGCGCCCTCGCTGGGCGCGGCTCAGGGTCGGGCGGTCGGCGGCGGACGCTCGATGGCGACGCGGCGTGGGAACGGCGCGGCTCGGCCCCGCCCTCGACCTGTCGGCGGGCGACATCGACCAGCACCGCTGCGGCGTAGCCGTAGCGCACTTCGCCCTTGCGGCCGATCTTCTGGAAGCGATGCCCGCGCCGCTGCAGGTCGTCGAGCACCGTCCGCGGCACCCGGTCCTCGATCTCGATCCGCGCGGCCCGTTCGTACGGATCGGTCGGGTCGCGGCCGGGCAGGAAACGCGGCGCCGCGATCCGCGGCGAACGCGACTCGGGTGCCATCCGGCGAGAACGCCGGATCGCGCTCCACACCCGGCGCGACGGGACTCACCAGCGGCGCCGGCGTCCGGCCGTCCGGCGTCATCGTCCAGATCGTGTCGAGCGAGGAGACGGCGATCCGCTTGCCGTCGCGGGCCCACGCCGGATCCTGCACGCCGACGAGGGCCGCGCCGGCCGGCGGCAGGGTCCGCGCATGGCCGGCGGCGCCGAACGCCGCGGCGAGCGCCAGCGCGGCGGCGACGCGGCGACGCGCCGGAATCACTTCGCGCGTACCGCCTCGGCGATGCGGCGGGCCGACAGCCCGTACACGTCGACCAGTTGTTCTGGCGTGCCGCTGCGCGGGATCTCGCGCACCGCCAGCCGCTCGACCACGGCGCCCTCGGCGGCGACGGCGCGGGCCACGGCGTCGCCGAGTCCGCCGACCACGTAGTGGTCCTCGACGGTGATGATCCGCCCGGTGTCGCGGGCGCACCGGCGCAGGGTCGCGGCGTCGATCGGCTGGACCGAGTAGGCGTCGACGACGCGGATGGCGATGCCCTCGGCGGCCAGCAGGTCGTGCGCCTTGAGCGCCTCGAACACGGTGATGCCGGCGCCGACGACGGTAGCGACGTCGTTCGCGCTCTGGCGCAGCACGGTCGAGCCGCCGATGGCGAACATGGCGTCGTTGGCGTAGATCACCGGCGTCTTCGGCCGCGACATCCGCAGGTACGCCGGACCCGGATGGTAGGCGGCCAGCGCCACCAGGCGCTCCGCGCACACCGCGTCACTCGGATAGAGCACCGTCATGTTCGGCTCGGCGGTCATCATCGCCAGGTCTTCGAGCGCCATCTGCGAGGCGCCGTCCTCGCCGATCGACACACCGCAGTGCGACCCGGCGAGCTTGACGTTGAGACCGCTGATCGCGGCCATGCGGATGAAGTCGGCGGCGCGCGACAGGAACGCCGCGAAGGTGGACGGGAACGGAATCGCGCCGCGGCTGGCCAGGCCCATTGCCGCCCCGACCATCACCTGCTCGGCGATGAAGGCCTGATAGAAGCGTTCGGGATGCTTCGCCTCGAAGCGCTCGCTGAAGGTGGAGTTCTTGACGTCGGCGTCGAGGGCGACCACGCGGGGATCGACGTCGCCCAGCTTGGCGATGGCGGTGCCGTACGCCTCCCGCGTCGCCACCAGTTCGCCAAGGGCATAGGCGGGCGGCGCGGGCGAGGCCGGCGACGTCGCGGCGGCCGGCGCATTCGCCGGGGGCGGAATCGCCGCGCGCCCACCGCCGTCATCGACCAGCTGCGCGTCCAGCTCGGCCAGCGCCCGGGCCAGTTCGTCGCCCTTCTTCAAGGCCTTGCCGTGCCAGTTGGGCTGGCCGGCCAGAAAGCTCACGCCCTGCCCCTTGAGGGTGCGGGCGAGGATCATCGTCGGCCGGCCGGTGGTGGCCCGGGCCTCGGCCAGCCCCGCCAGGATCTGGTCCATGTCGTGGCCGTCGATGACCACGGTGTGCCAGCCGAACGCCTTCCAGCGCCGCTCGAAGCTGCCCAGGTCGTGCCCGTGCTGGGTGGCGCGGCTCTGGCCCAGGGCGTTGACGTCGGTGATGCCGACCAGGTTGTCGAGGGCGAAGAACTCGCCGGCGGCGGCCGCCTCCCACACCGACCCTTCGGCCACCTCGCCGTCGCCCATGAGCACGTAGGTGCGGTAGTCGGAACCGATCCGGCGGGCGTTCAGCGCGATGCCGATGCCCGCGCACAGGCCCTGACCGAGCGAGCCGGTGGCGACGTCCACGAACGGCAGCCGCGGGGTGGGATGCCCCTCGAGGTCCGAGGTGAACAGCCGCAACGTCAACAGGTCGTCGCGTTTGACGAAGCCGGCTTCGGCCCAGGCGGCGTAGAGCAGCGGCGCCGCATGGCCCTTGGACAGCACGAAACGGTCGGCATGTTCGTGCTGCGGATCGGCCGGGTCGTAGCGCATCTCGCCGAAGAAGAGCGCGGCGACCAGATCCGCGGCCGACATGCACGTGGTGGGATGCCCGGTGCCCGCTTCAGTGGTGGCGCGGATCGACTCGATTCGAAGCCGCGTCGCGATGTTCTTCAGGGCCGGCACACGGGACGTCTCTACAGGCACGCACTATCCTCCGGCCGCGAGTTTAGCAGCGCGATCTGCGGCGGGGCAACGCGGAAAGCTCCGGCGCGGCTCGATTCGCCGGCCCGAGCGCCAGTAGAATGGGGAGATGATCGTGCTGCGCTATCTCTACATCGTGGCGCTGATCGTGTGGGTGGGCGGCCTGGTCGCCGCCGGCGCGCTGGTCGCACCAGCCTTGTTCGCCGTGCTGCCCGCCGAAGCGGGGCCTGAGGGCCGCGCGCTGGCCGGCGCCGCCTTCGGCGAAGTGCTGCGCCGCGTCCTCACGATGGGCGAAGCCGCCGGCGTGGTGATGCTGGTGACGATGACGATATTGCGGCTGCTCGGTCCCACGCCGCTCACCTACGGCGTCCGCGCGGTGCTGCTGGTGGCGATGCTGGGCGCCTCCGCCTACACGGCGCACGTCCTGCTGCCCGACGCCGAGGCCCTGCGCCGCGACATGGCCCGGCCGTCGAGCGCCGCGGCCGACGATCCGCGTCGGGTCCGTTTCGACGGCCTTCACAGCCTGTCGACCATGCTGGTCACCGCGACGGCCGTGGCCGGACTGGTGGTGGCGGCCTGGGAAGCGCGGGAGTAGTCGATCCGATGCGACACACCATCACCCTCGTCCCGGGCGACGGGATCGGCCCTGAAGTGACCCGTGCCGTCGTGCAGGTGCTCGAGGCCGCCGGCCTCGAGGCCACCTGGGAGCCGTACGCGGCCGGCGCCGACGCCGTGGCCGAGCACGGCACCACGCTGCCACCGGCCCTGCTCGAGTCGATTCGCCGCACCAAGGTGGCGCTGAAGGGCCCGGTCACGACGCCGATCGGCGCCGGCTTCACCAGCGTCAACGTCGGCCTGCGCAAGGCCCTCGACCTCTACGCCAACCTGCGGCCGGTGTGGAACCTGCCCAACGTGAAGTCGCGCTACGACGGCGTCGACCTGGTCATCGTCCGCGAGAACACCGAGGATCTCTACGCCGGGCTCGAGCACGTCGTCGTCCCCGGCGTGGTCGAGAGCCTCAAGATCATCACCGAGGTGGCCTCCACGCGCATCGCCCGCTTCGCCTTCGAGCACGCCCGCCGCAACCAGCGCGCGCGGGTCACGGCGGTGCACAAGGCCAACATCATGAAGCTCAGCGACGGGCTGTTCATCGACTGCGCGCGCCGGGTGGCGAAGGACTTCCCCGACATCCAATACGACGAGCGAATCGTCGATGCGGCGTGCCTGCAGCTGGTGATGTTCCCCGAGCGCTTCGACGTGCTGCTGCTGCCCAACCTCTACGGCGACATCGTCTCGGACCTGTGCGCCGGGCTGGTCGGTGGGCTCGGCGTGGTGCCGGCGGCCAATCTGGGCCTGGGCGGAGTCGGCGTGTTCGAGGCGGTGCACGGTTCGGCACCCGACATCGCCGGCCAGGACGTGGCCAACCCGCTGGCCCTGCTCCTGTCGGCGGTGCTGATGCTGCGCCACCTCGACGAGGACGCGAAGGCCGACCACGTGATGCAGGCAGTGACCGCGGTGCTCGCCGGCACCGTCCGGACCCGGGACATCGGCGGCACGGCGTCGACCAGCGCCTTCGCCGACGAAATCTGCCGGGCGCTGGACCTTCACCCCAACGTGCACAGTCCGCACGTTGGGGGCCCCGATCCACAGACCTGAAGGTCAAAATGCCGTACCATCGGTCGAGCCCATCGTGTCGATGACCGACGACATCACGCAGGCGGTGTTCGCGCGCGACGAGGTCGCGCGCTACATCGACGGCAGTCACGGCTTGCGCGGCGACGAAGCGCGGGCCCGGGTCGAGAGCTATCTCGACGAGTTGCGGACCACCCAGCGCTACGAGTTGTACCGCGCGCTCGAATACCCGCTCTACCCGATCCTGCGCAAGCTCGAACGCCACGACGAGCACGTCGCGCTGGCGCTGGCGGCGTCGGCCGCCGGACACCGGCTGGTCTACGCCTCGAACCACCGCAGCCACATGGACTACCTGGTCGAGCTGCTGGTGCTCGACGACGCCGGGCTGAAGCCGCCGATCATCGCCGCCGGCATCAACCTGTTCGGCGGTCCGCTCGGCCTCATCCACCGCCACGTCACCGGCGCGCTGCCGATCCGCCGCAACACCAAGGATCCGGCGTACCACATCACGCTCAAGGCCTACGTCGCCGAACTGCTGCGGTCGCAGGACTTCTTCTTCTATCCGGAGGGCGGGCGCAGCTACAGCGGCGACTTGAAATCGCCCAAGACCGGCCTCATCACCGCCTGCCTGCAGGCGGCCCAACCGAACCTCGTCATCGTCCCGGTGGCCATCGCCTACGACCTGGTGCTCGAGGACCACGTGCTGGCGCGTCAGAAGGTGAAGAAGCGCCAGCGAGCGTTCAGCCGCGAGGTGGCCGAGATGGTCCGCTACGCGGTGGGCTACCGCAGCCGCGCCTACGTCACCTTCGGCGTGCCGATCAGCGTCGACGGCTACAACGCCGAGTCGCGCACGTCGGTGCTGGAGCTGGGCCATCTGATGATGGAACGCATCGGGCGGCAGGTGAAGGTGTTGCCGACCGCACTGGTCGCCGCCGCGATGCGGCCGTCGAACCCCGATGCCGAACTGGCTGACCGCATCACCGTCATGATCGACCATCTCCGCGCCACCGGCGCCAACCTGGGCGTGCACACGGCCGCCGAGGCCATTGCCGCCGCCGCCGAGCCGCTCGAAGCTCGCGGCATCATCGCCCGCGACGAGGGACGGTTCCGCGTCCGCGATCGGTCGGTGCTGCGCTACTACGCCCGGTCGATCGAGCACCTGCTGCCGGCCGCGCCCGCCGCACGCTGATGTTCGCCGCGGCGTCGAAGGCTCTGTTCCACGGCCTGGCCGGCCTGCGCCCGCTGCAGCACCTGGCCTCGCGCTACGGCATGGCCCCGGGCACCGGCTTCGCCCGCCGCTTCATCGCCGGAGAGACCGCCGACGAGGCGATCGCCGCCGCCCGCGCCCTGGCCGCCCGCGGCTTCGGCGTGTCGCTCGACTACCTCGGCGAGAGCGTGGCGACGCTGGAGCTGGCCGACGCGGCGACGCGCGACTACCTGCGGATCGTCGAGCAGGTGGTGGCGTCGGGGGTCGAGCGGAACCTGTCGCTGAAGCTCACCCAGCTCGGCCTCGACGTCGATCGCGCGACTGCCACCGACAACCTGCGGCGGATTCTCGAGGCGGCGAACGGGCACGGCTTCTTCGTTCGCATCGACATGGAGAACTCGCCCTACACCGAGGCGACGCTGAACGTGCTCGAGACGGTGTGGGGGCTGGGCTATCGCGACATCGGCACGGTGATCCAGTCGTGCCTCACCCGCAGCCCCGGCGACATCGACCGCCTGAACGCCGTGGGGTCGCGGGTTCGGCTGGTCAAGGGCGCGTATCGCGAGCCGGCCAGCGTGGCGCATCAGCGGCTGAGCGAGGTGAACGACGCCTACATCGCGCTGGCGCATCGGCTGCTCGACCACAATCCGTATCCGGCCTTCGCCACGCACGACCCGGCGATGATCGACGCCGTCAAGGCCTACGCACGGGAGCGCGGCATCGGGGCGGAGCGCTTCGAGTTCCAGATGCTCTACGGGATCCGGCGTGACTTGCAGACGTCGCTGGTCGCCGCGGGGTATCGGGTGCGCGTCTACGTGCCGTTCGGCAAGCAGTGGTTCCCATACTTCATGCGGCGCCTGGGCGAGCGGCCAGCCAACGTCGGCTTCGTGCTGAAGGGCATCCTGCGCGATCGGTAGCGAGTACGCCGAATCTGCGACGGCAGTGCGCAGAATCTGCGCTTGGCACAACTTTCGTGCCATCGGTGCCAGACCCCACCACTAGGTGTGGCACCAGGTCCGGATCAACACCACGAGCGCGTCGCGGCACTGGCGCACGCTCGCCAGGTCCACCCATTCGTCCACGCCGTGGAGGCCGGCGCCGGTCGGGCCGAACAGCACCGACGGAATGCCGGCGGCGCCGAGCACCGCGGCGTCGGTCCAGAAGCTCATGCCGATCGTGTCGGCACGGCAGCCGGCGCTTCGGGCGGCGGCGGCGAGCATTCCGGGCAGCGGATGCGCCGCCGCGATCTCGTAGGGCGGCCGCGCGAACAGCGTGCGGGCGCGCCCCTGGAACGTCGGGTCGGCCGCCGACAGCTTCGCCAGCAGCGCCTCGACCTCGCCGGCCAACGCGCCCTCGGGTTCGCCGGGCAACGTGCGGCGCTCCACCTGCAGCGTGCAGTGGTCGGGATAGCTGCTGAGTTCCTGGCCGCCGGAGATCGTCGACGCGTGCAGCGACGCCACGCCGAGCCGGGCGTGCCGCCGACCGGACTGCAGCGCGTGGTCGATCGCGTCGAGCTCACCGAGCACCCGCCCCATGTGGCGGATCGCGTCGATGCCCTCGCCCGGCCGGCTGCCGTGCGCGGCCCGGCCAATCGTCTCGACCTCGGACCACTCGAAGCCCTTGTGCGCCACGGCGATGTCGAGGTCGGTCGGCTCGGTGACGACGCCGGCGTCGGCGCGCCAGCGCGTGACCAGCGCATCGGCGCCGATGCTGGAATGTTCTTCGTCGACGACGCAGGCGACGACGACCCGGCCGGCCGCCAGCCCGCCCGAGTCGATCACCGCGCGCACCGCATCCACCATCGCCGCCACGCCGCTCTTCATGTCCTGGGCGCCGCGGCCGTAGAGATGACCCTCGCGTTCCACCGGCGTGAACGGCGCGGTCATGCCGGCGACGCCGACCGTGTCGATGTGCCCGCACAGCATCAGCGATCGGCCGGGCGCGCGCCCGTCGAGCGTGGCGACGACGTTGGGCCGGCCCGGCGCCACCTCCTGCACCTCCACCGGCACACCCATGGCCGCGAACTCCTGGACCAGGCGACGCGCCACCGCCGCCTCGCCTGCGGCCCCGGCCACCAGGGTCGGGTTCACGGAGTCGATCGCGACCAGGTCGCGCAGCAGGCGGTCCACGGTAGTCATCGCCCGGAATTGTAACGGGGAGCGCACGGGACAGTCCCCTTTCAAGCCGGGCCTGGAAAGGGGACAGTCCCTCTACAAGGCCGGGCCAGACAAACTGCAGAGATCGCGATCTACGATCGTCTCCGTGACCGCTGTGAACGATACGCCGTTGGCGCTGGCGACCGCCGTGGCCGAGGCGGCCCGGGCTCGCGGCGGCCGCGCCCTCGTCGTCGGCGGCTTCGTCCGCGACCAGCTGCTCGGCCGCGCCGCCAAGGACCTCGACCTCGAAGTGTTCGGCGTGCCTGGCGGCGTCCTCCCGCACATGCTCGCGGCGATCGGCCGGGTCGAGCCGGTGGGCCGCGCCTTCCCCGTCTTCAAGCTGGGGCCGATCGACGTCGCCCTGCCCCGCCGCGAGTCGAAGGCCGGCCGCGGCCACACCGCGTTCCATGTCGAGGGCGACCACACGATGTCGCTCGACGATGCGGCCCGCCGCCGCGACTTCACCATCAACGCCATCGCCTGGGATCCGCTGACCGGCGAGTACCTCGACCCCTTTCGCGGCCGCGACGACCTGGCGGCCCGGCGCCTGCGCGTCGTCGACCCGCGGACCTTCGCCGACGACAGCCTGCGCGTATTGCGCGCGCTCCAGTTCGCCGCCCGCTTCGAGTGCTCGCTCGACGACCAGGCCATGGCCATCTGCCGCGCCGTCGCCCTCGACGACCTGCCGGCCGAACGGCTGTGGGGCGAGTTCGAGAAGCTGCTGCTCGTCGCCCACCGCCCCTCGCTCGGCTTCGCGCTGGCCCGCGAACTCGGCGTGGTCGAGCAGCTCCTCCCCGAGATGGTGCCGCTGTACGGCTGCCCGCAGGACCCCGAATGGCATCCCGAGGGCGACGTCTGGACGCACACGTTGATGGTCATCGACGAGGCCCGTCGGCGGAACGCCGACCTCGACCGGCCGCGACTGGCTGCGGTGATGCTCGGCGCGGTGTGCCACGACCTGGGCAAGCCGGCGACCACCGCGGTCATCGACGGCCGGTGGCGGTCGCCGGGCCACGAAGCCGCCGGCGTCGAGCCGGCCACCCGCATCCTCGATCGCTTCAACGTCAACACGATGGACGGCTTCGACGTGCGGACGCAGGTGCTGGGGATGGTCGCCGAACACCTGCGCCCGAGCGCGTTCCACAAGACCCGCGACACGGTCGGCGACGGCGCCTTCCGCCGTCTGGCCGCCCGCGTCGATCTGGAGCTGCTGGTCCGCTTCGGCCGCGCCGATTGCCACGGACGCACCGGCACGTTCGACTGCTCGGCGATGGACTGGTTCCTGGAACGGGCCCGCGCGCTGGGCGTGCAGCACGCGCCGCCGGCGCCGATCCTGATGGGCCGACATCTGCTCGATCTCGGCGTCACGCCAGGACCGCGCATGGGCGAGATCCTCAAAGCGGTCTACGAGCAACAGCTCGACAGCGCGGTGACCACTCTGGACGACGCCATCTCGGCCGCGCGAAGGCAGATCAGCAGTGCCGGATCCGCGTGACGGCAATGGCTGGCACGCGTGCCCGCGTGATCCTCTCGCCGCTAGCCGCCAGCCGCTGTTCCTGTGATGTAGCTGGCGAACTTCTCGGGCTGGACGTTGCCGCCGCTGACCACCGCCACGACCACGCCCTTCGGCTCGCCCAGGCCCAGCGTCACCGCCGCCGTCGTCGCCGCACCGCTCGGTTCTACTACCAGCCGGGCGTTGTGGTACAGCCAGGCCACCGCGGCCGCAATGGCCTCGTCGGGCACGGCCACGACGTCGTCGACGTAGCGCTGCACGTGCGCGAAGGTGATCGCGCCGGCCCGCATGTTCATGATGCCGTCGGCGATGCTGGCGGTATGTGGCAACGTCACCGGCTCCCCGGCGTCGAGCGCCGCCCGCATCTTCGCGGCGCCGACCGGTTCGACGCCGACGACCCGCACATCCGGGCGTGACAGCTTCACCGCGGTCGCCACACCGGCGATGATGCCGCCGCCGCCCATCGGCACGTAGACCGTGCCGACGTCAGGCACCTGCTCGAGAATCTCCAGCGCCAGCGTGCCTTGTCCGGCAATCACCATCGGGTGGTCGAACGGCGGGATGATCGTCAGCCCACGCGCCGCCGCTTCGGCCTCGGCGCGGCGCTGGCGATCGAGCGAGGTCGTGCCCTCGAAGATCACTTCACCGCCGTAGCGCTTCACGCCTTCGACCTTCACGCCCGGCGCCGTCGTCGGCATCACCACCACCGCCGGCACCCCCATCGCGTGCGCGGCCATGGCCACGCCCTGGCCGTGGTTGCCCGAGGAGTAGGTGATGACGCCGCGGGCCCGCGCATCGGCCGGCAGCTGCGCCAGCATGTTGAAGGCGCCGCGGATCTTGAAGGCGCCCATCGGCTGGAGGTTCTCGCACTTCACCCAGTAGGGGTGGACCGGAGTCGGCCCGGGCCATGGCAACGGCAGCACCGGCGTGCGCAGCGCCGTGCCCTGCACGCGGTGGGCGGCGGCGCGGATGTCGTCGAGGTCGACCAGCGTCATCGCGCCCGCACCTGCGCGAACTGATCGCCGGCGTTGTAGCTGGGCATCGCCGGCGTCGCGGCCACTCGCCACGCCAGCTGCACCAGCAGTTTCATGTCCTCGGCGGCGCCGCTGAAGTCCCAGGCCGGATCGAACTGGTCGGACGGCTGGTGGTAGTCCTTGCCGTTGTAGGCCTCCTGCCTGGCCAGCAGCGCCGCGGCGTTCGGCCCTTCGAACTGCTTGGGCTCGGAGAGCGACAGCGCCGGCACGCCGGCCTTGGCCAGCGGGAAGTGATCCGAGCGGAAGAAGTAGCCGCGCTCGGGATGGGTGTCGGCGCCGACGACCCGGCCGCGCTCGGTCGCCAGCGCGGTCAGCATCGGTCCCAGCGACGAGCGGTCGGACCCGAGCATCACGATGTCCCTGGTGCGACCCAGGTAGTTGGCGCCGTCGATGTTCAGGTTGGCGGCGAACTGCGCCATCGGTTGTGGCGGATGGCTGGCGAAGTACTCGCTGCCGAGCAGCCCGGCCTCCTCGGCGGTGGTGAACACCACGTAAATCGAACGGCCGGGGGCCTGGCCGGCGCGCGACAGCGCCTGGGCCATGGTCAGCACCGCGGCGCATCCGGAGGCGTTGTCGTAGGCGCCGTTGTTGATGCGATCGGTGTCGGCGGTGTCGCCCGGCGCCAGCGCCCGGGTGCCGAAGTGATCCCAATGGGCGGTAATGGCCAGGGCTTCGTTGGCGTTGGTGCCGCGCAGCACCCCGACGACGTTCGGCGAGGTCCTGCGCGCGGAGCGCTGGGTGAGCGCCGCCACGGCGTTCACGGCCAGCGGCCGGGCGCGGAAGCCCCGCGTCGACGCCGCCGCCCGCAGCGCCTCGAGATCCTGGCCGCCGCGCTTCGCCAGATCGACCGCCGCGGCGTTCGAGATCCACGCCTTGACGCCGAGCGCGGGCGCCCCCGGCGCCGGCGGCAGCGAATACTGCGTGCCGGTCCACGACGACTGCACGACCTGCCACGGATAGGTCGCCGAGGCGTCGGTGTGGATGAGCAACGCGCCGGCCGCGCCCTGACGGGCCGCTTCCTCGAACTTGTAGGTCCACCGGCCGTAGTAGGTCAGCGCCGGACCGCCGAAGAGCGTCGGCTCGTCGGCCGGCGCCGGCGGGTCGTTCACCATGATGAGCACCCACTTGCCCGTCACGTCCACGCTCTCGTAGTCGTTCCACTTCTGCTCGGGTGCGACGATGCCGTGGCCGACGAAGACCACGTCGCCGCGTACCGACACCTTCGCGTCCTCCACCCCCGAGAACGCCACCACGTCGTCGCCGTACTTGTAGGTGCGACCGGGCACGCTCAGCGTGAAGGTGCGATCGACCACCGACTCGACGATCGGCACCTGCTGGAAGAACGTCCCGTTGTCGCCGGCGGGCGCGAATCCGGCCAGCGCCAGTTGCGCAGCCAGGTACTCGGTCGCCAGCTCGCCGCCGCGGGTCGCCGG
Source organism: uncultured Acidobacteriota bacterium (assembly GCA_963741665.1). GTDB lineage: Bacteria > Acidobacteriota > Vicinamibacteria > Vicinamibacterales > UBA2999 > CAWAYR01. The sequence continues at coordinate 2,116,879 of CAVUIM010000001.1, forward strand.
GGCGCGGCCTTCGAGCAGATCGTGCGACAGGTACTTCACGTGCGTGGCGATCGCCGACGTGGTGATCTCCGATTCCGCCGGTCCAGCCACCGGCGCGACCGGCGGCGGCGAGGCCACCGGCGTGCAGCCGGAGGCGATCAGCAGGGCGAGCAGCGTGTACCGTGCACGGAGGCGGGGACGTTCCATCCGGGCAGTATACCCAGGTATTCTCGACCGGTCGCCGACGCCCGGCGACGCGGAGAGACGATGCAAACCCAGCCGCCCGACGCCTCACATCTCGCGCTGCAGCTCGTCTGGCTGATGGTACTGGCGTTGCCGATTGCCTGCGTGGCGTGGACGGTGACCCACGAGGAGGTGTTCCGCGAGCTGCGTGAACGCTGCGAGGCGGCCAGCCGGGCCAGCCGGAGTCTCGTCACCCGCAAATTCTTCTACCTGTTCACCTGTGAGTACTGCTTCAGTCACTGGGTGACGATCGCGGCACTCGCCGCTACCGGCTACCGGTTGCTGCTCGACGACTGGCGCGGCGTCGTCATCGCCCTCTTCTCGCTGGTCGCGATTGCCAACCTCTACATGAGCCTGTTCGGCCGGCTGCGGGTCGACATCAAGCACGAACGGCTGGAGATCGCCGTGAAAGAAGACCAGCTCGACGAGTCGGCGACGGCCGACCAGCGGCCCACGCTCTGACGTCACCGCGCCGGACAGGCCGGCCCGGCGGTCAGCCGGCCTTGCGGAAGGCGAGAATCAGCTCACCGCGCAGGATGTAGCGCGTCGCCTCGTGCCTGAACCCCAGCGCTGCGAAGCGGGCGATGAGCTCGGCGCGGGTGTAGTGCGCGATGTGCTCGTCGGCGTAGGCGCCCGGCGCCACCTTGCCGTAGAGCCACTCGGTGACCACCCATTCCCAGTTGGCGTAGTCGGGCGTACCGAGCACCAGGCGGCCGCCCGGCTGCAGCACGCGCACCAGCTCGCCCAGAATCGGCGACTCCTTCGGCACGTGTTCGATCACCTGGGAGCACAGCACGCACGGGAAGCTGGCGTCGGGAAACGGCAGCGCGAAGCCCGAGCCCTGGACCCGCGGCCGGCCGAAGCGCCGGTCGTAGCGCAGCTTGCGCAGCAGCACGTCGACGGCGACGCTGCCCGGCGGCAACGCGCCGATGATCCGGCTGGATCCGCAGCCGACATCGAGCACCGGCCCCTCACCGGCGATGAGATCGGTGACGTGGCGATGGCGCGAGCGCTGCCAGTAGCGCTGCAGCGGGATGGCGCTGTCGTGGGCGCGGGCGTCGTAGTCGGCGCACTCGATCGAGTTGCGCAGCTTCCACAACCGCCAGAACGTGCGCAGGTAGTCGGCGGCGAATCGCCACGCCCGGGCGTGCGACTGGCCACCGGACACCGGCGCGTACTGCACCGGCACCTCGGCCACCGTCCACCCTTCGGCGTAGACCTGCACCAGGATGGTCTGCAGCACGTCGAGCCGTGCCGGCAGGTCGCGCAGCGCACGGATCGCCGGCGCGCGATAGAGCCGCAGGCCGCTCGACAGGTCGCGGACGCCGAAGGACAGGCCGCGGCTGAAGACCGCGTTCAGGACCCGGCTGAGGGCGGCGCGCACGGCCGGCATCCGCGCTTCGCCCCCCGCCACGTAGCGCGACCCGATGACGACGTCGGCGTCGTGGCGCCGGGCCCACAACGCCGTGGCGATCGCCGGAGCGTCGCCGGTGTCGCCGTCGAGGGTGAGCACCCAGGCCCCGGCGGCGTCAGCGAACCCGGCCTGCAGCGCTTCGCCGTAGCCGGGCCGCGGCTGCACCACCACGCGGGCCGGCACCCCGGCGGGCACCCGCACGGGCGTCTCGGTGTGCTCCTGCACGACCAGCAGCTCGGCGCGGCAGCCGGCGGCGGACAGCGCGTCGTGAAGGCGCGACAGGAGCGGCGCCACCAGGGCGGCCTCATCGTGCGCCGGCACGACGACCGTCAGGTCGGTCATTCGCGCACGGCGCGCCGGTATTCCTCGAACAGGCGCGGCGCGTTGCCGGTGATGCCGTGCATCGTCGGCGCCCAGCCCAATGCCCGGGCGCGCGGGCTGCGCACCACCTGATCGAGCGCCAGCGCATCGGCGTAGGGCCCGAGCTTGCCGCGGGCTTCGGCCAGCGGCACGTGCCGGATGTCGGCCGGCGGCGAGACGTGCTGGGTGATCGCGTCGGCGATGTCGTTGACGCGCTCGTCCTCGTCGCCGGCGGCGTGGTACACACCGGTCGCGCCGGCGCTGCCGAGCACCCGCACGTAGAGCTCGGCCAGATCGCGGTCGTAGACGCACGGCCAGCGGTTCTGCCCGTCGCCGATCACCCGGACCAGTCCGTTCAAGGCGTCCTTCAACATGTCCGAGACGATGCCACGGCCGCTGCCGTAGACGATCCCCGGCCGGATGATAGTGGTCCGCAGCGTCGGGGTGGCCGCGGCGAGCACCTGCGCCTCATGAGCGGCGCGCCACGCCGAGTAGGCCACCGGATTGAGGGCCACGGTCTCGTCGGCCGGTGCCGGCTGGTCGCCGAGCACCCAGACGCCCGACGTGTAGACGAAGGCCCGTGCCCCGCGGGCGGCGGCCAGCGCCGGCAGCAGCGCATCGAGGAACGTCTTCTCCAGTCCGACGCCGCGCGGCGGTTCAGCCAGCGCGGTGTGCACCACGGCGTCGAGCTCGGCGGCCTTGGCCAGGAACCGGGCCGGCGTGCCCAGCTCGCCGAGCACCGGGATGGCGCCACGCGCCTCGAGGCGAGCGGCCTTCTCGGAATCGCGGCCGAGCGCGGTCACGTGATGGCCGGCCTTGATGAGAGCGTCGAGGACGGCGGAGCCGATGTAACCGGTGCCGCCTGTGAGGAACACGCGCATGAGAATCAGATCGCCAGGGGAGGGCGATGAATTCTACTAGGAGGTCGTGGTGAAAGCCATGGCGCAGCACCGAGACGCGCGAGGCACCCCGCGGGCAAGGCGCGACGACCGAGAATATCGGGCAATATTCGAGGGAGGAGCAACGCCGCCCCCGGGGATGCATCGCGTGTCGAATGCCGCCATGACTTTCACCACGGCCTCCTGAGCCGGGACGGATCTACGCCACTCGCAGAAGTCTGGACCCGGCAAGACCGGCCGACGAGCCCCTCAGAGGTCCCACACCCGGCCGCCGTCGTAGAAGGTGATGAGCCCGTCCTCGCTGACCTTCAACACCGGTCCGAACCGGCTCGCCGCCAGCGCGGCCGTGGTGCGGGCGCCTTCCGCCATGCCGTCGCTCTTGGCGTGCTCGCTGGTCAGCGGATGGCGCAGGATCGCGCCGACCGCCAGCAGCGACCCATCGGCGTCGGTGACCGTGGCGCCGTCCATCGTCGCCAGCGCCGCCAGCACGCTGGGATCGAGCTCGGTCACGGTGCGGCCGGCGAGCAGGTGCAACAAGTCGCGCCGCGACGGCGTCCACGGCGTGCTGACCGGGCCGAGCAGCTCCATGTCGAGCCGGTCGGAGGCGGCGACCAGCTGCGCCAGCGACTCCACCGGCCGGCGCAGCACCACGAACAGCGCGCCCTGCCGGGCGTCCGACAGGTCGAGCGCGCTGCGGAACAGCCGCTCGGCCAGGGCCGCGCTGCCGACCGCGGTCTGCCACATCGCGTACTTCGAGGTCTGGTCGAGCAGACGCCAGTCGGCGTGGCTGAAGCTGAACACCTGCGCGCCGTCGGCGAACACCTTGATCTCGCGCCGCGGGTTGAGCACGACGCACACGTGCGCCCCGGCCAGGGTGGCGCGGGCGTGGCCGTTGTAGGTCTGCGCGCACGGCACGTCCACCGCCCGGCCCGACCCGGCGTCGTCGGCCCAGCGGCCGATGTCGATGATGTCGAGCAGGCGGCCCGATCGGTTCACCAGGAACACGGTGCGCAGGCCGTCGGCCAGCCGGTAGAAGCTCTTGATCGAGGTCAGCGCGCCGGTGTAGTGGACCTCGTCGCGCTCGGCCGCCGGGTAGTGTCCGACCGGATCCTCCTCGCTGCCGAGCAGCAGCACGCCGGTCGAGATCGGCTGGTTCTCGTAGGTGGAGAGCGCCGCCACCCGCATCATCTCGATCGCCAGGGCCACTCGGTCGGCGGGCGCCGACGCGCCCGGCTGCAGCTGATACGGCTCGCGGTCGAAGAACGCGCCGACGTAGCGGTCCTCGATCGCGCCGCGGAACAGGTCGCCACGCTCCACCATGAGCTGCGGGCTGAGAATCGCCCGGTAGCGGGCCGACAGCACCGCGCCGATGGCCCGCGCGAACCGCACCTCGTGCGGCGTGAACGGCCGCGACGGCGGCACCTGCAGCGTGTAGCGGTTGCCGAACCAGCGAATCGACAGCGCCGCCGGATCCTGGGTCGGCTCGATGGCCAGCCGGCCATCGGACGACGGCGACGGCACCGACTCGGTCTCGAGGGTCGCCCGCTCGAAGAACTGGGTCAGCGCCGACTGGAGCAGGCTGTCGTAAAGGGCGCCGACGGCGAGCGCGGGCGGCAGCGAGGGCATCGTGGATGGGCGCCGCGCGGGGCAGAGACGCCCCGGCGAGCCCGAGTATTGTGCACCGTCCCCGGCCGATCGCGGCCGGAATGGCCGGAATCGCTCCGCTCGGATGAGCAGTTGCCCCTGCCCGTAGCGATGTGGCACACTTCTTGGTTGGAGTTCTCTTGAGCAAAGATGATCTGATTGACATGCAAGGCACCGTGGTCGCGGTGCACTCCGGCGGGCTCTATCGCGTGCAGACGGAGTCGGGTCACGAGGTGCTGGCGCAGCTCAGTGGGCGCATGCGGCGCTTCCGCATCAAGGTCGTCCCCGGGGATCGCGTGACCGTCGGCGTCTCGCCTTACGACCCGGTGCGCGGCATCATCACCTTCCGCGCCAGATAGTCCGGGATTCCGTTGCCACCACCTTCCTCAACGCCTCCTCGCGCCCGCCGGCGACGGAGCGGTCCTTCGCGAGGCGGACACCGCCAGTCGTCCGCGCCGCTCGCCATGCCCGCCGCCGAGATCGCCTCGGGCATTCCCTGGGAACTCGCCGACGACGTCCCGCCGCGGACCTTCGTCTCGCTCGGCCTCGACAGCCGGCTGATGGCCGGATGCGCCGACATGGGCTACGACGAGACCCGGCCGGTGCAGACGGCGGTCATCCCGCTGGCTCTCGAAGGCCGCGACGTGGTCGCCTGCGCCGAGACCGGCACCGGCAAGACCCTGGCCTTCGTCGTCCCGATCCTTCAACGCCTGCTCGCCGAGCTGCCGCCCTACGGCGACGAAGCGCGTGAGCCCTTCACCCGGGCGCTCATCCTGGCGCCGACCCGCGAGCTGGCCGCGCAGATCGAGGACACCATCGTCGGCCTGACCTATCACTCGCCGTGTTCGAGCGTGCCGGTCTACGGCGGCACCGAGATGTGGCCGCAGGAGCGGGCGCTCAAGGCCGGTGTCGACATCGTCGTCGCCACCCCTGGCCGGCTCATGGACCACATGCGCCACGGCTCCGGCGACTTCCTGCGCGTGCAGACGCTGGTGCTCGACGAGGCCGACCGCATGCTCGACATGGGCTTCTGGCCCGACGTGCAGCGCATCCTCGGCTCGCTGCCCAAGGACCGGCAGACGCTGCTGTTCTCGGCGACCATGCCCAACGAGATCGTGACGCTCGCCAAGGAGATGCAGCGCGACCCGCGCTACGTCCAGATCGGCGGCCGCCAGGGCGCGGTCGCCCGCACCATCACCCACGCGATGGAAGAGGTCGAGACGCGCGACAAGGTCGACCGGCTCGCCAGGTTCATCCGCCAGGACGCCGACGGCCCGGTGCTGGTGTTCGTGCGCACCAAGATCGGCGCCGACCGGGTCGCCCGCAACCTGCAGGCCAAGGGCGTGCGCGCCGCGGCCCTGCACGCCGATCGCTCGCAGATCGAACGGCAGCGCGCGGTCGAGGGCTTCCGTTCCGGGCTGCATCCGGTGCTGGTGGCCACCGACATCGCCGCCCGTGGCCTCGACATCGACGGCATCGCCGTCGTCGTCAACTTCGAGGTGCCCGACACCAAGGAAAGTTACGTGCACCGCGTCGGCCGCACCGGCCGCGCCGGATCGAGCGGCCGCGCCCTGACGCTGGTCGCACCCGAACAACGCCGCGAATGGCGGGCGATGGAGACGGCGCTTGGACTCACACTCTCCTAGCGATCCGCCGCCGCCGCCCGAGCCGCCGGCCTTGACTCCGGCGCTGACGCCGGCGCAGGCGCGCTTCGTGTCGTGCCGCTGGCAGCGGCCGGCCGAGGGCGATCAGCCGGCGTGCTGCGGTCATCGCGACGTGCTGCCGATGGCCGGCACCACCGGCTTCAACCCCGAATCGTGGTGCGGCGACTGCGTGTACTACAAGGCCAAGCGCGCCCCCAAGCCGCGCACCGATCGCCAGGATCCGCCGCGCTGGTAGTGGTGTCGCTAGCGTGACGGAGGCGGCGGATCGTCGCCGAACTCGCGCGCCAGATCCACCCACTCGCCGTCGGGGGCCAGGAACTGATAGGCGCGCCAGTGCTGGCGCGCCTCGGGTGAGCGGCCCATCTTCTCCAGCGTGACCGCCAGGTAGAAGTGGCCTTCGGCGTACTCGCCGTTCAGCGACAGCGCGCGCCGGTAGTGCTCCACCGCGTCGCCGTGGCGGCTGAGATCGTGGTGGATGTTGCCGAGGTTGAAATGGGCCTCGAAGAAGCTGTCGTCGAGGCGAATCGCCCGTTCGTAGAGCGCCTGCGCCTCGGGCAGTTCGTCCCAGGCGTAGCGCAGGTTGGCCAGGTTGATGAGCGCGGCGACCAGATCCGGATCGTCGTGCAGCGCCTTGCGATAGGCGACCGCCGCCTCCTGCTGCCGCTCGGGGGTGCCATCGTCGAGCAGCGAGCCGTCGAGGAAGTGCTGTTCGGCGCGCGACAGCGGCCGGCTGCCGCCAAGGGTGACGTCGGCGGCGCTCGAGCGCGCCGTCGGCGGCGGCGGCTCGCGCCTGGCCAGGGCGATGATCCGCGCCGGCTCGGCGTCGAGCCGGAAGTCGAAGGCCAGCTGTCCTTCCCGCGACGCCTGCAGTTCGCGCAGCGCCGCGCGGAACGGCACGCCGCGCTGCAGCTCGCCGTGGATCTGGCGCAGCAGGCTCACGTCCTGGAACGAGAACTGGGTGCCGCCGCTGCGCCGCGGCGTCAGGAAGCCCCACTTCTGCAGATAGCGCACGTGGTCTTCGCGCAGCGCGGGATACATCCCGAACACGTCGCGCGCGGCCACCGCCGACACCGCGGGTGCAGGCGCGGGCGTGGTGTCTGTCGGCTCGGCGGACATCGGCAGTCACCAAGATGCTGAATGTCGCGCGCGCTGTCAACGCGCGAGACTGATTCGGCCAGCTCGCGACCGGCCGATTACAATGTCGGCATGATCCTCGCTGCCGACGTCGGAGGCTCGAAGACGGTGGTCGGACTCTTCGAGGCGCGGACACCGCGGCCACGGCTGGTCGACGCCGAGACCGTACGCACGCTCGACTTCGATGCGACTGCCGGCGCTGCTGGCGCACTACCTGGCGCGCCATCGCGGCGTCGCCATCGACCGCGTCGGGCTCGGCGTCGCCGGGCCGATCCTGCACGGCGAGGCGACGATGACCAACGTCCCGTGGCGGGTGCGCAGCGACGAAGTGGCGGCGGTCACCGGCGCCGCCGACGTGCGGCTGCTGAACGACCTCGAGGCGATGGCCCACGCGGTGCCGTGGCTGACCGCCGAGGAACTGCATACGCTGCGTCCCGGGCGCCCGGCGCCGCACGGCAACGCCGCGCTCATCGCCGCCGGTACCGGCCTCGGCGAAGCGATCCTCCACCGCGTCGGCGGCCGGATGGTGCCGGTGCCTTCGGAAGCAGGACACGCCGACTTCGCCGTACGCACCGACGACGAGCTCGGCCTGTTCACGTTCCTGCGGGCCCGCTTCGGCCGGGTCGAGATCGAACACGTGATCTGCGGCCCCGGGATGGTGCGGCTGGCCGAGTTCACCCACGACGGTCCGCGCTGCGAGGCGATCGGCAACTTCGAGGACGACCCCGACGGCGCCGCCCGGGTGTCGGCGGCCGGCATGGACGGACGCTGCGACTGCTGCCGGCGCGCGGTGGCGATGTTCGTGGACGCCTACGGCGCCGAGGCCGGGAACCTCGCGCTGCGCGCGGTGGCCACCGCCGGCGTCTACCTGGGCGGCGGCATCGCGCCGAAGCTGCTCGACGCCCTGGCCGGCGACGCCTTCCTCGGCCCGTTCACCGCCAAGCCGCCGATGATCGACCTGCTCGCCGACATCCCGGTGCACGTGATCCTGAACGATCAGGCGGCCCTGGTCGGCGCCGCGGTGGCCGTCGTCGACGGCCCGGATTAGGGTGTTCGTCGGTACTGCTGGCGTAAGGAGTCGCGGTCTGGCCGCAATTCGCGGCGGGGCTTCGATGACGGGCGTGGCGTTGGTCAGTCGTCCGATCAAACTCAGGTGGCGGGCCCGACTCCAGGCTACTTGGACCTGCCCTCGGTCTGCTCGAACTGCGCGAGCCAGACCTCGCCGCTCTGCTTGCTGCGCACGAAATAGAGGGAGGAGCCGTCGGGACTCAAGCGCGGACCGTCGAGGACCTCGCCTGGAATGTCGAGCAGAAGGCGCGCCTCTCCAGTTGCCGTATCGAGGATGTAGAGCCGGCCCTCGCGCACGGCGATCATCCGGCGCCTGTCGGGGAGCCACGCAAAACGGCTCCCCGATAGGTTCTCAGCGACTTTGGTGTACGTCTTCGTGTCGAACGAGTACCGCCAGGCGATCCCTCCGGTGCCGTTCGTTCCCGTCAGATGTCGCCCGTCTGGCGACCACTCGACGATCCCCGCCCCGCCGCCAGAGGCACGCAGTTCATCAGGAAACCGCGGCAACTCCACCGCCGGCACCGAGGAGTCTCTGGAGTCGTGCACGAAGAGTCTCCAATTGCCGTCACTCGCCACCAGCTTCGAACCATCCGGCGACGGCACCGGCACTGCCAGGACACCATCAGTCCGCGTGACCTGCCGGAGCTCGCCCCCGTCCGGCTTGATCGACCAGATTTCGTCGGGGCCTTCGCGGTCGGAGTAGAACAGGATTCGACCATCGGACGCCCAGAACGCCCCGCGATCTCTGGGCGCGTCGTTGGTGAGGTTGCGCAATCCGCTGCCGTCGCTGTTGGCCACGAAGAGGTCCATCTGCTCTCGATGGTTTGTCGAGATCACGAGGTGCCGGCCATCCGGGCTGAGGTTGAAGGCGCCGAACTCGCGAGTGCCAGTCGTCAGCGGCTCCACGAGACCCTGAATTACACCTGCCGCCGAATCGAAGCGTATGCGGCCCAGATTTCTGGTCACCAGCCTCGTGGCGTACACGCCGTACCGGCTGTCGGCCGACAGACTGAAGTGCGAGACGTAGGAGGTCGGCGCCGTGAGCGGCTGCGGCGCTCCCGCTGGGACACCCGAGGCCTCGTCGATGGCTACGCGCCAAAGATTCATGCTGCCTGATCGGTTGCTGAGGAAATACAGCCACCGCCCGTCCGGCGCCCAGACCGGGTTCCAGTCAAAGGCCGGAGAGATCGTCGTCTGGACAGCGTTGGAGCCGTCAGCCGCGACGGTCCAGATGTCTCGCACGCCGCTCGTGAATGATGTTCGCTGCTCATTTGTCGGCAGTGCCCAGTAGGCGATGCGACGTCCGTTCGGAGATACGCTGGGTTGAATCGCGTCACCGGCCGTCACACGTTGCGGTTCGCCGCCCTTGACGTCAACGACCCACAACGCGCTGATACCGGCGCCACGTGCCTCAACTTCTTCGACCTGGGACGACGAAAATGCGATCCGCTGACCATCGGGGAACCACGAGGGATTGAACCCGGCCTTCGTCAAACGACGAACTGATTCGCCCGTTCGGCCCATCAAGAACAGGCCGCCCCCGTCCCGCTCGGATCGGAACGCGATCGAATCACCATCCGGCGAGAAGGCCGGCATCCGGTCGGCTGCCGTGGAGTCCTTCGTCAGGTTGATCGGAGTCTGACCGGTTGTGCTTTGCAGGTAGATGTCCGGGTTGCCGCTGATGTCGCTGACATAGACGACCCAGCGGCCATCGGGCGAGATCATTGGCTCGCGCGTGACACCTTCGAGGAGCGTCAGACGGCTGAACGTTAGTGATGGAATGGCCGCCGGTACCCCGCCCGGCGCGCTCAGCGCAAGACCAACTGCCGCGGTCGCGGCGCCACCACAAGCGGCGGCGGCCAGCCGTGGCCACCACGTCGCCCAGCCTCTCTCCGTGGCCGAGACCGCCAGTGTTCCCCCGGCGCCAGGCGGCGATTGTCGCAAATCGTCGAGATCGCTCCGCAGGTCAACGGCCGACTGGTACCTGTCCTCCGGATCTTTCGACAGGCAGCGGCGGACGATCCGCGTCAGATCACTCGGGGTCGCAGGGTTGATCTCGCCAAGAGGCTTCGGAGAGTCCTTGAGGATCGCGGACAGCACCGACAAGCTCGTGTCGCCCTTGAAGGGCCGTTCCCCGCACGCCATCTCGTAGACCACCACGCCGAGCGAGAAGATGTCTGAGCGCGCATCGATTGGCCGGCCGTCGGCCTGCTCCGGAGACATGTAGTCCACGGTCCCCAGGATCCGTCCTTCGCCGGTGAGGTCGCCGGTCAGCAGGACTGTTTCGTCTTGCTCGCCGATGGTCTCACGCAGCTTCGCCAGGCCGAAGTCCAACACTTTCACGCGATCCTGCGGGCCGACCATCACGTTGGCAGGCTTCAGGTCCCGATGGACGATGCCGCCCCGGTGTGCGGCTGCCACCGCGGCGGCGATCTGCGCGGCGATGGCCAACAGTCGTTCGAGCGGCAGGCCGTGACGTGGAATAAGGTCCGCGAGCTGGCGGCCCTCGACCAGCTCCATCGTCAAGAAGGGCCGGCCGTGATCGACGTCGGCCGAGTAGATGGTGACGATGCCTGGATGATTGAGCGCGGCCAGCGCCCGCGCCTCGCGATCGAAGCGAGCGCGGCGCTCCGGGTCTGACGCCAGGCTGTCGGGGAGGAGTTTCAGTGCGACGTCGCGGCCGAGCTTCGAGTCGCGGGCGCGATACACCTCGCCCATACCGCCATGACCGATGGCGGCCACGATCTCGCAGGACCCGAGTCTAGTGCCGACCGATAGCGCCAACTGGCCGGATTCTACACGCTCGTGGCGTCGAAGGAGGAATGGGCAGCTCGGTTAACATTGGCGCCGTGAGCACCCTCCAGCGCGATCTGAAACAGCGCCGGCCCTTCACCAGCCGCGAGACCGAGGCCTACCTCAATCTCGTGCGCACGACCGACCTGCTCAGCCGCGAGGTGGCGGCGGTGCTCAAGCCGCATCAGCTCTCGGAAGCGCAGTACAACGTGCTGCGCATCCTGCGCGGCGCCGGCCCCGAGGGCCTCGCCTGCTCCGAGATCGGGCATCGCCTGGTCACCCGCGACCCCGACGTGACGCGACTGCTCGACCGGCTCGAGACCCGGGCGCTCATCACGCGCGGCCGCGAGCACCCGACCGCCGCGTCGTCACCGCCCGCATCTCCGCGGCCGGCCTCGCGCTGCTCGAGACACTCGATCTGCCGGTGCGCGGGGCGGTCGAGCAGATGCTCGACCACATGGGCGCCCGGCAGCTCACCGCGCTGATCGAGTTGCTCGAGCTGGCCCGCGCCCCGGTGGCGGAACGCGCGCCCGGACCGGCATCGCCGACGGCGACGCGTTAGTCGGTCGACGAGCGGCGGCCTCAGGGCGGCGGCGCGGCAGCCCGCACCGCGGCGCGCAGTTCGGCCATCGCGCCACGAGCGGCGGGATCGCCAGCCAGCGCCCGCGTGATCGCCTGCGTGGCGACCGACGGCACCTCAGCGGGCAGATGCGACGGGCGCGGACGGCTGCAGCATCTGCGCCGATGAGCTCGGGCAGACTCGCCGCGGCGAACGGCGGCCGGGCCGTGACCAGGTAGGCCGCCAGCGCCCCCATCGTGAACAGGTCGGCCCGCGCATCGGGCGGCCGCCCGGTCAGCACCTCCGGCGCCATGTAGGGCAGCTCCAGCTCGCTCGACTCCTGGCCGCGCAGCTGCTGCTCGCGCATCGTCGCCAGCACGTCGGCCAGCGAACGGATGCCACCGGTGGTCAGGACGATCTGTTCGGCGCCGGCGCCACCGGTGACCCGCGCCATGTCGGGATTGACGCCGGTGAGCAGGCCGCCGTGGGCGTGCAGCACCTCGGCGGCGTCGGTCATCTGCAGGATCAGCCGGCGCGCCGTCCGCCACGGCAGCGGGCCGCCGGCCACGACGTCACGCAGGCTGGGCCCGGCGACGAGATCGGTGACGACGAACACGCCGCTGCTGTCTTCGCCGAAGTCGCGGACCTGCAGCAGGTGGCGGTGCCGCACCTGCAGCGTGCGGGCCTCGAGCAGGAACCGGTCGCGCAGCACGTCCCAGTGCGGCTGGCCGTCGCGCTTGAGGTACCGGATCGCCACCGGCACGCCCAGCGCGCGGTGCACGCCGCGCCGCACCACGCTGCCGAGCCGCCCCGGGCCCAGGACCTCGCCGACCTCGTAACGGGCCAGCAGCCCCGACCCGTCGATGGGCGGCGCGTCAGCGCGATCGCCGGACTCGGCCGGCGGAAACGCCGCCGCCAGCGCGGCGACGAAGGCCGTGACGCTGGGCCAGCGATCCTCGGGACGCCGCGCCATGGCCCGCAGGATGGCGGCGTCGGCCGCCGGCATCACCGCCGGCTGCACCGCCGAGGGCGGCGTCGTCGTGCCGCTCAGCACCTGCTGGGCGAGGGCCAGGGGATCGGCGGCCTCGAACGGGCGGCGGCCGGCCAGCATCTCGTAGGCGATGACGCCGAGCGCGTACTGGTCAGCGGCCGGGCCCACGGTGTCGCCGGCCAGCTGTTCCGGGGCCGCGTAGGCCATCGTGCCGAGGAACGTGAACGGCAGCGTCAGCCGGGTGGCCTCGGGCGCCAGCTTGAGGGACGCCAGGCCGAAATCGATCACCTTGTAGACGCGCTCGCCGGTCGCGAACACGTGGGCGACGATGTTGGCCGGCTTGAGGTCGCGATGCGTGATGTCGTGGTCGTGCGCGAGCTGCATCGCGCCGGCCACGGCCTCGAGCACCGCGAGCGCCTGCGGCCGGGGCGAACGCGCCGCCGAGGTCGAGCTCCTCGCGCAGGCTCGGCCCGCTCAGCAGCTCCATCACCAGGAAGGGATGCCCGGCGGCGTCGACGTCGTAGTCGAGGATCGAGACGATGTGCGGGTGGCGCAGCTGGGCGCAGGCGCGGCTCTCGCGCAGGAAGCGCTCGGCCGCCTCGGCGCCGAGGTCGGCCGGATGCAGCGCCTTCAGCGCCACCTCGTCGCCCAGACGGATGCGCCGTGCCCGGAAGACCTGGCCCATGCCGCCGGACGCCGAGCGGCCCGAGGATCTCGTAGCGGCCGTCGATGACCGTGCCGGGGCTGAACACGGCGTCAGTTTACCCGCCTTCGCGGGTTACACGTGGGCCAGCGCCGACGGCGCCTGCGCCAGCACGTGCACCAGCCACAGGTTGGCGATCTTCTCCTGCACGCTGTTCTGCTTGAGCCGGCCGCGCAGGTTGTCGAAGTCGACGCGGTCGAGCTCCTGGTCCTGGTTGTAGCAGGAGAAGATGAACTCCTCGCGCCCGGTCGCCGGATCGACGTGGCGCTGCAGGCACTGCGCGCAGACTTCTTTCATCATGCACTGCATCGGCGAGTTGATGCTGCCGATGGCGACGTGGCCGGGCTGCAGGTGCGGCGCCAGCACGCCGTGCCGGGCGTCCTTCACCGCGTGCATCATCCGGTCGGAGCCGATGGCGATGAGCCGGCCGACCGCCGCCAGCGGCACCACGCGATCGCCGAGCCGGCCCTCGGCATAGGCGACCATCGCCTGGACGATGTTGCCGCGGAAGTGGCGATCCTGCGGCCGGCTGGGCGCGATCGCGACGCCGGTGTCGGTGGCCCACACCACCTGGTCGGTGGCCGCTTCGATCTCCTCGCGCTTGAACAGATCGGCGCCGTCCTTGTAGCCGGCGAAGTAGAGCACGCGGCTGCCCTGCGCCTTCAGCGCCCGGGCAATCGAGAACAGCACCGCGTTGCCGAGCCCGCCGCCGGCCAGCAGCACCGATTCGTGCGCCGGAATCTCGGTGGGCGTGCCGGTCGGGCCCCATCACCACGACCGGCTCGCCGGGCTGCAGGTACGCGCACAGCCGGCTCGACACGCCCATCTCGAGCGTGATGAGCGACAGCAGGCCCTGTTCGCGGTCGACCCACGCGCCGGTGAGGGCGATGCCTTCCATCAGCAGCGCCGCCACGTGATCGTCGGTGCGCACGCGGACGCTGCCGCGTTCGAAGTTCTGCAGGCGGTAGAACTGGCCGGGATGGAAGTGCCGGGCCGCCGCCGGCGCCCGCACGATCACCTCGATGATCGTCGGCGTCAGCCGGACCACGCGCTCGACGCGGGCGAGCAGCTGGTCGTCGAGACGGCCGACCAGTCCGGCCCAGGCGCGATCGCGGTCGGCCTGGGCGGCCGGATCGAGCCGCGCCAGCTCGTCGGCGAAGAGCGCGACGACGTGGCGGTAGCCGTGCTTGGCCGAGGCCATCGCCTTGACGACGTTGCCGTTGTAGCGCGGGTGGTTGTCGCCGTAGTAGCTGACGAAGCGGCCGTCCCTGGCGTACGACGTGAAGAAGCCGTTGGCGTCGGACTCGAGCGCGAAGGCGCCAGGTCCGCTGCGGACCACGCGGTAGCCCTTGAAGTACCGGCCCTTGCCGTCGAGCTCGAAGCTGCCCGGGTGTTCCTTCTCGTAGGTGACGTTCGGCGCCGTGCCGGCGGCGACGAGCACGGTCCGCGCCGGCAGCTCGACGCGGGCGTCGACGCCCTCGCTGCGGGTGGTGAAGGCCATCGCCGTGACGTGCCCGTAGTCGTCGGGAATCGCCTCGACCGGCTCCATGCCTTCGGCGAAGGCGATGCCCTCTTCGAGGGCCTTCTCGACTTCTTCGTGGTTCAGACGGTAGGCCGGCGCGTCCTGCAGGCGCTTGCGGTAGGCCAGCGTCACGCCGCCCCACGCCCGCACCAGCGGCACGAAGTCGGGCAGCTCGCCGTTGGCGGCGGCCCGCGCCCGCTCGGCCCGCACGGCCCGGCCGTGGCGCGAGGAACTCGTCGAGAATCGTCCGCTCCTCGGCGTCGCAGGTGCTCGTGGACGCGGGCCTCGCCCATCGCCGCGACCAGCGCCTCGTGCCGGTCGAGGATCTTCTCGACCTGCAGCGGGTAGTAGGCCAGCAGCTCGGTCGCCGTGTCGACGCCGGTGAGCCCGCCGCCGATGACCACCGCCGGCAGCCGCACCTGCAGGTTCGACAGCGCGTCGGCCTTGAAGGCGCCGGTCAATTGCAGCGCCATCAGGAAATCGCTGGCCTTGCGGATGCCGCGGATCAGGTTGCGCTTGATGTCGATGATCGTCGGCCGGCCGGCGCCGGCGGCGATCGCGACGTGGTCGATGCCGTGCGCCCACACCTCGTCGAGCGGCAGTGCCCCGCCGAAGCGCACCCCGCCGTAGATCTTCAGCGTCGTCCGCCGCGCCAGCGTCAGGTGGATGAGCGACAGGAAGTTCTTGTCCCACCGCACCGTGATGCCGTACTCCGAGACGCCGCCGAAGCCTTCGAGGACGCGCTCGTCGAGCGGATGGTAGATGTCGGCCCAGCGCGCGATCGGCTCGGGCGGCCGGCCGGGCGCGCCGGCCAGGCGCGGATCGGGCGGCTCGATCTTCAGGCCGTCGATGGCGACGACGCCGAAGCCTTCGTTCACCAGGTAGTGCGACAGGGTGTAGCCGGCCGGGCCCAGCCCGACGACCAGCACGTTCTTGCCGTTGTACGGCAGCGCGTACGGACGGGCCGCGTTCAGCGGATTCCAGCGCGTGAGCAGCCCGTAGATCTCGACGCCCCACGGCAGGTTCAGCACGTCGGTGAGCGTGCCGGTCTCGACCTGCGGGATGTCGACCGGATCCTGCTTCTGGTAGATGCACGCCTTCATGCAGTCGTTGCAGATGCGGTGGCCAGTCCCCGGGCACATCGGGTTGTCGATCATCACCAGGGCCAGCGACCCGATGGCGTCGCCGCGCTTGCGCAGCAGATGCATCTCCGAGATCTTCTCGTCGAGCGGGCAGCCGGCCAGAGCGATGCCGAGCGCGTTGGTCACCACCGCGCCCTGCTTGTCGACGACGCCCTTGCTGCAGCTGTCCTTGTCGCGCTCGTGGCAGAGCACGCAGTAGTGGATCTCGCTCAGGCGCTCGCGCACGCCGGCGCGCAGGTCGGTGAGCGCGAACCCGTCGCGGCGCCGGCGCACCTCGTCGGGTCCGATGAGCACCTGGGGCCGAGCCGGGTCGGGCCGCACGACGTGCACCAGATGGTCGTAATCGAGCGTCTCGGGAAAACGGAACACCACCCACGACGCCAGCGCCGGGTCGTGCAGATGCGCAGCGCACCAGCGGCGGACGGCGTCGATCTCGGCGGTGACCGCCGCTTTGGCGGCGTCGTCGCCAGCCGCCCGGGCCGCGTCTTCGCGATCGAGCAGTGTGCAGCCGAGCGCGGCCAGCCGCAGCTCGCGCACCCGCAAGTCGATGGCCTCGCCCATCGCCGCCTCGACATAGGCGTGATCGTCGGCGCTGGCGATCACCGCGGCCCCGCCTTTCAACAGCGGCAGCGCCCGCCGGCGGACGAAGTCGATCTTGAAGCGGAACAGGTCGTCGTAGGCGCGGGTCGCCTCGACCAGGCGGGCGGCCTCGTCGCCGACGGCGAACAGCCGGGCGACGAACCGGCTGACGTGCGGCGCCAGGGCCACCAGCAGCGCCGACTGGTCGATCGGGCCAAGCGCAGCCGGCGCGGCGCCGTGCGCCTCCCAGCGTGCCCACAGCTCCGGCTCGAGACCGCGCACCTCGTCGCCGAAGCGCGCGTGCAGCGCCGCTAGCCGCTCGGGCAGATGCAGGTCGGCGAAGGTGAAGTCGGGCAGACCCAGGGACTGGCGCGAAGCGGACGTGGCACTCATCGTGGGAGCAGGCCGCGCCCGTCGGCGACGGCCCGATCGTTCACGGTACATGGTCGCCGCCACCGCGTCAAACGATCGTTCAAACCGGAGGATCGCCCGGCGAACGCGAGCGCGATTCGCGACGCCGAGATGGAAATTACACACCCCGATCCGTCACTCGGCGGTCGCGCGCGCGCGGCGGCGAGCCGACGCTGTGGATGCGGCGGCCGGGCGAATCATGGCGCACGAGCGATAAAGTCGAGCTGGAGGAACGCGAATTGCTAGGCATAGCGCGGCGGCTGCCCCTGCCGCCGACGCGCCAAGTGAATCCATCGAGGGAGTGACCGATGAAAATTCTCGACGATCCTGAGGAACGGCGTGCTCGCCACGACCATGCTGATGCTGGCGACGGTGGTCCATGCCGGGGGGCTCCAGGACCACGCGCTCGGGGCCAAGCCCTTGGCCGGCACGTTCCAGCAGCTCCAGGTCGAAGGCAAGGGGCTCGTGACCGCGGTGACCGGTAGCTGTCCCGCGGTAGGTGCTGACGATCGCCGGCATCCCGGTGACAGTGAACGCGACGACGACGTTCCCGTTCGGCCAGGGCTGCGGCCAGCTTGCCGCCGGCGTTCGGGTCGAAGTGCGTGGTGTGTTGACCATCGACGGCGGCGCCTTGTCGGTCGTCGCGCGCACGATCGAGGTCGAGGACGGCAGCGAGGGCGAGGGCGAAGGCCGGGTGACGGCCATCACCGGCACCTGCCCCGACGTGACGCTGACCGTCGACGGCCTGACCGTGAAGGCCGATGCCTTGACCAAGTACCTGCCGGCCAATCGTGGCGCCGCCTGTGACCAGATCCGGGTCGGGACCAAGATCAAGGTCAAAGCCGTCCCTGCGACCGGCGGCGGATACCGCGCCCGCCTCATCGAGATCCGCGGTCACCGCCACTTCGGCGAAGGCGAAGGCCGGATCACCAGCGTCACCGGTCTCTGCCCCGATGCGACGTTCTACTTGGGAAGCACGGCGGTCCAGGTCAACGCGGCGACCGACTTCGTCGGCGGCAGCTGTGGCGACCTGGCGCCCGGCGTGCGCGTCCAGGCCCGGGGGTTCAGGGACGATGACGCCACGGCCAACGTCGCCAGCTGGGTGCGCTTCAAGTCACGCCGCGTCGAGGGCCGGTCCGTCGTCACGGCCGTGAGCGGCGCCTGCCCGGCGCTCTCCTTCACGGTCGGCGGCGTGGTGAAGGTCGTCACCGATGCCTCGACGGTGTTCGAGGGCGGCGGCTGCGCCGCGATCCGGACCGGAGTCCGAGTCCGCGTCAAGGGCGACATGAAGACGGACGATGGCTCGGTCATCGCCGAAGAAGTGGAGATCGAAGGCCACCCTGAAGGCCGCGTCGGCGGGCGGATCGAGGGACGAATCTCGGCCCTGGGTGGCACCTGCCCGGCGCTGTCCCTCACCGTCAACGGCATCGCCGTGACGACGTCGGCGACCACCGTCTTCGACGGCGTGGCGTGCGCGGCGCTCGCCATCGGCACGAAGGTCGAGGTCGAAGGCGCCGTGGTCGGCGCGACGCTCGTGGCCACCAAGGTCGAGCTCGAGGACTGAACCGGGCGGTGACCGCCGTCAGGCAGCGGAGGAGGGACGGTCCGATCTCTCCTCCGCTGCCTTGACTTGCCGGCGAAGCGCTGAGTACGCTGACACCGCCATCTGGTCGGCGTCGTGACGATCCGCCTCAACGGAGATCCCTATGAACTGGCGGGCCCGCTGTCGGTGTCGGCGCTGCTCGAGGCGCTCGATATCGACCCGCGGCGGGTGGCGGTCGAGCTGAACCTGGTCGTGCTGAAGCGCGCCGCGTTCGCGACCACCATGATCCAGGCGGGGGACGCGATGGAGATCGTCAACTTCGTGGGCGGCGGCTCGGGCGTATGAGCCGGACCCTTTCGACGCCGGATCCGCTGATCATCGCGGGCCGCACCTTCACCTCCCGGCTGATCCTCGGCACGGGCAAGTATCCGTCGCACGAAGTGATGCAGGCGGCTCACCTGGCCGCCGGGGTCGAACTGGTCACGGTCGCCGTGCGACGGGTCGACATCAGCCGCAAGTCGGCGTCGCTGCTCGACTTCATCGACACCGCCCGAATCCAGCTGCTGCCCAACACCGCCGGATGCTACACCGCCGCCGACGCCATCCGCACGGCGCACCTGGGCCGCGAAGCCGGGCTGTCGCACTGGGTGAAGCTCGAGGTGATCGGCGACGAGGCCACGCTCTTTCCCGACACCGCCGCCCTGGTCGAGGCCACCGAGGTGCTGGTGAAGGACGGCTTCGTCGTGCTGCCCTACACCAACGACGACCCGATCGTGTGTCGCAAGCTCGAGGACGTCGGCGCGGCGGCGGTCATGCCGGCTGGGGCGCCGATCGGCTCGGGGCTGGGCATCCAGAACCCGACCAACCTGCGCATCATCCGCGAACAGGCGCGCGTGCCCGTGATCGTCGACGCCGGCGTCGGCACCGCGTCGGACGCCGCGATTGCCATGGAGCTCGGCGCCGACGGCGTCCTGCTGAACACCGCCGTGGCCGGAGCCCGCGATCCGGTGGCGATGGCCACCGCCATGCGTCACGCGGTGATCGCCGGCCGACTGGCCAGCCAGGCCGGGCGCATCGCCCGCCGCCTGTACGCCACGGCCAGCAGCCCGATCGACGGCCTGGTGGGACGCTAGAGACAATGAGCGAATACATCTCGCGCACGGTCACCCCCGAGGACCTGGCGCGCCTCAAGGCCGATCGCGAAGCCGCCGACGGCGTCTACAACGCCGCGCTGACCGGCGTCGATCAGGCGCTGCAGCAGGTGCCGGCGCTGCCGCACCCGCCGCCCGGCCCCGACGAGCACCAGATCACGCCGCTCAACGACTCGTGGGACATCCTGCGCGCGGCGCCGGGACAAGCTACTGGCTGGCGCGGGCTGCTGAGCAGGTTCGTGTGGCGGGTGGTCGAACCGGTGGTCGGCGCCCAGCAGCGCTTCAACGCGGTGCTGGTCGACCACGTGAACCGCAACCTCGAGCGCGAGCGCGAGGTGTCGCGGGCGATCGAGTCGGCGATCGGCCTGGCCCGCAACAACATCGACGAGTCGATTCGCTTCCAGGCGCACCTCATCTCGTACCTGCAGAGCATCACGCCGTTCGTCGACACCAAGGACTACGAGTTCGCGGGGCTGACCCGGCGCGCGCTCGAGGACGTCGGCAATGCCGTGGCGCGGCTCGAAGAAGTGAGCCGCGGCCTGGCGGCGGGCCTCAGCGGGCTGTCCGACGAAGTGCTGAAGCGCTACGAGTCGATGACCATCCTGGGTCAGCGCCACGCCCTGGCGCTCGACGAGGTGCGCATCGCCGTGACCGTCGCGACGCAGACCACGACGGCGCTGCAGCGCCATCTCGAACGCAGCGTGGCGGCGCCGGCAGCGATGGCCGCACCGGCCCAGAGCCCGGTCACGCCGGCCGGCGGACCGGGCCCGCAGCAGATGCTGGCCTCGGATCCGCTGCGCAGCCATCACTACGCCGGGTTCGAAGACGCCTACCGCGGCGCCGAGGACGAGATCCGCGAGCGGATGCGCGACTACGTCACGCGCTTCGCCGGCGCCCGCGACGTGCTCGACGTCGGCTGCGGCCGCGGCGAGTTCCTCGAGTTGCTGCGCGAGCACGACATCCCGGCCCGCGGCATCGACCTCAACCTGGAGATGGTGGCGCGCTGCCAGGCCAAGGGCCTCGACGTGGTCGCCGCCGATGTCGTCAGCCACCTGGCCGGCCTCGACGACGACGCGCTCGGCGGCCTGATCGCCACGCAGGTGGTCGAGCACCTGCAACCCGACGACCTGCTGCACGTGCTGGAGCTGGCCGCGCGCAAGCTCCGTCCGGGCAGCCCGATCGTCCTCGAGACGATCAACCCGGCGTGCTGGAGCGCGTTCTTCGAGAGTTACGTCCGCGACCTCACCCACGTGCGGCCGGTGCACCCGGACACCCTCCGCTACCTGCTCATCGCCAACGGCTTCGCCCACGCCGAGATCCAGTGGCGTTCGCCGTATCCCGACGAAGGCAAGCTCGTGCGACTGGCCGGCGCGCGGCCGGTGGCGCCGCCGTCCGGCGACGCCCGTCTCGACGCCCTGGCGGTCACCATCGACCGCAACACCGACCGCCTCAACGCGCTGATGTTCGGCCCGCGCGACTACGCCGCCATCGCGCGCCGTCCACCGCTCGCCGCCCCCCGTGCCTGACCCGCCGCGTCGCGACCGCGCCTCGACCGCCTGGGCGGCCGCGTGGCTGGTCGTGGCCGGGTCGGCGGTGGCGGCGCTGGCGGTCCACGCCGCGGCGGCCGACACGCACCATCCGCTGCCGTGGACGCACCTGCCGGCGTTGCTGCTCGGCTATGCCGTCGGGCGCTCGTCGTCGGCGTGGGGGCTGGGCGTCGTCCTGGGCGCGGGAGCGGTCTGGCCGGCCTTGGCAGAACCGCTCGGCCTCGCCGCCGGGCACCTGCCGGCGTCGTGGGTGGCGGCGGTGCTCGGCTGGGTGCTGGCGCAGCCGTCGCGCGGCAGCTGGCATCTGCCGGGGTTCTGGCGCTGGCCGGCCGCGACCTGGGCGCTCGTCGTGGCGACAACCTGGCCGTTCGTCGTCGCCCGGGAGCTGGACGTCAGCCTCGCCGCGGTGCCGACCGTCGCCCTGAACCACGCCCTTGGCTTCCCGCCCGCCGACACCGTGGCGCTGGTGGCGGCGGCCGCCGTGTCGGTGCTGACCTCCCTGCTCTTCCTCGACGCGCTGTGGCACGCGTCGACCCGCCCGGCCGGTTCGCACCTGGCCGACGGCGTCGCGCTTCCGCTCGGCCTCGGACTCGCCATGTCGGTCGCGGCCGCGATGTACCAGACGCAGGTCGATCTCGCCTGGCTCAACACGCCCTACTGGATCGAGTTGCGACGAGCCCCAGGATTCATCGGCGACCCCAACGTCCTGGGGGCGGCAGCAGCGCTGGTCGGGCCGACACTGGCCATCGCGGCGTGGCGACGGGGCGCGCCGGCGTGGACCGCGCTGCTGTGGTCGGTGGTGTCGCTGGCCGGCGTCATCGCCTCGGGATCGCGCACCGGGCTGGCGGCCTGGACGGTCGGCACGGCCGGATTCACCATCGCCGCCGTCGCCACCAGCCGGCAGCGCGTCCGAGCGCTGATCGCCGTGGCGCTGGTCGCGGTCGCCATTGGCGCCGCCGCCCGCGCGGTGGCCGACGCGCCGCCGTCTGGCAACGCGCTGTCGCGGGCGGTGCAGGCGCTGTCGGGCGCTGACGTGTTCACCCTGGAAGGCGCCCGCGCCGCGCTCCTGGATCGCTACGGCTACGGGCCGGTGTCGGCCGCGGTGATCGCGGCGCATCCGACCTGGGGGATGGGCATCGGCACCGGCGACCTCTTCCTGGCCGACGCCGCCGAGACGCAGCTCGGCCGGCCGCTCATCCCCGACAACGCGCAGAACTGGTGGCGGCAGGTGCTGCTCGAACTGGGCGTGGTCGGCGGCGCGGCGCCCATCGCCGCCAGCCTGGCGGCGCTGCTGGCGCTGCTGCGGATGGCCCGCGGGGCCGGGGCGCCGCGCGCCGTCGCCCATGCCGCGCCGATCGTCGCGGCCGGGCTGATCCTACTGGTCGGCGTGCCCACCCAGCACGCGTTCATCCAGGTGCTGATGGCGTGGCTGCTGGTGATGGCGTCGGCGCCTCCGGGGGTGGCGCTGCCGGTCGCCGCACCGGTGCGACGCCGACCGCTCGTGCCGGCCATCGTCGCGTTGGCCTGCGCCGCGGTCGGCCCATGGACGGTGCCCCGGCCACCCGAGCGGGCCTTCGCCGCCGGGCGCCCCTACATCTACGGCGATGTGCCGTCAGTGGACCCGCTGCCGCTGGGTACCCTCTGGGTTGGCCAGCATGCCGTCGGCGTGCTGCCGGCCCGGGGCGGCCGGTTCGACGTCGCCGTCTCGTTGCCCCACGCCGACCTGGCCACCGCCCCGGTCGGCGTCGTCATCGGCAATCGGCGCGGCTATGCGTGCCGCTTCCTGGTGACGACCCCGGACCCGGTCGAGTGCCCGATCGTGGTCGGCGCCGGCCCGGTCGTGATGGTGGCGGTGGACGTCGATCGGGGCTGGCGCGATCCGGCCGGCCACCAGCGTGCCGCCTTGGTCGTGATGCGCTACGTCGGCGAATAAGCGCCGGCCGCCGGCGCTCAGCGCTTGTAGAACGCCGCGATGGCCTCGACCACGCGTTCCTGATGCGCCGCCGGCAGTTCCGGATACACCGGCAAGGCCAGCACCCGCGCCGCCGCCGCTTCGGCGACCGGGAAATCGCCGCTGGTGTAGCCCAGGTAACCGAAGCATTCCTGCTTGTGGAACGGCACCGGGTAGTAGATCTCGGTGCCGATCTTCTGCTCGGTGAGGTACTGGCGCAGGCCGTCGCGGTCGGGCACTTCGACGACGAACTGGTTGTAGATGTGGTACCCGTCGGCGCGCTCGAAGGGCAGCTGCACGAGCTCGAGCAGCCCGGCGTCGGCGAACAGCGTGCGGTAGCGGGCGGCGTTGGCGCGCCGGCCCTCGTGCCAGCTGTCCAGGTGCGGCAGCTTCACGCGCAGCACCGCCCCCTGGATCGCGTCGAGGCGGAAGTTGCCGCCGACCGCGGAGTGGTAGTAGCGCGGCGACATCCCGTGGTCGCGCAGCAGACGGACGCGGGCGGCCATCGCGTCGTCGTTGCTGGTCACCAGGCCGGCGTCGCCGAACGCGCCGAGGTTCTTGGTCGGGTAGAACGAGAAGCAGCCGGCCAGGCCGAGGCCGCCGACCCGGCGGGCGCCGTCGCGGGTGCCGATGGCCTGCGCCGCGTCTTCGATGAGCGGCACGGCGCCGGCCGCCGCGGCCAGCGCCGTCATGTCGACCGCCTGACCGAAGAGGTGCACCGGCAGGATCGCCTTGGTCTTCGCCGTGATCGCCCGCGTCACCGCCTCGATGTCGAGATTGTAGGTCTTCGGGTCGCTGTCGACGAGCACCGGCCGGGCGCCCAGGCGGACCACGCAGCCGGCGGTCGCGAAGAACGAGAACGTCGGGGTGATCACCTCGTCGCCCGCGCCGACCCCGGCCGCCATCATCGCCACCAGCAGTGCGTCGGTGCCCGACGACACGCCCATCGCGTGCTTCACTTCGAGGTAGTCGGCCAGTTCGCGCTCGAGCGCGAACACTTCCTCACCCATGATGCAGCGCTGGCTGTCGCACACCCGGGTGATGACGTCGATGAACTGCTCACGCAGCGGACGGTACTGGGCCTGGAGGTCGAGCAGCGCGACGGGTTCACTCATGACGTGCCTACTAGGATGGCAGGCGCGGCCGCAGCTGTCTAGCCGACGATGGCGCCTGGATGCTCACGATGGCGCGCGATATCGGCGTCGACCATCATCGCGATCAGCTGCTCGAACGACACTTCGGGTGACCAGCCCAGTTCCTGCCGCGCCCGGGTCGGGTCGCCGATGAGCAGGTCGACCTCGGCCGGCCGGATGAAGCGCTGATCGACCTTGACGTGCTGCGTCCAGTCGAGACCGGCATGGCTGAACGCCAGTTCGACCAGCCGCTGCACGGTGTGGGTCTCACCGGTCGCGACCACGTAGTCGTCGGGACGCTCCTGCTGCATCATCAGCCACATCGCCCGCACGTAGTCGCCCGAAAAGCCCCAGTCGCGCTTGGCGTCGAGGTTGCCGAGGTAGAGCGCGTCGGTGAGCCCGCCCTTGATACGGGCGACGCCGTCGGTCACCTTGCGGGTCACGAACTCGAGGCCGCGACGCGGCGACTCGTGGTTGAAGAGGATGCCCGAGCAGGCGTAGAGTCCGTAGCTCTCGCGGTAGTTGACCGTGATGTAGTGGCCGAACACCTTGGAGACTCCGTAGGGGCTGCGCGGGTAGAACGGCGTCAGCTCGCTCTGCGGCACCTCGCGCACCTTGCCGTACATCTCGCTCGACGACGCCTGGTAGAACTTGATCTTCGGGTTGACCAGCCGGATCGCCTCGAGCACGCGGGTCACGCCCTGCGCGTTGAACTCGCCGGTCAGCATCGGCTGGTCCCACGACGCCGGCACGAACGACATCGCGGCCAGGTTGTAGACCTCGTCGGGCTCGGCCTCCTCGATCACCTTCACGAGCGAGAGCTGGTCGAGCAGGTCGGCCGGCCGGAGCGTGATCCGATCGGCCAGATGCGCGATCCGCCACTGATTCGGGGCGCTCAGCCGCCGGATCGCCCCGACCACCTTGTATCCCTTCGAGAGCAGGAGCTCGGCGAGATACGAGCCGTCCTGTCCGGTGATGCCTGTGATGAGTGCGGTCTTGGCCATATCTGAGTGAGCAGCTGCTAGAGCGCGAACACGGTGGGCGTCCGCAGCCCCTTGAGGGCGTTGCGGGTGTCGACGACGAGCGGGAAGCGGCGGGCGATCGCCGGATAGTCGAAGGTCGTGTGGTCGGTGACGATCACCGCGCAGTCGCACCCCGTGGCCAGCGCCTGCTCGAGCGTGACCGACGTGAGGTCGACCGGGCCGTGACGCAGCACCGGCACGAACGGGTCGGTGTAGGTGACGGTGGCGCCGCGCCGCGTGAGCAGCGCGATGATGTCGAGCGCCGGCGATTCGCGCATGTCGTCGACGTCGCGCTTGTAGGCCACCCCGATGACATGGAGGCGGGCGCCGTTGACCGACTGCTTCGCGGAGTTGAGCGCCTCGGCGACGCGGCTGACGACGTACTCGGGCATCGCGCCGTTGACCTGCCCGGCCAGCTCGATGAAGCGCGCCTCGAAGCCGCTCTGCCGCGCCTTCCACGACAGGTAGTAGGGGTCGATCGGAATGCAGTGGCCGCCCAGCCCGGGCCCGGGATAGAACGGCATGAAGCCGAACGGCTTGGTCCGGGCGGCGTCGATCACCTCCCAGACGTCGATGCCCATCCGGCCGCACATCAGCGCCAGTTCGTTGACCAGCCCGATGTTGACGGCGCGGAAGGTGTTCTCGAGCAGCTTCACCATCTCGGCGACGCGAGTCGAGCTGACCGGCACGATGGTGTCGATGATGCTGCCGTAGAGCGCCTGCGCCGCCGCGGTGCTGGCCGCGTTGACGCCCCCGACCACCTTCGGGATGTTGCGGGTGACGAAGGTGGGGTTGCCCGGGTCGACGCGTTCGGGCGAGAACGCCAGGTGGAAATCCACGCCGGCCACCAGCCCGCCGGCCTCCAGCGTCGGCTTGAGCACCTCGTCGGTGGTGCCCGGATACGTGGTGGACTCGAGGATCACCAGCTGGCCGCGGCGCAACACCTTGGCCGTGACCTCCACGGCCTGGACGACGTAGGAAAGATCCGGGTCCTTGGTCTTGCGCAGCGGCGTCGGCACGCAGATGTCGACGACGTCGACGTCGGCCAGGGCCGCCGGGTCGGTCGTGGCCCGCAGGGTGCCGGCGGCGACCACCGCGGCGACCTCGGCCGTGGGCACGTCGGGGATGTAGCTGGTGCCGGCGTTCAACGCCGCGACCTTGGCCGCGTCCACGTCGTAGCCGATGACCGTGAAGCCGGCGCGGGCGAACTCGACCGCCAGGGGCAGCCCCACGTACCCCAGGCCGATCACGCCAATCCGAGCTTGTTTGTCGGCAATCCGCCGCAGCAGTTCCACGCGCCTCTCGATCCCGGGCCCCGCGGCGGCCCGCACAATCTGTCTAGCGTACCATCCCGCGCGTTCAGGCGACAAGGCGCGGCCCGGCCGGGCCGGCACACCGGCCGGCGGAATCGCTAGCCGGGATCGGCGGCGTCGCGGAACTGGATCGAGGCGTGGATCGTGCGAACGCCGGCGTCGGCGCACAGCCGCTGCAGCGCGTCGAGGCGTTCCCGCTGCACCGATTCGGTCGAGACCACCACCTGCGCGACCTGCCCCGAGGCCAGCAGCGGCGCCACCTGCTCGAGGGTGCCGAGCACCGGCACGCCCTGCACGCTGGTGCGGTGCTTGCCGCGGTCGTCGTCGATGAAGCCGACCACGGTCCAGTCGATGGCCCGGTTGGCACGGGCCTCGCGCAGCACCATCACTCCGCCGGCCCCGGCGCCGTAGATCACGGTGCGCGGGCCGTGACGCGTCTCGCCGTGCAGCAGCTCGCCGAGGGCGCGGAACAGGACCCGGCTGGCGGTGAGGAACGCGGTGACCAGCAGCCAGTGGATCACGAACACTGCGCGTGAGTAGCCGGCGAAGCGGTACAGCACCAGCACCGCGAGCATCGACAGCGCCACGCCGGCGGTGGCGGCGCCGACCAGGCTCAGCAGATCGCGCAGCCCGGCATGGCGCCAGGAGTCCTGATAGGTCTTGAACAGGCCGAGCATCAGGACGTGGCTGGCCAGGACGATCAGCAGCGAATCGGCGAACAGCGGCAGTTCGAGGTCGAGCGCGCCTTCGAAGCGCAGCAGATACGCGGAGTAATACGCCAGCGTCACCAGCGCCGCGTCGATGCCCACGGTGGCGACCTGCTTCTTGAACTGCAGGTCGGCCAGCACCCGTACCACGCCGGTGGCGGCGGTGCGTTCCGGGTAGACGCGCTGCAGGCCGAGCTTGGCGGCCAGCACCACGAACCCGGCCACCAGCAGCCCGACCAGCGTGGCCGTGTACGGCAGCCCGTAGCGGTACGACAGCACCGCGACCCCGCCCGACACGATCGCCATCGCCCACAGCGCCAGCACCGCGCCGCGCTCCGACAGCCCGAGCGCCACCAGCCGGTGCGAGGTGTGGTCGCGGCCGCCCTGCGCCACCGACCGGCCGGCCATCGTCCGGGCGACGGTCACGAACGCGGTGTCGAAGAGCGGCACGAGCAGCAGCAGCACCGGCAGCAGCAGCACCGCGACAGTGCCGCGGCTGTACGGCGACGGTCCCATCACGTTCAGGCCGCCGACCATCAGGCCGATGAACAGGCTGCCGGTGTCGCCCATGAACACCGACGCCGGCTGGAAGTTGAAGAGCAGGAAGCCGGCCAGGGCGCCGGCGAGCGTGCCGGCCAGCCACGCCCCGGCCAGGTTGCCGTCCTCCAGGAAGAAGTAGCAACGGAACGCCGCGGCGATCAGGCCGATGCCGGCGGCCAGGCCGTCCATGTTGTCGAGCAGGTTGAAGGCGTTGCTGACTCCCACCAGCCACACCAGCGTGATGATCTCGTCGACCGCCGGGTAGCCGGTGATCGACAGCTTCAGGCCGGCGGTGACCAGCACCGCGGTGATCACCAGCTGCACCAGGAACTTCGCCTGGGGTTTGAGCGGCCGCAGGTCGTCGACCAGACCGGCCACGGCGAGCACCGCGGCGCCGCCGACCAGGGTCCAGGCCTGGGCCGGCAGCGGCGGCAGCAGCGCCGCCACGATCAGCACGGCGCCGACGATGGCGACCCCACCGAGCAGCGGAATACGGCCGCGGTGCCAGCGGTCCTCTTTGGGCACGGCGACGACGCCGGCCATCAGGGCGAGCGGGCGCACCAGGTAGGTGAGCGCCACGGCGAGCAGGAACGCCGCCAGGGGCGGCCACACCAAGTCGAGCATGTCCGCGTCTGGTACTGCCGGGATGATGATAGCTGTTCGCGCGGGCGCTGCCCGACGCGCCTCGGTCAATCGGGCCGCCGACGCCCGTCATGCACCGCCGACCGCCGCGCGCCAGCATGCTCCTCGCCCCCGAGACCACGGTCCTCATCACCGGCGCCGCCGGACAGCTGGCCGGAGCCTGCGCCGACCGGCTCGCCGGCGTCTGCCGCGTCGCGGCGCTCGATCGCCGCGCCCTCGACATCGCGTCGCCGGCGGCGGTCCTGCGCGTCGTGCAGGACTTGCGGCCGGCGCTGGTGCTGAACTGTGCCGCTTACAACGACGTCGACGGCGCCGAATCGCACGCCGACGCCGCTCTGGCGGCCAACGGCCTGGCCGTGGGGGCGCTGGCCGGCGCGGCCCGCGCGGTGGGCGCGACGCTGGTCCACTACAGCACCGATTTCGTCTTCGACCCGCTGCGCGATCAGGGTCTGCTCACCGAGCACGACGTGGTCCGGCCGCGCGGCGTCTACGCCCAGTCGAAGCTGCTCGGCGAGATCTTCGCGCGCGAGGCGCCACGGCACTACGTGCTGCGGGTGGCCAGCCTCTTCGGCGCCTCGAACGGCAAGAGCAGCGTCGACAAGCTGGCGCTGGCGATCCGGCGCGGCGATCGGGTCCGCGCCTTCGCCGATCGCACCGTGACGCCGAGCTACGTCTACGACGTCGCCGCCGCCACCGTGGCGATCGTCGAGCGGGCCCTGCCCTTCGGCCTCTACCACTGCGTGAACAGCGGCGCCACGACGTGGGTGGAAATCGCCCGTACGCTGGCGGCGTTGCTCGGCGTCGATCCCGACCGCGCCGTCGAGCCGGTGCCGTTTGCCAGCCTGGTCGCCGCGGCGCCGCGGCCGCAGTTCCCGGCGCTGTCGAACGCCCGGCTGGCCGCCGCCGGCGTCGTATTGCCGCCCTGGCAAGACGCGCTCGCCCGCGCGGTGGCGCGCATGCCTCCGGGCTAGCAGCCCGGGGTGAAATGGTGGCGCTGCACCGAGGGCGGCGATGCGCCCGGATCGCAAGGCGCGACGACCGAGAATACCGGCAGTATTTGAGGAAGGAGCAACGATGCGAGGCGGGATGCAGCGCCGGCCGAATGCCGGCACCACTTTCACCCCGGGCTGCTAACCCGGGGCCTCGGTCACCTCAAGGCGTGAAGCTGGTGACGGCCTCGATGACGCGGTCCTGATCGGCCGCGCTGAGGTGGTAGTGGAGCGGCAATCGCACCAGCTGATCCGACACCGCCTCGGTCACCGGATGTTGTCCAGCCCGGCCGCCGTAGCGGATCCCCTGATCGGACAGATGCAGCGGCAGGTAGTGGAACACCGCGAGGATCTGTCGCGCCCGCAGGTGCGCGATGAGTTCCTGACGCGCCGCGAGCGACGGCAGCAGCAGGTAGAAGAGATGCGCGGGGTGCTCGCAGCCCTCGGGCACGGTCGGCCGCCGCACGCCGTGGCGGTCCGCCCAGCCGGCCAACTCCGTCTGATAGCGGCTCCAGATCGCATGTCGCCGCAGCTGAATCCGCTCCCGGGCCTCGATCTGCGCCCACAGGTAGGCGGCGAGGATCTCGGACGGCAGATAGCTCGAGCCGATGTCGACCCAGGTGTACTTGTCGACCTGGCCGCGGTAGAACCGGCTGCGATTGGTGCCCTTCTCGCGCAGTACCTCGGCCCGTTCGACCAGGGCCGGGTCGTTGATCACGAGCGCGCCGCCTTCGCCGCAGGTGAGGTTCTTGGTCTCGTGGAAGCTGAGCGTGGAGGTGGCGCCGAACCCGCCGAGCGGGCGGCCCTGATAGCGCCCGAACAGGCCATGGGCGTTGTCTTCGATGAGCGGCAGGCCGTGGCGGCGCGCGACCTCGGTCAACACGTCGAGCGCACAGGCGACCCCGGCGTAGTGCACCACCATCAGCGCCCGGGTCCGCGGGCGCGATCGCCGCCTCGACCTGGCGTTCGTCGATGTTCAGGGTGTCGGGCCGGATGTCGACGAAGCGCGGCAGGGCGCCGCGCAGCACGAAGGCGTTCACCGACGACACGAAGGTGAACGGCGGGCAGATGACTTCGTCGCCGGGCCCGACACCGGCCAGCATCACCGCCATCTCGAGGGCGTGGGTGCACGAGGTGGTCAGCAGCACCTTCGACGCGCCGGTCACCGCTTCGAGCACCTCGCGGCAGCGCGCCGTGAACGCGCCGTCGCCCGACAGGTGCCCCGAGGCGATCGCCGCGGCGATATGGCCCTGCTCGCCGCCGGTCACCGCCGGCCGGTTGAACCAGATCGGGGCGGACGTCACGGCTGCCGACCGGCGCCCAGACGCGCCGTCGCGAGGTGTCGTTCGAACCACGCGTAGGTCGCCGCCAGCCCCTCGGCCAGCGGCATGCGGTGACGCCAGCCCAGCGCGTGCAGCCGGCCGACGTCGAGCAGCTTGCGCGGCGTGCCGTCGGGCTTCGAGGTGTCGAAGTGCAGCACCGCCGCCGGGTGCACGATGTCGCGAATCGCCTCGGCCAGCGCGCGAATCGACAGGTCCTCGCCGGTGCCGACGTTGATGTGTCGCTCGCCGTCGTAGGCGCCGAGCAGGAACACGCACGCGTCGGCGAGGTCGTCGACGTAGAGGAACTCACGCCGCGGCGCCCCCGAGCCCCAGATCGTGACGTCGCGGACGCCGGCGACCTTGGCGTCGTGGAGGCGGCGCATCAGGGCCGGAATCACGTGGCCGCCCTCGAGGTCGAAGTTGTCGCCGGGACCGTAGAGGTTGGTCGGCATCGCCGAGATGAAGTCGCAGCCGTATTGGGTGCGATAGGCGCCGCACAGCGTGATGCCCGAGATCTTGGCCACCGCGTAGGCGGCGTTGGTCGGCTCGAGCGGCCCGGCCAGCAGCGCCTCTTCGGGAATCGGCTGCGGTGCCTGGCGCGGGTAGATGCACGAGCTGCCGAGGTACAGCAGCCGCGTCACCTGGTGCTCGTAGGCGGCGTGGATGACCGCGGCGGCGATCATCAGGTTGTCGTAGATGAATTCGGCCGGGCGGGTCGAATTGGCCAGGATGCCGCCGACCGTGCCGGCCGCGAGCACCACCACCTCCGGCCGGTGCTCGGCGAACCACCGGCCCACCGCCGCCGGATCGCGCAGGTCGAGCTCGGCGCGGCTGGCGCTGAGAATGGCCCGGGCGCCGTCGGCCTCGAGCCGGCGGACGACGGCCGAGCCGACCAGGCCGCGGTGGCCGGTCACGAAGATGCGCGTGTCTGGGCTGAGGGTCATCGCCGGCTGCGCTCCTTCACGGCGGCGCGCGTCTCGCGGTCGACTTCACGCTTCCGGATCGTCTCGCGCTTGTCGTGCAGCTGTTTGCCGCGCACGACACTCAAGGCGACCTTCACCCGGCCGCGCAGGAAGTACATCCGCAACGGCACCATCGTGAGGCCTTTTTCGGTGGTCTTGCCGACCAGCTTGCGAATCTCCAGCGCGTGGAGCAGCAGCTTGCGCCGGCGTCTGGGGTCGTGATCGACGTAGCCGCGATGGCTGTAGGGGTTGATGTGGACGTTGTAGAGCCACACCTCGCCCTTCTCCACCCGCGCGTAGCTGTCGCGCAGGTTGGCCTTGCCCTCGCGGATGCCCTTCACTTCGGTGCCGAGCAGCTGCACGCCGGCCTCGAAGGTCTCGAGGACGTGGTAGTCGTGCAAGGCCTTGCGGTTCTCGGCGATGAGCAGCGGCTCGTCGCTCCTGGCCTCGCGCGTCTTCTCACGCGGCGGCGGGGTCCGGGTACTCACGACGCCGCCACCCGCCGGCCCACGGCCAGTTCGGCGGCCAGCCGCACCGCGTGTACCAGGCTCCCGGGATCGGCGATGCCGCGGCCGGCGATGTCGAACGCGGTGCCGTGATCGACCGAGGTGCGGATGATCGGCAGCCCCAGCGTGACGTTGACGGCGCTGCCGAAGGCGAGCAGCTTCACCGGCACCAGGCCCTGATCGTGATAACAGGCGACGACGCAGTCGAACTCGCCGCGGACCGCCCGCACGAACACCGTGTCGGCCGGGTGCGGCCCCGAGACCTCGCACCCGTCAGCGCGGACCTCGGCGATGGCCGGGGCCAGGACGTCGTCGTCCTCGGTGCCGAACAGGCCGCCCTCGCCGGCATGCGGGTTCAGCGCCGCCATCGCAATGCGCGGCCGGGCCACGCCGAAGGCCGGCAACTCGCGGGCGGTGAGCCGCAGCGTCGCCGCGACGTGCTCGCGGGTCAGCAGCGCCGGCACCTCGCGCAAGGCGACGTGGACGGTCGCCAGCACCACCTTCAGCATCGGCGCGTGGAACATCATGGCCACGCGCGGGACGCCGCACAGGTGGCCGAGCAGATCGGTGTGGCCCTTCCACGGCAGGCCGGCGGCGGCGAACGCCGCCTTGTTGACCGGCGCGGTGGCGATCGCGTCGACCGCCCCGCGGCGGGCATCGGCGACGGCGCGGACCAGCGTGTCATAGGCGGCCTGGCCGGCGGCCGCGCTCACCTGGCCGACCGGCGCCACGACCGCAGTCTGGTAGATCACCGGCTCGCAGACGGCGCGGACCGCGGGATCGGCGGCCGCCTTCTCGGCGATCTCCGGGCCGATCCCCGCAGGGTCGCCGACGGTGATCGCGACACGGGGCTTCATGACGCGATCAGGATAGCAGCCCGGCGACGCGAACGTCAGAGCTCGACGGCGACCCACTCGGCGACGAGTTTGGTGCCGGCGTTGCGCTCGAGGGCCGACAGCCCCCGATCGATGGTCGCGAAGGCCTTGCGCGCCGCCGCGGCCGGCAGCTGCGCGGCCAGCCGATCGACGGTGTCGGCGGCGTCGCCGTTGGCCAGCGTGCGCCGGTCGGCGCCGGCGTGCACCACCGCCAGGTCGCGGGTCAGCGACGAGGCCACGCGGAGCACGGCCGTGAATTCCTGCCGGCTCAGCTCCGGCTTGCCGATCACGTCCTTGGCCACCGCCAGCCGCGACCCGAGGTCGGGCAGGGCCGCGGCGCCGAGCAGCCGGGCGGCTTTGGTCCGCGAGGCGGTGAGGTCGGTCGAGCCGAGCGCCAGCGCCGCCCCGGCGCTGCCGTCGGCGAGCAGCGCCGCCCGGCGGGCGGCGTCGGCGGCGTAGTCGTGGTCGCGGGTCAGGATTCGCACCACGTCGTCGGTCGGCAGGCGACCGAAGGCCAGCCGCATCGTGCGCGACCGCACCGTGCGCAGGAGCGCGTCGGGCGCGGCCGAGGTCAGCACGAACATCGTCGCCGGCGGCGGCTCTTCGAGCGACTTGAGCAGCGCGTTCTGCGCCCCTTCGTTCAACGCATCGGCGTCGCGAATCGCCACCACCCGCCGCTGGCCCTCGAAGGGCCGGAACCCAGTGCGCGCCAGCACCTCGCGCACCGGATCGATCTTGATGGCGCCGCTGTCGTCGGGCTCCAGGGCGATGACGTCGACGTGGATGTCGCGGGAGATGCGGTCGCACGACCGGCAGGTGCCACAAGCGTCGCCGTCGGTCAGCGCAAGACAGTTGACGCCCTGCGCCAGCGCCAGCGCGACCCGCCACTTCCCCACCCCGGACGGGCCGGCGAAGAGCAGCGTCGGCGGCACCGACGCCCGCTGCACGGCGCGGGCGAGCAGCGTCACCTGACGCGCGTGTCCGATCACGTCGCGAAACGGCATCGGGGGTGCTAGCAGCCCGGGGTGAAAGTGGTGCCGGCATTCGGCCGGCGCTGCATCGCGCCTCGCATCGTTGCTTCTCCCTCGAATATTGCCCGATATTCTCGGTCGGCGCGCCTTGCGATCCGCGCGCATCGCCGCCCTCGGTGCTGCGTCACCATTTCACCCCGGGCCGCTAGCGGCGCCGCCGGTTGTCCGGCGGGTCCTTGTCCTTCTTGTCGGCGTCCTTGTCGCGGCGGCCGAACAGGCGCGACCAGAAGCCGCGCTTCTTCTGCTCGGGCGCCGGGGCGGCAGCCACGTCCTGCGCCTGCTGGGCCGGCGACACCGGGACGGCCACCGCCGGCGCCTCGGTGGCCGCTGACTCGCCGGCCCGCTGCTGGGTGACCTCGCCGCGCGGCTCGGCGCTCAGCCAGCCGGCCATGCGCCCGAAGATCGAGCGGCCGACGTGCAGATGGCAGGTCTCTTCGGGCTCGGAGCCGCGCACGAAGTACTCCGTGCCGATCATCGAGCGCTCGCTCTCGCGGCCGTCGTCGTCGACGACCGGCACCGCGTCGCAGCCGCCGGCCGGACGCTTCCCCGACAGCCGGCACACCGTGACGCCGACGACGTTGCGCGGCGCGGCGATCCGCTCGGGCTTGTCGTTCGCGGTGGCCGCCTTCATGAACTCCGCCCACAGCGGCACGGCGACATCGCCGGCGTAGGCGCTGCCGGGCAGGATCTGCCGCGGCGTGTCGTAGCCGACCCAGACACCGGCGGTGAGCGACGGCGTGTAGCCGACGAACCAGGCGTCGCGATATTCGTTGGTGGTGCCGGTCTTGCCCGACGCCGGCAGCCGGAAGCCGAGCTGACGGGCCTTCCATCCGGTGCCCGAGTCGATGACGTCGGCGAGCATCGACGACATCAGGAACGCCGTGGCCGGCGACACCGCCTCGACCGCCGCCTCTTCGGCACGGAAGAGCACGTTGCCCTCGGTGTCCTCGACCCGACGCACCAGCTGCGGCCGCTCCCACACGCCGCTGTTGGCGAAAGCGCCGTAAGCCGAGGTCATGTCGAAGAGGGTGACCTCGCCGGAGCCGAGCGCGAGCGACGGCACCGCCGGCACATCGCCCAGCCCGAGCCGCTTGGCGTAATCGACCGCCGACGACACCCCGACCATTTCGAGCATCCGCACGGCCGCGCGGTTGCTCGACGTCTTGAGCGCCGCGCGCATCGTGAGCTCCGAGGCGCTCTCGTGGCCCTCCTCGGGCGACCACGCGCCCTGCAGCGTGTCGAACGGCTGATCGAGCCGGTCGATGAGGCTGGCCGGCGTGTAGCCGGCCTCGAGGGCGGCGGCGTAGACGAACGGTTTGAAGGCCGACCCGGGCTGGCGCCGGGCCTGCACGGCGCGGTTGAAGTGGCTCTCGGAGAAACTGCGGCCGCCGACGATGGCCCGCACGTGGCCGGTGCGCGGGTCGAGGGCGACCACCGCGGCCTGCAGCGGCGGGTCGTCGGCTGGATCGGTGCGGCGCCGGGCCTTGAGCGCGGCCCGCCGCCGCTGGCCGAGCTCGGCCAACGACTTGTCGACAGCGGCCTCGGCAGCCTTCTGCATCGCGACGTCGATGGTGGTGTAGACGCGCAGCCCGCTCATGTAGACGCGTTCGCGGCCGAAGCGCTCGATCAGTTCGAGCCGCACCTGCTCCTTGAAGTACTGGCCGAACGGCTCATCGCGGCGCAGCGCGTCGCGCAGCACCACCTCGCTGGCGCGGGCTCGATCGAAGGTGGCGGCGTCGAGATCGCCCTCGTCGCGCATCGCCTGGAGCACGACGTTACGGCGGGCGACCGCGCGTTCCATGTTCACGGTCGGCGCCCAGGTCGACGGCGACTTCACCAGGCCGGCGAGCAGCGCCGACTCTTCGACCGTCAGTTCGCGCGCCGGCTTGCCGAAGTAGCCGAGCGACGCGGCCTCGGCGCCGTAGAGCCCGGCGCCGAAGTACATCTTGTTCAGGTAGAGCTCGAGGATCTGGTCCTTGGTGTACTGGTGCTCGATGCGCAGCGCCAGGAGCACCTCCTGCACCTTGCGGGTGTAGGTCTTGTCGAGCGTCAGGAAGCTCTGGCGGGCGAGCTGCTGGGTGAGCGTGCTGCCGCCCTGCGCCAGCCGGCCCTCGCGCAGGTTGGCCACGGTGGCGCCGAGGATGCGCACCAGGTCGACGCCCGAATGCGACCGGAACCGCTGGTCCTCGATCGCCAGCAGCGCCGTGACCAGGTGCGGCGAGACGTCGGCCAGCGACACGTCGAAGCGGCGCTCGTCGAAAATGGTGAAGGCGGGCGCGTCGGCGGCGTCGTAGAAGACGGTCGCCTGGGCCATCTCGCCCATGCGGCGCACGTCGTCGATGGTCGGCAGGCCGCTGAGGAGACGATGGACACCCCACTGCGACCCAGCCACTGCCGAGGCCTGCAGTGCCGTGACCAGCACGGCGATGACCGGCAGCGCCCCTGGGAAGCGGCGCACCCCATGGCGGAGCGCCGCGGCCAGGCGGCGCACGGCCGGGCGATCGAGCAAGGCTGTGAGCATCGGTCCTGCCGTCGGGACCGCCGAGGGGCGCGGCGGCCTTCTGTCACACGGTACTACGACTGTGGCCCGTAGACACGAACGCCCTGGCACGGGCCAGGGCGCCGGAAATCGGGATCGACGATCCCGCCAAACGACGGGCGATCAGCGAGGAGATTGGCGGGGTCGACGGGACTCGAACCCGCGGCCTCTGCCGTGACAGGGCAGCGTTCTAACCAACTGAACTACGACCCCAATCTTCCCGCGACGCGCCCGCTACTACCGGTCGTGCCCCGCCCGTCTGCCAGCATGTGGTGGGCGGTACAGGGCTCGAACCTGTGACAGCCGGCGTGTAAAGCCGGTGCTCTACCAACTGAGCTAACCGCCCGGCTCACCGTCCGACGAAACCCTGACTATACCAGACCTTGAGGACCAGAAGCGACAGCCCGGCCAGTGCCCCGGCCACCGCGTGGTGCTCGCGGTTACGGAGCGCCCGCGCCCAGCTGAAGCGCCGATCGCTCGGCGGCACCCGCCGGAGCGCGTAGGCGTCGTAGGCGTCGCCGAACTTCTCGCGCAGGTGGGCTTCTTCGGCCAGGATCGCCGCGCCGAGGGTCGCGCCCAGATAGGCGACCACGGCCAGGCCGAGCCACACGTGGTTGGCGGCGACGGCGACGCCGAGGCCGAGAATCGTCGAACCCAGGTAGAGCGGATGGCGGGTGAAGCGGTACGGCCCGCTCGAGGTGACCTCGCGGCTCTTCTCGACGTGGCCGGCCGCCCAGATGCGCACCGCCAGCCCGACCACGACGAACCCGGCGCCGATGGCCAGGCTGCGGGCGGTGGGGCGCGCCAGCCAGATCGTGAGCGCCGCCATCACCCCGCCCAGCGCGACACGGATGCGGGCGAGCAGCCGCACCAGGCTCATGTCCGGCCTCGGGTCAGCCGGCGCCGGCCGGCGTCCAGCACTTCGGCGACGGCGATGTCGTCCACGCAGGCCTGGCCGCGCACGCACTGCCGCTTGTGGAAACACTCGCAGGTGGCCGCGCGCGACACCGACTCGTCGGCGGGATCCCACGGGCCGTTGCGCTCGGGCCGGGTCGGACCGAAGAGGCCGACCAGCGGCGCTCCGACCGACGCGGCCAGATGCAGCGGACCGGTGTCGCCGCTCACGAACAGGCTGGCGCGGCGGGCCAGCGCGAGCAGGTCGTTCAACGACGTGGCCGGCGAGACGGCGGCGTGTCCCTCGGCCTGCGACACCACCGCGTCGGCGAGCGGACGCTCGTCGCCACCCCACGTCACGACCGACGGGACGCCCAGCTCGCTGCCCAGCCGCGCGGCGAGCTGGCCGAAGCGCTCGGCCGGCCATCGCTTGTTGGGCCACGCCGCACCGGGATTCAAGACCGCGAAGCGTCCGGCGGCGGCGATGGCGGGCCACGCGGCGACGGCGTCGGCCACCGCCGACGGGTCCTCCCGCCAGGGGAACGCTGGCCGCGCCGGCACGGCCAGGCCGAGGGCCGGGAGCACCGCGAGGTTCTTCTGCACGACGTGCCCATCGGCGGGGCCGGCGACGGTCTCGCGGTAGGCCCAGGCCGCTTGTGGTTCGCGCAGCTGCGCGCTGGTGAAGCCGATGACCCGCCGGGCGCCCGAGGCGCGGGCGAAGAGCGCCGACTTGATGAGCCCCTGCAGGTCGAGCGCGACGGCGTAGCCGCGGGTCCGCAGGTACTTCGCGGCGGACGCCATGCCCACCGTGCCGGCGAAGCGCCGCTCCCCGTCGCTGGTGGCGTCGGCCGCGGCCCGCACCACGATCCGCTCGCGCACCCCGGCGACCAGCGCCAGCACGGCGGCGTAGCGCGCATCCACCAGCCAGTCCACGGCGACGTCGGGACGCGCGGCGCCGATCGCCGCCAGCACCGGCAAGGCGTGCACGATGTCGCCCAGCGCGCCGGTGCGGACGATCAGCACGGCGGCCGCGGGCGGCAGCGGCGTGGCCGTCATCGACTGCCCTCGCGCAGTGTCCGCAGCAGGTCGCGGGTCGAGTGATCTTTCGGATCGCCGACGATCGCGGTGCGCCCGCCGTAAGCGGCGACCGTCGCGCGTTCGGGGACGCTCTCCACCGTGTAGTCGGTGCCCTTGCAGTGCACGTCGGGACGCAGCAGGTCGAGCAACGGCGTGACGGTCGGCTCGGCGAAGATGGTCACCGCCCCGACGGCGCGCAGCGAGGCGACGAGCTCGGCGCGATCCTCGGCCGGCAGGACTGGCCGGCCCGGCCCTTTCAGCGCTCGCACCGAGGCGTCGTCGTTCACCGCCACGACCAGGACATCGGCCTCGGCAGCGGCGGCCTCGAGGTAGCGGACATGGCCGACATGCAGCAGATCGAAGACGCCGTTGGCGAAGGCCACCGTGCGTCCGGCACGGCGTGCGTCGGCGACGAACGCCGCCAGGGCGTGGCGCGACAGCACCGCCATGGCTAGTCCGCGTCGGCGGCGACCGCGCGGGCCAGCTCGCGGGCCGTCACCGTGGCCGTGCCGCGCTTCATGACCACCAGCCCGCCCGCGTAGTTGGCCAGCCGCGCCGCGTCGGCCATCGTGGCGCCCGCGGCCAGGGCGAGGGTGAGCGTCGCCATCACGGTGTCGCCGGCGCCGGTGACGTCGGCGATCTCGTCGGAGCCGTAGATCGGCACGTGCACGGTGGGCACGCCGGGCTCGAAGAGCGCCATGCCGCGGCTGCCGCGCGTAACCAGCACCGCGTCCATGCGGGTGCGGGCGAGGATGGCGCGGCCGGCGCGCTCGAGCGCGCGCGGGCTGTCGCCGATGGTCGTGCCGAGCGCGTGCTCGACCTCCGACTCGTTCGGAGTGCAGGCGGTCAGACCGCGGTAACGCAGCAGGTCGTAGCGCGAATCGACCAGCACCGGCACCCGACGCCGGCCGGTGCGCAGCGGCCCGACCAGGGTCGACACGAGCGCGGGCGAGACGAGGCCGGAACCGTAGTCCGAGACGAGCACGGCGTCGGCGCCGCGCAGCGCCCGCGCCGCGGCGCGCAGCCACGCCGCCCGCCAGGCGTCGGCGATCGGCGCCCGGGCGTGGCGATCGATGCGCACCACCTGCTGCTTCGCCGAATGGATGCCGCCGGCGAGGATGCGGGTCTTGAGCGGCGTACGGTAGCCGGCCGGCCGCACCACGCGCCGGGTGTCGACGCCGCGCGGGAACGAGGCCAGCACCCTTCGGCCGGCGTCGTCGCGTCCGGCCAGCGCCACCAGCGTCGCGGCGCCGCCAAGGGCGGCGACGTTGTGCGCGGCGTTGCCGGCGCCGCCGGGCCGGATGTCGGTCGAGTCGTATTCGAGGATGAGGACGGGCGCCTCGCGCGACACCCGGGCGATCCGGCCGGAGACGTACTCGTCAGCGAGCAGGTCGCCCAGCACCACCACGCGCCGGCCACGAGCGGCGCGCAGCAGGGCGGTGAGACGGGCGGACATCGAGTCGGCGGACACCTGTGCCATGCGGCCGCTAAAGACTAACCTAAGCGCCGTCGGCGGGGCTCTGGGCGAGCACCAGCGCCGCCGCGTCGGCCAGGTTGTCGCAGATCGCGAACACTTCTTGTCCGGCCGGGCGGGTCTCCTCTTCGAGCGCGCCCCAGCCGGTGCGGACCAGGATGCCGCGGGCGCCGACGCGCTGGCCGACCTGCACGTCGTGCCACTTGTCGCCGATCATCCACGACCGCGTCGGGTCGAGACCGAGATCGCGGATCGCGTCGAGCAGCATCCCCGGCGCCGGCTTGCGGCAGCGGCAGTCGATGCGCAGGTCGTCGACGAGCGCCGCCGGATGATGCGGGCAGTGGTACCAGCCGTCGACGTGCGCGCCGCCGCGGGCCAGCCGCTCGGCGACGACGCCATGCAGCTCGCCGACGAACTCGGGCCGGATCATCTGACGGCCGATGCCGCCCTGGTTGGTGATGACGACCACCGCGTAACCGGCGCGGTTGAACAGCCGCACCGCGTCGATCGCCCACGGGTAGAGGGTCAGGTGCGACAGCTCCGACAGGTAGCCGACGTCGACGTTCATCGTCCCATCGCGATCGAGGAACACGGCCGGGCGTCCGGCCATCGTCGTCGTGCTCGGAGCTGGCGGCGCGTCGTGAGTCATGGGAGAAGGGAGAGGACTTGCGCGGCCGAGACGCCGCGCATGCACATATGCCCGAGCGGGCACTCCCGCAGCATACACGGCCGGCACCACACGTCGTGGATCGCCAGCCGCGGCGGCGGGTGACTCACGCTGGCGACGAGCGGCGCGGTGTGGTGTTCGTTGGTGGCGCCGAAGATCGCCACCACCGGCGTACCGACGGCGCCGGCCAGATGCATGGCGCCGGAGTCGTTGGCGACCACCGCCGTCGCGCGTTCGAGCACCGCGGCGAGGGTGGCCAGATCGGTGCGGCCGACCAGATCGACGAGCGACGCGAGCGCCGGCCGGCCACCGGGCAACGCGGTCAGTGCGGCCCGCACCTCGGCGCTGGCCACCGCATCGCCGCCGGCGCCGATGACGACGCTGGCCAGGCCGCGGTCGCGCCACAGCGCCGCAGCAAGTTCGGCGAAACGCTCCGGCGGCCACTGTTTGGCGCGGCCGTACGCCGCACCGGGCGCCAGCACCACCACGCCGGCCGGTGGCGCGCCCGCCAGCAGCGCCGCGGCGGCGGCGCGAGCGGTCGCCGGCACGGCGATCGGCGCGACGCGCGGCACCGCGGGCAATCCCAACGCCGTCGTGAGCGTCAGGTAGTAGT
Organism: uncultured Acidobacteriota bacterium; assembly: GCA_963741665.1. Classification (GTDB taxonomy): domain Bacteria; phylum Acidobacteriota; class Vicinamibacteria; order Vicinamibacterales; family UBA2999; genus CAWAYR01. The sequence continues at coordinate 2,158,482 of CAVUIM010000001.1, forward strand.
CCGCCTGGTGCGGCAGACCGGGCGGGCGGCGCACCGGGCGCGTCAACAGGCGCCCGCGGCCACCCGCGGCGTAGCCCCAACGCTCGGGAATGCCGGCCTTGGCGGCGATCCACGCCGAGAGGATCGAATTCGGCAGGAGCACGGCGAGGTCGAATCGCTCCGCCGCCAGCCGGGTGACGTCGGCGCGCCACACCGCCGGCCGGGTGAGTGGCGCTCGCGGCGACAGCGACACCACGGCGTCGACCTCGGGCACCATCGCGTAGAGGGCGGCCACGCTCGGCCGCGCCGCTACGGCCAGATGTGCCGACGGCGCGAAGGCCCGTACCGCGCGCAGCGCCGGCAACGCCATCACCGCATCGCCCAGCCAGTTGGGCGCCGCCACCACCACGCGGGCCGGCGCGTCAGGCATCGGGGGCTCCGTCGTCGCGGACGATCGGGAACATCCCGCGCGTTTCGGGGGCCGGCGCATCGCGCCAGCGCCGATGCATCCACAGCCACAGCTCCGGCTGCCGCCGCACGTACATCTCGAGCACGTCGGTGCAGCGCTGTGTGAAGTCGCGTACGGCGTCGGGGGTCTCAGGGGCCGGCGGCTCGACCGGCCGGTCGTAGATCAGGCGGAAGCGGCCGTTCGGCAACGGCACGGTGAACACCGGCACCACCGGCGCGCCGGTGCGCAGGGCCAGCGCCGCCAGCGTCGACGTCGTCGCCGCCGGGCGCTGGAAGAACCGCACCCAGATCGCATCCGGGCTGTGCATGTGCTGATCGATGAGCAGCGCCACGCCGTGCCCCTCGGCCAGCGTCCGCAGCACCTTCCGCACCGCGCCCTCGCGGTAGATCACGGTGTTGCCGGTGCGCTGGCGCAGCGACTGGAGCAGCTCGTGCAGGCCGGGGTTGTCGAGCGGCCGGGCCAGCACGCCGATCGGCTCGAACAGCAGCGCGTGGACGATGGCGTGAAGTTCCCAGAAGCCGAAGTGGCCGGTGAAGAACAGCACGCCGCGGCGTTTGGCGTAGGCGGCGCGGACGAACTCCTCGCCGTCGACCTCGACGGCCCGGCGCATCGCCTCGGGCGACAGCCCGGTGAAGCGCAGCAGCTCGACCAGCAGCACGCCGAAGTGCTGGAACATCCGCCGCGCGATGGCCCGCCGCTCGGCCGCGGACCGGGCCGGAAAGCACTGCTGCAGGTTGGCGAGGGCGACCCGGCGGTGCGGCGCGTCCACCAGGTAGAACATCGCGCCGAGCGCCCGGCCGAGGCCTCGCGCCAGGGGCGACGGCAGCAGCCGCACCAGCCCGCGCATGCCGCGCACGGCGCCCAGTTCGAGCCGTTGCCGGAACGCTTTCACGCCCCGGCCCTCGCGTCCGACGCGCCGCTGCGACGGCGCGCCAGCGCCCCGTGCATCTCGGCGGCCAGTCGCTCGAAGCCCGGCAGCTCGAGCGTGAGCGGCATCCGCGCCACCGGACAGGGCAGCGGGCCGAGCGGTTCGAGGCGCACGGCGTCCTTGTCGGTGGTCAGCACGCCCCACGCGCCGCGCGCGACGGCGAGCCGCGCGATCTGGTCGAGGTCGGTCGCCGTGAACCAGTGGTGATCGGCGAACGTCCGCACGTCCGCGACCTCGTAGCCGCAGTGGCTGAGCGCCGTCACGAACTGCTCCGGCTGACCGATCCCGGCCACGGCGACGACGCGGGCACCAGGCGGCGGGACACCGCCCTGCACTTCCACCGGGGCGCCCAGGCGGCGGGTGGCGCCGAGCCCGCAGGCCACGCCGTAGCGCGCCGCTTCGACGCCGGCCTCGCCGTCGTCGGCCCCGACCACGACCAGCACCGAGGCGCGGCCCAGCACGTCGAGCGGCTCGCGCAGCCGCCCCTTCGGCAGCACGTGATCGGCGGCCAGGGCGCCCGACGCCGTCACCACGATGTCGAGGTCGCGGGTCAGTTGCACGTGCTGAAAGCCGTCGTCGAGCAGGTGCACGGTCGCGCCCAGCCGCGTTTCGGCGTGGCGGCCCGAGGCGTGGCGATCGGCGCCGACCACGACCACCGCGCCGGGCACGGCGCGGGCCAGCATCAGCGGCTCGTCGCCGGCGGCGTACACGCCGAGGCGCACCGTGGCGCCGTCCGCGACCACGGCCGGTTCGGCCGTGCGATCGCGGCGCGCGTAGCCGCGCGACAGAATCGCCGGGCGCTCGCCCTGTGCCAGCAGCCACCGGGCAATCGACGCCACCAGCGGCGTCTTGCCGGTGCCGCCGACGCTGAGGTTGCCGACGCTGATCACGGGCCGCTCGAGACGGCGGCGCGACGCCGGGCGCCGCTCGTACCAGGCCCTGCGTGAGCGCGCCAGCCGGCCGTACAGGAGGTGGAGCATCAGGGCGCGCGGAACGGCCGCACGTTGGACGGGAAGACGGTGCGGGGCGGCGGCAGCAGACCGTCGAGCACCGTCAGCGTCTTGTCCTTGGCGCCGCGGTTGGCTTCGACCAGCGCGCGGGCGGCAGCGCCCAGCCGGGCCCGGCGCACCGGGTCGGTCATCAGCGCCAGCACCTCGGACTCGAACGCGCCCTCGCCGTCCACCTGCACACCGGCGCCGTTGGCGACCACCGCCGTGGCGATCTCCGCGAAGTTCTGCATCGACGGCCCGAACACCACCGGCTTGCCGTAGACCGCCGGTTCGAGGATGTTGTGGCCGCCGGTGGCGACCAGACTCCCGCCGACGAACACCACCGTGCCGAGCTGGTAGACGGTCGCCAGTTCGCCGATGGTGTCGAGCACCACCACGTCGGCGCGGGGCTCGGCGTCGATCGGCAGATCGCTGCGGCGCACGGTGCGAAAGCCTTCCTGCTCGCACTGCTGCACCACCTCGGCGAAGCGCTCCGGATGGCGCGGCGCCATCAGCAGCACCGCTGTGGGGAGCGCGGTCTTCACCCGCCGGAACACCCGCAGCACCGCCGCCTCCTCGCCCTTCATGGTGCTGCCGGCCACCAGCACCGGGCGGTTCGGGGCGAAGCGGAAGTAGCGCAGCACCCGTTCGCGCGGCCGCGCGGCGCCGGTCCCCACCGGTTCGAGCGAATCGAACTTCAGACTGCCGGTGACGGTGATGCGGTCGGGCAGCGCGCCGACCTCGGCGAAGCGCCGGGCCGACTCCTCCGACTGCACGCAGAAGGCGTCGATGTCGGCCAGCACGTGACGGAAGAAGCCGCGGGCCAGCCGGTAGCGCGGGAACGAGCGCGACGACAGCCGGCCGTTGACCACCGCCGTGCGGACGGCCCGGGCCCGGCACTCGCGCAGCAGGTTGGGCCAGATCTCGGTTTCCATCATCAGGAAGAGGCGCGGCTTCACCAGATCGAGCGTGCGCCGCACGACCACGCCGAGGTCGAACGGGAAGTAGAACACCGCGTCGGCATCGGGGACGCTGCGCCGGGCCAGCTGTTGCGCCGACATCGTCGTGGTCGACACGAAGATGCGCAACGACGGGTGCCGCTCGCGCAGCGCGGTAATCAGCGGCCGGGCGGTGAGCAGCTCGCCCACCGACACCGCGTGAATCCAGATCGACGGCTCGGCGTCGATGTTGAACGACACCGGCAGATAGCCGAACCGTTGCGGCAGGCTCGCGACGTACTTGCGGTAACGGATCGCCTGGTAGAGGAGCCAGGGCGACACGGCGATCGCGAAGAGCACGATGAGGGCGGTGTACAGAACGTACATTTATTCGCGTAACCCGTTCATTCTGCGCAGGTTAACAACCCGAGCAGTATACTGCGCGGGGTTTGACCGCGTGTCGAACGTCGGTTATACAATCATACGTTTGCGTCGATGCGGTTGGCGCGGGCATGGCTTGCCAGCCGAAGCTCGTTGGGTCACATTCAGCCCGCCTTCGCCAAGGCTACGGCGGGCAGCCTTGCTGGCATCGACGAGGACGTGGCTCGCCAGCCGAAGCTCGTTGGGATAACAATCAGCCCGCCTTCGCCAAGGCTACGGCGGGCAGCCTTGGCCGGCATCGACGAGGACGTGGCTCGCCAGCCGAAGCTCGTTGGGATAACAATCAGCCCGCCTTCGCCAAGGCTACGGCGGGCAGCCTTCGCCTGGAACCAGAGCGAAGGCTGGAGGACGCGATGGCGGTTCGAGTAGGGATCAACGGGTTCGGGCGTATCGGGCGCAACATCATGCGCGCGGCGCTGGCCGACGACCAGATCGACTTCGTGGCGGTCAACGACCTCACCGATGCGAAGACCTTGGCGCATCTGCTGAAGTACGACTCGGTGCTGGGCAACCTCACCGCGTCGATCGAGGGTCGGGCCGACAGCATCGTCGTCGACGGCGACGAGTTCAAGGTGCTCAGCTCGAAGGACCCGGGCGCGCTGCCGTGGCAGGACCTCGGCGTCGACGTGGTGTTCGAGTGCACCGGCAAGTTCACCGACCGCGACGGCGCCGGCAAACATCTTGCCGCCGGGGCGAAGAAGGTGATCATCACCGCGCCGGCCAAGAAGCCCGACGTCACGGTCGTGCTCGGCGTCAACGACGAGCAGTACGACCCCGCCAGCCACCACATCATCTCGAACGCCTCCTGCACCACCAACTGCCTGGCGCCGCTGGCCAAGGTGCTGCACGAGTCGTTCGGCCTGCAGCGCGGCTGGATGACCACGGTGCACGCCTACACCAACGACCAGAACCTGCTCGACCTGCCGCACAAGGACATCCGCCGGGCCCGGGCCGCGGCGGTGTCGATCATCCCGACCACCACCGGCGCCGCGTCGGCCGTCGGCGAGGTGCTGCCGGCGCTCAAGGGCAAGCTCGACGGCATCTCGATGCGGGTGCCGACGCCGAACGTGTCGGTGGTCGACCTGGTGGCGCTGTTCGACAAGAAGACCACCGCCGACGAGGTCAACGCCGCCCTGCGCGCCGCCGCGGCCGGGCCGCTGAAGGGCATCCTGCACGTCGAGGACGCGCCGCTGGTGTCGATCGACTTCCGCGGCAACCCGCACTCGTCGATCGTCGACAGCGCCTACACCAAGGTGATGGACGGCGACTTCGTGAAGGTGATGGCCTGGTACGACAACGAGTGGGGCTACTCCAACCGCTGCGTCGATCTGTTGAAGAAGGTCGCCGCGAGTCTGTAGACCGCCACACTCCATGACCAAGTACTCGATTCGCGACCTGCCGCTCGACGACCGCCGCGTGTTCATGCGGGTGGACTTCAACGTCCCGATCAAGAACGGCGTCATCACCGACAACACCCGCATCACCGCGGCCCTGCCCAGCATCCAGTTCGCGCTGGATCACGAGTCGACGGTGATCCTGGCCTCGCACCTGGGCCGGCCCAAGGGCAAGGTGGCGCCGGAATACAGCCTGAAGCCGGTGGCGGCGCACTTGTCGACGCTGCTCGGCCGCGAGGTGGTGTTCGCCGAGAACTGCATCGGCGAACTGGCCCGGGCCGCCGTGGCCAAGGCCGAAGCGCCGGGCGGCTCGCGTGTCGTGCTGCTCGAGAACCTGCGCTTTCATGCCGAGGAGGAGAAGAACGATCCTGCGTTCTCGACGGCGCTGGCGACCCTCGCCGACGTCTACGTGGACGACGCGTTCGGCGCCGCGCACCGCGCGCACGCCTCGGTGTGCGGCATGGTCGGACCGTTCGCGGCGGCCGGGGCCGGCCTGCTGATGGAGAAGGAACTCACCTGGCTGGGCAAGGCGCTCGGCGAGCCCGAACGGCCGTTCGTCGCGATTATCGGCGGCGCCAAGGTGTCGGACAAGATCGAGGTCATCGAGAACCTGCTCGCCAAGGTCGACCACCTGCTCATCGGCGGGGCGATGGCCTACACGTTCTTCCGCGCGCTCGGACTGCCGGTCGGCACCTCGCTGGTCGAGGAAGACAAGCTGGCCGAGGCGCTGCGCATCGTCGAGGCGGCGCAGGCGCGCGGCGTGCAACTGACGCTGCCGATCGATCACGTCGTGGCGGATCGCCTCGACGCCAACGCCACGACCGCCGTGCTGCAGGTGTCGGACCACGATCTGGGCCAGCGCATGGGCCTCGACATCGGGCCCGAGACGACCGCGCTCTATGCGTCGATCATCGCTGGCGCGAAGACGGTGGTGTGGAACGGCCCGATGGGCGTGTTCGAACTGGCGCCGTTCGCGGCCGGCACGATGGGCGTGGCCCGAGCCGTGGCCGAGGTGCAGGGCACGACGATCATCGGCGGCGGCGATTCGGTGGCGGCGGTGAACGCCGCCGGCGTGGCCGGTAAGATCACCCACATCTCGACCGGCGGCGGCGCGTCGCTGGAGTTCCTGGGCGGCCGGGTGCTGCCCGGCGTGGCGGCGTTGCCGGACAAACACTCGTAGGGCGGGACCAGGGACCAGGGACTTAGGGAAAACGCTCGCCCAAGAGCCGATTGAGGCGACAATCCAGCCAGGCCCGAGCGGGCCGCGGGGTGCTCCAATGCGGCAGCCACTGATCGCAGGCAACTGGAAGATGTTCAAGACCGTGCACGAGGCGGTGGTGCACGTGAAGGAACTGCGCTCGCTGGTGAAGGCCGTCACCGGCGTCGAGATCGTCGTGGCGCCGACCTTCACTGCGCTACACGCCGTCGCCGAAGCCGCGCGCAACAGCAACATCGCCGTGGCCGGGCAGCATTGCCATTGGGAGCGCGAGGGCGCCTTCACCGGCGAGGTGAGCGCCCCGATGGTGCGCGAGGCCGGCGCCGAGTACGTGATCATCGGCCATTCCGAGCGCCGCGCCCTCTTCGCCGAGACCGACGACACGGTGAACCGGCGGACCCGCGCCGCGCTGGCGGCGGGCCTCATCCCGATCGTCTGCGTCGGCGAGACGCTCGAGCAGCGCGACGGCGGTCAGACCCTGGCGGTGGTCGATCACATGCTGCAGCGCGGCCTCGACGGCGTGTCGGCCGACCAGGTGGCGGCAATGGTCGTGGCCTACGAGCCGGTGTGGGCGATCGGCACCGGCCGCAACGCCACGCCGGAGCAGGCCGGCGAGGTGCACGCCCACATCCGGACGCGGCTGCGGTCGTGGTGGGGAGCGCCTGCCGCCGAACAGTGCCACGTCATCTACGGCGGCAGCGTGAAGCCGGGCAATATCGCCGCGCTGCGGGCGGTGGCCGACGTCGACGGCGCCCTGGTGGGCGGGGCCAGCCTGGATGTGGGCGGATTCGCCCAGATCGTGACCGGCGCCATCCGCCCCGGGGAGTAGGCGGTCGTCAGGGCAGGACTTGCCCGCCATAGCCCGACTCGGGTAGCCAGCGGCGGGCGCTGGGCCTGCCGCGCCGTAGCCCTCGGGTAGCCATTCGCGGGCGAAGGCGCCCGCCTACGCGGCGAGACGCCGCTTCGGCGCGCCTTCGGGGTATACTCGGGGTTTGCGGCTCGCCCGGGAGCCTGACAGAGCGATTCGATGCTGTATTACCTGTTCGTCACGCTGTACGTCGTCGCCTGCCTGGTGCTGATGATCGTGATCCTGCTCCAGCAGGGCAAGGGCGGCGACATCGCCAACGCCTTCGGCGGCGGCGCCAGCCAGGCCGTCTTCGGCGCGCGCGCCGGCGCCACCGTGCTCACGAAGGTGACCACCGGCCTGTCGGCGGCCTTCATGGTCCTGGCCCTCGTGCTGGCCGTGTGGGGCGCCCGCGGCACCAGTTCGGTCGTCGGCGGTGTCGACGGTCCGGCGGCTCCGCAGCTTCCGGCCGCGGCCACCGCGCCGGTGGCCACGCCGCCCGCGGGAACGGCCACGCCGGCCCCCGCTACCACCACGCCCGAGAGCGCGGCGCCTGCCGCCGCTCCCGCCACGCCCACGCCGGCTCCCACCGAGCCGCCGCCGGCCAAGAAGCAGTAGCACTTCCCCACCCGCGGCCTCGGGCCGCCGGCGGGCACAATTGAATAGCGAGATCGCGACCGTCGCGGTCTTCAGCCCCCTGAACGCGGAAGTGGCGGAATTGGCAGACGCACCAGCTTGAGGGGCTGGCGGTAGCAATACCGTGGGGGTTCGAGTCCCCCCTTCCGCACCAGCCTTCGCTCACGCTTGTAAGCCGAAGCGTGAGCTTCGGCTCGGCAAGCCAGACGAAGGCTGTCGCGCCGTAGCCCGAAGGGCGAAGGCGGACCTCTTCCTCATCCCTGCGAGCTACGGCTGGCAAGCCACTCAGGCAGCCGGCCTTCGCCTTCGGCTCGGCCTAGGGGGCACCAGTCCTCTCCTGCCGCTGCAAGACCGGCGGACTTCTTGGCTTCGCGCGCGGCCTCCCAGGCCGTGCGGATCGACGTCACCCGCTGCCCGGTCGCGTCCCCGAAGACACACGCCTCAGGGCCGAAGGCAACGCCATCCGCGCCGGTGCGGCGCATCTGGCAGCACCGCGTGCAGCCGGGTCGACATCGGCAGTCGTCGCGCCCGCCGTGTCTTGGCCTTCTCGGCGCGGACCACCAGTTCTCGACTGGCCATGTCCACGTCGCCCCACTGCAGCGACAGGATCTCCCCAGGCCGACAGCACGTGTCGAGCATCGCCACGAGGATGCCGCGCAGATGCGGATTGGCCGCCCGCAGCAATCGCGTTTCGTCGTCGTCGCTGGCGAACCGGCGTTCGCGCGGCGTCTCCGGGTCGAGGGCAATCACCGACTCCGTCCCCACCTTGAACGGGGTGGCGGGAATCAGTCGTTCGCGCACACCCCACGCGAACATCTTCCGGAGCAGCTTGAGATCGTGATTGCTGGTCACCGGCGACACGCCTTGCTGGCGTCGATGGTGCCGGTACGACTCGATGTCGCCCGTTGTGATATCCACCGCCCGCTTGTCGCCGAACGTCACCGCGGGACTCGTGCCCGGCAGCGCGAAGTCGTAGACCAGCTTCAGGCGATAGTCGTTGTCGCGCGCGCGCACGAGTTGGTATCCGCGGCGTGATGACCACTCGTTCGCGAACGCGCGGTACGTGAGCGTGCCGTCACGCGCCGCCGTTTCACCCGCCGTCTCCGCCGGCGTGTCGAACTGCCCCGCGCGAATCCTGGCGCGGAGTTGGTCAGCAAGCGCTTCGGCGTCCGCGCGTGTCTCTACATGCGTGCTCGAGTACCGGTCGAGCGAGAGCCGGTACGATCGCCCCTGCCACGAGAAATTGAAGTACTACGCGTGTGGACACTTCGCATGCTTGTGACGCGAGCAAGCGCAGATCTTCCGGACGCCGTGGTTGCGCCCGACATCCACTTCTCGACCATCAGTCAGTTTGCGTTTGAACGGTTTCATGCCATGCGCTCCTCCCCGAGCCGACGAGCACGGCCGAAAGGGCCACTCGCGGCTCCGAGCGCTCAGTGTAGCCGCGGCCGGGCCGCGTGCATCATTCCCCGCGCGCCGTAGTGGGCGCGGCGACGTGCCCTTCGATGAACGCATCCAGCCACTCGCGACCGAGGCGCACTTGGCGGCGTCCACCGACGCGCGCGGCCTTGAGCCGGCCGGACGACACTGCGCGGTACAACAGCTTCTTCGACACGCGCGCGTACATGGCCCCTTGGCCGACATCGAGCCAGGGCGATTGCAGGTCCAGACGATGAGGCTGCATCAGGCACTCCAAGATGTTTACGGTGTGTTGCGTCTCTGCCCGCGACAAGTTGCGCCGCCGGTCAGGCTCTGCCGGCCATCACGTAGATGCCGACACGAGGCGGTCCGGAGGACTCGTCAAGCCCGTGATCCCCGTCACGGGGGCGGAGCGCAGCGACGCGGCTTGACGAGACCGATGGACGCCCGACAATCAGTCACGTGATGGACCGAGACGATCAGCGGCGTCCGTCACGGTACACGGCGCGCAATGGCCTCGTGTCTGTGACTCTGTGAGCCCAGACCAAGCCGCACAGGGCGGCGCGAATGCGGTGCGACGGGCGTGAGGCCGGCGGCACCGACACGCGAGACGCGGTGGGCGTGAACAGTTCGCGCGCGTGACCCATTTGCGACGCGCCCACACTAGAAGGAACGCAGCCGCGCGCACGATCCTTACACGCGCCCTGTTGCCGTCGCGTGGCGCGCGCCTGACGCGGTTGATCTGAGTGGCGCAGAAAGCGCGCGTGCATCCCGCTCTAAGGTGCCACCGACGGCGTGCGAACCGTGCGGTTGCAGAGTGCGTCACAGACATGCACACAGGCGTGCACAGGCATGCGGGCAGCGCGATCGTTGAAGCCAGTCACGAGGGTGTGAGCGACCCTTGGGTTGCGACCCGGGCGAAGGCCTGGGGTCGCGGAGGGGGGTCGCTCACACCCAATCTCCTTCACGTTTCTGACATCAACCAGCGCCATCGGGGTCGGCGGCGAGATTCTCGCGAGCGGCCAAGGTACTGCGGTAGAACGACTTGCAGAGGCCCGTCGAGCGCGGCTTCAGTGATCGACTGCGCGGCAGCCGCCCATGCAGGGGGGAACACTGCTCCCCAGGATGCGTTCCCCCCTGTGTTCCCCCTGCGGCCCGAACGCAACGCCTACCAATCACGAGGTGGACGGCGCTCAGGTCCTCGCACGATCCATTCGCCACGCGACCGGCGTTCCATGCTCATTGCGCCCAGGCCACCTCGCTGAGATCGCACTGCAAAGCGCGTACGCGAGCTCGTCGGTCGTCAAGCGACACAGGCAGGCGGACGTAACAGCGATCGCCTCGAAGCGGCTCGCACTTTCTTCCGGAAGTGGCAGGGACGATAGGCAACACTAGCAGGGTCTGGGGGCGACAGAATCAGCGTTATCCGACCCTGGCCGCCCACCCAGCCGTCGCCCCCAGGGCGGATGTCCCCGCCCTTGGCACAGCGGATGTCTTGGAGCAGCTCGAGACGCCTGCACGGCGAGCATGGTCAGGGCACCGGACCACTGGAACGGGTGCACACACGAGGGCTGCGCCCAGACGTCGAGAGCGGCCTGGCACTCGGCGCGCGCCTCGTCGGCGTCGTCGCGCTTCCACGCGACCCATCCGAGCGCCGCGGGTGCTACGCCGATGCAATCCGGCATCTTGATTGAGGAGGCGAGTAACAGTGTGTCACGCGCCATCGTGCGCGTGTCGTCGACGTGCCCGACGCTGCGGCTCGCGATCACCAGGTAGGCCATGCTGCGCACCTGGCTGGTGACGTCGCCGAGTCGACGCGCCTCCCGGAGCGCCTCCGAGAGCTCGGCTTCCGCCTCGACGAGACCGCCTTGAAACAGCAGACCGAACCCGAGCACGAACCTCGCGAATGCTGCCTCCGCAGGTGCTCCGGCCTCGAGCGCACTCATGAGCGATTGCCGGGCGTAGGCGATGGTCTCGTCCGAGATGACATAGCGATCTTGCCGGTAGTTCCGCGTGACGATCGCCTGGAAGTAGCTGGATCGCTGAAGAGGGAGACCATGCGCGTCGACCATCGGCGCGACGGCCTCGAGCTCGGCGTCCATCTCGGCGATGCGGGCCTGCCAGCAGAAGACCCAGATGCGGTTGAGGCGCACCTGAATCGACTCCGCCCGCCACGCCGCCGTCGCCGACCCTCCTATCACGGAACAGTGTTCGAAGGAGGCGCCGTGGTGCGCGTCACCGCGAGGTGGCGAGTCGTTTCATCGACCTGTCGCATCGGCGCAGCCGCAACGTCACCCTGACGCTCGCGGGTGCTCCTCTTACACCCGAGCCGACTTCGACCGCCTGCCACGCACGGGCCGGTCGAGGCTCTCGAGCAACGCCCGCGCGTCAGACAGATCGGGCATATCGAACCCCTCGGTGAACCAGTCGTAGACGGCACCGACGAGCGCGCGTGCGTCCGCAACCTTGCCTTGACGTTGGCGCAGCCGCGCCAGCCGCGTGGCCGCCCGCAGTTCCATCGACTTGGCCGACTGGCGCTGAGCGATCGCGATGGCCTCCTCGAAGCACTCGGCGGCCTCGTCGTCTTCCGCGGCCGTCGCGCAGAGGTCCCCCTTGGCGATCAGCGCCAGCATGTGGGGCATCGACTCGCCGATGCTCCCGGAGACGGCGATGGCCTCGTCGACCGCGGCGCGCGCGGCGCGCGTCTCGCCCGCGCCGGCGAGTGCCTCCGCTCGGATCGCCATGAACCACGGCGCGGTCGCTAGGACGCCGGTCCTGGCCTGCCCGAAGAGTCCCTGTTGGAGCAGCTGGGCCGCGGTAGAAGGGTCGCGTCCCTCCTGCACTAGGAGCCAGCCTCGCATCTCGCTCGCGCGCGCCATCGACTGAGGAAGCACGTGACGGGTGGCCAGGGCGTCGAGCGCGTCCAGGCTGGCGGACACGGCCGTCAGCTGGCGTGCGGACAGGTGCACCCAGCAGAAGAAGAACAGGGCGTAGGCCTCGCAGTGCGGGATTTCGATCCGACGAGCCAGGTCGAGCGCGGCAGTCACCCTCGCTAGCGCCTGCTCCGGATAGCCCAGTGCCCACGCCGCCAACGCGCCGAATGCCAGGCAGCCCACGCCTGGATCGTCGCCATAGGCCAGGGCGACCGAACGATGGCGCACAAGATCGTGGGCGGCGGCTCCGCGATCGGCATGCATCCTGGCCGCCTCCAGCTCGCCGCGAAAATAGCGGACGTAGGCCATCACGCTGTCGACGACGAGAGGCAGCGGATCCGGCGCGTGCCGTGCGAGGTCCACCATCGGTTCGCCGACTGCCGCGGCGTCGGCGTACTCGCCCCGAGCGCAATGGAGGCGCACCATGCCCAGGAGCGCCGGCACCAGCGCCGGACTCCGTTCCAGCCGTTCGCTCAGCTGCCGTGCTCGCGTTGCTGCGGCGGCCACTTCGGGCACGCCGTATCCCTTGGCGAGCATGAGCGGCTGGCTCAGGAGCATCTGCACGCCCAGCTCCGATTCGTCCCGCGCGCTCGTCGCCGGCAGCGACGCGAGCAGGCCGAGCGCGTGCTGCAGCACGTCGATGGCCTCCTGAAACGCCTGGCGCTTCAATGCGTTGGTCGCCGCCTGATGCAGGTGGGCGATCGCGCTGGCAGGATCTCCGCCGCGCTCGAAGTGCACGGCCAACTGGGCGGCGCGATCGCGGACCTGAGCATCGGGAGCGGTGAGTTCGAATTCGGCGATGCGCCGGTGCAGCCGGGCCCGCCGCGACGCTGAGAGCCGGTCGTACAACGCGTGTTGGTAGAGATCGTGGACAAACGTGTAGTGGCCGTCGATGTCGGCGGCCTCCGCCACGAAGACCCCACGGCGATTGAGCCGGTCGCACCGTTCGCCGATCCCGTCCGGCGTCGTCTCGAGCGCCGCGGCGACGGTCTCGGCCGAGAACACGCGGCCGGCCACGCTAGCCGCCTCGAGGAGGCGCTGGTCCTCGGCTGGCAGTCGTTCCAACTGCCGATCGATGAGCGGCTTCAAGCCCTCAGGCACGCCGGCGCCGAGGGGCTCGACGTCGCCCACGACGCGCCAGACGCCAGCGTCGCGCGCGATGAGGCCATGGCCAAGCAGCTCATCGACCACGGCGATCATGAAGAGCGGATTGCCGTCCGTGCGGCCGTGCACCGTCTGGGCCAACCTTCGACACACGGGGTCTTCGCGCGCCAACTCGAAACGGTCGGCGAGGTACGCGCCCGCCGCCTGCTCCGAGAGAAAGCCCAGAGGCACGTCGACGCACAGCCCGCGGCTCTGTAGCTCCTGCGTGAGCGTTCGCAGCGGGTGCCCGCTCACGATGAGGTCGGCAGGGCGATACGTGCAGAGCACCAAGAGCCGCGCCGGCTCGCGCCGCCGCGCCAACACGCTCAACAGGTCGAGCGTCGAGTGATCGCTCCAGTGCAGGTCCTCGAACACCAGCGCCACGGGCATCTCGATCGAGAGCGCTTCGAGCGCTTCGGCCATCTCCCGCAGCATCCGGTCGCGTCCGGCGCCCTGCGTCCTGCGCAACAACCCGTCCAGTTCGCCGTCGGTCAGTAGGGCCGGAAGCTGCACGAGCCAGGTGGGCGCGTACTGCTGCAGCGTCGCCGTCGCGCGCTTACCCGCGCGAGACCGGCAGATCTGTCGAATCGCCTCGAGCACGGGCAAGTAGGCCTCGCTCCCGCCGTACTGCTCGACGCATTGGCCGCGCCCCACGAGCACGCCGTGCCGATGAGGCAACGTCTCGACAAACGCGTCCACGAGCGCCGTCTTGCCGATGCCGGGCTCGCCGGTGACGAAGACGATCTGCCGCTGCCGATTGAGCGCCCGGCCGAGGCACCGCCCCAGCTGGGCGCACTCCTGCTCGCGCTCGATCAGGCCCTCGGCCTGGTGCGCAGCCGACGTCGGGGTGGCCGCGTGCACGCCGATCGCGGCCTCTCGCCGCACCGCCGCCAGGAAGCGGTACCCCTGATGTGGGATGGTTTCGATGAACCGCGGCGCCTCGGCGTCGTCCCCGAGCGCCGCGCGCAGGTCGCGCATCGTGCCGCGCAGCAGCGTCTCGTCGACGTGCGTGCGCGACCAGACCGCGCGCAGCAGTTCCTCGCGCGTGATCAGACGTCCCGCGTGCTCGACGAGATACTGCAGGGCCGCAAAGAGCTTCGGCCGCAGCGGCACGGCGGCAGCGTCGCGCCACAACTCTCGGGATGCCGGATCCAACCGGAACGCGCCAAACACCCAATGGCCGTCGGAACCCATCAACACCTCGACGGATACAGCGAAGCAGTTACCGCGGCAACTTGTCCGGTCCGCCCTCGAGTAGTGCGATATCCACAAGATCCTGTGGCCGGGCCACGGTGCGCTTGTTCGCGATGAGGTGAGACTTGCCAATCACAGGAATGCGCAGGCCATCGACTTCGACGTCGATGCGCGCCTCCCAGGCCTCTTCGAAGCGGACCCCCTCGACGAGTGTGATCACGTCGATGCGGTGTGGCGGCACGCCAACCTGGTAGATCGTTCCTTCGGTTTCAAGGTCCTGGAGCGTCAGCCCGTGCCGTGGTGCGCCAAAAGCCTCGAGCGCGCGAAGAACGCGCGGGGCGTTCGCCGCCGACGGGCGGACCCAGAGGTCGATGTCTTTTGTCGCACGAGGCAACTGGTGTGCCGCCATGGCATACCCACCGACGAGCAGGAACTCAACGTTTGCCTCGATGAAGCTGGACAACATGTCGCGGAAGTCGGGATTGAGCAATGCGTTCCCCCGTGAAGGACCAGGTATCCAACGCCAGTTGCCACATCATTCCCAGCCGTTCGGCAGGAGCCAGCGCCGCCTCGTCGCGCTCCGCGCGTTCGGCCTCGCGAAAACTCCGGAAGACCCGAACCTGAGTGTCCTGGCGGCGGGATTTCATCGCCGTATTGTAGCAACGTCGGATTCGGGGCGCCCTTCGACTGTCACGCCGCCTGCACGGCGGCTCCACGCCTATTTTCACGCACGCTTTCACGCCGCGATCGCGTCTTCTTCGACCACGGAACGATGACTCGACTTGCCACTATCCCAGCCCTCGCCGCCATTGCGCTCTGCGTGGCGATGGTCGGTTCGACCGCGGAGGGCGTGTCGGCACAGGCGCTGGGACACGTCCTCCCCTCCGCCTTCGGCGCAGCCGGAGCCGCAAGGCGGCTGCCCCACTACGAGGAAGCGACGGAGCTCGTCTGCGTCGGGCGCGACCGCGCGGGCCGGGCGCAGTGGCTGCGGGCCGATGCCGCTTCGGCTTGGCAGGAGATGCGGCGCGCGGCGAACGCTGACGGCGTCACGCTCCTCTTGATCTCAGGATTCAGAAGCGTCGCCCAGCAGCG
Organism: uncultured Acidobacteriota bacterium; assembly: GCA_963741665.1. Lineage (GTDB taxonomy): Bacteria > Acidobacteriota > Vicinamibacteria > Vicinamibacterales > UBA2999 > CAWAYR01. Next base: position 2,174,097 of record CAVUIM010000001.1, read on the forward strand.
GCAGATCTTCGAGCGCAAGCTTGGCGCCGGCCTGACGCTCGAGGACATCCTCGCGGTGAACCTCGCCCCGGGCTCCTCGAGGATTTCGAGAACACCGCCGCCTTCCGCTGGCTCCGCACCCATGCGCAGGATCACGGCTTCTGGCTGAGCTATCCGCGTGGCAACGCCTTCGGCATCGAGTACGAGCCCTGGCACTGGGCGTTTGAGCCAGTTTTACGGTGATTTCACGCCGATTTCACGTACGTCTTCACGGATGACGCGCGCAACGTTCCTCCACGGAGACGCCGATGGCACACACCGCACCGTTCGACGACCAGCCCCAGACCGCGACGCCTGAGCGGTCCTCGCTCTCGCCCGACCGCGCGTTCGTCGTCCACTTCTACGCGGCCGCACGCGGGGCCGAGATCGAAGCCGGCCGAGCCGAACACGTCCGCACGGGACGGACCACTCACTTTCGATCCTGGGAAGAGCTGGCCGCGTTCGTCACCGACACCATCAGCCGTTCAGCCCTTTCGTAACAGCGACTCAACCTCGAGACCAACAGGAGATCGTCATGTCCGCATCCACACTGAAAGTCGGAACGGTCGCCCTCGCGATGGGCGTCGCCTTGTTCGGCCACGGCGTCGTGGCCGCCGACCAGCAGAGGCCCCAAGCCGCGGCGACACTGCCGCAGCCTACGTCGCTCGCGCAACTGCTCGGCCGCATTCCAGTGCTGCCAACCACGCTCCTGGAGGCTGATCGGCTGGTCAACGAGAACCAGCAGCTGCCGCCCCTGGTGGCGCTCGAAGCAGGCCTTGCGGCGCACCGGGCTGCCATGGAAGCGATTCTCGCGACCTCGGACGAGAGGGTCCGCACCCGTGTCGGTCTCAATCCGACGGCCGCCCAAGCCACGCAGGGAGTCGAGGCCGTCGGGACCGCCCTCGGCATCGACATGGCGCGCGCGCAGACGGACAAGGCCTACGCCAAGCAGATGCAGGCGAAGATGAAGGCCATGTCGCCATCGGAACTCATGGCGGCGGCAATGGGCATGCAGGAGGCCATGGGCATGGGGCGGGCCTCCGATGCGGTTGACGACCCGCCCGCCGTGAAGGCCGCGGCGGAGGCAGGCCGGGCCCTTCTGATCCCGGACTCGAGAGCGGCTGCGGAAGCGGCGAGCGAACGGCGCTGGGCCGAGGCGGCGAGGAAGGTGGCGGCCATCGAAGCCAAGCATGCCGCGGCGACCGCGAAGTATCCGCCGCTGGTGAGGTGTGACGGCGAAGGAGGCGGTGGTGAGAGGTGCCAGGCCGCCTTGGCGCGCTATCTGGCCGCGGTGCCGCAGATGATGCAGCTCGTGTATGCGCGGGACGCGGAGGTGCTCAAGGTGGAGGCGGCCGCGTTCGCCGAAGAGCGCGCCGTCGTGACGATGGAAGTTCGCCGAGCCGACGACCTGCTGCGAGCTGCCGAGTACGGTGCCCCGTCACAGGAGGTAGGGAATCCAGTCCACATCGGCATGCTCGACGCGCACGCAGTCAATCTGATCGGCGCGCTCGCACGCAAGTTCGGGGGGATCGTCACACGCGCCGCATTCGCGACCCACTGCGGGCCCAAGTACCTTGGGAGACGCGGCCCATCCGTGGGGCACCCGCGATTGCTACGTGCCGAAGTGACGAGGGGCGCCACGAATCGCCGAAGCTGGGGTGTCGCAGGTTGCGCGGTGGCGTGGGCAATGGCGGTGGCGCTGGTGAGGGCCATGCCCGGCGCTCCGGTTCCCGAGCAGGTCCACGGCGGGCCCAAGATGAAACGCATCGTCACCGGTCGGGACATGGATTCGATGGACAGAGATGCCGCCGCCACGGCTCAGACCTGCCAGGAGTGTCACGGCGCGCGCGGGTGGCAAGTGCCGCCTGCCGAGTTCTCATTTGGCGGCAAAGATGCCATCACCCTGTGCAAGCAGCTGAAGGGCCACTTCGGGTCAGACGGTGGCCGCGAAGCTGCTCGGGACTTCACGACCCACATCGGGAACGACACCTTCGTCAACATCGCGTTTCAGGGCACACGCGGCCTCACGGAGTTTGGCAAAGCGTTCTTCGAGGCGGATTCGGGGCGTCCGTATCGGCCCGAGCCGCCGGCCGCGTCCCACTCGAGCGTGATTCGGGCTGCAGGGGAATGGGCGGAGGCGATGGAAGGCAAGTTCCGCGGGAACGAGGCGTGCGGCTGCATCCCAGAGCGCTACAACATCATCATCGAGGAGTCGCTCTACCGCGAGGTCGGGATGGGTCCGACCAACATTGTTTACAGGGGTAGTACCAAGGTCACAATCCCGCTCGTATTCAACGCGGATGGCACGTTCACGGCAGAAGCGAAGAGCACTCGCACGATCCGGGCAGACATCACGGGGCCGACGCCCTGCGTCCAGAGCGCCGAGTTGCCCGTGACATGGCGAATCACGGGGCGACTGATAGAAGGCAATGTCGCCGCGAACCAGGTCGTTCAGATGGACATCACGTTCTCCGCACCAGCCGCGCACGGCACCTCGTCGTGTGGTGATGAAGGCCCGGACATCCGGCCGATCGACAGCCGCACCTTCGACAACCCGCTGAGGCGCGTCACCGTGCCGGCATACTCCGTGGCGATTTCCGAGACCTATCACGTCGGAGAACCCGGGGCGCCGAAGAGCAACGTCACGGTCTACATCGAGAAGGAGAAGCAGCCATGAACGCCAGGATCTGGGCAGGTGTCATCGCCTTCGCCCTACTTGTCGGTGGCAACACCGGTGGACGTGCCCAGACAGCCGTGACGACACAGGGCGCCGTCGAGCCCAGCATGGCCTTCGGGTCGCAGACCGTAGTGGCCCTGAGAAGCAACGGCGACGTGCTGACGTGGGGCAACCAGTCCATCAAGTGTCTGCTGGGGCGTCAGGCGGCGCTAGGCCAGGTGGATCCCAACCCCGGCGTGGTGATGCACAACGTCAAGGAGATCGCCGCGGCAGGGTCGATGCATCTGGCCCTGACGGCAGACGGCAAGGTCTACGGATGGGGCGCCGGTCTCCCGATGGGCAGCACACACTACCCGTGCGATGGTCCAGCCCTGGTGCCGTCTCTCGCAGGACTGAAGGTAACCCACATTGGCGTCATTGCCGGTTTCACCAACAACGACAGTTTCGCCGTGGCAGTCACCGACACGGGTGACCTCTATTGTTGGGGCAGCAGCTACAGTTGCCCCGCGCACCACAGCCGAACTCCGGACTCCGCGTTTCGAGCGGCCAATGCCGACCTCGTCACGACATTTACCCGGCTCGACTTGCCCGAACTCCATGGCAACGTCCTCGACATCCGGTTGGGCGAGTTCCACACGCTGGTCCTGACGAAGGATCGCAAGCTCTACGCGTTTGGGCGCTCGCGGTGGGGACAGCTCGGCGACAGCCGTTTTACCCAGGGCGGCGTTGTGTACGGTTTTACCCCCAACCCGGTGTTGACCAACGTCGTGTCGTTCGCCGCTGGCACTTGGCACAGCGTTGCGGTCAAAGACGACGGCACCGTGTGGACGTGGGGCCACAACGAAGAAGCCGAGCTCTGCGACGGCACCACGACGAACAGGCGCGTCCCGACCCAATTGGCAGGGCTCAGTCAGGTCGTGCAGGTCGCGGCGGCCGCGCGGACTACGTTCATGAGAACGAAGGGCGGCGTCATTTACGCGTGCGGGAACAACGCCGAACGACAGCTGACCCCTGACGGTGTCAACAACGTCCCTCGGCCGACAGAAGTCCCAGTCCCCGTGGCGGCCAGGAGCTCGGTATTTGTCCCCGACGGGGGCGCCTTCAGTGCTGATGGGTGCGCTGTCTACTTCGCCGAAGAGGGTTTCAGAATCCGAGGGACGAAGGAGCCGCAGGCCGCGAAGTTCCGGCTTCGTGCCGGTCTCTCGCTTTGTGCACCCCCATCGGCCACGCGCTTGCCGGACTTGGCCGAGCGTGCCCTGCGCCCACTGCCACCAGTGCCCAAGAGCGTGGACTGCTGGATACCCAAAGTCGCAAAACTACCGACGGAAGCGCGACTGGCTCCGTTGCGGCAGGCGCTGCTCACAACTGAGCGCCTCATCACTGAGAACAGCGCTTTCGTTCAGCAGCTGCCGGAAGGCGCGCGCCTGTGGTTCCACGAAGACGCGTGGCGACTCACCGCCTACGCCTACCCACGCGACGGCGGGCCGTACACGCAATGGACGACCGGGTCTTGCAATGTCCTAGGAGGAGACCTCCGACCTGTAACCACGGGCGACAGGGCGCCAGTATTGGGGCAAATCGACGTCGTCTTCAACGGCAACGACGCTTTCATTCCGGCCCAGTACTTTCCCAACGTTCGGACCCCGGACCGTATTGTGGCTGGCTTCCCCGTGTATCGCCATGCGACGACATATGGAATCACTGACTACATCGTCATCACCAACGATGGACGCCTGCCGGTGATTCCCGTCACGCTGGCCGACCGGTTGGATTTCCTGGCGGAGAGCTTGAAGAGGACCCTCGAGGACGAGGGCAAGCAGCAGGCCACCCAGGCCGCGGTGCAGGCGCTGCGCCGCGAGCGCATTGCAGATTTGCAGCGGCAAGTCGAGGCACTGCGCGCGTATCGCGCGTCGTTCTCGGTCGACGAGCTTCGCGCAGCCTGGGTCGAGGCCGATGGCTCTCCGCAGGGTGCGGAGTGGCGCCAGCTCGACGCGCGCGTCAAGGCGCTCGAAGCGCTCTCGCCGGAAGAGCAGGCGCAGGTCAACGACCTCGGCACGCGGGCGCGAGCACTCCAGCGGCAAGCGACGACTCGCGGTACCACGCCCGCGGAGGCGGCAAGACTTCGCAGCGAAGCGAACACGCTCCTCAACGAGGCCAATGCGATTGTCTTCGCGCAGCGGAAACGCGTAGCGCCCCAGGTCGTGGCTATGCGCAGTGATTTTCAGCTTCGACGGGACAGGCCCGGCGATGCGTCGCAGGCCCGGGACTATAAAGACGACCCCGATTACTACGACAAGTCGGACCCGAGCCGAATCCGAATGATTCTCGTCGTATTCTCTGCGGGTTCCGGCCGCGACACCTCGCCCGCCCAGGCCAAGGCGTGGATGGACAGAGTCGAGGCGACGTTTGACTACGCCGCACTCAAGGCGTTGATCCGATGAGCCTGCTTCTGTGCCTTGCACTCATCGCGGCCGCGACGCCGACGTCAGGCGCGTGGGCGCAGATACCCGAGCTGCGGCAAGGTGCCGCGGTGCGATTCCAGGCAAGCGAGGCGAGCGAACTCGGACCCGGGTGGCATGCGGGCACGGTGTTCATCACACCCACAGGATGCACGATGATCGCGAAGCCGGATCCGAGTGTTCCCGGGGGCCGGCGTGTGGCCGCGTTGCTCTTCATGCAGAAACTGGAGCGCTGGGACGGCGCTCGGTGGATCGACGTCCCCGTGAAGCCGCTCATGAAGAAGGAACCGAAGCACTGTCAGGAGGGCACCGGAGGGTAGGTGCGGCGGCCCTCGCGCCCCGCACGAGTCTGTCTCCCCGCGATGCCGACAACGGCCATAGAATGGCCGCGCATGCACCGTGGCATGTTGACCCGGAGCTTACGAAGGAGTTCCCCAATTCGAGGTCGCCGGCCTCCTCGGGCCTCGTTGCTCATAAGCCGGCCTCGGTACTGCTCGTTGTTCAGCCGGCGTGGCCCCGCGCGAGCGCCGGGCGCGGATGCCGGCCGTGCGGCCGCCCACCAGATGGTTAGTCGTGGCTGTCGGTCTGGTGCAGGAGCTTGGCAACCAGCGCCGTCCAGCCGGTCTGGTGGCTGGCGCCCAGGCCGGCGCCGGTGTCGCCGTGGAAGTACTCGTGGAACAGGATCAGGTCGCGCCAGTGCGGATCGGTGTGGAACCTGTCGAGGTTCCCGTTGATCGGCCGCCGCCCGCTGGCGTCGGGCAGGAACATCCGCGACAGCCGTCGCGACAGCTTGGCGGCCACCTCCCACAGCGTCAGCCAGTGACCGGACCCGGTGGGATACTCGACCGTGAAGTCGTCGCCCAGGTAGTGGTGGAACTTCTGCAGAGACTCGATGAGCAGGAAGTTGACCGGGAACCAAATCGGACCGCGCCAGTTCGAGTTGCCGCCGAATAGGCCCGACATCGACTCTCCGGGCTCGTAGTCCACGCGGTGCTCGGTGCCGTTGACGGACAGCACGTACGGCCTCTCGCGGTGCGTGCGTGACAGGGCGCGCACGCCGTAAGGCGACAAGAATTCGTTCTCGTCGAGCATTACCGCGAGCACGCGCCGGAGTCGCGCCGGATCGAGCACGCTCAGTAGCCGACGGGCGCCCCGGCCCGGGGTGTCCATGCTCGCCACGCCCGCGCTCAGATCTGGCCGGTGCTCGATGAACCACTCGAGCCGCCGCTTGAAGGCCGGCAGGCGCTCGAGGCGCTCGGGCTCCAGCGTCTCCACGGCAAAGAGCGGAATGAGCCCCACCATCGACCGCACTCTGATCGGCAGCTGGCGCGCGTCCGGCAGGTGGAGCACGTCGTAGAAGAAGCCGTCCTCCTCGTTCCAGAGCGCCTGTCCCTCCTGGCCGCCGCAGTGGCTCATGGCCTTCGAGATATTCAGGAAGTGCTCCCAGAACTTGCTCGCCATGTCTTCGTAGGCGGGGTTGCCGTCGGCCAGTTCGAGCGCGATGGCCATCATGTTGAGGCTGTACATCGCCATCCAGCTGGTGCCATCCGACTGCTCGAGGCGGCCACCGGTCGGCAGTTCGGCGCTACGGTCGAACACGCCGATGTTGTCGAGCCCGAGGAAGCCGCCCTGGAAGACGTTGCGGCCGTCGGCGTCCTTGCGATTCACCCACCAAGTGAAGTTGAGCGTCAGCTTCTGGAACACGCGTTCCAGGAAGACGCGGTCACCTACGCCGCGGCGCCGCTTCTCGATCTTGTAGACGCGCCACGCCGCCCAGGCGTGCACCGGGGGATTGACGTCGCCAAACGCCCACTCGTAGGCCGACATCTGGCCGTTCGGGTGCATGTACCACTCGCGCAGCATCAGCACGAGTTGCGCCTTGGCGAACTCGGAGTCGACCAGCGCGAGCGGCACGCAGTGGAAGGCGAGGTCCCATGCCGCGTACCAGGGGTACTCCCACTTGTCGGGCATCGAGATCACGTCGGCCGCGAACAGGTGGCTCCACTCGCCGTTGCGCGCGCGCCGGTCGGCTGGGGGTGGCGGCTGCGCGGCATCGCCCTCCGTCCAGTCCCTGACGACGTAGTGATAGAACTGCTTCGACCATAGCAGCCCGGCAAACGCCTGGCGCATGATCTGGCGCGCCTCGGGCGTGTCGGACGCCGGCGCGAGGGTGACGTAGAAGGCGTCGGCCTCCTGCCGCCGCGCCGCGAACGCGCGGGCGAAGCCCGTCCCGAATGGCTCATCGACGTCGTCGCGCGGCTCCTGGTCCGTGAGCCTGAGGCGCAGGCGCACCTGGCCGCCGGCCGGCACGACCAGGCGCGTGTGGGCCGACGCCTTGGTGCCGCGCGGCTCAGGGTTGACGGCGTCGAGGCGGCCGTGCACGACCGCGTCGTTGATGCCGTCCTTGGCGAATCGGGGTCCCGGCGCCCCGAAGAGCCTCTCGGTGTTGGTCTCGTTCTCGGTGAAGAGCAGTGCGGGCGCGCCCTCGCAGTGCAGCCAGCGGCGGCCGTACATCGGCTCCTCGATGGCGATGGTTGCCGGGTTGGCGCCGGGGCGGGCGGCAAGGGCCGGGCGCTCGCTGCCGGCGCGTCCACGACCAGGTGTTCCTGAACCACACCGTCGGCAGCAGGTGCAGCGGCGCCGCCTCGGGCCCGCGATTGCACGCCGTGATCTCTATGAGGATGTCTTCGGCGCCGGCCTTGGCGTACTCGACGAAGACGTCGAAGTAGCGATCGTTGTCGAAAATCCCGGTGTCCAGCAGCTCGAATTCAGGCTCGCGACGGCTTCGGCGGCGGTTCTCGTCGAGCAGTTGTTCGTAGGGGAACGCGGCCTGCGGATACTTGTAGAGCCACTTCATGTACGAGTGGGTCGGGGTGCAGTCGAGATAGAAGTACTGCTCCTTGACGTCTTCGCCGTGATTGCCCTCGTTGCCAGTCAGCCCGTAGAGACGCTCCTTCAGAAAGGGGTCGCGCTCGTTCCACAGCGCCAAGCGCGAAGCAGATGCGCTGGTGCCGGTCGCAGATGCCGCCGAGCCCGTCTTCGTTCCACCGATAGGCGCGCGAGCGGGCGTGATCGTGGGGGAAGTACTCCCACGCCGTGCCGTCGCGGCTGTAGTCCTCACGCACCGTGCCCCACGCTCGCTCGCTCAGGTACGGTCCCCAGCGGCTCCAGTGCACCGTGCGCTCGCGCTGCTGTTCCAGCCGCTCGTGCTCGGCCGTCTGCGCCACGGCCGTGGCGGTGGCGAGCGGGCTCACCGGAGCACCTGCCGCGCCGCATGGGCGGCGCCGAGGAGGGCGATGGTCGGGCTGACGATGACGCCCACCGGGCCGGCCACGCCGAAACAGGCCGCCAGCGGCGTCGTGTCCGGCGACGACGCCAGGAACTCCCGCACGATGTCGGTGAAACTCAAGTAGTGCGTGCTGCGGCAGGTGCGAGGGCCGACGATGGCGCCGTCGTTCGCCCAGGCCAGGGCGGTCTTGGTACCGCGAATGTCACCGGCGAGCGTCGGCCTGGCAGTCATCGCGGGCCCTTACGCCGTCGGCTCGCGCCACACCCGTCCGTCGCGCTTCAGCAACGCGTCGGCGCCGGCGGGACCCCAGGTTCCGGCGGCGTACTGCTCGACCGGCGCAGCGGCGGCCTGTTCCCACGAGGCCTGCAGGGGCTGCACGATGTCCCAGCCGGTCTCCACGACATCGGCCCGGTGAAAGAGCGTGGCATCGCCGATCATGCAGTCGTAGAGCAGCGTCTCGTAGCCGGTATTCGGCGACTGGCCGAAGTAGTCGGCATACGAGAAGTCCATCTTCACCGTGTCCAGGCGCACCCGTGGCCCCGGCACCTTGGCTTCGAACTGCAGCGAGATGCCCTCCTTCGGCTGGATGCGAAGCACGAGCCAGTTGGGATGCATGCGGTCCATCTGCGTCTCGCGGAAGAGCGCATGGGGCGCCCCCTTGAACTGCACCGCGATCTCGGTGACGCGGGTCGGCATCCGCTTGCCGGTACGCAGATAGAACGGCACCTCGGCCCACCGCCAGTTGTCGATGAGCACCTTGAGCGCGACGTAGCTCTCGGTCTGCGAGCCGGGCGCCACCTTGGGCTCGGCCAGGTAGCCCGGCAGCGGGTGCGGACTGGCGACGCCGGGGCCGTATTGCCCGCGCACGACATCCCGCGCGGCCGACTCGGCGGTGTAGGGCCGCACGGCCTCGAGCACCTTGAGGCGTTCGTCACGCACGGGCTCGGCCTGAAACGACGACGGCGGCTCCATCGTCGTGACGGCCAGCAGCTGGAACAGGTGGTTCTGCACCATGTCGCGCAGCGCACCGGAGCTGTCGTAGTAGCCGCCGCGCTGCTCGACGCCGACGGTCTCGGCGACCGTAATCTGCACGTGGTTGATGTAGCTGCGATTCCACAGCGGCTCGAAGATGCCATTGCCGAACCTGAGCGCCATGATGTTCTGGACGGTTTCTTTGCCCAGGTAGTGGTCGATGCGATAGACCTGGGATTCGTGGAGCACCGTCAGGATGTTCCGGTTCAGATCGCGGGCCGAGGCGAGATCCCGCCCGAACGGCTTCTCGATAATGACGCGCCGCCAGGCGCCGGCGGCCTCGTCGGCCAGTCCGACTGCGCCGAGGCGCTCGATGATCGGTTCAAACAGGCTGGGCGGCGTCGCCAGGTAGAAGAGCACGCTCCTCGGACCATCGCCGCCGAGCAGCGCGTCGCTGAGCTCGCGGTAGGTGGTCTCGCTGTCGTAGGCGCCGGTGATGTAGGTGGCGCGGGCGGCGATCCAGGCCACGCGGGTACGGTCCACGGGCGAGGGCCCGAAGCGTTCCATGTCCCGGCCGACCTTCTCCCGGTACTGCTCCTGCGACATCGGATCACGTCCGACACCGACGAGCGCGAAGTGGTCGCTCAGCAGGCAGTCGGATGTCAGGTTGTAGATGGCAGGCAGGAGCTTGCGCATGGCCAGATCGCCGCTGGCGCCGAACAGCACCACGGCGCACGGGTCCGCCACACGAGGATGGTGCGCGCCCTCGCAGGCGCGCGTCGCTTCGGCCGGCGGAGCCGTGGCCGTCATGGTCATGGTGTGCCTCATGTGGGCGGCTAGCCGCCGGCTGCCCGTTCGACGTGACCGCCAAACTTGAATCGCATGGCCGAGAGCACCTTCTCGGCGTAGGCGTGGTCCTGCCGGCTTCGGAAGCGGGCAAAGAGCGCCGAGGCCCGGCGTGGCCCTCGGGACGAGGCTCGACGCTCCCGTGGACGGCGCGGCGATGGCTGACTCATCGCAGACGCAATCGGCCGACGAGCCTCGAAACCGTAATCGGCGGCGGCCGGGCGCCGGCGCGCCCCGGCGGCGCGGCGGGTCAAGGCCTTCGGCGCACGGTCGATTCCAGGTGAGGAGATCGCCGTGGACACTCATCAAAAAGCACTGCAAGTCAATCTTGACCCCTGCCTCTACGGCACCTTTGCCGAGATCGGCGCCGGCCAGGAAGTGGCCCGCTGGTTCTTCCGCGTCGGCGGGGCGGCCGGCACCATCGCCAAGGCCATGTCGGCTTACGACATGACCTTCAGCGACGCCATCTACGGCACGAGCGATCGCTACGTGAGCAAACAGCGCATCGGCGCAATGCTCGACCACGAGTTCGGGCTGCTCGGCGAACGCCTCGACGCCAAGCGCGGCGACGCGACGAGGTTCTTCGTCTTTGCGGACACCGTGGCCGCCAAGAGCTACGCCCGCAAGGACGATCCGCACGGCTGGCTCGGCGTGCGCTTCCAGACGGCCCCGCGAGCGCCGGCGTCGCAGATCATCGTGCACGTGCGCCTGCTCGATAAGGAGAACGTGCAGGAACAGGAAGCGCTCGGCCTCATCGGCGTCAACCTGGTGCACGGCGCCAACTACCTGCACCACGATCCGGACGCCCTGGTTGCGTCGCTCCTCGACAACCTGACGGCCGAGCGCGTCGAGGTCGACATGATCGAGTTCTCGGGCCCCGACTTCGCGCACGTGGACAACCGCCTGATGAGCCTTCGGCTCGTGCAGAACGGCCTGACTCACGCCGCCATGTTCACCGCGGCCGGCGAGGTCGTGCAGCCGGCTGATGCGCTCTACAAGAAGGCCATCCTGATCGAGCGCGGCAGCTTCCGCCCCGCCACCAACGTCTCGATGGACATGCTGCGGTGCGCACAGGCCCAGTTCGTCCAGGAACCGGGCATGCAAGGCGAAGACACCATCACCGTTATGGAGATGACCCTCAAGAACCTGATCGACGCCGACACCATCGACGCGCAGGACTTCCTCGATCGGGCCGACATCCTCGGCGCCCTGGGCAAAACCGTCCTCATCTCGAACTACGCGCGAGTACCACCGGCTGGCGGCCTACCTCTTCCGCCACACCAAGAAGATGATCGGCATCGTGATGGGCGTGCCGACGCTGCGCGAGCTGTTCGACGAGAAGTACTACGCCGACCTCGAGGGCGGCATTCTCGAGTCGTTCGGACGGCTCTTCAAGAACGACCTCAAGCTGTATGCCTACCCGCTGCTGGACCAGAAGAGCGGATCGCTCGTGACTGCCGGCAACCTGCGCGTCGCGCCACACCTGCGGCATTTGTATGCGTATCTCGTCGAGAACCGCCTCGTCGAGAGCGTGCGCGACTACGACGAGCGCTGCCTGTCGGTGTTCTCGCGCGACGTCCTGAGCCGCCTGCGCGCGGGTGATGACGCCTGGGAAGCGATGGTGCCTCCGGGTGTCGCTCAACTCATCAAGCGGCGTCGCCTGCTCGGCTACTCCGAGAAGGCGGCCTAGCCGCGCTCGTCTCCGGCACGGACTTGGCGCCCGGTCGGTGCCCCCGCGACTCCGGGGCTCACTGGCTACGAGAAGGTCTCCGCCTTCAGTTTGAAGACCGGCTCCAATGCCGGATCCGTCGGCTTGCCCTGCACGCGATTGGCGACGTACTCGCCGAGCACGATGCCGTGCTTGTAGCCGTGCCCGGATCCGCCGCCGACCAGCCACACGTTCTCGAGCGCCGGGTGACGCTGCACGATGAAGTTCGAGTCGACGCTCATCTCGTACTGGCAGACCTTGCTCTCGATCAGCGGCTGGTCCTTGAGCAGCGGGAACCACCGCGCGACGAACTCGCGGCCCTTGGCGACCTCTTCCGGCGTCAGCACCCGCTGCTGCGTGTCGGGATCGACGAGCTGGGTGCCTTCCAGGGCCACCTTGAACCCGCGCCCTTCGATGCTCGGAAAGCCGTAGGCGCCGCCGACGGCCCAGTTCGGGAAATTCGGATAGGTGAACCGCTCGTCGCCGGGAGGCGTGCCGAAGAACAGCTCCAGCATGCGCGGCGACCGCATCTTGTTGGCCATCACGTCGGGAAAGACCTTCGGCAGCCACGGCCCGACCGCGAACACGAACGACTGCGCGGCGATGGTCTGTCCGTTGGACAGCGTCACGTCCTGCAGCTTCCCGCCGGCCTGGCGACCGAGCGACGCGCGCGCGATGGCGAACCGTCCCCCGGCCTTCTGGAAGGCATCGGCCACCGCCTGGCACCCTTCACGCGCCTTGAGGACGCCGGTGCCGGGCGTGTAGACGCCCAGATTGATGCCCTCGGCATTCACTTGCGGGAACCGGCGGACCACGTCGGCATGGGTCAGGACCTGGGTCTCGACGCCGACGCGATCGAGCACGGTCTGCGTCTCTTTGAGGCTCGTCGTCCATTCCTGGGCGAGCTGAATCTGTCCGGTCTCGAAGAACAGGGAGCGACCCCACTCCGCCTGACGCTTCTTCCACCGCGCGAACGCATCGACGACCCAGCGCGTGTAGTACTCCTGGACGGCATAGCCGGCGCGAATCTGCCGCGTCTCGCCGCCCGAACTGGCGCGCGCATTCCCCGCGCCGTAGGCGTCGACCATGGTGACGTCGACGCCCATCTCCCGGAGGTACAGGGCCGTCCACCCGCCGAACGCGCCGGCGCCGACGACTACGACGTCAGCGCCCGCGCTGATGGGTTGCGCGGCGCTGGCTTGACGAGCTGCTGCCCTGGCCTGCGCCCGTGCGCCCGGCAGCGCCAGGCTGCCGACGCCGGCCGCCGCGGTCCCGAGAAATCTTCGGCGATTCATGGGCGACATCCTACTGCAGCGTTGTCCGGCAAACGCTTCGGGGTCATCGTGGCGGCCAGCCGCCGCGCCGCCGGGCTCATGGAATTCAAGCCGCCTGCCGCGGCGGCACTCGGGCGGCCGCGGTGTCGTCCAGCACGGCTTCGCCTGTTCGGCGGGGACAGCTGCTGGCGGTCGGGCGAGGCTTGGTCACCGCTGGGCCGTCGCCGCTGGGCCCAAGCTGCTATCTTCGTACGCTTCCATGCGCTCCCGCACCCTTCCCGCCTGGCTCGCGACCCTGCACGGCCTTCGTACCCAGTTCGGACGTGAGGCGGCGCGCCGGAAACTGGCGGTGCTGGCCGAGCGGCGGCGACCGACGTTCTCGAAGGCCGACGACCTGGTGGCCTATCACGACACGCTCCTGTTCATGCGGGCCTACGCCGATGGGCCGGCGCTGGTGGCCGAGACCGAGCGTCGCTTGCGGGCGTTTCGGGACGATGTGGCGCGCTACCGGAGCGCGTCGGGCGATCGCATGGCCGTCGAGCTCGCCGACAGCGGCCTCGTCGATACGGCGGTGAGTCATGTCTACAGCTTTCGAATGGCCCGGGCGCTGTCGGGCATGCATCGGCGAGCCGTCGAGATCGACTGGGACACGTATTGGCACAGCGACGCCAACATCCCGATTGCCCTGGTGCCGGCGATGCTCTGGCACGAGAGCGACGCGGTCGACAACGACGAGCACTTCGACGAGCGTGCGTGGCTGGAACGGAACCGCACTCGACAGGCGCCGACGTGTCTCGCCGCCCTGCTCAGGCTGATGTCCGCGTCGGGCCTGCCAGAACGCGTGCAAGAGCACATCTACGATCAGGCCGAGATCCCGCTGCGCTGGAATCTGGCGCGGGGCCCGGCGTCTCGCACCTCGAAGCGGGTGGCGGCGCATCAGCCGTTTCCCCAGACTGAACCGCTGCGCGGCCGGTCGTCTGATCTTCGCGTCACGCTGGCGGGCGCCGCTGCGCCCCTTCGCCGCGTCACGGGTCGCGCGGCGCGGCGGTTCGTGGCCGACGTGCGCGAGGTGCTGGCCTCACGTGTCCGGGAGCTGTATCCGCTGGCCGGCGCAAGTGACGACGAGGTCTATCTCTCCGATGTCGGCCGCGGCCTGCGCTTCGTGATCTACGGATCGACACCGGCGATTCGCCTCCCGCACGAGTCGAACATGGGCGCGCTGTTCGTGAGGAACGGGGTGCCGGTGGGCTACGGGCTCGGCGCCATGATCTTCCACCAGGCCGAAATGGCCATCAACGTGTTTCCGGCCTATCGCAACGGCGAGTCGGCGTTTCTCATCGAGGAGTTCTTCCGCCTGTTCGTCCATCACTTCGGAGCACGCACGCTGGTCGTGAGCGCCTACCAGGTTGGCGACGGCAACGACGAAGGCCTCGAGTCGGGATCGTTCTGGTTCTACTACAAGCTCGGCTTCCGCCCGGTGCGCCCGGCGGTTCGGCAACTGGCCGAGCGGCAGGCGGCGCGGATCGCCCGCGATCCGGGGTATCGCACCCCGCGTGTGATGTTGAAACGCCTCGCCAAGAGCGACATGTTCTTCCACCTCGATCCATCGGCCATGGATCGACACGAGCCGATCGCGCTAGCCGATCTCGGCTATGCCGTGACCCGCCACGTGGCGCACGCCTACGGCGGCGACCGGACGCGAGCCGTAGCGGCGTCGATCCGGGCGCTCGCCCGGCACGTGCCGCTCGGCGACACCCGGTCGTGGACCGACGGCGAGCGATTGGGTCTGGAGCGGCTGGCGCCCCTGGTCGCCGCCGTCGGTGGAACGCATCAGTGGCCCGCCGAAGACCGCGTAACCCTGGCGCGCCTGCTTCGCGCCAAGGGCGGGCGACGCGAACGCCAGTTCATCACCCTCGCCCAGCGGCTGCCGCGGCTCGAGGTCGGAATGCGACACCTGGCGCGCCGTGAGGCCGCTCGCCGACGGTAGCCGTCCCGGCGCTCGTCTGGCCTACCACCGCGTGCCCGCCACTCGACCGGCTCGAAGCGGCGCGCGCGGCGTTCACGACCGGTCGCGAATGGCGCACAATAGCCCTCGCCGGGGAGGGTATCGGATGGGTCGGGCCGATCCGGCCGGCCAGGAGGAAGCGCACATGAGCCTCGTGCTCCATGGCGGTCAGGGCAAGAGTCTGTTCGTCTCGCGCGAGAGCATCAGAATCGTCCAGGAACATCTGGCGGAGCGGCGCGACAAGGCCATCCTGCTCCGGCACGTTTCGGCGGTCGAGGTGAAGAAGCCGGGAGCGTTCGATGGTTTCATCCAGTTCTCGTTCGCCGGCAGCACGCCCCACGACAGCGCCCGTTCGCTGACCGGCGGCGCTTTCGATGCTGCGCGCGACGAGAACTCCGTGACGTTCACGAGCCTGGACGACTACGACCTCGCCCTGAAAATCAAGGTCTTGATCGAGTCGTGGACGCCGTTGGCCGGTGCCTGACCTGACGCCGACACGGCTCGCCGACAAGGCCTTCGGTACTCGACGGGGACCGCATCATCCTCGCCTCCGACCGCCCCCCGGCCGCCGCCATCAAGCGCCTCACCACTGCGCTGGCCAGCGCCGGTGCGCCCGGCAGCGCCAGGCTGCCAACGCCGGCCGCGGCGGTCCCGAGCAATCGTCGGCGATTCATGGGCGACGTCCTACTGCAGCGTGGACGACGATATCCGGCTCGAGTCGACAGGCGCGGAGCGGTTGCGGACAATGGTGAGCGGTTCACCAAAGCACCGAGTCATCCTGGAGATCTCATGCCCGCTCGGACCATCGTCATCGTCTTCGCCACGCTCGCCCTGCTGGGCGGTGCCCGCTCGTCGGCTCAGCAGCCGGCGGCGCCCGCGCCGCTGCCGCCAGGACAGACCAACAATCCGTTCCCGCAGCCGATCGCACGCGACGCTGGCGTCATCGCCGTCACCCTGCGCGAGTTCGCGACGCTGCCCGACATCGACGGCGTCGCCGCGCGCATGATGACGCTGGTCGAAGAGCCAGCGTCGAAGCGGCTGTTCGTCAGCGACATGCGTGGCCCGCTCTACACCCTGAGCGCGGACGGCAAGACGGTGACGCCGTATCTCGATCTGCGCGATCCGAAGTGGCCGGTCGCGGTCCAGTCGCAGGGCCGCGAGCGCGGGCTGCAGAGCTTCGTGCTCCACCCGCAGTTCGCCCAGGCCGGCACGCCCGGCTTCGGCAAGCTCTATACCTATGCGGACTCGACCAGCCAGGCTCCGGCCGCCGACTTCACCACGGCGAACCCGGCCAGCACCCACGACACGGTGCTGCACGAGTGGACGGCGAAGACGCCGGGCGCGGCCAGCTACGACGGCGGCGCGCCACGCGAGTTGATCCGGCTGCGGCAGCCGTTCGCCAATCACAACGGCGGCGCCATCACGTTCAACCCATTGGCGCGGCCGGGCACGGCCGACTTCGGCCTCCTCTATATCGGCATCGCCGACGGCGGCAGCGGCGGCGACCCGATGAACCTGGCGCAGAACCTCGGATCGGCGTTCGGCAAGGTGTTTCGCATCGATCCGCTCGGCAAGAACGGGCGCGGCGGCAAGTACGGATCCCGCCGGCGAATCCGTTCGTGAAGCAGGCGGAGGCGCTGCCGGAGATCTTCGCCTACGGTATCCGCAACGCCCAGCGGTTCGCCTGGGATGCGAAAAGCGGCGCGATGTACCTGTCCGACATCGGCCAGAACATCGTCGAGGAAGTGTCGCCGGTCAGCGCCGGCGCGAACCTCGGCTGGAACACCTGGGAAGGCAGCTACAAGTTCGTCAGCCGGCAGGCGGTGCTCACCGAAGCGCCGCGCGCCGACCACCGCATGACCTATCCGGTCGTCGAGTGGGACCAGCAGGATCCGGTGCTGCTGGCGGGCGGGTCGTCCGCCTCGGTCGGCGTCATCGTTTATCGTAGCGCCGCGGTTCCGCAGCTCACCGGCCGGCTGCTGTTCGGCGACATGCCCAGCGGCGAGCTGTTCCACGTGAGCGCGGATTCGCTGCCGAGCGGCGGCCAGGATCCGATCCGACGCGTGCTGTTTCGGACGGCCGCGGGGGCCGCCCCGCGCAGTTTCCTCTCGATCATTCAGGAGAAGAACAGCGCGCAGGGCAAGCCGGCGGCATCGCGCGCCGACCTGCGGTTCGATGCGGATGGCGCCGGGCGGATCTTCCTGCTGAACAAGGGCGACGGAATCGTCCGCGTGATCGAGCCTTAGCTCGAGCCAGCTCAGCCTTTTCTGCTATCGTCCCGTGGTGAAGAACGGCCGAGTATCCGCCCGCAGCCCGTGCCCGGTTCCGGCGTTAGCTGACAGCGGGTTCGACGAGTTGGCGGCGCGATCGGCGATGAGGAGTCTGGCGATCGCCGGCGTTGCAGTCGCCGTCCCCGCGCTTCTGCGACCCGACGCCGCGTGGTACTACCTGGCCCAGAGCGCCGCGCTGCTGGCGGCCGCGGCCATCTTGTCGATGGCCCGCCCGTACATGCGGCCGCAGACCGTGGCCCGTGCCGTGCTGGCGGTCGCCGCGGGCGTGGTCGCCCTGACGGCCTGGGTCTCGGGTGGTGCGGCCTCGGCAGCATTTCACGCCTACTCCGTGGCCCTGGTCGGCGGGGCGTGGCTGCTCCTCAGCCCGGCGGGCGCCGTCGTGGCCACGTGCACGGTCGTCAGCTTCGGCTCGCTGCTGGCAATGGCCACCGTGCGCGAGTGGATTCCCACGCCGTGGGTCGTCCACTCGCCCTGGGGGGTGTGGCTGACCACGTCCACCGCGGCGGTCCTCATCGCCCTCGTGCAGTGGCTCGAAGTGGATCGCCTGCGAGTCGCCAACGCCGCGGTGCACGTCGAACTGGCTCGCAGCGCCGCCGCACGCGAACACGCGGCGCGCAGCGAGCAGCGGTATGCCGAGGTGGTCTCGACCGCGCCTGGGGTCGTGTACGAGTTCGAGGTGCGGCCCGATGGCAGCCGCGCGTTCACCTTCATGAGCGAAGGGGCGCGCCGGCTCTTCGACTGCCCGCCGGCCGACATCGTCGCCAACGCGCAAGTGTTCTTCGACATGATCCAGTCGCCGCCGCGTGAGGAGGTGGACGCCACGATTGCCCGCTCGATCGAGACGCTCGGCCCGCTCGACATCGAGGCGGCAATCGGCACGCGTACCGGGCTGGTGAAGTGGACGAGCGTGCATTCGCTGCCGACACGACAGCCCGATGGCACGGTGCGCTGGCACGGCGTCATCACCGACATCAGCGCCCATATCCAGGCCGAGCGCGCGCTCCGCGAGTCGCAGCAGGCCCTCAAGCAGTCGCTGTCGCTGGTGCAAGCGGCCTTCGAGTCAACCGTCGACGGGCTCCTCATCGTCGACCTGGCCGGGCGCGCCACCGGCTACAACCAGAAGTTCCTGTCGCTCTGGCGCATCCGGGACGTGGTCGCCCGCGCGGACGATTCCGAGCAGCTGCGGGCGCACATCCGGCTTCAGGTACTCGACAGTGAGGCGTACTGCACCCGCGTCGAGGAGATTCTCGCCCAGCCGGAGGCCGTCAGTTTCGACACCCTCTCGCTCGCCGACGGGCGGCAATACGAACGCTATTCGCAGCCCCAGGTGGTGGACGGCGTGGTGGTCGGCCGGGTCTGGAGCTTCCGCGACGTCACCGCGCGTGCCAGCGACGAGCGCCGCCGCGGTGAACTCGAGCAGGCGCTGCAGCAGGCGCATACGCTCGAGGCCCTGGGCGCCCTGTCGGGCGGCATCGCGCACGACTTCAACAACCTGCTGACCATCATCCTCGGCAATGCCGAACAGGCCGCCATGGGCACCGACGCGGCCGGGCGGCAGGCCAGCCTGGGTGCCATCATGAACGCCGCGGCGAGGGCGAGTGCCCTCGTGCGCGAGATCCGGGAGTTCAGCCAGCCTCGCGCCACCGCGCGCGCCGTCGTCGCCGGAGCGGATGCGATCGGCAGCGCGATCCACCTGCTGCGCTCGACGATGCCGAAGAACATCACTCTCGACGCACGGCTCGTCCCGCACGTGACGATGTTCACCAACGCCACCCAGGTGCAGCAGGTCGTCACCAACCTGGTGTTGAACGCCGCCCAGGCCATTGGCGAAGCCGCCGGACGGATCGAGGTCGTGCTCGACGACGTGCCGTCGGCCGACGTCCCCGATTCGACGCCACGGCCGCTGGCCGACCGCTATGCACGGCTCACCGTGCACGACACCGGCCGCGGCATAGCCGCCGACGCCATGCCGCGCATCTTCGAGCCGTTCTACACCACCCGCAACGACGGGGCAGGGTCGGGGCTCGGCCTCGCGGTCGTGAACGGCATCGTGCGGCGGCATCACGGCGTGGTCGCGGTCGAGAGCGTCCCTGGTGCCGGCACGACCTTCCGGATCTTCTGGCCGGCCTTGCCGCCACACTCCGCCATGCCACGGCCGGACAGCCCGGTCATCGCCGACTCCACGCCAGCGGCCTCCGGCGGCGGACGCCATATCCTTGTCGTCGATGACGAGCCGGACATCGTCAAGGTGATCGCCGCTGGACTGGGGCGGATGGGCTACCGGGTGACAACGGTCACCGACCCGCGCGAGGCGCTCGCGGCGTTCACGGCGCAACCCGACGCCTTCGATGCGGTGTTGTCGGACCTGTCGATGCCGCACTTGTCCGGGGCCGCGCTGGGTCGGCGGATGCTCGACCTGCGTCCCGATGTCCCGATCGTGCTCTTCACCGGCTACGCGGCCGAGCTGAGTTCAGACGAGGCGCGCGCCGCCGGCTTCCGAGCCGTGCTCAACAAGCCGATGAGTCTGTCGGTGCTGGCCGAATCGCTGCACAGCATCTGACGAGCCGTTGCTTCACCCTCGCCAACGCCGCCCTGGAACGTGACGGAGTTGGGCCTCACGCCTCGAGCAGCGTCAGCGCGCAGATCTCGGCCTCGGTGCGCGACAGGATCCAGCCCTCGAGCTGCACCGTCCGTCCCCGCTCGAAGTCCTCGCGCACGGCGCGAACGAGCGCACGGATCGCGCCGGCCTCGTCGCGGGAGCGGTCGATGGCGTCGAGCGCCCCGCGCGCCGCGGCGACGATGGACTCGCGACTCGTGTCGCGCCCGAGCTGTCGCAGGTAGGCCTCGCCGATGGCGCGGACGGCGTCACGCTGATCGCCGAAATAGCTGGCGCCAACCGTCGCGGCGCGATCGGCCGGACCGGATTGCCCGCCCGCCGTCGACGGCACGGGGAGCAGCACCGCAGACGCACACGCCGACAGCGCCTGCCACAGGAACTCCCGTCGCGGAACGGCGGTCATTCGCCTGACCTCCGATCCTCGCGCGCCGACTTGAGTGTGTCGGCCAGGCGATGGGCCAGCGCGACGACGGTGAGCGTCGGGTTCGAGTCGCCACCCGTCGCGAACACCGACCCGCCCGTGATGTAGAGGTTGCGGACCTCGTGCGTCCGGCTCGTGGCGTCGACGACGCTGACGGCCGGATCCGTGCCCATGCGCGTCGCGCCCATGTGATGACCGCCGGGGTCCTGCCGCCAGACGAACCGCGACGCGTCCCCCGGCACCCACAGACGCGCCAGCCCGGCCGCGCCCAGCTCGCGCCCCAACACCACCATCGCGCGCCGCATCTGCACGTCGTCCTCCGGCGCGATCCGCCAGTCGAGCGCCACGCGCGGCATGCCGAGCGCATCGATCTGGTCGGTCAGCGTGATGCGGCTGTCACGCAGCGGCGACTGCTCGCAGCGCAAGGTCAACTGCGCGGCCTTGAACTCGCCACCGCCGCGGGTCACGAGCGCCTGCGCCGTCGCCGCCGGCACCGCGTCGCTCTCGGTCCTCCCGCCGTTGGGCCGCGGCGCCGCCAGGAACGTGGCCGAGAAGTTGAGCAGCCGCTCCCGCCGCGACACCGCCGTGGACAGCGCCAGTGCGCCGAGCATCTGCACCGGTGTGCCGTCGGCGCGTTTCCAGTCCGAGTCGCCGCGCCGGTAGAACGACAGGTCGAGCGCCGCCGCATGCACCACGCCGATCGCGCCGTAGTAGTGCGGATGCTCCATGAAGTAGCGGCCGACCACGTCGTGGCCGTTGGCGACGCCCTCGCGCTGCTGCGACCGCGACGCCAGGAGCACACGGGCGTTCTCGACCCCGCCCAACGCCAGCACGTAGCGCCCGGCGTTCACGCGGAAGGTCTTCCCTTCCAGCGTCCGGCACGCGAAGCCCTCGACGCGCCCACGGGTCTGGTCGAGACGGATGTCGACGAGGTTGGCAAAGGTGACGACGCGGACGTCCTCGGCCCGTTCCAGCACCGGCCCATAGAAGGTGCTGAAGCGGGTCGGCGGGCTGAACTGGTAGTAGCGCTGCTCGATGTTCGACGAGACCGGCAACAGCGGCTTCGCCGTCCGTTCCGATCGCTCGTCCGCGTCCCACTCGAACTCGCCGATTTCGAGCGTCTGGCAGGCCTTGCGGAACCAGCGCACGAGCTCCGGGTACTTCACCGGCCAGCCGCTGTCCGGGATGTAGTCGCGCCGTTCGAAGTCCTGGGCCATGAGCGGCCGGCACCAGCCGTTCCAGTGTCCGGTGGTCCCGCCGAGCGCCCGAATCCGCATCCGGCGCAGGTCCCAGGTGTCGATGCCGGTCATGCGGCCTTCGGAGAGCACCTGCGTCGCTTCGTCGCGCTCGACGCCGCCGCTCTCGAGCAGCACGACCGACAGGCCCGATCCACGCAGGTCCAGCGCGATGGTCATGCCGGCAGCGCCGGCGCCGGCGATGCAGACATCGGCTTCGAGCGTCGCGCCCTCGTCGAGGGTCCGGGCGTCGATCAACATGGGCTATGGAGGCGGGATTCTACATCGGCTCGCCGGGCCCGGACCCGTGATTGTGGCAAGGCGTGGAGGCCGGGGTCGCGTTCCGGCGAGGTGTGTCCGTTGTAGACTCCGCGGCACGTGCGCGTGCCGGTCAGCCACGAGTCAAGGATGAAGCCATGAACAAGGCGGTGAGCGTTCTCGTCGCGGTCAGTGTCACGCTCGTCGGAGCATCGGTCCTCGCGCAACAGCCGACCGCGCCGGCTCCGGGCGCTCCGATCCCTGCCGGGCTTCCGGACTGGGCCTATACGCCGCCGCCTCCGCCCGGTGGACCACCGCCGCCAACGGCGCTCCCGGCCGACGACGCCGCCGCGGTGTCGATTCCCGGAACGAGCACGACGTTCACGCGCGGGCAGCTGCGGGCCCAGAAAGAGACGATGGACTGGCACCCCGAGGACCGTCAGGGGACCATCCCCGACATCGCCCGGTTCGGGAAGTCTGGGGTGCGCCAATGCACCTTGTGCCACCTTCCCGACGGCTCCGGACGGCCGGAGAACGCGCCGATCAGCGGCTATCACCCCACCTACTTCGTGCAGCAGATGCAGGATTACCGGGACGGACTCCGCAAGAGCGCCGACCCTCGGAAAGCGAACACCAACCTCATGATCGGTTTCGCCAAGGCGACGACGCGTGAGGAGGACATGACAGCGGCGGAGTACTTCGCGCGGCAGCCGTACCCGCGCCGCATCAAGGTGGTGGAGGCGAAGACGGCGCCGAAGGTGCGCCTCCAGGGTGGCATGCACATGACCGTCCCGGCGAATGAAGGCGGCGGGATGGTCGCGATCCCCGCCGGCGAGATCGTCGAGATCCCGGACGACAACCTGCGAGCCGAGGCTCGCGACACGCGTCTCACCTGGACGGCCTACGTGCTGCCCGGCACCCTCAACCGCGGCAAGCAGCTGGCCGCGAAATACCAATGCGCCACCTGCCACGGGGCGAATCTCGAAGGCATCGGCCCCGTCCCGGCGCTGGCCGGACGCTCCCCGAGCTACGCCACGCGGCAGCTCTTCGACATGAAGACCGGCGCGCGGCGCGGGCCATGGGCCGAGCTGATGAAGCCGCTCGTCTCGGCCATGTCGATCGAGGACCTGACCGCGGTGGCCGCCTTCGCCGCGGCGACGCCGAGCCCGGCTCCGCCGCGCTGACGCGCCACGTCCCCCTTCGACCGCCTCCTCTTCAATTAGGGCGGCTCTTCAGAGCTGCCCCGAGGACGGCGTCACGGCCGCTCGGTCACGGACTGCTCTCGCCCAGCGCCGCGCGCTTGTCGGACAGGTATCGTGTCACCGCGTCGTCGGTGGACAGCGTCATCGCCGTCGTCAAGGCCGCCGCGGCCTCGGCCCGTCGACCGGCCAGGGCCAGCAGGTGGCCACGGGCCGCCCAGTACCGGCTGGTAGGCGAGCATGCGCGGCACAGCCGCGAGCGGCGTCAGCGCGTCGAGTGCCGCGAGTGGGCCATCGAGGTCGGCCACGGCCATGGCGCGATTGAGCTGCGCGACCGGTGACCCGGTGAGGGCGACCAGGTGGTCGTACAACGACACCAGCGCGCGTCGCACGTCCACCGAGGAGAGACGCCGCGCGACGTGGGCCGACTGGATGGCGGCCTCCAGCTGGTAGCGGCCGCTGGGCCCGCCGGCGCTGGCGGCGCGCAGCAGCGCCTCGGCCTCCTGAAGCTGCGGCACGTCCCAGACGGTGACGTCCTGCTCGTCGAGCGGCACATACGCCCGGTGCGCATCCCGGCGAGCGGCACGACGCGCGTCGGAGTAGAGCATCAATGCCAGCAGGCCCTTGGCTTCCGGTTCGGCCGGCAGCAGCGACACCACGATCTGCCCCAGCCAGATCGCCTCCCCGGTGAACGGCGACGGCGCGCCCTCGCCGGTTTCGACCCATCCGCGCGAGTAGGTCGCGTAGATCGCCTCCAGCACGGCGTCGAGACGGTCGGGTAGCTCCTCGCGGTCCGGCACGCGGAACGGAATCCCGGCCTGCCGGATGCGCGCCTTGGCGCGCGACAGCCGCTGCCCCATCGTGGCGGCCGGCACCAGAAACGCCTGCGCGATGGCCTCGGCCGTCAGCCCGAGGACGGTCTGCAGCATGAGCGGCGCCCGCGTCGCCGCGTCGATGGCCGGATGGGCGCAGGCGAACATCAGCGCCAGGCGTCGGTCGGGGATCTCGTCCGATGCCTGGGCCGCGTGTTCGAGCTCGTCGACCATGCGCCGCAGGTGCTCCTCGTGAGTGGTGTGGGTCTGTCGCCGTCGCGCCGCATCGGTCTGCCGATGACGCGCGGCGGTCAGCAGCCACGCGTCCGGGTTCTCTGGAACACCCCGCCCGGGCCAGACGCGCAGCGCCGACGCGAACGCGTCGGCCAGGGCGTCTTCCGCACCGGACACGTCGCGCGTCCGTGCCGCCAGAATCGCCAGCAGACGTCCGTAGCTCTGCCGGGCCAGGCGCTCGGCCGTGCGATGCACGTGCGCGAGCGCGTCGGAATCGGTCATGGCGCGTGAACCGGCAGACGGCGGACCACGTCAGGGCTGTCGGTGATCCTGCTGCGCCCAGGACGAGGGCCAGTGTCCCACCGGCGTGAACGGACGAATCTCGATCGCGCCGTACTTCGAGCTCGGGCAGCGTCGGGCCCAGGCGATGGCCTCGTCGAGATCGGCGACCTCGATGATGAAGTACCCGGCGAAGCGCTCTTTCGTGTCCGCAAACGGTCCGTCGATCACGTTGGTGCTGCCGTCCCGCACCCGGATGGTGGTGGCGGTGTCGCTCGACTCCAGCCGGTCGCCGGCGGCAAAGCCGGCACCGGCCTTGGCGAGCGCGTCGTTGCACGCGGCGTACTCCGTCCACAGCTCCTGCTTCGGGGCGTTGGCCATGGCCGCTTCGTCGTGGTGGATGAGCATCATGTAGCGCGTGCGAGTCTCCAGGTCGGCAGGGGCGTCGAGGCTCAGCTCTGCACCCGGCGCCAGCAAGCGTACGCCACCGCCCACAGCCCGAGGGTGCCCAGTGCCCAACTCCAGACCGCGGGGCCATCGCCCATCGAGAGATGCGCCACGAGGGCGGAGGTCAGTGTGATGACGAAGCCGGCGTGCGCCCACTCCTTGAGCCGCGCCGGCACCGGCGCCAGCAGCACCGCGATGCCAAGGAGCTTCGCCCAGGACAGCTCGACGCGGAAATAGTCCGGAAAGCCCAGGTGGGTGAACATCTGCGCCACCACCGGCAGACTGAGCTGGGCGTAGGCGGTGAAGCCCATCTGGAGGCAGAAGAGCGTGGTCGCGACCCAGTAGCCGATGACGACGGGGCGCGGGCGGGAACGGGCCAGGGGTGCAGGGTCGAGCGCCGATGCGTAGAGCGTGGTGTCTATGAAAGGTCTCCTGTTTCTGGCGTCGTCAGGAATCTGGCGGGCCGAATGCGCCCACATCAGAGTGACGGGACAGGAGCGGGGATTTCGACAGCACGGCGCGGGCAGCGGGGCGACAGCGTTCCCAACGCCGCGCCAGCCAAATGCCGGCGGGGTTTGTGAGGGGTTCTAGACCGGCTGTGACGTGCCGAAGTAGGCCCAACCGGCCCCAGTCCACCGCCACCAACGCGAGTTGTCCGATCCCAGAACGTAGACGGCGCCGCGCAACCACAGAATCCTGAACCCGGTGCCGCCCGCCGCCGGCGCGCCGTTGCGAAGCACGACCTCGCCGCTCAGCGTCCACGCCGCGCCCTGCGCATCGACGATCTGCGCGGCCGGCGGCACGACCGTTCCGTCCGCCGACGCGGTGCCGCCCGCGGGAGGCGGCGGAGTCACCGTGCCGCCCGGCAGCGTACTGCCCACGTTCGTCCAGCCGGTGCCCAGCCACTTCCACCAGCTCCCGCCGTTCGACCCGAGCACGTAGATCGATCCGCCCGACCACGACATCCTCACCCCGGAGCCGCCGGCCGCGGACACCCCGTTGCGAAGAATGGCGCCGCCGCTCATCGTCCACACCGCCCCAGACGCGTCGACAATCTGCGCCGCGGGCGGAACGAGCGTGCCGTCGGCCGATGGCGTCCCGGCGGGTGGTGGCGGTGGTGGCGGCGGCGGTGGCGGTGGCGTGACCGTGCCGCCCGGTTGCGTGAGGCCGGCGTTCGCCCAGCCGGTGCCCAGCCATCTCCACCAGCTTCCGCCGTTCGATCCGAGCACGTAGACCGAACCGCCCGTCCACAGCATCTTCACCCCGGAGCCGCCCGCGGCGGACACCCCGTTGCGAAGAATGGCGCCGCCGCTCATCGTCCACACCGCCCCGGACGCGTCGACGATCTGCGGCGCGGGCGGGACGAGCGTGCCGTCGGCCGATGGCGTCCCGGCCGGTGGCGGCGGTGGCGGTGGCGGTGGCGTCACGGTGCCGCCCGGGTGCGCGAGTCCGACGTTCGTCCAGCCGGATCCCTGCCACCTCCACCAGCTCCCGCCTGGCGATCCAAGCGTGTAGATCGACCCGCCCGACCACAACAGGTTCACCCCGGAACCGCCCGCCGCGGACAGACCGTTGCGAAGAACGGCGCCGCCGCTCAGCGTCCACACCGCCCCCTGCGCGTCGAGGATCTGCGACGCCGGCGGCACGAGCGTGCCGTTG
This sequence comes from uncultured Acidobacteriota bacterium, assembly GCA_963741665.1. GTDB lineage: Bacteria > Acidobacteriota > Vicinamibacteria > Vicinamibacterales > UBA2999 > CAWAYR01. The sequence continues at coordinate 2,200,797 of CAVUIM010000001.1, forward strand.
GGCGATGCGATCGTCGGCGACAACGTCACCGTCGCGCTGGCGGCAATCGACCCTGCGGCCACGCTGGTCGCCGTCACGGTGACCGTCTGCTGGCCAGCAACGACCGACGGCGCCGTGTACGTCGCGCTCGTGCCGCTGGGGGCCAGCACGCCGATTCCCGACGGACTCACCGTCCAGGTCACCGCGGGGTTGGCCATGTCCATCGCAATCGCCGAAAAGGCCTGACTCTGCGCGGCGATGAGCGTCACCGACGCCGGGCTGACGTGGAGCGTGCCACCACGACTCGGACCGATCCGAAGGATCTCGATCGCGTTGAGTGCAGGGACATCAGCCGCGCCGGTCTCGAACTGGACCACGATCTGCCCGGCCGGGGCCGGAACCTGGAACACCCGATCGATCGCCGTGAAGGCCGCCCCCGCGGCGGCCACGATGTCGAAATTCTGCAGTACCTGATGGGCGTTGATGGCGACGTTGAATCGCCGCTGGTTGCTCGACCGGTAATACAGTTCGGCGAACTTCAGGTTGACGACATAGATGGCCGGCGGCACAGTCAACTGGTACGAGAAGCTGCCACCGAAGCGCTGGCTCTGATACAGCGCAGGGCTCGCGGTGTTCGCGATGGCCGACGCCACGGTGAAGACGGACCCTGCGGTCACATTGCTGTCCGCAGCCCAGAGCTGGCCGCTCGGGTCGGTGGACGGAGTCGCGCTGCCGGAATCCAAGCGGAGCATCGACACCGGCTCAGCGGACGACAGCGTCACGACGGTGCTGGTCGTCAAACCGGGATCGAAGTGGTTGGTGACGGTAATCGTCACCGTCTGCGTGGCTGCGATGATCGCCGGCGCCGTGTACAAGCCGGTGGCACTCAGCGTGCCGACCGACGGACTCATCGACCACGTGAGGTGCCCGCTGCCGGTGCCACGCGCCGCGAACTGCAGCGCGGCGCCGGGGCCGAGCGCAGGATCGACAGGCACCAGCGTGGGCGGCCGCACGAACCGGGCCAGCAGGTTACGCGACACCTGCTGCGCGGCTGGATTCAGCACCGACGGGCGCAGGGCCGGTGAGTCGGGGACGGCCGCGGTGTTGTAGTCGTCCAACCCCCAGTTCCACTGCATCGACCCGGTGGCGAACACGAACGCCCCGCTCGGCGCGTCATAGATGGCCATGTTCGAGCCACTGGAGGCGCCGAGCGCGACCGCGTTCGCGGGCGACGTGGCCGCCAGCGCGTCGATCTCGTAGCCCAGCAACCCGGGCAGCCTGTCCCCGTCCTGCAGTCCCGTGCCCGCGAAGACCCAGTGCGACGTGTTCATCACGACGATGTCCGCGTTGATGGGATCGAGGATGTAGTGGACGCCAATCACGGCCGCTTCGGGGAGGCCGAGCTGACGGAACTTGACCGTCGTCAGCTGGCCCTGCACGGGATCCGCGAAGCTCTTGTAACAGACCATCGTGCGGTTCGCCGCACCGGTGGTCCCGCTCGGCTCGAACCGCACCTGCCAGTACAGGATGTTCGCGCCCCACACCCCGAGATTGATGCCGCTGTCCCGGGCCGCGATGATGTTGCCGCGCATTTCCGCCGACCAGGTACTCGTTGTGGCCGACGATGAGGATGCCTTTGTGATGCAACAGGACATCCGCGCGTTCGTGCACGGCGACGTCGGTGGTGTAGGTGACGTCATAGCCGTTCTGTTCGAGCCACCGCACCGCGTTGTACTCCCAGCCGGTCGGCAACGTCTCCGACGCCGGCGCGAATGTCGTCAGGAACTCGCCGGCCCCGACGCCTGACGCTGACGTCGGCACGTAGCCGAATCCGTACGGGCGATTGAAGGACACCTTGACGGCCGCCACGCCACTGGTGCTGTTGAACGAGTACAACGACTTGCCGCCCCAGTTGTTGTAGGCCTGGAAGGTGTTCACGCTCGACGTGAACAGGAAGTCGGACACCCGATCGTCGTCGCGCACGACGAAGATGACATAGCTCTGTTTGCCGCCGGAGGCCGTCAGCTTGGCGAGATACACCCCGCTCACCCAGGTGTAGGGAATCGTCAGCGCATACTGGCTCGCCCAGTTGCACTCGATGAGACCGGTCGTGGCCTGTGGACTCGGGATGGGTTGGTGCAGTCCCGGAAGCTGAATGCCGCCCAGTACCAGCCGCGCACCGCGGCCCGCGTACCATCCCATGCGGTAGATGTCGATGCGATAGCTCGGATCGACCGTGCTGACGTGGAACGCAATCTGCCCGCCGAGGTCGACGCTCGTCAGCGAGGCGTATCCTTCGATCTGGTGAGCCTCCGCCGGATTGGCGAGGATCCAGCCGTTGGTGCCGGGGAGAGCGTTCTCGACCTGCACCGGATTCACGTCGGGCTGCGCCGCGGTCGCAGCGAACGCGGGCGGGCAGACGGCAATCAGACAGATCCATAGCGGAGCGCACGCGCGCAGCACGGCCGTGAGAGTGGAGCCAGTAGTGCGGCGCGGATTCAGCATGAGCCTGGGGGGCGGCGATTCTACACCGGCCCTCGGGGTCGGGAATCGGGATTGTCGGCGACGACCCGACTCGGCCTCTGCGATCGTGCCAATAGTCGTTCCAGGCCAAGACTCCGACCGGACGAGACCGCTGAACGGCGTCGCTGCGGCGGTGCGACCTCAGGACTTCGGGCGCCTGCCGTTCAACAGCCACGCCGTGGCGCACAGCCCCAGCCAGACCCCGAGGGCGATCAGACCGGCATTGACCACCATGCCCACGGCGTCGCCCGACTCACGCGCCGGCGGCAGGCGCGCGTCCAGCACCTGCAGGGCAATCCAGCCGACGGGCACCGGGCTCACGACGCAGGCCACCAGCCACGACACCGCCTGGACACGCCGGCCGCCGCGCCAATAGCGCGACGCCACGACGATCGGCAGGGCCAGATACACGGCCGCACACAACGCCAGTAGCACGAGGCTCTCCTCCGCCGCCCGCACCCGATTCGTCTGCCGTCCTGGTGAGGCGGCCTCACGCCCCGCTCCAGGGCGAGGCGCGGATCGCCATGAACGCTATCACGGCCACATTCGGTCCTCAGGCGCCGGTCGCGCGCGATAAACTCCCCGGCGGAGACGCTCATGAGGAGACGCCAGTTCGTCACGCTTGCCGGGGCCGCCGGCTTGGGCGCCGTGGTCCCGGCCGGAGCCGCGCGCGGGCAGACTCCCGCGACGCCACGGGGTGCGACCGGTCCGGTGCTCGGCTGCCAGCGTGCGCCGACCGACCGGCGCCGCCTGCAGCATTTCAAGCGCCACGGCGTCGATCACATCTGCGGGTATCCGGACAACCGGGCCGATCCGGCCAGTTGGACGGTCGAGTCGCTGACGGCCTTGCGCGATCGCTGCACCGCGCAGGGCCTCTCGCTCGACATGGTCGAGTTCCCGATGCTGTCGTCGGCGTCGATCGACACCTTGACGCCGCAGCACGACATGAACCCGCGGCTCGTCGCCGGACTCGGCAAAGCCATCATGCTCGGCCAGGACCCCGACCGGCAGCGCGAGGTCGAGTTCGTGCAGACGATCATCCGCAACTGCGCCCGCGCCGGCATCCCGGCCATCAAATACAACATGAACCTGATCGGCGTGTTGCGGACCACGGACACGCCTGGACGCGGCGGCACGCGCAGCAGTACGTGGCGGCTGGCCGCGGCGAAGGAAGACCCGCCGCTCACGGCGGCCGGCGTCGTCTCCGCCGACACGGCCTGGGAGCGCATCACCTGGTTCCTCGAACGGGTCGTCCCGGTGGCCACCGAACACAAGGTCAGGCTCGCCTGTCACCCTCACGATCCGGGCGTGCCGCCGCGCGGCTTCCGCGGCGTCGTGCGCGTACTCGGCACGGTCGACGGGATGAAGCGCTTCGTCGACATCGCTCCCAGCGCCTACCACGGGCTGAACCTCTGCCTGGGAACGACCGCCGAGATGCTGCAGGATCCGCACCGGGAGATTCACGACGTGATTCGCTACTTCGGTGAGCGGAAGAAGATCTTCAACATCCACTTCCGCAACATCCGCGGCCGCCGCGACGACTTCCAGGAGACGTTCCCCGACGAGGGCGACATGGACATGGTCGCGGTGATGCGGACCCTGAAGCAGGTGGGGTATCAGCACATGGTGATGCCGGACCACATGCCGCGCCATGACGACGACCCGCAGGGGGACCAGGCGTTCGCGTTCGGGTATGGGTACATCAAGGCACTGCTGCAGTCGGTCTGAGCGCGCTGGACTGGTCGCGGCGGCCCTGTGCCTGGCGGTCGCGGCACTCGCGGCACAGCTACCCGCTCCCTCCGGTGCGGTGAACGACTTGGCCGGCGTGCTCACCGCCGACGAGGAGCGCGCCCTCACCGATCTCGTCCAGGGCGTCGAAGACGCGACCACCGCAGAGATCGCGGTGGCCACCGTCACCTCGCTCGACGGCATGGCCGTGGAGGAGTACGCCACGCGGCTGTTCGCGGCGTGGGGGGTCGGGCAGGCGGACAAGGACAACGGCGTGCTCATCCTGGTGGCTCCGACCGAGCGCGAGATGCGCATCGAAGTCGGCTACGGCCTCGAGGGGGTACTCCCAGACGGCCTGGCCGGACAGATCGTCCGCGAGACCTTCCTGCCGCGGTTCCGTGACAATCAGTACGGCGCCGGCATCGTCGCCGGTACGACCCGGGTGGCGGAGATCGTGCGCCGCAACGAGACGCTGTCGGCCGAGCAGCTCGCCGCGCTGGATCGGCCGTCGGGCGGTCCGGGCGTCGGGATCGCATGGGTGATCGTCCCGTTCCTCGGCATCTTCATCGTGATCGGCTTCGGTATGATCGGCGCCGGCCTGGGCGCGCGGGCGTTCACCGCGGTGGTGTTCGGCCTCATCTTCGGCGGCGTGCCGATGCTGATCGTGCAGGCCTTCACCACCGGCCTGGTCGCGTGGGGCGTCACGGCGGTGGCGCTGCTGGCGGCGGTGGTCGGCTACCGGATCGGACGCCGGCCGTCGTCCCGCAAGAGCATGCGCGGCACGGGCGCCGCGAGCAGCGGCTGGGTGTGGGGCGGCAGTGGCAGCAGCAGCAGCGGCGGCGGCTCGTCCGGCGGATCGAGCGGCGGGTCATCGGGCAGCTTCGGCGGCGGCAGCTCGGGCGGCGGCGGGGCCAGCGGACGCTGGTGAGCCAGCGGCAGATGGCCGGAGCGGTCAGGGATTGCTGACGGCGCGGTCCGGTACCGGCGGCCCACTTCTCGTCGAGCGTCAACGCCCGCTCGACCCGTTCGTAGAGCAGCACGCAGCCGGCCGGCGGGTCGAACCGGCGCACCGCCTTCCAACGCGGGTCGTCGCGCAGGGCGGCGCTGGCGACCGAGCCCGCCTCGCGCGAGTAGGGCTGCGCCGGCAGGCTCCTCGCCACGTCGGCCGGTGTGCAGAACGCCGCCGCCAGCGTTCCGGCCTGGGCGCCGAGGGCATCGAGATTGCGCCGCCCCGCGGCGCTGGCGTCGAGCCCGGGAAAGGCGCGGCGGTAGTAGCTGTCGATCACGGTGTGGGTCGACACCGAGCCGCTCGGCCAGATGCCGCGATCGAAGAACGCGGTGTTGATGAAGATGGTGTCGAACGCATCGAACAACTGCCCGTAGCGCGCCGTGGGATCCCGTCCCAGCACGGCGCCGGTCAGGTCCTGGTAGAAGACGCGGGTCGCCGCCGTCGACGTCGCGAGCGTCGTGGCGTAGCGGCGCGTCACGGCCACCTGTGCGGCCGAGACCGCCACGGTCACGGCGACGAGCCGAGTGCCCCCACCGGGCGCGCGTCACGAACGGTGCCCAGGGCCAACGCGCCGGCCACCACGAGCAGCGGCGTCGCCAGCGCGAACGTCCCGTGGTACAGGGCGCCCGACAGCACGACGATCAGGGGCATACAGGTCGAGAGCCATCCGATCTCGAGCCACTCCCGCTTCGCGGGACTGCCGCGGGTGGCGACCACGGTGGCCGCCGCGGCGATGACCGCGAGCGGACCGAGACCCAGCCGGACCGGCGCAAGGGCCGTCAGGAAGCGGACGACGTCGGCCCGCGACCCGTAGTCCCAGGCGGTGACGAAGTACGCAGACGTACAGCTTCTCTCCCGCCAGCAGAACCACTGCCACGACGGCAGCGGCGGCGGACAACGCCACTCGCAGAAGGCGCGTACGGACGATCGACTCGCCGCGCGGTCCGAACGCGCGCGGCAGAACGCTCGCCGCGCGCGGCGCCATCGCCGCCAGCCCGTACACGCCCGCGACGTGACGGGTCAGCACCAGCGCCGCCACCAGCACGCCGCAGGCAGCGGCCCAGCCGCGGCGACGCAGGCCGTCACTCGCGAGCCAGCACACCACCGCCGACCCGAGCAGCCAGGGGGCGGAGCTCTCGCGCCAGTAGTCGGACAGGCCGGCGACCGGGTCGTAGAGATACGGAAAGCACGGCAGCAGGAGCGTGACCGCGAACGCCAGGGGCGCTGATCCGGAGCGATCCCAAGACCAACCCGGCGACCAGCGTGAGGAAGAGCGCCAGCAGCGGCACACTGGTCACGAGGTGGCCGCGCAACAGGCGGAGGCTGGCGGGGGCGACCAGCAGCCGCACGGTCGGCTCCAGGCTGTCCCGCGTGGCCAGCACCTCGCCCAGCGCGGCGCCGAGTCCGTCGCTGCGCCGGGTCTCGGCCAGCCTCACGGCGTACATACGCGACGCCGCCGAATCGTGGTGGTAGGGCGCGACCGCGTAGTACTCCCGTGAGATCGCCACTCCCGCCGCCGCCAGCGCGAGCGAGAGGGCCGACGCCCAGAGCGCGCACGCCAGCCAGCGGCGCGCGGTCACGACGCGCGCGGCGCCTTGATCATCCGCAAAGCCTACAGCAATTCCGCGACCCTCGCTCCCGCCGCCATCAGCGCGCGGCGCGAGCCGCCGGGCCACGAATCTCGCGCACTCCGGTGCTCAACGTCCGTCGCAGCAGCGAGCGCAGGGTCGCACCGTCGGCGTAGCCGACCCGCGCCGCGACCTCGTCCACGCTGGCATCGGTCGTCTTGAGCAGATGGACGGCGCGCTCGCCTCGCAGTGACTGGAAGTACTCGAGATGCCGATGGCCGGACATCCCACGGTGGGCAGCACCTTCGCGCTGGTGCACGAGGGCCTGATCGTTACCGGCCGGGAGCGATGGGTGTTCGGCCTCAACACCGGTCCGACCTCGGTGGCGCTCGACTGGGAGCGCGGCCAGCTGTCAGGTGCGTGGATGGACCAGGGCGCACCGGAGCTGCGCCCCTCGGCCACGGCGAGCGCCGACGTGGTCCGAGCCGTCGGCGGCGACCTCGCCGCGTGGAGCGCCACGGGGCTGCCGGTGCTCGAAGGCTCGTGCGGCGCTCCCTACTTCTACGTGCCCCTGGCGACCCGGGCCGCCGTGGACGCGTGTCAGCCAGACCCGGTCGCGATGAGGTCGTTGCACAGCGCCTTTGCCACCGAGATCTGGCGGTGTTCGTCTTCAGCACCGAGCCGCTGGAGCCTGGTGTGGCGGCCTACAGCCGGATGTTCGCGCCGGCCGCTGTCACGGCCTCGTGCCGGTGCGCGGCGCGCAGGAGATCGTCGTCGTGCAGGGCGTGAAGATGGGCCGCCCGAGCCGCTTGCACGTCCGCGTCGAGGCGACCGCGCCGGACACGGTCACGCGCGTGCACGTCGGCGGCACCGCCGTTCGGGTCGGCGAGGACACGATTCGCTGGTAGATGGTGCCCGCTGTGCCGTCGCGTCGCATTCTGCTACCGTGGCGCATGCCGCTCCAGGCCGCACTCGTGAGCCATGGCCGACCGGTCCGCTGACGCGCCGGCCGGGCACACGCGCCGCCCGCGCTATCGCGGCACGCATCCGCGGGTCTTCCAGGAGAAGTACAAGGAACTGGACCCCACGCGGTATCCCGCCGACGTCCAGAAGATCGTCGACTCCGGCAAGACCCCGGCCGGTAGCCATCGCCCGATCATGGTGGCGGAGGTGCTGGAGTGCCTGCGTCCGCAAGCCGGCGAACTAGCTGTCGACTGCACCCTGGGCGGCGGCGGCCATGCCCGGGCCATCCTCGAGCGCGTGCAGCCGGGCGGGCGCCTCATCGGCATCGACCTGGATCCGCTGGAGCTGCCGCGGACCGAAGCGCAACTGCGCGCCGCCGGCTTCGGTCCCGAGGCGTTCGTCGCGCGCCACCACACCTTCGCCGCGCTGCCTGGCATACTGGCGGCCGAAGGCGTGACGGCCGCCGACGTCATCCTCGCGGATCTCGGCGTGTCGTCGATGCAGCTCGACAACCCGGCGCGCGGCTTCACCTATAAGCACCCCGGCCCGCTCGACATGCGAATGAACCCGTCGCGTGGCGAGCCGGCATCGCAGCTGCTCAGCCGCATCAGCGAAAGCCAGCTCGTCGATCTGCTGGCCGACAACGCCGACGAGCCGCACGCCGCGGTCATCGCCGGCCTGCTGAAGCAACAGCCAGTCCTGACCACCCACGCGTTCGATCGCGTGGTGCGGCTGGGCCTGGCCGCGGCCCGCCCCGATCTGGAGAAGGCCGAGGTGAAGATGTCGGTGCGGCGCTGCCTGCAGGCGCTGCGCATCGCGGTGAACGACGAGTTCGCGGCGCTCGACGGCCTGCTGCGCGCCCTGCCGCGCTGCCTGGCGCCCGGCGGCCGCGTCGCCATCCTGACGTTCCACTCGGGCGAGGACCGGCGGGTGAAGAAGGCGTTCCAGGCCGGCCACCACGGCGGCGTCTACGCGGCGGTCGCCGATCGCGTCGTCCGCTCGGGCATGGAGGAGACGCGGGCGAACCGGCGGGCGTCGTCGGCCAAGCTGCGCTGGGCGGTCCGCGCCCGGACCTAGAACCCGCGGGAGTCGCGGGATCTGGGTGGCCGCTCCCATTAGTCTTGCGCTGGCGCGCCTTCCCCGCCGGCACCGTCCGCACTTCGGCGGGAAACGCCGCATTTGCGATGGCATCGCCCTTGCCCCTTCGTGAGTGGTGTCTGAGATCCCGACCACGCCCGGGTACGACGAGCCGACGGTGATGTGGCGAATGAGCCGCGCCGATGGCCAGTCGTCACATGCCGTGATCGACCCTCGCCCGGGCGGCGCGGCCGTCATCTGGTTCGTCAACGACCGCCCGTTGGGGTACCGGGACTTCGACGACTGGACCAGCGCCTTGCTCTGGAGCGAGCGGATGCAGGCGCAGAACTGGACGGCCGGCTGGCGCCTGGCGCTGGACTAGCAGCCCGGGCAGCGCTCACGGCCGGGTCGACGATGGTCATCGTGTGCGCGGTAGTCTCGCTGACAGAAGACTAAGAGCGCGTGGGGACAAGATGTCTGCCTCCAGCTCGCGCAAAACGGACGACGCCCCACGCGGAGCGCAACTACGTGGTTGACTCGACCGGATTCCCGGTCTCAAGCTCACATCCACCATGCGCCGATCGCGGCTCCTCCTCGCCTTTCTGTCTCTCGTCGTGGCGCTGGCGGTCGGTGTCGAGTCCGCCGATCAGATCCTGATCGGTCCCGGCTCGTCGTGGAAATACAACGACTCGGGCGCCAACCTCGGCACCGCGTGGCGGGCTCGCACCTACACCGACACGAGCTGGCCCTCGGGGCTGGCCCAGCTCGGCTACGGCGATGGCGACGAAGCCACCGTGATCTGGTACGGCAGCAGCACCACCAACCGCCGGATCACGTACTACTTCCGGCGCAGCTTCACCGTGGCGAGCCCGGCGGCGGTGGCGGCGTTGACGGTGCGCTACGTCCGCGACGACGGCGTCGTGATCTACCTGAACGGCGTCGAGGTGGTGCGGTCCAACCTGCCCACCGGCACCATCGGCTACACCACGCGCGCGACCACGGCCATCAACGGCGCCGGCGAGTCGGCGTGGCAGGAGGCGCCGCTCGATCCGGCGCTGCTCGTCGCCGGCACCAACGTCATCGCCGTGGAGGTCCATCAGCAGTCGCCGTCGAGCACCGACGTCAGCTTCGACCTCGAGCTGCGCGCCACCGACGGGCAAGCGCCGCCGCCATCCGTGGTGCTGACGGCGCCGGCCCACCAGTCGGTGGTGAACAGCTCGCCGGTGACGTTCGCGGCCACCGTCTCGGCGCCGGCCGGACTGGCCAGCGCCACGCTGATGGTCGGTGGCCCGGCCCGCACGGTCAGCTTCACCGGACCGGCACAGATCGACGACGCCGAGATCCTCGCCGACACCCCCACCGTCGCCAACGGCACCGGCGCCTCGCTCAACGTCGACGGCCAGACGCCGCACGCGCATGCGCTGATGCGCTTCGCCACGCTGGTCGGCGACGGGGCCGGACAGATTCCCGCCGGAGCCACCATCGCGTCGGCGTCGCTGCAGCTCAACTGCACCAACGCCGGCAACCTGCTGCAGGTGTACCAACTCACGCAGAGCTGGGTCGAAGCGCAGGCGACCTGGAACGAGCGGGCGACGGGGGTATCGTGGGGAGCGGCCGGCGCCGACGGCGCCGCCGCCAACACCGCGGCGCCGCTCACCGCTGACTGCACGGTGACCGGCGCGCGCCTCGTCGACCTGACGCCGTTCGTCCAGGCGTGGGTCAACGGCTCCGCCAACCACGGCGTCGTCTTCGTCGACTCCGGCACCGACGGGGTCGACTTCGGCAGCAGCGAGTCGGCGGCGTCGCCGATCCTGACCGTCGTCTACCGCAGCGTGAAGCAGGCGGTCGCCACGACCGCGGTCTCTGGCCCGTCTGCGCCGGTCAGTTTCACGGCCGCCCTGCCGATCGCGCAGGCGTATTCCTGGAACGTCCAGGTCACCGACGTCAACGGTCAGCAGGCGGCGGCGGGGTCTGATTTCGACGTCACGCTCGACGCCAACTCACCGGATGCCCCAGTGCTCGTGACGCCGGCCGAGGGCGCCACCGGCGTCGCCGTGCCGGCGACGCTGGCGACCGGCGTGAGCGACCCGGCGGGTGGGACGCTCAACGTCCGTGCCGCCATCCGTCCTGCCACGGCGCCTGAGTTCACGATCATCGCGCTGCCCGACACGCAGCACTACTCGGAAGCCAACCCGGCGATCTTCACGGCGCAGACGCAGTGGATCGTCGACAACACGGCCAGCCGCAACATCGCCTTCGTCACCCATGAAGGCGACATCGTCGAGCACAACAGCGTGGTGTCGGAGTGGCAGGCCGCCAACACCAGCCTGAGCCTGCTCGACGGCGTGGTGCCCTACGGCATGGGCCCGGGCAACCACGATCAGCCGACCACGCTGTACAACCAGTACTTCCCCTACACCCGCTATCAGGGCCTGCCGTGGTACGGCGGGCATCAGGGCACGCTCAACGACAACAACTATCAGTTGTTCTCCGGCGGCGGACTGGACTTCGTGATCGTCCACCTCACGTTCTGTCCACCGGCCGCGGCGGTGACGTGGGCCGACGGCGTCTTCAAGGCCCATCCCGATCGCATCGGGATCATGACGACGCACGGCTACCTCGGGCTCACCGCACAGCGGTCGGTCCACTCGTGTTCGAACACGCAGTACCTCTGGGACGGCCTGGCCGTGCCGAACCCGAACCTGCACTTCATGCTGTCCGGACACGTGCACGGCGAGTCGCGCCGCACCGACACGGTCAACGGCCATCCGGTGTTCCAGCTGATGGCCGACTACCAGGACCGGCCCAGCGGCGGCCAGGGCTGGCTGCGCATCCTGCGCTTCGTGCCGGCGGAGGACAAGGTCTACGTGCAGACCTATTCGCCGTGGCTGAACCAGTACGAACGCGATGCCGACAGCGAGTTCGTGCTCGACTTCCCGATGGGCGGCGCGTTCGCCACGGCCGGGACGGCCACGGTGCCAAGCGGCGCGGTCGCCTCGTTCGCCGCGGCCGGCCTCGATCCGGGCACCCAGTACGAATGGACCGCGACCGTCACCAACGGCGCCGGGAAGAGCCGCACCGGTCCGGTGTGGCGCTTCACGACCGGCAGCAGCGGCCCGGTCAACACGCCGCCGGTGGCGAATGGCGACGCCTTCACCGTGGCCGCCGGCGGCACGCTGGCGGTGCCGTCTCCGGGGGTGCTCGGCAACGACACCGACGCCGACGGCACCACCCTGGTCGCCCAGCTCGTCGCCGCGCCGACGAGCGGCACGCTGGCGTTGACGGGCAACGGGGCGTTCAGCTACACGCCGGCAGCGGGCTTCACGGGCGCGGACGCCTTCGTCTATCGCGCCAGCGATGGCCTGGCCACGTCGGGCCCCGCCACCGTGACGATTGGCGTCGTCGGCGACACCACGCCGCCGGCGCGGTCGAACGGACAACCCAGTGGCACCCTGGCCGCGGGCACCACGCAGACGACGATCAGCCTCGCCACCGGCGAGCCGGCGACCTGCCGCTTCGCGACCACGGCGGGCGTGACTTACGGCGCCATGACCGGCGCGTTCACGACCACCGGCGGCGTCGCGCACGCGGCCGCCGTGACCGGGCTCGGCAACGGCGCCAGCTACACCTACTACGCGCGGTGCCAGGACACCGCCGGCAACGCCAACGGCAACGACTTCGCGATCGCCTTCTCGGTGGCGGCCCCCACGATTCCGCCGGGTGCACTCGTCGCCGCGTACGGATTCAACGAAGGCACCGGCGCGACGCTGAACGATCGCTCTGGACGCGGGCACTCCGGGACGATCGCCGGAGCGACCTGGTCGGCGTCAGGGCGCTACGGCGGCGCGCTGTCGTTCGACGGCGTGAACGACTGGGTCACCGTCAACGACACCGCGGCATTGGATCTCACGACCGGTCTGACGATCGAGGCGTGGGTCAACCCGTCGGCGGTGTCGAGCTGGCGCGGCGTCGTGACCAAGGAGCGGCCCGGCGGCCTGGCCTACGCGCTGTACGGCACCAACGGCGCGGCCCGTCCGGCGGGCTTCGTCGACATCGGCGGCGAAGTCGAGATCGGCGCCACTGCCGCGCTCACCGCCGACGTGTGGACCCACGTCGCGATCACCTACGACGGCGCGACGCTGCGGATCTTCGTCAACGGCACCCAGGTGGCGACCCGGGCCCAGACCGGCGCGATCGTCACGTCCACCGGGCCGCTGCGGATCGGCGGCAATGGCGTGTGGGGCGAGTTCTTCCAGGGGCGGATCGACGAACTTCGCGTCTACAGCCGGGCGCTGGCCGCGGCCGAGATCCAGGCCGACATGGCCGACGCAGTGGTGCCCTAGCAGCCCGGGGTGAAAGTGGCGCCGGCATTCGGCCGACGCTGCATCGCCGCCCTCGGTGCGGCGCCACCATTTCACCCCGGACTGCTGGGTTGGCGCGTCGCCGCAGCCGTCAGCGGCCGCCGGGCGGGTCCACGGTGACCGTCACGTCGTCGCTGGCGGCGAGCACCCCGTCCGATGCGGTCAGCCGCAGCACGTAGGCCCCGGCGACCGGAAACGTCACTCGCGTGTCGGCCGCGTGGCGGCGCTCGAACACCGGCTCGCCGGGCCCACTGACGACACTCCACGACAGCGTGACGGCGCCGGGTGGCGCCGGCAATCCGTCGTCGCCCACCGAGCCCTGAAGCACGGCCGGCGTCGACCACTTCACCGCGATGTCGAAGCCGGCCGACACGATCGGCGGACGATTCGCGGCCGCCGGGCGTGGATTGGTGACCGTGACCGTCACCGTCGACGAGCGGGCGACGTTGCCGCCGGAATCGCGCGCCTCGGCGTGGATCGCATGCGCGCCGTTGGCCACCGTTCGCGTGTCCCACGACACCCAGTAGGGCGGCGCCGTCACCTCCGGCCCGAACGCGACGCCGTCGACATGGAAGCGTACGCCAGCGACGCCGACATCGTCGGCGGCGGCGGCGCCGATGGTCACGACGTCGGCCAGGGGGTCCTGGTCGGCGAGCGCGTCGATCCGCACGCTCGGCGCCTCGGTGTCGGGCGCCCGCTTGCCGCCGATTGGCACCGCCTTGTCGCGGCCGATTTCAGCCATCGAGAGCGCGCGGTCGTAGATGCGGACGTCGTCGAGCCATCCGGCGAAGAAATCGACCGAGGCGCCGAGCGGCCACGCCCCGAGTTGCAGCGGCCCGGTGAACGGCGGCAGCGCCCGGGGTTGCGGCGGCCCCAGCGGCGCGCCGTCGAGGTAGGCCCGAACCGTCGCGCCGTCCGAGGTCACGGCGAGGTGGTACCACCGATCGGGAGCGCCGCCGCGGCCGAACGACAGGTCGCCCTCTGGCGTGACGAACACGATCTCCTGCGACAGCAGTTTCAGGCTGCGGCCGACACCGACCGCGATCACCGTCTCGAACGGCGCCTCGCTGGGGTTGCGGATCCACGCCATCATGGTGAACGTGGCGGGAAGCGTGATGGCCGGCCCCACCAGCCGATCGCGCACGCCATCGAACGCCATCGCCCCGTTGTACCGCCCGGCGCTCTCCCAGGTCGCGCCATGGCGGGTCAGCGCGACACCGCGGCCGGCGTGATCGGGAATCGCCGTCCCGGTCCCTTCGTCGAAGCCGAAGGCCGCGATCAATCCGGCGGCGGCCGGCGGCGGTGCGACCACCACGGTGAGGTCGTCGTCGGCCCGCAACGCGCCGTCCGACGCCGTGAGCCGCAGCGCGTAGGTGCCAGCGACCGCGAAACGTGCGACCGTCGTCGCGGACGACGGCGATTCGAAGCGGACCGCGCCGGGGCCCTGCGTGACGCTCCAGGCGAGCGTCAGCCCTGGCGGCGCCCCCTCGCCGTCGTCGCTGGCAGTGCCGCTGAGCGTGGCCGCCGCTGGCAGCGCCACCGACTGATCGCGCCCGGCCGACACGCGCGGCCGGGCGTTGACCGTGGTGACCATGACCGTGACGTCGTCGCTGGTCGTCGCCACGCCGTCGCTCCCCGTCAGGCGAAGCACATAGGCACCGGCCGCACCGAACCTCGCCCTCGCGCTGATGGTCGTGGCGTCGGGCATGCTCACGGTCCCTGGCCCGCCGACGACGCTCCAGGCCGTCGTGAGCCGACCGCCGGGCAGCCCGTCATCGGAGACCTCGCCGCTCAGTGCCGCCGTGTCGGAGATCGAGATCGTCTGGTCGGCGCCGGCCGAGACGATCGGCGCCAGGTTGGCCGCCGCCACCACGATGGTCACGTCGTCGCCAGCGGCCGCCACCCCATCGGACGCGTTCAACCTGAGGATGTAGGTGCCGGCCACCGTCAGGGCCACCTCGGTGCTCTGGGCCGTGGGGTCGCGAAACTCGACCGGTCCGGGGCCGCTCACCATCTGCCAGCGCACCGTGACAAGCGCGTCGGAGGTCACGAACCCGTGGAGCGCCGCGACGGCCGGCGGCGCCACCACCTGGTCGTCCCCGGCATCGACGACCAGCGCCTGTCCGCCCTGCGCCGAGGCCGGCCGAGCCGGGCAGGCCGCCACCAGCACCGTGACGACGACCCAGACCGCCGTGGCTCCCGCTGAACGGCGCCATGTCATCGCTGCGACCGAATTCCTACGTTAGCAGACCCTGGGCGGGTTCGTCGGCCCGGCCCGGCGGGTACCGCGGTCACTCCTGGCGCCGAGGCGCTGGCGTGTAGATCTCCTGGCTGTCGACCTCGGTCGCGCCACGGGTGCGCGAGCCGGAGGCCAGGTAGATCCGGCCGTCGTGCAGCACGGCCTGCGTGGCATGACGGCCCATGGCGAGGGGCGGCAAGACCGTCCAGCGACCCGTCGCCGGATCCAGTGCCTCGACGCTGTCGTGCGCCAGGGGCTGTCCGCTTTCACCGCCGAGCACGATCAGCGTGCCATCCACCACCGCCGTGCCGGCGCCAGCCCGCGCGGTCGGGATGTTGCCGGTGGCCGGCAACGTCGACCACTGCTGCGTCCGCAGGTCGAACACGTCCACCTCGGGCACCGTCAGCTGGAAGGTCTGGTTGGTGGCTGCCGAGCTGCGCCGGCCGGACGCCGCGTAGATCCTGCCGCCGATGACCTGCGCGTGAAAGTGATCGCGCGGCCGTGGCGCATCCGGGAGCTGCCGCCACCGGCCGGTGCGTGGGTTGAACGCGTCCACCCAGCGGACATGGCCGTCGTAGTGGCCGTTGGTGATGCCGGCCACCACGTAGATCTCGCCGTCGTGCAGCACGGCACCGGCGCCGCCGCGGCGCCGGCCCACCGGGATCTCGGGGCCGACGCTCCAGGCGTCAGCCGCGGGGTCGTAGACGTAGACGTTCGCGAGTGGCGGCTCCTTCGGATACTGGCCGGTCATGGCGCCGACGACGTGGATCCTGCCGTCGACGACCACCGCCTGGAAGTGGTGCATCTCGACCGGACTCGCCGCGCCCGTGGTCCACGTGCCGGTGGCCGGGTCGAAGATGTCCACCGGGTTGATGCCGCGGCCGCCGAGCAGGTAGAACCGGGTGCCGACCTTCACGTAGCCGTGTTCGTGGCGCTTGGTGAGCTGCGCCGCCGCCGCGGCGGCCGGTGAGACGCCCGGCGCCATCGGTGTCCACACCGGCGCGCACACCATCGCGATCGTCAGGAGCGTGCGAAGCATGGATCCACCTTATCGCTCCGGGCGACGTCACGCCAAGCTGAGCCGCGGCGGCCGTTCCCGCGCGCGGCGATTCGGCTGGCGTGGCCGCGGCGCCGTTCAGATCAGGCGCCGGCCGGCCCACAGGATCGCGTTGCGCACCAGCATCCGATACGCCGGATGGCGGTGGGTTTCCCGCGACGCACCGGGCTGGATGCACACGACCCGCGCGGTCGGATGCACGCCCACCCACGCCACCGTGGCATCGCTACCGGCCTGCGACGCCTGCAGCAGCGGCGTGATCCGTGGTGACTGCCACATGCCCTTGTAGGCGTCCTCGTTGGTCACGGTGAACGGGGTGACGTGGCGCAGGATCGGGTGGCGCCCCGCGGGTTTCACGGCCAGGCTGGCCACGCGGGTCGCCGTCGACCGTCGCACCGCGCCACGATCGGCGAGCACGAACTGTCCGCCGGTCACCTCCTCGTACCACCACGGCCAGTCCTGGTTGTCGCCAAGCGCGTGATGCAGCACGACGATCCCGCGCCCGGCCTCGACCGCCTGCCGCGCGGCCGCGCGCTGCGTCTCCGGCCAGTTCGTCTGGTCGTTGAGGACCAGCACGTCGTAGCCGGGGTGTGGCCGGCCGCCGCTCGGTTCCCACGGGTAGTCGGCCGGTTCGAGGCGCTCCGTGCCGCCACCCAGCGCGCCGGCTCCAGGACCGGGGGCGCCAGGCGGCGTCGGCGCCGCCACGGGCGCGGCCGCTGGCGCCGGCGGTGGAGCCGCGGCGGGGGTCATCGCCGCCGGCGGCGACGGCGGCAACAGCGCGCTGAAACTCGCCGGCTGGTCGATCGCCCAGATCTCCATGCCGATGAACATGGGGTCGAGGAACATGTCCTGGAACGACGGCGGGTAGGGCTTCCCCCCGGTCGTGACCTGCACCCACAGTTCGGTCTTGGCGAACCGCGGCGTCTGGTTCGGTGGGCCCTGCGGTGACGGCGCCTGGATCATGACAGCCTCCCGCCGGCCCACAGAATCGCGTTGTGGACGATCTGCCGGTAGGTCGGGTCCTGGCAGACGATCGCCGTGTGTCCGGGCTGGAGGCACACGCAGCGCCCGCGCGGCAGGGACGGTCCGACCCAGCCGACCGCGGGGTTGTTGAAGGACGGATCATCGGAGGCGAACAGCACGGTCGCCTTGGTCGAGATCCACATGTTGGGAAAGGTCTCGTCCCACGGCAGCTGGAACGGCTCGATGCCCCGGACGATCGGATGACTGCCCACCGGCGTGATGGTCTGGATGGGAAACTGCTTCAGCCGCGCCGAGCGTCTTCACGCCCGGCACGTTGGGGTTGTAGAGGTAGCAGCCCAGCACCTCCTCGTTCCACCACTTCCATCCGGGGATGGTGGTCGTGCCGTTGTTGCTGCCGACCGCATGGTGGAGCACGACGACGCCGCCGCCGCCCTCGACGTGCCGCCGCATGTTGTCCTGTTCCTTCTGCGGCCACTGTCCGGTGATCCAGTCGTTGGTGACGATGACCTGGGGCGCGTCCGGCGTCCCGACGCGGTCGAACGCGTCGGGATGCGGCAGCACCACGGTGTCCATGTCCTGGAACAGCGCCGATTCGAACATGGCGTACATCTGCAGCGGCGAGGTGTGCCCCCCGGTCGCGAACTGGACGCGAAGGCGGGCGGCCGGCTGGGCCGCGCCGACCGTCGTCGAGCCCGGCAGCACGGCTGCGGCCAGCGCCGAGCCAGCCGTGGAGCCGAGGAAATGACGTCGAGACAGCGCGGCCATGCCAGTCCCCGCTACTTCGGCAGCGCGAAGGCGACGTAGCCGAGCGGCCCCGCCGGCTTGCCATACGGCGGCACCTGGTTGCCGGCCGGCAATTGATCGCCGGCGGCCGGCACCAGCAGGTACTGCCGGCCGTCGATCGCATACATGATCGGCGTGCCGCGGTAGGTCCCGCTGTAGTGGCCGGTCCACACCACCGTGCCGTTGGCGGTGTCGTAGGCGCGGATCTTGTTGTCGCCGGCGGCGGCGAAGTACAGCCCGGTGTCGGTCACCACCGCGCCGTTGCGCATCTGCGGCATGCCGGTGCCGGTCATCCCCTTCTCGGCCAGCTCCGGGTCGTCGCCGAAACCCACCTGCCACACGATCGCCGGGATGTTGAGGTCGTACTTGGTGATCGTCGTGTAGGGCGGCTTCATCAGCTTGCCGATGGTGCCGTAGGAGTCGATGGTGTACTGCGGGGTGGCGGACACGCCCTCCGGATACGGCGTCTCCGGTGGACGGGCGGCGCCGGGCGTCCTGACGACCTCGGCGCGGGTCTTGGCTCCGCCCGACCCCACCACCGGTCCCGGCGGATACACCGGCGTCGGGAACGCCGCGCGTCCGCGCGGCCCGCCGAGGGTTGGGGTGCCGAGGTGTACCAGCAGAGTCGCCATTTCGGTGTCGGTGATGTGCGGGAACGCCGGCATGCGGCCCTTGCCGCCGATCACCGTGGAACGAAGCGCCGCTTCAGTGAGCCGTTCGGTCACGCCCCCGAGCGAGGGCGCCGCGTCGGTGCCGGCGCGCGTCGGGCCGTGGCAGCTGGCGCAATCCCGCTGATACACGACTTCGCCGGGCGTGGCCGGGCCGCCGAACCGGTTGCGCGGCTCGCCGGTGCGCATCAGCCGCAGGATGCCGGGGTTGTTCTGCCCGATCACGTAGACCATGCCGGTGCCGGGCTCGGACGCGGCGGTACCGAACACCGAGCCGCCATTGCTGCCCGGCAGGTGCATCGTGTCGATGAAGTCGATCGGGGTGAACATCCCCAGGTTCTTGGTGCCACGGAGGCGCTCGCGTAAGGCGGCGCGCTGCTCGGGCGTGATGTTGTTGAAGGGGTTGATGTCGTCCTCGGTGAAGGTCAGCTTGCTGAACGGCGGCACCACCGTCGGGAACGGCTGCGTCGGCCAGCTCGTCTCGCCCGGCATGCCGCTAATCGGCACCGGCCGCTCCTCGATCGGCCAGATCGGCTCGCCGGTCACCCGGTCGAACACGTAGAGGAACCCGGACTTGCCGGCCAACGCCACCACGTCGCGACGCTGGCCGTCCTTCACGATGGTCGTCAGCTGCGGCGCCGAACTGGTGTCGTAGTCCCACAGGTCGTGGTGCACCAGCTGGAAGTGCCAGATCCGCTTGCCGGTGCGGGCGTCGATCGCGATCAGGCTGGTGCCGTACAGGTTCGCGCCCGGCCGATCGGCGCCGTAGTAGTCGTAGGTCGGCGAGCCGGTCGGGAAGAAGGCGATGCCGCGCGCGACGTCCACCGACAGCTCGCCCCAGGTGTTGACCGCGCCGATGTACTTGTAGGCGTCCTTCGGCCAGGTGTCGTAGCCGAACTCGCCCGGCTGCGGGATGGTGTTGAAGCGCCACACCATCTTGCCGGTGATGACGTCGTAGGCGCGCACGTGCCCGGGCGCCGACATGTAGCCCTCACCCGGAGCCGAGCCGAGCAGGAGCAGGTTCTCGAACACCTGGCCCGGCGTCTGCGACTGGATGCGGTTGATCGTCGCCGGGTCGCGGCCCAGTCCGTCGCGCAGGTCGACGGCGCCGTTGTCGCCGAAGGTCGTGACCAGCTTGCCGGTGCGGGCGTCGACCGCCTGCAGGTAGTCGTTCATCGCGAACAGCAGCCGGCGGTCCGACCCGTCGGCGTTCTCCCAGTAGTTGATGCCGCGCGAGGTCATGCCGTCCATGCCCTCACGCACCCAGATCTCCTTGCCGGTCTTCGCGTCGATCGCCACCAGTGCGCCGCTGCGGCCGCGGCCGAAGATGGTGCCGCGGGCCATCATCGGCGTCGACACGGTGTCGCTGAACGGATACGTCCACGCCACTTCGAGGCTCTTGACGTTGGCCTTGGTGATCTGGCTGTTGGGGAAGAACCGCGAGCCGTCAGCGGCGCTGGAGAAGCCGATCCACGGCCGCTCCCCGCCCTGCCGGGCGGACGGAAGCGCGCTGCTGAGCGCCAGGGCCAGACCGAGGACCGAGACGCCGATGAGGCTGGCGGGCAGACGAGGCCGGAATCGAGCCATGCGGGACACTCCTGGAGGATGGAACTCACGTTGCGAAGAGCGAAGGTGCGGCATCAGCGAAGCAGCGCCTGCATCTGAGTACGAATCGTAACGGCGGCGAGCGCTCCGAACAGCAGCGTCGACCAGACCAGGACCGCCGTGCGGCCCGGGCCGATGCGGATCGCCGCCGGCAGCATCCGCCGGTTCAGCGCGATCAGCAGGCCGGAATAGATGCACATCATCGTGCCGGCGGTCGACGCCGAGATGACCAGCAGCGTCAGCGGCTGCGCCGCGCCGACCAGCAGGATCGCGCAGCCCAGCGCCACCATGCCCCAAACGAGGCGAAAGTAGATCCGGCTCTCCGACGCGGCGGGCGCGTAGGTCGTCTTCACGACATCGGCGGCCAGGCGGCTGGTGTAGTCGATGATGCCCATGGCGGTGCCGAACAGCGAGAACGCGCCGACCGCGAGGAACAGCACGCCGAACCACGGCCCGACGGTCTCGCGCAGGCGCTGCGCCTCCAGGCGCAGGAACGAGACGTCGTTGGGCAGATCGGGCTGACCGAAGACGGTCGTGTAGGCCATCAGGGACGTGAGCGCGATCGTCACCACCGTGACCAGGACGAAACTGAGCGCCTGCTCGAGATTCGCGAATCGCCACCAGCTGCGCCACCGGCGCATGTTCTCCGCGGTCGGCTCGAAGACATAGCTGGTCGCCGTGGCGCTGGTGGCCTCCGCGGCGCCGGTGACCGGGCTCACCAGCCGCGGGATGTATTGCCCCATGCCGAAGCCCTTGTCGCGAATCCAGTTGCTCTGACAGAGGTTCTGCGCGCCGCCCGAGCCGGCATACGCGATGGCGCCGAACACCAGCGTCACGCCCAGGCCGTCGGGAAAGGTGCCGACGGTGGCGAAGCCGGCGCCGAGCGCCCGCCACGACGCTGCGTCGACGACCAGGCTGACGCCGAGCCCGACCAGGATCAGGACGGCGGCGACCTTGACGAAGATGAGCCGCTCGAGCGCCACGTACACGACCGGCGCGAAGGTGAGCGACAGCCCGACGACCAGCAGCATGCCGACCGCGATGACGGTCGGACTGCCCCCGAACAGGTAGCTGGTCAGCGTGGCGGCGCTGATCGCCCAGCCGGGCCAGAGGTTCCCCAGATAGGCGAGGATCGCGAACACCAGCCCCCAGTGCCGCCACAGCCGGTTGAAGCCGCTGACCGCCGTTTCGCCGGTGGCGAGCGTGTAGCGCTCGACCTCCATGTTCAGGAAGAACTGCGTGACGACGCCGACCAGCGCGCCCCACAGCAGCACCAGTCCGACCTGCGACGCGATGAACGGCCACAGCACGAACTCGCCCGACGACAGCCCGACGCCGCCGGCGACGATGCCAGGGCCGACCAGACGCCAGTAGTTGCGCGGCGGCTCGGGCATGTCGCGCACTTCCCGCCGGAGCGGCCGGTCGCGCTCGGTCACGGCCTGACCCTGGCCTCGGTGTCGAGCGGCACGGCCGCGGCGCCGACGAGATCGATGGTGCGGGAGGCCACGGGCCGCGGCGCCATCAACGGCCGGTGGGCCATGCTCATCGATTGTCGATTGTATCCGGAAGCGGAACGCCGTACAACTAGCCGCGGCCCTGACGGCCGCACCGCGACCGTCCAGCCCTCGACCGGAGAATCGACATGAACGTCCCGCGCAGGACTTTCGGAACATCGCTGGCGGCAGTCGTCGGCGCGATGGCGTCCCCGCAGAACGTCGGCGCCGCCCGCCTTCAGCAACCGGCGGCTGCCGGCCGGGGCCTGCCGCCTACCGCCGTGACCAGGATTCGCCTGTTCTACCCACCCGGCTACGACACCAACGGCCCCCAGGCGTTCCCGCAGAGCAACATGGTCGTGCTGGTCGATACCGCCGCCGGCATCACGGGCATCGGCCAAGGCGGCTCTCCGGACACGGTGCGCAACGTCGCGCGGAGCGTGATCGGCCGGAACGCGTTCGACACCGAGATGATCTGGCAGGGCGCCTTCATGGACGGGTTCTACTCGCCGGGGAAGGAGCGCCTTCACGCCATCGGCGCCATCGACCTGGCGCTGTGGGACATCAAGGGCAAGGCGCTCGGCGTGCCGCTCTATCAGCTCTTCGGCGGCAAGGCCCGTGAACACATCGAGCTCTACGCCACTTCGGGCCTCCCGATCGGACTCGTCCCGCCCGAGCAGGCGCGGGCGATGAGCCTCAAGGACCGGGCGGCGGCCACCATGGCCGCCGGCTACCGGGTCTACCGCGTCGACGGCGACATCACGGCGTCCGGGCTCCCGCCCGACGTGACCGGCGGCCCGGGCGGCGGCGGCACGGTGTTCGACTCGCGACTGCGCGTGCGCCGCATCATCGACGCCGTCGAGCAGATCCGCGAGGGCATCGGCACCGACGGCAACTGGATGATCGACCTGCACCAGAAGTTCGACTTCCACGAGGCGGTCGAGGTGTGCCGGCTGATGGAGCCGTACCGGCCGTTCTGTGTCGAAGACCCGGTGCGCGAGGAGCAGTATCGCACTCAGATCCCCAAGCTGCGCCTGTTGACGTCGGTGCCGCTGGCGCCGGGCGAAGAATGGGGCACCAGGGCCGACTTCAGTCCGCTGGTCGAGCAGCGTGACATCGACTTCGCGCGCGCGTCGCTGCCCAACGTCGGCGGCATCACCGAGATGCTGAAGATCATGGCCGTCTGCGACACCCACCGGGTGGGCATCGTGCCGCACTTCACCGGGCCGATCGCCACTGCCGGTCATCTGCACACGATGATGGCGTTTCCGGGCCAGGTGCTCATGGAGTACAACCAGGGCGAGCGCCCGGTCCCGTACCTGCCGGAATTCCTCGAGTGCCGGAACGGCAAGGTATGGCCGAACGATCGGCCCGGCCTCGGGATTCGCGTCGACGAATCGCGGCTGACGTTCGTCACCGCGATCACCGAGGGCAATCCTGGCGCGACCCGCCGCCGGCCCGACGGCTCACTCGTGCACTGGTAGGCCACGGCGGCGGCGCGCTGTCGTGGTGCTCAGCCGAGCACCGGCATCTTGAATTCGGCGCCCTTGCGGATGCCGGTCGGCCAGCGCGTCGAGATGGTCTTGAGCCGCGTGTAGAACCGTACGCCCTCGGGGCCGTGCACGTAGTGATCACCGAACAGCGACCGCTTCCATCCGCCGAACGAGTGGAAGGCCATCGGCACCGGAATCGGCACGTTCACGCCCACCATGCCGGCCTTGACGCGGCTGGCGTAGGCCCGGGCGGAGTCGCCGTCGCGGGTGAAGATCGCCGTGCCGTTGCCGAACTCGTGGTCGTTCACCAGGGTCAGCGCGGCTTCGAAGTCGGGCACGCGCACCACCGACAGCACCGGCCCGAAGATCTCTTCCTGATAGATCCGCATGGCCGGCGTGACCCGATCGAACAGCGTCGCCCCGATGAAGAACCCGTCCGGGCAAGGCGCTTCGCGACCGTCCACGACCAGGTCCGCGCCCTCGGTCACCCCGAGATCCACGTAGCCGCGCACCCGGTCGAGATGGGCACCGGTGACGAGCGGTCCCATCTCCGCACCGGCTTCGTCGCCCGGCGCGACCTTCAGGGTTTCGAGCCGCTTCGTGATCCGCGAGACGATTTCGTCGGCGACCGCGTCACCGACCGCCACCGCCACCGAGATCGCCATGCAGCGTTCGCCGGCCGAGCCGTAGGCCGCGCCGACCAGCGCGTCGGTCACTTGATCGAGGTCGGCGTCGGGCATCACGACCATGTGGTTCTTGGCCCCGCCCAGCGCCTGCACCCGCTTGCCGGTGGCGGTGCCGCGCGAGTAGATGTACTCGGCGATCGGCGTCGAGCCGACGAAGCTGAGGGCGGCGATGCGCGGGTCGTCGATGAGCGCATCGACCGCTTCCTTGTCGCCGTGCACCACGTTGAACACGCCGTCGGGCAGACCGGCTTCCTTCAGGAGCTTGGCCAGCTCGATGCTCGTCGTCGGGTCCTTCTCGCTGGGCTTCAACACGAACGTGTTGCCGCAGGCGATCGCCACCGGGAACATCCACATCGGCACCATGGCCGGGAAGTTGAACGGCGTGATGCCGGCGACGACGCCGAGCGGCTGGCGGATGGAATGGCTGTCGACGCCGGTGCCGACCTCCTCGGTGAACTCGCCCTTGAGCAGCTGCGGGACGCCGGTGGCGAACTCCACCACCTCGTTGCCGCGCTGCACTTCCCCGGCAGCATCGGACGCCACCTTGCCGTGCTCGGAGGTGATCACCGCAGCCAGCGCCGGGAGATTCTTCTCGACCAGGTCGCGGAAGCGCATGAGGATCCGAGCCCGGCGCAGCGGCGGCGCCGCCGCCCAGGCCGGAAACGCCGCCGTGGCCGCGGCGATCGCCGCGTGCACGTCGGCGGTGTTCGCCATGGGCACCCGGCGCGCCTTCCGGCCGGTGGCCGGGTTGTAGATGTCGCCGAAGCGGCCGGACGTGCCGTCATGGGCCTGGCCGCCGATGAAGTGCGGCGTCAGGGGCAGGGCGGTCTCGGCGGAGGCGGTGGTGGGGTCGGCGGTCGAGCTCTTCGTTGCGGACATGATGCAATGACCTCGCGGTGGTGAACGCTGGCCGGCGCCGGAACGCGGGCGGACTCGCCGCCGGGCGGACCGGTCAGTCGGGAAAGTCTACGCCTTCGTGCATGACGTAGTTGTCGAGGCCGGTGGGCGGGGCGAAGAAGCACACGACCTTCATCTCGTCCGGGCCGGTGTTGTGGAGCATGTGCACGACGCCGCGTGGGAACAGCACCGCCGTGCCCGCGCGCACCGGGCTCACGTCGGCGCCGACCAGCACCCGTCCCGAACCGCGGATGATGTAGATGACTTCCTCGCCGTTCGGATGCGAGTGCGCCGGGCGCACCCGTTCGCCGGGCGGCACGACGATCACGCAGGTCGAACAGTGGTTGGCCTGGATCGCCCCGGGCGCGACCAGCCAGCGCAAATCGCGGCCGCCGAGACTGAGCGCCTCGACGTCGCCTTCGTGGATCGCCGGTACGCTCATCGCGTGGTCCCTGCGGCGAGCGCCCGCTGCACCGCGCCGGCGATCGCCGCCGGCGTGAGCCCGTAGGCCTCGATCAGTTCTTCGTAGGTCGCCGAGTGGATGTAGGCGGGACGGCCGGCGGCGCCAAGCGTGTTGATGGCGACGACGCGCTGCAGCGCCGCGGTGGCCACGTCGGGACAGCGCCGGTAGACCACCTTGAGCAGATTCTGCAGGATGTAGCCGTTGTTCTGCTCGGCCAGGCAGATCACCCGTCCGGAGCGGCACAGCGCGACCAGCAGGTCTTCGTCGATCGACGACATGTCGACGACACCGACGCTGACGCCGCGAGTGCCGCACTCCGCCGCCGCGGCCAGCGCTTCGTGCACGCCGCGGCCGCTGCTCACGATGACCGCCGCCGCGTCGGCCGGGTCGAGCACCGCGACGGCCTTCCCGAACTCGAACGAGTAATCGGCGGGATAGATCACCGGCGAGGGCGTGCGCATGACCCGCAGGTAGACGAGGCCGCGGTTGCCTTCCATGATCCAGCGCATGATGGCCAGCATCTGCTGGGGGCACGACGAGTCGACGATCTTCAGATGGGCCAGGCCATCGAAGATGGTGTTGTCGTCGTTGCCCATGTGGGTCGCGCCGTTGGTGCGGGTCTCGAAGTTGGCGGCGGTGGCCAGCATCGTGAGGTCGAGCCCATGGCCGTCCGACAACCAGCCGTCCTCGGCGGCGATGGCTTCGAGGCGCTCCTGGTGGCCGACGGCGACGCGCCGCATCACCTTCCAGTCGAAGAACGGGCAGAAGGTGCTGACCCAGGCGTTGAAGCCCTGGATGGCGTAGCCCTCGCCGATGCACAGCATGTTGGCTTCGGCGACGCCGACGTTCAGCGCCCGCCGCTGGTCGACGGCGCCGACGCCAGCCTCGAGGCCGCTGGTCGAGGCCAGGTCGGCATCGATCGAGACGACCGCCGGGTCCTTCGCGAAGACCTTCATGGCCGCGGTGACGATCTCGGCGGCGGAGTACTGCTTGGCGCGGTCGATCTTCGGCAGCTGCGCCGGCTCGTAGCGGATGCGCTTGTCGCGGGGGGGCACCCGCCTGGTCTGCACGGCCACGGCCGCCGCCGGCAGCGTCAGCTCGCCGTCGGAGCCCCGCACGACGTCGAGATTCATCGCCCGCGCGGCCTCGGCCAGCGCCTCCTGGAGCGCCCGGCCCCGGGGGTGATCGGCGAGCGAGCTGTGGAACCGGCTGAGTTCGACCTCGCGGTCGCGACGCTGCTGGCGTTGCAGGCCGATCTCCTGGTCGATGAGCGAGTCCGGCACCGTCACCTTGTGCTTGTTCAGCGCGTCGGACAGCGCCCCGTGGCCCTTGGTCGTGCGGCAGATGATCGCCAGCGGCCGGCCGTTGCGCGGCCGGTAGCGGAAGTGCTCGAGGGCCCGGTAGATGCCGTCGTACTGGGTGGCGTCGACGCTGAGGGCCTCCCACCCGAACGACTCGAACACCGTCTCCAGGTGCGGCATGGTGAACACCATGCGGTTGGCCAGGTCGAGCTGCCCGTGATTGTGGTCGACCATCACGCACAGGTTGTCGAGGTGGGCCTGGCCGGCGTACATCACGCCTTCCCAGATCGGCCCTTCCTGAAGTTCGCCGTCGCCGCACACGCAGTAGCAGTCGTAGGTCGGGGACTGCCGGCCGGCCAGCGCCAGGCCTTGCGCCACCGACAGCCCCTGCCCCATCGGTCCGGTCGCGAGATGGATCCCCGGCAGCACCGGCCCGGGATGGCCGTTCAGGATGCTGTGATGGGACCGGGAGTTGCGAAGGATGGCACGGTCGAAGTAGCCGAGGTCGGCGTAGATCGAGGCCAGCGCCGCCACGGCGTGGCCCTTGCTGAGGACGAACAGGTCCTGGCCGCGCTTGGTGGGATCGACGACGTCGATGTCCATGAAGCCGCCGTAGTAGAGCGCCACCAGGGGAATCGTCGCCGAGAAGGCGCCGCCGGCGTGCAGGCTCTTGTCGACGGCGTCACGACACTGTTCGAGCGTGGCCACTCGAACGTCCGAGTCCTTGATGGCGAGCAGACCGAGAATGCCCTGACGGCGCAGGTGGTCGTCATCCGCAGCGCCGTGACCGACGCTGCGACGCGCCGTGAGTTCCGCCGACCGTGAGTTCATCCGAGTTGGTCCCGAGCGCGCCCCGCCGGACGGGCCCGGCTCGGCATGTGGAGGCCGCCCGCCTGCCAGCCGAAGCTGGCAGGTCGGACGGCAACAGGTATGGCCTGACTGCCCACGTCAGGCCATTCCTGCCGTTTAGAACGCCAGCCGCGCCGCCATCTGGATGAGCCGCGGCTGGTTGACCTGCGTGGTCACCTGGCCGAAGTTCGCCGTCGCGTTGGTGCTCGCCGTGGTGTTGGGCGGCCCGAACTGCACGCGGTTGAACAGGTTGAAGGCCTCGGCGCGGAGCGTCAGGTTGACCCGGCCGGTCAGGCGCGTCTGCTTCGAGACGGCGAAGTTCCAGTTGTGGACGCCGTGGCTGCGGAGGTCGCCGTCGAGTGCGCGGCGCGTCGCCCAGGGCCCAGCGGAGCCGCGGGTCGCTCGACGGATCCGCCGCGACGAACGCGGCGTTCGGCACGGTGTAGCAGGCGGTGTTGAACCAGCTGTTCAGGCGGTCGGTCGCCGACCCATCGACCTGCTTGTCGCAGTTGGGGACGACATTCGGGCGCAGGCCGTAGCCGAATCCGACGAGGTTCGGCGTGGCCGTGAAGGCCAGCGGGAAGCCGGCCTGGAAGGTCGTGACGCCGTTCACGCTCCAGCCACCGACCAGCCCGCCGACGAAGCCGCCGGTGCCGCCCAGGAAGCGACGGCCCGGGCCGAACGGCAGGTCGAGGACGTAGTTGAGGACCACGACGGTGGCGGGCGTCGAAGCTGCTGAGCGACCACTCCTTCTCGAGGTCGTTGGTCTGGTAGCCGGCCGCCGGTGCGCCCGCCTCGAGCCACGTCGGTCACCGTCTCGGCGTTGGTCATGTTGCGCGAGAAGGTGTAGTTGGCGCTGAAGAGGCTGCCGGCGCCGAAGCGCTTGTCGGTGCGCAGCTGCAGCGCGTGATAGCGGCTGCGGCCGAAGTAGCCGGGCCGGGTGGCCGACTGATACTGCGGGAACTGCAGCAGGAGCAGCGCCCGCTGGACGTTCGCCGTGGACAGCGGTCCCTTCGCGCACCAGGCCGGCGAGCGGGTTGGGCACCTGCTGGCGCAGGAAGGCGCCGTAGCAGGTGTCGCGCTGGTTCGACGCGTAGCCCGGCGCGCCGAACGGGATGATCTCGATTGCCGGTGAGGCTGCACACGCTGGTGTCGTTGGCGGCGCGGTTGACGTGCTCCAGCCCGAGCTGGTTGAAGTTGAGGCTGTTCGGCAGGTTATTGCCGTCAAGGCCAGTGTAGGTGGCTTCCACCGACAGCCCGCTGCCGAACTGGTGCTGCACCGCGATGTTCCACTGGTAGGCCGAACCGGGGTAGCCCTCTTCGTCGCGGTTGAACTGCAGCGCGCCGCCGCCGAGCAGCGCCTGCTGGAAGCTGGCGTCGCGGCTGCGGGTGGTTGAAGACGCCGTTCGGGAACGGGTTGGTCAGGTCGGCGACGAACGTCCGGTTGTTGTCGACGCTGGGCTGCATGTTGTTGGTGCGGTTGTTGACGCCGTTGTTGGTCGGGCCGTCCTGGAAGCGCACCGTCGACGGGATGATGAACTTGCCGCCGCCGCCGCGAATCACGGTGTTGGGCGTGAGCTGGTAGGCGAAGCCGACCCGCGGCACGACCAGGTTGAACGGGTTCTTGCGCAAGCCGCGCTCGGGCTGCTCGTCGCTGTTCACCAGCTCGAAGGCGCCCAGGAACGGCTGCCCCGGTGACCGGGTTGTTGATGCCGCGCAGCAGCGGGTTGACGACCTCGGGATTGAACGTGCTCAGCATGTCGTCCCGGTCGGTGTAGACGCCGGGAATCTCCCAGCGCAGGCCCGAGGTTCACCGTCAGCTTGTCGTTGATCTGCCAGGAGTCCTCGGCGAAGTAGGCCTGGTAGGTCGAGCGGCCGTAGGTGAAGCTGGACGCCTGGTAGGTGCCGCCGGTGGGCAGGCCGAGCAGGAACGCCGCGAACCCGTCGCCCGTGTTGCCGGGGTTGGTGCCATCGAGGGCGGTCGGCGCGTTGGTGAAGGCGAACGTGCCGCCGGGGTTGTTGTTCTGGAAGTAGTTGACCTCACCGCGCAGCAGGTTGGCGCCGACCTTGATGGTGTGGCCGCCGGCGATCTTCGTCAGCGTCGGCGTGAACGTGTAGGTGCGGTCGTCGCCGTAGATGAGGCCGGTGTTGATGGTGTTGTTGTTGGTGACGTTGATGTTCGGAATCGTCTCCATCCCCGGGATGCCGCTGCGCTCGGAGATCTGGCCGTAGGGCGTCTGCGAGAAGCCGAACTGCTGGGTCAGGTTGACGCCGAGATTGCCCGGCTCGCGGTCGTAGTCCCAGCGCAGGAACCCGACGCGGGCGTCGAACACCGTCGAGGAGTTGATGGTCCAGGTGCTGGCCAGCATCGCCTGGGTGGTGATGAAGTGCTCGGGCGAGTACGGGTCGCCGTTCAACTGCCCGTTGCCGTAGAGGTCGACCGGGGCGTTGGTCGATTCGAAGATGGTGTAGCGCCCGATCAGGCGGACGTTCTGGCTGACGTTGTAGTCGCTGCGCAGGTTGAACTGGTCGTTGGTGCCGCCGATCTGGGCGTTCTTCTCGAAGTTGTTGTTGCGCCACTGGCCCGACACGGTCGGGTCGGCGTAGATCGGGAAGGCCAGCAGCCGCGCGGCGATCGGGTTGATGCGGTTGGCGGGAATCCGGTTGCCGGGGAACTGCAGGCGGTTCGGCACCGCGCCGCAGTCGCCGTTGTAGGCGCCGGTGCCGGGATTGTTGATGCCGCACTGCGTCCACGGGTCGTAGATCGGCACGACCGCCCCGGTGGTCTGGTTGCGGAAGTCCGAGAAGTCGCCGGAGCGCATCGCCGTCGTCGGGACGGTGCGGCGCAGCAGGACGCCTTCCTCGTTGCGGTAGCCCTCGTAGCTCGAGAAGAAGAACAGCCGGTCGCGCCGGATGGCGCCGCCCAGGGTGCCGCCGAAGTTGTTCTGGGTGAACGGCGGCTTGTCGAGCCCGGCGCGCTCGCCGAAGAACGTGTTGGAGTTGAGTTCCCGGTTGCGGTGGAACTCGAACAGGCTGCCGCGGAAGCTGTTGGAGCCCGAGCGCGACGCCATGTTGATCACGCCGCCGGTGAAGCGGCCGAACTCGGCGCTGCTGCTGTTGGTCTGGACGCTGAACTCCTCGACCGCGTCGGGACTCGGCGTCAGCACCACGATGTTGCCGTAGGCGGTGTCCTGCACCGTGACGCCGTCGAAGAACGACGCGCTCTGATTGGCCGTGCCGCCGCCGATCTGGTAGTTGCCGGCCGCGAAGACGTTCTTCCCGGTCAGGCTGCCGTCGGAGCTCGCCCTGCGGCACCACCGACGGCGCCAGCGAGATGAGGTTGAGCACGTTGCGGCCGTTCAAGCGGCAGCTCCTGCACCGAGCGGCTGGCCACGGTCGTGGCGACCGACGCGCTCTGCGTCTGCAGCAGCGGGGCCTGGCCGGTGACCGTCAGCGTCTCCGAGAGGCTGCCGAGCGCCAGCGTGACGTCGATGCGAGGGTTGGTCTGGACGTTGACCGCGATCCCCTCACGGACCCAGCGCTGGAATCCGGTCAGCTCGGCCTCGAGGCGATACGGGCCGGGCACCAGGTTCACGAACCGGGCGCTGCCGTCCTCGGAGCTGACCGCTTCGCGTCGTTCGCCCGTGGACATGTTGACGATGACGACAGTGACGCCTGGAAGGACGCCGCCCTGGTCGTCTTTGACAACGGCCAACATCGCTCCGTAGAAGCTCTGGGCCATCACGGGAGCTGCCCACAGCAGCACAGCGGCTAGCAAAGCTAGCCAGGTCGAGACGCAAGATCGCTTCAGCACGCGCCCTCCTGAAAGTGGCGATAGCCGGGTGTTGGCGACACCCGGGGTCTAACGGCGGTCGATAATCGAGTATCTGTTAAGTTGTTGTCAAGCAGAATTGTGGCGTCATCCAAGCAAGATATGTAATCGCGTCCTACCGCAACGCGGATAGATGCATGCAGAGCGGCGTCGCGCAGCGCGGAATCCGGACTGTTCGCGGCCGCTTCCAGATGCGGAATCGCCTGCGCGCGCCGGCCCTGACGCATCAGCAGCTCGGCCATGCCGAAGTGCGCATCGAAGTCGCGCGGGTCCGCTTCGCACCGCCAGCTGGTACTCGGCCAGCGCCTCGGCACTGCGGCCCATCGTCCGACAGGACGTCGGCGAGGTCGGTGTGGATCCGCTCGCGGCGCGGGTCCAGCCGGGCCGCCGTTCGCAGCGCCGCCAGTGCCGGCGCGTTCTGCTGCGTCAGCGCCAGCACCAGGCCGTAGCCGTGATGGGCGGCGCGCGTGGGTCGGGTCGTGGCGGACGGCCTGTTCGAAGTGCGCCGCCGCCTCGGCGTAGGCCTGCCGGCCGGCGAGGAGATTCGCCAGGTTGTTGTGCGCCTCGGCGAGATCGGGCTGAATCCGGATCGCTTCGCGAAACTGCTGCTCGGCCCGTCCGCCGTCGCCTTGCGTCAGGGCGGCCAGGCCGAGGGTGTTGTGGGCCAGCGGCAGGGTGCTGTCGAGCGCCAGGGCGCGCTCGAGCACCGGCACTGCGTCGCTGACCCGTTGCGCCTGCAGGTAGACCTTGCCGAGGTCGGCGAGCGCGTGGGTGTCACCGGGCCGCAGCGCGACCGCACGCTGCAGGGCCTCGATCGCGCGGTCCCATTGTCCGAGCGCGGTCGCCGCGCCGGCCAGCTCCTTCAGCGCCGGAGCGAACGAGGCGTCGCGGGCGAGCGCGGCCTCGGACCAGCGGATGACCTCCGACGGATTCCCCGCCTTGGCGTGGGCGCGGGCCAGCTCGTAGTAGAACTCGGTGGGCGCTGATCCGTGGCCCTCGATGGCCTTCTGGAGCCGCGGGATGCCGGCCGCCAGATTCGACCCCTGCTGCACCTGCGCCAGCGCGAGGTACAGCTCGCTCTCTGCGGTCGGCGGCAGCGCCGGCGGGTAGTACAGCGCCACGTCGCCCTGGTAGTGGCTGGCGGCCAGCGTGGCGGCTTCCTGAAGGGGCGCCGTCAGGTCGCGCGCCGGCCTGACGCGCTGGATGAAGTGATCGGTCATCACCACGTGGACCGCGTCGTCGGTCCGGCGACGCGGCATGTGGCAGTCGATGCAGGTCGCGCGCGGGCCGGCACCAGCGACGCGAGGGGGGCCGGCGGCGTGGACCGTCTGGTGGCAGCTCTGACACGCCGCGGTGTAGTGCTGCACCGCCGCGTCGCCGCGCGGCACGTCGTGCGGATTGTGGCAGGTCAGGCACGTCATCTGACTGCCCTGGAAGCAGGCCGACTTGGCCAGCCGGTAGGCCGCGCCGGCGATCTCGAACTTGTCGGCGTGAGGGTCCGCGCCGCCGCCCGGTGGCGCGTGGTCGAAGTAGAGGAACGTCTCGGCCAGCGGCGTCCCCGGCACGTACGACATCGGCAGCCGGCCGACGCGGCGCAGCTGGAACGGCAGCGGGCTGCTGGTCGTCTCGAGGTGACACTGCAGGCACACCTCCATCTGCCGCTCGCGGTCGAGGGTGCCCGGGTTGACGATGGCGCGACGGGCGCCGTCGACGTCGCCGGCGGCGATCCGGTCGAGGTGCGCCTGCCCGGGGCCGTGACAGCGCTGGCAATCGATGCCTTCGGGCAGCGCGGCGGCGAACTTCGGCCCGGTCCCGTCGTCCTGGAGGCGGTCGCGCGGATAGCCGTTGTGGCACGACATGCAGCCGTCGTCGATGACGCGCCGGAAGTCGAGGTGCGCCGGCCGGTCGTAGCCCGGGCTCATCGCCCACGACCCGCCGCCCTCGGCGTACCAGCTCAGGGGCAGTTGCATCAGCCGGCCATCGGCGGCGCGCTGCACGAACGTCCGCGCGTGGTTGCCCGACCCGATCACGTAGTCGGCGGCGACCTCGAGGACGTTGACCTCGGCGCCGCCAGGCCCGACCTGATGACGGCGCTGCACCAGGGCGCCGTCCGCGCTGGGTGACCGCGTAGTGACGGTCCGAGGCGGCGTGGTAGTAGCCGCCGCCCGTGACGCCCGGCAGCGATCTGCCAGACCCGGCCGCGCCGACCCGGGAGAGCGACCGGGCCATGCCGGTCAACGCATAGGTCTTCGCGATGTCGCTGTGGCAACCGGCGCACGACCCCGGGTCGGCGTAGCCCTGCGCCGGGCCGTCACCCGTCGCGCGCGCGGCTCGTTCGGCCGGCGCCGCTGGGGGCCGCGCAGCGCCGCCCTTGCCGGCGTAGACGAGCCCCAGCACGAGCAGGCCCGCGGCCGCCGACAACAGCAGCCACGGCCCGGCTCGCCGGCGAGCGGAGCTGGTCACTCGCCCGTCGTCTGGTCGTTCGCCGTCAGCGGCGGGCGCTCTTCCACTGATTCCAGAAGATGAACGTCCCGAGCTTGGTGCCGGTGATGATCTCGGGCGCGCCATCCTTGTTCAGATCGGCGACGGCGACGTGCGAGCCGACGCCCGAGCGATTGTGCACCAGTTCGGGGACGAACTCCGCCCCACCGGGCGCCTTGGGATTGCGCACCGTGCGGTAGATGTACAACACCGGGTCACCGTGCGGGTCGGGGTCGAGGAAGGTGTCGAGGTGCGCCCACAGCCGCTTGCCGGTGATGAAGTCCGGCAGGCCGTCGCCGTCGATGTCCGCGAAGGTCGAGCCGTGGAGCTCCGAGAACGTCACCCCACCGGCGTTGGCGGTCGAGAAGTCACCCATGATCTCGTGTTCGACGAACGAGCTGGTGCCGTCAGCCGCCTTCTTCTGCTCGAACCACGACAGGCCCCAGCCGTGCGCCTGGAGCGACGTGACGACGTCGTTCAGCTTGTCGCCATTGACGTCGTAGACGGCGATCTCGGCGCCGCCCGGGCTCGACCGCGACCAGCGTCCGAACGCCGCCGGATGATAGGTCCACGTGGTGCCCTTGGTCGCGGGCTGCTCCCACCAGCCGTAGGCGTTCACGAAGTCGACCCGGCCGTCGCTGTTGATGTCGCCGGTGCCCATCCCGTGGTTGGCCCACGGCCCGGGTTCGCTGATCGCGGTCTTGACCCACATGCCGGTCGGATTCTTCGGGTCGGGCTTGGCGTAGACGAACGTGTTCTCGCTGTCCTTGAACAGGAATTCCGACGTGCCGTCGCCGTCGATGTCCTTGAGCAGCACGAACTCGCACGACATGTTGTCGGTGACCGTGTAGGTCTCCCAGCGGCGCGACTCGCCCTTGGGGTTCACGAACAGCACCGCGGCCCGGGTGAACTCGGCGTTCAGCACGTCCGGCCAACCGTCGCCGGTGAAGTCGTAGGCGTACTGCAGGCCGTTGAAATACTGCGAGCCCGGGTCGATGGTGCCGCGGATGTAGATCTGGCGCGCCTCGGTGTAGTTGGGCCCGAGGTAGTAGTACTGGCCGGACACGATGTCGGGCGAGCCGTCCTTGTTGAAGTCGGCAATCGCCGGGCCCCAGGAGTAGTACAGGTTGGTCAGGTTCTGGAGCCGGAACTTGCTCGACAGGTGTTCGGTGGGCACGCTGCGCGAGTGCAGGTTCTTGTACGCGACCTTGCGGAACCGCACCTCGCCGGCGCCGCCGGCATAGAGCCCGATCGACCCGAACTCACCGAATTCAGCGTCGGCCACGCCGTCCCTGATGCCGCCGGCGTCGTTCAGGAAGGCGCGCACGATGTTGGCGTCGAGCGCCACTTCGATGGTGTTCCAGTCGCCGGCCTTGACGGTGCCGTCGGGCCGGGCGATCGGGGAAGGAATGCCGCCCGGCATCGGCAGCGGACCTCGGGGCCCACCGCCACCGCCACCACCGGGGCCAGCGGCCGGCGGGGTCGCCGGCGCCGGCGGCGCGACGCGCAACTGGCCGGGAGCCGGTGGTCTCAAGCGATCCCGCGACGTCTCGCGGCCCTGGGCGTCGAGGACGACGCGATACAACGCGCGTTCCTCGCCGGTGACCGACACGAAGATGCCTTTGACGCCGCCGTCCGCGGTCGGCTCGGCCCGCACCAGCAGGCCGGTCTGGCACGCGCCGGTGCAGCGGAACGACGCCACCATGGAGACGTCTTCGAAGGGCTTGTCGCCGATCAGCCAACCGCCCGTGGCGCCGGTCGTGGCGATGATCTCGCCGTTCTCGGCGCGCCAGGTGGCGCCGCCCACCGGACGCCAGCCGGCCAGGCTCGATCCGGTGAAGGCGCCGTCGGCGGCGAAGTTGGCGGCGACGCTCAACTCCTGGCGGCGCTGCTGGCCAAGGACACCGGGCGAGTCGAAGGCGCCGAACACGAGCACCACAGCAAGGACGGCCAAGCGTCCGAGTCCACGCACCATCGAAGACCTCCTTCAAACTGACTGGTCGGGCGCGACCCTTACGTGTGGCGGCCCCGGCCGGGATTGCGCACGTGCCTACCGCGCCGGCGTACTCGCCTCGCGCCAGTGCACCATCGGCAGACCAGGCACCGGCGCCCGGAAGAACGGAATACGATTCCCCTTCAGCGACCCGATGTACACGGTCTGCAGATCGCTGCCGCCGAACGTGACGCTGGCCATCCACGGCGCCACGCCCCGGCCGGTCGCGAACAACACGTCGTGGTCGACGCGCTTCTCGGCGATGGCCTGTTCGAGCGCCGCCACCTTCACCGGGTCGCCCTCGTCGAGCAGCACGCGCATGTCGCCCTGCGGCGTCAGCACGAACAGCTTGTCGGAATAGACCAGCGTGCCCCACAGATTGCCGGCGCTGTCGAAGGCGATGCCGTCGGGCCACGCGCCCGGACCGAGAGTGCTCGGTCCGAAGATCTCGCGCTGGCGGACTTCACCGCAGTCGTCGATGCGCAGCCGCGTGATGCGTCCGCCGGTCGTCTCGACGACGTAGAGCCACTCTTCGTTGGCGTCGAACCTGACCTCGTTGGTGAAGTGGAAGCCGTCGGCGACGATGCGCAACGTCCCGTTCTCGAGGCGCGCGAGGTAGCCGTCGCCGAGATCGAGCCGCAGCGCGTGCATCCAGTTCTTGATCCTGGTCGACACCGTGACCCAGACGCGGTCCTTGGAGTCACGCAGGACGAAGTTGACCTTGCCGACCGGCTGCCCCTCGACGCTGTCGGCGAGGACGTGCGACCGGCCGTCCCGCGACATCACCTCGAGGCGGTCGGTGCCGAAGTTCGAGATCAGGATGTCGCCGTTGCGGGCGAACGCCAGACCGTTGGGCAGCGTGCCCTCGAGGTAGCGGCTCGCTTCCGAGGAGGCCTGCTCGAAGTGGTCCGAATGGGCCTGGGTAATCAGTTCCTGGCGCCCGCCGGCGAGCCGCATCACGCCGCCGCGCGCGTCGGCCGCCCACAGTGTGCCGTCCGGCTCGGCGAGGATGCATTCGGGGCGCTTCAGATCGTGACCGACGAACTCGAGGGTGCTTCGGTCGATGCCGAAGTCCAAAATGGGGTTCCGGCTCATTTGGAGACTGCCTCGGGAAGCGCGAACGCGACGTAGGCGGGCACGGCGCCCGGCGTCGCTGCTCCTCGCTGCGACGAGCTGGCGTTCACCAGATAGAACTGGCGGCCGTTCACCGCGTACATCGCCGGGATGCCGCGCGACCCGGCCGGCAGCGGCGCCGACCACAGGACCGTCCCGGTGTCCGCGTCGTAGACGCGCAAGGTGCGATCGCCGCCGGCGTGGAAGAGCAACCCGTTCGGCGTCGTGATGATGCCGGTGCGCTGGAAGATGTAGCCGGTGTCCTTGGCGCCCTCCGACAGGGCGCGGGCGTCGTCGCCACCGGCCGGCACCTGCCACTTGATCGTGCCGGTGTTCAGGTCGTACGCCGTGAGCGTCGAGTACGGCGGCTTGACGATGGTGCCGTTCATGCCGTAGCCGGTGTACATCCGGATTTCCGGCACCGGGATGCCCTTCGGATAGTCGGGGCCGACCATGCCGCCCGGACGCCCTTCGGGCACGACCTGGCCGGCGGGCGCTCCACCGGACGCGACCACCGGGCCCGGCGGCAGCGCCGGCGCGTCGGCGGCGGCCGATCCCGGCAGGCTGATCGGATTGGCGAGGAACCCCACGATGGCGGCGAGTTGGGACTCGGTGAGGTCGTCGCTCGGCGGCATCCCAGGACCGCCGCCCGTGATCTTGTCGCGCACCGACGTGCCGCCCATGCGCCCGACCACGTCCACGAGCGACGGGTAGGCGCCGCTGCCCATCATGTTGCCGCCGTGGCAGGACTGGCAGCGCTCCTCGTAGATGGCGCGGCCGGCGGCGATCTCCGCCGGCCCGACCGGGCCCAGCCCGCCCGGGCGCGGCGCCTCGGCGCTGAGCTTGTAGATCGACGGGACGTTGATGCCGAGCACGTAGACCAGGCCGCGCGCGGGATCGGCGGCGGTCGTCCCCCAGTTGGCGCCGCCCTGCGCGCCGGGAATCGACACCGTGTCGCGGAACGACGGCGGCGTGAAGAGACCGCCGTTCTTGGCGCTGGCGATCCGCTTCTGCCACTCGGTCCGCTGGCGCGCGGTCAGGATGTAGGGGTTGATGTCGTCAGCCGTGAGCGACTGGCGGGAGAACGGCGGCGGCGCGGTCGGAATCGGCTGCGTCGGCCACGCCTTTTCGCCGGGGATCTCACTGGCCGGGAACGGCTTCTCCTCGATCGGCCAGATCGGCTCGCCGGTGACGCGGTCGAACACGTAGAGATAGCCGGTCTTGCCGGCTTGCGCGACGATGTCGCGCGGCTTGCCGTTGTGGCTGATGGTCGCCAGCTGCGGCGCAGCGGTGTTGTCGTAGTCCCAGAGGTCGTGGTGCACCATCTGGTAGTGCCAGATGCGCTTGCCGGTGCGCGCGTCGAGCGCCAGCAGCGACGTGCCGTACAGGTTGGCGCCGTGCCGGTCGGCGCCGTAATAGTCGTAGGTCGGCGACCCGGTCGGCACGTAGGCGATGCCGCGCGCCGCGTCGATCGACAGCTCGCCCCAGTTGTTGGCACCGCCGACGTAGTGCCAGGCGTCCTTCGGCCAGGTGTCGTAGCCGAACTCTCCGGGGTGCGGCACGGTGTGGAACTGCCACGCCAGCTTGCCGGTGACGACGTCGTAGGCGCGGATGTCGCCGGGCGGCGCCAGGTAGTGTTCGCCGGCCGCCGATCCCAGGATGAGCAGGTTCTCGAACACTTTGCCGGGGTTCGACGACTGCACCTTCACCAGCTTCTCCGGC
This sequence comes from uncultured Acidobacteriota bacterium, assembly GCA_963741665.1. Lineage (GTDB taxonomy): Bacteria > Acidobacteriota > Vicinamibacteria > Vicinamibacterales > UBA2999 > CAWAYR01. Next base: position 2,239,664 of record CAVUIM010000001.1, read on the forward strand.
TCCCGGCGCAGCCCCTCGCGGAGGTTGACGACGCCGTTGGTGCCGAAGCTCATGATCGACTTGCCGGTGCGGGCGTCGATCGCCTGCAGGTAGCTGTTCATCTGGAACAGCAGGCGGCGGTCCGCGCCGTCCCGGCTCTGCCAGTAGTTGATCCCGCGCGGGGCGATGCCGCGCAGGTTGTCGTGGATCCACAGCTCCTTGCCGGTGGTCGCGTCCAGGGCCACGAGCGAGTTGTTGCGGGCCATGCACGTAGGCGACGTTGTCGACCACGATCGGATTGAAGACGTACGAAATCGTGTCGCTGGTCGGATACGACCACGCCACGCCGAGCTGCGCCAGGTTGGCTTTGGTGATCTGGGTCAGGGGGACGTGCCGGGCGTTGTCCGGCGTGCCGCCGTAGTCGGCCCAGTTGCTGGCCGCGCGCTGCACGCGCACGACCGGCACCGCCCAGACGAGCACGAGCACCGCGAGAATCGCGTAGAACCGCCGCATCGACGAGCCTCCCTCGATCCGCGATCCGCGCTCAGGAGCGCAGTGCGACGCCCTGCTTCTGCAGGTACGCCTTGGCGATCGTCGCGGTCTCCTTCGGCGCGATCGGCTGGTTGGGGCTGCTGTCGAGCTCGACCATGACCATGCCGTCCATTTTCTTGCCGCTCATCATGGCGAGGACCGCCGCCAGATCGACCTTGCCCTGACCGAGCGGGCAATAGCCGAGGAACGCGTCGCCGCCGCTGAAGTCCTTCAGGTGGACGTGGTGGACGATCGACAGGAAGTCCTTGACCACCTTGACCGGGTCGGCGCCGCCCTTCTGCAGCTGGCCGATGTCGGGCCCGAACTTCATGACCCGGGTGTCGACCGCTTCCATTACCGCGTAGGTCTCATCGCGCGTTTCGACGCAGGTGCCGGTGTGCTGATGGAGCGCCGCGGTCAGCCCGAGGTCGGTGATGGCCTTGCCCACTTCGTTCAACGTGGTGACGATGTTGGCCTTGTTGGCCGCGAAGTCGTAGCCATCGCGGGGGACGCCGTTGGGCCCGATGACCATCACGGTGCCACCGAGCTTCTTGACGTTCTTCGCGGTGGCTACCGCCGAGGCGATGGTGGCCTGGCGCTGGGCGGCGTCGGTGAGGTTCACGCCGGTGTAGCTGCCGATCAGCGCCAGCTTGTGGCGCTGCAGCACGGGACCAAGCCCACCGTGCGCCTCCATCCCGTCGATTTGCCAGGCGAACAGCTCGATGCCCTGGTAGCCCAGGCCCGCGACGTCAGCGACCACCGTCTCGATGGGTTCGGGTCCGGTCAAGCGGGTCGGCCCCGGCCCGGTGCGGGGCGCGTTGCCCCACGGCCAGGTGATGCCGGTGTGCCCGACCGGGATGTTCAAGCGCTGGGCCCACGCGGGCAGGGCCGCGCCGACGAGACCGAAGCCGACCGTTTGAGAGAAGGTGCGTCGTGTGATGGACATATTGGCTCACATTGATATCGATAGATTATCGATGATCGCTGGCACTCTAGTGAGTCCGACCGGGCGATGTCAAGCAGGACATCCAGGGAACCGGATCCATACGGTCGGACGTGGGAGGCGACTCCAATCCGTTGGCGTGTCCACGCGCTAGCGTGTACCGAAAAACACGAAGGTGCCGCGGTTGGTCGCGGTGACGATGTCGATTCGCCCGTCGTTGTTCAGATCGACGGCGCTGAACTGGGCGCCGACGCCAGACCGGTTGTGAATCAGTTCCGGGACGAACTCGGCGCCGCCAGGCGCCTTCGGGTTGCGCACCGTCCGGAACCAATACAGCGCCGGTAGCCCTTGGGGATCCGGATCGACGTAGCTCTCCTGGTGCGACGACACGCGCTTGCCAGTGATGAAGTCAGGGACGCCGTCGCCGTCCACGTCGGCCACGGCGGCGGCGTGCATCTCCGACATCGTGACGTCGCCGGCGTTCTTCGTCGAGTAGTCGTCGATGATCATGTGGCGTACGAAGGTGATCGCGCCGTCGGCGTCGCGCTTCTGCTCGAACCACGCCAGGCCGAACCCGTGGGCGTTGAGACCGGTCACGACGTCGTTGTGGCCGTCGCCGTTGACGTCGTAGACGCCGGCCAGCGAACCGCCTGCCCCTTCGGCCCGCCCCCAACGGCCGAACGCCACCGGGTGATAGGTCCACGGGCCGGTGGCGCCGCGCGACGGTTGCTCCCACCACCCCGCCGCCTGCACGACGTCGACGCGGCCGTCGCCGTTGATGTCGCCGGCGCCCAGGCCATGGCCATGCGCGAGGCCTGGTGCGGAGATCGGGGTCACCGGCCAAGGCTGGGTGGGGTCGTTGGGGTGGACCTTGGCGTAGGAGATCGTGCCGCCGGCGCCGCCCGAGCCGCCGGTCACGAAGAGGATCTCGGGTGTGCGGTCGCCGTCGAGATCGTGCATCGCGGTGAACTCGCCGGTGATCTGCGGCAGCACCCTGTGCCCGACCCAGCGGCGCTGCTCGCCACGCGGGTTGACGTACAACGTCATCGGCCGGCTCTCGCCCGCGATCACGTCGGTCCAGCCATCGCCGGTGAAGTCGAAGGCGTAGTCGGTCCAGGTGGGCGAGAAGCTGGCGGTCGGACTCTGCGCCGGCGCGACGTACATCTCCATCCGCCGGCTGAAGTCGGGACCCAGGTAGTAGTACGGGCCCGAGACGACGTCGAGGACGCCGTCGCGATTGAAGTCGCCGGTGCCCGCGCCCCACCCGTAGTAGAAGTCGTCGAGCCGCTGCATGCGGAAACGCGGCGAGACGGTTTCGACCGGCACGGTCTTGACGTGCAGGTCCTTGAACGCCAGGTCCTTGAAGCGCACCTCGCCGCTGCCGACGTAGAGCGCGACCGGGCCGAACCCCATGCGGTCCTCGGTGGCGCCGGCGCCGAAGTCGAGGCCACGGTTCAACGTCGGGCGGATGACGTCGGAGTCGATCGCCACGTTCAGCAGGTTCCACTCGCCCGCCCGGATGCCGAGGGCCGGCGGCTCGAGGTCGGGCAGGCGCGTGGGCAAGGTGATGGGCGTTCCGCCGCGCCCGGCGCCATTCGGCCCCGGGGGTTTCGCCGCGTCGGGGTGATTCGTCGGCAGGGCGCTGCGCAGGAACGGTCCCACCGCACGCATCGGCTCGCGCGCCGTCGCCTTTCCCGAGGCGTCGAGCGTGACGCGGTACATCGCCAGGTCGCCGTCCTTGAGCGACACCAGGATGCCGGTGCGGCCGGCCGGCGTCTGCTGCACGCGGAAGAGCACGCCGGCGTCGCACGGCGACCCGCACTGGAAGCGCGTGAAGAAGTTCAGGTCCTGGTAGGGTCGGTCGAGGACCAGCCAGCTCCCACCCGGCCCGGCCTTCCCCGTCACCTCGCCCTTGTCGGCCGTCCAGGCGCCGTCGCCCACTACGGTCCACGCGCCCAGACCGCTGCCGCTGAAAACGGTGTCGGGCTTGAAGTCGCTGGCCGGCCCCTGGGCGATCAGGGCGGAGGTGAAGAGCGTGATACCGATGAGGACACCGGCACGGATGCGCTGCAGCATGAGTCGTTCCCCTGGTCGGTGGCCGCGTGGAAGAGCGTGGAGAGAATAATCGATTATCATGTGCCCGCTCTTGAATCAAGATTCACCGAGGACATCGACCAATGTCGGACGCTGACGCCGGACTTCCCCCGGGGGCTCGCTGGGACGCGCAGTATCCGTCGCTGCGCGACAAGCGGGTCTTGATCACCGGCGGCGGCAGCGGCATCGGCGAGTTCATCGTCGCGGCGTTCGCCGCGCAGGGGGCGCGCGTCGCCTTCATCGACGTCCAGGCGGAACCATCTCAGGCGCTCTCGGCGCGGCTGGCCGACGGACGCCACCCCGTGCGCTTCATCCACCAGGATCTCACCGACATCGACGGCACCCAGGCCGCCATTGCCGACCTTGTGCGCCGACTGGGGCGGCGTCGACATCCTGGTCAACAACGCCGCCAACGACGACCGTCATCGCATCGCCGAGGTCACGCCGGAGTACTGGGACGAGCGGCTGGCCGTGAACCTGCGTCACTACTTCTTCTGTGCGCAGTCCGTGCTGCCGGGGATGAAGGCGGCCGGCACCGGCGTCATCGTCAACGTCGGCTCGATCTCGTGGCACCTGGCGCTGCCCGACCTCGTGATCTACCAGACGGCGAAGGCCGGCATCGAAGGCCTGACGCGGGCGATGGCCCGTGATCTCGGCGTCGACGGCATCCGCGTCAACTGCGTCGTGCCGGGCGGGATCCGCACGCCGCGGCAGGTGGCGCTCTGGCACGACCAGGCCGAGGAAGCGCGCATGGTCGGCCAGCAGTGTCTGAAGGCGCGGGTCCTGCCACAGGACGTGGCGGCGATGATTCTCTTCCTGGCCTCGGACGACGCGCGGATGTGCACCGGCCACGACTACTTCGTCGACGCGGGCTGGCGTTGACGGTCGAGTGCCGGTGGAATCTCCACGCCGGTACTGGGCGAAGGCCCGGTCTGGGTGGCGCGCGACGAGGCGCTCTGGTTCGTGGACATCAAGCGCCGCCAGGTGCATCGCTACGACCCGGCCAGCGGCGGCAGGAGTTCTTTCAGCGCGCCCGGCCAGTGCGGTTTCGTCGTGCCGAGCGCTGACGGCCGGTTCATCGCCGGCCTGCAGGGCGGCTTGTATCGCTTCGATCCGGCCACCGAAACCTTCGACCTGCTGGCGCCAGTCGAAACCGAGCTACCCGGCAACCGCTTGAACGACGCCGTGGTCGATCCCCACGGCTACCTGTGGTTCGGCTCGATGGACGACGCCGAGAACGCGCCGACCGGCTCGTTCTACCGGCTCGACGACGACGGCCAGGTCCGGCCACGCGGCTTCGGATGCGCCATCACCAACGGACCGGCCTTCAGCCCCGACGGCCGGACCGGATACTTCGTCGACACGCTCGCCCGCCAAGTCTGGGCCTATGACGTCGACGCGCAGGGACAGCTCGGTGACCGGCGCCTGTTCGCGGCGATCGACGAGGGCTCGGGCTATCCGGATGGCCCAGCGGTGGACGAGGGTGGGGACGTCTGGGTGGGCGTCTACGACGGCTGGTGCGCGCGGCGCTATTCGCCGGCCGGGGCGTTGGTCGAGACGGTCGAGTTCCCGGTCGCCAATATCACCAAGCTCGCCTTCGGCGGCGCCGACCGTCGCACGCTGTTCGCGACGACGGCGGCCCAGAGACTCAGCGAGGACGCGCTGGCACGGCAGCCGCTGGCGGGCGGTCTATTCGCGTGGCCGGCACCGGTCCGCGGACTGGCCGGAGTGGAAGTACAGCACGGCATCTGATCCGCACCAGTCCGCATAGAGAGGCAGCACGATGGAGGACACGGGCAAGCGCGGCGTCGTCGCGATGATTGTCGCGGTGGCGACCATCGGTGGGCTGCTCTTCGGCTACGACAGCGGCGCCGTCAACGGGACGCAGGACGGATTGAAGACGGCCTTCGCGTTGAGCGACGCCGGCCTGGGCTTCACCGTCGGGTCGCTGCTGATTGGCTGCTTCATCGGCGCCTTCCTGGCCGGACGGCTGGCCGATCTGCTCGGCCGCCGCAAAGTCATGATGCTGGCCGCACTGGCCTTCCTGGCCGGCGCGCTCGTGCAAGGCTTCGCGCACGCGCACTGGCTGTTCGTGCTGGCGCGCTTCTGCGGCGGCATGGCCGTCGGCGCCGCCAGCGTGCTCTCGCCGGCCTACATCTCCGAGGTGGCCCCGGCCGAGATCCGCGGCCGGCTGGCCACGATGCAGCAGGTGATGATCATCACCGGTCTCACCGCCGCCTTCGCCGTGAACTACTTCCTGGCGCAGGCCGCCGGGGCGTCGACCAGCATCTTCTGGGGCGGCATCGAGGCGTGGCGCTGGATGTACCTGATGCAGGCGGCTCCTGCCGCCTTCTTCCTGGTGGCGCTGTTGTTCATTCCGGAAAGCCCGCGCTATCTCGTGGCGAAGGGCCAGCTCGAGGCCGCCGCCGGCGTCCTGCGCACGTTGTTCGGCGAGCGCGTGGCGGCGATCCGGCTCGAGGCCATCCGCGCCAGTTTCACCGTGGGCCATCGCCCACGGCTCGGCGACCTGATCGATCCCGTACGCGGCGGCGTCCGGCCGATCGTGTGGGCCGGCTTGCTGCTGGCGGTGTTCCAGCAGCTGGTCGGCATCAACGTGATCTTCTACTACGGCTCGACGCTGTGGCAGCTGGCCGGCTTCTCCGAAGCCGACGCGCTGATGATCAATATCGTGTCCGGCGTGGTCTCGATCCTGGCCTGCTTCGTGACCGTGGCGCTGGTCGACCGGATCGGCCGCAAGCCGCTGCTCCTCATCGGCTCGGCCGGCATGGCGGCCACGCTCTTCGGCCTGGTCTACGCCTTCGGCAACGGCGACCTGGTCGACGGCAACCTGCACCTGCCCGCCGAGCTCGGCACGGTGGCGCTCGTCAGCGCCAACCTCTACGTCATCTTCTTCAACATCAGCTGGGGCCCGGTGATGTGGGTGATGCTGGGCGAGATGTTCCCCAACCAGATCCGCGGGTCGGCGCTGGCGGTGTGCGGCTTCGCGCAGTGGTTCTCCAACTACCTCGTCGCGCAGAGCTTTCCGATCATGGCGGCATCGCTCGGCCTGGCCGTCAGCTACAGCTTCTACGCGGTGTCGGCGGTGATCTCGTTCTTCCTGGTGAAGGCGTTCCTGCACGAGACCAAGGGCAAGGAACTGGAGGAGATGGAGGGGTGACCGGGCCCTTCGGCTCGCTGCCCGACGGCCGGCCCGTTGCGGCCGTCACGCTGCAGAATGCCGCCGGGGTGGCGATTACGATCGTCGAGTGGGGCGCGACCATCGTCCGCTGGCTGGTGCCATCGGCGGACGGCGCGCCGCCGGTCAACGTGGTGCTGGGCTACGACGCGCTGGCGCCGTATCTGGCCCGCCCGCCCTATTTCGGCTGCACCGTCGGACGCTACGCCAACCGCATCGCGCACGGCCGCTTCGTGCTCGACGGCCGCGCCGTGCACCTGGCCTGCAACGACGGACCGCATCATCTCCATGGCGGCGGTGCGGGCTTCGACCAGCGGCTGTGGCAGGCCGACGAGACCGCCGACGGCGTCCTCTTCCGCCTGCACAGTCCCGACGGCGACCAAGGCTACCCCGGCGCGGTCGACGCCACGGTCCGCTTCACGCTGGCCGACGACGGCACGCTCCGTATCGACTACCACGCGACGGCATCGGCGCCGACGGTCGTCAACCTGACCAATCACAGCTACTTCAATCTGGCTGGCCGTGGCGACGTCCTCGACCACGAGCTGCAGGTGTTCGCCAGCCGGTACACGCCGGTCGACGCCACCCAGATCCCGACCGGTGCGATCGCGCCGGTGGCCGGCACCGCGCTCGACTTCACCGGACATCGGCGCCGGATCGGCGAGCGGATCGCGGCGCTCGCCTCCGTCCCTGGCAGCGGTTACGACCACAACTTCGTGATCGATCGTCCCGCGGGCGCTACGGAGCTGATCGACGCCGCCGAGCTGGTCGATCCGGATTCAGGCCGCACCCTGCGCTGCCGCACCACCGAGCCCGGCCTCCAGTTCTATACCGGCAATCATCTCGTCGCGGGGCTTCCGGTGGCGCCGCCGCTGACGACGCGCAAACACGCCGGGCTGAGTCTCGAGACCCAGCACTACCCCGACAGCCCGAATCAGCCGGCCTTTCCGTCCACGGTGCTCCGCCCCGGGGACGTGTTCCGCTCCACGACGGAGTATCGGATCACGTCGCGGCGCGCAGCCGACGATCGCGTTGGAGAGTGAAGCGATGACGACGACACGACGTTCGTTCCTGGCCGGCCTGGGGGGCATCGGGGCGCTGGCCGCCGGCGGATCCTGGCTCGACGCGATCGGCTACGCCCAGGGCCGTGGGCCGGCCCGCGCCTTCCTGCGCCGGGCCCCGGGCCGCGGCGAGTTCGATCGCCGGCTGCTGGGATCGTTTCTCGAACACCTCGGCCGCGCCGTCTACACCGGCGTCTATCAACCGGGATCGCCGCTGGCCGACGCGAAGGGATTCCGCACCGACGTCGCCCGCGAGGTGAAGGAACTCGGCGTGCCGATCGTCCGCTACCCGGGCGGCAACTTCGTCTCCGGCTACAACTGGCTCGACGGCGTCGGCCCGAAAGGCGACCGGCCGGCCGTACTCGATCGGGCATGGAATACCCTCGAGTCGAACCAGTTCGGCACCAACGACTTCATCGACTGGTGTGCCGCCGTCGGCACCGAGCCGCTGCTCGGGATGAACTTCGGCACCGGCAGCGTCGAATCGGCCTTGGCCTACGTCGAGTACCTGCAACCTCGATCGCGGCACGCGCTGGAGCGACCTGCGCCGGGCGCACGGCTACGAGCGGCCCCATAACGTCCGCTACTGGTGCCTCGGCAACGAGATGGACGGCCCGTGGCAGATCGGGCAGCTGCAAGCCCGCGAGTACGGCCGCAAGGCTCGCGACGCTGCCAAGCAGATGCGCACCATCGATCCCGGCCTGCAGCTGATTGCCTGCGGATCGAGCGGGACGTTCATGCCCGGCTACTTGGCCTGGGACCGCGAAGTCCTCGAGGAGTGCTACGACCAGGTCGACGGCCTCTCGCTCCACGCCTACTACGGCAATACCGCGCGGTGGTCGGGCAACAGCACGGCCCGCTACCTGGCGATGAACCTCGACATGGATCGTCACATCCACGAGGTGGCGGCGGTCTGCGATTACGTCCAGGGCCTGCAACGCTCGAGCAAGCGCCTGTGGCTGTCGTTCGACGAGTGGAACGTCTGGTACCGCGCCCGCGACGCGGCGGCGACCGACGGCAAACGCGCCGCTGCACCGCGGCTGCTCGAAGAGGTCTACAACCTCGAGGACGCCCTGCTGGTCGGCGGCTTCGTCAACACGCTGCTGCGCAACTCCGACCGGGTGCGGGTGGCGTGCCTGGCGCAGCTGGTCAACGTCATCGCCCCGCTCGTGACCAACGAACGCGGCGTGCTGCGGCAAAGCACCTACTACCCGTACGCCTGGGCGCTGCGTTACGCACGCGGCCGCGTGCTCGATCTGCGGGTGGAAGCGGAGACGTATCCGATCAGCGGCGCCGGGTTACAGCCTGACTTCGCGCGCACCGGAGCCGTGCCGTTCGTCGACCTCGTGGCGACCGTCGACGAGCCGGCGAAGCAGGCCGCCGTGCTGCTGCTGAACCGCGACCTCGACGGCGAGCGCGAGGTGGTGCTCGAGTGGGCGGATGTCGTCCCGACCCGGGTGCTCACGTGTGAGACGCTGACCGGCGCGGACCTCAAGGCCGTCAACACTTTCGAGGACCCGCGGCGGGTGATCCCGCAGGCATTGGCCGCCCCGGCGCCCGGGGCACGGATGGCGCTCAGGCTGCCACCGCGGTCGTACACGGTGCTGCACCTCGGACTGTAGGACGTCAGTCGACGAACGCCTCGGTCGTGTCCCGGCGGCCGAGCAGGAACGCATCCGCCACCAGCCGGAACGGCGCGATGTCGACGTCGCTGTCGCCGCTCCGGATCAGCGAATGAAACCGGTCGTAGAGCGCCGGATACTCGCGATCCTCGAAGTGCTCTGCGCTGCCGCCCGGCAGCGCCAGGCTGGCCCCGCCACGCGCCAGGACGAGCCGCCCCAGGTCAGTCTCCACCCTGATGTCCCACGTCTGCGGGCCGGTCTGGCGGAAGTCGAGATCCATCGTGATCGGCGCGCCGCCGGCGGCGCGCAGACCGAGCGTGGCGGCAATCGGCGCGGCGCGGTTCAGTGGATGGACCAGCGTCGCGGCGTCGAGCAGGATCGGACCCGGCAGAACAGCGGTGGCGATCGACAACGCGTTGATGCCTGGATCGAACACGCCGAGGCCGCCCGGCTCCCAGATCCACGCCTGTCCGGGATGCCACGTGCGAACGTCCTCGCGCCAGACGATCTCGACGCTGCGCACGACGCGACCCGACAGCCACTCGCGGGCGGGGGCGACACCGGAGGCGAAGCGCGAGTGCCAGGCGGCGAAGATGGTCGTTCCCGCGCGAGCGGCCTGGGATTGGAGCGCCTCGACCTCGGTGAGCGTCGCGCCGGGCGGCTTTTCGAGCAGCACGTGAAGCCCGGCGGCGATGGCCCGAGTGGCCAGGGCATGGCGCACTTGCGGCGGCGTGCACAGCGCCACCGCCTCGACCTTCGGACCCCTGGCGATCAGCGCATCGAGCCCCGGGAGGTGCGCGGTGCCCGCGATGCCGGCGCTGCCGGGGTCGACCGTGGCGGCCAGGGCGAACCGATCGTCGGCGCGCAGCGCTGGCAGGTGCTGGTCGCGGGCGATCTTGCCGAGGCCGACCACCGCGACGCGGATCGGCTCGCCAGGAGACGGGGGCATGATGGGCGAATCTCGTGTCCGATTACACCGACATAATATAAGGTCAGCCGCGGGGCGGCGCCGTGTCGTCGGCGCCGCCGCGGCCGACCGGCCAGCGTCCGGAGGCAGGCACATGGCGAGCGGCACCCGGCGGACAACCACAGCCACGGCAGCGTCGGTCGATGCCGCCGCGACCCGCGAAGCCCGCGGGCCCGGACGGCGGCTGCACGGTGCGATCGCCCGCAAGTTGGGGGTGGCGATCGTGTCGGGGCAGTACCCGCCGGGGGCCACGCTGACCGGCGAAGTCGCGTTCTCCGCAGAGCTGAACGTCTCGCGCAGCGCCTATCGCGAGGCGGTGCAGGTGCTGACCGCGAAGGGACTGGTGGAGAGCCGGACCAAGGCCGGCACCCGCATCCTGCCGCGTCACCGCTGGAACCTGCTCGACCCAGACGTCCTGGCCTGGGCGTTCGCCGGGGAGCCGGACCGGCAGTTCGTCCGGGCGTTGTTCGAGCTGCGGGCGATCGTCGAACCCGCCGCGGCGGGTCTGGCCGCCCGGCGGCGTGACCGCGACGATCTCGAGGGCGCTGAAGGCGTCACTCGCCCTGATGCGGCGCCACACCCTGGCCACCGCGGCCGGGCGTGCCGCCGACCGCGACTTCCACAACGCCGTCCTGGTGGCGACCAGGAACGACGCGTTGCGGGCGCTCGGCGCCGGCATCGGCGCGGCCGTGGCCTGGACGACGCAGTTCAAGCAGCGGCTGCGGGCGCTGCCCCGCAACCCGATACCGGACCACGTCCGCGTCTTCACCGCGATTGCCGCCGGCGACGCTCCCGCCGCCACGACGGCGATGCGTAGCCTGGTCGATCTGGCCCTCGCCGACACGCGGGAGCTGCTCGGGGACGCGGACTGAACGGCCGGCCTCAGTCGACGATCCGATCGGGCACGGCGCCGGTCGGCTTCGCGCCCCAGAGCGCGTAGAAGAGCACGTAGAGCTCGCAGGCAGCGGTGAGGAGGAACGACAGCTGCAGGCCGTAGCGATCGGCCAGCCAGCCCTGCACCACCACCAGCGCGCCGCCGGCGATCGCCATGATGAGCAGCCCCGACCCCTCCTCCGTCAGCGGGCCGAGGCCCTTGATGCCGAGCGTGAAGATGGTCGGGAACATGATCGAGTGGAAGAAGCCAACCAGGATCAGCGCCCACATCGCCAGCGGGCCCGAGGCGACGACCGTGATCAGCATGACGACGAAGGCGCCGACGGAAAACGCCGCCAGTACCGTCTCGGCGCGGATGCGCTGCATCAGCGCCGCGCCGAGAAAGCGGCCGATCATCATCCCGCCCCACAGGAACGTGAGATAGCGCCCGGCCTGCTCGTGCGTCAGATTGGCGATGTCGGGCTGGCTCACGAAGTTGACGAACAGGTTGGCGACGCCGATCTCCGCGATCAGGTAGATGAAGATGGCGGGCACGCCGAAGACGAGATTGCGGTGCCGCCACAACGAATGGTGCCGCCGCTCCTCCTTCGCGTGCCGCCGGGTCGCCTCGCCCATGGCCGGCAGCGGATACCGGGCGATGACCACCGCCAGCACGACGAGCACGACCGCGACCAGCCCGTATGGCAGGATCACCGACTGCGCGTCGGCCAGACGTTCGGCCGCGGTCAGCACCGTGCCGGCTTCGGAGGTGCCGCCCTTCGAGCGGCCCAGGATCAGGTAGGCGCCGAACAGCGGCGCCAGCATGGTGCCGGCCGAGTTCATCGCCTGCACCAGGTTGAGCCGCGACGAGGCCGTCTCGGGCTTGCCGACCACGGCGACGTAGGGATTGGCGGCGACCTGCAGCAGCGTGATGCCGCTGGCGATCACGAACAGCATGACCAGGGTCACGCCGTAGGACGGCAGCGCGGCCGCCAGCATCATGCCCGACGCTCCCGCCGCCATCACCACCAGCCCGGTCACCAGCGAGCGCTGGTAGCCGATCCGTTCGATCAGTTTGGCCGACGGGATCGAGGCGACGAAATAGGCGATGAACCACACCGATTCGATCAGCGTGGTGGCGGTGTAGTCGAGGTCGAACACGCTGCGCAAGTGCGGCAGGAGCGTGTTGTTGATGACGGTGATGAAGCCCCACATGAAGAAGAGGCTGGCCAGCAGCACCAGCGCCGACTGGTACTCGAGGTGGTCCGCGCTCGAACCGGTTGCGTCATTCGCTGATGTCTGGCTGGCCACGCGCGTCCCCCGTTCCGGCAGATCCACTCGGTCGCGCCCCTTGGATGGCTTGCGGCCGATTAATTTGTCGGAGTATAAACAAGTTCGAGGCCGCTGACAGCCTCGGTTTGGAGGCGGTAGGTGCGACAGGCCCAATGGATCGCGGCGACTCTGACGGCCGTCCTGGCGGCGGCGTCTCCGGACACGGCCGGGGCGGCCCAGGCGACCCGGGCGCCGGCCGGCACGCTCGCCGACGGCACCGCCGTCGAAGCGATCACGCTGTCGAACGACCGCGGCGTGTCGGCCCGCATCCTCACCTACGGCGCGACGCTGCAATCGCTGCTCGCGCCCGACTGCGGCGGCCGGGTCGCCGACGTCGTGCTCGGCTCCGACGACCTGGCGTCCTACGTCGCCCGCCCCAGCTATTTCGGCGTGACGGTCGGGCGCTACGCCAATCGCATCGCCGGCGGCCGCTTCTCGCTCGACGGCGCGACGTTCCAGCTGCCGGCCAACGACGGGCGCAACTCGCTGCACGGCGGCGGCCGCGGTTTCGACAAGGTGGTCTGGCGCGTGGTGTCGCTGGACAGCGCCCCGCAGCCCCGCGTGGTGCTCGCGCACACCAGCCCAGACGGCGATTCGGGCTACCCGGGCCGCCTCGACGTGACGGTCACCTACGCCCTCGATGCGCAGGGCGCGCTGGCGATCAGGTTCGACGCGACGACCGACCGGCCGACGATCGTCAACCTGACCAACCACGCGATCTTCAATCTCGCCGGTGAAGGGGCGCCGGGTGGAGCGCTCGACCAGCTCCTGACCATCCCGGCGCGAGCGTTCACGCCGGTGAGCGCCGACCTCATTCCGACCGGCGAACTGCGACCGGTCGTCGGAACGCCGTTCGATTTCCGTGCCCCTCGCCGCCTGGCGCAGGACATTCGCGACGGCCGCGATGAGCAACTGCGATTCGGCCGCGGCTACGACCACAACTTCGCGCTCGACAAGGGGGTGACCGCCGCGCCCGAGCTGGCGGCGCGGCTCGAGGATCCGGCCTCGGGCCGGGTGCTCGAGCTGCTGACCACCGAGCCCGGCGTGCAGGTCTACACCGGCAACTTCCTCGACGGGACCTACGCCGGCAAGTCCGGCCACATCTACCGGATGGGCGACGGCATCGCGCTCGAGCCACAGAAGTTCCCCGACGCGCCCAATCACCCGACCTTCGTGTCGGCGCGGGTCGATCCGGGCCGCCCCTACCGCCACGCGATGATCTATCGCCTGTCGTGCCGGAGCGCGCGATGAGCGCCCCGACGCCGGGCCGGCTGCGCTCGCGCGCCTGGTTCGACAACAGCGCCAACATCGACATGACCGCGCTCTATCTCGAGCGCTACCTCAACTACGGGCTGAGCCTCGAGGAGCTGCGATCGGGCCGGCCGATCATCGGCATCGCCCAGACCGGCAGCGACCTGTCGCCGTGCAATCGCCATCACCTGGTGCTGGCCCAGCGCGTCCGCGACGGCATCCGCGAGATGGGCGGGATCCCGATCGAGTTCCCGGTCCATCCGATCCAGGAGACCGGCAAGCGGCCGACCGCGGCCCTCGACCGGAATCTCGCCTATCTCGGCCTGGTCGAGGCGCTGTACGGCTATCCGATCGACGGCGTGGTGCTGACGATCGGCTGCGACAAGACCACGCCCGCCTGCCTGATGGCGGCGGCGACGGTCAACATCCCGGCGATCGCGCTGTCGGTCGGGCCGATGTTGAACGGCTGGCACGACGGCGAGCGCACCGGGTCGGGCACCATCGTGTGGAAGGCGCGGGAGATGCTCGCCGCCGGCACCATCGACCACGATGGGTTCATCGAACTGGTGGCCTCGTCGGCGCCGTCGACCGGCTACTGCAACACGATGGGAACGGCGACGACCATGAACAGCCTCGCCGAGGCCCTCGGCATGATGCTGCCCGGGTCGGCGGCGATACCCGCGCCCTACCGTGACCGGCAGGAGGCGGCGTATCGCACCGGCCGGCGCATCGTCGAGATGGTGGCCGAGGATCTGAAGCCGTCGGACGTCATGACCCGCGACGCCTTCCACAACGCCATCGTGGTGACCTCGGCCATCGGCGGGTCGACCAACGCCCCGATCCACCTGGCGGCCATCGCCCGTCATATCGGCGTGGACCTGCCGCTCAAGGACTGGGAGACCGTCGGGCATCGCGTCCCGCTGCTGGTCAACCTGCAGCCGGCCGGGGAATATCTCGGCGAGGACTACTATCGGGCCGGCGGCGTGCCGGCCGTCGTCGCCCAGCTCATGACCGCTGGGCTGATCCGCGAGGACGCGATCACCGTGAACGGCCGGACCCTGGCCGACAACTGCCGCGGTGCGGCGATCCGCGACGAACGCGTCATCCGGCCGTTCGCCCGGCCCCTGACCGCCGCGGCCGGGTTCCTGGTGCTCAGCGGCAACCTGTTCGACGCCGCGATCATGAAGACCAGCGTGATCGGCGAGGAATTCCGCCGCCGTTACCTGTCCAATCCGGATGATCCCGACGCCTTCGAAGGGCCGATTGTCGTCTTCGACGGACCCGAGGACTACCATCGCCGGATCGACGATCCGGCGCTGGGCATCACGCCCGCGACGATGCTGTTCATGCGCGGCACTGGGCCGATCGGCTATCCCGGCGCCGCGGAAGTCGTGAACATGCGGCCGCCCGCCTACCTCATCACCGAGGGCGTCAGCGCCCTGCCCTGCGTCGGCGACGGGCGCCAGTCGGGCACCAGCGCCAGCCCGTCGATCCTCAACGCCAGCCCGGAAGCCGCGGTGATGGGCGGACTCGCGCTCCTCGAGACCGGTGACCGCGTGCGAATCGACCTCAGGGCACGAACCGTCGACGTGCTGATCCCCGAAACCGAGCTGGCGGCGCGGCGGCGCGAACTGGAGGCGCAGGGCGGCTACAAAGTGCCGCCGTCGCAGACGCCCTGGCAGGACATCCAGCGCTCGCTCGTCGGCCAGCTGGCCAGCGGCGCGATCCTCGAAGGCAGCGAGAAGTTCCAGCGCATCGCCCAGACCAGCGGCCTGCCGCGCGACAACCACTGACTGGCGCGGATCGCGCGCCTACTGCTTCGCTGGCGCGGTGGCCCTGGTGCCGGAGCGGGCCTTGCCGAAGAAGATGAACGACCCGTTGACGCCGCCGGTGAGGACGTCGTTGATCCCGTCCTTGTTGATGTCGGTCACGATGACCTGCGAACCGGCGCCTGAGGCGTTGTTGATCAGCTCGGGCACGAACCTGGCTCCGCCGGGCGCCTTCGGATCACGCACGGTGAGATAGGCGTAGAGCACCGGTGGACCATACGGGTCGAGGTCGAGGAAGCTCTCGTGGTGGGAGTAGAGTCGCTTGCCGACGACGAAATCCGGAATGCCGTCGCCGTTGATGTCGCCCATCGCGGAGCCGTGCAGCTCGGAGAACGCGACGCCGCCGGCGTTGTCCTTCTCCGTGGAGTAGTCCGTGAAGATCACGTGCTCCTCGAACGTGATCTCGCCGCTCGCCTTGTCCTTCTTCTGCGCGTACCAACCGAGCCCGAAGTTGTGGGCCTGACGCGCCGTGATGACGTCGCTCAGGCCGTCCCCGTTGATGTCGTAGACGGCCATTTCGGCGCCGCCTTGACCGAACGGTCCGGGATGGAATTTCCAGTTCGGCGTGAGCGGACCGGAGGCCGGCTGTTCCCACCAGCCGGTGGCGTTTAACACGTCCAGGCGTCCATCGCCGTTGATATCGCCGGCACCGATGCCATGCGCGGCGTAGGTGCCCTGTCCCCCGATCGACGTGGCGATCCAGGTGCCCGTGGGGTTCGCCGGGTCAGGCTTGGCCCAGCTGACACCGAGCTGCTGCGTGGCGTAGACGAGGTCCGGCTTGCCGTCCTTGTCGACGTCCGCCAGCGTGTTGATTTCGGCCTGCGTGGTGCCGGCGGGCGGAATCACGCCTTTGTGGAGGTCCCAGCGGCGGGCGCCATCCTGACCCGGGTTCACGTAGAGCGCGCTGCCCGAGGTGTTGGCGAGGAGCACATCGCCCCAGCCATCGCCGGTGAAGTCGGCAGCGAAGGCCACCCAGTCACCTGCTCCGCGGGGCGAGAAGTCAGCCGGCGCAGGGTTGGCCGGGAAGTCCGTCGACGGGCTCAGCGTTTCGGCGGCGTAGAACTCGCGACCGGTCGTGAAGTCCGGCCCGTAGTAGATGAACGGGCCGGAGACGAAATCGATGTGGCCATCGTGATTCATGTCGGCGGCGCCGACCGAGAACCCGTAGAAGAACGGGTTGACGCGGCGCCCCGTGAAGTACTGCGACGTCTGCTCCTTCGGGAACCGCTTGAGGCCGACGTCCTGATACGAGACGCCGCGGTAATGCGCTTCGGCGGTGCCGCCAACGTACAGTGCGATCGGGCCAAACCCATTCATGGCCACCGCCGCCGCGCTGACGACGATGCCGGAGGACAGCTTCCGCATCGTGTTGACATCGACGATGATGCCGATGTCGTTCCACTCGGCTGGCGCCCATGGCCGGGCGCCGCGGCCAAATCCGCCGCCCCCGCCACGGGCCGGCGGCGGCGCGTTCGGGTCGGGCGGAGCCGGCGCGTAGCGGACCATGCCGCCGATCGGACCAACGGCCGCCTCACGTCCCACTTCCTTGCCAGCGCCGTCGAGGGTCAGCGTGTAGATGGCGGTTTCACCCTCGCCGAAGGGAATGAATATGCCCTTGAGGCCACCATCCGGTTGCCTCTGGGCGCGCACGAGCACGCCGGCCTTGCAGCCGGCGGGACACTTGAGCTCGGCGCCGAACTGGAAGTCCTGTAGTCCCTTCTCCAGCATCAGCCATCCCCCCTCGGGCGACGTCGCCGTGCCGATGAGCTCGCCGTCCACGGCCTTCCAGTTGGCCTGGCCCATGGCCTTCCAGCCGGTCAGGGTGCTGCCCTTGAACGTGTAGTCGGGAATGAAGTTCAGGGGTGCCCCATTCACGGACACCGTCAGAAACGCCACTGCCAGCATCGCGACGCCACCTAGCACTCGTCGAATCATTCTGCCCTCCGTCGGTGGCCGCATCCGGTCACACATGAAGCGAGCTGTCGCGGGTCATCTCGCCGTCGACCGATCGCCACAACCGCCTCGGGTTGGCATCCTGCAGCTCGAGCGGCAGCGCCGAAGGCGGAAAATTCTGGTAGGCGACGGGACGGGCGAAGCGCTCGATCGCGGCGGTGCCGACCGACGTCGATCGCGCATCGGTCGTCGCGGGGTACGGTCCGCCGTGCTGCATCGACGAGCACACCTCGACGCCGGTCGGGAAGCCGTTGACGATCAGGCGGCCGGCTTTGCGTTCCAGGACCGACACCAGCGAGGCGTGTTCGGCGAGGTCCGCCGGCGTGCCGTGAAGGGTCGCGGTCAGCTGACCGTCCATCGCCCGCGCGACGTCCTCGAGCTGTTCCCGCGAGTCGCACCGGACCACGACCGTCGCGGGCCCGAAGACCTCCTCGCGCAGCGCGTGGTGCTCGAGAAAGGTCGGCGCGTCAGTGACGAACAACGTCGGCCGGGCCTGAGCGCCCTCTTCGCCGGCCACGACCTCGCCGCGCACCGTCCGGACGCCGTCGATCGAGCTGAGCTGACGCCAGCCCGCCTGGTAGGACTGCAGAATCCTCGGATACAGCATCGTCGCTGGCCGGGCGTTGGTCATCACGGCCTCCAGCCGCGTGACGAACTGGTCGAAGGCCGGACCGGCGATGCCCGCGGCGATGCCGGGGCAGGTGCAGAACTGTCCGACGCCGAGCGTGACCGACTGCGCCAGACCCTCGGCGATGGCGTCGGCACGGTCGCTGAGCGCACCGGGCAGCACGAATACCGGGTTGACGCTGCCCATCTCGGCATACACCGGAATCGGTTCCGGCCGGGTCGCGCCGGCGTCGAACAGCGCGCGCCCCGCCGTGAGACTCCCGGTGAAGGCGACCGCCCTGGTCAGCGGATGCCGGACCAGCGCGACGGCGATGTCGTTGCGCGTGCTGTGCAGCAGGGAAAAGACCCCGGCCGGCAGCCCGGTCTGCTCGATCGCGAGACGGACCGCGCGCGCCGTCAGCTCGGACGTGGCGGGATGCGCCGGATGCGCCTTGACGACCACCGGGCACCCGGCGGCGAGCGCCGACGCGGTGTCGGTGCCGGCGACGGAAAAGGCCAGCGGGAAGTTGCTGGCGCTGAAGACGGCGACCGGGCCGATCGGGATCAGCATGCGGCGGATGTCCGGCCGCGGCGGCTTCAGGTCGGGGTTGGCCCGGTCGATGCGCGCATCGACCCACGACCCGTCGCGCGCCATGCTGGCGAACAGGCGCAACTGCTTGACGGTGCGGGCGCGCTCGCCGGCCAGCCGTTCGGCCACCGGGAGCGCCGTCTCGGCATGGGCGACGGCCAGGAGTTCGTCGCCGAGGGCCTCGAGCTCCACGGCGATCTGTTCCAGTAAGGCCGCCCGCCGCTCGGCCGGCAACGCGCGGTAGACCTCGAACGCCCGGTCGGCGGCCACGAGGGCGGCGTCGATGTCGGCGGTCGAGGCCTCGGAGGCTCCGGCCATCACGCCTGACCCTGTCCCTGAACGACGGTATTCACCAGCGTGCCGATCGGGTCGATGGCGATGCGCACTTCATCGCCGGGGTGCAGCGTGAAGTCGTCGGGCGGGACGATGCCGGTGCCGGTGAGCAGCAGGCAGCCGTCGGGAAAGGCGTTGTCGCGAAACAGGAACTCGACCAGTTCCGTCGCCGATCGCTTCATGCTGCTCAACTGGCACTGCCCCGCGAACGCCGGCTGACCGCCCCGCTGGACGACGATGCGGATCTCGGTGGCCGGATCGAGCGGCTCCGCCGAGACATACAGCGCCGGCCCGAGCCCGCAGCACTGGGCGTAGACCTTGGCCTGCGGCAGGTAGAGCGGGTTCTCGCCCTCGATGTCTCGCGAGCTCATGTCGTTGCCGATGGTGTAGCCGATGATCGCGCCGCGCGCGTTCACGGCCAGCGCCAGTTCGGGTTCCGGCACGTTCCAGGCAGAGTCGCGGCGGATGCGGAGCGCCCGTCCTGGACCGGCGACCCGATGCGCTGTCGCTTTGAAGAACAGCTCGGGGCGGTGCGCGTTGTAGACGCGATCGTAGAAGTCGCCGCCGCCGGCCGACTTCGACTCCTCGATGCGCGCGCTGCGGCTGCGAAGATAGGTGACCCCGGCGGCCCAGACCTCTTGACGCCCGATCGGCGCCAGGGTCTCGGTGGCCAGGTCGAGGCCGTCGAGGACGGGCGCCTGCCGCGCCATCGCGGCCAGCGCAGCGGCGAGATCGTCGTGGTTGAACAGCGCGTCCCAGTCGGATTCCGGCGCCAGGTGGTGCACCCCGTCGACCTCGATGACGGGTCCCCGTGTGGTCTTGTACAGCTTCATGGTCAGGGCTTGATCGCCACCTTCACCGCGCCGTCGCGACGCCGCTCGAACGTCTCGAGCGCGGTGGCGAATTCGGCCAGCGGGAAGCGGTGCGTGAGGAGCGGCGTGAGGTCGACGCGGCCGTTGACGAGCAGCGACAGGGCGTCTTCCGCCGTGTTGGGATTGGCCCGGTCGCCGACGATCTCGATCTCGTCGAGCACGATGCGCTTCATCGGCAAGATCGGGTCTTCATGCGGAATGCCGATCACCGACACGACGCCGCCCTTGGCCGCGGCGAGGCAGCAATCGCGAATCGCCGCCGCCGTGCCGGCGCACTCGACCACCGCCGGCACACCCAGACCGCCGGTGAGGTCGCGCACCTGCTCGACCACCGAACCAGCGCGATAGTCGATCGGCAGCGCGCCGAGCCGCGCGGCCAGGGCCAGCCGCTCGACCCGACCCGACGGCGATGATGCGGCCGGCGCCCATGGCTTTGGCGCACAGAATCGCCATCAGTCCCTGCGGTCCGGTGCCCATCACCAGCAGGTCGTCGCCGGCCTGCAGCCGGCTCCGCTTCACGGTGTAGAGGGCGATACTCAGCGGGTCGACGCACGCCGCCAGCTCCAGATCGAACCCGTCGGGCACGCGCACCAGGCTCTTGACCGAGGCGCGGACGTACTCGGCGTAGGCGCCGGCGGTGATGTGGCCGTACTGGCGGTGTCCCCGCTCGGGGTGCCCGTAGTTCAGGCACAGGTTGTAGCGCCCGGCCAGGCAGTTCGCGCAGAAGCCACAACCGCAGTGGGAAATGGCGCACACGCGCTGCCCGGGTGTCCAGCCGAGGGCGAGCGCGCGCGGGCCGCCGTCGACGACCGTGGCGGACCACTCGTGCCCGGGAATGAACGGAAACGCCGGCGGCCAGAACCCGGGGAAGTCGCCGTTGATGATGTGCGGGTCGGTGCCGCAGATGAAAGTCGTGTCGACCTGGCACAGCACCTCGTCCGCCTCGAGCGCGGTCGGGGTCGGGACGTCTTCGACGGCGAACGTTCGCGCGGCGCGCAGGACCAGCGCCTGCATGGACGAGGGGTGGACCGGCATCGGGCGGGCCGCGTTCAGACCGCGTTGGCGCGCTTGAGAGCCTGGTCGGCGGCCGGTTCGGCGGACGCGCGCGTGTCGGCCGCCTTCAGCTCCTCCTGGCGGACCGCCTCGCGAATCCACTCGCCGGGTTCCTCGATGTGCCGGCGCATCGCCGTTTCGGCCGCGAGCGGGTCACCCGACCGCAGCGCGTCGAGCACCGCGACGTGCCGTTCGCCGATCTCACCCATCGACCGATGGGTCATCTGGATCATCGAGTGGGTCACCAGGGTGGTCGTCGCCAGACGCATCGACTGCCACACGTGCTCGAGCATGTCGTTGCCGGCCGCCTTGATGATGGTGTGGTGGAAGGCGAAGTCGGCATCGACGTGGGCGCGTTGGTCGTTGGCCTCGGCGGCCCGGCGCATCGCGGCGATGTGCTCCTCGAGCTGCGCCAAGGTGTCGTCGTCGATGACCGATGCCGCCTCGCGGGCGGCGACGCTTTCGAGCGCAGCGCGGACCGGGTAGCTCTTCAGCAGGTCGGCGGTCGAAATCTGGCGAACGTAGGTGCTGCGGAACGGCGAACAGACGACGAACCCGAACAGCGCGAGGTCGCGCAGCGCCTCGCGAACCGGCGCCTGGCTGACGCCGAACTGCTTGGCCAGCTGCGTCTCGACGATGCGGGTGCCGGGCGCGAGCCGGCCGCTCAGAATCTCGTCGATGACCTGCTCGCGGATTTCTTCGCGCAGGACGCGGCGCCGGATCGGCGTTGGACGCTTTGTGTCGGCCATTGTCCCCCGGGATTCGATTACCGATTATATGCGCAGTCTCGCGGCCATTCCGCCGGTCCATGCCGCCCGGGACGTCCCGGTCGAGGTCCGGGTCGTCGTCCCCTGGCCTCAGTGAATCGTCCAGCCGCCATCCACGTACAGCACGTGGCCGACGACCTGGCGCGCCATCTCGCTGCACAGGAACAACACGGCGCCGACCACGTCCTCGGGCTGGTTCCAGCGCCCGATCGGCAGCTTCTCGGCCACCCATTCCTTGTAGCCGGGACGCTCGAGGATGGCCCGCCGCGACTCGGTCTCGGTGATGCACGGGGCCACGACGTTGACGACGACGTTCTGCTTGGCCCACTCCAGCGACAGCGCCCGCGACAGCTGGTGGACGGCGGCTTTCGCGCCACCGTAGATCGCCCGGGTCTTGAACGCCGAGATGGCGAAGTTCGAGCCGATGTTGACGATGCGGCCGCCCCCCTGCGGAATCATCTCGCGGGCCGCGGCCTGACAGGCGAAGAAGACGCTCTTGGTCGTCGCCGCCATGGTCGCGTCGTAGTCCTCTTCGGTGGCGTCGATCGCCGGGCCGGTGCAGGTCCAGCCGGCGTTGTTGACCAGGATGTCGACCCGGCCCAGCCCCGCCTTGGTCCTGGCGACCATCGACCGCACCTGGTCGACGTGCGTCACGTCGGTCGGCACGAGCAGGGCGCGGCGCCCCAGTGCTTCGATCTCGGCGATGAGCCCGGCGATGGCCTCGCGGTCGTGACTGGGACGCGGCGCCAGGGCGACATCGGCCCCGGCCGTCGCCAGGCCGACGGCGATCGCCCGCCCGATCCCTTGAGAGGGACCGGTGACGATCGCCACCTTGCCGTCGAGTCCGAACGCGGCGTAAGCGTGCATCGGCGGCTAGCGACGCGTGGTCAGCACGATCCCGATGATCATGACCACCACGCCGATGAGGCTGGTGGCGTTCATGGGCTGCCGCGGCGACCCCAGCCAGCCGAAGTGCGACAGGATCATGCCGCTGACGATCTGGCCGACCAGCAGGGCGAGCGTGAACGGGCCGGCGCCGACCTGCGGGATGAGCCAGGCGATGCCGAACACCAGGGACGCTCCCATGGCGCCGGCGGTGAGCATGATGGGATTGACGGAGCCGAGGCCGCTCAGCGCGCCGGCCTGCCATCCGGTGGCGCCGATGACGAGGGCGGTGATGGCGCCGATGACCCAGAACAGCGCATTGCCGACCCGGGGATTGTTCAGCGCCGCGCCGACGAAGCCATTCATCGCCAGGTGGACGGTCAGGACGACGCCCAGGAACATGCTCAGCAACAGCAGGGGAGTTCTCATCGGTAGCTCCTCGTCAAGACGCGACGCGCGGTCGAACCTGCTCCGGCTCGCCGCCGCCCGTCACGCAACTGAATGGGGGATCGGTCGCTCGCGGTGTGTCACTTGCCCTGCCAGCCGCCGTCGACGTGGACGGACTGCCCGGTCAGGTAGCTCGCTTCGTCGGACGCGAAGAAGGCGACGACCTTGCCGACTTCGCGCGGCTGGCCGGCGCGGCCGAGCGAGATCTGCGCCAGGACCATGGGCAGGATGTCGGGGCTCTTCATGACCCAGTCGGTCATGTCGGTCTCGATCAGCCCGGGATGCACGCAGTTCACGCGGATGCCGAGCGGCGTCATCTCCGCCGACATGTTGCGGGTCAGGGCTTCGAGGCCCAGCTTGGTCGGGGCATAGTGGGTGCGACCCGGCAGGACTTTGGCCGCCTGGATCGAACCGATGTTGACGATGCTGCCGGCACGCTTCTCGGCGATGGCCCGCCGGCAATAGACCTGCGAACACAGCCAGTTGCCGCGCAGGTTCACGTCGGTGAGACGGGTCCACTGCTCGTCGGTCAGTTCGAGGAACGGCACGATCGTCTCGATGCCGGCGTTGTTGACCAGGATGTCGATCGGTCCGAGTTCGCTCCACGTGCGATCGATCATCGCCTCGACTTCGCCGCGGTTGGCGACGTCGGCCTTGGCGGTGATGGCGCGGCGGCCCTTGCTCCTGACCCAGGCGGCGACGTCGTCAGCGGCCTTCGCGTTCGCCGTGTAGTTGACGCAGACATGCGCACCTTCCTCGGCGAAGATCTCGGCGATGCCGCGGCCGATGCCGCGGCTGGCACCGGTGACGAGGGCCACTTTGTCCTTGAGTCGCACGTCCGTCCTCCTGTCGAATGCTCGTCGCTCGATCAGCCAGTCACCTGGTGGGCTGATGGATTCGTCATCAATAATCGATTTACAGCGCGGTGACTCTACCCCGCCCGACACCACCTGTCAATCATTCCGCGCGGCGATCGCGGCACTGGCTGCTCGACCACCGCAGTCATTCGCGCCATCGTTGCGCGCCCGCGCAACTGAAAGGAATGGTATACACTTCCACGTTGCATCGATAATCGATAACCATGCTACACAATGGCAGGAGTATCAGACGATGGACTATCAACTGAACGGCCAGTTGGCGTGCGTGTTCGCCGGGGCTCACGGCATCGGCGCGGCGATCGCCGACCTGCTCGCCGCTGAAGGCGCGAGCGTCATCGTCGCCGATCAGGACGCCGACGGTCTCGCGCAGAACGGGAAAGGGTGGCGCGGCACCATCACCGCCGATCTCGCCACCGGCGACGGCATGGCGACGGCTGTCGCGGCGGTCCTCGACACCTTCGGCCGCGCGCCGGACATCCTCATCAACAACCTCGGCGTCGGCAACTCGGCGCCGTTCGAAGCCGTCACCGACGACGCCTGGGCGGCGTCGTTCCAAGTCAACCTGATGGGCACCGTGCGAGCCAGCCGCGCGCTCGTTCCGCTGATGGCCGCGCGGGGATCCGGCGCGGTCGTCAACACCGGCTCCGATCTGTCGAAGCAGCCGGAACCGGCGTTCATGGACTACGGCGCCTTCAAGGCCGGCCTGCTCTATCTGACCAAGGCCCTGGCGAAGCAATACGCGCCGGCGGTGCGGGTCAATGCGGTCCTGCCCGGGCCGATCTGGTCGCGCATGTGGACCAGGCCGGGCGGCATCGTCGATCAGATCACCGCGCACTACGGCCTCGATCGCGAGGCGTCGGTCGAGCAGTTCCTGCGCGATCGGCAGATGCCAATGGGCATCGGTCACGCCGAGGACGTGGCGCACGCCGCGGTCTTCCTGGCGTCGCCGCGCGCGAAGTTCATCTCGGGCGCCGGGCTCGACATCGGCGGCACGATCCGCGGGCTGATCTAGCCGTCCGTGGCTCCGACGCGCCGCCCGGTCGTCATCACGTGCGCCATCACCGGCGCGGTCCACACGCCGTCGATGACGCCGCATCTGCCGATCACGCCGCAGCAGATCGCCGACGAGGCGGTGGCGGCCGCGGCCGCCGGCGCGGCGATCATCCACCTGCACGCCCGCAACCCGATCGACGGCCGGCCGACGCCCGCGCCGGATCTGTTCGGCGAGTTCCTGCCCGCCATCAAGAGCCGGTGCGATGCCGTCCTGGGCATCACCACCGGGGGCGGCCAGAACATGACCGTGTCCGACCGTCTCGCCGCCGCGGTGGCCTTCGATCCCGAGATGTGCTCGCTGAACATGGGCTCGATGAACTTCGCGCTGTTTCCGGCGCTGTGGCATGGGCGCGGATCCGGAGAACCTGCTGCACATGCGCCGCATCGCGCAGTCGCTGTTCGGGGACGCGGTCGAATGGTCGGTGCTGGCCGCGGGACGGCACCAGATGGCGATGGCGACGATGGCCGGCATCTGCTGCGGGTCGGGCTCGAGGACAGCATCTACCTGGGCAAAGGCCTGCTCGCCGCCAGCGCCAACGCCTCGGCCTCAAAGGCGTGGCCGCCGTAGGGTTCTGAGCGCACCCGCGCCTCACGCCATCGTCATGTACGGCACGGGGTTGCCGCGCACCCTGGTGGCCAGCCGGTACACCGAGGTCGAGCAGGTGCAGTAGAGCGCGCGCCAGTCCGGCCCGCCCCAATTGAGGTTGCCGGCCACCTCGGGCAACCGGACGACGCCCAGATGCCGTCCGTCCGCCGCGATCACCCAGATGCCACGCGGACCGGTCACGTAGACGTTGCCGCGCTCGTCGCACTTCATGCCGTCGACGACCCCTTCGTCGTAGTTCCCGGTCCCGATCCCGGCGGCGAAGATCCGGCCGCCGCCGAGCGTCCCGTCGCCGGCGACGTCGAAGGCGCGGATGTGCGCCCGGGTCGTGTCGTTGACGTAGAGCGTCCGCTCGCCAGGCGCGAAACACAGCCCGTTGGGCTGATCGAAGTCGTCGGCCTCGCAGTGAAGTGTGCCGTCGCCGGTGAGCCGATACAGCCCCTGGAACCCC
The DNA here is from genome assembly GCA_963741665.1 of uncultured Acidobacteriota bacterium. Classification (GTDB taxonomy): domain Bacteria; phylum Acidobacteriota; class Vicinamibacteria; order Vicinamibacterales; family UBA2999; genus CAWAYR01. Next base: position 2,265,833 of record CAVUIM010000001.1, read on the forward strand.
ATCTCCGGCGGCCGCTCGACACCGAAGACCGGCATCCGTCCATAGGTCGGATCGGTGAAGAAGACGACCCCGTCCGATCGGACGACGACGTCGTTCGGGCTGTTCAGCGCCCGGCCCTGCCAGTGCGTGGCCAGCACCCGGCGTTCGCCGGCCACCGTCTCCATCACCAGCGCGCTGGTGGCGTGCTCGCAGACGTAGAGGTTGCCGGCGCCGTCGTAGGTCATGCCGTTGCACTTGTGGCTCGGGTTGCGCACCTCGACCACGCCGTCAGCCGCGTGCCAGCGCCGCCTGACGTCGCCGGGCATGTCGCTGAAGTAGAGCGCCTGCTCCCTGGGGTTCCAGATCGGCCCTTCGCAGAACCGGAAGCCGGTGGCGAGCTGTTCGACGCGCAACTCGCGATCGATCAGCTCCAACACCCCGGCATCATGGACCTCGACGACCTCCGGCCCTTCGCTCACACGGCTCATACGGCTCCCCGCCCCGGTCAGATGCAGTCGAACAGCAGGAACGTGACGTCGTGGCTGGTGAGGAAGGCGTCGAGCGCGCCCCACACCTCCTGGTGCTCGGGCGACGCCACCCAGCGCTGCCGCAGCGCTTCGCTGGCGAACGGAGATCGAGAACCGGTAGTTGACGCCGGGCGGCGCGACGCCGGTGACGGCGGTCGTCAACTTGAGCAGCTGGAGGTCGAGGTAGCCCTCGAACCGCTGCGCCGTCGGCCGGTACACCGCCTCGAAATAGTGGACGGCCTCGGATTCGCGGTTCGGGTCGAGGGCCAGATCGCCGTGCACCTGAATTGGACGGGACATGTCGATGATTGACTCCAGAGACTCGGACATCGCTCGACTGCGGGCGCTCGAGCGGAGGACCGTGGCGCCGGGCGGCGGCCCGGCGTCGAGGTCACGGCAGCTGCCACACCCACAGCACGGTGGCGGTTTCCGGCCGCATGTATTCGGCCGACGCGCGCTGCGCGCCGTTGCCGATGAGGCCCGGGTTGCCAGCGACCATCGCGACGTACTGCTTGCCGTCGACCATGTAGGTGATCGGGAAGGCGTTGGGCACGTCCTGCAGCCGCATCTTCCACAGCTCGGTGCCGTTGCGGACGTCGTAGGCACGGATGTAGCGGTCGGCCGCGGCCGAGAACAGCAGGCCGCCGGCGGTGGTGAGCTTGGCCGACGACTGCATCACCCGCGACTTGATGTCCATCGTGAACTCGCGCGTCGACAGGTCGAGGCCGACCATCCGGTCCGGCAGGTCCCCGGCCTTGCCGGTGCAGACGTCGTTGATCGACAGGTAGTAGCGGTTCGTGTTCGGGTCATAGGACCCGGCCAGGAAGTTGCGGGCGCCGTTGTTGCTGGGGCAGCGCCGGATGCCGTCGGGCGGCCCGGGCGCCATCAGCGTCTTGACGCCGGTTTCCTCGTTGAAGGTGAAGATGTTCTGCGCTCCCGGATCCTTGGCGAACAGGAACTGGCCGGTCGCGGCGTCGAGCGCTTCGATGACGCCGGGCTTGCCGGCGGTGATGACCGCCTTGCGCTTGCCGGCCCGCCACTGGACCGGCGCGATGACGCGCTCGAAGGCGTAGTCCTGATCGAAGGTGTCGTTCGGCAGGTGCTGGTAATGCCAGACCAGCTTGCCGGTGTCGGGGTTGAGGGCCAGCGTCGAGTTCGTGTACAGGCTGTCGCCGTTCTTGCCGCCGCCCTTCGGGTTGTAGGTGCCGCGATCGACCGACGACCACGGGAACGGCGAGCCGACCGCGATGTAGACCAGGTTGAGCTCGGGGTCGTAGCTCGGCGGAATCCACACCGACGCGCCCCAGCGCCTCTCCGGCGGCACGCCGTTCCAGGTCTCGTTGCCTGGTTCACCCGGCTGCGCCACGGTGTTGAACCGCCACAGTTCCTTGCCGGTGGCCAGATCGTGGCCGGTGACGAAGCAGCTCACGCCGCCCGGCGCACAGCCGCTGGCGCCCATGATGACCTTGTCTTTGACGACCAGCGGGCCGCCGTTGTAGACCCGCTTGGTCTTCTTGTAGTCGTCGGTCACGACGTCCCACACCACCTCGCCGGTCTTGATGTCGAGGGCGATGAGGTGCATGTCGGTCGTCGGCACGATCAGCTTGTTGCCGCCGATCGCCAACGAGCGCTTGGTGCGGTAGAAGATGTCGCGGCTGTAGTCGGCCGGGATGGTCTGGCGGAACCGCCACAGCAGGTTGCCGTTCCTGGCGTCGAGCGCCTGAATCAGCTCGCCGTAGTTCCACAGGAACATGATGCCGTCGTGGACGATCGGGGTGAACTCGGTCATGCCATTGGAGTTCATGGCCCAGGTCCACGCCACCGTCAGGTTCTTCACGTTGTCGCGGTTGATCTGGTCGAGGGCGCTGTAGCCCCAGGCGTTGTAGTTGCCGCGCCACATCAGCCAGTCGTTGGGCGACGGATTGCGCAGCATCGCCTCGGTCACCGGCGTGAGCGCCTCGAGCGGCTTGCGCATCTCCTTGAAACGCGCCTGCGCGGCCGGGTCCATCAGGCTGGCGAACGGCCCTTCGCCGATGGTCAGGATTTCGCGGGGCCCGCCCGGGCCGTAGCGTCCTTCGACGACCTGGCCGAGCACCGGCGGAGCGCTGACGGCGGGCTTGGCGGCGAGGACCTCGCTCAGCGGCGAGGTCGCGTTGGCCGCCAGCTCCTGCGGTCCCGTCGCGGCGCCGTTGCGCTGCAGGATGTACGCAGTCACGCCCAGTGTGGCGGGCGGGCTCAGTGAGCCGGGACTGCCCGGCGGCATCGTCCCGGCGATCTCGCGCACGAGTTCGTCGACCCCGCGCGAGCGCCATTCGCCCTGGAACGTCGGACCAGCGAGCGCTGGCGCCCCGCCGCCCTCGAGATTGGCGCCGTGGCACTGGGCGCACGATTCCTTGTAGACGACGCTGCCTTGCTGGGCCTGCGCCGGCGTGAAGCCGGCCACCGGCTGTTGGGCGACGCCTACGGTCGACGATCCGACGACCGCCAGCGCACCGGTCAACGTGGCCAGCGAGAACACGAGATACCGCATGGTCGAGATCTCCTTCCCCTGAATACCGGGATTGTGGCTGACGGGCTCGAGTCAGCGATCGAGGACGAAGGTCTGCACCCGCCCGGCCACGCCCTCGGTTCCGGCCGGTGCGCCCGACAGTACCGCGACGTACTGGCGTCCGTCGAGTTCGTAGGTGATCGGCGCGGCCGGCGCCGGCGCGATCGGCGCTTCCCACAGCACCGCCCCGGTTCTGGCATCGTGGGCGACGAGCATGCCGCTGCGCCGTCCGCTGAAGAGCACGTCGGTGGCCGTGACCAGCACGCCGCCATTCCAGAACGTCGGCAGTTCGATGCGCCACCGATCGCGCTGGGTCACCGGGTCGCGCGCGACCAGGAAGCCGGCGGGTTGCGGCGTCGGCGGCGCCGCTACCGACCCGGCCCCGCGCACCAGGCCGGTGCTGGTCCGCCCGAGCTGCGGCACGTACTCGGCGGCGAGGCGATAGAACGACTGGTTGTTCTGCCCCGGGATGTAGACGAGACCCGTGCGCGGACTGAACGCCATCGGATGCCAGTTGTGCGCCCCGGCCTGCGCCGGCGAAATCCAGGCGCCGGTCGTGTCGTAGCGCGCGATCTTCGACTCCACCGGACGCCCGGTCTTCAGGTCGACGTGGCTCGCCCAGGTGACGTGCTCGGTGATCTTCTCGGCCGAGATGAGCCGCCCGGTGAGCCGGTCGATGACGTAGAAGAACCCGTTCTTCGGCGCTTGCATCAGCACCTTGCGCGGCTGACCGTCGATCACCAGGTCGGCCAGCGTCATCGTCATCGTCGAGGTGTAGTCCCAGTTGTCACCGGGCACGGTCTGGTAGTGCCAGACGTACTCCCCGGTGTCGGCGTTCACGGCGACGATGGAATTGAGGAACAGGTTGTCGCCCTCGCCCTTGCTGCGCCAGTGATGGCTCCACGGCGCGCCGTTGCCGGTGCCGATGTAGACCAGGTTGGCGTCGGGATCGTAGGAGAAGCTGTCCCAGGCGTTGCCGCCGCCGCCGTACTTCCACCACTCGCCGGCCCAGGTCGTGGCCGCCATCGCCATCGCCTTCGACTCGAACGGCTGCGCCGGGTCGCCGGGCACGATGTAGAAGCGCCAGGCCTGGTCACCGCTCTCGGCGTCGTAGGCGGTGACGTAACCGCGCACGCCGTGGAACTCGGCGCCGCCATTGCCAATGATGACCTTGCCCTTGACGATGCGCGGTGCGCCAGTGACGACGTATTCCGAATTGCCGTACGGGATCGTCATCCGCACCCACACCAGGTTGCCCGTGGCGGCGTCGAGGGCGACGAGCCGGCCGTCCTGGAGCCCGGCGTAGACCTTGCCGTTGTAGAGCGCGACGCCGCGGTTGGGCGCGCCGTTGATGACCGTCTGGCCGCCGGCGGTGCGGCCGCCGCGGATGATGCCCGGATCCCATTTCCACTTCACGGCGCCGGTGCGGGCGTCGAGCGCGAAGATCACGCTCCAGGTGCCGCTGGCATAGAGGACGCCGTCGTGAACGAGCGGCGTCGCTTCGATCTGTCCGCTGCCGCCTGGGATGTCCCAGGTCCACGCGCTCGTGAGGTTCTTGACCGTCTCAGGGGTGATGCGGGTCAGCGGGCTGAAGCGCGTCTCGGCGTGGTCGAGCCCGTAGGTCAACCATTCGCCGGGCGGGGCGGTCCGTAGTCGCTCGGTGGTCACGGCCGACGTCGGCTGCGACTGCGCGCTCGCCACGCCGAGGCACAGAGCAACGAACGCGGCCGTCGTGAAATACCAGCGATTCATAGTGACGCACCGTCGCCTGGGCGCCTCGCAGAGCGCGTCGAACGTCCGTGACCGGCCGGCGAGGCGGGACTATAGCATGAGACCCGGTGTCACTATACGAGATGACATCGGGTGTGTAGAATGCCGCACCGTGAGCCGACTGGTCCAGATTCGTAACGGCGCCGAGCGCCGCGTGGCCGTGGTCGACGAGCCTCGCCTGCGCGTGCTGGCGGGCGTCGAATCTGTGTATGGACTCGCCGCCGAGGCGCTCGCGTCCGGCCGACGGCTGCACGCCGTCATCGCCGCGTGCACGAGCGACGACACGTTGTCCTATGACGACGTCTACGCCGGCCGGTCGCTGTGGCGGCTGACGACACCGATCGACCACCCCGAGGCCGCTCACTGCGTCGTCTCCGGGACCGGACTCACGCACCTCGGCAGCGCCGCGCACCGTCAGGCGATGCACGGCAAGGACGACGCCGATCTGACCGACAGCATGCGGATGTTCCGCGCCGGCCTCGACGGCGGACGCCCGCCCGGCGGGACGATCGGGGCGGCACCCGAGTGGTTCTTCAAAGGCACCGGCACGGTGCTGCGCGCGCCAGGCGAGGCGTTGGAGCTGCCCGGCTACGGAGATGACGGCGGCGAGGAAGCGGAACTCGCCGGCGTCTACGTCATCGACGCCGATGGTCAGCCGCGCCGCCTCGGCATGACCACGGCCAACGAGTTCTCGGACCACGCCCTGGAGAAGACCAACTACCTGCACCTGGCGGCGTCCAAGCTGCGGACCTGTGCGATCGGTCCGGAACTGGTCACCGATCCGGACTTCGCCCTGGTCCGTGGTTCGGTCGTCATCGAACGCGACGGCGCCCCGATCTGGACCAAGGTGGTCGCCACCGGTGACGGCGCCATGTGCCACAGCCTGGCCAACCTCGAACATCACCACTTCAAACACGAGTGGCATCGGCGTCCCGGCGACGTGCACGTCCATTTCTACGGCGCCGACGCCCTGAGCTTCGGCGACGGCGTGGCGATGCGGGACGGGGACGTGATGGTGGTGCAGTTCGACGGCTTCGGGCGCGCGCTGCGCAACCCGTTGCGCGTCGCCCCACGCAGTCCGGTCCCGCGCGACGTGACGCCGTTGTGACGCCCCGCGCCGCTGGTCGACGGACCGCACGTTCCTCACAGGAGTCAGTCATGCGCGCACTGCTGGTCCTCGCCCTCGCCGCCGTTCCGCTCGTGCCGATAGCCATCGGCGCCCAGGCCGCACCGCCGCGTCCGCTCGCCGCGCAGATCGTCCATACCGACCCGGCGAAGTACCGGGCCAGCCCCGCGGTGCACGGCGGGCCCGGGCAGCTCAACTACATGAGCCTGCTCGACCACACGTCGCTCGACACCAATCTGTTCTTCCTGCATCGCGGCGTCATCCAGCCGAAGAGCGGCATCGGCGCCCATTTCCACAATCAGTGCGAGGAGATGTTCGTCATCTTCAACGGCGAGGCCCAGTTCACCGTCGACGGGCGGACCTCGCTGCTGAAGGGGCCAGCCGGCGCACCGGTGCGGATGGGCCACTCGCACGCCATCTACAACCACACCGACCAGCCGGTCGAGTGGATGAACATCAACGTCTCGGCGGTCAAGGCCGTCTACGACGCGTTCGATCTCGGCGACCCGCGTGTCGGCGTGCCGCTCGACCCGATTCCCGTGTTCATGACGATGCGGCTCGACAAGGCGCTGCTGCGTCCGGTCGAGGCCATGCTCGGCGGCACGGGCGCCGTGCAGTACCGGCGCGCGCTGAGCCCGTCGGTCTTCCTGGGGCCATGGGCCTACGTCGACCATCTCGTGCTGCCCCCCGGCACCACGGTCGGCCCCAACACCGACCCGGACTTCGGCGCCTTCTACTACGTGATGGACGGTTCGGGTCGCGTCACCGTCGGCGGCGAGACCGCGCCGATTACGCGCGGCGATGCCATTCCGATCCAGTTGAGGACCGCCAAGACCTTCGCGAACACCGGCACGACGCCGCTCGAGCTGCTGGTCGTCGGTGTCGCCAGCGATCCGCGGAAGAAGGACGACCTGCTGGTGCGGCGGCCGCCACCGCGGGGCTGAGCCGCTTCAGCGGCCGCGGTGGATCAGGCGCCGGTATCCGCAATCGATACTGCCCGGTAGCCGCCGCGGCTGCGGAAGTAGCGCCACACCCCGGCGAACACCACGGTCAGCACGGCGGCGACGCCGGCCACCATCTGCAGCGCCGCGCCGGGCCCGGCGCTGTCGATCCGTGCGCCCATCAGCGGCAGGGTCACCGCGACCGACAGGAAGCCGCCGCCCCCCATCAGTGACATCAGCAAGGCCCCGCCACGCGGGAACTGCTCGGCCGTGATGCCGATCATCGTCGGCCACAGGAACGTCTTGCCGACGCCGAACAGCGTGGCCGCCAGCAGCGCCACGCCGGCGCTGGAGCCCTTGTCGAGCGCGCCCAGCCAGTACAGTCCGAGCGCGCTGAGGAAGCCGCTGACGACCATCGTCAGAATCGGCGACCTGTGGGTGATCGCGCTCCCCCACACCCGCAGGACGAACATCAGGCCGCCGGTGTAGACCAGGAACAGCACGCCGCTTCCGGACGCGGGACTGAGCTGCGGCACCAGGTCACCCATCACGGTCGGAAACCACTGGTCGGGCCCCATTTCGGTCGCCGCCGTCATCCACATGCAGACCATCAGCACCAGGAAGAGCGGCCGGGTGGCCTGGCCCCACATCTCGGCCGTCGGCACCTTCGAGACGGCGCGCTCGGTCTTCGGATAGCGCAGCGACAGGGCCATGACCAGGTAGACGACGGCGGGGACGAACACCAGCGCGAGTTTCGCCTCCCACGGAATGCCGGCCCGGCTCATGGCGACGGCGAGCAGACCGCCGATCACCAGGCCGGCCGGCCACCAGGCGTGCACGGCGGTGATCCGCCGCGTCTTCTCGTCGGTGTACAGCGACGCCATCAGCGGGTTGATCACGCCCTCGACCAGACCGTGCGACACCCCGAACATGAAGAACCCGGCGTAGAGCATCACGGTGCCGGGATGCTCGAACAACGACGCCACCGGCGCCTGCGGTCGGGGCGCCAGGCCGATCAGGGCGACACCGGTGATGAAGCCGATCGCCGACAGCACGTGGAGCCGCCGCATTCCGACGACGTCGATCAGGCTGCCGCTCACGAAGATGGCCATCGTGAACGCCCAGAACGCCGGACTGAACACCAGCCCCATCTGTTCGTTCGTGATCTGGAACGACTGGCTGAGCGGACCGGCGATGTCGCCGCGGATGGCGAACACCACCGACGCAGTGGCGATCGACAGACAGCTGGCGACGAACAATCTGTGCGTGTGCATCGGCACCTCTCGCGGCCGTCGCGCCGCCGGACCGCCGATCGCTGCCGGCGATCGGTCGGCCTATGCGCCGCGGGCCTCGTCGGGTCGGGATTCTAGCCGGTTTCACATTGCACACCCCGAGCCCACATCGTGAGTTGACAAGCGGGGCACCGATCCGTATATTCCGTCCGCGCACGGAATCGATTATTGACAATCAATCGAATGGTCCTTTGGTTGCCATACGTGTGCCGGATGGCTCGAGGCTGAAGTGGTCGCCTGAGCAGCCCGTTTTACCAGCGCGCCCCGCCGCGAGCAGCTCGATCAGGAGGCAGGAATGATGACCCGTCATCCAGCACACCGCCAGGGAGGATTGGCATGGCTCGGCCATCTCGTCCTGGCGGCTCTCGTCGTCCTCAGCGCCAAGCCGGCGAGCGCCCAGGCGCTGTACGGAACGCTGGTCGGCAACGTCGTCGACGATCAGGGCGCGCGTATCCCCGGCGCGACGGTCACCGTCACCCGGAAAGAGACCAACCAGGTCTCGGAACAGGTGACGCCCGAGAACGGCACCTACTCGTTTCCCAACCTCCTGCCTGGCACCTACGAGGTCGTGGTCACGTTGCCGGGCTTCAAGACGTTCGCGGTCGGAGAGATCGCGCTGCGCATCGGCGCCATCGTCCGCGTCGACTCCCGGCTCGAGGTCGGCGCGCTCGAAGAATCGGTGACGGTCTCGGGCGCCGCGGCGATCCTGCAGGCCGATAGCGCCGCGCTGCAGTCGCTGACCACGGCCGAAGCGCTGGTGACCATTCCGATCACCGGCCGCAGCTACCAGAGCATGCTCGCGCTCACCCCTGGCGTCGCCCAGCCGGCGTTCTTCCAAGTCGGCGGCATCAACAACCCGGCGCGCACGATGCAGGTGTCGGTGAACGGCCAGCCCAACACCAACACGACGTTCCGTCTCGACGGCATGACCGTCACCAACCAGTGGATCCCCGGTCTGCAGGCCTACGGGCCGGCGATCGAGGCGATCGAGACTGTGAACGTGGTGACGAGCAACTTCGAAGCCGACCAGGGCATGGCCGGCGGCGCCGCCGTCAACGTGCAGGTCAAGAGCGGCACCAACAGCCTCCGTGCCTCGGCCTTCGAGTACTTCACGAACTCGGCAATGCGGGCCCGCAATTTCTTCCTGCCCTCGACGAGTGAGAAGCCCAAGGGCACCAAGAACATCTTCGGCGGCACCGCCGGCGGCCGGGTCCTGCGCGACAAGCTGTTCTTCTTCGGCAGCATCGAGACGACCGACTCCCGTGAAGTCGGCGGGCCGTTCATCGGTTCCTCGGCGTTGCTGCTGTCGCTGCCGCCGACCCAGTTCCGGGGCGGGAACTTCGCGACCTCCGGCACCCCGATCTACGACCCGCAGACCGGCAACGCCAACGGCACCGGCCGTGTCCCGTTCGCGTTCGCCAACTGCCCGGGCGTCACCTCGACGACCGACCCGCGGTTCGCGGCGTGCAACTACATCCCCACCAACCGCCTCAGCCCGGTGGCGCAGCGTCTCCTGGCCTATGCCCCGGCGCCGACCGGTTCCGGCAACGTCAACAACTACGTGTCGGCGCCGCCGTTCACGTCGCTGTTCCACAAGATCGACACCAAGCTGACGTGGGTGCCCAACAGCCGCATGAACGTCAACCTGCGGGTCAGCGGCCTGCGTGACAGCATGAACTCGGCCGGCCTCTACGGCGACGACAACCCGCTCAGCCTCGGCACCGACCTGACCGCGAAGATCCTCAGCTACTCGTTGTCGACCACCGCGACCATCAGCCCGAACTTCGTCGTCGACGTGGTCGGCGGCGCGACCCAGCCGCACACCTACCAGCAGCCCAACGGCGAGCAGCAGTGCTGGGCCGACCAGGTCGGCATCCCCAACGCCTGCCAGGCCCGCGACTGGGCGCTGCCGCAGATGGAGATCAACGGCTTCACCCAGCGCGGCGGGACCTCGGGCGGCACTCAGCCGTTCGGCAACAACGGCTTCAGCTCGTCGGTGCTCGACTACAACGACCCGCAGTTCCAGTTCGTCGCCAACGCCTCCTGGACCAAGGGCACGCACAACGTGAAGTTCGGCGCCGACCTGCACTGGCAGCACATGAACCACTACGAGATCTCGCCGCTGAGCGGCCTGACCTTCACCGGCATCGCCACCACGCTGAACGGCGGTGCGGCGGCCAACTCGTACAACGCGCTGGCCGATTTCCTGCTCGGCACGTTCGCGCAGAGCAACACCGCGCTGGTGCCGCTGTGCGAGAGCAATGACAGCGGCTGCGAGGACGACCGCTCGGTGACGATGCGCCAGCGCCAGATGGGACTCTACCTGCGCGACCAGTGGCAGATCGGGCAGAAGCTGACGCTGTCGCTCGGCGTCCGCTGGGAGTACTACCCGGTGCCGACCCGCGCCGACCGCGGTGTCGAGCACTTCGACCTGACCACCAACCGCGTGCTGCTGTGCGGCGTCGGCAACAACAGCGACACCTGCGGCGTCAAGGTCGAGAAGAACCTGTTCACCCCGCGCCTCGGCGTCGCCTACCGTCCCTACGACTCCCTGGTCATCCGGGCCGGCTACTCGCGCAACCCGCAGAACGACCACATGTATCGCAACGCCACCTACACCTATCCGGCGTCGGTCACGATCACCACCGTCGGGTTGAACGGCTTCACGCCGGCCGGCACCCTGGATCGCGGCTTCCCGGTGATTCCTGCTCCGGACCGTACCCAGGACTCGCTCGCCCTACCCGCCGGCGTCGGCGTCACCTCGTCGCCCGCCAGCTTCGTCCGTGGCAAGATCACCGCCTGGAACGTCACCGCACAGCAGCAGGTCGGCTCGAACATGAGCGTCCAGCTCGCCTATGTCGGGAACCGGCAGGAAGACATGACCCGATCGACCAACCGCAACTACGGCCAGATCGGCGGCGGCGTCGCCAGCCAGCCGTTCTTCCAGTCGATCGGCACCAACGCCGCCATCAACTTCCTCGACCCGCTCGGCAAGGTCCACTACGACGCGCTCCAGCTGCACATCTCGCGGCGCATGTCGGCCGGGTTCTCGTTCACCGCGGCGTACACCCGCGCCAAGGGCACCGACTACTGGGCGACGGGCATCCTCATCCCGCAGTTCCGCGACCTGAATCGCGGTCCCTCGAGCGCGGTGAGCCCGAACAAGGTCGACCTCTCGGCCACCTATGAGCTGCCGTTCGGCGAAGGCAAGCGGTTCCTGCAGAGCGGCGTCGGTGCGGCGCTGCTCGGCGGCTGGCAGGTGAACGGCAACTTCACCGCGTTCAGCGGCTCGGTGATGACCATGACCGCCAACGGCGCCTCGCTGAACGCCCCCGGCAGCGCGCAGCGCGCCGACCAGGTCGCCGACTTCAAGGTGATCGGCGAGGTCGGGCCCAACGCCTACTGGTTCGACCCAACCTCGTTCGCGCCGGTCACCCAGGCGCGCTTCGGCACCTCGAAGGCGAATGGCTATCGCGGACCTGGATACGCGAACCTCGATGCCAGCCTGTTCAAGGGCTTCAGGTTCAGCCGCTTCACGGGCCAGTTCCGCCTCGAGGCGCTGAACGTCACCAACACGCCGCACTTCGCCAATCCGGGTACCAACATCAATGCCGCGGACTTCGGCCGCGTCACGTTCACCGCGAACCCGGGCCGCGAGTTCGACGAGCGCAGCCTACGGCTCGGACTGCGGATGAGTTTCTAGGCGATGCGTCGAGCCCGCGGGCCCCTGGACGGGGCCTGCGGGACCGGCCAACTGACACAGCGGGGAGGGGCCGATGGTCGTCCGAACTGTCGTCGCGTTCATCTGCGGCCTGGCGATGGCGGCGGTGCCGCTCGCCGTGCAGCCGAAGGCGGATGCGCCGTCGGTCGACCTGACCAACGGCATCCTCACAGCGAAGATGTACCTGCCGGATGTCGAGCGCGGTTACTACCGCTCGACCCGCTTCGAGTGGGGCGTGCTCGCCTCGCTCGAGTTCAAGGGGCATTCGTTCCACGGGCCGTGGTTCACGAAGTACGACGCCACGGTCGGCAACTTCGAGTTCAAGGACGGCGCCGTCGTCGTCGGCGACCACAACTGGATCTCCGGCCCGGTCGAGGAGTTCGCCGTTCCCCTCGGCTATGACGAGGCGCCGGCCGGTGGGGCGTTCGTCAAGATCGGCGTCGGCCATCTGCGCAAGCCGGCCGACGGGTCGGCCTACCGGTTCTCGAACTTCTACGACGTCGTCGACCCCGGCCGGTGGACGGCGAAGACCTCGGCGACCTCGGTCGAGATCACGCAGCAGGTGACGGACTCGGGCAGCGGCTACGGCTACGACTACACCAAAGTGACCAGGCTCGTGGCCGGCGCGCCGCAGCTGGTGATCGAGCACCGGATCCGCAACAGCGGGTCGAAGCCGTTCGAGTCGAGCACCTACAACCACAACTTCATGGTCATGGACGGGCAACCGACCGGGCCCGGCCTGGTCTTCAGCGCGCCGTTCGCGCTGACCGCCGTCCGCCCACCCGATCCGGCCTTCGCCGAGATCGCCGGCAACCGCTTCGTCTACAAGAAGGAGCTGCAGGTCGGCGACCAGGTGGCGAGTGGACTGCAGGGCTTCGGACCGACCGCGGCCGACTACGACTTCCGGATCGAGAACGCGCGCACCGGCACCGGCGTCAGGATTCGCGGCGATCGGCCGGTCTCGAGAATGGTCCTGTGGTCGATCCGGCCGACGTTCGCGATCGAACCGTTCGTGGCGATCGCCGTGAAGCCCGGCGAGCAGTTCTCCTGGACCTACACCTACGACTACTACGAACTGCCGAAGTAAGCCGGGCCCGGGAGAACAGTCATGAGAGTGCTCACGTTCGCCGTTCGCGTCATCGGGATGGCGCTGCTCTTGTGGGTCGCATTCGAGCCGGTCGGCTACTCACAGGCGCCCGCCCCCGCCCCGGCCCAGACGCCGAGCCAGCCGCCAGGCATCGCAGAGCCGGCCCGCCCGGGCCGGCCGCCGCGCCGCTTCGTCATGGACGAGGTCGCGACCAAGCGTCTCGCCGAGCTGCGCGCCCCGCTCGACAAGCTCACGCCCGTGACCGACGCGATGCTCCGCAACCCGTCGCCCAACGACTGGCTGAACTGGCGGCGCACCGACAACGGCTGGGGCCACAGCCCGCTCGACCAGATCAACCGCGAGAACGTCAAGAACCTCCAGGTGGCGTGGACATGGGGCATGAACTCGAGCGGCATGAACTCGTTCACGCCGCTGGTGCACGACGGGATCATGTTCCTGTGGAACTACGGCGAGACCATCCAGGCCCTCGACGCCAGGAACGGCAACCTGCTCTGGCAGTACCAGCACACGCTGCCCGAGGGCTTCGAGCGCGAGGTGTTCTACAAGACCAAGAAGGCGCTGGCGATCGGCGGCAACAAGCTGATCTTCCCGACCACCGACATGCACATCCTGGCCCTCGACGTGAAGACCGGCCAGCTCGTCTGGGACGTCGTCCCCGACGACCACAAGAACACGCGCGTCTACAACGGCGGTCCGCTGGTCATCCACGACAAGGTCATCATGGGCGCCAGCGGCTGCGCGCCCGGCGGCGCGATCCGCACCGCCGCCTGCTTCATCACCGGCCACGACCTGGAGACCGGCAAGGAGCTGTGGCGCTTCAGCACGATTGCCATGCCCGGCGAGCCCGGCGGCGACACCTGGAACAACGTCCCCGCTGACCGGCGCTGGGGCGCGTCGATCTGGAACCCGCCGAGCTACGACGCCGAGCTGAACCTGGTGATCGTCGGCACCGGCTCGCCGTATCCGTGGTCGTCGATCGAGCGCGGCACCTACAACCCCGTGGGCGGCGGCAACAAAGGCGACGGGCTGTACTTCAACTCGACCCTGGCGCTGAATCCCGACACCGGCAAGCTGGTGTGGTACTACCAGCACCTGCCCAACGACACCTTCGACCAGGACTACGCCTTCGAACGCCTCATCGTCAACGTCGACTACCGCGGCCGCAAGCGCAAGGCGGTGATCACCGCGGGCAAGCCGGCGGTCATCGAGGTGATCGACGCTGCGACCGGCCGGTTCCTGTATGCGCGCGATCCGGGGGCGCAGAACATCTTCACCTTCAACGAAGAGACCGGCGTGAAGAGGCTGCTGGCGCCTGGACCGCCCGATGGCATCAAGCGCTGCCCCAGCAACAACGGCGCCCGCAACTACCTGGCCGGGTCGTACAGCCCGAACACCAATCGCTACTACATCTCGGTCAACGACATCTGCACGCCGAAGGCCGGCGAGATGACCGATCGCCTGATTGCGATGGACGTCAACACCGGGGACTTCGTGATCGACATCCCGTCGCGGGTGATGCAGTCGTCGGCCAAGCTGACCACCGCCGGCGGCCTGCTGTTCTCGGCCTCGGCCGACCGCTACGTGCGCGCCTACGACGACCGCGACGGCAAGGTGCTGTGGCAGACGCGCGTCCAGGACGTGCCGAACGCCTTCCCGATCACCTACATGGTCGACGGCAAGCAGTACATCGCGATGGTCGCCGGCAACCCCGGTCTGGTCGGCAGCGGCGCCGGACGGGCGTCCGCCGAGTACATGCGGCCGTCGCCGACCTCGGTGCTGTGGGTCTGGCAGCTCCCGGCCGGCAATTGATTCGCCGCCGAGACGGAGCCGGCGGATGATTCGCTACACCACGGCAGCGCTGGCGGCCGTACTCCTCTGGGCGGTCAGCGTCGCTGCGCATGCCGCCGCCTTGCAAGAGCCGTCAACCCGTGCCTCGCAGGGGGTCTACACGAAGGCGCAGGCTCGCCGCGGCGCCGGCCTGTTCGAGGACATCTGCCTGGCCTGCCATACCCTGAGTCGTTTCCGGGGCCCGGACTTCGCCGCCAAGTGGAGCGACAAGCCGCTGGCCGTGCTCTACAAGGCGGTGACGACCATGCCGCAGGGCGAACCCGACAGCCTCGATCCGCAGGACTACGCCGACGTCGTCGCCTACCTGCTGAGCGTCAACGCGTATCCGGAAGGCCAGCGGGAGCTGGCGCCCGCCGCCGAGGCGATGGCGGCGATCTGGCTCGACGCGAAGGCGCCGTAGCCGGCGGGGTCGACGATGTTCCCAGCGCTGCTGTCGGCCACGGCCGCCCTGCTCGTGCTGGCCGTGGTGTCGACCCACCCGGTGGCGGCGCGGCAGCGGCCCGCGGCGACGGCGTCACCGCCGCCCATTGCCGCGGACATCGCTGATCCCGTCGAGCGCGACGCCTTCGTGCGCATGTGGCACGCCGGCGAGCCGGCCGTCCAGCGCGACCTCGCGGTGCGGTTCGTGACCGACTATCCGCGGACGGTGCTGGTGAGGGAAAGCTACGAGATCGCGGCTCGGGCGAGCCTGGCGTTAGGCGATGGTCCGGGCGCGCTCACCTGGGGCGAGCGGGCGCTGCGCCTCCTGCCCGAGAACGTGCCGCTGCTGGTGATGGTGGCCGACCTGGCCGCCAAACAGCGCGAACAGGCCCTGGCCGAGCGGAGCGCGCGCGCGGCCTTGCGGCTGCTGGATACCGCGTTGCCGCCGCCGGCGCTGCCGCCCGACCAATGGGCGGCGATGCGCCGCGGCCTGCGGGCCACCGCGCACACGGCGCTGGGCCGTGTCGCCGCCGAGCGGGCTGACCACGCCGGCGCCGAGCGCGAACTCGTGACGGCGCTCGGCCTCGACCCCGGCGACGAGGAAGCGCTCTACCTGCTCGGCGTGGCCCGTCTTGCCGCCGGCAACGACGGCGCGGCCGCGCCGCCGCTCGGAGTCGTGGCGCAGGGGGGCGGTCCCCTCGCGGCCAACGCCGGGCGGCTGCTCCGCGCCGTCCATGGCCGCACGCGGCCGGCCACCGACTTCGACTGTCTACGTCGCGTCACTGCGCTTCGCGCGACCACAGCCGCCCGCGGCTACGCCTCAGCCGCCGGTGGCCGAACGCTATGCCGGCTCAGACGCGTGCCGCACGTGTCACGTCGAGCAGTACGAGCGCTGGCAGAAGACCGGCATGGCCAGGATGCTCCGTCGCTACCGTCCCGAGCACGTGATCGGCGACTTCTCGAGTGGGCAGACCGTGGAGGGCCGGGCCAGAGCGGTGCTCGACGACGGCCGGCATTTCATCGAGGTGCGCCGCGGCGAGTCGCAGTCCTGGACCCGCTATCCAGTGGACTACACGATCGGCTCGAAGTGGCAGCAGGCCTACGCCACGACGCTCGACGACAAGCGCATGCTGGTGTTTCCGATCCAGTACAGCCGCAATCACGGCGGGTGGATCAACTACTGGCGGACGGTGGACGCGCCCGGATCGGCGCGGGCCGACATCGCGCAGTTCCACGACGCGCCGCCGGAGGCGATCTACCAGACGACCTGCGCACCGTGCCATACGAGTCAGCTCCGGTTCGCGACCAGCGCCGACCGACCAGAAGCGGCGACGTTCCATGAGGGCGGCGTCAACTGCGAGACCTGCCATGGTCCGGCGCGCGCGCACGCCGAGGGCGTGACGCGCGGTCAGCCGTTGCCACGTCAGGCAATCGAGCCGCCGGTGCGTTTCGCCGGCCTCGCCGCCGCCGAGTCGGTGGCCATCTGCGCGCAGTGCCATGCGCAGTCGGCGGTGCACGACGCGGTCAGCAGCGGCGAAGTGAACTACGGCGTGCGCGGCCCGTGGTACCGCGTCTATCCAACCCACCTGGTGTCGAGCTTTCCGCGACGGGCGCTGTACCGCGACGGCCGGTTCCGCGCCACCACCTTCATCAGCGAAGCGTTCGCGCGGACGCGCTGTTTCCAGTCCGGGCAGGCGACCTGTGCCTCGTGCCACGATCCGCATCCGCCCGACCCGGCGGCGAACCCGACGTCCTTGAAGTTCGGCGCCGACGACGACCGGATGTGCCTGCAGTGCCATACCGCGTTGGCGGCCGCACCCGAACGGCATTCTCGCCATGCCGCCGGCAGCGCGGCCAGCCGCTGCGTCACCTGCCACATGCCGCGCATCGCCGAGGCCCTGGTATTCAAGGCCCGATCCCATCAGATCGACGACATCCCGGACGCCGAGATGACGGCGCGGTTCGGGGCCGAGGACAGCCCCAACGCGTGTCTCGCCTGCCATCGCGACCGGGGGCCGGAGTGGTTGGCCACGGCGCTCGCCGCCCGCCGGCACTGATCGGCGCTGCCCGCATCCCGGTGGCTCGGACCGATCTGATAACATTCTGGCGATGCGGCGAGTGACCCGGCCTCGAGAGCAGCGACCAGCCGGGGACGCCATGGTGGCGCGGTATCGAGTGCAGGTGCTCGATCGCGCGGTGGCTGTCCTGCGCACCCTGGCCGACGCCGACAGCGAACTCACCGCCGTCGAGATTGCGCGGGCCGTCGGCCTGCACAAGAGCACAGTGCACCGCCTGCTCGTCGTGCTCGAACACCATCGGCTGATCCAGAAGGGCCTCGGCACCTACCAGCTGGGCACCGGCCTGCTCGAACTCGGCGAGAAAGCGTCGGCGCGGCTCACGCTCGGGGCCCGGGCGGGCGCGTGCCTGCGCGACCTCTCGGCCCAGACCGGCGAGGGCGCGCACGTGACCGTCCTCAGCGACACCGAGATGCTGGCGATCGCCCATGTCGAGGGCCGCTGGAGCCTGCAGTCGCTCACCAGGACCGGGCTGCGGACGCAGATCCACTGCACGGCCGCCGGCAAGGCCGTGCTCGCGTTCCTCCCGCCCGAGGTCCGCGACAGTCTCGTCGCCCGGTTGCCGTTTCCGCGGCTGACACGCCGCACGATCGTCACGCCGGCGGCGTTCAAGCTCGAGCTGGGGCGCGTCCGCGCCGCTGGCTATGCGATGGACGACGAGGAGTTCGAGGACGGGCTGCGCTGCGTCGGCGCGCCGATCTTCGACCACCGGGGCCACGCCGTCGCCTCGATCAGCGTGGCGGCGCCGGTCTTCCGGCTGGGCCGCGACCGCCAGGCCGTGGTCGTCCGGCTGGTGATCGACGCGGCCCAGCGCCTGTCCACGGAGATCGGCTATCAGGGGCCGGCCCGGCCCGCCGCGGCGGCAAAGGGGCGCCGCCGGCCGGCGCGACTGGCTACAGCAGGAAACTGAACAGGTTCGCCACCGGCATCTCGATCAGGAAGCGGAGCCGCTGCGTCCACGGCGAGCCGGCGAGGAGCGCCCCGGGGTCGACGATCGTGCCGCGCTCGATCACCCGGCCGGACGCCCCTTCCCGGGCGGCGATGCTCGCCAGCATCTCGTTGGCCAGCGCCTGGTGGCCGCGGCACACCAGCATCAGCTCGGAGTTGAGGTTCGCGGAGCGCGGATCGATGTTGTAGGTGCCGACCAGCGTGGTCTCGCCGTCGATGACGCCGCGCTTGGCGTGCACGCCCCAGCGCGGCTGGCCGCCGCCGATCGTCGTGCTCTGCGCCGCCAGGGGCCGGCCACGGTACGCGGACAGCGTGAGCCCGGTGTCGGCCAGTGAACCGAGCCAGGGATAGAGCGCGGCCACGGCGTATGACGCATCGGTGGAGGCCAGGCTGTTGGTGAGGACGCGCAGCTGGACGCCGCGGCGGTGCAGGTCTTCGAGCACGGCGTAGCCGCCGCTCTTGATCACGAAGTACGGCGACTCCACCACCGCCTCGTGCCTGGCGCGGCCGAGCTCCTCGACGATGGCGGTGAACACCTTCCGGCTCGCCTCGCCGTGATTCGGGAAGTCGGTGACGAAGCGGAGGTCACGGCACTCGTGGGTCTGGTGCGCGAGACGATAGGCCTCGCCGGCGGCGCGCAGCTGCTCGAGCACGGCGCGGTCGGCCTCCTCCGGCAGGAAGAACGCCGCCGCCGCGGGGTTCGGGCGCGGATCCGGTTCGGGCGCGGTGGACAGGTGCGAGTTCCAGTAGACGTCGAAGCTCGCCCGCACCGTCGTCACAATCGGCCCGGACACCTCGAGGTCGGAGTCGAGGAAGTTGTAGTGGTCCGACAGGTCGAAGTAGTCGTTGGCGATGTTGCGGCCGCCGGTGAGCACGGTGACGCCGTCGACGATGAGCAGCTTGCGATGCGAGCGGTGCTGGATGCTGACCAGCCGGTAGAGGGCGCTGGTGTTGTAGTAGCGCACCTTCACGCCGGCCGCGCCGAGCACCTGGGCGTAGGCCGGCTTCAGCGCGAAGACCGGGGCCGAGAAGTCGACCAGGATACGCACCTGGATGCCCTCGTGGGCCTTCTGCAGCAGCGCCTGCGTGACCAGACGCGAGGCTTCGTCGACGTCGTAAATGAAGAACTCGAGCTCGATCGAGGTCCGGGCCGACTGGATGAGCTCGAGTCGCCGGTGCAGCGAGGCCGCGCCCTGATCGAAGAGCGTCAGCTGATGGGGATCGGTGGAATGCGCCTCCAGACTCGTCTCGACGCCCTCGGGGTTGTCGCGGACGATCCATTCGAGGGCGGTCAGCCCGACGGCGAAGAGGAGGTAGAAGGCGAGGATGCCCCCGGTGGCGCCGAGGACGATCTTCTTCATGAGCCTCATCGCTCGATAGTACCGGCAGCGCCGCCAACGGTCAGGTCGGTGAAGTCGGTCGAGGCGGTGGCAGACAGGTCAGACCGGCGCTGCGGTGCCGAAGTAGGCCCAGCCGGTCCCCGTCCACCGCCACCAGCGTGAGTTGTCCGAGCCAAGCACGTAGACGGTTCCTCGCAACCACAGAATCCTGAACCCGGTGCCGCCCGCGGCGGGAGCACCGTTGCGGAGCACCACCTCGCCGCTCAGCGTCCACACCGCGCCCAGCGCGTCGACGATCCCGGTGGCCGGAGGCACCACCGTCCCATCCGGGGACGACGTGCCTGGTGGTGGCGGCGGCGCCGGCGGCGTGACGGTGCCGCCCGGATGCGTCGGGCCGACATTGGTCCACCCCGTGCCCGACCATTTCCACCAGCTGCCGCCGGTCGAGCCGAGCACGTAGATCGACCCGCCCGACCACAGGATCGCGACCCCGGACCCGCCGCCCGCGGACACGCCGTTGCGGAGAATCGCCGCGCCGTTCATCGTCCACACCGCGCCCAGCGCGTCGATGATCTGCGGCGCCGGCGGCACCACCGTCGCATCCGGAGACGTCGGGCCGGTGGGCGGCGGCGGCGGCGGCGTGACGGTGCCACCCGGATGCGTCGGGCCGACATTGGCCCACCCGGTGCCCGACCATTTCCACCAGCTGCCGCCGGTCGAGCCGAGCACGTAGATCGACCCGCCCGACCACAGGATCGCGACCCCGGACCCGCCGCCCGCGGACACGCCGTTGCGGAGAATCGCCGCGCCGTTCATCGTCCACACCGCGCCCAGCGCGTCGATGATCTGCGGCGCCGGCGGCACCACCGTCCCATCCGGAGACGTCGGGCCGGTGGGCGGCGGCGGCGGCGTGACGGTGCCACCCGGATGCGTCGGGCCGACATTGGCCCACCCGGTGCCCGACCACTTCCACCAGCTCCCGCCGGTCGAGCCGAGCACGTAGATCGAGCCACCCGACCACAGGATCGCGACCCCGGACCCACCGCCCGCGGAGACGCCGTTGCGGAGAACCGCCGCGCCGTTCATCGTCCACACCGCGCCGAGCGCGTCGATGATCTGCGGTGCCGGCGGCACCACCGTCGCATCCGGAGACGTCGGGCCGGTGGGCGGCGGCGGCCCCGGCGGCGTGACGGTGCCGCCTGGCTGCGCCGGACCGACGTTGGTCCAACTTGCGCCCAGCCATCTCCACCAGCTCCCACCGGTCGAGCCGAGCACGTAGATCGAGCCACCCGACCACAGGATCGTGACCCCGGACCCACCGCCAGCGGAGACGCCGTTGCGGAGAATCGCCGCGCCATTCATCGTCCACACCGCGCCCAGCGCGTCGACGATCTCGGTGGCCGGCGGCACTACCGTCCCATCCGGAGACGTCGGGCCGGTGGGCGGCGGTGGTGGCGGCGGCGGCACCGTGGCGCCCGGCTGGGCCGGGCCAACGTTGATCCAACCGCTGCCCAGCCACTTCCACCAGCTCCCACCGGTCGAGCCGAGCACGTAGATCGACCCGCCCGACCACAGCATCTTCACACCGCTACCGCCCCCGGCGGACGCGCCGTTGCGAAGAATCGCGGCGCCGTTCATCGTCCACACCGCGCCGTCACCGTCGATGATCTCCACCGCCGGCGGGACCGTCGTGCCATCGGACGACTGCGACGGGGACACCGTCACGCTGGCGCTCTTAGTCGTCGTCCAGCCGGAATCGGTCGCATACGTGGCGGTGATCGTGACCGCCGTCGTGACCGTCACCGGACCGGCGTTGATGGCGAAGTAAGGAGATGTGTCGGTTCCTGCCGGCACGATCACCGTGGCTGGGACAGCGGCCACGGTCGGATTGCTGCTCGACAAGACGACCGTCGCGCCAGCGGGAGGCGCCGGGCCGTTCAGCCGGACGAGATTCAGCGCGCCCGCGGCGCCTGTGACCAGCGACGTCGGCGACAGCGCCAGGCTCGAGATTTCCAGGGGCGACACGGTGAGGTCGGCCGCGCGCGTCACGCCGCCGCCGCTGGCGGTGATGGTGACTGGCGTCGCGAGGGAAACGGCCTGAGTGACGATCGCGAAATCGGGCGATGTCGTCGCGCCCTCGGGCACGACCACCGAGACCGGGACCGCCGCCACCGCTGGAACGCTGCTCGCAAGAGTCACGGCCAAGCCGCCCGGCGGAGCCGGGGCATTCAGCACGACCCGGTTGC
The DNA here is from genome assembly GCA_963741665.1 of uncultured Acidobacteriota bacterium. Taxonomy (GTDB): domain Bacteria; phylum Acidobacteriota; class Vicinamibacteria; order Vicinamibacterales; family UBA2999; genus CAWAYR01. The sequence goes on from CAVUIM010000001.1 coordinate 2,287,722, forward strand.
CGGTGGTCGTGGCGCCGCCATGGACGGTCGCCGGCGACAGGATCAGCGACGCCAGGAGGGCGGGGGCGGCCGGGCTGGCGATATTGGCGACGGCGAAGAACTGGCCGCGCGGCAGCTGCTGATAGCTTTCGACCCCGTTGCTGTAGTTGTAACGCAAGGTCCCGAGATCGCCGGCGACCGTCCACCAGTCGCCGATCATGAAGACGCGGTCCTGGCCATCGGTCATCATGCCGGGCACGCGCCACACCCGCCGTCCGTCCTGGTCGACGATCAGGCCGTGATCCGTGATCGGATAGCCGGTGGCCGGGTCGAGTGCGACGCTCATCAGGTGGAAGTCCTGCGCCTCCTGGTGGCCGAATCCGCGGTTGGCGCGCTGGTAGTAGAACAGCCGGTTGCCGGCGATCGCCATTCCGAGATCGCTGGAGCCGATGTGTTTGAGGCGCTGGAACTCCTGGCCCGAGCCGATCGCCTTGGTGGCGTCGAACTGGTAGAGCGAGCCGCCGGAGTTCCCCATCGTGAACAGCGCACGGTCGCCGTCCAGCGGCTGCAGCCACGTGATCCAGCGCGCGGCCTGCTCGGTCGCGCTGGGGTTCAGCTGATCGACGTCCCATCGGTCCAGGGGCGGCAGCGCATTGGGGAAGAGGTCGATCTGGCCGGTCGCGCCACGAATCCGCCGCAGGTCGCCGTTCGAATACGACAGCGAGAACCAGACGTCGCCGCGGCCGTCGACGAACATCCAGAAGGAATGCCGGAAGTATTCGCCGACCTGGCCGAGATTGGTCTTGGCACCAGTCACGGTGTCGATGCGATAGATGTACCAGACATCGGTCGGCCGCTCACCGGTCACGTAGACATACAGGTAGTTGCGCGCGGGATCGACGCCGATCCCGGAATAGGAGGTGTAGTTCGGGTGCACGACGCCATAGTCGCGGAACGCACCGGTCGCCAGTTCGTAGCCGATGACGTGCGAGCCGCTCCATTGCTCGTACGCGCCCGGCCCCTCGCTCGAGAAGTGCGTGGACATGTAGAGCCAGCCGTTGGCCTCGACGATGTCGCTATGGAGCTTGCCCTGGGGGTTGGTCTGCGGATCCTCGCCGGCGATGATCGTGATGTCGTCAGCCAGCAGCGTGACCTGATTGGTCCGCGGGTCGAACTTGAAGAACGCGGCGCCATGATGCGCCGAGTGCGTCGAGCTGCCGAAGTACACGTTGCCGTCGGACGCGTAGCGAATCCCCTGCCACTGACCGTCCAGCACCCGTTTGTAGCCGTTCAACGCGAACGACTGCACGACGGCCGTGGGGCCGGTATGCGGCGGCGGGCCGCCGGGCTGCGCCGGGCCGACGCCGAGCCAACCGGCGCCCGTCCACCGCCACCAGTTCCCGCCGGTCGCGCCGAGCACGTAGATCGACCCGCCGGACCACAGAATCCTCACCCCGGTGCCGCCCGCAGCAGGCGCGCCGTTGCGGAGAACGACGGCGCCGTTCATCGTCCACACCCCGCCGAGCGCGTCGACGATCTGCGTGGCCGGCGGCACCGTGGTGCCATCGGCGGACGTGGCCGGCGGGGGCGCGACGCCCGGCTGGGTCGTACCGACGTCGGTCCAGCCGAGCCCGTTCCACCCCCACCAGGTGGCGCCATCGGAGCCCAGCACGTAGACGGCGCCGCCGAACCACAGCACCTTCAGTCCAGACGCACCTGCCGCCGGCGCGCCGTTGCGCAGGACCACGTCGGTGCTGATCGCCCAGACCGCACCCGTCGCGTCGACGACCTGCGTGGCGGGCGGCGCCATCGTGCCGTCGGGAGAGGTGGTGGGCGGGGGCGGTGGTGGTGGCGGCGGCGGCGCGGCCGGCTGAGTGGTCCCGACCGTCGACCACGCGGTACCCGACCACTCCCGCCACGTCACGCCGTCGTCGCCGCGCGAATAGATGGTGCCGTCCGACCACAGGATGGTGTCGCCGGTGGCACCGGCCGCGGAGACGCCGTTACGCAGAATCATGTTGCCGTTCGTCGTCCACACGACGCCCAGCCGGTCGACGATGTTCAGCGCCGGCGGCACCACGGTCCCGTCTGCCGACGCGGGTGGCCTCACCGTCACGACGGCCGTGGCGCTGGTCGAGCCTCCGGCGTTGGTCGCGGTCAGCGAATACGTCACCGAGGTGGCCGGCGCGATCGGCTGAAAACTCGAGGTCGCGACCGCGCCGATTCCCTGATCGATGGTCACGCTCGCCGCGCCTGACGTCCACCACGACAGCGTGGACGGCTCATCGCTGGAGATCACCGCTGGCGAGGCCGTCATGGTCGCAATCGGCCGCGGGACGCCCGTGGCGGTCAGCCGGCGGACCACGAACGCACCGAACTCGGCACTGGTGTGCCCGGGTTGGATCGGCGCGTCTCCGAGCACCGGCGCGGCGGGCAAACCCGCCATCGGAAACAGCGCCGATCCGTCGTACACGCCCGAGAGCACCGCCGGCCCGAAATAGTTTTGGGCATCACGCACTTCATACGTGTCGCCGACGACCAGACCGGCGGCCGTCAGATCGACGCTCACCGCCGGAAGGTGGCTCCAGTTGTAGATGACGACGTTGGCGCGTCCTGGCTCGTAGGCGTTCGGGCGGACGCCGACGAACACACCCGACGGCGTCGTGCCGTAGGAATTGTCGGGATAGGTCGCCTGGATCGGCGCGGCCACTGGCCCGTAGAGGGTGTTGCCGGTGACCACGGTGTTGATGCAGTAGACCTTCAGCGGCGTCCCGCCGGCCGAGTAGTTGTTCTGAATCGTGCCGTGGTCGCAGATCGCGATGTCGAGGTTTCGCCCGGGACTGCCGGCCGGGTAATACGCGAAGTTGTCGGTGATCGCCGGAAACTGCGCCACCTGGCGGCCGGCGAACAGCAGGTTGGCCTTCGGGCCACCCGTCACGGACAGGTTGCCGTGATTGAAGACGATGTTGCGTCGCATCTCCAGGTTGTCGATGCGACCGTTCTCCGTATACGCGTGAATCCCGAAACTGAAGCTCGAGAAGAGCACGTTGTCGGTCATGCGCTTGCTGCCGTTGGCGTTCTGGACGTAGATCGAGTGCCCGTGCCCGCGCTCCGACCCTTCCCAGCCGACGTGCGAGATCACCGATCCGTGCACCTCGGAGTCGTCGACCTGACCCGTCTGCCAGAATCCGACGCCAGCCCCGGTGTCGTGGATGACGAGATTGATGAAGCGGTTGTGGTGGCCATAGCTGTCGACCCCGGCCCCGCGGCCCGACGATCGATCCGGGTTGGAGTTGGTGATCTCGAATCCCCAGAACCACGAATAGTGGCCGTTGACCACCAACACCGGCACTGACGGCGCCAGAACGCCATCGAGCGTGGCGCGCTCGCCCGGATACTGCCGCACGACGATCGGAGCCTCAGCCGTCCCCACCAGCGTGCTGACATAGAGGACGATGTTGCCTTCGCTGTCTTCGACCGCCTCGCGCTGGTAGACGCCGCCACGGAGCCAGACCGTGTCGCCGGGACGGACCGGACCGCCGGCCGACAGCGCCGTATCGAGGTCGATCGGATGTTGCTCGCTGCCGTCGTTGGTGGCCAACCCGCTCGGGGACACGAAGAAGTCGCTGGCCGCTGCCGGGACCGCCTGCCCGACGGACAAGGCGGCCACGACGGCCAACACGCAGCGAGTCGCGAACCGCGCGCGATGACCGCCGCGAGGGCGACTGGTTCGGGTGCCGGACGACGGGCGCCGAAAAGTCATGATGGCTCCTGCTTCAATCGCGCGACGACTCGTGACAGGGTTCCAGATATTCCTGGTTTGTCGCGGAGCGATAGTAGCGGCTGACAGGGGTCACTGCACCCCCAACCGTGACCGGAAAGTTGATCGATCGTCCTCAGCCGCCAGTTGTCTGGCCGCGCCTTGACTAAGTCGGTCCGAACGAGCCACTGCGGCTCCGGACGGGCTACCATCGGCGGCATGCGCCGGTCATCGATTGCCGTCGTCCTGCTCGTGCTGTTCCCGGTCGGCCCGTCCGCGCAGAGCCCGCCGGGCGGTCTGACGCGCCTGCTCGAGTCGGAGCTCGCGCGCTTCCCCGCCAGGACCGGCATCTACGTGAAGCACCTGCCCAGTGGCGAGGAAGCGGCGGTGCGGGCCGACCAGCCCTTCAGCAGCGCGAGCGTGATCAAGCTGCCGATCATGATCCGCGCGTTCCAGCTCGCCGACGCGAAGTCGCTCGACCTGAGCGAGCGCGTCGAGATCCGCCGCCAGGACCTGCGCGACGGCAGCGGCGTGCTGCAGTTCCACGACCTCGGGCTGCGGCCGACCTACCGCGATCTCATCACCGAGATGGTGATCACGAGCGACAACACCGCGACCGACCTGATGGTGCGCCGGATCGGCGGCGTGGACGCCTTGAACAGCTGGTTGGTCTCGTCAGGCTTCCCGAACGCGCAGATGGTCGGACGCGGGCACGAGTACCGCAAGCGTCTGCTGACGCTGCTCGATCCCGAGTTCGCCGCGCTGACGCCGGAAGAGACCACCGGGCTGCAATACGCGTCGCAGGACAGCCCGCTCTTCGAGCTCTACGCCGATCTCTTCGTCGGACCACGCGCCCGGTGGGTCGAGGTCGTCCGCAACGCCGAGAACCGCCGCACGCTGGCGGAGTCACGGAGCCGCCTCACCGTGGAAGACCGCGCCTACTGGCTCGGGGACATGACGCCACGAGAGACCGGCCGCTTGCTCGAGGCCGTCGAGGGTGCGACGCTCACGTCGCGGACCAGCGCGGCGGCGATGAAGACGACCATGGGCCGGCAGCAGGCCGGAGCGCGCCGCATCCCGCACTTCCTCGACGTGCCGGTGGCGCACAAGACCGGCGACAGCGGCGTCATCGCCAACGACGTCGGCCTGGTGTCGGCGCGATCGGGCACGGTGATCATCTCGTTCTTCGTGAACGGCATCACCGGGCCGTACGCCGAGACCGAGGACCGCATCGGCCGCGTGTCGCGACAGATCGTCGACTACTTCGACGGCGCGGCGGCGCGGAAGGCGGCGCGTTGACTTCGGCGTCGCGGCGGCGTAGCGTCGTCCCGGGCGGGAGTCGTCCGGCCGTGTGAGCGACACTGGCGAGGTTTGTCCAGGCGGGAGGCGATCGTGGGGCCGATCGAACGGCAGTGGCAGCGAAGTCCGAGCCGGCGCGACGCGCTGGCCAGTCTGGCGGCACTGGTGGCCGGGTCGCCGTTGCTCGCCGCCCAGCGGGATCCGCGGCCGCTCGGCGATCACCGGCGGATTCCGGGCTTCGCCGAGATGACGTCGATTGGCGACTTCGAACCCGTGTTCCGCGCCAACGTCCAGCAGGCGGTGTACGACTACACCGCGCACGGCGCCGATTCGGAAGCGACGATCCGCCGCAACCGCGACGCCTTCGGCTGGGTCGACGTCGTGCCGGGCACGCCCATCGCCCCGACGGCCGTCGACACCCGCACCACGGTGCTCGGGCTGAACCTCGACTTTCCGTTGTTCGTCGCGCCGACGGCGTTGCAGGTGGCGCTGCACCCGGACGGCGAAGTCGGCATGCACCAGGCCGCCACCACCACCCGCACGCCGTTCATCATCAGCAACAACTCCAGCCAGCCGGCCGAGAAGATCGCCACCTCCTCCACCGGACCGGCGTGGTTCCAGTTCTACCCGCGGCGCAGTCTCGACGAGAGCCGGGCGCTGCTCGACCGCGTCCAGGGCGCGGGGTGCCAGGCCATCGTCGTCACCGTGGATCAGCAGGCGACGTTCTACGAGCGCACCCAGCACCTGCGCAATCTCGGCGGGCGGCCACGCGCGGCCGCGGCCACGCCGACGGCGGCGGCGGCGGCGCGCAATCCGTACCGGGTCTCGGAGGGCCGCCTGTGGTACGAGTGGCGCTACCTCGATCAGATCCGCCCGTTCATCAGCGGGCCGATGCTGGTGAAGGGGATTCTGACCGCCGAGGACGCGCTGCTGTGCCTCGAGCACGGCGCCCAGGGCATCATCGTGTCGAACCACGGCGGGCGATCGCTCGACTACGGCGCATCCACCCTGGAGGTACTGCCCGAGATCGTCGACGCGGTTCGCGGCCGCGTGCCGGTAATGGTCGACAGCGGATTCCGTCGCGGCGAAGACGTGATGAAGGCGCTGGCGCTCGGCGCCGACGCCGTGTGCCTGGGCCGGGCCACGCGGTGGGGACTGGGGGCGTTCGGCACACCCGGGGCGCAGCGGGTGATCGAGATGGTGCAGGCAGAACTCGTGGCGGCGATGGCCGTGGCCGGGCGGCGGTCGCTCGCTGAACTCGATCGGACCGCGGTTCGCGTAGGATTCCCCTAGACGTTTTGAATGGCGAGGTAGTGACGATGACTTCCGCAGCAAGAACCGCCATTCAGGACGTCTCGCCCACGCGGAGCGTGGGCCAAACGACACTGGAGCTAGCGAAGCGGAGCCATACCCGCCACCTTCGCTCGTCAAAGGCGGAGCTTCGCTAGTCATGGCGTTGCAGACCCGGCGTGAGTTGCTGACCCGCGTCGCCCCGCGCGACGAGCTCGTCAACGTCCTGGAGTTCGAGGCCGAGGCCGCACAGGCCCTGGCCGCCGACGTCTTCCGTCTGGTGGCGGGCGGCGACCGCGCCGCCTACGAGCGGATCACCTTCCGGCCGCGGATGATGGTCAACTGCCTCGACCTGCATCTGTCGCTCGACGTCTGCGGCCTGCCGCTGTTCGCGCCGATTCTCGTCGGGCCGGTGGCGGACCAGCGCCGTTTCCACCCCGAGGGCGAACTGGCCACGGTGCGCGGGGCGGCGGCCGGCAAGGCCGCCGTGGTCGTGAGCAGCCGGTCGTCGCACCCGGTGCCGGCGATCGCCGCGGCGGCGACGACGCCGCTGCTCTTCCAGGCCTTCGCCGGCGATGGCGCGACCAAGGTTCGCGCGCAGGCGATCGAAGCCACCGCCGCCGGCTGCACAGCGATCCTGATCACGGTCGACGCGTCCGACGCGACCGGCCGCCGGCCGTCCCGGCTCGACTGGAGCGCGGTGGACACGTTGCGCGGCGCCGTCTCGGTGCCGGTGATCGTCAAGGGCGTGATGACCGCCGCCGAGGCCACCGCCGCCGTCGCCCGTGGCGCCCAAGGCCTGGTCGTGTCCAACTACGGCCGGCCGACCGCCGCGGGACAGCTGCCACCGCTCGAGGCCGTCGCCGCCATCGTGAAGGCCGTGGGTCCGCAGGTGCCGGTCCTCCTCGACGGCGGCGTCCGCCGCGGCTCCGATGTGATGAAGGCGCTGGCGTCGGGCGCGCGCGCGGTGCTGGTCGCCCGGCCGGTCATGTGGGGGCTGGCCGCCTACGGCGCCGACGGCGTGCAGACGGTGGTCGAGCTGCTGCAGACCGAACTGGCCCGCGTGATGGGCTGCTGCGGCACGCCGACGCTGGGCGCGATCACCGCCAGCCACGTGCGGGTGCACGCCGCCGTGCCGCCGCCGGCCGTCTGAAACCGGACGACGGCTGCATGAGCGCCGGGACACCGCCATCGCCACCGGTCACGATCCGGCCGATGCGGGTCGACGATGTCGATCTCGTGGCGTCGCTGCACGTCGCCAGCTGGCGCGCCGCGTATCGCGCGATCCTCTCGGACGACTATCTGACCCATCGCGCGGCCGCGGAGCGCCGCGACCACTGGACGCACCGGCTGACGGCGCCGCGCGACGGCGAGACGGGCCGGATCGCCTCGCTCGACGGGGAGCCGGTCGCCTTCTTCTACCTCGTCGGCGACGCCGATCCACCGCGTGGCTCGCTGCTCGACAACCTGCACGTGGCGCCGCACGCCCGCGGCACGGGTCTGGGCCGCCGGCTGCTCGACGAGGCGGCGCGGGTCATCGCCGCGCACCGCTGGCCGGCCGGGCTGCACCTGTGGGTGTTCGAGGCGAATACCGGCGCCCGCCGCTTCTACGAGCGGCACGGCGCCGTGCAGGTCGAGCGGATCATGTACGACGCCGCCGACGGCGGCCGGCATCCAGCGGTGTGCTACGCCTGGACCGACGCCGCGGTGCTGCGCCGGCCCTGAGCGCCGCGCTCCCGCACCACGGATCGGTACGCCTGTGCAGGCGCGGCCGGAGTCGGCCGATGGCGGGTCGGCGCCGATCAGCGCAGGAAGCCGGCCGGCAGCGGCCCGCCGTGCCGCCCGACCGCCGGGATCTCGAGCAGGATGTCGCGCGCGACGCCGTCGTCGGTGACGCGCGGACGGCTCCCCTGCATGCGATGGCCGTTGGGAACGAACAGCTGCGGATGGTCGAACGGGGCACGCTGCTGCACGACCCGTGGGTCGGTCAGCGGCCGGCCGAGAAACGCCACCAGGTCGTCGATCTCCGGTTCGGTCAGATTGAGCTTGCCGATCTCGAAGTCGATGTTCAGCACGTTGTGCTCGCGGAAGTCGCCGCCGCGGTTGTAGAACTCCACCACTTCGCGGATGGTGCGTTGCCCGCCGTTGTGGAGGTACGGGGCGGTCAACTCGAGGTTACGAAGGCTGGGGACCTTGAACACGCCGTCGGTCACCGTGCGTTCGCCGATGGCGATCGGCGGATTGGCGATGTTGGGCAGGGGGAACGTGAGCAGCTCGGACGCAGGAATCTGGCTGGCCGGCAGCGTCAGCAGCTTGATGAACGCCATCGGGTTGCCGAACGGATCGTTGTTGCCCATGCCGAGGTCCTCTTCGGTGGGCCGGACCCCGAGGTTGTAGGTGCCCTGGTCGTAGGCCACCACCTCGCATTCTCCGTTGAACATGCGCTCGACCAGCTCGGCTGGCTGCTGAACGCCGTCGACCGTCGTACCGAACAGGATGCGGGTGGAGTTGTCGGTGAACTCGGCGCCGGAGTGGCACGCGGCACAGGCCGTCTCTCCGGTGAAGACCTCCATGCCGCGGCGCTCCTTCGCGGTCAGCGCGTTGGTGTGGCCCTCGAAGAAGCGGTCGACCGGCGCCTGGTCGGAGATCAGCGTCATTTCGTAGAGCTGCACCGACAGCCCGAAGTACAACGCGAAGTTGTATTCGAGCATGGTGTATTCGTTGTCGCGCAGCGGGCGGTTGGGGCGGGGCGGAAACGAGAGCGATCCGTTCTGCGCGACGACCACGATCAGGTCAGACCGCCACCACGCCGGCTGAAACGCCGCTCTGATCAGTTCCCGATACGTCGTGTCCAACCCGCGCCGATGCCCGTCGGCGACATACCGGCCGAGCACGCTGTCGGTCTCGGCGACCTCCTGCTGCCGCAGCGGTCGGGCCGGGGCGAGGCGCTTGCCGATGTCCTTGAACGTGCGGCCCAGGGAGCCCATCTCACGATCGCTGAGCGGCGGGCCCACCGCCTGCGACGCCAGGCTGGCGTTGTCGATGCGGACGACCGTCGGCGTGATCTGCTGGAGGCCAGTCGCGCGCAGGACCCGGGCCGCGGCGTCGCCGGCGCCGTGCACGCTGACGCCGTTGAAGATGTGGCGGGCGCGCCGATCCCAGAAGTTGTTGAGGGTGAAGGCGGCGTTGATCATCGTCGGCGTGTTGCGCGGCTCCGATCGGCGCGTGTTGACGTCCTGGATGTTGAACACCGGGTCGGGCACCGGCACGGTGTGGTCCTTGATCGCGCCGGGTTCGACGCCGATGAACTGGCGCAGGTGCACCCCCTGCGACGACACCACATCGTCGCTGTCGCGGAGCACGGGAGAATGCCGGTCGGTCGGATCGGCCAGTTTGTGCAGCGGGAAATCCGCCGGCCGCAACTGGTAGTTCGGGCCGCCCAGATCGATCGCCAGGTTCGGGTTGTCGTTGCCGCCCGGGTTCAACTGGTTGATCGAGCGAGGATCGGCGCCGGCGCGGAAATGGCACGAGCCGCACGCCTGAACGCCGTCGCTGCCGACCTGCATGTCCCAGAAGAACGCCTTCCCCAACGCAATCGCGACCTCGCGGTCCCGGACGTAATTCGCGAGGTCGGTCGGTTCGGGAACCGCAATCGCCCTCAGCGCGCCCGGGCCAGGATTGCTGTCCGGAAACAGCTCGTTTGCTCCCTCGCAGGTGCCCTCGCGCAGCGGCTCGGGGTCATCGGCGGGCTCGACGGCGCGCACGCTCGCAAACGCCGCCAGATACAGGCCGACCATCGGGACGGCGAGGGCCATCCAGATGCGGCGGTGGTTCACCTTCATGGCCACTCCTTGTCCGGGCAGACGGTCACCCGGGATCGCCGGTGTACGTCCCTAGTGGCCGAGAGGCGCGAAACCTATCGCGGCGGAGTGAGCGCACCGGCAGGACGCGACGGGTCCGAGCTGTTCTACGGCCGGTCGACGCGGAACAGCGACAGGCTCACATCGTCGAACTCGCTCCCGCCGGCCGCGCCCTGCAGCGTCAGCATGTAGTCGCCGGCGCTGAACCGGCTGGCCGGGACGGTGAGCGTGAGCACTGGACCGGCCGCCTCGGTTGCCGGTCGGAGGTTGGCCCGGCGCAGAATCTCTGGACCGCCGATCGCTCGCAGCACGATCTGGTAGCTCGCATGCTCATGCTCGCGCAGCCGCAGTTGGATGCGCACGTCGGAGGTCGTGGGCGCAATGACGAGTGTCGGCGGGCGGCCGCCGTCCTGGCCGCGCTCGCCGCCGCCGACAGCGATGATCAACGTGGCGAACGTCGGCGTGACGGGCCCCTTCGGGCTCGACCGGGTCGCCGGAAGTGGCGGTGCCGCCGGCCCAGGCGAGGGTCGCTCGACCTCAGGGGCACGTGCCCGTTCGCCGGCGTCGGCCGCGCCCGCCGGGCGTTCCTGCCCGGCCCGTCCTCCAGCCACGGGTGCCGAGTCCTCGCGACCTCGCCCCAACTGGCTCGCCAGCCAGATTCCGGTCGCCGCGAGCAGCACGGCAGCCACGGCCAGTCCGGGCCGCGCCTGCAATGGCCACGACACCGCGATCCATGACGGCCATCCAGACGCCGGCTGGGAATCGGGACCCAGCCGCCGTCGCCGACCATGCCCGCTCGGTGGCGCTGCTCCGGATTGGTCCACCCTCGCCGCCAAGGCCGCGGCGAATCTCACCCGATCCCGGCGGCGCGGGTCGGCGAGATAGGTCTGCTCGAAACGCCGCCTCACGTCGACCGGGAGCCGGCCCCGCACGTAGTCGTCCACCAGCGCCGTTTCGGCCGCCTCGACCTCCTCGAAGGCACGCGGGTCGGAGAAGAACCGCTCCTCGAAGGCGGACTGGTCGCTCTCGAGCAGTTCGCCGAGCAGATAACGGGTGGCGGTGGACGTCGATTCGTTCATCGGTGCGTCATGTTCCGGTCGGTGGACGTACTTAGAGTGGCGGAAGCTCGGAATCATGTCGCGGACTCGTCCCGAGGCACGTCACGACACACCGCTCCAGCTTGTCGCGCACCCGCTGCGCCCGGTTGGTGAGCGCCTCGTTCCTGAGTCCCAGGCGCTCGGCCATGGCCCGTCGAACCTCGATGCGCGGCCGCCGGTCCTCCCGGTAGGTACTCGACGATCAACTCACGGCTGTCGGCCGACAGTCCATCGAGGCAACGATCCAGACAGACGAGCCGCCGCTCCTTGTCGTCGACGTCGTCCATCGCCTGCGTGGGCGCCGCCACGGCGTCGGGGTCGATCGCGACGCGCCGGCGTGCCGGCCCCTTCAACGTCTCGAGAAACACGAGCCGGGCCACCACGTAGGAGTACCCGCCGATGTTCGTGATCTCGACGCCGTCGGCAAGCTTGCCGGCCACCCGGTCGAGGGTGTGATCGGCCTGTTCTTCGGGACAGGGGGCCCCGCGCCACTCGAAGAATCGCACCAGTGTCCGCCGCAGATCCTCGTACCGCTCGCCGGCCCGATCACGATCGCCGTCGAGGACGCCGAGCAGCCTGGCAAAGGCCTGTTCGGTCAACCCGGCCATGGCCTCAGCGTCTCCGGCCGAAGACGTTCATCGTTCCGCCGTCAGGCGGCCGTCGAGCTGCGACCACTGCCCGGAGGGAACGAAGCTCGCCCAGTAATACGGATGTCGGCGCCGAACGTCGCCCAGCAGGCCCAGCTGCGCGCGTCGCACCGCCTCCCCGCGCGATTCTCCCTGCGCCAGCCGTTCGTAGTAGCCGACCATCAGGTCGCGGGTGCTGCGGTCGGAGACCGGCCACAGGCTGATCAGCTGGCTCTCCGCGCCGGCGAGGACCAGGGCGCGCCGCAGCCCGTAGACTCCGTCGCCGCGCTTGACGTCGCCGAGTCCCGTGTCGCACGCCGAAAGCACGACCAGCTTGGTTCCCCAGAGGTCGAGGCCGGCGGCCTCCAGCGCCGTCAGGACGCCGTCGTCGTCACCGCTTCGGCCCTGGTTGGCTCCGGCGAGCGCGAGCCCGGATCGCAGCAGCGGATTCTCCACCCACCGGGCCCACTTCCCCAGCCGCGTGCTGTCCGTGCTCCTGGCGCTCGACTCGAGGTCCGCCGCCCCCTCGTCGTCGCGAAGGAAGAACCCGTGGGTGGCCACGTGGAGGAGGCGCGGGCCGCTGAGGCGCCGCAGCGCCGTCTCGGTCGCCTGCGCCCCCGTCAGCATCGTGGCGGTGGGCAGGAGCTTTCGGATCTCGCGGACTTCGCTGGCCGCGCCGGGCAGCGGACCGAAGAACACCTGCGAGTCGTCGACCCGGGGCCGCGCGTCCCGGTTCGTGGCGACGAGCGCCGGCTCGCCGAACGCGGGCGTCGCCAGGATCACCGGCTGACTCCGAGGGTCGTGGCGGACCTGGAGACGCAAGAGGTCGCGGCCGCTGGTCAGGTAGGTGATGGTGAAGCGCTCGACGAGGTAGTCGTTCTGTTCGTCGACCAGCGCGGCGAACGGCACGAGGTTGAGCTCCCCATCCGGAGAAATGAGGACGTGGCGCACCGGCCCCAGCCGCGCCCGCACCGGCGCCATGAGCGTGGCGTCCAGGGCGCGGCCGAGACGGCGCGCGTCCGACCGCCCGGGGTCACGCAGCGCTCGACGCCACTCGGCCACCGCGCTGTCGATCGCCGCGGCCGCGCCGAGGTCGACCCATTGCGGCTCGTCGCCATGCGCGAGGAGGTAGGCGGCGTAGCGCGGCGGCACCGGCGACGGTCCCGTGTCTGCGGTGGGGCGGTACCACGCGAACTCGACCAGCGCCGCGTGCTCGGGGATCAGCGCGCGGATCGCCGGTATCGTGACCGGAAGGGACTGGGCGCGGAACTCGGCGCTGCGGGCGCCGACTTCGGCCTCGAGCCGGTCCAGCGCGTCCTCGAGCTGCCGCAGGCTCGACCGGTAGGCGCCGGCGTCTCCCCCTCCCGGGCCGCGCAGCGTCACTGCGGCCAATTGCGCCCGGGCCGCCGCCAGCCGATCGAACAGCTCCCGATCCTGCGGGCGCGCGCGCACCCGCAGCGCGCCGATGTTGTCGACGGTCGCATCGAGCGCGCGTCCCTTGCGCCTGAGCAGCGTCGTGAAGGCCAGCTCGAGCGCCTGGGGCTCGGAGGCGATCCGGGCATGCAGCGACACGGCCCGATCGACGTCCTGCGCGAACAGCTTCAGATAGGCCAGCTTCTGGCGTTCGGACCCGAGCGGAAGATTGTGAACCAGGTGGCGCTCGCGGGCGTCGTGGGCGCGGTGGAGCAGGTGCACCGATCGGCGCAGGTCGCCCTGCGCCCGGGCGACATCCGACAGACGCTCGAGCGACTGCGCCGTGTCGGGATGATCCGGACCGAGCGCCGTCTCTTGAATGCCGAGGGCGCGTTGATAGTAACGGCCGGCGGTGGCGTGATCGCTCCGGCGAGCGGCGAGCGTCCCGAGCGCGGCGAGCGGCGCGGCCACCCGGTGATGATCGGCGCCCAGCGCACTCTCCAGGATGACGAGCGATCGCTCGAGGACGGATCGGGCCTCGGTCTCGCTGCCGGCCGGACGTTCGGCGTAGAGCTGGCCCAGCATGTTCAACTCCAGCCCGACCTCCGGGTGGGTCGGACCGAGGGTCTTTTCGCGGATGGCCAGCGCACGGAGATACAGCCCCTCCGCCGTGGCGAACTCGCCCTGGCTCCGGTGGATCGACGCGAGGTTGTTGAGCGTCGGCGTCACCGACACGTCATCCGGTCCGACGCGCTGTTCGGTGATCGCGAGGCCGCGCAGGAAGAGCGGCTCGGCGCTGGCGTAGTCGCCTTTCCTTTGATAGAGCACCGCCAGGTTGTTGAGCGTCGTCGCCACCTCGCTGTCGTTCGCGCCGAACGCCTTCTCGCGGATGGCCAGGGCGCGCAAGTACAACGGCTCCGCTGCCGCGTAGTTCCCGATGTAGTAGTGCACTCGGGCGAGGCCATCCAGGGCCGAGCCAAGATCAGGGTGCTCCGGGCCGAGCGCGTGCTCCCAGATCTGCAGGGCGCGGCCGAAGTGCGCCGCCGCCGCCGGATAGTCGGCTTTCTCCTCGTGGGCAAAGGCGACATTGTTGTGCGCGAGGGCCACGCCCGGATCGTTGGCATCGAGCGCCTGCTCACGAATCGCCAGGACACGCCGATTGATCGCCAGCGCCTGGTCGAAGTCCCCCATGTCGTTGTAGAGAAGCGCCAGATCGTTGAGCGTCCCGGCCACCTCCGTGTGCTCCGCGCCGAGCGCGCGTTCCTGAATCGACAGGGCCCGCCGGTACAGGGCTTCGGCGTGGGCGACGTCATGTTTCACCTTGGACAGCCAGGCGAGATTGAAGAGCGACCGGGCGACGTCCAGGTGATCCGGCCCGAGCGCCTTCTCGCGGATGGCGAGCGCGCGCTGGTTGGGCGGTTCGGCTTTCGCGTAGTCGTGCCTGTCGTCGTGGATCACCGCGAGCAGATGCAGCGAGTCAGCCACCGCAGGATCGTCCGCGGCGAGCAACCCCTCCCTGACGGCCAGGGCACGCTCCGCTGCGGCGAGCGCCTCGTCGTACTTCCCCTTGAGACGCCAGCCGCGCGCGTCCTCGGTCAACCGGCGCGCGTCTTCCAATCCGCGCTCGTCAGCCGTTGGCGCCCGCAGCGCGACGATCGTCAGTGCGTATCGCCCTGACGCCGCGCTCCTGTCGCCGCTGCGCACGTCGAGCCGATGATCGCCGGCGGTCCGGGCGATGATCGTGAGCGTCTCACTGCCGGTGGTCCCCAGCGCGTTGTCGACGTCGGCCTGTGTCACGCCGTCCGGACCGACCAGCGTCATCGCCGCGTCGACGCCGTGCTGTTCGACGATCACGCTGAGCAGCCGGTCGGCGTCGAGCACGACCCGATAGCTGTGTGATTGCCCCCCGCTCAGGTCCTGCGTGGTCGAGCGTCCGAGCTCCAACCGGAGAGGCGGCACAGCGGCTTGCGGCGAAGCGGCCGCCCGCCAGAGACCCGGTGCGCGCGGTGCCTGGCCGCGCGAGACTGTTTCAAGAGCGGACGCAGACAGGATCGAGAGGCAGAGGAGCACACTGACAGCGGGCCAGGCAGGCTGTCGACGCTCAGCGACGAACGTGCGTGTGCGCTGTTCCGGCATACGACGTCAAGCCGCGATGGCTCGAACCGACAGGGGGTGGTCGGCGATCCTACCTCATTCCGCCACGCCTGGCCGACGCCGCGGCGCGGCGCCGGCCCTGAGCGCCGCGCCCCTCACCAGGGATCGGTACGCTTGGTGAAGGCGCGGCCTTTGTCGGCCACCGGGGTGTCGCCGCCGGTGCAGATCATCGCGCCGTCCTTGATCTGGGCGATCACGTTGTCCTCGCTGCACGCGTTGAGGAACCTGATCCCGGCCGCCTTGGTGGCCTCGAGGACCCGGCGCCGCACCGCCGCCATCTGCGGCGCGGCTTCGCCACCGCCCTGATAGCTGCCGGGGCGGCCGAACAGGTAGAAGCCGTGATCGCCCGGCCCCCACTCGGCGAAGGCGATGCCGGGCACCCGCACCGAGGTCTCGACGTTGGCGTCGGCGCGCGGGTTCTCGATCTTCAGGCCGAACAGCAGCTCGCCGTCCGGATTCATCGGCCACGGATCGGCGATGCGCATGTACTCCTGAGACGAGACGCCCCAGATGCCGGACGGGTAGCCCTGCGAGCCGTTGCCGCGGGTGCCTTGCGCCAGCCCGTCGACGCGCGGGGCGAACGGATAGCGCGCCGCTTCGATCATCAGCCGGGCGGCCTCGGGACTCTCGGCGTTGCACAGCAGGATGCCGTGCACCCCGGCCGCCAGCGCCTGCTGGATCATCCAGGCATTGGCCCGCAGCGCGTCGGTGGTGCCGGCGATCGGCAGGGTCACGATCACCGCCGGTGTGCGGTGGCCGGTGCGGGTCGGTCCGGCCTCCACCAGGCCGCGCATGAACTCGCGCAGCTCCTTGAAGTCGAGCGGGCCGTGTTCCATCTCGTAGGTGATGTAGTCGGCCTTGGTCGCCGCCATCTCGCGGCCCTTGTCATAGCCGCCGCCACTGATCTGCGCGTAGTAGACCGGTTGCCCCTTGAGCCACAGGTCGATCACCCGGTTGACGTGCGGGCCGGTGCGAGAGGTCGCGGCCGGCATCGGCGGCACCGGCGCAGTCACGGGCACGACGGCTGGCTGCGCGGTCACCGACATGGCGGTCAGCGTGGCGACGGTGATGCCGGTCAGCAGAATCGTGGCCCTCTTCATGATGGTCCTCCCCTGAAGGTGAAGGCCGTCATCTTGGCACGACCGCCGGCTCGGCGCGGCGGACCGCGCCACGGTCAGAACGAGACCACCGTCACCCCTGGGTTGCGCGAGTCGAGGTGAAATCCCCGCACGGCGGCGATCTGCCGCAGCCGGGCGTGCAGGGCCCCACGCAGCCGTCCGCCGGAGCGGCCGTGGATGAATCGCAGCTCCGGGTGGCCCGCCCGCAAGGCGGCGTCCAACGCCGCGTCGATGCGCGGCATGGCTTCTTCGACCGTCAGCCCGTGCAGGTCGACCTCGCCGGGCGCGTCGCGGGATGAGGCCATGGACCGGGCGGCCGGTGGTGCCGCCCGCGCCGGCCGCGGCGCGCCCAGCGCCGTCACCGCCGCTTCCGCCACGACCACGGCGCGCTGCTGCACGTGCACCAGCAGGCGGCCGCCGTTGCGCACTTCGCGCACCACGCCCTTGCCGTGCGGGGTCTGCACGTCGTCGCCGACCCTGAACCGGCTCATGGCCGCCCACGATACCCCGGCGGTGCCGTATACTTCAGCCTTCGCTGGCCACAACCTCGGCAAGGAGGCTCCATGTCCGTCTCACGTCGCCGTTTCTTCCACACCGTGGGCGCGGGAAGCGCCGCCCTGTCCGCCGGGTTCGTCATCGGCCGCGGCCACGAGGCGATGGCCTTCGAGGCCGCGGAGTTCCAGCCGCCCAACGACGGCGGATTCCTCCGCATCGACTCCAACGAGAACGCTCGTGGTCCGGGGCGCTCGACCATCGACGCGCTGAAGAACGGGATCACGGCGCGGGTCGGCCGCGGCTACCCGCCCGACTACGTCGGCGACCTTTCGGCCACCATCGCCCAGACCTTCGGCGTCGAGCCGAACCACGTCATCGTCGGCACCGGGTCGGGCCCGATCCTGGAGGCGGCGACGCGGGCCTTCTGCGCCATGGACAAGCCGCTGGTCACCGCCGCCCCGACGTTTGCGACCTGCGAGGGAACCGCACGACGGATGGGCGTTCCCGTGAAGGTGATTCAGGTCGACCGCTCGCTGGGCCTCGACATCGACGGCATGGCCGCGGCCGCCAAGGGCGCCGGCCTGGTGTTCTTCTGCAACCCGAACAACCCGACCGGCACGGCGCACAGCGCCGCCGTCGTCGAGAAGTTCGTCCGCGGGATCAAGGCGGCCTCGCCCGACACGAAGATCCTGCTCGACGAGGCCTACATCGACTACGTGCACGACGCCTCGGTGAAGACCGCGGCGCCGCTGGCCAAGGAACTGCCCGGCGTGTTCATCACCCGGTCGTACTCGAAGGCGCACGGCATGGCCGGGCTCCGTCTGGGCTACGCCATCGGCCAGCCCGAGACCCTGCAGGCCATCTCGCGCGCGTGGGGGCTGGGCAGCATCAACACCCTGACCGCCGGCGCCGGCATCGCGTCGCTGCGCGACACCAAGCACATGGACGAGGAGCGGGCCGAAAACGCCCGGGTCCGCGACTTCACGCTGCAGGCGTTCCGCGACCTGGGCTACGAGGGCACCAACGCGAACACCAACTGCGTCTTCGTCGACATCAAGCGGCCGGCCAAGGAATTCCGCGACGCCTGCGCGGCCCAGAAGGTGCGCGTCGGCCGCGACTTCCCGCCGTTCGAGAAGAGCCACACCCGCGTCTCGCTCGGCACCATGGAAGAGATGAAGCAGGCCGTGGCGGTCTTCCGCCAGGTCCTGACGGCCGGCACGGCGTCGCGCGCGGCGCGGTAGCTCTGCAGCGACGGGTCGTCGACAGCGGCGCCGGCAACGGCGCCGTTGTCGTGTACGCCGGCTACCGCACCACCAAGGTCGTTTCCGCCGAGGGATTGCCGGGCCCGCTCTCGTTCGCACCACGCATCCGCAAGTAGTACGTGCCCGGCGGCACGTTCGCGAACGTGGCGCGAGCAGCGGGGCCGAGGCTCACGCTGAGGTCGGTGCGACCCGGTGCGAAGCCCACGTCGAGCACGAAGCTGGACGCACCGCCGATGTTGATCCACGACACCGACACGGTGGAACCAGCGGCCGTCGCGGTCAGATCCTGCGGCGCACCAGGCGCGGTGAGTACAGCCAGGAACGCGCAGTTGTTGTCCTTGCTTCCGCCTACCGTCACGCGCGGCGTCAGGCTGGCGTAGGTGACGGAGTCCAGCGCCTGAAGGTAGAACCACCCACCGGCCCCGAGGTAGTCGGTCCACCGGCCGAGATAGAGACGCCCGGTATGCGGACTGACCACGACGTTGGTGCACGAGTAGACCGGCGCGACCGCGAGCGGCGCCAGGTCGTAGTTCAGCACGGCCACCTGCGCGCCGCCGAACAGCTGGAAGGCGAAGACGCGCCGGTTCAGTTCGTCGAGCACGGCGCCTGGCCCGATGCTGCCTTGTTCGGCGGGCACCGTTGTCAGCGTGACCGCGCCGGTGACGGTGTTCAGCACGGCGAGGCGCGCCGGCGTGAACGGGCCCGAGTTCGGACCGCCGAAGAACAGGCGATGGCCATCGGAGGTGACGAGCCACACCGCTGTCCCTGATTCAGATGGCAACTGGACGGCTGTCAGGGTCGACGCCGTGGCGGTGGCCACGTCGATCCGCACGACGTCGCTGAGCGCGTCGTCACGCCGCACCCCGCAGTAGAGGACCTCGACCGAGGTGGCAAAGGCGCACTGCTGCACCCGCGAACCGTCGCCCGGCCAGACAGTGCCTTCCGCGCCGGTCGACACATCCACCCAGTGCACGCCGCCGGCCCGGCGCACGAAGACCCGCGGCCGCGCCTGGTCGACGGCGACCACCACCCCGCTCACGGGGACGATCGCGCCGGTGCGCCGATCGCCGATGAGCGCCTCCAACGTCGGAGAGATGCCCAGGACGCCATACCGGCCGCCACCGAACACGTCCTGCTGGCGCACCCGCGGCGCCGGGCCGAGTTCGGCGCCGAAACCGTCGACGGCGGCCAGCCGCCGCCCGTCGGCGAGCACGATGTCCTGAGCTGCGGCCGGCCCAGCCAGCAATCCGACCGACAACGCAATTCCCAGCCACACCACACCACGTTCGATCGGTCTCGTCATGTCGTCGCCCCACATCCTGAACTGGCGCCAGACGCAAGCAATGATGATGCCTCCCGCTCCTCCCGTCGGACTGCGGAATTGCGGAGAATCCATGGTCGCTGCGACCGAGTGTGGCGGCGGGGACCGGGTCAAATACACCGCACTGTGGCGCGGCAACCACACCGGCAACCTGGCCGATCGTGACGTGGCCGACGCTACGCCGCCGAGCGACGTCAGCTCGACCATATGCGTGACGCCATCGCACTGCGCGATGACGACACCGTCGCCGACGTCAGACACGCGAGCGGGTGACGAGGTCGTCGACGTTCAAGGCGAGTACGTCGAGTGGGACGTTGCCGCCTTGCACGACCGTGTCGTTGAAGCGCCGCAGGTCGTAGCGTTCGCCCAGCGCCGCTTTGGCGCGGTCACGCTGGCGGTTGATCTCGCTGTGTCCCACCTATCACTGTCCCTTCGCACTCGAGCCGCAGCCCGTCCCGATCTTCGCCCCAGAACCCGCGCCCGACGCACAATGGCCGCGAGGTCGTCATGGGAACCGAGCTCCGCTACGCCGTTCGACAGCTCCTCAAGTCGCCCGGGTTCACCGCGGTGGCGGTGCTCGGCCTCGCGCTGGGCATCGGCGCCAATGTCGCGCTGTTCAGCGTCGTCAACTCGGTGTTCCTGCGGCCGCTCCCCTATCACGAGCCCGATCGCCTCGTCCGGCTGAGCTCGACGCTCGAGGCGTTTTCCGCTCACCTGCGTCGGTTTTTCCCATTCGCGCTACCTCGCCGTGGAGGCACGGCAACCAGTGTTCAGCGGTCTCGCGCTGGCCGCGTTCAAACGCCTTCACGTGGACTGGCCGCGGCGACCCCGAGCAGCTCATTGGTCTGCAGGCCGCGGCAACGCTGCTGCCCACGCTTGGCCTGCAGCCGGTGCTCGGCCGCAACTTCTCGGCCGCCGAAGACCGTTCCGGCGGCGAGCCGGTAGCCCTGATCGGCCACGCACTGTGGCAGCAGCGTCTTCATGGCGATCCGGGGATCCTCGGGCAAGCGCTCACACTCGACGGCCGGCCGTACAACGTCGTCGGGGTGCTGCCAGCGGCGGCAACCGCGTTCCCCCTGAACCAGATCCAGATCTGGGTGCCGCGTCCCACCGAGGTGCCATTTTTCGTGCCGGCGCAGCTCGAGAACGGTGGCTACTTCTTCCAGGTCATCGCGCGACTGCGACCGGGCGTGTCGCTGCTCCAGGCTCAGGCGGCCATGAACACGATCGCCGCCGGATATCAGCAGGCGAGCCCCAAGAACGCCGACGCGCCGTCACGGATCGAGGTGGTGCCGCTCCTCGACGATGCAGTGGGCGACCAGAAGCAGAGCTATCTTCTGCTCTTCGCCGCGGTCGGCTGCGTGCTGCTGATCGCCTGCGCCAACATCGCCAACCTCCTGCTCGCCCGCTTCGCCGGCCGGCGCCGGGAGATCGCCGCGCGCTTCGCGCTGGGCGCGGAACGCCGCGACGTGATCCGCCAGCTGGTCACCGAGAGCGCTCGTCGCCGGCCTGGGCGGCGTGCTGGGGGTGGTGCTGGCGCAGTGGACCGTCCGCAGCCTGGTCACGTTCGGCGCCGACCTGATTCCCCTGGGCTGGCGAGATCGCCGTCGATCCGCTGGCCCTGACCAGGCGGTGCAACCCGGGTTCCAGCCCGACGGCGTCTTCACCGCGCAGCTGGCGCTGCCGGCCCAGCGCTACATGGGCGAGGCCCGCGTCGTCTTCTACGAGCGACTCTACGAGCGGCTGGCGACGCTGCCGGCCGGATCGACGGCGGCGCTCACCGACCGAGTAGCCCTCACGGGCGGGCAGACCCCGGCGCCCGTGGCGGTGGTCGGCCGCCCATTGCCGCCGACCAGCGAGCGGGCATTAGCCAACCGCCATCTGGTGTCGCCGCGCTACTTCGAGACGCTTGGCATCCGCGTCCGCGCGGGCCGCGACTTCGACCAGCGCGACAGCGCCACCGCGCCGCCGGTCGTGATCGTCAACGAGACCTTGGTGCGGCGGCTCTTCCCAGGCGAGGATCCGCTTGGCCGCGTGCTGGTCACCGGCCTGGGCCAGCGCGAGGCCCAGATCGTCGGCGTCGTGCCGACGTGCGCAGTACGGGCTTAAACACGCCGCCGGAGGCCGACTACTTCCTGCCCGCCCTGCAACGGCCGGAGACGTTCACGAACGTCGTGGTACGCAGCGCCCTGCCGCCGCATGCGATGGCGTCGCTGGTGCGCGAGGCGCTGCGCGGCGTCGATCCCGATCTGCCGCTGCTCGAGCCCGACGCGCTCAGCGCCCGTATCGCCGATACGGTGGCCAACCGCAAGCTGGCGTTGGTGCTGCTCGCCAGCCTCGCCGGCCTGGCGCTCGTGCTGGCGTGCATGGGCGTGTACAGGGTCATGGCGCATCTGGTGGCGTTCCGCACCAGCGAGATCGGCATTCGCATGGCGCTCGGCGCTTCGCCCGCGGCGGTGATGCGGCTGGTCCTCGGCCGCGGCCGCAGACTCACACTGGTCGGCATCGGGCTCGGCATCGCCGGCTCGCTGGCGGTGTCGCGGCTGATGCAGCAGACGCTGTTCGAGGTGGATGCCGCCGACCCGGCCATCTACGCTGGCCTCTCGGTGATCCTGCTGCTGGTCGCGGAAAGTGCGTCGTGGTTCCCGGCCCGGCGGGCGACCCGCATCGATCCGGTCATCGCGCTGCGCGGCGACTGACCGGATCAGTCCTCTTTCCAGGGATTGGTGGCGAACACCGCCACCTCGGGCCACAGCACCCGGCGCGGCAGGTCGAGCGCCGCGAAGATGGTCGCGGCGATGTCGTCGGCGTAGAGCTTGTTGGGGTTGTTGCGGCCGGTGCGGCCGCCGAAGGTGGTCTGCACCTCCGACGGGCAGATGCAGGTGACGCGGATGCCGTGCGGCCGCAGTTCGGCCTGCCAGCACTGGCTGATGCCGCGCAGCGCCCACTTGCTGCCGGCGTACGCCGTGGCGCCGGCCGCGCCCTTCATCCCCGAGGTCGAGGCGATGTTGACGATGTCGCCGGACGCCTGCGCCTTCATCAGCGGGGCGATCCGGTTGGTGAGGTCGACCAGGCCGAAGACGTTGGTCTCGAACACCGCGCGCATCGCGTCGACGTCGAGGGCGCCGATCTCCCCGCGGTAGGCGTAACCGGCGTTGTTGACCAGCACGTCGACGCCGCCCATCTTCGACGTGCACGCCTGCACGGTCAGGGCGTTGTCCTCGGCCTTGCCGACGTCGGCGACGAACCCGAAGGCCCCGGTCGCCGCCGCCACGTGCTCGATGGCCCGGGCGTCTCGCCCGGTGAACACCACCGAGTGGCCGGCCGTCCGCGCCCGCGCGACCAGCGCCGCGCCGATGCCCTGGCTGCCCCCGGTGATCAGAAATCGTCGTGCCTGCATGCCGTCCTCCAGCCGCGCGTGATCCACGCGGAACTCTGAACCGTGACTCACTTCATGGTATCCGGGGCGGAGCACTCCGCGGGTTGCCAACGTCCGCGCAGCGCGTCACGCCGCCGTCCTCGCCCCACCGCTTGAACTCGCTGGCGACGGCGTTCGTCTCTTGGGCGCATGGACACCAGTCCGCGCACCGGTCGGAAGCCGCTCGTTCGCCGTCCGCCGGGTCAGTTCGCGACCGAACTGGGGCTCTGCGCCTTCGGGTTCATCGCGGTGACTGCCGCGATGCTCGGCCCCTATCGCGCTTCCCCATCGTGGGCGCGCCCGGTGGTGGGACTGGTGGCAGCCGCCGGCCTGGTCGGCGTGTACGCGGCTGCGGTGCGCTGGGTCGAGGGGCGGCGGGTCGTGGAGGTATCGCTGCACCGGCTGCCCCGCGCGGTGGTCGGCGCCGTGGTTGGCAGCCTGCTGGTGGCAGTCACGGTCGGCGTCGTGATGGCGCTGGGGGGCTATCGCGTCACGGGCACCCAGTCGCTCGACGTGCTGCTCCCGCGCATCGGCCCCTCGCTCCATTCGGCCGCCTGGGAGGAGCTGGCCTTCCGCGGGGTGCTGTTCCGCCACCTGGCGACCTGGCGTGGGGCGCCGGTCGCGGTGACGCTGAGCGCGGCCCTCTTCGGCGCGATGCACGGACTGCTCGAACACGGCACGCTCTGGAGCGCGGTGGCCGTGGCGGTCGAGGCCGGCGTGCTCCTCTCGGTGGCCTACTGGGTCACGCAGGATCTGTGGCTGCCGATCGGCCTGCACTTCGGCTGGAATCTGACGCTCGGCGGCGTGGCCGGGAGCGCGGTCTCAGGGCAGACGGTCCCCAGCGTGGTGCTGGCGGTGGTCGCCGGGCCCACCTGGATCACAGGCGGGACCTTCGGCCTCGAAGCGTCGCTGCCCGCCGTGTGCGTCTGCGCGGTGGCTGCGGGCCTGCTCTGGAAACAGCGCGACTGCTACCGAGGACTCACGACTTCGGATAGCCGAGCTTGACCTCGCCGCGCCTGGTGCCCGCCACCTCGCCGGTGGTCAGCCAGTCGAGCGACGCCTTGAACATCAGCAGGTGGTTGGCCTCCCACATCGCGTTGTGCGACGAGCAGGCGAGGTCGACGAGCACCTTGTCGGTCGCGCCGAGGTCGGCATAGGCCGTCTTGACGCGGTCGGCCGGCACCTGCTTGTCGAGCGCCGCGGCCACGAGCATCGTCGGGGTCTTCATGCCGCCGATCGACGCGGCGTTCCAGCCCCAGGTCGTCGTGGCCGGCGCGCGGCGCACGCCGGGACCCCAGGTGGCGCCGACCGGGTCGGAGGCGAGCATCTCCTTCCACACCGCCGCCCGCACCGCCGGATCCACCTGGTTCGCGCACCCGACCTGGCGATCCCAGTTGGCGTCGAACTCGGCGCGCGTCTGGGTGTTGAACACCGGCCCCGGCCGCGGCAGCGGCGGTGGATCCGCCGGGGTCTCGCGGGTGTAGGCCGGCGCCAGCACGACCAGCCGATGCACTTTCTCGGGATGGCGGGCCGCGTAGCCACCGGCGCGCGGTCCGCCGAGCGACCAGGCGACGAGGCTGACCTTCGCCACCTTGCGCAGGGCCCGGATGTGGTCGACGACGGCGTCGATGTCGTGCCAGTCGGAGGCGATGGTCGTGAGCTGGCCAGGATAGGTGGCCGGACACGGCGCGGGGATCAGCGCCGGCACGAACTGCGTCTGCTGCTCGGGCGCCAGATTGCACGGGTCGTTCATCGGCGCCGGCCGCACCGAGCGGCCGTAGCCGCTGGTGTCCATCGCGAAGGTGTCGAAGCCGGCGTTGGCCAGGTAGGCCATCCAGCTGTAGTCGGCGTGCGGTACGTCGAAGGCGACCTCGGCCGGGGTACCGGCGCCATGCACGAACAGGACGACCCGATCCGGCGCCAGGCCCGTGGCCAGCACGTCGTCACGGCGCCGCTCGCGGACGTAGATCTCGACCGCCTGGCCGGCGATCGCCGGCACCGCGGACGTGACCCGCACCCGATGTTCGGCGGTGACCAGCGCCGTCGGCTGCGCCGACAGGTCTGCGGCGACGACGGCCAGCGCGATGGCCAACGGCACGAGTGTCTTCATAGGTGTCCCCCTGGTGCGGATTCTCGCACGGCTGGGAGCCGCCACCCATCGCGCGCCGTTCTCGATCCCTTCACCAAGATGTTTCACCGCGCCAGCGGAATTCGGGAGTAAGCTGCGCTCCAGTTAGACCCAGGCGGCGGCCGTCGTCCCAGCGCGGAAGTCTCCAGGTCCGAAATCGGTCCAGTCAGGCAGCGGTGGTCCTCCGCGTCGGGCGGGTGATCCTCGTGCGGCCGGAGGCTGGTCCGGCTTCAGGAGGACCGGATGACAGAGTCGGGCCCAGGACGCGAGCGCAAGACCTACGTCGTCGACACCAGCATTCTCGTGTCGACTCCGGACGCGCTGCAGAACCTCACCACCAACAACACCGTCGTCCTGCCGTTCCCGGTCCTGCAGGAACTCGATCGCCGCCGCACCGCCACCAACGGCGTCGGCTACACCGCCCGGGCCACCGTCCGCTTCCTCGACGACACCCAGAGTCACGCCACGGTCGACGAGATCCGCAACGGCATCCCGCTGAACGGCGGGCTGTTGAAGTTCCACAGCGGCACGCTCGATCTCGCTGGTGCCTGGCCGGGGTTCAGCCCGACCTACGCCGACGACGCCATCATCCTGCTGGCCAACCACTACCAGCGCGACCACCCCGACGAGCAGGTGATCCTGGTGACCCGCGACGCCGCCATGCGCTGCAAGGCCCGGGCGCGGGCGGTGACCGCCGAGGACTACTACAGCGATCGGCCGGTCCCGTCGCTCGAGAAGTTCTACTCCGGGCGGCTGCGCATCGACGTGCCGGACCACCAGGCGACGTTGCTCTCGACGCTGCACCACGAGCAGCGGCTCCCGGTGGAGGCGCTGCGCGCCTTCACCGATGTGACCGAGCTACGCGCCAACCAGTGCTGCGAGCTGCGCCTGGCCAGCGGCAAGAGCGCGTGGGGCATCTACAAGAACCACGACGAACCGGGCTACCTGCGGCGCGTGAGCACCAAGCCGACCGAGCGGTTCGGGCCGTGCAGCCCCGAACAGTTCTGCGCCCGCGATCTCATCCTCGACGAGCAGACGCTCGTCATGAGCCTGGTCGGCATCGCCGGCACCGGCAAAACGCTCATCGCGCTGCTCTGCGCCTACGAGATGCTGCGCAGCGGGCGGGTGTCGCGCATCGAGGTCTACCGGCTGAACGCCGAAGCCGGCCGCGAGATCGGCTTCCTGCCCGGCGACCTCGGCGACAAGATGGCGCCGTGGGCCAAGCCGATCGTCGACAACCTCGACTTCATCATGCGGCGGCTGCACGGCAGCTCGCGCTGGACCAATCAGGTGGCCGACCAGCACAGCGACAAGAAGGAGTCGCCGCATCCGACGGTGGAGGCCCTGCTGCAGTCGAAGACACTGGAGATCGCGCCGATCAACTACCTGCGCGGCCGCTCCATCCACGACACCGCGATCATCGTCGACGACGGCCAGAACCTGACGCAGGAGGACATGAAGCTGGTGCTGACCCGGGCCGGCGAAGGCTCGCGCGTGATCCTCACCGGCGACCCCGATCAGATCGACCGCGAGGAGATCAACGCCTTGTCCAACGGGCTCGTCCAGGTGGTCGAGCGCTTCAAGGGCCAGCCGAGCTTCGCGCACCTGACGATGCACGAGGTGATGCGATCGCGGATCGCCGAGATGGCGGCGCGGCTGCTCTGAGCGGCCACGGCTATTTCGCCAGCGGTCCCGGACGGATCTGGAACTTCATCACCTTGCTGGTGGTGCCGCGGCCGCTCTCCATGTGGAACGGCGCCCGCGTCGAGATGGTGGTCCAGACGCCGCGCCCCTTCCATCCGGCGCTGGCGTCGTCGATCCGGCCGTCCATCCACTTGGTGTAGAAACCGAGCGGATAGGGCACGCGCATCGTCACGAACTGGCCGTCCTTCAGCGCCAGCAGGCCCTCAGCGGCGTTGCCGGTGTTGATCGGCGTGTTGGCGCCGAGTCCCAGCGTGTCGAACTGGTCGACCCAGGTGTAGTAG
This sequence comes from uncultured Acidobacteriota bacterium, assembly GCA_963741665.1. Lineage (GTDB taxonomy): Bacteria > Acidobacteriota > Vicinamibacteria > Vicinamibacterales > UBA2999 > CAWAYR01. Next base: position 2,314,927 of record CAVUIM010000001.1, read on the forward strand.
CTCGCCTCGGCACTGCCCGAACCGGTGACGCCCTTGAGCTGTGGCACCGGCTCGGTATAGAACGTCCAGCCTTCGGCGCAGTGCTGGCCGCTGGCGTTCGGGCCGTTCAGCGGCCCCTTGCACTTGCGGCGATCGAAGCTGGCCAGATGCCCGCTGGCCATCGCCGCCCAGTAGACGCCGTTGCGGTCGACGTCGCCGCCGCGGGGTGAGAAGCCCTGGTCGGTGGGCGGCTGGAAGATCTCGGTGATCGCCGTCGCGGGCGGGTTCGCGCCCGGCGACAGCCGGATGACCGCCCCCGGGTAGCCGAGCTGCGTGCCCCAGATCGAGCCGTCGGGGGCGGGCGCGACGGCATAGAGCGCGCCGTTGATGCGCACGTCCTTGGCCGGATCGATCGGCTGATTCGGCTCGGTGTAGGCGTCGCGCCGGCCGTTGCCGTTGGCGTCGCGGATGAGCGCGGTCCAGCCCTGCGCTTTCATCTCGTCGCCGGTCTCCTCGAACAGCTTCGTGTTCAACCAGCCGACCACCTGGCCGCCGCCGCTGGTCCACAGCGTGTGGACGGCGTCCTCGGCGAACATCAGGTGGTGCGTGCCGAAGCAGGTGCCGATGTGCGTCAGCTTCTTGGTCGCCGGGTCGTACATCTGCAGGTGACGGCCGGCGCTGGCGACCGGGAACAGCTGCGCGGACGGATGGCTCGACCCCGGTCCACACTCCGGCGGATTGGCGGCGGGCCGGACGGCCGAGGTGAGCCACACCCGCCCGCGGTGATCGAGCATCGGGTTGTGGACGTTGTTCTTGCTGGTCCAGATCGCTTCCTCGCCCCAGTACGGCGATTCCTCGGGCATCGCCGGGTTGGTCGGCGGCGTGCCGGGGTCGCGCACCGTCAACGGCACACGGCTCGCGGTGTGGGTCCGCGGATCGAGCACCGGCGTGTAGTCGGCGCTCAACTCGAGCGCGCCGTAGACCGGACCGTTGGCGTTGACGCGAGGATTCCGGCGGTCGGTCGACACCACGTCATGGAGATAGGCCTTCGGATCGGCCCAGTCCCACTGGGTGATCACGACGTTGCGTTCGACGCCCTGCGGCCGCTTCGGCGCCGGGGGCAGCGCCCCGGCGCGGATCGCGTCGGTCCAGTCGGCGAACATCTTCAGCACCCGCGCGCGGCCGAAGTTGTTGAGCGCGCCGCTCATTCCCGCGCCGGCCTGTCCCGACTTGACGCGGCGATCCCACGCCGCCACGGTGCTGGGGAACGGACCGAGGGCGGCGGGAATCTCGCGGGTGGCCTTCACGCCCAGGCCATGGCACGCCGTGCAGCCACCCGACTTCACGCTGCGGATCCAGTCGCCCTGGCTCTTCATGTTGGCGTTGATGCCGTTGCCGGCGTCGCCGGTGCCGGGGAACTCGTGCGCGCCGGGCATCTCCATCAGCGACAGCCAGTAGGCCGCCGGGTAGTACTGCGCCGCCGCGGCCGGCGAGCTCGCCGGCACGGCCTGGAGATTCACGGTCGAACCCGGGGTCGCCGTCGTCTTCGGCGAGTCGACCAGTCCGTAGCCGCGGACCCAGACGCTGTAGCTCGCCTTGGGCAGGTCGGGCACCAGATAGCGCCCGTTGTCGTCGGTGACGACGATCTTCGCAAACGGCGTCGGCAGGTCGCGGGTCTCGGCGATGACCCAGACGCCGGCCTCGGGTCCGGCCGCGCCGGTCACCGTGCCACCCAGGTCGTCGCTGTCGATCGCGACCGCGCCGCCCTGGGCCTGGAATGCGCGCGTGCCGCCGAACACGCCGGCCGAGACCGCGAGGACGACGGCGATTCCGACGGTCAGGACGATCTTCGGCATAGTGCGCTCGCTTTCCGGAAGGCCAACCACTACCGTGCCGTTCGAGGGCGCCGCCGCCGGTCGCACCGGCATCGGCCGGAGCATAGCACCGGGCGCGCCTTGACGAACGCGGCGGCGGCAAGCAGGATCAGGCGTCGTCGTGATGGCCGTGCCGAGATTTCGCCGCCCCGGACTCACCGCATGCCTTGGACTCGCCGCGGCGGTGGCGTGGGCGGCGGCGATATCACCGCGGCTGGTGAGCGCCCAGCGGGGCGGCATGTTCCTCGGCTCGCCCGACGATCCCGCCATCGCCTATGCCACGGCCCCGGTCAGCAACGTCGTCGACGATCTGAATCGCCGGCTGCTCGACGGGTCGGCCCGGCTGACGTTCGATGGCCGCGCCGGATACCTGGCCGCGGTGCTCGACGCGCTGGCACTGCCAGTCGATTCGCAGCTGCTGCTGTTCTCGAAGGGCAGCCTCCAGGCGCGATCGATCAATCCGGCCAACCCGAGGGCGCTGTTCTTCAACGACCGGGTCGCGCTCGGCTGGGTGCGCGACGGCGATGTCCTCGAAGTCGCCGCCCACGACGCCCGCGCCGGCGTCGTCTACTACACCTTGGAGCAGCGCCCCACCGAGCGGCCGGTGTTCAAGCGCGAGTTCCGCTGCCTCGGCTGTCACGTCACCGGCGACACCCTCGGCGTGCCCGGCCTGCTGATGTTCAGCTCGACGCCGGACGGCGCCGACGACCGCCACGTGCAGGTGGACGCGACCGACCAGCGCAGTCCGATGGCCCGGAGCTTCGGGGGCTGGTTCGTCACCGCCAGCCGTGACCCTGGTAGCCATCTGGGCAATCGGGTGCCGGCGCTCGACGGCCGGCCACGCGGCGGCCTGGCCTCGGTGGCGGGCCTCTTCGACCCCGACGGCTACCGCGCGGCGACCAGCGACATCGCCGCGCTGCTCACCTTCGCGCACCAGACGCACATGACCAACCTGCTGACGCGCGCGTCGTGGGACGCCCGCGCCGTCGACCCGGCGCTGCATCCCGCAGCGGCGGCCACGACCTCGCCGGACGCCGTGGCCGCGTTCATGCGCGTCATCGCCGCCGAAGTCGTCGACTACCTGCTCTTCGTCGACGAGGCGCCGCTGCCAGCGCCCGCGCGCGGCGGGTCGGGGTTCGCCGAGCGGATGTCGGCCCGCGGACCGCGCGATCGCCGCGGCCGGTCCCTCTACGAGCTGGATCTCACGCGGCGCCTGTTGAAGTACCCGTGCAGCTACCTCGTCTACTCGCCGGCGTTCGACGCGCTGCCGCCGCTGGTGAAGGCGCCGATCTACGAGCGGCTGTGGCAGGTGCTGTCGGGGGCCGCCGGCGATCCGCGCTACGACCGGCTGTCGTTGCCGGACCGGCAGGCCGTCATCGCGATCCTGCAGGACACCAAGCCGGACCTGCCCGCCTACTTCACGACCACGGTCAGGTAGCGCGACGGCCGACCCGCGGCGCGGACCGTTCAGGTGACGGCTGGCGCTACCGCGGCTGTCTGGACTGCGCCTCGCCCATCCGCCAGTCCCAGTGCCGCCCGGCCGCCGCGACGATCGCCGGCAGGTCGCGCGTCAGCACGTACCGCTCGCGCGCGAGCCGCTGCGCCACCGCCTCCACCTTGGCGAGGTAGTCGGCACGGCCGGTGTAGCGCTCCTCAATCGCCAGCCGCGGGTCGCCGGCGGTGGCCCGCTCGGCCCGCGTCGCCGGGAACGGGATGTAGGCGCCGGCGTTGACCATGAGGGTGTGTGGCGCGCCGATGCGCGGGCTGCGGAACTGCCATCCGGTCATCGTCCCGAGCGGCACGGCCTGCTCCGGGAGACGGATGCCGCCGGTCTCGTTGCCGTCGACGTCGACCTGCGACAGCAGGAACGGCATCGGCGACACCGAGGTGTCGACGTCCCAGCGATAGCCACCGGGCACGTTGGTCGGCCACTGCACCCCGGGCACCGCCGGGAACTTCAACTGGTGATGATGGGCCAACGTGCCGTCGGCGAAGCGGGGATGGCGGCTCGGCGGCGGCTCCGTGCCGTGGCGGACCCAGCCATCGAGGGCCTCCATCAACGCCCGCTCCGCCCACCCGTAGTCGAGCGGGTTGTTCTTGAACTGCCCGCCGCCGTCGGTCGCCGGCACCGAGCCGGCGCCGTGGCGGGCGCCGGCCAGGTAGTAGACGCGCACGTTCGGCGCGTCGGGCAGATCGGCGGTGCCATCGACCGAGGCGTGACGCAGCGCGCCGAGGCGGCCCTTGTCCCAGTACTCGGAGCCGGTGTCGAAGGTGACGATCTTCGGCTCCAACCCGGCCGGAATGCGCGCCCCCATGCCGTCGCGCTTGCCGGTGACCGGATCGGTCGTCATCTGGTACTGGAACGGGAACTGCGTCTCGGTGAAGACGCCGAGCGAGTTCACCAGCGCGAAGCGCTCGTTGAAGCGGGCCATGCTGGCGCCGCCGGTCTTGATGAACGCGGCGTCGAACACCTTGCGGCCGTGCTCGTCGATGGTGAAGCCGTGGTAGATGATCTGGCGCAGGGTGCGGCCGGTCTGCGACACGCCGTACATGTAGGCGAGCTTGGCCGGCGCGATGATGCCGGGCTGATACTTCATCGCCGCGGCCATGTCGCGCACCGCCGCCAGGCCGACTCCAGCCACTGGCGGGTTCTTCGACTCGAAGGCCAGTTCGTAGGTGAGCCCGGGCTTGAAGCCGCCGCTCAGCGTCACGTAGTTCGGGTCGGCGACGTGGCGGCCGTCGACGACGCGGCCGAACCGCCAGTCGGCGCGCGGCACCAGCTGACGGGCCGCGAACATCCCCTCGCGGGCGGTGAGCCGGTAGTCGGGGGCGTCGAGCGTCACCGGCAGGTAGCCCTTGGTGGCGTTGCCGCCGGTCCAGTTGAACGACTCGGCCGGCCGATCGGTGATGAACCACTCGCGGACCCAGCCGGTGATCGGCTGGCCGCGATCGGTCGGGATCGGCGCCTGCACGCCGATCAGCTCGTCGGGCACGTCGAACTGCCAGCCGACGGCCACCAGCGTGAAGCCATCCCTCAGCAGCGACGCATCGCCGAAGTGCGCCTCGGCGGTCGGATCGTCGGCGGCGTCGGCGTTGCTGAAGGTGCTGAGCAGGCGGAAGCGGCCGCGGTTGACGACGTCGAAGAACACGACGCCGTTGCCGCGGGCCGGATCCTTGGGCTTGAGGATGAAGAGATCGGCCGAGAACTCGACCTTGCCGTCGCGGTTGCGCGGCGCCAGGTCGATGTCGGCGATGATCTGGTTGCGCGGATGCGCCGGATCGATCGCGAAGAAGGCCCGGCCCCAGATCTTCTCGTAGGCGCCGGCGGCGCCGAACGCGCGGCCGTTCAGCACGTCGACGCGCGACGCGATCTCGACGCGGACGAGCTCCGCGGCGCTCCACGTCGGGACCAGCACCAGGACGAGACCGAGCAGCGCGCGCATCGACATGGTGTGCATCTTGGACGTCATCGACCGGACTCCCGCGTCGGTAGACATCAATTGACGCGTCGGAGACGTTTCGTAGACTTTTACGGGCGCGGCGAATCGCGGCCGGCTTTTGTGAGCTCCGGGGCGGGCCGTTCGTCGTTCTGGCTCCGGTTTCCCGGCCGGCGCCGCCCGCTGGCCCCTCGCTTGCACTCCACCGGAATTGCCGCGCTGGATCGGCTCATCCAGGGTCGGTGTGGGTAGCGCTTTACCCTGGAGGTGTCGCATGCGTGTCACGTTGAAGCCCGTCGCCGCGTTCTTACTGCCCGTTCTGCTCGTCGCCTCACCTGCGTTTGCCGGACAGCAGACGCGCGTCGTCGACGGCGCCACCCTGCGTCAGGCGCTCGCCGTCCAGGCCGGCGCCGAGCAGGAGCAGCGCGACACGGTCCGGCGGGTGCTCGATCGCGCCGACGTGCGCGAGATGGCCAACCGCATGGGGCTCGACGTCGCCCGTGCCACTGCCGCGGCAGGCACGCTGAGCGGCGGCGATCTGACCGAAGCGGCGGATCGCGGCCAGCGCACTCGAGGCGTCGCTGGTCGGTGGTCAGAACACCATCGTCATCTCGGTGACGACGCTGCTGCTCATCCTGATCATCGTCATCCTGCTCGCCAACTAGGGGACGCGGTGCGGCTGACACGCGCCGGCCTCGCCGGCGTCTGCGCACTGCTCGTGTGCGCGCCCGTAGCCACGGGCGGCGTGGGCCAGGAGGCACGCGCGACGGACGCCGTCGATCGGCCGGCCACCGGGCTGATCGACGTGCCGTACCTGCCGCAGACGGAAGCGCTGTGCGGCGGCGCCGCCGTGGCGATGGTGATGCGCTACTGGGGCGCGCGTCAGATCTATCCCGACGACTTCGCGCCGCTGGTCGATCGCGCGGCGGCCGGCATCGCCACGGGTGTGCTCGTCGCCGACATCGGCCGGCGCGGCTGGCAGGCGCTGCCCTTTGCCGGCGACGCGACCGCCGCGGCCGACTGGCTGCAGCGGCAGATCGATCAGGCGCGGCCGGTCGTCGCGCTCATCGAAGTGGCACCGGGTCGCTATCACTACGTGGTCGTCGTGGCACGCACCGCCACCGACGTCGTCGTGCACGATCCGGCGCGGGCGCCGTTCCAGACACTGGCGCACGCCGCCTTCGACCGCGCCTGGGCCGCGACCAACCGTTGGGCGGTGCTGGTCGTGCCCGGTGAGGCCGGGATCGGCGCGACCTCGGCGCCGACGGCGCGCAGCGCGGCGACCGCGGTGGCTCCATCCATCGGAGCGTGTGGGCCCTTCGTCGCGACGCTGGTGGCCCTGGCCAGAGCCGGCGACAGAGCCGGCGCCGACGCCGGGCTGCAGGCCGCCGCCTCGCTGTGCCCCGAAGATGCCGCAGTGTGGCGCGAACTGGCCGGCATCCGCTTCCTGCAGTCACGATGGCGTGACGCCGCGGCGCTGGCCCGACGCGCCGCCGACCTCGATCCCGCCGACGCACCTGGCTGGGATCTACTGGCGACCAGCCGCTTCCTCGCTGGGGACGCCACCGCGGCCCTGACGGCGTGGAACCGCATCGAGCAGCCGATCGTCGACGTGCTGCGCGTCGAGGGCGCCGTCCGCACGCGCCACCCGGTGATCGCGGGACTCGTCGATCTGCCGCCGCGCCGGCTGTTGACGGCCGCGACGTTCGGACGCGCCGCTCGCCGCCTGCAGGCGATGCCGAGCGCGGCGCTGACGCGACTGCGTTACGCGCCGCTCGACGATGGCCTGGCGCAGATCGACGCCGCGGTGGTCGAGCGGCCGCTCGTGCCGCGTGGCCGCGGCCCGCTCGCGGCGGCTGGCGTGCGCGCCCTGCTGCACCGCGAGCTTCGCCTCGACGTCGCCGCTCCCACCGGCAGTGGCGAACTGTGGAGCGTCGCGTGGCGCTGGTGGGAACACCGGCCGCGCGCGTCATTCGCACTGGCGGTGCCGGCGGTGGCCGGGCTGCCGGGTGTCACGACTGTCAGTGGTCTCTGGGAGCGCGCCTCCTACGCCGTCCCCGGCACCGAAGGCAACGCGCCGATCGCGCAGCAGGAGCGACGGCGAGCGGCGCTGGGCACGGCCGACTGGGCCACGTCGTGGCTGCAGTGGAACGCCGGGCTGGCGCTCGACCGCTGGGCCGACGACAGTCACGCCTCGGTGGACGCCGGGCTCGAGATCCGCACCGCTGGCGACCGCGTCTCGGCCATCGCCGACGGCGCGCTCTGGACGCCGTTGGGTTCGGGCCGGCGCTTCGCCACCGGCGGCCTCGGGTTGGCACTGCGATCCACCGTCGAGCGGGCGCAGCCGCGGTGGTCGCTGGCCGCCGGACTCGCACACACGAGCCGCGCAGCGCCGTTCGATCTGTGGCCGGGCGCTGGCACCGGACGGGCGCGGACACCGCTCCTGCGCGCGCATCCGCTGCTCGAGAACGGCGTCGTCACCGGCCCGGTCTTCGGCCGGCGGCTGGTCCACACCAGCGGGGAATACGTGCACCCGGTGCTGACCGGTGTGGCGGGCGGGCTCGGCCTCGCGGGATTCGTCGATGTCGCCCGCGCCTGGCAGCAGGACGCCGCTGCAGGCGCATGGCATGCCGATGCCGGACTCGGACTGCGGGTCATGCTGCCCGGCAACGCCGGCGGCGTGCGCGTGGATCTCGCCCGCGGCCTGCGCGACCACCGGCACGTCGTGTCGGCGGCCTGGCTGGCGCCGTGGCCGGGCCGATAACGCTGGGCCGGTCGCCTTGGTGTCTCAGCGCTGTCTGTCGGTGCTGAAGCTGAAATCGCCGGCGTGCACGAAGACGTCCTCGCCATCGACGATCACCACGACCGCGCGCTCGGGCTCTGACGGCCGCAGCCGCGCGACGCCGGTGAAGCTGGTCCACCGCGGCGCGGTCTGGAGCTGGCCGAACTCGCTCATCTGGAGGTCGATGTTGCCCGACCTCCGAGTCAGCCGGAACGTGCCCTCCGCCCGTCGGGCGTCCGCTGGCTGACGCACCTCGACGATGGCGGCAACACCCCGCCCGGTGTAGCCGGCCACCACGCTCCGAGACTCACGGCCGTTCATCGGGCGGGTCGGCATGTGCGGCAGTCGTCGCAGCGCCCGCCCGGCCCGTTCACCGGTGGGCGCGCCGTCGCGCAGCGCGACGCGGCCGTTGACGAGCACGGTCCGGATGCCGTCGGACGGCAGCGTCGGCGCCGCGAAGGTGGCGTGATCGCTGACGGTCGCCGGATCGAAGACCACGACGTCGGCGGCCATCCCCGCGGCCAGCAGCCCGCGATCGACCATGCCGATCGTGGCGGCGGGCAACCCGGTCATCTTGCGCACGGCGTCTTCCCAGGTGAGCGCCTTCTGCTCGCGTACGTAGCGCCCGAGGACGCGCGGGAAGGTGCCGTAGTAGCGCGGATGGGCGGCGGCGCCGGCGACGGCGCCGCAGTCGCAGGCGACCGAGGCGGTCGGATGCTGGAGAATCGCTACCAGGTCGGCTTCGATGCCGAAGCGGGCGATGATGCCCGGACTGCCTTGCTCCAGCAGTCGCACCACGGCTTCGCCGGCCCGCACCTGCATCTCCTTCATCACCGCCGTCAGCTCCCGGTCGAGCGACGGGAGGTAGACGCTGGCGGGACCGCCGAAGCGGGCGTCCATCGCCGCCTCCGCTTCGCCGACGATGCGGGCCCGCTGCGCCGGGTCGGCGAATCGCTTCAGCATCGCCTCGCGGCCGCCGTCCTGCGCCCAGCCCGGAATCGTGAATGCGACCAGGCCGGTCTGGCCGGCGAGGTAGGGATAGACGTCGGCGGCGGTATAGACGCCGCGGCCGGTGGCGTCGTGCATCTGGCCGGTGATGACGCCGGCGCGGCCCTGCTCGTGGCCCTGCACCTTCATGTGGGTGATGAGCGGCGTCACTCCGGTGCGGGCGCCGATGGCGATGGTCTCGGCCATGCCGGCCAGCGAGCTGAAGCCTGATTCGGGCGTCACCCGGTCGTGACTGGCGAAGTAGGTGCGCGAGTCACGCGCCGCGTCGATCACCTTGATCACGTCCTCGGTGGCGGCGAAGTACGCCGGCTTGTAGTCGAGCCCGGCCGACACGCCCCAGGCGCCGGCGGCGAGGCCGGCGCTGATCAGGCCGCGCATGCGCGCCACCTCGGTGGCGGTTGGCCGGCGATCGACGGCGCCGACCACGTCCGTCCACACGCTGTTGAAGCCGATGTTGGCGCCGATGTTGACCGCCAGCCCACGCGCCGTGGCGGCACCGAGCTGCGCGTCAAGATCGAGCGGCCCCGAACCGTCGGCGTTCAGGATCTCGGTGGTGACGCCCTGCGTGAGCATGTTCGCCGCGGTGACGAGCCCCTCGGGCTCGGCGTGGCTGTGGATGTTGATGAAGCCGGGCGCGACATACAGGCCGGTGGCGTCGACCACGACGTCGGCCGCGGCGCCGCCCAGATCTCCGACCCTGGCAATGGCGTCGCCGGCGATGGCGACGTCGGCCCGCAGCGACGGCGCTCCGGAGCCGTCGAGCACGGTGCCGCCTCGGATGATCACGTCGTAGCGGTCCGGCGCGGGCTGCGCCGACAGCCCGAAGCCGGTGAGCACGACGGCCGAGGCAACCGCATGACCGAGCAGATGCAAACGCATCGGCGGATTATAGGGCTCGGGAACCCGCGCTTCGAGCGCCACGGTATCGCGCTGCTCGGTCTGAGCATCGGGCGACACACCCCGGGGTGTGATCGCGCCCGTTTCGGCCCTCGTCAGGCCAGCCACACGGCTGTGTCGCCTTCTACGCAGTGGCACGCCCGATGCAACACAGCCCGCGGAGCATCTGTGCTCGAGGAGGCGACGTGAAGTACGGACTTGGATGGCTGATCGGCATTCCCCTGCCGATCATCGTGATCTGGTTCTTCGCGAATCAGGCCGGCTGCGGGTTCTGACCGGGGCGGCAGCGGCCAGCACGCCGGCGGCGCCGCTGCCGGTCCGAATCAGTCGATGATGGCCTGCACCACCAGCGACTTGATCAGCTCGCGGTAGTGGCGTCGCACCGGCCCGGGCGTGTTCGACAGGAACACCACGGCCATGTCTTCCTTCGGGTCGACCCAGAACATCGTGCCGGTGGCGCCGCTCCACAGGAACTCGCCCGGGGTGCCGGGCACACCGGCGACGCCGGCCTGCGTGCGCACGGCGACGCCGAGGCCGAAGCCGAAGCCGTCCATGTGTTCGACGGCGAACTCGTGCAGGCGCGACACGTCGACGTCGCCGTCGAGCTGATTCGCGGTCATGTATTCCACGGTCTTGCGGCCGAGGATTCGGTTGCTGTCGAGCGTGCCCTTGTTGAGCAGCATCAGCGCGAAGCGCAGGTAGTCCTGCGCGGTGCTTTGCGCGCAGCCGCCGCCGCAGTCGTAGTGCGACCGCGTCACCGGCATGCGGAAGGTCGTCGGCCGTCCAGTGTCGGGATCCACGGCGAGCGGCCGGGCAATCCGCGCCGCCTTGGCCGCCGGGACGACGAAGCTCGTGTCGACCATGCCGAGCGGCGTGAACAGACGGTCCTGCAGGAACTCACCCAGCCGCTTCTTCGTCACCGCTTCGACCGCCAGGCCGGCGACATCGAGCCCGTAGCTGTACTCCCACTGCGTCCCAGGTTCGTAGAAGAGCGGCAATGAGCTGAGCGCCTGCAGGAAATCGCCGCTGGTCTGCACGTTGGCGCTCTTGACCGCGTCGCCGTAGCGTTTGTGCAGCGGCGAGTCGCCACGATTGCCGTAGCTGACGCCGCCGGTGTGGCGCAGCATGTCCTGCAGCGTCGGCTGGCGCCGGGCGACGACCTCGCCGGTCGGCGTCGCCACCTTCATGTCCTTCAGGGCCGGCAGGTAGTTGCCGACCGGATCGTTGAGCAGCAGGTCGCCCTGCTCCACCAGCATCAGGGTGGCCACCGCGGCCATCGGCTTGGTCATCGACGCCAGCGAGAAGATCGAGTCCTTCGCCATCGGCGTCCGAGCGGCCGCGTCGGCGAAGCCGAAGGCCTCGTGGTAGGCCAGCTTGCCCTTGCGGGCGATGGCCACGACGGCGCCGGGCATGCGGCCGGTCTCGACGTCGCGACGGATGGCCTGCGCCAGCCGCTCGAGTCGCACGCTCGACAACCCGACGCTCTCTGGCTTCGCGGCCGGGAGCTGGTCCGCCTGGACGGCGGGCACGAACCCGATCGACAACGCGATCACCAGCGGGAGATGCAGTCGCATGGGACTCCTCCTGAAATTGGACGGGCGGCCGGCAGTCTACCCGAAATGACGGCCGCGACGACGGCGGCCCGGCCGCGCTACAGTCCCGTGGAAGGACCCTGCCGATGCGCCTCTTCCTTGTCACCGCTGTCGTCGTGTTCGCCGCCGCCTGCGCGGCGCCACCGCCCGCGCCTGTCGCCGCGCCGCCCCCTGCCGTGCCGTTCCCCGGCGGCACGCTCGTCGACCTCTCGCACACCTACGATCGGAGCACGGTGTTCTGGCCGACCGCCGACGCCTTCAGGCTCGACGTCGTGGCCGACGGCGACACTCCGGCCGGCTACTACTACGCGGCCAACAACTTCTTCTCGTCCGAGCACGGCGGCACGCATCTGGACGCGCCGGTCCACTTCGCGCGCGGCGCACAGACCGTCGATCAGGTGCCGCTCGACCGCCTGTTCGGCGAGGCCTACATCGTCGACGTGACCGCCGCGGCGGCCGCCGACGCCGACTACCAGGTCACGGCCGCAGATCTGCAGCGCGCCGAGGCGGCGCAGGGCCCGATCCCGCCCGCGGCGATCCTGCTGCTGCGCACCGGATTCTCCCTGCGCTGGCCCGATGCGGTGCGCTACCTGGGCACGGCCGAGCGCGGCGAGGCCGCCGCCCGGCAGCTTCATTTCCCCGGGCTGCATCCTGACGCGGCGCGGTGGCTGGTGGCGAACCGGCCGGTCAAGGCCGTCGGCATCGACACCGCCAGCATCGACTTCGGCCAGTCGACGCTGTTCGAGTCGCACCGCGTGCTCTACGAGCGCAATGTGCCGGCATTCGAGAACTTGACCGCGCTCGAACAGCTTCCGCTGCGCGGCGCCTCGATCGTGGCGCTGCCGATGAAGATCGGCGGCGGCAGCGGCGCGCCGCTGCGGGCGGTGGCGATTCTTCCTGCGGCGCCGTAAGGTCCGGTCAGGGACGGGCGCGCGGCGTCCACGCCCGGTAGACCGCGGTGTCCGGGTGATAGGCCTGCCAGTCGAACCAGTAGTCGAGCAGGAACGGCACCCGGGCCAGCCGCTGGCCGGCCGCTGGCCCGCGCAGCCCCTCGCCGGCGAAGCTCCACTCGGTGCCGGTGGCCAGGTCGACCAGCATCGGCAGACCGGTGCCTGGCACCAGGACGAACTCGCGTTCGCCGCCGTCGACCCGCCGATCGAACGCCCGCACCGAGCGGCCGTCGTCGGCCACCACCACGACAATCGGCGCGCCGCCGACGACGTCGACGAGGGCCCGCGCCTCGCGCACGCGCTCGAGCGGATAGGCCTTGCTCTGGCCGTTGACCTCGACGCCGACGACCAGGGTCCGCGCCGGCAGCGGCGAGTCGGCGGGCAGCGCCGTCACCGTCGGCGTCGAGCTCATGCGCTCGTCCCAGGCAGAGCGTTCAATACGTGGCGACGACGGGCTCGTCGGCGACCTCCGTGTTGACCAGGTGGTGGTAGGCGAGCTGACGGATCGGGAACGCCACCGCGTCGGTGCCGACCTGCACGCCCATCACCATCTCGACATCGGTGAGGAAGCTGGCCTCGGCCACCGCGGTGTAGCCGACCGCGTCGAGCGGCGCGAACATCCACTCGAAGTGGTTCTGCCGCACGAACCAGATTCTGCGCCGTCTTCAATTGTCACCGTGACAGTCCCAGTTACAAGTCACGGCGCAATCCAGTCCGTCAACGGCACCAGCCGCCCGCTCTGCATCTCGCAGATGAAGCCGGCCCGCTGCGCGTGGTGGTTCGACGGCGACAAGGTGACAGGGGGCATCACCCCGCCGGCATCCCAGTCGGTGAGCCGCTCCAACGCGTCGATGAAGCGCTCGCGAGTCAATTCCCGGCCGGCGCCCTCGACGCCAGCGATGACCAGACGACCGAAGGTGTAGCCGTACAACGTGTAGCGATCGATCGGCCGGCCCGGGCGCAGCCGCGCCAGCGCCGCCCGGTAGCGTGCGACACCCGGCGCGTCGCTGCGCTCGGGGTCGGGATAGTGGCAGAACCCCAGCGTGCCGTCGGCGCCGCCACCGGGCACGGCGAGCGAGGCCTCGTCGGTCAGCGGTCCGGACGACACCATGCGGCCGCGCCACCCGGCCACGGCGCGCGCCGCCATCAGCGCCTGCGCCTGTTCCGGATAGAGCGCCATCACGATCGCCACTGGCTCGGTGGCGACCAGCGCGGCGAGTTCCTTGGACACGTCGGTCGGGCGCCGGCTGGTGATTGCCGCGGCGCCGGTCACCGTGTACCCGAAGTCGGCGGCATGGGCGCGGAGGCGGTCGCGGAACAGCGTGCCGTAGGCGTTGGGATCGTGGGCGATCGCCAGGCGGGTCAGGCCACGCTCCCTGGCGAGGTAGCGGAGCATCACCGCCGCTTCCCCTTCGAACCGCGGGAACGAGGTGAAGAGGTAGCGTTCGCCGTCGGACGACACCAGCGCCGTGTGCGGGAACAACAGCGGCACGCGCTGCGCGCGGGCGTAGGCCGCGATGTCGCCGATCGCCGGCCCGCTGAAGTTGACGAGCGCGAAGACGCGGTCGTCGTCGATCATCTGCCGGGCCACGGCCAGCACGTCGGCCGGCTCGCCACTGCGCCGGGTGCGGGCGGCCCACACGAATCGCCGGCCGTGCACGCCGCCGCCGGCGTTGGCCTCCTCGAACGCCATCTTGAAGCCGTGGTTCTCGCCGTCCAGCGACAGCGACCCGACGTCGCCTTCGACGCCGATGCGAATCTCGGTGGCGGTGATGCCTCCGTCGGGCGCCGGCTGGCCGCCGGCCACGGCCAGCGCCGTCATCGCCACGGCCACGGCGTGAATCGGTCGTCGGATCATCGGGTCCCAGCGCCGGACCGCGGCAGTCTACTCGACCTGCTCGACCCGCGCCCACACGGCGTGCGCCGGCGGCGTGCTGAGCACGCCGTCATTCGCCGCAACCTCCTGGCGGAGGGCGGCGTCGAGGCGGTCGAGATCGTGCTCCGCGGGGGCGGCGACGCCGGCTGCGGCGGCCATCGGCAACATGCTGCGCAGGCTCTCGACGGCGAAGCGGAAGATCGGCGACCCGGGATCGCCCGAGGTGTAGACGTCGACCTCGTCCGATGGCTCACTCAGACCGGCCGCCGCGAACGCCGCCGTCAACCGCGTGCCCATGTCGAGATGCGCGCCGGCCGAGCGGATCACCGCCTGCCAGACTTCGACGATGCCCTGGTAGGTCGGCGAGTGCGGCCGCGAGTGCATGCCCGGCTGGCAGGCGGCGTTGTCCGACTCGACGAACGCGACGACGCCGCCGGGACGCACCCAGCCGCGGACCCGGGCGAGCAACGCCACCGGGTCTGGCTGGTGCATCAGCACGAATCGGCCGATCACCGCGTCGACCGGTTCAGGCGGCTGCCAGGCGTCGAGGTCGCCGACCACGACTCGCACCTGCGGCAGGTGCGCCGCCCGGCGCGTCGCAGCCGCCACCGCCGCGGCCGATCGGTCCACGCCGGTCACTCGCCCCGACGGCCCGACGGCCTCGGCCGCGATGAGCGTCACATCGCCGCCGCCGCAGCCCAGATCGACCACCGACTGCCCGGCGTCGATACCGGCGCGCACGAGCAGACGCCGGGTGACGGCTTCGTAGATGCGCGCCTGCAGCGCCAGCCGGTCGAACTCGCGCGGCGCATGGCCGCACACGTAGCGCGGTGCGGCGCCCGATGGTGCCGGCCCGCTCACAGCACCAGCTCCCAGGTCTCGAATACCAGCGACTTGCCGAAGCGCCCCTCAGGCGCGCCGCGATGCACCATCGTGTAGCCGGCCTTCTCGTAGGTGTGCCGGGCGGCGTCGAGGATGCTGTTGGTCCACAGCGTGATCCTCCGGTAGCCCACCTGCCGGGCGAACCGCGTGCACTCGTCGACCAGCCGGGCGCCGATGCCAAGGCCGCGCGCCGACGGATCGACGATGAGCAGCCGCAGTTTGGCGACGGTGGCGCTCTTCTTCACCAGGAACACCGAGCCCACGGTCTGGCCGTCGCGCTCGGCCATCCAGCAGCGTTCCCGGGCCGGGTCGAAGTGCTCGATGAAGTGCTGGGCGATGCCGGCGACATGCGCTTCGAACGCGATATCCCAGCCGTACTCCTCGGCGTAGAACCGGCCGTGCTGGGCGACGACCCAGCCCATGTCGCCGGGCCGGTGGGCGCGCAGCTGATAGCCGGTCGCGGCCGGGGCGCCACCGAGCACGTGCTCGATCGTCTGCATTGCGGTGAGCAGCCGGTCCTGGGCCACCGCCGGCAGCGGCGCCAGCAGCGCCGCCACCTCGGCCCGCGACCGCTCCTGCAGGTCGTCGAGCAGGCGCCGGCCCTTGGCGGTGAGCGCCACCAGGCTCTTGCGGCCGTCGCCGCGCGCGGCGGCGCGGCGCACCAGGCCGCCCCGCTCGAACCCCTTCAGCATCCGGCTGAGATAGGCGGCGTCGAGGTCGAGACCGCGGCCGAGGTCGGCCGCCGACGGCGGCGGATCGCGGTGCGCCTCGTACAGCACCCGCACCTGCGACAGCGACAACGGGCTGTGCAGGTAGTCCTGGTGCAGCACGCCGATGCGCTGCGTGTACAGACGGTTGAACCGGCGGATGGCCTCGACGCGGGCGTCGAGCCGGGCGGATCTGGCCACGGACCCCTCCTCGATGCGAGGTCCCATCCTCCGGCAGATAGTTGACCTTTGTCAACTATCTGCGCACGGCACCGGCCGGCGGCCGGACCGGGCCTCAGTCGTCGCCGCGACGCTGTTCTTCGAGTTCGAGGTGGAAGCGGTGCAGCAGGTGGTGCACCCCCGGCGCCAGCAGCACCGCCACCATGGTGAGGAAGAACACGCCGCTGACCAGGGAATAGACGATGGCGAAGACCTTGGCCGCCGGGTTGACCAGCGGGCTGACCGGTCCCATCCCGGTGAGGATCATCGCCGCGTTCAGCGTGGCGTCGAGCCACGGCAGCCCGTCGAGCCAGTGGTAACCGGCGGCGCCGATCGCCAGTGCGCCGGCGACCAGGCCGCCGACGATCGCGGCGTTGCGCAGGAGACGGGCGATGAGCACACGGCGCAGGCGCCGGTGGATCGTCGTGGCCACGCGCCGAGTATACCGACGCGGGCCGACCGGCTACTGGCGCAGCGTGGCGCGGTCGGCGGCGGCGCGGCCGTGCAGCGCCATCGCCACCTGGCGCGCCGATTCGAACGCGCCTTGCATCCAGGCGTTCATGTTGAGGTGGTCGCCGGCGAGGTAGATGCGGCCTTGCGGTTCGGACAGCCGCGCGCGCGCCGCCGGGTTGGTGTTCGACCACGACCCGAGGTTCCACTTCACGCGGTGCCACGCCACCGAGAACCCGGTCTCGAACTCGGCCGGGTACTGCGGGTGGATGCGGGCGCCTTGCTCCAGCGCCAGCGCCTGGCGCTCGGCCGGGGTCCGGTCGCCGATCGGCCGGCCGGCCTGGCCCTGCAGGTAGTAACCGACCAGCACCCCCTTGGCGCCGAGGTAGCCCGACGACTGGTAGACGATCTGGCCGATCTCCATGTCGGTCTTCGAGGCGCCGCCGAAGATCTGGTCGTCCTCCTCCCAGAACCGCCGCTTGAACTGCAGACCCATCTTGCCGGCGGCGGCGTACGGCACGGCCGCGGCGGCCGTGACGAACTCCGGCGGCAGGTCGGCGTCGAGCGTGGCGAACATGGTGAGCGGAATCGCCGCCACGCAGTAGTCGGCCTCGATCCGCCGCGGCCGGCCGGCGGCGTCGTGATAGCCGATGCTCACCCCGCGATCGCTCTGCCGGATCTCGCGGACCGCGGCGCGGTAGACGACCTTGTCGGCAACGCGCGCGGCCAGGGCCCGCGGCAACCGGTCGGTGCCGCCGACCACCTGCAGCATCGACTGCTGGTACTGGAAGCCGAGGTCGAGGTAGTAGGGCGTGCGCGAACCGAGCAGCTCGCCGAGCGGCAGCGGGGTGTAGCGCGCCGGCCCGGCGGCGGCCGGCGCCTCGGCGCCGCGCAGCGGACCGCCCTGGTAGCGGCCCGAGGCATCGAGCGCGCCCTTGCTGCGCAGGTACTCGAGCAGGCGCGCGCGGTCCTCGGCGGTGAGGGCGTCGTCCAGCGCGTCGGCGTTCACCGCCTTGCTGAGCAGCTCGGCGAGGTAGCCGTCGGTGTCGGTGTGCACCTCGCGATGACGCAGCCGGCGGCCGGCGAGCGCCGGGGTGCGGCTCTGGTAGACGTAGGCCGCTTCGGACACCAGCGCGAACGTCTCGACCGGCACGCCGAGCTCGCGGCAGTACGCGAGGGTGGTCGTGTGGTGATAGGGGATGCGCATCGCGCCGCAGTTGAAGTACTGGCCCTCGTCGAACGCACAGGTCTGCGCCGGGCCGTCTTCCTCGCTGACCGTGCCGCGGCGCACGGTGTGGGCGCGGCCGCCGGGGCGCTCCCGTGCCTCGAGCACCTGACAGTGGTAGCCGAGCTTGCCGAGCTCGTAGGCGACGGTGAGGCCGGCGAGACCGGCGCCGATCACCGCCACGCGGACGCCCTTGCCCTCGCCGCGCAGCCCGAAGGGCGCGGCCGGCTGGGCGGCCATCAGCCCCAGGCCGCTCATCGTCTCGTAGGCCAGCGACGCGCCGCCAGTCGCCGCGACGCGTTCGAGGAAGTGTCGTCGTGTCAGCACGGGATCTCCGGTCAGGGACGGCCCTGGGCGAGCGACGCGATGCCGACCGCGGTCGCGGCATCGAGCGGCTGCGTGCCGGCCACGGCGCCATTGCGTTCGGCGCGGCCGGCCTCGGCCTGCGCGGCCGTGAACACAGTGTTCCTTGGCCCACGCTCCGCGTGGGCAAGGCACGCCGAACCGAGGAACACCAGCAGCAGGGGGGTGAAGAACGGCGTCGATGGCACGGTCGCCACTCGATGCTAGGCACGGCGCCGGCCGGGCGCTTCAAGACCTGGAAAAACCCAGGTAAAGAGCTGGTAAAAACCGCTGTTCGCGGCCACTCCTGGTCAGCCGTCCGCGGGTTACGATTCGGCCATGGCATGGATCGCCCGGCGCGGAACCCTGGTGCTCGTCGTGGTGATCGGTCTGCTGCTGCCGGCCCTGGCCGCGCTGCAGTACCGGTGGATGGGCGAGATCAGCGACCTCGAGCAGGTGCGCGCGAAGACCAACATCGACGCGGCCGCCCAGCGCTTCTCCACCGAGTTCGACGAGATGCTCGCCGCGCTGTACGCGCAGGTACTATGGACGGCTGCCGAAAGCCCGCGGCGCCGCCGACCACGCCGACCCCGGCGCGGCGACGGCGCGGCCGCCGCTGGCCAAGCAGGTGCTCGTCATCAGCCGCGACGGCCGCGGTGGCTTCCCGGTCCGCGAACTGGATGCCGAGGGCCGCGCCGGCGGCCTCGTGCCATGGCCGGAGTGGCTCGATCCGACGCCCTCGGCGGCGGCGGGTGGCGCCGAGGACGCGCCGCTGCCGCGCGGCCTGCAGCGCACGCTGCTCGACGAGGTGCCGGCGCTGGTCGTGCGCCGCGGCACGCCGCACGACGAGTGGATCGTCGTCGTCCTCGATCTGCCGCGGATCGTCGACCAGGTGCTGCCGGCCATGCTCGGCAGCCACCTCGAGGGCGGCGTGCCGGTGACCTACGACGTGCTGCTGAACCGTGAGGACGTGCCCGATCACGTGCTCTACCGCAGCCACCCGGATCTCACGCCCGCCGACTTCGCCGACTGGGTGAGCCTGATGCCGGTGTTCGGCATCCACAGCCGCGACCTCGACCCCGAGATGGCCCGGGGGCTCATGCCCGACGCGGCGGCACATCGCTGGCGGCTGTTCCTGAAGGCCCGCGACGGCTCGCTCGAGGCCGCCGTCGATGCGGCGAGGCGCCGCAACCTATGGATCGGCGCCAGCGTGCTGGCGCTGCTCGCCCTCAGCGTCGGCCTGCTGGTGCTGTCGGTGCACCGGGTGCAGCGCGCCGCGCAGGAGTCGCTCGAGCTGGTCGCCCGCATCTCGCACGAACTGCGCACGCCGCTGTCGACCATCACCTGCGCCGGCGAGAACCTGGCCGACAGCGTCGTCGCCTCGCCCGACGAGACGCGCAACTACGGACGCATCATCCAGCAGGAGGGGCGGCGGCTCAACAAGACGATCTCCGACATCCTGCTCTGTTGCCGCCTGCAGACCCGCGCTGAGGCGGTGCTGAATCTGCGGCCCACCCGCGTCGCCGACGTGATCGACCGCGCCGTCGAAGACAGTCGCGTCGTCCTCGCGGCACCGGACGCCACCGTCGAATGCACGGTCGATCCCGGGCTGCCGCTGGTGATGGCCGACGCCGACGCGTTGCGCGCCGCGATCAAGAACCTGGTCGTCAACGCGCTCAAGCACGGCCGGCAGAGCCCGGTGCGGGTGTCGGCGCGGGCCGAGCGGTCGGGTCAGGTGGTCATCGAAGTGGAAGACCACGGCCCCGGCATCCCCGAAGACGAGCTGCCGCGGGTGTTCGACGCGTTCTTCCGCGGCAAGCGCGCCCGCGACGGGCAGGTGGACGGCAGCGGCATCGGCTTGAACGTGGTCTACCAGGTGGTGCGTTCGCACGGCGGCCGCATTCGCGTGTCGCGGGCCGAGCCGCAGGGCACGCGCTTCACGGTGCAGGTGCCGGGCCTGCCGATCGGCGCAGTGCCCAGCCCGGAGCCGGCGGCGTGAGTCCGGCCCCACCCGCGGGAGCGCTGGCGCCGGCGGGTCCGCGGGTGCTGCTGGTCGACGACGAACCCGGGTTGCGCCGCATGCTCACCGATCGCCTTCGCGCCGAGGGCTATCGCATCGACACCGCGGAGAACGGCGTCAGCGCCACCACGCTGGCCCGTACCGGCGACTACGACGTGATCGTCCTCGACCTCACCTTGCCGCTGAAGGACGGGCTGCAGGTGTGCCGGGAGCTGCGCCGCGACGGCACCGACACGCCGGTGCTGATGCTGACCGCGCGCGACGCCGTGGCCGACAAGGTCCTCGGCCTCAAGACCGGCGCCGACGATTACATGACCAAGCCGTTCGAGTGCAGCGAGCTGCTGGCCCGGCTCGAAGCGCTGCTGCGGCGCCGGACCGCCCGCAGCGAGCCGGCGGAGTTCGCCTTCGGCGACGTCGTCGTGCGGCCGATGGCCGGCCAGGTGCTGCGTGGCGGCCAGCCGGTGCGCCTCTCGGCGCAGGAGCTGAAGCTGCTCACCCACCTGGTGCGCCATCCCGGCGTGCTGTTCTCGCGCGACCAGCTGCTCGACGCGGTGTGGGGCTATCAGGCCACGCCCGAAACCCGCACCGTGGACGTGCATGTCAGCTGGCTGCGCCAGAAGCTCGAACCGGATCCGCATCACCCGCGCTTCATCGTGACGGTGTTCGGACTCGGCTACCGCTTCGAGGGGCCGGGAGCGGGGTGACGCGGCCGACACCGGCCGCGTCCGGTCAGCGCACCCGCGTCGTCGGATGCGCCACCAGCAACTCACGCACCGCGGCGACGAACTCCGGCCTGGCCATGGCGCCGGTGGGCCCGCCGTGGCTGGCGCCGTCGATGACGACCAGCCGCATTCCCGGACGCAGGGCCTGCATGTCCTTGAAGTCCGGCAGGTAGCCGTCGAGGCTGCCGACGATCCCCACGGTGGGCACCTGGATCGATCGCACCTGATCGGCGGTGACCGCAAGGTCGGCGAACCCGCGGTGCAGCGCCGCGAGCGCGAACCGGTCCTGGTTCGGGTCGGCCATGCAGGCCTTCGACCGCTCCTGGATCGTGGCCTCGGTCGGCGGCGGCTGCCCGATCGGCGCCAGCCGGATCATCTGGCTGCGGCTGACGCACTCGCGTTCCTTCTCCGCCGCCTCGCGCTCGATCCGTTCGGCCTCCGCCGGCGTGAACTTGAAACGGCCCGTGGAGCCGCCCATCGTCAGGGTGAGAAAACGATCCGGATGCGTGGTGACGAGCTTGCCGAGGATGGAGGCGCCCATCGAGTAGCCGACCAGATGCGCGCGGGCAATCCCCAGCTGATCCATCAGGCGCACGACATCGAGGCCCATCTGCTGGCCGTACGCCGCCGGGTCGCGCGGCTTGCCGCTCTTGCCGTGGCCGCGGGCGTCGAGGGCGATCACGCGGTAGTCGCGGGCGAGGTTGGCAGCGATGCCGGTGTCGATCCAGCCCTGGAGCGAGCCGCCGTTGCCGTGCAGCAGCACAACCGGCTCGCCCTTGCCGCGGTCGACGTAGCGGACCCGCACGCCGGCCGAGTCGAGGTAGAGGTCTTGCGCGTGGGCCGGCGCCGCCAGGAGCACCACCGCCGCCAGCGTGGTCAGTCGCGTCATGAGGCGTCCCTCCCAGGAATCACGCCGATCGGCTGGGATTCTCCCACGTCGCGCGGCGTACAATCGGCCCTTTCGCGGAGGCTCCATGTCCAGGCTCACGACGTCCCTGCTCGCGCTCGTCCTGCTCGTTTCGACCTCCAGCTCGGCGTCGGCGCAGGCGCCGGCCGCGCCGCCGCCGACCGACCGCACCAAGGCGACGCGTTTCAGCGCCGACGATCTCCGCGCCGCGCTGGCCAAGCTGCCGACCGATCGGCCGTCGTCGGCCGCGCGCGTGTTCTCGCTGGCGCCCTATAACGTCAACGTCGAGCAGCGGCAGCCGCGCGCCCAGGGGGCCTCGCTCCACGAGGCGCAGGCCGAGTTCTTCTACGTCATCGACGGGGCCGCGACCCTGCTGACCGGCGGCACTCTCACCACTCCGACCAGAACCGGCACCAACCTGGCCGGCCCCGGCATCGAGGGCGGCACCCGGCAGCCCTTCGCCAAGGGGGATTTCCTGATCGTCCCGTCGGGCGTGCCGCACCAGTTCGTCGACATCACCGCCCCGATACACCTGATGTCGATCTACCTGCCCAATCCGCCCCAATAGCCGCCGCGCCGCCGCGCCGGGGTGTATACTGGGGTTCTTTCGCTTTCCTGAGCCCTGCCAGCCACTCCGGCGAACAGCCCTCACCAAAGCACTACGTCGTGAGGAGGGCCCGTGGCCGACACGGCACTCATTTCCAGGCTGCACGAGGTCATCACTGCGATCGATCGCCGCCGTCCGCGCCCCGAACGGGCCGGCGAAGCGGCGATTGCGCAGACGGCGGCCGACCTGCGGGCCGAAGCAGTCGAGCGTCTGACGACGCTCGGCGCGGTGCCGCCCGTTCCGGTGGCATAGCACCCCGACATCGGCTGGCGCCATCGGCGCCTGGCCGTCCGACATCACGCGTCGTCGCAGCGACGCACCGTCCCCCGCCAAATCGCGAGCGGGAGTGGCGGCACCCGCGCCGGCAATGGGCCGGCGCGACGCACGCGATGGCAGAGGTTTCGACAATGGCGACAATGAACGGCACGATCAAGCGACTGGTCAGCGACAAGGGTTTCGGCTTCGTGTTGGCCGACGACGGCACGGAGTACTTCTTCCACCAGGCTTCAGTGGTCGGTGGCGGATTCGACAACCTGCGTGAGGGTCAGGCGCTGACCTTCGACAAGGGACAGGGCCCGAAGGGACCGCGTGCCGAGAACGTCCGGGTGGCCTGAGCGCCCGGGAACAGCTGAAGTCGAGCCGCAGGTCTCACGCCCAGTGGTGTGTGAGGCCTGCGGTTCGTCCGCAGTGACGACCGGCAGCAAGTCGATCGACGCGAACACCTATTTCAACTGCGGCAAGTGCGGCCACATCTGGCACCCCGGCCGCAGCCGCGTCCGCGACGACCGGCAGCGCCGCTGGCGCTGAGCGACCCGCCTCTCAGTACCCCCGCTCGAAATCCACCACATAGCGCAGCGGCTGCCCGGCCGCGAACCGCCGGTAGTTGTCGGCGAACACGCCGACGATGTCGGCGGGGAAGCTCGGCGCCGAGGTGTGGCAGGTGATGTGGGCGTTGGCGGTGCGCCACAACACGTGGTCCGGCGGCAGCGGCTCCTCAGGAAACACGTCGAGCACCGCGCCGGCCAGCCGGCCCGCGTTCAGGGCGTCGACCAGCGCGACGTCGTCGAGCGTGTCGCCGCGCCCCGCGTTCACCACCACCGCGTGCGCCGGCAGCGCCCCGAGCATCTCGGCGTCGATCACGCGCCGGGTCCCGGCGGTGTTGGGCAGCACCGCCACGAGATAGTCGAGCGTGCGCGCGAACGCCACTTTCTCCGCGCCGTGGAAGTAGCGGTCGACGTCGGGGCACTCGCGGCTCGACCGCGTGTAGCCGTGCACCGTCATCCCGAAGTGCTTGCCCGTCGCCGCCAGGTGTGCGCCGATCGACCCGACCCCGACCAGTCCGAGGGTCTTGCGCTGCAGCGTGCCGGGCAGCGTGGTGTCCCAGCGCCCGGCCCGCGTCGCCTCGTGCCGCGCCAGGATCTTGCGCTCGTGCGCGAGCAGATAGCCGAACACGTATTCGGACATCAACGGGCCGAACACACCGCGGATGTTGGTGAGCACGTAGTCGCGGCGCAGCGCCGGATCGAGCATCGGCTCGACGCCGGCCCAGGACAGCTGCACCCAGCGCAAGGCCTGCATCCGCGGCAACGCCTCCCGTACCCGGGTCGGATCACCGAGCAGGATGCCGGCATGCGCGGCGCGGGCCACGCCTTCGCCGACATCGGCGGTGGCGACGACGGCCAGGTCGGGAAGATCGGCGGCGGCGACCAGCCGGGCGTACTCGTCGGGGTGCCGGTTGAGGATGAGGACGGTGTGCATGGCGGCGGAATCGGCGGAGACGGCGCCCTCACTCTAACCTGCCTGCCTGCCCGCCGATGACGCGCCGGCGGTTGGACTAAGATTCCGCGCGACGGGCCGTCCCTCCAAGTGCCCGTGACGGGAGCAGCCTTTCATGCGCGCATCACGCAGACTGGTGACCGTTCTGACGATCGCGGGCGGCGCCATGACCGCCCTCACGGTCACGGCGCAACCGCCACCCCAGGTCGACGACGCCACGCTGCTGAACCCTCCCGCCGAGGTCTGGGTCGGCCACGGCCGCGACTACGCCGAGACCCATCACAGCCCGCTGGCGAGGATCGACCAGACCAACGTGGCGCGACTCACCGAGGCGTGGTCGGTGGAGGTCGGCTCGCAGGGGAAGATCGAGACGACGCCGATCGTCTGGAACGGCACGCTCTACGGCACCTCGACCTGGAGCGTCGTCTACGCCGTGGACGCCCGCACCGGCGCGCTCAAGTGGCGATGGGATCCGGCCCTCGTCAAGGGCGGGTTCGCGGAAGGCGGCCCGCGCTACTGCTGCGGACCGGTCAATCGCGGCGTGGCGATCTACAAGGGCCGCGTCTACGTCGGCCTGCTCGACGGCCGGCTGGTCGCGCTCGACGCCGAGAAGGGCACGGTCGCGTGGTCGGTGCAGACGACGCCGGTCGGCGCCGACTACAGCATCACCGGCGCGCCGCGCATCGCGAAGGGCAACGTGGTCATCGGCAACGGCGGCGGCGAGTACGGCGTGCGCGGCTTCCTCACCGCCTACGACGCCGACACCGGCAAGCAGGCGTGGCGCTGGTACGTCGTGCCGGGCGATCCGTCGAAGGGGCTCGAGGACCGCTCGATGGAAGTGGCGCTCAAGACCTGGAAGGGCGAGTGGTGGAAGTACGGCGGCGGCGGCACGCCGTGGGACGGCATCGCCTACGACCCGGCCGCGAATCTCGTCTACGTCGGCACCGGCAACGGCTCGCCGTGGGCCCGCGATCACCGCAGCCAGGGCAGCGGCGACAACCTCTACCTCTCGTCGATCGTCGCGCTCAATGCCGACACCGGCCGCTACGTGTGGCACTACCAGACCACGCCCGGCGACGACTGGGACTACAACGCCGCGCAGCCGATGATTCTCGCCGACCTCACCATCGGCGGCTCGCCGCGTAAGGTCCTGCTGCAGGCGCCGAAGAACGGCTTCTTCTACGTGATCGACCGGCTCACCGGCGAGTTGATCTCGGCACAGCCGTTTGCCACGGTGACCTGGGCGACGCACATCGATCTCAAGACCGGCCGCCCGGTCGAGACCCCCGAGGCCCGCTACGGGGCCAAGGGCGCTCGGCTGGCGCCGTCAGCAGTGGGCGCGCACCACTGGCCGCCGATGGCGTTCAATCCCACGACCGGACTGGTCTACTTCCCGGGCCAGGAAACCAGCATGGTCTACCGCACGGCCGAGAAGTTCGACTTCCGCGAAGGCCAGTGGAACACCGGCACGACGCTGGGCGGCGCGGCCGGCGCCGCGGCCGCCGGCGCCACGACGACGGCGCCCGGACTCAAGGCCTTCTTCGTCGCCTGGGACCCGGTGGCCAACAAGGAACGGTGGCGCATCGCGCACCTCCCGAGCGGCGGCGCGCTGTCGACGGCCGGCCAGTTAATCTTCGTCGGCGACAACGCCGGGACGTTCATGGCCCTCGACCCAGCCACCGGCGCGCGCCTGTGGGAAACGCAGCTGCTGACTGGCATCGCCACGCCGGTCACCTACGAAATCGACGGCGTGCAGTACGTGGCGGTGATGTCGGGTACAAGCAACGGCAAGGTCTTCGCGTTCAAGGTGCCCTGAGCCGCTGAAGCGCCCGCCCGGTCAGCGAATCCGCGCCCAGGTCAGCGTCCCCGTGGTCCGGCCGGCGGCGTCGCGGATCGACAGCCGCAGGGTGTCGCCGCCGTCGGCGAACTCGAAATAGCGGACGAGATCCGTCTTCGGCCAGTTGGGGTTGGTCGACCCTTCGACGAAGTGGGTCACCTTGGTCGCCGCGGAGTCGATCTGGTAGCCGCCGTAGTAGGCCACGTAGCCGGTCGAAGCCGCGGCGCGCAAGGCGTCCGACGGGTTGGCGGGGAGCGCGGCCCGATTGGCGTGGGTCAACTGCGCCGCCATCTGGCCGGCGGCGTCGTACATGATCCGGCCGCCGGTGAAGGGGTTCGGCGTCGAGACGCCCTTGTCGTCGATGTTCACGAACGACACCAGCCGCCAGTTGCCGACGAAGCGCGGGTCGCCCTTCCCGGCGCGCATCTGCGCCTGAGGACCGGTACCGGCGGCAACGACGAGCGCGAGGCCGTACGCGAACAAACGGATCATCGAGGAGCTCCCTTCAGGTTTCGCGCCCGCGCCGTCAGCGCGACGCGTCCACGGCGGCGACCAACGCCGCCAGCGACTGGTTGAGTAGTTTCGTGCCGATCGGCGCGCCGCGCTGGTGGCCCATGCGGACCACGACCAGGTCGTGCGACGGCACGACGAAGGTGTGCTGTCCGCCGGCACCCGACATGAAATAGGCGTCGCGCGGCAGGTTCCACTGGCCCTCGCCGTTCACCCAGAACTGGCCGCCGTACTCCTTGCGCTTCCACGCCGGGGCCGGTGTCGAGACGAACGCCGCCCAGCCCTCGGGCAGCAGCCGCTGGCCGTTCCACACGCCGTCCTGCAGATAGAGCAGACCGAGCCGGGCCCAGTTGCGGGCCGTGCCGTAGTCGTAGCCGCTCAGCAGGAAGTTGCCCCACGGGTCGGGCTCGAGCACCTGGCGGCGGATGCCGATGCGGTCGAACAGCGCGCGCTGCGGCCACGTCAGGTACTGCTCGCCCTTCTTCTCCACCGCCTGGCGCACCAGGAAGCCGAGCGTCATCGGGTCGGAGTTGCGGTAACGGCCGACGGCGCTCGGGGCGAACTCGACCGGCGAGGTCGTGGCGTACTTGAAGGCGTCGACGGCGCCAGCGTAGATGAAGAAGTGGTCGTGGTACTGCCAGCTCGGATCCATCCAGCGGTCGTCCTGGCCGGTGAAGCTGAGCCCGCTCGACATCCGCATCACGTCGCGCACGCGGATGGCGCCGCGCGAATCGCCGGGCCGCCGCCAGTCGGGCACCGGCGCCGGATCGTCGAGCGCGAACGCGCCGTCCTTCACCAGCAGGGCGACGAGCGTGGCGGTGAGGCTCTTCCCCATCGACCAGCTCTCCAGTTGCGTGTCCTTGGTGACGCCGGCCATGTAGCGTTCGCCGACGATCTGGCCCTTGTGCAGCACCACCATCGCCGCGGTGAGCCCGGCCGGGTCGGCGAAGGCGAGATCCACTGCCGCGGCGATTGCCGCGCGGTCGAGTTTCGCCGGCGGCGCGGCTGCTGGCGTGGCGTCGCCCATTGGCCACGGCTGGCTCGCCGCGTCCGGCAGGGTGGTACGGACCGGCACCGGCGCGAAATGCACCCCGTCGTGATCGACGGGATGGATGACGCACCCCTGATCGCCGTAGAACGCCGCCGTCCGGGTGACGCCGCCCACGGTGACCCGCACCCGCTTGGCCTGGCGATCGACCTCCGCGGTGAGCGCCTTCTTGCGGTCGGGCTCGGTCATCAGGAAGTAGGCGCTGTTCTCGCGCACCTCTGCTTCGTCGCGGCCGGAGACGAACACGCCCGAACACAGCACCTTGGCGTAGCTGGCGGCGCCGAGCGACACCGGCGACTGGTAGGGCACGTCGGGATGGTGTGAGCGGGTCGGCGGCGGCGTCATCTGCCGGCCATCCAGCGCCGACGCGCCGGCGACGCTCAGCGTCAGGACGGCGGCGACCGAGGTGCGACGAATAGCCGGACCGGGCGGCGTGAGGATCAGCAAGCGCATGCGGCGCATCCTACACGACTCGTGCTCCTGTAGAGCGAAGCTTCCCTGACCTGAGCGCAGTCGAAGGCAACACTGCCCCGCCGCGTTTCTGAGCTCCATCCAGCCAATCGAGACGCTGACGGAGGGCGAGCTCGACTCCCCTCACGCGACGTACCAGC
The DNA here is from genome assembly GCA_963741665.1 of uncultured Acidobacteriota bacterium. GTDB lineage: Bacteria > Acidobacteriota > Vicinamibacteria > Vicinamibacterales > UBA2999 > CAWAYR01. The sequence continues at coordinate 2,343,185 of CAVUIM010000001.1, forward strand.
CATTGCCCAGTAGAGGCACTGTTGCGCAGGCCGCACCACCCTTTGAATCGGTGCCGGCGAACTGCACTTCGAGAACGCCCGCGTGCGTGGATCTCACTGCATCGAGAAGCTTCAGGGTTATGCCTTCGAGGCCGATCTTGGCACGCCTGGCGACGTCAGTGCCGGTCTGGCCGGCATAGGTTCCGATGCGCAGATAGACAAAGCGCTCGCCCGGACGCCCTTGAACGGCAGGGCCTCGAAGGCGAAAGTCATCCTTCGAGGTACCGTCAACTACCTCTACCGCAAAGTCAAAGGAGATGCGCCTCTTGGTCGCAGATGAGGGTTTGACCACCTCGTCCTGGCCGAGCTGAAGAGCCCACAGCACGTTCGGAGGCGGATCAAGGACAACGATGCGCAGGGACAGAGACTCCGTGGAGCTCTTCGTCTTTGCTGTTGGCACTGTGTCTCCAGCAGTCGTCTAACGACGCCAAATCAGCCGCGCGCCGACAAGCGTCACGCGGCGCGCCCGCTGCATTTGGAGGTGAGACTGCTCATTGATCGCGCGTTGCTGCGACAAGCCGTATGCTCATACCTCTGGGTAGCCCTTCGACTGCCTCGATCGAGTATGTGAAGGCTTGCCCGGGCATCGGCTGTTCGCCAACCCAGTCAACTACCGGCTGGCTGATCGTCGCGGCACCGACGCGGTGTTCGTACGCCGCATACCGAAACACGCCCTTACCGAATTTATAGTGATCTGTTGCGCCCCCGGCCGGCACGTCGCCGAACGCGACCCGCTCGTCAGGAAATATCACGACCAATCCCACGATATCGGTAGTCCCTATGTTCCTCACGCGGAGCGCCTGGAGTGTTGACGTGGACTGCGCCCCTGGGGTTGCCACTGGCGAGGCGCTGGTCGGCACACTTGCCGAGCAGGCGACGAGTGACATGCTGGCCACCAGCGTGATACTGAAAACGACTCGCGCGGTTCGGCTCATGCGTGTCGCTCACTGTCAGACTAACGACCGGCGAGTAAGCCTCGGCGCCGACACGCGTGAATGATGCCACGGACGAGCGTCGCCGCCGGCTTCACGCGCAGGTTAGGCGGCATGCACGTCAATGACCTCGCCAGTGGAGGATGGCAACGGAACCGGCTGACCGCCGGTTTTGAGTCCTTCGATATGGAACTCGATGGCCTCGCGAATGAGCACGATCACCTCATCCCGCGACTCCCCTGCAGCGACGCATCCCGGAAGATCAGGCACGTATGCGCCGAACGATGTCGGGCCCTCTTCGACGACAACGAGGTATCGCATTTCACGACTCTCCTACTTCTTTAGGCCAGCCTGCTTCAGTACGCTGTTGAGAGTTCCGGGTGGAACGTCGAGCCCATGATTGCCGGCTATGGTCACGGTCCCACGTCGCAGCGGATGCTGAAACTGCCGATGGCTTCCCTTTGTTCGGACCAGAACCCAGCCGTCAGCTTCAATCATCGCAATCAGCTCGCGGACCTTCACGAGACAAGACTACCATCCCCGACCGCCCGTGCCTGAGTGGCTCCTTCGAGCGTCCAGCGGACGCCCAGGGCACGATTGGAACTGCCGTCCGTCGCAGGTGGCTCCGCGGCTACTTGCTCCATAGGCGCCACAGTCCAGGAATCACGACTGTCATCAGCGCCAAGAGGAGCGGGACCACGACGGTGAGCACAATCAGCCACCGTGCTTCACGCTCAAACGACACTGCTGAGAGACGTCGCTTCACTGTCCGCCTAACGCAGCGGCGTTCAGCCGCGAGCCGCGCGTAGAGGTCGCTTCGCTTTGCTCGCCTGCCGGGCGCGGCTCGTCGGCTGCAACGCCTTGTTTGCCGGGCGTGCTCGCGCTGCCTGCCAACGACGCAACGACCGCACGCTCTCGTTCGACCCCTGCCCAGCCAACAGCGCTTCAACCGACACATCTTCGTCGATGGCGGGCCAGTGGATGCCGAGGCCGGGTCCAATCAGCTCCCACTGCCGACGCTCGCTCGGCGTCGCCGCCGCCAACCGCGGATACCACGTGAGGGGAACCGACACGACGCGGCCGTCGCGAAGACCCACCACGAGGGCATCACCGGTGACCTTCACCTCGGTCGCTACGGGAACGTCAGTTGCTGCCGAAGTAGTCATGCCAGGCCCTCTGAATCGCGGCTTCGTGCTCGCGCACCAACGCAACCACCCTCGCCAGTTCTACCTTCGTGAACCCGTGGTTGTACTCCACACGCACCGGCGCCAGCCAGAACTTCGCGGCCTTGCGGTCGCGCGCGACGTGCACGTGCACGGGTTCACCGCGATCGCTCGAGAAGAAGAACAGCCGGTACGGGCCGCTCTGCAGCACCGTGGGACTCACCTAGCGATTGTGCCAGCTTTACTGGCAACACGCCACGTTCAGCTCCGGCTAACGGCCAGCCGTTCACCGGCGGCGCGCGCGAGGCCAGGATACACCCGAGCGCGAGGGGCGCGCGCCCGCGCGCCCCGGTGCCGTCCGGTGCAACGGCAGGTTAGACCGCGGGTCGTTCTGCGCGATCGCCAGGACGGGATCGCGCGACCGGCCCCCAGCCGCGTCGACCGCGCCACGGTCGGTCACCGGCGCGCGATGGGCCCACTTGCTGATTGCACGGCACGGCGCTGGCCGGAACTGAGGGCCTCCGGAAATGCTCGAGCGAGCCCGCGCGTGATGGCGCGCGGCATGGCGCGGGAGCCGGCGCGATGTTCGCAGAAGCTCGGCGCGTGAAGGACGCCGTGATGGAAGTGCGGCACGACGACCGCTCGTGTGAAGAAGAAATGATTAATCTTTAAGTTGTCGGTCTAACAATCATTAGACCGGTCGGCATATCACCCGGCCGGCCGCCAGTCAGCAGTGTAACGGGTTCCATCCGTCGGGCGCGTGACGGCAAGTGACTGGATGTAAAGGCCGTGCGGGAGCGCGCACGGGTGTGCGCGCTGGTCGGCATAGTTCTGATGTTCCGCCACCGGCGGTCGGCATAGTTCGCGACCACGCTCAGCGGTTCCAGGTCAGTGCGTTGGCCGCCGGCGGAGGGTTGGCTCGGGTCCCGCGGCCGTCCGGAGCAGCCGCGCAAGCGCCAGTCGTCAAACGACGAGGCGGCGCCGAGGTCCGCGTGGGGTGTTCAGGGGCCGTGGCGACGGACCGTGCCGCCCCGGCCAGAGCTAAAGCTCCGGCCTACGACTGCTGGCGCGTCGCGCGGCACCGCCCGGGGCCCCGCGCTTCCGCCGACACTCGCCCCCGATGGCGTTTGACGGCTGCGTAGGGCACGGCCGCGGGAGCCGAGCTGGCCCTGCGCCAGACGTTGCGACGGTCGACCGCGCAGTGCAGGGCGGCTCTGAAAAGCCGCCCGAAATGGGGGCGGCGCCGGTCAGGCCTTCAAGCCGAGCCGCTCGCGGCCGTACTTACCATCGGTCACGGCAGAGCACCAGTCGCGATGTTCGAGATACCAGCGCACCGTGGCGGCCAGTCCGGAGTCGAAGCTGTGGGCTGGCGTGAAGCCGAGCTCGCGGGCGATCTTGCCGGCGTCGATGGCGTAGCGCATGTCGTGCCCTGGCCGGTCGGCGACGAAGGTCTTCAGATCGGCGTAGCTGGCGAGGCCCTTGGCAACCAGCGCTGGGTTGGCCGCCGCCGGCGACGCCGCTTCGAGCGCGTCGCACAGCGCCTGCACCACCTGCAGGTTGGTCCGCTCCGAGTTGCCGCCGACGTTGTACTTCTCGCCGGGGACGCCCGCCTCCAGCACGCGGAGGATCGCCGCGCAGTGGTCCTCGACGTGCAGCCAGTCGCGGATGTTCTGGCCGTTGCCGTAGATCGGCAGCGGCTTGCCGTCGAGGGCGTTCAGGACCATCAGCGGCACCAGCTTCTCGGGGAACTGGTAGGGGCCGTAGTTGTTCGAGCAGTTGGTCAGCAGCACCGGCACGCCGAACGTCTCGTGATAGGCGCGCACGAGATGGTCGGCCGCGGCCTTGCTCGCCGAGTACGGCGAGTTCGGGGCATAGGGTGTCGTCTCGGTGAAGAATCCGGTCGGCCCGAGCGACCCGTAGACCTCGTCGGTCGACACGTGCAGGAAGCGGAACGCCGCCCGCCCCGCCGCATCGGCGCCGTGCAGCAGCGCGCGGGTGGCCTCCAGCAGCTCGAAGGTGCCGTTGATGTTGGTGCGGACGAACTCGCCCGGGCCGTCGATGGAGCGATCGACGTGACTCTCGGCGGCGAAGTTGACCACCGCCGTCGGCGCCACCGCCGCGAACAGCGCCCGGACGTCGTCGCGCGAGGCGATGTCGCCGCGCACGAACCGCACGCGGTCGCCGTCGACGACGCCGTCGAGGCTTTCGAGATGGCCGGCGTAGGTCAGCTTGTCGAAGACGACCAGACGGGCCGAGGTGGTGGCGCGGGCGCGGCGGACGAAGTTGCTGCCGATGAAGCCGGCGCCGCCGGTGATGATCCAGGTCTGCATGCGGGGTGAGTGGGCGGCGAGCGGACCGCCGGATGCGGCCGCCACGATTATCCCGTGGCCTCCGGCGAGCGGCAAGGGTGCAGGCGTGCGCAGTCCACGTCGGACCACGGCCGGAGTGTGCCAAGATCGCCCGGATGATCGACACGCCGGTTCTCGCCCTGCGCGACGCCACCGTGGTCAAGGGCGACCGCCCGGTGCTGCACGGCCTGCAGCTCACCATCCACGCCGGCGAGCACACCGCGATCATCGGCCCCAACGGCGCCGGCAAATCGGTGCTGGTCGGCCTGCTCACCCACTACGAACGGGCGGTCACCGGCGCCAGCGGCGAGGAGCCGGTCAGCGTGTTCGGCGAACGGCGCTGGAACGTCGCCGAACTGCGGACCCAGCTCGGCGTCGTCTCACCGGCGCTGCACCAGCAGTTCGTCAAAGGCAACAGCGAGGGCCGGATCACCGGTCGGGCGGCGGTGGTCTCGGCGTTCCTCGCCTCGCACGGGATCCTGCGCTACGGCGTCGTCACCGACGAAATGGAGGCGCGGGCCGACGAGGCGCTGCGCCAGGTCGGCGCCGCGCATCTGGCCGACCGCACGCTCGACGCGATGTCGAGCGGCGAGGCCCGCCGCGTGATGCTGGCCCGGGTGCTGGCGCCGGCGCCGCGGGCGCTGGTGCTCGACGAGCCCACCGCCGGCCTCGACCTGGCGGCGCGCCACGCCTTCATGGAGCGGATCCGCGACATCGCCCGCGCCGGCACCACGATCGTGCTCATCACGCACCACGTCGAGGAGATCGTGCCCGAGATCGGCCGCGTGCTGTTCCTGAAGGAGGGCCGGCTGGTCGCCGACGGGCCGCGCGCCGAGATGCTGACCTCGGCGCGGCTCTCGGCACTGTTCGAGACGCCGGTCGTCGTCGACGTCGTGGGCGGCTACGCCTACGCCCGCCCGGTTACTTGACGGTGACCTTCACGTAGGCGTTGGTCCAGCAGCACACCTCGCCGTTGCCGCCCTCGCCCGAGTAGTCGGTGGCCAGGATGTGGAGGGTGTACTCGCCGGGCACGCCGAACGTCGCCGCCACCGTCCCCTTGGCGCTGAAGGGCTGGTTGAACCCGCTGTTCTTCAGCACCTGCAGTTTCGGCGTCGTGACGTCGAACGTCACGGCGCCGGGTCCGCGGTACTTGGTGAAGTGCAGGTCGACCGGCGACCGGCCGTCGCTCACCGGCGCCATCGTGGCGCTGGAGAACTTGCCGTCGTCGTCCACCCACGCGCTCACCGCCAGCGGCGAACCCACGGTGGCGGTCATCACCGGGGCCTTCGCCAGCTGGTGCATCGGCCCCTGCACGCCGGGGCCGTTCTCGGCGAGCTTGATGGTCGGCGGCGTGTTGCCGATGGCCACGTCCGAGAACGGGTTGACGTTGTAGTCGCGATGCAGGCGCAGCGGGATCTGGGTGGTCTGGCCGTTCACCGTCAGCGTCCAGGTGAGCTTCTGATCCGGCGTGAAGCCCTTGGGCACGGTGACCAGGAACACGCCAGTCCGCCGCGCCGGCAGGAAGTGCGTCGGCTGCCCGAAATCGGGCCCGCCGGGTTCGATCCGGTTGTTCGGCCCGATCGGCACGTCGACCGCCTGCTTGAGATTGCGGTTGAAGTAGCCGACGAGAAAGTTGTGCGAGCCGTCCGGGTTGTCGAACCAGCCTTCGAACGCTCCGGTGATGCTTGCGCCGAACGACTTGGGCGGGTCGTAGGGAAGCACGGGCGCCTGCTGCGCCGACACCCATGCCCCGGCCGCCATCGAGAACACGACGCTCGCCGCGAGCGCGGTCCGACCAATCACCGGCATGATCCGACTCCGCGTGTGTGGACCAGCTACTGCCGGTCGCGATCCATCGTGGTGCGCGCGGCCTTGGCCTTGCGCTCCTCGACGATGGCCTTGTATTCGTCGTCGGTGTAGTAGACGACGTTCATCCAGGCGTGAGCCATCTCGTCGACGGTGCGGTCGCCGTAGCCGACCCACTGCTCAGGATCGGGATTGTCCTTGTTGGCGGCGGTGTTGTCGTACCACGCGCTCACCTGGATGATCGTGCCCTTGGGGAAGACCGGCGAGGCGTCGTCCTCGTAGATGTAGTTGGTCATCCAGTTGAAGTTGAAGTTGCCGACGTAGCTGACGATCTCGCGGCCGCCGTCGGGCTTGATGGCTTCCACCTTCATCGCCTTCCCGCGCAGGTGGAAGTGCGGCTGGAAGTTGGTGATCATCGTGTTCTCCTTGAGCACCGTGAAACCCTCGGTGTAGGCGATCGAGTTGGGCGGGATGTCGAGGAACTCGCGCTGGCGCAGGCCGGTGAAGCCGATGAGGTAGCTGCGCTTCTTCGGCTCCTGGCCCTTCGGGTAGAACCACAGGCCGATCTCGGAGCCGCCGTCGATCTCTTCGCCGACGGCGTGGAGGTGCTGGTCCCACGAGATCTTCTCGCCGGGCACCATCAGCTTGCCGGTGCCCTCGGTGAACCGGTCGTAGCCCTTGCCGATCGCCCACTCCATCAGCTGCGGACGGCGGTTGACCAGATCCTCGCGCGCGGTCGAGGGGTTCAGGCCGAAGGTGGCCGTGCCGGTGTTGACCGCGTCGGTGTCGCCGTTCAGCACCAGGTAGGCGATCGAGTGGTGCAGGATCTTGCGGGCCTTGAGGTTGGTCGGCCGAATCTCGACCATCTGGACCCAGCGTGGCTCGGTGAGCGGGATCTCGGTCGTCGGGCGGTACCAGACGTCCTGCCCGACGGCCGGCATCTTGTACTCGGACGACTTGATCACCAGGTCCGGCTTACCGAAGCCGTCCATCACGCCCTGCCACTCGTTGCTGGTCACCAGCGGCTTGGCCGGCGGCAGGTCCGTCGGGTCGCCCTGCGCGGCGCCGCCGTCGACCCAGCGGACGATCGTGTCGATCTGCTGCGTCGCTGAGCGACATGTCGTTCTTGAACCGCTGCACGCCCACCGACTGATCGATGTGCCAGGGCGGCATCTGGCGGCGCGCCACGCGGTCCTTGATCGAGCGCGCCCACGGACGCGCCTCCTGGTACGATGATGAGCGACATCGGCGCGATCGATCCGGGCTGATGGCACGCCTGGCACTTGGCCTGGAAGATCGGCGCGATGTCCTTCGAGAAGGTCACCGGGGCCGCCGCGCCCTGCGCGTGCGCCGCACCGGCCGCGCCGAGGACCAGTCCGACCGTACCCGACCACACCGCGAGACGTCCGTACCGACCTGCCATGTTCGCCCCCTTCACCTGGTTCGAATCGCCGCTGCCGAACGCGTGGATGGGCGCCGGGTCCGGCGCCAAAGCCCGGCCATTCTAGATCCGCGGGCCGACCTCCTACAATCCTGCCATGGCTCGCCCCCGGGAGCACGGCCTGTATGGCCGGTGGCTCTGGCTGCTGCTCGGCGCTCTTCCTCGTTCGCGTGGTTGCACAGCCGCTGGCGGGATTGACCGGCTGGCGGTGGCTGCCGCCGTTCTCGGCCTGGCAGAGCGGCGCGCTGCCGTATCCCCTCCTGCTGGGGGCGCAGCTGGCAATTGCGGCGGGAATGGCCGCCGCGGCGGCCGGAGTGGCCGGCGGCCGCACCCGGTCCCGGCCGGCGATCGGGCGTGTCCTGGCCGCCGTGGCAATGGTGTACGGCGGCGTGATGGCCACCCGGCTGGTGCTCGGGCTCACCGCCTTCCGGGGCCACTGGTGGCTCGACGCGCCTCTGCCCACCGTTTTTCATCTCGGGCTCACGACGTTCATCGCCGTGTACGGGCACTATCACCTCCGTGGCCACCACCCAGACCGCCGCGCCTGAACCGGCAGCACCGTCCCACTGGGCGTCGTGGGTGATCTATCCGGCCACCATGACCGGCGCCTACGCCCTGTTCGCCGCCCTCCAGGCCGCCGGCGCGCCGCTGGTGGCGAGCATCTACGCGCCGATCCTCGTCACCGCCGCGCTCGTCACCATGTTCGAACGCCTGCTGCCCTATCGCCGCGCCTGGCAGCCCCCCGGCGGCGAGGTGGCGACCGACCTCGTCTTCATGGTGGTCGTACAGCTCGCGTTGCCGCCACTGGTCAGCCTGCTGTTCACCCTCGCGCTGGTCGAGCCGGCCCGCGCCCTGCAGCTCCCGGTGCAACAGTGGTGGCCGCACGCCTGGCCGGTGTGGGCGCCAGGCCGCGCTGATGGTGCTGAGCGTCGACTTCCTGCGCTACTGGTTGCATCGCGCCGCGCACGAAACCGACACGCTGTGGCGCCTGCACGCCGTCCACCATTCGGTCGAGCAGCTGTACTGGCTGAACACCGGCCGCTTCCACCCGATCGAAAAGGCCTTCCAGATGGCGCTCGACAGCCTGCCGTTCGTGCTGATGGGCGTCGAACCGCGGGTGCTGGCGCTCTACTACCTCTCCTACGCCACCAACGGCTTCTTCCAGCACTGCAACATCGCCCTGCGCTACGGCGTGCTGAACTACGTGGTGGGCAGCGCCGAGACCCACCGCTGGCACCACTCGCGGCAGCCGCGCGAGGCCAACGCCAACTACGGCAACACGGTGATCGTGTGGGATCTGCTCTTCGGCACCTGGTTCCTGCCGGCCGGCCGCGAGGTGGCCGAACTGGGCTTGAAGGAGCCGGGCTATCCGCGGTCGTTCCTGCGGCTGCTGCGGGCGCCGTTCCGGCGATGAGCGCGCACGACGCGCTGGTCGGCGCCGGCATGGCCTGGTACGGCTGGCGCTACTGGCGGCCGCTCGACCGCGCCGCCGCGCAACCGCGCCAGGCGCAACTCCAGACACTGCGCCGCATCCTCGCCGCGAACGCCGCGACCGAGTTCGGCGCGCGGCACGGCTTTCGGGCGATCCGCTCCGCGAGCGACTACGCCGCCCAGGTGCCGGTGCAGGACTACGAGCACCTGCGGCCCTACGTCGAACGCCAGCGCACCACCGGCGAACCGGCGCTCACGCAGGAAGCGCCGGCGCTCTACGCGCAGACCAGCGGCTCCACCGGCACGCCCAAGTACGTGCCGATCACCCCGTCGGTGCTGGCCATCCACCGCGCCGAGCAGAAGATCTTCTCGTATCTCCAGCACCGGGCCTGTCCGGAGGCCTTCAGCGGCCGCACCCTCGGCATCATGGGCGCCGCCGTCGAAGGCACGCTCGACTCAGGACACACCGTCGGATCGGTGTCGGGCCATCTCTACCGGTCCATGCCGCGGCTCGTGAAAGCGCGTTTCGTCGTGCCGCCCGACGTCTCGGCGGTGACCGACTACGACCTCAAGTACCGGCTCATCCTGCGGCTGGCGCTCGAGACCCCCGACATCACCTACCTCGGCGCGCCCAATCCGTCGAGCTTCCTGCGCCTGGCCACCCTGCTCGAGACCCATCGCGCCGCGCTCACCGCGTCGCTGGCGACCGGGCGCTTCGACGGCGAGGCGGACCTGCCGCCGGCGACGCGCGCGGCAATCGCCGGCCGTATCACCGCCCAGCCGGCCCGGGCCGCGGCGATCGACCGGCTCGCGGCGCTGACGTTCGGCGCCGTGTGGCCGCGCATCGCGCTGGTCACCACCTGGACCGGCGGCAGCTGCGGCATCGCCCTCGGCGCACTGCGTCCGATGCTGCCGCCCGCGGCGCGCGTGATGGAGCTCGGCTACCAGGCCACCGAGTTCCGCGGCACGCTGGCGTTGGCGCCGGACGTCGCCGGCGGGCTGGCGCCGCTCGCATCACACGTTCTTCGAGTTCGTGGACGAAGGGGCGTGGAACGACGGCCGCCGCGACACCTGTCTCATCGACGAGGTCGAGCCCGGCCGGCGCTACCAGGTGGTGGTGACGACGGCGGGCGGCCTCTACCGCTACGCGATGAACGACCTCGTCGAAGTGGCCGGCAGCCACCGCGCCACGCCACTCCTCCGCTTCGTGCAGAAGGGCCGCGGCGTGACCAATCTCACTGGCGAGAAGCTGTACGAATCGCAGGTCATCGACGCCGTGCAGCAGGCGGCCGCGGCGCACGGCCGGCACCCGGCGTTCTTCCTGATGGTCGCCGACGAGCAGTCCCAGCGCTATCGGTTGTTCGTCGAGACCAGCGGCCCGGTGGCGCCGGCGGTGGAATCGGCGATCATCGAGGCCGTGGACGCCGGGCTGGCCGCGCGCAACCTGGAATACGACGCCAAGCGCGAGAGCGGCCGGCTGCCCCGGCCCGCGCTCACCTGGGTCGGGCTCGACGCCGGCGACGCCTACAAGGCGGCGTGCGTGCGCAGCGGACAGCGCGAAGGGCAGTACAAGCCGGCGGTCCTCGTCTACGCGCGCGAGATGAAACTTGCCCCCGACGCCCTCGCCGCCATCGCCGTCCGGTAGCCGCCCGATGCCGCCACCGTCCGCCCTGCGCGCGCTCGAGATGGCGCCGCTCGTCATCCCGTTCACGACCCGCTTCACGCACGCATCGGCCGACCGGGGCGAGACCGCCACGGTGGAAGTCACCGCGACCGCCGCCGACGGCACGGCCGGCGTCGGCGAAGGATGCCCGCGTCCCTACGTCACCGGGGAGACCGTCGAGTCGGCACTGGCCTTCTTCGCGGCGCGTCGCGGCGACCTGCTGGAACTCGCGACGCTCGACGCCCTGACGGCGTGGGTGCGCGCTCGAGCCGCCGCGATCGACAGCGCGCCGGCCGCCTGGTGCGCGGTGGAACTGGCGCTGCTCGATCTCTTCGGCCGGCAGGCGAAGGTGCCGCTGGAGTCGATGCTCGGCCTGTCGCCGCTCGCCGGCGAATTCCAGGTACACGGCGGTGCTCGGCGACATGACCACCGACGCGTTCGCGGCGCTGGCTCACCGCTACCGCGCGATGGGACTGCGCGATCTCAAGGTGAAGCTGTCGGGCGACGCCGCTCGCGACCGCGCGAAGATGGCGGCGATCGCCGGGCTCGACGGCCCGGTGCGGGTGCGCGCCGACGCCAACAACCTGTGGTCCAGCGTCGAGGACGCCGTCGCCAGCCTGCGCGCCCTCGACACGCCGCTGTTCGCCGTCGAGGAGCCGCTCGCCCCGGCCGGACGGATCGACGACCTGGCGCAGCTCGCCGATCTTCTGGCGATCCCCGTCATCGTCGACGAAAGCGTGTCGACGGCGGCGGCCGTGCGGGCGCTGCCCGGTGACCCTCGCCGCTGGATCGTCAATCTGCGGGTGTCGAAGATGGGCGGCGTGCTGCGGTCGCTCGATGTGGTGGCCGCGGCGCGCGCCGCCGGCATCGGCGTCGTCGTCGGCGCCCAGGTCGGCGAGACCAGCCGTCTCACCCGCGCCGGTCTCACGGTGGCGCACGCGGCGGGCGTCGGCCTGGTCGCGCAGGAAGGGGCCTTCGGCACGCTGCTGCTGACCCGCGACGTCTGCGATCCGCCGCTGATGTTCGGCGCTGGCGGCCGGTTGGCCGTGGCCGCGCACCCGCGGCTGCTCGCTCCTGGACTCGGCATCGGGCCATAATCGCGGCGACGCTTCCGCCGTGTCTGCCCGCCCTGCTGGTCGAGGCGCTCCGCGCCACACTCCCATCGCGCCGCCCGCCACGCGTCCGGGCGACAGCGCGCCGCGGGTGCCGCGCGCCTGGACGGCGGCGATCTTCGGCACCGCGCTGGCGGTGCGGCTGGTGCACCTGTGGCAGATGCGCGGCACGCCCTATTTTTCGGTGCTGATGGGCGATGCCCGCGGCTACGACCAGTGGGCGCAGCGGCTGGCCGCCGGCGACTGGATCGGCAGCGACGTCTTCTATCAGGCGCCGCTCTATCCGTACTTCCTCGGCGTGATCTACGCCGTGGCCGGGCACGACCTGCTGGCGGCGCGGGTGGTGCAGGCGATCCTGGGCTCGCTGTCGGCGGTGCTGGTGGCCGTGGCCGGCGCCCGGCTGTTCTCGGTGCGGGCGGGCGTCGTCGCTGGCGCGATCCTGGCGGTGTACGCGCCGGCGATCTTCTTCGACGGCCTGATCCAGAAGTCGGTGCTGGACGTGGCGTTCGTGTCGGCAGCCGTCGCGGCGATCGCCGTCATCGTCACTGGCGGCCAGGATCGGCGACGACTGTGGCTGGCGCTTGGACTCGCCACCGGCGCCCTCAGCCTGACCCGCGAGAACGCGCTGGTGCTGGTCGCCGTGCTCGGCGTCTGGGCGTGGCTGGGCGTGAATCATCGACGGCTCGGCCGGGTGGGAGCGCTGGCGGCGTTCGGGCTCGGCGTCGCGCTCGTGCTCGGGCCGGTCGTGGCCCGCAACTACGCCGTGGGCGGCGGCCTGTATCTCACCACCTCGCAGTTCGGCCCGAACTTCTACATCGGCAACAACGCTGCTGCCGACGGCAGCTACGTCGCGCTGCGATTCGGCCGTGGGTCGCCGGAGTTCGAGCGGCTCGACGCCATCGAGCTGGCCGAACGCGCCGCCGGCCGCTCGCTGTCGCCGGCCGAGGTGTCGCGCTACTGGACCGGCCGTGCGATCGAGTTCATCACCACCCAGCCCACGGCGTGGCTGCGGCTGCAGGGACGCAAGGCCGCGCTGCTGGTGAACGCCACCGAGATGCTCGACACCGAGAGCCAGGAATCGCATGCCGAGTGGTCGTGGCCGCTGCGAGTACTCGGGCCCCTCACCCACTTCGGCGTGCTGGTGCCGCTGGCGGTCGTCGGCCTGTGGCTGACGTGGTCCGATCGGCGGCGCCTGTGGGCTCTCTACGCGATCGGCGTCACGTTCGTGGTGACGACGCTGGCCTTCTACGTGTTCGCGCGCTACCGCTTCCCGCTGGTGCCGCTGCTCATTCTGTTCGCCGCCGCCGGGGTCGCGGACGTGGTCGCGCATTGGCGCGCCTGGCCGCCAGCGCGCCGGGTGCGTTTCGCCGTCGTGACGGCCACCACTGCCGCGGCATGTCTGGTGCCGGTCACCTCGACCGAGCGGGCCCGGGCGATCACCGAGACCAACCTCGGCACCGCGCTCCACGACGACGGCCGGCTCGAGGAGGCCGCCGCGCGCTACCGGCGCGCCCTCGACATCGCTCCCGACTACGTGCCGGCGGTGAACAACCTCGGCGTGACCCTGCGGGCGCTGGGCCGCACCGACGACGCCATCCGTACCTACGGCGACGGCCTGCGCATGCGCGGCGACTATCCCGACCTGCATTTCAATCTCGCCAATGCGCTGCTCGCGCAGAACCGCGCCGACGAGGCCGCCGAGCATTTCCGCCTGGCCTCCGCCGGCGAACCCGATTCTGCCGGCGTGCACAACAACCTGGGCACCGCGTTGGCCGAACAGGGCCGCGTCGCCGAGGCGGCTGCGGCGTTCGCACGGGCCGTCGCCCTCGAGCCGGGTTCCGCGCGGGCCCATCGGAACCTGGGCAACGCACTGGCGTCGCTCGGCCGCGGCGGCGAGGCCCTCGATCACCTGCGCCAGGCCATCGCGCTGGCACCGGGGGACGCCGACGCCCACTACGACCTCGGGGTGTTCTTCCTCGAGGCCAATCGCAACGACGAGGCGGTCACGTCGTTCACGGCGGCCATCGCCGCCCGGCCCGGCTATGCCGAGGCGCACAACAATCTCGGCATCGCCCTGGGATCGCTGGGGCGCCTGGACCAGGCCATGGCGCAGTTCGAAGAGGCGCTGCGGCTGCGCCCGGGGTTCGAGGACGCGACCCGCAATCTCGACATCGCGCGCCGCGCCCGGCAGGTGCCGTAGGCCGATGGCGCGGCTGACCTTGCGTCGGTCGCTGCCTTCTGACACGCTCGGGATCGAGGTGGTCATGCACGAGTCCAGTGACCTTCCGATCGATCCGCGCGACGCACCCGACCCGCTCGACCCGGCGCGGGACTACGCGGCGCCGTTCATGGTCCCGGAGCAGTCGCCCACGTCATGGGCGCCGCTGGCGCTCCTGGTGGTGGCCATCACGGTCGCCGGCGGCCTCGGCTGGTACGCCTGGCAACGCTCCCGGACGACGCCGGCCCCGGCCTCCTCATCGGCCGCCGCGGCGGACGCGCAACGCAGCGGTCAGCCGGCCGCGGCGACACCGCCGCTCGTCCTGCCGCCGCTCGACGCCATGGACCCGTTCATGCGGACGCTGCTGGCCGGACTGAGCGCGCATCCCCAGCTGCTGGCGTGGCTCGCCACCGACGACCTGCTTGGCGCCACCGCCACTGCCATCGATCGCCTGGCGCAGGGCCAGACGCCGGCCCGCGACCTGGCCGCGCTGCGGCCGAGCCCGGCCTTCGCCGTGACGACACGGGGCGGCCAGACCGTCGTCGATCCGGCGAGCTTCGCCCGCTACGACGGGCTGGCCGCGGCCGTCGCCAGCGTCGACCCGGCGCGGCTGGCCGAGGCGTTCACGACCATCGAGCCTCGGCTGGCCGAGGCCTACGCGCGTCAAGGCCACACCGGCAGCGTCCGCGACGCCGTGCAGCGGGCCCTCGCGGTGGTGTCAGCCACGCCGGACGCTCCGGAGACGATGCCGCTGGTGAAGAAGGTGTCGGGCTACGGCTACGCCAATCCGGACCTCGAGGCGCTGTCACCGGCACAAAAGCACCTCCTGCGCATGGGCCCGGCCAATGTCGCCAAGGTGCGCGCGGCGGTCAACGGGTTCGCGGCCGCACTCGCCGCCAGCCAGTGACGGCGGGCCACGACCGGATCACCGGCGCAGCGCCGTGGAGAACTCCGACCAGGGGAAGGCCGCTCCGGGATCGTCCTTGCGGCGGTAGGTCGCGCAGGCGACGCCGTGGCGCGAGGCCGGGAACGTCGAGTGATCGAGATCGGAGTGGCGGAACACCCGGTCGGGCGAGATGGCCGGATGCCGCTGGCGGATCTCGCCGACCAGCCGCACCAGCGCCGCGACCTGCGGCGGTGGAAACGGATCGACGCCGTCGCCGTTGTTGACCAGCTCGATGCCGATGGAGCGCTGGTTCCAGCCGATGACGTGGTTGGCGGCGATCGATTCCGGCACGCCGGCCGCGACCTGGCCGTCGCGCCCGATCACGTAGTGGATGCTGACGATCGGCAGGCGGTTGAAGGTCGCCATCCACGTGCGCGCATCGCCGTCGATGGTCCTGAAGAAGCGCTGGCCATCGCGGCAGTCCGGACCGCCGAGCGAGTGGACGACCACGGTGTCGACGGCGCGGCGGCGCGGATGCCCGCCCGGCTTCGCCTCGACGGCGCCGCCCGCCAGGGCCGCCAGCAGCCCCACCACCGCAGCCAGACATACGCGCGTGCCGATCGACAGCACGACGGACAGTGTACGCGTACCGGCGCCGGTCTTGGCTCGGCAGGCCCGCCGAGCCAGCGGACGCGGGGCACCGGCGGTGGGCGGGGTTGCTCCCGGCCGTCCGGGCGCGACACAATAGCCCGGTCGCCGCATGGAGAAGGCCTGTCCCGTCGATCGTCAGCCGGTGTCGTGGGTCCGCGACCCGCGCCGCTGGGCGTTTGCCGGACTGGGCATCGCCGCGGCGGGGATGGGCTGGCTCGGCGTGTTCGTGCCCGGGCTGCCGACCACCATCTTCCTGATCATCGCGTCGTACTGCTTCGCGCGCAGCTGCCCGTGGCTCGAGGATCGGATGCTGCGCATCCCGCTCTTCGCGCCTTACATGAAGGTGCTCGACGAGGGCCGCGGCATGTCGCGCCAGGCGGCGACGAGCGCGCTGGTCTCGATGTGGTCGTGCGTGGCGTTGAGCCTGACCATCCTCTACGTGGCCGGCCGGCTCGCGCCGTGGGTCGCCGCCCTGATCGTGTTCCTGGCCGTGGTCGGCACGGCGACGATCCTGCTCTACGCCCGCAAGCCGCACGCCGCGTGAGCGCGGAGTTCCGCGCCCGCCAAACGGCGGTATAGTCGCGCCGTGCGCCTCACCCGTCGCGAGCTCGTCGCCTCGGCCGCGGCGGCACTGGCGGTTCGACCAGTCGCGGCCGGCCAGGTGTCGTCGGCAGGGTCCACTCCGGCGAGCTTCGACCCGTGGGTGGAAGTGCAGGCCGCCAATCTGCGCCACAACGTCGCCGAGGTGGCGCGTGCCGCCAAGGGCCAGCCGATTCTGGCCGTGATCAAGAACAACGGCTATGGTCTCGGCGTCACCACGGTGGCGCGGCTGCTCGACCCCGATCCACGCATCGCCGGCTTCGCCGTGGTGAAGCGCCAGGAGGCGGACGCGGTCCGCGATGCCGGCGTGAAGAAGCCGGTGCTGCTGATGGGACCGGTGGCGCCGGTCGAGCTCGCCGAACTGCATCGCCGCGACGTCATGCCGATGGTCTACACGCCGATCGGCGCCGAGCTCGAGCGGGTCGCCGCGGCCAGTGGCCGGCCGGTGACGATTCACGTCTGCGTCGACACCGGCATCGGCCGCGTCGGCGTGCCCTACGGCCAGGCCGAGTCGCTGATCCGCGATCTGGCCGGTCGCAAGGGCGTGCGCATCGACGGCGTGATGATGACCTTCACCGAGGACCTGGCGTTCGACCGCGAGCAGCTCCAGCGCTTCGAGGCGCTGACCGGACGGCTCCGCGCCGGCGGCGTGGCCCTCGGCCGGCGGCATGCCGCGTCGACCTACACGCTGTTCCAGCATCCCGACGCGACGCTCGACCTGGTGCGGCCCGGCATGGCGTTGTGGGGCATCTATCCCGAGCCGGCCTTCCGCACCCAGGGCACGCTCGATCTGCGCCCGGCCGTGGCGCTGCGCGCCCGCGTCGCCTACGTCAAGAAGCTCGCCGCCGGCACCAGCGCCGGCTACAGCCGCGCCTTCATGGCCGCCGACGACACCTGGGTGGCGACCGTGCCGGTCGGTCACGCCGACGGCTGGCCGCGGATCGCCGCGAAGGGCGCCTCCGTGCGGATTCGCGGCCGGCGCTATCCGGTGGTGGCGTCGGTGTCGGCCAGTCACACGATCGTGAACCTCGGCCCCGAGACAGCGGTGGAGGCCGGCGACGTCGCCACCTGTTTCGACTGGGAGCCCGGCTCCCGGCCCGAGGACGTCGCCGCGGCCTGCGGCGCGTCGGTCTACGACCTGACGATGCACCTGGGCGGCCATCTGCAGCGCCGCCTCGTTTGATGCCTGGAGGCGACATGACCCGTTCGACGACGATGATGGCCGCGCTCGCGATGACCGTGAGTGCGATGGTGGGCGCGTGGACGCTGGCGGGCAGCGCGCAGGGAGGGCGATCGGTGATTCAACGCATGAACCCGCCGGGGCTGTCGACGCCGACGGGCTATTCCCACGTCGTCTCGGCCCGCGGCGGCCGCACCATCTACATCTCCGGCCAGGTGGCGTTCGACGCGAAGGGCCAGCTGGTCGGCCGCGGCGACCTGACGGCGCAGACCAGGCAGGTGTTCGCCAACCTCGACACCGCGCTGAAAGCGGCTGGCGCCAGCTTCAACGACGTGGTGAAGGTCAACTACTACATGCTCGACGCGGCGCAGGTCCAGGTGATCCGCGACATCCGCTCGCAGTACTTCACCAAGGAGCTACCAGCGAGCACGCTGGTGCAGGTGCCGCGCTTGGCCAACCCGGACTTCCTGCTCGAAATCGAGGTCATCGCCGTCGTCGCCGAGTGACGCGCGCCCGGCTGCGGGTGGTCGGCGGCTGCATGGTCCGCCTGAGCGGCACCAGCTCGCGGTGATAGCGCTCGGCGTCGCCGTAGTCGAAGAAGACGCGATACCGGGGATGGGGCGCGGCCACCGCCCGAGCGTGACGGATCGGGCACCAGGTACCTGCTCGGTGCGCGCCGCCACCTCGCGCACGTAGCCGACGACGCCGTTGGCGTAGGTGCAGAACGTGCAGTTGGCCTTCTCGATGGCGTTCAGGTACTCCAGCCGGTGCCGGTCGAGGGGAAAGTAGCGCCGGCGTCGCACCCGGGCCACCCCGTAGATCGGAAAGCATATCCACTGGTACATCGACACCCACACGTCGAGGAGCACCATGGGCAGCAGCAGCGAATAGATCACCGGCGCCGTCACCACGCTGAAGTAGTTGGCGCCGCGCAGGTAGGCGGGGAGACTCTGGCGCAGGCGACGGTGGGCGCGACGCACCTCGTGATCGAAACGCACACGTCCCTGGTGCACGCGATAGCGCCAGCGACGCCGCTGGTCGGCGGCGTCGCGGCGCAGTTCGGCAGTGAGACTCACCGCGTGGTAGCCCGCACCAGACTGACGTTGAGCGGCGTGAGATCCCCTTCCCGCACCTGGAGGTCGGTGGCGAAGGTGCGGTATCCCGGTGCCGACACTTCGACGTGGTGGAGTCCGACCGGCACCTGCACGACGACGAGCCCGGGGTCGGAGCTGAGCCAGCGCGCGCCGTCGATGGTGACCACCGCCGTGCCGGGCTGTACCCGCACTTCGATCGTGCCGCCCGCATCCGGCGTGGCCGACGGGGTTGGCGACGTCGGCAGGCTCGGCGCATTCCCGCTCGGCGGCTCATAGGTTCCGGTTGGCGGCGGCGGCACCGGCGCCGCCACGACAGGCCGGCTGGTCTCCTCGCCAGGTGCCAGGCGCAGCATCGTGTGGCGAAGCGTGAAGGTCGATCCAGGGCGCAGGTAGAGACTGAACTCCTCGGTGACGAAGCCCTCGAGGTACAGCGCAATGCGGTGTCCTCCCGCGGGCAGCGCGAGCCGCTGGAAGGCGCCATCGAAGTCGTCGACGAGGCCGGCGTAGAAGCCGTCGACATAGACCGCGGCGTGGTGCGGCGTGGCCGCGACGCGCACTTCGGCGTGGTGGTCGTAGGCCGGGTAGTACCAGGGCGGATACGCCCCTCGCGGCCACCACGGGTAAGGGCCGAAGAACGGGTCGTAGAAATAGCCGCCGATGAAGATGAAGCTGCCCCGTTTGGAGGGCCGCGGCGGGACCGGGCGCGGCGCGGGTCGTGGCGCTACCCGAGGCTGGCGTGGCTGGGCACGCGGCTCGGCGCGAGGCTCGGCGCGAGGCTCGGCACGCGGCTCGGCGCGCGGCTCGGCCGGCGGTGACGTGGGCGCCTTCCTGGGATCCCGCTGCCGTTCCTGCACTGCCGCAACGTCGCGACCGGGGGCCGGAACCCATCCGGCCGAAACCAGAACCAGCGCCGTCATCGCGACGTAGAGATTCCGAGTCATGACATCACACTCCGTTCCGGCTCAGGCATCATCCCCAGCCGTTGGCGCAAGGTTCGTACCACGCGGCATCAAGGACAATGGCCGGCGGATCGGGGCGGCATCGCCCTGGAGCGGCGGCGCGCGCGAGAACCTCACGGCGGCATCGGGGGAAAGTCCCGGGCCGTTGGGCCGTGCGTCACTCGTGGCGCAGCGCGTCGATCGGGCTGAGGGCAGCGGCCTTGCGGGCCGGATAGAATCCGAAGAACACGCCGACGACGACCGCAAAGCCGAACGCCAGCAGCACCGCTCCGCTCGTGACCGCGACCGGCCACGCCATGACCCGGCCGACCGCGGTCGCCATCGCGACACCCAGGGCGATGCCCATCAGGCCGCCGGCCACGCTGAGTACGATCGCCTCGACGAGGAACTGCAGCAGCACGTCGAGATCACTGGCACCCACCGACAGCCGCAAGCCGATCTCCCTGGTGCGTTCGGTGACCGACACCAGCATGATGTTCATGATGCCGATACCGCCGACCACCAGCGACACCGCGGCCACCGCGCCCAGCAGCCACGTCATCGTCGTCGTCGTCGAAGTGAGCACGGTGGCCATCTCCTCCATGGAACGGACCATGAAGTCGTCCTCCTGTCCCGGCTCGAGCCGGTGCCGGCGGCGCAGCAGTTCGGCAATCGCCGCGGACAGTCCTTCGATCGAGGCGCCGGGGTCGGCCGAGATGGTCAGACTCTGCAGATGGGTGACGCCGAGCAATCGTCGCTGGGCGGTGGTGTAGGGCACGATCACGACGTCGTCCTGGTCCTGCCCCATCGCCGCTTGGCCCTTGCGCGAGAGCACGCCGATGACCCGGAATGGAGCGTTGCGGATCCGCACGGTGGCGCCGGTCGGATCCTGGCCGGCGCCGAACAGCTGATCGCGCACGACCGCGCCGAGGACGGCGACGTTGGCCGCCCTGGCGACGTCGGCTTCGGCGAGGAAGACGCCGGTACTCGAGCGGCCAGGAGCGGAGCACGGCCAGCTCGTGCCCGGTCCCCTGCACCTGCGTGCCCCAGTTGGTGGTCTCGGCGACGACCTGCGTCCGGGTGTTCAGCCCGGGCGAGAGATAGCGGATGCCCGGCAGCTCGTCGCGGATCGCGGTGGCATCGGCGACGGTGAGCGTCGTGGTGGCGCCCTGGCCCTGACGCACCGGCCCGAAACCGCTCGAGCCGGCCGTCACCGTCACCACATTGGAGCCGGCGCTGCGGATCTGGGTCTCGATGCTGGCCCTGGCGCCGCTGCCGATGGCGATCATGACGATGACGGCGGCGACTCCGATGATCATCCCCAACGCCGTCAGCGCCGTGCGCATGGCGTTGCGGCGCAGGGCCTTGGCCGCCACGGTGAGGGCCATGATCAGGTTCATGGCCGGCTCGCCATCGCCGGCTCCCACTCGGGCTCGGCCCGCAGGCGGATCAGGTCGGCGCCGGCGTCGTGCCGGTCGGCGACCGGCTGATCGGCGCGGATGCGCCCATCGCGGAACGCCACGAGCCGGGCCGCGTACTGCGCCACTTCGCGTTCGTGCGTCACCAGCAGAATGGTCAGGCCGCGCTCGGCGTTCAGCCGCTGGAAGATCTCGACGATCTCGACGCTGGTCCGGCTGTCGAGGTTGCCGGTGGGCTCGTCGGCCAGCAGCAGCGGCGGGTCGTTGATGAGGGCGCGGGCGATGGCCACCCGCTGCTGCTGACCGCCCGACATCTGGTTGGAGCGGTGGTGCAGCCGGTCGCCGAGACCGACTGCCTCCAGGGCGGCGGTGGCCCGCCGCCGCCGATCGCGCGCCGCCACTCCGCGCGCATAGAGCAGGGGCAGCTCGACGTTCTCGAGCGCGGAGGTGCGGGGCAGCAGGTTGAAACCCTGGAACACGAAGCCGATCTCCTGGTTGCGGACCCGGGCGAGCTGACGGTTCGACAGCTGCGCGACGTCGCGCCCGCGCAGCCAGTAGCGGCCGCTGGTCGGGCGGTCGAGACAGCCCAGCAGGTGCATGAACGTCGACTTGCCGGACCCCGACGGCCCGGTGAGGGCGAGAAATTCACCGGCTGCGACGTCGATCGACACGCCGCGCAGCGCCCGTACCTCGACATCGCCGAGCGTGTAGGTGCGGGTGAGATCGCGGACCGAGATGAGCGCGTCGGGCATCGGCCGGTCTCAGCGGGTGCGGGTGGCGCTGCCCGGCCGCTTCGGCGCGGGCAGCAGCGGCGACCGGGTGGTGGTGCGGCTGGTTGCGGCGGTGGCAACGGCGGGCAGACCGGTCACCACCTCGGCGCCCTCTTCGAGCGCTCCGCCGACGATCGCGGTGTGGGTGGCGTCACTCGTGCCCGACCCGACCGCGACGCGCTCGAGTCGCCCGCCGCGACGGACCCACACTTCGCCAGCCGGCGCCGCGCCGCCAGGTCGCGCCGCAGCGGCGATCTCCATCGGCGGCCTGCCCCATCGCGGTCAGCACCTCGGCGGTCGGGCGCACACGGAGCGCGGCATTCGGCACGCGCAGGACGTTGGCGGCCCGCTCCACTTCGATGGTCACGGTGGCCGTCATCCCGGGCTTCAGCCGCAGGTCGGCATTGGACACGTCAATCGTCGTCACGTAGCTGACGACGTTCTGTTCGACCACCGGATTGAGCCGCACGAGCGAGACGACGCCCGAAAAGACGGCGCCGGGATAGGCGTCGACGCGGAACGACACCGGCTGCCCCGACGCGATCCGCCCGATGTCCGACTCGGCGACGTTGGCGTTCACCTGCATCGCGGTCAGATCCTGGGCGATCACGAAGAGCGTCGGCGCCTGCATGCTCGCCGCCACGGTCTGCCCGACGTCGACGTTGCGCGAGATCACGACGCCGTCGATCGGCGCCCGGATGATCGTGTGCCCGAGATTGACCTGGCTCTGGTTGAGGGCGGCGCGGGCCTGGACGATCTGGGCCTCGGCGGCTTCGACGCCGGCGGCGGCCGCGCGGGCGGTGGTCTCGGCGGTGTCCAGGTCGGACGCGGGAATCAGCGCTCTGGCCGCCAGGCCGCGCGCCCGGCTGAGCTTCTGCTGGGCGTCCTCGCTCTGCACGACACTGCGCCGGGCCTCGGCTTCGAGCCGGACCACGGACGCCCGCGCCTGCTCGACCTGGGTCTGGAACAGCGACGGCTCCAGCTCGGCCACCACCTGGCCCCGGCGGACCGGCTGATTGAAGTCGGCGTGCAGGGCCTTGATGGTGCCCGACACCTGGGTCCCGACCTGGACGGTGGTCACGGCCTGGAGCGTACCGGTGGCGTCGACGGTCGCGACGACATCGCCGCGGGTGACCGTGGCGGTCGTCACCGTCGGACCACTGTCCGCGCCGACCGCGCGCCAGTAGTACGTAACGCCGCCGGCCAAAGCGAGAGCCAGCACGACGGTCGCGGTCACCCACCGGGCGCTCACCCCGGACCCCAGTGCATCCCCTGTGCCATGGCCGGGACGGGAATTCCGCCGCCTGGCCAGGCGCGACGGTGGGCACGGCGCGGATTCGTCCCCGTCTCGGGGAATCGTGTCGGCGCGCTCGTGGCCTCGTCGATCAGGCCGCCGTCAGTACCGACCGGCGCACCCTGGGTGATGAGCAGGGTGTGTTCGTGGTGGGCCGACAGGCTGCGGTCGCGGGTCCGCAGGGTCCAGCCGTCGCGCTCCTGGACGACATGCGGGGAGCCGGCGCTGATCATCGGCTCGATGGTCAGCACGAGCCCGTCGGTGAGCACGTCGGTCTGCCAGGCGTCGTACCAGTTGGGCACCGTCGGCTCCTCGTGGATGGTCCGACCGACACCGTGGCCGGCCAGGCCGGTGACCACCGCGAAGCCCTGACGCCGCACTTCGCGCTCGACCGCGCGGCCGATTGCGTTCACCTTGACCCCGGCGCGGGCCACGAGCAGCGCCGCCTCGAACGCGCTGACCGCGCACGACGCGAGCCGACACGCCAGGTCGTCGGCCGGGGCGACGACGACGGTACGGGCGGCGTCGGCGACGTAACCGTCCTTCTCCACCGTGACGTCGAGCTTCACCAGATCGCCGGCGGCCACGACCCGCGAGCCGGGGATGCCGTGCACGATCTCCTCGTTCACGCTGATGAGCACGGTGCCCGGGAAGCCGTAGACCATCGCCGGCGCCGAGCGGGCGCCGTGCGCGGCGAGCAGCGTGGCGGCGGAGGCATCGAGCTCGCCGGTCGTGACGCCCGGCCGGACCGCCGACTCGAGCAGGTCGAGGGCGCGGCGGACCACGTCGGCCACAGCCCGCAGGCCGGCGAGATCAGCGGCGGATTCAATCGACATCGGGCGCTCCTGCTGCCATCGTAGCGCCGCGCTCACGCCCGGCGTTGGCGGATCATCAGCACGTCGTCGTAGTACCGCCCATCGACATACAGCGACGACGGCAGCAGGCCGTAGGGCGTGAACCCGTGGGCCTCGTAGAGGCGGATGGCAGCGGCGTTGCCGGCGGTGACCGTCAAAACCAGCTGCCACACCCCGGGCAGCGCGTCGGCTACGGTCAGCGCGTGGCTCAGGAGCGCTGACGCGACGCCGCGGCCACGAGCGGCGGGAACGACATACATCGAGCGGATCACCGCGCGGTGGTGCTCCTTGGCGGCCGGCTCGCGGGCGACGCCGACGATGCCGACCAGCTGCTCGCCGGTGAAGGCCCCGAACATCAGCCGCTCGCCTTCCGGCGCCAGCTCCGCGGCGAACCATTCAAGCGGGTGCCGCGCCGCCTCGTGGTGGCTGGAGCCGAAAGCGGTCGGGCTATTCTTCAGCGCCTCGAGACGGAGCTCGCGAAATTGCGCCACATCCGCCGCGTCCAGACGACGAATGGTCACGCCGGCGACGACGGGGGACGGCGCGATGGCGGCCTCATCCGCGCGCGGCGGCGGGCTGCGCCGCGCTGCTGTGCGCGAACGCCCAGTAGCGCTCGCGAGCCACCCGGTAGATCGCGCCGGCCTCGAGCGTGCGCGACTCGTAACGCAGGCACGGTACGACCTTGCCGTGATTGCCGGTCGAGAAGATCTCGTCGGCCTCGAGCAGCTCGGCCGGCCGCACGGTGCGCTCGACCACGGCGACCCCGGCGTCGCGCAGCAGGCCGATCACCCGCTGCCGGGTGATCCCGTTCAGGAACGTGCCGTTGGGGATCGGCGTGACGCACACGCCGTCCTTGCCGAACATGACGTTCTGCGCCGTCAGCTCGGCGACGTTGCCGATCGGATCGCACATCACCGCGTTGTCGAACCCGCGTTCGCGGGCCTCGGCGATGGCCAGGCCGGCCAGCGGATACAGGCACGCGGCCTTGGCGTGCGTCGGGGCCTGCTCGGGACCGGGCCGGCGATACTTCGACAGGCACGCCGAGAACCCCTTGGCGGGATCCGGCAGGCTCATCCTGGTGATCACCAGCGCGAACTGGGTCGACGCCGGATCGGGCAGCACCATCCCGCTCTCGGCCCAGAACATCGGACGGATGTAGAGCGGCGTGTCGGCGGCGAACTTCGCGATCCCTTCCCGGGCGAGCGCTTCGACCTGCGCGGCGGTGACCGGCGGGCGCATGTGGAGCCCTTCGGCCGAGCGAATCGCGCGCTGGCAGTGCCGGTCGAGATCGGGGGCCACGCCCTCGAACGACCGGGCGCCGTCGAAGATGGTGTTGGCGAGCCACGCGGCGTTGGTCGCCGAGGTCATCAGCGGCACCGCGCCGGTGCCCCACTGGCCGTTGAAGTAGCAGATCGACGTGACGTTGGCGTCGGCCATGACCGGACCTCCCTGGAAGAAGTGAATTATAGTGCGGCTGTTCTGACCCGCCCGATTCGCGAACGCCTCGACCAGCGCCTGCGGCGCGAACAGCCGGAGATGTCCTGGGCGCGGCTGCGCGCCGCCATCGAAAAGGGGCAGGCCACCGTCAACGGCGCCGAACAGCGCGACCCCGGTGCCGAGGTGGCGCCGCGCGACGCCGTCGTCCTCGACGTCAACCGCAAGGCGGTGCGGGCGGCGCGGTCACGCTTCGAGCGGCTCTACGAGGACGAGCACGTGCTGGTGCTCGACAAGCCGGCCGGGCTGCTGACCGTGCCCGCCGATCGCGAGGGGTTCCCGGACGAGGACACCGTGCTGGCCCGGGTCCGCGAGTACATGGAGCGGCGCCGCGGCAACCGCGGCTACGTCGGACCGCTCCATCGCCTCGATCGCGACACGTCCGGCGCGCTGGCGGTGGCGCTCTCCAGGGAGGCACACGAGGCCGGCCGCGAGCTGTTCAGCGCCCACGGCTTCGATCGCGAGTACGTCGCGCTGGTGCACGGCGCGCCCGCCGACGACAGCGGCACCATCGACGCGCCCATCGCCGACGCCTACGTGGCTGGCCGGCGGCGCATCGCGGTGGCCGGCGAGCCGTCGCGGCCGGCAGTGACCCACTACGTGGTGCGCGAGCGCTTCGGCACCGAGGCCGCGCTGCTCGAGCTCACGCTCGAGACCGGCCGCCAGCACCAGATCCGGCTGCACCTGCAGCGCCTCGGCCACCCGGTGCTCGGCGATCGTGTCTACGGCCCGGCCAGCGGACCGCCGGCGCCACGCCAGATGCTGCACGCCTGGCGGCTCGCGTTCCCGCATCCGATCACCGGCGCCCGGATCGCCGTCGAGGCGCCGGTGCCGGACGACTTCGCGCGGCTGAAGCGGCAGTTGAAGGCCCGGCGCCCTGGTCCCTAAGCAAGTAGCTGGTAGCCGCTGCCGTGCACGGTGATGAGATAGCGCGGCTCGTGCGGCCGCGGCTCGATGTGGGTGCGCAGCTTGGCGACGTAGTTGTCGACGGTGCGGGTGACCGACAGGTGGCTGTAGCCCCAGACGTCGCGCAGCAGCTGCTCGCGGCTGACCACCTCGTTGCGGTGCGCGAACAGATAGCGCAGCAGTTCGAACTCCCGGGCCGACAGCGGCACGCGGCGGCCCTTGCGCAGCACCAGCCGCTGGCGTGGCTTGACGACGACGTCGCCGAGCGTGAACTCGTCGTTGGCCGGCGAGTGCCAGTCGTCGCGGCGCACCAGCGCCCGCACCCGCGCCAGCAATTCGCGAACGCTGAAGGGCTTGCTGACGTAGTCGTCGGCGCCGAGATCGAGGCCGCGAATCCGGTCCTGCTCGGCAGTGCGGGCGGTGAGCACGACGATCGGGACGTGCTTGCCGCGGGCGCGCAGCTGCTGGCACACGTCGAAGCCGCTCATCCCGGGCAGCATCACGTCGACCAGCAGCAACGCGTAGTGGCGCGACGCCACCGCCTGCAGCGCCTCTTCGCCGGTGGCCACCGCGGTGACCTTGTAGCCCTCGAACTCGAGGTTGTCGGTGAGCATCGAGCGCATCTGCGGCTCGTCCTCGATGACCAGGACGTGCCGGGCGTCGTCGCCGCGAGCCGCGCCGGTGCTCATGACACCGCTTCCGTCGGACGGACCGGGGCGTTGTCGGGCGTGGCCGGCCCGGTGATGCAGCGCAGGGTCACTCGGAAGGTGCTGCCGGCGCCCGGGACGCTCGACACGTCGACGCGGCCGCCCTGCGCATGGACCAGTTCGCGGACGATCGGCAGCCCGAGGCCGAAGCCCTGGCGGTGCCCGGCGCCGGGCACCCGGTAGAAGCGCTCGAAGATCTTCGTCTGCTCGGTCGCCGCGATGCCGACGCCGCGATCGGTCACGTCGATGACCGCCGACAGCCGCTCGGCCCGTACCGTCACCGTGACCGGCTGCTCCGGACTGGAGTACTTGACGGCGTTGTCGAGCAGGTTCGCCACCACCTGTTCGAGCGCCGCCGGGTCGGCCTGCACGAACGGACCCGGGCGGCTCAGCACGACCTGGAAGCGATCGGGCTGGTTGAGCCCGTGGGCGAACGCGTCGACCGTCTCGCGGACCAGCGCGCCGAGGTCGACCTGCTCGAACTCGTAGCTGCGCTGCTGCTGGACGCGCGAGAACTCGAGCACCCGCTGCACCAGCGCCGACAGCCGCAACGCCTCGGCGCGAATGGTATCGAGATACTCGGCGAGCTTCTCGGGTGAGCGGATGCGGTCCATCTGCAGCGTCTCGGTGGCGGTGCTGAGCAGCGACAGCGGCGTCTTCAGCTGGTGCGAGACGTGGGCGACGAAGTCGGTCTGCATCCGCGCCAGCTCGGCGGATCGGCGATGGGCCTGTACCGTGAGGCCGAGCGCCGCCAGCATCAGCAGCATCGAAAGGATCGTCGGCCAGTAGCGCTGGTCGGCGCCGGCCACTGCGCTGGCCACCACCGGTGTCCCCACCTCGATCGTCCACGGGCGGGCGGCGACCTCGGCGGCCATTCGCGAGCGGATGTCCTCGACCGGATAGAACAGCATCGGGAACGCCAGCCGCGATCCGTGGACCTCGCGCGGCAGGGTGCCGTACACGACCACACCGGCGTCGTCGGTGATCCGCACCTGCAGCGGGACGTCAGCACCGCGACGGTGGAGCACCGCGTCGAGGGCACGACCGCGAGCGCCTGCGAACAATCGCTCGCGCATACTGACCGGCTCGATGACGAAGCCGAGCACGGCGAAGTAGTCGACGCGACGGGCGTCGCTCCAGAACAGCCGCAGCAGCACCTGCCGCGGCTCGTCGCCGATGCCCTCGGCGGCGACGTAGAGCTGCTGTGTCCCGGCATAGCGCCGGGCCAGCTCGAGCACCGCCGGCCCCATCACGGGATCGCGGCTGAATTCGCCACTCCGGCCGTAGAACAGCACGTCGTCTGCGCCCTCGCCCTCGCCGCCGGTGGTCTTGCCGCTCCCCGCGCTCCAGGCGAAGAATCGATCGACGTGCGGATAGGCTTCGAGGCCGCGTGCGAAGTGCTGGGCGACCAGATCGAAACGGCCGGCGCGCAACTCTGGGTGGTTGACCGCGGTCAGCGTGTCGAAGATCGGGCCGTCGAGCGTGCGACGCAGTTCGACAGCGATGTCGGCGGCCGTCTGCTCGGCCAGCTGGCGCAGAATCACCTGGTTCTGCGCCTGCAGCGCCGTCATGGCGCGCTGCTGGAGGTAGAACACCAGCCCGGCCGCTCCGATCGTGGTCACGATCGCGAGCACGAGCGGCTTGGGACGCCAATCGCGACGGGCTAAGCGCATGGCGGAGGGCTGCAGGGCACGGTACGTCCCCGTCCCTGGGCTGTCAAGGCGCGGTGAAGTCCGACGCTTGTCAGTGGGACAGTCACCTCGCCTGGATCCCCCAGCTCGGTGACAGTCCCTAACGGCTGGTGTCCTCGCCGACGACCGAGTGGCGCTGGGTGCCGACGCCCTCGATGGCGCAGATCGCCGTGTCGCCGGCGCGCATCCAGCGCGGCTCGGCCCGCTCGATGTTGGTGCCGGCCGGGCTGCCGCCGGCGATGACGTCGCCGGGGCTCAAGGTCAGGATGTTCGACGCGTAGTGCAGCAGCTCGTGGATGTCGTGACTCATCCGATTGGTGTTCGAGTCCTGCATCACCGTGTCGTTCAACGTGAAGGTGTGACGGACGTTCTTCGGGTCGGCGACGAATTCTCTGGGCACGATGAAGGGACCGAGCGGGCCGAAGGTGTCGTGGTTCTTGCCGATCAGCCAGTCCGATCCGCCCATCTTGCGGTCGCCGCGGCCGCCGCGATCGGAGACGTCGATCTGCACGGTGTAGCCGAAGATGTGGTCGGCGGCGCTGGCGATCGGCACGTACTTGGCCGGCTTGCCGATGACGACGCTGAACTCGCACTCGAAGTCGATGTTGGTGCGGCCGCGCGGCATCACGATCGGATCGAACGGACCGGTGACCACGGTCGCCGACTTCTGGAAGAGATACGGGTTGTCGCGGGTGTCACCGGCCGGCCGAACCCAGATGCCCGGGGCGGTCTCGGCCGGCGACGCCGCGGCCGGCGTGGCGCCGGCCCGCTGCTGCTGCGCGGCGATGCCGGCGGTGTGCTCGACGTAGTTGCCGCCGGCGTTGAGGATGAGCGACGGGCGCACCGGCGGGTGGACGCGGAGCTGGCCGAGGTCGGCGACGTAGGGCGGCGCCGAGTTGGCGCTGGCGACGTCGCGGGCGATCGCCGTCAGCCGCGCCTTCCATTCGCCGTCGTAGCGGGTGATCAGCGCCTTCATATCGGCCGGCGGCGCCAGCTTGGCCGCCGACGCGGTGTTGGCCTCGTAGGCGGCGTTCGCCGCCGCGATGTCGACGACCTGGGTATCGCGCAGCACCAAGCCGACGTAGACCCGGCCGGCGCGTTCGAAGGTGCCGAGCTTGTAGGCCGGGGACGCGCCCGGCTGGGCCTCGATGCCGGAGCCGCACCCGGCCAGCCCGGCGGCGAGCGCCAGGGCGGACACGCCGTGCCAGAGGGATCGGTGAGTCATGAGGTCCTCCGTCTACGAGCCGGCGCGATAGCGCGGCTCCTGCCCCATCACCTTGGCCGGATCGGCGTTGGGCTTGGGCCGGAACTTCTGCACCCGGCCGCCAAACACCTCGGCGGTGTACATGTTCCCCTCCTGGTCGACCGTGAGGGAGTGGGGGCCGTTGAACTGGCCGGGCTGACCGCCGGGCCCGCCCCAGCCGTACAGGTAGCGGCCGGTGAGGTCGTACTTCAGCATCCGCATCGTGCCGCCGTCGGCCACCCACAGGAACTGATCGGTCGAGATGAAGTGCGCGTAGGGCGACGAGCGCACGCCGGTGTTCCACATGTCGAGGAACTTGCCGTTCTCGTCGAACACCTGGATGCGGCGATGGCCACGATCGACGATGAACAGCCGCCGGTCGTCGCTGATCGCGATGCTGTGGACGGTGTTCCACTCGTTGGGCCCGGGGTTGCTGGCGTCCTTGGGCGGACCGCCCCAGTCCATCAGGAACTTGCCGTCCTTGTCGAACTTGGCGACCCGGGTGCCGCCGTAGCCGTCGCTGATGAAGAACGTCCCGTCGGGCAGCCAGGCGATGTCGGTCGGTCGGTCGAACAGCCGGCCGGCGTCGCGGCCGCGCTGGCCCTTGGTGCCGAGCGTCATCACCAGCTTGCCGTCGTAGGTGAACTTGTGGATGACGTGGAGCTGATCGTCGAACACCCAGACGTGCTTCTCGGGGTCGTACGGGCTCATCTTGATCTTGTGCGGCCCGCGCCCGCACGGCGCCTCGAACAGCGTGTCGTGCTGCGGCCACCACTGCACCATCTTGCCGGCGCGGTCGACGACGAAGATCACGTGGTGGTAGCGCCGCTCCCAGCCGCGTTTCGCCGTCGGCTCACAGGTGGCGCCGAGGCCGTCGTCGTTGCCGGTGGCGCTGCCGCGCGACGGGTTCAGCATCGCGTACGGCGTCCACGGCTTGGCCCCGGGCGGCAGCGGCAGCTCGCCGCGCTGGGCGATCCAGATGCGGTCAGGGCTCTCGGCGAACACCGCGCCAACCGAGCCCCAGGTCCAGCCGTCGTGCTTCAGGCCATCGGGACCGTCGGGCAGCGGCTGTGGCCAGTTCGGCACCGGCTCGTAGGGCCCGAACTCCTCCTGCCCGCCGCGCTCCTGACTGGCCACCGCGGCCGGAGCGGCAGCGGCGGTCGCTGCCGGGGCGTCGGTCGCCGCCGGCGGGGGCGCGCAGTAGGCCGTCGCCAGCGCCGCCACTGCCACCAAACCCATCACTTCGTGCCGTGCGCGCATGGTCGACTCCAGTCGAGGCAGACTCGTGGATGGACGTGAGACAGGCGTGGGAGCTGACGACGCGGCTGCCCGGTTGCGCACGCCGCCGCCCCCACGCCCGAGACGCTCGCGGCCAGTCGCCGCGACGCCTGTCGTGACGCTTGCTAGTTGGTGCCGCGCATGTAGGTGCCGATGATGTGCGCGGGGTTGGCGCCCTTCTTCGGGCGGAACTTCTGTGGCCGGCCAACGTGCACGTCGGCGGTGTAGAGGTTCCCTTCGGTGTCGGTGTGGAACTGGTGCACGCCCCAGAAGCCGCCCGGGAACGCACCGAAGGTGCCCCACGAGAACAGCAGCCGGCCGTTCAGGTCGAACTTGGTGAACTTCTGGGTGTGGCCGTCGGCCACCCACAGGTGCTGGTCTTCGGACAGCAGCAGCGAGTACGGCCGCCGCACGTTCGGCCACGCGTCGAGGAACTTGCCGTTCTCGTCGAAGACCTGGATCCGCGAGTTGGCGCGGTCGCTGATGTAGAGGCGCCGCTGCTTGTCGATGACGATGGCGTGCACGGTGTTCATGTAGTTGGGGCGGGTCTCGGTCGGCTCGTTGCCCTTCTCGCCCCAGGTCAGCAGGAACTTGCCGTTCTTGTCGAACTTGGCCACGCGGGTGTTGACGTAGCCGTCGCTGACGAAGAAGGTGCCGTCGGGCAACCACGCGACGTCGGTCGGCCGGTTGAAGTGGGTGGCGTCGTAGCCGGGCTGCATCGGCGTGCCCACCGTCATCACCAGCTTCTTGCCGTCGCGGGTGAACTTGTAGACGGCGTGGGCGCCGTCGTCCACCAGCCACACGTGACGTTCGGCGTCGTAGGGGTTGACCAGGATGCGGTGCGGCCGCACGAACAGCTTGTTGTGCTGATCCCACGACTCGATGAGCTTGCCGTCGCGATCGACCACGTTGAAGACATGGTCCCAGCGGGGATGCCGGGCCGGATCCTTCTGCGACAGGTCGTAGCCCGAGGCGTTCCGGGCCGGGATGAAGGCGTCGGCGGCGCCGCGCGCGTCCTTCAGAACCGGGAGACAGCCGCGGCTGAAGATGTAGACGCGGTCGGGGCTGTCGGCCCAGATGCCGGCGGTGGAGCCGATGACGTGGCCCTCGCCGCAGTAGTTCTGCGGCCAGCCCCGGACCAGGTCGTACGGCCCGGTTTCGTCACCGCCGCCCTTCTCCTGAGCGATGACCACCGCGCCGAACAGCAGCGCGAGAGACGCACCTGCGATGCCGAAGTACTTGATCACGACCGGCCTCCTTAACGATTGCCCTTCTTGAGCTCTTTGATGAAGGTCGCCGCCTGTGCCGCCTCGGGCGTACCCGGATGGGCGGCGACGACCTGTTCGAACAGCTCGAGCGCCTTCGCGGCGTCGCCCTTGCTGAATATCACCTTGGCCATGCCGAGCGTGGCCCCGGCATTCCCGGGCACGGCCGCGAGCACGCGCTGGAACTGCGCTTCCGCTTCGCCCACCTTGCCCTGGGCGAAGTAGACCGCGCCAAGCGTCGAGGCCGCTTCCGCGGCCAGCGGATCCTTGGAGATCGCCCTTGATCGACAGGCCCTTCTCGAGCGCCGGCACGGCCTTGTCGTAGGCCTGCATGTCGACGTAGACGCTGCCGAGCTGAAACTGGATCGCCGGTTCAGTCGGCGCCAGCGCCGCGGCCTTCTCGAGGCTGGCCGCCGCGTCGGCGTCGCGTTTCAGCGCCAGGTAGGCGAGCGCCAGGTTCATGTGCAGCGGCGCCACTGCGGGGTTCTGGGCGATCGCCGCTTCGAACTTCGCCGCCGCGCCGGCGAAGTCCTTGGCGTTGTAGGCCGCCACGCCTTCCTGGAACTCCTTGGTGCCGCCGGCCGCGGCCTTGGCCAGCGTGAAGTCGAAGTCGCGGTCGGTGCCGGCCACCAGTTTGACCTTGTCGTTGACCGGCTGGTAGCCGTCCTTGGTGACCGACAGCTCGTACTCGACCGCCTGGAGCCCGCGGCGGTAGAAGCGGCCGTCCTTGCCGGTGGTCAGCGTCACCTCGCGGCCGCGGTCGACGTTCACGAGCTTGATCGCCACGCCGGCCAGCGGCTGGCCGGCATCGTCGACGACCCGGCCCTTGATGACGCCCAGTTCCATCTGGGCGACGACGGGCGTG
The DNA here is from genome assembly GCA_963741665.1 of uncultured Acidobacteriota bacterium. GTDB lineage: Bacteria > Acidobacteriota > Vicinamibacteria > Vicinamibacterales > UBA2999 > CAWAYR01. Next base: position 2,376,472 of record CAVUIM010000001.1, read on the forward strand.
GCGCCGCACAGCAGCGCCACGCCGACGAGGACGAGTCGAGTACCCGCATCGCCGACCTCAGAAGCGCAGCCGGATGCCGAGCTGTGACTGGCGCGGGAACTGCGCCGAGGTGGCAATCATGAAGTTCGGCGACGAGCGGTTGCCGGTCGGCGCCACCTCGTTGAGGCGGTTGAAGATGTTGAAGAAGTCGACGAAGAAGTCGAGGCTGTCGAGCCGGCCGCCGGGCAGATCCAGCTGGTAGCGGATCGACAGATCGGAGGTGAAGGATCCCGGGCCACGGATCCCGTTGATCACAGCGCGCCCCTGAGAGTCGACGTCCGATCGGATCGGAAACAGCAAGTCGTCGATGCCGCGAATCGGCCGGTCGTTGTTGTCGAGGTCGCCGTTGACGTCGCGGCCGACCGTCTCGTTGATCGGCGCGCCGCTGATGGCGCTGAGCACCGTGGCGAAGGTGAGCGTGCTCCACGGGTTCCAGCTGCCGCTGGCGGCCAGCACGTTGGTGCGGTTCGAGGTGAACTCGCCGTAGTCGGTGCGTACGTCACTGTCGAGCCACACGCGACGGGCATCGGGGTTGCCGATGCCGACGTAGTTGCTGCGCTGCAGGGTGTAGGCGAGGCGGCCGCTCCAGCGGTTGGCCATCCGCTTCACCAGCGAGACCTGCAGCGACTTGTAGTCGCCGTCGAACGCGTCGCTGGTCTGCGACTGCAACACGCGCTGGAAGGCGACGCCGCGGGCCTCGGCCGGGATGAGCGACCCGGTCGGGTCGAACGCCGCCACGCCGGGACGCACGCCGTTCACCGGCTCGTTGATGTCGATGACACCGAGCTGGTTGCGCGAGGCATTGGCCACGTAGTCCACCGACAGCGCCACCCGCCCGAACAGCTCCTGGCTCGCGCCGAAGCTCCACGACCAGGTGTGGGGCATCCTGCGGTCGGGGCTGTCGACGCGCGGGTTGCGGTTGAAGCCGGTGCCGGCGATCACCGCGTCGCGCAGCCCGTTCAGCACCGCCTGACCGGCCGGCGACAGCCGGGCGACACCGCGATTGCCGGCGGTGTCGGTGATCACGTCGGGAATCAGCACCAGGTTGGCGTTGGGGCTCGCGGCGTTGATCGAGATCGACGGGAACAGCGTTCGGACGCCGCTCTGCTGCAGCGTGAGGTCGTGGACCACCGGGACGTAGGCGTAGAACTTGCCGACGCCGCCGCGAACGATGGTGCGGCCGTTGCCCAGCACGTCCCAGGCGAACCCGGCGCGCGGCGCGAAGGCGCCGTTGTGGTTGGGGGTCTGCTTGTGGTTGTCCCAGCGCAGGCCGAGGTTGAAGGTCAGGTTGCCGGTGACGCTCCACTTGTCCTCGACGAAGAGATACCGGCGCTGGTCCTTCGACACGACCGCATAGCCGTAGTCGTCGGGGGGGCCGACGGTGACGTCGAACTGGAACGGATGCGTCGCCGGATCGGCAGGGTTGTACGCGGCGTCGGTGCGGAACTGGAAGGTCCCGGAGTCGAACGTCGAGCGCGGATCCATGTTGTTCCAGCTGTAGCCGCCGCCGGCCTTCACGGTGTGTTCGCCGCCGAACAGGCTGGGGATGAAGTAGCTGAACGCCTGGTCGACGACGTAGGTGCGGATCACGGTGGTCGGGCCGGTGCCGCCGGTGCCGGTGATGTAGCTGGCGTGCTGGTTGCGCTGCCCGATCGAAAACGGGTCGCGGCCGCCGAAGCCGATGGCTTCGCCGTTGTCGTTGAAGAAGCCCTGCGGCGCCGTCGTCAGCGATTCGCCGATGCGGCCGAAGCGGGTGACGCTCGACAGCCGGTCGGTGAGCACGCTGGTGTAGGTGCCGGCCCACAGCGTGTCGTGATCGGCCTCCCAGACCTTGGCGTCGGGGGTCTCGTTGTTGGTGTTGAAGCCCTCGCCGCGCGAGTTGGCGTCTTCGAGCAGCCAGCGCCCGTTGATGAAGTTTCGGTCGTTCAACTGCAGGTCGGCGCGCGCGAAGTAGTTGTTGGCGCGCACGGTGAAGAAGCCGACCTGGTCGACGGCCAGCGGCGCCGCCGCCGCCGGGAACCGCTTCTGGCCGGCGATGTCCTCGTTGTCGCGCTCGTAGGTGAAGAAGAAGTGGGCCCGGTTCCTGACGATCGGACCGCCGACGCCGAAGCCGGCCTGCAGCGTCCGCTCCGGGGGCTTCGGCTGGGTGTCGGGCAGGAACAGGCCGCGGGCATTGAGCGTCTCGTCGCGGAAGTAGGAGTAGACGCGACCGCGGATGTCGTTGGTGCCGCCGCGGGTCACCATGTTGATGATCGCGCCGGCGCCGCCGCCGTACTCGGAGCTGTACTGGTTGGCCAGCACCTGGTACTCCTCGATGTTGTCGAGGACGATGCGCACCTGCGTGCCCTGGCTGCCGCCCAGGCGGTCGTCGTTGTTGTACATCCCGTCGATCAGGTAGACGTTCTGCTGCGACGGCGACCCGTTGGCCACCACCTGGCCGCCTTCGAAGGTCGACGTCGCCGGGTTCGGCGTCATGCCCGGGATGAGCTGAGTGAGGCCGGTGAAGTTGCGGAAGTTCGACGGCACCTCCTCGATCTCACGACGCGAGAGACTGCCGCCGATCTGGTTGCTGGTGCGCTCGACCAGCGGCGCCTCGCCGGTGACGACCAGATTCTCCTGCACGCCGGCCACGGTGAGCTTCAGGTCGAGGGCCACCGTCGACCCCGGCGCCAACAGCATCCCGGTGCGCGCGGCGTTGCCGAACCCGGCCATCGTCACCGTGACGTCGTAGGTGCCGGGCTCGAGGTTGGGGACCGAGAATCCGCCGGTGTCGGCCGTGATCGCCTCGCGGGTGAAGCCGTTGGCGGTGTTGGTGATCACGACGGTCGCGCCGGGGAGCGCAAGGCCATCCGGGTCGAGGACTCGTCCGGAGATCGCCCCCCGCTGCTGGGCGAACGCCGGCGCAGACGTGGCAACGAACGTACACAAGACAATCAGCGCGAGCCGTGCAGCAGCCACCATGTGGAACCCCTCCCTTTCGGAGTCGGTCGATCGCGGTGAGCGTATTCCGTCGCCGTCGGGCGCGGTGTCAAACCATGTCTAGGGAATGTCTGCGACTTGTCTATGGCGCGGCCGGCCCGGTCCGCCGCCTCAACCGCACCGGCCGGCGATTTGACTCCCGCCGGGCACCTGCCACACCATCGGCGCTTCCACTGACGAGGGTCACGATGGCTGTCCGTCCGCTCGCCCCGCTGCTCGTCCCTGCCGTTCTGATCATGGCCGCCTGCCAGCCGGCCCCGCCGGCGCCGCCGGCCGCGCCGTTCTCCGTCGTCGAGGCCAGCGTCGCCGACATGCAGCAGGCGATGACCGACGGCCGGATCACGTCGCGGCAGCTCGTGGAGCAGTACCTGCGGCGGATTGCCCTCTACGAGGAGCGGCTGAACGCGACGCTGGCGGTCAACGCCAACGCCCTCGCGGAGGCCGACCGTCTCGACGCGGAACGCCGTGCCGGCAAGCTACGCGGGCCGCTCCACGGCATCCCGATCGCGCTCAAGGACAACATCCACACCACCGACATGCCGACCACCGGCGGCGCCGTCGCGTTCGAGGGTTTCGTGCCGCCCTACGAGGCGACGCTGACGGCGCATCTGCGCGAGGCCGGCGCGGTGATCCTGGCCAAGACGATGCTCACGGAGCTGGCCAACTTCGTCGCCGCCGGCATGCCCGGGAACTACAACGCGCTCGGCGGCTACGGCCTGAATCCCTACGACCCGCGCCGCGACCCGCGCGCCGCGACCGCCGATGGCCGCCCGGTACTCAACACCGGCGGATCCAGCTCCGGCACCGGCACCGCGGCCAGCTTCTGGGCCGCCAACATCGGGACCGAGACGTCGGGGTCGATCCTGAGCCCGGCCAATCAGAACATGCTCGCCGGCATCAAGCCCACGGTCGGCCGGGTCAGCCGCCACGGCGTGATCCCGATCACCGCCGACCAGGACACCGCCGGACCGATGGCCAAGTACGTCGCCGACGCCGCGGTGCTGCTCGGCGCGATGGAAGGCGCCGCCCCCGATCCGAACGACGCTGCGACCAGCGTCTGCACGCCGCCGCCCAACCGCGACTACACCCCGTTTCTCAAACGCGACGGCCTGAAGGGCGCGCGCATCGGCATTCCGCGCGCGAACTTCTACGACCGCATCACCGTGGCCGGAGACAAGGACCCGCGCGGCGGCCTGAACGAGGCCCAGGCCAAGTCGATGGCCGACGCCATCGCCGTGCTCGAGAAGGAAGGCGCCACGGTGGTCGACGCCGACATCCCGAGCGTCGTCGACCGGGATCCGAAGAACAACTTCCTCCGTTGGGGCGCCGGGTGCGAGAACGGCCCGCGCGACCCGAACTGCTCGTCGGTGTTGTGGTACGGCATGAAGCGCGACTTCAACGCCTGGCTGGCTTCGCTCGGACCGGCCGCCCCGGTGAAGACCCTCGCCGAACTGCGCGCGTTCAACACCGCCCATGGCAGTCGCCACGCGATCAAGTACGCGCAGCTCAATCTCGACAACTCGGACCTGCTCGACCTCGAGAAGGATCGCGCCAAGTGGCAGGCCGATCGCGAGACCGACATCCGCCTGGCCGCGGCCCACGGCATCGACGAGGTGATGAAGGCGCAGCAGCTCGACGCCCTGCTCTTCCCCGGCGCCAGCGGCGCCGGCATCGCCGCCAAACCCGGCTACCCGACGGTGATCGTGCCGTTCGGGCTGTTCGTGCCGCAGCCGCCACCGGCCGGACCGGCGGCGCGCCCGACGATCAGCGCCGGTCCCGGCGCAGCGCCGTATCCGCCGGGCTTCCAGCTGGCCCCAGCGCCCTACGGCGTGAGCTTCACCGGCACGGCCTGCAGCGAGCCGCGGTTGATCGAACTGGCCTACGCCTTCGAACAGGCCACCAAGAAGCGGGTCCCCCCGCCCGCGTTTCCGTAGTGCACGAACTGCGGCGCGCAAGGGCGCGTCTCCACGGCTCGTGCGGCGTATCGTCCGGCAACCCTGGAGGGCACTATGCAGCGAACGTTGTGGTTGGGCGTCGCGCTCATCGGCACGGTGGTGAGTCTCGGCGCGGGCGGGAAGGGCAGCGAGGCGGCGCAAGGCACGCGCGTCGACATCGTCGAGCGGTCGATCTACGACCTGCAGAACGCCATGAGCGAGGGGCGGTTCAACTCCCGCGACTTGGTCCAGGCCTACCTCGATCGGATCAACTTGTATGAAGGTCGGGTCAACGCCACCGCGGCGATCAGCGCCAGCGCCATGGCCGAGGCCACGCAGCTCGACCGCGAGCGGGCTGCCGGGCACCTGCGCGGGCCGCTGCACGGCATTCCGATCGGCATCAAGGACATCATCAACACCACCAGCATGCCGACCACCGGCGGAGGCCTGGCGTTTGCCGGCTTCGCCCCGCCCTACGATGCGCCGCTGGTCAAGAACCTGCGCGACGCCGGCGCGATCATCTTCACCAAGACGGTGCTGACCGAGTTCGCCAACTGGGTGGCGGCGGGCATGCCGGCCAACTACAGCGGGCTGTTCGGCTACGGCTACAACCCGTACGACCCGCGGCCGGATCCACGCGACACCTTCAACGACGGCCGGCCGGCGATGGGCACCGGCGGCTCGAGCTCGGGCATCGGCACGGCATTGAGCTTCTGGGCGGCAAGCGTCGGGACCGAGACTTCGGGGTCGATCCTCAGTCCGGCCAACCAGAACATGCTCGCCGGCATCAAGCCCACGGTGGGACTCATCAGCCGCTACGGCATCGCGCCGATCACGGCCGATCAAGACACCGCCGGCCCCATGGCGCGGACGGTGGCCGACACCGCCATCCTCCTCAGCGCCATGGTCGGCGCCGATCCCAACGACCCGGCCACCAACACCTGTCTGCTGCCGCCGGGCAAGGACTACACCCGCTTCCTGCGCCTGGCCGGCCTGCGCGGGGCGCGCATCGGCATCCCGCGCACCGGGTTCTATCGGGCGACGACCCGCCCCGACACCGGCGCCGCCGTCGGCGGCATCAACGCCCAGCAGCTGGCGGTGATGGAAGAGGCGATCGCAATCATGCGCCGCGAGGGTGCGACCATCGTCGACCCGGCCGAGATTCCCAGCTACCTCGACGGCACTCCCGACCGGAATTTCAACACCTTCCCGATCTGCGCCGGCCCGACCAACAACAAGGGCAATGACGCGGCGTGCTCCACGGTGTTCAAGTACGGTATGAAGCGCGACTTCAACCTGTGGCTCGCCTCACTCGGCCCCGGGGCTCCGGTGAAGACGCTGACCGAGCTGCGCAACTACAACCTGGCCAACCAGGCGCGCGGCGCGATCAAGTACGGCCAGGCGCACTTCGACGTCTCCGACGAGATGAACCTGACCACCGACCGGGCGCGCTACGAAGCCGATCGAGCCAAGGACATCTTCCTGGCCCGCACCCACGGCATCGACGAGGTGATGGCGGTCAACAACCTCGACGCCCTGATCTTCCCGGGCAGCAGCGGCGCCGGCATCTCGGCCAAGGCCGGGCATCCGACCGTGCTCGTGCCGTTCGGGCTCGTCCCCAACGCGCCGACGCCGGCGTTCCCGGCCGGCTTCAACGCCGCGGATCAGCCCTACGGCGTCAGCTTCGCCGGCACGGCCTGCACCGAGCCGCGGCTGATCGAGCTGGCCTACGCCTTCGAGCAGGCGACCAGGCGGCGGGTGCCGCCACCCGGCTTCCCGTAATCCGCCCGGCCCCGGAGACGGCTCGCTCGCGCCGTCCCCGGGGCCGCCCGTCGGGGCTCGGGGCACCGGTTCCGGGGCTGGGAATTGCCCGGTTCCGGTAAGCTCACGGCACGTGTTCCGCTCTCTCCGTGCTCGCCTGCTCGTCGCCATCGGTGCCCTCGTCGTCTGCCTCACCGGGGCGACGCTGGCCTATGTCGGCTGGCTGGCCAACCAGGCGGTCAGCGAGCGGGTCACCGCGGATCTGGTTCACAGCCGCGACGTGCTCGCCACTGCCCACGGCACCCGCTACCAGCGCCTGGCCCTGGTCGCGCGCCTCCTGGCGTCGTTCCCGGACCTGATGGCGTTGATGGGCACCGACGCCGCCACCGTGCGCGACTTCCTCGCCGACTACCGCGAGCGCAACGCCCGCGACGAACTGCTGCTGGCCCTCGACGCCACCGGCGCGGTGGTGGCCCGGAGCGACACGTTCGCCACGCTGGTCCTGCCCGACGCAAAGACGGCGTGGCTGGAGCCGGCGCTGTCGGGGCAGCCGGTGTTCGGGCTGGTCGACGTCGAAGGCCGGCTTCATCACATGGCCCTGGTCCCGGCCGAAGCCGGCGGGACCATCTTCGGGTTCGTCGCCGCCGCCGCGCCGGTCGACGACCGCTGGGCGACCTCGCTCCGGGACGCCGCCGGCAAGGAGGTCGTCGTGCTCGGACCGGCCGGTCTGGCCGGCACCACGCTGGCTCAGGGGCGGGCGCCGTGGCAGACCGGCGGCGAGGTGCCGGCGTCGACCGGCGTGCTCGACGTGGATCTGGGCGGCGAGCGCTTCGAGGCGCTGCGCATCGCCGATCCCCATGCGCCGGCGCTGACCGTGGTGGCGCTGCAGTCGCTCGATCTCGCGCTGGCGCCGTATCGCAACATCCAGCGCGGTCTCGTGCTGCTCGGGATCCTCGCCGCGGCGCTCGGCATCGGCGCCGGGGCGATGCTGGCCCGCTCGATCACCGCGCCGGTGGCGGCGCTGTCGGCGGCGACGCGCGAGGTGGCCGACGGCCGCTTCGACGTCAAGCTGGCGGTGAGCGGCCAGGACGAACTGGCGCAGCTGTCGCAGGCCTTCAACCAGATGACCGCCGGCCTGCGCGAACGCGCCGACATGCAGAAGTTCGTGTCGCAGTCGACCGTCGACATGATTCAGCGCGGCCCCGACACCCCGGAGACCCGGGCCGGCGCCCGGCAGGTGATCACCCTGCTGTTCGTCGACATCCGCGGCTTCACCGCCTTTGCCGAGCACCGCGCGCCCGAAGACGCCGTGGCCGTCCTCAACCGCTATCTGCAGCTGCTGGCCGAACTGGTCGGCCGCTTCCAGGGCGACGTCGACAAGTTCATGGGCGACGGCCTGTTCGCGCACTTCACCCGGGCGGACAAGGCGCTCGACGCGATCCGCTGCGCCCTCGAGATGCACCGCGCGATCGGCGCGACGACCACGACCGAGCCGGGATTGCCGCCGCTGGCCATCGGCATCGGCATCGCCACCGGCGAGGTCATCGTCGGCAGCGTCGGCGGCGCCAATCGCCTCGACTACACCGCCGTCGGCGCCGCGGTGAACCTGGCGGCGCGGCTGTGCGCGGCGGCCGAGCCCGGCGAGACGCTGCTGAACGACAGCACCTACGATGCGGTGCGCGGGCTGGTGGCCGCTCAGCCGGCGCCGCCGTTGACGGTGAAGGGATTCAGCGCGCCGGTGTCCGCGTTCAGCATGCGCGCGTGATGGGGTCAGACCCCATCCCAGCTCCGGCTCGAGTCGTGGCGGATTCTGCCTACTGCTTGTACGCCTCGGGCGGATACGGCTTGCCGAACTTGTTGGCGTGCGGCACGGCGGTGAACCCGCTCTCGTCCAGCGTGAGCGCCGGCGCCGCGGTGGCTCCCGCCACCGTCACCTCGGCGGTGATCGCCGCGGCCCGTTCCGACAGCGCGGTCAGGCGGTAGCGGCCGGCCGGCAGCTCGAGACGAAAGGCGCCCCCGGCCGCCGCCACCGTCACCCACGGCGTGGGGGCGGTGACCACCACGGCGGTCATCTGCGGGTGGATGTTGCAGAACACCCGCACCAACCCCGGCGTGGTCATGGCCCGGCTCTTCGAGTCGCCGCCGCGATACAGGCCGAGGTCGAAGGCATTGCCCGGCGACAGCGAGAACACGTTGTGGAAGACGCCGTCAATGTTGGGAAAGCGCACGGTCGTGCCGACCGGCACGGCCAGCACCCGCGGGCTGAAGGTCTTGTCGCGCTGCTCGATCGCCACCGGCGCCCCGGGCCGCACCGGGGCGGTGCCCTCGAGCGGTTCGGCGTAGACCACCGCCGGCGCCGCCGTGCCGCCCTGGCGCACCCGCGCCGTCACCGTGCCGCTCAAGACGTCGGCAGATCCGGTCGTCCCAGCCGCGAGCACGCATGCGGCCGTCAGCGTGATCCGAGGCAGGTCTCTCAACCTCCGCATGGTGTGCCCCTGTTCCCCGCTCCCTGTTCCCTGTTCCCTGCCCTCAGAACGTCACCGCGAACACCGCATTGACATGATGGTTCTCGCGGTTCAACGGCACCGGGCCGTAGCGGGTCTGCAGCCACTTGTACTCGAGGGACACCGCCACCTCCGGCGTCAACCGGACGATGGTGTTGCCGAAGTAGCTGGTGTTGCGCAGCCGCCCGGCCTGACCGAGACCATCGGGACGGCGGTCGAGGCCGGCGCCGCCGGCGAACGACACCCGTGACGACGCTTTGAGCTGCGCCTCGACCCAGCCGCCCTCGGACCGGCCGCGCTGGGCGACTCCGGCGCCGTAGGCGTCCATGTCTTCGGCGCTGTAGAGCTCGCCGGCCACGCCGACCCGGCCGGCGCGGGCCAGGAAGTCGACGGCGCCGGCCGACGATGCGACCAGCGAGGCGCCGAACTTGCTCCAGCCGTAGTGGCCGGACACCGCGGCGTGCAGTTCCGAGCGACTGTCTTCGTCGCCGCGATCGACACCGACGTGGGCCTCGTAGGCCGGCCGTTCGCTGCGTTCACCGGCGCCGGCGGGCGGCGCGAACAGGTAGTCCGGACCGGCGTCTCCGATGACCGGCGCGACGATGCCGGCCTTGGCGGTGAATGGGCCGACCTTCTGTTCGAGACGCACCTGCGGGGCGCGCAGATAGAGATTGCCCGAGCGGAAGAACTGCGGGAACGCGAACGCGGCGAGCGAGGTCGGATCGCGTGGCGCCAGGAGGACGTGGTCCTGACCGATCTGGATCGCCGGTACCGGCCCGCTCGAGGCGGCCGAAGGCGTAGAGCAGCCGCGGCGTGCCCATCACCGTGCCAGTGACGAAGCCCGGGGTGCCACCGAAGAAGTCGAGGATGAGCCGGCCGGTCGCGTTCCAGCCACCGACGGGGATGACGCCGACGTCGAGCCCGACGCGACTCTGCCGCATCGTGCTCGTCATCGAGCCGGTGGCGGTGCGGCCGACCAGATTCGGGCTCTCCAGCCAGTTGGCGTCGCCCGTGTTCACGACGGTGTTCGACAGAATCGTGCCCGACAGCGTGACCGGGAAACGCGACCCCGACGCGACCTTCTCCTGCGCCAGCTGCTCCACCTGGGCCTGAAGCATCTCGACCGGCGCCGCCGGCGGCTGGGCGTCGGCGGGCAGCTGGACCGCCGCCGCCGCGACCCGCGGACCGGCGAGTTCCCGGCGCAGGTCGGCGAGCGCCGCGCGCAACTCGGCGATCTCGTCGCGCAGCGCGTCGAGCTCGCCGCGCGTCGCGGCGCCGCCGTTGTCGCGGCTGACGGCCGCCGGTGCCGGGGTGTCGCTCGCGTCTTGCCCGGCCACGGCTGGTCGCGGCGCGACGATCGACAGGACGAGCGCCGCGCCCGCGGACCAGCGCGTCAGGACAACGGAGCGGTGGCGTGCCATGCGGCCATTGTAGTGGCCGGTCCGCACGACCCACGCCGCGCTGCGGTAGTGGTTCGGTTAGAAACGCAAATCACACGACGGCGCGTCAGCGGACGCTTGTCAGTGGGACAGTCACCTCGCCTGGCTCCGAGGGGCTCGGTGACAGTCCCTAGCGGCTGCCGAGGAACTTGCCGAGCATGCCGGCGACGTCGTCCATCACCGACCCGTCGCGATCGGCATCGAGCATCGGCGCCAGCATCCCCATCAGATCGCCGCCCGGCAGACCGGCGCCGAGCCCGGCCTGCGAGGGCGAGGCGTTGGCCCGCTGCGACATCGTGCCCATCACCATGGCGGCCACCACCGGAAGCATCTGCTTGAGGATGTCAGGGCCGAGGCCGCTCGACTGGGCGGCGCGGGTGGCCACCTGCCGGCTGACGTCCTTGCTGCCGAAGATGTGGCCGAGGATGCCGTTGCCGTCGGCCACCGTCTCGGGCCGCTGCAACGAGCCGAGGTCGTCGAGGTACTGGGTGTGCCGGCCGCCGGCCAGCGCGCCGGCCAGGCTGGCGAGACCGCCCTCCTGCTGCATGTTGCGCGAGAAGCCGGCCGCGAGCGCCGGCACGAGCGCCGACAGCGCGGCTGAGGCCTGGTCGTCGCCGAGGCCGAACTGCCGGCCGAGCTGCTTGACGGCGCCGCCGTTTTGCGCGGCGAGGATGGCTTCGAGCACGTTCATGACGCCCCCTGACTGATGAGATCGGCCCGGATGGACCTGGACTGCGGCGCGCGCGGTCAGCGCTCTGGTGCGTCGCCTTCGTCGCTCTCCTCGCCGTCGTCAGCGAGGTCCGACAGGTCGTCGCCCCAGGGGTTGGCCTGGGGGCCCGGCACGATGCCGGCGATGTCGGGATCGGTGCCCGGCGGGTGGCCCGGCGCCTGCGATCGGCGCTCTTTGGCTTCGGCCCGCTTCTGGGTCTTCTGCTTCGCCCGGTCTTGCCGCGCGCGCTCTCGGTCGCGCTTGCTGCGGGGACGTCCCTGAAACATGCCACGCTCCAGCGATGGGGCGCCGATTGGGGGACCTCGGCGCCGCGTATCAGGGCGCCGCAGGTCGCGGCGCCGCGGCGACGATCTTATCAGTCCCGACCCCTGCTCGCGCCCGAGATCGTCGCCGGCCCCGCCGGCCACTGCGCTACGATGACGCGGCGTGCGCGTCGATCGCCGAAGTGCCCTTCGTACCCTGGTCGCGGCCTGGGCCGCCACCCGGCTGCGGCTCGAAGCACAAGGCCGGGACCAGCCTGCCTGGCTGCTGACGGGCGCGGTGACCGACCGCTCGGCGGTGGTCCACGCCGCCTTCACCGACGGCGCCACGCCGCTGTCGCCGCTCCTGGTGAGCCGGCGGCGCGATTTGACCGGCGCCGCGACCGTGGCCGGGTTGGCCACGGTCGCGCCGTCGGCCAGTTACCCGCAGCGCACCATCGGCCGCTTCGTGCTCGAGGGGCTCGAGCCGGCGACCGAGTACTACGCCGGATTCCGCGCCGGTACCGGCACGTTGGCCCGGTTTCGCACCTTTGGCACCGGCCCCTTCAGCTTCGTCGCCGCCTTTGCCTCCTGCGCCGGCGGCACCCGCGTGGTGCCGATGTCGCACGTGTCCAACAGCGGGGTGTTCGCCGCCCTGGCGGCGCTCGATCCCCACCTGTTCGTGCACATGGGCGACCTGCACTACTACAACATCACCGGCCCGGCCCGGCCGATCGAGGCGCTGGCCGGACTGTTCCGCCGTGGCCTCGATCGCGTCCTGTCGCAAGAGCGGCAGGCGCTGTTCTACCGGCGCACGCCGCTCGCCTACGTGTGGGACGACCACGACTACGGCAGCGACAATGCCGACGGCGATTCGCCGACCAGGGACGCGGCGCGCTTCTACTACACCAGCGACTTCCCCACCTACCCGACGCCGCTCTCGCCCAACGCCGACGGCCCGATCGCCCAGCGCTTCGACATCGGCCGGGTGCGGGTGATCATGACCGACAGCCGATCCGAGCGCCGGCAGACGCCGCGCACGATGCTCGGCGCCGGACAGGTCGACTGGCTGGTCCGCGAGTTCGAGACCGCGGCCCGCGAGGCCGTGCCGCTGCTGCTGTGGGTGAACACGGTGCCGTGGATCACCAGCGACGGCGACTCGGAGGGCTGGGGCCAGTTCGCCGACGAACGGCGGCGGCTGGGCGAGCGGATCACCGCCCTCGGTCTGGGCCCGCGGATCGTGATGCTGAGCGGCGACGCCCACATGCTGGCCTTCGACGACGGCCGCAACAACGCGCACGGCGGGTTCGCCGTCGCGCAGGCGGCCCCGCTCGACCGGTTCGTGCGCCGGAAGGGCGGGCCGTATTCGCACGATCCGTCGGACCAGCGCAACGGCCAGTTCGGCGTGCTGCGCGTGACCGACGACGGCCAGATCCTCACCGCCCGAATCGAGGGGCATCGCTACGAGAGCGGGGCGCGGTCGAACCTGGTGCCGGGCATCGCGCTGACCGTGCGGTGCACCGGCACGACCTGCCAGCTGGTGACGTGACCGAGTCGGACGCGTGTCGGTGGAACAGTCACCTCGCCTGGATCTCAGGGCTCGGTGACAGTCCGACGCTTGTCAGTGGGACAGTCACCTCGCCCCGATCTTCGGGCTCGGTGACAGTCCCTCGCCCCTGACGAGCGCCGCCACCTCGAGCAGCCGCGACACCCGCGTGCAGCCGGCATCGCCGTAGAGTCCGGCGGGATCGAGCAGCACCGCGTCGGCGAGTCCGGCGGCCCGGGCCCCGGCGACGTCGATGTGGAAGAAGTCGCCGACGTGCACGGTGGTTGCCGCCGCGGCGCCGCTGGCGGCGAGTGCGAGATGGAAGAGCCGCGGGTCGGGCTTCTCGACGCCGAACTCGTGCGAGTCGAGCACGACGTCGAACCAGCGCGTGAGATCCAGACGGTCGAACAGCCGGCGCAGCGTGCCGTTGGCGTTCGAGACGACGACCAGACGGAGATCGAGCGCGCGCAGCGCCTCGAGCGCCGGCACGACGTCGGCCGGCACCGCTTCCCAGACGTTGTGGGCGTCGTGGTAGGCGCGCACCTCGGCCAGGGCGCGATCGGTGGCGTCGTCGGGGGTGAGGCCGGCATGGCGCAGCACCGCGTCGAAGTAGATCCAGCCGCGCTGCCGGTCGTCGGTGCGGGCCATCACCGCGCCGCGATCCATCTCCAGCTTGGCGTGCGGCTCAGCGGCGGTCAGCCGCGCGGCAGCGGCCTCGACGCCGTGGCGGGCCAGGGCCTCGGACACGCGCACCCAGTTGGGGTGCACCAGCACGCCGCCGGCGTCGAGGAACACCGTCTCGATCGGACGCGGGGGCCGTGCGCCGGTCATCGCTCGAGGATCGCGGCGACGTCGCCGCGGACGCCGCGCAGATCGACCATCGGCTCATCGGCCGGCAGCGACCGGTGGTACTCGACCAGCGGCCGGTCGTCGCTGAGCAGCGGCCCCGCGCCGACGAACCGGCGCAGGTCCTCGGGACCGGCGACGTACCACGAGGTCAGCGTCTCGAAGCTGTCGAGCCCGATCTCGTCGAGCGCGGCGCGGGTCACCGGGCGGCTGCGCTTGGCCTCGAACGGCGCCCGCGCCAGCCGCCACGGTCGTTTCGCGCCGACCATCAACTGGCCATCGGCCCACAGCGTCGTGTACGGGAAGACGTCGAGGAAGGTTCGCATGATCAGCTTGTACTGACTGTCCGGCCGGTGGCCGATCCACTGGAGGACCAGGCCGTCGTCGGCCAGCGCGTCAGCGACCAGCTGGAAGTACTCGCGCGAGTAGAGGTTGCCGGCGCCGGCGTGGATCGGCTGAATCAAATCGGCGGTGATGACGTCGAAGCGGGCGTCGGTGAGCGACAGGAAGTTGCGGCCGTCGTCGACGCGGACCGTGACGTTGGGTCGGGCGAAGAGGTCGTAGTTGACGTGTGTGAAGAACTCGGCGCCCTTGCGCACCGTGTCCGACAGCTCGACGACGAGCACCTCGCTGTCGTGCTGGCTGACGGCGCCGGGCGTCGCGCCGCCGCCGAGACCGACGACCAGGGCGCGGCGTGGGTTCGGGTGCAGCACCATCGGCAGGTGGCCGATGAGCCGGTGCAGGCGGACCATCTCGGGCGCATCCGACGCCTGGTGCAGGCCGTCGAGGTACATCAGCCAGCCGCGGAAGGCGTGGGTGTGGATGCTGACCGACGTCTGCACGCCCTCTTCCTTCCAGAAGATGCGCTCGCCGCGGCCGTGCCGGCGGGCCAGCGCGGCGTCGAACGGATCGGGGACGACCCGGGCACTGGCGACGAACACGACCGTCAGCGCCACGGCGACCAGCGGCCGCCGCAGCCGGGCGAACATCACGACGCCGGCCGCCAGATAGAGCGCGGCGCAGGCGATCAGCGCGCGACGGCTGCCGAGCCACGGCAGCAGGACGAACCCGCCGAGCACCGCGCCGGCGATGCCGCCGATGACGTTGGCGGCGTAGATCGTGCCGACGGCGCGCGGGCGGCCGGTCGCGTCGGCGCCGGCGCGGGTCCACAGTGCCAGTGCGATCGGGAAGGCGTAGCCCATGAGAATCGCCGCCGGCAGAATCGCCGCCGCCGAGCCCTGGGCGAGTCCCGACGTGCGCCATCCGGCGCCGTAGGTGGCGCCGAGGATCGCCAGCGATGTCAGGACCACGATGCTGGTCGCGCCCATGGTGCCGGCGAGGACGACGCTCCAGTTGCGGGGACGGGTCAGCGCGCGCGACGCCAGCGCACTGCCGATGGCGATGCCGGCGAGCACGGTGGCCAGCATCGTGGTGAAGGCGTAGGAGGTCGCCGGCAGGAACTGCACGAGGATCCGGAACCAGACGATCTCGAGCGCGAGCGCGGCGACGCCGGACACCGCCATGGCGGCAAGGACCACCGTGGCAGAGACGGCGTCACCTGGCACGAATTTCTCCGATCCGGTGCCAGACCCCTCCACCACCGGCAGGGCGTCATGGCGAGACAACCACCAGGCGACGCCGGCGACCGCCAGATTCAGCGCCGCGGCGAGGTAGAAGGTCCGCTGGATGCCGATGCCGCCGATGAGGACGTAGCCGGTCAGCAGCGCGCCGGCCAGCGCCCCGGTCGTGTTCACCGCGTACAGCGTGCCGAGGCGGGCGCCTGAGGCGCGCACCAGGTCGGCGCGGCTCAGCACCGGCAGCGTCGCGCCCATCAGCACGGTCGGCACCAGCAGCACCGCGAACGACGCGGCGAAGCGGCCGGCGGTGAGCACCCACAGCGAGTCGCCGGCGATCGCCGACAACGGCCGGTAGAGACCCTCGGCGGCGCCGAGCATGGCCGGCGTGGCCAGCGCGGCCACGGCGATACCGGCCTCGAGCGCGGCGAACACCCGCAGCGGATGGCCGCGCCTGGCCAGCCGCTCCGCCAGCAGACTGCCCAGGGCGAGCCCGGCCATGAACGCCGCCAGCACCGTGCTGGCCGCGTGCACGGTCACGCCGAACACCAGCGACAGCAGCCGCAGCCACAGCACCTGATAGGTGAGGCCGCACGCGCCCGAGCACACGAAGAGCAGGCAGAGGGCGACGAACGTGGAGCGGGGGCGCATGGACGGCGGCGAGGACGCCAGCTCATCGTGCGTTATTCGCCGCCACCGTTGCAACCGCCGCGCCGTCGTCGCGGCCCGGTGACGGCTGGACGTCTACGCCCGCCCGAGGGGCGGGCCAAACAACACTGTGACTAGCGAGCCGAAGCCCTCCTCGCTAGTCCTGCCGCAACGCGACCATCGGCTCGATGCGCGAGGCGCGCAGCGCCGGCACCAGGCCGGCGGCGGCCGCCACCAGCGTGAGCAGGCCGGCACTCACGGTGAGGACCAGCGGGTCGTAGCCCTGCAGCTCGTAGAGCAGCGACTGCGCCAGGCGGCCGATGCCCACGGCGGCGACGAGGCCAATCACGCCGCCCACGGCGGTCATCCGGGCGACGTGGCCGAGCACCATGCCGCGCACGCTGGCGCCGTCGGCGCCGAGCGCCATGCGCAGGCCGAACTCGCGCGTGCGCTGGGTCACCGTGTAGGCCAGCACCCCATACAGGCCGATCGCGGCCAGCACCGTGGCCAGCACGGCGAACCCGGCCGACAAGGTGCTGATCATCCGGTCGAGGAAGACGTTCTCGCGGACCTGCTGAGCCATCGTCTTGGCGCCTTCCACCGGCAGGTTCGGATCGAGCGCCCGCACCGCCGCCTGGGCGGGACCGAGCAGCGCCGCGGCGTCGCCCGCCGTCTTGACGTAGAAGTTGATCGACCCGACGTTCTCGCCCTGGCGATACGGCCGGAAGAACTGCGGCGGCACCGCGTCCTTGACCTCGCTGTACTTCGCGTCCTGCACCAGGCCGACGATCTCGATGTCCAGCGTGGTCGCGTTGCGATCGGTGCTGATGCGCGTGCCGATCACCCGCTCACCCAGATTGAACTTGCGCGCGAAGGCCTGGTTGACGACCGCGACCTTCGGCGCGGTCGCGCCGTCGCCGCGCGTGAACTCGCGGCCGGCGATCAGCGGAATCCCGAGCGTCTGGAAGAAGTCGGGCCCGATCAGACTGAACGACGCCGTCGTGTTGGTGTCCGGACCGGCCTCGAAGCCCTGGACGGCGACGCTGTTGTTCCAGTTGTTGCCGGCGATGAGCTGCACGGTCGACGCGCTGACGACAGCGGCGCCGGGCAGCGCCGCAACGGCGTCCTCGACCCGTTCGAAGAACGCCAGCGCCTGCGCCGAGGAGTAGCCGTTCAACGACGGCGCCACGGCGAAGGTGACCAGCCGGTCGGTAGTCAGACCCAGCTCGACGCGGCTGACGTTGTACAGGCTCTTGGTGAACAACCCGGCGGCCACGAGCAGCGCCATCGACAGGGCGATCTGGCTGGTGGCGAGCACGGTGCGGAACCGCGATGCGGAGCGGGCGCCGAACGGCTGGCCCGAATGGCCCTTGAGCACGCCGACCAGGTCGGGCCTGGTGCTGTGCAGCGCCGGATACAGCCCGAATACGACGCCGGTGGCCAGCGACAGGACGAGCGCGTACAGCAACACGGTGCCGTCGGTCCCGGCCGGAATGACGGCGACCGCCTGCGGCGGCAGCAACGCGGCGATGGCGCTCAGCGTCCATCTCGACACGACCAGCCCGGCCAGCCCGCCGGCCAGTGCCAGTGTGCACGACTCGACCAGCAGCTGGCCCAGTACCTGGCGGCGGCTGGCGCCGATCGACAGCCGCACCGCCATCTCCACCGACCGGTTGGCGGCGCGGGCCAGCAGCAGGTTGGCGATGTTGGCGCAGGCCGTCACCAGCACCAGCGCGGTCACGCCCAGGAGCAGCAGCAGCGGCGCGCGCGCCTCGCTGCGCACGTCGCTCTGCCCGCGTTCGCCCGGTTCCAGGGTCAGCGGCTTGGTCCTGAACCGCTGCATCGTCTGGTCGCTGAGCCCGGTCTGCAGCGGCGCCTCGACGTCGGTGATGATGGCGCGGTAGGGCGGGTCCAGCGCCGCCTGCGCCTGCGCCGTCGTCACGCCCGGCTTCAGCCGGGCAAACAGATACGCCCAGTAGCTGCGGCGGTTGTCGAGCCCCTTCCAGCCGGGCAGCAGTGCCTCGCGCATCGAGATCGGCACGAACACATTCGGCCGGGCGCCCAGCGTCGTTCCCTCGAAGCCGCGCGGCGCCACGCCGATCACGGTCATCGCCGTGCCGTTCACCGTGAGCGACTCGCCGACGACCGCCGGGTTCTCAGCGAAATGCGCCGTCCAGTAGGCGTGGCTCAGCACCACGACCGGGTGCGCACCGGGGGTCCGGTCGTCGTCAGGTGTGAGCAGGCGGCCGGCCGCCGGCTGCAGGCCGAGCGTTGGGAAGTAGCTGCCGGACACCAGCATGCCGTCGGCGCTCAGTGTCTGCCCGCGGGCCGCCAGGTTGACGCTGGTCAGCACGTGGGCGGCGATGCCGGTGAAGACCGTCTGCACCCGCTCGAGGTCGCGGAACATCGGGTAGCTGAACACCGACTGACAATCGCCCGCCTGGTTGCAGGAGTTGGACCCTGGCTTCGGCCCGGGCGCCACGAGATTGACCAGCGCGCCCGGATCCGGGACCGGCAGCGGCCGCAGCAACATCCGGTCGAACAGCGAGAAGATCGCGGTGTTGGCGCCGATCCCCAGCGCCAGCGACACGACGGCGATGGCCGTGACGAACGGCGTCTTCGACAGGGTCCGGACCGCCAGGCGCAGATTCGACAGCATGAGTGTCCCGCCTCTTGGACGAAGGCCAGGGGCCTTTGGTTTAGCGGGTTGGCCGCGATCTCCGTGGCCGCGGTCGGGCCGGCAGGTGCGGGGTCAACACGGCGCGCACGTCGTGCTCGATCCAGTCGGCGGCCGCCCCCTCCCGGTAGACCGCCCAGGTCATCAACGACCCGTTGACCGCGGTGTCGACGAGGCGGGCCACGCCGTCGACCTCGCTACCCGCGGCCAGCTCACCGGCGCGCACGGCGTCGGCGACGAACGTCCGGTAGGCCGCGCGCGTCGCCCGCGCCTGCTTGAGGAGCGGCGGGTAGAGGTGGCGATCGGTGAGATCGAGCTGCAGATACGCCAGGTTGCGGGCCAGCGCCGCCGGTGACGGCGCCAGGCCGGCGACGCAGCGGGCGTAGGCGACGAGCGCCGCCAGCGGCGAGGCATGGGCGGCCCGGAATTCGCCCGCCAGATCCCGGGAGTGTTCCGCCGCTCCCTTGCTCAGCGCCCGCAGCAGCGCCAGCTTGGACCCGAAGCGCTGGACCAGGGCGCCGGCCGTGACCCCGGCCTCGGCGGCGATGGCGGTGAGGGTGAGATCGGCCGGGCCGACCCGGCCCATTACGCGGATGGCGGCGGCGAAGACGTCGTCGTCACTGGCTTTCCGAGGACGCGGACTCATCGACTTGACAGTTTCTCCACGGACGTTTAGTTTAACGGTTCGTAACTCAACGCGCGTTTAGTATCACGTCGCTGGCGCCGGAACGGCGGGCGCCGGGGAGGAGGATTCGAATGGCCGCGCAGACTCCGATGGTGGCGGTGGTGAGCGGCGCGAGCCGCGGCGCCGGCAAGGGCATCGCGCTGGCCCTCGCTGACACCGGCGCGACCGTCTACTGCCTCGGGCGGACGCGCCGCGACGGCCGCCGGCCGATCGACGGCGCTCCGGGATCGATCGACGACACCGCCGACGAGGTGACGGCGCGGGGCGGCCGCGGCGTCGCGGTCGGCGCCGACTGCACCGACGCGGCCGAGGTCGCGGCGGCGTTCGCGCAGGTGGAGCGTGACCACGGCGGACTCGACGTCCTGGCCAACGCCGTGTGGGGCGGCCACGACGCGTTCCGCTCGGCCGACGAGTGGATGGCGTCGATGGGGCGGCCGTTCTGGGAGCGCGCCGGCGAGATGTGGTCACTGACGATGGACGCCGGACCGCGCGCCTACCTGCTGGCCAGCGCCCATGCCGCCCGCCTGATGGCCGCGCGCAAGCGCGGGCTGATCGTCGGCGTCACCGACATGGTGTTCGGCGACCCCGAGGTGCCGAAGAAGGGCCACATGCCCGGCATGCTGTTCCCGGTGGTCGCGCACGACTGCATCAACCGGCTGATGTACTGCCTGAGCGAAGAACTGAAGAAGGCCGGCATCGCCGTGGTGACGCTGATGCCGGGGTTCATGCGCACCGAACGGGTCGAACGGGCGATGACCACCGAGAAGATGAAGAAGATGATGCACTACGACCAGAGCGAGAGCGTGCTCTACATCGGCCGCGCCGTGGCCGCCCTGGCCGCCGACCCGAAGGTCGCCGGCAAGAGCGGCCGGATCCACTACGTCGCCGACCTGGCGGCCGACTACGGGTTCACCGACGCCGACGGCACGCGGCATCCGCGCTTCGACCCGTTCAAATGAGCGCCTAGCCCGGGCGCTTGCCCCACGTCGGCGGCGGCGGCTCGACGCGCCGCCGATCGGGTGGCGCCTCCTTCAGCCGGCGCAGCGCTTCGTCGACCGCCCGCTCGAGCTGCGGATCGCGGCCGGCGATGACCTCCTTGGGCCAGTTCTCGACTTCGATGTCGGGACCGACGCCCTCGTTCTCCACCGCCCACTTGCCGTCGCGGGTGAAGAAGCCGCCACGCGGGGCGATCATCGTGCCGCCGTCGACGAACGGCGGCGTGTCGGCGGTGTGCACCAGGCCGCCCCAGGTACGGGTGCCGACCAGCGGGCCGATCTTGCGGTGCCGGAACATGTACGGCATCAGGTCGCCGCCCGACCCGGCCATCTCGTTGATGACCATCACCTTCGGTCCCCAGATGCCGGCGCTCGGGCTGGTGAACGGCACGCGGTCGCCGGCGACGTTGTTGAAGTAGCCGTCGAAGTCGCGCTGCAGCACGTCGATGATGTAGTCGGCCGCCGACCCGCCGCCGTTGTAACGCTCGTCGATGACCGCGCCGGCCTTGTCCTGCTGGGCGAAGTAGTAACGGTTGAAGCTGACGTAGCCGGGTTGGCCGGTGTTGGGCACGTAGACATAGGCGAGCCGTCCGCCCGAGAGCTTGTCGACCAGCCGGCGGTTGTCCTCGACCCACGCGCGGGTGCGCAGCGCCTGGTCGTTGGCGACCGGGACGACGGTGACCTGCCGGGCACCGGCCAGCGTCGGCTGCGCGTTCACGGTCAGCACGGTCTGGCGGCCGGCGGTGCCGTCGAGCAGGCGATGGAGGTTGGCGGTCGCGGCCAGTTCGACGCCGTTCACCGCGAGCAGGTAGTCGCCGGCGGCGACGTCGACACCCGGCGCGGCGAGCGGCGCCCGCAGATCGGGATTCCAGCTCTCGCCGTCGTAGACGCGGGTGACGCGGTAGCGGCCGTTCTCGACGGCGGTGTCGGCGCCGAGCAGGCCGACGCGGGTCGGCGGCACGTCCGGCAGGTCGCCGCCGCGCACGTACGAGTGGCCGATGGCGATCTCGCCGCCCATCATGTCGAGCAGATAGGTCAGGTCGGCGCGGTGACGCACGTGCGGCAGCAGCGCGCCGTACATCGCCTTCATCTTCGCCCAGTCGGCGCCCTGCTGATTGGGGACGTAGAGGTAGTCGCGCTGGTAGCGCCAGCCCTCGGTGAAGATCTGCCGGAACTCGGCCTTGGGGTCGAGCTCCATGCGCAAGGTGGCGCTGAGCCGCCCGGCGCCGGCGTCGGGCGTCCGGCCGTCGGCGTCGACCAGGAACAAGGCCGGCGGCGGCGTCTCGCCGCCACCCTCGGGAGCCGGCCGCGCCGGCGTCCGGTAGACCAGCTTCTTGCCGTCGGCGCTCACCGCGTAGTCGGCGACGTTGGCGGCGAAGCTCGCTGAAGTGCGCTCGGTCAGGCGATAGCGGCGCAGCGTGCTGCCCTGGACAGGTGGCGCGCCGCCGCGTTCGGCCACCGGCGCCGCCTCGAGAAAGAACACGGCGCCGGGCGCCCCGGCGGCCAGCCGCGCGTACTGGCGCTCGGGTACGCCGGGCACGGCGACGACACGCTGCTGCAGGCCGTCGAAGTCGATGACGACCGGCGCCGTCGACGCGGTGAGCGGCGCTGGATCGACCTTGGCACCGACGCCGGCGTCCTCGTCGCTCTGCGGCAGCACCGGACTGGGCTCGCCCTTGCGCAGCACCGCCACGTAGAGACCGAACGTCTGCAGCCGCTCGTACGAGGTCATGTCGAGCCACTGCGATCGCAGGCCGAGGTCGGTCGAGGCCAGGAACCACAGGTACTTGCCGCTCGCGTCCCACACCGGATACGTCGCGTCGGCCAGACCGTCGGTGATCCGCCGCTGCTCGCCGGTGGCGACGTCGGCGACGACGATGGTCCGATACAGGGTGTCGAGGCGGCTGGCGAAGGCGACCCAGCGGCTGTCGGGACTCCACGACGGCGCCAGCGTCCGCTGCGGCACCATCCACGGATCGCGACCGACGATCTTCGCGCTGCCGCCGGCGATGTCGAGCACCCACACGTTGAGGTTGGTGTCGCTGTAGAGCAGCTTCGTGCTGTCGGGCGACCACACCGGCGTGTAGTAGCGGGTCGGCTTCTCGAGCGGGATCTCCCGCGGCGCGGTCAGGCCGTCCTGCGCTTCGACGACCAGCCGGTACTCCCCGCTCGCGTCGCTGAAGTACGACACGTACTTCCCGTCGGGTGACCACGCCGGCTCGCGCTCGGCGGCGCCGCTCGTCGCGGTGAGGTTGCGGACGTCGCCCTTGTCGGCCGGAATCGTGAAAACCTCGCCGCGCGACTCGACCACGACGCGCCGGCCGGTCGGCGACAGCCCGAGGTTGGTCATCCGGGCGGTGACGTCTTCCCAGTGCGGCATCATCCACGGGAAGTCGCCGGCGACGCGGATCGGCACCACCGCTGGCTTTCCGGTTTTCGGATCGAGCAGGTGGACGTGGCCGCCCTGCTCGAACACCAGCACGCCGCCGCCGGCGCCGAGCGTCTTGACGTCGAAGTCGGTGAACCGGGTCACCTGGACGAGCTGCTGGCCGCCCGGGGCGAACGACCACACGTTCGAGACGCCGTCGCGGTCCGACAGGAAGTAGACGGTGTCGCCGAGCCACACCGGATCCATCTCCTTCGAGCCGGTCCACGGCGGGGTCACGACCTCGTGGGTGGTGAGGTCGGCGATCCAGATCGCCTTGTTCTGTCCGCCCTTGTAGTTGCGCCGCTCCTCGTCCCAGGAGCTGTTCATGCGATAGGCGATGCGCCGGCCGTCGGGGGCGATCTTGCCCTGGTAGCCGCGCGGCAGCGCCAGCGGAACCTCCGGGCCGCCGGCGACGGGCACGGTCCAGAAGCGGGCGGTGGGCGCCGGCGACGCGGTGGCCCGCGTCGAGGTGAACAGCACGCGCGTCCCGTCGGGCGTCCAGCCCTGGACGAGGTCGGGGCCCGGATGCCAGGTCAGGCGCGTCGGTTCGCCGCCCTCGACCGGCACGACGTAGACGTCGGGGTTGCCGGCGTAGTCGGCGCTGAAGGCGAGCTGGCGACCGTCGGGCGAGATCTGCGGATGGCTGGCCTGGCCCTGGAAGCTGGTGACCCGCCGGGCGGCGCCGCCGGCGCGCTCGACGACCCAGATGTTGCTGGCGTAGCCGAACGCGATGTGGCTGGCGCTGACCGACGGCTGACGCAGCAGGCGGGTACCGCCCTCGGGCGGATCGTCGGCCGCCAGCAGCGACACCGCCAGCAGCGGGACCGCCGCCAGGCCAAGGACGACGAGTCGTGTAGACGTCGGGCGAGCGCGCATCACCGGCACCTCCGGCGCGCCCAGGGCGCGGCGCCGGTATCGTTCCACAGCCGACGGGCGAACACCAGCCGTCGCCGGGCACGCGTCCCGGCCGATGTCGAGGCGTTCGCGTTGTGGGATCCACACGGTCACGCACGACCATCCGCATATAATCGCAGCCCGCCACCCGCCCCATGTCTTCTGAGCTCCTCGGTCGTCTCGTCGGCACCTATCGCATCGAGGCACGGATCGGGGCTGGCGGCATGGGCGAAGTGTTCAGGGCTCATGACTCGAAGCTCGACCGGCCGATCGCGCTGAAGCTGCTGCCGGCCGAGCTCGCGTCCAATCCGGATCGGCTGCGCCGCTTCCATGCCGAGGCACGCGCGGCGTCGTCCATCAACCATCCACACATCCTCGTCATCCACGACTTCGGCGAAGTCGATGGTCGTCCGTTCATCGTCAGCGAGTTCATCGAAGGCGAAACGCTTCGCGATCGGATCAGGCGCGGGCCGATCGACACCGCTGAAACAGTGCGGATCGCCACCCAGCTGACGTCGGCGCTCGCGGCGGCGCATGCGCGCGGAATCGTCCATCGCGACATCAAGCCCGAGAACGTGATGATTCGCCCGGACGGCTACGTCAAGGTCCTCGACTTCGGCCTGATGAAGCTGATGCCGGCCGGCGACCACGTCTGCGGCGCCGAGAATGCGGAAGCAACGCGCACCGAACCAGGACGCGTGCTCGGTACTCCCCATTACATGTCGCCTGAGCAAGCGCGCGGGTTCGACACCGATCCGCGCAGCGACGTGTGGAGCGTCGGCGTCACGGTCTACGAGATGCTCACCGGCCGCCCGCCGTTCGCCGGTCCGTCATCCGCAGACGTCATCGCCGCGATTCTCACCGTCGACGCGACGCCGGTCGACGTCCATGCTCCACACGTGCCGGGCACACTCTCCCGGATACTGTCGACAACGCTGTCGAAAGACGCGGCCAGGCGCTACCGATCGGCCGCGGAGCTGCACGCGGCGCTCACTACGATCGGGCACAGCGTCGACGACCACGTTCACGTCACGCCGCCGAGCGCGGTCGGGGCTCACGCCGTGGTCGGTCGCGAGCGAGAGCGAGGCGAGTTGAGCGCGGCGGTGCGGCGCGTCGTCTCCGGCCGCGGCGAGGTGCTGTCGATCTCAGGTGAACCGGGGGCCGGCAAGACCACCCTGGTGGAGACCTTTCTACGTGCGCTCTATGCCGGTGATGTGCGGTACCGCGTCGCGCGAGGTCGGTGCTCGGAGCGTCTGGCCGGGGCCGAGGCGTATCTGCCGGTGCTCGAAGCCCTCGACCGCCTCGCCAGCGCGGGCGGCCCACGGATGGTCGAGCAGATCCAGGCCGTCGCGCCGGCGTGGTACGGGCAGATCGCGTCGGTGACGCCGGACTCCGGCCTGAACCGACTGGCGGTTCAGCCGCAGGCGGTCTCGCAGGAACGGCTGAAGCGCGAGATGACGGCGTTGCTGCGCGAACTGTCGCGCACCGAGCCGTTGATCGTGTTCTTCGATGACGTCCACTGGGCCGACGCGTCGACGATCGACTTGCTGGCCTACCTCGCGGCGCGATTCGACGAGGTGCGGATTCTGGTCATCGTCACGTCGCGGCCATCGGACCTGTTGCTGGCCAATCATCCATTCCTGGCCCTGCGGCGCGACCTGCAGGCGCGACATCTCTGTCACGAAATCGCGCTCGACATGCTCGCGCTCGAGGACGTCGAACGGTATCTGGGTCTGGAGTTCGCCGGACATCGCTTCCCTGCCGCCCTGGCGGCGCTCGTGCATGCGAAGACCGAGGGCAGTCCGCTGTTCATGGCCGACCTGGTCCGCTACCTGGTCAGCAGCGGGGCCATCGCCCCGGACGGCGACGGCCGCTGGGCGCTTCCCGGCTCGCTGGAGGTGGTTGGCAGGGAGCTGCCCGAGTCGGTGCGGGCGATGATCGAGCGGAAGGTCGCCCAGCTTGGCGACGACGATCGCATGGCGCTGACGGCCGCGAGCGTCCAAGGCGCGGAATTCGATTCGGTCATCGTCGCGCGAGTGTTGTCACGAGACGCCGGGGAACTCGAGGAGCGACTCGAAACACTCGATCGGGTGCATCGGCTGGTCACACTCGTCGACGAGCGGGAGCTTCCCGACGGCACGCTGACCTCGCGGTATCGCTTCGTGCACGTGCTGTACCAGAACGCCCTGTATGGCCAGTTGCGCGCCGCGCGCCGCGTCGCCTTGAGCGCGGCCGTAGCGACGGCTCTCACCGAGGCCCACGGCGGTCGCGACGCCGAAATCGCCAGCGAACTGGCAGCGTTGCACGAGGCGGCGAGGAACCCGTTGCGGGCGGCGCAGTATTGCCGGCTCGCGGTACAGCACGCCGCACGACTATACGCCTCCCAAGAGACGCTCGTCCTGGCCAAGCGGGGCCTGGCACTCCTGGAAGGTGCCGGCCAGACGCGCGAGCGGCAGGAGACGGAACTGGCGTTGCTCATTGGCCTCGGCAACGCCTTCATCGCGATGCGCGGCTACGCCTCTGACGCGGTCTTCGAGACCTATACCCGGGCGCTCGCCCTGAGCGAACAACTGGGCGAGACGCACGATCGGGCCGCGGTGTTGTACGGATTCACCGCCTACCATCTCGTCGGCGGCCGCCACCCTGCGGCCCTGCTGCATGCCCGTGAGCTGCTCGCGTTCACCGAACGGCTGAATCACCCGGCGGTGATCGTCGCGCATCGACTGATCGGCTGGGCGTTGCTGGCCATGGGAGAACCCGACGCGGCATTGCCGCACTTCGAGCAGTGCGACGCACTCTACGATCCGCTGAACCATCTCGAACTGGCCTACTCGTTCGGCCAGGATCCGGGGATGGCGGGACGCGTCATGCTCAGCATCACGTTGCAGATCCTCGGCCGCTGCGATGAGGCGCGACGGACCCGTGATCAGGTGCTGGGCCTCTCGCGCCAGACCAGTCACGCCAACAGCCGATGCTACGTGCTGCATTTCGCCTCGATCCAGGCGCAGCTCGACGGCGACCGCGAACGGGCGCGTGCCCTCGCCGACGAGGCGCTCGGTATCGCCGAAGAGCAGGGCCTGGCGTTGATGACCGGCTGGTCGCGAATCATGCGCGGCTGGGCACTGGCTGATTCGGACTCGGCGGAACCGGGGGTGGCCGAGATGCGCCGCGGCATCGACGCCGCCCGCGGCCTCGGCCACGAGTTGTTGAATACCTACTATCTGGCGTTGCTCGCCGAGCAGCTGCTGCGGGTCGGGCAGTACCACGAAGCCGGCACCGTCCTCGATGAAGCCGACCGGCTCGTCAGCATGAATCATGAACGACTCTTCGCCGCTCCGATCGCCCGGCTACGCGCGCAGGTTGCGGAGCGGCAGCCGTAATCCAGACCGGCGCCGCGGCGGGCGCTACCGGAAGCGGGCCATCAGCTTGTCGAGCTCGGCGCTGCCCGGACACAGCTGCTCGAACGGCAGGTTGGTGAGCGGACCCGGCACGATCTCGTTCTGCTCGTGCCATGTCGCGCGAGTCGGGCGAGATGTAGAGCAGGCCGGTGAGCACCTCGCGCTCCTTCTGCCGCTCGCGGATGTAGTTGTAGGCGACATCGCGGTTGGTGGCGTCGTAGTCCTCGGCGACGCTTGCGGAACGTGACCCAGCTGCCGTCGTGCATCATCACGCTCTTGGCGCTGCCCGGCGCCTGTTCGGAGGTGATCTCGTCGCGGATCGGCACGAAGTCGGCGTGCACCACTTCCACCTGGTGCTCGCGGGTGTAGGCGTAGCTCTTGGTCGAGCCTTCGTGGTCGTTGAAGGTCACGCACGGCGAGATGACGTCGATGAACGCGAAGCCCTTGTGCGCGAGGCCGGCCTTGAGGATCGGCACCAGCTGCGCCTTGTCGCCCGAGAAGCTGCGCGCGACGAAGGTGGCGCCGAGCGTCAGCGCCAGCAGCACGCCGTCGATGGCGTCCATGGTGTTGGCCTCGCCCTTCTTGCTGGTCGAGCCGGGGTCGGCCGAGGCCGAGAACTGCCCCTTCGTCAGGCCGTAGACGCCGTTGTTCTCGAGCACGTAGAGCATGTTGACGTTGCGGCGGATGGCGTGGCACAGCTGGCCGAGGCCGATCGACAGCGAGTCGCCGTCGCCCGAGACGCCGATGTAGATCAGGTCGCGGTTGGCGGCGTTCGGCGCCGGTGGCGATCGCCGGCATGCGGCCGTGCACGCTGTTGAAGCCGTGCGCTTCGCGCAGGAAGTAGGCCGGCGTCTTCGACGAGCAGCCGATGCCCGAGAGCTTCGCGACCGTGTGCGGCGCGATGTCGAGCTCCCAGAACGCCTGGATGATGGCGGCGGTGATCGAGTCGTGCCCGCACCCCGCGCACAGCGTGGTCATCGCGCCTTCGTAGTCGCGGCGCGTCAGGCCGAGCGCGTTCTTCTGCAGCGACGGGTGGTGCGCCGTGGGCTTCAGTGATGTAGGTCATGCCGCCTTCTCCAGCTTCGCCTTGACGCCCGCGATCACGTGGTGGGCGCTCATCGGGAACCCGCCGTAGTAGCGCACCGATTCGAGCTTGGTCGATCGGCGTGCCGGTCTCGAGCATCAGCAGGCTGCGCAGCTGCGCGTCGCGGTTCTGCTCGACCACGAAGTTGACGTCGTGCTCGGTCGAGGAACTGCACGCACCTCGTCGCCGAACGGGAACCCGCGCACGCGCATGTAGTCGAGCGTGAATGCCGTCCTTCGCGAGCAGGTCGAGCGCCTCGACGCACGCGGCGTGGCAGCCGCCGACGGTGACCAGCCCGATCGTCGCGCCGGGCGTGCGCGTGATGATCGGCGCCGGCACGGCCTTGGCCGCGCTCTGGATCTTGCGGTCGATGCGGTCGAGCACTTCCTGGTACTCGTCGGCGTCCTCGGTGTAGCCGCCGTACTTGTTGTGGCCCGAGCCGCGGGTGAAGTACGCGCCCTTGGGGTGCACGCCCGGCAGCGTCCGCTACGGGATGCCGTCGCCGTCGACGTCGAGATAGCGGTAGAAGCTCTTCGCCTGCTCGAGCTCCGCGGCCGACAGCACCTTGCCGCGGTCGGGCCGGTAGGTGTCGTCCCAGGTGAGCTTCGGCACCATCCAGTCGTTCATGCCGATGTCGAGGTCGCTCAGCACGAACACCGGCGTCTGGAAGCGCTCGGCGAGGTCGAAGGCCTTGGCCGCGAACTCGAACGCCTCTCGCGGGTCGGCCGGGTAGAGGCAGATGTGGCGCGTGTCGCCGTGCGAGGCGTAGGCGCACAGCATCAGGTCGCCCTGCTGCGTGCGCGTCGGCATGCCGGTCGACGGCCCGGTGCGCTGCACGTCGAAGATGACCGCCGGCACTTCGGCGTAGTAGGCCAGGCCGATGAACTCGTTCATCAGCGAGATGCCGGGACCCGACGGTCGGCGTGAACGCCCGGGCGCCGGCCCAGCCGGCGCCGATCACCATGCCCGACGGCGGCCAGCTCGTCCTCGGCCTGGAGGATCGCGTAGCGGTTCTTCTTCGTCTCCGGGTCGACGCGGTACTTCTGGCAGAAGCTCTTGAAGCGCCTCCATCAGCGACGTCGCCGGCGTGATCGGATACCACGCGCCGACCGTGGCGCCGGCGATACACGCAGCCGAGCGCCGGCGGCGGTGTTGCCGTCGATCAGGATCGAGTCCTTGGTCGCGTCCATCGCGCTCGAGCCGGATCGGCAGCGGGCAGGCGAAGTGCTCCTTCGCGTAGTCGTAGCCGAGGGCGACGGCCTGGTCGGTTCGAGTCGAGCAGCGCCGGCTTCTTGCGCGAACTTCTCCTGTCAGGAGCGCCCGGATGATCTCGGTGTCGATGTCGAGCAGCGCCGCCAGCGCGCCGGCATAGGCGATGTTCTTCATCAGGATGCGCTCGCGCACGCCCTTGAAGGCTGCGCGTTGCACAGCTCGGCGAGCGGCACGCCGAGGTAGGTGACGTCGGGCCGCGTCAGCCGCTCGTCGAGCGGCCACGTCGAGTCGTAGAGCAGCCAGCCGCCGGACTGCGCACCTCGGCGACGTCCTTCGGCGTAGGTCGCGGCGTTGAGCGCCACCATCAGGTCGAAGTGCGGGGTGCGCGCGGTGTAGCCGTCTTGCTGACCCGGATCTCGTACCAGGTGGGCAGGCCCTGGATGTTCGACGGGAAGACGTTCTTCCCGTGACCGGGATGCCCATCCGGAAGATGGCCTGCATGATCAGGCCGTTGGCCGAGGCCGAGCCGGTGCCGTTGGCCGTGGCGATCTTGAAGGCGAAATCGTTGACGCGATCCATCACCTGAAATCCTTTGCGCCCGCCGCTACACCGCCGCCGGCGTCAGCGCCGACGACTTGGCCAGCGGCCACTCGAGCACGAACTTGCGCATGTCCCACGCGTAGGTCGGGCAGCGCTCGGCGCACAGCCCGCAGTGCAGGCAGACGTTCTCGTCCTTGACCATCACCCGGCCGGTCTGCTTCAGCGGGCCCGACACGAACAGCGGCTGATCGAGGTTCTCGGCCGGCGCGGCATCAGCCGCGTGCGCAGGTCCGGCTCGTCGGCGTTGGGCGTGATCGTCAGGCAGTCGACCGGGCAGATGTCGATGCAGGCGTCGCACTCGATGCAGAGCGAGTCGGTGAAGTGCGTCTGCACGTCGCAGTTCAGGCAGCGCTCGACCTCGGCCCGCGGTCTGCTCGGCGGTGAAGCCCTGCTCCACTTCGGTCGTCATGCTCGCGAAGCGCGCCGGCAGGTCGACGTGCTTCATCTTCTGGCGCTGGCGCCGGGTTGTAGTTGTTGCTGTAGGCCCACTCGTGCAGGCCCATCTTGGTGCTGGCTGAGCGTCATGCCCTGCGGCGGGCGCTCGGTGACCGGCATGGCCCTGGCAGTAGTTGTGGATCGAGATCGCCGCCTGATGGCCGTGCTCCACCGCCCAGATGATGTTCGCCGGGCCGAACGCCGCGTCGCCGCCGAAGAACACGCCCGGCCGCGTCGACATGAACGTGGTCTTGTCGACCACCGGCATGTCCCACTTGTCGAACTCGAGGCCGATGTCGCGCTCGATCCACGGGAACGCGTTGTCCTGGCCGATGGCGAGCACGACCGTGTCGCACGGGAGGATCTCGCGGCCGATCGACTTCCTGCTCGCAGCTTGCCGTCCGTCTCGACGCGACCGGAACTTGTCGAACTCCATCCCGGTGAGCACGCCGTTCTCGATGATGAAGCGCACCGGCTGCAGGTTCTCGATGATCTCGACGCCCTCTTCCTCGGCGTCCTCGAGCTCCCACGGCGAGGCCTTGAAGTACTTGCGCGTCTTGCGCGCGATGACCTTGACGTCGGTCGCGCCGAGCCGCTTCGACCGAGCGGCAGCAGTCCATCGCGGTGTTGCCGACGCCGATGATGAGCACGCGCTTGCCGACCGACTCGACGTGGCCGAAGTGAATCGACTCGAGCCACTCGATGCCGATGAAGATCTGGTCGGTGTCGTGGCGGCCGGGAATCTCGAGCTCCTTGCCCTTCGGGCGCGCCGCTGCCGACGAACACGGCGTCGAACTCGCTGCGCGTCGAGGAGCGCCTTGAGGCTGTCGACCGGCGAGTTGTAGCGGACGTCGACGCCCATGTCGACGATGTAGCCGATCTCCTCGTCGAGCACCTGCTCGGGCAGGCGGAACGACGGGATGTTGATGCGCATCAGCCCGCCGGGCCGCGGCAGCTTCTCGAAGATCGGTCACCTCGTAGCCGAGCGGCATGAGGTCGTTGGCCACCGTGAGCGACGCCGGACCGGCGCCGATGAGCGCCACCTTCTTGCCGTTCTTGGCCGCCGGCGCCTTGGGCAGCGAGCCGAGATGCTTCACCTCGTCGCGATGGTCGGCGGCGACGCGCTTCAGCCGGCAGATGGCCACCGGCTTGCCGTCGACGCGCGTGCGCCGGCACGCCGGCTCGCACGGCCGGTCGCAGGTGCGCCCGAGGATGCCCGGGAAGACGTTCGACTCGCGGTTGAGCAGGTACGCGTCGGTGTAACGGCCCTGCGCGATGAGGCGGATGTACTCGGGCACGTTCGTGTGCGCCGGACACGCCCACTGGCAGTCCACCACCTTGTGGTAGTAGGACGGATCGGCGACGTTCGATCGCTGCATGAAGCCCTCTCGGCAACTGCCTTCACGCGAGAGTCTCGGCGCGAACACGGCCTGCCTGCGCGGATTATACGGGTACGGCCCGCCGTTCATGCAGTCCGGCCACGGATATACATGCGCTGCGCGCATCGTATCGGCCCGATGAAGGCATGAGCGACGATTGCCCCCGGTCGCGCCTCAGTCGCGGGCGGCCGGGTCGGGCCCGGTGACCGTGGCCATCGGCGCGGCCGCGTCGGTCAGGTGGCGGCTGCCGGCTTCGCACACCAGTCCCTTGGCGAACCGCTGCTCGGCCGTGCGGACGTTCACTGCCGGGACCATCCACCAGTCGGCCTGCAGACGATCGCGGGTCACGTCGAGCACCACGTAGCCGCGCGAGCGACCGTCGAGGAACTTCAGGTGCGGCCGGGTCTTCGGCGTCTCGGCCAGCAAGGCGTCGCCCTTGGGGCCCTGATACGGCGACGGCGACGACACTGCCGGGCAGACGATCTCGACGCCGAGCGATCCGCGTCCGGAGGCCGGGTCGTACTTGTCGGTGATCTGACGCGGCAGGTCGAAGCCCCAGGCGCTGTGCACGTCGCCGGTGAGCACGACCAGGTTGGGGACCTGTGAGCGTTCGACCATGTCGAGGACGCGCGACCGCGACATCCGGTAGCCATCCCACGAGTCGGGGTTGCCACCGGGCGTGTCGGTGGGCGTCTGCGGCGCGAACATCACCTGCTGGCCCAGAATCTGCCAGCGCGAACCCGCCCGCACCGATTCGTGGAGCTCGCCGGCCAGCCAGTGCTCCTGCGCCGGGCCGAGGATCGAGCGGCGCGGATCTTCGATGCCGAGGACGTCGGTGCGCTCCACCTGCACGTCCCGGCCGGCCAGCCTGGTGTCGAGCATCACCAGGTCGGCGAGATCGCCGACGGCGAACGACCGGTAGATGAGCGGCTGCCGCGCCGAGCCGGTGTCGCGGACCGGCAGCCATTCGAGGAACGCCTGGTGGGCAGCGTCGCGCCGGCGGTGGAAGTTGCCTTCGTTGGCCTGGTGATTCTCGGCGCCGTCGCGCCAGGTGTTGTTGGCGATCTCGTGGTCGTCCCACACCGCGATGAAGGGATGCTGGCGATGCACCTCCTGCAGATCGGGATCGGTGCGGTACAGGGCGTAGCGCCGCCGGTAGTCGTCGAGGGCCTGGATCTCGTGCGGCGGGTCGACGCTCCGGTCAGCGAGCGCCGGGTCGGCGTAGCGGCCCTGTTCGTACTCGTAGATGTAGTCGCCCAGGTGGAGCACCACGTCGACATCGGTGCGCTCGGCGATTCGGCCATAGACGTTGAAGTAGCCGTGCGGATAGTTCGAGCACGAGGCCAGCGCGATGCGCGCCCGGCCGGCGCCGGCCGCCGGCAGCGTGCGGGTCCGGCCGACCGTCGACCGGGCGCCGAGCGCCTCGAAGCGGTAGTAGTAGGTGGTCGCCGGCGACAGCCCGGCGACGTCCAGTTTGACGGTGAAGTCGCGGGCCGCGCCGGTCGAGGTCTCGCCGCGGGCGACGACCCGCGAGAACGTCTGGTTGGCGGCCACGGTCCAGCGCACCGGCACCTCGCCGTTGGCGCCGCTGACGCGGGTCCACAGGATCACGCGATCGGCGCGCGGGTCGCCGCTGGCGACGCCGTGGCGGAAGACAGCACCAGGCCGGGCGGAGGGCGTCTGCGCCGCGGTGTCCAGCGGCCGGACCAGATCGACAAGCGGGGCGGCGGTCAGCGCGAGGCTGGACCCGACAGGAAACGTCGGCGGGTGATCGGCATGCGGAGAGGCTCCTCGGCCCGAGAGCTTACACGGCCGGGGTCACGGCGGCGCATCGCCCCGGTCGATGCCAGCGCGACAGTGCGAGATGCTAGTATGCCGCCGGCCATGGATCTCACCGGACGGACCGTCGCGCAGTACCGGGTCGGCGAGGAGATCAGCCGCGGCGGCATGGGCGTGGTCTACCGCGCCACCGACACCCGCCTCAATCGCGACGTCGCGCTCAAGGTCCTGCCCGACGACCTCGTGAACGACGCCGGCCGGCGGCGGCGCTTCGTCCAGGAGGCCCAGGCCGCCTCCGCCATCGAGCACCCCCACATCGCGGTCATCTACGACGTGAACGAGGCCGACGGCCACACCTTCATCGCCATGGAGCTCATCCGCGGCGAGAAGATGAGCGACTGGCTGGCGCGCGGCCGCCCGCCGATCGACCCGGGCCCTGGACGTGGCCGCCGAGATTGCCTCGGGCCTGGCCCGGGCCCACGACAGGCAGATCGTCCACCGCGACCTGAAGCCCGCCAACGTCATGCTGACCGAGGAGGGCCACGCCAAGGTCATCGACTTCGGCATCGCCAAGCTGATCGAGGCGGCCGGAGAGTCGGGCCTCGACACGCGGACCAGCCACGACACCGGGGCCGGCGTCGTCCTCGGCACCATGACCTACATGTCGCCCGAGCAGGCCCGCGGCGACCGCGTCGACTACCGCAGCGACATCTTCTCGTTCGGCATCGTGCTGCACGAGATGCTGGCGGGCCGGCCGCCGTTCCAGGGCAAGAGCGGCATCGAGACAGCCAGCGCCATCCTGCACGAGCCGGCGCCGCGTCTGCCGTCGCTCGGGCCGGGCGTCGTGGCCGACGCCGGCGCCGACATCCAGCGCATCGTCGACAAGTGCCTCGAGAAGGACCCCGACGAGCGCTACCAGAGCATGAAGGACCTGGCGGTGGACCTGCGCGCCGCGCGGCGGCGGCTGGAGACGGCCGCGCAGCCGGCGCGCTTCCGGCGGCAGTCGCGCCATGGCGCCACGACGCGCGCGGTGGCCCGCTCGCTGCCGCCGGCGGCGGCAGTCGTCGCGGTCGCCGGTGGCGGCTGGCTCGTCGCTCGCGTCGGGTCGCGCCGAGCGAGTCCGCGCCAGCGCGGCTGCGCGTCGAAGCCGTCCGTGGCCGTGCTCTACTTCGACAACACCACCGGCGACGCCTCGCTCGACTGGATGCGCACCGGCATCACCGAGATGGTGGTGACCGATCTATCGCAATCGACGCAGGTGGAGGTGGTCGAGCACCGAGCACCTCTACGGCATCCTCGCCGAACTGAAGCGCGCCGACGACAAGGTGCTGTCGCCCGAGGTGATTCGCGCCGTCGCCGAGCGCACCGGCGTCGACAACGTCGTGGTCGGCAGCTTCGTGCGATCGGGCGAGGCCCTGCGCATCAACATGCGGCTGCAGGAGGCGGCGACCGGACGCATCGTCGTCGTCGGAACGGGTCGAGGGGCCGAACGCGTCGAGCCTGTTTGCGATGGTCGACGACCTGTCGCGGCGGATCCGCGCCAGTTTCGAGGAGGTGCGCGCCGGCGTCGGCCCGATTGGGTCGCTGCTGGCGCCGCCCGGCGCCGACCAGCGAGGCGAGCCTCGATCGCGGCCTGACCGACATCACGAGCGCCGTCCATCGAGGCCTACCAGGCGTTCGCCGAAGGGATGAACCAGCACCTGCGGTTCCGCGAGCGCCAGGCCATCCCGTACTTCGAGAAGGCCGTCGCGCATCGATCCCGGGATTCGCCAGCGCCTATGCCAAGCTCGGCGATGATCCACAGCAATCTCGGCCGAACCAGGACCTGGGTGACAAGTACGGCGAGACTGGCGCTGCAGCACGCCGACCGCATGACGCCGCGCGAGCGCCTCTACACGGAAGGTCATGCTGCGACGTCCGGCCGAGCGCAGACGCTCGATCGCGGCCTGGACGCCTACCAGCGCTGCATCGACCTCTATCCTGGCTACGAAGGCTGTCGGCACAATCTCGGCCACGATCCAGGCGGCGCTCGGACAGCTCGACGAGAGCTCGCGCAACTTCGAAGAAGCTGATCCGCCGTGGCGGGACGTTTCCGGCGACATTCACGTTCCTCGCCGGCAACTATCTCGCGCTCGGACAGGGCCGACAAGGCGCTCGAGACGGCCCGCCGCTACTCGATGCGCAATCCGGAGAACGCCGTCGGGCACGCCGGCGTCGGCAAGGCGTTGCTCGGCCTGCGGTCGCTACGGCGAGGCGGTGGACGCCTTCGCCCGCGGCGCGCTGCTCGACCCCACCGCCGCCGACATCGCCCTTCGGGCACGCGATGGCGCTGATGCTGCAGGACGACTGGACCGGCGCGCAGAAGGTGGCGGCGAGCCTCGCCGCCGGCGACGACGACGAGCAGCAATGGTTCGGCGCGATCGGCGCCGTGGCCAACGGCGCTGTTCGGCGGTCGGACGAGCGAGGCGCGGCAGTGGACCGAGCGCGCCATCGCCGCCTACGACGCGCCGGTGCCGCGCACCGCCCAGGCCCAGATGCTGAAGGCGACCGTTGAGCTGCCGCGGGCCGCTGGCCGGCGGCGCTGGCGCGGCGCAACCGGCGCTGGCCGTCTGAAGGGCCAGCCAGCCGAAGGGCGGCGGCCGTGCGAGACGGCGACGCTGCTGGCGCAGTCTGGCCGCATCGACGAGGCTACGCAGACGCTCTGGACGAGTTCGCCGCCACCTCGACGCCGGCAACGGCGAGGAACTTCGTCAGGCCGCACGGTGGCGCACGGCCGCGGTGCGGTCGCCTTGGCGGCCAAGGACTACGCCACCGCGATCCGCGAACTGACCGCGGCGCAATCGTCGCTGTCGGCGCGGCCGCAGGCAATCCCACGGCGCCGAGCGACCACGTCGCGCATCTGGTTCGCGCTGGGCGAGGCCCATCTCGGCGCCGGCGAGGCGAACGAGGCGCGGCCATGGTTCGACCGGATCGTCTCGGGACCCTACGAGCGGGCGACGCGGCCGCTCGAGTTCGTCCGCAGCCTGTTCCACCTGGCGACCATCGAGGAGGCCGGCCGGCAACGGCCCGAAAGCGCTCGACTACTACCGCCGCTTCGTTGGCTATTGGGGCGACGGCGAGATCGATCGCGACAAGGTCGACATCGCCAGGCGCAAGCTGCGCCAGAGCTGATCGGCGGGATGGGAGCCGTCGTGGAACTGCGACTGCTGGGACTGCATCACGTCACGGCCACGGTCGACGACGCCCAGGCCGACCTCGACTTCTGCCTCGAGGCGCTCGGGCTGCGGCTGGTCAAGAAGACCGTCAACTTCGACAACCACCACGTCTACCACTTCTATTACGGCGACGAGCACGGCACGCCCGGCACGATCTGGACGACGTTCCCGTACAAGAGGCCACGGCGTGCCGGCGGGCGCCGAAGGGCGCCGGACAGATCACCACGACGTCGTTCTCGGTGCCGCGCCGGCTCGCTGCGGTGCCTGGCGCGACGCGGCTCGCCGCACGCGGCATCGCGGTCACGGCGATCGAGCCCGCGCTTCGGCGAGGAATCGCTGGTCGTCCTCGATCCGTCCGGGCTCACCATTCGAGCTCGTCGCCAGCGACGCGCGACACCCGCACGCCCTGGCACGGCGGCGGCGTGCGCCGGCCAGGCCGCGATTCGCGGCCTCCACAGCGTGACGATGACCATCGCCGTCGCCGGAGCCGAGCATCGACGTTCCTCGAGCGACACTGCTCGGCTTCGCGGTCGTCGGTCGAGGAGGGCGACCGCACCCGGCTGGCGGTCAACGGCGACGCGCCCGGGCCACCGCCTCGACATCCTGCCATCAGCCCGACGGCGCCGCGCGGCCGCAACGGCCTCGGCACGGTGCATCACGTGGCCATGGCCATCGCCACCGCCGAGGAGCAGCTGGCGCTGCGCGAGTCGCTGCTGGCCGCCGGCGTCGGCGTGACCGAGGTGCGCGATCGGCAGTACTTCACATCGATCTACTTCCGCGAGCCGGGCGGCGTCCTGTTCGAGGTGGCGACGATGCAGCCGGGTTTCGCCGTGGACGAGCCGCTGGCCGAGCTGGGCCGGGCCCTGAAGCTGCCGCCGTGGGAGGAGCCGCACCGCGCCGGCATCGAGGCCGGGCTCGACCAGGTGCGGTACCGGGCGTGACCGCCTCGACCGACCCCCACGCCGGCCAGCCGGTGGTGGCCACGGGCGCCCCGCTCGACGGCGCGCGTGCGGCCGCGATCCTGATCCACGGCCGCAACGCCGGCCCGCGCAATATCCTCGAACTGGCCACGCCACTCGCCCATCCCGGGGTCGCCTTCCTGGCGCCGGGCGCCGCCGGCCACACGTGGTACCCGCTGTCGTTCCTGGCCGAACGCGAGCAGAACGAGCCGGGGCTGTCCTCGGCACTCGGGATGTTGCGCCGGCTCGTCGACGACATCGCAGCCCGCGGCATCCCGCGATCGCGCATCGTGCTGCTCGGGTTCTCGCAGGGCGCGTGCCTGGCGTCCGAGTTCGCGTGGCGCCATCCCGGCCGCTACGGCGGGATCGTGGTCTTCAGCGGCGGTCTGATCGGCCCGCCGGGCACTGCCTGGGACGAGCCGGGCGACTTCGCCGGCACGCCGGCGTTCTTCGGCTGCAGCGACGTCGACGCGCACGTGCCGCGCTGGCGCGTGGACGAGAGCGCCGCGGTGTTCACGCGGATGGGCGCCACCACCGACCTGCGAATCTATCCCGGCATGGGTCACCTGGTGAGCGACGACGAGATCGCCGCCGCCCGGGCGATCGTCGCCGCTGCGGCCGGATGACGGGACGCGTCGGGCGCGCTCAGAGCAGCGCGCCCTGACCCTGTTCGAGCGACAGCAGCGCGCGCTTGGTCGGCAGCCCGCCGCCGTAGCCGGTGAGCGAGCCGTCGCTGCCGATCACCCGATGACACGGGATGACGATCGAGATCGGATTGGCGCCGTTGGCCAGGCCGACCGCCCGCACCGCCTTGGGATCGCCGATGCGGCGGGCCAGCGCGCCGTAGCTCTCGGTCTCGCCGTACGGAATGTCCTGCAGCGCCCGCCACACCCGGCTCTGGAACGGCGTGCCGCCGGGCTCGACCGGCACGTCGAAGGCACGCAGCCGGCCGGCGAAGTAGGCGGTGAGCTGCGCGGTCACCTCGCGGAAGGCGCGCGGCGCCTCGACCCACGACGGATCCGGCGTCGCCACGTGGCGGCCGCGGACGAACCACAGCAGACGCAGCGCCGTGTCGTCACCGGCGACGAGCAGCGGGCCAATCGGGCTGTCGATCGTGGTGTAGCGCATGCTCCGGCCGCCCCGATTCAGCAGCTACCGCGCGCGCTGGAACACGAGCGTGGCGGCGCCGCCGCGAACTGAGAGGCGCAGCGTGTCGCCGGCGACCTGGTACATCCGCCAGTCCTCCATGCGGACCGCGTCCTGCGCGAGCCGATCGGCGTCCACCTCGCTCTGCAGGCCGACGTACTCGAACTGCCCGTCCGACGGCGAGGCCTTGCCGGTGAACGCGGCGACGACCGTGCGTGGCGGCCGCGCCGCCGGGTCGTCGGCGGCCATCTCGGCACGCACGGTGATGTTGGCGAAGCGGTCGTAGCGCAGATACCCGCTCACCCGACGCGATCCCGACGTCGTCTCCATCGCCACGAGCGTCCATTCGCCTTCCAGCGCCGAGCGGGCGGGATCGGCCGCGGCGGCCGGAGCCTCGGGCGTGCGGACGACCCGGCCACCACCGCCGAGGCAGCCGCCGTGGACGATGGCCGTGACGATCGCGAGCACGGCGACGCGGGCGCAGGCGCTGATTGGGGCTGGCATTCACCCAGCATGCGTCCGTGGGGCCGCCGGGCGCAACGTCAGCGGCTGGCGATGGCCTTGGGCTGGAACGCCGCGATCGGCCGGACGACGAACGCGGTCTCGGCCGGCGCCGGCGGCGGGCGCATCTCGTAGAGATCGAGGACCCCGGGGACCCGGTCGGCGGCGATGGCCACGACGTCGCCGTCGCGCGCCTCGACGTCGCCGAGCGAGAAGCGCGAGACGCGGGCGATGCGGCTGGCGTCGAGCGACCGGCGCAGCTCGGGACGCAGATAGAACACGAACGAGCCGATGCCCTCGTCGACGATCAGGAGCCGCGCCGGCACGCGGCCCGTCTGGTTGACGAGCGCGGCGAGCGGCTGCGCGGTGAGCCGCGCGGCCAGCATCGGCAAGGTGCCGAGCGACACCGCGGTCAGCGCCGCGGCGGTCACGACCACGAGGCGGTCGGCGGCGCCGGCGGCCCACGCGCGGGACGTCACGAGCAGCGCCAGCGGCACGGCCGCCCAGATCCACGCGGTGAGCGGCGGCGCGCCGGCGCCGAGCCACCAGGCGCCGAGCGGCGGCGCGGCCACGGCCAGCAGCGCGCTCACCACGACCGCGATCGCCATCGTCCGCTGTGTCGCGGCCGCGTCGGCGGCCGACGCCGCGCGTCTGACGAGCGTCATCGCCGCCAGCGCCGCCACCGCCGGCAACGCCGGCAGGACGTACGTGGCGAGCTTCGACCCGGCCAGACTCAGGACGAGCAGGTCGGCGGCCAGCCACGCCCACAGCAGCCGTTCCGCGTCGCTGGACGGGCGCACCCGCCGCCACAGCAGCAGCCCCCACGGCCAGGTGCCGGCCAGCACGATCGGCAGGTAGTACCAGAGCGGACGCCCGGCGTGCCGCTGGGTGTCGCTGGTCATGCCGCCGAGGTGGCGATCGGCGAAGAAGTACTCGAGGTAGCCCGGCGACGCCTGCTCCATCGCCGCGTACCACGGCCACGCGATCGCCGCCGCCAGCAGCAGCGACGCCGCGCCGACGGCCACCAGCCGCCACGACAGCGCCCGCGTCCACACCAGCCAGGCCGCCACGCCGATGCCGGTCAGGCCGACGCCGGTCAGGCCCTTGCCGAGCACCGACAGCCCAAGCGCCACGCCGGCGACGAGCGTCCAGCCGGCGAGGGCACCGGTCGCCGTGGCATGGCGGGCGTGCCGGTAGGCACCGATCGCGACCACGACCAGCGGCACCATCACGAGGTCGTGCAACGGGGAGAGCGACACGCCGTACGGCAGCAGCATCGTCGCGTAGATCGCCGCCGCCCACCAGCCGGCCGCGGCGCCGGCGAGCCCGCGCGCCAGCCACCCGGTGGCGGCGGCGCCAGCCAGCGCCACCAGCGTGCCAGGTAGCCGCACCGCGAATTCAGAATCGCCGAACGCCGACAACGACGCCGCCTGCAACCAGAAGTAGAGGATCGGCTTGTCGAGGAAGGGCTCACCGAGCAGCCGCGGCACCGTCCAGTCGCCGCGCTCGACCATCTCCTGTGCGATCGCCGCGTGCAGGCCTTCGTCGTCCTCCATCAGCGGGACCGGCGACGTCAGCGGCAGCAGGTACGCGGCCAGGACGACGACCAGCGCTGCGACGCGCACCCGGCTCATGCCTCCCCACTATAATCGGAGCTTCATCATGAGTGCCGTGACGCTCGGATCGACGCGGTTGGTCAGCTCGGGCCGGCTCGCCGGCCAGCGGGTCGGCGTGGTCGCCAACCCGGCGTCGGTCGACCGGCAGTTCGTGCACGTGGTCGATCGGCTGCGCGCCGCCGAGGGCGTGACGCTGGCGGCGATCTTCGGACCGCAGCACGGCTTCCGCTCCGACCTGCAGGACAACATGATCGAGTCGCCGCACGGCCACGACGCGGCGCGGCGGGTGCCGGTCTACTCGCTCTACAGCGAGACCCGCGAACCGACCGCCGAGATGCTCGCCGGCCTCGACGTGCTGGTCATCGACCTGCAGGACATCGGCGCCCGGATCTACACCTACGTCTACACGATGGCCAACTGCCTGCGCGCCTGCGCGCGGCACGGCGTGCCGGTCATCGTCTGCGATCGGCCGAATCCGATCGGCGGCGGCGACGGTCGAAGGCGAGACGCTGGTCACCGGGTTCGAGTCGTTCGTCGGCCTCTTCCCGATCCCGATGCGCCACGGCATGACCATCGGCGAGCTGGCGCGGCTGTTCAACGAGCACTTCGCACTGGGCGCACGAGCTCGAGATCGTCACCATGGAGCGGCTGGCGCCGGCAGCTCTTCGCCGACGAGGCCGGCGCGCCGTGGGTGATGCCGTCGCCGAACATCCCGACGCTCGA
Source organism: uncultured Acidobacteriota bacterium (assembly GCA_963741665.1). Classification (GTDB taxonomy): domain Bacteria; phylum Acidobacteriota; class Vicinamibacteria; order Vicinamibacterales; family UBA2999; genus CAWAYR01. The sequence goes on from CAVUIM010000001.1 coordinate 2,418,437, forward strand.
CTCGGCCGTCGTCTATCCCGGCACCGTGCTCCTCGAGGGCACGATGGCGTCGGAAGGCCGCGGCACCACCCGGCCGTTCGAGCTGGTCGGCGCGCCGTGGGTCGATGGCGAGCGGTTCGCCGCACGGCTCACCGCGCAGAACCTCCCCGGGGTGGTGTTCCGCCCGATCGTCTTCGAGCCGACGTTCCAGAAGCACGCCCGCTCGACCTGCGGCGGTTGCCAGATCCACGTCACCGACCGGAGCACGTTCCGGCCGGTGGTCACCGGCGTGGCGATCATCGAGGAGCTGCGACGGGCCGATCCGTCGGCGTTCGCGTGGCGGCCGCCGCCCATATGAATACGAGCCGCGGCTGATGCCGATCGACATCCTGGCCGGCAGCAGCCGGCTGCGCGACGCGATCGACGCCGGCGCCGGCGCCGCCGCCATCGCCGCCTCGTGGCACGACGACGAGGCCCGGTTCCGGGCGCTCCGGGCGCCGTTCCTGCTCTATGAGTAAGCCGGCCGGCCCGCCGTCGTTCGAGGCCTCGATCGTCGTCGCCGTGCCGGCCGCGCGGGCGTTCCAGGCCTTCCTCACCCACGACGACCTGGTCTACTGGTGGGCGGTCGAGCGCTCGGTGGCGGTGGCGCGTGGCACCGGCGTCTATGCCGTCACCTGGCCGGCCAGCGACCGTCGCGACGAGGTGCTCGGACAACTCGGCGGCACGCTGCACGGCACCGTCATGGACTGCACGCCGGATCGCCTGTTGTTCCTGGCCGACGTCTTCTGGCAGCCGCCGTCGGGCGAACCACTCGGACCGATGGCGCTGGAGATCCGCTGCGAACCCGAGGCCGATGCCGGATCGTCCCGCGTCACCGTGCGGCAGAGCGCCGGCGAGGACGGCCCGCGCTGGCAGCGCTACTTCACCCTGACCAAGGCCGGCTGGACCAACGCCCTCGAGACGCTGAAGGACTACCTCGAGCACGAGTGGCTCTACCGGGTGAAGACCATCAAGCTCCAGGGCCGCCCGTGAGCCGCAGACGGCGGACGTCGTCGTCATCGGCGGCGGCGTCGTCGGCTCGGCGGCGGCGTGGCGGCTGCGCGAGGACGGCGTCACCGGCCGCGTGGTGGTCGTCGAACGCGATCCGACCTACGCGCGGGCCTCGTCGTTCCTGGCGATGGGCGGCATCCGCCAGCAGTTCGCCTCGGCGGTGTGCGTGCAGATGGTGCAGCACAGCGTGCGTCTGTGGCAGAGCTTCGACGAACGGATGCGGACGCCGTCGCACACGCCGAAGACCTGGTTCCGGCAGCGTGGCTATCTGTTCCTCGCCGACGACGCCGTCTCGGCGGCGCTCGGCGCGCGCGCCGACGCGCAGGACGCCGCCGGCGTGGTCCAGCAGCGGCTGAGCGTCGACGACATCGCCGCGCTCGTGCCGGGCCTGGCGCTCGACGACATCCGCTGGGGCCTGTTCGGCCCCGAGGACGGCTACGCCAACCCGCGCGAGGTGCTGTTCGGGCTGCGCGCCGCGGCTATCCACGCCGGCGTCGACTATCTGCAGGACGAGGTTGCTGGCCTCTCGGTGGAGTCCGGCCGGGTCACCGGCGTGCGGCTGGCCAGCGGCGGCGCCATCGCCGCGCCGTTCGTGGTCAACGCCGCCGGCGCCCTCGCGGGCCGCGTGGCGGCACTGGCCGGGCTCGCCGTGCCGGTCGAGCCGGTGCGGCAACTGCTGTTTCGCTGCACCCTGCCGCAGCCGTGGCCGACCCGCTTTCCGATGGTGATCGACCCGGGCGGCGTGCATTGGCGTCACGACGATCCGGTGGCGCCGGGCGACCCCGATCGCATCACGCTCGCCTTCACCCGGTGGGACGAACCCGCCGGCGAGCGGTTCGACTGCGACGACGCGCGCTGGGAGCACGAGTTCTATCCGGCGCTCGTCCGTCGCATGCCGGCGCTGGCTGACGTCGCCGACGTCCACGGCTGGGCTGGTCTCTACGAGATGACGCCCGACCACAACCCGGTGCTCGGCGAACACCCGGCGGTCGGCGGCCTGATCTTCGCCAGCGGCTTCAGCGGCCACGGTCTGATGATGTCGCCGGCGACGGGGCTGATCGTGTCGGAGCTCGTGCGGCTCGGCGCCAGCCGGACGTTCGACATCTCGCCGTTCGCCGTCGATCGCTTCGCGCGCGGCGCGTTCGTCCGCGACGGCGCGACGATCTGAGCTCCAGCTCGGCCATGCCTCCGGACGAGTGTTCGGTAATTTTCTTTAGATAACATCTGTTACTATGAAATAAATAAGTGCCAAGCCGTGACGCGATGACGACGTGGCTGGTGGGGCTGGGCTTCGTCGCGCTGTCGCTCGCCATCAACGCCCAGCTGCTGCCGCGGCTCGGTGACAGCCTGCCCGGCAACCTCGGCGATCCGATGCTGAACGCGTGGATCCTCGGCTGGGTCAGCGACGCGATGGTCGCCCACCCGTGGGACCTCTGGGACGCGCCGATCTTCCATCCGCACCTGAACACGCTCGCCTATTCCGAGCACCTGCTCGGCGTCGCGTTCTTCGTCGCGCCGGTCTACTGGCTCACCGGCAACGCCGTCCTCACCTACAACGTCGCGTTCCTGGCCGGCTACGCGTTCGCCGGCTTCGCGATGTTCGTCCTGGTGCGCCGGCTCACCGGCCGCGTCGACGCCGCCGTCGTCGCCGGCGTGATCTTCGCCTGCAGCCCCTATCTGACCTCGAGCCAGGTGGCCCGGGTGCAGATGCTCACCTGCGGCTGGAGCGCGCTGGCCCTGGCGGCGCTGCACCGCTTCATCGACACCCGCGAACGGCGGGCGGTCATCGCCTTCGTCGCCTGCTGGACGCTGCAGACGCTGTCCAACATGTACCTGGGTGTTTTCCTGGCCCTGCCGATTGGCGTCGTGGTGCTGCACGGGCTCATGGTGCGGCGGCCGCGGCTGGGGCTGGGCCAGCTGGCGCAGATCGTCGCCGGCGCGCTGGTGCTGGCGGTGCTGCTGACCCCGGTGCTGGTCGTCTACGACCGCGTGCAGGACGACATGGGCTTCGGCCACGGGGTCGACATCGTGCGCCGCTACAGCGCCGACGTGCGCTCGTATCTGAGCGTGTGGATCGACCGGCAGCCGGCGCTGCTGTGGCCCGAGATCTCGGCCGATCGCGCCCTCTATCCCGGCGCCGCCGTGCTGCTGCTGGCCGCGTTGGGGCTGTGGGCGGCGGTCCGTGGACGACTCGACGCGACGACGCGGTCGTCGGTGGGACTCTACGCGGCCGTCGCCGCCGCCGCCTTCGCGCTGTCGCTGGGTCCGGTGCCGTCGGCGTGGGAACGGCCGATCGGCGTCGGCAGTCCGTACGGCGCACTGCTCGACCTCGTCCCGGGCTTCGACGGCTTTCGCGCCCCGGCCCGCTTCGCGCTGCCGGTGCTGATGGCGCTGGCCGTGCTCGCCGGATTCGCCGTGGCGGGGCTCGCCGGCGCCGCCCCGGCACGGCGCCGCGCGGTCGTCGCCGTAGCCCTGGCGTTGTCGCTCTGGGAGAGCCGGCGGATCTTCCCGTGGGTCGAAGCCGTGCCGCCCGAAGACGCGTCGACCACGTCCGCCTACACCTGGCTCGCCGAGCAGCCGGCCGGCCCGGTGTTGAAGCTGCCGATCACGACCCATTTCCAGGCCCAGCGGCCCGACCTCGGGGCGTCGGTCACCCTGCGCTACCAGCTGGCCTCGCTGCGGCACCGCAAGCCGCTCATCAACGGCAGCTCGGGCTTCGTCTCGCCCTTCGTCACGCTGCTGCAGGGCGCGGCGTCGCCCCTCAACACGCTCGACACCGTCGACGACGCGCTGGGCATCGTGCGGGCAATCGGCGGGCGCTACGTCGTCGTGCACCTGCACGAGTATCGCAACGACGCCCGCGCCCACATCGCGCGGGTGCTCGAACACATGCGCGCCGACATCGCACAGGTCGAAAGCGTCCGCGACTTCGGCTCGACGCTGGTCCTGACCCTGACGTCGGCCCCGGCGGCGCGTCCGCCGTTGCGCGCCGAGGTGCTGCCGTCGACCGAGTACCAGGTCACGGTGTCGCACAACCACGACCGCGTGGCGCACCTGGTCGACGGCAACCCCGACTCGCGGTGGAGCGGCCCGCAGCACGGCAACACCTGGCTCGAGGTGCAGCTGCGACGGGCGCGGGCGATCTCGGGCGTGAAGCTGGCACTGCTGCCCTACGCCATCGGCGAGTACCCCAATCACCTGCGCGTCGTCGGCACCGACGTGAGCGGGGCCGAGCTGGTGCTGTTCGACGACGCGACGGTGACCGCCACGGCGATGACCGCCATCTTCGAGCCGGCCGAGCCCGGGGTGCGGCTCACCTGGCGGTCGACCGTGCTGTCGCGGATCCGCATCGAACAGCGCGGCATCGGCGGCGATCGCCAGTGGTCGGTGTTCGAGCTGCACGTGCTCGACGGCGAGAGCGACGACCGCCTGTTCAGCGGCGGCTAGGGCCTGTCCTCAGCGCCGCTACGCGCGGCGGATCCGCACGAAGTTGGCGGCGCCGCGGTCCAGATCCGGGCTGACGTTGACGACGACCGCGGTGCTCGACGCGGTGATCTGTCCGGTGGTCCGCAGGTGGTCCAGCACCCGGGCCGCCACCTGCTCGACGTCGCCGTCGAGCGAGACGATCTGCGGCGAGACGCCCCACCACAAGGCCAGGCGGCGGGCCACCTCCGGGCGATCGGTGGCGGCATACACGGTGGCGGCGGGACGGGCCGAGGCCAGCATCCGCGCGGTGCGGCCCTCGCGCGTGACGGCGACGATCGCGCCGGCATGGGCGCGGGTGGCCAGCGCGACGGCGGCGTCGGCCAGCGCCGCGGCGTGGTCCCACGGGCCATCGCCGTCGACGTGACGGGGCACCGGCGCCGACGGCCGGGGGCCATCGGCCTCGGCGTCACGGATAATCGCGTCGAGCGCCTCCACCGCCCGCACCGGGAAGCGGCCGACCGCGGTCTCGCCGGCCAGCATGATCGCCGAGGCGCCGAGATCGACGGCGCTGGCCGCGTCGCTGACCTCGGCGCGGGTCGGCCGCGGCGACTCGCGCATCGACTCGAGCACCTGGGTGGCGACGATCGCCGGCACGCCGCGGGCCCGCGCCGTGCGCAGGATGTCTTTCTGCACGCGCGGCACGTGCGCGAACGGCACCTCGAGCCCGAGGTCGCCGCGCGCCACCATCACCGCGTCGGCGACGGCGAGGATCTCGTCGAGCCGATCGATGGCTTCCGGCCGCTCGAGCTTGGCGACGATCGGCACGTCGGGCACGCCGTGCGACACGGCGATCGCCCGCGCGGCACGCACGTCGGCCGCCGTCTGCACGAAGCTCAGGGCCACCAGATCGACGCCGATCGACAACCCGAAGGCGAGGTCTTCGCCGTCCTTGAGCGTGAGCGCGCCGGACGGCAGCGCCACGCGCGGGGCATTGATGCCCTTGTGCTCGCCGAGCGGCCCGCCGTTGACCACCCGGGTGCGGATGGTGATGCCGTCGCTGCCCTCCACCGACAGCTCCAGCCGGCCGTCGTCGAGCAGCAGGCGGTCGCCGGCGTGCACCGCCCGCGCCAGTTCGCCGTAGCTGGTGAAGACCCGTCCCGGGCCGCCCTCGTCGTCGCCGGTCGCGATGTCGAGGCGATCGCCGTCGGCCAGGACCAGCGCCTGACCGCCGGCCAGCCGTCCGGTGCGGATCTTGGGCCCGCTCAGATCCTGGAGCACGGCGATGTGGCGGCCGACCCGCTGGGCGGCGGCGCGCGCCCGGTCGTAAGTGTGGCGGTGCGACTCGTGCGTGCCGTGCGAGAAGTTGAGGCGGACGACGTCGACGCCAGCGGCGAGCAGCGCGTCGAGCGAGGCGTCGTCGGCGGTCGCCGGGCCGAGCGTGGCGATGATCTTGGTGTGTCTCACGCTCAGAGTCTACAATCGACGGCAGCCCGTGATGAGAGCGGTGGCGACGCACCGAGAGCGGCGATGCGCCCAGATCGCAAGGCGCGACGACCGAGAATATGCAGCAATATTCGAGGGAGGAGTAACGCCGCGAGATGGGATGCAGCGCCGGTCGAATGCCGGCACCGCTGTCATCACGGGCTGCAAACCGTGAGCCTCGTGACACCACCGGCCGTGGCCGCGTATCTCACCAGCCTCTCGGCGGCGCCGCATCCGCTGCTCGCCGGCATCCTGGAGTCCGGCCTGCGCCGACGGCGTGCCGGTCGTCGATCCGCTCACCGGAGCGCTGCTGCACGCGCTCGTCCTCGCCACCAAGGCCGCGCGCGTGCTCGAGATCGGCACCGCAATCGGCTACTCGACGCTGTGGATGGCGGCGGCGCTGCCGCCGGACGGCCTGCTGGTGACGCTCGAGCGCGACCCGTCGCGCGCGGCGGTCGCGCGCGGCTACTTCAATGAGGCCGGCATCGACGACCGCGTCAGCGTGATGGTCGGCGACGCCGATCGCTCCCTGCACAAGCTCGCCGGGCCGTTCGACCTCATCTTCCAGGACGGCGACAAGGCCGGGTACGAGCCGATGCTCGACCGGCTGGTGGCGTTGCTGCGTCCAGGCGGCGTGCTGGTCACCGACAACGTCCTGTGGGACGGCGAGGTCGTGCCCGGCTTCGTCACCACGCCGCGGCGCACGCCGGAGGACACGGCGGCGATTGCCGCCTACAACGCCAGGCTGGCCGCAGACCCGCGGCTCACCGTGAGCTGGCTGCCGGTGGGCGACGGCGTGGCAATAGCAGTCAAGACCGGGGCTCGGGGCTCGGGGCTCAGCGGCCAGAGCTCGATGCCAGGAACGGCAACGACGTGAAGGGAACTGGAGATGACCGTGGAACGCTGGCTGGCTGCCGCCGAAGCCGACGCCGAACGGCGCGGGCTGCCCGAGCTGAAGCCGCTGCTGCAGGGCCTGGCGGCGTCGATGCGGACGCTGCGCGCCGGCGACTGGAACGACCGCGCCGACCGCGACGCCGGCACGCCGCCGCGCCCGGAGGCCCGGTGATGGCCTGGAACGGCGAGACCATCGACGAACTGCGCGGCGCCCTGGCGCGTGGCGCCACCACCTCCGAGCAGCTGACCACCCGCTGCCTCGAGCGCATCGCCGCGCTCAACCCGCGGCTGAACGCCTTCATCGCCGTCACCGCCGAGGCCGCACTCGCCGCGGCCCGCGCCGCCGACCGCACGCGCGCCGGCGGCGCGGTGGGTCCGCTGCACGGCATCCCGATGTCGATCAAAGACATCATCGACCAGGCCGGGCTGCCCAACACCGCCGGGTCACGGCTGCGGCGCAACGTCGTCGCCGCCACCGACGCGACCGTGACGACCCGGTTGAAGCGCGCCGGAGCGGTGCTGGTCGGCCGCACCAACCTGCACGAGTTCGCCTTCGGCACGACCAGCGAGGATTCTGGCTTCGGCCTGGCCCGCCATCCCGTGGACGACACGCGTTCGCCCGGCGGGTCGAGCGGCGGCTCGGGCATCGCCGTGAAGACCGGGATGTCGATCGCGTCGATCGGCACCGACACCGGCGGATCGATCCGCATTCCGTCGGCGGCGTGCGGCGTCGTTGGGCTGAAGCCAGGGTGGAACGAGATCCCGGCCGACGGCGTCGTGCCGCTCAGCCGCCAACTCGATCACGTCGGGCCGCTGGCGCGTACGGTGACCGACGCGTGGCTGGTCCATGAAGTGCTGGCCGGCCGCGAGCCGGCTGGTGACGCCCGGCTGACGCCGGCGACGCTCAAGGGGGCGCGGATTGGACTGCTCGACGGCTACTTCTGGGACCGCATGGGCGCCGACGTCGAGCCGGTCGCGCGGGCCGGCGTCGAGGCCCTGAGGCGAGCCGGCGCGATCGTCGAGCCGGTGACGATTCCGCACGCCGCCGACATGGCCGCGATCTACCTGCCCCTGGTGTTCGGCGACGCCGCCGCCTTCCATGCCGCTACGCTCGAGAGTCACCCTGCCGACTACACGGCCAACGTGCGGCTGCGGCTGGAGATGGGCCGCTACGTGCTGGCTGAGGACTACGCCCGGGCGATGCGCGGCCGCGAGGTGATCGCGCGCGAGATCGACCAGGCCCTCGAAGGCCGCGTTGCCCTGGTGTGCCCGACGCTGCCAATCGCCGCGCCGCCGATCGGCGCGGTGACCGTGCCGGTACGCGGCGGCGACGAGCCGGTGCGCAACGCCATGCTGCGCCTGACGCAACCCTTCAACCTGGGGCGCCAGCCGGCCGTGTCGCTGCCCTGCGGCGTCACGCCACAGGGCCTGCCGGTCGGCCTGCAGCTCATCGGCCCGTTCGGCCACACGCTGCAGCTGCTGCAGTTGGCGGCAGCGGCGGAGCGGGTGCTGCCAGAGAGCTAGGGACTGGGGACTACAGGTACTTGATGAGCCCGACGATCGCGTCGTAGATCACGCTCGCCAGTTCTTCGACCAGCGGCGCCACTTCGCCGGTGTCGATGGCCTCGGCGACGGTGACCGGGTCGGTCAGCATCAGCCAGATCGTGGCCCCGGCGACGATCGCCGCGACGACGCCGACGGCGCCGGCGAGGCTGACGCTCAGGCTGCGGAAGCGGCTGGGACGGGGATTGGAAGCGGACATGACGCCGTCCGAGGACAGATCATACCCCCGGGACACTCCATCAGACGGCGGGCCGTGCGGCTTTGTTTCGAGGCTCGCGAGGACGTGACTCAGGAGCGAGCATCCTGGCCGTCCCGACGTCTGACTAAGGCGTGAGCACGAGCTTTCCGGCCACGTCGCCGGCTTCGAGCCGGCGGTGCGCGTCGGCGGCGCCAGCCAGCGGCATCACGCTGTCGACCAGCGGCGCCAGCCGGCCGTCGAAGAAGAACCGCGCGGCCTGGAGCAGCTCCCCCTTCGTCCCCATGTAGGAACCGAGCAGGCTCAGCTGACGGGAGAACAGGAACCGCAGGTCGATACGCGCGTCCCAGCCGGTGGTGTTGCCGCACGTGACCAGGCGCCCGCCGGGTGCCAGGGCCTTGACGCTGCGCTCCCACGTCGCCGCCCCGACGTGCTCGACGACCACGTCGACCCCGCGTTTGCCGGTGAGGCCGCGGACGACGGCGACCAGGTCGGCGGCGTGGTGGTGCACGACCTCGTCGGCGCCGAGCGCGCGCGCGTGCGCCAGCTTGGCCTCTGATCCCGCCGTCGCGATCACCCGCGCACCGTGCAGGCGCGCCACCTGGATCGCCGCCTGGCCGACGCCGCTGGTGCCGGCCAGGACCAGCACGGTCTCGCCCGGCCGGACCTTCGCCCGCGTCACCAGCATGTGCCAGGCCGTCAGGAACGTGAGCGGGAACGCCGCGGCAGCGGCGAACGGGACGTGATCCGGGATCGCCACGACGTTGGCCACCGGCACCACCACCAGCTCGGCGTAGCCGCCGTCGCTCTGATAGCCCAGCACGTCGTAGCGGCGGCACTCGTTGTCGCGACCGTCGAGGCAGGCCGCGCAGCGGCCGCACGACAGGCCGGGCTGCAGCAGCACGCGGGCGCCGGTGCCGACCTCGCCGCCGGGTGCGTCCAGCACCTCGCCGGCAACCTCCGCTCCGGAGATGTGGGGGAACGGGATGGTCACGCGTTCGAGGCCGCGGCGCTGCCACAGATCGAGGTGATTGGTCGCGCAGGCGCGGACACGGATCAGCGCTTCCCCGGGACGCGGGCGCGGATCCGGGGCGTCTTCGAGCACCAGGACCTCGGGTCCACCGTGGCCGTGGAACCGCGCCGCCTTCACAGCTCCTCGTCGTCGGGCAGGATCTCCACGGTCATGCCCCGGGCCTCGAACTGCGGCACGACCGTGTCAGGGTCACCGACCACCACCGTGGTCAGTGCGTCGGGACGCACATGCCGGCTGACGGCGACGGCGATCGCCGACGCGTCGACGGCGTCGAGCGCCGGCACGAAGCGGGCGAAGTGATCGTCGGGCAGGTGGTGCAGCGCCAGTTGCGCCACGCCGCGCGCCACCTGCTGCGCGGTCTCGAAGCCGAGCGGATAGGCGCGGCCCACGGCCGCCTTGGCCCGCTGCACCTCGTCGGCGGTCGGCGGCGCGCCGGCGCACATCGCCGCCACCTCGCGCAGCACGTCGGCTACCGCGTCGGCGGTGGCGCTGGCCTGCACGCTGGTCTGCACGGTGAAGGGCCCGCGGCCGCGCCGGAAGTCGAACCCCGAGCGCACCCCGTAGGTGTAGCCCTTCTCCTGACGGAGCGTGCGATTCAGCCGGCTCACGAACTGGCCGCCGAGCACGGCATTCCACAGCACGAGGGCGTGGTAGTGCGCCGTGGTCCGGGCGACGCCGACCTGGCCGATGCGCAGCTCCGACTGCGGGGCGCCGGGCCGCGGCACGACCAGGGCACGGGCCGGGCCGGCGACCGGCATGTCGGCGTCGAGGTCGGGCACCGCCGGCGTGACGCCGCCGCGCCAGCCGCCGAAGGCGCGGTCGACGAGCCGGTGCGCGTGATCGGGCGCGATCGAACCGCCGACCACCAGCGTCATCGCCGACGGGGTGCATCGACTGGCGTGGAACCCCTGGATTTCGCCGAGCGTCGCGGCGCGGATGCCGGCGGCGTCGCCGATGCCGTGGTGGCCATAGGGATGGCTGCCGTAGACGCGACGCACGAAGGCGCGATCGGCGCGGGCCTGGGCCTGCGCGCGCATCTGCCGCAGCCGGTCCAGCCGCAGGCCGCGCACCCGCTCGACGTCGACCTCGGCAAAGCGCGGCCGCATCAGCAGGTCGGCCATCAGGTCCACCGCCCGCTCGGCATGGCGCGACAACGCGGTCACGGTGATCACCGCGGCGTCGGGCCACACTTCCACGTCGAGCTCGGCGCCGATGCGGGCGAGCGCATCGGCCAGGCCCACGCCGTCGAGGTCGCCGGCGCCGTCGTCGAGCAGGTCGGCGGCAAACGCCGCCAGCCCCGGCCGGTCCAGCGGATCGGCCGCCGAGCCGCCCGGCACCACCGCGACCATCGAGACGACCGGCACCGCGTCGTGCGGGACCACCCGCACGTCGAGGCCGCTGGCGAGCGGCGTGCGGACAATCGCCGGGAAGAGGAACGGCCGCGGCAGGCCGGGCAGCGGCAACCGCGAGCGATCGACGGCGATCATGCCGGGCGCACCAGTGCGGCACCGGTCAGCCCGAGGGCGGCCTGGCCATGCGGGACGACGCTCACCGCGACGCGCGGCGCGTCGCACAGCCAGGTGCGCGCGGCGGCGGCCACCGACGCCGAGGTCTGGCGCGAATAGCGCGCCAGGTCAGCGGCGAAGTAGCCGGGCGATCCGGTGAAGACGTTGTAGGCGTTCAACTGATCCGACTTGCCGCCGAAGCCGCCGATGGTCTGCAGGCGGTAGACGAAGTGCGCCTCGGCGCGCGCGGTGGCCCGTTCGAGCTCGTCACTGGTCGGGCCGGTCGCGGCGAAGTCCTCGATCGTGGCGCGGATCACCGCGTCGACCTCGTCGAGGCCGCGCCCCGGGGCGGCGGTGGCCACCACGTGGAAGACACTCGACATCTCGCGTGAGGCCTGCACGACCGAGACGTCGATGGCCAGCCGGGCCTCGTGGACCAGCGCGCGGTAGAGCCGCGCCGCCTTGCCGCTGGCCAGCACGTCGGCGGCGATGTCGAGCGCGGCGTCGCCGTCGTCGAACATCCGCGGGCTGTGCCACGCCAGGTTCAGACGCGGCAGCTCGACCCGATCCTCGAGCAGCAGCCGGGCCTCGGCCGCCAGCACCCCCGGCCGCTGCGGCTGGTGCACCACGGGGCCGGCCGGCACCTCGCCGAAGTAGCGCTCGACCAGGGCGAACACCAGGTCGGCGTCGACGTCGCCGGCAATCGCCAGCGACGCATTGCCGGGGTGATAGAAGCGCTGGAAGAACGCCCGGGCGTCGTCGACCGACGAGGCCACCAGATCCTCCGGCGCGCCGATGGTCACCCAGTGGTAGGGGTGATCGGGCGGAAAGAGCGCCGCCGACAGCGCCACGCTGGTCAGCCCGTAGGGGCGATTCTCGTAGTTCTGCCGGCGCTCGTTCAGCACCACCTCGCGTTCGGTGGCGAACTTCTCCGCCGAGAGGGCCGGCAGCAGGTGGCCCATGCGGTCGGACTCGAGCCACAACGCCAGCTCGAGGGCATCGGCCGGCACCACCTCCCAGTAGTTGGTGCGGTCGGTGTTGGTGGAGCCGTTGACGAGCGCCCCGGCCTCCTGCAGCGCCTCGAAATAGCCCGACGGATGGTGCGCCGAGCCCTTGAACATCAGGTGCTCGAAGAGATGGGCGAAGCCGGTGCGGCCGGGGACTTCGTGCCGCGACCCGACGTGGTACCACACGCTGACGGCGGCCATCGGGATGTGGTGATCCTCGTGGACCACGACCTCGAGGCCGTTGGTGAGCGTACGGGTGGCGAAGGGAATGTCCATCGGGGAGCGTCGTCGATCCTATCGTGCCTCCGTGGTAGACGCACCGTGTCATCCTCACGGTCCAGTGTTATAGGGTGGGCGGGCAGGAGGACTGAGATGGAACGAATCACCCGGCGCGGGTTCGTGGGGACGGCGGGCGCGGCGGCGGCGGGCACCTGGCTGGCGCCAGTGGCGGGCCGCGCGCCCGAGCCGGCGGGGGCGGATCGCACGGTCCATCTGAGCGGCGACGGCCTCGGTGTGACGCCGCGCGCCTACGCGGCGCTGCTCGCGGAGCTGACGTCGCGAGCCGCGGTGGCCGAAGACTCCTATCTGCTCGGCGGCGAGATCGAGCGGTTCGAGCGGCACTGGGCCGGGCTGCTCGGCAAGGAGACCGCGGTCTTCATGCCGTCGGGGACGCTGGCCAACCAGCTGGCGTTGCGGGCACTGGCCGGATCGAAGCGCCGGGTCATCGTCCCCGAGACCAGTCACATCTACAACGACACCGGCGATGCCTGCCAGACGCTGTCGGGCCTGACGCTGATGCCGCTCGGGCCCGGCGCGGCGACCTTCACGCGCGGCGACATCGAGGCGGTGCTGGCGCGCACGGCCGGCGGCCGGGTCGCCACCGACGTCGGCGCCATCGCGATCGAGAGTCCGATCCGGCGGCTCACCGGCCAGATGTTCGACTGGGGCGAAGTGCCGGCCATCGCCGCGCTGGCGCGTGACCGCGGCATCGGCCTGCACCTGGACGGCGCGCGGCTGTTCATCGCGTCGGCCTACACCGGCCGCACGCCGGCCGCACTGGCGGCGCCGTTCGACACCGTCTACGTCTCGCTGTGGAAGTACTTCAACTGCGGCGTCGGCGCGATCCTCGCCGGCCCGCGCCGCGTGCTCGACGGGATGTTCCACACCCGGCGGATGTTCGGCGGCAACCTCGCCGTCGGCTGGCCGGCGGCGCTGGTCGCGCGCCACTACATGGACGGCTTCGTCGACCGGCTGACCGGCGCCGTCGCGATCTCCGAAGCGTTCTACACGGCGATCGGCGCCCATCCGCGGGTGACCGTCGAGCGGATTCAGAACGGCACCAACCTCACGAGGCTGACGCTGAAGGGCGTGGACGCCGCGGCCGTTGGCCGCCGCCTGGGCGAACGCGGCATCCGGATCCCGGCGGCCTCGGCGGCCGGCGTCGTCACGCTCGGCGTGAACGAGTCGTGGACGCGGACGACGGCGCGCGAGCTGGTGGCCGCGTTCGAGCAGGCGCTCGGCTGAGCATGACGCGGGCGCAGCCGGCCGACGCCGGCGCCGACTCGCTGATCGCGTGGCGGATGCTGGCGGCACTGGCCGGCGCCGAGCTGCTCGGCATGTCGCTGTGGTTCTCGGCCACGGCGGTGACGCCGTCACTGGCCGAGGCGTTCGCGCTCACCTCGTCGGAGAGCGCGTGGCTGACGATGGCCGTGCAGGCCGGCTTCGTCGCCGCGACGCTGCTCACCGCCGTCGCCAACCTGGCCGACGTCGTCAACCCGCGCGTGCTGATCGGCGTCGGCTGCCTGCTGGGCGCGTCGGCCAACGCCAGCGCCCTTCTCGTGACGTCACCGTGGGGACTCATCGCCACCCGACTGGCGACGGGCGCGGCGCTCGCCTGGGTCTATCCGCCGGCCATGAAGGTGGCGGCCGGCTGGTTCCGGCTGCGCCGCGGCTTCGCCCTTGGCATGCTGGTCGGCGCGCTCACGCTCGGCAAGGCGATGCCGCACCTGGTGACGGCGCTCTTCGGCGCCGAGTGGCGGACGCCAATCCTGTTCACGTCGGCGCTGGCGCTGGCGGGAGCGCTGGTCGCGGTGTGGATCGTCCGCGACGGGCCGCTGCTGCCGCCGACCTCGCGCTTCGACGCCCGGGCGGTCGGCCGGGTGTTCGCGGTGCGCGAGGTGCGGCTGGCCACCGCCGGCTACCTCGGGCACATGTGGGAGCTGTATGCGATGTGGGCCTGGGTGGCGGCGTTCGCCGCCGCCAGCCTCGCCGCCGCCGGGTCGGGCGACCCGGCCCGCGACGCCGCGTTCGTCGCCTTCGTCGCCATCGGCAGCGGCGCCGCCGGCTGCATCGTGGCCGGCCGACTGGCCGACGGCCTCGGCAAGGCGCGCGTCGCCCGCCTTGCGCTCGCCGCCTCGGGCGTCTGCTGTCTCGCCACCGCCGCGGTCTACGGCCGCCACCCGGCGTGGCTGTTCCTGCTGGTGGCGGTGTGGGGCTTCGCTGTGGTCGCCGACTCCGCGCAGTTCTCGGCGCTGGTCAGCGAACACGCGCCACCCGACGCGATCGGCACGGCCCTCACGCTGCAGACGTCGATCGGCTTCCTGTTGACGATGGCGACCATCGACGCCCTGCCGCGCGTGGCCCTGGTGGTGGGATGGCAATATGCGAGTTGGCTACTGGCGCTTGGCCCGATCGCGGGATACGTGGCGATGGGGCGAATGGCTGAGACAGGGCACAGGGAACGGGGAACAGGGAACGGGTAGAACACTTGTCACGCTCGCGTTCCGCGGCGTGGCGTAAGCAAGGAACCAGCAGCAAACGCTCTCCCTGTTCCCTGTTCCCTGTTCCCTGTTCCCTGTTCCCTGTTCCCTGTTCCCTCCGCGATTCAGGTACGCGTCAGCGCACCTGAATGAGCGGAATCTTGCCCTTGAACTTCACCGCGTTCTCCGCCGCCGCGATCGCCGTGCGAATCGCCACACGCTCGGCCAGCTGGATGAAGCCGCGGCCGGCCGGCGATCCCGGTTCGGCGATCACCAGCGGGATCCCGCGGTCGCCGCCGACGCGGATCGGCTGGTACATCGGCAGGCGGCACAGGAACGGCACGCTCATCTCGGTGGCCAGCTGCTCGCCGCCGCCGTGGCCGAAGATGTCGCTCTCGATGTGGCAGTTGGGGCAGGCGTAGTAGCTCATGTTCTCCACCAGGCCGATGGTGGGAATGGAGAGCTTCTCGTACATCTTGACGGCCCGCCGGGTGTCGGCCAGCGACACGATCTGCGGCGTGGTGACGACGACCGCGCCGGCCACCTTCACGGTCTGGCTGAGCGACAGCGCCACATCGCCGGTGCCCGGCGGCATGTCCATGATCAGGTAGTCGAGGTCCTTCCAGGCGACGTCGCGGAAGAACTGCTGGATGGCGCTGTGCAGCATCGGACCGCGCCAGATGAGCGCCTGGTCGTCCTTGGCCAGGAACGCCATCGACACCACCTGCACGCCGAACTTCTCGGCCGGGGCGATCTTCTGGCCGTCGGTGCCCAGTTCGGCGGTGAGCCCGAACATGAGCGGCACGTTGGGACCGTAGACGTCGCCGTCGAGGATACCGACGCGGCAGCCCATCTGCGCCAACGCGAGCGCGAGGTTCACCGAGACGGTGGTCTTGCCGACGCCGCCCTTGCCGGCGCCCACGGCGATGACGTTCTTCACCCCGGCCAGCGGCGGACCGCCGTGCTCCGCCGCGGTCACCGAGCGCACGACGGCGCCGACGGTGATGTCGACGGCCGTCACGCCGGGCACGGCCGCCACCGCCTGCTCGGCCGCGGCGCGGATGTGGTCGCGGGCCGGATGCGCCGGCGTGGCCAGCTCCAGGGTGAAGGCGACGCGGCCGTGTTCGACCGTCATGCCCTTCACCATGTGCAGTGCGACCACGTCTTTGCGCAGCTCGGGGTCGGCCACGCCCTTCAGGGCTTCTATTACGGCGGCGGGCGTCAGCCCCGCCTGCGGCTTCACATCGTCGTCGGACATCTGACCAAGCTTACCAGCGCACGCACGTGGTGTCCTGGACACGGGCCGTCGGTAGCGAAACCCCGGCCGTTGTGTAAGACTCCCCCGCGAGGCCGACGGGGTCCCCGCCGCGCGGGGTTGGCGCGGTGGGGTGTCCCCGGCTCACCCGAACGGCCCAAGGAGAGGCTCCGATGGCAGACGCTACGCCCCCGCCCCCGCTGCCGACCGGCGGCGCCCAGTCGAGCAACCGCGGTGTGATGATCGTCCTGTCTTACCTGTGGCTGCTGGCGCTGGTGCCGCTGCTGGTCGAGAAAGACGACAAGGAAGTGCAGTGGCACGCCAAGCACGGCATCGTGCTGATGATTGCCGAGATCGTCTTCTGGATCGCGGTCACCATCGTGCAGATGGCCCTCGGGACCATCCTCGGCTGCGTCGTCGGCCTGCTCAGCTTCGTCGTCTGGATCGCTATCGTCGTCCTGCACATCCTGGCGATCGTCAAGGGCGTGAACGGCAGCCGGCTGATCGTGCCCGGCGTCAGCCAGTACGCCGACCGGCTGTAACCCCATGGGCCACGGTCCGGACCAGCGTCCGGGCCGTGGCGCCGCACTGACGCTCATGCGCCGCCGGATGCTCGCCGCCGCCGTGATCGCCGCTGCGCTGGTCGCCGCCGACCTGGCGCGGCCGCCCGACCACCAGCTCATGGCCCGCGCGGCGATCACCGGCATCCACGTCTACCAGGCGACGTTGTCGCGGGCCTTCGCGGCGTCGGGGGTGGCGTGTCGCTTCTCGCCCACCTGCAGTCACTATGCCGAGGCGTGCGTGCGACGGTTCGGACTGGTGCGCGGCGGAGGCATGGCGCTGGCGCGGGTGCTGCGCTGCGGGCCGTGGACGGCGGCGGGCACGGTGGATCCGCCGCCACTCGGCGCCTGACCCGCGGGCGCGCGTCGACCGGTTCGTCGCGCTACGCCGCCGGCGGCGCCGGCACGAACACCTGGCGCCCGTCGTCGTGCAGCAACACCCAGCAGGCGTAGGCGCCGAGCGCGGTGCCGAACGGCAGGAGCGGCAGGTTGCCGATCGCCAGCCCCAACGCCAGCAGCCGCGAGCGCGGGCCGTGCTGCATCAGCGCCCCGCCCACCCACACGTGCAGCGCCGCCCAGGCGAGCGCGACGAGCGCCAGCACGCCCATGGTCACGGCGGTCAGGCCGGCGGCGACGCTCGACCCGGTGGCGACCGGCCCCGACATCCGGGCAATCGCCAGGGCACCTCCGGCCAGCGCCAGGCCGGCGGCGCCGACGATCAGGAACACCGCTCCCCAGACGCGATAGAGCTGGGCGAGGAAGTCGACGTGGCGCCTCACAGCACCGCGACGCGCACTTCCACCTGGGCGCGCCGTCCGTCCGGATGCGTGAGGTGGAACGAGAACCGGGCGCCGTCGGCGACCCGGGCCGGCACGGTCACGGTGAGCGGAAAGCGTTCGGTGGCGTAGCCGGAGCCGGCGCACGGGGCGCAGGTCAGGCGCCACGTGCCGCCGCGGCCGTTGCAGCGCCGGCACGGCCGGCGCGCCGGCACGTCGAGCGGCACCCTGGCTCCGGCCAGCGCCTGGCGAGGCGACAGCGTGACCCGGGCGACAATCGGCGCTTCGTCGACCGCCTCGCCGAACGCGGCGCGCATGCGGGTGATCGGCCCGTGCATCGACGGGAAGTCAATCGCCACCTCGTCGCCGAGCGAGCGCCGGAGTTCACGGTCGAACTCGGGCGAGCTCTCGGCGGCGGTCCACGCCTCGTCCACGCTCCAGTATCTGGGCATCGCTCTCACCGCGCGCCCGCTGCGGACCCGCGACGCCTCACGATAGGAGCCGAGTCGGGGTCGAGTCAAGGCGCGGTGGGCTCGACCCGATACTCCGGGCATGACCAGGGAATGCCCGCAGTGCGGCGAGTTCATGCGGATCAGCCTGCGCGAGGAAATCCGCCAGGTCCCGGGGACGTCGCAGGTGCTGAAGCTGCCGATCCGCGAGTGGATCTGCCCCGAATGCGACTACTTCGAGGAGGCCGACCGGGAGGTCGATGAGGGGTGAACGGCGGAGCTGAAGCTCCGCCCTACGGCCACTGAAAGAACTACCGCGCGCCGATGGTGAGGAGCACTTCGCGGCGGAGCGCGTCTTCGACATCGTCGAAGTCGAGCGCCGTTTCGCATTCGTCGCAGAGCACCTCGAACACCGCGGGACGGCTCTCGTCGGTGACTTCGACACGCGTGTCGTCGAGCTTCACTACGTGCATCTGCAGCGTCTTGACCTGGAAGTTCTGGTCATTGCCGCAACTCGGACACGTCAACGCCACTCCGGAGCTCCTCTCGAGGCGCCCACTCGGCCGGGCACTCCGCCAGTCTAGTGAAAACCTTCCGGCAGGCACAAGAAAGAAAACTCATAAATCGACGCGGATCACCCGGCTCTCGACGATGAGTGCCGGGGCCAGCGCCCGGATTCCCTCGGCATACGCCGCCAATTGGCGCGCATCGGCCTCCCGTGGCACACCGGTCTTGAACTCCACCACCGTGACCACGCCGTCGGGGCGTTGCACGATCATGTCGACCACGGCCCGAAGGACGGTGCCGTCGGACCCGCGCACCGACACCGGCACCTCATGCTGCACATGCGATCCAGTGATGAGCTCGGTCAGGTCGGGGCGGCTGACGAGTGACTCGATCGCGGCGGCCACCGCCGCGCGGGCCTGGTCGGGCGCACCGGCGGTGGCCTCGTCGACGAGCCGCGCGCGGCCCGCGGCTGGCGCCGTGAGCGCGCCGGCGGCGATGGCGCGGTGGACCAGCGTGCCGGCGGCGCGGGCGTCGGCACGGGTCGCGCCGGGGGCCAGCCGCGGCGCG
Organism: uncultured Acidobacteriota bacterium; assembly: GCA_963741665.1. Classification (GTDB taxonomy): domain Bacteria; phylum Acidobacteriota; class Vicinamibacteria; order Vicinamibacterales; family UBA2999; genus CAWAYR01. The sequence continues at coordinate 2,437,445 of CAVUIM010000001.1, forward strand.
CCGTCCGCCGCGGCGCTGCTGGCAATCTGCGCGGTGACGCCGACCGTGTCGCGGCCGGCGGGGACGAGCGCGGCGAAGTCGTCGCTGGCGGCGGCGGGCGCCGCGGCGAGCGGCGGCGGCTCGCTCTCCGGCGTGACGACGCGCAGCGTGTGCACGCGTCCCGCCGCCGCGGTCCACGCGATCGTGCCGCGGGCGGTCGCCGCCCGCGCCACCGCGTCGCCGAGCGAGGGGGGCAGCACCGCGCCGAGCGAGGTGGTCGCCGGCGCGAACCCGCCCTGCCGGGACAGCGTCGAGGCGAGGTACAGCCGGTCGCGGGCGCGGGTGAGCGCGACGTAGACCAGCCGTTTCGACTCCTCGCGCTCGCGCGCCTCCACCTCGCGCCCGGGCTCGTCGGCCAGCCCGTCGATCGAGACGAGATCGAACGTCTCGCCCGCGGCGTCGCTGCCGGTCACGACGTCGATCGCCTCGCCGCGCCCGCCGGTGCCGCGCGACAGGTTGACCAGGAACACCACCGGGAACTCGAGGCCCTTGGCGGCGTGCACCGTCATCAGGTTCACGGCGTCGAGCGCGTCGATGATCGCGTTGGACTCGTCGCCGCTCATCAGCTGGTTGATGCGTTCGGCGATCCGCGCCAGCGTGGCGTAGCCGCGGTTCTGCAGCCGGCGCACCAGCCCGCGCAGCTTCTTGAGGTTCTCGCGGGCCTGGGCGTGGCCGCGGCCGCGCAGCTCCCAGGCGTAGGCGCTCTCGTGCAGCACCTGATCGACCAGGTCGGCCGGCGCCAGCCGATCGGCCAGCGTCCGCCAGCGCGCGAAGGCGGCGCGCGCCAGTTCGAGCGCCCGCTGGTCTTCGCCGGTCAATTGCGCCGTCACCGCCGGCGGCGCGGCGGCACCGAGCGCCTCGGCGATGTCGGGCGCGAGCTGCTTCAACGCCTGGTCGGACAGCCGGACGAACCGCGAGCGCAGGAACGCGGCGACGTGCAGCTGGGTGTCGGGTTCGGCCAGACACTGCACCAGCGCCATCACGTCCTTCACTTCGTCGGCGTCGAAGAACCCCAGCCCCTTGTAGACGTAGAACGGCACGCCGACCCGCTCGAGCTCGCGCTCGAACTCGCGGTGGCTGTCGCGCGATCGGAACAGCACGGCGATGTCGCCGGGCGCGACCTCCCGGGGCACTCCGGTCTGGCGGTCGCGCACCGTCTCGCCGGTGCGCAGCAGCCGCGACACCTCGGCGGCGACGGCGCGGGCGCAGCCGGCGGTATCGGCGGCGGCGACCAGGCCCACGGGACGGGCGCGGCCGTCGCCGTCGCCGACCGGGAACCGATCGAGGTCGCCGTAACGGAACGCGTCGGTGCGCTCCGGCGATTTGGCGATCTCGTCGCAGACGTCGTTGACGAACTGCTGCAGGGCCGGGACGGCGCGGAAGCTGCGGACGATCGCCCGGCGCGGCTCGCGTCCCGGCCGCAGCCGGCCGATCAGCCGGGCCGCCGCGTCGAGCACGCCGACATCGGCGTCGCGGAAGCCGTAGATCGACTGCTTGCGATCGCCGACCACGAAGATCGACGGCGGCGCCGGTCCCTCGTGGGCGACGCCGGCGCCTTCGCCCCAGGCCCGGACCAGCAGCTCCACCAGCTGCCACTGCGGCCGGCTGGTGTCCTGCAGCTCGTCGACCAGCACGTGCTGGTAGCGCGATTCCAGGCGATAGCGGCTCTGCGAGAACTCCTCCATCTGCGCCAGCAGCGCCAGCGCCTTCACCAGCGCGTCGGTGAAGTCGACGGCGGCGTGCTCGTCGAGCGTGCGCTGGTACTGCTCCAGGGCCCGCGCCGTCACCCAGCGCAGGCTGCGCGCCAGCACGACGTTGACATCGGCGCGGTGCGCATCGAGCAGGTCGACGATCGAGCCGCCGAGATCCGCGAGCATCGCGCCGTGGGCGGTGTAGGCGGTCGCTGACGGAAAGGCCGCCTTCAGGTCGGCCGGCCGCTTGCGCGGGGTGCCGCTCTGGGTGAGGAAGTGATCGCGCAGCCGCCCGGCCAGATCGGCCACCAGCCCCGGATCGGCGGGGCCGGCCGCCAGCGCGCGCTCGAGGCGCTGGAGCAGCAGCGCGAAGCGGGCGGTGGCGGGGCCGGTCGCGCGGAACCGCGGCAGCCGCCCGTCCGGTCCGGCGAAGATCGCCGCCAGGCGGGCGACCGCGCGCTCGGCGGCGCGTTCGGCGCTGAGGCCGTGCGGGCTGCGGCGCAGGAACCGGTCGAGCGCCGCCACCGCGACCAGCCGACGGTCGAGCAGGCGCGTGAGCGCCTGGCGCAGCCGCGCCTCGCCCAGCCGGGCGAACAGCAGGGCGATGTCGGCGTCGTGGGCGCTCTGCGCCCGCCCGATCCGCAGCGTGCGGTCGAGCGTCTCGTCGACCAGCCGCGGCGTCTCGGTCTCGTCGGCGACGCTGAAGCCGGGGTCGACGTCGGCTTCGAGCGGGAACTCGCCGAGCAGCGACAGGCAGAAGGCGTCGATGGTGCTGATCGCGATCTCGCTCAGCCGCCCGCGCAGGTCTTTCCAGGTCTCGGCCGGGATCTGCCCCTGCTCGCCCATCCGCGTCAGGTCGGCGACGATGCGGGCGCGCATCTCGGCGGCGGCCTTGCGGGTGAAGGTGATGGCCAGCACGCGGCGCGGCTCGACGCCGGCGCCGAGCAGGTTCAGGTAGCGATCGACCAGCACCTTGGTCTTGCCGGTGCCGGCCGAGGCCTCGAGCGCGACGTGCACGGCGGGGTTCACCGCGTAGGCGCGGGCATCGGCGTCTCGGCTGAGCGCGTCCCGGCCTTCGCCCTCCGGGCTTCGGCGGGCAAGCGTCGCGCGATTCGCCGGCTCGTCGGATGCGTCGAAGGCGAACGGGAGCTGGCCGTCAGCCAAGGGCCGGCTCCACGTAGTCCTTGCGGCACACGGACGCGAACGCGCAGGTGGTGCAGAGCGACCGCTCGGCCGGCTGCGGTGGGAAGTGCCCGGCGGCGATGCCGTCGAGCACGTCGAAGAGCTGCCGCTGGGCCTCGCTCAGACGCTCGGGCAACTCCTCGGGCTTGCGGGTCAGCGGCACGACCGCGTTGGGCCCTTCGTAGGAGAGATAGCTGGCCTCGCCCAGCCGCCAGTGCCGCCCGCGATGGCCGTCGAGCTGCCGGGTGACGCACAGCGAGTAGATCGGCAGCTGCAGGGCCCGCCTCGGATCCGGCACCGCCCGGGTCTTGTAGTCGATGAGATGGAAGGTGCCGTCGTCGAGCAGATCGATCCGATCGACCTTGCCGCGCAGCGTCAGCTCGCGGGTGCGGCCATCGGGAGCACGGAACGTGAAGGCGCCGTCGAGGGTGTACTCGAGCAGCCGCTCGACCACCGCGCCACCGCGCTCCACTTCCATCGCCAGCACCCGACGGGCGATGCCCGGCGCGCCGGCGGTGCCGAACAGGCGCAGCCGCTCGATCGCGGCGTCGCCCGCCGGCAAGGCCGCCAGGGCCGTGTCGGCGACCGCCGCGAACACGCGGTGCGCTTCGTCGAGCGTGGCGGCGGTGATGGCGCCGCGTCCGGATTCCTGCCAGGCGGCGAACATCCGCTCGAACAGCTCGTGCAGGAACAGCCCGCGCTCGAGCGGCGTGCGGCTGTCGTCGTCCTCCGGCGTCTCTTCGAGGCGCAACACCTCGGCGGCGTAGAACTTGAAGGGGCAGTCGAGATAGCGCTCGAGACGGCTGACCGAGATGCGCGGCAGCAGCCACGGGCCGGCGTCGCCGTGGAACGCCGGATCGGTCGCCGGTGTGCGCGACTGGCGGAACGCCGCCCAGGTCCGCGCCGGCTCCGTCAGGGCATCGAGCGCCGGCGGGTCGAGAGCCAGCGCCTCCCACGGGAAGATGCGGGCGGGCCCGTCCTGGGCCACCACCTGCCGCGGCGGCGCCAGCGCCCGCACCTCGTGCAGGAACGCCGACGGCTCGACGATGGCGTCGTCTTCCAGCGTGATCGTCGACAGCGCGAAGCGGCGCGACGCCAGGCCGAGCAGATCGACGAACGCCGCCCGTGCGCCGTCGAGGCGCTTGCGTTCCTCGGGCCAGCCCAGCGATTGCAGCAGGAACGCCGGATAGAAGATGCTGCGCCGCTCGCGCTCCGGCCAGTCGGCGTCGATGAGGCCGACGATCTGTATCTCGTCGAACTCGCCGTAGGGGGCGGTGGCGGCGTCGACGATCTGCACGCCGCCGGCGCCGGTGCGCGGCGCGAAGGTCTGCGCCCCCAGCCAGCGGCGGATCGCCGCGGCGGCCCCGGCGACGTCGAGCGCGGTGCCCGGATCGAAGCGCGCATAGGCGTGGGCCAGCGAGCGGCAGGCATCGAGCACCGCCGTGCGCACTCGGGCCTCGCGCTCGACCAGCGGATCGGCGTCGTCGCGGGGCCGCAGGTGCCGTTCGATGAACGCGAGCACGCCGTCCATCAGCGACGCCACCGCCTGCGCTTCGGTGAGCGGCGCCACCGACCGGGCGGCGTCGGCCGCCGCCCGCGCCGCCGGCAGCGCCCGCCGCGCGTGGTCGTGACGGCGGCGATCGGGCAGCGTGCTCCAGGTGTCGGCGAGCGCGGCGAGCCGATCGACGCCACCGAGGTAGCGGGCATCGGCGAGCGCGCGATCGAGCGCGGTGATCGACGCGCCTGACAGCGCCACGCCGTCGGCGTCGGCGAAGCGCAGGTGCGGCGAGCGGAGCACGGCGACGGTGGCCGCGCGGGTGAAGCCGCTCGACAGCCACTCGAGCACGACGTCGAGCGCGGCGGCGAACGGCTCGGCGGCCAAGGGCAGGGTGTCGCGCGCCTCGTAAGGGATCCCGGCCCGCTCCAGGACATCGCGGGCCAGGTAGAGATACGGCAGCGGCCGCCGCACCACGAGTCCCACGCGCGTCTCGGCCGTCAGACGGCCGGCGCGCCGCTCGGCCTTCAGGCGGCGGGCGAACCCGGCGAGCTCCTCTTCACGGTCACGACTCGTGAACACCCACTCGTCGGCCGACGGCACCAGACACAACGCGCGTTCGCCGCGTGGCGGCGGCGCCGCCACCTCCTCGATGCCCGGCAGTTCCTCGAACACCCGCTCGAGCCAGCCGCCGCCGAGCCGCGCTTCGGTGGCGACGACGTCGAGCCGCTCGAGGCCGGGCAGCCGGGCCAGCAGGTCGAAATCGGCCGGCCACAATCCCGCCGGGTCGGCCAGCCGATCGGTGACGGTCACGATCACCTGGCGCACCGGGTGCGGCGACGGCTCGGCAATCAGCCGGTCGCGCAGCCGGTGTTCGTCGTCGGCATGCCAGGTCTCGAGGCCGGCCTCGTAGCGCCGGAACGCGTCGGCGAGAAAGACGGTCTGCGCCAGCAGGCGCACGCCGCCGCGATCGTCCGAGTGCGCGAGCTCGTCGGTGAGGAACTCCTCGAACCGGGCGACGCCGCGCCGCTGGCGGCGCAGCGCGTCGTAGAGGTTGAGCATCTCGGCGACCAGCCCGGGCCGGATCGAGAACGGCGGCTCGAGCCCGGCGGCGCGAGCCGCGGCGGCGCCGCGCGCCAGGATCACCTCGCGATCGAACGGCGACAGCCACTCGGGCGGGGCGACGAGCCGCGCGCGCAGCCGCTGCAGCAGATCGACGCGGGTGCCAAGATGCGGCAGGCACAACGCCGCGCGCGACGGCCCGAGCAGCAGCCGCTCGAGCGACCGCCGCAGCTCGTCGCCGGCGGCGCGGGTCGGCACGACGACGACGGCATCGCGGGCGGCAAACGGCTGCGTCTCCTCGACGAGAGCGGCGATGACGCGGCGGAAGCCGTCGGCGTCGGCGGCACGGTGGAGGCGCGTGACTCGCGGCGTCGTCACGGAAGCGCGGGCGGCGTGAGCACCTTGTCGATGTCCTCGCGGGCGCGGGCCATCAGCATGAGCGCTCCGGCGGCCGCCGCCGAGGCTTCGGCGGCGCGGGCCGAATCGCCCGACTCCACCGCCCGCAGCCGCAGCGCGAAGGCGTTGTCGGCGAGGTCCCACGCGCTCTGCAGCAGCGCGTGCGGCGAGGCCAGCGCCGCGGGCGGCCGCGTCCCCTTCACCGCCGGACGGGCCCTGAAGAACCGCGCGATGACCCGCTTCAGCGTCGCCGGCGGCGGCCCGGCCTGCTCGCGGATGTCTTCGAGCGGCGCGGTGGCGCGCTGCAACTCGCGCAGCGCCGGCAGCACGGCGCGGCGATAGCTGCGGTACTCCGGTTCGCGCAGATGCCACTGATCGCGGGCCAGCCGCAATCGGCGCGCCGTCTCCGCATCGGCATCGAGCGCGGCGAGCAGCGCCGCCACTTCGGCCGGGCGCTTGGCGCCGAGCGCGGTGTCGCGCTTCAGCGTCTCGGCGCGGACGCGGTCGATGGCGCGGACGTCAGCGGCCTGGGCGTGGCGGCGGGCGGCAGCCAGCGTCTGGGTGCTGAGCCGGGTGTAGGCGGCGTCGACGGCGCGATCCGCGGCGAGGGTGCCGAGCGCGGTGCCGCGCACCCGGGTCGCCCACGACGCGGGCAGCAGCGCCGCCGCCCGGTCGATGAACTGGACCAGGCGCTGCAGCAGCGTGCCGCGGTCGGCCGGCTCGGCCAGCGTCGAGGCCGCCAGCAGCTGCTCGGCGAGTTCGGCGGCGGTCGGCGGCGGCAGCAACGTCTCGGCGGGCAGCGGCGGTGTGGTGGCTGACAGCTCCAGTTCGAAGCTGTCCTGTCCGGCGGCGGCCCGGAGCTCGCCGATCACCTCGTCGATGAGCGAGAGCATCTGCTGCACGTCGGTGGCGCGGTAGCCGTGGTGGTCGCCGGGCCAGGCCGCCATCGCCTTGCGGGCCGATTCGGCCATCGCCAGGCGGCGGCTGGCGGCGGGCTCGCGGGCGATGCCGGTCAGCACGGCGGCGACCTGATTGGAGAACTGCGCGTAGTCGTTCTCGGCGCGGGTCGAGACGTAGTGCACGCCGCGCGCCGTCGCCGCGTAGCGTTCGGTGCGCGGCCAGTCGACGCGGCCGGCGGCGAGCGTAACCAGCTGCAGTTCCGGCGTCGGGTCGGCCGACAGCGGCAGCGAGAAGACGACCCGATCGTCCATCCGCACCCACTCGCCGAAGCTGGTGAGCGCGGTGCCATCGGTGAGGAACACGCGGAGCAGCGGCGGCGCCACGTCCTGGGCCGCGGCACCGCCGGCGCAGAGCACCGCCAGCAGCGGCGCCAGGGCGAAGCGGTTGCGCGGCCGTGCCATCGGTTCAGCGTACGTGCCGCGTCTCGGCAGCGTCAAGGCGAGCGGTGCGCGGGGTGCGTGTCCCGAGCTCGTCACCGCGATTGTGGAAAAGCTGTGGATGACCGGTGCAAACGCTGTGGAGAATCGGAGGACGAAAGAATATTCTGCGTTGGATTCGGCGCGAGTGCGTGCCCGAACCGGTCGAACGCGTCATCTTCGCGCCGACCTTCGCTTGTTTCCCACGACCGGCGTCGTAGAATCGTCGCTCGCTCGTCACACCACCGACTGCAGCCCACCCATCCCATCGCCTGTGACCGTCCACCTCTACGAAGAAGAAATCGCCGGCCGCACCTATCACATCGAGGTGTCGGCGATCTCGGCCGAGCGCTGGCGCGCCAAGCTGGCGCGCCGCCCCGGCATGCCCACGGCCCTGATGCCGTTCTACGGCGACACGCCCGAGCACGCGGCCCGCGAGCTCACCAACTGGCTGTCGCTGGTCGCCGCCGGCCCGCGTCCGCGATAGGCCACGGCGAAATCGTCGAGAATAAGGCGCATGTTCCATGCGTTCCGCGGCCTCGCCGCCGCTCTCCTCGTCGCTCTCACCGCCGGCTGTGCCGCATCGGCGCAAACACCCGGCGCTGCCGCCACCCAACCCGCCACGCCGGCGCCTCAGGCCGCACCCACGCCGGCTCCGGCCGCGGCGCTGCCCCGCGTGCACATGGTGGCCACCGGCGGCACCATCTCGAACCGCGACGGCGGGCGGCTGACCGCCGAGGAGCTGGCCAAGTCGATGCCGGGCCTCGACCGCGTAGCCACGCTGACCCACGAGCAGTTCCTCAACGTCGCCAGCAGCCAGATCACGCTCGAGCAGTGGCTGCAGCTGTCCCGGCGCGTGAACCAGCTGTTCGCCGAGGACCGCGGCCTGGCCGGCATCGTCGTGACCAGCGGCACCGACACCCTCGAGGAGACCGCCTTCTTCCTGCATCTGACCGTACGAGACGCCCGGCCGGTCGTGGTGGTCGGCTCGATGCGCAATCCGAGCACGCTCGGCTACGAGGGCGCCGCCAATCTGCTGGAGGGCGTGCGCGTGGCGGCGGCGCCGGCCTCGCGCGGCAAGGGCGCGCTGGTCGTCCTGAACGACGAGGTGAACTCGGCCCGCGACGTGACCAAGACCGACGCCCTGCGGCTGCAGACCTTCCGCAGTCCGACCCACGGCGTGCTGGGCATCGTCGATCGCGACCGGGTCGCCTACTTCCGTCAGATCCTGGCGCGCCACACCGCCACCTCGGAGTTCGATCTGGCCGGCCTGACGGCGCTGCCGCGGGTGGACATCTTCATGGTCTACCAGGGCGCCAGCGGCGACCTCATCCGCGCCGCCGTCGATGCCGGCGCCAAGGGCCTGGTGGTGGCCGGCGCCGGCGCCGGGGCGACCAGCGGCACGCAGAACGAGGGGCTCGACTACGCCGCCAGCAAGGGCGTGTTCATCGTCAGCGGCACGAGAACTGGCGCGGGACGCATCATCGCGAATACCGGTCCGGGCCCCGCCAACGCCACCGAGGCCCAGAAAGTGCGCCGCGCCATGACCATCCAGGCCGAGGATCACATCCCGGTGAAGGCGCGGATCCTGCTGATGCTGGCCCTCACCAGATCTCAGAAGCGCGACGAGATTCAACGAATCTTCAGCGAGTACCTGAGGCCTGGCGGCGGTGGGCGCGGGTCGCCGGCGACGACCAGCGCCTCGATCTGGTATTATTCGACGTCTGTCCCTACCCATGGGCCTGTAGCGCAGTTGGGAGCGCGCCTGAATGGCATTCAGGAGGTCACCGGTTCGATCCCGGTCAGGTCCACCAACCTTCGCTCATGATTGCAGGCGAAGGTTGTCCGCCATAGCGGCAAAGCCGCGACGGCGGACCCTCGCCGCCTCTGAACGAGCTACGGTTGGCGAGCCAACCTTCACGCGAAGGTTGCCCGCCGTAGCGCCGCAGGCGCGAAGGCGGGCCCGACTCGCCTTCCAACGAGCTACGGTTGGCAAGCCAACCCTCGCCAGCGGCCTTCGCCTCGTCGCAGATTTTGCAGCCGATCGAGAGCGTCGGCTCAGATCCGAGCTGAACCCGCAGTGGACGTCGCGGCAACTCCTTTGCAGCCGTCCGACGAATGCCGGCCAAGCACGTCGTCTATCTTCTTCGAAGCCTATCCGAGCCGAACCGACCGTACGTCGGCCTCACGCACGATGTGAGCGCTCGCCTCGCGGCGCACAACGCCGGGCGCTGCGCGCACACCGCTCGCTATCGACCTTGGGGCCTTGTGGCCGCCGTCACGTTGGCCGACGAACCCACCGCCATCCGCTTCGAGCACTACCTGAAGTCCGGCTCGGGCCGCGCCTTCGGGAAACGACACCTCGAGCCGTAACCTGCCCGCCCATTGGGCCGCGGCCGCAGATGGCGCAACGAACGAAGTTGCGCAGCGGGAAGTCTGGATGACTCCGCAGCTTCGGTGCCGTGCTTGGCATGCGGCCCGACAGCACCCTCTGAGCGAGGTCGAACAGCTCGCTGGTGACGATCGGCTCGAAGTCGCCGCGCTGATCGCGCACGCCGTATTCCCGCACGTCGATGGTGCCGGCGTAGATCTAATTGCGCAGGGGGGAGCCGCTGGACGCTCTCGGCCAGACGCCACGCTGTGCCGGTCCGCATTGTCCCGCAGATGCTCGCGGAGCTCAGGTCCCGTGCGGTCGATCTACTGGTTGCCGCAGTTGTGGGCCCGCGTGTCGCACTTCTGGCAAGCTGGGGCGGTGCCGACTCGCATCGCCCCGCGCGCCCGTCGACTGTCGACTGAGTTGGCCCTCGTGCCTCTCGCGTTCGCCCTGCACAACCTCGAAGAGGCGCTGTCGCTGGGCACGCATCTGCCATTGCTCCGCGACATGGTCGGCGCATGGGCGGGCGCTGACGTGGTCCTCCTCAACGAGCGGCAGTATCTGAGTGGACTTGCGGCCGCAACCCTGGCGTCCTTCACCCTCCTGGCCGTGGCGTGGCGATGGGACCGGGCATCGGCCGGTCTCGTCGTGCTCCAGGTGGCGATGCTGCTGAACGTGCTGAGCCACGTGACGGTCGCTGCTGCCGCAGGCGGCTACGTGCCGGGCCTTTGGACCGCCCTCCTCATCCAGGCACCGATGAGCGCTGCAGTTCTCAGGCACGTCCGTCGCGCTGGCTGGCTGTCGCCCGCGGCCTGGCGCCAAGTGGCCACGGCTGCGGTGTTGCTGCACGGGCCGGGGCTGTGGCTGTTCCTGGCTGGATTGCGGTGGGCGTAGTGTCGCAGGACTACTCGGGATCGCGACCGCAATCACCCGATCCCGCAGCCGAGGTGCCGCCCACTCAGGTTGGGTGTCTCTGACGTCACCGACCGGCGCGGCCAGAGGCGGCCAGTGGTACCGCAGGAGCCGACATACGCGCGCCGTCGTGACCGGTGCGGTGGCCGCCCACGATCGGGTCACTGGGCCCGAGTCACCTGGGCTGTCAACGTCTGGTGGCTATCGCTCCCGGGGCGCGACCCCGCCCCGCAGCCGGAGCTGCGCCGAGGCCCGAAACGGGTCATCCGTCGGCACGCGCGAAAACCACCGGCGCGCCTCGTCCAGCCGTCCTTGTCCTTGTCGGGTCAATCCCATCAGGAAGGCCGTCCGTGGATACATCGGCGACAGGTCGAGCGCGATCGAGAGCGCCGTCGACGCGGCGTCGACATCGCCGTTGAGGAGATGGATGAGGCCCAGGTCGGTCTGGGTCGCCGCGTCATCTTCGTGCAGCGCCGCTTGGGCCGCGAACTCGAGGCTGACGGCGCGGAATCGCTCCTTCGCGGCGTCGCTCACCCCGGCGCCGAGGTTGACGAGCGACACGAGAGCCGACACGCGTACCGCGCGGCTGCGATCGCCGAGGGCGCGCTCCAACGCCGACCGCAGCGCAGGCTGCGTGCCGCTCGAGGCTGCCACCGTCCGCACGATGGGATCCGCGCTCGTCAGCGCCGTCTCGATGGCACGCACGGCGGGCGCTGCCGCATAGCCGCGCAAGTAGCCAACGGCATTGGCTCGTACCGTCGGCGGCTCGGCGTCGTCGGACGCGAGCGCGATGAGACCCGGCAGCGCGTCGGCCGCGAGCGCGCGGCCGCCAACGAACGCCTCGGCGCGCCGCACGATCCGGCCGCGGCGGCCATTCGGCCACCACTGCCGCAGCGTATCGACGGCCCAGTTCGCGGATTGTGTGGTGTGACAGGTCGTGCACGCGTTCGGAATCCCGAAGCGCACGGAGTTCTCGGGGGTGGGCAGACTCAGCGAATGATCGCGAATCGAGGCCTTGATGCTGACGACTTCTCGGGGCATGTGGCATTCCACACACGCGCTCCCCGCACTCGACGCCGCGTGCTTCGTGTGCGTCTCAAGCCGTCCCGCGATGCCCTCGTGACATCGCGCACAGAGTTGGTTGCTGGCGACCGGCGAAAGGCGGCCGTCCCCGTCGACGTTCGGGCGGTGCGCGTCGTGGCACGTCGCACAGGTCGCTCCGCCGCGCAAGTAGCACTGACTCTGCCAGAGCCCAAGCGCGTCGTTCGAGAAACGGCGGGGGCGGCCGTCGGCCCAGTAGATGGGATCCTGATCCTTGCGCGGCGTGTATTCGAGTTTGGGCACGAAGAAATCGTCGTAGGCCTGGCCGGCCTCGAACCCGGGCGCGACGACGTCGCGAAGCGAATGGCACTGGGCGCAGACCGCCGTGCCTCGCGCGGGGCCGAGCGCGGCGGGCCGGACAATCGCCGCGTCCGTCGGGAGCGGCGCGCTGGCGCGGTACACGGCCTGGAATCGCGCCACGTGTTCCCTGCCGGGGCCGTGGCAACGCTCGCAGGTCGTACCTTCGTCGCGCCACGTCGTGGCATACGTCCGTGTCTTCGGCTCGTAGCGGTTGTCCTGCTCGCTGACGTGACACCCGACGCAGTTCTTGTTCCACTGCTGAACGACCTTGGCGTCGCCCTCGTCGGGCCGGATGATCTCGACGCTGTCAAACCACTGGCGACGCTGCACGTCCCAGGTTGGCGGCAGGACCACGATGCGGCCATGGCCGACGGTCGTCAGGTAGTGCTGGATGCGGCGGCTGCCGAGCGTGAACTCGACCCGGTGCTCCATCGGCGCGCCACTAAGCTTCGACTCGGTGATGTGGAAGGTGCCGTTGGCGGCGCGAAGACCGTACCGCGTGCCTCGCAGCCGAATCTCGGACTGCCGAAAATCGCCCAGCACGCTGGTGCGAGAGGCGGCCTGAATCATCCGGCTGTGGCGACCGGCGGTCCATGAGGCATGCACCTCGCCGTGGCACGGCGCGCATGCCGCCGCGCCGACCAGCGAGGCACCGGCCGCCGCGGGTGCCGGCGCGCCGAGCCGCGCCGTCGCGCTGTCCAGGGGCGCGGGTGCCGCACCGGAGCGCGACGCGCTTGGCCGCCCCTGTGACGCCCGTGCGGCGACCAGCGGAACCGGCCTATATCCGAACGCGGCCCCGGCCCACGCAACCGCCGCCATCAGCACGGTTGTGATGGCAAAACGCCCCCCGCCGACGCGATTCGGCACAGTGGCCGCATCGTAACGGGGTGACGCGGGTCCTGCAACAGACGAGCTTCGCCGTTTGTCCCATTCCCCCAGCCCTTCGTCCCACGAATTCACACTCAAAGGCTGGCCGGGCAGTGAAATCCATGGCTGGGCCTGCCCGCAGTCCTTGGAAGCTCGACCGTTCGGGGCTACCATGTGCCCCGCCCCCACAGGGACACGTAGAGACATCATGTGACACTCACACAGGACATAACGACTGTTCGAGATGCACGAGGAGGAAAACTCATGAGGTCGAGACTCATTCGGGTGATCGCGACGGCGGCCGTGGCGGCGTTCCTGGCAACGCCGGGCTTCGCGCAGATCACGCAGGGCCGCATCGCCGGAACCGTCGCAGACACCCAGGGCGCGGTGCTCCCTGGCGTCACGGTGACGGCGACATCGCCCGCGCTCATCGGCGTGCGCACGACGGTGACGCAGGCTGACGGCAAGTACATGTTTCCGGCGATGCCGACGGGCACCTACCGGCTGACGTTCGAGCTCGAAGGCTTCAAGAAGGTCGAGCGCGACAACATCTCGGTCTCACAGGGGCAGACGATCTCGTTCGACGCCGCGCTCGAAGTGGGCGGCCTCACCGAGAGCATCACGGTCACCGGCGCCTCCCCGATCGTCGACGTCTCGACCACCAAGATCGGCACGAGCCTCAAGGGCGACGCGCTCATCGCCGTACCGAACTCGACCGACGTCTGGGGCGCGCTCAGCGAAGCCCCGGGCGTGCGCATGCAGGGCTTTGACGTCGGCGGCAGCCACAAGAGCCAGCAGTCGGGCTACGAGAGCTTCGGCATCCAGAACCAGGCGCGCGTCATCACCGACGGCATCGACCACACCGAGGGCGTCGGCGGCACCGGTTTCTACGCCGACTACTACGCCAACGAAGAAGTCTCGGTCGGCGCGCTCGGCGCCGACGTCGAGATGAACTCGGGGGGCGCGGCCATCGTGGCCACCATCAAGAGCGGCGGCAATGAATTCAAGGGCCTGTATCACCTGAGCTACGGCCCCGGCGCGTGGGTCGGCACGAACGCGGATCCGTCCGAAATGGTGGACCGCGGCTACGTCTGCCCGAACAATGCCGCCGGCCAGCCGCAGTGCGCCAATCCCAACCTGCTCTACTGGGAGGGCCACGCCGACCTTGGCGGGCGCATCGTCCGTGACAAGGCCTGGTTCTACGGCGCCTACAACCACTTCAAGATCGACAAGCTCGTGTCGGGGCAGCCCGAGCAGTTCTCGGACCTTGGCATCTTCGACAACTACACGGCGAAGACCACCTTCAAGCCCTTCCAGAACGACACGTTCATCGCGTATTTCCAGCAGGGCCGAAAGCAGAAGCCGCGGCGCGGCATCTCGGCACTGCTGCCGTCTGAATCCGTGCGCGCACAGGACAGCTACTCGCGCATGTACAAAGGCGAGTGGCAGAAGGTGCTCACCGACCGCGCGTTCATGAACATCAACGTCGGCAACTTCACGCTCGACTGGCCGATGGCGGTCAAGGTCGACCCGGCGACGAGTGCGCCGAAGGTGTTCCGGACCACCACCGCCGTCGCAGGCGCTGGCTGGAACGCGTTCACGACGTCGCGCAAGAAGCCGCAGGTGAAGGCCCAGCTTACCTACTACCTGCCCGAGAAGGCCGGCAGCCACGACTTCAAGTTCGGGTTCGAGACGATTCTCGACTCGTACCGCTACGGCCACAATGGCACGTCCGGCCAGATTCGTTACTCGTACCCCTGCTCGAGCGCCGAGGCCTGCGGCCCCGATCGCATTCGCTTCGTCGACACCGGTGCGCCCGGTGACTACGGCAACGGCTGGACGGTAGGACCCAATACCGATCTTCACTACGCGGGCTACATCCAGGACCGCTGGGCCCCGAACAGCAAGCTGACCCTCACGATCGGCCTGCGCCTCGACTATCAGAAGGTGGCCTACGGCGACGCGACCCGTGAGCCGGCCATCACCGATGTGGCCCCTGACGGCAATCGCATCTTCCCGGTGTCCACCGATGTGACGGGCGCCACGGTCCTGACCAACACGAACTTCGCCCCTCGCCTCGGCGCCACCTACGACGTCAAGGGCACCGGCACGTTCGTCCTCAAGGCGTTCTACGGGCGCTACTACAACAACCTCGCCGATGGCTTCTCGGCCATCAATCCGGGCGGCCAGTCGATCGCCGAGTACAACTTCCTCGACCAAAACCGCAACCAACGCTACGACGGACCGAGTGAGCTCGGCGCTTTGCGCCTGCGGGCTGGCGCCGACAATACGCCGGTCGATCCCGACTTCAAGACGCCGTACACCGACGAGTTCAGCGGTACGGTCGAAGTCCAGCTGCCCGGCGAATCGTCGGCGCGCCTGACCTACGTCCGTAAGAACCACAACGACTTCGCGTCGTTCTACGGCACGAACCTGGTCGCGGCCTGGATCGGCCAGGTCAATGTGCCCACGCGTCAGACCGTCGGGGCCACCGGCCAGGTGCTCAACCTCGTCGACGTGCCAGATAGTCTGGCCGGCGATACCAACGGGCTGTACAGCAACTATCCGGACGCCAACTTCCACTACGACACGATCGAAGTGGCCTATAAGAAGCGCCTCGACAACTTCTTCGTACAGACCAGCGCCGACTACCAGTGGAGAAACGACCTCCGCGATCCCCTGACGTTCGGCGGTCCGAGCACGAGCCCCCTGAGCGCGGACCCTATCAACATCGGGTTCTACCTCACACCGAATCCGGCCGTACCCAACCGGCAGGAAACGACCGTGTATCACTTCCAGTTCCTTGGCCGGTACACCTTCCCGAAAGAGATCGGGTTCGCGGCCAACTGGCGCTACCAGAGCGGCTTCCCGTACTCCCCGTACGTCACGGATGGCGATACCACCCCTGGTTTGAACCTCTCGAACTTCGGCGCGCCGTTCTTCATCCAGAACCTCAAGGAGAACCGCTCCGACAACGTCAGCCTGCTGAACCTGCGCGCCGACAAGGCGTTTCAGGTGGGGCGATTCACCATCACGGGCATGCTCGATGTCTACAACGTCCTCAATCAGGACGCCGTGACGAACTTCAATCTGGCGCTGGGTCCCGCCTACAAGCGGGTCATCGCGTCGCTCGACCCGCGCGTGTTCCAGGCGGGGCTGCGGCTCGAGTTCTAGCCTCGTGCGGCCTCGACGGCCGCGTGAGACAGCGGCTAGCGGCTGGAGGCTAGCGGCGAGACCACACGGGGGCGGCTCGAATTGCCGGGCCGCCCCTGTTCTATGTACGGCGAGGACAGCCAGGGGCGATCAGCGCGGGGCCGGCAGGCCCCTCGATCACCGGCGCTGGCGCTGCAGCTCGCGCGCGCGGGCGATGTTGTCACGGGCGTCGGCGAGATCCGGGCGAAGCGCGAGGGCGCGCTCCCATTCGGCGATCGCCGTGGCGAAGTCACCCTGCTGGGCGTGCGCGACGCCGAGCCCGTTGTGCGCGTTGGCCAGGCCCGGATCGATCGCCAGCGCCTTGGACAACGTGGTCGCGGCGTCGCTCCAGCGCCGCTCGCTGAGATACAAGGACCCGAGGTTATTGAGCGTGGTAGCGGAGTTCGGCGACACCTCGAGCATGTGCGCGAACATCCGATGCGCGTCGGCGAACCGCCCACGCCTCGTGTAGGCGACACCGAGCTTTTCGTAGACCTCCATCTCGGACGGGTTGATGGTCCTCGCGGCTTCGAGCACTTCGATGGCGCGGTCGACCTTCCCGGCGTCCTGCAGAAAGCCGCCCAGGGCGGCGAGCGATCCCGCGTCGGCCACACCTGCACGCGCCGCGCGGTCGAGCGTGGCAATCGCCTGCGGCAGGCGCCCGGTATCGCGATAGATCTGCGCCAGCCGGTCGTAGGCCACGGTGAAATCGGGACGCTCGTTGATGAGCCGTACGAGCTGCTGTTCTGCGGTGCGAGCGTCGCCCGCCTTCTGCGCCGCGAGGGCGGATTCGAGTGTGGTGTGAAGACCGATGAGGGACTTGGGATCGTCGGCTGCCGTGTAGGGGCGCGTGGCCTGGGGCGCCGCTGACGAGACGTAGCCCAAGGCGCGAAGTCGACGTTCCGTCTCGCGGTCGACGGCCTGTGGCGCGGCCGGCTTGGTACCCGCCTTCAGCTGGTTCAGCCGTCTGGCCAGGGACGTTGCGACGTCGCGCCGCTGCTCGTGCAGGTTGTGCAGCTCGCCAGGATCGGCCGCCAGGTCGTACAGCTCTGGCACCGGCAGATCGACGAACTTCAGACCGCCGGCCACGAGGCCGGTCAGCGGGGCCCAGTGCCGGGTGAGGTTGGCGTTGAGCGCCTCGAAGTACACGCCTGGCTCGTCGAGCGCGCCGCCGTCCTGCAGGGCGGGCGCGAGGGTGCGCCCGCTTGGCACGTCCAACGCGACTCCGACCAGATCCAGCACCGTCGGCATCACGTCGACGAGGCGGGCCGGACCCGCCACGACGCGTGGCGTCACGGCCGGCGGTCCCCACACGATGAGCGGCACCCGAAGCGTCGCGTCGTAGGCGTAGAGCCCGTGCGTCTGTTCCTGATGCTCACCCAGCGATTCGCCGTGGTCGGACGCGACGACGACCAGGGTATTGGCCAGAAGGCCGCGCTCTTCAAGCGTGTCGAGCAGTGCTCCAAGCTGCGCGTCGGCGAACGCTACCTCCCCGCCGTAGGCATCGGCGGCAAACCGCGATCGGAAGGGTTCGGGGGCCGCGTACGGCTCGTGGGGATCGTAGAAGTGGAGCCACGCGAACCAGGGTGCGGACGCGGGCGTGGGTTGCGATGTCGCCGCGGGCGTGCCGAGCCAGGTGAGCGCGGTCTTGACGACCGCATCGGCCGGACGCTCCAGCACCGAGAGATCGCCGCCCGCCGAGCGCGTGGCGTAGGTGGCATCGTAGACATCGAAGCCGGCGCTCAGACCGAAGCGCGGGTCGAGCACGAACGACGAGACGAAGGCGCCGGTACGATAACCGGCGGCACGGAGCGCGCTCGCGAGTGTGGGCCGGCCGCCGTCGAAACGGAACGACCCGTTGTCGCGCACGCCGTTCACGAACGGGTACGCACCGGTCATGAGCGTCGCGTGCGACGGCAGCGTCACCGGCACGTGCGCATAGGTCGTGGCAAAGCGCGCGCCCTCGCGCGCCAGCCGATCGATCGTCGGCGTGAGGCCGCCGGTGTGCCCGTAGGCGCCGACGCGATCGGCGCGCAGCGTGTCGATCGTCACGAGCAAGACGTTGCCGTTGTGCAGGCGTGCAGCGGCCTGCGTCGCGGGCGGCGCCGCGCTCTGGCACCCGGTGCACGCCACGGCCAGCGCCGACCCGAGCCCGAGGACGCGCGCCCAGCGCCGGCATGTCTCGGACACGGCACGACCCGCGCGCCGCCCGTGCGCAGTGGCAGTCATCGCGCGATCTCCTTCAATACCGCGGCCGCACGGGCCTTGTCGTCGCGATAGCGCGGCATGGGGGCCCGTTCCACGAACCGCGTCAGATACGGTCTCGCGGCGGCGGGCTGATCGGTGGTCGCGAGCAGCATGCCGAGGTTGTAGAGCAAGTCGAAGTCGTGTGGCAGGAGCGGCTCGGCTCTGCGCCACGCATCGATGGCGCCAGCGCGGTCGCGCTCGACCAACGCGGCGCCGAGTCCCTGCCAGGCGTCACCGAGCGTCGGGTCCGCGTCGACCGCGCGCCGAAACGCCGCGGCCGCCTCCACTAGACGACCGACGCCGAGCTCCAGCACGCCGAGGTTGTTCCACGCATCGGCGGCGCCCGGCGAAGAGGCGGTGAGCGCAGACAAAGCGGCGCGGGCGTCGGCGATCCGACCCAGGCGCGCGTACACGACGCCCAGGTCGTTGAGCGCCTCGGGATTCTGCCATCCAGAGGTCCGCGCGGCCTCGAGCGCCACACGGGCGCCATCGAGGTCGCCAGCCTCTCGACGCGCGACGCCGAGCTTGGCCAGGAGTTCGGGGACGTCGCGGTCGCCAGGCGGCGCGGCGTCCAGGAGTGCCACAGCCTCGGCCGGCCGCCGCCCTTCGATGAGCACCGTCGCCGCGCTCGTTCGCGCGGCGATGAACTCCGGACGCTCGCGGAGAATCCCCTGAAACACCTTCAGCGCGTCGTCGGCCTTCCCGGCCGAGAACAGGTCGAGCGCCGTCGTGAAGCGTTCGTGCACGGCCACGAGGTGCTTCGGATCGAGATGCGAGGCCCGGGACGCATTCGATCCGCCCGTGGCTCCGGCGACGTATCCGAGCGCGCGGAGCCGGCGATCGCCCTCGACGTCGCGCCGCGCCGACGGAGCCGAGGCCGCCGGAGTCGACAGCAGCGCGCGTCGCCGCCGGTCGAGCGCGTCGGCGGTAGCGGTCTCGGCCGGCGCCACGTTCGACGCCTCGAGCGGATCGTGGGCCAGGTCGTAAAGCTCGCGCTCGGGCAGGTCGATGAACTTCCACCCCGCGGTCACGACACCCGTCAGTGGCGCCCACCCGTGAGTGAGCGACGCATCCAGGGCTTCGAAGTACACCTCGCGTGAGGCATTCGGATCTTGTGTCAACGACATGCCGGTCACTCCGGATGGCACCGGGACACCCACCATGTCGAGCACGGTCGGCAGGAGGTCCGCGTGACCGACGACCGACGTGACCTCGCGGGGCCCAACACCAGGTCCGGCAATGACAAGCGGGACAGCCAGCGTCGCGTCGTAGGCGAAGAGGCCATGCGTCGACTCACCGTGCTCGCCGAGTGACTCGCCATGGTCAGCGGTGGCGATGACGAGTGTGCGGTTCGACGCGCCAGCGGCAGCCACGCCCTCGAGCAGTCGGCCAACCATCGCATCGGCGTAGGCGACTTCCCCGTCGTATGCCGTACGTCCCGTCGAAGAGGGCGACGGCGCGTCGTACGGCGCGTGAGGGTCGTACAGGTGCACCCAGGCGAACCACGGTGTCGCCGCGCCGGTCTGCTGTATCCACGCAGTCGCCGCCCCGACCACATCGTCGCCGCGACGTTCGGCGATCCTGAATGACGTCGCCCGCCGGCCGCCCGGCATCCGGTCGTCGTAGACGTCGAAGCCGCGCGCGAGTCCGTAGCGCGCGTCGAGCACGAAGGCGCCGACGAACGCGCCCGTGCGATACCCCGCCGCCTTGAGTGCCGTGGCCATGGTCGGCACGGCCGCATCGAGCTGGAATGCGCCGTTGTTCCTCAGCCCGTGGCCCACGGGCGTCCGGCCGGTCAGAATCGACGCATGCGCCGGCAGCGTCATCGGCGCGTGGGCGTAGGCGCGCGCATAGCGAACACCTGTCGCGGCGAGGCGATCGATCGTGGATGTCAGGCCGAGGGTCGATCCGTACGCACCGACGCGGTCGCGGCGCAGGGTATCGATCGTCACGAGCAGCACGTTGGCACCACGCGCGCCGCCGGCGCCCGGCCCAGAGGACGAGGGCGGCGCCGTGTCGCGCGCGCAGCCGCTGGCGTCGAGGCTGAGCACGACGGCGAGCGCTGCGCCGAGCGCGACCGGGCTCCGCCGACCCGTGACACGACCGGTCGAAGCGTCGCCCGCGTGCCCGCCGTCAGTGCTCGACGACGAACGCCGACAGTCCAGACGTGGCAATCGCTCGTCCTTGCTGCAGCGCCGAGACCGACCAGACCCTCGTGCCAGGCTCCCCGTTGAGGCTGGCTGGCCACTCGGTCTGCCAGACCCGTCGTCGTGCCGCCCCAGCAGACGGTCGCGCTCGTTCCCGGACTCTACAGCGATGTACGATGCCATCGGCCTGGTGACACGAGGAACCGAGATGAGCAAGGGACGATTGGAAGCGTTCAGCGACGGCGTGATCGCGATCATCATCACCATCATGGTGTTGGAGATGAAAGTACCACACGGCGCGGAGTTTGCCGCGCTCGAGCCGCTGATTCCGGTGTTCTTGAGCTACGTGATGAGCTTCGTGTATCTCGGCATCTACTGGAACAATCACCACCACATGCTCCACACGGTGCACCACGTGAGCGGCGGCATCTTGTGGGCGAATCTCCACCTGTTGTTTTGGCTGTCCTTGGTGCCGTTCGTCACTGGCTGGATGGGCGAGAACCATTTCACCACAGGACCCTCTGCACTGTATGGCGTCGTGCTGCTGATGGCCGCCATCGCGTACTACATCCTGCAGCGCGCGATCCTCGGGACGCACGGTCAGGATTCCGTGCTTGGGCGCGCGTTGGGGCGCGACGTGAAGGGCCAGCTCTCGCCGGTGCTGTATCTTGTCGCGATCGTCAGTGCCTTCGTCCTCCCATGGCTGGCGGGCACGATCTACGCACTCGTTGCGGTGATGTGGTTGGTGCCCGATCGACGAATCGAGCGGGCGATGGGAAACCGCACAGTCTCGAGTCGCTGAGTGAGCGGATGGCGACACGGATCACGTTGGCGCAGGATTGTCGTGTCACGTCAGTGGAATTGATACGGGCGCGATGGCGAACCGCACCCATGGCACACTCAACGAGTCACAGCCGGGTTTTCGGGGCTGCTTTTCGTGTCGCCGCGTGGCATCTCGCACCCCCTCGAAGGGTCTGAGGCCAATTAGGGGTCGCCGGGCTCCGTGGGTCACGTGCAGGGTGGCCAGCACCTTCGTGTGATGGCGTTTCGTCGTGCTGGTGTTCATGATAACGACGGCGTGCACGTCTCCGCAGAACGATAGTGTGATGTCCAGCACGGTCCGCGCCAAGCACGAGCTGTCGGAACTTGTGACGCGTTCCCGCGTCCCCGGTGCGCAGTACGTCCAGGTCGACGCGTCGGGCGTCGTGTTCGAGCACTACGTCGGCTGGGCAGACACTGGCGCTTCACGACCGATGTCGGCCGACACGACGATGATGGCCTACTCGATTGGCAAGACGCTGACGGCGGTCGCCAGCAGGCCCAGGGGCGCCGGACGTCCGGCGAATGACCGCCCAGGAGCTCGTAGAGTTGTCGAGCCGGCCGGGGCACGACCTGGGAGCACACACGGTCCGGCATCCCAGCCTTCCGACGATGGCCGAGGCCGATCACCGGGCATGGGGCGTCTCGGGGCTCGCCTGCTCCCGCGGGCGCCGCTCTCCTTGGCCCAACCGCTGCGGCCGGCGCCCGGACGCGCCGCCCAACGTCAGTACGCCCTGGACCGACGCCGCCGCCAGCCCGGCCAGCCCTGACGCCGCTGCGGCAGAGACCGCCGCCCCGTCGTCATCCTGCACGCCCGCCCGTGCGAGACGCGCCCGCAACTGCGGCGCGATCGCCGCCAACACGTCCGCCACGTCCGCGGCACTCGGCGCTGGCGCCCGGTGGAACCGCAGCTGCCCATCCCCGGCGCGCGCGAACACGCCGTCGAGCACGAGCGCATGCAGGAACCCGCGGCCCTTGCACGAGAAGGCCACCATCCGCTCCGCGCGGCAGCCCGTGCAGCGGAAGCGCGCGAATCCACCGGCGTGCCATCCGCACCGCAGGAACGCGTCGAACTCGTCGACGACGAAACGCGGCAGGCCCTCGCCTTCGCGGAGCTGCGACGCCTCGGCCCGGAACGTGTGGTAGTGATCGCGCACGACCTGGTACAGCACCGATGCGGCCGGGTCGCGCGGCGCGTACGTACCTGAGGGCAGGGCCATAGGCCCGCCACGGGCGAGCACCGTGCCGGCCCCCGAGGTCGTCGTTTCCCGCCGAGATCGCGGTGACGGCCGCGACGGTCGTTACGTGGGTGCGTACGTCCGGGCCGATGCGGATCGCAGGAACCGCGTACGGGGAAAGGGATTGCGAGCAGGACATGGCGGTGGCGCGCCGACCACTTATCCTGCTAGCGAGAACTTCAGCTCAGCGTCACCGTCGTCTCACTCTGAGGTGACGCTGCACGTCGCAGCCGTTCGAGACCCTGGAGCCAGCTCGTCACTCGGTTCCAACTGGCGCTGGTCAGGTCCACCAACCTTCGCTCATGATTGCAGGCGAAGGTTGTCCGCCATAGCGGCAAAGCCGCGACGGCGGACCCTCGCCGCCTCTGAACGAGCTACGGTTGGCGAGCCAACCTTCACGCGAAGGTTGCCCGTGGCGGCAAGCAGCACGCCCTGACGAACGATCAGGGCCCGTACCGCGCCTGAGGGCGTTCCGAGTGCCGCCCGGATGGCCAGTTCCCGGGTGCACTGTGCGACGGAATAGGCCAACACGCCGTAGATCCCGACCGCCGCCAGCACCAGCGCGGCCGTCCCGAAGGCGACCATCAGCAGCATCCCCAGCAGTTGTCTCGACAGCGACGCCTGCGTCACCTGCGCGAGCAATCTGAACTCCAGGGGCAGCGACCGATCCATCGACGCCACCTCGCGCCGGATCTGGTCGATGATCACGGCCGGCTCTTGTGACGTCCGCACCATGACGGTCACCTTGCGATACGTGAGCTGTTCCTGGGGCTGGTACAGGCTCGGTTCGCTGGGCTGGGTCAGGGACGCGTGCCTCACGTCCGCTGCGACACCGACGATCTCCACGACGGTGGCTCGCTGGTAGGCCACGCGATTGCTTGGGTCGTTGATGGGGGTGACGGGCATGCGCACCTGCCGGCCGAGTGGATCCTGCCCGGGGAGGAACGTGCGGACGAAGGCTTCATTCACGACGACCACCGGCGCGGTGTCGTGACGATCCCGATCGGTGAGCTCACGGCCGGACACCATCCGGGCACCCATGGTCGTGAAGTAGCTCTCCCCGACGCTCCGGCTACGCGCTCTCAAGGGTTCCTCACGGGGCGGGTCGCCTTCGACGGTGACGCTCAGCGTGGTCATCGAGTTCCCGACGCCTGATCGGCATGCCGGGCGAGCGGACCAAGTAGGCTATTGGGCAAAATGAGACCTGGCCCGCGGGTGTTGTTCCTGTGCGTCGCCGGCATGGTCTGCGAGGGCCTCGACCTGCAGTCGGCAGGCGTGGCAGCAGCGGGCATCGTCCAGGAGCTGCGACCGGACCCCGGCGTCCTCGGCTGGTTCTTCGCCGCCAGCACCGTCGGACTCTTCATCGGCGCGCCGATCGGTGGTCGGTTCGGCGACCGCATCGGCCGCGGGCGCGTGGTCGTCGCCTCGATGGTGGTGTTCGGCGTCTTCTCGCTCGCGACCGGCCTGGCGACGAGCGTGGAGACGCTCATCGCGGCGCGGTTCCTCACCGGTCTCGGCCTGGGCGGAGCGATGCCCAACTTCATCGCCTTGGCGTCGGAATCGAGCGCCGTCGGCAAGGGCGGTCGCAGCGTCGCGCTGATGTTCGCAGGCACGCCGCTGGGAGGTGCGGCTGCCAGCCTCGTCGCCGCGGCCGTCGGTCCCGCGCGCTGGCGCTGGGTGTTCGTCGCAGGCGGCCTGCTGCCGTTGGCGGTCGCGGCGTTATGGCAGACGGCGCGCATCGACTCTCAGGCGGCCGCGTCCGGCGCGTCGTCCGCGCGTCCGTCGATGGTCGACGTCGCGGTCGCCGACGGTCGTGCCGTGCCGTCCCTGCTCCTGTGGACGGCGTCGTTCGCGACGCTGTTGCTGCTCTATCTGCTCTTGAACTGGTTGCCGCTGCTGCTCGTCGGGATGGGACTGCCGCCGGCGGGTGCAGCGCTCGCCCAAGTGACCTTCAACCTGCTGGGCGCGCTCGGCGCAATCGCGGTCGGTACGCGGCTCGACGGCAGCTCGCGCACGTGGGCCGTCGCGGCGGCCTTCGGCGCGCTGGTGGCGTCGCTGTTCGTGCTGGCACGGGTCGACGTCGTCTGGGTCGTGCCGCTCGTCGGCGTCGTCGGGTTCGCGGTGATGGCCGCGCAGGCCACGGTCCTTGCCCTTGGGCCGGCCTGCTATCCGTCGGCGGTGCGAGGCACGGGCGTCGGCATGGCCATCGGCGCTGGTCGACTCGGATCGATCACCGGGCCGATGCTCGCGGCGTCGCTGCTCGGCGCGGGACAGAGCGCGGCGGGCGTGCTGACCTCCATCGCGCCGATCGCCGCGGTGGCCGCGATCTGCGCCGTGGCCCTCTCGGCCACGCTCCACCGCCGCGCCTGACACCCTCTGCGCGATGCGCGCTGCATCCGTCGCTCGTCGATCCTTCCGCTGAAGACCCGGTCGCCTTCACGGCCCGGGTCGCCTTACCAACCTCAGGCGCTCACTGGGCCGCCGTGTGCGGATGCTGCTGGTAATGCTGCCGCAGCAGATCCTTGCCGTAGTCGTTGCCGTTCGGGGTGCGCATCA
Source organism: uncultured Acidobacteriota bacterium (assembly GCA_963741665.1). Taxonomy (GTDB): domain Bacteria; phylum Acidobacteriota; class Vicinamibacteria; order Vicinamibacterales; family UBA2999; genus CAWAYR01. The sequence goes on from CAVUIM010000001.1 coordinate 2,462,439, forward strand.
CCGCGTGAATGTGCTCGCGAAACGGCACGCCCGGCGGGTAGATGTGACGCAGGCCGACCGGCGTCTGGTGATCGAACTCGATCAAGAGCACTGGGCTGTGCACCCGGTAGTAGAACACGGCGTCGGCGTCGGTCTTGCCGATCCACGCAAAGTAGGTGCGATCGAGATGGGCCTTCACCTCAGCCATCCGCACGGCCGCGTGGCCTTCGCGCATGTTTCCGACGTACTGCTCGATCAAGGCAAGCAGCTGCTCCCGTTGTGAGCCGTTCAACTCGGTGCCGTGCACGCCGGCATAGTCGAGCACGACGTTGTCCGACCACGCCTGGGTCAGGATGTTGTTGCCGGTCTTCGAGAAGCTGAGCACCGCCTTGCTGCGCTGTGCCTCGGTGAGCGCGTTGACCATCGCCAGGCCCTTGCGCGCTTCGTCTTTCAGGATCTCGGTACCCGCGTACCGTCCGCTCGTGGCCACCACCGGCTCCGATCCGACGAAGAACGGCGACATCACCACCTGGTCGCCGAGCACGAAGTAGTTGACGATGCCGTGATGGCCGTCGAACTGCCAGCCCCAGGGTTCGGTCGCCGACGGCGCGCCCATCACGGTGAGGTGATACCGGCCGTCGTTGTGCACGGCGAAATCGTTGCTCTGCAGTTCACCGAGGGTGTAGTTCAGCTTCCTGATGTTCTCGGTCAGGGTGAGGCCGCGGGCGCTGAGACTGGCCCGCATCATCCCGAGGGCAGCCTCGCGCTGCGCGGCGCTCATCTCGCCGAAGCTGACGCCGCGCGGCCAATAGGCGCTCTGGTTGGCCCAGCTGCGCCACTCGCCGGCGTCGTGCGCAAACGTCGTCTTCTGACGCTGTTCCGCAGTGAGGGCGGCCAGGAAGCCCTCGGCCGCCTTTCGCACCGGCTCGGTGGAGACGCCCGTCGACGTGAGGCCGAACAGGCCCGACTCGATCTGCCCGTTCGCGGTGATGCCCGTGAACGGCACCGCCAATTCCTTGGCCTCGAGATCGCGCGAGCGCTGCGTGGGGCTGGCTTGCTGCGCATACGTCCATGCGCCAAGCATCGTGCCGATGACGAGGGTGTGCGTGAGCGGCCTCTTCATGGCTGCGAGTCTATACCGCTGCGGGCAGGGCGAACGGCAACTTCCCTACCGCGACGGCCTTCCCCGCCAGGACGTCGAGCAGGGCCTCGTCGCTGGCGCCGAAGTTTCCGAACAGCGCTGCGGACTTGTCCCTCGCGTTCGTGAGAATCGCCGGGCGATCGAGGTACACCGACACGACGGCCGGCACCTTCGCCGCGGCCGCCGCCTTGATCTGCTCGTAGTCGGCGTTGCCGTCCTTGAAGTCGAGCGCGCCCTCGTGCCGGCGTCCGTCGTCACCCGATACCGGGGCGACTATGCGTGTGCGTGCTCCGGACATCCTTGGGAAGTCCTAGGAATTGGCGCAGGCCGTCGCCAGGCACGCCATCCAATCGGCCGCAGCTCAGCCAGGCCGCTCGTCGGCCGAGTGCGCGTCACTCAGCCTGCGACGAGCAGGTTCATCAGCGGGTGTATCGTCGCTGCAACAGCCACCCTGCTGGCGGCCTGACTGGCGCGTCGGCCAAAGACACAAGTCCGCCGAGGGCCTCGAGCAGGGCCCTCGGTATCGAAGCCGTGACCGCGCGACGGCAAGCGGGTGTGCTTCTACTCGACCGTCGAGCTCGTGAACTCGCTGGAACGGGAGAAGGCGAGGCGGCCGGGCCGGCCGCCTCGCCCACGAGCTGATGCACCTGGACCTCGTCATCCTCGACGAACTGGGCCATCGCACACAGCGGAATGACGCCCTCGACGGACCGGCGCTACCGGGTGCTCGTCGCGGCCGGTGCGAGCCGGCTCAGGTCGGGACGACGGGTCGAGATGAACTCCTGGCGGAAGGTGACCATCGCGTTCAGCTGGTCGCGCATCGCCGCCCACTGGGCGCCGAAGAACTTCTGCAGCAGCTCCGGACCCGTCGGCCCGTCGAAGTCGCCCATCTTGCTGACCTGCTCGACGCGCCGGAACGTGTAGGCGCTGTTGGCGCCGACGCGCAGGATCCACCGGCCGATCGCCGGCTTGCCGGCGGCGGCTTCGTAGGCTGGTCTGAACTTCGCCGTCATCGCCTCGTAGTCGCTCGCCTTGGCCGGATCCACCCGCACGATCTGCGCCCGCACGAAGTTCCCGGCTGGAGCCGGGGCGCCACCCTGATTGGCCGAGACGCCGGGCTGGTGCTCCCACACCTCGAGGACCGACCGCTCGATGGCTCCGCCACCCTCTTTCATGAGCCGCTCGGCTTCCGCCTGGCCGTAGGCCTTGGTCAGAATCCCGGGAATCGTGGCCCAGGTTTCGCGGTCGGCCCAGGCGTTGAAGTTGAGCGCCACCCGGTAGGTCGGGCTCGGCTTGCCGAGCGTGACGACGTACGACGTCCAGTAGTTCTTGGCCCCGATTTTGTCGGCGGCCGCGACCAGCTTCTTGACGTAGTTCTCGTAGACGAGCTCCTGGCCGGGCTTCACGCTGATCTCGTAGACCTGCTGGTATCGAGCCGGTCCCTGCGCGAGCGCCAGTGGTGCCGACAGCGACACGAACGAGGCGGCGAGGCACATCAATCGGAAATTCATACGCTCTCCTGCGAAAATGGGAAGGTCAGTCCGCCTTCCCGAGTGGACGTCGACCATGGGCCAACGATGGACCAGGGCGATCGGTGGCGTCCTAAGCACTGCCTAGCTTCTCGCTAGCATTTCGGGCCGCGAGTCCGGGCCCAGGGGCTCGGTGGCTCCGTGGCCGGGAGCCGGAGTAAGATTCCAGCCGGTCCCGGAACACGATGCGGTACTACTTCGGACGCTGTCGTGTCGACACCTTGAGCCGCGAGGTGACGCTGGACGGCGAGGCGACGCACCTCTCGCCCAAGGCCTTCGAGCTGCTGCGCCTCCTGATCGACGCGCGTCCCCGCGTGGTGCCCAAGGCCGAGCTGATGAACGCCCTGTGGCCAGATTCGTTCGTGGAGGAGGCGAATCTTCCAGTCCTGATTAGCGACGTCCGGACGGCGATTGGAGACACGAAGGCGGGCCTCATCAAGACCCATCGTGGTGTCGGCTACGGCTTCGCGGCCGAGGTCACCGAGACGCACTCGGCCGGCGACCGCGTTCAGCCGAACCAGCAGGTGCTGGTGCTCGTGCTCCAAGACCGGCGGGTCGTGCTGTCGGCGGGGATCAACATCGTCGGGCGCGATCGCCAAGCGGAGGTACACGTCAACGATGCCAGTGTCTCTCGCCGGCACGCACGCGTCATCATCGATGGGGACAGCGCTCGCGTCGAAGACCTCCAGAGCAAGAACGGGACCTGGGTTCGCGGCGTCCTGGCGACTCAGCCTACTGCTCTGACAGACGGCGATGTCGTGACCTTCGGTGGCATCGACGCGCGTTTCGGGGTCGAGACGTCCGATGATCCGGTGACCGTGACCGCATAGCTTCCCTTGTCGTCGGTACCGAACCGCCCGTTCAGCTCGCGGCAAGGTCACGGAAGGTGTACAACATCTCGAACTCGGTCACGTCTGGATGGGACTCGTTGGGCCGATGTACGCCAGTCGGCGCGAAGCCGCAGCGGGCGTAGAGCGCGTATGGCTCAGGGCGGTCGGCAGCCACTTCGAGCAGCACACGAGACGCGCCGGTGCGGCGGGCCCACTCCACGACCGCCTCGACGAGACGACGTCCGAGCCCGAAACGTCGCGCCGGTGGCGCAACCCACACGGCGAACAGTCCCGCATCGTCGCCTCGGAGCACGCAGCCACGTGCCATCCCGGCCAGGCGCCCGTCCACTGCGGCCAGGAAGGTGACCGCCGTGTCGCCGCCGGAGGCGTAGCGCCGCCAGTCGCCGTCTGTTCGCGCGAGTGCATGCGCCAACGTGTCGCCGAACGCGGTCGCATCGGTGCGTAGGGCGTCGAGGCGAAGTTCCCGGAGCTCGCGCCAGTCTTCGGGTCGGGCGACGCGGATCTCCGCGCTCACGTCGTGACCGCCATTCGTTCAGCGGTGAACCGACGAACTCGTCCTGTTCGACAGTGGGGCAACGGCTCGACGTATGATCGCCGACCATGGCCATGATTGACGCGCGATTCGTCGAAGACCTGAATGCCAACGACTTCTACGCGCACAGCCATCACGCCAGTGATGGGTGGCTGGGCACAGGCATCCTCTACTATGCGCTTCCGTATCTGCTCCGCGCCGAACTCTGCGTGTGCCTTGGATCGGGAAGCGGGTTCGTGCCCAAGCTGATGAGACAGGCGCAGCGGGACATCGGAGTCACCGGGCGCACGATACTCATCGATGCCAACTTGCCTGAGGCCGGGTGGGGCACTCCCGACTACCACGACCGCGTCACCTGGTTCCGGCAGCACTACCCCGAGGTGGAGATCTGGCAAGAGAAGACCGACGCGGCGGCCGCGAAGTTCCCGCCTCGAGCTATCGACGTTCTCCACATCGATGCCGACCATTCGTACGAATGGGTCAAGAGGGACTTCGACACGTATCTTCCGTTGATGAAACCCCACGGGATCGTGACGCTTCACGACACGATATCGCGGCGGTTCGGTGTGTGGCGGTTGCTCGAGGAGATTCGGGCCAATCCCAACTGCGATGTCGTCGATTTCCAGATCGGCCAGGGCACAGCCGTCGTCAAGGTGAACGGCCGCGAGTGACGCCGGCAACGACGTGGTGGCGTCGGGTTCAGTGACGCCGTCATGCCTACTGAATCGCCGGGGTCAGCTGCACCAGCTGAGACGGCAGGTCTGTCTCGGGGAGCCTCACGTGGACGAGTGACGGACCCTCTTGAGAGTGGGCCTGGCTCAAGGCGGCCTCGAGATCTCCGCGGGTGGACACTGTCACCGCCCAGGCTCCGAACGCCTGTGCCAGCTTCGCGTAGTCCCAAGCGTCGAGGCGATTGTAGGCGGTCAGTGGCGCCTCGCCAGAGAAGAATCTGAGATCGATGTTGGCCTGCTCCAGCCCATAGATACCGTTGTTCATCACGAAGATGATCGGTCGCTGCCCGTGGCGCACCATCGTGGAGATCGCCTGGCAGGTCATCTGGAACCCGCCGTCGCCAACGATGACCACGGGCCGGCAATCCGGCGCCGCGAAGCCTACGCCGACGGCGGCACCCATGACGTATCCGATGGCATCCCAAGCCGCCTGAGCCACGAATCCGGACGGCCGCCGAATTCGCAGCCGCGCCGACACGTGCAGCGAGATGCTCAGGTCCGCGAGCACCACCATCGAGTCATCCAGAAAGGCCGCCAGTCGCTCGAAGAACACCTCGTAGGTCACCGGGCTCGCGGGCGCCGTCGCGGCGGGAGGGAGTGGAGCTGAAGCCGTGAGTCCGCTGTTCAGCGGATACCGCGTATCGTTCAGGAACTTCGTGGTCAGCGCCGGGAGAACGTCCTTCAACTCGACGCCGGCGTACGAATGGTAGCCGATGCGGAGATGGTTGACGCCGGCGAACACCATCGTGCCGTAGTGTCGCTGCACGAGATCGGAGTTGTGGTCGGTAACCAGGATCCCCGCCGCCAGCACGCAGTCTGCAGCATCGACGACACCCTGCACATGCGCATCTCTCGCGCCGTCGTAGACCCCGATGAACCGCGAAGACTCTTCGGAGACGAAGGTCTTGCCGGTCAACGTCACGGTGAAGGGGAATCCGCTCGCCGCCGCCAGCGCGTGGAACTGCTGTTGGAGGCCGAGGCGCTCGATCAGGATGCCGCCGAGAATGAGGGGATTACGGGCGCTGCAGAGCCTGGCCCAGGCGTCACTCACGGCTTCTGCGAGTGCCGCAGACTCCGACGTGGTGGTTGGCGGCGACAGCGGTCCTGATGGCGCATCACACGCCGCGGTCCACAGATCACTCGCGACTTCGAGATAGACAGGTCGACGCTCGGTCATGGCGACGCCCAAGGCCACGTCGATGGCGGCCGGCGCCGCCCGGGCGTCGCGAAGGACCACAGCGTGGGCCGTCACGTGCGTGAACACCGACAGATCGGCGCTCATATCGCCTGTCGTGTGGTGATAGACCACTCCCTTGGTCTGCGCGATGAGCCGCTGCTGGTTCGAGGGGCTGCCGACGATGACGATTACGGGCAGCCGTTCCACGTACGAGCCTGCGACGGCGTTGAGCACGCTGAACGCGCCCACGCCGTAGGTCACGGCAACGGCGCCGACGCCGTTCAGGCGGGCGTAGCCATCTGCGGCATAGCCTGCCACGAGCTCATTGGATGTGCCGATGCGCTCGATCCGTGCTGACGCGTCCAGGCTGTCGAGGAACCCGAAGACGTAGTCGCCGGGAACCGAGAACACATGCCGCACGCCCAGCTCCGCCAGACGCGCCACGAGATAGTCGGCCACCGTGCTCGGCATCGTGACGTCCCTTCAGGGTCCGAGGTCGTAGTCGGAAGGAACCCAGGTCGGGCGCGGCAGCTGAAAGTGCTCCTCGAGCATCAGCTCCGAGGTCTGCAAGGCGCCCTCGACCCATCCTTGATAGTTGGAATAGGCCTCGCCGCAGATGTGGACGGCCTCGCCCGGAATGGGGCAGCGCATGCGTCGTGCAACCTCGTCGAAGCGCACACCGGGCTTCCATTTGTGCCAGCCACCACCGTACGGTTCGTCGGTCCAGTCGTGATAGATCGCCGAGAAGGGCGGCGGCAGCGTCTTCAGTCCATGGACCTCGCGCACGAGGTGCTGTGCCATGCTCACCATGCCTCGCGTCGCAGTGAACTGCGAAGGCGGGATCGGGCACACTCCTGGCGCCAGGTGTGAGGACCTGTGTCCCTCGAACGGGCTGTCGGCTTCGAAGCCTCGCCAGAATGGCACCGACTGCAGGTCGTTGTAGCTGACCATCAGCAACGAGCTCAGGTTGGCGGGATCGGCGCCTGGCTGTTCACCCTCGGTCCCAAAGTAGTAGGTCTGCCGAAGCGGCGAGTCGGTAATGGACCGCCCGGCATGAAGTCCCAGCTCCCGCCACCAGGGGTACTGGTAGCCCAAGAACAGCTTGAACGCGGGCTGAATCAGCACGGAAGTGATGTTCTTCTTCAGGTCCTCGTTCGCGTCGAACCATTCGCAGTCGATCAGCTCGAGCGCGCGCCTGGGCATCGCGAGGATGACGTGATCAGCGTAGACAATCTGTTCGGCATCCTGCGGGGGCTGGACGTCTCGTGTGCGGAACTGGTCGGTGACCGTGCGGCGAAACACCATCCGATAGCGCCGGGTCGACTCGGGCGTTCGGCCGCCTGCTCCGCGTTCCGCGGCGGCGCTGCCGGCGGGCGTCCTGGCCAAGGCGTCGAGGCGGTGGTTCAGGCATAGCGTGCCGCCCCAGGCCTCGAACTGGCGCACGAGGCTCTTCGGCAGCTCGTCGTAGCCGTCGACGAGCGTCTTGAAGGTGGCGTTGGGGCCGTGATGCGACGGGAGCGTCGCGACGGCGCTGGCATTGGCGGCCGTGGAGTCGTAGCCGCCCGCATCCCGAACGAAGGCGAAACCCTCCGAGCTGAGGACCAGGTAGAGCAGCTCCCACAGGCCGTAGGTGTAGAGGGGCTTTCCCAGGACTTCAACGTCGAACCACTGGCTGAGCGTCAACGCGCCGGCGTTGGGCACGAGAAAGTTCAGCACGTAGCTCGTCAGCTCGTCGGGAGTCTTGTTCTTCTCGGCCCAGGTCAGGTCGTAGGGAATCTTCGAGGAGTCCGAGAGCTCGCTGTAGCGGAGATGGCGACCCCTCAGATACACGAAGTTGTCCTTCGCCCCGATCGCCGGATCGGCATTGCCCATGGGAAAATCGCGCACCGGCAAGCCCAAACGCCCAATCAGGCCGGCCGTCAGCCATTGATTGTCGGGAATGAACCGCATCCCGCCCAGCTCGGCGTGGACGTGCGGCATGCCCGGGAGCGTTCGGGTGTGCAGCCGTCCGCCGATTCTGTCGTCGAAGTTCAAGAGCGCGATGCGCTTCGAGGGACGCGTCTCGAGCTGCTGTTCCTGCAGCCGATAGGCGGCGTAGGCGCCGGCAACACCGGCGCCGACGACCACGATGTCGAATCCAATCTCTGGGCGTGCCACACGTGTCCTCAGACGAGCCCGCGAGGAGCGACCAGGCGCGAGCGGGCCGTCGTTGCGGCTCTACGGCCTGGGCGCCGGGCAGGGTCGCGGCGCCGGGCACGGTCGCGGCGGTGGGCACGGACGGGGCATCGACGGTTGCGGCGCTGGACACGGCCGGGGTGGGGCACATGGCCGGGGAGGATTCTGACCGGTCACGACGCGAGGGGACGCGGGGGAACTCGTCATCGGCATACCTTCCTTATCTACGGTTGACTCTCGGTCTTCAGGGCCCAGACGTTGCCAGTCAAGTCGGCCAGTCCCACGACGAGCGTGTCACCTCCTACCGCAAGACCGCGAAAATTCATCGGCAGATGCATGAGAGAACGGCGCGTCTCATGGAAATGATGCACGGCGGTGACGGGGCCGACCGGCCGCTTGGTCGTGGCGTCCACCGTCTGTGACCAGACACACCGAAACCCGTCGCGCAAGGAGGTGAAGTATATGCGATCGCCTCCGGACGACCATCGTGGCTTGTCGTTCTCGCTTGGATCCTCCGACACGACGATCCAATCCTGTGGGGTCACCGGCGGGTCCTGACCGGTGCGAAACGGCGCGACCAAGATTCTCGAAGAGTCGGCACGCAGGCGGGACTGGAAGGCGATCCATCGTTCGTCCGGAGAGAATCGCCCTGAATACACGCCTTGGGTCGGGTGTCGCAGCACTTCCCGCGTGATGCGAGTCCGAAGATCCACCAGGCGGAACTGCCTCGGTTCGCCGCCCTGGAACAAGATCCCGTTCCCGTCCCGGGTCCAGGCCCGCGGAAGGCCGCAGTCGTCACACACCTTTTCGGGTGGACCGCCGGTCGTGGCCACGACGTGGAGCTCCTTCTCGCCGTCAGTGGAAAATGCCACGCGGGAGCCGTCGGGCGAGATGACCGGAAACTGCTTGCCGGTCGCCCCCCGTGTCAGGCTGGACTCCCTGCCGGTCGTCAGGTCGCGGAACCACACCTCGTAGTGCCCGAGGCGATTCGACAGGAATGCGAGCTTCGTCCCGTCATCCGAGATCGAGGGGTCCACATCGGAGGCGATGTCCTCGGTCAACCGCCGGGGCGCCCCGGTCAGAGCCCCGTGAGCATCGAGCGAGAGCTGCCAGATGTCGTCGTTCTGCGAGAGGCTCGAGAACACCAGCCCGCCGTCGGGTGCCACCGACGGATGGACTTCGGTTCCCGTCCCCGACGTCATCTGCTCGGGCGGCCCGGTCACCTTGCCGGTCTTTCGGGAGATGCGAAGTCGCCAAAGGTTGGTGCTGTCACCGACCTTCTGCGAGTAGATGATGTACTCACCGTCGGGCGACCAGAGCTCAGGCGCGACGAAGTTGCTGAGCGCCGTGCGGCCGAGCACCTGCAAGGCCCCAGTCGCCACTGGCGGTCCGCCATCGAGCGGCGCCACCCACCAGTCGGCGGTGTCGGGCCAGATACGCGACGCGTCCGCCTTCCCGACAAAGAGCAGGTGCGTGCCGTCCGGCGACCAGACGGGGTGGGACGCCGAGCCGTAGCCCGGTTGCCATTGTCGCTGATCGCCTTCGCCGGTCGCCGCCAGGAAGATCTTCTCGCCGACGCCGACGCCGCCCTGTACGCCGGTCCAATAGGCGATCAATCGACCATCGGGAGAGAAGCGGGGGCGTCGACCCTCGCGCCCGACCAACCGTGCCTCTCCGCCGAGCGTGGGGACCACATACACGCCACCGCCGCCGCGCTCGGATCGAAACGCGATCGTGCTGCCATCGGGAGAGAACGACGGCTCGTAATCGTCCCCGCCGTCGCGCGTGACGCGTATGGGCTCGCCACCCGACGTGTGGCGCAGCCACAGATCGAGATTCGACTCGCCGGCGCGATCCGACGCGTAGACCAGGAACTTGCCGTCGGATGAATACGCCGGGTAGTCGGCCAGCCCTTGATCCGACGTGACCCGGGTCAGGGTCCGGCGAACGAGCGGAGGCGCCGACGGTCGAAACGAGAGCCAGGCCAGTGTGGCAGCGACGACAGCGGCGCTGGTCGCTCCCGCCACAACGCGCGGGCTCGGCGCCCATCGTCGGCGACCGACGGACACCGTCGATCGCGTCCCACTGGAGCCCGATCGGCTGCCGGCGATCTCCTCCCGCAGCTCGTCCAAGGTCAGTCTGATGTCGACCATGTGCTGCGGGCGCCGCTCGGGGTCCTTGCGAAGGCAGCGCAGCACGAGGCGCTCGAGCTCGAGTGGAATGTCGGGATTCAACTCGCGGGGCGGTACCGGATCGGCCGTCAGGATGGCCGATGCGGTGGCCAGCTGTGAACTGCCGACAAACGGCCGACGCCCCGTGACCGTCTCGTACAGGACGCAGGCGAAGGAGAAGATGTCGGATCGCGCATCCAGCGGTCGACCCTCGACCTGCTCGGGCGCCATGTAGGCGAGCGTGCCCATGACGACGCCGGCGTCGGTCAGTGGGCCTGGCAGGGTCCGGGTGACGGGATTGAGGTCCGGACTCGGGCCTGGGATTGCCTTGGCGAGACCGAAGTCGAGCACCTTCACCTGACGCTTGGGCGTGACGATGATGTTCGCCGGCTTCAGATCGCGGTGAACGATGCCGGCGCCATGGGCGGCGGCGAGCGCATCGGCCACCTGTACGGCGTAGTGAACGGCCTGGGCTACCGGAAGCGGGCCATCGGCGATCAGGCGGTCCAGGGTGCGGCCCGGGACGAACTCCATCGCGATGTAGAGTGTGCCGTCCGCCTCGCCAACGCCGTAGATGGTGACGATGTTCGGGTGGTTGAGCGCCGAGGCCGCTTTGGCCTCCTGCACGAAACGCGCGCGCCCCTTGAGGTCGTCCTGGCGGTCGGTTGTGAGGAGCTTGACGGCGACCGATCGGTCCAGATGCAGATCTTCGGCCCGGTAGACGACACCCATCCCGCCTTCGCCGAGCTTCTCGACGAGCTTGTAGTGGCCGATCGTCCGGTCGATCATGAAGGGCTCACCACTCCACACCAAACTTCTCGAAGACCGCTTCGCTGTCGCACACGCGCCGGCGTGTCGTCTCAACCCTGCGCGCACACACGTCCCGAGCCAGGGTCGTCGCCAAGGCCTCCGGGAACTCGGGGTTGGTGCAGTAATGTCGCACCACCTCGGCGAGCCGTCTCGGACCGAAATGGATCATCGACAGCCGCAGGGCGTTGTGAATGACCGGCGTCCAGGCGACTCCATAGGGGAACGACTCGCGAAACAGGTGGAGGACTTCGACTCGTGGGACGACCCAGAGCTCGTACCCCAGCGCCCACAGTCGCAGGGACAGCTCGCTGTCGTTGAGGCCCCAGCCGATCATTCCGGCGTCGAAGCCGCCGGTCTCCTCGAGCACGTCGCGTCGCATCGCCACGAAGCAGCCGCACAACTGGGGCACCTGATACGGGCCGTCGCAGTCCGACCTCAGTGGCAGCCAGTGCATGTCGAGGAGATCGGGCCCCCGAAAGCGATAACCGTAGCCCTTGGACGACGGCTGATTCATGTCGAGGATCGCCGGACCGACGGCGCCGACTCGCGGGTTTTGCAGCACGTCGACCAGCGGTTCCCACCAGCCAGGGCTCACCGTCACATGTGCGTCTGCAAACACCACCACGTCGGCCCGTGCCTGCGAGGCGCCGAAGTTTCGGGCCTTCGCGACGCCGAGGTGGTCGGTGTGAAACACGCGAACGGGGCGGAGCCACTGACCGAGGAAATCGGAACACCCGTCCGTGGACCCATCGTCCACGACAATCACCTCGCTATCGGCGGGCAGCGTCGGCTGAAGGCTCTCGAGCGTGTTCTGGAGATGCGTTGTCTCATTGAGAGCGATGACCACGACGCTCACCCGAAGATCGGCCATAGGGATTCCAGTCGGCGCTTCGACGGTTCACGAGCCGTCCCGGGTCTCGCACCTCGAACCGGACTCCAAGTGCGCGGACCGTGACCATCCACGGCCCGGCGACCGCCGAGCGACCGTTAGCATCGCACGATTTCCGTCGAAGGACGAGGGGCACGAACCCAGCCCCGAAGCCCTCAAGGAGGTCGACATTCACGCACGTCCGTGTCGCATCTCGTCGACCGTCGCCCGTCTCGCTCGCCGCCGACATCACGTCCTACGAGCTCTTCGTCTACGCCAGGGACTCAGGAGGGGACATCTGGACGGTGCGCTTCGACGACACCCCGACGGCGGCGGGCAAGTCGCGTCGCCACGCAGCCCCGAGGTGGTTCCACCGACCTTCACGCGAAGGTTGCCAACCCTCGCTTCGCTCGGCGTGGCCGGCCGTTCCCGACGATCGGCTCGACGCGCCGGACGTCATGCCGCGTCGCGCCGCGCCACCTGCTGACGCACCGCCTCGAGGTTCTCGCCGAAGAAGCCCGGATCGCTCGCCAGCACCTCTCGCGCCAGGGCCTCGTCGTTGCGGCGCGTCACGCCGAACACGCGCTCGATCACCCATTCCGCGCCGCGCCAGAAGTGCAGGCCGTCGAGCACCGGGTTGAGGAAGTCGGTCAGCACGCAGTAATTCGAGTCCTTGCCGTGCTGGTGGTGCCGGCGATGACTCGACGGCGACTGGACGAGCTTCAGCCGCTGCAGCATCGTCACCACCGGGCCGTTCTCCCGCGGCGAGCGATGGCTCCATTTGTGAACCTGGTTCGCGTTGGCCCCGAGCACCATCCCCAGCGCCACCATCCAGTTGAACACGCCGAGGGCCAGGGTCACGGCGAAGATCGCGGTGCAGATCACCAGCAGCAGCCGCGAGCTGATGAACCACGAATTGGCGATGAAGGCGCGCGGGACGTAGTGATGGAGGATGTTGGGCTTGGTGACGTGGCGGCCGACGATCGGCCACGACGGCTTGCCATACGCATCCTCCAGCCAGTGGAAGGCGCCTGACAGGAAATCCGTGATCGCCCACACGGCGAGCACCTGCGCGGCAACGATGATGATCGCCATGTCGTCCTGCCTTCCCCCTTCGGTGGCAACGGTCACCCGGCGGTCAGGGTGCGACCGGGATGCCGACGGCGTCCGCCGCGGCCACCTCCGGCAGCGGCAGACAGCCGTGCCAGATGCACCTTGCGTGCCCTTCGGGGAATGCGGAGCTGCGTTGGTGGACGTCGCGATTCCGGCCCGATTCGGGCGCCGTGCGACATGGTCACGCCGGTCATGCCGACTGAGGACCGCGGGGGATTCCAGCCGTGCGGAATGTTCCGCGGTCAGAACAACGTCCTCGCGGACTGAAAGACGAAGAAGCCGTAGAACGCCGACATCGCTATCAGGAGGGCCTGGCGCGGCCGCGACGGGCGGATCTCGACTGGCAGGTATCGGGTGTTGATGTAGAGCAGGTGCCAGCTGGCGATGACGAAGACCACGCCGGCGACGTTGGCGGCGATTTGCAACAGGATGATCGGTTGTGCCAATCGAAGCGCGACGATCCCCCATCCCGCCGCCATCGTGAGCACCGTGTAGTACACCGCGCGGACGTCGCCGCCCCGCCAGGCGCGCACATGGCGGCTCCCGGTCCACAGGATGTCGGTGATCGCGCGGACGAGTGCTTCAGTCAGGTCGAGCTGCGTCTTGAACAGCAGCCACGCCCCCAGCACGCCGAGGATCACGCCCAGTGCGGCGCCCTCGCGGGCGCCCAGGCTCGAGGCGAGCGCAGCGCTGATACCAAGGCCCTGGATGTCCGCGCCGGCCGGGAGATACGTCACGTAGAGCAGCGCGGGCAGCATCATGCCGATGACGGCGCCGGCGCAGAACACGCCCCACTGGTCGGCGCGCACGATGCGCCACCACCCGCGCCAGCGCGCCATGTTCTCGGGCGACGGCGTGACGATGAAGCCGGTGTGCGCCAGGTTGACGTGCTGGCCGCCCACCGCGGCCGGAATGTAACCGACGCGCTGGCCCATCCCGTAGCCTTTGTCGCGCGCCCAGTTCGACAGCGTGATGTTCAACACGCCGCCGGCGCCTGCGTAGGCGACGAACGCCGCGATGAGGAAGGCGTCGGCGTTGGCCGGCAGGAAGTCGAAGCGGCCGGCCGAGGGGCTGTAGCCGACGAGGCCGGCGAGGCCGGCCAGCCAGGTCGCGCCGGGGACGAACAGCACCGCCATGACCAGCAGGCCGCCGAGTGTGCAGACCACGAGCACCAGGTTCGCGATCTCGAGCGTGCGCTCGATGCGCCGGCCGACGAGCAGCACGGTGACGCAGAGCAGGAACGTCGCCACCCCGATGTAGTAGACCGTCGAGACGTCGGCGGGACCGGGGAGTCGCCCGGCGCCGAGAAAGAAGATCGCCCCGGACGCGACGGCGGCCGAGGCCGGCCATCCCACCTGGAGGAAGAAGAGGACGGCGTAGATCACCCCCCAGAACGTCGAGTGCGGCCGCGTCCGCATGAAGCCGGTGAACACGGGCTCGCCGGTGGCGAGCGTGTAGCGCATCAGCTCGGTGTTGAAGATCGTCTGGAAGACGATCGCAATCGTCGTCACCCAGAGCAACGTCAGGCCGTGGCGGACGAACACGGTCGGCCCGAGCAGGTATTCGCCGCCACCGATGGACGCACCGAGGACGATGACGCCGGGGCCGACGACGCCGATCCAGCCGAGACCACGAGGTGTCGGCGCGGCAGGAAGGTCGGCGGGGATCCATGGATCGAGTCCCGACCGGGCCTCGAGAGCCGCTCGCACGGGTGCACTCATGGGCCGGTGCAGTGTATGGGACACGAGCGTGGTGTGATGCGGCGAGCAGGTGGCTAGACGAGGGGGTTGCGCGTGGCCAGCCCGGAAAACCGCGAGAAATCCCGGTCGGCCGTCCACAGCTCGGAGACGCGGTGGTGCAGACAGAGCGCGGCGACGCGTGCGTCGTGCACCTGTCCGCCACGCGCCTTTGACAGGTCGAGCAACTGCCCGAGCACGTCCCAGTAGCCCGGCCCTTCGGTGAGCAGCACCAGGCTCGGCGAGGCGAGCCATGCCTCGACCTGTGCGGCCGCCGCCGCATGCGGGGTGGGCGGCGCGTAGATGCGCGGGTGCGTCACGATGGCCAGGAACTCATGCAGGCATGGCCACGGGATCGCCCACGGCGCCGTCCCCTCTGCGAGCGAGCGCACGGCCGGCTCGGCCGCGGCGTGCCACTGCGAGTCCTTGCGGTGCGCGTAGACGAGCAGGTTGGTGTCGACCGCGATCACGCGCCGCGGCCTTCGTAGATGAGGTCACGCACGTCGAACCAGCGGCCTTCTTCCATGCCCGGCTGAACGCCTTTCCCCGCGAACCCGGCATCCGCGAGTCGAAAGCCCTTGCGTGCCCCACGTGCGGCCACCACCGTGCGCAGCCCCTCTTCCACGAGCACGCGCAAGGTCACGCCCTCCTTGCGGGCCAGGCGCTTGGCCTCTTCGAGCACCGGTGTGGCAATCTCGATGGTCGTTTTCATATGGGCAACCATATCACGTGCTATGGCAACCCTGCAACAGTCGAGAAATCGCAGCTTCTGCGATACCGCTTCCCATGTGGCCGTGCCAGGCGTCCGTCTCCCGGATAGAATCCGCGCGTGAGCCACCCCCTCCCATGAAGCTCGGTGCCGGAGCCCAGCGAGGAGCACGACGGTGATAGGCCAGTCGCTCGGCTCCTACCTCGTGCTCTCGAAGTTGGGCGAAGGCGGAATGGGCGAGGTGTTTCGGGCCCGCGACACCCGGCTCGGGCGAGACGTGGCCCTCAAGTTCCTGCCCGACGACCTCGCCGCCGATCCCGATCGGCGGGCGCGGTTCGATCGCGAGGCCCGCGCGCTCGCCGCGCTCAACCATCCGGGCATCGTCAGCATCTACGCCATCGAGACGGAAGGCGGACAGCCTTTCATCGCGATGGAATGCGTCGAAGGCCGGGTGCTCACCGACGTGATCCCGAAGGGCGGCCTGCCGCTCGACCGCCTGCTCGCCATTGCCACGCAGGTGGCCGGCGCCGTCGCCGCGGCACACACGCACGGCATCGTCCATCGCGACTTGAAACCCGCCAACGTCATGGTGGGACCGCGCGACCTCGTGAAGGTGCTCGACTTCGGTCTCGCCAAAGCGCTCGACGCGAACGCGTCGAGGGCGACGGCGGAGACGGTAGCGCCCGCGCAGGAC
This sequence comes from uncultured Acidobacteriota bacterium, assembly GCA_963741665.1. Lineage (GTDB taxonomy): Bacteria > Acidobacteriota > Vicinamibacteria > Vicinamibacterales > UBA2999 > CAWAYR01. The sequence goes on from CAVUIM010000001.1 coordinate 2,478,655, forward strand.
ATCACCGGCGAGGGCCGCATCCTCGGAACGGTGGCCTACATGTCGCCGGAGCAGGCCGAGGGCCGCACGGTGGACGCGCGCTCCGACATCTTCTCGCTCGGCGTGCTCTTCTACGAAATGGCGGTCGGTGAGCGTCCCTTCAAGGGCGACACCAGCTTGTCGGTGCTGTCGGCGATTCTCAGGGACACCCCGACGCCGCTCCTCGAGGTCAACCCGTCCTTGCCGCGGGAGCTCGCCCGGGTCGTGCGGCGGTGCCTGGCGAAAGACCCCGACGATCGCTATCAGTCCGCCGCCGATTTACGCAGCGACCTCGATGACCTGCGCCAGGCGTCCAACGCCGGAGAGTTGCGACTTCCCTCGTCGCTCAGCGCGCCGTCGCAGGCCCCTTCGAGACGATGGACGCTCGCCGCGGGCCTGGCCGTGGCGGCGTTGAGTGGCGTGGCGGGCGTCGCGTGGCGCGGATCGTCGGCGGCCGTTGTGCCCGCTGCGCCTCGGATGACGTTCAGCCGCCTCACCCTGCTCGACGGCGTGGCCCGCGAACCGATGATCTCGCCCGACGGGAAGTGGGTGGTCTACGTCAGCGACGTCAGCGGCAATCCCGACGTCTACCTGCAGAGCACCACCGGCCAGACGGCCATCAACCTGACCAAAGACTCACCAGCAGCCGATACCGCGCCCGCCTTCTCGGCAGACGGCGAGCGCATCGCCTTCCGGTCCGAGCGCGACGGCGGTGGCCTGTTCGTGATGGGCCGCACGGGCGAGTCGGTCCGGCGGCTGACGAAGAGCGGCATCCAGCCCGCCTGGTTTCCGGATGGCCGCCGACTGGCCTTCGGTTCGAGTCAGGGCCAAACCCCCACCGTGGAGGGGCGTGGAGGCGGCATCAGCGAACTGTGGACGGTGGACACAACCGGCGGCGAGCCCCAGCGGCTCTACCGTGGGGATGCCGTGCAGCCACGCGTGTCGCCGAACGGCCGCCGCATCGCCTTCTGGGCGATGCAAACGAACGAGGATTTCACGGGCTTCGCCAGCTCGAACCGGGACGTGTGGACCGTGGCCATCGACGGCACCAACCCAGTGCGCGTCACGACCGAGGAAGCCAACGACTGGAACCCTGTGTGGTCGCCCGACGGCACCGCGTTGTACTTCCTGAGCAACCGGTCCGGGAGCATGAACCTGTGGCGCGTGAGCATCGACGAGGCTACGGGCGTCACCACCGGCGAGGCCCAGGCGCTGACGGCGCCGGCGTCGTACATCAGGCACTTCAGCCTCTCCGCCGATGGACACCTGGGCACCTACGCGAACTGGACGACCACGAACAATCTGGCGCGCATCCGCATCGACGCGCGCACGGCCGTGACCCAAGGTTCTGCCGAGGCGATCACAACGGGCCCCAGGGATTTCCGTGGATTTGACGTCAACGGCGCCGGCCAGGTCGTGCTCATGACCAACATCACTCAGCAGGAGGACCTGCTGATTGCCGGGGCCGGCAGCGGCCTCAGGCACCTGCTGAACGATCGCTACCGCGACCGCAGCCCGCGGTGGACCACGGATGGACGACAGGTCTTCTTCTACTCAGACCGTGGACAGAACAACGAGCTCTACTCGATCGACGGGGACGGTGGCGGTCTGCGCCAGCTGACCGATACCGGCGGGAAGCGGTTCTACCCCGTGCCCTCACGCGACGGCGCGAACCTGCTGGCCGCCGACATCACCTCCTACGAGCTGTTCGTCTACGACGCCAGGGACTTCTCGAAGGCACCCGATCGCCTTCCGCCTCTTCCGCCGGAACTGAGGGGAGGGAGCTTCCTTCCGCTCGACTGGTCGCCCGACGGTCGATACTTGTCCGGCACGGCCGGCCCCAACGTCTGGGTGTACTCGTTCGAGACGCGTGCCTACCGGCGAGTCGGCACCGGTGGCGCGTTCACTGCACAGTGGTTCCCCGACGGACGCCGCCTCCTCATCAACCGACAGGGCCGCGTGTATGCCATCGACGTCGAAACCGGCGCCGAACGCGAGGTGCTCGCCATCGATGGCGAGGTCATCGGCACGGCTCGTCTCAGCCCTGATGGCAACTGGCTCTACTTCCTGCACGGCAGCGCGAGCGGCGACATCTGGACGGTGCGCTTCGACCACGACGCGGCGGCGGCGGCGGGCCGATAACGTCGCGACGCGCCCGGTACCGAACCCACCCTTGATCACCTCGGCCGCGCCAGGAGCGCGTCGATGTCGAACAGGCCCCGCTCGCGCGCCGCCTGGCGCTGTGTCTCCACGTCGCGGCGCATCCGATCGAGGAGATCGCGGAAGCGCCCGTCGGCACGCAGCGGCGCGAAGATCGGGTCACGTTCGAGATAGCCGTACTCCCGGTACCCGGCGTCGTAGGCCCTCGCCAGAGCGTCGAGCGCGGCGGCGCGGTCCTGCTTCAGCGCGTGAATCGCGGCGAGTTCCACCCGCCAAAGGGGCATCTCGTCGCCGCCGTCGATCTTGGCCCGGGCCTGGCGCTCCGCCTCGCCCACCAGGCGCGCCGAACGCGCCGCCTCGCCGCGTCTGGCCAGCGCGTAGGCGTAGCGCAACCGCGGCGTCTCCGCCAGCCACACGCCGATGGTGCCTGCCGACGTCGTGATGAGCGGCGCCACCAGCGCCTCCTGCTCGTCCGAGTCGATCAGGAACGCCACTTCGGATCGTGTCTGGGTCACCTCGATGTTGGCGGCATCGCGCTTCGCGGCTCGCGCCAGGCGGGCGGTCGCGTCCTGGTCGCGGCCGCCGAGCACCTCCACGAGCGCCAGCTGCTGCTGCACCCGGGCGTGGTCCGCGCGGCCTTCGGCCTCGGTGAGCCAGCGCCAGCTGAGCGGGTCGTCGCGCAAGCTGATCAGCGGCACCGAGACGTGGTAGTAGTCGTTGCCGAGCTTGCCCGATCCTTCGAACCCCCGGCGGGCCCAGTCCAGACCGTCGACGTAGCGGCCGAAGTAGACCTCCAGCGTCGACAGGTTGTTCATGGCCAGCGTGTCGTTGGGATCGAGCGTCAGTGCCCGCTGGAACGACAGCCGGGCCTGCGACGCCACGCCCGTGATGGCATAGCCGGTGGCGAGCGCGCTGTGCGCCCGTGCTGCCGTCGGGTCCTGCTTCAACACCGCCTCGGCCTCGGCCATGCCCTCGGCGAGGTAGGCCGCGCCGTCGTCGTAGAAGGTGCTGCGCTGGATCAGGCTGTACGCCAGACTGGAACGTGCGGCGACGAACGACCGATCGAGCGCAATCGCCTGGCGCAGCAGGCCGAGACTGTCGTGCCACTCCTCGCGGCCCGTCGCCGGCGCCTGGGTCCATCGCAGGTAGAGCTGGTAGGCCTCGAGATTCGCCGTCGGACGCCTCGCGACGCGTTGCTGCTCGGCGGGTGTGAGGGTGGCCTGCAGCGCGTGCGCGACTTCGATCGCGACGTCGCTCTGCACGGCGAACACGTCGGCGAGCCCCCGATCGTAGTTCCCCGACCACAGCGTCTGCTGGTTCGCCGTGTCGATCAGCTGCACGGTGATGCGAACCCGGGGACCAGCGACGCGCACGCTGCCGTCGACGACGCTGCCGACGCCGAGATCACGGCGCAGGCGATCGATGTCGCCGTCGCCGTACTGGGCGACGGCCGCGCGGCTCAGCAGTCGGAGCCCGGACAGCTGCGAGAGTTGCCCGCTGATCTCCTCGCTCATCCCGGCGGCGAAGTAGGACTGCGCGGCGTCCGCCGACAGGTTGCGAAAAGCGCGAACGGCGACCAGCGGCCGCCCGACGTCGCTCGGAGCCACAGCCGTCGGCCACCAGAGCCACGCCGTGGCCAAAACCGCCGCCAGTGCCGCGCCGGCGGCCGCCAGCAGCCCTCGCCGGCCGGGCGATCGACGCGTGGCCTCGGCGGCAGTCCGGGTGCCGGGAGGCGGTCCGTCCAGGATGCCCTTCAGCGCCCGTGCGACGTCCCGCGTGGACTCGTAGCGGTCAGCCGGATTCTTGGCGAGGCACCGCGCCACGACCGCCGCCAAAGGCGGCGGCACCTCCGGGTTCACAGCGTCGATCGGCGGCGGCTCGGCCTCGATGGTCGCGGCGAGCGACTGGGCGGCGGTCGGCCGCGCGAACGGCTGCCGCCGCGTCGCCATCTCGTAGATGAGCAGCCCGAGCGCGAACTGATCCGCTCGATGGTCGACGGCGCGGCCGCTCGCCTGCTCCGGCGACAGATAGCCGACAGTCCCCATGACCACGCCCGCCATGGTCAGGGCGCTGTGGGTCAAGGACTGGTCGGCGGCGATGTCGCCGGCGGCGGCGAGCTTCGCCAGGCCGAAGTCGACGATCTTCACCAGCCCGTCGTCGCTCACCATGACGTTCTCGGGCTTGATGTCGCGGTGGACGATCCCGGCCGCGTGCGCTCTCGCCAGCCCCTCGGCCACCTGGTGCGCCAGGTCGACGACCCGCGGCATCGCCAGCGGCGGCCCGTCGATCACCTCACGCAGGGTCGACCCCTCGACCCACTCCGTGGCCAGGTAGACCACGTCACCGTCGCGCCCGACATCGTAGATGGTCAAGATGTTCGGATGGTTCAGCGCCGACGCCGCTTGCGCTTCCAACTCGAACCGGCGCAAGCGGTCGGGGGTGGTCACGCCGGGCTTCAGAACCTTCACGGCCACGGTTCGGTTCAACCGCGAGTCGTGAGCCTTGTAGACCTCGCCCATCCCGCCGGCGCCCGCACGCGCCATCAGCTCGAACGGACCGAGGCGGGTGCCCGCCGTCATGAGGACCTGCAAGTGTAGTCGAGCTCCCAGCCGACCGGCGACGGTCGTCCAGCCGAACTCGGGCCATCCGGTGTCCGACCGACGAAGCGGGCCGCAATCAGCGACAATTCGACGAGCGTGACGAACACCAGCCGAACCGACCGGGCCGTGGCGCGAATCGGCGCGCGCCGGCGGCGGGCACGATGACTCGGATTCCGATCAAGCGGGCGGTCGAACGCGTGCCCGGCGGCATGATGGTGGTGCCCCTGGCGTGCGGGGCCCTGTTCGCGACGTTCGCACCCGGGACGCCGGCCTTCTTCGGCTCCTTCACCGGCGCGCTGTTCACCGGGGCGCTGCCGATTCTCGCCGTGTTCTACGTCTGCACCGGCGCCAGCATCGACGTCACGACCACGCCGTACATCCTGAAGAAGGGCGGCACGCTGTTCGCCGTCAAGATCGGCATCGGCATCCTGCTGGGTGTGATCTTCGGACGGCTGCTCGGCGAGGCACCGGTCGGCGCCGGCGTGTTCGCGGGCGTCTCGACACTGGCCATCGTCGCGGCGATGAACGACACCAACGGCGGTCTGTACATGGCCCTCATGGGCCAGTACGGACAACCCCGCGACGTCGGCGCCTACACCGTGATGTCGCTCGAATCCGGGCCGTTCCTCACCATGCTGACGCTCGGCGTCGCCGGCCTCTCGGCGTTTCCGTGGCCGACGCTCGTCGGCGGCATCCTGCCGCTCGCCGTCGGCATGCTGATCGGCAATCTCGACCGCGAGATGCGCGAGTTCCTGAGCCGCGGCACGGCGGTGCTGATTCCGTTCTTCGCCTTCGCGCTCGGCGGCAGCCTCGACCTCGCGAAGGTGTGGCAGGCCGGATTGCTGGGGGCGGGTCTGGGCCTCGCCGTGGTGGTCGTGACCGGCATCCCCCTGTTCTTCGCCGACCGCCTCACCGGGGGCACCGGCGTGGCGGGAGTGGCGGCCGCCTCGACCGCGGGCAACGCGGTGGCGGTACCCGCGATCGTCGCCAGTGCCAATCCCGCCTATGCCGATGCTGCGGCGCAGGCCACCGTGCTGGTCGCGGCCTGCGTGGTCGTCACGGCGATCGTGGTCCCGCTGCTCACGGCCTGGACGGCCAAACGGGTGAGCCGGGCGTGAGCCCGCGCTGGCTCATCCTCGCCGACGATCTCACCGGCGCCGCCGATGCGGCCGTGGCGTTCGCGCGCCGCGGCCACGACACCGAGGTGCTCTGGGGCGACACGTCGCTCGCCGACGGCACCGCCGTGTCGGCACTGAACCTGGACAGCCGCGCGGTCTCCGCAGCCGACGCCGCCGCACGTCATCGCAACGCGCTGCGCCGCTGCCACGCCGGGCACGCGCTGTTCAAGAAGATCGACTCGACGCTCCGCGGCCATCCGGCCGTGGAGATCGCGGCGATCTCGACCGCATTGCGCGAGCAGGGCCGCCCCTCGTGGGGGCTGCTCGCGCCGGCCAACCCGGCCATGCGCCGGACCACTCGCGGCGGCCGCGTGTTCGTCGCTGGCGAGCCGCTCGAAGACAGCGTCACCTGGAAGCGCGAACACTCGTATCCCAACGCCGATCTCGCCGCCATCGTCCGGTCCGCCGGACTGCGCGTCGTCTCGCTGCCGCTGGCGGCCCTGCGCGGCGACGAGTCGGTGGTGCGCGGCGCATTTGCCGCCGCCGCGGCGTCCGATCAGACGGCCGGCACGATCCTGGTCAGCGATGCCGAAACCGATGAGGACCTCGGGCGGCTCGTCGCCGTCGCCAGCGGACTGGCGCCAGGCTTCTTCGCCGGCACGGCGGGCCTGGCGAATGCGCTCGCCCGCTCTGCGCCGGGAAGGCCGAAGACCCGTCTCACACTTGATCCGACGTCGCGCGGCACGCTGGTGGCTGTCGGGACGCTGGCGCCGGTGTCGCGCGAAGCCGCGCGGCGCCTGGCGGCACGCGACGGCGTGGACCTCGTGCGGGTCACACCGGCGGGCCCGGCCGGCAGCGCGCCTGGCGACGGGCAGCTCGCCATCGGCATCGCCGCGCGCCTCACCCGCGGCGAGACCGTCGTGGCGCTGCTCGACGCCCCCGAGGTTGCCGGCGGCGCCATCGACTCGTCCTACGCACGCGGCTTCGCGGCGTCGCTGGCCATCGCCCTCGAGCAGATGGGAGCGCTCATCGTCACCGGCGGGGACACGGCGACGGCGCTGCTGGCACAATGTCGAGTGCACGGCGTCAGGCTGCTCGACGAAATCGAGCCGGGCATCGCGCTGGGCATCACCCGGGGCCCGGTCGAAGTGCCCGTCGTCACCAAACCGGGCGCCTTCGGCGACGAAGAGAGCCTTCGCCGCTGTCTCGACACCCTGAACCAGCTCCGACGGACCGCATGACGCTGCCGACCATCGCGATCACCATGGGAGATGCCGCCGGCATCGGACCCGAGATCATCATGAAGGCGCTGGCGGGTTCGCGGGTGGATGCCTTCTGCCGGCCGCTGGTGGTCGGGGATGCCGCGCGCCTGCGCCACGCCGGCGACATCGTCGGATCGCGATTGCCGGTGGACAGCCTGCGCGAACCGTCGGCCGCGCACTTCGGCCACGGCCGGGTGCAGTGCATCGATCTGCCCCTGGTGCCCGCGGACCTGCCGTTCGGCCGCACCTCGGCGATCGCCGGCGACGCCGCGTTCCACTTCGTCGAGCGCGCCGTGCGCATCGTCGAAGCCGGCGGGGCGCAGGCCATCTGCACCGCGCCGCTCAGCAAGGAGGCGTTGCATGCCGCCGGGCACCGCTACCCCGGGCACACGGAGCTGCTGGCGGCCCTGACCGGCACGCCCGAAGTGTCGATGATGCTCACGACGCCGCGGCTGCGCGTCATCCACGTGACCACCCACATGGGGCTGCTGGATGCCATCGAGCGCATCGACGCCGCGCTGGTCGAGCGGGTCATCGGCCGCGCCCACGACACCCTGCGGAAGGCTGGCGTGGCCACCCCGCGCATCGGCGTCTGCGGCATCAACCCCCATGCCGGCGAGAACGGCCTCTTCGGCCGCGGCGAGGAGGCCAGCAAGATCCAGCCCGCCGTGGCGAACGCGCAGGTGCGCGGCATCGACGTCAAAGGCCCGCTGCCGGCCGACACGCTGTTCTTCCTGGCGGCGCGCGGCGACTTCGACATCGTGGTCGCGATGTACCACGACCAGGGGCACGGCCCGATCAAGGTCCTGGGCCTGGAGTCCGGCGTGAACATCACCGTCGGACTGCCGGTGGTGCGGACCTCGGTGGATCACGGGACCGCGTTCGACATCGCCGGGACGGGCGTGGCCGACGAGCGCAGCCTCATCGAAGCGCTGCGTCAGGCCGCCGAACTCGCGCCGGCCTCCCCCGGTTACTGAATCACGGCACCGGTTCGATCCGCAGCAGCGCGCCGTCGTCTTCGTCGGTGAGCAGGTAGAGCAGGCCGTCGGGGCCCTGGCGGACTTCGCGGATCCGCTGCCGGAGCTCGCCGAGCATCGACTCGCGGCGGATCTCTTCGGTCTGCGCGTTGAAGCCGATCCGCTGCAGGTGGCCGGTGCCGTTGATCTCCCCGGCGCGCATGGCGCCGACGAACACGTTGCCCTTCCAGTCCGGGAACCGGTCGCCGGTGTAGATGGTCATCCCGGAGGCGGCGATCGACGGAATCCACGAGACCAGCGGCGACTCGAACCCCTCGCGGGTCGGATGCTCCGACACCCGCGGGCCCGGATACTCGCGTCCGAAGCTCACCAGCGGCCATCCGTAGTTGCGGCCGGCGGCGATGATGTTGATCTCGTCGCCGCCATTGGGGCCGTTCTCGCTGTTCCAGATGGCGCCGGTGTCGGGGTGCACGATGAGCGCCAGCGTGTTGCGATGCCCGAGCGTGAAGATCTCGGGACGATAGCCGGGGCGATTCACGAACGGGTTGTCCGGCGGGACCGAGCCGTCGTCGCGGAGCCGGAGGATCTTGCCGCGCAGGCTGCCGGGCTCCTGCGAGACCTTCGGGATGTTGCCGCCGGTGGCGAAGTAGATCATGCCGTCGCGGCCGAAGACGATGCGGCCGCCCAGACCCGAGTTGCCCTCGTAGGCGTCGGGCACCACGAGATCCTTGACGTCGACCAGCGCGCCGCCCTCCAGTCGGCCGCGTGCCAGCACCGGCGTTCCACGGCCGTTCTCCAGCAGCTTCGTGTAGGTGAAATAGACCAGGCGGTTGGCGGCGAATTTCGGATGGAGGGCGAGGTCCATCAGGCCGCCGTTGCCGTCGGTCCGCGGCCGCGGCAGGCCAGCGATGGGTGTGGGGTCGAGGACGCCGTTCTTGATTACGCGGAGACGGCCCGGCCGCTCGGTCACGAGCCAGGTGCCATCGGGGAGGAACGCGATGCTCCACGGATGCGACAAGCCGCGGGTGACGACGGTCACGCGGATCTTGCGCGCCTCTGCGGTTTCGAACTCGAACGGCCCGGCGCCCAGTGGCGGCACGGGCAGCCCTTCGACCCGCTCCTGGCGAGCGGAGGCGACGGCGCTCCCGAGCAGAACGACGAGGATCCAGCGAGCGAGCGACCTGACGGCCATCGGCGTCTCCTGCGAATGCGGCTGAGATTGCGACGCTATCTTAGCGGAGGCCGGTCCCGCCGTCGGGGCCGAGCGCGTCGCGCCTATAATCCGCCGCAGCGACACCCGGATGCGGCGAATCATCCTGACCCTCGTGGCGGCGGCGACGCTTCTCGGCGTGGCGATCGACGCGCAGCCGGCGGCGACTCCGCGCCGCTACATCCTGGCCGCGGGGCGCCGACTCCCCTACCTCTACGTCGTGTCGCTGGATGCGGCGCTCGATCCAGCGAACGATCGCACCCCCAAGGCGATCGTCGGCCGCAGCAAGGTGGCGATCGAGGCGACGGACGGGCGCCTGCTCGGCGATCCGGCCAATCTCGCCGTCAGCGAGGACGGCCGCACCGTCTACGTGGTGAACCACCACGGCGCCGTCGACAACGAGACGTTTCGCCAGCACGGCGGCCGCGGACAGATCGCGGTCCTCGACGTCGACGACCTGCTGGCGCCAGCGAACGACGGCACCGCCACCGCCCTGCGGCGGCACATGGACTCGGGTGGGTTCGGCGCGCTCGGCCTGGTGCTGCTGCCCGAACTGCTGGCCGTCGGCAACGCCGAGAACCACCTGACGGAAGACGGCGGCAACCGCATCAACTTCATCGACCGGCGGACCGGCAGCCTTCGCGGCACGGTGGAGCTTGCGCTGGGCTCGCCCGGCTTTCCGTGTCCCGACTACCCGGTGCCGTATGTGCCGCCCCATGGACCGCCACGAAACCTGGCCGTGCGTGCCCCGAGTCCGAGTGTTGGCTGCTTCCCGAATCCGAACGGCCTGGCCCTCGGCCGGGCCAGCGACGGCAGCGCCTATCTCTTCTCCGCGAATGGCGGCACCAACGACGTCTCCGTGATCGACCTCGCGCGGGCGCTTCGCGGCGATCCGCGTGCGGAGGTCGGCCGCATCTCGACCCAGGTCGGCCCGTGGGGCATCACGGCGACCCCCGACCAGCGGCATGTCATCGTGGCGAACGGCGGCAGCCAGCGGGACGGATCGGCGGGCAACACCCTCTCCCTGATCGACGTCGACCGGGCGGGCCGCCTTCGCCAAGGCTTCGGCGCCCAAGGCACCGGGGCCGACCGCGCCGAAGTGGCCCGCGTCCGCGTCGGCACCGACGACCCGGCCGAGCCGAGCCACCCGCTGATTCCGTCGGTGACGCCCGACGGCCGGGAGGTGGTCGTCCCGAACGTGCGCGCCGAGCAACGTGTCGATCGTGAACCTCGCGCGAGCGCTCGCCGGCGACCCCGGCGCGGAGATCGCGCGCATCCCCCTTACCCGGACCGACGGACAGCCGGCGCGCCCGAAGGGCTCGGCGATCACTGCCGACGGCCGCTACGCGGTGATCAGCGGCGGTCCCTCGCTACCGCCGTTTTCGCAGGCTCTGGGCCATCTCTACGTGATCGACCTGCGGTCGCGCCGTGTGGTCGCCACGGTGACGGGCGTGGGTCATGAGCCGTATGGCGTCGCGGTCGTGGAACGATAGCGTGAACGGGTGACGCCGGGGCGGCACCGCGATCCTCTCTCTACACCGCACCCGCCGGGCTCGACGACACCGCGGCGCGCCAGCGCCGGTACCAGCGGGCGAAGCGCCACCAGCCGGCCATGGTGTCGCGCTGCATCGCCGCGAACACCTGTCTCTGGTAGTCGAGCGACTGCTCGGGTGTGAGGCGGTAAGCGCGTGACGCCCGGCCATGCAGCCCGGGCAGCACGATCCACTGCCGGGAGGCGTAGACGAGCGTATGCGCGGCCTCCTCCTGGCCGGCGGGATTGACGAGCCTCACGTGGATCAGGTCTTCGACGCCGGCGAACCGGCGGACCCAGTTCGAGGCCATCACCGGATTCTGCAGCGTCACCCGGGTGAGCGGCGTGAACAGCACCGCGGCGATGCGCCACGACTCGTCCGGCGTGATTCGGCCGTCGTGCGTGTGGGCGGCCAGCCGCTCGATGTTCTCGAGCCGCAGCGGCACCGTGAAGTCCGCGGCCGGATCGGCGCCGGCCCGGAGCGTCACCGCGCGGCCCTCGTGCGTGGCGGTGAAGGCCTCGCCGGTTTCGGCGACGGTGAAGGCCATGGTGTGGAACAGGCCGCGGAAGTAGTCGACGATTTCGGGCGTCTGGGTGATGCCGCGCCACACGTCGATCGCTGCGATCGGTTGCCGGTCTGCCATGCTGCCCCTCCTCCGGCGCCCGGGACCGTTCCCTGGAGAGGGCGTCGCAATCTCCGCGTATCTTAGCCGCGTGGCCGCGTGGCGACCCTCGCGATCCCGGTATCATCCATCCACCCGAGGACAGCCGAACGTGATGCGATTCCACCACAGTCTCACCGTCGTTCTCACCGCGGCCGTGACCGCGGCCGCCTGCACCGCGCCGGCACCCGCACCGGCGCCGCGGGCGTCTTTCAGCGTCGTCGAAGCGTCCATCCCCGAGATGCAGGCGGCGATGCGCGACGGCCGCACGACCTCGCGCGAGATCGTCACGCAGTACCTCACCCGCATCGGCCTCTACGAGGACGCGCTGAACGCGGCCGTCTCGATCAATCCGAACGCGCTCGCCGAGGCCGACGTCCTCGACCAGGAACGGGCCGCCGGCCGGCTGCGTGGACCGCTCCACGGCATCCCGGTCGCGCTCAAGGACAACATCCTCACCACCGACGCCATGCCCACGACCGGCGGCATGCTGCTCTTCCGGCACTACCAGGCGCCCTACGAAGCGACGCTCGCGACCAACTTGAAGAAGGCCGGCGCGATCATCCTCGCCAAGTCGACGATGAGCGAGCTGGCCGGGTGGTTCGGCACGGCGTCCCGTCCTGGCGGCTACAACGCCGCCGTCGGCCAGAGCTACAACCCCTACGACCCGCGCGCCAACGACGACGGCACGCCGGTCCTCGAGACGAGCGGTTCGAGCTCCGGCGGCGGCGTGGCTGCCAACCTCTGGGCCGGCAACGTCGGCACCAGCACCGGCGGATCGATCGAGGGGCCATCGAACTTCACGATGCTGGTCGGCATCCGGCCCTCCACGGGACGCATCAGCCGCCACGGCATCATCCCGTTGACGCTCGACCAGGACACCGCCGGACCGATGACCAAGTCGGTCGCCGACGCCGCCATCATGCTCGGCGTCATGGAAGGCGCGCCCGACGCCAACGACCCGCGCACCGCGGAATGCACGGCGCCGACGAACCACGACTACACGCCGTTCCTGAAGGCCGATGCGCTCAAGGGGATGCGGATCGGTGTGCCGCGCGCCGGCATCTACACGGCGCGCGAGTTCCCGGGCAAGGCGCGGCCGTTCCCGGGCCTGAAGCCCGACGAACTCGCCTCCATGGAGGCGGCCATCGCGGCGCTGAAGCTGGCCGGCGCGGAGATCGTCGACCCGGCCGACCTGCCCAGCATGGTGGCGGCGGATCCGGCCGCCAATCTGACGTCGCATGCGATCTGCGAAGCGCCGTTCGAAGGCCAGGCCGTCGACGACCTCTGCTCGCAGGTGCTGCGCTACGGCATGAAGCGCGACTTCGACCTGTGGCTCGCGTCGCTGGGCGACACCGCGCCGGTGAAGACGCTCCGTGAGCTGCGGGCCTGGAACGAGAAGCACCGCGACCGCGGCGCGATGCGGTATGGGCAGGGCCGGCTCGACTTCGCGGATGCGACCGACCTGACGCGTGACCAGGCGCGTTACGAACGCAACCGTCAGGAGGACCTGCGGCTCACGCGCGACCAGGGCCTTGACGCCGCGCTCGCGACCCACAAGCTCGACGCGCTGCTCTTTCCGGGGTCGGCTGGCGCCAACTACGCCACCAAGGCCGGCTATCCGATCGTCGCCGTCCCGTTCGGGCTGGTCGCCAACTACGCGGACGGCGCGAAGGGCTCACTCGACCAGGTCCGCCCGTTCGGCGTGACCTTCGTCGGCGCGCACTGCGCCGACCCGACGCTGGTCGGCATCGCCTACGCCTTCGAGCAGGCGACGAAGAAGCGGGTGCCGCCGCCGCAGATGAAATAGCCGCCGCCGGCCGGCGGCGCGGTTACCCGCGAGCCGCCAGCTCGTCGTAGGCGATCGTCAGCGCCAGCCCCAGGCGCGGCTTCTGACCGCCGAAGTGCTCGAACTTCGGCAGCACCTCGACCTTCGCCAGGGCGTCCTTGGTCGTGCCGTCACGGCGGGCGGTGCGCGCCCGGTCGATCACCGCCGAGAAGTAGTCGCGCTGGTAGTGCAGGTCGGCCCTGGTGCCGATGAACGGATGCCCGGCCTCGGCATGGCCGTAGACGTAGAGCGCGTCGGCCGGGTAGGCCGCGGCCATCTTCTCGAGCACCTGAATCCAGCCGTGCACCGATGCTCCAGCCGGGGCGTCGACGTTGGGATAGCCGCGATTGTTCAGCAGGTCGCCCAGGTGCACGACGTTGGCCTGTTCGAAGTGGATCGAGACGTCGCCGCCGGTGTGCGCCGGGCCCCAGTGGCGGGCGCGGATGGTCTCGTCGCCGAGGGTCACGCTCCAGGTGTCGGGGAAGGTGACATCGGGCAGCGTCGTCGCGGCCTTCATCCGCTCGGCCTGCACCTTCTGGTTCTCGAGCGACCGCACGTGGGCGACGATCTGCTTGACCGACCCGCGCAGCACGCCGTTCCCGCCGGTGTGGTCGGGATGGTGGTGGCTGTTGATGAGGACGTCGATCTGCCGCGGGCTGCGCTCCTTCAACCCGGCGAGCAGATTCGGGGCGGTGTCGGCGAACTGGGTGTCGACCACCAGCAGGCCATCGCGACTCACCAGCCAGCCGATGGTGCCGCCGCGCTGGTTGAAGATGCCGACGTTCCGGCGCAACGGTGTGAACACCGCCGGCGCCGGCGGAGCGGCGGGCGCCGCCGGTTGCCCGGCGCCGGCGCCGCGCGGGAGCGCGCCAGCCAGCGCGGCCAGCCCCGACGCCTTCACGAATTCGCGACGTTTCCAGGTCATGTCGTCCCCCGTGGTGCTGAGCGCGGCGCTGCCGCCGCCACGCGCCGGCGTGGATTATAGGTGCGAACCGCCGCGGTCGACGCGTGGCGGCGAGGACCTCAGCGGTCGCGTGTCTCAGCCGATTTCCTCATGAATTCGTCCGACTGATGGTATCGTCGAACCGACCTTCGCCCGCCACGCCACCCGGAACGAGTCCCCACACTCATATTCGACGACCCCATCCCGGCCCGCACGATGCTTGGACCGCGATGTCCGTGTGCTGTTTCGAACAGCGCCGGAGCGCGGATTCCGGATACAAGGGCCCAACGGCCTCTCGCCGGTGTGCGGGAGCAAGACGACGGAGCACTCCCTGGCTCAGACACGCACGCAATTTGCGACGCCCGCGGTTCTGAAACCGGTCCTCGATCGCGGCATGGTCGAGGTGATCGGCACCCGCCGCACCGTGGACAGCCCGCTGATGTACGCCAAGGCCGCAGCGCTCATCGGCGGCGCGGTGTGGTGCTACGTCGAACTCGTGTTCGCGGCCGACTCGACCGCGAGCGCCCTGGCGTTGGCGGCGGGACTCGCCCTGGCGCTGGTCGGCATCGGCTTCAACATCCAGCACGACGGCAACCACGGCACCTTCTCGCGCCACCCGTGGGTCAACCGTCTGGCCGGCTTCACGCTCGACCTCATCGGCGCCAGCTCGTACTTCTGGAAAGACAAACACAACCACAACCACCACGTCTACACGAACATCCCGCACGAGGACGCCGACATCCACCTCGGGCCGATGGCACGGCTCAGCGCCGATCAGCCGTGGTACTGGTGGCATCGCTATCAGCACTTCTACCTCTGGGCGCTCTACACCTGCGTGCACCTCCGCTATCTGTACAGCGACGTGCAGCGCCTCGCCCTGGGCAAGAACGACGGGCTGAGCGCGTCCTACCCCAAGGGGGCGGACCTGGCGTGGCTGCTCGGCGGCAAGGTCTTCTTCCTGACCGTGGCGTTCGTGATTCCGCTGATGTACCACAGCGTCGGACGGGTCGCCGGCATCTACCTGCTGGTCTCGATGACGATGGGCCTGATCTTCAGCGTGGTGTTCCAGCTGGCGCACTCGGTGGACGTCGTCGAGCACCCGACCAGCGACACCCTCGCCGATCGACCCGAGTGGGTCGTGCACCAGATCGCGACGACCGCCAACTTCGCCACCGGCAGCCGCGTCGCGACGTTCCTGCTCGGCGGGCTCAACCACCAGCGCGAGCATCACCTGTTTCCGCGCATCGCGCACGTCCACTACCCGGCCCTGTCGGGGATGGTCCGCGACGTCTGCGCCGCGCACGGCGTGGCGTGCCGCGAGAACGTGACGTTGTCGAGCGCGCTGCGCTCGCACTACCGCTTCATCCGCGAGATGGGCGAAAAGCCGGCCTGACCGCCGGCACCAGCGGATCGCCGCCGCTCAGCGCGGCAGCGCCAGCGCGACCAGTTCCGGCTCGTGGTCGTCGCCGGCCACCGCCACCGCGAGGTACTGCCGGCCGCCGTGCAGGTAGGTCATCGGCGCGCCGGTCGCGCCTGCCGGCAGCGGAATCTCGGCCACGACACGGCCGGTGCGCTTGTCGAAGGCGCGCATCCGTGGTCCACCGCCGCCGGGCGGAATGCTGAGGCCGGTGGCACTCCCTTCGGTGACGAACAGCAGCGTCCGGGTCAGCAGCGGCGCCGCGCGACCCATCTGTCCGAGCGGCGGCAGATTCAGATGGCGCAGCGCCGGATGGTCGCGGGGCCCGTCGCCGTTGGCGGCCATCCACAGGTGATCGCCGGTGTTGAGGTCGATGGCGGTGATGCGGCCGTAGGGCGGTTTGGTGATCGGCAGCCCGCGCGGTCCAGGCCCCGGTTCGCGATCGAGCCGCTTGCGCGTCTGCTGATACTGGAAGCGTCCCGTGCCGGGCAGCAGCGCGCCGAGCCACGGGAAGGTCACCGACGGCACGTAGAGCACGCCGGTGTCGGGATCGACGGCCGCGCCGCCCCAGTTGGCGCCGCCCACCCAGCCGGGCAGGTACAACGTGCCTTTCTTCTCGCCTGGCTTCGTGCCCTCGATCGTCGGCGGCGTGAACATCGGGCCGATCGTCCACTGCGCGGCGATCGCGCGCGCCTCGGCCTTCAGCTCCGGCGTGAAGTCGATGAGGTCGTCGTCGGTGAGACCCTGGCGATCGAACGGCGCCGGCCGGGTCGGGAACGGCTGCGTCGGCGCGGTCCACTCGCCGGGCACCGTCGAGGCCGGCACCGGCCGCTCGTCGATCGGCCACACCGGCTCGCCGGTCACGCGATCGAACACGAACGCGAAGGCCTGCTTGGTGACCTGCACCACCGCCTTGATGCGCCGGCCGTTCACGGTGATGTCGGCCAGCACCGGCGCGGTGGGGTTGTCGTAGTCCCACAAGTCGTGGTGGACCATCTGGAAGTGCCATTTGCGCTCGCCGGTGCGGGCGTCGAGGCACACCAGGCTGTCGGAATAGAGGTTGGCGCCGGGGCGCTCGCCTCCGTACCACTCGTTGGCGGCGCTGCTGAGCGGCACGTAGACCAGCCCGAGCTCCTCGTCGGCGCTCATCAGGCTCCACGCCTTGGCGCTGCCGGTGTCCTGCCACGAGTCGCGCTCCCAGGTCTCGATGCCGGGCTCGCCCGGACGCGGCACGACGTGGAACGTCCACCGCAACCGCCCGGTGCGCACGTCGTAGGCGCGGATGTCACCGGGCGGCAGGTCGTGCTGGGTGCCGCTGTCGGTCCAGCCCTGGCCGCCGATGATGACGACATCCCCCACCACCAGCGGTCCTGGCGCCGCCCAGCGGAACGACGTCGCCCTGGCGCCGAGGCCGGCCAGCAGGTCGACGCGGCCGCGCACGCCGAACGACTCGATCGCCGCGCCGGTACGGGCGTCGAGGGCGTACAGGTGCGGCCCGCGGACGTTGAAGACGCGCGGATCGCCGCTGCCCGCCCAGTAGGCGAGGTTGCGGCTGGCGCCGGCGCCGCCGAGGTCGTCAGCGGCGACCGGCTGCGCCCACACGGTGCGGCCGGTGGCCGGATCGACGGCCTCGGCGACGCCGAGCGCGTTCGAGACGTAGAGATAGTCGCCGGCCTTGAGCGGCGTCGCCCGGAAGTTGCCGGGCACGACGAGCTTCGGGTGCGCCCGTCGAATCGACGGGTCGGCCGCCGGCCGCCGCCACACCACCTGCAGCGACGCGACGTTGGCGGCCGTGATCTGATCCAGCGCAGCGTACTTGGTGCTGCCGGCGTCGCCGCCGTGATGCCGCCACTGGCCCGGCGCCACAGCGCGCTGGGCGTTGGGATGCGCACTGGTCACCACCAGCAACGCGACGGCAATGCGGATCAGGGAGGGCGGCATGCGCGCCATCCTAGCGCACCGCCGCGGCTCGGATCGTCCGCCGCCGCTGGCGCCGGCTGCCGGTCCCGTCTGGGGCCTCAGCGCCGATCGACGACCAGCTCGTTCTCGACGCCGAAACTGCCACTGACGCCGCGAGCGGCGAGGGTGGCAGCGGTCCGATCGGCCTCGCTGTCCACCACGCCGAGCAGGCGCACGCGCCCGCCCTCGACGACGATGTGGATCGGGTAGTTCCCCACGGGCTGCTGTCCCGGAAACGCCGGGAAGGGCCCGAAGGGGCCGACCGGGTGACGGTGTCCCCAGGACAGTCCCCCACCGGGGGCATACCGGGCGAGGAACGCGTTGGTGTAAACAGCGTAGAACACCCGCCACCGGAGGTCGTCGTCGAAGATCGACACCGGCAGCGTCTTGATCGCCACGGTCACCGTGTCCACGCCCGGCACACGGCGAACGATGCGCGCGGCGTCGGCCGGCAGCGGGCCGTGGTAGGCGAAGCCGCCCAGCACCACCGTGCCTTTGTCGTAGGTGAAGGTCAGGAAGTCGAAGACGCCGTAGTACGGCAGGCGCAGCAGCGCGTCGCGCACCGCTTCGATCCGCCGGGCGTCGGGGGGTGCCTGCGCCGCCGCTGGGGCGGGCACGGCGACCCCCAGCACGCCGGCCAGGGCACACGCCGCGATCCGTTGCGTCAGCACGACCTCGACTCCAGGCCCCGGGCGGTCGTTGCGCTCACGAGACCTTTACCGAGACGGCCTGCGGGCGCGACGTCGCCGATTTGGGCAGGTGCACCTGCAGCACGCCATCCTTGAACTCGGCCGCCACCTTGGTCGGATCGACGTCTGCCGGCACGCCCATTCGCCGTTCGAAGACGCCGTAGGACCGTTCGACGCGATGGATCCGCTTCCCTTTCTCTTCCTTCTCCTGCTGGCGTTCGCCGCGGACGCTGATCACGCCGTCGCGGATCTCGACCGCCACGTCTTCTTTCTTGACCGCCGGCAGGTCGGCCTTGATGAGGTACTCGGCGTCGGTCTCGGTCACATCGACGGCCGGGCTCCAATCGGCCACGGTCATCTGGCCGCCGTCGGTCGCGCGGGGGCCCGGCTGGCCGATCAAACGGTTCAGCCGCACCGACATGTCTTCCAGTTCACGAAATGGATCCCAGCGGGTCAAGCTCATCACGATCCTCCTCGGGCTGTGGGTGCAGTCGCCACGGTGCACAACCGAGCAGAATTTGTGCCAAGGCCTGACGGGTTGTTTTCCCCCGTGGGCCCATGCAGGTCGAATCACGCTCAGCAGACCGGGGAACCTTCCCTCCCGGCGTGCGAAGAACCACCCTCGTCCGCGCCGCCGCGGCGCTCATCGCCTGCATCCGCGACGTCCTGGCCGGCAAGACCCACCTGGCACCGGACCGAGGCGGTGCGGATCGCCACCCGCCGCGGGCTGGTCCGGCTCGACTGACGGCGGCGACCTGGCCGGGCGGCGCGATCAGACAGCAGCGGCCGCGGGGCGGCGCACGCTGCTCTGCCCGGCCGGCTGGCGGGCGCCAGCCGCGGCCGCCGGCTTGGCGAAGAAGTAGCCCTGGCCGAACTGGCAACCGAGCGCCTGCAGGTACTCGACCTGCGCCGCCGTCTCGGTGCCCTCGGCGACGATCTCCAGATCGAGCGTCAGCGCCAGGCCGACGATCAGCTTGATGATCTCGCCCTTGTCCTCGTCGGTGCCGATGCCCGAGACGAACGACCGATCGATCTTCAGCGTGTCGAGCGGCAGCGACTGCAGGTAGCTGAGCGAGCTGTAGCCGGTGCCGAAGTCGTCGAGGCTGATGCGCACGCCGAGCGCCCGCAGTTCGGCGAGGACGGCGCGGGCCCGGACCGCGTCCTTGATCGCCGCGCCTTCGGTGATCTCGAGCCGCAGGACGCTGGCCGGGTAGCCGGTGGCCTGGAGGATCTCCGTGACGTGCTTGACCAGCGTGTCCTGGGCGAACGCCTTGGCCGACAGGTTGACGCTGATCGTCGAGGTCGGGCCGAAGGCGCCGGTGCGCCGCCATTCGCAGCCCTGCAGGCAGGCCTCGTGCAGCACCCATTCGTCCAGCTGGGCGATCAGTCCGACTTCCTCGGCGACTTCGATGAACTCGCCCGGCGCCAGCAGGCCGCGCTCGGGATGCTGCCAGCGCACCAGCGCTTCGACGCCGACGACCTGCCGCGTCGCCAGCGAGACAATCGGCTGGTACCAGACGCGGAACTCCTCGCGCTCGACCGCCCGGCGCAGATCGGTCTCGAGCCGCAGGCGGCGGACCGCGGCGTCGTGCAGCGCCGCGTCGAACACCGAGTAGCCGCCGCCACCGGCGTTCTTGGCCCGGTACATCGCCAGGTCGGCGTCGCGGATGATCTCCTCGCCGGAGCGATGGGAGTCGGCGGCCACCGCCACGCCGATGCTGGCGCTGGTGAACACTTCCTGACCGTCCACCTGCAGCGGCAACGCCGCCATCTGCTGCACGCGCTTGGCGACGCGCACCGCGTCGAACGGCTCGCGGATGTCGTCGAGCAGGATCGCGAACTCGTCGCCGCCGAACCGCGCCAGGGTCGGCTCGGGCGCATCGGCGGCGCCGCCCATCCGCGACACCATGTCGTCGCTGCGCACGGCCGCGGCCAGCCGCTCGCCGAAGGTGACGAGCAGGCGATCGCCGGCGGCGTGGCCGAGGCTGTCGTTGACGTGCTTGAAGCGGTCGAGGTCGACGAACAGCACGGCGAACTGGAAGCCCTTGTGGCGCACCCGCCGGGCCAGCGCCCAATCCAGCCGCTCCTTGAAGAGGGCCCGGTTGGGCAGCTGGGTCAGGTGGTCGTGGATGGCGTCGTGGACGAGCCGCTCGTGCGCCGACCTCAGACTGACGCTCATCGCGTTGAACGCCTTGGCCACGGTCGCGGCCTCGGCGGTGCCGCGCACCGGCAGCTGCAGCGACAGGTTGCCGGCGGCAATCTGCGCCGCCGCGGACGCGATGTCGCTGAGCGGACGGCTGAGATGCCGGGCCAGGAACACGCCGCCGAGCAGCGACAGCGCCAGCGCGACCAGGCCGGCGACCGCGAACCGGACACCGAGCGTGTCGATGAAGCGCTCGGTCAGCGCCCAGTCGGACAGCACCAGCAGCCGGCCGACGTCGCCGCCGGGGATGTTCGGTTTCAGCGGAAACACGCCGGCCACGTACTGGCGGCCGCCCATGTCGAGCACGTCGGACTTCAGCCCGGGCGCCGCCATCGTCGCCAGGCGCATCGCGTCGTCGTCGCGGCCGGCGTCCTTGGCCAGGCTGGTGGCGACGACCTGGCCATTCACGACCAACGCCACTTCGCAGCGCGCCAGGCGGGCGAGCTCGCCGGCGATGCCATCGGTCAGGCGGAACCCCGCGGTCAAGGTCCCGACAATCGTCTCGCCTTCGCGAGCCGGCACCGCCACCGCCACGAACAGGCGATCGCGGTCCTGCACCAGGGCGCCAGTCGGCTGCCCGCGGCGGGCGGCGCCCTGCGCGTCGCGGACCACGTTGACGCCGGCGCCGGATCCGTCGGCCCAGCCGGCGCTGCCGAGCCACGTGCCGTCGGCCGCTGCGACGATGGCGAAGTCGGCCTGCATCCGCCGGCGATGCGATTCGGCGGCGGCGTTCATGGCGCTGCGTGGCGCCCGCGGCTCGCCGAAATGGGCGCGGTAGACCGGCAGCTGCGTGACCAGCGCCGCGACTTCGATGGCCGAGGCGAGGCGGTTGTCGAGCAGGGTGTCGAAGGCCTGGCGGGCCACTTCGAGGTCGGCGGCCACGCGGTCCCGCGACTGCGCGGAGACCAGTTGCACCGTCACGAGAAGCACCGCGCCCAGCGCGACCGCGACCAGCAGCCCGAGCGCCAGGGCCACGCGGGCCTCCAGCCGCCGGTGCCAGGGGAGCTCGACGGGGGTGAATCGCTGCGTGCTCATGGCCAGACGGCGGATTCGATCCGACGGCCGGCGGGTGCCGAGGCGCGAAACGACGTGCAGTCGTCGGAAGGTCGTGACCGTCTCTCCAGCTGAGGTATCGGTGGGACGTCGGCGCGTGTTTACACGGTAGAACCTACCCACCCACGAGGACGGCGGCGTCAGCGCGCGAAAAACACGCGGTTTTCGCTTGTCACACATCTTGCACTGGATGACACCGTGGAGGTGATGCGATGAGGTTTACGCCAGCATCCCTGGTCTACCTCGGCGTAGTGGGCGCCTTCGGGCTCGGTCTCGCGGTCGGCCCCTTGGTCGGCGCCAGGCACGGCGAAGCGTCGGCCGCGGTGGAGGCGCCGGCGAGCGCGCCGGTGACGACGGCGCCGGTCGAGCTACCCGCGCCTGAGCGACGCATCGCGCCGCGCCTCGAGCGCGTGCCGACGGCCTCGGCCGAACCGGTCCAGCGGCAGGTGAAGCTGTTGCTCAATCGGGGCGCCGACGTGCGGAAGGCGTCGGAGGGCTTCGCCAACGCCCATCAGTTCATGACCGTGGCGTATGCGGCGAAGAACACCGACATCCCGTTCGTCGTGCTGAAGCACCGTGTGCTCAACGAAGGGCGGCCGCTGGCGGCGGCGATCGCCGAGTTCAAGCCCGAGCTCGACGGGGCCGCCGAAGTCAGCCGCGCGCGCGCCGAAGCCCGGGCGGACCTGGCGCGAATCGCCAGCTAGAGGATCGGCGGCGGGGGCTCCGCGCCCTCGCCGCCACACCCGACGTCGACTACGGGCGGCGCGGCTCCTTGCGCAGGTGCCCGTACATCAGCTCTTCGGCGAACTCGACGCACTTGTATTCCATCAACTGCATGCCGGGTTCGCGGCGGCGATAGAGCGGCATGCTGATCGTCCACGGCGCGGAGTAGACGCCCGGGTCTTCGATGGTCGCCTGGTACTGCAGCGTGACGGCGTCGAGCGCGGTGTAGCGTTCGGTGACCTTCAGCGCCTCGGTGTGATGGTTGCCGGCGCGGTCGAACCACGTCTCGGCCATGTGATCGCTGACCTCGACGACCAGCGACTCGCCGTCCCACCGGCCGATCGACCAGCCCATCCACGCCGGCGCCGGGCTCTTCTCCTGGCTGTTCATGCGGACGATGCGGCTCGCGCTGGCGAACTCGTAGGTCATGAGCACGCTGTCGGCCGACTGGACGATCTGGAACGGGTAGGGCATGTAGGTGGCGCGCGGGATCCCGGGCATGAAGCACTTGATCTCGGGATCGAGGGTGAGCCACGCGGCGGCATTCGCCTTCTTCTTCTCGAGCGCGGCCGGCAGGTACGGGATGGCGCCGCCCTCGACCACGCCGAGGCCTGGCGGCACGCTGAAGGCCGCGCCGAGCGCGAACACCGGACCCTGCCGGGCCACGTGCGCTTCGAGATCCCAGTGCGCGGTGTTGTTGGCCTGCCAGATGCCGCTGAGGTCGGGCGTGCCCTCCGGCGTCCGGGGTGCCCGATAGCCCTCGGGTGGCGGAGCGGTGCACGCCGGCATCGCCAGCGTCAGTCCCGCAGCGAGCAGCACGAGGCGGCGCAGGAGTGTGCGCACGTTCAGCGCCCCGGCCGCTTCCGGTCGTTGGGATCGCGGCCGTCCTTGGGCGCCCCGGTGCCCGACGACCCCATGAAGAGGGTGCGGCCGTCCGGGAAGGTGATGTCGCGGCCGTTGGCCCTCAGCCGTCCGTCCTTGGCCTTGAAGCCGGCGACGACGATCACCGTGCCGATCTTGATCGAGTCGCGGGTGATGCCGACCCGCTGCAGCGTGTTCGGCGTGCCGCCCTCGACCATCCAGGCCTCGTGCGTGCCCTTGGCGGTCGTCACGTCGATGTGAATCCACGCGTGCGGGTTGATCCACTCGACCTTGGTCACCGGCCCGCGCAGGGTGACCGGCGCGCTGGCGTCGAACTCGGCGGAAAATGCATGATGGCCGAGCAGACGGCTGCCGGCCGTCACGGCCAGCACGGTCGCTGCTGCAATCCACGCCCGTCGAGACATCGCGTCCTCCTCGTCATCGCCAGCGGCGGCGGTTGGCCCCGCTTGGGCGCCACGGCGGGGGGAGCATAGCACTCTGGACTACCGGGCGGGCTTCGGCGACACTACGCCCCATGAGACGCCTGCTCGCGCTGCTCGCTGCCAGTTCGGTGGTCGCCGGGTCGCTGGTCGTGGTCTCGCTCGGGGCGCAACCGACGGCGCCCGCCGCCGGCGCCGCGGCCGAGTGGAAGGTGCCGCGCACGCCCGACGGCCGCCCCGATCTCCAGGGTGTCTGGGGCAACAACAGCGTGACGCCGATGACCCGGCCGCGGCAGTGGAAGGACAAGGCCGCGCTCAGCGACGCCGAGGTCGAGGAGATGAAGCAGCTGTCGGCGCGCTTCGTCGATCAGGGCGGCGACGCGATCTTCGGCAACTTCATCCAGCAGATGCTCGACGCCCGCGACAAGGGGTCGTTCGCGCAGGTCTCCTACGATCCGAGCACCGGCAACTACAACCAGTTCTGGATGGCCGACCGCGAATGGGACAACCGGACGTCGCTGGTCGTCGATCCGGCCGACGGCCAGTTCCCGCCGCTCACGCCCGAGGCCGAGGCGCGGCGCGAGGCGGCGCGCACTGCGGTGAAGACCCGTGGCCCCTCCGACGGCCCCGAAGACCGTCCGCTGTCGGAGCGCTGCATCTCCTACGGCGCGCCGCGGACCGGCGCCAACTACAACAGCTACGTGCAGATCATCCAGTCGCCGCAGACGACCGTCCTGATGCAGGAGATGATCCACGACGCGCGGGTGGTGCCGATGACCGGGCAGCCACACCTGCCGGCCCACATCCGCCAGCTGCACGGCGATCCGCGCGGACGCTGGGACGGCGACACGCTGGTGGTCGAGACCACCAACTACGTGAACGGCTTCCAGGGATCGACCCCCGACGTCACGCTGACCGAACGCTACACCCGCGTCGGTCCCGACGTCATCAACTGGGAGGTCACGGTGAACGACGCGACGACGTGGACCCGGCCCTACACGTTCATGATTCGCCTCAAGAAGACCGACGCGCTCATCTACGAGTACGCCTGCCACGAGGGCAACTACGCGATGGAGGGCATCCTGGCCGGGGCGCGGCGCGAAGAGGCCGCGGCCCGAGGCGGGCGGCCGGCACGCTGACGCGATCGGGCGCGGCTACTTCGCCGCCCTGGCCTTCCACGCCGTCAGCATCGCCGTCTCCTGTTCCGCCGTGAGCACGTAGCGCGGCTGCGTGCGCAGCGCTTCTGGCACCGCCGGCGAGCCGCGCCAGGCGAGGGTGTCGAGCGCCGTCGTCAGCAGCGGGCGGAAGGTCAAGCCGGCGGCCCGGGCCTTGCCGGCGTCGATGCGCATGTGGCCGAGTTCGTCGCCCTCGGCCATCACCCACGGGATCGCTTCGGTGAGGCCGGCCAGCTCGCCCGCCCGCGGCGTGCGCAGCCGATAGGCCCTCAGCCACGCGTAGTCCTCGATCCACGTGTAGGACAGCGGAGCCGCCGACAGCGGCCGCAGCGCCGCGACGAACTCGGCCAAGGTCTGCGGCGCGGCCGGGCCGGCGACGTTGAAGGTGCCAGTCGACTGTTCCGCGACGAGCCGGATCATCCACCCGCACAGGTCGCGCACGTCGACGTACTGCACGCGATCGGCGCGGTGTCCCGGCACCAGCACCTCCCCGCCGCGGGCGATGCGGACCGGCCAGTAGGTGAAGCGGTCCGAGGTGTCGCCGGGGCCGACGATGTAGCCGGGCCGGATGACGAGATCGCGGCCGGGGCAGCCGTCGCGCACCGCCTGTTCGCTGCGCGCCTTCAGCACGCCGTAGGTGGGCGGCTCCTGCGGCGGCGTGTCGACCAGCGGCACCGGGCCGTCTTCACGAATGTCGACGGTGCGGTACGGCCAGAACACGCCCGTGGACGAGACGTACACGTAGCGGCCGGTCGCGCCGCTCAACGCCGTCACCGCCTCGCGGGTCCACTGCAGGTTGGTCGCCGTGTCGATCACGGCGTCCCAGGTGCGGCCCTTCAGCGCCGCGTAGGCGTCGGGCTGCGACCGATCGCCGCGCAGCGCCTCGACGCGGGCATAGTCGCCGGCGTTCTGGTTCGGCGTGCGCCGGCCGCGGTTGAGCATGGCCACCTGATGGCCGCCGGCGAGCGCGGCGCGGACCAGGTGCGGGCCGACGAAGCCGGTGCCGCCGAGCAGCAGGATGCGGCGCGCGGACTGCGCGTGGACGCGCCCGGAACGAAGGACGCCGGCCGCTGCGCCCGCGGCGAGGTGGAGCACGTCGCGTCTGGTGGGCATCGCGGCGAGGGTAGCATCGGCCGCGGCGATGGGATGAAGCATGTGACCGGGCTCGGCTACCATCACGGCAGTCCCGCGCATGCCACGACCGGCCATTCCCGACGACGTCGAAGAGCTTCGTGACTCCGCCTGGCGACGTGAGGGGGCGCGTCAGATCACCAGCCCGCTGGCCGCCGAGCAGTTCATCGAGCAGGTCGGCTTCGCGGCGTCGCTCACCGACGCGCGCCGGCCCGGCCCCTCGCTCTATGTCGCGGTGTGCGGCCGGCGCGATGCGGTGATGCCGCGCAACGTCCAGACCGATCACGAGGCCTCGCTCACCTGGCGGCTGAAGGACGAGATCGTCCGGCGCGGCCGGATCTACTACGCGAAGCTCGCCCGCGGGCGCGCGATGTTCCTGGCGCCGCGAATGATTCCGCACTTCCACGCGATCTGGGGCGTGCGCCGCAAGGACGAGGCAACCCGGCTCAGCCGGCCGGCCCGGGCCATCCTGCGGGTGCTGCGCAAGGAATGGGAGATGGGCACCCGCGATCTGCGCGACGAGTCGGGCGTCGCCGATCGCGCGGCCTTCACCCGGGCGATGGACGAACTGCAGGCGGTCATGCTGGTCGTGCCGAGCGAGGTGCTCTACTCGCCGAGCTTCACCTACATCTGGACGCTCGGCGTCGGCCGCTTCCCCGAGGCGTTGACCCGCCGCGTCGCCCGTCCGGCGGCGCTGCGCGAGATTGCCCGGGCGTTTCTGGCGAGCGCCGGACTCACGGTGCCCGGCGAACTGGCCCGGGTCACCGGCCTGTCGCGATCCGACGCCGGCCTCGGCCACCACGCACTCGTCGCGGAGGGCGCGGCGGAACGCCTGGCGCCGGGTACGTATCGGTATCGTGGACCGCGCCTGGGTGAGGCGCCGGCCGTCGACCTCGACGCCGCCGACTGACATCACGACGGCACGGGCGTATCATCTGCCCATGGCCCGCTCCCCGGCTAGCAGCGCGCACACGCCGCCGCGGCGCGCCGCGCGAGCGGTGGCGATCGCCGTCGTGGTGGCCAGCGGGCTGGTCGCGGCGACGGTCTCGGCCCAGTGGGGACGCCTTCCGGAAGGGCCCGACGTCCCGCCGCGATTCCGCCCGCCCGGCTACCACGACGTCGGCTTCACCCACTGCAAGGTGATGTATCGCAGCGTGCGCCGCGAGGCCAACGGCATGGGCTGGGCCACCGACTACCCGTTTGCCGGCATCAACCTGTTGACGCGCGTCAAGGAACTGACCACGACGCACGTCAGCACCGATACCGACGGCGAGCCCAACTACTGGGTGGTGCGGCTCACCGACGACGCGCTCTTCCAGTGTCCGTTCACGATGGCGACCGACGTCGGCACGCTGGCGTTTTCGCCCGAAGAAGCGGCGCGGCTGCGCGCCTACCTGCTCAAGGGCGGCTTCCTCTGGGTGGACGACTTCTGGGGCACGCGGGCGTGGCAGCAGTGGTCCGACCAGATGCGCCAGGTGCTCCCCGAGCACCGCATCGTCGACGTCCCGCCCGATCATCCGATCCGCCACACGATGTTCGACATCGCGACCGTGCCGCAGGTGACCAGCATCAACTGGTGGCGGCGCACCGGCGGCGACACGTCGGAGCGCGGCGACGACAGCCCCGCTGCCAACTTCCGCATGATCGCCGACGAGGCCGGCCGGATCATGGTGCTGATGACGCACAACACCGACATCGGCGACTCGTGGGAGCGCGAAGGCGAGGATCGCGAGTTCTTCCTGCAGTTCTCGCCAGACGGCTACGCGCTGGGGATCAACGTCGTGCTCTACGGCCTCACCCACTGAATTCTTGACACCCGCCCGCGCCGACCTGGCGCGTTCTCCACCGAAGCCAAGACAAGAGTCTGGGGCAGGCTGGACAAGCCGCAGGGCCGGTCCCGAATATCGGTCCGGAGTGCACACTCTGGACCGTGCTGGCGCAGCTTCCGGGCCCTCCGGCGACCGTGGTACGCGCCTTGCTCGAAGTGGGATCGGCGCGGCGCGCGGAGTCCATCGGCTCCGCCAGGCGTGGCGCCCTCGACGGGAGCGGCAGTTGGCACTTCGGAAACGTGTGCAGGTAGCGATCGTGGCGGTCGCGGCGCTGGCCGCGGCGATCGGCGTCCGCGGGCAGGGCGGCGCGCCAGCACCGGTGCTGGTCGTCGTGAACGCCAGCGCTCCCAACCAGTTCGGCGCCTATCTTCCGGAGATCCTGCGGGCCGAGGGCATCAACACGTTCGCCGTCGTGCAGCTGTCGGCGCTCGACGCGCCGACGCTCGCGGCGGCCACCCTGGTAGTGCTGGCCGAGACGCCGCTCACCGCTCCGGAGGCGACGCTCTTCAGTGACTATGTCGGCGCCGGCGGCCGGCTCGTGGCGATGCGTCCCGACGCGCAGCTGCACGGACTCTTCGGCGTCACGGCGGCGGCGGGCACCACCGCCGATGGCTACGTGCTGGTCGATCAGGGCGGACCCGGCGCCGGCTTGCAGAACGTCACGCTGCCCTTCCGGGGCGTCGCCGATCACTACGACCTCACCGGCGCCACGGCCGTTGCCGAGCTCTACACGACGCGGACGCTGTCGGCGGGACGGCCGGTCGTCGTGCGCCAGGCGCGCACGGCAGCGTGGGCCTTCGACCTGGCGCGCAGCACTGCCTACACGCGCCAGGGCAATCCGGCCTTCGCCGGCGTCGATCGCGACAACCTCCCGGGACCGCCGGTCTACCGCACCAACGACATCTTCTACCAGGCGATCGACCTCGAGCGCGTCGCGCTTCCCCATGCCGACGTCCAGCAACGGCTGTTCGTCCGCGTGATCGCCGAGCTCCTCGCCGACGCGACCCCGCTGCCGCGCCTCTGGTACTTCCCGGGGACCAGCCGAACGCTGCTCGTCCCGACTGGCGACAGCCACACCGACGACCAGGCGCCGCTGGCGGCGCTCATCGGCGCCGTGGAGAGCGCCGGGGCCCGCATCTCGATGTACCTGGCCCGCGACCTCACCGACATCGGCGCGAGCCCGGTCGCCACCTGGCTGGCCAACGGGCACGAGGTGGGCCTGCATCCCTACTTCGCCGGCGACGGCTACGAAGGCGACTTCGTCCAGGGCTACGACCGGGCCGTCACCTGGTTCCAGTCGGTGTCGCTGACCCCCGGCCCGACCAGCCGGCACCACAGCCTCGAATGGGGCGGCTGGGTGGACCCGGTGAGCGTCATGGCCTCGCACGGCGTCCGCATGGACCTGTCCTACTACGCCTGGGGGCCGGCGCTCGACCATCCGGCGCTGCCCAATCAGGCGCACGGATACATCAACGGCAGCGGCCTGCCGATGCGCTTCGTCTCGACCACCGGACAGGTCTCGACCGTGTATCAGCAGGTCACCGCGCTGACCGACGAACAGCTGCTCAACGTCGGCGGACCGTACTCGCAGAACCTCACCACCGCCGCGGCCCTGGCCGTGTCGCGCGGGTTGATCGACGACAGCCAGGCCGGCGGCTACTCGGCCATCGCCACCCAGTTCCACGCCGACTACTACCAGTTCGGCAATGTCGGCCCGTGGGTCGACGGCACGCTGGCCTATGCGGCCAGCCTGCAGATCCCGATGTGGACCGCCCGGCGGTGGCTCGACTTCACCGAGGCCCGCGCCGCGACCGCCGTCAGCGACATCGTGTGGACGCCGGGCACCGGCGTGCTGTCGTTCTCGGTCGCCGTCCCGGCCGGCGCCGCCGCGCAGACCGTCGTGCTGCCGCCGGCCTTTGCCGGGCGGACGCTGAGCCACCTGACCCTCGACGGCGCCACGGTGGCGCCGACCCTGGCGACGATCAACGGCCAGCCGACGCAGTTCGTCATCGTGGCGCCGCTCGGCGGCGGCGGCGCGCGGAGTGTCGTCGCCACCTACGCCGTGCCAGCATCGCTGCCGACGATTGCGGTCAACGACGTCTCGGTCATCGAGACCGATGCCGGCACGACCACCGCCGGCCTGACCGTGTCGCTGTCGGCGGCCGCCGCCACCGACGTGACGGTCGTCTGGGCAACCAGCGACGGCACCGCCACGGCCGGGACTGACTACGCCACGGCCGGGGGCACGCTCACCTTCACGCCCGGCATCACCAGCCTGCCGCTGTCGATCACGGTCAACGGCGACACCGTCAGCGAGCCGAACGAGACCATCCTCGTCACGCTCAGCAACCCGATCGGCGCCACCGTTGGCGACGCCAACGGCGTCGTCACGATCCTCGACGACGAGCCCGATCCGACCTCGTGGACGCACACCACGGCTGCCGATTTCAGCACCTGCTCGACGGTGAGCGGCGCGCGGGTCGGCGCCGGCGGCGATGTCCGGCTGCTCGGCACGTTCCGCGACGACTTCGCCGGCGCCGGCCTCGATCCGCGGTGGATCTCCGGGTCGTGGGCGGGCCCGCCCTACACGCCGGTGCCGGCGGCAGGCGTGCTGTCGCTCGGCAACGCCGACGGCGCGTTCGTGCGCTCGGCGGCCGAAGTGACCGCGACGACGATCGAAGCGCGGGCGCAATTCACCGCGTCGCCGTTCCAGTCGATCGGCCTGGCCGACGACTCGTTCAGCACCAAGTACGCCCGCTTCTCGACCCAGGCCGGCGGCACCAACCTGTGGGCCACGACCGACCCAGGAAGCGGCGCCATCCTCACCGACCTCGGGACGATTCCGGCCGGCTATCACGTCTACACCATCGAACGGGTCGCGCAGGGGCCGACCGAGCTGATTCGTTACCGGGTCGACGGCATCCAGGTCGCCGCGCACAGCGTGACCGCCGGCGAACTGCCCGCCGCGCGTTACCTCTTCCTGTCGAACAACGGCGGCGCGTCGCCCACCCTCGACGTCGACACGCTGGACACGGACCCGCCAGTGGCCCCGTCAGGCAGCTTCGACAGCTGCACGATCGACGCGCTGTTGTCGGTCATCTGGAACCAGCTGTCGTGGACGGCCACGACGCCGGCCGGCTCGGCCGTGCAGGTGCGGACCCGGTCGTCGCTCGACGCCGCGACCTGGAGCGCCTGGTCGGCGCCGTTGACCAGCAGCGGGTCGGCCATCACCAGCCCCAACGGCCGCTACCTGCAGTACCGGCTCGAACTCGCCACCGCCGATCCGGCCGCCGCACCGGTCGTCCACGACGTCACGATCACCGCCGTCGGTCCGGCGCCGCCGGCCATCTCGATCGGCAATGCCGCGGCCGCCGAAGGGCCGGCGGCGAGCGCGGTCTTCACGGCGACGCTGTCGTCGGGCAGCCTGCAGACGGTGACGGTGACCTATGCGACGGCGAGCGGCACCGCCACCTCGGGCGCCGACTTCACGTCCGGCGCCGGCACCATCACGTTCCTGCCCGGTGTCACGACCCAGCAAGTGAGCGTCGGGGTGCTGAACGACGCCCTCGACGAGGACGACGAGAGCTTCACGATTGCCCTGTCGGCGCCGGTCAACGGCACGCTGGGCAGCGCCGTCGGCACCGGCACCATCACCGACGACGACGCGCCGCCGGTGGTCTCGATCGCCGGCGTCAGCGTGATCGAAGGCGACACCGGCAGCGCCGCCGCGGCCTTCCCAGTCAGCCTGTCGGCGCCGAGCGGCAAGACCGTCACGGTGAACGTCGCCAGCGCCGACGGCACGGCCACGGCCGGCGCCGACTACACGGCCGCGAGCGGCACGGTCACCTTCACCCCCGGCGTCGTCCTCCAGAACGCCGCGGTCAACGTCACCGGCGATATCGTGGTCGAACCAGCCGAGACCGTCACCGCGACGCTGTCGGCACCGGTGAACGCCACGCTCGGCACGGCCGTCGCCACCGCCACCATCACCGACGACGACGTGCTGCCGACCGCGGTGGCCGACAGTTACGCGACTCCGTTCGACACCCCGCTGGTCGTCGCGGCGCCCGGCGTCCTCGCCAACGACAGCAACGACGGCGGCGGGACCATGACCGCGCAGCTGGTGTCGGGCGTGGCGCACGGCACGCTCACGCTCGGTGCCGACGGCGGCGTCAACTACACGCCGACCGCGGGGTACTCGGGCGCCGACGGCTTCGTCTACCGCGTCGTCGACGGCAGCGGCACGGGCAACAGCGTCACGGTGACGCTGAGCGTCGGCCTCGAACCACCGGCCCCGGCCGCCGACGCCTACAGCACCGGGTTCGAGACGACGCTCACGGTGGCGGCGCCCGGCGTGCTCGGCAACGACGACGCGCACTCCGCGCCGGGCCTGACCGCCGCGGTCGTGAGCGGCGTGGCCCACGGCGCCCTGACCCTCGGCGCCGACGGCAGCGTGCTCTACGTCCCGGACACCGGGTTTGCCGGCAGCGACAGCTTCGTCTATCGCGCCAGCAGCGCCGCCGGCGCCGGCGGCACGGCGACCGTGACGATCACCGTCGACGAACCCACGGTGGTTCAGGCGCCGCAGGAGTTACGCGTCGCGGCGATCACCGGCAGCGTCGTCACCTTCCGGTGGCAGGCCCCGGCCGTAGGCCCCGATCCGACCGGGTACCTGATTGAGGGCGGCGTCGTGCCGTCGCAGACGCTGGCGGCGCTGCCGACCGGGCTGACCGCGCCGATCTTCACGCTGACCGCGCCGACCGGTTCCTTCTACGTGCGCGTCCGGGCCCTCGGCACGGGTGGTCCGAGCGCGGTGTCGAACGAAGTCCTCCTCCACGTCGGCGTGCCGGTGCCGCCGTCGGCGCCGACGGCGCTGACCGCGACGGCGAGCGGCAACACGCTGCACCTGGCGTGGCAGCCGACCTTCGGCGGCGGCGCGGCAACGGCCGCGCTCCTCGATGTCACGGGATCGGTCTCGGCGTCGCTGCCGCTGCCGGCCGGTGAACGGGTGTCCTTCGCCGGCGTTCCCGCCGGCACCTACACCGTGGCGATTCGCGGCACCAACCCCGGCGGCAACGGCGCGGCCACGAGCCCGCTCACCGTGGCGGTGCCGGGCGTGTGCGCCGGCCCGCCGGCCCCCCCGGCCAACCTGCTCGTCTACACCGCCGGCGGCACGACGTTCATCGTCTGGGATCCGCCGGGCAGCGGCGAAGCCCCGCTCGGGTACGTCGTGAGCGTCCCAGGGATCGGCGCCTTCCCGGTCTCGACGCGGACCATCAGCGGCCCGCTGCCGGCCGGCAGCTACACCATCGCTGTGCACTCGGCAGGCGCGTGCGCGATGAGCGCGCCGGCGACTCAGCCGCTCACCGTGCCGTAAAGGACCGGCGCCGCGCGCGCCGGCGACGACGACCGTTCGTGTCGACAGGGCGCCGCGGCAGCCACGCCGCGGCGCCCTCGTCGCGTACAACGACTCCCGACGTCGTTTCCCCGGCGGATCCAACCACTCCCGTCAATTCCTCGGTCGTCAAGTCGCCGCCGCGATTACGAATATGTGCGCACCTTTCTGTTGCCGCTGGCCACCGCGTGCAGAACAATACGAGATGGTGACATTGCTGGAAATGCAGCGTAACAGTAGGACGACGGGGTGGAAATGCGGAAGCTCGCGGCAATCCTGTGCTTCGTGGCGGTGTCGTTGTGGGCAGTGGGCGGCCTCCGTGCTGCGGGAACAGCTCCCGTCGTCCTCGTCGTCGTCAATAGCACCGCGCCGAACCAGTTCGGCGCCTACCTGCCCGAGATTCTGAGAGCCGAAGGGCTGACCGCCTTCGCGGTGGCCGACCTCGGCAGCCTCAGCGCGCCGATGCTCGATGCCGCGGCCCTCGTCCTGCTCGCCGAGACCACGCTGACGGCGCCGCAGGTCTCGCTCCTGACCACCTTCGTGAACGGCGGCGGACGGCTGGTGGCCATGCGTCCAGACCCGCAGTTGTACGGACTGCTCGGCGTCGCCGCCGCCACCGGCAGCACCGCGAACGGCTACACCCTCGTCGACCAGAGCGGCACGGGCGCCGGCCTCCAGGCCATGACGCTGCCGTTCAAGGGCCTGGCGCAGCACTTCGTCGGCGCCGGTGCGACCACGGTGGCGAGCCTCTACACGACGCGCTCGACCGCGAGCGGCTTCCCGGCCGTCGTCCGGCATGGCCGTACCGCCGCATGGGCGTTCGATCTCGCGCGCAGCACCGCCTACACGCGCCAGGGCGATCCGGCCTTCGCCGGCACCGAGCGCGACGGCCTGCCGCCGTATCGCACCGTCGAGCCGTTTTACCAGACCATCGACCTGGAGCGCCTCGGCGTGCCGCACGCCGACGTGCAGATGCGGCTGCTGACACGCGTCCTCACCGAGCTGCTGGCCGACGCGCTGCCGTTGCCGCGGCTGTGGTACTTCCCGGGCACGGCGCGCACGCTGGTGATTCCGACCGGCGACAGCCACGTGCAGACCCCGGCGTCGTTCGCCGCGCTGCTGGCATCGGCCGAGAGCGTCGGGGCGCGGATGACGCTCTACCTGGCGCGCTACCTCGATCTGTCGTCGAGTCCGGTGAGCACCTGGGTCGCCAACGGGCACGACATCAGCGTCCACCCGGTGTTCGCCGACGACGGCGTCACCGACTTCATGCAGGGCTACAGCACCGTCTTCGACTGGTTCCAGTTCTCCCTGCCGATGCCGCCCGGACCGACGGTTCGCCACCACACGCTCGAATGGGGCGGGTGGGCCGGGCCAGCCGCGGTGATGCCGGGCTTCGGCATCGCGATGGACCTGTCGTATTCGGCGTTCGGGCCGGCGGTCTACAACCCGACGCAGCAGAGCCAGGCGCACGGCTTCGTCAACGGCAGCGGCCTGCCGATGCGGTTCGTCACGGCCACCGGCCAGGTGCTCCCGGTGTTCCAGCAGTCGACGTCGCTGGCCGACGAGCAGCTGGTCGCGGGCCTGAACAGCGAGGGCCTGACGGTGGCCGACGCGCTGGCGGTGTCGCGGCAGATCATCGACGCCAGCCAGGCCGGCGGCTACTCGGCCATCGGCACGCAGTTCCACGTCGACTACTACCCTTACGACGAGGTCAAGCCGTGGGTCGACGGCACGCTCGCCTACGCGGCCAGCCAGCAGATCCCGATGTGGACCGCGCGTCGCTGGTTCGAGTTCGTGCAGGCGCGGGCGGCCTCGACGATGGCCGACGTGACGTGGGACGCCGCCGCCGGGCGGCTGGCGTTCACGCTGGCCGTCCCGGCCGGAGCGCCGGCGCAGAGCCTGATGCTGCCACCGGCGTTCGGCACCCGCGTGCTCGCCCAGGTGAGCATCGACGGCCAGGCCGTCGTGCCGGTGTCGATGACGGTCAGCGGCCGGGCCGCCTTCGTCGTCGCCGTCGGACCGGCCAGCGGCGGCGCGCCGCGGACGATTACCTTGCGCTACGTCCCACCGTCGTCGCTGCCGTCGCTCGCAGTGATCGACGGCGCCGTCGTCGAGGGCGCCAGCGGCACCACGACCGGCTCGGTGTCGGTCACGCTGGCGGCTCCGGCGTCCACCGACGTCGCCGTGACGTTCCAGACCGCCGACGGCACCGCCGTCGCGCCGGCCGACTACGATCCGGTGCTCAGTGGCGCCGTGGTCATCCCGGCCGGGGCGCTCAGCGCTGCGGCGGCGGTGACGGTGCGCGGCGATGGCAACTACGAACCCGACGAGACCCTCCTGGTGCAGGTGACCGGAGCGATCGGCGCCAATGTGGCCGACGGCGCCGGCGTCCTGACGATCGTCAACGACGAACCGCTGGTCGCCTTCGCCGATGGCTTCGCCACCGCCTACGTCACGCCGCTCACCGTGACGGCGCCAGGCGTGCTGGCCAACGACAGCGCCCCGGGCGGCCAGGCGCTGACCGCCGTGCTGATCTCGCCGCCGGCGAACGGCACGCTCACGCTGCAGGCAAGCGGCGGGCTCACCTACGTGCCGAATCGCTGGTTCGCCGGCATCGACACGTTCACCTACCGCGCCGACACCGGGACCGGCACCGGAAATACGGTCACGGCCAGCATCGCGGTGGCGCATCCCACCGTCGTCGAGTCGCCGCGGACCGTACGCGTGGCCAACATCACCGGGAACGTCGTGACCTTCCGCTGGCAGCCGCCGGGCGTCGGCCCGGTGCCGGCCGGCTATCTGCTCGAGGGCGGCGTCGCCCCGGGGCAGCCGATTGTGGCGCTCGGCACCGGCAGCGCGCCGATCGTCGCCGTCGCGGCGCCAGCCGGGTCGTTCTACGTGCGCTTCCGAACGCTCGGTGTCGGCGGCCCGAGCCCGGTGTCGAACGAAATTCTGATCCACGTCGCCGTGCCGGTGCCGCCCTCGCCGCCGGCCGGCCTGCAGGCGACCAGCGTCGGCAACTCGGTCCACCTGGCCTGGACGCCCACCTTCGGGGGCGCGGCGCCGTCGGGCTATGTGCTCGACGTGAGCGGCTCACTGGCCGCGTCGCTGCCACTGCCCAACCTCGAGCGCCTGTCGTTCGCCGGGGCGCCGCCGGGCACCTACTTGTTGTCGCTGCGCGCGGTGAACGGCGCCGGCAGCAGCGCACCGGGCACGGCTGTGCCGCTCACGATTCCGGGCGCGTGCACCGGCGTGCCGGGAACACCGACCAATCTGCTGGCCTACACCGCCGCCGGCACGACCTTCGTCGTGTGGGATCCGCCAGTGTCGGGATCCGCGGTCACCAGCTACGTGGTGTCCGTGCCGGGCATCGGCGCTCTGCCGGTCGCCCAGCGCTCGGTGAGCGGCCCGCTGCCGCCGGGCGCCTACGCCATCAGCGTGCTGGCCGTGGGACCGTGCGGCGCGAGCGCGCCGGCAACGCAGGCGTTGACCGTTCCCTAGCCTCCCTCTAGCCGCTAGAACCGGAACAGCCGCGTCGCCTTGATCGCCACCGTGCGGTTGACCAGGCCGGGGAATCCGCGTGTGGCGGTGTCGCGGCCGTCGCTGTAGACGACGAACAGCTCGCTGCCGCCGGTGTATTCCCAGCGCAGCCGCAGGCTCGAGCTGGTGGTCTCCTGATCCAGGTTGAGCTGCACCAGACTGCTGATCAGCATCCGTGCCGTCGGCGTCACGGTGAAGCGGGCGCTGAGGAGCCGGGCGGTGAAGTCGCCGTAGGGCAGCTGCACCCAGTTGAGCGTGACCCCGGGCTCGATCGAGAATCGCGGCACGACGCCCCAGCGGCCGCTGTAGGTCAGCTCCGACTTCGTGCCGTCGTACAGGGTGCCGGTCGCAGCCGAGAGCCGCCCCGACACCCGCCGCTGCTGGCCCAGCGTGTAGCTGATGCGGCTGGTGGCCGCGGTGTAGCCGCCGGCCGGCACGACCACGCCGGGGGCGATCGGAAAGCGATCGGGCAGCCGTTCGAACTCGCGTGAGTACTCGGCCGACAGCTGGTCGCTCGATTGGAAGTCGACCCGGAACAGGCCGGTCGCCTCCCGGCTCTGGACGGTGATGGCCGCCGCATCGGTCACGTAGTCGAGGCTGGCCTGCCAGGTGAGTTTGCGCACGACGGCGCTGCGGCGCGGCCGCGGACTGAAACGCAGCTGACCGAAGCTGCGGCGGACGTCGGTGCGCCGCGCGAAGCCGACCTCGGGCCGGAAGTCGCGGTCGATCAGCATGTGCTCGGCGACGGCGCCGTAGCGATCGTCGGTGTAGTCGAAGCGGCCGCGGTAGCTCGCCCCGGTGACGACGCGCCCGGCGGCGTCTGGCGCCCTGGTGTGCGCGTAGTAGCTGGTGAGGTTGATGCTCTTGAAGAACAGCAGCGTCGCATCGGCGCCGATGCTGTAGCTGGCGTCGCGGCCGCCGGCGGCGGCGCGGACCGGACCGGGCCCGCGGCGGGTCGCGATCATCCCGACGTTGCTGCGCCGGAACAGGTTGCGCTTCAGGCGCAGCGCCGAGAAATTGGTGGCGACGGCGCCGGCCGACGGCGCGTCGTCGGTCTGGATGTCGAGCGCGCCGACGCTGTACGGACCGGTGCGGCCGGTGAGGCGCACGCCGCCCAGGACCGGCACGGCCCGGCCCTGGCTGAGGCCGATCTGGCGGCTGAAGAACAGCAGCGGGACGTCGCCGGGACTGTTGCCGGCCTGCACGCCGCCGAAGTCGAAGATGCCCTGCCCTTCGATGAAGAAGTCGCGCTTCTCGGGAAAGAAGACGCTGAAGCGGGTCAGGTTGATCTGCTGCAGGTCTTCCTCGACCTGCGCGAAGTCGGTACGCACCGTGGCGTCGGCGATCAGCCCGCGGGTGATCCCGTACTTGAAGTCGAAGCCGGCGTTGGCCTGCAGGTCGTCGTCGACGCCGCCGGCGGTCCGCGCCGTCGTCGCCGACGACACGGCGTAGGGCTTGAGCTCGAGGTTCTTCGATTGCGCCGGGGTCTCGAGACCGATCATCGTCGCCGCCGAGGCCATGCGGCTCACGCCGGTGGTGCCGAGCGCCGCCGGGACCAGCGACAGGTAGGAGAACTCGTTCTTCCACTTCACCAGCCGGCGCAGGTTGATGCCCCAGGTCTGCGCGCCGCTGCCGCGATAGCGCAGCGTCTTGAAGGGAATCGCCACCTCCACCGTCCAGCCCTGGGCGAAGCGGCCGGTCTTCACGTACCAGATGCCGTTCCACGCCGAGTTCTGCAGGTCGTCGGTCACCGTCATGTCGCGCAGCGCGCCGAGCGGGTTGGTCTGGAACAGGTAGCCGTTGCGGCGGTCGTGGAAGGTGTCGAGCACGAAGGTGACGTTCTCGTTGCCGAGGATGTTGCCGTTGTCGCGGCGCAGTTCGTTGGCCACTTCCCGTTCGGGATGGCTGTCCCAGCAGCGCGCCGCGACGTAGAGGTTGACGTCGTCGAAGAAGATCCACGCCTCGGTCTTCTCGGTGGCCGGCGTGCCTTCCCTCGGCTCCTGCTGCAGGAAGTCGGTGAGCGGCGCGACCCGGGCGTAGACGGCGTCGTCGAGGCGGCCGTCGAGGGCGAGCGGCGTGTCGAGACGAACCGCACGCACGGTGACGTCGTCAGGCGCGGCGCGGCTCACCAGCGCGTCGGCCGGCGCCTGGGCGAGGGCCGGGGTCGGCCGGGCCAGGGCGGCGAGCGCCACCGCCAACATCACGAAAGCGCCACGCCGTCGGACCGGCGGCGGCGAAGCGGCACGCGGCATTCGCCGACATTCTCGCCGCAAACGGCCCTCTGCCGGCGGGTGCCGGCCGGCGTGGCGGAAACGACCGCGCGCCGGCACCGGGCGGCCCGGCGCCGGCCAGTGGAACAGGTCCAGGCATGGGTCGGCGCGCATCGCGCGATGAATCCGCCGGCATCGATACGACAAGAAACACGTATTGGACATGAGACATCACGTCTCTATTCAATATCGTCATGAACAACGCCGACATCGGGTGGATGCTGGTCGCCACCGCGCTCGTGCTCCTCATGACACCGGCGCTGGGCTTCTTCTACGGCGGCATGGTCCGGTCGAAGAACGCGCTCAACACGATGATGATGAGTTTCGTCGCGCTTGGGCCGGTCGCGGTGGCCTGGGCGCTGCTCGGCTACTCGCTCGCCTTCGCGCCCGGTGGCCCGTTCGTCGGCTCGCTCGCGTTCGCCGGGCTGCGCGGGGTCGGGCTCGAAGCCCAGGGCGCGATTCCGCATCTGCTGTTCATGTCCTTCCAGGGCACGTTCGCGATCATCACCGCGGCGCTCATCTCCGGCGCGATCGTCGAGCGGTTGCGCTTCGGCACCTACGTCGCGTTCGTGGTCGCGTGGATGCTGCTGGTCTACGCCCCGGTCGCGCATTGGGTGTGGGGTGGCGGCTTCCTGGCCACCGCCGGCGCCCTCGATTTCGCCGGCGGCGCGGTGGTGCACGTGAACGCGGCGGCGGCGGCGCTGGTCGCCGCCGTGGTCGTCGGCCCGCGCAAGGACTACGGCCGCCACGCCATCCTCCCGCACAACGTCCCGTTCACGCTGCTCGGCGCCGGCGTGCTCTGGTTCGGATGGTTCGGCTTCAACGCCGGCTCGGCGCTGGCGGCGTCGCCGGCGGCGGCGCTGGCCTTCACCAACACGCTGCTGGCTCCGGCCGCGACGCTGGCCACCTGGACGCTGGTCGACCTGGTGCGCGGCGGCCGCGTCACCGCCATCGGCGCGGCCACGGCAATCGTCGTCGGGCTGGTGGTCATCACTCCGGCCGCCGGCTACGTCGGACCGACGGCGGCGATGGCGATGGGCGCGCTCGGCGCCATCCCGAGCTACTTCGCCCTCATCTACCGCGCCCGCACCAAGCTCGACGACTCGCTCGACGTGGTGGCCGCCCACGGCACCGGCGGCGCCACTGGCGCGATCCTCACCGGCGTGTTCGCCGACCCGGCGTGGAGCGGCGGTCCAAGCGGCCTGCTCGCCGGCAACCCCGGCCAGATCGTCGTGCAGCTCTACAGCGTGATCGTCGTGCTCGCCTACAGCGGCGTCGCCACCTTCGTCATCCTGAAGCTGGTCGGGCTGGTGCTGCCGCTGCGCATCAGCGGCCGGGTCGAAGGGGTCGGTCTCGACGTCGCCGAGCACGGCGAAGAGGCCTACACCACCGGTGACGGCGCGATCCTGGTGTCGCCCGGTGACGCCGCCGCTGCCCGGCGTCTGAGCGACGTCGTCGCGCTCCAGCAAGTCCACCGCGTGCGGCCAGCTGGCGGGCCGCACCAACCAGCACTGCTTGGTCGCGTCGCATGGCGACGCGACAGCGGCGAAGGTGGAAACGGCGGCCATCTGTGAAGCTCATCGTCGCCATCATCAGGCCGGAACGGTTGAGCGAGGTGCTCGAGGCGCTCTTCCACGCCGAGGTGCGCGGCCTGACCATCAGCCGGGTCCAGGGCCACGGCGGCGAGATGGAGCACGTCGAGAACTACCGCGGCACCACCGTGAAGATGGCCCTCGCCGAGAAGGTGCGGCTGGAAATCGGCGTCTCGAACCACTTCGTGCAGCCGACCGTGGACGCCATCATCGACGCCGCCCGCACCGGCGAAGTCGGCGACGGCAAGATCCTGGTGCTGCCGATCGAACGCATCTACCGCATCCGCACCGGCGAGCAGGACCAGGACGCGGTGACGCCGGTGCCGCCGTCCTGACATCTCCGTTTCGAATCGTTGACATAGACACATTGCGCTTTTCATATGTGTCCTGGTCCTCTCTAATGAGGGCCCGAGTGGAGATACGCGATGTCGAAACACTCTTCGGAGGACGACCAGGGGGACCAGGGCGACCAGCGTAGCCGCCAGGGTTCACCTCGCCATAGCGCCGAGACTGCCGACGGCGCGACGGCGGGTCTGTACCGCGCATCCGACGAGCACGACGCCTGCGGCGTCGGCTTCGTCGCCGACATCAAGGGCCGCCGATCGCACGCGATCGTCCGCGACGCTCTCACGCTCCTCGTCAACCTCGAACACCGTGGCGCCTCCGGCGCCGACCCCGACACCGGCGACGGCGCCGGCATCCTGGTGCAGATGCCCGACCGGTTCCTGCGCGGTGCGGCCGGGTTCGCGCTGCCGCCGGCCGGGGCCTACGGCGCCGGCCTGGTGTTCCTGCCGCACGAACCCGAGGCGCGGACCGAGCTGCGCGGGCTGCTCGAGCGCATCGCCGCCGAGGAAGGTCAGCCGGTCATCGGCTGGCGTCCGGTGCCGACCAACCTGGCGGCCATCGGCCGCAACGCCGCCGCCGTCGCGCCGGTCTTCGAGCAGGTGTTCATCGCCCGGTCGGCGGCACTCGACGGCGACGACGCCACCGCCCGTTTCGAGCGCGCCCTCTACGTCATCCGCAAACGCGTCGAGCACGCAGTGCGGGACGCCGCGATGCCGGCCGAGGGCCGCCGCGCCTTCTACGTCGTCAGCTTGTCGGCGCAGACGCTGACCTACAAGGGGATGCTCACCGCCTCGCAGCTCGGGGCGATGTTCCCGGATCTCGGCGACCCGGCGCTCGAGTCGGCGCTGGCCCTGGTCCACCAGCGGTTCTCGACCAACACCTTTCCGTCGTGGCCGCTGGCCCATCCCTACCGCTACGTCGCCCACAACGGCGAGATCAACACGCTGCAGGGGAACGTGAACTGGATGCGCGCCCGCGAGGGCCTGCTGCGCTCGAGCGTGTTGGGCGACGACCTCGCCAAGGTGCTGCCGGTGATCACGCCGGGCGGCAGCGACACCGCCTCGTTCGACAACGTGCTCGAGTTCCTGGTCATGACCGGCCGCTCGCTGCCGCACGCGGTGTTGATGATGATCCCCGAGCCGTGGGGCGGCAATCCCGGCATGGACCCGGCGCTACGGGCCTTCTACGAGTACCACTCGTCGCTGATGGAACCGTGGGACGGGCCGGCGTCGATCGCCTTCACCGACGGCACGCGGATCGGCGCCGTGCTCGATCGCAACGGCCTGCGGCCGTCGCGCTACTGCATCACCACCGACGATCGGGTGATCCTCGCCTCGGAGACCGGGGTCCTCGACATCCCGGCCGACCAGATCGTCCTCAAGGACCGCCTGCGCCCGGGCAAGATGCTGCTCATCGACACCGGCGCCGGCCGCATCATCGGCGACGAGGAACTGAAGCGCGATCTGGCCGCTGCCGCGCCCTACGGCGACTGGCTGCGCCAGCATCTGGTCGACATCGAAGACCTACCAGGCGCCGTCGCCGAGCGGCCGGATCACCAGACGGTGCTGCGCCGGCAGCAGGCGTTCGGCTACACCCACGAGGACCTGCGCCTCATCCTGACGCCGATGGCCCTCACCGGCGAGGAGCCGATCGGCTCGATGGGCTCGGACACGGCGCTGGCCGTGCTGTCGGATCGGCCGCGCCTGCTCTACGACTACTTCGCGCAGCTCTTCGCGCAGGTGACCAACCCGCCGCTCGACGCCATCCGCGAGGAGCTGGTCACCTCGATGGCATCGACGATCGGACCCGAGGGCAACCTGCTCGAAGCAGCGCCCGAGGCCTGCCGCCAGATCAAGATCGAGTACCCGATCCTCCACAACGACCAGGTGGCGAAGCTGCGCCATCTGCCGCCCGGCTCGCCCTTTCGTTCCACCACGCTGCCGCTCCACTACAACCCCGACGAGGACGGACCGGGGCTGGAGCGGGCGATGGCGGCGCTGTGCCGCAAGGCCAGCCAGGCCGTGGACGCCGGCTACGGCATCCTCATCCTGTCCGACCGCGGCGTCGATGCCGGCCGGGCGCCGATTCCGAGCCTGCTGGCCACGGCCGGGGTGCACCATCACCTCGTTCGTGAGGGCGCGC
This sequence comes from uncultured Acidobacteriota bacterium, assembly GCA_963741665.1. Taxonomy (GTDB): domain Bacteria; phylum Acidobacteriota; class Vicinamibacteria; order Vicinamibacterales; family UBA2999; genus CAWAYR01. The sequence goes on from CAVUIM010000001.1 coordinate 2,521,731, forward strand.
GCACCAAGTGCGGCCTGCTGGTCGAATCGGGCGACGCCCGCGAAGTGCACCACGTGGCGCTGCTGCTGGCCTACGGCGCCGGCGCCGTCAACCCGTACCTGGCGTTCGAGAGCCTGCACGACCTGCTGCGCCAGGGCCTGCTGCCCGGCGTGACCCACGACCAGGCGGTGCTGCGCTACATCAAGGCGCTGAACAAGGGCGTGCTGAAGGTGATGTCGAAGATGGGGATCTCGACGCTGCAGAGTTACTGCGGCGCGCAGATCTTCGAGGCGGTCGGCCTCGACCAGGCCTTCGTCGAGACCTACTTCACGTCGACGGCGTCGCGGCTCGGCGGCGTCGGCTTGCCGGCGATCTCCGAGGAAGTGCGGCAGCGGCACGCGCGGGCGTTCGGACCGCGGCCGGTCGGACCCGCCGAGCTCGAGAGCGGTGGCGAATACCAGTGGCGCCGCGACGGCGAGGTCCACCTGTTCAACCCCGAGACCGTCTTCAAGCTGCAGCACGCCACCCGGTCGGGGCAGTACGACATCTTCAAGCAGTACACGCGGCTGGTCGACGACCAGAGCCGGGCGCGGGCGACGTTGCGCAGCCTGTTCCGCTTCACGCCGCTCGGTCCGGCCGTGCCGCTCGACGAGGTGGAGCCCGTGGAGGCCATCCTCCCCCGGTTCTCCACCGGCGCCATGTCGTTCGGCTCGATCAGCCAGGAAGCGCACGAGACGCTGGCGATCGCCATGAACCGGATGGGCGCCAAGTCGAACACCGGCGAAGGCGGCGAGGATCCGGCCCGCAACCGCCGCGACGCCAACGGCGACTCGCGCCGCAGCGCCATCAAACAGGTGGCCTCGGGCCGCTTCGGCGTCACCAGCGAGTATCTGGTCAACGCCGACGACCTGCAGATCAAGATGGCTCAGGGCGCCAAGCCCGGCGAAGGCGGCCAGCTGCCCGGCCACAAGGTTTACCCGTGGATCGCCGCGGTGCGGCATTCCACGCCCGGCGTCGGCTTGATCTCGCCGCCGCCGCACCACGACATCTACTCGATCGAGGACCTGGCGCAGCTCATCTTCGACCTGAAGAACGCCAACCCGGTTGCCCGCGTCCACGTGAAGCTGGTCGCCGAATCGGGGGTGGGCACGGTGGCGGCCGGGGTGTCGAAGGCGCACGCCGACGTGGTCCTCATCTCGGGCCACGACGGCGGCACCGGCGCGTCGCCGCTGACCAGCCTCAAGCACGCCGGCGTGCCGTGGGAACTCGGCCTCGCCGAAACCCAGCAGGTGCTGGTGCGCAACCAGCTGCGCGACCGCATCGTCGTGCAGGTGGACGGCCAGCTGAAGACCGGCCGCGACGTGGTCGTGGCGGCGCTGCTCGGCGCCGAGGAGTTCGGTTTCGCCACCGCGCCGCTGGTGGTGATGGGCTGCGTGATGATGCGCGTCTGCCATCTGAACACCTGTCCGGTGGGCATCGCCACCCAGGATCCGGAACTGCGCCGGACCTTCACCGGCCGGCCGGAGTTCGTCCAGACCTTCTTCCGCTTCATCGCCCAGGAAGTCCGCGAGCTCCTCGCCGAGCTCGGCGTCCGCACGCTCGACGAACTGGTTGGACGCACCGAGGGCCTGGACTTCGTCCGTGCCGCCGATCACTGGAAGGCCGCCGGCCTCGACCTCACCCCGCTCCTGCATCAGCCGCCGGTCGCCGCCGGCACCGCGCGGCGGGCCGTCACGCACCAGGACGCCGGGCTCGCCACGGTACTCGACCGCACCTTGATCGCCCGGGCCGCCGCCGCCCTCGAGCGGCAGACACCAGTCGAACTCGCGCTGCCGATCCGCAACACCGACCGCACCACCGGGACGATGCTCGGCTACGAAGTGACCAAGCGCTACGGCGGCGCCGGCCTGCCCGACGACACCATCCGCGTCGGCTTCACCGGCTCGGCCGGACAGAGCTTCGGCGCCTTCCTGCCGCGCGGCATCACGCTCACGCTCGAAGGCGACGCCAACGACTACGTGGCCAAGGGCCTGTCGGGCGGGCGGGTGATCGTGCGGCCGCCGCAGGGCGCCCGCTTCGTCGCCGAAGAGAGCGTGATCATCGGCAACGTCTCGCTCTACGGCGCGACCAGCGGCGAGGCGTTCGTGCGCGGCGTCGCCGGCGAGCGCTTCGCGGTCCGCAACAGCGGCGCGCACGCGGTGGTCGAAGGCGTCGGCGATCACGGCTGCGAGTACATGACCGGCGGCCGGGTGATCGTGCTCGGCGCGACCGGACGCAACTTCGCCGCCGGCATGAGCGGCGGCGTCGCCTACGTGCTCGACCTCGACGGCAGCTTCGCCGCCCGCTGCAACCCGGCGATGGTCGATCTCGACCGCCTGGAGGACGACGACGAGGTGGCGCTGGTCCACGAGCTGCTCGCCCGTCACGCGATGCTGACTGGCAGCACCGTCGCCGCCCGCGTCCTCGACGGCTGGCCGGCGATGCTGACGCGCATCGTCGCCGTCGTGCCGCGTGACTTCAAGCGGGTGCGGGCCGCCGAGGCGCGGGCCCGAGCCGAGGCGCGCACGCCGGCGTTCAGCGATCTGGTGGGAGCCTGACCGTGGGCAAGCCGACCGGGTTCATCGAGTTCGCGCGGGTCAAGCCGCACGCCCGGCCCGTCGCCGAGCGGGTGCACGACTACCGCCACGTCTACGAGGGCTACCCGGCCGACGAGTTGACGCACCAGGCGGCGCGCTGCATGGACTGCGGCGTGCCGTTCTGCCATCAGGGCTGTCCGCTCGGCAACCTCATCCCCGACTGGAACGACCTGGTCTACCGCGACTCGTGGCAGGCGGCGATCGCCCGGCTCCATCAGACCAACAACTTCCCGGAATTCACCGGCCTGCTGTGCCCGGCGCCGTGCGAAGGGTCGTGCGTGCTCGGCATCAACAAGGATCCGGTGGCCATCAAGGCGATCGAGCTGGCAATCGTCGACCGCGCCTTCGACGAAGGCTGGATCGTGCCCGAGGAGCCGCGGACGCGCACCTGGAAGAAGGTGGCGATCATCGGCTCGGGACCGGCCGGTCTGGCCGCCGCCGCCGAGCTGAACCGCGCCGGCCACAGCGTGACGGTGTTCGAGAAGAGCGACCGGATCGGCGGGCTGCTGCGCTACGGCATTCCCGAGTTCAAGCTGGAGAAGCGGGTGCTCGACCGCCGTCTCGATCTGCTGGCCGCCGAGGGCGTGGTCTTCCGCACCGGCGTGCACGCCGGGGTCGATCTGCCGGCCGGCGAACTGCGGCGCAGCTTCGACGCCGTGCTGCTCGCCGGCGGCGCCGGGCGGCCGCGCGATCTGGCGGTGCCCGGCCGTGAGCTGTCGGGCGTCCACGTCGCCATGGAGTTCCTCACCCAGCAGAACCGGCGCTGCCAGGGCGACACGATCGCCGCCGGCGACGCCATCAGCGCCGCCGGGCAGCACGTGGTGATCATCGGCGGCGGCGACACCGGCGCCGACTGCCTCGGCACCGTGCACCGTCAGGGCGCGCGGTCGGTCGCCCAGCTCGAGCTGCTGCCGGCGCCGCCGGCGGCGCGGGCCGCCGACAACCCGTGGCCGACGTGGCCGCTGGTGTTCCGCACCTCGTCGGCCCACGAAGAGGGCGGCGATCGCCTCTACGCGGTGACGACCACGCATTTGAGCGGCGACGCCACCGGCCGGGTACGGGCGCTGCACGGCCAGCGCGTCGAGCGCACCGTCGTCGACGGCCGCGCCGCCATCACCGCGGTGCCGGGCAGCGACTTCGAGATGCCCGCCGACCTCGTCCTGCTGGCGATGGGCTTCACCGGCGCCGAGAAGAGCGCGCTCGTCGACGGCCTGGCGGTGCAGATGACCGATCGCGGCACGGTCTGGCGCGACGAGCAGTGGCAGACCAGCGTGCCCGGGGTGTTCGCCGCCGGCGACATGCAGCGCGGGCAATCGCTCATCGTCTGGGCGATTGCCGACGGCCGCCAGGCGGCGGCCGCGATGGACGGCTACCTGCGGGCGTCCTGACGCCGGCCGGCGGCCTGGAACGCCTCGACGGCGGCGCGGATCGCCGAGCGGCGGGTGGCGTCGCTGCGCCAGACCGCGTAGACCTGCCGCCGCAACGTCGGCGTCGACCGTACGATGACCACGCCCGGCGGCACCGCGCCGCGGCCGAGCCGGGGAATCACCGCGGCGCCGAGCCCGGCGCCGACCAGGGCCAGTTGCGTGGCGTACTCCGAAGCGGTGTGCGCCACGCGCGGCTCGTGGCCACGGCGGCGCAGCGTGTGCAGCAGCCAGTCATGACAGATCGATCCTTCGAGCCAGGTGATCCACGGCTCAGCGGCCAGGTCGTCGAGCGCGACCGCGCGGGCCGTCGCCAGACGGTGACCGGCCGGCGGGGCGATGTCGGCGACGTCGTCCATGATCGCCGCCTTGCTTGAGGTCGGCCGGATCACCGTGATGACCCCATTGGCCCAGCGGTAGACCGCGCGCTCGGTCTGGAACAGCACGCCGGTCGTGGTGACGAAGGTGCGCCACACGTCGTTGAAGCCGCGCGCGTCCTCCGGCACCTTGTCACCGAGGGACACGTACTGGAGCTCACCGGTGGGGTCGGGAGCGAGGTAGCCGAAGTCGAGCGCCGCGCCGACGTAGATGACGCCGGCGTCGTCGATCGCCAGCGACCGTACGGTGCTGAGGTTCTTGGTCTCGATCAGCCGCCAGGTCACGCCGTCGAACTCGATCACGCCGTTCTGACTGCCGACATAGATGACCCCGCGGGCGTCCTGGACGATCGACCAGTTCTGGCCGGCGGCGTTCACGTCGAGCGGCGCGTAGGTGCGGACGAAGGGCCGGCCGTCCTCCGGATGGCGGACGCTCGGCGCGGCGGCCGGCGCCACCGCGGCGGCAGCGGCTGGCTGGGCCGGGGCCGGCCACGCCAAGGCCAGCGCGGCCAGTGCCGCGGCCGCGATCCGCCGCACGCTCGGCCCGTGCCCGTCCCTGCCAGATCGTCGCATCAGCCGTCTCCGCGCTCGGGTGAGTGGGTCGAATCGCGCCGGTGACCGCGATCGGGCGTGCCGCGCCGGACCGTCACATGGTCCTGACACATTGGTCAGTCTCGATCTCGTTATGTATCAGGCGGTTGCCATCAATGCGACGATCTGTTGCCGTTCGTTACAACCCGTGATAATAATTCCGCGCTCAGCCGGGCCGGCGCCGTAGAGGCAACGGCCGGAATCGGGGCCGCCCTCGCGAAGACCGCGTCGGGGACTGCGCCCTCTGACGGGTCGTCGCGCCCGGCGTGCACGCGTGCTTCGGGGACCGCCGCGGCGGTCCCATCCGTCGGTCGTCAGCAAGTCATCGAGGGAGAGTTCCGCATGGCAAGACGTCTTCAGGCGTTTCTCGCGTGTTGGGCACTCGCGATAGCGTTCCCCGCCGTCGCCGCAGCGCAGAGTTCGTTCACGGGAACGGTCAGGGACACCAGCGGCGCGGTGCTGCCGGGAGTCACCGTCGAAGCGGCCAGCCCGGTCCTGATCGAGGGCAGCAAGGTCGACGTGACCGATTCGAACGGGCAGTACCGCATCGTCGACCTCCGGCCCGGCGTCTACACCGTCACCTTCACGCTGCCCGGCTTCAAGCAGCAGCGCCAGGAGAAGGTGGAACTGCGCGTCGACTTCGTCGGCACGCTGAACGGCACGCTCGAGGTCGGCGCCATCGAAGAGGCGATCACGGTGACCGGAAGTTCGCCGACCGTCGACGTGTCGAGCAACTCGAAGGTCGAGGTGATGACCGCCGAGATCCTCGAGCAGGTCCCGACAGGGAGAACCATCCAGGGGCTGGCGCAGCTGGTCAGCGGCGTCTCGCTCAACGTCCCCGACGTCGGCGGCTCGCGCGCCATGCAGCAGACCTACATGTCGACACGCGGCCTGACCTCGGCCAACAACATCGTCACCGTCGACGGTTTGATGGTCAACGGCCTCGACGGCGACGGCGCCGTCCAGCAGTACTTCAACCAGGCGATGATGGAAGAGATGTCGTACCAGACGAGCGGCGCCGGCGCCGACGTCTCGCCGGGCGGCGTCCGCATGAACATCGTCCCGAAGGACGGCGGCAACCGCTTCAGCGGCGCGTTCTTCTCGGGCTGGTCGGACAAGGCCTGGCAGGGCGACAACCTCACCGACGACATCATGGCCCGTGGCCTGCGCGCCCGCGGCGGCGTCGACCGCATCTACGACTTCAACCTGGCGGTCGGCGGGCCGATCAAGCGCGACAGAGTGTGGTTCTTCGCCTCGGGCCGGCTGTGGTCGGTGGACGCCCCGGTCGCCGACACGTTCTACCCACCGTCGGGCTCCTCGTATGCGCAGTCGATTCGCGGGTGCCAGACCGGCGCCATCGCCTGTGAGCAGGGCATCGACGATCAGAGTATCGAAAGCGCTCTCCTCCGCGTCACCTGGCAGGTCACTCCGAAGCACAAGTTCTCGGTCTACTACGACGAGATCAACAAGTTCCGCGGCCACGGCATGAACCCCGGCGACGACCCGAACACCTCGTCGCAGATCTGGACCTCGCCACGCTACAACTCGGCCGCCGCGAAGTACACCGGCACCCTCACCAACACGCTGCTGGCCGAGGCGGGCTACTCGTTCAACTACGAGGAGTACGTGATCACCAACCAGGACGGCGTCAACAAGACGGCGTTCTCCCCGAGTGGTACGCAGGGGCCAGCCGCCGCGACCAGAACTACACCACGCTGACTGACGGCCTAGCCAACTGGGGCGGCCGCTATCCGGATCGCTTCAACATGATGGCAGCGTTGTCCTACATCTCCGGCTCGCACAACATCAAAGCCGGCGTCCAGTACAACTGGGGCCCCTACGTCAACACCCGCGAGACCAACGCCGACCTGCAGCAGGTCTACGCCGGGACCAACAACCTCCCGTTCTCCAACCCCGTGACGGTGACGATCTACAACACGCCGCTGCGCTACCAGGAGAAGCTGAACGCCGACATCGGCGTCTTCATCCAGGACTCGTGGGCGCTGAACCGCCTGACCATCAACACCGGGCTGCGCTGGGAGTACCTGTCGCATGAAGTCGCCCAGCAGTCTTCGGGGGCTGGCCGTTTCGTCCCCGAGAGAAACTTCGAAGCGATTCCGATGCCGACCTGGAAGGACTTCGCGCCGCGTATCGGGGTGGTCTACGACGTGTTCGGCAACTCGAAGACGGCGCTCAAGGCCAGCTTCAACCGCTATAACGAGTCGCGGACGACGCAGTTCGCGACCAAGTACAACCCGCTCGCGCTCGATAGCAATGTGCTGAGCTGGACGGACGTCAACCTCGACGACATCGCCCAGGGTGAACGGGGCTGCACCTATCTGACTGCCGGTTGCGAGATCAACTTCGCGCAATTGCGGTCCAACTTCGGCGTGCGCTCTCTGGCCGAGGTCGACCCCGACTTCCAACGCACCTACAACCTCGAATACACGGCCGGCATCCAGCACGAAGTGCTGCCGCGCGTGTCGGTGGCGGCCACCTTCTACCGCCGCGTGTTCTACGACCTGCCGGTGTCGGACAACCTGCTGCGCACCCCGGCCGACTACCTGGGCGTGAACGTCGTGAGCCCGCTCGACGGGTCGGTGTTCACCGCCTACACAGTCGCGACGACCGCAAAGCTGCAGCAGGTCCAGGACTTCGACACCAACGCCTCGTCGGACCGCAAGCAGACCTACAACGGCGGCGACCTCACCTTCAACGCCCGGCTCCCGCGCGGCGGCACGCTCTTCGGCGGCTTCACCATGGAACGCACGCTCCGCGTGACCTGCGACGAGCCCGACGACCCCAACTTCCTCCGCTTCTGCGACGACCGGGAGAATGACATCCCGTGGCTGAAGCAGTTCAAGTTCGCCGGCACCTATCCGGTGGGCTGGGGCATCCAGGCCAGCGCCTCGTTCCAGAGCATCAACGGCCGGCCGATCGGCGCTTACAGCGGCACCGCGGCGGCCGACCGCAACCGCATCCTCGGACCCGGCTACGGCGACGTCGGCAGCCCGATTGGCACTCGCTGGCTGATCAACCGGGGCCAGACCTACGCTGCCAACTGCCTCGCGCCGTGCACCCCTGGTGCGGTCATCATTCCGGGCATGACTGAAGCGCAGCTCATCCTGCCGCTCAAGCCCGGTGGCCAGGAGCTGCTGGACCGTATCAACCAGCTGGATCTGTCGCTGGCCAAGTGGTTCGAGATCGGCGGCAGCCGGCGTGTGCAGCTCCAGGCCGATCTCTTCAACGTGATGAACGCCAACCCCGTGATTGGCTGGCGGTCGGTCAACTTCGGTACCGCGGCATATAGCCAGGTGAGCAACATCCTCAACCCGCGCGTCCTCCGTCTCGGCGCGCAGCTCAAGTGGTGAGACCGGCCGCGTAGGCCGTTCGACCGTCGTCCTCACGGGCGTCGCGCCGGCCACCGGTGCGGCGCCCGTGTGCTGTACCGCTTAGTCCTGGCGCAACGCAATCACCGGATCGACGGCGGCGGCGCGGCGGGCCGGCAGCCAGCTCGAGAAGGCCGCCACTGCCAGCAGCAGCAGCGGCACCGCCACGAAGGCCCGCAGGTCGGTGTCGCCGCCGAGCAGCCGGGTGTAGAGGATCCAGACCAGCAGCCAGCCGGCGGCGGCCCCGGCGCCGACCACCGCCATGCTCGTGGTCACCAGTTCGCGCACCACCCGGCGGGTGGTGGCCCCGAGCGCCAACCGCACCCCGATCTCGGTCTTCCGGGCCGAGACGGCGTAGGCCACTACCGCATGGATGCCGCTCGCCGCCAGCACCAGCAGCAGCGGACCGAGCGCCAGGAAGAGCCGGGCCGGAATGCGCTTCAGCAGCAGGTTGTTCTCGACGTGGTCGTCGAGCGTGCGCAGGTTGAACACCGGCGACGCCGGATCGAGGCCGGCGATGACCGCACGCACCGCACCGCCGAGCGCGGCCTCGGCGCCGGGCCGGGTCCGCAGATGCAGCTCGCCGGTGCGGGCCGGTCGGTCGCGGTAGGAGAAGTACATCGCTGGCGTCGGCGGCTCGCCGAACGCGTCGGACAGCGACGTCGCCACCACGCCGGCGATCGCGTAGGCACGGTCGCCCTGGTCGAGCCGGCGGCCGATCACCGCGCCGTCGGCCAGGTAGCGGTCGACGAAGGCCTGGTTGACCACGACCTGCGGCGCCGCCGAGCGATCGGCGAGCGGCACGAAGCCGTTGCCACTCACCCACCGCATGCCCATCACGGCGAAGTAGCCGGGCGTCACGACGTTGGACGCCGCCCGGTCGACCACGCCATCGGTGCGTGGCCGGCCTTCGAGCACGAACGCCCGCTGCGGCAGGCCGTGGATGTCGAGCGGCACCGACGTGGCGACCGCCACCCCGTCGACGCCGGGCAGCTGGCCGAGCTGCTCGAGCGCGCGCCCGACGAACAGCCGGGCCGCGGTCTCGTCGTCGCCGCGCGCCGAGCGGTCGTAGGCCGCCAGCAGCAGCCCCTGACGCGCGAAGCCTGGATCGGTGTCGCGGGTGTCGGCGAACGCCGTGAGGAACAAGCCGGCCACGACCAGGACCACCATCGCCAGTCCCACCTCCGCCGCCATCGCCAGCGAGCGCCACCAGCTGGCCGCCGGCGTCCGCGCCCCGGCCGACACGCCGGCCGAGACGTCGAGGCGCAGCGCCTGCAGCGCCGGCACGATCGCCACCAGGATCGCACTGGCGACCCCGAGGCCGAGGGCCACGGCCAGACCGAGCGCGTCCACCGAGGTCTGGAACCGGATCGGCAACGCGGTGCTGAGCGGCACCGCGCGCAGCGCCTGCACACCCCAGGCGGCGAGCAGCGCGCCGGCCACGGCGCCAGCCACGCCGATGACCAGCGCCTCGGCCAGCAGCAGCCGTGCCACCCGCCACGGCGAGGCGCCGACCGCGAGGCGGACGGCGAGCTCGCGCTGACGCGAGGCCGACCGCGCCAGCAGCAGCGTGGCGGTGTTGCCGCACACCGCCAGCAGCAGGACCAGCATGAGCCCCTGGAGCACGCTCAGGGCCTGGAAGAACATCCGCTGCGGCCCGCGTGGCGCCCGCCAGTACCGGCAGGACCTCGGCGCCGAGGTCGCGGTTGGTCTCCGGATACTGGCCGGCAAGGTCGCGCATCGCCTGCGCCGCCGCCTGTTCGACCGCGCCGATCCTGGCGCGGCCGGCGATGCGGGCCATGACGGAATAGCCGCGCGCCCGCCGGTCCTCGAGTTCGCGCGAGCCGCCGAGCACCACCGGAGCCATCGTCGCCGGCAGCCACAGATCGAACTGCAGGCCGAGGACGGTGCCCTGGAAGCCGTCGGGCAGGACGCCGACCACCGTCAGATCGACGCCGTTGGCGCGAACCGATCGGCCGAGCGCGGCCGGATCGCCGGCCAGGCGCGATTGCCAGAAGCGGTGTGACACCACCGCCACCGGCGCCGATCCGGGCGACGCCACGTCGGCGGGTGTCAGCAGCCGGCCGAATTCGGGACGCAGGTCGAGGGCTCGGAAGTACCCCTCGGAGACCAGCAGCGCGAACGCCCGCTCGGTGCGGCCGGCTTCGCCGACGTTGAGCGGCGCCATGCGGAACGCCATCAGATCGGCGGTGCCGGCCAGCCGGGTGCGCAGGTCCTGGAACTCGAGCCACGAGGCGCCGGGGTTGGCGCCGGCGGCGGTGCGCGGCTCGATCAGGTGGAACTCCGCCGCCCGCGGCACGCCGGGCAGCGGCGCCAGTGCGAAGATCTGCAACCACGAGAACACCGCCGTGTTGACGCCGATGCCGACCGCCAGCGAGGCGACGACCACCGCGCTCAGGACCGGCGCCGCCGCCAGCATCCGCCATCCGTGTCGAAGGTCACGCCACATGAGCCGCTCCTGGAAGGACGAGGTGTGCACGCGCGCCGCCGAGCGGCGAGGTCTCGATGGCGATGGTGCCGCCGTAGAGTTCGGCGAGGTCGGCGACGATGGCCAGGCCGAGACCCGACCCCGGCGCCGCTTCGTCGGCCCTGACGCCGCGCCGCAGCACCTCCTGGCGCAGCGCCGGCGGCACACCGGGGCCGTCGTCGTCGACCAGCACGTGGACGACGCCGTCACCGGACCCGGTCGAGAGCCGCACCGTCGTGCGGCCCCACGTGCAGGCGTTGTCGAGCAGGTTGCCGAGCATCTCGTCGAGATCCTCGCGCTGCACCCGCACCACCGCGGTGTCGTGGGCGTCGGCGCGGATGTCGAGCCCGCGGTCGGCGTGCAGCTGCTCGAGTGTGCGGGCCAGCGCCGAAGCCGAGGCGGCGACGCTGGCCGAGGCGCCGGGGGTGGCCCCGGACGCCGCGGCGCGCGCGTGCGCGAGGTGGTAGTCGATCTGCCGCCGCATTCGCTCGACCTGCTGGCGCAGCACGTCGTGGCGCGGCGGGTCGGCGGCACCCCGCTGGGCTTCGCGGGCGATCACCGCCAGCGGCGTCTTCAGGCCATGGGCGAGATCGCCGGCCCGGGCGTGCGCGCGCTGCACCGCGGCCGCGCGATGGTCGAGCAGTGCGTTCAAGTCGTCGACCAGCGGCTGGACCTCGGCCGGGAAGCGGCCGGCGACGCCGGCGTGATCACCGGCATGCACACCCGACAGTCCGGCCCGCAACCGGGACAACGCGGCGAGCGCCCGCCGGATCTGGAACACACCGCCGGCCAGGCACAGCACCGCTACCGTTCCGGCGATCGGCACGTTGATGAACAGCCCGTGGAACATGCGTGGAAACCGCGGGAACCGGAACAGCATGTCGGTGGCGACGATGCCGGCGACGACGAACAGCCCGACGGTCCAGAGCAGTGCCCCGGTGAGCAGCGCGCCGCGCAGCGATCGGGGCGCCGTCACGCGCCGGCGCCCACGCGGTAGCCGAGTCCGCGCACGGTCTCGATGGTGCCGGCGCCGAGTTTGCGGCGCAGTCGCGCCACGAAGACCTCGACGGTGTTCGAGTCGCGGTCCTCGTCGCGGGCGTAGATGTGCTCGACCAGTTCGGCCTGCGGCACGATGCGGTCGCGGTGGTGCATCAGGTAGGCGAAGACGCGCAGCTCGAGCGCGGTGAGACGCACCGGCGCGCCGAGCACGGTGACCCGCGCCTGGGCGAGATCGAGCACGACGTCGCCGACGCGCAGCTCCGGCGCCATCTGCCGCGACGCGCGGCGGATCAGGCCGCGGAGCCGGGCCAGCAGCTCCTCCACCTGAAATGGCTTGGTCAAGTAGTCGTCGGCGCCGCCGTCGATCCCGCGCACCTTGTCGGACCAGCGGTCGCGCGCGGTCAGCACCAGCACCGGCATCGTCAGCCCGGCGTCGCGCCAGCGCCGCAACACGGTCAGGCCATCGAGGCGCGGCAACCCCAGGTCGAGCACCGCGGCGTCATAGCTCTCGGTCTGGCCGAGATACTCGGCGCGCATGCCGTCGGCGACGGCGTCGACGGCGTAGCCGGCATGGCGCAGCAGATCCGCGAGCTGGTCGCGCAGCGCCGTCTCGTCTTCCACCACCAGCACACGCATCACGGCCACCTAGACGTCTTGACGGACCAGATTCCGACGTCCCACGAGGGGTTCTCGAGTAGTCAAGACGTCTCCGCCCGCACGAAGTGCGGGCCAAAAGACACTGCCACTAGCGAGGCGCAGCCACTCCGAGAGGCTGTGCAGTCTGAGGGCGAAGCCTCGCTAGTTATAGTCCAGGGCCGGCTGAACCAGGCCTGAACACCGCCGTTCATCGCCGGTTCAGCTGCGATCGCCGATAGTCGGCGCGGCGCCGGGCGGGCCCGGATGGAGGCGAGGGTGAGCAGACGACGGACGACGCGGCTGGCGGTCATGGCGGCCATCGCCGTCGCCGCAATACTGGTGTACGCCGCCACCGGCCCGCTGCGCGGCTGGCTGGCGCAGGTGCTGCACGGGCGCTGACGCCGCCGGCGGCGCTCAGTCGCGCGGGACGGCGTCGGCGAGCAGCGCCGCGTACTCGTCCGGCGTGTCGACGTCGCGCAGCGTGCCGGCGTCGTCGGTGGCCAGGTCCACGACCTGGGCGCGGTAGCGGGCAATCACCGCCTTGGCGCCGACGTCGAGCGGCGCCGCGCGCAGCGCCGCGAACGTCGCCCGGTCGAAGATCACCGGGTGGCCATGACGCCCGCCGATGGCCGGGCGGACGACCGGGGCGGCCGTGGCGCGCCACGCCGCAATCAGCGCGGTGACCGTGGCCGCCCGGACCAGCGGGACATCGACGAGGGTGACGGCGACCGCCTCGAGCAGCGGGGTGTCCAGCACCGCGAGGCCGGCCAGCAGCGACGACAATTGACCGGACGTCCAGTCGAGATGATCGATGACCTCGACCCCAGGCATGGCCGGTACCGCCGCCCGTACCTCGGCGGGGTGGGCGCCGGCCACCACCACCACCCGGGCCAGGCCGGCCTCGCGCAGCGTCTGGACCACCGCCGCGGCGAACGTGGGACCGTCGGGGCCGAGCCGCAGCGCCGCCTTGGGGCGGCCCATCCGCGACGAACGGCCGGCGGCGAGGACGATTCCGTGGACCATGGCGTCGCCCTCCTAATGTGCAGGAAGCCCGGTTTTCCTGCGGTTGGACGCTTGACTTGGCGTTGAGTGCTGCCTACACTGCCCGAACCTTTCGGGTCCACGCCGTGACCCGCCGGGGACACTCGCCCGTGCGCCGCGCGGCTTCCGGTGGAGGTCGTGGAGGCGCATGGTTAGAGAGTATCGGTGACGCTCGACGGCGTCACCTCACTTCGGAGGGCACGGACATGCCGCAGGGCACTATTGCACGGCTCCTGATCGACAAGGGCTTCGGCTTCATTCGGGACGAGTCTGGCCTGGAGCACTTCTTCCATCGCAGCGCTGTGCGCGGCGTCGTCTTCGAACTGCTCCGCGAAGGTCAGCGCGTGGAATTCGCTGTCGAGGAATCGGCCAAGGGGCCGCGCGCCGCCGACGTGCGTCTGCTCGAGGGCTGACGCGCACGCTCTCTCCCGTCCCGGCCTCGTCCCGTGAGGCCGGGGTTCCACGACTTTCCCTGACAATTCGTCGGCCGCCACTGGGCCCGCAGTCGCGCACGATATGATCGTGCGCGGAAGCGAACGGGGCCCGGTGGTCCTCCCGGTCTTCAAAACCGGTCGCTGCCCTCTTCGAGGGCAGGCTGGGTTCGACTCCCAGGCGCTTCCGCCAGCCTTCGCTCGCGTTACGCGAAGGCTGTCCGCCGTAGCCTTCGGCGAAGGCGGACGTCGAGCTTCGGCTGGCAAGCCACGTCACTAAGCGACTGGGAGTCAGGCAGGGCGGCTTCGGCCTGCGGCCTCGCCTCGCCCGGCACGACTCCACCTGATCGGCTTTGGCCCCTTCGGGGCCTCGCCTTCCCCAGCGATCACGCACGCCGCGCCCCCGTTGCGGCAATCGACGGCGCACCCGCCGGACCGGTGGGGCCGGCGTCGGGCGCCGGTGTGTGCGGCCGGCCGGCCAGCGCGGCGGCCACCTGCGCGCGAATCGCCGGCCGGAGCGGCGTGGCGGTGTTGGCGGCGTCGCGGCCGTCCTTCATTACCAGGTAGACGCCCTGGAGTGCACCCGACACGTCGTCGAGGATCGGCTGGAGCGGCGCCCCGGGATCGGCGGCCAGGGCGCGGCTGATCTGCGCCGCAATCGCCGTCGCCTGCGTGTTCGGATCGCCGGGAGCGAACGTCCCCTGCTGCCGGGTCAGCAGGTAGCTGAACATGAGGCTCTGCCCGACCAGGACGATCACGACCAGCGCGGTGAAGCCGAGCGCGATGCGCCAGTAGAAGCTGTGGTACCAGCGCGGGCGGCGTGCCGCCAGCGGGGCGGCAGAGGCGGTGGGCACGCCTCTATCTCACCCGATAGATGTTGGGAAAGTGTGCCAACCCCGCGGCGACGACGATCAGCCGATGACGGCGAGGACGCGGTCGAGATCGTCGAGCGACTCAACGGCGAGGTCGGGCCCGAGGCCGCGCAGTTCGTCCAGCCCGTGCCCGCCGGTGGCCACCGCGACCACCTTGGCGCCGGCGGCGCGAGCGCACGCGATGTCGAACGGCGTGTCGCCGATGACGACGGCATGGGCCGGGTCGGCCAGGCGCACCCCGCGTGACGGCGCGGCGGCCACCGCGGCCCGGGCCAGGGCGTCGCGGTCGGCGTGGTCGTCGCCGAACGCCCCCCAGGCGAAGCGATCCCACAGGCCGAAGTGCTCGAGCTTGAGGCGCGCCCCGTCTTCGTAGTTGCCGGTGAGCAGCGCCGACTGCACGTGGGGCCGGGCGTCGAGCGCGTCGAGCAGCGATGGCACGCCGGGCATCATGCCGCTGCGGCCGTTGCCGGGCTCGTGCAGCGTGCCGGCGAGGTGGACGAGGTAGCAGTCGCGGAACCGCGCCACGGCGTCAGCGGTGATCGGCAGCGACCAGCGCTCGAGCCCGCGTTCGATGAGGAAGCGATCGGTGCGGCCGCCCATCGCCACGTCGGCGAAGGCATCGGGCACGCCGAACGCGTCTTCGAACGCGCGGTCCATGGCGCGCTTGCCGGCGCCGCCGGTGAGCACCAGGGTGCCGTCGATGTCGAAGAGGACGAGCCGGGCCGGCGCCATCACTCCGACTGCTCGTGATGGATGTCGGTGGCGCGCGGCCCGCTGGCCGTCCACTCCTGGCTGAACGCGACGCGCTCGCCGACCCAGAGGCCGTCGAGGCCGCCCTGGCGCACGCCGGCGGCGACGAAGAACCAGTCGCCGTGGCGGTCGTCGTGAATGAAGCCGAAGCCGAGGTCTGCCTCGATTCGCACCACTTCGCCGTAGTTGGCCATCGCCTCCATTATCTCCACCCGCCGCCGCCGGCGTACCCGTCACCCCAGGCCCAGCCGGGCCAGCAGGCCCGGCCGCGCCAGCACGCCCGACGCCGGATCGAGCGTGAGCGCGGTGCCGCCCAGCGCCCGCACGAACTCGCGATCGGCGCTGATCGCCAGCACCGCGAGGCCGCGCCGTACGGCGATGGCGGCGAGATCGCGGGCAAACGGCGTGACCGCGTCGCGCGGCAGCGTGGCCGACGGGTGCTCGGCGACCAGCAGCCGCGGTCCGAGCGCCAGCGCCCGCCCCAGCCGCACGCGCTGCACGACGTCGGCCGGCGCCTCGTGAACGCGACGGTCGAGATGCTGGTCGGCGATGCCGACTTCGCCGGCCAGCGCGCGCACCTGCGGCAGCACCTCCGGATCGATCGGATCGATCGTCAGAGTGAGCGGCAGCGCCAGGTTCTGCGCCACCGTGCACTGGCCGAGCAGCACCGCGCGCTCGGTGAGCAGCCCGAGACCGTCGAGCATCCGCAGCCAGCCTTCGTAGTCGTCGATGGCGGCGGTCGAGGTGCCGAAGAGACGGACCTGGCCGGCATCGGGGCTCATCGCGGCGGTCATCAGGTTGACCAGCACTTCGGCGGCCAGCGCGTCGATGCCGGCGATCGACACGATCGCTCCCGGCTCGACGCGAAGCTCGGCGAGACGGAGCGGACGCAGCGCCTGGTAGGCCTTGACGACGCCGGCGAACTCGACCAGCGGCGCGCCGCTCATGCCAGTCGGGCCGGGCCCGTCCGCCTGGCCGAAAGGGCCGCCCATGCCGGTGCCGGCAGGGTGACGCCGCCGACCACCCGGCGCCGCGCGCGATGACTCATCGGGTCGTCGCCGTGGAAATCGGAGCCGCCGGTGACGAGCAGGCCGAGCGTCTCGGCCCGTTCGAGATAGAGCGTCACCTCGGCCTCGCTGTGGTCGGAATGATAGGCCTCGAGCGCATCGAGCCCGGCCGCGGCCCACGCCTCCAGGCGGTCGTCGCGCCTGGTGACCCCCGGATGCGCCAGCGACGCGACGCCGCCGGCGTCGTGGATGATCGCGAACACCTCGTCGGGGGCGACGCCGGTGCGGGCCACGTAGGCCGGGCAGCCGTCGCCGAGCAGCCGATCGAACCCGTCCTGCACCGACGAGGCGTGGCCGGCGGCGACCAGCAGCCGCGCCAGATCGGGCCGCCCCACCGAGGCGCCGGGCCGCTGCCGGATGCCGGTGAGCAGCGGTCCGAGATCGATTGGCGCGCCCTCGGCGGCGAGCGCCGCACCGATCGCCTCGACCCGGGCGACGCGGCGGGCCCGCTGCTCCTCGAGGAACGCGGCGAAGGCCGGTCGGGCGCCGTCGATCCAGTAGGCCAGCACGTGCACGTCGCGTCCGGCCCACACCGCCGTGATCTCGATGCCGGGGACGAACTCGACGCCGTGCACGCGGGCCGCCGCGGCCGCTTCGGCATGGCCGGCCACGGTGTCGTGGTCGGTGACGGCGAACACCTGCACGCCGGCGGCGTGGACCCGCCGCACCAGCTCCGTCGGGCTGCACCGGCCGTCGGAGGCGGTCGTGTGCAGGTGCAGGTCGATCACGTGGTCGGTCGGGTCTTGCGCCGCGCCGCCGGACGCGCCGCAATCGGCCGACGGGCCCGCCGGGCGGCCAACCGCCGGGTGATGAGGGCGCGGGTACTCGCGGATCAGCAGCTCGAGGTGCTCGCGTTCTTCCTCGGCGAACTCGAGGAAGATCTGCTTGCCTTCGGAATCCTCGAATCGTTCGCCGTAACGCTTGAAGAAGCGGTGCGACCCGCGCTCGCAGCGGATGCCGATGCGCAGCGCCTCGGCCTCGTCGACGCCCGGCTTGCGCAGCTGCTCGGTGCCTTCGGCGAACAGCCCGTTGGCCGCGCCTTTGAAGAACAGGAACGTCGGCCGCGATTCGAGTTCGGGGTCGCGCTCGAGCAGCGTGCGGTAGCGGGCCTCGAGGCGTTCGAGGTGATCGACCTCTTCTTCGGCGAGCTTCTCGAACACGTGCCGCCCGCGGCTGTTCTTCACCAGCGTGGCGGCGCGGGTGTAGAACTCGCGGCCGCTGCGTTCGGTGGCGATGGCGATGCGCATCGCGTCGCGGGCGAACAGCAGCTCCGAATTGCCGCCCTCGGACTGGCTGGTGCGGCCGGCCTGGCAAGCCTCACAGGTGCCGTAGATCTGCACCACGCTCTGCCGGGCGGTGAACTTGCGCGCCGCCGCCACCTCCTCGACCAGCGACTCGATGTCCGAGCTCAGGAACTCGAACGAGCGGTTGCAGGTCTTGCAAATCAGGTGATAGTGGCGCGGATGGCGGTAGGAATGCTCGAACCGGAACCGGCCCTCGCCGAAATCGACCTTGCGGGCGACGCCGGCGGTGACCATCCACTGCAGCGTGCGGTAGACGGTGGCGCGGCTGATCCGCTGATCTTCGCGCTTGATGAGATCGACCAGATCATCGGCGCTCAGATGCCCTTCCTGCTTGAGGAAGGCATTGACGATCTTGTCGCGCTTGCTCGAGCGCTTGGTGCCTGCGGGGCGCAGGCGGTCGAGGTCGGGGAGGCTGACGCTGGTCGCCATGACCGGACACCTGACGGAACGGACCGAAGGAGGCGCGGGCGGCGCGCGGCGCCGCCCGGTGGCCCCGGAGACCAGCGCTAGGCGCTGAAGGACGATCCGCAGCCGCAGGTCGACGAGGCGTTGGGATTCTTGATGGTGAAGCCGCCGCCGGTGATGGTGTCGACGAAGTCGACTTCGGCGCCCTTGAGATAGCTCAGGCTCACCGGATCGACATAGAGCCTCACGCCGTTGGATTCGAACAGCTGGTCGCCCACGCCGCCCGACTCTTCGATCATCAAGCCGTACTGGAAGCCGGAGCACCCGCCGCCCTGCACGAAGACGCGCAGGCCGCTCTCGGGCTTGCCTTCTTCGGCGAGCAGGTCGCGAATCTTACCGGCCGCGGCCTCGGTCACGAGAATCACGCTGGGCGCGAGGACGGGCACGGGCGCGTCGAGCGCGCTGACGGTATCGGTGTGCATAGTGGTCTCAGTGTAGCACGACGTTCGGGTCACAACCAGCGTCGTAAGTCATTGCAGACATGAGCGTTATGCCTGCCTTCCGGGCCTGGCTGGGGGCCTCAGAGAACCGCCGGCGCCAGCTCGGCCAGCCGCTCGCCCGAGGCCTGCTCGACGTCCCGGTGGAGGCTGTTGCCGTCGGCGTCCATGGTGACGATGGCCGGGAAGTCCTTGAGCTGCAGGTGCCACATCGCCTCGGGCGTGCCGAATTCCTGCAGCGACACTCCGTCCACCCGCTCGATGCAGCGGGCGTAGAACTGGGCGGCGCCGCCGACCGCGTTGAGATACACCGCGCCGTGCTGCTTCAGCCCGGCCAGGGTCTTCGGCCCCATCCCGCCCTTGCCCATCACCGCGCGGATGCCGTAGCGGCCGATGATGTCGGCCTGGTAGGGCTCTTCGCGGATGCTGGTGGTCGGTCCGGCCGCGGTGATCGTCCAGGTGCCGTCGTCGAGCTTCTTCACCACCGGACCGCAGTGGTAGACGAGGCTGCCGCGCAAGTCGACTGGCGGCTCGTGGGACATCAGATGATGGTGCACGGCGTCGCGGCCGGTGAACGCGCGGCCGCTGATCATCACCACGTCGCCGACCTTCAGCGATCGGACCGTCGCCTCGTCGAGCGGCGTGGTCAGCGCGATCTCGCGGCCGGTGCGGCGGTAGCCGCCCTGATCCATCATCGCCAGGGCCGGCACTGCCGGGTCGCGATAGAGCCAGCGGCGGATCGCGCCGGTGGCGGGATCGAGGACGACGCCGAGCCGGCGGAACGCCCAGCAGTCGTAGGCCACCGACACGAAGAAGCTGGCCGGCAGCCGGTTGAGCACGCCGACCTTGCAGCCGATGAGCGAGGTGCGGCCGCCGAAGCCCATGGTGCCGACGCCGAGCCGGTTCACCGTCGCCATGATCTCGGCTTCGAGCGCCGCCAGCCGCTCGTCGGGGTTGACGTCGTCGAGGGTCCGGAACAGCTGTTCCTTCGCGTGCAGGTAGCCCGACGTGCGGTCGCCGCCGATGGCGACGCCGATCGCGCCGGGCGCGCAGCCCTTGCCTTGCGCGTTCCACACCGCGTGCAGGATGCACTTGCGCACGCCCTCGAGGGTGCGGTCGGCACGGCCGAGATGCGCCAGTTCGCTCGGCAGCGAGGTACCTGGATGTTCATGTTCTCGCAGCCGCCGCCCTTGAGGATCAGCTTGACCTCGATCTCATCGTGCTCCCACTGCTCGAAGTGGATGATCGGCGTGCCCGGGCCGAGGTTGTTGCCCGAGTTCTCGCCGGTCAGCGAATCCACCGAGTTGGGCCGCAGCTTGCCGCGCCTGGTGGCCTCGGCGACGGCGTCGCGAATCTGCGTCTTGAGGGTGATCTGATTGACGCCGACCGGGGTCTTCACCTCGAAGGTGGGCATCCCGGTGTCCTGGCAGATCGCCCCCTCCACCTCGGCGGCCTGATCGATGTTCTGGCCGATGATCGCCAGTGCCTGGGTCGCGCGCGGGTCCTCCTCCCGGTCGGTCGCGACGCGCATCGCGGCGCGGACATCGGGCGGCAAGTCGGTGGAGGTGCGGATGACGAGGGCGACGAGCGAGTCCAGGAAACCGTCAGGCATACCAGAATTATAGGTTCTCGGGCGACAATGGGGCATGTCCCGTGCCCTGGCGTGGGCCGCGCCCGTCGTCGCCGTCGCCGTCGCGCTGGCTGCCGCGTCGAGTGCGGCGGCCCAGACGACGCCGGCGCGCAGCCAGCACGGCCGGCTCTTCCCGCCGCAGGATCTCGGGCTGCTCGAGGCGCCGGATCGCGACGAGTGGCAGCGGCCGCAGCGAATCCTCGACGCGCTGGGCGTGGCCGACGCGTCGGTCGTGGCCGATGTCGGCGCCGGCAGCGGCTGGTTCACGGTGCGCCTGGCCCGCCGCGTCGGCCCCAACGGCGTCGTCTACGCGCAGGACGTGCAGCCGGAGATGCTGGCGGCGATCACCCGCCGGGTGCAGCGCGAAGGCCTGGGCAACGTGCGGCCGGTGCTGGGCCGCGGCAGCGATCCGCATCTGCCGGCCGGGGTGCTCGACGCGGTGCTGGTCGTCGGCGTCGTCCACGAGATCGAAGACCGCGTCGCGCTCTTCCGCAATCTCGGTCTGGCGCTGAAGCCGGGCGGACGGCTGGGCGTGGTCGACTTCAGGGCCGGTGATTCCGGGCCGGGGCCGGCCGCCGGCGACCGGGTCGCCGCCGAGACGGTGGAAGCCGAGGCGCTTCGCGCCGGCCTGCAACTGCGGCGCGCCGAGTCCTTCCTGCCGTTTCAGTACCTTCTCGATCTTCAGCCGGCCCGAAGCCACCACCGGTCCGGTCAGCGGGACGACCCGACGGCCCGCGCCGCGAGCGGCAGCAGGACGGCCGCCACGGCGACCTTGACCAGGTCGGTCGCGGCGAACGCCCACAGCGTGCTCACGCTGGCCGGACCGGCGACCAGCGCCAACCACGACGCGCCACCCAAATACAGGACGGCGATACCGGCGGCCATCGACGCCGCCGCACCGAGGAAGCTGCGGGTCCAGCCGCGATCGGCCAACCAGCCGGCCGCAAACGCCGCCAGCGGAAACGCCATCAGGAACCCACCGGTCGGGCCGAGCAGCCGCGCCATGCCGGGCGCCAGCACCGGGGACAGCGCGAACATCGCCGCGCCGGTCACCCCGAGGAGCAGATACAGCGCCTGGCTGAGCGCGCCGAGCCGGGCGCCGAGCACCGCGCCGGCGAGCAGGACGGCCACCGGCTGCATCGTGAACGGCACCGCCGTCCACGGCACCGTGACGCTGAGCTGCGACGCCGCGCCGGTGAGGGCCACGGCGAAGAGCACGGTGCCGGCCCGCACGCCCGCCGCGGCCAGCTGCGATCCGGCGCGGTCGGCCGCCGCGGCGACGAGGGACAGCGAAGCCGGACTGGAAGAGGCGCGATAATGCGGCATAGACCCGGGATGGTATCAACATGCGAACGGCGCTGACAATCGCCGGCAGCGATTCAGGCGGCGGCGCCGGCATCCAGGCCGACCTCAAGACCTTCGCCGCCCTGGGCGTCTACGGCACGTCGGTCATCACGGCGCTCACCGCGCAGAACACCGTCGCCGTCACCGCGGTGCACGTGGCGCCGGCCGCGTTCGTGACCGCGCAGATCGACGCCGTGGTCGGTGACCTCGGCTGCAACGCGGTGAAGACCGGGATGCTCGCCAGCGGCGAGATCGTGGCAGCGGTGGCCGCCGCCATCCGCCGCCACCGGTTGCCTCACGTCGTCGTCGACCCGGTGATGGTGGCCAAGAGCGGGGATCATCTGCTGGCCGCCGCGGCCGTGGACGCGGTGCGTAGCGTGCTGCTGCCGCTGGCCGACGTGGTCACGCCGAATGTGCCCGAGGCCGAAGTCCTCACCGGACGCACCATCCGGACCATCGACGACGCGGTCGGCGCCGCCTACGCGCTGCGCGCCCTCGGCGCCCGTGCGGTCGTCGTCAAGGGCGGCCATCTCGACCGCGCCGACATCGTCGACGTGCTGCTGGCCGGCGACGACGTCGTCGAGATCGTCGGCGAGCGCGTGTCCGGAGTGCACACCCATGGCACCGGCTGCACCTTCGCCGCGGCGATCGCCGCCCGGCTCGCGCTCGGCGACGCCGTCGAACCGGCGGTCCGCGCCGCTCAGGCGTTCGTGCGCGAGGCGATGCGCGCCGGCATCCCGCTCGGCGCCGGGCATCGCCCGCTCGACCATCTCTGGAAGGCGCGGGCGGCCGGTATACTGAGCGATTGATGCCTCTCGCCACCGCCGTCACCTCGGCCCCGCTGGCGCTCGACGCCGTGGTCCGGGCCGTGGACGGCCCCGGCGCCGGCGCGGTGGCGACGTTCCTGGGCCTGGTCCGCGACCACAACCAGGGGCGGAAGGTGCTGTATCTCGACTACGAGGCGTATGCCCCGTTGGCCGAGAAAGCGCTCGCCCTCATCGTCGATGAAGCGCAGGCGCGCTGGACCGGGGCCCGGATGGCGATCCACCACCGCACCGGGAAACTCGACATCGGCGAGGCCAGTGTGATCATCGCGGTGGCCACGCCGCACCGCGCCGACGCCTTCGCCGCCTGCCGCTACGCCATCGAGCGGATCAAGCAGATCGTGCCGATCTGGAAGCACGAGCACTTCGCGGGCGGCGAGGTGTGGATCGAAGGGGCGACGGCGGACGCCACCGACGAGGCAGCGCGCGAGGCGGCGCTGAAGATCGCGTGCGGGTGAACGTGAAGCTGTTCGCCCGGCTGCGCGAACTGGTCGGGGCCGGCGACCTGGCGCTCGACGTCGCCGCCGGCGCCACGGTGGCCGACGTGTGGGCGGCGCTGGTCGCCGCCCACCCGGATGCCGCCGCCTACACGCGCTCGATGTCGTGCGCGGTGAATCTCGACTACGCCAGGATGACCGCGCCGGTGCGGGACGGCGACGAAGTGGCGTTCCTGCCGCCCGTATCGGGCGGCAGCGGCGTCCGAGGACGATGATGTTCGACAAGCTGGCCAGCGTCGAGCAGCGCTACGAGACCATCGCCGCGGCGATGGCGTCGCAGGCGGTGCAGAGCGACGCCAACGAGTACCGCAAGCAGGCCAAGGCGCTGGCCGAAATCGAGCCGCTGGTGCTCGCCTATCGCGAGTTCCGGAAGGTCGCCGCCGAGATCGCTCAGGCCGAGGAGCTGTCCAGGGCCGGCGACGCCGAGATGGCGGCGTTGGCGGCCGAAGAGCTGACCGGTCTGACCAGCCGGCGCGAGGCCCTGCTCGGCGACATCCGGGTGCTCTTGCTGCCGAAGGACCCGAACGACGAGAAGAACGTCATCCTCGAGATCCGCGCCGGCACCGGCGGCGAGGAAGCGGCCAACTTCGCCGGCGACCTGTTCCGGATGTACAGCCGCTACGCCGAGCGCCAGGGCTGGAAGATGGAGATGATGTCGCTCAGCGAGATCGGCCACGGCATCCGCGAGGTGATCGTCAGCATCGACGGCGACCGCGTCTACAGCCGCCTCAAGTACGAGAGCGGCGTTCACCGCGTGCAGCGGGTGCCCGAGACCGAAGCCAGCGGACGCATCCACACCTCGACGGCCACCGTCGCGGTGCTGCCCGAGGCCGAAGAGGTCGACGTCCACATCGAAGCCAAGGACCTGCGCATCGACACCTTCTGCTCCAGCGGGCCGGGCGGGCAGAGCGTCAACACCACCTACTCGGCGGTGCGCATCACCCACCTGCCGACCGGACTGGTCGTGTCGCAGCAGGACGAGAAGTCGCAGATCAAGAACCGCGCGAAGGCGATGAAGGTACTGCGCGCCCGGCTCTACGAGATCGAGATGCAGAAGCAGCAGGACGCCCAGGCCAGGGAGCGCCGTGGCCAGGTCGGCACCGGGGATCGGTCCGAGAAGATCCGCACCTACAACTTCCGCGAGAACCGTGTCAGCGATCACCGCATCAACTTCACCCTCCACCAGCTGACCAATGTGCTCAACGGCGAGATGAAGGAGCTGCTCGAGGCGGTGTCGTCGTTCTACCAGGAAGAGCGGCTGAAGCAGGTCACCGAATCGGACCGCGGGCTCGAGTCCGAGCCGCCGAAGTAGCCGCTGCGATGCGACTGCGCGAGCTGGCGGCCGCCGCCGAACGCCGCTTCGTCGCTGCCGGTATCACCGCCGCAGAAGGCAGGCTCGACGCCGAGCTGCTGCTGCGGCACGTGCTGGGCTGGGACCGCGCCGCCTGGCTGACCCGGCGAGACGAGGGACCACCCGACGGCGTCGAGACGGCATTCGCCGCCGCGGTCGGCCGCCGCGAGGCGCGCGAACCGGTCGCCTACATCCGCGGCGTGCAGGCGTTCTACGGCCGCGACTTCGCGGTCGGCCCCGGCGTCCTCATCCCGCGGCCGGAGACCGAGCTGCTGATCGAAGAAGGGCTGGCCGCGCTCGCCGGCCGGGCTGCGCCTCACCTGCTCGACATCGGCACCGGCAGCGGTTGCCTTGCCGTGACCTTGGCTCTGGAAACTCCCGACGCGACAGTGACGGCCAGCGACGTCTCTGCGGAGGCCCTGACCGTGGCCCGGGAGAACGCCCGGCGGTTCGCCGTAAGCGACCGGGTGACGTTCGCGCTCGTGGCCGGCGCCGGCGCGGGTGGGCCCTACGATCTCGTGGTGTCCAATCCGCCCTATGTGCCCGCAGGCGACCGCGTCGGATTGCCGCCCGAGGTGCGGCTGTACGAGCCGGCGACGGCCCTCTTCGCCGGCGCCGACGGCCTCGACGTGCTGCGATCCATCGCCGCGGACGTGCGACGCGTCGTTCGGACCGGGGGGACGTTCGCGGTGGAGATCGGTGTCGGTCAGGCGGTGGAGGCGGCGGCGATCGTGCGGAGGGCAGGCTTCGACGACGTGCGGGTGCGCGACGACCTGCAGGCCATCGCCCGGGTGATCGTCGCCCGGTGACGGCTGGTGGAGGGGGCCACCGGCCCCCTCCGCCGCCACCTACCGGTTCGGGATGACCAGCTGCTGCCCCGGGTGAATCATGTTCGGGTCCTTCAGCTTGTCCTTGTTGGCGTTGAAGATGTCCATGTAGCGGTTGGCGTCGTCGAGGTGGATCTTGGCGATCTTCGACAGCGACTCGCCGGGCTGCACGGTGTGGATGCCATGGATGTCGCTGCGGTCGGCCTTGACGTCGGCGGCCACTTCGCCTTCCCAGCCGGCGTGCTTCTTGATGGCGTCCCACAGCAGGTCGCGTTCGAGCGGGTAGGTCGTCTTGCCGGCGATCTGCACCTTGCCGGCAGCTTCCTTCAGCGAGAAATCGCGCACGCCGAGCTTGCCGGCGAGGGTCTCCAGGTCGCGGTACTTGTCGAGCAGCATGTCGAGTCTCCTTGGTGCTGCCGTCGCCACAATGGGACGGCGATGGTGTCGGGTCTGGGGGGAGGTGTGCCCCATCATGCCACGCGGCGATGACAGTGAGCGCCGCCGCGATCGACCCGGCTGCACACGAACGGGCCGGCGGCGTGGCCTATACTCGCCGCATGAGCTGCTTGTTCTGCCGCATCGTCGCCGGCGAGATCCCGGCGAAGAAGGTCTACGAGGACGACGACCTGATGGCGTTCGACGACATCAACCCGCAGGCGCCCATGCACGTCCTGGTGATCCCGCGTGCGCACGTCGCCACGGTGAACGAGCTCGACCGTTCGCACGACGCGCTGGTCGGCAGCATGGTGCGGCGCGCGGCGGCGATCGCCGCTGAACGCGGCTACGCCGAGCGCGGCTACCGAACGGTGTTCAACTGCAACGCCGACGCCGGCCAGACGGTGTTCCATCTGCACCTGCACGTCCTCGGCGGGCGTCCGCTGGCCTGGCCACCGGGGTAGACACCCCGTTCACTCGGCCCTGAGCGCCGTCGTCGGGTTGACAGTGGTGGCGCGGCGGGCCGGCCCCCAGGCGGCGGCCACGGCGGCGCCGACGAAGGCGAGCGGGGCGGCGGTGAAGACGGCGAGGTCGAACGCCGCGACGTCCACGAACACGCTGGCCAGCAGCCGGCCGACGGCGAGCCCGAGCAGTACCCCTACCACGACGCCGCCCAGCGTGGTCGCCAGGCTTTCGCCGAGGATCATCCGCCGCACCGCGCTCGGCTCGGCGCCGACGGCGATGCGGATGCCGATCTCACGGGTGCGCCGCGCCACGGCGTGGGCCATCACACCGTAGAGGCCGACCAGGGCCACGATCATCGCCGCGACGCCGAACGACGCGAACAGGGCGCTGGCGCGGTTGAGCGCCCAGAACTCGATCGAGGCGTCCACGTGATCGGCGAACGGGCGCGCGCTGAACAGCGGCAAGCCCGGCGCCGCCTCGCGAATCGCCTGTCGCACGGCGTCGGCGCCGACCGCCGTCGCCTCCTGGCCCCGCACATGGAAGAACGCCGGGCTGTGCGGGCCGCGGGCCAACGGGACGAACACCGCCCCCGGCAGTTCGGCCTCGAAGAGCGTCCAATGCGACGGGGCGACGATGCCGACGACGACGTAGGCGGTGCGATCGCCCTGGCGCGTCTCGAACTGGATCCGCTCGCCGAGCGCGCCGCCGGCCGGCCAGAGACGGCGGGCCAGCGCGTCGTCGAGGATCGCCACCGGTGGTGCCGCGGCGTCGTAGCTTTCGACGTCCGTGAAGGTGCGGCCGGAGAGCAGACGGACGCCCATCGCCGCGAAGTACCCCTCGTTGACGGCGTTGAACGGGGAATCGAAGGTGCGCCCATCTTCGGGAGTCGAGGGACGCGCCCCGTCGGGCAGGTCGGGCCCGGCCCGCCGGACGTCGCGGCCGAGATGGATGATGCCCATCGGCACGACCGGGGCGACGCCCACGGCCGCGACGCCGGGCAGCGTCGCCAGCCGGCGCTCGACGTCGCCGAGCACGGCGAGTGAGCGGGTCGCGTCGTAGCCGGCCAGCGACGGATCGACCTCGGCGAGCACGGTGGCGTCGGCGTCGAACCCGAGGTCCACTGCCATGCCGGTGCGGGCCATGCGCACGAACAGGCCGGCGGCGATCAGCAGCGCCACTGACAGGGCGACCTGCGCGGCGGCGAGCGGATGCCGCGGCCGCCAACGGCGGCGCGGCGACGGATCGGCGCCCGACTGGGCCTTGAGGTCGCTCAGCACGTCGGCCCGCGAATGATGCAGCGCCGGCCCGAGGGCGAACCAGATCGTGGCGAGCAGGCAGAACCCGGCGGTGGCGGCGCCGACCGCTGGCGAGCGCAGCCCGTCGAGTGTCATCGACACCGGCAGCAGGGCGCTGATCGCGCTGTGCAGCGTGGCGACGCCCCACCCGGCCAGCGCCGCCCCGATCGCCCCGCCGGACGCCGACAGGAGCAGGCCTTCGATCAGCAGCTGCCGGATCACCCGCGCGCGGCTGGCGCCGAGCGCCAGGCGGATGGCCAGTTCCTTGCGCCTGGCCCGGCCGCGCGCGAGCAGCATCGCCGCCAGGTTCAGGCACACCGTCAGCAGCACCGCCGCCGTGAGACCGAGCATCACGGCGCCGAGCAGCTCCACCGCGCCCTCGCTCATCGGCGACGTGCTGGTGCCGAATCGCGGCAGCAGCGCGAGCGACAGGCGCGCATCGCGGTACTCGACCGGCATCGCCGCGGTGAGCGCCGCGGCGGCCGGCTGGAGGCGGGTCTCGGCGGCCGCCATCGACACGCCGGGCGCCAGGCGTCCGACCAGGAACAGCTGAAAGACGTCGGGCCGACCGAGCGACGGCGCGACGCCGCCGTCGAAGACGTTGGCGACCGAATGGAACACGCCCAGCGGGAAGAACAGCTCGGGCCCGAACACCGACATGGTGCCGGTGAAGGTGCGCGGCGTGATGCCGACCACGGTGAACGGCCGCTCGTTGACGCGCACGATCGACCCGACCAGCGCCGGGTCGAAGTTGCGGCGCTGCCAGAAGGCCCAGGTGGCCACCACCACCGGCACGTCCTGGCCCGGGCGGCTCTCCTCGGCGGTGAAGCCGCGGCCCGCGGCGACCGGCACCCCGAGGACGTCGAAGTAGTTGCGGCTGACGATCACGCCGAACGTGCGGCGCGACTCGGTGCCCTCGGTCACGCCGACCAGCGCCGGGACGTGGGCCAGGACCCCGGCGAACGCGTCGGTGGCGGTCAGTTGTTCGTAGGCGGCGTAGGAGAACCCCCGATAGGAATCAGGTTCGCTGGTGCGGCTCGAGTAGAGCTGCACGACCTGGTCGGGCTCGGGAAACGCCCGCCCAGCGAAGCCGATCGCGTAGACCAGGCTGAACATCCCGGCGTTCAGGCCGATGCCGAGGGCCAGCACCACCACCGCCGCGGCGGCAAATCCCGGGGACCACGCCAGTTGCCGGAGCGCGAAGCGGATGTCGCCGAGCCAGGAACCCATGCCGGACTCAGACGGGCTGGGCCGGCGAATTGTTTCGCGGCCGGCGTCAGTCGGCCCGCTTGGCCAGCAGGTAACGGCCGCGGTGCTGCCCGCGGTCGAGGAAGAAATCCACCACCCGGTAGCCGCGCGTCAAGTAGGTCTCGAACAGCTCGCGGGTCTGCATGCGCCACTCCAGCGCCAGTTCAGGCGCCTCGCGCTGCATCTCGGTGAAGCCCATCGGGATCTCGAGCACCAGCCGGCGCTCGTCGCTGGCCAGGAACAGGTCGGCGTTGGCCAGCCACGTCCCGGCCGGACGGGTGACGTTGATCGGCGCGGCGTCCGCCAGGTCGGCGGCGCGCACGGTGAGGGCGGCGGCGCCGGTCACGCGCCGCTCGACGTGCGGCTCGCGAATCCACCACTGCGCGACCAGCCGGTCGGTCGGCGTGCCCTTGTGCAGCACACTGGTCGATTCGCCGTAGACGTTGCGGTGGTACTCCTCGGCGACGACCCCGAGTTT
The DNA here is from genome assembly GCA_963741665.1 of uncultured Acidobacteriota bacterium. Taxonomy (GTDB): domain Bacteria; phylum Acidobacteriota; class Vicinamibacteria; order Vicinamibacterales; family UBA2999; genus CAWAYR01. Next base: position 2,551,011 of record CAVUIM010000001.1, read on the forward strand.
GGTGAAGTTGAGGTGCGCGTTCAGCGTCTGCAGCGGGTCGAACGTCCACTCGATGAGGTCGTAGCCCTGGGCCAGCGCCGTGGCGCGCTGTGCCAGCTTGAGCTGCCGGCCCAGGCCGCTGTTGGCGTAGTCCTTGAGCACGCCGAGCATGTGCGACCACTGCAGCACCTGCCGGCCCTTCATGCCGACGATCGAGTAGACGAAGCCGACCATGCGGTCGGCCGGGTCGTAGGCGCCGATCAGGATCGCGCCGCGTTTCGTGGTGATGGTGAAGACCGGCACGGTGACCATGTCGTTCAGGTCGGTGAAGCCCCACACTTCCTGTTCGAGGGCCATCACCTGACGGAACTCGTCGGCGGTGTGCAGGTCGCGAAAACGCAGTTCGGACATCGGGGGAAGAGTCTACCTCGTGGTGATGGAGCGGCCGAACGCCGGTCAGCGTGGTGCCGGCCAGATGATCGACGGCAGTTCGTGCAGGCGCTGAATCACTGGCACGTGCGCGGGGCGCTCGTGCGGCACGCCGCCGTCGCGGCGCAGCCACACCGCGCGCAGTCCGGCGGCCAGGGCGCCGTGGACGTCGGCGTGCAGGCTGTCGCCGACCATCAGCGCTTCGCCGGCCTCGACGCCGGCCTCGCGCAGCGCCGTCTCGAAGATGCTGCGGTGCGGCTTCATGTGCCGGCCCGGATGCGCCGAGACGTGGGTGCGGACGTAGCGGTCGAGCGCGAAGTGCTCGGTGAATGCCTCGAGCGAGCGGTGCGAGTTGGAGATCACGCCCAGGGTCAGGCCACGCTCGGCCAGGAGCGGCAGCACGTCGTGGACGTCGTCGTAGAGATCGAAGTGGTGATTGGCCGCCCAGGCGTCGTAGATCTCGGTGGCGGCGCGGGTCACCGCGCCACCCCGCCCGCCCATGTGCGCGATGATGGCGGCGGTGTAGCGGATGAAGAGATCGTGATCGTAAGGTGCGCCGGCGTGCGCGTCGAGCAGCGGCAGGGCCCGGGCCACCGCCGCCTCGAACGCGGTCGGGTCGAGCGTGAGTCCGTGCGGCGCGCACGCCTCGGCATAGCCGGGGCCGAGGAAACGCGGGCCCGGCTCGATCAGCGTGAAGTCGACGTCGAAGAAGACCGCCTTGAGCGGAGGCAGGTTCATGCGCCGCTGCCCTCCCACGGACCAGCCACCGCGACCACCGCTCGATCGGGATCGAGCAGACGGGCGGCGACACGCGCCACCTGATCGTGGGTGACCGCGCCGATGAGCGCCGGCAGCCGCACGTCGTGGTCGACGCCGAGGCCATGCAGTTCGGCCGACAGCAGGAACCCGGCGATGCCGGCGTTGGTCTCGAGCTGCCGCGGCAGCGAGCCGGCCAGGTAGCGCTTGGCGTCGTCCACTTCGGCGGCGGTGAAGCCCTGGCCGAGCACGGCCCGCAACTCCTCGTCGATCGACGCGATGGTGCGGTCGACGTTCGCACCCGAGACGCCGGCCCGCACCATCAGCGGCCCGGCGGTCCGGCCGGCCTCGAGGTTGCTGAACACGTAGTAGGCCATGCCCTGCCGTTCCCGGATGCTGTCGCCCAGCCGGCCGCCCAGCGCGTACTGCCCGAGGGCGTTGTTCATCACCAGCGCCGCGTAGTAGTCGGGATCGCGGCGCGCCAGCCCGACGAATCCATAGGCGATGTCGGCCTGCGATTTGTCGGGCATCGGCCGGCGGACGACGCGCCGGGCGGTGACCGGCGGCGGCAGCGGCGGTTGCGGCGGCGGCGCTACCGGCCGGGCGCTCCAGTCCTCGAACACGGCGGCGATGGCGTCGAGCACCGCCGCCGGATCGACATCGCCGACCGCGACAACGGTGGTCGCCGACGGCGTGAACCAGCGCCGATGGAAGGCCTGCAGGTCCTGGCGGGTCAGCGCGGCGACCGGCGCGGCGCGGCCGTGCAGCGGTCGCCCGAGGGGATGCGGGTCGGGATACAGCTCGCCGAGCAGCGCGTCCACCGCCATGGCGCCCGGGTCGTCCTCCGCTTCGCGGATCTCGGTGAGCAGCTCGCCACGCCGGGTGGTCACGTCGTGGCTGGGGAACGAGGGCGTGCGGGCGACGCCGACCGCCACCGGCAGCACGGCGCCGAAGTCTTCGACCAGCGCGGTGGCGGTCACGATCACCTGCTGGCGTCCAGCCGACGCGCTCAGCGACGCCCCGCGGCTCTCGATGCGATCGGCGATGGCATCGGCGTCGAGCGTGTCGGTGCCACGGTCGAGGACCCGGGCGGTGAGCGCCGCGGTGCCGGGCGCCTCGACCGGATCGGCGATCGCGCCGGCGTTGACGCCGATCGCCAGCGACACCGCCGGAATCAGGCGATTGGCCTGCACCACCACGGTGACGCCGTTGCCGAGCACGCGGCGATGAGGGGCGAGGGCCATCAGGACGGCTCGGCCGCGACCGGGTCGAAGACCCCGATGGTGCGATTGTCGGCGGCGAGGTAGCGGCGCGCGGCGGCGTGCACCGCCTCGCCGGTGACGGCGGCGAGCCGGGTGAACACCTCGGGCCAGGCCTGCCAGCGGTCGATGGTGGCGAAGTAGCCGAGCTGATGGGCGACGTCGGTCACGCTGTCGGCGTCGTAGACGAACCGCGCCCGCAGCTGGGCCTGCACCGTGGTCAGTTCGTCGGCCGTCGGGCCGTCGCGCGCCAGGCGCTCGCACTCGGCCAGCACCACCTCCTCGACCGCGCCGAGCGATTGCCCGTCGGCGACCGTGGCGCTGATCGAATACAGGAACGGATCGGCGGTGGGGGCCAGGAACCCGCCCACCGACGACGCCAGACCGCGGTTGACGAGGGCGCGGTAGAGCCGGGCACGGCGCTGCGGCGTCGGCACCTTGCCGCCCGACCAGATGTTGAGGCCGGAGGCGCCGGTCAGCACCGCGTCGAGGGCCAGCAGCGGGAAGAAGTCGGGGTCGGCGAAGCGCGGCGCATGGCAGGCCGCCCGCCAGTAGGCAGTCGTGCCGGGCTTGCGCAGATGCACGCGCCGTTCGCCCTCCTGCGGCGGCTCCTCGGTGGCGGTGCGGCGGGCCGGGTCACCGGGCGGGATGGCGCCGAAGGCGGCCTCGGCCCGGCGCAGCGCGTCGGCCGGGTCGACGTCACCGACGACCACGAGCGTGGCGTTGTTGGGGACGTAGTAGCGCCGGTAGTGACCATACAGATCGTCCCGGGTCATGGTCCGCAGGTCGTGGATCCAGCCGATGGTCGGGTGCCGGTAGGGGTGGGCCTTGAACGCCGTGGAGGTGATCTCGGTGTCGAGCCGTTGTTCGGGGTCGTTGTCGCCGCCCTGCAGCTCCGAGATGATCACCGTCCGCTCCGATTCGCAGTCGGCCGGGTCGTAGAGGCAGCTGGCCATCCGCTCGGCCTCGATGAACAGCATCCGGTCGAGGGCGCCGGTGGTGGCGGTCTCGAGGTAGGTGGTCTGGTCGAGCCAGGTGTAGCCGTTCCAACTGCCGCCGAACCGCTCGATGATCCCCTTCACCTGGTCGCGCGGGATGTTGGTCGTGCCCTTGAAGTTCATGTGCTCGACCCAGTGCGACGCGCCGGTCACGCCCGGACCCTCGTCGCGCGAGCCGACGCGGTACCAGCACCAGACCGAGGCCAGCGGCGCGGTGTGCACCGCCTGCACCAGCACGGTGAGGCCGTTGTCGAGGGTGGTCTCGTGCACCATCCCTCCACTGTACGTCCCCCGCCCGCCGCGTTCCAACCGGCCCGTAAGTCGTTGACGTACAATGGAAAGCTACGTATGGCCGAGTGGAAAGACACCTGCAACCTGCCGCGTACAGCCTTCGCGATGAAGGCCAATCTCCAGACCACCGAGCCCGAGACCGTGGCCCGGTGGGACGAGATGGACCTCTACGGGCAGATTCGTCAGGCCCGCCGCGGCGCGCCGCTCTACCTGCTCCACGACGGCCCGCCGTACGCCAACGGCGAGATCCACATCGGCACGGCGCTCAACAAGATCCTCAAGGACTTCGTCGTCAAGTCGCACAACATGCTCGGCTTCGACGCCCCCTATCTGCCCGGGTGGGATTGCCACGGGCTGCCGATCGAGCTGAAGGTCGACCGCGAACTGGGCGCGAAGAAGCGCGAGCTGTCGGTGGCCGACTTCCGTCGCGCCTGCCGCGCCTACGCCGAGAAGTACGTCGCGATCCAGCGCCGCGACTTCAAGCGGCTGGGCATCATCGGGCTGTGGGCGGATCCGTACAAGACGATGGCCTTCAAGTACCAGGCGGCCATCGTCCGCGCGCTGGGCAAGTTCGTCGCCCAGGACATGGTCTACAAGGGCAAGAAGCCGGTGCACTGGTGCACGCAGGACCGCACCGCGCTGGCCGAGGCCGAGGTCGAGTACGAGCCGCACGTCTCGCCGTCGATCACGGTGGAGTTCCCGCTGGCCGAGTCGAGCCGTGCCGAAGCCGAATCGCGCATCCCGGCGCTGGCCGGCCGTCCGGTGTCGGTGCTCATCTGGACGACGACGCCGTGGACCATCCCGAACAACCTGGCGATCGCCTTCCACCCGGACTTCGAATACGGCGCCTACGACGTGAACGGCACCGCGGTAATCGTCGCCCGGGATCTGGCCGCGGCAGTGGCCGCCAGGACCGGGCGGCGGTTCGACACGCTGCTCGCCAGCTTCCCGGGCAGGGCGATGGAACGGCTCGTCTTCCGGCATCCGCTCTACGAGCGTGACTCGCTCGGCGTGCTCGCCGACTACGTCACGCTCGAGGCCGGCACCGGCGCGGTGCACACCGCTCCCGGCCACGGCGCCGACGACTACAACACCGGCGTCAAGTACGGCTTGGAAATCTACGCCCCGCTCGACCCCACCGGCCGCTACAACGACACGGTGGAGCTGTTTGCCGGACTGCAGGTGTGGGAGGCGAATCCCAAAGTCGAAGCGGCGCTGGCCGAGCGCGGCCGACTCTGGCACCGTGAGGACTTCGCCCACTCGTATCCGCACTGCTGGCGCTGCCACAAACCGGTGATCTTCCTGGCCACGGCGCAGTGGTTCATCGCGATGGAGGCACAGGATCTCCGCCAGCGCGCCCTGAAGGCGATCGCCGACACGCGCTGGATCCCCTCGTGGGGCCGCGCCCGCATCGAGGGCATGATCGCCAACCGGCCCGACTGGTGCATCTCGCGCCAGCGCGCCTGGGGCGTGCCGATCCCGGCCATGGACTGCACCGGCTGCGGCACCGCCGTGCTCACCGCCGCGCTGGTCGAGCAGACCGCGACGGTGTTCGACGAATACGGCGCCGACGCGTGGTACGAACGGCCGATCGAGGAGTTCGTGCCGGCCGGGCTGACCTGCGCCAGCTGCGGCGGCACCACGTTCGAACGCGAGTCGAACATCCTCGACGTGTGGTTCGACTCGGGGTCGAGCCACGAAGCGGTGCTGCCGTTCCGCGAGGATCACCGCTGGCCGGCCGATATCTACCTCGAGGGCAGCGATCAGCATCGCGGCTGGTTCCACAGCTCGCTGCTGGTCGGCGTCGGCACCCGCGGCCGGGCGCCGTTCAACCAGGTGCTGACCCACGGCTTCGTGATGGCCGAGGACGGCCGCAAGATGTCGAAGTCGCTCGGCAACAGCGTCGCGCCGCAGGACGTCATCAAGCAGAGCGGCGCCGAGGTGCTGCGGCTGTGGGCGTCGATGGTCGACTACCGCGAGGACATCCGCATCGGCAAGGAGATCCTCACCCGCACGGTCGAGGCCTACCGCAAGATCCGCAACGTCATCCGCGTGCTGGTCGCCAACCTCTACGACTTCGATCCGGCCGACGAGGCGGTGCCGGTTGAGCGGATGGAGGAGATCGACCGCTGGCTGCTGGCCCGCTACGCGGACTGCGCGACCCGCATCGTCAAGGCCTACGACGACTACGACTTCCCGACCGTGTTCCAGACGGCCAACCAGTTCATCACCGTCGACGTGAGTGCGTTCTACGTCGACGTGACCAAGGACCGGATGTATACCTTCGGCGCCACGTCCGAGGCCCGCCGGTCGGGCCAGACGGCGATGTTCGTCGTCGTCGACGGCCTGGCCCGCCTGCTGGCGCCGATCCTCTCGGTGACGATGGACGAGCTGTGGCGCGGCCTGCCCGGCCAGCGTGAGGCGTCGGTGCACATGGCGCTCTTCCCGTCGGGCCTCGCGGCATACGCCAACCCAGCGCTGGTCGATCGGTGGTCGGGTCTGGGTGCGGTCCGCGACGCGGTCAACGTCGCGCTCGAGCAGAAGCGTCAGGAAAAGGCGATCGCCGGCAACCTGTCGGCCGCCGTCGAGGTGGTGGCGTCGGGCGTCGAGGCCGACCTGCTGCTGGACTACCAGTCGTTCCTGCCGACGCTGTTCGGCGTGTCGCAGGTGACCCTGGCGCGCAGCTTCGACGCCGGCCGCTCCGTCACGGTGACGCGGGCCGACGGGGTGAAGTGCGATCGCTGCTGGCGCGTCGTCAGCGCGGTGAGCGGCACCGGCGATCGCGCCGGGCTGTGCGCGCGCTGCGTCGACGCCCTGGCCGAAGCCGTCAGTCTGTAGGCGGATGCCGATGCGACGTCTCGAGATCGTCACTGTGGCCGTCGTCGTCATCCTCGACCAGCTGACCAAGGCGCTGGTGCGGGGGCGCTTCGCGCTGCACGAGAGCCTGGACGTCATCCCTGGCTGGCTGAGCCTGACCCGCGTCCACAACACCGGCGCGGCGTTCGGGATGCTCAACGACGTCGACTTCCCGTTCAAGAGCGCGGTGGTGATGCTGGTCGCGCTCGGCGCGCTGTGCGGCGTGGCGTGGTACGCGGCCAGCCTGCCGGCCGACAACCGGATCGCCCGCCTGGGCATCGCGGCGGTGCTGGGCGGCGCCGTCGGCAACCTGATCGACCGCGCCGCCGCCGGCTACGTGCTCGACTTCGTCGACGCCTACTGGAACGACTGGCACTTCTGGGCCTTCAACGTCGCCGACGCGGCCATCACCGTCGGCGTGGTGTTGATGCTGGTCGACATCGCCGCCGACCTTCTGGGGATACACCGTGCATCCAATCCTGCTTGACGCCGGTCCGATCACCATCTACAGCTATGGCGTTCTGCTCGCCGCGGCCTATCTGCTCGGGCTGTGGCTCGGGGTGAAGCGGGCCAATGCCGCCGGGCTCGATGGCAACCGGGTGCTCGATCTGGGCATCTGGGTGATCATCGCCGCGCTGGTCGGCGCCAAGGGTCTGCTGTTCATCGTCGACTTCGAGCACTTCACCAGCAGCCGCGAGGAGTTCTTTTCGCTGCTGCGCTCGGGCGGCGTCTTCTACGGCGGCCTGATCGCCGCGTCGCTGACCTGCATCTACCAGCTGCGCAAGCACAAGCTGCCGCTGTGGCAGTCGGGCGACCTGTTCGCCCCGGGCATCGCCCTGGGCTACATGGTCGGCCGCCTCGGCTGCTTCATGGCCGGCTGCTGTTATGGCAAGCCGACGCAGGTGGCCTGGGCGGTGACCTTCACCGACCCGGCCGCGGCGATGAACGTCGGCACGCCGCTCGGCGTGGCGCTCCACCCGACCCAGCTCTACGAGTCGCTGGCCGGCCTGGTGATCCTCGTGATCCTGCTGGCCACCGAGAAGCGCGGTGCCTCCTACCCGGGCCGCACGTTCTGGCGCTTCGTCTTCCTCTACGGCGTGTCGCGATTCGTGATCGAGTACTTCCGCGGCGACGACCGCGGCATGGCCGGCATGTTCTCGACCTCGCAGCTCATCTCGCTGGTCCTGGTGCCGCTCAGCGTGGTGATGCTGTGGTGGCTCCGCGGCGGCCGGACGCCGCGCCAGCCGGCCGCGCCGGTGGTCCGCCGGCGGCCGCAGTCGGCCTCGGCATGACCGCCGGCGCCGATGCTCCGACACCGACGGCCACGCAGGTGATCGCGGTCGCCGACGAACACGACGGCCTGCGCCTCGACAAGTTTCTCGCCGGCGAAGTCCCCAATCACTCGCGCGCTCAGATCCAGCGGCTGATCGACGAGGGCCGTGTCGGTCTGCCACGGCTGAAGGTGGTGAAGGCGAACAGCCCGGTCAGGACCGGCGATACCGTGACCGTGGAGGTGCCCGAGGCGGTGCCGTCCTCGATCGTCGCCGAAGATCTGCCGCTCGAGATCCTCTACGACGACGCCGATGTCGTCGTCGTCAACAAGCCGGCCGGTCTGGTCGTGCATCCCGGCGCCGGCCACGCCTCCGGCACCCTGGTCCACGCGTTGCTCCACCACGTGAAGGACCTGAGCGGCATCGGCGGCGAGCAGCGGCCCGGTATCGTCCACCGGCTCGACAAGGGCACGTCGGGCGTGATGGTCGTCGCCAAACACGACCAGGCCCACCAGGAACTGGCCCGGCAGTTCCACGACCGCGAGGTGGAGAAGGAATACGTCGCGCTGGTCTGGGGCGTGGTCCACAACCGCCGCCGGATCGACCTGCCGATCGGTCGCGACCCGGTGCACCGCGAGAAGGTGTCGACGCGGGCGCGGAGGGCGCGTCACGCGGTGACGCGTGTCACCTGGGCGCGGCACCTCCCCGGTGTCACGCTGATCCGGGTGGCGATCGCCACCGGACGCACCCACCAGATCCGGGTGCACCTGGCGGCGATCGGCCACGCCATCGTCGGCGACTCGGTCTACGGTGGCATCCACACCCGGGTGCAGCACGACATCCGCGCGGTCCAGCGTCTGACCCGGCCGTTCCTGCACGCCGAACGGCTGGCGTTCACCCACCCGCGCAGCGGCGAGCGGGTCTCGTTCGAGGCGCCGCTGCCGGCCGATCTGCTGGCGGTGCTCGACGACATCACGCCGGCCGAGTTCCGCGCCAACCTGTTCTCGGAGCCCCACCATGACGACGCCGACCATCGTCCATGAACGCCGCGAGGTCTATCGCGGCCGCGTCTTCACGCTGTCGGTGGATCGCGTGACGCTGCCGACCGGCCACACCGCGACGATGGACATCGTGCGGCATCCCGGGTCGGTGGTGCTGGTGCCGATGCCGGCGCCGGATCGCATCGTCCTCATCCGCCAGTACCGCTACGCCGTCGATCAGTACCTCTGGGAACTGCCGGCGGGGACACTGGCGGCCGGCGAGGCAGAACTGGCCGGCGCGACCCGGGAGTGCGAGGAGGAGATCGGACTGGTGCCGGGACGGCTCGAACTGCTCGGCCGGCTGCTGCCGACGCCCGGGTTCTGCGACGAGACGATGGCGTTCTACCGCTGCCTCGACCTGACCGCGCCGGCCGCCGATTCGACCGTGCGCCAGGACGACGACGAGGTGATCGAGCCGCGCACCTTCGCGCTCGCCGAGGTGCGGCAGATGATCGCGCGCGGCGAGATCGCCGACATGAAGACGGTCGCCGGCCTGGCACTGCTGGCCTGAACCGGGCGGACGCTCAGCCGCGCGCCGCTTCTTCGATCGTGGCGACGTGGATCGCCACGGTGTCGTCGACCTGGCGGGCGTAGCCGCCGGCCAGCACCACCACCACAGGTAGGCCGGCCGATCGGGCCGCGTCGAACACCGCCCGGTCACGTCGGCGCAGTCCCAGCCGGGTCAGCGCCAACCCCCCGAGCTGGTCGTCGACGTAGGGGTCGGCGCCGGCCAGGTAGAACAGCACGTCGGGCAGGTGCTCGAGCATCCGCGTCAGCGCGGCGTCGAGCTGCCCCAGATAGACGGCGTCGCCGGCGCCGTGCGGCAGGCCGATGTCGAGCGAACTGGGCGGCTTCACGAACGGATAGTTCCCCTCTTCGTGCACCGATAGCGTGAAGACGCGCGGGTCGCCGGCCAGAATCGCGGCGGTGCCGTTGCCCTGGTGGACGTCGAGGTCGACGACCGCGGCCCGGGTGGCCTGCCTGGACCGCTGCGCGTGCCGAATCGCCACCGCGACGTCGTTGAACATGCAGAAGCCCTCACCGTGACCGGCGAAGGCGTGGTGGAACCCGCCGCCCAGGTGCACGGCGACGCGGTCGGCGCCGTCGAGCGCGAGCCGGGTCGCGGTGAGGGTGCCGCCGGTCATCAGCCGGAAGCCGTCGACGATCGCCGGCGTGCACGGAATCTCGAGGCGCGCGACCTCGGCCGGGGTCAGCGTGCCGTGCGCCAGCGCGTCGAGGTAGGCCGCGGTGTGGACCAGCGCCAGGTCGTCCCAGCCGGCCGCGATCGGTGCGACGAACCCCTCCGGCACCAGGCCGGCGCGTTCGACGCGCTCGGCCACCCGGCGGTACTTCTCCGTCGGAAAGACGTGCGCGCCGAAGTCGAGGTGGTACCGCGGCGAGTAGACGACGCGCACGCGGCGAGTCTAGCAGGCGACCGCGGGCGAGAGTGGTTCGGCGGCTACTGCATCGACGCGTGAGCGCGCCGCGCCGGCCGCTTGCCGGGCGCCGGGCGCACCGGGACCAGCGCCAGCAGCAGCACCTCGTCGATGGTGCCGACGAGGTGAATCGTGAGGCCGGCGCGCAGATCGGCGTCGAGGTCCTCGTTGACGTTCTTCTCGTTCTGCCGCGGCAGGATGATCTCGCGCACGCCGGCGCGCTTGGCGGCCAGCACCTTCTCCTTGATGCCGCCCACCGGCAGCACCTTGCCCGACAGCGTGATCTCGCCAGTCATCGCGACGTCGCCGCGCACCGGCCGGCGCGAGAGCTCGGACACCAGCGCGGTGGCCATGGTGACGCCGGCCGACGGGCCGTCCTTGGGAATCGCCCCCGACGGCACGTGCACGTGGATCTCGGACGACTTGAAGAAATCGGGGTCGATGCTCCACTGCGCGGCGTGGGCGCGCACCCATGACAGCGCCGCCCGCGCCGATTCCTTCATGACGTCGCCGAGCTGACCGGTCAGCGTCAGGGATGCGGCGCCGGTCATGCGCGACGCCTCGATGAACAGCACCTCGCCGCCCACCGGCGTCCAGGCCAGGCCGATCGCCACGCCCGGCCGCTTGGTGCGCTCGGTGATCTCCTCGTCGAGGAATTTCGGGGCGCCGAGGAACTCGTGGACGACGGCCGGCGTCACCTTGACCTTCTCGAGCTGGCCGTCGGCACGCCGCCGGGCGACTTTGCGGCAGATCGAGCCGATCTCGCGTTCGAGGTTGCGGACCCCGGCCTCGCGGGTGTATCCGCGGATGATCGTCCGCAGTCCGGTGTCGGCGAAGACCAGCTGCTTGGCGGTGAGGCCGTGGTTGGGCACCTGCTTGCCGACCAGGTGGCCGCGGGCGATCTCGAGCTTTTCCTCTTCGGTGTATCCCGGCAGCTCGAGCACTTCCATGCGGTCGCGGAGCGCCGGCGGAATCGGGTCGAGCACGTTCGCGGTGGTGATGAACAGCACTTCCGACAGATCGAACGGCACGTCGAGGTAGTGGTCGCGGAAGGTGTTGTTCTGCTCGGGATCGAGCACCTCGAGCAACGCCGACGCCGGGTCGCCGCGGAAGTCGGAGCCGAGCTTGTCGATCTCGTCGAGGATGAAGACCGGGTTGCGCGATTCGGCCCGCCGCAGCCCCTGGATCACCTGGCCGGGCAACGCGCCGATGTAGGTGCGGCGGTGGCCGCGGATCTCGGCCTCGTCGCGCATGCCACCGAGCGACACGCGGACGAACTTGCGGCCCAGCGACTGGGCGATCGACCGCGCCAGCGAGGTCTTGCCGACGCCCGGCGGGCCGACGAAGCACAGGATTGGGCCCTTGACCGCCGGGTTGAGCTTGCGCACCGCCAGGTACTCGAGGATGCGTTCCTTGGCCCGATCGAGGCCGGCGTGCTCGGTGTCGAGCACCGCGCGCGTCTTGGCCAGGTCGATCACTTCGTCGGTCCGCTTCGTCCACGGCAGCGCGACGATCCAGTCGAGATAGGTGCGCGACACGGTGTACTCAGCAGCCGCGGCCGGCATCTTCGACAGCCGATCCAGTTCCCGGAGGGCTTCCTTCTTCACCGTGTCGGGCAATCCGGCGGCGTCGATCTTGGCGCGCAGCTCCTCGACGTCCTTCGACTGGTCGTCGCCCTCGCCGAGTTCGCGCTGGATCGCCTTGAGTTGTTCACGCAGGAAGTAGTCGCGCTGGTTCTTGCCGACTTCCGACTGCACCTGCGACTGAATCTTCGATCCGAGCTCGAGGACCTCGAGCTCCTTGATCAGCAGCCGGTTGAGGTTGTCGAGCCGGGTCCGGACGTCCAGCGTCTCGAGCACCTCCTGCTTGGCGGCGGTCGCCATGGTGCCCAGGCTCGAGGCGATGAAGTCGGCGGCGCGGCCCGGCTCGGTGATGTTCGACGCCAGTGTCTGCAGGTCGTCGGACATCAGCGGCGACAGCGAGACGATCTGCTGGAAATTGACCTTGATGTTGCGCTGCAGCGCGTCGATCTCGAGGCGGTCGCGGTCGGCCAGCTCCTCCGGAGCTTCGCTGACGTTGGCGAGCAGGTACGGCCGGCTGGCGATGATGCCGTCGAGGCGGACGCGGGCCAGGCCCTGGACGATGATGCGCAGGCTGCCATCGGGCAGCTTGAACATCTTGTGGATGTGGCTGGCGGTGCCGATGGCGAACAGGTCGTCCTGACGCGGATCCTCTTCGGAGGCCTCGCGCTGGGTGAACACGGCGATCATCCGGCCGGCGGTCACCGCCTCGTCGATCAGCCGGACAGAACTTTCGCGGGCCACCGCCAGCGGCATGAAGCTGTTCGGGAACAGCACCGTGTCGCGCAGCGGCAGGACCGGCAGCTCCGCTGGAACGTGGAACGACTGGTCAGCGGGCGGATCGCCGGCCTCGAACCGATCTTCCTGATCGCTCATCGCGATCCTCCGATGGCAAACGTGCGGATGGAACTGCCCGAGAGACCGGGCCGATGCGGGGCAGGCCCCGCACCGGCGGGGCCTGCTGATGATCAGACGCCGCTAGCGCCCAAGGTCGAGGATGCTCGACGTGCCGCGCCGCGACATTGTACGCTCGCGAAGAATCGCCGTCTCGCGTTCCTCTTCGCAATCCTTGCACCGCACCGCGAAGGGCAACGCCCGGAGCCGCGCCTCGGCGATCTCGTCGCCGCACTCGTAGCACATCCCGTAGCGTCCCTCGTCGAGACGGGCCAGCGCTTCGTTGATCTTGTTCAGCGTCTCAGCCTTCATCTGGATGAGCGCGAACTCGATGTCTTCCTGGATGTCGACCTCGGCGGTCTCACCCGGGTCGGGGCTTTCGTGCGGCCTGTCGGCGCCTTCGGCGCGAACCCCACGAATCCTGCCCTGGACCTCCTGCAGGATGACGCGCCGCCGCTCGTCGAGCATGTCCTTCAGCTCGTCGTAACGGGTGCCCTTGTCGAGCACTGCGGTCGTCAGGTTCTTCTTGGTGGCCTTGGCCATGACTTCAGCCGCTCCTTCCCTACCCTCCGTCAGTGGAGGGATTCGCTTGTCGCCTTCTTGGATGCAATCGCCGTGCCCGAGGATACTGACTTGGCTCCCAAGCCCATGCGCCTCGAACGATCGGTTAAATCACGGTCGATCGGTATTGGTTCTTACTTCGCCGCAGCCGGTGGGTCCGGCGTCTGGGCTGGAAATCCCGGCGGTATTACTGGTCCAACCTGTTGTCCTTGAACGCTTTAGCTTTCAGATGCGTTCCCGGGTCCGGCGCTGTCCGAACAGCGTTCAGAGTCTTAGACGCCAGAGGGTCTTAGAGGGTTCTTGGCTGTCGGAATGTCCTCGCGCGGTGACGTCTGGCTGACCGCTACGGAGGACCGCCCTGCGGAGAGGCAATTATTACACAGGAGGCGTGGCGCGGGACCACAGAGTGGGTTACGGGAGGATGATCGTCGGCTCCGATGGCGCCGGCGGCTCCGGCGCGCCTTCACGCAACACCCGCGCGACCAGCTCCAGATAGGCCCGCGACCCTGGAGACTTGCCGGCCGGCTGGCTCGCAGCCACGGCCACCGACCTCAGCACGGCCGCCGCCTCCCGCTCGAACCGGCTGCCGCCGCCCTTGCCGGCCTCCTGCAACACGGCCTGCAGCTCGGTGGCAAGGCGCTGGCCATTCACGGTGTCGGCCCGATGCTCGAAAATCACGCCGCGGCTGGCCGTTTCCAGCGTGGCGGCCAGGGCGTTGGCGGCATCGACCACCTCGGCGTCCACTGGGCGGGCCAGGCCGTCGGCCGGGGTGCGCAACAGGTAGCTCTGCAGCAAGAAATAGAGCTGCAGCTGGCCCTCGCTCATCGGGCCCAGGGCCGTCATCAGCATCCGCAGGTCGGATTCGTGCTGTCGCTTGACGGCGGCGGCGGGATGTTGACGGGCGGCTGTCAGGTGGACGCAGTCGGCCGGGCAGCGGATCTCGGCCAGGCGCTTGGTGGCGCAACAGACCGCGCAGATGTCGAGGCGGAGGGCCGGACACGCCCGCTTCGCGCGCCGTTGGCCGCACAGGGTGCACTGCATCGCCCGCATCGTATACGAACGGGTCGCGGCCCGCTGGGTGGCCCGGCGGGGCCCGTGTTAGACTAGCGGTTTCGGGCAGCCGTGGCGGCGCGCACAACGAGGGATTGAGAGATGGCGAAGCGGTGTGAGATCTGCGGCAAGGGCCCGGTGGTCGGCCGCACGGTGTCCCACGCCCACAATGTCGGCCCCCGCCGTTTCGAGCCGAACCTCCAGACGGTGCGCGCGGTGGTCAACGGCGCCACCAAGCCGGATGCAGGTGTGCACGCGCTGCATCCGCTCGAAGAAGATCGTCAAGGCCGCCTGACGCCGATGCCTGTCGGCCGAAGCCTCGGCGAAGGCGGACGGCACGCGGTGACCCCCGCCGCCGGGGCCCCGGCCATCGGCCCCTACTCGCCGGCGCTGCGCGCCGGCCAGTTCCTGTTCCTGTCCGGGTCAGATTCCGCTGACCACCGCCGGGACCGTGGTCGAGGGCGGCATCCGCGAGCAGACCACGCAGGTGCTGGAGAACATGCGCGCCCTGCTCGAAGCCGGCGGCGCCGATTTCACGAGCGTCGTCAAGACCACCATCTTCCTGGCCGACCTGGCCGACTTCGCCGCGGTGAACGAGATCTACGCCACCTACTTCACCGCGCCCTACCCGGCGCGCGCCACCGTGCAGGTCGCCCGTCTGCCGCGCGACGTGCGCGTCGAAATCGACGCCATCGCGGTCTGTACGGGGTCTAGACCCCCTGGGCGATCGTTCACCAACTAGCAGCCGAGATCACGCTCAGGGCAGTCACTCCCCTCTACCGGCTCGTGTCAGACCCCTATCGCCGCCCGCTCCACGTCCAGCACGCCGTCGACCCCGCGCAGCGACTTGATCACCTTCTCCAGGTGCTTCACGTCCTTGATCTCGACCGTCATGTCGATCCGCGCGTGGGTGTCGGCGCCGGTCGTGGCCTCGAGGCTCAGTGATGTTGGTGTTGATGTCGGCGATGCTGGCCGACAGCTCGGCCAGCATGCCCTTGCGGTCCTCGACCTGCATCGTCAGCCGCACGGTGTAGGGCGCGGCGTCGCCGCCCTTGTCCCACTCGACGTCGATGCGGCGCTCCGGGTCGTAGAGCAGGTTGACGACGTTGCTGCAGTTGGCCGAGTGCACCGACACGCCCTTGCCGCGGGTGATGTAGCCGACGATGCTTTCGCCGCGGATCGGATTGCAGCACCGCGCCCGCGACCACCATCAGGTCGTCGGCGCCGCGCACGGTGATGCGATCGGCGCTGCCCGCCGGCAGCAGCACCCGCTTGACCGCCGGTCACGACCGGGTTCTCGGGCGCCTTTTCCTTCAGCTCGTCCTGCGGCACCAGGTTGTCGAGCACCTGCCGCGCGCCGATCTTGCCGTAGCCGATCTGCGGCCAGCAGATCGTCGGGCTTCGAGAGCCCGAACGTCTCGGCCGCCTTCTTCAGCGGCGTCGCCTTCGACCAGCACCTTGCGTTCAGGTCGAAGCGCCGCGCCTCCTTCTCGAGCAGCTTGCGGCCGAGCTCGACGGCGCGGTTCTTCTCCTCGGCCTGGATCAGGTGCTTGATCTTGT
The DNA here is from genome assembly GCA_963741665.1 of uncultured Acidobacteriota bacterium. Lineage (GTDB taxonomy): Bacteria > Acidobacteriota > Vicinamibacteria > Vicinamibacterales > UBA2999 > CAWAYR01. The sequence goes on from CAVUIM010000001.1 coordinate 2,566,971, forward strand.
TGCGCGCGCGCGAGGTGCGGACGAAGTTCAGCCAGTCGCGGCTCGGCTTGTGCGCCGGCGTTGCGTGACGATCTCGACGATGTCGCCGTTCTTCAGCCGCGTGCGCAGCGGCACCATCCGGCCGTTGACGCGGGCGCCGACGCACTGGTGGCCGACGTCGGTGTGGATGGCGTAGGCGAAGTCGACCGCGGTGGCGCCCTCGGGCAGCACCTTCACCTGGCCGCGCGGCGTGAAGGTGTAGACCTCTTCGGGATAGAGGTCGATCTTCAGGTTGGACAGGAACTCCTGCGGGTCGCGCACTTCCTGCTGCCACTCGAGCAGCTGGCGCAGCCACTGGAAGTACTGCTCGTCGCGGGCGGCGCCGACCCGGCCCTCCTTGTACTTCCAGTGCGCGGCGATGCCTTCCTCGGCGCCGGTTGTGCATCTCTTCGGTGCGGATCTGCACTTCGAACGGGATGCCGCGCTCGCTGATCACCGAGGTGTGCAGCGACTGGTAGCCGTTGGGCCGCGGCATCGCGATGAAGTCCTTGATGCGGCCCGGCACCGGCGACCACGTCTGGTGGATGATGCCGAGCGCCGCGTAGCAGTCCTTCACCGACGGCGTGACGATGCGCAGCGCGACGAAGTCGTAGACCTGGTCGAGCTCGATCTTCTGCGCGGCGCAGCTTGAGCCAGATGCTGTAGAGGCGCTTGATGCGGCCGTCGACCGCTGACCACCGGCACCTGGGCGGCGTCGAGCTTGGCGCGAATCTCGGCGGTGAGCGCGTCGATCACGCCCTCGGTCGGCCTGGCGCTTGGCCTCGACCCGGGCCTTGAGCGATTGGAACGCGGCGGGCTCGAGGTGCATGAACGCCAGCTCCTCGAGCTCGTTCTTCACCTTGCTCATGCCCAGCCGGTTGGCGATCGGCGCGTAGATGTCGAGCGTCTCCTGCGCAGATGCGGGCCCGGCGGTCCTCGGGCATGTACTGGAGCGTGCGCATGTTGTGCAGGCGGTCGGCGAGCTTGACGAGGATGACCCGGATGTCGTCGACCATCGCCAGCAGCATCTTGCGGAAGTTCTCGGCCTGGCGCTCCTCGCTGGACGAGAACGGAATCGCGCTGATCTTGGTCACGCCCTCGACGATGTGGGCGACGTCGGGGCCGAACAGCTCCCGGATCCGGTCCACCGTGGTCAGGGTGTCCTCGACCACGTCGTGGAGCAGCCCGGCGGCGACGCAGACGACGTCCAGCCGCATGGTCCGCGAGGATGTCGGAAACCTCAAGCGGATGGATGAGATACGGCTCCCCGGAATGGCGGACCTGTCCCTTGTGCTCCAGGGCCGAGAAGACATAGGCCTTGCGGAGCAGCTCCAGGTCCGCGTCCGGGCTGTAGGCGCGGACCTTCCCCAGCAGGTCCTCGAATCGGATCATGGCCGTGCGGGAAGAATCGGTGTCTAAAGAGATAGAGACGACACCCGCCCTGAGATTCTAGCAGGGCGGGCGGCCGGACCCTGGTTGGCCCGAGCCCGGAAGACCGCCGGAAGTCTGGCGGTCGGAGGACTTGCCGCCCCGACGCGCCAGGCGCGGGTGGGGCGGGCCGCGCCGTGGCGCCCGAGGGGCGACGGCGGACAGCTTGCGGGGTCTCGGCGCAAGTGACTATACTCCCGCACTCGGCGGTCGAGGCGTTTTTGGTTCTGAGGGGGAAACGATGAAGCTCCGGTCTTCGATGGCGGGTCTGGCCCTGGTGGGCGCGCTCGGCTTGGCGGTTGCAGGGTGCGGCAAGGTCAACGAGGTGCGCGCGCAGAAGGCGTTCAAGGACGGCAACAAGCTCTACGCCGCCAGCGATTGGCGCGCCGCGGCGGCCAAGTACGAAGAGGCCATCCAGCTCAATCCCAGCAACACCTACAGCTATTTCTTCCTCGCCAACTCGCTCGACAATCTCTACCGCCCGACGCGGGTAGGCGAGCCCGAGAACGACGCCCTGCTGACCAAGGCGATCGAGAACTACAAGCTGGCGGCGCAGAACATCGACGATCCGCTGTGGAAGCGCCGCTCCTTCGAGTTCCTGGTCTCGGCCTACGGGCCGGACAAGCTCAACGACCCGACGATGGCCGAGCCGATCGTCCGCCAGATGATCGACCTCGATCCCGCCGATCCGTCCAACTACTTCCAGCTGGCCGGAATCTACGAGGACTCGGGTGAGTACGAGCTGGCCGAGCAGACCTTCCAGAAGGCCAAGGAAGCCAAGCCGAACGACCCCATCGTCTACATGCAGCTGGCCGGTTACTTCAACCGCCAGGGCGACTTCCCCAGGACCATCGAAGCCCTGGGCCAGCGTGTGGCGCTCGAGCCGAACAACCCCGAGGCGCATTACACGGTGTCCACCTACTACTGGGACAAGGCCTACCGCGACTTCCGCCTGAAGGACGCCGAGAAGCTCGACATGGTCATGAAGGGCCTGGAATCGGTCGACAAGGCCATCCAGATCAAGGACGACTACATGGAGGCGATCGCCTACAAGAACCTCCTGCTCCGCCTCCAGGCCAACCTGATCAAGGATCCGGGCCGCCAGCAGGCGCTCATCCGCGAAGCCGACCAGCTGCGCGACCGCGCCGAGCAGATGCGCAAGGCCAAGAGCACCACCGCCAGCTAGCGTCGGGCGCCAACCGGCGCCGCCGCCCAGCTCACCGACTTCTCCCGGGCCGTTTCGCTCCCAAGGCGAAACGGCCCGAATGTTTTTCCGCCGGCGTGACGCGGCCGTCGTACCTGTATGGATAGAATGTACCGCCTTGTATCGGAACACCCTGGAGAGATGGCGATGAAGCACTTGATGCATGTCCTCGCGTTCGGCCTGGCGCTGCTGGCCGCGAACGCTCCCCCACCGGCCCTCGCACAGGGCGTGACCACCGGATCGATGGGCGGCCTGGTCACCGACCAGCAGGCGCAGCCCGTGTCCGGCGCGAACGTCATCGCGATCCACCTCCCGTCGGGCACCACCTACGAAGCCTCGACCCGCGCTGACGGGCGCTTCCTCATTCCGGGCATGCGGCTCGGCGGTCCGTACTCCGTGACCGTGTCCTATCAGGGCACGGGCACGGCGTTCGAACCGACGACGGTGGACAACGCCGCGGTGAACCTGGGCGTGTCGACCGACCTGCCGATCACCGTCCGTCAGATCGCTCTGACCGAGACCGTCACGGTCACCGCGTCGTCATCCGAGGTGTTCAGCTCGACCCGCACCGGCGCGGCCACCGTCATCACCAGGGCCGACGTGGCGACGCTGCCGACGGTGTCGGCGCGGATCAGCGACATCACGCGCCTGACCCCCCAGGCGAGCGGCAGTTCGTTCGCCGGTCAGGACAACCGCCTCAACAACATCACGGTCGACGGCTCCTACTTCAACAACTCGTTCGGCCTCGGCGGCGAACCCGGCGCCCGCACCAACGTGGCGCCCATCTCGCTCGAGTCGCTCGAGCAGGTGCAGGTGAGCGTGGCGCCGTTCGACGTCCGCCAGGGCAGCTTCATCGGCGCCGCGGTGAACACCGTCACCCGCAGCGGCACGAACAGCCTGTCGGCGTCGGTCTACCACCGGATGCGCAACGACGGATGGGTGGGCACCGAGGCGGCCGGGAACACCGTGAATCCGGGCACCTTCACCTTCCGCAACACCGGAGGCTGGGCCGGCGGGCCGATCGTCAAGAACCGGCTGTTCGCCTTCGGCACCTACGAGAACGAGGAAGACAAGCGCCCCCTGACCACCTTCCTGCCGAACGCGGGCGGTCAGCCGGTCGGCGGCAGCATCACCCGCGTGCTGGGGTCTGATCTCGATGCGCTGGCCTCGTTCCTGAACGGCCGTCTGGGCTACGACCCGGGCTCGTATGTCGACCTCCAGGACCCGACGCCGGCGAAGCGCTACCTGCTGAGGACCGACTTCAACCTGACGAACAGCAACAAGATCAGCTTCCGCTACAACCAGCTCGACTCCAGTTCGAGCAACTACCCCAGCAGCTCCTCGTCGGCCGGCATTGGACGTCCGACGTTCACCACCAACCACCTGGCCTTCAGCGGGACCACCTACGACATCCTCGAGAACATCAAGTCGGGAATCGGCGAGTGGAACACCCTGCTCGGCGGCAGCATGGCCAACAACCTGATCGTCGGCTACACCTCCAACGACGAGAGCCGCGGCGACATCGGCGAGCTCTTCCCGTACGTCGACATCCTGCAGGACGGCATCGCCTACGCGACGTTCGGCTCCGAGGCCTTCAGCGTGCAGAACGAGCTGCGCTACAAGACCTTCCAGCTGCAAGACAGCTTCACGAAGTTCATCGACAGGCACACCATCACGGTCGGTGTGTCGGCCCAGCGTTACCACTCGGACAACGTGTTCTGGAGCTGCTGTCCGCAGAGCAGCTACGCCTACAACTCGCTGGCTGACTTCTACACCGACGCCAACGACTTCCTGGCCAACCCGAACCGCACCGTGTCGCCGGTGTCGCTGCGCTTCTTCAAAGTCCGCTATTCGAACGTGCCCGGTCTCGACAAGCCGCTGCAGCCCTTGACCGTCTGGTACAACGGCGCCTACGCGCAGGACGAGTGGCGCCCGCGCTCGGATCTGACGGTCACCGCCGGCGTGCGGGCCGACGTCTCCCTGTTCGACGAGAGCGCGTACCAGAACGCCAAGGCGGACGCGCTGACGTTCAGGAGCCAGAGCGGCGGGCCGATCCAGTTCGAAACCGGGAAGTTGCCCGCGACCAAAGTGCTGTGGTCGCCGCGTGCGGCCATGAACTGGGACGTCGGCGGCAAGCAGCGGACGCAGCTCCGTCTCGGCACCGGTCTGTTCACGGGTCCGCCGCTGTATGTCTGGATCTCGAATCAGCTGGGAAACTCGGGCGTCCTCATCGGCGAGATCACCGCGCAGAACACCACCGCGTTCCCGTTCAACAGCAATCCCGACCGCTACAAGCCGACCAACGTCACGGGCGAAGGCGCGTCGAGCTTCGAGCTGAACGTCACCGACCGCGACTTCAAGTTCCCGCAGGTGTGGCGCACCAACCTCGCCGTGGATCACAAGCTGCCTGGCGGGGTCATCGGGACCGTGGAGTACATCTACACCAAGGACTTGAACGGCACCGCGTATTACAACGCCAACCTGCCGGCGCCCCAGACGGCGTTCACCGGCGTCGACGACCGTCCGCGCTGGACGGCGAACCGCATCAACAACACGGCGCCGAACGTCATCACCAACGCCATCATCCTCACCAACCAGGGATTCGGCCGGTCCTGGAACCTCTCGACCAGCCTGTCCAAGACCATGCGGGGCCTCACGCTGCGGGGCGCCCACAGCTACGGCCAGTCGAGGAACGCGATCGATGCCGGCTCGACGGCGTTCTCGTCGTTTGCCAACAACCAGCAGAGCGCCGACCCGAACAACCCGGGACTCGGGCGCTCGGCGTACACCCAGGGACACCGCGTGTTCGTCAACGCGTCCTACTCGAAGGAGTACTTCTCGTTCGGTTCGACGTCGATCTCGGTGTTCTGGGAGGCCCGGCCGTCGAATCAGAACTTCGCGAACGTCGCCAGCTACGTGTTCAACGGCGACATGAATGGCGACGGCGCCGCTGGCAACGACCTGATCTACATCCCGCGCGACCAGTCGGAGATGAACTTCGTGCCGTTCACGGTCGGCACCCGCACGTTCACGGCGGCGGAACAAGCGACGGCGTTCGACGCCTACATCCAGCAGGACCCCTATCTGGACAACCACCGCGGTGAGTACGCCAGACGCGGTGGTCTGAACATGGCGATGTTCAACCGGATGGACCTGAGCCTCGTGCAGGACGTCTTCAAGAACATCGGCGGCAAGCGGAATGCGGCTCAGGTCCGCCTCGACATCGGCAACTTCAGCAACCTGCTGAACCGCGACTGGGGCGTGGCCAAGCGCCTCGTGCTCCCCACGACCGGCGCCAACGGCGCGCAGATTCTGACCAACGCCGCCGCCGACGCCCAAGGCCGCGTGAGCTACCGCCTGGCGGTGGTGAACAACGAGCTGATCAGGAGCACCTTCCAGGGCAACACGGCGCTGAGCCGACGTCTACCAGATCATGCTGAGCTTCCGGTACTCGTTCAACTGAGACCCTGGTTCGCACCCGCCGCCAGCGCGGACGTGTCTCGTCACGGCCGGATCCACCCAGTGGGTCCGGCCGTGCGTTCGTACCAACGGGGATGCCGTGGTCAGCGGCACAGGCCGGGAGACCGGGCCAGGTCGGCCTCGGCGGCGATCACGCCGAAGGCGTTCCAGTTCGGCTCGTTGGCGATGCGCTGCAACAGCTCGCAGGCCCGCTCGCTGTCGCCGTTGGCGCCGTAGTGCACGGCGATGCCGTAGCCGATGGTCACCAGGCGGTTCTCGTTGGCGGTCGTCGGTGTCAACGCCTGGCTCTCGGTGACATCGCCTCGGTAGAAGCGGAGCGCGGTGTAGTACGCCTCGTTCTCGCCGACCTTCAGCCCGGCGACGAACGGCGCCAGCAGCGCCCGTGCCTCGTCGTGGCGGCCGGCGCGGCGCAGGCTGCGATAGAGCCAGTCGATCACGGCGACCCGGTCGTTGTCGGTGGCCCGGGTGGTCGTGCAGCTGCGCCAGCCGGCTGGCAGCGGCCCCGGCGTGGCGGCATCGAGGCACGAGCGGTAGACCGTCGCCGCCGCGTCGAACTCGCCGCGCATGTAGTGCGCCAGGGCGAGGTGATACGCGACGTCGAAGCTCGACGGGGCCAGCGCCACTGCCCGCTGGAGGTCGGCCACGGCCGGTCCGAACTGCCGCACCGAGATGTAGCGGTGGCCGCGAAAGCGCAGCAGCCGCACGTCCGTGGGGGCGATGGCGAGACCGCGGGTGTAGACCTCGATGGCGGCGTGGAACTGCAGCGCCACGTCGCGGGAGCGCGCCGCCGCCAGGATCAGATCGACGTTCTTCGGGTCGGCGGCCAGGGCGGCGTCGGCCTTGGCAATCGCGCCGTCGCTGTCGGGGCGGGCGAACACCTCGCGGCCGAGCAACGTCGTCAATTCGGGGCGGCGGTCGGCCGGCCTCTGCGCCGCGGCCAGGCCCGGGGCCAGCGTGACCAGCACCAGCGAAGCGACGAGAATCCGGCGTCCAGGCATCATCGGCAACCTCCTGTCCGGCGCCGGCGGGGCGACGGACCGGGCGCCAGTATAGAACCCGAACGCGGGCGGCCGACGGTCAGCTCGCGAGCGGCGTTGCGGATCGCCACCGCCGCCAGCTCCTTGAGGAGCTTGGCCGCCACCCGCGCGGTCAGGTCGCGCACGTCGCGCCTGGGGCTCAGCTCGACCAGGTCGCCGCCGGCGACGGGCGCCCGCAGACGATGCAGCAAGGCGACGACGTCGCGCGTGCTGAGGCCGCCGGGCTCGGGGTGCGCGACTCCAGGCGCGAAGGCGGGATCGAGCCCGTCGAGGTCGAGCGAGACGTAGACGGGCCCCTCCAGCCCCTCCACGGGCGCCTCGGCCCATCGGTCCATGCCGAAGACCTCGACGCCGAAGCGCGCCGCCTGGGCCCGCAGGTGGGCGGTCTGGGTGCGGACGCCGACCTGGACCAGCCGTCCGATCAAGCCCTCTTCCATGGCCCGGGCGAACGGACAGGCGTGCGAGTATCGGTCGCCGCGGCCGGCCGGCTCCCCCGGCGCGGGCAGTGGAAACTCGTCGTAGAGGTCACCGTGGGCGTCGATGTGGAGCACCGACGCCGGCCGCCGCGGGCGAAATGCCCGCAGGATCGGATAGGTCACCGAGTGGTCGCCGCCGAGGAGCAGCGGCACCCGGCCGTCGGCAAGGAGGGCGGCCACGCCTTCCTCGATCGCCTGCCTGGCCGCGGCCGGGTCGTCCGGAAGCGTCAGGTCGCCGCGGTCGTCGAGCGTCTCCGGCTCGATGGCGGCACCGGCTTCGGTGGCGGTGTTGGTGGAGGCCGACCACAAGGCCCGGCGGATGTGCGGCGGGGCCTCGGCCGCGCCACGTTCGAAGGACGACGAGCGGTCCCAGGGCAGGCCGAGCAGGGCGAGTCGCGGGGGCATGGGCATCGCGGAGGTCGGCGGCCGCCGGACAAAAAGAATCGGGCCGCCCCGAGGGGGGCGGCCCGTGATGGTGTGACGGCCGGCGGCGAAGCGGGCTAGTTGGCGCCGCTTTGCGCCGCGGCGGCCTTGCGCATGCCTTCGGTGATGATGCCGACCTTCTCGACACCCGCACCCTTGGCCGCGTCGATCACCGCGACGATGTCGCCGTAACGGAGCACGCCGTCGGCCGCGATGAACATCGTCTTGTCCTTGCGTTCCTCGTAGATCTTCCGGAGCATCTCCTCGAGTTCCGCCAGCTTGACGTCCTGCTTGTTCACCGAGATGACCCGCTGCCCGGTGTACTCCAGAACGATCTGCGAGATGTCGAGGGTCTTCTGGTCCTTCGTCTTGGTCTCGGCCGGCAGGTTGACGTCGAGGCCCCGCTGCGACAGCGGCAGGGCCGCCATGAAGATCACCAGCAGCACCAGCAGCACGTCGATCATCGGCGTGATGTTCATGTCGCCGTTGGCTTCGAGCTTCTTGGCGGTGACGATCTTCTCGGCACCCATGTGGTTGTGGGCTGACATCAGTTACCTCCCGCCTGGGCTTTGCGCTCGGTGATGAGGCCCATGTCTTCGATGCCCGCGGCACGAAGCGTGTCCATCACCTCCATCACGCGGCCGTAGGGAGCATCCTCGTCGGCCTTGATCAGCAGGATGCGATCCTTCTTGCCTTCGAGGATGTCGTCGACACGGCTGCGCACGTCGGCGTCCGACACGCTGACGCCGTTGACCCAGAACTGACCGTCGGGCGTGACGCCGACCACGGTCTGATCCTGCGTCTCGGGCTTGTCCGCGGTGTTGGTCGCCGTCGGCAGCCGGACGTTGACGCCCTTCTGCAGCAGCGGGGCGATGATCATCATGATGATGAGGAGCACGAGCATGACGTCGACCAGCGGCGTCACGTTGATGTCCGACTTGACGCCGCCTTTGGCGCCGCCGACATCCATTGCCATGGTGCACTCTCCTGACGAAAGGACCGCCTACGAAACCGGAACCTCAGTGAGCCGTCTTGCGGATGAAGTAGTCGAGCAGCTCCGACGAGGAGTTGTCCATCTCGACGTTGAAATACTCGAGGCGGCCGGTCAGGTAGTTGTAGAACCACACCGCCGGAATGGCCACGAACAGACCGAGCGCGGTCTCGACCAGCGCCTCGGCGATACCGGCCGACACCGCGCCGATGCCGCCCGAGCCCGTCGACGCGATGCCGACGAACGCGTTGATGACGCCGACCACCGTGCCGAGCAGACCGACGAACGGCGCGGTGGCGCCGATGGTCGCCAGGCTCGAGACGCCCTTCTTCAGGTCGTTCGAGGTGAGGGCGGTGGCGCGCTGAATCGAGCGGCGCACCGTATCGAGAAGGTCGTCACGGTTCAGCGTGGCGCCGCCGGCGCTGTCCTGCTGGAACTGGTACTCCTGCAGCCCGGCCAGCACCACCTTGGCGAGGTGGCTGTAGCGGTAGTCCTTCGAGGACGACAGCTGGATGGCTTCCTTCAGGCGGCCGTCCTTGAGGTGCTTGGCCACCAGGGGCGCGTACATCTTCGACTGCTTCTTGGCCTGGTTGAAGGTGTAGATGCGCTCGATGGCGACACCCACCGACCAGAACGACATGATGAACAGCACCACGGCAATCGCCATGGCCGTCGGACCCATCTGTTCGAACATCTCGATCAGGTCGAGACCACCGCCCTCCTGGGCGAAGGCTGGCGTGCTGACGAGCAGGGCGCCGAGACCGGCGACGGCAATCTGACCAATTCTCCGAGCGTTCATCGTGTTCCTCCGGAAGAGTTCCTGAATCAGGTTCATCACAAATCGCCGCGACCTACTGCAGCGTGAACTGCACCGTGACCGTCATGATGACCGGCACGGGCACACCGTTCAGCAAGGTCGGCGTGAACTGCCACTGGCGCACCGCGTCGAGGGCCGCCTGATCGAGCAGCGGAATCGAGCGGAGCACCCGTGCATCCTGCACCGCACCACTGGGGCCGATAGTGGCCTCGATGATGACGATGCCCTGAACGCGAGCCGACTGCGCGATCGGGGGATAGACCGGGTTGATGTGCTTGAGCTTCTGAGGCGGCTTGATGTTGCCACCGACGCGCACGGGCTGCGTGGGCGGAGGCGGCGGCGGCGGGGGCGGCGCGGGGATGCCACCGGTGATCCCGCCGACGATGCCGCCGGCGAGCCCGCCGTCGACGCCGCCGACCTGGCCCTCGAAGCCGGCTTCGATACCGGTCTCGGGCTTGATCTCGCTCGGCGCTTCCACCGGCGCCGCGGTCGGGTTGACCTCGACCTCGGGGGGCGGCGCGGCCGCCTGCGGCGGCGGGGGGGGCGGCGGTGGCGGTGGCGGTGGCGGCGGGGCCGCCACGAACGCCATCATCGAGGGCGGCGTCGGCAGGATGTCGGCCGCCATGAGCGGCACGATGACGATGGCCCCTACAATCGCGACTTCCGCCAGCATCGTCAGGGCAACGGTGTATCCGGACTTGTTGCCCATCTTGATGGACGGGTCGACGACATCACCAAAGAGGTCGCGTGGCACGTTTACCTTCCTCCCAACACCAGGCGCTGACGAAGCCGCAAGGCCGCCGATTATAGCGACGGGTTTTTTGAGGTGTCAACGACAGAGGCTGCGTCCTCGCCCCGTTGCCCGACACCTCAGTACTCTGCTTTGACACCGGATCTCGGAAAGTGGCACCAACCGGTCGGCGCCCTGGGTTCCGGCGGCGAGTTCGGGTCCGTCGAGCGACGCGCTCTCAGGTAAACCGGGGGGCATTCTAGCCGTGCCCCCCTGAGACGTCAATCGCCAGAAACGCATCGGCGGAGTCACCGGCGCGCATGGACTCCGCCGCTGCCGTTCCCGGGACGAACGAACGGCGAACAAAAGACGACAATCAGGCCAACGTCGAGGCCGGGCCAGACTTCGCCAGGTCTCGAGGCTTGGCCTGACGGCCCTCGGCTAGCTTTCGATCCGCATGCCGTAGAACGACCGCCACACGAAGTACATGCTGGCCACGAAGAACACCGCGGCCAGCACCGTGGTCAGCCCGGCGCCCTGCTCGGCTGACAGGTAGACGCCGAGCTCCACCGCCAGCAGGCCGAAGAGCGTCGTGAACTTGATCACCGGGTTCATGGCCACCGACGAGGTGTCCTTGAAGGGGTCGCCGACCGTGTCGCCGACCACCGAGGCGTCGTGCAGCGGGGTGCCCTTCATCTTCAGCTCGGTCTCGACGATCTTCTTGGCGTTGTCCCAGGCCCCGCCGGCATTGGCCATGAAGATCGCCTGGTAGAGGCCGAAGATCGCGATCGAGATCAGGTAGCCGATGAAGAAGAACGGCTCGATGAAGGCGAACGCCAGCGTCGAGAAGAACACGCCGAGGAAGATGTTGAACATCCCCTTCTGCGCGTAGACGGTGCAGATCTCGACCACCTTCTTGCTGTCCTCGACCGACGCCTTCTCGGCGCCGTCGAGCTTGATGTTGGCCTTGATGAACTCGACCGCGCGGTAGGCGCCGGTGGTGACGGCCTGCATCGAGGCGCCGGTGAACCAGTAGATCACCGCGCCGCCGGTGATGAGGCCGAGCAGGAACGGCGGGTGCAGGATCGACAGCTTGGCGATCGCCGTCTGGTCGGCCAGGCCCTGGGTGAGGGCCATGATGATCGCGAAGATCATCGTCGTGGCGCCGACCACGGCGGTGCCGATCAGCACCGGCTTGGCGGTGGCCTTGAAGGTGTTGCCGGCGCCGTCGTTCTCCTCGAGCAGCTCCTTGGCGACGGTGAAGTTGACCGGGAAGCCGTGCGACTTCTCGATCTCCTTCTCGATGCCGGGGATCGACTCGATCAGCGACAGCTCGTAGACCGACTGCGCGTTGTCGGTGACCGGACCGTAGGAGTCGACCGCGATCGTCACCGGGCCCATGCCCAGGAAGCCGAACGCGACCAGGCCGAAGGCGAACACCGCCGGCGCGAGCATCAGCGTGCCGAGGCCCATCATCGAGAAGTAGTAGGCAATCGCCATCAGGCCCATGATGGTCAGGCCGAGCCAGTAGCCGCTGAAGTTGCCGGCGACCAGCCCCGACAGGATGTTGAGCGACGCGCCGCCTTCGCGCGACGAGGTCACGACCTCGCGCACGTGCGCGGAGTGCACCGAGGTGAACACCTTGACGAACTCGGGGATGATCGCGCCGGCGAGGGTGCCGCAGGTGATCACGCTGGAGAGCTGCCACCACAGCGCCGTGTTGCCACCGAGGTCGGGGATCAGCAGGTAGGACAGCGCGTAGGTGAGCACCACCGACACGATCGACGTCATCCACACCAGCATGGTGAGCGGCGCTTCGAAATCCATCTTCGCCACGCCGGCGTACCTGCTCGTGGCGATGGCGTTGTTGACGAGATAGGAGCCGGCCGACGCCAGCACCATGATCACGCGCATCATGAAGATCCAGACCAGCAGCTGCACCTGCACGGCCGGGTCCTTCACCGCCAGCATGATGAACGAGATCAGCGCCACGCCGGTGACGCCGTAGGTCTCGAACCCGTCAGCGGTCGGGCCGACCGAGTCGCCGGCGTTGTCGCCGGTGCAGTCGGCGATCACGCCGGGGTTGCGGGCGTCGTCTTCCTTGATCTTGAAGACGACCTTCATCAGGTCCGAGCCGATGTCGGCGATCTTGGTGAAGATGCCGCCGGCGATGCGCAGCGCCGCCGCACCCAGTGACTCGCCGATGGCGAAGCCGAGGAAGCAGACTCCGGCGTACTCGCCGGGAATGAACAGCAGGATGGCGAGCATGAACAGCAGCTCGACCGAGATCAGCATCATGCCGACGCTCATGCCCGAGCGCAGCGGGATGTCGCACACCGGGAAGGCGTGGCCACGCAGGCTGGCGAACGCCGTCCGCGAGTTGGCCAGGGTGTTGATGCGGATGCCGTACCACGCCACCCCGTAGCTGCCGCCGATGCCGATCAGGCTGAAGAGCAGCACGATGGCGATCTTGTAGGCCTCCAGGCCGATCAGCCAGAAGTACGCCACCATGACGGTGCCGATGAACGCTTCCAGAATCAGCAGGAACTTGCCCTGCTGAATCAGGTAGGCCTTGCACGTCTCGTAGATGAGCTCCGAGACGTCGGACATCGACTTGTGCACCGGCAGGTTCTTGACCGCGTTGTAGGTCCAGGCGCCGAACAGCAGGCCGAGCACGCAGACCACGAGTCCTGTCAGCAGGATGTTGTGGCCGGTCATCCCCAGAAAGTCGCCGGTGTTCAGGTCGGGCAGCTGGATGTTGACCTCGCCGCCCGGCCGGTGCGCCGCCTCCTGCGCCCAGGCCGCCTGCGCCAGCGGCCCCGCCAGCACCATGGTCAACGCCACGGCCAGCGCCGCGCGACACCCCCACTGCCCCTTGCCGATCCATCGCACCATGTTCGTCATACGTCTGCTCTCAGCTCCTCGCATCTCGTGCAGCGACCCAGAATCCTACACTCCCGCCGCGTCCCCGCGGCTGCGAAGTGACGGCGGCAGCGCCATGCCGCCGGTGAGAAAGATCCGGATGCCGTCCTCGACGGTCAGCTCCGGGTAGTGCACCGCATAGGCGGGGAACGCCACGATGTCCCCCAGATAGAGGTGGTTGGTGGGGACGTAGACGGCCACGAACGGTTCGTCGCCGGCGCCCCGGTCGAGCGTGAACTCCCGGGTCAGGAAGCCGAGCAGCAGCCCGCGGGCCGGGTCCTCGACCATCACCACGCGCTTGAACCCAGCGTCGTTGTCCGGGGAAAAGGCGGCAATCAGCTGCTTGACCGGCGCGTACACGGTCTTGAACACCGGCACCCGCAGCAGCCAGCCCTCGCCGCGCTGCAGGAGCCGCTTGCCGATGACGTTGGTGGCCAGGGCCCCGACCCCCAGCACCAGGGTGGCCATCGCCAGCACGCCGACCCCGGGTACCGCCCGGCCGAACAGCCGGGTGGCGATCGGCGTGGCGAAGCCGTCGACGAACTGGAACGCCCACCACAGCGCCGCGATGCTCACGATGAGCGGCACGGTGACGAAGAACCCGGTGACGAAGCTGCGCCGCACCCACTGCATGGCGGGCCCCTACAACCAGCCGGCGGCCGTCGCCGCCAGCAGCGCGGCGCCGGCGACGATGCGGTACCACGCAAACAGCGCGAACCCCGACCGGCCGACGAAACGGAGGAACGGCCCGACCACCACCAGGGCGGCCAGGAACGCGGTGACGAAGCCGACCCCGATCTGGAGCGCCCGCTCCGGGCCGAGCACGTGGCGCACGTCGAGCAGGTCGTGGAGGAAGGCCGCCGACATCGTCGGCATCGACAGGAAGAACGAGAACTCGGCCGCGGCGGTCCGTTCCAGGCCCATGGCCATGCCGCCGACGATGGTGGCTCCGGATCGCGACACGCCCGGGACCAGCGCCAGCACCTGACAGAGGCCGACGCCGAAGGCGCGGCTGATCGGCATGCCGTCGACAGCCGTCACCGTGGGCGCCGGCCGCAGCCGCTCGACCGCCAGCATCACCACGCCGCCGGCGACGAAGGCCACGCCGATGACCACCGGGCTGTAATACAGCACCTGCTTCACGTATCCCGAGAAGAGCGCGCCGGCGGCCAGCGCCGGTACGCAGCCGGCCACTACGAGCAGCGCGAACCGCCGCGCCTCGGCGCTGTGCGGCAGCCCGGTGACGACCGCCCAGACCTTGTGCCGGTAGAGCCACACCACCGCCAGCACGGCGCCCAGCTGGATCATCACCGTGAAGGCGCCGCCCGGGTCGTCGAAGCCCAGGAACCGCTCGGCCAGCAGCAGATGCGCCGTCGACGACACCGGCAGGAACTCGGTGAGTCCCTGCACCACGCCGAGCAGCGCCGCGGCCAGCAGATCCACGCCGCGGACCGACTAGGACCGCCGCGCCGTCGCGGCCTTGACCTTCGCCGGCGCCGCCGCTGGCGCCCCGGCGCTGCCGCGGTTGCCGAGGATGATGGCGATGGCCGCGGCGATGAACACCGTCGAGTAGGTGCCGCTGATGATGCCGACCAGCATGGTGAAGGCGAAGCCTTCGAGCACCTCGCCGCCGAACACGTACAGCGACAGCACCGACAGGAAGGTGGTGCCGGCGGTGATGACGGTGCGGCTCAAGCGTCTGGTTGACGGCGACGTTGACCACCTTCTCGAGCGGGTCGCGGCGCATCTTGGCGCGCATGTTCTCGCGCACCCGGTCGAAGATGACGATGGTGTCGTTCACCGAGTAGCCGGTGATGGTGAGCAGCGCGGCGACGATGTTGAGCGACAGGTCGTAGCCGAAGATCGCCAGGAACACCAGCGTGACGAGCACGTCGTGCAGCGTCGCGACGATGGCGCCGATGGCGAACGCCGGGCGGAACCGGATGGCGATGTAGACGGCGATGCCGGCGATCGAGGCCAGGGTGGCGTAGATGCCCTTCAGCTGCAGCTCGCGGCCGATGACCGGGCCGACGATCTCCTGCGACAGGATCTCGAACTTCGGCAATCCGGCCGCACCGAGCGCCTCGACGATGGCGCGGGCGGCCCGGTCCAGGTTGGCCACGTCTTCGTCGGGGGGCAGGGGCAGCCGGATCAGCACCGAGTTGTCGGCCGGGTCGCCGTAGCTCTGGACGACCTTCTCGCCCGGCACCGCCTCGAGCGCCTGGCGAACCGCGTCCTCGGCGACCGTCGGTCTCGAATTTGGCGACGACGATGGTCCCGCCGGTGAAGTCGATGCCGAGCGGGATGCCGCCCCGCGACACCATGAAGGCGACGCCGGCCAGCACGATCAGGGTCGACAGCGCGATGGCGTGCCAGCGCCAGCGGATGAAGTCGTAGTTGGTGTTCTCGAAGATGCGCATGGCGGGGGCCGTGACTCAGATACTCATCGTCGCCGGCTGCTCGCGGCGCGACAGGAACAGTTCGAACATGGTCCGCGAGACGAACACCGCGGTGAAGACGTTGGCGAGGAGGCCGATGGTGAGCGTGGTCGCGAACCCGCGGATCGGGCCGGTGCCGAACTGGAAGAGGAACGCGGCGGCGATGAGCGAGGCGACGTGGGTGTCGACGATGGTCCAGAACACGCGGTCGAAGCCGGCCGCCACCGCCGCTTTGGGCGACTTGCCGCCGGCCAGCTCTTCCTTGATGCGCTCGAAGATGAGGACGTTGGAGTCGACGCCCATGCCGATGGTCAGGATGAAGCCGGCGATGCCCGGCAGGGTCATGGTCGCGCCAAGGTAGGCCATCAGCCCGAGCAGGATGATGAGGTTCGAGGCGATCGACACGAAGGCGTTGAAGCCGGCCAGCTTGTAGTAGACGAGCAGGAACAGCAGCACGAAGACCAGCCCGCCGGCCGACGCCAGCACCCCGGCGCGCACCGAGTCGGCGCCGAGCGACGGCCCGACGGTGCGTTCCTCGAGGTAGTTGAGCGACGCCGGCAGCGCGCCCGAGCGCAGGCTCAGCCCGAGGTCGGAGGCCTGCTCGGTGGTGAAGGTGCCGGTGATCCGCCCCTCGCCGTCGATCCGCGACTGGATGTTGGGCGCCGACAGGATCCGGCCGTCGAGCACGATCGCCAGCTGGCGGTTGATGTTGGCCTGGGTGAAGGCGCCGAACTTGGCGGCGCCCTGGTTGTTCAGCGAGAAGCTGACCGCCGGGCGGTTGTTCTCGTCGAGCGACGGCCGGGCGTTGCGCAGGTCGCGGCCGGTCACGGCGGCGACGCGGCGGACGGCGTAGTAGACGGTGGTCGGCGCCGCGCCGACCGTGCCTTCACTCTGGCCCGGCATGATCTGCAGGTCCGGCGGCACGTTGTTGGCGAACGCCTGGCGGGCCGAGGCCTCGTCGGCGAACGGTCCCTGCTCGACCAGCTTCAGCTCGAGCTGCGCCGTGGACCGGATGATCTCCTTGGCGCGGTTGACCTCGGACACGCCCGGGAGCTGCACGAGAATCTGGTCGTTCTGGCTGTGCCTGGCGACGACCGGCTCGGCCACGCCCAGCTCGTTGACCCGACGCTCGATGGTCTGAATCGCCTGGTTCACGGTCTCTTCGCGCAGCTGGTTGGCGACGTTCGGCTTCAGGCGGAAGGTGTAGTCGGCGCCCGACTGCGACCGGTCGTACATCAGGTCGATGTCGACGAGCGCAGCGCGGAACTGGCCGTCCTGCGCCGGCGGCACGCCGGTGACCCGGAACTCGCTGGCGGCGGCCACGGCCACGCCGCCGACGCCGAGGTTCTGGGTGCGCAGCGCCTCGCGCAGCCGGTCGGCGGCCGATTCGGTTTCCACCCGCAGCCCGTCGTCGGTCTGCACCTGCATCACCAGGTGCACGCCGCCCTTGAGGTCGAGGCCGAGCCGCACCTTGTCCTGGGGCGGCATGAACGCCCAGGTCGCCAGGGCCAGCACGGCCACGATGGTCAGCAGTTTCCAGCGGAGATTCTTCGACATGGATGTCTCAGTTCGCGTCCGAGGCGACCGGCGGCTGCCCCTGATAGCCCACGACGGCGGCGCGCGAGACCTCGACGCGCACGTTCTGGGCGATCTGGAGCTGCACCGTCTGGTCCTCGAGCCGGGCCACCGAACCGTACAGTCCGCCGGTGGTGACCACTTTGTCGCCGACCTTCAGCCCGCCCAGGAAGGCCTCGACCTTCTTCTGCTTCCGCTTCATCGGCAGCAGGATCACGAAGTAGAAGATCGCCAGGACCAGGACGAACGGGATGAACTGGACCAGCGGACTCGCCCCTCCGTTGAGAGGCGCGGCCATGGCCAGGAACGGACCGGGGTCAGCGAGGGGGAACGACGTCATGGAGCAAAAGGCCGGGTCTGGAGCGCGCGGAGGTACGCCTCTTTGAACGCGCTGAAGGTCCCAAACGCAATAGCCTCTCTAATCAGCCGCATAGTGTCAAGGTAGAAGGCCAGGTTGTGAATGGTGTTGAGGACGGCTCCGGTCATCTCTCCGGCCACGAACAAATGGCGAAGATACGCTCGGGAGAAGTGCCGGCATGTGTAGCAGCTGCACTCGGGATCGGGCGGCGCGTCGTCCTCGGCGAAACGGGCGTTCTTGACGTTCAGCGGGCCGAACCTCGTGAACAGCTGACCGTTCCGGGCATTGCGGGTCGGCAGCACGCAGTCGAACAGATCCACGCCGCGGCTCACGTTCTCGATGAGATCGGCGGGCGTGCCGACCCCCATCAGATAGCGGGGCTTGCCAGCTGGCAGGCGTGGCGCCGTGGCCCCGACGACCTCATACATCAGGTCATTGGACTCGCCGACGCTCAGTCCGCCCATCGCGTAGCCCTCGAACTCCATCTCGACGAGTCGCGCCGCGCTCTCGGCGCGCAGGTCCGTGAACACCCCGCCCTGCACGATGCCGAACTGCACCTGACCGGCGGTGGTCGCTGCCGGCACGCCTGGCTCGCCGGCCCTGATCGCCGACAGCCGGGCCCGGCACCGCGCCGCCCATCGGCTGGTCAACTCGAGAGACGTCCGGATCGCCTCGCGGGTTGACGGATGCGGCGGACACTCGTCGAGCACCATCGCGATGTCGGAGCCGAGCAGCGCCTGGATGTCCACCGCCCGCTCCGGGGTGAGGTGGTGCTCACTGCCGTCGAGGTGCGAGCGGAAGCGGACGCCGGTCTCGTCCACCTTGCGGCGCTCGGCCAGGCTGAACACCTGGTAGCCGCCGCTGTCGGTGAGGATCGGCCCGGGCCAGGCGTTGAAGCGGTGCAGTCCGCCGCGCCGCGCGATGAGGTCGGCGCCCGGACGCAGCCACAGGTGATAGGTGTTGCCGAGGATGATGCGGGCGCCGGCCTCTTCGAGCGTGCGCACCGTCATCGCCTTCACCGCGCCCTGCGTGCCGACCGGCATGAACGCCGGAGTCTCGACCACGCCGTGCGGCGTCGTCATCAGGCCGGCGCGGGCGGCGCCGTCGGTGTGCGTGACGTGGAATGAGAACATCGGGGCTCGGGATCCGGGGCTCGGGCCGGGCCCGGGACTGTATTATCGCCTCGTGAAGAAGCTGCGCGTCGGGGTGGTCTACGGCGGACGGTCGGGCGAACACGAGGTGAGCGTGGCCTCGGCCGCCTCGATCTTCAAGCACCTCGACCGCGCCCGCTACGAAGCGGTGCCGATCCGCATCGAGAAGGACGGCCGCTGGGTGCTGCCCGATCGCGCCCCGGTGGCGCTGTCGGCCGCCGAAGTGATCGACCAGGCGCGCCAGCACACGCCGCGGCAGCCGCGGGCCGGCCGCGACACGCTGGTGGTGTCACATCCTGGCGAGGACACGCTGGTGACGATCGAACGCCGTCCGGCCAGCGACGACGCCGAGGGCGAGCCCGACCGCGCGATCGTCACCGGCCTCGGCCTCGACGTGGTCTTTCCGGTGCTGCACGGACCGCACGGAGAAGACGGCACCGTGCAGGGCCTGCTGGAACTCGCCGCGGTGCCCTATGTCGGGTCCGGGGTGCTGGCCTCCGCCGTCGGCATGGACAAGGCGGCGATGAAGGCGGTGTTCGGCGCTCACGGCCTGGCGCAGACGCCCTATGCGGTGGTGCCGTACGTCGAGTGGACACGGCGGCCGGCGGAGACCACGGCCCGTCTCCGCGGCCTGGGCCTGCCGGTGTTCGTGAAGCCGGCCAACCTCGGCTCGAGCGTCGGCATCTCGAAGGTGAAGACCTGGGACGGGCTCGCCGCGGCGCTGGACACCGCCTTCGCGTTCGATCGCAAGGCGGTCGTGGAGGCGGCGGTGCCCGAGGCGCGCGAGATCGAGTGCGCGGTGCTCGGCAACGACGACCCCGAGGCCTCGCTGCCCGGCGAAGTGCTGCCGTCGCGCGAGTTCTACGACTACGAGGCGAAGTACATCGACGCCACCTCGCAGACGGTGGTGCCCGCCGATCTCGACGCGGCGACCACCGCGCGGGTCCAGGCGCTGGCGCTCGACGCATTCCGCGCCATCGACGCCGCTGGCATGGCCCGGGTCGACTTCCTGCTGTCGCGGACCACCGGCACCCTGCTGCTGAACGAGATCAACACCATCCCCGGCTTCACCACCATCAGCATGTACGCGCAGATGTGGGCGGCGAGCGGCGTCGCGTATCCGGTGCTGATCGATCGGCTGATCGCGCTCGCGCTCGAACGACACGCCGACAAGCAGCGGCTGCGCATGAGCGCGTTCTGACGCGATCGGCGACGCACGCCGCGCGCCGGCATCAGCCAATCGCGGCAAGTTGACAGCGACGCCTCAATCGAGCGTGGCCACGCGGCACCGCGCCGACGTTCCTTTTGACACACTGCCGTTGTTTGTGCTTGACATCGCGTTTTTCTCATCCATAATCTACATCTGGTATGAGGGATACCTACTCAGGCCACCCGTAGTGAGGCAGTAGGTGGTCGCCATTTGGCAGAGTCAGGTCCCTTAGGAGGAACAATGGCGAAGAAGGCAAAGAAGGCGGCCAAGAAGGCGGCCAAGAAGACCGCGAAGAAGAAGTAGGCCGTCGGTGGCCTTCGGGGCGGTTTGATTCAAACTGCCCCGTCTTTCCTCTCACCACCGATTTCGCGTCGCACACAACGTGCGGCGCTCACGAGGCGGGGGGGCCGGCACGACGGCGCAGAGTGCCAGGCGGCAGATGCGATTCGCGTGGCGCGGCAACCCATTCCGCACACATCCAACCTGAAGGGGGGGATATCACATGGCAAAGAAGGCTAAGAAGGCCGCGAAGAAGGCCGCCAAGAAGACCGCCAAGAAGCGGTAAGTCGCCCTTTGGCGACTGCAAGATCCAGGGGGCACCGTGTGCCCCCTTTTTTCTTGTACGGCCGCTGTCGAGCGGCGCCAGTTGTTGGGCGCGGCGCGGCCGCCGCGATCAGGGCGTGGTGCGGCCGGGCCCGGCGATCCAGCGTTGGCCGTCCCACACGCGGATCGACTCGATCACGTCCCACGGCTCGAGCCGGTCGACCACCGCCATGCCGTCGACGACCTGGCCGAACGCGGTGTAGCGCGCGTCGAGGTGCGGCTGCGGCGAGTGGGTGATGAAGAACTGGCTGCCGCCGGTGTCCTTCCAGTCGAGCGCCATGCCGACGGTGCCGCGCAGGTACGGGCGCTGATTCAGTTCGTCGCGGATGGCGTAGCCGGGGCCGCCCTCGCCGTCGCCGCGCGGGTCGCCGTCCTGGACGACGAAGTCGGGCACGACGCGGTGCAGACGCACCCGATCGAAGAAGCCCTTGCCGACCAGCGTCACGAAGTTGGTGACGGTACGCGGCGCATCGAGCACCGCCAGTTCGATGCGGATCTCCCCTTTGCTGGTCCGCACGTAAGCGTGCGGCGAGTAGGCCGGCGTCGCCATCGCGTCCACCGCGTCGAGCGCCGGCTCGCTGTTGGGCGGGGCTGGACGCGACGCCTCGGCCGGCGTCGCCGGCGCCTGACTGGCGAGCAGCGCCGCGGCCCGCACCCGCACGGCCCACTGGGGGTCGGCCAGCGCCGCGCTCAGCCGCGGGCCGGCTGCCGCGGGGTCGACGGCAACCAGCGCCGCGAGCAACGCCGCCGGCGCGGCATAGGTGGTGTCGGCGCTCGCCGCGTCGAAGGCGCGGGCCAGGGCCGCCGAGGCGCCGGCCGGCTTGAGCGTGCCCAGCCCCTGCGCGGCGGCGAGGCGGACGGCGACATCCTGATGCGTCAGCCCGGTGATGAGGCGGGCGGCGGCGCCCGGCAGCTTCAGCGCGGTCATCGCCCGCAGCGCCGCGGCGACCACTTTCGGGTCGCTGTCGCCGGCCAGCTGCGTCAGCCGCGGACCAGCCGCCTCGGGCGAGAGCGCGCCGAGCGTGGTGGCCAGGGCGGCGCGAACGCTCCACTCAGGATCGTCGAACAGCCCCGACAGCACCGGCATGAAGGCGTCGGGGTCGCTGCGGGCCATCGCCGACTGCGCCGCCGCGCGCATCGGCGCCCAGTCGTCCTCGAGATAGTCGATGAGCGATTCGGCGAGCGCCGGCCTGGCCAGCGCTCCGATCGCCGCAGCGGCCTCCAGCCGCAACGCCCCCGGAGTCGCCGGCGGGAGCAGCGCCGTGAACGCCGATGCCGACTGCGCGTCGGCGATCGCGCCGAGGGCGCGGATGGCCTGCACGCGCACCGCCATCGGCTGGCGGCCGTCGCCGGCCAGCGACTCGAGCGCCTGGCGCGATCCCTGGTCCTTCAGGCCGCCGAGCCCCTTCACCGCGAACGCGCGGGTGTAGGCGCCGCCGCGCCGCAGCCAGCCGCGGAGCACCGGCAGGGTGTCGGCGTGGCCAATCCGCTGCATCGCGTAGGCGAGCGGCCACCAGTCACTGGCCGGCGCGCCCTCGGCCGTGAGGATCGCCGTGCGCAGCGCCGTGACGTCGCCAAGACGCACCAGCGCGTAGACGCCGAGCCGCACCGCTTCGATCGGCGGGGCGAGCGGATGGCCGAGATCGTCGGCGTCGATCCCGGTGAGCACGCCGCCGCGGACGTGCGCCGAGACCATCTGCACGATCGGCGTCGCTGCCGGCTTGTGACCGATGAGGCCGAGCGCCTCGGCGGCCCGGCCCTGCACACGCGGGTCGGCATCGCCCAGCGCGGTGATGAGCGCCGGCGCCGCCGCGTCGGCGCCGATGAGGCCGAGTGCGAACGCCGCCATCGCCCGCACTTCGGGTTCGCGGTCCGCGGCCAGCAGGCTGGACAGCGGCGTGATGCCGGCCGTGAGCCCGGCGCGGCCGATGCCGAGCGCGGCCCGGCGGCGGACCCGGCCCTCGTCGTCGGTGAGCAGCGCGGCCAGCGCGGTGACCGCGGGCGCCGGCGCCGGCGGGGCCTCGATGACCCGGCGATCCTCGAGTCGCAGGATCGCGGCCACCTTCTGGTCGTAGGTCGGCGGCGGCGGGGCCACCGGCGGCGGCGGCGCCTTGACCGCGCACGACGCACACAGCAGCGCCGCGGCGGGTGCCGAGGCCCAGCGTCGGCTACGCGAGGTCGGCCACCGCATGAGCCGTCAGTGCGCCGCCTTCACGGCGGCGGCGTCGAGCGACACGTGACGCAGGGTGGCGGCCGCCACCCGTTCCTCGACGATGGTCACGCCGATGCCGGGCCCGGTGGGCACCGCGATCGTGCCGTCGGGCGACACCTCGATGCCCGGCTCGATGAGGTCGGGCACGTAGTAGCGCTTGCTGGCGGCGATGTCGCCGGGCAGCGTGAAGTTGGGCAGGCTGGCGAGGTGGATGTTGTGGGCGCGGCCGATGCCCGATTCCAGCATCCCGCCGTGCCACACCGGGACGGCGTGCTGCTGGCACAAGTCGTGGAGGCGGATCGACTCGGCGTGGCCACCGACCCGGCCGGGCTTGATGTTGATGATCTTGCAGGCCTTGGCTTCGATCGCGTCGCGGGCGATGCGCACGGTGTGGATCGACTCGTCGAGGCAGATCGGCGTGGCGATCTCCTTCTGGAGCTGTACGTGGTCCATCACGTCGTCGTACTCGAGCGGCTGCTCGATCATCATCAGCTGGTAGGCGTCGAGCTTCGCCAGGTGCGCGCCGTCGTTCACCGAATAGGCGGCGTTGGCGTCGACCATCAACTGGATGTCGGGGAACCGGGCCCGCACCGCCTCGACTGCGTTCAGGTCCCAGCCGCGTTTGATCTTGATCTTGATGCGCCGGTAGCCGGCGGCCAGTTCCTTCTCGACCTTGGCGACCAGCTGGTCGAGCGAGTCCTGGATGCCGATCGACACCCCCGAGGCGATGCGGTCGCGGGTGCCGCCGAGTACCGCCGACAGCGGCTTGCCCTGGAGGCGCGCGTAGAGATCCCACGCCGCCATCTCCACCGCCGCCTTGGCCATGTTGTGGCCGCGCACGCGCGCCAGCGCCGGGAACACGTCACGGGGATGCTCGAAGGACTGGCCGACGACCCGGGCGGCGAGAAACCCGGTGATGATGTGCCACGTCGTCTCGGTGGTCTCGGAGCTGTAGTAGGGATGCGCCTCGGCCACGCACTCGCCCCACCCGACCTCGCCGTCGCCTTCCAGGCGGATGAGCAGGAAGGTGCGGTCGTAGGACCGCCCGAAACTCGTCTCGAAGAAGTGGGCCAGGGGAAGTCTGAGCAGTCGGACGTCGAGGCGATCGATGTGCACGGGCGGCCTGTCTCCTGATGGGGCCTTCACGATACCATGCACGGCGCGCATCACCGGTGCTCGCCGGACCGGCTGGTATACTCGCCCACGCGTGGCCTTCCGCTACCTCGCGATCGACGGGCCGATCGGGTCGGGCAAGACCAGGCTGGCCGAGCGGCTCGCCGTCCGGCTCGAAGGCACCGCGGTGCTGGAACGCGCCGAGAATCCGTTCCTGGGTGACTTCTACGCCGATCGCCCCGGCGCCGCCCTGCAGGCCCAGCTGTTCTTCCTGCTGAACCGCCACCGTCAGCTCTCGGCGCTGCGACAGGCCGACCTGTTCCAGCAGAGCACGGTCTGCGACTACGTCTTCGACAAGGACAAGATCTTCGCGTTCCTGAACCTCGACGACAACGAGCTGTTCATCTACCAGCGGCTGTTCGATCTGCTGGCCCGCGACGTGCCGGTGCCCGACCTGGTGGTCTACCTGCAGACCCCGACCGACGTGCTGCTGGCCCGGGCGGCGGCCCGCGACCACGAACCCGACGACGACACGCCCCGTCCCGACGCCGAGTACCTGCGCGAGCTGAACGAGGCCTACCAGCACTACTTCTTCCACTACACGTCGACGCCGCTGCTGGTCGTCGAGACCTCGCAGTTCGACCCCGAGCACGACGACGAGGCGCTCGACGACCTGGTGAAGCAGGTGCAGGCCCACACCCACGGCACCCGCTACTACGTCCCGCGCACGCGCCGCTGAGAGGTCACGGGGACGGTCACGACGACCATTCGTTCCGTGGCGAAAACGGCGTCGCGCACGGAATCTGCGCCGTCCGCAGATGTCACCGTGACAGTCCCGGTGACAATTCGCTAAGCTGGCTGCCGATGGCGTGGTTCAAGAAGGCTCGCAAGCCCATGGTGGCGGCCGGCACGTCGAGCCGGGTGCCCGAAGGCCTGTGGGTGAAGTGCCCCGAGTGCGACACCATCATCTACACCAAGGATCTGGCCAAGACGCTCAGCGTCTGCCCGAAGTGCGCGCACCACTTCCGCCTCACCGCCGCTGAACGCCTGCGGACGCTGTTCGACGACGAGCGCTGGGTGGAACACGACGCCGGCCTGGCCTCGAACGACCCGCTGACCTTTACCGACACCAAGCCCTACGCCGGACGGCTCGCCGCCAGCCAGAAGGCCACCGGCCTGAAGGACGCCCTGATCGTCGGCGCCGGCGCCATCGAGGGCCTGCCGGCGATCGTCGCGGCGATGGAGTACGGCTTCATCGGCGGCAGCATGGGCGTCGTGATGGGCGAGAAGCTGGTCCGGGCGATCGAATCGGCGGTCGACCGCCGCGTGCCGGTGCTGATCGTGTCGTGCAGCGGCGGCGCCCGGATGATGGAGGGGGCGCTGTCGCTGATGCAGATGGCGAAGGTGTCGGCGGCGCTGGCCCGGCTCGACCGCGCCCAGTTGCCCTTCATCTCGATCCTCACCGATCCGACGACCGGCGGCGTGACCGCCAGCTTCGCCATGCTCGGCGACGTCATCCTCGCCGAGCCCAAGGCGCTCATCGGCTTCGCCGGGCCGCGCGTCATCGAACAGACGATCCGGCAGAAGCTGCCGGCCGGGTTCCAGCGCAGCGAGTTCCTGATCGAACGCGGGATGCTCGATCTGGTGGTGGATCGGCGCGAGATGAAGGCCACCGTCGCCCGGCTGCTGCGCTTCATGGGCGCCACGCCGGCGCCGGCCCCCGCCGCCGGCTGATCGCATGAGGCTCCGCCTCGCTGGCCGATGACTCACGTCGAGCGGCTGTTCGCCCTCGAGCAGTTCGGCATCAAGCTCGGTCTCGACGCGATGCGGGTGCTGCTCGCCGGGCTCGGCGACCCGCACCGGCGCTGGCCGTGCGTGCACGTCGCCGGCACCAACGGCAAGGGCTCGGTGACGGCGATGATCGACACGGCCCTGCGGGCCGCCGGCTGGCGTACCGGGCGCTATACGTCGCCCCATCTGACCCGGCTGGAAGAGCGCATCGTCGTCGCCGGCGCCGAAGTGACGCCGGCGGTGTTCGACCAGGCGCTGGGGCGGGTGTTCGCGGTCATCGACCGGCTGCAGGCGAGCGGCGCCCTGACCGCAACACCCACCTTCTTCGAAGTGTCCACCGCCGCGGCGTTCGTGGTGTTCGCCGACGCCGCCGTCGACGTGGCGGTGGTGGAAGTCGGCCTCGGCGGCCGCTTCGACGCCACCAACGTCGTCGTCCCGGCGGTGACGGCGGTCACCAGCATCGACTTCGACCACGAGCGGCACCTCGGCAGCACGCTGGCCGCGATCGCCGGCGAGAAGGCCGGGATCGCCAAGCGCGGCGTGCCGCTGGTCGTCGGCGCGCTGCCCGACGAGGCCCGCGACGTCGTGGCGCAGGTGGCCGCGGCGGTCGGCGCGCCCCTGATATCGGTACCAGACACGGTGGCGATCGTCAGCACCGGCGAGGCCGGCCATGCGGTGCTGCGCCTCACGACGCCGGAGCGCACCTACCCACCGGTGCGACTCGGCCTGGCCGGTCGGCACCAGATCGGCAACGCCGCAGTGGCGGTGCGGGCCCTCGAGATGCTCGCCGCCAGGTCGCCGATTCGAACCGGCGTCGACGCGGTCGTCACCGGCCTGCGCGACGTGCGCTGGCCGGCGCGTCTCGAATGGCTGCACCGGCCGGGCGACGGCGCCCGCGTGCTCGTCGACGCCGCGCACAACCCGGCCGGCGCCAGGGCATTGGCGTCCTACCTCGAGGAGGCTGGGATTCCCGCCGTCACGCTCGTCACCTCGGTCATGCGCGACAAGGACGTCGCCGGCGTGCTCGCTCCGCTGCTGCCGCACGCCGCCCGCGTCGTCACCACCCGCGCCGCCAGCCCGCGCGCGACCACAGCGGAGGACCTGGCCGCGGCCGTCACCCGCCTGGGCGCCCCCGGGCTGCCGGTGACAGCGCAGGACGATCCGTGGACGGCCGCCTGCGACGCGCTTGGCGATCGGCGGCCAGTGGTGATCGCCGGGTCGATCTTCCTGGTCGGGCCGCTGCGCGACGCGCTCGTGACCCGGGGCGGCCTCGAACCCGCGTGATATTCTGCCGGCTCACTCCCGCGGCCGCGGCAGTCGCCATGATGTCCCGCCTCCTTCCCTGCCTCCTGCTGCTCGCGGTTTCCGGCGTGGCGACGGCAGCGGCGCAGGTCCCCGGCTACAACAGCAAGCAGTTCCGGATCGAGCAGATCGACGCGGGACACTGGCGCTTCACCGGCCAGGTCGAACTCGAGAACGAAGAGATCAAGGGCCAGAAGTTCTACGCCAACGTGGTCGATCTGTTCACCGCCGACAATCGCGTCGAGGCCTCCGGCAACGTCGTCTACGAGACCGCCACCGCCCGCATCGCCGCCGAGCGCGCCGTGTTCTTCACCCGCGCCGGCACCGGCACGTTCTACACCGCCTCGGGGCTGGCCTCGCTCGGCGAACGGGCCGACAAGAGCATGTTCGGCGCCCTGGAGCCCGATGTGTATTTCTACGGCGAGGTGCTCGAGAAGACCGGCGAGAACCGCTACCGGATCGCCAAGGGCGGCTTCACCACCTGTGTCCAGCCAACGCCGCGCTGGGAGCTGGTGGCCGGCTCGGCGTCGATCAACGTCGGCGACTACGCCATCCTCCGCAACGCGGTGATGCGGGTGAAGGACGTGCCGATCTTCTACCTGCCGATCATGTATTACCCGATTCAGGACGACGATCGGGCCACCGGCTTCCTGCTGCCGACCTACGGCCGCTCGAACATCCAGGGGCAGTCGATCAGCAACGCCTTCTTCTGGGCGATCTCGCGCAGCCAGGACCTGACCGTGATGCACGACTGGTTCACCGCGACCGGGCAGGGCTACGGCACCGAGTACCGCTGGATGCGCTCGCCGACCAGCATCGGCAACCTGCGCGCCTACCGCCTGCAGCAGAAGGCGGCCAACGTCAACGGCTTCGACCTTCCGGAATCGCGCAGCCTGCTGCTGAACGGATCGATCACCCAGGACCTGCCGCTCCGCCTCAAGGGCCGGGCCCGCATCGACTACTCCTCGAACATCACCGCCAATCAGCTCTACAGCCAGGACGTGTTCAACGCCACCAACGGCCTGAGCTCGTGGAACGGCAACATCTCGGGCTCCTGGCAGTTCCTGAACACCTCGCTCACCGCCCAGCGCACCCAGCAGTTCTTCAGCGCCACCTCGTCACGGATCAGCGGCTCGCTGCCGAGCCTGACCGCGGCGGTCTCGAATCGCCGGATCGGCCCGCTGCCGATCTACTTCGCGCTCCAGTCCGAGGCGTCGCGACCGCTCTACATGGAGCGCAACGGCGACAACGAGCTCGACCGCAGCATGGGCCGCTTCGACGTCACCCC
Organism: uncultured Acidobacteriota bacterium; assembly: GCA_963741665.1. Classification (GTDB taxonomy): domain Bacteria; phylum Acidobacteriota; class Vicinamibacteria; order Vicinamibacterales; family UBA2999; genus CAWAYR01. The sequence goes on from CAVUIM010000001.1 coordinate 2,595,538, forward strand.
GACGGTGCGGATGCCGATCAGCGGGCTGACCTTCATCAACATCAACCTCAACGCCGCCTATCGCACCACTTGGTACAGCCAGAGCCTCGACGAGGAGGGCGATCAGGTCGACGTCGACTACACCCGCCGCTACGCCGATCTGCGCGCCGAAGTGCTCGGCCCGGTGTTCAGCCGGGTCTACACCCCGAACAACTTCCTCGCCGACCGGCTGAAGCACGTCATCGAGCCGAGCTTCACGGTGCAGCGCATCACCAAGATCGACGGCGAGGGCAAGGTGGCGACGCTGGGCAGCTCGTACGACCGGGTGGTCGGCGGCGTCACCCGCATCACCTACGGCCTCACCAACCGGATTCTGGTGCGCAAAGCCCCGAAGGAGGCCAGCGCGTCGCCGCTGGCCAGCGCGCCGCGCGACCTGCTCACCGCCAGCATCTCGCAGAGCTACTACACCGACCAGCGGGCCAGCCAGTTCGATTCGGCCTACCAGTCCAGCTACATCGATCTCGGCGGCGGCCGGCCCCCCAGCAACTACTCGCCGGTGTCGGTCAACGTGCGTTCGCAGCTGTCGACGCAGGTCGGCGCCACCTACCGGATGGAGTACGACGCCGCCGAGAGCAAGGTGCTGTCGATGTCGACCGGCGGCGACTACGGCGCCGCGAACCGCCAGGTGTCGCTGGCGTGGAGCCGCAGCCTGTCGTCGTTCTTCCCCACCAACACGCTCAACGGCTCGACCCGGCTGGTGTTCATGGGCGGACGGCTCGGCACCAACTACTCGATGTACTGGGACATCGAGCAGGACCGCCTGGTGCAGCAGCGCATGACCGCCTTCTTCAACGCCCAGTGCTGCGGCATCGTCTTCGAGTACCAGGAGCTCGGCGTCGGCTCGTTCGCCACCGCCTCGCCGTTGAAGATCCGGCGCTTCAACATGGGCTTCACGCTGGCCGGCCTCGGTACGTTCTCGAACTTCTTCGGCAACTTCGGCGGGTCGAGCTACTGATGGCGACGATCCTGGTCACCGGCGCGGCCGGGTTCGTCGGCCAGCACCTGCTGGCGCGGCTCACCGGCGGCGCCGAGACCGTGGTCGGCTGGAACCGGCCGGGCACGACGGCGCCGGCGGTGCCGGCGGTGCACTGGCGGGCCGTCGAGTTGCTGGATCGAGACTCGGTCGCCGCGGCGCTCGGCCTCAGCCGTCCCGACGCGATCTACCACCTGGCCGGCGTGGCCCACGTCGGCGATTCATGGGCGCACGCCGAGGAGACACTGGCCGGCAACGTGATCGGCACCGCCCACCTGGTCGACGCCCTGCGTCAGCTGGACCTGCAGCCCCGGGTCGTCGTCACCGGGTCGGCGACGATCTACAAGGCGTCGGCGGAGCCGCTGACCGAGGACTCGGCGATCGCGCCGAACACGCCCTACGGCACCAGCAAGCTGGCACAGGAGATGGTCGCGCTGGCGGCCTGGCGCGAGCACGGCCTGCCGGCCGTGGTCACCCGTTCGTTCAACCACATCGGCCCGGGACAGTCGCCGGCGTTCGCCGCCGCGAGCTTCGCCCGCCAGCTGGCGACGATCGAGGCGGGACAGGCGCCGCCGGTGATCAGCGTCGGCAACCTCAGCGCCGCCCGCGACGTCACCGACGTGCGCGACACGGTCGACGCCTATCTGGCGCTGATGGCGCGGGGCCGCCCTGGCGTCGCCTACAACGTGTGTTCGGGACGGGCGGTGCCCATGCAGGCGATCCTCGACGGCCTGCGCGCGCGGGTGCGGATCCCGGTCGACGTGGTGACCGACCCGGCGCGGATGCGCCCGGTGGACACGCCGGTCATCGTCGGCAGCCACGCCCGCCTGACCGCCGACACCGGCTGGACGCCGCAGCTCGACTTCGACGCGATGCTCGACGCGCTCCTCGACTACTGGCGCGACGAAGTCCGCCAATCGAAGGGCTAGGCCACTCACGCGCCAACTGGCCCTTGACTGGGCGAACAAAAGGCGAAATAGTCGGCGCCATGGCCAAGGCCGCGGCACCGGCGCTGTTCGACCTCGGCGACACGCGCCCGACCACGCGCGACATCGCCGCCCTCGTGAAAGACGGCGGGATCGCCGCCTTGCCCGACGCGGTGCAGCGGGCCGACCACGCCACCTACCAGGAGATCCGCTGCCGATCGGCGCTCAACCGGGTCGAGGGCATGCCGTTCCGCTGGACGCTCAACCCCTACCGCGGTTGCACTCACGGCTGTCACTACTGCTTCGCGCGGAAGTACCAGCATCAGCTCGAACTCGGCGCGGGCGACGACTTCGCGTCGGTGATCTTCGTCAAGACCAACTTCGTCCAGGTGCTGCGGCGGGAACTGGCCAAACCGTCGTGGACCCGGGAGCAGGCCGCCCTCGGCACCGCTACCGATCCGTACCAGCCGATCGAGGGCCGCTACCTGCTGACCCGCGGCGCACTGGAAGCATGCCGTGACGCCGCAACCCCGGTCGGCATCGTCACCAAAGGGCCGATGGTGGTGCGCGACATCGACGTGCTCAAGGCGCTGTCGGCGCGCGCGTCGTGTTCGGTCTACGTGAGCGTGCCCAGCCTCGACGACGACGCCTGGCGGCGGCTCGAGCCGGGCACCGCGCCGCCGCTGCAGCGCTTGCGCGCGGTGCGCGCGCTCACCGACGCCGGCATCCACTGCGGGGTGCTGATGGCGCCGCTCGTGCCGGGCATCACGACACGGGCCGCGCTGGTCGAGGCCACGCTGAAGGCCGCCGCCGATCACGGCGCCCGCTCGGTCGGCGCGATGGTGCTGCACCTCGAAGGCGCCACCCGCACGCACTTCCTCCGCGTACTCGGCCAGGAATACCCGCACCTAGTCGCGGGCTACGAGCGGCTGTTCGCCGGGAAGTACGCGCCGGCCACCTACACCGACGAAGTGCAGCGGATGGTCGGCTTGCTGAAAGCGAAGTACGGCGTCGCCACCCGGCGTCGCGTCGCCGAGCGCGACGTCGAGGCTCCGGCCGGCGAGGAGACGCCGCGGCAGATGCCGATGCGGTTCGTGCGCGCCCGCGCGTAGGCGCGTGATCAGCCGCGCGGCAGCGCCGCGGCGTGGGCCAGCACCCGGGCAATCAGCGCCGCCAGCAGCGCCGTGCGCGGCAGGAGCCGGCCGATCTCCGAGGTGCTCGTGCAGCGCGTGCGCGCCGTCGCCGACCGCGCCCAGGCCGTCCAGGGTCGGGACGCCGAGCGCCGCGGTGAAGTTGCCGTCCGACCCGCCGCCGGTGCCGCCCTCGGCCACCGTCTGCCCGAGCTCGGCCGCCGCAGCCTGGGCATGGGCATAGAGCGCCGCAACGCCCGCGGATCGTTCCATCGGCGGACGTTCGAAGCCGCCGGAGACCGTCAGCCGCGCGCCCGCCAGGTGCGGGCGCAGCCCCTGGAACACCTCGGTGACGCGGGCCGCATCGGCCAGCGACGGCGCCCGCACGTCGACGATCGCCAGAGCCTCCTCAGCGACGACGTTGGGTCGGGTGCCGCCGGCGATCACCCCGGCGTTCACCGAGACGCCGCGATCGAGGTCGTGCAGGCGCTCCAGGTCGAGGATCTGCCGCGCCAGCTCGCGCACGGCACTCACGCCCTTGGCGGGATCGACGCCGGCGTGCGCGGCCACGCCGGTGACGCGAAGATGGAACTGCCCGATGCCCTTGCGGCTGGTCTTCAGCGCTCCGCCGGCGAGCGCCGGCTCGAGCACGAGCACCGCGTCGCTCCGGCGCGCCTCGGCCTCGATCAGCGCCCGCGACGTCCGGCTGCCCGTTTCCTCGTCCGACGTGCACAGCATCGCGACGGTCCCGGCGGCCGGCGGCGAGGTGTCGAACACCGCACGTGCCGCCAGCAGCCCCATCGACACCCCGGCCTTCATGTCGAGCACGCCAGGGCCGTAAAGGCGGTCGTCGCGCCGGGTAATCGGCATCCGGGCGAGCTGGCCGATCGGCCAGACCGTGTCGACGTGGCCGACCAGCAGCACGCGCGGGCCGCCGCTGCCGATCTCGAGGAGCGTGTGGTCGCCGGCGTCGGGCTGCGCCTCGACCGTAGCGCGAAAGCCGGCGGCCGTCGCCCGGGCCCGCAGTTCGGCGCCGCAGCGATCCACGGCGGCCTTGTCGTCGGTGGGCGACTCGATGGCGACCAGCGCCTCGATCAGCTCGAACAGCCAGGAGTCGTGGGTGCGGCAGAACGTCTCGAGCGGGTGCGGCATGGGCGGGGCGGGCTCCGGGTCGGGAATCGGATCCTATAATGCGGACATGGGTTCGATCGCACGCCACACGTTCGCCGTCGTGCTGCTCGCGGTCGCGCTGGCGGCCAGCGCCGGCGCTCAGACGCCGCAGCCGCCACCGAGCGGCGCCGCCCGGCCGGCAACGCCGCCAGGGCAGGTGCCGGCAGGACCGGCCGCCGGCGCACCGACCGAGGCCACGCTCGGCGTGCCGCTGTATCCGAACGCGGTGTTCCTGCGCTCGTATGACGCCGGCCGCGGTCAGCGCTACTACCTGTACGGCGTGGCGACGCCGTTCGCCGATCTGGTCACCTACTACCGGAATCTGCTCAAGGAACGCGGCAGCCTGGTGTTCGAGGTGCCGCCGACCCACGTCTTCGAGATCGGCCGCTTCCGCGAAGAGACGATGGCGTTCCCGCCCAGCGTCACGATCAAGGACTTCACCTTCAGCGGCTCGGCCGGCTATCCGAATCCGGCCACCGGCGCGCAGCCCGACCGCTTCCCCACCGTGATCCAGATCGTGCCGGCGCCACCCGGCACGCCGCCCGGGCTCGACTAGCCGCCGGGGTTACGGCCGCGGCGCCGCCGGACGCGGCGGGCTGATCATGATGTGGGCGCCGGCGGTGCCGGGGTCCATCAACCACGGCACGCCGGGCGCCGGCGCCGTCGGCAGCCCCGTGGACGCGGCCGTGGCGTGCGGCACATACAGCACCCAGCGCGTGTAGCCCTCGGTGACGACGCCGGTGGCGGCATCGAACGCCTTGCCGGTCGTGACCGCCAGGGTACGGGCCTCCTTGGGCATGACCAGCTTCCCGGTGTCGATTTCCTTCCAGCGGGTGCCGTCGCGTTCCTTGTCTTCCGTGATGCCCTGGGCGGTGAGTTCACGGCCGCGGGCCATGAAGGGCTCGAGGTCCTTGTGGTAGCAGGCGACGTTGAAGCCCTCGACCTTCGGGTTGTCGGCCATGCACACCTGGTCGTTGGTGCCGGTCCGCAGCGTGACCACCTTTCCAGCCGCGTCCCATCCGAGCACGGTCGCCCCGGCGCGGCGATCCTCAGGGGCGGCCTGCACCCCGCCGGCGATCTGCACGTCCTTCGACGGCAGCTCCTGGGCGGCGGCGACGGTGGCCGCGAGCACGAACACGGCGGCAGTACATCGATCGACGTTCACGATTCCATCCTCCAGGGTGTCACGCTATCACGCGGTCAGGACTTCGCGGCGACGTAGATCTCGCCCAGCTTCTTGAACTCGTCGCTCTTGTCGGCCATGCCCTGCTGGGCCTCGCGCCGCAGCTGCTGGGTGATCTCCATGCTGCAGAACTTGGGGCCGCACATCGAGCAGAAGTGGGCCACCTTGGCGCCGTGCGCCGGCAGCGTCGCGTCGTGATAGGCGCGGGCGGTCACCGGGTCGATCGCCAGATTGAACTGATCCTCCCAGCGGAACTCGAACCGGGCCTTGCTGAGCGCGTCGTCCCAGACGCGGGCGCGCGGATGTCCCTTGGCGAGATCGGCGGCGTGGGCGGCGATCTTGTAGGCGATCACGCCGGCCTTGACGTCGTCGCGATTGGGCAGCCCGAGATGCTCTTTCGGCGTGACGTAGCACAGCATCGCCGTGCCGTACCAGCCGATCATCGCCGCGCCGATCGCCGAGGTGATGTGGTCGTAGCCGGGGGCGACGTCGGTGGTGAGCGGCCCGAGCGTGTAGAACGGCGCCTCGTGGCACCACTCGAGCTGCTTCTCCATGTTCTCCTTGATGAGATGCATGGGAACGTGGCCGGGGCCTTCGTTCATCACCTGGACGTCGAACTCCCAGGCGATCTTCGTCAGTTCGCCCTGCGTCTTGAGCTCGGCGAACTGCGCCTCGTCGTTCGCGTCCGCGATCGAGCCGGGGCGGAGGCCGTCGCCGAGCGAGAAGCTGACGTCGTAGGCGCGCATGATCTCGCAGATCTCGCGGAAGCGCGTGTAGAGGAAGCTCTCCTGGTGGTGGGCCAGGCACCACTTGGCCATGATCGAGCCGCCGCGCGAGACGATGCCGGTCATCCGCCGCGCGGTCAGCGGCACGTAGCGCAGCAGCACGCCGGCGTGCACCGTGAAGTAGTCGACGCCCTGCTCGGCCTGCTCGATGAGCGTGTCGCGATAGACCTCCCAGGTGAGGTCTTCCGGCCGGCCACCGACCTTCTCCAACGCCTGGTAGATCGGCACGGTGCCGATCGGCACCGGCGAGTTGCGCAGGATCCACTCGCGGGTCTCGTGGATGTTCTTGCCGGTGGAGAGGTCCATCACCGTGTCGGCGCCCCACAGCGTCGCCCAGCGCAGCTTCTCCACCTCCTCGTCGATCGACGAGGACACCGCCGAGTTGCCGATGTTGGCGTTGATCTTCACCAGGAAGTGGCGGCCGATGACCATCGGCTCCAGTTCCAGATGGCGAATGTTGGCCGGGATGATCGCCCGGCCGCGGGCGACCTCGTCGCGCACGAACGTCGCCGGCAGCCCTTCGCGGGCGGCGACGAAGGCCATCTCCGCCGTGACTTCGCCCTTGCGGGCGTAGTGGAGCTGGGTCGGCGCGGCGTGGCCCGTTCGCGCGGCCACCCATGGCTCGCGTAACTTCGGCAGGCCGGCCCGCAGATCGTCCGTGCGCGGGCCGCTGGTGTCGTACAGCCGGAGCGGCGGCTCGCCGTCGGCGAGGCGCACCTCGCGCATCGGCACGCGGATCGGCATCGTGCCCGCGGCGGTGGTGGCCGTGGACTCGTCGAACACCCGGAAGCTGTTGGGGAAGGCCTCGGCGTAGTCGCCGGGCGTGGTCGTGTCCTGTGCGCTCATCTCCGCTCTCCCTACACCGGTGTCAACCGGTTCCGCCTTCGCCAAGGCTTCGGCGGACCCGCCATAGCGCGAAGCGCGACGGCGGGCAGGTTCCAAGGGTGCTGTCTTAACCGCTCACGCGTTTCGAGCCCCGGGATCCGCCCGCCCCGAGTGAAATCGAGGGGAGCCCCGAGCCCCGCCCGTGAGAGATGCCCCTGGCGGTACCTCTGCGAACTATAACAGCCGGAGCGGCGCTATCGCACCGCCCGCGACAATCCCGACGTCGCCCGATCGACCTGCTCGGTGAGCGCACCGATGGCGGCGGCCACCTTGGTCACGCCCTCCGTGGCCTCGTCCCACTTCGCTTCCTCGATGCCCTCGCGAATCTGCGGCAGCGTCTTCACGCCGTAGCCGGTGTAGAAGCCGGGAGCGTAGATCTGGTGCTGGAACCACTCGCGGCGCGGCAGCCCCTGGTCGTTGCCGAGGCGGCGTTCCGACGAGTAGACCAGCTGATTGACGACCTTGAGCGCCTCCTGCTGCACCTGCAGGGCCTTGGCGGTCGCCGCCGGCACGGCGCCGTAGGCCTTCTCGAACGCCAGCGACGACCGCGACAGCGCGGCCACCGCGGCGGTGAGCGGCGCGAAATCGATGGCCGGCGCGCCGCTCTTGCCGGCGTGGAGCTTCTGCACCTCGGCCACGTAGCGCGACAGTGTGTCGGACATGTCCGAGAAGCGGAACGGCAGCACCGCCGCCTCCGACAGCCGCAGCACCGCCGTGCCGGTCACCTGCGCCAGCGTCCGCCCGTAGACGAACTCGCCGTCGGAGTACTTCGTGTACCACTCGAACGAGTCGTAGACCGAGTGGTAGACCCCGCCCGGGCTGTCGCCGCTGAAGCCGAGGTTGAGCGACGCCAGCGTCAGGTGCTGCAGGAACGGGGTGAAGTCGGATCCCGACCCGAGCGGGGCGATGCGGATCGCCGCGTCCTTCTCGGCCTCGGGCCGCTCGGCCTCGGGCAGGCCGTCGATGGCCTTGCGCCGGGCCATCTCGAGCACCGGCTTGCCGGTCTTCGGGTCGTTGATGTCGCGCGCCACCTCGGTGATGAACTGCTGCAGCGAGTGCGAGCCGCCGGCCTGCAGCCAGCCCTTCCCGGTGCCGTCGGTGTTGATGTACACGACGCCCTTGCCGCGCAGTTCGGCGGCGTGCTTTTCGGCCCATTCGGTCGAGCCGAGCAGCCCCCATTCCTCGCCGTCCCACAGCGCCAGGATGATCGTCCGCTTCGGCCGCCAGCCGCTCTTCACCAGCTCGCCCAGGCCGCGCGCCACCTCCATCAGCGACGCCGCACCGCTCACTGGATCGTCGGCGCCGTTGACCCAGGCGTCGTGGTGGTTGCCGAACATCACCCACTCGTCGGGGAAGGTCGAGCCTTCGATGCGGGCGATCACGTTGTGGAGCGGGCGGTTCTGCCAGTCGAAGGCGAGCTTGAGGCGCACCGCCGCCGGGCCGGGCCCGAGCCGGTAGGTGACCGGCAGGGCGCCGCGCCAGCTCTCCGGCGCCACCGGACCGCGCATCGCCGCGAGCAGCGGCTGCGCGTCGCCCCAGGCGATCGGCATCACCGGGATCTTGAGGATGGTCCGGGCCTCGGCGACCGGGAGTTTCCGGCCGCCGCGTTCGGCGCCCCAGCCGGGCGTGAGCGGGTCGCCGGTGTGGACCGGCATGTCCATGACGCTGCCGCGCTGCACACCGAACTCCGGCCGGTACGGGCCGGCCGGAAACACCTCGCCCTGGAAGTAGCCGTCGTCACGCGGATCCGAGTAGATGAGGCAGCCGATCGCGCCGTGTTCCCACGCCACCTTGGGCTTGATGCCGCGCCAGCCGGCGCCGTAGCGGGCCAGCACGATCTTGCCCTTGACGCTCACGCCGGCCTTCTCGAGCTCGAGGTAATCGGCGGGCATGCCGTAGTTCACGTAGACGATCTCGCCGGTGACCTCGCCGTCGGCTGAGTAGGCGTTGTAGGTCGGGGTCTGATCGGCGTCGAGCGAGTCGGCGTCCTGCGGCACCGGCGGCTCCTGGATCAGCATCGACCGCCCGGTGGGCTGCACCATCTCGAGCCGGCGTTCGGTCGGCCACGGCATGTAGGCCTCGAGCGTCTCGATGTTGGCGTCCAGTCCGAACGACTTGAACTTCTCCAGCGCGTAGTCGGCGACCACCTTGGACCCGGGCCGGCCGGCGACGTGCGGTTCGGCCGACATCGCCTTCATGTAGTCGCGGAGACGGGCGGCGTCGGGCACCGCCCGGAAGCGCTCCTCGAGCGCGCGCTGCGCGGCCACGCCGTCGCTGGGGAACCCACGCAGCGGCGTCGACTGGCCGGCGAGCGGAAATTGGAGCAGGCCGGCGCCAACCAGCGCCAGGAGCGGCACGACGAGAGATCGGGTCATGGCGACGAAGCGTACCTGTCCGGGATTGCCGGTGGCAAGCCTGAGCGAAGGGCTGCCGGAGTTACTGACGGTCGACGTAGGCGACGCCGCGCTCGAAAAGCGCCAGGCGGGCGGCAATCGCGCCGGCCAGCGGCGGCGCCGCCAGGGCCAGCGCCTCGCGGGCCGTGTCGACGGCGTCCGCGAATCGACCGGCTGAGGCCAGCGCCACGGCCAGCACGTCGAGCGCCTGCGGGTCGCGGCGCGCGGTGAGGACGGCGGCGTGGCTGGCCAGGTCGACGGCGGCCGCCGGGACCCGGACCGCCGGGTCGGCGGCGGTGGACAGCACCCACGCGGCGGTGGTGTGGGCCAGCACCCACTCGGGCTTGGCGGCAGCCGCCAGGCGGAACTGACTGGCCGCCGCCGCGACGTCGCCGGTGCGGATCGCGAGGTGGCCGAGGTTGAAGTGGGCCTCCGCGTATCCGGGCCGCAGCCGCAGCGCTTCGCGCAGCTCGCGCCCGGCGCGCGGATAGTCGCCGCGCCGCCACAGCACCGCGCCGAGGTTGTTGCGCGATTCCGGCATCGCCGGATCGGCGGCGACGGCCGCTTCGTAGCGCGGCTGGGCGTCGGCGGTGCGGCCGACCGCCATCAGCGTGTCGCCGAGGTTGTTGAGCGCTACGGCGTAGCGCGGGTCGATCGCCAGGGCGCGTTCGTAGGCGGCGATCGCGTCGTCGAACAGCCCGGCGGCGGTGAGGGCGGTGCCGAGGTTGTAGTGCGCGGCCGCCGCCTGCGGCCGGCGCCCGGCCGAGGCCCGGAAATGGCCCACCGCCACCGCCGGGCGGCCGAGCAGCAGCGCCAGGACGCCGGCGTCGTCGTGGAGTTCGGCATCGTCGGGCGCCGTGGCCAGCATCGTCTCGAGGCCGATGAGGTCCTCGGCGGTCATCTTGGTCTGCACTTCGGCGCGCAGGCGGGTGCGATCGGCGTCGCTGTCGGTGGCCAGCTGGAACCACAGGTCGCCCATCTCGTCGAACGATCGCTGGCCCCAGCGCACCCGCGCCGGCGGCTGCTGTGGATTGCGCGGGTTGCCGGCCGAGTTGTCGTAGACGTAGCGCATGGCGACGGTGGTGCCGCGCGGCAGCCGCACCGGATCGCTGTAGCGATAGACGTGCTGCCAGCGGAAATCCCAGCCGCCGATGTGGATGAGCGTGCGCGTCGACCCGTCGGGGAAGGTGGCGGTGCCGGTGACGTCGGCGGCCCGGTAGTGCGCGTGCGGCTGCACCGCGAGCAGCGTCGCGTCGACCGGCAGCGTGTAGCGATCCTCGACGACGTAGCCGCCGTCGTCCGCGGCGATGTCGATGCCCTGTGAGCCGAGCCGCAGGATCGACGGCGTGCGCGTCGGCGGCCGGTCGCTGAAGTAGAAGCCGATCGTCGGCCGCACCGCCTCGGGCTTGCCGCTCGGCTGCATGTGCAGCTGCACGACCAGATCGGTGCCGGGATCGAGCCGCCAGGCGAGGTCGGCGTCGACCAGCGGCGCGATCTGGCCGGGCGTCCAGCCCAGGAAGTGGCCGTCCGGGTACTCCGCCGAACGGGCCAGCAGGCCGTCGTAGCCGGGCGCGGGATCGGCGCCGTCGAGCCGCCGCGAGCCGGCGCTGCGATCGATGCGGATGTTGGCGTGGTGGACGACGCGGCCGTTGCCGGGATGGAACTCGATGCCACGCACGTAGCGGGTGCCGCCGACCGGCAGCGGCACGGCGAAGATACGGAACACGTCACTCGGCTCGCCCGGCAGGGTGTAGCCGTCGGGCAGGGTGACGACGAGGTCCGGCTGCCCCAGATACCAGCCGTCGGGCCAGCGCGGTGGCGCCGGGGCACGGCCCGGCCCCTCCACCGGCTCGCGGGCCCAGCGGGCGAAGAACGCGACCTGCTCGGCCGTGAGGCGCGGCTGCGCGACGAACTCGCCAGGGTGCCCGTCGGCCTGCCACGGCGGCATGAAGCCGCTCGCCGTCACCGCGGCGAGCTGCGCCGCGCGGCGGCCGGCGTCGGCGAAGGTGAGCAGGCTGAAGGGACCGGCGCCGCCGGGGCGATGGCACTGCGCGCAGTGGCCGTGCAGCAGCGGCGCGATGTGCTGATTGAACGTCACCGGCGAGGCGAACCCCGGCGTCGGCGTCTGTGCGCCGGCGGGCGGGACCACGGCGACGGCGATCCACCAGAGGGCGACGACCGGCCCGAGGCGATGGGTCATGGACCGTGCCGGACGATGGCGCAGCCGACCCCCGGCACCACTGGCGCCGCGATCGGGCGGCCAGCGCGCACCGCCGCCACGGCGTCGGCGAGATCGTGCGTGGTCGGGGCGGGCCGGTCGACGCCGAAGTCCACGTAGCGATCGTCGATGCGGCCGCGGTAGACGAGGCGCCCAGCGGCATCGAACACCGCGGCTTCCGGCGTCACCTGGGCGCCGGCCCGGTCGGCGAGCGACGCCGCGGGATCGAGCGCCACCGGCAGGCCATAGCCGAACGCGGCGGCGTGCGCCCGGGCCGCCTCCGGCGATTCACCGGCGTTGGCGTAGACGATCCAGACCCGGATCCCATCGGCCCGAAACCGGTCGGCGAGGCGGCGCACTTCGGGCGCGTAGCGATCGGAAATCGGACATTCGACCGCGGTGAACACCAGGACGGTCGCCACGGCCCGCGCGGCGAACGGATCGACACGGCGGCCGTCGAGGTCGGTCACCGTGGGCGCTTGAGCGCCGACCGCGCTGGCGCTGGTCAGCGCCAGAGCCGCCACCGCGACCGACAGGCGCAACGCTGCAGAAGCAGCCAACATCGCAATTTCGAGTATAGCGCCGCGCCGGTGGCACGACATCCGTGCCATCGGTGCCAGACCCCACCACAAGCAGTAGCGGCTGCAAAAAAACAGGGCGGACCCGAAGGTCCGCCCTTGAGCATTCAATCGAACGGCGAGCGTCGTCGTCCTAGAAGCTCGTCTCGATCCCGACCCGGAACAAGCGGCCCTGGAGAATCGTCGCCGGCTGCAGGTAGGTGGCGGCGCCGTACTGCGCCGTGGTGATCGACGACCAGCGGTCGCTGTTGAGCGCGTTGAACACATCGACCTTCGGCGCGATGCGGATGCCACGCACGGTGAAGCTCTTGGACATCGACAGATCCAGCTGGTTGATGCGCGGCATGAACTCCGTCTGCGGCGCCCGCAGCGGCACGTTCAGGGTGGCGGTGGTGAGGCCGGGGATCACCAGCTGCCCTGGTCGGCAGGGCGCGGCACAGTTCGCCGCGTAGGTGGTCGTCCGGGTGATGTTCCAGAACGTGCCCTGGCCACGCGGCGTGTCGAAGCCGGTGCCGAAGGTGAACACGCCGTAGGGAATGGCCTCGGTGCCGACGACGTAGCCATTCAGGCTCTGCAGCGATGCGCTCACCGTCACGCCCCACCACGGCAGCGGGTAGGTGCCGGCCAGCTTGAACTGACGCAGCCACGGCAGGCCGTTCTCCGCCTGATCGCAGAACACCGTGAAGTTCGGGTCGGTGCCGACGCTGCAGGTGTTGGAGAGGGTCCGTTCGAGGTTGAAGCCGCCGAACACCCGGGCGCCACGCGGCAGCCGGGCGTTGAAGCCGAGCTCGAAGCCGTTGTAGACGCGCGAGATGTCGGAATCGCTGTTGTCGACGTTCTGCACCGCCGACAGGAACTCCGGCTTGACGTTGTAGGCCGGGATGATCGCGCCGTCGATCGGGCTGACCACGTCGACGCGGGTGTAGCTGTCGAAGTTGCGGGCGACGTTGTTGCGCTCGGTGATGTCGGTGAAGCGGTTGTGATACCACTCGGCCGTCACGGTGAGGCGGTTCCACAGCTCCTGCGTGGCGCCGAGGTTGAAGGACCACTGCCCCGGCCGCTGGATGTCCGGATCGGGCGTCGCCAGCGAACGGATGCCGAAGTTGGCCGGCAGCTGCGCCAGATTGATCTCGCAGCCAGCGGTGCCGAACGCGCAGCCGCGTTCGCCCTGGGCGATGTCGTCGCCGTTGAGATCCTGCCACGTCAGGTTGGCGGTGGTCAGCGCCGTCGGGCTGTAGAGCTGGGCCAGGCCGGTCGTCTGCGCGGTCATGAACCGGTTCACGCCGGTGCGGATCGCCGTCTTGCCGTTGCCGAAGATGTCCCAGATGACCGACATGCGCGGCGAGAAGTCGCTCCAGGTCGGAATCTTGATGTCGTCGTAAGCCGGCGAATTGGCGAACCGGCCGAGCTGGGCGTCCTGGCCGACGATGCTCTGCGCCAGGCGGTCGTAGCGCACGCCGTAGTTGATGGTGAAGTTGCTCAGACGCCACGAGTCCTGGGCGTAGACGGCGAACTGACCGTCCATGTTCTCCTGCACCTGGAGCGGCGTGTTGAGCACGGTGACCTGCTGCGGCACGCCGTTGTTGTAGGTCTGGTAGAGGTCGGCGTTGGCGTTGTTGTAGCGGCGGTAGATGCCCCACCCGAAGTGAGTGCCGACCTTGACGTTGTGCGACCCGGTCACGTACGACAGCGCCGTGGTGACATTGTAGCGATCGGGGTAGTTGCCCAGCTGCGCCGACGACGCGTTCCACAGGAAGCCGGTGCTCAAGTCGTTCTTGCGCACGTTGCGATACCACTCAGGGGTGTTGCGTTCGGCGAGGATGCCGTCCTGATAGAGGTTGTCGTAGCGCTCGCGGTTGAACGAGAAGCCGGTCTCGAGCAGCAGGCTCGACGACAGCGTCGAGGTCCACTTGGCCGAACCGGTGGCGAAGATCGGGGTGTTCCACACCACCGACGCCGTGCGCGGGTCGGTGGCGTTGGACATCGCCGCGGCGCGCAGCCGCAGCGCGCGGTCGTAGTAGACGGCGAGCTTGTTGCGCTGTGAGACCTGCCAGGTGAGGCGGGCGATCGGGTTGTCCATCTTCTCCGGCGACACGCCCTGTTCGCACGAGATCACGCCGTCGAGGCACTGTTTGAAACCGACCGGCGCCGAGACGCCGCTCGGCAGGTCGAAGGTGTTGGCGATCGGCTTGTCGTAGCGGGCCTTGCGGTAGGCGCCGAAGAACCACAGCTTGTCTCTCAGGATCGGACCGCCCAGTTCGGCGTTGAACTCGTAGAAGTTGTCGACGCGGTCGACGGCGCGCACGTTGAAGGAGCGCAGCTCGGCGCTGAGGTTGTCGCCCTGCCACGAGGCCGGGCTCTTGTTGGCCTTGACGCCGCCGGCGAAGCGGTTGCCGCCGTCCTTGGGCACCAGGTTCAAGTTGACGCCGCCGGTCATGGTCTCGGAGTTGCCACCCGAGGTCATGTAGACAGCTTCGTAGGTCATCGCTTCGTTGTGGTAGGCGTTGACCGCGCCGTCGCCCATCAGGCCGTTGGTCATCAGCCCGTCGACCATGACCACGGTCTGGGCCGAGCCGGTGCCGCGGACGAAGAAGTACGTCTGCTGCATGGCGCGCGACCCGCCGACGTCGGGCTGGTTGAAGGTGACCCCGGGAATCAGCTGGCCGAGGCCCTGGATGGTGCGGGCGGTCGGCACCGCGTCGAGCACGTCGCGCGACAGCACCTGCTGCTTGACGTTGCTCTGCACGTCGACCAGCGGCGACTGACCCGACACGGTCACCGATTCCTGCAGCGTGCCGACCTTCAACTCGGCGTTGATGGTGGCGACGAAGTTCGACGCCAGCTCGAGCTCACGGATGATGACGTTGAAGCCCTGCAGCGTGAACGTCAGTTTGTAGTTGCCGGGCCGCAGGTCGATCATGCGGTAGGCGCCGTTCTCGTCGGTGACCGCCGAGCGGACCTTCTCGATCAGGGCCTCGCTGGCCGCTTCGACACTCACGCCCGGCATCACGGCACCGGACTCGTCCCTCACGACACCGCTGATGGCACTCTGCGCGTACGCCGGAGACGACCACAAAGCGGCCGCCACGAACGCCACGCAGAGAACCAGCGCTAGCCTGGTTCTGCTCGACATGCTTCCAACCTCCAAGTGAGGGACGGTCCTGGATAGGCGCAGCGCATCCAGTGACCAACCCCCGGGCATCGAAAAGGCTACCGATCAGTTGCCTGCGAGTCAACGCTGGAAAGCAGAAAACACCAATGAAAATGGGATCAAGATGCAGATCATGGCTCGATAACATCGCACCATCGCATCGACAACAGGAGACAATCCATCACATTGAATTCTGCACTGCATCGAAAATCAAAAAGCCGGTCGGCACATTCGCCGACCGGCTTGCTGGAGCACGAACTTCCCGTCGTGACGTGTCGCTAGCTGCTCTTCGTTCGTCCTTCCCGAGACCCGAACCCCGAGTCCCGAGCCCCGCTATTTGATCGTCACCTTCACGTAGGCGTTGGTCCAGCAGCATTGGAAGCCGCCGCCGCCCTCGCCCGAGTTGTCGTTGCCCTGGGCGCGCAGGATGTACTCGCCGGCGGCCGAAAACGTCGCCGTCGTCGTGGTCTTGCCGTCGTCGGCGATCTTCGGCCGCGGCTCGCTGAATTTCACCTCGCCGGGACCGCGGTGCTTGTGCCACGACTGCACGAGCCGCGGTGTGCGGCCGGCGAACGCCGGGTTCTCGCCCTCTTCCTTGTGCATGTCGTCGGTGATGGTCACGTCGAGCGTCACCGCCTGGCCGACCGCGCCGGTGAGCGTGTGGGCGATCTCGACCGGCGGGCCGCTGAACGCCTTGCCGGTCGGCGAGAACTTCAGCACCGGCGGCGTGTTGCCCTCGGCGGTGTCCTTGAACGGCTCGATCTGGTAGTCCTTGATGAGGCCGACCGGCACCGACGCGGTCTTGCCGTTGGCGACGATGGTCCAGGTGTAGCGCTTCTCGCTGCCGAAGTCCTTCGGCACCTTGATCGCGAACACCCCCCAGCCGCGCCTGATCTGGAAGTAGGTGGGCTGGCCGAGGTCGGGGCCGCCGGGTTCGACCCGGTTGTTCGGCCCCACCGGGATGTCGAGCGCCTGCTTCTGATTGCGGTTGTAATAGCCGAGCAGCAGGTTGAACGTCCCGTCGGGGTTCGCGTACCAGCCCTCGAAGGCCGGGAAGATCGCCTCGCCGCTGTCCTTGATGGCCGGCAACGGCAGTTGCCCGGACACCGGCACGACCAGGATCAACGCCAGGACCGCGCACGCGGCCAGACCCGCCGCCGTCTGACAAGGAGTCGACACCAACCGTTTCATCGCTGCTATCTCCGTCTCTCAAACACAACGGGGGTGCCGCCTTTCGACAGCACCCCCGATCGTGGAAGTCAGGTCCGCACGGAACCGCTCGGCGCCGTTTACTGCTGCTGGCGGTCGCTCGTGGTCGCTGCGGTCGCCGCCTTGCGCTTGTCGACCTCGGCCTTGAAGTCGGCGTCGTCCATATAGGTGATGTTCACCCAGGCATGCGCCATCTCGTCGACCGTGCGGTCGCCCCAGCCGACCCACTGGTTCGGGTCGGGGTTGTTCTTGTTGGCGGCGGTGTTGTCGTGCCACGAAGTGATGCGCAGGATGGTGCCCTTGGGCAGCAGCGGCGCGGCGGTGTCGGCGTAGACGTAATTGGTGTGCCAGTTGAAGCTGTAGTCGCTCACCTGGCTGAGCATCTGCACCTGCCCGGTCGGCAGGATCGCTTCCATCGACATCGCCTTGCCGCGCAGGTGCATGTGCGGCTGGAAGTTCTCGACCCGGCCGGCCTTCTTCATCACGTGGAAGTTCTGCGACACGTTGACCGAGTTGGGGGCGATGTCGAGCGCGCGGTTGCCGCCGGTGATGCCGCTGAACAGCGCCAGCGCCTGGCGGAACTTCGGCTCCTCGCCCTTCGGGTAGAAGTAGATGCCGAGCTCGACCGAATCGGTGATGTCTTCGCCGACCGCGTGGTAGTGGATGTCCCACACGATCTTCGAACCGGGCTTCATGAGCTTGCCCGAGTTCTCGCGCATGATCTCGCCCTGCTTGCCGACCGCCCACTCCATGAACAGCCCGGGGCCGGGTTCGTCGGCGCCGGGGGCGATCGACGAGCCGTCGTCGCCGTCGTTCTGCTGCAGGCGGGCCAGCGCGTGGTGGGTGATCTTGCGCCCCTTGACCGTGCCCGGGCGCATCTCGATGGCGCGCACCCAGCGGTCCTCGGTCAGGCCGGTGGCCTGGACCGGTTTGTACCAGGCGTCCATCGCGTCGCCCTTCTGGGTGTAGGCCGGCGAGCGGAGGACGAGGTCGGGCTTGCCGTACATCTTCTCGTAGTTCCAGATGTCGTCGCTCGGCCATTCGACCGGCTTCGGCATGTCTTTCATGTCGCCCTTGGGCGCGCCCGCCGCCACCCACTTCACGACGGTGTCGATCTCGGCGTCGCTCAGCGAACGGTCGTTCTCGAAGTGCTGGATGCCCAGGCTCTTGTCGATGTGCCAGGGCGGCATCTGCCGGGTCTGGACGCGGTCACGAATCGACCGGGCCCACGGCCGGCTCTGCTCGTAGGTGACCAGCGACATCGGCGCGATCGAGTCGGGCCGGTGGCACGACTCGCACTTCGCCTGGAAGATCGGCGCGATGTCCTTGGTGAAGGTCGGCGCAGCAGCCGTCTGCGCGAAGGCCGGAGCGGCCGCCGCAGCAGTCAAGACGAGCGCGCCCAGCCACTGGCTCCGATACTGACCGTGATTCATCACTCGGTCCTCCGCAACATGACGACAACCCACGAGGATGCGACCCATCCCCTGAGGCGGGGATTTTACTCTCATATCGGCCGGCGGCGCCAGTCCCGGCAGAGCTGGCTCGCCGGGCACCGAGGCCATCTCCGGGCGCATACTCAGGACGCATCGGCGGCCGCGCCGTCAGCCCCCTGACGCATGCGTTCTCAGGGCAGTTTGCGCAGGATCAGGCAGGTCAGGTACTGGGTCTCGGGCACGCCGAGCAGCACCGGATGATCGCGCCCCTGGGTGCGGCGTTCGACCACCGTCACCTGACAGCCGGCGTCGACCGCCGCCTCGTGGACGATCTCGGCGAAGGCGGCGTCCTGCACGTGGTACGAGCAGGTGCAGGTCACCAGCACGCCGCCCGGCTCGAGCAGCCGCAGGGCCCGCAGGTTGATCTCCTTGTAGCCGGTCCGCGCCTTGTCGAGCGCCGCCTTGTTCTTGGCGAACGCCGGCGGATCGAGCACCACGGTGTCGTAGCGCGCGCCGCTCTTCTCGAGCCGGCGCAGCTCGTCGAAGGCGTTGGCTTCGCGGGCCTCGACGTGCGGCAGGCGGTTGCGGGCGGCGTTGGCCTGCAGCTGAGCCACCGCCGGCGCCGACACGTCGAGCGCCTCGACCTTGGTGCACCCGGCGGCCATCGCCAGCGCGAAGCCGCCGTGGTAGCTGAAGGCGTCGAGCAGCCGGCCGCGGGCGTAGCCGGCGGCGGCGGCCTGGTTCTCGCGCTGATCGAGGAACAAGCCGGTCTTCTGCGCGTGCCGCAGGTCGAGCTCGTATTCGATCGGCCCCTGGTGCACGCGCACCAGCTCCGGCACCTCGCCGGCGACGACCGACACCCGCTGGTCGAGCCCTTCCAGGCCGCGCACTCGCGGGTCGTTGCGTTCGAGGATGCCGCTGGCGCCGGTCAGCTCCTGCAGCAGGCGGGCGAACAGCGGCAGC
Source organism: uncultured Acidobacteriota bacterium (assembly GCA_963741665.1). Lineage (GTDB taxonomy): Bacteria > Acidobacteriota > Vicinamibacteria > Vicinamibacterales > UBA2999 > CAWAYR01. The sequence continues at coordinate 2,614,574 of CAVUIM010000001.1, forward strand.
AGCCGTTCGGTCCCCTGCGAGAGCGTCTGCATCACCAGCACGTCGCCGTAGCGATCGACGATGAGCGACGGCACCAGGTCGCCTTCGCCGTGCACCAGCCGCCACGCCGAGGCGTCGATGCCGAGCCGGCCGCGGAAGGCTATCGCCGCTTCCAGGCGGCCGCGCCAGAACGCCTCGTCGATCGGACGGTCGTCGCGCGTCAGCATCCGCAAGGTGATCTGCGACTGATCGGAGAAGAACGCCTGGCCGAGCGGCCGCTGGTTCGCGCCGACCACCCGGACCACCTCGCCCGGAGTCGCGTCGGTGTGCGCGACGTCGGAGCGGTAGATCCAGGGATGGCCGTGACGGATGCGGGCTTCGCCGCGGGGAGAGATCTGCACGATGGAGGACACGATTCCAGGGTACTCGTGAAACTGCGATCGGCGATCGGATCGCGACAGCTGCGCCCTCCATGTACAATCGGCGCATGATCGTCGCACTCGGCGCCGACCACGCGGGCTTCGCGCTGAAAGACGCGGTGAAGCAGGCGCTCGAGGCGCGCGGCGTCACCACCCGCGACTTCGGCACCACCTCCGCGGCCTCGGTCGACTATCCCGACTACGCCTCGGCGGTCGCCCACGCGGTGGCCGGCGGCGGCGCCGATCGCGGCATCCTGGTGTGCGGGAGCGGTGTCGGGATGGCGATTGCCGCCAACAAGGTGGCCGGCATCCGCGCCGCGGCCATCGGCGACCCGGCGGCCGCGGCACTGGCCCGCGAGCACAACGATCTGAACGTCCTCACGCTGGCCGGCCGCCAGCTGGCGCCCGACGCCGCCCAGGCGATCGTCGACGCGTTCCTGTCCACTTCGTTCGCCGGGGGCCGGCACGAGCAGCGGGTTGCCAAGATCCGCCAGCTCGAACAGGCCACGCCGCCCCGGTGACCGCGCCGACCGCGTGCCCCCCATGAGCCCGTCCCACGACCCGCTGTTCTTCCATCGATCGCTCGCCGAGGCCGATCCCGAGGTGGCGCGCGCCGTCGCCGCCGAAGGCGAGCGGCAGGAGACCGGGCTCGAGCTCATCGCCTCGGAGAACTTCGTGAGCGCGGCGATCCTCGAGGCGGCCGGCTCGGTGCTCACCAACAAGTACGCCGAGGGCTACCCGGGCAAGCGTTACTACGGCGGGTGCGAACACGTCGACGTCGTCGAGTCGCTGGCGATCGAGCGGGCCAAGGCGCTGTTCGGCGCCGAGCACGCCAACGTGCAGCCGCACTCCGGCGCGCAGGCCAACATGGCGGTGCTGCTGGCCACCCTGCAGCCGGGCGACACCATCCTGGGCATGAACCTCGCCCACGGCGGCCACCTCACCCACGGTCACCCGCTCAACTTCTCGGGCAAGTACTTCACGGTGGTCCCGTACGGGGTCCGCCAGGCCGACGAGCGCATCGACTACGACGAGGTCGAGCGGCTGGCGCTCGAGCACACGCCGAAGCTCATCATCGCCGGCGCGAGCGCCTATCCGCGAACGATCGACTTCGCGCGCATGGGCGAGATCGCCGTCAAGGCCGGCGCGCTGTTCATGGTCGACATGGCCCACATCGCCGGGCTGGTCGCCACCGGGTTGCATCCCAATCCGGTGCCGCACGCCGACTTCGTCACCACCACCACGCACAAGACGCTGCGCGGACCGCGCGCCGGGCTGATCCTGTGCCGCGCCGCCCACGCCAAGGCGATCGACCGGGCGCTGTTCCCCGGCGTGCAGGGCGGACCGCTGATGCACATCATCGCCGCCAAGGCGGTGTGCTTCCGCCAGGCCGCCGACCCGGCGTTCGTGGACTATCAGCGCCAGGTCGTGGCCAACGCCGCGGCACTCGCCCAGGGGCTGGCGGCGGCCGGCTTCCGCGTCGTCAGCGGCGGCACCGACAACCACCTGGTGCTCGTCGACGTGTTCTCGCGCGGCATCACCGGCAAGGTCGCCGAAGCGGCGCTCGGCCGTGCCGCCATCACCGTGAACAAGAACGCGATTCCCTTCGACACCAATCCGCCGATGGTGGCCAGTGGCATCCGGCTCGGTACCCCGGCCGTGACCACCCGCGGGCTCGGCACCGCCGAGATGGGCGCCATTGCCGCGCTCATCTCCCGGGTGCTGGCCGCCCCCGACGACGCCGCCGTGGCCGCGGCGGTGAAGGGCGAGGTCGAGCAGCTGTGTCAGACGTTCCCGCTGTACCGTCGCGTCTCCTCGACGACGTAGCCGCCGCGTTCGCCGACGACGGGCTGCTGGCGCGGGCGCTGCCCCAGTTCGAGCCGCGTCCAGGCCAGCGCGGGATGGCCGCGGCGGTGGCCGCCACGCTCGACGACGGCGGTGTGCTGCTGGCCGAGGCCGGCACCGGCACCGGCAAGACCATGGCGTATCTGGTGCCGGCGATCCTCAGCGGGCACCGCGTCCTGGTCTCCACCGGCACCAAGAACCTGCAGGAGCAGATCCTCAGCAAGGACGTCCCGGTGCTGCGCGAGGCGCTCGGCATTCCGTTCACCGCTACCTGCATGAAGGGGCGCGGCAACTACCTGTGCCTGCACCGGCTGGCCGAGTACCGCAGCCGCCAGGACGTGAAGGGCCATCGCGTCGCGCCCGAGGACGCGATTTTCCTGCCGATCATCGAGCGGTGGGCGCCTGGCAGCGAGACCGGCGATCGCGCCGAGCTGTTCGAGCTGCCCGAGGACCTGGCGCTGTGGCACGAGGTGTCGGCCACCGCCGAGACCTGCCTGGGCACCGAGTGCCCGCGCTACAGCGAGTGCTTCGTCACCAGGATGCGGCAGCGGGCGGTGGAGTCCGACGTCGTCATCGTCAACCACCACCTGCTGTGCGCCGACGCCGCGGTGCGCGAGAGCGCCTACGGCGAGGTGATTCCGTCGTGCCCGCATCTGGTCGTCGACGAGGCGCACCAGCTCGAGGACGTCGCCACCCAGTACTTCGGCGTCAACGTCAGCAACCACCGCGTCGACGATCTGGTCCGCGACGCCGAGGCCTGCGTCCGCGGCTTCGGCCGCGACCGCGGCGCGCACGACGCCGCCCGCGGGCTGATGCGGGTCCTCGATCACGCCCGCGCCTTCTTCAGCGCGCTGGCGCTGGCCCGGGCCGGCAAGTCCGCGGTCGAGGAGCGGATGCGGATCACCCCGGCGTGGTTCGCCGATCACATCGAGACCGGGCTGGAACTGGGCGGCGCGCTCGACTGGCTGGAGGCCACCTTCGCGCTGGCCGCCGCGGCGCCCAAGTCGGATGACGGGCTCACCCCCGCGCGGCCGACCGAGGACGCGGCGTCGATCGCCCGGCGGGCCGGCGCCCTCGCCCGCGAGCTGCGCTTCGTGCTGGGTGCCGCCGACGCCGGCTACGTCTATTTCCTGGAAGTGCGCGGCCGCAGCGTGCTGCTGCGCGCCGCCCCGATCGACGTCTCGCGGATCGTCCGCGACCTGGTGAGCGGCGGGCGCCGGGCCGCGGTGCTGACCTCGGCCACCCTCACCGTGGACGGCCGCTTCGACTACGTGCGCACCCGGCTCGGCCTCGACGACGCCACCGAGATCCGCGTGCCGTCGGAGTTCGACTACGCCACGCAGACGCTGCTCTACCTGCCGCGGCGCATGCCGCTGCCGCGAGAAGAACGCTACGCCGAGGCGGTGGCGTGGGAGACCAAGCAGCTGCTGCAGTGCTCGCGCGGCCGCGCCTTCGTGCTGTTCACCAGCTACGCCACCATGCGCGCCGTCGTCCGCCTGCTCGAACTCGAGCTCGAGTATCCGGTGCTGGTCCAGGGCACGGCCCCGCGCTCGGTGCTGCTCGAGGAGTTCCGGCGTACGCCGCACGCGGTGCTGTTTGCGACGTCGTCGTTCTGGCAGGGCGTCGACGTGCAGGGCGACCAGCTGAGCGCGGTGATCATCGACAAGCTGCCGTTCGTCTCGCCCGGCGACCCGATCGTCGCGGCGCGGATCGAGGCGCTCACCGCTGAAGGCGCCAGCCCGTTCGACCAGTACCAGGTGCCGCTGGCGATTCTGGCCCTGCTGCAGGGCCTGGGACGGCTCATCCGCCACCGCAGCGACCGCGGCGTGCTGGCGGTGCTCGACCCGCGGCTGCGGACGATGGGCTACGGCCGGCGCTTCCTGCAGTCGCTGCCGCCAGCGCCGATCACGCACTCCGTCGAAGACGTCCGGCGGTTCTTCGACGGGGTCTGACCCCGTCCCCTGCCTGGGGACAGTCCCTGTTCAGGGCTGGACCCGACTTCACGTCTCGCGGTTCGCAGACATTGCCAACCGATCAATCTACGACTCGGAAGTCAGGGCCAGCCCTGAACAGGGACAGTCCCCATCCGCGCTACACTGGCCGGTGAGACCGGCCGCACTGCGTGCGGGGTCCAGGAGGTCGTTGCCCGTCATGTCTCACAGTTCCCTGTCCAGGCTGTTCGCCGTTCCCCTGGTGCTGGCCCTGGCCGCGCCCGCGTTCGCTCAGACCGGCCTTGTCAAAGGCAAGGTCGTCGACGCCGAGAACAAGCCGGTCGCCGATGCCCCGGTCGTCATCGAGCAGATGGAGGGCGGCAACCGCAAGCTCACCACCAAGACCGACCGGCGCGGCGAGTTCGTGCAGCTCGGCCTGCAGTCGGGCGGCTACCGTGTGTCGGTCGCCGTCGACAAGCTCGGCAGCGGGTTCGGCGACGCGCGGATTCGCGTCGGCCAGACCTCCGAGGTGAACATCAAGCTGTCGACGGTTCCGGCCGGGACCGACCCGAAGGTCGCGGCGCTCAAGGGCGCGTTCGACGCCGGCGTCGCCGCCAGCCGCTCCGGTAACCACGACGCCGCCATCGCCAAGTTCCAGGAGGCGGTGGCGCTGCAGCCGACCTGCCACGAGTGCTACTTCAACATCGGCTACGCCTTCCTGCAGAAGAAGGACGAGAAGCAGGCCGAGGAGAACTGGAAGAAGGGCCTCGAACAGAAGCCCGACCACGCCGAGACGCTGAACGCCCTGGCGACGCTCTACAACAACCAGAAACGCTTCGACGAAGCGGCGGCGATCGGCGCCAAGGCCGCCGCCTCGGCCCCGGCCGGCAACGCCGACGCGGTCTACAACCAGGGCATCATCCTGTGGAACGCCGGCAAGATCGCCGAGGCCAAGGTGAAGTTCGAAGAGGCGGTCAAGGCCGACGCAAACCACGCCGACGCCCGCTACCAGCTCGGCATGGCGCTGCTGAACGAGGGCAAGATGCCCGAGGCGGTGGCCTCGTTCGAGGAATACCTGAAGCTGGCGCCGAGCGGCCAGTTCGCCGCGCAGGCCAAGGCGATGCTGTCGCAGCTGAAGCCGCCGCCGGCGTGAGCGGACTCGACGCGACGATCGCGGCGCGGCTCGCCGAGGTCCGCGAGCGCATCGCCGCTGCGGCGACCCGGGCCGGACGCGACGCCGCGGCGGTCCGCCTGGTCGCGGTCTCGAAGACCTACGGGGCCGAGCACGTGCGGGCGGCGGTGGCTGCCGGCCAGCTCGACTTCGGCGAGAACAAGGTGCAGGAGGGTCTGCAGAAGCTCACGGAACTGACCGATACGACGCTCCGGTGGCACCTGATTGGCCACCTGCAATCGAACAAGGCGAAGAAGGCCGGGGAGAGTTTCGATTGGATCCACGCCGTCGACAGCGTGGATCTGCTGCAGAAGATCGACGCGGCGGCAGCGGCGGCCGGACGCCGGCCGCGGGTGCTGATCCAGGTGGACCTGGCCGGCGAGGCCACCAAGCACGGGGCCGACCCGGCCGAGGTGCCGGCGATCGTCGCGGCGGCGAACCGGTGCGTCGCCGCCGAGCTGGTCGGGTTGATGCTGCTGCCACCGGCGGTGGCCGACCCCGACGAGGCCCGGCCGTGGTTCCGCCGGCTGCGCGAGGTGCGCGACCGCCAGGTGGCGGCGGGAACGCCGGCCGGCCGTCTGGCCGAGCTGTCGATGGGCATGAGCCACGACTTCGAGGTGGCGGTAGAAGAGGGCGCGACGATCATCCGGGTGGGCAGCGCGATTTTCGGGGCTCGCGGGTAGCGAGGCCGGGACTGACATCATGAACGTGACACCTCTGGATCTGCGGCAGCAGAAGTTCAAGACGGCGATGCGCGGCTACGAGCGCGGCGAAGTGGACGCGCTGCTGGCCGAGGTGGCCGACGACTACGAAGGCGCCCTGCGCGAAGCCGACCGGCTGCGCCAGGAGGTGGCCCGCCTCGAGAGCGCGCTCGCCGAACACCGCTCCGAGGAGAAGAGCCTGAAGAACACGCTGGTCAGCGCCCAGCGAATCGCCGACGGACTGCGCGAGTCGGCCCACCAGGACGCGCAGCGACTGGTCAAGGAAGCCGAGACCCGCGCCGACCTGCTGGTGCAGAAGGCCCAGCTTCGCTTCGAGGAGTTGCAGCGCGAGATCGACGGGCTGAAGACGCGCCGGCGCGAAACCGAGACCTCGGTCGAAGCGATCATCAACGCGCTGAAGAACACGCTCGACTTCGTCCGCGAGCAGGACGCCCGCGACCGCGACGACAAGATCCGCCTGATGCGGCCGCGCAACACCGACAGCGGCACTGGCGTCGCTCCGGCGGCCGTGCCCGAGCAGGACGTCCGCACCCAGAACGGCTGATCCCGTCCGTCCATGGTGAGCGCCGCCGCCGGGGGCTCGCTGCTCGACATCCGCGTCATCCCGCGCGCCCGCCGGTCGGTGGTCGCAGGGGTCCGCGATGGCGCCCTGCTGGTGCGGCTGGCGGCGCCGCCGGTCGACGGCGAGGCCAACGAGGCGCTGATCGTTCTGATGGCCGGCGTACTCGACGTGCCCAGGCGTGACCTCGCCATCGTCTCGGGCGACCGCTCCCGCCGCAAGCGCCTCAAGATCTCCGGGCTGCCCCCCGAGGCTGTGCAGGCCCGTCTCGGAGCCGCCGGATGAGCCCGGCCGACCTCCTCCTCGACGACGCCGACGTGGTGGTGACGTGTGCCGGTCCGGCGCCGCGCGCCGGCGCTGGTCAGGCGGCGATCGCCGCGATCCCCAGGGCCTCTGTCGCCGGCTGGCGCGGCCGCATCGTCGCCGTCGGCCCGGCCGCCATGGTGAAGCGCTCGATCCAGCTCCAGCCCGGGGCCCGGGTCATCGACGGGCGCGGCCGCACGGTGCTCCCGGGGTTCGTCGATCCTCATACCCACGCCGTCTACGCCGGCGATCGCCGCGACGAGCTGGCCCGGCGTCTGGGCGGCGCCACCTACGCCGAGATCGCTGCCGGCGGCGGCGGCATCGTCCGCACCGTGACGGCCACCCGCGCCGCGAGCGTCGACGACCTGGTGGCCGCGGCCCGGCCCCGGCTCGCCGACGCGCTCGCCCAGGGCACCACGACCTGTGAGGTGAAGAGCGGCTACGGGCTCGAGACCGCCGCCGAGTTACGCATGCTGCAGGCGGTTCGGGTGCTCGCCGCGTCGCAGCCGATCGAGCTCAGCCCGACCTTCATGGGCGCCCACGAGGTCCCAGTCGAGTACCGCGACCGGCGCGAGGACTACATCCGGCTGGTCATCGACGAGATGCTGCCGGCAGTGGCCGCCGCCGGGCTGGCCGAGTGGAACGACGTGTTCTGCGAGCAGGGCGTGTTCACGCCCGACGAGTCGCGACGGATTCTCGACGCCGGCCGGCGCCACGGCCTGTCGCCGCGCATCCACGCCGACGAGCTGGCGGCGAGCGGGGGCTCGCTGGTGGCCGCCGCGGTCGGCGCCGCCTCCGCCGACCACCTCATCTTCACCGACGCCGCCGCGGCCGACGCGATGGCCCGCGCCGGCGTCGTCGCCACGCTGCTGCCGGCGGCGGCGTTCTTCCTCAAGCTCGGACGCTATGCGCCGGCGCGGATGTTCGTCGACCGCGGCGTGCCGGTGGCGCTGGCCACCGACATGAATCCGGGCGGCGGGTTCACGCCGTCGATGCCGTTCGTGATCGCCCTCGCCTGCTTCGGCATGGGCCTGACCCTGGAGGAGGCGATCGTCGCCGCCACCGCCAACGCCGCCGCCGCGCTCGGCCGCCAGGATCGCATCGGCAGCCTCGAGACCGGCAAGCAGTTCGACGCCGTCGTCCTCGACGGCCCGATCGCCGATCTCGTCCGGGTCGGCGCCCCGGTGATCCATCTGGTGCTCAAGCACGGCGCGGTCGTCGCCGGGCGCGCGGCATAGCAGCGTAGTGAAAGTGGCGACGGCATTCGGCCGACGCTGCCCTCGGTGCTTCGCCGCCACTTCCACCACCGGCTGCTAGAATCGCTGGCGATGCCGCCGCTCCACGCCCTGTCGCTCACCGATCTGCTCGACCGCGTCGCCGCACCCTCACCGACGCCGGGTGGCGGGTCGGTCGCGGCGGTGGCCGGGGCGTTGGGCACGGCGCTGACGCAGATGGTCGCCGGGCTGCCGCGCACCCGCCACGACAACGACGAGGAGCGGGCGATGCTGGCCACGGTGCAGGGCCCGCTCGCCGATCTGCGCGCCCGGCTGCTGGCCCTCGCCGACGACGACACCGCGGCGTTCGATCGGCTGATGGCCGCCTTCCGGCTGCCCAAGGCCACCGACGCCGACAAAGCAGCGCGCACGGCGGCGATTCAGGCGGCGACCCGCGACGCCACGACGGTGCCGCTGCAGACGGCGGTCGCCTGCGCCCGTGTGCTCGACCTGCTGGGCACGGTGGCGGCGCTCGGCAACCCCTCGGCGTCGAGCGATCTGCTGGTGGCGATCGGGATGTTGCGGGCGGCCGCCGAAGGCGCCGCCGCCAACGTGCGGATCAACCTCGACAGCCTGACCGACGAGTCGTTCCGGGCGGACGCGGCGACCGGTATCGCCGCCGTGCTCGACGAGGTCGCCACCCACACCCACGCGGCGACGGCCGCACTCCAGGGCTAGGCTAGGCCGGGATCCGGGACCCCGGACCCCGCCTAGTACGGCACGCGCCGGACGTCGAGGTTGAGGACGTGGGTCCAGTCGTAGACGTAGCCGCCGGGGATCAGCCGCACGTGGTCGGTGTACTCGCCGGTGATCCGCGCCTGGGTGCCGCGGTAGCTCACCTCGACCGCGTCGGGCTCGATCTCGACCTCTTGTTCCTCGGCGAGCTCGAGGATCCGCGCCTTGACCTGCGGCGCGGTCTGGCTGGCGCTGAACAGCGCCGCCTGCTGCACCGAGTCCTCGAACTGGTAGAACGTCCACGCCGATCGGCCGGCCTGCACGCAGGCGTTCAGCACGAGCGCCGTGATCGCAAGCTTGAAGAAGGTCGACATGCGCTGTGCCTCGGGGAAGTCCGATCGAGTGTAGCAGGAGAATCGGGACTCGGGGCCCGCGGCCTCGCGGCTCGGAGCGCTCGGCCTGCGCGGCGCGCACCGCGGCTGCGCAGCGGTGCCCGCCGGTTCAGTGGATCTGGTGGAACAGCCGCGACCAGCGGGTGCCGCCGAGCAGTCCCGACACCGCCGACCCGCCCTCGCCGCTCTCGAACGACCAGTAGATCATCAGCGCCCGGCCTTTGATGAAGTGGCCGGGGAGGAAGCCCCAGTAGCGGCTGTCCTGCGAGTTGTCGCGGTTGTCGCCCATCGCGAAGTAGTGGCCGGCCGGCACGGTCACCGGGCCGAAGCGCTCGCGCGGATCGCCGCCGTGCTCGTGGCCGTCGCCGGCGCCGTCGTGGGGCAGCAGGAAGTGGGCGAACGGCTGGGCGATGGCGGCGCCGTTGATCAGCACCTGGGTGCCTTTGACTTCGATGGTCTCGCCGGGCATGCCGACGATGCGCTTGATGAAGTCGCGCTCGGGGTCCTCGGGGAACTTGAAGACCACGACGTCGCCGCGCTCGACCGGCCGCACCGGCAGCAGCGCCCGCTCGAGCCCGGTCGCGGTCGGCGCGAACACGAACTTGTTGACCAGCAGATGGTCGCCGACCAGCAGGTTCGGCTCCATCGAGCCGGTCGGGATCTTGAACGCCTGGACGACGAAGGTGCGGATGAACAGCGCCAGGATCACCGCCACCACGATCGACTCGAAGTACTCGCGGGCGGTGGACTTCTGGAAGGCCACGGTGGTCACGGCTACTCCTCCGACAGCTTGAGCACGGCCAGGAAGGCTTCCTGCGGGATCTCGACGGTGCCGACCCGCTTCATCCGTTTCTTGCCTTCCTTCTGCTTCTCGAGCAGCTTGCGCTTGCGGGTGATGTCGCCGCCGTAGCACTTGGCGAGGACGTTCTTGCGGATCGCCTTGACCGACTCGCGGGCGATGATCCGGGTGCCGATCGCCGCCTGGATCGCCACCTCGAACATCTGGCGCGGAATCAGCTCGCGCATCTTGGCGACCAGCTGCCGGCCGCGGTCGTAGGCACGATCGCGGTGCACGATCATCGACAGCGCGTCGACCGATTCGCCGTTGACCAGGATGTCGAGCTTGACCAGCGGCGACGCCCAGTAGCCGGTGACGTGGTAGTCGAGCGAGGCGTAGCCGCGCGAGATGGTCTTGAGGCGGTCGTAGAAGTCGAGCACCACTTCGTTGAACGGCAGTTCGTAGGTGATGAGCACGCGGTTGGCGGCCTTGTATTCGAGGGCCTTCTGCACGCCGCGCTTGTCCTGGCACAGCTGCAGGATGCCGCCGACATGTTCACCGGGCGTCAGGATCATCGCGGTGATGACCGGTTCCTCGAGCAGCTGGATGGAGCCGGCGTCGGGCAGCTTGGCCGGGCTGTCGATCTCGCGCACCGCGCCGTCGGTCGTGGTCACGCGATACAGCACGCCCGGCGCCGTCGTGATCAGGTCCATGTCGAACTCGCGTTCGAGACGTTCCTGGACGATCTCCATGTGCAGCAGACCGAGGAAACCGCAGCGGAAGCCGAAGCCGAGCGCCGCCGAGGTCTCGGGCTCGAAGAAGAACGCCGAGTCATTCAGCCGCAGTTTCTCGAGCGCTTCGCGCAGTTCGCCGTAGGCGTGGCTCTCGACCGGGTAGAGCCCGGCGAACACCATCGGCTTGAGCGGCTTGAAGCCGGGAAACGCCTCGACCGCCAGCCGCGCGCTCTCGGTGACGGTGTCGCCGATCTGCGCGTCGGCGATGCGCTTGATGCCGCAGTTGATGAAGCCGACTTCGCCGACGCCGATCTCGGCCATCTCGAGCGGCTTGGGCGTGAACACGCCGAGCTGCTCGACCTCGTAGTCCTGGGCGGTGGCCATGAAGCGGACCTTCATGCCCGGCTTGAGCGTCCCGTCGAGCACCCGGACGACGACGATGACGCCGCGGTACGAGTCGTACCAGGAATCGAAGATGAGCGCCTTCAGCGGCGCGGCCGGGTCGCCCTCGGGCGGCGGCACGCGCGCCACCACCGCCTCGAGGATCGCGCGGATGCCGAGGCCTTCCTTGGCGCTGGCGAGGATGGCGCCAGTGCCGTCGAGGCCGATGATCTCCTCGATCTGGCGGCGCGCTTCTTCGGGCTCGGCGCTCGGCAGGTCGATCTTGTTGATGACCGGAATCACTTCCAGCCCGCCGTCCACCGCCAGGTAGGCGTTGGCCAGCGTCTGCGCTTCGACGCCCTGCGAGGCGTCGACCAGCAGCAGGGCGCCCTCGCAGGCGGCCAGCGACCGCGTCACCTCGTAGCCGAAGTCGACGTGCCCGGGCGTGTCGATGAGGTTCAGGATGTAGCGCTGGCCGTCTACCGCCTGGTAGTTGAGGCGCACCGGGTGGGCCTTGATGGTGATGCCGCGCTCACGCTCCAGGTCCATGCTGTCGAGGACCTGCGCTTCCATCTCGCGCGCCTGGAGGGCGCCGGTGAACTCGAGGAACCGGTCGGCCAGGGTGGACTTGCCGTGGTCGATGTGCGCCACGATGGCGAAGTTGCGGACGAAGCTCTGTTTCGACACGTTGAGGCCGGTGAACCATCCATTATGGCCCACTTGGCCGGCCGCCCCGCCGCGATCAGCCGAAGCGGCCCCAGAGCATGAGCAAGGCGAAGGCCAGCGGCACGACGGCAATGGTGATTCCGGCGGCGAGCGCGTGCTGCTGGGCCAGCGGCGGCGCGGTCACGCCTGGCCGGCGCGCCGCGGCCTGCGCGTACCACCCGAGGCCGACGGCGGCGACGACGAACGTCAACGGAATGCCGACCATCAGCGCGTAGATTGCCGGCGGCACGTCGCGCATCATGCCGTGGACGTCGCCCATCAGCGCTGATCGAGCGGAACCCAGGACTGCGGGTAGGCAGGACCGGTGTAATCGGCGCGCGGGCGGATCAGCCGGTTGTTGGCCAGCTGCTCGAGCACGTGCGCGGTCCAACCCGAGATCCGGCTCACCGCGAAGATCGGCGTGTACAACTCCACCGGAATGCCCATGGTGTAGTAGGTGGACGCCGAGTAGAAGTCGACGTTCGGGTTGAGCTTCTTCTCGCTCCTGACGATCGTCTCGATGCGCTCGGACATGGCGAACCACTCGGGCTGCCCGGCGCGCTTCCCCATCTCGCGCGACATCTCGCGCAGGTGGGTGGCGCGCGGATCCTCGGTGGTGTAGACGCGGTGGCCGAAGCCGGAGATCTTCTCCTTGCGCTGCAGCTTGGCGCGGACGAACGCGTCGACGCGCTCGGGCGCGGCGTCCTTGCCGAGCTCGAGCAGCATCTTCATCACCTCGGCGTTGGCGCCGCCGTGGAGCGGCCCCTTCAACGTGCCGATGCCGGCGACGACGGCCGAGTGGATGTCGGTGAGCGTGGCGGCGGCGACCCGGGCGGCGAACGTCGACGCGTTCAGCTCGTGGTCGGCGTGTAGCGTGAGCGCGATGTCCATCGCCCGCACCGCGGTCGGCCCCGGCCGCTCCCCGGTGAGCATGTAGAGGAAGTTGGCGGCGTGGCCGAGCACCGGGTCGGGCGCGATCGGTCCGCCACCGGCCTGCAGCCGGCCCCACGTCGCGACCAGGCTCGCCACCTGGCCGGTCAGCCGGACCGCTTTGCGGTACGACGCGCGCGGCGACTGGTCGTGGGCATCGGGGTCGTAGTGCCCGAGCGCCGACGTGAGCGTGCGCAGCGCATCCATCGCGTCCACCGGCGGCAGCATCTTCATCAGCCGGATGATGGCCTCGGGCAGCGGCCGGGCCGCGGCCAGCTGCGACTGCAGATCGCCCAGCTCCGCCTTGACCGGCAGGCGGCCGTGCCAGAGCAACCACGCCGTCTCTTCGAAGGTCGAGAAGCGGGCCAGGTCGTGGATGTCGAAGCCGCGGTAGGACAGCACGCCGCGGTCGCCGTCGATGAAACAGATGCTGGAGTCGGTGGCGACGACGTCCTCGAGTCCGGCCTTGGCCTTCACGTCGGTCATGGGGGCATCTTACTCGGGGCTCGGGATCCGGGGCTCGGGGCTCGGGAGGGACTCGGGGTGGCGGGCTCGGGTGGTAAGCTTCGCGCCGCTGGAGGTGCAGATGACACGCCTGGTTCTCGGGATTGCCGGTGCGGTGACGCTCGGCCTGGTCGTTCGGCTCGCGACGCCCGCTGTCGAGGCGCAGGGCGCGGCGTCGCCGCCGCGCAACCCGACCCGGGCCGAGGTCGTGCAGATGATGAAGGACATCTCGAACTGGGGGCGCTGGGGCGCCGCCGACGAGATCGGCACCTTCAACCTCATCACCCCGGCCAAGCGCAAAGAGGCCGTGGCGCTGGTGCGCGAGGGCGTGTCGGTGTCGATGGCGCACACCCTCGACAAGGAAGTGCTGGCCGACAACCCGACCCCGTTCAAGATCGAGTTCCTGATGGGCCCCGACGGCAAGATGCGCTCGGGTGCGGCGATGGACGTGATCTCGTCGACCTATCACGCCACCACGACCACCCACATGGACTCGCTCTGCCACTACATCTTCGAGGGCAAGACCTACAACGGCTGGGAGATCGAGAAGTACCACCAGGCGACGCCGACCCGCGAGGGCTTCGGCGAGGGGCCGGGCTGCATGAAGAACAGCATCCTCGGTTTCAAGGACGGCCTGATCACGCGTGGCGTGCTGGTGGATATCCCGTTGATGCGCGGCGTGCCGTATCTCGAGCCCGGCACGCCGATCTACGCGTCGGATCTCGAAGCGTGGGAGAAGTACTCGGGCGTGCGCATCGGCAGCGGCGACGCGCTGTTCCTGCGCACCGGACGCTTCGCCCGCCGCGCCGAGAAAGGTCCGTGGCCGGCGGCGCGCGAGGCGGCCGGGTTCCACGTGTCGGTGATGCCGTGGTTCAAGGCCCGCGACATCGCGCTCATCAGCAGCGACGCGGTGCAGGACGTGCAGCCGTCGAACATCGAGGGCTTCCCGCGCCCGATCCACATGCTGTCGATCAACTCCCTGGGCATGCCGATGATCGACGTCGCCGACCTCGAAGACGTCGCCAAGGTCGCGGGCCGGCTGAAGCGCTGGGCGTTCATGCTGACGGTGGCAGCGCTGCCGGCGCCTGGTGGCTCGGGCTCGCCCGTCAATCCGATCGCGACGTTCTAGCGGGCAGCGCGGCGGACGACGCGGGCTGGGCCACGCGGTCGTGGCGCCGGCCCGCGGGCCGGGTCAGGGCCGGATGGTGCCTGGCGTGTCGAAGCTGAAGCCGGTCGCCGGTTCTAGGGCCACGGCCTTGACGCTCAGTTGCCCGTAGCCGCCGTTGTGGGTAAGGACGATCCCGCCGGCGATCCCCTGGAGAGCCGGAATCGTGGACGTGTTGAAGACTTCGGCCTCGCCCGCCGCCACCGTGAACGTCTGGACGTGGACCGTCGTCGGCGAACTGCCGGTCCGGAAATGCGCATCGACGGCGACAGTACGTGCCGGGCACGTGAGTGCCGGAGAGCAGGTAATGGATTCGGTCGTGTTCATCAGGATCAGCACGGTCACCTGCGTCGCGCTGTTGTTGAATCGCGGTACGGCGACGGTCGTTTCCTTGAGTCGAATCGTATACTGGTCCTCCACCCCGCAACCCGTACCGCACCAGGCGCTGGCCACCCGCAGCAGCGTCGCCGTGTCCGACGGACCGTCGTTCTTGAATCTGAGGTAGTTCGCCCGCTGCCCACCAAAGGCGATCTCCTTCTGTTGAATCACCGTACTCGGCGCCTGGATCCGGTCGAAACCCGGGGCGACTCCGGCATCGCTGATGTCGCCGGTGAATCCGTCGATGACCGCTTCCCAAGACGTGCGCGCGGGTTGCGCCACGATGTAGAAGTCCTGGTCGGCCACACCCGCCTTGGCGGCCACGTCGTGGACCTGCACCGCGCCGTGAACGAGCTGATTCGACGTAGTGCCCGCCGTGTCGTCAGGGAAGCCGATACCGCTGTAGTCCCAGACGTCCGCGATCAGGGTTCCCGAGCCCAATGCGCACACCGCCCACACTGCCGCGATCAGTCTCCGCATGCCGCCTCGCCTTCAGAATGTGCCGCGGCGGTCGTGCCGCGCTCGCGTATCCTATGACACGCACATGAGCAGGCCGCGAATAATCGACAGCGCCAATCACGGAGCGGCGGCGATCGCGGCCGTCATCGTGCTCCTGGTAACGGCTGCCGCCGCCCCTGGCGCGCAGACCGGAGGCGCTGGCGCGGTCGCCGATGCGCTCGAGACCGGTTCGAGCGGCGTGATCGCTTCGAGCGGTGTCGTGCTCGACGGGCAATCGCACCCGCCGTTCTTCGACGGCGTGGAAACACGCGCGGCGGGCGTGGTCCAGGTCAAAGGCACCGCACCGATCCTCGTCAACGGGACCGCCGTGGCCAAGCGCTACGTGCTGCGCTATCCAGAGTCGGGCTGGAACGGGTCGCTGGTCATCGGCGCGCACGGCGGCTCGGGCGGCAACAACTTCAGTCGCAGCGGCGAGGTCATCGGCACTGACGAGACCGCGCTCGACGACGTCATCGGCCGGCACGCCGTGGCCAGCGGATTCGCCTATGCGAGCATGGATCGTGACGGCGCCATCAGCGCAGCGGGCGGCCTGGCGCTGACCGACCGATTTGCCGGTTACGCCGCCGGCGCATTGCTCAGCCGGCTCGGGAAGGCGCCGACACGACGCTATCTGCTCGGGTTGTCGATGGGCGGCGGCATTGCCCGCGCTGCCGCCGAAGCCCCGCGCAGCCCGTATGCCGGCGTCGTCATCGTCGCCGGCGCCGGGGGCGATCTCCCGACCCGCCAGGCGCGGCAGGCCAGGCTCGCAGCGCTGTGGCCGGACATCGATCCAAAGACGCATCCCGGACTACCGGCGACAGACCCGAAGGTGGTGGCGTTCGCCGAAGCGATCGGCACGCCGGTGGCGGCGCGCCGCTTGTGGCCCTACACCGCCGCCGGGGCGATGCGCGCCGCGGCAGCAACGACACCAGCGCCGGCCGGCGAGAACTCCACCGGACGCGTGCAGGTGCCGACCATCGAAGTCGCCGGCACCTGGGACGACTTCGTCATCACCGAGCTGAAGGCCTATCGCGCCAAGGTCTCGCCGGCAGACCGCCATCGCCTGTATCTGGTCGACGGCGTGTGGCACATGTCGGGCGACGACGACGGCACGGCGTCGTTCCAGTACATCGCGACGCGGATGGGCCTCGACACGGACGTCGCCGACGCCATGGGCGAAGGGCCGTCGTACATCCCGACGGTGCGCGAGGCGTTCGATCGGCTGGTGCGCTGGGTCGATCGCGGCGAGGCGCCGCCGCCGAGCCAGACGGTGCGACCTGGGCAGGCGCTGGTCAGCGCGAAGTAGCGCCGGGGCCGCGCAACACGCGCCCGGCCGTGGCGCCGGTGTGGGCGCCGCCGTTGACCGTGACCTGGCCGTTCACCACGACATAGCGAACCCCGACCGAATAGTGGTGTGGGTCGGTGAACGTCGCCCGATCGGCGACGGTCGCCGGATCGAAGACCGTGACGTCGGCGGCCAGCCCGGGGCGCAGCAGGCCGCGGTCGCGCAGACCCAGCCGCGCCGCCGGAAACGACGTCATCTTGCGGACGGCGCTCTCGAGCGGCAGCACGCCGCGCTCGCGCACGTAGTGGCCGAGCACCCGCGGATAGGTGCCGAACGCGCGCGGGTGTGGCGAGCCGTCACCCGGCCTGGTCAGGCTGCCGTCCGACCCGATCATGCCGAACGGCGACTGCATGAGCCGCTCGACGTCGGGCTCGTCGTAGGCGTGGAAGATCGCACTGCAGCCGCCCTTCAACTGCAGGTCGATGACCATATCGGCGGTCGCCGCCTGCGTGAGTGGCCGGCCAGCGGCCTTCAGCAGGTCGGCGACGGTCTTCCCCGCCAGCGCCGGATCGTGGCCGCAGCGGACCAGCTGAATCCGTGACGGATCGTCGCCGAAGCGCTCGTCGATGAAGGCGAGCATGCCGGTGCGGATCTCCTTGCGCGTCCCCGGACTGCCCAGCCGCTCGTTGAGTCTGTCGTCGGCCAGCGCCCAGCGCGGGAAGATCAGTGTCAGCCCGGTCTGCGACGCGGTGTAGGGATACTGATCGAAGGTGACGTCGATGCCGCGCGCCCGCGCCGCGGCGATGAGCTCGAGCGACTGGACGCTCTGGCCGAACTGCCGGCGGCCGCCGACCTTGTGGTGGCTGATCTGCACCGGGATCTGCGCGCGCTCGCCGATCGCGATGGTCTCGCGCACCGACTCGAGCACGCCGCCGCCTTCGTCGCGCATGTGCGAGATGTAGATGCCGCCGTGTTCGCGCGCCGTCGTCGCCAGAGCGACGATCTCGTCGGTCGGCGTGTAGGCGCCGGGCACGTAGGCCAACCCGGTCGACAGACCGAGGGCGCCGTCGCGCATCGCCTGCGCGACCAGTGCCTGCATCTTGGCGATTTCAGCGCCGGTCGCCTTGCGGTTGGCGGTGCCCATCACCGCCTCGCGCACCGTCCCCTGGCCGACGAACGCCGCGACGTTGGGCGACACGGTCGTGGCCTGCACCTTCTCGAACCACGGCGCGAGCGGCAGCGGCGAACTGCCGTCGTTGCCGTCCACCACCGTGGTGAGGCCCTGCAGCAGATAGCCTTCGGCGGTCGGGATGGAGAAGATCCACTCGCGGGCATGGACGTGCGGGTCGACGAACCCGGGAGCCACGACCAGGCCGGCGGCGTCGATCACGACCTTGGCGGTGATGCCGCGCAGTCGGCCGATCGCGGCGATGCGGTCGCCGCGGATGCCGACGTCGGCGACGAACCACGGCGCGCCGGTGCCGTCGACGACCCGGCCGTCGGCGATCACGAGATCGAACGGCACGTCGGCCGTCTGTTCCTGGGCCGTCATCCGCGGCAGGCACACGGCCGTCACCAGCAGCGCGGCGGCAGCGACGGCGCGCAGTCGCCGCGGGATGGTCAGGGACATGAGGGAACGATATCTCACCGCAGCGTGGCGGTTTCTGCGCCGTCGGCGATTGTCACGGTGACAGTCCCGGTTACAAATGCGCGGCCAGCCACGCCTCGCGCCGGCTCTCGAACCACGCCATCGGTCCCGACGCGGCATACGCCGGGTGCGCGAAGGCGCGCTCGCCCTTGCGTTCGAGCCCGGCCTTCAGCAGCACCTGCTGCGACGCGGCGTTGGCCAGGTCGGTGAGCGCGTTCACCTGCGGCAGGCCGAGCGTGCTGTAACCGTGCCGCAGCAGCGCGATCGCCATCTCGGTGGCGTAGCCCTTGCCCCAGTGCTCGGTGAACAGCGCGTAGCCGACCTGCAGATCGGCCTCGCCCTGGATGTGGTTGAGGACGTGGAAGCCGGCGACCTGGCCCGAGGCGCGTTCGATGGTGGCCCAGACACCGAGGCCGGGATGCTGGTCGTAGTAGTCGAGGATCCGCGTGCGCATCTGCGCCTCGGTGGTGACGCGATCCTTGACCCCGCCGAGGTAGCGCGTCACGACCGGATCGGCGTGCAGCCGGGCCAGGGTGTCGAGGTCGTCGGGAGTGAAGCGGCGCAGCGCGAGACGCGCGGT
The DNA here is from genome assembly GCA_963741665.1 of uncultured Acidobacteriota bacterium. Lineage (GTDB taxonomy): Bacteria > Acidobacteriota > Vicinamibacteria > Vicinamibacterales > UBA2999 > CAWAYR01. The sequence goes on from CAVUIM010000001.1 coordinate 2,633,430, forward strand.
CTCGAGCCACGGCTCCATCGCGGCCCTACGCTTGCTTGCTGGCGACCGGCTTGAACTCGAGGTCGCCGCCGTACTGCTGGACGATCGACAGCAGGCCGGTGTAGAGGAAGCCGACCTGGAACAGCATCAGGAACGGCACCGTGCCGTAGATGCCGTTGGCGAGCGCGTAGAACAGCGTGGCCGTGAAGTAGAGGCCGAGCGCCAGCTCGATGAGCGGCTGGATGGCCACCGCCTGGCGGTACTTCTTGCCCATCCACTCGTCGCCGCCGCCTTCGATGTGGTACTTCGGCGTGCGCGCGAACTCGCTCGGCTTGTGCAGCAGCGCTTCGATCACCGCCTTGGTGTTGTTCACCGCCAGGCCGATGCCGATCGACATCAGGAACGGCAGGTAGCGCAGGCGCTCGGTCCAGGTGCGGGGATACAGCTCGCGCTGGCACACCATGTAGAAGTTGGCCACCGACGCCGTCGCCGCGAAGAACAGCGGCACGTCGATGAGCAGCATCTCGTACCAGCCCATGTTGTAGCGGATGACCATCGACGGCGCCATCAGCACCGACAGGACGCACATCAGCGGATAGTTGAAGTTGGCGGAGAGGTGGAAGAACGCCTCGGCCTTGACGTGGAACGGCTGGTTCGACCGTAGGATGGTCGGCATCAGCTTGAGGAACGTCTGGATCGAGCCCTTGGCCCAGCGGTGCTGCTGGCTCTTGAACGCGTTCATCTCGACCGGCAGTTCGGCCGGGGCGACGTGGTCCGGGAGGAACACGAACTGCCAGCCCTTGAGCTGCGTCCGGTAGCTGAGGTCGAGGTCCTCGGTCAGCGTGTCGTGCTGCCACCCGCCGCCGTCGATGATCGCCTCGCGACGCCAGATGCCGGCCGTGCCGTTGAAGTTGAAGAAGCAGCCGCCGCGGTTGCGGCTGCCGTGCTCGAGCACGAAATGGGCGTCGAGCAGGATCGCCTGGATCTTGGTGAGGAGCGAGTAGTCCTCGTTGACGTGGCCCCACCGGGTCTGCACCATCGCCACCTTGTCGTCGGTGAAGTGGTCGATGGTCCGGCGCAGGAAGTCGGGCCGCGGGATGAAGTCGGCGTCGAAGATGGCGATGAATGCGCCGCGGGCGACGTGCATCCCGGCCTCGAGCGCGCCGGCCTTGTAGCCCGAGCGGTCGGTGCGGTGGATGTACTTGATGTCGACGCCTTCGGCGACGTGGCGGCGGACCGCCGCTTCGGCGATGGTGCGGGTCTCGTCGGTGGAGTCGTCGAGCACCTGGATCTCCAGGAGCTCGCGCGGGTAGTCGATGGCGCAGACCGAGTCGACCAGCCGGTCGACCACGTACATCTCGTTGAAGAGCGGCAGCTGGATGGTGACGACCGGCAGCGACTCGAACTGGCTCTTCGGCACCGGCACTTCGTGCTTGTGCCGCATGTAGAGGTACACCATGTAGTAGCGGTGCCACCCGTACACGGCCAGGATCACGAGCACGAAGAAGTACGAGGCGAGGATGAGAGTCTCTGCGAGCGTCATCGTCTGAGGCTGATTCTATCCCGACAGTAAAATCCCGATTATAGTTGACTACTTGGCAAAGTCAACGAAACACAGGATATAGAGCGATGACACCGGGTGAGATTCGGGCCCTCCTCGAGGGCGTGCGGGCCGGGTCGGTGACCACCGGCGCGGCCGAGACCCAGCTGCTCGAGCAGCTGCGGGCGCAGCCGTTCGAGGACCTGGGGTTCGCCAAGGTCGATCACCATCGGGCGGTGCGCCAGGGATTTCCGGAGGTGATCCTCGGCCTGGGCAAGACGCCCGGGCAGATTGCCGGCATCGCCGCCCGCATCGCCGGCCACGGCGCGCCGCTGCTGGTGACCAGGGCCACCCCCGAGGCCTTCGCCGCGGTGCAGGCCGTGCTGCCGGGGGTGGAGTATCACGAGCTCGCCCGGGCGATCACGTTGAAGAAGGACGTGCCGCACGGCGCCGGCACAGTGGCCATCGTGTCGGCGGGGACCTCGGATCTGCCGGTCGCTGAAGAGGCGGCCGTCACCGCCGAGGTGATGGGCAACGACGTCACCCGCATCTACGACGTCGGCGTCGCCGGCATCCACCGCGTGCTGGCCGAGCGCGGACGGCTCGAGGCGGCGCGGGTGATCGTCGTGGTCGCCGGTATGGAAGGCGCCTTGCCCAGCGTGGTGGCCGGCATGGTCGACGTGCCGGTGATCGCCGTGCCGACCAGCGTCGGCTACGGCGCCAGCTTCGGCGGCATCGCCGCGCTGCTGGGCATGCTGAACTCGTGCGCCAACGGCGTCGCCGTCGTCAACATCGACAACGGTTTCGGCGCCGGGGCGATGGCCTCGCTGATCAACCACTCCGTAGGGACCGGGGATCGATGAGCCCTTCCTCCCTCGAGTTCGATCGCATCGTCGAGGCCCTGGCCAGCTACGCGCTGACGCCGGTCGGCAAAGCGCGGATGCTGGCCGAAACGCCGCAAACCGATCGGGCGGTGGTCGCCCAGTCGCTGGCGGCGACCACCGAGACGGTGCGCTACGTCGTGCAGAACGGCGTGTTCCCGCTGCGCGCCGGCGCCGGGCTCGGCGCGGCGCTCGACGGCCTGGCGGTGGAAGGCCGGCCACTCGAGGCGCTGCAGCTGCGCATCCTCGCCGACTTCGTCGCCTCGATCGCCGAGGCGCAGGCCGCGGTGGGCCGGGCCCCGGGCAGCTTCCCGATCCTGCAGCGGCTGGTGAGCCGGCTGGCGCCGTTCGCCGACGAAGTCGCGGCGGTGCGGCGTGCCGTCGACGTCAACGGCGAGGTCGTCGACGACGCCAGCCCGGCGCTGTCGTCGATCCGCGAACGGCTGCGCCGCCAGCGCGCCAAGCTGCGCACCACGCTCGACCAGTACGCGCGCGGCCGCGACACCGCGAAGTACCTGCAGGAGCAGGTGGTCACCAGCCGCCACGGCCGCTTCGTACTGATGGTGCGGGCCGAGCACAAGGCGGCGATTCCCGGCATCGTGCACGGCGCCTCGACCACCGGCGCCAGCCTGTTCATCGAGCCGATGGCGACCGTCGAGATCAACAACGACATCGTCGCGCTCGAAGAGGAAGAGGCCGAGGAGATCTTCCGCATCCTGCTCGCGCTGACCGATCGGTTCCGCCAGCGCGGCAGCGACTTCCGGATCAGCGTGGCGGTCGCCGAGGAGCTCGACCTGCTGCAGGCGCGGGCCCGGCTGGCCCAGGTGATGGACGCCGTGGAGCCGGTGCTGGCTACCACCGGCCACGTCGAGCTGCGTCAGGCCCGCCACCCGCTGCTCATCCAGGCGGTGGTCGACCGGCTCGAGGACGCCGCCGAACGCCGCGAGACGACGCCGGTGCCGGTGGACATCCAGCTGCTGCCGCCGTCGCGGGTGCTGCTCATCACCGGCCCGAACACCGGCGGCAAGACGGTGGCGCTCAAGACCGCCGGGTTGCTGGCGTTGATGGCCCAGGCCGGACTGCACATCCCGGCAGCCGAAGGATCGACGCTGCCGGTGTTCCGTTCGCTCTTCGCCGACATCGGCGACGAGCAGTCGATCTCAGCCAGCCTCAGCACCTTCTCGGCGCACATCACCAACATCGCGGCGATGGACCGGGTGCTGCAGGTGCCGGCGCTGGTGCTGCTCGACGAGGTCGGCACCGGCACCGACCCGGCCGAAGGCGGCGCGCTGGCCACGGCGATCATCGCCCACTTCATGGAGCGCGGCGCGCTGGTGTTCGCGACCACGCACTACGACGCGCTGAAGACCTGGGGCACCGCCACCGACGGCGTGACGACCGCCGCGTTCGCGTTCGACCCGCACACGTTCGCGCCGAGCTACCGGCTCATCTACGGCGCCCCGGGCCGCAGCCTGGCGCTGGAGATCTCGCAGCGCCTCGGCTTGCCGGCCGCGGTCATCACCGCGGCGCGCGGCTACCTGTCCGACGATCGCAAGCGGCTCGACGCGCACCTGGAGCGGGTGGACGCGCAGGCCCGGGCGCTCGACACCGAGCGCCGCAAGGCCGAGCGCGAGCGGGCGGCGCTGGCCGCCGAGAACCAGGCGCTGCGCCAGCGCGAGAGCGCGGTCGCCGAACGCGAAGGCCGACTCGCCAAACGGGTCAACGAGAAGCTCGACGATCGGCTGCGTCAGGCCCGCAAGGACATCGACGAGGTGATCGCGAAGTTGAAGGAGCGCTCGGAGACGCTGGTCGAGCAGGCCGCGGCCCGGTCGCTGCGGGCCGGCATCTCCACCGGCGAGGCCGGCGCGGTCCGCGCCGAGGCCACGGCGGCCATCGACCGCATCGTCGACGGCCTGCGGCAGCCGGGCGCGCCGGCGGCCGCATCACCCGCGTCGCTGCTGCCGCTGACGGTCGGCGCGCGTGTCACCGTCGGCGGCCTCGGTCTCGAGGGCACGGTCGTGAGTCTCGATGGGTCACGGGCCGAAGTGGACGTCCGCGGCAAACGGATGCGGGCGAAGGTGGCCGACCTGCGAGTGATCGGATCAGCCCCCAAGACCGGTCCGTCCGGCCTGGACCGCAGCAGCAGCGGACCGGCGCCGGCCGTGCGCGTCAACGTCTCCCTCCAGCCGCGTGACGGACTGCTCAGCGAGATCAACGTCATCGGCTGCACCGTGGAGCAGGCCGTCGACCGCGTCGCCAAGTTCCTCGACGACACGCTGGTCACCGATCAGCGCGAGATCCGCATCGTGCACGGGCACGGCACCGGGGCATTGCGCCGCGGGCTCGAGACGTTCCTCCGCGATCATCCGCTCGTGCAGACGGTGACGCCGGCACCGCCCAACCAGGGCGGAGGGGGCGCGACCGTCGTCGAACTGAAAGACTAGTCGCCAGCCTAGTGGACGATCACGGTCTGCGCCGCGGCGGACGGACTGATTCCGCAGGCGTTGGCGGCGACGGCGGTCAGGGTATAGCTGCCCGGGCCCACGCTGCCTGACAGCGCCAGGCCGGTCGTCGAGAAGCTGCCCGACAACGCACCGCTCACGATCAACACGTAGCCGGTGGCCGCCGCACCAGCCGCCGGCGGCGTCCACGACGCGAAGATCGTGCGGCCGCTCACGGCCGCCGAGAACGTCGCCGGGGCGGCGGGTGGCGCGCAGGTGCCGGGGAACGTCAGCGTCACGCTGTTGGACGGCGCGCTCGATCCGGCGGCGTTCACCGCCCGCACCGTCAGATGGTAGGTGCCGGGTGGGACCGCCGGGTAGGCGAACCGGTCGATGGCCGGCAGCGGCAGAGAACCAGTCAAGGCCCCGGCCACGTCGAGCACGTAGCCGGTGGCCGCGCCCCCTTCGTGTGTCGCCTGCCAGACCAGGCTCAGCGCCGCGCCGTCCGCCACACCCATCAGTCCGGCCGGCGCCGACGGCGGCGTCGCGACGTCGACGCCGATCCGGATCTCGTTGGATGGGCCACTCCGATTCACGCCGGCGACCGCGTGCAGCCGCACGTGAAAGCTGCCGCTCGGCGCTGCGAAGGTGAACGCCGGCGCGGTGCTTCCGGTCGGCAGGCTGGCCAGCACCTGGCCGGGGAGCACGCCGCCTTCCACGATGTAGCCGCTCGGCGGCACGCTGTCGAGCGCTGGCGCCCAGCGCAGGGTCACGAGCCGGCCGACGATCGACGCGGCGACGAGGCCGGTGGGCGCCCGCGGAGCGACATCGGGAGTGCGCGACACCGGCGCCGAGGCCGCGCCCGGCCCGGCGAGGTTGACGCCGCGAAGCCGCACCGCGCGGGTGACGCCGTTGGCGAGGCCGGCGATCGCGAGCGGCGACGCCGCCGACGCCGGCGCGCGCGCCGTCCACGTCGCGCCGTCGTCGAGCGAGTACTCGTAGTTGTGATTGGCGAATCCGGCCTCGGCTGGTGGCGCAGTCACCGCGATGGTCAGGGTGCCGTCGCCGGGCACCGCCTCGATGATCGCGGGCGCCACCGGCGTGGCTCGCCACCGGGTGCTGAGGACGCTCATCGTCAGGCTCAGATCCAGGCGCCGCCAGATCACGGTCGTGTTGCCCACCGAATCGACGTCGACCCGGGCGTCCAACGCGCGATTCACAGCAAGCGTCGTCGTGCTCCACACCCCGGCCGCCGTGCGCCGGGCGGTCTGGAGGGTGTACATGCCGCTGACATACCAGACGGCCGTGGCGTTTCCGGCGTGGTCGAGCCCGATCTGCGGGCGGCTGACGAACTCGCCGACATGGGCCAGGTCGATAGCACCACTCCAGCCGTCGGTCGCAGCGGAATACGACGCGGATTGAATCCGGCCGCCGAGCTTCCAGACGGCGACGGCGTTACCCGCCGGGTCAGCGCCAATCTGCGGATCCGACGCATCCGGACCGGTGGCGGACACGTCTACCGCCTGGCTCCAGGCGGCGGCGCCGGTTGGAGCGCGCGCTACTTGCACGGACGTGGCGGTGCCGACGATCTGCGTCCAGATGGCCAGCACCGACCCGGACGGCGCGATCGTCACCTGCGGACTGGCAGCGGACTGGGCGGCGGCGGAAAGGTCCACCGCGCTGCTCCACGCGCCGGCGCCGGCCGCGGCGCGAGCTGCCTGGACGACAGTGTGCGCGCCGTCCGAACGCAGCCATACCGCCACGGCGTCGCCAGACGGGCCGATGGCGATCCGCGGGGACAGGGCGGTCGGTCCGGAGATGTCGGTCGGGGCGCTCCAGGTCCCGAGGGCGGCGCTGTAGCGCGCAGCCTTGATCACCGTGTCAGCGCCGGTTGGTCCCGACCACAGCGTCACCGCATCGCCGCTGGCCGCGATCGCGACCACGGGAGCGGTGCCCGAGGGCGCCACGTCCACCGCCGGGCTCCACGTGTCGGTGGCGGCGGCGTAGCGGGCGGCCCGTACCACCCCGGGGCCCTGCAGCCACACGGCCACGCCGTCGCCCGCGTCGTTGAGCGCCACGGCCGGGAACCCGGCACTCTGGATGGTCCCGGCCGACGACAGATCGACCGAACCGGCCCACACGCCCGCGGTCGTGACGAAGCGCGCCGCTCGCACGGCTTCCTGCCCGGTCGAGGTCAGCTGCGACCAGACGGCCACCACGTTGCCCGCGGCGTCAGCCGAGACCAGCGGGGCGCTGACCATGGGCGACGTGCCGAGAAAGGTGTCGACCCGGTCCGCCCAGCCGATTTGGGCATGAGCGACCGAGGCGGACAGGATCAGTGCACCGGCCAGCGCGGCGCGGAACGACCTCGGGCGTCGTTTTCCGGACGAGCGAGATGGTTCGAGCATCGCGCCATCGCTCGCTCCAAGAAGCGCGCCAATCGCGCGAACCGCCCCGGATGGCCTTCCGCCTTCTGGGTTCGGAGGCGGTGCGGAGTCGTGCCCGGGCGGCGCGGAATCCTGCCCGCCTCACCCGCTTGGACGCTCAGCCCCGATCGCGGCACCCGGCGCAAATCCTTCGATCTCCACCTCTTGCTGCACCGGCAGTCCCTCGGCGTCGCCGAATGCCTGGTGTCGATCCGCACGGTCTACCGGCAGGACGTCGAGGAGACGCTGCTCCAGCGGGCACTCACGTTCTTCGACGACGCCGACCGCGAAGCGCCGCTGCCGGGCGAAGGGCCGCAGGACTGGAGGACCGTGAAAGACTTCTTCTGGAGCCGCGTCGGCCAGTTGCTGATTCCTCGGGCTAGAGGGCTGCAGATCGAACGGCGGGTCGTGGACGTGAACGAGTCCCCCAGTTGATCGCGCATCCGCGACGGCCGGCGACGTCGCGCGCCTGAGTCGACGCTCAATCCCGGATGACGTCCATCACCCAGATGTCGCTCAGGTCCTCGCCCCAGGTGAAGTAGAGATACTTGCCGTCCGTGGCGAGCGAGAGCGGCTCGAGATACCCGCGGCGGCCAACAAGATCCGTGACAGGACGCTCGCGAGTGCCGTCCGCCGCCATCTCCCAGATTGATCCGGCGCGCTCTCCTGTGCCGGCTAGGTATATGCGCTGTCCGTCAGGGGACCAGCGGTGGGTATAGACCGGGCCGCCTCCAAGCATCACTGGTGTTCCGCCAGCAGCGGGAATCCGCCACACTGCATCGGCCCCGGAACGAGTGGAGAGAAATGTCAGCCATCGTCCATCGGGCGACCACTCTTGCATAGCGCCATTGCCGCCGGTCGCCAGCTCCTGGGCCTCGCCCCCTGTGGCGGCGACGAGCCACGTCCTCAAGGCCAACGCATCCCGGGTGCTGAACGCGATGCGTCGTCCATCCAATGACCACGTAGGCCAATACGCATCAGTATCGACGCTACTGACGCGGCTGGCGGGGCCGCCGGTCACGGACTGCACCCAGATCTCGCGGCGCCCCGTACGGTCGGCGTAGAAGGCCACTTGCGTACCGTCCGGCGACCAACGGGGGTTCCAGTCCTGTGTCGGCGCCGTCGTCACCTGGCGCATCTCACCGCCTGCGGATGACAGCGACCACACATCGGTATTCCCGCTGCGATCGGAGCTGACGAGCAGGCGTGAGCCATCGCGATTGACATCGATGTATTCGACGAAGGCCTGATCGAACGTCAGTTGCTCGGCGTCGGCCCAGGTGGCCGGGCGGTCTGGCCGGATCGGCGACTTCCAGACGTTGCCGACGCGGCGCCCCTTGGAGTACGCAAGACGGCGTCCGTCTCGGGACAGCGCCGCCCGTCGCATTTCCACGCCAGTGGTCAAGGCGGTTGGAAGGCCCTCCGGCTGGCCTGCGCCGGTCATCGCCTGGTGCCACAGATCCATCGTGCCGGCACCGCTGTGGACGAAGTAGAGCTGGCGACCGTCCGGCGACCACGTCGGGCTCCAGGCGCTCGTGCTGCCATCCGTAATCGCCGTGATTCCGTCTTCATCAAGACGCCCTGCGTACAGCCGCGAGGTGGTCCTCGACGGCATGCCTTCTACGAACGCCATGATCTGTCCGGCGGGCGACCAGCTCAGGTCCATGACGCCCACCAGTCCAGCCGGCAGAACTCGGCGTCGTGACCGCTCTGACGACAGCGATGTAACCGTCAGCTCATGGGCCGCGGGCGAGAGCACGGTGCCGGCAAGTTCCGTCCCGTCCGGCGACCACGCAGGTCGTCCCGCGACGCCGAACCCGGACATGCCAGCGTCGCCTCGTGCGTCGGGCGTCGCGATGACCTTGCGCGGCGCACCGCCGAGCGCCGGCATCACGAAGTACCCACCCCCGTCGCGGTTTGACCAGAACGCGATCTGTTTGCCATCGGGTGACCAGGAAGGATACCGATCGTCGCCCGCGTGATCCGCCGTCCGGTTCACCGGCGGGCCACCGCCGACTTGCGTCACCCAGATGTCCCAGTTGCCCGAGACGAGATCCGAACTCTGCGTGGCCGCATACGCCAGCGTCTGGCCATCCGGCGACCAGCTCGGGTAATCCTCCATGCCGATGGCGTTGGTCACCTGCACGGGATTCACGAACCGGGGCAGACTCGGTGTGGCCGTGCTGCGCGGCCACAGGAGCGCCGCGGCCACGGCGCCCGCCGTCACCACGCCCGCGAGCACCCACGCGGTCTTTCGCGAGCGCGAAGCGCGCGTGGCAGAACCCGCAGCCGGCGCGCTCACCACGGTCGCGGGGTCCGACGCGCGTCGCAGCCGACGCAACTCCGCCACGAGATCCGCCGCCGTCTGGAACCGCTCACTGCGGTCGCGCGCCAGCGCCCGCGCCATCACGTGGTCCAGGTCCAGCGGCACCCCGCTGCGCAGCGCCGTCAGCGGCGTGGGCGTCTGCTGCTGAATCGCCGCGGCGATCGCACCGGCGCTGTCGCCGACAAACGGCAGACGCCCCGCCACCATCTCGTACAACACAACGCCGAGCGCCCACAGATCCGACCGCGCGTCCACGGCCTCGCCGCGCGTCTGCTCCGGCGCCATGTACGCCACCGTCCCCAGCGTCGTCCCCGGCCGCGTGAGGCCCGTGGCATCCACGAGCTTCGCCAGCCCGAAGTCCACGATCTTCGCCACGCATTCCGGCGTCACCATCACGTTGGCCGGCTTGATGTCGCGGTGCACGATCCCCGCCGTGTGCGCCTTCTGCAGCCCCTGCGCGATCTGGGTCGCGAGGTCGAGTGCCGTGTCGAGCGCCAGCGGTCCGCGGGCAATGAGCTGTTTCAGAGTCTCGCCCGCGTAATACGCTAGCACCAGGAACAGCTGCCCGTCGGGCGTCTCGTCGATGTCGTGGACCGTACAGATGTTCGGATGGTCGAGGCCCGAGGCCGCCTTCGCTTCCTGCATGAAGCGCGCCTTGGCCTCGGCGTCGCGCGTCAGCTCGGGCGGCAGCACCTTGAGGGCGACGAGGCGATCGAGCCGCAGGTCGCGCGCCTGATACACCACGCCCATACCGCCGCCGCCGAGGCGGGCCACCACCTGGTAATGCGAGATCGTCTGGCCGATCATTGGACGACGGCGCCGAGATCGCCCGGCGGCGTCGGGCCCACGGTACCTTAAACGGGCCCACCGGGGGTGACCACGTCGAGCCGCGTCAGGTCTTGGGTGCGAAGCCTCGCAGCGGCATGGCGACCGTTGGAAACGCGCGCAGGACCGCGCCGTCGTTGCTCACGAGCCGCGCGCCCAGATCCTCGGCCAGCGCCACGAACTCGCAGTCGTATGCCGAACACCCGGAGCGGTGTGCCAGCGCCAGCACGTGAACGCTCTCGACGGCGTACTCCCGGCTCCTGAGATGAGCCTCCGCTGCCGCCGCGATGGCCAGCGCGCGGGTCGCCGACAGCGTGCGCCGACGGACGGCGCCCACGAGCACACTCCGAAACTCAGATCGCCAGAGCAGCGGGACGGCCCAGTCGGCATCCCCGGCAAGCACGCGTTCGGCAGCAGCCGTATAGTCGCCCGGCAGCCACAGATACGCGATGACGTTGGTGTCGACGACGATCACGGGCGGCCGTGGGTGACCCAGGCACGCAGATCGCGCTGGCGCACGCGCGAGACACCGGCCCGCAACCGCCGTGCCCGAGCTAGGAGCTGATCGACATCGACACGCTCGCTGGCTGCGGCCTGCTCGAGGCAGGCCAGCGCTTCCTGACTCAGACTGCGCCTATTGCTGGCCGCGCGTTGCCGCAGTTGTTCGTGCAACCCAGGTGGAATGTCCTTGAGCGTGAGGCTGGCCATGCCACCAATATAGCACCACAATGGTGGCGCTCGCGCGTGGCCGCGGCATCACGCCTCGCTCGTTGCCGTGCCCCTCGCCCGCACGGTGACTGGCTAGCGCGGGTCGGTGGCGTCCGGTCGCATCGCGCGCTATCCGGTGCCCTGCGGCCGCTGATGCGAGCTCGCCGTGCTCGACGGGACGACAGCCCCTTGCGCCGCGCTGCCTGGCGGTGATTCGGCCGCGCGCTCGCCAGTCCGCGGCAGATCGTCTGTTTCAGGCCGTCGCAACGCGCGTAGAATCCGCGCGATGACCTCGCCCCGATACCGACTCCTGACCCCGCTTGGCCGGGGCGGCATGGCGGAGGTCTTCCTCGCCGACGACGTGCAGCTGGGACGCCAGGTGGCCGTCAAGTTCCTGGCCGGCGCGTTGGCTGCCGACCCGGCCGCGCACGAACGCCTGCAGCGCGAGGCGCGAGCCGCCGCCGCGCTGGACCACCCGTTCGTCTGCAAGGTCTTCGACACCGGACTGCTCGACGGCCGACCGTTCATCGCCATGGAATACGTCCGCGGCGAGACGCTGCGGGCTCGCATGGATGCCGGACGGCTGGCTCCGCGCGACGCCCGAGAAGCGGCACGGGCCATCGCGGCCGCCCTGGCCGACGCGCATGAACACGGCATCGTGCACCGGGACCTGAAGCCGGCCAACATCATGCTGACCGAGCACGGGCACGTGAAGGTCATGGACTTCGGCCTGGCGCGCCGCGTCGCGTCTGACGACGCAGATCCCGACGCCACGTCGGCCGGTCCGTTGACCGAGATCGGCGCGCGATTGGGCACGCCGGCCTACATGTCGCCGGAACAGGTGCTGGGCGCGGTCGTGACTCGCGCGAGCGACGTCTTCGCCTTCGGCGTCGTGCTGGTCGAGATGCTGGGCGCGCCGCATCCCTTCGCACGCGAGACCGCCGCCGCCACGATGGGCGCGATCGTACGGGATCGGCCGGTGTTGCCCCAGACGTGGCCGCACGCGCTGCGCGACTGGATCGCGCAGCTCCTGGCCAAGGAGCCCTCGGCACGGCCGTCATTCGACACAATCGCGGTCGATCTCGACGGCCGGGTGGATTGGCTCGCCGACGCCGACGTCGCGCCGTCCAGCGGCCAGGTGCGCGGCGAACGACGCACGGCCACCGTGTTGGCGGCGGTGGTGATCTCCGCGAGCGACGATCGCGCCGACGACGAAGCCGCCGTCGGCGCCGGCCGTGACGCGCTCGATCGCGCGCTGGCGGTCGTGGCCGCGCACGGCGGCTTCGCGATCGACCGTCGTCATGACGGCCTGGTCGCCGTCTTCGGCGCGCCGGATGCCAGGGAGGACGCAGCGCGCAGCGCCGTCGACGCGGCGCTGGCGATGCGCGATGCCTTGGCCGGCAGTGGCGCCTCCGTCCGGGTCGGACTCCACACGGGGCCGGTCATCGTGGAAGCGCAAGGGGGCCCGGGCGCCCGCGTCACGCCCCTGGGCGAAACCGCCCGCACGGCCGAGCAGCTGTCGGCGGCGGCGAGTGGAGGGGACGTGCGTCTCAGCCCGTCCCTGGCGCCTGCCGTGGCGCCGTTCTTCGATCTGGTCGAGGCTGCCGGCGCGCACGGCGCCGCCTGGATCGTGCAGCGTGGCGCGCTGGCGCGAGGACGGTTCGACGCGGCGCTGCAGCGAGGCCTCACCCCACTGGTCGGGCGTGACGACGAACTGGCCCTCCTGAGAGGCCACGCCCGCCAGGCGTTCGAGGGCGACGGCCGAATCGTCCTGGTGGGCGCAGAGGCGGGGCTGGGAAAGACCCGGTTGCTGCACGAACTCCATCGCGTACTCGAGGGCACCGGGGTGCGGTGGATCGAAGCGTCCTGTGCCGTACGCAGCGCCAGCACGCCATATGCCGCGCTCGCGGGGCTGGTCCTTGACGCCTTCGGCCTGCGCAACCAGGACGATCCCTCGCTGATGGCGCAAACGCTGGATGCCCGCACCGCGGCGTGGCGGCCGGGCACACGCGAGACGCTGCCGTTTCTGAAGACGGTCGTGAACGTCGATCCTGGCGACTCGGGCGTGGCACATCTGGATCCGATCGAGCATCGGCTCGGCATCCACCGTGCGCTCGCCGCGCTCGTCACCGAGCTGGCGGGTACGTCGCCACTCGTGCTGGCGTTGGAAGACCTCCACTGGATCGACGGCCCGTCGCACGACGCGGTGGCGTCGGCCGCCGATCTGATGTCGTCGTTGCCCATCCTCCTCGTGCTCACGCATCGCCCCGGGTTCCTCGATCGTCTGGGTTCGCAGTCTCACGTGCACCGCCTGTCGATGAGCGCCCTGCCGCCCACGCCGGCCCGGGCGCTCGTACGTGCCGTGCTCCGCGACGCCGAGGTGCCCGACCACGTCGCCGACGTGGTCTCGTCCCGAACTGGCGGCAACCCGTTCTACATCGAGGAGGTCGCGCGCTCGCTGAAGGAGTCCGGCGCCATCCGTCACGACGGCGCTTCCTACACCCTCGACCGGAAGGCCGGCGACATCCGTGTGCCGCACACCATCGAGCAGCTGCTCCTCGCCCGAATCGATCGCCTTCCCGCTGACGCCCGGGAGGTGTTGCAAGCCGCGGCGATCCTTGGACGCGAGTGGACGACGTCGCTGCTCGCCCGTCTTCCGCTGTCGTCCACGTCGCCCGAAGAGCCTCTGCGGCGCTTGAAGGACGCGGAGCTCATACGTGAGGTGACCCGCTTCCCAGAGTCGGCGTATGCGTTCCGCCACGCGCTGGTCCAGGAGGTGGCGGCGTCCACGTTGCTGAGCGGCCGGAGGCGAGAGCTGCATCGTGCCGCGGTCCGCGCCATCGAACACCTGCATGCCGGCCGTCTATCAGACCAGTATGAGCGCCTCGCCCACCACGCGCTCGAAGGCCAGCTCTGGGACGTCGCCCTCGATTACTGCGAGCGCGCCGCCAATCGTGCGGCCGGCCTCGGCAGCGTAGACGACGCCTGCGCGTTCTATCGCCGGGCGATTGGCGTCTCGGCCGAGATCGGCGAGATCGCTACGACCCGCGCTCTCGGCCTCTTCCGTCAGCTGGCGGAGCTGCTGACGGCGGTGGGCCGGCTTCCCGATGCCCTCGTCGCGTTGCACGACATGCGGCAGCTGGCGCGTCGCAGTGGCGACCGGCGCGGCGAGGCCGTCGCCATCGCCTTGGACGGATGGGCGCGAGGCCTGAGCCACGATCTGACCGCCTCGGTTGCGGCCTCGAAGGTCGCGCTCGAGATGGCGGCGCCGGACGACGACGAAACGCGCTTCCTGGCCAGCGGGTCCCTCGCCCTGTTCCTATACGGCCACCACCGCCTCGACGAGGCGCGGCCGTACCTGGCGTTGTCCGACCTGCTCGCGCCTCGCGTGCAGGATCCATATCGGCAGGGGTGGTGGGGTCTGACAGGCTGGCATCAGCGGCAATGGGAGGGGCGGTTCGACGACGTGATCGCGCATCTCTCGCGGTGGAGGCCCGCCGCCGCGCAGAGCCGCAGCGGTTTCCTCACGCTCGGCCTCCAGTGGGGCGAGGCGGCGGCGCGTGCGGGCAAGGGCGAGTACGACGAGGCGCTGGCGATGCTGAGTGCCCTGCTGGCGGCGTGCGAACGCGTGTGCAGCGTCTACTTTCGCATCCGGACTCTGAACACGATTGGATGGGTCCACGCGGAGCTGGACGATCACCAGACGGCGCTGGAGTGGAACCGCCGCGGCGTCACGGAGGCCATCGACGCCGGCGAACCCCACCCCGAGGTCGAGAGCAACGCCCGGCTGAACGTGGCCGACAGCCTGATGGCGCTCGGCGACCTCGTTGGCGCCGAGGTCGAATTCCGACACGTCGAGGCGATTGTGCGCCACCCGCAGCCGCATCAGACAGCCGACCTCTGGCGCTACGCGCAGCACCTGTTCCACAGCTACGGCGAGTTGTGGCTGCTTCGCGGCGATGCCGGTCGGGCGATCGCCTACGCGGACGAGTGCCTGGCGTTGGCCGAACCCGCCAGCCACGCCAAGAACGTCGCGAAGGGGAGGCGCCTGCGCGGCGAGGCGCTGATGACGCAGGGCGATCTCGGCAGGGCCGGCGACGAACTCGCGCTGGCACTTACAGCCGCCGAGCGGGTCGGCAACCCGCCGCAGCTCTGGAAGACGCTGGCGGCGCTCGGCGATCTCCGACGGGCCGAGGGTCGGCCAGGCGAGGCGCACGTGATGTGCGCCCGTGCGGTGGGTGTCATCGACGCCGTGGCCGCCGGGTTGGCCGATACGCCGCTCCGAGCAAAATTCCTGGCGTCGGCCCAGGTGCAGTCCATTCGCGCACGCGCCGGCGAATGACGTCGACACTCGAACCAGGTCGGCACGTCACGAGCTCATGGGTACGTGGACATCAGGAGGGACCATGCGTCTTATGCTGGTGATCGCGTTGATCGCAGCGGCGTTCCGAACTGAACCGGTCGACGGACGACAGGCCGGCGACTGCGCCCCCTACGGCGCGCTGCGCTTCATCTGCGGCGTCGCCGCGCCCGAGGACCTCGTTGCCGTCCCGCGATCCGAGTGGGTCATCGCGTCGGGCTACGCGGGCGGAGGCGTTCACCTGGTCGACGTGCGCACGTTCACACCCATGCAGGTGTTCCCCGCCGCGTCGGCTCTCGTCCGTCACGACCGCCGGCTCTACGCGGCCTGCCCAGGCCCGCTGACGATTCCGAAGCGCGACCAGTTCAGCGCTCACGGACTCGCAATCCGCGCCGGCGCCCGGACCGTGCACACCGTGTATCTCGTCCATCACGGCGAGCGGGAGTCGATCGAGGTGTTCGAGGTCGATACCGCCGCTCGTCTCCCCGCGTTGACGTGGGTCGGCTGCGTCGTGGCACCGGAGTCCGCGGCGTTCAACTCCGTGTCACCGCTGCCAGGCGGGGGCGTGGTGGCCACGAACCCGCGACGCCGCTCGGTGCCCGCCGGGACGCGCGGAATCGCCACCGGCGAGGTGTGGGAGTGGCAGCCCACCGCCGGCTGGTCGATTGTACCGGGGAGCGAATCCGAAGGTCCCAACGGCATCGAGGCCTCGCCCGACGGGGCCGAGCTCTTCGTCAACCTGTGGCCGGCGCGGCGGCTGATGCGGTTGTCGCGGGGCACGACGACGCCGCCGACACGACAGGTCGTCGACGTGCCGTTCCATCCGGACAACATCCGTTGGCAGGCGGACGGCAGTCTGTTGGTCGCCGGCCACGGCGGGCCCGGTATCCAACGGGTCGCGGCGTGTGTGCTCAGGGTGTGCGGCGACGCCACGTCGAACGTGGCCCGGGTCGATCCGCGGACGCTGGCGATCAGTGCCCTGATCACGCTGCCGGCACACGAGAGCTTCTTCAGCTCGACGGTGGCGCTGCAGGTCGGCCGCGAGATCTGGATCGGCTCCGTGGCGGGCAATCGCATCGCCCGCCACCCGCTGCCCTGACGCGGCGGACGGAGCATCGGGTTGTGGCCTACTGCCTGGCTCGGGGCTGTCGGTTACTTTGCGGTCCGACGCTGCGAGAACAGCCACGACATCACGTCGGGTCTGCCGTAGACCAGCATCCCCACGTCGGCGGTGTGTCCCATGCCCGGCAACTCGGTGAGCTGGACGTTGCCGGCGGCCTTCCTCACGGCATCGACGGTCGCACGCGCCAGCGAGATGGGAATGGTCGTGTCGGCATCGCCGTGGAATACCCACAGAGGCAGCCGTGCCAGCGCCGTGGCGTCGCCGAGCGGGCTGAACCCGGCAACCGCCAGGATGCCGGCGAAGCGTTCGCGGTGCATCGCCCCGTAACGGAGGCTGCCGTAAGCACCGAGCGACCCTCCGGTCAAGACGATCCGGTCCGGATCGACTGCATACGTCTTCGCCGCCGCCTCGAGAGCGGCATCGACCGCCGGATAGGCTCCCGGCAACCTGGCGAACGACCTGCAGCACTCGGGCACGACCTCGGTGGATGGGTGCCTGACCCACACGGTGTCCCGCGGACAGCGTGGAATCAGCACGAGCCCTGGGACCCGGCCTGGGTCCTTGCGCATCACCTGGACGAGCGGGATGTCGTTGAGCCACGTTCCGGTGGCATCGGCGCCGTGGTCGCCCCGCTCGGCCCCGCCGTGGAGGTAGACGACGAGCGGCCACTGTCGGCCTGGGTCGTAGTCGACTGGGATCCAGAGCGCTGCGGCACCCGTGCGGCCATCGACGGTTGTCGGCAGATTCACGAACCGGCCCTGCGCGGCGGCGCTCGCAGCGCCGTTGAGGCTCACACCGATCACGAGCGCGGCGACGACACGTTTCATTGGTCCCTCCGTCGTCTTGGCTGGCGGGGTCATCCTCGATGAACCGGAGCGCCACGTCAAGCAGAACGGTCGACGCCGCCGTCGCCGTCGCGGGCGCCCGATGGCGTGGTCCGGAAGCAGACGCACCACGTATACTGCCGCAGTCGCAGGAGGTGCCGCATGCGCGCTCGGACACCGATGGGAGCGAGAGGCTTGGTGCTGGCCGCCGGAGTGGCCGGCCTGGTTGCATCCACCCCGGCGCAAGCGCCGCCGTTCGACGTCGTCATCACCGGCGGGCAGGTGCTCGACGGCACCGGCGCCGCGGCCCAGCGCGTCGACCTCGGCATCCGCGGCGACCGTGTGGCGGCGATCGGCGCACTCGCCGGGCAGCCGGCGCGGCGGACCATCGATGCGACGGGGCTGGTCGTCGCCCCGGGCTTCATCGATCTCCACACGCATTCCGAGATGCCGCTGGTCGCCAACGGCACCGCGCAGAGCAAGGTCCGCCAGGGCGTGACCCTCGACGTCACCGGCGAGAGCACCTCAGCGGCGCCGCGCGATCACCTCGAGGAGCAGGGCCAGGACGGGCTCACGCCCGACTGGCGCACCTACAGCGAGTACTTCGCGCGCCTGGAAAAGCAGGGCATCTCCATCAACACGATCGCGCATGTCGCCTCGGAGCAGGTGCGCCGGGTGGTGATGGGCTACGACACCAGGCCGTCGACGCCGGCCCAGCGCAAGCAGATGACCGATCTGGTGGCGCGCTCGATGGAGGAAGGGGCGTGGGGCCTGGTGACACGGTTCGAGAGCGGCGGGCCTGAGCATCCCGAGGAAGTGCTCGAGATGGCCCGCACGGTGGCGCGCTACGGCGGCAACTACACGTCGCACACCGGCAGCGAGGGCTACGAGCAGGCGCGCGAGTTCGACTATGCGATTCGCGTCGCCGCCCAAGCGAAGATCCCGGTGCACATCTTCCACTTCAAGATCCGCGGCGTGCCGCTGTGGGGCACGATCGACAAGTACATCGCCCAGCTCGAGGCGGCACGCGGGCGCGGACTCGACGTGACGGCGAACCAGTACCCCTATACGGCGATGTTCCACGGCTGGAACGCATTCTTTCCCCTGTGGATGCGCGAGGGCGGCCCGGCCCGGTTCGCTGAGCGCCTGAAGGACCCGGCGGCGCGGGCGCGTCTCAAGGCCGACAAGGACTTCGCCACGTGGGCCGAGGAACACGGCGGCTGGACCGGGATCGCGCTGGCCCGGGCGCGCACCGAGAAGAACCGCCAGTACCGAAGGCAAGCGGATTGCCGACATCGCGAAGCTGCGCGGCGACGCCGACCCGATGGACACCTGCATCGACATCATGGCGGAAGAGGGCGGCCAAGTGAGCGGCATCTTCCACACGATGTCGGAGGCCGACGTGCGCAAGGTGATGCGCCTGCCGTGGGTGGCCGTGGCGAGCGACGGCTCGGCCATCAATCTCGACGCGCCGGGCGTGCCGCATCCGCGCAACTACTCGACCAACGTCCGTGTGCTCGGTCACTACGTGCGCGACGAGCGGGTGCTGACCCTGCCCGATGCCGTACGGAAGATGACTGGCCTCCCGGCGAGCATCCTTGGCCTCACCGACCGGGGCCTGCTGAAGACGGGCTACGCCGCAGACGTCGCCATCTTCGACCCCGCCACCGTCGGGGAGACCAACTCGTTCGAGCGGCCCAAGTCCTACGCCAAGGGGGTGCCCTACGTGCTGGTGAACGGCGTGGTCGTCGTCGACAAAGGCGAGCACACTGGCGCGCGTCCGGGCAAGCCGTTGCGTGGCCGTGGCGTCAGACGTGCCGGCTGAGCCGCGGATCCGTCAGCGCGTCCGCAGGTCAGGCAGCAGGGATTTCCACCCCAGCACGACCTGAATCTCGCTGCTGCGGTTCTCTGCGCCGCCATCGAAGAAGAGGAACCGGTCGCCAGCGCGGGTCCAGTAGGCATGTCCACTGGCAGTCGGAGACATGCCAGGATCCTCGAAGGTCGCCAGGGGCTCTGGCCGCGACGCAGCGAACGTCGGGTCAGCGGTGACGAGCGACATCTGGATGCGACCGCCATACCGGAAATACAGCCGCGAGCCGTCGGCTGACCACTCCGGCTGCACGCCGCCGCCGGCCGACACCTGCCAGCGGCCGTCGCCGGCAGGGAACGCCAGTACCGTAGATTTCGTCCTGCCCCGATTCATTGGATGTGTACGCCATCCACCGGCCGTCAGGAGACAGCCTCGCTTGTGTTTCGCTTGCCGGTGTGGCCACGACGGTCCGGTCCTTCCCGGTGGCGAGGTCCAGAGCCCGAATGTCGAGCCCTTGGGTGCTGTCCACGCTCGGTCGGAACTCGTAGAGCAGTGTCGCGCCATCGCTGGACCAGTCCCGGAGGTGGATGTGACCCGCGGAGGTGGGGACCCCAAAGGCCTTCTGTTCCCCTCCGCTGCCGTCCGCGTTCCGAAGAAAGATCAGGCGCTCGGATCCCCGCGTCGACGAGTACGCCACACGCCGGCCGTCCGGCGACCAGACCGGTGTCTCGTCTTCGTCCTGGCTGAACGACAGGCGCGTGGCTGCGCCGGTCTGGAGATTGGCCACGAAGATGTCCTCGTTGCGGCCGTCGAACGCCACGCGCGTGCCATCGGGGGACACGCGTGGATCCCAGACGGCGCGTGGGTCGCCCGGGACGGTGGAGCGCACACCTCGTGAATCGATGAGGACGAGGCGCCCCGCTTGTGCTCCGGTCGCGCCCCCTGGCACGAACGCGAGGGCTCCGGTTCGAGCGAACGTCAGCGTGGCACGCATCGCGGCGTCAGTCGAGACGTCGTCCAGAAACGGGGTCAGGCCACCGGTAGCCTCCGGCTGCGCCGGATTCCAACGCACCGCCATCACGCGACCGGGTTGACTGACCAGCAGATGCCCGTGGCCGGTCACCCGAGGGTCAGCGGCGCCTTCGAGCACGGTCGTCCGCTGGCCCGTGTCGAGGCGAATGGCGACGATCTTGCGGAACTGCCCGGGCCCGATGGCCGTGAAGAGGAGTAACCGATCGTCGTCCGCGAGCTCCGGGTGTTGGAGAGCGATCTCGCCATCGGCAGGGCTCACGACCACCGTGGGCTGCCCGCCGGATGCCGACACCTTGAAGAGCGGTGTGTTGCCTCCGGTGGATGGGGCGAAGTAGATCGTGCCATCGCGGGCCCACGCGGCGCCGGCGTTCGCGTTTTTCTCGCTCAGCTGAACGGGCGAACCGCCGCTGATCTGCACCTTTTTGAGGTTGTCGCTCGAGAAGCCGATCCATTGGCCATCGGGCGAAAAGAACAGTTCCTGCGACTGTTCGGTGCCCACGAGCATCCTGGCGCTCGGTTCGCCGATCTTCCGCACGTAGATGGCCCGGCCGCCAGATGGCGCTGCACCGACGTAGGCAAGGGTGGTCCCGGCCGGCGAGAGCGCGATCGAGCGGCCACCCTCGAGGAGCCGCTCCGTGTTCATGCGGAAGCGCCAGTGCAGCGCCGGGTTGTCGACCGGCGCCAGATCCGACGCGCGCCCAAAGGCCATCCAGCCGAGGCCGGTGGTTGCCAGCGCGAGCACGGCCACAAGCGCCCAGGGTGCGCGCGAGGTGGCCTTGGGCACCGCCGCCGTCGCCGATGCGGCTTCGACGGAAGCGAACCCACCTCCCTGCGCCAGGTCGTCGAGTTCGATCCGCGCCGAACGCCCAGATGTCCGCGCGCTTGTCGACCGCGGCGCCTCTCGCCTGTTCAGGGGCCATGTATGCGGCCGTGCCCAGGATCACGCCGCGCATCGTCATCGCCGGCGAGGTGATCGTCGGCGAGTTGGCCAGCGCCCCATGATCATGCTCCGCGCTGGCAGCGGCCGGGTCGAAGGCCTTGGCGAGTCCGAAGTCGAGCACTTTGACAATCGACATCTCGTCGGGTCCGCCGCCGCTGACCTTGATGTTCGCGGGCTTGAGGTCGCGATGCACGATGCCGCGGGCGTGCGCGTATTCGAGGGCGTCGGCCAGCTGACGGGCGATGGCGATCGCCTCGCGCACCGGCACGGCGCCCGTGGCTGGAACCTGGCCAGCCGCTCCGGGTCGGTCGCGACATCCGGCGGCAGCACCATGAGGGCCACCTCGCGTTTGAGCCGGGTGTCCCTCGCTCGGTACACCTCGCCCATGCCGCCGGCCCCAAGCGAGCCGAGCACGTCGTAAGCCCCGAGCCTGGACCCGACCTTCACCATTCGAGTGGGCGGTAGTCTACCCGGATTGCGCCGCGCTCTTCAGCTGGACGTTGTCCATCGAATCGCCATGGGCGAGTCGTCGAGCGACTGCGGTTGACATGCATGCCCCGGCGACGAATCTACACCGGCACGACCACCTGGTGACCCATCGCGCGAGCCGCGGCGGCCAGTTTCGTATCGTTGGTCATCAGCCGGCGCAACCCGAGCTCCGCCATGGCAGCCAGGTGCAACCGGTCGAGCGACCGGCAATGGGTCGTGCTGGCGACGTGCTGCTCGATGGCACGACGAAACACGGCGCCGGGAAGCTCGCTGATCTCGAAGGGCTCCAGCTCCCTGAACGCCCGCAGTGCCGTTCGGTAGGCGTCGTAGCGGCGCTTCGTGAGCCCGCCCCCGAGACGCCGGGCGCGGAGTTGCACCTCTGCTTCCAGCTCGGACAGCGCCGACACGACGACCCGGTCCTCGGCGCCAATCGCGTTGCGGACGGCATCACTCTCCGGCTCTTCCCATAGCAGCTTCAACAGCGAGCTGCTGTCGAGGTACACGCCGCGTGTCATCGCTCCTCGCGCTCGCGGAGCAGTCCCTCGTCGACCCACCGTGTCACCTTGCCGCCGCTGAGTCTGCGCTGCCAGGCCTGATGGGCCTTCGGATCGAAGCGCTTCCGGACGGACGGGGTTTCGACGTAGCGGACCAGCCTGGCAACCGGTTTGGCGTCTCTCGTCACGAGGATTTCGCGCTCGACGTCCAGGGCTCGCTCCGTCTCCGGCCACCGCTGCCGCAGATCGCGCACGGTCACGGTCTTCATCGCCTAAGCATAACATGTTTCACTGAACGGGCGTCGTGGCGCTCGACCGTACCCCCAGCGCGGTCGTGAGCCGTCCATTCCGGGTGGCCTCAGGCGTGTACGGAAATCGCCTGACGCTGACGACGCCGGGAGCCGCTGTCGGTCGGGCGCTGGCGCAAGCAGCCCGCGGACGCGGGACGGGCGCCGTTACCCCATCCACTGCAGCACTGGCGCCGCCGCCTCTTCCAGCGGCTGGGTGACGATGTCGACAAGGGCCGGGCCGCCGTGCTCCAGTGCCCGACGGAGCACCGGTCCCAGCTCGGCCGGATCCTCGATCCGCCACGACGCCACGCCGTAGCCGCTGGCAATCCGTGCGTGATCGGTGGCCGAGAAGTCGACCGAGAAGTAGCGGCCGCCGTAGCTCGCCTTCTGGCTGGCCTTGATCCAGCCGAAGCTGGCATTCGACAGCACCAGCATCAGCAGCGGCGCCTTGCAGCGCACCACCGTCTCGAGCTCGCCGACCGAGAACCCGAAGCTGCCGTCGCCCATGATCGACACGCACGTGCGCCCCGGCTGCGCGAACCACGCGCCGAGCGCCGCCGCCATCGAGTAACCGAGCGCGCCGTGGGCCCGGTTGGTCAGGAAATGGCGGCCGGCCTCCTGGAGTTCGAAGTACGCCGAGACGTAGGGACACGGCGTGCCCGGATCGGCGACCACGACGGCGTCGCGCGGCAGCACTCGGTTCAGCTCGGCGATCACCCGCTCCGGGCGGATCGGCCGGTCGAGTGAGGTGGCCAGCGGCAGGAACGCGTCGGCTTTGGCCTGCCGGGCCCGCGCCGCGATCGCCGCACCGCCGCGATCGACGCGCGACGACGGCCCGAGCTCGTCCAGCAGCCGCGCGTGCAGCGCCTCCAACGCCAGCCGCGCGTCGCCGATGAGCGCCGACGCGGTCGGATAATTCACCGAGACGGCGGCCGGATCGACGTCGATGTGGATGATGGCGACGCCGCGCGTCGGCTGCGTCCACCGCTCGGTGGTGGTCGACCCCGCCCGGCAGCCGACGAACACCACCACGTCGGCCTGCGCCACCACCGCGCGGGTCGAAACGACGCCGCCATTCAGCCCGACGACACCGACGCTGAGCGGATGGGTGTCGGCGATGCTGCCCTTGCCGGTCACCGTGGTGCAGACCGGGGCGTCGAGCAGGGTGGCGACCTCGGCGAGGACAGCGGTGGCCCCGGCCGAGACGACGCCGCCGCCGCAGATGAACACCGGACGACGGGCGGCGAGCAGCGCCGTGGTCGCCGCGGCCACGGCCGCCGGGTCGGCCCCGGTGCGCCACGCCGGCGACTCGCGATGCTCGGGCTGCGCCCAGATCTCCGCCGCGTCCACCGGTTGCTTGAGTACGTCGTAGGGCAGGCCGATGTGCGTGGCGCCCGGCCGCCCGGTGGTCATCTGCCGGAAGGCGCTGCGGATCGCCTGCGGCACCTGGTCGGCGCGATCGCAGACGGTGTTCCACTTGGTCAGCGGACGGAACAGCGCCTCCTGGTCGAGCTCGGTCAGCGGATAGCGACCGCGGGCGCCGACCGGCACGTCGGAGGTGAGGCCGAGCACCGGCGAGCTAGACTCGTTGGCTTCGACCAGGCCAGGCAGCAGATACGTCGCCCCGCCGCCACTTGGCCCTTCGCACACGCCGGGACGGCCGCTGATCCGCGCGTAGCCGTCGGCCATATAGGCGGCGCTGCGCTCGTCGCGGGCGAGCACGTGCGTGATCGAGTGGTCCAGCCGATAGAGCGCGTCGTAGAACGGCAGGCTGGTGTCGCCGCACAGACCGAAGACATGGCGGACGCCGTACAGGTCGAGCATGCGGACGACGGCGTCAGCGGCGCTGAGGCTCTCCATGGCGCCGTCATAGTATCGTCAGCCCCGCCGATCGGAGACGGCACCCGCGATGTCCCACGGCGACCACGCTCGGCTGACGCCCCCGGCGACCCGGGCCCTGACCCTGATCGGCCCCGGCCTGCTGGTGGCCGCCGCCGGCATCGGCGCCGGCGACATCGTGTCGGCCACGATGGCCGCCTCGCGCCACGGCCTCGCCCTGGTCTGGGTCGTGGTGCTCGCCGCGTTTCTCAAGGCGGTGCTGAACGAAGGCATCGCCCGCTGGCAGCTGGCGACCGGCACCACGGCGGTCGAAGGCTGGTGCACCCACCTGCCGCGCTGGGTGCGGTGGTATTTCGTCATCTACCTGGTGCTGTGGACGGTGTCGGTGAGCGCGGCGCTGACCAGCGCCTGCGGGCTGGCCGCCGCCACGCTCAGCGGCGATGCGATCCCCAGGCCGTGGGGCGCAATCGGGCACGCGCTGGCCGGCGGCGCGCTGGTGGCCATCGGCGGCTTCGCGGGCTTCGAGCGGACCATGAAGGTGCTGATCAGCACGATGTTCTTCGCCATCGTGGCCTGCGCGGCGCTGATGTTCCGCGACCCGGGCGCGGCGATGCGCGGGCTGGTGCCGACGATCCCGGCCGGCGATGCCGCGTCGGTGCTGTCGGTCCTGGGCGGGGTCGGCGGCTCGATCGCGATGCTCGCCTACAGCTACTGGATGCGCGAGGAGCGGATGGCCGGATCGGCGTGGCTGGACTTCGTCCGCCGCGACATCGCGATCGCCTACGTGTTCACGGCGCTGTTCGCGGTGGCGGTGATGCTGGTGGCCACCCAGGCGTTCCACGTGCCGGGCATCGCCATCACCAACGCCCAGGCGGTGAGCCGGATGGCCGAGACGCTGCGCGACACGATCGGCGCGCCGGGGTTCTACGCCTACGCGATCGGCTTCTGGGCGGCGGTGTTCGCGTCGCTGCTCGGCGTGTGGCAGAGCCTGCCGTACCTGTTCGCCGACTACTACGGCCTGCTGCGCGGCTACTCGCGCGAGACGAGAGCCGGCATCACCACGGTGCGCAGCACGCCGTACCGCGTGGCGCTGCTCTTCGTCACCCTGGTCCCGCTGCCGTTCGCCTTCATCGATCAGCCGCTGTTCATCATCCGCACCTTCACCATCGTCGGCAGCCTCTTCATCCCGTTCCTGGCTGGCACCCTGCTGTATCTGAACAACGTGAAGATCCCGACCGACGGCGGCGTGCCGCGCAACTCGATGGCGACCAACGCCGTGCTGCTGCTGGCGCTGGTCGTGTTCGCGGCGGTCGGCGCCGCCGAGGCCGGGCTGCTGCGGCGCTGACGTTGCGCCGCGGTTGAGCCGGCGTTATGCTCGCGCCGCCGGTCTCCTCCCCATGCCATTTCGCAGCCCCCACCCCGACGCGGACATCCCCGACCTCCCGCTGACCGACTACGTGCTGGGCGCCATCGACGGCGACCATCGCGATCGGCCGGCGATGGTCGATGGTCAATCCGGACACACGATCACCTTCGGCGCGCTGGCCGAGGGGATCCGGCAGCTGGCCGCGGGGTTGTCGCGTCGCGGCATCGGCAAAGGCGACGTCGTCGCCATCTGGTCGCCCAACCTGCCGGAATACGCGATCGTGTTCCACGCGGTGTCGCGGATGGGCGCCGTCCTGACCACCGCCAACCCGGTCTACACCGCCGAGGAACTCGCCTTCCAGCTGCGCGACGCCGGCGCCCGGCTGCTGGTGACCACCGGCGCGCTGCTCGACCGCGCGCGCGAGGCCATCGCCGTCAGCGGGCGCGCGATCGATCTGGTGACGATCGACGAAGTCGACGGCGTGCCGTCGCTCGCGGCCATTTCGGTCGACGCCGATCCGCCGCCGGTGACCATCGACCCGGCCACCGACGTCGTGGTGATGCCCTACTCGTCGGGCACCACCGGCCTGCCGAAAGGCGTGATGCTCACGCACCGGAACCTGGTCGCGAACCTGGCGCAGATCGACGCGCTCGAGACGCACGACCTGCGGGCGTTCGTCGGCGTGCTGCCGTTCTTCCACATCTACGGCATGGTCGTGATCATGAACCTGGCGCTGCTGCGGCGGGCCACCAGCGTCACCTTGCCGCGCTTCGACCTGGAGGCGTTCCTGCGGGTGCTGCAGGACTGGCCGATCGCGCTGGCGCACATCGTGCCGCCGATTGCCGTGGCGCTGGCCAAGCATCCGATCGTCGACAACTACGACCTGTCGAACCTGCGCTGGCTGTTCTCGGGGGCGGCGCCGCTCGGCGCGCCGCTGACCGAGGCCGTGCAGGCGCGGCTGAACGTGCGGGTGCGGCAGGGCTACGGGATGACCGAAGCCAGCCCGGCGACGCACTACACGGTGCCCGGATTCGACCGCGCCGGCAAGATCGGCCCGCTGATGCCGAACACCGAGGGCCGCGTCGTCTGCACCGAGACCGGCGCCGATCTCGGCCCGGGCCAGGCCGGCGAAGTCTGGGTCCGCGGGCCGCAGGTGATGAAGGGCTACCTGAACAACCCCGAGGCGACGGCCAGCACGGTGACGGCCGATGGCTGGCTGCGCACCGGCGACATCGGCATCGTCGACGACGACGGGTATCTCGAAATCGTCGATCGGCTGAAGGAGCTGATCAAGGTGAAGGGCTTCCAGGTGGCGCCGGCGGAGCTCGAAGCGCTGCTCCTCAAACATCCGAACATCGCCGACGCCGCCGTCATCCCGGTGAAGGACGACGAGTGCGGCGAGGTGCCGAAGGCCGTCGTCGTCGTCCGCGAACCGATGAGCGCGGAGGCGGTCATGGCCTTCGTCGCCGAGCACGTGGCGCACTACAAACGCCTGCGCCACGTCGCCTTCGCCGCGAGCATTCCCAAGTCGGCGTCGGGCAAGATCCTGCGCCGCGTGCTGGTGGCGCAGGACCGCGCGCCGGCCGGCTGACCGAGGTCAATCGGCACGACGCCGGGACGGCGGCGTGACCACCGACGGACCGAGCGTCCGGGCCACCCGGTCCTGGTTCGGCACCTCGACGTGGAGGTGGCCGTAGTGCCCCGGCACCCGCCAGAGCACGGTGAACCCGGCCCGACGCATGGCCTCGGCCAGCGCGTCGGGCGCCGAGCTGTGGAGATCCACCGCCAGCCCGTCGTAGTGGGCCGAGGCGCGGCTGTGGACGTGGTCGTTGGCCGACACCAGCCGGACGGTCGCGCCGGTGCGCGCCGCCCAGATGTCGGCCACGTCGAAGATGCGCAGTGCTTCCCGCGAGGTCAACCGCACGCGCTCACGCAGGCCGCGGACTACTGCTGAGCGTTGAGAGGGGGCACGGTGTACCCCTGACTGGACAGCAGGCTGCGCACGCCCTCGAGCGCCTTCCCCTGCTCCTCGACCGCCTCGGCCAGACGGGCGTTCGCGCCAAGCAGCGCGTCGGTGGTCCGCCGGTGTTCCATGACCAGGAAGGTCACGACGCTGCCGGCCAGCAGCCACGGCAGGATGGTGTTCTTGAACTCGACCCAGTAGGTCACGGTTACCCCCATGGGCGAGCCGGACTCCGGGCGGGGCGGAGCCAGCGGATCGCCAGTGCACACCTGCAGACTGTCGGGGGAGGGAGGAGTATACACTTACCCCTTCGGGACGCGCCCGCGTCCCGGCCCCGCCGCGCATGCCGAAGTTCCCGCAGTCCTTCATCGACGAGGTACGCGCCGCCGCCGACATCGTGGCGGTGATTCAGGACTACGTGTCGCTGCGCAAGGCCGGCGCCAGCTACAAGGGCCTGTGCCCGTTCCACTCCGAGAAGTCGCCGTCGTTCACCGTCAACCGCGACAAGGGCTTCTTCCACTGCTTCGGCTGCCAGGTCGGCGGCGACGTCTTCAAGTTCGTGGAGCTGCAGGAGAAGCTGGGCTTCCAGGACACCGTGAAGCACGTGGCGCAGAAGTTCGGGATCCCGGTACCCGAGCTGGAGCCCGGCGACGGGCAGGTCGAAAGCGCCGCCGAACGCGAGGCGCTGCTGAAGATGCACGAGGTGGCGGCGGCCTGGTTCGCCGAGCAGCTGCAGTCGCCGCCCGGCGCCCGCATCCGCGACTACCTGCAGGCCAAGCGCGGCCTCACCGAGGCGACCGTCGCCGCCTTGAAGCTCGGCTGGGCCCCGCCGTCACGCGACGGCTTGCGCCAGCGGCTGTCGCAGCAGGGCTTTCCCGAGGGGCTCATCCGCCAGAGCGGCCTGGTCAGCGTCCGCGACGACGGCGCCGTGGTCGATCGCTTCCGCAACCGGCTGATGGTGCCGATTGCCCGCGACACCGGCTCGATCATCGCCTTCGGCGGCCGGGCCCTCGAGACCGACCAGGTGCCGAAGTACCTGAACTCACCAGAAACGGCCATCTACACCAAGAGCCGCACGCTCTACGGCCTGAACCTCAGCAAGAGCGACCTGCGCAAGACCGGCTTCGCCATCGTCGTCGAGGGCTACTTCGACTTCGCCCAGCTCTACCAGGCCGGCGGGCTGCCAGTGGTGGCCACCTGCGGCACCGCGCTCACCACCCAGCAGGCGCAGATGCTGCGCCGCTTCGTCCCCAAGGTGGTGATCAACTTCGACCCCGACACCGCCGGCCAGAACGCCGCCGAGCGCTCCAGCGAGCTGCTGGTCGAAGCCGGCTTCGACGTGAACGTGGTGCGGCTGCCGGACCGCGACGACCCCGATGCCTTCATGCAGAAGCGCGGGCGCGACGCCTACCTGGCCGAACTGAAGGGCTCCCAGCCGTATCTGGAGTTCCTGCTCGAGCGGTCCGCGAGTGCACACAACTTCACCCGCGAGGACAGCCGGCGCGAGTTCCTCCAGCAGATGCTGGCGGTGGCGGCGCGGATCCCGGACCCGGCCACCCGCGACCAGTTCGCCGACCGGCTCGCCCACAAGGCCCGGGTGACCGAGGAGGTGGTGCGCAGCGAGATTCGGAAGGCGGCGGCCGCCCGCCGCACGACCCTGCCGGCCCGGATGGTCCCGGCCGCCACCCACGTGACCGACACCGAACGCGGGCTCCTGTGGGCGATTCTGCATCAGCCCGAGGCCGCCGCCGCCGCTCTCAGACTGCTGCAACCGGCTGATTTGGAAGGGCTTGCCTCGGAAACGCTGCTCCTCCACGGGCTCGAGCTGGCGGCCGGCGATCCGCGGGTGTTGCCAAATTCCCTCATGGAGCGTCTAAACGATCGGGAGGCGCAAATGCTGGCCCGGGCCGGGTCCGAACGACAGGCGCCCGTCCTCGACTTGAACGCCTGCGTGCAGGCCTTGCAGAACCTGCGGGTCCGGCGCGAACTCTCGGAGATCGAAGCCGAAATCGGCCGCCTGGCGACGCGCGATCCCAGTTCGGCCAGACTTACAGAACTGGCCATGAAAAAGATTGCCATCCGCCGGCGCCTTGGCGAAACTTAGCGCCCCGCCGCGGTAGAATAAACAGCTATCCCAAAAATTATGCGTACTCCAAAGCCGATCGGCTCCCACCCAGTTGCGGTTGGAGGCACTGCCGTGTCCCTCGAGGACAAGTTCGAGGAAGTCCGCCAGCTCATCGTCATCGGCAAGGAGAAGGGCTACCTTCTCTACGACGAGGTGAACGACGTGCTGCCGGCGGAGCTGACGTCCAATCCGGAAGATCTGGACGAGCTGTTCACCGTCTTCGGCAACGCCGGCATCGACCTGGTCGACACCGAAAAGGGCTACCGCGAGCGCGACACGATGGAGCGCGGCGAGGGGCCGGCCGGCGCCAGCGAAGACGGCATGGAGCTCGACCTCACGCCGGGCGCGCTCGACAAGACCAACGACCCGGTCCGCATGTACCTGCGCGAGATGGGCACGGTGCCGCTGCTGACCCGCGAGGGCGAAGTGGCGATCGCCAAGCGCATCGAGCGCGGCAAGCTGTCGGTCATCAAGTCGATCTCGCGGATGCCGGCGATCATCAAGGCGGTCATCCGCATGGGCGACCAGCTCAAGGCCGGTGAGCGCACCGTCCGCGAGCTGGTGATCTTCAACGACGAAGAGATCACCGACGACCGCATCGAGCAACGCGCCCAGCAGTTCCTCAAGCAGATCGACGGCGTGCGCAAGGCCCGCACCAACGAAGAGAAGCTGCGCGAGAAGCTCGATACCGTCCTCAAGAAGGACAAGAAGAAGTACCGCCGCGCCAGCTGGAAGCACATGCGGTCGCAGGTCGAGGTGTCGGGTCTCATTCGTAAGATCGAGTTCACCGAAGCCGTGAAGCGCCGGATGATCGAGGAAGTGAAGGACGCGGTCGAAGCCGTGCAGAAGGTCCAGCGCGAGCTCGACCTGGTCCGCAAGACCCTCAACCCGAAGATCGTCACCAAGCGGACGCCCAAGCTCAAGGAAGAGGAGAAGAAGAACCTCCTCAAGCGCGAGCGGGATCTCAAGACCGAGGTGAAGCGCCTGAGCGACGGGCTCGAGGAGAGCCCCGAGAACCTGCGCCACACCCTCGAAGTGATCATGCGCGGCGAGGCCCAGGCCGAGCAGGCCAAGAAGGAGCTGGTCGAAGCCAACCTCCGCCTGGTGGTCTCGATCGCCAAGAAGTACACCAACCGCGGCCTGCAGTTCCTCGACCTGATCCAGGAAGGCAACATCGGCCTGATGAAGGCGGTCGACAAGTTCGAGTACCGCCGCGGCTACAAGTTCTCGACCTACGCCACGTGGTGGATCCGTCAGGCCATCACGCGGGCGATTGCCGACCAGGCGCGGACCATCCGCATCCCGGTCCACATGATCGAGACGATCAACAAGCTGATCCGCACCTCGCGCGCGCTGGTACAGGAGCTGGGCCGCGAACCGACCTCGGAAGAGATCGCGCGGCGGATGGACATCCCGGTCTCGAAGGTCCGCAAGGTCCTCAAGATCGCGCAGGAGCCGATCTCGCTCGAGACGCCGATCGGCGAAGAGGAAGATTCGCATCTGGGCGACTTCATCGAAGACCGCTCGGCGGTCTCGCCGTCGGATGCGGTGATCAACCTGAACCTGCGCGAGCAGACCGAATCGGTGCTGAAGACGCTGACCCCGCGCGAAGAGCGGGTGATCAAGCTGCGCTTCGGCGTCGGCGAGGGCTCGGAGCACACGCTCGAGGAAGTCGGCCAGAACTTCGCCGTCACCCGCGAGCGCATCCGCCAGATCGAGGCCAAGGCGCTGCGCAAGCTGCGCCACCCGTCGCGGTCGCGCAAGCTGCGCGCGTTCCTCGAAGGAAGAACGTAGGCGGCCTGTTCTTTTTCCGGGACCGAGCTGCGCTAGACTGTCACGCTATGGACGATCTGCAGCTGCTCTGGATTCCCGCCGGCCTCTTCCTCATCGTCGCCGCCGTGGCCGCGCCGTTCCTGCTGATGCGGGCGTTCGGCTGATTCGACGTCGGGCAGAGCGTTAGCTCGAAAGCTCGCTAGCGGGCCGGTCCGGCGACGACCGGCAGGACGATTCGTGATGGGTGATCGCCGCCGGCGTGCACCGTGATCCGGGCGGTGGCCGTCGCTGCCGAGTCGGCTTCGAGCGCGCCGGTGTGCAGGTTCCACGACATGTTCGGCGCGAACGACGCCATCAGTGCGACCCGCACGCGGTGGCCCTTCAGGAAGCGATTGCCGGTCATCAGCGTGGTGAAGTCGAGGCGGTAGACCGTGCCCGGCTGGAGCAGTTCGCGGTCGGCGCGGCGGTTGCGATAGCTCGCCCGCACGACGTCCAGGCCGGCGCTCATCACGTTGAAGGCGGTCCCGTCCGGATGGACGTCGAGGATCTTCACCCACAGATCGGTGTCGGGGACGTCGACCGAGATGAACATCGATGCGGCGATCGGCCCCAGCACGTCGAGATCGCCGGCCAGCGGCGCGCTGTCGTAGGTGACGACGCCGGGGTCGCGCGACAGCGCCTTGAAGTCGAGCGCGCCGAACTCGCCGTCGTGCGGATCGCGCACCGGACCGGCGGCATCGGACGAGAACTGCGACGTCGCCGCGGCCGCCGGTGGCGTCCAGCTGAGCGTGCCCGGCGGACCCGACGCGGTCGCGGCGCCGCTCAGGAACAGCGGCCGCGACTCGGCCGGCGGTGGCCACACCGCGCCGGTGTGCCAGGCGTTGGCGCCCATGACGTAGGCCCGCACCGGCGGCTGGCGATCGACGCCGTTGTCCGCCCCGCGCAACCAGCGGTCCATCCAGTCCAGCACCAGCGCGTCGTAGTCGAGTGACGCCGCCGGCCCCATCTCGCGGGCGCCGATCCTGGTCGTGGCCAGATCGTTTCCGTGCGTCCACGGCCCGATGACGACCTGCGTGCGGGCGGTGCCGGCCTGGCCGCCCCGCGCCGCGACCAGCCCGGCGAAGTTGGTGGCGGCGCCGACCGGCCCGTACATCTCGTCGTGCCAGCCGCTCAGGTTGAGCACCGCGGCCGAGACCCGGCCGTACTTGCCGGCGATCTCCGCCCACTCCCACCAGGGATCGTAGGCCGGGTGGCGCATCCACTCGTAGTACCAGGGGGCGAGCCCGGTGAAGGTCGGCAGCGCCGACAGCGGCCGCGACAGCAGCGCCGCTCGGCCGTCGGTCTTCCAGGTGGCGCGGGCCGCCTCGCTGGTGCGCGCGCCCTCGGCGCCGGTGCGGCGGCGCAGGTCGGGCGCCATGTTCAGCCACGTCCACAGCAGCCACGAGCTGTCCCAGACCCCGCCGGTGTACCAGAAGTGGTCCGGCGAGGCGAAGGTCATCGCCGGCGCCATCGCCACCAGGTGCGGCGGCGATTCGAGCGCCGCCAGCCACTGCACGGCGCCGGGATAGGACAGCCCGAAGGTGCCGACGCGGCCATTCGACCACGGCTGTGCGGCGGCCCATTCGATGGTGTCGAAGCCGTCCTTCCCTTCCTGGTGGTAGGCCTGGAACTCGCCGGCCGACGCGTATCGTCCGCGCACGTCCTGCAGCACGACGGCATAGCCGCGCGCCACCGCGGCGGCGACGATCGCGTCCCTGGCGGTGCCGGTCTTGTCGTACGGCGTGCGATGGACCAGCGTCGGCCGGCGGAGCTCATCGGACGGGCGGTAGACGTCGGCGCGCAGGACGATGCCGTCGCGCATCGGCACGGCGATGTTCTCGTCGACGTGCCGCGCCGGCGGCTGGCGGGCCGGCACCGGGACGCTGGCGGCGGCGACGACCGCGCACGCGGCCGCGGCCGCAGTCCGGCGCCAGCCAGTGGCGAAGAGCGTCAAGGCCGTGGGCATCGTCGTCGCGACGACAGACCGGCGCCGCGGGTTCCAGCCGCTGTCACGGCGCGTCCGGCCAGGGTCAGTGCGTGGTCCCGCGCGGCACCGGCACCAGCCGGTAGATCGGCGTCGGCTCGCCGTCGACGCCGCGGACCTGGGCGTCGATGGCGACGTAGATGGCGCCGTCGGGCCCCTGCTGGAGGTCGCGAATGCGGCCCATGTCCTGCATCAGGACCTCCTCACCGACGACCTTCCGATCCTTCACGCGCAGCCGCATCAGGCGCTGGCCTCGCATCCCGCCGACCAGCATGTCGCCCTTCCAGCCACTGAAGCGATCGCCGGTGTAGAAGATCATTCCCGACACGCCGATCGAAGGCACCCAGACGTAGGCCGGCGCGGTCATGCCTTCCTTCATCGTCCCTTCGTGGATCGCCTTCCCGGTGGTGTAGTTCACGCCGTAGCCGACCACCGGCCAGCCGTAGTTGGCCTTCGGCTGGATCAGGTTGAGCTCGTCGCCGCCCTGCGGGCCGTGCTCGTTCTGCCAGAGGTCGCCGGTGGCCGGATCGAAGGCCATGCCTTGGGCGTTGCGGTGGCCGAGGCTCCAGATCTCGGACAACGCGTGCGGCGTGCCGACGAACGGGTTGTCCTTCGGGACACGGCCGTCGTCGTGGAGCCGCACGGTCTTGCCGTTGTGGGTCAGCAGGTCCTGCGCTGGATGGCGGCTCAAGTCGGGCACCGCCGGCCACTGCCGATCGCCGAGCGTGACGAACAGATAGCCCTGCCGGTCGAAGCCGAGCCGGCCGCCCCACATCGAGCTGCGGTTGGTGCCGTTGCCCGGCGCGTTGGCCACGAAGATGTCCGTCATGCCGGTGAGCCGGTCGCGCTCGAAGCGGCCGCGGGCCACGGCGAGGTTGCCGAAGCCGTTGGCGCCGGGCTTGACGTAGCTGAGATAGAGCAGCCGGTTGGTCGCAAACTGCGGATGCAGGACGACGTCGCGGAGCCCGGCCTGTTCGACCCCGTCCTGGGCGGTGGCGCCGTTGCCGAGATACAGCACCGCCGGCAACCCCTCGACCGGCGCGGCCAGCAACTGGCCGTTGCGGACGAGGCGGAGCCGGCCGGGACGCTCGGTGATCAGCATGTCGCCATCGGACGTGAACGCCATCGAGTGCGGGTGCACGAGGCCGGGGAGGAACGTCTCGACCCGGAAGTCGTGCAGCGCCGTGCGGACGACTGGATCGACGGGAGCCCTGCCGGCCTGGGCCGAAAGGGCGGCGACGCCAGCGAGTGCCGCGACCAGCGCCAGCCCGGGAACGCGGCGGCGGGAACGGCGTGGACGAGCGGGAATGGGCAGGCAAGCCATCAGACTGCCCACGATACGGCGTCCACCGGCGGGAATCAACGTCGCGCCGGCCTCCACGGCGGGCGGATGCGTTATGTTGTGTCGGGGGCGCCGCGGCCGCGCGGCATTCCCGGGACCCGGGGCCCGCGCCCCGAGCCCCGTCCGCCGAGGGCCCATAGCTCAGTGGTTAGAGCGGCCGGCTCATAACCGGTTGGTCCCTGGTTCAAGTCCAGGTGGGCCCACCAGCCTTCGCTCGGTGTGAACGCGAAGGCTGTCCGCCGTAGCGGCGGAGCCGCGGAGGCGGACTGTCGTCGGAACGCGGCGAGCTTCGGCCGGCGAGCCCATGTCAGGGCAGCGGGCGGGTCCCACGTAACGAACGAGCTTCGGCTGGCAAGCCACAGTCGGCGAAGGCGGACGATACCGACATGCTGGTCAACTGCGTCGCCTACGAGCGCGGAGAGAAGCTCGCCGACATCCCGGTCAGCGACATCCGGAAGCACCTGGCCGCGCCCGGATGCTTCGTCTGGCTGGCGCTGAAGGACCCCACCGCCGTGGAACTGGCCGCGCTCCAGGAAGAGTTCGACCTCCACGAGCTGGCGGTCGAGGACGCGCAGCACGGACACCAGCGTCCCAAGATCGAGGAATACGGCGCCTCGCTCTTCGTCGTGCTCCAGATGGTCGAGTGGCCCGACGACGACCTGGTGACCGGCGAGGTGGCGATCTTCGTCGGACCGCAGTACATCATCTCGGTGCGCCGCGGCGCTCAGCACGGCTTCACCGAAGTGCGGCGGCGCTGCGAACAGGAGCCCGAGCTGCTGCGCCACGGCCCGGCCTACGTGCTCTACGCGCTGATGGACACCGTCGTCGATCGCTACTTCCCGGTGCTCGACCGCATCACCGAGGAGATCGAGACGCTCGAAGAGCGGATCTTCGCCGGCGACACCTCGCGCGCGCAGATCGAAGCGCTCTACACCTTGAAGCGGAAGCTCCTGGTGCTCGGCCACGCCACCGGACCGCTGCTCGAGGTGGCCGCCAAGCTGCATGGCGGCCGGGTGCCGCCGATCTGCGCCGGCCTCCACGACTACTTCCGCGACGTCTACGATCACCTGCTGCGGTTGAAGCAGTCGATCGACAACCTGCGCGACATGGTCACCACCGCCGCGTCGCTCAACCTGTCGCTCATCACCATCTCCGAAAGCGAAGTGACCAAGCGCCTGGCGGCCTACGCGGCGCTGGTCGCGGTGCCGACGATGATCGCGGGCATCTACGGGATGAACTTCGCGTCGATGCCGGAGCTCCAGTGGCGCTGGGGCTACCCGGCGGCGCTGGCGGCGATGGTCGGCATCGACCTGTACCTGGTCTACCGGTTCCGCCAGGCCAAGTGGATGTGAGCCGCGGTCAGCGGGCGGCGCAGCCGGGCAGGCGCATCGCGCCGATCCGCGTCGAGTAGCTCGGCGCCGCCTTCTTCAGGTAGTCGCCGACGTACCAGATCGTGCAGTCGTCGACTGGATCGACGGCGGTCTGCGTGTAGTCCTCCCAGCGCAGCGTGCCGGTCTGCGCCGCCTCGCCGGCAGCCAGCACGCTCTCGCGGAACGTCAGCAAGCCGCGTGGGTCGTCGGCGAGCCGGGCGGCGATGCGCTGCCCCGGGAACTGGGTCGCGTCGCCATGGGAGTAGCCGATGACGATGTTGCCGGCCCGGTCAATCGCCGGACTCGCCATCCAGCGGTAGCCGCCGTCGGGCGCGTAGGTGCCCTGCTGAAAGAGCCGCGGCTCGCGCTCGGCATCGAGCCGGAACTCGTACCAGCGGACGCCGCCGCCGCCGGCCGCGGTGTCCACCGAGTGCACCGCCAGCAGCGACTCGTGGCCGCCGTGGTTGCGGTAGACCAGGCGAGCCATGATCTTGTCGCCCTGCGCGTCGAGCCGGCGCTCGACGCCGGGCTGCGGCACGCAGTCGGTCAGCTGGCCGCCGCACAGGTAGCGATACGGCGCGACGTCGATGCGCCGCGGGCCGGTGAGCGTCGTGCGCGACGGCTGCTCCCAGTCGACGTGCGCCTGCCACGCGTAGACCGCGTCGTCGTCGATGTCGTGGCGCAACTGGCTACCGCCAGTGGCCATCACCAGGTTGGGCGCACCCGGCGGCGGCAACGTGGTGCCGTCGAGGTCGGCGGTGTTGAGGAAGTTCACGCCCGGCACGACCAGGCACTGCTCGGTGGCCGGCTGGCCGGCCAGCATCCGGGTGCGGTCGGCGATGCAGACGTGCTTCTCGATCACGTCGTCGCCGGTGCTGGTCGGCAAGTAGTAGCCGTCGGGCCACACCGCCGGGCGCGGGTAGTCGGGAAAGAGCGGCCGCTCGAAGACGTAGCGGTGATAGTCGCCGAGCGGATCAGGACCGGCGCTGACGGCGTAGCAGATGGCGTAGGTGCCCTCGGGGTTGGCTGGGGCCGGACCCGGTGGTGGCGGCACGGCCGCAGGACGGGTGGGCGGGCCGGGGTCGGCGGCCTGTCCCGCCCGGGCGGCTTCTCCGGGCGGCGCGACCGGGCCGGTGGCCAGTCGCGCGGGGTCGCCGACGACGGCGCGCCGGAAGATCGGCATCACCACCAGCCACCGATGTGCGAGCTGGTCGTACCGGACCACGGCGTCGCCATTGGCGCGGCTGCCGCAGACGTCGCCGAAGCCGGTAAAGACGGCGTGGGTGCCGGTCGGCCCGAACAACAGCCGGCCGGTGGTGTCGTAACGCGTGCCGCGCTTGGTGAACACCGCGATCTGCGAGTTCACGGTCTGCATGACGTGGTCGGGACCGACCGCCAGGCTGTTGTCGGAGGGGTTCCGCGGCGGGACCGCGCCGTCGAAGTGGTCGTGTCCCAGGCCGTCGAAGGCGTCGAGGACGGGCAACGGCGGCCGCGATCCCGGTGCCGTCTGCTCGATCGACGCGCTGGCGGCGAGCCGGTGTCGGACGATCTCCTGGCCGCGGACCACGGCCGCGGTCAGCACGACCATCAGAATGGCCAGGCGGTGAGTCCGGTCGCGGCTGGTCGGCACCGGGGCAGTGTAGCGCCGCGCCGTTCGAACAGCAGGGCCGACACCCTCGACCGGGGGTGGGATATCCTTGAGCGGCGATGCTACCCGCCCTCACCTCCCTGCTCGCCCTTCAGAAGGTGGAATCGAGTGCAGAAGAGGCCCGCCGGCGGATTGCCGATGCGCCGGCGCGGGTCCAGGCCCTCGACACCCAGCTGGCCGAGGCGACCGCGACGCTCGACCGCGCCAAGACGGCCCTGGCCGAGAGCCAGACCGCCCGCCGCGAGCTGGAGAAGGAGGCCGCCTCGGCCCAGCAGAAGGTCTCCAAGTACAAAGAGCAGTTGATGCAGGCCAAGGACAACAAGCAGTTCCATGCCCTGCAGCACGAGATCGCGACCTTTTCCGCAGAAGTGCAGCGGGTCGAAGGGCTGGTCCTCGAGCGGATGCTCGAGGGCGACGAACTGACTGCCGCGGTGAAGAGCGCCGAGACCAGGCTGGCCGCCGACAAGAAGCACGTCGCGACGCAGAAGAGCCAGATCGACGCCGAAGCCACCGAGCTGTCGGCCACGCTGGCGGCGCTGCAGACCGAGCGGGCCGAACTCGTGACGGCGATCGATCCGCGACTGCTCGCCACCTTCGAGACGGTGCTCAAGGGCCGCAAGGGCGTCGGCATCGCCCGTGCCGTCGATGGCCTGTGCGAGGCCTGCCGGGTGCGGATCCGGCCGCACCTCTACAACCAGATTCGCAGCGGCACCGAGATCATCCAGTGCGAGAGCTGCGTGCGCATCCTGTACTACGTGCCGCCGCCGCCCAAGCCCGAGGGCGAGGCCGAGACGCCGGCCGACGCCCCGCCGCCGGCCGCGCTCTAGCCGACAGCTCGCCCTAGCGGGCTGCCAGCCGCACCTCGGGACTCACGATGATCGCCGCCAGGCGTCCGGCCGCGGCGCCTTCGGCGCGGTACGACTCGAACCACGTCAGGTGGGTCTTCGTACACAGCCCGGCGAGGTGGACGTTCACGGCTGACAGGCCGGCCCGGACCAGCAGGTCGCGGTTGGCCGCCCACAGGTCGAGACGCAGCCGTCGGTCGGCGTCGCGGGAGAACCAGGTGGCGCGCGCGGCCTCGTCGTGGCCGGCGGCGGCGAACGCGTCGACCAGTTCCTCGCCGACGTCGTAGCAGCAGGCGCCGATGCTCGGGCCGATCGCCGCCACGAGCCGGGCCGGCGGAACGTTCCAGTGCCGTGCCAGCGCGGCGACGGCCGCACCGGTGACGCCGGCCGCGGTGCCGCGCCAGCCGGCGTGGACCGCGCCGACCGCGCCACTCACGGGATCGGCGAGCAGGATCGGCACACAGTCCGCGGTGACCACGGCCAGCGCCTGACCAGGCGTCGCGGTGACGAGCGCATCGGCCTCGGGCCGTGACGTGCTGTCGGCCGCGGCGGCGCCGACGACGTGGACGGCAGCGCCGTGCACCTGACGCACGCGGTGCAGGGCCGCGAGCCCACAGCCGACCGCCGCGGCGGTTCGCGTCCAGCCGTCGGCCGCGTCGACGCGCAACCGCAGTTGCCGCGAGGTGAACGCGTGGCGCGCCACCCTGGCCAACGGCCCGCATTGCAGCACCAGCCCCGACCGGCCGTCCTGCCAGCGGAATTCATCGCCCGGCGGCGGCGGCGTCATGCGCGGTCCCGCCGCTGCGGCGCCGACACCGCAACGCCGGTTGGCGGCGGGCGGCGATGCCACCGGATCGCGATGGACACGGCGGCTGAATTCACGCCGGATTCGCCGCCGGACGCGGTCTGGCACCCCGCTTGAAGCTGCGTGGACACGACGCGTGGTTCAGCGCGCGACAGGAGCACACACATGCAGGTCAAGATCACTCCGAACGACAAAGGCAACCCGGTCGGCAAACTGGCGGATGCGGAACTCCACTTCGACGACGGTCCGCTCGCCGGACTGAAGCTGCTCGGCTTCGCCGTGTGGGAGCGGCGCAACGGCGCCGGCCGCAACGTCACCTTCCCCGCCCGGCAGTACTCGGTGAACGGCGAGCGGCGCAGTTACGCGCTGCTGCGCCCGGTGACCGAGACCAAGGCCCAGGATCACGTCCGCGACCTCGTGCTGAGCGCGTACGCGCAGTTCGAGGCGCAGGCCGCCGACCAGTCAGCCGAGGCCCCGGTCCAGGAACCGGCGCCCGGGCCATGGTGACAGCCGCCAGCCGTCACGACAGCATCGGCAGCAGTCGCGCGTTCTCCTGCTGGCGCTTGGGCGGCAGCGTCCATTCCTCGCGCAGGCCCTTGGCGAACTCGGCGCGGAAGAACGCGTCTTTCATGCCGCCGTCGATGATGTCCCACGGCAGGACGCGGTCGGCCGAGCGATCGCGGTAGATGTAGAAGTCGGCGTCGACGCCCGACTCCTGCACCGCCTGCCGCCAGTTGCCGCCGTTGCGCTCGGCCGCTTCGATCGCCGGCGCCACCCGGCGGTCGCCGAGCGACATCAGGGCCTGGTAGTAGGAGTGCCGTTCGCTCTTGATCGAGAAGTACACGTGGTCGATGCCGTCGACCAGGCCGTGCAGCCGCTTCATCTTGCGTTCGATCTCGCGCGTGTCGACCATCGCCAGCCGCTGGTAGCTGGTGCCCGGCTTGGGCACCAGCGGATTCACGCTGCCGACGATGCGTCCAGCGTGACCACGCCCTCTGGCGTACTTCAGCATGATGTCGCGCAGCTGCACGGTCTGGTCGCGCAGCGCCACCAGATCCTCGTCGGTCTCGGTCGGCAGCCCGATCATGTAGTACAGCTTCAGGTTCTCGATGCCGTGCGAGAAGATGAGGTCGGCCTTCTCGAGGATCTCGTCGTTGGTGACCGTCTTGTTGATCACCCGGCGCAGGCGATCGGAGCCGGTCTCGGGGGCAATCGTCAGCGTCCGTTCGCCGCTCTCGCGCAGCAGCCGCACGATCGTCGGCGTCAGGTCGTCGAGCCGCAGCGACGCCGGGCTGATCGAATAGCCCATCGCACCGAGGCTGGTCAGGATGTGTTCGATGTCAGGGTGGTCGCACAGCGCGATCGACACCAGGCCGACGCGGTTGGCGTGGGCGCGCGCCGCCCGCGCCAGTTCGAGGATCCGCTCGGTCGGGAACGCCCGCACCGGCAGGTAGTTGTAGCCGGCCCAGCAGAACCGGCACAGGTTGGCGCAGCCGCGCACCACTTCGATGAGGAACCGCGACCCGAACTCGGTGTCCGGGGTGAAGATGCGCGTCGCCGGCGGGTCGAGCGCCTCGGTGGTCTTGACCGCGGCCTTCTTCACCACCGGCGGCGCCCCGGTGCCCGGCCGCGGCACGTAGGCGTCGATGGTGCCGTCGGCGGAATAGGCGACGTCGTAGAACGACGGGATGTAGAACCCGCGCGCACCGGCCAGCCGGGTGAGCAGGTCGGCGCGGGAGGTGGCGCCGGCCACCGCGTCGAGCAGCGACGGCACCAGCACCTCGCCCTCGCCGGCGGCGATCACGTCGGCGAAGAGCGCCAGCGGCTCCGGGTTCACGAAGGTGATGGCGCCGCCGATCACCACCAGCGGGTGGCGATGGTCGCGGTCGGCCGCGCGCAGCGGCAGCCCGGCCAGGCGCAGCATGGTGAGGACGTTGGTGTAGTCCCACTCGAACGACACCGAGAACGCCAGGACGTCGAGGTCGTTGAGCGGCGTGCCGGATTCGATCGTGACCAGGCGGGCGTCGCGCTCGACCATCGCCTTCAGCTCCTGCTTGGGCGGCAGGAACACCCGCTCGCACACCGTGCCAGGGTGGGCGTTGAAGAGCGTGTAGACGGTCTGGAAGCCGAGGTTCGACATCCCCACGAAGTAGGTGTTGGGGAACGCCAGCCCGACCCGCATGCGGTCGACGTGCGGCTTCTGCACGTAGCCGACTTCACGGGCCAGGGTCTGCCGGGCGGCTTCGCGCTGGTGCCAGGTGTCGTTCATGGGCGGGGACCGGATGGCCCCCGCTTGTCAGTGTACTCCCCGCTCGCCGGCCAATCGGGCGGAGATCCGGGCTTATTACTCGTTCTGGCGCCGCAAAAACGCCGGCACGTCGAGCTCCATCGTCAGATCCACTTCCCCGGGCTCGAGGCCGGTGGCGCCGCCGCCAATGGCCAGCCGCTGGAGCGGCAGGTCGATCGGCGGCCGCCGGGTGATCGGCACCCGCGACGACGAGGGCGTGGCGTCGATGGCGTGGGCGCCGGCCCCGGCCCGCAGATGCGCGCTGTAGTTCGACAGGTCCACCGGGGTGGCCGTCGACGACACCGGCAGGGTCCGCGTCCCGCCCAGGTCGAAGCCGGTGGCGATCACCGTGATCTTGACCCGCCCGCCCAGGGTCGGATCCATCACCGCGCCGAAGATGATGTTGGCGTCCTCGTGTGCCGCCTCGTGGATGATCGACATCGCGTCGTTCACCTCCATGAGCGACATGTCGGGTCCGCCGGTGACGTTGACGATCACGCCGCGGGCCCCGTTCACCGACGCGTCCTCGAGCAGCGGACTCGACACGGCGCGGTTGGCGGCGTCGATGGCGCGGGTGTGGCCGTCGCCGGTGGCCGTGCCCATCATCGCCATGCCCATCCCCGACATGATCGCCTTCACGTCGGCGAAGTCGAGGTTGATGATCCCAGGCACCAGGATGAGGTCCGAGATGCCCTGAATCGCCTGGCGCAGCACGTCGTCGGCGGTGACGAACGCGTCGAGCATCGACGTCTGACGGTCGATCACCGCCAGCAGCCGCTCGTTGGGGATGGTGATCACCGAGTCCACCGCGTCGCGCAGCGCCTCGAGCCCCTGCGCCGCCTGCACCAGCCGCTTCTTGCCCTCGAACCGGAACGGCTTGGTGACGACGGCGATGGTCAGCGCACCCAGTTCGGTGGCCAGGCTGGCGATCACCGGCGCCGCGC
This sequence comes from uncultured Acidobacteriota bacterium, assembly GCA_963741665.1. GTDB lineage: Bacteria > Acidobacteriota > Vicinamibacteria > Vicinamibacterales > UBA2999 > CAWAYR01. The sequence continues at coordinate 2,676,248 of CAVUIM010000001.1, forward strand.
CGGTGCCGGTGCCGCCGCCCAGACCGGTGGTGACGAACACCATGTCGGCGCCGCTCAGCGCCGAGATGAGCGCGTCGGTGTCCTCGAGCGCGGCCTGGCGCCCGACGTTGGGATCGGCGCCGGCGCCAAGGCCCTTGGTGAGCTTGCTGCCGATCTGGATCTTGACCGGCGCCGGGTTCGACTTGAGGGCCTGGTGGTCGGTGTTGGCGACCATGAACTCCACGCCGGACAGCCCGGCCTGGACCATGCGCGACACGGCGTTGCCGCCGCCGCCGCCGACGCCGATCACCTTGATCCTGGCGCCGCTGCGCAGCTCCTCGTCGAGCATCAGACGAAGTGAATCGGGCGCGTCGGACTTGCCGCCACCGGGTTTCAGCCATCCATCCATCAGAAGAACTCCTTGAACACGGTGCGAATCCGGCCGAACATCCGCACGAGGGCGCTGCCGCCCGCGGCCGCGGGCTCCAGCTGACGGTGACGGTGGGCGTAGAGCACGAGCCCGACGGCGGTGGCGCACGCCGGGTTGCTGACGTGGTCGGCGAGGCCGCCGACCCCGGCCGGCACCCCGCGCCGCATCGGGAGATCGAAGATCTGTTCGGCGATCTCGGACAGCCCGTCGAGGACCGCGCCGCCGCCGGTGAGCACCAGACCCGAGTTGAGCGACTTCTCGTAGCCGGCCTTGCTGATCTCGTCCCACGCCAGGTGGAACAGCTCCTCGGCCCGCGGCTGCAGGATGTCGGACAGGATGCGCCGCGCCATCACCCGCGGCCGGCGCCCGCCGACGCTGGCCACTTCGATGGTCTCGTCCTCGTCGACCATCCCCGACAGCGCACAGCCCGAGCGGCGCTTGACCTTCTCGGCCTCGGGAATCGGCGTGCGCAGGCCGACGGCGATGTCGTTGGTGAAGTGGTCGCCGCCGACGCCGACGACGGCGGTGTGCCAGAGCGAGCCGCGCTCGAAGATGGCCAGGTCGGCGGTGCCGCCGCCGATGTCGAGCAGGGCCACGCCCAGCTCCTTCTCGTCGGGCGTGAGCACGGCCTCGGCCGCGGCGAGCTGGCCGATCACCGTGTCGACCACCTCGATGCCGGCGCGGTTCACGCAGGCGACCAGGTTCTGGGTCGAGGTCGAGGCCCCGGTCACGATATGGACGTTGACCTCGAGCCGGGCGCCGGTCATCCCGACCGGCGCGCCGATGCCGTCCTGCTCGTCGACGACGAAGTCCTGCGGCAGCACGTGCAGCACCTCGCGGCCGGCCGGCAGCGACACGGCGCGGGCGGCGTCGATGGCGCGGCGGACGTCCTCGCGGGTGATCTCGCGGTTCTTGCCGGCCACGGCGACGACGCCGCGGCTGTTGAAGCCCTTGATGTGGGGGCCGCTCATCGCCAGGTGGGCCGAGCCAATCTCGACGCCGGCCATCAGCTCGGCCTCCTCGACCGACTTCTTGATCGACTCGACCGCCGCTTCGAGGTTGACCACCACGCCGCGCTTCAGACCCTTCGACTCGGCCAGGCCGATGCCGATCACGTCGAGGCCGCCGCCCTCGGTCACCTCGCCCACGACGGTGCACACCTTCGACGTGCCGATGTCGAGACCGACGATGTACCGTTCGTTTCGCGCCACTACTGCCCTCCCGTCCGTCCGCCCACGCCCGTCTCCCGCGAGGCGGGCTCGGGCCCGCCGCCGTCGCCGCCGAGCGGCCGCACGTACATCCGTTCGCCGAATCGCAGGTCCACCGTGTCGATGGCCGCGACGCGATCCTTCAACGCCGGGGCGACGTCGAGGTAGCCCTGCAGCCGCGCCGCGAAGTCGCGGTCGCCGAGCCGCAGCATCACCGTGTCGCCGTCGAGCAGCACCACCGCGTCGTGGGCATCGCGCACGTCGATCTGCGACAGCCGCGAGGCCAGGGCGTCGTGGCCGGCGACGTCGCCGAGCAGCCGCGCCACCAGCGCGGTCCGCCGTTCGTCGACCAGCGGCGCGCCGTCGCGCGGCGGCGAGGCCAGACCGTCGATCACCGGCAGGTCGAGGTCGGCATAGGCCGGGCCGTACTGGTCGATGACCACGCCGTGCTGATCGACGAGATACAGGTCGCGGCCGAGCCGGGCGATGCCCATCGGCAGGCGTTCGCGGACGACGACGTCGAGGGTGCCCGGGAGGACGCGGCGGACCACCGCCGACTCGACCCACGGCGAGGTCATCAGCCGTGCCCGCCAGGCTTCGAGGTCGACCGACAGGATGTTCTGACCGCGCAGGTCGGCGAGCAGCGTCAGCACTTCGCCGCGCGACAGCCGATCGTTGCCGTGGACGGTGATCGCCGCGACGCGCAGCGCCGGCGACTCGGTGACCATGGTGACCAGGCGCCACGCCCCGAGCGCGAGCAGAACGCCGAGCATCGACAGTTTGGCGGCGAGCAGCGCGCGGCGCAGGCCCAGTCCCTTGCGCCCGGCCGGCTTCATCTGGGCGCGCCGGAACCGCTTGTCGGAGGGCGACGGCAGGCCGATGGTCACGATGCCACCTCGGCGCCGTGCAGCCGCTCGAGTTCGCGCACCACCTGCTGGGCGACGCCACCGATCGAGCCGGCGCCGAGAGTAATCACCAGGTCGCCGGGCACGGCCATCGCGGCGACGGTCGGCGCCACCCGGTCGAGCGCGCGGACCACCGACACCGGCCGTTCGCGGCGGCGGTTGGCGGCGGCGGCCAGCGCGTCGACGTCGACGCCGGGGATCGGGTCCTCGCCCGCGGCGTAGATGTCGGTCAGGACCACCTCGTCGGCGGCGGCCAGCGCCGCCGCGAACTCGGGCATCAGCTGCGCTGTTCGCGAGTAGCGATGCGGCTGGAAGGCGACGATCACGCGGGTCGGACTGGCGGCCCGCGCCGCTGCGAGCACCGCGGCGATCTCGGTCGGGTGGTGGCCGTAGTCGTCGACCACGGTGATGCCGTGGACGACCCCGCGGCGTTCGAACCGCCGCTCGGCGCCCTGGAAGTCGGCCAGCGCCGTGGCCAGCACCTCGAAGCCGACCCCCAGCTCGAGTCCGACGCCGAGCGCGGCAAGGGCGTTCAGCACCGAGTGCCGCCCCGGCACCTGGAGGCGCAGCGTGCCGAGCGTCTCGGGCGCCGGAGTCCGCCCGGGCCGCGGGTGAGCGGGGCGCCGCACGATCGTGCAGGTGCTGCCGAAGCCGCGCAGCTGCACGTCGGTGGCGGCGATCTCGGCGTGCTCGGCGGCGCAGCCGTAGGTGATGACCCGGCGGGTCATCCGCGGCAGCAGCCGGGCCAGTTCGACGTCGTCGGCGCAGGCGATGACCGCGCCGTAGAACGGCACCTTGTTGGCGAAGTCGACGAACGCCTGCTGCAGATCGTCGAAGCCGCCGTAGGCCTCCATGTGCTCGCGATCGACGTTGGTGACGACGGCGATGGTCGGCGACAGCTTCAGGAACGAGCGATCACTCTCGTCGGCCTCGGCGACCATGTAGTCGCCGCGGCCGAGCCGGGCGTTGCTGCCGAAGGCGCGCAGCCGGCCGCCGATCACCGCCGTCGGGTCGAGCCCGGCGCGCTCCAGGGCCAGCGCGATCATCGACGTCGTGGACGTCTTGCCGTGGGCGCCGGCGACGGCGATGCCGGTCCGCAGCCGCATCAGCTCGGCCAGCATCTCGGCCCGCGGAATCACCGGGATGGCCCGCGACCGGGCCTCGACCACCTCGGGGTTGTCGGCGCGCACCGCCGACGACACGACGACGACGTCGGCCGCGCCGACGTGCGTGGCGGCATGGCCCTCCCGCACCGACACGCCGAGTGTCGCCAGCCGCTCGGTCGTCTCCGACCGCTTCTGGTCGGAGCCCGACACCGCGTAGCCGAGGTTCGCCAGCAGTTCGGCGATGCCGCTCATCCCGATGCCACCCACCCCCACGAAATGCACCTGCCGGGTCCGTCCGAGCACGCCGTTACCTGCCGCCCGCGAGCTGGGCGAGACGGTCGGCCACCAGGGCCGCCGCGTCCGGTCTGCCGAGCGACCGCGCCGCCGCGCCCATGCGCTGCCGGCGCCCGGCGTCGGCGGCCAGCGCCAGCACCGTCGCCGCCATCCGGTCGCCGCCGAGGTCGCGTTCCTCGATCACCTCCGCGGCGCCGGCGCGGGCCAGCGCCGCGGCGTTCTTGCGCTGGTGATCGTCGGCCGCGGTCGGCAACGGCACCAGCACCATCGGCCGGCCGAGGATGGTCAGCTCGGCCAGCGTCGAGGCGCCGGCCCGCGAGACGACCACGTCGGCGGCGAGCATCCGCGCGTGCATGTCGTGGAAGAACGGCTCGACGGTGGCCGGGCAGCCGGCCGCGGCGTAGCCGGCGCGTACCCGGGTAAGGTCGCGTTCGCCACTCTGGTGGGTGAGCGCCAGCGTCGCGGCGTGCGCCGCCAGCGCCGGCGCCGCCGCCAGCATCGCGTCGTTCACCGCGCGCGCGCCCTGCGACCCGCCGAGGATCAGCACGCGCGTCCTCCCGTCGGATGGCGGCGGCTCATCGCGCCCGCCCCGGTCGAGGAACTCGCGCCGCACCGGATTGCCGGTGACGATGCCGACGCGCGGAAAATGCCGCAGCGTCTCGTCGTAGCTGAGCGCCGCGGCGCCGACCCAACCGGCGAGGGCGCGGTTGGTGAAGCCGGGCGCGGTGTTCTGCTCCATCAGCAGCGTGGGAATGCGCCGTAGCGCCGCCAGCAGCAGCACCGGCCCCGAGCTGTAGCCGCCCACGCCGACCACCACGTCGGGCCGGCGGCGTGAGATCACCCGCCAGGCGTCGAGCGCGGAGAGCGGCAGCAGCGCCAGCCCGCGCAGCAGCGGTCCGATCGCCTTGCCCTTCAAGCCGGCGCTGCGGATGAGGTCGAGCGGATAGCCGAGGCCCGGCACCACCCGGCTCTCCAGGCCGCGCGCCGTCCCGACGAAGCTCACCGCCGTCGACGCGTCGCGCCGGCGCAGCTCCTCCGCCACGGCAATGCCCGGATACAGGTGGCCGCCCGTGCCGCCGCCGGCGATGAGTACTCGCACGGATCACGCCGCTCCCGGCTCCACCGCCGCCGATTCGCTGACGGCATGCTGCGAGATGTTGAGGAGCACGCCGATGCTGGCCAGGTTGACCAGCAGCGACGACCCGCCGCTGCTGACGAGCGGCAGCGGGATGCCCTTGGTCGGCGCCAGGCCGAGCACGACGCTGATGTTCAGCAGCGCCTGCGCCACCACCATCGTCGTGATGCCGAGGGCCAGGAACGCGCCGAAGCGATCGGGGGCGCTGACCGCGGCACGAAGGCCACGCCAGGCGATGACGCAGAAGCAGACGACGACCAGCGTGGCGCCGAGCAGCCCGAGTTCCTCGGCGATCACGGCGTAGATGAAGTCGGTCTGCGGCTCGGGCAGGAAGTACAGCTTCTGGATGCCGCCCATCAGGCCGCGGCCCAGCCACCCGCCGCTGCCGACGGCGATGAGCGACTGCAGCAGGTGGAAGCCGTCACCGAGGGGGTCGCACTCGGGACACCAGAACGCGATCCAGCGCCGCATGCGATACGGCGCCGAGATGAGCACCAGGTAGCCGAGCGGCACGGCCAGCGCCAGCAGCCCCAGGATGTAGCGGTAGTTCAGACCCGCCGCCATGACCATCACGCCGACGACCATCGCCATCGCCGCCGCGGTGCCGAAGTCGGGTTCGAACAGGATGAGCGCGCCCAACCCACCGGTGATGAGCGCGATCGGCGCCAGCGAGTACTTGACCTCGTTGATGCGGGCCATCCGCCGGTCGAGGATCAGGGCGGTGAAGAGCACCGCCACCACCTTGGCCAGCTCCGAGGGCTGGATGCCGAAGCCGCCGATGCCGAACCAGCGCTGCGAGCCGTTGATCGGCCGGGCGAACAGCACCGCGACGAGCAGCACGGCGACCACGCCCAGGGCGCCCCATACCACCTGGTCGTTGCGATAGGTGCGGTAGTCGACCCGCATGATGATCGACAGCACCGCCAGGCCGAGCAGGGCCCACATCACCTGGCGGGTGACGAAGTAGTACGGCTGCTGGTAGCGGTCGAGCGCCATCACCGCCGAGGCGCTGTAGACCATGACGACGCTGACGCAGACCAGGGCCAGCGTCGCCAGGAACAGCCACTTGTCAGACTGAAGCTTCCGCGCCATACTCTCCCCCCCTTGGGCATATGCCCAGGGGCGCCCCCTAAAGTGCCGGGGGCGAAGAACCGAAACATCCTGCCGGACACCTTTCGGGGCGTCCGGCCGCTCTCGACCGCATGTGTCGCGAGCGGTCAGCAGTCATCAGCCAGGCGGGGGACTGGGACACCAGCCTCGCAGACCGAGGAAGCCTGCGCTCCCAGCGACCGGCTCCCAATCGCCGCCTCCCGGCTGATGACTGCTCACTGCTCGCCTCACTTCATCTCCCTGACCTCCATCGCCCGGGCTTTGAACCAGCCGGGCGTCATCGTTTGCCAGCCCCAAGCCCCGAGCCGCGAGCCGCGAGCTTCTCCACTTCCGCTTTGAACGCCCGCCCGCGGTCGGCGTAGTCCGCGAACATGTCGAAGCTGGAGCACGCCGGGGCCAGCAGCACCACCCCGTCTGGCGCGGCCAGGGCGAAGGCACGACGAACCGCGTCGCCCATGTCGGCCGCCTCCTCCACCGGCAGCGTGGCCGCCAGCGCCGCCCGCACCATCGGGCGGGCTTCGCCGATTGCCACGACCGCCCGGCCGTGCGCGGCCAGCGGCGCCGCCAGGTCTTCGAACCGGCCGCCCTTGTACTTGCCGCCGACGATCGCCACCACGTGGTCGAAGCTCTCGATCGAGCGGCCGGCGGCGTCCACGTTGGTGGCCTTCGAGTCGTTGACGAAGCGCACGCCGCCGATCTCGCCGGCCGGCTCCATCACGTGCTCGAGGCCGGTGAACGCGCCGAGCGCGCGGGTCATGCCGTCGGGCGACGCGCCGGCCAGATGGCTGATGGCGCTGGCGGCGACGACGTTGGCGGTCATGTGCTGCCCGTGCAGCCGGATTGCGGTGAGCGGCACCAGGGCGACGTCGCCCTCCGAGGTGCGGTGCCAGATCACCCCGCCGTCCACCGACACGCCGTCGGCCAGCGGGCGCCGCGACGAGTAGCGGACCTGCCGGGCCCGGCCGGTGGCCGCGACGGCGAGCGCCGCCGGCTGATCGGCGTCGACCACGGCCAGATCGGCGGGGCTCTGATTGGCGAAGATGCGGGCCTTGGCCCGGGCATACGACGCCAGATCGGGATGGCGATCGAGGTGGTCGGCCGACAGGTTGAGGATCGCGGCGATCCACGGATGGAACGTGTCGGTGGCCTCGAGCTGGAAGCTGCTGGCCTCGACGACGTGCAGGGTCTCGGGCGTGGAGCGGTCGACGTGGGCGCTGAGCGGCACACCGATATTGCCGCCGACCAGCACGTGCCTGCCCGAGGCCTCGAGCATCCGCCCGACCAGGGTCGTGGTCGTCGACTTGCCCTTGGTGCCGGTGATGGCGATGACCCGGCCCTTCACCCAGCGCCACGCCAGTTCCAGTTCGCCGATCACCGCGACGCCGGCCGCCCGCGCCGCCTGCAGCTCGCCCAGTTCCGGCGGCACGCCCGGGCTGGTCACGACGAGATCGGCGGCAGTGAAGAGACTTGCGTCGTGCCCGCCCAGATCGAGGGCGACGCCGATCGCGCGCAGACGGTCCTCGCCGGGAATCGTCGCCGCGCGGTCGGTCAGCGTCACCGTCGCGCCGCGTGACACCAGCAGCTCGGCGGCGGCCAGACCGCTCCGGGCGGCGCCGACGACGAGCACACGCCGGCCGGCCACGCTGAAGGTCGGCCGTGCGGGCCCCGGGAGGATGGTCGGCGCGGTCATCGCAGCTTGAGGGTGGTGAGGCTGAGGAGGGCGAACAGGATCGCGGCGATCAGGAACCGCGTGATCACCTTCGGCTCGCTCCAGCCGATGAGCTCGAAATGGTGGTGCAGCGGCGCCATCCGGAACACGCGCTGCCCGGTGAGCTTGAAGGACCCGACCTGGATGATGACCGACAGCGCCTCGGCCACGAAGACGCCACCGACGATGGCCAGCAGGATCTCCTGCTTGATGAGGATCGCCACCGTGCCGAGCGCGCCGCCGAGGGCCAGCGACCCGACGTCGCCCATGAAGATCTCGGCGGGATAGCAGTTGTACCAGAGGAACCCGAGGCTCGCCCCGACCAGCGCGCCGCAGAACACGGTGAGCTCTGCCGCCGGCGGGAAACGCACCAGCAGCAGGTAGTCGGCGAACACGGCGTGGCCGGTCACGTAGGCGAGTGCCGTGAAGCAGGCGGCGGCCACCGCGAAGGTGCTGATCGCCAGGCCGTCGAGGCCGTCGGTCAGATTGACGGCGTTGCTGGCGCCGACCAGCACCAGCATCACCAGCAGCACGTAGGCCCAGCCGAGGTCGGGGATGAGCTGCTTGAAGAACGGGAAGATGAGCCGCGTGTTGTAGAGGTTGCGCGACGCCAGCCACATCAGCGCCAGACCGAACGCCAGCGCGACCAGGATCTGCAACCCCATCTTGTAGCGCGCGGCCAACCCGCCGGACGATCGACGGGTGATCTTGAGGTAGTCGTCGAGCAGGCCGATGGCGCCGAATGCCGCCGTCGCCAGCACCGCCAGCCAGATGTAGACGTTGGTCAGATCGGCCCACAGCAACGTCGGCACCAGCGACGCCGTCAGGATCAGCAGGCCGCCCATGGTCGGGGTGCCGGCCTTGGCGCGGTGCGACTGCGGTCCCTCCTGGCGGATGACCTGGCCGATCTGGAACGCCCGCAGCTTGCGGATCAGCCACGGCCCGAATGCCAGGCTGATGAGCAGCGCGGTGATGCTGGCCGCGGCGGTGCGGAACGTGATGTAGCGGGTGACGTTCAGCACCCCGACCTGCGGCGACAGCGAGAAGAGGAGGTGATACAGCATCACGCCCCTCCCGCCATGAGGCGCGCCACCACGACATCGGTGCGCACGCCGCGCGAGCCTTTGACCAGCACCAGGTCGCCGGCGACGACGGCGGCGGCGACGAGCGTCGGCGGCCTCCGCGCTGGTCGCGACGTGGGTCACGGCGGCGGCCGGCAGTCCGGCCGCAACCGCCGCCGACGCCAGCCGGGCGGCGCCCGCCGCGCCGACCGCGACCAGCCGTTCGACGCCGGCCGCGGCGGCGGCCCGCCCGCAGGCGTCGTGCAGCGGCAGACTCTGATCGCCCAGTTCGAGCATCTCGCCGAGCACGGCGATGCGGCGGCCGGACGGCCGGCTCGCCGCCAGCACGTCGAGCGAGCGGTGCAGCGCCGCCGGGCTGGAGTTGTAGGAGTCGTCGAGCACGGTGACGCCGCCCGGCGAGCGCAGGACCGCGCCGCGATGCTCGGCCGGCGCGAGCGCGGCCAGGCGTTCGGCGATTGCCGCGAGCGGCACGCCGAGCTCGACGCCGACCGCGGTCGCGGCCAGGGCGTTGGACAGGTGGCCGCGGCCCGGCAGCGCGATCGACAGCCGCGTCGGGCCGGCCGGCGTCGCGACTTCGGCGGCGATGCCGGCGACGCCGCGATCCTCGACCGCGGTCGCCCGCACGTCGGCGCGCGGCGACTCACCGAAGGTGATCGACGCGGCCGGCGAACGCCGTCGCCCGCGCCATCACCAGCGGATCGTCGGCATTGCAGACGAGCAGCGTCCCGGCGGTGGCCTGTTCCAGGATCTCGGCCTTGGCGTCGGCGATGGCCTCGCGCGAGCCGAAGTAGCCGATGTGCGCGTCGCCGACGTTGGTCCACACCCGCACGTCGGGGCGGGCGATGTCGACCAGCACGCGGATCTCGCCGGCGTGGTTCATGCCGAGCTCCATCACCGCGACGTCGGGCGCGGTGCGCAGCTCCACCAGCGAGATCGGCAGGCCGAGGTGGTTGTTGAGGTTGCCGCGGTTCTTGACCACGCGGAAGCGCGCCCCGAGCACGGCGGCGATGGCGTCCTTGGTCGTGGTCTTGCCGGCGCTGCCGGTGATGGCGACGACGCGCGCGCCGGACGCATGGCGCACCGCCCTGGCGAGGTCCTGCAGCGCCTGCAGCGTATCGGCGACCTCGACGACCACCGGATCCCCGGCGCCGGGCGGCACCGCGATCGGCCGGGCGACGACCACGCCGGCGGCGCCGCGGGCGAGGGCCGCGGGCACGAACTCGTGGCCGTCGCGGGCGGCGCTCAAGGCGAAGAACACCTCGCCGGGCGCCAGCTGGCGCGAGTCGATGGCCACCGGGCCGAGCGGCCGATCCGGCGATCCGGCGACCTGCCGGCCGGCCATCGCGCGGGTCAGATCCGCCGCGGTGTAGGTACCGTGCTGCAGCTGCATCGTCAGCTCACCCGGCTCCGCGTGCGGCGGTTCAAGGCCGTCCGCGACACCTCGGCGTCGTCGAACGCCAGCGACGCGGCTGCCGATGTGCTGCGTCTTCTCGTGGCCCTTGCCGGCGACGAGCACGACGTCGCCAGCGCGGGCGCCCGACACCGCCCGCTCGATCGCCTCGGCGCGATCGACGATCGCCATGATGTCGGGCACGCGGCCCGATGCCGCGGCCTCGCCGGCCGGGATGCCGCGTTTGATCTCGTCGATGATCGCCGCCGGGTCCTCGCTGCGCGGGTTGTCCGAGGTGATGACGACGACGTCGCTCAGACGCGCCGCGACCATGCCCATCAGCGGGCGCTTGGTCCGATCGCGATCGCCGCCGCAGCCGAACACCGTGATGAGCCGGCCGCGGGTGAGCGGCCGCGCCGTCTCGAGCAGGTTGCGCAGCGCGTCGTCGGTGTGGGCGTAGTCGACCACCACCGTCACGTCGTCACGCGGCGCCGACACCACTTCGAACCGGCCGGGCACGCCGCGCAGCTGCGACAGTCCGGCGCCAATCGCCTCGGCCTCGACCCCGACCGCGCAGGCCGCAGCGGTGGCGGCAAGCAGGTTGTAGACGTTGGGCCGGCCGACCAGCGGCGACCGCACCGACACCACGCCGGCCGGCGTCGACGCTTCGAAGCGGACGCCGTTCAGATCCATCGCCAGCTGTTCGGGGCGCACGTCGGCCGGCTTCTGGATGCCGTAGGTGAGCGGCCGGGCGCAGGCGGCGACCAGCGCGGCGGCGCGGGCGTCGTCGGCGTTGATCACCCCGGGCGATTCCGGCGGCAGCATCTCGAACAGGCGGCGCTTGGCCGCGAAGTACGACTCCATGTCGTCGTGGAAATCGAGATGGTCGCGGGTGAGATTGGTGAAGACCGCGGCGGCGAACCGCATGCCGTCGACGCGTTTCAGCGCCAGGGCGTGCGACGACACCTCCATCACGCACGAGCGGTTGCCGCGGGCGATCATCTCGCGCAGCAGCGCCTGCACGTCGGAGGCCTCGGGCGTGGTCCGGGTCGCCTCACGGGTCTCGTCGCCGACCTTGTAGTGCACGGTGCCGAGCACGCCGGCGGTGCGCCCGGCGGCGTCGAGCACCGCGGCGAGCAGATAGGTGGTCGTCGTCTTGCCGTTGGTGCCGGTCACGCCGACGACCGGGATCTCGCGGCTCGGATGACCGGCGACCGCGGCCCCGAGCAGGGCCAGCGCCAGGCGGGCGTCGCGGACCTGCAACCACGGCACGTCCGACCCCGCCGGCGCCGGCGGCTCGGCCACGACCAGCGCGGCGCCGCGGGCCATCGCCTGCGGCACGAAGTCGACGCCGTCGGCCTGCTCGCCGCGAATGGCGACGAACGCCGCCCCCGGTATGACCCGCCGCGAGTCGTACTCGACGGCGGTGATCGGCGGCGGCCATCCCGGACGGGACCTGCATCGCGAGATCGCCGAGCGCGACGAGCGCCGTCTCGGGCGTCACGGCACCTCCGTCAGCATCGCCCGGGCCAGGCGCCTGGGATGACGGTCGAGGACCAGCGTGCAGGTGGCGGCGGCGTCGAGCGGCGCGCCCGGCGGCGGCGATTGCGACGATGACGAGGCCCTGACCCTGCAGCCGCGCGGTCATCCGCCGGCCGGACGAGCCGGCGCAGCGCTTCGCGGGCGCTCAGGCCGCGCACGTCCGGCATGCTGCGGCTGTCGTCGACGGCGGCCACGGTGATCACCGTGCGGAACGCCGTCGCCGCCGACGCGCTGCGCCTTGCGGTCGACGATCACCGGCGGCGCCGGGTAACACCGTCGGGGCGACGCCCAGGTGACGCAGCGCGGCGTCGGCGATGCGGCTGGAACACCGGCGCCGCCACGCTGCCGCCGTAGTACTTGCCGGCCCGCGGGGTGTCGACGACGACGATCGCCGTGAACACCGGCTTGCGCGACGGCACGAACCCGACGAACGAGACGTTGTACTCGGACTTCGAATAGCGGCCGTCGACGAGCTTGCCGGCCGTGCCGGTCTTGCCGGCCACCGTGAAGCCGTCGATGCGCGCCTGGGTGCCGGTGCCGTGGTCGACGACGTCCTCCATGATCGAGGTGAGCTCGGCGGCGGTCGCGGACGGTGATCGGGCGGCCGACCTCGGCCGGCACCACCGGCGTGCGCACGCCGTCCTTGCACCACCGCGCGGACCACGCGCGGCTGCAGCAGCCGTGCCGCCGTTGGCGACGGCGCTGGCCGCCGCCGCCATCTGCAGCGGCGTGACGCCGACCTGGTAGCCCATCGACATCGACGCCAGCGCGCTGTCGTTGAGCGCGGCTCGGATCCCACACGATGCCGGGGCTCTCGCCCGGGAAGTCCGGCGAGGTCGGCTTGGCCGAAGCCGAAGCGATTCACGTAGAGGCCGAGCCGCTCGGCGCCCGAGCCTCAGACCGACCTTGATGGCGCCGACGTTGCTCGACTTGGCGATCACGTCGGCGAAGGTGAGCACGCCGTAACGGTACACGTCTTCGATCGGCGGGCGGCCGGCGAACTTGATCATTCCGGCGCTGACGTCGATCGGATCTCGACGGCGACACGACGCCTTCCTCGAATCGCCGCCGAGGCGGTCACGATCTTGAAGGTCGAGCCGGGTTCGTAGAGGTCCTGGTCACGGCGCGGTTGCTTGCGCACGCCGTCGGCAGCCGAGCGGAAGGCGTTGGGATTGAAGGTCGGATAGGTGGCCATCGCCAGGATCTCGCCGCTGTGCGGATCCATGACGATCGGCCGTGCCGCCGTCGGCGCGGTGCTCGCGTCGACCCCGGCCTTCAGCTCCCGCTCGACGATGTGCTGCAGCTGCTCGTCGATGGTCAGCTCGAGCGTGCCGCCGGCGGTCGGCGACCGCTCGACGCGGCTGAAGCCGTGGCGCCGGGCGTCGGTCTGCACCAGCACTTTGCCGTCGCGGCCGCGCACCACCTTGTCGTAGGCCGCCTCGAGGCCGCCGAGGCCGACGTTGTCGACGCCGACATAGCCGATGCAGCTGCGCGCCGAGCTCCTTCTTCGGGTAGTAGCGGCGGCTCTCCTTCATGAAGCCCGACGCCTTCGAGGTCGAGGGCGGCGACCCGCGCCGCCACCTGCGGGGTGACGAACCGCTCGACGTAGGCGAACGCCCGCGCGGTCGAGAAGCGCTCGACCAGCGCCTTGAGCTTGCCGCGGTCGCAGTCGTCGAGGGCGCGGCACAGCGCTGGGCGGCGGCCGCGGCGTCGGCGATCTCGGCCGGCACCGCGTAGATGGTGTCGACGTCGACGCTGTAGGCGAGCAGGCGGCCGTTGCGGTCGAGGATCTCGCCGCGCTTGGCCGGGGCCGTCACCGTGCGCAACTGCTGCCGATCGGCGCGCGCCGCCAGCTCGGCGTGCCGCACCACCTGCAGTCGACCAGGCGCGCTTCGATCGCCGACGGTCCACAGCAGCACGCACACGCCGGCCAGCACCGCGCGGCGGCGCAGGGTGTCGCGCCAGGGAGGAAGGGTCGGCTCGGCCACGGCGGTCCTCGGACGGCTAGCGGGCGGCGACGACCGAACGGGCCGGCGGCTCGGCGGGCAGCACGCGCTCGAGGACGACGGCGTCGTCGCCGCTCGGGCGCGACCATGCCGAGCCGATCGGTGGCGAGCTTCTCGATCCGCTGCGGGGCGCGCAGCGTCTCGATCTCGAGCCGCAGGTGCTGGCGGACGTCTTCCTCGGCGGCGCGCTCCTTCTGCATCTGCTCGAGCTGGTAGCCGTGGCGGATGAGCTCGAAGTGCTGCCAGGCGCTGAACAGCAGCACCAGCACCAGCACGCACGCCGATGCCGAGCGACGGTCCACAGCTCGCGCTGGCGCCGCTCGTCCACTTCGCGGACGATCGGGTTGTTGCGGACGTCCTTGCGGATCGCATATTCGAAGGTCTCGGCGTGATCCACGGCGTCCCCCTTGCCCTCATCCCACCCGTTCGGCGGCGCGGAGCTTGGCGCTCCGTGCCCGCGGGTTCCGTTCGATCTCGTCGTCGCCCGGCAGCATCGGCTTGCCGGTCAGCACCCGCGATCAGCCGCCTCACCCGCGGTCGAGCGCGCGCAGCGTGTGTTTCACGATGCGGTCCTCGAGCGAGTGGAAGCTGATCACCGCCAGCCGGCCGCCGGCCTGCAGCCGCGCCGCCGCCCGGCCGAGGAACTCGTCGAGCCCGTCGAGCTCGCCGTTGACCCAGATGCGCAGCGCCTGGAAGGTGCGCGTCGCCGGGTCGATCCGCTGCCAGCCGCGCGCCGCCGGCGGCGCGCCGCACGATCGTCGCCAGCTGGCCGGTCGTCTCGATCGGCGCGCTGGCTGCGCGCGCCGACGATCGCGCGGGCGATCCGCCGCGACTTGCGCTCCTCGCCGAACTGGAAGATCACGTCGGCCAGCTCCGTCTCGTCGACGTCGGCGAGCAGCTCGGCGGCCGTCGGCCCCTGCGTCGTGATCCATCCGCATGTCGAGCGGCTCGTCGCGCCGGAAGCTGAAGCCGCGGCCGTCGGCGTCGAACTGCAGCGACGACACGCCGAGGTCGGCCAGCGCGCCGGCCACCGCGCTCGACGCCGTGCGCGTCGAGCACCGCGTCGAGGTCGCGGTAGTCGGCGTGCACGAGCTGCACGCCGATCGCCGAAGGCGCGCCAGCGCGGCGCGCGGCCAGCGGCCAGCGCCTGCGGGTCGCGGTCGATCCCGATCAGCCGCGATCGCGCCCGCCCTCGAGCAGCGCCCGGGCGTGGCCGCCGAGACCGACCGTGCAGTCGACGAACGTGCCGCCGCGCTGCGGCTCGAGGAACCGCATGGCCTCGTCGACCATCACCGGCAGGTGCTGGGACACGGGCACGTCCGTTGTGGCAAGTCGCCGGCCGGCTAGATGCCGAACTCGGCCAGGGCCCGCGCGTCGTCGTCGGTGAACGGCTCGCGGAGAAGCTTGGCGAGGAACCGATCGTGGTTCCAGACCTCGAGGAAGTCGTGCTGGCCGAGCACGTCGACCTCGCCGGTCATGAGCGCCGACTCTCCGCAGCCTGGGTTGGATCAGCACGCGCCCCTGCGGGTCGAGTTCCGCGACCTGGCCGAAGAAGTTGACGCGATCGAGGAACTTGAGCCGGGCCGGATGGGTGGAGGGGACCTGCGCCAGCTTCCGCTCGATTTCGAGCCACACCGGCATCGGATAGATGCGTACCGACTCGCCGGTGAGGCTGGTGACGAAGACCTCCGGGCCGTGTTCCTCCTGGATCACGGCCCGAAAGGCGTTGGGGACCTTCAGCCGGCCCTTGTCGTCAATCTTTGCCGGCGCGTTCCCCCGAAGCACTGTTTACTCCACTCCACTCCAGAAAAATCCACTCGGATGGTAAGAGAGGCCCGCTCCCCTGTCAACGGTAAGTTGTCGTGAATGCAGAACTTACGTATTACTTTCGCCCGCTGTTCTCCGCCGGCACCACAAGTGGCGTCGCCTTTTCTTCGCCTCTGCGAGCGCGTGCTAGGATGGGCGGTTTCGATCCGAGGTCCCGTTCCGCATGCTGCACGCCGCGCTGATTGGCCTGCCTTCGACCGGAAAGTCCACGCTGTTTCAGCTGATGACGAGCGCCAAGGAGGCGCGGGCGCAGCGCCAAGGGCGACACCGCGGTCGGCATCTCGAAGGTGCCCGACGTCGCGGCTCGATCGGCTGACGGCGATGTTCAACCCGAAGAAGCGGGTGCCCGGCCACCATCGAGTTCACCGACGTCGTCGGCCCGGCCCGCGCCGGCGCCAGCGGCCCTGGTGGACGTCGCCGGCTACAAGAACGCCGACGCCCTGGTGCACGTCGTCCGCGCCTTTCGCGACGAAGCGGTCGCCGCATCCCGCGCGGATCGATCGATCCGGCGCGCGACGCGCAGGCGATGGAAGACGAGCTGATCCTCGCCGACCTCGGCGTGGTCGAACGGCGGCATCGAGCGGCTCGAGAAGGACCTGAAGAAGTCAAGACCGCCGACCTCGAGAAGGAGCGCGACCTCCTCGCCCGCGTGCTCGGCGGCGCTGGCGAACGGCCAGCCGCTGCGCGCGCTCGGCCTCGCCGGCGACGATCTGCGCCGGCTGCGCGGCTTCCAGTTCCTGTCGGCCAAGCCGCTGCTGGTCGTGATCAATCTCGACGAAGCCGACATCGCCTCGGCCGGCGACGTCGCGGCGGCGGCCGAGGCGACCGGCCTCACGCCGTTCCTGGCGCGCGCCGGCGACGCGGCGCGGTGCCGGTGTGCGCGAAGATCGAGCTCGAGATCGCCGCAGCTCGAGCCGGCCGACGCGGCGGCGTTCCTGAGCGACCTGGGCCTCGCCGAGTCGGGTCTCGACCGCGTGATCCGCGCCAGCTACGATCTGCTCGGCTACATGTCGTTCTTCACCGTCGGCGAAGACGAATGCCGCGCCTGGTCGATTCCGCCGCGGCACCGCGCGCCCAGCTGGCCGCCGGCGAGATCCACAGCGACATCCAGCGGGGCTTCATCCGCGCCGAAGTGGTCGGCTACGATGCGCTGGTCAGCGCGCGGATCGATGGCCGCCTGCAAGCGACGCCGGCGAGGTCCGCCTCGAGGGCAAGGAGTACGTGGTGCAGGACGGCGACATCATCAACTTCCGGCACGCCACCTAGCAGCCTCGCGCCGATGGCCGTCCGCACCGTTCTCGTCTGCGAAACGCAGGTGCCCCTCGTGCGGGGCGGCGCCGAGCTGCTGGTCAGGCAGCTGGTCGACGAGCTGCGCGCCCGCGGGTTCGAGACCGACCGGGTGGCGGTGCCGTTCAAGTGGTACCCGAAGCAGGAGATCCTGCCGCACGCCGCCGCCTGGGGCCTGCTCGATCTCTCGGAGAGCAACGGCCGGCCGATCGATCTGGTGATCGCCACCAAGTTCCCGACCTACGTCGCGCGCCACCCGCGCAAGGTCTGCTGGCTGGTGCATCAGCACCGCGCCGCCTACGAACTCGCCGCCACCGCCGTATTCCGACTTCGGCCATGACGAGCTCGACGTCGCGCTGCGCGACCGGCTGATGGCCATCGACGAACGGGCGCTCGCCGAGTGCGTGGCCCGCTACACCATCTCGAACACGGTGACGGCGCGGCTGGCCCGCTACAACGGCCTGTCGTCGACGCCGCTCTACCACCCGCCGCTGCTGGCACCACGGCTCACGCCCGGCCCCTACGGCGACTACGTGATCTCGGTGGCGCGGCTCGAGCAGAACAAGCGCGTCGATCTCACGGTGCGGTCGGTGGCGTGCGTGGCCCGAGCCGCTGTCGCTGGTGGTGGTCGGCGAAGGCAGCCAGCGGGCATCGGTCGAAAAGGCGGCCGAGGACGCCGGCGTGGCCCACCGCGTCCGTTTCCTCGGCGCGGTGCGCGACGACGACCTGCTCGAGCTGTACCGCGGCGCGCTGGCCGTCGTCTACGTCCCGTTCGACGAGGACTACGGCCTGGTCACGCTCGAAGGGTTCCTCGCCGCCAAGCCGGTGGTGACCGCGACCGATTCGGGCGGCACGCTCGAATTCGTCGCCGACGGCGTCAACGGCGCGGTCGTGGCGCCGTCGCCGCAGGCGATCGGCGAGGCGGTGGCGCAGCTGCACGGGCGGCGCGCCGACGCCGCGGCGCAAGGCGCCGCCGGTCGCGAACGGGCCCTGACGATCACCTGGGACCAGGTCATCGAACGGCTGGTATCGCATGGCTGACCGGCGTCTCCCCAGCCTGCCGAAGGTCCTGGTGCTGCTCCCGACCTACAACGAGCGGGACAACCTCCCGGTCATCGCCGATCGCCTGCTCGCCTACGCCGACCTGCGCGTGCTGGTCATCGACGACGGCTCGCCCGACGGCACCGGGCAGATCGCCGACGGAATCGCCGCGGCCAGCGATGGCCGCCTGGCGGTGCTGCACCGCACCGGCAAGCGCGGCCTCGGCCGCTCCTACGTGGACGGCATGCGCGCGGCACTGGCCACCGACGCCGAGCTGATCCTGCAGATGGACGCCGATCTGTCGCACGACCCGAAGTACCTGCCGGACCTGGTCGCGGCGGCGGCCGGCGCACGACGTCGTCATCGGCTCGCGCTACCTGCAGGGCGTCAGCGTGGTCAACTGGCCGCTGCGGCGGCTGATCCTCAGTCACTTTCGCCAACTGGTACATCCGCACCATCACCGGCATCGCGCGTGCGCGACTGCACCACCGGCTTCCGCTGCTGGCGCCGCGCCGCGATCGGCCGCCTGCCGCTCGATCGCATCGTCTCGGACGGCTACTCGTTCCTGGTGGAGACGCTCTTCCTGGCGCTCGAGGCCGGGCTGCACGGTGGGCGAAGTGCCGATCATCTTCGTCGAGCGGCGGCGTCGGCAGCTCGAAGATCTCGGGCGGGGTGATCCGTCGAGTCGTTGTTCACGCCGTGGCGGATGGCGCTGCGCCGGGTGTTCGGCGGCCGCCGGACGGAGACGCCGCGTTACAATCCTCCGACGACGTGACCATGTCCGCGCCGCCGCCAGCCGCTGCGAGTCTGAGCGTGTTCTTCCCCGCCTACAACGACAGCGGGACGATCGCCAGCCTGGTGATCCGGGCGCGTGCACGTCGCGGCGACGCTGACCGCCGACTACGAGGTGATCGTCGTCAACGACGGCAGCACGGACGGCACCGCGCAAGATCCTCGACGAGCTGGCCCGGGTCTATCCCGACCACGTCCGCGTCGTCCACCACGTGGTCAACCGCGGCTACGGCGGCGCGCTGCGCTCGGGGTTCGCGGCCGCGACCAAGGACCTGGTGTTCTACACCGACGGCGACGCCCAGTACGACCCGGGCGAGCTGACCGTGCTGTGGGCGGCGATGCGCCCCGACGTCGACTGGGTCAACGGCTGGAAGATCAGCCGCTCCGACCCGCTGCACCGCATCGTCATCGGCCGCGTCTACCACCACACCGTGAAGCTGCTGTTCGGCCTGAAGGTGCGCGACGTCGACTGCGACTTCCGGCTGATGCGGCGGCGGATCTTCGACGTGGTGCGGCTCGAGAAGAACAGCGGCGTCATCTGCCTGGAGATGATGAAGAAGTTCCAGGACGCCGGCTTCCGCGTCGCCGAGGTGCCGGTGCACCACTACCACCGCGCCCACGGCAAGTCGCAGTTCTTCAACTTCCCGCGCATCGCCCGCACCGGCGTCGACGTGCTGAAGCTGTGGTGGGCGCTGGTGGTGCGCCGCGAGCACCTGGCGCCGGCAACGGCCCGCGCCGCCGCGGAGCGGACCCGGCCGTGACGCCCGACTTCTACCGCGGCCGCCGGGTGATGATCACCGGCGGGCTCGGGTTCATCGGCAGCAACCTGGCGCGCCCGCCTGGTCGACCTCGGCGCCGACGTGCTGCTGGTCGATTCGCTGATCCCCGACTACGGCGGCAACCTCGTTCAACATCGAACCGGCATCGAGGATCGCGCTGCGCGTCAACGTCGCCGACGTCCGCCAGGCCAGCACGATGAACTACCTGGTGCGCGGCCAGCGACGTGATCTTCAACCTCGCCGGCCAGGTCAGCCACATCGACAGCATGCGCGACCCGTACACCGATCTCGAGATCAACTGCCGCAGCCAGCTCACGCTGCTCGAGGCCTGCCGCCATCACAACCCCGGCACCAAGGTGGTCTTCGCCGGCACGCGGCAGGTCTACGGCCGGCCCGACGCGCTGCCGGTCGACCGAGCAGCACCTGGTGCGGCCGACCGACGTCAACGGCATCAACAAGGCCGCCGGCGAGTACTACCACCTCGTCTACAACAACGTGTTCGGCGTGCGCGCCTGCTCGCTGCGCCTGACCAACGTCTACGGCCCGCGCCAGCTGCATCCGCCACAACCGCCAGGGCTTCATCGGCTGGTTCATCCGCCTGGCGCTCGAGGACCGCGAGATCCAGATCTTCGGCGACGGCTCGCAGATCCGCGACTTCGTCTACGTCGACGATGCGGCCGACGCGTTCCTGCGCGCCGGCGCCACCGACGCGGTCAACGGCGAGGTCTTCAACGTCGGCGGCAACGAGCACATCGAGCCATCGCGACCTGGTGGCGCTGCTGGTCGCGCTGCGCCGGCAGCGGCTCGTTCCGCTTCGTCGAGTGGCCGGCCGAGAAGAAGGCGATCGACATCGGCAGCTTCTACGCCGACTCGTCGAAGTTCATGCGCGCCACCGGCTGGACGCCGGCGGTCCGGCTGCGCGAGGGGCTCGCAGCGCACGATGGCGTTCTATCGGGCGCACTACGCCGCGTACATCGTGCCCGAAGCGCGTCGTACGATCGGCGCGGCCAGGAGCCGACGTCGTGACCGCGACGCGGTCCGCGTTCCCTTCAACGTGCTGCGCCCGGGCGAGGACGCGCGCCGCGATCGACGCGGCCATCGACCGCGTGATCGACAGCGGCTGGTTCGTGCTCGGCCCGGAGGTCGGCGGCGTTCGAAGCCGAGTTCGCCGCCGCCAGCCGGCGCCGCGCACGCCGTCGGCGTCGGCACCGGCACCGACGCCATCGCGCTGATCCTGCGCGGCGCTCGGCATCGGTCCTGGCGACGAGGTGATCACCTCGCCGCTGTCGGCCGCCTACACGCGCGCTGGCCATCGCTGATGGCCGGCGCGCGGCCGGTGTTCGCCGACATCGACCCGCAGCGGCTGACGCTCGACCCGGCGCGCCGTCGACGGCGGCGATCACGCCGCGCACGCGCGCCATCCTGCCGGTGCATCTCTACGGCCAGCCGGCCGACATGACGGCGATCGCGGCGGTCGCCGCCCGGCACGGCCTGGCGGTCGTCGAGGACGCCTGCCAGGCGCACCTGGCCACGGCGGCCGGCCGGCCGGTCGGCCGCGGATCGGCGCGCCGGCGCCTTCAGCTTCTATCCGACCAAGAACCTCGGCGCGCTCGGCGACGGCGGCGCGGTCGACCACCGACGATCGCGGCCGCTGGCCGCGCGCATCATCGCGGCTGCGCAACGGCGGCCAGATCGAGCCGCTACCACCACGACGAGCTCGGCGTGAACAGCCGGCTCGACGAACTGCAGGCGGCGATCCTCCGCGCCCGCCTGCCGCGGCTGGCCGGCTGGACGGCGACGCGCCGGCGGCTCGCGGCGCGCTATCGCGCCGGCGCTGCGACGCGGCGCCGGTCACCGTGCCGCCGGAGTTCGATGCCGGCCACGTCTACCATCTGTTCCCGGTCGCTCGACCGGCGAGCGCGATCGGTTCCAGGCGCATCTCGCCGCGCACGGCATCGAGACGCTGGTCCACTACCCCGTGCCGATTCCGCGACAGCCCGCGGCGCGCTCGTGGTCGCCGGCGCCGTGCCCGGTGGCCGACGAGCGTGTGCGCTCGGGTGGTGTCGCTGCCGTTGTATCCGTCGCTGGCCGACGGCGCGCAGGACGACGTCGTGCGCGCAGTGCTGGCGTTTCCGAGGTAAAGGACGTGTCCAAGCGTGTGCTCATCACCGGCGGCGCCGGCTTCATCGGCTCCCATCTGGCCGAGGCGCTGCTCGACGCCGGCCACCACGTCCAGGTCATCGACGACCTGTCGACCGGCTCCATCGACAACATCGCCCACCTCAAGGCCGAACCCGAAGTTCAGCTACGTCATCGACACGGTGTTCAACGAGCCGCTGCTCGCCGAGCTGGTCGACCGCCGCCGACGTCGTCTTCCACCTGGCCGCCGCGGTCGGCGTGAAGCTGATCGTCGAGCAGCCGGTGCACACCATCGAGACCAACGTGCACGGCACCGAGGTGGTGCTGCGCCACGCGGTCAAGAAGAAGAAGCTGGTGTTCATCGCCTCGACCTCGGAGGTCTACGGCAAGAGCGCCGACGTGCCGTTCCGCGAGGACGCCGACCTGGTGCTCGGCGCCGACGACGCAGCACCGCTGGGCCTACGCCTGCAGCAAGGCGCTCGACGAGTTCCTGGCGCTGGCCTACTGGAAGGAGCGCAAGCTGCCGGTCATCGTCGTCCGGTTCTTCAACACCGTGGGCCCGCGCCAGACCGGCCAGTACGGGATGGTGCTGCCGACCTTCGTCCGCCAGGCGCTCAGCGGCGAGCCGATCACCGTGTTCGGCGACGGCACGCAGAGCCGCAGCTTCACCTACGTCGGCGACGTCGTGCGGGCGCTGCTCGCGCTGATGGACGAGCCGGCGGCGATCGGCCAGGTCTTCAACATCGGCAACGTCGAGGAAGTGACCATCCGCGGCCTGGCCGAGCGGGTCAGGGCGGCGGCCGGCTCGACCTCGGCGATCGTCACGATTCCCTACGACCAGGCCTACGAGTCCGGCTTCGAGGACATGCCGCGCCGGGTGCCGGATCTGACCAAGATCCGCGGCCCTCATCGGCTACGAGCCGCGGGTCCAGCTGGACGAGATCATCGCCCAGTCCTGGCGGACGTCCGGTCCCGCTGAGGCGGTGCAGCGGCGGGAGCCGCTTGCTATACTGACGGTATGACCCGGGCCTTGATCACCGCGCTCGTGGTGCTGGCGGCGCTCCCCGCGTCGGCGCAACAGCTCAGTCTGCAGATTCGCGACGGTCTCGTCACGATGACCGCCGTCGGCGTGCCGGTACGCCAGGTCCTGGCCGAGTGGGGTCGCATCGGCGGCACCCGCGTGGTCGGCGCCGACCGCATCCCCGCCCAACCGCTGACCCTGACACTCGAGAACGTGCCCGAGGCCAAGGCCCTCGACATCATCCTGCGCGGCGCCGCCGGATACGTGGCGGCGACCCGCGCCGTGCCCGGCGCCGGTCTATCCACCTACGATCGCATCCTGGTGCTCGCCACCAGCGCGCCGCCGGCAGCGACCACCACCACCGCCGCCCGCAACGGCGGCCGATTCACCAACACGCCGGTCGCCGAGGGGCCTGAGGTGACGGTCGAACCGCAGAACGACGCCCCCGACGTGCAGATGCCGGACCCGGCGCAGAACCCGTTCGCGGCCGCGTTCGCCCAACCCGGCGTCGCCCAGCCGTTCGGCCAACCGATGCCGTTCGGGCAGCCGGGCCAGCCGACCTTCGGTCAGCCCGGCGCCAACCCGTTCGGCGTGCCGATGGCGCAGCCGAACGGCCAGGGCCTGTTCGTGCCGGTGCAGCAGCCGCCCGCCGACGCCCTGCCGCAGGGTTTCTTCGGCGTACCCGGCGCGACCACGCCCGGGATGATTCAGCAGCCGGCGCAGCAGCCCGGCCAGATCCAGCGGCCGCGTCCGCAGGGCTAGCCCGACCGATGTTCCGCTCCCGCTAGCCGGCCACGCATGGCCGCCCTGGATCGGTACCGCGCCGACGACCGCCGCGCCCTCGAACAGCTCTACCGTCGCGTTGGCGGCGCCGAGGCCGCCGAACGTCTCCAGCTCACCTGGCAATGGGAACGCCGCCAGAACCCCGCCGCACGTCATGCGGCGCCGTGGCTGGTCCGCGAGGGCACCGCGATCATCGGCGCCTGCACGGCGCTGCCGGTGCGGGTCTCGCTCGCCGGCCGCGACGTGACCGGGGCGTGGCTGAACGATCCCGTGGTGGCCGCGGAGCGTGACCGCCAGGGCGTCCACGAGCAGCTGCTCCGCGCGTGGCACCGCGATGCCGACGTGACCCTGGCGGCCGGGGTCGCCGACACCACCCGCGCCGTGCTCGATCGGTTGCGGGTGCCGCCGGCGATTCCAGTGCCCTGCGTGGTCAAACCGCTCAGCCGCCGGGCGCTGCGCCGGCCGGATTGGCCACAGCCGGTGAACCGTCTGGTCTCGGCGGTGACGCTGCCGTTCGTGAAGGTGGTGGCCCGGCAGCGGCCGCTGCGCGAATCGGTCGAAGTGGTACGCCGGCTCGATGACAGCGCCGATCAGTTGTGGGCCGACGCCGCCGGCTCCCTGGCGCTGGCGGTGCGTCGTGACGCCGCCTACGTGAACTGGCGCTTCGCCCAGACGCCGCACGCCCGCTACACGCTGGCGGTGCTGCGCCGCACCGACGCGGTGGCCGGCTACGCGGTGTACCGGCATGCGCGCGAGCCGCGCGGCCGGGTCACGCACCTGGTCGACTTCCTGGCGGTGCCCGGCGACGACCGCGCGGTGAAGACGCTGCTGCGCTGGGTCGACCGCGAGGCGCGGGCCGCCGATTCCGACAAGATCCGCTGCCACGTGCTGCACGACGGCTTTCGCAAGGTGCTGCGCCGCTCCGGCTACTTCCGGGTCCGCCCGACCATCGCGCTGTCGGTCAAGGTGAACGACCCGGCGACCAGGCGCGCGTTCTACGACACCACCGCCGACTGGCACTTCACGCTGGGCGACGGCTCGATCGATCATTGACGACAGGATCCCCATGAGCCTCACCGACACGATCACCGCCGACATCGCCACGGCGATGAAGGCCCGGGACGCCGCCCGGCTGACGCCACTGCGGATGCTGAAGACGGCGCTGACCGCCAAGAGCATCGAGAAGGGCCGCGAGCTCGAGCCCGCCGAGGACCTGCAGGTGGTGGCCGCGCTGGTCAAGCAACGGCGCGACTCGATCGAGCAGTTCGAAACCGCCGGCCGCCGCGAGCTCGCCGAGAAGGAACGCGCCGAGATCACCGTGCTCGAGACCTATCAGCCGCCGGCCGCCGGCGACGCCGAGATCGCCGCCGCGGTCGATGCCGCAGTCACCACCACCGGCGCCAGCTCGGCCAAGGACATGGGGAAGGTGATGAAAGCGGTGATGGCGGCGCTGGCCGGCAAGACCGTGGACGGCCGTCGCGTCAACGAGCTGGTGCGAGCGCGGCTCGTCCCATGAGACCGCTGCGGTCCGCAAACTTTTGCCGGGCCCGCTCCGTCTATACCTGTTGAAAGGCCTAGTCAGCCTCTCACCATCCTCCTCGGGCTCCTGTCGAAAGACCGGAGCCCGATTTTTTTGACGCGTCCAGATCCGGACGCTGTGCGATTCCGGTTCCGGGCCGCGTGCTACGCTTCGGACGGCAGTGTCAGATCCGGAGACGTCCTCGAGCCTCGTGCCACCTCCGTCCGACCCGCCCGCTGCCGCGCCCGCCTCCCGGCATCTCGCCCGATCGGCCGGCATCGTCGGCGCCGCCACCATGACCAGCCGGGTGCTGGGTCTGGTGCGCGAACAGGTGCTCGCCTACTGGTTCGGCGCCAGCGACGCGATGGACGCGTTCCTGGTGGCGTTCCGGGTGCCGAATCTGGTGCGCGATCTCTTCGCCGAAGGGGCGATGAGCGCGGCGCTGGTCCCCACCTTCAGCAAGACCCTGGCGCTCGACGGCCGCGAGCGCGCCTGGCGTCTTGGCAATGCCGTCATCAACGCGCTCATCCTGGTCACCGGCGTGATCGTCGTGCTGGCGATCGTGTTCGCCGAGCCGCTGGTACGGCTGCTGGCCGGCGGATTCGCCGCCGTGCCCGGCAAGTTCGAGCTCACCGTGCTCCTCACGCGCATCGTCGCGCCGTTCCTGCTGCTCGTCGCCGTGGCCGCGGCGTGCATGGGGATGCTGAACTCACTGAACGTCTTCTTCGTGCCGGCGCTCTCGCCGGCGATGTTCAACGTCGCCTCGATCGTCGTCGCCCTGGCCCTGGTGCCGTCGGCCCAGGCCGCCGGCTACGAGCCGATCCTGGCGGTGGCGGTCGGCGCGCTGGTCGGCGGACTCGGCCAGGTGCTGCTGCAGTGGCCGGCGCTGCGGGCACAGGGCTTCCGCTATCGCCCGGCGCTCGACTTTCGCGACCCGGGGCTGACGCGGGTGCTGATGCTCATGGGCCCGGGGACGATCGGCCTGGCCGCCACCCAGTTGAACGTCTTCGTCAACACCATCGTCGCCACCGGCGAAGGCACCGGCGCGGTCTCCTATCTCGGCTACGCCTTCCGCGTGATGTACCTGCCGATTGGCCTGTTCGGCGTGTCGATCGCCACGGCCACGGCCCCGGCGATGTCGCGGCTGGCGGCCACCGCCGACACCGCCCGGATGCGCTCGACGCTGGCCTCGGCGATCGCGCTGATGCTCACGCTGAACGTGCCGGCCACGCTCGGCCTGGTGGTGCTGGCCGACCCGATCGTGCGTCTGCTGTTCGAACGCGGCAACTTCGCACCGGCCGACACGGTGGCGACGGCGGCCGCGGTGCAGCTCTACGCCCTCGGCCTGGTCGGCTATTCGGTGGTGAAGATCGTGTCGCCGACCTTCTACGCCATCGGCCGCAGCCGCACGCCGGTGACGGTCGGCGTCGCCGCCGTGCTGCTCAACGCCGTGCTCAGCGTCTCCCTGGCGCCGATCTTCGGCTATCGCGGGCTGGCGCTCAGCGCCTCGATCGCCGCGCTCTTCAACGCTGGCATGCTGGTGTGGCTGGCGCGCGGCGCCCTCGGCGGCCTGGAGCTGGCCCGGGTCGCCGCCACCGGCGTGAAGACGCTGGCGGCAGGGGTGGCCATGGCGCTGGCGGCGTGGCTCACGCTGCGCGGCATCGAGAGCGTGCTGCCGGGGACCGGCCTCGCGGCGCAGACGCTGCGTCTCGCCGTCGCCATCGGCGTGAGTCTCGGCGTGCTGGCCGCGGCGGCGCAGCTGCTGCGGATCCGCGAGTTCGAGGACGTGCGCGATGCCGTCGTCGGACGGTTGCGGCGAAATGTCTCGCCGCCGAAGTCGCGTTAGGCATCGCGGGTCGCGATGCGCCCGGCCGGCCAGCGCGCCGACCGCCGGGGCCGCTGCGACGCGCGGTCTGCGGCGTGGGGTGGCCGCGGCAGCGCGGCGGATTCGCCGACGGCTCAGCGGGCGTTGACGATCGCCGCCCAGCCGAGGGCCCGCGGCGCGGCCTCGGCGCGCACCCGGCGGGTGCCCAGCGCCTGGACCGGCGCCGAGCAGGCGCCGGTGCGGACGTAGTGGAGCGCCGCGGCCAGCGACGCTTCGGCCGGATCGCCCAGGTCGTGTCCGATGTCGTCGCCGGCCTGGCAGTCGGCCGGCAGGCCCGAGAAGTAGTCGCCCTGGCCGTCGGCGTTGACCATCGAGAACGACACCGGGGCGAGCACCTTGTCGCACAGCGGCAACACGTACTGCCCGACCGGCTTGCCGTAGGTGCGGTCGCCGACGATGGTCACCGGCACGAACGGCTTCAAGCCGTTGATCACCAGCTCGCTGGCCGACGCCGACGCCTGGCTGGCGATGACGACCACCCGCGCCAGCCCGAGGGCGCCAGCCGGCGCGGCGAACCGCAGCGTCTCGTCGCGGCGGCGGTTGCGATCGTTGTGGCGGTACTCGGCGAACACCTGATTGGCGGTCGGCGTGCCGCCGATCAGGCTGGCCAGGTGCACGGCGACGTCGACCAGTCCGCCGCCGTTGTAGCGCAGATCGAGGATCAGCTCCGTCGCTCCGGCGGCACCGAGAGCGGCGAACGCGTCGTTCAGGGCAGCGACGCTCGGCCGCACGAAGTTGCGGAAGAAGAGGTAGCCGACCTTCCGACCGTCGACCTCGAACACCTTGGTGAGCGACACCGTCGGAATGGTGACCGGACGCTTGCGCATCGTCGCCGACCGGCCAGCGCCGTCACGGGGCGTGAAGGCGATGCTCACCTCGACGCCCTCGGTGGCGGCGCCGAACGCGCCGTCGATGGCGCCGCTGGCGATGAGCTCGGCGGTCGCGACCCCGCCGATCGCAGTGATCACCGCGCCGCGCGCCAACCCCGCTTCGCTGGCCGGGCTGTCGTCGAACACCTGCAGCACCCGCATCTCCGCGCCGGCGATCGCGGTCGACAGGCCGAAGCCGATGTACTGACTCTCGGAGTAGAACGCGTCGCTGGCCGCCCGCGACGTGATGTAGCTGAAGGACTGATCGAGCGGCCGGTAGCGGACGGCGTCGAGGTAGGCCTCGGGCGAGTCGTAGCGCGCCGGGTCGACCGGTGGCAGCTCGCGGTACCAGAGATACAGCTCGTCGAGCGCATCGCGCACGTAGAGGTTCTGGGCGGCGACGCCGCACGACGACGGCTGCGCGGCGGCGGCGGGCGCAAAGCCGAACACGAAGATGACGGCGGCGACGGCGCGGAGAAGTCGCATCGAGACCTCAACGATGATACCCGGGTCGGTGCGCCGGAGCGCGATCCCGACCGGTGCCCGCGTCTGCCCGGTCGTGCCGGCCGCTGCACCGGGGCACGTTGTAAGCTGTGGTGATGGGTTTCGGCCGGCCGTGAGCACAGCGGGCACCGTTCGCGCGCCGATCGCCAGCGCCGCGCCGCGCACCATCGCCGGGCTCCACCCCAGTGTCGTGACCCTGGCCTCGACCCACTTCATCGTCGACGCCTACAACAACATCTACGCGCCGCTGCTGCCGCTCTTCATCCCGCATCTGGGGCTGTCGCTGACCGCCGTCGGCACGCTGGCGATGTGCTTCCAGATGGCGTCGTCGGTCTCCCAGCTGGGCTTCGGCGCGCTGGCCGACCGCTGGAAGCCGCGCGTGCTCCTGATCGCCGGACCGCTCCTGTCGGTGATCGTGCTGAGCTGCGTCGGCTGGGCGTCGTCGCCGCTCACGCTCGGCGCCCTGCTGGTGCTGGGCGGCCTGGGCGGCGCCGCGTTCCATCCGCCGGCCGCGGCCGGCGTGTTCCACGCCTCCGGTTTGAACAAGGGCTTCGCGATGTCGGTGCACATCACCGGCGGCTCGGTCGGCATGGCGATGGCGCCGCTGTTCTTCGCGCCGACGATCGAGCGGCTGGGGCTGCACTGGTCGCCGGTCATCGCGGTGCCGGGGCTGTTGGCGTTGTGGTTCCTGCTCCGCCGCGTGCCGCCAGTGGAACGCGGACCGGCCGGCCAGCGCGAAGGCTTCGGCGCGTTGCGGCCCTACGCCAGGCCGTTGACGTTGCTCTACTTCTCGGTGGTGTTCCGCACCTTGACCTCGGCCAGCTTCTCGGTGTTCATGCCGGTGCTGCTCACCTCGCAGGGCATGTCGATCGCCAACGCCAGCCTGGCGGTCACCGGTTACCTGCTCGTCTCCGGGGTCGGCGGGTTCGCCGGCGGCACGCTGGCCGATCGTTTCGGCCCGCGCCGGGTGATTCTGGTCTCGCTCGTCTCGGCGGTGCCGTTCATGGTCGCGGCGTCGATGCTCGAGGGCTGGTGGCTGGCCGGCGCGGTGTCGATTGGCGGACTGCTGCTGCAGTCGACCCTGCCGGTCAACGTCACCTACGCGCAGATGCTGGCGCCGGTCGGCGCGGCCACGGTGTCGTCGCTGATGATGGGCTTTGCCTGGGGCGTCGGCAGCACCATGGTGCCGGTGGTCGGCCTGCTCGGCGACACCATGGGCCTGCCGCGCGCGCTGCTGTGCATCTCGGTGGTGCCGCTGCTGGCGGCGGTGCTCGCCGCCCGGCTGCCCGAGCGGCCGACCCGCGCCGTCGCCGCGCAGGAGCCGACCGCCCCCGACGCCGCGCTGTAGCCGCTGCAGACGTAGCCCCTATAATCGGGGGTATGTCCCGCTATGGCAGCGTCGCCTACGCGATGGGACCGGGTCCGATCAGCCAGGCAGTGAAGCTGCTGGTGGCGGTGAACGTCGTCGCCTACCTGCTGAGCCTGATCGTCCCGGCCATGATCGAGCGGCTCGGCCTCGTCCCGGCCAGCGTGGTCGAGGACTTCGCGCTGTGGCAGCCGCTCACCTACATGTTCCTGCATGGCGGCCTCGGCCACCTGCTGTTCAACATGCTGGCGCTGTGGATGTTCGGCACCGAACTCGAGCGCACCTGGGGCACGCGCTTCTTCCTGCGCTACTACATGGTCACCGGGGTCGGCGCCGCGCTGGTCACCGTGCTGTGGACGCTCGGCCCGCTGCCCTATGCCGACAACCTCTACCACTCGGTCGTGGTCGGCGCGTCGGGGGCGATCTACGGGCTGCTGCTGGCCTACGGGATGTACTTCCCGAGCCGCACCATCTATCTGTACTTCCTGTTCCCGATTCAGGCCCGCTACTTCGTGATGCTGGTCGGCGCGATCGCGTTCGTGTCGTCGATCGGCGCCTCGGGCGGCGGCGTGGCCCACGTCGCGCACCTCGGCGGCCTGCTGGTCGGCTACCTCTATCTCAAGGGACGCCGCGGCCCGCTCGACGAGCTCAAGTACCGCTGGCTGAAGTGGCGGCTGTCACGCTCACGCTCGCGCTTCGACGTCTACCAGGGCGGACGTCGCGGCGCCGCTGGCGGCGGAGACGACTGGACCAAGGAGTGGAAGAAGCACGTGCACTGATGTGGCTAAGGGGCGGGGTTGG
The DNA here is from genome assembly GCA_963741665.1 of uncultured Acidobacteriota bacterium. Lineage (GTDB taxonomy): Bacteria > Acidobacteriota > Vicinamibacteria > Vicinamibacterales > UBA2999 > CAWAYR01. Next base: position 2,706,756 of record CAVUIM010000001.1, read on the forward strand.
ACAAGAGAACGGTCTGAGCCTTGCGCAGGAGCGTTGCGATACTGACGTCGGTTCTCGTCCTGGCCACCACGACGGCGTGCGGCCTGCTCGGACCGAGCGAGAGCTTCGAGGGCGAGTGGACGGCCCCGGGCGGCAAGTTCTACGTCATCGGCCTGTCGCTTCGACAGAACGGCGACACCGTATCGGGTGTGGCCTGTGCCTCACAGGACGGCGTATTGCTCTACCGGAACGCACCGGTCAGCGGCGACCACCCGTCGATACGCATCACCGTCACCCCGGCAGCGACGGCGCCGTGCTGCGCCCATCTGGCTGGGCAGACGTTCACCGCGGAGATGGAGAAACGCGGCGAGATCGTCACGCCCGACGGCATTCGCTTCAAGCGAAGCTCGGCGCCGGCCTGCCCGTCGCCATAGCAGGCCTGGCCGCTAGGACGAGCTGTTCGGCCCGGGCGTCGGCGTGTCGTGGAAGTAGCTGTCGGTGCCGTCGAGCCAGTCCTGACGGATCGGGCTGAACAGATCGATCTCGAAGGTGTCTTCAAGCGCTTCGGCCTGGTGCGGTACCCACGACGGGATGTGCAGCACCTCGCCCTCGCGGACTGTGATCTCCTCGCCGCCGATCAGGAACTTCATCGCGCCCTGCAGCACGTAGGTGAGCTGCTCGCTCTCGTGCGAATGCATCGGCACCAGCGCGCCGCGCTTGAGATAGATCTGGCCGATCATCTCGCGCTCGCCGGTGACGACCTTGCGCGAGATCATCTCGGTGACCTTTTCGAGAGCGATCTCGTCCCAGCGATGCAGACGGACAGGGCGCGTGGACATGGGAGACCTCAGTCGACAGGCGGAGAAACCCGCGTGAATCCGGCCGCGACATGCGCACCATCGCGCGAGCGGGCGGATTATAGCACCCGGAACCGAGTGCTATAATTCGGCGTTCGGCGCGGCTGACTCCCGCGCACCTTGGGGACGGCTGGTCGAGCGTCCACGGCCCTTGGTTGGAGACGGAGCATCATGAAGGGTTCGACGCTCGCCAAGCACAGCGAGACCACGGCGCGCCGGTCCTCGGCCGCGCTCGACGCCCACGCCGGCCTGTCGAAGGACGAGCTCGTCGCCGCCTATCGCGTGATGCTGCTGTCGCGGCGCCTCGACGACAAGGAAATCCAGCTCAAGAACCAGAGCCTGATCTATTTCCAGATCAGCGGCGCCGGTCACGAAGCGGTGCTGGTCGCCGCCGCCGCGCACCTCAAGGCCGGCTACGACTGGTTCTACCCCTACTATCGCGATCGCGCGTTGTGCCTCGCCCTCGGCATGACGCCGCTCGAGATGCTGCTCGGCGCGGTCGGCTCGGTCGACGATCCCAACTCGGGCGGCCGGCAGATGCCGTCGCACTGGGGCCACCGCGCGCTCAACATCCCGTCGCAGGGCAGCCCCACCGGCACCCAGTGTCTCCAGGCCATCGGCTGCGCCGAGGCCGGGATGATCTTCGGCCGGGTCGGCGACATCCCCGACGCCGCCACCCGCCAGCACGCCGACGAAGTGACCTACGTGTCGATCGGCGACGGCGCGACCAGCGAGGGCGAGTTCTGGGAGTCACTGAACAGCGCGTGCACGCGCCCGGTGCCGGCGCTCTATCTCGTCGAGGACAACGGCTACGCCATCTCGGTGCCGGTCGAGGTGCAGACCCCCGGCGGCGACATCTCGCGCCTGGTCGAGAGCTTTCCGAACCTCAAGGTGCTGCGCTGCGACGGCACCGACTATCTCGACAGCTATCGCACGCTCGGTGAGGCGGTGGCGTGGGTGCGGCGCGAGCGCAAGCCGGCGTTCGTCCACGCCAAAGTCACTCGGCCGTATTCCCATTCGCTGTCCGACGACGAGCGGCTCTACAAGACGCCGCAGGAGCGCGAGGCGGAGGCGGCGCGCGATCCGCTGGTGAAGATGCGGGCGTTCCTGCTCGCCGAGGGCCTGGTCACCGAGGTCGAGCTGGCCGGGATCGCCGCCTCGGTCGAACAGGAGATCGCCCGCGCCACCGACGACGCCATCGCCTCGCCCAGGCCGACGCCCGACAGCGCCGGCGACTGGGTGTTCTCGCCCGACGTCGATCCGACCGCGGCGGCGTTCGACACGCCGGCGGAGCCCGAGGGCCGGCCCGACACGATGGTGGCGGCGATCAACCGCACGATGAAGGACGAAATGGCGGCCAATCCGCGCGTCGTCGTCTTCGGCGAGGACGTCGCCGACGCCAGCAAGCCGGCGGTGCTCGGCCAGGTGCAGGGCAAGGGCGGCGTCTTCAAGGTGACGCACGGCCTGCAGCGCGCCTACGGCGCCGATCGGGTCTTCAACTCGCCGCTCGCCGAGGCCAACATCGTCGGCCGCGCCGTCGGCATGGCGCAGCGCGGCCTGAAGCCGGTGGTGGAGATCCAGTTCTTCGACTACATCTGGCCGGCGATGATGCAGATCAAAGACGAGATGTCGATGATGCGCTATCGCTCGGGCAACAACTGGTCGTGCCCGATGGTGATCCGCGTGCCAATCGGCGGCTACCTGCGCGGCGGCGCGCCGTACCACAGCCAGTCAGGGGTCAGCATCTTCGCGCACTGCCCCGGCATCCGCATCGCCTTCCCGTCCAACGCCGCCGACGCCGCTGGACTGCTGCGCACGGCGATCCGCTGCGACGATCCGGTGATGTTCCTCGAGCACAAGCACCTCTATCGCCAGACCTACAACAAGGGCGCCTACCCGGGCGCCAACCACATGGTGCCGTTCGGCAAAGGCGCGCTGAGACGCGAGGGCACCGACGTGGCGATCATCACCTGGGGCGCGCTGGTCCAGCGGTCGGTGGTCGCGGCGCAGCAGGCGGAGAAGGACGGGATCAGCGTCGCGGTCTTCGATCTGCGCACCATCATGCCCTACGACTGGGCGGGCATCGCGGCCCTCGTCCGCACCACCAACCGGGTGATCGTCGCCCACGAAGATCAGCTCACCTGCGGCTTCGGCGCCGAGATCGCCGCGCGGATTTCGGACGAGCTGTTCGACCAGCTGGACGCGCCGGTCAAGCGCGTGGCGGCGATGGACTGCCCGGTCGCCTACCACCCCGACCTCGAGGAGCGCATCCTGCCGCAGACGGCCGACGTCGTGGCGGCGATCCGCCAGCTCGCCGCCTACTAGGGACGCCCCGTGAGGTGGCGCGACGCGGCGTCGGTCGTCGTCCTGCTGGCCGCGGCGATCGCCGGACTGCCCGCGCAGACGAAGTCGGCCGGCGATCGCCGGCCGCCACCGGCAGCCGCGGCGCCTTCCCCCGGCCGCGTCGAGACCCTGCGATCGGTCGGCGGCCTGCCGGTGGAGATGGTCGGCGAGTTCCGCGAGCCGCTCGGCTACCAGCGCACGCCGGCGGGCCAGCAGTTCGTCTTCGACCGCCGCGGCCACACCGTCTACGGTATCGACGCCGGCGCCACCGCCATCCGCAAGCTGGTCGCCATCGGCGGCGAGGCCGGACGGGTGATCGAGCCGACGGCCTTCGACGCCGCCGACGACGGCACCTTCGTCGTCGCCGATGCGCCCAACGGCCGCGAGCGGCTGCAGTTCTTCAGCGCCGCGGGCCAGCGCCTGAGCGGCTTCTTCCTGCCGGGGCGGGCCACCGCCCGGGTCACGGTCGGCAGCCTGTCGCTCAGCGGCATCGGCACGCTGCAGTACACGGGGCGCTCGGTGCTCATCAGCCAGCCCGAGACCGGCGGGCTCGTGACCGAGTACGGACTGGCCGGCACGCCGGTCCGCACCCTCGGCCGCCTGCGCGCCACCGGCCACGAAGACGACCGCGAACTGCACCTGGCGTTGAATGCCGGCATCCCGCTCGCCGATCCGTCGGGCGGGTTCTGGTTCGTGTTCCTGGCCGGCACGCCGGCGTTCTCGCGCTTCGACGCCGCCGGCACGCTGCTGTTCCACCGCGTCATGCAGGGGCGCGAGATCGACCCGCTGGTGGCAGCGATCCCCGACGTCTGGCCGCGGCGCGCCGTCGACGGCACCGAGATACCGCTGGTGTCGCCGCTCGTCCGCACCGCCGCCGTCGATGCCGCCGGACGGCTCTGGGTGTCGCTGGTCACGCCCTACACCTACATCTTCGACGGCCTGGGCGAGAAGGTGCGCACGGTGCAGTTCCAGGCGGCGGGAATCCTCTCGCCGAGCAGCCTGCATTTTCCGGACTCGGGCCGGGTGCTGGTCACGCCTGGCTGCTTCGAGTTCGCCGTCCGCTGACCCGCCGCCGCTTTGGCGGTCCAGCGGCCGATCGGTATGATCGGCGTCTTGGCAGGGACGTCCCGATTTCCCAGGCGCTGGCGCCGGCCGATCGGCGGGCATCTGGCGGCGCTGCTCGTCGCGATGACCGCCGCCGGGTGCGGCGAGGACACGCCCACGGCGCCGACCCCACCGGCGGTGCAGCCGTTCGACCTCACCTGCCCCGCCAACGTGGTCGGGCAGTCGACCACCGGCGCACCGGTGTCGATTCAGGTGCCCGCCCCGACGTCGTCGGGCGGCGTGCTGCCGGTCACCGTCTCGTGCGCGCCGTCGGGCACTCCCTTCCCGGTCGGCACCACCCGCGTCTCGTGCTCGGCCGCCGACGCCCGCGGCGCCACCTCCAGCTGCACCTTCAACGTCACCGTCGCGCCACCGCCGCTGGCCCGCACCGCGTTCCTGGCCTTCGGCGACAGCATGACTGCCGGTGAGATCACGGTGCCGACCTCGACCGCGCTCGACGGCAACGGGTTCCCGCAGTTCAAGCTGGTGGTCGTGCCTTCGGAGTCGTATCCGACCGAGCTGCTCGGCCTGCTGCGCAACCGTTACATCACCCAGGCGTCGCAGTTCCTCGTGACCAACGCCGGGATGCCTCGCGAGTGGGCCGCCGACGGCCCACGGCGCTTCGCCACGGTGCTGGCGTCCTCCGGGGCCCAGGTGGTGCTGCTGATGGAAGGCAGCAACGACCTCCAGGCGCTCGGCTCACGCGGCATCAATCCGGCGGTCACCGGCCTGCAGTCGATGATTCGCACCGCGCGCGCCGCCGGCGCGGTGGTGTTCATCGCCTCGGTGCCGCCGTCGAAGCCGGGCGGCGTCAACTCGGTGCCGCTCACCCTCATCCAGACACTGAACGAGCTCATCCGGACCGGCGCGCCCGGCGAAGGCGCGATCTTCGTCGACGTCTTCGCGGCGATGGCCGCCGAGGCCAATACGCTGATCGGCGTCGACGGCCTGCACCCCACGGAAGCCGGCTATCTGCGGATCGCCGAGACCTTCTTCGCCGCCATCCGCACGTTCGAAGGACGCTGACCCCGGTCGACGAGATGGTCCCCTCGCGCGACCCGGCCGTGGACGTGCGGGGCCTGTCGAAGGCCTTCGGCACGCGCGTGGTGCTCGACGACGTGACCCTGCGCGTGGCGTCCGGCGAGATCGTCGCGCTGCTCGGGCCCAACGGCGCCGGCAAGACCACGACGCTGCGTATCCTCGCCGGGCTCATCGCGCCGTCCAGCGGCGGCGGCGTGGTGGCGGGGGTGGCGCTCGACGGGCCGCTTCAGCGGCTGCGGGCGCGGGTCGGGCTGCTCACCGAAACGCCGGGTCTGTGGGACCGCCTGACGGTACGCGACAACCTGCTGACCTACGCGCGGCTCTACGGCCTCGACGATCCGGGGACGCGGGTGCGAACGCTGCTCGAACAGTTCGGCCTGGAGGCGCGGGCCGGGGACCGCGCCGGCGTGCTGTCGAAGGGCCAGCGCCAGCGGGTGGCGCTGATGCGCGCCCTGATCGCCGACCCGGTGGTGCTATTGCTCGACGAGCCGACCTCGGGCCTCGATCCCGAGGCCGCCCGGGTGGTCCGCGACGCGATCGACGCGGCCCGGCGACGCGGTGTGGCGGTGCTCCTCTCCACCCACCAGCTCGACGAGGCGGCGGCCCTCGCCGATCGCATCGCCGTGCTGCAGCGTCGACTGCTCGCCGACGACACGCCAGCAGCGCTGGCCCGGCGGGCCCCGCGGCCGGGCCGTGTCGTCATCGAGGTGGAGGACGAAGCGCGGACGTGGACCGCGGCACTGGACTCCGTCGTGGCCGCGGTCGAGACCACCGGGTCGCGCCTCAGCCTGACCCTGGCGGCTGGACGCGATGTCGCCGACGCCGTCGCTGTGCTGGTCGCCGCGGGCGCACGAGTCCGCGCCGTCCACGACGCCGAACCGGCCCTCGAAGCGGTCTACCTCGCCCTGGTCCGGCGCGATGGGTAGCGCCGTCTCACGACTGCGGGCGCTGGTCGGCAAGGAGATCGCCGAGCTACGGGCGACACCGGCGGTCATGGTTGGCCCGGTCCTGATGCTCGTCACCGCCGTGGCGGTGCCGTTTGGCGTCGCCATCGGTGTGCCGTGGTGGACCGGCGAGTCGCTCGCCGACGCGGAGGATCTGGCGGCGATGGCGCGCGAGACGGCGGCAGTGGCGTGGGGACCTGGGCTGGGGGCCGAGGCGGCGGCACAGGCGTTCCTGCTGGCGCAGTTCGTGCCGCTGCTGGTGCTGGTGCCGGTCGTCGGCGCGATGGCGCTGGTCACGACCAGCATCGTCGACGAGTTGAAGGGCCGGTCGCTCGAACCGCTCCTGGCCACCCCGATCACCACGCTCGAGCTGATTGGCGCCAAGGCCGGCAGTGCCTTCGTGGTAGCCATGGCGCTGCTGGCCGCGGGCGTTGGCCTGTTTGCGGCATCGACGGCGCTGCTGGCCGCGCCGGGGGTGCTGGCGGCGCTGGTCACGCCGACGTCCGTGGCCCTGCTCCTGGGCCTGGCGCCAGGTGCCGCAGCCGCGACGCTGATGCTTGGGGTCGTCGCCTCGTCGCGCGCCAAAGACGCCCGCACCGCGCAGCAGTTCTCGGTCGTCGTCGTGCTACCGCTGGTGGCGCTCTTCGTCGGCCGGATCGGCAAAGGCGTGAGCCCGGAAGTGATGCTGGCGATGGCGGCGGCCGGCTGGGCCCTCGCTGCTCTGCTGGCGGTCGTCGGGGTACGGGTCTTCGACCGTGAGCGTATCCTCACCAGGTGGACGCAATGACTTCCCAGACTCGCCCGCACGGCGGCGTGCACTCGGTGCTCGCGGCGGATCACCCGTACGTGGTCGTCGACTCGTGCATGCAGATGTGGCCCGATGCCGACTTCGCCGTGGCGCACCGCCACGGCGTCACCGCGTACGGGGTCACCGCGTTCGATCCGCACGACACCTTCGACGCCGCGGTCGAGCGCCTGATGTACTGGCACCTCGTCGCCCGCCAGCATCCCAACCTGGTGGTCGCCACCACCGCCGACGAGGTGCGGCGGGCCAAGCGCGACGGCCGGGCGGCGCTGCTGCTGTTCTCGCAGGGCGGCGACTGGATCGAGCGCAAGCTCCATCGCCTCGAGGCGATGTATCGGCTCGGGCTGCGCGTGCTGATCCCGGCCTACAACCGCTCCAACCAGATCTGCGACGGGCTGCTCGACCGCACCGACATGGGCCTCACCCGCTTCGGACGCCTGGTGGTCGAGGAGTGCAACCGCCTCGGGCTGCTGCTCGACTGCACGCACGTCGGCAAGCGCGCGACGCTGGAGATCATCGAGCACAGCGCCCAACCGGTGATCTTCAGCCACTCCAACCCGAGCCGGCTGGTGCCGAACCCGCGCAACATCGACGACGAACAGATCGCCGCGTGCACCGCCCGCGGCGGCCTCATCGGCCTGGCGGCGTGGGGGCCGCTGGTGATGCGGCCGGGCACGACGCATTGGCCGACGCTCGACGAGTTCGTGGCAATCGTCGAGGACACCGCCGGGCGCCTGGGCGGCACCACGCAGATCGGGCTGGCCACCGACATGTCCCTGGGCACCTACCCGAAGCACGAGGCCGACCCCTGGGGCGAACCCGGCTACGCCAACACATGGGGGCGCCGAGCGGATAGGGCTGCCGAGAAAGGAGGGGGGAATCGGCCGAGGAGAGATCGCCGAGGAGTACGGCGTCACGTGACGCCCGATCAGCGATCGCACCGGCGCGCGCTCGACGGCTTCCACGACTATCCGCAGGTGGTGGACCTGGCCGATCGGCTGCTGGCGAAGGGGTTCAGTGAGGCCGACGTCCGCGGGATCCTGGGCGAGAACTATCTACGGCTGTTCGCGCAGGTGTGGACGCCGCCGGTGTTTCCAGCGGGATGATCGGGCTGCCGCCGCGTCACGACGTGCGGGCGGCGGCGATGCGCGCGATCTGGTTCAGGTGCAGCAGATCGTGCCCCGCATACAGCCGGCAGAGATAGCCGATGCTCTCCTCGCCGCGTTCGCCGTGAACGCCGACGCGGGCCATGTCGGCGGGCGTCGCCCGGTCGAGCAGCCGCAGGTTGGCGGCGCGCAGCACGCCGAACATTTCGAGCGCCTGCCGCGCGTCGGCGTCGGCATAGTGCAGCCGGTGGGCCCACAGATCCTGGTCGTAACCGGTGATCGACGGCCGATCGTGCGCCAGGATCAGCCGCAGCCGCCAGCCCCACACCAGATCGGAATCGGCCAGGTGCTGAAGCACTTGGGCCATCGACCACTTGCCGGCGGCCTCGGGCGCGCGCAGCGCGTCGGCTGACAGGCCCTCGACTGCGGCGGCGAGTGCGGTCGGCGTCTGTCGCAGCACCGCTCGTGGGTCGCGGTCGCCCAGCAGGTCGAGGACGGCCGCGGCGTACGCCGCCCGTTCCTCGGGAGGATCGCCGGCACGATTGCTGAGGACGGACATCCGGCGATCCTAACCGGAACTCGGCGCAGCGGGCCGGTTCGCCGTGGCACGCTTCAGGATCCCCGCGGAGGTGTCGTATGCCACGCTGGTGTCCCGCTCAGGCCACGGTCGCGCTGCTGCTGTTCGCGTTCCGCGTGCATTCGGCCAGCGCGCAGTCGGCCGCGTCACGATGCAGCCCAGGTGTCCACGACGAGGGGGCGCTTTGGCACGGTAGGATTTCCGCAGGACCAGATCTTCTGCCCGCTGCTCGCCGGTCCCAAAGCGGCGCGTTCATTCGTAACGCTGCTGCGACTGGAGTCGGGCCCTCAGCGAACGGGCCGGCATCGAAGTGGTGCGGCGCGGACCGGGCGGGCATCCGGGCCGGATGATCCCGTTGATGCTGGAGGCCTACGACGGCCCCTCGCCGTACGGCCGGTTCTTCCAGGACGACATCTCGTACGTCGGTCTGGGCCTCCACTTCGGGCTCTGACGGTCACGTCAGACCGCCGTGTCATGTTGCGGCTTTCGCCACGCAGCAGGAGCGTCTGCCCTGTAACCGTCAAACAACGGCCCGCCGGCCATTCGCAGGAGTTCCTCCGCAAGGCGAACCACGTCACTAGCGTCGCCCAGCGCGAACAAGCGATCGAAGCTGTGACAGTATCGGTCACGCAGTCCAGGGTCGACCTGTTGAAGAACTCGTGGAATGGCCTTGCCCTTCGCCGACCACAGCCCCTGACGACGCAGGTGGTAGTCCGCCAGCTGCTCGTACAACAGAGCACCGGTGCCGATTAGCTCGTCCTTGGACCTGTGCGCTCGCAGGTCGTCAATCAAATCCGAGACAAAGTAGCGCATTCGTCGCTCGGTCTCGGCATCCAACGCTGGGGGACCCGCCGCGATGAGTGCTGCCGCCAGCTGCTTCAGACTACGTGACATCTCGTTCGGAGCCGGAACCTCGACTCCTTCCACGACCATTTGCGGAAGTGCGGGGACACCGCTCGGTCTGTCGACCTCGACGAAGAAGTACTCAAGGGTCTCTCGGTCGTGGACGAACGCCTCCACGGGGTAGCCGTCGACACGAAAAGACTCCCGGTACGCGCACGGAAGGCTGGCGAGACGACAACAAGGTCCAGGTCCGACGAAGCCGTCCCCTCGCCTCGAACGATGGAGCCCGCTGCGAATACAGCGCCCGCATCTGGATACCGGGCTGAACGAATCGCGTTGGCGACGCCGATGATGCTGTTTTCCACGTTGTCGCGATCAGGCTATCCAATCAGCAGTATGCCTATGCACATGGCGGGCACGGCGGTCGCAGTATATCCGGGTCAGCGGGTGAACGGCGTCGTCCGAAGACGCCGTTGACACACGGCTTGACCCGAACTGACTCGACGCCGCGGCGTGATACGTCGATCGGTATGGTGCAATAGGGGCCGCTCGCCCTATCCAGGTCGCTCAATCCGATTGGGATCCGGATCACGCCGGGGCACTCGGGCCTCGAGGCGCGTAGAGCACGTCGATGGCGTAGACGAGGTCGAAGGGTGTTCCGTCCCAGACCGGGATGTCATCCACCGTTCGACTGGGGCCAAGCTGGAGCCGCTGGCAACGTGGGCACAGCGTCGAGCACGGCCCCGTTCTGGCGCAGGAACGTCAGCGAACCGTCGGGGTGTCGAATCACGTCGAATCCCCCTTCGTGCACCGCCCGGTGATGCCGCCGGCATAGAAGCACGAGGTTCTTGACGCTGGTCTCACCGCCGTCTATCCAGTGCTCCACGTGATGGGCATCACAGCGGCGCGCCGTGCAGCCCGGGAACCGGCAACGACGGTCCCTTGCCTCCAGTGCTCGCCTGGTTGATGGCGGCACCGTCCTCGTCTTGCGTCCGACGTCGAGCAACGCGCAGTCGGCTCCATGCTGCATCGGGATCACTGAAGGCGTCGCACGACAGGCGGCGGGACGTCTCCGCGGAAACGTCCACGGCCCCGTGGTCCACCTCCACCGTCCCGCCACAGACCTTCCCCTGCCGCCACACCGGTCGGCATCTCCACGTGCAGCGTCACCTGGTAACGGTCGCCCGCCGACCCGCGGTCGAGATCTGCAGCCAGCGCCGCTTCCGCCAGCAGTCCCAGGGCATCGGCGCGCCCCTGCGCCGATGTCACCTCGTCGGCCAGGCTCGTCGGTTCTGGCTCGCCCTTCGCCTCCTTGAACAACCGATCGGCCGCGGCCTCGAGCGCGCGCTGGACGACGGCTCCCACCTCCGGCGTCAGGCGGCCGCGAATCACGATCATCCCGTCGTCGTCCACCCAAGTCGTCAGCTGGCGGTGCAGGTGGCGCGATTCGGCCTGCGCGGCCGCGGCGGTCCGATCGACGCGTCGCCAGGCGCGCACGAAGCGCTCCACGTGGGCGGCAGTGACCGGCCTGAGCGAAGTCCAGCAGCCTGGCTTCTGTCTCGGGAGTAGCCACACGGGTGATCGCCCGCACCTTGGCGTAGGAGATGGCGCCGCGCGCCATCGTGGCGCTGACGCGCGGCAGCGCGGCCAGCGCATGCGCGACCCGCACCTTCTCCCGCGCCGCGCCCAAGGCAATCCCGGTGCGCCAGTGCAACCAGTGCGCACACGACGCGCAGCCTCCGTGCCACTCGCCGCGGTCGTCGAACTCGCGCAGCAGCAGGAGCAACTCATAGGTCACCGCGTGAAGGTGCGCGGCCAACGCGGCGATGCGATCCGCCAGTTCCGGCGCCGGATCAACGGCTGGCGGACATGACGTGTCGTTCGCATTGTTGCGGGGTGCGTTGACGAGAGCGATGGTCGCCATATCGCATCGTCGCATAGCAGGAATTGCCGCGCGAGGATGCCCGCAGCGGCGCGAACGCGGCCCGGACCACCGCCAGTGATGGATCGCGCGCCGATCGCGTCGGCTATGCGCGCTCACGCTGCGTGGCGACCATCCCTGATCGAAGCCGCGGTCGCTCGCAGGTCGTCCCTCAGATCCTGTCAAGGACAATCGTCGAGCCGCGCGAAGATTTTCTCGGAACCTGCGTCGTCGGACCCGGCGCTCAGGACCCCGTGCCCGGGCTCGAACTCGCACCCACCCGCGACACGCCGATCGCCCGACCTCTGGCACCCGCAGCGCCGGTGACCGTGCGATCCTGCTCCTGTCATAAGATCCGCCTCGCAATGCGAGCATCCCAGGCAGGGGCTTCAACTATCCTCGCGATCGCGGTCGCAACCGCCACCGTCGTCTCCGGCCGCGGCCAGCCGCGGCCACTTGAGATCGCCGCGCCAGAGTCCGTGGCTTCGCCGAGGACGACGTGCGCGGCATCCTGGGCGAGAACTACCTGCGGCTGTTCGGACAGGTGTGGCGATGAACGGCGGCGTGACCACCGGACGTAGAATCGGCGCCGCGATGCCGCACGCGCTGCTCCTTCTGGTCATCGCCATGCTGACGCTGTCGACGGCGACCGTCGCGCAGCCCCCGTTGCCTTCGGCCGCACCCGAGTCGATCGGGCTCGCACCGTCCACACTGGCCGAAGCCACGGCGCTACTCCGCCAGTACGTCGCCGACGGCAAGATCGCCGGCGCGGTCGCCGCGGTCGCGCGCAAAGGATCAGTCGGGTACCTGGAGGCAGTCGGCGTGCAAGACCTGCAGAGCCGGGCGCCGATGACGCCGCGGTCGCTCTTCCGCATCTACTCGATGGCCAAGCCGGTGACCGCCGTGGCCGCGATGATGCTCCATGACGAAGGCAAGTTCAGGCTCGACGACCCGGTGGCGAAGTACCTGCCCGAGTTCGCCGCGGTGGCGGTCGTCGACGCCCCGGGCGCCGCGCCGCGCCCGCCGCTGCGCGCCGTCACCGTCGAGGACCTGCTGCTCCACACTTCGGGGCTGAGCCACCGGACGTCGGATCTGTACCGGACGCTCGGCGTGCGGTCGCGCGCCGACACCCTGCCGGTGTTCGTCGGCAAGATCACCCGCGCGCCGCTGATGGAAGACCCGCACAGCCGCTTCCGCTACAGCGAAGCCACGACCGTGCTGGGCCGGCTGATCGAGATCTGGTCGGGGACGCCGTTCGACGAGTTCCTGAAGACACGTCTGTTCACTCCGCTCGGCATGGGCGACACCATGTTCTGGGTCGAGCCGGCGCAGCTCGATCGCCTGGCGACGGTGTATGGGCCGGCTCCCGGCGGTGGACTGGTGCCGGTGGAGGTCGAAGCGGTGCCGTTCACCGAGCGACCGGCCCTGCTCGAAGGCGCGGTCGGCCTGGTGTCCACCGTGCCCGACTACCTGCGCTTCAGTCAGATGCTGCTCGACGGCGGCACCCTCGGCGGCGTCCGGGTGCTGACGGCCGAGACCGCCGCCCGCATGACCGTCAACGGCCTGCCGCCGGCGATGCAGTCGGCGCGCGGTGGCAGCATGGGCTGGGCGCTGGCCAACGTGAACGTGCTGCTGGCGCCCGGCAGTACCGGGGCCAGCGTCGGCGAGTACGGCTGGGACGGCACCGCCGGCACCATCTTCTGGGTGGATCCGGTGAAGCAGACGGTCATCGTGCTGATGACGCAGAGCGCACCCGCCAATCCCGACTCGCTGCGCCAGCGCTTCAAGGCGATCGTGCAGCGCGCGATCGGCTGAACCGTCCTCAGCCTCCGGACGTGCGCCTGCGCCGCCCCGACGCGTCGCGCAGGCCGTCGCCGAGCAGCGAGAAGCTGAGCACGGTGGCGGTGATCGCGACGCCGGGCGCCACGGCGCCGAGCGGCGCGGTGCGCAGCAACTCGCGGCCGCGGCTGAGCATCGAACCCCATTCCGCGGCCGGCGGCTGCACCCCGAGGCCGAGGAACGACAGGCCGGAGGCCAGCAGGATCGCACTGCCGAACATCACCGTCGCGTGCGCCAGCATCGGCGACACGCACCCGGGCAGGACGTGCCGCCACAACAGCCGGGCGTCCGACGCGCCGACCGCACGCGCCGCCATCACGAAGTCGGCCGAGACGATCGGCTGGGCGGCGGCGCGGACGATGCGGGCGAACGACGGCACCGCGTAGACGGCGACCGCCACCACGGTGGCCACCGTGCCCCGGCCGAGTACGGTGATGGCGGTGATCGCCAGCAGCAGTTCCGGCAGCGCCAGCATGATGTCGACGAACTGCATCGCCACCAGCTCGACCAGGCCGCGCCGCCACGCCGCCAGCAGCCCGAGGGCGGCGCCGATCAGCAACCCGGTTCCGGTCGCCGCCAGCGCGATACCGAGCGACACTCTCGCTCCGGCCACGAGACGGCTGAGGGTATCGCGGCCCAGATGGTCGGTGCCGAGCAGATGCGCCCACGAGCTGGGCTGGTAGTTGGCCGCGAGTTCGACGCCGAGCGGATCGAACGGCACGAGCCACGGCCCGATCGTCGCGGCCAGCAGCGCCACCACGAGCACGGCGGCGGCACCGGCCGCCAGCAGGTCGCGCTGCAAGAAGGCGCAGCGACCCCGTCATGCCCGCACCCGCGGATCGAGCCACGACGCGGTCAGGTCGGTGAGCGCGTTGACGACGACGACCATCGTCGCCACCACCAGCACGCCGCCCTGCACCATCGGAAAGTCGCGGGCGACGACCGCGTCCACCATCATGCGGCCGACCCCGGGCACCGCGAACACGCTCTCGACCAGCACCGTGCCGGCGAGCAGGCCGCCGACGCGCAGGCCAACCAGGCCGAGCACCGGCAACAGGGCGTTGCGCAAGCCGTGGCGGACGATGACCCGCCGCTCGGGCACGCCCTTGGCCCGCGCCGCCCGCAGGAAGTCCTGCGACAGGACGTCGCGGACCGAGGCCCGCGTCATGCGCGCGACCGCCCCGGCCGACTGCAGGCCCAGCGCGACGCACGGCAGCACGTAGTGGGCCGGCGTGCCGACGCCGATCGCCGGCAGCCAGCCGAGTTCGACCGAGAACACCAGCATCAGCATCAGCGCCAGCCAGTACCGACGGCGTCGACGCCGATAGCAGGCTGAGCGCGGTGAGCAGACGATCGGTGATCACGCGCGTCGACAGGGCCGCGGCCAGGCCGATGGTCAAGCCGAGTCCGACCGCCAGCAGCACCCCGCCGGCGGCGAGGATCACGGTGTGCGGCAGCCGATCGAGGATCTCGCGGCCGACCGGCACTCCGGTGCGAATCGACAGCCCGAGATCGCCACGGAGGGTGCGGGTGACGAAGGTGGCGAACTGCACGACCAGCGGCTGGTCGAGGCCGAGGTCACGGCGGATGCGCTCCACCGTGGCCGGCGACGCCTCCAGGCCGGCGGCGATCACCGCCGGGTCGCCGGGAATGGCGTGGACGATCGAGAACACCAGCAGCGAGATCGCCAGCAGCACGGGCAGCAGCCGGGCGACGGCTCTGCCGGCGAGGCGTCCGATCCCGCGCATCAGTCGCCCGTCAGGGTCCGGTGACCGACGCCCGCTCGAAGGTCACCACGCCGAGCGCCATCGGGCGCAGGCCGTTGACCGCCTTGCGCGCCGCCACGCTGTAGAGGGTGTCGAAGAGCCACACCGCACCGGGGTCTTCGAGGTAGACGATCTCCTGCGCGCGACGGTAGAGCGCCTGGCGCTTACCGGCGTCGGTCTCGCGCATCGCCGCCTCGATGACGCGGTCGAACTCGGCGTTCGAGTAGTAGCCGTAGTTGTTCTCGTTGGTGGCCGCGGTGCGGAAGATCGGCCGCAGGCCCCAGTCGGCGTCGGCGGTCGAGGCGCCGGCGCCCATGATGAAGATCTCCTGCGGGTTCTTCTCGGGCGGCAGCCCGGCCCAGAACTGCACCATCGTCGCCCAGTCGTACACCTCGATGGTCGCGGCGATGCCGACCTTCTTCAGGTCGGCGGCGACCGCCTCGGCAAGCTCCACGCCCATCGGATAGCGCGGCGTGGTCGCGATCTTGGTCGCAAAGCCGTTCGGGTAACCGGCCGCCTTCAGCAACGCTCGCGACTTCTCGGGGTCGTAGGGAATCTCGCCCAGGTCGACGTAGCCGCGCATGATCGGCGTGAGCGCGCTGGTCGACGGACGGGCGAAGCTCGACACCAGATTTCGGACGATGGCCGGGCGGTCGATGGCGTAGGAGATGGCCTGCCGCACCCGGGGATCGTCGTAGGGTTTCTTGGTGACGTTGAAGCGGAACTGCTGCGCGCCGACACCGGGCAGCTTGTGCACGGCGATGTCGGCGCGGCTTTCGAGGCGCGGGATGTCGGTGGCCGGTACCCGCGAGATGACGTCGACGTCGCCGCTTTCGAGCGCCAGCACGCGCGCCGCTGCTTCGGGAATCGGACGGTAGACGATCTCACGGGTGACGCCCTTGGGCCCCCAGTAGTCGTCGAACCGCTGGAGCACCACTTCCTGGTCCTTCTTCCAGCTGGCGACGCGATACGGCCCGGTACCAGACACCGCCGACGACGTGCTGCCGAACGCCTTGCCGTGCTCGGCCGCGACCACGGGGTTGACGATGGCCGACGAGACGTGGGCGATGGTCGGCTCGAAGGCGCCGAACGGGTACTTGGTGACGAACCGCACGGTCAGCGGATCGACGACTTCCACGCGGTCGATCATGCTGAAGAGCGACAGCCGCTTGTGGTTGGCGACCGGGTCGAGCACCCGGGCGAAATTGAGCCGCACCGCCTCGGCGTCGAACGGGGTGCCGTCGTGGAAGCGGACGCCGGCGCGCAGGTGGAACGTCCAGGTGACGCCGTCGGCGGCCACGCTCCACCGCTCCGCCAGCCGGGGCACGATCTGCATCGCGTCGTCGAAGGCGATGAGCGGCTCGTACACCATCATGATCACCTGGTCGGACTCGGTGTCGGTGGTGTTGTGCGGGTCGAGCGTGGTGGCGTCGGCGGCGGCGGCGAAGATGAGCCGATCGCGGGGGCCCGAGGTGGGCGCCCCACCGGTATCGCCGCTTCCGCAGGCGCACCGCAGCAGCCAGGACCACGGCGCCGCGGCGGCGACCCGGCGTGCACGCACGAACATGGCGCGGATTATAGGGCCAGAACCGCGCGGGATCGGGCCGGAATCCGGCCGATCTTCGCCGTTGACAGCGGTCGAGGGCAGGTCCAAAATGAATGAACGTTCATTCATGACCCGCCCTGCCCTGACTCCCGTCGCCAGGCGCCTCGCCGAGCCCCGTCCGCCCGTGGCCGACAAGCGCGAGGCCATCCTGAAGGCCGCCACCCGCGTCTTCGCGCAGAACGGGTTCTTCAACGCTCAGGTCGCCGACGTGGCCAAGGCCGCCGGCGTCGCCGCCGGCACCGTCTACCTCTACTTCCGCAGCAAGGACGACCTGCTGGTGTCGCTGTTCGAACGGACGATGAAGGACGCGATCTCCGCCGGCCGCGAGGCGCTGGCCGGGGCGACCGATCCGCGCGAGCGGCTGAAGCGGATCGCCCGGCTGCATCTCGAGCGGCTCGGCCGCGACCGCGATCTGGCCGTGGTGTTCCAGGTCGAGCTGCGTCAGTCGACCAAGTTCATGGAGCGCTTCTCGTCGAGCTACCTGCGTGAGTACCTCGGCATCATCCGTGAGGCGGTGGAGGCCGGGCAGGCGGCCGGCCTGTTCCGCGCCGACGTCAGCGCCACCACTGCCGCCAAGATCCTGTTCGGCGCCCTCGACGAGATGGCCACCAACTGGATGCTCAGCCGCCGTCGCTACTCGCTCGAAGCGGATGCCGACGCGGTCATCGACCTGTTCCTGCACGGCGTGCACCAGCGATCGCCGGTGGCGGGAGGCACGGCATGACGATTCGATCGGTCGGCGTGCTCGGCGCCGGCACCATGGGCGCGCAGATTGCCCTGCACCTGGCCAACGCCGGCGTGCCGTCGGTGCTGCTCGACGTCACCCGCGACGCCGCCCGCCAGGGCCTCGAACGGGCGCGACGCCTGAAGCCCGATCCGCAGTTCACACCGGACGCGTGGACGCTGGTCACCACCGGCAGTTTCGACGATGACCTGGGCCGGCTGGCCGACGTGGACTGGGTCGTCGAGGCGGTCGTCGAGCGGATCGAGGTGAAGCGCGAGCTGCTGGCCCGCGTCGCCGGGGCCTGCCGGGTCGACGCGATACTCAGCACCAACACCTCCGGTATTCCCGGTCGGCGCGATCGCCGAAGGCTGGCCGGCCGAGCGTACGGCGCGCTGGCTCGGCACCCACTTCTTCAACCCGCCGCGCTACCTGTCGCTGCTCGAGCTCGTGCCCACCGCCGACACCGCGCCGGCCGTGGTTTCGACGATGCACGCGTTCGGCGACCGGGTGCTCGGCAAGGGCGTCGTCGTCGCGAAGGACACGCCCGAACTTCATCGGCAACCACCTGGCCCTCCACGCCGTGGCCGCGGTGCTGCGGGCGGTCGAATCCGGGCGCTACTCGATCGACGAGGTCGATGCGATCACCGGACGCGCCATCGGCCGGCCGGCGTCGGCGACGTTCCGGACGATCGACATCGCCGGCCTCGACATCCTGGCGCACGTCCTCCGCAATCTCGAAGAGCGGCTGCCCGAAGCCGCCGATCGCGACTGGTTCACGACCCCGGATCTGCTCGCCCGGCTGGTCGCCGCCGGCGCGGTCGGCGAAAAGGCCGGCCGCGGCTTTTACGAGCGGCGCAAGGACGCCGCCGGCGCCGCGGCGATCTTCACTCTCGATCCCGCCTCCGGCGACTACGTCCCCCAACGCAAGCCGACGTTCCCGTCGATCGAGGCCGGCCGCGCCATCGACGACACCGCGGCCCGGGTGCGCGCGCTTTTCACCGGCGCCGATCGGGTCGGCCAGTTCCTGCGCGAGACCCTGGCGCCGACCCTGGTCTACGCCGCCCGCGTCGCGCCGGACATCGCCCATTCCATCGACGACGTCGATCGGGTGATGCGCTGGGGCTTCGGCTGGGAGCTGGGACCCTTCGAGCTCATCGACGCCATCGGCATCCGCGAGGTGGTCGAGGCTGCTCGAGCGCACGGGGTCGAGGCGGTCCCGACCGATGCTCGCCGACGCGCTGGCCGCCGGACGTAACCGGCTGCGCGACGGCGGGTTGCCGCCGGCCGGTCCCGGCCTCGAGGTGCTGCGCGTGGCCAAGGCTGCTCGCGGCGTCGTCGCGTCGAATCCCGGCGCCAGCCTGGTCGACCTGGGCGACGGCGTGCTGGCGGTCGAGTTCCACTCGAAGATGAACGCCATCGGCGGCGACACCATCGCGATGCTCCACCGGGGCGTGCGCGAGGCGGCCCGTCACTTTCGCGCCCTGGTCGTCGGCAACGAGGCACCCGCCTTCTCGGCCGGCGCCAACCTGATGCTGGTGCTGCTCGAAGCCCAGGAAGGCAACTGGGACGAGCTCGACGCGATGGTGCGCGGCTTCCAGCAGGCGATGCTGGCGCTGCGCTACAGCGAGGTGCCGGTGGTGGCGGCGCCGGCTGGGCTGGCCCTCGGCGGCGGCTGCGAAGTGGTCCTGCACTGCGACCGCGTCCAGGCGGCCGGTGAGACCTACATGGGACTGGTCGAGGTCGGCGTCGGCCTGATTCCCGCCGGCGGCGGCACCAAGGAGATGGTCGCCCGGGCGATGGCCCGCCGGCCGTCGCCGGCGTCCGATCCGCTCGCCGCCGTGCAGGCCGCATTCGAGACCGTCGCGCTAGCCAAGGTCTCGGCCAGCGGGCCCGATGCGCTGCGACTCGGCTATCTCACCGCCAGCGACGGCTTCACGATGAACCGCCAGCGCCTGATGGCCGACGCCAAGACGGTGGCCATCGCCAGGGCCGACGCCGGCTATCGCCCGCCGCCGCGCCGCACGGCGATTCCGGTCGGCGGCGAATCGCTGGCCGCCGCCCTCAAGCTCGGCGTCCACCTGGCGTGGCGGGCCGGGCGGGCCTCCGACCACGACGCGCTCATCGGCCGCACGCTGGCCACGCTCTTCGCCGGCGGCTCGCTGCCGCATCCGACCACGATCAGCGAGCAGCACTTCCTGGATCTCGAGCGCGAGGCGTTCCTGCGGCTGCTCGGCGAAGCGAAGACGCTGGCCCGCATCCAGCACACGCTGGCCACCGGCAAGCCGCTGAGGAACTGACCGTGCCCGGCATCATCCAGCAGGGCAAGGGCCTGCCGATCGTCGTCATCCCCGGCATCCAGGGCCGGTGGGAGTGGATGGCGCCGACGATGGACGCGCTGGCCGCACATGGCCGCGTCATCACCTACTCGCTCTGTGACGAGCCGACGAGCGGCTTTGCGTGGTCGGACGACCGCGGCTTCGAGAACTACGTCGGGCAGCTCGAGGACGTGCTCGCCGCCACTGGCGCCGATCGGCCGGTGCTGGTCGGCGTGTCGTACGGCGGACTGGTCGCGGCGGAGTACGCCGCCCGGCATCCCGAGCGCGTGGCCGGTCTGGTGATCGCCTCGGCGCCGCCGCCGAGCTGGACGCCGGATCGCCGGGTCATGCGCTATCTCGTGGCGCCGCGGCTGCTCGCGCCGGTCTTCTGGCTCGGGGCGCCATGGCGCGCGTATCCGGAGTTGAAGTCGGCGATCCCCGACCTGCGCAGCCGTCTTCGTTTCGCGGTGCGACAGGGGCTTCGGGTGGTCGGCGCGCCGCCGTCGTCGGGGCGTATGGCCAGGCGGCTCCAGTGGCTGCAGCAGGCCAACTTCGGGCTCGACCGTCCCGTGGACGTGCCGGCGCTCGTCGTCACCGGCGAGCCGGATCTGGAGCGGGTCGTGCCGCCGCGTCAGACCGCCGAGTATCTCGACTGGCTGCCTCGGGCTCGCGCCGTGACCATGCGCGGCACCGGCCACGCCGGCACCATCACCCGTCCACACGAGTTCGCGGCGCTGGTCGGCGACTTCGCAACCGGTCTCGCCGCGGCCGGTCCCGTCGCCAGACGCGCCTAGTCAGAGGAGACGTTCTACCCGTGCCGACCGAGTTCCTTCGCGAGATCACCGGACCCGCCGGTCCCCTGGAAGCCCGCCTCGACCTGCCCGACGGCGCGCCGCGGGCGGTGACGGTGTGCGGCCACCCGCATCCGCTGCACGGCGGCACGATGCACACCAAAGCCCTGTACCAGACGGCGAAGGCGCTGACGAGGGTCGGCGTGGCGGCGCTGCGCTTCAACTTTCGCGGCGTCGGCCTGAGCGGCGGGACGTTCGATGCCGGCCCCGGCGAGCAGGACGACTTCCGCGCCGCCCTGACCTTCGCCGAAGGCCGCTTCCCTGGACTGCCGCTGTGGGCGGCAGGCATGTCGTTCGGGTCGTGGATTGCGCTCACCGTCGGGGCGACCGACCCGCGCGTGTCGCTGCTGCTCGGCGTGGCGCCGCCGGTCGATCGCTACGACTTCAGCGTGCTGGGGGTCAGCACGAAGCCCAAGTTCTTCGTCCACGGCGAGGAAGACGAGCTCATCAGCGCCAAGGACATCCGCAGGTTCTACGCCCCGCTCCTCGAACCCAAGGAGCTGGTGATGATCGAAGACGCCAACCACCTGTTCGAAGGCAAGACATCGCTGGTCGGCGACGCGGTCGAGGATCTGCTCGCCGACTGGCAGCCGTGAGGAGGCAGGCCATGCACGACGCCGTCATCGTCTCGGCCGTCCGCACCCCGGTGGGCAAAGCGCCCAAAGGGGCGCTGCGGCACTCGCGCCCCGACGACCTGGCGGCGATCGTCATCGCCGAGGCGATGCGGCGGGCGCCTGGCGTCGTCCCCGACGACGTCGACGACGTCATCCTGGGGTGCGCGATGCCCGAGGCGGAACAGGGCCTCAACGTCGCCCGGATCGCCAGCCTGCGCGCCGGGCTGCCGGTATCGGCCTCGGCCGTCACCGTGAACCGCTTCTGTTCGTCGGGCCTGCAGGCGATTGCCTACGCGGCCGAGCGCATCATGCTCGGGCACGCGTCGGCGGTGGTGGCCGGCGGCACCGAGTCGATGAGCCTCATCCCGATGGGCGGCCACACCATCTCGCCCAACCCGGGGCTGGTCGACGGCTACCCCGACGTCTACCTCGGCACCGGACTCGTCGCCGAGAACCACGCGCGCCAGTCCGGGATCTCGCGCGAGGCACAGGACGCCTTCGCCCTTCGCTCCCACGAACGCGCGATCGCCGCCATCGACAGCGGCCGCTTCGCCGCCGAAATCGTGCCGGTAACCACGAGGCTCGCCGTGCCGTCAGCCGTTGGCGGCGCTCCCACCACCCGTGAGCTCGTCGTCGACACCGACGAGGGACCACGGCGCGACACCTCGCTGGTGGCGCTCGGCAAGCTGGCCCCGGCGTTCCACGTCGCGGGAACGGTCACGGCCGGCAACGCGTCGCAGACGAGCGACGGCGCCGCCGCGCTGGTGCTGGTCTCTGGACAGTACGCCCGCGATCACAGCCTCACCCCGCTGGCGCGCTTCGTCGCCTACGCGACGGCCGGGGTGCCACCCGAGCTGTTCGGCATCGGACCGGTGCCGGCAGTGCGCAAGGTGCTGACTCAGGCCGGGCTGTCGTTGGCGGACATCGATCTCGTGGAGCTGAACGAGGCGTTCGCGGCGCAGGTGCTGGCGTGCCTGACCGAACTGGAGATCGCGCCCGATCGACTCAATGTCAACGGCGGCGCGATCGCGCTCGGACATCCGCTGGGCTGCACCGGAGCCCGGATGACGACGTCGCTGGTCCACGAGATGGCCAGGCGCGGCAGTCGATTCGGCCTGGTGACGATGTGCGTGGGCGGCGGCATGGGAGCGGCGGGGATTTTCGAGCGAATGGCCTGATGGTCTGGCCATTCGCCTGACGCGACCCGGGACCCGGGGCTCGGGGGTCGGGGGTCGGGCAAGCAGGGAGCGCGTATGACGACAGCAGCAACGACGCAGACGGCGAAGGGCGGGGAGTGGCTGGTGGCGGAGACCGATCCGGCCACGGTGACGACGCGGGAGGGGATCAGCGACGAGCATCGGCTGATCGAGCAGACCGCCGCCGAGTTCATGGACGGCGAGGTGCTGCCGGTGCTCGATCGGCTCGAGCAGAAGGACTGGGCCCTCAACCGCGCACTGGTGAAGAAGTGCGGCAGCCTCGGCCTGCTCGGCACCAACGTGCCCGAGAGCTACGGCGGCGTCGACCTCGACAAGGTCGCGACGATGATCGTCAGCGAACAGATGGCCAGGAGCGCCTCGTTCGCCGTCACCTTCGGCGCGCAGGCCAACCTCACGGTGCTGCCGATCTACATGTTCGGCACCGAGGCGCAGAAGCAGCGCTACCTGCCGGGCCTGGTCGCCGGTGAGCTCATCGGCGCCTACTGCCTGAGCGAATCCGGGGCGGGGTCGGACGCGCTCGGCGCCAAGACCCGGGCGATGCGCCAGGCCGACGGCAGCTTCGTGCTGTCGGGCGAGAAGATGTGGATCACCAACGGCGGGTTCGCCGACGTCTACGTGGTGTTCGCCAAGGTCGACGGGGAGCACTTCACCGCCTTCGTCGTCGAGCGGGCCTGGCCCGGGGTGGCCTCCGGCAAGGAGGAACACAAGATGGGGCTGCACGGCTCCTCGACCACGCCGGTCATCTTCCAGGACGTGAAAGTGCCGGCCGACGCCGTCCTCGGCGAGGTCGGCAAGGGCCACAAGGTGGCCTTCAACGTCCTCAACTTCGGCCGCTTCAAGCTCGGCGCCATGGTGCTCGGCGGCGCCAGGGTCACCGTCGGCGACGCGGCGAAGTACGCGGCGTCCCGCAAGCAGTTCGGCGCGCCGATCGCCAGCTTCGGCGCCATCCGCCACAAGCTCGGCGAGATGACCGCCCGCACCTACGCGCTCGAGAGCCTGATGTACCGCACCGCCGGACTGATCGATCAGCGGATTGCCGCCACCGGCGGCACGGCGCCGGCCACGCTGCAGGCGCTCGAGGAGTTCGCCGTCGAGGCGTCGATCGCCAAGGTCTACGGCAGCGAGGTGGTGGACTTCGTCATCGACGAGGCGCTGCAGATCTTCGGCGGCAACGGCTTCGTCGCCGACTACCCGATCGAGCGCCGCTATCGCGACGCCCGGGTCAACCGCATCTTCGAAGGCACCAACGAGATCAACCGGCTGCTCATTCCGGGCATGCTGATCAAGCGGGCGGTCAAGGGCGAGCTGCCGCTGATGGCCGCGGCCACGGCCCTGCAGGCCGAGATCCTCGGTCCGCCGGCGATGCACGAGTCCGACGACGCGCCGCTCGCCGCCGAGCGCCGGGCCGTCGCCGGCCTGAAGAAGGTGGTGCTGCTGGTCGCCGGGGTCGCGATGCAGCGCCACGGCGAGCGGCTGCAGGACGAGCAGGAGGTGCTGTCGCACCTTGCCGACCTCGTCATCGACGCCTACGTCGCCGAGTGCGCCGTGCTGCGGGCACTGGCCTCGCAGGTGCGGCCGGTCGACGCCGCGCTGCACCTGGCGGCGGCGACGGCGTGCGTTCACGAGGCCGCGGGCCGGGTCGAACTGTCGGCCCGCAGCGCCCTGGCGGCCCTGGCCGATGGCGACGCCCTGCGCGTGCACCTGGCGGCGCTCCGCCGGCTGCTCAAGCTCACGCCGGCGAACCTGGTCACGGTGCGCCGGCAGCTTGCCGATGCCGCGGTCGCCAAGGGCGCCTACCCATTCGCGTGAGCGGACCGGCGCGCGGCCTGTGGCACACTGAACGGGTGCGGGCGATGACAGGGATCCGAGCCGTGGCGATGGCCGCGGCCGTGGCGGTGGCGGCGTCGTGCGCGCCGGCGGAATCGCCAGATGCGGCCTACCTCCGCAAGGTCGCGGAGGAGCGGACGCGGAAGGACGACTTCTTCCGTGGCGGCGCCGACTCGCCGGTGAAGGCCGCCGATCACGCCACCTACCTGCCGCTCACCTACTTCGACGTCGACCCGGCCTATGCGCCGCCGGCCCGGCTGCAGCTGCTCGAGGATCGCACCAAGTTGGTGATGCCGACCTCCACGGGGAAGCTGCGGGAGATGGAGCGGGTCGGCTACCTGGAGTTCACGCTGAAGGGCACGACGCAGAAGCTCACCGCCTTCGCCGACGCCGGCACCGCGCAGGTCTCGCGGCTGTTCGTGCCGTTCAGCGATCTCACCAGCGGCACCGAGACCTATCAAGCCGGCCGCTACATGGACATCGACCCGCAGTCGAGCGGCGTCTACGTGGTGGACTTCAACCTCGCCTACCACCCCTACTGCTACTACAACGCCGAGTACGACTGTCCGTTCCCGCCGACCGAGAACCGGCTGAAGACGCCGGTCCGCGCCGGCGAGCGGCTGCGCGCCGCCGAAACCCTCGCGCCAAGCCGATGAGCCGTCCCTTGCACGCGATCATCCTCGACTTCGACGGGGTGGTCGCCAACAGCGAACGCCTGCACTTGCGCGCCTACCAGGACGTCCTCGACGGCAGCGGCCTGACGCTGACCGACGCCGCCTATTTCGACCGCTACCTCGGCTTCGACGACTACGGGGTGCTGCGGACGCTGGCCGCCGACAGCGGCCGCTCGCTGGCCGACGCCGAGGTCGAGGCGCTGGTCGCCGCCAAGGGGCGACGCTACGACGCCCTGGCCAGCCAGGGCGAGATGCTCTTCCCCGGCGCCGCCGACTTCATCCGTCAGGCCGCGGCCGCAGTGCCACTGGCCATTGCCTCCGGAGCGCTGACCCACGAGATCGAGCACGTGCTGGATCAGGCCGGGCTGCGCGATCAGCTGCTGGCGGTGGTCGGCG
This sequence comes from uncultured Acidobacteriota bacterium, assembly GCA_963741665.1. GTDB lineage: Bacteria > Acidobacteriota > Vicinamibacteria > Vicinamibacterales > UBA2999 > CAWAYR01. Next base: position 2,732,105 of record CAVUIM010000001.1, read on the forward strand.
CTGACCAGACCGCGCAGTCCAAGCCGGCCCCGGATCCCTACCTCGAGGCGTTCGCGCGGATGCAGAGAGCCATCGGCCGCTCGCTCGACCCACGGCGCACCGTCGCCGTCGAGGACTCGCGGTGGGGACTCGAATCCGCCCGGGCCGCGGGACTGCGCACAGTGGCGGTCACCAACACCTACGCCGCCGGCGCCCTGGCGGAGCATGCCGAGCTGGTCGTGAGTGGGCTCGACGCCCTGCGGCTCGACGCACTCGATCGGCTCTGCGAGGCGTGAGCATGCTGCCCTCCGCTCTCGCGCTGGCGGCACGGCTCGACGAGCTGGCCGACGCCCCCGGCGGCGAGATCGCGCCCGGCGCCCTGCTCATCGCCACCATCGAATACCCGAGCCTCGATCCCGGCCTGTACCTCGAACGGCTCGACGAACTCGGCGCCGCCGCGCTCGAGCGTGTCGCGCGGTCGGCCGGCGCCGATGGCCCGGTGCACGCCCGGGTCGAGGCAATCAACGGGCTGCTCTACGGCGAACGGGGCTTCCGCGGCAACCGCGATCACTACAGCGACGTCCGCAACAGCTGCCTCAACCAGGTGATCGACCTGCGTACCGGCATCCCGATCACCCTGGCGGTGGTCTACATGGAAGTCGCACGGCGGGCCGGGCTGCGCACCGAGGGGATCAACTTCCCCGGCCATTTCCTGGTGCGCGCCTATCAGGACGCCGACGCCGCCGACGGCCTGGTCGTCGACCCGTATCACGACGGTACCATCCTCGCCGAGCAGGACTGTCGCGAGCTGCTGTCCCGCCACGGCGACGAGGTGGCCTACACCCCGGACCTGCTGGCGGCGGCGACCCGGCGCCAGGTGCTGGTAAGGATGCTGGTCAACCTGAAGCGCCTCTATGTGAAGAACCGGTCGTTTCCGCAGGCGCGGCTGGTCACCCACACCCTGCTCGAGCTGTCGCCGTCGTCGTTGACGGAGCTGCGCGACCGCGGCCTGCTGTCCTACCACCTCCACGACTACGCCAGCGCGCTGCGCGACCTCGAGGAATACCTGCGGCTCATCACCCTGACCGATCGCAGCGACGACGCGCGCGAGGAGACCACCCAGGTCTGGGATCACGTGAAGACGCTGCGCCGGCGCGTCGCGTCGTTCAACTGATCGCGCCGGCTGGCCGCGCCGGGCCGTCGGCCGCGAAGCGGCAGGCCCCGGCCAGCGGGCAGACGCCGCAGTGCGGCGCTGACGGCGCGCAGGCCTGGGCGGCGTGATGCGCCACCAGCACCGCCGTCTCACGCAGCAGATCGAGGTCGCCGCCGCATTCGGTGCGCAAGCGGCGGCGGCTCAGCCGGCGCCGCGCCGCCGGGTGCGGCGTTTCGAGCCCGTACAGGCGGGTCACGACGCGGATGACGCCGTCATCGGCCGGCGCGACCGCATGGCCGCCTGGAAACAGCAGCGCGCGCACCCGGCCGGCCGGGGTGAGACCCGGCACCGCGGCCAGCGCCCGCACCGCGGCGGGCAGCCGCCCGGCGATCGTCGCGTCGAGATCGCGATGGCGGCGGAGATGGCCGCTGGCCGCGCGCAGCTCGTCGATCCGCTCGTCGCGCGCCGGGACCAGCGCCAGCGCCTCCTGCAGATCGGCCTTCGACGCCGCGAACATCGCGTCGGGTGTCAACGCCGGCAGCCGCCGCAACGCCAGCCACGCGATGTCGCGGCGCGCCGGCATGGTCCGCGCCGACAGGATCTCCCAGGCGACGAAGCCGAACAGGTCGCGCGGGGGCGGCGCCAGCGGACCGTAGAAGGTGCCGAGCGCGTCGAGCACCGCACGCATGACCGCAGCCGCCGCCGCTACCGCAGCGCGCCGATCTCCTCGTAGAGGGCCGCCGCGGCGATCACGCCGTTGTGGAAGTTGCCGAGGTCGAGCTTCTCGTCGGGGGCGTGGGCGTTCTCGTCGGGCAGGCCGACGCCGAACAGCACGCACGGCAGACCCAGCTCCTCCTGGAACGTGGCCACCACCGGAATCGAGCCGCCCTCGCGGTTGAACACCGGACGCTTGCCGAAGCCGCGTTCGATGGCCCGGCCGGCGGCCTGCACGTACTGGTTGTCGAACGCGGTCATCCACGGCTTGCCGCCGTGCATCCGGGTGAGAGTGCAGGTGACCGACTTGGGCATCACCTTCTTCACGTAGGCCTCGAACAGGTCGCCGATCTTCCGCGGCTCCTGGTTGGGCACGAGCCGCATGCTGACCTTGGCCATCGCCACCGCTGGCAGCACGGTCTTGGCCCCGTCGCCGGTGAAGCCCGAGAGCAGGCCGTTGACCTCGAACGTCGGCCGCGCCCACACCCGTTCGAGGGTGGTGTAGCCCGACTCGCCGAACAGCTTCGGCGCGCCCAGCTCCTGCCGGTACTTCCGCTCGTTGAACGGCAGCCTGGCGAACTCCTGACGCTCTTCGTCGCGCAGCGGCACGACGTCCTCGTAGAAGCCCGGAATCTTGATCCGGCCGCCCTTGTCCTTCATCTGCGCCAGCACCTGGGCCAGGGCCATCGCCGGATTGACGACGGCGCCGCCGAACGAGCCGGAGTGCAGGTCGGACTTGCTGCCGCGGACGTCGATCTGGAAGTAGGCCAGCCCGCGCAGGCCGTAGCAGATCGACGGGATGCCGCGGTCGAACATCGGTGAGTCGCTGATGACGACGACGTCGGCGGCGAGCATCGCCTTGTTGGCTGTGATGTACGCGTCGAGGTTGGCGCTGCCGACCTCTTCTTCCCCCTCGAGCAGCACCTTGATGTTCGCCGGCAGCTGGCCGTGCTGACTGAGATGGGCCTCGATCGCCTTCATGTGCATGAAGACCTGGCCCTTGTCGTCGACCGCGCCGCGGGCGTAGAGCTCGCCGTCGCGCACGGTGGCCTCGAACGGCGGCGAGGTCCACAACTCGAGCGGATCCACCGGCTGCACGTCGTAGTGGCCGTAGAAGAGGATCGTCGGGGCGCCAGGCGCGCCCAGCCATTCGGCGTAGACCACCGGGTGCCCGGGTGTCTCCATCAGCCGGACGTTCTGCAGGCCGATGCGTGCCAGCTCGGCGGCGCTCCACTCGGCGCAGCGGCGCACGTCGCCGGCGTGCGCCGGCAGGGCCGAGATGCTGGGGATGGCCAGGTATTCCTTGAGCTGCTCGACGTAGCGGTCGCGGTTGACGTTGATGTAGTCGACGATCTTGTCCATGGGTTCGGTATCCGGCGCCAGGCGCCAATCTCGCACTGTACCACCGGCCACGGCGGGGGTCATCGGCGACGCCAGGCCTCGCCCTCGCGCCACGCGCCGCCGTCGTCCTCGAGTTTCTCCAGGTGCGCCAGCACGCTCTCGCGCGCCTGCGGCAGCAGCCTCGGATCGAGCCCGCGGTAGATGCGCGCGGCGATCGCCGCGATGGTCGCGTCCCCGGCCGACAGCGCCTCGAGCACCTGCGTCTCACGCCGCTGGCGGTGGGCGACGTAGTGTGCGATGAGGGCGAGCGGATCGTCGATGACCGGGCCGTGGGCCGGGAGGGCGCGCTTCGGCTCCAGGCCGGCGACTCGCGCGAGCGAGCCGAGATAGGCGCTGAGCGAGCCGCCGTGTGAGGCCGGAATCACCACGGTGCTGCCCTGCACCAGCAGATCGCCGGTGAACACCGTGGCCGACGCCTGGTGCCAGAAGGCGACGTGGTCGGGCGAGTGTCCCGGCGTGTGCACCGCCTGAAGCGGGCCCTCGGGCGTGTCCAACATCTGGCCGTCCGCAATAGCCGTCCATGCCACCGCGAACGCCGCATCCCGCTCGGGCCACGGCCACTTGTCGAAGCGGGCGGCCGGCCAGCGTTCGGTCAGCGCCGGGGCCCCGGACGCGTGATCAGGATGGACGTGCGTGACCAGGACGATCGCCGGGCCCAGGGGGACGTGGCCGGCGATGGCAGCGAGGTGAGCGGCCTGCCCGACCCCGGCGTCGATGAGGACCGGCGCCGGCCCGGGCAGCAGCCAGGTCCAGTTGCCGCTGCCGGTCATCGGGCCCGGATTGCCGGCGTGGAGGGGGACGATGGTCACGGACGACTCGGTTCCTCAGCGTGGGTCGCACACGGCGGCCCTGCAGTCAGACCTCTCACGTCCCGCCGTAGCCGATGGTGACCACGCCCTGGTCGACGATCACCGGCACTTGGCGCTTGCCGCCGGACAGTTGCAGCATCCGCGCCAGGTGCATCGCATCGGCCCGCACGTTCAGATAGATGACCGGACCCTGCGCGGCGTACGCCTCACGGGCGGCCTGCGTGTGGGGTCAGGTGTCCTTGCCGTAAATGACGACGCTGCTGACGCTCATCGCTCGATTGTAATCGGGACTGTCACGTATACATTTGAAGATGGCGCAGCAACTGCGCACGTGACAACAATCGCGTCACCGAGCCGCCCGCTCGCGCCGGGTGAGCACCAGCGACAGCGCGAAGTAGTACACGGGGAAGACGGCGGACAGCGTCAGCCACGGGCCGTCGACCTGTGGCAGCCGCCAGACCACGATCGACGTGGCCAGCCCCCACGCGACACCGAGCGTCAGCGTGGCCGCGCGCCAGGTCCGGGTGCGCGACGGGTAGACGTAGCGCAGCGGCACGAACACGAGCGCGATGAGCGCCACCGTGATCGCGGCATTCAGCCACGCCGGCAGGCGCAGCGCGAACATGTAGAACGCGACGATGTTCCAGTAGGACGGGAACCCGGTGAAGAAGTAGTCGCTGGTCTGCACTTTGGCAGCGCTATGGCTGAAGCCGTAGCCGCTTGCGACCAGCACCGCCACTCCAATCCACGGCGCCACGGCCAGCGGCCAGAGATCGGCGCGCAGCAGGATGAGCACCGGCACGAACACGTAGGTCAGATAGTCGACGAGGTTGTCCAGCAACGCGCCGTCGAACCACGGCAGCCGGTCCTTCACCCGGAGCGCCCGGGCCAGCGCGCCGTCGGTCGCATCGATGAACACCGCCACGGCCAGCCACAGGAACGCCTGGCGGAACTCGCCGGCGACGGTCGCCAGCGTCGCTGCCAGCGCCGTGCCGGCGCCGAGCGCGGTGTAGAGATGCGCGATCCAGGGCGTCATGATCCGCGACGGCCGCTCCGCCGCCACCCGCTCACAGCCGCCGGACGGCGTCGGGGAAGCTGTTCCAGACCGGGACGCCGCAAAAGTGCGTGCCCTCGGTGCAGCGCGGCGACACCACTTTGTTGCGCAGCACGCACGGCGGGCCGAGGTAGCGGGCGAGCCGCGGGTGGACGTCGCGCACCTGGGCGATCTCGTCCATCGACGCCAGGTAGATCTCTTCCTGGGCGTTGAAGCAGGTGCGCAGCGTCCACTTGTGCTGCAGCGCCAGGAAGCTGCCCGATTCGACCAGCCGCAGCGCCTTGGCGTTGGGCAGGACGTAGAGGGCGTGTTCGAGCGGCACGCCGAGTTCGAGCAGGCGGTTCTTGGCCGTCCAGGCCTCGGCCATGGCCTGGCGATAGACCTCGAGCGCGCGGCCGTTCTGACGAATCAGCCGCGGCGTCACCACGTCGGGCGTGGCGGTGTCGGCGAAGGTCATCAGCGGCCGCGACGCCGGCACCATCCGATGCCGCTGATCCTGCGAGTCGGCGGTGTGGCTCAGCTTCTTCTCGAAGACATACGACGGGTGGTGCAGCGCCCGCATCATCGGCGAGTGGTGCGACACGTTCAGCATGTCGACCCGGTAGAGGTTGCGGGCCGGGTTCATCACCCGGTCGATGGCTTCGTCGTCGTCCATCTCGCCGGCGGTCAGGCCGAACGTCGACCGCACGGCGTCGCCGACCACGCCCTCGGCATCCGACGACCAGTCGCGCAGCCGTGACACCCGGCCGCCGAGCCGGGCGTCGAAGGCCGCCGCGAAGGCATCGCCCGCGGCCCGTGGCCGGGGGAACGACGCTTCTGGCAGCGCCGACTCGGGCAGCGTGTCGAGGCCGACCTTCGCGAAGAACATCGGGTCGGCCGCCTTCACCAGGTCGACCATGGCGCCGATGACCATCTGCGCTTCGTACGGGGTGTCGCCGGCGTTCAGCATCCGGTGCAGCCGGTGCAGCACCAGCCCCGACACGGTGTGGACCATCGACGTGAACGCGCCGAGCGGGATCACGTAGCGGGCGGTCTCGATCGCCTTCTTCTCGGCCTCGCGCTCGACCTGCTTGTGCCGCTCGGGGTGGTTGGTCGGCCGCAGGTAGCGCAGCTCCTTGAGAATCCCCCAGGCGTCGTCCTTCAGCAGCGCCGACAACTCGGCGTAGGAGTCCCAGGCGGCGAGCACCGCCCGCTCGTAGATCTGGCGCGCTTCGCCGTCGAGTGGCGGCATGAACGCGCGCGGTTCCTTCAGTTTGACGTAGCGCTGGCTCGACTGCTCGGAGTTGTAGAACGGGTAGGCGTGGAGGACGCTCCACACGAACTGACGCGAGATGTTCTCGAGCCCGAATTCGAAGTGGGCGTGCTGGAACACGGTGTGGTGGCCGCCGACGAAGGTCAGCGGACCAATCGACTCGCGCTGCTTGTCGGTGATCTCGTCGGTGCCGATGACCCGCGGCGAGTAACAGGTGCGGGCCGCGGCGATGGCGCCGTCGTAGGGCACGGCGGGGGCGGAGCGCAGGGTGACGCGCGGCGCGTCGGTGGCCAGGGCGACGGGGGGCACGGGGATATCTTAGCGGCTAGCGGCTAGCGGCTAGCGGCTGGCCGCCGCGCCGTCGGCCCTGGCCAGCCAGCGCATCACCGCCAGCGTAAAGCGATCGGCCTGCGTCCCCTCGCCGCCGAGGCCATACGCGGCGCCCTGGTCGTCCAGCAGGCCGGTGAGCAGCGACGTGTCGGCGACGACCACGACCCGGCCGCGGCCGCGCTCGAAGGCCACCGCGCGGGCCAGCCCGGGCACCGGCGTACCCTCGGTGGGCGAGACGCCGAGTGCCGGCACCTCCACCGCCGACGGGCTGAGCCGCAGCAGCACATCGACGCCAGCCGGCGCCACGATCGCCCCACCGCCCACGCTCACCAGGCGGTTGACGGCCTGGTGCGTCGGGTCACCGTCGACGATGGGGTGCCGGCCGATGAGGCCGTTCTCGCGCGAGAACACCAGCCGCTCCGGCGCGCGCGGCTCGGAGTTGCCGAGGTCGGTCACGACGCCCTCGCGGATCTCGAGGCCGAGCCGCACCGCCAGCCCGCGCACCGCGCGGGCCGGTGGGCCCTCGTCCACCGCCACGAGCAGCGCGCCGCCGTTGTCGACCCACTGCAGCACCGTCTCCATTTCCTGGACCCAGAGCGCCTCGTCGTCGAAGAAGGTGAGCGGCGGCAGGCCGAGCCGGGCGACCAGTCCACGCAGCGCGCCGCTGAGTCCGAGCGGATTGGCGACCACGCCGATGCCGGCGTCGGCGAGCATCTCGGCGCGGGTCGAGTTGCCGTCGGGCAGCACCCGGTAGCCGTCGGCGCCGACCAGCGTGGCAAACGCGACCAGGCCGCGGCTGGTCGTGGCGCTGTTCCAGTGGGCGTTGTCGACGAGCACGGCCGGGCCCTGCCCGGCCGGCCAGGTGGGGGCGGCGATCGCCGGGGTGTACGGCGCGTCGGCCGGGGGCGCCGGCCAGCGCCACCACGCGAGAGCGATGAGTCCCGTCAGCAGCACGAGGGCTGCGCGTGTCCGGTTGCGCACGTGTCGGGGCTCCACGATGACGGCGGCGGCCGGGGCCGTCAGTCGTCCTCGTCCTTGGCGTGGTAGCGGGAGTACTCGTCCAGATAGGTCAGCGACGTCAGCGACGCCATGCGGTCGAAGAACAGGATGCCGTCGAGGTGGTCGGTTTCGTGCTGGATGACCCGCGCCGGAAAGTCGTCGGCCTCGATCTCGAGGGTGCGGCCCTGACGGTCGAGCGCCTTCACCAGGATCTTCGGCGACCGCGGCACCCGGCCGCGCACGTCGGGAATGCTGAGGCACCCTTCCCAGCCTTCGACCAGTCGATCGTCGGCCGGCACGATCACCGGGTTGATGATGACGCTGGCCTCGGCGTCGTCGCCGCTGTCGAGCATCGCCACGAACACCCGCACTCCCTCGTGCACCTGCGGCGCGGCCAGGCCGACGCCGTTGTACTCGTGCATCGTCTCGATCATGTCGTCGACGAACTTCTGGAAGCGCGGATCGCGGATCTCGGCCCGCTCGACGGCGCGGGCGGCACGCCGCAGCACGGGATGCCCCATGCGGGAGACCTTGAGGATCGCCATCCGCCAAGTACAGCAGACTCGGCCGTCCCCTGTCCACCCGCGCCATGCGCTTTGGTCCCCAGGCGCAGCCTCGCCAGCTGATAGACTCACCGCCGTTTGCACGCATCGACGTGCCGGGGAGACATGTGATGACAGCAGCCGGTCGGGTGGTGGTGTGGGTCGTCGTTGCCGTGCTCGCCGCGGCCCATCAGGCGGCCGCGCAGGTCTACCCAGCCGCCAAGACCGGCGGCAACTACATGCACAACTACTACCTGCCGCCGGCGGCGAGCAGCACGCCGTGGTGGCCGTCGTGGGCGCCCGATGGCCGGCGCATCGCCTTCGCCATGGACGGATCGATCTGGACGATCGAAGTCGGCAGCGGCGTCGCCAGGGAACTGGTGTTCTCGCCGCGCGAGTACCTGTCGTCGCCGGAATACTCGCCCGACGGCCGCTGGCTCGCCTACACCGCCGATGACGACGGCCAGAGCATCAACCTGCGGCTGCTGAACGTCGCCACCGGCGCGTCCACCGACCTGACGACCGGCGGCCACGTGAACCACGAGCCGGCGTGGTCGCCCGACGGCACCCGGCTGGCGTACGTGTCGACGGCGCCCAACGGCTATTTCAACGTCTTCGTGATGGACGTGGCCGGCGGCAAGCCGGGGCGGATCACCCAGGTCACCACCGACAACGACTTCGGCCGCGAGCGTCTCTACTTCAGCCCGATCGACGTCCACATCTCGCCGGCGTGGTCGCCTGACGGCAAGGAGCTGCTGCTGGTCTCGAACCGCAACATCCCGCTCGGATCGGGCGGCATCTGGCGGGTGCCGGCGGCCGCCAACGTCATGGGCACGCCGGCGGCGAAACTCCTGCACAAAGAGGAGACGCTCTATCGCACCCGGCCGCAGTGGTCGCCCGACGGCAAGCGCATGATCTACGCCTCGCACCTGGGCGGGCAGTACACGCAGCTGTTCGTGCTGCCCACGACCGGGGGTGAGCCCTACAAGATGACCTTCGGCGACCACGACAGCTTCCTGCCGCGTTGGTCGCCCGACGGCGAATGGATCGCCTACATCTCGAACGAGGAAGGCCTGCCGCAACTGGCGATGATGAAGGCCTGGGGCGGCGACCGGCGGATCGTGCGGATCACCGAACGCCGTCACGCCCGCCCGATGGGCACGCTGTCGGTGCGCATCGTCGACGACGCCACCGGCCAGGAGACACCGGCCCGCGTCTATCACACCGCCGCCGACGGCAAGCCCTACACGCCCGGCGATTCCTACGAACGGCTGGCCACGCTCAGCCGTCATCTTTTCCACACGCCCGGCCGCTACGTGACGCAGGCGCCGCCCGGGACGTTCACCATCGAGGTGGCCAAGGGCTTCGAGTACGACGTGGCGAGAACCACCGTCGACGTCACCGCCGGAGCGATCACGCCGGTGACGATCCGCCTCAAGCGGATGGTGGACTTCGCGGCCAAGGGCTGGCGGTCGGGCAGCAACCACGTCCACATGAACTACGCCGGCAACCTGCACAACACGCCCGAGAACATGCTGCTCATGGCCAAGGCCGAGGGCATGAACATGACCAGCCTGCAGATCGCCAACAAGGACAACCGCATCCTCGACTACCAGCACTACACGCCGGGCCAGGCCCAGCACCCGCTGTCGGGCGGCGACTACCTCATGCACGTCGGCCAGGAGTACCGGCCGCCGTTCTACGGGCACATCTCGCTCTTCAACCTGAAGTCGCACCTCATCTCGCCGTTCGTCACCGGCTACGAGGGCACCGGCGTCGAGAGCCTGTACCCGTCGAACACCGACATCTTCCGCCATGCGAAGCAGCAGGGCGGCATCGGCGCCTACGTCCATCCGTTCTTCGGCAACGCCGATCCCCTCGACAGCGGCCTCGGCGGCGCCAAGGGCTTCCCGGTCGACGTGGCGCTCGAGGCGCTGAGTTACCACGAGCTGTGGTCGCAGGTCGCCGCCGACGCCGGCCTCAACGTCTGGTACCACACGCTCAACAACGGCTTCCGGGTGCCGGTGACCGGCGGCGAGGACTCGATCTCGAGTCTGCACCGGGTCGAGCTGGTGGGCGTGTCGCGCGGCTACTTCCAGATCGGCGATCAGCCCTTCACCTGGGACGCCTGGATGAAGGCGCTGCTGGCCGGCCACGGCTTCGTGACCAACGGCCCGCTGCTCGAGTTCTCGGCCAACGGCGCCGGCATGGGCGAAGAGGTGACGCTGGCGGCCGGCGGCGGCCGCGTGACCTTCAGCGGCACGCTCACCTCGATCGTCCCGCTGGAGCGCTTCGAGCTGGTCGCCAACGGCCAGGTGGTCCACACCGTGCCGCTCACCGGCGACAAACGCTCGGCCAGCTTCGAGCTGCCGGTCGAGGTGAAGACCAGCGGCTGGTACTCGCTGCGGGCGTTCGGCGCCGCCCGCACCTTCCCCACCGAGAACACCCGGCCGCAGGCGGTGAGCAACCCGATCTATGTGATCGCCGGCGGCCAGCCGATTCGCAGCCAGGCGTCGGCGCAGTACTTCGTGAAGTGGATCGACACGCTGACGGCGATGGCCGCGGCCGACCGTGGCTGGCGCAACGACAAGGAGAAGGCGCACGTGCTCGGCCAGTTCAAGGAAGCCCGTGACATCTACCTCGCCCGCGGCAAGGAAGCGGCAGCGGCCGGCCGGCCGTAGACGGCACGCGTGGATCAGTTCCGCTTCTGTCCGGTCTGCGGCCGCCCGCTCGAGCCGCGCGTGCTGAAGATCGGCGAGCCGATGCGGCTCGTCTGCACCAGCGCCGCGTGCGGCTTCGTCTTCTATCTCGATCCCAAGCTGGCGGTCGGGACGATCATCGGCATGCCCGACGGCCGGATCGTGCTGGTGAAACGGGCGATCGAGCCCGGCCACGGCCTGTGGGTCTTCCCCGGCGGCTACGTCGACCGCGGCGAGGACGTGCGTCTGGCGGCGGTGCGCGAGGCTCGCGAGGAGGCGGGCATCGAGATCCGCCTCGACCGGCTGGTCGGCATCTACTCCTATGCCGGCAGCACGCCCGTGGTCATCGTCTACGGCGCCACGTGGACCCGCGGCGACCTCGCCGTCGACGACGAGAACTCCGAGATCCGCACCTTCGCCGCCGCCGATCTGCCGTGGGCGGAGATGGCGTTCCGCAGCACCCGCGAGGCGCTGCGCGATTATCTGGCGTCCCCCTGACCTACTTGGTCGCGTACGGGCCGACCGTCGGTTTGCCCTGCGTGTTGGCCAGCGCTCCGAGCTCCGCCGCGGCGCCGCGGGCGATGAGCGCGGTTTCACTCGCGTTCTGGAAGCAGGTGAAGTCGGGGCGATCGCGCCACGCGAACGGCCCGCACAGCCGCACCCCGGCGGCCAGCGCCGCGTCGTGGACGATGTTGATGGTGCGCTCGTAGTCCGGGTCGCCCTGGCGGTAGCCGGTGAAGTTGGCGAGGTCGCCGCTGGCGGCGAAGATGCCAGTGACGCCCGGGACCTTGGCGATGGCCTCGACGTTCTTCAGCCCCTCGAGCGTTTCGATCATCAGGATCACCACCAGGTTGTCGTTGATGGTGTTGCGGTAGCCGCCCGGCACGGCGCCCCACATCGCCGCGTCGAAGGCCTGGCCGCCGCCGTTGCTGCGCCGGCCCATCGGCGGGAAGTAGGCCCAATCGACCACTTCGCGGGCTTCCTCCACGGTGTCGACGGTGGGCACGACCAGCACCAGCGCTCCGGCGTCGAGCGCGTGCTGAATCTCGCGTTCGTCGGTGTAGGCGATGCGCACGCCCGGCACCGCCTTGGCCTGCGCGCAGGTGCGCCACAGCCGCGCCGTGGCCTGCCAGTCGCGCTGGTCGTGCTGCATCTCGGTCCAGATGAAGTCGTAGCCGGCATTGGCCATGGCGCAGTAGACGCTGGGATCGGTCGAGCCGAACACCGTGGCGCCGGTGACCTTGCCGCCTTGCTGCATCTTCACCTTGACCGGGTTCCAGACCTGCTTGCCCTTGGGTGAATCGAAGGCGGGACCGTACTTCCAGGTCGCCGGGTCGAACGGGCCCTGATTGACGGCGCCGGCCGGCGGCTTGGCGCGGGCGCCGCTGTCGGTCCCGGCCGGAGCGGCCAACGGAAAGCCCGAGGCGCCGGGGTTGGGGTTGTTGACGTAAGGATCGGCGCTGGGCGCCGGCGTCTGCGGACGCGGCGGCGCCTGCGACTGGGCCGCGAGGGCCGCCATCCCTACCACCGCCGCCACCACTGCCATCGACCACGTCTTCGTCATGATGTCGTCTCCCCGCGGAATGCGCGCCGGTGCCGACGCGGATACTAACACTGCCGCCGAGCGGCGTCAGCGCGGGCGGGCGGATTCGAGGCGCGCCATGGCGTCCTCGGCGGAGCGCACGACGTGAATCAGCCGCGCGCCCGGCACCTCGGCGAGCACCTCGCCGCGCAGGCGCTCGACGGCGAGCTGGCGGGGCACCAGGGCGGCGGTGCTGCCGAAGCCGGGCATATCCTTGAGGATGTCGACCACGATCAGCCGCCGCCCGGCCCGCTCGGCCTGGTCGAGGAGCGGGCCGAGTTCGAACGCCGCCGCGGCGCCGGTGTAGGCGCCGGTAGCCCGGCCGGCGCGCATCACGACGAAGCGCTCGCGGAAGAACCCGTCGAGCGCCAGCCACGCGTCGATGCGCCCGGCCGCCGCCAGCGTGGCCAGCTCGTCGCCGCCGGCGATGAGGTCCCGGGGCTCGATCTCGAGGCGCAGCGGCTCGAGCACCAGCGTCGGCCGCGACGCCTCGGCGCGGGCCGTGTGCGTCGGCACGCCGCCCCAGCCTTCGAGGGTCAGAATGACCCCCGCCATCGCCATCAGCCCAACCACCACCGGCCGCAGTGTCTTCGCAGCGAACGTCGCGACGGCGGTCATGTCGATCGCCACCGCGCACAGCATGAACGTCACCGGCAGCAGCAGGTAGCGGGCGGTGATGCCCGACTCGATGACGCCGAACCACAGGACCCAGCCGATCCAGAGCGCGTGCACGGCCCGCTGCGGCGCCGTCCAGTCCCCGCCAAGACCGGCCGATCGCGCCACCAACCCGGACAGTGTGGCCGCGACGAGGAGCGGCGTCTCGCGCACCAGGTGGGCGAACATGTCGAGCGGATACACCGCGCCGGTGGCGAAGGCCCGCGTGACCGCCGCGCCGACCGGCAGGCCCGCGGTGGTCAGCGCGACGACCCAGAAGCCGCTCCCGGCCACGAGGACGCCGAGCGCCATCGGCACCAGCCGGCGGGCCGGCCCCGGCAGCACCGGCAGCGCCGCCAGGTACGGCCGCCGGCGCCAGCGCCAGCTGGCCAAGCGCCGCGGCGACGCCGCCGACGGCCAGGAGCGCCGCCGCCGGCACGTCGACGCGGGCCCGAAGCGCGGCCAGCGCCAGGGCCGCGGTGACTCCAGCCGCGGCGCCGACCGGCAACAGCATCGGCAGATCCAGAGGCGGCCGCTCGAACAGGTTCAGCACCTGCCACACGAAGAAGCGCCGCACCATCACGTCGCCGTTCGAGGGCGGCGCCATGGCGTGCACCGCCAGGAGAATGAGCTGTCCGGCGGCCAGGCCGGCGGCCACCGCGATGCTGCGGACGTTCCACGGCCGGCGCGCGCCCGGCGCCGCCATGGCCACGATCACCGGCACCGCCAGCAGCGTGAAGGCGAGCTCGTGGGTCCAACGGGTGACCGCAGCCGCTGCCGCCAGCGCGGCCAGCCCGGTCCACGACAGCGACAGCCGCGTCAAGGCGGCGAGCACGGCCAGATACCCGAGCAGGAACGGCGCGTAGAACCGGGCGGTCGTCGCCGACACCCAGAACGGCAGCGAGGCGGCGGCGAGCACGACCGCAAGGGCGCCCGCGCTTGGCGACGCCATGCGCCGCACTTCGTGGAAGATCACGGCCAGCGCGGCGGCCGCGGCCGCCAGACTCACCAGACGCCCGGGAACGAGCGAGTCACCGGCGGTCAGCCCGGCCAGGGCCGCGCCGTACGAGTAGACGAGACCGCGGTCGTAGAGCAGGCCCGAGGGCAGCAGCGGCAACCCGCCGGCGTGGATGCCACGGACGGCGAAGCGGGTGAACTCCTCGTCCGGCGAGTAGCCGGCACGCGTCAGGTCGGGAAGGAGCAGCGCCGCGGTCGCGACTCCGGCGGCGAACAGCCAGCGGCCCGACACGGAGATCAGTCAGCGAGCCCTTCGGCCTTGCGCTCCTCGGCGGTGATGATGCCGGCCGCCGCCTTCTGCGCCTGCTCGAGCGAGGGCAGCGCCGGCGCCGGCGTGACGAACTTCGCCACCACCGACGAGGTGCCGCCGATCCGCAGCTTGCCCATCAGGAACGCGAACTGGTCCTCGAGGGTCTTGCCGATGGTGGCGCGGACGTCGCCCGGCAGCTGCCACACCCGGGCCTTGAACGGGCCGATCGCCTTCTTGCGCGCCTTGTAGAGGAACTGCTCGTCGGTGTCGCTGGCCTTCTTCTCCTCCTGGGCGTGCTCGCGCACCCAGGCGTACATCTCGGCCTTCAACGCCGCCGGGAACGCCGGGTGGTCGTAGACCATGTTCTGGAAGTTGGTGGCGAGGTGGATCTCGCAGGCGCCGACCCGCGGGAACGCGTCGAAGGCGTCGGCGCTGAGCGTGGAGGCGCCGTGCTGCACCGCGCCCGACAGTCCGTACTCGTCACGGGCCACCCGCGACAGCTCCTCGAGCGCCACGAGATCGATCTTCACGTCCATCCGCGGCTTGCCGTCGGGACCGACGAACCCGCCGTGGGCGGTGCCGGTCTGCACGCTGATCTTGCTGATGCCGATGAGGCCCTTGCCCTTGCCGGCCAGCGCCGCGTTGTAGCCCTGCATGAAGGCGTGCAGCTCGTGGACGTCGGAGTTCTTGCCGCCGACCTCGCCGATCTCGCCGCCGACCGACACGGTGACGCCGGCCGGCTCGCAGCGGCGGATGAACGCCGTGAAGTCGGCGGCCAGCTCGCAGTTCACCGCCTGCTGCTCGGCCAGCGTCGCCTTGTCGAGGTCGACCAGCGTCGAGGTGTCGATGTCGATGTTGTAGAAGCCGGCGGCGATCTCCTCGCGGATGAGTCCGCGCAGCGTCTCGAGCTCCTTGTCGCGGTCGGGCGAGGCGTACTTCTTGAGCGCCACCTGCACGTGGTCGCCCTGCAGGAAGAGCGGCCCGCGGAAGCCCTCGCGCAGCGCCGCGGCGGCCATGATCGCCGCGTATTCGTGCGGCCGCTGCTCGGTGTAGCCGACCTCCGAGCGGGCGATCTCGAGGATGAAGGCGCCGGCGTCGAGGCCCTTGGCGGCGCGCATCACCGCGCGGCCGGTGTCGTAGGCCATCATCCGCACGTTGATCGCCGGCACCGTGAAGCCGCCGGCCTCGCCGCGGCCCATCGCCAGGTAGAGGTCGTGGATCGACGCGAAGCGCACACCCTGGGCGGCCGCCAGGTGCAGGATCACCCACCGCGCGGTGCCCTTCAGCTCGGGTGTGGCGCCGAAGGCAGCGGTGTGCGCCAGGCGATCGACCAGGTCGGCCGACGGCGGGCCCGACACGGTGATGCGATCGCCGCTGAGCGCGGCGGTGCCGTCCAGCGCGGCAGTGAGGTCGGCAACGGAGTTGAACACCATGTGTGTGGCCCTCGCGGCTCCTGAAACAGCCTTGTATCCTACCATCGGCCACACGACCTGTTCGATGTCCGGCGCGGCGACGGCGGCCGCGATCATCGCCTCGAGCGGCAACGCCCGCTCGGCCGCCTCCACCTCCGACAGTCGGACGCGGGTCAAAGGGTGACGGGGCGTGAAAAGCGTGCAGCAGTCCTCGTCGGGCAGGATCGAGATCGGGTAGCTGCCGAGCGTGATCGCCTCGGCGGTGATCTCTTCCTTGGCGGTGCTGACCAGCGGCCGCAGCGTCAGCAGGTCGGTCGCCGCGCCAACCACCGCGAGGTTGTCGAGCGTCTGCGACGCCACCTGGCCGACGACGTCGCCGGTGACCAGCGCCCGGGCGTGCACGGTAGCGGCCAGCCGGGTCGCGATCCGCACCATCAGCCGCCGGTAGACGACGACCCGCATCGCCGCCGGCACGCTCATCGTCACCTGGCGCTGCAGCTCGCCGAACGGGATGAACATCACGTGGGCGCCGAGCTGGTACGGCGCCAGGACCCGCACCAGCTCGCGCACCTTGTCGATCGACGCACGTGAGGTGAACGGGTGGCCGTGGAAGTGGACGAAGGTGGCGTGGCAGCCGCGGCGGATCATCCGCAGCGCGGCCACCGGCGAGTCGATGCCGCCCGAGAGCAGCACCAGCACGCGGCCGCCGGTGCCGACCGGCAGCCCGCCCGCGCCGGGCTCCTTGTCGTAGTAGTAGTAAGCCTGCCGCGGCACGATCTCCACCCACACCGTGAACGCCGGGTTGGACAGATCGACCCGCCACCCGGTCTCGTCGTGGATCCGTCCGCCGATGGCCCGCTCGATGTCGGGCGAGGCCACCGGGAACTGCTTGTGGGCGCGGCGCACTTTCACGCGGAAGCTCGGGACGGCGCGATTGCGCGGCAGGTCGCGCAGCACCGCGGCGGTGATCGCCGCCACGTCGGGTTCGACCGTCCCGGCCACCGCGAAGTTGGCGAGGCCACAGACGGTGCCCAGCCGGCGACGGGCTTCGTCGACGTCGGCGGACGGGCCGAGCGGGATCTCGATCCGGCCCATCGGCAGCTTGACCGCGCCGACATCGAGGCCGGCCAGGGCGTCGCGGAGGTTGCGCGCCAGGTGGCGGATGAACCACGGCCGGTTCTGGCCCTTGAGGGCGATTTCCTGGTAGTGCGCGAGCAGCACGCGCATGCGCGTGATCAGCGGCTAGCGGCTAGCGGCTAGCGGCTGGACCTCCCAGATGCTCGAGCACGGCCGCGGCGGCGCGGTGGCCGCTGACGACGGCGCTCTCGATGGTGGCCGGCAGGCCGGTGTCGATCCAGTCGCCGGCCAGCCACAGGCCGGCCACGCCGGTGTCCGTGGGCGGGCGGGCGGGTTCCCCGGGGGCGAGCGAAAAGGTGGCGCGGCGTTCGCGGACCGCGGTGCCGCGCAGCAGCCGGGCGGCAGCCGCTGGCGGCAGAGCCCTCCGGAGTTCGCGGTGCGCGGTCTCGACGACGGCCTGGTTGGATTGCTGCACGACGTCGTCGGCGCCGCTGCAGACCATCGCAATCGACGTCGACTCTCCGGGGGTCACCTGGGCACGGTCGAAGGCCCACTGGAACGAGCGGCCCGGCAGGCCGACGAACGGCTGCGTCAGCACCGGCCGATCGAACCACAGGTTGGCGGTGACGATCGGCGAGCTGCGCATCGCCGACGACGCGGCCACCAGCTCGCGCAACGCGTCCGGCGGTGCCTCGCCGCACAGGGCGGCCAACGCGTGCCATGGCACCGCGGAGATCACCGCGGCGGCCTCGATCCGGTCCCCCTTCAGGTCCACGCCGGCGACGCGGCCACCGGCGAACACCACTCGCGCGGCGGCACCGGTCGCGACGCGGCCGCCGTGGCGTTCGATGAACGCCACCGCCGGCTCGACGAAGGTGTGGGTGAGCGACCGGGTCGGCAACACCAGCGCGCTGTCGTCCGGGCCCGGACCGAGCATCCGCCGGACGACCTCGGCGAACGTC
Source organism: uncultured Acidobacteriota bacterium (assembly GCA_963741665.1). Lineage (GTDB taxonomy): Bacteria > Acidobacteriota > Vicinamibacteria > Vicinamibacterales > UBA2999 > CAWAYR01. Next base: position 2,749,991 of record CAVUIM010000001.1, read on the forward strand.
GTCGCCGCGGCGGTATCGATGCTCTGGTTGAGCGCGGCCACCGCCAGCGGCTCCCACAGGAGCTCGCACAGTCGCGGCGCCTGGCCGTGCGCGGCGAGCCACTGGCGCACGGTCTGGTCGGCTGGCGGCACGGCGCTGTCCGACAGCGCCCGGCCCAGTCCGATCACCGAGAACCGGTCGCGCCAGCTGAGCGCCGTCCAGCCAAGGACCCCGGCCACCAGGTGCAGCGGCGATGGCAGCCCGGGGCTGCGCAGCTCGCTGGCGACCCCGGCGGCGTCGATCATCGGCACGCGCAGCGCGCTCTGCACCGCCAGGAACCGATCGGCGCCGACCCGGCGGGCGAAGGCCAGCGTGTCGTGGTAGCAGCCGAGCAGCACGTGCTGGCCGTTGTCGATCCACTCGCCGGTGGTCTGGTCGCGGGTCGCGAAGGTGCGGCCGCCGAGCACCGGGCGGGCCTCGACGACGGCGACGCGGACGCCGGCGGCGGCGAGCCTGGCCGCGGCGGCGAGGCCGGCGCAGCCGGCCCCGGCCACCACGACGTCGACGCGGCTCACGACGTGCGGGCCGGCGCCACCGCCTCGACGCCAGCCCGCATCAAGGTGCGGGCCCAGGTCGACGCGGCGATGAGGGCCCGGCGCGGCCGCGGCACCCGCACCAGCTCCGAGAAGACGTCGTAGCCGCGCCGCTCGATGCCCTGCAGGATGGCGAAGTAGATCGCCGCCATGATCTCGGCGGCGACCAGATGCCGGGCCTCGCCGGGCGGCAGCGCCGCGGCGGCCCGGTCGTAGTAGTCGCGGGCCCGCTCGCACTGCAGGCGGAGCAGCGCCGCCACCGGCGCCGTCACCGTGCCGGCGCGCAGATCGGCCTCGGTGCAGCCGGCCGTCGCCATCTCGTCCTGCGGCAGGTAGATTCGCCCGCGTGAGAGATCGACGGCGACATCGCGGGTGATGTTGGTGAGCTGCAGCGCCAGCCCCAAGTTCATCGCGTAGTCGCGGCCGCCGGGGTGCCGGCAGCCGAAGATGTTGAGGCAGATGATCCCGACCGTCGAGGCCACGCGCCAGCAGTACTCGCGCAGGTCGTCGAAGGTGGCGTAGCGGGTCTGCTCGAGGTCCATCTGGACGCCGTCGATGAGGTCCTCGAAGGCGCGCCGGGGCAGCGCGTAGCGGCGTGCGACCGGCTGCAACGCGATACCCTGGCGCGACTCGGGCGGCACCCCGTCGAACACGCGGGCGATCTCGCCACGCCAGAACTGGAGCTGGCCGGCGGCGGCGGCCGGGCTCGCCGCCTCGTCCACGGCGTCGTCGATGGCGCGGCAGGCGTCCCACACCGTGACGATGGCGTCGCGTTCGGCCGCTGGCAGCACCAGGAAGGAATAGTAGAAGGAGGTGTCGCGGCTCACAGCAGCGTCCTCCACCCTATCACCAGCGCATCGGCGGCGCCGAGCCGCGGCCGCGCCGCGGCCGGATCGAAGCCGCCCTGCTCGAGCAGCTCCAGGATGCGCGCGCCGCCGTGCCAGGTGGCGCGCAGTTCCCATTTCAATCGGCCGCCCACCTGATCGAGGAGCGGCCGGCCCTGATCGAAGAGGCCGCGGGTGCGGCGGGCGCACGCGGCGATCGTCCGTTGCCACTCTCGCGGCACGGCCGCCAGCGGCGCCGCCAGGTCGTCGAGCCTGGCCCCGGCCGCCCGCCACTCCGTCTCCGGCACGTACAAGCGGCCGCGGCGCCAGTCGATGGCGAAGTCCTGCCAGAAGTTGGTGAGCTGCAGCGCGGTGCAGATCGCGTCGGACCAGCGGTCGAGCCGATCGTCGTGATGGCCGAAGAGCCGCAACACCAGCCGGCCGACCGGATTGGCCGAGCGGCGGCAGTAGTCCTCGACCTCGGCCCACGTGGCGTAGCGGGTCACCGAGACGTCCTGCCGGAACGCCGAGAGCAGCGCCTCGAGCAGCGCGACCGGCAGGCCGAAGGTGCGGACGGTGTGCGCCAGCGCGGTGAAGATGGCGACCTGCGCCGGGTCCTCGGCCACGTCCAGCGGCTCGCCGGCGCCGAGCGCGCGGTGCAGGCGATCGAGCCATTCGTCGAGCAGCCGGAGGCGCTCGCGGGTGGTGTAGCCGTCCTCGTCGGCGAAGTCGTCGGCGGTGCGGGCAAACGCATAGACGGCGGCGACGTGCGGGCGGACGGCGGCCGGCACCAGCCACGACGCCACCGGGAAGTTCTCGTAGTGCGCGCCGGCGATTCCCAGGCAGGTGTCGTAGGCGGCGTCGAGCCGGGCGTCGCCGGTCGTCACCAGATCGTCTCGGCCACGCCGGCCCGATGGTTGGCCGCGCGCGCCATCACGAACAGCAGATCCGACAGGCGGTTGAGGTAGACGAGCACGACGGTCTCGACCTCGCCGGCGCCAGCGAGCAGCGCGTGCACCTCGGCCCGCCGGCACACCGTGCGGGCGACGTGGAGCGCCGCGCCACCCGGCGCGCCGCCAGCGAGGATGAAGTGGCGCAGCGGCGGCAGTCCGGCCTCGATCGTGTCAATCCACGATTCGAGCCGGGCGACGTCTTGGTCGGTGATGGTCGCCTTGGTGACCCGCTCGGCGATCTTGTGACGGGGATCGGCGAGCCGCGCCCCGAGCGCGAACAGGTCGCGCTGCAGGCCCTCGACCTTGCCGGCCAGATCGTCGTCGAGCCCGGCGGCACGGGCGGCGCCGAGGTGGGCGTTCAGTTCGTCGACCGCACCGTAGGCGACGACGCGCGGGTCCGTCTTGGCGACACGAGTGCCGTCGAAGAGGCTGGTCGTGCCGTCGTCGCCCGTCTTCGTGTAGATTTTCACAAGAACCGAATTATGCCGCGCCGGCGAGGCACTCGCGCTCCAAAACCGAAGCTGCCTCCCCCGCCCGAGCGTGCGCGCTTCCGCCGGGTGCTGCTGCGCTGGTACGACCGGCATGGCCGCGATCTGCCGTGGCGCACCACCGCCGACCCGTACCACATCCTGGTCTCCGAGGTGATGCTGCAGCAGACCCAGGTCGATCGCGTGCTGCCGAAGTACCACGAGTGGCTGACCAAGTACCCGTCCTTCGAAGTGCTCGCCGCCGCCGCCGAGGCCGACGTCTCGGCCACCTGGCGGCCGCTCGGCTACAACATCCGGCCCAAGCGCCTGCACTCGATCGCCCGCGAGGCGGTGGCCACCTACGGCGGGGCGCTGCCCGACGATCGCGAGACGCTGCTGTCGTTCAAGGGCATCGGCGAGTACACCGCCGGCGCGATTCTCAGCTTCGCCTTCGGCAAGCGCGCGGCGATCCTCGACACCAACGTCGCGCGCGTGCTCTACCGGGTGTTCGTGGCCAAGGGCGACGCCAAAGGTCACGCCATGACGAAGCGGCTGTGGGCGGTCGCGGCGATCCTCGTGCCGCGAGCCCGGGCCTTCGACTTCAACCAGGCGCTGATGGACTTCGGCGCGCTGGCCTGCACCGCCCGCAAGCCGGCGTGCCAGGTGTGTCCGATGGCGAAGTTCTGCCGCTCGTATCCGTGGCGTGCGTAGCAGGAGCCGGCGTCAGCGGTCGGGGAGCACCGACTCGGCCTCGTCTGGGGTCCTGGCGTCGGGTCGATCATCCGACTCGCGCTGAGCGCGGTCGATGGCGTCGTGGAGCGCCGACGCGAGCACCCAGACGTTCGGCGCCTCGAGCATCGTGAGGTGATTCCCGGGAATGTCGATCACCGTCAGGCGGCCGGCCGCCAGGTGTCGCCAGTTGGCATCGCTGTCGACCGGCTCCAGACCGCGGTCCATGGCCCGGAACAGCGTCACGGGGCCTGGGTAAGGCGTCGGAAAATACCGTTTCGTGGCGATGATGTTGGCGTCCCTCACCCGGCGCAACGACGGGATGAGATCGATGGTCTCGTCGTCGTTGACGTGCCCGACCACCTCCTGGATGGCGACGACCTCGCGCCAGACCCGGCTCTTGATTCGCCGCCGAATCGTGCGGCCCTTGCCGGCCAGGTAACCGGGCAGCTGGCGCGGCTCGACGGCCCGCAGCGCCCGCGAGTGATGGGCGACGCGCCGGCCGAGGAAGTCGAGCCGGCGGAGCCACCACGGGTTCCCGCGCGCCATCGTGAAATCGGTGGAGTCGAGCAGCGTGTCGAACAAGGCCAGCAGCTCGACGCGTTCGCCGGCGGCCAGCAGTTGCTGCGCCACCTCCAGGCCGACGATGCCGCCGAAACTGAAGCCGCCGAGCAGGTACGGACCGGCCGGTTGCACCGACCGCAGTTCGGTGACGAAGTGCGCGGCGATCTCGTTCATCGACAGGAGCGGCTGATGTCCGCCGTCGATGCCGAGCGATTGCATGGCGATCACGGGCTGATCCGGTGGCAGCGATTTGGTCAGGGCCTGGTAGCCGAGGACGTTGCCGCCGATGCCCGGGAGCACGAAGAACGGACGCTTCGTGCCATGGGGCTGGATCGGGACCAGGCACGGCGACCGACGGATCACGTCCATCGGCAGACTGCTCCTGGCGGCGGGCGCCGCGGCCGGGGCCGCTGGCACCGGCGCCGTCGACTCGGCGGCTGGTGTGCCCAGCTCCTTGCGGAGCAGCGCCGCACAGGCCGCGACGGTCGGCGCTTCGAACAGCACCGCCAGCCCGAGCGAGACGCCGAAGATCTTGCGGACCCGTGTGAACAGCCTCACCGCGATGAGCGAGTGCCCGCCGAGGGCGAAGAAATCGTCGTCGACGCCGATGCTGTCGACGCCGAGCAGATCCGACCAGATCTCGCACAGCGCGCGCTCGTATTCGTCACGCGGGGCCGACCCGGCAGCCGGCGCGCGGGGACTCTCGGCCTCGGGCCGGCGGGCGCGGCCCGAGCCGGCGGCAGCCGCGACCGTCGCCAGGTCGATCGGCGACGCCACCAGGCGCGGCGGTGCCGTGCCCGCCAGGACGCGGAGGAACACCTCCGCGCCCTCGTGACGGCGAATGCCGAGTTCGACGAGACGCGCCAGCGTCGATCGGTCGTCGCGACGATCCGCCGCCGGCGATCCGGCGGCGAACGCCGCCCTGGCCCGGTCATCGAGCCGGCGCAGCACCAGATCGTCGACCGCCATCACGACGGCGCCATCCTCACGGGCGATGGTCACGTCGAATGAGATCACCTCGGCGTCGGATCGCACCGCACGCGTCAGCCTGACGTGACTGAGGAACCGGGCCGGTATCGGCTGCTCGAAACGGATCGCCGCAATCGAGATCGGCACGAACAGGTCGTCACGCACGACGTCGAGCGGAACCAGCGGCAACCCGGCATGCAACGCCAGATCGAGCAGGGCCGGGTGCGCATGCCAGTCGGCGAGGTCGTGGTCGAAGCCGGCTGGCAATTCACACAATGCCAGCGCCTCGCCGTCGCCGAGGTGGAGGGCGCGCAGCGCCTGCCAGCGCGGGCCGAGCCGCAGGTGATGATCCTGCAGCGCCTTCGGCCGGTGGGAGGACGACTGTGCCGAGGTGCCGCAGCGGGCCCGGATGGCCTCGACGGCAATCCGCGCCGGCGTCACGCCCGGCGCGACGATGGTGGTGCGGGCGTGCTCGATCCACCCGTCGCCGACGCGGCTGGTCACCACCGCCTCGAGCCCGTCGGCCCCCGGCTCGAGTGCCGTACGGACCTCGAGGGGCCGCCCAGGCGTGGCGTGCAACGGAGCGAGCAGGTGCAGATCGCGCAGCCCGATGCGGCCGGACGCGCTGCCGTCAGCCGCGGCAGCGCGGAAGAGTTCGACGAACCCCGAGCCAGGGAGTACCGGCGGTGCCGTCTGCCAATCGATGCTGGTCGAGGACCCACAGCTCGTCGGCATCGTAGCGAGCCTGATAGACCCGCGCCGGGCCGCCCTCGGCGAGCCGCCCGAGAAGCGGATGCCGCGGCGGCGAATCCGGCCGCGACGCGGTGGTCGACTGGGCGGCCCTGAACGCCATGCCGGCCTCGGCCCACGTGCCCCAGGCGATCGCCGTGGCGTTCAGCCGGCTGCCGGTCCTGGCGACGGCAAACGCCTCGAGGAAAGCGTTGGCGGCGACGTAGTCGACCTGCCCGGCCGGGGCCAGCACGGTGCTCGTCGACGAGCACACGACGAAGAAGTCCAGCGCCAGGCCGTCGACGGCCTGTTCGAGCGCGAGCGTGCCGTGCACCTTGGCCGCGATCACCGCGTGAGCCGCGGGTCGCTCCTTGAGCTGGAAGGGCCCGTCGTCGAGGACGCCGGCGGCATGGATCACGCCGTGCAGCGTGCCGAAGCGCTCGACCAGCGCGGTCACCGCGGCCGTGGTCGCCTGCCGATCGCTCACGTCGCACCTGACCACCTCGACCGACGCGCCCTGCTGCGTCAGCGCCGTGAGCCGTTGGATGATCGCCGGCGTGTCGTCGCCCGAGCCTGACTGGCTGGAGTACGCGGTCCATTCCGAGGCTGCCGGGAACGGGCGGCGGCTCAGAAGGGCGATGGTGACTCCCGGCGTCCGTGCCAGCGTCTCGGCGAGGGTGAGCCCGATGGCGCCGAGCCCACCGGTGATCAGATAGACGCCACCGGGGCGGACGCCACCGGTCGCGGCCGCCGGCGGCAGCGCCAGTTCTTGCGCCGCGGGCACGAAGCGCTGGTGGCCACGCAGAGCGACGACCGGCTCGGCGTCGGTGGCGTACAGTTCGCCGACCAGGCGCGCGATGGCCCCGTCGACCTGCCAATCGGCTGACCAGTCGATGCTGGCGCAGGTGATCGCCGGATTCTCTTTGGGGATGACCAGGCACGGCCCCAGCGCCAGTGCCCGCTCGGGGTGCGTCGCCGGTTCGAGCGCCACGCGCTGCATCCCGCTCGAGACCACGGCGATGTGGAGGGGCTCGTCCGGTTCCGCCTCGGTCCAGGCCTGGGCCAGGAAGAGCGGACCGAAGAAGGCGGCGTCGATCGCGACGTCGAGCGGCTCGGCGGTCGTCGCCGACGGACACGTCCACAGCTGCACAGCACGCGCCGGCCGAAGGCCCTGCGACGCGAGGTCGGCGACCAGCTGATCCCAATCGGCGCGAACGCCGGGACGGACCACGAACCGACCATCGGGCACACTGTCGTAACGCGATCCACGAGTGACCCTGATGATCCGTTCGCCGCGCGCGGTGAGCGCCTGTCTCACCGCCTCGTGGAGGGGATCCTCGGCGTCGTCGAGGACGAGGCACGCCCCCACCGCAGCCAGTGGCGCCGTGCTCGCCACGGGACGCCAGGCCAGCGTCGAAAACCAGTCGTCGATCGAGGGCCGGCGTGCCAGCCGGGTGTCGGGAACCGGCGCTCGCTCGGGCGCCGGCACAGGGGTGGCCGGACGGTCGATCCAGTAGCGCTTGTGCTCGAACGGGTAGGTCGGCAACGGCATCCGTCGGCCGGTGCTCCGCCCCTGGCGCGACCAGTCGATCGCGACCCCAGCCGCCCACAGCCGTCCCAGCGCGTTGAGAAACACCGTCGCATCGGGCGTCGCGTCGAGGGGGTGGCGCAGCGAGGCGATCACCACCGGGGCCGGCGCCGCGCTGCGGCGCGTCGCCGCCAGCGACGCCAGCGTCGTGCCGGGCCCGACCTCGAGGAGGACGCAGCCCGGATGGTCCTCGAGCACCTGCGACAGACCAGCGGAGAAGCGCACCGTGTGGCGAAGCTGCTTCACCCAATAGTCGGTCTGCGTGATCTCGGCGACGCCGCTCCAGTTCCCGCTGGCGTTGGAAATCAGCGGATACCGCGGCGCCCGCAGCGGCACCGACGCGATCGCCCGTGCGAAGTCGTCGAGATGGCCATCGAGCAGCGACGAGTGGGCCGCGAACGACAGACGCAGCCGCCGTGCGTCGACGTCGCGGGCGCTGAGCACCGACTCCAGGGCGACGATGTCGTCGAGTGATCCGGAGACGACGCACAGCGCCGGGCCGTTCACGGCGGCGATCGACAGGCCGGCGCCGAGATAGGGCAGGACCTCCGCTTCGGACAGCGCGACCGCGAGTGTCGCGCCACCGGGCAGCCGATCGAGAATGCGGCCACGGGCCGCGACCACGGCGAGCGCATCGCGCAGCGTCATCACGCCGGCGAGACACGCCGCGACCAGTTCGCCGAGGCTGTGCCCGATGAGCGCCGTCGGCTCGATGCCACGCGACCGCCACAGCTGCGCCAGCGCGTACTCGACCGCGAAGGTCGTCAGCAGCGAGTGCGATGCCCGTTCGAGCTCGGTGGCGGCACGCGCTTCGTCGCCCGGGTCGGGGAACAGCCATGGCCTGAGGTCCAGCCCCTCGTCGGTCTCGACGATCGCCAGGACGGCGTCGACGTGCTCGCGGAACACGGCCTCGCTGGCGTAGATCTGGCGCCCCATGTTCGGGTACTGGGCGCCGCCGCCGGGAAACATGAACACGACCGGCGGTGGCGCGGCGGGCACGGGCGGGCTGGCGCCGCCGCGCGATGCCTCGAGCCGATGGATGGCGTCGTCGAGGTGGGCGGCGGCGACCGTCCGGCGGTGCGCGAAGGCCCGGCGCCCGAACTGCAGCGTGTAGGCGACGTCGGCAAGGGCACGTGGGCGGTCGGCGCGAAGGAAATCGGCGAGCCGCTGCGCCGCGGCGTCCAGCGCCGCCGGACTGCGCGCCGAGAGGCACAGCAACCGCGGGGCGTCGTCAGCGTCGTGCTCCTCCGCCGCGCGCTCCGGAGCCTCTTCGAGCACGACGTGAGCGTTGGTGCCGCCCACTCCGAGGCTGTTGACGCAGGCCCGCCGCGGCGTGTCGGCGCGCGCCCACGCCGTCGTCGCCACACTGACGTGGAACGGGCTGCGGTCGAAATCGCAGGCCGGATTCGCCGTCGCGAAGTTGAGACTCTGCGGGATCACCTGGTGCTTCAGCGCCAGCGATGCCTTGATGAACGACGCGACACCGGCCGCCGTGTCGAGGTGGCCGATGTTGGTCTTCACCGATCCGATGGCGCAGGACCGGCCGCCGGCGCCGGTCCCGAACGTCTGGGTCAACGCCGCCACTTCGATTGGATCGCCCATCGGGGTGCCGGTCCCGTGGGCTTCGACGTAGCCGATCGAGGATGCCGGCACGGCGGCGACGGCGAGTGCCTCGGCGATACAACGCGCCTGGCCGTCGAGACTCGGGGCGAGGTAGCTCACCTTGCCGCGGCCGTCGTTGTTCACGGCCGAGCCGCGAATCACGGCATAGACGTGGTCACGGTCGGCGGCGGCATCGGCGGCGCGGCGCAACACGACGACCCCTGACCCGCTTCCGAACAGGGTGCCGCGGGCCTCCCGATCGAAGGCGCGACAGTGTCCGTCGGGCGACAGGATCTCGCCCTCGCGGAAGACATAGCCGAGGCGGTCGGGCAGGGTGATCGAGACGCCTCCGGCCAGTGCGAGATCGCATTCGCCGTTGAGCAGGCTCTGCGCCGCCATGTGGATCGCCACGAGCGAGGTCGAACAGGCGGTCTGGACGCCGATGCTCGGACCGGTGAGGTTGAGGCAGTACGAGGCCCGCGTCGTCAGGAAGTCCTTGTCGTTGCCGGTGTGGCGGACCAGGAACTGCCCCACGTCCTGCATCAGCTTGCGGTTCGGCGCCAGATGATGGACGTAGTAGTCGTGCATCCCGGCGCCGGCGAACACCCCGATGGCGCCAGCGAACGACTCGGGCACGTGGCCGGCGTCCTCGAGCGCTTCCCAGCAGACCTCGAGGAAGTGACGGTGTTGAGGGTCGAGGATGGCGGCGTCGCGCGCGCTGAACCCGAAGAAGCCGGCATCGAAGAGTTCGACCCCCTCGAGCGGCGCCCCCGCCCTGACGTAGTTCGGGTCGCGGAGCAGCTCTGGGTCTTCGCCAGCCGCAATCAGCTGCTCGTCGGTGTAGCGGCTCACCGACTCGACGCCGCCGCACAGATTGCGCCAGAACTGCCCGACATTGCCCGCGCCCGGGACACGCGCAGCCATCCCGACAACGGCGATGCTGGACGAATCGACGGTCCGGGGAGCGGACATTGAACAGGGAGCGGTCGCAAGAAAAGTGCCGATACCGCCGGCCCCATGCTGGCACGAATGGCGGGCATTAAACCGCGGACCGTCGCGCGCCTGGCCGTTGGCCGACCGCGGCAATCGGCCGCGGGGAAATCCTTCAGAAAATTGACATAAGTCAGTTGAAGAACCGAACTCGGCGGGCCGTGCCGCGGCAACCGCGGCGGGCGGCGGCCGACTCGTCGCTGCGGGTGAACTATCTTTACGACGCGAGACCCGATGTCCTTCCTCTACAGCCTCTTCCTGAAGCTGCTCTACCCGACGTCGGCGGCGCTGCTGCTCATGGCCGGCGCGGTCGTGGCGCACCGGCAGCCGCGCCTGCGGCGCGCCTGTCTACTGGCGGCGATTGCCGTGCTGGTGGTGTGCGGCAACGGCTGGGTGGTCAGCACCCTGACAAGGGACCTCGAAACGCGGCACCTCCCTCCCGATCCGGTGCCCAGCGCCGATGTCATCCTGGTGCTGAGCGGCGGTGTCCTGGGCCGCACGCCGCCCAGGCCGACGATCGAGATTGGCGACGCCGGTGACCGGCTGCTCTACGGCGCGACGTTGTTCAAAGCGGGCAAGGCGCCCGAGATCATCTGCACCGGCAACGTGGCGACCGGCGGCCTCGCGCCGCGCCCGGCCGCCGAAGACATGGCGGAGCTGCTGGCGCTGCTTGACATTCCGGCCGGCGCCATCGTGACCGAGACGCGGTCCGAGAACACCCACGACCATGCCGTGCAGCTCTGCCCGATGCTCCAGACGCGCGGGCTCAGGCGGGTCCTGCTCGTGACTTCGGCCATGCACATGCCGCGGGCGGTGGGCGTGTTCCGCCATGAATGTCCGCTCATCGACTTCATTCCCGCGCCGACCGATTTCCGTGCGCCCTACGAGCAACCGACGCCGTGGTATCGGCGCAGCGTGGCGCTGCTGCCGACGCCGCGCAGCCTGCTCGATTTCTCCGATGTGGCGCACGAGTACCTGGGACTGGCCTACTACAGTCTCAGGGGTTGGCTGTGATACCGGCGATCGGAACCGGCTATTCGACGGCCACGACGATCTGATTGGACTCCGCCCCGACGCCGGCGGCGTTGACGGCGACGACACTGACCAGATAGACGCCGGGTGGCGCCGCCACCGTCAGGCTCGTGCCGGCCACCGGCAATGTGGCGATCGGTGGGCCCGTCGCGGCGTACCGTGCGACGACGACGTAGCCGGTCGGGTTGCCCTGGACCGTGGTCCACGACAACGTGACGGTGCGCCCGGCAACAGCGGCGGGCGCGAGTGAGGGCGCTGGCGGCACGGCTTCGAGGCCGACGGCAAAGGCGATCTCGTTCGATGTCAGGATGCCCCAGGGCGTGTCCGCGAGCACCCGCACGTGATACGTGCCTGGCGGGACGGTCGCGGCCAGCGCGGTCGCCTGGCCCATGAGAAACGGGCCGTACTCGCTGGCGCCTGGCGACCGGCCGGCGACGACGCCGTATCCGCGCACCGGCGTAGCGGCACCGGCCCGCCAGCGCAGCGAGATGTGACTGGCGCTGATGCTCGCCGGGTCGAGGGTCGGCGCAACCGGATCGTAGAGGAACGCGGCGGCGCGGGTGGCCTGCTGGCCCGCTGACGTCACCACGATGTCCACCGGGCCCGGGGCGTGCGGCGGGGCGACGAAGCTCGCTGTCGAGCTGGTCGGCACGACGACGGTGGTCGCGGCGACGCCGCCGATCTGCACGGTCGCGCCGGGCGCGAATCCGCTGCCGTTCAGCGTCACGGTCACGCCGCCAGCCGCCGAACCCGCCGGCGGTGACACCGCGTCGATCCGCAGGGCTGCGGGGGGCGGCGGGGGCGGCGGTGTGGTCGCCGCGCCCAGCGGCAACAGCACGAATGCACCGAACTCCGGGCCGGTGTGCGTGGCCGCAATGGGCACCGTTCCGACCAGTGGCGCCGCGGTCAACCCGGTCATGGGAATCGTGATCGGCCCGCCGCCGTAGACCCCGGTGGCGACCGGCGGGCCGAAGAAGTTCTGCGCGTCACGCACTTCGAACGCGGTGCCGACCGCCAACGTCGCCGCGACGTCGACCGGCACGGCGGAGTGCCGTGCCCAATTGAAGATCGCGATGTTGGCCCGTCCTGCTTCGTAGGCGTTCGGCCGGATGCCGACGAACACACCGGACGGCGTCGTCCGGTAGAGGTTCCCCGGATACGCGGACTGCGTCGGCGCGGCGACCGGTCCGTACAGCGTATTGCCGGTGACCACGGTGTTGGTGCAGGCGCCGATTCTGAGCGGCGTGCCGCCGGCCAGGTAGTTGTTCTGCAGCGTTCCGTTGTTGCACTCCGACACATCCAGGCCTCGGCCGGCGCTGGCCGCCGGGAAGTACCCGAAGTTGCCGACGACCGTCGGGTTCTGCGCCACCCGGCCGCCCGCGAAGAGGATGTTGGCCTTGGCGCCGCCGGTGGCCGAGATGGTGCCGTGGTTGAAGACGATGTTGCCGGTCACCGCCAGGTTGTTGATGCCGCCGTTCTCGGTATAGGCGTGGATGCCGAAGCTGAAGCCCTCGAACATGATGTTGTCGGCGATCTTCTTGGTGCCGTTCACGTTCTGGACGTACAGGGAGTGGCCGTGACCGCGGTCGCCGCCTTCCCACCCGACGTGCGAGATCACCGTGCCGTACACCTCGGAGTCGTCGGCCTGGCTCGTGGCCCAGAAGCCGACGCCCTGGCCGGTGTCATGGATGGTCAGGTTGATCACGCGGTTGTGGTGGCCATACGTGTCGATGCCGGCGCCGCGGACCGACGACCGATTGGGGCTGGAGTTGGTGATCTCGAATCCCCAGAACCAGGTGTAGCTGCCGTCGACGACCAGCACCGGTGAAGAGGGCGCCAGGTTGCCATCGAGGGTGGCCCGCTCTCCGGGGTACTGGCGCACGACGATCGGCGCGGTGGCCGTCCCGTTCAGCGTGCTGACGTACAACGCGACGACGCCGTTGTAGGCCGGCCGGGCCGGCCGCCGGTAGACGCCGCCGCGCAGCCACACCGTATCGCCTGGCCGCACCGGGCCGAGGCTGGAGAGCGCCGTGTCGAGGTCCAGGGGGCGAGCCAGACTGCCGTCGTTCGACGCCGAGCCGGCTGGCGACACGTAGAGCTGGCGGGGTGCCTGCGCGGTCGGATTCCCCCAGAACAGCGTCGTCGTCAGGACGCAGACGGCTAGCCCGGCGGCCTGACGTGTCCACACCCGCACGGGCACACGAATCTCGTGAACGTCCACGTGTTTGCGTCCATTCGGTCGGGGGTGTAGGAATTATCGGCCGCCGGCCGGAGAATCAGCGCGGTAAATCAGTGCCGAGGCGCGCAATCAGTGTGGCATCGGCGTCCGGAAACCGCAACGTCGCCAGATCGGCACGCGCGACCCACCGCACCTGCTGCCCGATCATGCCCTTGGGCTCGCCGTGGTAGTCGCAGGCGTAGAAGTGCAGCGCCACGGTCCGGTCGGGGTAGGCGTGCGTCACTTCGTGGACGAGATCGCCGACCTGGGCGACGATGTCGAGCTCCTCGTGGAGCTCGCGCCGGAGCGCTTCGGAATGGGTCTCGTGCGGCTGGCACTTGCCGCCGGGGAACTCCCAGTGGTCCGCCAGATGCGTGCCCGCGGGCCGCAGCGTGAGCAGGAAGCGGCCGTCACGTTCGATGACGGCCGCGACCACGACGATCGGCGCCACGTCGGTGCCGCGCGGCGCCTCAGCGGCGGCCGCGCGTCACGGTGAGCGTGACGGCGAACGCGCCCTGGTTGTCGCTCACCTCGTCGTCGTTGACGGCGAGGAACAGCTGGCCGTCGGCCGGCATCGGCAGCGCCTGCGTCTGGTTGCCGATCGCAAACGGCGCGCCGTTGCCGACCCGGCCGATGAGCGCCCCGGCCAGCAGCGCCGGAGCAGGAGCGTTGTCGGCGCGACGGCCCTTCAGCGATCCCGCCGAACTGGCGCGGTCCTCGGCGTCGGTCGACAGCTGCACCTCGCCGGTCGTCGCGAAGGCGACGCGGTCGGTGCGCCGGACGACGATGTCGGTCGACACCCAGCGGGAATTGGCGGGCACGCGAATCGCCCCGGCTGGCACCTCGGGTTCGCTGATCGACGGCGGGTTGGTGGTCGCCGCGGCCGGATAGTTACCAAGGTAGAGGCGGCGGAGTTCCGAAAAGCGCACCCGCCGTTCCCCGGCGTCGGTGGGCTTGAAGGAGACGATCCGCGGTCCCTCGGCACCGGATCCCTCGCCGCCCTCGATGTTCACCAGGCGGCCGCGGATGACCTCGCCGGCCCTGGTGACCAGCACGTGGTCACCGCCGCGCGCCGGTCCCAATTCGGTTTCCGGCAGGTTGTCGCCGTTGCCTTCGGCATCGACGACCGCCGCCTCGCCGAGCGGAATGATGCGCTGATCGCCGAGCGACACCCGGATGTACAGCGTGTTGGTGTTGCGGTTCCAGGCCTCGAACTGTCCCGACACCTTGGTGCCGTCGCGCTTCACGACGGTCGCGCGCTCCTGCGCCCACGCCGGCCCAGCCAGGATCACGGTGAGCACGGCGGCCCATGCGGTGTGTTGTTTCGTCATGCGCATCTCCTCTGCAAGTCGCTCGCCAGTTACTGAGAAAGGCCGCTACCTGATGGGCAGCGCGCTCACCGTGACGGGCACCGCCGTGCCGTCGCAGTCTACCGCGAGCGTCGTGCCCGGCTCGACGAACTCACGGCGCACGTAGGCCAGCGCCACCACGCCCGCGAAGCGCGGCGACCACGCCGCGCTGGTCACGTGGCCGACATCGCGGGCGTCGTGGCGAACCACGGCCCTGGCCCCTGGGATCGCCTCGCCGGCGAGGCGCAGGCCGACCAGCCGCTTGGCGACGCGGCCGCCGCCCCGATGCATCACCCGCACGATCACTTCCTGGCCGACGTAGCAGCCCTTGGTGAACGAGATCGCGCGCGGCTCGATGCCAGCCTCGAGCGGAATCGTGTCGGCGTCCATGTCGGTCAGGAACTCGGGCCGGCCGGCTTCGATACGCGCGAACTCGACCGCCGCCGGCGCCGTGACCACCGCACCAGCCAGACGCAGGCGCGACGTCCACCCGTCGCTCACCGCGTGCGGCACCCGAATCACGAACCCGGGCACGCCGTAGCTGTCGTGACGGATCAGCCGGCCAGCGCCGTTCAGGGGCGCGTTGGCGTACTCGGGCCATCCCGCCAGCGTCTCGGTGTCGGGCGGGTCCACGGCCGCCCGCGCGCTCGACAGGGTGCGCGCGACGATCTGCGCGGCCCGGGCGCCGTGCACCCCGATCGATGCCCACACGCCGCACTCGTCGGTGAGCAGCACGTCCTCGGCGAAGATCGCCGCGTCGAGCCGGCGGTAGAGGTCCTCGCCGATCGGCCCGGGCACGTCGAGGCTGAGCGCCTCTTCCTCGGCCAGCACCGCCGCGTCGGTGATCATCCGTCCCTGCGGATTGAGCCATGCGCTGTAGCAGCCGCGGCCGGCGACCAGCGCGACGACGTCGTTGGTGAGGAGCCCCTGGAGCCAGGTGGCCCGATCGGCCCCGGTGACGCGAATGACCCCACGGTCCCCCCGCACGACGAGGGCCGCGCCGGTGGTGAGCGCGGCGAGGCTGGAGGGGTCAGGCAACGGTGGTACCCTGAGGCGTGGAGCGACGCGTGTCTTTCATCCGCACACTGGATTGTACCTGTCGCGCCGTCGCGGCCCTCGCGCTGCTGGTCGTCGCCGCGGGAATCGCTGGCGCGCAGACCCCGGCAACGCCTCCTGCGGCCGCCCCCGCCGCCCGGCCCGACAGCCTCGGCGGCGACGTGTTCGTCGTGTTCCTGGCCGGGCGGGTGCTCGGCCGCGAGGAGCTGGCGACATCGCGTCAGGCCGACGGCTGGACGCTGCGCGGCACGTCGCGGCTGAACGCACCGGTAGGCACCGTGGTGAAGCACCTCGAGCTGCGCTACGACCCCCAGTGGCGGCCGAAGACGCTCGAACTCGAAGCCACCGTGCAGGGCATCGACGTGGCGTTGAAGACCACCTTCGCCGACGGCAAGGCCGTCAACGCCCTCACCGAGGGCAGCAGCTCCAGCGAGAAGATCGACGACGTCTCGGCCGACGCCGTGGTGCTGCCCAATGTCTACTTCGGCAGCTACGCGGCCCTGGCGGCGCGGCTGGCCGGCGCCGCCGTCGGCGCTGAGTTCAAGGCCTACATCGCGCCGCAGTCCGAGATTTCGATCGTGGTCACCGACGTCGCCGACGAGTCGATCGAGACGCCGCGGCGCACCTTCGCGGCCAAGCGTTATGGCCTGACGTTCAAGAACCCCAACGGCGACGTCGGGCTGACGCTGTGGGCCGACGACACTGGCGCGCTGGTCCGCCTGAGCGTGCCCAGCCAGTCGCTCGAAGTGGCGCGCGAGGACGTGGCCTCGGCGGCGTCGCGCATGACCGCGTTCTCGATCCCTGGCGACGAGTCGGTGCGGATCGCCGCCAACGGCTTCAACCTGGCCGGCACCGTCACCATTCCGTCGGCGCCGGCCCGCCGCCACCCCGCGGTGGTGCTCATCGGCGGGTCGGGACCCGCCGATTGCGACGGCATGGTCGCCGGCATCCCGGTCGTCGGTCAGGTCGCCAAGGCGCTGGCCGCCGCCGGCTTCCTGGTCGTGCGCTACGACAAGCGCGGCATCGGCCAAAGTGGCGGCCGGCCCGAGACGGCGACGCTCGCCGACTACGCCGACGACGCCCGTGCCGTCGTCAACTACCTGCGCCGGGACCGCAGGGACGTCGATGACGACCGCATCGCGGTGATCGGTCACAGCGAGGGCGCGTGGGTGGCGCTGCAGCTCGGCGCGGCGACCGACGACGTGAAGGCGCTGGTGCTGGTAGCCGGCGCCTCGGCCACCGGCGGTGCCCTGGTACTCGAACAGCAGCAGCACCTGCTCGACGTGCTGAAAGTCCCCGACACCGACAAGAAGGCGAAGGCCGAGCTGCAGACCCGGATCAATGCCGCCGCCACCGGCCAGGGCACCTGGGACGGGGTGCCGATCGAGCTGCGCCAGCAGGCCGACACACCGTGGTTCGCCAGCTTCCTCGGCTACGACCCGGCGAAGTCGATGAAGGACACCCGGCAGCCGATTCTCATCGTGCAGGGCGAGCTCGACACGCAGGTGCCGGTCCGCCACGCCGACGCGCTGGCGGAACTGGCGCGGGCGCGCAAGCGCAAGGCCGCGGTGGACGTCACCAAGGTGCCGGGCGTGAACCACCTGCTCGTGCCGGCCAAGACCGGCGAGGTGAGCGAGTACGGCACGCTCGAGCCCAAGCAGGTGAGCCCGGCCGCGACCGAGCCGATCGCCGCGTGGCTGACCCGCACCCTGGGCCCGGGCAAGCCGTAGCCGGTCGAACGATGCGCGTTCCGCGTCCGGCAGACGTTCGCAAGGCGGTCGGTGCGGCGGGCCTTGCCGTCGGCGCCGCCGGCAGGGCGATTGGCGCGGTGCTCGACACCCGCCACAAGCCGATCACCGCCGACATGCTGAACTCGGCCGGCAGCGTCAGCGCCGAGTGGTACATCGAGACGCTCTGGCACTACCTGCACAAAGGCAAGCTGCTGCAGGGCGTGAACCGCTTCGATGTCCAGTTCAGGCAACCGGCCAGGCTGGCCGACCAGCAGCTCCACTTCTCGCTGCCGCAGCCGGAACAGGACGACCTGGTGATGGACTTCCACGTGGTGCGCAACGGCACGACGGAGAAGACCCGAACCCGGGTGCCGGTGGCGCACATCGCCATCCATCGCGGATCGCACCGGCGACGGCCAGGCGTGGCTCCCGATCCGCCGGCGCATCCCTACGGCATCGAGATCCGCGAACGCCATCTGAACAGCGTCCGCCAGGTGTCGTGGTACACGCTGGTCGCGGTGATCATGGACGTGGCCCGTCGCGGCATGCAGTTCGTCGACCCGCGCGAGGACGATCCCGACCCGCATCTGCTCTACGTGGTGCCGCGCTTCACCTTCACGCCGCTGGCGGCAGCCGCCGCGCAACCCAACCTGTTCGTCTACCCGCAGTTCGAAGTCGACCAGACATGGGCCCGCGGCAAGACGTCGTCGACCGCGCGCATCACCTATTGGGCGGCGGCGAACGACGCGCCGTTTCCGATTGCCGAGAGCGTGGTCACGGTGGTGCGGACCAGCCTGGTCGGCGGCGTCCGCCGGCCGGTGAACGAGTCTGGTCAGCCGGGCGCCAAGTCCAGCTGACGGTCGTCCGCCCAACCTCATCGGCGCGACGCCGATATCTCGCCGGTCCGGCGGCGCTGGACGACGAGGAATCGCCGGACAGTCCGTCGTCAACCCAGCGGTTCGGCGCATGACAGCCCGGGTGAACCCCGGGCTGCTAGAGCGCGAACACGGTGGGCGTCCGCAGCCCCTTGAGGGCGTTGCGGGTGTCGACGACGAGCGGGAAGCGGCGGGCGATCGCCGGATAGTCGAAGGTCGTGTGGTCGGTGACGATCACCGCGCAGTCGCACCCCGTGGCCAGCGCCTGCTCGAGCGTGACTGACGTGAGGTCGACCGGGCCGTGACGCAGCACCGGCACGAACGGGTCGGTGTAGGTGACGGTGGCGCCGCGCCGCGTGAGCAGCGCGATGATGTCGAGCGCCGGCGATTCGCGCATGTCGTCGATGTCGCGCTTGTAGGCCACCCCGATGACATGGAGGCGGGCGCCGTTGACCGACTGCTTCGCGGAGTTGAGCGCCTCGGCGACGCGGCTGACGACGTACTCGGGCATCGCGCCGTTGACCTGCCCGGCCAGCTCGATGAAGCGCGCCTCGAAGCCGCTCTGCCGCGCCTTCCACGACAGGTAGAAGGGGTCGATCGGAATGCAGTGGCCGCCCAGCCCGGGCCCGGGATAGAACGGCATGAAGCCGAACGGCTTGGTCCGGGCGGCGTCGATCACCTCCCAGACGTCGATGCCCATCCGGCCGCACATCAGCGCCAGTTCGTTGACCAGCCCGATGTTGACGGCGCGGAAGGTGTTCTCGAGCAGCTTCACCATCTCGGCGACGCGGGTCGAGCTGACCGGCACGATGGTGTCGATGATGCTGCCGTAGAGCGCCTGCGCGGCCGCGGTGCTGGCCGCGTTGACGCCCCCGACCACCTTCGGGATGTTGCGGGTGAGGAAGGTCGGGTTGCCGGGATCGACGCGCTCGGGCGAGAACGCCAGGTAGAAGTCCTCGCCGGCCACCAGCCCGCCGGCTTCGAGGGCCGGTTGGACCACTTCGTCGGTGGTGCCCGGATAGGTCGTCGACTCGAGGATGACCAGCTGACCGCGGCGGATGAACCGCGCGGTGACCTCGACCGCCTGGACCACGTAGGACATGTCCGGGTCCTTGGTCTTGCGCAGCGGCGTCGGCACGCAGATGTCGACGACGTCGACGTCGGCCAGGGCCGCCGGGTCGGTCGTGGCCCGCAGGGTGCCGGCGGCGACCACCGCGGCGACCTCGGCCGTGGGCACGTCGGGGATGTAGCTGGTGCCGGCGTTCAACGTCGCGACCTTGGCCGCGTCCACGTCGTAGCCGATGACCGTGAAGCCGGCGCGGGCGAACTCGACCGCCAGGGGCAGCCCCACGTACCCCAGGCCGATCACGCCAATCCGAGCTTGTTTGTCGGCGATCCGCCGCAGCAGTTCCAAGCCTTATTCTCTGGCTGAACTGAACAAAGTCTGGAAAATGAGCGCCATGTCAGTTCGCAGCGTCGAGTGCTCGGCGTACTCCGTCGACAAGCGGAGCTTGTCGGGCAGGATCCGCTGGCGGTACTCCAGCTCGGGGTCGGGTACGGCACCGAGCAGGGCCGATTCGTTCCGATATCGCAGCGACGCCGGGTCGGTGAGCCCCGGTCGCACGCGCAGGACCGGCACGAAGTGGTCCCGGAAGATGTCGACGTACTCAGGCACCTCGGGACGGGGGCCAACCAGGCTCATGTCCCCGCGAAGCACGTTGAAAAGCTGAGGAAGTTCGTCGATCTTGGTGGCTCGCAGCCATCGACCGACACGCGTGATGCGAGGGTCGCCGGCGAACGTCAGCGGCGCGCCGGGCTTCCCTGTCGCCGGCGTCATGGTGCGGAACTTGTAGATCGTGAACGGCCGGAACCCTCGACCGACCCGGGTCTGGCGAAAGATCACCGGTCCGGCGGAATCGAGGCGGACCAGGACCGCAACGACGGCCAGGAGGGGGGAGATGAGCACCAGCCCCGCGGCCGCCGAGGCGACATCGAAGAGCCGTTTTGCATTCACGACGGACACCTTGACGTCAGTGTGTGCAACATCCAGGCCGGACCGGCGGCGGATCCGCGGCGGGCGAAGTGCACGGGTCGCCATCAGATACCCAACAGCCCCCTCACCCTGGCGGTCACCGACGCAAAGATCGAGGGGGCGGCTGAACCGCGCGTGACGAGGAAGACCGCGAACTCGGGCGCAGTGTGCGGTGGCGTTGGCTGCCAATCGACCATCGGCGCGGCTGTCAACCCCTCGAGCGGGATGGTGACGACTCGACCGGTGTAGACACCAGAGACGACCGGACGGGCGGACAGGTTTCTGACGTCGCGGATCTCGTAGAATGCCCCGAGTGGAATGGCGGCGGGCGAAAGATCGACTCGGACGTCCTTCGACTGCTCCCAGTTGTAGACGATGACATGTGCGCGTCCCGGCGAGAACCGATTCGGGCGCACGAAGATCTTGGTGACGGTGGGCCGTTCGGCAGCGAAGTCGTTGGCGGGATGCTGTGCCGCCAGCTCTGGCTGCGGAACGATGCTGGGACCGGTCACCGCCCGGCTGCCGCCGATGAGCACGTTGCCCTCGAGCACGCCGGTGCAGTTGACCAGCTGCACCGCGTAGCCGCCGCGCGCGACCACGAAGTAGTTGTCTTTGACCACCGCGTCGGCGCAGCCGGCCGCGTAGCCGACGTTGTTCCCCGCCCCGGGGTTGTCGTAGGTGTAGTTGGAATTCACGACCGGTCGTTTCGCCAGGCGATGACCGCCGACCAGGATGTTGAAGTCGCCGGCGGTGATGCCGTTGTTGACGACGACGTTGCCCTCGAGCTGAACGTCGTCCAGGAAGCCCTCGTCGGAGGCGTAGGCGTGAATGCCAATGCCGAACTGGCCGAAGATGACGTTGTCGGTGATCCGACGGACTCCTGTCTTGTTCTGCGTGTAGATACCGTGGCCATGAGGGCGGTCCGCGCCCAGCCAGCCGTTGTAATAGATGATGTTGCCGTACGCCTCGGCGTCGACCGCGTCGCTCCAGATCCCGAGGCCGCCGGCCAGGTCGTGCACGACGAGATTGACCAGCTTGACGTTGGCGCCGTGGACGTCGATCCCGGCGGCGCGGTTGAGCTGGCCGCCCGATCGCCATGGGTTGGAGGTCGTGACTTCGAAGTCACGGTACAGGGTCCACGCGCCATTCAAGGTCAGGACGGCGCCGACGGCCGTCACCCCGTCGATCACCGCTGCCTCGCCGGGGTACGGAGCGCACCGTGATCGGGGCGTGTTCGGTGCCCGCAAGCGTGCTGGTGATGGCGCCCACGCGATAGGTGCCGCCACGCAGCCAGACCGTCCAACCGGGACGAGCGGCACCGGCAAGCGCCGTTTCCAGGTCGAAGGGGCGCTCCAGGCTGCCGTCTCCCGTGGCCGAGCCATCCGGCGCCGCAAAGATGGCCTGCGCCGGGCTCGACCGCTCGTGCTCGACCGAGACGGTCTTCCAACAGGCGGCGGCACCCAGCAAACACGCCAGCGCGACGACGACGACGATCGCGGACCGGGCCGTGCGGCCTGCCCTGAGACTGCGCGACGGCCGCTGTGCGGTCGGGGCGATCATGGTTGAGTTGATGTGGCGGGCAACTCGCCGAGAAGCCGCCATCATATGCGATATTCTGGCTCGACACCGGCCGGGTCGAGCGCGGTTGGTCGCCTTCGATCGGACCCAGACGCCGCAGCGTCGAATGACCCGGTGACGCCCACCAGGCAGCTAGTATCAAGACATGACACCGTCTGTCGATCCGGCGGGACACCCGTCACCGGGCCCACGAACGCCGCGCCGGCTGGTGCTGGCTCAGCGTCTGTGTCGCCTCCTCCCCCCGGTCGTTTCGATGCGACTGGGATCACTCATCTACCCTCAGGCGCTCGCGTTCGCGGACGACGTTCGTTTCACCGTCAAGGCGCTGACCGGCTCCAGTTATTGCGGCCGCACCAGTGATTTCCAGGGCCACCCATTCTCCATTCACGGCTACTACGAATGGCGCAACTGGGCGCTTGCCGCCGCCGTCTGTTCTGCCGGCGACACCATCGTCGAGATCGGCGCCAATGTCGGCACCGAGACGGTCGGATTCAGAGACGTCGTCGGCGGCTCGGGCCGGGTGTTCGCCTTCGAACCGGTGCCAGCGAACGTCGCCGCCCTGCGCACGCTGGCTGTGCTCAACGGCTGGGACAACGTGCAGGTCGTGCCGTGTGCGATCGGTGAGGCCGAAGCGCGACTGGCGTTCGCGTTGCCCCCGCACAAACACGCCTCGGGCGTCGGGCATTTCGCGGCCAGCAAGGACGCCGACACCCTGCAGACCATCGCGGTCCAGTGCCGGCGGCTCGATTCCCTGATCGATGAGATCGGTCCGGCCGCGGCGATCTTCTGCGATGCCGAGGGCGCCGAGACCATGATCCTGCGCGGCGGGCGCCAGTACCTGAGCCGCTTCACGCCGGTGTTCGTACTCGAGGCGTCACCCAAGCATCTGGCCCGGGCCGGGTCGAGCCTCATCGAGTTGCATGAGACGCTCGAGTCGCTGGGCTACGAGGCCTTCGCCGTCCGCCGCTTCGGTCTCGAGCCGATCACCGACCTGGCGCAGCCCGGCACGAGCAACTGGTTCTGCGTGCACCGCTCGATGCGCCACCTGGTGAGCCGATGCTCCGCGGCCATCGCGAGATGCGGCCTCATGCCGTGCGTCCGCGGGCTGAATCCGCTCTGTCGGTGATCGTCGCCGCGCTGCGGCGGCCGGCCTACCTGGTGCCCGTGCGCACGACCGCAAGCCGCCGCGGCGACGACAACACGATGGTCTGAGCCCTGGCGATCGTCAGCTGCACTGCGCCGGGCAGCCAGCGCTCCGCCCGCAGCGCAGCGCGGCGGAACGGCCGCAGGAAGGCGCCGCGTGGCAGGATCCGCTCGAACCGCTCGAGACCACCGACCGGCACGATTTCCACCCGCGCGAAGAAGCGCGCGCCCTGTCGCCGGTAGTGGGCCGAGCTGTTGTCCCGCGCGGGATGCGGGTCAGCCTCGAGGTAGGCACGAAATGCCGCGCGATTCAGGCTCGACGGTCGTCCGGGGACACCGACCAGCCAACGGCAGGCGTCGATCCACCGGTTGTTCACCGCCGGTTCGGCGAAGCGCGCCTCGCCGCCAGGGCGGAGCAGGTCCGCCGCTTTGCTGAGGCAGCGCGCTTCTTCCTCGTGGGTCAGATGATGCAGCACGGCCTTGCCGATGACGAAGTCGAACGGCGGCACGGCCGCGACGGGCATGCGGGTGAAATCGCCGCAGATCGCCTGGACGTTGGCGTCGAGTCCCAGCTCGGCCGCCACGGCGCGAACGAGCGGCGGCATCTGGTCGCTGATGTCGACACAGGTCACGTGCGCCCCGAGAGCCGCCATCACCAGGGCGTTCAAGCCGTCGCCGGCGCCGACCTCGAGAATTCGAGCGCCCGGCAGGCGGGCGGCGAAGTCGCCGCAATACAGCGCGGCCCAGCTGGTGTCGGTCCGTACGGCGTCGTCGAGGAATCGTCGGGCGTCGCGGACCTTCTCGACGATCGCGCGGGAGACCACCTCGCGCAGTTGCCGATCGTAGTGGCGCTTGTTCTTCGCGTGGTTCGCTTCGCCGCTGTGGGCGGCACGCGACGGGGCGGGGCGGTCGACCAGAGCAACTGCGCCAACTGCCCGGCTGTACAGTGACCGTTCAGCCTCCGTTTCCACGCACCCGGACGTATCGGCAGCATCGCGCCCGGACTTCACGGGTGGCACCCGCGTCGCGAACGGTGTCCGGGGCGGGACTGCGACATTCCGGGCAACCGCGGCGCCGCGCGACTTCGACTTGCCGAGATGGCCGCACCCGACGGCGCGGCCGCCACTTGACAATCACGGCGCTTGGCCCATGATGGTTGTTGCTCCGATCTGCGTATCCTGGCCCAGGTTCCAGCGCCCGCTCGATTGGTGTCCACAGGAGTACGCCCATTGCCCGCAGAGCACTCGCGCAGTCCCGCCATCGCCGGGCAGACTGTGCCGTCCCATGATCTCGCGAAAGATCTGTTCGATCGTACGGCTGACGACTACCAGCAACGGAGCGAACTCCGGGTCACCAGTTTCAGCTCGCTGATCTTTCAACGGCGGATCGAGATCGTCAGTCGTCTGCTCGCTCGAATCCCCTCACCCGGTCAGGTGCTGGACTACGGCATGGGGCCGGCGGTGTTCGCGCGGCGCTGCGTCGATCGCGGGTTGGAGTACGTCGGCATCGACATCTCGCCGGTGATGGTCCAGCACGCGGAAGCCCTCGGGTTGGCGGCCGCGCACTACCGCATCGGGGACCTCAACACGCTCGCCGACTACGAACGGGCGATGGACGGCGTCCTGGCGATCGGCCTCCTCGACTACCTCGAGGATCCCCGCGCCGGACTCGAGGCGCTGTCGCGATGCGTGAAGCCCAACGGCGTGCTGATCGTCTCGTTCAGGAATCGCCGTTCGCTGCCGCGGCTGCTGCGGGATTTCGCCCGGACCCTGTCGCGGCCGTGGCGCGGGCAGTCGAGCCGTCGGGCCTTCTTCGGGCTCGTCCACGAGCGATCATTCGACGTGTCGTCGGAATTGCTCCCGGCGCTGCGGCAGGTCGGTTTCGAACGGTTCGACGCCGCCTACTTCAACTGCTCGCCGTGCTTCTTCGACTTTCCGATGCCGGCCTGGCTGTGGCGCAGCTGGCGCCGCTGGGACGCCGCCATTGCCTCCCCGGCCACCCGCTACTTCTGTTCGGGCGGTGTACTGGTCGCGCAGAAACGGGCCGACGGCGCCGCCGCGGCGCCCGGCGAACCCGTGCTCGCCTAGATCAGATTCGGCCGGTCCTGATCACAGTCGCCTTTGCAGACGACGAACGGGCCGCGGTCCGGACCGCGGAAACAGGCCGTGATCTGGATGTTCTGGCGCACGAACGGCTCGAAGTGATTCGGCACGACGACTCCGGGCGCGCCGGTGACGGTGCGAAACCCGGCCAGGCTCAGCGCTGACCCGTCGAGTCCGGCCTGCAAGAGGTCGCCGTACTCGCAGCCCGAGTCGACGATCAGGTCGAGCAGCGGCGCGCCGAGCTCCGGGATGTCGCGCGCATCGAGTAGCAGGTCCACGACCCTCAGGGCCTTCGCCCCGTTCTCCGTCACGGTCCGCGTCGCGAGCAGGCCGGATGGCGTGCTCCCGCGCAGCACCTGAAAGACCCGGTAGTCGTAGAAGGGGTGGCAGGAGTAACGGCGGTAGAAGTACGCGGCGGACTTCGCCGGCGTCCTGGCCAGACCGATCGCTCCGGCCGGCGGGTCGAACGGGAAGTTGGTCTTCGTCACCGGGCTCAGCCGCAGGCCGGACGCGGCAACCGGCGGCGGCGCCGACAGTCCAGGCGGGATGACCGCGATGTGATGCTCCGGCACGTCGGGATTGAGCAGGAAATGGTGCGAGAGATCGCACACCGCGAAGCCCAAGGCGCGATACATCGGCTTGAGGGCGGCACGGATGCCGGACGAGGCGAGGTAGCTGTGCTCGACGTGCTCCTGCAGGTAGCGGACGAGCGTGAAGCCGAGCGACGGAATCCGCGCGGCAGGATTGACCTGCCACGTCGTCAACCACAGGCAATCGGCGCCGGCGAGAGCGGGATCGTAGCGCTTCCCGTCGATGAAGCCGAGCATGCCGAGAATCTCGGCTGACGACGGCTCGAGGGCGAGGACGAGGTTGTAGCGCGCGTCCGGGCCGTTGCCGTACTGCCAGTCGAACAGGTCGCGGCGGCGGGACAACGGGTGTCCGGCCCGGAAGTAGCGGTCGATGAAGGCCATGACCTGCGGGACGTGGCGGTCCTCGCAGAACGAGAGCTCGTGGCTAGGTCGCAACCGCGTCGGGCTCCAGCACAATCGCCGCCGGAAGTGCGTAGGGCTGGTCGCCGGTCCAGACGAACAGGGTGCTCGACCGTGGCGCGAGCCCGGACGCCTGGAGCACCTGCAGGCACGGCGCATTCCGGTCGGTCGGCCGGTACTCGACCTGGAGCTCGCCGACGCCCTGTGCCCAGGCGAACGCCGAGGCGAGGTGCAGCATGGCGAACTCCACGTGGCGACCCATCACGCGGCAACTCAGGATCAGATCCACCACCCGGGCCAGACGACCCTCGATCTCGATCGAGATCACTCCGGTCAGCCCGGAGTCGCCGAAGCGGTCGCGCACCCGGATCGCCCAGACGTGCCTCCCTGGCATCCGGCTCCACGCGTCGATCTCCGCCGCCGTGAGCCGCCGCGTGGCGAGGTTCAGCTGATTGGTCTTGTTGAACAGCTGGGTCACACGCGAGAGATTGCTGCTCGACAGCGCTTCCACGTGCACCGACGTCTCCAGCGATGCGAGCCAGTCCGCGAACGAGCTGGGGGAGATGCCGGACATGCTGGCCTGCCGATGCCGCTCGGCCACCTGAGCCGCGGTCCGTTCGAAGTCCTCCGCGGTGATCTGCGCGACGTCGAAACACTCGAGCGCCTCCAACGTCGACGCGTAGAGCGCAGGATCGGTCGGCCAGTCCGGAACCAGCACCTCGGGGAGCGCACTGGACACCCGGGCCCGCTCCACTGGATTGTCATCGATGAAGACGAACGACTGGAGGCCCAGCCGAAGCTCGTTCGCGAGTTCGGCGATATTGGCGGCCTTGTCGTTCCAGTTGATGCGCCATCCGGCAAAGCGATCGCGGCGCAGGACCATCTCGGGGTGGCCGTCGATCACTTCGAAGGCGGTCCGTTCCTCGTTCTTGCTGACAATCGCCAGCTGCACGCCGCGGTGGGTGAGCGCGAGCAGCGCCCGTTGGAAGAGCACGTAGGCCTCGCCGACGTGGTCGTGGCCACCGAGCCGAAGGCCGGCGGGACCATCGTCGCCCACGACGCCTCCCCACAGGGTGTTGTCGAGGTCGACCACGACCAGCTTTCTCGCCGTGCCATCGAGAGCGTCCAGCGCGGCCCTGATCGCCGCCGAAGCGGCCACGAAGACGGCCGGAGCAAACGGCGCCTTGGCGATCAGTTCGAGTTTCGGGGCGTAGGCTTTCGCGCCGGCGGTCTGGAGCCAGGTGTTCGCGTCGAGCACATAGACGTTCGACGAGTCGTCCATGCACCGGGCCAGGGCGAGGTTCATGCACGACACCAGGTGCCTGACCCCGAGCCCCGGCTTCAAATCGAGCAGCCCGTAGAGGCGTCTGGTGTTCGCGATCGTCCAGGTCGGGTGCAACACGTACCGGCAGGACGCGGCGAGCGTCCGCAGACCCTGGACGTAGCCTTCGACCTCGCGCATCACGGTCGCGTGGTCGACTCGTTCCATGGTCAGGACACGACGAAAGCTCTCGATGACGGCCTCGGGCCGCGTCCACACGATCAGGGTCGTCTGATCGTCGATGTGGCGCGCATCGGTGCCGAGGAACGTCTGGTAGACTTGCCCGAACGGCGCGGTGCTGACGTTGCGCGTCGATCCCAGGCTCGCTCGAAGGCTCGAGGCGAGGAGATCGACGTTGAAGTCGGACACCAGGTGGAGTCCGCCTCCACTCATGAGGCCGTGGCCGTGACGACGGCGTGGATGTGATCGACGAAGCTGCCGACGGTGCGGAACGGCCCGTCGGGCTCAGCGATCAGGAATTCGTCGAAGAGTGAGACCGGGCGTGACAGCGCCTCACTCAGCCGCTCCTCGACCCCGAGAATGAAGGTGACGACCGCCAGCGACGTCAGCTGTCCGCCATCGCCGGCGAGAAGGGTGGTCTCCGCGGGGTCGAAGCGTTCCTCGTCGGACTGCGTCGCGTTGAGGTCGGCAGCGGCGGCCAGCACTACCTTGAAGATGTCATCCCGGTCGAATCTCACGGCGACGCCGCCCCCAGCGGCGGCAGAAAAACGACTTCAAGCCTACCATGCGGCCGCGTCGAACCGCGACCAGACGAAGGCAAGAAGTCCTCGGGAACGCAGACATTTGTCTCGACCACGCCCTCCCTCGGCGCACGGGCGACGCCTCTTCCCAAACGACGCTGGCGAAAACGCCCCGGCAAGGTCCTTGCTATCAATGGAGGCGTCCGCCGCTGCTCCGAACCGCCGTTTTCACCGACTGTCTCTGCACTCGGATGACCTAGGTTCGTGGGTGGACGTGTCGATATGATGGATCTTTCCGCGCCAGTCATGTGACTGAGAGGGCGGTCGCCTGTCCGAATCCCCGCGGACGGCACGATCGGCGACGCATCCACGTCGCATCGCACAGAGACAATCGATACCGTGATTCTGTCCATTGAAGGGCATTGCCAGTGAGCCCCAGCGTCCTGGGCGTGGTGCTCGCGCGCGGCGGCTCGAAGGGCATCCCCCGCAAGAACGTCGCCCTGTTGGCCGGCAAACCGCTGCTGGCGTACACGGCGGCCGCCGCCCTGCAGGCGAAGCGATTGAGCCGGGTGATTCTCTCGACCGAGGATGAGGAGATCGCTGCCATCGGACGTCAGCTCGGACTCGAGGTTCCATCGCTGCGACCGCGGGACCTCGCCCAGGACGACACCCTCGCTATCGACGTACTTCTGCACGTCATTCGAGAGGTCGAGTCACAGGGGCAGCGGTTCGACGCCATCTTCACCCTGCAACCGACCAATCCGCTGCGCCGCCCCGAGGACATCGACGGCGCAATCGACCTGTTCGAGCGGACCGGCGCCGACTCGGTGATTTCGTTCGTCGCGGTCGGGGACAACCACCCGGCGCGCATGAAGTTCGTCGATCCACAAGGACGGGTGGTCGATCCGCCGTTTGGAGAACTCGTCGAAGGACAACGTCGCCAGGACCTCCCGCAGCTCTATCTGCGTGAAGGCTCGGTCTATCTGACCCGCCGGGATGTCCTCGTCAACGAGCACTCGTTCAAGGGACGGGATTGCCGGGCCTGGATGGTCCCTGCCGACCGCGCGTGCAACATCGACGAGCCGATCGACTGGATCATCGCCGACGCGCTGGTGCGGCACCACGGCCTCGCTTGAGGCGGTTCTGTCCGACCCGTCGCGATCTGCTGAGATGAGCGTGCCAGTCACCCTCCGCGAACTGCCCGGCCTGTCCCTCGGGGCGTGGGACGACGTGATGGCCTCGTATCGCGATGCCACGGTGTTCCACAGCTCGGCCTGGCACCGCGGCCTGAACGACGCCCTGCCGGGACAGGTCGTGCGCTTTCAGATCGAGCTCGGCGGCGAGGTCTGCGGGCACTGGTGCGGCTTCCTGGTCGGCAAGTTCGGATTCAAGGTCTTCGGCGCGCCCCTGCCGGGCACCGCGACCGACTACATGTTCCCGTTGTTCTCGACCGCGCCTGCCGCCGGCGACTTCCTCGCCGCCGTGCGCACGTGGGCCGCGGCGCGACGAGTCGGCCTGATCGAAGTCGGCGGCGAGTACTTCGACGATCACAGCCTGACGGCGGGTGGCTATCGGCTTCAACCGACCAGAACCTACCGCGTGGATCTGTCGGGCGGCGAGGACGCCGTGTGGCAGCGGCTCAAGCCGGCGATGCGCAACAAGGTCCGCAAGGCCGAGAAGCAGGGCGTCGCGGTCGTCGAAGACACCTCCCCGGCGTTCCCGCACGAGTTCTCCGACATGCTGCGATCGGTGTTCAATCGCCAGGGCAAGGCTCCGAGCTACGACCGGCGGCGCATCGAGGCGGTGATCGCCGCCCTCGGACCGTCCGGGAACCTCAGCACCCTGACGGCGATGCGAGACAACCAGCGGCTGGCATCGGTGATCCTCCTCCACGACGCCAGGACGACGTACTTCTGGGCCGGAGCCTCCTATCCGAGTGCCTACCCGTTCGGCGCCAACGACATCATCCAGTGGCGGGCGATGCAATTGGCGATGTCGCGGGGCAGCACCTGCTATGACGCCTGCGGCGGTGGTGACTACAAGGAGAAGTTGGGCGGCGTGCTGGTCTCGCTGCCCGCAGGGCACCTCGTCATGCGCCCGGTCTTCGGTCTGGTCCGCAGTTCCGTCATGAAGGGCTTCCGGGCCCGGCAGGCGCTGATTGGCGCCGTTCAGCGTGTGGCGGCCGGCTGGCGATGATTACGACCCGGGAGCGCATTCGGATCTCCGAGCTGGTCCGCGGCACGCTGGCGACGGCTGGCACGCCGCTCGACGCGCTGATCCAGGAGTTCGTACCCTTGACGGGGCGGCATGCCCTGTACGCGAGCCAGGGCAAGGCGGCGTTCGAGCAGATCGTGGTGGCGGCCGGGCTGGAAGGCAGCCGGATCATCATGCCGGCCTTCTTCCCCGACGATTTCGTCGGCGTGTTCCTCAAGTACGGCGTGACGCCGGTGTTCGTGGACGTCGACCCCGACACCTACCATCTCGACCTCGGCACCGTGACCGCGGCGCATCTCGAGGGCGCACGTGCGCTCCTCATCGAGCACACCTTCGGACTGGCGGCCGACGGCGCGCGGTATCGGGCGTTCTGCGACCAGCATGGGCTCCTGCTGATCGAGGATTGCGCCCGGGCGCTCGGCGCCTCGTCCGCGGGCCGCCTGGTCGGCGCCGCCGGGCACTACGCGATGTTCAGCCTGCCCAAGTGCGTGCCGGTTCGCGCTGGCGGGCTGGCGCTGTCGGACGAACCGATGCCGGCCCCGCCTGCCAAGGCGCAGATCGGCCTCGCCGGGCTGCTCCACGCCGCGACGCTCGTCAAGTATCCCTTCGCCGGAGCCGTCGAAGGGGTCGCCTACTCGCTGCTCGCCGATTCCCCGGTCTACCCGCGCGAAGTCGGCAACTACGCACCGCAGCCGGTCCGTGAGTTCGACGCGGTCGGCCGCCTGATGCTCAAGGCGTTCCTCCCTCTGTATCGTGACGCCGTGGCGCGGAAGCGCGCGTGTGCGCAGGTCCTCAGGACGGCGCTCGAGCCGCTGGGCTTCGTCTTCCAGTCGGACGGGGGCGGCGACCACATCTGCACCTCGCTCGCCGCCGAACCGCCGCCGGGATGCGATGCCGACCAGTTGAAGACGTTTCTGATCGCCCACGGCGTCAAGGCGAGCGCCATGTGGCGAAACGCCTTGGGGGTCTCGGCGTTCGGCGCCGACACGTGGCATGCCGATCCCCAGTCCACGCCGGTCTCGCTTCGGCTGGCTCAGCGCCTGGTCCAGCTTCCGGTCAGCCGCTTCCGGACCGCGGCGCAGTCCGGGCGAATCATCGACCTGTGTGCGCGGTTCGCCGCCGGGACCGCTGCCCGAGGCGAGGCCCGCGCGTGCCTCGCCTCGAGTCAGCACTGACGCCGATGCTCTCAGCTGCATCAGTGATGGCGAGGAGTCTGCTGGCCGGCGCACTCGTACTGGTGTCGGTCGCGGCGGCCAGCGGACAGGGCCCGGACCCGTCGGCGGACGCGGTCTTCCGGGTCGGTCCCCTGGCCTTCACGCCGGCGTTGTCGATTCCGGCCGTCGGCCTCGATTCGAATGTCTTCAACGACAGCGAGAATGCGCGCAAGGACTTCACGGCGAACGTCCAGCCGTCGGTCGACGCCTGGCTGCGATTCGGGCCGATCCGCCTGGAGGCCAAGCAGCAGTTCAATCTCCTGTACTTCAAGCAGTACGCGTCGGAGCGGGCCGTCAACTCGAACAGCGGCCTCAGGGCGGAACTGCTGCTGTTGTGGGGAACGCCGTACGCCGGGGTGTCGTTCGTGAAGACCAACGAACGGGCCGACGCCAGAATCGACACCAGGGCGGTGAATCGCAGCCGGCCCGCCACGGTCGGGATCGACCTGCGATTGAGCAGCAGCACGAATATCGACATCGGCGTCAACGACAACAGCACCTCGTTCGACGCCGACGCGACGTTCGACGGCACGCCGCTGCAGACCGCGCTCGACCGCCGCACCCGCAACTATCGCGGCACCCTGCGCTATGCGGTGACGCCGCCGACGACGTTCACGCTCAGCGTGTCGAGGCAGGAAGAACGTTTCCGCTTCTCCCCGCAGCAGAACAGCGAGAGCGTCCGGGTCGTGCCCGGTCTCGCCTTCGCGGCCGATGCCGTGATCACCGGGCGAGTCGAGGTCGGATGGCTGTCGTTCACGCCGCGCAGTGCGGCGCTGCGGCCGTTCACCGGGGTGGTGTCGAGCGTCGACCTCGGCTACGTGTTCCTCGGGCTGACGCGATTGCAGCTGGCGGTCAACCGGGACGTGACGCCGTCGATCGACAGCGTCGCGAGCTACGCGCTGCAGACCGGTGTCACGGGCACACTCACCCACCGGGTCAGCGAGCGCTGGGACGTCAACCTCAGCGCCAGACGGCAGCGGCTGGACTTCGGGCAGGTGCGCTTGCGTTCGGACACTGACGAAGCGGTCGACCGCGCCGACACGGTCGACACCTACACTGCGGGCATCGGCTTCTATTTCACCCAGGGGCTGCGCCTCGGCGTGCGGGCCGAGTCGATCAGCCGGAAATCGGTGCTGCCGATCGGCCGCTACGACAACCTGCGTATCCTGAGCTCGATCAGCTACGCACCGAATTGACTGGACGGACTTCCCATGATGGCTAGAGTCATCGGCGACACCACGGCCGGTCTCGCGACCTCACGACAGCGCCGCGCCTCACGCGCGTCGCTCGGCATCGGTCTGATCTGGGCGGTCATGGTCGCGATCGCCGCGCCGGCCGGTGCCGGCGCGCAGACCGGCGACTACGTGCTCGGCCCCGGCGACGTGATCGCCATCACGGTCTGGGATCAGCTCGACCTGTCGGGCAAGTTCACGATCGAGCCCGATGGCGGCTTCGCCTTTCCGATCGTCGGCACGTTCCAGGCCGCCGGGCGAACCGCTCGCGATGTCGAAACCGAGATGAAGCAGCGGCTGCGCGCCGAGCGCATCTTCACCGACCCGCAGGTCACCGTCGTCGTCGACACCTACGTCAGCCAGCGCGTGTTCATCGTCGGCGAGGTCCGCTCGGCCGGCAGCTATCCGCTGCGGGGCGAGACCACCCTGATCGAGGCGCTGGCACAGGCGGGGTCGGCGACCGCTGAAGCCGCCAGCGACGTCCTGATCGTCCGCTCGACCGGCGGCAGCCAGCGGGGCCGGGCCGTCCTCCCCACCGAGGCGACGGATGCCGAGATCATCCGCGTCGACCTGGCGCTGCTGCAGCGGGGCGACCTGTCCAAGAACGTGTCGCTGCGGAACGGCGATACGATTTTCGTGCCGCGGGCCGAGAATTTCTTCGTGTTCGGACAGGTCAGGAGCCCCGGCCAGTACGTCGTCCGGCGCGGCACCACGGTCATGCAGGCGTTGTCCCTGGCGGGTGGAATCACCGACCGCGGGGCCCTGAATAGAGTCAGAATTGTCAGGATCGTGGATGGCAAGAAGCGAGAATTCAAGGTGAAGTTGACCGACGAAGTCCAGCCGGGCGACACCATCGTCGTGCCTCAGCGGTTCTACTGAGACGCGGACTCGAGCTGTACGTTGGAGGAACGTCCCATGGCGCGCAACACCTCACCACCGCCCGCGTCTCCGCACCTGCTCTACTATCTCCGCGTCCTGTCGAAGCGGCGATGGATCGCGCTCGGCACGCTGATCGCGGTGGTCGGCTCGGTGGCGGTGCTGACGGCACGCACGATCCCGATGTTCGAGGCGCGCGCCCAGTTGATGATCGAAGTCGAGCGTCCCAAGGTGGTGGTCTTCCAAGGTGACGAGACCGCCAACCGCACCGACGAGTCCCAGGACTACCAGGAGACGCAGCGCAGAATTCTGCAGAGCCGCACGCTCGCCAGCCGGACGCTCGAGACCCTCGAACTGTGGCAACACCCGGCGTTCGGCGGCGCAACGGAGCCGCCGTCGGCGCTTCAGGCCCGCTGGAACGGGGTCGTGGAGTGGATTTCGGCGCTGCCGGCCAAGATCTCCAGGTCGCCGAACTACGTGCGCGGCGGCCTCGAGCAGCCGGAGGGCCCTGATCCCGACGAGGCACTGGGCTTCAAGGACAGCGCCGAGCACAGCGTGGCGATCGACCGGTTCATCAATCGCCTCGCGGTCAGTCAGGCCGGCGCGAGCCGGATCGTCGACGTCTCGTTCAGGGCTGCCGATCCCAAACTCGCGGCGGCCGTGGTCAACGCGCTCACCGACGCCTACGTCGAACAGAATCGCGAGTTCAAGTCGGCGATCGCCAAGGACGCCGCCGACTGGCTCGCCGGTCAGCTGGACGGCCATCGCAAGCAGCTCCAGGAGAGTCAGACCACGCTCCAGCGCTATCGCGAACAGCGCCCGGATGCCTCGGGAGAGGGCGCCGATCTCGGGTTGAGACGACTCGAGAGCCTCAACACCAGCCTGATGTCGGCCCGGACCGATCGGATCCAGAAGGAGACGCTGCACAACCAGGTGCGGTCGCTGCGCGGCGATCAGAGCGCGCTGGAGAGTCTGCAGTTCGTGCAGGCCGATGCCTCGCTGCAGGGGATCAAACGCCAGCTGAACGATCTGGAGGCGCAGGATCAGCAGCTGGCCCCGAAGTTCGGTGAACGGCACCCCGAACGCGCCAAGCTGCGGGTGGCGATCCAGGGCGCCGAGGCGCGCCTGAAGGCCGAACTGGACGCTGCGGCCGAGCGGGTGCAGAACGACTACGAAGCGGCGGTGGAGCAGGAACAGAGCCTGGTCCGGGCGGTCGAGTCACAGAAGCGGGAGTCGCTGGCGTCGGCCGGCAAGCGCGCCGAGTTCGAGGACCTGGCCCGCGCCGCGGCGACCGACCAGGAGATCTTCTCGACCCTGCTGCAGCGGGCCAAGGAGGCCGGCGTCACCACCGGCCTGGTGGCCAGTAACATCCGGGTCGTCGACCGGGCGACGGCCCCGCAATCGCCGGTGAGTCCGAATCCGCGTCGCAACCTGGTCATGGCGCTCTTCGGCGGGTCGCTGCTGGCCCTGGGCCTGGCGTTCTTCCGCGACTACATGGACCGCGCCCTCACCACTCCGGAGGAGGTCAAGGCGGCACTCGGACTCCCGTGTCTCGGCCTGGTGCCGAGGCTGACGGGACGGAAATCGGGTGAGTCGCCGCTGGTGTCCGACCCGCGTCTGCCGGCGGTCTTCCAGGAGGCGGTCCGGGCCGTGCGCACCAACGTCCTGTTCTCATCGGCGGACGAAGCGGTCCGAACCATCCTGGTCACCAGCACCGGGCCGGGCGAGGGCAAGACGACGGTCGCCTGCAACCTCGCCGTCTCGCTGGCCCAGACCGGCCGCCGCGTGCTGATCGTCGACGCGGACATGCGAAAGCCGCGCGTCCACGGTGTGTTCCAGCAGTCGCCGTGGCCGGGACTGTCGGAGGCGATCGGCGAAGGCGCGACCGCCGCCGAGTGCGCGGTCGGCACCCCAGTACCCAATCTGTGGCTGGTGCCCGCCGGGGCCATCCCACGCGACCCCTCCGACCTCTTGAGCTCCGAGCGGTGCCGGCAGTTCATCGCCGGGCTGGCGGAGTCCTACGAATGGATCATCATCGACTCGCCACCGGTGATGGCTGTCACCGACGCGTCGCTGCTGGCCCATCTGGCCGCCGGTGTGCTGTTCGTGGTTGCCGCCGACCAGACCAAGAGCCCGGCGGCCGTCAACGCCCTCAACCAGCTCGATCGCGCCAATGCGAAGTTCGTTGGAGCGGTCCTCAACGGCGTGAACTTCAAGCGCAACTCGTTCTACTACGGGGATCACTACTCGCGAAAGTACGGCGACTACTACTCAGCGCCGATGTCCAAGCCCACGGCGAAAGAGGCGGCCTTCGACTAGGGCGTCGCGTGGCCCGTGCCCGCGCCTGAGCGCCTCGTCCGCCCCGGCAACGGCGCCACACGACGGGCCCGGCCGGCCGTCCAACCCTCGTCGGCGCGGCGCGCCGGCGAACCGACCACCATCATCATGAACGTCACCGAGCGTCTCGCACGACCAAATGGATTCTCCGCGCCGGGCGCGGCGTCCTTGCCTGTCACCCGCATCGAGCGCGCCCCCGGATGGATCTCGCTGAACCTTGGCGAGTTGTGGCGCTATCGCGAGCTGCTCTACTTCCTGACCTGGCGCGACGTCGTCGTTCGCTACAAGCAGACGGCACTGGGGGCGAGCTGGGCCATCATCCAGCCGGTCATGACGATGGTCGTG
Organism: uncultured Acidobacteriota bacterium; assembly: GCA_963741665.1. Lineage (GTDB taxonomy): Bacteria > Acidobacteriota > Vicinamibacteria > Vicinamibacterales > UBA2999 > CAWAYR01. The sequence goes on from CAVUIM010000001.1 coordinate 2,786,322, forward strand.
TTCAGCCTCGTCTTCGGTCGGCTGTCGGCGATTCCGTCGGACGGAGTGCCGTACCCGCTGTTCAGTTTCGCGGCACTGGTTCCCTGGACGTTCTTCGCCAACGGGCTGGTGCAGTCGTCGAACAGCCTGGTGGGCAGCGCCAACCTGATCCAGAAGGTCTATTTCCCTCGCCTCATGATCCCGGCGGCCAGCGTGCTCGGCGGCGCGGTGGACTTCGTGCTCGCCTTCGTCGTGCTGCTTGGGATGATGGCGTACTACGGAATCACTCCGACCATCAACATCCTGTGGCTGCCGCTGTTCCTGCTCCTGGCGCTGGCGACGGCCCTGGGCGTGGGTCTGTGGCTGTCGGCCTTGAACGTGCGGTTCCGTGACGTCCGCTACGTGGTGCCCTTCATCACGCAGTTCTGGCTCTTCGCCACGCCGATCGCCTATCCGAGCAGCCTGCTGGACGAGCCGTGGCGAACCGTCTACGGCTTGAATCCCATGGCCGGCGTGGTCGAAGGCGTTCGCTGGGCGCTGCTCGGCACCAAGACCGCCCCGGGGCCGATGATTGCGTTGTCGGCGCTGGTTGCGATGGTGTTGCTGGTGGCGGGCGCCTACTACTTCCGCCGGATGGAGAGGGCCTTTGCCGACATCGTCTGAGGCCTTCGTCGCCTTCGGCAGCGCTTCCCCGACGGCACGCCGCACGCTGGTCATCGGCGAAGTCGCGCAGGCACACGACGGCAGCCTCGGGCTGGCCCACGCCTTCATCGACGCGATCGCGGACGCCGGTGCCGACGCCGTGAAGTTCCAGACCCACGTCGCCGCCGCCGAGAGCACCGCCGAAGAAGGCTGGCGAACCCGGTTCAGCCAGCAGGACGCCGATCGCCGGGCGTACTGGAAGCGGATGGAGTTCACCGAGCCTCAGTGGCTCGGCTTGAAGCGTCACGCCGACGAGCGGGGACTGCTGTTCCTCAGCTCGCCGTTCTCCGACGACGCGTTCGAGCTGCTGGGCCGGGTCGGGATCTCCGCCTGGAAGGTGGCGTCGGGGGAACTCAGCAATCGGCCCCTGCTCGATCGCCTGGCCGCAACCGGTCTGCCCATGCTCCTGTCGACGGGGATGAGCCCCCTGGCCGAGATCGACGGCGCCGTGCAGCACGTCAGGACCCACGGGTGTCCGCTGACCGTCCTGCAATGCACGACGGCGTACCCGTGCGGTCCGGCGAACATCGGCCTCAACCTGCTGCCGTTCTTCCGCAGCCGCTACGACTGCCCGGTCGGACTCTCGGACCACTCCGGGACCATCTACCCGGCGCTGGCCGCGGCGACGCTCGGCGCGGCCGTCATCGAGGTGCATGTGACGCTCAGTCGACAGATGTTCGGACCCGACGTCTCGGCGTCGGTGACCACCGCCGAGTTGCGGCAGCTGACCGACGGCGTCCGCTTCATCGAGCAGATGATGGCGAGTCCCGTCGACAAGGACGCCGCCGCTGCCGGCCTCGAACCGGTGCGGGCGCTGTTCACCAAGAGCGTGGTGCTCCGCACCGCGCTCGACGCCGGATCGGTGCTGCGACTCGAGCACCTGACCGTCAAGAAGCCCGGCACCGGGATCCCGGCGGCCGACCTGCCACTGGTGGTCGGCTCGGTCCTGAAGCGACGCATGGAGGCAGACACCGTTCTGCGAGCCACCGACCTGGAGCCGGCGCGATGAATCGACGGAAAGTCTGCGTCGTCGTCACCGCCCGCCCGAGTTACTCACGGGTGAAGACGGCGCTCAGCGCCATTCGCGACAACCCGGCCCTGGAGCTGCAGCTGGTGGTCGCCGCGTCGGCGCTGCTCGACCGCTACGGCAGTGCGGTCGACTACATCGAGCGCGACGGTTTCGAGATCGCCGCCAGGGTCTACAGCGTGCTCGAAGGTGAGACCCCGACGGCGATGGCCAAGACGACCGGCATCGGACTGCTCGAACTGGCCACCGTGTTCGACAACCTCAGACCGGACGTCGTCGTGACGGTTGCCGACCGCTACGAGACGCTGTCGACCGCCGTGGCCGCCGCCTACATGAACATCCCGGTGGCCCACATCCAGGGCGGCGAGATCACCGGCTCGATCGACGAGAAGGTCAGACACGCCGTGACCAAGCTGGCGGACCTGCACCTGGTGTCGACCGAGCGGGCCGCGGAGCGGGTCGTGCGCATGGGCGAGGAACCATCCACGGTGTTCGTCACCGGCTGCCCGTCGATCGATCTGGCGGCCGAGATGCTGACCGACCCGGCGCTCGACTTCGACATCTTCGAGCGGTATGGCGGCGTCGGCCCGCAGCTCGACCTGTCCGGCGGCTACGTCGTCGTGATGCAGCATCCAGTGACCACCGAGTACGAGCTGGCGCGCCGCCACGTGACCGAGACGCTGCACGTCGTCGACGCGCTCGACCTGCCGGCGCTGTGGTTCTGGCCCAACGTCGATGCCGGCGCCGACGGCACCTCGAGCGGCATCCGGACCTTTCGCGAAGAACGCGACCCGCGCCGGATCCATTTCTTCAAGAACATGGCGCCGATCGACTTCCTGAAGCTGCTGCACAACAGCCGGTGCCTGGTCGGCAACTCCAGTGTCGGCATCCGCGAGTGCTCCTATCTCGGCGTTCCGGTCGTGAACATCGGCACCCGGCAGACCGGCCGCGACCGCGGCGCCAATGTCATCGACGTCGACTACCACCGCGACGCGATCGCCGCGGCGATCGACGGACACCTGAAGAACGGCAAGTGCGTGACCAGCCCGCTGTACGGCGATGGACGAGCAGGACCGCGGATCGCCGCCCGCCTCAGCGAGGTGGAACTGCGCATCGAGAAGCGACTCACCTACTAGCAGGCTGCCCGTTCGCAGGCTGTGGCATCGCGGCCATCGCCGAACACTGACCCTTCTTGGGCGACGTCGTCGCCGACCCTATTGATGGCCATTTCTCAGCACTCTGCCCGGAACAGCACCCGCATGGATTCCCTGCTTCTCGTCCCTGACGGCGTCGGCGTCAGGAATTTCGTGCTCGGCCGGTTTCTCGCCGAGCTGTCGAGCCTCGGTACGGCCCACGTCATCCATCAGATACCCGAAGCTCGTCTGCCTGAGTACCGCCCCCCGTACGGGGGCCAAGTGGAGTGGTATCCGTTCACGCCATACCGGGAGAATCCAGCTTCGTTCACGCTGCGCTATTCGTTGTCGTACGCGCAGATGCACTGGGTGGGAACCAAGTCGATGCGCTACCACCTCGACAAGGTGCCCGCCCGCGGGTCATGGCGCACCCGGGTGGCCGACCGCGCGGCACGGCTGATCGGCAGCGCCGCGGCGTCGCCTGCCCGCATCAAACTGCTCGACGGCTGGCACCAGGCGGTGGTCGACCGGATGCCCGCGGTGAGGACCTGGCAGACGCTGTTCGAGCGGATTCGGCCGGCGGTGCTGTTCTGCTCACACCAGCGGCCGCCGATCATCCTGCCGCCGGTCCTGGCGGCACGGCGGTGCGGCATTCCCACCGCCACGTTCATCTTCAGCTGGGACAACATGACCAGCAAGGGGCGCATCGCCGCACCATTCGATCACTACCTGGTGTGGAGCGACCTCATGCGGGACGAATTGCTCCGCTACTACCCCGACGTCGGGCCCGACCGCATCCACGTGGTCGGGACACCGCAGTTCGACCCGTACGCCGACAGCGCCCTGCACTGGTCGAAGGCCGAGTTCTTCAGCCGGATCCATGCCGACGTCGCCCGGCCGCTGATCTGCTTTTCGGGCAACAACGTCGACAGCGGACCGGAGGATCAGGAGCAGGTCCGCATCCTGATGAACTTCATCCGCTCCGGACGGATTGCCGGACGCCCGCAGGTCATTCTCCGCCCGGCCCCGGTCGACGACGGCCGACGGTTCGACCAGGTACGCCGCGACTTCCCCGAACTCATCTACGTCCATCCCGGATGGTCCAGTGAGCTGCCCGGCTGGGACCACGTGCTGCCGCCGGTCGACGACGTGCAGTTCCTGGCCAATCTCACCCGCCACTCGGACCTCAACATCAACTTCGGTTCGACCATGAGTCTGGATTTCGCCGTGAACGGCAAGCCGGTGATCAACGCCGCCTTCGATATCGCCTCCCCGCCGGTCTTCGGGATGCCGGCCTACGACTTCTGCATGCAGTTCGACCACTATCGCCCAGTCGAACAGACCGGTGGCAGCCGATTCGCCCGCACCGCCGACCAGCTGGCCGACTTCGTGAACCTGTATCTCAGTCACCCCGAAACCGATCGTGAGGGCCGCCAGCGGCTGGTCGACCTGGAGGTATCCGGGCCGCTCGGCAGTTCGAGCGGACGGATTCTCGAAGCGCTGCAGAGCATCGCCCGCAGCGGCGCCACCGCCCGCTCCGCGCAGGTGCGCGCCGGCCAGCCGGCGACGAGTCGAGCGTAGACATGGCCATCGCAATCAGAGCGGAAGGCCTGTCGAAGCAATACCGCATCGGCGCTCAGCGCGAGCGCTATCGGACGTTGCGCGACAGCATCACGAACATGGGCATGGCCCCCGTCCGCGCCGTCCGTGCCGCCTTCGGCAATGGCGACGCGGCCCGGGCCCGGCGCCAGCAGACCCTGGTGTGGGCGCTTCAGGACGCGTCGTTCGACGTCGAGCAGGGCGACGTGGTCGGCGTCATCGGCCGCAACGGCGCCGGCAAGAGCACGCTGCTCAAACTGCTCTCGAAGATCACCGAACCGACGACCGGTTATGCCGAAGTGCACGGTCGCGTCGGTTCGCTGCTCGAAGTCGGAACGGGGTTCCACAACGAACTGACCGGACGCGAGAACATCTTCCTGAACGGCGCCATTCTCGGCATGCGCAAGGCCGAGATCCTCCGCAAGTTCGACGAGATCGTCGGGTTCGCCGAGGTCGAGCAGTTCATCGATACGCCGGTCAAGCGCTATTCGAGCGGCATGTACCTGCGCCTCGCCTTCGCCGTCGCGGCGCACCTCGAGCCGGAGATCCTGCTCGTCGACGAGGTGCTCGCAGTCGGCGACGCGACCTTCCAGAAGAAGTGTCTGGGCAAGCTGGGCAGCGTCGCCCAGGAAGGCCGCACGGTCCTCTTCGTCAGCCACAACATGGGCGCGATCCGCTCGATGTGCACCAAGGGCATCGTGCTGGACAAGGGCCGCGTCCAGGCCGTCGGAGACGTCGGCACGGCGATGGCCGCGTATTACAAGCTGATCGGCGCGCTCGAGTTCGACGCGCCGGCGGACAACGACGGCCCGTCGAGCGCCGGCTTCGGCCGGATCGAGGTGACCGGCGTCGGCGGCGGCACGATCGCGCAGTCGAAGGAGTTCGAGGCGTCGACGACGCTGACGTTGCAAGAAGCGACCGCCGGCTTCACCCTGTACTGCCATTTCATGGACATGTTCGGTCGTGAAGTATTCGTCCTTCGCGAGAGCCACACCGACCTTGGACTGGTCGGCGTGTCCCCAGGAACGTATACGATCCGCGCTCGGTTCCCACCGCTGTGGCTCAGTCCCGGTCTCTACGCGCTGTGGTTCAAGGTGCAGCTCTCGGGTGAGTTCGGTTCGTCGCGCTACGTCACGGACAAGGCGACGATCGACGTCGAAGGGATCTCGGGTGTCGTCGACTCGGCCCTGCTCCATCCGGCCGTGGCCTGGGACATCGGCCGGCAATGACCGACGTGGGCCCGATCGCGGCGCCGGCCGACGGAATCGTGAGCGACGTTCCCGGACGCCGCCACGACCGCTCGACGGCGACGCGGGAGGCGCCCAGGCGTCTGCTCGTGGTGTCGCACGTCCACCACTACGAACACGGCGGTCAGCTCGGCGCCTATGGCCCGTACGCCAGAGAGATCGACATCTGGGCGGACCTGTTCGACACCGTCGTCATCGCGGCGCCGCTCCGTCGCACCGCCTTCCCGGGCGATGTCGTGCCGTTCACGAGGACCAACATCTCGATCCGCCCGCTGCGAGACGCCGGTGGCGATACGGCTCGGGCCAAGCTCGGGCTGCTGCCGGCGATACCCTCGTGGGCGCTGAGCCTGGCCCGGGCCATGCGCCACGCCGACGCCGTCCACGTGCGCTGCCCCGGGAATGTCGGCCTGGTCGGCGCGGCGGTGGCGCCGTTGTTCTCACGCTACCTGGTCGCCAAGTACGCCGGCCAGTGGAACGGCTACGACGGCGAATCGATCCCGACGCGCCTGCAGCGATTCCTGCTCCGCTCGCGCTGGTGGCGCGGCCCGGTGACCGTCTACGGAGAATGGCCTGACCAGCCGGCGCACGTGGTGCCGTTCTTCACCTCGATGATGACCACGGCGCAGGTCGAACGCGCGGTGCAGGTCGCGGCGACCAAACGCATCACCCGGCCGCTGCGGGTGCTGTTCTCAGGAACGCTCGAGGCCCGCAAGCGCGTCGCTGCGCTGATCGACGCCGTCGGCCTGCTGGTGGCGGAGAACCTGCCGATCGAACTGATGATCGTCGGCGATGGCCCGCAAGGGCCGGCGCTGCGGCAGCAGGCCGGCGATCTGGTGGCACGCGGGATCGTGACATTCGCGGGTGCGCTGCCCTACGACGAGTCGCTGCGCTGGTTCGAGTGGGCGCACTGCCTGGTCCTGCCGTCGCAGCACTCCGAGGGCTGGCCCAAGGTCATCGCCGAAGGCATGTGCCATGGCCTGCTCTGCGTCGGGGTGGCGCACGGGCAGGTGCCACGCATGCTGACCGGCCGCGGCGTGTTGCTCCACACCGGATCTCCCGACGAGATCGCCGGAGCCCTCCGGGTGATGGCGAACGATCCGGACAGCTGCCTGGCGGCGATGCACGCCGCCTCGGCGTGGGCCCGCCAGTTTTCGCTCGACGGGTTGCGCAGCGCCCTGGCGGAGCTGCTGGCGAGCCACTGGAACGTCGCGCCACCCCGGATGGCCGCCGCCGCGCCGCCGTTGTATCCGGCCGGCCGGGAGGTTCGGTGACCGAGCGTCGGCGGATCGGCGTCCTGCACCTGACCGATACGCTCGAGCCCGGGGGCACCGAACGCGTTGCCGTCAATCTGGTCAACGCCCTGCCCAGGGACCGGTTCGACGTCTCGATTTGCTCCACCCGGCGCGACGGGCCGCTGTCGGCGCTGCTCGGACCCGACGTCAAGCATCTGAGCCTCGCTCGCCGCCGCACGGTCGACGTCGCGGCGATGCTGCGGCTCAGGGCGTTCATCAAGACCCACAGCGTGCGCATCCTCCACGCCCACGCCAGCGCCCTGTTCACCGCCATCGGCGGTTCGTTCGGTCCGCCCTACCCGGTAGTCGTCTGGCACGACCACTGCGGTTACCAGCAGCATGCCCCGCGCCCGCCCCGCCCGTACCGGCTGGCCGCGCGGCGGGTGGCTGGGGTGATCTCGGTCAACGAGCTGCTCGCCGAGTGGGCCAGGACCGAACTGGACGTGCCGAGTGATCGCGTCTGGTACGTGCCCAATTTCGTGTCGGACCAGCGCCCGGGTACGGTGTCCGACCTTCCGGGCACGCCGGGAAAGCGCCTCGTCTGCGTCGCCAATCTGCGGCCGCAGAAGGCCCACCTCGACTTGCTCGAGGCCCTGGCCATCGTCGTTCGCAGCGACCCCGCGGCGCACCTCCTGCTGGTCGGCCGGGAGGCGGAGCCGGCCTACGCGCAGAGCGTGCGGCGCGCGATCGGCGAGCTGGAACTCACCAACCACGTCACCCTGCTGGGCGAGCGAACCGACGTCGCCGGTATCCTCCGGCAGTGCGATGTCGGGGTACTCAGTTCGATCGGCGAGGGGTTCCCGTTGGCGCTGGTCGAGTACGGCCTCGCCGGCCTCGCCGCCGTGACCACCGCCGTCGGACAATGCGCCGAGGTACTCGACGACGGGCGCGCGGGACTTCTGGTGCCCGCTGCCCGGCCCGAGGCTCTGGCCGTCGCCTTGAGCCGGCTGCTCGGATCGCCCACGACGCGGGCGGAACTCGGCGATCGCCTGCGCCAGCGCGTCGTTGCGCGCTACGGCAGGGACTCGGTGATCGAGCGCATCGCCGAGGTGTACGACTCGGTCACTCAGCGGCATTGAGACCGCGCGCGCTCACCATCACGACGCATATGGCAGGACCGGACAAGAACATGGACGCAATGACCTCCGGAGCGAACGACTGCGAACACCGCCTGCCGGGCCCAATCGGCGCGGCGGCGGCCCGGCCGGCGCCCGCCCGGCGCGGCCCCTGGCGACGTCTGCTCGCCGGCTGCGGCCCGGCCGCGCTGTGCCTTGCGGCGGTCGCGTGCGGCGGCAGCGAACCCGTGGGCGAGCCGGAAGATCCCGCCATGTCCATCTACGCGGCTCCGGGAGGGTGGACCGGCGGCGACGGGACCAGGGAACGCCCCTACGACCTGAAGACGGCGCTGTCGGCGACCAGCGGGATTCGGCCCGGCGGCACGGTGTGGCTGCGCGGCGGCACCTACAAGGTGTCCGCTGTCACCAGCGTGCTCACCGGCGCGGAGAGCGCGCCGATTACCATCCGTCCGTCTCCCGGAGAGCACGCGGTGATCGACGGGGCACAGGCGATTGGCTCGACGCTGACCGTGAACGGGGCCTGGACGGTGTACCGGGATTTCGAGATGACCAACTCGGATACCCGGCGGTCCGGCCCCGACCTCGGCCGGGCCGCAGCCATCGACGTCCACGGCACCAACGTGAAACTGGTCAATCTGGTGATCCACGACTCTGGCAGCGGCATCGGCATGGGCAGCGATGCCGTCGACTCCGAGGCCTACGGCAACATCGTCTACTACAACGGCGTGGTGCGACCGGAGGGGCCGCGCGGCCCCGGCATCTACACCCAGAACAAGACCGGTGTCCGGCGCATCACCGACAACATCGTGTTCGGCCAGTTCGGCCCTGGCATCCATGCCTACGCGTCGGACGAAGGCTTCCTCGACGACATCCAGCTCGAAGGCAATGTCGTGGCCAACAACGGCATCACCGCCGGTGACTTCAGCATCCTGTTCGGCGGGCATCGCGCCGCGCAGCGGCCGGTGGTCAAGAACAACTACACCTATGACAATCCGGGGGCCGGGAACAACATCGGCTACGAAGCCGGCTGCCAGGGCCTGGAGATGAGCAACAACTACTTCTCGGTGTCGCGCGGAGGCTATGCAACGCAGCTGGTGAACTGCGCCGGAGAGCTGCACGGCAACGTCTTCGTGGGCGGCACGCGTGGCATCGCCGGCAAGACCATCGTGCCGCAAGATGAACTGGCCACCCAGTACGCCGACAATGACTTCGCCGCGGCGCCGCCGACGGCAAACAAGACCTTCGTCCGGCCGAATCGCTACGCCCCGGGACGGGCTCACGTGATCGTCTACAACTGGGAGCACAGCGACGAGGTCCGGGTCGATCTCGCCGCGGCCGCGCTCCCGATCGGCGCGGCCTTCGAGCTCCGCGACGTCAGGAACCTCGATGGCGGGCCGGTCGCGTCGGGAACCTACTCGGGCAACGCCGTCACCGTTCCACTCGACGGCGTGACCGCGGCTCCGGTGATCGGCTGGCAGCCGACGCCGGCCCACACGGCGCCGGAGTTCGCCGTGTTCCTTCTGACCAGCGGCAGCGAGGCCCCGTCGGCGGTCTCGTCGCTGATCGCACGGCTCAAGGGCTTCGTCGGGCTCTGACCTCGGCCGCGACTTCGACCATGTTCACCCAACGACTGAACCCCGCGGCCGGGCTTGCGACGGACTCGTCCGACGCCGCGGCGCCCGCAGCAGCGGTGACGCCGCTTGGCGGCGCGTTGACGGCCAAGGAGCAGGCCTGGTGGCTGGTCTTCATCGCGCTGCACGCGCCGCTCGGCCTGTGGATGCAGTCGCAGTCGATGGTCGTGTGGGCGCAGGGGGCGTGTTCCATCCTGCTCGGCTGCTGGTGGGCCCTCGACGCGAGCCGCATGGACCGTGTCGCCTACGTCGCGGCCTACATGGTGGGCTCCGAAGTGCTGTGGCGGATGGTCACCGACGCGCTGCCGTGGGAATCGGCGAAGTATGGGCTGGTCGTGATCTTCTCCGCGGCGCTGCTCAACCGCTTCGGCTTGAAGAGCCTGCTCGCGCCGGCGCTGTGCTTCTCGCTGCTGCTGCCCTCCGTCTTCATCACGGTCGACGAGGCCGACCCGGCCGCCCTCAGGGGGATGTTGAGCTTCAATCTCTCCGGCCCATTGTCTCTTGCCGTCAGCGCCGCGTTCTTCTCGCGGCTCCAGCTTTCGCCGGCCATGGTGCTGCGGGTGTTCCTCCTGCTCGTCGCCCCGGTGGTCGCCATCGGGTCGATCGTGGTGTTCAACATCGTCACCGCCGAGCACCTGACGTTCACGTTCGAATCGAATTTTGCGACCAGCGGCGGCTTCGGGCCCAACCAGGTGTCCCTGGCGCTCGGACTGGGCGCCCTGTCCTGTTTCTGGTGCTTGCTGGCTCGGGACATCCGGTGGCCGGCCCGGACCGTGCTGTTTCCGTTGATGCTGTGGCTCGCCGCCCAGTGTGCGTTGACGTTTTCCCGGGGCGGCATGCTCGGCGCGTCGCTCTCGGCGGCCATCGCGCTCGTCTTCCTGGTGCTCGACGCCGACGCGCGTCGCAAGCTGATCCTGGTCGTGCCGCTGCTCGTGGTCATCGGCTACTTCGTGATCTGGCCAGCGCTGGTGAACTTCACGGGAGGCAATCTCGCGGTGCGCTACGGTGAGACCGGGCTGACCCACCGCGACGAGCTCGGGTCGGAGGATCTCGACCTCTGGATGCGCAGCCCGGTGCTCGGCGTCGGTCCCGGAATGTCGCCCCGCCACCATCTGAACGGAGTCGCTGCCCACACCGAGTTCACCCGCCTGCTGGCCGAACACGGGTTCTTCGGTGCCGTGACCCTCGGTCTGCTGGTCGGTCTCGGCCTGCGCAACATCTACCGCGCTCCCACGCCCCATGCCAAGGCGCTGGTGGCGTCGGCCTTCGCGTGGAGCCTCCTGTTCATGGTCAACTCGGCGATGCGCACCGTGGCGCCGTCGTTCATGTACGGACTGAGTTGCTGCATCTTCGCCTACGGGACGACGGCGCCGGCACGACCGGCCGAGCCGGCCGAGACACCGCCGTCACGGCGCCTGGTCGGCGGGCGCAGCCAATCATCGGCGGCGTGATGACCGGATTGCGTCTTCGTAGTGGATTCGTCGTCGCGCTGCTCGTGCCGGTGCTGTTCCTGCTCGGCCACCTGTCACGAGTCGAGCCTACGGGCGTGGCCGGTCGAATCGCCCCTCCCGTCGCCGCTGCCTCGCTGCAGCCGTGGGACACCGCCACCTACGAGCATGTCTACTTCGCCTCGCCGGCGGGACGTCCTGGCAACGTCGGCTCCGCCCGGCAGCCGCTCGATCTCGCCACCGCCTTGTCCGCAGATGGTCCGGTGGGTCCAGGAGACCTGCTGTGGCTGACCGGCGGCACCTACGCCGGCAACTTCCGCAGCGAGCTGGCCGGCACCGCCGACGCGTTCATCGTCGTGGCGCAGTTTCCCGGCGACCGCGCGATCCTGGACGGGGCCAGGAACTCGAATCTGGCCGTGCTGCGAGTCGATGGCGCCTACACCGTCTACTGGGGCTTCGAGGTGACCAATTCGACGCCCGACCTGCCGGGCCAGGTCAAAGGCACCGGCGTCGACGTGTTCGGGCCCTACACGAAGCTGATCAACCTGGTGGTGCACCACACCGGGAACGGGTTCGGGGTGTGGACGCCGGCGCTCGAGGCCGAAGTCTACGGCAACCTGATCTACGAGGTCGGGTGGGACGACGACGATCGCGGGCACGGCCATTCGATCTACATCCAGAACAACCTGCTGACGAAGCGAGTCGTCGACAACATCCTGTTCGATGGGCGCAGCTTCGGGGTGCACGCGTACACGCAGGGCGGCGAGATCAACAACCTGTACTTCGAGGGCAACATCGCCTTCGATCACGGGTCCCGCTCCAAGGTCAGCGGGCCGCAGGCCAACTTCCTGGTCGGCGGACGCCGCGTGGCCGAACACCCGGTCCTGCTGTCGAACTACGCCTACTACCCGTGGTCGAGTTCCGGACGAAATGCCGATATCGGGTATCTCGAAGGCTGCTCGGACCCGGTCGTGCGCGGCAACTATCTGGCGGGCGGGGTCGCATTGGTCGTGACCAACTGCACCAATGCGACCGTCACCGACAACCGGCTCATCGGCCGGGTCGAGCCGGGGACCCGGTTTCGCCACCCTGACAACGACCAGAGCGGCCAGCGGCCGAGCACTGGCCAGGTCTTCGTCCGACCACACCGCTACGTGCGCGGGCGCGGCCATCTGGCGATCTTCAACTGGGATCGACGCCAGAGCGCGCAGGTCGATCTGTCGAGCGTCGGCCTGCGCCGCGGCGACCGGTTCGAGATTCGCGACGTCCGCGACTATTTCGGCGCCCCGTTGCTGTCGGCCACGTACGGCGGGACGGCCGTCGACCTCCCACTCCACGGCACCAGGCGGGTCGCGCCTGACGACACGTCTCAGCAGCCGCCGGAGTTCGTGGCGGCCGTCATCCTGCCGGTTCGCCGCAACGCCTCTCAGCGCCTGCCGTGGAATCCGAATGGCGCCGCACACCGCTGACGACCAGCGGATGCGCATTCTCCTGACGGTGCCCCATGTGGTGCCAACCGCCAGTCCGTATCGGGAAATGATGGGAATTGCCAAGTACCTGCCCAGGAACGAGTTCGCCCTCACGGTCTGTGCGCTCCGACCGGCCGGGTTCCGCGAAGCGGCGGCGCGCCTGGGGCAATTCGGCGTCCAGAGCTGCGTGGCCGCCTTTCGACCGACGTCCGTGACGGTCGGCGGGGTGGCCGCCGCCGTTCGCGATCAGCATCGCCTGCGGCCAGGCCGCTTCGATCTGCAGCATTCTCTCGACTTCACGTCCTCGCCGTTCGAAGCGCTGTGGGCGCGGGCCCACGGCCGGCGATTCGTCTTCACGCAGCGGAACCTGAACGAGGACGGCCATCTCCCGCTGCTGCGGATGAAGAGCCGGCTGGCGGCCAGCATCATCGCGATTTCGACCAGTGCCGAGTCGCTGATCCGGAGCGTGGCGCCGTCACGAATCCCGATCACGACCATCCCGCTCGGGTTCGATTTCGACGAACTCGCGGGACAGCCACCGTGGCGTCCATCGCGCGAGGCGCCGATCGTTCTCGCCGTCGGCCATCTGCAGCGCCGCAAACGTATCGAGGATGCCATCCGGGCCGTGGCCCTGGTTCGCCAGCGGCTGCCCAACGTTCGCCTGTGGGTGGCGGGCGGGACCTACGAGCGGAGCTACGAGCGTGAGCTGGTCGCGCTCGCCGAACAGCTCGGCCTGTCATCCGCAGTCCGGCTGCTCGGCGTTCGGGACGATGTGCTGGCCCTCATGAGTCAGGCGTCGGCGCTGCTGCACTGCGCGGACAGCGAGGCCTTCGGGTGGTCGTTGCTCGAGGCGATGGCGGTTGGCCCTCCGGTCGTCACGTACCGCAGCGGCGGGAGCGCGGATCTCATTCAGCACGGCGTGACCGGTTTCGTGTCGGAGGTCGGTGACTATCCGGCATGCAGCCAGCATCTGTGCCGGGTGCTGGAGGACGAAGCGTTCGCGACGCGAGTCTCGCAGGCGGCAGGGGCGCGGGCCCGCGCCGACTACACCGCCAGGACGTTCGCCGACCGGCATGCGTCGTTCTATCGGACCCAGCGGCCGCCGGCCGTGATTCGAACCGCGACATGGACATGACGGCGCCAATCACCCCGCCGCGAATGGCCGGCATCGGCGTGCGCGTGCCCGCGCTGCGGGGAATGCTGGGCTACTGGGCGAAGCGTCTCGCCGGGTTCCCCTACGTGCCCCTGTCCGACGCGGCCGACCACTCGTTTACCGTGTGCGACGGCGGCGAAGTGGCCGCGCTCACCCCGTACGTGTGGGATGAGCACCTGCCGCGCATCCTGGGCGCAGCGCAGTACAGCGCCGAGCACACCATCCGCAACTTCCTGAAGCGGAAGAGTTTCGTCTTCACGCCGGTGGTGGCGCACTGGCTGTCCGAGGCGACGCTGCTGGACGGCTCCGTGTACGGCAGCGGATACCGGCACGACTTGCGTTCGTTCGAAGCCCGTCGGTATATCGGAGTCAAGCCGACCGGACCGGCGGCCGAGGTCGCCGAGGCGGCGCTGGTGTCGACGTCGCTCGGCTCGACCTGGTGGGGCCATTGGCTCGAAGACGACGTCCCGCTCCAGCTTCTGGCCGAGCCGTTCGCACCGCCGGTTGGCCATCGGCGCGCGCCGTATCGGCACGAGGCGGCGTTTCAGGACGCGCTCCAGGTCGGGGAACCCGCGCGCTACGGCGCAGCGCTGTTTCGCAAGCTGCTGGTAATCGACGACGCCGGCCAGAATCCGGACAAGGCCCGCCGCTACCACGTCCTCCGCGCACGCACCGCGCGGCTGCCGAAGGGGCTCGATCGGGTGTTTCTGAGCCGAGGCGCGTCCGGGGCGCGACGGGTCCTGGTCAACGAGGCGGAGGTGCGGGCCAGACTCGAAGGACAAGGATTCACGACCGTCGACATCGCCAGCTGCACCGGCGAACAGCTCATCGCCGCGTGCAGCAAGGCCAGCGTGGTCGTCGGTGTGGAGGGGTCACACCTTGCGCCGCTGCTGTATCTGATGGCGGACCTGTCGACCATGATCATCCTCAACCCGCCGCATCAGGTGCAGACGACGGTGGCGACGGTGGCGTTGTTCTGCGGCATCTCCTCCGGGCTGTTCATCTGCGAGCCGTGCGGCGAATCGCGAACCGACTTCGTCGCCGATCCGGAAGAATTGCTCCGCTTCGTCGACGCCAGCGTCGGCTTCTCCGCCCGGCATCGCGACCAGACGCGGCAGTTCGTCGATCGCACGCTGCGGCTCGCGGCACCTGCCGGCGCGCGCTCGGTGTCCGCGGCGGCGCCCGCGGCGGGATTGACCTCGTGACCGCACCGCCACGCCCGTGAACGAAGCCACACTCCGGCTCTACCATCGCATGCCGCCACCGGTGCGGTCTCTGGCCGCGGGTCTGCGCGGCCTCTACTTGCGGTCGACGCGCTACGGCCCGGCCAGCGGCCGGATCGCTGCTGAGGCGCTCGAGCGCGATCGCTGGCCGGAAGCACGCTTGAACGCGTATCAAGCGGACCGATTGGCGCTGGTACTGAACCGCGCCGCCACCCGCGTGCCGTTCTACCGCGCCCAATGGGAACTGCGGCGGGCCCGTGGCGACGACTCGGCCGTCGACGTCCTGCACAACTGGCCGATTCTCGACAAGGACACCGTGCGACGACAGCCGGAGGCGTTCGTCGCCGACGACTGCGACATCAAGCGGATGATCCGGGAACACACCAGCGGCACCACTGGCAAGCCACTGAACGTGTGGTGGAGTCGCGAGACGACACTGGCGTGGTACGCCCTGGCCGAGGCTCGCTGGCGCTCATGGTACGGCGTCTCGAGAGCGGACCGCTGGGCGATACTCGGCGGCCAGCTGGTCACGCCGATCGCCGCCACGGCCCCGCCCTTCTGGGTGTGGAACGCACCACTCCGGCAGCTGTACATGTCGTCGTATCACCTCGCTCCTGAGCTGACGCCGAGCTACCTCGACGCTCTGGTCGCCTACCGTATCCATTACCTGTTCGGCTACACCTCATCGCTCTACACGCTGGCGCGCGAGGCACTGCGACTGGGCCGGACCGACGTGCGAATGGCGGTCGTCATCACCAACGCCGAACCACTCCTCGACCATCAGCGGGCCACGATCGGCGCCGCATTCGGTTGTCCGGTGCGTGAGACCTACGGGATGGCGGAGATCGTCACCGCGTCGAGCGAATGCGAACACGGACGGCAGCATCTGTGGCCGGAGGCGGGCGTGGTCGAGATCCTCGACGACGGCCACGAAGCGGAGCCCGGCCAGGCTGGCGATCTCGTCGCCACCAGCCTGCTCAACGCCGACATGCCGCTCATTCGCTACCGCACCGGCGACCGGGCCGTGCGGGCCGACACGCAGCCGTGTCCGTGCGGGCGGACGTTGCCACGACTGGCGGGCATCGAAGGCCGCAGCGACGACCTGGTGACGACGCGGGACGGCCGCCGGATCGGCCGCCTCGACCCGGTGTTCAAGGAGGATCTCCCGATCAGGGAGGCGCAGATCATCCAGGAGCGTCTGGATCACTTCCGAATCCTGTGCATACCGGCCCCGGGGTTCGGCCCGCACACCGAGCAGGTGCTGACGGAGCGCCTTCAGGATCGCGTCGGCGACGTGACCGTGACGGTGGAATGCGTCGACGCCATCGCGCGAAGCTCCAACGGGAAGTTTCGTGCGGTCATCTGCCGACTGCCTTCTCGCGAGTCGCCGCCCGCGACAGCCTTCCGCCCGCCGGGCGAGTCCTGAACGATGTCTTCACCTGCCAGATGGCCCGGACACGTGGCCTTTCAACCCGGAGCCCGGCCCTTCGTCTCGGTCATCATGCCGGTGCGGAACGAGGCCGATTTCCTGGCCGACAGCCTCGGCGCCGTGTTGGCACAGGACTATCCGCCCGACCGCATGGAGGTGTTCGTCGCCGACGGCATGTCGACCGACGGCACGCGAGAGATGGTCGCTGAACTCGCCGCCCGTCACCCGCAGCGCTCGATCAGCATCGTCGACAATCCCGGGCGGATCGTCGCCAAGGGCCTCAATGCCGCCCTCGCGGTCGCCACTGGCGAGATCGTCGTACGCATCGACGGACACTGCCGGATCGCGCCGGACTATGTCTCGCGCTGCGTCGACCACATCTGCCGCGACGACGTCGATGGCGTCGGGGGATCGATCAACACCGTGGCGACCACGCCGGTCGGCCGGGTCATCGCCGCGGTCATGAGCTCGCCGTTCGGGGTTGGCGGCTCGGCGTTTCGAACCGTGACCGACCGGACGATGCTGGTCGACACGGTGCCGTTTCCGGCCTACACCAGACGGGCGATCGAGGTGGCCGGCCCGTTCGACGAAGAGTTGGTCCGCAATCAGGACGACGAATACAACTACCGCTTGCGCAAGCTCGGCGCGCGCATCCTGCTGGCTGGCGACGTCACCTCCGACTACTACAGCCGGACGTCGCTCCGCTCGCTGTGGCGCCAGTACCTACCAGTACCGGCTACTACAAGGTGCGCGTGATGCAGAAGCACGTGCTCCAGATGCAGCTCCGCCACTTCGTGCCCCCGGCCTTCGTGTTGTTCCTGTTCGCAGGTCTGCTGCTCGGGGCCGTCAGTAGGTGGGCGCTGCGCCTGTGGCTGCTGGTGCTGCTGGCCTACGTGCTGGCCACCCTGGTCGCCACCGTCGCCACGATCCGACGCACCGGCTGGCACCGGCCCGAGCTGCTGCCGGTGGCGTTCGTGATCCTCCATCTCAGCTACGGCTCGGGATTCCTGGTGGGACTGGTCACCTTCGCGAGAGGCCGCCGGCCGACGCCAGTCGTCGCTGGAGCGGATCCGGGGGTCGCCCCGTGAGTTCGCTGTGGCTGATGTACCACGACGTTTACGATCTGGCGCCGCGGCCGGACGTGCCCGGCAGTGCCGCGGCGTACCACGTGTCACGCGAGAGCTTCGCCGCCCATCTGCTCGCGATCGAGCGTTCAGGGCACCGCGTCGTCACGGTCGGCGAGTACGTCGCGGCTCCGGACGCCGCCGGGCACAGCGTCGTCGTGACCTTCGACGACGGCTGGAGCGGCACCTTCGAGATTGCGCTTCCGCTCCTGGCCGAGCGAGGGTGGCGTGCCACCGCCTTCGTGACCCGGGATTTCATCGGCCGTCGTCACTTCGCCGGGCGCGACACGCTTCGGGCGGCCGCGGCGGCGGGGATGGAGATCGGCGTGCACGGGGTCACGCATCGGATGCTGTCGGCGTGCACCCCGGCCGAGATCGTCGCCGAGTTTCGCGACTGCCGTGACTATCTCGAGGCCCTGCTCGGGCAACCGGTGACGCACGCCTCGATTCCCGGCGGGGACATGACGCCGCTGGTGGTGTCGTGTGCGCGTGAGGCGGGCATCACGTCGCTGGCCAATTCCCGGCCGGGGTTGAACGGCGCGGCGTCGACTCCGTTCGACCTGCGCCGGCTGGCCATCAAGGCGTCGACCCGGGTCGTCGACGTGCAGCGTTACTGCCGGTTCAGTCTGCTTCCGGAGCGTGCCCGCTGGGCGGCCTTGCAGATGCCAAGAGCGATGCTCGGCATGAGGCGCTACTCACGGCTGCGCCGGGTGATCCTGCGGGAGCGCGGTGCGGGCGCCGCCGGGGTGTTCGAGCCGTGAGTGCAGTGGCTCGCGGCGGCAACGACAGCGCTCCGTCGCCCCGGCCGGTGAGCGTCGGGTTCCTGTGTTCCGAGTATCCGGCCTTCCAGTCGCAGCACGGCGGCATCGGCTCCTTCGTGCAGACCCTTGCCCGGGCCCTGGTCGAGAGCGGCCATCGGGCCACCGTGTTCGGGTTTGGCGCTCGCGACGAGGATTCGACCGACCACGGTGTCCAGCTCCGTCTGATGCGACATCGTGGACCGTTGTCGTCGGTGCGGATGATGCAGTCCCGCCTGCGGCGCGCCTTGGTCGCCAACGAAATCGATGTCGCGGAGTCGGCCGAGTCGGAGGCGCATTGTCTTCCCGGCGGCAGACGCACCATCGTCCGCTTCCACGGCAGTCATCACTTCTGGTGCGCGACGCTGGACCAGCCGAAACGGTACGGCCGGCTGCTCCTGGAGCAGATTGCCGTGCGTCGCGCTGGGGGGCTGTGCGCGGTGAGCCAGTTCGCCGCCGACGTGACCCGCGATTCGATGGGACTCGGGTCGCGCCCGATTGAAGTCTTGAGCAACCCGGTCGACACGGCGGTCTTTGCGCCCCGGCCCGGCACCATCGTCGCCGGGTCGATAGTGTTCGTCGGGTCGATCATGGAGAAGAAGGGCGTCCGCGCGCTGTGTGCCAGCATGGAGCATGTGCTTCGCCGTCATCCTGAGGCCCGGCTGTCGCTGGCCGGCCGCGACATCGCCGGACCGCACGGCGAAGCGACGCTGCGCGAAGACATCGGGAGAGGGCTGTCGGACCGGGTTGGGGCGACGATCCGCTTTCTCGGCGCGCGCCATCGGGCCGACGTGAGCGCGCTGATGGCCTCGGCGCAGGTGTGCGTCTTTCCGTCACGAATGGAGACGCAGGGCCTGGTCATCCTCGAGGCGATGGCGTGCGGGCGGCCGGTGGTGGTCACGTCGCGCGGTCCGGGGCCCGAGGTCCTCGGTCCGGACGGCGACTGTGGACTGCTGGTCGACCCGACGGATCCGATCGACATCGCCGACAAGCTGTGCCGGGTCCTGGATGACGACGCCCGCGCACAACGGATGGGCGAGCGCGGCCGCCAGCGCGTGGTCGAGCACTTCAGCGTCCCGATCTGCCTCGCACGCAACGTGACGTTCTATCGACGCCAACTGCCGCACGGTTCACATGGCCGCTGAGCACCGGACGGCGGCGACTGACCGCGCGGACGGCCGCTCGCCGATCGACGACGGCCTCGAAGCGGAGCTCATCAGCGAGTACGAACGCCGGGACCGCACGGTGTCCGACACGCTGTATGCACAGCACAATCCGGGCTACCTGCTCATGAGTCAGGGCCGGGAGCGGGCCGCGCTGCGACTCCTGAGCGACGCCGCGGTGCTGCCACGGGCCGGCTCGCCGTGTCTCGAAGTCGGCTATGGCCGCCTCGGCGCACTTGGCACCCTGCTGAGCTGGGGTGTGCGCGAATCGGATCTTCACGGCATCGAAATGGATCCACGCCGGGCGAGCGTGGCGCAGGCCGCCTTGCGCGGCGCCGACCTCAGGATCGGCGACGCCCGCAATATGCCGTGGGCGGACGACACCTTCGCTCTCGTCGTGACCTGGACCGTGTTCAGTTCGATCCTGAGCGAGACGGCGCGCCGGGCCGTGGCCGCGGAGATCGTCCGGGTGTTGAAGCCGGGCGGCGCGCTGCTCTACTACGATTTCGCATGGAACAATCCGCGCAACCCGCACGTGCGGGGAGTCTCCGCCGGCGAGGTGCGACGGCTGTTCGCCGGCCTGGATGGATCGATCAGCTCGGTCACGTTGGCGCCGCCGCTGGCGCGCCTGGTGGCACCGCACAGCTGGCTGATCGCGACTGCCCTGGATTGCATCCCATTCCTGCGCAGCCACCGGATGGCGGTGCTGATCAAGAAACCGGCACGCACGGCTTCCGCTACTGTACCGTGACGGCCCGCCAGAACCTGGAACACGTCGCCAGCCGCAGACGTGGCATTCGTGAAAGGGCGCTCCCGTGAGTGTGACTGCGAGAAGCATTGCCAAGGCGATTCTGCCGCCTCGACTGACGTTGGGACTGCGGCGGGCGATGCAGGCCAGACGCGAGAGCTCGTACCGCCGCCGCGGCGTCTTCGAGCTCGACGTCAACTCGAGGGAGTGGGCGTGCCGCGATGAGTTCTTCTTCAACGCGTTCAAGGCGTTGACCTTCAACGGGATCAGCGGCGACTACTGCGAATTCGGCTCGCATGGCTGCGTCACCTTCCGGCTGGCCTACAAGCACTCCAGGCGGCTCGGGCACAACGCGCGGCAGTGGGCGTTCGATTCGTTCGCCGGCTTTCCGGCCTCGAGCGACGTCAAGGACGAACACCCCAAATGGCGGACCGGCGGCATGTCCTTCGCCCTCGACCAGTTCAACAGCGCCTGCGAACTGGCCGGCCTCCCGGCCGCGGACTACACGGTGGTGCCAGGGTTCTACGAGCAGTCGCTTCCGCCGCTCGGCCGCGACGGCGGCCCGCAGGACATCTGCCTGGCGTACATCGACTGCGACATGTACACCAGCACGAAGGCGGTCCTCGATTTCCTCGCTCCCAGACTCAAGCACGGCATGATCATCGCGTTCGACGACTACTACTGCTGGTCGGCGACACAGCCGTCCGGTGAACGTCTTGCCATGCGGCATGCGTTTCCGGACGATGGACCGTGGGAGCTCGTGCCGTACCTGACGATTGGCTGGGCTGGCGCCTCGTTCGTCGTGGAAGCCAGGCAGTAGTCTTCATCGGAGGTCATATGTTGGGTCGAATCGCCAAACAGCTGCGCGTCGCCACCAGGAAGTCGGAGACCACGTGGCGGTACGGCTACCACCTGCCGGACGTCATCGCGTCGCGGCTCAACCCGCCGCCGGCACCGTCGGCGGAGATCCAGCGCGTGGTCGCCGACCTCAATCGGAATGGCGTGGCACGCACCACTGTCGCCGCGCTCCTGACCTCAGACGGGTTGTACCGCGAGCTGCGTTCGGAAGTCGACGAGATCCAGCGGGCGCGCGCCGCCGAGCTGGCGGCGGTGCGCGCCGGCGGCGCCAAGGGCGCGCACAAGACCTACAGCTACGAGTTCTTCGACGGACATCCCAAACCTGGCACGGTGCATACGCGTTTCGCCAGCCAGCCCGAGTTCCGGCAGGTTGCCGACCGCTACCTGGGATTTCGCGGCCGGTTGCGCGGCGCCAACACCTGGCTCACCCTGGTGTCGGCGGACGAGGCCAGGCAATCGCAGACGTGGCATCGCGACCCCGAAGATCGCTACATCGTCAAGATCTTCGTGCTGCTGTCCGACGTCGATACCGGATGCGGGCCGTTCCAGTACGCTCCAGGCACCCATATGAAGAGCTCGAACGCGGAACTCATGGCCGTCGACCGCTACGGCCTGAGCGACGACGACATGTCGTCGCTGGTACCGCGCGAGCAGTGGTTCGTGGGAACCGGAGCGCAAGGCACGATCGTCTTCGCGGACACGCGCGGCTACCACAAGGGCGGGTTGGCGCGCGAGCGCGAGCGCCTGGTGTTCGTCGGCATGTATCTCGCCTACTGACGCGCTCCCGATGCGGACATCCTGACATGATCACCAGTCCTGGAGAGAGGACCGGCGCGGCGGTGGCACTGACGATCGTCGGCTATCACTACGTCCGCCCGATCGCTGCCAGCCGCTATCCGGCGATCAAGGGCCTCGAGGTCGCGGCGTTTCGCAGCCAGATGCGCTACTTCGATCGTCACTATCACTTCGTGAGCATCGAAGAGGTCGTGGCATCGGTCGAGGACGGCGCGCCGCTTCCCGACCGGCCCCTGCTCCTGACCTTCGACGACGGCTACATCGATCACTACGTCCATGCCTTCCCGGTGCTGCGGGAGTTCGGCGCGCGTGGCGCGTTCTATCCGACCACTGCGGCGGTACTGGAACATCGGGTCCTCGACGCCAACAAGATTCACTTCATCCTCGCCTCGGTCGCCGACTGCCAGGTGCTCGTCGACGCGATCGAACGCGCCGTCGCCGAGGCCGGCGGCTCATCGGCCACGACGCGGCAGGACTACCGTGATCAGGTACTGGGTCGGGAACCGCTTCGACGCCGCGCCGGTGCTGTACTGCAAGCAACTGCTGCAACATGCCCTTCCCGAACCGCTCAGACGCCGCACCGTGGACGACCTCTTCGCGCGCTTCGTGACCGGCGACGAGGCCAGCTTCGCCGCCGGGTTGTACCTGGGCGTGACCGAGCTGCAGGAGATGCTGGCCGCGGGCATGCACGTCGGCGGGCACGGCGGCCGCCACGCGTGGCTCGACCGGCTGTCCGCCGAGGAGCAGCGACAGGATATCGACGACTCGCTGCGCCTGCTGCGCGCGGTGTGGGACGGAGACGACAGCCGCTGCTTCACGTTCTGCTATCCCTACGGCGGCTACAACGACGTGACGCTGGACCTCCTGCGCGAGCGGAGCTGCCGCGCCGGCCTGACGGTCCGGCCCGATCTCGCCCGCACCGATCGCGATCGGATGCTCGAGCTGCCGCGATTGGACACCACCGATTTCCCAACCGACCCGGGCGAGCCGCCGGGTCCGTGGACCGTGCAGGCCCGCGCCAGCGAGCGTCGCGACTGCACCCGATCGTCCTCCGTGACGGTGTGATGAGCCAGCCACTGCGTTTCATCTTCAGCACGACGATCTCCAGGAGCGGGCACTCGTTGGGCACGTTCTTCGAAGGGTTGGGAACCGCCCTGGTCGACGCCGGGCACGAGGTGGTGCTGCTGACCGATGGCGGCCATGCCGACATGGAGCGGCCGGACGGCAATCCGGCGATCCTGTCGTGGCCCTCGAAGCGGCCGACCCGGCTGCGCGACGCCCGGTTCCTGGCGACACTCGGCAAGGACTTCCGTCCGGACCTGGTCGTCGGCAATTTCGGCTCGGTCAACGTCTGCCTGCTGGTCGGACGCTACTTGCACGTGCCGCATCGCGTGGTCTGGCACCACACGCCAAGCCGGCAGGCCGGTCTCGATTTCGACGACGGCTCGCTCACCTACCGGGCGTTGACGCACCGGAAGAAGCTGGTCTACCGACTGGCGACGAGCTTCATCACCGGGTCGGCGTACGTGAAGGAGGATCTGATCGCGGGATTCGGCCTGAACGCCGACTCGATTACCGTGCTGCCCTATCTGCTGGTCGACCAGCCGGAGCACCTCCGGTGCGTGCCACGGAGTTCGCGGCGCATTTCGTTCCCGGGGCGCTTCCATCCGTCCAAGGGCCAGGACGTGATGATTCGCGCGCTGCCGCGGATCGTCCGCGAGTTTCCCGACGTCGTCGTCGAGTTCACCGGCGAGGGCCCGCTGCGCGGCGAGATGGAGGCGCTGGCCGCCAGTCTCGGGATGGAACGGCACTGCAAGTTCCTCGGCTTCCTCGGCTCTCTGGACGAGGTGAAATCGCTCATGGGATCGGCCTTCGTCAACGTCGCCATGAGCCGGGACGAGGGCTTCGGGCTGGTCGTGACCGAGGCGTTCTCGATGGGCACTCCGGTCATCGGCACCACGATCCCGCCATTTCGCGACACCATCGTCGACGGCGACGTCGGCTATCTGATCGACGTCGACGACGATCAGGCATTGGCCGACCGGCTGCTGCGGCTGCTGCGCGACCCGGCGCTGGCCAGCGCCATGGGACGCAACGCCGCGCGGCGCTTCGACCAGTGCTTCTCGTTGACCAGCAACGCCCGGCGCTACGCCGAGTACTTCATCGCCCTGGCCAGTTCACCGCCCGGTTCGGGCCTGCCGGTTCTTCGCTAGTTCTGCCTCGCCTGCGGCTGTCCCCAGGCCGTTGACGGGTCGCACCGGAATGACTCCTCCACATCGACACATCGCCGATCCGCCGCCGGATCGACACGGCTTCGTGGCAAGAATGGGCAAGCAGTGGGTCCGCCCGCTGCTGGTGCCGATCGCCAGGCTGTGTGTGCGCTACGCCCCGCACCCGGCGATTCGACGCGCCTTCTGGGTGCACCTCGTCACGCCGTTCTTCATCTTCTCGAACAGCCGCTTCGTCGCGCCCACGATCTTCGGCGCGGCGATTGCCGGGCGCACCGACGACATCATCCAACGTCACCTGTTCTACTTCGGCGTCTGGGAGCCCAATCTGACAGCGTTCCTGTCGGCCCGGCTTCGCCCCGGCGACATCTTCGTCGACGTCGGCGCCAACATCGGCTACTTCACCCTGCTGGCCTCGCGGCTGGTCGGTCGCGACGGCAAGGTCATCGCCGTCGAGGCCTCGCCGAACATCTTCGCCAGACTGTCCGACAACCTGCGGCGCAACCACGTGACCAACGTCGCGGCGACCAACATCGCCGTCTCCGACCGGGTCGGCACGACCCAGCTGTTCCTCGGGTCGGACGCCAACATCGGCCAGACCGGCACGGTCGCAACCCCGGGCTCCCGCTACGAATGTGACATCGCCACCACGCCGCTGGACGCGCTGCTGGACGGGGTCGACGCCGCGCGGGTGCGCTTCGTGAAGGTGGACGTCGAGGGGGCTGAGTGGCCGGTCCTGCAGGGGATGCAGGGCTTGCTGCGCAGCGGGGCTCGCGAGCTCGAGGTCTTCGTCGAGCTGACCCCGAAGTCGCTGCGCGCCTGCGACAAGACCGTCGACGACGTCCTGAAGATGTTCGCGGACTGCGGCTTCCTGCCCTACGCCATCGAGAACGACTACTCGGCGGAGGGATACATGTCGCCCGGTGCCGTCACGCGGCCAACGCGCCTGCGTGGGGCGATCTCGACGCAGACGGACGTGATCTTCTCGAGGATCGATGCCGAGTCCCTGTAGGGCGCCGCGCGCCGCCGCGCTGGAGCCGCGATGACGATCCTGATCGCCGAATCGGCGGGGTTCGCACCGCTGGCGATGCACCGCCTTCGTGAACGCGCGGACGTCATCGCGGCCGACCTCGACCGCGGAGGGCTGCTCGCCGCGGTACCCGCGGCCGACGTGCTCTGGGTGCGGCTGCGGCATCAGATCGATGAAGAGATCCTGAGGGCCGCGACCCGTCTGCGGGTCATCGTCACCAACACCACCGGGCTCAATCACATCGATCTGGGCGCGGCGCAGCGACGGGGCATCACGGTCCTGTCCCTGCGCGGTGAGGTGGAGTTCTTGAAGACGGTACGGGCGACAGCGGAGCTGACCCTGGGTCTCATCCTGGCGCTGGTGCGGCGCCTGCCGGCGGCAGCGGCGCACGTGAACGCCGGCGGCTGGGATCGCTATGGCTTCAAGGGTCACGACCTGTACGAGAAGACGGCGGGTGTCGTCGGGCTGGGGCGGCTGGGGCGGATCGTGGCGACCTACCTCCAGGCGCTGGGCATGCAGGTCGTGGCGACGACGGGGGCTCCGGAGCCGGCCGAGGGCATCCCGCTCGTGCCGCTGGACGAGCTGCTCGGACGGGCCGATCTCGTCTCCGTGCACGTCGATCTCAATCCGGGCACGCGCCACCTGTTCGCTGCCCGGGAGTTCGCGGCGATGAAGCCGGGAGCCTGGTTCGTCAACACGTCACGTGGCGAGGTCGTCGACGAGCACGCCTTGCTGGCGGCGCTGGAACACGGCACGCTCGCCGGGGCCGCCCTGGATGTTCTCGCCGGCGAGCCGCCGGCCACGACGCCGCCCCATCCGCTCGTGCGCTACGCCGCCACGCACGACAACCTGATTCTCACGCCCCACATCGGCGGGTACACGTTCGAGTCGCTGGCGCGAACCGAGATTCACCTCGCCGGCATCCTCCTGCAGTTCCTGGCTGGCCCGACGCCGCAGCGGTGAGCGCGCTACCCCTGCGACGGCGACGACCCTGAAGCCGAACCCGATGCCGCCACGCCCCCCGTCGCGTCGTCTGACCAAGGCACTCGCCAGGGCGCGCCTGCTCGTGCGCACACCCGTGCCGGTGCTCATGGACAAGCTCGGGTTGATGCGCAGGCCCTATACGGTGTCGCTGGGCAAGGACATCACCGTTGAACTGCGGCCGGGCGTGCACGGCGAGCGCTACGTCTTCTACGAAGTGTTCATGAAGTCGGCCTATTTCAGTGCCGGCCAGGTGCTCCGGCCCGGTGATTCGGTCATCGACGTCGGCGCCAACGTCGGCTTCTTCTCGATCCAGGCGGCGGCGCGGGTCGGCCCGACCGGCTCGGTGCTGGCATTCGAACCACAGCCCGAGACCTTCGCGCAGCTGCAGCGCAACATCGCCGCCAGTGGCATGCGGAACATCCGTCCGCGACAGGCGGCGGTCACCGCCCAGTCCGGTTCGGCCGTGCTGTTCTTCGGGGACACGCCCATCTACAGCTCGCTGTTCCGCTCGGTGGACGCACAGTCCAGGGACGCCTCGTCCCTGGAGGTCCCGACCACGACGATCGGGGACATCATGCGCGACGAAGGCCTGGCCCGGTGCCACTACCTGAAGATGGACTGTGAAGGCGGTGAGTACGCGATCTGTGAGTCGTTGTCGGCTGACGTGGCCGCGCGGATCGATCAGATCACGATGGAGGTGCATCGCGTTGCCGGCCACGACGTGTCGAGCATCGAGCGCTCACTGAGCAACCTCGGTTTCCAGCTGAGCAGACAGGACAAGCTGTTCAGCTTCACGCGTCCGCCCTCATGACGCAACTGAAGCATCGCGTCATGGCCCGGCTGTCGTCGACGGTGGCCGGAGAGTGCCTGTCGCTGCTGGCCTCGAACGCGTGGCGCTCGGTCAAGCGGCCGGTCTACCCCAGCAGCATCCGGCCTGATCAATTCGACCGGGAACGCGAGCGGCTGTGGCGGCACCTCCATCAGCTGCTGCCGCTCGCCGGCTTCGAGGCCGCCGAATCCGGACTCGGCGATCGCGACGTGCTGGTGATCGGCGTCGGCTCGACTTTCGGCTTTGCCCTGCTGCTGCTGTCGCTCGGCGCGCGACGGGTCGTGTGCATCGACCCGTTCCTGCGGAACACCGACCGCCAGGCCGAGGAACGGTTCGCGGAGCACCTGGTCGACTCCATCCCGTGGCCCGCGGCGAAGGCCCGGGCGGCCGCGCACCTCGAGCGGGCCCGCAGCAGCGACGGCGGTCGAGGATTCCTCGTCGACGGCCGCGACCTCCGCTTCCATCAGGTCGCGCTCGAAGCGGAAGGTGGTGTCCTGGATCAGGATGCGCCGTTCGACCTCATCATCAGCAACGCCGTGCTGGAACATCTCAACGACGTCGATCTGGCCATGCGCCGGCTGACGCGGCTCCTCGCCCCCGGCGGCGGCATGGCGCACGCCTTCGGCTTCATGAACCACACCCTCTTCGACCGCGTTCACTCGCAGCACTATCTGACGTTCTCACCGCTATTGTGGCGGCTGATGACGTCGAACGGCTCGCCGCCCAACCGGGCGTCGCTCAGCCATTTCAGGCGGGCAATCGCCGCCGCCGGTCTGACCGGCGCGCGCTTCGTGGTCACCGAGCGCTACTCCGCGGCCGACACCGAACACGCGCTGCGCCACGCGCACCGCTCGGTCGTCGCGGACAGCGCGGAGGACATGTCGGCGCTCCACGTGGTGCTGGCAATGCCGCGCAGCTCATGATTGGCGCACCCCATCACGTCGGCTGTGCCGTGCAGAAGCTGTCCGACGGTGTCGCCACCTACTCGGCGGCCCTCGGCCTGAAGCGACGGTCGCGGGCATTCGACGTGGCCAGCCAGAACGTCCAGGTCTGCTTCCTGGAGATGACGGACGGATTCTTCCTCGAGCTGGTCGCACCGCTCAACGACAAGGCCCGGCTGTCGTCCTTCCAGAGCGTCGGTTTCTACCACCTGTGTTTCCTGGTCGAGGACCTCGAACCGGCCCGCCAGGGTCTTCGCGCCCTGGGCTTCAAACCGTTTCCCCCGTTCGCGTCCGAGGCGTTCGATGGGGCGCGCTGTCAGTTCTTCCTGACGCCGGATCGACACCTGGTCGAACTGGCGCAGATATCCGCCGGGCATTTCCGCGACTTCTTCGCGGCCCACCTCGAGACCGCCGGTTAGACCGCCGGCGCGGCCGACCGGCGCCGGCCTCACACCTTGGCGATCGACGACAACGAAGGGAACGAGCATGGCTGACCGAGACATCACAGGGCCCGCCGACAGTGGGACGACGACGGCGAAGCGGGAGGTCCCGTTCTTCAGGCCCGACATCGGCCCGGACGAGATCGCGGAGGTCGTGGCGGTCCTGCGGTCCGGGTGGCTGACGACCGGCCCGAGGGTCAAGCAGTTCGAGCGGCAGTTCGCCGCCGCCGTCCGGGCGCCTCATGCCCTGGCCCTGAACTCGGCCACTGCGGCTCTGCACGTGGCGATCGAGGCTCTGGGCATCCAGCCCGGTCAGGGCGTGCTGGTGCCGACCATGACGTTCGCGGCCACCGCGGAGGTGCTCCACTACATGGGAGCGATTCCGGTGCTGGTCGACTGCGACCCCGTGACCCTGAACATGGACCTCGCCAAGGCCGAGGAGGCCCTCGCGCAACGGCCCGGACCGGCCTCGACCAGCGGCCGTCCGGCGCCGTCGAAAATCGTCGGCATCGTCCCGGTTCACGTCGGCGGCCTGATGATGGACGTCGGCGCGGTGAGCGCTCTGGCGCGACGACACGATCTCTGGGTGGTCGAGGACGCCGCCCATGCCTTTCCGGCGGCGTGGCGGCCGGACTCCGCGGCGCCCTGGCAGTATTGCGGCGGCGGCACCGCCAACGTGACGGCGTTCTCGTTCTACGCCAACAAGACCATCACCACCGGCGAGGGCGGAATGGCCACCACGACGGATGAGGCGCTGTTCGACCGGATGCGCCTGATGTCTCTGCATGGTCTCAGCCGGGATGCCTGGGATCGCTACTCCGGCGGCAGGCAATGGGACTATCGAATCGTCGCCCCTGGCTACAAGTACAACCTCACCGACGTCGCGGCGGCGATCGGCGTCCACCAGCTTCGCCGCGCCGAGGAGATGCGGCGCGCGCGCGAGGCGCGTGCGCTCGCCTACCTCGACGCGCTGGCCGACGTCCGTGCCGTCGAGCTGCCCGCCACCGACGCCAATCGGATTCACGCCTGGCATCTGTTTCCGCTGAAACTTCGTCTCGACGAGCTGTCGATCGATCGCAACCGGTTCCTCGACGAACTCAAGGACGCCGGCGTCGGCTGCTCGGTGCACTGGCGGCCGCTGCATGCCCATCCCTACTATCAGGAACGTTTCGCCATCGCACCGGCCGACTTTCCGGTCGCCACTGCCCAGTTCGAGCGTCTGGTGTCGATTCCGCTCTCGTCGGCGATGAGCGACTCCGACTTCGACCACGTCGTCGATACGGTGCGGACCTTGACGAGCCGGTTTCGGCGGTGATGCCCGGCTCCGGGAGCCACGCCGACTCGGTCATCATCGTCGGCAATTTCCTGCATGCCACCACCGGCACCTTCGGGGTGTGCGAAGAGCTCGCCACCCAGCTGGCCGCCGCCGGGTGGCGGGTCGTCACCACGTCGCACTACCCGCAGCGGCTGGTGCGGTTCGCCGACATGCTGGCGACGCTGTGGACGGAGCGACACCACTACGCGGTTGCGCAGGTCGATGTCTACAGCGGTCCGTCGTTCATCTGGGCCGAGGCCGCGTGCTGGCTGCTTCGCCGCCTCGGTCGTCCCTACGTCCTGACCCTGCACGGCGGCGCGCTCCCGGAGTTCTCTGCCACTCGCGCCGGTCGGGTGACCCGGCTGCTGGCGTCGGCGGCGGCGGTCACGACGCCTTCAGGGTATCTGCGCGCCGGCATGTCGCAGTACCGATCGGATCTGGTCGTCCAGCCGAATCCGATCGCGGTCACCGCCTACGCCTATCGCCAACGACGCAACGTGCGGCCGCGCCTGCTGTGGGTGCGGGCGTTCCATGCGATCTACAACCCGGCCATGGCCGTCAGGGCGGTCGCGCATCTGCGCCGGGAGTTCCCGGAGATCCGGCTCGTGATCGTCGGTCCCGACCGGGGGGACGGCACCTGCGAGCGCACGATGGCGCTGGCGCGCGAGCTCGGCGTGCGCGACCACATCGAGTTCCGCGGCGCCGTCGCGAAGGCGGAACTCCCGGCGGTGTTCGCGGACAGCGACGTGTTCCTGAACACCACCAACGTCGACAACACGCCGGTCACGGTCGTCGAAGCTCTGGCGTCGGGGCTGTGTGTCGTGAGCACGTCGGTCGGAGGCATCCCGTACCTGCTCCACCACGAGCGAGATGCGCTCCTGGTGCCAGCCGACGATCACGTGGCGATGAGCGACGCCATCCGGCGAGTCCTGGCGACGCCCGAACTCGCCGAGCAGTTGTCGTCACTGGGGCGCCAGAATGCCCTGGCCCGCGACTGGTCGCTTCTCCTGCCGCGATGGGAACAGCTGCTCAGGAGCGCCGCCGCCACGGGTTCGTCGCTCCCCCGCTAGCAGCTACGTCGGCTGGGTCGTGCCGAAGTAGGTCCAACTGGACCCGGTCCAGCGCCACCAGCGCGAGTTGTCCGAGCCGAGCACGTAGATCGTCCCCCGCAGCCACAGCAGCCGGAATCCGGTGCCGCCGGCCGCGGCCGCGCCGTTGCGCAGCACCACTTGGCCGCTCAGGGTCCACACGGCGCCCTGGGCATCGACAATCTGGGCCGCCGGCGGCGTTTGAGTGCCGTCGGGCGAGGTGGTGCCCGAGGGCGGTGGCGGCGGCGGCGTCACCGTGCCGCCGGGCTGCGTGGCGCCGACGTTGGTCCATCCCGTCCCCAGCCACTTCCACCAGCTCCCGCCAGTGGAGCTGAGCACGTAGACCGATCCGCCGGACCACAGGATCTTCACGCCGGAGCCGCCGGCGGCGGACGCGCCGTTCCGCAAGACCGAGCCGCCGCTCAGCGTCCACACCGCGCCCTGCGCGTCGACGATCTGGGTCGCGGTCGGCACGCTCGTGCCGTCGGGCGAGGTCGTGCCCGAGGGCGGTGGCGGCGGTGGCGGAGTCACCGTGCCGCCAGGCTGGGTCGCGCCGACGTTGGTCCAGCCTGAGCCCAGCCACTTCCACCAGCTCCCGCCGGTGGAACTCAGCACATAAACCGATCCGCCGGACCACAGGATCTTCACGCCGGAGCCGCCGGCGGCCGATACGCCGTTGCGCAGGACCGCCCCGCCGCTCAGCGTCCACACCGCGCCCTGGGCGTCGACGATCTGAGTCGCGGTCGGCACGCTCGTGCCGTCGGGCGAGGTCGTGCCCGAGGGCGGTGGCGGCGGAGGCGGCGGCGCCGTGCCCCCTGGCTGGGTGGGGCCGACGTTGCTCCACCCGGAGCCCAGCCACCTCCACCAGCTCCCGCCGGTCGACCCGAGCACGTAGACCGATCCACCCGTATACAGCACCCGCACGCCGCTGCCACCGGCCGCCGATGCGCCATTGCGC
This sequence comes from uncultured Acidobacteriota bacterium, assembly GCA_963741665.1. Classification (GTDB taxonomy): domain Bacteria; phylum Acidobacteriota; class Vicinamibacteria; order Vicinamibacterales; family UBA2999; genus CAWAYR01. Next base: position 2,818,028 of record CAVUIM010000001.1, read on the forward strand.
AGCACCTGCGCGCCGTTCAGCGTCCACACGGCGCCCTGGCTGTCGACGATCTGACTGGACGGCGGCACGCTGGTGCCGTCGGCCGACGCGGCGGCCTGCACGGTGACCACGGCGGTTGCGGTCGTGGTCCCGCCGGCGTTGGTGGCCGTCAGCGTGTATGTCGTCGTCGCGGCGGGGGTGACGATCCGCGATCCAGACGCGGCGACCGGACCGATGCCCTGGTTGATCGACACCGTCGCGGCGCCCGACGTCGTCCACGACAGCGTGGCGTTCCCCCCCGTGGTCGTCCCCGGCGACGCCGAGAGGGTCGCGGTCGGCCACGTCACGCCGGCGCTGGCCCTCTGCACCACGAACGCACCGAACTCGGCGCTGGTGTGCCCGGGCTGGATCGGCACGGTGCCGACCACCGGCGCGGCCGCGAGCCCGGTCATCGGGAAGACGGCTTGGCCGGTGTAGACCCCGGCGAACACCGGGGCACCGAAGTAGTTCTGGGCGTCGCGGATCTCATACGAGTCGCCGACGACGAGCCCGGCCGCCGCCAGGTTCACGGTGACGGTCGGGGCCTGAGCCCAGTTGTAGATCGCGACGTTGGCGCGGCCGGCCTCGTAGGCGTTGGGCCGCACGCCCACGAACACGCCCGCGGGTGTCGTGCCATAGGTGTTGCTGGGGTAGGCCGCCTGGGTCGAAGCAGCGACCGGGCCGTAGGTGGTGTTGCCGGTGACGACGGTGCTGGTGCACGACATCTTCAGCGGCGTTCCGCCGGCCAGGTAGTTGGTCTGCACCCGCCCGTTGTTGCATTCCGAGATGTCGACGTTCCGTCCAGCGCTGCCCGCCGGGAAGTAGCCGAAGTTGCCCGACACCGTGGGGTTCTGCGCCACCCGGCCGCCGGCGAACAGGATGTTCGCCTTGGGCCCGCCGGTCGCCGACAGGTTGCCGTGGTTGAAGGCGATGTTGCCGGTCACCCCGACGTTGTCGATCCCGCCGTTCTCGGTGTACGCGTGAACGCCGAAGCTGAAGCCCTCGAACAGGATGTTGTCGGTAATGCGCTTGCTGCCGTTGACGTTCTGGACGTAGATGGAATGGCCGTGGCCGCGGTCGCCACCTTCCCAGCCGACGTGCGAAATCACCGACCCGTAGATCTCGGAGTCGTCGGCCTGGCTCGTGGCCCAGAATCCCACCCCCTGCCCGGTGTCGTGGATGATCAGATTGATGAAGCGATTGTGATGACCGTAGCTGTCGACGCCGCCGCCGCGGGTCGATGAGCGGCTCGGATTGGAGTTGGTGATCTCGAATCCCCAGAACCAGGTGTAGCTTCCGTCGACGACCAGCACCGGCAGATAGGGTGCCAGGTTGCCGTCGAGCGTGGCCCGTTCGCCCGGATACTGGCGGATCACGATCGGGGACGCGCCTGTCCCGTTCAGGGTGCTGACGTACAACGCGGTCACGCCGTTGTAGGCCGGACCCGCCTGCCGCCGATAGACGCCGCCGCGGAGCCACACCGTGTCGCCAGGCCGTACCGGCCCTTGACTGGACAGTGCCGTGTCGAGATCCAGTGGACGGGCCTGGGTGCCGTCATTGGAGGGCAGACCATTCGGGGCGACGAAGTAGGTGCTGGCAGCGGTGGGCTGAGCCTCGGTGAGCGAGAGCGCCGCGAGTCCCGCCACGGCGAACAGACCGGCCGCGGTGACCCGGGCCAGGTAGCGCGTCGCGGAGCGTCCGAAGCGGCTCGCAGTCGGTAGTGACGTGAAACGCAATGATGGCTCCTGATTCCGGAACGCCTGTGAAGGGCCGAGGCCCGACACGTTGCTGCTGGTTGGGACGTCAGGGCGAGGAGGTGGCCCGCAGCCTAAGTAGCAAAACACATGCCTCGGCGTGATCGCGCGGATTTGGCTGGAATTGCTCGAATCGGCCGCTGGCGATCGTGAAACTTGGCCCTGGCCAAAAGACGAAACTGAATGCGAACGATACGCTTGCGAGGGATCCAGGACCGCGCCGCCGCGAAGCGACGGATCTGGCCACTCCACGGCGGTCGGTCCGAGTGCGAGAGCAGTCAATCGCACGCCATCGTGGAAAGCCGTGAATTACAGTTTTAGCATTCCTGGATCGGCGCCGACGATTCTGCCCACTCCCTCGCCGTCCGTCCGAGCGGCGCGGCCAGTACCTGCATGCTAGGATGCGCCGATGTGCGGGATCGTGGCGCTCGCGGGGCTGGGCTGGACGGAGCCGCAGCTTGACGCCATGGTCCGGGCGCAGCGCCATCGCGGTCCGGACGGGACCGGCGCGCACATCTCCGCCTCGGGCCGGGCCGCCCTCGGCCACAATCGCCTCAGCATCATCGACCTGTCGGAGGCCGGCGCTCAGCCGATGTCGACCCCCGACGGCCGGCTCTGGCTGACGTTCAACGGCGAGATCTACAACTACCTCGAGCTTCGAGAAGCGCTCTCCGGCTATCCGTTTCGCAGCCGCTCTGACAGCGAAGTCCTGCTGGCGGCCTATCAGAAATGGGGACCGGCCTGCCTCGAGCGCCTGATCGGCATGTTCGCCTTCGCGATCTGGGACGAACAGGACCAGTCGCTGTTCGGGGCGCGCGACCGGTTCGGCGTCAAACCGCTCTACTACTCGGTCGCCGACGGGCGGCGCCTGCTGGTCGCAAGCGAGATCAAGGCATTGCATGCGGCCGGCGTTGCGCGGGTCGAGGACGCCGCGACGTGGGCCACCTACCTGGCGCTGGGCCACCTCGATGCGTCGGACCGCACGTTCTGGCAGGGCGTGAGGTCGTTGCCACCCGGCTGTGCGTTCACGTGGCGCCGTGCCGAGCTGCGGACCTGGCGATGGTACGACTTGGCGGCCGCGGTCGGCGAGCAGTTCGACGAGCGGCCGGCCGAAGAGGTCTCGAACGAGTACCTCCATCTGCTGCGCGACAGCATCCGCCTGCGATTCCGGGCCGACGTGCCGGTGGGCATCAATCTGTCGGGCGGGCTCGACTCGTCGATCCTGCTGGCGCTCGTCCGCGAGCTGCAGGGCCCGGACAGTCAGGTCAAGGCCTACACGTTCGCGACCGGCGATGCGCGCTACGACGAGACACCGTGGGTCGCCCAGATGCTCGACCAGACACGCCATCCGCTGACCGTCTGCACGCTGTCGGCGGCGGACGTCCCGGCCCTCGCCGACGAGGTGCTCACGGCCGAGGACGAACCGTACGGCGGCCTGCCCACGCTGGCCTATGCCCGGGTGTTCGAGCGGGCGCGTCAGGACGGCGTGATCGTCCTCCTCGACGGCCAGGGCATGGACGAGCAGTGGGCCGGATACGATTACTACCGCGGCGGCGAGGGTGGGGGTCCGGCGATGCAGTTGCAAGGGTCCCACGACTCGCCGGTGCGACCGGACTGCCTGACGCACGAATTCAGGGCCCTGGCTCTGCCCCTGCCAGCACCGGCGCCGTTCTCGGACCGCCTCCGCAACCTGCAGTACCGCGATACCGCCACGAAGATCCCACGGGCGCTCCGCTTCAACGATCGCATCTCGATGCGTTCGTCGACCGAACTGCGGGAGCCCTTCCTCGACCATCGCTTGTTCGAACTCGCCTTCCGCCAGCCCGAGCGCCACAAGATCGGCAACGGCACCGGCAAATGGCTGCTGCGACAGATGGTCGCCAGCCACCTGCCCGGCCGGATCGTCGAAGCGCCGAAACGACCGATACAGACCCCGCAGCGGGAGTGGCTTCGCGAACCCCTGCGCGAGTGGGCGACGGCGCTCATCGACGACGCGCTGCACGGCCCGGGCGAGCCGTGGTTGAACGCCGCGGCCGTGCGCGCCGAATGGACGAGGTTCTGCGACGGGCGCAGCGACAACAGCTTCTATGTCTGGCAGTGGATCAGCCTGGCCTTGATGCAGCGCGCGCAGGCCGTCGCGGCATCCGGACCCGCATAGGCCAGTGCGGCCCATCGCGGCCTTGAGGGGCCGCACCGGCTACGGGCGCTATACGGGTGTATCGGGTTCGGATCCGTCGCGTCACGGCCGCTCCCCCGACGTGGCACGGTTCGTGGTCCTTCCAGGACGTGGGAAAAGCCCGCCACCGATCGCCACCGCCACTCGACTGGCAGGTGCCGACTCAGTCAATGAAGGCGCGAGGCGGGCCCGAAAGTTGCATACAATAGCGAGAGACTGCACATAATGGCAGGCCAGAAACGACCGCTCAAACGCCTGGAACTGGGGCCGCGCCGGGGGTGGACGAGCGATCGGCGGTGTGTGAAACCACGATGACTGCGTCCACAGAGGCAAGGAATAGCGAGACTAAAGTCTCGCTCAGACAGCGATGGACACGCGCAGCCCAGCGGCTGGTGGATCTGCTCGTCTGCGCGCTCGCGTTCCAGTTCGCCTACCTGCTGAGGTTCGATTTCTCCATTCCCGCCTCGGTCTCCGAGCAATTGAACGTTCAATTGCCGTACGTGGTCGTCCTCCAGGTCGTCACGCTCGGCCTGTTCGGCATCCAGACGTTCATCTGGCGCTACGTGGGGATGGCCGAGCTGAAGGCGTTCCTCGGGGCGGCGCTCAGTTCGGCGGGGGTGCTGCTGGCCGCCCGGCTGTTCCTTCAGGATCCGACGTGGTCGGCGACGTGGCGCGTGCCCCTGTCGGTCATCGTTCTCGACACCGGGCTGGCCTACGGCGGCCTGGTGGCGGTCCGCATCCTGCGCCGCCTGCTGCACGAGCGGCACCGCCAGTCCGGCGTCGTGCCGGGCGGCGATGCCAAAGCGCGCCGGCCGGTCATGCTGATCGGCGCCGGCCGCACCGGGATGATGGCGGCGCGCGAGATTCAGGGGAACCCCGACTCGGCGCTCGACATCCGCGGCTTCGTCGACGACGACCCCAACAAGAAAGGCACGGTCATTCAGGGCGTCCGGGTGCTCGGCAGCACTCAGGACCTGCCGCGCCTGGTGGCCAAGGCCGACGTCGACCACGTCGTCGTGACGATCGAGAAGCTGTCGCGGGCGCAGTTCCAGCGCATCAGAGACGTCTGCGACGCCATTCCGGTCAAGATGCGCATCGCCCCGTCGATGTCGCAGATCCTCGACGGACGGCTCCAGGTCAGCCGCATTCGCGACGTCCAGGTGGACGACCTGCTCGGACGGGCTCCGGTCGACCTCGACCTCACGGACATGGCCCGGCTCATCGCCGGCCGGACGGTCATGGTCACGGGCGCCGGGGGCTCGATCGGGGCGGAACTGGTCCGGCAAGTCGCGCGCTTCGGTCCCTGGCGATTGCTCCTCGTCGAGCGATCGGAGTTTGCGCTCTTCAACATCGAGCGCGAGATGCGCGAGGCGTTGCCGGACATCGAGTTCCGTCCGGTCCTGGCCGACATCGCCATCGAGTCGAGGATGCGGGCCGTGTTCGAGCAGTACCGGCCCGCCCTCGTGCTCCACGCTGCGGCCCACAAGCACGTCCCGATGCTCGAGCACAACCCGACCGAGGCGATCACCAACAACGTGATCGCGACCAGGACCCTGGCACGCCTGGCCGGGGAGTACGAGGTGGAGGTGTTCGTGCTGATCTCCACCGACAAGGCGGTGCGCCCGACATCGGTCATGGGCGCATCGAAGCGGCTCACGGAGCTCGTAATTCAGAGCGTCAACCGCTCGTTTGCCACGCGCTACGTGGCCGTGCGTTTCGGCAACGTCATCGGTTCGGCGGGCTCGGTGATCCCGATCTTCCAGGAGCAGATCCGCAAGGGTGGCCCGGTCGTCGTGACCTCGCCGGACATGGTGCGGTATTTCATGACGATTCCCGAGGCCACCCAGCTGGTCCTGCAGGCAGCGGCCATGGGCGTCGGCGGCGAGATCTTCATCCTCGACATGGGCGAGCCGGTGCGCATCCTCGACCTGGCCAAGGAGACGATCCGGCTGTCGGGCTTCAAGCCGTTCGTCGACATCGACATCGTCTTCTCGGGTGTGCGGCCCGGCGAGAAGCTGTTCGAGGAACTCGAGGTGACCGGCGAGCACCTCGCACGCACGCGGCACCCGAAAATCTATATCGGAAAGCTGGCGCCCTACCCCGACGACCTGCTGGACCATGTCATCTACGAGTTGACGGTCCTGGCGCTCGGGGACGACGAACGCGCACTGCGCGCGTACCTCAATCAGGTGGTCCCGGAGGCACGCCTGACCGTGGCGCCCAGCAGTGGGGAGTCCGAACAGGTGGGTGACGACACGCGTGTCGTCCGCCGGGTCGCCGGCTAGGTTCGGGCGCTCACGCCCACACGAGTATCAGTTGTAGCAGGAGCAGCCCGCCGAGGATCAGGAACTCGACGCCCTGAAAGCGGTCGAGCACTGTCTGCGACGACCGCACCTTCCGTGCGTCGCCTGTCGCCTTCGGGGGACGAGTACCCGAACAGCAGCACCGGGAGGCCTCCCGCCACCTTTATCGGCCATCCTGCGAAATACTGTAACCGTCGGCCGCCACCGGGCGGCGGGCCAGGCCCGGCGGGGTCGGCTGGAGAAAAGGACACGTCGTGGTTCCCATGGGTGAGTCAGGCAGGCCGGGGACCGTCGACGATCTGCGCGGGCGTCTCGCCGCCGGCGCCGCCGGCTTCACCTGCCAGCCCGTTCCGATGGGCGACGCCCCTGACTGGCACCTGACGGATGGGGTCATCTCCCACGCCTCCGGCGGGTTTTTCAGCGTCGTCGCCGTCGCGGCCTGTGAGCCGCATCTGCCCCGCCCGCTGGTGCTCATGCACCAGCCACAGTCCGCCTTCAACGGCCTGCTGACTGCGGTGATCGAGTCGGAGCTGCACATGCTGCTGCAGACCCGGGTCGAGCCGGGAAATCTCGGCGTGGCACAGTACGGTCCGACGGTGCAATCGACGCCGGCGAACTACCAGCGTGTGCACGGCGGCAAGGCCACCCCGTATCTCGAATTCTTCCACCGGTCGCGGGCCGGCGCGACGCCGATTGGCGACTGGACCGAACTCGATCTGGGCGGCCGTTACCTGTTCAAGAACAAGCGGCTCGTCTGCGTGGAGGCGGGCGAGTTGCCACCGGCGGAACCGAACTTCGTGTGGGTGCCGGCACGCCTGCTCAAGACGGCGGTGCTGGAGAGCGCCCTCATCAACACCGATCTGCGCTCGTTGCTGGCGGTGATGCCATGGAGCCGGTGGCCACGGGGCGAACGCGCGGACGAACTCGCCGCGGCGGCCGGCGTCAGCCTTGGGCGGCAGATCCGCGGCGCCGCGATCGGACAGGCGCTGGCCCGGGTCGGTCAGGGGCCGCAACCAGTGAAACTGGTGTCGCTGGCGGCGCTCGACAACTGGGAGCTGACCGACGACGGCCTGTTCGAACGAGAGCCGGCGCACCAGGGCTTCGACGTGCAGTTCTATCGCATCAACGCGCCGACCCGGGAAGTGACCCACTGGACCCAGCCGTTGATCAACAGCCGCTCGCGCGGCAAGGTGGTCCTGGCGCTGACGGTGACGGAGGGGGTGATGATGGCGCTGGTCCAGGTGCGCGCCGAACCCGGTCTGTCGACCGGTGTCGCCGTGTTCCCGAGCCACGTGGTCCTGCCGGGCCAGCCACCGCCCACCACTGGTTCGGTGGTCTACGACGCGCTCCTGGCGTCACGACCGTCGACCATCGCGCGAACGCTGGAGTCCGACGAGGGCGGGCGCTTCTTCCAGGACGAGAGCGACTTCGAACTCCATCTCGTCGACGAAGCCGGCGACTTCGGTGCCGACTATCAGTGGATCACGCTCAGTGAGTTGAAGTGCCTGCTCGGCATCTCCAACGCCTGCTCGATCCAGATGCGGTGCATCGCCTCGATGCTGCTGGCGCTGCTCTGAGTACCGCACGTCATGTCCGGTCGAGGCCAGGCCGAGCGCGTCGGCCCTGACGTCATGCCATGAAGTCCAACCTGATGCTGCGGTCGGTCGGCTACGCGATGCGGGCCGTCAGCCTGATGCATGCGCATGGGCTCCGCCTGCACAGTGGCCCGCTGCATCGCGTGGCCGCGGTCCACAAACGCATTCGCAAGCTGCTGTGGCCGATCCTCACCAGGAAGACGCCGTTCAAGCGCATCGTTCAGATCTCCGCCGACGCCACGACCATCGCCAGCCTCTCCAGTGTGGTTGCGATCATCGAACCCTGGTCGGTCGAACTCCGGCGCGGGCGCGACCGGGCTTTCGCGGATCGGACCTATGACTTCAACCGCGGGCGGCTCAGCCTGAAGGGCGCCTTCGTGGCGTCCCTCGATCATGCCTACGTGCACACCACCACCGGTCTCGTGTGCACGGCCGATGGCGAGCTGATTGCCGACTCGGCCAAGAAGGTCGAACGGCACATCGACGCGGCGATCGGGCTGAACCTGTCAAGGAAGCGATTGCTGGCTGGCCGTTGGACGACCGTGATGAGCAAGTTTCACCACAACTACTACCACTGGTTCAACGACAGCCTGTTACGCCTCTATCTGCTCCACCGCTTCCCGGGCCATGCCCCCCTGGCGGTCCTGATTCCGCCGACGCTCCGTGACTTCCAGATGCAGTCGCTGCGCTACTGCCTGCCCGAGCACGGCCGCATCGAGTGTGTGGCCGACGACTGGGTCCAGGTCGAACAACTCGTCCTGCCGTCGTTCATCACCGAACCGCTGGTCGGCATGGTCCCACCCGATGCGGTGGCCGACATCCGCACGCGCATCGTGGCCGGGGTGTGTGGCGGCGAAGACCCGCCGGCGCGGCGACGGATCTACATCTCGCGCGCCGGGACCGGCCACCGGCAGATCCTCAACGAACACGAACTCTTGGACTGTCTTCGTGACTACGATTTCGAGATCGTCCGCCCCGAGGGCCTGTCATTCGAGCAACAGGTGCGCCTGTTCCGATCCGCCGAGGTCATCGTCGGCGCGCGGGGCGCCGCGCTCACCAACATGATCTTCGCGGAGCGCGCCAGGATCCTCGAGATCGCCAGTGACGTGCCGTTCGCGGGGACCGTCTATTTCAGCATGGCCTACTCGCTGGGGCACGAGCATCACCATCTGTTCTGTCAACAGCGCGGCGTGTCCTACCTGGTCGATCCAGTCGCGTTCCGCCGGGCACTCCACACGCTGCTCGCCGCGTGACCACGGAGTCACAGGGCGCGAACGTCGGCAGCGTCGACCTCCACGCTCACGGCCTGGGCGATCAGGTTCACCGACAGCACCAGCCGGGCGTGGCTTCCCTTGCGCACCAGCCGCCCGATCAGGCCGCGCAGCGGACCGGAGACGACCTTCACCTCGTCGCCTTCGCGGATGAACGGACACGGATCGTAGCTGAGTTCACTCTCGACCAGCTGCCGGATGCCGTCGACCTCGAGGTCGGGAATCGAGGCCGGCACCCCCTCGGTGCCGACGATCTGGACGACGCCGTCACAGGTAATCACCGCCCGGCGATCGGACAGGTCGAATCGGGCGAAGAGGTAGCCGGGAAAGAGCGGCCAGTCGAGCTTCTTCTTGCGGTCTTTCCAGCGGCTCCACCGGGCGATGGTCGGCAGGAAGACCTCGACCTGCTTCTCGGTGAGCCGATCGCGCACGAACTTCTCATGCCGCGAGCGGGTCCAGATGGCGTACCAGCACGGACCCAACTAGCGGCCCTTCGCCTCTGCCGTCGCGGCGGCCTGCCCGGCGGCCGCCAAGGAACCGACGCGCCCGATCCGGCTCTCACTGACGATGCAAGGCGAACTCATAGTGCCGTCGCCGCCGCTCCCGGGGTCGAGAACAGGCCGGCTGAATACCCAGCGTAGCCTTAGTCGCGCATGCCAGCAAGCCGTCGGCAGCGACCGACTCGGCGTCACCGTTCGAGTCACCGTTCCAGCCGCTGCCACAACCCGTCAACGACATCACGCAGCCGGGTCGCCGCGTCCGCATATGGTTCGCCGGGCGCGACCGTGACCGGGGCGCCGACGGCGATCCGCACGCGGTGGCCGCTCCACGGCCAGACCAGGCGCCAGTCGATGCCCTTGCCGCGCGGCCAGATCTCGTAGATGCCGCGCAGTGCGACCGGGACGATCGGCACCTTCAGGTGCTGGGCCAGGATCGGCGCGCCCTTCTTGAAGCGCTTCACTCTGCCGTCGATCGAGCGTTCCCCTTCCGGGAACAGCAGCAGCACCTTGCCGTGGGTCAGGCCGAAGGCCCCGGCCTTCATCGCCGGAACCAGCGACGCGTCCGGATCGACCGGGACGACGTTGATCTGGCGGGCCAGCCAGGCCATCAGCGGGGTCTGGAAGTAATCGGCGGCGCCGACCGCGAACAACGCGGCGAAGACGCGATAGGGCAGCACGCCGGCGAGCACGAACGGGTCGAGAAAGCCCTGGTGATTCGGACAGAGCAGATACGGACCGTTCGCCGGCAGGTGCTCGAGACCCTGGACCCGCGAGCGGGTGACGACCAGGCGGAACAGCCGAGCGATCAGCCACAGCAACGGCAGCAACAGCCGCTTCGGCGCGAGCAGCGGGCGCAGGACCGGGTCGGTGGGCGGCGGCAGATCGCGGAGCAGCGTGCTCCATGCTTCGTCCACGGCGGTGCGAGTGCCGCTCGAGCCGTCGGGGCGCACGGCCTCGACGAGCTGTCGTACGGTGGCGATCTCGTGCGCCGTCGCCTCGTGCACCTTGCGCGCGAAGCGCTGCTCCAGTTCGGTGAGCAGCTCGACCCGCTCCATGCTGTCGAGCCCGAGGTCGAGCTCGAGATTGGCGTCGGGCCGCACGACGGCGCCGTCCTTGGCCCGCCGCGTGACCATCGCCATCGCCGCGCCGACGTGGGCGTCGTCGAGCCATTCCTGGTCGGCGGCGCTCGCCGGTGCCGCCGCTTCGACCTGCTTCGCCGCCGCCTGCGCCGTCAGGCGCCGCTGGATCTCGAAGCGCCGCAGCTTGCCGGTGGTGGTGCGCGGCAGCGGCTCGAACCACACGTCGTAGCCGAGCACGCGCTTGTGCGCCGGCAGTGCCGCCCCGAGACCCTCCATCTCGAAGCGCAGCAGGTCGCCGGCGTTGGCGATCCTGCGGGCCTTGAGCACCTCCTGGTCGAGCACCACGACGGCGTGGAGCCGTTCGGTCGTCGGCTCGTCGGGCCGGGTCACGCCCATGACGCAGATCTCCTTGATCGCCGTCGACGTGCGGTAGTGGGCCTCGATCTCTTCGGGGTAGATGTTCTTGCCCGAGGCGAGGACGATCATCTCCTTCTTGCGGCCGGTGATCGTCAGGCGGCCGTGGGCATCGAGCCGCCCGAGATCGCCGGTGAGGAACCAGCCGTCGCGCATCACCTCCGCGGTGGCGTCGGGCCGGCGGTAGTAGCCCTGCATCACGATCGGGCCGCGGATGGCGATCTCGCCGTCGTCGGCGTCGCCCTCCGGCGGCAGGATCGTCAGCTCGTTGCCCGGCAGCACCCGACCCACGGTGTCGATGTGAGCCTCGTGCGGCTGGTTGATCGTCGCCGCGCCGGAGGTTTCGGTGAGGCCATAGGCCTGCAGGATGGTGAAGCCGAGGCCGTACAAATCCCGGCCGACCGCCGGATCGAACTTCGATCCGCCCGTGACGAGCAGCCGCATATGGCCGCCGAGCACCTTGTGCACCCTGGCGAAGACCGTCGGGCCGATGTTGACGCCGACCGTGCGCAGGGCGAGGTTGGCCGCCAGCAGCGTGCGGAACAGCGTGCGCGTGACGGGGCTGCCCTTGGCCACTTCGCCGGTGACCCGCTGGTGGATCAGATAAAAGAACTGCGGCACGCACGCGAAGATGGTGATCCGGCGCTCGGCCAGCGCCTTCAGCAGGTCGGTCGTGTTGAGCGTCTCGAGGAAGACGACCCGGGCCCCGACCGCGAACGGCAGCAGCAGGTTGGCCATCTGCGCCAGCGAATGGAACAGCGGCAGCACCCCCAGCACCGCGTCCCGCTCGCTGACGTCGACCACCGCGAAGGCCGAGTCGCGCTCGGCGGCGAGATTTCCGTGTGTGAGGACGACCCCCTTCGGGTCGGAGGTGGTGCCCGACGTGTAGAGGATGACCGCCGCGTCGTCACGGCCGGCCGGCGACGCCGGCAGCGCAGCCGTGGCGGGGCTGGCGACGATCGCATCTACCGACGGCGCCCGGTCACCGGAGTCGCCGTCCATCCGCACCAGCGGCATCGGCACGGCCGCCAGCGCCTCGCGGCCGGTGGCGAGCAGCCGGGTCCCGCACACGAGCAGCCGCGCCCCCGACGCGGCGAGCACCGTCTGCACCTGCGCCGCCGAGTAGTTGGTGTCGAGTGGAACGGCGACGGCACCGATGCGCAGCATCCCGAGGTAGACACCGCACCATCGGGCGTCGTTGTCGGCCAGGATGGCGCAGCGATCGCCGGCGCCGACGCCGTGAGCCAACAGCCAGCCGGCGACGGCCTCGGCCAGGTCGGACAGCTGACGGTAGGTGACACGTTCGAGGTCGTCCTTCCGCTGCACCTCGACGGCGACGTTGTCAGGGAAGCGGCGGGCGGCCGCTGCGAAGACCTCCCAGAAGTTCGACACGCGCGCCGATTGTAGGTCAGTGCGGGCTCAGGCGCGGCCCCGCTTCACCGCCGCGCCGCGTGGCTTGGCCGCCACGATCACGGCCAGGTCGCCGCGCCGCCACGGCACGTCGACGCGGAAGCCGGCGCCCCGCAGCAGCGACGTCTCCTGGTCGAGTGTGAAGTAGGTGTCTTCGTCGGCCCACGCCTTCAAGAACTTCGTTGCGCCGGCCTTGCCGTGGGTGGCGGCGAGGTGGGCGTGCCACGCGGCCGTGTCCTTGCGCTGCAGCCGCGGACTGGCGGCGGTCACGCAGTCGGCGTCGATGAGCACGCCGCCGGGCGCCAGCGCCTGGTAGGCGTTGCGGAACACCCTGGCCTTGGCCGCCGGCGTCGTGATGTGGTGCAGCGAGAACGACGCGGTGACGACGTCGCAGCGGGGGATCGGCGCCGATTCGAAGTTGGCGACGACCGGGGTCAGCCGCCGGCCGAGCCGCCGGACCGCCATCTCCAGCATCCGGGTGTCGCTGTCGATCCCGATGACCCGGGCGCCTTTCAGGCGTCGCAGACACCGCGCCGCCAGGGCCCCGGACCCGGTGCCCAGATCGACGATCACCTTGCCGGGCCGATCGAGCGCATCCAGCGCCGCGGCCGCGTTGTCGAGAATCTCGTCGTAGTACGGGATGAAGGTCAGGATCTGCGCGTCGTACTCGCTGGTCTCGATCCCGAGGTGCGCGGCTACGCTCATGACGCCGTATTCTAGCCGCTAGTCCCTAGCCGCTCGCTGCTGTTCGGGCGTCAGTAGTTCCACTGCACCTGCAACCCGAGGCGGTTGGCGTCCCTGGTGAGGGCGAACGGGAAGGTGCTCGTCCGGGTGCGGCGCAGGGTACGTGTATAGACGCCGGTGATCTCCACCTCGGCCCAGCGCGCGAACTCGACGCCGAAGTCGAACTCGTTCACCTCGTTCGCCGGCGCGTTGCGGGCGAACTTGCGGGCGCCGTCGAAGTAGTTCCAGCGGACGAACGGGTACCAGAGGCCGACGCCGTTGCGGGTGCGGTATCCGGCCTGCACGTAGCCGCCATTCAGCGTCCGCGAGGTGATCGACCGCAGATCATCGGCGATCTGCGGCCCCTTCCCCACCGTCCATTCAGCTTCGATCCCGAACGGCTGGGGGTAGAGCACGGCGGTCACCGCCACGCGTTCGTCGAGCGTGCCCGACGAGGCCTGGGTCGGGGTGAAGGTGGTGGCACCGCTGGTGATGGCCTGGGTGGGAGTGACAAACCGGCCGCGGTAGCCCTGGACACCGAGCTCGTAGAACTGCCCGCCGGCGGTCTTGAACGGATACGACGCCCGGGCGAACCAGTGGGCGTCGCCGTTCTGGTCCGCGCGATTGAGGCCCTGGCCCGAGTAGGCGCCGACGGCGGCCACCCCGTAGTCCCCTGACCCCTTGAGGCCCTGCGACACCAGATCGCGGAATCGCTGGCGCGCCGTCGGCGAAGCCCACATCACCGACGCGCCGAGATCGCGTTCGCCCTCGACGGCACTGTTCAGCGCGTCAGGCCGCTCGAGCGGAGCGCGGTTCTGGCTCGACTGCAGGTTCACCCAGCCGTACGGGACCTTCGACTGGCCGAGCCGGACGCGCCAGGTCTTGCGCCTTGTCGAAGAAGACGTCGCCGTAGAGATCGCGCATCTGCAGCGAGAAGTCGGCGGCGCCGGTCGAGGCGTTGAAGTCCGACTGGGCATACAGGCTCAGATGGTCGCTGAGGTCGCCGCTGAAGATGAACCGGCCGCGACGGATCATGAACGACTCGTTCGGGCTGGCGGAGCGGTCGGCCGGTATTTCGAGGACGGCGCCGCGCTCCGACGTGACCTCCTGGCGCCGGAACTGGGTGTAGCCGCGGAGGCTGATCCGCTCGTACCACTTGCCGGCCAGGGCTCGGCTCACCACCGGCGCCGGTGTGCCGCTGGTCGCGGCCTTCACGTCGGCGATGGCCTTGTCCTGCTCGGCCTCGTGGGTCGCGACCGATGGGGATATCGGCGTGGCCACAGTCGGCCGCGGCGCGTCCGTGGGTGGCGGGAGCATCAGCGAGGCCGCGAATCTCGTCGTACTCCTGGGCGCTGATGGAGCCGCGGTCGCGGAGCACCTGGAGCAGCCGGAGCAAGGCGTCGTGGCCGTCGGCGGCCGCGGCGACGGAACCGTCTCCGAGGAGGAAGGCCGCGACGAGGGTGAAGGCGACGGCGCCACTGACGGCGCCGCGGAATCCCGCGATGTACATAGCTGTTACATGTACGTCGGCCATGTTTCTGCGCCATGTCCGACGCGTTACGAGTTTGTTACGACCGGGGGTACGAAGGACGCGGCCCCCGGGGGAACCCGGAGGCCGCGTTTCGGGGAAGGCTAGCGGCGGGACGTGACCGGCTCGTGACGGACCTCGATCAGAACTGGATGCGCGCCCCCCACTGGATCTGACGGGCATCCCGGGCGGTGGCGTAGGTGGCGAAGCTGCCCGACGTGATGACGCCGCTCGGGTTCTCGAAGTTGACCGAGTTCAGCACGTTGTAGGCCTCGAGGAACACCTCGAAGCGGCTGCGGCCGCCGACCTGGAACATCTTGGTGGCGCGCAGGTCGACGACCTTGTCGGCCGAGGTCCTGGCCAGCTGCTCCATGGTGATCGGCGCCAGGCTCCGCGACGCGCGGAAGGCGTTGATGATGGCGAGGTTGCCCTCGTTCTCGCGGCCGCCGGAGTTCTTGACCAGGCCGGCCGGCCGATCCTGGTTGTTGCCATCACGGTCGAGGTCGACACCGGCGGTGACGTCCCAAGGGTTGCCGTTGCGCAGCGACAGGATCGTCGACATCTGGATCCCCCACGGCAGCGGCGCGATCGCCGACACCGACAGCGACTGGCGCCGGTCGTTCTCGTCGAGGCCGCGGTCGTCGTTGCCGAAGGTGCCCCACGGGTCGGTGTTGGTGCTGGCGTTGTCGTTGGTGTTGTCGGAGATGGCCTTCGACAGCGTGTAGGAGACCTGCCAGGTGGTGCCCTTGAAGCGCTTGCGCAGCTGCGCCTGCAGCGCGTCGTAGCTGGAGTTGGTCAGCGAGTTGATCAGCGTCACCGACGAGAACTGCGGGTAGGGCCGCGGGTTGGTCGCCAGCGGTCCGCGGGCCGGCAGGTTGGCGTCGCGGCCGGTCTGCAGGTCCTTCTGCTCCTGCCGGATGAGATCCACTTCGAGCGACGTCTGGCCGGGCAGCATCTTGGCGATGCCGAGCGTGGCGCTGACGACGTACGGCAGGCTGAGGTCGTCACCGGGCAGGTAGAGCGCCCGGCCGCCGGCAGTGCGGATGTAGTCCTCGAGCGTGCGGCCGCCGAGCGCGGCGGTCTGGTTGGGATAGAAGCGCAGCAGGTTCGGATCGGTGATCTCGGCGGTGAACTGGTTGCTCACCACGTCGCCGCGGATGTTGAACCACGGCCGGTTGCGGCCCGAATAGAGGCCGTAGCCGCCTCGCACCACCGTCCGGCCGTCGCCGCGGGTGTCCCAGGCGAAGCCGAATCGCGGCTGAATGTTATTCAGGTCGTTGCCGCGGTCGGCGGTGACCAGGTTTTCCAGGCCGGCGAACTGCGGGTTGCCGAGCAGGTCGGCGATCAGCTCAGGGCTGCGCAGGTTGGAGTCGAAGTCGTAGCGCAGGCCGAGGTTCAGGGTGAGGTTGCCGAAGCGGACGTCGTCCTGGGCGAAGAATCCCCATTCGGTGTTCTTGTAGTTGCGGGTCGCTGGGCCGCTGCCGATAGTGAAGCGGATCGGCCAGGTGGTGGAATCAGCGCTGCTGAACGGCCGGTCGGTGTTGAACTGCCACACACCGGCGCCGTAGTAGTCGGCCAGGTAGTCGAGGTCCTCGAAGGCCATGCGCACGCCGAACTTGGTGGAGTGCCGGCCAGTGGACCAGAAGAACGTGTCGTTCACCGTGTAGCGCTTGCGGGGGAAGCCCTGCGGCAGATTGGGCGAGCGGCCGGAGGTGAACGACGGCCGCGCCACCTGGGTGTCGGGCGTAGTCTGGAAGCGCTGGGTGTCCTGGTCCATGACCTGCACGACCACGCTGTTCAGCACCGACGCACCGAGCGTCCAGTTCCAGTTGGCCGACAGGTCCTGGAAGTCGAGCGCGGTGTTCTCGGCCAGCTCGTAGCTCTCGATGATGTCGTCGTTGTCGTAGAGGTAGCGGAGGTTGAAGCTGTGGCGGGTGTTGGCGGTGTAATCGACCTTGGCCTGGGCGAGCTTGGCCCTGGTGCCGTTGTCGTAGACGCCGTTGTACTCGCCGGCGAAGGGGTTGGCGGCCGGCAAGGCGATGATCCGCACCGAGTTCTGGCGGTTGTACTCGACGGTGCCGAAGATGAAGGCCTTGTTACGGACGAGCGGGCCGCCCACGGCGGCGCTGAACCGGGTCGAGTCGAACTCCGGCTTGGTGCGGGCGAAGGCGTTCTTGGCGTTCAGCGAGTCGTCGCGGCCGAAATACGACACCCGACCCGACAGGTTGTTGGTGCCCGATCGGGTCACGACGTTGACCACGGCGGTGCCGGCGCGCGAGTACTCGGCGTCGAACTGGTTGCGCAGCACCCGGAACTCCTGCACCGCGTCCTGGCTGACGTTGACGATGGCGAACCCGTAGATCGGGTGGTCCATGATGCCGCCGTCGATCTGCATCGAGTACATGCTGCGGACGTTGGTGCCGCCGAACGAGGTCGAGATGCCGAAGCGGCCGTCCGCCGAGCGGGCCGGGCCGCCGCCGGGCAGCAGCTGCGCCAGCCCGACGAAGCCGCGGTTCAGCACCGGCAGTTCCGACAGCTGCTCCTGGTTCACCACCGCCGACAGGTCCGACTTGGTCGTCTCGATCTCCACCGTGGCGCCGCGGCCGACCACCTGCACGCTCTCCTGGATGGCGCCGATCGACAGCGACACCTTCAGGTCGGCGACCTGACCGACCGTCAGCACCACCTTCCGGGTGTCGTTGTTGAAGCCCGACAGGCTCGATTCGACGGTGTAGGGGCCGGGCTGCAGCGCCGGGACGCGGAACCCGCCCTGGTCGTCGGTGACGACGACACGTTCGACGCCGGTGGCGGTGTTGACGATGGTCACCGTCACCCCCGGCAGGGCGCTGCCGGTGGAGTCCTCGATCGCGCCGCGCAGTTCCGCGGTCTGGGCGACGGCTGCGGCGGGTAAGCACAGGAGCGTCGCCAGCAGAACGCCAGTGGCGACGCAGCGGGATCGAGTGGTGAGGTTGGTATGCACGACGGTTCTCCAGGAACTGGTGATCAATTGGCCTGCCGCACGGTCAGGCTCTTGCCGTAGTACTCCGCGGTGTCGACCTTGTCGACGTTCTGCGTCTTGCGGCCGCTGGCGGTCATGAACGTGACCTCGACGCGGACCGGCTCGGCCTTGGCCAGACCAAAGTGCACCGGCACGGCGCGCTGCGAATTGTAGCCGCCGCCGGTCAGCACCTGACGGGTGGCCAGCACCTTGCCGGTGCGGTCGAACAGCCGCACCTCGGCGCCGAACCGGGTCTGATGCCCCTTGGCATCGAGCACCAGCACGCTCAGGCTGCGCCGCTTGTCGGCGGCCGGCAGGCTGTTGCGGAAGACGAAGTGGCCGCCGACCGGACCGTAGCCGTCGGTGATCGACAGGTCGATGCCGCCGTCGTTGTCGTAGTCCACGAACTGCGAGGCGTGGTCGGCGCGGTTGAGCGGGCTGTCCTTGGTCAGCACGTTGACAAAGCCCTTGGCGCCGTCGTTGCGGAACAGCGCGTTCAGCGGCTGCTGCGCGCCGGGATCGCCGACGTAGGAGATGACCGACAGATCGAGGTCGCCGTCGTTGTCGTAGTCGCCCCAGTCCGAACCGACGGCGTGGTTCTCCACCGCCAGGCCGACCTTCGCCGCGACGTCGGTGAAGGAGCCGTCGCCGTTGTTGCGATACAGCTGGTTATGGCCGTAGTTGGGCACGAAGATGTCGAGCCGGCCGTCGTTGTCGTAGTCGCCCACGGCGCAGCCGACGCCGCCTTCGGCCTTGGTCCGCGGCGGCCCGGCCACGCCGGCCTGTTTCGCCACGTCCGTGAACGACACGCCGTCGTTGCGCCACAGCGCGTCGGACGCGCCTGACTGGTTGGCCAGGAACAGGTCGAGATCACCGTCGTTGTCGCTGTCGAGCCAGCAGGCGCCGACGGTCGGCCGCGGGTCGGTCGGGCCGACGCCGACGAAGACGTGGGTGAACGTCCCGCCGTCGTTCCGGAACAGCTTGTTGTCGCCGGCGCGGTCGGCGGAATACACGTCGAGGTCGCCGTCGTTGTCGTAGTCCACCCAGTTGGTCTGGCGGGCCGAGCGTCCAGGAATCGTCAGGCCGATCTCGGCGGCGACGTCGGTGAAGCGGCCGCCGTCGTTGCGCAGCACCTTGGTGAGTTTGTCAGTGGGGGTCGAGCCGCCGAGCAGATCGATGTCGCCGTCGCCGTCGTAGTCGCCCCAGCTCAGGCCGCGCAGCTCGTGGCTGCCGGCCTGCGGCATGCCGGCCGCGGCGCCGACGCTGACGAGCACGCCCTTGTCGTTGCGATAGAGCCGCACTTCGCCGGTGCCGAGCGACACCGCCAGGTCGGCGTCGCCGTCGTTGTCGTAGTCGCCCCAGGCGTTGGAGTACGAGTTCGGCACGGCCAACAGCTCGGCCTGCACCGCCTGGAACGGCGGCTCGTCGGCCACGGCGCCAACGGCGATCGGCGCCACCGCGGCGACGCAGGCGAGCAGGAATCGGGTCGGGCGGATCATGGTTTGAGCTCCGTCTTCTCTTCGAGATTGGCTTCGATTTGGCTGCGCTGCAGCCACAACTCGCGGAACTCGTGTTTCGACAGGTGCACCAGCTGATCGCTGCGATGCTTCGACCCGCGCTGGCGCGAGTTGCCGTAGCTCATCAGGCCGTAGGCCTTGATCGGCGTCGTGAACTCGATCATCCCGATCCAGGTCTCGCCGTGCTGCGGGTAACGTTTGCCGCCGGCGTCGAGCGGTCCCCAGGTGATCACGCGGAATGGCCCGAGGCCGCCGACGTGACCGTCGCCGGGGACGTCGACGTCGCCCAGCTTGAACCGCGAGACGTCGCCGAACACGCGGTCGAGCGCGCCGTACTTCTCCTTGGTGGCGACGATCGCCTGGCGCAGCATCTTCACCGCCGCCGCCGGATCCTTGATCCCGGTCGGCGTCGAGGTGGCGTTGGCGCCATCGAACGGCACCTTCCAGTTGGCCTGCCCACCGAAGCCCGGGCCGGCGAACAGCCGCGCCCATTCCTCGAACAGCAGCCCGGCCCGGTTGTCGCTCGAGTAGACGTGATCCCACTCCGACAGCAGCTTCACCGCCGCCTGCACGTCGGCACTGGAGTCGGCCTTGGCCGCGGCCAGCAGATCCGGCAAAGTGCGATCGGCCAGCAGCGACCGGGTCGACAGCTTCAGCTCGCGGAACTTCTCGAAGCCGATCTTGTCGTGCTCGGCGATCATCTTGAGCGCGTTCTGCGCGCGCATCGATTCGGGCGTCTGCGGGGCGATGTACGGCGGGTAGTCGCTGGCCTTGATCGAGGTCGGCCACGACGGGAACCACGGCGGGTCGTTGGTGTTCTGGATGTATCCGGCCGGCGGGTTGGTGACGCGCGGCAGCTCCTCGTAGGGGTGTACCTCGGTCCACAGGTACTCGGACGAGTCGCCGGGAACCAGTCCGCGCCAGAAGGTGACGTCGCCGGACTTCCGCTTCGGCGCGATGCCGTTGAAGATGTACTCGACGTTGCCGTCCTTGTCGGCGTAGCTGATGTTGAAGGTCGGCACCTGCAGGCGCTTCATCGCCGCCGTGAACGTCTCGTAGTTCTTCGCCGTCACCATGTCGAAGTACTGGTGCAGCATGCCCGGGCGATCGAGGCCGGCGACGCGCAGCGCGATGACCGTCTTGTCGGGACGGTCGAACACCGGGCCGTGCACCGTGCTCCTGATCTGGAGCGGCTTGTCGACGACGCTGCCATCGGCCTGTTTCAGCTTGTAGCTGGCGGCCCTCACCTCGAACGGCCGGACCTTGCCGTCGTAGAGATAGCCGTCGTCCTTCAACGTGAGCTTGTAGGTGGTCGACCCCATCATGCCGTTGACGGTGTTGGAGATGCCCATCTGCTGGTTGAACGCGAAGCGGATGATCGGCAGGCCGATCTGGGTGGCGCCGTAGACCTCGAAGTCGGGGGCCACCAGGTGGGCTTCGTAGTAGGTGAAGTAGTTGAGGTTCCACGACAGGTGCGGGTTCTGCAGCAGCATGGTCTTGCCGCTGGCGGTCTTCGTCCCCGACACCGCCCAGGTGTTGGAGCCGTCCTCGCCGGTGTAGCCGCCGCGCGCGTCCTCGAGCGGGGCGTCGCCTTCGCCGCCCAGGTTCGGCGACGCGACGTAGACGAAGTTCATCAGCCGGTGGGCATGGGCGACGACGTCGATGCCGGTGACCGGCAGCACCACCGTGACCTCGGGATCGATGGCGTCGGGATGGGCGGCGGCGTAGTCGTTCATGCCCTTGGCGAAGGCGTCGAGGTTGGCCTTGAAGCCCGGCTCCTGCGCGTCGTACCAGCTCTTCGAACGGGCCGGCACGTCGTTCTTCACCAGCCACACCGCGGTGTCCTCGTACTTGGCGCCCCGGTACTCGGCGCCGCGCGCCCGCGATTCGCCGTAGAGCCGCAGGATCTCGTCGCCGTGGCTCTGCGCCTGGGCGTAGCCGTAGCCGTAGAAGACGGCGGCCGTCGTCGTGCCGTAGACGTGCGGCACGCCGTAGCGATCCCAGAGGATCTCGTTGCGCGCCGGCCCGGCCGCTGCTGCCGGGGCCGATGTCGCGGCGCCGCTGCAGGCGGCTCCGGCGACCAGCGCGGCGACAATCGCCAGCACCGCGGACGTGCGTGTCAGTCTGTTCATGGATTCACCCTTGCCGTCGTCACTGCCGTCCAGTCGCGCGGCTACGTCGCCAGGAACTCGGCGAAGAACTCGTCCACCGTCACGCGGCGCTTGGTCATCCCGTCGCGGTGGGCGCCTTCACAGAAAGCGTCGACCACGTGGCGGTTGTTCTCCAGGCCGGGCGCATAGCCGGTGCGGCCGATCTGCTGTTCGGTCTGCTCGACATCGTCGATCAGCCACGGCGACGAGTACGGGTAGAGCAATTGGACGGCGTTGAACATCTCATCGGCCTTCTGGAACGCCGCGACGAGACGACGGCCGACGCCCGGGTGCCGGTCCCACACCGCCTTGCGGATCAGGATCACGTGTTGCGGCGGGAAGCACCGGGTGTCCTTGTAGTAACGCTGTTCGGCCTGCCGGTAGTCGGGTTCGAGCCGGGTCATCGTCCCGCTGCCGTCGTAGAACTTCTTCGGCGGCAGCGACACCATCATGGCGGCGATCTCCCCCGCCGCCATCAGATCGGTGAGGTTCTTGCCCTTCGGCGCATAGCTGACGTAGGGCGGCAGATTGGCCGGACCGGTGCCGGTCGAGGGAACGTCGGCGTCGCCGACCACCCAGGTGACCTTGGCCGGGTCCTGCCTGTTCCAGCGCATCATGTGGCGCTTCCACACCGCGCCGCTGGCCGCCCACCCGTAGATGCCGAGGCGCTTGCCCTCCAAAGTCGTCGAGGTGAGGGTGGAGCCGGCCGGCATGTAGGCGTCGCGGGCGGTGAAGTTGCGCAGCGGGAAGATCGGCACCGCCACCATCGACCGGTCGCCGTTGGCGATGCGCACGACGTGCTGCGCCATCGACGCTTCCCCGCCGTCCACGGTCAGGTCCTGCGCCGCCCGACGCAGCATCTGGGTGCGGTCACCGCGAATCCAGCGCAGCGTGAGCCCGTCGGGCGTCACGTCGCCGCTGGCGATGTGCATGTAGCGGACGTAGTCGGCGCAGACCAGCGTCAGTACCGGCCCCTCGGCACTGCTCTGCGCAGCGGCCCCACGGGCCGCCACCGCTACCCCGGCCAGGCTCCCCGCGGACTTCAGCAACGAACGGCGCGTCAGAATCGGCATGATGGGCCTCCGGAGGAGCGCACGCGGACGATCAAAACACGAACCGGGCGCCGAACTGGATCTGCCGGGCGTCGGCCGCGGTGCTGCGCACCAGGAACGAGGTCGAGTTGATGTTGCCGTTCGGCGTCGACTGGAAATTCACGGTGTTGGCGATGTTGTAGGCCTCGGCGAACAGCTGCAGCTCGCGGCCGGCGGTGATCGAGAACGCCTTGGTGAGCCGCAGGTCGAGCGACACGTACGGCTCGAGCTTCAGCAGGTCGGCGCTCACCGGCGCCAGGTTGCGCGACGCCCGCAGCGCGTTGATGATCGTCAGCGACTCGTCGACATCCTCGCGCCCGACGGTGATCGGCAGACCGGCCGGGCGATCGCCCTGGGTCTGTCCGTCGCCGTCGACGTCGAACCCGGCCTGGACGTTGAACGGCGCGCCGCTCAGCGCCCGGAACACGCCGCTCAGGTCGAAGTTCCACGGCAGCGACGTCGAGGCGGCGACCGACAGATTGTGGCGGGTGTCCTGCCCGCTGTAGCCCTGTTCCTGCGGCGTCCGCTGCGTGCCGCGGAAGTTGGCGAAGTGGGTGACGCCGTTCAGGTAGGTGCGCGACAGCGTGTAGGACACCTGGATGCTGTCGGTGCCGCGCACGCGGGTGCGGAACTGCGCCTCGAGCGCGTCGTACTGGCTCGCGGTGAAGTTCTCGATCATCTTGACGACGGTGAAGCGCGGCACCGGCCGCGGATTGGCGGCGCTGATGGCGCCACTGGCCGGCAGGTTGCGGTCGGTCGAGCCGAGCTGGGCCCGGCCCTCGCCCCGCACGTAGTCGATGTCGAGCGACGACGCCGAGGTGATCTGCCAGCCAGCCCCGGCAGTGACGTTGTGCTGGTAGGGCAGCACGTAGTCGTCGGAGAGCAGGTAGAGCGAGCGGGCGCCGGTGGACACGAAGTCGCTCAGCGACTGGCCGCCGAGGATCGCGTTGATGTCCGGATAGCGGCCGAGTCGGGTCGCGTCCTCGATCCGCACCGCGCTGCTCAGCGTGCCGTCCTGGGTCACCATCTGGAAGTACGGACGGTTGCGAGTGATGTACAGCCCGTAGCCGGCCCGCGCCACCACCCGGGCGGTGCCGAACACGTCCCAGGTGGCGCCGACCCGCGGCTGCAGGTTGTTGGTGTCGTTGCCGCGGTCGTTGCTGACGAAGTTCTCGATCCCGGCATAGGCGGGGTTGGCCAGCAGCGAGTCGTAGAACTTCTCGTGGCGCAGGTCGGTGTCGTAGTCGTAGCGCAGGCCGAGGTTCAGCCGCACCCGGTCGGCGATGCGCCAGTTGTCCTGGACGTAGAGCGCGATCTGCCCGGAGGCGAAGGAATAGCGGCCGGGGGTCTGCATCACCAGCGAGATCGGCCAGGTGGCGCGGTTGGCGACGTCGAATGGCAGGTCGGTGGTGAAGGTGAACTGGCCGGTCTCGTTGGCGTGCGATTCGTAGCTGCCGGTCGAGTACCAGTAGTCGCCGCCGATCTTGATGTCGTGGCGCGGGGTGGTGAAGTAGACCGTCTCGGCCACGGTGGTCCGCTTGCGCGGAAACAGCTGTGGCCAGGTCGCCGCCGGTCCGGTGGCGATCGATGGCCGGGTCACGCCCGGCGCGGTGCTGTGGGTCAACGTGCCGACATCCTGAGTCAGGAAGTGGACCCGCAGGCTGTTGACGAGGCGCGACGACAGGATCGACGTCAGCTCGGCGACGGCGCTGTGCGTCGTGCTGAAGTCGTCGCCCTGCCGCGAATCGGAGGTGGCGTTGGAGTTGCGAAGGATGAACTGGTCGTCGAACGCGTAGCGGGCGAACACCGAGTGGCGGTCGTTGAAGCGGTGGTCGACCTTGGTGTTGAACAGGTGGTTGGTGCGGCCCGAGGGGAAGGTGCCGTTCTCGGCGGCAGCGAACGGGTTGGTGGCCGGAAGGGCGATGATCCGGACGTCGTTGACGTCGTTGAACTCGTAAGTGGCGAAGAAGAAGGTCTTGTTGCGGAGCACCGGTCCGCCGACCGATCCGCCGACTCGTGCCTGCTGGTACTCGGGCTTGGCGCGGGCGAAGGCGTTCTTGGAGTTGAGGGCGTCGTCGCGTCCGAAGTAGTAGCCGGTGCCGTGCAGCTGGTTGGTGCCCGACTTCGACACCACGGCGACCACGGCAGTGAGCGCGTTGCCGTACTGGGCGTCGAACTGGTTGCGGAAGACCTTGAACTCCTGGACCGCGTCCTGCGACAGGTTGATCGTCGGGTTGCCCTGGATGACGTCGTCGATGTCGCCGCCGTCGATGATCGTGGTGAAGGAATTGCGCTGATCGGCCGCGCCACCGAACTTGGTGATGCTGAAGCGGTTGGGGCGCTGGTCGGGGGCGGCGCCGGGCAGCAGCTGCGCCAGCGACAGGAAGTTACGTTCGAGCACCGGCAGCGCGGCGATCTGCTCACCGACCACCGCCGACGACGGCTGCGAGCGCGTCACTTCGACCAGCGCGGCCGTGCCGCTCACCATCACGGTTTCGGAGAGCACGCCGACACCGAGCTCGAGATCCAGCGTCGCGTCGGCGCCGATGGTCAGGCTGATCTGCCGCTTCAGCGCGGTGAACCCGGTCAAATCCGCGGTCACGTCGTAACCACCCGGCTGCAAGGCCACGGCGCGGTACTTGCCGTCGGCCTCGGTGACCAGCACCTGCTGGTATCCGTTGCCGCGGTTGGTGACGGTGACGGTGACGCCGGGCAGCGCTCCGCCGCTCTGGTCGGTGACGACGCCGCCGAGGTTGGCGCCCACCACCTGGGCAAACGTCGCCGGCGGCAGGACGAGAGCGAACGTCAGGGCGGCGAGGGCGAAATAGCGACGCGAAGCGATCGGCGTGGCGATCGACATGAGGCAGCTCCCGAGAATGCGGATGGCGGACACGTACCGGGCCCCTGTCCGGGGCCTGGCGAGTGTCGCGGCGATGATGGCAGGGCGCGACGATGCGCGGCTGTAATGATTTGTACCAACCCGATAAGGGTTCAGTACAGGAGCAATTCGCGTTCGCGATAGTAGCGGGCGGCGCCGGCGTGGAGCGGGATGGCGGTGGCCGGGGCGAGGTCGGCGTCGATGAGTCCGGCCGATGGGTGGGTTGCCGCCAGATCGGGCAAGGCCTCGAAGAACGCCTTGGTCAGCCGGTAGACCAGCTCCTCGTCGAGGTCGGCCCGGCACAGCAGCACGTTGTCGACGCCAACCGTTTCGATTGGCGTCTGCCTGGGAACTGTAGGTGCGCGGCGGAATGGTCAGCGGCAGGAAGAACGGGTGGTTCTCCCGAACCCGCTCGACCGCCACCGGGTCGACGTCGAGGAAGCGCAGGCCGGTCCGGGCGGCGGCCTCGATGGCTGGCACGGGGTAGCCGGCCGAGATGACGCCGGCGTCGATGCTGCCGTCACCGACGCCGGCGATGAGGTCGGCGAACAGCGCGGCTTGAACCGTGACCGTGGTCGGATCGACGCCGTGGGCCTGGAGCAACAGGTCGAGACTGCGCGATCGACCCGGGACCACGGTGGCCACGCCGTAGGCGACCCGGGCGCCGGTCAGGTCGGACAGGCTGCGGATGCGGCTGCCCGGCGCCACGAAGAAATGCGAGGCGTTGGTGTAGAGCACCGCGATGCTGCGCAGGCGCCGGTGCGGGGCGGCGTGCAGGCGCGTGCCCTCGGTGTAGGCGATGTAGGCGGTGTCGCCGAGCGCGAAGGCGATGTCGGCCGTGCCCGCCTCGACGGCGTTGACGTTCTCCGGTGAGGCGCCGGTCTGGATGGCCTGGCCGCGCACCCCGGGCACGCGGTCGCTGTAGATCTTCGCCAGCGACGTGCCGAGCGGGTAGTAGACGCCGGCCAGCGATCCGGTGGCGATGGTCACGGTCGTCGGCGCCTGTGCCGCCGGCGTTTCGGCACACCCGGCCAGCGACAGCACGAGCGGCACTGCCGCCAGCAGCCCGACGTGGCCGCGTGGTCGCGACATGATGGCCGAGTATAGACCGCCATCAGCCGCAGCCAACCGGTCAGGTTCGGTGTTTCGGCCTACCATGAGCGCGCGATGGCTTCCAACTCGCTGGCGCGCGGTCGCCGCCCCCCTCCCGCTCGAGAGCGGACGGCGCGCTCACCGCTGGTGCTGTCGCTGGGCGCGGCGCTCTGCGTCGCCACCGCAGGACTGCTGCTGCTCGGCTACCGCGCCACCGCCGAGTGGCAACGAAGCGAGGCGCAGCTGAGCGAGCGGCGCGCCAACGAGAAGCTGGCGTTGCTCATCGCCGCCCTCGACCGCGACATGAAGGGCGCCCAGCTCTCGGTGCTGGTCCCCATCAACCAGGAGCAACTGACGGGCGGCGGTCCGGCGAATCTGTCGGCCTACTTCGCCCGCGCATTCGCCAGATTTCCCTATCCGGAGTCGTTCTTCGTGTGGCGCGGCCCCAGTTCCGCCGGCGAGACCACCTACGTGTTCAACCGCGCCGATCGGCCGCCGCCCTGGGATGCCGGCCCGGTCAGCGCCGCGCCGTACCCGGTCGTGACTCGCCGCCAGCGGACCGTGCTCCATCCCATCATCGAGCAGATCCAGCACGATGCGTCGCACCGGAAGCGGTTCGCCGCCTACGACCTCCGGATTGCCGGGGTTCCCTATCAGGTGGTCGTCCATCTGCTCTACGACGACATCACCGGCGCCGGCCGGCTGTTCGGCCTGGCCGGCTACACGGTGAATCTCGATTGGGTGCGACGGGAGGTACTTCAAGGAGCTGGTCGGCCAGGTGTCGCGGATCGGCGGCGCGGACGACGACATGGCGATCCGCATCGTCGACGCCGCCGGCGCGGTCGTCGCCGGCCCGTCGCTGCCGGCCGCGGCCGCACCGTCGCCGTACGTGCAGCCGTTCCCGATCCGCTTCTTCGATCGCAACCTGACGCAGGTGGCCACCGCCGCGCGCGGACCCGAACAGTGGTCGGCCCAGGTGACGCCGCCCGAGGCCGGGGCCGACCTCGGGGTCCTCAGCGGCCAGCGCATGTTCGCGCTGATGGCGCTGGCGGCGCTGGCGGCGCTCGTGAGCGTGGTCGTCATCGCCCGCGGGCTGGTGGTGACCTCGGAACTCATCGCGATGAAGTCGGAGTTCGTCTCGACCGTGACGCACGAACTGAAGACGCCGCTGTCGCTGATGCGGCTGGTGGCCGACACGCTGGTGACCGGCCGCTACAAGGGCGCGGAGAAGATCCCGGAGTACGGCGCGCTGCTGTCGACCGAGGTGTCGCGCATGACCCACCTCATCGACAACCTGCTGTCGTTCGCCCGGCTGAGCCGGGTCGACAACTTCTACACGCCGGCGCCGCTCGATGTCGCCGAACTGCTCGAAGAGGCGGCGGGCAACGCGCGATCGCGGTTGGCCCAGCTCGACTTCGCGCTCACCATCGACGCCGGCGCCGACCCGATCGCCGTGCACGCCGACCGCACCGCACTGCTGCTGGTACTCGACAATCTGCTCGACAACGCCATCAAGTACTCCTCGGGATCGGCCACCCGGGCAATCGCCGTGCGCAGCCGTCAGGAAGACGCCGTCGTGGTCATCGAGGTCGAGGATCACGGCAGTGGCATCCACGCCGACGACTTGCCGAGCGTGACCGAGAAGTTCTTCCGCGGCCGGCAGGCCAGGGGCGGCGGCAGCGGGCTGGGGCTGGCTATCGTCAACCAGATCGTGCTCGACCACGGCGGCCGGGTCGAAGTCGCCAGCACGCTCGACCGCGGCACGACGGTGCGGGTCATCCTGCCGGCGGCGTGACGGCGGACGGTCAGGCGTCGGGCCTGAAGCAGTAGCCTTCGCCCTGCACGGTGCGGATGATGCGCGGCTGATGCGGATCCTGTTCGATCTTGCGGCGCAGCCGGACGATGGTGTTGTCGACCAGGCGCGTGAGCGGCATGTCTTTGTAGCCCCAGACGACGCGCAGCAGTTCGGCCCGGGTCACCGTCTTGCCGACCCGTTCGGCGAAGCAGCGCAGGAGGTCGAACTCGCGGTCGGTCAGATCGATCTCGGCGCCACCGCGCACGACCCGCAGGCGCCGGAAATCGACCACCGTGTCGGCGGCGAGCCGCAGCTGCTCCATCGCCGGGTGGGCGCGGCGCAGCACCGCGTCGATGCGCGCCAGCAGCTCGTCGATCCGGAACGGCTTGGTCACGTAGTCGTCGGCGCCGAGCCGCAGCCCCCGCACCTTGTCTTCGGGCTGGGTCCGTGCCGTGAGCATGATGATCGACGGCGGGTCGAGCAGCTGGGTGACCGCCTGACACACGGCGAATCCGTCATCACCGGGCAGCGTCAGATCGAGCAGGATCAGGTGCGGCAGGAAGTCGCTCACCTTGGTCAGCACGTCGCGGCCGTCGCTGACGCTTTCGACCGCGAAGCCCTCGAACGCCAGGTTGTCCTGCAGCACCTGCGCGATCGACGGGTCGTCTTCGACGATCAGGATGCGCTGGGCGGCCTTCTGCGCGTGAGTGGGCGCGGGCGCGGACACCGGCGCACGATAGCAGGGAACGATTCGTCCGGCAACGCGGCGACGGCCTACTCGTAGCGCAGCGCTTCGATCGGATCGAGCCGCGAGGCGCGGATTGCCGGCACCAGCGCGCTGACCAGGCCGACCGCCATCAGGATCCCGGTGCAGACCAGCAGCAGCTCGGCCGACAGCACCAGGTGGATGTCGGCGCTGCGGCTGCGGTCGTCGAGCAGTTCCGACAGGAACGGCCGCGGGCTGACGAGCAGCACCAGCGCCCACGACACCACCACGCCGGCGGCGCCGCCGGCCATCGCCGTGGCCACGCCTTCGAGCAGGAACTGCAGCAGGATGGCGCCGCGCCTGGCTCCGAGCGCCTTGCGGATGCCGATCTCGCGGGTGCGCTCGGTGACCGAGACGAACATGATGTTCATCACGCCGACGCCGCCGATGGCCAGCGTCAGCACGCCGATGAAGCCGAGCACCAGCTTCAGCCCGAGGGTGATGCCCTGGGTGATCTCGGCGGTCTGCGACGAGCCGAAGAGCCGCAGCGCCCGCTCGTCGGCCGGGTCGAAGCCCTTGCGCTTGCCGAGCGCCTCCTTGACGTGGCGGGTCGCCTGCTCCTCCTTCGACGCGTCCACCGCCTGGTAGACCATCACCGTCGTGAACTCGGTGTTCCACAGCTGGCCGGCGGTGGTGTAAGGGATGAAGACCGACTCCTTGTCGGAGCCCATGTAGTTGGAGAGCTGCACCTTCTCGCGCTGCACGCCGACCACGTCGAAGGCCATGCCGCCGATGCGCAGCTTCTGCCCGACCGGCTGGACGTTGCCGAACATCTTGCGGGCGACTTCGCTGCCGATGAACACCACGCGGCGCTGCAGCCGCAGGTCCTCGGCGTCCGGGAAGCGACCGGCCTGCACCCACTGGCTGCGCATGATCGCGTACTCGGGCGCGACGCCGCGGACGCGGTAGGAGCCCTGCTTCACGCCCCACGTCATCGGAAATTCGCGGATGAATTCGGGGCTGACGAACTTGACGAACGGCAGGCCCTGCACCGCCAGCACGTCCTCTTCGGTGAGCTGGATGCGCTTGCCGGCCCGCTCGCCGCCAGCCTGCGTCGAGGTCTGCCCCGGCCAGGCGATCACCACGCCGTCGCCGAAGGCGCCGCGGAAGCCGCGTTCGAGCGCCGCCTGGAAGCCGTTGCCGTAGGCCAGCAGCATCACCACCGACACGATGCCCCACGAGATGCCGAGCATCGACAGGCCGGCCCGGACGCGGTTGCGCGACAGCCCGGCCGCGGCCTCGCGCACGATGTCGCCGAGCTGTGCGCCGAGCGGCGCTCGGCGCCGGGTCGGGGCCGGCGCGCAATGCCGGAAGCGCGCGATGATGCGCGGTGGCCATGGGCGTCACATCTCGTAGCGCAGCGCCTCGACCGGCGGCAGCTGCGCGGCCCGGCGGGCCGGATAGGTGGAGGTGACGACGCCGATGACGACCAGCACGCCCAAGGCGAGCAACCCCGCCTGCCAGGTGACGACCAGCCCCTGGAACCGGGCCGGCATCGGCAGCGTGTTGACGATCGCGCACAGACCGGCGGCGACGGCGAAGCCGATGGCGCCGCTCAGCATCGTCAGGCAGAAGCCTTCGAGGAAGAACTGACGCTGCACCGCCCGGGTGGTCGCGCCGAGCGCCTTGCGCACGCCGATCTCGCGGGTCCGCTCGCGCACCGCAACCAGCATGATGTTCATCACGCCGATGCCGCCGAGGGCCAGCGTGATGATGCCGACCACCCAGAAGAAGTCGCGCATCGTGCCGATCATCCGGCCGAACATCAGCGACTCGAGCGAGGTGTCCCACACGTTCAACGCGTCGCGGTCGTCGGGATCGAAATCGTGGCGGGTGGCGAGCACCCGGCGGACGTCGCGCTCGAGCGGCCAGTCGATGTCGGCGATGCGGCCGGTGCGCGCGGTCAGCACGCCCTCCAGACCGGCGACGACGTGCGGCCTGGGCGCGACGATGATCTGCGAGACCGCGCCCGGCGGCGCGCCGGTGCGCGGGAAGTCGCGGGCCATGGCCGCAAACGGCACGAACACCTTGTCGTTGTCGGGACCGCTGTAGTTGCTGTCCTGATCCTTCTTCCGGATCTTGCCGACCACAGTGTAGGGCACGCCGTTGATCTGCACCACCTCGCCCAGGCCGTCGCGAGCGCCGAACAGCTGCGCCCAGGCGTCGGCGCCGATGATCGCCACGCGGTGCACCTGCTCTTCGTCGGGCCAGCCGAAGACCCGGCCGCGTTCGACGTCGATGGTGCGGATGGCCTGGTACTGCGGCTCGATGCCGTGCACGCCGAGGGCGGCGGCGTTGTAGCGGCTCTTCACCTGCAGCCCGCCGCGGTTGATCTCCGGGCTCACCACTGCCGCCAGCGGCGACTCGGCGGCAATCGCCCGGGCGTCGTCGAGGGTCAGGAAGATCTGGCGGCCGGCCCGTTCGCCCCCGGCCTGCAGGGTGGTGCGGCCGCCCCACACGATCGCGATGTTCTTGCCGAGCTCCTCGAGCACGGTCTGGTTGCCGCGCTGGAACCCTTCGCCGGTGGCGGTGAGCACCACGACGGCGATGACACCCCACAGGATGCCGAACATCGTCAGGAAGCTGCGCAGCTTGTTGGCGCGCAGATTCTCGAACGACTGGGCAATCGCTTCGCTCATGGGGACTGTCCCCATCAGCCCGGGAGCACGACCTTGTCGCCCTGCTTCAGCCCATCGAGGACCTGGGTCTTCGTGCCGTTGCCGATGCCCGAGCTTCACCGGCACCTTGCGCCGGCCGCTCTTCGGCGCCCGGGTCGGCCACCTCGACGAAGGCCTTCTTCTGGTCGTCGTAGGTCACCGCCGCCTCGGGAATGATCAGCGCGTCGGGCCGCTCCTCGAGAATCACCTCGGCGTTGGCGGTCATGTTGGCCTTCAGCTCCTGGCCCGGGTTCTCGATCGAGACTTCGACCTCGAAGGTGGTGACGTTGTCCTTCTCGACGCCGATCGGCGAGATCTGCGTCACCTTGCCGGTGAACACCTTGTCGCGGAAGCTCTCGGTGGTGATCCGGGCCGGCATGCCGAGCCGCACGAACCCGATGTCGGCTTCGTCGACCTTGCCGCGGACGAACACCTGCGCGATGTCGCCGAGGGTCATCACCAGCGTGGCGTTGGCGCCGAGGTTGAGGATCGACGACACCGGGCTGCCGATCTCGACGTCGCGGGTCAGCACGGTGCCACGGATCGGCGCCTTGATGGTGGAGTTGGCCAGTTCTTCTTCCGCGCGCTCGGCGGCGGCCTGCGCCTGCGCCACCTGGGCCCGCGCCTCCTCGATCTTGGCGCGGCTGACCAGCAGCTGCGACTGCGCGGCGCGCTGGCGGTTCATCGCCTGGTCGTGGTTGGTGCGCGCCTGGTCGAGCGCCTCCTGCGAGATGAGCTTCTGGTCGGAGAGCGAGATGGCGCGGTCGTGCATCGACTTGGCGAACGCCACCTCGGGCGCCTCGGCTTCGATCTCGTTCTTGCCGGCCTGGGCCTCGGCGGCGGTGAGCGCCGCCCTGGCCGCCTCGAGGTTGGCGCGGGCCTCGCGCAGCCGGGCGTTGAGGTTCTCCTTGTCGAGCTCGGCCAGCATCTGGCCGGCCTCCACCCGGTGGTCGACGTCGACGGCCAGCCGCTCGATGATGCCGTTGGCCTTCGACTTGATCTCGACCTTGGTGATCGGCTCGATCTTGCCGGTGGCGACGACCGACCGGGTCATCGTGCCCAGCTCCACCGTGGCCAGCCGCGCCGGATCGATGGTGGCGGCCGCGCCGTTCAACGTGGACATGTAGGCGACCGTGGCGCCCAGCACCAGCACGCCGCCCCCGACCGTGAGTTTCCTGGACCGTGTCATTGCCAGCAGCCTGTCCCGGCCGGCATGTGTCCCGACCACCTACAGTTACGGTTGCTCGTCAGGCGGTGTTCCCGACGACGACGCCGGCGGCTGATAGAATCGCCGCGCGCATGTGGATGCTCGAATCGACGGCTGACAGCCCGGAAACGCTCGTGTTTCGCCTCCTGCCGGGGGCCATCAAGACGGTCGGCCGGGCGCCGCGCGCCGACTTCGTCGTCGACGCGCCGCTGGTGTCGCGCCTGCACTGCCGGCTGACCCTGCAGGACGACGGCGTCCTGGTCGAGGACCTCGAGAGCACCAACGGCACGTTCGTGAACGGGCAGCGGGTCAGGAAGGGACTGCTGGCCAGCGGCGATACCCTGCGCGTGGGCCGGATGGAGTTCGCGGTGCGTCATGCCGACGCGGGCGCCAGCACCACCGGAGGCTAGCGCGCCGCGGTACGAGCCGCCCAGTCGAGCAGGAACTCGTTGGTGCGCCGCTCCTGGCCGATGGTCGTGTCGGGACCATGCCCCGGATGGACGCGGGCGTCGTCGCCGAGCGGCAGCAGCACCTCGGTGATCGCCCGCATCAGCGTCTCGTAGTCGCCGCCCGGCAGGTCGGTCCGGCCGATCGAGCCGGCAAACAGCGTGTCGCCGACGAACAGGTCGAGGGCCGGCTCGCCGCGTGCGCCTACCTGCAGACACACGTTCCCCGGGCAGTGTCCCGGGGTGTGGTGCACGAACACGTCGAAGTCGCCGAACACGAGCGGTCCCGGGCCGTCGAAGTAGTGGTCCACGGGTGGCGGCTGTTCGAGCTGGTAGCCGAACATCGCTCCCTGCTGCACGGCGTGCTGATAGAGCCAGGTGTCGTCGGGGTGCAGCCAGATCGGCGCGCCCAGCGCGCGCTTGGCGGCGGCCACGCCCGACACGTGATCGACGTGAGCGTGGGTGAGGAGAATCGCGGTCACGTTCAGGCGCGTCCGCGCGATGTAGCCGAGCAGATTCTCGACCTCGTCACCCGGATCGATGTAGACCGCCTCGCGGGTCCGCTCGCAGGACAGGACGAAGCCGTTCTTCAGGAAGGGCGGCGCACAGGCCGACTCGATCAGCATGCAATCACTTTCGCGGCGGCTGCGACGGCCGGATCTCGATGCGGCTCGGCAGGCTCCGGCCGGGATGGGCGATGGTGTCGGCAATCACCTGGGCGACGTCGTCGGGATGCAGCTTCCAGTCGGCGCCAGCAGTCGCTTCGCGGCCGTTGAAGCCGGTGGCGACCGACCCGGGACACACGTGCGCGACGCGGATGCCGTCGTAACGCAGCTCCTGCATCAGCGCCTCGCTGAACGCGTCGAGACCGGCCTTGGTGGCGCAGTAGGCGGCCCCGCCCGGAAACGGGTTGCGGCCGGCCAGGCTGCTGAGGTTGACGATCCACCCGGCCCCGCGAGGCCCGCAGGTGCGGAATCGCCGCCTGGCAGCAATGGAACACGCCGGTCAGGTTGGTGTCGATGAGACGCGCCCATTCCTCGGGTGTCATCTCGGCGATCGGCCCACCCACGCCGACCCCGGCGTTGTTGACCAGGACGTCGAGACGGCCGAAGCGCTGCACCGCGGCGTCGACCGCCCGGTGCACCGCGGCCCGGTCGCGGACATCGCAGACCACGCCCATCACCCGCGTGGCGTCGTCCACCGCCGCCGCCAGTGCGTGCTCGGCCCGCAGGATGCCGTCGTCGGTGGTGCCGGTGATCACCACCGCGTGCCCGCGTTCGAGGAGCGTTTTCGCCACGGCGAAGCCGATGCCGCGCGTGCCGCCAGTGACCAGTGCCGTCGTCATCGTCCCCCAGCCCCGGGCCCCGGGCCCCGGCATGTATCACTAGAATAGCCGCGTGACCTCGGTCGTGGTGCTCGGCGCTGGCGAACTGGGCGGAGAAGTGGCCCGGGCGGTGGCCGCCGGCGGTGCCGCGCACCGCGTCACGATCGTCGACGAGGCCGACGACGTCGCCCGCGGCAAGGCGCTCGATATCAGGCAGGCAGGCCCGGTCGAGGGCGTGGAGACGGCGGTGGTCGGCAGCGCCGACCTCGCCGCCGTGGTCGGCGCCGCGGCGGTGATTCTCGCCGATCGCCCCGGACCGCGCTCGGCCGAGTGGACTGGCGAGGACGGCCTGCAGCTCCTCGCCCGCGTGCGCTCCTTGAATCCAGGTGCCCTGGTCGTCTGCGCCGGCGCCTCGCAACTGGCGCTGGTGGAGCGCGCGATCATCGAGCAAGGCGCCGATCCCCGCCGGCTGTTCGGCTCGGCCTCTGAGGCGCTGCGTGCGGCCATGGTCGCGCTGACCAGCCTCGAGGCCGGCTGCGGTCCGCGCGACGTGTCGCTGGCGCTGCTGGGCCGACCGCCGGTCGGGGCGTTCGTGCCCTGGACCGACTGGCTCAATCGGAGGACTGCGGGCCACCGACGTGCTGACCCCCCCGGCGCTGCAGCGACTCGACGCCCGCCTGCCGCGATTATGGCCGCCGGGACCGATCACCCTGGCGGCGGCGGCCAGCCGCGTGGTCGGCCTGGC
The DNA here is from genome assembly GCA_963741665.1 of uncultured Acidobacteriota bacterium. Classification (GTDB taxonomy): domain Bacteria; phylum Acidobacteriota; class Vicinamibacteria; order Vicinamibacterales; family UBA2999; genus CAWAYR01. The sequence goes on from CAVUIM010000001.1 coordinate 2,853,465, forward strand.
GCTCACCGGCGGGCCAGGCTCGGCCTGCCTGTTCGCCGTCCCTGAGCGCACCGGCGACCACCCGACGCGTGGTGCCGCCCTGCCGGCGTCGATTCTCAGCGGTCGGCGTCCGCGTGGCCATTCCCACGCTGTCGCCCCGCGATCGGGTGCGCCTGGACGGCGCGCTCGCGTCCTGAGCGGCGCTACGCCGCAGCCGGGTGGTGCAGGGTGAGCCCGCCGGCGAACTCGGCCAGCCGCTCGCGCAGGATGAGCCGGCCGCGATGCAGCCGCGACTTCAGCGTCTGGTCCTTCACGTTGAGCCGGCGGCTCGCTTCCTCCGTGGACATGCCCTTCAGGTCGCGCAGGATCACCGGCGCGCGGTAGATCGCCGGCAGCTCGGCCACGGCCGCCTGGAGCGCGTCGCGCAGCTGGCCGCGCAGCACCAGCTCGTCGCCCAGGTTGGACCAGTCGGCCGGGTCGATGGCCCGCGACGTCTGGTCGTCGGCAGTCCCGACAGGCTCATCGGACACTTCGTGGAGCCGGGCGGCCCGCGTCGAGCGGAGCCGCGACATCGCGGTGTTGAAGGTGATGCGGTAGATCCACGACGACAGCGCGGCGTCGCCGCGGAAGGCGTCGATCTTGTCGCGCACCTTCATCAGCACGTCCTGGACGACTTCTTCGGCGTCTTCCTTGTTGCGGGTGTAGCGCAGGGCGAGCTGGTACATCCTGGCGCCATAGGCGCCGGCCAGGTCGGCGACGGCCGAATCGTCGCCGGCCTGAAGGCGTTGCACGAGCTGGGTGTCGGCGGGTGCGGTCACGGGTTACCTCGTTGTTGTCTACCGGAGTGAACCCCGGGCGACGAACGGGTATTCCCGTGAGAACTGGCGGGCTCAGGCGTACTGCGTGAGCAGGGCCCAGACCACCGAGAGCAGGGCCAGCGGGGCGCCGATGCCGAGCGCCAGGAGCGCGGCCAGGCCGGCCGTCGCCAGCGGGCGGCGGCCCTCGAGCACCGGGGTGCGCAGCGGCGCCACGCCGCCCAGTGCCTGCACCTTCACGACCACCCGCACGCCGATGACCAGGGTCATGGTCACCGCGGTCAGCAGCGCGAGGACGTAGACCTCGATGAACGGATCGAAGGTGTGCCGCCACAGCTCGGTGAGCCGCCAGGCATTGACACCCTGAAAGGCAATCCACACGACGGCGAGCAGCGCGACCGCCTCGGCCGTGTGCTCGGCCACCTCGCGGCCGGTGCGATGGGCTGCGTCGGCGTGGCGCCGGCTGAGCACCACGGCCACGACCGCGGCGAACACCACACCGAGCACCACCTGGAGGCCGAACGGCAGATAGACCAGCCCGGGCGTCTTGGCGGCGAAAGCGAACGGACTGCCGGCCTCGAAGCTGATCGGCACGACCAGCGGCACCCGGTCGTAGGCCAGCTGCAGGAACCAGAAGGTCGCCGTGGCGACGAACGCGCTCATCCATCCCGCGAGTCGCGTGTTGTAGGTGCAGCGAGCGGCGTTGGTCATGGCGGTGGCGTGTCGATCAGCCGTGGGCGCCGATCGAATACATCGCCGAAGATTTGCACGAAGCGTGCCTCGACCGCTGCCAGCGGAATCTCCGCGCCAATCTCGCGTTCGAGCGACGTGACACCGCGATCGGCGATCCCGCATGGGACGATCAATCGAAAAAACTCAAGGTCGGTCCTGACATTGAAGGCGAAGCCGTGGCTCGTGATCCAGCGGGAGATGCGGACGCCGATGGCGCCGATCTTCTCGGCCGGCCCAGAACTTTGCGGTGATACGTCCGGCGCAATGGATCCGTCGCGGGCGGCGTCGGCCCGAACCCAGGCGCCGGTGAGGCCGGGAATCCGGCCCGCGGCGACGCCGTACGCGGCGCACACCCGGATCATCACCTCTTCGAGGTCGCGCACATAGCGGTGGACGTCGCGCCGATCGGGGTCGAGATCGATGATCGGATAGCCGACGATCTGCCCCGGCCCGTGATAAGTCACGTCGCCGCCGCGGCCGGTCTCGGAAATCTCGACCCCCCGGGCCCGCAGCACGGCATCGTCGACCAGGATGTGGGAGCGGCCGCCGTCGCCTTTGACGCCCAGGGTGAGCACGTGCGGATGCTGCAGGAGCAGCAGCGTGTCGGGGATGGTCCCGGCCTTGCGCTGCTCGACCAGCGCGCGCTGCAGCGCCAGCGCCTCGTCGTAAGGCACCGTGCCGAGACGCCGGACCATCAGCTCCCGCAGCGTTGTTCCCGCCAACCCGAGCTCCGCCTGTCCCTTCCGAGCCCCGAGCCCCGAGTCCCGAGTCCCGCCCTAGGCCTGAGCCGGGTCGAAGTTCTCGAGCGAGCGCTTCAGATCGGCCATGAACTGGTCGGCCACGGCGCCGTCGACCAGCCGGTGGTCGTAGCCGAGCGTCAGGTAGCCCATCGTGCGGATGCCGATCATGTCGTCGATGACCACCGCACGCTTCTCGATCGTGCCGACGCCGAGAATCGCCACCTGCGGCTGGTTGATGACCGGCAGGCCGAACTGCGCGCCGAAGGTGCCCGGGTTGGTGATGGTGAAGGTGCCGCCCTGCACTTCCTCGGGGTTGAGCTTCTTCGTCCGGGCGCGGTCGGCGACGTCGGCGATGGCCCGCGACAGGCCGAGCAGGTTCTTCTCGTCGGCGCTCTTCACGACCGGCACGATCAGGCCGTTGTCGAGCGCCACGGCGATGCCGAGGTTGACCGTCGTTGCTGATAGACGACGTTGGTCCCGTCGATCGACGCGTTGATCACCGGGTGGCGGCGCAGGCAATCCACGGCCGCCTTGGCGATGAACGACGTGAAGGTCAGCTTCACGCCCTGCTGCTCGTAGTCGTCCTTCTTCGCGCTGGCGGATCTGCTCGACCCGGGTGTAGTTCACCTCGAACACCGAGTAGACGTGCGCGGAGGTGTGCTTGCTGAGCACCATGTGCTCGGCGATCTTCCTGCGCATCACCGACATCGGCTCGACGCGGTCGCCGGCGAGTCGCGCGACCGGCGCCGAAGGACCCGGGGCCGGCGAAACCGGCCGCGTCGAAGCTGCCGAAGGCGCGGCCAAGGCAGCGGAGGCCGGAGGCCTGACGAAAGCGACGGTCGCCGCCGGCGAAGCCGAGGCCACGGAAGCCGGCGCCGCTGAACCCTGGTCGAGGTGTTCGAGGATGTCGTGCTTGGTCACCCGGCCACCGGCGCCGGTGCCGGTGATGCGGCCGATGTCGACGCCGTGCTCCTTGGCGATCCGGCGCACCAGCGGCGACGAGCGCTGACGGCGGTCGTCGGGCGTGGGCGCCGCCGGCGCGGCGTCCGCCTGCCCCACGGCCGCGGCCGGCATCTCGGTCGACCCGGTCGGGGTCGCCGCTGGTGGCGGCGCCGCCACTGCGGCCGCCGCGGCCGCCGCGGTCGCTTCGCCCGCAGCGCCGATGGTGGCGACGACGCTGTTGACCGGAACGGTCTCGCCTTCCGTCACCGCGATGTCGAGCAGCACGCCGGCGGCCGGCGACGGAATCTCGGCGTCCACCTTGTCGGTCGAGATCTCGAACAGCGGCTCGTCGCGATCGACGCTGTCGCCGACCTTCTTGATCCAGCGGACGATCGTCCCCTCGGCAATCGACTCGCCCATCTGGGGCATCACTACAGGCGTGGACATGCGCGGTTCCTCGCTGGATCGTGCCTCGGAACCTGAAGGGACCAGGGACCGGGGACCAGGATCTAGATGTGAATGGCCGCTCCGTGGGCGGCGTGCGACGCCTCGCCGATCGCTTCCGACATGGTCGGGTGGGCGTGGATGGTCTTGACCAGCTCCTCGACCGTGCACTCGAGGCGCAGCGCCAGCACCGCCTCGGCGATGAGTTCGGTGGCGCGCGGGCCGATGATGTGGACGCCCAGCACCTCGTCGTACTTCTTCTCGGCGACGATCTTCACGAAGCCGTCGGTTTCCCCGGCCATGCGGGCCCGGGCCAGCGCCCGGAACGGGAAGCTGCCGACCCGCACGTCGTGGCCGGCCGCCTTGGCCTGCGCTTCGGTGAGCCCGACGCTGCCGATCTCGGGTTCGGTGTAGGTGCAGCGCGGCACGTGGTCGTAGTTGATCGGCGCCACCTGCTGGCCGGCGATGCGCTCGGCGAGCAGGATCCCCTCCATCGACGAGACGTGGGCGAGCTGGTAGTGCGGGCCGCCCATGGTGATGACGTCGCCGATGGCCGAGATGCCCGGCGCGCTGGCGCGGAAGAGCGGGTCGACGACGACGTAGCCCTTCTCCATCTTCAGGCCGACCTTCTCGACGTCGAGGCCGTCGGTGACCGGGCCGCGGCCGGTGGCCACCAGCAGCATCTCGAACGAGGCCTTCCTCACGGCGGGTGCCTGCCCTGAGCCCGTCGAAGGGTCCAGCATCTCCAGGTCGACGCCGGTGGCCGAGGCCTTCGCGCTCGTGACCCTGGTCCCGGTGTGGACCTTGATGCCGCGCTTCTTGAACGTGCGCTCGAGCTCGGCCGACACCGCCTCGTCCTCGCCCGGCACGAGCCGCGGCAGCAGCTCGACGACGGTCACCTCGCTGCCGTAGCTCTTGAAGATCGACGCGAACTCGACGCCGACCGCGCCGCTGCCCATGATGGCGATCGACTTGGGGACGTGGCCGAGGTGGATGGCGTGGTCGCTGAAGATGATGCGCGAGCCATCGACTTCTATCCCCGGTATCGAGCGCGGCGCCGATCCGGTGGCGACCACCAGTTCCTTGGTGGCGGTGAGCGCCTGGGTGCCGCCGGCGTGCAGCGTCACCTGGACGCCGGTGCCGCCGGTGAGCCGCGCCGTGCCCTTGATCCAGTCGATCTTGTGCTTCTTGAACAGCATCTCGATGCCGCCGGTGAGCCCGGTGATCATCTTGTCCTTGCGGGCGTGCACCGCCGGCATGTCGATGCCGACCTTGCCGCCGTCGACGCCGGTGAGGCCCCATTCCTTGGCCGACTGCGCCACCTTCAGGGCGTGGGCGTGCTCGAGCAGCGCCTTGGTCGGGATGCAGCCCCAGATGAGACAGGTGCCGCCGAGAGTCTTCTGCCGTTCGACGACCGCCACCTTCAGGCCGAGCTGCGCGGCGCGGATCGCCGCGACGTAGCCGCCCGTGCCCGCCCCCACCACTACGACGTCGTATTCGCTCGCCACGCCCGACTCCTCTCGCTCGCTGACAGCCTTCCACTGTCGCTTGGAAGCGGCTGGCTCGTCAACCGCATGACATGGGTCGCCGTCCCGGGATGAAGCAGCGGCATCGGGGTCATCGCTTCACGTCGGTGAGCGCGACGAACTGGGTGCCGGGGGCGGTGCGTGGCGGCGCATCGGCTCGCGGCGCCAAGGCATCGACCCTCGTCTTCAGCTCGCCGTGGTCGTAGCGGAGCTGCCAGTACATGTCCGACAGCTGCGCGGCCCGACGGGCCGCCCGGCGCGCGACCACCCAGCTGGCCGCCGCCAGCCCCAGCGCTCCGACCGACACGACCCACAGCCACACCATGGCGGACTCCCCCCGCTCAGTATGTAACGACTGCCAGCGCAGCCCCGCTCTATACTGACGGACCCATGGCGTCCTCCCGGAAGACGCTGCTGCTCGTCGACGCCGACGAGGCCAGCCGCGAACGCCTGGCGTCGATCCTCAAGCGCGATGCGCGCGTCCTGAAGGCCAATTCGGCCGAGGCGGCGCTCGGCATGCTCGGCCGCGACGGCGTCGACCTGGTGCTGGCCGCCCACGTCCTGCCCGGCGTCAACGGCTTCGATTTCCTGCGCATCGTCCGCGAGAACTACCCGCTGGCCGAGTTCGTGATGCTGGCCGACGGCCCTGACGTCGACGCCGCGGTGCAGGCGGTGAAGCTCGGCGCCTATCACGCCCTGGTGAAGGACGCCGAGCCCGAGACGGTGCTGTCGATCGTCGCGCACGCCTCCGAGCGCCAGGATCTCAACCGGCAGGTGCTGGCCCTGGCCGCGCAGGTGCAGCAGGAGCAGGGCGACAAGGATTTCGTCGCCGGGCCGAGCCCGGCCACCCGCGAGGTGGTCGACCTGGTCCACAAGGTGGCGACGCTGTCGGCCACCGTGCTCATCCGCGGCGAGAGCGGCACCGGCAAGGAGCTGGTGGCGCGCATGATGCACCGCCACTCCGAAGCCCCCGACGGGCCGTTCATCCCGGTCAACGTCGCCGCGATTCCCCGCGAGCTGGTCGAGAGCACGCTGTTCGGCCACGAGAAGGGCGCCTTCACCGGCGCCATGCGCCAGAACATCGGCAAGTTCGAGCTGGCCCACGGCGGCACGCTGTTCCTCGACGAGATCGGCGACCTCAAGTTCGATCTGCAGGCCAAGCTGCTGCGCGCGATCCAGGAAGGCGAGATCGAGCGGGTCGGCGGCGGCAAGCCGATCAAGGTGGAATTCCGGCTGATCGCCGCCACCAACGTCGACCTCGAGCGCGCGGTGCGCGAAGGCGCGTTCCGCGAGGACCTCTACTACCGCATCAACGTCATCCCGATCCGCATCCCGCCGCTGCGCGAACGTATCGAGGACCTGCCCGAGCTGGTGCAGTTCTTCCTCACCCGCTACAACACGCGGTTCCGCAAGAACGTCCAGGGCTTCGCCACCTCGACCCTGACGATGCTGCAGAACTACTGGTGGCCGGGCAACATCCGCGAGCTCGAGAACCTGGTCGAACGGCTGGTCGCCACCTGCAGCCACGACTGGATCACCGACGGCGATCTGCCGTTCGAGCTGCAGGTCGCCGACATCGATCGCGGCGACCAGGCGGCGCACCTGCTCGATCGGGCGCTGTCGACCTTCGAGCGCAACTTCATCATCCGCGCCCTCGAGCGCAGCCGCTGGAACGTCACCCAGACCGCCCGCTACCTCGGGATTCCGCTGAGCACGCTGAAGTTCAAGCTCGATCGCCTGGAGATCAAGGACATCGCGCGCAAGATTCGCGGCAGCGCGTAGCGCGGCGGGCGGCGGTGGGAACGGGGCGGGCGGGCGGCGGCGAAACGACGGGGACCGGGTCCCCGCCGTCGCGTCACCCCGGGGGAGAGCGGACGTTACTTGCGCGGCAGCACGGCGTCCTTCAACTGCTTCACGATCCGGGCCTTGACCACGGTCTTGGCGGGAATCTTGATCGGCTCGCCGGTCGCCGGGTTGCGGCCCATGCGCGCCTTGCGCTTCTGCACGACCAACTTCACCATCCCGGGGATCACGAACTCGCCCGAGCGCTTCAGCTCCTTTTCGCCCAGCGCGGTGATCTCGTCGAAGATCTCGCGCACCTGCGTCCGCTTCAACTCGAACCGTTCGGCGAAGTGGGAAAAGAGCTCCGACTTGCCCATCCTGCGCGCGTCTACCATCGTGGTTCCCCCTGCTGCTGTCCGCGCGCCTCGTGGTTCGAATCGGGTCCGCGCACCCGCGCGCGGATGCGGATGCTGGGAAAAAGCCAGGAAAACGGACCTGATGCTAGCGCGCACGCCAGGGCGTGTCAACGAGCAGATCGGCGGCGCGCGCGCCGCCGCCGGCGGCACTTTCACCTCGGGCTGCTAAGATTCGGGGATGGCCAGCGCGCCCGTGCTCGAGACGTTCCCCAACCCCCGGCCCGAGCGCGACTACGAGATCTCGATCGAATGTCCGGAGTTCACGTCGATGTGTCCGAAGACCGGACTGCCCGACTTCGGGACGATCCGGATCCGCTACACCCCGGGCGAAGCGTGCATCGAGCTGAAGGCGCTGAAGTACTACCTGCTGCAGTTCCGCAACCAGGGCATCTTCTACGAGGCGGCGACCAACCGCATCCTCGACGACCTGGTGGCGGCCTGCCAGCCGCGGCGGATGACCGTGGTCGGCGAGTTCACGGCCCGCGGCGGCATCTCGACCGCGGTCACCGCCCAGTACGTCGCCGGATAGACGCCCTCAGGCGGCCGGCACGGCGCGCGAGACAATCGCCCGGGCGAAGGTGTCGAGTTCGGCGCGCAGGGCGCCGGGGCGCAGGGTGGAGAGCGGCACGCCGGCGTTCAGCGCCGAGGCCACCGTGCGGTAGTCGCTGGTGAAGCGGTGGTCGATGTGGCGGCCCAGCGCCTCCTCGATCTCGCGCAGCGGCACCACTTCGACGTCCGAGGTGCGGTTGAGCACGTAGCGCACGCGGTCCTCGGGGACCCCGGCCAGCCGTACCAGATCGCGGAGCCGCTGGAGGTTGCGCAGGCACGGCACGTCGGGGTTGGCGACGAGATGCACTTCGTCGGACACGTGCAGCGCCGCCGCCGAACAGGGACTGAGGGTGCTGCCGGCGTCGACGACGACGTAGTCGTAGATGCGGCGCAGCGTCTCGATCGCCAGCTCGACGTCGGGCGCGTCGGTCGAACCCGGCCGGCCGTAGTCGGGCGCGCCGGGCAGCACATCGAGCCCGCAGTCGTGCCGGGCGAGCATCGAGGGAATCGCCCGCGCGTCGATCCAGTCGAGCTGGTCGAGCAAGTCGAGCAACGTGAACTTCGATCGCACGCCGAGGAAGAGTCCGACGTCTCCCGTCCCGGGCTTGAGATCCACGACCACGGTGGGCAGGTTGGTGACCCGACGCAACTCGGCGGCGCAGTTCACCGCGAGCGTCGTCGTGCCGGTTCCGCCCTTCGTGCCCAGGAACGACACCACCATGCCCCCGGTCGAGGCAATGCATATGCCACGACCCGCACGGCGCGGATCGACCTGCCCCGTTGGGAGTTTGCGCAGGGATGCAAGAGCCGAACGATGGCACGGCAGCGCACGCCGTTTCCAATCTGTAATGGATGCGACCATTTCGGTGACGCGGACGTGACACGCAACGTCGCCCCGCGACCGGCCACACCAGCGAAGTGGCCGTCAACCGGGCCGAACCCGGCCAGCGCGCGAGGCACGATCATTGCTCAGCGGGGGTCGGAGTCCCCCGCCCGCATGTCCAAGAAGCGTCCGCTCGCGCCACCCGCCTCGCCCAACGACGAGTGGGGCATCTACGATCCGGCGAAAGCCGGGATGCAGGCGCTGTACTCGAGGCTCGGACGGCCAATCATTCGCAGCTCCGAAGCGTCGGAACGCCGGGCCCGGCGTCGCGGCGTGAAGATGGAACGGCCAGCCGACGGCGTCGGCATGGCGATCGAGGAAGCCAAGCGCCGCGCCGGCCTGCTCGCGGCTCCGCCGGCCGCGCCGCCGCTGAGCCCGGACCCGATGCCGGAGCCGGTGCCCGCTCTGGCGGCGCCAGCGCCGGTGGCCGCACCGGTCGCGCCATCGCTGGTCGAAGCGGCGCCGGCGCTGGTGAAAGCCGCGCGCGCCACCCGCGCCAAGGGCGCCAAGGCCTCCAAGCGCAAGCCGCTCAGCTCCGCCATCTCCGCCGCCGCCGCCCGCCTGGACGCCGCCGCCGCGCCGGATGCGGTCGACGAGGCAGCGGCGACGCCGCGGCGCGGCGCACGCAAGGCGCTCAAGGGACGTCAGCCGGCGAGTCCCGCCGTCGCGCCGGCCCCGGTCGTGCCACCGCCCTCGCCACGCCGACCGCGTGGGCCAGTGCCGCTGGCCGCCTGGGCCCATGCGGTGAGCGACACGCCGCGTCCCGAGCCGAAGCGCTCCGAGGCCAAGGGCCTGTGGCGCGGCATCTTCCGCATCCCGAGCGAGGTCGCGCTCGTCGAGTACGGCCGCGGCTGCCGCATCCACCGGCTGGTGATCGAAACCGGCAGCGAGTCGCTCGTCGATCCGCTCTAGGCTCCCGCCCCCGCGGCCGATCCAGGAACCAATCCGACGGCCGCGCCGTCTATCCTTGGGCCATCGTCTGCCCGGATCGACGGGAGTGTGCTCGTGCGCCTGCGTCTCCCCTGCCTTGTCGCCGCCCTCGCCGCCTTCGCCACCAGCCTGTCGGCGCAGGTTCCGGCCGCCCGCGACACCGATCTCGACCGCTTCATGGCCACCGTGCTGGCGCGGCGCGACGACAACTGGAAGAAGCTGCAGCAGTACATCCTCGACGAGCGCGAACGGGTGCAGGTGGTCGGCCCCGGCGGGGCGCGCCTCTACGGGATGGAGCACGACTACCGCTGGTTCGTGAAGGACGGCTACTTCATCCGCAGCCCGCTCGCCGCCAACGGGGTCACGGTCAGCGAAGCGGAACGGCGCCGCCGTGAGGCCGACTGGCTGGGGAGCGAGCAGCGGCGCGAGAAGCGGCGGGTCGAGCGCGAGCGCAAAGCGGCCGAGGCGGCCGGCGCGCCGGCCCCGGAACCGCCCGCGACCCCTGAAGGCTTCGGCGACGTGCTGCGCCAGCAGTCGGAGCCGAGCTTCGTCCGAGCCGCCTACTTCCTGCGCTTCAAGTTCGAATCGGGCCGCTACGCGCTGGTCGACAAGGAGACGGTGAACGGCCGGGAGGCACTCCGCGTGGAGTACTACCCGGCCCGGCTGTTCGACGACGACGACCACAAGACGCGTCCCGAACGTCGTGCGGAGCAGGCCCGCGGGCGCGGGCGCGACGTCGACGGCCCCGACGAGGAACGCATCCAGCAGCAGATGAACAAGGCGTCGCTCGTCACGCTGTGGATCCTGCGTGACGAGCGGCAGATCGTCCGCTACGTCTTCGACAACGTCGACTTCGGCTTCCTGCCGGGACGCAGCGTCGCCCGGGTCGACGATCTGAAGGCGTCGATGACGATGGCCGAGGCGTTCCCGGGCATCTGGCTGCCGCAGCAGGTCGAGGCCCGCATGGCGATGGCCTTCGCCCCTGGCACGGTGGAAGCGCGTTACGACATCGGCTACTCCGGCTACAAGGAGGCCGGCGTCACGGTGCGGGTCCGATGAGCCGCCGAGCGCTGATCGTCGCGGTCCTGGTGCTCGCCGGGACGGGCCGGCTGGTCGCCGCGCAGCCGGCGCCGGCACCGATCGTCGAGATCCGCGTCCACGGCAACCACTCCACACCGGATGCGGACGTCATCGCGGCCAGCGGTCTGGCCGTGGGCCAGCCGTCCGGCGACGCTGCGCTCACCGCCGCCGCCGAGCGCCTGCGGTCGAGCGGCCGGTTCCGGTCGGCCGAGATCCATCGCCGTCTGCGCTCGATCGACGACCCGGACGACATCCTCGTGCTGGTCATGATCGAGGAGCTGCCCGGGGCGAGCCCGGATCTGCCCACGCCGGGTTGGTTGCGGCGTACGACGTCGGGCGTGATGTGGCTGCCGGTGCTCGCCTACACCGAGGGGTACGGCGTCACGTACGGCGTGCGGGTCGCCACCGTCGATGTCCTCGGCCCGAAGTCGAAGGTCTCGGTGCCGCTGACCTGGGGCGGCGAGCGCAAGGCCGGCCTCTCCGTGGAGCGATCGTTCGAGCGCGGGCCGTTCACCCGCCTGGTCGCCAACGGCAGCATCCGGCGCACCGAGCACCCGGCCTTCGCCGTGGTCGAACGGCGCGTCGGTGGCGACGTGCGGGCCGAGCGGGTGATCACGCCGTGGCTGCGCGCGGCCGCCGTCGGCCGACTCGACGAGGTGCGCTTCGCCGGCGCCACGTCGCGGGTCTCGACCGTCGGCGGCGACCTCACCGTGGACACGCGCCTCGACCCGTCGTTCCCGCGCAACGCCGTCTGGGTCACGGCCGGCCTCGAGCGGGTCGGCGTGGCCTCGACGGCGCGCCGCCGGCATCGCATCGACGCCAACGCCGCCGTCGGCCTGTTCCGCGGCTCGGCGCTGAGCGTGCGGGCCTTCCAGATCTCGGCCGACGGCGCGCTGCCGGCCTACGAGCAGGCGTGGATCGGCGGCGCCAGTTCGCTGCGCGGCTACCGCGCCGGCGCCCGCGTGGACGACAACGCGGCCGGCGCCACGGTGTCGTGGGCGCTGCCGCTCGGGTCGCCGATGAACGTCGCCCGCACCGGCCTGCGGACGTTCGTGGACTGGGCGGCCGTGTATCCGGCGCGCTCCGGTTGGCGCGCGGCGTCCTACGACCGCGGCATTGGCGCCGGCGTGTTCGCCAGCGCCACCGCCTTCACGGTGAGTCTCGACGTCGCGCGCGGCCGCGACGATACGCGCGTGCACCTCAGGATGGGCACCCGGTTCTGAAAGCCTTCGGGTGCCCGTCAGAGGACCAGGGACCGGGGACCAGGGAACGCTCGAAAGCAGACGACATCGAGACCCGCGGAACAACAGCACGGCGCGGAACGCGACGTGACAAGCGCTTTACTAGTCCCTGGTCCCAGGTCCGTCAGAGCACGTATCGCTCGATGGCGTCTGCCAGCCCCGCGTCGTCGTTGTCCGGGGCGATCGGGAGCCCGAGACTCAGCAGTTCGGGCTCGGCGTTCCCCATCACCACCCCGGTGCCGGCCCAGTGCAGCATGTCGACGTCGTTGTGGTTGTCGCCGATCGCGAACACCTCGTCGCGGGCCACGCCGAAGTGGGCGGCGATCGCGGCGAGCGCGCCGCCCTTGGTGGCGCCAGCCGCATTCACGTCCACCAGCGAGAAATCGCGCTTCGGGTAGTGCGTGGCCGACACGGACAGATCGGCGACGCCGGGTTGGGCGGCGAGCCAGTCGTGAAGGGCGCGCATCTCGGCCGTCGGTCCGTTGAAGGCCACCTGGACCGGATCGTCCTCGTCCATCGCCGCTTCGAGGTCGGCGACCTGCGCGACGTGATGGCGGACCTTCGCGTAGTAGCCGCGGCGGTTCGGCTGGTCCCACGACAGCTGATCGAACAGTGTCTGGCCGGCCTCGCGATCGAACTGCACGGTGGTCGCCGGGCGCCAGGCGCGGGTGTTGACGAGCAGCTCGCGCGCGACCCGTCCGGGCAGCGTGCGGCGGACCAGCGTGTCGCCGCCGCGCACCCGGGCGACGGCGCCGTTGTAGACGCACACCGTGAGCGGGTCGGGCAGATCGCGGACCGCGGGCAGCGCGAAGGGATAGCTGCGGCCGGTGACGACCACCAGGTGGACGCCGGCGTCCGCCGCGGCCCGCAGCGCGTCGAGATTGGCGGCCGGCACCTGCCCGTGGCTGTCGAGCAGCGTGCCGTCGACGTCGAGGGCGACGAGGCGAATCACCCGATGCGTTTCGCGAAGGCGTCGTAGGCGTCGGGATTCAGCGACTGCCAGTGGGCCGCGAAGTCGAGCCCGACGCGTTCGAGGTTCCCCAGGTAGAGCGGATCCTTGTAGGCCGCGCGGATGCCCGGCAGCACCGGCCGCAGCCGCTCGAACACCACCAGCAGCTCGCGGCCGCTCTGGAAGAACAGCTCCTTGTTAAGGACGCCGGTGACGACGAACGACGCCACCATGTCCCAGTAGGAGACGACCATCCGGAAGGACGTGTGCTCGGGACTCCCGGGCGGCGCGAGGGTGGCCAGTTCTTCCCACTTCTTCGGCTTGAACGTGGCCGTGTACCACTGCCGCGCGTCGCGCATGCGGTCGTCGCGGCGCATCTCGTAGAGGCGCAGGATGAGGTTGGCGTCGTCGTAGGTGGGTCGGGAAATCATGGCGGAACGTCCTCGCGGGGCGGGCCAGGAGCCCTGCATTACAATAATCGAGATATGAACCCGTGGGACCAGTACACCGGGGCCAACGCGGGGTACGTGCTCGAGCTGTTCGAACGCTTCCGGCGGGATCCCGCTTCGGTTGACGACGCGACGCGAGCCGCCTTTCGCGACTGGGCCCCGCCGTCCGACTCCGCCCCCGCACCGACCGGCCAGGCCGCCGCTGCCGCCGACGTGTCGGCGGCACTGGCCGCGGTCGCGCTGGCCGAGTCGATTCGCCGCTACGGACATCTCGCCGCCCGGCTCGACCCGATCGGCTTCAACAGTCCGGTCGGCGATCCGTCGCTCCACCCGCAATCGCACGGCCTGACCACTGACGTGCTGCGCCGCCTGCCGGCCGCGATCATCGGCGGGCCGGTGGTGGCCGGTGCCGCCAGTGCCAACGAAGCGATCGAGCGGCTGCGCGCGATCTACTGCGCGACCAGCGGTCACGACTTCGCGCAGGTCTTCGTGCCCGACGAGCGGGTGTGGCTGCGCGAGTCGGTGGAGGCGCGGCGCTTCCGGCCGCCCGTCGATCCGATCGACGGGCGGGAACTGCTCGATCGGCTGACGCAGGTCGAAGTGTTCGAGCGCTTCCTGCACCGGACCTTCCCCGGGAAGACCCGTTTCTCGATCGAAGGCCTCGACCTTATGGTCCCGATCCTCGACGAGATCATCGCCGACGCCGCCGCCTCGGGCGTGCGCCACGTGCTCATCGCGATGGCCCACCGCGGCCGGCTGAATGTGCTCGCGCACGTGATGCAGAAGTCGTACGCGCAGATTCTCGCCGAGTTCAAGGATCCGCTGTTCGCCAGGAGCGGGCGGATCGAACTGGGCTGGATGGGCGACGTGAAGTACCACGCCGGCGCCCGGCTGGAACGCGCCGACCGCAAGACGCTGGTCATCTCGATGCCGCCCAACCCGAGCCACCTCGAAGCGGTGGATCCGCTGTTGGTGGGCATGGCCCGCGCGTCAGCCACTTCGGTGGACACGCCCGGCGCGCCGCGCCTGCGCACCAACGAAGTGCTCGGCATCCTGATTCACGGCGACGCCGCGTTCCCCGGCCAGGGCATCGTCGCCGAGACGCTCAACCTGTCGCGGCTCACCGGCTGGGACGTCGGCGGCACGATCCACCTCATCGCCAACAACCAGCTCGGCTTCACGGCCGATCCGCACGAGTCGTTCTCGACCAGTTATGCCAGCGGCCTGGCGCGCGGCTTCAAGATCCCGATCGTGCACGTCAACGCCGACGACGCCGACGCCTGCATCGAAGCAGCGCGGCTGGCCTGGGCGTATCGTCAGCGCTTCTCGCTCGACTTCCTGATCGACCTGGTCGGCTACCGCCGCTACGGCCACAACGAGGGCGACGAGCCGGCGTTCACCCAGCCGCAGCTGTACCAGAAGGTGGCCCAGCATCCGACCGTGCGGCAGCAATACGGCGAAGCGCTGGTAGCCAGCGGACAGATCGCGCCCGCGGTACCCGACGAACTGGTGGCGGCGCATGCCGCCGTGCTCGAGCGCACCTACGCCGAGCTGAAGCCCGAACAGGACTACGTGCCCGACGTGCCGGTGGTGCCGCCGGGCGGCGCCGCCAACAAAGTGCGGACCGCGGTGGCGCTCGACACGCTGCAGGCGCTCAACGCCTCGCTGGCCACGCTGCCGGCCGGCTTCACGGTGCACAAGAAGCTCGAACGCGGCCGCGAACGCCGGCTGTCGATGCTCGGGGCGGCCGACGAGCGGACGGTCGACTGGTCGGCGGCCGAAGAGCTGGCGCTGGCCTCGATTCTGGCCGACGGCATCGCGGTGCGGTTCACCGGCGAGGACGTCGAACGCGGCACCTTCAGCCATCGTCACGCCGTGCTGCACGACGCCGTGACCGGCGACCGGCACCTGCCCTTGCAACGGCTGCCGCAGGCGACGGCGGCCTTCGAGATCCACAACAGCGCGCTGTCGGAACTGGCCGTGGTCGGCTTCGAGCTGGGCTACAACCTGCAGGAGCCGAACCGGCTGGTGCTGTGGGAAGCGCAGTACGGCGACTTCATCAACGGCGCGCAGACGATCCTCGACGAGTACCTGATGTCGGGGCGCGCGAAATGGGGCATGGCGCCGTCGCTGGTGCTGCTGCTGCCGCACGGCTACGAGGGCCAGGGGCCGGATCACTCGAGCGCCCGGCTCGAGCGGTTCCTGCAGTCGGCTGCCGACCTCAACGTGCGCATCGTCAACTGCACCACCGCGGCCCAGTATTTTCACGTGCTGCGGCGCCAGGCGCTGCTGCTCGGCACCGATCCGCTGCCGCTGGTGATGCTGACGCCCAAGAGCCTGCTGCGCCATCCGATGGTGGCGTCGACGCCGCGCGAGCTGGCCGAGGGCGCCTTCCAGCGCGTGATCGACGACGGGCAGGCGGCGGCGCGCGCCGCCAAGATTCGCCGCGTGGTGCTGTGCAGCGGCAAGGTCTACGTCGACCTGGCCGGCAGCGAGCAGCGCCAGGCGTCGCCCGACGTGGCGCTGGTCCGCGTCGAGCAGATCTACCCGTTCCCGGCCGACGCCCTGCAGGCGGTGCTGAAGAAGTACACCAAGCTGCGCGACGTGTGCTGGGTGCAGGAAGAGCCGGAGAACATGGGCGCGTGGGAGTTCGCGCGGCCGCTCCTCGAGCAGGTGATCGACGGCCGGTGCCCGCTGCGCTACGTCGGCCGGGCCCGCAATTCGAGCCCGTCGGAAGGATCGGCGGCGTGGCACCAGTTGAACCAGCGGGCGGTCGTCGCCCAGGCCTTCGAGCAGTCGGCCGACGCCACGGTGCTCGATCGGGTGGTGGCGAAGCAGGTCTAGGGACTCGGGACTAGCGACTAAGGGCTGGGGCTTGTGACAAACATCGTTGTTCCCGAACTGGGCGAGTCGGTCGTGGAAGCGCGCGTGGCGCGGTGGCTCAAGAACGAGGGCGATCAGGTGTCGGCCGGCGAGGCGCTGGTCGAACTCGAGACCGAGAAGATCGACCTCGAGGTGAGCGCCGACCGTGCCGGCGTACTGACCAGCATCAAACACGCCGCCGGTGCCGACGTGAAGGTGGGCGAGATCCTGGCGCTGCTCGACCCGTCGAAGGCGGCCGCCGCACCGGCGACGGCGGCTCCGGCAGCCGCGGCGGCGGCGTCCGCGGCGGCGTCCGGAGCGGCGGCGGCCGCGTCGGCCAAGGCGACCCCGACGGCCCGTAACGTCGCCCGCGAGCACGACGTGAAGATCGAGGCGGTGCCCACGGCCGGCCCGCGCGTGACCAAGCAGGACGTGCGCGAGTTCGTGGCCGGCGCATCGGCCGCGCCCGCCCCGCCGGCCGCGGCCGCCGCCACGCCGGCTCCCGCACCGGTCGTCGTCCGCGCCCGTGGCGAGCGCACTGAAGAGCGGGTGCGCATGACCAAGCGTCGCGCCACCATCGCGCGTCGCCTGGTGGAAGCCCAGCGCACCGCGGCCATGCTGACCACCTTCAACGAGGTGGACATGAGCGCGGTCATGGCGCTGCGTGAGCGCCGGAAGGAGGCGTTCCAGAAGCAGCACGGCGTCGGACTCGGCATCGCCACGTTCTTCGTGAAGGCCGCCGTCGGCGCGCTCAAGGCGTTTCCCGAGCTGAACGCCGAGATCCAGGGCGACGAGATCGTCTACAAGCGCTACATCGACATCGGCGTGGCGGTTGGCGCCGAGGGCGGGCTCGTGGTGCCAGTGCTGCGCGACGCCGACGCCATGTCGTTCGCGCAGGTCGAGCGCGGCATCCGCGACTTCGCCGCCCGCGCCGGCAACGGCACGCTCACGCTCGAGGATCTGAAGGGCGGCACCTTCACCATCACCAACGGCGGAGTGTTCGGCTCGATGATGAGCACGCCGATCCTGAACCCGCCACAGGTCGGCATCCTCGGCCTGCACAAGATCGCCGACCGCGCCGTCGCGATGAACGGCCAGGTGGTGATCCGGCCGATGATGTACCTGGCCCTCAGCTACGACCACCGCCTGGTCGACGGCCGCGAGGCCGTGCAGTTCCTGGTGAAGGTCAAGGACTTCATCGAAGATCCGGCGTGGCTGCTGCTGGACGGCTAGCCACCCGGTCGCGCCGCATGCAGTAAGATCGCGGCGCCTCCCCCCGGAGGGCCGCGGGCCGTGGAACCGACCGCAACGATATTGCTGCACGCGTGGCGCGGCGGCGAGGCATCTGCCCTCGATCGCCTGCTGCCGCTCGTCTACGAGGAGCTGGCGCGCATCGCCCGCGCCGCCCTGCGCTCCGAGCGGGCCGACCACACCCTGCAGACCCGCGCGCTCGTGCACGAGGCCTACCTGCGGCTCATCGACGCCGATGTCTCGTGGCAGGACAAGGCGCACTTCATGGCGGTGGCGGCCCGGACGATGCGGCGGGTGCTGGTCGACCATGCGCGCGGCCGGCGGCGGCAGAAACGCGGCGGCGGCGCGGTGAAGGTCGAACTCGAGGACGTCGCTGCCGTGATCTCGGCGCCATCGGTCGACGTGCTCGACCTGCACGACGTGCTCGAACGTCTGGCGGCGTTCGACGCCCGCAAGGCGGCGATCGTCGAGCTCCACTTCTTCGGCGGGCTGAGCTACGACGAGACCGCCGAGGCGGTCGGGGTCTCGGCGGCGACCGTGGACCGCGAGCTGCGCATGGCCAAGGCGTGGCTGCGCCACGAGCTGACGGCCACCGGCACTCCCAAGGACGCCTGACGCCCGGCCTCACTCGAGGCGACCTGCCCCCTATGACTCCCGAACGCTGGGCCGCGGCGCAGCAGCTGTTCGAAGCCGCGCTGGCCGTGCCCGACGAGGCGCGCACCGCGTATGTCGACGGCGCCGCCGCCGACGCCGACCTGGCGGCCCTGGTCCGCGGCATGCTCGCCGCCGACGCGGAGGAGCACGCTGGCGCCGGCCTCGCCGGCCTCGTGAGCCGCGCCGTCGAGGAGGTGACCGCGTCGCGCTCGACGCCGCTGGTCGAGCGTCTCGGTCCCTACCGCATCGTGTCGATGCTCGGGGAAGGCGGCATGGGCGCCGTCTATCTCGCCGAACGCGACGACGACGAGTTCCTCCAGCAGGTGGCCATCAAGGTGGTGCGCGGCCTGCTCGACCCCGAACGAGTCCGTCAGTTCCGCAACGAGCGGCAGATCCTGGCCTGGCTGGAACACGCCAACATCGCCCGCCTGCTCGACGGCGGCACCACCGACGACGGTCTGCCGTACCTGGTGATGGAGCACGTGCACGGCGTGCCGATCGACCGCCACTGCGACGGCCACCGGCTGAGCGTCGCCGATCGGCTGCGGCTGTTCCTCACCGTGTGCGGCGCGGTGAGCCATGCCCATCGCAGCCTGATCGTGCACCGCGACATCAAGCCGTCGAACATCCTGGTGACGACGGCCGGAGTGCCCAAGCTGCTCGACTTCGGCATCGCGCGGCTGGCGCTCGACGGGGCTGCACCGGAGTCGGGCGTGACCCGCGCCGGCGGGCGCATGATGACCCCCGACTACGCGAGCCCGGAAGTGGTGCGCGGCGGGCAGGTGACCACATCGGCCGATGTCTATGCGCTCGGCGTCCTGCTCTACGAGCTGCTGACCGGCCGCCGGCCGCTGCGCTTCGCGACGATGTCGAGCGTGGAGATCGAACGGGTCGTCTGCCACGTGGAGCCGCCGGTGGCGAGCCGGGCCGCCACCGCGGAGGACCCGGCCCGTAGCGCGGCAGTCGAGCGCGCGGCCGCGCGCCAGACCACGCCGGCGAACCTTGCCGGCCAGCTGCGCGGCGACCTCGACGCGATCCTCGCCACCGCGATGGCCAAGGAGCCGGCCCGGCGCTATGCGTCGGTCGACGCCCTCGCTGCCGACCTGGAGCACTACCTCCAGGGCCGGCCGATCCTGGCCCGCCCGGCGACGTGGACCTACACCGCGGCCCGCTTCATCGCCCGGCACCGCTGGAGCGTGGCGGCCGGTGCCGCCTTCGTGCTGCTGATCGCGGCGGCGGCGGTCGTGCTGTCGGTGCAGGCGACGCGGCTGGCCGAGGAGCGTGACCGCACGGCCCGCGAGCGCGACACCGCGCAGCAAGTCGTCAGCTTCCTGACCGGACTCTTCGAGCTCTCCGACCCCGACGCCGCGGCGGGCGCTTCGGTCACGGCGCGGGAACTGCTCGACCGCGGCGCCGAGCGCATCGACAGCGAGCTCACCGGCCAGCCGGTGGTGCAGGCCCGTCTGCTCGGCACCATCGGCAGCGTCTACGGCAGCCTCGGCGTCTACCAGCGGGCGGCGGCGCTGCTGGAGCGGGCGCTCGACCTTCGACGCGCCACGCTGGGCGCCGAACACCTCGACACCGCCGACTCGATGGCGGCGCTGGCCGAGGCCTACCGTGAGTTGGCGCGGTTCGACCAGGCCGAGACGCTGCACCGCGAGGCGCTCGCGGTGAAGCGCCGGGCCGGCGCCGCGCCGGCGTCGATCGCCGCGTCGTTGAACGACCTGGGGCTGACGCTCAGCGAGCGCGGCAGGTACGCCGACGCTGAGCCGCTCGTGCGCGAGGCCATCGCCACCTGGCGGAGCCTCGCCCCTGAGCCGTCGGCCGACGTCGCCGTCGGGCTGAACAACCTGGCGCAGACGCTGCGACAACAGGGCCGGCTCGACGATGCGGCGACGGCCCTCGACGAGGCCATCGCCATCCGCCGGCGGCGCTACGGCAACGACCACCCGCTGCTGGCTCACGTGCTCGGGCATCTGGGCCAGGTGCGCAATGCGCAAGGCGATCTCGCGCGCGCCGAACCGCCCTTGCGCGAGGCGCTGGCCATTCGCCGCAAGGTCTACGGCGACGATCATCCCGATACCGCGTCGTCGTTCAACAACCTGGCCTCGCTGCTCCACGACGAGGGCGACTTCGCCGGCGCCGAGACCTTCTATCGACTGGCGCTGGCGGCTACCGAGAAGCGGATGGGCCGGAGTCATCCCGACTACGCCGTGCAGGTCAACAACCTGGCGTCGCTGCTCGAGGACTGGGGCCGCCTGGCCGACGCCGAACCGCTGTTGCGAACCTCGCTCGAGGTGCGGCGTGCGTCGTTCGGATCCGACCATCCGGCCGTGGCACGGGCGCTCCACAACCTGGCGCGGGTGGAGCTCGGTCTCGGCAAGCGGGCGCCGGCCGAAGCGCGGGCGGTGGACGCCCTGGCGATCCGCCGAAGGGTCTTTCCCGCGGACCACTCCGAGATCGCCGCCAGCCTGCGTCTGCTCGGCGAGCTGCGCGCGGTGAGCCAGCCGGCCGAGGCAGAGCGGCTGCTGACCGACGCGCTCGAGATGCAGCGGCGGACGCAAGGGCCGACGCATCCGCACGTGGCCGCGACGCTGTTGAAGCTGTCGACGCTGGCGCTGGCCCGATCGCGTCCGGCCGACGCCGAGTCGCTGGCCCGCGCCGCCGTGGACATCAGAGCGGCCAGGTTGCCAGACGGCCACTGGCTGCGCGCGATGAGCGAGGTGACGCGGGCGGAGGCGCTGGTTGCGCTCGGGCGTCAGCGAGACACGGCGCCGTGGCTGTCGGACGCCGCCGCGGTGCTGGCTCGCCAGCTCGGTGAGCGCGATCCTCGCGCGGAGCACGCTCGACGTCTCGCCGATCGCGCCGCGAGCGGTTCCGAAGCCCGGTGACTTCAGACTCCACCCTTCCGCTGGACCTGGGGGCCTCTGATGGACGAACATGGTGCGGCAGCGCTTCTGGGATGTGTTCCGTGATCTCCCTCCCCGGAGACTTCTTGGAAGCAGGCTGCTAAGTCCATTGTTTTCAGCTGTTTACATATTTGTAATGGACTCGGAGATTGGAATGGACCGGTAAAGATAGCCTCGATCAGGTGGCAATTAGTTCTTCCTCTTGAAGGACTATTCTCCGTTCCTACCGCTCCTGCTGCGTCCGACCGGGGCCGAGCGGTCGGAACGATGGCCACGAATCGCGTGAATTCCTCGGCGATCGTAGTCATGCGTAGGCCAGAAATTGATAGAGACGGAGCCATAGAAAGTGAGTGGCCCCGCTTTTGCTGAAACGACCTTCGAGCCGCCGCCCTGGCACGCTGACGTGCCTGGCCGGCGCCTTGAGGGGTCCAGCCTGATGAGCACCGCATCCACCGGTCCCGAGTCGAGGCACTCGATGATCACGGCCACGTCCGAATCCCAGCTGGTCGGCGACAGCCCGGCGATCGCCGAACTCCGTCTGGAGATCGAGCGCACCGCGCGCTCCGAAGCCAAGGTGCTGATCACCGGCGAGAGCGGCGTGGGCAAGGAACTGGTGGCGCGGGCGGTTCACGCCCACTCCGTGCGGGCGCCGCGGCCGTTCGTGGCCGTCAACTGCGCCGGCCTGCCCGAGACGCTGCTGGAATCGGAGCTGTTCGGCCACGTCAAGGGCAGCTTCACCGGCGCCTACCGCGACAAGCAAGGCAAGCTCGAAATGGCCGACGGCGGCACGCTGTTCCTCGACGAAGTCGGCGAGATGACCTTGCGGATGCAGGGCCTGCTGCTGCGCTTCCTCGAGACCGGCGAACTGCAGAAGGTCGGCGCCGACCGCGTCCGCGCCACGGTGAACATCCGGGTCATCGCCGCCACCAACAAGAACCTGCGCGACCTCATCGCCCAGCAGGCGTTCCGCGAGGACCTGTTCTATCGTTTGAACGTGATCCATCTGGTCGTGCCGCCGCTGCGTGAGCGGCGCAGCGACATCCCCTCGCTGGTCGATCGGTTCCTGTCGCGGAGCACCGCCACCGGGCACTACGCCCTGCGCGCGGTGGCCCCCGAGACGATGGACGCGCTGGTCAAGTACTCGTGGCCGGGCAACGTCCGCGAGCTGCAGAACCTGGTCGAGCGGCTGGCGGTGACCTGCCAGCGCGAGATCGCCCTGCCCGAGGACCTGCCCCCCGAGATCCGGCTGCTGCCGTTCGGCACCTACAAGCCGCGCCGCGAACGCCGGCGCACCGTGTCCGACGAGCTCTACCAGAAGCTGGTCGAGTCGGGCGAGTCGTTCTGGACGGCGGTCTATCCGCTCTACATGAACCGCGAGATCACCCGCGGCAACCTGCGCGATCTGATCAAGAAAGGCCTGCAGGAGGCCCGCGGCAACTACCGGATCGTCGTGCGGCTGTTCAACATGGACGCCAGCGACTACAAACGCTTCCTCAACTTCCTTCGTACCCACGAGTGCCAGGTGTCGTTCAAGGAGTTCCGGTGATCCGAGCGTTCGGCCGGAGGCGATGATGGGGGTGGGAGCGGCCCTTTCCACCGGCGTCGGCGGGGCTGTGCGCCGGGGCCGATGGCTGCTGGCGATGCCGCTGCTGCTCGCTGCCGGAGCGGCGGGCGGCGCGGTATGGAAGACCGGGGATTTCGCGCCGGCGCAGCTCTGGCTCGCCGTGACCGTGATCGGGCTGGGCCTCGGGACCGGACTGCTGCTGGCGGCCGTCCGCGAGAGTCTGGATCGCACGTTCCACACCGAGGCGCAGGCCGAGGAGGCCTTGGGGCTGCCGGTGCTGGCGACGGTACCGTGGATTCCGTCGCTGGCCGACCGCACCGTGCGGTTGCGCCGCGGTACGGTTGCGGTGCTGGGGTCGGTGGCGGCGGTCAGCGCGGCGGCGGCGGCGGCCTACACTTGGCTGGGGTAAGGCGATGTACCGCGAATACTACGGGCTCACCGAACGTCCTTTCGATCTCACGCCCGATCCTCGCTATCTGTACCTGACGCCGATGCACCGGGAGGCGCTCGCCGCCGTGCAGTACGGCATCACGGCGCGGCGCGGTATCGTCGTCGTCATCGGCGAGGCGGGCACGGGAAAGACGACGATCGTCCGGGCGGCGATCCGCGCGCTGAAGGGCCAGCGGGTGCGCAGCACCTATCTGAACAACCCGATGCTGAGCCGCGTCGAGTTCTTCCAGTTCCTGACCCGCGCCTTCGGGCTGAGTGCCGAGGCGTCCAACTCCAAGGTGGTGTTGCTCTCGGAGCTGACGGCCAAGCTGGCCCGGGTCCACGCCGCGGATGCCGCGACCGTGCTCATCGTCGACGAGGCGCAAAGCCTGCCGCGCGATCTCCTCGAGGAGATCCGCCTCCTCGCCAACATCGAAACGTCCACCGCGAAGCTGTTGCAGGTGGTCCTCGCCGGCCAACCCGAGCTGGGCGAACACCTGAACGACCCCACGCTCCGCCAGCTCAAACAGCGGGTCGCAATCCGCGCCGTGCTGGAGCCGTTGGATCTCCGGGCGACCTCGGCGTTCATCGCCGGCCGACTCCGGGTCGCCGGCGGGCAGCCCGCCGCGATCTTCACCCCGCAGGCCGTGGAGCTGATCTATCGCTACTCCGGTGGTGTCGCCCGCACCATCAACGTGATTTGCGACAACGCGCTGCTGGCTGGGTTCGGCGGTGACATCAAGCCGATCACGCCGCTCGTGATCGAAGAGGTGATCCACGACTTCGACCTGAGTCCGGTCGCGGCCGGCGGCCGGCTGATCCTGAAGGACGACCGGCCGCAACCCCCGGCGGCATCGGTGGTGCCGCGACCGCTGCCGCCGTTGCAGGCGCCCGCGCCGCTGTGGTCGCGAACCGATGGAGCGCCACCGGTCCAGGCACCGCCGACGCCGGTCCAGGCATCGCCGCCGATCCAGACACCGCCGCCGCCGGCCCAGGCACCGCCGCCGATCCAGACACCGCCGACGCCCGCCCAGGCACCGCCGCCGATCCAGACACCGCTGCCGCCGGCCCAGACGCTGCCGCCGGCGGTGGAGACGCTGACGGCTCCTGTTTCCCCCGTTGCCTCGGTACCCAGTCCAGTCGCCTCGGCGGCGCGACCGGCCGCGGGATCCGACTCGCCCGGTGCCGAACCCGAAGACCGCGCCATCTTCTCGAGCTTCGGCCCCCGTCGACGCTGGTTCTCCCAGAGCTGAGATGAGTCATTTCCAGAAGGCGCTCGAGCGAGCACGGTCGGTGACGGCAGGCAAGGGGCTGAATCTGCCCGAAGAGGCGCCCTCCGCCGACATGTTCGAGACGCCGTGGGGAATCGAAGAGCCGCTCGAGCGGCCTGAGCAGCTCGGGCAAGGTGCGTCGCCCGAGCAGCCCGCGGCGAAGGCGGTCACACCACGGGTGGCCGGCGCGCCGGCGCCTGCCCCGACCCTCCGGATCCATCCCGATGTCTTCGACAAGGTCGTGGCCCACAGCGACGTCTCGCCGATCGTCGTCGAGCAGTACCGGATGCTGGCGGCCAGCCTGCATCGCTGGCAGGGAGCCACGGGCGGGAAGGTGGTGCTGGTCGCGGGCACGGCCGCCCGCGACGGCGCCACGCTGACGACGGTGAATCTCGCCATCACACTGACCGGGGCCTATCGGCGCCGGGTACTGCTGGTCGATTGCGATCTGCGCGAGCACGGGCTGCACACGGCCCTGATGGCCAGCGGCAGCAGGCGTCCCGGCGCGTCGTCCGGTGTCCCGCCGGCCCCCGTCGCGGTCGGACCGCGCCTCAGCGTCGTGGCGGCCGGACTCGCGACGCGAGACCCGGCGCGGACGTTGCCCGCCAGCACGATCACGTTGCTGGAGCGCGGCCGTGAGGCGTTCGACTGGGTCCTGGTCGACGTCGATGCCGGATCCGACATGCGCCTGCTCGCGCCGCACGTCGACGGCACCGTGCTGGTCGTCGCAGCCGGGAAGACCGGGCGCGCCGCCGCCGAAGAGGTGATCACGGCGCTGGGACGAGACCGTGTCCTTGGCGTGGTCCTGAACGGAATCCATCCCCGCGACATGCCCGACAGGGCGGCGCTCTGAGGACGACGCAGAGCCGGCGGCCGTGAGTGTCCCTGTCAGCCGCCGCCACTTGCTCGCTGCCGCTGCCCTCCTCGCCACAGGGCGATGCGCCGGCAGCGACACGCCGCGCCGGTCATCGCCGGCGGAGGCGACGATGAGCACGTTCGGCCGATGGTCGACGGCAGAGGACGTCACCGACGGCATCGACCTGACTGGGAAGGTCGCGCTGGTGACCGGGGCGACGTCGGGCCTGGGGCTCGAGACGCTGCGCGTGCTGGCGATGCGCGGCGCGCACGTCATCGCCACCGGGCGCACGCTGCAGCGCGCGACCACGGCCTGCGACCAGGTGGCGCGCGGCCGTTCCACGCCACTGGCGCTGGATCTGGAGGACTGGGACGGCGTCATCGCCGCCGCGCGGCAGGTGCGGGCGATGGCCAGACCGCTCGACGTCCTGGTGTGCAACGCCGGCCTCATGGCCCCGCCGACGTTGACCCTCGTCCACGGCCTCGAGCAGCAGTTCGCCGTCAACCACCTGGGACACTTCCTGCTCCACCACCATGTCGCCGACCTGCTGCTCGCGGCGCCGCAGGGCCGGGTCGTCGTGGTGTCCAGCAACGCGATGGCCTGGGCGCCACCCGCCGGGATCGACTTCGACAACCTGTCCGGCTCGCGTGGCTACGAGGCGGGCCGGATGTACGGGCAGTCGAAGCTCGCCAACTGGCTGTTCACGGTCGAACTCGCCAGGCGCCGTCACGGGACGCGGGTCACGGCCAACGCCCTGCATCCCGGCGTCGTCCTCACCAACCTCGATCGCTACGGCTCCACGCTGGGACGCCTGCGCGCGCGCCTGATGCAGTGGAACAATCCGCGCCTGAAGTCGATCGCCGCCGGCGCGGCCACCCAGGTCTATCTGGCGACGGCGCCGGCGGTCGCCGCGGTCTCGGGGCGGTTCTTCGTCGACTGCGAGGCGGTGCCACTCGACGGGCCCCACGTCGGCGACATGGCGCTGGCCGCCGCACTCTGGACGAAGTCCGAGGAGCTCACCAGGGGCTACCTGAGCTGACCCGTCCCAGCGGTCCGGCCGCCGCGGTCAGCGTTCCTGGCGGCGCAGTCGTGCCGCGTAGCGCGCCGCGGCGCGTTCCTGCCCGGCCTGCACGCCTCCGGCGCCGGGCGGCGCCGCCGCCGCGGACAGATGTTCTGCCAGAGTGCGGATGGTCGGGAACCGGAACAGGTCGGTGATCGGCAACGCGCGGCCGAGGATCACCCCGAGCCGCTGGGCGATCTGCAGCGTGAGCAGCGAGTGCCCGCCCAGATCGAAGAAGTTGTCGTCGACGCCCACCGACTCGGCGTGCAGCACCTCCTGCCAGAGCGCGGCCAGCTGCCGCTGCATCTCATCCTGAGGTGGCGCGGAGCTGGCCACGGATCCCGGCCGCTCGACGGCGGCGCCGGCGGCCAGTTTCCGGCGGTCGATCTTGCCGTTGGGCGTGAGCGGCAGCGCGTCGAGCACGACCACGGCCGACGGCACCATCACGCCGGGAAGACGTTGCCGCAGCGCGGTCTGCCAGGTGTCTCGGGCCGGCGTCGCTCCGGCCACGGTGACGTAAGCGACCAGGCGCTGGTCGCCGGGGCTGTCTTCGCGCAGGACGACCGCGGCATCGGCCACGCCGGCGACGCGCCGCAGCTCGCTCTCGATCTCGCCCAGTTCGATGCGATGGCCGCGGACCTTCACCTGGTGATCGATCCGACCGACGTACTCGAGCACCCCGTCGGGTCGGTAGCGGACCCGGTCGCCGGTCCGGTAGAGTCGGGCGCCGGGTCGCCCGGCGAAGCGGTCGGGCACGAACCGCTCACGCGTCAGGTCCGGACGGTCGTGATAGCCGCGGGCGACCCCCGGGCCGCCCAGATACAGCTCCCCGTCCAGACCGGTGGGGACCACCTCGCCACGGCGGTCGAGCACGTAGGCCGAGGTACCGGCGATCGGCCGGCCGATCGGCACCGGGCGCTCCGCGGCGTGCAGATCGTGCGTCACCGACCAGATCGTGGTCTCGGTCGGCCCGTACATGTTGGTGACTCGGCGGGCCCCGGTCGCGAGCAGCCGATCGGCCAGCGCGCCCGGCAACGCCTCGCCGCCGACCAGCAGATGTGTCAGCCGCCCGAGGGCCGCCGTGCTGCGCGCGTCGCCGGCGAGCATCGCGGCCAGCGACGGCGTGCACTGCAGGTGCGTGACGCCGTGACGCTCGATGGCGCCGGCGATGGTCTGATCGGCGTCAGGGGCACCGGCGACCTGGCGGCGAAGGTCGGCCAGCGCCGGCAGGGCGGCCAGCACCTGGTCGGCGGGGACGCCGAAGTCGATCAGGCAGGCGAGCTCGTCCACGCCGATGGCGCGCAGCCAATCCACGGTGGCGGCGCACGTCGTGGGAGAGCCGAACAGGCCGCCGGTCTCGAAGTAGCGCGTGAACGCATGGTCCAGCAGCGCGTCGAAATCGGACCGGGACAAGTCCTGGAACAGGTCGTCGGTGCGGCTGTCAGGAGCGACGCGCCGGCCCTTGAATGCGGGGAACGACCAGGCGTGATGGCGCACCAGGTTGAGCGACGACGCCAGGTATCGCTTCATGGGTCCGCGCACGATCTCGCGCACCTCATCGTCGGAGTCGCCGACGAAGGTGTGCAGCATCAGCGTGACGCGCCCTGGACCGTCATGGCCGGCCTCGCGCCGCGCGGCGCGATACGTCTGGATCTTCGCCGCCACCTCGTCGAGCGTCTGGCCGAGCAGGTGGGTGAGCACGTGCCCACCCACGGCCCCGGCCTGACGGAACGTCTCGGGATTGCCAGCGGTGGTGATCCAGAACGGCAACTCGGCCTGCACGGGGCGAGGCAACGTCCGCACGACCACGTCGCGGTCCTGCGGTCCCTTGATCGTCACCGCTTCTCCGCGCCACAGGCGCCGCACGGTGTCCAGACCCTCGAAGGTCACCTGCTTGGCGGTGGCGTGGTGCTGCGGCGCGAAGACGAAGTCGTCTGGATGCCAGCCCGACGCGAAGGCCACGCCGGCACGTCCGTTCGACAGGTTGTCGACCAGGCTCCAGTCCTCGGCCACGCGGACCGGATGATGCAGCGGCATGACCAGCGAACCGGCCCGGATCGCGACCCGCCGGGTCACCGACGCGATGGCCGCGCTGGTGATGGCCGGGTTCGGATACAGCCCGCCGAAGGCGTGGAAGTGCCGCTCCGGCGTCCACACCGCCTCGAACCCGTGCTGGTCGGCGAACCGGGCGCCGTCGAGGAGCAGCCGATAGCGTTCGGCGCCCGTGCCGCCGTCGTCACTGGCGAAGTAGAACAGGCTGAAATCGATCGGGGTGGCCGTGGCGACCTGCCCCGGCGTCGACCCGCTCGCGTCGGCGTGGAGGACGACGGTGAATCCGCGGCAGACCGTCCACAGCAGCTCGAGGACCGAGATGTCGAACGACAGGCTGGTCACGGCCAGCCAGGTGCCGGCCGGGCCGCGGCCAAGCCGTTCGTCCATCGCCGCGAAGAAGCTGGTGACGTTGCCGTGCTCGAGCACCACGCCCTTGGGCCCGGC
This sequence comes from uncultured Acidobacteriota bacterium, assembly GCA_963741665.1. Taxonomy (GTDB): domain Bacteria; phylum Acidobacteriota; class Vicinamibacteria; order Vicinamibacterales; family UBA2999; genus CAWAYR01. Next base: position 2,882,274 of record CAVUIM010000001.1, read on the forward strand.
GGTCGAACCCGAGGTGTAGATCACGTAGATCGCGTCGGCGGGCCGGCGGTCGATGGCGATGCCGTCGTCCGGCAGGCTGGCGAGTTCGCCGTTCAGGTCGTCGAGCGTCACCGCCGGCGTCGCGGCGCCGAAGCGCTGCCGCAGGTCGGCGTCTGAAATGACGAGCGCGGCGCCGGAATCGGCGACCATGAACCGAAGGCGCTCCTCCGGATAGGCGGGATCGAGCGGCAGATAGGCGGCCCCGGCCTTCAGCACGCCGAGGACGCAGGGCAGCAGGTCGATCGTCCGCGACACGTGGAGGCCGACCGTCGTCCCCGGTCCGACGCCGCGCGACCCGAGCGCGCGCCCGAGACGAGTGGCGCGCCGGTTCAGTTCGCGATAGGTCAGGCGGCCAGGCCCGGCGATCACCGCGTCGACGTCTGGGGTCAGCGCGGCCTGCGCCTCGAACTGATCGACCGTGTGCGGGGAGCTGGCGGCGCCCGCCGCCGTGGCGGCCCAGTCATGCACCAGCACCTCGCGCTCGCTGTCGTCGACGACGGGAGTCGACCACGCCGCCCTCGCCGGGGCCGACGACAGACAGCCGATGAACGCCGCGTGGCGCCGCCGCCAGGTCGCCAGCGGCGCCCCGAGGCGGGCCGCGGCGCCGTGCAGGTCGCAGACGCGGCCGTCGGTTGAGACGCGAAATCCGAGCGCCGTGCCGGCGCTGAACGCCACCGGCTGGTCACTGACCACAATCGCCACCGCCAGCGCGGCCGCGAGATCCTCCGGCGCCGAGCCACGCAGCTCGGGGTAGCGAAACACGAGATCGCGGAGGAACGAACCGCGGTCGTCGTGCGAGCGCAGCGCGGCTTCGGCGCGGACGACGCATTCTGCCAGCGACTGGTCGAAGTCGAGCGCGACCCGCACCGGGGGCTGAGGTTCGAACCACGGCTCGAGGCCGGAGAGCCGGGCGGCCAGACCGGGTCCGCACCAGCCGACGTCGACGACCGGCTGATCGAAGGTGCGCGCCAGCCAGACGACGATCGCCGCCGCCGTCCGCACGGCGCCGCCGGGCGTGGCGGCGACGGCGAGCGTCACGACCTCGCGGTGGCCGGCGTCATCGACGCGTCCCGCCAGCGCGAACGGCTGCAGCGTCGACAGCTGCGACACCCAGTCGCGCTCGTCGTCACACCACGCCTCGTGACGCTCGGTGATCCTCCGGGCGAGGTCGGCGTCGAGTGGGTCGAACTCCACCGGATGGCCGCGCTGTGCCTGTTCGACGGTTCGCCGATCGACGCGCTGCGGCCGTCCGTGGCGGCATGACCACGGCAGACAGAGGGGGTTGGCGTAGGGCCCGAAATCGAGCGCGCGTATCAGTGCGTCGCTGGCCGCCAACGGCTGGCGCCAGTCGACGTGACCGGCCGCCGCGGGGCGCTGGCGGCGCCGGTAGTGCCGGCCCTCCGGCATGGTCGCCGGACGCGGCTCGATCGCCCCGCGCACCATCGCGGCGAGCAGGCGCTCGAACGACCGGACACCGGCTTCGTAGCACTTGGCATTGAGCGTGAGCGCGGTCTCGTCGGCGGCGACGTCGAACAGTTCCTGTTCCACGATGGCGCCGCGATCGACGGCGGCCGAGGCGACGTGCCAGGTCACGCCGTAGCGACTCTCACGATGGATGAGCGCCCACGAGGTGGTGTGCCGCCCGCGATAGAGCGGCAGCGGCCCGTCGTGGAAGTTGACGGCCAGGACGCGCGCCAGCGCGAGCCACTGATCCGACAGGACGCGCAGGTTGCCGATGCTGAGCAGGTAGTCGACGGCGCCGGGGCCGAGACCCGGCGGCGCCTCGGAATCCGGCCGACATTCGAGACCGGCGCCGGCCGCCCACCTGGCGATGCCCGGGTCGTCGCTGACGACCAGACGCACCGTCACGCCGGCGGTGAGCAGGCGCTGGCCGCACTGGATCAAAAGCGACTCGCTGCCGACCAGCACGGTGGTGACCGGACGGGCGCTCATCTGCGTGATCTACGGAGCTTATCCTACGTCGATGCGTCCACGCCCCGGCGTGAGTACGGGCGTCGGGTAAGATGCCAGTGACGATGAAACGCGTCCTGGCCGATCTGAAGGAGATGGTCGCGGAGCAGGTGGCGTATCGGGAGCTCCTGCTCGAGATGACACGCCGGGACCTGCTGCTGCGCTACAAGCAGACGGTCATGGGGTTCGCCTGGGCGGTCTTCATGCCGGTGGCCAACACCGCGATCTTCTCGGTGATCTTCACCCGGGTGGCGGCCATCGAGACGACGATTCCGTATCCCCTGTTCGCCTACTGCGGCCTGCTCGCCTGGAACTTCTCGGCCGCCACCCTGCGATCGTCGGTCACCTCGTTGACGGCCAACGGCAACCTGGTCACGAAGATCTACTTCCCGCGGGAGATTTTTCCGCTGTCGTCATTGCTGGTCGCCCTCGTCGACATGCTGGTCGGCAGCGTGGTCCTGGTCGCCTTGATGGCGTGGTATCGCGTCGACGTGACCGCCACCGTCGCCCTCGTGCCGGCGGTCATGGCCGTCCATGTGCTGTTCACCGCCGCGGTGGCCCTGCTGCTGTCGATGGCCAACCTGTTCTATCGCGACGTCAAGCACATCTTCGAAGTGGCGGTCGTCGTCTGGATGTTCGCGACGTCGGTGCTCTATCCAACGGCGGTGGTCGGTGGCCTGGCGGGTCGCCTGCTGGCGCTCAACCCGATGACGCACATCATCGACGCCTACCGCGACGTGCTGCTCTTCGGCCGCTGGCCGGCAACCGAGGGCTTCGCGCTGACGGCGCTCGGGTCGTCGGTGCTCCTGCTCGCCTCGTGGCTGATGTTCCATCGGTCGGAGTTCGAGTTCGCCGAGCGGGTGTGATGGCCGAGCCCATCATCGCGTTCGAGAACGTCTGGAAGAAGTTCCGGCGCGGCGAATCGCACGACAGTCTGCGGGATCTGTTCCCGTCGATCGCCCGCCGACTGCTCGGCCGGGGCGAGGAGCGCAACGGGGCCGAGGACTTCTGGGTGCTCCAGGACGTGTCGTTCGAGGTCCGGCCGGGCCAGGCCCTGGGCATCATCGGCCCCAACGGCGCCGGCAAGTCGACGACGCTCAAACTGCTGACCCGCATTCTCAAACCGACGCGCGGCCGCGCCTATGTCCGCGGCCGGGTCGGGGCGCTCATCGAACTCGCCGCCGGCTTCCACCCCGATCTCACCGGACGGGAGAACGTGATGCTCCAGGGCGCCATCCTGGGGATGAAGCGCCACGAGATCCGCCGCCGGTTCGACGAGATCATCGCCTTTGCCGGTGTCGAGGACTTCGTCGATACGCCGGTGAAGCGCTACTCCAGCGGGATGAATGCCCGGCTCGGGTTCGCCATCGCCGCGCACCTCGATCCGGACGTTCTCCTGATCGACGAAGTCCTCGCGGTCGGCGACCTGAGCTACCAGCAGCGGTGTCACGATCGGCTCCAGACCTTCCGCGAGCAGGGGACGCCAATCGCCTTCGTGTCGCACAACATGCAGGCGATCGCCAGCCTGTGCGATCGGGTGATGCTGTTGCGACCCGGCCAGCCGCCGCTGCTCGCGCCCACCCAGGAGGCCTTGTCGCGCTACCTGACGCTGGCGGCAACCGGCCAGGTGGCCGATCCGCGGCTGGCGCTGGTGTCGGCGGTCCTGCGGCATGCCGAGTCAGGGGACGAGGTGGCCGGTCCGGTCCCGCCGGCGAGCCGGCTGGTCCTCCACTTCGAACTCGAGGCGACGGTGGCCTTCGCCCGCTCCGGGCTCCTGTTCCAGCTCGGGCGATCCGACGGCGTCATGCTGTTCAGCGGGCTGTCGACGCTCGATGGCCTGGCGGAGTTCGAACTGTCGCCGGGCGGGCGGCTCACCGGCAGCGTGTCGTTCTCGGCGAACGTGCTCCGCGGCACCTACGCCGTGACGTTGAGCCTCACCGATACCCTGCGGCGGTGGCCGACGGCGGCCGTTCACGGGGTGTGCTCATTCGTCGTCGCCGAAACGACCCGACTGGCGGGGTACGCGGAAGTGGAACCGCGATACGACCTCCACGTCGGCGGTCGCGGCGTTGCGTCGAGTCAGCCGGCATTTACCAGGATTCCCGGAATCGGCTGAAAATCTCCCGGCCGGATTCGTCTTCCTATCGTGGTGACCAGCGTCAAGAAGGTGCCGCTATTTGCGGTTCTTCGCGAATCTGCACGCGGTAGTGCAGAAACGTCGCTGAACACCGCCCGAAATGTTCCTCTTTTCCTTGATTTTGTCCTGCCGGAGCGGGTATCTTCTGAACGCGGCATCTTCACCCTGAAGGTCCGCCACCACTCCCTTGCCAATGGCCGCCCTGCCAGAATCGCTTCCCCTGAAGACCGACAACACCACGCTCATCGGCCGCAGCGCGGCCCTCCGCCTCGTGAACCAGGAGGTGGAGTACGCGGCGCGGTCCGACGCCAAGGTCCTCATCACCGGCGCCAGCGGGGTCGGCAAGGAAGTGGTCGCCCACCTGATTCACAGCCGATCGCGCCGCCGGCATGCGCCGCTGCTCACCATCAACTGCGCCGCCATGCCCGACACGCTGCTCGAGTCGGAGCTGTTCGGTCACGCCCGCGGCAGCTTCACCGACGCCTATCGCGACAAGCGCGGGCTGTTCGAATCGGCCAACGGCGGCACGGTGTTCATGGACGAAGTCGGCGAGATGTCGCTGCGCATGCAGGCGCTGCTGCTCCGCTTCCTCGAGACCGGCGAGATTCAGCGCGTCGGCGACGAGCGCAACCGCGCCAGCGCCAACGTGCGGGTGGTCGCTGCCACCAATCGCCGCCTGCTCGAGCGGATCCAGTCGGGCGACTTCCGCGAAGATCTCTACTACCGGCTGAACGTGATCCACATCACGATTCCGCCGCTCAAGGACCGCCGCGACGACGTCGCCCCGCTGCTGCAGCACTTCCTCACCCAGTTCGCGCGCGAGCACGGGGTGCCGCTGCCGGTGTGCGCGCCGGATTCAGTGGCCGCGCTCGAGCAGTACGACTGGCCGGGCAACGTGCGCGAGCTGCGCAACATCGCCGAGCGCTTGATCTGCCGCGTTCCCGGCGGGGTGATCCAGCCAAACGATCTGCCGACCGAAGTGCTGTCGGCCGCGGCTGTGTCGGACGCGGCGTTGTCCAAGCCGGCATCTGCGCCGCCTTCCCAGGCCCTGCTCGATCGCATCCTGCTGCGCGGCGAGTCGTTCTGGGACGTCGCCTACGAGCCGTTCATGGCCCGCGACCTCACCCGCGAGGACATCCGGCATCTGGTGCGGGTGGGGCTCGAGCAGACCCGCGGCAACTACAAGGCGCTCGTGCAGTTGTTCAACATGGAGCCGCAGGACTACAAGCGATTCCTGAACTTCCTGCGCAAGTACGGCTGCCACATGCCGTTCCAGCGCTTCCGCATGGCGCCGCTGCGGCCCGACCTGTCGGCGGGCGACGGCATGATGCGGTCGATCGACGAACGCCGCGACTAGCCGGTCTGAGGCTGGCCTTACGCCGCAGCGACGGCGTCGACGTACTGGTGCCAGCGCTGGTCGGTCGACGAGATCGCCACCCCGAAGCTGACCGGCTGCAACGGATCGGCGCGATGCGCCCAGACGCGCATGCCGCGCAGATCCATCCCGAGTTCCGGAATGACGATGTCAACGGCTTCCGACGGCATCGACGCCCCGAACACCTCGATGCACGCGCCGCCGTAGCTGACGTCGAGCAGCCGGCCGGGCAGGCCGCCGACGACCGCCGGCACCTCGGTGGGCAGGCGCTTGCGCGGCCAGCGGCGTCGCGGCCGCTCCACCGCCATCACCTCGGCGATCGTCGCCTGCAGGGCCTGGCTGGTGACCGGTCCCGACAGGTAACGGGCACCGAGCCCGGTCGCTTCCACCTCGAGCACGTGGTCGGCGCCGCCAATCACGATGGCGAAGGCGCGGGGGAACTCGACCCGAGCGACGGCCACCAGGTGCAGCCCGTTGTAGGGCCCGAGGCGGACGTCGGTGACCAGGATCTCCGGGGCCGGTCCTTCTTCGAGCATCCGCCTGGCGTCGGGGAAGCTCGAACTGGCACGGGCCGAGAAACCGGCGCGACGAAGGGAGGTGACCCGGTCGGAGAGCACGTGGGGGTCGGCGCTGACGACGAGGATATCTGCGGACATGTCTCGGCTGCCCCCGATTCTGCAAAGGGAACGCCACAGCTTGCCGGACCGAAACCCCCGTAATCATTGGGGTTTCAGCTGGAGGCTGCGTGCCAGAGCCAGACTACATTATTTGGATCCGCGGACTTCACGTGTGTGCACGGAAGCGCCGAACGCGATCTGCACCGACCAGCAGGAGTACCGGGCTGGCTGCCGGATCGGCCTAGGACGGGACGCCGAGGTCGCGGTCGGTCGGTGACGGCAGGTAGCCGGGCAGCAGTTCCAGGGCATCCACGAACGAGCGCCACTGGGCATCCACGGCGCTGTCGCGACGCAGGGCCACCCCGCACGACATCGGCTGGGCCTTGGCGGTCCGGCGCGCCCAGACGCGTTCCACGGGCACGACCATGCCGGTGCCCGGCACGGTCAGCTGGAGCGTCTCGCCGGGCAGTTCGTCGCCGAAGATCTCGATGCCGGCGCCACCGTAGCTCACGTCGATGATCCGGGCCTCGATGCCCGAGACGAAGGTCGGCACCTCGTGCACCGGACGCTTGCGCGGCCACCGCCGCTGGGGGCGGGGCGTGGCGACCAGTTCGGCCAGGATGGTGGCGACCCGGACCGCGTCGATCGGCTCGACCAGGTAGCGGGCGCCCAGGTGGTAGGACTCCGACTGCAGGGCGGGATCGCGCGGGCCGATGACCACGCAGGTGGTCCGAGGATGCTCCACCTGGGCGATGGCGACCAGGTGCAGGCCGTTGTAGTCGCCGAGCTGGACGTCGGTGACCAGCGCCTCGGGCTCGATCTCGGTGAGCACGTCGCGGGCTTCGAGGAAGCTGGCCACCGGCAGGGTCGTGAAGCCGGCACGGACCAGCGCTTCGGCTCGTTCGCTTCGCGCGCCATCCTGGACGCCTACAACCAGCACCGGCATTCGCATCGTGCCGTTCCAATACCAATTTTCGCGCCAACCATGATTCCGCTGATTTCGGCCTGAATTGACACGGTTTCGCCTCCAGCGGCCGGGGGGCGTCAACATATCTGTCAAACGCTTGCGTGGTGCGTCGTTGGATTGACGCCGGCGCGCATCGCCCAAGACGGTTGCACCGGATGCCCACCTGGTTCAGGATGTGGAGCATGCGCTCCAGTGTGTTTCATTACTGCACGGCGTTGCTGGTCATGGCCGCGCCGCTCATCGCCTCCGCCTTCCAGACCCCACCGCAGAAGCCGGCGCCGCTTCCCGCGCCGCCCGACGTGGCCGCGCCGGCGACCGACGCGACGACGCTGCCGTCGGGCCTCGCGTTCAAGGTGCTGCAGCCCGGCACCGGGTCGACCAAGCCGGCGGCGACCGACCTGGTCACCGTGCACTACACGGGCTGGACGACCGACGGCAAGATGTTCGACAGCTCGTACGCCAGGAACGCGCCCAGCTCGTTCCCGCTCGACCGGGTCATCAAGGGGTGGGGCGAGGGCGTGCAGTTGATGGTGGTCGGCGAGCGCCGGCGGTTCTGGATCCCGCAGACCCTGGCCTACAACGGCACCGCCGGCCGGCCCGCCGGCATGCTGGTGTTCGACGTCGAGCTGCTCGCGCACGTCCCGTCGCCGACCATCGCCCCGCCCGATGTCGCCGCGGCGCCGGATGACGCCAAGAAGACCGCCACCGGCCTGGCGTACAAGGTGCTGACGGCCGGCACCGGCACCGAGCGCCCACGTCGCGACAACCGGGTGACGGTCCACTACACCGGCTGGCAGACCACCGGCAAGATGTTCGACAGCTCGGTGATGCGCGGCACGCCGGCCACCTTCGGACTGGGCGACGTCATTCCCGGCTGGACCGAGGGCGTGCAGCTGATGGTCGTCGGCGAGAAGACCCGCTTCTGGATTCCGCAGAGCCTCGCCTACAAGGGCCAGGCGGGATCGCCGTCAGGGATGCTCGTGTTCGACGTCGAGCTCATTGCGATCCGCGACTGACGCGGCCGCCGGCGTGGGCACGACGTTCATCGCCGACCGCGGCGACGACGCCCACCGTCTCGATCGCGCGGTGCTGCGCCACGGCGACGGCCGGGCGTTGTCGCGCTCACGCGTCCAGCGGCTGATTGCCGCCGGCCGCATCACCGTCAACGGCCGGCCGGCCACGCGCGCCGCCCAGCGGCTGCGCCTTGGCGATCTGGTGCTGGTCGTGTCGGACCCGCCGCGCGCGCGGCCTCGTCCGGTGGCCGAGCCGCTGCCGCTCGACGTGCTGCACGAAGACCGCGACCTGCTGGTCGTGAACAAGCCGCCGGGACAGGTGGCGCACCCGTCGTACCGCAACAGCTCCGGCACGCTGCTGAACGCGCTGCTCGGCCGCGCCGCGGCCGCGGGCGCCGACTGGCAGCCGCACCTCGTGCAGCGCCTGGACAAGGGCACGTCGGGCCTGCTGCTGGTGGCGAAGTCGCGCGAGGTGCAGGCGGCGCTGCAGGACGCCGCCCTCACCAAAGAGTACCTGGCGCTCGTGTGGGGCCGGCCAGCGCCGCCGTCGGGACGCATCGACACGCCGCTCGGCCGCGATCCACTCGATCGCCGCCGGGTGATGGCGAGTACCGCGGGCGCCCGCGCCGTCACCGAGTATCGAACCCAGGCGCGGACCCGCGGCGGCGCCGCGGGCCTCACTCTGCTCTGCTGCCGACTTGTCACCGGACGAACGCATCAGCTGCGCGTGCATCTGGCCGACCAGGGGTGGCCGCTGGTCGGGGAGCCGGTCTACAAGGTGCAGACCCGCGTGCGTCTTCCCGATCCGCGCCTGCATCGCGCGGCCACGGGGTTCGAGCGCCAGGCCCTGCACGCCTGGCGGTTGGCGTTCACGCACCCGCGGAGCGGCGAGCCACTCGCCTTTCAGGCCGCTCCGCCCGAGGACCTGCGGCGCTTGCTCGAGAGCGTCGGCATCCGGCTGGCCGGCTGACGCCGGCCGCCGGCCAGACGTCGCGGGCGCGTCCGGTGCCTCCGCGAACGTGCGGATCGGCCAGAATCTGAGGCCATGACTCCCGACCCGGATCGCGATCGGCTCCGCCTCGCCCTCGGCCGGCAATCGCGACTGCCGCTGGCCGCCCTGCCGACCCCGCTCCAGGAGGCGCAGCGGCTCCGCGACTACCTCGGCGGCGCGGCGCGGTGCCCGCGCATCTTCATCAAGCGCGACGATCTCACCGGCCTGGCCGGCGGCGGCAACAAGGCGCGCAAGCTCGAGTACCTCGTCGGCGACGCCGCTCGTGGCGGCGCCACGACGCTCATCACCACCGGCGCGGTCCAGTCGAACCACGCCCGGATGACCGCCGGGGCCGCCCGCATCGCCGGGATGGACGCCGAACTGGTGCTGACTGCGCAGCACGACCAGCCCGCCGATGAAGGCAATCTCCTGCTCGACCGCCTGTTCGGTGCGCGCGTGCACTTCGTGCCCGCGGTGGACCCGATGCTGGCGGTCGGATTCGACGAGGACAAGGTGCGCGAAGTCGAAGCGGGTGTTCGCACCCGCGGCGGCACCCCGTACGTCATTCCCGTCGGCGGATCGAGCGGGATCGGCGCCCTGGGCTACGTGGCCGGGACCCTGGAGTTGTGCACGCAGCTCGACGGGCTCGATCTGGCGCCGTCGCGCCTCTACTTCGCCAGCGGGTCGCGCGGCACGCAGGCCGGCCTGGCCCTCGGCGCCCACCTGTGCCGCGCCAGCTACCAGCTGCACGGTATTGCCGTCAGCGCCGGAGAGCCCGAGAAGATCGAGCGCGCCCGCCGCGTGGTGGGCGAGGCCGCGGCCCGGCTCGAGATCGCCCAGTCCGTGGACCCGCGCGACTACACGACCGACCAGGCCTTCATCGGCGAGGGCTACGGCATCCCGACGCCCGACGCTCTCGAGGCGTTGATGCTGCTCGCCAGGACCGAGGCCCTGGTGCTCGACCCCACCTACACGGCCAAGGCGATGGCCGCGCTCATCCGTCATGTGCGCAGCGGTGCAATCGCGCCCACCGAGACGGTGGTCTTCCTGCACACCGGCGGGGCGCCGGCGATCTTCGCCTCGGCCGCGGCCGAGGCCCTGCGGGGCGCGCCGGGCTGGCAGGTTCTGTGAAATTCGGGCGCGTGCTGCTGTGCAGATTCTGAGCACCCTGTACCCACCCGGCACACGCGACCTGTAACGTCAATTTACGCAGCGACTTAGCCTCCCACTGTCGGCGCACCGTCAGCGCCGGCTGTTCCAGGACGGGCCATCGGCACGTGGCGCGAGCTGCGATCCGCCGGCCGTGAAGACGTGCGCAGCGCGGCGTCTCGGGTCACGAATTCCTCAATGAACTCGCCGATCGCGCGAGTCTCGTGATCGCACCCACGGTCCTGGCAGCCGCATTGCGCTGCGGGAGGGCATGAAATCCGTCTCTGTCGTCCGCGGCGTTGGCCGGACCAGCACCTTCTCCGGTCCCCGCCGCTTCTGGCTCTACACACTCCTGCTCGCTCTGGGTCTCGGCGCGTTCGCGGACGACGCCGAGGCACAGCGACGCTCCCGCCGGCAGGCGCGCGCCGATGAAGTGAAGTTCGACGCGCTCCTGCAGGATGCGGCCACCGGCGACGACGATGACCTGCCGGTCATCATCGAATTCAACGACGACCGCAATGCCGACGACGCCATCGGCGCACAGGGTCGCCGTTCGGAACGCCGCCTCTCGGGCATGCGCGGCCGCTCGACGCGGATGTCGAAGCGGCTGTTGCGCCAGTTGGCCCGGCGCGGCGACGTCAAGCGGGTCCACTACGATCGGCCGGTCGAGGCGTTCCTCGGCCGCTCTGCGATCACGGTGGGCGCCAAGACCGTGCACCAGCTGCTCGGCTACACCGGCGCCGGCATCGGTGTCGCGGTGATCGACTCGGGCGTCACCCCCAGCCACGACGACCTGCGCTACGCGAACAGCACGTCGCAGCGCGTCACCAAGTTCGTCGACTTCATCAACGGCCAGACCTCGCTCTACGACGATTGGGGCCACGGCACGCACGTCGCCGGCATCATCGCCGGCAACGGCTACGACTCGCATGGCAACAAGGCCGGGATTGCGCCGGCAGCCACGCTGGTGGCGCTCAAGGCCCTCGACGGCCAGGGCCGCGGCCGGATCAGCGCGATCATCCAGGCGCTCGACTGGGCAGTGGCCAACCGCGCCGCCTACAACATCCGCGTCATCAACATGTCGCTCGGCGCCGGCGTGTTCGAGTCCTATAAGACCGACCCGCTCACACTGGCGACCAAGCGCGCGGTCGATGCCGGCATCGTCGTAGTGGCGGCGGCCGGGAACATCGGCCGCAACGCCGCCGGCGACCCGCAGTACGGCGCTATCACCGCGCCGGCCAACGCACCCTGGGTGCTCACCGTCGGCGCGTCCAACGCCAACGGCACCACCCGGCGCAACGACGACACCATGGCGCCGTTCAGCTCGCGCGGGCCGACGATGATCGACTACGTCGTCAAGCCCGATGTGGTGGCCCCGGGCACCGGCGTGGTCTCGCTGGCCAGCCCGGGCAGCAAGATGTTCGTGGAGAAGGCGCAGTATCTGGTCAACGGCTCACGCCCCACCACGCACAAGCCCTACCTCACGCTGAGCGGCACCAGCATGGCCGCGCCGGTCGTCAGCGGCACCGTGGCGCTGATGCTGCAGGCCAATCCCAAGCTCACGCCGAACCTGGTCAAGGCCATCCTGCAGTACACGGCCGAGGTTCGCCCCGGCTACGACTACCTCACCCAGGGCGCCGGCTTCGCCAACGCGCGCGGCGCGGTCACGCTGGCCAAGTACTTCAAGGACGCCAAGCCGGGCAGCCGCTATCCGCTGTCGACGTCGTGGAGCAAACACATCCTGTGGGGCAACCGGCGCGTCGCCGGCGGCGTGATCACGCCGGGCGCCAACGCCTGGGGCACGAACATCGTCTGGGGCGAGGCGGCTTCGCCTGGCCAAGAACATCGTCTGGGGCGAGAACTGCACCGGCTCCTGCTACGACGTGGCCTGGGGCAGGAACATCGTGTGGGGCCTCGACGACAACATCGTCTGGGGGCTCGACGACAACATCGTGTGGGGCCTCGACGACAACATCGTCTGGGGGCTCGACGACAACATCGTGTGGGGGCTGAACATCGTGTGGGGCCTCGACGACAACATCGTGTGGGGCCTCGACGACAACATCGTCTGGGGGCTCGACGACGACAACATCGTCTGGGGCCTGAACATCGTGTGGGGGCTCGACGACAACATCGTGTGGGGCCTGGCCAACGACCCGAACGACTCGTGGGGCAGCTCGGGCACCGACGGGTATGTCTTCGGCGACGAGACGGCGGAGGTCGAAGCCTTCGATCCGCTGCTGTGGGACCTCGAACACAACCCGGATGCGGTCACGGTGATCGGGTCGACCGGGGGGAGCTTCTAGTCATGGAGAAGATGCCCTTCGTCGAGGCCCTCCACGCCACCCTGCCGGCCATGGAGTATCCGGCCGCGCACGACACCACGGCCACCGACTGGCGGCATCAGCTGCCGGTGCTGTCGGCCGGCGCCGTCACGCTGCGCGCGCTGCGCGCCGACGACGCGCGCTCGCTCTGCGCGCTGCTCACCACCGCCGAGGTGGCGCGGTTCGTCTCGCCGCCGCCGACCACGGTGGAAGGCTTCGAGCGCTTCATCGCCTGGGCCCATGCCGAGCAGGCGGCCGGGCGCTACACCTGCTTCGCGGTGGTGCCGACCGGCACCGACACCGCGGTCGGCATCTTCCAGGTGCGCCAGCTCGACGCCGCGTTCGACAGCGCGGAATGGGGCTTCGTGATGGGATCGGCGTTCTGGGGCACCGGCCTCTTCTCCGACGGCGCGCGCCTGGTCGTCGACTTCGCGTTCGACACGATCGGCGTGCGCCGCCTGGAGGCGCGCGCCGCCACCGCCAACGGCCGGGGCAACGGCGCCCTGGCCAAGATCGGCGCAGTGCGCGAAGCCGTGCTGCGTCAGTCGTTCGACCGTCACGGACAGCGCTACGACCAGCACCTGTGGTCGATCCTGGCCGACGATTGGCGGGCCGCCCGCGCCGTCAGCCATCCGCGCGTGCACTAAATCTCAACCGGCCTCCTCCGGCGCTCAGAGCGGCCGTGCTGCACGATGCAGCACGGCCGTTTCTGTTGTCGCGCGCATGCTGCCCATCCGTGCCAGGCATGGATGACAACTCGTTACGAATCCAGGCCGAGGTGGTGTGTTTGAATTGAAGATTAACCGTGCGCCCGCCGCCCGCGTCGCAGCGCTCACTTCTGCCCTGGATATTCCTAGCGGTGACCCTCACCGCGTGGGCAATCCCCGCGTTTGACGGGTTGTCTGAACGCGCTCGACGGGCGCAGGCAGCGCAGGGGGTGTCATGAGAATCAGCGTCGCGACGGCGTGTCTGCTCATGAGTCTTCCGGCCGGCCCAGCCGTCGCCGGACAGTCGCTGGGGCAGGTGGCCGCAGACGAGGCCGCGCGGCGACAGGCTGTCACTGCGCCGGCCCGCGTCATCACCAACGCCGATCTGCGCGCCGTCCCGCCAAGCCCCTTCGTCGAGGTGCCCGCGACCGGCGCGGCCGAATCCACGCCGTTCGTCTCCACGACGCCGGCCCAGTTCGGCCCCGGCCCCGCGCCGCAGATCCCGATTCAGGCGGCGAGCGGCGCCGAGATCGCCGTGCAAGCCACCGTCGGCATCGATGGCCGCGTCAGCGACATCGCGATCCTGCGTGGCGCCCCGCCGCCCACCGAGCTTCTGGCACCGGCCGTGCGGCAGTTCGCCCCCGCCGTCGACGCTGCGGCCGCTCCTTCCGGCCCGGGGGAGGCGGCGGTCGCCGAACCACGCGTCGCGTCGAAGGTGCCGGACGCACTGGTCGTCGATCGCCTGGCGCCGGCCGACGCCACGACGCAGTCGATGACCAGGGACGCCGATGCCATGGCCACGGTCCGGGCCATCCGCGTCCGCGGCGAGTTCCTGCTCGACGGCAAGCTCGACGAGGCCGAGTACACCGCGGTGCAGCCGTCGTCCGGTTTCCTGCAGCAGGAGCCGGTCGAAGGCCAGCCGGCCACCGAGCAGACCGAAGTGTGGCTGTTTTACGACGACAAGAACATCTACGTCGGCGCCCGCCTCCACGAAAGCGATCCGAGCCGGCGGGTGATGAGCGAGATGCGCCGCGACTCGTTCAACTCGTTCAACAACGACCACCTGGCCGTCATCTTCGACACCTTCAACGACGGCCGCAACGGCTTCGGCTTCGCCGCCAACTTCCTGGGCGGGATGTTCGACTGGTCGGCGACCAACGAGCAGCCCAGCCCGAACTGGAACGGCCTGTGGTGGTCGAAGGCGGCTGATTTCGACGGCGGCTGGACGATCGAGTTCCGGATTCCCTTCCGGTCGATCCGCTTCAAGGAAGGCGGCGACGTCTGGGGCGTGAATTTCCGGCGGATGGTGCGCTGGAAGAACGAGATCTCGTACCTCAACGTCGTGCCCCGATCGTGGGGACGGCGCGGCCTGAACAAGCTGTCGAGCGAAGCCACGCTGGTGGGCCTGGAGACGCCACGCCGCGGCTTGAACATCGACATCAAGCCGTACGTGCTCGGCTCGGTGCTCACCAACCGCCTGGCCACGCCGCCCTTTGCCAACCGCGGCGACGCCAACTTCGGCGGCGACGCCAAATGGGGCATCACCCAGCAGCTGGTCGCCGACTTCACCTACAACACCGACTTCGCCCAGGTCGAGGACGACGAAGCGCAAGTGAACCTGACCCGCTTCTCGCTGTTCTTCCCCGAGAAGCGTGACTTCTTCCTCGAAGGCCAGGACAGCTTCGCGTTCGGCGGCGTCGGCGCCGGCGGCGGGGGGGGCGGGGGCGGCGGGGGCGGCGGGGGCGGCGGGGGCGGCGGCAACAACGGCGGCGGCAGCCAGGCCGAGAACTTGACGCCGATCCTGTTCTACAGCCGGCGTATCGGGCTGTCGTCGAGCGGCGCCGTGCCGATCATCGCCGGCTCGCGGCTGCTCGGCCGCACCGGCGGCTGGCAGATCGGCGCCTTGTCGATGCAGACCGACGACGTGCCGTCGTTCGACGCCCCGTCCACCAATTTCTCGGTGCTGCGCGTCAACCGCGACGTGCTCAGCCGCAGCCGCATCGGCCTCATCGCCACCAGCCGGGCCCCGAACGGATCCACGCAGCCCAACGCCTTCACCGGCGGCGTCGACGCGCAGTTCAACCCCAGCGCCGACATCCGCGTCGACACCTACTGGGCGCGCACCCAGTCGGAGGACGCCGACGGCGACCAGTCGAGCTACCGCGGCCGCGTCGACTGGAACGCCGATCGCTATGCGGTGAACGTCGAGCACCTCTACACCGGCGAGGACTTCACCCCCGAAGTGGGATTCATGCGCCGGACGGCGTTCCGCCGCTCCTACGGCATGGCGCGCTTCAGCCCGCGGCCGCGCGCCCTGTGGAACGTCCGGAAGCTCTACTACCAGGCCAGCGCCGACTACATCACCGGCGCCTCCGGGGGCGTCCAGACGCAGGAGTACCAGGGCCAGTTCAACACCGAGTTCAGCAACGGCGACTTCCTCAATCTCGAGGTGACGCGCGCCTTCGAGCAGATCGTCACCCCCTTCGACATCGCCCGTGGCGTCCAGGTACCGGCCGGCGCGTATTGGTTCACGCAGAACAAGATCGGCTACCAGATGGGGTTGCAGCGGCGGATCAGCGGCAACGTGATCCTCGGCCGCAGCAGCTTCTACGGCGGCACGCTCAGCGAGGCGACGTGGCGCGGCCGGGTCGAGTTCACGCCGCAGTTCTACGCCGAGCCGTCGTTGTCGTGGAACCGGGTCAACGCCCCGTACGGCAGCGGCAACGCCAACCTCGTGAGCACCAGGCTCACCTACACCGTGACGCCACGGATGTTCGTCGCCGCCCTGGTGCAGTATCAGTCGCTCAGTGCGGCCACCTCGGCCAACCTGCGCTTCCGCTGGGAATACCAGCCGGGCAGCGAGCTCTTCGTCGTCTACAGCGACGGCCGCACCACCACCGGCCCGGGTTTCCCGGAGCTGCAGAACCGCTCGGTGGTGGTGAAGATGACCAAGCTGTTCCGCTGGTAAAAGGCTGGTAAAACCTCGCCGGGTGGCCCGGCACGGCGCGGCTGGCTCCCTATAATCGGGGGCTGCGCATGCCGCGATCCGCTCCACTCTTGTTGTGCTGGTTGGCGTTGGCGTCGCCGGCTGGCGCCAGCGCGCAGCTCGCCACCGACGACCCCTCCGCGGGTGGCCGGCTGCCGGTGTTCGCGGGGCCGGCGGCGCCGGTGGCGCCCGAAGTGTTCGCCGAAGATGCCGAGGGCCGAATCACGTTGCGGGCCACCCGGCTCGCCGTGCCCCTCACCCTCGACGGCGCCCTCGACGAGGCCGCCTATCGCGACGTCAAGCCGATCACCAGCTTCGTGCAGATGGAGCCGCGTCAGGGCGAAGCGGCCAGCGAGCGCACCGAGTCGTGGCTGCTCTTCGACGACCAGTTCTTCTACGTCGCGGTGCGCTCCTACGACAGCCAGCCGTCGCGGCTGGTCGCCAACGAGATGCGGCGCGACAGCTTCAACGTCTTCCAGAACGACAACCTCACCGTCTCGATCGATTCCCTCTACACGCGCCGCAGCGGCTACTTCTTCCAGACCAACGCGCTCGGCGCGCTGCGCGACCAGGAGGTGTTCGACGAACGGAGCAACAACCAGGACTGGAACACGGTCTGGTACACGCGCTCGCGCATCCTCGCCGACGGCTGGACCACCGAGATCGCCATTCCGTTCAAGTCGCTGCGCTTCCGTGCCGCCGGCCCGCAGGTGTGGGGGTTCAACCTGCGGCGGTTGATCCGCTGGAAGAACGAGCAGCACTCGATCGCGCCGATCCCGGCCTCGGCCGGCAACCGGGCGATGTACCGCTTCGACATCTTCGCCACGCTGGTCGGAGTCGAGACGCCGACCCAGTCGCGCAACCTCGAGGTCAAGCCCTACGTCATCGGCTCGTCGACGACCAACCGCGCGGTCTCACCGCCGTTCGCCAACGACCTGTCGAGCAACGCCGGCGGCGACGTCAAGTACGGCCTCACCAAGAGCCTCGTCGCCGACCTCACCGTGCGCACCGACTTCGCCCAGGTAGAGGAGGATCAGCAGCAGGTGAACCTGACGCGGTTCAGCCTGTTCTTCCCCGAGCGGCGCGATTTCTTCCTCGAAGGCCAGGGGCTGTTCAACTTCGGCACCGGTCAGCGCGGCGGCGACGGCAGCGGCGGCCCCAGCCTGACGCCGGTCGTGTTCTACAGCCGCCGGATCGGCCTGAGCGGCGGCGGACAGAGCGTGCCGATCGAGGCCGGCGGCCGGCTGACCGGGCGCATCGGCAAGTACAGCGTCGGCCTGCTCAACATCCAGACCGACGCGGCGGCTGCGGCGCGGACCCCGGACACCAATTTCTCGGTGGTGCGGCTGCGGCGTGACATCCTGCGCCGCAGCAACGTCGGCGTGCTGGTGACCCACCGCGCTCCGAACGCCGGGCTGTCCAACTCGGTGTACGGCGTCGACGCCAACCTGGCGTTCTTCCAGAACGTCATCGCGCAAGGCTTCTGGACGATCTCCGACACCGAGGGCCGCCGAGCGTCGGTGGCCGACCGCAGCAGCTATCGCGGCGAGTTCGAGTACAACGGCGATCGCTACGGCGCCCGCTACGAGCACCTGACCGTCGGCGAGGAGTTCGACCCGCAGATCGGGTTCCTGCGACGCGAGGCGTTCGTCCGCAACAACGGCTCCCTGCGATTCAGCCCGCGGCCGCAGCGCCTCAGCCCGGTCCGCAAGCACTACTACGAAGCCGAGTACCGACTACATCACCGGCGCCGACGGCGTGCTCGAGACTCGCGAGGCGCGCGGCACCTACCGGCTCGAACTCCAGAACAACGACCAGTGGCGGGTCGAGATCGCGCGCGCCTACGAGTTCCTGCGCCAGCCATTCGCCGTGGTGCCGGGCCGCGTCATTCCCGCCGGCGGCTACCAGTTCGACGACATCCGCAGCGAATACCAGTTCGGTACGCAGCGGCGGCTGTCGGGGACGGTCAGCCTGGCCCGCGGCGGCTTCTACGGCGGCGACAAGGCCGAGGCCGGCTATCGCGGCCTGGTCGTGGTCTCGCCGCGGCTGACGCTGGAACCGGGCATCACCGTCAACTGGCTCGACTTGCCGGTTGGCCGGGCGACGACGCGGCTCATCACCAACCGCACCAACCTCACCCTGTCGCCGCGAATGGCGCTGGCCGTCAACGTGCAGTACAACTCCACCAGCAACAGCCTCATCTCGAGCATCCGCTACCGCTGGGAGTACCAGGCCGGGAGCGACCTGTTCGTCGTCTACAGCGACGGGCGCGACACCGTCGGCCGGCGCGGGATTCCCGATCTGGTGAACCGCACCTTCGTCGTCAAGCTGACGCGACTCTGGCGTTTCTAGACGAGATCCGAGATTGCGACGGCGGCGACGCCACCGGCCAGGGCCGCCGGAAAGTGGCACATGGCCAGCCCATCCGCGCGTATCCTACCGGGTGAACGTGTCCTTGTCCGCCCGCGCCGCTCGCGAATGCCTGTTCGGTCTCGCCCTGTTGCTCGTTCCCTGTACCAGGCTGCACGCCCAGGCCGGCGGCACCATTTCCGGCGTGGTCACCATCCAGGCCGGTGACCTGGTGCTGCCCGGGGCCGAGGTCGTGGTCGCACGGCCAGGAGAGCCGGAGCCCGCCGGCACGGCCATCTCGGACGACTCGGGTGGCTTCGAGTTCGACGGCCTGGCGCCGGGGCTCTACGACGTGCGGGTCTCGAAGCCCGGATTCAACCCGGTCGTGCGCCGCGATGTCGTGGTGGTGGTCGACGCCACCATCGAGCTGGCGATCGATCTGACCCTGGCCAGCATCGTGGAATCGGTGAGTGTCGAAGCGGTCGAGCAGGACGCCGCCCAGTCGGCGACCGCCGGCCGGGAACTGGCCGCCGACTTCCTCAATGTCGCGCCGGTGTCCGGCGACAGCTTCCGGGCGATCCTCCCGGTGCTGCCAGGGGTCCTGCGCGGCGACGACGGCCGAATCCGGTTGAACGGCGGACGGCCGGATCAGAGCGGCCTGCAGGTGGGCGGGGCCAGCGTCACCGACCCGGTCACCGGCGACTTCGGTCTCGAGCTCCCCACCGATGCGGTGGAGACGATCCAGGTGATCTCCAACCCGTACCTCTCCGAGTTCGGCCGCTTCTCGTCCGGCATCGCCCTGCTCGAGACCCGCCGCGGCAGCAACGAATGGCGCTTCACGGCCAACAATCCGCTGCCGTGGCCGCAGTTCCACGGCAAGTCCATTCGCGGTATCCGCAACTTCAGTCCACGTCTGCTGGTCGGCGGTCCACTGGTCAAGGACCGGCTGTTCCTGACCCAGGCGCTCCAGTACGAGAAGCGCCGGATCGGCTTGCGCAGCCTGCCGCCCGACGCCGACGACAAGCAGATCGAGCGGTTCAACACCTTCACCCGAATCGACTGGCAGGTAGCGCCGGTGCACCAGCTGGTCGCCACGGTGGCGGTGTTCCCGCGGACCCAGCGCTTCGTCAACCTCAGCACCTTCGTGCCCGAAGCGGTCACGCCCGACATCCAGGAGCTCGGCCACCAAACCGACCTGGCGCTCAACAGCATGGTCCTCGGCGGCCTGGTCGAGTCGCGGCTCACCTACCGGCGCTACGACGTCGACGTCCTGCCGCAGGAATCGGGGACGATGACCATCACCCCGCTCGGGTTCTCCGGACGCCACTTCAACGAGCAGTTCCGCAACAGCCACAGCCTGCAGTGGCTCGGCGCGTTCAGCCGCGGCTGGACCGGCCGCGGCGGCGAGCACCTGGTCAAGGGCGGGCTCGACGTCCTCCACGCGCAGTTCACGGGCCGCAGCTCCAGCCGCGACGTCGAGGTGCGGGATCTCGCCGGCACGCTGCGCGAGCGGGTGTCGTTTGCGGGAGAAGCCCGGCAATCGGCGCGGGCGACCGACGTCGCCGCCTACCTCCAGGATCGCTGGCGACCGCACGACCGGCTACTGGTCGAATACGGCGTCCGGCTGGACCGCGACGGCGTCATGACGACGATGAATTTCTCGCCGCGTATCGGCGTGTCGTGGAGCGTGTGGCCCGACAGCCGCGGGGTGATCCGCGGCGGCCTCGGCCGCTTCGTGCAGCGGACGCCGCTGGCGGTGGCGTCGTTCGAGGAGTTCGAGCGCCGCACCGTCACGGTCGTCGGCGCTGCCGGCGAGGTGACGACGACGTACACGCCGGAACTGGTCGCATCGGCTGCGCCCCAGGCCTACATCGCGTCGCTGGAGTACAACCACCGGCTGACGCCGTCGTGGTCGTTCAAGGCCAGCCAGGTCCACCGCAGCGGCTCGCGCGAGTTCCTGGTCGATCCGCAGGCCGCCGAGGGCCGCTTGATCCTGCGCGGCGACGGCGAATCCCGCTACGTCGAAACCGAAGCGACGCTCGGCTACGTCGACGGCCGTGGCCGCTCGCTGTTCCTGACCTACGTCTACACGGATTCGACCGCCGACTACAACAACCTCGACCGCTACTTCGGCAACCTGCGCCAGCCGCTCATCCGCGCCAACACGTTCACCCGCACCGACGTCGACGTGCCGCACCGGGTGATCGCCCGCGGCACGTTGCCGGTGCTGTGGCGGTGGCAGGTGGTGCCGCTCATCGAGGTACGGGAGGGCTTCCCGTATTCGGTGGTGGACGCCGGACAGAACTTCGTCGGCCGGCAGAACTCCGGGCGCTTCCCGATCCTGGCGACGCTCGACCTGGCCATCAACCGCGAGATCACGGTGCGCAAGCGGCGGCTGCGCGTCGGCGTACGCGCCTTCCAGGTGCTGAACCGCTTCAACCCGCGCGACGTGCAGAGCAA
Source organism: uncultured Acidobacteriota bacterium (assembly GCA_963741665.1). Classification (GTDB taxonomy): domain Bacteria; phylum Acidobacteriota; class Vicinamibacteria; order Vicinamibacterales; family UBA2999; genus CAWAYR01. The sequence goes on from CAVUIM010000001.1 coordinate 2,903,359, forward strand.
CGTCGACTCCGGCCAGCTCGGCGCCTTCTACAACTCGCTCGAACGGCGGCTCGGCGTCACCTTCCAGATCCTGCCGTAGGGACTGTCACCGAGCTTGCCGTCCGGGCGAGGTGACTGTCCCACTGACCAGCGTCCGGGCTACTCGAGGTGGCTGCGCAGCATCCAGGCGTTCTTCTCGTGGGCGTTCTGGCGCCGCGTCGCCAGGTCGGCGGTCGCCTGATCCTTGGCCGCTTCGGCCGACGCAAAGAGCTTGTGCGACAGCGTCACGACCTTCTCCTGGTCGGCGAGCAGGGCCTTGATCATCTCCTTGGCCGAGGGATGTCCGGTTGCCTCCTTGACGGCGCTGCGGCGGCTGAACTCGGCGAAGCTGCCCGGGGCGAAGGCGCCCAGCGCCCGAATCCGTTCCGCGATCTCGTCGATCGCCACCGCCAGCTCGGTGTACTGCGTCATGAACAGCCCGTGGAGCGTCGTGAACATCGGGCCGGTGACGTTCCAGTGGAAGTTCTGGGTCTTGAGATAGAGGATGTAGCTGTCCGAGAGCAGTTCCGACAGCTGATCGACGACGGCATTCGACTTGGTGGGCATCGCGTGTCTCCAGGGCGTCCGCACATCGACGCCTCTCCCATCCTATATGGACCGCGCCGCACCAGGCGGATGCGTCAGCGCACCGCGTCGATCTCGGTGGAGAGACCTTCGTCGACCTCGTCGGCGAAATAGACCTTCAGGCTGGTGAAGGCGCCACGCCGCCATTCGCCGCGTGCCAGCAGCCACTGCTCGGCGAACTCGGCGATGGTCCGCCGCGACGCTTCGACGACCAGCGCCAGCCGGGTCTGGTCGGCCGCGCGGCCCTCGAGTTCGGCCGACAAGCTCTGCCGCAAGGCGTCGAGCTGCACGTCCTTGTCGAAACGAGCCCAGCCGCTCTCGGTGCGCTCGCGCAGGGTGGCGGTGTCGATCGCCACCGGCAGGCTCGGCCGCAACGACGGCGCGACGACGACGGCGATCGGCCCGCGCGTCACCACCCGCCAGGCCGGGTCGGAGAGCGGCACGCCGTAGCGGTAGACCACGGCCACCTGGATCTGCGACATCGTGGTGCCGAGGTAGACGCCCCACCAGCTGCGGCTGTCGGAGCGGTAGAAGTCCTCGGACATCCGCACCGTCGCGGTCTCGAGCAGACCGCCTGGCGTGGTCGTGACCACCGGTGGCTGGCTGTGCCACAGCGCCGACCAGTCGCGCCCGTCCGGCACCGCCCCCCGGCGTTCCCACACCAGCAGGATCAGCCCGGCGGCGAGGGCCAGCGCCGCCAGCCAGGCGACGGCGCGGCGGGCCCGACGCGGTGCCGGTGCGATCATGGCTGGCGAGACTCCGCCTCAGGCGGGCGCGCATCGAGCAGGGCGATGGTCAGCTACTCCGCGCCCATGAAGGGATAGGCGAACTCGCGCGGCGGGTTGTAGGTCTCCTTGATCGACCGCGCGCTCACCCACCGCAGCAGGTTCATCTTCGAGCCGGCCTTGTCGTTGGTGCCCGAGGCGCGGGCGCCGCCGAACGGCTGCTGGCCGACCGTGGCCCCGGTCGGCTTGTCGTTGATGTAGAAGTTGCCGGCGGCGTTGCGCAGCGCCGCCGAGGCCTCGCGAACCGCGGCGCGGTCGCGCGCGAACACCGAACCGGTCAGCGCGTACGGCGAGGTCTGATCGACGAGGGTGAGGATGTCGCGCCACTTGGCGTCGGGATACGGATAGGCGGTGACCACCGGTCCGAAAATCTCCTCGCACAGCAGCCGGTAGCCGGGGTCCTCGGTCTCGACCAGCGTCGGCTCGACGAACCAGCCCTTGTCGCCGCGGCAGACCCCGCCCTGCAGCACCTTGGCGAACTGCTTCGCATGGTCGACATAGCCGCTGATCTTGGTGAACGCCTTCTTGTCGATCACCGCGCCCATGAAGTTGCGGAAGTCGCGCGGGTCGCCGATCGTGATCTCGCGCATCATGGCGATGGCCCGCTCGCGCACTTCGATCCAGATCGAGTGCGGGACGTAGACGCGGCTGGCCGCCGAGCACTTCTGGCCCTGGTACTCGAAGCCGCCGCGCACCAGCGCCACGGCGACCTCCTGCGGATCGGCCGAGGGATGGGCGACGATGAAGTCCTTGCCGCCGGTCTCGCCGACCAGGCGCGGATACGACCGGTAGTGCTTGAGGTTGGCGCCGACCGTCTCCCACATGCCCTGGAAGACGCCGGTACTGCCGGTGAAGTGAATGCCGGCGAGCTCGCGGGACTCGAGGGCGATCTTGCTGACCATCACCGGGTCGCCGGGCACGAAGTTGATCACCCCGGGGGGCAGGCCGGCGGCCTCGAGCAGCTTCAGCGTGTAGTAAGCGCTCAGCATCGCGCTGGCGGCCGGCTTCCACACCACGGTGTTGCCCATCAGGGCCGGCGTGGTGGTCAGGTTGCCGCCGATGGCGGTGAAGTTGAAGGGCGAGACCGCGTAGACGAAGCCTTCGAGGCCGCGGTAATCGGTCTGGTTCCACATCGCCGTGGTCGAGACTGGCTGCTCGGCCATCAGATCGGCCGAGAAGGCGACGTTGTAGCGCCAGAAGTCGATCAGCTCGCAGGCCGCGTCGATCTCGGCCTGGTAGATGGTCTTCGACTGCCCGAGCATGGTCGAGGCGTTCAGCGTGTCGCGCCAGGTCGTGGCCAGCAGGTCGGCGGCCTTGAGGAACACCGCCGCCCGGTCCTCCCACGCCCAGCTCGCCCACTCGGCCCGCGCGTCGCGGGCGGCGGCGATCGCCGCCGTGACGTCCTCGGGGCGGGCGTTGTGGAAGTCGGCCAGGACGTGACCGTGGTCGTGCGGCATCACCGACTGGCCGAGGTCGCCGGTGCGCACGTCCTTGCCGCCGATGACCAGGGGAATCTCGACCCGCTCCCCGGCCATCGCGGCCAGCCGGGCTTTGACCGCGACACGTTCTTGCGTGCCGGGGGCGTAGCTGCGGATCGGTTCGTTGACGGGCGGCAGAACCTTGCGAATACCTGAGAAATCAGCGGCCATCTGCGGAGCACCTCGGGGATCGGGACACCCGTAGAATTGTAGATCGATGATCGACACGGCTGGTGGCCTCGACGCCCGCTCGCTCGGCAAGCGCTTCGGCGAGGTGATCGCCGTCGCCGACGTGTCGTTGGCAGTCCGGCGCGGCGAGATCGTCGGCTTGCTGGGCCCCAACGGCGCCGGCAAGACCACGACGCTGCGGATGCTGGCCGGGATCCTGTCGCCGGATCGCGGGCAGGTGCTGGTCGACGGCGTCGACGTCCACGCCGACCCGATCGTCGCCAAACGGCGCATCGGCTTCCTGTCCGGCGACACCCAGCTCTACCAGCGGCTGTCGCCGCGCGAAGTGCTCGCGTACTTCGGCCAGCTCTATGAACTCGACCCGGCGGTGGTCGCCGCCCGCAGCCGCACCCTGATCGCCGAGCTCGACATGGGCGCCTATGCCGACCGGGCCTGCGGCACGCTGTCGTCGGGTCAGAAGCAGCGCGCCAACGTCGCCCGCGCCTTCCTGCACGACCCGCCGCTGCTCATCCTCGACGAGCCGACCAACGCGCTCGACGTGGTGAGCGGGCAGTTCATCGTGCAGGCGATCCGCCAGGCCCGCGACGCCGGCCGCGCGGTGCTGTTCTCGACCCACATCATGGGCGAGGCCGAGTATCTCTGCGACCGCATCGTGCTGATCCACCAGGGCCGCGTCGTCGACGCCGGGCCGCTGGCTGACCTGCTCGTGAGATCGGGCCAGCGCAACCTGACCGACGCGTTCCTCCACTATGCCGGCGCCACTGCGCCGGAGCCGGCGGCCTGACACCCCATGCGGTTCTCGATCGTTCGCGCCATTCTGGTGAAGGAGCTGCGCGAAACCCTGCGCGACCGGCGCACGCTGCTGCTCACGGTGGGCCTGCCGGTGCTGCTCTACCCGCTGGCGATCCTGGGCTTCACCCGCATCGCCGAGTCGGGCGAGGACGCGATCGAGGCTGGCCGGTCGGCGGTGGCGGTCTGGGGCACGCTGCCGGCGCCGGTCGAGCGGCAGCTCGCCGCCGAGGACGACCTGACGCTCGTGCCCTGGGCTGGCGTCCCCGATGAGATTCGGGCCGGGCTGACCACCGGGCAGCTGGCGCCGACGCCAGCGACGCGGCCCGACAGCGACGAGCGCCCGCGGCGCCAGGGGCGGCGCGAGATCGAACCGGAGAATCCGGTGCTGGCGGCCGCCCGGGCCGCCGTCACGGCCCGTGTCGCCGAAGCCGTGATCGTCGTCTGGCCCACCGCCGGCGCCGCGTTCGAACGCGGCGACGCCGCGCCGCTGACCATCTACTACGACTCGGTGCGGCGCGAGTCGGCGGTGGCCGAACAACGGGCCTTCGCGGCCCTCGACGACGCCCGCGACGTGATCGTGACCGAGCGCCAGCGCGGGCGGGGTCTCCCCGGCGGCTTCTCGCAGGTGATGGCGGTGGAGCGGCGCAACACCGCGCCGGCCGAGCGCCGGTCGGGCCAGATGCTGGGCGCGCTCCTTCCCTACATCCTGCTGACGCTGTCGGTGCTGGGCGGGATGTACGCGGCCGTCGACATGACCGCCGGCGAGAAGGAACGGGGCACGATGCAGACGCTGCTGGTGGCGCCGATCCGCCCCTCGGAAATCGTCGTCGCCAAGTTCCTCGCGGTCTGGCTCCTGTCGATGCTGTCGCTGGTGGCCAACCTCGCCAGCCTGTCGCTCACGGTGTCGCGGCTGTTGCCGGCCGACGCGCCGGGAGTCGGCGCGACCAACCTGCTGCTGGCGCTGGTGGTGCTCATCCCGGTCACGCTCACGAGCTCGGCGCTCTTTCTGACCCTGGCGTCGTTCGCCCGCGATTTCCGCGACGGCCAGACGCTGCTGACGCCGGTCTACATGGCCGTGGCGCTGCCGGCGGCGGTGGTGGCGCTGCCGACGATCACCCTGAACGCCTGGACCGCGTTCGTGCCGATCGTCAACGTGACGCTGCTGATCAAGGCGCTGTTCCTGCGCGAGGCCGGCGCCGAACTGGTGTTCCTCACGCTGATTTCGGCCTCGGCCTACGCCGCGGTGGCGATCGCCGCGGCGGTGCACGTGTTCCACCGCGAGACGGTGCTGGTCGGCGAGCGCTCGTCGTTGCGCACGGTGTTCGAGCGGCGGACCGCCGGCGACGCGACGCCGAACCCCGGCTTCGCGCTCACCGCCTTCGCCATCGTGCTGGTGCTGGCCTTCTACGGCGGCCTGTCGATGCGCGGCTGGTCGATCCCGTGGATGCTGGTGGTGCTGCAGTACGGCGGGTTCCTGGCGCCGACGCTGGCGTTCGTCGCGCTCTTCGGCTTCGACTGGCGGCGGACGCTGGGCCTGCGCCGGCCGCCCGCGGCCGCCGTGGCCATCGCGGTGGTGCTCGGCGCCACGGCGTGGCTGTTCGCCGGCGGGGCGGTGTCGCGGCTGCTGCCGCCGCCCGAATCCCTGACCCGGGCGATGCAGCGGTTCATCCAGCTCGGCGACGAGCCGATGCCGCTCTGGGTGGTGTGGCTGGTGATTGGCGCGACGCCGGCGATCTGCGAGGAGCTGTTCTTCCGCGGCCTGCTGTTCTCGGGGATGCGCCGGCTGGGCGCCTGGCCGGCGGTGCTGGTCACCGCCCTGCTGTTCGGTCTGGCGCACGCCTCGATCTACCGGCTGCTGCCGACGTTCATCCTCGGCGTCGTCCTCGGCGTGCTGCGCTGGCGGTCCGGGTCGGTGCTGCCGGGCATCGCCATGCACGCGGTGAACAACGCCCTCATCGGCACCCTGGCGCAGCGCCCGGGGCTCGCCGGCTGGATGGGGATCGAGGCGACGAGCGGGTCGATCCCGTGGGGACCGGTGCTGGCCGGCACGGCGGTGATGGCGGCGGCGCTGGCGCTGCTGTGGGCGACCACCGCGCCGGCCCGGAGCGAGACTCCGGCACGTTAGGCGGGCGCTTCGTCGCCGCCGGAGACGCATCCGTTCCCTCGCCGGCACCACTTCCACCACGGGCCGCCAGCCCTTGACAACCGGGGTGCCCGGCGGAGACAGTGTGCCGCATCGGCCGTCCTGCCGTCCCCCCGGCCGATGTCGTCGGCACTGCGTTCGACTCGACTCGACCAGCGGCGTCGCGCGCCCCGACGCCTCCAGACTCGGAGGTTGCTGCTCATGAAACGGCTTCTTCTCGCCTCGATCGTCGGGCTCGTCGCCTCGTCCGCGGCGGCGCAACAGGGCACGTCAGAGCTTCGCGGTCGCGCCGTGGATCAGCAGGGCGCCGCGCTGCCGGGCGTGGCCCTCGTCGTCACCAATCAGGGCAACGGCACGTTCCGCGAGACCGTCAGCGGCGGCGACGGCGCGTTCCTGTTGAGCGGCATGACCCCGGGCACCTACGAGGTGCGGGCGGAACTGGCCGGCTTCAAGAAGTACCAGAGCCGGGACGTGCTGCTCGCGGTTGGCCGTTCGGCCCTGATCGAGGTCCGGCTGGAGCTCGGGACCATCGAAGAGTCGGTGACCGTCACCGGCGAGACCCCCCTGGTCGACATCGGGTCCAAGGCCATCGGCGGCAACGTCTCGGCGCAGGAGTTCGTCGACCTGCCGTCGTTCAACCGCAACTTCTCCAGCTACCTCGCCCTGGTGCCCGGTGTGGTCTCGAGCGTGTCGGCGACCACCTTCGGCGCCGATTCGATCAACGTCGCCGGCCAGAACGTCCGCAACGTCAACTACACGATGGACGGATCCAACAACAACGACGCCTTCAACGGCGGCAACGGCGGCGCGCAGGCCCGCATGCCGGTCGAGGCGGTCCAGGAGTTCCAGCTGCTGACCAGCCAGTTCGACGCCGAGTTCGGCATGGCCTCGGGCGGCGTCGTCAACTCGGTGTCCAAGCAGGGCACCAACCAGTTCCACGGCAGCGCCTTCATGTTCTACCAGGACCAGAACCTGACGACCCGCGACTACTTCGCAAGACGCGGCGGCTTCGACAAACCCGAGACCCAGCAGCAGCAATTCGGCGGCACCCTGGGCGGGCCAATCCTCCGCAACCGCATGCACTTCTTCTCGAGCCTCGAGCGCATCGTCCTCGACGGCGGCGTCACCACCCAGATTCCGAGCCGGCCCGACCTCGAGCGGACCGACTTCGAGAAGACCCGGGTGTGGAACACCTACCTGCGGGCCGACCATCAAATCAACGCCGCCAATTCCTGGGGGCTCCGCTGGCTGCGCGAGACCTCGCCGCAGCCGATTCAGATCAACGCCGAGAACCACACCGTGGCCCGTTACGAGGCCGAGACCGACATCGACTGGACGCTGGTCGGCAACCTCAGCTCGATCTTCGGCTCGAACAAGGTCAACACCCTGCGCGTCTCGGCCGTGAAGGAGGACGTCTTCTTCGGCAACCCGCGCTTCAACGACGGCGAGGACCAGCGCACGCTGCCGGCGACGCTGAACCACCTGGCCTTCAGCGACCAGCAGAGCCCGCGCGCCAACCGCCGCCTCGACATCGCCTACGGCGCCGACAACATCTTCGCGTGGTTCCTCCCCAACCGCTGGGGCGGCGACCACGACCTCAAGATCGGCCTCAGCTACATGTACTCGTCGCTGCGCACCCAGGACTTTGGCAACCTGAACGGCACCTTCACCGTCCCGAGCGACCAGCCGTTCAACGCCGCCGACCCGCGCACCTACCCCGAGCGGCTGGCGATCCGCGTCGGCAACCCGCTCGACTTCTACATGAAGGGCCACTTCATCGGCGGGTTCCTGCAGGACAAGTGGCGGCCGTCGGACCGGCTCACGGTGAGCCTCGGCGTCCGTTACGACCTGGAGCGGACCCGCACCCCCAACCAGCAGAACCCGCTCTACCCGGCCGGGTCGGGCGACTACCCGATCGACGCCAACAACTTCGCCCCGCGCGTCGGCTTCACCTACGCCATGGACGACGAGTCGCGGTCGGCAATCCGCGGCGGCTTCGGAGTGTTCTACCAGCGCACGTCGTTCACTTTCCTGACCCCGATGTTCTCGGCAGGCCGGTTCTCGGACTCGTTCGTCGTCCAGTACCCGCTCAACAACGCCGACCCGGGACCGCGCGCCGGCGCCTTCCCGACCGCCCCCGAGCTCGTCAACGGACCGACCGTCAACCACGCGCTCATCGACAGCCGCTTTCCGCCCGGCACCCTCAACCGCAACGTCGGCACGGTGCGGTTCGACAACCCCAATCGCCAGAACTCCTGGTCGCGTCAGTACAGCCTGGGTTACGAGCGTCAGCTCGGCGCCACCACCGGCGTCGGCATCGACTTCATCCGCTCGGAGCAGCGGGCTCAGTTCGTGCTCAAGGACCTCAATCCCGGCGTGCGCGACACGACCGTCGCCACCAGCACGCTGCGGCGCACGACGCCGCTGGTCGGCACGCCAGGAGAGTTCGCGGCGCGGGTCGAGACCATCGTCAACGACGGCTACGTCGACTACAACACCGTGCAGGTGTCGGTCACGCAGCGCCAGGTCGGCGGGTTCAGCGGCCGGGTCTCGTACGCCTACTCACGCGGCCGCGGCAACGTCAGCACTGGTCAGGCCGACGTGGCGATCTCGCAGGTCCTCGACGACCTCAACCTCGACAACGACAAGGGGCCGACCAACGTCGACCGGCCGCACATCCTGTCGGTGGCCGGCACCTACCAGGTGCCGCGGACGCGCGGGCTGCGGGTGAGCGGGGTCTATCAGGTGCGGTCGGGAATTCCCTTCACCCTGGTCGACAGCACCAACGACCTCGACCGCAACGGCCAGACGATCAACGAGTACCTGCCGGCCGGCACTTACAAGGGCAACGGCGCCGATGCGCTCGAGATCGAGTACGAAGGCGGCCGCAACGGCGCCCGCGGCCCGGCGTTCGCCTCGTTCGACGTCCGCGCCGGTTACGTGTTCCGGCTGCCCGGCGGGCGGACGCTGAACGCGTTCGTGGACATGTTCAACGGCAGCAACGAGCCCAACTTCGCCAACCCGACCAACTTCAACAGCGGCGGCGCTGTGAGCAGCGACCGCCGGCTGGCGCCGACGTTCCTCAACCTGACCAGCCTGGTGAACGGCGTCGCCCGCACGTTCCAGCTGAACATGCGACTGGGCTTCTGAGGTGACTGGAGAGTCTAGGACGCCGGCGCCGGCTGCGCCGGTTCCAAGTCCACCTTGATGGTGCGCCACTTGCCCTGACGGAAGCGCAGGAACGACAGCGCGCAGCGGGTGAAGTGGCCGAGCAGGATCGCCAGCCAGATGTCGGCCGGCTGCAGCTGGCGCATGCTCTGGAGCACCGTGCAGAGGCCGATCGGAATCGCCACCTGCGAGACCAGGGTGATGAGCAGCGGGCTCTTGGTGTCGCCGGTGCCCTGCAGGCCGCCGGTGAAGGTGAGCGCGGCGCTGATGAAGAAACCAGAGACCGCCAGGTAGCGCAGCAGCTGGCGGCCGATGTCCGCCACCCGGCCTTCCGTGGCGCCGAAGATGCCGAGCAGCGGCGTCGGGATGAGCAGGAACATCGCACCGACGAAGGCCGCGACCAGCAGGCCGATCCGGGCAGCGGCGTAGACGCCCTGCAGCGCCCGCTCGGGCTTGCCGGCGCCCAGGTTCTGGCCGGCGATGGTGGCCGCGGCGCCCATCAGGCCGACCGACGTCCACGTGATCATCGAGAAGAGCTCGGTGTAGCCGATGGTGTAGGCGGCCTGGGCGGCGGCGCTGAACTCGAGTCCGCCGATGAAGCGCAGCAGCAGCACGCCGGCGACGTTCATGGCGATGCCCTGCACGCCGGTGGGAAGCCCGAACTTGAACAGCGATCGGATCACCGTCCAGTCGGGCCCCGTACACTGCTCGCGGGTGAAGCGGATCACCAGCTTGCCGCCGAACAGCAGCCACAGCGCGTAGCCGCTCACCGCGGCGGCGGCGATCGCGGTGCCCATCGCCGAGCCGGCGGTGCCGAACTTCGGAATCAGCAGCAGGTTCAGGACCAGGTTGAGCACCGTCATGGTGACGCCGAGACGCAGCGGCGTCCTGGCGTCGCCGGCGGCCCGCAGCGCCGCTGACAGCATGAAGAAGAGCATCATGCCGAGGCTGAACACGAAGTTGATACGCAGGAACGGCAGGGCCTGGGCGCGCACTTCGGGCGCGGCATTGATCAGCGTCAGCAGATAGGGCGCCGAGAAATAGCCGATCGGGGCCAGCACTGTGAACATGCCGATCGCGGTGATGAACGCCTGGTAGACGACCCGGTTCACCTTGTCGTGATCGCCGGCGCCGGCGAAGCGCGCCACCAGCACCGCCTGGCCGGTGAAGAGCGAGGCCATGAACACGATGACGACGAGGAAGATCTGCCACGCGACGCCGATGCCGGCGTTGGCGGCGTAGCCGAGCATGTTGCCGACCAGGGCGTGATCGACCACGCCCTGCAACCCGGCGACCAGGTTCTGCAGCATCGTCGGCCAGGCCAAGCGCCAGACGGCCGGGGCAAGAGGACCTTCGATGAGGGAGCGGTCGAACTTCTTGGGAGGGCGCCGCGGCCATTCTGAGGACGCTGCGATTGTAACGCGCCGGGCGCGGGCACCGTCCGCGGGGACGAAGGCCGGGCCGAACTGCTCTGCGGTGGGCCAGATCGACCGCCGCCCTGCTCCGATACGGCACAGTCAGCGACAACGGCCTTGCTATCAATGACTTACGGGCCCAGCCCGACCGTGAGCCGGGCGTGGCTGTGCCGGGGCGAAACAGCCTGCACGCCGCTGCCCGGATCTGGCCTATGACGGTAAGTCGTTGAGTCGATGATGGTTCGACGATGAGTAGAGATGGCGCGCCGGTTGCACTCCCGGCAGCGTCGCCATGTCCACATCTCGCTTCGCTCGTCTCGGTGCCACTGCTGTGCTGCTCACGACGGTGGTTCTCGCCACCACCGGCCAGCCCGGCGCCGCGGCGGCCAAGAAGGCTGCGATCGGCGAGGAGGTGGTCAAGAGGCTGCGCGCCGCGCCGGCCAGACCGGTTCGGGTGCTGCTGAAGGGCGAGGTCGCGGCGGTGCGGCAGGCGGCGGCGCGAGTCGGTCTCGACACCGAGCGCGAACTCGACGAGTTCGTCGTGGTCTTCGCCGACGCCGCCCAGGTCGACGCACTCAGCCTCGACCCGGCGGTAGAGCTCGTCGCCGGCGATCTCCAGGTCTCGACGCTGATGACCGTGGCCGACCGGGTGATGGCCGCCGATCGCGTCCGGGCCGGAGATACGAGCCTGCTCGGCCCGAGCTACCAGGGGGTCAGCGGCAAAGGGGTCGGCGTCGCGGTGCTCGACTCGGGCATGGCGGCTCACGCCGCGCTCGTCAAACCGGTCGCCGCGGTCAGCTTCGTGCCCGGTGACTCGAGCACCGGCGATGCCTTTGGCCACGGCACGCACGTCGCCGGCATCATCGCCGGACGCGGCCACGCGGCCCGCAAGGTGACGCCGCTCTACTCGGGCGGCATCGCGCCGGACGCCCACCTGATCAACGTCCGCGTGCTGGGTGCCGACGGCAGCGGCTACACCAGCAACGTGATCGCCGGCCTCGACTGGGTGATCGCCAACCGCACCAAGTACGCCATCCGGGTCGTCAATCTGTCGCTGGGCCATCCGGTGACCGGGCTGTGCGTCACCGATCCCCTGTGCGCCTCGATCGAGCGGCTGGTCCGCGCCGGTCTGATCGTCGTCGCCTCGGCCGGCAATCTCGGCCAGGCGCCGTCGGGGCAGCTGGTCGTCGGCACTATCACCTCGCCGGGGAACTCGCCCTTCGCGCTCACCGTCGGCGCACTGAACACCTGGGGCACGGTCGATCCGAGCGACGACTCGGTGGCGTCCTACAGTTCGCGCGGCCCCAGCGCCTACGACCTGGCGGTGAAGCCAGACGTGGTCGCCCCGGGCAACAAGATCGTCTCGCTCGCCGCCGCCGGCAGCCATCTCGCCACCACCTACCCGGCGCTGCACGTTGCCGGCGAGCGCACCAACGCGTATGCGCGCCTGAGCGGCACCAGCATGTCGGCGGCGATGGTCAGCGGCGGGCTGGCGCTGTTGCTGGAGGCGGCACCGTCACTCGGGCCGGAACACGCCAAGTTCGCCTTGCAGGTCGCCGCCACGCCGACCGAGGCCGGCTGGCTGGGCGGCGGGGCCGGCAGCGTCGACCTGTGGTCGGCGCGAACGCTGGTCGGCAACGACTCGACCTTGACGATGTCGAACGCGCTGGCCGACATGGACGTGGACATCGTGACCGCGCGCGGCATGCTCACCTGGTGGCTCGATCCGACCCGGCTGGCGGCCGGATTCACCGACTCGACGCCCACCGGCGGCAGTCAGATTCTCTGGGGCGACGGCGTGCTGGCTCCCGAGGGTCAGCAGATCCTGTGGGGCGAGCAGCTGTTCGATGCCGAGGGCCAGCAGAATCCTGTGGGGCGATCAGATCCTGTGGGGCGAACAGATCCTCTGGGGCGAACGGATCCTCTGGGGCGAGTCGAACGTCGCCGGCGGCACCTTCTGATCGGACCAGGCCATGAGCGCTTCCTCGACCGCCCCGCGACCACGCCTGCTCGCGGTCTACGTGAGCGCGGTCATCGCCGCCGGCGGCGCGGTGGTGCTCCATTCGCTGCAAGGCGTCGGGGAGGTGTCTAACCCGGCGGCATGGGCAGGTACTCGAGCGTGCTGGCGGTGGTGGCCGCGACGTTCGCCATCAAAGTGCCCGGGGCGCCGGTCTACCTGTCGATCTCCGACGCCTTCTTCTTCGCCGCCGGACTGCTGTTCGGGCCGGCGGCCGGCGCGCTGACCATCGCCCTCGACAGCCTGCTGGTGTCACTGCGGCGGAAGAACCGGCGGCGGCAGCTGCTGTTCAACGTCACCAGTTCGCCGCTGGCGCTGTGGTGCGGTACCCACGTCTTCTACGCCATGGCCGGGCAGGCGCCGCTGGCCGGCGACCTCGCCGCGCCGACCAACGCGATGATCCTGCCGCTGGCGTGTTTCGCGGCGGTGTACTTCCTGCTCAACTCCGGGCTGACCGCGGTGGCGGTGGCGCTCTCGAAGGGGGTGTCGCCGTGGCGCTTCTGGCGCGACCACTTCGCCGTGCTGTCGGTGAACTACTTCGCCGGGGCCTCGGCGGCGTTCCTGCTGATGGTGCTGGTCCACTACGTCGGCCTCGGGGCGTTCGCCCTCGGTGCCCTCGCGGTGGTCACGCCGCTCATCTTCGTCACCCATCTGGCGACACGGTCCTGGCTCGGCCGGGTGGAGGATGCGCAGCGCCACCTGCGCGACGTCAACCGGCTCTACATGTCGACGATCACGGCGTTCTCGACCGCCATCGAGGCCAAGGACGGCGTGACCAGCGACCACGTGCACCGCGTCCAGGCCTACGCCGTCGGCCTGGCGCGCGCCCTCGGCGTACGACGATCCCACGCTGAAGGCGATCGAGGCCGCGGCATTGCTGCACGACACCGGCAAGCTGGCCATTCCCGAGCACATTCTCAACAAGCCGGGCAGGCTGACCAGCGCACGAGTTCGAGACGATGAAAGCGGCACGTCGACATCGGCGCCGACATCCTGGCGTCGATCGACTTCCCGTACCCGGTGGTACCGATCGTGCGCGCCCACCACGAGAACTGGAACGGCAGCGGCTATCCGCGCGGGCTGCGCGGCGACCGAGATTCCGATCGGCGCCCGCATCCTGTCGGTGGTCGATTGCTTCGACGCCCTGACCTCCGACCGGCCATACCGGCCGGCGCTCAGCGACGCCGAGGCGCTGGCGATCGTCGAACAGGGCCGTGGCACCATGTACGACCCGGCGGTCGTCGACACCTTCGTCCGCGTCCACCGCGACTTCACCCCGCCGCCGCCGGAACCGAAGCGCGATGTGCGGGCGGCGATTCACCGGGCCGCGAGTGTGGCGGTGGAAGCGGCGCCGCCGGTGGCGCCGAGGGCGGTGCCTGGCGAGATGCTGGCGTTCGTCAGCCTGGCGCGCCTGGCTGCCGGCACCCCCACCCTGGCCGACATCGGCGCCTTGGCCGAGAGTCACCTGCGGCACATCGTCCCCGGGACGACGGTGGCGCTGTTCGGACTCGATCAGACCCGCAGCGTGCTGACGGCACAGCACGTCGCCGGGCCGGCGGCCGCGGCGGTGGTGGGCCTCAGCCTGCGTCTCGGCGAGCGGCTCACCGGGTGGGTCGGCGCCAACCTGCGGGGCATGCCGAACGCCGACGCACGGCTCGACCTGCTCGACGCGACACCCGCGCTGGTCCGTGCCGCCTGCGCCACGCCGCTCATCGCCGACGGCACGCTGGTCGGCGTGCTCACGCTGTATGCGCCCGATCCACTCAGTGACGATCAGGCCCGCACGGTGGAGATGATCGCGCCACAGCTGGCCGCGGCGGTCGCCGCGGTGGAGGCCACGGCGGGGCGGGCCGACCGGCCGCGGCTGGCCCACGACCGCATCCGGCTGGTGGCCGCGCGCTGACGGCGGACCTCAGACGTCGAGCTCCTGCGCGTCCTCGGCCCGCTCCATGATGAAGCGGAAGCGCGCCGAGGCGTCCTTGCCCATCAGCTCGTTCATCACCCGGTCGGTGAGCAGGTGGTCGGCGACGTCGACGCGCAGCAGCCGCCGCGTGCGCGGGTTGAGCGTGGTCTCCCACAGCACCTTGGGCATCATCTCGCCCAGGCCCTTGAAGCGGGTGATCTCGGGGGTGGCCCGGCCGCTGCGCTGCTTCAGGATCTGTGCCTTGTGCGCCTCGTCGAGCGCCCAGAACGTCTCCTTGCCGATGTCGATGCGATAGAGCGGCGGCTGCGCCAGGTAGACGCGCCCGGCGGTGATGAGCTGCGGCACGTGACGGTACAGGAACGTCAGCAGCAGCGTGGCGATGTGATGGCCGTCGGAATCGGCGTCGGCCAGGATGATCACCTTGCCGTAGCGCATCCGCGACAGATCGAAGGCCTTGCCCACGCCGCACCCGAGCGCGGTGGCCAGATCGGCCAGCTCCTTGTTCTCGAGCACTTTGGCGGTGGAGATGCCTTCGGTGTTCAGCACCTTGCCGCGCAGCGGCAGGATCGCCTGGCGGGCCCGGTCGCGGCCCTGCTTGGCCGAGCCGCCGGCCGAGTCGCCCTCGACGACGAACAGCTCACTGGTGATGGCGCCGGGGTGCGTGCAGTCGGCCAGCTTGCCGGGCAGATTGACCCGGCCCGCGGTCGGGCCCTTGCGGACCACGTCGGCCTGGGCGGCGCGGCTGGCCTCGCGGGCCCGGGCCGCCAGGATGATGCGGGCGACGATCGCCTCGGCAATCGTGATGTTGGTGTTGAGCCAGTGCTCGAGGCCGGGACGGACCAGCCCGTCCACCGCGCTCATCACCTCGGGGTTGTTCAACCGGTCCTTGGTCTGGCCCTGGAACTGCGGCTCGGCCATGAACACCGAGAGCACGCCGGTGAGGCCCTCGCGGATGTCCTCGGCGATGAGGGTGACGCCCTTGGGCGACAGGTTGTGCGTCTCGATGAAGTTGCGCACCGCCTTGCCGAGCCCGGCGCGCAGGCCGTTCTCGTGGGTGCCGCCCGACCCGGTCGGGATGCCGTTGACGTAGCTGCGCAGATGCTCGTCGGTGGACTCGGTCCACTGCAGCACCAGCTCGAGCCGCAGCCCGTTCTCCTTGGCCAGCACGAACGGCGCCTCGTGCACCGGCTTGCTCGAGCGCTCGGCGAGGATCTTTCTCAGGTAGTCGGCGAGGCCGTCTTCGTGCTGGAAGGTGTGTTTCGTACCGGTGGTCTGGTCGTCGAAGCCGACCTTCACGCCCTTGTGGAGGAAGCTCGCCACCTCCAGCCGGTCGCGGATGATCTGCGGGTCGAACTCGACTTTCGGGAAGATGGTCGGGTCGGGCCGGAAGAACACCGTCGTGCCGCTGCCGCGCGCGGCCCCGGCCTTCTTGAGCCCGGCCACCGGCTTGCCCTGCTTGAAGGCCATCTCCCACTGCTGGCCGTCGCGCCTCACGGTGGCGAGCAGGTCGCGCGACAGCGCGTTGACGACGCTGGCGCCGACGCCGTGGAGCCCGCCCGCGGTCTTGTAGTTGCCCTGCTCGAACTTGCCGCCAGCGTGGAGCACCGTGAAGATGACTTCGAGCGCGCTCTTCTTCGTCTTCGGGTGGACGTCGACGGGGATGCCGCGGCCGTCGTCGGCGATGGTCACCGACGACCCGTCGTCGTGCAGCGTGACACCGATGGCCGAGGCGTGGCCGTTCATCGCCTCGTCGATCGAGTTGTCGAGGATCTCCCAGACCAGGTGGTGCAGACCGGTGCTGCCGACGCCGCCGATGTACATGCCGGGCCGCTTGCGGACCGGTTCCAGACCTTCGAGGACGGTGATGTCTTTGGCGGTGTAGCTCACAGGCGGGGCTCGGGACCCGGGGCTCGGGGCCCGGGAAGGAACGCTCGACGCGTGCCGAAGAGTATAACTTGCGCCTCCCGGGACATTGCACCTATGGTGGCGCGGTGAATCGAACCGCTCGCACTCCGGCCTCCGCCGGTCGGTTCTTGACCCTTGCGATGCTGGTCTCCGCCGCGGCGTGCACTGCGCCGCCGGCCGCGGCGCCGTCGGCAACCGGCCGCATCGTGGCGTTCGACGGCGCGCGGCTCATCACCGGCGACGGCGCGGTGATCGAGGACGCGTCGCTGGTGATCGCGGACGGTCGCGTCGTCGCCGCGGGGGCCCGCGGTCAGGTGACGGCGCCGGCCGAGGCGACGCGTGTCGAGGTCACCGGCAAGACGATCATGCCGGCGATGATCGACGCCCACGCGCACATCGGCTACATGCGCGACCTGACCAGCGGTCCGCACAACTACACCCGCGACAACATCGTCGACCACCTGCAGCGTTACGCCTACTTCGGTGTCGCGGCGGGACAGGCGATGGGCTCGGACTTCACCGACCTGCCGTATCAACTGCGCGACGAGTCGGGCGCCGGCCGCATCCCCGACGCGGCGCGGTTCCTGACGGCGGGACGCGGTCTGGCCCCACCCGACGAGGTGCGGCCGGACAACATGCGGCACTCGGCCTACAGCATCGCCACGGCGGCGGAGGCGCGGGCCGCGGTCGCCGAGCTGGCCGGCCGCGGTGTCGCGATCGTCAAGACGTGGGTCGACGATCGCGGCGGGGCCGTCCGCAAGCTGACGCCCGAGGTCTACGGCGCGATCATCGACGAGGCGCATCGGCGCGGGATGCGCGTGATGGTCCACGCCACCGCGCTCGACGACGCCAAGGCGCTGCTGCGCGCCGGCGTCGACGGCTTCGGCCATGCCTTCCAGGAGGTCGACGACGAGCTCCTCGCGCTGGTCAAGGCGCGGCCGCAGGTGTTCTACCTGATGGCGCTCGGCGGACCGCGGCGGGTGGTGGCGGCGCCATGGCTGCAGCCGGTGCATCCACTGGTGCGGGAGACGGTCTCGCCGGCGCAGATTGCCCGCCTGCAGGATCGGCTCGCCCGGCAGACACCAGACGAGCGCGACCGGGCGCGCGCGGCGTGGGAGCGGATGGCGGCGGGGATCGCCCGGCTGGCCGCGGCCGGCGCCCGCATCGGCGTCGGCACCGACGGCGGCGGACAGCTCGGCGACCAGTTCGTCGGCTGGACCGTCCACACCGAGGTCGAGAACATGGTCGCGGCCGGGATGACACCGGCCCAGGTGCTCGCCGCGGCGACCGGCACCGGCGCCGGGATTCTCGGCCTCGACGATCTCGGCGTCCTCGCCCCGGGCAAGAGCGCCGACTTCATCGTGCTCGACGCCAACCCGCTCGACGACATCACCAACACGCGGCGCATCAGTGAGGTCTACCTGCGCGGCGTGGCCGTGGACCGCGCCCGGCTGCGGGCGCAGTGGACCCGATAAGGCCTTGCGCCGCCAGAGCCGCGGGCGTATCGTCCGCGCGTGAGCCGGGCCGCGCTCGTCGTGGTGTGGTGCCTGGGGTGCGCCGCGACCGGCGGCGCGTGGTGGTTCGTGTCGGCGGCGAAGCCGTTCGCCGACGGCGCCGCCGTCGCCGCGGAGACGCCGCCGGCGGTGAAACGGGCGGCCCAGCCGTGGGCGCGCTGGACGGTGACCGAGCGACTGGTCGCCGGCAGCGTCCTCGTGCTGCAGGTCGAGACCACCCACCTGGTCAACGCCCTCGACATCGCCCGCCAGCTGGTCGACCCGCACAAAGATCGGTATGCCGAGGTGATGGTGTATTTCCACCGCCCCGGCCGCCCGTCCACGTTGCCGCCGCGCCGCGTGCAATGGAGCCCGGCGCGGGGCTACGTGGAGACGGATTACGAACAGTAGGGACCGGGGACCAGGGACCAGGACAACGCTTGTCACGCCGCGTTCCGCGGCGTGGTTCAGAACGCCGTGATCCCCTGCTACTAACCGGAATCGCTCCCTGTTCCCCCTGTTCCCTCCCCGGTCCCTGGTCCCTGGTCCCCAGTCCCTGTTGTAGGATGGCCACCGACGGGGAGCCACGATGTCCACACGACGACGATGGATCGCGACTTTCGCTCTGGCGGTGGGTTCGATTGCGGCGCCGGCAGCGCAGGACCAGCGAGGCTCGGCTCAACCGGCAACCGTCACTCTCGCCATCGAAGGCATGACTTGAGAGGGCTGCATCGAGCCGGTGCGGTCCGCACTGCTGTCCGTGAAGGGAGTGACCCGGGCCCGGGTGACGCTCGAGAACTACGAAGCCTGGGTGGAGTACGACGCCGCCCAGGCCACCATCGAACAGATGATCCAGGCCGTCGCGGGCGCGATCGGCCCGCTCGGTCAGCGCTACACCGCCTCGGTGAAGGGGTCGAAGAAGCCGCGGTAGCGCAGGCTACCGGTGCGGCAGGGCCGGGGGCCAGTTGAGCGTGATCTGCAGTTCCGTCGGCGGCGGGTTCTGCGAGGCGCTCGTGATCATCACGAACCGATCCGTGCCCGGCATGGCGTCGTAGCCGGCCGCATCGAACGTTCCCGGCTCGACCCCGCCGTCGAACACGACGCGAGGCAGACCGGCTCGGAGCGCGGCGCCGCCCTGCACCGGCATTGCCGTCAGCCGGTTCTGCGCGCGGTAGTAGAGCGCGCCGCCGTCGCGCCGCCACACCGGTTCCGTGCCGCCTCCGGTCGAGATCTTCTGCGCCGCCCCGGTTGCCGACGCCGAGCGCACGAACACCTCGGCCTGACCCGACTCGTTCGAGACGTAAGCGATCCATCTGCCGTCGGGGGAGAATCGCGGCGCGCTTTCATCGGCAGCGGAATCTGCCAGCACCACGCGCTCGCCGCCGCGGCGCAGGAGCCAGATGCCGCGTCCAGTCGATGGACTCTGTTCCATGAAGGCAAGGACATCGCCGTCGGGCGACCACGAGCCGGGCAGTTGCAGCGCGTCACTCGTCGTCAGGCGTTCGGCGGGCCCGCGGCCATCGGCCGGCGCGACGAAGAGATTGAGCGCGCCGTTGCGGTTCGACGCGAAAGTCGCGCGCCCGCCTTCCGCGGTCCAGATCGGCGACCGATTGGCGGCATCGAACGTGATCTGAGTGAGCGCGCTCGTGCGCAGGTCGTAGGCCCAGACGTGCTCGGCGTCGTCGGCGACCCCGACGAGCACGCTCCGGCCGTCGGGCGACAGCCGCGGGGTGACATACCGGTGGGCCGACGCGGCCAGCGGCGTAATCTCCGATCCCTCGACCATGATCAGCCGCCGGGCGGACGCTCCGGGGCTCGGCCGTAAATGCACACTGGCCCCGGTCGGCGAGACGGCGAACTGCGCCGCGCCGTCGACCGAGGCCGCGACACCTTCAATCAGCCGCGCGGGCGGCCCGGTCAGCGCGAGCCGCGGCAGGTCGAACGGCGCCGCCCAGACCGCGCCGGCGTGCGTGTAGGCGAGGAACCCGCCGGCCAGGTAATGCGGATGCGTGCCGCCCTTGACGAGGGTCTTGCGCTCGCCCGTCTCGAGTGACTGCGCGACGATCTCCGCCTCGTCCCACTCGCCCACCGTACCGACGGTGAACATGACCGTGGAACTGGCGGGCAGGAACTCGGGCCACCGGTGGCTGAACTCGCCGCGGGCGACGTCGAGCCTGGTCGCGCGCTCAGGCGTGCCGCCGTCGGCCGACACGCGGTGGAGGGCCGACCCGGCCTCCGACGCGAACACGATGGTCCCGTCGCTGCCCCAGCTGCCGCCGAAACCGCCACCGGCGTCACAGATGGTGACTGGCGGTCCGCCGGCGACGGGAACCTTCTTCAGCTTGCCGTCGGCGAAGAAGGCAATCCACTGGCTGTCGGGCGAGAAGAACGGGCTGAGCGCGTTGGCGGTGGCGGGCACGGGCACCGACGCCACGGCATCCAGCCGGCGGAGCAGGAGCTGCGTGACGTTGCCACGAGCGACGAGATAGGCCACCAGCCGGCCGTCGGGGGACATGGCGGTCGCAGACAGGTCGGTGGTGCCGAGCCGCTCGCCATCAGCCAGCGTGACCGAGAACTGGACCGGCAGCGGCGCGGGACCGGCCGGCGCCCGAACCATGGTGGCCAGCGCCGCGCCAACCGCGGCCCCGGCCGCCAGGATCGCGGCCGTCCGGATCCATGACCCGCGGACCACCGGGCTCGCGACCCGATCCGGGGGTGGATCGTGCTGGAGATCGATCGTGGCGGCGTCTTCGAGTTCGAGGCGGGCATCGCCGGCGTCGCGCAGCCTCCGCCGGACGTCCTTCTGCAGGCAGCGCCGCAGCAGCCGCTGCACCGGCAGCGGCGTCTCGGCCGGAAGCGCCGACCAGTCGGGCTCGCGCTCGAGGACCGCGACCAGGACATCGGATGACGACGGCCCGTCGAACGCACGCCGGCCGCTCAACATTTCGTACAGCACGCAGCCGAAGGCCCAGAGGTCCGACCGGCGGTCCAGGCTCGCCCCACGCGCCTGCTCCGGACTCATGTAGGAGGCCGTGCCCACCACCGCGCCGGCGGCTGTCGCCAGCGTCGAAACGGCGGTTGCCCCTGACGGCTTTTCCTCCGATTTCACCAGTCCGAAATCGAGCACCTTCGCGTCCCCGCCGGCGGTGATCTTGATGTTGGCCGGCTTGAGGTCACGGTGCACCAGGCCGTGCTCGTGCGCGGCCTCGAGGGCCGAGGCCACTTGTGCGCCCAGGCGAAGCACGTCGGCGAGCGTCATCCGCCGCGCGGCCAGGGCATCGGCCAGCGTTTCGCCGTCGACGAGTTCCATCACGATGCCGCACCCGCCCTCGAACTCGGCCAGCTCGAAGAGCGTGGCGATGTGGGGGTGGTTGAGTGATGCCAGGGCGCGGGCCTCGCGCCGGAGCCTGAGCAGGCTGTCGGGGTGATGGCAGAACGCCTGATGCACCAGCTTGATCGCGACGTGGCGGTGAAGGGTGGTATCGAGGGCGCGATACACCTCGCCCATGCCGCCCTCGCCGAGGCCGGAGATCACCTCGTAGCCGCTGAGCCGCGCGCCGGGTGCCAGCCTCATTGCGCTGGGATTATAGGCCCGTCACTCGTGTATGCTGTCCCGTGGAAACGTCTATGGTGCGCCCGGCGATGCTCGTGCTGGCCCTCTGGCTTTCGGTGCTTGGCGCCGGCAGCGCCGCCCGCCAGGCCGCCTTGAAGGTCGGCGATCTGGCGCCGCCGTTCTCGCTGGTCGGGTCGGACGGCCGCACCTACACCCTGTCGGACCATTCCGGCAAACAGGTGGTCGTCCTCGCCTGGTTCGCCAAGGCCTTCACCAGCGGTTGAACGGCCGAGTGCCGGTCACTCCGTGAGAGTGGCGATGAGATTCGACGCTTCGACGCGGCGCTGTTCTCGATCAGCGTCGACACTGCCGAGACGAACAAGGCGTTCGCCCAGTCACTCGGCGTCGATTACCCGCTGCTGAGCGATCCGACGCGTGCCGTCGCCACCGCGTACGGCGTGGTCGATGAGGACCAGCCCTTCGCGTCGCGCTGGACGTTCTTCATCGGTCTCGACGGACGTATCCTGCACATCGACAAGCAGGTCAGCCCGGCGACGCACGGCAAGAGGATCACGGCGAAGCTCGCCGAACTCGGCGTGCGTCGCCGTGGTTCCCAGTAGGAGCTAGACCTTCTTCGTGCGCCGCGCCGGGGCGCGACGGGCCCCGCCACCGGCCGGCGCTTTGCGCGCCCGCTTCGGCCGATCGGCGGCGTCTTCCGCGCTCATCGTCCGGCGCGGGCCACGCTTGGCGCCGCGGGCCACGGGCCCGGCGCTGATCGGTTCCTTCGCGCTTCCCGGCGCGAAGAACTTCGACTGGTCGTCCTCGGGCTCGATCTCGTCGGGCACGATCGGCGCGATCTGCACCGGCACGTCGAGCTCGCCGTTCTCGCTGTCACCGGCGCCATCGGCCGCATCCGCGGCCTCCTCGCCGTCGTCGCCGATCACCCAGCCGAAGGTGACGCTCTTGGGCCGGTAGACGTTGGCCGACGAGGGCACGGCTGCCGGCTGGGCATCGGCCGCCGGAGCGGTCCCGCCGTTGCCGGTGGCGCCCGACGGACCGGTAGCGCTGAACACGCGCAGGCCGCCCTGACGGTCGCGTTCGAGCTTGATCAGCCCTTCCTTCTGGCACGCCCGCATCAGATCGACGATCGACCCGTACTTCCGGTCGTCGAAGTCAGGATAGCTGGCGCGGATGAACTGCTTGATCTGGCGCAAGGTACATCGGCCAGCGCGGCGGCTGCGGCGGATCGGCGAGCAGGTTGCGCACCAGCTCGACGCCCTCGGCGATCGCCTCGGCCGTGGCCGGGTCGACCTCGCGGGGGACGCGCGGCGACGACATCGGCGCCGGTGCGGCGGCGACGCCGTCGGCGGCCGCGCCGTTGACCGCGGGATCGGCGGCCACCGGCACCACCGGGTCGACCATCGCCGCTCCGGCCTCGCTCAGTTCCACCAGGGTGCTGCGCCCGGTGTGCTTGAGCAGCACGATGCCCTTCTCGGCCAGCTTCTCGGCGAAATCGCGGAAGCTGCTGACGCCGTAGTCCCGTTCGGAGAACGACGAGTCGAGCTGCAGCAGCGTGCTCTTCAGCAGGCCGAGCTGCGGCGTGACCTCGCGGTCGGCCAGCACCTTGAGGGCGCGGCGGACCAGCGGCACCACCCCGTCGATCGGCATCGTCTGTCCGACCGACGCCGGCACCGAGCGCGACCGATCCGAGGCGGCGCGCGGCGCGCTCCGGGCGACGTTCTCGTAGGCGATGAACTCGGTGCAGTTCTTCTGCATCACCTGGCTGGTGAACTGGCGGCCGCCGACCACGAACACCTTCTTGTCGTACTGCTTCAGCTTCTCGACCAGGGTGATGAAGTCGCTGTCGCCGCCGACGATGACGAAGGCGTTGATGTGGTCGTGCGTGAAGGCCATCTCGAGGGCGTCGAGGGCGAGGTTGATATCGGCGCCGTTCTTGTCGCCGCCCGGGGTCATCACCCGCTGCACCAGCCGCACCGCGTGGTTGGCCATCGCCCGGCCGTAGTCGCCGCGCTTCCAGTCGCTGTAGGCGACCTTGGTGATGATCTCACCGCGCTCCTTGATGGCTTCGAGCACGGCGCCAATGTCGAAGCTGAGACCGAGCGTGTTCTTCACGCCGATCTCGATGTTGTCGAAGTCGATGAATACGGCAATCTTGAGTCGTTCGTCTGACATGAGTCGATCCTTTTGCTGCAGTTCCTCAGAACGCGAAATAGATGAAGTCGAGCGACGTCGTGCTGCGCAGCACGAGCGTCAGGGAGGCGAGCACGCCTGTCCCCGCCGCCTGGATGGCGGTGAGGCGCAGGCCCGTCATGCGCGATTCGATCCACGACACGGCCAGGACCCCGCGCTCGCGGGCGAGGGCCCACAGGTCGTGGACGAAGAGTGGCAGCGACCAGGTCGCGGCCAGGACGAAGAAGTGCAGGCCGATCGCCGCCTCACCCTCCATGGTGGTGGCCGGCGAGAGGCGGAGGAAGTGGCCGAGGAAGTCGGCGTTGGTCTCACGGAAGAACAGCCAGCCGGCCATCATCGCCGTCCAGGTGAGCGCCACCTGGGCGGCGGCCAGCGGCCCGGGCCAGTGCTCGGGCAGGGCGAAGGTCCGGCCGATCGCCCGCGTCGCCCACACCAGCGTGCCGTGGTAGAACCCCCACAGCACGTAGTTCCAGCTGGCGCCGTGCCAGAACCCCGAGACCAGGAACGTGGTGATGAGCGTGCACGACGCCACCACCGCGCCGCCGCGATTGCCGCCGAGCGGGATGTAGACGTAGTCGCGGAACCACGTCGACAGCGAGATGTGCCACCGCCGCCAGAAGTCGCTGGGGCTGTGGGCGATGTACGGGTGGTCGAAGTTCACCACCAGCTCGAAGCCGAACCAGCGGGCGACGCCGCGGGCGATGTCCGAGTAGGCGGAGAAGTCGGCGTAGATCTGCACGCCGAACGCGAACACGCCGGCCCACAGCACCTCGAAGGCCGGATCCTGCTGCGAGAAGACGCGGTTGGCGATCACGCCGACGTTGTCGGCGATGACCAGCTTCTTGAACAACCCCCACATCACCAGCACGACGCCGCTGCGGGCGCGGTCGGCGTTCCACACCCGCGACTGCTCCACCTGCACCAGGAGGTTCCTGGCCCGCATGATCGGACCGGCGACCAGGTGGGGGAAGAACGCGACGAACAGCGCGAAGTCGATCGGGTTGCGCCGGGCCCGCATCTCGCCCTTGTAGACGTCCACGGTGTAGCTGAGCGCCTGGAACGTGTAGAAGGAGATGCCGGCCGGCAGCGCCACTTCGAGCAGCGGCGGCGCCACCGTGAGGCCCACCGACGCCAGCGCGTCGCGGACGTTGCCGACGAAGAAGTTGAAGTACTTGAACACGCCGAGCATGCCCAGGTTCACCGCCAGGCTGGCCCACAGATAGCGGCGGCGGTGGGCCGGATCGTCCTCCATCCGCTGGCCGGCCCAGTAGTCCACCGTGGTCGAGGCCAGCATGATGGCGACGAACCACGGATGCACCCAGCCGTAGAACAGGTAACTGGCGGCGAGCAGCAGCACGTTCTGCGCCCGGTGCGCGAGCCGCCAGTAGATCGTGACGACGATCACGAAGAAGGCGGCGAAGTCCAGGCTGTGGAAGATCATCGGCGGAGGATCACCGGAACAGCTGGTCCAGCCGGCGCCGGAACACCGCGGTGTAGTGCCGGCGATCTCTCACGTGGTCGCCGTCGGCGTAGATCGACTCGGGCAGCTCGGGGTCGCCCCAGTCGTCGTGGAACAGCGCGCCGTTGGCCTCGGCCCAGGCGCGCAGGTCGTGCACGTAGCGGCGCAGGTTCTCGGGCTGCGCCGGCGCCACGGCGCCGGCGGGCCGGCGTTGCACCCGCACGAAACACAGCGTGATGCCGTGCTCGCGGGCGAGGGCGGTCATCGCCGGCAGCACCGAGGTCGGCAGATCGCGGGCGAAGTCGGCCGACTGGTTGGCACCCGACAAATCGGCGGCGACGTCGCGGCGCAGGTTGGCGAGGTCGAAGCGTTCGCCGAGCAGCTGATCGAAGCGGCGCCGGGTGCTGGTGTCGGGGTAGCGCCAGTTGACGAACCAGCGGCGGATGCCCGGCTCCATCCATCCGGTGGCGACGTCGGTCTCGTAGGCGCGCACCGCGGCGGTGTGGACCCGCGACCAGATGCCGCGGCGGCGGGCGGCGACCAGGGCGTCGAGTTCGGGCTCCTGCTCGTGAGCCACCTCGTCGAGGGCGTTGCCGTAGAGGCTGTCGAGACGGAAGAGCGTGTCGGTGAGATTGGTGTCGCGGAAGAACACGAAGACGGCGCGCGGCTTCACGCCGGAAGGCACCAGGTGGTTCTTGAACGCCAGATACCACCACGCCGGGCCGGTCGCCGGGTGGAACAGGAAGGAGACGATCTGGTTGCGCGTGGAGGAGATCTCGCCCAGCTGGATCGGATCGATCCGCGTCCCCATCATCGAGTCGCCGATGAACACCCACGCCGGCTTGCCGTAGGCGAGGTTGGCGATCGGCAGCGGGTTGAACTCGCGGTGCTCGCGGCTCAGTTCGAGCGACGGCAGATAGCCGAGACCCGGCGGCGTGCCGACGGCGATGCGGTTGAGCAGCGGGAGGGCCAGCGGGACGACCGCCGCCGACGTCACCACGAGGGCGAGCGCCAGCCTCGCGTGCCTGGAAACAGGCGCGGACTCACCGCGGGGCACGGCCGATACGATGGACGACACTCGAACTGCGTTGGTTGACTGCACCGTGCACGCGGTCCCGTGCGTTGGTGCCAGGCTTCCCACACGGCCGGGGCGCGGTGACGACCGAAGGCCCGCGCGACCCGGACGCAAGCCGCCTGGTGGGCGGCTGCTGGCGAACACCCTCCGCCGCGACGTTCGGCGGCCGGATGCCCCTATGCGAAAAGCTCCCTGGGAGTATAGCAGTCTTCAACCCGTGGCGAATCGGCCGGTCTAACCCTGGGTAGATGCCACGACGTCGCCCGACCGGAGGTTCCCGATGATCCGCTCACGTTCGACCACCTGGATGCGCACGGCGATGATGAGTGCGCTGGCCGTGCTGGCACTCGGCCTGGCGCCGGCTGTGGCGCATCCGCACCCGCGGTGGAATCCGCCCGGCCCCCGAGGCGGACCGGGCACCAACTGGCGAAACCCGCCGGGGCCGCGAGGCGGCGCCGGCGCGGCGCGTCTGGCCCGTCCGGGCTTCCGCAACAACCCCCCGGGGCGGCGCGGCGGCCCCGGCACCAACTGGGCCAACCCGCCGGGAGCGGCTGGTGGACCCGGAGCCAGCCCCTTCCGGCTGCGGCCGTACCGCGATTTCGACCACAACCCACCCGGTCGGGCCGGCGGTCCGGGCACCAACTGGGAGAACCGCCCGGGCCCACGTGGCGGCCCCGGTGCCAGCCCGAATCGCCGCCCGTGGGTGCGCCCCCGCCGGTAGCGGACTACCGGTCCAGCGCGCGGCGGAGCAGCGCGATCTGCCCCGCGTGATGCACCGTGTGATGCACCAGGCCGTGCAGCGTGAGGGACGTGGACAGTCCGGTCCCCGCTGCACGGTCGCGATGATCGACCACCGGCTGGTCGAGCCGGGCCGGCGACGCACCGCGAATCGCCGCCGCCAGCGCCGCGTGCACCGCGAAGAGCGCGGCCCGATCGCGCCGCCAGGCCGCCTCGGTGACCACCGGCACGGCCGGCCAGTCGCCAGCGGCCGGTTCACCGGCCGGCGCCCCGTCGAGCCGGGCCTGGACCTCCCGCGCCCAGCCGGTCATGTGCAGCACCAGCTGCCAGATGGAATGCGCCGCGGGAACCGGCGTGCGCGCGGCGTCCTCGGCACTCAGTCCGTCCAGCAAGGTCTGCACGTTGCCGGCGTGCCACGGGTCGCCGGTCATCACCCGGTCCACGAGGTCAGCCAGAAGGGCGGGGGCGGACATCACGTCTCTGTCAATTTGTACATGGTTCAGGGCGTTTCACGCCACTTCAGGCGTCCGGCCGACCGCCGGCGCGTCAGAACCCCGCAGTTCCGGTAATCAATCGCTGGCACCTCCCTTGCAAACACAACTGGCATGAACGCCTTTGCACGTATCGTCCTGGCCAGCTCGACAGTTGCGATCCTCGCCGTCGCGCCTCTGGGCGCCGAGCAGCAGTCGGCGCAGTCCCTGCTCGAGCGCGGCGCGTTCGCCGAAGCCGTGCAGCGCGTGCAGCAGGAGCGCAGTGCCGGCAACAACGACGCGGCGGCGGCGTACGTGGCCGGACAGGCCTACCTGCGGATGGACCAGAACCAGCAGGCGCGGGAGGAGTTCGCGCGGCTGGCCAACGGCGACGACGAAGCGTGGAAGGCCATCGGCCAGTCGGCGATCGCGCTCATCGACGGCGCGATGGACGAAGCGGTGAACGAAGCCACCCGGGCCCGCGACATCAACGGCGAGCTCGGCTACGCCTCGTACCAGCTCGGACTCGTGCAGCTGCGGCGCAGCGATTGGGACGGCGCGGCGCAGGCGCTCGACCGGGCGACCCAGCTGATGCCGGAGTTCGCTTACGCGTTCTACAACGCCGGCGTGGCGCACCAGCGCGCCCGGCGGTTCCCCGAAATGTCGGATCGCTTCCGCCGCTTCATGGAACTCGCTCCGGACGCCCCGGAGCGGAAGATGGTGCAAGCCGCGCTGAACTCCCTGCGCGGGTAGCAGCGGCTGCCAGGCGCTCGACATGCGGTGGCGCCGGGGGTTCCCCCGCCGTGCACCGTCCGCAGAACGCCGCCGGCCCACGGGATTGATGCCCGTGTCGTCCCGGCGGCGTCTCTGCACCTTTCCCGTCAGCGGGCCCGGGTGAGCCGGTTGCGCGAGTAGATCGCGAACGGTTTGCCGGGCTCGGCCAGCTCGAAGATCTCCTCCAGCCGATCGGCGCCAATCACGTAGGTCTCGCGCGCCCGCCAGCCCGGCGGGATGTTCTCGATCGCCTCGGTGGTGAACACCAGCCGGTCCGGCGTCGACGCCGGGTCGAGCACGAACTGGTTGACGAAGCCTTCGACGTGGAACTGGCGGAACACGATCGCTTTGCGCGCCGAGTCATAGCTGAAGATGCCGCGGTCTTCGTGGCGCTCGCCCTTGGGGTTCTTCTCCTGCGGCGGGTAGGTGCTGCGGTTGCGCAGCTCGATGAACCGTCCGCCGAGGATGCGCGCGTACTCGCGCTCGGTCGTGCCGGTGCCGGGTTCGCCCTCGGTCGGTCCGGCCCACGTCCCGAGCAGAGGGGCCAGCGCGGCCAGCCGATCGACCCCCGCAGCCGTCTGGGCGCTGGCCGGGCCGGTCACGAGGACGAATCCGACGAGTGCCGTGAGCCACGTGGTCATGGGTCTCGCTCCTCGACGATCATTCCACGCTGCGGGCCACATCGTGTACGCGGGCCCTAGAACACCTGCCCGATGCCGACGTACCACCGCCGCGCGCCGCCGGATGCCGGAATGCCGAGGTCCAAGCGCAGCAGCGAGAACGGCGTGTCGAGCCGCAGGCCGACGCCGTAGCCGACCTTCAGATCCCCGAACGAGATGTCGCGATTCGACGAGAACACGTTGCCGGCGTCGACGAAGGCGACCCCCTTCAGCCAGCCGCGAATCGGCGCCCGCACTTCCTGGTTGAGGATCAGCTGAGCATTGCCGCCGAGCGGCCGGCCGCCGACGTTCTTGGGCCCGACCGCTTGCTCGGAGTAGCCGCGCACGGTGTCCGACCCACCCACCAGGAACGGCTCGCTGAACACCAGCGGGTCGAGGAACGAGCCGCCGATCCGCACCGCCGAGGCCAGCGTCACCGGGCCGAGTGCCCGGTAGGTGTAGAAGGCGCCGAGCAGCTTGATCGAATCGCTGCCGCCGTGGAACTCGCTGACCCGCTCGGCGGTGGCCGACGCGAACCAGCCGCGGGCGGCATCGAACGGGTCGTCCCGCCGGTCGAGGATCGCGGCGCTGGTGAAGCGCCCGATCAGCGTCTCGTTGAGGAACGGATCGTCGGGATCGAAGGCGTCGAGCACCTCGTTGGTGAGCCGGTAGCCGTAGGTGATCTCGAACGTCCGGGTGCGGCGGATGCGCTGCTCGATCGAGGCGAGCTCGCGGCGCTGCTGGAAATCGGGCTCGCTGCTGCCGTCGAGGTAGCGGTCCTGGCGCGAGCGCGAGCCGAATATGTTGGTCTGCACCGCCCGGCCGAAGAACGTCGGGAAGGTCAGGTAGGCGCTGTTCGAGTAGAGGCTCCGCTCGACCCGGCCATAGAGACCGAAGGTGAAGCCGCGGCCGAGCACGTTGCGGTTCTGGATGTCGGCGACGACGCCGAGATCCCGGCTGCGCGGCGCGTCGAGGTCTGACTGATCGCGGTCGTTCAGCTGCAGGCCGTAGCGCAGCCGCCACGTCGGCCACTCGGTGACAGTGACCCGCGCGTTCACCTGTTCGGGGCCGGCGGCACCGCCCGGCACGTCCTCGGGGGTCACCTCCACCTGCCTGAACACGTTGGTGTCGAAGACGCGCTTGCGGGCCTGCGCCCACAGGGCGTAGTCCACGGGAGCGCCAGCCTTCAACCCGAGGGCCCGGACGACCGATTCGGGGCGGCTGCGCACGGTGCCCTGGACCACGACGCCGGCCAGCCGCTGTTCGCGGCCGGGCACGACCGCGAACGCCACGCTGGCCGAATGGGTGGTGTCGTCGATGACCACCTTGGGCGTCACGACGGCGTCGTTGTAGCCGAGCTTGCGGTACATCAGCTCGATCTGCCGTCTGGCGGTGTCGACGTCGGCGTCCCGGTAGGTCTCCCCTCCCGGCATCCGGCCGGCCTGCGCCACCGCCGTCTCGAGCGAGGGATCGACGCCGTCGTAGCGCACCTCGGTCAGCCTGGTGACCGGACCTTCGACGATATTGACGGTGACGATCGCGGCGTCGCCCTCGAACTGCACCGGCTCGGGCAGGATCTGCACCGCGCGGTAGCCGGCCAGCGCGTAGTGCTCGATGAACGGATCGACGACCACCAGCGGCTCGATCCGAGATCCACTCGTCGAGGTAGTAGGCGGTGACGAGCGCCTCCAGCGCTCCGGGCGACACCGCCCTGGTGCCCTGATACCGCACCTCCTTGCGTGCGACGGTGGTGCCGCCGCGCACCTCCACCTGCAGCACTTTGTGGTCGGCGGTCGATTCGGGGACGGTGGCCTCGACGACCGCCCCGAGGACGTTCCGCCGCACCAGATCGAGGGCGACGTGCCGTTGCACCTCGTCGATCAGGAAGCGGTCGAACACGCTGTCCGACCACGCCGTCTCGAGCTGACGGCGCAGGCGGTCGGGCACGGCGGCGCCGGTCACCCGCAGTTCGGTCACCGGTCCGGGAACGATGCGGTAGAGCAAGTCGACCCGGCCGTCAGCCGCGTTGGTGCGCGAGGCGCGCACCCGCGCCTCCAGCCGGCCGCGCTCGTGGTACCACTGTTCGATCCGGTCGACGTCGTCCTGCCAGTCGCCGAAGTCGAAGCTGTCGCCCGGCGAGACCCGCAGCCGGCCACGCAGCGCCACCTCGTCGGCGCCGGCGCCGTCGACGCGCACCTCGGCGACCTTGGCCCGCACCCGGCGCGCCGGCGGCGCGACCTTGGCCCCGCCGAAGCTGATCTCGTGGCGGATGGTGACGGCGCGGTCGGTGTTGTCGCGCGAGATGGCCCGCAGCTCCACGCTGCGCAGCGGCCGATAGCTGACCACCGCCGACAGCCCGCCGCTGGCCCGCAGGTCCTGCGACAGGATCACCTCGACGTCGGCGCGCAGCCGCTTGGACAGCGTGAGCCGCGTCGACGGGTCGATGTCCTCGGCGATGAGCCCGGGATCCTGGCGCACCAGGTCGGTGTCGAAGCCGCGTTCGACGCGCAGGCTGTCGAGGCCGATGGCCCGGCCGGTCACGCCGAGCAGCTCGCCCGAGAACAGCGCCAGCGCGTCCTCGCGGCTGAGCGAGTTGCCGCCGAGCAGGACGCTCATCACCGTCTGATCGGCGTCGGGGTCGCTCGACGTCACGTCGGTCTCGAGCCGGTCGAGCGTGCCCGAGATGGTCAACGTCGTGTCGTATCCGCTCGAGCGCGTCGCCATCGAGATGTTGAGGTCCGGCTCGATCGCCGTCGGGTTGGTGAACGAGATGCTGCTCTCGTTCAGCTGATAGAGACCGCCGAGGACGAACATCTCGCCGCCCTCGCGCAGCTCGGCCCGGCCGGTGAGGCCAGGCCGCGCGACGGTCCCTTGCAACCGCAGGTCGGCGCCGGCCTCGAAGCGTCCGTAGTTGTTGTCGACGAGCAGGTCGTCCTCGGTCGACACCGCCACGTCGAGCCGCACGGCGTCGAGGTAGGTCGGCTGCTGAGGCGCGACCGCGGCCCGGTTGAACGCGACCAGCGCCGGCAGGCTGATGGTGGCGCGATAGGAGCCGCGCAGCACCCGGACGTCGCCGCGCAGCAGCGGAGCGCCGGGGCCGGGCACGAATACCAGCAGCGCGTCGATTTCGCTGTTGACGTCGGCCGGGTACTCGACCGCCACGCCGCGCGCCTGGAACGTCAGCTCGCCGCCGACGACAGCGACGCCGGCGAAGGTGAAGGTGCCGCTGGCGTCGAGGGTCCCGCCGTTCAGCGAGCCGCTGAGCCCCGACATCACCACCCGGTCGCCGTCGAAGAGGATCGGTCCGGCGATGTCCGAGGCGATCACCCGTGGGTTGCGGATCACCGCTTCGACCGCCTCGAGATCGACGCGGCCGTTGATCCGCGGCGCCGCGGTCGTGCCGGTGATCCGCAGGTCGAGCGTGGCGATGCCGTCCACCGCCAGCTGAGGCGAGAGCACCGACAACGGCCGCAGCCCCGGTGTTCCGGTCAGCGTGACATCGAGCGTGGTGATGTCGCCGAAGGCGACGCTGCCGCCGATGACCACCGGCTGGCCGGCGCTGAACGCCACGTCGTCGAAGCGGAGGACGCCCTTGGCGATCGACAGACGGGCCGGGTGGGCCTGGCTGATCGGCACGCCCGCCGCGGTGACCGCGGCCTCGTCGAGCACCAGCGTGCCCGAGATGCCGTCGATGTCGGCGCTGGCCAGATCGAGCGCCAGCGTCGCCGAGACCCGCGCATCGAGGCCGCTCAACATCTGCGCCGACAGCCACGGCCGCAGCGCGTCGTGAGTGAGCCCGCGCACGGTCAGATCGACGCGCCCTGGCGGCGCCGGCCGGCCGGTCGTTGCCACCAGCAGGCCGCGCGGGATCCGCGCCGTGCCCGCGATGCCGCCGCCCTGCCAGGTGGCCTGCAGGCGCTCCACGACGACGGTCGAGCCATCGAACGCGGCGTCGACCTCGAGGCCTTCGAGGGCCGGCACCTCGGGCGAGGCGACGCGGCCGTTGCGGATGGTGGCGGTGGCGTAGGCGTTGTCGAAGCCGCCGGTGCTCTCCCACCAGGCGTTCAGTTGGCCAGACGCATCGACGCCGGCGCCGATGCCGAACGTCCCGGCCATGGTGACGAGGTCGCTCACCGGACCGCCGTACCAGACCGACAGCGGCGCGCGAATCGGATCGCGCAGCCGGCCCGACGCGGTGAGCAGGCCGGACCCGACGTGGAGGTACAGATCGTCGAGGCTGAAGTCGTCGGCGCTCGCGGTGATGTGCGCCGGCCGCTCCAGCCGCAGCGGAATCCCCGCGGCGGTGATCGCCACCTCCTGCAGGTTCACGAACGCGCTCAGTGACTCCGGCGTCGCGGCCTGGCCTTGGAAGGTCGCGCTGAGGCTGACCGTACCAGCGACCGTCTCATCGAGCGCGCCGGCCGCGAGCGCCAGCGGCTCGACGTCGAGCCGGTTGACCACGACGGTGCCGCGGACGTCGTAGGGCGCGGACGGGGCGACGCTGGCATCGACCAGCGCGCGCAACCGCGGCACGAACATCCGGGCCTCGACGCGGCCAGCGGCGAACTGCCACCGCACGTTCGCGGCGCCGACCAGCTCCGCCACGTGGCCGCCCTCGGGGACGAGCCGCACGGTGCCCTGCCCTCCTGGGGCCTCGAGCGTACCCGCGCCCTCGGTACTGCAGGTCCACGACCACGGCCTCGACCGCGCTGCCGACGAACGGCTGCCCGATTCGCAGACCGGCGCCGCTGACGGTCGCCGAATAGGCGCCCGAGTCGTAGTCGTACTCGCCGGAGCCGTCGAGCCGTCCCGGACCCTGATCGATCTGCAGGCGGGCGATCTGGACCGTCGTCCCGAGCAGGCGCCCCGCGGCGTCGACGGTGCCGATCGGCAGCGCGCCGTGGGCGACCGGCGTCGACTCGAGCCGCCACGGCACGTCGGGAACCTCGCTGGTGCCGCCGAGCGTGCCGGTCAGCCGCATGGTGCCGGACAACTCGCGGGCGTTTTCGCCGAGCCACGGCAAGGCGAACGCCGGCAGCGACTCGACGTCGCCGACGAACGCGCCGCTCAATCGGCCAGACGTCCACTCGACGCGGGCGTCGCCGGTGACCACACTGCCCTGCGCCCGCACCTCGAAGCGGGGAACGAGGGCGGTCTCGGTGTCGAGCACGAGGTCGGCCGAGGCGGTGCCGGTGACTCCGGTCGGCAACACGAGCGCCGGCGACTCGGCGCGCCCCTCGACGCGCGGCACCTCGAGGGTGCCGGCCACCTCGAGCGCCAGGGTGACCGGGCCGTGCACCTCGTCGAGCGACGTCGAGACGTCGATGCCTGAGCGGCGCGCCGCCACCGCGGTGCGGCCGACGTCGGCCACCTGCACCGTGAGCGGCCCGGCGAGCACCGCCGCCGTCGAGTCCGCGATGAACGGCCACCGCAGCGTGCCCGAGGCGCGAACGCCGTCGAGCATCACGTGGTCGTGACCGGCGACCCAACGCTCGCGGTCGAGGACGGCGTTCCAGGTGCCGGTCGCGGCGATGCGATCGCGACGCGCCAGGGCGGCGCTCCGCCCGCTGGCCGTCATCGCCAGCGGCGCCAGCGGTCCGGCCCGCGTCAGCGTCAGCGACCCCTCCTGCCAGGCGGCGAACACCAACGGCTCGCGATCGTACGCCGCCATGGCCAGGTCGAGGTCGACGTCGCGCCACGTGGTCGTGAGCTCGAGTGGGCCGCTCGGCCCGAACGTGTAGGTGAACCGTCCTTCGATCGTGCCCGGCCGGTCGGCGGCGCGGCGTTCGCCTGGGGCGACGATCCGGAACCGGTCGACGACCGCGCGAGCCGAGGTGATGGTCAACGCGCCGTCGAGCGGCAACCCGCCGGCGCGTGCGATGGCGAGCGACGGCACCGCGAACGTCGCGGCGATGGTGTAGCCGCCGAGCGGCCCGTCCATCGTGCCTGTGAAGGTTCCGGCGCCCGACACCGGCACCGGCGGCGGCGTCCACGCCGACAGCGCCGCCATGTCCACCGTGCCGGTCAGCGCCAGGGCGAACGAGGTGTCGTCGAGGGCGCGGTTGATGCGGCCGGCGGCGACGACGGTGCCCTCGGGGAACGGCGCGGTCAGTTGCTGCAGCGACAGGTTGCTGCCGTCGAAGGCGAGCCGGCCGGCCACCGCGCCGCTGGTCGTCGCGTTCGCGGCGACCCGCGCCGCGATGCTCGCCGCGGTGATCGTTCCGCTCGCCCCCGAAAAGATGCGGACGTCACGCTCGGTGAGGGCGGCCTGCAGGCCGCGCACCGTCACGTCGATGTCGCCGGTGCGGTCCGCGTACTCGACGTCGAGGTTGCGGACGACGAGCCCGCGCAGATCGAGACGGCGCGGCACCGCGGGCGGCGGCCGCCCCGAGGACGGCGGCAGGTTCACGAGCACACCGCCCTCGCGGACCAACCGGACGACGCCGTCGTCCACCTCCAACGACGAGAGACGGACGGTGCCGAGGAACACCGCCCACGGCAGCGACGCCGACACCCGCCGGGCGACGAAGAAGGGCTGGTCGACATGCCCGGGCGCCGACAGCCGCACGTCGGACAGCGCCACGCGGCGGGTGAACAGGTTGTAGTCGAGCGACGACGCCTGCAGGTCGAGCTGCCAGGCGGAGGCCACTTGCGCCACCACCCATTCCCGCACGCGCCGCACCACGGGGGCCGTGTGGATGACGGCGAGCAGGAGCACGACGAGCGCCGCCAGCGCCACGCCCGCCCAGGCAACCCGGCCTGGTCTCTTCAGCCCCACCTCCCCATCATATGGTCGGCCGCCGCTCGCGATCCCCGAGGCCGGCTGTCGCAGTGCGGTCCATAATGAGCAGAGGAGGGTACATGCGGGTCAGTCAACTCATGAAACTCGGACTCACCGTGCTGCTCGGCGCCGCCAGCGCCGTGGTCGGGCGGGCGCAGACGCCGGTGGAGCTCAAGGCCGGCGACGACGCGCCGAACTTCGCGCTGCGCGGATCGGACGGGCGCACCTACACGCTCGCCGACTACAAGGGGAAGAGCGCCGTCGTGCTGGCGTGGTTCCCTAAGGCCTTCACCGGCGGTTGAACGATCGAATGCAAGTCGCTCCGTGAGAGCGGCGAAGCCATCCGAGCGTTTCACGTCGCCTACTTCACGTCGAGTGTCGACGACGCCGAGACGAACGCCAAGTTCGCTCAGCACGTCGAGGCCGACTACCCCATCCTCGCTGACCCCACCAAGGACACCGCCCGCGCCTACGGCGTACTCGGCATGGCCGGGGTCGCCTCGCGCTGGACGTTCTACATCGGCATCGACGGCAAGATCCTCCACATCGACAAGTCGGTGAAGGTGGCGAGCGCGGGCCAGGACATCGCTGACACGCTCGCGAGGCTCGGCATCGCGAGACGCTGAGCGCCTCGCAAACGCAGGGACTAGGAACTGGGGACTAGGGATTCCAGTCCCCGGTCCCTGGTCCCCAGTCCCTGCTCTATGGCACTGTCACCACCACCTCCGGCGTGGCGGGGCCCAGCCCCGCCGCGTTGAAGGCGCGCACGCGGACGTAGTAGGTCGCGGCCGGGACGCCCGTCGCGGTCAGTCCCGGTGCCGTGGTCGGCGCCACCGCGGCGTTCGCCAGGCCGGGCGCGTAGCCGGCCTCGAGCCGGTAGCCGGACGGCGTGCCGCCGCTGGTCGGCGGTGTCCACGCCAACGACACCACGTTGCCGGTGACGGTGGCGGCCAGCCCGGTCGGCGCCGCCGGCAGCGGCACGGCGCCGTTCACGGTGACCGCGATCTCGTTCGACGGCGGACTGACGCCGCACGCGCTCGACGCGCGCACCCGCACGTAGTAGATCCCCAGCGGCGCCCCGACGGTGACCGAGGTCACGTTCGACAGCGGAAAGCTGCCGACATCCGATGCGCCCGGCACCGAGCCGGCGTCCAGCCAGTACATCGCGGCGGTCGGTGACGGTCCCCACCTCAGGCTGACCGCGGAACCGGCGATCGTGTGGGTCAGCGGTCCGGGTACCGTGGGCGGCAGCGTGCACGGCGGCGGACCGACCTGCACCGCCACCTCGTTGGACGGCGGCCCCGCCCCGAACGAGTTCCGGCCGACCACCGTCACGTAGTAGAGGCCGTTCGGCGCCGTCACCGTCAGCGTGGTCGCGCCGCGCACCACAATCGTCGCCAGGTTGTTGAGCCCTGGTTGCGATCCGGCGAACACGGTGTAACTCGACGGCGTGCCGGCCGCGGCATCCGGCGCCCACGACAGCGTCACGGTGTTCCCAGTCACGGCGGCCGCCAGCGCCGGCACGCCCGGCGGATTGCCGGGCAGCGCCGGGTAGTAGTCGAGCAGTCCGCTTGCCGACGAGATGTTCAGCACGCCGGTGCCATCGGCGACGACGCGCTCCCACAGCGTGCTCCGTGCCGTCGGCGCACCGGCCTCGACGTCGTATTCCCGTCCGGCGTAGAGACGGCCGGCGACGAAGGCGGCGCTCGACGGCACCACGCCGCCGGTCGGGCCGTAGGGCACCAGCTCCGACCCCGGAATACTCGCCGAGCCGACCAGCGGGGCGCCGAACGACTCGCCGGCGACGAACACCTGCGCGCCGTCGGTGGCCAGGCCGTTGATGCGCGTCCCGCCCAGGACGTAGAGCTCGGGCTGGACGATCTCGCCGGTGACGGCGTCCACGGCGCCGAAGCCAAGACGGAACTGCGAGTTCACCGCCGTGAACTCGCCGCCCAGGTAAATCGTCGGGCCGAGCGGCAGCAGCGCGCGGATGAGCGTGGTGCCGTCAGCGCCGTCGACGGCCGGGGCCCAGCTGCGCAGGACGCCGTCGACGCCGACCGCCGCCAGTGCCCGCCGCGGCGTTGGCGCGATCGACGTCCCGGAAATCCCGTCGAACTCGCCGCCCAGATAGAGGGCGCCGCCGCTGGCCACCATCGTCACGATGCTGCCGGGCTGACCGCTGTTGCGCCGCACCAGCAGCCGCCAGTTCTGATCGACCTCGGCGGTGACGCGGTCGGCACGCAGCACCTCGCCGGTCGTCGCGCTG
The DNA here is from genome assembly GCA_963741665.1 of uncultured Acidobacteriota bacterium. Taxonomy (GTDB): domain Bacteria; phylum Acidobacteriota; class Vicinamibacteria; order Vicinamibacterales; family UBA2999; genus CAWAYR01. The sequence goes on from CAVUIM010000001.1 coordinate 2,941,257, forward strand.
GCGAAATAGACATAGCCGCCTTCGACCACCACCGCCGACACTGCCGACACGGCGTGGAGGAGCACGCGGCTGCTGTCGTTGGGATTCCACGGCGTGGCCAGCCCGGTCGCGCGATCGATCGCCGCCAGGTAGCGGCGGGTGACCCGGTTGACGCCGATCGGGCGGGTCATCAGCAGCCCGCCGGTCGAGAACTCGAGCGGCTGCACGATGCGCGGAGCGGGATCCCAGGGGTCGAGGCCGCCGGTGACCGCGGACAGCGCGGCGATGCCGTCGCGGTCGGTGCCGCCGACGCGCTCGAAGTCGCCGCTCACGTAGAGCCGCTGCCCGTCGGTGGCGAGCTGCGTGAGCACGGGCACGTAGGGCGTTCCCGGATCCGGCGTGCGCTTGCTCAGGACCGGCGGCTGCCAGGTGGCATCGAGCGCGCCGGAGGCGAGCAGCAGCGCCGCCGGCTGCGCCACCGCCTGGCCGTTCACGCTTCCGCCAGCGAGGAAGACGCGGCTGCCGACGACCTCCACATCGGCCAGCGTCGGCACCACCGGCGCGGTCCAGCCGCTGCGCACCGTGAGCGCAGTGAGATCGTAGGCTTCCAGCGCGTTGTCCGGAGCCGGCCGGGCCCGGAACATGGTGTTGCCGCGCAGCCACGTGCGGCTGCCGAGCGTCTCGTCGGCCAGCGCGGTCGGCGACGAGGTGAGTTCAAGGGTGGCCGGATCGATCGCGGCCAGCACGTAACCGCCGAACAGCCCGCGAATGCGGCCGATCGCCTGCGTCGGACCCGGTCCGAAGAATCCGATCTCGGCCACGCCCGGGTACAACTGATAGGCGACACGGGCGCCGCTCAGCGAATCGAACGCGGCGACCTGGGCGCGCAGGAAGCCATCGGAGCCGATGATCGAGTTCGACGCCAGGATGCGGCCGCCGACCGGCACGGGCACGCCGATCGTCAGGTCACCGGGCGTCGCCGGGTCGATCGCCGGTGCGGCGAACGCGCGGTCCCACAGGCAGTCGTCGCCGATCCGGACGATGGTCGTCCCGGCGGGCGGCACGAACGGTCCGTTCGCATCGGCGTAGGCGTCGCCGGTCTGTGTGCCGATCAGCAAGCCGCCGCGGCCGTCGATGACCGCGGTCAGGCCGCGCGAAGTGTTGGTCGAACGGGCACACTGGGTCCGGGGCTGCGCGGTGATCGGGTCGTAGAACTGATCCTCGGTCGTCGACGGCGTGAACAGCTGCGTGAAGCTGCCGCCGAGATACACCGTGTCACCGTGCAGGGCCGCGGCGCCGACCGCACCGCTCAGCCGCCAGGCGGGTTGCGGCTCGACATCGGCGTGCAGGCCGATGGCGCCGAGCGCCGCCGCCAGCACGACGGCCGCGGCTCTCCGTCTAGTCCTCACTCCATCCTTGTAGCACGGCCGGCGCGGTGACCACGCGGGTGAACTGCCCGCGCTGCAACAGCTCGCGGCCCTTGCCGCCGCGGCCGGTCACCTCGTACTTCGCGGTGCTCACCGTCTGCTCGGCGCCGCGCGAGGTCTCGACGGTGAGCAGATCGCGATCGCCGGTGGAGGCGACGAAGCCCAGGACGCGATCGTCCTCGCCGACCAGCTTGATGAGGATCACGCCTTTGCCCGGCCCGGCCAGGAAGTTCACGTCCTTGGCCGGACACAGCATGGCGCGTGCGTCGCGGGTCACGGCGATCACGGTTTCGTCGCCGGTGACGACGCTGACCCCGACCACTTCCGCGCCGTCGGCCGGCCGTGCGTAGCGCCGCCCGGCCCGCGTGCTCGGCTCGGCGAGGTTGGCCAGCGAGAAGCGCAGGCTGTAGCCGTCGCTGGTCACCGCCAGGCCATGCACCGGCGGCACCGCTACCTCGGCGTCGGCGGCCGGCGGATCGTCGTCGCTGCTGGCCCGGCCGATGTCGCCGATGGCCCGGGCATCGAGGCTGAACGCCGCCACCACGCGCTCGTTGTCCTTGAACTTGAACAGGCTCTGCACCGGCTCGCCGTAGCCGGTCGACGCCGGCACGTCGACGATGCGCGCGGTGTAGGCGGCGCCGAAGTTGGTGAGGAACACCACCGTCGAACGGGTGCTGCCGGCCATCGCCGCCAGCACGCTGTCGCCTTCACGCAGGCGCGTGGTGGCCAGGTCCTTGACGTCCTTCTGGCGCTTCACCCAGCCGTCGCGCGACACGATGACGACGTTGTCCTCCTCGACGATGAACGCCTCGGCCGCGTACTCGGTCTCGTCGGCCTGCTCGATCGCCGTGCGCCGTTTGTCGCCGTAGGTCTTCTGGATCTGTTCCAGCTCTTCGCGGACCAGGGTCCAGCGGGCCCCGTCGTTCCCGAGCAGCGCGTCGATCTGCCGGGTTCGCGCCCGCTTCTCCTTCAGCTCGTTCTGGATGACCAGGATCTCGAGTCGGGCCAGCCGGTACAGCTTCAGTTCGAGGATGGCGTCGGTCTGGGCCGCGTCGAGCGCGAACCGCTTCATGATCTTCTCGGCGGCGTCGGCCTTGCCGTCGGACTTGCGGATGATCGCGATGATCTCGTCGAGCGCGTCGAAGACCTTCTCGAAGCCCTCGAGCAGGTGGATGCGCTTGTGCAGCTGGGCCAGCTCGTGTTCGAGGCGGCTGGTCACCACGTCGAGCCGGAAGTGGAGGAAGTGCCACAGCATCTGCTTCAGGTCGAGCCGCTCCGGGCGGCCCGCTTCGGCGTTCTCGGTGGGGACGAGACAGGTCAGGTTGACGGCGAAGTTGGTCTGCAGCGTCGTGTGCTTGAACAGGTACGCCATGACCATCTTCTCGTCGGCGTCGCGCTTGAGTTCGAGCGCGATGCGGACGTCGTCGGTCGACAGGTCCTTGACGTCGACCAGAGGCGGCAGCTTGCGCGACAGCACGACGTCGCCGATCCGCAGCACCAAGTCGCTCTTGTCGACCATGTAGGGGATGCTGGTGATGTAGATGGTCTTCTCGGCCCGGCCGACCGGGCCGGCTTCCCAGGTGGCGCGCAGCCGGATGCCGCCGCTCCCGGTGCGGTAGATCTCCTTCATCTCGTCGGCCGAGTTGAGGATCTGGCCGCCGGTCGGGAAGTCCGGGCCCTTCACCCAGCGGCACAGCTGTGCCACCGACAGGTCGGGGTTGTCGAGCAGCTTGATGAGCGCCTGGCACACCTCGCCGAGGTTGTGCGGCGGGATGTTGGTAGCCATCCCGACGGCGATACCGGTGGCGCCGTTGACGAGCAGATTGGGAAGCCGCGACGGCAACACCACCGGCTCGGTCTTGGTGCCGTCGTAGTTGGGCCGGAACGGCACCGTGTCCTGGTCGATCTCCTGCAGGATCTCGTCGGAGATGCGGGCCAGCCGGCACTCGGTGTAGCGCATGGCCGCGGCCCGGTCGCCGTCGAGCGAGCCGAAGTTGCCGGACCCGTCGATGAGCGGATAGCGCAGCGAGAACGGCTGGGCCATGCGGACCAGCGTCTCGTAGAGCGCCGAGTCGCCGTGCGGGTGATAGCTGCCCATCACGTCGCCGACCACCTTGGCGCACTTGCGGTGCTTGGTGTCGGCGGTGAGGTTCTGCTGCCACATCGTGAACAGGATGCGGCGCTGCACCGGCTTCAGCCCGTCGCGGACGTCGGGCAGGGCGCGCGAGGTGATGACCGACAGCGCGTAGTTGAGGTAGCGCGTCTGCGCCGCGTCGTGCAGCGCGACCGCGCCGCTGCCGTCGCCGCCGGAGGGCGGCGTCGAGCCGGTGCCACCAGTCGGCGGGGACGGTGGCATGGCGCTGCCACCGGGCGGTGGGGGCGTGCTGGCTGCCTCGCCGACGTCGCCGTCTGGCGACGAAGGCGGGTCGAAGAGAGACGGTTCGGGTCTGCGCTTGGCCATGCGGGAGGGTTCAGGATACTCGCGGGATCAGATCCAGTGCACGCCGTGACCGACCGCGATGAGGAAGCGCTCGACCTCGGCGCCCGCCGTCACGATTCGGGAACCAGCTTGCCCGGGTTCATCAGCCCGCGCGGATCGAGCGCGCGCTTGACGTCGCGCATCACCGCCACGGCGTCGCCGTGTTCGCGCTGCACGTACTTCAGCTTGCCCAGGCCGACGCCGTGCTCGCCGCTGCAGGTGCCGCCGTAGCTGAGGGCCCGTTCCACCAGGCGATGGTTGGCGGCGGCGACTCGCGCCAGCTCGTCGGGGTCGTCGGGATCGAGCATGAAGATCAGGTGGAAGTTGCCGTCGCCGGCGTGGCCGACCAGCGGCGCCACCAGCTGCGACTCGCGCACATCCGCCTGCGTGGCCACGATGCATTCCGCCAGATGGGCAATCGGCACGCAGATGTCCGATGTCCACGCCTTGCACCCCGGCCGCGAGGCGATGGTGGCGTAGAGCACGTTGTGGCGCGCCTCCCACAGCCGGGCCCGCTCCTCGGGCGACGTGGTCCACTGGAACGAGGTGGCGCCGTGGCCGTCGGCCACCTCGCGCACCAGACGCGCCTGCTCTTCCACCGACGCCGTGCTCGGCCCGTGGAACTCGAAGAACAGCGTGGGCACCTCGGGGAACGCGGTCTTCGAGAAGCGGTTGACGATGGCCAGCTGCACCTCGTCGATGATCTCGATGCGCGCCACCGGCACCCCCAGCTGGATCGTCTCGATCACGGTAGTGGCGGCGCCCTCCATCGACGCGAAGCCGCACACCGCGGTGGAGATCGCTTCCGGCCGGCCATAGAGACGCAGCGTTACTTCGGTGATGACGCCGAGCGTGCCCTCCGAACCGACGAACAGCCGCGTGAGGTCGTAGCCCGACGACGATTTCCGGGCCCGGCCGCCGGTGTGGACGACGCGGCCATCGGCCATCACCACGGTCAGGCCGAGCACCGTCTCGCGCATGGTGCCGTAGCGCACCGCGGCGGTGCCCGAGGCCCGGGTCGCGGTCATGCCGCCGATGGTGGCGTCGGCGCCGGGGTCGACCATGAACATCAACCCGGTGTTCTTGAGCGCCTCGTTCAGCTTGCGGTGCGTGAGCCCGGCCTCGACGGTGACGTCCATGTCGTCTGGACTGAGGCGCAGCACCCGGGTCATGCGTGTGAGGTCGATCGACACCCCGCCATGGACGGCGTTGACGTGGCCTTCGAGCGAGCTGCCGATGCCGAACGGCACGATCGGCGCGTTGTGCGCGGCACAGACGGTGACCAGCCGGCTCACCTCGTCGGTGTTCACCGGGAAGACGACGGCATCGGGCGGTGCGGCGGCGTGCCACGACTCGCCGTGGCTGTGATGCTCGCGGACGGCGGCGGCGATGGAGACCCGGTCTCCAGCCACCGCCCGCAGGTCGGCGACGAGGGCGTCGAGCGCGGAGGGGGTGAGCGACATGAGCGGACTGGTCCGTATTATGTCGTGACCCCGGTTCGTCGTAGAGTGGCGAGGTGACCCTCTGGGGCGGCGGTCGGCACCGGCGCGTGCGGACGGCGACGGCGATCGGCGTCCTGGCGGCGCTGCTCGCCGCCGGCGACGCTGTGGCGCGTCAGCGGCGCTTCGGCGGCCGCTTCCCGATTCCCACCGAACAGAGCTTCGACGGCGGCTTCAACTTCTGCCGCGCCGCGTTCCGCACCGGGCGGTTCGGCCGCGGCGGCGGCTGGGGCGTGGACTACCCCGACGCCGACGTCAACTTCTCGATCCGCCTCGCCGAGCTGACCCGCACCCGCGTCAGCTTCGACGCCGAGAAGACGCCGCGCCACTTCGTGCTCCAGCTCACCGACGACGCGCTCTTCCGCTGCCCGTTCGTGATGATGACCGAGCCCGGCGGCCTGGTCCTCGAGGCCGCCGAGGTCACCCGCTTGCGGGAGTACCTGCTGAAGGGCGGGTTCTTGTGGGCCGACGACTTCTGGGGCAACGCCGCCTGGGCCAGCTTCGAACAGCAGATGCGCCAGGTGCTGCCGGCCGGCGAGTTCCCGGTGCGCACGCTCGACGCCGATCATCCGATGTTCCGCATGCAGTTCCCGGTCTCGGCGGTGAAGCAGATTCCGTCGATCAATTTCTGGGCCGGCAGCGGCGGTGGCACCTCGGAGTGGGGCAGCGACAGCGCGCAGGCCGCGGCCCGCGCGTTCATGGACAAGGACGGGCGGGTGCTGGTGCTGGCCACGCACAACACCGACTACGGCGACTCGTGGGAGCGTGAGGCCGAGGACCCCGACTACTTCTACACCTTCTCGGTCCACGGCTATGCGTTCGGGATCAACGTCCTGCTGTACGCGCTGTCACATTGACCTGGTGACGAGGAGCCGACGATGACCAGTGTGGTGCTGATGCTGACGTGGCTGCTGGCCACGCCTGGACAGGAGCAGGAGCGGCGCATCCCGAACGACTCGGTCGAGGTGTCGAGCCGCGGCTGCATCAAGGGGCGGGTGTTCACCGGCACCCCTCACACGCCAGAGGACGAGGGCACCCGGCTCGGGCCCGACATCGCCGGCAGGCACTTCCGCCTCGCCGGGCCGCGCGAGGCGATGGATCAGGTCAAGAAGTACGACGGCCAGTGGGTCGAGATGCTCGGCATCGTCAAGAAGGCCGACCTGGCCGACTATCAGGTCGGCCGCAAGGTCGGCGGCGGCCGGGTGGTCATCGGCATGCCGCGCACCGATCCGACGCGCACGTCGATTCCGCAGGTGCCGACCACGCCGGTGATGGACGTCACGGCGGTGCGGTTCCTCGGCGAGAGCTGCCCGATCAAGTAAGGCGCGCCGCGCGTGAGGTGCGCCGCGCTGAGCTTGGACCGGGCGCCCGGCGGGTCCTGCCGCCGGGCAGCCCACTCACTCGGGCTCGGCTGGCCGGTCCAACGGTACCCTCGCCCTCGCGAGCGGGCGCCCGCCCGGCGTCACCCGCCAGCCCGTTTGCACGCTCAGCGCACCTGCTGCACGACGACCGATACTCGCGCCGACGGCTCACGCTTCGCTCCGAGCTGCCGGGAAGGCACGAGGTCGTTGGCCATGTCCGGCAGGACGCCCGGTGCTCAGATTTCGCCGTCACCGGGACGCCACGCCGTCTCGATGACGGCGCGTCAGTGCGCTGGACGGCAAGTGCGGCTCAACTGACCGGTTCCACGGTACTAGGGCGACCGTCTGCACTCCCCGGCGGCAACCGACCGAAGGGCTTTGTCGATGAGCACTGGATCGTCAGAGATCGAAAAACGGTTGTTCGTGCCGTTGTGCCGTATCACCTCGGTCACCCCCTTCACCGTGACGACGACGTAGTCCGAATCGGATTGTGGAGTCGAGGGCCCATCTAGGTCGGCTGTCGTCGTCCCTGTGTTCGGGTGCCAACACCGCTTTCCGGTGACGGTTTGTATCCGCCCGCCACCAGATGAATGGAGGTGGATCACCGTGTTGTCGACGTGCTCGGAGAGCGGCCCATCGTAGTACGACATCGCGAGCCAGTGCTGGCGCACCTCTGGACTGCTCTCGACATCGAACCACCGAGGCAGCCGCGACGAGCTCTCAAGCTCGAAGTGGGACTCCGCGCAGCCGCGAAGCGGGTTGCAGCCGGCCGGCCAGAGGAAGAGCAGCAAGAGCAAGCCCAGCTGCCGCGCCGACGGCCCTCGCCACTGGCGCCGACCCGTTACGACGGCCACGGCGATCTCTTATGGCACGACGACCGACACTTCCGCCGACGGCGCCGAAACGCCGCAGGCGTTGGCGGCGGCCAGCCGGATGAAGTACGGCCCGGCCGGCACGGCGCCGCCGATGGCGGTGCGCGACGCCGGCAGCGCCAGGACGGCGCGGTCGGCGCCGCCAGTGACCGAGCCGGCCACCAGCTGATAGCCGAGCGGAATCGCGCCGGCGGCAGCGGCACTCCAGCCGACCGAGATGACGCCGGGCGCGCTCGTCGCGGTGAGGCCGGTGGGCACGGCGGGGATGGTGCACACGCCAGGGCCGGTCGTGACGATCGCCTCGTTCGACGGCGCGCTCGCACCGGCGGCGTTCAGCGCCACCAGACGCACGAAGTAGGTGCCGGTCGGGGCGTTCACCGACAAGGTCCGCTGCGTCGCCGGCAGCGGGAACGCCCCGACATCGACCAGCCCGGCGGCGGTGCCGGCCTGCAGCTGGTAGGTGCCGATCACTGGGCCGAGCGGGTTCTCGGTCCACTGCAGCGTCACCGCCGTGCCCTGCACCGTCGCCAGCATCGCCAGCGGCGGCTGGGGCGGCGCCGCCTGGCCCAGCGCAATCTGCACTTCGTTCGAGACCGGACCCGATCCGGCCGGCGTCACCGCCCGTAGCCGCACGTAGTAGACGGCGTCGGGCACGGTGGCGCTGAAGCTCAGCACGTTGCCGAGCGGCAGGCTCACCTGCGTCGCGGCGGGCGCGCCGCCGGCATCGAGCACGTAGGTCTGCACCGGCTCGCCCGACGACGGCGACGGCGCCTGCCAGGTGAAGAACACGGTGTTGCGCGACACCACGGCAACCAGGTTCTGCGGCGCCCCCGGCACGCTGGACGCCATCACGGTGACGGTGAACGTGGCGACCGCCGTCAACGATCCGTCCGACGCGGTCAGGGTGATGGTCGACACGCCGAGCGTGGTGGCTCCGGCGGTGTTGATCGTGATGACCCGGCTCCCGCCGGCGATGCCGACGACGACTCCGGCGGCCGGCACGACGCTGGTGTTCGACGACGACGCCGTCACCGACAGCGGGCTGCCGTCGGGGTCACTGACCGCGAAGGGGATCGGTCCGGACGACGCGCCGGCCCCAGGCGGGGCGTAGAGCGTGCGGCTGGCGGGCACCACCGTGAAGACCGGGGCGCGGTTCGATCCGACCGTGATGGTCACGGTGGCGAGGTTGCTCTGGACGGCGCCGTCGAAGGCGCGATAGGTGAACGAGTCGACGCCGGTGAAGCCGCCCGCCGGCACGTAGAGCACGGCGCCGCTGGCGCTGAGCGACAAGCTGCCGTGGGCCACCGTGGTCACGAGCTGGGCGGTGAGCGGCTGGCCTTCGGGATCGACGTCGTTGGCCAGCACGCCCGGCGCCGGCACGTTCAGCAGCGTGCCGAACGGCGTGCTGCCGGCGTCGTTGCTGGCGGTGGGGGCCTGGTTGACCGGGGCGGTCGTGACGGTCAGCGCCGCGGCGCGCTGCGACACCTGGCCGTCGGGGTTGGTCACGCTGAGCGTGCGCGCGCCGGCCGCCGCACCCACCGTGCTGACGGTGAGCGTGATCGAGGTCGGCGACGTGTAGGCGACACCGGTCACCGTCACGCCGCTGCCGCTGAACGACGCCGCCAGCCGGCGGACGAAGCCAGCACCCGGGTCGAAGAAGCCGGATCCGTTGCTGCTGGTCCCGGTCACGGTCAGGGTGGCGCCGGTCACGCCGCTGGCCAGCGTCGACGGCGCCACGGTGGCGATCGCCGCCGGCGGCGGCGCCTGAATCCGCGTCAGCTGCAGGCCCCACGAATCGACGCCGTCGACCAGCTGCTGCAGCGTCCACAGCGTCATGTCGTCGTCGGGATCCACGCTGGTCGACGACACCCGGTTCCATGCCTGCTCGGTGGCCGGCGCCACCTGCAGGTTGTAGCTGAAAGCGTGCGCCGGGCCGTAGATCGCCGGCGCGGTCATCGTCCGGATCGGGTCGGAGGCGAGGCGGCTGGCCACGGCGGCGTTCACGCGGCGTAGCGGGCCGGCGGTGGACATCCCGAGCGCGACATGCCCCTGACCGTTCGGCATGATCGACCCGAGCCAGTAGCTGGCCGGGTTGGCGCCGGCCGGGTCCCAGATGGTGCCCCACTGCACCTGCTGAGGGGTGGCGAAGAGCGAGGTCAGTTCGTACCAGCGCACGCCGTTGCGGTTGCCGTTGACGTCGGCCTCGCCGAAGGTGTCGACCTCGAAATGGTGCGAGGTCCACAGCCGTCCGTTCCTGATCACCGCCTGGCCAAGCCGGTGATCGCGGCCGTCGAGTGGCAGCGTGCCGTCGAGGTGCGGCACGTCGATCGGGTCGCCGGTGGGCTCGACGTCCTGGGTGACGACGATGTCGGACGACAGCGTCGGCGTGCCGCCGGGATTGTTGATCCGGCGCAGCACCAGCCGGCTCTTGTCGAGGTTGTCGACGCCGATGACGAGCCCCTGGACGGTGTTGTCGTCGAAGTTGGTGACGCCCTGCGGCGCGTAGATGCCCGGGCTGGTCGGGGTCGCGACCAGACCGTCGAACGCGGTGCGATCGGCAATCGAGCCGGCCAGCACCGAGCTGCGGCGCAGCACGTAGAGCGACGTCGAGTCGAAGGTGACGGTGTTGAGCGCCGCGCCGCAGCGCTGGTTGACGCCGACGTAGATCGCGTCTTCGTCGAGGGCCAGCGTCGGATCGTCGCCGACGCAGGCGGCGGCTCCACCGACGCCGCCTTGCGTCCTGGCGTTGGTCCACTGCAGGAACGTCCAGGCGCCGGTGGCGGCGGTGGCGGTGTCGCTCACCGCGAGCAGGTAGCGATTGGGCAGCGCCGCGGTGGACATCAGCACCAGCCAGCGCCCGGCCCGGCGGTCGTAGCGGACGCGCGGCGCGGTGGTGGCGGCACCGGCGCGGACCGTCGAGAAGAACAGATCGGTGGTGGCGTTCAGCGCGCCGTCGGGCGCGCCGGTGGCCTTGGAATACGTGCGGATGCGGCCGTTGGCGGCCAGCAGGTACTGCGTCGGCCCGACGTCGCCCGAGGCGTCGGGCAGTACCCGCGTCGGTGTCGGGTTCGGCGGTGAGGCCGTGCGACAGCAGCGTGACGTTGGGGCTCACGACCCCGAGGTCGAGCGGCGCGGTGTCGGCTGTCGCCTGGGCGGCCGCACCGTCACGTTCGGGGTGCGCGCGCAGCGCGGTATGCGCCGCGACCAGGACGGCGAGAGCAGCGAAGGCAACACGGCGCCGGTGTGAGTACATGCGATGACCTGACGGGGGGATGTCGAGTGTATCGGCTCGGGCGGAGCCGCTCATAGGGCGCGCCACGGGCCGCCGCCCAGAACTGCACGGCGCTGCGAACGGTCGCTCAGCCCACGCTCGAGCTGCGATGCCTGCCGGGCGAGAGTCAGGGGACGACCGTCGACACCTCGAGTGACGCGGCCGAAGTGCCGCAGGCGTTGGCCGCCGCCACCTGGATGAAGTACGGACCACCGGGCACGGCTCCGCCCACCGCCGTCACCGTGGCCGGGAACCCGAACGTGCCACGGTCAGAGGCGCCGCTCACCGACCCGGCCCGCAAGCCGTAGCTGGTCGGGATCGCCCCAGTGGCTGGCGGATTCCACCGCACGCTGATGACGCCGGGCGCCGCCGACGCCTGCAACCCGGCCGGCGCCGCGGGCACCGTGCAGATGCCGGCGCCGGTCGTGACCACCGCTTCGTTCGATGGGATGCTGGCCCCGGCCGCGTTCACGGCAACGAGGCGGACGAAGTAGCTACCGGCCGGCGCCGACACGCTCAGTGATCGGGCGGCGGCCGCCAGTGGAATCACACCGATGTTGGTGACGCCGCTGGCCGAGCCGGCGTGCACCTGGTAGCCGATGATCGCCGGGCCGAGCGGGTTCTCGGTCCACTGCAGCGTCACGGCCGTGCCCTGCACCGTCGCGAGCAGCGCCTGCGGGGCCAGTGGCGGCGCGGCCTGGCCGAGCGCGATCTGCACCTCGTTGGACACCGGGCCTGAGCCGGCCGGCGTGATGGCCCGGACGCGCACGAAGTACACCCCGTCGGGGGCGGACGCGGCGAACGCGAGCACGTTGCCGAGCGGCAGGCTGAGCGCGGTGGCGCCCGGCGCGTAGCCGGCGTCGAGCACGTAGGTCTGCACCGGCTCGGCGGTGGCCGGCGGCTGCCAGGAGAAGACGACGCGGTTCCTCGCCGTGGTGGCGCCGAGCATCTGTGGTGCCCCCGGGGCCGTCGACGCCTGCACCGTGACGGTGAAGCTGGCCGCCGTGCTGAGCGCGCCGTCCGATGCGGTGAGCGTGATCGTCGTCGTGCCCAGGCTGGCGGCGCCGGCGGTGCTGATCGCGACCGTGCGGTTCGGGCCGGTGCCGGCCAGTGTGATGCCGGCGGCGGCGACGACCGCGGTGTTCGACGACGACGCGGTGACCGCCACGCCCGAGCCGTCGGGATCGCTCACCGTGAACGCCAGCGGACCCGACGAGGTGCCGGCCCCGGCGTGGAACAGCGTCTGGTTCGCCGGCACCACACTGAAGATCGGCGCCTGGTTGCCGCCGACGGTGATCGACACCGTGGCGATGTTGCTCAGTTGCGCCCCGTCGAACGCCCGGTAGGTGAAGCTGTCGACGCCGCTGAAGCCACCGCCGGGCACGTAGATGAACGAGCCGTTCGCGTTCAGCGTGAGCGCCCCGCTGACCGGGTTGGTGACCAGCTGCGCGGTGAGTGGCTGCGCGTCGGGATCGCTGTCGTTGGCCAGCACGCCCGGCGCCGCCACGTTCAGCACCGTACCGAACGGCGTCGTGCGGCTGTCGTTCACGGCCACCGGCGGGCCGCCGGGCGTCGCGGAGATCGTGACGGCAGAGGCGAGTTGCGCCGTCTGACCGTCGGGGTTGGTAATGGTGAGCGTGCGCGGCCCGACCACGGCGCTGCTGGTGGTCACCGTCAGCGTGAGCGACGTCGGCGAGGTGAACGCGACGTCGGTCACGGTGACGCCGGCGCCGCTGAAGGCCGCGGTGAGGCGGCGGACGAACCCGGCGCCGGGATCGAAGAACCCCGATCCGTTCGCCGACGTCGCCGCCACGGTGAGCGTGGCTCCAGTCTGGGTGCTCGACAGCGTGTTGGGCGACACCGACACCGGGGCGGCCGGCGGCGGCGCCAGCAGCCGGACCAGCCGCACCCCGTAGGAGTCGGGGGCGTCGACGAACTCCTGCAGCGTCCACAGCGTCATGTCGTCGTCGGGGTCGAGGCTGGTGTAGGAGTAGTCGCCCCAGCGCTGCCGGGTATCGGGCGGGCTCTGCACGTTGTAGGAGAACGACGTGTTCGGGCTGTAGACGACCGGCGCGCCGTTCATCGTGCCGAGCGGGTCGGCGGCGAGCCGGCCGGTGACCGCGGCGTTCACCCGGGTGGCCGCGCCCGCCGTGCTCATGCCGAGGGCGACGTGTCCCTGGCCGCTCGGCATGATCGCGCCGAACCAGAAGCTGGCCGGGTTGGATCCGGCCGGATCGAAGACGGTGCCCGACTGCACCAGCGACGGCGACCCGCCGAGGTTCTGAACTTCGTACCAGCGGACGGCGTTGCGACCGCCGCCCGACTGGGCGACGCCGGCGCCGTTCACCTCGAACTGGTGCGTCGTCCACAAGCGGCCGTCGCGCACCACGGCCTGCAGCAGCCGATCGTCGATGGCGTCGAGCGGCACCACGCCGCCGGGATGGGGCACCGACGTCGGCAGCGCCGTGGTCGGCACGGTGATCGCGACGTTGGCCGACAGGCTGGGGGCACCGTCGGGATTCGACACCCGGCGCAGCATGAGCTGTCCGAACAGCAGATTGTCGACGCCGATGACGTAGCCCTGATCGCTGCCGTTGTCGAAGTTGTCGACCCCCTGCGGCGTGTACGGACCGCCGCCTCCGCTGACGGCCACGGCGTCGAACTGCGCCACGGCCAGCGACCCGGCGAGCAGCGCGCTCTTGCGCACCACGTAGATCGAGGTCGAGTCGAAGCCGAGGGCGGCGATGTTGGCGCCGCAGAACTGGTTGACGCCGAGGTAGAGCGCGTCCTCGTCGACGCCGAGCGACGGATAGTCGCCCAGACACGAGGCCCCGCCGCCCACCCCGCCCTGGGTGCGGGTGTTGGTCCACTGGACGTACGACCAGATGGTCCCCGGGCCGATGGTCGCCGTGTCACTGAGTGCGACCAGATAGCGGTTCGGCAGCGCCACCGAGATCATGATCACGATCCACCGGCCGGTGCGCCGATCGAAGCGGACGCGTGGGTCGGAGGTGCCGGCGCCATTCCGAACGGCGGCGAAGAAGGTGTCGAAGCTGGCGTTCAGCACGCCGTCGGCCAGCCCGGTGGCTTTCGAGATGGTGCGGATGCGGCCGTTGATGCCGACGACGTACTGGGTGGGGCCGACGTCGCCCATGGTGTCGGGCGGCAGCGAATTGGTGTCCTCGCCGAGCGACGCCAGGGTGACGTTGGGGCTGGCCAGCGTCTGCGCGACGCTCGGTTCCGTTGGCGATCGATCGAGGAGCGGCGGCGGCGGCCACGACGGCACCGGCCGGGCGTCGGGGTGCTCCGGCAGGTCTCGCCGATCGGGACGGACTTTCACGAAGCGTCGCGGTGCGGCGTCCGCCACCTGGGGCGACCGCGCCGCCTCGGCCATGATGTCGGCGGTGGACCTGGTGACGGCGGCGGCACCCGCCCAGGGCGGCGTCGGGGTGTCCTGCGTGGTCGTGCCGGCAGGGCCGTCGACCCCGGCGACCGCGGGCGGGCCGACCTGGGCGCCGCGGCCATCCTGAATCGCCGCGCCGGCGCCGGCTGGCGCCGGGTCCGGCGCGCATGCGGCGAGGGCCTGGAGGCCGAGAACGACGGCGGCGGCGGCCAGGCGTCTCATGCTGAGCGCACGTCGAGGCATCTTCTCCGACTGTCGGATCGGCGGTCTCGAACCTGTAGCGGCGCCACGGCCGGGGGCGGAGCAGCGCGCTTGATAGGATCGCCGGATGTCGAGTCTACCGGCGTTCTCGGATCGCAGTCTGCGGTTCCTGCGCGCGCTCAAGCGCAACAACCGCCGCGAGTGGTTCCACGAGCGCCGCGCCGACTACGACACGCACCTCCACGCGCCGATGGTCGCGATCGTGGAGCAACTGGGCCGCGACTTCGCCCGGCACGCCCCGGAGTTCGTGGCGGTGGCGAAGATCTCGATGTTCCGGCCGTGGCGCGACACCCGGTTCAGCGCCGACAAGACGCCGCTGAAGACGCACGTCGCCGCGGTGTTCCCGCACCGGGCGCTGGGACGGATGCGCGGCGCCGGCCTCTACTTCGAAGTCGCGCCGCAGCACGTGTGGATCGGCGGCGGGCTCTACGAGCCCGACACCGCGGCGCTGCACGCGGTGCGGACGCATATCGCGGCGCAGCACCGGCGGCTGACCCGGCTGCTCGCGGCGCCGGCGTTCAAGAAGCGCCTCGGCGTCATGCACGGCACCCAGACGACGCGCATGCCGAGAGGCTTCGATGCGGCGCACCCGGCCGCCGCCGTGCTGCGGCACAAGCAGTTCCTGGCGTCGCGAGAAGAACCGGCAGAGTTCGCCACGCGTCCGGATTTCTATAAGGAACTGCTCGCCACGTTCCTGGCGATGGCGCCGTTCGTCCTGTACCTGAACGAACCGCTGATCGCCGCCAAGCGAGCCGCCGACGCCGACCCGCTGCTGGCCGAGGGCAGCGGGCGCGGACGCTTCGAACGCACGGCGCGGTGAACACGAGTCGGCGGCACGACCTGCCTGGTCGCGGAGACGGTCGTGGACCTGGGCGCTGGCGCCGGCGTTGCTGCCGGTCGCATCGCGCCCGCGGCGCCAGAACACAACATCTGTATATTCATAATATGTAATATGATAGCGAGGTGGGACAACCGTGCCGCCACGGCGACGCCCGGACCGCCGCGATGACCCGCATCCGCGCGGCTGGATTGCCCCTGGCGACGTGGCGCCCCAAGCTCCTGGACATGCTGGCCGGCTACGACCGGGGCAGGTTCGGCGCCGACGTGATCGCCGGCCTGACCGTCGGCGTGGTCGCGCTTCCGCTGGCCATGGCCTTCGGGATTGCGTCCGGCGTGACACCCGAGGCGGGCATCTACACGGCGATTGTCGGCGGCCTGGTCGTCTCGCTGCTCGGCGGTTCGAGCATCCAGGTGAGTGGACCCACTGGGGCCTTCGTCGTGATCGTGGCCGGGATCATCGCTGCCCACGGCCTGTCCGGCCTGCTGATGGTCACGATGATGGCCGGCGTGATCCTGGTGCTCCTCGCGGTGACCGGGCTCGGCCAGGCGGTCAAGTTCATCCCGCGGCCCGTCGTCATCGGCTTCACCAACGGCATCGCGCTCCTCATCGCCTCCACGCAGATCAGAGACTTCTTCGGCCTTGGCATCGCGGAGCCTCCGACAGAGTTCTTCGCGCGGATGTCGGCCTTCGCACACGGCCTTCCGCTCTTGAGCCCCCTGGCGCTCGCCCTGGCCGTCGGCTCGCTCGCTCTCGTGATCCTCGTCCCGCGTCGGCTGCCGAAGGTGCCGGGCTCGATCGTGGCCCTCGCACTCGCCACGATGGCGGTCGCCGCCTTCCAGCTGCCGGTCGAGACGATCGGCTCCAGGTTCGGCGGCATTCCGAGCGGCCTGCCGCGGGTGTCGATTCCGGATTTCCGCGCCGATCTCGTCCTGCCGCTGCTGCCCTCAGCGCTGACGGTGGCCCTGCTGGCGGCCCTTGAAAGCCTGCTCTCGGCCGTGGTGGCGGACTCGATGACCGGCGACCGCCACAACTCGAGCGCCGAGCTCCTGGGGCAGGGAGTGGCGAATCTGCTCTCCCCGCTGGTTGGGGGCATTCCCGTGACCGGGGCGATCGCGCGAACCGCCACCAACTTCCGCTCGGGCGCGAAGACGCCGGTGTCCGGCATCGTGCACGCCGTCACCCTGGTGGCGATCATCGTGTTGCTGGCCCCCCTCGCCACGCACGTGCCGCTGGCCACGCTCGCCGCGGTGCTGTGCGTGGTGGCCTACAACATGGGGGAGTGGCGCGAGATCGCGGGCATCTGGCGTCTCGACTGGGCCGACCGGTTCGTCTGGGCGACCACGTTCGGCCTGACCGTCATGGCCGACCTGACGCTGGCCGTGGAGGTCGGCGTGGCCCTGGCGGCCCTCCTCTACATCCACCGTGTCACCGAGACGACCGTCGTGTCGACGTTGAGCGCCGCCGACATCGAGAGCGGACGCGTCCATGCGCTCCAGGACAAGGCCGTGCCCGCGTACGTGACACTGCTGCGCATTCACGGACCGTTTCTCTTCGGCGTGACCGACAAGCTGGCCGACGCCACCGCCGACCTCTCGACGCTGGCCCCGGTCGTGATCCTGCGGCTGCGCCACATGAGCGCCATCGACGCCACCGGACTCCACGCGCTCGAGACGCTGAGCGACCGGCTGAAGAAGGCCGGGCGCGTGCTGATTCTCTGCGGTGCCCGGGCGCAGCCGGCGGGGTTCCTGCATCAGACGGAGTTCATGGCGCACGTCGGGCCGAGCAACGTCGTGCCGCATTTCCAGGCGGCCCTGGCCCGCGCTCGCGAGGTTCGCGAGCAGTCCACGGCCACCGCTCACCGTCGCCGTGACTCGCGCTGAAGTTCCTTGAGCATCCCGCCGGTGTCGACGAGATGGTTGTTGAAGATGCGGCGGGCCACCACGAGGAGCTCCGCGATAGCGGGATCGCGGACGGAGTATCGCACCGACAGGCCTTTCTTCTCCGCTGTGACGATGCCCTGCTGGCGCAGCACCGCCAGCTGCTGTGAGACGACCGGCTGCTCCAGACCCAGTGCTTCCTGCAGTTCCTGGACGGAGCGGCCGCCCTTGACCAGCGTCTCGAGAATGCGGACGCGGGCCGGGTGAGCCAGGGCGCGAAAGAAGCGGGCCTTGAACGCCTGCAGTGGGGTCGCTGCCATCAGCAGGGGTCCAGCCTACCTTCGACATCGCTATATAGCAATGTCGACGCCAAAGAACCACCGCCGGGACGCCGCCGGTGCGGCCGGGGGCGCGTCAGGAGCGGGTGGCCACGGCGTAGAGCGCGGCGCCGACCACGAGCGCGGCCACGCCGGACAGCAGCTGCTGGGTGGTCGCGCCGGCCAGGATGCTCAACGTGACGATCGACGCGACCACCGGGATCACCGGGCCGAGCGGCACGGTGAAGGTGGCCGGGTTCACCCGGGTCGCCTGTGACGGACGGCGCAGCGACAAGGTCGCGATGCACGTCGACAGGTAGATCACCAGCCGGGCCACGGCGCTCACGGCGGCGAGGAACACGAACGATCCCGACAGCGCCAGGGCCACCAGCACGATCGTCGTGAACCAGATGGCGATGTACGGCGTCCGGAACTCCGGATGCACCCGCGCAAACACCGCCGGCAGGTCGCCGTTCTCCGCCAACGCGAACACCGAGCGGGAGCCCGACAGCAGCTGGCCCATGTTGTTGCCGGTCGTCGACACCACCGACCCGAGGCTGATGAGCAGCCCGCCGAACGCCCCCATGAGCAGCGCCGAGGCATCGGCGATCGGCGTCCGCGAGGCGGCCACGTCGGGCAGGACCCCGGCCGTCACCGCCGACGCCAGGGTCATCACCGCGGTGACGATGAGGATCGTCGCGACGAAGGCGAACGGGACGTCGCGCCGTGGGTTGACCGCCTCCCCGGCCGGCACGCCGGTCACTTCGTAGCCGCCGAAAGCGAAAATCAGCAGCAGCGCGGCAGTGCCGGCACTGCCGAGGGTCAGCGGGCCCGAGGGCAGCGCGCGGCTGAAGTCCGCGAACCACAGGCCGACGACCACGAAGATCGCCAGTGGCAGGATCTTGCCGATCGTGAACGCGTTGACCAGCCACGACGCCTGCCTGATGCCACGCAGGTTGGCCCAGGTCAGCCCGCCGATCACGCCGAGAATCACCAGCGCGCGGGGCAGGCCGGTGGACACGACC
Organism: uncultured Acidobacteriota bacterium; assembly: GCA_963741665.1. Classification (GTDB taxonomy): domain Bacteria; phylum Acidobacteriota; class Vicinamibacteria; order Vicinamibacterales; family UBA2999; genus CAWAYR01. Next base: position 2,959,869 of record CAVUIM010000001.1, read on the forward strand.
GGCCAGTAGAAGCCCAGCGCCAGCGCCAGGCCGTTGATCACCGAGGCGCCGCTCGAGACGCGGCTGAACCACAGCATCCAGCCGACCTCGAAGCCGACGAAGCGGCCGAAGGCGATGCGGGCCGGGCCGATCGGCCCGCCGGTGCTCTCGAACCGGCTCCCGACCTCGGCGAAACACAACGCGATCAGCAGCGAGGTGAGGCCGATCGCGGCGAACATCACCGGACCCCAGTTGCCCACCAGCCGGGCGACATCGGCCGGCAGCAGGAAGATCGCCGCACCCACCACCTGGTTGACGCCGATGGCGGTGAGATCCCACCGGCCGAGCGTGCGCCGAAGCGATGGAGCGGTCACGTCAGCGGCTCAGCCACGCCCCGTACAGCTCGGGGCGCCGGTGCCGCAGGAACAGCCGGCGGGCGTGCGACGTCGCGTTGGCGGCGAGGTCGACGTCGGTGAGAAGCAGGTGATCGGCGCCGAGCGGCGCGCGGGCGACGACATCGCCCTCGGCGTTGCAGACGAACGACTCGCCGGCGAAGTCGAGGCACTCCTCCTTGCCGACGCGGTTGCACAGCGCGATGTGGTAGCCGTTCTGGAACGCCGCCACCCGCATCTCGGCTTCGTAGAGGCCGTCGGGCCACTCCCCCACTGCACCGGCCTGCGGCACCACTACCAGATCGGCGCCGGCCACGGCCAGCGCCCGCATGTACTCGGGGAAGTGGCGGTCGTAGCAGATGGCGACGCCGACCCGGCCCACCTTCGTGTCGTAGACCGGCGCGCCCGAGTCGCCCGGCGTGTAGTAGCCCTGCTCGTGGAAGCACGGGTACTCGGTGATGTGCGCCATGCGGGTCACGCCGAGGACGTGGCCGTTGGCGTCGATCACCGGCGAGCTGTCGTAGGTCTCGAGTCCGTCGCGCTCGAAGAAGTTCATCACGACGACGACGCCGTGCTCGCGCGCCTTGGCGCGGAACGCGTTCACGGTCGGGCCGTCGAGCGGCTCGGCCAGGCTGCGGCGGTCGCTCCCCGCCGGCTTCTGCGGATAGAACCATTCGAACGCCAGTTCGGCGAAGCACACGAGCTGGGCCCCGGCCGCCGCCGCGGCGTCGAGCGCCGCCAGCCCGCGCCGGACGTTGTCGGCCTTGTCCCGGGTCGCGTGCTGCTGCACGAGGGCCAGTTTCATGCGGCCGAGCATAGCACCCGGCCGGCCGGCTACCGCCGCGGTCGTGCCACGGCATAGACTGTGCGGCGGAGACCTGACGCATGCCGGCAACGACCCGACTGGTAGGACTGCTTCTGGCCGTGATCGGCATCGGGAGCTACATCGTCACGGGACGCACCAGCGTCACCGCGCTCATCCCGGCGTTCTTCGGCGTGGCGTTCCTGCTGCTGGCCTACCTCGCCAGGAACGAGGCCGCCCGCAAGCACGCGATGCACGTGGCGATGCTGGTGGCACTGGTCGGCATCGCCGGCACGGCGTCGCGGCTCATCGGCGCCACCGACTTCACGCGCCCGGCGACGCTGGCCCAGCTGGTCACCGTGCTGCTGCTCGGCTGGTACCTGGGCACCGGCATCAAGTCGTTCCGCGACGCCCGCCGCGCCCGCGGATTGTAACCGGGACTGTCCCCGTTACAACTGCGGCAACGCTGTCCGCCTGGGCAGATTCAGGAACGGCGTCGGCACGACGGTGGCGGCCGCCGTGTAGCGCGTGGCCTCGACCGTCACCTCGATCCGCAGCTTGGTGCCCGCAGCGAAGTGCGGCCGGTCGACGGTGGCGATCGCAATCAGCCGCTTGAGCGTGGGCGACCACGCGGTGGTGGTGGCCTTCCCGACCTGTTGCGTGCCGTGGTAGACCGGCACCGCGACGCGCGAGGCGGCGGCTGGCGCGGTGGGCGGCAGGCCGACCGCCTGGTAGAGCGCCTCGACGTCGCTCCAGCGCACCTCCAGGCCGACGATCTGGCGGCGGTGGCCGACGGCGTGCTCACGCTCGAGCGCGGCACGGCCGACGAACGGCGACGCTTTGGTCAGAGCCACCAGCCGGCCGAGCCCGAGTTCGTACGGCGAATACATCTGCGCGTCGATGCTGGCCTTGCGGCTGCTGTGGAAGTCGACATCGGTCAGCAGCAACCCGGCTTCGACGCGGGCGACGTCGAGGGCCAGCATCCCGGCGGGACGCAGCGCGTGGGCGCGGCCGGCGGCGACGATCGCATCCCACACGTCGACCGCGCGATCCCACGGCATCCACAGCTCGTAGCCGAGGTCGCCCGTATAGCCGGTGCGCGTCACTTCCACCGGCACGCCGGCTATCGCGCCTGACGCGGCCCGGAAGTACTTGAGGGTGGCGATCGGCAGGTCGCTGACGGCCGCCAGCAGCCGCGCCGAGGTCGGTCCCTGCAGCGCCAGCGCGGCCACCTGCTCGCTGACGTCCTCGACCTGTACCCGCAGGCCGGTGGCGTGCTGTACCAGCCAGCGGAAGTTGGGGTCGGCGGCGGTCCACCGCACCCGGTCGTCGGCCAGCCGCGCCACCGTGCCGTCGTCGATGACCTTCCCGTCGTCGTCGCACCACGGCGTGTAGACCACCTGGCCCACCGCCATCGCCGCGGCGTCTCGGGTGATCACGCGATCGACGAGCCGAAGCGCGTCGGGGCCGATGAGGTGGTACTTGAACAGCGGCGAGATGTCGATCAGCGCGCAGCCGTTGCGGATGGCGTTGTACTCGTGCTCGTGGTGCGCCTCGTAGGCGCTCACCGTGTGGAACCCGGCCCAGTCACGGTAGCTGAGCGTGCCGGCCAGCGGCAGCGTGCGCACGTGAAAGGCGGTCCCAATGGCCACGGGGGGATTATAGAGGCGGGGACCAGGGACCGGGGACCGGGGACCAGGGAAGGGAACGAGGCACGCTGCAACTCGACCGATACTCGGCGGCTGACACAGCTCGGGTGGCGTGGCGGATGGACGGCGTCAGCTCCGTCGGAGGTGCTTTCTGGCCCCGGTCCCTGGTCCCTAGTCCCTGGTCCCCACCGTAGGGCAATGTCGCACAGCCATATACTTCAGCGCGACATGCGGTATGACGCGATCGTCATCGGCGGCGGCCACAACGGGCTGACCTGCGCGGCGTACCTGGCGCGCGCCGGGCGGAAGACGCTGGTGCTCGAGCGCCGGCACGTGCTGGGCGGGGCCGCGGTCAGCGAGGAAGTCTTCCCGGGCTTCACGTTTTCGGTGTGCAGCTACGTGGTGTCGCTGCTCCGCCCCGAGATCATCCGCGACCTCGACCTGCCGGCGCACGGGCTGGAGCTGCTGCCGCTGGACGGCACCTTCACGCCGATGCCGAGCGGCGACTACCTGTGGCGGGTCAACGACCACGCGAAGACCCGGCGCGAGATCGCCAGGCACAGCAAGCTCGACGCCGATGCCTACGACGAGTACGGCATGGCGATGGTCGAGATGGGGCGCTTCGCCAAGCCGATCCTGGGCATGACACCGCCCGATCCGATGTCGCTCGATCCCCGCGGGCTGCTCGAGCTGCTGTCGGTCGGCCGGCGCTTCCAGAAGATGCGCTACCACGACCGCGTCAACCAGGTGCAGCTGCTCACGATGAGCGCGGTCGACTTCCTGGATCAGTGGTTCGAGACCGACGTGCTGAAGGCGACGATGAGCGCGTCTGGCATCATCGGCACCTTCCTCGGCGTGCGTTCGCCGGGCACGGCCTACGTCCTGCTGCATCACTACATGGGCGAGATCGACGGCGCCTTCCGCTCGTGGGGCCTGTCGCGCGGCGGCACCGGGACGGTGTCGAACGCGATCGCCGGGGCCGCCCGCCGCCTGGGCGCCGAGATCCGCACCGAGACGCCGGTGACGCGCATTCTCACGCAAAACGGCCGGGCCACCGGCGTGGTCCTCGACAACGGCGACGAGATCCGCGCCGACGTCGTCGTGTCGAGCGTCGATCCGCGCCTCACCTTCGAGCGTTTCCTCGAGCCGAAGGAGCTGCCGGACGAGTTCCTGGCCGGCGTGCGGCGCTACAAGTACCGCGGCTCGTCGGGTAAGGTGAACCTGGCCCTCGACGGCCTGCCCGATTTCACCTGTCTGCCCGGCCGGGGCGAGCACCTGCGCGGCGCGATCTCGATCTCGCCGAGCGTGGACTACATGGAGCGGGCCTACGACGAGGCCAAGTACGGCCGCTTCTCGACCCGCCCCTACATCGACATCGTGATCCCGTCGCTCACCGACGGCTCGCTGGCGCCGCCCGGCAAACACGTGATGTCGTGCTTCGTGCAGTACGCGCCGTACCATCTGGCCGACGGCACCTGGGACGAGCAGCGCGAGGCGTTCGGCGACGCCGTCGTCAACGCCATCGCCGAGCATGCCCCGAACATCAAGAGCCTGATTCGGCATCGCCAGGTGCTGACGCCGCTCGACATCGAGCGCACGTTCGGCCTGAGCGAAGGCAACATCTTCCAGGGCGAGCTGTCGCTCGAGCAGCTGTTCTTCCTGCGCCCGGTCCCGGGCTGGGCCCAGTACGCGACGCCGGTGGCAAAGCTCTACATGTGCGGATCGGCGACCCACCCGGGCGGCGGCATCATGGGCGCGCCGGGCAAGAACGCCGCCGAGCGCATCCTGAAGGACGCCCGGCGATGAACACGACCGTCGTCATCGGCGGCGGGGTGAACGGCCTGGTGTGCGCGACGCTGCTGGCCCGCGCCGGCCGGAAGGTGACGCTGGTCGAGCGACGCGACGAGATCGGCGGCGCGGCTGTCACCTGCGAGCTCGCCCCAGGCTTCCATGTTCCGGCGCTGACCCACCACGTCGGGCCGCTGCGCGCCGACGTCGCCCGCGAGCTCGATCTGGGTGCGCACGGACTGGAGTTCGTCGCCAGCGACGTGTGGCTCACCGCGCTCGACGGCCACGGCCGGGCGCTCACCCTGTGGCACGACCCGGCAAAGGCAGCGGCAGCGATTGCGGCGTTCTCGCCGGCCGACGCCGGGCGCTGGCCGGCATTCCTGATGGCGCGGGAGCGGCTGGGCCGGGTCGTGGCCTCGGTCTTCGACGCCACACCGCCGTCGATCGAAGCGCCGTCGGCCCGCGAACTCTGGGCCCTGCTGCGCACGGCCCGGCAGTTCCGGGCCCTGGGACGCGAGGACGGCTATCGGCTGCTGCGGTGGGGCCCGATGGCGGTGGCCGATCTCGTTGCCGAATTCGCCGACACGCCGCTGCTGCGGGCGGCGCTGGCCGCCGACGGCGTGCTCGGCAGCCTGCTCGGCCCGTGGTCGGCGGGCAGCGGGCTGCTGTTCCTGCTCCACGCCGCCAACGACGTGAAAGGCGACGCGCGACAGGTGTGGCCGCGGGGCGGGCCGGGCGCGCTGACTGCCGCGTTGCGGCGGGCGGCAGTGGCCGCTGGCGTGTCGATCACGACCAGCGCACGAGCTGACGAGGTGATCACCGATGGCGGCGCCGTTCGCGGTGTGCGGCTGGGCGACGGCCGCGTGATCGACGCTGCACTCGTCGTCTCGGGCATCGATCCGAAGGCGACGTTCGGCTTGTGCGATCCGATGGCCCTGCCCTCGGAACTCCGTTGGCGCGCCTCGCACTACCGGACGCGCGGCACGCTGGCCAAGGTGAACCTGGCGCTGGCGGCGCTGCCGGTCGTGCCGGGCGCGGATCGGGAGCAGCTCACCGGGCGCATCCGCATGGCGCCCGACATCGACTTCATCGAACGCGCCTTCGATCACGCCAAATACGGGCGGTTCTCGCCGGCGCCGTGGCTCGAAGTGACGCTGCCGTCCCTGATCGATCCCGGGTTGGCGCCAGCCGGCGGCCATGTGCTGTCGATCTACGCGCAGTACGCGCCAGTGGCGCTGCGCGAAGGTGGATGGGACGATTCGCGGGCGCCGCTTCTCGACGCGGTGCTCACGACGCTCGATCGCTACATGCCCGGGGTCCGGTCGCTCGTCGTCGCCGCCGAGGTGGTGATTCCGGCCGATCTGGAGCGCGACTGGGGACTCACCGGCGGCCACATCCATCACGGCGAGCTGGCGCTCGATCAGCTGTTCACCATGCGCCCCCTGCTGGGCTGGAGTCAGGTACCGGACGCCGATCGACGGCTTGTGGCTGTGCGGCGCCGGCACGCATCCAGGCCTCGGCCTCACCGGCGGCTCGGGCGCGAATGCGGCGCGCGAGATCCTGCGGCGGACCTGAGCGTCACAGATAGGAACCGGGCTCGCCGGGCCGGCGCTTGCGCAGGAAGTTCGTCCGCTTCGCCGGAGGCAGGGCGATCAGACGCCGGATCTGCTCATCGAGCGCGCGCTCGCTTTCGCGCTTCAGTGCGGCGAGGCGGGCGCGGCGGCGTGGCGGCGGGCGCTTGGCGGGCGGCATTCGTCTCCGGCGCGGCGTGCCTGAAGTCGGGACACCGGACAAGTCGACCGTCTGGAGGGCTCGCATCGTCGGCACGAAATTGACATGGAGGCCATCGTCCCGCATCACTCGGAACAGGTCCGAGATCGGGTAGTACGGGCGGAGCACCGTGGCCCCGAGCGCCCGCGCGAACCCCTTCAGCTTCCGCAGATTGCGGGGCGTGCGCCGGAACAGGAAGTCGAAGTCCACGGTCGTGACGGAGGCGCCGTGGAGAGCCGCAGCGGCATTGCCGATGAGCACCGCGTCGAGCGACGCGGCCGCCAGCGCCCGGCCGATCTCCACAAGGAACGGCGTCGCGTTCATCGGGCCGAGTATACGGCCGAGCCGCGCCGTCTGACGTCCGAGTAGAATCGCGGTCCCGGATCTCGAAGGGTGGTGACCATGCGTCGCACGCTCGGCGGACTCGTTCTCGTCGTGGCTATCCACGCCGGACCCGACGTGTCGTTCGACCTTCTCGCCCAGAGCGCGGTGCCCGGCCAGGTGACACCGCCGCGCGCCGGGGGTCCCGATGCCACCGCGGTCAAGGGCACCGCCGCGCTGCGAGGCACGGTGGTCGCGATGGATACCGGCGCGCCGCTCCGCCGCGTCCAGGTCCGGGCGATGACCAACGACGGCCAGGACAATCGCCTGGCGGTCACCGACGACCAGGGCCGCTTCGAGCTCACCGAGCTCACGGGCGGACGCTACACGGTCACGGCCAGCAAGGCGGGCTTCGTCGCGCTGCAATACGGCCAGCGGCGGCCGAGCGAACGTGGCACGCCGGTGGAGCTGGCGCCCGGCCAGACCGTCGACAAGGTCTCGATTGCCCTGCCGCGCGGCGGCGTCATCGCCGGACGGATCACCGACGACGCCGGGGAGCCGCTCACCGGCGTGCAGGTGCAGGCAATGCGCTACATGTTCGCGCCGGGTGGGCGACGGCTGATGCCGGTCATGAACATGAGCATGGGCGGACCGCCCAACCGTACCGACGATCAGGGCGCCTTCCGCATCTTCGGGCTGGCGCCAGGCGACTACTACGTCTTCGCGACGATGCCGTCGACGATGGGCATGCGGACGGTCGCCGGGCCCGCGTCCGGTGCCGATCAAGGGTTCGCGCCCACCTACTATCCGGGCACGCCGAGTCGCAGCGATGCGCAAGCGGTCGCCGTCGCGGTGGGACAGGAAGTCGTTGGCCTGGTCTTCGGCTTGACGCCGACACGGCTCGCCCGCATCAGCGGCCGCGTCATCGGCGGTACGGACGGACGCGGCAGCTTCCTGACCGCCATGCCCGACGACGGCATGATCGGCGGCAGCATGAACGGCTCGCAGATACAACCTGACGGCAGCTTCGATCTGCCGGGTGTGGCGCCGGGCCGCTACGTGCTTCGCGTCCAGCCACGCGGGCGCGACGACGAGCTCGTCGGCATGGCGACGGTCACCGTGGCCGGCGCCGACCTCGACGGGGTGACGATCACGATGCAGCGGCCGGGGATGATCAGCGGCCGCGTCGAGTTCGACGGCGGCGCGCCGGCCGACCTCCGCGCCGCGCAGGTGAACGTCTCGCTGCTGCCCGCCGATCCGATGGCTGCGCGGACGTTCATGTCGAGGCCGCCGGAAGTCGCCGACGACTTCAGCTTCCGCGCCAGCGGCGCGATGGGACCGGTCATGCTCCGCGCCAGCGGCCCCGCCGGGTGGTACCTGAAGTCGGCTCACGTCGACGGTCAGGACGTCGCGGACAGTCCGGTGACACTGGCGGCCGGCCAACGCGTGGACGGCGTGCGTGTGGTGCTGACGCGGTCGCGAACGACGCTCTCGGGGTCAGTCCGAGACGATCGCGGCAACGTCGTCGTCGACGCCACCGTCGTCGTCTTTCCGGACGACGACTCGCGGTGGGTGCCGATGTCGCGTGCCATCCGTTCGGCGCGACCCGACACCGTCGGCCGCTTCGAGATCAACGCCCTGCCACCGTCGAGTGACTACCGCATCGTCGCGGTTCAGGGCCTCGAGGAGGGGCAGTTCTCGGATCCCGAGTTCCTCGCCGACGTTCGCGACCGCGCCGAGCGGCTGTCGCTCGTCGAAGGCGAGACCAAGGCAGTGGACCTGCGCCTCCGGCCGTAGGGTTGTGGCTGTCATGCGCCTCGCCGCCCTGGTCGTGGTCATCGCGTCGCTGGCGGCACTTCACGCGCAAACGCCCGCGTCGCCGCCGCGTGATCGACAGGGCGACGCCAAGGGCACCGCCGTCGTTCGCGGCATCGTCGTCGCCGACGACGGCTATCAGCCGGTACGGCGGGCGGAGGTCAATCTTCTCGTCAGGACGCCGTCGGTCGGCCCGACGCGACCGACGTCGCAGACGACGACCACCGATGCCGAAGGTCGCTTCGAGTTCACCGCCGTCCCACCGGGCTCGATCACGCTGCGGGCGAGCAAGGGCGGGTACTACAACCAGGACGACGCCAGCACGGCCTCCGGAACGGCGCCGCCGCCGCGGCCCGAACCGCGGACGGTGGCCGCCGGCCAGACCCTCGACGGACAGACGATCCGGTTGCTCCGCGGCGGCGCGATCGTCGGACGGATCGTCGACGAGTTCGGCGAGCCGGCCGAGGGTGTCAACGTCGAGGTGCTGCAACGCGTGCCCACCGCGGACGGGCCGCGCTGGACGTCCGCCGGCCGAAGCCGGTTCGGCGCCTCGGCGACCGACGACACCGGGGCCTTCCGGGTGTGGAGCCTGCCGCCGGGACGATACGTGGTCGCCGCACACACCGGCCGGTTCCAGGTCATGTCCCGCATGGAGATCGGCCCGCTCCGGCAGGGCTTCGCGCCGACGTATTTCCCGGGCACGCCGCGCCTCGCCGATGCCGGACTGGTCACCGTCAGCGCCGGTCGCGACACCTCGGGGATCACGTTCGCCCTCGCGACCGCGCCACTGGCGACGGTGCGCGGCACGGTGCTCTCAATCGATCAGCGCCCCGGCAGGCTGTCCCTTTCGGTGAGCCGGATCGACGCGGATCGCCTCGACCGCAGTTCGACGGGCAGCGAGGTCAACAGCGACGGCAGCTTCGAAGTGGCGGGGCTCACGCCGGGACGCTACCGGCTGGGGGCCAGTGAGCGCATGCCCGGCGCCGATCGCTGGGGGCCAGGAGGACTGCTGCGGGCGTTCGGGGCGATTGAAGTCCAGGTCGACGGGTCCGACGTGGACGGCGTGAGTATCACGTTGCGTCCGGGGTCGGCGCTCACCGGACGCCTGATCGCCGATGGCGGCGGTCCACCACCGGCCACCGCTGCGATCCAAGTCACGCTGGTGCCGTTCGACCGCGACCTGTTCGTGATGGCGCCGAGTTCCGTGTCGCCGGCCGTCGTCGGGGCCGACGGATCGTTTCGGTTCGACGGCGTGTTCGGCAAGCACTTCCTCCGCGCGTTCAGCACCGCTCGGCCGACGCCGCCGTCTCCCGGCACGACGATCGCGGCGTCGAGCGACCCGACGCCGGCGCCGGCCACTACCTGGTTCATGACCGCGGTCACGCTCGACGGCCGAGACGTCATCGACGTGCCGCTGGAGTTCGATGGCCGCCCGGCCGACGTCGCCGTCACCGTGACGACGCGACCTGCCGTCGTCGCAGGCACGGTCACGTGGACGCCGCAGGCGACCGCCACGCCACCGACCGTCGTCGTCTTCGTCGACGACCCGACGCGCTGGCACCGCGAAGCGCGATTCGATCCGCTCGGTGGTCGCCGGTGCCGATGGTCGATTCCGCATCCGCGGCCTGCCGGCCGACGATCGCTACCTGGCCGTGGCGGTCGACGGCCTGGAGCTGATTGACGCGCGGACGCCGGCGATGCTCGAAGCGCTGCGCAGCGCCGCCACGCCGCTCAGAATCGACGACGGCGGCACACACGAACTGTCGCTCCGCGCCGTGGCCCGACCGGTTCCGTAATCGCCTTGCGATCGGGCAAGATGGTCGCGATGTCGACGGCTTGCTGGCGGGTGGCCGTGGTGGCCGGGCTCGTGGTCGCCTGCTGGGCCGCGACCGCGGCCCAGGTGCCGCCCCGCGACGTCACCGCCCCCCGGCAGTCCGGCGCGGTCATTCGCGGCGTCGTCGTCGACGGCGTCAGCGGCGCGCCGATTCGCCGCGCCGCCGTGTCGTTGGTGGTCGAGCAGCCCGAGCGCGAGAGCTCGCGGGTGCTGGCAACCACCGCCGACAGCGGCGGCCAGTTCGAGTTCACCGGCGTGCCGGCCGCCCGCGTCCAGATCACCGCGTCGCGGCCGGGCTATTTCGACTACGACAACGTCTGGAACGGCGAGCCCGAGGAGCCCCAGTGGCAGACGGTCGCCGCCGGCCAGCGCATCCAGGGCGTGCGGATCGCGCTCTATCGCGGCGGCGCCATCACCGGGCGCATCGTCGACGAGTTCGGCGAGCCGGCCGCCGGCATCGAGATCGACGTGCTGCGCCGCGAGCCGCGCGACGCCGGCGGCGCCGTGCGCACCACGTCGATGTCGCTCACCCCGACCACCGACGACACCGGGGCATTTCGCGTCTGGGGCCTCGCCCCCGGCGACTACATCGTCGGCGCCCGCCCCAACCGTTTCGTCGCCGAGCCACCGGGCGACGCCGAGTCGCGGCGCGAGGGCTATTCGGCCACCTACTACCCGGGCACGCCGGTGCTGACCAATGCCCGAGCCGTGCGCGTGACGGCTGGGCGTGACACCGGCGGGGTGGCTTTCGGCCTGGTCACGGTGCCGCTGGCGACCGTTCGCGGTGTGGTCCTGCTGCCACCCGACATCCCGGCCCGGGCGGTGAACGTCGGGGTCAGTCTGGTGGCGCCGCAACGGCTCGACGGCTACGTCACCCGCGGCGTCCGCCCGCGCGACGACGGCAGCTTCGAGCTGACCCGGCTGGCCCCCGGCAGCTATCAGATGACGGCACGGCAGTTCCAGCAGGGTGGCGTCGAGTACTACGGCACCACCGACATCGAGGTGAACGGCGGCGATCTCGACGGGGTCACACTCGCGCTGCGCCGCGGCGCCATCGTCCGCGGCCGGGTGCTGACCGAAAGTGGCGAGCCGGTCGGCGTCCCGGTGATGGTGTCGCTCGTGCCGGGCGCCGATCGCGCGCCGATGCCGCGGCCGGTCCGCACCTATTCCGACGGCTCGTTCAGGCTCGAAGGCGCCTTCGGCAGCCTGCGGGTGCAGGCGGTCCAGGCGCTGCTGATTCCCGGCGCCGAGTCGCCGGGCATCAACGTCCGCGCGCTGCAGGACGTCACCCCGGCGGCGCGGGCGCTCACGACGTGGTGGGTCAAGTCGATCGCGTTGAACGGCCGCGATGTCACCGAGGAGCCGGTCGACTTCGACCAGGGCGACGCGACGCTGGCCATCACCATGACCAACCGGACCGCCATCGTCCGCGGCACGGTGGCCTTCACCGCGGCACCAGGACGACGCCGGCCGGCGGTGGTGGTGTTCGCCGACGACGACACCCGGTGGACGCGGCCGACGCGGGTGGTCGGCACCGGGGAGGTGGACGACCGCGGACGCTTCGAGGTGCGCGGGCTGCCGCCCGGGGATCGCTACCTCGCGGTGGCGGTGGAAGGGGTCTCACGCGCGGTGCTGGCCCGGCCCGAGATGCTGGCCGCTGTGCGGGCGTCGGCCCTCGCCTTGCGCGTCGACGACGGCGGCATCCACGAGCTGGCCCTGCGCGCCATCCCGCGGCCGGCGCCGTAAACAACGGTCGCGCCGCCATCGTAGGGACGGCATATGTGCGCTCGAACGTGGCGTGGCGTCCTCGCGACGATTCTCGTGACGGTGGCCGCTCCGGCCGGAGCGCAGCCACCGCTGGGCGGCCCCGGCATGGGCCAGGCGGGCCAGCGCACGCCGCCGCGCGCGATGCGCCCGGGCGACGAGGCGCCGCGCGGCACGGCGGTGCTGCGCGGGTTCGTCGTCGCCGCCGACACCGGCGCGCCGATCCGTCGTGCCCAGGTGCGCGTCTCGGCACCGGAAGCGCAGGACACGCGCATCACGACCACCGACGAGCAGGGACGCTTCGAATTGAAGGAGCTGGTCGGCGGGCGCTACACGGTCACGGCCTCCAAGGGCGGCTTCGTGACGCTTCAGTACGGGCAGCGGCGGCCGAGCGAACGCGGCACCGCGGTGAACCTGCCGGCCGGCCAGACGCTCGAGAAGGTGATGATCGGGTTGCCGCGCGGCAGCGTCATCGCCGGCCGCATCGTCGACGAGTTCGGCGAGCCGCTGACCGGGGCGCAGGTGTCGGTGCTGCGGTACGCCTACGTGAACGGCACGCGGCAGCTGCGGCCAGCCGGCCAGAGCAATCGCACCGACGATCAAGGATCGTTCCGGGTCTTCGGCCTGCCGCCCGGCGAGTACTACGTGACGGCGACGCTGCGCGACGACCGCGGACCACGGATGGCGCAGCAGGCCGACGACGACGCGCCGGCGAGCGGCTACGCCCCCACCTACTTCCCCGGCACGACCAGCGCCGCCGACGCCCAGCGCGTGGTCGTGAATCTCGGCGAAGAGGTGAACGGCGTCGCCTTCGGGCTGACGCTGGTGCCGCTGGCCCGCGTCTCCGGCCGGGTCATCGGCCCGGTCGGCGCGGTGCCGTCCGGGCCGATCGTGGCGATGCCCGACGACGCGCTGCGGGTCACCGGCGGTGCGGTGCGGACGGGCGCGATCCGCGCCGATGGCAGCTTCGAGATCGCCGGATTGGCGCCGGGACGTTACGTCCTGCAGGCCGGCCGCGGGCGTCGTCCAACCAACGACCTGGTCGGCCGCACGTCGGTCGTCGTCGCCGGTGCCAACGTCGACAACGTGAGCATCGCCCTCACGACGCCAGCGGTGGCCACCGGACGGGTCGAGGCCGACATCCCCGGGCCGCCACAGTTCCGTGCCGCCCAGGTGCGGGTGTCGGCGGTGGCCGCCGACGCCGCGCCGATGGCTTTTGGCGGCGGCGGTTCGGGCACGGTGGCCGACGACTACTCGTTCGACGTCCGCGGCATGGCCGGGCCCTCCTACCTGCGGGTGACCGCGCCGTCGGGGTGGTACCTGAAGCGCATCCTGCTCGACGGCCAGGACGTCACCGACGCGCCGCTCGCCTTCGACCCGGGCTCGCAGGTCGCCGGCCTGCGCGTCGTCCTCACGCAGTCGGCGGCCGCGGTGTCAGGGAGTGTGCGCGACGACCGCGGGGCCGCGGTGCTCGACGCCACGGTGGTCGTGTTCCCCGACGACGACGCCCTGTGGCGGCCGCAGTCGCGCTTCATCCGCAGCGCGCGCCCCGACACCTCGGGCCGCTTCGAGATCGGCGGCATGCCCGCCTCCACGGCGTACCGGATCATCGCGGTCCAGAGCCTGGAGGACGGCCAGGCCGCCGACCCCGAGTTCCTGGCCGCCATCCGCGATCGTGCCGAGCGCCTCGCGTTGAATGAGGGCGAAGCCAAAAGCCTCGACTTGAGGCTTCGCCCCTAGAACAAGTCCCCGTGCCAGAACACGACGTCCGACGCCGCCAGCGGCGGCATCGGCAGCGTGCGGTCGCGCAGCGGGCGGATCATCATCACCTGATCGGTGGAGCGCCGGGCGGCGATTTGCAGCTGCGGCGGCGTCAGCGAGGCTGGCCACCAGGCGGTGATCGTCGGCGGCGGCAGCGACGGCTCGCGCGCCAGCATCACCTGCAGCATCGCCCCGATCCGCGCCCCCGACGGGTCGCGGTCGCCGGCCTCTTCGATCGTCCATACGCCGCGCTGCGCGCTGCAGACCAGATACGCGACCGCCATGTGCCCTTCCTCGGCGACCAGGAACTCGGTGTGGCGGGCGCCGGGCCGGCCGAGTCCGGCCAGGAGGCGCCGGCGGGTGATCGCGTGGCGGATGTAGTCCTCGGTGCGGTCGAGGGCGAGCCGGGCGCCGCTGGCTCTGGTGAGCCCGAGCTCGGCGATGTGCGGAATGTCGCGATCGTCGCCCGCCCGCACCAGCATCGCCGGGGCGCCGCCCTTCATGTGCACGGTCAGCGTCGCCTGCTCGAGCGGCACCGGCACGAAGTCGAGACGCTCGTACAGCACCGGGCCGATGTCCGAGAACAGCAGCACGAACTCGTGGCCCTCGGTGTTGGCGGCGTCGACCAGATGCGCGATGAGCGCCGACGCGGCGCCGCGCCCGCGCAGCTCGCGCGGGGTGAACAGCGAGCCGATGCCGAGCACCCGCCGGATGCGGCCGTCGATGCGGGCCGTCGAGATCATGACGGGCGGCGCTGGCCAGCACGCGGGCGCCGTCGAGCAACACGACGCGCTCCAGGTGCGATTCGCCCCAGGTGGTACGCCGCAACCCGCGCACGTAGCGTGAGTAGGCGTCGAAGGACAGCCCCTCGCCCCACACCGCGTAGGTGTCGCGCAGTACGTGCTCGAGCACCGTGCCGGTGGCCGGTGCGAGTGACAAAGCCATGTGATGGTGCGCGCGGCCGACAGCGGCCGAGCCGCTCAAAGGTTACTCTAGTGGGCGTGACGCTCGACGATCTGAAGACGCCGGCGGTGCTCGTCGAGCGCCCGCGCCTGCTCGCCAACATCACCCGCATGCAGTCGGCCGCCAGCGCCGCCGGCGTGACCCTGCGGCCGCACGCCAAGACCCACAAGAGTCCGCTCGTGGCGGCGCTGCAGATCGCGGCCGGCGCCGCCGGCATCTGCTGCGCCAAGCTGGGCGAAGCCGAAGTGTTCGCCGACGCTGGCATCACCGACATCCGGCTGCCCTACCCGCTCCAGCCGGTGAATGCCGCCCGCGTCCTGGCACTGCAGCAGCGGACGCGGCTGTCCTTCGTCGTCGACGATCTGGCGGTGGCCCGCGGCTGGTCCGAGGCGATGGCCGCCGCCGGCCAGCGGGCCGAGGTGCTCGTGAAGGTGGACGTCGGCTTCCACCGCTGCGGCATTGCTCCAGACGCGGCGACCGCCGTCGCGTTCCTCCACGCCATCGCAGCGCTGCCGGGGCTGCGCCTGCGCGGCATCCTCAGCCACGCCGGGCACGCGTATCACGCCCACTCGGACGCGGAGCTGCGGCAGATGGCGGTCGGCGAGCGGGACACGATGGCGGCGATCGCGGCCGCCGCCCGCGGCGCCAGCCTGCCGGTGCTGGAGGTCAGCGCCGGCGCCACGCCGCCCGCGCGCTACTCGCTGGCCGCGGCTGCTGGCACCTTCACCGAGTTCCGCCCCGGCAACTACGTCTACTTCGACCGCACGATGGTCGGTCTCGGCGCTGCCACGCGCGACGACTGCGCGCTCTCGGTGCTCGCCACCGTGGTCAGCGCTCCGGCACCGGATCGGCTGGTGCTCGACTGCGGCAGCAAGACGCTCGCCGCCGACGGCGTCCGCGGCTTCACGCCGGCGTCAGGGCACGGCGAGATCTACCGAAACCTCGTGCCGGCGGCCGGGGAGCAGCCCGATCCGCACTTGCACGTGGAGCGACTCTCGGAGGAACATGCGACGGTTCGCGTCGGTCCTGGCGTCGCGGCGCTCGGTCCCGGCGATCGCGTGCGGGTGCTGCCCAATCACGCTTGCGTCGTGTCCAACCTGGTGGACCAGGCGTGGCTGATGGACGGCGGACACGTGGCCGGCGCGCTGCCGATTGCCGCTCGCGGCCGCATTCAGTAGGGCAGCTCTTTAGAGCTGCCAGGGGCAGAGCCGAAGCTCTACCTAAGGCGAGGCGAGAGCCCAGTAGATGGCGAAGAAGGGACCAGACGTGAGCGACACCCCGGAAGTCGGCGACGCGCTCGGCATGGTGGAGACGCGTGGCCTGGTGGGCATGGTCGAAGCCGCTGACGCGATGCTGAAGACGGCCAACGTCGTCTTCGTCGGCTGGCAGAAGGTCGACGCCGGGCTGGTCACGGCGATCGTGCGCGGCGATGTCGGATCGGTGAAGGCGGCGACCGACGCCGGCGCGGCGGCGGCGCGGCGGGTCGGCGAACTCATCGGCGTGCACGTGATCCCGCGTCCCGACGACGAGCTCGAGAAGATCTTCCCGATCCGCCCGAAGCGCTAGCCCGGTCAGGGCGGCGACGCCCGCGGCGATTCGAACCGATACACCCGCACCACTCCGCCCTCGTCCTCGGAGGCGGTGACCGGCGTCAGGTCGGTGCGCGACTCCAGCGCCAGCACCACGTCGGCGAACGCCGACGGCGTCGGGAAATGCTGAGCGTGCACCAGCAGGTACTCCGCGCCGGCGTTGCGCAGGGTCGCGATCGCCTGGTCGTCGGGAAAGTAGCGGGCCCGCTCGAGCATCTCGACGTAGGCCGGCGGGTAGAACCCGCTGTTGCCGTTCAGCAGCCGGTGCCGGTGGTACTGGGCGAAGTACTGGTAGTCGGCCTCGGTGCCGGGCAGGCGATCGGGACGCGGCAGCGGCGTGTGCACGATCACCGACGGCGGCAGCGTCGCCAGCCAGTGATAGACCGGCGGCGCGCGACGCGGCAGCGCGCGCACGGGATGCACGCTCGCCGATTCGGCACCGAGCAGGAGCAGCACCACGCCGCCGGCCAGCGGCGCCAGGCGCCAGCCCGACAGCGTCTCGGCCAGGTGGGCGCCGCCGATCGCGGCAAGCAACGACACGCACAGCAAGACGATCGCTCCGAACCGGGCCGGCACCCGCAGACCGCGATACGGTGGCAGCAGGCGGCGCAGCGGCAGGTACGTCCACCCGTTGATGCCGGTCGAGGCGTCGACGGCGACGAGCGTGCCCAGCGTCAGCGCCAGCGCCCACGGCGCCGCCGGTGCGGTCAGCGCCGACACCGCCAGCGCCGAAGCCAGCACGCCCGGCGACAGCCGGCGTTCGGCGTCGTCGGGCAGCGCCGTCCAGCCCCACAGGCGATTGGACGGCGGGAACGACAGGTAGCTCTCGATCGTGGCGCTGTACATCTCGACTTCGAAGTCGGGCCGGTCGCCGACGACGCCGCGGGCGCGTTGATACGGCATGGCATACGCCCCGGCCACCACGCCCGCCGCCGTCAGCCACGCGATCGCCCACGCCACGGTCCGGCGCGGCAGGATCTGGCGCGTCCGCAGCCATTCCGCGGCGGCGACCAGCGGCCAGATCGTCAGCATGAAGACGCCGTAGTAGATGCAGCTCAGGAACTGGCCGGCCAGCGCCACGCCGGTGAGCCAGGCCCCGCGGACCTCGCCGCGCACGAGCCGCACGGTGCCGAGCGCGACCAGCGGCAGACCAGCGCTCCACAGCAGCTCGAGATGCATCACGTGATCGACGCGGCTGGGCGCCGCGACGAAGATCGTGGCCGCGACCAACGCCCCGAACCGGCTGCCGGCGATGGCCTTGGCGCAGGCGTACATCGCGACGCCGGCAGTCAGGAACGACAGCCAGACGAGCGCCGAATACACCGGCAGCACCGGCAGACCGAGCCAGAGGAACGGCGCCCCGAGCGCCCCTTGCAGCGGAATCGCGTCCGAGAACAGCAGGACGTCGCGGGCGGGCACGAAGATGTTGCCGTCGAACAGGCCGCCGGGGCCGTCACCCGCCAGGTTCCGCGCCCATTGATAGAGGCGCCAGCCGGAGAACAGCGGATCCTGGTGGGCCGGCGCCAGCCACGCGCTGGTCGCCAGCGGCCACGTGCTGGCGATGGTCGCGGCGGCGATCACCAGCACCGCCGTCGCCCATTCGGCAACCGCGCTGGTCGGCCTCGGCGGCGCGGTCACGAACGGGTAGCGGCGGCCCCGCGGGCTCGCGTGGCCGGCGCCTTGGCTTTCGGCCGGGCGTGGTGCTCACGCGCAGTGACCTGGCGCATCCTCGGCTCCTGACCCAGGACGAGCAGCGGCTGCCGCGGGTTGTCGAGCAGGTTGAAGAACTCACCCGATTCGGTGCGGGCGTAGATGTCGGCGCCGTCGATGAACAGCGTCACCGGACCGCCGCCCTCGATGGCCTCGAACAGGCGGACCTTGAACCGCGTGCGCAGCACCAGCAGCAGCTGGCGGATCCGGCCCAGCGAGAAGCCGCGGCGGCGCAAGTCGGCCAGCACCATCAGCTCGAGCAGTTCGATCGGCGTATAGCGGCGCTCGGTGAAGCCGCCGGCCTCGGTGCGATGCGACGGCACCGACGCCGCATACAGGCCGTGCCGGTCCCACCACTGCAGCTGCCGGGCCGTGAGGCCGGTCTGCACGGTGACCTCGCGCGACGAGTAGTACTTCTTGAGCCTCACTGGCCCACCGCGTCGGCAGCCTGCGCGCCAGCGAAGTCCTGCGCCGTGATTCCGCCGGCGCTGTGGGTCGTGAAGGTCACGATCACCCGGCGGTAGTGGATTGCCAGGTCGGGATGGTGGTCGGCGGCCTCGCTGGGTGCGACGAGACGGGTTACGAACGCCACCGCGTCGGGAAAGCCGCTGAAGCTGAACTCCTTGACGATCGCCGAGCCGGCCCGTTGCCAGCCGGGCAGCTGGGCCAGGCGCGCGGTGATCTCGGCGTCGTGCAGCAGGCTGCCCACGGGAGCGAGTCTACAACCGACCTGCCCGCGACGGGGCCAGCGTCTGGAGCGCCTCGTCGGCGCCGTCGCCGGCCGCCAGCCGAGCCACGAGTGCCGCCGTCAAGGGTGCCAGCAAGGCGCCATTCCGGTAGTGGCCACAGGCATAGATGAGCCCCGGCAGCACCGCCGACCGGCCGACGTACGGCAGGGCGTCGGGCGACGCCGGGCGCAGGCCGCGCCGGGCGGCGACGAAGGTCGCGCCGGCCAGCTCGGGCACCAGGTCAATCGCGGCGTCGAGCAGCGACGCCACTCCGGCGGCGGTGTTGCGCTCGTCGAACCCGACGTCTTCGGAGGTGGCCCCGACGAAGATCGTCCCATCGCGCCACGGCACGAGGTAGACGTGGCCGCCCCAGATCACGTGCCGCAACGTCCGCGGCGGCGCCGACAGGTAGAGCAGCTGCCCGCGCACCGGCCGCACCGGGAGCGGGCTGCTTCCCGGGGGAACCAGGCTGGGCGCCCAGGTGCCGGCGGCCATCACGACGAGCGGCGCCCGCAAGACGCCATCGGGCACGGACACGGCCACACCGTCGGCATCCGCGGCCAGCCGTGACGCGGCCACCCCAGTCGAGAACACCACGCCGCGCCGGCGCCCGGCTTCGGCCAGCGCCGTCGTGAGGGCCGGCACGTGAACGGCAGCGTGGATGGGAATCTGCAGGCCCCCGACCGCGCGTGGCACCAGATGGGGTTCCAGCTCGGTCAGCGCCGGGGGGCTGATCCAGTGCGTCTCGACGCCCTCCGCGCCCAACTCGGCCGCCGAGCGCTGCAGCGCCGCCGCGTCATCGGCGGTGAGCGCCACCTCCAGGGTGCCGAGCCGGTCGTACTCCACGACCTGGCCCGATGCCGCGGTCACGCGATCGATGAAGCCCTGATACAGGTCGAGGGAGCGGCGGCCCAGCCGGCGCAACGGCGGCGACCCGTGCCCTTCCAGGTAGGGCGCCAGCACCCCCGCCGATGCCTGCGACGCGCCTTCCCCCGGCGCGCGGGCATCGACGACGTGCACGCGGGCGCCAGCTTCGGCCAGCTCGAACGCCACCGCACAGCCGACCACGCCGGCGCCGATGACGATGACGTCTGCGTCGCGCTGCGGCACGAACCAACTGTAGCAGCGTGGAGACAGGGAACAGGGAACAGGAACGGGAACAGGGAACAGGTAGAGCACTTGTCACGCCGCGTTCCGCGGCGTGCCTACAGGTGCGATACCGGGCTGGCGATACACGCCCTGTTCCCTGTTCCCTGTTCCCTGTTCCCTGTTCCCTGCAGGCGTCAGAACGACACCGTGGCCCCGACCTCCAGCCGCCGCGCCGGCGCCGCCGACGTCGCGGTGCCGAAGAACGGCGACAGCTGGTTGCCGACGAAGGTGTTGAAGTTCGTACGGTTGAACAGGTTCTGCGCGCTCACGTAGAGGTCGAGGCGATAGCGCGAGTTCGATCCTTCCATGATGAACATCTGCGGGCCGTCGCCGCCACCGCCACCGGGGCCCCCAGGGCCGCGCTGCATCGCCGCGCCGCCGGGAGGCGGCGGGGTGCCCATCGGCACGCCCTCGGGCCCGCCGCCGAGCAGGCCGCCCAGGCTCACCGACTTGGTGAGCCGCAGGTCGGCGGTGAACTGACCGGCGGCCCGGGCGCTGTTGCGCGACACGCCGGCCGGCCGATCGTTGAACACGGTGTCGCCGTTGTCGTCGAGGCCGGTGGTGATGTTGTACGGCCGGCCCGACATGACGCGCATGTTCAAGCCGACCCGCACGTTGTAGGGCAGCGGGAAGTTGGCCATCACGAACAGCCGGTGGCGGATGTCGTCGGCAGCCGGGCCCCAGTCGGCGTCGGGGTCGTTCGAATTCGACGGCAGGCTCAGCGCCGAGTCGGCCAAGGTGCGGGTGTTGGCGTACTGATACATGAGA
The DNA here is from genome assembly GCA_963741665.1 of uncultured Acidobacteriota bacterium. Taxonomy (GTDB): domain Bacteria; phylum Acidobacteriota; class Vicinamibacteria; order Vicinamibacterales; family UBA2999; genus CAWAYR01. The sequence continues at coordinate 2,980,651 of CAVUIM010000001.1, forward strand.
TTGGTGAAGACGCGCCGGCTCGGGATGCGCCAGTTCAGGGCGGCGGTGATCCGGTCTTGCGCCCGCTCCCCGGTCGAGCTGATCTCGGAGATGTTGCCGGTGAGCGGATCGGGCCGCACGCCGTCGATCGGCGCGTTGACGTTGATCGAACGCAGCACGTTGTAGCCGCGCGTCCACATGTAGTCGGCGCGGAAACCGACAGTCGCGCTGAGGTTCTTGTCCAGGCCGAGCGACGCCTGCTGCACGTACGGCTGGTCGAGCCGGTCGGCGACCTGGATGCGGCTGGCCGGCAGGGTCGTGCCGGTGGTGGAGGTCGCCAGGGGGAAGGTCGGGTTGAGGACGATCTCGTCGATCTGGCGTACGCCGTCGACGCGCAGCGTCTGTTCGTAGATGTTGCTCTCGAACCAGTCGTAGAAGATGCCGACCCCGCCGCGGACGTTGGTCTTGGCCACCGTCCAGGTGAAGGCGGCGCGCGGCGCCAGATTCCACTTGTCGTCGAGGTTGGTCTGCGCTTCCTGACGCAGCCCGAGGCTCACCTGCAGGTTCTTGGTGAGCCGGAAGTCGTCCTGTGCGTACCACCCGGCCTCGTACTGCGTGTAGCTCACCAGCGGGTCGCCGACCCGGCGGGTGAAGGTGCGGGCCAGCCCGGCCTGGAAGTCGGCCAGGCTCGAGAACGTGTAGGTGCCATTGGCGTTGGTCTGCTGCGTGCTGTCCCACTGGCCGGCCTCGAACAGCAGACCGGCGCGCAGCGCGTGCTTGCGGATGGTGAAGTCGAAGCTGCCATCGACGACGAGTTGCCGGCCCTCCCGGACGCCGCTCTGCCCGGCGCCGCCGCCGGTGAAGGCGTCGAGCACCCGCAGCGTCGCGTCGTTGCTCAGCGAGGTGTTCTCGTTGGTCGACTGGACGAACTCGACCTTCACCTCCGAGAACATGTTCTTGCTGATGACCCGGGTGTTGCGGAGCCGCAGCGTGTCGGTGACGGCGCTCGTGTCGTAGGCGTGCTCGGGCAGCTCGAAGTCGCCGACGCCGAGGTTGCTCCGGTCCTGGGTCCGCCGCTGGTACTCAGCCCGCAGCGCGTTGCCCTGGCCGAGCGCCTGCTCGACGCGGATGCTGGCGTTGACGACGTCGTTGGGCCGACGCACCTGATCGCGCACGCCGCCCGACGGCGTCGCCGCGACGATGGTCTGCGAGTCGTAGGAGGAGTTGCCCTCCACCGAGAAGCTGACGCTGGTCTTGCCCTTGACGATCGGACCCTGGCTGCTCAGCTGCACCCGCCTGACCTGCTCGGGCGGACGATTCGACGCGAACGCGTTGGTGGCGTTCATCGACTCGTCACGGAAGCCGAAGGTGAGCCGGCTGCGCCAGGCGCCCATGCCCGGCTTGGTGATGACCTCGACCCGCACCATCCCGGCTTCGTGGTACTCGGCGGCGTAGGAGTTGCTGCGGAAACGCACCTGCTGAATCTGATCCTTGGGCGGCAGCCGGCCGCCGCGGAAGCCGTCGACGAAGATCTGGGCGCCGGGCCCGGCCATCTGCGCCAGCTGCTCGGCCATCTCGTCGGGATCGTCCGACAGCGCGTCGATCTCTTCCTGCGACAGCGTCGTCGTGAAGCCGTTGTCGCGGCGCTCCGACGCGTCGACCTCGGTGACCGTCACTTCCTCCCTGATCGCGAGCGGCAGCATGACCGTCAGCTGATTGTTGCCGCGCCGCAGGTCGAGCCGCCGGCTGGTCGGCCGGAAGGCGTCCATCGACGCCCGCACCTCGTAGGATCCCGGCGTCAGGTCGGTGGCCGTCGCCACGCCACGCTCGTCGACGACCAGCGCCTGTTCGACGCCGTCGGGGCCGACCAGGACCACGGCAGCGCCGGGCAGCACCGCCGCGGTTTCGTCCTGGACGGTGACGCGGAGCGTGGCGGTGCCGGCGCGATCCTGCGCGAGGGCGGGCGCCGCCGCCGCGGTGAGCGCGGCGGCGAGCAACCCGATGACCAGTGAGAGACGGTAGCGCATGGACAAACCCTTCTACTTCTTGGTGAAGAAATCGGCCTTCAGCGCCGGGTTCACCTTGATCTTCTCGAGCGTCCACTCCTCGGACGGCTTGCCGTCGACGGTGATGCTCACCAGCTTGGGGAACTTCACGCCGTCGACCGTGGTGTAGTCGGCCAGACTCATCTGCACGGCGCTCGGCGTCGGCGGCGGCATCGACTCCATCCGGCGGCGGATCTCTTCCTCGCTCGGGCGCTGGCCGGCAGCGCCGCCAGCCTGAGGCGCAGCGGGCGCCGGAGCGCCGTGCGCGTCAGCCGGAGGCGGCGGCGGGCCGCCGGGGCCAGGACCAGCTCCGGGGCCACCGGGACCGCCCGGGCCACCAGGTCCGCGCCGGCCACCGGGGCCGCCCTGGATCATCATGCGCGGACGCACCTCCTGGAACGACAGCATCAGCGGCAGATGCGACTGCTGATCGACGAACAGCCGCAGCGCCTGGCCGCGCACGTCCTTCATCTCGAGCATGTCGGCCTTGCCGTCGGGCGACTCGGCCACGCCGGCGTAGGTCACCTCGCCGGCCGGCGCCGCCAGCAGCGCGAACATCCAGCGCTGCATCTCGGCGGTGAGCCGAGTCGTCCGCATCTTCTCGCGCGCCTCTTCACTCATTTCGGCGCCGCCGGGCCCGCGCATCATGATCTGCATGCCGCCGCCCATGCCGCCGCGGTTCTGGGTGTCTTCCCACGACGTCGATCCCGACAGCGCCGTGATGCGCTCGACCGACATGCCGCCGGGGAACTCGGTGTCCTCGCTGCGGTGCATCTTGTCGGGCCCCTGCAGCACCATCACCACGGTGCCTTCCATCTGGCGCTGGCCCATCTCGCGGCGGAACGGCCCTTCGACGCTGACCGCCTTCACCTGCTCGAGCCGGGCGCCGCCCAGCGCCTGACGCATCTCGGCCAGCACCTTGCCGGCCTGGTCGGCCGCCTGTTCCGCGGCGTACACCGGCAGCGGCACCACGCGGTCCATGCCCGGGGTGCCCACGCCCACCAACATCGCCGCGCCCATCACCATCCACACTCTCATCGCTGTCTCCCTTGTCGCGCCGTAGCGGCGAAGCCGCGAAGGCGGCTTGCCCGCCGAAGCCTTTGGCGAAGGCGGGATGCCCATTTTGACGGGAGGACTCGACCTTCCGACGTTAAGCGTCGGCAAAGGGTTTGTTAAGGATGTTAAATGCGCGATCGAGCCGATTTTCCGCCGTTTTTCGCATGCTAGACTCCGCTCCATGACGCCACGTTCGCGGCGGATCGGCGGCACCAGGTGGCTGGCAGCCGCGGTGGGCCTGCTGCTGCCGGTGCTGGCGTGGATGCAGTACCGACTGGGTCACGCAGCTGGCCAGCGCCGATCGCGAACGGCGCGAGCGGACGCTGCGGACCGCGGCCGCGCAGTTCACCGCCGCGGTCGACACCGAGCTGTCGCGGCTGGGCGGCAGCCTGCAGCTCGACGGCGCGATGGTCGAACGTCAGGACTGGGACGCCTACGCCCTGCGCTACGCCGCGGCCACCGCCAGTCAGTCGTCGCTCATCCGCGGCGTCTGGTACGTGGAGAAGGCCCGGGGCCGCGACCACGACGACGACGGGGAGCTCGTGCTCCGGCAGTGGATGCCCGAACAGCGGACCTTCGACGTCGTGGCATGGCCTGACGACCTCGCCGCGGTGCGCGCCCAGCTCGTGAAGCAGACGAGTGACGCCGATCGCGACGACGACCGCCGTGACGGCGATCGACGCGACGGCGATCGACGCGACGGTCCGCGAGAGCTGATGGCGGCGACGGCGGCGCTCGGCGACGAGCGGACCATCGTGATGCCAATCGTCAGGGTGTCGACGCCTCGCAACGGCGAGCGGTCACGCGATCGCTTCTTCACCGATGTCCGGATGCGCGGCTACACCGTGGTCGGCCTGGCGCTCGACGACCTGGTCTCGACCCGCCTGCCGGCGCTGGTCGAGGAACACTTCCCGGAATCCACCGACTATCGGGTGGCAGTGCTCGCCCGCGAGGGCGGCCGCGTGATCTTCGAGTCGGAGCCGGGCGCCGCGGCGGCGACCGCCGACGCCCCCGACCTGACCACCGCCTTCTTCCAGCCGCGGGTCGGGCCGATGATGATCTTCGCGCGGGCCGCCGCCAGCGGCCGCGACGTCGAGACCCGGATCGAGCCGCTGCCGCCGCCACCGCCGCCCGGTGAGCGCGCGACCACCGAGACGATGGTCAACGTCATCGAGATGCGCGACCGGGGCGGCGAACGCACGGTGCGTACCCGGACGCTGGCGCACCCGCACGGCCACTGGACGCTGCAGGTGAAGCACCGCGCCGGGTCGCTCGAGGCCGCCGTGGCGGCGTCGCGACGCCGCAACCTGTTCCTGAGCGGCGGCGTCCTCGCCCTGCTCGGCGTGGCCGTGGCGCTCATCGCCGTCTCGGCCCGCCGCTCGCAGGCCCTCGCCCGCCAGCAGATGGAGTTCGTCGCCGCGGTGTCACACGAATTGCGCACGCCGGTGGCGGTGATCCACTCGGCCGCCGGCAACCTCGCCGACGGCGTCGTCGCCGATCCCTCGCGGGTGAAGCGCTACGGCGCCACCATCCAGACCGAGGCCCGCCGGCTCGGCGAGACCGTGGAGCGCGTGCTGCAGCTGGCCGGACTCGGATCGGGCCGGCCGCTGCCGATGACGGCGGTGTCGGCGGTCGACGTGGTGCACGACGCGATACAGCACACGGCGCTCGACGCCGAGCGGGCTGGTGTCGAGGTCCAGGTGGAGGTCGGCGCCGATCTGCCGCCGCTCGTCGGTGACGGGCCGTCGCTGCAGTCGGCGGTGCAGAACCTGGTCGGCAACGCCGTGAAGTACGCCGGGGCCGACCGCTGGGTCCGGGTCCGCGTGCTGCGCGCCGGATCCGCGTCCACACCGGAGCTGCACATCGCCGTCGACGACCACGGCGCCGGCCTCGACGCCGACGAGCGCCGTCACGTGTTCGAGCCGTTCTACCGCGGCAAGGACGCCGTCGCCAATCAGATCCAGGGCAGCGGCCTCGGGCTGAGCCTGGTCCGCCGTATCGTCGACGCGCACGGCGGACGGGTCGAGCTGACGAGCGAGCCGGGCCGCGGCAGCACGTTCACGATCTGCCTGCCGGCCGCCTCGTCGGGATCCGGCGCCGCCACCCGCGCCTCGCTCGACGCCGCGGGCGGCCGCGCCGCGGCGCCCTCGGCGACGTAACGCCCGTGGCCGACGGACGTCTGCTGCTGGTCGAGGACGAACCCGGCCTCCAGCTCACCCTCACCGACCGCCTGAACGCCGAGGGCTACGCCGTCGAGACCGCCGGCGACGGCGAGGTCGGCCTGGCCCGGGCCACGGCCGGGGCGTTCGACCTCATCGTCCTCGACGTGATGCTGCCCAAGCGCGACGGCTTCGACGTGTGCCGCACGCTGCGCCAGCGCGGCATCACCACGCCGATCCTGATGCTCACGGCGCGCGGCCAGGTCGTCGACCGGGTCGTCGGCCTGAAGCTCGGCGCCGACGACTACCTGACCAAGCCGTTCGAGCCGCTCGAGCTGCTGGCCCGCATCGAGGCACTGCTGCGCCGGGCCCCAGCGTCGACGCTGGCGATGCCGGCCGGGAGCAGTCCCGGCAGCGGCGCCCGCTACGTGTTCGACGAGTTCGTGGTCGACGTCCGGAAGGCCGAGGTCACGCGTGGCGGCGAGCCGGTCGACCTGTCGGCCAAGGAGTTCCAGCTGCTGCGCTACTTCCTGGAGCACCGCGGCGCGACGATCTCGCGCGACGAGCTGCTGCACCAGGTGTGGGGCTACCAGAACATGCCGTCCACGCGGACCGTGGACGTGCACGTCGCATGGCTGCGCCAGAAGCTCGAGCCCAACCCCAAGGTGCCGCAGATCATCCTGACCGTGCACGGGCTGGGCTATAAGTTCGTCGGTTGAACGCCGGCCGGCTGAGCGTCAGGGGGCCAGCGAGGGGCGCTGCACGCGGACTTCCCAGCGCGGCCGGCCCGTTCCACTTCCGCTGTTGAACGAGAAGTCGAGCTCGACGCTCCCGATGTAGCCGACGCTGTTGTTGTGGTCCTCGAAGTAGTAGTCGCGGCTTCGGCGCAGGCCGACGGCGTAGCCGGCGCCTTCGGTGTCGTCCACTGCGCGTCGTTGAACGGGAGGAAGTAGGAAGCGCCGCGATTACGCTGCGTCTCCTGCACAGGGAGCAGCGGCAGGCAGTCGATCGGGTTGTTGGGCAGGACCGCGAGTGTCCGGCCGCCGAACGTGGCGGGCGCGGTCTTCGGAAAGAACTCGAGGACGAGGTAGCCGTCTTCCGGCGGCTGCTGTTGCCACGTGGCGCTCTGCGTGAAGCCCGGCGACCCGTTCTGCGACGGAGCCGGCGTCCCCCAATGGTAGCGACTCAGATCTCTCGTTCTGGCCAGCATCCCCTGCGGCAATCCGGTGCCAGGCTCGGCGCCGGCGGGCAACTTGCGACCCTCCACGTGCAGCTGCTGTCGTGCGCGGAAAAGGGTCTTGCCGCAGTACCGCGAGCCGCGCACCTGCTGCAAAGCGTGAACACTGCCTTCCATGGTGCCAACATAGGAGCCATCGGGACGACGCACGACCCACCCGTCGGCCTCGTCGACCCCTTCGCGTTTGACACCGCCGATCGGCGTCTGCAGCTCGAGCGCGTAGCGATAGACGATCTTCACCCGCAGCTTCTCGGTCGTCCGCCACGGCACCGCGATCTCGACCTTGACGCGTCGCGGGCCGATCAGAAAGCCGCACATCGACTGGGGCACCGTGTACGCGCTCGCCACGAGCGGGCAGGCCGGCAGCGTCGCCGCCACGCTGCTCCACTCCTGCACTATCTCGCCCGGCCCGGCTGACGGCGCCGACGGCTTGAAGGCGAACGTCGTCGTGCCGTTGGCCGCAACCGCCGTCGGCTGCCCGGTGGCGGTGCCGACCGTGCCCAGCTCCCGCAGCGGGGAATCTTCGGCCACCTCCCAAGTCACCTCCTGACCCGCCAGGACCCGGTGCGTGTGACGACCAGCGGCTTGCCCGTGACCCGAGACAGCAGCGGCGCCGCCTGCGCCACCCGCCGCAGCGTGGTGCCGCCGTTGGTCTGCTCGACGGCGACGAGGCTCGACGCCGCGACCAGCGGCAGCCGCGCCAGCGCCTCGCGCCATTCCGCCGCGCTCCACGCCGGATTCGGCGACGGCAGGTCCGGCAGCACGCGGTCGGCGGTGCCGTAGGCGGCATCGCCGCCGGGGCCAGCGAACCCGTCGATCAGCAGCAGCCAGATCTGTGTCCGGGTGAGGCGCGTCTCCGGCTCGAGCGGCTGCCCCATCATCACCTTGGCGACCAGCGCGTCGGGTTGCTCCTGGTAGACCTGCGTGTAGGCCTCGGCCAGTTCCTCGATGGTCAGTTGCGGGAGCAGGCCGCTCACCGCGCGGTGCAGGTCTTCGAATCCGAACGGCAGGTTCTCGATGTCGTCGGCGCTCCGCAGGTCCTCTTCGCCAAGGGCGATCAGCGTCCTGACCTCCGACTCGTCGAGGGTGAGGCCGCCCGGCGCCGGCGCGGCCGCCGAAGCGACGCCGATACGCATCTTCGCCAGCAGTGAGGTCACCGCCGCGGGCACCCGCGCCGCGTCGTAGAGCGCCTCGCCGATCGCGAACGGCTCGTCGATCGACGGCTCCGGCAGCGGCGGCGGCGTGGTATCGGGCGCGGGAAACGGCGTGGCCAGTGGCGGGGCGTCCGGCCACGAGACCTGGAATGGCGGCTCCTGGCCAGCGGCCGTGACCGCCGGCGGCGAACCGGCGCCCGCGGCGAGTGTCGCGATGACGACGAGCAGCAATGCAGCCGACGTGCGCATGGCGGACGCCCCTGTCGACGAGGTTGAACTTCGCTGCCGGATGATGATGACGGCGTGACGACGCGGTAGTATACGGCGGCCGTGACGTGAGCACGACGCGCTGGGCCCGGTGAACAGGGGGTTTCGATGGTGTGGCTGCACAGGTTGGCGGTGGTCGTGGGGCTCACGACGGCGCTCGGCGCGGCGGCACAGTCGGCCGACGACCGCGAGCTGATGCAGTTCCGGCTCACCGCCGACGTGCTCAGCAAGGCCGAGAGCGTCGCGCAGGCGTTCGCCGCCAACGTCGAGAAGGACCCGAGGATGAAGCGGCGGCTCGACGCGCAGCGGGAGATCGCCGTGCTCGAGAAGAAGGACGACCTCACCGAGGCCGAGGAAACGCGGCTCGAGGAGTTGCAGGGCCTGGTCGGCGATCAGTCGATCGACCTCGGTATCAACGGCGGCTCGCTCACCGAGATCTCGGCGCAGCTGACCAAGATCCCGGCGATGTCCGCCGCGCTCAAGACGGCCGGGATGGCCCCGCGCGACATGGCCAAGTTCGTCGTCACGGCGGCGCAGGTGGCGATGGTGAGCGGACTGCAGGCCGCCGGAATGCCGGTGCCGCCGGGCGCGGCCGGCGAGAACGTCAAGTTCGTCGCCGCCAATCAGGCGGCGATCGAACGCATCAACACCCTCCTCGGGGCGCGGTGACTCGCGGCGCCTTCAATCCATGACCCCTCCCCGCATCCGACGCAGTCGCGCGCTCAGCCGGCGTAGGTTCATCAGCGCCGCGGTGGCCGTGGCGGCGGCCCCAGCCGCGACGCCGCGGGCCGCGCTCCCGTCACCGGCCGGTCAGGCACCTGCCGTGTCGCGAGGTCTTCCCGACGTGGTGGTCGTCGGCGCCGGCGCGTTCGGGGCGTGGACCGCGCTGACGCTGCGGGAGCGCGGCGCCACCGTGACCGTGCTCGATGCCTACGGTCCCGGCCATCCGCGCGCGACGTCGAGCGACGAGGTGCGGCAGATCCGCATGAGCTACGGCGATCGCGAGATCTATTCGCGCTCGGCGAAGCAGGCGCTGGAGCTGTGGAAGGCGCGGCAGCAGGAGTTCGGTCGCAAGCTGCTGTTTCCGGGCGGCCGGCTGGTGCTGCGCCAGGCCTGGAACAAGGAGCTCGAGGATCAGAAGGCGATCTTCGACCGGCTCTCGCTGCCCTACGAGGTGCTCAAGCCCGAGGAGATGGCCAGACGCTACCCGCAGGTCGGCTTCGACGGCGTCGGCATCGGGTTCCTGGACGTCAACGCCGGGCTGCTGAAGGCGCGGGAGGCGATCATGGCCATCACCGAGACCTTCGAGCGCAAGGGCGGCACCATCCGTCTAGCCCGCGCCATGCCGGGCGCGGCCAACGGCCGTACGCTGACCGGCGTGACGCTCGGCGCCAATGAGTCGCTCGCCGCCGGGGCGTTCGTGTTCGCCTGTGGCCCCTGGCTGCGTCAGGTGTTCCCGGCGCTGCTCGGGAAGGTGATCTCGACGCACCGGATCGAAGTCGCCTACATCGGCTCGCCGGCCGGCGATTCGAGCTACCGCCAGGGCATCCTGCCCAACCTGTCGGAGGAAGGCACGTTCCCGGGGGCGCCAGGAGAAGTGTCCTACACCCAGTCGGACGTCGATGCCGGGCTCAAGATCGTGCGCGGCGGCGAGCGGCTGACGATGGACCTCGACCACGACGAGCGCATCGTGTCGGCGCGGCAGATCCGTCGCATCCACGACTACGTACGAGTCCGCTTCCCGAAGCTGCGTGAGCCGATCGTCGCCAGCCGGGTGTGCCAATCGGACGCGTCACCGGACTTGCACTTCGTCCTCGATCGGCATCCCGGCTTCAACAACGTGTGGATTGCCGGCGGCGGCTCGGGCCATGGCTTCAAGCACGGCCCGGTGGTCGGCGCATACATGGCCGATCGGGTCACCGGCCGGCCCGCCGCCCCCGACCTCGAGCGCGTCTACGGGCTGGCGGGACGCGGTGGCGCCTAGCGCTCGCCGCCCCGGCCTGCGTCGGGTCTGCGTCTTTTGCGGCTCGAGCCATGGCACGCGCCCGGCCTACGCCGCGGCCGCGCGCGCACTCGGCCGCGAACTGGTCGCCCGCGGCCACGGCCTGGTCTACGGCGGCGGCAACGTCGGCCTGATGGGCGTCGTCGCCGACGCGGTGCTGGCCGCCGGCGGCGACGTGATCGGCGTGATTCCGCACGCGCTCATGGCCCGCGAGATCGGCCACACCGGCGTCACCACGATGCACGTCGTCGACTCGATGCACGAGCGCAAGGCGCGGATGGCCGACCAGGCCGACGCGTTCGTCGCCCTGCCCGGCGGCGTCGGCACCTTCGAGGAGCTGTTCGAGGCGATCACCTGGACGCAGCTCGGCCTGCATGCCAAGCCGTGCGGGCTGCTGAACGTGGACGGCTTCTACGACGACCTGCTGCGCTTCCTCGATCACGCGTGGGCCGAGGGCTTCATCAAACCGGAGACGCGGGCGATCGTGAAGGCCGGCGCCGACCCGGCCGAACTCCTCGACCTGCTCGCCGGCGCAGTGATACCGGTCGTGCCGCGCTGGATCACGCGCGATACGGCCTGAAGAATGGGGACAGGCCCCCGAAGAGTTCAGCTGGGGCCTGTCCCCTAGTAGGCGACGAGCGCGACGTCGGCGGCCAGCGCGAGGGCGAACCGGCCACGCGCCCGCGGCACCAGCCGGATGCCGGGACACTTCTCGTCGAGCCGGCGGCGCAACAGGATCAGCCGGGTCTCGAGGTTGTCCTTGTACTCGGGCAGCTGCAGTGACTTGTCGAGCCGCAGCTCGCGGTTGGTGAACTCGACACGGCCGTCGCTCCGGTGCATCGAGAGCAGCTTCCACAAGATGCGCGCCGGCAAGCCGCGAATCAGGTAGTCGCCGTCCACCATGACGAGCTCGTCGGCCTGATAGAACGCCACCTCGTGATGCGCCCGCGGCGCCGGAGCCGGCGGCGCCGGCGGCAACTCCGCCGCGGCGATTCGTCCGTCGGCCGGATCGCCGGCCTCCTGCAGCATCGCGTTCTGGATCGCCAGTGCCAGATAGCTGCCGAGCAGCTCGATGGTGGCGCGGTCCTCTTCGTAGAACCGGTACGGCGTCTCGCTTTCGAGCACCAGCACGCCGACCAGCTCGCCGCGCGTGAGCAGCGGCACGCCCAGCAGACTGGCCGGACTCTTCAACCCAGGCAGCGGGATACGGAACTCGTCGGGGCACAGGCCGTGCGCTTCGGCGCGGCTGCGGGCGGCGTAGGCGTAGAGCAGGCCGCGCATCAGCCCCGAAATGCGGATCGGCTGCCGCGCTTCGGCGACCATGCCGGTGATGCCCTCGCCGAACCTGGCCTCCGCGCCGGTGCCACCGCCGGGATAGCCATGCGACGCGATCGCGACCAGCGTCTGCGGCTGCTCGCCGGGGACGAGAATCATCGAGTGCTGGAAGCCGAAGAACTCGTCGAGCCCGGCCAGGATCGAATCGAGCACCGGCTCCAGGCCGTCGGCGCTGTGGAGGCGCACCGCCAGATCCTGCAGCGCCTTCATCGTGAACACCGGGTCGGGCGCCTGGCGGCGCCCCTCGGGCAGCGGCAGGCCCGGCTGCTCGGGCACCGGGCGCACGGACAACACCTCGTAGATGTCGGCGGCGAGCAGCTTGAAGATGCCCTTCATGCCGCAGTACGAGGCAATCGCCTCGATGCGCAGCGCCATGCGCGCGAAGATCGGGCCCTCGGTCTCGGAGCGTTCCAGCCGCAGCCGCAGCTCCCAGCCCTCCTGCGTGTCGGGGTCGACGACACGGACCAGCGCGCGCGGGTTCTCGGCGACGTTGCGCCGGCTCTTGTTGAAGAACTGGAACGACAGCGCCACGTGCGTCGCGTCCACGTAGTCGACGTGACTGAGGTAGGCCGAGTTGGGGATGCCGTCGGCCGAACAGGTGTAGAGCGTGGCTGGGATCAGCCCCTGGAAACACGATGTCAGCTGGTCGAGACCGAGACTCATACGATCACCGCGCCGGCCTTCGGCCCGGGTGTCTGGTCGAACACTGCCGTCACCCGCAGACGCACGGCGATCGCCGGCCAGACCAGCCATACGCGCGTCGACTCTCCTGGCATGCCGATGATCTCGAGTTGGCGCAGGAAGCCGTCGAACTGGTCGCGAACGACCGCTTCCTCGTCGTCGCTCGCCGGACGCGCGCCGACGAACGTGCCCTTCACCTGGCAGGCGCGGTCGTCCTCCGGCCGGGCGAAGACGATCGCTGCCTGGCCGTTGGCCTGCAGATCGTCGAGGACGGCGTCGGCGCCGATCGCTGGGACATAGACGGTGAGGTGCTTGCGGTCGCCGTCGACGACCACCGCACCCACATAGGCCGCCGACGGCTCCAGACGCGCGTTCCGCGTGCCGATGTTGATCGCCACGCCTTGCTGCAGGAACGCCGTCAGGGAGTCGTCGAGCATGGACTTCAGGCACATTTTAGCAGTTAGGAAACTCTTAGGATCCGGTAGGGAACACTTAGCGAACGGGCGGCGAACTTCACGGCGATCCTCTCGTCTCACCTCGCAACGGAGACGAGCATGAAACCCAATCGACTCGCGACGACCGCCCTCACCGCCAGCGCCATCGCCCTCGCCGGCCTCATCGCCAATGCCGGCTCGCAGGCACCAACCGCCCCCGCCAGATCGCAGACCCGCAGTCAGGTGGACCTGGGTGCGTACCTGGTGAAGACGATGGGCTGCAACGACTGTCACACGCCGTGGAAGCTGGGCCCGAAAGGGCCCGAGATGGACATGACGCGCGCGCTCACCGGTCACCCCCAGGAGATGGTGATGCCACCGCCTCCGGCGCTGCCGGCCGGCCCGTGGATCGGCTCGATGTCGGCCACCAACACCGCCTGGGCGGGGCCCTGGGGCGTGAGCTTCACCGCCAACCTCACGCCCGACAAGGAGACCGGCCTCGGCGACTGGACCGAGGAGCAGTTCATCGCGACGATGCGCACCGGCAAGCACCAGGGCAAGGGCCGGCCGGTGCTGCCGCCGATGCCCTACTTCATGCTCGGCGCGCTCACCGACCCGGAGATCAAGGCGCTGTGGGCGTACCTCCAGTCGCTGCCGCCGGTGAAGAACCGGGTGCCGCAGCCGATCGATCCGCCCGAGGCTGGCCAGCGGTGACCAGCCGTCGCGCCTGGCAGCTGCTCTCGGCTGGCGCGCTGCTCCTCGTGGGCACCGCGACCAGCCGGGTGCTCGACGCCAGCGCCAGCAGCGGCGAGGCGATGTTCGCGCCGCCGCCACGCCTCTCCGACACCGGGCTCTACGCGGACGCCGACACACTGGCCGTCGATCCACGCAACCGGCCGTTCACGCCGCAGTACCCGCTGTGGAGCGACGGCGCGGTCAAGCGCCGCTGGGTGCGCCTGCCCGACGGCGCCGCCATCGACACCCGCGACGGGAACCACTGGGACTTCCCCGTCGGCACGCGCTTCTGGAAGGAGTTCGCGTTCGGCGGCCGGCGGATCGAGACCCGCATGCTGGTGAAGACCGGCGCCGGCCAGTGGGAGTTCGCCTCCTATGCCTGGCGCGACGACCAGCGCGACGCGCTGCTGGCGCCGGCCGAAGGCCTCCACGGCGTCGCCGAGGTGGCGCCGGGCAAGGTGCACAGCGTGCCGTCGCGCGACGAGTGCCGCGCCTGCCACGACTCCGGCCGCACCGAGATCCTCGGCTTCACGGCGCTGCAGCTGTCGACCGACCGCGATCCGCTGGCCCCGCACGCCGAGCCGCTCACCGCCGACATGGTCACGCTGCGCGCGTTGGCCGACGAGGGCCGGCTCAGCCCGGCCCGGCCGGAGTGGGTGACCACGCCTCCCCGCATCACCGCGCGCGATGCGCGTGAGCGCGCCGTGCTCGGCTATCTGTCCACCAACTGCGGCAGCTGCCACAACCCGAAGAGCTCGATCGCGTCGCTCGGCCTGTTCCTGAAGCACGACCTCGAGCGAGCGCGCCCGTGCACGCCAGACGCGATCGCCACCACGGTGAACCAGCCTGGCCACTGGGTGGTGCCAAGTGCACCGGAGGGGACGTCGCGACTGGTGTCGCCAGGCAAACCCGACGTCAGTGCGCTGCTCGCCCGCGCCAGGTCGCGCCGGCCGTCGAGTCAGATGCCGCCGATCGGCACGGTGCTGGCCGACCGCGCGGCCCTGGATCTGCTGAGCGCGTGGATCGCCGCTGCCCCCGCCGACTCGCCACGCTGCACGACCGCTCGCCCGACGACGCGCTGATCTAGGACTGCTCCTCAATGTCGGGCAGCTCGTTAGAGCTGCCCCGGGGTCAGAGCTGCCTCGGGCAGAGCTGACCAGCCTCCGCTCTTCGAGCTACGGCGGGCCGCCGAAGCCTTGGCGAAGGCGGAAGCTCTGCCCTACGTTGCGGCGAAGCCAACCTCCGGCGTCAACGACCAGAACGGACCGGTGCACCCGGTGGAGGCGAGCAGCGCCTGCGACTCGGCGAGCGTCCGCGGCCGCCAGTCGGGGGCCAGCCGGCCGCGATACCAGCGCCGTCCCAGCGCCGCCAGCTGCTTCACGGGGACGACTGCTCCGACCGGTCCGCCGGTTGCCGCCGACCACGTGGCGATGTCCTCTTCCGACCGGAAGAGCCGGATCGTCGATCAGGTGAAGCCGATGTCGTCCCACCACTGCGCGGCCGGAATGCCGACGTGCGCGACGACGCCAGGGTTCGCGTACGCGGTGCCGTGACGCACGCCCGCGGCGATCACCGCCCCAGAACCCGGACACGGCGTGGCGAACGACACGTCGCACTCGAGCGCGGCGGCGATGCCGAAGGCATCCCAGGCGCAGTTGGCCCACACCGCCACGTCACCGGCGACGACGCGGAACGGCGTCGGCACCGCCGAGAACGGCAGCGCCATCCACACTTCGCCCGTGTCCGCGTCGAGCACGACGACGTGGGCCGCCGCCAGCCGCGTGTAGCTGGACGCCACCTCGGCGTACTCGCAGCCGAGGGCCTGCATCACCGAGAGGCGGGTCACCGCCACGTCGCGGGCGAGCGCGCGCAGGATCTCGCGCCGCACGGCCAGGTCTTGCGGGCTCAGCGGGTCGCTCATCCGCCCCGCTCAGCCGTTGACCAGCTTCATGCCGCCGTCCATGTAGCGGGCGCCAGCCACCTGCGGCGCCAGCGCCTCGAGCGCCGCGAGGTCGTCGGCCGACAGGGCCACGTCGAGCGCACCGGCGTTCTCGGCGACGCGCTCCGCCCGCGTCGATCCGGGAATCGGCACGATGTCGGCGCCCTGGGCCAGCAGCCATGCCAGCGCCAGCTGCGCCGGCGTGCACCCCTTGGCCTTCGCCAGCGCTCCCACCTGGTCGACGACGTCGAGGTTCTTCTGGAAGTTGTCGCCCTTGAAGCGCGGGTTGGTGCGACGCCAGTCGTCGGCGGCCAGATCGTCGATCGAGCGATAGCGTCCGGTGAGGAAGCCGCGGCCGAGCGGGCTGTAGGCCACGAAGCCGACGCCGAGCTCGCGGCACGTGGCCAGCAGCTCACCTTCGGGGTCGCGGCTCCACAGCGAGTACTCGGTCTGCAGCGCGGCGATGGGATGCTCGGCGACGGCGCGGCGCAGCGTCGCCGGCGCGGCCTCGGACAGGCCGAGATGGCGCACCTTGCCGGCCCGCACCAGGTCGGCCATGGCGCCGACGGTCTCCTCGATCGGCGTGGCCGGATCGACGCGGTGCTGGTAGTAGAGGTCGATGACGTCGACGCCGAGCCGCTGCAGCGACGCGTCGCAGGCCTCGCGCACGTAGTCGGGCCGGCCGCTGATGCCGATCGGCGTGCCGTCGGGCCGGCGCTGGAAGCCGAACTTGGTGGCCACGACGACCAGCGCACGAC
Source organism: uncultured Acidobacteriota bacterium (assembly GCA_963741665.1). Classification (GTDB taxonomy): domain Bacteria; phylum Acidobacteriota; class Vicinamibacteria; order Vicinamibacterales; family UBA2999; genus CAWAYR01. The sequence continues at coordinate 2,996,432 of CAVUIM010000001.1, forward strand.
GGCCGCGAATCGCGTCGCCGATCAGCCGCTCGTTGGTGTGCGGGCCGTAGGCATCGGCGGTGTCCAGGAAGGTGACGCCGAGGTCGATGGCGCGCTGCAGCGTGGCGACTCCGGCGGCGTGGTCCGGCGGCGCACCGTAGAAGTCCGACAGCCCCATGCAGCCGAGGCCGAGGGCCGACACGGAGAGGCCGGACCTGCCGAGTGAACGCTGCGCGATCGCGGTGGGCATGCCCGCACGATACCTCACCGGCTGATCCCGTTCGTGGTGATGGCGGCGGCGGAGTCCGGGGTCGGCGCCGGCGACGTCTCGCGCGTCGTGCAGGGCGTGGCCTCGGGCGTCGGCTTCCTGGGCGCCGGCGCGATCCTCAAGCTGAGCGAGAAGCGGGAGATCCGCGGGCTGACCACCGCGGCCGGGATCTGGATGACGTCGGCGGTCGGACTGTCGGCCGGCCTCGGCCGCTACGGCCTGGCGATCCTGGCGGTGCTGATGGCATGGCTGATCCTCGCCGTGGTGCCGTCGGCGCAGACCGATGACGAGCCCAAGGCCAAGGGACGGTCGCCGGCGGCGCCGGCGTGAACGATCAGGCCGCTCGTGCGGTGTGTCTCACACCCTGAGCAGCACCCCCTCCACCCTCGCACCGGTCGCGCGTCGCGTCGCGTCGACGTAGAGCGCCACCTGCCGCTGGTAGATCGCTTCGCTGCCGGTGATTTCGACGTCGGTCTTGAAGTCCACCACCAGCCAGTGATCGCCGTCGTCGAACAACAGGTCGGCCTGGCCGTCGACGACCACGCCGTCCACCACCACGCCGAGCGACACCTCGCGGCGGCACGAGCGGCCGGCGGCCTGCGCCGCCCGGGCACGATCCAGCAGCGCGTGCTTGAGCGCCCGGTCGACCATCGCGGCCGCGGCGGCCCGCTCCTCGTCACTGGAGCGCAGCAACCGGGCCTGGACCGCCGCCAGCCGCGCCACTTGCTCGACCGTCGCGCCAAGCGGCACGTGCGCGAGCAGCGCGTGCACCAGGATGCCGAAGCGGGCGCCGGTCGGCCGGTACGGATCGAACACACCGGCGTCGACGACCCGCACGCCGCGCGCCAGGTCGGCGATTGCGGCGGGCAGTGCGACGGCGCCGTCGGCGGTGGCATGTGCCCACTCGGTGGCGGTCATGACGCTGACACTGGGCTGCTGCCCGCGCGCGATCGTGGCGTCGAGACCCGACCGCCACTGGCGGTATGCCGCCAGATCGGCGGCGACCACGTCGGCCGGTGCGTCCTTGCCGATCAGGTGCTCGTGACGCAGGCCGCGGCGCTCGGCGCCCGGCCGATCGATATGGAGCGGGTCCCACCACACCGCCGTGTACCCGCCGCCGGTGGTCGGGTCGGTGAAGGCGAACGCCCCCGGCCGCATGGTGCGGAGCGTCGCGGCGTTGTGCTCGGGGCGGTCGAGGATGGTGTCGCGGCCGCGGAAGTCGGGCACGCCGGCGGCCGTCGTCGCCTCGCCACCGTAGATCGCCGGCGACAGCGGCGACACCCACCCGCTGTCATAGGAGCCGTCGCCCACCGCCGCGACGACCAGCAGGTCGCGGGCGCGAGTCGCGGCCACGTAGGCGAGCCGCACGCCTTCGGCCTCGTCGCGTGATGCTTCCAGGGCGTTGTGTTCGCGCAGGTCGAGCGGCGTCCACCCGGCGAGGGTGATGGCCGCCAGACCGCGCGTCGAGTCGAGGTAGCGCTGGGCCGTGTCGCGACTCAGCTTGCCGCCGATATCGACCAGGATGACCACCGGGAACTCGAGGCCCTTGGCCTTGTGCACCGTCAGGAGTCGCACGCCGTCGGTGCCTTCCTCGAGGATCGGGGCCTCCGGCGCCGGCGCCCGGTCGGCGGCATCGCGTAGTTCGTCGACGAACCCGCGGAACGACAGGCCGCCGTCGGCCTCGTAGCGGCGCGCCAGTTCGGCGATCTGGAGCACGTTGGCGAGCACCTGCTCGCCGCCGCGCCACAGCATGAATCCGGCGTGCGCCCGCGTCACCTCGATGAGCCGACTCACCGTCTCGGCCACGGGCCGGTGATTGCGCAACCGCGTGAGCTCGCACAGCGTGCGTAACGCCTCGGCGACGGCGGCGAGTTCGGCCGGTAGGTCGTCCGGTACGTGGAACGGCCGGAACCCGCGGTAGCGGGCGTGCCAGGCCAGCAGCTCCTCTTCCGCCACCGCGAACAGCGGCCCGCGCAACGCGGCGAACACGCTCAGGCCGTCGTCCGGCCACTCGATGGCGGTGAGCGCGGTACGAACGGCGTCCACCTCCTCGCGCTCGTGGAACGACTTGCCACCGACGATCAGGTGCGGCACGCCGCGCGCCTCGAGCTCGGCGACGTAGTCGCGCGTCACGTCGGTCTGGAACGACGTGAAGCGGCGGAACAGCAGGCAGACGTCACCGGCCCGGATCGGGCGCCGGGCGGGTGCGCCGTCGGGGCCGGATTCGTCGGCCACCGTCCAGCCGCTGTCCTGCACGAGCCAGCGGACGAACTCGCCGACCGCCTTGGGCTGACACTCCGCGAGGGCGGCCTGCGTGACGTTGCCGTGCCGGCTGAGCGGCCGGGGAACCGGCAGGGCCACGACCGCCGGCTGCGCCGGATGATCGGCGCGGTCGGGCTGCAGCTCGACGTAGTCGGCCTGCAGTGACGCGGTGTCGCCGGTCATGTGCACGCTGAATGCGGCGTTGACGGCCCGCTGGATCGCCGGAACGCTGCGGAACGATGTCCGCAGCCGGACCCGCGCCGCGCCGGCGGCGACGAGCGACTCGCAGATCTCGCGATAGACGCCGACGTGCGCGCGGCGGAACCGGTAGATCGACTGTTTCGGATCGCCGACGATGAAGAGCGCGCCCGGGCGCACCGGCAGATCGAACGGGTCGCTCCCGGCCGGTCGCGACTCGTCGGCGGCCAGCCGCAGTAGCAGCTCGGCCTGCAACGGATCGGTGTCCTGGAACTCGTCGACCAGCAGGTAGCGGAAGCGGCGCTGGAAGTCGTGGCGGACGTGCGCGTGATCGCGCACCAGGTCGCGGGCGCGGATGAGGAGGTCGAGGAAGTCCACCGCGCCGGCACGCTGCTTCCGTGCCTCGTAGCCGGCGATCGCCCGCTGCAGCGCCTCGTGGACGAGCGCCGCCAGATCGGCGTCGGCGCGGTCGCGGAACGCCACCAGCGCGTCCACGATCATGTCGCGGGCGGCGACGACCTGGGCGCGCGGCACCTCCTTGCTGTAGTGGCCGCTGGCGCTGGTGCGCCGCCGCAGGTCGCGCTCCCGGGCGCCCAGCCCGCACAACGCCGCCTCCCATCCGTCGTAGTCGTCGAAGCCGCGTTCGCGGGCCGGGCCGATCTCGGCCCACGCCCGGCGCAGCGGCTCGGTGTCGCGGTGCAGCGGATCGCTGGCCTTGGGCGGCAGCTGGCTGATCTGGCTGAAGGTGCCGATCGCGTCGAGCAGGTGGTCGATCTGCGCGACGCGGTCGAACCCGGCGGGTCGCCGCCAGGCCGCGGCGTGGTCACGCCATTCGCGCAGCTCCTTCCCGGCGTGCCTGAGCCGGGCGATCGGCGCGTCCTCGTCCACGTCCTGCCCGAAATTGCGGGCCGTGATCCGCCGCAGCGACCGGCGCACGCCCTCGCTCGGATCGTCCAGCTCGCGCTGGATCCAGTCGGAAAAGGCCTCGTCGAAGATCCGGTCGGCGTGCCCCTCGGTGAGCACGACGAACGACGGGTCGAGTCGCGCTTCCACCGGCCGTTCGCGCAGGAGATCGGCGCAGAACCCGTGGATGGTGCTGACGTGCGCCTCTTCGAAGCGCTGCACCGCCCGCTCGAGCCGGCCGGATTCGTCGGCGCCGAGAACTGGAGCGAGCCGGGCCCGCTCCAGTTCCTCGCGCACCCGCAGCTTCAGCTCGCCGGCGGCCTTCTCCGAGAAGGTGACGGCGGCGATCTGATCGATCGACGCCCGGCCAGTGACGATCAGGCGGACGATCCGCTTGACCAGCTCGGTGGTCTTGCCAGTGCCGGCCGCCGCCTCGACGACCAGCGTGGTGTCGAGGTCGTCGGCGATGCGCTGGCGATCGGCGGCATCGGCGGGCTGGCGCAGCGGGGCCGTCACGACATCCTCCGCAGCGCCTCGAGGTCGGGCGGCATCGGCTTGCGGGCCGTGCGGCGCGCTTCGTCACGACCGCACACCGGCTGGAAGTCGCAGTAGGTGCAGGCGCTGTAGGAGCCGAACTCGCCCGGCCGCGCCGCCAGCATGCCGTGCTCGATCGCCCGGTCGACGATCTCGAGCACCTCGAGCCCCCGCCGCCGCGTCGGATCGTCGATGGCGATTGGATGCGTGGTGAAATTCCCGGCGGTCGTGCAGTACGAGAGCCGGCCTTCCTCCACGGTGTCGCCCGTGAGCGCTTCGAGCGCCACGGCATAGAGCACCGGCTGCAGCAGCCGGCCGCCATCGACGACGGTGGCGATCGAGGTGCGGTTGCGGCCGGTCTTGTGGTCGGTGATCCGGAGCGTCGGGCCGTGCAGCCGGCGTTCCACCAGGTCGATCGATCCGCGCAGCAGGAAGTTGTGCGGGCCGACGCGGGCTGGCGCACCAGTTGAGGCCGGGTCGCGGGCGTCGTCGGGCGGCAGTCCGAAGGCGAGCTCGAAACGTTCCGGCAGCCACTGCGCGCCGTCGCCCACCACCTGCCGCTCGAGCCAGATGCGCAGGTCCCGTCGCAGCCCCTCGATCTCGTCGCGCCACACCCGATCGATGGCCGGCGCCAGCTTGTCGTAAGCCGCCGGAACGATCGTCGTGAACGCCCAGTCGAGCACGCCGAGTGCGGCTTTGGTCCGTGCCGGCGTCACCGGCAGCAGATCGTTCTCCTTCAGACGACGAAAGAACGCGGTCTGAATCTCGTGGAAGAGGCTGCCGCGGGTGAGCGGGTCGAGACGTTGCAACGGCGCGGGCGCCTCGAGCGGCGCCAGGCCATAGATGGCCGCGAGTTGGAACTGATAGGGGCAGGTGGCGAAGCGCTGCAGGGCGGTCAGGGAGTACGCGCGCGCCGAGAGGCGCTGCGCCGCCAGGGCCGGCGCGGTCATCGGCTGCACCCGCGTGAGCCCGTCGGCCGGCGACCAGCCCCGCTGCCAGCGCGACCAGCGCTCGACCATCGACCGGCGCAGCGCCGGATTCAGCTCGAGCAGGTAGCGGGCGCGGCCGTTGGCGGCAGCCTGATCGGCCGCCGGCAGCCGCAACAGCGGCCACAGCGTCGCGAGGTCGTGTTCGAAATCGTCGATCGCGGCGGCCGGCGTCGGCGGCGCCGGCCAGGCCAGCGACGCCTGGCCGTTGCCGAACGCCAGGTCGCTCAGCGCCCGATAGCGCGGAATGGCGCCGGTGGTGGCCCGCATCACGTCGAGCACGTAGAACGACGGCACGCGCGGCCGCGACTCGGCCAGCTCCAGGCGCGGATACGACAGGTACAGGCGTTCGGCGGCGGAGCCGACCGCAAGGCGCAGCTGCAACCGTTCGTCCTCGGCCCTGGTCTCGACCAGTGGCAACGGCGCCGCCAGCTCGGCGCGACGGGCGTCGAGCAGCAAGGCATCCTCGCGCAGCCGCTGCGGGAAGACGCGCTCGGCGAGGCCGGGAACGAACACGACCCGGAAGCGACGGCCGCGCGCCGCCTGCGGCGTGCCGACCAGCACCCGGCCAGCCCGGCGCCGTGGCGGTTCATGCGTGGTGCTCAGCAGTCGCGCGGCGAGGACATCTCGGACCTCGCGCAGGGACACCGGTCCGACGCTGGCCAGCGGCGCCATCTCGGCCAGCACGCGCTGCACCCGGACCGGTTGACGAAGGACGCGCGGCACCAACACATCGAAGGCGGCGAGCCACTCGCCCCAGCTGCGCGCCTCGCGCCACGCCGACAGCGTCTCGACAATCGGCAGCGCGAACGACTCCAGGTGCCGCAGCTCGTCCCGGTCGCGGGCCAGCGCGCGCAGGCGCGGCGAGTCCTGGTCCTCGTCGGCCAGCTCGCGCATCCGCCGCGCGTACTCGGCGGCGAGTCCCGGCAGGCGGCGGCGCCAGCGATCGAGGCCCTCGATCACGTAGGCCTCGACGAGCAGCTCTTCCCAGCGCCACGGCGCGCGCAGCGTGCCGGCGACCACGCGGTCGTCGGCGTCGCGCTCGGTCGCCAGCGGCGCCTCGTCGATGGGTGCGGCGTCCTCGGGGCGCGCATCGGCCGGCAAGGTGGCGAGGACCGCCTCGTCGATCGAAATGGGGACTGGCCCCAGGGGGAGTTGCCGGGGGCCTGTCCCCATGATTGTGGGACGCCGCCGGCCGTTGGGGCCAGTCCCCAATGCCGGGACCTGACCGAGCGAGAGATACTCCGCGAACCGTCGGGCCGACAGGCTCTCGGCGGCGCACGCCAGCAGCGCCAGGAAGGCCCGGCCGGCCGGGTCGGGGCGGCGGGTACCGCGCTCGAACCAGGCTGGCACGCCGGCGCGGGCGAAGGCGTGCTCGAGCAGCCCGAGATACGTCTGCGGGGCGCGCAGCAGCACCGCCATCTCGTCGAAGGGCACGCCGCGCGCCGCTTCCTGCACCACGCGCCGGACGATCTCGACCGCCTCCCGGCCTTCGCCCGGCGCCGAGAACAGATGCACGGTGTCGTCGAGGGTGCCTTCCGGCGGCGTGTCGGCGGCGAACAGCCCCTGGCGCAGCCGGTGCAGCGCGGTGGGCCGGGTCTCGCCTGCCAACGGCGACGACGCATCGACGCCGCCCGAGGCGCCGAGCGCAGCACGCGTGGTGACGTCGCCGGCCGGTGCCGTCGCCAGCATCGCCGTCGCGGCGCCCGCCAGCGCCTCGAGCACACCCCGTTCGGCGGCCGAGGTGATCGCCACGTCGAGCAGCAGCACGGCCCGCGCCGGCAGCGCCTCGGGATCGGTGCGCAGGCGCGCCGCGGCGGCGGACAGCAGCTCGGCCCGGCTGACCGCGCCCGCTGCCGCCGCTTCAGCCGTCACCCGGCCGAGCAGCGCCGCCAGGTCGTGGCCGACGTGCGACACCTCCCGCACCGTGGCGGCATCGACGCCGGCCAGCTGCAACTCGCCAATCGTGCGCGCGGCGGCGCGCGCGAACCCCGGCAGGTCGGCCACCGGTCCGAAGTACGGGAGCTCGCCGGCGGCGTGCGCGTCGAATGCGGCGCGGGTCGCGATCGCCTCGGCGCCCAGCGCCCCACCCGGCGCCACGAGGCGTTCGGCCAGCACCGGCAGCGCCAGACGCATCGCCAGTTCAGCGAACGACACGCGGGTCGCGCCGACCAACGCGCCGCGATCGCGGGTCACGGCGATCGCCAGTTCGTCGGCCGCTGCCCGCGTCGCGCCGATGATGAGCACGCCGTCGCCGGCGTGCGTCTCGACGAACGCCCGTGCCGCGCCGAGACGCACCTCGGCCGAGGCATCGACCACGACGGGATAGCGCGCAGACACGAAGGACCCGTCGTGGAGGATACACGACGGGTCCCGCGGAGCCGGCCGAGCCGGCGATTCAGCGAACGACGCGCGTTACGGGGCGAGGCTCGACGACAGGCGGTACTTCGCGCCGCGGCCGAAGTTGCTCGACACCTTCACGTGCACGGCCTGGCCGGCGGTGACCTGCACGGTCGCCGACTCGTTGGCCGAGTTGCCCTGCAGGTCCTGGTCGGAGCGATCCTTCGCTTCGCCGAACTCGCTGTCGGTGAACACCTCGAGCACCAAATCCGGCGCATCGCCGGTGCCGACCTGGCGGGTCACGATGGTGAGCGTGCCGGCCTGCGCGGCCTTCATCACCCACCAGTCCCAGTTGTCGCCGGCTTCGGGGTCGAGGCCGTCTTCGAACGCCTTGCCGACCTGGCCGGCCTTGGCCGAGCGCGGCCGCCGATCGGGGTCACCAGGACGCTGGAAGGCAGGAAAGCCCATGAACGCCGCCGCGATCTGGAACGTGCCGCCGTCGCCGTTCGAACGGACGCGGACCCGATAGGTGCCGGGCTCGGTGATCGTCGCGGACAGCAGCTCGGTGCCCTCGTTGCCGTTCATGTCGCGATCGGTGGACCCGTCGGGCATCTGCTGGCCGTCTTCGTCGACCAGCTGCAGGGCCAGATCGCTCGTCCCCTGCACCGCCACCGTGAGGACGCCGGCCGTCTTCGCCGCCAGCGTGTACTCCATGGGCTCGCTGCCCACCTTGCCCTGAACCGGCGCGCCCATCGGCAATGCCGCCGGCGCCTGCGCCGACAGAGAGGTGCTGAGCACGGCGACGACACCGAGCGTTGACAGGCCGAGGAACCGACGCATGCGACAACCTCCTGGGGTAACGGAACGGCGCCACGATGGCCCGTTCACGCACGACTCACAGGACTATAGCGTCTGGCGCGCGCGCTTCACCTCAGGGAAATTCGCGCACTGGCGCGAACCACCGCCCCACACTTCCCAGTTCTTCTGCCTCAGAACGCCGGCCGCCGGACGATCAGGGCAGCCGCGTCGCCGTGACCTCCATCGTCGTCGTCCGCCCGGTCACCGGATCCACCGCCTTCGACACCTGCACGGACTGGCCGCTCTTCAGGATGACGTTGAGGCTCTGGTGCAACCGGGCCGGACGCGCAGTATCGGCGGAAGGGGCCACTTCCGACATCTGCGGGACGTATTCCACCGTGAGCTCGAGCCGCAGGTTGTCGCCGGTCAACAACGTCGGACGGGCATCGACGTTCAGGAGGACCGCCTCGAAACCGGTCGACGCGTTCGGACGGGCACTGCCCTGGCTTCGCACCCGGCCCCAGTTGGCGTCGGCGGCGAGCATCGACACCGTCTTGACCTCGGGCGTGGCCCCGGACGTCTCGGTGATGGTCAGGTCGATCCGGACGTTGACATTCTGACCGGGCTTGCCCGGCGGCGGCGGCGCGACGGGCGCGCGCAGCGCCTGCGCTGGCTGCGGCACGGGCGGGGCCGGCGCGGCAGGAGGCGTGGGCGGCGCCGGAGGAGTGGGCGGCGTCTGCGCGACCGGCGCGGCCGTCGGCGGGCGGGGCGTCGGCGGCTGAGGAGGCTCGGGGGGCAGCGGAGCCATGATGGCCGCCGACTGCGGCGCATGTCGTTCGGGCGCGGCGGCGGCGTAGACCGGCATGGCACTCGCCCACAGCAGCGCCGCACGGGTCAGCCACGGGGTCAGAGGGAACGGCATCGGTATCTCCTACTCGTCGTGACGAGGGTCGGGCCCGTCGCCATCGATGGCGACGATTTCCAGACGATCCACGGGCAGCGGCTCAGGGGGCAGGGTGATCTCGTACCAACCGGCGCTCGCGTCGAGCGCCGGACCAGGACTCGCCGCCGGTTCCGCACTCGGATCGCCGTCGCGTGCCGCCGCGACCGCCACGACGCGCGGGCGCCATCGCCGCCGAGTGCTCGTCGCGACCGCCGGCGATGGCCCGGCGATCATCCGCCGGTCGGTGCCACGCGGCTCGGGCGGCGCGGCGTCAGTTGGTGTCGCGTGCACGGCGACGTCAGCGGCCCGGGCCGGCGCCGGACGCCGATCCTGCGTCGACACCACCAGCACGACTGCGGCGGCGACCACCGCCGACGCGGCCAGCAGCGGCACGAGACCTGGCCGCCACGCCGCCGGCGCCGCCAGGCGCGACACCACCCGCGCCCCGGCGCTGTCGTCGGCGGGGGCCGCCACCGCGCGGTCGACCACGCGCCGCAGCGCGGCGTCGAAGGCGGCGGCGTCCACCCGCGGGCGGTGGGTGATCGCCTCACGCATCGCCCACCTCGTGTCCCATCGCCGCCAGCTTGGCGCGAAGGATCCGCCGTGCTTCGAACACCCGCCACTTCACCGTGCCCACCGGCAACTGCAGCCACTCGGCGATGTCGTCGTAGCGATGCTGATGGGCGGTCGCCAGCAGGAACGGGTCGCGCAACCGCGTCGGCAGCGATCGGATGGCGACGCCAATCGCGCGATCGAGCTCACCGGCGATCGCCTGTCCCTCGGGGTCGGCGCCAGGGTCGGGTGCCACGTCGAGGCCGTCGGTGGCGGCATCGCCGGCCACCAGCCGCGACAACCACCGGCGCACCGAGCGCCGGCGATCCAGCGCCTTCCGCCAGGTGATGCGCATCAGCCAGCCGCGAAACGCCGCGGGATCGGCCAGATCGCCGAGCCGCTGCCAGGCCGTGACGCACGCCTCCTGCACGACGTCGTCGGCGTCGTCGGGCCCGGCCAGCGCCGCCGCCGCCACCCGGCGAGCGGCCCGGGCGTGGCGGTCGACCAGCGCCCCGAAGGCGTGGACGTCGCCGGCGCGGGCCCGCGCCACCAGCGCGGTGGTCTCCGAGTCGAGGGCGGCGTCGCTCATCGCGGGCGCGGCTCGCAGTTCGTGGCGAAGGTGGCGCCGCAGCGCCGAGGGTGGCGATGCGCCTGGATCGCCAGGCGCGACGACCGAGAATACCGAGCCGTATTCGAGGGAGGAGCAACGTAGCGAGGCAGGATGCAGCGCCAGCCGAACGCCGGCGCCACCTTCGCCACGGACTGCAGGCCCCCGGTGCATCAGCTCGGCCACGGTCACGACGGAGAGACGAGCGCCTGTGGGCACCGGTTTGAGAACCTGCGGCTACCGCCCGGCCAGAGGCCGATTCAAGGTTTGAGGCACCGCGTCGTCAGGTTATGCCAGCCCGCCTGAAACGAGGACAACATCCCCCAGACAGGACAGCAACCCGTCTAGAATCTGGGGGATTGAGCCGGATGGGCCCCACCGGTGGCGGTCCGCCGCGGGCACACCCCTTGCTTTGACCGGGCCGAGGAGATGGCAATGGCAATCAACAAGCTGGTCTTCGGCGGGCTCATCGTGGGGTGCCTGGCGGCGGCAGGCGGCGGCGCATACCTCGCCACCCGTCACAACGCCCAGGAGTCCCAGGGGGCCGTCCAGGCCAGTCCAGGGCCGGCCACGGCGGCGGAGACCACCCCCTCCGGCGAGCCGGTGACGGCGTCCGAAGGCGTGCTGACGCCGGAAGCCGCGCCGACGCCAGCGCCGGTGGTTGCCCCGCCGGCGGTTCGCCAGGAACGGGTTGCCGCGGCGCCGCGCCCCGCACCAGCGCCCACCCCGCGTCGCGAGGCCCCGGCTCCGCGCCAGGCCAGCGCCCCGCGGCCGATGCCGCCGATCGAGCCGGCCCCCGCGCCCGCGACGTCGGCCAGCGGGTCGATGTGGGAGACACGTCCCGCCGTGCAGCCTGAGGCCCCCGAACGGCCGGCGCCGGAACCCGAGCCGGTCGCGCCGCCCGCACCCGAGTTCGTCGAGCTCACGGTCCCGGCTGACGCGGTGATGGGGCTGCAACTCGAGACCACGGTGTCGAGTGATCGCGCCAAGGTCGAGGACGCGGTCGAGGCCCGGGTCACCCGCGACGTGCGCGTCGGCGGCCGGGTGGCGATTCCCGCCGGCTCGATCGTCCACGGCACGGTCACCGACGTGCAGCGCGGCGGCAAGGTGCGCGAGCGCGCCCGCCTCAGCATCCGCTTCCACACGGTGGTGCTCGGCGACGGCGACCGCCTGGCGCTGCGCACCGACGCGATTACCCGCGAAGGCGCCGCACCCGGCCGTGAAAGTGCGGCCAAGATCGGCGGCGCCGCGATCGGCGGCGCGATTCTCGGGGCCATCCTCGGCGGCGGCAAGGGCGCGGCCATCGGCGCCGGCGTCGGCGCCGGCGGCGGCACCGCGGCGGTGATGGCCGGCGACCGCAACACCGTGACGATTCCGGCCGGTTCCACGGTCAGCGTCCGCATCCAGCAGCCGGTCTCGGTCACCGTCGAAAAGGAATAGGCGGCGCGGGCATCGCGTAGAATCGGATCTCCACGTCCAAGGAGATGTCTATGCGCGGTGCCCTGTCGCTCTGTCTGTCGCTCGCTCTCGCGGCTCCCGCCCTGGCCCAGACCAAGGGCACGTATCCCGGCGTCACCAACTTCACCCGGGTCGACGCCACGGTGGCCTGCGGCGGCGCCGCGGATGTCTCCACCCTCGACGCCCTGAAGAAGGACGGCTTCAAGTCGGTGATCAACCTGCGCATGGCCAGCGAGCCGGGCGCCAACATCGACCAGAACCAGGCCAAGGCCAAGGAGCTGGGGCTGGTCTACATCCACATTCCCTTCAGCGCCGGCAGCCCCGACCCGAAGGTGATCGACTCGTTCCTGGGGGCCATCGCCAACACCGCCAACCAGCCGGTGTTCATCCACTGCGCGTCGGCCCAGCGCGTCGGCACGGTCTGGCTCGCCAAGCGCGTGCTCCAGGACAACTACTCGGTCGAGAAGGCCACCGAGGAAGCGCGGGCCATCGGCCTCAGCAACCCCGGATTGGAGAAGTTCGCGCTGCAGGTACATCGCCGATCACAAGAAGTAGGAACCCCGACCGGGCTCGGGGCCCGGGGCTCAGCCAGCCAGTCAGTCGTCGTGAGGCGCGCTTCCCCTCGTGCCCTTCGTGACCGTTCACCAAGGAGAGATGCGATGCGGAAGTTTCTGATGACGAGCGTGGTCGTGGTGTCGTCGCTGGCCATTCCGGCCGCGGCCCACGCCGACATCCTGCTGACGCCGTTTGCCGGCGTCACCTTCAACAGCAAGACCGGCGGCGACGAGGACGGCGGCCTCGAACTCGACAACCGCTACGTGCTGGGCGGCTCGCTGGCCGTCGTCGGCACGTCCGGCCTCGGTTTCGAGGTCGACCTGGGCTTCATCCCCGACTTCTTCGAGCCGAAGGATCTCGACCTCGACCTGCTCGGCACCAACAACGTGACGACGTTCATGGGCAACCTGATGTTCGTCGGCAACGCCGGCGGCGTGCGGCCCTACGTCACCGGCGGGGCCGGGCTCATCCGCAGCCAGCTGGGCGACTTCGGCGAGCTCTTCGACGCCACCGAGTCGAGCCTGGGCGTCAACGTCGGCGCCGGCCTGTTCCTCGGCTCCGGGCGCATCTCGCTGCGCGGCGACGTCCGCTACTTCCGTAACGTCTCGGAATCCGACGATCCGCTCATCGAGCAGGCGCTGCAGGACCAGCGGTTCTGGCGCGGCACCGTCGGCGTGACGTTCGGGTTTTGAGGCCGCAAGAGGCCGCCGGCCTCAACCCGCCGAAGCCTCGGCGAAGGCGGGCGACGCCGGTGTTTGACACGCTCCGGCTGCGCCAGCGATACTGAACGGTCGTCTGGCGCGGCGATTTCCCGACTTGATGGGCCGCGCCCCGGACCGGCAGAAGACCGCCTCCGGTGAGTTCTATCTAAGTCGCGGGAAGCCCGCGACCGAGCGGGCTTTTCTTTTTGGAGCGTTATGAGCGATCGATACATCTTCTCGTCGGAATCCGTCGGCGAGGGCCATCCCGACAAAGTCGCCGACACGATTTCCGATGCCGTCCTCGACGCCTGCCTGGCGCAGGACAAGTTCAGCCGCGTCGCCTGCGAGACCTTCGTCAAGTCGAACGTCGTGGTGATTGGCGGCGAGATCACGACCAAGGCCAAGCTCGACTTCGAGAAGATCGCGCGGAGCGCAATCCGCGACATCGGCTACGTCAACGACGACGACGTCTTCCACGCCGACAAGGTGTTCATCAACCTGCTGGTCACCCAGCAGTCGGCCGACATCGCTCAGGGCGTCGACGCCCGCAAGGCGGTCGGCAAGAAGACCGCCAAGCAGGGCGCCGGCGACCAGGGGCTGATGTTCGGCTACGCCAGCAACGAGACCCCCGAGCTGATGCCGGCGCCGATCATGTTCGCCCACCGCCTCGGCCGTGAGCTGACCCGTATCCGCAAGCGCGGCACGGTGCCGTGGCTGCGCCCCGACGCCAAGTCGCAGGTCTCGGTGATCTACGAGAACGGCAAGCCGGTCGGCATCTCGAACGTCGTCATCTCGACCCAGCATGCCGCCGACGTGTCGCACAAGGAGATCGAGCGCTTCTGCATCGAGCAGGTGATCCGCAAGGTGCTGCCGGCGAAGATGCTCACCGCGCGAGACGCAGTTCCTCATCAACCCGACCGGCCGCTTCGTCATCGGTGGGCCGCAGGGCGACACCGGCCTCACCGGCCGCAAGATCATCGTCGACAGCTACGGCGGCATGGGCCGGCACGGCGGCGGCGCGTTCTCGGGCAAGGACCCGAGCAAGGTCGACCGCAGCGCCGCCTACATGGGCCGCTGGGTGGCCAAGAACATCGTCGCCGCCAGGCTCGCCGAACGCTGCGAGGTGCAGTTCGCCTACGCCATCGGCCATCCCGACCCGGTGAGCGTGCACATCGACACGTTCGGCACGTCGACGGTGGCGTCTGCGAAGATCGTGCGGGCGGTGAACCGCGTGTTCAGCTTCCAGCCGGCCGACATCATCGACCAGCTGAATCTGCGGCGGCCGATCTACTCGCAGACCACCAACTACGGCCACTTCGGCAAGAAGGGCATGACCTGGGAAGCGAACGACAAGGTCAAGGCGCTGCTGCAGGCGCTGTAGCGATCGCGAACGGCTCCTCGGCGGCCTTGCCGGGCCGGTAGGTCGCATAGACGAACACCGGAATCGACAAGCCGCCGAGGCGTTCCTCGATGATCGGGAGCACGTCCTCCCACGCCAGCCCGCCCACGCCGGTCGCCAGTCTCGGTATGGCGATCGACGTGAACCCTTCCTTGTCAGCCGTCTTCGCCAGGCCGCGCAGCGCCTCGCGCACGTTGTGCAGCGTCGCCCGCCACGGCCGTCCGCCCCGTCCCGGCGCGACCTCCTGCGTGAGCAGCTGCACGATGCGCACGCCGCCGGCGGCGCCCCACGTCCACACCGCCCCGGGCGCGGGATGCGTCTGCTGACACCAGTGGTGAAAGTCTTTCTGCAACGCCGGAAAACGTTCGCGCAAGGCGAGCGCCAGCCCCTGGGTCATCGGATCGTTGGCGGCGACGCCGTGCGCCACCACCTGGGCGCGCGACAGCAGGATGTCTCCGGACACGAAGTGGATCACGACGGCCTCCTCGAAGCTTCAGTCAGCGCACGCCACGCAGGTCGTGGCGCTCGGCCGCGCCGCCAGCCGTGGCGGTGGAATGTCCCGGCCGCACCGCGCGCACGTGCCGTAGGTGCCGTGCTCGAGCCGGTCGAGCGCGAGGCGAATCTCGGCCAGCTCGGCCCGGCCGGCGTCGTCGAGCCCTTCCAGGACGTCGTCGTTCTCGACCTCCGTGGCGCGCTCGGCCCAATCCGGATCGGTCGGCCGGCGTAGATCGCGGGTGATGGCGCCGACGCGCTTCAACAGCACGTCGCGGCGGCTCTGCAGATCGGTGCGGACATCACGGTCGGCGGTCATGACCAACTCCACCGGTCTGTGAATCAAGAAGAGTGCCGGGCCGGCGCCGGGCGTTTTCGGGGGATTCCGGGCGGACGCGCGCCAACACCGCACCGCGGCCGGGGGATTCCCCCGGCCGGCTGCGGGATCTCACCGATGACGAGGCCGCTACCGCGCCCGCATCGCCGCGGTCACGATGCCGACGCGTTCGACGCCGGCGCCCTTGGCGGCGTCGATCACGCCGACCACCTCGCCGTAGCGGAGGGCGCCGTCGCCCATCAGGTACAACGTCTTGTCCCGGCGCCCGGCGTAGATCTCGCGCAGCCGGGGACCCAGCGCGCCCAGCGTCACGTCCTGCTGATTCACCGTGAGCCGCCGCGCGGCGCTGTACTCCACCACGATCTGGTCGGGATTGGCCGCCGCGGCCGGCGGCGCCACCGGCGGCGGCAGCGTGGCGTCGAGGCCGGTCTGCGACAGCGGCAGGGCGGCCATGAAGATGACCAGCAGCACCAGCAGCACGTCGATCATCGGCGTGATGTTCATCTCGGCGGTGGCCGTGAGGCGGCGGGCGGTGCGCACCGGCGCATGGCGGGGGTTGGCGTAGGTCATCGTGCTCATGGCGGTCACCGCAGCTGGAAGTTGACGGTGACGGTCATGATGACCGCGACCGGCTGCCCGTCGAGCCTGGTCGGCGTGTAGCGCCACTGACGGACAGCCTGCAACGCCGCGTCGTCCAGCAGCGGCACCGAGCGCAGCACCCGCGCATCGACCACGGCGCCGTCGAGACCGAGGGTCGCCTCGATGATGACGACGCCCTGAACCCGCGCCGCCTGGGCGATGGCCGGATACGCCGGAGCAGCGTCGCGCACCTTGGTCGGCGGCGTCATGCCGCCGCTGACCCGTACCGCCGCCGGACGTGGCGCCGGCGGTGGCGGTGGCGGCGGCGCGAGAAGGTCGGCGCTCGACGAGAATCCGCCGGGAACCAGGCCGATGTCCGGGCCGTCCGACTCGACCGGCAGCCGCACCGGCTCCGGCGCGAAGCCCTCGGGCGCGACGGTCGGCGCGGCATTCACGTCGGGCGCCACTGGTGTGTCGGCCGGCGGACGCGGGCGTGGCGGTGGCGGGGCCGGTGGCACCACCGGCGTGATCACGTCGAACGACAGAGAGGTGTGGAGCGAGGGCAGCGTATCGGTCGCCAGCAGCGGCACGACCAGGATCGCCACGACGGCGGCGGCGTGCGCGGCGAGCGACAGCGGGACGGTGAGACGCGAGCGGGCACCCACGCCCTCGAAGGGGCGAGTCATCTGTCCGAACAGATCGCGAGGCATGGCCGGTCCTCCTGGCGCACGCCGCAGGCACGGCCGTGCAGGCCGGACGCGACATGCGCAATCGAAGGACGACGTTCGGGCCCGATTGTCGTCAGTTGTAAAGTGTTGGACACCAGCGACGGTGTTTGGTTCCGCGCCCGCGTCAGTCCCAACGCAAGGCGCGCATCGGATCGATCCGCGCGGCGCGCAGCGCCGGCGCCAGCGCCGCAGCCATCGCGATGATCGCCAGCAGGGCCACGGAGCTGGCGACGACCAGCGGATCGAAACCATCGAGCCCGTAGAGCAGCGACTGCGCGGCGGCGCCGAGACCAAAGGCCGCCAGCAATCCCAGGCCGGCGCCCGCCACCGTCATGCGCGCCATCTGGCCCAGCACCATGCTCCGCACCGTGGCGGCATCGGCCCCGAGCGCCATGCGCAGGCCAATCTCCCTGGTGCGCTGCGCAATCGTGTAGGTGAGCACGCCGTAGAGGCCCAGCGCGGCCATCACCGTGGCGAGCGAGGCGAACGCCAGCGACAGCACGCTCACCATGCGGTCGAGGAAGATGTTCTCGCGCACCTGCTGCGGCATCGTCACCAGGTCGCGCACCGGCACGCTCGGGTCGATCGCCCGCACCACCCCAGGCACGGCCGCCAGCAGGAGTTCCGGCGGCAACGCCGTTCGCACGTAGAAGTACATCGCGAACAGGTCGGGCTTCTGACGGTAGGGCTCGTAGAGCACCGCCGGCACCTCCCCCTTCACGTCGCTGTACTTGGCGTCGCGCACCAGTCCGACGATCTCGGTGTCGAGCGCCGCGGCTCCCCGCCGACTCAGGCGCCGGCCGATGGGATTGAGCCCGAGATTGAACTTCCTGGCGAACGCCTCGTTCACGACGGCCACGCGTGGCCCGCCGACGGTGTCGGCGGCCGAGAACGCCCGCCCGGCCAGCAGTGGCATGCCCACGGTGCCGAAGAACGCCGGACCGATGCCGTGCATTCGCACGTTGGTGTCGGCATCGAGGTCGGTGCTGAAGCCCTCCACGACCAGGTTGCCGCCGTTGCTCTGGTTCGACAGCACGCGAATGAGTGAGGCCGACGCCGAGGTGACGCCAGGGATGGCGGCGAGATCGCTTTCGAGCCGCTCGACGAAAGCGCGGGTGCCATCCGGCGAGTAGCCGTTCAGGCCGGGCGCGACGGCGAACGTGACGAGATGGTCGGGGTCGAGGCCGAGCGCCACGTTGCTGACGTTGACCAGGCTGCGCACGAACAGCCCCGCCGACACGAGCAGCGCCATTGCCAACGCGATCTGCGCGGTGCACAGCACCGACCGGAGCCGCGCGCTGGCCCGGGCGCCCGATGGCTGGCCCGACTGGTCCTTCAACGTCGACAGGATGTCGGGGCGCGTGGTCTTGAGTGCCGGCGCCAGACCGAAGAGCAGGCCCGCGCCAATCGTGAGCGCGGCACCGAAGAGCATCGCCGGCCAGTCGAGCCCGAAGGTCAGGGCCATGTCTTCGGCGCCAGTCGGGAGCAACATGGCAATACCCCGCAGCGTCCAGTGCGCCACGACCAGTCCGGCCGCGCCCCCGGCCAGCGCGAGCACCCACGACTCGATCAGCAGTTGGCGCACGAGCTGCCAGCGGCTGCCGCCAATCGACAACCGTACGGCCATCTCGCTGGCGCGCCCGGCCGCGCGGGCCAGCTGCAGGTTGGCGATGTTGGCACAGGCAATGAGCAGCACCACGGCGGCCACGAGCAGCAGCAGGGTGAGCGGCGTGTTCAGCACGGTGTGCAGGCGGCTCTGCCCGCGCGATCCGTCAGTGGCGACGATCTGCTTGGCGATGAACTGCGCGCGCGTCTGATCGCTCACGCCGGTGAGGGCTGGCGCCTCGACGTCTTCGAGGATGCGCTGATAGGGCGCGTTGAGTGCGGCCTGCGCCTGCGCGAGCGACACGCCGGGGGCGAGGCGGCCGAACAGGTACACCCAGTGGGAACGCCGGTTCTCGAGGTCCTTCTCGCCGCCCGGCTCGATCAGGGCGCGCACCGGAAACGGCATGAATGCCGCGGGACGGTAGCCCAGCGTGGTGCCCTCGAACCCCGCTGGTGCTACCCCGACGATGGTGAGCGGCCGACCGTTCACGAGTAGCGCCTCGCCGAGCACCGCAGGATCCGCGTTCAAGCGCGTGCGCCAGTAGGCGTGGCTCAACACCGCCACCGGTGCGGCGGCCGCCACGTCGGCCTCGGCGATCATCCGGCCGAGGGCGGGACGCACCTGCAGCACGTCGAAGTAATTGCCCGACACCAGCATGCCCATCGCCCATTCGCTGCGGTCGGCGCGCGCCGGCGTGAGCGTGATGTCGGACGCGCGATGGGCGGCAATGCCCGAGAAACCCGGCGACAACTGCGCCAGGTCCCGATACATCGGCAGACTGAAGACGTCGACGCAGCGGCCCGCCTGGTTGCAGTTGTCACCGCCCGGTCTCGGGCCCGGCGACGACAGGTTCACCAGGTCGCCCGGGGCACTCACCGGCAGCGACCGGAAGAGCGTCTGCTCGAACATCGAGTAGATGGCCGCGTTGGCCCCGATGCCGAGTGCGAGCATGGCGATCGACAAGGCGGAGAACCAGGGAGTCCGGATCAGCAGCCGAAAACCCAGCGCGATGTCGCGCACTAAGTCGTCCACCAGGGTACTCGCGCGCTGGCGCCATTCCACGCGCGTGTCGACCCGCGCGCACGCCGAGGCGCCCACCGCCTCGTCGCCGAACTCGCGCTGCGCCTGGGCGCGGGCGTCGGACTCGGACCGGCCCGCGGCGACGAGTTCGGCGGTGCGCATGTCGAGGTGGAACTGGAACTCCTCGCGGATGTCGGCGCGCACGTCGGCCGTGCTGCGCCAGGGGAACCGGAACACGCGCCTGGTGCCGTGGGGAATCATGCTGGGCCTCTCCTACGTGGTCTCGAGCACCTTGAACACGGCGCTGGCATACCGCTTCCACGCCGACACCTCGGAGCGCAGCTGCGCGCGACCTTCAGCGGTGAGCGTGTAGAACTTGGCCCGGCGGTTGTTCTCGGAGAGGCCCCATTCCGACGCCACCCAGGCGCGCGCTTCGAGGCGATGGAGGGCCTGATAGAGCGCCGCATCTTCCATCGACAGCACGCCTTCGGTGCGTTCACGCACCCAGCGCGACACGGCATAGCCATGCGCGGGGCCTTGACGCAGGGCCTGCAGAATGAGCAGGTCGGCCGTGCCTTGGAGCAACGCCAGGGTCTCGTGGCTCAACGGATTGACCTCGCCGGAGTGGACGGCGAGGCAGGCCGGTTTGTTCCCTCACAACGTGAGGGGAACAACAGTCAGGCGTGGCAGCCGCTAGTCGGGTTCCTTGACCACCGCCATGCTCGCGACGTTGATGCGCATCGCGCCGTCGCGCTCGCTGACGCTGCCCTTCGCCTCGACCCTGCGGGCCACGAAGTCGAGCAGCTTCGCATTGCGGTTCGCGGTGTAGTCGCCGTCCACGAGGTAGACGGCGTCGGCGGTGAGGATCGCCATCTGGTTGCCGCGCCGGGCGCAGGTCATGGCACAGGCGGCATGCGCGTCGCCGCGGCCGCCGTCGCCCTTGGTGAGGCTGCAGTCGAGGTCGACGACTTCGCCGGTCACGGTGCGGAGATCGGCCGTCAGCGGCGCCGCCAGCGCGACGACCAGCATCACCGTCCCCAGCCCCGCCAATCGCCTGGTCATCGTTCGCTGCTCCTGTCCGCACCGCCCGCGACGGCGGGCTCCATCGGTTGTAGCCGGTCGGCGGGCGACGGTCAAGGCGCCGGCACGCCGGGGTCCATTCGCGTGTAGACTCCCGGTCACCAACCGTCACTCCAGGGAGCTCGACGCATGACGACTCGCCGATTCACCACGCATGCCGCTGCCGGCGTGTTCCTGGCCACCGGGCTGCTGGCCGCGTGCTCGGAGGCGCCGGCACCGGCGCCGGCCGCGGCCACCGCCCCGGCTCCGGCCGATCCCGCCGCCGCTGCCCGTGCCAAGCTCATCGCCCGGGCCAAGTCGCTCGAGCTGCCGACGCCTTACGTGCCGCCACCCGGCGACGCGCTGTCCCACCACACGTCCGGCTACGCCAAGACGATGTGCTCGGCGGTGTTCATCACCGGCTACGACATCGAGTTCGCCGCCGAGCACGTCGGCTACTTCACCGCGCCGTACGAGGAGCGCAAGAAGGTCGGCAAGCCGGTGGTCGACCGCGACAAGAAGACGGTCAGCATCACCCTGCCCAACGGCGTGACGCGCACCGCCGTGTACACCGGCAGCCAGGGCTGCGTGACCTATCCCGAGGGCTCGACGACGCTGTCGTTCACGCCCAAGACGGTGTCGGCGAACCTGCCGTCGGCCAGCGCCCAGGACTGGCCGATGGGCGATCGGCTGCCGAAGACGCCGTTCCCGGGCGAACTCGACGAAGCGAAGATCAAAAGCGCGGTCGACGCCGCGTTCGAGAACGCCGACGCCGAGACGACCGCGTTCGTGGTCACGTGGAAGGGCCGGCTCATCGGCGAGCGTTACGGCGAGGGCATCACCATGACCACGCCGCTCGAGAGCTGGTCGATGGGCAAGAGCGTGACCTCGACGATCATGGGCACGCTCGTCCACAAGGGGGTCTACACGCTCGAGCAGCCGGCGCCGATTCCCGAGTGGCAGGCGCAGCCGAACGACCCGCGGGCTGCGATCAAGATCCAGGACATCCTGCGGATGTCGAGCGGCATCCGCATCAAGGCCCCGGGCGATCCCGACTACGACCCCAATTCCACCTACCCGGATCATCTCTACCTGTATACGGGTGGCGTCGACTCGTTCAAGTACGCCGCCACCAGGCCGCAGCAGTGGCCGCCCAACACCGTGGGCCGCTACCGCAACACCGACCCCGTGCTGACCAACTACCTGAACAAGCTGGGCATCGCCACGCTGAAGCTCGACTACCTCTCGTATCCGCAGCGCGCGCTGTGGGACAAGATCGGCGTGCGCACGATGGTCATGGAGACCGATCCGTTCGGCAACTTCCTGACCCAGGGCTACGAGTACATGTCGGGCCGCGATTGGGCCCGGCTCGGCAACCTGTATCTGAACGACGGCGTCGCCCCGGGCGGCGAGCGCCTCCTGCCCGAGAACTACAACGACTTCGTCAGTACGCTGGCGCCGGCGTGGGTCGCCGACGAGCGGCCGGTCTACGGCGGCTTCTTCTGGATCAACGGCGATGGCGCGTGGCCGATTCCGAAGGAGGCGTATTCGATGAACGGCGCCGGCGGGCAGCAGGTGTGGATCCTCCCGTCGCACGACCTGGTCGTCGTCCGCATCGGCAACTTCAAGGGCTCGCGCCACGTGCGGTCCACGCTCGGCAAGGCGCTGGAGATCCTGGTCGCGTCGGTGCCCAGGCACTGACGCGGCGCCAACTGCCGCCTACGGCAGCGCGAACATGAACACGGCGCGGCCGGCGGCCACCGACACGTGCTGCCGGCCGTCGACGAGGAACGTCGTCGGGTTCGATCGCACGATTCCACCGACCTGGAACTGCCACAGCGGCGCCCCGGTCTTCGCGTCCAGAGCGTAGAAGTTGCCTTCGTTCGACCCCGAGAACACCAGCCCGCCGGCGGTCGAGAGCACCCCCGACCACGACGGCGACGGCAGGCGGAAATCCCAGACCGTGGCGCCGGTCGTCGCGTCCAGGGCACGCACGGCGCCCCAGGCCTCGTCGGCGAGCCGGCGCTCGCCGCCGCCGGTGAACGGCTGCCCCGCCTCGGTACTCGACGTCGGTCTTGTAGTAGTAGGAGCCCATCTCGCGCACCGGGACGTAGAACAGGCCGGTCTGGGGGCTGTAGGACGGACTCGGCCAGTTGGTCGAGCCCTGCAGGCTCGGATACACCAGGTTGCCCTCGTAGGTCGGCTCGGTGCCTTCGATCACGCGCGGGCGGCCCTTCGCGTCGATGCCCTTGGCCCAGGTCTGCTTTGCGTACGGCGCGGCGTGCAGGAACTCGCCGGTGACGCGGTCGAGCACGTAGTAGAAGGCGTTGCGGTTGGCGGTGACGAGCGTTCGTCGCGGCCGGCCGTTGATCGTGAGGTCGGCCAGCACCTGGATCTGATTGGCATCCCAGTCGTGGACGTCGTGCGGCGTGTACTGGAAGTGCCACTTCATCTTCCCGGTGTCGGCATCGAGGGCGAGCACCGACGAGGTGTAGAGGTTGTCGCCCTTGCGCACGTCGCCGTTCCAGTCGGGTCCCGGATTGCCCGTGCCCCAGTAGAGCAGGTTGAGCGCCGGGTCGTACGACCCGGTCAACCAGGTGGCGCCAGCGCCGTTCTTCCAGCTCTCCCCCGCCCACGTCTCGACGCCCGGCTCGCCGGCGACCGGCACGGTGTAGGTGCGCCACGCCAGCTTGCCCGTCTTCGCGTCGTAGGCGTCGACGAAGCCGCGGATGCCGGCCTCGCCGCCGCTGATGCCGACGATCACCTTGTCCTTCACCGCCAGCGGCGCCATCGTGATCGAGTGGCCGGTGGCGTTGTCGCCGACCTTCGTCTCCCAGCGCACGGCGCCGGTCTCGGCATCGAGGGCGATGAGGGCGCCGTCGAGCGAGCCGACGAACACCTTGTCGTCGAGGATCGCGACGCCGCGATTGGTCGCCGGGAAGCCGATGAGCCGCAGGTCTGACGGCATCGGCCGCACGTAGCTCCAGATCGGCCGGCCGTTGCGCGGGTCGAGGGCCGTCACGGTGGTGGGCGGCTCGGTCACGTACATCGTCCCGTCGGCGACGATCGCCGACGTCTCCATCTGCCCCGGTCCGGCCACCTGGTAGACCCACGCGGGCCGCAGTCCGGCGACGTTGGCGGTCGTGATCTGGTCGAGCGCGGAATGGCGATGACCGGAGTAGCCGCCGTTGTAGGTGAGCCAGGATCCGGGCTCCTTGGCGGCATCGACGATGCGCTGCTGTGGCACCTGGCCGCTCAGAATCGCACCGCAGACGGCCATCCCCGCTGCCACCATCGCCACTCGCGTCATCGCTGCCCCCGCAGTCCGGAGAGATACGCCACCAAGTCGTCGAGGTCGTTGGCCGGCAGCACGCCGTATCCGGGCATCAGGCTGGCGCCCGCCTCACGGGTGAGTTCGGTGAGGTCGGCCGTCCTGAACGCGTGGAGCCGCCCCGAGGTATCGCGGACGTGCACCCAGAACGCGTCTTCGCTCACCCGCACTCCGCGCACGGGAGGGCCGGTCTTCGGGCGGGCAGTGACCACGACGTGTCCGTCCGGCACGCGCGCCGCCGGGGCCACCAGCGCCTCCTTGAGGTAGGCGGGACCGCGCTGGACGCCGATGGCCGAGAGGTCGGGACCGAGCGCCCGGCCCTCACCGCCGAGGACGTGACAGCCGGCGCAGCCGCGGGCCTGGTACACGGCCCGCCCGTGCTGCGGATTGCCGGCGGCGGACCCGCCGCCCTGGCGATTGAACGACCGGACATAGGCCGCCTGCTGCCAGCTGCGACGCGGTCCGTTGGCGTCGCCAAAGCCCGGCATCACGCCCGGGATGCCGGTTCGCACCAGCGCGAACAGCCCGGCGTCGTCGGCACCACGGGTGAACGTCGGTTTGAGCAGCGACGGCCCGTAGCCGCCGCTGCCGTCGATGCCATGGCACAGCGCGCACTGCGCGTTGTAGAGCCGCTTGCCCTCGGCCAGATCATCGGCGGCGGCGCTGGCCAGCGGCCGTTCGAGCGGCGGGGCGGGATACTGCGCGCCGGCCAGGCCCGTGACCGCGACGATCGCGCCGGCCGTCGCCGCAGCCCGCGCCGTCCAGCTCCATCGCACCATCGAGACGCCCTCCAACTCCCCGGCCGGCGGAGACTGCGGCGGAATCTACCACGGCATCGGGCCGTGCACGAATGTGCAAGCGGCTCCGGCGCCGGCTGGAGGCGTAGAATGTGCACAGGTCGTCGAGCCAGAGCCCCCAAGCTCCAGTGGCCCGGAGGGCGGATGCCGGACGCGTTCGAAGAGCAAGCGGTGCTCGTCGCTGCCGAGCAGGCAGCGGCAGAAGGCGACACGATCGCCGCGGAGGGCCACCTCCGCACGCTGCTGGAGTTGCAGACCGCGCGACTCGGCCCCGAGCACGCCGAGGTCGCCTCCACGCTCCACAACCTCGCCGTGGTGTGCGAACGCGCCGGCCGGCTCGGCGAAGCCGAGAGTCTGTACCGCCGGGCGTTCACCGCGGCATCCGCGGCCTTGCCGCCCCAGGATTCGCTGGTCGTCCGCTGCCGTGACGATCTGAACGCGTTTCTCGAAGCGCGGCTGATGCCGCCGCCGGCGCCAGCCGCCGCCACGGCGCCGCCGGCTCAACCACCGTCGCGCCCGGCACCGGCGTCAGGCGTGCGCAAGCCCAGCCCGTCGGCGGCGTCCCGAGCGCCGGCCCGGCCGCCGTCGCGTGTGCGCCCGCCCCTGCCGGCCTCGGATCGTCCGTCGTCGCGACACTGGATGGCCGCCAGCGCGATCGTGGCCGTGCTCGTGGCCCTGGTCGTCGTCCTCGTGATGCGCGACCGCGAGCCGGCGGCGGCCGAGCCCCCGGCGCCGGCACCGGTCGCCGCACCAGCGCCGAAGCGCACCCCGGCCAAGAAGGCTGTCACCGTGCCGACAGCGCCGGCCGCGGCTCCTGACGCGCCAGCCGACCCGCCGCCCGCACCGGCTGCCCCCGCGGCCGAGCCGACGCCGGCGCCAGCGCCACTGGTCGAGTCGGCCCCGCCGCCGGCGGCGTCCGGACCAGCGCCGTCGGCACCGGCCGAGCCCGGCACCGCTCCTGAAGGCGTCGGCGTCACCGACGCCCGGCTGTGCCGCGACCTGTCGACGGCCGGGGCATGGACCTGCGTGCCGGTCGAGCAGCCGGCGTCGCCTGGGCGCCTGTACTTCCTGACCCGGCTCGACGTCCCGGCGACGATTCAGGTCGTCCATCAGTGGTACTACGGCGACCAGCTCATCCAGTCGGTGAGCCTGCGGATCCAGGCGGCAGGGCGGCCCGGCTACCGCACGTTCAGCCGCCAGACCGTCGATGCCGCGCGCACCGGCCCGTGGCGCGTCGAACTCCGCTCGGCCGACGGCCGCGTGCTGGCCGAAGAGCGCTTCGTCGTGCAGTGAGCAGCGGCCCCGATCAGGGCAGGAGGCGTGCGTAGCAGTGCGCGTCCTGGGGCCCGGGCGCGCCGAGATTGGGAAACGTCGTGGCGTTCGACACGATGCCTTCGTGGGCGAAGCCGCCCTTCTCGAGCACCCGCCGCGACGCGGCGTTGTCGACGTGACACATCGCGTAGAGCCGAACCACCCCGGCCTGTCGCGCCAGGACGACCATCGCCGCCAGTGCTTCTGTGGCGATGCCCTGGCCCCACGCGTCCCGAGCCAGGAGGTAGCCGGTCGAGGCGCACCACGGCGATTCGAAGCCGAGCCCGGTGCCACCTAACAGCCGCCCGTCGTCACGATGCTCGATGAGATACGGCCCGACCGGCCAACGCCGCCACTCGTCGGCGCAGAAGTCGAGGAATGCGCGGGTCTGGTCAATCGACACGTGACGGGCGAAGCTCATGTAGTGCGTCACCTCGGGCACGCTGGCGTAGCGGGCGAAGATCGCCGCCGCGTCGGCCGGACGCGGCCGGCGCAGGACGAGACGCGCGGTCTCGATCCGTTCAGGCGCCGTGAACCCGCGCCGCTCGTCCGTCGTTGGTCCCGTCACTCGTCCCCCAGGCTCGCACGCAACCCTATGCTACGCTCGCCCGTCTCTTCCCTCCGAGGTGGCGTCATGCTCGTGCTCCGCATCGCGGTCTTGACGGCGTTGGCGGCGGCGCCGGCGCTGGCCCAGTCCATCGACGACCTCGTCGCGCTGAAGCGCGTCACCGGCACGCCGGCGATCTCCGCGGATGGCCGCCGGGTGGCGTTCGCCGTCCGCGAGACCAACTGGACCGACAACGCCTACGAAACCGAGATTCTGGATCGCCGACGCCAGCACCCCGGCGAGCGCGCGGCCGCTCACCAGCGGCGCCAAGTCGAGTACGCAACCGGCGTGGTCGCCCGACGGCACCTGGATCGCGTTCGTGTCCGACCGCAGCGACGTCCGGCAGCTCTATCGCCTGTCGGTGGAGGGAGGCGAGGCGGAGGTGCTCACCACCGGCACCGAGGACGTCACGGCCTTTGCGTGGTCACGCGACGGCGCCCGCATCGCCTTCACGATGACCGACCCGGTGACGCCGGCGATGAAGGAGCGCCAGGAGAAGTACGGCGACTACACACACGAGGACCGCGACCACCGGATGGCCCAGCTCCACGTCGTCACCGTGGCCACCAAAGCGAGCGCGCCGCTCACCGCCGGCGCCTTCGTCGTCGGCGCCTTCGACTGGTCGCCCGACGGCACCCGCATCGCCTTCGACCACCGGCTGAACAACGACGCCGGCAGCAGCGGCAGCGCCGACATCTCGGTGGTGGAGGTCGCGACCGGCCGGGTGACGCCGCTCGTCACACTGGACGGGCCCGACAGCAACCCGAAGTGGTCGCCCGACGGCCGCCAGATCGCCTTCCAGTCGGCGATGGCCAAGCCGTTCTACTTCTTCCAGAACGGCGCGCTGGCGGTGGTCGGCGCCGGCGGCGGCACACCCGAGTCGCTCACCAGCCGCTTCGACGAGAACCCGTCG
Organism: uncultured Acidobacteriota bacterium; assembly: GCA_963741665.1. GTDB lineage: Bacteria > Acidobacteriota > Vicinamibacteria > Vicinamibacterales > UBA2999 > CAWAYR01. The sequence goes on from CAVUIM010000001.1 coordinate 3,023,695, forward strand.
CTCGTGGCCTGGACCGACGCCGGCATCTTCTTCTCGGCGGCACAGCGGACCTGGGCCTACCTCTACCGGCTCGAGCCGTCGAGCCGCCAGGTGGCGATGCACCGCGGGCGCGAGGACTGGATCGGCCAGGCGTGGGCGGTCACGCCGTCCGGCACGCGCACCGCGTTCATCGCGAGCGGCCCGCGCGAGTTCCCCGACGTCTACGCCGCGCCGGTAGCGACGACCCCGGCGGCGACGAAACTGAGCGACCTGGGCGCGCAGGTGGCGTCGTGGCCGGCGCACGGCCGCGAGGTCGTGCGTTGGAAGAGCCAGGACGGCGCCGAGATCGAAGGCGTGCTGCACAAGCCGTCGGACTTCCAGGCCGGACGGCGCTATCCCCTGCTGGTGGTCATCCACGGCGGCCCGACTGGCGTGTCGCGGCCGGTGCCCTACGGCAGCGCCAGTTTCTATCCCATCGATGGCTGGCTCGCGAAGGGCGCGCTGGTCCTCGAACCGAACTACCGCGGCAGCGCCGGCTACGGCGAGGCCTTCCGGTCGCTCAACGTTCGCAACCTCGGCATCGGCGACGCCTGGGACGTGCTGTCCGGTATCGATGCGCTGGTCGCCCAGGGGCTCGTCGACAAGGACCGCGTCGGTTCGATGGGCTGGAGCCAGGGCGGCTACATCTCGGCGTTCCTCGCCACCAGACACGCCGACCGGTTCAAGGCGCTGTCGGTGGGCGCCGGCATCTCCAACTGGGTCACCTACTACGTGAACACCGACATCCACCCGTTCACGCGGCAGTACCTCAAGGCCACGCCGTGGAGCGAGCCGAAGATCTACGCCGACACCTCGCCGATGACCTACATCACCCAGGCGAAGACGCCAACGCTCATCCAGCATGGCGACAAGGATCAGCGCGTGCCGATCCCCAACGCTTTCGAGCTGTATCAGGGGCTGCAGGATCAGAAGGTGCCGGTCGAGCTGATGATCTTCCGCGGCTTCGGCCATGGGCTCGACAAGCCGAAGGCCAATCGGGCGGCGATGCAGCAGAACTGGGACTGGTTCAACAGATACCTCTGGCCTGGAGAGAAGAACACTGAGGCCAGAGGGCAATAGGACTACGGAGTAGGGACTAGGGGCCGGCTGTCGCAGGCGCGAGGTCATGTATCGACATACCCAGGTCGGGGGATGGCTGCTCCTGTTCGGCGGCGGGCTCGCCGCCGTGACCGGATTGGTGGGCCGTGCCTGGACCTTCGCGCTGGCTCCGCTGGTCGTGATGGCGGTCGTCTGGGCACTCTTCGGCACTCTGACCGTGACGGTCGACCGGGACAGCGTCAGCTGCCGATTCGGGCCACTCGGCGTGATCCACAAGCGCCTGGCCTTGGCCGACATCCGGCGCGCCGCCGCCATCCGCACGTCGCCGCTCTGGGGCTGGGGGCTGCGGCTCACACCGCGCGGCTGGCTCTGGAACGTGTCGGGGCTCGACGCCGTCGAGTTCGAGATGACCAATGGCACTCGTTTCGCGGTCGGCACCGACCAGCCGCAGGCGCTGATTGCGGCGCTCAGGCGCGCGGGCCTCTCGGGGTGACACGCGCCGCCCCAACCTGTCGCCCTCGAATCCTCGTCTAAGGACGGGTATGGCTGTCGACGTCACGACCGAGATCGTCATCGCCCGCCCCCGCCACGAAGTGGCGGCGTTCGCGGTCGATCCCGACCGGATTGCGCTCTGGTACGTGAACATCCGCGCCATCGAGTGGAAGACGCCCCCGCCGCTGGGCGTGGGCACACGGCTCGCCCTGGCCGCCGACTTCCTGCGCCGCCGGCTCGAGTACGTCTACGAGGTGGTCGAGCACGTGCCCGGCGAGCGCTTCGTGATGCGCACGGCCCAGGGCCCGTTCCCGATGGAGACCACCTACACCTGGCGCGACGCGGCCCCTGGACGCACGGCGATGGCGTTGCGCAATCGCGGCACGCCGGCCGGCTTCTCGCGTCTGCTCGCGCCACTCGTGACCATCGCCATGCGGCGGGCGAACGGCAAGGACCTGGCGCTGCTGAAGTCGATTCTCGAGGCCCGCACCAGGCGTGAAGAAGTGGCCGCGGCGCCCGGCAGTCGCCGTTCGTGATCGCGGCGGCCTTGGCTGGGGGGCACGGGCGTGCCGCGACCGGCGTTGAGGCATGATCACTCCATGTCGATCAGCACCGAACTCGCCGCCTTGTACCGTCGCGATCTGCCCCGGCTCCTGCAGCAGCTCGAGGCCTTCGAAGATCGGCACTTGTGGGCCGTGGTCCCCGGCGTCGCCAACTCCGCCGGCAACCTGCTGCTGCACCTGAACGGCAACCTGAGGGAGTTCGTCGGCCGGCAACTGGGCGGCGTCGACTACGCACGCGACCGGGCCCGCGAGTTCGCGGCGAAGGACGTCGCGCGGGCTGAACTCGTCGCCGACCTCACCGGACTCGTCGCGCTCATCCCGGGCGTCCTCGAGCAGCTGACCGCCGAGCGTTGGGACGAGATGTTCCCAGAGCAGGTGCTACCGGGCGGACCGGTCAGCAATCGTCAGTTCGTGATCCACCTCTACGGCCACCTCGGCTACCACCTCGGTCAGATCGACTACCTGCGCCGGACGTTGACTGGGCAAGGTGCCCTGGTCCGCAAGCCGGCCTAGCGTCCTCCGGCGACGTCGAGGCAGACGCCGGTGGTGAACGACGCCTCGTCCGACAGCAGCCAGGCGATGGCCTGCGCCACCTCGTCGGCGGTGCCGCCGCGCCGCATCGGCACGAACGCCTTCACCCGGTCGACCCGGTTGGGCTCGCCGCCACTGGCGTGGATGTCGGTGTAGATGAACCCGGGACGCACGGCGTTGACGCGGATGCCCTCCTGGGCCACTTCCTGGGCGAGCCCGCGGGTGAAGGAGTCGATCGCGCCCTTGGCCGCGGCGTAGTCCACGTACTCGCCCGGCGAGCCGGTGCTGGCCGCGACCGACGACAGGTTGACGATCGCCCCACCCGACCCGCCCCACCGGGTCGACATCCGGCGCACCGCCTCGCGGGCGCACAGGAACGAGCCGACGACATTGGCGGTGAGCACGCGCTGGAGGCGGGCGGCGTCCATCGTGTCCACCCTCCCCTGGGTCTCGAGGATGCCGGCGTTGTTGACCAGCACGCGGAGCCGGCCGAGTTCGGCGTCGCAGGTGGCGAACAGGCGCACCACGTCAGGCTCGACCCCGACGTCGGCCGGCACCGCGATCGCCTCGCCGCCAGAGGCGCGAATCGACGCCACCACCGCGTCCGCTGCCCGGTGGTTACTCAGGTAGTTCACGGCCACCGCGTAGCCGCGCGACGCCAGCAGGCGGGCCGTGGCCGCGCCGATGCCGCGGCTGCCGCCGGTGACGATCGCCACCGGCCGCGTGCTCCCCGCCGCGCTCACGCCAGTTCCCGGCGCAGCGCCCGCACGGTGGCGCGCACCTTGTTCAACTCGCGGACGAGACCCACCTTGACGAACGGCCTGAGCTCGATCGGCGCGTCAGCCAGACCGGCGGCCGCCTCGAGGCGCGGCACCGGCCCGAACTTCAGCGCCGGGTCGTGGTCGAAGCGTTCACCTTTGGAGTAGTTGAGCGGGACGAGCAGGCGCGAGACGCGGCGCAGCACGGCGTTCACGCGCCGCCGCTCGCCCTGGCCGCTCGCCACGCTCGCCTCGGCCCGGGCGCGCCAGCTGGTGCAGACGGCGCCGAGCGCCGTCAGGTCGGCCAGCAGCGGCGCGAAGTCCACCTCGCCGGCGGCGGCCTCGTGGTACCGGGCCACCGCCGCGCTGATCTCGTCGATCGCCGCGCTGTAGTCGAACGGATGGAGCGGCGCGTTCAGAATGCGGACGATGGTCGTGAGATAGACACAGAGGTCGCGGCGCAGGATCTCGAGGTCGGCCACCGGCATCAGGTCGTCGGGCGTGTGCCAGGCGATGTTGCCGCCGCAGCCGCCGACGGCGTAGTAACCGCGCCGCTTGCGCTCCTCGATCGGGATGTTCGAGAGCAGCATGTACAGGCCGGTCGGGCCGATCTGGTTGAACGAGTAGTCGCCGGCGCGCAGCGGCCGCACGCGTTCGGACGGCAGGCCGAGGGCGTCCTGGATGGACGTCCGGCACAGCGCGTCGGCTTCGGCCATCCACATCACTTCCTCGTAGGCGGTCGCCCCCTCGCACCCGGGCGAGTCGATGTCGAGCTGAGCGATGCAGCGCTCGTCGATCTCGTCGGCGAAGGCGTCGGCATACCAGGTCGACCCGGCGTAGCGCCCGGTGGAGTGGCCGGGCCACCAGGCGATGCGCACCGAGCGCTTCAAACGTCCGCGCAGCCCCCACAGCACCCGCGCCAGTTCCAGCAGCGCGGCGTCGCCGGTGGCGTTGTCGCCGATGCCCTCGTACCAGGAGTCGTAGTGGCCGTGCACGAGCAGGAACTCGTCGGGATCCTCGGTGCCGGCAATCTCCACCACGGGCAGTGGACACGTCTTCCACCCCTCGTCGAGCCAGGTCTTGATCGAGGCGCGCACCGGGCCGCGCTGGACGTCGGCGATGAGCTGTTCGCCGTCGGGGTGGTTGATGCAGCACACCGGGATCTTCGGCTTGCGACCGAGCGACTCCGCCGTCGGGGCGCCCCAGATCGACGTGCAGATGCCCTCGTGGACGTTCGTGCCTGGGTGGATGAAGATCTCGCCGATCGCGCCGCGCCGCTCGAACGCGCCGACCGCCGCCGGCATCGAGAAGCCCTCGGTGAGGACGATCCGGCCACGCACCGGGTCGTCGGCGCCACCGCCGCGCGCCGCCTCGGGCAGGTCGAACAGACTCGCGGTGCCGCCGGCGTACTTCGACGGCACGTAGACGATCTCGGCGGAGACGGCGTCGTCGCCGGTGGAGCGAGCCATCGCCGGCGGCCGCGCGGGCACGACGCGCGTCCCGGCCGCGCCGTTCAACGTCAGTTCGGCGCGCAAGGGATTGCTGATGTACAGCTCCGGCTCGTGCACGGTCACCGGAATGCCGAGGGCTTGTAGCCGGCCGACGATGAGATCCGCCGCGGTCCGCTCGTCAGCGGTGCCCGACTCCCGCACCAGCGTGACGAAGCGATCGAGCAGCGCCCGCGGCTCGTCGAGGCGGATGGCATCCCGCGCAGCGGCTTCGAGCGCGGGGTCTCTGTAGACAACGAATGTCTGATCTTTGTACATGGGGCCTGTCCCCGCTTGTGGTGGTTCTGGACTCGGCCACAACTGGGGCCTGTCCCCAGTCTGGCTCCAGTCTGGCTCCCCCAGTCTGGCTCGAGCTTGACTTGTGGCAGTTTCAGCGTTGGTCGAAGAATATCGCGAGGTTGCGCTCGGGCGTCGGCGGCGTCAGCCGGCTCACGACCACGAAGGCCAGCGCGCTCATCGCCACGCCGACCTCCACCGAGTCGATGCCGTGCACGGCGAAGCTGCGCTGCAGGGTGAAGGTCCAGATCAGGCAGGCGGCGAAGCCGACGGCCATCGCCGCGATCGCGCCTTCCTTGGTGCCGCGCCGCCAGTTGAGGCCGAGCACCACCGGCACGAAGAAGAAGCTGGCGATGAACTTGGCCTGCTCGATGACGATCGCCTGGACGTCGCCGAGCCGGAGCGTCGCCATCCAGAACGGAATGATGCCGAGCACGACGATCGACAGGCGGTTCACCCAGACCAGCCGCCGCTGCGACGCCTGCGGGTTGACCAGCCGCTTGTAGAGGTCGTGCGCGAAGGCGCCGCCGGTGACCAGCAGGATCGAGTTCACCGTGGACATGATCGCCGACAGCATCGCGATGAGGAACAGCGCGCCGAGCAGCGGCGGCATCACGGTGGCGGCCATGATGCTCGACGCCTGGTCCGGCGACGGCAGGAACGGGTAGATGCCGCGGATGCCGATGCCGAGGATCATCACGCTGGATCCGATCACCACCTGCAGCAGCATCGAGATGCCGATGGCGTAGCGTACCGTGGCGACATCACGCATCGAGTAGTAGCGGGTCATCTCGTACGGCGCGGCGGTGATGCCGAACCCGAAGGCCATCCCGAAGGCGACGAGATCCTGCCAGGTGAACCACCAGCCGGTGATGCGCGGCTCGATCGACCCGACGTACTCACCGAGCGCGGTGACGCCGCCGGTGTGCCCGAGCACCACTGGTACGGCGCACACCAGCGCCAGGATCATGATCAGCGTCTGGATGAACTCGATGTACGAGCTGGCGCGCACGCCGCCGAGCGCGGTGTAGAACCCGGTGCTGGCCAGCAGCGCCGCCATCGCCACCATCGCGCCGACGCCGAAGACCGCCGAGGCGATCTCGCCGATCGCCTGGAACTGCGCCGTGAGCAGGATCGAATAGCAGACGATGATGAGCCCGGCGGCAAAGGTCCGGGCGCCCTCGCTCGCAAAGCGCGTCCCGACGTAGTCGGCCACGGTGAGGGCGCCGAAGCGTCGCAACTTCGGCGCGACGAACATCGCCGACAGCAGCCATCCGGTCCAGACGCCGAACCAGATCCACACCCAGCTGACGCCGGTGAGGTAGTGGCGGCCGAGCGTGCCGACGAAGGTGCCGGCGCTGATCTGCGTGGCCGCCAGCACCGCCCCGCCCACCCACGGGCCGATGGTGCGCCCGGCGGCGAGGAACTCCTCTTCGCTGGTGGCGCGGCGATAGCCCAACACCGACACGCCGAGCACGATCGCCAGGTAGGCGAGCGTCGCGACGAGCAGCACCGACTGGTCGACGCTCATCGCCCGGCCCGGTCGCGGTCACGGCGGGCCTGACGCGCCGCCCACACGAAGTAGAGGCCGAGCCACACCGCGGCGGCGACGAAGAACCCGTAGAAGCTCCAGGCGAAGCCCGTCACCCGAGTCCCCCGCCGGTCACGCGCGTCCGCCGGCTGCGGAGCAGCCACAGCAGCGACGCGACGACGAGCACGCCGACCGACACGCCGTCCATCAGCCGGGCCAGGTTCCACGGCGCGGACACGCCGTCGGCCTGGTAGGGCACGCGAACGAAGGCCGGGAGGTGTCCGAGCGTGGCGGTGCCGACGCCGTCCCGCCACGTGAACGCGGGCATGGTGCCGGCGGGCTGCGCACCGGCCGGAACCGTGACGGCGATCCGGACGGCCCGCGAACGGCCGTCGGCGGGCGCCGTCGGCAGCCACAACGGGCAGCGGAAGGCACCAGCCGGCGGCTGCTCGACGCGATAGCTCAGCTCGTACGCGGCAGCCTGTGGACGCACGTCGAGCGCCTGGGTCCGGCCGACGACGCGTGGCGGTGCGGCCATTGCCCCGCGCACACTCAGGTCGCGCACCAAGGCTCCCTCGAGCACCTCGAGGCGATGTTCCACGTTCTCGGCGCCGTCGATGGTCACCGCGAGCCGCACTTCACAGACGGTCGGCGACAGGATGGCGATCCGGGCGTCGGCGCCGGTCAAGACCGGCACGACCGCCAGCGCCGCGGAAAACAGGGCGGCGGTCACCCGCGTGCCGCCACGATCGGATCGTCGGAAGTCCGCACCAAGGCACCGTGTCCGCGCCGAGTATACCGACCGGCGCGCTCACCTGCGCGCGGCCTCTGGTCATGCGCCCGGGCCCCTCAGGCGGTGCGCAGTCCGCGCCGCTCCATGTCCTTCTTCATCCGGGTGAGCAGCGCCACGGCATTGGTGGCGTAGGGCGAGATCCACCGATCGTGGATCTCCTTCACCGGCGTCGCATTGAGGTAGTTCCAGCGAGTCCGCCCCTCGCGGTGCGAAATCAGCAGCCCGGCCCGTTCGAGTACGCCGATGTGCTGCATCACCGTGCAGCGGTCCAGTTCGCCGGCGAAGTGGTCGCAGATGGCTCCGGTGGTGCGCGGCGCCGACTTCAGCAGGTCCAGGATGGCCCGGCGCCGGCCATCGGCGAGGGCCTTGAACAGCCGGTCGTCCCTGGAGCCGGTTGACATGTTATAAAATTATAACATAACGTCGCGACGCAGGAGGACGACATGGAGTTCAAGTTCCAGGTACAGCTGAAGATTCAGCGGCCGGTCGCGGACGTCTTCGACGGCGTGGTGAACCCCGGGAAGCTGAGCGGCTACTTCGTGCAGAAGTCGAGCGGACCGCTGCGCGAAGGCACGACCGTGCAGTGGACCTTCGCCGAGGTGCCGGGCGATCACGACGTCGTGGTGCGTCAGGTGGTGCCCAACGAGCGGATTGTGTTCGAGTGGGGCGCCGCCGACGGCGATTACCGGACCACGGTCGAGATGTCGTTCGCGGCGCTCGACGCCGGGTCGACGATGGTTCGGATCGGCGAGTCGGGCTGGCGCGAGACGCCCGCGGGCCTGAGGGCGTCGTACGACAACTGCGGCGGGTGGATGCACATGGCGCTCTGCCTCAAGGCCATGCTCGAGCACGGCATCAACCTGCGCGCCGGCGGCGCCCTCTAGCCGCCCACGGCCGCGCGCTACGGTGCGCCGTAGACCCAGGCGGCGAACAGCGGCGCCACGCTTCGCCGGGCTGATGCCTCGACCAGGCGCTGGAAGTCCTGCGTGGTCACCACGTTGCCGGCCGACGTCCGGATGAAATGCCGCATCGCGTCCCAGAACACGCGGTCGCCGAGTTCTTCGCGCAGCAGGTGCATCACGTAGGCGCCCTTCTCGTAGACCACGGCCCGGTCGTTGGCCGAGGGGCGATTCCACTCCGGGAACACCAGCGGGCGATCGCCGCCCTCGGCGCGCACCCGCGCCAGCGTCGCCCGCCACCCTGCCACCAGACGCAGATAGGCGTCACGACCGAAGCGGTGCTCGACGTACGCCGCGGCCATGAACGTCGCCATGCCTTCGTTCAACCAGAAATGGCGCCAGTCCGCGCACGTGACCAGCACGCCCCACCACTGGTGCGCAAGCTCGTGGGCGGCGAGCGGCAGCGCCGCCGGATCGGCCAGCAGCCGCCGGCCGTAGGCTTCCGAGAGCATCGAGAAGCCGGCCGCTTCCTGACCGACGGTATCGGCGACCAGCACCTGGCTGTAGGCGGACCCGGGGTAGGGCACGCCGGCGCGGGCCGCGAAGAACGTCATCATGTCGGCGGTGTCGGCGAACGCGCGCGCCAGCTCCGCGGCCGTGAACCCGTCACCGAGATAGCGGAGCGTCGTCGTCCCGTGTCGCGCTGACGCCTCGGCGAACGGGCCCGCGGCGAAGGCCATGGTGAAGGTCGACACCGGCCGCGTGGCCGTCCAATGATGCTCGGTGACGCCGGCGGCGGGCGCCCGCCGTCCAACGGCGTCGCCGCTGGCCACCAGAACGAGACCGTCGGGCACCGTGATCCGCAGGTCGAGCGTGGCCTTGTCGCCGGGCTCGTCGACGCTCACCAGCCATTGCCGCGTCGTGAAGATGGTGTAGACCTGCCGGCGGTCGGGGGCGAACACCAGCCCGTTGGGCGGCGTGCCGTGGTAGACCACCGTGACGTCGAGCGTCTCGCCGGGCCGGGCCGGCGCGGCCAAGTGGACGACCAACCGCCGCTCGGGGGTCTCGAACGTCGCCGCCCGGCCCGCCGCCGTGACCGCGTCGATGGCGAGCGCTCCGCGATCGAATCCCAGGGTCGCGGTTGGCGCGTCGAGCACCCGCAGCCGAATCGTCACCGTGCCGGTGACCGTGCCGGCGTCGAGGTCGGGCTGAACGCGGGCGTCGTAGTGGACCACGTCGATGCCGCCCGCTGGCGGCTGCGCGCCGGCGACGCTGCCAGCCGCCGCGAGCACCCCCACCAGCAGGCCGGCCGCCCTGCTCTTCACAGCGGACACGACGGGGATCTTAGCCGGCCGGCCGCGCAAGAATGGGCGCCCAGTCGCGGCGCAGCAGCAGTTCCTCGATCCGGTAGGCGTGCAGGAAGTCGTGCAGCGCCAGGTGGCGGAACATGATGAACACCGAGTAGTGGCTGTACTCGCCGTGCTCGGCGTGACGCTGCCACTCCTCCGGCGTCAGCTGGCGCAGCCGGGCGACCAGACGCTGCCGATCGAGAACGAAGCGGTGGAGAGACGCGTGCAGGTTCATGGCGAGCAGCAGGTCATCCGGATCGCCGCTACCCGGGTCGTAGGGCGTGATGACCGGCGCCGGCGACGCCAGCATGGTGTCGAGCCGGTCGAAGAACAGCTGGTGGACGTGGGCCAGGTGACAGGCGTGCTCGTGCGCCGACCAGCGGCCGGGCGCCGGCCGCCGCGCGAGCACCTCGGGCCGCACCTCGCGCACCAGCGGCACCACGATCTCCGGCGCGCGCGCCAACGCGTCGATCACCGCCTCGGTCGTCTGCATCCCTAGGCGCTAGTCCCTAGTCCCTACTTCTGTATGAGGTAGTTCAACTTCACCACCAGCTGCCGGTCCTTCTGCGGGAAGATGTCGGCCGGCAAGCCGGTCTGCTGCAGGTCGTTGTAGACGACGAACAGGTCGCTGCCCGGACGGTGGATCAGGTTGAAGCGGATGTTGTTCGAGATCTCGTGGGTGCTGGTGTTGTACTGCGTCAGGCTGCGGATGGTCATCCGCGGCGAGAACGTGTAGTCGACGCGCAGCGACGTCAGGTTCACCAGGAAGTCGCCCCACGGCAGCTTCACGTCGTTGCGGTTGTAGTTCAGCTCGGCCGACAGCTTGCTGGTCGCCCGGGCGCCGACGCCGTAGGACAGCGACCGGCGGGTGCCGCCGTAGAAGTCGTTCGGCTGCCAGGTCACGCGCTGGAAGAAGCGCCTCCCAGGGCTGGTGTTGTAGGTGAACATCCACTCGTTCATGTTGTAGCTGCCGATCGGGATGCGCACGTCGGGGCGGATGTTGAACGGCAGTTCGAGCACGTCGAGGTTGCGCTGGTAGATGACGTTGATGAACGAGTCGTCGCGCAGCGTCGTGCCGAGCATCAGGTGGTGCAGCCGCCCGACCAGCTCGCCGTGCTGATTGGTGGTGTAGGTCAGCACGTACATCGGCTCCATCACTTTGATGGCGCCCTTCTTGGGGCGCGGCGTCCGGCTGACGTAGGCCTTGGTCGTGCGATGGCCGCCGCTGCGCTGGAGGAACCCGGCTTCGGGGTTGAAGTTCTCCTGCACGTCCAGGTAGTTGAGCCAGATCTGCCAGCGCGGGTCGCGGTAGGCGACGCGGCCGTAGAACGCCATGTCGTCGCCCTCGCCGATCGGCCGGCCGCCGAGCCACGGCTGGTCGGGGTTGGTGAGCGTCTTGGCGACGTAGGAGTTCACCTGAAAGCTGTTGCCGAGCGAGAAGTTGCCGTCGACGCCCATCGTGCGGTTGTAGTGCGGGCTGCCGTCCACCGACTCTTTGTTGATGAAGATGGCGCCGACCCGTGAGCGCCGCAACACGTCGCGGCTGTAGCGGCTGACGAAGAAGTTGTCCCCTGGCCTGGCGAACGCGTCGTCGGTCTGGACGTCGAGCACCGCGATGTTGTTCTTCCCGACCTTGCCGGTGAGTCGCGCACCGCCCTGAATCGGTACCGGCTGGCCGGTCTCCGACAGCCCGATGCGGCGGCTGAAGAACAGGTCGGTCTGCACCGGCGTCGAGGTGAACGACGCGCCGGTGCCCATGGTGAAGAAGTTGGACGCCTCGAGGAAGAAGTCGCGCTTCTCGGGGAAGAACAGGCCGAACCGGGTCAGGTTCACCTGCTGGTCGTCGACCTCCACCTGCGCGAAGTCGGTGTTGAGGGTGACGTCGAGATTGAGGCCGGCAGTCACGCCGTAGCGGGCGTCGAGGCCGACGTCGCGGGCCCAGGTGGTGCCGCGGTTGGCGGCGCTCAGCTCGCGCCGGCGCGGACCGGCGACGACGAACGGCTTCAGCTTCAGGTCCCAGCCGAGGTTCAGGTTCTGCAGGCCGCGCAGCTCCCCGGCCAGGCTCACCCGGGTGAGCGCATAGGCGCGCGGGATCGGCGACCAGTAGTCGAGTTCGTTCTTGCGGCGGATGTGGCGCAGGAAGTTGATGCCCCACGTCTGCTCGTCGGTCGGCCGGAAGCGCAGCGTGTTGGTGGGGATGGCCATCTCGGCGGTCCAGCCGTCCTCGGTGATCCGCGCGGCCGAGTCCCACACGCCGTCCCAGTTGCGGTTGACGTTCGACGTCGTGCCGCGCCCGCCGCCCTCGCCCTCGTCGAAGATCTGCTGTTCCAGCTTCGCGCCGAGCGGCGTGGTCACGAACATGTAGCCGTTGCGCGAGTCTTTGAAGGTGTCGAGGATGACCTGGAAGTTGTCCTCGTCGAACAGGCGGTCGGAGTCGCGCCGCATCTCGGTGGCGACGACACCGCCGCCGTGATGGGCATGTTCGCCGGCGCCGGCGCCGGCGCCGGCGCCGGCTCCAGGCGCCGCGGCCGCCGCGATCACGCCGCCGGGCTGGTAGGCGTGGACCGCGATGTAGATCGTGCGGGCGTCGTAGACGATGCGCACCTCGGTGCGTTCGGTGGCCGGCTGGCCGAGGTTGGGTTCCTGCTGGGTGAAAGTGTCCACTGGCGTGGCCCGGGCCCAGACCTCGTCGTCGAGGGCGCCGTCCACCCGGGGACCGGCGTCAACCCGGACGGCCTGCACGAACGGACGCTCGCGGCTGGACTGCGCGGCGGCGGGAGACGCCCCGGTGAGGGCGAGGGCGGCGACAGCGACGAGACAACACGCAGGGTCAGTCAGGCGGGGCATGGTCGACCTCGGTACTGTCTCACAGGGCCGTGGCCTTCGGGTGTAAAGACCTGATTAAGAGCCGTTTACGGCCCGAGCTTTGGGATCCGCACCGGCCGGAGGCCGGCGCCGACATCCGCCAGCAGCCCGGCCGCGTAGATCGGACGTTCGCGCCCGTTCCTTTCGGAGGAGACCCTGACGATGACTCGAACGTTCCTCAAGACCGCCGTGGCTGCCGCGGTCGTCGCGGCCCCGCTGGCCGTGTTCACGGCCAATCACCGCGAGGCGCCGATCACCGCGCTCGATCGCGCCGCCGACATCACCGACTGGTATTCCTTCGTCAGCTACGACGACCCGTCGAAGATGACCATGATCCTGTCGGTGGATCCCCTGCTCGAGCCGGCCAACGGCCCGAACTACTTCCCCTTCGATCCCGAAATCCTCTACGAGATGAAGGTCGACAACAACCACGACGCCGTCCCCGACGTCACCCTGCAGTTCCGCTTCCAGACCGAACAGCGCAACCCCGGCGTCTTCACCGGCTTCGTCGGCGGCCTGCTCGGCATCCCGCAGATCACGGCGCTCGACGGTCCGGGGTCGGAAGGCCTCGGCACCCGCCAGCGCTACACCGTGACGGCGCTGCGCGGCAACCAGCGCTTCGACCTGAGCGGCGGCCGCGCGCTCTACGCCGTGCCGAGCAACGTCGGCCCGCGCACGATGCCCAACTACAGCGCGCTGTACGAGCAGGGGATCTACAACCTGGGCAACGGCATCCGGGTATTCGCCGGCACCACCGACGATCCGTTCTACATCGATCTGGGCGCCGCCTTCGACTCGCTCAACTTCCGGCCCGAGGCCGGCGGCGGGGTGCTGAGCCAGAGTAACGACGACAACAACACCGTGAACGTGGCTCCCGACGACGTCGCCGGCTACAACGTCAACACCATCGCGATCGAGATCCCGATTGCGCTGCTGACCAGCGACTTCCGCGCCCACACCAACAGCGAACCGGCGGCGGTGCTCGGCACCTACGGCACGACGTCGCGCCCGCAGATCACCGTGCGGCGGCGGCCGCGTGAGGGCAACGGCAACCTCAGCCAGGGGCCGTTCCGCCAGGTGCAGCGCATGGGCAACCCGCTCGTCAACGAGCTCATCATCGGCACCGGGTCGAAGGACCGCTTCAGCATGGACGACCCGACCAGCGACGGTCAGTTCGTGGCCTTCTTCGCCCAGCCGCTGCTCGCCGACATCTTCAAGTCGATCGGCGTGCCGGTACCGAGCGGCACCCGCTTCGACCTCGAGCCGCTGGTGCGCTACGCCGGACCGACGATTCCTGGCGGCACGCCCAAGGGCCCGGTGGCCGACCTGCTGCGCATCAACACCGGCATCCCGCCGACTCCGGCAGCGCAGCAGCAGCGCCTCGGCCTGCTCACGCTGCTCGACAGCAACCCCAACAACAACGACGCCGCCGGCTTCCCGAATGGCCGCCGTCCCGACGACGACGTCACCGATATCGCCGCTCGCGCCGTGGCCGGCATCCTGGTCGACCCGGCGGTCTACGGCACACGCATCGGCGACGGCGTCAACGTGAACGACATGCCCAAGCGGGCGACGTTCCCCTACGTCCCGCCGGCCCACGACGGCCGCAACAGCCGGCACGTCGATCCGAACGAACCGGGCTGCGCGGGCGTCTGCCCGCCGGGCCTGTAGTCGCAACAGCCCACAGGAGACACGACGATGAGACTTTGCAGACTCGTCCTCGTGGCGGCGGTGACGGCGGGGAGCGCGCAGGCGCTCTCCGCCCAGCCCCGTCAGGCGGAACCGACGGCCGTGGCGGGGATGGAATCGCCCGCCGAGCGGAAGATGGCGATCGCACGCAAGAAGATCGCACGCGACCCCAAGCACTATCACGGCTACAACGAACTCGCATTGGCTCTCACTCAACGCGCGCGAGAAACCGCCGATCCGGTGTTCTATCAGCAGGCGGACGAGGCGGTGCGGACGTCGCTGGCGCTGTCGCCCGACAACTTCGAGGGCCTGAAGGTGCGCACGTGGGCATTGCTGGGCCAGCACCGCTTCAGCGAGGCGCTCGCGCTGGCAACAGCGCTCAACACCCGGGTGCCCGACGACCTGATGGTCTACGGGATGCTGACCGACGCCAACATCGAGCTGGGCAAGTACGACGACGCCGAGAAGGCGGCGCAGTGGATGCTCGACCTGCGCCCGGGCAACATCCCGGCACTGACCCGCACCGCCTATCTGCGTGAGCTGTTCGGCGACATCGACGGCGCCATCGAGCTGATGCGCGCGGCGATCGGCCGCCTGCCGTATCAGGAGACCGAGGATCGCGCCTGGGTGCTCACCCAGATCGGCCATCTCGAGCTCATCGGCCAGCGTCCGGGCGAGGCCGAGCGGGCCATCGCGCAGGCACTCGACCTGTTCCCGAACTACCACTACGCGCTTGGCGCGCTGGCGGAAGTGCGAACCGCGCAGAAGCGCTACCGTGAAGCCGCCGAGCTGCAGCAGCAGCGCTACTCCGCGGCGCCCCATCCAGAGAACCTGTTCGAGCTGGCCGAGGCCCAGGCGCGGGCGGGGATGTCTGCGGCGGCCGCGAAGACCTACACCGCGTTCGAGGCCGGCGCCAGGGCCGAGATGAGCGGCGAGGACAACGCCAATCGCGAGCTCATCAGCTACCTGGTCGGCGCCGGCAGGAAACCGGCCGACGGACTGGCGCTGGCACAGCGCGAGATCGCCCGGCGCGGCGACGTCTACACACGCGAGGCCTATGCCTGGGCGCTGTTCAAGAACGGCAAGCGCGCTGAGGCGCGCAAGGAGATCGCCGCGGTGCTGGCCGTGGGCGTGCAGCATCCACGGGTGCTGGAGCGGGCGGCGCTGATTCAAGGCACGCCGCTGGCGGCCGGACGGTAGAGCGGCTGGCGGACTCGGGTCGATCACCCGATCGGCCCGCGCGCGCGTGGTAGATTGGGCGCTTCCCGCATCTTCAGGAGCCGTCCCATGAGTGCCATCGCCGATCGCGGCTACCGTCATCCGAACGCGCTGGTCTCGACCGACTGGGTCGCCGGGCGCGCCGCTGATTCTGGCGTTCGGATCATCGAGTCCAACGAGGACACGCTGCTCTACGCCAGCGGCCACGTGCCCGGCGCCGTGCACGTCGACTGGACCGCGGATCTCAACGACCAGTTGCGCCGCGACTACATCGAGCGCGACGGCTTCGCGCGTTTGATGGCGAAGATCGGCGTCACCCCCGACACCACCGTGGTCTTCTACGGCGACAAGAACAACTGGTGGGCGTGCTACGCCTTCTGGGTGTTCCAGCTGTTCGGCCACACCAAGGCGCACGTAATGGACGGCGGCCGCTTGAAGTGGCAGAAGGAGGGGCGGGCCTGGTCGACCGACACGCCCGGCTACCCGGCCACCAACTACAAGGCGCCGGCGCGCGATGACGCCTCGAACCGGATCCTGCGCGACGAGGTGATCCAGTTCCAGAAACAGGGCGGGCAGTTCGTCGACGTCCGCAGCCCCGAGGAGTACGCCGGCACCCGGATGCACATGCCCGAGTACCCGAACGAGGGGGCCATCCGCGGCGGCCACATCCCCAGCGCCAAGAGCATCCCGTGGGCCAAGGCGATCAACCCCGAGGACGGCACCTTCAAGACCGCCGCCGAACTGACGGCGCTCTACGTGACCGAGAAGGGAATCGATCCCAGCAAGCCCGTCGTCGCCTACTGCCGCATCGGCGAACGCAGCAGCCACACCTGGTTCGCGCTCACCTACCTGCTCGGCTTCGAGACGGTGCGCAACTACGACGGCAGCTGGACCGAGTGGGGCAATCTGGTCGGCGTGCCGATCGAAAAGTAGCCGCGCGGCGCCTGACTCACATGCCGGACTATCCGGAACGACTGCAGACGCTGCTCGACGTCTTCGCCGGCGTGACCGACACGCACGAGCGCACGCAGCTGCTGCTCGATTACGCCAAGCGCTTCAAAGAGGTGCCCGAGTCGGTGGCGACGCGGCCCTTCGGCAAGGACCACCTGGTCCCGCACTGCGAATCAGAGGCGTACGTGTGGGTCGTGGCCAACGGCGACGGCACGCTGGCCCTCCACTTCGCGGTGGAGAACCCGTCCGGCATCTCGGCCAAGGCGCTGGCGGCCATCCTGCAGAAGACGCTCTCCGGGCTGCCGGCGAGCGAGGTCGCCCGCGTCGACCCCGAGATCGTCGAGCGGCTGTTCCGCCAGAACATCTCCATGGGCAAGGGCATGGGCCTGATGTCCATGGTGGCGGCGGTCCAGGCGCTGGCCCGGCGTCAGGCCTGAGTCCCCCGGCGCCTGGCAGGGCAAGCAGCCTTCGGCGGTATTGCGCTCGGTGAGGCGAGAGCCTGAACTTTCTGCTGCCGAGCGGTGTGTCGCCGCTGCGGACCAGGTTCGGCGGGGCAGAGCTGCCCGCCTCCGCTCTTCGAGCTTCGGCGAGGTCTCGC
Source organism: uncultured Acidobacteriota bacterium (assembly GCA_963741665.1). Classification (GTDB taxonomy): domain Bacteria; phylum Acidobacteriota; class Vicinamibacteria; order Vicinamibacterales; family UBA2999; genus CAWAYR01. Next base: position 3,040,793 of record CAVUIM010000001.1, read on the forward strand.
CGGGGCCTTGGCGAAGGCGGAAAGCTCTGCCCTACGAGTGAACCCCGCGGTGACGCCGCTTGCGCTAGTTCTTCAGGCCGAGCTTCGACCACTGCTGGCAGTAGTTGCGGCGCATCTTGAACTGATGCTGTCCGTCGGTGGTCGCCGGGGCGCCCACGCTCTGGCTCTTGGAGATCACCTGCAGCAGCGCGTAGGGGGACGTCGCGGCCACCTGGTTGCCCATCGGGTCGGTGTAGTAGGTCTCCGACCCGCGGCTGTTGTCCCAGTAACCAGGCTGCGCGTAGCTTTCGCGCTCGCAGCCACGGAACTGGCTCCAGTCGGTGTTGTAGACCTTCGACCCGGCCATCCGCGGGTCCCAGGCGTAGACCAGTTCGGCGGCGTTGCCCGGATTGCGCACCGTGATCGGGTCGAACACCGCGGGGGTGGCGAACGCTCGATAGGCCTCGCGGCCGCTGATGCGCACGGCCTGGGTGGTGCCCCAGATCTCGTAGGCGCTGGTCAGCGCGCACGGCGAGTTGAGCTGCACGACGTCTTTGGTCGGCGTGTTGATCCGCGGGTTGCAGACGTTGGCCGACCCGCCGGTGTCCATCATCAACTGGGTGAACGCCTTCAATCCGAACTCCGGGTGGATGACCCGGATCTCGGCCGAGTGGTGCTGCATCGTGAAACGCTTCGGGCCGCCGGTCCCCATGTGGAACACGCTGCGCGAGAACACGCGGTTGACGCGGCCCTCGTCGTTCTGGTCGCCGGGGTTGGCGATGAACACCTTGAAGCCCTCGTGCGGTTCGTCGTGCCCGTTGGGCTCGCCCGGCATCGGATGGCGGCGGCCGATGTGGCCGAACTTCACCGGCACGGCCGCGATCTCGGCGTTCTGGATCAGCGCCGGATTGTCGCCATGCTCGTGTGCATAGATGCAGCCGGTCGGGTCGACCTGCGGGTGCCAGGTGCGATAGCGGAAGCCGTCGCCGCCGTCGATGCTCCAGGCGTCGTGCACCGCGCCGCTGCACGTGCCGAGAATCACCGGATCGACGCTGCCGAAAATCGGGGGCGTCCCCGTTGACGGCGGCACCGGGGTCGGTGTCGGTGTCGGCGTCGGTGTCGGTGTCGGCGTCGGCGTCGGTGTCGGCGTCGGCGTGGGTCGGCGTCGGCGTCGGCGTCGGCGTCGGCGTCGGCGTCGGCGTCGGCGTTGGCGTCGGTATCGGCGCCGTGCCAGCCACGGTCACAGTTACGTGACGGAAGCTCGCGACGTCGGTCGGGAAACTGCCGTCGGCGTTGTTGAAGACGATCTGATACAGGGTCGTCGTCGCCGGTGCCACCAGCTGCGACCGCGTGTTCGCGGGCACCCGGCCGATACCGGGCACGATCGTAATCGTCCTCGGGTCACCGGCGCCGTTCGTGGTCCAGCGCAGCGTCGAGGTCTGGCCCACGGCGATGCTCGACGGCGTCGCCGTGGCATTCACGACGGTGACGGTGTTCGCCGGCACCGGCGGCGGCGGGACTGGCGGCGGTGGCGACGGCGGCAGCGGCAGCGGCGAACCGCCGACGCTGAGCACCACCTCGGTCGATGGAGCGCTCGAGCCGCACGCATTCACGGCACGCACCCGGACGAAATAGGTGCCGGCAGGCACCGACGCCGAGAGGTTCGGGGCGTTGAGCGGCACCGCGGCCAGGTTCGAGGCGCCCGGCGCCGAGCCGGCCTCGAGCAGATAGCCAGTGGCTCCAGATGACGGCTGCCAGGCGATCCCGACCGTGCTGCCGCTGACCTGCGACACCAGTCCGACCGGCGCCGCAGGGACCGCGATGCATCCGACGCGCACCGCCAGCTCGTTGGACGGCACGCTCCAGCCGGCGGCGTTCGCCGCTCGCACTCGCACGAAGTACAGACCGTCGCGCACGTTGTTGACGACGACCCCTGGCGATTGCACGATGGAGACGGCCAGGTTGCTGGCTCCGGGTGCGCTGCCAACCTCGATCTGGTAGACGACCGGGGTGACGGTGCCGGCTCCCGGCGACCACGCGAGCGTGACCGTGGCGCCCTGGACGCCGCTGGTGAAACCGGTCGGCGCGGGCGGTGCTCCTTGCGCGTCGAGCACGTGCGGCAGCGTCGCAATCGCGACGCCGATCGTCAGGGCCAGGAGTGCGCCGGAACCGGCGCGGTGAACACTGTCAGCGAACATCAGCCAACCCCGGAATGGGCGCGGTCGAGCGCGCTGGTTGTCGAACAGGAAGCCGACGCGTGTGGATTGCTCGCGCCGCCCGACCGCAAGTGCAAGTCGTACGCCCAAATAGGAGAACCAGCTGACACACGAACAAAGTCGGCATCAGACCTGACAACCCGATCCGCCAGAATCAGGCGCGTGCGTACAACACCGGAAAACGCGCCAGATCGCAGAAAACACCGTCGCGAAGACGTCAGCGGCGCAGGGCAATCAACATCGGGCGAAGTTCATCGCGGCCGTGTAGAAACTGCCGCGTCGTGTAACGACCAGCTACACGACGCGACCCGCCCTCACACCGAGGGTCAGTTCTTCAGGCCCAGCTGGGCACGCTGCTGACAGAAGCCCCGGCGCATCTTGAACTGCTGAAGCCCGTCGGTCGTGGCCGGCGAACCGACGCTGTTGCTGGCCGAGATCTCCTGACGCAGCACCAGCGGGTGGCTCGCCGCCAGCGGCTGGCCGTTGGCGTCGGTGTAGTAGACCGTCGGCCCGCCGCCGTTGTACCAGTAGCCGGGCTGCGCGTAGCTCTCGCGGTCGCAGCCGCGGTTGCCCGTCCAGTTGTCGCTCGGGAAGTTCTTGATCGCGGCCACGCGGGCGTCCCAGGCATAGACCAGTTCGGTCGGATTCGCCGGGTTGAACAGCGTGATCGGGTCGAACACCGCCGGCGTGGCGAAGGCCCGGTAGACCTCGCGGCCGTTGGCCATCACCGACGCCTGCGTGCTCCAGATCTCATAGCCGCTGTTCAACTTGCACGGCGAGTTGAGCTGCATCACGTCCTTCACCGGGGCCTGCACCCGCGGGTCGCAGACGGCGCCGACGCCGCCGGTGTTCATCATCAGCTGCGTGAACGCCTTCAGCCCGAACTCCGGGTGCACGAGGCGAATCTCCGCCGAGTGGTGCGGCATGTTGAAGCGCTTCGGGCCGCCGGTCCCCATGTGGAAGACGCTGCGCGAGAACACGCGGTTGACCCGCCCTTCGTCGTTGACGTCGCCGCGGTTGGCGACGAACACCTTGAAGCCTTCGTGCGGCTCCTCGTGGCCGTTGGGTTCGCCCGGCATCGGGTGACGCCGGCCGATGTAGCCGAACCGCACCGGCGAGGCGGCGATGGTCGGCTCCTGGATCGAGGCGGGATTGGCGCCGTGCTCGTGGGCATAGATGCAGCCGGTCGGATCGGTCTGCGGATGCCAGGTGCGGTACTTGAAGCCGTCGCCGCCGTCGACCACCCAGCTGTCGTGCGTCGCGGCTGAACACGTGCCGAGGATGGTCGGGTCGACGATGCCGAAGATGGCGCCGGTGCCCGGGGTGGGCGGGGCGGTGGGCGGGGGGGTGGGGGTCGGAGTGGGGGTCGGAGTGGGAGTGGGAGTGGGCGTCGGGGTCGGCGTCGGAACAGGCGTCGGCGTCGGGCTGGGCGTGCTCGCCACGGTGACGACCACCTGCGCCGAGGGGGCGCTGGTGCCGCAGGCGCCCGTCGCTCTGACACGCATGTAGTACGTTCCGGGCGCGACGTTGGTCGTGTAGGTCGTCGTGGCCACAGGCACGACGCCGAGGTTCGCCGCCCCCGAGGCCGTGCCCGCTTCGAGCTGATAGCCGGTCGCGCCGGCGGTAGCCAGCCACGCAATCCTCACGGTCGTTCCACTCACGGTCGGCGTCACTCCGGTCGGCACGGGGGGAGCGGCACAGCTGGCGAGGCCGACGCGGATGACGATCTCGTTGGACGAGCCGCTCGGCACCTCATTGCGAAGCATCTTCACCCGCGCGTAGTAGACGCCGTTGGGCATGCTGTCGGCCAGCAGGCTCGTTTGGACCAGGTTCCACTTGACCACGTTGCTGCCGCCGGGCACGTTCCCGAGTTCCACGCGGTAGTAGATGTGGCCTCCCACGCTCGTGTTGCTCTTCCACGACAGCGACACGTTCCTGCCACTGACCGACGCGGCGAGATCCCATGGCGGCGGCGGCGCGGACTGCGCGGACAGGACACCTACGACGAGGCCCGTTCCCAGGGCGATGAACGCCAGTGACAGCGCAGTTCGAGACAGGTAGGACAAGTGCATCAGCAGACCTCCACCGCCGTCAGGGGTTGTCGGCAGGACGAAGCAGGACGAAGACGGGTGGAAAGAGCTGCGCGGGAGGGACGCGCACCGAGCCTGATGGGACTGCGTGCAAAGCACGCGCCTCATGTGCAGCAGGGCATTCTCGAACAGGTTGCGAGGGAGCGGCGAGCAACGATGGGCACGAGATTGGTGAACGACCGTGACGATCTGCGTCGCAAGGCGTAATCGGACGCGATCGCAATGCCGCGCGCAATCCTTACGCACCTGGAGCGCTTCTTACATGACGACTGTAGCCATTGCCATCACCGCGCCGGACCGCACGGCCACGCCGCGAGAACGGCGCGGCATGCACGCGATCGGACTCGCTCCGTCGGCTAGTTCTTGAGGCCGAGGCGCGACGACTGCTGGCAGTAGTTGCGGCGCATTTTGAACTGATGCTGTCCGTCGGTGGTCGCCGGGGCGCCCACGCTCTGGCTCGTGGAGATCACCTGCAACAGCGCATAGGGGGACGTCGCGGCCACCTGGTTGCCCATCGGGTCGGTGTAGTAGGTCTCCGACCCGCGGCTGTTGTCCCAGTAACCAGGCTGCGCGTAGCTTTCGCGCTCGCAGCCGCGGAACCGGCTCCAGTCGGTGTTGTAGACCTTCGACCCGGCCATCCGCGGATCCCAGGCGTAGACCAGTTCGGCGGCGTTGTTCGGGTTGCGCACGGTGATCGGATCGAACACCGCCGGGGTGGCGAACGAGCGATACGCTTCGCGGCCGTTGATGCGCACCGCCTGGGTCGTGCCCCAGATCTCGTAGGCGCTGGTCAGCGCGCACGGCGAGTTGAGCTGCACCACGTCCTTGGTCGGCGTGTTGATCCGCGGGTTGCAGACGTTGGCCGACCCGCCGGTGTCCATCATCAGCTGGGTGAACGCCTTCAATCCGAACTCCGGGTGGATGACCCGGATCTCGGCCGAATGGTGCTGCATGGTGAAGCGCTTCGGGCCGCCGGTCCCCATGTGGAACACGCTGCGCGAGAACACGCGGTTGACGCGGCCCTCGTCGTTCTGGTCGCCGGGGTTGGCGATGAACACCTTGAAGCCCTCGTGCGGTTCGTCGTGCCCGTTGGGCTCGCCCGGCATCGGATGGCGGCGGCCGATGTGGCCGAACTTCACCGGCACGGCCGCGATCTCGGCGTTCTGGATCAGCGCCGGATTGTCGCCATGCTCGTGTGCATAGATGCAGCCGGTCGGGTCGACCTGCGGGTGCCAGGTGCGATAGCGGAAGCCGTCGCCGCCGTCGATGCTCCAGGCGTCGTGCACCGCGCCGCTGCACGTGCCGAGAATCACCGGATCGACGCTGCCGAAAATCGGATTCGTGCCAGAGGGCGGCGGCAACGGCACGCCGCCGGCGCCGACCTGGAGAACGACCTCGCTGGACGGGGCGCTCGAGCCGCAGGCATTCAGCGCCCGGACCCGCAGGAAGTAGCTGCCCTCGGGAGCGGTGGCCACGAGCCCCGCGGCGCCGAGCGGCACCACGGCCAAATCGGCGGCGCCGGGGCCGGAGCCGGCTTCGAGGACGTAGCCAGTGGCTCCGGCCGCCGGCTGCCAACCGATCGACACGGTGTTGCCGGACGCCTGCGCCACGATTCCGACCGGGGCCAGGGGGGCGGCCACGCATCCGACGTGCACCGAGATCTCGTTCGAGGGAACGCTGTAGCCTGACGCGTTGGCGCTGCGCACGCGCACCCAATACAGACCGTTGGGGACGTTGCCGGCCACCAGACCGGGGGTCGCCACCGTCGACACGACCAGATCCGCCCCACCCTGAACGCTGCCGACCTCGAGTTGGTACACCACCGCCCCCACGGTGCCGGCACCGGGCGACCACGACAGCGAGACGGTCGAACCCTGAACGGCGCCGGCGAGGTCGATCGGCGCTGGCGGCGGGCCTTGTGCGTCGAGCACATGCGGCATCGCCCCACCAATCGCGAGCGCGATCGTCAGGGCGGCCAGGACGCCGGACGCGGCGCGGTGAACTCTGTCAGCGAACATCAGCGAGACCCCCAACCGGGCGCAATTCCGCGCGCGCCTGGTCGAAATGGAAAGCTGACGCGGGGGGAGATTCTCGCGCCGGCCGGACGGAGGCTCGGACTGCAAATCACGGGCCTGATGCGATCCGCCCCGGTAAACACGAACAAAGTCGGTATGAGCCCCGACTAGTCGACCTACCAAATGTGTGCGCGCGACTACAAGGCCCGTATTCCGGAACGATCGCGAGGCAGGACGGCAAATTGGCGCCAGCCGGCACCGGGCGATCGGGTGCCGGCTGGCGTCCAGGGCCGCTATGTAGAAAGTGCTGGCCTGTGTAGGGACGGACTACACACGGCGCTCCTTCCCTTCGACGCTCAGTTCTTGAGGCCCAGTTTCGAGCGCTGCTGGCAGAAGCCTTTGCGCATCTTGAACTGGAAGAGCCCGTCGGTCGTGGCCGGCGAACCGACGCTGTTGCTGGCCGAGATCTCCTGACGCAGCACCAGCGGGTGGCTCGCCGCCAGCGGCTGGCCGTTGGCGTCGGTGTAGTAGACCGTCGGCCCGCCGCCGTTGTACCAGTAGCCGGGCTGCGCGTAGCTCTCGCGGTCGCAGCCGCGGTTGCCCGTCCAGTTGTCGCTCGGGAAGTTCTTGATCGCGGCCACGCGGGCATCCCAGGCATAGACCAGTTCGGTCGGATTCGCCGGGTTGAACAGCGTGATCGGGTCGAACACCGCCGGCGTGGCGAAGGCCCGGTAGACCTCGCGGCCGTTGGCCATCACCGACGCCTGCGTGCTCCAGATCTCATAGCCGCTGTTCAACTTGCACGGCGAGTTGAGCTGCATCACGTCCTTCACCGGGGCCTGCACCCGCGGGTCGCAGACGGCGCCGACGCCGCCGGTGTTCATCATCAGCTGCGTGAACGCCTTCAGCCCGAACTCCGGGTGCACGAGGCGAATCTCCGCCGAGTGGTGCGGCATGTTGAAGCGCTTCGGGCCGCCGGTCCCCATGTGGAAGACGCTGCGCGAGAACACGCGGTTGACCCGCCCTTCGTCGTTGACGTCGCCGCGGTTGGCGACGAACACCTTGAAGCCTTCGTGCGGCTCCTCGTGGCCGTTGGGTTCGCCCGGCATCGGGTGACGCCGGCCGATGTAGCCGAACCGCACCGGCGAGGCGGCGATGGTCGGCTCCTGGATCGAGGCCGGGTTGTCGCCATGCTCATGGGCGTAGGTGCAGCCGGTCGGATCGGTCTGCGGATGCCAGGTGCGGTACTTGAAGCCGTCGCCGCCGTCGACCACCCACGTGTCGTGCGTCGCCACCGAGCAGGTGCCCAGAATGACGGGGTCGACGAGGCCGAAGATGGCACCGGTGCCCGGGGTGGGCGGGGGGGTGGGGGTGGGGGTGGGGGTCGGGGTGGGAGTGGGAGTGGGCGTCGGGGTGGGCGTCGGCGTGGGCGTCCCGGTGCCGACAGCGACCGTCACTTCGTTGGACGGGGCGCTCCGGCCGCACTTGTTGGTGGCCCGAACGCGAGCATAGTAGATGCCCGGAGGCGCCGAGGTCGTGAGGCTCGTGCCCTTGACCGGCGCGGTCGCGATGTTGGCCTGGCCCGGCGCCGAGCCGGCCTCGAGCACGTAGCCCGTGGCACTGCTCGACCGCTGCCACGCCAGTGCGACCGTAGCCCCGCTCACCTGCACGGCCAGACCGGCTGGAGCGGCCGGGGCGTTCGTGCACCCGACCCGCACGGTCAGTTCGTTCGACGGCCGGCTGACGCCGCCGCCGTTGCCGGCGCGCACGCGCACGTAGTAGGTGCCGTCCGGCACGTTGGTAGCCACGGCGCTGGTGACGCTCATTCGGGTGACGACCAGATCGGCGGCCCCGGAGCGGCTGCCCGCTTCGAGCTGATACAGCACGCCGCTGACGCTGCTGGCCCACGACAAGGCGACGTTCGATCCATCCACCGACGCGGTCAGATTGGACGGCGCGGGCGGGCCCGACTGGGCGGCGATACCCGACCACCGATCGACGGCGATGACCCCGGTTCCAAGGAGGACCAACGCCCCGACGGGCGCAGTCCGAGACACGAAGGACAAGAACATCAGCGGACCTCCACCGCCGGTAGGGGTTGTCGGCAGGACGAAGACGTGAAGAAAAATGGCTTCGCGGGGGGAGGAATCGCGCGCCGGACCTAGCTGGCAAGGACGGCTGCAAAGCATGCGCCCTGATTTCGGCGACGTGTTCTCAACGACTTACGAGCAGCGGCGTCGAGGGCACCGCACGATATCGTGATCGCAACGACGAAGTGCGACGCGATGCGCGATCGCGCGCTCGTCGGTATACTTCGCGCAATGTTTACGCGTACGTGCGCTTCTTACACGGCGACTGTAGTCATCGCCATCACGACGCCGATTCTGGCGGCCGCGCAGGCCGCGCCGGCGACGCTCACCGTCACGAGCCCGACGCTCGTGGCGGGCCAGACGATTCCACGCCAGCACACCGCCGACGGCGAGAACATCTCGCCGGCGTTGCGGTGGAGCGGCGCGCCGGCCGCCACCCGATCGTTCGCGCTGGTCTGCGACGATCCTGACGTGCCGATTCCCGGCGGGTTCGTGCACTGGGTCGTCTACAACATTCCCGCGACGGCCACCGGACTGCCGGAGAATCTCCCGATCGATCCCACGGCGACGATGCCGCCGGCGATTGCCGGCACGGTGCAGGGCCTCTCCGGGTTCAAGCGGCCGATCTACCGTGGACCGGCGCCGCCACCGGGCAAGCCGCATCACTATCACTTCACGGTCTTCGCGCTCGACGTGACCGGTCTGCCACCGGGCCAGACTCGCGCGCAGCTGGTCGAAGCGATGCAGGGTCACGTCGTCGGGCAGGGCGAGCTGGTCGCGATCTACGAGCGCAAGCCGCCGACGCCGCCGGGACATTGAGGACACCACGATGGCCGACGCTCAGTTCTCCAGACGTGATCTGCTGAAGTTCGCCGGCGTGGCCGGCGCGGCGGCCGCAGCGCCGGCGGCGCCGGCCGCGGCCGAGCAGCAGCAGCGACGCCCCCGGCCCGCGCGCGAGCCGCTGCGGGCGCTGACGGCGCCCGAGGCCGACGTGCTCGATCGCATCGCCGAGCTGCTCGTGCCCTCGGACGAGCACGGCCCCGGCGCCATCGAGGCGATGGCCGTGCGCTACATCGACCGCGCGCTCGCCGGCGCGCTCGCCGACCAGCGCGACGCCTACCGGGTCGGGCTCGAGGCGCTCGAGCGCTACGCCCGGCAGACGCGCGGCGCGCCGTTTCTGCAGCTCACCGAAACCCGGCAGATCTCGCTGCTCATCGACGTCGAGACCGGCACCGCCACCGGCGCCAACGTCGGCTTCGCGGGCAGCTCGGCGCAGTTCTTCGCGCTGGTGCGCGGTCACGTGATGCAGGGCACGTTCGGGGATCCGATCTACGGCGGCAACGAGGGGTTCGTCGGCTGGGACCTGCTCGGCTACCCGGGCGTCCGCACCGTGGTGACCCCGGCGGAGCAGCGGCTGCTGTCGCCGCCGACGCGGCTGCGCCGTTCGGCCTACGACAACCCGATGTTCAACAAGGCGGTCGTCGACGCGAAGCCGGCCGGGGGCGACCGCGATGCCGACTAGTGGCCTGCGTTGGCTGACTGTTCGCCGGATGCCGGAGTGGGGCGCCCGGATCGCAAGGCGCGAGGAGCGAGCATGTTGGACGACATGTGAACGACGAGCAACGCCGCGAGGCGGGATGACCCGCCCGGCAGGCGGTGAGGAGTCAGTCAATGCCGGCCACTAGCCTTCCCGGGACCGACGTCGTGGTGATCGGCCTGGGCGCCGCCGGCGGCGTCGCCGTGCTGCCGTTGGCGCAGGCCGGCATGGACGTCGTCGGCCTCGAAGCCGGCACCTGGCTCACCAACAAGGACTTCGCGCCCGACGAGATCCGCAACAACGTGCGCGACTGGCCGATGGCGGTGCAGAAGTGCAACCGCGAGGTGCCGACGCATCGGCCGAACGCCGCGGCCGCGACGACCCGCGCCGCCGGCCACGTGATGATGAACGGCGTCGGCGGCACCGCGCTGCACTACTGGGCGCAAAGCTGGCGGCTGTCGCACTTCGACTTCCGGACCGTCAGCGACACGGCCAGGCGGTACGGCCGCGGCCGTATCCCGGCCGGGTCCACCGTCGAGGACTGGCCGTTCGGCTACGACGAGCTCGAGCCGTTCTACGACCGCATCGAGCACGAGATCGGCGTCTCGGGCCAGGCCGGGAACATCCTCGGCACCCTCGACCGGCGCGGCAACATCTTCGAGGCGCCGCGGGCGCGGGCGTATCCGATGCCGCCGCTGCGCAGCACCGGCTACGTCGACCGCATGGCCGCGGCGGCGAAGGCGCTCGGCTGGCACCCGTTCCCCGGGCCCGCGGCGATCAACTCGGAGCGCTATCAGGACCGGCTGCCGTGTATGTACCACGGCTTCTGCAACCGCGGCGGCTGCCACGTCGACGCCAAGAACAGCCCCAACGTCACCACCATCCCGCGCGCGCAGAAGACCGGCAAGCTGAGCGTGGTGACCGAAGCGCACGTCACGAAGATCGAGACCGACGACGCGGGCCGCGTGACCGGCGTCACGTACGTGACCGGCAAGGAGGAGTTCTTCCAGCCCGCGAAGGTCGTGCTGCTGTCGACCTACACCTACGAGAACACCCGGCTGCTGCTGCTGTCGACGTCCAAGGCGTTCCCGAAGGGCCTGTCGAACAACCACGGGCAGGTCGGCCGGCACTACTTCTCGCACGCGACCGGGGCAGCGGTGACGGCGCTGTTCCCCTTCAATCTGAACAGCTGGTACGGCCTGCCGGCGCAGGGCGTGGCGGTCGACAACTGGGCCGACGACAACTTCGACCACGCCGGCCTCGACTTCATCGGCGGCGGCAACTTGTGGGTCTATTCCGACCGCCGTCCGATCGGCGCCGCCAACATGAACACGTTCGGGCGCGTGCCGTCGTGGGGACGGCAGTGGAAGGCGTTCGTGAAGGAGAACGCCGACCGCGTGAACACGGCCTATCTGCAGAAGACCACGCTGCCGTACGAGGACAACTACCTCGACCTCGATCCGGTCGCGAAGGACCCGCTCGGCTTCCCGGTCTGCCGCATTACCGCCGACTACAAGGACAACGAGCGGAAGATCGCCGAGTTCATCCAGGACAAGATGGAGCTCTGGTTCCGCGCCGCCGGGGCCATCGACATCGTCCGCGGTCCGCTCGGCACGATGGGCGTCAACACCCACGCCTACGGCGGCACGCGCATGGGCGACAACGCCGAGACCAACGTCGTGAACCGCTACGGGTTCTCGCACGAGGTGCCGAATCTCGGCGTGCTGGGCGCGTCGGTGATGGGGACGAGCGGCGCGCACAACCCGACGCTCACCGCACAGGCGCTGGCCTGGCGCACGGCTGAACATCTCGTGACGCACTGGAAGACGATCGCGGAGTGAGTGGCGGCAACGCGGCTAAACGTCTCCGAACGGCACGACCTGCACGGCGGCATCCGGCACGGCGCCGAGGAACCGGTCGAGCGTAGACCCGCGCCAGATCAGCTCCCAGCGCGACCTGGCGCTCTGCCCGAAGATCACGTGCGTGACCCCCTCGCGTTGCGCAAACGCTATCAGGCCCTCGGCCGGGCGCGCCGCGCGCACCCGCACCACCGTGGCGCCGAGACTTTCGGCCAGCCGGATGTTCTCCTGCAACGCCTCGGCATCGCGCGCCTTGATGCGCTCCGGCTTCTCCTGCGGTGTTTCCACGTAGACGGCGTACCACTTCGAGCCCAGGCGCCCGGCAATGCGCGCGCCGGTGCGGAGCACGCGCGGCGCCAGCGCGTTCGAACTCATGCACACCATCACGCGTTCGGGAATCAGCGCCGGCTCGAGGCCTTCGCGGGCCCGGTAGCTGGCCGCCTTCTCGCCCACTTCGTCGGCCACCGCCCGCAACGCCAGTTCCCGCAGCGTCGAGAGGTTGCCTTTGCGGAAGAAGTTGGCGAGCGCCTGCTCGACTTTCTCAGGCTTGTAGACCTTGCCCTCGCGCAGCCGGCTGCGCAGCTCCTCGACGGTCACGTCGACGTTGATGACCTCGTCGGCGCGGTCGAGGAACGTGTCGGGCACCGTCTCGCGCACCCGCACGCCGGTGGCCCGGGCGACCGCGTCGTTCAACGTCTCGAGGTGCTGGATGTTGACGGCCGTCATCACGTGGATGCCGGCCTCGAGCAGCTCGAGCACGTCTTCGTAGCGTTTGGTGTTGCGCGAGCCGGGCACGTTGGTGTGCGCCAGCTCGTCGACCACGCACACCTTCGGGCGGCGCCGCACGATCGCGTCGACGTCCATCTCCTCGAGGGTGGCGCCGCGATACTCGACCTGGCGTCGGGGCACGATCTCGAGGTCCTTGACCTGCGCCTCGGTCTCGGTGCGGCCGTAGGTCTCGACCACGCCGACGACGACGTCGAGCCCGCTGGCGCGCAGGGCGTGCGCCTCCTGGAGCATCTGGTAGGTCTTGCCGACGCCGGGGGCCGCGCCGACGTAGATCCGCAGGCGGGCGCGGTCCTTCACCTTGATGCGGGCCAGCAGGGCGTCGGCGGACGGTCGATGCTCGGTCATGACTGATTACCGCGGCATCGGCGCCCGCTCGTCGAGCGCCAGGTTGAGCAGCAGCACGTTCACCACGGGTTCTCCGAGCACGCCGAACTGCCGCGGCTCGATGTGCGCCTCCACGAGCTGGCGCACCTCCTCGGCCGGCAGCTTCCGTTGCCGCGCCACGCGCGCCACCTGGTAGAACGCCGCCGCCGGGCTCAGATGCGGATCGAGGCCCGAGGCCGACGTCGTCACCAGGTCGATGGGCACCGCGGTGCCGGGGCTGTCCTCCTGCAGGCGCGCGACCTCGTCGGCCACACGGTCGATGAGCTTCTTGTTGGTCGGGCCCAGGTTCGAGCCCGACGACGCGCCGGCGTCGTAGCCGGCGCCAGCGGCCGACGGCCGCGAGTAGAAGTAGCCGGCGGACGTGAACGGCTGCCCGATGATGCGCGAGCCGATGAGCCGGCCGTCGCGCGAGATGAGCTGGCCGTTCGCCTGGTCGGGGAACAACACCTGCGCCAGGCCGGTGACGACCAGCGGGTAGACCAGGCCCAGGAGCACGGTGGTCACCACAGTCATGAGCGCCGAGGTGACGAGATGTCGAGCGAGTGCCATGATGCGACCCCTTACGCGAGTCCGAGCGTCGTGATGACGACGTCGATGAGCTTGATGCCGGCAAACGGCGCCACGATGCCGCCGACGCCGTAGACGAGCAGGTTGCGCCGCAGGAGGGCCGCGGCGGGGAGCGGCGTGAACTGCACGCCGCGCAGGGCCAGCGGCACCAGCGCCACGATGATGAGCGCGTTGAAGATCACGGCCGAGAGAATCGCCGACTCGGGCGTCTGCAGCCGCATGACGTTCAGTGCGGCGAGGTCGGGATAGGCGACCAGGAACATCGCCGGGATGATGGCGAAATACTTGGCCACGTCGTTGGCGATCGAGAAGGTCGTGAGCGTGCCGCGGGTCATCAGGAGCTGCTTGCCGATCTCGACGATCTCGATGAGCTTGGTCGGGTTGGAGTCGAGATCGACCATGTTGCCGGCTTCCTTCGCCGCCTGCGTGCCGGTGTTCATGGCCACGCCGACGTCGGCCTGGGCCAGCGCCGGCGCGTCGTTGGTGCCGTCGCCGGTCATCGCCACCAGCTTGCCCGACCGCTGCTCCTGCTTGATGAGCGCCATCTTGTCTTCGGGCGTGGCTTCGGCGAGGAAGTCGTCGACACCGGCCTCCTTGGCAATCGCGGCGGCCGTGAGGGGATTGTCGCCGGTGATCATCACCGTCTTGATGCCCATCGCGCGCAGGGCCGCGAAGCGCTCGCGCATGCCGCCCTTGATGACGTCCTTGAGGTAGATGACCCCCAGGGCCCGGTCGCGCTCGGCCACCACCAGCGGCGTGCCGCCGGCGCGGGCGACGCGCTGCACCAGGGCATCGAGCTCGGCCGACGGCGTGCCGCCGTTGGCGCGCACGTACTTCACGACCGAGTCGGCGGCGCCCTTGCGGATCTCCCGCCCGTCGAGGTCGATGCCCGACATCCGAGTCTGCGCGGTGAAGGGCACGACCACGGCAGAGTGGGCCGCCAGGTCGCGGCCGCGGATGCCGTGCTCCTGCTTGGCCAGCACCACAATCGAGCGGCCCTCGGGCGTCTCGTCGGCGAGCGAGGCGAGCTGGGCGGCGTCGGCCAGCGCCACCTCGGTCACGCCGGGCAGCGGCAGGAACTCCGCGGCCTGGCGGTTGCCGAGCGTGATGGTGCCGGTCTTGTCGAGCAGCAGCGTGTGGACGTCACCGGCGGCCTCGACCGCACGGCCCGACATCGCCAGCACGTTGTGCTGGATGAGCCGGTCCATGCCGGCGATGCCAATCGCCGAGAGCAATCCACCGATGGTCGTCGGGATCAGGCAAACGAGCAGCGACACCAGCACGAAGATCGACTGCGGCGCCCCGGCGTAGATCGCAAACGGCTGCAGGGTCACCACCGCCATCAGGAACACGATGGTGAGGCCGGCGAGCAGGATGTTCAGCGCGATCTCGTTCGGCGTCTTCTGCCGTTCGGCGCCTTCCACCAGGGAGATCATGCGGTCGAGGAAGGTGTGGCCCGGATCGGCGGTGACCCGCACCGTGATGCCGTCCGACAGCACCTTGGTGCCGCCGGTGACGGCCGAGCGGTCGCCGCCGGCCTCGCGGATGACCGGTGCGGACTCGCCGGTGATCGCCGACTCGTCGACCGAGGCCACGCCTTCGATCACCTCGCCGTCCGAGGGGATGAACTCGCCGGGCGTCACGACCACCACGTCGTCCTTCCGCAGCGCCGCCGCCGCCACCGTCTCGGTCGTGCCGTCGGCGCGGCGGCGGGTCGCGAAGGTCTCGGTGCGGGTCTTGCGGAGCGTGTCGGCCTGGGCCTTGCCGCGCCCTTCGGCCATCGCCTCGGCCAGGTTCGCGAACAGCACCGTGGCCCACAGCCACAGCGTGATCTGCAGCTCGAACCCGATCGCGGCGCCGCCCTTCACGAGATGACTGACGAGCAGCACCGTCGTGAGCACCGCACCGGCTTCGACCACGAACATGACCGGGTTGCGGACCATGATGCGCGGGTCGAGCTTGCGCACCGCATCGACCAGGCCCGCCCGCACCAGCGCGGGATTCCAGATACTGAGTTGCTGTGTCTTCGCCATTGCCGTTGTGCCTCGTCGCTCAGAGAGTCGTGCCGGCGCGCATCAGGAAGTGCTCGACGATCGGGCCGAGACTGAGCACCGGGAAGAAGGTGAGCACGCCGACGATCACGATGACACCGACGAGCAGTGTGGCGAAGAGCGGCGTCGTCACCGGGAAGGTGCCGAGCGACGGCGGCACCTGGTTCTTGCCGGCCAGGTTGCCGGCCAGCGCCAGCATCGGGATGATGATGAGAAAACGGCCGATCAGCATCGCCGTCGCGAGGGTGATGTTGTACCACTGCGTGTTGGCCGAGATGCCGGCAAACGCCGAGCCGTTGTTGGCGGTAGCGGACGTGTAGGCGTAGAGAATCTCGGAGAGCCCGTGCGGACCGGGATTCCAGATGCTCGAGGTGCCGAACTCCGGAGACACCACCGAGATGCCGGTGAACACCAGGATGACGAGCGGGAAGACCAGCACCGCCAGCATCGCCATCTGGACGTCGAAGGCCTCGATCTTCTTGCCCAGGTACTCGGGGGTGCGGCCGACCATCAGGCCGGCGATGAACACCGCCAGCACGACGAAGATGAGGATGCCGTACATCCCGGCGCCGACGCCGCCGAAGATGACCTCGCCGAGCATCATGTTGACCAGCGGCACCAGCCCGCCAATCGGGGTGTAGGAGTCGTGCATCGAGTTCACGGCGCCGCAGCTGGCGTCGGTGGTCACGGTGGCGAAGAGCACCGAGTTGGCGATGCCGAAGCGCGCTTCCTTGCCCTCCATGTTGCCGCCCGGACACATCGCGCCGACCTGCTGGTCGGTGCCGGCGAGCAGCGGGTTGCCGGCCGATTCCGCCCAGTAGGCGGTGGTCACGCCGGCCAGGAACAGGAAGGCCATCGCGCCCCAGACCGCCCAGCCGTGGCGCGGCGATTTCGTCATCTGGCCGAGGGTCGCCGTCAGCCCCGCCGAGATGACGAAGATGGCGAACATGGCGATGAAGTTCGACAGCGGCGTCGGGTTCTCGAACGGATGCGAACTGTTGGCGTTGAAGAACCCGCCGCCGTTGGTGCCGAACTGCTTGATGATCTCCTGCGAGGCCACCGGCCCCTGGGCAATGACCTGCTCGCTGATGGTCGTCGTGGTCGTCTGGCCGCTGGCGTCGGTGGTGGTCGTCGTCTGCGGATCGACCAGCTGCACGCGATCGTAGGGTTTGAAGTTCTGCACCACGCCCTGCGACACCAGCACCAGCGAGCCGACCAGGCAGACCGGCAGCAGCACCCACAGCGTGGCGCGCGTCATGTCCACCCAGAAGTTGCCGAGGGTCTCGCGCTCCCGGGCAGCGACGCCGCGAATGAAGGCGATCGCCAGGGCGATGCCGACCGCCGCCGACACGAAGTTCTGGTAGGCGAGGCCGGCCATCTGCGTGAGATAGCTCATCGTCGTCTCGCCGACGTAGGACTGCCAGTTGGTGTTGGTCGTGAACGAGGCGGCGGTGTTGAACGCCAGGTCGGGCGCGACTCCGGCCAGCCCCTGGGGGTTGAACGGGAGCACGCCCTGCAGGCGCTGCAACGCGTAGAGCACGAGCAGCGACACCAGGCTGAAGGCCAGCATCGACACGCCGTATTCGGTCCAGCGCATCTCGTGGGACTCGTCGACGCGGGTGAGCCGGTAGATCAGACGTTCGAGCGGACGAAGCACCGGATCGAGCCAGGTGCGCTGGCGCGCGAACACCTGCGCCATGAAGCGCCCGAACGGCACGGTGACCAGGGCCACCGCGCCGAGGAACAGCAGAATCTGAAGCCAGCCGTTGAGGGTCATGTCAGAACTTCTCCGGCCGCAGCATCGCGTAGACCAGGTAGACGAGCAGCCCGACCGAGATGACGAGCGCGGCGATCGACTCGAGCGTCATGGCCGTCCTCCGCCGAGGCGCCGGCAGGCGGCCACGTAGGCCGCGCCGAGCACGAAGAACAGGATCGAGAGGGCGATGAACAGCACGTCGGCCATGGCGTCTACCACGCTCCTTGCTTGTTGCCGAACCACCACACCAGGCCGACCAGGGCGGTGTTCTGCCCGGTGCGAGGCTCACCGGGCCGCGGACCCGTGAAGAAGCGCTGGTTCGACCAGTCGCGGCGGAACTCGCCGCGCACGAGGAAGCCGTCGGCCAGCTTGTATTCCGCCGTGGCGGTGAGGCCGTGCAGCACCTGATCGATCCCGCCGAACAGGCCCTCGTCGTCGATCCGCTCGTAGCGGAGAGCCAGGGCGGCCGGCGACGACACCTGATAGCGCGCGTAGACGCCGGTGCCCTGCAGGGCCAGCGCGTCGTCGTCCTTGTTCACTTCGTTGGTGACGGAGTTCACGTCGAGGCCCAGGCTGAGCGCCGGGGTCGCCGTCCACGCGACGTAGGTGTCGAACACCTTGAAGTAGCCGTCCGGCCCCTCGGGCTCGCCGCCGTCGGGCTGCTCCTGGCCGGCGTAGTAGTTGACGGTCCACGTCACCGCGCTGGTCGGCTTGACGATCGCGGCCACGTGGTTGCTCTTGAAGTCGTTGAAGTCCTCGGTCTGCTGGATGCCGTTCGTGAGCATGTACATCAGCGTGATCTCGTCGCTGACCGGCAGGGTGGCGCGCAGGCCCGAGTGGTAGAACGGCAGGAAGTTGAACAGATAGGCCCGCGAGAAGTGGTTGTTGTCCTTGGCGTAGTTGGTCTCGTAGCCGAGGCTCGAGGCGAACTTGCCGAAGTCCATCTGCAGGCCACGTCCGATCGGAAAGACGTAGGTGCCGTAGGCCTGCCATACGTGGCGGTACACATCGGGGCGGGGCTCGTTCGCCGCACCGCCCTGCACCGTCTCGGTCGCCTGTCCGAACTGCAGATCGACGCGGGCGCCGAAGCGGCGGCCCTGCGTCCACGGCCGGCGCGCTCTCGATGACGATGGCGGTCTGCTGGATGCCGAACACGTTCGACCGCGTGTCGTAGGCGCGCAGCAGGTTGATGCGGTCGTAGGGACGATTCCAGTTGTACTGGTAGAAGCCTTCGAGGGTGACGCCGAGCTTCACGTGGTCGAACGGCCCGGGCGACGGGGGCGCCGTTTGAGCGGCCGACGTGGCGACCACGGCGGCGACGAGTCCGCAGGCAACGAGTGACGTGCTGACGAGGTTCATGGTGACCAGCAACTCCTTGATCACCACGATAGGGACCACGCCCTGAGAACGGCCGGAGAAGTCCCTGAGAAGTTCCTGAAGACGCCGGGAGGCGACGAATCAGGCCTGAATCCGCTCAGTCGTCGGCGGAATCCCCGGTCGAGAACCGGTAGCCGACCCACGGCTCGCTGATGAGATAGCGGGGGCTGGCGGGGTCGACCTCGATCTTCCGGCGCAGCTGGGCGACCAGCGTCCAGAGATGCTCCGGCTGCTCGACGGCATTGCCGCCCCAGATGGCGGCGAGGATGGCGCGGTGCGTCGAGCACGCGATCGTGGCTCTTCGCGAGCAGCGAGAGCAGCTCGAACTCCTTCGGCGTCAGGCGAATCTCGACGCCGTCGCGGACAACGCGCCGGCGGTCGTAGTCGATGCTGAGATCGCCGACCGCCAGCACCCCGGCGTCAGCCGCGCTTCCGGTGGCCACGCGCCGCAGCGCCACGCGGATCCGCGCCAGCAGCTCTTCCGGCCCGAACGGCTTGGTCACGTAGTCGTCGGCGCCGAGGTCGAGCGCCTGCACTTTGTCGGTCTCCGAGCCACGGGCCGAGAGCACGACGATCGGCACGGCCGACGCGGCGCGCAGCCGCCGGCAGACCTCGGTGCCCTCGAGGTCCGGCAATCCCAGGTCGAGCACGACGAGGTCCGGCGAATGCTCGGCCGCCAGCGCCAGGGCCCCGGCGCCCGTGCCGGTGATCTCGACGTCGTAGCCCCGGGCGCGCAGCAGCGCGCCGACGGCACGCTGGATGGCCACCTCGTCGTCCACGAGCAGGACTCGAGCCCGGGCGGTCATGCGACCGGGGTCACCGCGGCGGCGTCTTCCGTGGAATCGGGCACGACGATCGTGAACTGGGCGCCGCCGTCGGCACAGTTCTCGGCCCACACCCGGCCGCGCTCGACGGCCAGCAGGCCCCGGGCGATCCACAGGCCCATGCCGGTACCTGAGGTCCTCGCCTGCGCGGCGTCGCCGCGGTAGAACCGCTCGAACAGGCGTGGCAGGTCCGACGGCGCGATGCCCGGACCATGGTCGCGGACGGCGATCGTGAGCCCGCCGTCGCTCACCGTCGCGTGCACCTGGATCGTCGAGTGGGCGGGGGCGTACTGGGCGGCGTTCTCGAGCACGTGCGCCAGCGCCGTCGCCGTCAGGCGCGGGTCGAGCCGTACCGGGACATCGGGCTCGACGCGCACGTCGAGGGTGTGGCGACGCAGCATCTGATCGACCTGGTCGCGGGCCGCGGCGATGACTTCGGATGGATGCACGCGCCGCGACTCGGTGGCCACCGCCCCGGCGTCGAGACGGGCCATCTCGAGGATGTTCTGGAACAGCCGGGTCAGGCGTTCGACTTCCGCCTGGATCAGCTCGCTCTGCTCGAGCCGGTCGGCGTCACTCAGGGACGCAGCCTGCAGGTTGGCGGCGGCGACGCGAATGGCGGTGAGCGGCGTGCGCAGGTCGTGGCCCAGCGACGCCAGCAGCGCGGTCTTGAGCTCGTCGCTCTGCCGGGTCAGCGCTCCGGCCTTGCGTTCCTCGAGAAACTCCGTGCGCTCGATGGCGATGGCCACCACGCCGGCCAGGGCATCCAGCGTGCCGGCTTCCACCGGTCGTCCGGCGGCGGCCAGCAGTCCGATCGGCCGGGTGCCCACCCGGAGCGGCACCAGCCGCACGGCGCGGCCGTCGACCTCCATCGTGCGGTGGCCGGCGTAGGTGCGGGCATAGGCGTCGAACTCCAACGTGGTCTGCGCGGCGGCGAACGCGGCGGCGAGCTGACGCGTGTCCATCGACACCGTGCTGACCCCGGCGTCGAACACCTCCCAGCCGCCGTGTCGCGGCAGGGCGATGGCGACGAACTCGAGGTCGAAGCGGCGCGCGACCGAACGGGCCAGGATGGACAGCGCCTCCCGGCTGTCGGTGATGACCAGGACGTCGCGGCTGAGGTCGAAGAGTCGGGCCAGCTCGTCGCGCCGCCCGACTGCCTCGGCGCTGCGGCTGCGCGCCGCCGCCGACAGGTTGCTCGCCACCAGGCTCACGGCGAGGAACGAGAACAGCGCGACCCAGTTCTGCGGTTCGGCGATGGTGAGGGTGCCGAGCGGCGGCAGGAAGAAGAAGTTGAAGGCCAGCATGGCCACCATCGACGTGACGACAGCGACCCACAGTGTCGAGGTCGCCGCGACGAGCAGGACCACCATCAGGAACGTCGCCGAGACGGTGGCGGCGTTCGAGACCTGCAGCCAGGACACCAGGACGTAGGTGACGGCGGCGATCGCGCCGAGCCCAGCCGCCAGGCGAGCGATGTCGGAGGGACCGCGCGTCATCGAGCGCGATCATAGCCGAGCCGCTCCCACGCGCCGGGCCTGGCGGCCGCCGGGCTGACGCCGTCGATCAGGGCTCGCAGGGCACGCGCGTCATCGCGTACTCGAGGCGCGACCCGCCAGCCGGCGAGCGGCCGCCGTCGATCCACGCGGTGAGGCCCTGGGGCCCCGTCTGCTGATAACCGACGCGCTTCGGGAAGTCGTGCTGCGGGTTGGCGAAGGTGATCGCCGCCGGCGTCTGGTCGACGGGCGCGGCCGCGAACTCCGTGGGCGGCGCGCCGTTGGGCTGTGCGATGTAGACCAGGCGGTCGCCGCGCACGACGACGCGCAGGAACTCGAAGGCGCTGAGCCGACCGCCCTTCGTCGTATGGGACACCCCGATGAGCGTGGTGGCGTCGGCGGCGGTCCAGCGCTCGGTGAAGCGTTCGGCACCGCGCGTGCCGCTCCAGCAGCCGGCGATCCATCCAGGCAGGGCGGCGGTGGTCTGCGCCGTGGTCGAGCACGCCGGGCCGTCCATGGCCATCACCGTCATCACCACGATCCCGGCCATCACATGTCGCTGCCGCATGCCGCCTCCAGGACGTCGAGTGTGGCAGCGTTGCCGGCGCCGGGTCTTGGAGAAACGCGACAGCCGGTCACGGCGTGGCACGGCGATCGACGAAGAACCGGGTCAGCTCGGCCAGCCGATGGTCGACGAAGCGGCGCGGAGCGTCGCCCGCGAAGGCCTTGAACTCGGCGATGAAATGCGCCTGGTCGTAGTAGCCGTGATCGAGCGCGACGGCGGCACCGCGGTCTGCGGGGTTGGCGTCGAGCGCCGCGAGCACCCGCCGGAAGCGGACCAGACGGGCCAGGCGCTTGGGGCTCACGCCGACGGCCGCCTGGAAGCGGCGTTCGAGCCAGCGTGACGATACGCCGGCCGTGGCGGCAAGGACGTCCATCGCCACGTCGCCGCCAGACTCCGCGATGGCCACGACGGCACGCTGCAGCCGCAGGTCGAGCGGGGGCGCCGTCGCGTAGACGCGGACGAGGGTGTCGCGGAGCGCGGCGAGCGCCGCGGCGGTGTTCGGAGCATCGGCGGCAGCCGCGGCCAGCGTCTGGACCAGAGGCGCTTGCGGAAGAGCGTCCACGGCGACGAGACGATCGGCGAGTTCGGACTGGGGAAACGGGCACAGCGGCGACAATCCGGCAGGCGTGAACCGCACGCCGATGGACTCGACGCGGAGGCCGGGCGCGATCGCGATGCCGGCAGTCATCTGGCCGACCACGAGCCGCCGCGGCTGGCGTCGCGTGGCGCCGGAGGCGAGCCGCTGGCGGAACGGATCGCCGCGGTGGACGACGAGCTCGGGCCGGCCGTCGGGCAGGATCAGATCGAAGGCCGAGGCGTCGGCGTCGCCGGTGAGCGTCCACAGACACGCCACGCACGCCGCGACCGGTGCGGGCGGCGGATGCTCCTCGTAGCGCATCGCCCGAACGCTAGCGCGTCGACGCCTCCTGGAACGAGATGTCCAGAATCGGGTAGCTCTGCCAGTCCTTGTAGTTGAAGTGCCACCACTCGTTGGGCTCGACGGTGAAGCCGTGGCGCTCCATGGCCGCGCGCAGCAGGTCGCGCTTGCCGCGCTCCTCGGGCTTGCCGCCGCGGTAGTCGGGATACGAGCGCTTGGTCGGCTCGTCGTAGTCGCCGGGCATCTGCACGATCTGCCCGGTGGCGAGGTCGTACAGCGTCAGGTCCACGGCGCAGCCGCGGTTGTGCTTCGAGCCCGACTTCGGATCGGCGACGAACTCCTGCATCGGCGAGCCGGCGGTCATGTCCCAGAACAGCTTGGTGATGGTCCACGGGCGATAGCCGTCGTGGATCATCAGGCCGTAGCCGTCGCGGGCGAGCTCGCGGTGCGCGGCCAGCAGGGCGTCGGCGGCAGGGCGCTGCAGGAAGGCACGCGCCTCGGGGTAGACGACCTTGCCCATGAAGTTGTTGGTCGCGGCGTAGCGGATGTCGAGCTTGATGGTCGGATCGAGCCTGACGAGCTCGACCAGATCGGCACGGCGCGTGGCCTTCGGGTCGCGGGGCGGCCGCTCCTGTGCGAGCGGCGCCGCGGCCAGGCTGAGAGCAACTGCGAATGCGAACGCGACGGCGGACCTCATAGAGCTGCGCATTCTATCAGCCCCTCGGCACCTCGGGCGCCTCGATCCGGGTGTTGTCGAGCAGCCGCCGGTAGGTGGTTCGTCCGTCGACGGCTTTCTCCCGCTGGAATGGGAAGTAGGGCGAGAACAGCGTCTCGAGGCGGCGCTGCGTCCACCACAGCGGCTCGGTCGGATCGCCGGCAATCGAATCGATGAGGACGCGATCGTTCGTCAGGCGCACGTGCCGGAACAACTGGTCGTTGAAGTCGAAGGCGCCGACAGCCCGCGCTCGAGCCGCTCGTCGTAGAGCGACGCGATGAGTGTAGCCGCGCAGCCGGGCGTCGATGTCGTGCACGTAGCGGATGGTGAGAGGCGTGTCAGACTCGACCAGCGACGTGAACTGCGGGTCGGCCACCGCCGCCGCCACCCGGCGCAACTCCTCGCGAATCCGCAGCGGTGGAGTCGGCCCCTTTGGTCGCTTGAGGAACCTGCGGATGCGATTGCGGATCCGGATGACGTCGAGGACGTCGAAGGGGTCGAAGGGCGGCGGCTCGTAGACGATGGCCACGAACTTGCCCGCGTAGTTGGCCGGTGGGAACGTGCCGACGGGCAGACTCCAACTGTTCAGCAGGTCTGCCGGGTCTTCGTTGATCACCTCCCAAATGGTCGTGCCGTCGCCGGCACAGCCATCATAGTAGGTGTGACCGAGCGGTCCAGGCGAGTTCCTGGCGTTGAGCGGGTCGAGCATGTAGAGCATCGTCACGACAGTGTTCGAGTAGTCGACACCGCGCACCGTGACCCAGTGGTCTGCATCGCGAATGTTCAGAATCGCCGGCATCCCGCGCATCAGGGTTCGCCCGATGCGCTCGAACAATTCGCCGGAATCGGTGACTGCCGCGACCTTCCAGTGGTTCTGCCCCTGGGCGATCAAGCGAGGATCGCTGTTCAGGATGTGGATCAGCTCGTCGGGATGGGTGAACCAGGTATTGGGAACGTTTACGGGCGAGCTCTCGCGCAACCGCAGGGCGTCCTGAGTCTCGGGTACCGCCTGCGATTTCTGCGCGGCGGTGGGCGTCTTCCCAACGGCGACGCCTTGCGTGAGCGACGAGATGATCGCCTGGGCGCACGCCCGGCCGCAATCGAATGCCGGGTTGTCGGACGCGTGGCGGAATACCGCCAATGTCGGTTCATGAGTGGGCATGGCAACGCTCCGGAATCTGGCCGCCGGCGCTGCGCCGGCGGCCGCGGCCGCCTAAAAGTCGCAGACCTTTCCGCCGCCGGCACCGGGCGGGCAGAACTTCTGAATCTCGCGCAACGTGTCGAGGATGACGGTGAAGGTCAGCGGCGCCGGAGAGGTCTGATACGCCAGCACCCCATGCTTGTGCGCGTTGGTACAGACGAAGTCGCGGCCGGGCTGGTCGGTGTCCCAGTTCAGCGTCGCCATGTGCTTGAGCACGCTCTGGACCAGCAGTCCGTGGAACGACGCCAGATCGCTTGGCGCTGCAAAGATCTGGGCCGTCGAGCCGGGACTGGTCTTCTCACGCTCGGCGACGACGCCGGCGCCGAAGTGCGCCAGTACTTGGCCGACGATGGCCGAAGCCTTCTTGTAGTTCGCCAGTTCGGCTTTCGCAGCCGCCTTGACCGGGGCGCACGGGTCGTTCTTGCGGACGGGTCGCTTCTTCAGCATGAGCGCGGGATCGACCGGCAGCTTCTTGCGGGGGCGTGACTTCGCCATTTCATCCTCCATTGGTTTCGCAATGCATCAGGGCGTGTACGAGGTCCTCGGCCGACGCGGGCCGGAAGGCTCGCGGACCGAGGAACTGGGCAAAGACGCGGCCGACCTCGGACGGCAGCGTCGACGCGGCGGCAGCGCCGCGATGTGGTTCCGAGAGCACGCGGGCCACAGTGGATGCCACGGTTCCGGCACGGTAAGGATTGGCGCCGGTGCAGGCTTCAAGGAGCGTCACGGCCAGACTCCAGACGTCGTCGGCTGGTGTTGGCGGCGCTCCGTCGAGTACCTCGGGTGAGATGTAGGCGGGCGTGCCGGGAATCCCCGGTCCCTCGGTGAGCGCCGCCAGCGAGGACGGCGACTCGACGCGGGCAGCGGTCGACGTCGCCGCTGATCCGGGCGCGGCGTACAAGCGGGCCAGACCGAAGTCGAGGAGCTTCGGCGTATCGTCGGCCGAGAACCCGATGTTGCTGGGTTTGATGTCGCGGTGCAGCAGGCCGCGACCGTGCAGCGCGGCGAGCCCGCGGCCGAGGGCGATGCCGAGCAACAACGTCTTGCTGACCGACAGGGGTCCGCCGCGCAGGCGATCCGACAGCGAGCCTCCCTCGAGGAACTCCATGACCAGCATCGGCGAGCCGCGCCACGATTCGAGGCTGTGCAACGTGGCGAGGTTGGGATGGGCGGCCGACGCCATCGCGCGGGCTTCACGCCGCAGGCGTGCCATCATCACTGGATCGGCGCCGGGCAGCGTCTTGACGGCCCGGGCTTGATGCAGCCGCAGATCGGTGGCCCGATACACCACCCCCATGCCCCCGGCGCCGATCCGTCGCTCGAAGCGAAGACGGTCGGCCAGCATCACTGGCGTGGCGCCGATCCGCAGCTGCCCGCCGCAGCCGCACCGGACCGGCTCAGGACCGACCACCGCGCCGCAATCGGCGCATTCGCGAGCCGGCGGATCGAGCACGCTCTGCGCGCCGTGATGGGCGGTGTGCCGCGCCATCGTCAGGATGCGGTCGATTGCGAACCCGCCCGATGCGCCGACGGCGGCCAGCAGTTCGCGGTCCTGGGAGGAGTACGGCAACTCGCTGGCCTTGGGCCCGAGGGCGACGACGCCGCACAGTTCGCCCCTGGAGCCACGGAGCGGGACCAAGGCGGCCGCTCCGGTCGCGGCCAGCCAGGCGCGGTCCGGCTCGCCCAACCGCCCGACGATCGATGGCTCCGCTCCGGCGACGTCCAGAGGGGCGTCCCCTCCTTCCACCAGCTGAGCGAGCGCCGAGGCGCGGCGGAGCGGCGCCACGTCGGCGTCGATCGCGTGCAGGCAATCGTCCGACCCGGCGATCGCCGTCACCTGGCTCTCGGGATGCAATGCGCGTTCGATCGCCGTGGCTAGCGTATCGCGCACTTCCTCGATCGACTCGGCGTGGCGGACGCCTTCGGCAACCTTGAGCAGCATCTCCCGGGCATCGATCTCTTGACGGAAGAACTGCCGGTCGAGGGCGGCGAGCAAGCGCCGGCGGCTAAGGACGCCGATCGCGCCGGCGAGCGTCAGCGCGCTCAAAATGAGTCCGGTCGGCCCCGAGGCCAGCTCGGATAACGGCCGGTTGCGATTTGATACGACCAGGGCGGCCAAGCCCACGAACGGAGCAAACGCAACGCCGCGAATGACGGCGCGTGCGAGCACGTATTGCAGCGCACTCCGTAGCACTAGCCTGAGATCCAGCGTCCGCTGCACGAGCGCGGCGTAGGCGGCGGCGACCGGCACCGCCGTGAGCGCCGTGACGATGATTGCGCCGCGCAAACGCCGGAACGGCGGCGGTGTGACGCTGAACTGCGCCCAGTAGGTCGGCAGCATCGTGTTGATCACGAGCGGCAGGAAACCGACGACCAGGCCGAGGGTCAGCCAATAGAACCGGCGGCGCGCGTCGGGACCACACTCGCGCAGCTTCAACGGCATCAGCACGAGCAATGGCGCCATCCACAGGAACTGCAGCGTAAAGTACCAATCGTCCGGCCCCGGCGACTCGCGCTGAAGGGCGGTTACCAGGCTTGGCGCATCGGGCGCCAGCGCCAGCGCGAGGGTGTCGGCAATGACCAGCACCGCTCCCAGCATGAAAGCCGTCGTCGTCGCGGCGAAGAACACCGCTGCCAAGCGCGGGCGGGTTGACGACCGTGGAAACAGACTGGCAAAGAACCAGGCCATCGCCGCTTGGAAGGCGTCGGTGCGCAGATGAAGGCCGAGCCACGTGATTGCAGTGGGGGCCGAGCTCGCGCGGACGAACGGCGTTAGCAGCGTCGTGCCGGAGTCCAGGATGAGCAGGCCCAGCGCCCAGGCACGCCGATCGTGTCGGCCAAAGCGCAGCAACAGCAGGGCCAATCCGCCAAAAGTCG
Source organism: uncultured Acidobacteriota bacterium (assembly GCA_963741665.1). Lineage (GTDB taxonomy): Bacteria > Acidobacteriota > Vicinamibacteria > Vicinamibacterales > UBA2999 > CAWAYR01. Next base: position 3,068,058 of record CAVUIM010000001.1, read on the forward strand.
CCGCCTGGAGCAACTGGGCCCAGGGTGGGATGAAGCGGTTCGGGCTGATCGACCACGGTTCGGTGAGGATCGAGACGACGAAGATCGCGGTGCGTGCCACTATCGGTACTGCCAGTACCGATAGCGGCCAGGACGGAAATTCGATTGTCACCGGCGCGGCGACGGAGACCGGCCGTCGTGGCGTTGCCGCGGGCCGAACCGGGGAGAAGTTCGAGGCCATGGGCAGCCGCGCTCGGACGTCCGTGTCGCGCAGCGCCAGCAGCATAACCAATTGGACGAACGGAAGGGCTATCGGCTATGGGCCGACGCGAGAACCTAGCAAATCCCCAGAACCGCCCAGAATCCGCCGGTTCTATCGGCGGTCAGAGGGTAATCGTGGTGGGATCGTCGCGGGTGTCGACGACAAACTGTGCACGGACGTTGCCGAATACCACCTCGTCGCCGTCGGTGAGCGTCGCGCGGCCAGCGACCCGGACACCGTGCAGTGTGGTGCCGTTCTTGCTGTCGAGATCCTCGACGGTGGCGGTCCGGCCGTCGACCGTGATTCTGGCGTGCAGGCGCGACACGCTCGCGTCGTTCAAGTAGACGTCGCAGTCCAGATCGCGGCCCACCGTGTTGGCGCCGGTGCCGAGCAGGACGGTACGACTGCCGATCCGCAGCAGCGCCAGCGGTCCATCGGCCGGCGCCATGTCGCCGTTGGACCGGGTCTCGCGGACATCGGGGACGAAACTGTAGCCGACCCCGTGGTGCGTCCGGATTGAACTGGCGGCCGCGCCGGCCTCGCCCAATGCGTTGCGCACTTCGCCGACGATCACCGGCAGGTTGGCTTCGACCACGAACGCGTCGGGCCACAGGCCGCTCATCAGCTGGGCCTTGGTCAGGACGCTGGGCCGGGCGTCGATCAGCAGTCGGAGCAGCTCGAACCCTTTCGGCGACAGGTGCACGGCTTCCCCGTCGCGCACGAGCTCGCGGCTCGCGGTATCGAGGCGGCAGCGCCCGAAGGCGTAGCGCATGGGTGGCGATTCTACAAGAAGATCCCTGGAGAAACCCTAGAAGTGGCGGCACCACGACAGGTCTCGCTGGATCGGAACAACTGGCAGGAACCGCGTACTTTGCGCACGGTGGCTCGTCGGCAGCGTCCGCGGGCGCACGATCGATGCCAGGAGTGCCAGACCCCACCCCAAGGGGTTGTGGGCTACAAACGGAAGAAGCGGGTGGCCTTGACCACGAAGGCGCGGTTCTTGAGGCCGGGGTAGCCGCGCGCCGTCGTGTCGCGCTCGTCGGTATAGACGACGAAGAACTCGCTGCCGAGCTTGTATTCCCAGCGGAAGCGGATGTTGCTGCTGAAGCTGCGGTCGGCGGAGTTGTACTGGACCAGCGCGCTGGTGAACATCCGCGGCGAAAAGGCGTAGTCGGCCCGGGTGCGCAGCAGCGTGGTGTTGAAGCCGCCCTGCGGCAGGTCGACCCGCGAGTGCTGGATGGTCGGCTCGACCGAGAACTGCTTCAGCACCGCGACCCGGCCCGAGGTGAAGCTGAGGCTGCGGATGGTGCCGTTCCAGAACTCACCGACCTGCGCGCCGATAGTGCCGGCGATGCGGCGCTGGGCGCCGAACTGGTAGCTCACCTGCAGGTCGTCGAACTGGTAGCTGCCGGGCGCAATCGCCACGTTGGTGGCGACGACGAACGGCTGGACGATCATCTCGTAGTCGCGCGTCGCCTCGACGTTCACGGTGTCGCTGCTGTTGAACTCGGTGGTGAACTTGCCGACCTGTACGCGGGTTTCGAGGGCGCCCGCGCCGCTGGCGATGTGCTCGACGTCGGCCTGCCAGGTGAACTTGCGCACGCCCCACAGGTCCGTCGGCCGCGGGCTGAAGCGCAGCGAGCCGAACGACCGGCGGAAGTCGTCGCGCTGGAGGAAGCCGACTTCCGGGTTGAAGTTGTCGCCGACCTTCAGGTACTCGACCCGCGCGCCGTAGCGATCGGCGAAGTAGTCGAAGCGTCCCTGATAGCTGTCGTCGTCGTCCTGCAGGTCGGGGCGGTCGGTCTCGGTCCTGGCCCAGTAGCCGCCGACGGTCAGATTCTCGAAGAAGCCCAGCGCGGCGTCGACGCCGTAGGCGTAGTTGCGTGACGCGCCGGCCAGGTTCGAATTGGACCGGCCGGTGAACATCCCGCCGATGGTGCTCTTCCTGAAGATGTCGCGCTTGACGCGCAGGACGCTGAAGTTGGTCGCCGGCGTCGCGGTCACCGCCTCCTCGTCGGCCTGGATGTTGACCAGGCCGACGGCGTAGTTGCCGACCTTGCCGGTGACACGGCCGCCGACCTGAATCGGGATGACCCGGTTGCGGTTCAGGCCGATCCGCCGGCTGTAGAACAGGAACGGCGTCGCCGATTGCTGGTTGCCGAACCCGCCGCTCGAGGCGCCGCCGCGGCCGAAGTCGAAGATGCCACGGCCCTCGAGGAAGAAGTCGCGCTTCTCGGGGAAGAACAGCGAGAACCGCGTCAGGTTCAGCTGCTGCTCGTCGACTTCGACCTGCGCGAAGTCGGTGTTGTAGGTGAAGTCGGCGACCAGGTTGGCAGTGATGCCGTACTTCACGTCGCCGCCCAGCTGCAGGTCGAGGTCGTTCGACAGCGGCGGCGTGCGCACCCGATCGGTGGTGCTGCGACCGAACACGTACGGCTTGATCTCGAAGGTGCGGCCGGCCGGCGGCGCGTCGATGCCGGTGGCACTGCCGTAGAGCGAGGCGCGGTTGAGGCCCATCGGCCCGGCCATCGACGGCGGCAGCAGCGTGAGATAGGCCCATTCGTTCTTGCGTCGGATGGAGCGCCGGACCTGGAACCCCCACGTCTGGTTGCGGCCGCCGGCGAAGCGCAGCGACTTGAACGGGATGATCATCTCCATCGTCCAGCCGCCCGGAAACCGCCCGGTGCGCACGTTCCACACCGGGTTCCAGTCGGTGTTGGGCTGGCCTTCGTCGATGACCGAGTAGTCCGAGAACGACGCCAGCGGCGTGGCGTAGAACATGAAGCCGCTGCGGCGGTCGTAGAAGGTGTCGATGCCGATGCCGATGTGGTCGTTCTGCCGCAGCTGGTTGGTGTCGCGGCGATACTCGTTGGCCACCCACTGTTCCGGCGGCGCCGAGTCGTGCACGCGGGCGCCGACGTAGATGTTCCGGTCGTCGAACATCAGCCAGAGATCCGTCTTCTCGGTGGCCGGCTGCCCGGTGGCGGGCACCACCTGGATGAGATCCCCGAACGGCGGATTGTCGGTGTACACCGATTCGTCGAGCGTGCCGTCGACGTCGAGCGGCGCCAGCAGCTTGATCGCGCGGACGGTGGCCTTGCCGTTGGCGTCGCGCGAGATGGTCGCTGGCGCCATCGGCGCCGGCGGGCCGTCGATCGTCGCGCCCGCGACCGGCAGCGGCGCCGCCGACGTCGCGCCGGCGGCGGATTCCTGCGCCGCGGCCCACGACGTCGACAGGCAGAGCACGGCCACGGCAATCGCAGCGCGACTGGACCTCAACATGGAAACTTCGAGCTTAGCGAACGAGCCGCGTGCCCGACGTCACCGGATGTCACGGAGAACCGGGGCTCGGGGCCCGGGACGCGGGAAAGCACTTTCCCGATGTTCCCGCGTCGCGCCGCGGGCGCATGGGCAGACGTGGCAAGCGTTCTTCCGAGCCCCGGGACCCGAGCCCCGAGCCCGGCCTAGAAGTGCCAGCCGCCGAGGTCGGTCGGGAACAGGTACTCGAGGACGTTGCCGACCCGGTCGGCCCATGCCGCTTCGGAATGGGTGCCGCCGGCCGCCTCGATGTAGCGCAGGTCGTGATGGTCCCGCCAGCCCGCCGCCACGAGCGTCTCGCGCAGGCGCCGCACATCGGTGACGGCGACCCGGCCCTCGGCGCTGCCGATGTCGAGCCAGATGCGGGTGTCGGGCCACGGCCGGGCCTTGGCCGCGTAACGCAGGATCGCGCGCCGGCCCCACCACACCGACGGCGACAGCACCGCCAGCCGTCCGAACACGTCGGCGTGCCGCAAACCGAGGAACAGCGTCGACAAGCCGCCGAGCGACGACCCGCCGAGGCCGGTGTGGTGACGGTCGGCCTGGGTGCGGTAGCGCGCGTCCACGAACGGCTTCAGCTCCTCGGTCAGGAACCGGCCGTAGGCTTTTCCCAGACCGCCGCCGAGCCGCGGATCGCGGGTCGGGGTGTACTCCTCCACCCGGCCGGTCCCGGTGTGGTTCACGCCGACGATCACCAGCGGCTGCACGCGACCTTCGGCGATCAGCATGTCGGCCATCTCGCCCAGACGCCAGTACTGGCCGCGCACGTACGAGGTGTCGGGATCGAAGAGGTTCTGGCCGTCGTGCATGTAGAGCACGGGATAGCGGCGGTGGCTGTCGGCGTCGTAGCCGGGCGGCAGGTAGATGACCAGATCGCGGGCCCGGTCGAGGAACCGGGACCGGAAGGCCGAATGGCGATCGAGACGCGGCGCGGACACGGACACGGGCATCGGGTGGGCGGGCGCCAGCCGGGCTGGCACGGCTAGTATAGATGCCGCTGCCGGATCACAGACGATGACACGCGACTATCACCGCTGGTACTCCCGTTCGCTCGACCGCGACATGGAACTGCTCGTGTTCGGGCATGCCGGGCCGCCCGTCGTCGTCTTCCCGAGCTCGATGGGCGCGTTCTTCGAGTTCGAGGATCGCGGCATGGTCGGCGCCCTGCGCCAGAAACTCGACCACGGCTGGCTGCAGCTGTACTGCGTGTCGTCGGTCGACAGCGAGAGCTGGTACGCGCGCGGCCGCCATCCGCGGCACCGGGTCGACCGGCATCTGCAGTACGAGTCGTACATTCTCGGCGACGTCGTGCCGCTCATCCGCCAGCTCAACCCCACGCCGGGGATCGGCGTCACCGGCTGCAGCTTCGGCGCCTATCACGCCATGGCGATGGCGCTGCGCCACCCCTACGTGTTCACGTCGTGCCTCACGATGAGCGGGGCGTTCGACATCGGCCAGTTCCTCGACGGCTGGAACGACACCGACGCCTATCTGCTCAACCCGCCGGCGTTCCTGCCAGGGCTGGGCGACGCCCACTACCTGGATCAGTACCGGCGGAACAAGTTCGTCCTCGCCACCGGCGAATGGGACATCTGCCGGCCGGCCACCGAGGACTTCTCGCGGCTGATGGCCGCCAAGGGCCTGCCCCACTCCCTCCATGTCTGGGGCTACGGGTCGAAGCACGACTGGCCGTACTGGCAGCCGATGGCGAGCGCGTATCTGCCGTAGGAGCCGGGGCTCGGGGCTCGGGAAGGTTGGCGGCGGCATCCACCGCTGGACGCCGCACACCAGATGATCTTGATCAGCGTTCCGACAGGCGTGACAGGGTCCGGGCGACTTCCATCAGGCGGATGAACTCAGCGCGGTAGCCGCCGGAATCCTCGCCGCGGTGTTCGCGCGCCCGCTGGGCCGCTGTCTCGAGCGATGCGTCGCCGGGCTCGGGCGACCCGCGCAGCACCAGGCCGGCTTCGGCCACCGCCGCGGCAAAGCCCATCGCCGCCGACATCGGCTGCACCTGCCGCGACTGCACTGCCGACAGCAGCCGGCTCCTGCCGCCCTCGGGCGCCTTGTAGCGCAGCTTCACGGTGAACACCTCGTCGGCGGACGACACGCGAGTCGCCCGCTCCGGCCGCTGGTACTTCAGCGCGTCCACGCTCGCCGGCACCTGGCCGCCCGCGGGCACGATCTCGTAGAGCGCCGTCACGGTGTGTCCGGCGCCGATCTCGCCGGCGTCCTTGCGGTCGTCGTTGAAGTCCTCGTGTTCGAGGCGCCGGTTCTCGTAGCCGATCAGGCGGTAGCCGGCCACCGTCGCCGGGTTGAACTCCACCTGGATCTTCACGTCCTTGGCAATCGTCACCAGCGTCCCGCCGGCCTCCTCGACCAGCACCTTGCGGGCTTCCTGCAGCGAGTCGATGTAGGCGTAGTTGCCGTTGCCGCGGTCGGCCAGCAGCTCCATCGTGTCGTCCTTGAGGTTGCCGGTGCCGAAGCCGAGCACCGTCAGGAACACGCCGCTCTCCCGCTCCTGCTCGATGAGACGCAGCAGCGCGTCGTGGCTGGTGATGCCGACGTTGAAATCGCCGTCGGTGGCGAGGATCACGCGGTTGACGCCGCCCGCGACGAACGACGCCCGGGCGGTGCGATAGGCGAGCTGGATGCCGGCGGCGCCGTTGGTCGATCCGCCGGCCTCGAGCCGGGCCACCGCCTGGTCGATCTCGACGGCGCGGTCGCCGGGCGTGGACGGCAGCACCAGACCGCTGGCGCCGGCGTACACGACGATGGCCACGCGGTCCTTCGCGGTGAGGTCGGCGGCCAGCATCCGCAGCGACTGCTGCACCAGCGGCAGCTTGTCGGGCGAGGCCATCGACCCCGACACGTCGAGCAGGAACACCAGGTTGCGGGCCGGCGTCTGCGCCGTCGGGAACGTGCGGCCCTTCAGGCCGATGCGCACCAGCTGATGCCGCGGGTTCCACGGACACGCCGCCAGCGCGGTGGTCACCGCGAACGGCGCCTCGCCGCCAGGCGCCGGGTAGTCGTAGCGGAAGTAGTTGACCAGCTCCTCGATGCGCACCGCATCGGCCGGCGGCAGTGCGCCGTCGTTGAGCAAGCGCCGCACGTTGGCATAGCCGGCCGTGTCGACGTCGATCGAGAACGTGGAGAGCGGGTCGGCGCCGGGCCGATGGAAGCGGTTGTCCTCGACGTGGGCGTAGCGTTCGGTCCCGAGCCGCGAGTCGTCGCGGCCGAGCGTCTGGGACATCGAGAAGTTGACCGCCGGCGCAGTCCCGGTCACCGTGACGGTCTCGCTGAGCGCCCCGACGGCCAGCGCCAGCGTGACGCTCGCCGTCGATCCGGCCACGACGTCCACCAGCTGCACGGCGCGATTGAAGCCGCTCAACCCGGCGGACAGCTCGTAGCGGCCGGGCGGCAGCGCCAGGAACTGGAAGCGGCCGCGCTCGTCGGCGACGGCGGTCCGCCGCACCAGACCGGTGGCCGACACGGTCGCGCCGGGCAATGCGCTGCCGTTGTCGTCGTGCACCTCGCCACGAATCCCGCCTGTCGCCTGCAGCCGACGTCCACCGCCGGCGAGCGGGTCGATCGTCGCCAGACATACCAGAATCGTCACGAGCACCGAGCGCGCACCCATGGGGCACCTCCGTGGCAGGCACGTCGGGCGAGGCAAGCCGCATGCCGCGCGATTCCGGCCTGATCGCGCGCGATCGCGCCGCCGGATCCGCGTGGCTGGAGGCCGGCGTGCATCGATTTGGAGAGGCGATCGGCTAAGCTGAGGCTCCCGGAGCATCACTCATGGCGACCATCGGCGTCCTGTTCGGCATGGAGAACGTCTTTCCCGGCGCACTCGTCGAGCGCATCAACGAGCTGCGCATCCCCGGCGTGGACGCTGAGTTCGTCCAGATCGGCGGCGTGCGAATGGACCAGCCGGCCAGATACCGGGTCATCGTCGACCGCATCTCGCACGACATCCCGTTCTACCGCGCCTACCTCAAGCAGGCGGCGCTGGCCGGCACCTACGTCGTCAGCAACCCGTTCTGGGCGAGCGCCGACGACAAGTTCTTCAACTACGCGCTGGCCGATCGCCTTGGCGTCGCCGTGCCGCCGACGGTGGTGCTGCCGCACAAGGAACACCCGGCGGGCACCACCGACAAATCGATGCGCAACCTCTTCTATCCCCTCAACTGGGACGAGGTGTTCGAGTACATCGGCTTCCCCGCCTTCCTCAAGCCGTTCGACGGCGGCGGCTGGCGCGACGTGTTCCAGGTGAAGTCGCGCGAGGAGTTCTTCCAGGCCTACGACCAGACCCGCACGCTGTGCATGACCCTGCAGAAGGCGGTGAAGTTCACCGAGTACTTCCGCTGCTACGTGGTCGGCCAGGAGCAGGTGCACGTGATGCCCTACGACCCGCGCGCGCCGTTCCACGAGCGCTACGTGAAGCACCCGCCGGTCTATCCGAAAGCGCTCATCGAGCGCGTGACGAAGGACTCGCTCACCTTGTGCCGGGCGCTCGGCTACGACCTGAACACCGTGGAGTTCGCGGTCGAGGACGGCGTGCCCTACGCCATCGACTTCATGAACCCGGCCCCCGACGCCGATCCGCATTCGGTCGGCGCCGAGAACTTCGCCTGGATCGTCGAGGCCGTGGCCAAGCTGGCGGTCAAGAAGGCGCAGGAGCCGGCAACGCCGCTCGACCTGCGCTGGGCGCCGATGCTGAAGGGCCGCCCATGAAGCCGTCGTTCAGCATCGGCATCGAGGAGGAATACCAGACCATCGATCCCGAGACCTTCGACCTGCGCTCGCACATCCAGACCGAGCTGATGGCGCAGGGCAAGCGGGTGCTGCAAGAGAAGGTCAAGTCCGAGATGCACCAGGCGGTGATCGAGGTCGGCACCGGCGTGTGCCGCGACATCACCGAGGCGCGCGAGGACATGGTCAACCTGCGCCGCCAGATGCTGAAGCTGGCCGAGCAGAACGGCCTGCTGCTGGTAGCCGGGGCCACCCACCCGTTCGCCGACTGGCGGGTGCAGGATATCTCGCCCGACGAGCGCTACCTCCAGGTGGTCGAGGACATGCAGCTGGTGGCCCGCGCCAACCTCATCTTCGGGTTGCACGTGCACGTCGGCATCGAGGATCGCGAGACCGCCATCCACCTGATGAACCAGGTGCGCTACTTCCTGCCGCACCTGCTGGCGCTGTCGACCAACTCGCCGTTCTGGCTGGGCATGAACACCGGGCTGAAGTCGTATCGCTGCAAGGTGTTCGACAAGTTCCCGCGCACCAACATCCCCGACTTCTTCAACAGCTGGGCCGACTACGAGAGCTTCGTCAACCTGCTGATCCGCACCAACTGCATCGACAACGCCAAGAAGATCTGGTGGGACGTGCGGCCGCATCCGTTCTTTCCGACCATCGAAGTGCGGATCTGCGATCTGCCGCTGCGTGTCGACGAGACGCTGGCCATCGCCGCGCTGATCCAGGCCACCGTCTACAAGCTGTGGCAGCTGCACTCGCGCAACCAGGCGTGGCGGCCCTACAGCCGCGCGCTGATCATGGAGAACAAGTGGCGGGCGGCGCGCTACGGCATCGACGGCGCGCTCATCGATTTCGGCCGCGAGGTCGAGCTGCCCGAGCGCGAGCTGCTCGAGGAGTACCTGGCGTTCGTCGACGACGTCCTCGACGAACTGGGCAGCCGCCGCGAGGTCGAGCACGTCCGCTGGATCATGGAGCACGGGACCGGCGCCGACCGTCAGCTGGCCGAGTTCGCGCGCAGCGGCGACCTGCGGGCCGTGGTCGAGTTCATGGCCCGGGAGACGCAAGCCGGACTCTAGCCGGGCTCGCCATCGTCGAGTAGACGAACGCACCGGCGTACAACCCGGCGGCCACGACGTAGAGGAACTGGAAGCCGAAGTACATCGCGTTGTACTCGAGCAGGCCGCCACACATCGCGCCGAACAGGTTGGCCGACATCGCCCCCGGCAGGTCCTCCTCGGTGGCGACCAGCGACGAGAACACCAGGCCCGAGAAGAACATCGGGCAGGTGAGGACGACGACCGTGGCGACCCGTCCCGCCGTGGTCGAGCCGAAGCCGCCGGTCTGCGCCACCACGAACCCGACGCCGAGACTGGCCAGCAGCAGCGCGTAGGGGACGGCGACGCCGCGGGCGCCGCGCCTCTGCACGAGCCAGTTGGCCAGGAACGCCATCAGCAGCACCCCGGCGATCACGATGCCGATCACGTGCCAGGTGTTGCCGAAGGTCAGCCCCATCTCGGTGATGCCCTTGGTCTCGATCAGCATGAACCCGGCGCCGAGCAGGACGTAGGCGCCGTGGTCCGTCCGTGGCCGCGGCCCGAACCGTGTGATGACGAACAGCGACAGCGCGACGATCAGGGCGATCATCCCCAGGTACGACGTCGGGTAGGTGCGCTTCGGCATGTAGAAGAACGGCCAGTCGTCGGTGGACAGGTCGGTTTCCATCGAGGTGCTGGCGAATCGGCCGGCGCAATCGGTGAACCCCAGTTCCTCGAGCCGCTCCAGCGACACCTCGCGCGTCCGCTCCGGCGACGCGGTCTGGAAGAACGTGACCGAGCGGTCGTAGTCGCCCTGGACACAGCCCGGCGGCGCGCCGTCGAAGGCGGCCGCGAGCATGCGCTGGATCTTGCCGCCGAGCTCGGGCGTGACCAGCGAGAACGACAGCGCCAGCGCGCCGTCATCGGTGAGCCGGGCGCGGGCGTCGCGGAGTCCTTCCACCGTGTAGACGAACGAATCGAGCCGCACGCTCGACGCGTGGCTGAGCAGCGTGTGGGAGTCGAGCAGCCCGTAGACGATGAGGTCGTACTTCTCGGGGGTGTTGCGCAGGAACGTGCGCGCGTCGTTGACGATCGTGCGGACCTCCGGCTGGTCGTAGGGACGTTCGGGGTGATACGCCCGGCCGAGCGCCAGGATCGCCGGATCGATCTCGATTGCGTCGATGTGCCGGGCGCGCGCCCGGACCGCGGCCGCCACGTCGTTGCCGGTGCCGGCACCGACCACTGCCACCCGTGCCGGCGCCGCGCCGAAGAACATGTACGGCAGCTCGTAGTAGCTCTTGATGCGCAGATCGTCGAACCGGATCGTCGTGTTCCCGGTGAAGTCGTGGACGCGCTGGAAGTACTGGCCGGCGGCGCGGATCTCCATCAAGCCGCGTGGCGTGAAGCCGACGGCGAGGTTCTGGTAGGGCGAGTACATCGTGTGCCACAGCGGCTCCACCGGCCACGCCAGGGCCGTCAGCGACGTGGCCATGGCCACGCCGGCGACCGTGCGGGCGCCGCGCACCGGCGGCAGCAACGTCAGGAGCGCGGCGCCGGCGACGGCGAACCACACCACCGGCGGCGTCCAGGCGAAGCTCACCAGCGTCGTCGCCGCCACTCCGGCCAGGCTGCCGAGGAGATTCAAGCCGTAGGCCCGCAGGTTGGGCCGGCGCCGCATGAGCCGGCCGGCGGCCTGTCCGATCGGCACGAAGGTGAGCGCGGTCATCAGGAAGATCACCGCGAGAAACAGGTAAGTGGCGAGCCCTTCGGCCAGCGTCGACGCCGCGCCGACGCCCATGGAGAGCTGTTCGCGAAACGGCATGCGGCTCACACTGATGAGATCCGCGTCCGGCAGGCCGTGGCGCAGCGCCAGCAGGACGACGAACTGCCACCCGAGGAGCGGCATCACTGCCGCCAGCGGAATGCGGTCGCGGCCCGACAGCGAGTAGCCGAGGCCCAGCCCCGCGAAGCAGCAGAGCAGGCTGAAGTTCTTGTAGAACGCGAAGAACTCGAACACGGTGCCCTGCCAGCGGATCACCGCCAGCTCCAGGAACAGGCTCACCGCCGCCGCACCGAAGATGGCCAGGTCGAGGTAGCGCTCCGGCAGCGTGTCGAGCCACTCCGCCTGGGCGGCGAAGGTGGCGTCGAGCGCATCGGCAACACGGCGCCGCCCGGCCAGCACCAGTGCCGATGCCAGCGCCGCCGCCATGGCGGCGAGGAGGTAGGGCCACGCCGGCCCCGGCGGCGGCTCGCCGGCCGGGACGACGACCGCGAGCCGGCTCACCAGACCGGTGACGACCGGCACTGCCAGGCAGCCGACGAGCGCCAACGCGCTCATCCGCACGAACGTGACCGTCAGTTCCACGACATAATCCTCAGCGCGACAGCGCCGTAGCTTACCCTAGCAGTCCGGGGTGACAGCGGCGGCGCAGCCCCGGAGAGCGGTCGTCAGCAGCAGGGAGATCCCGGTGAAGTACACGCTGTTTGCAAGCCTCGCTGCCGTGCTGGTCAGTACCGAAGCCTTCGCTCAGGCGGCCACCCAGAAGCCGTTCGAACCCACCGTCGGGCAGGGCGGCAAGGACGTGGTGTGGGTGCCGACACCAGCGGCCCTGGTCGAGAAGATGCTCGACATGGCCCAGGTCACCCGCGACGACGTGGTGATGGATCTCGGCTCGGGCGATGGCCGCAACATCATCGCGGCGGCGAAGCGCGGCGCCCGGGCGATCGGCGTCGAGTACAACCCCAACATGGTGGCCCTCGCCAACCGGCTGGCGGCCGAAGCCGGCGTGGCCGGCACGGCCACCTTCATCGAAGGCGACATGTTCACCGCCGACATCTCCGCGGCGACGGTGATGGCGCTGTTCCTGCTGCCTGACAACCTCGAACGCCTCCGCGACACCTTCATGCGGCTGCGGCCCGGCACCCGGATGGTGCTGAACACCTTCGGCGTGCCCGAATGGGACGCCGACGTCACCGAACACATCGAGGGCGACTGCGTGAGCTGGTGCACGGCCCTGCTCTACTACGTGCCGGCCCGGGTCGCCGGCACCTGGGGCTCGACCGTAGGCGTGCTGGAGCTGACCCAGATGTACCAGGTGGTCACCGGGACACTCAGTCACCTGGGCCGGACCACCAAGGTGACCGGCAAGCTGCGTGGCACCGAGCTGACGCTCGACGCCGAAGGCACGACGCTGCGGGCCACCGTGGCCGGCGACAAGCTCGACGGCGGGTCGTGGTCGGCCACGCGCGCCACGAAGTAGAGGCACCCGACGATGCGGACGAGCACGACGCTTCTTTCGGCTGCGGCTCTCGTGCTCGGCGTGGCCATGGCCCGCCCGAGCGGCCAGGCGCCGGCGGTGCCTGCCGCCCAGAGCACCGACCGGGCGACGCGGACCTTTGCGGAGCAGTGCGCCGGCTGCCACGGCGACACCCTGGAGGGCGCCCGCGCCGGGAGCCTGCTCGACGACCGGTGGACCTACGGCGGCGACGACGCGTCGCTGGCGCAGTCGATCCGCGAGGGTCGCGCCGATGCCGGGATGCCGGCGTTCGGCGCTGAACTCGACGAGGCCCGTGCCCGCGAACTCGTCTTCATGATTCGCAACCTGGCGGGACGGGCCAAGGGCCGGCCGGCCACGCGGGCCACCCCCGCCGTGGACGGCGTGGTCACCAGCACCCGCCATACCTTCCGCATCGAGACGATCACCGATGCCCTCGAAACGCCGTGGGCCGTGGCGGTGCTGCCCGACGGCCGGCTGCTCGTCACCGAGCGGCCCGGACGCCTGCGGGTGATCGAACGCGGCCGGCTGCTGCCCGAGCCGGTCGAGGGCGTGCCGGCGGTGTGGACGGTGCAGGACGGCGGCCTGTTCGACGTCGAAGTCCATCCGCGCTTCGCCGAGAACGGCTGGGTCTACCTCGCCTACGCCGAGCCGCGCGAGCCGAAGCGATCGAACACCGTCGTGGTGCGCGGCCGCCTCGTCGGCCATCGCCTGGTGGAACAGGTGACCATCGCCCGCTGGCCCGACGAGTGGTACGTCACGAGCAACGTGCACTACGGGTCGCGGTTCATCTTCGATCGGGACGGCTACCTGTACTTCAGCATCGGCGACCGCGGCCAGGCGGAACGCTCGCAGGATCTGTCGGCGCCGGTCGGCAAGATCCATCGCGTCACCGCGGACGGCGCCCCGGCCCCGGGCAACCCCTTCGCGGGACGGGCCGGCGCGCTGCCCACCATCTGGAGCTACGGCAATCGCAATCCGCAGGGGTTCGCGTGGCATCCGGTGACCGGTGAGTTGTGGGAGACCGAGCACGGCCCCCGCGGCGGCGACGAGGTGAACGTCATCCGCCCCGGCGCCAACTACGGCTGGCCGGTGGTGAGCTTCGGCATCCTCGACACCTGGGTGTCGGCGGCGGCCAACGGCAAGGCGACGGCGGCGACCGCCATGGCGGGCATGGAGTCGCCGATCACGCACTACACGCCGTCCCCCGGCATCTCGCCGCTGCTCTTCTACACCGGCGAGGCGTTCCCGGGCTGGAAGAACGAGCTGCTGGTCGGGATGATGCGCGACGAAGAACTGCGCCGGTTGACCATCGACGGCCACCGTATCGTCGCGCAGGAGGTGCTGTTCCGCGGCCTGGGCCGGGTCCGCGACCTGGCGCTGGCGGCCGACGGCTCGATCTACGTGGCGCTGGCCACACCAGGCGCCGCCGTCTCCGACACTACAGCCGGACGGGTCGTGCGGCTGCAACCGGTCAAGTGAGGGCGCTGATGCAACGGTCCACCGCAGTCCTGGTCGGCCTCATCGCCGGCGTCCTGACGATCACGGCGGCGCCAGCCGCCCAGACGCCGGGTGAGCGTCCGCTCGACATCTACTTCATCGACACCGAGGGCGGACAGGCCACGCTGTACGTGGCGCCGTCGGGGCAGACGATGCTGGTCGACACCGGCAACGCCGGGGCCCGGGACCTCGACCGCATCGTCGCCGTCCTCGCCACCGCCGGCGTCACCCGGATCGACCACCTGTTCCTGACCCACTACCACGGCGATCACTACGGCAACCTGATCGAGCTGGCCGCCCGGATGCCGGTCGGTCGCCTCTACGACCACGGCCCGTCGATCGAGTCGGATCGCCCGAACGTCCAGGCGTTCGAGGCCCGCTACGCCGAGCTTTATCGGAAGACGCCGCGGACGATCGTCGCACCGGGCGATGCCGTGCCCATCGACGGCCTCAGCACGACCGTCGTCGCCAGCCACAGCCGGCCGCTGACCACGCCGATCGCCAAGGCGCCGGGCGCCGGCCTGCCCAACCCGGCGTGCGCCGGCGTGGCGCCGCGCGACGAGTCGAAGGTCGATCCCGACAACCACTACTCGGCCGGGTTCGTGATGACACACGGGCGATTCCGCACCGTCAACCTCGGCGACCTGACGTGGAGCCGGGAGCTCACGCTGATGTGCCCGTCGAACCCGATCGGCACCGTCGATCTGTATCTCACGACCCATCACGGCCTCGACCAGTCGGGATCGCCGGCCGTCGTCCACGCCGTTCGCCCGCGCGTGGCGGTGATGAACAACGGCACCAGGAAGGGCGGCGCGGTGGCGTCGTTCCAGACCCTGCGCACCTCGCCCGGTCTCGAAGACGTGTGGCAGCTCCACTGGTCCTACGCCGCCGGCATCGAGCACAACGCCCCGGGCGTGATGATCGCCAACCTCGACGACGCCGCGCAGGTGGCGGCGGTGATCGGCGGCAGCGGCGCGGCCGGTGCCGCCCTGCCGGCTGGGCCGGGCGGCAACGCCGCCCATGCGCCGGCGCACTATCTGAAGGTGTCGGCCCGCCGCGACGGATCGTTCACGGTGACCAACAGCCGCAACGGATTCACGCGCAGCTACGGCGCACGGCCATGACCAACACGACCTGCAATGCACTCCGCGCGACGGCCACTGCGCTCTCGCTGTTCCTGGCCATGCCGCTCGCAGCGCAGACCGTGGACCGGCTGGCGGCCATGAACGCGACGATCGCGGCCGCCACCTTCAAAGGCCGGACCGCGATTCAGGTCGTCGCGGCGCCCGACGCGGCGAACGCCTCGTCCTACGCGCTCGTCAAAGACACGGCGTTCCGTGACGGCACCATCGAGGTGGATCTGGCCGGCCAGCCGGCGGCCGGCGCGGGCAGTGGCGCGCGCGGGTTCATCGGCATCGCCTTCCGGCTCCAGGGCGACGGCACCTACGAGTACATCTACCTGCGGCCGACCAACGGCCGGGCCGACGATCAGGTGCGGCGCAACCACTCCACGCAGTACGGCGCGCACCCGGATTTCGACTTCGCCCGTTCGCGCAAGGAAGCCCCGGAGAAGTACGAGTCGTACGTCGATCTGGAGCCCGGCGTCTGGACGAAGTACCGGATCGAAGTGGCTGGTCGCACGGCGCGGCTCTACGTCCACGGCGCCGAACAGCCGTGCCTCGTCGTCAACGACCTGAAGCTGGAGCCGCGCAGCGGCGCCGTCGCCTTGTGGGTCGGACCCGGCACCGAGGGCTACTTCGCGAACCTGAAGATCACGGCCAAGTAGCCGACGGCGGCGGGTCTAGCCGCTAGCCGCTAGCCGCTGATCGGAGATCACGCAACGATCTGTGGGATCAGCGTCCCGTAGACGTCGGTCAGCCGCATGTCGCGCCCGTTGAAGCGGTAGGTCAGCTTCTTGTGGTCGAGGCCGAGCAGGTGCAGCATCGTCGCGTGCAGGTCGTGATACGAGATCGGCTGCTCCAGCGCCTTGTAGCCGAAGTCGTCGCTGGCGCCGATCACCTGCCCGCCCTTCACACCGGCCCCGGCCATCAGCACCGTCTGCGTGCCCGGGTTGTGATCGCGGCCGACGCCGCGCTGCGAGATCGGCATGCGGCCGAACTCGGAATGCATGATGACCAGGGTCGAGTCGAGCAGCCCACGGGCGCGCAGGTCCTGCAGCAGGCCGGCCATCGGCTTGTCGGTCTCGGCCGCGTGCTGGGTGTGATTGGCGCGGACGTCGCCGTGCGCGTCCCAGGTGTCGACGTTCTGGTTGCCGACGCCGCCCGAGAACACCTGCACGAAACGCACCCCGCGTTCGACCAGCCGCCGCGCCATCAGGCACTGCCGGCCGAACGGCTCGGTCACCTTGTCGTCGAGGCCGTAGAGCTGCTTGGTCGGGTCGGACTCGCTCGACACGTCGACGGCGTCCGGCGCGCAGCCCTGCATCCGGTAGGCGAGCTCGTACGACGAGATCCGCGCCGCCAGCTCCGAGTTGCCCGGGAACTGCTGCATGTCGAGCTCGTTGAGCTTGGCCAGCGCGTCGAGCCGGGCGCGCTGGTCGGCGGGCGTCACGCTCGCCGGCGGCTTCAGATCGACGATCGGATCGCCGGTGGCGCGAAACAGCGTGCCCTGGTAGGCGGCCGGCATGTAGCCGGCGCTCCAGTCGTTCGGACCGCCGAGCGGGCCGCCGCGGGCGTCGGTCATCACCACGTAGGCCGGCAGGCTCGACGACACCGACCCCAGCCCGTAGGTGACCCACGAGCCGACCGTGGGGAAGCCCAGGTTGATCTGGCCGGTCTGCATCTCGTAGGTGCCCTGCACGTGGTCGTTCGAGCGCCCGTAGACCGAGCGCAGGAACGCGATCTCGTCGACGTGTTGGCTCAGGTGCGGGAAGATCTCCGACACCTCGATGCCGCTCTGGCCGTACTTCTTGAAGCTGAACGGGCTCGGCATCAGCGGCCCGGGCGAGCCCTGGCGCACGATCACGTCGCCCTTGACCTTGTCGTCGATCGGCTGGCCGGCGTACTTGGCGAGCGCCGGCTTGGGATCGAAGGTGTCCATCTGGCTCCAGCCGCCGCCCATGAAAAGCGAGATCACGGCGGTGGCCCGCGGCCGGAAGTGCGGCGCCCGCGGCGCGTACGGATTCACGCCGCTGCTCGGCGCGGTGCAGCCGTCGGGCGGTGCGCCGGCCGCCGACAGCACGCCCTCGCGGTCGAGCAGCCAGGCCAGCGCCAGGCCGCTCACCCCGCCGCCCGACTGGAACAGGAAGTCGCGGCGATCCCAGAAGTTCCGGCTGCAGCGATGCGACACGGCTCACCTCATGTAGACGAACTCGTCGAGGTTCAGCAGGACGTGCGTGAACGCCTCGAGTGACTGCGACCGCACCAGATCGAGGGCCACATCGCGCTCCGCCGGCGACGGCGGCCGGGCCAGCGCAAAGCGGTAGGCCAGCTCGATCTGCGTGGCCGGTTCACCGGCACCGCGCCGGACGCGCTCAGCGAGGCGATCGGCCTGGGCCAGCACGAACGGGTTGTTCAGCAGCGTGAGCGCCTGGGTCGGCACGGTGGACACGTTGCGGGCGCCGGCGACGACGTTCATGTCGGGATGATCGAAGGTGTCGAACATCGGGTACGGCAGCGATCGCCGGCGATACACGTAGACCCCGCGCCGCCACGCCGCCGGACCGTCGGGCGTGTTCTCCCACTTGCCGCGGTACTGCCCGGCGAGGATGTCCTTGGCGATGAACGGGAAGATCGGCTCGCCGCCGATCGCCAGGTTGATGTTGCCGCCGACCGTCAGCATGCTGTCGCGGACGATCTCGGCCTCGAGGCGCTGCGGCCGGAAGCGCCACAGGTAGCGGTTCTCGGGATCGCGATCGGCGCTGGCGGCGTCGCCGCCGGCGGCGGCCATCTGGTAGGCCGCGGAGGTCATCATCAGCTTGTTCGCCTGCTTGATGCTCCAGCCGTTCTGCACGAACGCCACGGCCAGCCAGTCGAGCAGCTCCGGATGCGTCGGCGCCTCGCCCATCTTGCCGAAGTTCTCGAGCGTGGAGACGATGCCGCGGCCGAAGTGTTTCTGCCACAGCCGGTTGACGATGACCCGCGCGGTCATCGGGTTGTCGGGCGAGGCGATCCAGCGGGCCAGCGCCAGACGCCGGCCGGAGGTGCGGCCATCGGGCCGCGCGATCGCGGTCGGCGGCGTGCCGCGGGTGATCACCTGCACGAAGCCCGGCTGCATCTGGGGCCCACGGCTCTCGACGTCGCCGCGGATCAGGAAGTACGACGGCGGCACCTCGTAGCGCCCGGACCCTTTGTGCAGGTAGCTGCCGGGGAACGGCGGCGGGATTCTGCACTTCGGGCAGCTCACCACTTCGTCGCCCTCGCCGAGCGGCGAGAAGCGATGGTCGCCGTCGGTGGCGACGTCGGCCATCGGCAACGGCGGCGGCCGTTCGGCGTCGACTGCGGCCAGCTGCTGCGTGAGGTCGCGCCGCGTGGCCAGCTCCGCCGGCGGCATCGCCGCTTCGAGGTCCTTGGCCGGCACGCTCACCGCCTCGAACACCTGAATCGCCAGCAGCCGTTCACCGGCGGTCCGTTCGGCTTCCGACTTGGCCGCCGCCTGGTAGATCGGGTCGGAGAAGCGCACCTTGATGAGCGCCAGTTCCAGCCGGTCGCGGTGCGGCTTCTCGAGCGCGGCGATCTTCGCCTTGAGTCCGTCGCGGCGGGCGTCGAGCGCCTCGTTGGTGGCCAGATACGCCGCCGCCTGCTCGGCCGGCGCCAGCGGCACGCTGGTCTCGACGTAGCCGAAGATCGACGCCTGCAGCGCGTAATAGTCCTTCTGGCGGATCGGATCGAACTTGTGGTCGTGGCAGCGGGCGCAGGTGATGGTGAGCCCCAGGGTGCCCTTGCCGACCACGCCCAGCACGTCGTCGAGGTAGTCGAAGCGCCGCTCCGGGTTGTCCTTCTCGCGGAACAGGACGCGCGGCCCGGCGCGCAGGAATCCCGTGGCGATCTGACTGTCGTGGGTCTTGCCGTCCATCTCGTCGCCGGCAATCTGTTCGACCAGGAACCGGTCGTAGGGCGTGTCGGCGTTGAACGACTTGATGACGTAGTCGCGGTAGCGCCAGGCGTTGGGCCGGTGGACGTCGTACTCGAAGCCGGCCGAATCGGCGTAGCGCGCGACGTCGAGCCAATGTCGCCCGTAGCGTTCGCCGTAGTGCGGCGACGCCAGCAGCGTGTCGATCAGCCGCTCCCAGGCGTCGGGCCGATCGTCGGTGACGAACCGCTCCACCTCGTCGGGCGCGGGCGGCAGGCCCAGCAGGTCGAGATACGCGCGGCGCACCAGCGTGCGCCGATCGGCCCGCGGCGCGGCGGCCAGTCCGCGGGCGGCACGCGCCTGTTCGAGGAAGCGGTCGACGGGATGGTCGAGGCCGGCGTGGCTGACGGCCGGGAGCGGCGCCTGCACCGGCGGCTTGAACGCCCAGTAGCTGCGCTCCTCGTCGGTGATCGGCCGATCCTCGAAGGCGGCAATCGCCGGTGCGGGCGTGGCGGTGGCGGCGCTCGTCGCGGCGCCGGCATCCCAGACGGCGCCGTCGTCGATCCAGCGTTTCAGCGCGGCGACCTGCGCGGCGCTCAGCGCCTGACCGCGCATCGGCATCGCCGGCTCCTCGAGCCCGGCGACGAGCCGGTAGAGCCGGCTCTTCTCGGCCTGGCCCGGCACCAGGGACGGCCCGTGCACGCCGCCTTCGATCGCCGACTCGCGGGTACGCAGGTCGAGGCGGGACAGCTTCAGCTTCTCGCCGTGGCAGCTGAGGCAATTCGCCTCGAGGAGCGGGCGGATGTCGGTCGCGAAGGCGACCGGCGGCTGGCCGTTCGGCGCCGGCGCCTGGGCCTGCGGCGCGCGCGCGCCGAGCAGCGCGAGCAGGAACACGGTGAGGCTCGAGACGAGCGATCGTGGCATCGGCCTTCCACGCCTCCCTTCCGCCGTCGCGGACACCCGCGCCGTAGGGGGCACTCTACCGCATCGGGCCCCGGCCCGAACCGGGCTCCGCGCGCCCGGAGGAGCGCCGCAATGCAGTGCCGCCATGGCGCCGTGGAGTCGTCCCAGTGTCGGCCGGAAAAGTCCGCCACGAGCGCGCCCGGCCCCAGTCACGGCCGGGTTTCGCGCTGCAAGCCCTGCAGGCACGGTCGCCGCCTGCGGCACTCACCTTGCAGCCTGGGGCCGGCGAGGTGCAATCATGACGCGCTGGACACGAACGGCACTATTCGCCCTTGGGATCGCGGCGGCAACGGCGGGGCCGGCAGTCGCACAGCCCAAAGTGGAGATTGGGTCCTCCCTGGCCGGTGCAGTCATCGGCGTCGGCGACGACAACGACGCGTCGACGTTCGGCATTCCTTCAGCCGGCTTCGGGTTGATCACCCCCGGGGTGTACGCCTCGCTGTTCCTGGGCTCGCACTTCACGCTAGAGCCGCAGATCGGCCTGATCTGGATCTCCAGTGATGGCGAGTCGGATCACGTCCTCAACTTCTCCGGCCAGGCGAACTACTACTTCCGGGGGCTGGACGTCCCGTCGCTGTACGTGTTCGGCGCCGGCGGAGGTACTCGACACCTCCGGCGACGGCGAGTCCCCGAAGACCGTGGGCGGTGGGCTCGGCGTCCGCATGCCCGTGGGCGACCGGCTGACCTTCCGGCTCGACGGCCGTTACCTCCACCTGACCGACGACGGCGGCAACCAGGTGGCGTTCACGCTGTCGATTGGCGGCGTCTTCGGCCGCTAGCAGCCCGGGGTGAAAGTGGTGCCGGCATTCGGCCGGCGCTGCATCGCCGCCCTCGGTGCTGCGCCACCATTTCACCCCGGACTGCTAGCGCGCGGCGCGCCACGCCCGCAGCACTGCCGTTTCCTGGTCGGCCGTGGCGCCGGCTTTGAGCCGCTGATCCGCCGCCGGCCGTCCGTGGTGGAAGACCAGGGTCGCCGTGGCGGTGTCGGCCAGCGTGCGGAACGTCAGCCCGGCGGCCACCTCGCGCGTGAGATCGAAGCGCGCGAAGCCCTCGAAGCCCGGGGTGGGCGGACGCCACACCGGCATCTCGACGTAGGGCCGGATCTTGTGCCGCTCGAGGAACTCACGCGGCACCCAGGTCCAGGTGAGCGGCGCGGCGGTGACCGCGGCGATGCCGTAGAGGAACTCGGCCATCGACCGGCCGTGCTGCGGTCCGACCGCCATGAACGTGCCGTAGGTCTGCTGCTCGCACAGCCGCACCGCCCACTCGCACAGATCGCGGACGTCGATCACCTGCACGCGGTCGGCCTCGCGGTCGCCCGGCGCCAGGATCTCGCCGCCGCGCTCGATTCGCACCGGCCAGTAGGTGAAGCGGTCGGTGTCGTCGCCAGGACCGACGATGAGGCCGGGCCGTACGATCGTGGTCCGCGATCCGAAGGCGGAGCTGGCCTCGGCCTCGGCGAGCGCCTTTGAGAGGCCGTACGGGTACGGCTTGCCGCGCGTCCAGTTCGGCGTGTTCTCGAGCGTCAGCAGCGGCGCGTTCACCGTACCCGGCACCTGGCTGAGGTCGGCGAACACCGATCGGGTCGAGATGAACAGGTACTGGTCGGCGGCGTCCTTCAGCAGTCCGGCCGAGTGCCGCACCCAGTCCGGCGCGTCGGCACGCGAGGCCGAGTTGTCGATCACCGCGTCCCAGCGGCGGCCCTTCAGGGCGTCGAGCTGATTGGCGGCGCGATCGCCGGTCAGCTCCTCCACGCCCTTGAACAGGCCCGGCGCGCTGCGGCCGCGGTTGAAGATCGTCACCTCGTGGCCACGCTCCACCGCGTAGCGCACCTGCCACGGACCGATGAACCCGGTGCCGCCGAGGATGAGCAGCTTCAGCCGCCGGCGCGGCGCCGGCGTGGCTTGCGCCCCCAGCGGCGTGGCGGACGCGGCGCGTCGGTCGAGCGCGAGCGCGACGCCGGCGGCGGCCGACGTCTGCAGGAAATCACGGCGGGTCGGCATGTAGGGCTCCTGTCTGGTGAATAATGCCTTAACAACCGGGACCGGGGACCCCTTCGACTTCGCTCAGGGAAGGCCCTTCGACTTCGCTCAGGGCAAGCAGGGACCAGGGACAGAACAGTGACGACGACGTTCGATCCAGAGCTGACGCCAGGGGCGAGAAACGCCGTCCGCGTGTGTCTGAACATCCAGCCGCACGAGCGGGTCACGGTGATCGCCGACCGCGCCTGCGAGGAGATCGCCGCCAGCCTGGTGCAGGAGATCGAGGCGGTGGGCGCGCCCTACCACGCCTTCGTGCTCGAGGACGAAGCGCCGCGGCCGCTGGTCGACTTCCCGGCCGCCGTCGCCGCCGACATGGAGCAGAGCCAGGTGTCGGTGTTCGCGGTGCAGGTGCAGCAGAACGAGCTGCAGTCGCGGATGCAGATGACCAGCATCGTCAACCGCCGGCGCATGCGCCATGCGCACATGGTCAACATCACCCCGCAGATCATGTGCGAGGGCATGCGCGCCGACTACCAGAAGGTCGATCGGCTGAGCCAGAAGGTGGTCGAGATGGTGCGGGTGGCGCATCAGGTGCGGGCGACGACGCCGGCCGGCAGCGACTTCACCGCCACGCTCAACCACGACTACAAGTGGCTGAAGACCAGCGGGCTCATCAGCCCCGACAAGTGGGGCAACCTGCCCGGCGGCGAGATCTTCACGACGCCCGGCGAGGTGAACGGCACCGTGGTGGTCGACGGCGTGGTCGGCGACTTCCTGTGCGCGCGCTTCGGCATGCTCACCGACACGCCGCTCACCCTCGAGATCACGCACAACCGCCTGGTGTCGGCGACCAGCACCAACAAGGAGCTCGAGGACGCGTTCTGGGCCTACACCCACACCGACGAGAACTCGGATCGGGTCGGCGAGTTCGCCATCGGCACCAACATCGAGCTGACGCGGCTGATCGGCAACATCCTGCAGGACGAGAAGTTCCCCGGCATCCACATCGCGTTCGGGAATCCCTACGGCGTGCACACCGGCGCCGACTGGCACTCGGCCACCCACATCGACGTCGTCGGCACCGACTTCGACATCTGGGTCGACGACACCCGGCTGATGGAACGCGGGACCTTCCTGGTCTCGGCGTGACTCTGACTCTGGGGCCTGTCCCCAATTGTGTTGTTCTCACGATGAGCCACTAGGGATGGTGCCGACGCTGCGCGAGCGCTTCAACCGCGACTGGACGCCGGCCGCCTTCGCCCGGCTGCAGCAGCGTCTCAGCGAGCGCACCGGGCTGCCGCTGCCGTTTCCGATCAGCGAGACGCCGTGCTTCTTCCCGCGGCCGCTGCTCGCCGAGATGGGCGAGACGGCGGTGGCGCTGGTCACCGCGTTCCTGGCGGACGCCGACGCCCGCGCCGCGGCCGAGGCCCTGATCCCGGCGCGCTACCTCGGGCCCGGCCAGGAAGCGCGGCCGACCTGCGTGCAGGTGGACTTCGGCCTGGTGGCGACACCGGAGGGCGGCTTTGCGCCGCGGCTGGTCGAACTGCAGGCGTTCCCATCGCTCTACGCCTTCCAGCACGTGCTCGGCGAGACCCACCGCGAGGTCTACGATCTGCCGGCCGGGCTCGACGCTCACCTCGACGGCCTCGACCCGGAGGCGTATCTCGCGCTGGCCGGCCAGGCGCTGACCGGCGGCCACGATCCGGCCGAGGTCGTGCTGATGGAGATCGCGCCCGATCAGCAGAAGACGCGGCCCGACTTCGCGCTCACCAAGCAGTTGTGGGGCATCGACACCGTCGACCCGCAGGATGTCGTCGTCCGCGGCCGCACGCTGGTCCGGCGCGTCGGCGGGCACGAGGTGCCGATCCGGCGGATCTACAACCGCGTGATCCCCGACGAACTCGAGCGCACCGGCCACGCGATGCCGTTCGACTACCGCGACGACCTCGACGTCGATTGGATTGGCCATCCCGCCTGGTACTTCCGGCTGAGCAAGTCGGCGATTCCGTACCTGCGCCATCCGTCGGTGCCGCGCACCTGGCGGCTCGACGCGGTGGACGGGCTGCCGGCCGCTTCCGACGATCTGGTCCTGAAGCCGCTGTTCTCGTTCGCCGGCGGCGGCATCCGCTTCTCGCCCACCGCGGCCGACATCGCCGCGATTCCGGCCGCTGAGCGTCGGCTCTACATCCTGCAGGAGCGCGTGCGCTTCGCGCCCGTCATCGCGACGCCGCATGGCGCGACGCAGGCCGAGGTGCGGGTGATGTGCCTGTGGACGGATCGGCTGCGGCCGGTGCTGCCGCTCATCCGCATGGGGCGCGGCCAGATGATGGGCGTGGCCCACAACCAGGGGCTGGCCTGGGTCGGCGCGTCGGCCGGCTTCGCGGGGGACGTGTGACCGCGGCGCGCGGCTACGCAGTCGCGGTGGCCTCGGTGGCGGTCGCGTCGTTCATCGGCGAAGGCCTGGAGCAGGCCATCCAGATCGATCGGCTGCCCTCGGCCCTCTACCTGCCGGCGGTGCTGGTCGCCACGGCGATCGCGGGGCAAGGCCCGGGCCTGTTCGCCACGGTGCTCGGTCCGCTGGCCGGCGAGATCGCCGTGGTCCACAGCCACACGCCGTCGCACGAGCTGAAGTTCGAGCTGGTGGGACTGGTGCTGTACGTGGCGGCCGGCGCCGGGGTGTCGGTGCTGGCCGGACGTTTGAGCCGGGCGCGATCGCAGGCCGACAGCGCGGCGATCGAAGCCAGGCGCCGGAGCGAAGAGCTGGTCGCGGCCCGCGAGGCCGTCGATCGGCTGGCCCGCGATGCGCAGCGCCGCGCCCGCGACTTCTCGACGCTGTTCGAGGAGGCGCCGATCGGCGTCGGCATCGCCGAGGACGTCGCCTGCACGCGAATCTTCCCGAATCGCACCTTCGCCGACATGCTCGGGGTGTCGGTGGACCAGAACATCTCGCAGGATTCGGCTGCCGTCGGCCGCGTGCCGCTCGGGATCACCGCGCCCGACGGCACGCCCATCGCGGTCGAGGATCTGGTGCTGCAGCGCGCCGCTCGCACCGGCCAACCGGTGCGGGAGGTGGAGGTCGACATCACCCGGACCGACGGCACCCGCATCTCGCTGGTGCAGTTCGCCGCGCCGCTGTTCGACGACGACGGCCGGCCGCGCGGCGCCATCGGCGCCTTCCTCAACGTCACCAGCCAGCGGCGGGCGTCCGAGGAACAGCGGTTCCTGGCCGAGGCGACCCGGCTGCTCAACGACACCCTGGACTATCAGGACACGCTCGGCCGGCTGGTGCGCCTGGCGGTGCCGCAGCTGGCCGACTACTCGCTGCTCGACGTGCTCGATCCGCAGGGCGAGGTGGTCCGCGTCGGCCTCGCGCATCGCGATCCGACGCTCGAAGCGCGGCTGGTCAAGGCGCTGATCGACACGCCGAAATCGGAGGGCATCCGCGACGCGCGCGGACTGCTGCCGCTCGTGCGCGACGGTCGGGCGATGCTCTGGGCGCACGTCACGCGCGACAGTCTGGCGGCACGAGGCGTGCGGCAGGCGCAGATCGACTTCCTGTTCGAGATCGGCGTCGCGTCGATGCTGTTCGTGCCGCTCATGGTGCGCGACGCGGTCGTCGGCGCCTTCGCCTGGGTGCGCCACACCGGCCGGCCGGTGTTCGACCAGCGCGACCTGGAGCTGGCGGAGGAGGTGGCGCGGCGGGCCGCGGCGGCGGTCGAGAACGCCCGCCTCTACCGCGAAGCGCAGACTGCCAATCGCCTCAAGGACGAATTCGTGGCCACGTTGTCGCACGAGCTGCGCACGCCGTTGAACGCGCTGCTCGGCTGGACCGAACTGCTCAAATCCGGTCAGTTGCCGCCCGAACGTCAGCAGGTGGCGATCGAGGCGATCGAGCGGACGGCGCAGCTCCAGTCGCAGATCACCAACGACCTGGTCGACGTGTCGCAGGCGGCGTCGGGCGCCTTCCGGCTGACGCCGCGGCACATCGCCGCCGACGAGGTCATCCGCAGCGCCGTCGAGGCGTTCCGCCTGGCCGCCGAATCGAAGGGCGTCCAGCTCGACGTACAGGTGGCGCCAGCCATGCCGCCGGTGTTCGTCGACCCCGATCGGCTGCAGCAGATCGTGTTCAACCTGGTGGCCAACGCCGTGAAGTTCACCCCGGCCGGCAGGGTCGCACGTCACCGCCCGGGTCGAAGACGGCCGGCTGGAAGTGGGCGTGCGCGACACCGGCATCGGCATCGCCGCGTCGTTCCTGCCCTTCGTCTTCGACCGCTTCCGCCAGGCCGACGGCAGCACGTCGCGCCAGTACGGCGGCCTCGGCCTCGGCCTGTCGATCGTCCGCTCGCTGGTCGAACTGCACGGCGGTCGGGTCAACGCCCACAGCGACGGCGAAGGCCACGGCGCGACGTTCGCGGTGTGGCTCCCGGCGCACGCGCCGGTCGCGGCGGCGCCGACAGCGACGGAGACGACGGCGCGGCAATGACCTTCGCGGCGGAGCGCACGCTGGCCGTGAATCGCGAGTGCTGGAATCGCGTGGCGGCGCAGTTCGTGGGCTCGACCGCGCTGCCGCACTACGGCCCTCTGGCGCCCACGGAAGACGCCCTGCGGCTTCTCCCCGACCCGCTGCCGGCCCGAGTAGTCGAACTGGGCTGTGGAAGCGGACACTCGCTTCGCTATCTCGCCGAGCGGGGTGCCGAGGAACTCTGGGGACTCGACTTGTCGCCGGTCCAGCTCGGCTTCGCGGCCGACACGCTGCGCGAATTCGCGCCGCGCGTCCGGCTGATCGAGTCGCCGATGGAAGTCGACCCTGGCGTGCCGGCCGGCCACTTCGACCTGGTGTTCTCGATCTACGGCCTCGGCTGGACCACCGACCTTGCCACGACGCTGTCGTTGGTCGCTCGGTATCTCCGCCCCGGCGGTTGCTTCATCGCCAGCGGCGAGCATCCCGCGTACGGGTGCCTGGACTGGAACGGCTCGGCGTACGTCATGGCCCGCCCCTACAGCGCCGAAGGCGCCGAGGAACACGCGTCGTGGAAGGGCGCCGGCGTGCCCGTGGTGTTCCAGCGACGGACGCTCTCGACCTTCGTCAACGAGACGGTCCGCGCCGGGCTGCAACTCGACACGCTGATCGAGGCGCCCGGAGAGGCGGACTTGACGACGGATGGCGAGCCGGACCCGGCGCGTTGGTACTCGCGGCCCAGGGCCCGGACGATGCCGACAACCTTCGTCATCAGGGCGCGGAAGCCCTGACTGCCTCACACCCGCGGACGCGCGGTCAGCAGCGCCACCGCCCCCGCTACGGCGCCGGCATGCACCACCCGTCCGCAGTCGATGACCAGCGCGCGGTCGGCGGCGTGAACCAGCTCCTGCACATCGTGCGTCACCCAGATCATCGCGACGCCGAGCGCCTTTCGGGCGCGCAGCACGTAGGGCAGGATGCGGTCGCGGCGCGCCGGGTCGAGGGCGCCGAGCGGTTCGTCGAGCAGGAGCAGGTCGGGCTCGGCGGCCAATGCCCGGCCGAGGGCCACACGCTGACGCTCGCCTCCTGACAGGCCGGTCGCTGGACGATCGAGCAGATTGGCCACTTCGAGCATCTCGGCCACGGCGTCCACCCGGGCCGCGTCCCGGGCGCCGTACTCGAGGTTACGGCGCACGTTCAGATGCGGGAACAGCCGCGCGTCCTGAGGCACGTAGCCGACGCGGCGCTGACGCGGCGGCAGGTCGATGCCGGCGGCGCTGTCGAGCAGCGTGCGGCCGCCGACGCGGATCACGCCTTCGGCGGGTCGTAACCCGGCGAGGGCTTCGAGCAGCGTCGTCTTGCCGGCCCCGGACGGACCGGCCAGGCCCAGCACCTGCACCTCGGCCTGATCGCGCACCGCGAGCGAGAACTCGCCCTGGCCGACTCGCACGTCGATCTCGAGGGCGATCACGATCGGCCCTTTCGCAGCGTCGCGTTGGCGGTGGCCAGCACGCCGAAGGCGACGAACACCGACACCAGCATCAGCAACGTGGCGTCGGACTCGCGGCCGGCCTCGCTCAGATTGAAGATCGCCACCGCCAGCGTCTGCGTCTGGCCGGGGATGCCCCCGGCGACGACGATGGTGGCGCCGAACTCGCCGAGCGCGCGCGCAAAGCCGAGCAACCCGCCGGCCAGCACGCTCTGCCGGGCCAGCGGCAGCGTGATCGTCCAGAAGATGCGGGCCGGACCGGCGCCCAGCGTGGCGGCCATCGCCTCGAAGCGCTGGTCGACGTGTTCGAAGCCGGCGCGGATGGTCAGCACCATGAGCGGCAGGCTCATCACCGCCATCGCCAGCACCACCGCCTTCCAGGTGAACACCACCTCGATGCCGGCGCTGTCGAGCAGGCGGCCGAGCAGGCGGTCGCGGCCGAGCAACTGCAGCATGGCCAGGCCGATCGCCACCGGCGGCAGCACCAGCGGCAACATCACCAGCGTCTCGAGCACCGGCTTGCCGCGAAAGGTCGTGCGCGCCAGCACCCACCCGAGCGCGACGGCGACCGGCAACGCCAGCAGCATCGCCAGAGCTGCGGTGGCGAACGAGAACAGCGCGATGCCGGCGATGCTCTGGTTCATCGCGGTGGCAGACCGAATCCGGCGGCGCGAAACACCGCGCCAGCGTCGGCCGACTGCAAGTAGGTGACGAAGGCCCGGGCCGCCGCTTCGTTGGCCCCGCGCACGACGGCGGCGGGATAGACGATGGCCGGCGCGTCGGCGGCGGGCACGCGGTAGAGCACCGGGACCGCCGGAGCCGTCGCGGCGTCGGTGGCATAGACGATCGCAGCGTCCACGCGTCCGGCACGAGCCGCCGCCAACGCCGCGCGCACGGTCATCGCCGGTACCACCTTGGGGGACACGTCGCGCCACACGCCCTGACGCTCGAGCCACTGCCGGGCGTAGACGCCGGCCGGGACGCTGTCGGGGTTACCGAGCGCCACGCGGCCGACCGCCGGCGTCGCCAGCGCCGCCGCGCCGGTCATCTTCAGGGTGCCGCCGGGCCGTCCGACCACGACCAGTTGGTTGGTCAGCAGCGCCACGCGCGTGCCGGGCACGAGCCGCCTGGCCTTCTCCGCCACGTCCATCTGCGCGTCGTCGGCGCTGATGAATGCGTCCACGCGCGCGCCTTCGACGATCTGGCGGGCGATGAAGTTGGACCCGGCCACGTTCAGCCGCACGGCCTGACCGGTGGCCTGTTCGTGTCGCCGCGCCAGCTCGCTCATCACGTCGGCCAGGCTCGCCGCCACCGACACGACCAGCGCCGGCGGCTGGGCGGTGCCCGTCGCCGGGACCAGCGCCAGTCCGGTCGCGAGCATCAAGACGGGAACGACGGCCGACATCAGACTCGCAGAATAGTATTATTCGCACCGGTATGACGAACGACTCACGTCGATTCAGGTCGCGACCTACCCCTGACCGGCTGGCCAGTGCTGAACCGTGCAGGGAGGGACGATGAGCGCCACGATGCTGTCCGTGCGCGAGGCGGCCGACCGCCTGGGCGTGAGCTACTCGGCGTTGAAGCAGTGGATCTACAAGGGCACGGTGCGGACGGTGCGCACCGGCGGCGGCCATCACCGCGTGCCGCTGACCGAGGTCGATCGCCTGCTCAGCCAGCAGGGCGCACCGGCGCCGCGGGCGGCGGCCCGGTCGGCCCACGGCGTGCTGGTGGCCTTGAGCGGCCGCAACCAGCTGCGCGGCATCGTCGACGAGGTGCGCCACGACGGCCTGCTGGCGCAGGTGCGGCTGCGGATCGGCGATCAGCGGCTGACGGCCGTCATCACCCGCGACGCCCTCACCGAACTCAAGCTGAAGCGTGGCGACGAGGCGGTGGCGATCATCAAGTCCACCGAGGTGATGATCGGCCGCGAGCAGAGCCCGAAATAGGCGGCCCGCGATAGGATCGGACCTCGCGCGCAGGCGGCCGCCGTGCCGCGCTGCCCTGAGGTGCCCGTGACGCGTTTCCTGCTCCGACCGTTGCTCACCCTCGTCCTGGCCTCGACGCTGCTGCAGGCCCAGGGCCCGGCCCTCGACCCGGCCACGATTGCCCGCCTGCGCGAGGAAGCCACCGTCCGCTCCCAGGTCTACGAGCACGTGTGGTGGCTGTCCGAGGTGTTCGGGCCACGGGTCACCGGCACCCCGGCCTTCGCCCAGGCCAGCGAGTGGGCGATGCAGAAGTTCCGCGACTGGGGCCTGGCCAACATCCACCAGGAGCGCTGGGCCTTCGGCCAGGGCTGGTCCATCGATCAGTTCTCGGCGACGATGCTCACGCCGCAGCCGGCGGTGCTCATCGGCGCGCCGCGCAACTACTCGCCCGCGACGCCGGGCGTCGTCACCGGGGACGTCGTGGCCGTGCACATCGCGTCGCAAGGCGACTTCGCGAACTACGGCGGCACGCTGCGCGGCAAGATCGTGGTGATGCAGCCGGTGCGGGCGGTGCGCATGCTGGAGGGTCCGGTGATCCTCCGCATGGACGAGGGCACGGCCTGGACCGAAGCGGCCAACGTGCCGCAGATCCAGCCGCCGCAGCCGCCGACGCCGGCCGAGCGGGCCGAGCTGGAAACCCGGCAGGCATTGGCCGCGGCGACCCGGGCGTTCCTGGTGCGCGAGGGCGCGGCGGTGCTGCTCGAGCGCGGATCCGACGGGGACCTGTCGGCGGGCGGCAGCGACCTCAGCTGGGAGACGCAGCGCGTCGACGGCGGCACCATCTTCCCGACCAGCGGCGGCAGCCGCGATCCGAACGTACCCGCGCAGGTGCCATCCGCGACGCTGTCCGTCGAGCACTACAACCGCCTGGTGCGACTGCTCGAACGCCGCCAGCCGGTGCGGATGTCGGTGAACATCCAGACCACGTTCCACCCCGAGAGCGGCGAGGGCAACGGCATCAACACCATCGCCGAGATTCCCGGCACCGACCTGGCGCATGAAGTCGTGATCATGGGCGCCCACATGGACGGCGTGCCGTATGCCACCGGCGCCACCGACAACGCCACCGGCACGGCGGCGATGATGGAAGCGGTGCGGGCGATCCAGGCGCTGAAACTGCGGCCACGCCGCACCATCCGGATCGCGCTGTGGGGCGGTGAAGAGCACGGCCTGCTCGGCTCGCGAGCCTACGTCGCGCGGCACTACTGGGACGCCGCCGCCAAGGCGCCGCGGCCCGATCACGCCGTCGTCGTCGCCTACTTCAACCTCGACAACGGCACCGGCCGCATCCGCGGCATCTGGGGTCAGGGCAACAGCGCGGCCCTGCCGATCTTCGAGCAGTGGGGGGCGCCGCTGAAGGATCTGGGCTGGCGGATGGCGAGTCCGCGCCGGGTCGGCGCCACCGATCACGCCGCCTTCGACGACGCCGGCCTGCCCGGCTTCCAGTTCATCCAGGAGCGGCTCGAGTACAACTCGCGCTCGCACCACTCGAACATGGACACCTTCGACCGCGTGCAGAAGGCCGAGGTCGAACAGCAGGGCGTGGTCGCCGCGGTGTTCGCGTGGTCGGCGGCCAACGCGCCGGAACGACTGCCGAGAAAGGCCACGAGATGACCGACGTGAACCTCCGGGACGTCTATCCGCCGCCACTCGAGCGCGCGGTCAAGAAGCAGCAGTCGGCCTTGGACGGCCACATGAGGGCGTTCATCGCCGCCTCGCCGTTCCTGTGTCTGGGCACGTCGAGTGCCGCCGGCGCCGACGTCACGCCGCGCGGCGACCAGCCCGGCTTCGTGCAGGTGTTCGACGACCACACGCTGCTGATTCCCGACTGGCCGGGCAACAACCGGCTGGACACGCTGACCAACGTGCGCGAGAACGCCGCCGTGGGGCTGCTGTTCTTCGTGCCCGGCATGCTCGAGACGCTGCGCGTGAACGGCCGGGCCGAGATCTCGTTCGACCCCGAGCTCATCGCCCGGTGGGACGGGCACGGCAAACAGCCGCGCTCGGTGCTGCGCGTGGCGGTGGACGAGGCGTTCATGCACTGCGGCAAGGCGCTGATTCGGTCCAGGCTGTGGGCCGCGGAGGCGCAGATCGACCGCGGCACGCTGCCCACCTACGGCCAGATGCTGAAGGACCAGACCCGGCTGCCCGACAGCGCCGAGGACATGCAGCGGTCGCTCGAGGACGGCTACAAGAACCGCTTGTACTGACGGCGTCGTCGCCCGCGAGGAGTTCCACAATGCGTCTCGATTCGTGTGCGTCGTGTGTCCGGAACCGGCACGCGGCGCTCGCCGCCACCGCCGCGGCGATGCTGCTCGCTGGTGTGCTCACTGCCAGCGCACAGGTCGGCTGGCAGCCCCCGCCGGTGCTCGTCTCCGGCATCTCGGGCTCGCTGGGCGCCATCTTCGAGCCGCAGATCGCCACCGATCCGGCCGGCAACGCCGTCGCCGTATGGATGGAATCCGATCCAGCAGGCGGTCTGGCGGTGTACAGCGCCCGCTACGTGGCCGCGACGCACACATGGCTCGCGCCCGAGCGGAGGTCGCCCCTCGGGGTCACGAGCGCGGCGCAGCCGCGGGTGGCCGTCGACGCCGCCGGCCAGGCGGTCGCGATGTGGGAGCAGTTCATGCCGGGCAGCAACAGCGCGTCGGTCATGAGCACGCGCTATTCCCCGTCCGCGGGCACGTGGACGACGCCGGAGGTCCGCTCGAACGGCGATGCCCAGGGCGTGCAGGTCGCGATGAACGCCGCCGGCGACGCGGTGGCGGTGTGGAGCGTCTACGCGGGATTCGGCGGCAACGTCCCGTCTGGCGTCTACTCGAGCCGGTACACGGCGTCGACCTCGACGTTGACGCCGCAAGAACGCATCGACATCGACCTCGGCACCGGCCTGCCCTCCCTCGATGTCGCGATCGACGGCGCTGGCAACGCGACGGTCGTCTGGGCCTACCAGACGATTCAGGCCCGGCGGTTCGCCGCGGCGACCAGCACCTGGGAAGCCCGCGCCGACCTGTCGGCGCCGGTCACCGGCACCACGCTGCCCTTTCCGAACGTGGCGATGAACAGCGCCGGCGACGCGGTCGCCTCCTGGATGCGCAACGGCGTCGTCGAGGTGGCGCGGCGGCCAGCACTCAGCGTCACGTGGACCGCCGCCGAGGCCGTGTCGGCCGGCGCCGACGACGGCGCCAGGCCGGCCATCGATTCGGCCGGCAACAGCATCGTCGCCTGGTATCACAACACCGCGACGACGCGCACGCTGCAAGCCAATCGTTTCGCCGTCGCGACGTCGGCGTGGACCGGTCTCGCCGATATCGTGCCGAGCGGCGTCCCGCGCGCGGTGCTGCAGGGCTATGCCCCGCCGGCCCTCGCGGTCGACGCGCGCGACAACGTCCACGTGGTCGGCGTCCGTTCGCTCGACGGCCAGTCGATGCGCGTCGTCACCGCCTTCTACGCCGCCGCCAGCGGCACGTGGAGCTCGGTGGCGGACCTGTCGACCGCTGGACACGTCGCGCGCAATCCCGACGTGGCCACCGACGCGGCGGGCAACGCGCTGGCGGTGTGGTTCCAGGCCGCCGGCTCGGTGTCGGCGAATCTCGGGCTGCGCTGGAGCGCCGCGCCAGCGGCCCCGATCGTCGGCGCAGCCGTCCCGTCGCCCGGGATGTTGTCGGTGGCGGTCTCGCCGGCGCCGTCGCTCGACCCGGCGCTGGCGCCGACGTCCATCCACTATTCGCTCGACGGCGGTGCGACATGGACGGCTCGGGTGCCCGCCGGCGTCGTCTCGCCCCTCGAGATCTCGGGCCTCACCGACGGCGTGACCTACGACGTGCAGCTGCGCGCGGTGAACGCCGCCGGCGCGGGGCCGGCGTCGGCCGCCCTTCCGGTGCGCTCGGGCTCCGGCCTCGACACGGTGACCACCGGCTTGCGCGTCGCCACTCGCGCCGGCAACGCCGTGACGTTCACGTGGCTGGCGCCGTCGGCCGGCGTCGTGCCGACCGGATACCTCATCGAAGGGTCGATCAGCGGCCAGTCACAGGTGCTGGCCAGCGTGCCGACCGGCGGCGCGGCGACGCAGGTGACGCTCGTGGTGCCTGATGGCACGTTCGACGTCCGCGTGGTGGCGGTCCATGGCGCGCTGCGGCTGGCGACGTCGTTGCCACTGCAGGTCGCCGTGAACACGCTGGCGTTCCCGTCCAGTCCGGTCAACCTGCTGGCTTCGGCTGCTGGCGACACGCTGGCGCTGTCGTGGACCAACACGTGGAGCGGCGCGACGCTGACGGGACTGCAGCTCCTCGTGGGTGGCTCGGCGGGCGCGACGATCACCCTGCCGGTCACCGAGTCGTTCACCTTCAGCGGCGTGCCAGCGGGCACCTACACGTTCGCGGTGACCGCGTTGAACGGCGGCGCCCCTGGTGGGGCGACGAGCACGGTGCAGCTGACGTTTCCTGGGACATGCGCTGGCCCGCCGAATCCGCCAACCGCATTCAGCCTCAGCACGCAGGGCGGACGGGTCTATCTCAACTGGCTGCCGCCGTCGTCGGGCGCCGCGGTCACCCACTACGTCGTGCAGGCGACGGGCGCGTTCACCGGCAGTTTCCCGCTGGCCACGCGCACGTTCTCGGCACCGGTGCCGCCGGGCAGCTACAGCGTGAGCGTCGCGTCGGTGGGGCCGTGCGGCACGAGCGCGGCGACGGCACCGCAGACCGTCGTGGTGCCCTGAGCGTCGGTATGAGGCGCATGCAGGGCAGCTCTTTCTTGGCCTGAGCGAAGTCGAAGGCAGAGCTGCCCGGAGAACAGATCTGCCTCGGGGCGGAGCTGACCAGCCTCCGCTCTTCGAGCTACGGCGGTCCGCCCGGTGCGGCCCGTTGGCGGGCCGCACAAAACAGCACTGCTTTGTCGCGTCGCATGGCGACGCGACAGTGGCGAAGGCGGAAGCTCTGCCCTGCTTGCATCAAGGCGCTAGTCGCCGACGCGTCTGAACACAACGAGCTCGGTACGCGGTCCAGCCGCGGGCCAGGCACTTCTGCAGGGCCGCGCCGCCGAGCACCGGGCCGAGCGGGGTCCTGCCGAGCGGCAGCCAGCCAAGTCCGGTGTCGAGCAGGCGATCGCGAAAGCTGAGCGGCTCGAGGTACGGGGACAGATCGACGGTGGACTCGTGGTCGAATCCCGCCGCCGCGGCCAGCGCGTGCAGTTCGGCCGCGGACAGCAGCGCGTTGAGGTGCCATCCCCGCGTGAAGCGGCCGATGGCGCGGGCTGCAGCAGCACCGGCGGTCGGCCGTCTGAAATCGTCGACGATCGTCAGCGTACCGCCGGGGCGTACCAGTTGCCGGCACTCGGCGAAGAAGCGCTCGGGATGTTCGGCGTGCGCGAACGACTCGATGGCGTAGGCGACATCGGCGACGGGAATCGACGGCGGCAGCGCCTCGTAGCTGCCTTCGACGCAGGTCACGCAATCGGCCACGCCGGCATCGGCGATCCGGGCCGTGGCCAGCCGTGCCTGCACCGGGCTGATCGTGACGCCGGTGGCGCGGATGGGCAGCCGCGCGGCGAGGTAGCACAGGGTGGCGCCCACGCCGCAGCCAAGGTCGACCACATGCGGTCGCTCGGGTGCGTCGCTGAGGCGGATGAGTGCCGCGATCTGCCCGTCCACGTAGTGGAACGCCTCGGCCCGCGTCTCGACGCCGGGACCCCAGACCGCGCGGTGGATCGCGCCGACACTGCCGCTTCGCCCCAGCGCCATGAAGGTGGCGGTGTGGCGGTCGTAGTAGCGCCTGACCTCGGCCGCATCGAACCGCGGCGGCGATTCGCTCCGGGCGCGATCCTGATGCGACGACTCCGCCGCGTCCTCACGGTCCACGCTGCAGTGTAGCCGTCCCACCGGTCGTCACGAAGCCGTGGGACCGGACCGAGGCGTCGGCTATGCTGACCAACTGGGTCCGCGGTTCGCGGACGAGGAGATCCCATGAGTCTTGCCCGACGCGTGTCCGTGCTCGCTGGTGTGTTCGTTCTGGGGGTTCTGACCGTCGGCGTGGTCACCGCCCGTGCCCAGGCACGCGGCGTGATGGCCGACCTCGTCAAGGACGTCACCGAGGTCGAGGGCAAGATCGTCGGCCTGGCCAACGCCATTCCCGAGTCGGCGTGGGCGTGGCGCCCCGCGCCGGGCGTCCGCACGGTCGCCGAGGTGTTCACCCACGTGGCCGCCGACAACTACTTCTTCCCGGCGGCGTTCGGCACCGCCACGCCGGCCGGCGTCGGCATCAGCGGCACCGACTACAAGACCGTGACCGCTTACGAAGGCAGGGCCCGCACCCGCGCCGAGGTCATCGCCGAGGTGCAGAAGTCGTTCGCGTTCATGAAGGACGCGATGGCCAAGACCGATCCCGCGACGGTCGAGGCCCCGATGAAGATGTTCGGTCAGGCGACCACGGCCCAGGCCACGTGGATCAGCGCCACGACGCATCTGCACGAGCACCTCGGCCAGCTGATCGCCTACGCGCGCAGCAACAAGATCGTTCCGCCCTGGAGCAAGTAGCGTCCGTATCGCTGGTGACGGCGGAGAGCCGGCCCGGGCCTCCGCCGTGCGTCACGTCTGGTCCCGGAGGATCTTCGCCAGCGGTCGGCCCTTGGCGAGCTCGTCGATCAGCTTGTCCAGGTAGCGGGCGTTCCGCGTCACCGGATCGGCGACGTCTTCGACGCGGACGCCGCAGACGACGCCCTTGATCAGCGACCGGTTCGGATTCAGGGCTGGTGCCTGCGCGAAGAACGTCGCGAAGTCGTTCTTGGCGTCGATCTGCTGCTGCAGGCCGGTGCGGTCGTAGCCCGTCAGCCAGCAGATCACCGCATCGACCTCGTCTTTCGTGCGGCCCTTGCGCTCCGCCTTCTGGACGTAGTGGGGATACACCCCGAAGAACTTGATCGCGGCGATGCTCCGCATGGCCATCGGCGTTTCCTCCTCGTGCAGTTGGAATCGTAGCCGGAGAACCGAAGCTCTGCCCTGCTGCGGCGCTCGTACCACGGGCCGACCCAGGGTGCTGCAACGCAGCCGTCGGTTTCAACCCGCTCACGGTCTATCCTGCCTCCATGACGTCTCGACGCGACTTCCTCACGACCTCGGCGCTGGCCGGCGGCCTCGGCGTCGCCGCCCTGGTGCCCGATCCGCTGGCGGCACTGCTGGCGCAGCCGGCGGCGCGGCCGCTGCGCATCCTGGTGCTCGGCGGCACCGGCTTCATCGGCCCGCACCAGGTGCGGTATGCAGTGGCGCGCGGCCACACGGTGACGCTGTTCAATCGCGGCCGCACCAATCCCGGACTGTTCAAGGGCGTCGCGGGCATCGAGGAGCGGATCGGCGATCGCGCGCCCAATCCCGGCAACTACGACGCGCTGAAGACCGGCGAGTGGGACGTGGTGATCGACAACCCGACGACCCGGCCACGCTGGGTGCGCGAGGCCGCCGCGGCGGTGAAGGGCCGGGCCGGGCAGTACGTGTTCATCTCGACGATCTCGGTCTACGCAAAGAACGACACCCCCGGCGCCGACGAATCCGCCGCGGTCGCCACGACCACGACCCCCGAGGTCGAAAGCGGGCCGGAGTTCATGCCGCTCTACGGCCCGCTCAAGGCGCTGTCGGAACAGGAGGCGGAGAAGGCGTTCCCGGGCCGAGCGACGATCATCCGGCCCGGGCTCATCGTCGGCGTCGGCGATCTCACCGACCGCTTCACCTACTGGCCGGTGCGCATCAGCCGCGGCGGCACCGTGCTGGCGCCTCCGGCCGACGACCCGGTGCAGATCGTCGACGCCCGCGACCTGGCGGAATGGACGATCCGCTGCTGCGAACAGAAGGTCTACGGCGTCTACAACGCCACCGGTCCGGCGGCGCGCTTCACCGTGCGCCAGATGCTCGAGGGCATCAAGTCCACGGTCGGCAGCAACGCGACCTTCGTGCATGTCTCCGCGTCGTTCCTCGACAAGCAGCAGCCGCCGGTGCGCGGCTGGTCGGACCTGCCGGTGTGGGTGCCGCCGGTGGGCGACACCGCCGGGTTCACGCAGCGCGGCATCGCCAGGGCGCTGGCCAAGGGACTCACCTTCAGGCCGTACGCCGACACGGTGAAGGAGACGCTGGCGTTCTATGCGCAGCAGACCGAGGAGCGAAAGGCCCAGTTGCGCGCGGGTCTCGCCGCTGACCGCGAAGCCGCGGTGCTGGCCGCCTGGGAGGCTCAGGCCTAGATCAGCGGAAGATGTCGCGGATCGAGCGGCCGACTTCGCTGGCCCAGCCCTGCACGGTGCGGGTCACACGCTGGCGGATGGTGCCGCGGTGCAGCGGGCACAGGCGGTCGGGCACGTCGTCGCCGTCCTTGAAGTGCTCGGTGTAGAGCGGGCAGCCGTCCACCGGCTGCTGGTAGCTGATGGCGCACAGCACTTCGTCCTGCAGGCCGGCCGGCCGTTCGAACTCGGCGGGCCGGCGCGTCCGCGCCGCCCGCTGCATGAAGTCGGCCCAGATCGGCAGCGCGTAGCGGGCGCCGAAGGCCTCGCGGCCGATCGTCTCGGGCTGGTCGAAGCCCACCCACACGCCGACCACCACCGACGACGAGAAGCCGACGAACCACGCGTCCTTGAAGTCGTCGGTCGTCCCGGTCTTGCCGCCGACCGGGAAACGCACGCCCAGACGCCGCACCGGGCGGCCGGTGCCGCGATCGACGACGTCCTCGAGCATCGACACCATCTGGAAGGCCACCTGGGGCGACACGACCCGTTCGGTTTCGACCGCGCGGGTGAACGCGGTGCCGCCGTCGGCGTCGCGGACGCGCACGATGTCGCGCGGCCGGACTGCCAGGCCGCCGTTAGGGAACATCGCGAACGCGGCGGTCATCGCCAGCGGCGTCGCCAGGCCGGTGCCAAGCGCCAGTGACGGCACGTCGGGCAGGTCCTCGAGGCCGGCGCGCCCGGCCAGCGACAGCACCCGGCCGGTGCCGACCCGCTGCTGCAGCAGCGTCGCCGCCCGGTTGTCGGATTCGAGCAGCGCCGCCCGCAGGGTCAACGTGTCGCCGCCGTCGTCGCTGACGTTGCGCGGCGTCCACTCGTCGGGCCCCTGCGGGGCGATGCGATCGAGCCCGTCGAGCGTCGATACCGGCGACCAGCCGCGTTCGAGCGCGGCGGCGAAGACGAACGGCTTGAACGCGGATCCGGGCTGACGCCGGCTGCGGCTGGCCCGGTTGAAGGCCGACTGCTGGTAGTCGCGGCCGCCGACCAGCGCCAGGACGTTGCCGGTGTGCGGATCGAGCGCGACCAGCGCCGCCTGCAGCCCGGGCCGGCCCAGGCGGTCGAGCCCGCGCGTCACCGCCTGCTCGGCGGCGTCCTGCAGCGCGGCCACGAACGTCGTGTCGACGCGCCAGTCGGGCGGATGGTCGCCGCCGAACTCGTCGCGGAATCGCTGCCGCAGATAGGCCTTGGCGTAGCCGTGGCGGCCGGCGCTGTCGCTGCGGTACGGTCGCACCCGGAACACCGCGCGCTTCGCCTGACGCTCCTCGTCGGCCGAGATGAAGCCGGCGTCGCGCATCCGCGCCAGCACGACGTGGCTGCGGCTGACGGCGCCGTCGAGGTTCGACCACGGGGACAGGGTGGCCGGTGCCCGCGCCAGGCCGGCGATGAGCGCGCTCTCGGCAATCGTCAACCGGCTGGCCGGTTTGCCGAACACCCGCTGCGCCATCGTCTCCACGCCGTAGACGCCGGCGCTGAGATAGATGCGATTGAGATACAGCTCGAGGATCTGCGTCTTGGTGAGCTGCGCCTCGATCAGCACCGAGAGCACGGCTTCGCGGGCTTTGCGAAGGTAGCTCTTGCGGTTGGACAGGAACAGCGTGCGCGCCAGCTGCTGGGTGATGGTGCTGCCGCCTTCGACCGTGCCGGGCTCGCGGGCGTTGCGGTAGACGGCGCGGGCCAGCGCGATCGGATCGACACCGGGATGACGGAAGAAGCGGTGGTCCTCCACCGCGACGAACGCGTGCTGCAGGTGCGTCGAGATCGCCGCCAGCGGCACGTCGTGACGCTGGTCGTCGAGACGGAACCACGGCCGGCCGTCGGCGGTGTGGAACCAGGTGTCGCCGACTCCGCGCGTCAGCTTGTAGACGGCGTAACTCTGCCGGCCCAGCCACACCGCGCCAAGCGCAGCGGCGCCGACCACCACGCCGAGCAGGAGCGTCGCGCGTCCCCGGTCGGTGCGCAGCAGTCGGAGCACACAGAATTGGACGCCGGGGGCACCTCGCCGGTTCGCCTGGCGCCGGAACCGGACACGCCCTGATGCGAGGCGCCGCCTCGCTAGTCAGATCCGCTGGCGGTCCTTCATCATCTGCACCAGACGCTCCAGCCGCCGCGCGCGGGTCTCGGGCTTGACGGCGGTCTGCAGGCGGTAGGCGACGGCGAAGTGGTTGGTGCGGTTCAGCGTCCTGAAGAACGCCAGCGCGCCCTTGTGGCGGCGCAGCGCGGCGAGGAAGTCGGCGGGCACGGTGGCGTTGGCCGGCGAATCGTAGGCCTGATCCCAGCGGCCGTCGGCCTTGGCGGCGTCGACCTGCGCGAGCCCGCTCGGCTGCATCCGGCCTTCGGCCGCCAGCCGCGCGACGATGTCGCGATTGCGCTTCGACCAGTTGCTGCGCGGCCGGCGCGGCGAGTAGCGCTGCAGCCAGCTGGCGGCGTCGTACGGCTTCGACTGGCCGTCAATCCAGCCCCAGCAGAGCGCCTCGTCGAGCGCGCTGGCGTGGCTGAGGCCCTGGCGGCCGGTGTGCTTCTTGTACAGACGCAGCCACAGCCCGGTAGACGAGGCGTGATGCCCGGCCAGCCAGGCACGCCACGCCGCCGGCGACGCGAACGTGCGGGTGGTGGCGCGGGTCGGCGCGTACGCCGGGGCCGGGCGGCGCGCCGCCGTCACGGAGTGATCGGCTGACGGAACGCCGCGACGACGTAGACGAACGACGGCGACGGCCGGCCGTGCACGCGCGCCGGGCGGAACCGCAGGCCGGCCACGGCGTCGAGCGTCGGCTGATCGAAGGCGGCGGACGAGCGTACCACGCGTGGCCGGGAGGCGGCGCCATCTGGGCCGACCGCCAGTTCCACGACCACAACGCCGTCCATCAACGCGTTGGGCGGAAACGCCGGCATCGTCGGCGCGGCGGTGGGATAGGGCACCGTGTCCGAGGCACGGCCGACATCGACGGGCGGTGTGCCGAGCGTGCCGGGGAAGAGCGCTGGCGGACGGAACAGCGCCAGCACCAACACCTTCGAGCTGACCCGCGTCTCGACGACGTCGCCCTCGCCCTGGCCGGCCGGCGTGGCGGCGGCGTCGACCGCCGGCGCGAACTGCCACCCGCGCACCGCCGCGGCCAGCGACTCGGTGAACGGCGCGGCGGCACGCAGCGCCGTGATCTCGGTGACGCGGCCGTCGGTTCCGACCGTGGCTTCGATGGCGATATCGGCGCCGCTCACCGCCTGGATCGGGATCTGCGGCGCCATACCGGCGCGGTAGCGGGCCGGCGTGCGAGAGACGAAGCGCGCCGGGTCAGCAACCGCGGGACTCGCCGGCACGTCGACGAATGGGCTTGGCGGACCGGCAGGAAGATCGGTGTTGGTGATGACGCGGACTGGCGCGGTGACGGCGCGCCGCCGCGCCGATTCCTCGGCCGCCACCTGCCCCAACGACTGGCCGGCCGAGACGGCCGCCGCCGGAAGACTCACGAGCAGACACGCCGTCGCGACGATCCTCATGATGCCTCCCAAGGCTGTGCGGATAGACACGGGGGCGGCCAGGTCTACCGGTGCCGCACGTAGACGGTGGTCGGGCCGCTCTTGGTGAAGGCCACGACGTCGTACGGATCCTTCATCCCGCCCTGCTCCATGCCGGGCGAGCCGATCGGCATCCCCGGCGCCGACAGGCCGGTGATCTTCGGCCGCTCCTTCAGCATCTTGTGGATGTCGGCGGCCGGCACGTGGCCTTCCACGTAGTAGCCGTCCACCTTGGCGGTGTGGCACGAGGCCAGTTCCTGCGTGATGCCGACTTCGCCGCCCATCTGGTTGAGGCGGGCCTGGGGCAC
The DNA here is from genome assembly GCA_963741665.1 of uncultured Acidobacteriota bacterium. Taxonomy (GTDB): domain Bacteria; phylum Acidobacteriota; class Vicinamibacteria; order Vicinamibacterales; family UBA2999; genus CAWAYR01. The sequence continues at coordinate 3,110,173 of CAVUIM010000001.1, forward strand.
GTCGTGGGCCTCCACCGAGAAGCCGTTCTGGCGCAGGTGCGCCACCCAGTTGCTGCAGCAGCCGCAGGTGGACGTCTTGTAGACCACGACGTGGGGCGCGGCCGGCTTCTGGGCCTGGGCGGCGAGTCCGAATCCGGTGGCGGCCACGGCGGCCATGGCGAGGGCGAATGCCTTGGGGCTCATGGCTTCAGTGTGCCACTGGAGGCGGCGATCCCGCCAGCCCGCCCGGCTTGCCAGGACCTGGGCCTTTCGGGTACGCTGCCGGCACCGTGTTCGCGCTTCACCACGTGCATCATGTCCATCACCATGCCGCCTTCGGGCCGGCCGGACTGCACGTGTAGCAACGCCTTCACGAATCAGCCTTCACAGTCGAAGCTGAGCAGCCCCGCCGGGATCCGGCGGGGTTTTTTTGTTTTTGGGCGGCCTTCCGCCCGCGAGGACAGGCGATGACGTTGGATTTCTCGAAGCTGGACGGGCTGGTGCCGGCGGTGGTGCAGGACGACACGAGTGGCGAGGTGCTGATGGTGGGCTTCATGAACCAGGAGGCCTGGGACATCACCCGCCGCATCGGCTACGTGACCTTCTACAGCCGCACCCGGAACACCCTGTGGACCAAGGGCGAGAGGTCGGGCAACCGGCTGGCGGTGCGCAAGATCCTGGTCGACTGCGACGACGACACCGTGCTGGTGAAGGCGGCGCGCGAAGGCGACGGCAACGTCTGCCACACCGGTGAACGCACCTGTTTCTTCAACGAAGAGACCGAGTGGACGGAGGCGGCGCGATGAGCTCGTTGAAGCTGGGGATTCCCAAGGGGTCGCTGCAGGACTCGACCGTGGCGCTGTTCCGGCGCGCCGGCTTCGAAATCCGGGTCGACAGCCGGTCGTACTTTCCCTCCATCGACGACCACGAGATCAGCTGCATGCTGATTCGCGCCCAGGAGATGGCCCGCTACGTCGGCGACGGCGTGCTCGATGCCGGCCTCACCGGCATGGACTGGATCGCCGAACACGAGATCGGCCACCCGGAAGAGGCGCCGCTGGTGCGCGTGTGCGACCTCGTCTACTCGAAGCAGAGCTTCGGCAAGGTGAAGTGGGTGCTGGCCGTGCCCGAGGACTCGCCGTTCAAGACGGCCACCGACCTCGACGGCAAGCGCGTCGCCACCGAACTGGTGCGCGTGACGCGCAAGTGGTTCGAGGATCGCGGGGCCAAGGTGGACGTCGAGTTTTCGTGGGGCGCCACCGAAGTGAAGCCGCCGGTGCTGGCCGACGCCATCGTCGAAGCCACCGAAACCGGCTCGACGCTGCGCGCCAACCGCCTGCGCATCATCGACACGCTGCTCGAGAGCAACACCCAGCTGGTCGCCAATCCGACCGCCATGGACGACCCGTGGAAGCGCGAGAAGATCGAGACCATCGCCCTGCTGCTGAAGGCGGCGATTGCCGCCCAGGGCCGGGTCGGCCTGATGCTGAACGTGAAGCGCGCCGACCTCGACGCCGTGATCGCGCAGCTGCCGGCGCTGCAGCGGCCGACCATCTCGTCGCTGAGCGACCCGGACTGGGTGGCGGTCAACACCATCATCGAAGAGCGCACGGTGCGCACCCTCATCCCGAAGCTGAAGGCGGCGGGTGGGCAGGGGATCGTGGAGTATCCGCTCAATAAGATAGTGATCTAGGGACTAGGGACTAGGGACCAGGGAACAGGGAACAGGGAACAGGGAACAGGGAACAGGGAAGAACGGGATCACGGCGTCCCACTGCGACAGAGTCACGTGGGCACATCGGCTCGCTGCCGCACAGTTTCGGCTGCACGGCTGTGATTGACAAGCGTTCTACCTGTTCCCTGTTCCCTGTTCCCTGTTCCCTGTTCCCTGTTCCCTGACACGCGAGGCAAATGATCAGAATCGTCAGTTCGACCAACCGAGCCGAGGTAGAGGCGCTGCTGTCGCCGGCGGTGATTCGCGACCGGGCCACCGAAACGGCGGCCGCGCGCATCGTCGCCCGGGTGCGGGCCGAAGGGGATGCGGCGCTGCGGCGCTACGCGCGCACGCTCGATGGCTGGAGCGGGCCGCTCGAGGTGTCGCGACGCCAGATCGCGGCCGGGGCGCAGAAGGCGCCGGCGACGGTGCGGGCCGCGCTGAAAGCAGCGGCAAGGGCGATCCGCGTCGTCGCCGAGGCGCAGCGACCGCGTGAGTGGCGGGTGTCGCCGTCACCAGGCGTCACGGTGTCGCAGCGGGTGGTGCCGCTCGACCGCGTCGGGTGTTACGTGCCCGGCGGGCGCTATCCACTGCCGTCGTCGCTGCTGATGACGGCGATTCCGGCCCGGGTGGCCGGGGTCACCGAGGTGATCGTCTGCAGCCCGTCGGTGGACCCGGTGGTGCTGGCCGCCGCGGTCGAGGCCGGCGTCGATCGGGTGTTCCGGCTCGGCGGCGCGCACGCCGTGGCGGCGATGGCCTACGGCACCGCGACCGTGCCGCGCGTCAGCAAGATCGTCGGCCCCGGCAACCGCTGGGTGTCAGCCGCCAAGGCGCTGGTGGCGCAGGACTGCCCGATCGACTTCTACGCCGGACCGACCGAGATCCTGATCGTCGCCGAGCGCGGCCGGGCGTCGTGGATCGCCGCGGATCTCATCGCGCAGGCCGAGCACGACCCCGACGCGCGGGCCGTCTTCATCACCTCCAACCCGGGGCTCGCCGCTGCGGTCGGCATAGCGCTGGCGCGGCAGCTTCCCACGGACGGACCCGCCGCGGCGTCGCTGTGGCACCACGGCGGCATCATCGTCACCAAGACGATGGGCGAGGCCGAAGCGCTGGCCAACGACGCCGCCACCGAGCATCTCGTCGTCGACACCGAGGCACGGGCGAAAGCCATCCGCCACGCCGGGGCGGTGTTCATCGGGTCGTGGACGGCGCAGGTCGCCGGCGACTACGCGATCGGCTCCAATCACACGCTGCCGACCGCCGGCGTCGCCCGCGTCCGCGGCGGCCTGCACGCCGCCGACTTCGTCAAGCTCGTCTCCACCCAGCGGGTCACCGCCGCCGGCCTGAAGCGCCTCGCCGGCACCATCACCACGCTGGCCCGCGCCGAAGGGCTCGAAGGCCACGCCCGTTCAATCGAGGTGCGCGTGCCATCCGCGCCCGCTTCCGCCACCACTCGCCGCGCCGCGGCACGAAAGGGTCGCGTCCGATGACCACCATCCAGGGCATGCCCAACCTCGGGCCCGGTCTGCGTCTGCACCTGAACGAGAACACCGCCGGCTGCTCGCCGAAGGTGCTGGCGGCGATCCGCGGCGTGACGATGGAAGAGGTCGCCACCTACGCCGACTACGAGGGCGCGGTCCGCGACACCGCCGCCTACCTGGGCGTCGATCCCGACTGGGTGGTGCTCACCAACGGCCTCGACGAAGGGCTGCTGCTGGCCGCCATCGCCTACCTCCTGCCCAAGGCACCCGAGGCGCTGGTCGCGCTCGGGGCGCCCACGCTGGCGCCACAGGCCGAGCAGATCCTGATGCTGCCGACGTTCGAGCCGTATGTCATCAACGCCAAGGCACTGGGCGCCCGCACGATCGCGCTGCCATCGGGCGCCGACTTCGCGTATCCGGTGGAAGCGGTGCTGTCGGCGGTCACCGTCAACACGCGGCTCATCTACATCAACACCCCGCACAACCCCAGCGGCGTGCCGGTGAGCGAGGCGGTGATCCGGCGGGTGGCCGCCCGCGCCGACCACGCCGTGGTGTTCGTCGACGAGGCGTATCACGACTTCCACGGCGTGAACGTGCTGCACCTGACCCGCGAGTTCCCCAACGTCGTGATCGGCCGCACCTTCTCCAAGGCGCACGGGCTGGCCGGCATGCGCATCGGCGTGCTGGTGGCGCAACCGGCGCTGCTCGCCGCCGTCCGCTTCGTGATGCCGCTCTTCAACCTCAACTCGGTGGCCGTCGCGGCGCTGCGAGCAGCACTGGCCGACAGCGAGTTCCTGCCGTGGTACGTCGCTCAGGCGCGCGAGTCCAAGGCGCTGCTCTACGAGGCGCTGGCACGATTGGGGTTGCGGCACTGGAAGAGCGAATCGAACTTCGTGCTCGTCGACGGCGGCGCGCGATTCAAGGAGATCCTCGCCGGGATGATCGCCGGCGGCGTGCTGGTTCGCGACCGCAGCAAGGAGCACGGCTGCGCCAACTGCTTCCGCATCACCACCGGGGTCGTCGAGCACACGAAGAAGGGCATCGCCCTGCTGGAGACGCTGTGCGCAAAGCGCTGATCGACCGCAAGACCGCCGAAACGCACGTGACGGTGGCGCTCACGCTCGAGGGCCGCGGCCGGTTCGACAACCGCACCGGGGTGCGCTTTCTCGATCACATGCTGGATCTGGTCGCCCGGCACGGCGCCTTCGACCTGACCGTCAAGGCCCAGGGCGATCTCGACGTCGATCAGCACCACACCGTGGAAGACGTCGGCATCGCGCTTGGCCAGGCGGTGAACGCCGCGCTCGGCGACCGCAAGGGCATCAACCGCGCCGGCTACTTCGTGATGCCGATGGACGAGACGCTGGCGGTGGTGGCCATCGATCTGGGCGGCCGGCCGGCCACCGTGGTCGACACCAAGGTCCGCGTGCGCCTGGTCGGCGACCTGCAGACCGAACTCGTGACCGATTTCTTCGAGGGCTTCGCCAGCGCCGCCAAGGCCAACGTGCACGTCAAGGTGATGCACGGCCGCTCGAACCATCACAAGATCGAAGCCTGCTTCAAGGCGTTCGCGCGGGCGCTGCGAGTGGCCTGCGCCAAGGATGCGCGGATGGCGAAGATGCTGCCGAGCACCAAAGGGTTGCTGTGATTGCGCTGGTCGACTACGGGGCCGGAAATCTGACCTCGGTCCGCAAGGCGCTCGCCGCCGTCGGCGCCGAGGTCTATACACCCGCCGGGCCGGCGGACGTCGCTGGCGCCGCGGGTGTGATCGTCCCCGGCGTCGGCCACTTCGGATCGACGCGCACGCTCGATCAGTCGTGGCGGCACGCCATCCTCGAGCGGCTGGATGCCGGCAGGCCGCTGCTCGGCATCTGCGTCGGGCTGCAGTGGCTGTTCGCTGGCAGCACCGAGGCTCCGGACGTGCCCGGCTTCGCCGCGTGCGACGGCATGTGCGAGCGGCTCCCGGACGCGGAACCCGTGACGGGTGTCCGGCAGAAGGTGCCGCACGTCGGCTGGAACACGCTGGCGCTGCCACGACCGTCGCGACTGTTCGCCGGCATCGCGCCCGGCGCCCACGTCTACTTCACGCACTCCTACGCCGCGCCGCTGGCGCGGGCCACGGTGGCGACGGCGAGCTACGGCGTCGAGTTCACGGCGGCGGTGGAAGACGGGCTGGTCTCGGGCGTGCAGTTCCATCCGGAGAAGTCGGGGCAGGTGGGTCTGCAGGTGCTGCGCAACTGGCTGGCCGGCGTGCGCTCGACCGGCGATCCGCGGCAGCGTCGTGTCGCGGAGGCCCGCTAGCATGCTCGCGAAACGCATCATCGCGTGCCTCGACGTCCGCAACGGCGTGGTCGTGAAGGGCGTGCAGTTCGAGGGACTGCGCGAAGCCGGCGATCCGGCGGCGCTGGCGCGGCGCTACGACGTCGAGGGCATCGACGAGGTCGTGATCCTCGACGTCACCGCGACGCTTGAGGCGCGGCAGGCGCGCGCGCACACCATTCACGCGGTGGCGCGTGAGCTGTTCCTGCCGCTCTGCGTCGGCGGCGGCATCCGCACCGAAGACGACGCTGCGGCGGCCATCGACGCCGGCGCCGACAAGGTGAGCCTCAACTCGGCGGCGCTGGCCGATCCGTCGCTCATCACGCGGCTGGCCGAGCGTTACGGCAGCCAGGCGGTGGTGGTGGCGATCGACGCCAAGCAGGTGGAGAACGGCTGGACCGCCTACGCGCGCAGCGGCTCGGCCGACACCGCGCGCGATGTCGTCGCCTGGGCGCGCGAGGCGGCGGCGCGCGGCGCCGGCGAGATCCTGCTGACGTCGATCGACCGCGACGGCACCAAGTCGGGCTTCGATTGCGCGCTCACCGCGGCGGTGTCGGATGCGGTGTCGATTCCGGTGATCGCCTCTGGCGGCGCCGGCAGCTTCGAGCACTTCGCCGAGGTGTTCACGACCGGCCACGCCGACGCGGCGCTCGCGGCGTCGATCTTCCACTTCGACACCCACGCCGTGTCCGAGTTGAAGACACACCTGGCGTCGCGCGGCATCCCCGTCCGCCTCTGACGGAGCGCACCCCTACCGATTGGGGTGGGGTCTGGCACCGATGGCACGTGTTTCGTGCCATCGGTGCCAGACCCCAAGCCCAAGTACGCAGATTCCGCTAGGCCAGCGCGGTCTTGAACAGCACCAGCAGCCGCGACCAGGCGCGTTCGGCCAGCTTCTCGTTGTAGACCGCCGAGTCGGGCGGACACCAGCCGTGCGCGGCGGCGTAGACCTCGATCTCGGCCGGCAGCTTGGCCTTGGCGTAGGTCTCCTTGAGCACGTCCTTCGCCGCCGGATCGCGCTGGTCGTCGTTCTCGGCCACGGCGAACAGGAACTGCGCCTTCATCGTCGGCACCAGCAGATGCGGGCTGTCGGGCTCCTTGGTCACCAGCCCGCCGCCGTGGAACGACGCGCCAGCGCCGATCCGATCCGGCACGGCCGAGGCGGTGCGCATCACGATCGGCCCGCCCATGCAGTAGCCGGTCGTGCCGATCTTGCGCCGCTTGTCGACCGCCGCCTGGCCGTCGAGCCACGCAACGAAGGCCCTGGCGTCGGTGACATGAGTCGTCGCACTGAGGCTTTTGGCCAGCGGCATCACGACGTCGCGGGTCGCCTGGTCGGCGAAGCTGGCCCCCGCGGGCACCACCGGCGCCTTCTTCATCCGGTAGAACGGGTTGACAGTGAGCACCGCGTAGCCCGATTCGGCGAGGCGCTTGCCCATCTGGCGGAACGCCGGTCGCAGACCGAGGATGTCGGGCCAGACGATGACGGCAGCACTGGCGCCGCTCGCCGGGTGAACGAAATACGCGTCGCACTCGCCATCGGGCGTCTTGATGGCGACGTCCTGCTCTCGCACCGCCTGCGCGTCGGCCGCCCGCGGCAGCAGGAACGTCATCCCGGCGCCGAGCGACACCGCGCCCAGCTGCCGCCGGGTCAGTGGCGGAATTCGCGAGTAATTGTCGAGGTCGTGTTCGAAATTTTCATCACACATGCGTGCTCCTTGTGGGCGGCGCCGCCGCGGCACCCCACCCGTTGCGGAGGGGTCTGGCACCGGTGGCGCGACTTTCGTGCCACCGGTGCCAGACCCCGCAGATCTTGCCTAGGCGCCTGGCCAGAGCCAGCCGAACGCGCCGGCGGTCAGGCACGCATACACCAGCGAGTCGAACGTCGACTTGAGGCTGGTCAGCACCGAGCGCTTGTACCAGATCGTCATCTGCCAGATGCCCAGGCAGTAGCCCATGAACGCCGTCGTCCCGACCACGCGGAACACCATCAGGTAGTCGCCGCCGGGCGGAATGGTGCGGCTGGCGACGTAGCCGGCGAAGAACGCGACCACCGCGCAGTAGGCGAACCACTGCGCCATCTGCGATCCCATGAAGTTGGCGCCCGACGGCAGCACGGTCATCGAGATGACCGGCCCCTTCTGCCACTTCTCCTGGAACGCCGGATCCTTGAACCCGGCCGACCCGCCGGCCCACGGCAGGAAGTAGTCCCCCGGCGGGATGCCGATCGGCCGCAAGCGCCGCGAGGATGTCGTCCTCCTTGGGCAGCTTGCCGTAATCGGTGTTGTGGTAGCCGAGGGCCATGTGGATGATCGAGCTCGCGACGAACACGAGGACGGCCGCGACCAGCACGGGCAGCCAGAGCGACGTCAGGGCAACCATTCGCACCTCCGCAGAGCGCCGCCCGGGCGGGCCGCGCGAAGCGCGCATCCTATCACCGGCCCCCGTTCCACGCGCGCTGCGGCTACAATCCCGCGCATGTGGGCCACGCGCTCCGCGCTGACGCTGATCGCTGCTGCTCCTCCCCGTCGCCACGCCGGCCCAGACGCCGGCCATGCGCGCCCGGCTGGCGCCGGTGCCGATCGACGTCGCGATGCAGGCGACCATCGCTGGCATGGGCGCCGCCACCGCCACGCTCGCCGGCTCGACGCTCACCGTGGAGGGCAGCTATCGTGACCTCGTCACGCCGGCGACCAGCGTGCGGATCTACGAGAGCGCGCGGATGGGGATGCGCGGCACCCTGGTCGGCGAGTTCGCCAGCGGCGGCGGCACGACCGGCGCGTTCACCGGGACGGTCACGCTGTCGCGTGACCAGGCCGCGGCGTTCGCCAAGGGCCTGCTCTACGTGCAGATTCAGAGCGAGAAGGCCCCCGACGGCAACCTGTGGGGCTGGCTGACGCCTCCGAAGGGACGACGCTGATGACCCGCGGACACTTCGCGCGTTACGGATCGATCGGCATCGCCGCGATCGCGCTCGGCGCGGCCGTCGCAAGCACCGACCCCGCCGTCGTCACCGCCGCGACGTCGCTGGCGAGCCAGACGCCAGCGGCGGCGGCCGGGCGCGAGCTGTATCAGACGCGCTGCGCCGGCTGTCACCTCGCCGATCTCGGCGGACGTAACGACGCCCCGGCCCTCACCGGCGCGACGTTCCAGAGCGTGTGGCGGGGACGCGCCGGCGGCGAGCTCGCCGACTACATCCGCGCCGCCATGCCGCCCGGAGGTCCCGCCCTCTCCGCCGACGAGGCCCTGGCGGTCACCGCGTTCATCGTGGCCAGCAACGGCCAGGGCCCGGCGACGACCGCGCCGGCGGCCGGCGCACCCGTGGCGGCACCGCCGGCGGCCGGGTCGCAGGGGTCGCAGGGCCCGCGGCTGCCACCCGCCACCGCGGCGCCGCCCGCGCGCGGCCATTACGCCCGCGGCGAGGTCGAGCGCTACACGCCGGTCACCGACGCGATGCTGCGGACGCCCCCGCCCGGGGACTGGCTGATGGCGCGCCGCACCTACCAGGCGTGGAGCCACAGCCCGCTCACCGAGATCACGCCGGCCAACGTCGGCTCGCTCCGCCTCGCCTGGGTGTGGAACATGAACGAGGGCGGCTCGAACCAGCCGATGCCGCTGGTGCACGACGGCGTCGTCTACCTCACCAACACGATGAACGAGGTCCAGGCGCTCGACGGCGCCACCGGCGAGCTCATCTGGGCCAATCAGGTCGGCCCCAACCGCCCCGGCGGCGCCTCCGGCGGCATGCGCAACATCGCCATCGCCGACGACAAGATCTACCTGGCGACCAGCGACGCCAAGCTGGTGGCGCTCGACGCCCGCACCGGAGCCCTGGTGTGGACGACGGCGATCGCCGACGCCGCCAAGGGCTTCACCAACACCAGCGGGCCGATCGTGGTGAAGGGCAAGGTGATCCAGGGGCTGGGCGGCTGCGAGCGCTATCAGCCCGAGCGCTGCTTCATCAGCGCCTACGACGCGAAGACCGGGGCCCTGGCGTGGAAGTTCCACACCGTGGCCCACGCCGCGGAGCCCGGCGGCGACACCTGGAACAACCTGCCGGACATGATGCGCCAGGGCGGCGAGACCTGGATCACGGGCAGCTACGATCCGGATGTCGACCTCACGTTCTGGGGCATCGCGCAGGCCAAGCCGTGGATGCCGGTCAGCCGCGGCACCCGCGCCTTCGACGCCGCGCAGCACACCGCGTCCACCGTGGCGCTCAACCCCGACACCGGTGCGCTGGTGTGGCGCTTCCAGCACCTGCCCGGCGAGACGCTCGACCTCGACGAGGTCTACGAGAAGGTGGCGGTGGACGTCGGCGCCCAGAAGGCGCTCTTCACCATCGGCAAGTCGGGCATCCTCTGGAAGCTCGACCGCCGGACTGGATCGCTGCTCGACTTCGCCGAGACGATTTATCAGAACGTCTATGCGGACATCGACCGCGCGACCGGCCGGCCGACCTACCGCGGCGACATCCTCGAGCAGAAGATCGACCAGTGGATTGCCGCCTGTCCGAGCACCGAGGGCGGCCACAACTGGCAGGCGATGAGCTATCACCCGGCCACCGGCGCACTGGTCATCCCGCTCAGCCAGTCGTGCATGGAGATTGCCGCCCGCAAGGTGGAACAGGTCCCCGGCCAGGGCGGCACGGCGGCCGGCCGCCGGTTCTTCGAGATGCCCGGCAGCGACGGCAACGTCGGCAAGCTGGCCGCCTACGACGTCCGGACGCTGAAGGAGCTGTGGAGTGTCGAGCAGCGCGCGGCGTATCTCACGGCGGCGCTCAGCACCGGCGGCGGGCTGGTGTTCATCGGCGACCTCGATCGCTACTTCCACGCCTACGACGTGCGGACCGGCAAGGAGCTGTGGCGCACGCGGCTCGGCACTTCGGTGCAGGGCTTCCCGGTGAGCTTCAGCGCCGGTGGCCGGCAGTACGTGGCGGTCACCACCGGACTGGGCGGCGGCAGCCCTCGCGTCGTGCCCCGCACCATCACCCCCGAGATTCGTCATCCGCAGAGCGGACACGCCTTGTACGTGTTCGAAGTCGGCACCCGATGACCGTCCGCACGTCGTCGTCGCGTGCGTCACGCGAATATTTCTCGATAAACAGGCCTGCCGAGCGCGCCGCTTGCTAGAATCGTGCGATTGTGGAGGACGCCGTGACCGCTCCCGACTCCCTGGTAGCGCCCATGCCCGGTGCCGACAGCCGCACGGTGGGCGGCGTGCAGCTCGACATCGTGCGCACCGGCACCGGCCGCGTGAAACGCGCCATCTACCCCGCCGGCTTCCGCTGGTCCACGCACATGCGGCCGGTCACCGGCACCGAGACCTGCCAGCACGCGCACGTCGGCTTCCTGGCCAAGGGCCGGATCCACGTGCACTTTCCCGACGGCTGCGTGCAGGAATACCAGGCGCCGGCGGCGCTCGCCATCGAACCGGGCCACGACGCCTGGGTGATGGGCGACGAGCCGGCGGTGGTCATCGAAGTGGACTTCGAAGGCGACACCGTCGCGCGCTTCGGCCTGCCGGCCGCCCACCAGCACTCCTGACGTGAGTCCGCGCACTTCCGGTCTCACCTTCGCGCTGGTCGCCGCCCTGGCGCTGACCACCGTGCCCTCACGCGCGCAGCGCGGGCCGATCGGCGACGCCATCCGTGAGTTCGTCGCCGTCGACGCCCCGGTCGTCGCCCTCACCAATGCCCGCGTCATCGACGGCACGGCCGCGCCGGCGCGCACCGGCCAGACGCTGGTCCTGCGCAACGGACTCATCGCGGCGATCGGCGCGACCGCCGAGGTCGCCGTGCCCGCCGATGCCCGCGTCATCGACCTGGCCGGCAAGAGCGTGCTGCCCGGCCTGGTGATGATGCACGAGCACTTCTACTACCCCACCGGCCCCGGGGTGTACGGGCAGCTCGGACAGAGCTTCGTCCGGCTCTATCTCGCCGGCGGCGTCACGACCATCCGCACGGCCGGCAATCTGAACGGCTACATGGACATCACGCTCAAGCGCCGGGTCGAGGCCGGCGACGCGGCCGGGCCGGCCATCGACCCGACCATGCCGTACGTGAACGGCCCGAATCAGTTCGTCCAGATGACCGACGTGCAGACCGAGGAACGAGCCCGTCGCCACGTCGGCTACTGGGCCGACGAGGGCGCCACGTCGGTGAAGGCCTACATGCAGATCTCGCGGGCGGCGCTCGGCACCGCCATCCGCGAGGCGCACGCGCGCGGCATGAAGGTCACCGGGCACCTGTGCTCGGTCACCTACGGCGAGGCCGCCACGCTCGGCATCGACAACCTGGAACACGGCTTCTTCGCCGCCACCGACTTCGTCGCGGACAAGACTCCCGACGTCTGTCCCGGCCAGGGCCTCGGGCAGCAGACCATCGCCGATCTCGATCCGCAGGGCGCGCCGTTCAAGGCGCTGGTCAAGACGCTGGTCGACCGGCGCGTGGCCGTCACCTCCACGCTCACGGTCTTCGAGCTGAACACGCCGGGCCGGCCGTTGCCGCCAGGCCTCGACGTCCTGGTGCCGCAGCTGCGCGATCAGTACCTGCAGAACCGGGCCCGGGTCGAGGCCAACGCCGCCAAGTCGGTCTATCCCCGGCTGTTCCCCAAGGCGATGGCGCTCGAGCGCGAGTTCGTGCGCGCCGGCGGCCTGCTGCTGGCCGGCACCGACCCGACCGGCGGTGGCGGCGTCATTCCGGGCTACTCGAATCACCGGCAGCTCGAGTTGCTCGTCGAGGCCGGATTCACGCCGCTCGAAGCGATTCAGATCGGCACGCTGAACGGCGCGAAGTATCTCGGCCGCGACGCCCGCATCGGCACGCTGGCGCCGGGCAAACAGGCCGACCTCGTCGTGGTGAACGGCGACCCCGCGACGACGATCGCCGACGTCCGCAAGGTGGAGATGGTGTTCAAGCAGGGCGTGGGCTTCGACCCCGCGAAGCTCGTGGCCTCGGTCAGCGGCCGCGTGGGACTGTGGTGACCGCGTGCTGATCCCGTCGATCGACCTCAAGGGCGGGCGCATCGTGCAGCTCGTGCAAGGCGAGTCGCTGGCGCTCGAATCCACCGACGTCGACGGCTGGATCGACCGCTTCCGCGGCTACGACGCGGTGCAGCTCATCGACCTCGACGCGGCGATGGCGCTCGGCAACAACGACGTGCTGGTGCGCTACATCGCCTCGCAGCTGCCCTGCCGTGTCGGCGGCGGCGTGCGCTCGACGGGGCGGGCGCGCGAGCTGCTCGCGGCCGGCGCGACTCACGTGATCGTCGGTTCATCGCTTTATCGCGGCGCCCGGGCCAGCGATCCGCCGGGCCGGTGCATCAATCTCGACTTCGCCAAAGAGCTGATGAGCGAAGTCGGGGCGTCGCACGTCATCGGGGCGGTGGACAGCAAGGCCGGCCACGTCGTGATCCACGGCTGGAAGACCACGCTGCCGCTCAGCGCCGTGGACGCGGTGAAGACGCTCGAGCCGTTCTGCGGCGAGTTCCTCTACACCCACGTCGACCGCGAAGGCCTGATGCAGGGCACCGACATCCCGGCAATTCTCGCGGTGGCGCGGGCCACGTCGCGGCAGGTGACCGCCGCCGGCGGCATCACCACGCGCGACGAGATCGACGAACTCCACCGCCACGGCGTGCACGCCGTGGTCGGGATGGCGATCTACACCGGGATGCTCGCGCTCGACCAGTCGCCTACTGGATGAAGGCCACCGACCGCACCGCCTTCATCACCACGAAGATCCGGTCGTTGTTCGACTTCGGATTGGCCGGCGTCATGAAGAAGCCGGGGCGCGCGGCGTCGTAGGCGGTGGAGGTGCCGACCAGCACCTCGCCGTCGCGGAATGTCACCTGCAGCTTGCGGCCCGGGACCAGCTTGTCGAAGGCCTTCCGCTCGTTGTAGTCCTTGTCGCCGGTGTGGTCCTTCACGAAGAACACCGCCTTCAGCGCCGGCATCGTCACCCGCACCGGCGCCGCGCCGGCCTCGGGCGGAATCACGTGGAAGACGTCGCGGGCCACCGAGAAGTCCTGCGTGGTGCCCTTCACGACCCGCCCGTCGGCGAAACGCGCCACTACCCGGTTGTGCAGCTGCATGACAGCGCCCGAGCCTCCATGGTGATGAGCCGGTGGCGCCAGGGAGTCCCCGGGGGAGGAGGACAGGCCCCGCCGCTCAGGGGCGGAGCGTATCATGACGGCGCAGCCGATGACCGACCGCGCCCGCATCGTCGCCACCTACACGGCGGCCGCCGATCACTTCGACGCCCTGCCGTTCTGGCACGAGTACGGACGGCGCACGGTGGAGCGGCTCGCGCTGGCGCCGGGCGAGCGGGTGCTCGATCTGTGCTGCGGCACCGGCGCGTCGGCGCTGCCGGCAGCGCGCGCGGTGGGTCCGTCGGGCGCGGTGCTGGGCGTCGACCTGACGCCGTCGCTCATCGCCCAGGCCTGCGCCCGGGCTGCCGCCGAGGGGCTGACGCAGGCGCGCTTCGAGGTGGCGGACGTCGCGACACTGACGATGGCGCCGGCGTCGTTCGATGCGGTGCTGTCGGTGTTCGGCCTGTTCTTCGTGGACGACATGGCCGGCCTGCTGCGCAAGGCGTGGGCGTGGCTCGCGCCCGGCGGGCGGCTGGCAATCACGGTGTGGGGCGAGGTCGTGCTCGCGCCCGGTGAGCCGCTGTTCTGGGAGGCCGTGCGTCGTGAAGATGCGTCCCTCGCGCACATCAGCCCGGCCGATCGGCTCACCACGCCGGCGGCGCTGCGCGAGGTGTTCGCCGAGGCCGGCCTGGCGGAGCCGGCGGTGACGACCGAGCGCTGGCAGATGCCCCTGACCGGTCCCGGCGCGTTCTGGCCGGTGATCATGGGCACCAGCAACCGCGGTGTGTTCGACGCGCTGCCGGCCGACGCGCAGGGCCGCGTGCGGGCGTTCGTGGAGGGCGAGCTTCGACGACGCCACGTGAGCGAGCTCGACATGGAGGCGCTGGTCGCGGTTGCGACGCGAGCGATCAGTCCCGCCGAGCCGCCGGCGGCTCGATGACCGACCCACCCATCACTGTTGCGCGCAGTCCGTCCTTGGGCTCGGGCGGGGTCTTGTCGTAGGTCAGTTCGAAGGTGTTGTCGGCGAGCTCGTAGCGATACCCACGCACCAACACGATCGCGAACACGCTCATCAGGCAGGTGGCAAAGTCGAGCCCGGGGCACTTGTGGCCAATGGGGGCGCCGGCGCCCTGCGGGGCAAAGGCGTGCGGATGCCGGGTTTGCTCGGCGCGGTCGGGCGAGAAGCGATCGGGATCGAAGGCGGTGGGATTGGTGTACGCACCGTGAGCGACATGGCTGGGCGTCACCGGCCACATCACCATCCATCCCGCGGGAATCGTGAAGCCATCGAACGAGAAGTCATGGCGGGCCCGCCCGAAGATCGCCGGTACGACCGGGCACAGGCGCTTCACTTCGTCGACCACCTGCGCTAGATAGAGCATGCCGGCGAGCGCGTCGAGCGACAACGCCGCCGGCGCGACCGCGGCGATCTCGGCGGCCATTCGCCGGCGCACCTCGGGGTGATGTGGGAGGCGGCGCACCAGTTCCCCGAGCTCGGCAAAGACGATGTAGCCGGCGATCACGATATGGTGCAGTTCGAGCACGGCGTGGTCGTCGGAGATCGCCGGACCGCCGGCGACGGGATCGAGGATGCGCGACAGGCCGTCGCCGGTCGGGGCCGAGCGTCGTGAGCGCACGTGCTTGGCCAGCACCGCCAGGATTCGATCCCGCGCCGCCAGCGCCTTGGAATACGCGGTGCCCGGCAGGCGGATCGGCAGCGTGGCGAATCCATCCGTCACCACGCCGTAGTCGCGAGAGAGCTGGTCCATTTCTGGGCCCGGTGTCATGCCGATGACGGCGGTGCAGATCGCCTCCATCGATAGCCGCTTCAGCTCCGCCAGCCAGCCGAACTCGCCGGCCGTGGACCAGCGCGCGAACGCCTGTTCGGTGGCCGCCTGCAGGATCGGCACGTAGGCAGTGAGCGCCGGGCGCGAGAACCCTCGCATCACCGCCAGCTTGCGCTGCCGATGCTCGTCGCCGTCGAGGAGCGGCAGGCTCTTGCCGCCGAAGAGCTCCTGGATGTGCGGCGGCATCGAGTCGGCGCGGATGACGTCGTTGGTGTCGATGAACTGGCCGGCCGCGTCTGGCCCGGCCATGACCACCGACTCCCGCCCGAGTACGTTGGTGCGGAAGGTTCGCCCGTGGGCAGCAAGCCGGTCGTCGATGAACCCGAACGGGTTCCTGGCGAACGACAGCGTCTCGCCCAGGAGTGGGAGCCCGCGGCGGCCGGGGGGAGGTCTCTTGCCGGGGTCACTCATCACATGCTCCGCGGGTTGACGGTTGTGGGTCAGGGCAGCGCGAACGCGACGACGCTGCTGCCGGAGGGGGCGCCGTTCTTGCCGCCGCCACAGGCGATCACCACGTACTGGCGGCCGTTGAGCATGTAGATCGACGGGGTAGCGTTGCCGGCCGCCGGCAGCGTCGTCTCCCAAAGGAGCTTGCCGGTAGCGGCCTCGAACGCCCGGAACTTCTTGTCGAAATTGGTGGCGGCGATGAACAGCAGGCCGCTGGCGGTCACGACCGGCCCGCCGTAGTTGTCGCTGCCGGTGTTGGTCAGGCCCTTCGCCGCCAGCGCCGGAACCTCGCCCAGCGGGATGCGCCAGCGCATCTCGCCGCGGTTCAGGTCGATGGCGTTCAGCGTGCCCCACGGCGGCGTCACCGCGGGATAGCCGTCGGGATCGAGAAAGATCGATTCGCCGTCGCTGCGGTACTTCAACCAGCTCGGGTCGTTCTTCAGCGCCGGATCGGCGCCCTTGTCCTTGCCGGTGATCAGGAACTCGGCGACGTCGTTGATGTTGCGTGCGCCCATGTCAGGGAACGCCGGCATGCGTCCGGTGCCCTGCCGCACGATGGCGGCGATCTCGTCGCGCGACAGCTTCTTGCCGATGCCGACGAGCGCCGGCGCGTCGGGCGTGCCGGTGCGATCGCCCTTATGACAGGTCGCGCACTTGGAGTTGTAGAGCGAGGTGTCGTTGTTCGGGATCATCTTGACGATCCACGGCATCTCGTTCGAGTTCACGAACAGCAGGCCGGAGCCGGGGTCGAAGGCCACGCCGCCCCATTCGGCGCCGCCGTCGAACCCCGGAAACACGATCGTGCCTTCGAGCGACGGCGGCTCGAACATCCCCGAGCGCATCGCTCGAAAGCGCTTCAAGACATCGTCGTGTGCCTCGGGGGTGCGCGTCGTCAGCATCGCCTCGGTCAGGCCTTGCCGGGCGAACGGCGGCGGCTTGAGCGGGCGCGGCTGCGTCGGTGCCGCGAATTCGCCGTCGATCCGGGACGCGGGAACCGGCCGCTGCTCGATTGGGAAGAGCGACTCGCCGGTGCGGCGGTCGAGCACGAACGTGTCGCCGTACTTCGTCACCTGGGCCACCGCGTCGATGCGCCGGCCGTCGTGGGTGACGGTCACGAGCGTGGGCGGGGCCGGGAAGTCCCAGTCCCAGATGTCGTGCTTCACGCCCTGGAAGTGCCAGATCCGCCGGCCGGTGCGGGCGTCGAGCGCCAGCACGCAGTCGGAGAACAGGTTGTCGCCCTGTCGCGTGGTGCCGTAGAAGTCGAACGAGGCCGAGCCGGTGGCCGCGAACACCGTTCCTAGCTCGGGATCCACAGTAAGGCCGGCCCAGGCGTTGGCGCCGCCCGAAATGCGGAACGCGCCCTCCGGCCAGGTGTCGTATCCGAATTCACCAGGCTGCGGAATCGTGTGGAAAATCCAGCGCTGCTGGCCGGTCTTCCAGTCGAACGCGCGGATGTGCCCGGGCGTGCCCGGCAGCGTCTCTGGCACGCTGCTCGGCAGGATCAGCACGTCTTCGAAGACGACGCCCGGCGTGCTGGCACTCACGCTCAGGCCTTCGGCCGGCTTGCCGAGCCCGTCGCGCAGATCGACGCGGCCATCGGCGCCGAACGACGGAATCGGCCGGCCGGTGGTCTTGTCGAGCGCGATGAGCCAGTTGCGGTAGGTGACGAACACCCGGTCGGCATGCACGGCCACGCCGCGATGCCGGAAGCGCGTGCGGGTCGCTCCGCCGCTCGGATCGTAGGACCACAGCTCCTTGCCGGTGTCTCCGGCCAGCGCCACCACCTGCATGGTCGGCGTCGTGACGTAGAGCACGCCGTCGACGACCACCGGGTTGCTCTGCATCTCGGAGGCGGTGAAGTGGTCGCCGCGCTCGTAGGTCCACGCCACCTGGAGCTGGCCGATGTTGGCCGGGGTGATCTGCGTCAGCGCCGAGTAGCGGGCGTTGCCCGGACCGCCGTTCACCGGCCAATCGGCCTGGGCGGCAGGGGGCGGGTTGGTGCGGCAAGCGGCGGCCAGCACGACACCGGCCAGGAGAAGGAGGAGACGTCGCGCCACGCGCGGCATTGTAGTGGGCCGGCGCCCCATCTGGACGGCGCCGCGGCGGCGTCAGGTCGTCCGGAACCCCCGGCGGCGTCGGCGGCGTCCGAGGTATAACCACGGGCCGGGTCCGGGCGCCCGGAACGAGTGGGCGCAGGACGCCCGGGAGGTTCGAGATGCGTCGACTGCTGACGTTGGCAATGGTCGTGGGCGTGGGGGTCGGGATGACGGCACAGACACCGGTGGAACTCAAGGTGGGCGACATGGCGCCAGATTTCAGCCTGGCCGGCACCGACGGCAAGACCCACAAGCTGGCCGACTACCGCGGCAAGAAGGCCGTGGTCGTGGCGTGGTTCCCGAAGGCGTTCACCCAGGGGTGCACCATCGAGTGCAAGTCGCTGGCCGCCAACGGCGACAAGATCCGCAAGTTCGACGTCGCCTACTTCATGGCCAGCGTCGACCCGCTCGAGGGCGAGGGCGGCAACCTGGCGTTCGCCAAGTCCGAGAGCGCCGACTTTCCGCTGCTCAGCGACGCGGACAAGACGGTGGCGACGCAGTACGGCGTACTGAACGCGCGCGCGATGGCCAACCGCTGGACCTTCTACATCGACAAGAGCGGCAAGATCGCCCACATCGAGAAGACGGTGCGGCCGGCGACGTCGGCGGAAGACATGCTGGCGAAGCTGGCCGAACTGCACGTGGCAACGAGCCGATAGCCGGTCGTATACCGGGTATCCAGGGGTCTGGCACCGGTGGCACGAGATTCGTGCCACCGGTGCCAGACCCTACCCGCTTTGCGGCAGTCCCTGCGTACTCGTCGCAGATCGTTCAGCGCAGCGGCGGCGTGCTCGGCGGCGGCCGGCGATGCCGCGTCGCCTGCTCGTAGGCGTAGGCGACGCCGATGAGCGTCGATTCGCTCCACGGCCGGCCGAAGAACGTGATGCCGGCCGGCAGCAGCCCGCCACGCGTGTAGCCCATCGGCACCTGTACCGACGGGAACCCCGTCGTCGGCGAGAAGAACTGGCTGTTGTCGCCGCCCGGCGTGTTCAGGTCGCCGATGAGCCGCGGCGGGTTGCTCCACGTCGGATACACCAGCGCGTCGAGTTTCTGGCCGTCCATCAGCGCCAGCACCGCGACGCGGACCCGCTCGCGGTATTCCATCTCCGCCCGGCACTCCGGCGTCTCGGGGCCGAGCGCCGGCCCCTGTTCGGCCTGTTCGAGCCGTCGCTGCACGGTGGGATGGAACTTGCCGCCCTTGACGACGGCCGCCAGGTCATCGACCGGCACGCGCCCTTTACGCGCCGCCAGGAACACGTTGATGTCGTGCTTGAAGCCCTGGCACGCCGCCATGCCGGGCACGCGCCGGATCGCATCGAGGTCCGCGACCGTGGCCGGATCGACCACCACCGCGCCGGCGCGCCGCAGATCCGCCACCGCGGTCATGAACACCTGCACGATCTCCGGATCGGTCGAGTCGCGCTCGTAGGCCTGCCGCAGCACGCCGATCCGCTTGCCGCGCAACGCCGCGCGATCGAGCGCCTCGACATACCGCGGGATCGCGCGTCCGCGCGACGCCGCGGTTGCGGCGTCGTTGCTGTCCTCGCCCACCACCACCTGGAACACCGCCGTGGCGTCGGCGACGCTGCGCGCCATCGGCCCGGCGATGTCGGCGAGCAGACTCAGCGGGAAGACGCCGGCCCGGCTGGTGAGGCCCATGGTCGAGCGGATGCCGACCAGCGCCTGATGCGACGACGGGCCGCGAATCGAGTTGCCGGTGTCGGATCCAAGGCCGGCGGCGCCGAAACTGGCGGCCACCGCCGCCGCGGTGCCGCCGCTCGATCCGGCCGTCACCCGGTCGAGTGCGTACGGGTTCTTCGTGTAGCCAGGGAGGATCGAGCTGACCGTCTCGTTCGGCGTGAAGGCCCACTCCGCCAGGTTCGACTTGGCGAGCACGATGGCGCCGGCGGCCTTGATCCGCGCCACCTGGAAGGCGTCGGCGGCCGGCACGTAGCCTTCGAAGGTCAGCGAGCCGTTCGAGCTCTGCAGCCCCGCCGTCTCGAAGTTGTCCTTCACGATCATCGGGATGCAGTGCAGCGCGCCCAACGCGCCGCCGTTCTTCCCGGCGGCATCGAGGGCGTCGGCGTCGGCCAGCGCGCGCGGATTCACCAGCACGATCGCATTCACCGCCGGGCCGTTCTTGTCGAAGGCGTCGATGCGGCGCAGGTAGCGTTCGACCAGCCCGCGGCACGTGACCCGCCCGGCGCGCAGCGCGGCGTGCATGTCGGCAATCGACGCTTCGACGACCTCGAACGGCGGCGGCGTCTGCGCGATGCCGGGCGGCGCGGCCGCGGCGGCGAGCACGAGAGCGAGGATCAGGCGAATGCGCACGCGCGAATGATACGTCCGCGCCCGGCTGCGGCGTTCAGTACGCCTCCACCTCGAGATGCGGCACCCGCCGATAGTGCGCGACGTTGGCGGTGACCACCGGCATGTCGTAGGCGAGGGCGGTCGCGGCAATCCACAGGTCGTTGGTGCCGATCAGCTGACCGGTGGTGCGCAGATGCCGGTAGGACCGCCCGAACTCCCAGGTGACATCGGGGGTGTGCGGCAGGAGATAGAACGGGGCGAGGAACGCCTCCAACTGATCGCGCCGTGCCGTCGAGAGGCCGGCCGCGAGTTCGCCCGGGACGACGAACGGCAGATACAGGTTGGCGTCGGCGTGGGCTTCGAGGTACGCCACCGCCCGCCCCGGTGTGCCGGTGTTGTGCTCACGCTCCAGGTCGACCAGGAACGTGGTGTCGAGAATCAGCGCCCGTTCCACGGGTCCTCCGGCAGCCGATCGGCCCCCTTGACGGCCGCGACGGCGTCGAGGTCGGTGTCGGTCAGCCACGGTCGGTTGCGGCGCACCCGCGCCAGGAGCTCCCGGCCCGAAACCGTGTCCTCAGGCCAGGTCGCGCGCAGCACGACCTCGCTGAACGACTCCGACGGATAGCGCCGAGCCGTCCGCAGACGGTCGTATGCCTCCTTCTTGAGCGATATCGTCTTGGAGCTCATATGTGCACTATGCACATTGCATGCAGTCAATTCAATCTCCATAGCCACCCTGCCCCGGTCGGCTCCCTCGTGGCCCCGCACCCTCCACTCGGAGCCGGGGTAGACTGCCGCCCGTGCAGCACGAGTACGCCTTCGAGATGGCCGCGTCGAGCGTGCGGTTCGGCGTCGGCGTCACCCGGGAAGTGGGCCTGGACCTCGCCGACCTCGGCGTGCGCCGGGCCCTGGTGGTGACCGACCCGACCATCGCCGCTCTGCCGCCGCTGGCCACGGTGCTCGCGTCGCTCGAGTCGGCCGGCGTCGCCGCCGTGGTCTACGACCGCGTGCGCGTCGAACCCACCGACGTGTCCTTCCACGACGCCATCGGGTTCGCGCGCGGCCACGAGATCGACGGCATCGTCGCCGTCGGCGGCGGATCGGTGATCGACACCGCCAAGGCGATCAATCTCTACACCACCTATCCGCCGGCGGACTTCCTCGACTACGTCAACGCGCCCATCGGCAAAGCGATGCCGGTGCCGGGACCGCTGAAGCCGCTCATCGCGATTCCGACCACGGCCGGCACCGGCAGCGAGACCACCGGCGTCAGCATCTTCGACCTCACCGCCATGCACGCCAAGACCGGCATCGCCAGCCGGCGGCTGAAGCCCACGCTGGGGCTGCTCGATCCCGACAACACGCGGACCATGCCGCCCGAGGTGGCGGCGTCGAGCGGCCTCGACATCCTGAGCCACGCCATCGAGTCGTTCACGGCGCTGCCGTATGCGGCGCGGCCGCGGCCCGATCGGCCGGCGCTGCGGCCGGCGTATCAGGGGTCGAACCCGATCAGCGACGTGTGGTCGCTGCAGGCGCTGCGGATGGTGGCCGGCTACCTGGTGCGCGCGGTCGAGGATCCCGGCGACGACGAGGCGCGGGCGCAGATGCTGCTGGCCGCGTCGTACGCCGGCGTCGGCTTCGGCAACGCCGGCGTGCACCTGCCGCACGGCATGTCGTATCCGGTGTCGGGACTGGTGACGAGCTATCACGCCCCCGGCTACCAGCGCCGATCACGCGATGGTGCCGCACGGCATGTCGGTGATCCTGAACGCGCCGGCGGTGTTCCGCTTCACCGCCGGCGCCAACCCGGCGCGTCACCTGCAGGCGGCCGAGGCGCTCGGCGCCGACTGTCGCCGGCGTCCACGACGCGGACGCCGGACGCGTCCTCGCCGATCGCATCACCTGGTTCATGCAGCGGCTGAAGGTGCCGAACGGCCTGCGGGCGGTCGGCTACACCAGCGCCGATATCCCGCGGCTGGTCGAGGGCACGCTGCCGCAGCACCGTGTCACCAAGCTGTCGCCTCGCCCCGCCTCGCCGGACGACCTGGCCGCGCTCTTCGAAGACGCGATGACGGCGTGGTGAGGCCGACCAGCACCGGCCGCCATCTGCCAGCCGATTGAGCGCCTCCGCGTTCGAGCCTGGCGCTGCCTCCTTCCGGAGTCCGAGATGATTGGATGGAGATCTTGCGAGGACGGAGGGAGGAGGCAGTGCCTGGCGCGAACAGCTACGGCTCCAGAAATCTGGTGATTTGCGCGTTGATGAACGCGGCGTCGGCGGCATTGCCACCGCCGCCAGCCGAGTGGCCCCACAGCGACGGGATCGGCAGGAATGTCGACCGCTTCAGGAACTGCTGCTCGTACTTCGCGTCGCCGACCGGGAAGTAGAGGTCGGTCTCGCACGGCATGTAGAGCACGCGGGCGCGGATCGACGCCAGCGCCTTCTCGTGGTCACCGCCGAAGCCCGGCGTGTCGCCGACGTCGTGGCGCTGCCACGCCCGGGCCTGGGTGATGAGGTTGTTGGCGTCGCGGGTCGCATCGCGGGCGGTCCGCGCCGCAATCACCTCGTCCACGGTGGCTCCCTGCGGCCTGTAGAGCTCGCGCCGCCACCATTCCTGCGACCACACCCAGGCGGCCCAGTGCGCCGACCACGCCGCCAGGCCTTTCACCGGCGGCGAAGTGTAGCGGCCGCCGGCGAACGCCGGGTCGGTGGTGAGCGCGCGGATCGCGCTTTCGAGCCGTACGACGCCGTGCGGATAGGTCTTGGCCGTGCCGCACCACGGGACGATCGCGTCCATGAACCCGGGATGCGAGACCGCCCACTGGAACGACTGCTCCGCGCCCATCGAGAAGCCGGCGACGGCACGCACGTGGGTCACTCCGAGATGCTCGAGCACCCGGCGCGACGCCTCGACGTTGTCGCGAATCGCGATCGCCGGGAAGTCGGGACCGGCGTGCGGTGCCGGCGTGTTGCTGGGCGACGACGACACGCCGTTGCCGAACATCTCGGTCGTCACGACGTAGTACTTCGCCGGGTCGAACGCCTTGCCGGGACCGACCACGAAGTCGTAGACGTGATAGTCGGCGCCGTAGGACGTGGTCAGCAGCACCGCGTTGTCGCGCGCCGCGTTCAGCGTGCCGAACGCCGCGTAGGCGATGCGCGCCGTGGGGAGCACGACACCGCCCTCGAGCCGGAAGTTGGCCACTTCGAGGGCGCGCCGATTGGGGTCGGCCGGCGCCGCCGGCGTCTGCGCCTGCAGCATCGCACCGGCGCCAGCCAGGGCGAGCGCGAGGGCGAGCGACACTCCGATGTCTGTGTGTGTCATCGACGGTCTCCGATCACTGCCGGCGATGATACGCCGCGAGGTCCGCCGATCGACCACCCGCCGGCGCGGGCAGGAAAGGTCGCGCGGGCAGCGCCGAGTCGTGGTATTTCTGCTGGGTTGTATTTGCTCTCACGGAGGTTCCGGTCATGATCTCGTCTGTCGCCGCCATGCGCCCGCACGTGCGGGTTGTCATGTGTCTGGCGTCCGCGCTGTCCCTGGCCGCGTGTGCGCCGATGCGTACCGCCGGCACGCCCACGCCCCCCGCCGGTACGACGGCGCCAGCCGCCGGCACCGCAGCCGCCGGCGCCGCCGCTGCGTCCAAGGTGCCCATGGCCACCGCCAAGGACGGCACCAAGATCGCCTACGAAGTGACCGGCACCGGCCCGGCCCTGATGCTGATCCCCGGCGGCGGGCAGACCCGCGGCACGTGGAAGGACCGCGGCTACGTCGAGCGGCTCAGCAAGTCGTTCACGGTGATCACGCTCGACCTGCGCGGCACCGGCGACAGCGACAAGCCGGCCAAGCCGGGATCCTACGCGCTGGAACTGATGCTCGGCGACCTGCTCGCGGTGGCCGACGCCGCCAAGGCGCCGCGCTTCCACCTGTGGGGCTTCGGCCACGGCGCCGCCATCGGCCGCTACCTCGCCGCGCGGTCCGATCGGGTGATCTCGGCGGTGCTCGCCGGCACCACCATGGGCCCGCCGGTGGAAGGCATGGTACGCGACGCGATCATCGGCATGCGCACCAAGTGGATGCCGGTGATCGAAGCGCAGGCCGCCGGCAAGCTCGACAAGAACACGCTCACGCCCGGCGACCTCGTCGCCCTCGACGGCGGTGTGGCGGTGACCACGCTGATGCTCGGGGCGCTGGTGGATTACCCGGTGCTCGAGCCGGCGGAAATCAAGGCGCCCACGCTGTGGCTCGTCGGCGCCGCTGACACCTCGGCGATGGAGAACGTGAAGGCGTATCAGCCCAAGCTGAAGGGCACCGCGGTGACGTTGAAGCTGCTGGACGGACTCAGCTACTCCGACAGCTTCTCGCGCATCGACCCGGCGCTGGCCGCGGTGGAGCCGTTCCTCAAGACCGCCGCGCCAGGAACGCCCTAGCCGCCAGCCGCTTCACGAAGCGGTCCCGGGATCCTGGCCGAGCGCCGCGAGGTAGTCGAGAATCATCTGTCGCGCGCCCGGCCGGGTGTAGACGTCCGGCGCCCGCGACGCGATGACCGCGGCGATCACCGCCGCCACCTCCTCGGCGCTCTGCGCGTTGGGCAGCGTGCGCGAATCGGGCCCGCCGTGGACCGCATGCACGCCGAACTCGGTGCGCACCACCCCCGGCGACACCAGCGACACCTGGATGCCGGGGTGCGTAGCGGCGATCTCGTCGCGCAGGTTGGCGGTCAGCGCGTTCAGAAAGTGCTTGGCGCCGTTGTAGGCCGAGCGGAACACCGCGATCGGCGCCCGGCCGAGCTGCGACGACACGTTGACCACGTGGCCCTGGCCGCGGGCCTTGAAGTGCGGCAGCACCGCCTGCACGCCGTAGAGGGCCGACTTCACGTTGACCAGCATCATCTGGTCGATGTCGTCGTCGGTCAGCTCCGAGGGCGGCCGGGTGATGCCGAGCCCGGCGTTGTTCACCCAGACGTCGATGTGGCCGAAGCGGGCCAGCGTCTCGTCGACGATCCGCGCGACGTCGTCACGATTGGTCACGTCGGCCACCACCGCCAGCGCGGCGTCGCCACACCGCGTTCGGACCTCGTTCAGGGCCTCGGCCCGCCGCGCCACCAGCGCCACCGACGCGCCGGCGCCGGCGAGCCGCTCCGCCAGTGCGGCGCCGATGCCGCGGCTGGCGCCCGTAATCACCACCACTGGGTCTGACATCCCCGGAGGATAGCACCCGGTCCGCGGCAACCCTTTGCCGGTGGCTCCTGTCCTTCAGCGCCCCGGTCACGGTGCTGGCGGTCGACGGCCAGCACCGCATCGGCGGCTTCTCCAGCGCCGTCCGGCTCGAGCAGGCCACGCAGGGCGCCGAGGTGAAGACCTTCAGCGGCAACGTCACCGTGGCGGCCAGCCACTGGCCCGACGGCCAGACGTTCGCGATCGACACCTTCAGCGGCGAGATCGACCTGCGCATCCCCAGCGACGCGCGGGCCCAGGTCGCCTTCAACACCTTCAGCGGCGACCTCGACAGCGACGTGCCGATCACGCTGTCGCGCTCGCGCGGACGCCGCAACATCGAAGGCACGCTGAACGGCGGCGGCGCTGGCCAGCTGCGCCTCAAGACCTTCAGCGGCGACGCGAGCGTGCGGCAGTAGCCGCCGGCACCGGAACAGGGATCAGCCGCGCTGGTGGCGCGTACGCTCGGCCAGCGCTACCAGCGCCAGCAGCGTCTGGTTGATCGGCGTCGGCACGCCGAGTGCCTCGCCGCGCCGCACCACGTAGCCGTTCAGGTGCGCGATCTCGGTCGGCCGGCCGCGCTGCAGGTCCTGTGCGGTGGACGACAGCGCCTCGGGCATCACCTCGGCAATCCGTCGCACCGCCAGGTGCAGCGCCGCCACGTCCACCGGCACGCCGTCGGCGAGCGCCACCGCCGCGTTCTCCCCAGTCACCCTCCCCATCACCTCGCGAATGCCGGCATCCGCCACCAGGTGGCGATACCGCAACTCGGTCAGCGCCGAGATGGCGTTGTAGGCGCAGTTGGCGGTGAGCTTGGTCCACAGATCGACGCGGATGTCGTCGGACCGCTCGCACGGGATACCGGCGGCGTCGAGCAGCGCCAGCAGCTGGTCGAGGCGACGTGCCGGATCGGCGCTGTCGCTGGCCAGCGCGCGCCCGACGACGAGGCGGCCGCCGCCGTTGTGCCGCAGATCGCCCGGCCCGGTCATCTCAGCCGATACGTAGACCGCCGCCGGTACGACCGGCTGCCGGGCCCGTTCACGAATCCGCCAGGCGTTGTCGACGCCGTTCTGCAGGCTGACGATGAGAGCGTCGGCTGAGAGGACGTCGGCCAGGCTGGCAGCCACGGCGTCGGTGTCGGTGGACTTCACCGTGACCAGCACCACGTCGGCGCCGGCCAGCGCCGTCACGTCGGTGGACGCCGCCATCCGCACGTGCGTCACCACGCCGCCGCTCGTCAGCGCGAGTCCGCGCTGGCGGATCGCCTCGACGTGTCCGGCGCGGCCGATGAGCGTGACGGTCGCGCCCATCTGCGCCAGCCGCGCGCCGAAGAACCCGCCGACCGCCCCCGCGCCCATCACCCCGACCCGCAAGCCCGACGTCATGTGGCGATCGTCGCACGCCTTGGCGGTTGCCGGCGATCCAGCGATCGGCCTCGAACTCGGGGCCGACGTACGGCGCGACCGATGTCAGACCGCCTGCAGCGGCAGATGCACCACCTGTCCCGTCGCCGCGCTGCGGTGGACCGCCTCGGTCCATTCCATGTAGTGCGCGCCGATTTCGAACGTGTTCATCGTGACCGGCTCGAGGCCGCGAATCGCCCGGACGAACTCTGCCTCGACGCGCGAGACCGCCTGGCCATCCGCGGGGTTGGGAACCTCGCGCAGCTGCGTCTCGCCGCGCTTGCCGCCGTGGACGTTCTGGCGATCGTCGACGTAGATGGTGCCGTCGGTGCCGTGGATCCACGTCTGATTGCCGCTCGATAAGCCGGTCGTCTCGCTGAAGCGCATGTGGACCTGCGCGCCGTTGGCCAGCTCGTAGAGGACGTCGGCGTGATCGGGAAGCGTGACCGAGGTGCGTTGGCCGGTGGCGGCGCGGCGATAGGGCACGTGGACCCGGGCCATGGCCATCACCCGGTTGCCACGGCCGAGCCACCGCATCGTCGACTCGTAGGTCGAGCCCAGGTTCATGACGTTCAGGCCGCTGAACTCCTGGCTGTGTCGCCAGTCGAGCTCGCCGGCCGGGTCGGCGAAGCCGCGCCCGACCCGTTGGATCTCCACCGACAGCAGGTCGCCGACGAAACCGTCGGCGAGGAGCCTCCTGAGCAGGTGGTCGACGCGGTAGCTGGTCGACGTCGGCACCAGCTGAGACACCAGATCAGGATGGCGGAGCGATGCCGCCAGCATCTCGCGCGCTTCCCGCGCGTCGTTGGCCATGCGCGCCTGACAGAGCACGTGCTTGCCCCGCTCGAGCGCGGCCAGCGTCAGGGTGTGATGCATGTACGGCCACGTGCCGATGCACACCGCATCGACGTCCTGGTCGGCCAGCAGCGCCTTCCAATGCGGATACGGCTTCGGGATGCCGTACTGCGTGGCGACGCGCTGGCTCGATGCCAGGCTGGTGTTGGCGACCGCCACCAGCTGGCATTCGGGAATGCGCCGGAACGCCGGGATCATCACGTCGCGCACGTTCTCACCGGCGCCGATGATGCCGATGCGGATGACCCCGCGCGGGGCGGTCTGGGTGCCGGCGCCACCGCCGAGTGTCGCGGCCACCGGCAGCACGCCGAGATTGAGGAACTCGCGACGATTGGGCCCGGTCAACGCTTGCGTTCCTGGTAGCGGGCGCCACTGAGGACGCCTTCGATCGCCCGGTTGCCTTCGTGGCACGCGTACTCGTAGATGCGGTACTCGTCGTCCCTGGTCAGCGGGAAGGCCAGCGTCCACGGCCGCGTGAAGATCTCGGGGTCCTCGATCCGCGCTTCGTAGTCGATGCGGTCGTGGGCCGTTCTCGTGAAGCGTTCGACGATCGTCAGGGCCGTGCTCTGCGGGATGCCCTTGATCCGGCCAGACGCCGCGCTGGTCGCAATCCAGTTCCGGTCGCTGAAGTTGCTGGTCTCGACCACCAGCGTGTCGCCGTCCCAGCGGCCGCGCGACTCGCCCTCGAGCAGCCGCAGCGTCGATGGCAGCGGCGCACGGCCGTGCAACGGGATGATCCGCGCGTCGTGAATCATCTCGGCATGAATCACCACGTGGTCGGGCGTCTGGACGATCTGGTAGGCGTTGTTGTAGCCGGCGGGAATGATCCACCCCGGCACGCCGCGCGAGATGCACCGATCCCACGTGCTCATGAACTCGGGATGCTCGGTGCTGCGCCGCAGCGCCTCGTCGCGGCGGGACTCGGCGACGGGACGGACTGGGACCCGGCCATCCGGTGGATCGACCACGAGCGAGGTCTGTCTGGTGGGCAGGATGGTCGAGCCCGAGTCGTTCCAGAACTGGTTGTAACTGCCGATGTCGCCCTTGGCCAGAGCCGCGTGTCTCGCCTCGGGCGCGTCGGCCGCGGCCTGGCGCCCGGCCGCCTGGGCCTCGAGCACGGCCACCTCCTGCTCGGTGAGGAACGCCCGGTCGGCCATGGTGCGCGGCCGCTCGAGCGGCGTGAGCGTGGCGTTCGTCCAGATGCCCTGCAAGTCGGGCCGGCCATCCGGCGTGCGCGGCACGGTCCACGGGCGGCTGGTCCCGGCCGTCGCCTGGGGTTGGGCGCCGACTGAAGCACTCCCGCCGAGCGCCACGGCAACCAGCAGCGCCAACGCCGCCAGCCATCCGAGGTGGAAACGCATGGGATGGGCCCTCTGTCGCAACGAGTTCCGCGCCGGCCCGATATTCTCACGGATTGGGCGCCACGGGCCGCCACGCGTGAGGTTCAATGAAGGCGATGAAACACTCCCAGATCCGGTTCGGCGTCTGGCTGGTCCTGGCGGGCTCGGCCGCGATCGCCATGGCGTGTGGCGCTCCGGCGGATTCTTCAGCCGATCAGCCCGCGCCGCCAACGGGCGCTGCGACCACGGGCGCGGCGACGGCACAGTATCTGGCCAATGCCGCGGTGCTGGTCACCAATGGCGGGACCAAAGTGGTGTTCGACCCGCTCTTCCGCAACGACTTCGGCAGCTACGAGCGCGTGCCGGACGCGATGGAGCGCGCGCTCTTCGCCGGTGAGCCGCCCTTCGACGGGCTCGACGCCGTGTTCGTCAGCCACTATCACGAGGACCACTTTTCGGCGATCGACGTCCTTCGCCTGCTGGAAGCGCGTCCCGACGTGCGACTCTATGCCCCGGCGCAAGCGGTGGCGGGAATGCGCGAGATCGCGTCGGCCCGGCTCGACGCCGTGATCGGCCGCGTGAACGCCATCGCGCTGCAGTACCAGGACGCTCCGGTGTCCCTGGCGCACGGCCCGCTCCTCATCGAAGCGGTTCGCGTCCCGCATTCCGGGTGGCCGGCCCGACAGCAGCAGGTGGAGAACATCGCGTTTCGGGTCACGCTCGACACCGAGACGACCGTCGTCCATCTCGGGGACGCCGACGCCAGCGACGCGCATTTCGCCCGCGACAGCGCCCATTGGAGCCGGCGCCGGACCGACGTCGCCCTTCCGCCGTACTGGTTCTTCCTCTCGGACGCCGGCCGCCAGGTGCTCGAGCGGCGGATCGCCGCGAGCCGCTCGATCGGAGTGCACGTCCCGGCTGACGTGCCAGCCCGCCCTGCCGAGCGGGCGGCCGAGCTTCGCAGGTACGAGCTGTTCACGGAGCCGGGAGAAGTGCGCGCGATCCGGTGAACGAGACTCCGGGCCCCGAGAGCGGACGGACCGCGGGCTAACCGCACGGTTGCCCCGGCCGTCCAAGGCGCCATGCTGCTGCACGACCTGCGACTGGCGGTTCGAAGCCTCGGCCGGCGGCCGGCGTTCGCCCTCACCGCCATCCTTCTGCTGGCGCTCGGCGCCGCCGCCAACGCCGTGGTGCTGTCGGTGGCGCGGGGCGTGCTGGTGCGGCCGCTGCCCTTTGCCGACCCCGACCGCTTGGTAGCGGTGTGGCCCGGCCAGTACGTGTCCAACGAGGAGATCGGCGTCTGGCGCGATCGCGCGTCGGCGGTGTCGGAGGTCGCGGGGGTCGCCACCGGCTGGCTGATGGCGCTCGTCGCGGAGGGCGGTGAGCCGCTGAAGGTCACCGGCCAGCGGGTGTCGGACAACCTGTTCTCGATGCTCGGCACGCCGGCTGCGCTCGGCCGCGCCCTTGCGCCGGGCGACGGCACCCCGGGCCGCGAGCGAGTCGTCGTGATCGCCGACGCGCTCTGGCGTCAGCGCTTCGGCGGCGAGGCTGCGGTGGTCGGCCAATCGGTCCTCATCGACGAGGTGGCCTACGAGGTCATCGGCGTGATGCCGGCGGCCTTCGAGGTGCTGGGCGAACACGCCGATCTCTGGGTGCCGCTGCCCTTCGTCCCGGGGACGCCGGCGCAGCAATCGCAGTTCTCGCTGGCGCTGGGCCGCCTGCGTCCCGGCGCGACCGACCAATCGGCGTCCCGGGAACTGATCGCCCTCGTGCCCGAGATGCGCCGCCTCCTTGGCCGCTCGGACGAGTGGGGGCGGACGATGCGCGTCGCATCGCTCCAGGTCGCCACCACCGGCGCCGTGCGGCCGGCGCTCACGCTGCTGGTCGCGGCGGTCGGTCTGGTGCTGCTGCTCGGCGCCGTCAACCTCGGCACGCTCGTGCTCGGGCGCTCGATCGAACGCGCCCGCGAACTCGCCGTCCGCACCGCCGTCGGCGCGTCACGCCGCCACCTGGTGCGCCAGCTGCTGGTCGAGCAGGGCGTGCTGGCGCTGGCCGGCGGCCTCACCGGCCTTGGCCTGGCCAGCGCGATGCTCCCGGCGTTCATCGCCCGAGTGCCCGCCGAGGTGCCGCGGCAGCGCGAGATCGCACTCGACGTCCCGGTGTTCGCCGCGGTGCTGGCGGCGTCGGTCGGCCTGGCGCTGCTGATGACGGTGCTGCCGGCGCTGGTCGCGCTGCGACCGGGGCTGCAACCGCTGCTCCGTCAGCATCAATCGACCGACACGCCCGGACGGCAGCGGGCACTGGGTGGATTGGTGGCGGCGCAGGTGGCCCTCGCCGTGGTCCTCGGCATCGGCGCCGGGCTGATGCTGCGGTCGATGTGGCAGCTCCAGCGCGTCGATCCCGGCTTCGAGCCCAACGGCGTGCTGGCGTTCCGCCTGCAGACCACCTCGAAGTACCGCGCGCTCACGACCGGACTGCCGTATCTGCGGCAGGTCGGCGATCGCCTGCAGGCGCTGCCCGGCGTCACTGCCGTCGGCGCCATCGGCCATCTGCCGATGAGCGGCTACTCGTGGACCCTGCACGTGCATCGTCCCGAGCAGCCGCCGACGGCCGGCGAATCGGGGCCGCTGGTCGGCTGGCGGTTCGTCTGGGGCGACTACTTCGAGGCGATGCGCATCCCGCTGGTAGCCGGACGCCGGTTCAGCGGGTCGGACACCATCACGGCGCCGCCAGTGGCGATGGTGAACGAGACGCTGGCGCGGTCGTTCTTCGGCGACGCGCCGTCGGCGATCGGCCGGCGGCTGGTGCAGAAGGGCGGCGGCCGCGACGGCGACACGGTGGTCGAGGTGGTCGGCGTCGTCGCCGACGTGCGGCACGACAGCCTCGACCGCCCGCCGGTGGCCGAGATCGTCCGGCCGCTCGAGCAGACCTTCATGTTCCCGATGCACCTGGTCGTGCGCGCCGACACCGACCCGGCGGCGCTGGCCGGCGCGGTGCGGCACGCCGCCTTCGCCGTCGACCCGACCGTGCCGGTGGCCGATCTGCAGCCGCTGCCGGCGCTGCTGGCCGGCACGCTCGGCCGGCCGCGACTGGTGGCCGGGTTGCTGTCGGTGTTCGCGGCGGCGGGGGTGCTGCTGAGCGGGGTCGGCCTCTACGGCGTGGTCGCGGTCCGCGTGCGTCAACGCGAACGCGAGATCGGCATCCGCATGGCCCTCGGCGCGACTGCCCGCACGATGGCGGCGGCGGTCGTCGGCGAGGGCCTGCGTCAGGCCGGCACCGGGCTGCTCGCCGGCGTGCCGGCGGCGTACGCGCTCACCCGCCTGCTGGACGGCCTGGTCTACGGCGTGAGCCCGCGCGATCCGCTCACGTTCGTGGTCCTGCCGCTGCTGCTGGCGGCGGTGGCCGCGGCGGCGTGCTACCTGCCGGCGCGGCGGGCGGCCGGGGTGGATCCGGCGGTGGCGATCCGCAGCGACGCGTCCTGATCTCCCGGCGTGAACGGTCGAGGGCTCACGGGAACGTGATGCCGATCGTCAGGTCGACGACCTGCTGGTTCCAGCCGCTGAGGGCGCCAGCGTTGACGCCGCCACTGCGTGCCTTGACCTCGCCGATCCGCCCACCCCACACGTTCAGCGCCGGGGTGACCGCGATGCGGCCGATCCGGATGTCATAACCGACGCCGGCCACGAAGCCGGGGCCGCGGCCGAGCTCGAGCTCGAAGACGCGATCGAACACCTCGAGGTCGGTGTCGAGATAGGCGACGCCGGCGCCGCCCTTCAGGAAGAAACCGGACGTCGCGGACGGATGGAGCGTGACCGTCGCTGAGGCGTTGTACATGTAGAGCCACGCCTCGCTGTCGGCCACGTCCTCCCGGCGCGCCCACACGTTCAGCTCGCCGCCGATCGCGACATGAGGATTGAGGGCCCATCCGGCCTTCACATACCCCGAGCCGCCGTTCTTCCGGTCCTCGTCGTCGTCGCCGCATTGATCGCACGACGCTGTGGCCGACCCGATGCCACCGCCGAGGCCGAAGTAGAACCCCTCACGCGTCTGCGCGACCGCGACCGACGGCCAGCTCGCCCACAGCGCCGCGACCGCCACTCCGATGACGAAACCTCTCATGTATCGCACGGCCTCCGCCGTCCAGCGTATCGCGAGTCGCCGACCGCCGACGACGGCTGCTATGCTTGCCGCCCGTGCTCTCCCGCCTGCTCGCCCGCGTCGGCCTGGTCACCCCCGAGCAGCGCGCGTGGGCGTGGTACGACTGCGGCAACTCGGCCTACTTCACCACCGTCATCACCGCGATCTTCCCGGCGTTCTTCGCCAGCTATGCCGCCGCCGGCATGCCGTCCGGCGAGGCCACGACCCGCTTCGGCCTCATCACCACGTTCGGCATGGCCATCGTCGCCGTCGCCGCGCCGATCCTCGGCGCCATCGGCGACCACACCGGCCGCCGCAAGCAGCTGCTGGTCGGCTGCGCCCTGCTCGGCATCGCCAGCACGTTCGCGCTCGTCACCATCCGCGAAGGCGGCTGGCAGTGGGCGGCGCTGGTGTTCGTGGTCGGCAACATCGGCGTCTCGGGGTCGCTGGTGTTCTACGACTCGATGCTGCCGAGCGTCGCGACGCCCAAGGAGACCGATCGGGTGTCGTCGGCCGGCTATGCCCTGGGCTACCTGGGCGGCGGCGTGCTGCTCGTGCTCAACCTCGCCTGGGTGCTGCAGCCGCAGCTGTTCGGCCTGTCGGGCACGGTGGCGGCCATCAAGCTGTCGTTCGCCAGCGTCGGCGTGTGGTGGCTGCTGTTCATGATTCCGCTGCTGCGCCGCGTGCCGGAGCCGCCGGCGGCGCCGATGCCGGGTCAGCCGCGGTCCGGCAGCGCGATCCGCGGCGCCTTCGCCCGACTCGCGCACACCTTCAGTGAGATCCGTCAGTACCGGCAGGCGTTCCTGGCGCTGCTGGCGATGCTGGTCTACCAGGACGGCATCCAGACCATCATCCGATTCGCCGGCATCTACGGCGCCGAGGTCGGGGTCGGGCAGTCGGATCAGATCGCCGCCTTCGCCATGGTGCAGCTGCTGGGCGTGCCGTTCGCCTTCGTCTTCGGCGCGCTCGGCGGGCGGATCGGCACGCGCAAGGCGATCTTCGTGGCCCTGGCGGTCTACACGGTTGCGGCGACGCTGGGCTTCTTCATGCAGAACGCCACCCACTTCTTCATGCTGGCCGGCCTGGTGGCGACGGTCCAGGGCGGCGCCCAGGCGCTCAGCCGGTCGCTGTTCTCGCGGCTGATCCCGCCGGCGAAGACTTCCGAGTACTTCGGGTTCTATGCGGTGGTCGAGCGCTTCGCGACGATTCTCGGGCCGCTCGTCTTCACGGTGAGCGGTGCCCTCACCGGCTCGTCGCGCTCGGCGGTACTCGGGATGATCGGCTTCTTCGTCGCCGGCGGCTGGCTGTTGTCGCGGGTCGACGTCGAGGAAGGCGAACGAGCCGCCCGGGCCGGGTGATCGCCGCCGGCCGCCGCCGGATCAGCGCGCCTGTTCGAACGCGCTCAGGACGTTCACCACGTTGACGCCCAGATCGTCCACGGCGTAGCCGCCCTCCAGCACGAACAGCGTCGGGCAGCCGAGCCCCGCCAGCTGCGCGCCGATCTTCCGGAAGTCGTCGCGCTGCAGCAGGAAACGCGAGATCGGATCGTGTTCGTAGGTGTCGACGCCGAGCGACACCACCAGCGCGTCGGGCCGGAACGCCTGCACCTTGAGGCACGCGTCGGCGAGCGCCGCGCTATAGGTGTTCCAGCCGGTGCCGAACGGCAGCGGGTAGTTCAACGTGAAGCCGGCCCCGGCGCCGATGCCTTCTTCGTCGTCGTAGCCGAGGAAGTACGGATACTCGACCCGCGGATCGGCGTGGATCGACACGAACAGCACGTCGCGGCGGGCGTAGAAGATCTCCTGGGTGCCGTTGCCGTGGTGATAGTCCACGTCGAGGACGGCGACGTGGGCCGCGCCCTGGTCGATCAGGTACTGCGCGGCGATCGCCGCGTTGTTCAGATAGCAGTAGCCGCCCATCGCCGCGGTGGAGGCGTGATGCCCGGGCGGCCGGCACAGCGCGAAGGCGCTGGCGGCGCCGTCGAGGATCAGCCGCGCGCCGGTGATCGCGACGTCGCTGCCCGATTGAGCGGCGTCCCAGGTGCCGGCGGTGATCGGCACGCCGGCGTCCATCGAGTAGTAGCCCAGCTTGCCGTCGATGAACGTCGGCACCCGATCGGCGCGCAGGCTGCGCACCGGCCACACCAGCGGCAGCGCGTCGTTGGTGCGGCCCTCGGCGTACCACTCGTGCCATGCCGCCGCCAAGAAGTCGACGTAGCCGCCATCATGGACGCGACGGATCGGGTCCAGGCCGAACGGCTGCGGCGCTACGACGTCGCCGAGCCCGACCTCGCGCACCCGAGCCAGCACCATCTCGGCGCGTTGCGGCTTCTCGTAGCACGGCTGCATCGTGCCGTCGATGAGTTCGGCGGTGCCGTGATGCAGGTGATGCCGATCCGAGTAGATGGTGATCATCGCGTCTCCGGGAGCGCGTCCATCTTGGATCGGGACGACCGGGCACCGCACCTCACCGGCGCACCGCGGTGGCCTTGAAGAACGTGTAGCAGAAGGTGCCGTCGGGTTCGGCACTACGGTAGAGGTCGGCGACGCCGGCGTCGAACGCCTCGCCCGTGAGCATGCCCGCGGCGATCGCCGGCCCGCGCACGCCCTCGACCATGGCGGTGAAGGTGAGCTTCGTGAAGCCCTCGACCAGAGACGGGCGGCTGGCATCCACGTAGACCATGCGCGGGGAGACGCGCACGTCGGCGTAGCCGGCCGCGGTCACCAGCGGATAGAGCGCCCGGCCGATCAAGGCGTCGCCGCCGCTGCGCGCCTGCAGATCGACCAGGCACTGGATCGCGCGCTGCGCCCGATCGCTGCGCGGATGGTAGTAGGCCGAACCGTGGTCGCCCTCGATGACGGTGAGGGTGCCACCGGGCTTGAGCATGGCCTGAAGGGCGCGCAGGGCCTCGAGCGGCGCCGCCAGGTGCTCCAGGACGAAGCACACGAAGACGTGATCGAACGTGTCCGGCGCGAACGGCTGGTCGAACAGGCTGGCGCGCTGGAACGTGACGTTGGTCGCCCCGCTGGCGCGCACCGCCGCCTCGGCGGCCGCCAGCGACGTCGCCGACACGTCGATGGACGTGAACCGGGCGTCGGGGCTGTTGGCAGCCAGCGTGACGGTCTGCGCGCCGACGCCGCACCCGGCTTCGAGCACGCGGCTGCCGGCCGGGTAGCGGGTGTCGCCGTGGAGCAGGTCGACCAGCGTCGACGCCTGGTCGCGCAGCCGCTGGTGCTCGCGATCGTCGTAGCCGTGGACGTAGCCGGTGGTCACACGATCATGCTGGCAGGATTCCCCGCCGCAGCGCAATCGTGACGGCACCAGTCGAAAGGCGGATCGTCAACCGGCGCTCGTTATTTCAGGACGCCGGCGTCGCGGACATCGCACTCCCCAACGACTCCCTCAGGACTCCTCCCACCTCGGATTGCGCGATACTACCTGGATGCGAGGCCAAGCGTCGGCGACGCGGTACGGCGCGGTGTTGGGCGCCGTCGCCGGGTTGGCGGCAAGCGGACTCGTCGCGGTCCTCTACGGCTACTTCGCGTACGGCCGGGCGACGCCGAATCCCGACGGCGCACTCGCCGGATCGGCATTGCTTAGCAGTGTCGCCGGTTTTCCTGGATCGCTGGCCACGTTTGCCGTGGCCGAACGCTTCAGCCTCTACGGTTCGACGGCGCTGCGTGTCGTCGTCTTTTTGACGCCCCTGGTGAACTGGCTCTTCCTGGGCGTCGCGGCGGGACTTGTCGTCGACCTCGGGCGTTGGCTGGCCAGCCGCGGTAAGGGGCGGCCCGGCGGATAGTCATCGAGGGGCGACAGTGCGCGATCCGGACCGTGGTCATCGCCCGTTCTTCGGTGCTGCGGTCACGAACGGGTACGCCTGGCGGCTGGTGGAGCTATCGGCCCGGCGTCTGGCGACCCATCCCCTCCGCCCGCTGCCGATGTTCCGGCGCTGACCGGCGAAGCATTCCTTTCGCCTTGCCGTAAAACGCGTGCAGCACGTATTCTACGTGCATCATGCCTACTGAATCGTCTACGCAGAACATCACGGTCAGGCTGGATCGACGCACGCTGCGGATGGCCAAGGTGCTGGCCGCCCGACGGAACACCTCGATCAGCCGGATGCTGGCGCAACAGATCGAGACGTTG
Source organism: uncultured Acidobacteriota bacterium (assembly GCA_963741665.1). GTDB lineage: Bacteria > Acidobacteriota > Vicinamibacteria > Vicinamibacterales > UBA2999 > CAWAYR01. Next base: position 3,147,555 of record CAVUIM010000001.1, read on the forward strand.
GTCGGCGAGGACGACGCGTACGAGCAGGCGCGCCGTCGTGCGTTGGCCCTCCTCGATTCGGGCTTCCACCTCGGCGGGCGCATCGAGTCGTCGCGGGACGAGTGGCATGAACGGTAAGGCGTTCGTCGACACCAACGTCCTCATTTACGCGCACGACGCCGACGCCGGACACAAACACGACGTCGCCCGCGCCATCCTTCGCGAGTTGTGGGAATCGCGAACCGGCGTGCTGAGCACTCAGGTGCTGCAGGAGTTCTACGTCAACGCGACGCGCAAGATTCGAACGCCCCTGGGACGTCCTGAGGCTCGAGCCATCGTCGACACCTACGCAGCATGGTGTGTCGAGGGCCTCACGCCGCTGGACCTCGCCAGTGCGTTCCAACTCGAGGACTTTGCGCAGCTCGGATTCTGGGACGCGCTGATCGTAGCCGTCGCGATTCGCTCGGGAGCCCGACGCTTGCTGTCAGAAGACCTGAACGGCGGCCAGATCATCAACGGCGTGATGATCGAGAATCCGTTCGCTGCTCGACCGTCGCCACCAGCGCCTGGCACCTGATTGGCTACGCTCCCGATCTCGGCGGCGCCGTGACGAACGGGTACGCCCGCCGCTCCAGTACTTCTCCCACGGCGCGATGCGCCTCTAGGAACGCGGCGTCGGTGTGCGGACTGGCCGCGGCGTCCGAGTTGGCGATCGTGATCGAGCCGAAGGGCTGACGGGCTTTGACGCACGGCCGCTCGGCGCTCGACGTGAACACCCACTCCATCGGGTCGGTGAGCGAGTTGTAGGTATAGGCGTAGCCGTGCGGCCAGCGGTTCACGGTGATGGCGGCGATGTCCTTGGCCGGATCGAAGCCGCCGCCGCCGAGCGTGCGGGCCAGCTGGTCGCGGATGTGGCGCTCGAAGGTCTCGAACGACGTCGCCAGCAGGTCGGCGCGGCCGATCCGGTGCTGCTCCTTGCGTGGCTTGCCGGGCGCACACGGATGCCGGTCCATGCGGACGACGATCGGGTCGTCGGGTGTCTGCGGGTGATGCAGGTCGCCGAGACTCACGGCTTCGCCCAGACCGAAGCTGTCGTGATACATCGTCGGCGCGCTGATGTTGGCGACGCCGAGCTTGTGGAACGCCCGCCAGTTGGCGAGCGCGACGCTGGTGTAGACCAGTGGCCCTTTCACGCCGTAAACCAGCGCCTCCTTCTGCGCCGGCGGCAGGTCGGGCATCAGGTGCGGGATGACCATGTTCCAGCACGCCATCACCACGTGGCGGGCGCGCACGTCGGCGAGGCGGCCGCCGCGGCTGTAGGTGACCACCACCTCCCGCGCCGTCCCGGGATCGCCGTCGTGGCGCACGTTCACCACGGTGCTGCTCAGGCGAATGCGGGCGGCTTGCCCGGCGCGGTCGAGCCGGCCGTAGTCGACGTGCGCGGCGCCCACGTCTTCCTGGGTCGAACCGGGCACCGCGTCGGGAATCAGCCAGCGCACCAGCAGGCGGGCCACGGTGGCGTTGCCGTCCGGGAAGTGGATGCTGCCGCCGCCGCCCTCGGCCTTCTGCCGGCCGTGATGGCCCCCGGGCAGATCGGCGAGCACGCCGTCGGGCGTCGGCTCCAGCTTCAGGCCGGCAAAGCCGGGCACGCCCATCTCCCAGCCGAAGAGCGCCGGAATCGCGTCGGCGCCGACGCAGAACACGCCGCGGCCGGTGGCCATGAAGAACCACAGGCACTGCTTGTCGGCCTTGGCGACCTCGAGCAGGTAGTGCTCGAGGCTCATCCGCGCCAGCTTGTCCTTCTTCTCCGCCGAGGTCAGCCCCGGCATGTAGTCAGGCTGGTTGGGGTCGAGCAGCCGGCGCATGTCGGCCTTGGCCTGGTCCGAGATCGGCAGGGTGTCGAGGTACTCCGGCGGGAATCCGCCGCGGCCGCGGCCCCCCGCCGCCGGCCGCACTGCCAGATGATCGCGGCCCCACGTCTCCTTGTCGAAGAAGTGGCCGCCGCGCAGGCCGAGCCCCGAGTACAGGCTGCGGTTGGCCTGGTTGTTCTTGACGAAGCGATCGAGGTCGACGCCGATGCCGGCCAGCAGCTGCCGCGACGGCTGGTTGTAGCGCAGCGGCGACTCGAGGTTGAGCGTGCCGCCGTTCAGGGCCAGGAGCTTGCCGCCGACCACGAACTCGTTGCGCTTGGCATGGCCGCCGAAGTCGTCGTGGTTGTCGAGGACGAGCACGCGGGCCGATCGGCCGACGTTCTGGACGAAGTAGTAGGCCGCGGCCAAGCCGCTCAAGCCGCCGCCGACCACCACCAGGTCATAGGTCTCGCCGGTGTGACTGGCGCTGCCGAGGTCCGGTCCACGACGGTCGCGCAGCTGGTGCGACAGCTCGAATGACCCCTCGTGGCTCCCGCGCAGGCCAGTGCGCCGCGGCGGATACGGATCGTCGGCGCCGGCCTGGCCGGCCGCCTGGGCGTCGAGCGCCAGCGCCCAGTTCCATTTCGGCAGCAGGGATGCGCCGAGGGCCACGGCCGTGCCGTTGACGAAGTCGCGCCGCCCGATTGGCCGGTCCATGCCGAGGTCACGATCCATGCCCTTCATTAGCTCTCCTCACAGGCGGACGACAGCGCCGCGAACGTCCTCACAGGTCCGACGGGCCGTCAGGGCGCCCGTCGCTCACTCCGGCGGATCATCAGGTACGCCGGGACACCGAGCATGACGATGACGAAACCTGGCCACGTGGTCGACGACCGGTACACGGCGAGTACCAGCAGGATGGCCGTGGCCGCGACGATGTACAGCGCGGGCACGAGGGGATAGCCGACCGCCCGATACGGACGCTCCGCCTCGGGGCGCAGCCGTCGCAACCGGAACAGGCCAGCGATGGTCAGGGTGTAGAAGAGCAGCGCCGCCGACACGACGTAGTCGAGCAGACTCCCGTAGAGATTGCCGTAGCTGCGCGACGCCGGGTCGTAGACGCGCGGCAGCACGAGAAAGGCCGTCCACACGCCCTGGAGCGTCAATGCCCACGCCGGTACGCGGTGCCGGTTCAGCACGCCGGCCGACCGGAAGAACAGGCCGTCGCGCGCCATGGCGTAGTAGGCGCGGGCACCGGCCAGCAGCATGCCGTTGGCGCATCCGAACGTCGAGATCATGATCCCCACGGCCAGCAGCGACCCGCCGATACCTGGCAGCGCCACCTCGAGGGCCGCAGCGGCGACGCGATCGGCCGGCACGGTTCTGACCGCGTCGATCGGCAGCGTCACGAAGTAGACGAGGTTGGCGAGCAGGTACAGCACCATCACGATGCCCGTGCCGACGGCGAGCGAGAGCGGCACATCGCGGCGCGGGTTCTTCACTTCCCCGGCCGTGAACGTGATGTTGTTCCACGCGTCGGAGGCGAACAACGAGCCGACCTGGGCGATCGCCAGGGCGACCACGAGGCCGAGCGCCGAATTCGCATCGAGGCCCGGCGCCAGTGCCGCCGGCGACACCGCCGTCCACGGTCGCGTGAAGTTGACGTCGATGGCCGCAGCGTTCGCCCCGAAGACCAGGCCGATCGCGATGAGGCCGAGGAGCGCCACGGTCTTCGCCGATGTGAAGACGTTCTGGATGATCCGCCCGTACTCGAGCCCCCGCGTGTTGGTCCAGGTGAGCAGCGCGATGACGGCAATGGCCAGCAGTTGCGCGTTGGATAGCGACAGCGCGTAGCGCTCCGAGAAATGGAACGGCGCGATCAGGTAGCGTTCCTCGCCGATCGAGGGAAAGATGACGCCGGCGTAGCGCGCGAACCCGACGCTGACGGCGGCGACGGTGCCGGTCTGGATCACCGTGAAGAGCGTCCAGCCGTAGAGGAAGCCGGCGAGCGGCGAGAAGGCCTCGCGCAGGTAGACGTACTGCCCGCCGGCCCGCGGCATCATCGCCGCGAGTTCGCCGTAGGATAGCGCCGCGGCGAGCGTGAGCAGCGCGGTGATGCCCCACGCGACCAGCACCCAGCTGGCCGAGCCGAGCAGACGCGCCATGTCGGCCGACACCAGGAAGATGCCCGAGCCGATCATGGCGCCGACGACGACCATGGTCGAGTCGAACAGGCCCAGCGAGCGCCGGAATCCGTCGGCGTCGACTGCCGCTGCCGGCGGCGCGGTGGCGGGGCCGGTCACTGGACGGCTACCACGCGAAGCGAACGCCGATGCGGGCGATGCGCGGCGGCGTGATCGCCACCGGGCGCAACCACGACGCGCCGGCGGTGGTCGTCAGCGCCTGCTCCGCGTTGGTGTTGAACAGGTTGTAGACGTCGAAGAACGCCGTTACCCGGCCGGGGCCGGCCCGGAAGGCCTTCTCGGTGCGAACGTCGAAGACGTTGATGTTCGGCGTGCGCTGCGCGTCGATTGGCTCGGCCCGTACGGTGGCGTTGCCCCAGTTGAACGTCTGGGTGAACACGCGGCCGAACGGATCGCCGGCCTGGTGGCGCACGGTGGGCGTCACGCGGATGCCCCACTTCAGCTTGAGGGTGGCCAACAGCTTGGCCTGCCAGGTCGTGGACACCAGACGCTCGTCGTCGGTGTTGATGAAGGCGTTCGGCGTGAAGCCGGCGCCGGCGGTGAGCGCGGTTTCGCGCCGCCAGGTGTGGGCGAAGCTGGCCTGCATCGACCAGAAGCTGGTTTCGCGCTTGGTGGCGGTGAACTCCCAGGTGTAGTACTCGCTGTCGGCCCCGGCCAGGTTGGTGGTGGTGTTGACGATCGGCCGGGCCAGCGCCTCGGCGCTCAGGTTGTAGCCGGTGAGCGTGCCACCGTCGTCCCCGGTGTTGAGTCGGCCGTCGGGTCCGGGATCGCGGAAGGTGACCGGGGCGGTGTAGACGTCGAGCGGGCGGCTGACGTTGATCTGGCCGCGCACCTGCCGGCGGCCGTTCCACACGACGCCGGTGCGAACGCCGAAGTTGTTCATCACTTCGCGCTCGAGATAGGCCGTGAACTGGTCGACGTAGGTGTTCTCGAGGTTCTGGTCGAAGGTGGTCGTTGCCCGCCCGCCCTGCACGAGCTGCAGCGCGCCCTGCTCGCCCTGGTCGAAGACGCCGTTGCCGTTGCCATCGGTCCAGCCGTAGCGATCGAACCACATGGTCGCGTTCGGGTTGAGGCCAGAGGCGAGGTCGGCACCCGGATACAGCCAGAAGCGGCCCCAGCTCGCTTTCGCCAGGGTCTTGGCGTCGCCGGTGAGGTCGAAGCTGGCACTGAGACGCGGGCCCCAGTTGTCGAAGGTGACGATGTCGTTGACGCGGGTGAACGCCTGCCCTCCCGGGCCGACCTGGTCGGGCAGGTAGGCGGAGTGGCGATCGAAGCGGAGGCCGGCATTCACGGTGAGCCGCCGCCCCGGCTGCCACGAGTCGTTCAGGAACACCGTGTAGGTCCACAGTCCGTTCTTCGACTCGGAGCCGGGCCGATAGATGTCGACCTGAGTGGCCACGTTGTTGTTGCGGACGGACACCGTCTGCGAAGTGCCGGGGAACCCGTGGAACGGCTGGACGAGCAGATCGCGCATCACCTCGACGCCGAGCTTGAAGTTGTGGCTGCCGCCCCAGCCCTGTTTGGCGTAGGCCAGCGAAGCGTTGCCCTGCGGGCGATGGCGACGCAGATCGGTGGACCACACGCCTCCGGATACGAAGTTGTTGCCGATGTCCTCGATACGCGGTGCCGTCGACTTGCCTTCACGGGCCCACACCGAGTGGTAGGCGCCGGTTCGCGCCTCGAAGAACAGCGACGAGCCGAGGACGGCGCTGTATTCGGCCTTCCACACGTGCAGTGGGAACGTGGAGTGCCAGACCGTGTCCTTGGTCATCAAGGCCGGGCTCTGCCGGCCGCCGCCGATGCGGATGGCGCCGAGGTAGTCGGGCTGTTCCTTGGTCTGGAACTGGTAGAACCCGGTCACCCGGTGGTTCTGCGCGACGTTCCATGTCGCCTTGGCGGTCGCCACCGGTACCCAGGTGTCCTGGATGTCGTCGAGCAGCGTCGGATAACGCTGGCCGGTGTCGGTGCGCCGGAACGCGGCGTACCACCACAGGCGATCCTTCTGGACGAATCCGCCGAGGTCGGCGTTGAAATCGCGGAACATCTCGAGGCGGTTGGTGTCGCGCGGATTGACGACGCTGCTGCCGGTGACGCCGGCGGCCAGCTGCGCATCGTCGATGTTGGTCGCCTCCATCGACTCGTTCTGGTAGTCGAAGTAGACGTTGCCGTGGTACTGGTTACCACCCGACTTGGCGATGAGCTGGCTGAGCACGCCGGGATTGGGCATCTCGGCGCCATTGCCGACGGCGTTGATCGCGATCTCGGCGAAGGCGCCGTAGTCGGTGTAGTACATGTCGCTGCCGCCACCGCCGGCGCCCTCACTGACCATGATGCCTTCCACCTCGGCCCGGTTGACCCCGCCGGCGCTGGCCAGTCCGTAGGCCGTGTAGGGCTGCTGCGTGAGGGCGCCGCTGCCGCCGACGTCGACGCGGCCCATCGACACGGCCGGCGTCTGCGCCAGCACCGCCCAGTAGTCGCGGGCGCCCGGCAGACTGGCGAGCAGCTCGCTGTCGAAGCGCGTCGCGACGGTCGTGTTGGTCACGTCGACGACCGGCGACTGGCCGCTCACGGTGACGCTCTCGGTGACGCTGGCCACGTTCAGGTCGGCGTTGACGGTCGCCGTGAAGCCGACGCCGACCCGGATGCCTGCGCGGATCACGGTGCCGAACCCGGTCAGCTCGAACTTCACTGAATACTCGCCGGGAGGCAGCGAGGGGATCCGGTAGGTGCCGTTGTCGCCGGTGACGGCGCTGGGCGTGCCCATCGCCGCGGGTCCCGAGACAGTGACGGTGACTCCGGGAAGCAGCGCCTTGGAGTTGTCACTCACCGTACCGGAGATGACGCCAGTACCGGCGGCAGTCTGCGCCGCGGCCATGTCGCCCGACAGCAGCAGCAGCGTCACACCCATGGTCGCAATTCGCAGCCAATTCATGATCCCGCCTCTCTGTGACCTTCCAGACGATCCATCGACTCGATTCCGCGACCCGCTTCGTGCCCGCCGTCTTCAGCCGGCCGTGAAGCGGCTCGTGTACTCAGTGGCACGGAACTCGACGACCTCGCGGACGGCGCGATACGCCTGTTCGATGGCCGCATCGGTGTGCGAACTGCCGGCTGCGTCGGCGTTGGCGATCGCGATCCGCCCGAAGCGGCGGCGCCCGACGACGAACGCGCGGTCGTCCGGTGTCGCCAGCGACCACGCCACCGGATCGGCCAGCGTGCTGTAGTTGTAGGTGTAGCCGTGCGGCCACCGGTTGACGGTGATGCCGAGGATGTCCCGAGCAGAGTCGAAGCCGCCACCGGCCAGCATCCGGCCCAGTTCGCCGCGAATCTCCCGTTCGAAGGTCTCGAACGGCATCGAAAGCAGCTCGGCGCGACCGGCACGGTGCTGCTCCTTGCGCGGCTTCCCCGGGGCGCATGGGGTGCGGACCAGATGGAGCACCATCGGCTCGTCCGGAGTGCGCGAACAGCGGTAGCCGCCGATGGTCACCGGCTCGGCCAGCTGCACGGTCGGATGGAATCCGGACGGCGCGGTGATGTTGGCGACGCCGAGTCGCGCAAACGCGGTCCAGTTCCGCAGGAACACGTTGGTGTAGACGATCGGCGCCTTGATGCCGTAGGCGAGGGCCTCGCGTTGGTCGGCCGGCAGCTCGGGACACAGATACGGGATGACGGAGTTCCAGCAGGCGAGCACGACGTGCCCACCGCGCACGGTGCGCGTCTGGCCGCCGTTCACGTAGGTGACGCTCACGTCGCGGGCGGCGCCGGGATCGCCGCCGTGGCCGACGTGGACGACGGGACTGCTCAACCGGATCCGCACCGGCGACCCGCTCCGATCGAGCCGGCCATAGTCCACTCGCGCCGTGACGACGTCTTCCTGGGTCGAACCCGGCACGGCCTCAGGCAGCAGCGACCGCACCAGCAGCCGGGCGATTGTCGCGTTGCCGTCGGGGAAGTGGATCGCCCGGCCGCCCTCGGACGCCCGGGCCTGGTTCTCGCGGCCGTGCGCCCCGCCGGGCTCGTAATGCAGGACCTCCCGTGGCGTCGGCTCCAGCCGCAGACCCTGGAATCCGGGGTAGCCGGAGTTCCAGCCGTAGTAGGCCGGCACGGCGTCGGTCATCATCAGGAACAACCCGGTGGTGCGGGCCTGGTGGTACCACGCCGCATCCGGGTGCGCCTTGGCGACGTCCAACAGGTAGTGCTGGTAGCTCATGGCCATGAGCCGCCGCTTCTTCTCCACGTCCGAGAGCCCCGGCATGTAGTCGGGCTGGTCGGGGCTCTGCAGGCGGGCGAGGTCTTGCCGGGCCGGCGCGGGAAGCGGCGTCCCGGCCAGGAACTCGGCCCACGCGTCTGTCGTGGCGCCGCCACCGGGCGTCCCGACGACCAGGCGATCCGCGCCGAACTTCTCCTGCGGAAAGAACACGCCGTTACGCAGGCCCATCCGCTGGTAGGTGCCGCGGTCGGCGGCGGTGTCGCGCTCGAAGCGGTCGATGTCAACGCCGATGCGGCGCAACAATCCCATCGCGACGTCGCTGTACTGCTGCGGGGCCTCGATGTTCAGGGTGCCGCCGTTCAGCATCAGCGTGCGGCCGCCGTGCGTGAACTCGTTGCGCTTGGCGTGGCCGCCGAAGTCGTCGTGGTTGTCGAGGACCAGCACGGAGGCGGCAGGTCCGACGGCGGCACGGAAGTAGTGGGCCGCCGCCAGCCCGCTGATGCCGCCGCCGACGACGACCAGGTCGTATCGCTCGCCGGTGTCGGTCGCGGTCTCGCGCCATGCCCGGGCGTCGCGCACCCGGTGCATCACCTCGAACGAGCCGGCGTGGCTGCCCCGCATGCCGGTGAGCGCGGGGGGATAATCGCCGACGCCCGCGGTGGCCGCGGCGCCGACCTGCGGCGTGGTCTCGCCGGCCGCGGCCACCGACCCGATCGGGCCGGCGGCCCCCACAGCCGTGGCGACCGCAACGCCGCCGAGGAAATCGCGCCGCGTGATGTCGCGGTGCATCCCGAGCTCGCGATCGTGGCTGTTCATCGTTGACGTCCACCTGCCATATCGTGTGTCCGCCCAACCGAGTCAGGCGTGCCCGCGGCTCACGAGCAATTCCTGCACGGCGCGATGCGCTTCGTCGAACGCCTGGTTGGTGAAGGCGGCGGCGCCGGCGTCCGAGTTGGCGATGGTCACGGGGCCGAAGCGCTGCCGGCCGATGACGTGCGGCCGCTGCTCGGGCGGCACGTCGGGGTCGGCGAGCGTGTCGTAGGTGTAGGAGTAGCCGTCGGGCCAGCGGTTCACGGCCATGCCGACGATGTCGGCCGCCGGATCGAAGTCGGTGCCGGCGAGCATGCGGGCGAACTGGCGGCGGATCGACAGCTCGAAGTCGTGGAACGACATCGTCAGCAGTTCCTGCTGACCGGCGCGGTTCTGCTCCTTGCGCGGCAGTCCCGGCTTGTTCGGGTTGCGCACCATGTGGACGACGATCGGCTCGTCGGGCGTCGTCACGCCCTGGTAGCCGCCGACGGTCGATCCGGGATCGAGGCTGGTGCTCGGGTGATACATCCCTGGCGCGTTGATGCTGGCGACGCCCAGCTGCTTGAACGACGTCCAGCGTCGCAGCAGCACGTTGGTGTAGAGCATCGGCACCTTGACCGAATAGGTCAGCGCCTCTTTCTGCTCGGCCGGCAGTTCAGGCACCAGCCGCGGGACGAGCGCGTTGTAACAGGCCAGGACCACGCTTTCGGCCCGCACCTGGTGCATCCTGCCGCCGCGCAGATAGGCGATCTTCGCGCCGGTCGGCCGCGCCGCCGGGCCTTCCACGGCCACGCGCGCAACGGTGCTGTTCAAGCGAATGCGCGTCGGCGTGCCGGCGTCGTCGAGGTGGTCGTAGGCGACCGGCGGCGCCTTCACGATCGACGCCATGTCATGCGTCCCGGGAATCGCCTTGGGCACCAGTCTCGACACCATGAGGCGGGCAATCGAGGCGTTGCCATCGGGGAAGTGGAACGTGAAGCTGCCCTGCCGGAACGACTCCTCGTCGGGAAGGCCGAGGCCATCGAAGCCGATCCGGCCGGCGCGAGCGGCTTCGAGGGCCGGCGTCGTGTCGACGCGCTTGTTGTTGCGGCCGCCCTGGCCGAGGAAGAACGGCAGCGCGTCGGGACTCATCTTCGCGTGCGTGAGCAGGAACTCCTGGTAGCTGATGCGCGAGAGCAGGGCCAGTTTCTGCTCGAGGGTCTTGCCGTGGAGGTAGTCGGGATTCTTGCCGTAAAGACGGGCCAGATCGCGCCGGGCCGCGTCGCTGAGCGGCGCCTTGGCGAAGAACTCGGGCCACGACGGCCGTCCGGTGCCCGCCACCAGGCGGTCCTCGCCGAAGTGCTCCTGGTCGAAGAAGGTGCCGGCACCGAGCTGGTACTTCTCGAACAACGTGCGGTTCTGGAACTCGGCGTTGCGCGGCACCTCGACGCCGAGATCGACGAGCAGCTGCTTGGCCATGTAGCTGTAGGGATACGGCGTGGCCACGCTCATCGTGCCGCCGTAGGCCAGGTAGGTGCGGCCGCCGTAGACGAACTCGTTGCGCTTGGCGTGGCCGCCGAAGTCGTCGTGGTTGTCGAGCACCAGCACGCGCTGATTGGGCAGCGCCTGGTGCCAGAAGTAGGCCGCTGCGAGGCCCGACAGCCCGCCACCGACGATGACCAGGTCGTAGGTCTCGGCAGTGTCGGTGTCGATCGACGGGTACGCCGCGAAGTCGCCGCGCTTGATGGCCGCGAACGACTCGGTCGAGGAGGCGTGCTGGCCGCGCAGGCCGAGCCGCTGGGGCGGGTACGCGGGCTCGCCGGCGGGGGCCTGGGCCCGCGCCGCCGCCGGGCCGGCCGCACCGGCCAGCGAGGCTCCGGCCACGCCCAGCGCCACGCCGTTCAGGAAGTCACGGCGCGGGATGCGCCGATCCATGCCGAGCCGGCGGAACTCAGTCACAACGCACCACCTTGTCGCGGGCGTGGCCGGTGTAGGACACCACACGCCATCCCTGCTTCGTGCGGCCGAACAGATATGACGTGCCGCCGACCGACATCACGCTGCCGTCGGTCTTGTAGCGGGTGTTGTAGCCGCTGGCGATCGCTGCGTTGGCGTTCAGCACGCACACGTTCTGAGTGGTGAACACCGATTTCGCCCAGCCGGCGGCGACCAGATCCTTCAGCGAACCCTCGAAGCGGGCCAGCGCCTGTTCCTTGGTCAGGTCAGGCTGTGGTCCCGACCCGCCGATGACGATCCACGGGATGTTGAAGATCTCCTCGGGCAAGGCCTTCATGTCACGGGCGGTGAAAAGCGCGTAGTAGCGGTCGACGGCCGCGGTCACCTCGGTTCTTACTCGCGCGACGTCGGCCTCCGTCATCACCGCCTGAGCGGTCGCCAAGGGCGAGACGCCGGCGACAAACAGCGCGACCAGCAGGGCTGCGAAGACATGGCGAAGCGGGAACGGCATACTGGGCTCCTGGGCCCGGCCGCCGAGGCGATTCGCGGCTCGAGTCGGGCGGACCTTGACACACGGTCCCGGGCCTGTCAATCGGCTCCACGCCCGTGGCGGTGTCGCGAATTGTCGCAGCGGACATCTCGACGTTGACCGCGCCCATCGGCAGGGCATAATCACCGCCTCGGCCGTTCGACTGGCATTCGAACCGCGTCAGGGCGGCACCACTGGAGGCGGGCATGCGGCGTGGACTCTGGGCACTGGCGGCACTCGCGGCAGCTGGCTGGATGGCGCTGGATCGGCTGGAGGCGCAGTCGAGTGCGACCGGTCAATGGCGCGCCGTCGGCGGCGATCCCGGCTACACCCGCTACTCGCCGCTCGACCAGATCAACCGGGGCAACGTCGCCAGGCTGACCGTGGCGTGGCGCAAGCCGGGCGTCGATCCGGGCCTCAAGCAGCAGTTCAAGGAGCTGCGCGTCTCGGGCAATTTCCGATCGACGCCGCTGATGATCAACGGCGTGCTCTACGCCCCGAACGCCGTCGGCCTGATTCGCGCCTTCGGCCCGGGCTCCGGCGAGCAGCGCTGGGAACAGGCGCCGTTCGCCCAGACGATCGAAGAGGTGTCGCGCCCCAGCCCGCGCGGCGTGGACTACTGGAAGAGCGGCAGCGAGGAACGGCTGTTCCTGGTCCGCGGCGAATACCTCTACGCCATCGACGTCCGGGATGGATCCTACGTGAAGGGCTTCGGCGACGGCGGTCGCGTCAACCTGCACTGGAATCACCCGCTGGCGGCGCTCTACAGCTGGACCGCCAGTCCAGTGGTGGTCAACGACGTCATCGTCATCGCCGGCGCCACCGCCGGGGCCGGCGACGGCGGCGTCAAGAAGGAAGCGACGCCCGAGGACATCCGCGGCTTCGACGCCCGCACCGGCACGCTGTTGTGGACGTTCCACGTCGTGCCGCGCGCCGGCGAGTTCGGCGCCGACTCCTGGGGCGACGAGTCGTACTCGTTCTCGGGCGACCTGGCGTCGTGGTGCTGCCTGTCGAGTGACGCCGACCTTGGCCACGTCTACATCCCCACCTCGGCGCCGACCGGCATCAACTACGGCGGCCACCGGCCCGGCGACAACCTGTTCTCGGATGCGATCCTCGCCCTCGACGTCAAGACCGGCAAGCGCGTCTGGCACTACCAGATGGTCCACCACGACCTGTGGGACTACGACACGGTGGGGCCGCCGACGCTCGGCGACATCACCGTGAACGGCCGGCGCATCAAGGCGCTGATGCAGCCGAGCAAGACCGGCTACCTGTACGTGTTCGATCGCGTCACCGGCACGCCGGTGTGGCCGATCGAGGAACGGCCGGTGCCGCAGTCCACCGTGCCCGGCGAGCACACGGCGAAGACGCAGCCGTTCCCGACCAAGCCGGTGCCGTTCGATCGCCAGGGCTTCACCGAGGACGACCTGATCGACTACACGCCGGAGTTGCGGGCGCGGGCCAAGGAGAAGGTGAAGGGCCTGTTGTACGGGCCGCTCTTCTCGCCGCCCGCGCTGGTGACCGGCGAACCCGGCGCCACCCGCGGCCAGCTGATCATGCCGGGCGGCTGGGGCTCGGGCAACTGGCACACCGGCGCGTTCGACCCCGAGACGCAGATCTACTACGCGGTCTCGCACACCCAGCCCGGCATCAGCCGCGCCGTCAAGACCGACGACCCGAAGGCGACGATGGCGTACGCGACACAGGCGCACGAACGCCGCCCCGAAGAGGGCCCGCCGCCGGCGCCGACGCCGTGGCCGGGGCCCGATCTGTCGATCGACGGCTTCCCGATCTTCAAAGGGCCGTACGGACGCATCACCGCGATCGACATGAAGACCGGCACTCAGGTCTGGATGGCCGCCAACGGCGACGGTCCGCGGAACCACCCGCTGGTGAAGGATCTCAAGCTGCCGCCGCTGGGTATCCCTGGCCGCGGCGCGCCGCTGCTGACCAAGTCCTTGCTCTTCATCGGCGAGGGCAGCGACGCCATTCCGGGCACCAACCGCGACGGCATGCACGGCCGCATGTTCCGCGCCTTCGACAAGGCGAGCGGAAAGGTGCTGTGGGAGACCGAGTTGCCCGCCGGCACCACCGGCGCCCCGATCACCTACGTGCACCAGGGCAAGCAGTTCGTCGTCGTGGCGATCGGCGGGCGCGAGCAGCCGGCCGAGTGGATCGCGTTCGCGCTGCCGTAGCGGGCGGCGCCACGCTGCCGACGACCAGCCGGTTCGACAACAGGAGACGGCCCATGACTTCTCAACGACTCGTTCACGGACTCGCGGCATCGCTACTGGTGCTCGCCACCGTCGCCGGCGCCGCCGCGCAGACCTCCACCGGCGGCCTGCGCGGCTTCGTCAAGGACGGCACCGGCGGTGTACTTGCCGGCGTCACCGTCGAGGCGTCGAGCCCGGCACGCATCGGCGCGCCGGCGGCGACGGTCACCGACGGACAGGGCCTCTACAGCTTCCTGAACCTGCCGCCCGGCGAATACACGCTGGTCTTTACGCTGCAGGGGTTCACGACGGTGCGGCGCGAGAGTCTCCGCGTCGAGGTCGGCCGCACCATCCAGGTGGACGTCGGTCTCGAGGTCGGCACGCTCGAACAGGCGGTGACGGTGACCGGCGAGGCGCCGGTCGTCGACGCCGCCAATGCCGGGTTCTCGACCAATTTCACGCAGGCGCTGCTGCAGAACATCCCGACGGCACGCCAGTCGTACTTCGACGTCGTGACGTTCGCACCGGCGGTGCGCATCAACCAGGTACCCAACGACTCGCGGTTCATCATCTTCGGGTCGAGCAGCGATCAGAACCAGTTCCAGTACGACGGCGTCGACATCTCGGCGGTGTCGAACGGCGGGGTCTGGGACTTCCCGAGCCCCGACATCATGCAGGAGGTGCAGGTGAAGGCGATCGGCGCTTCGGCGGAGTTCCACAGCTTCCAGGGCGGCGTCGTCAACATCGTGACCAAGTCGGGCAGCAACGACTACCGCGGCATGCTCAGCGGCTACGTCATCCCAGGCGACTGGGTGGCCAACAACACGCCGAACGAGGCGTTTCCGTTCACGGTGCACTACAACCAGCAGGCGACGCTGGAATTGGGCGGGCGGATCCGGCGCGATCGCCTGTGGTTCTACGCCATCCTGCCGACCTCACGGCAGGCGACCACCGGCGTCGGGGTCGATCCCAAGCTGGAGCGCGCCGGCGGCAAGAACTACAAGCCGTTCGCGAAGCTGACCGCCCGACTGTTCGAGAACGGCAACCTGTCGGTCGGCTGGAACAACAACATGTTCTGCTGCGCCGCCACCGCCAGCCGGACCGCGCCGCTCGTCACCCAGACCGTCGAGCACGGCCACAATCCGGTCGTCTACACCCAGTACACCCAGCCGCTCGGCAACGGCACCCTGATCGAGGTGCGCGGCGGCGGCATCTTCATCCGCGACAACTTCACGCCCTACTCCGACGACTTCGAGACGTCCGGCCGCACCGACCAGTCCACCGGGATCTCCAGCGTCAACGGCCAGACCGCCAGCAAGCAGTTCCACAACCGCACCAGCCTCGACGCCTCGATCGCGCACACCACCTCGGCGCTCGGCGGCAGCCACGACCTCAAGGCCGGCGTGCAGACCGCCTACGCCACCCAGCGGACGGTACTGGCGCGCATCGGCGGGGTGAGCTACACCGACCTGGCCGGCGCGCGCTACCGCGCCACCTTCGCCGATCCGGCGGCGACCGGCGGACGCATCCGCTCCTTCGGGGCCTACGTGCAGGACACCTGGACCGTGAACGACCGCCTGACCCTCAACCTGGGCCTGCGCTTCGACAACACCCGCGGCGACGTCCAGGCGATGACCTCGGAGGCCAAGATCGAGGGCATCGAGGGCAAGAACTTCACGCCGCCGGTGGTGCGTTACGACGGCGTGCCCGACCTCATCTCGTTCAACACCATCGCGCCGCGCGTCGGTCTGACGTTCCGGCTCGACGAGTCGGGCCGCACCGTCTTCAAGTCGGCGTACGGTCGCTTCTACGGCAAGCTGGTGACGGCGATGTTCGCCGGCATCGCGCCGGGCGGCGCGGTGACGTCGGTGCGCGAAATCAACCCGGCCACCGGCCAGTACGACATTCCGATCAGCGTCACCGATCCGAAGCGGAACTTCGCCGTCGATCCCGGCCTCGACAATCAGTACACCGACCAGGTGTCGATCGGTCTCGAGCGGCAGATCGCCGGCGGCGCCGGCGTGGCGGTGTCGTTCGTCTACAAGAACGAAGGCGACTTCATCCGCCTGCGCGACACCCGCGGCAGCTACGCGCCGCGCGACATCGTCGACACCTTCGACGGCCGCAGCCAGACGATCACCGTGCAGAACCTGACCAGCGGCGTCGGCTCGCCGCTCTACACCGTGGTCAACCGCGACGACCTCGACCAGAGCTTCAAGTCGGTGGTGGTCGAGTTCAACAAGCGGTTCTCCGACCGGGTGCAGGCCAACACGTCCTACACCTGGCAGGACTCGAAGGCGTTCGGCTCGGGCGCGGTGGCCGGCAGCACCCAGCAGGACTTCAG
The DNA here is from genome assembly GCA_963741665.1 of uncultured Acidobacteriota bacterium. Lineage (GTDB taxonomy): Bacteria > Acidobacteriota > Vicinamibacteria > Vicinamibacterales > UBA2999 > CAWAYR01. The sequence goes on from CAVUIM010000001.1 coordinate 3,163,632, forward strand.
CAATCTGTCGCCGGCGGCGGGCTACGGCCGCGATCCCAACGACACGCTGAACGCCTTCGGCCCCACCGCCACCAATTCCGAGCACGCCGTGAAGCTGTCGGCGACCTACGCGCTGCCGTGGGACTTCCAGCTCGGCGCCCGCTACTCGGTACGAAGCGGGCCGGCCGTACGGGCGCCAGATCATCGTCCGCGGCATGGGCGCCGGGCAGGGCGACATCACCATCCTGGCCGAGAGCCGCGGCAACTACGATCTGCCGGCGGTGAACGACCTCCAGTTCCGGCTCGACAAGGACTTCCGGTTCGCCGGCCGGCGCATCCGCCTGTCGGCCGACCTGTTCAACATCTTCAACACCGACACCGTGCTGACGCTGCGCAACAACAGCTCGCAGGTGACCGCCACGACGCCGTGGCAGCAGACGCTGTCGGTGGTGCGGCCGCGCACCGTGCAGATTGGGTTCCGGTTCGAGTTCTGAGCCTGGACGTCGCAGCCGGCGCGGCGCCCCTACCGGGTGCCGCGCCGGTAGACCACCGCGCCGCCGAAGATGGTGATCTGCACGTGGACGTCGCCGGCGGCGGCCGGTGGTGCCGCCAGCACGTCGCGCGACAGCACGACGATGTCGGCGAGCTGGCCCGCCGCCAGCCGGCCTTTGTCCTGTTCGTCGAACGACGCGTAGGCGGCGTCGGCGGTATAGCCGTCGATCATCTCGCCGATCGACAGCCGCTGCGTCGGGATGGCGCCGTGACCGATGCGGTTGATGCCGACCCAGATGCCGACCAGCGGATCGAGCGAGGCCACCGGCCAGTCGCTGCCGAAGGCCAGCCGCCCGCCGCTGTCCTTCACGCCCTTCCACATCCAGCCGTGCGACGTCCGCTCCTTGCCGATGTTGCCGGCCCACTGCCCGCGCGGTTCCGGCGAGTTCATCAGCCTCGCGTGCGGCGGCTGGAACGAGCCGATGACGCCCAGCCGGCCATAGCGCGGCACGTCGGCCGGGTCCATCGTCTCGATGTGCTCGATGCGGTGGCGGCGACCCCGGGCCGGCGCCGGGTTGGCGGCCGCGGCCCGCTCGAACGCATCGAGGGTGCGGCGGACGCCGCCGTCGCCGATGGCGTGGACGAAAATCTGGTAGCCACGGGCATCGAGGATCCGGACGATGCGGTCGAGCTCCTCGGCCGGGTAGTTGGGCAGCCCGGTGGTGGCGGGATCGTTAAGGTACGGCTGCAGCATCAGCGCCGTGTTGGTCTCGATCACGCCGTCGACCAGCAGCTTGGCGGCGCCGGTCTTGAAGCGGGCGTCGTTGGCGAAGCGGGCGCGAATCGCATCGAAGCGATCGGCGTCGGCGACCGTGAACCCTGGCGACACCGACAGCGCCGAGTAGACCCGCAGGCGCAGCTCGCCGGCGGCCCGCAGCTCGTCGTAGAGCGCGAACTCGTCGGCGTTGCCACTGGCGTTCTGCACGCTGGTCACGCCGAGCTGGTGGGCGCGGGCGATGCCCGCCCGCAGCGCCCGGCGCTGCTCGTCGCGAGACACCGCCGGCATCACCGTACGCACCAGCTGCTGCGCCGATTCCTTCAGCAGGCCGTCGGGCTCACCGCTCGCAGTTCGGGTGATGGCGCCGTTGGCCGGATCGGCGGTGGCGCGCGAGATGCCGGCGGCGGCGAGCGCTTTGGAGTTGACCCACGAGCTGTGGCCGTCGAAGCACACCAGCGTCGCCGGGCGATCGGACAACGCGGCGTCGAGCTGGGCGCGGGTCGGCAGCCCGCCGGGAAAGGCCGAGTAGTTCCAGCCGCGGCCGCGAATCCAGGTCACCGACGGATTGCGCGCGGCGTAGTCACGGATGCGCTGCTGCACCTCGTCGAGGGTGCGGGTGCCGCTCAAGTCCAGCTCCTGCAGACTCTGGGCGCCGCTCAGGAAGTGCACGTGGCTGTCGTTGAAACCGGGCACGACGGCGCCGCCGGCGGCGTCCATGACCACCGTGGCCGGGCCACGGAGCGCCTCGATCTCTTGCCTGGAGCCGACCGCGACGATCCGATCGCCGGTCACGGCGAGCGCCTCGGCCGGCGATCGGCCGGCGCCGGTGAACACCGTGCCGTTGGTGACCAGGAGGTCGGCCGGCGGGCGCTGCGCGGCCGTGGTGCCAGGCGTGATACCCGAGCCCAGGCCTGCCGCGGCGACGAGCGCGACAACGGTGGTCGCGCGGTGGTGGAATCGCGTCATCATCGGCGTCAGGTCCCTTCGACGAGGCTGCCGGCGTCGACAGCGCCGGAATGGTACCAGAGGTGTCACCGATGAGCACTCACCACCCGCGCATGGCACGTATGCATGCCGTGCGACTGGCCGCGCTGGCCGGCGTCACGGTACTGGCCGGGGGTGTGCTCGCCGCGTGCGGCCAGACGCGTCCGGCACGGTCGCCGACCTCATCGTGACCAACGCCCGCGTCTACGGCGCCGGCGGCGCGACCGCGCTGCACGAGGCCCTCGCGGTGCGCGGCGATCGCATCGTGGCCGTCGGTCGCAACGCCGACATCGCGGCGATGCGCGGTCCGGACACGAAGGTCATCGACGCCGGCGGACGCAGCGTCGTGCCAGGCTTCAACGACACGCACGTGCACCTGTTCGAAGGCGGCTTCGGCGCCGAGCGCGCCGACCTGACCGGCGCTGGATCGGTCGAAGAGGTGCAGACCCGGCTGCGCGCCTTCGCCGACGCGCGGACGGCGGCGCCGTGGGTGCTCGGCGAGGGGTGGCGCTACAACACCTTCCCCGGCGGCCTGCCGACGCGGGCGCAGCTCGACGCCGTCGTCGCCGATCGCCCGGCCTTCATCCGCTGCTTCGACTACCACACGACCTGGGTCAATTCCCGGGCACTGGCGCTGGCCGGAATCACCAAAGACACGCCTGATCCGGTCAACGGCCACATCGTCCGCGACCCGGCGAGCGGAGAACCGACCGGCGTGCTGCAGGAGAGCGCCCAGGGACTGGTGTCGCAGCTGCTGCCGGAACCGACCATCGACGACCGCCTGCGGGTGCTCGCGGCGGTGACCGCCAGGCTGCACGCCGCCGGCGTCACCAGCGTGCAAAACGCCCTTGGTTCGCCCGCCGAGTTCGACGTCTACGCCCGCGCCCGTGCCGAGGGCACGTTGCAGCTGCGCGTCTACTCGGCGGTCTCCCCGGCCGGGCTGTTCGCCGCCGAGCCGCCGCCGCCGATCACCAGCACGATGATCGACGGCTGGGACGCGCTGCGGGCGAAGCACGCCGGTGACGCGAGCTTCCGCCTCGGGATGGTCAAGCTGTTCGTCGACGGCGTCATCGAGACCCACACTGCCCGGCTGCTGGCGCCGTACGCCAACCGCGCGACCGACGGCCCGTCGAACTACACCGGCGAAGAGCTGACGCGCATCGTCACGCTGCTCGACCAGCGCGGCTGGCAGGTGATGATGCACGCGGTCGGCGACGGCGCGGTGCGGATGGCGCTCGACGCGGCGGCCGCCGCGGCCGCCGCAAATCCGGCGCCGCCGCGGGGCCGCCGGCATCGCATCGACCACATCGAGACGCTCGATCCGGCCGATGCGCCGCGATTCGCCGCGCTGGGCGTCATCGCGTCGATGCACCCGGGCGGGATCTACCGGGTGAACGCGCCGCGACCGGCCGGCGCGACTCCACGGGCCACGCCGCCGCCAAGCGTGTGGGGAGCGAACCTCGGGCCCGAACGAGCGGCGCGCGGCGGCGGCTGGAAGGCCATCCTCGACAGCGGCGGCCGCGTGGTGCTCGGCAGCGATTGGCCGGTGGCGTCGTACGACCCCTCTGGCCGGCTGTATCAGGTGGCGGTGGCGCCGCCCCGCGAAGGCCGGCCAGACGGCCGGCTGCCGCTCATGGCCGCGATCGACGCCTACACGTCACAAGCCGCCCACCTGGAGTTCGAGGAATCGCGGAAAGGCACGCTGGCACCAGGACAGCTGGCCGACTTCGTGGTGCTGGCCAGCGATGTCTTCTCGTCTCCCCCATCGGCGCCGGCGGATCTCGCCGTCACGACCACCGTGTTCGGCGGTCAGGTGGTCTACGAGCGCAAGTAGGGCGGATGCTGGTCAGGCGGCCGCGCGTAGTCCGAGCAGCCGTTCGCCGCCCTCGGCGCGAAACACCGCCAGCGCGTGGTCGCGGCGAGTCTGCGCCACCCGTACAATCTCGCCGAAGCGGGCGTGGTTGCGGAGCGGCGCCAGCCACGGATCGGTCAACAGCGTGTGCGGCACGTGGAAGCCGCCGTCGACGGCAGAGCGGAGGGCCTGCAGGGCCATCTCCTCGCTGCCCAGCCGGCTGAGGACGAGGCCGTTGGTCATGTAGCCCTCGGGGTCCGGCCACATCGCCTGGGCCATGATCTCTTCGGCCAGCGCGCGCGCCTCGGGCGCCTCGCTCAGGCAGGCGACGATCATCCGGTCCCACGCCTTCATGGTCGGCGGCGCGTCGGGTCCGAGCCCCTGCCAGGCGGCGAGGGCCTCCGCCTTGCGGCCGGTGCGATGGAGCGCCAACGCCCGGCTGTCGGGATCGCCGGGGTCCGAGTCGCGGACAATCCGCTCGTAGTCGCCGAGCGCGGCATAGGTGTTCAGCACACTCGTGCGGATGGTCGGGTCGAGCCGGCGGGCCTCCTCGTGCGCCGCCACCGACGCGTCGAGCAACCCGACGTATCGGCAGGCGTGCACGAGCCCGGCGAAATGTTCGGGATCGACGCCGGCATGCGCGCGGCGCAGCAGCCGGCGCATCGCGTCCACGGCACGACCGGCGTCGGATTCGAGCTGGGCGTACAGCTTGTGGAGCAGCGGCAGGTCGGGGTTGAGCGCCTGCGCGCGTTCGAACGCCTGTTCGGCCAAGGCGTTTCCGTCGGCCACATCGAAGTACTTGCCGAGCATGCGGTGGCAGCGGCCAAGGCCGGCCCACGCCGGGGCGAACCCCGAATCGAGTTCGGTACACCGCTGGTAGACGTCGCGGGCCTCGGTGATGCGATCCCAGTCGCGGGCCAGTTCGTTGGCGCGCAGGTAGAGCTCGTAGGCCTCGGCGCTCCGCGGCACGTCGCGGCGGCCGGCGCCGCTGTCGGGCTCGCCGAGCGACTGCGCCAGCGAGCGCACGATGCCACCGACCAGCTCGTCCTGGAGGGCGAAGACGTCGTGCAGCGCATGCTGCGACGAGTGCGACCAGACGACCGTGCCGGCCGGGGCCTCGACCAGCTGCGCGGTCGCGCGCAACTGGCCCCCCGCCCGCACAATCGTCCCCATCAGCGCGACGTCGACATCGGCGTCGGCAGCCAGCTTGCGCAGGTCGGGCGCCTGCGGATCGAACCGCGCCGCCGCGGCGCTCGACCGCACCAGCAGGTTCCGCGTGCCGGACAACGACGTCGTGATCGCATCGGGCAGGCTGAAGGCGAGGAAGTCGGTCTCGGCATCCGGCCGCAGCACCCGGAACGGCAGCGCGATCAGCCGGGTCATCGGCCGCACCGCCGGCGCCGCCATCTCCGTGGACTCGCGGACCGCGACCACGCCGCGAATCGCCGCGGCCATCGCCACCGCCGACTCGTAGCGATCCGCCGTCTTCTTCTGCAGGGCCCGGTGCACCACCCGATCGAGCCCGGCCACCGTGCCGCCCCCCGACAGCGGCGGCGGCTGCTCGTGCAGCACGGCGTGCAGGATATCGACCATGGTCGCCCCGGCGAAGGCGACCCGGCCGGAGAGCATCTCGAACAGCAGCGCCGCCATCGCGAAGAGGTCGGCCCGGCCGTCCAGAGCCTCGCCGCGCACCTGCTCGGGCGCCATGTAGTTGGGCGTGCCGACGATGGCCCCGGCCTGGGTCAGCACCGTGGCGGTGTCGCTGCCAATCCCACTGGCCATCGGACGGGCCAGCCCGAAGTCGAGCAGCTTGACGCCGTGCGGGGTCAGGAACAGGTTCGACGGCTTCAGGTCGCGGTGGATCAGCCCGCGCGTGTGGAGCGCGTCGAGCGCGTCGAGCGTCTGCAGGGCGATCGTGGCGCTGTCGGCGGCGCTGAGGGCACCGCGCGTCAGGCGGGCGCCGAGCGGCTCACCGGACAGCAGCTCCATCGCCAGGAACAGGCCGTCGTCGGTCTCCTCGACTTCGTAGAGCTGGCAGATGTTCGGGTGGGAGATGCCGGCCGCGGTACGAGCCTCCCGCCACAGCCGTCGGCGGGCAGTGTCGTCGTTGTCGCCGCGGATGGCCTTGAGGGCGACGGTGCGGTCGAGCCGCTCGTCGCGGGCGGCGTAGACCACGCCCATGCCGCCTTCGCCGATCTTGCGCTCGATCCGGTAGCGCCCAAGTCGCGTAGGCACCGGCGGCGGTGCCGCGTCTGACATATCCCTCGATTGTATCGTTCCGGTGGCGGGGGGGCCGCGCAGCGGTGGTCACCAGATACGACGTCAGCCGGCGGCGATCCGTTCGGCCATCACCAGTGCGCCGACCACACCCGACCGCCGGCCGAGCGCCGGCGGCACCACATAGCGATCGAGGCCGGTGACGAGCTCCGGCGCCTGGATGTAGCCGTTCAACAGCCGGCCGAGTTCTTCGCGCACGAGCGGCAACACCTGGGGCTGCTCCATCACCCCGCCGCCGACGACGATGCGCTGCGGCGAAATCGTGCACACGAAGCCGTGGAGCGCCAGCGCCAGGTAGCGCGCCTCGAGCGCCCACGCCGGATGCTCGGGCGCCAGTGCGTCCGGCGGCACGCCCCAGCGCCCGGTCATCGCCGGTCCGCTCGCCAGGCCCTCCAGACAGTCGCCGTGGAACGGACAGACACCCGAAAACGGATCGGCCAGGCGATCGTGCGGCACCCGCACGTGGCCCATCTCGGGGTGCACCAGGCCGTGCATCACCTGGCCGCCCACCATCCCGCCGCCGCCGATGCCGGTGCCGACCGTGAGGTAGAGGACGGTGTCGAGGTGTTGCGCCGCGCCGTAGCGCCATTCGCCCAGCGCGGCGGCGTTGACGTCGGTGTCGAAGGCCACCGGCACGCCGAACGCCTGCGTGAAGGCGCCAACCACGTCGGTATCGGCCCAGCCCGGCTTGGGCGTCGCGGTGATGAAGCCGTAGCGGGGCGACGCCGGGTGCAGGTCCACCGGCCCGAACGAGCCGATGCCGAACCCCTCGATCGGGCCGCGGGCCGCCTGTTGTTCCTGGAAGAAGCGCACGACCGCGTCGAGGGTCGCGCCGGGCGTCGTGGTCGGCACGCGCAGCTCGGCGTGGACGTCGGCGCCGCGGCCGACGACGCACAGCCACTTGGTGCCGCCCGCCTCGATTCCCCCGAACATCACGCTAGTGTCGCATCAGTCGGCCCCGGCCGGCGCGGCCGCACCGGCCTGCTACCATCGGCGGTGATGCCAACCGCCGGCCGGCCGTTCACCGCTGCCGCGGCGGCACGGGCGGCGACGATCGTGGGCCTGCTCACGCTCGCCTCGGCCTGCGGCGATGGCCCGCGCGTGGCTCCACCGCCGGTCACGCCGCGCCACGTGCTCCTGGTGACCATCGACACGCTGCGCGCCGACCGGGTGGGCGCCTATGGTCACGGACCGGCCCGCACGCCGGTCATCGACGGCCTGGCCGCTCGCGGCGTGCGCTTCACGCGCGCGTTCGCCACCGCGCCGATCACCCTGCCGTCGCACGCGTCGCTGCTGACCGGCCGCTACCCGCCAGCGCATCGCAGCCGGCACAACGGCATGGCGGTGGCCGCCGACGTGCCGACGCTGGCCGAGACGCTGCGCCGCGCCGGATTCGCCACCGCCGCATTCGTCGCGGCGTTCCCGCTCGACCGCCGGTTCGGGCTGCAGCGCGGCTTCGACGTCTACGGCGATCGGATGCCACGCGGCGCCGACGGCCGGCCCGCCAACGAGCGCGCCGGCCAGCAGGTGGTGGACGAGGCGCTGGCCTGGATGGGATCGCGCCGTGGCGATCGGATGTTCCTGTGGGTGCACCTGTTCGAACCGCATGCCCCGTATGGCGCCGTCGCCGATGGCCGGCCAGTGGCGGAACGGTACGACGCCGAGGTCGCCGAGGCCGATCGCCAGGTGGGGCGGCTGCTCGACGGGCTCGGCCCGGGCCGTGACCAGACGCTGGTCGTCGTCGCCGCCGACCACGGCGAGGCGTTCGGCGAACACGGCGAGATCGGCCACAGCGTGTTCGTGTACGACACGACGCTGCGCGTGCCGCTCGTGATGGCCGGGCCAGGGCTCGCGCCGCGGCTGGTCGAAGCCGATGTCGCTCTCGTCGATGTCGCGCCGACCGTGGCGACGCTGCTCGGCGCCGGGCCGTTCGCCGCCGACGGCGCCGACGTGAGCGGGCCGCTGCGCGGCGGCGCCCCGTGGCCGGAGCGCGAGCTCTACGCCGAGTCGTTCGCGCCGCTGCTGGACTTCGGCTGGAGTCCGCTGCGCACGTTGCGTGGCGGTGGACTCAAGGTCATCGCCGCGCCCCGGCCCGAGCTGTTCGACGTCGCCGCCGACGCCGGCGAGTCGGCCAATCTCGCTGGGGTCGATCGCGCCCGCACCGCGTCGTGGCTGGCGCGGGTCGATCGGATTTCGCCGCCGTCGCTGGAGACGCGGGCGGCGGCCGACCCCGAAGCCGCGCGCCGGCTGCAGGCGCTTGGCTATACCGCCGGCGCGCCGGCGGCTCCGCGGAGCCTCGCCGACCCCAAAGATCGGGGAGCGGTGGCGGCGCAACTCGCCCAGGTGACCTCCGGTGAGGTGACGGGGGCGACGCTCGAGGCGACGCTGCGGCAGATCCTGACCGCCGATCCTGGCAACCCGCAGGCGCATCTGCGGCTGGGCGTCGTCCTCGCCGACTCGGATCGGTGCGCCGCCGCCGAATCAGAGTTCGCCGCGGCGATCGCCGCCCAGATGCCGACGGCCGACGCGCACCTCGGACTCGCCGGCTGTCTCGCCCGCCGGGGCCAGGCGGCCGACGCGGCGCGGATCCTCGCCCAGGCCGACGTGGTGGAACCCGACAACCCCGTCGTGGCCGCCAACCGCGGCATCCTGCTGTCAGACGGCGGCCGGCCCGCCGAGGCGGTGCCGTTGCTCCTTCGGGCGGTCGACCTGGATCCCGACTTCCACCAGGCTCGGTTCGCCCTGGCGATTGCCTTGGCGCGGTCGGGACAGCGGGAGCCCGCGGCCACCCAGGCCCGGCAACTGCTCGACCGGCTCGACCCGGCCGCTCCGCAGCGGCCGGAGGTAGCGCGGCTCCTGCGCGCGTTGCAATAGGGACGGCCGCACCTGAAGCCGTCCCAGGGGAACGGCGCTTTGTCCTGCCGATCCAATGGTTTGGCCCTGCCTGGGGACCAACTGCGAGAGATTTCGCGCCAGCTCACCTCGACCGGTCCAGCCGTCCCAGTCCGGTATCGGAATGCTGAGCAAAATACTCGATTGAATATCTGCGCAGATCCACCCGCCCCTGGTGCGGCCCTTGCTGTAATACGCACGTTCGGTATTTGGCCGTGACCAATCCTTCGAGGAGAAGAGGCGACTCTATGAGGCAACAATTCCTGGCGCTGCTGTTCGGCGCGGTGGCGATGGCCGCCGTCCCGGCTGCCGCCCAGCAGACCACGGGCACCATCAACGGGCGGGTTCTCGACGCCCAGGGGGCGACCATCCCCGGCGCCACCGTCACCGTAACCAGCCCGACCACTGGGTTCAGCCGCTCGGCCGTCACCGACGGCGAGGGCACCTATCGGCTGAGCGCGCTGAACGTCGGCCGCTACGACCTCCTGGTCGAGCTGGCCGGCTTCACCTCGGTCGACCGCAAGGACGTCGTCGTCAACGTCGGCCAGACCATCACCCTCGACTTCACGCTGACCGTCGGCGCCCTGTCCGAGACCATCACCGTCACCGGCCAGACGCCGCTCATCGAGGCCACCGTGTCGTCGGTCGGCGGGGTCGTCGACATCGGCCGCATCGAGAGCATTCCGCTGAACGGCCGGCAGTTCGCCAACCTGGCCGCGACGCTGCCCGGCGTCGGCCTCGGCAACCACTCCGACCCGACCAAGAGCACCCAGGTACTCGCCGCAGATCAACGGCGGCAACGGCCGCAACGTCAACTACCAGATCGACGGCGGCGACAACAACGACGACACCGTCGGCGGCCTGCTGCAGCTGTTCCCGCTCGAGGCGATCCAGGAGTTCAACTTCGTCACCTCGCGGGCCAAGGCCGAGAACGGCCGCAGCAACGGCGGGGTCATGAACATCGTGACCAAGAGCGGCACCAACAGCTACCGCGGCAGCTTCTTCGAGCTGTTCCGCGACAAGTCGATGAACTCGATCACCTATACCGAAGAGACCAACGGGTCGGACAAGCAGGACTACCGCCGCAACCAGTTCGGCGGCAGCTTCGGCGGGCCGATCCTCAAGGACAAGGTGCACTACTTCGCCGCCGCCGAGCGGACCCAGCAGGACACCAAGCAGGTGGTCTCGACCTCCGGTCTGTTCCCGAGCCTCGACGGCACCTTCGACACCCCCTACCGCGAGACGCTGGTCAACGTGAAGGCGACCGCCAACCTGCCCAACAACTTCCTGTCGGTGCGCTACGGCCGCAACCAGAACTCGCAGCCCTACGGCGCCGACGCCCAGACGCCCGTCAACGGCTGGGGCGACAGCGACAACTCGTTCAACTCGATCAACGCCAACCACAACTGGGTGATCGGCGACAGCATGCTGAACGAGTTCATCTTCCAGTACGCCGACTTCGCCAACTTCATCTCGGCGCGCAGCCAGGATCCCTACCAGCTGTTCCCGAACGGCGTCGCCGTCGGCCAGAGCCCGAACACGCCGCAGACCACCGAGCAGAAGAAGTGGCAGTTCCGCAACGACTTCTCGTGGCACGTCACCGGCATGGGCGGCATCGGCCACGATATGAAGGCCGGGGTCAATTTCATCAACGAGCCGCGTCTCTTCATCACCTTCAACTCCGGGAAGGGCGTCGTCCAGAACACCCACCTCACCGACGACGTGAACGGCCCGATCTCCAACGTCACGCTCAACGACGGCGACGCCTCGGCCAACATCCCGCTCAAGCAGTACGCGTTCTACGTCCAGGACGATTGGGCGATCACCGACCGGCTGACGCTCAACCTGGGCCTGCGCTACGACCTCATCGACGGCTTCCAGTTCGACCAGTCGCTGAACCCCAACTTCGTCAAGGTGCAGGCCGCCGGCGCCGCCGGGCTGCTCACCGGCATCAAGGGGCTCGAGAACTTCGGCAAGGATCCGAAGAACGACACCAACAACTGGCAGCCGCGCGTGGGCTTCGCCTTCGACGTGTTCGGCAACGGCCGAGACGTCGTCCGCGGCGGCTGGGGCATCTACATGGACATGGCCTACACCAACTCGAACGCCCTGTTCGCCGCCAGCGACGCCACCGGCAAGGGCTTCGGCGCGGTGCTGTCGGTCGACAACCAGGCCGGCATCCGCAACGCGGATGGCAGCCTCTATCGCATCGGCCAGCCGCTCGCGAACATCCAGAGCCAGAACCAGGCCGGCGCCACGCCGTTGTTCGGCCAGTTCACCGATCCGCGGTTGCAGATGCCCTACACCCGGCAGGCCTCGCTCGGCTGGTCGCACCAGTTGTCGGACTCGATGGTGGTGACGGCCGACTTCGTCCGCGCCGACGGCCGTGATCTGAACGTGCGGCCGCGCATCAACACCGGCGACGTCGGCGGCGGCGCGACCGGGACGCGACGGCTGGCCTTCCTGAATCTGACCCCGAACGCGATCGGCACCCGGCCGGCGATCGCCGCCGGGGAGAGCAAGTACACCGCGCTCATCACCGGGTTCAAGCGCCGGATGACCAACAACGTGGATCTGACCGCGACCTACACGCTGGCCGAGGCCAAGAGCCAGATCGGCACGGCCTCCGACGAGTTGAACGCGAACCTGCTGCAGGATGCCGCGCAGCTCTACGACGACCCACGGGTGTTCGGACCCACCTCACGCACCGATTCCCGGCACCAGGGGTCGCTCGCTGCGGTCGTGATGGCCAAGGGCTTCACGCTGGCCCCGACGTTCTTCTACCGCTCGCCGCTGCCGGTACCGACCATCACCGGGGTGGACACCAACCTCAACCGTGAGAACAACGACCTGCCGGCGCGGGCCTACCAGTTCAAAGGGATTGGCGACGCACCGGAAGACATCGGCGAGTGCGAGACCTGGAACTGCAGCCGTGGCGCCTGGCGGACCCAGGCCAACGTCAGACTGTCGTACGGATTCCGGATCCGCGGCAGCGCCCGCATCGAAGCGATTGGCGAGGTGTTCAACGTCTTCAACGCGAAGAACCCCGCGTTCACCATCACGCAGAACCAGACGAGCGCGGCGTTCATGCAGCCCAACGCGTTCGCCGGCGACTTCCAGCAGGGCGAGCAGCGCGTCGGCCAGATCGGCTTCCGCTTCTCGTTCTAAGTGCCGGGGCTCGGGGCTCGGGTCCCGGGCTGCGACGCCGTCACACTGCGGGGCGCTTCCTTCGGGGGAGCGCCCCGTTTCTTTTGCCCGGCAGTTTTGCCCGTCACCGGAGGCCGCGGAGCAGTTCGGCGGCCGCCTGGCGCTCGCGGCTGGCCGTGGGCGGGGCCAGGCGCAACACCTCTCGATAGGTCGCGACGGCCCGCGCGCGGTCGCCGCTCTGCTGCAGTGCGATGCCCAGGTTCAGCCGGGCTTCGTGGAAGCCGGGCTCGGCCCGCAGCGCGCGCTCGAGCCATGGCACCGCCTCGCCGGCCCGCTGGGTCTGCACCAGCACGACGCCGAGTCCGTTGGCGGCGTCGGCGTGCTGCGGCTGCCGCGCCAGGGCCTGGCGGAAGGCGCCTTCGGCCCCGGGCAAGTCGCCCAACGCCCGACGGGCGTTCCCCAGGTTCGACCACGCCGAAGCGCTCGACGGATCGGCCGCGGTCGCCCGCTCGAAGGCCTGCGCGGCATCCGCCAGCCGGCCGGCATCGGCGTGCAGCAGCCCCAGGCCGTTCAACGCCGAAGGGTGCCCGGCATCGAGCGCCAGCGCGGCCTGTTCCGCCCGCAGGGCTTCCCCGACGTCGCCGGCCAGACGGGCGGCCACCGCGAGGTCGTGGAACAGCGTGGCGTCGCCGGGCGTCCGATCGACGGCGGCGCGCAGCACAGCCACCGCTTGGCGGGCCTGCCCTGACTCCTGCAGTGCCCGCGCGTAGGTGGACTGGAACACCGCGCCGTCCGGAAAGCGCGTGCTGAGTGTCCGCAGCGCCGGAACCGCGGCTGCCCCGTCACCTCGGTTCACCTGGGCAAGAGCCGCTTCGAACTCGGTCCAGGCGTCGATCACCGCCGACGGATTCGGCGCCGACGGATTCAGCGCCGTTGCCGGCGTCGCGCCGCCCACGTAGCCAAGCGAACGCAGCTTCGCCGCGGCCTCGGGCGCGAGCGGCGCGGCCACACCCGACGGCGCCGCCGCGGCCGGCAGCGCCTTCAGCCGGGCGCTCATCGTCTGCACCTGCTGTCGGTGCGTGGCGGCCTGATTGGCGGTCTCGCGCGGATCGGCCCGCAGGTCGTAGAGCTCCGGCTGCGCCGACATGATGAGCTTCCACTGCGCGTCCGCGAGGACGGCGAGCGGATGCCACCCGGCGGCGCGCGGGTACTCCGTCTCCGCGTAGACGTCGCCAGCCGGGATCGGCGCGAACAGATCCCGTGTCGACGCCGACGGTGCGAGCCCGCCGGCCACGCCGGCCAGGCGCAGCAACGACGTCGCGACGTCGGCGAGCGACACCGGCTCAGGGACGTCGCGCGGCGACTGTCCGGGCGCCGCCACCAGTAGCGGCACGCGCAGCGTGCTGTCGTAGGCCAGCATGCCGTGGGTCGGCTCGCCGTGCTCGCCCAGGCCCTCGCCGTGGTCGCCGGCCACCGCGACTACGGTCGATTCGCGCAGGCCCTTCGCGTCCAGCCGTGCCAGCAGGCGGCCGATCTGCGCGCTGGCGTAGGCCACCTCGCCGTCGTAGCCCGCCGCCCCGGTCAGCGCGGTTGAGCCGGGCGCCTGGTAGGGCGCGTGCGGGTCGTAGACGTGGACCCACAGGAAGAACGGCGCCGGGCCCGCCTGATCCAGCCAGGCCAGCGATGCGTCGACGACGTCGGCGGCGCGGCGTTCGGCGTCGAGGCGCGCCTCGGCGTCGGGGTCGCGGGCGACGCGATCATCGTAGATGTCGAAGCCGCGAGCCAGGCCGAAGCGGCGATCGAGCACGTAGGCGCCGACGAACGCCGCGGTGCGGTAGCCGGCGGCGCGGCACACTGCGGCCAGGGTCGGCAGCGTATCGGGCACGACGACGCCGTTGTCGTGAACGCCATGCACTCGCGGCGACGTGCCGGTCAGCAGCGAGGTGTGCGCCGGCAGCGTCAGCGGCACCGTGGTGCGGGCGTTGACGAAGCGCACGCTTCGTGCGGCCTGCGCGTCCAGCGCCGGGGCCACGCCGGCCCCGATCCGATCGGCGCGCAGCGTGTCGATGGTGATGAGGACGAGATTGCGCGGCGCGGACGGCGGCGGCGCCGTGCACGCGCCGATCGAGACCGCCGCGATGACGAGGGCGGCCCTCAGCATTCAGCTCGGACGCGACGACAGCCCCGGCAGGTACTTCGCGTGCAGCACGCGCAACGCCGTCAGGTCGGGCGGCTGAATCTTCAGGTGGCTGGCGATGCGGTGAATCTCGGACTCCTCGGCGACCGAGATCGACGCATCGGTGGCCGCCACCCGGAACAGGCATCGCGCCAGCGCCAGCTTCTGCTCGTAGCTGGCGGTCTCGGCGAACTCCTGCGCCACCAGGAAGTCGGCGGTGCCGCCGAACATCAGGTTGCTCGACTTGGCCAGTCCGACGACCACGACCGCCTGGTCGGCGGTCAGCGCGCCTTCCTCGACGACCAGCGCCTCCATCGCCCGCGTTTCTTCCGGACTGACGTGCTGGTCGGCGTGCGCGACGCGGCCGAGCAGGTAGGCGAAGCGGGCCAGGTGGCGCGCCCGCTCGGGCTCGAGATGCTCGAGCGTCTCGATCAGGTCGCGCAGCGGCGCCTGGTCGGGCGCGGTGAGCTGGGTGGGTCCGAAGCCGAGCCAGGAACGAATCGCGTCGATGGGCATAGGGGTCAGGGACCGTCGAGGTCGTCTCAGGCTACTCGATGCCGAAGCCGCGCTGGATCTCCTCGAGCGAGACGCCCTTGGTCTCGGGCAGGAACAGCAGCACCATCACGAACTGCAGCAGCATCATCGCGCCAAAAAGCGCGAAGGCCAGTCCGCCCGAGCTCTCGGCGACCACCGGAAACGTCCAGCTCACCGCCGCCGCCCACACCCAGTGCGTGAAGCTGCCCAGCGCCTGGCCGCGGGCGCGCACCCGGTTCGGAAAGATCTCGGCGAGGTAGACCCAGATGACCGCGCCCTGTGAGAACGCGAAGAACGCGATGTAGCCGATCAGGCTGCCGAGCAGCAGCGCGCCGCCGATCTTGTACTCGAAGGCGTAGGCGGCCACGAACAAACACGCCGCCAGGCCGAGCGATCCCACCAGCAGCAGCCGTTTGCGGCCGACCCGGTCGATGACGGTCATCGCCAGGATCGTGAACACCAGGTTGGTGACGCCGATGGTCACCGACTGCCACAGCGCGCTGGCCCGGCCGGCGCCAGCCATCGCAAAGATATCGGCGGTGTAGTAGATGAGCGCGTTGATGCCCGACAGCTGGTTGAACGTCGCGACCATCAGCGCCAGCAGGATCGGCGTCCGGTACTTGCGCGTGAAGAACGGCTCGTCGGCCGCCACCGTTTCGCGGCGCAGCGACTCGGCGATCTCGGCGACCAGCGCCTGCGGCGACGGGCAGCCGACGCGGGCCAGCACCGCCTCGGCCTCGTCGGCACGACGCTGCTTCATCAGCCAGCGCGGACTCTCCGGCACGCCCAGGGTGAGCAGGTAGAAGATCGCCGCCGGCAGTGCCGGCGCGCCGAGCATCACCCGCCACGCCGTCGACTCGGGACCGCCGACCAGCAGCTCGACGATCGAGTTCGACAGATACGCGACCAGGATGCCGACGACGATGTTCAGCTGGCTGAGCGCCACCAGCCGGCCGCGCACCTCGGCCGGGGCGATCTCGGCGATGTACATCGGCGCCGCCACCGACGACCCGCCGATCGCCAGGCCGCCGAGGAAGCGGAAGAAGACCAGCGCCGACCAGCTCCACGCGAAGCCGCAGCCGAGCGCCGACACCACGTAGAGCACGGCCAGGGCACGCAGCACCGGCCGGCGCCCGTAGGTCTCGGCCGGCGGGCCGACGCCGATCGAGCCGACGATCGTCCCGAGCAGCGCGCTGGCCACCGTGAGCCCGAGCATCTGGGCGCTCAGGCCGTAGTAGAGGCGCAGCGCTTCGGTGGCGCCGGAGATGACGGCGGTGTCGAAGCCGAACAGGAAGCTGCCCAGGGCGGCGACGCCGGCGCTGCGCAGGAGCTGTGGGTTGAGGGAGGCCATCGGCGGGATCAGTATCGCTCCCGCAGGATCGCCATGTGGTGCGCGACGTGCCCCACGCACATGAACGCCAGCGCCGCCACCGTGAACGGGTGCCCGCTGGCGATCCCCTTCCGCGCCCACGCGTCGGCCGGCAGCGCGGCGAAGAACGGCGTCGTGCTGGCCCGGATCGCCACGAACTCGTCCACGAGGCCGGTCCACGAACGGCCAGCGGCTCCGGCCGCGGCCATGGCCGCATCCTGATCGAAGCTGGGCAGCGGGGACTCGAAGCCGCGCGCGAACCAGAACGCCCGGGCCACGAACAGGCGCTCACAGTCGCTCAGATGCTGGACGACCTCCGCGATGCTCCACTTGTCCGGCGCGTAGCGATGCCTGGAGCGCGCCTCGGGGATGGCCCGCAGCGCGGCAACGACATCGCGATCCTGCGTGGCGAGCAGCGACACGATGTCGCCCTCGGGCACCTGATCGATATAGATGAAGTAGTAGTCGGCGGCATCGCCAGGCTGGGGACGGGTGGGCATACGCGCTAGTCTGTGCGAAGTGGCGCTGTTTCGGGCGTCGTCGCCCGCTCGGCCAGGCGCCGCACGTGGCGGAGGATCGCCCAGCGGATGAGCGCACTGCCCGGCGCCGCGACCGTCGTCGAATAGACGGCGCTCACGTCCGGCCGTGGCATCCAGACGTCGAGACGCGCGGTCATCAGACCTGCGGCATCAGCTGGGCCGTGGGCTGGTCGAAGTTCCAGCACACCGACGTCACCAGCCACTGCCCGGCGGCGTTCTTGCTCAGACAGCAGAGGGCCTTGCCGGTCTGCGTGATCCGCTGCCCCTGGACGTCGAGCGCCGCCGTGAACGACGCGCGGGCGGTGGCGTTGACGGTGGTGCCGTCGAGCCACTCGACCGGCTGGGTCATGCTGGCGATCGGCGGGAAGGCCGTCAGCCACTGCCGCAACTCGTCATGACCACGCAAGGCGGCGTGGTCGGCCGGCATGTAGACGATGTCGTCGGCACACAGGGACAGCAACCGGTTGAGGTCGCGCGACACCAGAGCCTCGGTCCACTGGTGCTCGGCGAGGACACGGATGGACTCGCGGTCGAGGGGCGTGAGCGCAGCATCGGACATCGGGGTGCCTCCGGCTGGGGGAGGCCAAGAGTATCCATCCAAATCCGGTCGAGCCGCGGTGCCATAATGCGGTCCGCTTCCAGGCCGCCACGCATGAGCACCCTCGCCGTTACCGTCGTCGCCGTTCTGAGCTGCACGGCCGTCGCGTGCCGCGCGCCCAGCCAGCCGCCGGCGGGTTCGGTGACGCCGCCGGGTGCAGACACGGCCGGGGCGGCGCCGCCAGGGATGGTGCGGGTTCCCGCCGGCACGTTCCGCATGGGCACGATCGACGGCCCCGGCCACGAGACGCCGGTGCACGAGGTGGAGCTGGCGGCGTTCTTCATCGACCGCACCGAGGTGACGGCAGGCGCGTTCGCGGCGTTCGCCGCCGCCACCGGCTACCGCACCGAGGCCGAGCGGTTCGGCTGGTCCGGTGTCTTCGATCCGGCGCAGCACAAGTGGACGGCGGTGGACGGCGCGACCTGGCGCCATCCCGACGGCCCCGATCGGCCAGCCGCCAGCGACGACGAGCCGGTGACCCAGGTGTCGTGGAACGACGCACGGGCGTTCGCGGAATGGGCGGGCAAGCGCCTGCCGACCGAAGCGGAGTGGGAGTACGCCGCGCGCGGCGGCGTCGACCAGGCGCCGTATACGTGGGGGCACGAGCTGCGGCCCGGCGGCCATCCGGCGGCGAACTGGTGGCAGGGCCCGTTCCCCGATCGCGACACCGGCGAGGACGGGTTCTCCAGCCGCGCCCCGGTGGGCCGCTTCGCGGCCAACGGCTACGATCTCGTGGACGTCACCGGCAACGTCTGGGAGTGGTGCGCCGACTGGTTCGACCCCGCGTACTACGGCCGCAGCCCGCGCGTGGCACCGGCCGGCCCGGAGGCCGGCACCGAGCGGGTGGTGCGCGGCGGCTCGTGGCTGTGCAGCGAGAACTACTGCACCAACTACCGCCCGGGCGCGCGCAGCCAGGCCACGCCGGACTCGGGGTTGAACAACACGGGATTCCGGCTGGTGATGGACGCTTCTGCGATCGATTCACGGTAGGGAGGAGCGTCGAACTCCGCCTCCGGGGCAGCTCTGAAGAGCTGCCCTACGACTGTCAACCTGATCGTGATCAAGAGGGCCCGATGAGACTCGACAAGTGGTTCGCGATCAGCGCGGTGCTGACCGCGTCGTGTTCGACGCCGCCCGCTTCGGACACTGCCCGTACGGCCGCCCCGGCGCCGGCCCGACGCCCCAACATCGTCTTCGTCCTGGTGGACGACATGCGCTGGGACGACCTTCGCGCCGCCGGCCATCCCTTCATCGAGACGCCGCACATGGACCGGCTGGCCAGCGAGGGCGCCCGCTTCACCAACGCCTTCGCCACGACGCCGCTGTGCTCGCCGAGCCGGGCCAGCTTCCTGACCGGCCAGTATCCGCACACCAACGGCATCGTCGACAACACCGCGCGCCAGAGCCATGCGCTGCCGGTGTTCCCGCTCGAACTGCAGAGGGCCGGCTATCGCACCGGCTTCTTCGGCAAGTGGCACATGGGCAACGACGACAGCCCGCGCCCGGGCTTCGACCACTGGGTGGCGATGCCCGGCCAGGGCGAAGCGATCGACCCGTCGCTGAACGTCGACGGAAAGCGCATCCAGGACAAGGGCTACACCACCGATCTCCTCACCGACTACGTCGAGCGGTTCATCGACCGGCCGGGTGACGCGCCGTTCCTCGTGTATCTCGCCCACAAGGCGATCCATCCCAACGTGATCCAGAACGACGACGGCAGCCTCACGCCGTTGGCCGGCCAGCCGGGTGGCTTCGTCGCCGCCGAGCGCCATCGCGGCCGCTACAAGGGCCGGCCGATGCCGCGCCGGGCCAACGCCTTCGTGCCGCCGCTCGACAAGCCGGCGCTGCTCCAGCGGATTCCCAGGCTGGGGCCCCTCGGGAAGGCCACCGCGACCACCGACGAGGAGATCCGCGGCCGCCTCGAGATGGTGCTGGGTGTCGACGACAGCCTCGGCCGTATCGTGGCGACGCTGGCCCGGAAAGGCATCCTCGACGACACCATCGTCGTCTTCACCAGCGACCACGGCTACTTCTACGGCGAGCACGGCCTCAACGAGGAGCGGCGCCTGGCCTACGAAGAGACGATCCGCATCCCGCTCATCGTCCGGTTCCCGCGGCTGGCCGCCGCCGGCACCACCCCGGGAGAGATGGCGCTCAGCATCGACCTGGCGCCGACGCTGCTCGCCGTGGCCGGCGTCACGCCCGGCGCCGCGATCCAGGGCCGCTCGCTGGTGCCGGTGCTGCAGGGCAAGGCGGAACGATGGCGGGAGTCTTTTCTGGTCGAGTACTTCAGCGACACGGTGTTCCCGCGGATCCGCGCCATGGGCTACTCGGCGGTGCGGACGGCGCGGCACAAGTACATCCAGTTCCGCGAGCTGAAGGACATGGACGAGCTCTACGATCTCGAGGCCGATCCGTACGAGCTGACCAATCTCATCGGCCGGCCCGAAGGCCGCGACCTGCTGCCGCGGATGCAGGCGGAACTTCAGCAGCTGCTCGACACGACGAAGTAGGGAGCCTACCGGCCGCGCAGTCGCGCCACCGGCCCGTCCACGCCATTGGGCAGCTGCACGGTGGCGAGCTGATCGTCGTCGCGCGCTTCGCGCTTCACCCGGGCCAGTTCCGCCTTGAGACGCGCCGTCAGCGATTCCTGCCCGGGCTGCCCGTACAGGTTGTGCAGCTCCTGCGGGTCGTTCACCAGGTCGAACAGCTCCCACTGGTCCTTGGTCCAGAAGTAGATCAGCTTGTGCGTGGCGGTGCGCACCCCGTAGTGCTGCCGCGTGTCGTGGTCGCCGGGGTCGTGGTAATAGCGGTAGTACATCGCCAGGCGCCAACCCGGCGGACGCTCGCCGCGCAGCACCGGCAGCAGGCTCCTGCCCTGCATCTCACCCGGCGTGGGCAGACCAGCGGCGTCCAGAAACGTCGGCGCGAAGTCGATGTTGAGGCCGATCGCATCCGCCTTGGTGCCGGCGGCGATCGCCGCCGGCCAGCGCACCAGGAACGGCATGCGGATCGACTCCTCGTACATGAACCGCTTGTCGAACAGGCCGTGGTCGCCGAGGAAGAAGCCCTGGTCGCTGGTGTAGACGACGATCGTGTTGCGGGCCAGGCCGGCGGCGTCGAGGTAGTCGAGCACCCGGCCGACGCTGTCGTCCACCGACTGCACTGTGGCCAGGTAGTCCTGCATGTAGCGCTGGTACTTCCAGCGCACCAGTGCCTCGCCGCTCAGGACGACCGGCGCGCCGTCGCGGACGACGGTGACCGAGTCCGGGGTCAGCGTCCGCCACTTCGCCAGCGCCTCCGGCTCGAGGCCAGCTGGCGGCGGCAGCTTGAGATCGCGGTTGGTGAGGTCGGCGGCGACGCGCTGCTTGTTCTCGCGCAGGGCATCGGTGCGGGTGGCATATGAGTCCCAGAAGGTGGGCGGCTCGGGGATCCGCTCGGTGGCGAAGCGCGCGGCCTGGGCGTCATTCGGCTCCCAGGGCCGGTGCGGAGCCTTGTGGTGCAGCATCAGGAAGAAGGGCCGGTCGGCTGGCCGTTGCTTCAGGAAGTCGAGCGCCAGGTCGGTGACGACGTCGGTGGCGTACCGTCCGGTGTAGGTGCGCTCGCCCGTGGCGGTGTAGAAGATCGGGTCGTGGTACGCCCCCTGGCCGGGCAGGATCTCCCAGCGATCGAAGCCCACCGGGTCGCTGCCGAGGTGCCACTTCCCCATCATTCCGGTGTGATAGCCAGCCTGCTGCAGCAGTCGCGGCGCCGTCATCCGCGCGCTGTCGAAGCGGTTGAACATCGTCACGCCGTTGACGTGCGCGTACTGCCCAGTGAGGATCGCGGCCCGGCTCGGCGTGCAGATCGCGTTGGTAGCGAACACGTTAGTGAGCAGGGCGCCCTCGCGGGCCAGGCGATCGAGCTGCGGCGTGCGGTTGACGCGCGACCCGTAGGCGCTGATCGCATGCGCCGCATGGTCGTCGGTCATGATGAAGACGACGTTGGGCCGCGACGCCGGCTGTGTCGCCAGACCGGCCGACGCCCAGGCCGCGGCCGCGACGGCCGCGAGCGCGACGGCGCGCCTCACCGCGAGTCCCCGCGACGCTTGAACCCGGCCTGCAGCGCCTCGCGATCGAGCTTCGCGCCATCGAGGTACACGGCGGCGATCCGTCTGGTGTTCTTGATGTCGTCGAGCGGGTTGGCGTCGAGCACCAGGAAGCTGGCGCGCTTGCCGGCAGCGAGCGTGCCCAGCTCGGTGAGATCCATCAGCTCGGCCGGCCGGCTGGTGGCGGCGACGATCGCCTCGGCCGGCGACATCCCCAGCTGCACCCAGCGGGCCATCTCGACGTGTTCGCCGGACCCGAAGGTGTGCCCAGGGTGGATGCCGGTGTCGGTGGCCAGGACGACGCGCGCGCCGGCCTTCAGCATCTGCGGGAAGTTGATGGCCATCTGCCGTTCGCGATCGGCCGCCGTGGCCGAGGGCGGGCCGCAGCTGGGCGCCAGCGGCCGTCGTTCGATGGTCGCCCGGATCGTGGCGATCACGGCATCTGGGAGCGCCTGTTCGAAGAACGGATCCGGCTTGCACACCTCGGTGGGATCGCCCAGGCCGATCACCGTCGCCCAGTAGGGCTTCTTCTCGCGCACCAGCGCGAGCATCTCGTCGTCGAGCGGCTGGCGCTGCACCATGTGCACCAGCACGTCGGTGCCGGCCTTCAGCACCGTCTTCTGATCGGCCAGGTCGATGGCGTGGCTGTGCAGCCGCATCTGCTGCTTGTGCGCCTCGTCGACGATGGCAAGGTAGGTCTCGTCCGACAGCTTCGGATACTCGCCGCGCCGATCGTCGAACCACGCCTTGATATGGCGCACGCCCTGTCCGGCCAGCCGCTGCAGGGCGGCCCTCGCCTCGGCCGGCGTCGTCACCTCGTTGACCACCTTCAGCTCGTTGGTGGCGACGCGCAGCACGGCGTCGGGACCGCCGTTGGGCGGCGCGAACCCTGGCATGAACAGCAGCCGCGCCGCTGGCGGCAGCTTGCCAGCCCGCTGGTCGGCCTGCACCTGCTGCATCTGCTCGAGCGGGCTGGTGCCCACGGACGTCGTCGCCGCGGTGCCGTAGAACGCGCTGCGCTGCAGGTGATCGACGACGTTGGCCGGCGCGTGATTGGCGGCGCGCCAGGTCGTGTAGCCCTCGTAGCCGATATGCACGTGGGCGTTGATTAGCGCCGGCATCACCGTCTTGCCGGAGAGGTCGATGCGCACGGTGCCCGAGGGCACGGCGACGCGCCCCACCGGCGCCACTGCCCGGATGACGCCGTTCTGCACCAGGAAGGCGCCGCGCTCAATCGGCGGCGACGCGGTGCCGAGGATCAGCCGCGCACCTTCGAAGAGCGTGGCGGTCGGGGCCGGCGCCGGCTGCGCCGCCAAGGTCGAGACCACCGCCAGCGCCAGCAGGCCAACGAGCTTCGGCCGATGCATCAGTCACCTCCCTCAGCCCGGTTCTCGGTGGGCGTCAGGATGATATCGGGTGTGGGGGCCGCGGAATCGGTTAGGTGTAAGGTAGGGCCCTCATGGACAGTGGCGGCCCGTTGGACGGCTCGCCGGAGGCCCAGACCCACGAGGACGCCGACTCCAGGATCGACTGGCGGATCGGCGCCTACCGGGTGCTGCGCGAACTCGGCCACGGCGGCATGGGCGTGGTCTACCTCGCCGCCCGGGCCGACGACCAGTACCGCAAGCGCGTCGCCATCAAGGTCATTCCCGCGGGCGCGACCAGCCAGGAGACGGTGCGGCATTTCCGTCGTGAGCGGCAGATCCTCGCCAGTCTCGAGCATCCGAACATCGCGCGGCTCCTCGACGGCGGCACGACCACCGACGGCGCGCCCTACATCGTCATGGAGTTCGTCGAAGGCGAGAGCATCGACCGCTTTTGCGAGCGGCACGATCTGTCACTGGCCGAGCGTCTTCGGATGTTCCTCGTGGTGTGCGGCGCGGTCTCACACGCGCATCGCAACCTGGTCGTGCATCGCGATCTCAAGCCCCGCAACATCCTGGTGACCCAGGATGGGGAGCCCAAACTGCTCGACTTCGGCATCGCCACCGTGCTCAATTCCGAGCTGAGCGGCGACAGCGTCGGCACCCGGTTGGCGTTCACGCCCGAGTACGCCAGCCCTGAGCAGATCCAGAACCAATCGGTGTCGACGGCGGCGGACATCTACTCGCTGGGCGTCGTGCTCTACGAGCTGCTGACCCGCCGCAGCCCCTACCGGCTCAAGACCCGGACGCCGTCGGAGATTTTCCAGGCGGTGTGCGAACAGCAGCCGGACCTGCCCAGTGCCGCGGCCGGCCGGACCGAGGCGGTCGCCACCGCCGATGCGCAGACGACGGGCGCCCCGGACAAGGCTCCGGCGCGACGCGCCAGCGTGCAACGCCGGCTGAAGGGCGATCTCGACACCATCCTGCTGAAGGCGCTGCGCAAGGAACCGCATCAGCGCTATCTGTCGGTCGAAGCCTTCGCCGAGGACCTCCGCCGATTCCTCGACGGCAGACCGGTGGCCGCCTGCCGGCCTACGGTTGCCTACCGGACGGGCAAGTTCCTGCGCCGGCACTGGCTGCCGACGACGGCGGCAGCGGCGCTCGCGCTCACGCTCATGATCGGATCGGCGGCGCTGGCGGTACAGGCGCGGCGACTGGCGCAGGAGCGCGACAAGTCCGAGCGAATCGCCGGGTTCCTGACCGAGCTCTTCAACGTCGCCGACCCGAGCCGGTCGCGTGGCAACTCGGTGACGGCGCGCGAGATTCTCGACGAAGGCGTGAAGAAGATCGACGCCACGTTGGCCAGCGATCCGCTGACCCGAGGCGACCTGCTGGGCACGATGGGTCACGTGTACGAAGGCCTCGGGCTGTACGCCGAGGCCGAACGGCTCGGCCGGCAGGCCCTGACGTTGCACCGCGCGACACTGGGCGAGGCGCACGAGACGACGCAGCGCGAAACGCAGGCGCTGGCATTCGTGTTGGCGCAGCTGGGGCGGCCCGACGAAGCGATTGCGCTGCTCGAGCCGCTGCTGCCGGTGCAGCGCCGATCGTTGGGCGAGGATCATGCCCTGACGCTCACCAGCAAGCACCGCCTCGGGGTGCTCTATGTGCGGTCCAAGCGCCTCGACGACGGCGAACGCCTGCTCACGCAGGCGGTGGCAGCCAGGACCCGCCTGCTCGGCCGCGACGACGAGGCGACGCTCGAGTCGCTGAACAATCTGGCCATCCTGCATCACGCACAGGGCCGCGTCGACGAGGCGCTGGCGCTCGACCGCGAGGTCCTCGGCCACCGTCGGCGGCGGCTGGGCGCCGACCATCCGCGGACGATGGGGTCGCTCAACAACGTCGCCTACCGCCTTGGCACCTTGGGACGATACGACGAAGCGAGGCCGCTCCTGGAAGAGGCCCTGGCGGTCGGCGAGCGCCTGTGGGGGGTTGGTCACCCGAACTACGGCACGCTGCTGCACAGCCTCGGCGAGGTCGAACTGGGCGCCGGCAACCTCGACACCGCCACCCAGAGGTTGGAGGCGGCGCTGGCCATCTACCGGCAACAGCCGGGGCATCGACTGCTGGGCCTCGTGCTCTACCAGCTGGCGCAGATCGACGCCCGGCAGGGTCTGTCGTCTCGTGCCCTTGACCGACTCGGCGATGCCGTCCGGGCCGGCGCGTTCCGGACCGGGACCGACGAGCTCGCCGCCAACCCGCACCTGGCCCCGCTGGCAGGCGACCCGCGCTTCCGGGCACTGCTGGCGGAAGCCCGCGCGTCGCGACCTTGATGTGGGCTGAACTCGACCGTCGCCCGGCGTCGACCTGAACGGCCCGGGCACCACCAGCCAGGATGTGTCGCGTGAGGCCGCCGGCGCGCGGGAGCAACTGAGCGGCTACACGCTGATCGCGGCCAAGGATCTCGACGAGGCGGTGGCGATCGCCGCCGGGGTCCTGGGCGACGACGTCCGCGCTGCTAGCCCTTCCGGCCGATGAACAGGTAGTAGGGCACGGTGGCTAGCGGCACGTAGGGCACCGGCGCCCGCCGCTCCGACAGCAGCTCCGTCTCCAGCCGTTCCTGCAGGTACGGGAGATGCTCGGCGGACAGATGTACCCCGTCGTGATGGAACCACGCCGGCCACAACGTGCGCGTGGCCCAGCCGTGACGGGCGAGTCCCGGCGTCGGCGCGACCGGCGACACATAGAAGTCGACGACGCCGACAACGCCGCCCGGGCGCAGCATGGCCACGGCGTTGTCGACGACAGCGCGCCACCGCGGCATCATCGTCAGCGCATACGACAGATACACGCAGTCCACCGGCTGGGCCGGCTGAAACGTCGTGGCGTCGGCGTCGACCAGGTCGACGTTCGACAGCCCGGCGGTGCGCGCCGCCGCGACGTCGAGCAACGGCTGGCAGAGATCGACCAGCGTCACCTGCGCGAAGGTCTGGAGGCGGGCGCCGAAGAACTCGAGGTTGCGGCCGGTGCCGCCGCCGAGTTCGACCAGCCGGTCGCCGCCGGCCACCGGCAGCTCGTGGATGAGCTGCTCGCGACCGTGCAGCAGCCGCTCGCGAAAGTCGTCGTAGCGGGCCGCCTGCGGGCCATAGAAGCCGGCCAACGCCTCGGCATGGGAACCGCCACGCGGCAGCCCGCGCATCAGCGCGAACAGGATCCGGGCATCGGACGCCAGCGACATCGGACGCCCGTCAGGCCGGTACGTCGGCGATATGGAACCCGGCATAGGTGTGAACCCGGTCGTGGCGCGACAGCTCGCGGGCCAGGTCGGGATGGAATCGCACTGCGTCGGTCAACCGCTGGCGTCGCGGGCCGTCGCCGACTTGCACGGTGTGCAGGTAGGCCGGGTCGGCGTGGGCGCTGCGCAGGATGATCCGCGCTCCCGGCGTCGCCCGGTCGAGGATGGCGTTCCATTCCTCGATCAGCGCCCGCGGATGGTAGGAGCTCATCCAGTCCATGTGGTCGAGCAGCACGAACTTCGAGATCCGTTCCTGGGTGCGGTGCAGGAACTCGGTGACGGTGCCGGTGTGGAGGCGGATGCGGTCGGCGCCGCCGTGCTTCAGGGCCGCGAAGTTCTCGCGGCGCAGGTACTCGGGGCAGTTGTCGGCCGAGTAGCGGCCGCGCAGGTAGAGGGTCCAGAAGTAGTTGGTCCAGATCGGCAGCTGGTAGACGACGTACTCGATGGCCTCGCGCACGAAGCCGCCGATGCCGCCGGCGTGCTGCCGCTCGACCTCCTTGCGCTGCGGGTGCGGCACCCCGAGCATACTCATCGTCAGCTGGCGCGACAGGGTCCAGCGCACGTACGGCGTCCACAGCGATCGCGCCAGCACCGACTCGTAGATCTCGCGCTGCCGGTCCATGGTCCGGGCGTCGAGCAAGGCCTCGATGCCGTCGCGCAGCCGCGGTTTCACGGCCATGAACTGGCGGAAGACACGGGCGACGATGCCCGACAGCGCGTAGTAGTAGAACGAGCCGCGGGCGTCGCGGTGGGCGAACCAGTGGCCGCGGGCGTCCCAATAGCTACGGGCGAACGGGGTCAGATCCTGACGCAGCGCGTCGCGGTACAGCTCGCGGAAGTACGGGTGGGCGCCGCGGCCGAAGACGGCGAAGAAGTCGGCGTACTCGAGCCGGCGGATCCCGGCCAGCTTCAGCTCGAGCAGCGCGTTCTGCCGCGGGTTGGCGTCGACGGCATGGACTCGACGCGGGCCGGCCAGCGCGTAGTCGAGGGCGTTGCAGCCGGCGCTGGTGATGACCAGCACCGAATCGTCCGCGCCGAGCGCCAGGGCCTGGCGGTCCACGGCCGGATCCTCCCAGCAGGTGTTGTAGACCAGAGCGCGGGAGTAGATGGTGTCGAACACACGTTGATCGACGCGATCCGCCAGGCTCAGTCGGCGGCCCGGGGCCGCGATGTCATCGAGGGCAGCGGTGGCAGCAGTGGTCACGGGCGCTCACGTTAGGGCCTCGTCGCGACGACCCGGCGACAACCGCTGGTCGGCGGCGCAACGGCCCGGCGGCGACGGCGTCACAGCAACAGGGCCAGCAGGCCCCAACCTGCGGCCAGCAGCGCCGTCCCGAGGAGCGCCAGCGGCAACAGCGGCGACACGTTGTTCAGTGTCCGGGCGGCGTTGCAGACGAGCCCGACCGCCCGCTGCGGCGGCGTCGTCGGGCTCTTCGAGTACTCCATCGCCGCCTTCACCACGTAGAAGACGGCGGTGTTGGCGGCCAGCACCAGGCGCACGGCCCATCCGGCGTTGGCCGGCGCCACCAGGTAGTTGCATTTGAGCAGGATGCGCTGCGGTCCACCCGGGGCGTACTCCCCTTCGACCCAGTGCAGCTCGCGGTGGAAGTCGAGCAGACCGAACTCGTAGCTGGTGAACGCCTTCTTCACGTGGCTGTCGCCGAACACCACGGTGTAGGTGGCATCGGATTGCAGGTAGATGAGCGCCCGCACCACCGACACGAAACGCAGGAAGCCCAGGTTCCCGTCGTAGTGCTTGTCGAACAGCCCCTGGTCGCCGCCGCCGTCCTTGTTGTAGTGCGAGACGTAGAGCTCGTCGGTGTGCGCCATCGGGATGATCCGGCTCGAGCGGTGGAACTGCCGCCTGATCGCCTCGTGGATGACGGTGCTGGTGCGCAGGTTGTCAATCTGCGCGATCACCTCCGGCGGCAGCTTGCGCACGTAGACGTGTTTCGACGGCCGCTGCGCCAGGTCGTGCCCGAAGGTGGTCTCGACCCAGCGAGTCAATGCGTCGATGGTGCGGCGCTCGTCGGGATCGTCAAACCGGCCGACCGTGGCGTGAAAACGCTCGCCGGAGAGCGCGCCCCGGCGGCCATCGCCGGGCCGATCGAGCGGCGGCAGCAGACCAGGGGCTGCAGATACGGAGGGGACGAACTGGCTCATACAGCCTCCACCGAGCGGATGGGGCGCCGCCGGTTCCGCCGCGGCAGCGGCGTGACGTGGGTTTCCATCACCAGCAGCGAGAAATTCCCGAGCACGTGCAGGACGGACAGCGGCCACCACGCGGCACGGAAGGCCGGATTCAGCAGCGGGGCGCCGAACGCCACCAGATTGCCGAGCAGCATCGGGTGCGACGTGATCGAGTACGGGAACGCAGTGACGCGCAGCGCCGCGACCTCGCCGAGTTCCCAGCCGTAGTAGGTCCGCGCCGGACCGAGCGCACGGGCGCCCATGAGGTTCAGCAGGAATCCCGCGGCCATCACCACGGCCGACGGCCAGTGCCACGACGCGCCGAGCCACGCGTACGCGAAAGCCACCAGGGCGAGCGTCTTCAGGGCCACGGCGCGGCGGCGGAAGCGCGCCGGGTCGTCCGATCCATGGCGGTAGGCCCGCCAGTAGAGCAGGTAATGCCAGAAGCTGACGGCGTAGACGGCCAGCACACGACGAGTGATACCGCGGCGGTGCAACTCACGTGCGACGGCAGATGCCGAGTCGGTTACCTCGGTGTCGCACGGGAGCGGTCCGCGAGGGCCGCAGCTATCGACCGATGGCCCAGCGGAGCCCGCCGACGACGTGCCGCTGGAACGCGGCGTCGTTCCACAGCTCGTCGCGATGGCCCAGGGCGGTGTAGAACACACGCCCCTGACCGTGCGCGCCGGTCCAGGCCAGCGGCAGATCGCCGGGTTGGCCGGCACGATCGAGGCCGTCGTCGGGATAGCGATCGAGGGTCAGGAGCGGCGTGACGTCGCCGCGGTTGTTGCGGGTAAAGCGGTAGATCTCGTCGAACACCCGGTAGCGCAGGCCGAGGTGGGCGACCGCTGGGTGCGACGGGGCCTCGACGAGGGCGTCGACGGTGGCCTGATCGCCATGGGCCTGGAACTCGTTGCCGAGCATCGCCAGGTACTCGGGTCGGTCGTGGTAGGTGTCCGACGCGCTGTGGACGCCGACGAAGCCGTGACCGGCGGACAGCCAGGCGAGGAAGGCCGTCAGATCGGGGACGCCCGGATCGCCGGTGGTGTTGACGAACGCCACGGCGTCGACAGCCGCGAGAGCGCCGGGCGCCAGCAGCCGGCGCGTGTCGTCGGCGGTGCGGGCGAACTCGACGGCGAACAGCCCGGCATCGCGACCGAGTGCCGGCAGCACCCGTTCGGCCGCATCGATCGAACTGTGACGGAAACCGGTGGTGTGCGTCACCACGACGACGCGCGGCAAGGCGGCGGAGCCGGGCGGAGCCGTCGTCGTTGGCGCGGCGGGACCCTGCGCGCAGGCTACGCCGGCAGCCCACACGATCGCCGCCCACACGTGCCAGCTCGGTCGCGGCGTCCGCATCGGGTCAACTGTAGCGTGTTCAGACACGGCGTTCGGAGAACGACTGCCGCTATGATGCGCCGAT
This sequence comes from uncultured Acidobacteriota bacterium, assembly GCA_963741665.1. Classification (GTDB taxonomy): domain Bacteria; phylum Acidobacteriota; class Vicinamibacteria; order Vicinamibacterales; family UBA2999; genus CAWAYR01. The sequence continues at coordinate 3,193,611 of CAVUIM010000001.1, forward strand.
GCGCATCACTCTGCTGGTTCTCGCGTTCGTGCTGGCCACGCTGCTCCACCCGGTCAGTGACCTCGGCGCCCAGACGCTGAGCCAGCCGGAGTTCCCCTCGGGCTGGACGCCCAAGACCACGCAGTTCGCCAATCGCGACATGGTGGCGGCGGCCAATCCGCTGGCGGTGGAGGCCGGCGTCACCATCCTGGGCCGCGGCGGCTCGGCCCTCGACGCCGCCATCGCCGTGCAGATGATGCTCACGCTGGTGGAGCCGCAGTCGTCAGGCATCGGCGGCGGCGCCTTCCTGATGCACTACGACGGCAAGGCGAAGAAGCTCGTGGGCTACGACGGACGCGAGACCGCGCCGGCGGCGGCCACGCCCGATCAGTTCCTGAAGCTGGGCAAGCCGCTCAACTTCGTCGACGCCGTGACGGGCGGCCTGTCGGTGGGCACGCCCGGCGTGGTCAGCATGATGGCCATGGCGCACGCCACCCACGGCAAGCTGCCGTGGGCGGCGCTGTTCCAGCCCGCCATCGACCTGGCCGAGAAGGGCTTTCCGATCTCGCCGCGGCTCTACACGACGCTCGGTTTCCTGGCCAAGCGCATGTGCAACGAGAAGACGGTGGCGGCGCACTACCTCGAGCCCGACTGCACGCCCAAGGAGCAGGGCTCGCTGCTGAAGAACCCGGAGCTGGCGGCCACGCTGCGAGCGATTGCCAAGGGCGGCCCGAAGGTGTTCTACAGCGGGCCCATCGCCGAGGCCATCGTGGACGCGGTGCGCTCGCACCCCACCAACCCCGGCCGGCTGACCCTGCAGGACCTGGCCGGCTACACGCCCAAGGTGCGCGAGCCAATCTGCGGACCGTATCGCGGCCTGCGCATCTGCGGCATGCCACCGGAAAGCTCGGGCACGATCGCCGTGCTGCAAACGCTCGGCATCCTCGAGCACTTCGACGTGGCCAAGCTGGCGCCCAACTCGCTCGACGCCGTGCATCTCATCAGCGAAGCCTACCGGCTGGCCTATGCGGACCGTGCGAAGTTCGTCGGCGATCCGGACTTCCTGTCCGTGCCCGTCGCGGGACTACTCGACCTCGGCTACCTGAAACAGCGCTCGACGCTGATCAGCATGGACAAGACGATGGGCGTGCCGGTGGCGGGCACTCCCGCCGGCGCCGAGCCGCGCGGACTCGACGACTCGCTGTCGCTGCCCTCCACCAGCCACGTGTCGATCGTGGACAGGGACGGCAACATGGTGGCGATGACCACTACGGTGGAGAGCGGCTTCGGCAGCCTGCAGATGGTGAAGGGCTTCATCCTGAACAACCAGCTCACCGACTTCTCGCTCACGCCCACTGACGCGGACGGGCATCCCGTGGCCAATCGCGTCGAGGCCGGCAAGCGGCCGCGCAGCTCGATGGCGCCGTCGTTCGTGTTCAACGCCAGTGGCGACGTGGAGGCGGTGGTGGGCTCCCCCGGCGGCAGCAACATCATCCAGTACGTGGTGAAGACGCTGGTGGGCCTGGTGGACTGGAAGCTCGACATCCAGGCGGCCATCGATCTGCCCAACTTCGGCGCGCAGACGAGCGCGACCACCGAGGTGGAGAAGGGCACGGTGCTGAGCACGCTGCAGCCGGGCCTGGCGGCGCGGGGTCACACGGTGGCGATCGTGGACATCAACAGCGGCTTCAGGGGATCGTGTTCAACGGGATGCGCGGCAGGGTGCCGGCGCCGTTTGCCAAGGCGCCGGGCAAGGGGCGATGGGCGGGTGGGGCGGATCCGCGACGGGAAGGCACGGCCAAGGGCCACCGATGAAGGAAGGGGTCTGCACCGCTTTTTTCGCTTGACAGGTTTCTGAGGCGCACTGCGCCTGGATCACCGACGCCGCAAGAAGACCGTGCTGAGCCTTCCACGCAGGCGCAGGCGATGCGTTCGGGTCGCGAATCCGCGCTGATCACGTCTCGAGAACCTATCGCCTCGCTGGAGTCATTCTCGAATGGCAATTTCTGCGATGCGACGATAGGCGCATGCACGCCACCACTCTCGTCGACTGCCCCGCGGGCGTTTCCGCGGAAACGCGAACGCTCACCACCGCGGTCGCGCGCACGCGACCCGCGCACGACGATGCCGCGGCCGACACGAACGCACTCGGCGAGACCATCGCCTCGTTGGCGGCCGGCATCCACGTGGCCACCTACCGATTGCTGGTGCTCCTGCGCGAGTTCGACGAGCGCCTCGGCTGGAACACTGGCTTCCTGTCGTGCGCGCATTGGCTCCACTGGTGTACCGGTATCGACCTCGGCGCCTCGCGCGAGAAGGTGCGGGTAGCACGGGCGCTCGCGACGCTCCCGTGCATTTCGGGGTCGATGGAGCATGGGCAGCTGTCGTACGCCAAGGTGCGGGCGCTGACGCGCGTGGCCACGGCGGAGAACGAGGCCGCGCTACTGGATGTGGCGCTCTGTGCCACCGCCGCACACGTCGAGCGGTTCGTGCGTGGGTGGCGCCGGGTCGACCGCGCGTCGGAGGCGCACGAGGACGAGCGGCGGCACCTCAGTCGCGAGCTCCGGACGTGGGTCGACGGCGACGGCATGGTGGTGCTCCGAGGACGGCTCACGCCCGAGGCCGGCGCCGTCGTGCTGCGCGCGCTCGAGGCCGCCGCCGACCGGCTGTTCCAGGACGCGCGATCGAGCCCGACCGGCGACGCGCCAACGGAAGAGATCACGCCGGGGCAGCGTCGAGCGGATGCGCTGGCGCTGCTCGCCGAAGCGGCGCTCTCCGCCGACCTCGACCGTGGCACCGCTTGCGAGCGTTACCAGGTCGTGCTACACGTGGACGACGCGACCGTCCCCGCGTCAGCTGCCGCCTCGCCCGAGGCCGGCGGCGTTCTCGAACTCGACCACGGCGCACAACGCGTTTCCGCGGAAACGTCGCGACGCATTTTGTGCGACGCCGCGGTAGTCACGATGCGACACGACGACGCCAGGCTCGACAATAGCGCGAGTCGGCGTACTCGCACGATTCCGGCCGCCATTCGTCGCGCCCTCGCCGCTCGCGACCGCACCTGCCGCTTCCCCGGCTGCACCTCACGCCGCTGCGACGCCCATCACATCGAGCATTGGGTCGACGGCGGCGCCACGCGTCTCGACAACCTGGTGCTGCTGTGCAGGCGCCATCATCGCTCGGTGCACGAAGGCGGCTTCGATGTGGGGGCAGCGGAAGCTGGGGCGCTCGAGTTCTGGCGGCCGGATGGCGCGCGGCTGCGCGACACACCGTCTATCTGCCACGTGCCCCTCGATATCCCGGCGGTGGATCCGCCGGACCCGTGGGACGGCACGCGCTTCGACCTGACGTATGCCATCGACGCGGTGTGGCGTCCGCGCACAGGTAGTGCCACTCACCCGCCGCACCGCTGAGCGCCTTATCGTCCGGGCTCGGCGCCGCGCAGCATCTCCCACAATCCTCTCGGGGACACGATCGGCAGCGGCGATCGCTTGCCGGCCTTCTGGAGCGCGGCGTCTCCCGTCACCAGGGCGTCGGCCTCGCCGGCCTTGGCCTCTGCCACGATCCACTCGTCATCCGGATCGGAGATGCCGAGGCTCAAGTGCTCGGTCGGGGTCGCGACGACGGTCTGGTCGCGCAGCAGGGCTTCGATCTCATCGATGGCGTTCCGCGACAGCTTCAGCTTGATGCGGAGCTTGCTCCGCAGTTCGCGAATGACGGTCTCGCCGACAAGCAGCTCATGCTCGAGGAGGACATGCGCGAACAGGTCGGCGCACAATCCGCGCGTCGCGAACGCGGCGAGCACGACGTTGGTATCGAAGAAGACCTTCACGACACGTCGCGAAAGACGTCTTCATCCGTGAGATACCCCTGCGCTTCGGCCAGCGGCAATGTGCGCTTGCGCAGCCGCTCGAACCGCAGCAACGCGAGCTGTCTACGAAGTGCATCGCGTGCGAGCTCGCTGCGAGTGCGACCGCTGCGCGCGCACGCCTGGTCGAGCTCTCGACCGAGCGCATCGTCGATTCGAATCGTGATGGTCGAAGTCTTCATGTAAGACATCGTAACACACCGAGCGAGACGGTCACAGGGTCGGGCGGAAGAGCGTGCGGACGTCGATGCCGCACCCTGGCAGCAGGGGCGTGGTGAGTGTGCCGCCGTCCTCGGCGGTGAGTTCCTCGACCCGGACCAGACGTCCCTCGGCCGTGGGCCGGAACACCTGCACGGTGTCGAGTTCCGGATCGACCAGCCAGTACTCGCGGACGCCGACCTGTTCGAAGAGCCGCCGCTTGATCTGCGCGTCTCGCTTCCTGGTGCTCTTCGACATCACTTCGACCACCAGTGCCGGCGCGCCCTGGATGTTCTTCTCGGTCATGATGCCAGCCTGATCCCTGGCGATGAAGAGTAGGTCGGGTACGACGACGTCGTAGTTCGAGAGCACGACGTCGAGTGGCGCCACGAACAGGCGGCCGGCCTCTGGGTGTTCCAGCAGGTACACGAAGAGCGCACCGTGTAACCGGCCAACGAGGTCCTGATGACGCAGCCGCGGCGACGGCGTCACGTAGTGCACTCCGTCGATGATCTCGTGCCGCTTCCCGTCGTCGGGGAAGAGCACGAAGTCGTCGTACGTGAGCCGCACGTCGGCGGCAGGCGCGGCTGGACGCATCCGATCCTCCCCGGGCATGACGTGAGTGTAGCGCTGCCCACGGGCGTAGCTGCAGCGAGTGTCGTGCCGCATCGAAATCGGCCTCAGTATCGCCTGGCGGGGGCAAGGGACTCGGAATCTGCGAGGCCGCGCGGCGCGCGAGGATTCAGGTCTTGCGTCACCGCCTGATCGATCGGGCTGGACGGCAGCAAAGCGGCGAACTGCCGCCCCCTTCGGTAGGCGCACCGCCGTGGCGAGAACGAGATGCCGCCGGCGGATGCGTGCGAGGCCAGCAACAGGCCGGAGTGCAGGGTCGTCGCCGAGTCGAGGAACTGCGCGTCGGAACAGGCGCGGTCTCAGTGATGCCGCTCCGGCGCGCCGAAGAGTTCCGCGGCGCCGTAGCCCGACTCAGACTGGGCCATAGCCTGGCGTCGTCGTAAACGGCCCGGCCACCACCAGCCGACCGGTATCGACCTTCAGCGGCAACTGCGGCAACCGGCGCGGCGCCGGGCCGCTGATCACCGTGCCGCCGCTGCGGGCGTCGAAGGTCGAGCCGTGGCAGCTGCAGTAGAGCGTCTCGTTGCCGCCCAACGACTCGTCCACCTCGCAGCCCGAGTGCGTGCAGATCGCGGAGAACGCCAGGATGCCGTCGGCGACACCGGCGCGGGTCGCGTCGGTGAGATTGGCCGGGTTGACCCGCGACAGCAGGATCTTGTTCAGCGGCGTCCCGCTCTTGGGCTCGGCGGCCGTCGGTCCGATCGGCCACACCATCACGCCGCGGCCGTCGAACGGCAGGTCGTCGGGCGTGAGCGGGATGAACGACGGGTCGTCGACGCGGACGAACAGATCGCCGGGCGCCGGCGGCGGCACGTCCTGCGCCGACGCCCGAATCGGCGTCATCCACGCCAGCACGAGGCCGGCGGCGCCGCGCAGCAGCGTGCGGCGCTGCGGGCAGCCAAGAGAACGGGTCGGGTCGAGCGGTCGCGAGTCGGCCATCACCGGCGATCTTATCGCCACGCGCGCCGCGGCGACGGTGACAGGCGATGACAACGTCCCGGGGCAGCTCTAAAGAGCTGCCCTACGAGCGTCATTGAAACGAAGGCCGCCCGACGGAGCGTCCGGCAGGCTACGAGCGTCAGGGACGGGCAATACGCCCTTAAGGCAGCCCGAAGGCGAGCAGCACGTTGCCCGGCCGGCCGCGCCAGCGCCCGTAGCCCGACCCCGTGAACACCATGCCGCCGGCCACGGTCGGGCCGGGACCGTCGATCGACCCGCCCGAGGCCGGCACGCCGTTCGCCGTCTCGAAGTCTCGCGCCGTGTCCACGTCCCAGATGACGCGGCCGTCGCCCGAGTCGTAGGCGCGCAGGTGGCCATCCACCGCGCCCGAGAAGACCACTCCCGGAATCACGCTGATGGCGGCCGACTGCGCCGCGGTGCAACCCAGCCCGCCCTTGCAGCCGAGCGCCGGCGGCGGCGCATGCCACACCCGCTCGCCGCTGCCGAGGCTGACGGCGTGGAGTCCGCCCGCATTGGGCAGCAGCACGTCGGACACCGGCACGTACATCAGGCGATCGTCGGCGGCCGATCCCCACTCGATGCCGCCCAGCGCTGTCCCTTGTCCCGCCCGGTAGCGCCACACCACGGCGCCCTTGGCATCCGGGTCGAGCCCGTAGGCGACGCCGGACTTCTGGCCGATGACGATCATGCTGCGGCCGCTGGCGAGGCGGCGGAGGATCGGCGAGTTGCCGAAGTCGAAGTCGGGTCCGGCGTCGTCCGGACAGTTGTCGTTGCCGGGCTTGCAGCCGACCAGGAACGCGTCGCCCGGCGTCACCTGCGACACCCACTGCACGGCGCCGGTGTCGAGCGCGAGCGCCATCACCGCGTCGCTCGTCGGTGCAGCCGGTTCCGTGTAGGCGTTGCCGGTCGCGACGTAGACGCGCCGCCGCGCTGCGTCGATGGTCGGCGCCGCCCAGATCGCCGCGCCGGCTGGTTTCCACAGCGGCGTGCCGGCGGCGTTCTTGCCGACGATCGCCGGCGCCTCGGGAATCGTGAAGGTCTTCCAGACCTGCGCGCCTGTCGTCGCGTCGAGGGCCACGACGCTGCCGCGGAAGGTGCAGCACGGGTAGTCGGGCCTGGAACCGGGCACCTCTTCGATCGACGACACCGGCACGTACAGACGCCCTTCGAACAGGGCCGTCCCACCGGTGATGCGGGCCACCGCGTGGTCGTCCACTCTGAGCGACCAGATCTTGTCGCCGGTGGCCAGGTCGACGGCGTAGACGGTGGCGCGCAGGTCGCCGAAGTAGGCGGCGTAGCGCGCCGGGCCGGGGCCGGCGAGCCGCCCGACCACGACCGCGCTGCGCACGCCGGCGTCGGCCTTGAACTGCCAGCGCACGCAGCCGGTGGCGGCGTCGAGCGCGTAGACGGTGCCGGCCTCGCTGCCGACGATCACGCGTCCGCCGAACACCGTCGGCTGTCCGCTCATGGCGGTGACGCCGGGCACACCGAACGCCCACTTCAGCGTGAGCTTGGGCACCGAGGCGGCGGTGAGTCCGGCCGCCGCCGCGGACTGGAAACGCGAGTTGGTCAGGTCGTTGCCCCAGCCGTTCCACTGCGGCAGCGTGGCGGATTCGGCCAGCGGACGGGCCGCCGTGGTGCACCGGCCGGCGTTGGGATCGGCGGTGGCCGTCGCGCCCTTCGCCAGGAACGCCGCGACGGCGCCGCGCTCGACCACGGTCATGCCGCCGGCCATCGCCGCCATCGCCCCGCCCGGCGACAGCGCCGCGGCGATCGCCTCGCGGCTGAGCGCGCCGAGCGTGCTGCGCAGCGGCGCCCGCGACTCGGTCTGCGTCGGTCCGGGCTCGTGGCACGATGCGCAGCGTTCGCGGTAAAGCACCGGGCCCGGGCCGCCGAGGGCGAGCGCGTCTTGCGCGTGCACTGCCCCACCGGATTCGGTGAGGCTGGCGCCGGCCAGTGCCAGCGCGACGAGCGACGTCAGGGCAACCGCGCGACCTGGGGGCGTGAGCATGCGCGGGACATTACACCCGATTGCCCAATGTAGGGCAGCTCTTTAGAGCTGCCCCGAGGGGCAGAGCTAACCAGCCTCCGCTCTCTGAGCTACGGCGGTCCGCCGGAGCCTTGGCGAAGGCGGAAGCTCTGCCCTACATTTTGGATTCGTAGCGCATTTCGGAGAGCTGCCCTACATGCGCATACGGACAGCTGCCCTACATCAGCCGTGCGCGCTTGCTACCGCCGGCTCAGCGCGCCACGCAGCTTGTCGGCCATCGACCCGAGCGACGCCGCCGGCGCCGCTTCCTGCCGCTGCCGCTCGGCGTACTCGCGCAGTTCGGCCTGCTCGCGCTGCTCGGCCACGGCCTTCTTGCTGACGCGGATGCGCCGGCCAGCCGGATCCACCTCGAGAATCGCGACCTCGACGTCGCTGCCGATCGGAAACGCCTTCAGCATGTCGCCGTCGCGGTCGACCCCGGTCTCGGCGAACGGCATCAGCCCGGTGCGACCCGGCGACAGGAATACGAACACGCCGAATTTCTCGTGCCGCTCGACCTTGCCGGTGACGATCGCGCCGGGCACGAGGCCGCCCTGAGCCGTGGTGGCGCTGGCGGCACGGGCCGAGCCCTCTTCGACCATCGCCACGCCGATGCGCTTCTGCGCCAGGTCGATGGTCAGGACCTCGAACGCCCCGGTGGTGCCCACCGGCACCGTCTTGGCCCAGCCGCCGGTGCGTCCGGTGGGCGGGAAGGTGGAGACGTGCGCCAGGGCCTCGACTCCGGGTTCCAGTTCGACGAAGGCGCCGAACTCGGCGACGCGCGTCACCGTACCGGTGCGCACCTGGCCCACTGCGTAACCGGTGGCCACCGTGGTCCACGGGTCGTTCAGCAGCTGCTTCAGCCCGAGCGAGATCTTGCCGGTGGCCTCGTCGACGCGCAGCACCTTCACGGTGATCTCGTCGCCCTGCGACACGACCGAGCCGGCCGTGGTGACCCGCGACCAGCTCATCTCCGACACGTGCAGCAGGCCCTGGATGCCGCCGCCCAGGTCGACGAAGGCGCCGAACTCGAGCACCGCCGTCACCCGGCCGTTCAGCACCGCGCCGGGCACGATCGTCAGCCGCACTTCGGCGGCGCTGGCTCGCTGTTCCTCCTCGAGGAACTTGCGGCGCGAGACGACGACGTCCTTGCCGCCTTCCTTGTACTCGATGACCTTGAAGGTGTAGACCTTGCCCTCGTGCACCGCCGGATCGGTGGTGCGCGCGATGTCGATCTGCGACAGCGGACAGAACGCCCGCTCGCGGGCGATGCGCACCTCGTAACCGCCCTTCACCGCCTTCTCGACCCGCCCTTCCACGGCCAGCCCGGAGAGGAACGCGTCCTCGATCTCGCGCTGGCTGGCGGCGTTGCGGACGCCCTTGCGCGACAGCACGATGCCGCCGCTGGTCGACACCACCTTGGCCTGGATGCGGTCGCCCACCGAAAACTCGACGTCGCCCTCGGCGTCCTTCAGCTCCGTGAGGTCGATCTCGGCCTCGCCCTTGCCGCCGATGCTGACAAACGCCACCTTTGGGCCGAAGGCGACGATGGTGCCTTCGACGGTCTGGCCGCGGTCGAACTGCTTGGCGGTGACCGAGGCGGCGAACATCGCCGCGAAATCCTCTTCCTGATCGCTCACTGGGGAACCCTTCGACTGGCTGCGCCGTGGGGCGCAGGACATCCTGTGTAGCATTCCACAGATCGAGTCCCGAGGAGCGTCCGAGTCGGCCACCGCCTCCTCCCTCCGTCCTCGCAAGATCTCCATCCAATCATCTCGGACTCCGTGAGGAGGCGGCGTCCGACTCGAACGCGGGATGGCGCTCGTAGCAGCTCTTCAGCCCTGCCGACGGCCGCGGAACGGCAGCCACACCGCCGCGCGGGCGAGGCAGCCGCTCACCCGGCTATCGCTTGGCGAACTGCTCCCGACAACAGCGCTCGGCCTCCCGAAGCCCCTCATCGGTGAAGACCACTGACTTCTGTTTGCCGACGGGATCGTGGATGAGGCTCTTTTTGTGGAGGCGAGCCAACGCGTCCCAATCGACTCCTTTCCACGCGCGCGCTGTCCATGGTCACCTCGACGGTTCTTGCGCCTAGACGGCTTCACGCGGAGGTCAGGCAGCACCGCGCCAGCCGTGCAAGGCAGCGGCCACGAGTTCCGGATTTTTCGATGCCACGCGCAGCAGCGCCAGTGCCGGGCCGTCAGGTGTCCGACGGCCCTGCTCCCAGTTCCGTAGCGTCGCGACGCTCACGCCGATCATCAGAGCAAACTCCGGCTGGGACACGTCCAGCTTGGCCCGCACCGCCTTGATATCGGCCGAACGAAACGCCGTTGTCCGCGACGGCTTACGGGCGCCACGACGGATCTGCCCCGCCTGACGAACGCTGCTCAGCAGCTCTTGAAACGCCACGGCTTTCATTTGAACTCCTCCCGGACGAGCGCGCCCAAGACCCGCACCTGCGCGGCTGTGAGGTCGCCCTGCTCGTTCTTGGCGTAGACCTACAGCATGTAGAACGACGAGGTCGTCGCGTCCCAGAAGTAGATCACCCGCAACCCGCCACGCTTGCCGGCTCCTGCACGAGCCCAACGAAGCTTGCGAAGCCCGCCGGAGCCTTTGATGACCGCGCCCTGCTCTGGACGGAGCATGAGGGCGATCTGCAGGGCTCGGTGGGACTCGTCATCGATCGCAGCCCGAATCGCCCGAGTGAAGACGGGCGTCTCGATGAACCGCATGGGGCGGTATACGCCATTGGCGCACTGGCTCCAACCCCGGTCGGACATCCGGGTAGTCCTGCCCGACGAATGCCTCTGCCTTAGCGCGCCGGTGAGCGACGCGCGACGCCCTCGTCGAGCGTCGCGTTCCACTCCACGCCGTCGGCATCGATCACCAGGTACGACACGCGCGGGTCGTCGCTGATGTGCGCGGTACCCGACCCGGGGCCGACGTGGTCGACGACTTCCTGCAGCGGCCGCCCGCTGATCGCGCTGTAGAGCGTCACACGGAACCGACCCGCAGCCGACGCCCCCGAGGCCGGCGCGGTGGTCTGCCACCGCAACCGCATCGCGCCGGAGACCACGTCGAACGACTCGGTCTGGCGGCTGCCTTTTCCCGTCCAGGTGCCGAGCGTGCGCCAGGCGGTGTCGCTGCCCGGCGCCTGCTCCGCCAGCGCCGGCGGCGCCGCGCAGCCGGTCGCCAGTGCCGGCACGGCCAGCAGCGGGAGGACGATCAGCGCGGCCCGGAGCAGCGTCATCGCGCTATGTCGTGGCCGGCAGCGGACCGCCGCGCACCGCTCGACGCACCAGGTTGCGCATCAGCGGAATCTTGTAGGCGTTCTGACGCAGCGCCACGGCGCCCTCGATCGCCAGCTCGCCGGCCAAAGTGGCGGTCTCTTCGTTCAGCGGCCGGCCGGCAATCGCCTGCTCCACCGCTGTCAGCCGGAGCGGCCGAGCGGCGACCGCGCCTACCGCGATCCGCGATTCGCCGATGCGGTTGCCGTCCATCTTGATCGCCGACGCGACGTTGACCAGCGCGAAGTCCCACACCTGACGGTCGCGCGCCTTCTCGAAGTAGAAGCGCGCCCCGGACCACGTCGCCGGGATCTGGATCGCCGTCAGCAACTCGCCTGGCTGCAGCACCGTCATCCGCGTGATGTCGGTGCCCGGCCCCATGAAGTAGTCGGCGGCCGCCACCACCCGCTCGGCGCCGCGGCGGCGAACGACCATCCGCGCATCGAGCGCGATGAGCGCCGGCGCCGTGTCCGACGGGCTCACCGCCACGCAGCGGTCCGTCTGCAGGATGGCGTGCTCGCGGTTGATCGCGGTCGGTGTGTCGGCGTAGCAGATGTTGCCGCCGGCGCGGTAGCAGTCCCAGCCGCGGCGGTAGTAGGCGCAGCGCGCGTCCTGCGACACGTTGCCGCCGAGCGTGCCCTGGTTGCGGATCTGCGGCGAGGCGACCAGCGCCGCCGCCTCGGCCAGCACCGCGAACTTCTCGCGCACCAGCGGATGCTCGGCCACCTCGGTGAGCGTGGTCGTGGCGCCGATCTCGACGCCGCCGGCCACGTCCTTGATGCCGTGCAGTTCGGCCACCTGGCTCAGCTCGACGACGGCGCTGGTCCGCCGCGTGCGGTCCTTCAGCCAGTCCATCGAGTCCATCCCGCCGGCCAGGACCCAGGCCTCCTCACCGCGGGCGTCGAGCAGATCCAGCGCGTCGGCGAGGTTCGCCGGCTGGAAGAGTGAGAACGGCGGAATGACGTCGTGCACGATGGCCATGGCGTGACTCCCCGTCCCTAAATGTGAGCCGTGAGCGGATCCTGCATCGGCCGCCCGTGTTCGAGCGCCATCAGGATGCTGTCCATCGTGACCGGCGCGCGCCGGTAGACGTCGTCGCCGAGCGCGTCGGACAACGCGTTGAGGATCGCGCAGGCTCCTGCCGCCACCGGCGGCTCGCCGATGCCACGCGCACCGACCGGCGTCTCCGGATCGGGGATGTTCAGCGCCTCGCCGTGCATGTTGCGCGGGATGTCGAGAATCGTCGGCGGCCGGCTCTGATACATCCGCTGGGTCATCGACAGCCCGTAGTGCTGGTCGTAGACCGTTTTCAACGAGAGCGCGTGCGACATGCCGAGCACCGAGCGGCCGAGCAGCTGGCCCTTGTAGGCGCGCGGGTGGATGATCGTCCCCGAATCGCCGATGGCGGTGTAGTCGAGCACCTCGTAGTGGCCGGTCTCGACGTCCACCTCCACCTCGGCGAAGCCGGCCACGAACGAATAGCTGCCGCCGTCGCGCGGGTAGGTGTCGCGAGCCACGCCCATCAGCCCCTGGCCGGCCATCGCCGTTGCCGCGGTCTTGGTCACCGGGTTGATGTTGTCGGGCAGCTCGTGGCCGTCGTACTTGCCGGCCAGCTCGATGGCCTTCTTCGCCACGTCGGCCAGCGACATGCTGCGGCCACCGCCGGCGATGCGCTCGCCGGCGATCTGATACGACGCCGGACTGCCGCCGAGGGTGCGCGCAGCGATCTCCTGCGCCTTGGCGATGGCATCGGACGCGGCGGCGTGCGCCGCGCGCGTCATCGCGTGCGTGGTCTGGCTGCCGCCCGACACGCACGTCCACGGCAGCGGCTGCGCGGTGTCGCCCCAGGCCACCGTCACCTTGTCCCACGGCAGGCCCATCATGTCGGCGGCGACGCGGTGCACGTCGAACACCGACTCGGTGCCGAGGTTGCCGACGCCCGATTGCACGTACATCCGCCCGTCGGGCTTGATCACGAACAGGCCGTCGAAGCCGACCGAGCCGGCCACGAACGAACTCACCGCCACGCCGACGCCGCGCACCTTGGAGCCGACCCGCTTGCCCGAGCGCGCCTTGCGCTCGTCCCAGCGGAACTGCTCCTTGCCGCGATCGAGCGCCTCCTTGAGGAACACGCTGGTCGCGTAGGCGCGTTGGCCCTTGGCATCCGCCGGGCCGAGCTTGGCCTTGCCTTCCGGGGCGTTCAACCGTCGCAGGGCGATCTGGTCGATGCCGAGCTGCCGCGCCGCCTTGGCGATCACCGGTTCGACCACCATGATCGCCTGCAGTCCGCCGGGCTGGCTCTGCGCCCGCCGCGGCGGGGTGTTGGTGAGCACCGTGATCGCGCGCGATCGCATCGCCTCGGGCTGATAGAGCAGCGAGATGAAGCGGCCGCCGCTGGCGGCGTCGGCCTGCGCCTCGTACGCGCTGTTCTCGCCGACCAGGAACAGATCCATCGCCAGGAGCTTGCCGTCCTTGGCGAAGCCGGCCTTGACGCGACCGTGCACGCCGGGACGGATGCCGCCGATGTAGTGCTCTTCCTCCCGCGTGATGCGCATCATCACCGGCGCGTTGGTCTTCTTCGACAGCAGCGCCGGGATCATGCTGTGCACCGAGCCGGTGGCGCGGGCGCCGAAGCCGCCGCCCGTGTATTCAGTGATGAGCACGACGTCCGAGCCCGGGATGTTCATCCAGCGCGCGATCGACGCCACCGTCTGCACGGCGCTCTGGGTGCCGGAATGGATGTGCAGCTTGCCGTTGCGCCAGTAGGCCAGCGCCGAGCGCGGCTCGAGGATGTGGTGCTGGTTGTTGGCGACTGAGAAGGTCTCGTCGAGCACCAGGGCGGCGTTCTTGAAGCCGGCCTCGACGTCCCCATACGACCACTCGATCTGCGGCTTGCCCCTCGGCATCCGGCCCTGGTCGTACTCGGCGAAGTCCTCCGCCGTCCACTTGAGCGGCTGCACGTCGAGCGGCCCGGGCGGCTGGCCGGCAGCGGCCGGCGGGCGGCCCCAGGTGTTGCCCTCGACGCGCGGGTTCGGGCCATCGGGCCGCAGGGCGGTCAGCGGATCGACGACGAACGGCAGGAACTCGAAGTCGATGCGGATGGCCTCGATCGCCGCCGCGGCCGTCTCTTCGTCCACCGCGGCCACCGCCAGAATCGGCTCGCCGGCGTAGACCGGTTCGTCGGTGAGCGCACGCTCGGCCTTGGGATTCGCGCGGATCGTCTCGCCCAGGTCGGTCACCGTGTCGGCCGGCGACGGCAGCTCGCTGGCGCGCAGGATCGCCTTCACGCCGGGCATCGCCTCGGCGGCGCTCGTGTCCACGCTGCGCACGCGGCCGTGCGGGATGGGGCTCAGCAGCAGCTTGGCGAAGAGCATCCCCTCGGCGCGGAAGTCCTCGGCGTACTTGGCCTGTCCGGTGACCTTCGCCACCAGGTCGGGCGTGATGTAGTCCTGTCCGACGAGTTTCGGGTCAGCCACGGGCCACCCCCCGCGAGAGCTCGGCGCCGCGCTGCAGCGCCGTAAGGATCTTGTCGTAGTCCTGGCAGCGGCACAGATTGCCCGACACGCCGTGGGCCAGCTGCTCACGCGTCGGCGCCGGGTTCTTCTTCAGGAACCCGACCGTGGCCATGATGAAGCCCGACATGCAGAAGGCGCACTGGAAGCCCTGCTGCTCGACCACGCCCTGCTGCACCGGGTGCAGCGTGCCGTCGGCCGCGGCCAGCCCTTCGATGGTCTGGATGCGCTTGGACCGCACCGAGTGCGTGAGCACCGAACAGGCATAGCGCGGCACGTCGTCGACCAGCACCGTACAGGCGCCGCATTCGGCGCGGTCGCAGCCGAGCTTGGTGCCGGTGAGCCCGAGCTTGTAGCGCAGGGTCATCGCCAGGGTTTCCTGCGGCGCGACGTCGACCCGGCGGCTCTGGCCGTTGACGGTCAGCGTGAGCAGGCGCTCGACGCCGCCGCGGGCCGACTGCCCGGAGACCAGCGTGCTGTTGCGGAAGAGATAGGCCGACGACGAGACGGCCAGGCTCCCGGCGACGACGCCCTTGATGAAATTGCGCCTCGAGACAGCGGACATATCCACCCTCCATCAGGCTGACCGGCGGGCAACGACGGGCGTTCGATCGCGCGCACTATACCGCAGGGCGCGGCAACGCGGCCATCCCCCGGCCGCATGCCTGAGCCTGGTGGAATCGATGCGAATCTGGCGGATCTACGGCGATTCGCGGAATAGCTCGCGCAGGTCGATGGCGCAGCCGGGCAGGAGCGGAGTCGTCAGTGACTCCCCGTCTTCGGCCGACAGCTCGGCGACGCGAAGGAGCTTGCCCTCGGCGGAGGGGCGGAACACCTGGACGGTGTCTAGCTCGGGGTCGACGAGCCAGTATTCACGCACCCCGGTGCGCTCGAACAGGCGGCGCTTGGTCTGCGCGTCGCGCTTGCGGGTGCTCTTCGACAGCACCTCGACGACCAGCGCGGGCGGCCCCTGGATGTTCTTCTCGGTCATGATCGCCGGCTGGTCGCCGGCCACGAACAGCAGGTCGGGTTCGACCACGTCGTAGGGTGAGAGGACCACGTCGAGAGGCGCCACGAACACCTCCCCTGCACCGGGGTGCGCCTCCAGGTGGGCGGCCAGCTCGACGAGCAGCCGCACCACCAGCCGCTGGTGCCGCAGGTTCGGCGACGGGGTCACGTAGTGCTCCCCGTCGATGATTTCGTGGCGTTTCCCGTCGTCGGGGAACAGCATGAAGTCGTCGTAGGTGAGGCGCGTGTCGGCGCGTGCCGCAGGCGTGCGCATCGGGTCCTCCCCGGCCATGGTCGCAGTCTACAACCAGCCATCGCGCCGGCCAATGCCAGGGCCATGCCGCGACAGAACTGCAGCAAACCGGCGCGCGACGTCGTTCACGTCGCCAAATCTGCGCCTTCCTCCGGCTCGCGATTGCGGCGTTCCTGCGCTACTGCGGCGCGGTGAGCCGGCCGTCTTTCACCCACACCTGGCCGTTCACCGACACCGTGAGGTCGGTGAAGAAGTTCCAGCGCACGTAGCCGCCCGTGACGGTGCCGCCCAGCTCGGAGTTGTCGCCCAGCGACAGCCGCACCACGCCGGCGCCGTAGCCGTAGTACGGCACCCACGGCGTGCGCTCCGGCACCGCGAGCAGCGGGTTGAAGCCGAGCGCGAACTCGCGGAAGCTGCGGCCGGCGTCGCCGGCTGCTTTCATTTCGCGCTCAACGGCCTCACGTCCACTCGCGGCCTCGACCCGCACCACGCGGCCGCGCTCGAAGTGCAGCCGCAGGCCCTCGACCGGTCGCGCGTCCCACTGCGACGGCGGAAACGCGATGGTGCCCTCGACGCTGTCTTCGAGCGGCGCCACGCGGGCCACGCCGGCCGGCAGCTCGATCTCGCGATCGATCAGCACCTGGCCGCGGGCGGTGCGCGCCGCCGAGGCGTCACCGTCCTGGCGGTTCACCACGCGGTTGCCGACGCGGAAGCGCAGGTTGGTGCCACTCGGCGAGGTGACGTGGACCTCGCCCGTGCGCAGCGCCTGGTCGAAGCGCTGCAGCACCCGCGCCAGCGCCGCGTAGTCGGTGTCGAGCAGCGCGCGCTGGTAGAGCGCGTCGATGGCGGCGCGCGACGGCATCGGCTGCCCAGGCAACGGGATGGCGCTGCCGTTCTCCACCCAGTGGAAGTGCACGGTGCGGCCGCGGCCCTCGCGCAGCAGGTCCTGCAAGGCGGCATAGGCGGGATGAGCGGGCACGGCGCCGGGCATCATGATCGCGCCGTCGACGCCGGCAAACATCGCGCGATAGGCCTCGCGCGCCCGGGCGCTGCCGCGCCGCACCTGTTCGAGGTCCCAGCCGGCCGGCACCGGCTCGGCCAGCACGTCGACCACGCCGACGTCGGTGGCGCCGGCCCGCGCGATCGCGTAGCGCAGATGCGGGATCAGATCCTCGAACATCCCCGGGTGGGCGACGATGAGCAGCTTCTCGCCAGGTTGCGGCGCCAGTTGCGTGACCAGCCGCGCGGCCACGGCCGGCCAGTCGAACGAGAACTGCGCTTGCGCCGACGTGTTCGACGGCGACGCCAGGGTCACGAGAGCGCACAGAAGCCACGCGGCAGGTCGCATCCGCGGATTATCACGGAAGACCCGTGCGGGCGCGCGGACTATGATGCGCGCCTGATGACCTCGTCCGCCCTGCCAGTCCCAGCGCCGCGATCCCGGCTGGCGACCGAAGCCGTCGCCGGCGTCACCACCTTCTTCACAATGGCCTACATCCTGGTGGTGAACCCGTCGATTCTGTCGACCCAGGGCACCGGCATGTCGTTCAGCGGCGTGCTCACGGCCACGGTGCTGCTGTGCGTGTCGATGACGCTGCTGATGGGCCTCTACGCCCGCCTGCCCTACGGCGTGGCGCCGGGCATGGGCCTGAACGCGTTCTTCACCTACACGATCATCCTGCAGGGCGGCGTGCCGTGGCCGGTGGCGCTCGGTCTCGTCTTCTGGGCCGGCGTGCTGTTCCTGCTGGTCTCGGCGACGCCGCTGCGCGAATCGGTGGCGATGGCGATTCCCACCCACCTGCGGGCCGCGTCCGCGGCGGGTATCGGCCTGCTGCTCACCTTCATCGGTCTGCAGAACGGCGGATTCGTGGCGGCGAACCCCGCGACCATGGTCGGCGTCGGACCGCTCGACCACCGCGCCGTGCTGACCATGGTCGGCGTCGCGGTCATCGCGGTGCTGTCGCGACGCCAGAACCCGCTCGCGTTCCTGGCCAGCATCGCCGTGGTCAGCGTCGCCGGCTGGGCCTACGGCGATGTCCGGGTGCCTGACCAGTGGCTGAGCGCGCCCGACTTCAGCTCGGTGCTGCTGAAGCTCGACGTCGTCAGTGCGCTGCAGCTGTCGCTGCTCCCGTCGATCATCGCGATCACGATGACCGACCTGTTCGACTCGATCTCGTCGTTCATCGGCGTCTCACAGGCCACCGGCCTGGTCGACGAGCACGGTCAGCCGCTGCGGTTGCGCCAGGGCCTGATCGTCGATTCGTTCGCCACGCTCGGCGCCGGACTACTCGGCACCTCGTCGGGCACCGCCTACGTGGAGAGCATCAGCGGCATCCGGATGGGCGGCCGCACCGGGCTCACCGCCGTGTTCACGGCGCTGTGCTTCCTGCCGTGCCTGTTCATCGCGCCGCTGGCCGGGGCGGTGCCGGCCTACGCCACCTCCGCCGTGCTGATCGTGGTCGGCGTGTCGATGTTCCAGGCGGTCACGCGGGTCAGCTGGGAACGGCTCGAAGAGGCGCTGCCGGCTTACGTGGCGGTGGTGCTGATCCCGCTCACCTTCTCGATCACGCAGGGGCTGCTGTGGGGCTTCGTGCTGCACGCGACCCTGCACGCCGTGGTCGGCCGGGCCCGCGAGGTGCGGCCGATCCTGTGGGTCCTGGCATTCGTCGCCGCGGCGCTGCTGGTGCTCGAGCACACCCGGCACTAGCAGTTCTGGGCGTTCGAGGGGCAGCTCTAACACACCTAAAGAGCCGCCCTACAAGCGTCGGATGCAGCGCTGCCCTACGACCGTCGTGATGTCGTTCGATGTCGCGTCGGATGTAGGGCAGAACTTTAGTTCTGCCCCAGAGAACCTAAGGCGCCGGCGCGCACGCAAAGGCGCCGCGCGACAGCTCGCGCCAGCGGATGCTCATGCCGTCGAACTCGGCCGCCAGCGCCGCAGCCCGCTGGTCCGCGGACGCCTTCTCCGCCGGACGCCGCACGGCCCGCTGACACCAGGTCTGCACCGCCCACGCCGCGGTGTCGGCCTGATCGGCCGGCGCCAGCTTTCGGAGTAGTTCCACGCCCTCGGGCTGCGTCTCGGCGCCTGTCGCCAGCAGGTAGAAGCCGACCGCGCCGATGCGTCGGGCCTGCTCGTAGGTGGCGTTGCCGGCGTGAGACGCCAGCGCCTCGCGGCCGAGGCTGGCGGCGCGATCGCGCACGCGTGGGTCGCCCTGCCGGGCGAGCGCACAAACGAGCGCGTCGAGCGTGGCGTCGGGCTGCGGCCGCGCCAACTCGGCGGTCAGCCGCGTGCGGGCCACGGGGTCGTCGATCTCGCCGAGCAACCGGATCCCATCGTCGCCAGCCGCTTTCCACACCGCCGCATCGTCGAGCATCGACACGAGTGGCAGAAACGCCGCGCCGAGATCGACCTCGGGGCCGCCGGCGACATAGGCGGCCCAGCGCGCGAACCGGTAGGCGTCGTCGCGAAAGGCTGGATTCGCCAGCGCGGCGCGGGCCGGCGCGACCACGCGACGATCGCGCAACGCCGCCAGCCCGGCCACGCCGCAGGCGGCGTCGGCGAGCTGGCTGGACTCCGCCAGTGTCAGCAGCGCCGTGCGGGCGGCGTCGCCGAGCAGCGTGAGCGCCGCAGCCGCCTCAGTGACCGGGCGATCGACAGTGGCGCACAACACTTCGCGGGCCGGCGCCGCCGGCTGCGCGGTGACGACGGCGAGAGCAAGAACGGCGAGCATGGGCGGGATCATCGCTCACTTCTGCACCGGCGCGCCAACGGCGGCGTCTCTACGGCACGACCACCTGCACCTCGTTGCTCGACGCGGTGGTGAAGCATCCGACCAAGAGGCGCACGTAGTAGGTGCCCGGCGGGGCGGCCACCGCGAACGACGTGCTGTAGGGCGCGGCCGTGAGAGTGGCGAGGTCGCTCTGGCCAGGCGCGCTCCCGGCGACGATGCGCGGCGGGTCTTCGGACCCGTCGGCCGGCAGGTCCCAGGTCAGCGTCACCGTCCGGCCCACGACCGCGGCCACGAGGTTCTGCGGCGGCGACGTGCTGCAGTTGTTGCGCGGCGTGGTGTCGATGAACGCCTCGTTGCTCACGGCCGAGCGCCCGCTGTCGGTCACCGCGACCAGCCGGGTCCAGAACCGCCCGATCGGTGCATTCACCGTGAGCGTCGTCGCTGCTCCGGCGATCCCGATGGCGCCGATGTCGCGCCGGCCCTCGGCGGTGCCGGCTTCGAGCTCATAGCGCACCGGCGCGCCCGTGGACGGCGCCTGCCAGGCGAAGCTCACGAGCGAGCCGGACGCGATGGCGGTGAAGTCCAGCGCGGCGGCGGCGGCGCCGGCCGCGAACGACACGTCGGGCGTCGTCATGCTGCTGGCCACCCCGGCCAGGGCACGCACGCGCGCGAAATAGCTGCCGGGCGGCGCGGTCGCCGAGAACGCCTGCTGGTTGGCCGGCAGGTCGAGGGTGTAGAGATCGGCGCGGCCGGCGGCGCTCCCCACCTCGAGCCGCACGCCGGTACGGGCAGGCGACGCCGGCAGGGACCAGCTGAGCGCGAGCGCAGCGCCCGACTGGGTCACGTGGAGATCGGTCGGCGCCGGGATGGCTCGCGGCAGACACCCCACGGCCGTGAGCAGGCAATCCGGCTGCACCGCGATCATCCCCGGCGCTGACGGCCGCCACGGCAGCCGGCGTCCGGTGGTGGTGGAGTACGCCAGCGTCGGCGGGGCCAGTTGCCCCGCGGCCACGGCGCGTTCGTTGCTGTTTGGGAACACGCCCAGCACGGCATAGAGGTTGCCGTCGGCGCCGATCTCGATCGCGTTCACGCCAGGGATGAGCGAGCCGCCGCTCAGCACGCCCGCGACATCCGGGTTCCACGGCAGCGCGAGCCCGGTCGCGGGATCGAGTTCCGCCAGCCCGCGGCGCCGCTGCCCGCCGACGCGGCGAAAGTCACCGGCCACCCACACCCTCCCGCTGGCGGCGCGAACCGAGCCACCCGCGCTATCCGCCGCCGGGCGCCACGGGAGCACGGCGCCAGTCACGCGATGCACGGCGGCGAACGCCGGCCGGCTCTGCCCGTTCACACTCGAGAAGCGGCCGGCCAGATAGATCACGTCGCCGCTGGCGTCGAGGCTCGACACCGACCCGTCGAACGTCACCGGACGTGCGCCATACGACCAATCGGCGATCGTGATGACGCCAACTTCAGCGGCGAACGTGGTTCTCGACTGGGTCGAGACCAGGATCTCGCCGCCGGCCACGCGCATGCGCGTCGTGATCGACGGGAAGGCGCGCTCGGCGGCCACGGCGCCGGTCACCGGATCGATCTTGAAGAACAGCGAGTCGCTGCCGTTGAGGGTGCCTTCGGTGCGCGCGAACAGCCACGTGCCGTCGGTGGCCAGTTCGATGATCGGGTTGAGCGGCGGCCCTCGCACGACCGACGTCCACGGCTCGACCTCGCCGGTGTCCAGGTCGATGGCGGCGAGCCCGCCTCGATCGACGCCGCCGCTGCCGTTGAAGCTGCCGACGACCACCACGCCTTCCGGCGCCGAAGCCACGGCCAGCACGGCGCCGACCACGTCGGGCTGAAAGGGAATCGTCGCCGCCGTCGCCACGTCGAACGCCACGATCGACGTCGATACGCCGAACGACGCACCGCCGAGACTCGCGACGATCGCCGGGCCGACGCGGAAGAGCGCGGCTTCGGGGCTGCCGGTTGGCCCGGGCACGGCCGGCCACCAGCCAACCGCCCGTCCGCCGCCGGCTTCAACCGCGGTGAGCGTGGCGCGGCCGTCGGCGGTGCGGAATCGACCGGCGATGTACAGCCGGCCGCCGTCCAGCAACAGCTCGCCGACCTGCGTTGCGTCCCAGCCGTACGTGGCCGGCACGTACTCGAACGTCAGGCCCGGGACCCAGTCGGTGTCCTCGCCCGTGAACGGGTCCACCGCCCACACCGGGCGCTGGAACCCGATGCCGCCGACGTAGACCCGCGCCGACGATGCGGCGAGCGCCGATACGAAGCCCGGGCGATCGAAGAGGACGCGCCCGGTCGTCGCGTCGAGTCCCCACAGATGACCGGGCTGCGGGCCGCCGGCGACGTAGACGCCCACGGACGAGAACGACAGCTCCCGCACACCGCCACCCGCGTCGAAGCCGGCCCCCCACCCTGTGAGGCTCCCGGTGACGGCGTCGAGCGCGGCCAGTCCCCGGCGCGCGGCGCCGTTGATGGCGGTGAAGTCGCCCGCAAGGTAGATACGCCCGTGCGCGAGCGCCACCTCGGCGATCGCACCGTCGGCGACCACGCGGTAGCGCTCGTCCACCGTCCGGTCGGGCGCGACGCGCGCGAAGCGGGCGATGGGGCGGCCGTTCACGCTGACGAAGTCGCCCGCCACCAGCCATCCGCCGGCGCTGTCGGCGACGATCTGCGTCACCGTGCCGGCGAAATACGGAAATGCCCCCGGGAGGTAGTGGCCGGCGAGATCGACGACCACCGCGCTGCCGGTCGGCGGCGACAACCTGGTGAACGTGCCGGCGACGAAGAGCCGGCGATCGATCTGCGTGGCGGCGGTGAACCAGCCGGGGCTGGACCCCCCGAAGATGCTGGCCGATGGCACCGGCAGCGGCCTGGGAACTTCGGCGTACTGTGCCGACGCGGGCGACCCGGCGAGAACCGCGACGAGCACGACCGCCAGGCAGGATACGGCGCGCATGGCCACCTCCGGCGCGCTCCGGGAACGCGCGGAGCGCAGGTGTCAATCATCCTGCCGCCGCATCGCTCCGGCAAGGTCGGTCACGACGGCGGGCGCGGCGCGCGAATCGGCCGGCCCGGCATGCGGGCGCCGATGGCGACGCGCTGGCCGAACAACACGCCCTTCTCGTCGACGTCGCCCGCGCGCACGACCGGGACGCCGTTGACGACGACGTGGACGATGCCTTCCGAGAAGGCGGCGGCGGTGGTGTAGGTGGCGCGGTCGATGACCGTGGCCGGGTCGAACACGGTGAGATCAGCGTAGGCGCCAGCGCGCACGCGGCCGCGGTCGCGCATCTCGGGCACGCGCGCCTCGAGTCTCCGAGCCGGCTCGATCGTCATGCGGCGCACCGCGTCGGACAGCGTCAGCACGCGTTCCTCGCGCACGTAGTGGCCGAGCACGCGGGCGAAGGTGCCGGCGGCGCGCGGATGGGTCGGCCGATCCTCGAGATCGCGACCGCCGTCGCTGGCGATGATCGGCCGCGGATCGGCGAGGCTGACCCGCAGCAGCTCTTCGGTGTTGCCATGCGAGATCACCGACCCGCCCTGCGCGCGGTACTTGCCGAACGTCTCGCGGGTGAGCCGTTCGCCGGTCGCCGCCCACTGGAACGACGTGAAGCGCGCGTCTGGCCACTGTTCCCAGCCGTCGTAGAGCGCCGACTGGATCAGCGTCGCGCCGGCGGTGTAGGGATACACCTCGGTGGTCACGTCCACGCCCTTGGCCCGCGCGGCGCCCACCGCGGTCAGCCATTGTTGGATGTCGTCGCCGGCGGTGCTGTTGATGTGGGCGATGTGCAGCGGCGCGCGGCTCGACGCCGCCAGACCCAGGAGCGCGGTCAGTCCGCCGGCGCTGCCACCCAGATGCGCGAACACGAACGCGCCGTGCTTTGCGGCGACGGCGAACACGGCGGCGAGCTCTTCGGCCGAGGCGCCCGGTGTGTAGGCGGGCCCGGTGCCCACGGCGACGCCGCCGGCCGCGAGCCCGGTGTCCACGAGCGCGACGATGTCGGCGATCTGGGCCGCGGTGGCCGGACCGCGACCGGGTCCAGTGGGAAGCAGGAAGCCCTTGTCGCCGAGTACCCTGCATGCGGGCGCCGATGTGGCTGGCCGACACGCCGAAGTTGACCAGCCGGGCCGGCCCCAGCATCCGGTACCACGCGTCCACGTCCTGGGCGCCGATCTCCAGCTCGAACACGCTGGTGACGCCGTCGCGGGCCGCGTAGCGGTAGCTGGTGTCGCCGTGGGCGTGGCGATGCAGGTCGATGAAACCGGGCGTCACCACCAGGCCGCGGGCGTCGATGGTCTCGCGGCCAGCCAGGGGCTCGGCGCTCACCGCGACGATGCGGTCGCCGCGGACGCCGACATGGCGGACGGCGTCGAGGCCCGACTCAGGATCGAGCACCCGGCCACCGGCGATCACCAGGTCGAGCGGCGGCGCCGGCTGGGTGAACGTCGTGGCGACCGCCACGACGGTCAAGGCGCCGGCGATCAAGGAACGGAGCAGAATGGGCATGGTCATGACACCCGGATTGGACGACGCGCCCAGGCCCACCGGCAGGCCCACTTTGTGCGGTCCGAACGGCGCGGACACGGAACCCGGACACCGGCCGGGCCGTCCCTGGGGACACTGATGGGCGTGCAGGAACTCGCCGTGGTCGGCTTGGTCGGATCCGGGGTCGGCGCGGCGCTCGGGCTGCCGATGGTGTGGCCGCGGCGGCGCGGGGCAGCGGATCCCCGGCTGCTCGGCGCCACGATGCTCCTCGTGTCGGTCGTGGCGGCGCTCATCAGCGCCCGGCTGGCCGGTTTCGTCCCGGCGTCGGACCTGGTCGGGCACGCCGTCAACCTGGCGGGCCTCATCGCCTTCCCGATGGCGGTCGTCTACACGCGTCGCGCCACCGGGTCGCCGAACCGCCACGCCTGGACGCTGTGGCTGCCGGCCGCGGTCTACCTGGCCGTGGCCGTCGGCCGCGCGTCACTCGGCCTCGACACCGGGGTGGCGTTCATCTGGATATTGCCGGTGGTGCTGACCTTCACGGCGCTGAGCGCGGCCACGCTGCGGCGCCGGACCGCGCGACCGGCCGCCGCGCTGGTGCCGCCGGAATGGGTGGTCGGGTTCCTGGCCGTCGTGAACGTCGCGCAGATCATCCGCATGGACTTCGGCCATGTGCCGGCGATCCGTGCGCTGGTGCCGCTGGTGTTCACCGGCGGCTTCGTCGCGATGGTGGCGTTCGTGGCCTGGCGCACGGTCGCGGCGCGGCTCGAGCCGCCGATCGGCGCGGCCGTGATGGCGCGGCCGGCGGCGGCGCGCTACGAGCGATCGGCGCTCGACGAGCCGTCCGCACGCGCGCTGCTGGCCTGCCTCGACGACGTCCTGACCCGCGAGCGGCTCTTCGCGCGACCCAATCTGACGCTCGGGCAGCTCGCCGACGCCGCCAGATCGACGCCACACCTCGTGTCCGAGGCGCTGAACCGCTTCGGCGGCACCAGCTTCCGCGACCTGGTCACCAGTCGTCGCGTCGACGAGGTGAAGGCGCAGCTGCGCGATCCGCACAGCGACCGCTACACGATCGAGGGCATCGGCGCATCGGCAGGCTTCCGCTCGCGCTCGGCGCTCTACGACGCCTTCCATCGCCGCGAAGGCATGACGCCAACGGCCTTCCGCGCCTCGATCCGGCGCACCGCCGGGAAGTGATCAGGGCTGCGGCGTCACGAAGATGTGTTTCGGCAGGTGCATCGTCACCAGCATGTTCGGCGCGTCGACCGTTTCGGCGATCTTGAGGTCGCCGGCCAGCGAACACAGCATGTAGGCCTGGTCCCGGTTCAAGCCCTTGGTGGCGGTCAGGTAGTCGATCATGTAGCGCGTGGCCTTCTTCGCCGCCTCGTCGATCGTCGTGGCGAACCCGGTCGTCGCATAGTACGCGGCGGTTTCGTACTGCGGCTCGGCGATGGGTCGGCCGCCCTTGATGACGCCGATCTCGTAGACGATCCGCATCGGCGTCTCCAACGCGGTGCCGGACACTTCGCCGAGGCCTTGAACCGCGTGGGTGTCGCCGATGGAGAACAGGCCGCCGGCGACGAAGACCGGAAAATAGACCGTCGTGCCGGCCACCAGGTGCGGGTCGTCGAGATTCCCGCCGTTGGCGCGCGGGGGAATGGTGGTGAGCATCTCGTCGGTATCCGGCGCGACTCCCATGACACCGGCGAAGGGCTTCAGGGGGATGCGGATGCCGGGCGCGAACTCGACCTCGTTCTTCGCCTTGTCGAGCGCGAACGTCTTCAGCACGCGGGTGGTGAACTCGCCGGTGAGGAATCCGAAGTCCGGATGGTTCTCCATCCATCCCCAGTCGGCCGGCTCGAGCTCGAGCAGGCGAACAGCGAGGACATCGCCCGGGGCGGCGCCTTCGACGTAGACCGGCCCAGTCAGCGTGTGGATCCGGTCCCAGTCGATGTTGGCGGTGTCGGCGGTGGTCGACGTCGGCGTCACCTGCCCGCCGGTCGCTTCGTGCGTGAACGCCTCGACGATGCTGCCGGACGGCACCCGCACGACAGGGGCAATGCTGCGGCTGAACTTGGTGTGCGTCTGGTCTTTGCTCAGCACGACGTCCGGCTTCCGGGCGGGCGCGGCGGCGTCCTTGGCAGGCACCGCGGTGCTGCAGGCACCTGACAGC
Organism: uncultured Acidobacteriota bacterium; assembly: GCA_963741665.1. Taxonomy (GTDB): domain Bacteria; phylum Acidobacteriota; class Vicinamibacteria; order Vicinamibacterales; family UBA2999; genus CAWAYR01. Next base: position 3,219,749 of record CAVUIM010000001.1, read on the forward strand.
AGCAGGCAGGCCGTGAGCACGCCACAGTCACGAACCGCCGCGGCATATCTCGACGTTCTCTGCGCCATTGGCCCCTCCGCGAATCGCTGGCATCCTGTCACAGAACGCCGTAGCCATTCGCCAGCGCCGCCGATGTCATGGCCGCGCCCACCCAGGGCGCCCCCCTTGCCCCAGACTATCGCCGCGTATGTCGGCACGGTTCAGACCTTCGGCGCATGATGGAAGGTGTCCGGCCCTGAACCGGCCGGATTCCTCTACTCGCCACCTCGGTCTGGTGACTCAGCGCGGTGCCGGCGCCGACAGGCGGCCGAGGCGCCGAATCAGCGGTCGATGGGCTCGCCAGTCGTCGGCGAGAATCGACCAGAGATACTGATCGAAGGCGTGACCCTCCTTGACGAACGCCCGGCGCAGCAGCGCCTCCTTCCGCGCACCGAGCTTGAGCAACGCGCCGTTGCCACGCTCGTTGAGGGTCACGGCCCGCGCCTCGAGACGGTGGATGCCCACGTGATCGACGGCGAAGTCGAGCGTCAGCAGGGCGCTCTCGATGAACAGGCCGGTGCCCCAGTACCGGGCGCCGATCGCGAAACCCCACTCGGCCAGAGTGAAATCGGGCGTGAGCGCGCGCAGTTGCAGGAGGCCGACGGCGGCATCGAGGCCGCGCGGCACGACCGCGAAGCAGGCGTAGCTGCCGGCTTGTCGCATCCGATGCGTCCAGGCGATGAAGCGCTCGAAGTCCTCCACGTTGGTCGGCGGTGGCGAGACGAAGCGCGCGACCTCCTCGGTGGCGAGCGTTGCGACCAGCGACGGTGCGTCGTTCGAGCGGAGCGCCCGGAGCGTCACCCCCGAGGCGTGCAGGGCCGGCAGCGCCGCCCTCCAGTCGGCCGTGATGCCGGTGCGCACCACGGGGCGGGCCTCGATCGCGGCCCGGCCCGCCAGGGGCCTCGCCAGGGCCGGCGAGGCGCCGGGCCCGGTGTGAGTAAGCTGCAGATGCACGACTATTGCTCCTGGCATCCCGGGCATGCGAACACGTCGCCCCAGACGATGTTGTCGCCCCAGACGATGTTCTCACCCCAGACGATGTTCTCGCCCCAGACGATGTTCTCGCCCCAGACGATGTTGTCACCCCAGACGATGTTCTCGCCCCAGACGATGTTCTCGCCCCAGACGATGTTCTCGCCCCAGACGATGTTGTTGGCCCAGGCGTTGCGGTTCGTGTAGACCGAGTCGCCCCAGACGATGTTCTCGCCCCAGACGATGTTCTCGCCCCAGACGATGTTCTGCCCGTCGACCGTCGAGCTTTCGGCGACGCCCACCGTGAGCCAGTTCGAGCCCACCGCCGTCGTCGGGTTGATCGCCGTCGCGAGCTGCAAGGCGCCCATCGCGTTCAGCGCGCCGGCGCCCTGCGTGAGCACGTCGTAGGGTGCGCCGCTGGCGTCGGTCATCGGGAAGGCGCTGTGCTGCAGCAGGGCCTTCACCGTGTTCGGCGTCGGCTTCACGCCGTAGTTGGTCTTGAACGCCTCGAGCATCAGGGCCACGGTGCCGCTCACGACGCCCGCGGCCATGCTGGTGCCGTTCAGGCGCATGTAGGCACGGCCGCCGAAGCTGGGACCGCGGAATGTCGGGAACGTCGTGTAGAGGAACTGGGAGGTCGTCGCCGCGCCCATCAGGCGGTGCGCCGGAGCGACGATGTCGGGCTTGGCGAAGCCGTCGTGCCACGTCGGTCCGCGCGAGCTGTAGTTGGCGACGACGTCGTCGCCGCGCCGCGTCGTGTCCATGGTGCGGACGGCGCCGACGGTGATGACCGACGGCGCGTTGCCGGGAGAGCTGATGCCCGCGTAGCCGACCTGGCCGGTCAACGGGTTCGTGCCCATGTTGCCAGCGGACGCCACGACCACGATGCCGGCGCGGACGGCGGCTTCCACGGCCTGAACGAGAGGATCCGTCGCCGCCGGCTCGTAGATCGGGTGACCGAGCGACAGGTTGATGACGTCGATGCCGTAGGTGACGCGGTTGGCCACCGCCCACTGCACGGCGGCGATGACGTGACTCGTCCAGCCGACGCCGAGGCTGTTGAGCGCGCGCAGGCTGACGTAGCTCACACCCGGCGCCACACCGGTCACCTCGGCCTTGTTGCCACCGACGAGCGCGGCCACGTGCGTGCCATGGCCGTAGCTGTCGACGGGCCCGGACGAGGCGGACGGATTGGCGGCGCCGCCGGTGAAGTCGCGCGTGGTCTTGATCCGCGACGTCCCGCCGCCGTCTTCGAACAGACCCGAGTCGATGACGGCCACGGTGATGCCGGCGCCCGTGAGCGACGTGGTGCTGACCGGCGCCTTGTAGGTGATGCTCAGGAGCGGCCGGCGCGAGGACGTTCCATCCTCCGAGCTCCGCACGATCCAGCCGTCGTTGCGTGTCTGAGAGACGACCCACCCGCGATTGGCTTCGCCGTTCGCCCACGACTGCACGGACGCCACCATGGACGCGCCGCTGAAGACCTTGGCGGCGCTCGTCGCGAGGTTCGAGACCGTCGCATCTGCCGCCGTGCGCGCCTCGACGTTGTCGAACTGGATGCCGGCGCCGGACGTCGACAGGTTGTTCCAGGTCGACGACCCGCTCCAGTCCACGAGCATGCGGTGCACGCTCGCGCTGGCGCCGGAGTCGCCGTCGGCTTTGTGCTGCAGCGTCAAGGACGCCGAGGTGATGGTCGACCCCACGGGAATCTGATTCGTCCCGGGTCCGAAGAGGCCGTCGAATCTGATGAGCGCCCACGAGTAGCCGTCGGACGGGTCTGGATCGTTGTCGACCTCGAACCGCGACGGCGACGCAGCGGTCGTGGTGGGGTAGTAGCTTTCGACCATGCCGTCGAGGGTGCCGGTGTAGCTCGAGACGCCCTGCTGGAACGACTTCGTGGTCGCTGAGGTGGCCGGATGTGTCAGGCCGAGCGTGGACCGCAACGTGTAGCCCGACTCCAGCGCCGTGCCCGTCACGGCCGTGGCGATGCCGTCCGAGGTGACGGGCGCGTCGAGGGAGACCGACAGCACGTCGTCGTCGTCGGCCAACTGCTCGAGCTGACTGGCCGGCACGTCTGCCGCGACCGCGTCGAGAATCGCGAAGGTATGGCGGACGCGTCCGTTGCGCCGCTGGAGCTTGTCCGCCGCCGCCAACCGGGCCCCGGGCTTCAGCGTGACGATGACGCGTTCGGTCTGGCCGCCGTGTCCGGCGTCGATGCGCTCCTGGAGCCGCCAATCGAGCTTCCGCCGCGCCCGCCCGTCCTCATTACGCTGCCCGCGCCCAGCCTGGCCTTTGCCCGGCTGCGCAACGGCCATCGGCGCCGGCAGCGCCAGGGCCATTACCAGCAGCCACACGACCTTCCGCAGTTCACGACTCAGGAATCTCACGGTATGTCCTCTCTGCCGATCCACGTCGACCGGGTGCCGTAGCGCCCGGTCGACCACTCGCATAGCAAGGTCGCGGCCAGTCCGCGTCTGCGCCGGCCAAACCGTTGTGCGGAGGTCGCTTACGCCGGATCTCGGAGGGAGCTGCGGGGCGACGGCACCGCCGCGTCTGCCCCGTTGTGCATCACGGGCTCGCCGGGGAGCGTCGGGCGCCACGGTGCAACCACGAGCCGATTGGTCCGCCGCGCCAGTCAAATTGTGCGCCGCCGTGCGCACGCGCAGCCACCCGATCACGACCCCGACGGTCGACTGTGTCGATTGAGTGCACGCTGTCCGCAAATCGCACACGGCGCGAGCGCGAGGCAGACACGAAAAGGGCGCCGCACATCGACGCCCCTTCCCGTAACGTGGCCAAGCGCACGTCGTGCCTCGCGGAGCGCCTCAGGGCATCGAGCCGCACGCCCACGGCCACACCGCGGCGATCTCCCTGCGGGCCTGGGCCCGCCAGCCGTTCTCGAGCAACGCCCAGGCGTAGGCTTCGCGGTTATAGACGTCGCCCCGCCGGGCGATGTCCTGCTGCGCGAGCGCCGGCGGTCAGCCGGAGGCTTGTCCAGTTTGCGGCACGCGCCGTCACCGGCCCTCGTACCGGCGCTGCGGGTGGCCATCCGCACTGTGGCGAGGGGCGAATCTGTGGCGAGTCCAGACGTGAAGGTCCGATCGGGCCCGTTCCGTTGCCCGCGGGGACCGGTTCGTCGCGCCTATCGTCCCCGTCAACTATGATGGCGGCGCTCGTCACCCGCCCGTATGCCCAATCCCTGGCGCGTCGTCTCTCTGCTGTGCGCGGTCACGTGCGTCGGCTACCTCGTACGCGCCGATGTGGCCGTGGCGCAGGAACGCATGGCGCCGGCGCTCGGTCTCACGATGACCGCCATGGGCGCGATCACGGCGTGGGGCTTCCAGCTCGCTTACACCGTGTTCCAGGTGCCGGCCGGGATGCTGGGCGAGCGGTTCGGCGTCCGCGCCGCGCTGATGCTGGCGCTGCTCGGCTGCAGCGTGGCCTCGTTCGCCACCGGCCTGATGCCGGAGTCACCGGCCGCGGCCGTCTCGACGCTGTGGATCACGCGGGTGCTGCTCGGCATCTCGCAGGCCGCCATCTTCCCGGTGGCCGCGATGGCGGTGATGGTCTACGTGCCCCCGGATCGGCGTGTGCGCGCGACGTCGTTCTGTATCGCGACGTCGGCACTCGGGGCCGCCATTGCCCCGCTGCTGATGGCCCCGACGATGGAACGATTCGGCTGGCGGGCGGTGTTCCTGCTGAGCGGCGCCATCGGCGCCGGCGCCGCCGTGGCGTGGCGCACGCTGATGCCACCGCCTCCGGTCCGTCTCGCCGGGCGCTCGCCGGCGGACGCGACGACTGCGGTGCGCGAGCTGGTCGAACTGGTCCGCAACCCGCGGCTCCTGCGCCTGTCGACGGCGTATCTGCTCCACTCGGCGGTGTACTTCGTGTTCCTGTTCTGGTTCTTCCGCTATCTGGTCGACGGGCGTGGCTTCACTCTGCTGGCGAGCGGCGTCTGGGCCAGCCTGCCGAGCATCGCCGGATTCGTGTGCGCGCCGCTCATTGGCGTGGCCGCCGATCGACTGGGCCGCCGCGTCGGTGCCGGCCGGGCCCGGCGGCGCGTGGCGATGGGCTGCCTGTTCGCGGCCGCGGTCTTCGTCGCGACGGGTGCCGTGCTCCCGAGCGCCGTGCTGGCGATCGCCGCGCTCAGCGTGTCGTCGGCGTGCATCAACGGCGCGGAGGCGCCGTTCTTCATGACCGCCACCGCGATCGGCGCCGGCAACCCGGGCGCCGCTGCCGGTCTGTTGAATCTGATGGGCAACCTCGGCGGCGTGCTGTCGATCTGGCTGGTGCCGCACATGGCGGCGGCGTGGGGCTGGATCGGCACGCTGGCGTTCTGGTCGGCCGCGTGCGCGATCGCGGCGCTGTTGTGGCTGACCGTCCAGGTCGACGACCCGCCGGCGGCTGGCGCGGTTCCGTGACAGAATGCCGGCGATGACTCGCCGTCTGTCGGTGTTCGTCGTCCTGGTCGGCCTCGCCGGCGCCGTGTCCGCACAGTCACCGCTGGCCGGCACCGGCACCATCTTCGTCGGCTCCTACTCGGGGCATCTCACCGCCGTGGACGAGGCGACCGGCGCGTTCACCAAGATCCCGCTCACCACCGGGCCGCCGTTCGTGGTGCGGCTATCCTCCGACCGCTCGCGGTTCTACGTGCAGAGCGCGAACCAGGAGCGTTTCGAAGTCGTCGACGTGGCCCGCCGGCAGAGCGTCGACACCTTCACGCTGAGCGATGCCCGCCGCCACGTCCGCGCACTGGCCTTCGAGGTCGATTCCACGCACCGCACGATGGTGATCGTCGCCCGGCCGGCCACCAAGCTGGTCGACCGGTGGGAGATCGGCACGCCGGAGATCATCCTCTACGATCTGGCGGCGCACAAGGTCACCCGCACCGTGCCGTGGCCGCTCGATCCCGAGCCGTCGTACTACAGCCTGGCCCTGCGCTTCTCGCCCGACGGCTCGTTGCTCTACGTGTTCGGCGAAGAGGTGACGATCTTCGACGTGGCCACGATGACGCAGGTCGACTCGTGGGACCTGTCGCTGCCGGTGGACGCGGCGCTGAGCCGGCTCGAGGCCGGACCGCAGGACGACTCGGCCGACCGGCCGGGGTTCGTCACCGCGCTCTTCACCACCCAGGACGCGGTGATGAAGCGCAAGACGCTGTCGGTGGGTCTCGTCGACCTGGCCGCGAAGACCGTGGATGTCTTTCCGCTCGGTCCGGTGCCCGACGCCGACGGACTGGCGTTCACCGTCGCTCCGGGACGCACGGTGGCCAACGTGCTGGTCGCGACGATCGGCCGCCACGAGCTGTGGACCATCGACATGGCGGCGCGGCGCGTGACGCGGCGCGTCGAAGTGCCGACGCGCACGCGGATGCAGATGCGTACCAGCTCGAACGGCTTGCTCTATCTGTACGAAGCGGGCCGGACCATCGAGGTGTTCTCGGCCGACGCGGCGACGCGGCTGCGGACGATCGAGCTCGACTCCGACATGATGTACGGCACGTTCGTGATCGGTACCGGCGTCATCGCCGGTCCGCTAAAGCGATTAGCGGTTCGATGTAGGACAGAGCTTTCCGCCTTCGCCAAGGCTTCGGCGAGACCTCGCCGAAGCTCGAAGAGCGGAGGCGGGCAGCTCTGCCCTGGGGCAGCTCTGAAGAGCTGCCCTACAAAAGAGCAACCCGCGCTCGCCGGGATCCAGCGCGCGTCCCGCAGATGGGTCTCATCCCAGCAACACAACTGTTACGTGTGAGACGATCTGCGCCGACGATGAATCATTTGCTGTTGTTGGCGGTAGGCGCCGCCGTGGGCGGCCTGGTGCAAGGCATCTCCGGTTTCGCGTTCGCGATGGTGGCGATGGCCATCTGGGTGTGGGGCGTCGATCCGCAGCTGGCGGCGGTGATGGCGGTGTTCGGCGGCCTCACCGGACAGATCATGTCGGCGCTGCGGGTCCGTCGCGGCTGGCACGTGCACCTGCTGTGGCCGTTCCTGCTCGGCAGCGCGATCGGCATTCCGCTCGGCACGCGGCTGCTGCCGATGCTCGACCCGAACCGGTTCAAGCTGGTGCTCGGCGGCATGCTCGTGGCGTGCTGTTCGGCGATGCTCCTCACCGCCCGGCTGCCCAAACTCACCCACGGCGGCAAGGTGGCCGACGCCGGCGTCGGGCTGCTCGGCGGCGTGATGGCGCCGCTCAGCGGTTTCAGTGGTCTGGCCCCAGCCCTGTGGGCCACGCTGCGCGGCTACACCAAGGACGAGCATCGCGCCGTGCTGCAGAACTTCAACCTGGTGGTGCTGGCCGCCACGTTCGCGTCGTTCGTGGCCACCGGCCGGGCCCGGGCCGAGCACGTACCGCAGATGGCGGTGGTCGCGGGATCGCTGATCCTGCCGTCGATCTACGGCTCGAAGATCTACCTGGGCATGAGCCCGACCGCCTTCCGCAACGTCGTGCTGTGGCTGTTGGTGTTCGCCGGCGTCACCATGCTGGCGGCGGCCCTGCGCGCGATCTACTGAGCGTCTCTGACCGCTTCGAACTGACGTCGCTGAACACGCATTTACCGCAGGGGCGGCAGCGGCGGCGCGCCGTTGGCCGGCGCCGGCGTGCGCGCGGTGTTGAGGATCATCGCCAGCATCGTGTAGTAGCCGACGATGCCCACGGTGTCGACCACGCCCTGCTCGCCGAAGGCGGCCACCATCCGCGCATACGCCGCATCGCCGACCGCCTGCGTGCGCATCAGCTCGTCGCAGAAGTCGTAGAGCGTCGCCTCTTCGGTGCTCATCCCCGCGGGGCGGCGCCGCTCCGCGATCGCCCGGGCGACCTCGGCGGACACGCCGGCCTTGATCGCGATCGGATAGTGCACCGCCCATTCGTAGTGCTGCGACCAGCTGCGCGCCGCCATCAAGATCACGAACTCGCTGTGGCGCGGCCCGAGCCGCGTCTGGTAGCGCAGGTAGTCGCCGAGCGCGCGGGTGCGGGTCATCACCTCGGGGCTGCGCAGCAGCGGGATGAACGGGCCGGTCAGCTCGGCCATCCGCGCCGCCCGGAAGTCGGCGACGGCCTGCTGCTGCGCCGGGGTGAGCTGGGTGGCGGGAATCGGCGGCAGCCGGTCCTGCGCGGCGGCCTGAATTGCGGAAGTAACTGCGATGAGGATCGCGACCGGGACGGTCTTCCTACGACAAATAGCGGTAGCCATCGTTGACCTCCACAAGTGGGGACAGGCCCCACGGAAGGCCCCACGGATTGCCCCGCGTCGTAGATTCTTCCACTAAGTCCCCCCTCTCCAGAATGGGGTCAGACCCCGTTACAATTCGCGGCGACTCATGGCTCGGCACCTGCTCGTTCTTCTGGCGCTGCTCGTCGGCCTGGCCGGTTGCCGGCCTGCCGAGCCGCCCGCGCCGCTGCGGGTCTTCAGCTCGAACGGCGTCCGGGCATGGCTAGAGGAGGCGCAGCCCGTGCTCGAGCGCGCTGCCGGCCGCCCGATCGCCTTCGAGTTCAGCACGGCGACGGCCCTCAAGCGGCGCATCGACGGCGGCGACGTGCCCGACGTCGCGGTGCTGACCTCAGGACTCATCGACACGCTGACCATGCCGGGTACCCTCGTGGCGGCGTCGCGCCGCGACGTCGCCCGTGTCGGCGTCGGCGTCGCCGTCCGTGCCGAGGTGCCGGCGGTCGCGATCGCCAGCGCCGATGCGTTCAAGACACTGCTCCTCGCCACCGGCTCGGTCGTGTTCACCGCCGAGGGCCAGAGCCGCGCCGCCATCGACGCCGCCTTCGAGCGTCTGGGGATTGCCGAGGCGATGCGCGCAAAGACGTTGCTGAAGGGCCCCGGCGAGGCGCCTGGCATGGTGGCGCGCGGCGAGGCCGACGTGGTGCTGACGCTGGTGAGCGAGCTGGTCGGCGTGCCCGGACTGAAGGTGCTGGGCCCGTTCCCGCCCGAGCTGCAGTCCTACGTCACCTTCACGGCCGCGCGTAGTACCGCGACGGCGGATCATGCGGCCGGCGATCGGCTGCTCGACGCGCTCGCCGGCGCCGCGGTGGCGGCGCGGCTGGCGACACACGGCCTGGAGCCGCCGGCACCGCGCTAGCGGGCGACGCTACTGCGGGCGCGGGGCGACCATGATCGCCTTGAGCGCCTCGGCGTCGCCCGCCAGGGCCGTCGGCCCGGACGGATATTTGTTCATCGACAGGAAGTAGCCGATGAGGGCGCCGGTCTCCTCGGGCGTGAGGCTGCCGGGATTGTCCATCGGCATCTCGGCCATCGAGCCGCTCACTTCGCTGAGCGCGCGGCCGACGTAGGCGCGCGTCCACTCGGCGCCGGAGAACTTCTCGGCGTTGTGGCAGCTCTCGCACTTCTCGTGGAAGAGCTCCTTGCCCTTGGTGGCCTGCTCGGTGGTGTAGACCGGGTCGGCGGTGGACTTGCCTGCCTGCGCGAGCAGTCCAGAGGCCCCCCACGAGGTCACGGCGAGCACTCCGGCAAGGATCACGATGCGACGTCCCATGCCTCTATCCTACCCGGCCAGCGCCGTCCGCCCACACCGGGTCACTTCAGCGCCCGGAAGGCCGCGAAGTCGCGCCAGATCTGCCCGAGCACGGCCGGGTCGACCGCCGCCGGGTCAGCCGTGGCGGGCGTCTTGTCGGAGAACAGCTCGAGCCGCACCGTGCCGCAGTGCGGGCCGAACGCGCCGGGATCGAACACGTACAAGCCTTCGTAGATCGCGTCGGTCGCGGAGACGCGCCGCTCGAGCAGGAACGGATGGATCGGCGTCACCTCGGCGGTGCCGCACAGCGCGCGGAGCCGCGTGAAGCCCGACCCGAACCGCGTGATCGGCGGCAGGGCCACGCCCTGGGTCAGGACCAGGCCGCGCGCCACCTTGGTCCAGAAGCCCTCTTCGCGCTTGGGCGTGACGCGCACCAGCAGCACCGGCGGCAGCCCGGCCACGTAGTCGTGCCAGTTGGCGAAGTCCATCGTCGCGCGGGTGGCGGCGTAGGCCTGCACCGGCGTGAGAAACACGATGTCGAAGCCGGTGGACGATGCCTGATAGGGACTGAGGCTGCCGGCCCGGAGCTTCGCCGCGGCGGCCAATGCGTCCTCCGGCAGCACCTGCGTTGGCTCCACCGGCAGCCGGGTCGCGTCTGGCGTCGCGGCGCCGGTCATCTTCGCCGCCACCGACGCCACCACATCGCACACCGCGTCGACGCGAACGACGCGCGATTCCTCGTCCGGCGTGCCTTCCTTCGCTTCGATGAACGAGGTGAGGCCGACGAACCGGCCGCCGGCGGCGAACACCGGCCCGCCGGCGCTGCCGCGCGGCGGCGACAGGTCGGCGATCATCATCCGCGACGTCACCCGGCTCACCGCGCCGTAGGTCACGCGCAGCGCCTGTCCTGGCGGCACGCCGAGCGCGACCACCTCCTGGCCGTTGACGAGCGGCGCGGCCGTCGTCTGGCCACAGCCGAGCGGCACCGGCTTCACCGCGCCGAGGGCCGCCGGATCGATCCACACCACGGCCACGTCGCTGGTGCGGTCGGCGGCGAGCACGCGGCCGCGCACCTTGTGGTCGCGGGTCAGCTGGACCTCGATCGCCGTCGCGGTGCCGACCACCTGCTGGTTGGTGACGACCAGGCCGCGGGCGTCGACGACGACGCCGGACGCGGTCGTGGTCGGCGTCCACAACGCCACGACGCTGTCCTGCCACAGCACCAGCGCATCCGAGATGTCGGCGCCGCGTCCGGCCGGCGACGCCGAGGCGGCGGTGATCGGCCCGGCCTCGGCCATGTCGGCCGTGAGCGCGAGCACCGTGTCGGGGCCGGCCGCGACATCGAGCGTCCGGGTCCACGCGTACTCGCGGCCCTGGAACGCCAGCGGCCGATCCGACTCCACCGTGTAGTTGCCCGGCGGAACGCGCACCGTGGCACTGCCGTCGAGGCCGGTCACGACGCGCCGCGGCGCGGCGGTGGGCGGGTTGTCGCTGACGAGCAGCGCATGCCGCGGCACCGGCACGACGCGGCCCTCGGCGTCCACCAGGGTGACCGTGATGCGCAGCACGCTCGCCGTCTGACCGATCCCGACACCGGACAGCGCCAGGAGCAGCAGCGCCGCGGCGCTGACCCGGGCGACGAGCGGACGCGGTGACATGCCTTCATCGTACGGCGATCCGGCCCCTCTGCTGCGATCGCTGGCCGGATTCCTGGGCAGAGCGCCCGGCGCAAACGTTCTGCCGTCGACGCCCGTCTAAGCCCGCGTGGGAACCCTGCTCCGCGACTTCGTCTACGCCTTGCGCAAGCTCGGCTCTGCGCGCGTCTTCACCGCCACCGCCGTCCTCACCCTGGCACTCGGCATCGGCGGCACCACCGCCATCTTCACGCTGATCCACGCGGTGATGCTGAAGTCGCTGCCGGTCGGCGATCCGGCGCAGCTCTACCGCATCGGCGACGGCGACAACTGCTGCGTGCAGGGCGGACCGCAGGACCGCTGGGGGATGTTCTCGTTCCCGCTGTTCGAGCGGCTCGAGGCCGACGCGCCGGAGTTCGAGTCGCTCACGGCCTTCCAGGCCGGGATGAACCGCATGGCGGTGCGACGTCAGGGCGTGGACGACGCGCCGCGGCCGCTGCGCGCCATCTACACGACCGGCAACTACTTCACGACGCTCGGGGTCGGCGCGTTCGCAGGCCGGGTGTACACCGAGGCCGACGACGTCCCGGCCGCTTCGCCGGTGGTGATGCTGGCGTACCACACCTGGCAGGGCGTCTACGCCGGCGATGCGTCGGTGGTCGGGTCCACGCTGGTGATCGAAGGCCAGGCCTTCACCGTGGCCGGAGTGACGCCGCCCGGGTTCTTCGGCGAGACGCTGCGCGCCGAGCCGCCGGATCTGTGGGTGCCGCTGCAGCAGGAACCGCTCATCACCGGCGCCACCACGTCGCTGCTGCGCCAGCCGATCTCGTCGTGGCTGCGCGTCATCGGCCGGCTGCGCCCCGGCGCCACCGTCGAGGGCATGGACGCGCGGCTCACCGGCCTGCTCCGCCAGTGGATGCAGCACGAGGCCGGCTATCCCGCCAACTGGCTGGCCGAGGTCGAACGGGTGCTGCCGCAGCAGGTGATCACGGTGGTGCCAGCCGGGGCCGGCGTCGGCGTGATGAAGGAGCAGTACGGACGCAGCCTGCGCATCCTGCTGGCGGTGTGCGGGCTGGTGCTGCTCATCGCCTGCGCCAACGTCGCCAACCTGCTGCTGGCGCGTTCGGTGGCCCGCCGCGGCCAGACCGCGGTGCGGCTGGCGATGGGCGCGTCGCGCCGGCAGATCCTCACCGAGGCGATGGTCGAAAGCGTCGTGCTCGCGGTGGGCGGGGCGCTCGCCGGCCTGCTGGTGGCGACCGGCGCCGCCCGGCTGCTGCTGTCGCTGGCCTTCTCGGGCGCCAGTCAGCTGCCGATCCAGACCACGCCGTCGCCGATCGTCCTCGCCTTCGCCATCGGTCTGGCGCTGCTGACCGGGCTGCTGTTCGGCGCCGCGCCGGCGTGGTTCGCGACCCGCACCGATCCGATCGAAGCGCTGCGCGGCGCGGGCCGGACGGCCGGCGATCGCGCCTCGTTCGCGCGCACGGCGCTGCTGGTCGTGCAGGCGACGCTGTCGGTGGTGCTGGTCGCCGGGTCGACGATGCTCGGCCGCAGCCTGGGCAACCTGGAGGGACAGGACTTCGGCTTCGCCCGCGAGGGCCGGGTCATCGTATCGGTGGGCCGGCCGTCGGCCGAGATCACCGGTGATCGACTCACCGCGCTCTATCGCGATCTGCAGGACCGGCTGACGCGCATCCCCGGGGTACAGGGCGCCGGCCTCGCGCTCTACAATCCGCTCACCAACAACTGGGGCGAGGGCATCCTCATCGCCGGCAAGCCGGCGCCGGCGCCCGGCGCGCAGACCGGCGCGTCGTGGGACCGCGTCACCCACGACTACCTGCAGCTGCTCGGCACGAAGCTGGTGAAGGGCCGCTCCTTCACCGCGGCCGACAACGAATCGGCGCAGGCCGTGGCCATCGTGAACGAGGCGTTCGTGAAGCGCTTCTTCACCCCCGAAGAGGATCCGCTCGATCAGCACTTCGGCTTGAATCTGCCCGAGAACGTCAACCACTTCCGCATCGTCGGCGTGATCGCCGATGCCCGCTTCCAGAGCTTCCAGACCGATCGGCCGGTGCGCCCGATGTTCTACGTGCCGCTGCCGCAGCGCGTGACCTACGGCAACCCGATGATGGAGCGCGTCCAGACCGGGTCGATGTACGTCGGCGGGCTGCTGCTGGTCACCAACACCGCGCCCGGCGCGATCGAGCCGCAGGTGGCGCGAGCGCTGGCCGAGGCCGATCCCAACCTGGCGGTGATCAACATCCGCACGCTCGAAGAGCAGGTCCGGCTCACCTTCAATCAGCAGCGCGCGGTGGCCAGCCTGGCCGGGCTCTTCGGCGTGATCGCGCTGGTGCTGGCGGCGATCGGCCTCTACGGCGTGACCGCCTACTCGGTGGCGCGGCGCACCAGCGAGATCGGTCTGCGCATGGCGCTCGGTGCCGACCGCGGCCGGGTGGTGAGCCTGGTGCTCGGCGGCGCGTTCAAGCGCATCGCGGTGGGTCTGGTGCTCGGGCTGCCGCTGGCCGTCGGGGCCGGCTACCTCCTGTCGGCGCAGCTCTACGGCGTGTCGTACTGGGATCCGGTGGCGCTCGGCGTGGCCGCGTCGTCGCTGGCGTTCGCGGCCTTCGTCGCCTCGATGGTGCCGGCCGCGCGCGCGGCGGGGCTGGCGCCGATGAAGGCGCTGCGCACGGAGTAGCTACGCCAGAGGTGACACGACGCGCACGCCCTGGCTACTCGCGAAGTGCTTGACGTTCCACGTCAGCAGTTCGGCTGCCTTGCCCTTACGCGCGCAGGCACCGATAGCGGCGTCGTAGACACGGCCGCCGGTGACACTCGCCCCCGCGACGTCGCGCAGCAGCCGCCAGGAATCGCCGCCACCGAGGGAGATGACCTCGGCCTTCCCCCAGTTGCGCTCGAGCACGGCGAGCGCGTCGGCCGCCGCCAGACGGTGCGGGGGCGGTAGCCGCGTCAGCACCGCGTAGCCCTCGAAGATGGAATGGGCGGCGAGGAGGAACGTCTGCCCAGCGGCGCGACGGCGGGCCAAATCGGCCAGCGTGGCGGCGTGGTGCTCATGAAACGGCAGCGCGGCCGCGACCAGGCAGCTGCTGTCGACGAGCACCCGGGTCAATCGTCGTCTCCAGCCTCTGAGATCGGCGTGCGAAGCGCCTCGGTCGCGCGGTTCGCTTCCGCCTGCGTGAGCGTCGGCACTGCCTCTGTGGGGGCCGCCACCCAGAACCCCGAGCGCTGCTCGAGGGTTACACGGGTGGGCGCCGGCTCTATCTCGATCCGGCCATCGACGACTCGCACCTCGAGCGGCACGCCCGGCCGGAAGCGGGCGCGCTCGCGTGCGGCCTTGGGCAGAACCAGCCGGCCGGCAGCGTCCATGGTGGTTACCATGGTAGTTATTATGGCACGATCATAGCCATCGGCGCCGGCTTACCGGGTATCCCCCTGATCGCGCAGGTCCGTCAGCGAGTGCGCCTGGTCGACCCGCACGCCGTCATCGGCACGTTCGCGACGATGGACGGGGTGGTCGAACGGGCGATGGCGCCGTGGCGGCTCTACATGGTGCTCTTCGCCGTCCTCGGCGCCCTCGGTGCAATCACCACCGTCATGGGTCTATACGCCACCGTGCGTTACTTCTTGGCCGCCCGTGAGCGTGAATGGGGCATCCGGACGGCGCTGGGCGCTTCGGCGCGGGCGCTCACCACTCTGGTGCTCCGTCAGCACATGGTGCCTGTGCTCGCCGGGCTGCTGGCGGGATGCGCGCTCGCGGTCGGCTTCGGTCGGATGATGACGTCGATCCTGGTCGGTACTCCGCGGCTCGGCGTCGTCGTCCTGGGCGTGGCCGCTGGCTTCCTGACCCTGGCGGCGGTCGTCGCGCTCCTTCCCGGGCGGGAGGTCCGGCGCGCGGACCCGGCGACGCTCTTGCGATCAACCTGACGACGGGTCGCTTCCGGGTGCCTGTCTCGTGCCGAGTGCCGTCGGACGCTACGCCGCTGGCACCGCCGCGGCGGCCAGCGCCGCCGCGTTCGCCAGGCCCTCGACCTTCCAGCACAGGTCCATCAGCCGGCGGACCTGTGCGTCCGGCAGAACGCCCTTGGCCAGATCCGTGAACTTGCCTTCGAGGTCGGCGTCGCTCATCGGGCGTTCCAGGCTGCCGACCACGTGCTCGACGAACAGATTCAGCACCCGTCCGTCCTTGAGCGTCACCCTGGCCCGCACCTGCTCTTCCTTGATGGCCGGGTCGACGGTGGCGACGACTCGGTCGCGCAACCCGACGATCTCCGGATGGCGGGCGTTCTCGTCGCTGAAGTCGCGCATCCCGGCCGAGCCGCGGACGATCGCCAGGGCGGCGGCGAAGTAGACGCTGAACTTGGTCTCGAGCCCGGTCTGCGGCGTCTTCTTGCCGGTGAGCTCGAGCACCAGCGGGTGGACGCCAAGGTCGATGCGCTCGATGTCGCCGGCCTGGAGTTTGTGCTGGTTGCGCAGCTGGATGCAGGCGTCGATCGTCGGGTGGATGACGATGCCGCACGCGAACGGCTTGTAGGTGTTGAGCGCGATCTCGTAGCGGCCGCCCAGGTTGGCGGTGATCTCGGCGTAGTCGCGGGTGGTGCTGAGCACGTTGGCCCAGCCGCTCTTGCCCTCGATCCCGACCTCGGTGCTGGTGAAGTTCTTGGCCGCCAGCAGCGCCGCGGTGAGGCCGTTCTGCGCCGCCCGCCCCGGATGGAACGGCTTGGTCATCGATCCGAACATCTCGCGCAGGCCGACCGGCTGGGTGGCCGCCAAGCCGAGCGCCCACACCATCTGCTGCTCGGTGAGGCCGAGCGCCTTGCCGCACGCCGCCGCCGCGCCGAAGACGCCGGCCGTGCCGGTGATGTGCCAGCCGCGGTCGTAGTGCGCCGGATACACCGCGTTGCCGATCCGGCACTCCACCTCCACGCCGAGCACCAGCGCGTTGAGGAACTCGGTGCCCGACTGCGGGCGGTATTCGGCCAGCGCCAGCAGCGCCGACACGACCGGACCGGCCGGGTGGATCACGGTCTTCAGATGGGTGTCGTCGTAGTCGAAGACGTGCGAGCTGATGCCGTTCATCAGCGCCGCGTGCATCACGTCGAGCCGATCGCGACGGCCCAGCACCGACGCCTGGGCCGGCCCCGAAAACGGCGACAGCGCGGCCAGGGCGACGTCGAGCGTCTCGTGACGCGATCCGCCCACCGCGCAGCCGGTCCAGTTGAGCAGCGTGCGCTGCGCTTCCTTCCTGACCGCGGCGGGGATGTCGGCGTAGCGTGCGCCGACGACGTAACGGGCCAGCGCACGGGTGACGCCCGTGGCCGGCGGGGCGGCATCGCCCTGCTGCTCGGCGGGCGGCGCGTCGCCGGCGGCGGGCCGTGTGGCGAGCCCGGCGAGGCTGGCGAGCGACACGGCACCCATGAACTGGCGGCGATCTGGAGGCGTCATGCGGCTCTGCCCTACTTTGGTGTGTATGTGAACTCGACCAGCGCGCCTGGATGCGCCACCTGCTCGACGCGCTGCCAGTTGGCGTCGAGCACCGAGCCCATGTTGTCGGTCACGGCGAAGATTCGCCGCCCATCGGGCGCGATGGCGATGTCGCGGTAGCGATCGTTCTGCTTGAAGTAGAGCAGCGGCGCTCCGGCCACGTTGCGGCCATCGGCAGAGAGCGGCACGCGGTAGATGGCGCCGGTGCGCATCCCGGTGACGAGCAGCGACGGCCGCCAGCCGGGAATCGCCGGCGCATCGTAGAAGTCGATGCTTCCTGGCCCGATCGTCGTGCTGCCGAGCGCGCCGAGGTCGTAGCCCGCCGGCGCCGTGAAGAGCGTGGTCATCGGCGGCACGAACTCGGGATGCGACCACGTCGATTCCTTCGTCTGCGGCACCGAGGGCGGCGGCGTCAGGCTGTTGAACTTGAGCGTCGCGCACGGCGTGGTGGACGCCGACCAGTTGGCGTAGGCGTAGCTGCGGTCGTCGTTGTAACCGGCCACGTGCGGCCAGCCGTAGTTCTTGCCGGCCTGCAGCAGGTCGACTTCGTCGTCGGTGCTCGGCCCGTGCTCGGCGCCGTAGAGCAATCCCGTCGACCCGAACACCAGGCCCTGGGTGTTGCGGAGGCCGTAGCTGTGGATGTGGCTGCGAACGCCGCTGATGGTCGGGTTGTCGGCGGGAATCGAGCCGTCGAGCTCGAGGCGCAGGATCTTGCCCTGATAGGTGCTCCAGTCGCGCTTGGCGATCTGCGCGGCGGTGGGCAGGTCCTGGGAGTGGATGGCGTTGCAGTAGTTGGCCAGCCAGTTGCTGCCCTGGTCGCCGCGCGACAGGTAGAGCTTGCCGTCGGGGCCGACCAGGAGACGGGCGCCGCCGTGGTCGTCGTGGGCGGGCAGGTTGTCGATCACGGTAACCGGCGACCCGAGGGTCCGCGCCGCGACGTCGTAGGTGTAGCGGCGCACCTGCAGCCGGCGGTTGACGCCGCTGCCGGCGTCGGCGTCGTAGGTGGAGGCCAGATACACCCAGTCGCGGCCACGCGACTTCAGCAGATCGGGATGCAGCGCCATGCCCATCAGGCCGTCCTGCACCGAGGACTGGTAGACGTCGCCGAGCGTGAGGGCGGTCGTGCGTGAGCCGTCCGCCGGGTTCACGCGGGTCACCTTGAAGGCGGTGCGTTCGGTGATCCACAGCTGGCCGTCGGGCCCCCAGGTGACTTCCCAGGGATTGCCGAGGTTGGTGGCGACGACCCGGCTGGTGAACGTCTCCTTGCCCGGCGCGGTCGTGCCGCGCGGATTCTGCCGGGTGCTCACCACGGCCGTGGCGGCCACGGCCAGCACGAACACGGCGGCCATCGAACGGACACGCTGATCCATCAGGAACTCCTTCGGCCGGCGCGCGGCATTCGACCCGCGCGTCCGGGCGTGGCGCGGATTATATGCCCCGGCCACCGCAGTTGGCGTATGGTTCCGCGTGTGCCCCTGACACGAGTCGCCCACGCCGCCGTTGTTCTCGTCGCCATACTCGCGCTCGCCACGCCGGCCAGTGCGCAGCGCTATTCCGCCACCCGCGACGGCGAGACCGTGACGCTCACCGATCGCCAGACCGACACGGTGGTCACCGTCGTGCCGTCGGTGGGCAACATCGCCACCGGGATGCGGGTGAAGGGTCATGAGGTGCTGCGCTATCAGCGCAAGTCCCTGGAAGAGTTCCGGGCGCAACCGGGGCAGACCGGCATCCCGTTCATGGGGCCGTGGATCGGCCGGCTCGACGAGCAGGCGTTCTACGCCAACGGCACGCGCCACGCCTTCGACATGGCGCTCGGCAACGTGCGCGGCGAGGTGCCGATTCACGGCTTTCTCACCGCCACCCCACTGTGGCGCGTGACCGCGCTCACCGCCGCCGCCGATGCCGCGCTGGTCACCAGCCGGCTCGAGGTCTACCGCCAGCCGGCGTGGATGCGGCAGTGGCCGTACGCGCACGCGGTCGAGATCACCTACCGACTCGCCGACGGCGTGCTCGAGGTGATCACCGCGGTGGAGAACCTGAGCGCCGAGCCGATGCCGCTGTCGATCGGCTTCCATCCCTACTTCCAGCTCACCGATTCGCCGCGCGACGACTGGCAGATCGCCGTGGCGGCCAAGACCCGCTGGGTCCTCGACGCGCGCAAGCTCCCCACCGGACAGACCGAGCCGACCGAGGTCCTGCTGCCAGGACCGCGCGTCGGGCTGCGCGACTACAGCCTCGACGAGGTGTTCAGCGATCTCGTCCGCGACGGCGACGGGCGGTCGACGATGACCGTGTGGGGCAAGGCGCAGCGCCTCGACGTCGTCCTCGGGCCGCGCTACCGCACGGTGGTCGTGTGGGCGCCGAATCCGTCGGGCAAGGGCCGCGGCGGCCAGGGCGATTCGCCGCCGGCCGAGCGCAACTACATCTGCTTCGAGCCGATGACCGCCCTCGCCAACGGGTTGAACATGGCGCACCGCGGCGCCTACAAGGAACTGCAGACGATCGCGCCGGGCGCCACCTGGCGCGAGAGTTTCTGGGTGCGGCCCAGCGGGTTCACCGCGGCGCGCTGAGCTCGGGCAGGATCTTGCCCTGATGGCACATGTAGCACTGTGTCATCGGCGTCCGCGACGCGTCGAAGTACTTGGGGATCTCGTCGAATACCGGCAACATCCGCGCCACCATTGCCTTCGCGGCCTTGGTGTTCAGGGTGCGGTCGCGATCGTGGCAGTACTCGCAGTCGACGCCGAGTGACGCGGCGTAGACGCTCATGGCGATGGCGTGGTCGGGCGCGCTCTCGAACTCGCCAGCGTAATCGGCTCGGGTCTTCTCCCACGCCTGGCGCGGCAGCCGGGCCGGAATGGGCCGGCCGCGATGGCAGGTCCAGCACGTGACGCGCTTCAGTCCGGTCAGCGGTCCGTCGTTGAGCGCGGTCACCATGCGCGCCATCCTGCCTGCGAACTCGAAGGTGGGTTTCGACGCGTCGGTCCAGCGATCGGCCACATGACAGTGCGTGCACGCGACGCCGAGCGCCTTCGACCACGCCTGCATCCGATCTGCACTGTCAGCTTGCGCCCACGCCGATGAGACACCGACGGACAGGCACGCGACGGCCGACGTCACGACGAAGAGCACGCAACGCATCGATGCCTCCCTCGGTCCGAACGACGGCGCTCGCCCATTGTCACAGACTGCGTTGAGGAACGACGGCCGTTCGCCCCTGGGGGCGTGCGACTCGCCCCGTTACACCTTGGCGTCCCAGTCGAAGAAGTCGTCGAGCGGAGGCGCGGTCGCCGGCGGCGCGGCCGGCGTCAGCTTGGCGCCGGCGTCGGCCGGGCGCATCCCGGCGAAAAGCTTCGCCGCATTGGCCAGGTTGCGGGCCAGGATCTCGGGATTCGGCTCCAGCGACCACACCCCCACTTCCTGCGAGTTGCCGACGATGAGGCCGTCGCTGCGCGGGTTGATGCCGGCGTTGCCGCCATCGGGAAGGCGCATCGACGCGCGGTAGTTCACTTCCGGCTGCGGGACGACGTGGGTGAGCTGCCCCTTGATCGGCACCAGCTCCTTGTCGTCGAAGAGCGAGAACGAGCCCAGGCCGGTGCAGTTGACGACCACCGGCTCGGGCAGTGCCGCGAGGTCGCGTGGCGACTCGAACTTGCGGATGACGATCCGGCCGCCGGCGGCCAGGACGTCGTCGACCAGCGCGTCGAGATAGGTGTTCGGCTCGATCGCCAGGTTCGACGCCCGCACCGCGTAGCGGGTCGGAAACGGATGCTCGCCGGGGCCGAGCACCTCGCGGTCGCGGCCCGGGCGCAGGTGTTCGGGCACCAGGTCGTCCTCCGCGCCGCCGCCCGGTCGCGGGGTCAGATCGTCGGTGGCGTTGTAGCTGTCGATCCAGTAGATGCCGTAGCGCGGGCCGGTCATGAACTGCAACTGGCGGTAGGACACCTCGGCGGCGGTCCGGAACTGCGCGTCCCAGGCCGGCGTGCGGCGCTCGGGCAGGATGAGCGCGGTGGTCGGCGTGTAGCCCGCCCACGACATGTTGGAGGTGGTGTCGGGCGGCACCGTGGCGGCGTAGATGGTCACGTCGTAGCCGCGGCGCTGCAGCTGACGCGCGGTGCACAAGCCTGGTGCCCCGCAGCCGATCACCGCCACCCGCGTGCCGTTCGCCGGCCGCGCCAGGTCGGCCACCAGCGTGCCGCAGCCCCAGGCCAGCGACATCCCGGCGCCGCCGTGGCCGTAGTTGTGGATGAGGGTCTTGTCGTTCAGGCGGTCGGCGCGCAGCACGAAGCCGCCGTCACGATGTGGGCGCAGCCCCACCGTGGTGCGGATCACGCGCTCGGCGGAGATCCGCGGCACCGCGAGGTTCACCCGCGGCCGCATCGGCACGGGCACGGCTGCCTGGGGCGTGCGCGTCGCCGTCCGGCACCCCGCCAGCCCGACGCCGAGCACTGCCGCACCGCCGGTCTTGAGCATGGCGCGCCGGTTCATACGGCCGCCATCTTAGCCCCAGCACCGACTCAATGCGCGGCGGCGTACTCGGCCGGTTCCAGCGCCATCGGCCGGTCGTGGTCGAGATGCTCGGCGCAGACGCGTTGGAACTCGGCGGCGGTCTGGACGCGGCGGATCTGGTGCAGGAACGGCCCGGGCACGCCTTCGCCGAGGTAGTTGAGGAACTTCTTCATCCGGTCGCACTGCGACTTCTCGGGCTTGTCGAACGCCGCCTGCGAGTCCCACAGCGCGCGGACGTAGCCGAGCACGTCGCGGCCGGTCGGCAGCGTCACCGGGTCGCCGAGTAGCTGCTGGCGGATCTGCGGGAACAGCCACGGGCTGCGGATGGCGGCGCGGCCGATCATCAGGCCGCGGGCGCCGGTGGCCCTCAGCACCTCCTGGGCCTGCGTCGCCGAATGGACGTGGCCGTTGGCGATGACCGGACACGGCATCGCCGCCACCGCCTGGCGGATGCGCTCGTAGTGCACCGGCAGCCGGTAGAGCTGCGCGACGGTGCGCGCGTGCACCGTCAGGGCGTCCAGTGAGTGACGGGCGAAGATCGGCAGCAGGGCGTCGAACTCCTCGACCGAGCCGAACCCGAGTCGCGTCTTCACCGTGAACGGGATGCGCACGGCGTCGCGCAGCGCGCCGAGGATGGCGTCGATGCGATCGGGTTCGCGCAGCAGCCCGCCGCCGGCGCACTTGCGGTAGACGATCGGCGCCGGGCAGCCCAGATTCAGATCGATCGCCGCCACCGGGTAGTGCTGCAGCGCGGCCGCGGTGCGGACGAGCGCGGGGATGTCGTTGCCGATGAGCTGTGCGATGACCGGCTGGCCGGTGGTGTTGCCGGCGATCGCGTCGAGGATGCGCTTCTCGGGCGTGGACTCGGCCTGCACCCGGAAGTACTCGGTCCAGTAGACGTCGGCGCCGCCGTAGCGGTGGACCAGCGTCCAGAACGCGCCGTCGGTCACCTCCTGCATCGGCGCCAGCGCCAGCAGCGGCGCCGGGCCGTTCAGGCTGGCGGCCAGCGACGTCACTCCGCCTCGAGCCACTCCGGCGGCGGCATGATCATCGTCTGCGGCGGGCCGCCCGGGTCGGGACGGCCGGATCCTTCGAGCCGGCTGATCGCCCGCACGGTCATGTCGTGATCGCAGACGATCTGGCACGACAGGCGCACGCCGGTGAGGCCGCGGGCCAGCAGCCGATCGCGCTCCGCGACGGTCTGTTGAACGGGTTCGCCGGCGATGAACTCGACCCGGCAGGTGGTGCAGCGGGCATTGCCGCCGCAGGCATGCAAGATGTCCACGCCGGCATCCTGCTCGATGGCGAGCACGAGCCGCTTGCCTGCCGCGACTTCGAACGCGCCGTAACCGTCAACTGTCAATGTGGGCATCCGATTATTGTACAGGGCGGCCCGGCGCACGGCGGCACCGATCGCGATGAATGTCGGGCAGCTCGTCAAGCTGACTGAAACGCCTCTACGCCCGATCGAACGGCGCGCTACCGGCGGCGGACCGACACGCCGTTGAGGCGCTCGAACACCCGATCGGCGATCTCGTCGGCGAGGCCCTCGCCGGCCAGAATCGGGCCGGAGACGCGCCCGAGCGGCGGCGGACCCGCCACCATCAGCGACGATCCCGACAGTGCGCCGGCCACCAGCCCGCCGATGATGCCGGCCATCACCCCGGAGATGAGCGGCGCGCCCGAAGTGACCGCGATGCCGAGACACAGCGGCAGCGCCACCAGGAACACGACGATGCCGGCCGGCACGTCGTCACGCCAGGTGTCGAAGAACGCGAGGTGGGTGGCGTCGCGAAGAACGCCTGGGGCGACCTCGGCCTGCCCCGTCATCTGTGTTGCCATGGCGAGTCGATCGTCGGGCCGGATTCCTGAACGCCGAGACGGCAGGGCCGGGCTCGACGATTCACGGGACGGGGTCGGACAGCCGAAGGCCCGTCGGAGTTGTATTCGCGATGACACCTTATAGCCCCGGACCAGGCGCCCGGACTCAACCGTTCGCGGTGACAGATCGAGGCAGAAAGACCGAACGCGCGTTCAGCGCCGCGCAGCCAGGGCCGTGACGATCTCCCAGTTGAGCCGCACGAAGCGCTGGAACTCGTGCTCGAGCAGCCGCTCCTGATCGCTGTGCATGCCGTAGCCGATCGACTGGTCCTCGAGATCCACCCCGGCGCCGATGCCGACGCACTGCACGCCGCGCGCGCGCAGCGGCCACATGTCGGTGGCGTAGGTGCTCATCGACGGCAACGTCGGCACCTTGTAGACCGCCTGGACCGCCGCCTCGACGCTGGTGAAGAGCTCCGAGTCGAGCCGGGTCGCCGGGATCGGCGGCCGCGCCGCGCCGCCGCCGGCGAACTGCACGTCCACCGCCGGGTCGTTGATCGCTTTCCGGATCTGCGCCAGCAGCGCCTCGGGGTCCTCGCCCGGCACCATCCGCACGTCGAGCCGGGCCTTCGCTTCCGACGGAATCACGTTGGAGCGATAACCGCCGGTGAACAGATTGGGCGACACCGAGGTCCGGGCCATCGACGCGTGGCGCGGCTCGTTGGCGAACAGCCAGTCGGCGGCGGCCCTGGCCACGTTCGGATCCGGCGAGGTGACGTCGCGGTAGTAGCGGGCTTTCTCGGGGGCCGCCAGGCTGGTCAGGCGGCGGAAGTAGCGGCCGGTGGTCTCGTCGAGCCTGATGTCCGGCTGCCAGGTGATGAACTTGCCGACGGCGTTGCCGAGATGGGCAATCGGATTCGACTGCAGCGGCACCGAGCCGTGGCCCGAGATGCCCGTGGCGGTGAGTTCCACGCCGCGCACGACCTTCTCGCTGACCTGCACGGCGGAAAACCGCACCTGCCCGCCTTCCCGGATCGTGTCGCCACCCTCGGCGATGCAGAACTCGGCGTCGATGGTCGGGTAGTGCTCGGCCACCATGAAGCCCATCCCGAGCTGCGACGCGCCCTCCTCACCCGATTCGGCCAGCAGGATCACATCGCGGTCGAGCGCCACGTTCTGCCGCTTGAGCAGCAGCATCGTCATCACCGCCGCGGTGAGATTGTCCTTGTCGTCGATGGCGCCGCGGCCATAGACGTAGCCGCTGTCCCGGGTGGCGCTGAACGGCGGGAACGTCCACTTCGACGCGTCCACCGGCACCGTGTCCAGATGCCCCAGCAGCAGCAGCGGCCGTTTGCGCCCGCTGCCCTTGAGCCGGGCGACGACGTTGGGCCGTTCCGGATCCTTGGACAGCACCTGGGCGGGAATGCCGTGTTCGTCGAACAGCCGCTTCAGGTACTCGGCCTCCGCCCGCTCGGTGGCACTCGTGTCGAAGCGGATGAGCGCCTGGTAGTGCCCGAGCGCTTCGCCTTCCACCGCCGGCCAGTCTGGTTGGGCGATCGGGCCCTGTGCGCCGAGCGCGGCGGCGACACACGTGGCGAGCGCGGCCGGCAGCAGCAGCGCCCGGGACGACCGGTGACGCGACCTCATGGCACCGACACCTCGCGCACGTAATACGGAAGGCTGGTCACGCTCAGCAGCGTCTCCTTGCCATCGAAGAGCGGCGCGAAGGCGCCACCCGACGCGTGGAACGTCAGCGACTCGACGCGATCCGGCGTCGCCAGACTGCGCACGACATCGGCGGCCTGATCGATCTGGTAGGTCCGCGTGAGCTCAGGCTTCAGGGCGGAGCGGATCTTCGATTCGGCGTGACTCTTCACCGGCGGGGCACGGCGAAACGCCACCTGCAAGTCGATCCGCTCGCCGCTGGCGGCGGCAAACGCCCACCGCTCCTCGGCCCGGCCGCTGTTCTCCGCCTGCGCGGTCGACGATCGCGTGACCGTGCTGGCGGTCGCCGTGATGTTGGCCCCGTACGCGCCGGGGCCCTCCGGCGACAGTCCGCTGACGACCACGGTGTTGACCTCGCCGGCGGCGTTCCGAGCCGGCACGGCGAACACGATGTACCGGGAGGTGCCGGCGCGGAACGGCTTGCCGTGGCCGTCGAGCGCGAGCTGGCGATCGACGAACACCAGGCGGAGGTTGGCGCCCCGGTCACCCGGCGCGGTGGACGGCGCGCTCGTCCAGCCGGCCGGCAACAGCCGCTGCAACGCCGCCTCGTTCACGTGGAAGGCGAGCACGAGCCGCGTCTCGACGCTCCACTCGGTGACGGTCTGCGCGAACGCCGCCGGCGCGGCGGCGACGAACAGCGGAAGGAGGCACAGCGCGAACCGTCGACAGCCGGTCATGGGGGCCGATGATACCCCTCCCGGCGCCGCGGGTCAGCCGACGTCGATCCTGAGTGGCAGCGCGCCGTGCCAGAGCACCTGCCGGCCCGCCTCGGGCAGGTGCTCGAGTCCGTCGACGATGGTCAGGACGTGATTGCCGGCGAGCGGGCCGGCCTTGCTGGCAAAGTGGGTGCGCCCGTAGGCGATGAGCAGCTCGGTTTCGCTGACGCCACCCGGGTACCACAGCACCTCGCCGGGGTGTGGATACGAGGTGGCGTTCTCGGCGCCCACGCCGATGGACATGTCGCCGAGCGGCGCCCACAGCGCCTCGCCGCTCCACCGCACGTGAATCACCTGGCTGGTGAACGGCAATACCCGGCGGAACGCCGCGCAGGTGTGCGGCGCCGCCGCGGCTTCGAAGCGCGCGCCGAAGCGGTGCGTGCCCACGTGGATGACGACGTCGGTCACGCCCGCATTGTATGTGGCCGCTCGGCCTTGGTGCGCCATGTGTTGTGGGGCAAGATCGCCCGGTGCCTGGCCCGCTCGATCCGGACGATCTCACCGACGAGCTGCGATCGCTCGTCGACCGGGGAGCGGGCAGCCGCGCGGCGCTCATCCGCCTGGCCGATCGCGGCGACTGGCGCACGCGGGTGCTGGCCTGGTCTGCCCTCGGGCAACTGATTCGCCGCGATCCGAGCGCCCAGCGTCCGTCGTCGGTCGTCGGCAACGTGCTGGCCCGCATCCCCGGCGTGCGCCGACACCTGCCTACGGTCGGCCGGCACGGCCGGCTGGTCAGCCCGTCGCTGCTCAACGGGGTGGCGGCGCCGGCCTTCCTCGAACGCACCGCCGCCGCCCTCGCGCTCGGCGAGTGCCGCGATCCGGCGTTGGCACCGGTGTTCACGCGCCTGCTCGCCGACCCGTTCCGGCCGGTGCGGTTGGCGGCCGCCCTCGGCCTGGCCGCGCTGGGACACGAGCCTCGTGCCGACGAGGCCGCGAGCGACGGCGAGCCCACGCCGGCACAGATCGCCGACGGCGCCTCGGTGCTCGAGTGGCTCGCGCGACTCGTGGAGCCCCATCGGTCGCTGCTCGCCTCGGGGCAGCAGCTGCATCGCCTGGGCGCCACCCCTCAACCGACGGCAGCGGCAGAGTGGCTCGCCGGACCACTCGCGACGTATGGCGGCGGCGGAGCCGCGGCCGAGGCCCGGCGCTACGAGCACGAGGCGGACCTGGCGCATCAACTGGCCAAGCCGTTCGGCTCGGACGATCGCGCCGACAACCTGCGACAGCTCGACGCCTTCATCGCGCTGGTCTCGCATCTCGATCTGCCGCGCGGCGCCCGGGTCGTCGATCTGGGTGGCGGCTCGGGGTGGGTCACCGAGCTGCTGGCCCGATTCGGGTTCCGCCCGGTGCTCGTCGATGTCGCCCGATCGTTGCTGCAGCTGTCGGTGCTGCGCCTGCAGACGCACGGACTGGCCGGCCACGTCGTGGCCGCCGACATGACCGCGCTTCCGTTCGCCGGCGGTTCGGTCGACGCGATGATCGTCATCGACGCCTTGCATCACGTCGACGACGTCGAGGCGGTACTGCGCGAAGCCCGGCGCGCGCTCGTGCCCGGTGGTCCACTGCTCATCGGTGAGCCGGGCGAGGGGCACGCGGAATCGGCGAAGTCGCTGGCCGAGGGGCGCGAGCACGGCGTGCGCGAAAGCGAAGTGCATCCGCTGACGATCGGGCGGCTGGCGGCGCGGGCCGGCTTCGACCGCATCGACGTCCTGCCGCGGGTGCCCGCCTCGGCGACGATACGTGTGTCGGACCTGCGCGGCGCGATGCGCGCGCCGGCGGACACCTGGCCAGTGCACGATCACGGTACGGCGGCGCAATTCGACACGCTGGTGCTGCGCTCGATGCTGGCCCGGCCGTTGATGGTGCTCAGTGCCGGCCAGCGCCGGCCCGACTCGCGGGCGCCGCGGGCGCTGCTGGCGCGGATCCGGCCCGACGTGCGGCGCGACGGGTCGGCGGTGGCGATCGCGGTCGAGGTCGAGAACATCGGCGACACCGACTGGTGGACCGGGAGCCCGGGCCAGGCCGGCGCCGTCTCCGTCGGCGTGCAGCTGCTGGACGGCGCCGGCCGGATGCTGAATCGGGAGCTGGCGCGCGCGCCGCTTCAGGCGCCGGTCACGCCCGGCGGCCGGTGCCGGGTCGATATTCATGCGACGCTGCCGGACGGCGGGCCGTTCCGGCTGAAACTGGATCTGGTGGCCGACGGCGTGTGCTGGTTCGAGGATCGCGGATCCCGGCCGGTGACCGTCGACGCGTGAGGCGGCTGCGGCCGCAGGAGGGGCAGATGCGACGAGTACTCGTGACCGCAGCCGTGCTGACCGTGGTGATCGCCGCCGCCATCCCCCTGGTGACGGCCCAGGCGCCGGCCCCCGGATCACCGCCGCCGCCGCGCGCCAACCCGGTCATCAAACTCCTGGAGCAGGGCAAGCCGGCGTTCTCGATCTGGGCCAACTACATCGGCGTCGGCAAGGACTACCACGCCGCCGTCACGCTGCAGAACAACAAGAACTTCGACTTCATCATCTACGACCTCGAGCACGACCCGCTCGACGTCCAGGGGCTCAGCGAGTTCCTGCGCGACCTGCTCGATCCGGCGGCGATTGCCCGCGACGGCGTGAGCGTCACCAAGCCGGTCATCGTGCGCATCCCGCCCAACGGCCGCGAGATCCACCACAACCAGTGGATGGTGAAGCAGATCCTCGACACCGGCGTCGCCGGGCTGATGTTTCCCCACATCGAGACCGCGGCGCAGGCGATCAACGCAATCCAGGCGGTGCGGTATCCGCAGCCGGCCAACGCCCCCAACGTGCTTCCGGAAGGCCTGCGCGGCGCCAGCAACAGCATCGCCGCGCGCTACTGGGGCATGGGCAGCCGTCAGTACGAGCTGCGCGCCGACGTGTGGGGGCTGCGCCCGGAAGGCGACATGCTGATCCTGCTCATCATCGAGAACAAGCTCGGCGTGGAGAACGTCCGCGACATCGCCCGGGCGCTGAGGGCGGCCAACGTCAAGTGCGTGCTGTGGGCCGGCGGCGGCGACCTGAGCCTGTCCTACGGCCACGACGCCGCGCTGACCGAAGCCGGGCTGCGGCGGATCATCGACGCCGGCAAGGAGTTCGGGCTGCCGGTGGGCATCAACGGCACGCGCGACTTCAAGGATCGCTTCGCGCAGGGCGTGCGGGTGTTCTTCGACATCGGCGCGGCGTTCGCCGGTGGCGGCCCCAGCCTCACCGCCGAGGAGCGCAAGGCCGTCGGGCGATAGCCGCGCGGTCGACAGCGCGGCCGGTGCGACGACCGGCGGTCCGGACTAACTGACCTTCGTCATCGGCCCGGCCTTAGCTGGGGGCGGACCGGCGATCGCCGTCAGCGGACAGCGGTGGGCCGCTGAGCGGCAGCTCGATGGCGAAGGTCGTGCCCCGGCCCGCGGCGGTGGCTACGTCAATCGACCCGCCCAACTGATCGACGATGCTGCGCACGACGGCGAGCCCGAGGCCGGAACCCTTGTCGCCGCTCTTGGTGGTGACGTAAGGCTCGTACATCCGCTCGAGGATCGCCGGGTCGATGCCGCTGCCGGTGTCGGTCACCACCAGGCGGGCCACGCAGTCGCCCTGGCTGACGCCCGCGGCGGTTTCGTGCGCGGCACGGCGTGGCGCCGTCGCCGCGGCGATCGCCAGCGTGCCGCCGCCCGGCATGGCGTCGCGGGCGTTGAGCACCAGGTTGACGATCACCTGTTCGAGCTGGCTGGCTTGCGCCAACACCCAGATCGGTTCCGCAGCCACGTCGAGATCCAGGCGGATGCGCTCGCCGGTGAGCCGGTCCAGCAGACGCGCCGACGTGGCCAGGAGCGCCGCCACGTCCACGGCCGTGGGTTGCCGGAGCAGCGGCTGGCCGAGCGCGAGCATCTGCCGGGCGAGCGACTTGGCGCGCTCCCCAGTGTCGAGAATCTCGTTCATGAGCTGCCGGGTGGGCGCACTGAGGGCGTCGTCCTGGAGCGCCAGCTCGGCGCACCCGTTCACCAGCACGAGAAGGTTGTTCAAGTCGTGCGCTGCGCCCGCCATCTGCTGGCGAAGGAAATCGAGGACTTCTGGTCCGTTTGCGCCCTTGTCCACCACATCGGTCCTCTGCATCGCGTGAGCGGGACACCCCTCCACGAGGGGCGCCCCGCGAAACCGCGCCGCGTGCGCGCCGGCGTCACGCGCCCACAGACGTCTATGGCTCGTCCCACGTGCACCAGTAGCCGGCAATCAACGCCGTGGCGGCGTCGGAGGCGGCGCTGCCGCGCGCGCCGCTGCGCCGCGCGGCGTGGACCTGACAGTAGCGTTCGACATCGGCCGACGCCTGCATGGCCGCCGCGAGGTTGATGGAGGCGGCGCCGGCCGCGTGGCGCACCGCGCGCTCGCCGAGCATGCCGCACACGGCGGTGACGGTGGCGCGATCCTCCATCCAGCGGTTGCCGAACTGGCCCATCGCGGCCAGGAACTTGGTGCGGAAGTTGTTGCGCACCCAGACGACCGCGTCGTAGTCGAAGGTGGCGCGCAGGCCGATGGCCTGGCCGATGCTCAGGAAGCAGTCGTCGAGGATGGCGTCGACGGCGCGCTCGTGCGCCAGCGTCTCATCCGTGGCGCCGCCCGGACGCGGACCGTGGTGGGGGAACAGGTCGTCGAGGCGAGTCGTATCGGTGTTCATCGAATCCTCCGTGTGTGCGGGCGTCAGGCGGTTGCGGTTCGTACGGTCGGGCTGAGGCCCTCGCGTGTGGCGTTCATCTGGCAGCCCGTCTCGACGTCGCGCGATGCCAGTTCGGCGGCGCGCAAGTCGATTGAGGGCGAGGTGCCGGCGTGGTGCAGGGCCCGCTGGCCCAGGTAGCGGCCGACGGCCGTGACCCGGTGTCGGTCGGCCGCCCAGGAATTGCCGTGCGCCGTCATGGCGTGCAGGAAGAACCGGCGATACCGGGTCCGCCACCACACCACCACGTCGAATTCGACCGGTTTTTCCGTGCCGATCCCTTGGCCGGCGGCCAGCAGGCAGTCGTTCAGGACGTAGTCGATGGGCTCGATCGGCATTCGCTTCACCTCGCCAGCGGGCTGGCCGTTACAGGTGAGAACGCCGAAGGGCTCGATCTCGTACAGACGACGGACGCCGGCGGCTAGCGGGCCGGGTCGAGGGCGGCGCGCAGCTCCCGGACGGCCGTTCGCAGGGCGGTCGCGGTGGCCGGCCGCCGGTGGGCCGCCAGCGACAGGGCGTCGTTGAGGAACACGGCCACCGGAGCGGGACAGCCTGCCCGCACGGTCCTGATGTCGGGCACGGTCGTGTGCTGGACGGCGTCGACGACGTCGGGCACGGAGCGGCCGGCGAGCGGATGACGCCCGGCGATGGCCTCGTAGAGCACCATGCTCAGGCTCCACAGGTCGAACGACTCCTGCGGCGGCGACCCGGCCAGCGCCTCGGGCGACAGATACAACGGCGTGCCGACCACCTGCTGGGTGATGGTCAGCGTGGAGGACGCCTTCACGCCGTGGAAGCGTGCGGCCAATTCGTCCGGGTCGACCGGCATGACCACCGCCGGGGCGTCGTCCTTCGAGCGATCGAGCATGGCGGCAAGCCCGAAATCGAGCAGCTTCGGCACGCCGTCGGCGGTGTAGCCGACGTTGCTCGGCTTGATGTCGCGGTGCAGCACGCCCGAGCCGTGGACGCGGTCGAGCACGTCGGCCAGCATGATGCCCAGGTCGAGCGTCTGCTCGACCGGCACCGGTCCGCGCGCCAGCCAGTCGAAGAGCGTGCCGCCTTCGAGGTACTCGACGATGAGCAGCGGCGTATCGTGCCACTCCTCGGTGCCGTAGATCATCGCCAGGTTCGGATGGCGTACGGCCGCCATGGCGCGCGCCTCGCGGCGCAGGCGCGTCGCGTAGTCGCGCCGCATGGCCGGAAGCGTCTTGATGGCCACCTTCCGGTCCAGGGCCAGGTCGGTCGCCAGATACACCACGCCGGCGCCCCCGGCGCCGAGGAAGCGCTGCACGCGGAACTTGGCATTGACGAACAGCGGCAGCACGGCCGGCGTGGTGGCGGCGCCGCAGCGGCAGCGCCGCGTGTCGGCACTCCACGTCTCCGAGCAGTTCGGACAGCAGGCGGCCGGTTCGTCCTGCCAGGCCACGCCGCCGATCTGCGGGGCCGGACGCCGGCCCGAATCGTCGGCCGTCTGCCGCAGCCACCGGTTCTCGAGCTGCATCGCGGCCTGCCCGCACATGGTCGTGACCAGGGCCACGTGGCTCCGCATGTAGGGCAGCCCGCTGGCGCCCGCGCCGATGGCCACGGCGCCCAGCAGTGCGCCCGACGACGCCACGAGCGGCGACAGCAGCTGGGTGCCGGTGTCGTGCAGCCACTCCTGGTCCGGCTCCGGCAGCAGGCGCGCCACCGCCGAGCGGGCGTCGAGATGAATCTCGCTGCGCGTGGACTGCAGCAACTCGAGCAGCACCGAGCGCCGCGGCAGGGCGGCCACCGTGCCGTCGAGCGCGACCAGCGATTCGCGGTCTTCGGCCAGCAGCAGCACGCGGACGGTGCCGGCATGCAGCGCGCGGCTCACCTCTTCGGCCAGCGCCGCGCTGAGCTGGTGCAGATGTTCGCTGGCCCTGAACCGGTGCTCCAGCCGCGCCAGCGCCTGCGACGAGTCGAGCGGTTCGCGCAGGAACCAGCGATCGACGGCCCGCACCAGCTGCGGACGGAACGTGAGCGCCACCAGGCCCAGGGCCGAGAGCGCCAGCAGACCGGCCGGCTGCCGGGTGTCGAGGTATTGGAGGAACGTGAGGCCGCGGTTCACGAAGACGTCGATGGCCAGATAGGTGAGCGGGCCCAGGATGGCCGCGCGGATCGCGTAGCGGGCCAGCGCATATTGCAGCGCCGCGCGCACCACGAACTGCAGGTCCATGACCCGGTTCACGGCCACGGCATAGGCGGTCATCGGCACTATCGACATGAGCGCGAGGTAGAGTCCGATGCCGACTTGGCCGCGGACCTGCGGATCGCTGAGCCCGGGCACGAAGGGCGTCGCCGCGGCGGCGGCGAAGATCGGCGTCAGCCCCAGGGCCAGCGAGCTCAGGAACCACATTATCTTGCGTCGCCGTTCACCGGTCTCGACACGGGCCTTGGCCACGAGAAACGGGACCGCAGAGAGCGCGATGGCAAAGAGCACCGGCCAGTACAGCGACGTTTCGGACCGGCGGCTCAGCGCCTGGAGGAGGGCGACGGCGCGCGGGTCTTCCACTGGCCAGACGTGCTGGGCACGCAGGATATTCGCGACAACGAGCACCCACGCCGTGACGAACGCCACGGCGATGAGCGCGATGCCCACCCGCCGTGTGCGCTTGTCGATCGGCTCGCCGGGAAACGCCCACGCGAACAGCCAGACGCCGAGCGCGAAGAACGTCTCGGGCCGGCACAGGGCCAGGGCCCGGGTGAACAGCCCCGACGAATCGCCTTCCCGGGCCAGAAACGGCCCGACGAACGCCGACGCGACGGTCAGGTACAGTCCGCCCAGCAGGCGCAGCCGCCGGTCGCGGCCGCCGCCGCACACCATCAGGACACCGCCGATCCCGAAGATCGTCAGGTTGATCAGGAAGGGGATCGCCGGTGACGCGTTCGGCATTCGCGCGAGCGTCGCCGGCGCGGCGGCCAGCGCCACGAGCACCTTGACGGCGGCAAGCGCCGCACCGAACGCGAACGAGACGGCCACCACCTGCCGCAGCCATTGGCGCCGGGCCGCAAGCGTGGCGCCGGCCCGTTCGCGCATCGAGGCGACGACGCGCAACTGGTGCACGAGGTCGGCATCGGCACCATCGGCGGCGGCTTCCATCGCCTGCCAGTCGATGACGGAGCCGTCGGCCAGCGCCGCAGCCAGCGTTTCGGGAAACGCCTTGCGATCAGGAGCCACGGGTCATTTCCTCGCCGAGCCGCACCAGGGCACGACGCACGGCCACCCGGGCCGCTTCCGCCGAAGGCTTGTTGAGGACCAGCGCGATCTGGTCGTAGCTGTAGCCCAGCTCGATGCTGGCCACGATGGCGCGGCGATCGGCGCGGCGCAGGCGCTTCAGCCCCGCTTCGTAGCGCTCGCGATCTTCCTCGCGGATCGCCAGATCCAGGGGGGAGCTGCCGCCGTCGGCCATTTGCTCGTCGAGTTCACCCGGCGCTGGATGGCGCGCCGCGTGGCGGAACTGATCGCGCACGCGGTTGACCAGCGAGCGGCGCAGGTAGCCGAGCAGCGCCCCTTCGCGCTGCGGTTCGAAGGTGCTGAGGTGCCGCAGAGTCTGCAGCACGGTTTCCTGCACGTAGTCGGCCGTGTCGGCGGCGCTACGCGCCCACAACGGCACGCGGCGATGGGCCCAGCGATGGAGGCGCGGTACGTAGCGGGCAAACAGCCGATCAAGCGCGCGCTCGTCGCCGGCGCGGGCGCGGTTGAGCAACTCTCCCGACGACGGATTCGAAAGCGGTCCGCCCGATGTTCCCGTGCTGGGGTGCCGTTCCATGCTGCCTCGAAATCGCCCTGTGCAGATTCGTGCTGTGGATTCTGTCTCGGCGGTGCGGAGGGCGCAAGCCCTGGCTGGCGCGTACGAACCAGGCCGTGCCGGCGTTAATGCTGGGTTGACGGACACATCGGAGATGAAGAGATCGGGTCCCGGCGGAGAACGAGGACGCTGCGTGATGGATGTGACAGCAAGCGCATGGGTCTGGGTCGCGTGCCTCGGCGGAGCCGGGGGGGCGATCAGTGCCTGGTCGGCGCGGGCTGGCCCGCCACCGGGCCGGCGGCCAATCCGGGTGGACATGAGACGGCTGGCGCGGATTGCGGTGGGCGCCGCAATTGCGGCGGCAACCGCGTCAGCGACCGCGTGGATGATCGGCAGCGCGGCCGCGCCGGCCACGTGGATCGGCGCGCGGGCGCTGCCGGCGTCGCTGGCCTTCTTCTGGATTGGCTTCGTGACCACCGGCTGGCTGTCGGCAGAGCGCGACAAGCGCGTGCTGCACCAGGCGGTGTGCCGCGCCGCGACGGCGCCGGCGGCGCATCCCGACACGGTGCAGGCGCTGGCGCACGCGTCGCCCGACGCGGTCTTCGAGGCCGTCAACGCGCTGGTGCCGCGGCCGTGGCGCACCGACTGGTCAGGGAAGAACGCCGGCTAGGCACACCAACGCGAACGCGCTCGGCGCCGTTCCAACGAAACGCGGTGGTGGGCCGTCCAATCGCTACCTCACTACCGGGAGCGATGACATGACGGCAGTTCTCCTTGCGGCCGCGCTGGCCGTGCAGCAACCCGAGCTTCGCGACGCCGACGCCGTCGTGCGGCTCCTGGCCTCGCTCCGCACCGCCGATCCGGCGGTGTGCGCGCTGGCCGGACGCGCCCTGACCAACTTCGGCGGCTGGAACTGGGGCGAGGACGACCCGATGCCCGCCCCGATGCCGATGCCCATGCCGGTGCCGACGCCGATGCCGTTCGGCGGCGGCGGCATCTCGGTGGCCGGCCCGAACCTCGGGCACCGCTCGTGGCGCCAGCTCGACGCGGCGGTGCTCGCCGTGTTCCGCACCGCCTTGCGCGATCAGAACTACTGCGTCCGGCGCATCGCGGCCCGCGTGGTCGCGCAGGCCGAGCCGGCCTGGGCCGCGGCCGAGTTCACCGCCCTGGCGAAGGACGCTGCCGCCGGCTTCCGGGAGGTCGGACTCCTCGGACTCGGCGAGCTCGAAGATCCGAAGAGCCTCGGCGTCATGTCGTCGGCGCTGGGCGACCGCGACGCCGCCGTTCGGTCGATGGCCGCCTGGGCGCTGGGCCAGCTGGAGATGACCGAGGCGATTCCCGCGCTGACCCGCGCGCTGGGCGACGACGCGGTGCCGGTGCGCCGGCGGGCGACCTGGGCGCTCGGCGAGATCGAGGACGCGGCGGCGCTGGCGCCGCTCGAACGGGCGATGCGCGACCCGGCGCCGGAAGTGCGGCGGATGGCAGCGTGGGCGGTCGGCGCGATCGAGAGCCCCAAGGGCGTGCCGATGCTGCGCACCGCCTTGGCCGACGCCGATTGGGAGACGCGGCGCACGGCGGTATGGGCGCTCGGCGAGATCGAGGACGCGAGCGCGGTGGACGTGCTGGCGCCACTCGTCAAGGACGGCGACGCGCGGGTGCGCCAGATGGCCGCCTGGGCGATGGGCGAGATCGAGAGCGCCAGGGCCGTCACCGTCCTGACGCCGCTCGTGCGCGACGGCGACCGCAACGTGAAGCTCACCGCGCTGTGGGCGCTCGGCGAGATCGAGTCTGGCAGCGCGGTCGACGTGGTGGCGCCGGCGCTCAGGGATGCCGATGCCGGGGTGCGGCAGATGGCGGCGTGGGCGCTCGGCCAGATCGAGAGCGCGTCGGCGTTGCCGGCCCTCGAGAAGGCGCAGGCCGACAGCTCGCCGTCGGTGCGGCGCGCGGTCCGCTGGGCCATCGACCAGATCGACGACCGGCGCTGAGCGGCGGCAGCGACGGCCGCGCTACTTGGGCACCAGGGCGCACTGCCCCAGGTGATACGCCACGTGGCCGGTGCGGCTCAGCAACACCGCCAGGCGGTTACGCAGCGGGTTGGCGGCGAAGTCGGCATCGGTCATCGCGGTGTGGCGTCGTGTCCAGTCGTCCGGTGACCACTGCGCGAAGCCGGCGGTCAGCGCCGTGTTCACGTCGCCCCAGTACTTTGCCAGCTGGGCGGCGGACGGCAGGTCGCCAGTGGTGCCGTCGGCTTCCTCCAGGAAGGGCGCGTCCAGCTCGGGGTGCAACCGGTCGCCGATGCCCAGCAGCGGCAGCATTGCGTCGTGCACCGCGATGAGATGGCCCCACAGGTAGACCAGACGGTTCTTCCCCGGCGCCACTTCCTGGCGCAACTCCACGGAGGTCCGTCCCAAGAACACCTTTTCGGCGCGGGCGATCTGCATGGTCCAGGCGTGGAGAGCGGTGGCGACGAGCGACTGTTCGGTGGACATCCCCCGACGCTATCACGCCGCGCCGGCGGCGATGCCCGGTGCGTCGTCGACGCGAAGGAGTCGGAGTCGCTGAGGCATCATGGACGCGCATGGCCATTCCGGTCCTCGAGCGCTTCCTTCGCTACGTCCGCTACGACACGCAGTCGCGCGAAGACGCAACGACCTATCCCAGCACCCCAGGTCAGCTGGTGCTGCTGCGGGACCTGGTGACCGAGCTGCACGCGATGGGCGTCGCCGACGCGGCGATGGACGCGCATGGCTACGTGATGGCGACCATTCCGGCCACCACCGCCAAGACCGGGGTGCCGGTCATCGGCGTCATCGCCCACGTCGACACCTCGCCCGAGATGAGCGGCGCCGGCGTGACCCCGATCGTGCACTGGGGCTACGACGGCCGCGACCTGGTGCTGCCCGACGACCCCGAGGCGGTGCTGCGGGTGGTCGACTCGCCGGACCTGGGCGAGTGTCTCGGCCACGACATCGTCACCGCCTCGGGCACCACGCTGCTCGGCGCCGACAACAAGAGCGGCGTCGCGGCGATCATGACCGCGGCGGCGTTCCTGATGGCGCACCCGGAGATCGCGCACGGGGCGATCCGCATCGGGTTCACGCCGGACGAGGAGGTCGGCCACGGCACCACCCACTTCGACGTCGGCCGCTTCGGCGCCCGCTACGCCTACACGATCGACGGCGGACCGCGCGGCGAGCTGGAGTTCGAGAGCTTCTCGGCCGACGCAATCACGGTGACGTTCCGCGGCTTCAACACGCACCCTGGCTACGCGAAAGGCCGGATGGTCAACGCGATCAAGCTGGCGGCGCGCTTCATCGACCGGCTGCCCGCCGATCGCCTGTCGCCCGAGACGACCAGCGGACGCGAGGGCTTCGTGCATCCCTACGTGGTGCAGGCGGCGGTTGACCGCACGGCGGTCAAGCTGCTCGTGCGCGACTTCGACACCGCCGGCCTGCACCAGAAGGAGGCGTGGCTGCGCGGCCTGGCCGAGGAGGTCGTCGCGGAGGTTCCGGGCGCGGCGGTCGACGTGCGCGTCGAGGAGCAGTACCGGAACATGCGCGAGGTGATCGACGGCCACCCGCTGGTGGTCGAACGGGCGCGTCAGGCGATCACGCGGGTCGGCCTGGCGGTGCGCGAGCGGGCGATCCGTGGCGGCACCGACGGCTCGCGCCTGTCGTTCATGGGCCTGCCGACGCCGAACCTCTTCGCCGGCGAGCAGAACTTCCACTCCCGCCTCGAGTGGGTCTCGGTGCAGGACATGGCCAAGGCGGTCGAGGTGATCGTCGAACTGGCGAAGGTCTGGGAAGAGCAGGCGTAGCCGGGCGGATCAGGACGGCGGCATCAGCTGCGGCATCAGCATGCCCGAGTCCATTACGCCCCAGTGCTCGACGATGCGGCCGTGTTCGAAGCGCATCACGTCGGCCACCGGCACCGCCATCGGCCGGCCGCTCGACGGGATGCCGAGGAACTCGGCTCGCTGGATGCCGGTCATGGTCACCAGCGCGAACACCTTGTCGTCCTCTGCCACCATGTCCTCGACGGTCATGGCGAAGTCAGTGAACGCGGCGTGCAGCGCCTGGAACAGGTGGTGCAGGCCGGCCCGGCCGCCGGGGCCGTCGGGGATCACCTCGTGTTCGATGAAGCCTTCGGCCACGAGCTCGTCGATGACTTCCAGCCGGCCCGCGGTGAGGTCGGCGTAGAGGTTCCTGACGATGCTCTTGTTGTCCATTCTGGTTTCCATGCGGCTGCCAGGGTAGTTGATTTCGACACCGGCTCGCCGCCGGCCCACCCCTGATAGCATCTGGCGATGAACGTCCGGCGGATTCTCTGCCCCATCGACTTCTCGGAGCCCTCGACCCACGCGCTCGAGCAGGCGACGCGGTTGGCCGGCTGGTACGACGCGCGCCTGGCGGTGCTGCACGTGCGGCCCACCGTGACGCCGCACCCGGACATGCCGGCCGGTGGTCCGGTGGCGCCCTGGCTCGTGGCCGAGCTCGATGATCTCCGGCAGCGCGTGACGGCGTCCTGTCACGACGCGACCGCGGCCGGCGTGGTGGTCGAACCGATGGTCGCGGCCGCTGACCCGGTGCGCGAGATCGTCCAGTGCGCCGCGACGTGGCCCGCCGACCTCATCGTGATGGGCACACACGGCGTGAGCGGGTTCCAGCACCTGGTGCTGGGCTCGGTCACCGAGAAGGTGCTGCGCCGGGCGGCGTGCCCGGTGCTCACCGTGCCGCCGCGGGCGCACGCCACGGCCACGCAGTTCACCCGCGTCGTCTGCGCGGTGGACTTCTCGGACTGTTCCCGGGCGGCGGTGAACCTCGCCGCGTCGCTGGCGGTGGCGTCGGGCGCCACGCTCACCCTGCTGCACGTGCTCGACTGGCCGTGGCACGACACGGCGATGGCGGCGGTGGAGGGCGTGTCCGAGGCCCAGGTCGAGGCCATCACCGAATACCGGCGGTACCTCGAGAACGCGGCGACCACTCGCCTCGAGGCCGTCGCCGCTGCGGCCATGCCCGCGGGCACGGTGGCGACCGCCGTCAGGTTCGGCACGCCGTACGTCGAGCTGCTCGACGCGGCGCGGCAGTCGCGTGCGGACCTGATCGTGCTCGGCGTCGGTGGCCGCGGCGCCCTTGATCTCGGCTTCTTCGGCTCGACCGCCAATCACGTCGTGCGCACCGCGCCGTGCCCGGTGCTCACCGTTCGCGCCTGACCCGCCGCCACCGGCCGCGCCCTCGCCTCTGCCATGAGCCTGCATTCCGTCAAATCGTTCCTGGCCGAACACGCGCCGGACCTACAGGTGGTCGAACTGGCGTCGAGCACCGCCACCGTGGCGCTGGCGGCCGAGGCGCATGGCGTCGACCCCGGGCGGATCGCCAAGACGCTGTCGCTGCGCATCGGCGCCGACGTCGTGCTGCTGGTGACGCGCGGCGACGTGCGCCTCGACAACCAGAAGTTCAAGGCGACGTTCCGGGCCAAGCCGAAGATGCTCGACGCCGCCGAGGTGGAAGCCGAGACCGGGCATCCGGTGGGCGGCGTGTCGCCGTTGGGCCTCGCCCGCCCGCTGCGTGTCTACTGCGACGTCTCGCTCAAGGACTTCGACGAGGTGCTGCCGGCGGGTGGCGCGACCCACGCCGCCGTGCGCCTCAGCCCGGAGCGTCTGGCGGCGCTGACCGGGGCCGAGTGGGTCGACGTCACTTCCCCGCCAGCTTCTGCTGCGCCGCCAGCACCGCCTGGAACATCGCCTCCGTGAGGTCGAGTTCGGCCCGATAGCCGGCCGGGTCGATGAACGGGTTCTGACCGCCCTGGGCGATGCGCGCGTGCTTCTGAGCCAGGCGGTACATCGCCGGGTGCGACGCCAGCGGCACGTCGCAGGGCAGCGCCCGCGACACCTTGAAGGCGCGCCGGAACTCGTCGGCAATCGCCGGTGCTCCGGCGTTGTTCACGAGCTGGAACCCCGGATTCACGCCCAGGCTGCCGACGATGACGACGTCGAGCGCGCGCCCGCCCTCGGTGACCTTCAGCGTCCAGGTGGTGCAGCCACGCGAGTGCCCGGGCGTCAGGTGCGCGGTCAGGGTCGTGCCGCCGAGGGTCACGGTGTCGCCGTCGTGGATCACGCGATCGATCGGGTGCGGCTTGCGGCCCGGGCGCATCCGCTCCAGCGCCGGCACGTCCTCGGCCATCGCCACCACCTGTGCGCCGCTCAGCGCCTTCACCGCCGCGTCGCCTTCCATGTGATCGCCGTGGGCGTGGCTGCCGAGCAGGATCTTCACGTCCGCCATCTTGAAGCCGAGCGCTTCGACCGACTTCTGGATCACCGGGACGTTGCGCTCGTAGGAGCTGTTGATCAGGATGTGGCCCTGTGGCGTGGCGATGAGGAACGTCGCCAGGCTGTTGGTGCCCACGTAGTAGATGTTGCCGGCGATGCGGTGCGGCGGAAACGCCGTGCTCTGATCGTCGCGTCCACCGAGGTTGCGCTGCAGCAGGGTGGCCTGCGTCCAGGTCTCGCCGTGCACGGTGACCACCGGCCAGCCGCCCGGCGGCTCCGGAGCCCCTTGCGCGCTCGCGGCGCCGGTTCCTCCAAGGAGCAGCACCAGACACGCCGACTGGACGCACGCACGGTGATGACGCATGACGCGGACCGTACTACGAGCGCCCCCGGCCGGCAAGAACCCGGTCGTTCGCCGCCTGCCCGGCTCAGAATACGATGGCCACCTTGACGCCCTTGCTGTGCCGGTCCACGTGGGGCCGGATGCGCACGGCCGTTGCTCGCTTGACCCCGGCGAAGAGTTGAAGCTCCCCGCGCATGAAGGCGCCGAATCCCGCGCCGACGATCGCCAAAAACACGGTAGGCGCCACGAGATAGTCGCTCTCGTGCACGAAGCAGTCGTTGAACAGGTCGGCCCGTTCCTGCGTGCAGTCGATGTCACGCTTGGACAGCCACGCCACACCACCCCACACCAAGCCTCCGGCCGCGCCGACGACCGCATACCGCGCCATGCTGCGGCCCCGGCTCTCCCGCCGCCAGATGCCCAGGACGTCTCCTTCCGCCAGCTGCACCTGCTGGCGGCTTGCCCTGACGGAGACCTCGGTGGCGGACAGCCCGAGCAGCGTGCCAGTCAGCCGCTTTGCATGGTTGTCGACAACTCGAACGTTGTCTCCCGGATGGAGCGCATCGCTGCGGACGAGCGCCTCGAGTGAAGGACAGATGCGCTCCGGGCATTCCGCCGTCGAGGCCATGCGCGCTGACCGGGCGGCACATCCAGCCAGACTCGCGACCGTCATCCAGCCCAAGAGCAGCACCCCGGCGATCAGCAGTCTGTTGCGCATGACGCTTCCCTGGCAACGGGGGCCGTCTCCACAACCGGCGGGATCACTCTCGACCTCGCCGGCCTGACGCACCGCCGGACGTGTGTAAAGCACGGCGTGTGCCAAGGAGTCACGCCGAATCTCCGCGATGTTCGGTATCCCGCCAGCCGCCCCTCGTGATAAACACGCAGACGCGGGCAGAAGTCCCCATCGATGAGCGCTTGGAAGCCATCTCGCGCTTCAACTACCCCGACGGACGTGTCCCGCAGGCTCACCGACGCGCTGTGCACGCGCTGCGGCCTGTGCTGCGACGGCACGCTGTTCGGCGACGTCGAGCTGACCGGCCCCAAGGAAGCGACGCGCCTGGAGGCGCTTGGGCTCGAGGTCGACAGCGACGATGCCGACGTCGAGTTGCTGGCCCTGCCCTGCCGTGGGCTGCTCGGCACGCGGTGTCGCGTCTACGCGCACCGCCCGCGCTGCTGCCGCACGTTCGAGTGCCGGCTGCTGCAAGACACCGCGCGCGGTGCCGTCACCGTGGACCAGGCGCTGACGAAGATCGACGAGGCCAAGGCCCAGGTGCAACGCGTGAAGACCCTGATGGCCGGCTTGGAACCGCGGCGCGGGCATCGCCTGCCGCTCGCGGAGCGCGTGGCCGATGCCGTCGACACCGCACGGCGTTCACCCGGTGAGGCCCGCCGGCGCGCCGCCCTCGAGTCGGCGATGGCCGCTCTTGCGCGCACGGTCCGGACGACATTTCTCGACTGACAGACCGGGCGAGCGAGGGGCGCGGTTCAGTTGGCGGAGAACGCCAGCAGCACGTTGCCGGCCATGCCACCGAACCGCGAGTATCCCGAGTTCACGAACAGCATGCCGCCCACGACCACCGCGCCTGGGCCGTCGATCGAGCCGCCCTTCGCGGTGACGCCGTTCACGGTCTGGAACTCCCGGCGCGTATCGAAGTCCCAGATGACGGTGCCATCGGCGGCGCTGTAGCCGCGCATGTGCCCGTCGTACGACCCTGAGAACACCACGCCCGGTATCGCGGTCACCGCCGCGGACTGCGCCGGGCTGCAGCCCACCGGCATCCCGTCTCGGCACGGCACCGGCGGCGCGTGCCAGACCCGGCTGCCATCGGCGATGCGCAGCGCCGTCAGGCCGCCGCCCATCTTCGGATCGAGCATGTAGCGGCGCGTGTCCTTGGGATCGGTCGGCCGCATCCGCACCGTCGAGGCGGTCGACGCATACACGTGCTCTGCGTCACTCGCCATTCCCCAGAGCACGCCCACCGCGGTCCCCACGTTGGGAACGGTACTGGCGATGCGCATCTGCCAGACGATGGCGCCGTCCTTGTCCGGATCCAGCGCGTAGACCATGCCCGACTTCTGTCCCGCCAGGAGCACCTCGCGTCCGCCGGGCATCACCGCGGCAATCACCGACGCGCCGAAGTCGTAGTCGGGGCCGTCTTCCTCGGGGCAGTTCAGCTTGTCGGTACCGCACGACGAGTTGTAGGCGTCGTTCGGCGTCACCTGGCGGGCCCATCGCACCTTGCCAGACGCGATGTCCACAGCGACGACGGCGTCGCTCAGCGCGGTCGCCGGCGACGAGTAGTTGTCGCCGGTGGCGAGATACAAGACGCCGCGTTTCGTGTCGAGCGTCGGCGCCGCCCACACGGCCACGCCTGACGGCCCAAGCTGTTCTGTACCGCGCTTGGTCTTGCCGGTGGGCTTCGGCTCACCTACCAGGTGGGCTTTCCACACCTGCTCGCCGTCGCGGATACGCAGGGCGACGACGCTCCCCCGGAAGGTGCAGCAGGGATACGTGGAGTCGAGGGCCCGCGTCTCTTCCCACGAGGCGACCGGCACGAACACGTTGCCGTCGTGGACGACCGGAGAGCCGGTCAGCCGCGCCGCGTCGTGGGCGTCGATCTGCTTCTTCCAGATCAGGGTTCCGGACGCGGCGTCCAGCGCGTAGAACCGGCCGGTCTGGTCGCCGAACAGCAACACGTGGGTTCGGCCCATCGGCGCCACCACGATCGACATTCGCACCGGGCCGTCGGCCTGGTAGGTCCATTGGAGACAGCCGGTGTCGGCGCGCAGCGCGTGAATCACGCCGCCGGCACTGCCGACGAAAATCTGCCCGCCAATCACCGTCGGCGGCGCGAACGCCGTGACATCGCCGTCGAACCCGAACGCCCACTTGAGCTTCAGGTTCCGGGTGGCATCGGCGCTCAGCCCGGCAGCCGCGGCGCCCTGATAGCGCGTGTTGCTGGGCGTCGGACTCCAGCCGTTCCAGGATGACGTCGGCGCGTCGGGCACGGTCGCCCGCCGGCTGCTGCAGTAGGCGCTCGCCGGAAAGTTGATCGCCGGCTGATTCGTCCCGAGGTAGGAGGCGACGGCCTGCCGCTCGGCGCGGCTCATCGGGTAGGCGACCGTCATCATCGCCCCGAAGTCCAGCGCCCGCAGGATGCGAGCTGACGGCATCTGGCTCAACGAGGCTTTCGCGGGAATGCGGTCGCTCACCTGGTCGTGGCAGGCGGCGCAGCGCCGCTGGTAGACCGCCTCCCCCGACGGCGTCGCCGCGGTCTGGGCCAGCAGCGGGCGATCGGCCAGCACGAAAGCCGCGAGCGCAATGCCGGTCAGCAGTCGAGCGTCGGTCCGCCACATGCGGCGAAGTTTACGCCACCGCGCCGACTCCTGACTACGCCGGATCGACCAGCACGCCGGGATTGAGTCGCCACTCCGGATCGAGCCAGCGCTTAGCCGTCCGCATCGCCTCCAGCGTGGCCGCGTCGTACTGCAGCGGCAGGAAGTGCTTCTTGATCCGGCCGATGCCGTGTTCGGCCGACACGCAGCCGCCACGCGCGACGATCGCGGCGGCGAACTCGGCGTAGATCGCCTTGGCTCGCTGCAGCTCGGCGTCGTCCTTGGGCAGGATGTTGACGTGGAAGTGGTTGTTGCCGGCATGGCCGAACACCGCGTGGTCGAGCCCAGCCGCGGTGAGCCGCGTGGTGTAGAGCTCGTAGACCCAGCGCAGGTCCTTGTCCTCCACCGCCATGTCGGTGGCGATCTTGTGGAGGGTCGGATGCTGCTCGCGCCGCCGGGCGATGGTGGCGTTGATGCGCTCGGGCACCGCGTGGCGGAACACGCGG
Source organism: uncultured Acidobacteriota bacterium (assembly GCA_963741665.1). Classification (GTDB taxonomy): domain Bacteria; phylum Acidobacteriota; class Vicinamibacteria; order Vicinamibacterales; family UBA2999; genus CAWAYR01. The sequence continues at coordinate 3,264,077 of CAVUIM010000001.1, forward strand.
ATGTCGTTCAGCACCTGATCGTCGATGCCGGCCAGCCCCGCCGCCTCGTCGCCACCGGCGGCCGCGACATGTTCGACCACGCGTTCGGCGGTGGCTTCGAGCCCGGCCTCGTCGTCGTAGCCGAACTCGGCGAACACCGAGCAGCTGCCGGCCGGCGCGTGGGCCAGCACGCGCTCCACCTCGGGCTTGCCGGTCTCGCGCGCCAGCTCGTGCGACCGGGCGTCGAGGAACTCGATGGCGGTGGTCCGCAGCGCGGTGTCGCCGCGCAGCGCCTCGACCAGCGTGAACGCCTGCGCCGGCGTGGCGAAGCACTGCAGGAAGGTGAGCCGCGACTCGGTCGCTCGGGCCAGGCGCAGCGTCACCTCGCTGACCACGCCGAGCGTGCCCTCGCTGCCGACGAACAGGTCGATCACGTCGCCGCCCGGACCGAAGCCGTAGCCGATCGAGTTCTTCGTGTGCGGCTTGGGAATCGCCGCGACGTGCGCGACTCGCTGCGCCTCGCCGTCCACCAGCAGGACCTCGTCACCGTGGGCGCGATCGATGCCGCGGTGCAGTTGGAGCGTGCGTCCGGAGGCCAGTTCCACGGTCAGCCCGACCACCCAATCGCGGGTGGCGCCGAACCGGAAGGCACGCGACCCGGCGGCGTTGGTCGCCACCATGCCGCCCAGCGAGGCGCCGGCTTCGGTGGGGTCGAGCGGCAGCGCCCAGCCGGGCGCGTGCGCGGCCAGGTGCGCCTGGAGCTCGCGCAGTGTCGTCCCGGCGAGGGCGCGAACGAACGGCGGGGTCGCCCGCAGATCGACGGCCACGACGCCGCGCAACCGTGCTGTGGAGACCAAATGCGTCGACGGGTCGGGCACCGCACCGCCGGTGACGCCGGTGCGTGCGCCGCTCACCGTGACCTGGTGTCCCTGCCCGGCGTGCCACCGCATCGCCTGACGCAGCTCGTCCAGGCTGCCCGGTTCGGTCACCGAGGCCACCGACGGCGCGGTCAGGCGTGATTCGTCGCGCAGCAGGTCGGCGATGTCGGCCGGCGGCGGCGCCAGCCGCACCCAGGCCGGCGCGGCCCTGACCGGCCCGGTGAAGTCGCTGGCTTCGAGGACGTGGCCCACGTCAGGTACAGGATCCGCGTCCGCACGTTCATCGGCAGCGCCGAGATGCGGCTGTGCACTTCGTCGGACAGCTCGCGGTTGACGTCCATCACCAGATACCCGATGTCTTTGGTGGTGGCCAGCTGCTGGGCGTCGATGTTGGCGCCCACTTCCGAGACGATGTTGTTCACCGCCGCCAGCACCCCGGGGACGTTCTGGTGGATGTTGAGGATGCGGTGCGTCTCCGGCATGGCCGGCAGGTTGACCTGCGGGAAGTTCACCGCGCCTTCGGTGGAGCCGCGATCGATGAACTCGCTGATCGCATGCGCGACGTCGAGACCGATCGCCCGCTGCGCCTCCTCGGTGTTGCCGCCGACGTGCGGCGTGAGGATCACGTTGGGCAGACCGGCGAAGCCGACGTCGAACTCGGCCACCGTGGGCGTGGGCTCCGCCTTGTAGACGTCCAGGGCCGCGCCGCCCAGATGGCCCGTGCCGAGCGCCTCGCGCAGGGCATCGGGATCCACGACCTTGCCGCGCGACAGGTTGAGCAGATAGCTCCCCGGCCGCATGCGGGCCAGTTGCGCCGGGCCGATCATCGACAGGGTGCGCGAGGTTTCCGGTACGTGGAGGGAGACGAAGTGCGCCTGCTCCAGCAGCTCGTCCAGCTCGGCGACCGGTCTCGCCAGGCCGAGGGCCAGCTTCTTGGCGATGTCGTAGTAGATCACCCGCATACCGAACGCTTCGGCCAGCAGTCCCACCTGCTGGCCGATGTGACCGTAGCCGATGAGGCCGATGGTGTGGCCGCGCACCTCGTGCGCGCCGGCCAGCGACTTGTCCCACTGCCGCTGGTGCAGCGCCGTGTTCTTGTCGCCCAGGCGCCGGGCCAGGGCGACGACGCAGCCGATGGTCAGTTCGGCGACGCTGCGGGTGGACGCGTACGGCGCGTTGAAAACCGGAATCCCGCGCCGCGCCGCGTCCGAGATCGCCACCTGGTCGGTGCCCACGGAGAAGCAGCCGATCGCGAGCATCCGGCCGGCATGCGCCAGGTGCTCATCGCGCACCTTCGTGCGCGAGCGCACGCCGAGGATGTGCGACGCGCCGATCACCTCGTTCAGCTCCGCCCCTTCGAGCGCGCGCGGGATTACCTCCACCGAATAGCCGCGGTCTTTCAACGCCTCGGCGGCCGCGGGGTGGGCGTTCTCGAGCAGCGTGATGCGGATGCGGTCCCGCGGATACGAGGTGGCGGCCACGGTGGCTGATCGCGACTGAACGTCTGGCATGCGAGCGGGGGCGACTCCTACGGCTGGATGGTGGCGGTCTTGATGTAGTCGAGCTTCGGGAAGGCCTTGGTGAGATACGCGTTGCCCTCGGCGACGACGCGGCCCTGCGCCGGTCCGCCGCCCCGCGGCGCGCCCTCGCCGTAGCCGGTGTGGATCTTGTCCACGACTTCGATGCCGCTGACCACTTCGCCGAACGGCGCGAAGCCCGACGCGTCGAGGTTGGTGTTGTTGCGGAAGTTGATGAACACCTGGGTGGTCCGGGTGTCGGGCGTGCCGCCCATCGCGAAGGTGATGAAGCCCTTGCGGTTGCTCTGCGTCACCTTGTCGGCGGGGATGCGGGCGTTCTGCCACACCTTGGCCACCTGCGGGTTGCCGTGGATGCCGAACTGCACCATGAAATTGGGAATGGCGCGGAAGAACCGCGTCTCGTCGTAGAAGCCGTTCTTCACCAGGTTGTAGAAGCGGTCGGCGCCGTTGGGCGCCCACGCCCGGGTGACGCGAATCACGAACTCGCCGATGCTGGTGTCGAACTTCACGTTGTAGACGTCGGGGGCGGTCTCCCTGAACCCGGCCGGGTTCAGCAGGCTCTTGCGCGCTGCCGCCTGCTCCGCGCCCACCGCGATGCCCGCGACGACCAGAATTCCGAGCGCCAGCGGCGCCACCATGCGTGTTCCACGAGTCATCGTCGAGGTCCTCCACCCTCTACGATACAGCGCCGGGCGGCTGGCGCGAGCCGTGCCCGGCCGGCCTTCAGTGCGCGCCGCGGCTCTTCAGCGCGTCGAGGCGCTCCTGCATCCGTGGATTGGGGAACGCCGCGACGGTCTTCTCCAGCACCGCGATCGCTCGTCCGGTCTGGCCCGCCGCCTCGTAGGCGTCGGCCTGGAGCGTCGCCTTGCGGCCAGCGAGGATGCGGTTGCCCTCGGGGGGTGTGACCGCTGCCAGCGCATCGATGGCCGCCTGCGGGTTCCGCTGGTCGACGAGCAGCGACTCCGCGGCGAACATCTGCATCTCTGGGTCGGCGGGGAACCGCTTGGCGGTGAGGGCGATGAGGTCCGCCGCCTGGGCGCCGTGCCCGGCCTTTCGATCGGCCTGCGCCTGGTGATACGTGGCCGCCACGAGCAGGCGTTCGACGTCCCGCGGATCGCCGGAGCGGATGCCGACGCCGCCGGCATAGTTGTAGACGAGCTCGCCCCCGTGCTTGCCGGCCTGGTAGACGGCGAACGCGGCTCCGACGCCGACGACCGCCGCGGCCGCGTGCACCATTCTCACCTTCGGAGAACGGCGCAAGGCCAGCCCAAGAAGCTCGATCGCGCCGAGCACGAGCAGTCCGTTGCGAGACCGCTCGCCCCACTCCTCGTGCTCCACCACCGCGGAGCGGGCCCCCGGTACACGTTCGACGGGGCCATGCGCGTCGACGCCCGACTGGACCGACGCAATCGACGACGCCGCCGCGGCGATGAGCAGCACGGCGGCTGCCGGGCCCGCGAACGAGACACGCGCGGCCAGCGACAGGATGCGGAAGGCGACGCCGGCGAGGGCGAAGATGATCGTGACGTGCACCACCTGGGGATGAAGCTCAGCCATGCCGCGCAGTATGGTCGGGCTGGATGAGAACAGCGTGAGAGTGCCGCCGGCCCCCAATGCCGTCCCGTAGGCCGCTACGCAAACGGTCGCCGCGGTTCAGTCGATGTAGCGGCCGCGCTGCCCGGCGTCCCACGGCTTGTAGGTGGCGGCGAACCGCAGCCGCTCGTGCACCGGCGGATGGCTGTAAGCCCAGAACACCAGCAGCGGGTGCGGCCGCGGGTACGACAGCGCCTTCTCGCCCAGCTTCTGGAACGCGTGGGCGGCCGCTTGCGAAGAGTCCGGCGTGAGGCCGTGGATGGCCTCGAGTCCGTAGATGTCGGCCTGATGCTCGAAGTAGCGCGACACCGCCGCCGACGCCGGCTGCGTGGCCATGGAGAACAGGCTCAGGAGCAGCAGCAGCACCGGCAGCGACGCCCAGTCGTCGATGGCGCGGATGCCCCAACGCGCCCCGTACCGTGTGAGCAGGCCGCCGAGCAGCCGCGATGCCAGATAGAGCTGCAGCAGCAGCCCGGCGATGGCCAGGCCGATCGACATCCAGACGTGCTGCAGCACGTAGTGGCCCATCTCGTGGCCGAACACGAACAGCGTTTCCGGGATGCGCAGGTCGCGCGACGTGTTGTCCCACACCACCACGCGCTTGCTGGCGCCGATGCCGGTGACGTAGGCGTTGTAGGTGGTGACCTTGTCGCTGGCCTGCATCTCGAACATCCGCGCCCGCTCGATCGACAATCCGCCGCGGCTCATCACCTTCTCCAGCTCGGGAACCAGCGCCGGCTGGCGCTCCTCGAGCGGCGCAAACGTGTTGAAGAGCGGGGCGATGAAGATCGGCCCGATGAAGATCAGCAGCAGCACCACCGGGATTGACGCCAGCCAGCCGTAGAGCCACCAGCGGGTCGGGCTCTTGCGCAGGAACGCGTACAGCCCCCAGAGCATCAGCGTGGCGATCGCCGTCCCGATCAGCTCGCCCTTGGCCCAGTCCCCGAACCACGACCCCCAGCCCTGCACCGACAGGCCGTATTGCAGCTGCAGGCTGTGGCCGTAGAGCGACACCGGCAGGCTGAGCACGTCGAGGGTAAGGAGCAGCAGCGGCGCGAACACCAGCGCCTGCACGAACCGACGCCGGCTGACCCGTTCGGCCAGGTCGCGGAAGCGCGGCGCCACGCGCAGCTGCAGCAGGACGGCGAGGATCGCCAGGCCGTAGATGGTGCCGACGACCAGCATCGCGGTGCTGGTGCGATACAGCGCCTCGGACCTGGCCAGCGTCTCGGGCGGCAGCGTGTATTCGGTCAACACGGCGCCGTCCCCGTCAGTTGACCGGTCCGAGATAGCGATCCAGCCAATCGAGGACCTCCTTGAAGACCAGCTGCGGACGCGGCGGAACGTGCCCGCCTTCGAGGACCGCGTGCCGCTTGTCGGCGGCAGCGGTGCCGAGGGCGTTGAACAGCGGGATCTGCGCCGTCTCGTACGGCAGGTCGAAGTCCTCGCGGCCGTTGACCATCAGCACCGGCTGACGGACTCGCGGCGCGAAGTTCACCGGGTCGGATTCGGGCGGGATGATCCAGGTCTCGAAGCCGCCCGACTGCAGCACGCCGGTCTTCAGCCGCGGCTCGATGGCGAGGTAGACCGGGCCGAGCTGCGCGCCGAGGCTGGTGCCGTAGAACGCCAGGCGCGAGGTGTCGATGTCGGGGCGCGAGGTCAGATAGTCCACGGTGCGGCGCAGGTCCTGACCGCGCTGGATGCTGACCTCGCGCAGGAAGTTGTTGCCGGTCGGCGTCCGCCGCCGTTCGTAGGTCTGCTGATACACCGGGAACGCCACCGCGCGCCCGCTGCGCACCAGGAACTGCAGCCACCTGGTATACGCCGTCCGGCTCGACGTCGCCCGCACGGCGTCGGATCCCGGGAAGTACACGACGGCGTGATAGGGCGGCTTCCCGTTCTTGGGCAGCAGGACCATCAACGGCAGGCGCTCGTTGCCGTAGGTGGCCGTGACCGAGACGCGCTCGAGGGTCCAGTCGGCGGCCACGTCGTCCCGCTCGTCGAGGCGGACATCGAGTGGCTTCTGGTCGTAGTCGTAGAGTCCCTTGTAGGCACGGAACAACTCGTCGCCGACCGGAACGAGCGCGGCGGGGTCGCGCTCGAGCGTGGCCACCGACGCCTCGAGCGCAACCGGCACGGCGACCGGGGCCTTGACGCAGCGGAAGCCGAAGCCGGGCTCGCGCGTGAACGGCGGCCGGGCGTCCTCGTCGTGGAAGGCGTACACGGCTTCGAACCACGCGCCGCCGAGCACGAACCGAAGGCCACCCTGGCTCTCGTTCGACACCCATTCCTTGACGTTGCCGGCCTGGTCGGCAGTGCCGAACGGACCCAGACTGCCCGACGCGCCGACGGCCACCGGTCCCTTGCCGGCGAAGTTGCTCACCTGCAGCACGTCCGAGAAGATGCCCGAGGTGCCCGCCGCGCGTCTCCAGTGGTAGATCGTCGGCAGCCGCTTGCCGGCAAACGCCGCGTAGGCCGCGGCTTCGTACCAGCTGACGCCGCTCACCGGCAGATCGGCAGCACCCTCGGGATAGCTGCCGACCTCCCACGTCGCCGGACCCGGCCGTCCTGTGGTGTCGCGGAAGCGCGCAATCGCCTCGTCCCAGGTCAGCGTCCTGCTGCCATCGACGAACGGCTGCGTCCAGTACTCGCGCTTCGCATAGCCGCCGGCGTCGACGAACGCCTTGAACTGCCGGTTCGTCACCTCGGTGACGTCGATGTAGAACGCCGGCACGTCGGTGGCGCCGTTGGTAATCGGCAGCTCGACCTCGCCGGCCGGCACCTGCACCATACCGTCGGGCCACTCGCCCTTCTTCGCCAGCACGACGCCCTCCGGCCGCGGGCTCGGGATCAGCTCGCGCGACTCGTAGCCCTCGAGCGCAAGCCGCCAGCGCATCTGCGCCAGCGGCAGACGCGGCGTCACCGGGGTACGGCCCAGTACCAATCCAGCCCTCGTCCTGGCCGTTCAGCGCCCGGATCGAGACCTCGGCACCGGACGGTTCGGAGTTGACGGTCGACGACGTGGTGACGCTGTTCCACGCCGCCGCCAGCTGCGCGTCGTCGGGCGCGATGGCGAACGCGCGCTGCGCCAGCCGGTAGGCGCCCACGGGGTCGCCTTCGCCGGTGAGCCGGCTGATGCCGGGAATGGCCTCGTCACGCACCCACTGCAGCTGCGCCGCCTGCGACCGCTGCCACCACCAGCCGCCGGCGAGCACGGCCAGCAGCGTCACGGCGGCCGCGAGCATCCAGCGCGGGGCGCCCGCCCGCGGCGACGACCCATCGATGGCGGCCAGGGCGTCGAGGAGCGCGCGATGCATCTCGCGGCCCGACGGATAGCGTGCCTGTGGATCCTTCGCCAGCGCGCGAGCGACGATCGCTACCACGGGCTTCGGCACGCCCGGTCTGACCCGCTCCAGGTCCGGCGGCTCGCAGCGCAGCGTGGCCTCCATCACGCCGATCCCCGTCGCCTCGCCGGAGAACGGCCCGACGCCGGTCAGCATGTAATGCAGCACCGCGCCGAGGGCGAAGACGTCGGAGGGCGGACCAGCCGGGTGGCCTTCGATCTGCTCGGGCGCCATGTAGCCGGGCGTGCCGAGCGCGTACCCTGGCGTCGCCATCGTGCCGCCCAGGGTCGGCGCCCGGGTCGCATCCCCCGGGAGCGCGGTCCGCCGCGCGATCCCGAAGTCGAGCACCTTCACGCGCCCTGCGGGCGTGACGACGACGTTGCCGGGCTTGATGTCGCGGTGCACGATGCCCTGCGCGTGGGCCGCGGCCAGGGCGTCGGCGATGTCGGCGGCATGACGAACCGCCGCGACGACCGGCAGCCCACCGGGCGGCACGGCCCGGTCCAGCGGCACGCCCTGGACGTGCTCCATGACGATGAAAGCGACCTCGCCGTCCTGCTGCACGCCATGGATCGTGACGATGTGGGGGTGGTTCAGGGCCGACGCGGCGCGGGCTTCGTGCAGCAGCCGGGCGCGGGTGTCGGCGCCGGTCACCTCGATGACCTTGATGGCCACCGTGCGGTCCAGCTCGGTGTCGCGGGCGCGGTACACCGTGCCCATGCCGCCGCGGCCGAGCTGTTCTTCGACGAGGTAGTGGAGGAGGCGGGAACCGACCATCTCGGGTGTCGCGCCGGCCATTCTACGTCCGCGCTATGTCTGATGGCGGGCCCACCGGCCCTTGTCCATCCAGAGATCCCACGTCACCAGTCCGGCGTCGTCGTCGCTCAGCGCGTGGCCGGCCTGCTTGAGCGTCAGCTTGATCTGGCCGTGATGGTAGCCCTCGTGCCAGATATTGTGCTGGAGCATCAGGATCGGGTGGTCGTAGTGCACGTCCATCGGCGTGCCCGACAGCACCCGGCCGCGCACCGCCTCGCGCACCGCGACCGCGCTCTCGTTCAGCAGCGCGACGAGCCCGTCCCGGCTGGCCTCGGATCGCCACTCGCCGGGCGGCAGCGGAATGGCCGCCTCGGGCGCGTCCTTGTCCACGAAGAACAGCCGGCAGTAGTGGATGTGCGCGTAGAGCTGCTTGATCGTCGGACTGCCGGGCGCCGGACTGAGATCCAGCGCACCGTCCGGCACCAGCCGCAGCAGGTTGACGAGCATGGCGTGGTTGCGGTCCCAGGAATCGAGCAGCGCATCGAGCACGTGGTGATCTGAAGCGTTCGGCATGTTCCCCTCGGTCGTGTTTGCGACGATTCTGCACCAGCTCGCGGCGGCGACTGCGGAACTACACTGCTGGAATGCCCGTCTCTGCCCTGCTCCGCCGTGCCCTGCTCGTCCTGCCGCTGGCGCTGACCGCCGCGCTGACCGCCCAGCAGCAGCAGACGCCGGTCCATCAGCCCGACATTCCGGAGAAGTTCGCGCGCCCCACCACCGGCTTCGATTACGAGAAGCGCGTCGAGATGATTCCGATGCGCGACGGGGTCAAGCTCTACACCGTGATCGTCGTGCCGAAAGGCGCGAAGAACGCGCCGATCCTCATGACGCGCACCCCGTACAACGCGGCCGGCCGCGCGACGCGCAGCCAGTCGGCGTCGATGCTGGCCACGCTGCCGCAGGGCGACGAGGTGTTCGTCGCCGACGGCTACATCCGCGTCTTCCAGGACGTACGCGGCAAGTACGGCTCGGAAGGCGACTACCTGATGACGCGGCCGCTGCGCGGGCCGCTCAATCCGACCACCACCGATCATTCGACCGACGCCTACGACACCATCGAGTGGCTGGTGAAGAACGTGACCGAGAGCAACGGCCGCGTCGGCATGCTGGGCAGCAGCTACGAGGGCTTCACGGTGGTGATGGCGCTCGTCAACCCGCACCCGGCGCTGAAGGTGGCGGCGCCGATGAGCCCGATGGTGGACGGCTGGATGGGCGACGACTGGTTCCACTTCGGCGCCTTCCGCCAGCCCAACTTCGATTTTTTCGCTGGGCAGAGCGCCGGACGCGCCGCCGGCAGCACGATCATCCGCCCCGGCTACGACGACTACGAGAACTTCCGCCGCGCCGGCTCGGGCGGCGACTACGCCAGAGCGCACGGCCTGGAACAGCTGCCGATGTGGCGCAAGGTGTCGGAGCATCCGGCCTACGACCAGTTCTGGCAGGAGCAGGCGCTCGACACGGTGATGGCGAAGCAGCCCCTCACCGTGCCGACGATGTGGATCCAGGGCATCTGGGACCAGGAGGACATGTGGGGGGCGATCCAGAGCTACCTCGCCGTCGAACCCAAAGACACCACCAACACCCTCAATTACCTGGTGATGGGCCCGTGGCGGCACAGCGGCGTGAACTACGAGGGCTCGTCGCTCGGGCCGCTGAAGTTCGAGGGCGACACCGCGCTGCAGTTCCGCCGCGACGTGCTGAAGCCGTTCTTCGACCAGTACCTGAAACCCGGCGCGGCCACGGCCGACACGCCCGGCGTGTTCATCTACAACACCGGCGAGAACCACTGGGACCGCTTCCCGAAATGGCCGCTGTCGTGCGCGCAGGGCTGCCCGAACCAGGCGAAGCCGCTCTACTTCGCCAACGGCTTCGGCCTGTCGTTCACCGCGCCCGCGTCAGGCACGGCCAAAGACGCGAGCGGCTTCGACGAGTACGTCTCGGACCCGGCCAAGCCGGTGCCGTACCTGCCGCGGCCGGTGCGCTTCGCCGACGGCGCCCGCTGGCAGACCTGGCTGTTGTCGGATCAGCGCACCGTGGCCGACCGCACCGACGTGCTCAGCTACGTGACGCCGGTGCTCACCGAGCCGGTGCGAATCAGCGGCGCGCCGGTGGTCAATCTGGTGGCGTCGACCAGCGGCAGCGACAGCGACTGGGTGGTGAAGCTCATCGACGTCTACCCCGAGGAGATGGCGAGCGAGCCGGCGATGGGCGGCTACCAGTTCCCGGTGGCGATGGACATCTTCCGCGGCCGCTACCGCGAAAGCTTCAGCGACCCCAAGGCGCTCGCGCCGAACACACCGCTGCCGTTCCGCTTCATCCTGCCGACGGCCAACCACGTGTTCCAGCCCGGCCACCGCATCATGGTGCAGGTGCAATCGAGCTGGTTCCCGCTCTACGACCGCAACCCGCAGACGTTCGTGCCGAACATCTTCTTCGCCACACCCGAGGACTACGTGAAGGCGACGCAGCGCGTCTACCGCGCGCCGGGGGCCGCGAGTTTCGTCGAACTGCCGATCGTCCCGGTCACGCAGTGAGCGCGAGGCGTTCGGCGCGATCGGCGACCAGACCAGCGTAGCCTCGAAGCGCGGAGCCGTCCAATTCGACGGCGAGCGCGTCGGCGGCAGTGCCGGCGGTGGTGCGTGCGGCGGCAGCCAGCTCTTTGACGCGTCTGCGGACGAATGGCGCGGCCATGCCGATCTCTTTGGCGAAGTCGGCCCAGGTGTCGCGACGGATGTCCTCCAGGGTCGCCCGCTTCCCGATTCTCATCGCCAGCCTGGGCGACAGATCTGGATACGCGACGGTCGAGAGCAGATCGTAGAACGGTGCCAGACTGACCTGGTCCGGGCCGTACAGCAGGCTGAAGTTCTTGCCGTGCGCATCAGCGTTGCCCACGATCAAGTTGAAGATCGCGGCGTCCAGAAGGGCGAGCGTGGCAACGGCCGGGCGCGTGGTCACCCGGCGCACGAGGTCGAAGCTCGATCTGAAGGTGGGGCCATCTTCGGCCGCGTACTTCCGCTCGGGCGGGATGCCCATCGCCTGACAGAAATCCTCCTGATGGAGGCGGTGTGCGCGACCGGAATCGTCGAAGCGGCGATCGTAGCGGGTGACCAGCAGGTACGGCCGACCGCTGGTGATGCGGGCCGTTGCTGGTGCCACCGGCAGTCCCAGCGCGGCCGCAAGGCTCATCATCAGTGCCTCGTTCTCCGTGGTGGCCGGAAAGCGCGCGATCGGCGGCTTCAGGATGTGCGTCGTTGGCTGCCCCGGCGCGGGCAACGCCACTCGATCGCCGACGAGCACGACCGGCAACTTCGACTGGGCGCCGGCGAGCGACAGGCGCAGGCCATAGCGCCCGGCGAGCAGCGGCCTCGTCGGCAAGGTGTCGAGCAGCTCTGTCAGCTGGGCGTCGCTCAGCGGCGCGGGCGGTCCGGCGCCCGAGACGGGCAGGGCGTCGCCTTCCGGCCACAGCGTGAGCGCTCCGGCGACGTCACCGCCCAGCGCATCGAGCAGTGCGAAGTCGTTCCGTGCCGACAGCCCCAGCGCGCTGGCGACCGCCTCGCGCTGGCCTTCCTCGGGAAGGAGGCCGGCAAAGAAAGGGCGACACGCGCGCCGTCTGAACGGCGTCTCGCGCTTGGGCAGCGAGGCTGAGATCGCCGGGCGCGCCGCATCGTCGAGCCACGCCGACCCGTACGTGAAGCTGATCTCGTCGTGTTGATCGCCGCGGAGCGCGCCGACGATCGCGCCGTCCCACCACACTGAAAGTGTGCGGGTCATGAACTGTCGTCGGACGACGTGCCGGGCGCGGTGATAGCCACACGGCAGCCCAGCGCCGCGAGGACCGCGAGCGCCTTTCCCAGCTGCACCGTCGCCTTGCCGCGCTCCAGCTCGATGAGAAAGCGGACGCCCACGCCGGCCGCCGCGGCAAGCTGATCCTGGGTGAGGCCTTGCGCGCGTCGAGCGGTGCGAATGGCAAGGCCCAGCTCGCCAGAAGTCATTGCGACCATCCCGGTCGGGAATATTACGCCAGATTCGTCGTCAATCTGTCAATAAATTCCCGATAGGGAATATTTTACCGAACTTCGGTAGCAATCGGCCATCGAGTTCCCGATCGGGAACTTACCCGCTGAACCGTGGCCGTTCCAGTGGGCCTGGTGCCCCGGTGTACGCTCAGCCGATGCGCCTGTCCACGTCCCGGGACGAGCACGACGCGATGGCCGCGTCCGCGGCGCATTGAGCTCGCCCTTCCGCGCGCTCCGCTCCCGCAACTTCCGCCTGTTCTTCATCGGCCAGGCGATCTCGCTCATCGGCTCGTGGATGACGCGGCTGGCCACGGCGTGGCTGGTCTATCGCCTGACCGATTCGGCGTTCCTGCTCGGCGTGGTGAGCTTCGCCGGCCAGGTGCCGTCGATGGTGCTGCCGCCGCTGGTCGGCGTGTGGGTGGACCGGTGGGATCGCCGCAAAGTGCTCATCGCCACCCAGGCGTCGGCGATGGCGCAGTCGCTGGCGCTGGCGGCGCTGACCCTGAGCGGTTACGTGAACATGCCGTGGATCATCGGCCTCACGCTGTTCCAGGGCGTCGTCAACGCGGTGGAGATCCCGACCCGGCAGTCGTTCGTCGTGCGGATGATCGACGACCGCGCCGATCTCAGCAACGCCATCGCCCTGAACTCGTCGAACTTCAACGCCACCCGCCTGGTCGGGCCGGCGATTGCCGGCGCGGTCGTGGCGGCAGTCGGCGAGGGCTACTGCTTCCTCATCGACGGGCTCAGCTACACTGCGGTGATCGCCGGGTTGATGTCGATGCGCCTGGAGCCCGAGGTGCGCCGAACCGCCCCGCGCCGCGTGATGCAGGAGCTGGGCGACGGCTGGCGCTACGTGGTGCAGTCCACGCCGATTCGCCTGCTGCTGGTGTTCCTGGCCGTGGTCGGGGTGATGAGCACGCCCTACAGCGTGCTGATGCCGCTGGTGGCCGGCCGCACGCTGGGCGGCGGGCCCGACACGCTCGGCTGGCTGATGGCGGCGTCGGGCATCGGCGCGCTGGCCTGCGCGGTGCGGCTGGTGCTGCGCACCTCGGTGGTCGGCCTGGGCCGGCGGATGGCGGTGGCCACGGCGGTGTTCGGCGTGGCCTGCGTGGCGCTCGGGCTGTCGCGCTGGTTCTGGGTGTCGGTGCCGCTGATGGTGCTCACCGGCTACGGCTTGATGTACCAGGTCGTGGCCACCAACACCATCGTGCAGACGATCGTCGACGACGACAAGCGCGGCCGGGTGATGTCGTTCTACACGATCGCGCTGCTCGGCTCGGCGCCGATCGGCAGCTTGCTCAGCGGCGCGCTGGCGGCGCGCATCGGCGTACCGGCCACGTTCGTGCTCGGCGGGGTCGCGTGCGTGGCCAGCGCTCTCTGGTTCTGGCGGCAGCTTCCGGCGATGCGTGAGGCGGTGCGGCCGCGTTACGTGGAACTGGGCATCCTGCCGGGAGAGTAGCCCGAAGTCGCGTCGGGCAGCTCGTTGGAGCTGCCCCGGGTAAAGCCGCTCTGGGGCAGAGCTGACCAGCCTCCGCTCTTCGAGCTACGGCGGTCCGCCGAAGCCTTGGCGAAGGCGGAAGCTCTGCCCGACATCGCACTGGTGGCGCCGTAGCGCGCTACCAGGCGAGGTCGATCGGCATCCGCGCCGCCACGCCGGCACGAGCCTCGATCGCGTCGCCGGCCGCCAGACACAGATCCTCGCGGAAGCGCGCCGCCATGAGGCTGACGCCGGTGGGCAGGCCGTCGACGACGCCGGTAGGCACGGCCAGGCACGGCACGCCCAGCATCGGCACAGCGGTGAGGGTGACGCACTCGCGCCACACCTGCGCCGTACGCTCGACGTCCTTCACGTCGAAGCCCTGGGTGTAGACCGGCTGCGTGCACACCGGCGCGAGCACCAGCGGGACGCGATCGAGGAACCGCTGCCAGTCGCGCACCACGCGGGCCCGCTCGGCCAGCGCTCTCATGTAGGCGGCACCGCCGTCGCCCGGGAAGGCGTCGAACATCAGCCGGATGGCGCGCTTGATGCCCAGGTCGCCGTACTGCGTGATCGACGGCCACAGGAACTCACGCATCTCCGGCACCTGCATCGCGAACCACAGCTCCATCGCGCGGGTGAAGCCGGGCGTGGTCTCGTCCACGATCTCGTAGCCGGCGTCGGCCAGCCACGCCGCGGCCTGACGCATCGCCTGCGCCACCGTGGGGTGAAGGGACTGACCGGCCAGCGCCTCGGGCTGGGTGACGAGGGCCACCCGAATCGGACGCGGCGGCGGCGGACCGGCGAGCGGCGCGCCGATCCACCACGGGTCGCGCCCGTCACGCGCCGACAAGGTGGCCAGCGCCAGACCGACGTCGCGCACCGTGCGCGCCATCGGCCCCTGCACCGACAGCAACTGCGTGGACATCGAGCGCTCCGCCGGCGCGCTCGGATTGAACGCCGGCACGCGGCCGAACGACGGGCGCAAGCCGGCCAGGCCGGTGCAGTAGGCGGGATAGCGGATCGACCCGGCGATGTCGTTGCCGTGCGACAGCGGCGTGATGCCCGCCGCCACCGCGGACGCCGCGCCGCCGCTGGAGCCGCCGGGCGTGTGCGTCTCGGACCACGGACTATAGGTGCGGCCGCGAAGATCGTTCTCGGTATCGAGGCGGAAGCTGAAGCCCGGCGTGTTGGTGCGGCCGAGGATGATCGCGCCGGCGGCGGTCCAGTTGGCCACCACCGGGCTGTCCTCGGTGGCCACCAGGTTGCGAAACGCCACGATGCCGTTGGTGGTGGCGCAGCCGGCCTGATCGACGTTCTCCTTGATCAGCACCGGCACGCCGTGCAGCGGGCCCAGGGCATCGCCTCGGGCCACGGCCGCGTCGGCGCGATCGGCGGCGGCGAGCGCCGCGGCCGACAGGTCCACGGTGACCGCGTTCAGCCGCGGGTTCACCGCGGCCATGCGCGTCAGGCACGACTGCACCGCCTCGCGCGACGAGATCTCGCGACGCGCGATCGCGCCAGCCATCCGCGTGGCGTCCCAGCGCCAGATCTCATGGTCCATGTCTGCCAGATAGGAGCCGCTACTGTGGTGGCGCAGGCGGGCGCGGCGTCGTGAGCAGCGCCGGCAGGTTGAGGATCATGTGCATCGGTGTCGTCGGGTTCGGCAGGCTGGCGCGCTCCCTGACCAGGAAGCGACGACCGTCGGGAGTGGCCTCGAAGCTGGACGCGCTGCTGCTGATGGCGGCGCGAGCCGCGACCAGCAGCGTTGGCCCCGAGTGCTCGAACGTGCGGCTCGAGTCGACGGTCACCGCCATGATGCCGCGTCCTGGTTCGAGGTAATAGAGTTCCCGGCCGTCGGCCCGCCATTTCGGCTCCATGCCGCCCCCGGTCGAGATCTGCCACTTGGCTCCGGTGGGCGGAAACGGCTGGACATAGACCTGCGCGCGACCGGACTCGTCCGACGTGTAGGCCACCCACCGATCGTCGGAGGAGAAGCGCCCGCGCTGCTCCAAGGCGTCGGTGCCGGCGACGACCGTTCGGGCTCCCGTGGCCACCGCGATGGCTACCAGGTCGCCGCGCGTGTCGGCGATGGCTTCGGTCACGAGGACGGTGGCGCCGTCTCGCGACCAGTCACTCGGCTCCTTCTGCACGTCCGACTCCACTAGAACCGCGTCGGGGGTCGCGCCGTTGGCCGGCCGCTGATACAGGTCGAGCGGACCGTTGCGATACGAGCCGAAGAGGATGCGCTCGCCGTTGCGAGACCAGATCGGCTGCCAGTCGTCCGATTCACCGAAGGTCACCCGCGACTGGCGTCCGGTCGCCACGTCGACCAGCCAGACGCTGCGGCCGCCGCGCGGGTTGTCGGCGCGGTCGATGACCACGCGGCTCGCGTCGGGAGAGATTCGAAGGTTGGCGACACTATCGGCGGCGCCGAGCGTGCCGCGCGCCTCGCCAGTGCGGTCGTACCACCGGAGCTGGAACAGCACGGGTTGCTGCGTTTGATGGACGAGGACGCCGTTGTCGGAGATCGAGAATCTGGCCCGGAGGCTGGTGCCCCGACTGCCGGCACCGTCGGCAATGTGAATCGGGTCGCCGACCAGCGTCGACGCCGCGGCATCGAAGGCGCGGGCCACCAGGGTGTCGTCTTGCACGTAGACCAAATGGCCCGATGACGCGTAGCGCACCTGCGAGCTGCTCTCCATGAGGCGTACCGGCGGGCGGCCGTCGAGAAAGCCGAGATAGGCCGAACTCCGCTCCGGGCGTCCGCTGCGGGCCACGAAGACGAAGCGCTGGCCGTCGGGCAGGAACTGCGGCCACCGGTGCGAGTTCTCCTGGCGCGACCGGTCGAGCGTGGTGATCTGCACCGCCGGCCCGCCGCCGGCGGGGATGCGGACGAAACCGTAGCGCAGCGAGACCAGCAACACGTCGTCGCGGTTCCACGCGGCGCCGACGAACGAGTCCTGCACGTCGACGACCGCCCGCGGACTGCCACCGGTGCTTTCGACCCGAAGCAGGCGGCCGCCGGCGACGAAACCGATCGAGCGCCCATCACCGGACCAGAAGGGCGAATTGGCGTTATCGGTGCCGTCGAGGCGCCGGATCGATCCAGACGCGACATCGTAGATGTGCAGGCCGAGGGCGCCACCGCCGCGCGGCCGCGCCACGAACAGCACCTGGCTGCCATCGGGTGAGACTTCGGGCGGGAACTGGTCGCTGGTGTCGAGGTCTCCAGGCACGACGGCGAACCGCACGGCACGCACTTCATCCGGGAGCGGCGAAGAAGGCCCCATGCCTCGGCCGGCGAGCAGGCCGAGGGCGGCCGCGAGGGCGAGCCCGGCCGTGACCGCGAGCCACCGCGTGGCCGGCCGCCTCGTCCCGGGTGCAACGGCGTCCTCCGACGACTCCAGCCGCGCGTCGTCGAGCTCGAGGCGCGCCGCGCCGATATCGGGCAAACGGTTGTGCCGATCCTTCACCAGGCAGCGTCGCAGCAGCCGCGTGACCGAGGCGGGCGTCGCGGCCGGCAGGCGCGTCCAGTCCGGATCCCGGGTCACGATCGCGACAATCGTGTCGGTGGAGTCCTCGCCGCGGAACGCGCGCTCCCCGGTGAGCAGTTCGTAGAGCACGCACCCGAACGCCCAGATGTCGACGCGCTTGTCGACCGGCTTGCCCTTGGCTTGCTCCGGCGCCATGTAGGCGGCGGTGCCCAGAATCATGCCGGGAATGGTCTCGGTCGGCGAGGTGATGGTGGAATCGCCGGCCTGGATGCCGAGCGGGTCGAGCGGGTCGAGCGCCTTGGCCAACCCGAAGTCGAGTAGCTTTACCGTGCCGTCGAGGCGCAGCTTGATGTTGGACGGCTTCAGGTCGCGGTGGATGATGGCGAGCGCGTGGGCGGCCTCCAGCGCCTCGACAATCTGGCGCGCAATCGACAGCGCCTCGTCGAGTGGAACTGGTCCGCGCGCGATGCGCACGCTGAGATCTCCCCCTTCGACCAGTTCCATCACGATGGCGCGCCCGGTCGTGGCGGCGTCGGTACCGTCCGCCGGCGCGTCCTCGAGCCCGTAGACCTGAGCGATGTGCGGGTGGTTGAGCGACGCGAGTGTCCGCGCCTCGCGCTCGAAGCGCATCAGCCGATCAGGATTGCGTGCAAACGCGGCCGGCAGGATCTTCAGGGCGACGTCGCGGCCGAGCTTGGTGTCGCGCGCCCGATACACCTCACCCATGCCGCCGGCGCCGAGCGCCGACACCACTTCGTAGGGGCCGATCCGGACGCCCGGTGACAGCGACGGGGTGGCCACAGCGGTCGGATCTTATGCCGAAGCCAGTCCCTGCGCCCGCATCGCCCGCCGGTAGGCCACCGCCACCGCGTCGAACTTCAGGTGCAGCTCGTCGGCCAGGTCGAACGGCACCTGCTCCGGGCGCTGCGATTCGACGATGCGCTGGTCCTGCCCGAAGATCACCCGCTCGAACTCCTGCAGCGTCGAGTCGGGGTCGTCGAGGTCGTAGTTGCGGCCGATGATGCAGTAGCCGCGGCAACGCGCGGGCGTTTCCGGCTGCGACGCGAAGAAGTAGACCATCCCCTTGTCGCCGCCCCAGCCCAGCCTGAGCACGATCGTGTACGGCAGCTGCAGCTCGTAACGGCTGCGCCGCTCCGGCTTCACCGTGTCGGAGTTGGCAAACACCTGGAAGTCGTCGCTGTTGGGCGCCTCGGGCCGGACGATCGTGTAGTGCAGCACGTGGCCGCGGGTCTCGACGCTGTGCTCGGGCACCACCGGCCGCGCGGGATCGCCGAGCAGCCCGGGATGCACCCACGGGAAATGGCCGAAGTCGGTGAAGTTCTCCACCTGCCGTGACGCGTCGCTGTGCCAGGCGAACGGCCCGGTGTTCACCACTTTCCAGGCGCCCGACTCGAGCTCCGGCACCTCGGGCAGCGCATAGGCCGGCTCGCCCTCATCCGCCAGGCACACCCAGACCAGGCCGTAGCGTTCCTGGCAGCGATACACCGGCGTGCGCGCCTTGGGCGGGATGATCGCGCTGGCCGACTGGGGGATGCGGACGCAGGCGCCCGACGCGTCGTAGCGCCACGCGTGATACGGACAGACGAGGCAGTCGTCGGCCACCCAGCCGAGCGACAGCGCGGTGCCGCGGTGGATGCACAGATCGCGCATCGCGTGCGCGCGGCCGTCGCCGCTGCGCCACACCACCACCGCCTCGTCGAGCAGCGTCGCGCCGAATGGCCGGTCGGTCACCTCGTGCGCGTACGCCACCGGATGCCAGCAGTGGCGCTGTTTCTCGGGGACGTCGCCGTACGCGCGGAACATGAGGGCGGCTATGCTACATCACGCCATGGCCTTGCAGCCCGGCAGCCGCATCGGATCCTACGAAGTCGTCAGCCCGCTGGGGCTGGAGCCGACGGCGCGCCGTCGATTCAGCCGGCTCTGGCGATGGCTACCACGGCCCGGTACTGATCGGAGCTGATCGTCTCGCCGACCTTGGGCGCGGGGTCGAGACGTTCCAGCCTCAGGCGCACGCCGGCGGCAGTGGCCGATCGCGCGTCCTGTCGTCCGAGGTGCAGCGCCACGACCTGGGCCTCGCCCTTGGCCGGCTGGACGCGGAACGTCACCGTGACATCTCCCGCCCAGATGCAGTTGGCGCCCGCCGGACAGCGCGAGTCGTCGGACACGCCGGTCATGGTGACGACGGTCGTCGAACCGGGCGGGGTGATCGACTCGCCGATGCGAAGCGTGGCCGCCGTTGCGGCGTCGTCCTGCGCAGACGTGACCGGCGACAGCCGCGTGACCGCGGTCGCGGCGGTCCACGCGCCAGTGGACGACCAGCCAGCGAGCGCGACGATCAGCGCCGTCGTCAACACGGGTCCAGCGTACACTACCGCGCTCATGCCGCTCCGCCGCTTCCTGCCCGTGGCGATGCTTGCCGTGCTTGCCGTGCTTGCCGGCTGCAGCGCCGCCCCCGACACGCCAGCGATCCAGACGCTCAGGCCGGGGGTGGTCACGATCGCCATCACTGGCACGGTGGCCGACCCGCTCGACCCCGAGCAGTGGATGTATCGCTACGCCGAGCGCCTCGCCCAGGACCTGAACCTGCGCGCGGAGTGGCAGGTGGTGCCGTTCGACAAGTCGTGGGAGCTGGCCGGCACGGACGCCGTCGACGTGGTGGCCACCAACCTGGCCAGCTTCCCGGACCGCGTCAGCGCCGGCGGCACCTTCTCGGTGCCGTTCCTCTACGAGCAGCGGGCGCTGCGCATCCGCGCCGCCGATCGGGCGCACTACCGCACCATCGCCGACTTCGCCGGTAAGAAGGTGGGCGCGGTGAAGGGCATGGCCGCCGAGCGGGATCTGCTGAAGCGGGCGCCGACCGGCGTGCAGATCGTGTCGACCGCGACGTTTCCCGAGCTCTACGCGCAGTTCGCGGCCGGGCAACTGGACGCCGTGGCCCAGGCCGAGTACTTCGCCCTCGACGGCCGCGTGATCCCGTCCTACGGCCCCGACATCGCGCTCATCGACCACCACGACCTGAACCCGGGCCAGCGCGAGGAATCGGTGTTCGTCGTCCGCGACAAGAGCACGGGGCTGCTCGACGCGGTGAACGCCTTCGTGGCGCGGACGCCGTTCCCGCTGCACCTGGCCCGCTGACGACTGGCTCCTGGCTCCCGTGCTATGCTCGCGCCCTGACTAGACCGATTGGTCTAATCGCTATCCTCGGAGGTGCAGCATGCGGATTGCCAAGGACGACGTCGAGGTGCGGCTGGAGATTCCCGGAGCCACCATCCGCCAGCGGAAGAACTTCGGCACGGTGCGCGGATTCGACACGTTGAGCGGCGAGTACTTCTCGCTCGCGGCAGGCGTGGACACGACGCCGCTCTTCGTCGGGCTCGCCGGCAACCAGTGCCAGTGCCCGCACTGGGGTTTCGTCCTGCGCGGGCGGATCACCACCACCGACGCCGCCGGCCGCACCGAGACGGTCGCCGCCAGCGACCTGTTCTACTGGCCGCCGGGCCACAACGTACGGGTCGACGACGACGCCGAGATCGTGATGTTCAGCCCGCAGCACGAGCACGACGTGGTGATCGACCATATGATTGCCAAAGTGAGCGCCTGACGACGGCGCGGTCCCCTGTGCCCACCAAGCATCCGACGAAGCAGCGCCTGCTCGATGCCGGCCTGGCCATGCTCCTGCAGCACGGCTACAACGACCTCGGCATCCAGGCGCTGCTCGCGGAGACGACCACCCCGAAGGGCTCCTTTTACCACCACTTCAGGGACAAGGAAGATTTCGCCCTGCAGGTGATCGACGCCTACATGGAGCAGGTGCACGCCGCACTGGACGCCTGCCTGCTGGACGACAGCCGGCAGCCGCTCGACCGCGTGCGCCGTTTCTTCGAGCTCACCATGCAGAGCTACCGAAACGAGGGCTACATGGGGTGCTTGCTCGGCGGCCTCGGCCAGGAGCTGTCGGGCGTGAACGAGACGTTCCGCAAGCGCATCGACGGCTGCATCTCGGCGATTGCCACGCGGATCGCCCGCTGCCTGGATCTGGCCCGCACGCGGGGCCAACTGGCCGCCGACGCCGATCCCCGGAAGCTGGCGAGCCTGCTGGTGGACTGCTGGGAGGGCGCGGCGCTGCGCAGCCGGCTGCGCGGCAGCCCGGCGCCGCTGAAGGCGATGCTCGACTTCTACTTCACCGCTGCCGTGAAGCATTGACGGCGGCGCGGTCCGCCGCGCCCACGACTCGTCTGTAACCACCCGGCTGGGGCAGGCTCTGGGCCGGCGTGGGCGGTAGAAGGCCGACCGTTGCGCCGGTCGCCATGCATGAACAGCGTTCATGATCTTGATGGCGAATCGTCGCTGGATTCATGACTGCACGCGCTGCTAGCGTGCCCCATGCTCGAATCCTGGCTGCGCGACTTCCGTCACGCCGCCCGCGGCCTGGCGGCCAAGCCCACCTACACCGCGGTCGTCATCGCGACGCTGGCGCTGGCGATCGGCGCGGCCAGCGCCGTGCTGAGCGTGGTGAACGCCACCATGGTGCGGCCGCTGCCGGTGCCGCACAGCGACCGGCTGGTGCAGCTGTTCCTGATGCCGCCGGGGCCGCCGCTGTGGACCAACCGCAACCCGCTCAGCCCGGGCACGTTCTTCCGGTTCCGCGAGCGGCTGCAGCAGACCGACGCGGTGGAAGGGCTGTGGTCGCGCGACCGCGCGCTCGGCGGCGACGTCGAGCCCGAGACGGTCGTCACCGGCGCGGTGTCGGCGGGCCTGTTCGACCTGCTGGGCGGTGTTCCGGCGCTGGGCCGCACGTTCACGGAGGAAGAGGACCGCGCCAACGCCAAAGTCGTCGTCCTCGGCCACGCGCTGTGGCAGCGACGCTTCGGCGGCGATGCCGCCGTCGTCGGCCAGACGGTGCTCATCGACCGCGAGCCGCACGAGGTGATCGGCGTGATGCCGGCCAGCTTCGTCACGCTGTTCTCCCCCACCGAGCTGTGGACGCCGTTGAACGCGTCCGCGGGCACGCTGGCGACCGCCAGCACCTTCGTCCAGACGTTCGCCCGGCTGCGCCAGGGCGTGGCGCCGCCGCAACTCGACGCCGAGTTCGCCGCGGCGATGCAGGTCGTGGTCGCCGAATCGCCAACCGTGTGGAAGGGATGGTCGACGCTCGTCGCCGGCGTGCAGGACGCGCAGTTCCGGCTGCTGCGGCCGAGCATCCTGGCGCTGGTCGGCGGCGTGCTGGCGCTGCTCCTGCTGGCCGCCGCCAACCTCGCCAACCTGACACTGGCGCAAATGGTGACGCGCCGGCCGGAGCTGGCACTGCGCGCCGCCCTCGGCGGTGGGCGCGGCGCCACGATTCGCCTGCACGTGGCCGAGACGCTGCTGCTCGCCGCAGCTGGAGGCGCCGCCGGGGTGGTGGTGGGCCAGTGGTCGTTGCCGGCGCTCCTGGCGCTGGATCCGGCCCTGGCCCGCACCTTCGGCGACGTCGACCTGGACTGGCGCGTGCAACTGGCCACGGCGACGCTCACGCTGACCGTGGCGTTCGTCGCCGGACTGCTGCCGCTCGTCCGCGAGCTGCGCGGCGACCTGGCGCGTGGCCTCGCCGACGGCAATCGCCGGGCCGCCGGATCGCGGCGCGACCATCGCACCCGGGCGTGGCTGGTCGGCGCCGAATGCGCGCTGGCGGTGGTGCTGCTGGCCTGCGGCGCGCTGCTGCTGAGCGGCTTCAATAGCGCCTCGCGACTCGACCCCGGCTTCGATCCGCGCGCGGTGCTCGGCGCCCAGCTGCGCCTGTCGGCCACGGCCTACCCCACCGAGCAGGCACGGGCGGCCCTGATCGCGCGCGTGCTGGACCACGTGCGGGCGGTGCCCGGCGTCGACAGCGCCGGCGCCACGCTGAACCGCTTCGTGCCCGGCTTCTTCATGGTGACGGCCGTGCACATCGAGGCACAGCCCACGCCCGATGGCGAGGCGCACATCGTCCAGTTCCGCCGCAGCAGCCCCGGCTACTTCGCCACGATGCGGATTCCGCTGATGAGCGGCCGCGACTTCGCCGCCAGCGACGTCATCGACCAGCCGGCGGTCGCGGTGGTGAGCAAACTGTTCGCCGATCAGCATTGGCCCGGCGCCGATCCGATTGGCCGTCGCCTTCGCCGCGGCACCAACCCGCGCTGGCTCACGGTGGTGGGCGTGGTCGGCGATGTCAGCGACGTGGGCTTCAGCCAGCCGCCGGCGCCGACGGTGTACGTCTCGTTCGACCAGAACAACGTGGCGATTACACCGGTGTCGCTGGTGGTGCGGACCAAGGGCGACCCGCTGGCGCTGGTGCGGGCGGTGCGCGCGGCGGTGTTCGCCGCCGATCCGGCGCAGCCGATCGATTCGGTGACGACGCTCGAGCAGTTCATGGGCGACTCGCTGGGACCGCAGCGCTTCCGCAGCATGCTGCTGCTGGTGCTGGGCGGCATCGGCCTCACGTTGGCGGGACTCGGCGTCTACGGCGTGACCGCGCGAACGGTCGAAGAGCGCAGCCGCGAGCTGGGCGTGCGGCAGGCGCTGGGCGCGTCGCCGGCCGGGCTGCTGCGGCTGGTCGTGGGCCAGGCGCTGCAGGTGGTGGGCATCGGACTGGCCGCCGGGGGCGTGCTGGCGGCGGGCGCCGCGTCCATCCTGCTGAGCACGCTGCCGAATCTGGAGCAGGCTGAAGGCTGGTGGGCCGTGCCGGCGGTGGCGGTGCTGGCCGCGGTGGCCGCGGTCGCTGCCGCCGTACCGGCGCGGCGGGCCTTGACGATGTCGCCGACCGAGGCCTTTCGCGCTGACTAGCGAATCGCCTTCGCGGGTAACGCCTTGGCCGCCATCAACGCGACGAAGTCCTTCTGCCACTTCGGCTCCGGCCGGTTGCGAAGCGTCGCCGCGCGCCAGTTGCGGAACACGCCCTTGCGGCCGATGCGGACGGCCGCCACGGCGCCCGACCGAATCGACGGCTCGATCGCCCAGCGCGCCATCACGCCCAGGCCCTGGCCGGCCCGGATCAGCTCGAGAATCGCTTCGGTGAGCGGCACGCGCGAGATGCGGCCCGGCTCGACGCCGGCCGGCCCGAGGACGTAGCGGAAGATGTCGCTGCTCTTCGGGTCGTGGTTGTAGAGCAGCAGGTGCGCGCCGCTCAGGTCCGTCGGCTCGATGAACGGTCGCTTCGCGAACGGATGCAAGGGCGGCACCACCGCCACCAGCTCGTCGCGGAACACCGCCTTCGTTGCGAGCCGCGCGTCCTCGGTGCGATCGGTGATGAACGCCAGGTCGATCTGCCCGTCGAGCAGCGCCTCCACCGGCCGATCGGTGGCCGCGACGACGATCTGGACGTCGACCGCGGGATAGGTCTTGTGGAACGTCTCGAGGAGCGGCGGCAGCCAGTGATAGCCGGTGTTGCACTGCGTGCACAGCCGCAGCACGCCGGTGTTCGGCGTCGACATCGTCTGCAGGTCGTGTTCGGTTCGCACCAGGTCGTCGAGCACGCGCCGCGCCGACGCCAGGACGCGTTCACCGGCCGGCGTCAGCACCATCCGCCGACCCAGGCGCAGAAACAGCGGCGTGGCCAGCCGCGATTCGATGTCCCGCAGCTGGTGCGACAGCGCCGATTGCGTGAGGTGCAGCCGCTCAGCCGCACGGGTGACGCTGCCGGTGTCGGCAATCTCGGTGACCAGGGCGAGGTGGCGGACCTCCAGGTGCGGCAGCGGCGGCATGGTTCACACTCCGGCCGACAACGGCCACGCCGGCACCGGCCGGCTGGCCAGCCAGACGATGAAGTCGTTCTGCGGCGGCACCGCACCGTGATGCCGCAGCAGCTTGGCGAGCTGGGCGCGATGCCCGTGCGAGTGCAGGCACACCTGCAGGAATGCCTGGGTCACGGTGCAGCGTCCCCCGGGGATGAGCTCGCTCTCGAGCAGTCGACCCACGTCGGCGTCGGTGGCCTGGGCCAGCCACGCGGACTGCTGCTCGTGGGTCTGGGCGTAGCGCCCGACGAGCTCGTCGAGCGAGCCCGCCCGACGCGATTCGTGGCTGTAGTCGAACGGCTGCGCCAGCGCGCTCAGCACCCAGAACCGGTTGGCCAGCAGCACGTGATGCAGCAGGTCGAGGATCCCCGCGTCGGCGGCGGCCGCCGGCGTCTCGTGGATCGCGCGGAGCATCGCGGCGTTGGCGTGGCCGTTGTGGGCCACGAGGTCGCACAGCGTGGCGAGCATCGTGTGATGCTAGCAGCAGTCATGGCCACCGTCCTCGATCGCTTTCTCCGCTACGTCACCTGCGACACCCAGTCGCGCGAAGACGCGGACACCTATCCCAGCACGCCCGGGCAACTGGTGCTGCTGCGCGACCTGGTGACCGAGCTGCAGGCCATGGGCATTGCCGACGCGGCGATGGACGCGCACGGCTAAGTGATGGCGACCATCCCGGCCACCACCACCGGGGCGGACGCGCCGGCGATCGGCTTCATCGCGCACGTGGACACCTCTCCGGAGATGAGCGGCGCCAACGTGACGCCGATCGTGCATCGCCACTACGACGGTCGCGACCTGGCTCTGCCCGACGACCCCGCGGCGGTACTGCGTGTGGCCGATTAGCCCTACCTGGGCGAGTGCGTCGGTGCCGCCGCGAATCGGCCGCTCGCGCACGGCGAGGCCCAGCCGGCGCATCGCCCTGCCGGCGCGCTCGACGACCTCGGGATGCTGGTCGAGCACCTCCCGCATGTTGCGGTACTGCTCCTCCACCTGCACCTCGAACGACGCCCCGGGGGTCCACGCCGGCCTGCAGCACGGGAACTCCGTCACCGCCGCCTGCGCCAGGCCGCGCAGCAGCGCTTCCCGGGTCGCGGCTGTCGTTCATGGGGCTGCCGACGCCCAACCTGTTCGTCGGCGAGCAGAACTTCCACTCGCGGCTGGAGTGGGTGTCGGTGCAGGACATGGAGAAGGCGGTGGAACTGATCGTCGAGCTGGCCTGCCACCCGTGAGCGCGCCGAACGGTCGCCCTGGGTCACCGCGCAGGGGAACAGTGCGGCGGTGTCCTCCGTCTATCACCTCGTCCATCCCAGCCCATGCTGTTGTCGATCCACATCGCCGCCGGCGGTTTGGCCATGATCCTCGGCGCGGTCGCGCTGCTGGCCCGCAAGGGCGCCACGGTGCATCGCACGAGCGGGCTGCTGTTCGTGGTGGCGATGGTGACGATGGGGTTCAGTGGATCGGCGCTGGCGCTGCAGAAGAGCCTCACCCACCCCAACGTCACGGCCGGCTTCCTGTCGGCGTACTTCGTGCTCACCGCGCTGACCACGGTGCGTCCCGTCTCAACGTGGACGCGCTGGGTGAACGGCATCGCCCTGGTCGCGGCAGTCGCCGTCTCCCTGTCCTGTTTTCGCTTCGGCGTCATGGCGTTCGCAACACCTCGTGGGTGGCTCAACGGCGTCCCGTACTTCATGTTCTTCTTCCTCGCCACGGTCCTGACGCTGGCCGCCGTGGGCGATGTGCGCGCGATGCGCTCGGGCGGTTTGCGCGGCGGGCCCCGCCTGGCGCGGCACCTGTGGCGCATGTGCTTCGCGCTGTTCATTGCCGCCGGCTCGTTCTTCTCGATCCGCGCCCGCGTCGCCACCATCCTGCCCGAGCCGTTCACCACCCCGCTGGTGCGCGCCCTGCCAATCGTCCTGGTGTTCGTGGCGATGTTCTACTGGTTGTGGCGTGTCCGTGGCCGCCGGCCGTTCGTCTGGGGCGAGCGACCCGCCACTCGCCCCCACCCGGCCGCCGTGCGTTAAGCTGCGCCATGCCTCAACCGAACGACGCCGTCCGCGACCATCTGGTGCGGGTCCTGGACTGGGAGGACGCCCACGTCGGCTTCGACAAGGCCGTGGCTGGCATCGCGCCCGAGTCCCGAGGCGCGCGCCCGCCGGGCTTCGAGCACTCGCTGTGGCAGCTGCTGGAGCACCTGCGGCTGGCGCAGGACGACATCCTCGACTTCTGCCTGAACGCCAGCTACGTACACACCATGACGTGGCCCGACGACTACTGGCCCAAGGCCGAAGCGCCGCCGAGCGAGGCGGCGTGGGACGCCAGCATCGCCGAGTTCCTGCGCTCCCGCGATCGCTTCAAGCTGCTGGCCCGCGAGGTCGAGGACCTGACCGCCAGCGTGCCGACCGGGAACGCGCAGCAGACCTACCTGCGCGCGATCCTCCTGGCCGCCGACCACGTGGCCTACCACGTGGGCCAGATCGTCCAGGTGCGCCGCGCCGCTGGCCTGTGGCCGTAGCGCTGCCAACCTTGAACCTCGCTCCGTCGTCCAACGTCTTGATTACAGTCGGCTGACGTTTTCGGACCGGGGGACATCATGGCATTCCTGAAGAGTTTGTTCGGCAAGGCAGAGGAACCCAAGGTCCGCGTGCGCGTCTGCGTCGAATGCGGCATGCCGGTGGCCGACCACAAGACCTGGTGCTCGATCCGCCGCGGCGAGCTCGAGATGCAGGCCCGCGCCGGGGCCGGTCAGGCCAGCGGCAGCTGAACCGGGGGCAGTCACCGCCGCCGGCTACGCGTCGTCACGAAGCGCGTCGACGAGCTTCATCGTGGGACGGGGTGCGTCTGCCGGCCGGCGGGCAACCAGGGGCACGCCGTTGCGGATCTTGCCAGGATGCGCTCCGACGGCCAATCCGTTCCGGGCCAAGGCCGACAGCACCTGTCCAGTCGTTTCGCCTCGCACCAGGGCCAGTTCCTTGGCCGCCTGCAGCACGTCGTCGGCAATATCGAGCGTGGTCCGCATGATCCAGCAGCGTCACGCATCACGCATCTCATGTCAACGTCGCGCTGAACCTCCTGCCAGTTCGCCGCCTGCGCACTTTCGTCTTCCACGTCGCGATTCCCGGGGCACGTCCGTCTAATCTGTGCGCCAGGGGCCACTCCGCTGCCCTGATGTCCTGTTCCACGACGGAGGCCACATGGCTGTACCTCGTCGCCGCGCTCGACCCGTCAAGGCGCTGTTCTTCGACTCGCGACGCTGGCGGAAGGCGAAGGCCGAGACGCCACGCCGCCACACACGCCGCGACGGCTCGATGGGGCCACTCGCCGGCCTGGCCCGGGACGCGCCGTTCGTCGCCTGCGACCGGTATCGCACGTCCACCGGCGACCGCATCGTCCATGCGCAGCAGTACTTTCGCGGGCTGCGGGTGTTCGGCTCCACACGGGTGATCCGAACCCGGCGTGGCAGCACCCGATCGACGCCGCCGCTCTTCCTGCTGCCCCGCACGCTCGAGCTGAACCCACGGACAGATCCCGAAGACGCCGTCGCCGCCGCGGTGGCGTACTTGAAGAAGCGAGGCGCGGTGCCGGCCAGTCAGAGGACGAGCGTCGTGTTCGCCTACCGCACCGCCCACCTGGCCGACGAGCCGTCGGTGGTGCTGCTTCGCTATGGCTGTGCCGGGCCCATCGACTTGCACCTCGAGGTGTTCCCGCAGCCGCACGCCACGGCCAGCCTGACGTGGGTAGTCCGCATCGTGTTGACGAACGGCCGCCGCTTCCAGGCCGTGGTCACCGCCGGCCACGCCACGCCGCGCGTGCTGCGCCTGGCCGAGATCAACACCGACGCCTTCACGGCCACGTGGGCCCCAGCCCCGGGGCAGTCGCGCTCCGATTCGTTCCCGCGCGGCCCGATCGCGACGCCGGGTGGCGGACAGGGCACGCCTTCGTCATGGCAGTTCGCGTCGAGCGGCGCGACGGCCAAAGGGCCCAACGGCGCCTGCCTCCAGGCGTCGCCGGTGAAGGCGCTCGACCTGGGTCCGTTCAGGGTCAACAACGCGTTCGTGTGGTGCAACCTGCTGCACGACCTGTTCGCCGCCTTCGGGTTCGACGCCGCGAACCACGCATTCGAAGGGAACGACCCGGTGCGCATCATGCAGGTACTCGACGGCGAACGAGGCCGGGGCCACCTTCGAGAACTACGTGGACGGCCACGACCCGTTCATCCACACCTACGCCAGTCCGCACCCTGGGGGCACGCACGCCGCGACCGACCCGACGATCCTGATTCACGAGTACGCGCACGGCGTGTCGCAACGGCTCGTCGGCGGCAGTGCGGTCGCCGAGCCGTTCACCACGGTCGAGGCGCAGGGGTTCAGCGAAGGGTTGAGCGATTTCTTCGCGCTCACGATCGTCAACTACGTATTGCGCGACGGCAGCGGCGTGGGCGCCATCACGACGATCGGCGAGGCGTTCAAGCCCGGTGGATTCCGGCAGTATGCGGGCTTCTCGGGCACCTGGCCGACCAGCCCCAAGGAGAAGTACCGCATCGGCAAGGTGTGGTGTGCGGCGATGCTCGACGCCCGGATGCCGATCGCCGCTCTCGATGCGAGCGCCTCAGAAGATGTTGCTGACCGCTATCTCTGGCAGGCGAGCATCGACGCGCTGAAGTCGATGGCGCCGCTGAGCCACGCCACGCTCACGTTGACGCTGCAGCACGCCCGGGACGCCTTCGTCGGCGCCGCCACGGCGCTGGAAGGCACGTGGGCACTTCCTGGCGCCGGCACCGTGTTGAAAACCGCCATGAACACTCGAGGTATCTGATGTCGATCGACACGACGCGCCGTATCGTCGCCTGCCTCCTCGCGCTGGTCACGCAGCTTCCGAGCGCCGCGGCCGCCGGTCAGCCGCAGCCTCCCGTCGCCGAGGAGGAGGAGTTCGGCTTCGAATGCAAACCGCGGCCGGATGGTGTGAGCTGGCCGATCGCCGGGTTCTCCATCTACGACGAGAACGATTCGTTCCCGTTCGCGGGCGGCGACAAGGACTACACCCAGGCGCTCCGTGTGTCGGTGTCCTACCATCGGCGGGCCCTGCCCTGCTGGGCTCAGAGGACGACGCAGTGGCGCTTGCCCGGGGCGGGTACCGATGGCTTCACCGCCAACCTTGCCCTGGTGCTCGGGCAGGGCATGTACACCCCTGACGTCCTCACCACACGGCTGCTGGATCCCAATGATCGCGGTTTCTCGGACTTCAACTACGTCGGCGCCGAACTGAGCCTGATCTCAATTCGAAGGAACCCCGGCACAACGAGTCAAGAGGGCGGCAATATCCGCTATACGTTCGAGGGTCTGGTCGGCGCGCTCGGAGCGGCCGACCTCGCCAACGCGACGCAGGGAGGCCTGCATGCACTAAAGCTCGGCAACATGCCGAAGGGGTGGAACACGACATCGCCCAGCGCTATCGGCGTGTACACCCGCTACAAGCTGGAGCGACGGTTCGACTTCCGTCCCAAGACTCCCCTGCTTCCAGACGCCGACCTCACGCTTGGTCCAGGGTTCGAGATCGGCAACGTACGCAACTCCGTCGCCGCGCACGCCGCCGTGCGCGTCGGCGTGAATCTGACCGGGTTCCCGGCGGCGCCTATCGGCGCCGGGCTCTCGAGCACCGAATTGCCTGCTCTTGAGTTCGGCGCGCTTGCCGGCTGGGAGTCGCGCGCGGTGTTCACGACCAACCTGGTGCGCGGCACGCCGGACTCCGATGGGTTCAGCGCGCGAACCGGCGTTCACGACCTGCGGTATGGCGTGTTCGCGCGGTGGAAGGCGCTTCAGGCGGCGTATCTGCTGGTGCAGCGCAGCGGGGAGTTCGAGATCGACGGCGACGCCAGCACGCATCGGTTCGGCTCCATGCAGGTCACCTACACGCCGTTCGGGGATTCATCGGAGGGCGTGTCCAAGTGGTTCCTGCGCGACATCGCCGGGGAGCTGGGCATGGGCCGCAACTTCTCCGGCCCGGAGCTGGGCACCGGCGATCCCGTCGGCGTCACCGCACAGCTCGCCGCCAGGAAGGGCATCGCCAAGGGCTTCGACGTGGGCGTGGAGAGCATCGTCGTCTCCGTGGAAAGCACACCGACGCCGGGCGAGCCGGGCAACCGGTCGGATCTGATCCTCCGTCAGCAGCTGGCGACGCTGGGCTGGACCACCGAGCTGCCGTTCGGGCGCGTCGGCATCCGCGCCGGTACCTGCGTGGGCGGGCAAAGCCCGGGTCGAGACCATCTTCCACCCGCATGTCGACGGCCGCCTGAAGGAAGTCTACGTGGCCCAGGACTACCGCGTGCCGAAGGGCGGGTGGATGATGGGCGTGCAGTACTTCCCGCGCGCGGAGCGCCACCTGGCCGTGGGCTTCGACGTGAGCTACCACCGCATGAAGGTGGACGCGGCCATGCCCGACTTGCTGCAGCCGAACTTCGTCAAAGCCATCGCCTTGCTGCGGCTGCAGACTCGATAGCCTGCGTATAATCCCCCAGCCTTCGCCACGAAGGCGCTCCCATTCGATTTGACCACGTCCGATTGGCGAAGCGCCGCGACGCGGATGTCGGCTTGCTCTATCCGCAGGCGAGAGGCTCTCGCGAACGAGACTCTAGGATGACGCTGTGAGCGTCGGAACGTGCCGAAAGCCGAGCTTCCGCGCGAACCCCGCGTCCTGCGACCCGTTGCCGACGAAGCAGGCACTGCGCAGGATCAAGCGCATGGCGATAGATGAGCGCCACGCCGAGGCCCGGCAACGGCTTGCGGCACCAGCAACTCGGCGGGCCGGCGCCATGCGGGCAGATGTCGAGGTCGAAGCGGAGGCCGGCGCGTTCGCCGACGGCGGCGAACGACGCCCGCACGTCCGCGTCGGTGCTCGTCCCGTCCTCGATCCCGGGCTGCCACGACAGCACGCAGATGATCCAGCCGGCATCCTGATGTTCGCGCAGGGCAGGTGCGAGGGCCTCGAGTTGCGACGGGTCGTCGCACCAGGCGATCACCGCGCGATTGACGTGGGCGGGGTTGGCCACGCGCGTGAACGGCACCTGCTCGATGCTCGAGAAGCCCTCGGACGGGTCGGGCGGCTCGAGGTCGCGCTGGTAGCGGAACAGCACCGACGGCAGGAAGGCGGCGACGTCGCTCTTCCGTAGCTCCTTCAGTTCGCGCTCGTCTGGCAGGTGGCCGTAGCGTTCGATCAGGCGCGTCACCGCGTTGACCTGCGCGTCGTCGATGCTCGTGGTCAGCCACACGCAGCGCACCGGCACGCCGAGTTCCGCGGCGGCCTGGATGACCTCGGCGCGGGACTTCCTGGTCACGTAGGTGTTGTCGAGCACGATGCGCGGTGTGCCGTCCTGCAGCGCGCGCCGGAGCGCCGGCAGCAGTCTCCGCAGCGTGCCGCCGCTCTCGTCGCGGTTGAGGCGCAGGTAGCCGTCGGCCACGAACTGCTTCGTCAGCGTGCTCTTGCCGGCGGCGGGGATGCCCATCACCATCACGATCTCCGCGTCCGACCGGATCGGTGGTGTGGTGTGCGGGCGCGATCGATCGCGCGAGAGGCGGCCGTGCGGGAACCGCGCGTCGAGGACCTGGCGATCGGCATCGGTCAGCCGGAACTGTTGCGCGCGGGCGGCGGACTGCGCGGTGCTGACCTGCGTCACTCCCGGCAGCGGAGTCACCAGCGGATCGATGTTCGAGACCCACGCCAGCGCCACCTCGAAGGGCGTCGCGTCGTGTCGGGCGGCCACCTCAATGAGCGCGGGCTCGGCAGCCGTTCGCGGGGCTGACTTGCGCCCGCCGAGCGGGCGGTAGGCCAGGAACCGGATCTGATTGCGGAGGCAGTGCTCCACCACGCCGCCCAGGACGGCGCCGTCGTGCCACACGCTCAGCTCGTGCTGCACGGCGTCGATGTCGGTGATGCGCCGCGCCTCGTCGATCTGTCCGACCGTCACGTTGCACAGCCCGATCGCCTTGACCAGCCCCGCGCTTCTTCAGCGCCGCCAGCGCGCGCACGCTGGTGCTCAGAGGCACCTGCGGATCGACGACGTGGAGCTGGTAGAGGTCGATGGCGTTGACGCCGAGCGCGCGGCAGCTGCGCTCGCACGCCGCGGTCAGGTGCTTGGCTCGGCCGTCGGGTTCCCAGCGGCCATCGGGCCGCGTCAGCCCGCCCTTGGTCGCGACAGCGAGCCGCGAGCGATCGCCGGGCCAGCTGCCGATCGCTTGTGCCAGCAGCCGCTGGTTGTGGCCGATGTCGTCGTTGGTCCAGCAATACGCGTCGGCGGTGTCGAACAAGGTGACGCCGGCGTCGAGCGCCGCGCGCAGCACCGCCACGGATCGCTCGTCGTCGCGATCCGGGTCGGTCGAAAGGCGCATGCAGCCGATGGCGATCACGCTGGAGAGCATCGCATGGGGCAGAGCGCGGGGCAGAGCTAAAGCTCTGCCCTACATTTCGGAAACGGTCCTGTCGGGCCTGCCGCGCCAGAGCCTGGCATCGGCTCCTCCCGGAGGCCGAGATGATTGGATGGAGATCTTGCGAGGACGGAGGGAGGGGCCGGTGCCTGGCTATCTGGAGCTGCCGGGCGCCGTCAGCACGTCGATGCGCAGCAGCTCGATCTGGCCCTTGCCGGCGTTCGCCAGCTGCTCCTTCCGCGATGCGGCCACCCAGCGCTCCTGGCCGGCCTTCAATGCCACGGCCGCGCCGTCGGCCGTCAACGTGGCGTCTCCCAGCGCAACCAGCAATGTCGGGGCGGTGGCGGTAGTGGCGACCTCCGCCGTCTGGCCGGCCGGAATCGCCACGCGGGTGATGCGCATCTGCGCGTTGGTGAAGCGGACGTCGGTGGTGGTCTTCGCCGCGGCGGCCAGCGGACGGTTGTCGCGATAGAACGGCGAGCTAGCGCCGGCGGGCTCGGTCTTGAACTCCACCCGCAGGTAGTCGCTGGCGATCGGTCCAAGGTTCTCGGCGGAGTGGCTTTCGTCGCCGCCGCGCGACACGCGGAATCCGCCCGGCGTGGTCGGTTGCCGGGTGACGACGTGCGTGCGCGAGCCCTGATGGGTGAAACGCACCGGCGACGATTCGCTGAGGTAGACGTAGGCCGTCACCGTGGGCGGATGGCCGTGCAGCGGAATCTTGGTGTTGGCCGGGTAGCGCACCCGCACCAGCCGGACCCAGTCGTTCTCGAACTGCGTGTGGTAGACGCCGTTCCCGTCCGGCGCTTGGGCCGAGGCGCGAGGTTCGAGCGCGGCCAGGGACGTGACGACGGCCGCGGACAGCGCGAGGGCGGGAATGAGGCGAGGCATGTCTGTTAGACGATGCCGCACGCGGTTGGCCGGCGCAAGCCCGCAGAGGAATCGGCCGGGCGCGGGCGCGCCGGCGCGCGATTGCGCTTGACAGGTTTATGAGGGCGACTGGCGAAATGTCCCGACCCGATCGTGGGCGTGGCCTCTCGGACACGGCGCTGGCGCTGCTGGCCCGATCGACGCTCGGGCCACGTTCGCAGGGGGATCGCGTCGCGATCGAGTCTCGAGAGCCAATCTGACGCGGCGAATTCTGCGATGCGACGATGGCGGCATGACGACCACGGCTCTCGTCCCCGCCTTCATCCCGCGTTCCATCCCGTGCATCGCCTCGAACGGCACCAGCACCACCGAGGCTCTGGGCCATCAGATCGCCGCGCTGGCCATGCAGCTGCACGCCGCCACCTACGAGCTGCTGGTGCTGCTGCGCGACTTCGATGAACGCACCGGCTGGCACGGCGGGTTCGCGTCGTGCGCGCATTGGTTGCACTGGCGCACCGGCATCGACCTCGGGGCCGCGCGCGAGAAAGTGCGCGTGGCGCACGCGCTGGCGGCGCTTCCGCTCGTCAGCGCCACCCTGCAGCGCGGCGCGATTTCCTACGCCAAGGTCCGCGCCCTCACCCGCGTGGCCACACCCGGTAGCGAGGCCCGGCTGCTGTCTTTCGCGCAGGCCGGCACCGCCGCGCAGGTGGAGCGCCTGGTCCGCGCCTGGCGGCGCGTGGACGACGCCACCGCCACGGCGGAAGCCGAGGCACGGCATCTGCACCGGCACCTGTCCACCTTTACCGACAACGACGGCATGGTGGTGATTCGCGGCCGACTCACGCCGGAGGTGGGTGCCGTGGTGCAACGCGCGCTCGACGCCGCTTGCGATCGGCTGCGACGCGAAGGGCAGGCGGCTCCGAGTGCGGGAACCGCGGAAGAGGTGACCCAGGCGCAGCGCCGAGCCGACGCACTCGGACTGCTGGCCGAGGCGGCCCTGTCAGCGGACTTCGATCGCGCCAGCGCCAGCGAACGCTACCAGGTGGTGCTGCACATCGACTCTGTGTCGGGTGTGGCAGCAGGGGAAGCGTCTGGTGTGCCCGCCGGGGAAGGCCTGTCGGGCACGCTGGAAGTGGATCACGGCGCCGTCGGCTCCGCGGAAACGTCACGACGCATTTCCTGCGACGCCTCGCTGGTGCCGATGCGTCATGCCGATGACGGCGCAGTGCTCGATGTCGGCCGCAAGACGCGCACCGTCCCGCCGTCAATCCGACGCGCGCTGCTCGCGCGCGACGGGACGTGCCGGTTCCCGGGCTGCATCTCGCGCCGCTGCGACGCGCATCACATCGAGCACTGGCTGGACGGCGGCGAGACCAGCCTCGGCAACCTGGTGCTGCTGTGCCGGCGCCATCACCGCTCTGTTCACGAGGGCCTGGTCGACGTGCGCGTCGGTGCGAACGGCTCGCTCGCCTTCATACGTCCAGATGGCCAGGTGCTCGAACCAGCGCCCTATCCGTCGCTGCCCTTCACGCGCCTCGAACCGTTGCCGCAACCGGTCGGCAACCTGTCGACGTGGGACGGCACGCCCTTCGACGTCGTCTACGCCGTCGACGTGCTCTACAAGCCGAGTTTCAGCGACGAAGCCCGATAGATCTAGGGCAGCGTTTCCGCCGCGAGCGTCCTATCGACGCGCGTCGATCACCGTGACGTGCCCGTCCTTCGCGTACGCCACGAGACGGGCGTCACAGGTGATCAGCGCCGCGCCCGCCAGGCGCGCCGTGGCGACCAGGATGCGATCCGCGGGATCGCGATGCGGCGCACCCGGCAGCCGCGTGCTCTCGATGGCGATCGCCGGCGACAGGCCTTTGAGCCGTACGCCGGGAAGGGCCAGCGCCCGGGCGACCCAGGCGCGGACGTCCTGCGCCAGCTGCAGACGCCGCAGCGCTTCCAACTGCGCGATCTCCCACACCGAGATCGCCGAGACCAGCACCGCGCCGCGCTCGACGGCGGCCTCCACGATCGGCTCGATGCGGGCCGCGAACCGCGTTCGATCGCCTTCGACGTACCACACCCACAGATGGGTATCGAGCAGCACCGGGCCGGCCGTGTTGTCAGTCTTCGCCATCCCAGGCCTCGAGCGCGTCCCACGCCTCGTCAACCGGGGCGACGAGATTGCCGACGGTCGTCACCGTGTTCGCCAGGCTGCCGAGCAGCGGACGGCGCACCACGCTGGCCGGCAGCAGCCGCGCCACCGGCACGCCGCGCTTGGTGATCACGTACTCGCCGCCGGTGCGCTGCACGTCGTCCATCAGCGACAGACAGCGCGCCTTGAATTCGCCGGCCGGGATCTCGCGGCTCGGCCCCGGCAGCGTCGAGGGGCCAAATGCCGCCCGAGTCTCGCGCACCTTGGAAGGTCGCCCGTGTCGTGGAGATCTAATGACCATGGTTACATGACCATAGTAACGCGACCGGCGCGACGCGGTGCGCTGCGTCCGGTCCGAAGTACGCGACCATGTCGCGGTCTGGAGGACCCGCATGCCCGTTACACGTCCTTGCCCGCGCGCCAGCCGTCGCCCCGCCCGTCTCACCCTGGCCACCGCCGTGCTCGCCGCCGGCGCCTGGGCCGCGCTGACCGCCCAGTCCCAGACGCCCTTCGGCCTGCCCACGGCCGATAAGCCGCAGCCGGGCAAGGACATCCAGGCCGTCACCGGCTCCCGCGCCCAGGGCTGGCTCGGCCAGGGACGGTCCGAGGTGGTGGCCCGCCACGGCATCGTCGCCACCAGCGACCCGCTGGCCGCGGAGGCCGGGCTCGAGATCCTGCGCCAGGGCGGCAACGCCATCGACGCCGCGGTGGCCGCCGCCGCCATGCTCGACGTCACCTCGCAGAACGACACCGGCATCGGCGGGGACCTGTTCGCGCAAGTGTGGGTGGCCAGGGAGAAGAAGCTCTACGCGCTGTCCGCCGCCGGCCACGCGCCGCGCGGCTGGACGCCGGCGTTCTTCGCCTCGCTGGGCGAGAAGCGCGTCCCGGGGTCGGGCGTGAACTCGGCCACCGTGCCCGGGGCGATTGCCGGCTACGACGCGCTGCTCACCCGCTTCGGCACGCTGGGCTTCAAGGAGACGTTCGAGCGCGCCGCGCGCCTGGCCGAGGAGGGCTGGGGCCTCACCGAGCGCCGCCACGAAGATCTGCTCGGCGCCACCAAGGGCCTGGCCGCGGACGCCGATTCGAAGGCCATCTTCCTCGACGGCGAACGCACGCCGGCGCTCTACAGCATCATCCGCAATCCCAACCTGGCCAAGGCGCTGCGCCTCATCCAGCAGCAGGGCAAGGACGCGTTCTACAAGGGCGACATCGCCAAGGCGATCGTCGCCAAGGTGCAGAGCGGCAAGGGCGTGATGACGCTCGAGGACCTGGCCGAGTTCCAGCCCGAATGGGTGGAGCCGGTCACCACCAACTACCACGGCTACGACGTGTCGCAGCTGCCGCCGCCCGGCCAGGGCTTTGCCGCGCTCGAGATGCTGAACATCCTCGAGGTGTGCGTGCCCAAGCTCGGGTTGAACCTGACCACGCTCGGGCCGAGCGACCCGATGAAGTGGCACCTGCTGGTGGAGGCGAAGAAGCTCGCCTACAGCGACCTGCAGGCCACCAACGCCGACCCGAAGTTCTCACCCGTGCCGCTGGAGCGGCTGCTGTCGAAGCAGTACGCGGCCACGCTGTGCGACAAGATCGATCCCGCCAAGGCGCACGCGCCGCGCACGCCCGGCGGCACCGACGGCGGCACGATCTACCTGACCACCGCCGATCGCTGGGGCAACATGGTGTCGCTCGTCCACAGCGTGTTCAGCGAGTACGGCAGCCGCGCGTCGGTGGGCCCCTACGGCTTCATCCTGCACAACCGCGGCACCGCGTTCACCCTCGACCCCAAGCACCCCAACGTGGTGGCGCCGAGGAAGCGCCCGTTCCACAGCATCATGGCCGGCTTCGTGATGAAGGACGGCGCGCCGCTGATGGCGTTCGGCAACATGGGCGGCAGCGTGCAGCCCGAGACGCACGCCCAGCACATCGTCAACATGATCGACCACGGCATGAACGTGCAGATGTCCACCGACACGGCGCGCTTCACGCACAACCAGAACAGCAACACGCTGGCGCTGGAGCACAACCTGTTCGCGCTGGTCGGCAAGGCGCTCGAGGCCAAGGGCCACACGGTGCGCGGCGTGGACGGCGGCGCCGTCGGCGGCTACCAGGCGATCCTGTTCACCCGCGATCCACGGATGCCGGTGCCGATCTTCGACCGGCGCAGCGTGACGGAGGACCTTCCGGTGAACGGCGTGTACCGGGCCGGGTCGGACCATCGCAAGGACGGGCAGGCGGTGGGCTGGTAGCCGGCCGCTCACGACCGCGGCACCAGCACATCCAGGAACGGCGCGCCGCTCAAGGCGAACTCGAGATCGGTGCGCAGCGGCTGCGCCTTGCCCAGGAACGCCTTCTCGAAGGTCTCGAAGTAGCGCTTGGTCACCGCGGTGTCGGACGACCAGACGGTGCGCGGGTCGATGCCCTTGTTCGCGAACGCCGTCTTGTATTTTCGGGTGTTGCGGACGCGCGTGGCCAGTTCGACGAGCAGCGCGCAGTCGGGAATGGTCTGGTAGAAGCTCCGCTCGGTGGAGACGATGGCCTGCGCCGTGGGTTTCTTCCCCGCCGCGGGCTTCGGCAGGATCGCGTCGAGGATCGCCCGCACGCTGCCGGCAGCGGGTGGGGTGCCGGAAAGCGGCGCCGGCGGCGTGGCGTTGATGCTGCCGTGGTGGCCGATCTTCAGGAAGTCGAGCGGCTGGCCCAGCCGGGCCCGATGCTTCTCCCACATCACGTTCCAGCTGCCGTTGTGCTTGCCCAGCTTGAACTCGCCTTCCCATTCGGCGTCGCCCACGAACAACAGCCGGTGCCCCTTCCACTCGATCAGCAGCACGACGCTCAGGTTGTTCTGAATCGACGTGTCCCTGGCAGCGAAGGCCAGGCCGCCTGACAGCAGGCGCGAGCGCAGCGTCGCAAAGTCGGTGGCGCTGATGTTGGTCGGCTGTGGCCCCGCCGTCGGCGTGCCCGCCGCCGCGGCCCGCGTGGCCTTGCGGCCTCCCGACGCCAGTGTCCGCAGGCCGTTGACCAGCGCGTCGTCGTCGCCCAGGTAGTAGCCGTCGATGTTGTCCTCGGGCGCCAGCACGTGGATGGCGGTGTCGGGCGGCAAGTCGAGCTGATGGGAATCGCCGGCGCGCATGAACCGCGGCGTGATGCCGTGACGCTGCGGCAGCGTCTCCATCAGCATCTCGTCGGCCGCCTCGTTGCTCACGCTGTAGAGCGCGGCCAGCAG
Source organism: uncultured Acidobacteriota bacterium (assembly GCA_963741665.1). Lineage (GTDB taxonomy): Bacteria > Acidobacteriota > Vicinamibacteria > Vicinamibacterales > UBA2999 > CAWAYR01. The sequence continues at coordinate 3,303,631 of CAVUIM010000001.1, forward strand.
CTCCACCTCCGGACTGAGCGCCTGGCCGCTGTCGCGCAACTGCCGCATGGCGCGACTGGCCAGGGCGTGCAGGCTGTTGACGCCGTCCGACTGCGGGTGCGTGGGATCGAGCACGGCGCTCAGCCAGATGTGCCGCACGTCCACGTCGGTGAACCAGTCGGGATCGAAGCCCTTGATGTGGTCCTCGTGGCGATGCGTGGCGACCATCAGGTCGAGACGACGCTTGCCGGCGGCGGTCACCGGCAGCATGGTCTTCAGCTGCGTCACGGCCACCTCGAGCGGCGCCGCCCCGCTCTTGGTGCCGCAGTCGAGCAGGATGTGGAAGCCCTGGTCGCCGCCCGGGATGCGGATGTAGATGCAGTCGCCGCAGCCGACGTTGTAGGACCGGATCAGCAGCTGATCTGCCATCGCCGTTCTCCCGTTGCGGCCTCGTCGTCGAGGTGCGCCTTCTCGGACAGATGCATGTGCGGGGTGAGCCGGAAGCGCAGCCGCGCGCCGTCGTCGTCCACCGTCATCGGCCGCACCAGGTGGCCGAGCAGCCCGGCCGGCGAGCCCACCACCGGTCCGACGTGGCGGGCCGCGATCCGCGCCGCCAGGTAGTCGAGCAGCTCACGCCGCCGGGCTTCGCCCTCGGTCACCGCGGCCGCCCAGTCCTCGGCGATCTGACCGGTGCGGCTGCGCCGGCCGCCGTACGGAAGTGACCCGGGCTTGCGCATCCACGACAGCACGTTGCCGGTCTCGTCGAAGACCAGCGTGCCGCCGCAGAGCATGGTCGTGACGCGGCCGGCATACTCGCCGAAGCGTTCGCCGTCGAGCGGCAGCTCCTCGCGCCAGGCGTACTGCAGCACGATCTGCCGCGGCAGCGGCAGGTTCTGGCGCGACCGCTTTCTGGCGTCGTAGAGGTCGGCCACGAAGACATCTCGGCCGGCGGGAATCAGCAGGTCCTCGCGGTTGTCGTCGAGGAAACGGTAGGCGGAGGCGCGCGACCGCGCGATGTCGCCGATGTCCGGGCTCACGGAGAGCCGCAGGCGGTCGTGCAGATAGCGCGGCGCTCGAAGCGCCTTGGCGTCCGTGTCCGAAAGGATCTCGCGCCGGACGAACGCGTCGATCAGGATGTCGTAGTAGCCGTTGGGGTCGAGCGGCTCGAGCAGCTGCTGGGAGCGGCACACGGCCAGCGCGTAGTCGCGGAAGCTGACCTCCGCCGGTGGCAGCAGGTCGAGCGGCTGGATGGCCATGCGCAGCATCCGATCCGCGGCGAACCAGAACGCCTCGATCGGCGTCGTTCCGTCCTCGGATGCGAGATAGCGCCGCCCGATGCGCTTCAGCACGTCGAACATCGCCCCGGTGAGCACCTCCGACAGCGTGTGCACGCTGGTCTCGTTGGCCAGGGCGCCGAGCTTGCGGCGGTTGACGGCGCTACGCAGGTAGGGCCGGCCCGATACCGCCTTGCCGAAGCCTTCGGCCAGCGACGACAAGGTGGTGGCCTTGGCGAACTCGCCCTTCGACGACGTCGCGATGCGCTGGCGCAACGCCCGGTTCTGCAGCGCCAGCAGGATCGCCGTGAAATCGCCGACGAACTCGTGGAAGGCGCCGGCCTGGGGCGTGATGCTCTCGTGCAGCAGTGGCCGGATGCCATCGAGCACGGCGTGGCCGAACTCGTGGTGCACGATGTCGGCAGAAAGACAGGTGTAGAACGGCGCGTTCGGGTCGCCCAGGTAGTAGAACTGCAGCGACTTGCTGGCCCGGTCGTAGTAGGCGTTCTCGGCGTAGCCGGCGTGCGGCACGACGATCAGGCGGTTGCCCTCGAACGCCCAGGGCACGCGGCGCCCCAGCGCCGAAGCGTCTTCGAAGAACGCCAGCGCGCGCTGCAGCAGGGCCCAGACGCTGACCTGGTGGAACTGGAACTCGCCGCTGGCCTTCGCATCCAGGGTCTTGCCGCCGGTGCCGACGAACGCCTGCGTGTCCTCGTCCCACCGGGCGGGCGGCCGGAGCGTGTCGCTGTCGCCGTCGTAGTCCACCACGGCGAAGCGCGAGCTGGTGGGGCCGTCGGCGATCCCCGGTTCCCAGGCCACGAACACCCGCTCGTCGAGCGGCTTGCCGGCCGCGTCGCCGGCGGTCGGGTCCTGCACCCAGGTGAGGAACGGCAGGAGCAGGCCGCTCTTCTCCTTGAACGCGCGCGGCAAGGCACGTGACAGGGAGTAGAGCTCGACCCGTTCGTCGGGCGAGATGTTCACGCCCGTGATCGACTTCCGCTTCGCTGGCTTCCGGGCCTTCGACATGCGGCCCTCCTTGGGTGCTATAGGCTATAACGCGTCGGAACCGGAGATCGCACATCGCCTGGCGTCGAGTCGAGCGGCCCGGCGCGTTTGGCGGCGAGGTTCGGACTCGTCAGGCCAGCTCGCTCAGCAACTGCAGGGCCGCGCGCAGATCTGCGGTGTCGTGGCCCTCCGTGAACCACGAATACGCCTCGCCGAGCATGGCGGCGGCCGCATCGCGACGGCTGTCGCGCCACAGCCTGGCCAGGCTGGTCGTGGCGCTCAGCTCGAAGGCTTTCAACTGTTGGCGCTGCGCGCAGGCGATGCTGGCGGCGAAGGCGCTCTCCGCCTCGGCGGGCGACGCGCCCGATTGCTGTAGAAGCAGTTCGCCGCGCGTCCGGTGCAGCCCCGCTTCGTTGTAACGCTCGCCGTATCGCTCGACGTCCGCGAAGGCGTCGTTCACTGCGGCCAGCGCCTCGTCCACGCGTGAATGCTTGCCGAGCGCCTGGGCCAGCATGTCCAGGAAATGGGTGCGCGACAGGGTGCTGCCGATGCGGTCGTAGACGGCCAGGGCCTGCTGCATCGCGGTGACGCCGCCAGGGTCGCCCTGCATGGCCGTCGCCCAGCCGCGCATGATGCCGGCCCAGGTGCGGTATTGCGGCAAGTCGTGTTCGTTGGCCAGCACCAGGATGCGATCGGCGCGGTCGGCGGTGGCGGCCACGTCGCCCAGGAACTGGCGCAGGAACATGTCGGCCCACAGCGCGAAGACGATGCTGTGTGGCTGCCCGCTGCGGGTCGCCCGCGCCATCGCAACCTCACTGACCGCCACGGCTTGATCCGGATAGCCGAGCAACCACAGCACCCGGCCCATCTGGCCCCGGCACGTGATCGCCGGGTCGCGGCCGTCGGGCAGGTCGCTGGCGCCGGGATGCGCGTCGCCGATGGCGATGCCATCGAGGTAGTGCCGCCGGGCGGTGACGATCGCGCCGGTGTACACCGACACCGTGCCCAGCATGTAGTGCGCCGTCGCCCGCGCCGGTGGCTCTCCCGACTCCTGCGCCAGCGCCAGAATCCGGTCGGCCAGCACCTTCACCTGCCCATGCTCGGCGCGGGTCAGGTAACACATGGCCAGGCCCCACAGCGGCCTGAACAGATCGACACGGCGGTTCGCCGGCTCGCAGAGCGCAGCGGCGCGCGTGTAGATCTGCTCGACCTCCACCGCCGCGTAGCCGCGAACGTTAATCATCGACCAGCCGAGCGTCAGACTCAGATCCAGTTCGAGGACATCGCGGGTAGGTGATGGCGGCAGTTGGGCCACCAGCCGCAAGCCGTGCCGGGCCAGCGCCACCGACTCGTGATTGGCGAACACCCGGGTGGCGTTGCGCGCGGCCCGCAGATGGCATTCGGCGGCGGCGGCGTAGTCGCGGGCGGCTTCGTGGAGCGCGGCCAGCTGGACGACCACGCGGTCGCTCTGTTCGCCGTGCGCCCGTATCAACGCGGCGGCAGTCGCTTTGCTGAGCGCCACCCGCCGTGTCGCCTTCAGTGACGCGTACAACGCCTCCTGATAGAGGATGTGCACGAAGCGATAGGCCAGCGACAGCGTGCCATTCGGGTGCTCGAGTTCATCGGCAAAGCGCACCAGACCGAACGTGGTGTCGAGCGCCTCGAGGCGTTCCTCGAGCGTCGACTGGTCGAGGCCGAGCGATTCGGCGACCACCAGCGAGTCGAATTGATGGCCCTGCACGGCGGCGGCCACCAGCAGGCTGCGGTCGGCGTCGGTCAGCTGGCCGAGCTTGCGCTCGATCATGCCGCGCATCGATTCCGGCAGGTCGCGGCTGATCGCCTCGATGGCGGCGGTGAGCGTCCAGTGCTCGTCCAAGCGGGCAATCGCCCCGCGGTCGCGCAGGTAGCGCAGCAGGTCGACCATGAAGAGCGGACTGCCCTCGGTGCGCGTGCGGACCATGGTGACGAAGTCCGCGGGCAGATCGTGACCTGGGAACTCCGCCTCGAGATAGGCCGCGATGTCGTCCTGATCGAGGAAGTCGAGTCTCAGCTCGCTGGCCAGGCCGCGCGCCTGCAGGTCCTGCCTGATGGCGATGAAGGGACTCTTCGCCAGGACCAGCTCCGAGTGCCGGTAGGTGGTCACGACCAGTACCGCCATCGTCGCCAGCCGGCTGCCGACGAAGGCCAGCAGGTCGATCGTCGAGACGTCGGCCCAGTGCAGGTCTTCGATCACCACCACCAGGGGCTGCTCGCGCGCCGCCGCTTCGAGCAGTGCGGCCAGCTCACGCTTGAGCCGCTCCTGCGAGGCGCTGCGCAGCGACGCCGCGATCAGCACGTCGGACGCGTGCTCGTCGTCCAGCGGCGCCAGCTGCGCATGCCACGCCGGGGCCAGGCGCTTGATGAGCGCCGCCCGCCCATGGCGCCGCATGGCTTCGAGCGCCTCGAGCCACGGCAGGTAGGCCTCGGTGCCCGCGACCCGTTCGGAACAGCGGCCGTGCGCGACGCTGAAGCGGACGCCACTCGCCTGGTCGGCCAGGAACGTGTCGACCAGCGATGTCTTGCCGATGCCGGCCTCGCCGGCCACCGCCAGCAGACGGCCACGCCCCTGGCAGGCCGACTCGAACGCCCGGGCCATGGCCTCGCGTTCGCGCGCCCGGCCGATGAACACCGGCGCCGGCGCGGCATCGCCGCGGGCCAGGCTGCCGTTGGCCGGTGCCGTCGGCGATGCCGCGTGCGACCCCCGGTCGAGGTCGGCCAGCGCCGCGACGACCGCCGCGGCCGGCGGGCGATGTCGTGAATCTTTCGCGAGCAGGCCGAGCACCAGATGGTCGAAGGCCGCGGGCAGGTCGGGCCTGACGCTGGACGGCGGTGCCGGGTCGGCGTGGACCAGCGCGACGACTGTGGCGGGCAGCGTCGCGGCCTGGAACGGGTGGCACCCGGTGGCGAGCTCGTACATGACCAGGCCGAGCGAAAACAGGTCGGTCGCGGGGCCGACGCGCTCGCCGCGCGTCTGCTCGGGCGACATGTAGCGCAGCGTGCCCAGCACCGAGCCAGGCGCGGTGACAAATCCGGTGGCGGCGTCGGGCTGGACGGCGTCGAGCTGCGCCAATCCGAAGTCGAGCAGCTTCACGAAGCCGTCGCTGCGCACCATCACGTTCTCGGGCTTGAGATCGCGATGCACGATCCCGGCGTCGTGGGCCACGGCGAGCGCGCGCGCCATCTGCGTCGACCACTCGATCACGTCGCGGTAGGCCGCCGGCTCGCGGCACAGCGCCCGCAGCGTCTGGCCGACGACCAGCTCCATCGCGATGTACTGGCCGGCGTCGCTCTGCCCGATGTCGTAGATGGTTATGATGTTCGGGTGGTTCAGCGACGAAGCGATTCGGGCTTCGTGTTCGAAGCGACGGGTCCGCTCCGAGTCGCTGGTCAGGTGCGCGGGCAGCAGCTTCACCGCGGCACGGCGCTGGAGACGCGGATCCTCGACCAGGTAGACCACACCCATGCCGCCCGCCCCGAGGGTGTCGACGACGAGGTAGGGTCCGATCCGCTGCAGGTCCATCGGTTGTGGAGTCTAGCGCGCGAATGGCGCTGGCGGCACCGGTGGCTGTTCCTTCGCTATCTCTGGGCGGCGCCAGCCTCAACCCTCGGCGCCGTGTTCGGCCTCCTGGGCATCGCCGCCGGCGGGCGGATGTCGATCCACACCGGCGTTCTGGAGGTGGAAGGACGGCTCCTGGCCTGGGGCCTGAAGCACCTGACGTGGCTCGAGGGCGGCGTCGAGGCGATCACCTTCGGCCACGTGGTGCTGGGCCGTGACGCGATGACGCTCGAGGGCACACGGCGTCACGAGCGCGTGCACGTGCGCCAGTTCGAGCGGTGGGGGCCGCTGTTCATCCCGTTGTACCTGGCAGCCTCGGCGTGGGCGCTGGCCGCGGGCCGCGATCCGTATTGGGACAACCCGTTCGAACGCGAAGCGAGGGACGAGAGCTGAAGCTTTGCTCTACGACTGTTCGTCGTACCAACGCAGCACCCGCAACGCCCGCAGCGTGTTCCACCGGCTGGGCCGGCCGTCGCCGTCTTCAAGCTCGAAATGCACGGCTCCAGGGTGGGTGTTCTCCAGCAACCACGTCCCGTCCGGCTGTTGCTTCGAACGCACCAGCTCGACGGCTTCGGCGAGTCGAGGGTCGGGGACCTCGCCGACGGCGCGGAAGTAGTCGAGCGCGCGCAGCACGTCGTAGTGCCAGCGCACCGGGAACGAGAACTGCTGCCAGGCGGATGTCACGATCGCGCCGGTGCTCTTGCGTCGCATCAAGTGTCGCTCGAGCAGGTAGTCCTCGCCGCGGCGCCTCGCCGCGACCAGCGCCGTCGACCCGCCGATGGCGCGCTCGTAGCCGAGCAGGCCTTCGAGCACGTTGATGGTGGTGGCGAACGACGAGCGCACCGATCCGTTCTCGGCGTCGCAGTTCCAGCCGCCGTCAGCGAGCGACTCGGCGAGTACCCGGGTCACGATCGGCGCGACGTCCTGCCCGAAGTAGACGCCCAGCGTCACGGTGCGCCCGTTGATGCAGGGCTCGACCTCGCCGTCGAAGAAGCGCTGGCCGTCGTGCTCCCAGCGGCACTGCGCGTGCACCTGCGCCACGGCGCGCTGGACCCGCGGGTTGGCCGGATCGACGCCGAACTCGTGCAGGAGCTGCAGCGTCGGCAGCGTGGAGATCCACGGCTGGCCCTGGTAGTCGTGGCGGTGCGCGAAGTAGTTGCCAGGGAAGCAGGCGCCGCCGGCCCACAGCCCGTCGTCGCCCTGCAGGTCCAGCAGCCGGGCACCCCACCCTTCGTGCGCGATGCGGGCGCGTTCGGCCGCCACGACGTCCACGGGCGCAGCGGCGAGATCGCGAAGCACCTGCCAGCGGATCGCGGGGTCGGAATCGAGCAGCCAGTCGAGGACGGTCACGGACGCGCTACTGCGAAATCAGTCCCGGCTCGAGGCCTTCCACCTTGTCGTCGACCGGCGGCGGGGCGTCGTCGAGGGCCACGTCGGCCATGATCACGCGCAGGTTGGCCGGATTGGTGGCGTAGAGCAACCCGACCGACCCGCTGATCACACCGCCGCGCACCAGCCGCTCGATCTCGGAGTCGAAGGTCTGCATGCCGTCCATCGAGCCGTCGTGCATCGCGTCGAGCAAGGACCGGCCCTGGGTGTCGCCCTTCTCGATGTAGTCGCGGGTCCGCAGCGTGGAGCGCAGGATCTCGAGCACCGCGATGCGGCCGCCGCTCTTCTTGGGCACCAGCCGCTGCGAGATGAAGGCGCGGAACGTGGCCGCCAGGCGGATGCGGATCGCCAGCTGATCGCCGACGTCGAAGGCGCCGATGATGCGGTCCACGGTGCGTGAGGCGTCGATGGTGTGCAGCGTGGAGAACACGAGGTGGCCGGTCTCGGCGGCGGTGAGCGCGATCTCCATGGTGTCGCGGTCGCGCATCTCGCCGACCAGGATCACCTTCGGTGCCTGACGCAGCGCCGCCCGCAGCGCCAGGCCGAAGGTCGGCGTGTCGCTGTGCAGCTCGCGCTGGTGCACGGTGCCCTTCTTGTGCTCGTGCAGGAACTCGACCGGGTCTTCGATGGTGATGATGTGCTCGGCCCGGGTCTCGTTGATGAGGTCGATCATCGCCGCGAGCGTCGACGACTTGCCCGAGCCGGTCGGCCCGGTCACCAGGACGATGCCGCTCTTGAGCGCGGCGATCGCGGCCAGCGACTGCGGCAGGCCCAGTTCCTGCAACGTTGGCACCTTCGTGGCAATGACGCGCATCACGATCGCGAAGGAGCCGCGCTGCCGGAAGACGTTCACGCGGAACCGGGCACGCGAACCGAGCGCGTAGGACAGGTCGCAGGCGCCCTGGTCACGAAGCGCGCACACGGCCTGATGGTGCCCGGTGACGAGGTGACGGGCGATGCGGGCGGTGTGGTCGGTGGTCAGCGGCACCAGGCCCGACGTCGGCACCGGCGTCAGCTGGCCGTGCTGTTCGACCTGCGGCGGGCGCCCGGGCGAGAACACCAGGTCGCTGATGCCCGCCCCGAAGTCGAGCATTCGCGCCACCAGGGCATCGGTCGGGAAGACGCCCATCGCCGGATCGTGTGCGCCGAACAGCAGCGCCAGATCGGCCGCACTGTTGGTGGTCAGGGATTCGCTCGCGCTCGTGGACATCGGCCCTCCGGGGGCCGCGACCACGGCGTGGGGACCCCGGTGGCTGTATCGGCCGCACGGCGACGACGCTTCAGAGTAACGGGTCGATTACAGAACTGGCGTCATTGCGGCGGCTTGGCCTTCGCGGCGTCGCGCTCGCGCGATCGCTCGCCGGACAGGATGTTCTGCATCGCGTAGTTGCCTTCGTGGCAGCCGTACTCGTAGATCATCTCGTCGATCTTCGTGAACGGCAGCTCGCCCGAGAACGGCGCGGTGAAGGTGGCCGGATCCTCGACCGTGAACTTGTAGTTCACCGTGTCGGGGCCGCTGCGGGTGAAGCGTTCGGTCACCGTCACGTCGTCGGAGGCGCCGCGATACGCCCACAGGATGCTGCTCTGGCGCAGTTGCGCGGGATGGAGGTTGGTGGTCTCGACAACCAGCGTGTCGCCGTCCCAGCGGCCAATCGAATCGCCGAACCACGGCCGCACGCTGGCTGGCACGTGTTCCTTGGCGCCGATACGGACCACCCGCACGTCGTGCACCATCTCGCTCAGGATCAGCACCACGTCCTTGCTCTGCACGATGGTGTAGTTGTTGTTGTAGAAGTAGTTCGGCAGCATCGGCGGCCCGGCGTTCGACCCGAACGACACCAGACACCGGTCGGCGAGCGGCCGCACCTCGGGATGATCGAATTCGCCGTGCGCCTTGGCGCGTTCAGCCTGCGCCGCCAGGCGTGCCTTGCCGGCGTCGGTCAGCGGCGGAATGCGCCCGGTGGGCGGGTCGGTGATGATCGAGCTGCGGGCCACGCCGTCGATGCGCACGACGTTGGCGCCCGGGTCGAGCCAGAAGCCGTTGTAGCCGCCCACGGCGCCGCCGGCGGCTTCGGAGATCCGCTCGACGAAACTCTGCTGGCCCGGTGCGGCCATGCGGCTGTCGCCGCCCTTCTTCGGCGCCGGACGATTCGGATCGCTGTCCTGCGCGCGGAACTCTTCGACCGTCTTGGCGCGCTGCTCGATGGCGGCGGCCTGTTCGTCGGTCAGCGTCGCGCCCTGCGGGCCCAACCGCTCGAGCGGCGTCTGTGTTTCGTTGGTCCAGTTGCCCTGCAGGTCGGGCACGCCGTCGGGCGTGCGCGGCACGACCCAGCGCGTGGGATCGGCCGCGGGTTTGGCGGCCGGCATCTGCGCGTCGACGGGCACGTGCGTGAGCACCAGCCCGCCCAGAACCGCCACGACCGCGCCGCCGAGTAGGTGTCGAGTCTGCCGGTTCATCGCGGGTGCCTCCGTCTGCCGGATTCTAGTGTCCCGGACCCGAAGTTCGCTGACATATTCCCGGCGGGGCATCCCGCCTCGCGGCGTTGCTCCTTCCTCGGATATACGCCATATCCTCGGGCGTCGCGCCTTGCGATCCGGGCGCCGCGCCCGGAATATCCGTCACCGAACCTCGGGTCCGGGACACTAGTTGCGATCGACCATCCGCCGCACCGCCTCCACCACCAGCGCGGGTGCGTCGTTGTGCACGTAATGCCCACTGTCGGGCGCCACGACGTGGCGGGCATCGGCCGACGTCGCCACCAGCTCGCGCTGCAGTTCGGTCCAGCGGGCCATCCAGGCGCGGCCGTCCGGGCCGTCGGCGGTCGTCCAGCGGCTGCGCGTGAGCACGGCCAGCGGCACCGACAGCCGCGGCGGCGTGGGGCCGAGGGCCTCGGTGAACGCCAGGAACGACACCGCTTCGGGCGCCGGCGCTGGCGAGGTAGATGGCGGGGCGGGGAGCCGCGGCAAGTCCGCCAGCCGCGGTATCTGGCCCGGATGTGACGAATCCACCAGCACCACGCCGACCACCTCGGTGGGTCGCTGCACGACGTAGAGCTGCGCGATGAGGCCGCCCATCGAGTGGCCCACCAGGATATAGGGCGGCGCCTCGCCGGCCGCGCGCAGCGCCGTGGCCAGCAGCGTCACGTAGCCGCGCGGATCCAGGCCCGCGGGCCCGGGGCCGCTTTCGCCGCGGCCAGGACGGTCGTGGGCACACACGCGCACGAAGCCGGCGATCGGCGCGTGCACGTCGCGCCAGGTGTCCAGGGTGTTCATGGCGCCAGCCTCGAGCACCACCAGCGGCGCGCGACTGGAGCGGTCGCCACCGCAGCGGAACCGGATCGACGTGCCGCCAGCGTCGATGCGGCGATCGGCGAGCGTCTGGGCCGAAGCGGCCGATACGGCGAACAGAGACAGCGCGAAGATGGCCAGGAGATGCACGCGCCGGACTCTACTACGCCCCCGCCGGTGCCGTGCCGTTCCGCCCCGCTCAGCCACGACGTCGCGACTCGTCGAGCGTCGTCACGAGCGTGGCCGCGGGAACGGGACGAGGCGCCCGTCACAATCGCCGTCCGGAGCATCCTCGCGCCGCAGCCGCCATTGACGCAGCCGGTCGTCGATCTCGGCGTCGCTCTCGCCCGTGAACGCCCGGCGGAGGCTCTGACGCTTCATCGCCAGTCCCAGGTCGTAGAGCTCGAACGCGGCCCGCAGTCGCGCGGCGGCGCCGTCGGGTGGCTCGGGTACTCACGACTGAATCGTAGCGGAGGGCAGCGCCGGCGTGGTCACGTGCCGCACGCCGCGACGGTAGCTGATTCAGCGCCGCCTTCAGTTGTCTCCGTGACAGTCCCGATTACAAATGGTTAAGCTCTGGCGCGTGAACACCATCTTCGTGCGTGTCGTCGCTGTCCTCGCCCTGCTGGGCCTGTCTGAGCTGGCCGCCGCACAGGGCGCCAACGCCAAGGCGGCCCCGGGCTCGCCCACCGCCGACGCCCTGCCGATCTACGTAGCTGGATCCGACGTGGCCGCCGACGCTGCCCAACGACTGGATCTGGGGCGACATCCGGGGGCTGTTCGCCGACGACAACGACCACCTGTGGGTGATCCACATGCCGTCGAGCCTCACGCCGCAGGAGATCGGCGCCGCCACGTCGCCGCCGATCGCCGACTGCTGCAAGCCGGCCCCGCCGGTGCTCGAACTCGACGCCGAGGGCAAGGTGCTGCGCGCCTGGGGCGGGCCGGGCGCGGGCTACACCTGGTTCGACCAGGAGCATGGCATCTACCTCGACCACAACGGCTTCGTGTGGATGGGCACCAGCAACGGCATGCACGTGATGAAGTTCACACAGGACGGCAAGCACGTGCTGACCATCGGCGAGCCCGGCGTGAACAAGGGCAGCAACGACCCCGATCATCTCGGCGGGCCGGCCAACTTCTACGTCGAGCCGAAGACCAACGAGCTGTTCATCGCCGACGGCTACATCAACAAGCGCGTCGTCGTGTACGACGCCGCCACCGGCAAGTACCTGCGCCACTGGGGCGCCTACGGCAAACGGCCGGAAGACACCGAGAAGTATCAGTACCCGGTCAAGGTGGCGACGCCGCCGCAGCAGGTACTCGACGCTGCACGGCCTCGTCGGCACCAAGGACGGGTTGATCTACGTGTCGGACCGGCGCGGCAACCGCATCCAGGTGTTCCGGCAGAACGGCGAGTACCTGACCGAACGCTTCGTGCGGCCGGAGACCGGCGGCTCGGGCAGCGGCTTCAGCCTGCAGGTGTCGCGCGATCCGGGGCAGACGCTGCTCTATCTCATCGACGGCACCAACCAACGGGTGTGGATCCTGCGCCGCAAGGATCTGGCGATCCTCGATCGCTTCGGCCGGCCCGGGCGTCAGGCCGGCGAGTTCATCCGCGCCCACATGATCGCCATCGACTCGCGGAACCGGATGTACACCGGCGAGGCCGGCAACGGCCGGCGCATCCAGCGGTGGATCCTCAAGGGCACCAAGCCTGCGGCCAGCGTGAAGCCGCCGGTGGCGCAATAGGCCTCACCAGCCGGTGACGGCGAGCAGTTCGTCGAAGTCGCGGCAGACGACGTCAGGGGGCTCGTCCAGCGCCTTGAACTGCGCCGCACTGAAGCTGGAGGCAATCGCCACGACGCGCATCCCGGCGGCATGCGCCGCCGTGATCCCCATCGGCGCGTCCTCGAACACCACGCAGTGTTCGGGCGGCACGCTCAGTTGCCGGCTCGCCTCGATGAACACGTCGGGCGCCGGCTTGCCGCGCGGCACCTGATCACCGCGGACGATCACCGGGAAGGCGTCGTGCAGTCCGATCTCGTTCAGGGTGTGGACGACGTTCAGCTCCGGCGCGGAGGTGGCCAGCGCGACCGCGACGCCATTGGCGTTCAACCGCGCCAGCAGGGCCTGCATGCCCGCGACCACGGTGAGCCGGCCACGCGACAGCTTGCGGTACAGGCCCTCCTTCTCGTGCTCGTAGACCAGCCATTCCTCGCGCGTCATCTCGCGGTCGAAGAGCACCGGGAAGATCTCGCTGTTGCGGCGGCCGTCGAGCTTGGCGCGATCGGCGGGCGTGAGCGGCGGCAGGCCGTAGCGTTCGGCGAACACCGCGAAGGCTTCGGCGTGCAGCGCCATGTTGTCGACGATGGTGCCGTCGAGATCGAAGATGGCGGCGCGGGGATTCTCCAGGATGGGCACGGACCATTGTCCCCCACCGGACTGCCGCGACAGGTAGCGTGTGAGATGGGCCCACAGGCCCAGCCACCGGTCGAACTCGATTGCCCGACACACGCAGCGCCTTCCGCGGGTTGGACTGGCGGTGGAACCTGCGGATGCCGCCCGGCGCAGCGGGATCGTCTACAGCGCCAGCTCCCAGCCGAACGCCAGCATCAGGAGCGTGAACGCCGCCAGCGTGCCGGCGACCACACCGGCCACCAGTCCCGCGGTCCGTACCGGCGAGACCCGGCGTCGCTCCAACTGCGTGATGTCTGAGAACGGATAGCGTTGGCCGCGTGAGCCGACGATCGCGTTGGCGGCCACCTCCGCGACGATGAGACCGGCGATGGTGCCGTCGCGCAGCACGAGGCGAACCTCGTCCCCCACCTTGACTGGCGGCACCGACACCGCTGCTGACGAGGGCACCGCCCCGGGAAGGGTCAGTCGGGTTTGCACGTGGCACCCGGCCAGCAGGGCAGCCACCGTCACCGCGGCGGTTGTCCGCACGAGCGGACGGCACGGGCGCGTGGCCGCCATCGGTCTACAGTCCCGACGCCAGCGACGCATAGGCCGCGGCCGTCAGTACCAGGACCAGCAGCGTGAGCGTGGCTCCGGTCAACAGCAGCGTACGGCCGAGGGCGAACCTCCGGGCTTCGAGCCGGGTCATCGAGGTGAAGACGATGCGCTGTCCGGTGGTGCTGACCAGCAGGTCGGGCTGCACCTCGGCCACTCTGAAGCTGACCCTGGTGCCGCTCTGCAGGGTGATGCGGACGAAGTCGCCGGGGGCGACGCCGGTGGCATTGGGCCGCGGCGGCGGGTGCCCGGGAATGATCATTCGCCGGTGCGCGGTGCAGCCACTGAGCATCGAGATGATCAGCAGAGCGACGGCGCCGCGACCGAACGCTGAAGGCATGGCGGTTCGTCTGCGTGCGACGTTACAGGCAATTCACGTGGCTGGCGAGCAGAATCCGTGAACGCCACGTGGCGATCCGTCGCCAAGGACGGGATCGGCGGATGTGAGCGCCGACAGCGCAATCTCCCTGCGCTCAGGTGCCGCAGTAGGTGCGGTAGGGGCGCGCCTCGGCATCGGCCGGCGTGCTGAGATCCGCGCTGGCGTGCGCGTAGTCGTACGGCGCCGCGAGCCCCGCCATCAGGCGGTCGAGCGGTCCGAGATCGCCGTGCTCGCTGGCCGCCGTCAGCGCCTCCTCCACGACGTGGTTGCGTGGGATCACCGCCGGGTTGCTGCGGTGCATCACGGCGACGACGTCGGCGGCGGCCCTCCCTTCGCGCGCCTGCCGCTCGCGCCAGCGCCGGTGCCAGTCGAGGAAGCCAGCGTCGGTCGAGGTGATGGCCGCCACGGCGGAGGCGTCGCTCAGCAGGCGGAAGGTGTTCGTGAAGTCGGCCCGCGTCGTCTGCATCCAGGTCAAGAGCGCGTCGGCCAGTTCGGCATCGCCGTCGGCCGCGGTGAACAGCCCGAGCTTGGCGCGCATGCCGGCCAGGAAGTGGTGCTTGAAGCGCTGCTCGAAGCGGGTGATCGACGCGTTGGCCAGCTCGATCGCCTCGGCCCGGTCGGCGGCGAACAGCGTGAGCATCGCCTCGGCCAGCCGCGCCAGGTTCCACTGCGCGATCGGCGCCTGGTTGGCGTAGGCGTAGCGGCCGCCCTCGTCGATCGAGCTGAACACCGTGGCCGGGTCGTAGCGATCCATGAACGCGCACGGCCCGTAGTCGATGGTCTCCCCCGCCAGCGACATGTTGTCGGTGTTCATCACGCCGTGGACGAAGCCGACGAGTTGCCACTGCGCGATGAGCGTCGCCTGCCGCTCGACGACGGCGTCGAAGAACGCCACGTACGGCTGTGGAGCATCGACCGCCTCGGGATAGTGGCGGCGCATCGTGTAGTCGGCCAGCGCGCGTAGCCCGTCGGCATCGCGGTGCGCGGCGGCCCATTCGAACGTGCCGACGCGAATGTGACTGGCGGCGACGCGGGTGAGCACCGCTCCGGGGAGCGGCCGCTCGCGATGCACGACCTGGCCGGTCGAGACCACCGCCAGGCTGCGCGACGTGGGGATGCCGAGGGCGTGCATCGCCTCGCTGATCACGAGCTCGCGGAGCATCGGACCGAGCGCCGCCCGGCCGTCGCCACGGCGCGAATACGGCGTCTGGCCGGCGCCCTTGAGCTGCACGTCGACGCGGCGGCCGTCCGGCGTGGTCTGCTCGCCGAGCAGGATGGCGCGGCCATCGCCCAGGCCGGTGAAGTGGCCGAACTGATGGCCGGCGTAGGCCTGGGCCAGCGGCTCCGCGCCGGCGGGCAGGGCGTTGCCGGCGAAGATGGCGGCGCCGGTCGGCGAATCCAGCGCGGCGACATCGAGGCCCAACTCCGCGGCCAGCACCGTGTTGAAGACCACGAACTGCGGGTCGAGCACCGGGGTCGGGGCCACGCGCGTGTGGAAGAGCGCCGGCAGGCTGGCGTAGCTGTGATCGAGGCGCCAGCCGGCCGCGGACGCCGGGCCGGCCGGGGCGGAACTGGTGGCCACCTTCCGACTGTACGCCATCCGTTCAAGCCGGCCGCGCGGGGGCCGATTACCGCCCCGTGCGCGCCTCCCGATTCACCGCCGTGCTGGACGAGGCGCTCCGCCGCGCCGCGCCCGAGCCGGAGATTCCGGGGGCGACGGCGTGGACCCGGTGGCCGGATGCGCCGCCGGCGGCGCCCTTTCTTCGCGTGCCGCCACTGACCGCGGCGGCCCCGCGTTGGACGCTGGCGGACGGCGCGCCGGTGCGGCGCCCGGCGCACCGGCTCACCGCCGAACAGCAGCAGGCGTTCGAGCGGTTCGAGCGCCTCGGCGCCCGCGTGCCGTCCGGGTTCACCGCCGACGAGCTTCGCCGCGAGTATCGCCACCTGGCCGTGCGCTTCCACCCCGATCGGCATGGCGACTGCTCCCCGCTGGAGCGCGAGCAGCGGGCCCGGAGCTTCTCCGAGGCCGCGGACCTGTACCGCGTCCTGCGCGCGGTGGTCGAGCCGCGCCACTGATCCTGGCAGAACGCTTTTCCCGGGGCAGAACTAAAGGTCCGCCCTACATCTGCTGGCGCAGACCAGCGACGTCCATCAGTTGTAGGGCAGCTCTTCCGCCTTCGCCACTGTCGCGTCGCCATGCGACGCGACCAACAGCGCTGTTCCGTGCGACCCGCCAGCGGGTCGCACCCGGCGGACCGCCGTAGCTCAAAGAGCGGAGGCTGGTCAGAGCTGCCCTGCCATTCCCGGGGTTCGGCGGTTGCATTCGTCGCTGTAATCGATTACAACTGGCGGCGTTTTCACACCCCGTTGAAAGGTGAGGTCGTCATGGCCGCTGCTGCCGGGCACTCGCGCCGCCGTTTCCTTTCCACCGCAGGGCTCGCCACGGCGGGCCTGACGATCGTGCCGCGGCACGTGCTCGGGCGCGGATTCCAGGCGCCCAGCGATCGCCTCAACATCGCCGCCGTCGGCGTCGGCGGCCGCGGCCGCGCTGTCGTCACCAACATGGTCAGCGAGAACCTGGTCGCGATGTGCGACGTGGACTGGGGCTACGCCGACCAGGGCTTCGCCGGGCTCACGAGCGAGATCGCGACGCTCGAGAAGCGCATCGCCGGTAACTTCGTCGAGGTGCGCACGCCGGCGTCGGCGCGAAACGAAGGCGCGCCGCCGCGGGTGACCACGCGGCCGATGACGCCGCTCGAGCGCGAGCGGGCCATCGCCTACCTGGCCCGGCAGAAGGCGCTCGTCGCCGCGGTGCCGAAGGCGACCCGGCATCAGGACTTCCGCCGCATGCTCGAGCAGCAGAAGGACATCGACGCGGTGGTCGTGGCCACGCCCGACCACCTGCACGCCGGCGTCGCCCTGGCGGCGATGGACCTCGGCAAGCACGTCTACGTCGAGAAGCCGCTGTGCTGGTCGGTGGCCGAGGCGCGGCAACTGGCCAGGCGGGCCGCCGAGACCAAGGTCACGACCCAGATGGGCAATCAGGGCCACTCGCTGGACGACGGCCGCACCGCGGTCGAATACCTGCAGGCCGGCGCCATCGGCGAGGTGACCGAGGTGCACGTGTGGACCAACCGTCCGCTCGGCTTCTGGCCGCAGGGCGTGCCGCGGCCGGCGCCGCTGGCGACATCGGCCGGCGAGCTGCGCTGGAACGGCCCCGGCATTACCGCGCGGCTCGGCGCCGCCATGGCCGGCCACTATCCCAAGCCGGACGGACTGGCCTGGGATCTGTTCCTCGGTCCGGCGCCGTACGTCGAGTACCACCCGGTGTATCACCCGTTCAACTGGCGCGGCTTCGTCGACTGGGGCGCCGGTCCGCTCGGCGACATGGGCGCGCATCTCATCGACCACGCCTACTGGGCACTCGACCTCGGCTTCCCGACCACCATCGAGACGGTGTCGACGCCGTTCAACGGCATCGCGTTCCCGCACGCCACGACCACCTACTACGAGTTCGCGGCCCGCAGCGGTCAGCCGGCGGTGAAGATGACGTGGTACGACGGCGGGCTGCTGCCGCCCAAGCCGGTCGAGATGGGCGAGGAGCCGTTCAACCCGGGCGGTGGCACCCTGGTCATCGGCAGCAAGGGCAAGCTGCTCTACGAGACCTACGGCGCCAAGCCGCGGCTGCTGCCCCACTCGCTGCACCAGTCCGTGGGCACGCCGCGTCAGACGCTGACGCGCATCCCCGACGAGCTGCACGAGATGAACTGGGTGGAGGCGGCCAAGGGCAAGACGCCGGTGTCGTGCCCGTTCGACTACGCCGCGAAGCTGACCGAGGTGATGCTGCTCGGCATCGTGTCGCTGCGCGCCGGGAAGAAGCTGGCCTACGACAGCGTGAACATGCGCGTCACCAACGACGACGGCGCCAACGAGTTCCTGACCCGGGTGCCGCGCCAGGGCTGGACGACGACGGCACGGTGAATGGTCCGTGCGTTCAGGGGCAGAGCTGCCCCTCAGGCCAGTCGCTTGCTCGATCGCAGCGTCGCCAGCGTCAGCAGCACCAGGCCGCACGCCAGCAGCGCCAGCACCTGCGGCCACAGCACCTCGAGGCCGACGCCCTTGAGGAAGATGCCGCGGACGATGACCAGGAAGTAGCGCAGCGGGATCGCGTAGGTCACGTACTGGATCCACTCGGGCATGTTCTCGATCGGGAAGATGAAGCCCGACAGGTAGATCATCGGCGTCAGGAAGAAGAACGTCGTCGTCATCGACGCCTGCTGCTGGGTCTGCGAGATGGTGCTGACGAACAGCCCCAGCCCCAGCGTGGACATCAGGTACAGCAGGCTGGTGCCGAACAGCAGCGGGAAGCTGCCGCGCAGCGGAATCTCGAACCAGAACACGGCCACGGCGGTTACCAGCAGCACGTCGAGCAGGCCGATGAGCGCGTAGGGCAGCAGCTTCCCGACGATCAGCTCCCAGCGGGCGAGCGGCGTCACGTTCAGCTGCTCGAGCGTCCCCACCTCGCGCTCGCGCACGATCGCCATGGCGGTGAGGTTGGTGGTGACGACCAGCAGCAGCAGCGCGATGATGCCGGGCACCATGAAGTCGCGGCTCTCCAGCCGCGGGTTGAACCACACCCGGATGTCGGCGTCGATCGGGGCGGCGCGCCGCCCGCCCGGCAGGCGCTCGACCAGCCGGTCGGTCGAGTAGCCGGCGACGACGCCGCGGGCGTAGCCGAGCGCCACGGTGGTCGAGTTGGAGTCGGTGCCGTCGGCGATGACCTGCACGGTGGTGGCCCGCGCTGCGGCGACGTGCTCGCCGAAGCCGACGGGGATGACCAGCGCCATCCAGGCGGAGCCGCGTTCGAGGTGCGGCTCGATCTCGCGGTCGCCGCTCACCACGTCGACGATCTTGAAGTTGGCGCTGGCATCGAAGCGGGCGATGAGCCGCCGGCTCTCCATCGAGCGGTCGCCGTCCACGACCAGCAGCGGCACGTCCTTGACGTCGGTGGTGGCGGCGTAGCCGAGCACGGTGAGCTGGATGATCGGCGCCATGATCACCACGCCGAACAGGCGCGGGTCGGCGCGCAGCTCGATCAGCTCCTTCTTCAGGAAGTGGAAGACGCGCCTCATCGCCACTCCCGCCGCAGCCGCAGCGCCGCCATGTTCAGCACCACCGCGGCGAAGATGGTCAGGGCCAGCAGGTCCGGCCAGAACACCATGATGTCGGCGCCCTTCAGCACCACGGACCGCAGCGCCACCAGGAAGTAGCGCGCCGGCACCACGTAGGTGATCGCCTGCACCGCCGCCGGCATGCTGGTGATCGGGAAGATGAAGCCCGACAGGATGAAGGTGGGCAGGAAGCTGGAGAGCAGCGCCAGCTGGAACGCCACCTGCTGATTCGGCGCCACCGTCGAGATGAGCAGGCCCTGGCCCTGCGCGCCGATCAGGAACAGCCCGATCGACAGGCACAGCAGCCACCACGAGCCGCGCTGCGGCAGGTCGAAGAGCGCCATGCTCACCACGATGATGAGCAGCGCCGAGGCGAACGCGATCACCGCGTAGGGCAACGTCTTGCCGAGCACGAACGCCATCGGGTCGACCGGCGCCATGCGGATCTGCTCCATGGTGCCGCGTTCCTTCTCGCGCACGACTGCCAGCGCCGTCGAGATCACCGCGGTGATCATCGAGATGTAGGCGATCAGCCCGGGCACCAGGAACAACGTGCTGCGCAGCTGCGGGTTGTACCAGACGCGCGGCTCGAAGCCGATCGCCCCGCCGAGGGCCGCGGTGCCGCCCGGCCCCGGGATCGACGCGAGCAGTTCCGCTCCGGCTTCCTGCACGATGGCCGTGGCGTAGCCGACCACCGTGGACGCGGTGTTGGCGTTGTCGCCGTCGACGATCACCTGGACGCGCACCGGCTCGCGGCGGGCCAGGTCGCGGCCGTAGCCGCCGGGGATGACCAGCGCGGCCCGGGCCTGGTTGCTGTCGATCAGCCGGTCGAGTTCGGCGCCGCTGTGCACGGCGCCGACGAACTGGAAGTAGCCGGAATTGACGAACGCGGCGACCAGCGCCCGGCTCTCGGTGGAGCCGTCGCGGTCGTCGACCGCCAGCGTGATGTTGCGGATGTCGAAGTTGAGGGCGTAGCCGTAGAGCAGCAGGAAGAACGCCGGGATGAACAGCAGGATGAGCAGGGTGCGGCGATCGCGGGCGATCTGCCGGATCTCCTTGACCATCACGGCGCGGACGGTGGCGATCACGCGGCCTGCCCTCCGCGGTCGACGACATCCAGGAACACGTCTTCGAGCGACGGCGTCACGTAGGCGACGCTCGTCACGTCGAGTCCGCCGGCCCGCAGCGTGGCCAGCAGGTGGTCGGCGGTGACGCCGCCGTGCCTGAGCACCGCGTGCACCGCGGTGCCGAAGATGCTGGTCTTCTCGACGTCCGGAAGGGCATCGAGCGCGGCCATCGCTTCGACCGGGCGGGCCGACTGCACTTCGAGAATCGGCCGGTCGGCGAACACCCGCTTCAGTTCATGCGATGAGCCGAGCGCGACCAGTTGGCCACGGTGGATGATCGCCAGGCGGTTGCAGTGCTCGGCTTCGTCCAGGTAGTGCGTGGTCACGAGCACCGTGACGCCGCTCCTGGCGAGCGTGCCGATCAGATCCCAGAACTTGCGCCGGCTCACCGGGTCGACGCCGCCGGTCGGCTCGTCGAGAAACACGATCGGCGGCTCGTGCAGCACGGCACAGCCGAGCGCCAGGCGCTGACGCCAGCCGCCCGACAACGTGCGCGTGACGGTGTGCTCGCGGCCGCGCAAGCCGGCCATGTCGAGCACGAAGTCGCGGCGCCGCGCGAACACGTCGCCGCGCAGGCCGTAGATGCCGCCGAAGAACGCGATGTTCTGGTCGACGGTGAGCGCCTCGTAGAGCGAGAACTTCTGCGACATGTACCCGATCTGCCGCTTCACCCCTTCGGGGTCGCGGCCGACGTCCACGCCGCCGACCAGCGCCGTGCCGCCGGACGGTGTGAGCAGCCCGCAGAGCATCCGGATGGTGGTGCTCTTGCCGGCGCCGTTGGCGCCCAGGAAGCCGAACACCTCGCCGCGCGGCACCTGGAACGACACGTCGTTCACGGCGACGAACGATCCGAATCGACGGGTCAAGTTCCGCACGTCGATTGCGTAGGGGCTCGGGGCTCGGGGCTCGGGGCGGGCGGTCACGCTATCTCCCCAGGACGCGGGCGAGGCGCGCTTCGCTGAGCCTCAGGTCCGCGAGCACCCGCGTGCGGTCGAGCTCAGCCTGCAGCACCGCCAGTTGCGCATCGAGCACGTCGAGGGTCGTGGCGACGCCGGCCTCGAAGCGATCGCCGACGACGCGCTGCGTCTCCTGCGCGGCGGTGACGGCGAGCCGGGCAGGCACGAGCGCGGCCTGGGTCGTCCGCAGGTCGACGAGCTGCTTCTGAACGTCGCCGCGAATCTGCAGCTGGGTCTCGGCCCGCCGCTCGTTGAGCGCGGTGACGGCGAACCCGGCTTCGGTGCGTTCGGCGGCGTTTTTGCCGAAGTCGAACAGCTGCCAGGAGAGATTGACCGACACGTCCCACGACTCCTGCCACCGGTCCTGGCGCGGGAAGATGCGCGGGTTGGGATTGGCCCAATCCAGCCCGGAGGCCAGGGCGATGGTCGGCTTGCGCGCCGTGGCGAGGGCGGCGATGCGGTCCTGCTGCGCCTGGGTGCGGTGGGTGATCGCCGTCAGCTCTGGCCGCTGCTTCAGCGCGTCGCCGATGAGGCCGTCGGCGTCGCGCGAGGGCGGCGCCGGTGCCTCCAGGCCCTCGGTGGTCTCGATCGGCGTGCCGTCAGTCAGACCGAGCAGACGGTCGAGATCGACGGTCACCGACTCGACGCGTCCGCGCGCTTCGATCAGCAGCAGCTCCTGGCGGGCGCGTTGCGCCTCGCTGCGCGACACGTCGTTGGGCGGCAGCAGGCCGGCGTCGACGCGATTGCGGACGTCGGCCAGCGACCGGTCGGCGGTGGCCAGCGCGGCCTCGAGCACCCGCACGGTATCGCGCGCGGTGACCAGCGCCCAGTAGGCCCGCGCCACTTCGAGCCGCAGGTCGAGGCGGACGGCGTCGAGGTCGGCGCCGGCGGCCATGGCCTCGGCCCGGGCGGCGCGCTCCAGCGCGTCGGTCCGGCCCGAGGTGTAGACCGGCCACTGCAGGTCGAGACGGCTGCGGAAGTTGTCGGGGATATCCGGGTAGATGACGCGCAGCCGGCCGTCGGGCTGCGGCACGCCGAACTCGTCGATGTGGTTGGTGCGGGTGTAGCCGGCCAGGGCGGTGATGGTCGGCACGTCGGCCTTGCGGCGCACCTCCACGGTGGCGTCGGCGCCCTGCTGACGGGCCCGCGCCTCGCCCAGCCGGTGACTGGTCGCGACCGCGCGGCTCATCGCGTCGTCGAGCGACAGGCGTTGGGGCGCCGGCTGCGCCTGGGCAGACGCGGCGGCCAGCGTCAGCAGCACGGCGAGGACGGCGGCGCATTGCAGAATCTGCCGCGTCCTTAGATGTAACCGTGACAGTCCCACAGACAAGTTCATGACTTGGCTCCCACGGGCTCGGCGGCGTCGAGGTCCGCGAGCCTGGCGATGAACACGTCTTCGAGCGTCGGGGTGATGACCCGGCCGTCGAAGGGCGGCAGTCCGGCACGGGTGGCGATCGCGCGCAGCTGCCGGAAGGCGTCGTCCGCGCTGACGGCAGCGTCCAGCCACACGTGCAGCCGTTCGCCGAACACTTCGACGTGCAGATGGCCGCCGGCGCGCAGCTGGTCGCGCACGTGGCGGGCGTCGGCCGGGAACGCCTCGATCCAGAACCCGGGGAGCGAGGTGCGCAGCGCACCCGGGGCATCCAGCGCGAGCGTCTTGCCGTCGTGGACCAGCGCCACGCGGTGGCAGCGCTCGGCTTCGTCGAGATACGGCGTCGCCATCAGGATGGTGATGCCGCTGTCGAGGAAGTGCGACAGCAGCTTCCAGAACTCGCGCCGCGACACCGGGTCCACACCGGTGGTCGGCTCGTCGAGCAGCACCACCTGCGGCTGATGGACCAGCGTGCAGGCCAGCGCCAGCTTCTGCTTCATGCCGCCCGACAGCTGATCCGCCAGGCGCGTCCTGAACGGCGTCAGCTGCGTCATCTCCAGCAGGTGGTTGCGGCGCGCGGCGTAGTCGGCCACGCCGTGGATGGCGGCGAAGAACGCGATGTTCTCGTCGATGGTCAGGTCGCCGTAGAGGCTGAAGCGCTGCGACAGGTACCCGACCTTGTGGGTGATGGCGCGGTGGTCGCGGGCAGGGTCGAGGCCGAACACACGCACCTGGCCGGCGTCGGCGTGGAGCAAGCCGCAGATGAGGCGAATCGCGGTGGTCTTGCCGGCGCCGTCGGGGCCGATCAGGCCGAACATCTCGCCTCGGGCGACCTCGAAGGACAGGCCGGTGAGCGCCGGCACGGCGCCGTAGCGCTTGGTGACGCCGGTGAGCGCAATCGCCGGGCTGCGGTCGAGCGACGCGGCGTCCGGCACCGCGGCGGTTGGCGTGGTGGCGGTCATGGCCTGGCCGGAGCCGGCGCGCCGGCGGGCGTGATCGGGGCCAGCGCGAACTCGGCGTCCACGGGCATGCCCTGCTTGAGCACGCCGCCGGTGTTGTCGGCGCTGACGCGGACGCGGTAGACGAGCTTGGCGCGCTCCTCGGCGGTCTGCACGTTGCGGGGCGTGAACTCCGCCTTCGGGGAGATGAAGGTGACGGTGCCGGCCAGGCCGGCTCCGCCGGCGTCGGTGAAGAGCGTGGCCGATTGCCCGAGCGCGATGCGCGGCACCGCCGGCTCGGGCACGTAGACGTCGGCCCAGGCGTGGTCGAGGTCGGTGACGACCAGCACGGCAGCGCGCGGGGCCACGACTTCTCCGGCCTCGGCCAGCTTCTCGGTCACGATGCCGGCCACTGGCGAGCTGAGCGTGGTGTCCTTCATCTGCTTCTCGAGCGTGGCGATGGCGGCCTGCGCGGTGGCGATGCGGGACTGTGCGACGGCGATCTCCTCCGGGCGGGCCGACGCGTTGACGCGGGCCAGCACCGCCTGCGCGGCATCGACGCGGTCGTTGGTGGCGGCCAGCCGCGCCCTGGCGACGTCGAGCCGCGTGGCGGCGTCGTCGCGCTGCTTCTGCGCGCCGCTCTTGCGTTCGAGCAGCAGCTCGAAGCGCTTCAGGTCGGCGGCCGCCGCTTCGACTTCGGCCTGCGCGGAGGTGACGTCGGCACGCGCGGCGTTCGCCTGCGCTTCGGCTTGACGCACGTCCTCGGGCCGGGCGGCGACGCGGACCAGCCGAAGCTGCGCTTCGGCCGCGGCCTGGTCGGTGCGGGCGCGGGCGATGGCCAGCGCGATGTCGGTGGGGTCGAGGGTGAGGATCCGGGCGCCGGCCTCGAGGCGATCGCCCTCCCTGACATCGAAGGCCGTGATGCGGCCGCCGACCTCGGGTGCGAGGCGAACGTCGGTGGCTTCGACGTGGCCGGAGGCGCGCAGCCGGTTGGGGTCCTCGGCCTGCTGGCACGCCGCGGCGGCGAGGGCGAGGGCGGCGAGCGCGGCCAGGGCGGGCGGCACGGCGGCGCGCGGAGTCGTGCGAAGGTGTCTGTGGGTCATCGCGAGCGGTCCTTCTTCTTCGGGGTGGCGCCGTCAGGCGCCAGCATGCGGAGCGCCGTGTGCTGCATGTGCGCCAGGAGGTGCGCACGATCCACGGCGACGAACATCGGCAATTCCTCGCGGCCGGGCCGCGCGGCGGCTCGTTCACGCACGGCGTTCATCATCAGCGGGCCCATGATCGAGATGTAGGCCAGCACCGGATGGATGCGGCGGAACTGGCCGGCCTCGGCGCCGGCGTCGAGGATGCTGGCGAAGGCGACGAAGATCTGACGCATCAGCGCCAGCGTGTCGGCATCTAGGTGCGGCGCGCCGTCGGCCATCTCGCGCAGCATCAGCGGCGGAAACCACGGCCGCGTGTCCTTCTGTTTCGCCAGCGCCTGGACGAAGCGCTCGATCTTGCGCGGCGGGGCGTCGGCGCTGTTCGCGATCTCGGTGACGGTGGCACCGACCGCGCGCAGCATGTCGCGCACGACCTCGCGGTAGATGCCGAGCTTGCTGCCGAAGTGGTAGTAGAGCATCGCCTTGTTGACGTGGGCGTCGCGGGCGATGGCGTCGACGCTGGCGCCGTCGAAGCCGCGGCGCGAGAACTCCTCGGCGGCGGCGGCGAAGACCAAGGCGCGAGTGTCGCTGGCGTCGGTCGGACGGGCGTGCGCGGGTACCGGGCCGGGTCGCCGGGGGCGGACGGCGGCCGCTGGCGTCGCGACGCGGCGAGGGCGAGGGGTCGGTGCGGGCATGGCGCGAGCGATTTAACTAACCGGTTAGTTCAACCGTATAGTTAATTCTCCCGAGCCCGTTTGTCAACCCCCTGGTCGCGTGGCGTCGGTCCGGGGGCCGCGGAGCACGTCCCGGCGTCACAATGGGACATGCGCGTGGTCGTGGCGGGCGGGTCGGGATTCCTCGGGCGGCCGCTGCGCGCGGCGCTGACGATGGCCGGGCACGAGGTGAAGGTGCTGACCCGCCGCGCCCGCGGCCGCAGCGACATCGAATGGACGCCGAACGGCCAGACCGGGCCGTGGGCGGCGCAGCTGATTGGCGTCGATGCCATCGTCAACCTGGCCGGCGAGGGCATCGCTGACCAGCGCTGGACGCCGGCGCGCAAGGCGGCGCTGCTCGACAGCCGGCTGAACGCGACGTCGTCATTGGTGGAAGCGGCGCTGGGGCTGCCGCGTCCGCCGCGGGTGTTCGTGAGCGGCTCGGGCATCGGCATCTACGGGCCGTGCGGCGACGAGACGCTGACCGAGGCGGCGCCGGCCGGCGCCGACTTCATCGCCCGGATGGCGACGGCATGGGAGGAGGCGGCGGCGCCGGTGGCGGCGAGGTCGCGCCTGGTGACGCTGCGGACCGGCCTCGTGCTGGGCGACGGCGGCGCGCTGAAACAGATGCGGCTGCCGTTCACGCTGGGCGTCGGCGGGAGGCTCGGCTCGGGGCGTCAGTGGATGTCGTGGATCCACATCGCCGACTGGGTCGCGCTGACGCAACGGCTGATCGAGGACGACGCCGCGGCCGGGCCGTTCAATGTCGCGGCGCCGGCGCCGGTGACCAACGCGGAATTCACCAAGGCGCTCGGCCGGGCGCTGCACCGGCCCACGGTGATTCCGGTGCCGGCCTTCGCGCTGAAGGTGGCGCTGGGCGAGCTCGCCGACGTGCTGCTCACCGGTCAGCGGGTGGTGCCGGCGAAAGCCGACGCGCTCGGCTACCGGTTCCGCCACCCGCGCATCGACCAGGCGCTGGCCGCCACCGTCTCCTGAAGTTAGGGGAAGTTAGGGGTCTGGCACCGATGGCACGAAACCCGTGCCATCAGTGCCAGACCCCTCCACCACTTGTAGTGGGCGCAACTGCGGTTGACACTTCCAGCGCGCCGTTCTCGCCTACTCTGGTGCAACCACAGGAGGCCCCATGAAGATGCTGATGCTTGCCGCACTCTCCCTCGTCGCCGGCCAGTCGTCTTCCACCCCCGGATCCACCCTCGACGTGGTCCAGCGGTTCAACGACGCCATCAACCGCCACGACGCCGCCGCGGTGGCGGCGCTGCTCGCCGACGACACCGTGTTCGAGAACACCGCCCCGGCCCCCGATGGCACCCGCCTCGTCGGTAAGGCGGCGGTCGCCGCCTACTGGGAGCGCTGGTTCGTGAACAACGCCGACGCCAAGTTCGAGGCCGAGGACATCGTCGTCGCCGGCGATCGCTGCACCGTGCAGTGGGTCTACCGCAAGACCCGCGACGGCAAGCCGTGGCACCTGCGCGGCATGGACCTGCTCACGGTGCGCGACGGGAAGATCGCCGCCAAGCTCGCCTACGTCAAGGGGTGAGTGGGTCCGGGGGTGGCGCGGCGACGACTAGGACCGCTGCGTGAGCTTGCGCCACCAGAAACTGGCCAGTTTGCCGAGCAGCACGAAGCCGATCACCACCACGATGCCGGCCACGACGTATTCGCCCAGTTCGAGCCACTCGCGCCAGCGGTAGGTGCGGGTCCCGGGCAGCCGTGCGTTCCGCGGATCGCTGGCGTTGTAGCTGACCAGAACGCGGGCCCCGACCGTCAGTCCGGGCACCGAGCCCACGTCCACGCCGTCGACGGCCACCACCACCTGACTGCGGCCGTCGGGAACGAAATGCAGCTCGACCACCTCCCACGGCTGCGGCGCCTCGACGGGGCCGGTGGACCGCCCGCTGACGAACGACCGTGTCACCGTGCGCACGCCGCGCACCTCGGCCATCGTCGTCACCAGCGGCGCGACGGGCGGGGTGTCCCACGGTGTCGGGAACACCCACCACACGACCCCACCAGCGATAGCCACGAAGAAGGTCAGCGCCATCATCCCGGGCGCGCGACGGCGCAGCAGCAGCCACAGGGCCACACCGGCGCCAATAGCGGCTGCGGCCGGGACCAGCCAGCGCCACGGCACCAGCGACCGCGTGGATTCCGACGCCGGCCGGGCGATGTGTGGGAACCAGGACACGAAACGCACGTCGAGCGCAGTGCCGGGGCTCAACGCATCGAACGACGCCTCGTCGAGCCACAGCATCGCCTCGGTCGGGCCCTCCGGTGACGCGAACCGGACGGTGGCCCAGAAGAAGCGGTTCCAGCCACCGGGAATGCGCGACGAATACGTGATGCTCTCGTCTTTCGAGGCGACCTGGGACGGCGCCACGACGCCGGCCGCGTCGAGGTACAGCGACGCCGCGTAGACGAGCGCCACCGGCGTCAGCAGCTGGGCCAGCACCACCAGCCCGCCCGGCAGCTTCATCCGCCGGCATACCACACCGACCAGCCAGGTGGCGATCGCGCCCAGCACCAGCGCAACGGCCAGCGCGATCAGCCCGCTGACCAGCCGGTTCATCACGAGGTCCTGGTCCATGTCCGCCGCGATTCTCTCTCACGAGAAGCGACAGCGGCACGCCAGAGCCACCACGCCTGGCGTCAACCGCCGTTTGCGTGGCACAAGATCCGCGCCATCGGTGCCAGACCCTTCTACGAGGGATAGTGGCCGGACGGGCGGCGACCGCAACGAGTACGCGCTATTTGATCGTGCGCGACCGGCCCCAGCCGACCATCGGGCCGATGATCTTCGCCGGGTCGGCGTCCTTCTTGGGGCGGAACTTCTGCGACCGGTCGTTGGCGACTTCGGTCACGTACAGGTTGCGGTCCGAGTCGACGCTGATCTGGTGCACGCCGTCGAACTGTCCCGGCTGCGGTCCGTGGCCGCCGATGTCGAGGATGTAGCGCCCGTTCAGGTCGTACTTCACCAGCCGGTCGGTGGTCCAGTCGGCCACCCAGATGAAGTCGTCCTCGGTGACCACGTGGGTCAGCACCGCCGAGTCGTGGCCGGTCGGCCACATCTCGAGGAATTTGCCGTGCTCGTCGAAGACCTGCATGCGGTGATGCTCGCGGTCGGCGACGAACACCCGGCGGTCGCGGCTGATGCCGATGCTGTGCACCGACCAGAACTCGTTGGGCCCGGGCTTGTCGGGATCGACCGGCGGCCGGCCCCAGTCCATCAGGAACTTGCCGCTGCGGTCGAACTTGGCCACGCGCGTGCCGGCGTAGCCGTCGGCCACGAAGAACGTGCCGTCGGGCAACCACGCGATGTCGGTCGGCCGGTTGAAGTTGTTGGGCCCGCGGCCGGGCACGCCGCGCTCGCCCATCGTGCGCACGAGCTTCCCGTCGTTGGTGAAGATGTTGATGAAATGCTGGTCGTCGTCGACGATCCACAGGTGCTTCTCGGGATCGTAGGGACTGATGAGCACCTTGTGCGGCCCGCGGCCGGCTTCGCCGAGGCCCGATCCGCGCGGCGGCGCCAGCAGCCGGTCGTGCTGCAGCCATTCCTCGATGGTCGTGCCGTTGCGATCGACGGCGAACAGCAGATGGTGCCGTCGCTGCTCGTACGGATAGTCCTTGCCGGAATAGGCGCGCCGGCCGGTATTGGTGCGCCGCGGCGTGAGCAGGCAGGGACAGATCCACGGCGTGGCCCCGGGCGGCAACTGAATCTCGCTGCGCTGCGCCACCCACACCTTGTCGGGACTCTCGGCGAAGACGCCGGCGCCCGAGCCCCAGGTCCAGCCGGTGTGCGACTGGTCGGTGTCGGGCAACGGACGCGGCCAGTCGACCACCACCTCGTAGTCGCCCATCGCCGCCGGCTGCACCGCCAGTTCGACCTTGCTTTGCCCCGCCACCGTCGCCGGCCCGTCGATCGGCCCCAGCGACACACCGACACCCAGCGCCGTCAAGAGGACGGCCGTCTTCGGAGCGCGCATGCACTACCTCCGCAAACCGGCCGGGCGACCGGAGCAGGCGAAAGATGCGCCGATTGCCCCGCCTCTGTCAATCGCTCTTGACACGGCTGGCCGGCGGATCGACCATCCGCCATGCCTTTCCCGTCGGCTCACCCGTCGCGCCGTGCCGTGCTGTCGAGTTTCGTCGCCGTCGCCGGCCTGCTCGCCGGCGCGCGCCTCACCACGGCTCAGCCGGCCGCCGCTGAGCGCGTAAAGGTGCTGAGCCGCCACGCCAACGTGCACATGGGGCCCAATACCACCACTGAAGTGCTGGTGCTGGCGCCGCGCGACACGGTGCTCGCCGTCGTCGCCCGCAACAAGGAGTGGGTGCAGGTGCAGCTCACGCCCGAGCTGCGCAAGACCGGCCTGGTGATGCGCTGGTACAAGAACGAAGACCGCGGCTGGATGCACGACTCGACCGTCGTGGCGGTCAAGTAGGGCCCTGCCTCACCCGCCGCCGGCCCGCGGCGGAACGTCGCGGCCGCATGATCGTCAAATCATAGTGGTCGGTCCTCGCTGACGGAGTGCCGAATGCCGGAGCGCGGCGCCCGGATCGCCAGGCGCGAGAAGCGAGCATATTGGACGATATGTGAGCGACGAGCAACGCAGCGAGGCGGGATGCCCCGCCCGGCAGGCGGTTCGCCGTCAGCGAGGACAGGCCACAAGTATCCCTGAGGAGGGGACGCCATGACCGCGACGACCGCCACCCGCGAGTACGACACCTCGCTCGTCACCGTCACGCACGTCACCTACGCGCTGCACGCGCTCGGCCTGGCCATCGGCGCGCTGGGCGCCGCCAGCGTCGTCGGATCGTTCGTCTTCGGCTGGCCGTCGATCATCGCCGTGATCGTCAACTACGTGAAGCGCGGCGACGCCCGCGGCACCTGGCTCGAGTCGCACTTCACCTGGCAGATCCGCACCTTCTGGTTCGCGGTGCTGTGGGCCACGGTGGTGTTCGCCGTGGGCCTGCCGCTCACCCTGGTGATCGTCGGCTTCGCCGTCTGGATCGTCGGCTTCTTCGTGCTCGGCCTGTGGGCGATCTATCGCATTGCTCGCGGCTGGATGGCGCTGAACGCCCGGCGCGTGGTCCCGTAACGCGGCCGGTCGACCGGCGCGGCATCTGCACCCCGCATCACGAGCGACGCACGCGGAGCACGACATCCAGGTGGATGTGTGACGTGCAGCCGGCGTGACGTGCGTCGAGTATCTCGACGCATCCGCCGGCCCGCGTCTCGTAGACGCCGACGAGACATCGACAGGGAAGCACGTGCCCGCTGAGGAGCTTGCGGAGTCCGGGTGTCCATCCGAGAACCGTCAGCGCGACGCCGCCTGGTCTGAACCGCATGCGCACCCCCGAGGACGGCTCGTCGGCATCGGGAGTGATTTGCCGAACCGGCGCGCGAGTTCCCGGGCACGACGATCGTGATCAGGGTCGTTTGCTGGTCGGGGTCCAGTAGATGGTGACGAGCGTAGAATCTCGCAACAGGTCGACGTCTCCGATTTCGCATCGTTCGACCGGCAGGTAGGTTCGCCTTCGCAGGTCGGCCACCAGCTCTGCCGCAGCGGCGGGGTTCAACAGGTCGAGCCGGTCGTACTGGACGATGCGCGACTCCTCACGCCCCGAGAACGGCGCCCATTCGAGGACCGCCACCGCGCCAGCGATGACGACATTGGCGATGCTCAGCTCGGCCAGGGTGATGCCGCCGTCGACCAGCGCGTTCAGGAGAGCGATGCCGATCACGACGAACAGGTAGGTCAGGTTGCGGACCCGGATCGCCTCGGTGCGATAGCGCAGAATCCCGAACACCGCGAACAGGCCGAGGGCGAACCCCATGCCGATCGTGACCTTGCTGAGGACGTAGGCGAGGGAGAACGTGACCAGGTTGATCAGGAAATAGGTGAAGACGTAGTCGCGATTCCTATACAGCCGGTAGTAGATGAGCCGCACCACGACGACCGCGGACAGGATGTCGAGGGCGAAGCGCGTCAGCAGCATGGCCATCGCGTCGGTGGTCGGCGCCAGGGCTCCCCAGATCGCGTTCATACCGTCAGCCGCGCGATCGCTCTCAGTGCCGGTGTGAAGACGTGTGCCGGAACGGACGCCGTCAGCGCCGTCGCCAGGCAGTATTTGCTCAGCGCCGCTTCACGCCCGTGGATCGCTCTGATCGCGTCGACCGCCCCTGCATGGTTGACGTGCCGGGCTTGCTTGACCTCCGCAATCACGACCCGCTCGAGTGCCACGACCGACGAGCCGGACACAAAGGTCAGCGCCCGATCGATCGTGACGCGTTCGTCGATGTCGCGGCCGACCAGGGTCAGCCGCTGGAACGAGATGGCGACCTGCGCACACAGCTGGGCGCCGGCCAGCGGCGCGTGGGCGTCGATGAACGACCGCTCGCGTGAAGTCAGATCGTCCTGGCCGAAGGGCAGCATCAGACGGTGCTTCACCGTGCGGCCGCCCTGCTCCTTCTTCTTGACCTCCAGAAAGCTGAGCTCCCGGTCGAGATGATGGCGGATGCGCAGTTTGTATCGCGGTCGGAGGCCGCGGCGATGGGCGTGATACAGGTCGCGGGCAGGCGTATCGAGATACACGCTCTGGTAACGCGCCCACACCTGCGTGCCGGCGTACACGAGGCAATGCGTCGGTTGCACGTGCGCCAGCACGCGGGCGGTGTCGCACGCGGCGAGCAGGTATTTCCGATCGACGCGTTGTTGAAGCGCGCGGGCCTGAAGGAGGGCGGGTGATGCGAGGGCGAATCGTGAAAGGATGCCGACGTCGATCAGGTCGGGTTGCGCGGCGACGGCGTGGGCGGTCATGGAATGCGCCATCCCAGCACGTCGGGAAGCTCGATCTGCAGCCGCGTGCCGAGGATCCAGTAGCCACGGTCGTCCCCGGCCTGCGGCGCCGTGCGCGGATCGGAGAACCACTCGACGCCGGCATTGCCCATCAGCCGGGCCCATCGCGTGATGCCCCATGAGGCGCCCAGGGTCACGGCCTGCGCCGACCGCGCCCGCAAGTCCGAGGCGCGTGGCCGCACACTGGCCATATCGGTGCCTGGACCGACGTCGTCGAAGCCCAGATACTCGTAGCGCAGGGCGACATCGCGCCGACGTCCCAGGTCCCACCGCGCCGTCAGGCTCGCGCCCGTTCCGACCACCGCGGGGAGATCGTCGAAGTCCACGCCCTGTTCGCGCCGTTGGTCGCGAACGCGCACGGCTTCGGCGGTGAACTGCCACGGGCCTGGGCTCCATTCGGCATCGCCACCGAACCGGGTGCGCCGCCCTTGGACGTAGACGCCCTCGAAGAACCGGTACCCGGACGACAGCCGCCCTTCGAGCCCGTTCTCCGGGTCGGACTCGACGGCGGTCAGTCGGCCGTCGCTGCCGTAGACCGCCAGCACGAGATTCCGGTCCGGTTCCCATTCCAGCCGTCCGGCACCAGTCAGACCAGAGCGTCGCCGCGACCCGTTGTTGTCGCCCGCGAACACCCCAATCTCGTAGTCGAACCTCCGCCCCAGGTCGCCGTGAACGGCGACGCCGAGGTCACGCTGCGCGGTCAGGGCCCGCCCGAGCGCCGCCCGCTCCAGGAAGTCCAGGCGCCGCGCCGACGTGCTGTAGTCCCGGGTGCTCGGCGGCTTGAACTGGCCGAGCCGTATCTCGTATGAACCGGGACGGAACTCGAC
This sequence comes from uncultured Acidobacteriota bacterium, assembly GCA_963741665.1. Lineage (GTDB taxonomy): Bacteria > Acidobacteriota > Vicinamibacteria > Vicinamibacterales > UBA2999 > CAWAYR01. Next base: position 3,336,676 of record CAVUIM010000001.1, read on the forward strand.
ATAGGCGTCCTTGACGAAGGTGCCATCGAGGTCGCTGGGATCGATGGTGAACTCGAAGCGGGTGCCACGCCACTGGCCATCGACGCCGGCGCGCAGCCGGCGCACCTCGAAGGTGTCGAACGCGAGTCGCCCGGTCCCCGGTGTCACCGACGAGTCCGGGTAGGCGCGCCAATCGAGCTGAATGTAGGCCCTGGGCGTCAGTTCGAAGGTGGGCGGCGGCGAACTGGGCGCTTCCTGCGCGCTCTGACCGGCCAGCGCCGGCGCGGCGTATGCGAGGCAGAGTGCGAGGCACCAGTGACGCTGGCGGGTCATCGGGCGGCTCCCAGTGCCTGTCGGACGGATGCGGCGCGAGTCTGGACATAGCTCAGCAGGCTGGTCACGGCCTGCGTGAACTCCGCCGGCGACTGGATGAAGCTGCGTTCCGGCGCTTCTCCTTCCGGGCCGACGACGTACGGAGCGACGCGCGCGTACTCGGCCTGCAGTCTCGCGGTCAGCGCGGCCGGCGCGAACACGGTGTCGAGCATCTCCTGGACATCGGCGCGGTACTCGGCGCGGTAGACCGGGTCGTCCAGGAGAAACCGAATCAGCGGCCACGAGGCGTTGACGCGATCGTGGAACAGGTCGATCCCCGCGGCGTCGCCCCCGGCCGCGCCACCGGCTCCAAGCCCGCCCCCGTTGAGCGCCAGATCGTGATCCCACGGCAGGAAGAACAGCCGATCGCGATGGCGCGGACTGCCATAGACCCAGTAGTTGTGGGGCGAGAATCCGCCGTAGGTGTCGGTGTTGCCGATCACGGTGTTGAGCGCGAGCCAGCGGAGGAACGACGACACCCCGAACCGGGCCTCGAGGCGGGCGCGCCACGCCGCCGGGCTGGCGCGTGATTCGTTGAGCACGGCGATGGCGTCCTGGACATCCGTCCAGTCCTCGTCGCGTTGATTGGTCTTCTTGGGAAACGACTCCGGGTCGAACACCGTCCAGCGCGCGCCGGTGCCATTCGGCTTGTAGAGGTTGCCGTTTTCGCTCCCAAACTGCGTTTCGAGCATCGGCTCGTCGGGGATCTCGATCAGGGTATACAACCCGAGGTATTGCGATCCGCCGCCGCGATCGAAGAAGACGCGGACAAAGGCCGTGCGGGCGGCGGGCACGCCGGCGTCGCGGAACAGGTCGCCGACGACCTTGGCGCGGAGGAAGGACGCGTCCTGAGAGTTATTGGTCAGGTTCAGGTTCGGGAAGCCGAAGAAGGTCTGGTCGCGGACCTCGGGAATCTGATCCTCGAGTCCGTCGGCGTTGAGGCGGAAGGGCAGCTTCTCGGCGCCGCTGCGCCAGGAGTTCAACAGGCTCGAGTTGCCCTTCAGCCGCAGGCCGATGTTGCTGAACGAGACGCCGTCGAAGGTCAGCGCCGCCGGTATGTAGATCGGCGTCCGGGGCAGGAACTCGACGTCATCACGGCCGACGTTGCCGCCGACCGGATTGCCGCCAGGAGGGGCACCGCCGCCCGGAGGGTTGCCGCCAATCGGAGGATTGCCACCCACCGGAGGATTGCCGCCCATTGGAGGATTGCCGCCTATTGGGTTCCCCCCACCCGGGAGCGGCGTACATGTCAATCCGACTCCCATTGGCAGCAACGTGCACCGACCGCCCTGCGCGGGAGCGCCGAACGTACACGACTCGCCTTCGACGCGTCCGTTGCACGCCGCTACTGCTGCCGGATCGGGTGCGACGTCGAAGCCGCCTCGGCCCAACCCGCCACCCGCTGCCCCGTAGGCTCCGGCCATCTCGGTCATGTCGGCAACCAGGCGCTCCCAGTCTGCGGCGGCGACCCTGATGTCGAGGCGCTTGACGACGTCCTGGGCGAACACACGCGCATAATCAGGCGTGGCTGTCCTGCCGTGGGTGTCCTCGTCTCGCTGCTGGGAATTCCCAGCCCCGGCCGAGGCGAACCCGAAAGCCAACACGAACATCCCCGCGACTGCTGATCGTCGGCGCACCCGGCCTCCCTTTACACTGTGGTTACAAGCTCATTGACGCTGCGCGGTGACAAGTTCCAGCCCCCGGCACTATTTCGAGATTCCGGAACTTCTGGGCCCCCTGCGCCAAACTCTCATCAGGGTGCCCGTCGAAGACGCCGCTGAGCCGTCCGACCAGCAGCTGGTCGAACGCGCCCGCGACGGCGACCGGGAAGCCTTTGGCTTCCTGTACCGCCGCCATCAGGCGCCCGTGTATCGTTTCGCCCGGGCGATGACCGGGTCGTCGCCACTGGCGGAGGACATCGTCCAGGAGGTGTTTCTCGCCCTGCTGAGAGATCTCGACCGCTACGACGTCAACCGCGCGGCGCTGAGGACCTATCTGTTCGGCATCGCGCGCAACCTGTCGAGGTACAAACTCAGAGGTCTGCGCCGCCTCTTACCGCTCGATGACGCCGAGGAGTCCGCAGGATTCGAGGATCCGGCCGCGGCGCTCGCGGCCAGCGACGACACGCGCCGCCTCCGGCGGTGCGTACGGGGGCTGCCGGCCCGCTACCGGGAGGTCATCGTCCTCTGCGACCTGCACGAACTCGACTACGCGGACACCGCCGTCGTCCTGAACGTGCCGATCGGGACCGTGCGATCGCGGCTTCACCGCGGCAGACAGTTGCTGCTCGACCGGATGCGCCGGAGCGACGGCCTGCCAGTGGGCAAACGGTGCCTCATATGAACACGAGAAAGGACCAACCCGAGGATCAGGCGTTGCTGCGGGCGCTTCGTGCGCTGGCCCGGCAGGACGAGGGCCTCGCGGCGCCACCTCAAGTCGAGATCCGGCTGATGCAGGCCTACGACGAGACCCGCACCAGACCCTCCCCTGGCCGTGCCCTGGTTGGCCGGCAGCTCCTGAAGATTGCGGCCGTCTTCGTCCTCGCGGTCGCCGCCGGGTACTGGTGGAGCGGCGGTGGCCCCACGCCGATGGCGGACCAGCGGCAGGCCCCGTCACCCGCGGTTCCGGCCGCGTGGCCGTCCTCGGACGCGCTGCCATGGCTCGACCCCGAGCCCGGGTCGCTGCAGATCGTCTATGTTCAGGTGGCGGGCGAAGCTCTGGCCGCGCAGGGATACTCCGTCGGAGACCCCGATGGCGACGGCCTCGTCGACCTCGAGGTGATCGTCGGCCTCGATGGATTGGCGCGTGGCGTCCGGGTGGCGCCGGCGTCCGCCGTCATCTATTAGCGAGAACGCTCATGAACCGACCAGTCGTAGCCTGCGTGGGCCTGTGTGTCGTGTTCGGCAGCGTCCTGGCTGCCCAGCGCGGCTTTCCGCCCGTCGATATCAGGGGGGTTGAACCTCTGGAGTTCGGGGAGGTGGTTCGTGGCGCGCCCTTCAGCGCCGAGGCCGTCACCGAGATGACCCAGGAACTGCGCGACGGCAACCGCATCGAACGTCGCTCGACCGTGGTGATCGCCAGGGACGGCGCCGGGCGGACCCGTCGCGAGCAGGCGCTGCCGGCGATCGGCCCGGTCGTGCCCGATGCGAACTTGCGCATGATCACGATCAGCGACCCGCGGCAGAAGGTCCTCTACCTGATCGATCCGCAGCGCAAGACCGCCTCACGCTCCACCCCGCCGTCCGGGCCACCGCTACCGCCACGCGGCGATCGCGCTCCTGGCGCGATGACATTGCCGCCGCCGCAGGTGTCGTCCGAGGCTCTGGGGCAGAGGCAGATCTTCGGGTTGCGAGCCGACGGGACCCGCCAGACCATGACCGTGCCGGCAGGCGTATTCGGCAACGTCGGGCCGCTCGACGTCGTCACCGACCGGTGGTACTCGCCCGACCTGAAGATCGTCCTCGAATCCCGCCGCAGCGATCCGCGGATGGGCGACGTCACCTACCGCGTCACCAGCCTTGTCCGCGGTGAACCCGACCCGGCGCTGTTCGAGGTTCCATCGGACTACACCGTCGTCGACCGGCCGGGACCTCCGTTCCGCCGCGGGCCGGGTCCTCCGCCCTGAGCGGCGTGGCATCCGACGGCATCCCCTCAGCGCCGATCACGGCGCCCGGTGCTCAACCGCCAATCGGTGGACGCGTGTAGATGTAGCCGACGCCGCGGATCGTCTTGATTCGCTCGTCGCCGCCCTGCCGGGGGCCGAGCTTGCGGCGCAGCTTGCTGATGTGCATGTCCACGCTGCGGTCGAACGGGTCGAACCGGCGTCCCAGCCCTTTCTCGGCGATCGCCTCGCGCGCCACGATGTGGCCGGCGTCCTCCAGCAGGGCGCGCAGGATGTCGAACTCGACGGTGGTCAGTCCGACGCTGGCGTCGCCCCGGCGCACCGTCCGCGCCGCTGGATCCAACAGCACGTCGTCGACCGACAGCGGCTGCCGGGTGGCGCCGATCTCGAGCCCGACGATGCGATCGATGTCGGCGCCGCGGGCCGTCAGCAGGATGACCGGCACGCGTGAGGTGCGACGCAGCGTCTTCAGCACCTGGAAGCCGTCGCCATCCGGCAACCTCACGTCGAGGATGACCAGCGCATAGCCGGCGCGTTCCGCCGCGTCGTGCCCGCTCGACAGCGTGTCGATGTCGAAGCCCTCCTGGCTGAGCAACTCGGTCAGCAGCCGGGTCAGCTCGGTGTCGTCGTCGACGACCAGCAGACGCGTCGCCATCAGCGCCGGACGAGACCGCTCACTGCTGCGGGCGCTCGTCGTACACCGTCACCGTCCCGCCATCGCGCGGACCCCCTCGCGGCCGGGTGGTGACCTCGAGTTGCCGGGCCGAGCCGTCACGCATCGCGAACGTGCGCACCATGGTGACGCCGCCAATCGCGAGCTCCATCGTCAGTCCGCCGTCACTCCACCTGGTCCGGGTCTCGATGACGCCGGCTGTGAGCTGGTGTTTCTCGGCCCGGTTGTCGGTGGCATAGGTCCGGGCCACGCCATCCGGCTCCACGAAGGTCACCGCCTCGTCCTTCTGGACCAGCGTGAACCGCCTCGGCAGCGTCATCGCTTCGTCGAGCAGCGCTCGCCGACCTTCCATCTCCTCAGCACTTGGCGGGGTCCGGCCGCCACGTGGCATGCCGCCGCCACCACCGAATCCGCCGCCCGGCCGCGGGCCGCCGCCCATACCGCCACCGCCACGCCCGCCCGGCGGCGGGCCACGGCGATCGTCGCGGTCGCCCGGCATCGGCGCGCTCCGGCCGACCGTCGACAGCTCGGGATTCATCTCCCAGCTGCCCGACAGGGTCGGCCGCTGCGCCTGCACCGCGATCACCGCTGTAGCCAAGGCCATCAGCGCTACGGCTCCGGCCCACTGGACCGCTCGTCTCATCGTTGGACTCCCGCTGCGCGCCCTGCACGATTCGATCCGGCGCGCGCGGCCACGAGCGTCCTCCGATCGCCGGCGACAGGCCGTGTGATCGGCGCACGTGGCTTGACAAATCTTTACCGAACGATCCTCGCGCCCACGGCAATCACGGGCATGGGCTGGGGCTGGCGCTGCGTTCGCATTCTCGTCGTCACCGTCGCATTGTGCTGCTGGGCCGTGCCGTCACGAGCGCAAAGCACGGCGCCGCCGGCGAGTGAAGAACTCGAGCCACGCGTCGTCGGTGCGGCCGGCGTGACGACCCTCGGACTGTCCGGATTCATCGACAAGGTGTCCTCGTCGGAAGACGTCTTTCCGTGGCGCGCGACCGGACAAGTCGATCTCACGCGCTTCCTGACGCGGCGTTTCGCGGCGCGCCTCGGTCTCGTCGGATCGACGTCCGCCGACGGGCTCGACGACGACGAGCGGATCGGCGCCGCCGCGCCGGCATTCTTCGCGACCGCCGCAATGCTCGCATACCTCACGCCCAGCGCCGTCATCAGCCCGTACCTCGGATTCGAGTATCGAGCCCGCCTGACCGATCGTCCGGCCGAGGACGCCGGCGTCGCCCTCGGCCTCGCCGGCGCACAGGCGGCGCTGTCGTCACGCGCCAGCATGTACCTCGAAGCCGGCTACGGCGTCGATCTCACCCGCGGCAGTGACGACGAGCTGCGGACCCGCTTCGTGACGATGTTCGGCGTGCGGATCCGGTTCTGATGCGACGAGCCGCGCTCGGGTTGACCGTCTGGGTGTTCGTGACCGCGACCGCCGCCGCGCAAGCGCCGCCGCAGCTGGTGTGTGGCCTGCCGGTGCCGACGCCGGCGGCCATGCCCGACGCCGGTCCGACCCCCGTGATCGTGGCACTACTGATCTGCTTCGATCGGCAGGACGGCGTGTCGTCCATCGATCCGGCGACCTATCTCCACTACGTCCAGCTGAAGCCGAGCGAAGCGTCGCGCGGCGCGTGGCGGGTGTTCGACGACGACGCCGAACGCGTCGCCCGCGACGACTCCAGCCGGTTGTGGGGCACCGGCTTTCTCGACGATCTGGAGATCGAGACCGTCCCGTACCCGTTCGCCAACGGCGCCCAGGGCGTGGTCGTCGTCTATCGGCTGCACGAGCGTCAGCGCGTGAAGCTGGTCGAGTACGACGGCCTCGACAGCGTCGGGCAGACCGACGTTTTCGACGCCTTGAAGGAAAAGGGCATCACCCTGCGCCTCGACGCCTTCCTCGATCCGCTGCAGGTGCGCCGCGCCGCCACGGCGATTCGTGAGCTGCTCGCGAAGAAGGGATTCCCGTACGGCGAGGTCACGCCCCACGTGGCGCCGCTGCCCGAGAACCCGCAGCTGGCCAGGATTCGCTTCGACATCTCGGAGGGGCCCAAGGTCGCGATTCGCGCCGTGCAGTTCGTCGGCAACGTCGCGTTCGCGGACGACGCCCTTCGTCGCGTGCTGAAGACCAGCCGGCCGCGGGGTCTGCTGTCGCTGGTCGCGGGGGGCGGGACCTACGACGAGACGACGTTCGCCGACGACGCCGTGCGCATCGAGGAGTTCTATCGCAACCACGGTTATATCGAGGCCAAGGTTGGCCAGCAGTCGTTGCGCGTGCTCGACGACTCGGCTGACGGCCGCACCCGGTGGGTGCAGTTGCGGGTGCCGGTGAGCGAGGGGACGCGGTTCAGGGTCGGGACGGTGGCCGTCGACGGACAGACGGTGTTTCCGGCCGACACCCTCGCGGCGCTGTTCGGCCTGAAGACCGGCGACGTCTACAGCCAGGAGCGCGTCCGCAAGGGCTTCGAGCGCGCCCGCGACGTCTACGGCGCCGCCGGCTACTTCGAGTTCACCGCCTACCCGGACATCAGCCCCCGCGGCCCCGCGGCCCCGGCGATCGCCGACGTCACCATCCGCATCCAGGAAGGCAAGCCCTACACCGTTCACCGGATCGAGTTCACCGGCAACAGCCAGACCCGCGACGACGTGATCCGCCGCGAGCTGGGCATCGCCGAGGGGGCGTCGTTCAACACCGAGGCGCTCAAGTACAGCCTGCGGCGCATCAACCAGCTCGGCTACTTCAAGCCACTCGACGACGCCGCGGTGGACGTGAAGCGGGTCAGCGGCACCGACGACAAGGTCGACGTCACCATCGCGGTCGAGGAACAGAACCGCAACCAGCTCCAGTTCGGCGCCGGCATGTCGCAGTACGAGGGGGTGTTCGGCAACCTGTCGTTCACGACCGCCAACCTGCTCGGCCGCGGCGAAAGTCTGACCGTCGCCGCCCAGGCCGGCACCCGGAGCCGCAACTATCAGCTCGCCTTCACGGAGCCGTTCATCTTCAGCCGTGCCATGTCGCTCGGCGGCAGCGTCTACTCGCGCAAGGTCGATTTCGCGGTGAACGCGACGTCGGTCGACTACAGCGAGGTCCGCAGCGGCGTCAATGCGACGACCGGCATGTCGTGGCGGCGCTTCACGCGGCTGTTCTTCACCTACGGCTACGAGATCGTCGACACCGCGATGACCGACGAGCTGTCGGCGTCGCTCGGCGGCGGCGCGACGGGACCGACCCTGCTGGCCCAGGAGGGCCGCTTCACCGAGAGCAGCGTGACGCCGTCACTCGTCTACAACACCGTCGACAACCCGTTTGCGCCGCGTCAGGGCATGCGGCTGTCGGCGACCTACCAGTACGCCGGCGGCTGGCTCGGCGGGACGAGCCGCTACGTGCGCCCGGACGTTCAGGCCATCGTCTATGTCCCGCTCACCCGCCGGACCGCGCTCGGGGTACGAGCCAACGCCGGCGCGATCTGGAACCTGAGCCGCCAGGAGCTGCCGTTCTACCAGCGCTACTTCCTCGGCGGGGAGCAGCAGATTCGCGGCGTCAACGTCCGCAGCGTCGGCCCGCTCAGCGAGGCCAACGTGGCCACCGGCGGCACGCGGTTCGCGCTCCTGAACGTCGAGGCCTACTACGACGTCCTGCCGCAGGTGCGGGCGCTGCTGTTCCACGACGCCGGCCAGGCGTTCGGCGAACGCGAGGCGTTCGACCTTCGCAATCTGCGGACCTCGAGCGGCGTCGAGTTGCGCGTCAACGTGCCGATGCTGAACGTGCCGTTCCGGCTGATCTACGCCTGGAACGTCTATCGCGATGCCTTCCAGCCGGCGCGGGCGCTGAAGTTCGCCGTTGGCACGACGTTCTAGGACCCAAGGAGACTGAACCAGTGATGATGCAGAGTGTTCGCCGATTGCTTGTCGGCCTGGTCGTTGCCGCGCTGCCGTGGCTGACCGGGTGCCAATCGCCGACCGATCCCGACGAAGTGCTCGAGGTCGACGATTTTCTCGAGGTGAGCGCGTCGCCCAATCCGACGACGGCCAGCGAAGCGACCGACGGCCGCACCTACCGCGTCGTGCGCGGCAACAACCAGCCGGACGACATCCTCGTGTTCGACTGGAGGACGGCCTTCACAGTGACGGCCTCCCTCAACAGCCAGGCCGACGACGACGACACGCTCACCTTCCCGATCAGGCTCACCTCGGTGACAGTCGCTGTCAAACAGGCCTCCGGCGGCATCGTGACCCCGCCGACTGGCGGCGACGTGGAGCGGTTCGACTACGTGACCAACGCCAGCACCAACGTCTACCCCGCGGTCAACTCGACGGTGGCGATCGGACTCGAGGTCTGGTACGACCTGCCGAGTCTGCGCCGTGAGGCCCTCGTCACGGTGACACTGTCGTTCAGCGACGAGGACGGTCAGGCGTTCTCGAAGGCCGTCGACGTCAAGGTATCGCCGTAGGCGTCAGGCATCTGCGGGTGTCCCGTGAAGATTTTCTGGAACTCGCCCACCGGCCCGCGCCAATTGCCATATTGACTGCCGGAAGACGCCCGACGGGTTCCGTGGCGCCGGGCAGGGACGGTGCCGGGACTGGCCTCAGCGACGGAGCAGGATGGGAATGTGGCGGCGTTTCGCGAACTACGGGTCCTCCATTGCAGCGCGGCGGGTGCGGGCGGCAGTTGTCGGGGTCTGTCTCTGCGTCGGCGGGGTGACACACGGCGCCTGCGGCGACTCTGACACCCCGACGTCGCCTACCGACACGACGACGACGACAGCGGCGGTCGCCGCCGAGCCGACGATCTCGGAGCAGTTCACCGGCACCCTCGGCGTCCGCGGCAGCGCCTTCTACTCATTCGACGTGACCAGCTACGGCACCGTCAACGTGACGCTGCACAACGTCGGCGGTGTCACCGGGGTCCCTGAGAGTGTCTGGGTCGGAGTCGGCATCGGCGTGCCCGACGGGATCGACTGCAGCACGACGACCTCCGGGAACACCCAGGCCGGCGGCGGCCCACACCTCTCGTCGGTGCTGGAGGCCGGCACCTACTGTGCGCGCATCTACGACATCGGGAACCTGGCCGCGCCGACGCCGTTCTCGGCGCTGATCGTCCACCCGTGACGCGGCTGTCGATGGCACCCCTGGTGGTGCTCGTGTCGCTGGTGGCCGCCGCATGTGGCGACGGAATCCCGACACCGACGTCGGCGTCGGTGGTGGCAGAGGTGGTGGATCCGACCACCCGCCTGTTCATCGGCTCGCTCGCGCCACGCGGCTCGGCGTTCTTCTCCTTCACCGTGCCTCAGGACTCCGGGGTCTTCATCACCCTCGCCAGCCTCACCGCCGCTGGTGACCGCGGCGCGCTGGCGGTGCCCGTGGTGCTCGGGCTTGGCGTACCTCGCGGCACCGGCTGCTCCACCTCCACGACCGTCGTCACCACCGCGGATCTCGCCGCGCAGATCCGCGAGTGGCGCCCCGCCGGCGTGCACTGCGCGTCGCTGGCCGACCAGGGCGGCCTCCGTTCCGACGCCGCCTTCGCGATTCGCATCGGGTACTACCAGTGAGGCGTCTCGTCGTGGCGTGGACGGTGTCGCTGACGGTCGGCGTCAGTGGCTGCAGCGACACCCCGACGGCGCCCACTGAGTCGGTGGACACCGCCATCACCACACCGGTGACGCTGACCTATACCGGAGTGGTCGGTCCGGGCGGCTCGGCATCGCGCACGTTCACCGCGCAGTTGCGGGGCATCGCGACCGCATCCCTCGCTGGCATCGCTCCACCTGCGACGCTCGGGCTCGGGTTCGGTATTCCGCGGGCCGACGGCCTGGGGTGCCTGCTGGCGCGGTCGAGCCAGGCAGCCGCTGGGGACGCGGCCACGGTGACCGCCAATGTGGACGTCGGCACCTTCTGCGTCCAGGTGTACGCCCCATCAACGGCGTCGACGGCGACGTTCACGGTCACGCTCGTGCACCCGTGACTGCGTGACTCGTGGCGGCACGACGAGGCCGGTGACCCGGAGCTCGTCTCGGATTCGCCGTCACGACCTGCCTAAGGCGTGCCGCCGCCATGCCTGGCCAGCGCCGCCTTCCACTCCGGCGCCGGCTCGGGCGCCCCGCCCAGACGCTGATTGACGATCTGGGTGGTGCGGTAGGCGATGCCGTAGAAGCGCTCGTTGGCGTCGCGATCCTGGCGGATGGTGCTGCCGTTCAGCGTGACGCCGGCGAAGATGCCGCGGGTGCGCGAGTAGCTGAGAATCTGGGCGCGTAGCTGGATGTCGGTGGACGCCGAGGCGTCGCGGCCGAGCGGGCCGGCCGCCACCGACGCATCGGCGCCGATCTTGAACTGGTTCCTCAGCAGCTGGTCGAGCCCGCGGCGGTTCTGCACCACGAGGATGAGGTCGACGGCTTGCGCGCCGATCTGGAAACCGATGCTGCCGCCGGTGATGGTCAGGAACGCCGGCGAGCTCCACCCGCCGGTCTTGGGGTCGCGCACGCTGATCGCTCCGTGGCCGCGCTGCGCGCCAACCACGAACCCGCCCTTCAGCAGCGACGGGAACACGGCGATCGCTTCGGCCGCTTCGAGGATCTTGCGCGGCACCGCCTTGTCGTCGGCGGCCATCACCTCGTCGAGCACGGTGATGGCGTCCTTCAGTCGATCCGACTCGCGCACGCCCTCCTGGGCGACGGGGCGGGCGGCGACGACGAACAGGGCGAGCACGGCCGTGGCGACGACTCGGATCGTCTTCATGACCCGAGTCTAGCAGCGTGAAGCGTTACGGCGTGATCCTCGAGCCGCTTGGAGCGCGAAGGCAGCTCTGGCCAGGGGCAGCTCTGAAGAGCTGCCCTACATCAAGCTGGCACGCGTCAGAGAATGGCCGGCGACCCGGCCCGGAAGTCCGCGCCGAGGATGCCGACCGAGTTCGCGCCCAGCCAGTTGTCGAGCACCCGGGCGTAGACCGCGCGGAAGTCGGTCTCGTGCCGCACGTCGCCGGCGCTGTTCTCCAGATCGGGGTTCGACGGATCCTGGCGTAGCTTGGCGGCCGTACCGTAGAGCCCGCCGCGCACCAGCCCGCCCATCGCCATCATGATCCCGGCGGCGCCGTGGTCGGTGCCCTGGCTGCCGTTCTCGGTGATGCGGCGGCCGAACTCCGAGAACACCAGCACCAGCGTCGAGTCGAGCAGGCCCTGGTTCTTCAGATCGGTGTTGAACGCCGCGAGCCCGCCGTCCACCGTCGCCATCAGGTTGCGATAGGCGCCGTTCAAAGGATTCTGATTGGCGTGCGTGTCGTAGCCGCCGGTGGCCACCCAGAACACCTTGGTGCCGATCTGGCGGAACATCGCGCCGGCCACCGCCTGCAGCGCCTGGCCGAAGCCGTTGTTCGGATAGGTCAGCGACGGCCGGTAGGTGGCCACGGTGGCCACGCGGTCGAGCGTGCCGAGGGCGGCCTGCGCCGTGGAGTTGACGAACGCGAGATGCGGGCGGTCGGCCGGCAGGTGCGAGGCGATGCGCGTCGCCGCGGCCCGTTCGAACCCGGCTTCGGCACCGCTGTTCGGGCTGGCGAAGCTGTAGGTGGCCGGGTTGGTGATGGCCGGCACGCCGACGGTGCGGGCCATCAGCGCCCGCGGCGTCTCGCGCGACGTGTTCCAGCCGACCAGCGGATCGACCGGCGACGGCAGCGTGTCGAGGTAGCGGCCGAGCCAGCCGGGACCGGTGACGTCGGTGGGATTGGCGGTACCCCAGATATCGAAACCCTGGAAGTGCGAGCGGCTCGAGTTCTGGTAGCCGGTGCGCTGGATCACCGCCAGCGAGCCGCTGTCGAAGATCGACTTGAGACCGCTGAGGCTGGGATGCAGGCCAAGCAGGTTACCGCCGCGGTCGGTGCCGATCTGCAGCACCGACGCCGACGGCAGCGCGATGGTCGGCCGGCGGGCGTAGTAGTCAGCGTCGCCGTAGGGCACGATCGTGCTGAGCGAGTCGTTGCCGCCGTTCAAGTAGACGATCACCAGGTTGCGGGCGCCGCCGCCCTGCGCCAGCGCCAGTTCCGAGAGGAACTGCGGCGCCGCGAAGCCGAAGGTGAAGGCCGAGACGCCGCCGCGCACGAACTGTCTGCGTGTGAATCGCATGGTCGGCAGCCTCAGTTGAACTGGTAGTCAGCGGCGCCGACGATGAGCCGCGCCAGCCCCGAGGCCTTGCTGGCGAGCTGTGCGTCGGTGACCGGCCAGGTGACGCCCTGACGCAGGTAGTCGAGCAGCGCCGTCCGCGATTCGGCGGCGAGCGGCGCCGGTGTGAACCGCGCCAGGTGGAAGTCGAGCAGCGCCTCGGGCGACGTGCGGGCCGGCGCCGACGCCGTCTGCAGGTTGAAGCGCTGGTTGGCCATCAGCGTCGCGGCGAAGTTCATGCGCGACAGCATCGACGCGGTGGAGAACCACTCCGCCCCGAGCGCCCAGCCGTTCACGTCGGGCGGCTCGTAGAGCTGCTGCCCCATGTTGACGAGCGGGGTCATGGCGGCGTCCACCGACAGGCCGTTCCAGCCGGTTTCCTTGATCGCCCGCACCACGTACTCGGCCGGCCAGCTGTAGCGGGCGAACTCGGCGCGATCCGCCAGGAACTCCTCGGAGGTGACCAGCCGCACCAGCATCGCCTTGATGCTGGTGTCGTTGTTCAGATAGGCCTCGCGCATGTCGCTGATGAGGCCGTCGCCGGGGGCCTCGAGCTCGCTGACGAAGAAGGCGAATAGCTTGCGGGCGAGCCGGTCGGCGGTCTCGGGCCGGCGGGACAGCGCGCGGATGAGATCGAGGCCGTCCTGCTCGCCGTCGGCGGCGGCCCGCGCCGGAATGGTGCGCGAGCCGTCGGTCATCACCGGGAAGGTGAAGGTCTTGGCGGTCGGGTCGTGCTGCGCGGCGTTGTAGACGTACTCGTAGTAGCTGGTCAGCGCGCTGGTGCGGTCGCCGGCCAGCCGCAGGTTCCAGCCGGTGAAGACGCGCGCCGCGGCGTAGACGTCGTCCTCGGTGTAGTGGCCGACGCCGGTGGTGAACAGCTCCATCAGCTCGCGGCCGAAGTTCTCCTGCGGCCGGGCCCGGACGTTGAGCCGGCCGTCGAGCCACACCAGCATCGCCGGGTCCTTGGCCACTTCGATCAGCAGCTCGTCGAAGCGGCCGAGCGCCAGGTCGCGAAACAACTGCACGTGTCCACGGCGCTGGCCGGCGACGTCGGCCGCCTTGCCGTCCATCATCTTGGTGGCGTGTTCCTGGCCGAACGTGCCGGCTACCTTGCTGTAGGCGGTGGCGAAGTGGTTGTGCCAGAACAGCGCCATCTTCTCCTGCAGCGGGCGCGGGCTGTGCACCATGCGGAACAGCCAGCGCTGGCGGGCGTCGTTGATGACGGTGTTGGGCGAGAACTGGCCGCGGGTGGTCACGCCGATGTAGGCGGCGTCGTTGATCTTCGCGTCGATGTCGTCGGGCGCCCGGTCGGGGCTCAGCAGATAGCCGACCACCCCGATGAGCGGCAGACGGCCGTAGAGCTCGAGGTCGGCGCGGCTGGCGCCGAATCCCAGACGACGAAGGACGTGCTGCAGCATGGCGCGGGGTCCCGACGACACGACGAGCACCAGAGGGCGCCGTCCTTGCCGTCTCCGATTGTAATTGGAGCGAGCCCGGCCGTTTCGCGTTTCGGCACCGATCACCAAATTGAGATCGGCGGCCTCAGTGGGCCAGCAGTCGCTCGTGACGGGGTTAGACCGGCGCCTGCCGGCGAAGTTACTTCGCGGCGGCCGGCGCCGTGGCCGGGCGTGGCCCCGGGGCGGACCCGAGGCTGATGAGATTGGCCATCAGGCGATACGCACCGTCGGTGCCCGCTGGCAGCTGCCGCCACAAGCCGAGGCCCAGATAGATCCAGCGGCCGGCGCCGACCTTGGCCTCGACCATCGCGCCCTGCTTCGGCCCCTGGTTGAACGGGAACGGCTCGAGGAACTCGACCAGGTCGGTGTACTGCGGATCGCCCTTGTCGAAGAAGTAGAGGCCGCGTTCCTGCCGCCAGCCCTGCCAGTCGGCGTCGCCGATCCGGTTGGGCGTCGTGAAGACGGGGTGTTGCGGCACCAGCACGTTCACCTTGGCGTTCTCGTCGGTGACCCGCCGGCTGCCGACCTTGCCGGCAAAGGGGCCGTACTGCGCCTGGTTGAACTCGAACTTGTTGTAGTTGACGATCACCGTGCCGCCGGCCCGCGCGTAGTCGAGCAGCCGCTGGTTGTAGGCCCGCAGGTCGGCGCGCCGCTCGTAGGCGCGCACGCCGGTCATCACCACGTCGAAGCGGCCGAGGTCGCCCCAGGCGAGCTGATCCTCGCTGAGCAGCTCCACGCGGGCGCCGAGCTGTTCGAGCGCCGGTGGGATCTCGTCGCCGACGCCCATCACGTAGCCGACCGTCAGGTTGGGTTTCACCTTCACGTCGAGCACGCTCACCGCCACCTCCGGCGCGCGCAGCACGTGGCGGCGCGTGGTGTGCGGATACTCGACCACCTGGTAACCCTGGGCGTAGGTGACGCCGCCTTCGCGCGCCACCGCGCTGATGGTGTGGCGGGCGCCGCTCGGCTGCGCCGGCGGGGTCACGGTGAAGCGCACGGTCACCGCTTCGTCCTCGCGCGAGAAGGCGACGGACTGGGTGGCGGGCATGGCGCGCCAGCCCGGCGGCGTCTGCAACGCCACCTCCGCTGTGCCCGCGCCATTGGCGTGGTTGAGGACGGTGACGCGCACGTCGCGCGTCGTTGCGGCGCCAGCCGCCGCGCCGGTCGGCACGATCAGGATCTCCGGCGTCGCCGTCACCGCGAACTTCGGCACCACGTGCAGCTCGGCGCGCTTCTCGCCGCTGTAGAGATTGCCTTCCGAGCGCGATTGCACGGGCACCGGCATCGTCAGGGCCTGACCGCCGATGGTCAGCGCCACCTGGGCCACGTACGGCGTCGGACGGAACGGCAACCCGGGCGCGACGTCGGGATCGAGCACGAAGCGGGCGGCGTTGGTGGCGTACTTGAAGTGGGCGGCGGTGAGCCTGGCGTCGGCCGGCACGGTGGCCGTGAACCGGCAGTTGCGCGACTCCCGGGCCGCGACGGCCGTCCCGGCGCAGTCGGCGGTGGCGGCGGTGAGACCGGCCAGCGTGGCGCCGGCGGTGATCGGCGCCTCGCCGCGGTTGGCGGCGATCACCTGCACCTGCACCGGCTGCCCCGCCACCACGAGGTCGTCGTTGGCCACCGCCTCGAGCCGCACGTCGGCGGCCAGCACCAGCGCCTGCTCGAACTGGGCCGCCTTGCGGGCCAGCCGCACGTCGATCTCGTAGCGCCCGCTGTCGTTCACGCCCAGCGTGCTCAGCTCGGCGCGCAGCGCACGCACCGCGGCGAGCCCGGTTCCGAGCGGCGCCACCGCCGCCGCCGAGCCGGTGGCCGCCACGGCGGCACGGGCATCGGCCACGGCCGAAGTGATGCGCGTCAGCGCGGCGACGAGCGCCGCGGGGGGCTGGGCGCCGGCGTATCCGGCCAAGCCCGCCAGCGACGTGTCGACGCCGTCGAACATCTCGGCGTCGGGACGGTTGACGCCGCCGCCGAGCACGGTGTCGCGCAGCCGGTAGCCGCGCGGACCGGAGCCGAAGCCGCCGCTGACGCCTGGCAGCGGCAGCAGCTGCGACATGCCCTGGCACTTGTGCATGCTGCGCGCCTCGCCGGCGATCTCGTTGCAGGTGCGGCCGAGCAGCGGATCGTAGCTGTCGCCCTCGCGGAACAGGAACAGCGACGATGCGCCCTCGCCGGTGAGCGCCGGCGCCTTGCCGGGCGGGCCGAAGAACCCGGCCGTGTAGTAGTACTTCTTCGGCTGCCAGGCCCGCAGCCCGGCGGCGATCTGATCGGGGAACGCGTTCGGATCGGCGGCAGCGCGGAACGCCTGCGCCGACAGCCGCGCCGAGGTCTGGTGGTGCTGCCCGCCGCCCTCGCCGTCGTAGACGAAGCCGACCATCACGTCCGGACGGATGATGCGGATCATCCGCACGTAGTCGCCCAGAATCACCTGCCCGCCCCACTTCTCGAGCGTCTCCTCGACGCTGAACGAGAAGCCGAAGTCCACCGCGCTGGTGAAGTACTGCTCGGCGCCGTCGTAGCGGTGCGCGGCCAGCAGTTCCTCGGTGCGCAGGACGGCCAGCGCCTCGAACAGCTCGGGGCCGATCTCGTTCTGCCCGCCTTCGCCGCGGGTGGCGGTGACGAGCGAGGTGCGGAACCCCTTGGAGTGGCCGTAGTAGGCCAGCAGCGCGTTGTTCTCGTCGTCGGGATGCGCGGTGGTCATCATCAGGTTGCCCACCGTGTCGAGCTTGCGGAGCATCAGCTCGAGGGCGGGGCGACCGTTCAACGCCGCGACCGGCTGCAGCCGATGCTGGGCGCGGGGCGTGGACGACGAGACGAGCGCGGCGAGGACCAGGAACAGGAGGGGGACAGAGCGGCGAGACATCCTTCTAGCGTAATGGAGGCGGAGCCGGGGGCCAAGAAACGCCGCCCCCACTGCTCCGCCCTCTGGCGCGACCGGGCCGGAACTCGGGCCCGAGCTCAGTTCTTACCGCGCCGCCTGCACGATGAAGTCGAAGGTGCCGCCGGACACCGATCCGATGGCGTAGACGAAGTAGCGCGTGCCAGCCGCAAACGACAGCGGCGCCACGCCGGTGATCGGCGTGCCGGCGAACGGCACCTGCAGCTGCAGCGGAATCGCCGTGCCGGCCGGCACTTCGAGATCGCCGAAGTAGGGGTTGGTCAGCGCCAGCTTCGGCACGCCGCCGGCCACCAGCTGCACCGCCGGCGCCTGCGCCGCGTGCCGCACGCTCACCCGCGCCTGGCCCGCGGCCGGCGCCGAGTTGTCGTTCCGATACACCGTGGCGGTCGGACTGCCGTTGGCGTCGAGGTGGGCGAGGATGCTGAGTTCGACGTTGTCGGGAATGGCGGCGCCGAGCACCGCGATCACCGGCGTGGCGGTCTGCGGATTGGCGCCGGCGGCGAAGATGCGGATGTCGGCGGTGACGGGACCGACGGTCAGATCGACGATCTGCTTGGGCTGGAATCCGGGGATCGTCGGCGTCGCCGCAATCGGCGACCCGGCCAAGCCGGCGTAGACGTCCACGGGCACGCCCGGGATGCCGTGGATGATGAACACACGGGACGCCGCCTCAGCGGCGCCGGCAGAGACGGTGAGCGTCAGCAGCAGGGCGAGAACACGGAACATGGACATGGGCAGACCTCCGGCCTACACGAGTTTCCGAACGGACGGCCCGTGGCCACCATGGCCGCTCGGGCGCGAGGCTTCCCTGTGATGACGCGCGCGGGAATCGGGACGTTGCCTGCGGGGTTTCAGACGATCGGCTCAGTGCATCCGCGATCGGCAGCTCGGCTGCTGGTGTTCTAGAACCGGACGACGGCGGTGACCGACGCGGCGCGGCCGGGCGCGAAGACGGCGCGCACGTCCTGGCTGGCGAAGTACTGCTGGTCGAACAGGTTGCGGACCAGCACACGCAGTTCGAGCTGACGCACGACCGTGGCGCCGCCGCTCAGGTCGACCAGCGTGTAGCCGTTGACCAGCCGCTCGGTCGGACCAGGACGATCGTCCTCGGCGAACCACGCGACGCGGGCCTGCGCGAAGGCGCGCGCGCCGATCAGCCGGCGGGTCTGGATCGATCCGGTTTCGGTGGTGATGCCGTCGAGATACGATCGCGGGTCGAGGGCGCGGCCGCGCGCCGCCTGGAACGCGCCTTCCACGGTGAGCCGCCACGGCAGCTCCACCTGGGTTTCCACTTCCACGCCGCGCAGCCGGGCCCGGCCTCGGTTGCGGAAGAAGAAGTTGTCGATGGTGGTCTGGTAGCGCTCGATGAGATCCGAGATGCGGTAGTCGTAGCCGAAGATCGCCGCACGCACCCGGCGCGAGGTGTAGCGGACGCCGACGTCGAACTGCAGACTCTGCTCGGAATCGAGGTCGGGGTTGCCGGTGATGAAGCCACGGCCCGACGGCCCACGGAAGTAACGGTCCGACAGCACCGGATCGCGGAAGCCGCGGGCCACCTGCGCGGTGAGCGACAGCCCGTGGAAGCTGCCGGCGGTGAGCGAGACGAAGCCGGACCCGGCGCCGCGGGTCACCGAGCGATCGCCGAAGTAGCCGCCGGAGTTCTTCGAGGCGACGACGTCGCCGCGCACGCCGCCGGCCACGCTCAGGCTGGGAGACAGCGCCGCCTCGAGGCTGGTGTAGACGGCGCTGTCGACCCGGCGGGCCGAGTCGATGGAGACGTTCTCGGTGGTGCGCAGCAGGCTGCCGTCGGGGGTGTACTGCTCGATGATGTCGAGCGCGTGCAGGCCGCCGCGGCCGTTCACGTCGACGCCGAGCTCCCAGCGCGCTGGACCGAGCGGGCGCCGGGCGTAGCCGCGGAACTGGAAGTCGTGCGCGCTGATGTCGGCGCGCTCGACGCTGCGGGCGGTCGTCGCGGTGGCGAAGAGGTTCTGGTCGGTGACCTGCCCGTAGCGGCCGTAGAAGGCGTGCAGGCCGATCTCGTCGAAGGGGCCGACGTCGGGCCGGTCGTACTCGGCGGTGACGCGGTGCGAGTTCTCTTCCGGATAGAAGAAGCGGACGGTGCTCGAGTTGTTGCGCGGCCGTTCGATGTCGCGGCCGAAGTCGCCCTGATAGCCGGCCGAAAGAAATCCGTCGCCGACCACGTGGGTGACGCGGGCCAGCACGCCGCCGTCCTGGTAGCCGGAATTGAGGGTCGTGCCCGACGGGCTCTTCCAGTCCTCGACGTCGCGGGCGTGGCCGGCGACCAGCACGCTGCCGCGGCCGGTTCCCATCGAGATGTCGCCGCCGACGCGGCGTTCGGGCACGCCGGTGCCGGCGGTGCCCGACACCCTGAAGGCGAGCGGGGCGTTGGGCGCCACCTTGCGGGTGGTCGCGGCGATCACCCCGCCGAAGGCGTCGGAGCCGTAGGCGACCGAGCCCGGTCCGCGCGCCACTTCGACGCCTTCGAGGATCTCGGGGTCGAGGAACGTCGCGCTCGATCCGGCGCGCCGTTCGAAGTTCACGCGGGCGCCGTCGATGAGGATGAGCGTGCGGCCGCTCGACAAGCCGCGCAGCGCCGGCACCGCGGCCTGGCCTTCGCTGACCTGGTTCACGCCGGCGACGTTCTCGAGCGCCTGCACCAGGTTGCCGGGCAGCCGGGTCTGAATCTCGGCCTGCGACAGGCTGGTGGTGGCGGCGGCGGGCGTGGCCTCGATGTCGGGTGCCGCGCCCGACACGGTGACGCGCTCGCTGACCAGCGCTTCGACGGTGACGACGAGCGGGTCCTCGCCGGCCGGCACCGTCTCGACGAGCTGCGGCTTCATGAAGATGCCGCCCGGGGCGACGATCAGGATCTCGAACGGCACCGGCGGGTCGGGGGTCCAGGTGAAGCGGCCGTTGGCGTCGGTGACGACCGATCCGGATCGTCCCAGGATGCTCACCTCGGCGCCGGCGACCGGCGCGCCGGTGGCGTCGACCACGCGCCCGGTGAGCGCGACCGCCGGCACGGCGGCCAGACAGAAAACCACAGCGAGCAGGAGGCGAGACGAGACACGCATACGCGCGCAGCGTAGCGGCCGCGGGCCACTACTACCAGGGCTCGTACTTGGGACGACGCGCGATCAGCGGCCGAAGGTGACGACGAACTCGGCGACGTCGTGCACCTGACGCAGGAGCGGCGAGACGACGCCGACCAGCCCGGCCGTGAACGCGGCGCTCAGCCACCACGCCGCGCGGCCGAGCGCCGGCGGCGGCGCCAGCAGCCGGCGCACGCGTGACTCCAGACCACCGGCGCCGATCAGCGCGCTGGCCAGCGCCGTTCGCGGTGGCGGCGACGGCAGCGCCAGACCCGCCACCTTCAGCAGCGCCGAGGCCAGCGTCACCCCGCTCCCTTCGGCGCGGGCGGCGAGATCGGCCGCCTCTTCGGCCGCCGCGGCCCAGGCCGGTTCGAGACGCGACGACAGACCGGCCGGAAGCGGCGTGGCGGCGAAGGCGGCGCGGGTCAGGTTGTCGAGCGCGGCGACGTGGGCCCGCTCGTGCGCGGCCACCACAGCGATCTCGCTCGGCGAGCAGGCCGCCGCGACCCGCGCGGCCACGAACAACTCGGGCCGCCACACGCCGACCACCGCCACCACCGGAAACTCGGCGTCGACGCGATAGACGCGGCCGGACCACCCGGGCACACAGAGGGGGCGGGCGGCGGCACGCCAGTGGCGACGCAGCCGGCGGGTGGCCCGCAGCGCCGCCAGCAGCCGGACAGCCGCGCGCAGGGTCAGGAATGCGCCGACGACCGCCAGCGCGACGAGCAGCGGACCGACGCGCTCGCCGGAGTGGGCCGGCTCGTAGCGCCAGAAGGCCACCTGCACGACGGCGGCGAGTGGCATGAACACGGCGAGCGGGGCCAGCCGCGCCTGGGCCAGCAGACTGGCGCGGGTGCGGGCGCCCAGCCCGGCGAACCAGCCAGACGGCACCAGGCGCAGGGCGAACGCCGCAAGCAGGCTGCCGATGCCGGCCGCGACGGCGACCGACGCCAGCCCCAGCGCCAGGGCGACGAGCGACGGCGTCACGGCGCCTCGTCCTCGGCGGCGCGCCGTTCGCGGACCAGCGCGTCCAGCGCGTCGAGCACGTCGCGATCCTCGCGCTGCACCGCGTCGACGAAGAACGACACCACCGGCCGCAGGTCGTCGCCACGCGGACCGAGAATCGCCGCCAGCGCATCGCCGGCCAGGCTCGCCAGCAGCGCTTCGCGCGACGACTTGGGCCGGTAGGCGAAACGCCGGCCGGTCTTGTCGCGCAGCAGCACGCCCTTGCGATGGAGCCGGTCCATCGTCGTCATCAGCGTGGTGTAGGCGACCGCGGGAAAGCGCGGCGCCAGATCGCGCACCGTCGACGGCGCGTCGACGCGCCACAACGCTTCGAGGACGCGCAGCTCCAGCGCCCCGAAGAAGCGGGCGAGCGGGTCGTCGTCGGGCGGTGCCGGCGGCGGCGTCATGACGCTTCCCGGCAGTTTACCCGCGCCCGCCCCTAGCCGCTAGCCGCTGCAAGCAGCAGTTAGAACTGGAAGCGGAACCCGATCTGCAGCTGCCGCTGTTCGTAGCCGGCGTTGGGGATGAGGTCGCTGCCACTGGTCGGCAGCGCCGCCACCGGCACGCCGGTGGCCGCCGTCACCGCCACCGCGGCGTTCTGCACGCCGCTCCACTGCACGGTGTTGAACAGGTTCTTGACCTCGGCCACCAGTTCGCCGCGACGCGAGCCGCCGAGCGGCACCTGGCGCGACAACCGCAGGTCGACGTTGTAGCGCGCCGGCAGGTTCAGCGAGTTGCGCGTCACGCCGACCGGCCGGTCGCTGCCGATGCCGTCGTTGTTGATCTCGCCCGGGTTGGCCCGCAGGTTGATCGGAACGCCGCTGGCGAACTGCATCGCCACGCCGACGATGGTGCCGTTGACGAGCGTCCGGGCCACGGCGTTGCCGCCCTCGAGATTCGGCCGGGCGACGATGCTGCCGGAGAAGGTGTGGCGCTGATCGAGCACGTTGGGGCCCGTGTCGAAGTCGAGGTCGTCCGGGTTGGTGCGGCCTGGGTCGCCCTGGACCGACAACACGTTGGTGATCGGCGCGTTGTCCTCGCTCTTGGACAGCGTGTAGGCGAAGTCGAACTGGATGCCGCGGAAGTTGCGCCCGGTGAGCTGCGCGGTGAGCGCCTTGTAGTCCGACTCGCCGATCGATTCGACCTGGTTGATCACGTTGTAGCGCGGGTCGCGGCGCGTGGTGGCGTTCGCCGCCGTGCCGTAGATGTTGCGGCCGTCGGCCAGCTGGCCGATCGGGTTGATGAGGTTGATGTTGCTGATGAGCGGCAGGTTGTAGCCGCGGGCATAGGAGCCGCCGACGGAGGCGGCGAACCGGTCGCTCAACTGGCGTTCGATCTGGATGTTGTTCTGCCAGTTGTGCGCCACCTGGAAGTCGCGCGACACCGTGGTCAGCGTGTTCGGCGTCGCGCCGGCGCCGGCCGACAGCACCGCCGGGAACGCCGGTGCGCCCGGCGTCGTCGGCTGGAAGTTGGCCGCGGCGCGGGCGTTGGTGCCGTCGTTGATCAGCGCCTGCTCGTAGCTGGCGAGCAGCGCCTGGTCGTACATCATGCCGGTGTTGACGCGCACGACCGTGCGGCGGTCGTCGCCCACCGTCCACACCACGCCGAGGCGCGGCGCGATGTTGTTCTTGTCGACGACGAAGTCGCGCGAGGTCTCGAACGGCGCGCTGGCGCTCGGCGCCGGCACGTCGTAGAGGTCGTAGCGGACGCCGTAGAGCACCTTCAGCGAGTCGTTGACGCGCCAGTCGTCCTGCACGAAGAAGCCGTAGAGGTTCGACGAGAAGTCGAGCTCGGGTTCGCCGAAGTACTGCTGGAAGCTGACGTAGCCGAGGCGATTCTCGCCGCTGCGCGCCGCCAGGTAGGCGGCCGGGGTCGCGAAGTTGTAGAGCTGGAACGGCGTGCTGGTGCGGGTGTCCTGCACGTTCTGGATGTCGAAGCCGCCCTTGAAGGCGTGGTCGCCAAACAGCCACGTCAGGTTGTTGTTCAGCTGGGCGACGTCCTGGGTGAAGCCGAAGCCGGCGTCGGTGAGGCTGGCGATCGGGCCGCCGAAGTTGGCGACGTTGGCGATGTTGATCGCCGGGCCGGTGCCGGCCAGCCCGGCCGGGGCACGGCCCTGCGCCCGGGTGGCGTACTGCACGCGCAGCTCGTTGAGCAGGTTGGGGCGGATGGTCGAGATGAACTGCGCCGCGGTGGAGTGCTGGCGGTCGGTGAAATCGGTGCCGCGCTGCGACGACAGGATGCCGCCGCCGACGTTGGCGGTGATGAAGTTGTCGAAGAAGATGTAGCGCACCGACAGCCGGTTGTTGGCGTTCACCTGGTGGTCGATCTTGCCGATGGCGAACTCGGTGTTGAGGCCGCGCGGCTGGTAGCGCGGTTCGGTCAGCCCGAGGGCGGCCTGGTTGGCCGGGGTGATGGTGATGACCGCGCCGCCCGACAGGTCGCGCTCGGTGTGCTCGTAGCCGCCGAAGAAATGAGTGCGGTCACGCACGATCGGCCCGCCGATGTCGGCGGTGTAGACGTTGACCTCGGTAGGCGGCTTGGTGTCGTTGCTGCGCACGCCCTGGGTGAAGAACGGGAACGCGGCCATCGCCTTGCGCTGGAAGCGGTAGCTGCCCTGGCCCTTGTAGGTGTTGGTGCCCGACGGGGTGATGGCGTTGTAGATGAGGCCCATGGTCTGACCGAATTCCGGCGCGTAGCCGGTGGTCACCACCTTGACCTCGCGGATCATCACTTCCGACATCGGCATCTGGCGCAGGCCGGCGCGGTCCTTCTGGGTGTTGTTGCTGCCGTCGATCTGATAGTTGACGCGGAGGAGCGCGCCGTTCGAGGTGAGGCGCGGCACGCCGAACTCCTGGTTCTCGAAGCCGACGACGCCGGGCTGGAGCAGCGCGAAGTTGTAGGGGTTGCGCGAGGTGAGCGGCAGCGTCTTCATCTCCGCCTCGGTGATGGTGCGGCCCTGTTCGATCTTGCTCAAGTCGACCAGCGGCGCATCGGCGGTCACCGAGATCGTCTCGCTCAGCGCACCGACGTCCATCTTCACGTTGATGACGGCGGTCTGGCCGGCCGAGATGTTGAGTCCGGTCTGCTCGAACTTCTTGAAGCCCTGCAGCTCGGCCGAGACGCGGTAGCGGCCCAGGGGCAGCAGCGGCGCACGGTACAGGCCGCTCTCGTTGGTGACCACGACGCGGCTGTCGCCGGTGTCGAGGTTGTCGATGGTCACGGTGACGCCGGGCAGCACCGCACCCGAGTCGTCGGTGACCACGCCTTCGATCGAGCCGTTGATGGCGGTGGACTGGGCCGCGGCGGGCATGGCCGTGGCGATGCCGAGGAAGAGAGCCAGAATCAGACGAAACATGGGGTGAGAGCCTCCAAGCGCCAAGAACAGCGCGGTATCGCAGTATACCGTGCGTACTTGGACGCACTTGGAGCTGGGCGGGTGTCGAGCGCGATGGCCGGTGACGAACGGCGACAACCGTCGCGTCACGGCACGACCAGCGTCACCTCGGACGACGCCGGCCCGCCGGCGGTGCCGTTCATGGCAACGACGCGCAGCACGTAGGTGCCGGCCGGGACGCCCGCGCTGGCGATCGACGGCGCCGTCACCGCGAAGCGGTGGGCAGTCTGTCCCGCGCCGTACCCCACCTGCACCACGTAGCCGGTGACGGTCCCGGTGTCCGGTGGCGACCAGGTGACGAGCACCGATCCGCCCGGTCCGGAAGTCGCGGCGAGTGCGGTGGGCGGTCCCGGCGGTGGTCCACCGACCGCGATCGCCACGTCCGGGGTGGCCGCGCCGGATGCGCCTCCAGCCACGGCCCGCACCCGGACGAAGTACAGGCCGTGGCCGACGCCAGCGCCGACGAACGTCGTGCCGGACACGCCGATGACGCCACGATCGGACAGCCCTGGGGCGCTGCCGGCTTCGAGACGGTATTCCCTGGGCGCCGGTCCCCACAAGGGCACGCCCCAGAACACGGTGACGACATCACCCGACACCGCGGCGCCGAGGCCATTGGGCACGCCGGGCGGCGGCGGACCCGGCATCGGGTACAGCACCGACAGCCCAGCGAGGTCGTCGGCGTGCAGCGCCGTCCCGGTGCTGCGCGTCGCGCAGCCGGCGGACAGCGTCGGGAACATCAGCGATGCGGCGGTGGTGGCATGGCCGAAGCCGATGGCGTGACCGAGCTCGTGCGCGACGAGATCGGCGTAACAGCCGAGGCTCATCCCGGCGAACTTGGCGGCCACGTCGTCGGTGACGACCATGCCGGCGGTGATCTTCCAGAACGACACGCCGTTCACGACGCGCACGTCGCCGGCCGAGTAGTAGGCGCCGCCGATCGCCAGCGTCGCGCTGTCGTCGGCGATCTCGCCGCACGGATCGCCGTAGGTCAGCGAGATGCGGCCGGCGGCCGCTTCGCCGTGGGCGAAGCAGCGCGGACCGCGAAAGACCCCGGGCCGCAGGACCAGCGCCGCCGGCGCCGACCATAGCGCCGTGGCCGCGACGGCCTGGTCCAGCCCGCCGCCCGGCACCAGCGGATGTCCGCCGGGTTGGGAGTCCACGTAGACGGGCGTGCGGGTATCGGCCTCGTGCCAGCGGGCCGGGGTCGCCGGCGCGACGAGCGAGAAATGCGGGCCGTCGGGCGGCGCGACATCGTGCGTGGCGACGGCAGTCAGCGGGTCCGAGGTGCGCGGCACACCAACCCGGACGCGAGTACCGGCCAGTGCCGCCAGCGTCTCGAGCGCGGCGAGCGACTGCGTGTCGCGGGCGGAGGAGGAGCCAGCGTCGCGGTCCGCAGCCGGCGGGAGGGCGGCGCGCGCGCGTTCGCCTACGCCCGCTGCGAGCGTCCACTTGCCGGCGTCGAGACCGGCCACCGACAGCGTGCCGTCGCGCGGCCGCACGTCGAGGAACACCAGCACGTCTTCGCCGGGCGCAAAGCGCGCCTGGCCGCCGATGACCAGCGCGGTGTCGCCGACGACGCCGCCGAGTTGCTTGACCTCGACGCGCGCCGGCATCCCGGGCAGGCCCCAACTGCGGGCGACGTCGAGCGTGACCAGGGTGTAGATGGCCCCGGCGTCGGCGTCCCATCCGGCGCGAAGCGACACGACGCGGCCGCGGACCGCGGCGGCGCTGCGGCGGGCGATGTCGTCGTCGGAGACGTGCAGGGACGCACCGGCGTCGACTGGGCGCGCGACGGCCATCGCCGCCGCGAGGAGGACGGCGAACCCGATGCGGAAAGAGCCCGGCACGGGTCGGTAATCGGCCGGGCGCCGCGGCCCTTCAATCGCTGCTGGTGCGTCGCGAGGCTCGCGGCCGCCGGCGCCGCAGGAGGGGTCTGGCACTCATGGCACGGGAGTTGTGCCATGTGGCAGTATCTGCCGCGTTCTTGACCGCAGGCGGACAGGTGTCGCAGATATTGCGACGCCTACGGCACGACGATGGTCAGCTCCGTCGACGGCGGACTGACCCCGGCGCCGTTTTCGGCGACGATGCGCACGTAGTAGGTGGCGGCCGGCACCCTCGCTGCGCCGAGCGCTGGCTGCGTCACCGGGAACTGATACACCGTCTGCCCCGGCGCGTAGCCGACGAGCACGCGATAGCGGCTGGGCGTTCCGCCGCTCGGCGCGGCCGTCCACGAAAGGTGGACGCTGTTGCCGGCGCCCACCGAGCCCATCGCGTTCACCGGCGCGGCCGGCGGGGCAACCCGGACGTTCAGGGTGTACTCGGACGTCGGCGCGCTGGTTCCGGCCGCATTCACCGACACCACCCGGATGTAGTAGATGCCGTCGGGCACGTTCGGCACGACCAGGCCAGTCGCGTTCGTGCTGGCCATGCCGACGTTCGACAGGCCGGGTGCGGTGCCGGCGTAGAGCAAGTAGCCCTGCGGCGCCGTCCCGCTGATCGGCGCCGTCCAGGTGATCGACACCGTCGAGCCCGAGATGCTGGCGGTGAGACCCGTGGGGGCAGACGGCGGCGGATCGGGCGACAATTCGCGCGGATAGATCGCGGCCATGCCGGCGATCTCGTCGGCTGCCAGCGGAATCGAGCCGCTGCGGCTGCTGCAGTCGCTGCTGATCGCGGGATACATCAGCGCCGGGCGATCGGCGGCGTGACCGAAGCCGATGGCGTGGCCGATCTCGTGGGCGATCAGCTCCTCGTAGCAGCCGGTGGACATCCCGGCGTACTTCCACGCCGAGTTGTCGGTCACGATCATGCCCTTGACGATCTTCCAGTAGCCGACGCCGTTGACGCTGCGCACGTCGCTCGACGAGTAGTAGGCGCCGCCGATGGCGAGCGTCCAGCTCTCGTCGGCGATCTCGCCGCACGGGTCGCCGTAGGTCACCGAGATGCGGCCGTCGGACGGCTCGCTGTTGTTGAAGCAGCGCGGCGCGCGCTGCACGCCAGGCGGCAGCGGCAGCGATCCCGCCGCGCTCCACATCCCCGCTGCCCGCGCCAGCTGCGTCAGCCCGCCGCCGGCAATCTGCGGATGGCCACCGCTCTGGGTGTCCAGGTAGACGTTGGCGCCGGTGTCGGCCTCGTGCCAGCGCGCCGGCGTGCCGGGGCTGAGCACCGTGAAGGCGGCGACGTCGCGGGCCGGTCCGGCCGCGGGCGTGAGGCCGGCGCTCGGCGACAGCGTCGCGCCCGCCGCCGAGGCACGCCCCCCCGTCAACGCGGCCAGGGCGTGCAACTGCGCCACCGAACGATGGTCGCGCGCGACGACGGTGGCGGGGTCGGTGCCGCGAATCTCACGTGCCATGGCCGACGCCGCGGCGGTGGACGCGGTCACCGTCCACTTGCCGCTCTCGAGACCGGCCACCGACAGCGTGCGATCACGCGGCCGCACGTCGAGGAACACCAGGCACTCCTCGCCGACTTCGAACCGCGCCTGACCGCCGACGACGAACGCGACGTCGTTGACGACGCCGCCCAACTGCTTCACCACGACGCGTGCCGGCGACCCTGGCAGGCCCCACGCGCGCACGACGTCGATCGTGACGTAGGTGTAGATCGTGTCAGCCGCGGCGTCCCACGACGATTCGATCACGGCGACGCGCCCGTGCACGGCGGCGGCACTGGCCCGCGCCAGCGCATCGTCGCTGACGACGCGCGAGCCGGCGACGGCCGGCGACGACATCGCGACCAACGCCGCCAGTGTCAGAACGGTGAGAGAAGTCAGCACGCATCGAGCCATGCCCCCTATGGAGCAAGCCCGATGCCCGCATTTCAGCTACGAAAACCGTGTGTTTCGTCGAATATGGGTAGCCGGCTCCTCACCTTGAGGTGATCGGCAGCGGCGAAACCGGCAGAACCAGGACCGGGAAGAATCTTCTTCACGGCAGGTAGTTTCTTCCGGTCGAGCTGTGGAGGCGCGCGACGCGCGTCTGACAGAACGTTACGGAACTACGAGCGCGACTTCGTTCGACGCGACGCTCACGCCAGCGGCGTTCACAGCAACGACACGCACGTAGTACGTCGCGGCCGGAATGCCCGCACCCGCCAGCACCGTGCCGTTCACCGGGATCTGATGCGTCGTCGCGCCCGGCGCGTAGCCGGCGCGCAGCACGTAGCTGGTCGGCGTGCCGCCCGACGACGGCGGCTGCCACGTGATGTAGACGTTGCCGCCCGCACCAGCCTGCGCGGTGAGCGTGCGCGGCGCGTCTGGTGGCGCAGGCCCGACGCGGATCTGCACATCACCGGTCGGCGCGCTCACGCCGGCGGCATTCCCGGCGACGACACGCACGAAGTACGTGCCATTCGGCACACCAGGCACGACGATCGACGTGGTAGAGGTGTTGATGGCGCCGTAGTTCGACAGGCCCGGCGCGCTGCCGGCCAGCAACTGGTACGCCGTCGCCGCCGATCCGCTCGACGGCGGGCTCCAGGTGATCGACACAGTGGCGCCCGACACGGCGGCGGCGAGATTGGCCGGCGCGCTCGGCGCCGTGACGCCGCTGGCGCGCGGGTACAACGCCGCGACCGCGGCCAGATCGTCGGCCTGCAGCGGCAGCGACGTCGTGCGGCTCCCGCAGGTGGACGAGATCGCCCCGTACATCACGGCCGGGCGAGCCGCGGCGTGACCGAATCCGATCGCGTGGCCGAGTTCGTGGGCGAGCAGCTCTTCATAGCACCCGGTCGACATCCCGGAGTACTTCGACACCGGGTTGTCGGTGACGACCATCCCCTTGATGATTCGCCAGTAGCTGACGCCGTTGACGACGCGGGTGTCGCTCGTGAAGTAGGCGCCGCCGATCGCCAGCGTGGCGCTGCTGTCGGCGATCTCGCCGCACGGGTCACCGTAGGTCACCGAAATGCGGCCGTCCGACGGCTCGCTGTTCTGGAAGCAGCGCGGACCGCGCGTCGCGCCGGCCTGCAGCGGCAACGACCCGGCCGCGCCCCACATTGCCGCCGCGCGCGACAGCTGCGTGAGGCCGCCGCCGGCGATCTGCGGATGGCCGCCGGTCTGCGAGTCGACGTAGACCGGGGTCGCGGTGTCGGCCTGATGCCAGCGCGCCGGCAACGACGGATTGAGCAACGAGAAGGCGGGCCCGGATCGTCCGGTGGACGGGCCGCTGCGGACGGTCTCGACCGACGGCGCGAGCACGGCGTCCGCCGCTGACGCCCGCGTGCCGACACGTGACGCCAGTGCCTGCAGGTCGACGAGCGATCGGAAGTCACGGGCCACGACCACCGACGGGTCGGTGCCGCGGATGTCGCGCGCCATCGCCGTCGCCGGGTCGGCGGATGCGGTGAGCGTCCACTTGCCGCGCTCGAGGCCGGCCACCGACAGCGTGCGATCGCGCGGCCGCACGTCGACGAAGACCAGCACGTCTTCGCCAACCTCGAAGCGCGCCTGGCCGCCGACGACGAAGGCGGTATCGGCGACGACGCCACCCAGTTGCTTCAGCACCACCCGCGCCGGCGAGCCGGGCACGCCCCAGGCCTGCAGCACGTCGAGGGTGACGAAGGTATAGATGGTGTCGGCGGCCGCGTCCCACGCTGAGTCGACGGCGACGACCCGGCCGTGCACGGCGGCAGCGCTGCGTCGCGCCAGCTCGTCGTCGGTGACCACCTGTGACGAGGCCATCGCCCCAATGGGCCACAGCCCGGCCACGGCGAGAGTCACGGCGACGACCAGCGCACGCGCAACGCGGTTCGGCATGAGCGCCGAGGGGTGCAAGCCAGGTGCCGCGCAGGATTCAGCGGAATTGCGCGGATCTCGTCATCGGCGCGCCTTGCGCCGTGCAGCACGACGCGACAGTCGCTGTCAGGATTGCCGGCCCCGCCTACCGCCGGGCGCGACGTTCGACATCCGCGCGACGCTCGTCGAGCCGCCGCTCCTGGCCACGCGGCGGGCCGAACTCCCACAACCGCCGATCGGTGCCGGCCCGGCGCCCGCGGGCGCGGCGTTCAGCGCGCAGCGACACCGTGGCGATCGGCTCCGGCGCGGCCAGTTCGCACTGCAGACGGCGAGCGCGGCGGCTCGGCTCCATCACTTCGAGCAGCGCCTCGTGTACGGTGCGCGCACGTTCGTCGTCGGGTGTCGCGGTGAAGCGCTGGACCAGCAGCGACGCGGCGGCCAGCACGGCCTGACGCTGCCACGCGGCGAGCGTTGGCGCCCCCGCGGTGTCGCCGCTCTCGAACGAACGCGACTGCCATCGAGAACTGCTAACGGCCATGAAGTCTCGCCAGAAGGTCGGAATGATGCGGCGCGTAGTCGGTGGCGCCGCGCGCCGAGATGCGGCTCCCCGAGCGCGACGACGACGGCGCCGGCTCGGTGCGTCGTTCGGCGACGCGCGTGGCTTCCGAACGCCGCTCCACGCCGTAGGGCGAGCCGTCGTCGCGGACGCGCCGCTCCTGGAAGCGTCGGTCCAGCTCGCTCTGTCGCTCGTCGACGACCGGGCAGAACACGCCTGACTGGGTGAGCCGCGTCGGCGGCGGGGTGCGGTGTTCCGGCGGCAGCGCCGGCACCCAGCCGGCGGCCGACGGGAACGCGATGGTTGGCGCCGGCGACTCGCCCGGTGCTGATCCCCGGCGAGCCGAGGAGTCGTGCACCGAGCAAGTCGCCGACATGGACGCTGGGGGAGGCCCGAAGGTGTGAAACGACACGCGCGTAACGAGACCGCGTGCAGCGGTGTGTAGCCTGCTCCGCAAGCCGAGGTCGTGCGTGAACCAGCCAGAGAACGTCTGGGAGAGGACGTTCATGACGGGCACCGAAACAAGTCGCGCGATCGGGTGTCTTCGTGGAGGCACATGCAGTGGAAACGGCGTATGGCCACTGCAGGGGCAATTCGCGTGCCCTTTGCCGCCTGGATTTCGCGATCAACCGATCACGAGATCGTCAGTGCCGTTCTTCCTGCACGCGTCCAAACCCGAAGGCCTCATCGGCCGAGGTGGCGGTGCCGAGCACGGCGTGGACCAGGATGCGGCTGGCCATCCACGCCAGCGTCGGGTCCGCGTCGGTGCCGAACGAGAACAGCTGATGCGGATACTGGCGATGCGCGCCGACCAGCGGAAAGCGATCCGGCGCGGCGACGATCGGCGACGACCAGCCGAACTCGGGCGCCAGCCCGGCCATCGCTGGAAAGCGCCGCAGGCACTGATACATCAGATCGCCGGTGCGCTGCACCAGCGCCGCCTCGCGCTTGCGTTCGTGCAGCGGCGGTCCGTCGCCACCGGTGAGCAGCAGCCGCCCGTCGGCGGTGGCCGTGGCGGTGAACGGCGCCGTGACGTCGGCCACGGCGAGCTGCCCGAGACCCAGGCCCTTGCGCATCGCCGCGGTCATCGGCGCCGTGAGCACGTGGAAGCGCTCGAGTCCGCGCACGTGGCGGTCGAGCGTCGGGGCGAGCGTCCCGGGGGCGTCGGTGCAGACGACGACGCGCGTGGCGCGGATCGCCCGCTTCTCGAGGTGCACCGTGGCGTCGGTGCGGGTGAAGCTGATCTTGGCCACCCGCGACCGCTCGAACACCGGGACGCGGGACGCGGCCACGCGCGCGACCGCGGCGGCGATCACGCGGGCCGGTTCCAGCAGGCCAATGCCGGTCAGTCGGGTGGCGGCACCGACCTCGGCGTTGGTGACGCGCCCGAGCGCCGTGCCAGTCAGGGTCTTGGCCTCGAGACCAGCCGCCTCGCGCGCCTGCGCCTCGCGGTCCCAGCCGCGCACCGGTGAATCCGTGAGGCTCAGCAGCGGCCGCGGCTCGTAGCGGACCACGGCTTTGGCCTTCTTCATCCCCGCCGCCAGCGCCGGTCCGGCCTCGGCCACCGAGGTCATCAGCGTGCGCGCCAGGCGACGGCCATGCATCGCCTCCAGCGCGCGGTAGTCGGTGCCGGCCAGCAGCAGGCCAGTGAGACCCGACGCCGACGCGCTGTGGCCGGCGCCGACGCGACCCGCTTCGAGCAGGATCACGGCCCGGCCGGCCGTCTTCAACCCCCAAGCGGTCAGCAGTCCGGTGAGACCGCCGCCCACCACCACCACATCGGCTTGGTCGTGCGTCGGGGCGGTCGGAAATGTCCTGGCCTTGGCCGTGACCGCGAGCGCCCAGGGTGAGATCCCGTACCGAATTCGACCCATGGAGGGCGAATTGTAACGGATCCCCTCGGCGGCTCTGCCTCAGCGGGCGGAGGCGGTGCGGCGCACGGGTTGAGATTCGCGCTCGAGCAGGGCCCGCTTGCGATCGGCGCCCCAGCGATATCCGCCCAGGCCGCCGGCCTTCGGCACCACCCGGTGGCACGGCACCACCACGGCCACCGGATTACGGGCACACGCGCTGGCCACCGCCCGGACCGCGCTCGGCCGTCCGACGGCCCGAGCCACTTCGGCGTAGGTGCGGGTCTCGCCGGCCGGAATGGCCTGCAGCGCCTTCCACACCGTCCACTGGAAGGCGGTGCCCTGGACGTCGAGCGGCACGCCGGGCACCGCGCCGGGGGCGCCGTCCACCGCCCGGGTGATGGCCCGCGTCCAGGCCGCGGGCGGCGCCGTTTCGGACACCACTGCCTTGGGGAACTCCCGGCGGAGTTCGTCGACGAGCGGGCGATCGGCGGTGCCCAGGCGCACGGCGCAGATTCCGGTGGGCGTGGCCGCGACCAGCAGCCGGCCGAGCGAGCAGGACACCACGGCGTAGCCGATCGCCACGCCGTCGCCGCGCTTGCGGTACGCCGCCGGGGTGAGCCCGGCGCCGGTCGGTTTGTGCGCCGAGACCCGGCTCGGCGAACCGTAGCCGGCCTCGTAGGTGGCGGTCGTCACGTCGTGGCCGCGGCGCAGCGACTCGCGGAAGCGTTCGGCCCGGCACGCCGCCTGGAACTCGCGCGGCGACACCCCGGTGTGCGCCGTGAAAGCGCGCTGCAGGTGCGAGGAGCTGAGCCCGGTCAGCGCCGCCAGGTCCGGCAACTCCACCGTCTCGTCGGCGTGGACTCGCAGGTAGGCAGCCGCCTTGGCCACCGCCACGGCGCCGTCGGTGACCGGACGGGCACCGAGCGGCTTGCACCGCAGACAGGCGCGGAAACCGGCGCGTTCGGCGTCGGCGACGTAGTCGAAGAAGCGCACCTGGTCGGGTCGCGGCCGGCGGCTCGGGCAGGTCGGGCGGCAGAAGACGCCGGTGCTCTTGACCGCGTAGACGAACCGCCCTTCGGCCTCGGCCGACCGGGCGAGTACGGCCGCCCAGCGGGAATCGTCGTCGAACAGGCGCGGCATGGGATCGGGGCTGGGGAGAAGGGCCGGAAGCATCATGGCACGACGGTAACGCCGCACGCCTGACGCAGACGATCCGGGGCGTGCGGTCAAAGCGGGGACCAGGGACCGGGGACCCGGGATCAGGGAAGAACCGGATCACGCTGTCTCGTTGCCCGAAGTGAGAGCGTCAGTTCCGTCGGAGGTTCTCCCCGTTCCCTGTTCCCCGTTCCCTGTTCCCTGCCTTTGGGGCTGCTAGGATGCCCAGGCAGCCTTATGCGCCGCCATGTCCTGCGCTTCTTCCTGCTCGTCCTGGCGGTGGTGGTCGTGGTCACCGCCGCCGGCGGCGGATATCTGCGCGTGGTGCTGGGGCGCAGCCTGCCGGTCACCGACGGATCGCTGGTGCTGGCGGGGTTGTCGCAACCGGTCACGGTCACGCGCGATGCCCTGGGCGTGCCGACGATTCGGGCGCAGTCACGGGTCGACCTGGCGCGCGCGGCCGGGTTCGTCCACGCGCAGGAACGCTTCTTCCAGATGGATCTGCAGCGGCGACAGCCGGCCGGCGAGTTGTCGGCGCTGGTCGGAGCCGCGGCGCTGAACGCCGACCGCACGATGCGCGTGCACCGCTTCCGGGCCATCGCGCGCCAGGCGGTCGCGCTCGCGCCCGCCGACTACAAGGCGGAACTCGACGCCTACGCCGCCGGCGTGAACGCTGGCCTCGCCGCACTGAACGCGCCGCCGTTCGAGTATCTGGCGCTGCGCACCACGCCGGAGCCGTGGACTCCGGAAGACTCGATGCTGACGGCGATTGCGATGTACGTGACGCTGCAGGGCGCGCAGTGGGAGTACGAAAACACGCTCGGCCGTCTGCGCGAACTGCCGATCGAGGCGTTCGAGTTCCTGGCCGGCCGCGCCAGCGACTGGGAGAGCCCGATCGTCGGCGAACCGCAGCCGGTGCCACCGGTGCCCTCGGCCGGCATCTTCGACGTGCGGGGCCGGGCGCCGCGCGCTGCCCGCGGACCCGCGGCCATCGACGCCGCGCCGTCGTCGCTTCCCTGGTGGGCACGCCTGCCGCGCGACGAGGAAGCCACGCTCGGCAGCAACAACTGGGCGGTGTCGGGAGCGCGGTCGACGACCGGCAGCGCCATCGTCGCCAACGACATGCACCTGCGGCTGAGCGTGCCGAACATCTGGTTCCGCGCCGCCTTCGAGTATCCGGACGAACGGCGGCCGGGGGCGATGCGGCGGCTGGTGGGTGTGACGCTGCCGGGCGGTCCGCAGATGGCCGTCGGCAGCAACGGCGACATCGCGTGGGGCTTCACCAACTCGGTGGGCGATTGGTCCGACATCGTCCTGGTCGACCCGGTGCCCGGCGATCCCACCAAGTACCAGACGTCGGACGGCCCGCGCGCTTTCGACGTCCACACCGAGATCATCGCGGTGAAGGACGCGGCGGCGGTCACCATCGACGCCCGCTGGACCATTTGGGGGCCGGTCGTCGGGCGCGATCATCGCGGCCGCGAGCAGGCGCTGAAGTGGGTGGCGCACGATCCGCGTGTGCTCGCCACCGACGCGGCGCGGATCGCGCACGCTCGCAGCGTGGACGAGGCGATGCGCCTGTCGGTGGGCGCGGCGCTGGCCGCCGAGAACCTGATCGTCGGCGACCGCGACGGCCACATCGCCTGGACCATCTACGGCGCCATCCCCCGCCGTGTCGGCTTCGCCGGCGACGTCCCGACCTCGTGGGCCGACGGCTCGCGACGGTGGGACGGCTACCTCGACTACGACCAGCATCCGCGCGTCGTCGATCCGCCCGACGGCCGCTTGTGGACGGCCAACGCCCGGGTGGTCGGCGGCGAGATGCTGCAGCGGGTCGGCGACGGCGGCTACGCCGACGGCATCCGGGCGTGGATGATCCGCGACAATCTCCAGCGGCTCGAGCGCGCCGACGAGCGGGCCCTGTTCGACATCCAATTCGATAATCGTTCGATCTTCCTCGACCGCTGGCGCGGCGTGTTCCTGGGCGCCCTCACTGCCGAGGCCGCGGCTGGTTCGCCGTTGCGCGCCGAGGCTCGTCGCCTCGTCGAGGGCGCGTGGACGGGACGGGCCGCGGCAGAGTCGGTAGCGTACCGGGTCGTCCGCACCTTCCGGCTCACTGCTGCGCGGATGGCCTTCGACGCGATCAGCGGAAGTATCCAGGGCGTCGGTTCCGACGCCTTCGACTTCACGACCATTCGCCGAATCGAGGGACCGCTCTGGCGTCTGGTCGACGAACGCCCGGCCCACCTGCTCGACCCCGCCTTCCCGACGTGGGACGCCTTCCTGCTCGCCGCAATCGACCGCACGCTGGCGCAGCTGACGGCCGACGACCGGCCGCTCGCCGAGCGCACCTGGGGCGAGGCGAACGCCGCCGACATCGTGCACCCGCTCGCGGCGGCCGTGCCGTGGGTGAGCGGCTACCTGTCGATGCCGCGCGCGCCGCTGGCGGGTGACACCTACGTGCCGCGCGTCCTCACGCCGCGATCCGGCGCGTCGCAGCGCCTGGTCGTGTCGCCCGGTCACGAAGCCAGCGGCATCCTGCACATGCCCGGCGGCCAGAGCGGCCATCCGCTGTCGCCGCACTTCGGCGATCAGCAGCGCGCGTGGGTGGACGGCACCCCGCTGCCGCTGTTGCCCGGCGAGGCCGTGCACACTTTGACACTGACCCCATAGGCGGGGCCAGGGCTCGACCCGTCGTCGGAATCCCGACGTTCGCGACGCTTTCGTGATCGTCGCGCACGATGACCCCGACGCATCACTTTCGACGCTTATTGATGCGATCGGCGCGCGCGGCGAAGTGATAGGCTGGCGCTCCCCCAGGTTCACGATGTACCCGATTCAGCTGGCTTTGCTGGGCGCTGAAGCGTTGGTGATGGCGACGCTCGTGCTGGCGCTGTTCCGCAGCCGCACGGTGTTGGGCCTCTCCCCGCTGTATATCGTGCTGGGCGGGTTCCAGTACCTCGAGGCGTCGCTCAGCCTGCGCGTCGAAGTCGCGCCGGGCTGGTTCGTCTATCCCGCCTCCACGGTGATGTTCACCGCCACGCTGCTGGCGGTGCTGCTGGTCTACATCAAGGAAGAGACGACCGAAGCGCGCAAGCTGGTCTACGGGCTGGTGCTCGCCAATGTCGGCCTCACGCTGGTGGCGCTCATCGTCAGTGAGCACCTGCGGGTGCCTGGCAGCACGATGCCCGGCGGACTGAGCTCCAGTTCGCTCCAGGGCAACGCCTGGGTCGCCGCCGTCGGCACGACGCTGCTGCTGCTCGACGTGATCGGCATCATCCTGGTCTACGAGCTGGTCAGCCGCTTCGTGCGGCCGCTGTTCGCGCGGGCCTTCCTGTCGCTGCTGATGGTGGTGTCGTTCGACAACGCCTGGTTCACGCTGCTGGTGCAGGGCCCCGGCAATCCGCAGTTCCAGTCGCTGCTGCTCGCCGGGTTCGTCGGCAAGGCCAGCGCCGCGCTCTTCTACACCGTCGCGCTGTGCATCTACCTGCGCTTCTTCGAACCGCAGCGGGCCACCGTCGGCAGCGGCGACGTGCAGGACGTGTTCGAGGCGCTCACCTACCGCCAGCGCTACGAGGAAGTGCGGCAGCGGATGGTGCGCGACGCGCTCACCGGCCTCTACAACCGCGGCCACTTCGACGAGATCCTGCCGCGCGCGGTGGCGCACGCCGCGCGCTACCAGGAGCCGCTCAGCCTGCTGCTGGTCGACGCCGACCACTTCAAGACCATCAACGACACCCACAGCCACATCACCGGCGATCGGGTGTTGAAGCTGGTCGCCGACACCCTGGCCGAACACGCTCGCGCCGCCGACACCGTCTGCCGCTTCGGTGGCGACGAGTTCATCGTCATCCTCTCGTCGGCCGACTCGAACGCCGCCAGCGCCTTCGCCGAGCGGTTCCGGCGCCGTCTGCGCGAACGGGTGCGGGCGGCGGTGCCGGCGCTGCCGATGGACGAGGTCACGGCCACGGTGGGCATCGCGACGTTCCTGGAGGACCCGGTGGCGTCGGCCGACGACCTGGTGCGGCTGGCCGACAACCGGCTCTATGTCGGCAAGCGGGCCGGCCGCGATCGCGTGATCTGGCACGACCTGCCGACCTCGGCCTGACGGCGCGCCGGCCGCCCTCGCACTACAATCAGCCTCGCGCCGGACGCGCCTGGTCCGGCCGGCCTTCGAAGGAGCGTCCCATGCGGAGCCTGCACGTCGTCGCCGTTGCCGTGGTGCTGGTGGGAGGACTGGCCGGGCCCGGCCGCGCGCACGGCCAGGACGAGCCGCGCTACCTGGTGCCGCCGAAGGCGATCGTCGACATCCTCGATCAGCCGCCGCCGCCCGACGTGGTGCTCAGCCCCACGCGCGACGTCGTCGCCGTCATCGAGCACGGCGGCATGCCAACTATCGCCGACCTGGCGCGGCCGATGCTGCGGCTGGCCGGTCTGCGCATCGACCCGGCGACCAACGGCCGTCATCACGCCCGGACCGCGCGGTCGCTGTCGCTGAAGGCGGTGGCCGACGGCGCGGTGCGTCCGGTGACGCTGCCGGCGTCACCCGCTCTCACGTGGCTCGGTTTCTCTGCCGACGGCGTCCGCTTCGCGTTCACGCACACGCGGCCCGACGGCATCGAGCTGTGGATCGGCGACACCGCGACCGGGCGGGCGAAGGCGCTGCCGGGCGCGGACCTCAACGCCATCTTCGGCGCGCCGTGCACCTGGGTCGGCACCGGCGCGGCGCTGGTCTGCACCGCCACCGTGCCAGGGCGCGGCGCGGCGCCGGCGCTGCCGGCGGTACCGGCCGGCCCCAACGTCCAGGAGCACCGCGGCGGCGTGTCGCCGGTGCGCACCTATCAGGACCTGCTGGCGTCGGCGCACGACGAAGCGCTCTTCGACTACTACGGCGCGAGCCAGCTGGTGACGGTGAACGCCGCTACCGGCGCCCGCACGCCGCTCGGACGCCCCGGTCTGAACACGCAGGTGCTGCCGTCGCCCGACGGTCAGCACACCCTGGTCACGCGGCTGACGCGGCCGTACTCGCGGCTGGTGCCGTACGGCGACTTCGGCAAGACCGTGGAGGTGTGGGACCGCGTCGGCGCCATCACCCGCACGCTCGCCACGCTGCCGATTGCCGACGACGTGCCCAACGGCGGCGTCCTGCCGGGGCCGCGCGGCTTCCGCTGGCATCCGCTCGAGCCGGCGACGCTGGCATGGGCCGAAGCGCTCGACGGCGGCGACCCGAAGGCCAAGGTGCCGTTCCGCGATCGGCTGAGCACGCTGGCCGCGCCGTTCAAGGGCGACGCGGCGGAGTTCGTGAAGACCGAGTACCGCTTCAGCGGCCTGTCGTGGACCGACGCCGGCCTGGCGCTGGTGTCGGAGTACGACCGCGCGCGGCGCTGGTCGCGTACGTGGCTCATCGAGCGCGATCGGTCGGCGGCGCGCACGCTGTGGAGCCGCAGCATCGAGGATCGCTACGGCGATCCGGGGACGGCGCTGCGGCGCACGCGCAGCTCCGGCACCGAGACCATCGTCCAGACCGGCGACACCATCTTCCTGGCCGGCACCGGCGCCTCGCCGCAGGGCGACAAGCCGTTCCTCGACACGCTCAGCCTGACGACGCTCACGACGGCCCGGAAGTACCAGATGGCCGAAGGCTACGAGCCGGTGCTCGGCCTGGCGTCGGACGACGGCTCGCGGGTGATCACGCGCTTCGAGACCCGATCGACGCCGCCCTCGGTGCTGGTGCGTTCCATCGCCGACGGCCGCCGCGTGACCCTGACCTCCACCACCGATCCGGCGCCGCTCATCTCGTCGGCGCAGAAACAGCTCATCACCTACGCCCGCGCCGACGGCGTGCAGCTGTCGGCCACGCTCTACACGCCGGCCGGCTGGACCCCGGAGAAGGGACGGCTGCCGCTGCTGTTCTGGGCCTACCCGCGCGAGTTCGTCGATCCGTCGACGGCCGGGCAGGTGTCGGGCTCGCCGCAGCGCTTCACGCTGGTGAGCGGCGCCAGTCACCTGCTGCTCCTCACCCAGGGCTACGCCATCCTCGACGACCCGACGATGCCGATCGTGGGCGCGGGCGAGACCGCCAACGACACCTACGTCGAGCAGCTGGTCGCGAGCGCCAAGGCGGCCGTCGACAAGGTGGTGGCGATGGGCGTGGCCGATCCGAACCGGCTCGTCGCCGGCGGCCACAGCTACGGCGGCTTCATGACCGCGAATCTGCTGGCGCACTCGGATCTGTTCCGCGCCGGGATCGCGCGCAGCGGGGCCTACAACCGCACGCTGACGCCGTTCGGCTTCCAAAACGAGCAGCGCACCTTCTGGGAGGTGCCGCAGATCTACAGCCGGATGTCGCCGTTCAACCACGCGCATCTGATCAAGGAGCCGGTGCTGCTCATCCACGGCGAGGCGGACGACAACAGCGGCACGTTCCCGATTCAGTCAGAGCGCTTCTACGTCGCGCT
Organism: uncultured Acidobacteriota bacterium; assembly: GCA_963741665.1. GTDB lineage: Bacteria > Acidobacteriota > Vicinamibacteria > Vicinamibacterales > UBA2999 > CAWAYR01. The sequence continues at coordinate 3,377,105 of CAVUIM010000001.1, forward strand.
GAAGGGCCACGGCGCGACCGTGCGTTACGTCACGCTGCCGTACGAAGCGCACGGCTACGCGGCGCGCGAGTCGGTGCTGCACACGGTGGCGGAGATGCTCAACTGGGCGAACGAGTGGACCAAGCCGGGCACGACATCGACGGCGCAGCCTCAGCAGAAGTAGCGCCAGCACTTTCGTTACAGAAGTAGGGCAGCTCTTCCATGGGATGATGAGCGGCGGAACTGAAGTTCCGCCCTACGAGCGTCAGCCCGACGGGCGCCCGATCACGCCGCGCGCGACGCCAGACGCGCGGCCAGGCGGGCATAGCCCGGCAACGCCCGCAGCGGCGCGAACATCGGATCGGCGGGCAGGTTCCAGCCGGTCGCGTCGGGCGGCCCGGCGAGGGCCCGCTCGGCGCAGGCCAGGGCATCGGCTGGGTTGCCGGCGAACGCGTGCGCAGCAGCCATCAGCAGCTCGCGTTCGCGGTGCTTGCCGCCGCGCTCCAGCTCGTTGCCGGCGGCGACCACCCGCGGGTCGTCCACTGCCGACGCGCCCTCGGCGACCACCTGACCAAGAGCCGCGCGCGCGTGTCCAGGCGACACGGCGGTGGCCGCCGCGAACGCCGTCGCCGCGCCGCGCCGATCGCCGACGGCCAGCAGCGCGAAGCCTTCGGCGACCCTCGCCAGGACGACGCACTCTCGGGCGTAGATGCTGGCGTGATGCGCCGACGCCTCGGCCTCGGCGCGGAAGTCGGCCAGCGCCGCGTCGGGATGCCCGTGCGCCAGCGCGGTCAAGCCCCGCACCCAGAGCAGCCCGGTGGCCGGGAACGTCGCGTGGTCGGTGTGCTGCGCGGCCTGCGCCGCGGCACCGCGCCCCGCCACCTCGGCGGCCAGGTCGAAGGACTGCCGGGCGATGAGCACCATCGCCGACAGCGTGTGATACGCGGCGAAGCCGGGCAGCAGCGCCTGCGCCCGCTCCACCGCCTGGAACCGTTCCTCGCCCCAGCTGGTCACCGCCATGCGGTAGTGGTGCCGCCAGTTGCGTGGCTCGACGGCCAGCGCGTGACGCACCGCCGCCCGCGCCGCTTCGGCCTGACCGGCGGCGCCGAGGGCGTGACCGAGGACCGCCCAGCCCTCGCCCATCGACGGGTCGATGCCGGTGGCCCGCCGGGCCGACGCAATCGCGGCATCGAGCGCGGCGACGTCGGGGAGATTGTCGACGCGCGTGGCCTCGTGGCGGAAGAGGTAGGCGTTGGCCAGGCCGGCGTGTGCGGGCGCGTATTGCGGCGCCCCGGCCACCGCATGCGCGAACGCGTCGATGGCGCCGGGCAGCGCGCCGGCACTGAGCGACTCGAGCGCAGCGCGGCCGCGCTCCCAGGCCACGAAGGGTTCCAGACCCGCCGACAAGGACGTGGCGCCGTCAGGGGCGCCATGGATCGCCGGCGCGTCGCCTTCGATTCGCACCGGCGCCACGAAGCGGTAGCCGCGCCGGGCCATCGTCTGGATGTAGGCGGGGTGCGCCGGATCGTCGTCGAGGGCCTTGCGGATGTCGGTGATCGCGCGCGTGAGGGTGTTGTCGGTGACGTTGAGATCGGGCCAGAAGCGGTCCATCAGGACCTCGCGCGTCACCAGCTCGCCGCGGCCGTCGGCCAGACACGCCAGCAGCTGAGCCAGGCGCGGCGACAACGCGACTTCCGCGCCCTCGCGGGTGAGCAGGAACGTGCGCAGGTCGAGCCGGAACGGCCCGAACGCGATCATCGGCGCATTGTAGGCGGTTCGGTCGGAGCATCGCCGGCGACCGGGCGCCGTTTGACAGTCGTCCAGCTCTTCTGTAGGGTTGGCGGCCTCCGAGCGGCCGCGCCGCTGGAGGCCCTCATGAACCTGACCGCTCTCGTGAAGCTCGGCGTCGTGACCGGCGTGGTGATGAACGTGCTCGACTTCATCGTGCAGGGCTACCTGTTCGCGGACACGTACGCGGCAATACCGGCGTTCCGCAATACCAACGAGGTCCTTCCCTCCCTGATCCTGGGCGACTTCGTGGCGGCGTTCGTCTTCTGCTGGGCCTACCTCAAGCTCGGCGCCGCAACCGGGCGAGGCGCCGGCGGTGGGGCGCAGTTCGGGTTGTATGCCGGCGTGCTCGTCGCCTTCCCCACCTGGATCTTCGTGCACCTGCTGATCAACGGCATTCCCTACGGCGTGGTGTGGATCATGACGATCTGGACGGTGATCGCCTACACGATCGTCGGCGCAGTGGCCGGCGCGCTGCACAAGGCGTGACGCCAGCCACGTCGCGCGGCCCCGCTACGGGGTGGCGCGCGTCAGGCCGAGCGCCTGGATCTGCGGCGTGGCCGTCGGCGCCAGCAGCACCGACCCGCGCACGCGGCCGAACTCGCAGCGCCAGGTGAAGTCGCCCGACAGCGCGCCGGTGGCGGCAATCGGCGCCGAGGTGTCGCAGGCGCCGACCTGGGTCTTGAGGCCGGCGAGATCACGGGCCCAGTGCTCGGCGTCGCGGTCCATCAGGAAGTTCATCGCCAGCACGTCGCGGGCGTTCGTCACCGAGCCCGACGTGAAGATGCGTCCGACGGCGGCGTAGGCGGTGGCCAGCGCCGGCGCGACGGCGGCCGGCCGGGCCGTGAGCACACCGGCGCGGTGCAGCGCGACCGCGGCGTCCCACACCGGCGCGCGCGGGCCGGCGTAGGTGCGGTTCGACAACGCGAAGATGCCGACGCCGTAGTCGGGCAGCAGCAGCACGTGCGAGCCGTAGCCGGGATAGCCGCCGCCGTGGCTCAGCGTGAGCCCGAGCTCGCAGTCCACCGCGACGTTCATGCCCATACCGTAGGCCCCCGCCGACCGGCAGGCGTCGGCGCCGCTGGCGCCCGGCCGCGCTCGCACCGACGCGTAGTTGCCGCCTTGCGCCAGCTCACGCACGCTCGAACGGCGCACCGGGCCGGTGTCGGCGCCGTCGCGCGGCGGCCACGCCGAGAGCAGATACGCCACCCACTTGGCGTAGTCGGTGGCGCTGGTCTGGATCCCGCCCATCGCCCCGAACGCGCCGTGCGCCATCGTCGGCTCGAGCCTCCAGCCGCCGTCTTCCCAGCGGTAGCCGAGGGCCCGGCGGTCGGCCGGCGCCGCCTCGACGTCGTAGCCGGTGGCGGCCATTCCCAGCGGCGCGAACAACGTCCGCTGCACGAAGTCCTTGTACGGCTGTCCCGAGACGTTGGCGACGATCCGGCCGAGCAGCGCGTAGCCGAGGTTCGAGTACTCCATCGCCATGGCGGTCGGCCGCGTGAACGGCACGCCGTCCTTCAGCAGGCGCGTGAACTCGTCCTCGGGCAGCGGCGTCTGGCGGTCGCCCCAGGGGTCGTCGGTGACCAAGCCGGCAGTGTGCGTGATGAGCTCGCGGACGCGGATCGCCGGCGAGTCGTCGGTGGGCCGGCGCCAGCCGCGCAGCTCCGGCACGTAGGTCTCGGCCGGGGCGTCGAGGGCCAGCTTGCCGTCGTCGCGCAGCTTCAGAATCGACAGCGCCGTGAAGGCCTTGGTCATCGAGGCGATGCGGAACAGCGTGTCGGGCGTGACCGGGCGCTTGGCCACCGTGTCCTGGATGCCGGCGCCTTTCGCGTGGACCAGGCGGCCGTCCTTCACCACCCCCCACACCATGCCCGGGATGTGCGCATCGAGGCGGTAGGACTCCATCACGCGGTCGATGTCGGCGAGCAGCGCGGCGTCCTGGGCGACGACCGGGCGAGGCGCGGCGACGCAGCACGCGGCCACGATCAGGCTGGCGGCGACGCCGCGGCGGAGGTGCGCGAGTGTGGTGGGCGGCATGCGGAACTCCCTGGTACGTGCGCGTAGTCTATACGGCGGAGCCGGGCGACTTCGCGCGCTGAGGCCGGTCGCCGGGCGGCTAGACGTCGCCGGGCTCGAACCGCCACGACCGCAGGATCGCGGCCTGGTCGGCTTCGCTCGTCGCCTTCTTGAAGCGCGCTCCCGAGCGGCCCTTGACCCGCCGTTCGCAGTCGGCCCAGGTGCTGTGGCGCATCGGCTGGCCATCGACGACGCTCAGGTACGAGTAGGCGGGCCCTTTCGACTTGCCGCTGCCGCCGGCAGCGCCGCCCCCGGCCGGTTTGCTGCGCGCCGGAACGCTGGTGTCGTCCGGGACGTCCAGCACCGCGACGGTGTAGCGGATGAGCGGCCCGTCGTACAGCTCGACGCGGTCGTTCACGGCGAAGCCGTCGGCGATCTCGTCGACGCGTTCGTTGCCGGGAATGCCGACGTGACCCCGCACGTAGTGCCAGGCGATCGATCGCGGGGGACGCGCCGCCGTCAGACCCGACAGATCCTCCCACAGCTCGCGGTTCATCACCTCGCCGCCGGTCGCCGTCTTCCAGCCGCGCCGCTGCCAGTTGTGCACCCACTGCTCGATGCCCTGGATGACGTAGGTGGAGTCGGTGTAGATCGCCAGCCTTCCTGGCGTGTCGCTCAGTCGCGTCAGCGCCTGGATGGCGCCGGTGAGCTCCATCTTGTTGTTGGTGGTCAGCGGGGCGCCGCCGCCCAGTTCCGTGACGTGGCCGTCGGGGGTGACGATGATCACCCCCCAGCCACCGGGACCGGGGTTGTGTTTGGCGGCGCCGTCGGTGAAGACGACGATCGGCTGGTCGGTCATGAACCCATCTCGAAAAGGACGCGGCCGGCGGTCAGACCAGCACGTCGCGGGCGGCGAGCACCTTCTGGATCGCCTCGGCCGGAGTGTCGGCCACCGCGGTGAGGTGGCCCATCTTGCGGCTCGGGCGCGGATCGCGCTTGCCGTAGAGATGCAGCTTCACACCCGGCACCGCCAGCGCGGCGTCCCAGTGCGGCTCGCCCTGGCTCCACACGTCGCCGAGCAGGTTCGACATCGCGGCGGCGCGGACGAAGGCCGGGGAACCGAGCGGCAGCCCGCAGATCGCCCGCACCTGCTGCTCGAACTGACTGGTGACGCAGGCGTCGATGGTGAGATGGCCGGAGTTGTGCGGCCGCGGCGCCACCTCGTTGACCAGCACCTTGCCGTCGGCGGTGAGGAAGAACTCCACGCACAGCACCCCGACGTAGGCCAGCTCCTCCATGATCGCCTGGGTCACCGCCACCGCTTCGGCGACCGCCGGCGGCGGCATGCGGGCCGGCGACACCGACAGATCGAGGATGTGGTCGCGGTGCGTGTTCTCGATTGCGCCGTAATGGACGAAGGCGCCGTCGAGGCCGCGCGCCGCCACCACCGAGAACTCGAGCACGAAATCGACGACTTTCTCCAGCACCGCCGCCTGGTGGCCGATGAGCCCCCACACCGGCTCGACGTCGAGCGGCGAGGTGATGCGATGCTGGCCCTTGCCGTCGTAGCCGAAGGCCGCGGTCTTGAGAATCGCCGGCAGACCGACCTTCTCCACCGCCGCGGTCAGCTCGTCGAGCGACTCCACCGATTCGAACGGCGTCACCGGGAAGCCCTTCAGCCGCAGGAACGCCTTCTCGCGGGCGCGCTGCTGGGTGACGTGCAGGGCATGGCCGCTGGGCCGCACCGGCGCGATCTCGGCGGCGGCATCGGCGGCGGCGGTGGCGACGTTCTCGAACTCGAAGGTGATCACGTCGACCTGGCGGGCGAACGCGCGGATGGCGTCGAGGTCGTCGTAGTCGGCGTCGATCTCGACGTCGGCGACCTGGCCGGTGGGGGTGTCGAAGCCGGGCGAGAAGGTGTGGACGCGGTAGCCCATGCGGCGGGCGGCGAGGGCGAACATCCGGCCGAGCTGTCCACTGCCCAGCACGCCGAGCGTGGCGCCGGGGAGCACGATCCGGTTCACGGCAGGGCGTCTTCCCTCACCGCGCGCGACTGCGCCTCGCGGAACGCGGTGAGCCGCGCCGCCAGTTCCGGCCGTTCGGTGGCGAGAATCGCGACGGCGAGCAGGCCGGCGTTCTTGGCGCCGGGCTTGCCGATGGCGAGCGTGGCGACCGGGATGCCAGCGGGCATCTGCACGATCGACAACAGCGAATCGAGTCCCTGCAGCGCCGCACTCTGCACCGGCACGCCGAGCACCGGCAGGATGGTGTGCGCCGCCACCATCCCGGGGAGATGGGCGGCACCGCCGGCTCCGGCGATGATCACCTTCAGCCCCTGGGCGGCGGCGCCGGCCGCGAATTCGGCCATCCAGGCCGGCGTGCGATGGGCCGAGACGACGTGCTTCACATACGGCACGGCGAACTCGTCGAGCATCGCCGCGGCGTGCGACATCGTGTCCCAGTCGGACTTCGAACCCATGATGACGGCGACGAGCGGCTCAGGCACGGAAGGCAAAGCTTACCAAATGGCGGGCACCCCTTCGACTCCGCCCAGGGCAGGCCCTCGGCTGCGCTCAGGGCAGGCGGCTTCCGGGGTACGATCGCACCGTCGGTGAACGAGGAGTCGAGCATGCGGACGCGAGTGATGACGTCGGTGGTAGCGGTGATGGCGGCGTTCGGGGTGTCGATCGCGGCGGCGCAGGAGACGCCGACCGAGCGGGAGGCCGCCAAAGAGGTGCTGGCCAGCATGGCGACGATGCAGCGGGGCCTCGACGTGCCGGGCCTGGTGAAGACGTTCACCGCGCCCAATCCGGCCCGCGACGGCGTCGTGGCCCGCGTCGAGCAGCTCCTGACGACCGAGCTGCTCGCGCTGTCCGACGACATCTGCACCCATCCCGAGGTCGGCTACAAGGAGACGCGGTCGGTCGAGAAGCTGACGGCGACGCTGCGCCAGCACGGCTTCAGCGTGGAGGGACACGCCGGCGGCCTGGCCACGGCGTTCACCGCCCGGTTCAAAGGCGGCAGCGGCCGGCCCAACCTGGGCGTGATCGTCGAGTACGACGCGCTGCGCGGCACGCAGGGCGCCTTCCACGGCGACCAGCACTGCTCGCAGGGCCCGATTGGCATCGCCGCCGCGGTGGCGATCGCCGAGTATCTGGCCGCCAACAAGCTGCCCGGCACGGTCACGGTCTTCGGCACGCCGGGTGAAGAGATGCTCGAGCCATCGGCCAAGACGGTGATGCACAAGGCCAACGTGTTCTACGGCATGGACGTCATCGTGCGCAGCCACGCCAGCAACCAGACGGCGCGGCCGGCGCCGGGGTTCGGCACCTGCTGCCTCAACATCGACGGCGTGAAGTACACCTTCAGCGGCGCGCCGGCGCATCAGATGACGGCGTGGAACGGCCGCAACGCGCTGACCGCGGTGCTGCACCTCTTCAACAACATCGACGCCGTGCGCGCCAACATGCGGCCGGAGACGCGCATCCAGGGCGTGATCACCGAAGGTGGCGCCGCGCCCAACGTCGTCCCCGACCGCGCCCAGGCCGACTTCTACATCCGCTATCCCGACGAGGTGTATCTGAAGACCGTGCGCGAGTTCGTGGACAACGCCGCCAAGGCCGCGGCGCTGGCCACCGGCACCAAGGTGAAGATCGACAACTACGGCAGCAACCGCGACGGCATCTCGGTGGCGACGCTGTCGGAGCTCGCCTTCGCCTACATGAAGCAGTTCGGCGGCGGCAAAGTGAACGAGGAACCGGGCAAGCCGCAGGGCTACGAGGAGAGCGGCAGCGTGTCGCGCGACATCCCCGGCATCGGCTTCAGCGCCTACACGTCCGACTGGCCGAACCACACCTACGAGATGAACGACGACAACCTGAAGCCGGTGGCGCACAAGGGCTTCACGGTGCAGGCCAAGGCGATGGCGGCGCTGCTGTTCGACTTCTCGACTCGGCCCGACTTCCGTGCCGCGGTCGAGAAGGAGTTCGCGCACACCAAGGCGCAGTTCGAGACCTACCTGGCGGCGCTGGAGAAGACCTACAAGGTGCCGGTGGTGCCCGACCCGAAGTAGCCACACGATGTAGTGGCCTTTGCGGCGAGGGCCGCAAGTGGGGACAGGCCCCAACTGGTCCCTGCACTGGTCCCGGTTGAGGGGAGCCGACAGCACCGCGGGCTACACTGGCGCCATGAGCAGACGCCTTCTCGCGTTGGCTGGATTCGTCGTCGCCACCGGTGTCGGCGCGGCCCCGCTCGTGGCCCAGGCCCCGGCCACGCGCCTCAGCGTCTCCTATACGGAGTTCACGCTTCCCAACGGGCTGCACGTGATCCTGCACCGCGACGCCAGCGTGCCGGTCGTCGCCGTGAACGTCTGGTACCACGTCGGCTCGGGGCACGAGAAGCTCGGCCGCACCGGCTTCGCACACCTGTTCGAGCACCTGATGTTCGAAGGTTCGAAGAACGTGCCCGAAGGGTCCTTCGACACCTGGCTCGAAAGCGCCGGCGCCAACAACAACGGCTCCACCAACACCGATCGTACCAACTACTACATCGACGGGCCCTCCAACGCGCTCGAGCTGATGCTCTTCCTCGAGTCCGACCGCATGGGCTATCTGCTCGACACGATGAGCCCGGCGCGCGTCGACGGCCAGCGCGACGTGGTCAAGAACGAGCGGCGCCAGAGCTACGAGAACCGGCCGTACGGGATGGCCGAGCTCGAACTCGACACGATGTTGTGGCCGAAGAGCCATCCCTACAGCTGGTCCACCATCGGCTCGATGGAGGATCTCGTCGGCCGCCAGCCACGAAGACGTGCAGGCGTTCTTCCGCACGTTCTACGCGCCCAACAACGCCAGCCTGGTGATTGCCGGCGACCTCGACCTGGCGGCGACGAAGCGCCTGGTCGAGAAGTGGTTCAGCGACGTGCCCACGGGCAAGCCGGTGATGCCGGTGAGCGCGCCGCCGGCGATGCTGACCGGCGTGACCCGCAAGACCCTGACCGATCGCGTGCAGCTGCCGCGGCTCTACCTGGCGTGGCTCACGCCTGGGCTGCGGCGGCCGGGCGACGCGGCGCTCGACGTGGTGGGGTCGCTGCTCACCAGCGGCAAGAACTCGCGCCTCTACAAGCGGCTCGTCTACGAGCTGCAGATCGCCCAGGATGTCGCCGCCTACCAGCAGTCGCAGATGCTCGGCAGCGCCTTCTACCTGCAGGCGACGGCCCGTCCCGGCAAGACGGTCGAGGAGCTGCAGAAGGTCATCGACGAGGAGATCGACACGCTGGCGGCGGCGCCGCCCGAGCCGCGTGAGCTGGAGCGGGCGCTCAACCAGATCGAGGCGTCGTTCCTGCGTCAAGCCGAGCGCGTCGGCGGCTTCGGCGGCAAGGCCAATCAGCTGAACGCCTACTACACCAACACCGGCACGCCAGACTTCTTCAACGAGGACCTGGCGCGCTATCGCTCGCTCGACGCCACCGACATCGCCTCGGCGGTGCAGCGCTACCTGCCCAGGGATCGACGCGTCGAGATGGTGGTCATGCCGGGAGGCACGAAGTGAGCGCCCGCACCGGGGACAGTCCCCTGTCAAGGCGGGCGGTGACTTTGACAACGCTGGTTGTCGCTTTGGCCCTGCCGCTCGCCGCGCGGCAAGCCCCTGACCGCTCGAAGCCGCCGGCCCCAGGGCCAGCACCGGCCCTCACGCTGCCCTCTGTGCAGAAGACGACGCTCGCCAACGGCCTGCGCGTGTGGCTGCTCGAACACCACGAGGTGCCGATCGTGCAGGCCAACCTGGTGGTGCTGTCGGGCGCGAGTGCCGACGTGCCCGGACAGTTCGGCGCCGCCAGCATGACCGCGGCGATGCTCGACGAAGGCGCCGCCGGCAAGGCCGCCCTGGCGCTGGCCGACGAGGTCGAGTTCCTCGGCGCGCAGCTGTCCACCGCGGCGTCGTTCGACGCCTCGGCGATTCGCCTGTCCACCCCGGCGGCGAAGCTGCCCGCGGCGATGGCCCTGCTGGCTGACGTGGCGCTCGCCCCGGACTTCCCCGCCGACGAGCTCGAGCGGCTGCGCACCGAGCGGCTCACGTCCCTGCTCCAGGCGCGCGACGAGCCGGCGTCGCTGGCGGGCATCGCCTTCCCACGGCTCCTCTACGGGCCGGAGCATCGCTACGGGACGTCGCCAGGCGGCACCGAGACGTCGCTGAAAGCGCTCGGCGTCGGCGAGCTGCGCACGTTCCACCGCGGCCACTACCGGCCCGACAACGCCGTGCTGATCGTGGTCGGCGACGTCACGCTGCCGACGCTGCGGCCACTGGTCGAGCAGCGGTTCGGCACGTGGAAAGCGGCCGGTCCGGCCGCACCGCCGTTTCCAGTGCGAGCATCCCCGCAGCCGGGCACGCGCCAGATCTACATCGTCGACAAGCCGGGCGCCGCGCAGTCGCAGATTCGCGTCGGCCTGGTCGGCGTGCCACGCTCCACGCCCGACTACATCGCGCTCGATGTCTGGAACACCATCCTCGGCGGATCGTTCACCTCGCGCCTGAACACCAACCTGCGCGAGAAGAACGGCTACTCCTATGGCGCGATGTCGCGCTTCGACATGCGCCGCGCCGCCGGCCCGTTCTTCGCCGCCGCCGGCGTGCAGACCGACAAGACCGCCGACGCGCTGAAGGAGTTCTTCACCGAGCTGAACGGGATGGCCGCGCCGGTGCCCGCCGACGAGCTCGACAAGGCGAAGAACTACGCCGCGCTGTCGTTCGCCGGCGAGTTCGAGACCACCGGCCAGCTGGCGGTGAAGCTCGAAGAGATCGCGGTGAACGCGCTGCCCGACGACGTGTTCTCCAGTTACGTGCCGCAAGTGCAGAAGGTGTCGGCCGCCGACATGTCACGGGTGGCGAAGACCTACCTGCTGCTGGATCGCCTCGCGGTGGTCATCGTCGGCGACCGCGCGACCATCGAGGCGCCGGTGCGGGCCGCCAACCTCGGCCCGGTGACGATCGTCCCGGTCGACGACGTGATGCGCTGAGCCTCGATCCTGGCTAGCGTTCAGCCTCGGCACGCCGGGCCGCAAGTTTCGACAGAATCTCCGGCGCTTCCTTCAGCTCGACCAGCGGCGCGAGCTGAGCGTGCACGTAGTCCCAGTTCAGGCTCCGAGCCTGGCGGATGAGGATGCCGTCCACGTCCACCCAATCCTTGGGCCGATCGGCGAAGGCCTTGAGCACGACGAGATCCTCGGCCGAGCAGGTCCGCAGTGACACCTCGGGCGGAAACCTGAACGCCGACGATCGCTCGACGACGCGCTCTTCGAACGGCAGGCCGGCGAGCGCGACGTCGAGACCGACACCGGACGAGGCGCGCAGGAGCAGTACGCGGTTGGTCAACGCGAACCCCAGCGGATTGGGGATGCGCGGCTCGAAGTGGGTCAAGGGCGTCGTGATGTAGGCGGTCTCGCCACCGAACCCCGTCAACAGCGTGAGATCGGCGTCAATCGTTTCGCGAGGCTCGCCCCAACGCTGCACGGCAAGGCCGCCGATGAAGCAGTACCGCCACTTCTCGGCGGCGCACACGGCCTGAAGGTCAGCCGCAGCGCGGATGACCGCGTTCACCGCCGCGGCGCTCGCTGGAAGTAGCGTTGCTGCTCGACGAGCCCCGACGTCGGCTTCGGCGCGCGAGGCGGCACGGTGTAGTCGGCCGAGCCGAGCAGCAGGGCAATCGCTGTATGAGCGTCGAGATCGCGCAACTCCTGGCGTCGGATCCGCTCCAGCTCGGGTCCAGCGTCCTGCCACGCCTTCACCCAGCGACGCCCCTGAGCCACCTCTTCAGGCGACCACGATGCGAGCGGCGACGGCTCGGAACTCACACGCTGATTCTACCGATTCCCGGCGAGCGCCAGGTGCCTCACGCCGACCGCGCGAAGCGGCGCCGGTACGCCATCGGCGACGTCCCGACACGGCGCCGGAAGTGGTGCCGCAGCGTCTCCGGCGTGGCAAACCCCGACAGCTCGGCGACGCGCTCGATCGACGCGTCTGACGTCTCGAGCAGCCGCTGCGCCGCCAGCACCCGCTGATGTGTCAGCCACTGGTGCGGCGTGGTGCCGGCCTGGCTCTCGAAGCGGCGCGCCAGCGTGCGCAGCGACATCCTGGCCTTGCTGGCCAGGGCCGCGGCATCGAGCGGCTGATCGAGCCGGGCACTGGCCCACTCCATGATCGGCGCCAGCGAGCCGTCGGGAGCCGGCATCGCCGCGGCCACGAACTGGCTCTGGCCGCCGTCGCGATGCGGCGGCACCACCATCCGCCGCGCCACCTGATTGGCGATGTCCGAGCCGTAGTCCTGACGAACCAGGTGCAGACCGAGGTCGATGCCGGCGGCGCTGCCGGCGGCGGTGTAGATGGTGCCGTCCTGCACGTAGAGCACCGACGGCTCCACCTGTGCGTTGGGGTAGTTGGCGGCCAGCTTCGCGGCATGGCGCCAATGGGTGGTGGCCCGCCGGCCGTCGAGCAGGCCAGCGGCGGCGAGCACGAACGCGCCTGAGCACACCGACAGCAGTCGCGCCCCGCGCTTGTGCGCCGCGCGCAGGGCGGCGAGCATCGCCGGCGGCGGCGTCTCGTCGAGGTCGCGCCAGTTGGGGATGACGATGGTGCCGGCGCGCGACAGCATCCGCACGTGATGCGTCGGCACGACTCGGTACGCCGCCGGTGGCCCGCAGCGGCGGGCGGTCGTAGCTCACCACCGCGAAGTCGTACCACGGCACGCCCAGCTCGGGACGGCGCAGCGCGAACACCTCGGCGACGATGCCGAACTCGAACAGGCTGAGACCGTCGCAGACCAGGGCGACGACGAGACGATTGGCGGGACCGGGAGCACGACGGGCGGGCATGGCAGGATATTAACGCGAACTGTCATTCCTGCCACTCGACACCGCGTGCGCCGACCGCCACACTGAGCGCCATGACAGCCGACCTCCGCTACCCCGTGGGTCCCTTCGTGGCTCCCGCGTCGTTCAGCGCGGCCGATCGGGCCGCCGCCATCACCACCCTCGCCGAGCTCCCCGCCCGGATGCGGCTCGCGACCGCGGGGCTCACCGAGGCGCAGCTCGACACGCCGTACCGGCCGGAGGGCTGGACCGTGCGTCAGGTCGTGCACCACACCGCCGACAGCCACATGCACGCCTACGCGCGCCTGAAGTTCGCGGTCAGCGAGGACAACCCGACTATCAAGCCGTACGCCGAGTCGGTGTGGGCCGACATGGCGGACGCGAAGTCGGCGCCGGTGGCGCTGTCGCTCGACCTGCTCGACGCCCTGCATGCGCGATTGGTCCTGATGCTGCGCTCACTCGGACCGGCGGACTTCGCGCGTCGGCTGTTTCATCCGGAGCGCGGCGGCATGTCGATCGACGACTACCTGGCGCTCTACGACTGGCACTCGCGGCATCACACCGCGCACATCACGACGCTGCGCGCCCGCGAACGCTGGTAGCCAGCAACTGGCGGCCGGCTACGGGAGCAGGGTCAGCGGAACGCCCACACGAAGTTCACCATTGGAAACACGAACAACTCGTCGACCCCGAGCGGCGTGGCGAGGCCGAGATCCGCGGAGAGGCGTTCGGTCATGAAGCGCACGCCGGCGCTGGCGATGCCGCCTTCCGGGAAGATGTAGTTCTCGGTCACGAGCTTCACGTGCCGGTGCACGCGATGCTCGCCGCCGATCATCACCACCGCGGCGCCGCTGTCCTCGAACTCGGCATAGGCATAGCCAACCCCGACGGTCAGTGCGGTGTCGCGCGTGCCCTGCGTGAGCGCGCCGTACCCCACGCCCAACGTGTCGCCGTCGATGTTCATCATGTGCATCGCGCCCACGGCCACCTGCGTCCTCGGCCGCGCGACGACCGTGAACTTCGGGGTGAGCCAGAACGGCCGGCCGCCACCGCCGCCGAAGATGAGCGGTGTGCCGGCGCCAATCGAGAAGCGGTCGGTGATGCCGACCTGTACGAACGGGATGAAGATCTCGTAGACCCCGAGATACACGTCGCCGCGCTCGAGCGGCCGGCCGGTCGGCCCGAAGAAGAGCCGGGTGGGGTTCGGGTCGTTCGGCCAGAACTGCGTACCCAAAGCACGGCCGTCGACCGTCGTGAGGCTCGCGACATCGGCGGCATCGATGGAGAGCGTCGCGCCGCCAACGGTGCGGAACGTGATGCGTGTGCCGTCAACGGCTTCGACCCGGCCGATCGCGCTCGTGCCATCGCGCAGCCTGATCTCCTGCGTGATGTCGCTCGGCGCCACCACAATCGTGGTGGCCGGCGCCTGGGCGAACGCGAGGACGGGAGCCGCCAGCAGGAGCGCGGGTAACAGCAGGCCGAGGACCGATCGGATCATGGCACCCTCACGGTCCAGCGTAGCAGGTAAGCAACGGTGCCCCAGCTCAGCGGAACAGGCTCTTGGCCACGAACCAGACGTTGGCCGGCCGTTCGGCCAGCCGGCGCATGTACCACGGGAACCAGTAGGTGCCGTAGGCGATGAGCACCCGCACGTTCCTGCGGTCGCGGGCCAGCCGGCGCTGCTCGCCGCGCTGAATGCCGTAGAGCATGTGGATCTCGTAGTCGGTCGGCGCCAGTCCGGCGCCGTCGCCGTGCCGTTCGATGGCGTTGATGATCGCCGGGTCGTGCGTGCCGAACACTGCCCGCGATCCACTCGACCGGGCGCCGGGGCTGAGCATCAGCTGCGCCAGCTTCAGGTAGTTGGCGTCGACGTCGGCCTTCTTCGGGAAGGCGACCGACGGCGGCTCGCTGTAGGCGCCCTTCACCAGCCGGATGCCGATGCCGCGGGCGACCATCGCCGCCACGTCGTCGCTGGTGCGGTGGAGGTAGGCCTGCAGCGCCACGCCGATCCGCGGCACCCGCTCGCGTAACCGCATCACCACGGCGAGGGTGCGATCGACGTAGGACGACTGCTCCATGTCGACCCAGAAGTAGTTGCCGGCCTCGTCGGCGCGGGTGCCGATCGCCAGCGCGTTGGCGAAGGCGCGATCCGGATCGACGTCGAGCCCGAGCTGCGTCAGCTTGATCGACGGCTCGCAGATCAGCCGCCGCACCCGCACCTCCTCGATGACCGTCAGGTAGTGATCGGTCACCCGCTGCGCCTCGGCCATGTCGGCGACGTTCTCGCCGAGCCGGGTGAACACCGCGCCGACGCCGGCGGCGGCCTGGGCGGTGGCGGCGTTCAGCATGTCGGCGGCGGTTTCGCCGGGCATGAAGCTGGCCACGGCGCGGCGCACGAACGGCGCCTTGACGCCGTGTTCGCGCATCCACTGGTTGTCGGAGATCTTGAGGAGCGCGGTGCGGGCGAGGCTCATGCGTGACCACGATACGATGACTGGCGAGGCTCTGCCTCAGACAAACGAGCATGTGGCTCCGCTTCGCCAGTCGCAGTGTTGTTTGGCCCGCCCTCGGGGCGGGCGTCGTGGTTCAGGCGAGACCGCCGCTGTGACGCCGCGGGTGGTGGTGATCGGCGGCGGAGCCGCCGGGCTGATGGCGGCGGGGGCGGCGCGCGCGGCCGGGGCGCAGGTCACACTGGTCGAGCGCACCGCCGACGGCGGCCGCAAGATCCTCATCAGCGGCGGCGGCCGCTGCAACGTCCTGCCGTCGGAATCGGCGCCAGGACGCTTCGTGAGCGAGGCGCCGCGGACGCTCGTCCGCGGGCTGCTCGAGGCCTGGCCGCTGCGCGAACAACGGCGATTTTTCGAGCACGACCTCGGCCTGCCGCTCGCCGTGGACGGCGCGACCGGCAAGCTGTTCCCGGTCTCCAACCGCGCGCGCGACGTGCGCGACGCTCTGGTCGGGCACGCGCGCGGGATCGGCGTCACGCTCCGCTTCGGGCAGGCAGTCGCCGGCGTGCGGCGCGACGGCCCGGGATGGATCGTCGCCACGCCGGGCGGCGAACTGGCGTGCGATCGGGTGATCGTCGCCACCGGCGGGCTGTCGGTGCCGTCCACCGGCAGCGACGGCTTCGGACTGGATCTCGCGCGGGCGCTGGGCCACGTGGTGCAGCCGACCTACGCCGCGCTCACGCCGCTCACGACGTCGCCGGCGGTGCATGCCGGCCTCGCCGGGGTGTCGCTCGACGTGCGGATCGACGCCGCGTCGGCGCGCGAGCGCGCCCGCGGCGCCGGCGGGTTCCTGTTCACGCATCGCGGCTACAGCGGTCCGGCGGTGCTCGACGTGTCGCACGTGGCGGTGCGATCGCAGTGGTCCGGCACCGAACCGGCAGAGGTGCGCGTGCGGTGGACGGCGATGGACGCCGCGGGCTGGCGTCGGGCGCTGGGTGAGGCGCGCGGGCTGGTGGGCACGGTCGTGGCACGGCACCTGCCGCAGCGGCTCGCCGAGGCGCTGGTGCGCGAAGCCGGGGTGCCGCACGATCGCACCTGCGTCCAGTTGCGGCGCGACGAGCGGACGCACCTGCTGCGCGTGCTCACCGAGTATCGGCTGCCGTGGACCGGCGACGAGGGTTACCGGACCGCCGAGGTGACCGGCGGCGGCGTGGCGCTCGACGAGGTGCGGCGCGGGACGCTCGAGAGCCGGCACGCGCCCGGTCTCCACTTCTGCGGCGAAGTGCTCGACGCATTCGGGCCGATCGGCGGCCACAACTTCAGCTGGGCTTGGTCCACCGGCCGAAGCGCCGGATTGGGCGCCGCCCGACCAGCCGAGGATTGATCTCGGCGGTCACGATTCGACACTTTCAGGGGATCGAGGCACTTTCTCCCATGCTGCTCGTGCCTGACTTCGGCCTGCGACCATGCGAACCAGATTCAAGTCTCGTAGCCGGTAGAAGACCTCTTTCATCGAGTTCTCCGACCGTATCCCGGTTAGCTCACGGGCGATTCGATTGGTGATCTCCGTGTGATTGCTGAGGTAGTCCATCACAGACTCTTCCGGCGTCGCCAACGCCTCGTGACGAATCTTGACGACCAGTGCACTAGCGGTCTCTTCGATTGTCGGCGGCTTTAGCCGGAGGCGTTTCATCGCGTCGAATGCCGTGTTCAGGCCTTCGCCGACGTCCTTGTTGGGGGGATTTGGGAACTTGTTGATCAGTCGGACCAACGCTCCGTTTCTGGCGAACTGTTCGTCGAGCATATTGTCAAGTGTGATGTGACCCGGCAACAGACCAGGGCTCTCGACCTCAACCCGGTTGTCGAACACACGGATGTGAATGTCCGAGGCAATGCTGTAATCGCGATGAAGCACTGCATTGGTGACGATCTCGTGAAGGGTTTCCTTCGGATACCGCACCTGTTCGAGACCTGTGGGGCCGAGCTTCTTGATTCCCTCGACCATGGCGACCGTTCGGTCAACGGCCTTGTAGATCAGGTCATACAGAGGACCCTCGACCGTTTCCGGAGAACCCACGAGCGTTTCACGAGTGCCCGCGTCCTGGGTCGTACCATATCGATACAGCTTGATCGCAGAGCGTTTCGGAAGCGCCGCCTGTGGTTCGTCGGCGAAAAGCAGCACCGCAGCAGCCACCGGCCTGCCTGCGTGAACCAGGCTCTGCGATCGTAGGGTACTTCATCGGCTTCGACGCGGGGATGACTTCCCGCACGAAGCGTTCCAGGACGTCGGACTCCGAGACGACGTCGATGTCGACGTCGACAGGCCGGCGCTCGAAACTCTCCACTCCCTTGTCCAGTCGGAGGCGATCCAGGTCCGGCCCCTTCGCCGCGAGGTTCTGCGCTCCGCGCCGAACGTAGGCGACTCCGTCGTTGGCGGTAGCTACGTGAATCGTCTTCTGGACGGATACGTGCAGGAGCAGCCCGTGGGAGCCGGCTGCCCGGAGGAACTCATACGAGTACTCACTTCCAAGCGGGAACATGCCCGAGAGAACCTGGATATGGCCATTTGCGGCTTCTGGATTTCGAAATCCGTTCCAATTGCTGGTCGTCGTGCCAAAGAATTCGGACTCGGCAATACCGATGTAGAGGTCACCTCCGCTTGCGTTGGCGAAGGCGGAAATCGTGCGGGTGAGTTTGGCTGGTGAGATGTCGACGCTCTTGAAGTCCAGAAAGTGGTCCTCTTGGAGCGTCAGGAGGTGGTCGCGCTCTCGGCCGCTGACATCGACAACGGCGATTGCGTCCTGCGATGAGTTTCTGCTTGTCACCCGTCCTCTCCTTCTTGTCGGGTGTATTTTAGCAGTATTGGTTGCAATTATCTGATTTTTCACCCGTTGTATGCTCGTTGTCGGGTGTCATCATCGCCTTCAGGCGTGCTCATCGCCCCAATCGGCCCGAGTCAGCTGGGCGTGGTCCACCGGGCGCACGGCCGGGCGGGCCGCTGGGCTGTCGGTCCCCGCTTGACGGTAGCGGCCAAGTCGGAGTATTAAACCTATTCGTTAATTAGCGGGCGGAGCGGACCGGCCATCGGCCGCTCGATCCGCGCCGCCGGTCGCACCGAACCGACCGCCCGTCGGCCCCCGTCGAACACCGTGCGCCCCGCTCCGTCTGTTGAAGCGCGCGGCAACGCCGGGCGGGCCATCCGGCGGAATCGGTTGACTTTCGTGTTTTGTTCGCACTACTGTTTCCAGCCCCGAGGACCCGCGTGAGCGACCCGATCGACGACCTGTCCGCGCTGCGCATCGAACGTGCGCCCCTGAAGACCGGTGGCCGGCGCTGGGGCCGATGGGTGGCGCTGCTGATTCTGCTGGTCACCCTCGGCGGCGGGGCGTACTGGTGGACCACCCGGGTGGTGCCGCTGGAGATCGAAGTGGCCACGGTGACCAGCCGCGCCGCCGGCGCTCAGGCGTCGGTGCTGAACGCCTCGGGCTACGTCACGGCGCGGCGCCGGGCCACGGTGTCGTCGAAGGTGACCGGCAAGGTCATCGAGGTGAACGTCGAGGAGGGCATGGCCGTCCGCGAGGGCCAGGTGCTGGCCCGGCTCGACGACTCCACCGTGCGGGCGGCGCTGGACCTCGCGCGGGCGCAGCTGGAAGCGTCGCGACGCGCGGTCCCCGAGGTGGAGGTGCGGCTCGAGGAAGCGAAGCTCAACCTGGGACGGCGTGAGCGGCTCTACAAGGAGCAGCTGGCCACCGCCGCCGACATGGATCAGGCGCAGGCGGAGGTGAACTCGCTCATCGCCCGCATCGCCTCGCTGCGCGAGCAGATCATCGTCGCCGAGCGGCAGGTGGCGCTGCAGGAAACGGCGATGGCCGACATGGTGATCCGCGCGCCGTTCAGCGGCGTGGCGCTCAGCAAGGACGCCCAGCCCGGCGAGATGGTGTCGCCGGTGTCGGCCGGCGGCGGCTTCACCCGCACCGGCATCAGCACCATCGTCGACATGCGATCGCTCGAAGTCGAGGTCGACGTCAACGAGAGCTACATCAACCGCGTCACCGCCAATCAGCCGGTCACCGCCGTGCTCGACGCCTACCCGGAGTTCGAGATTCCGGCCAGGGTGATCGCCGTGGTGCCGACCGCCGACCGGCAGAAGGCCACCGTGCTGGTGCGCATCGGCTTCAACCAGCTCGATCCGCGCATCCTGCCGGACATGGGCGTGAAGGTGACGTTCCTGCGCGAGGAGAGCGCCGCCGCGGCGCCGGCCGCACGGCCGACGGCGCTCGTGCCCAAGAGCGCCGTGCGTACTGAGAACGGCGCCAGCTACGTGTTCGTGGTCACCGCGTCGTCGGTGGAGCGGCGCGCGGTGCAGACCGGCGGCACCGACGGCGATCGGCTCGAAGTGACCGCCGGGTTGAGCGCCGGCGAACGCGTCGTCGTCGCGCCGCCGGCCGGACTGGCCGCCGGCGTTCCCGTCGTCGTCAAGCAGTGAGGAGCAGTCGTTCATGAGCGCATTGGTGCAGGTCAACGGCGTCCACAAGTACTTCACGCGCGGCAGCGAGCGCATCGACGTGCTGAAGGGCGTGAACCTCGAGATTCCACAGGGCGACTTCGTGGCGTTGATGGGCCCGTCGGGCTCCGGCAAGACGACGCTGCTCAACCTGCTGGGCGGACTCGACACGCCGTCGGGCGGCTCGGTCGAGGTGGCCGGCACCAACATCGCCGCGCTCGGGGGCGGACAGCTGTCGCGCTGGCGCGCCCACCACATCGGCTTCGTGTTCCAGCTCTACAACCTGCTGCCGGTGCTCACCGCCGAGCGCAACGTCGATCTGCCGCTGCTGCTCACCAGCCTGTCGAAGGCCGAGCGCAAGAAGCGGGTGGCGATCGCGCTGAACGTGGTCGGCCTGGCCGAGCGCGCCAAGCACTATCCGCGCCAGCTGTCGGGCGGCCAGGAACAGCGGGTCGGCATCGCCCGGGCAATCGTCACCGACCCGACCCTGCTGCTCGCCGACGAGCCGACCGGCGACCTCGACCGCAAGTCGGGCGACGAGATCCTCGACCTGCTCGCCGCGCTGAACGAGAAGCACGGCAAGACCATCGTGATGGTCACCCACGACCCGCGCGCCGCCGAGCGCGCCAAGCGGATCCTGCACCTCGAGAAGGGCGTGCTGCTGGGAGACGCGGCATGAAGTACCTGCCGTTGCTGTGGAGCAGCCTGTGGCGGAAGAAGGTCCGCACCATCTTCACGCTGCTGTCGATCTTCGTCGCCTTCCTGCTGTTCGGCCTGCTGATGACGATCCGCACGGCCTTCAGCTTCGGCGTGGACATCGCCGGCATCGACCGGCTGGTGCTGATCCACAAGGTGAGCCTGATCATGCCGCTGCCGGTGAGCTACTACGAGCGGCTGAAGGCCACCGAAGGCGTGTCGCTGGTCACGCATCAGTCGTGGTTCGGCGGCGTCTACCAGGACCCGGCGAATTTCTTCGCCCAGATGGCGGTTGAGCCCGACTCGTTCCTGAAGGTGTACCCGGAGTTCCAGGTGCCGCCGGATCAGCTTGCCGCCTGGGCGGCTGACCGCCAGGGCGCGATCGTCGGCGTCGATCTGGCCAAGCGCTTCAACTGGAAGATCGGCGACCGCATCCCGATCCAGGGCACCATCTGGCAGCCCAAGGGCGAGGGCCAGACCTGGGAGTTCAACATCGCCGGGCTGTACGACGGCGAGCCGGGCATCGACAAGACGCAGTTCTTCTTCCGCTACGACTACCTCGACGAGAACCGCCGCCAAGGCGACGGCCTGGTCGGGTGGTACGTGGTGAAGATCGCCGATCCGTCGACCGCGCAGGCGATGGGCGCCAGGTTCGACGACATGTTCGCCAACTCGTCGGCCGAGACCAAGACCACCACCGAGAAGGGCTTCGTCGAGGGCTTCGCCAAGCAGGTCGGCGACATCGGCGCGATCATGGTCGCGATCCTGATCGCGGTGCTGTTCACGATGCTGCTGGTGGCGGCCAACACCATGGCCCAGTCGGTGCGCGAGCGCACCAGCGAGGTCGGCGTGCTGAAGACGCTCGGCTTCTCCAACGGCTCGATCCTGGCGCTGGTGCTGGGCGAATCGGTGCTCATCGCCGTGCTCGGCGGCGCCGCCGGGCTCGGCGTGGCGTGGCTCATCGTCGGCCAGGGCGACCCGACCGGCGGGATGCTGCCGATCTTCATCCTGCCCGGTCGCGACGTCGGCATCGGCGCCGCGCTGATCGTCCTGCTGGGGCTGGTGGCCGGGGCGCTGCCGGCGGCCACGGCGATGAACCTGAAGATCACCGACGCGTTGCGGAGGGGCTGAGATGTTCAACTGGATCGGTCAGACCGTCGCCGTCACGCTGCTCAACCTGCGGACCATTCCGCGCCGCCTCGGCTCGTCGGGCGTGGCCATCATCGGCATCGCCGGCGTCGTCGTGGTGCTGGTGTCGGTGCTGTCGATCGCCGCCGGCTTCACCGCGGCGATGGGCGAATCGGGGTCGCCGTCGCGGGCGCTGGTGATGCGCAGCGGCGCCGACAGCGAGATGACCAGCGGCGTCAGCGGCACCGAATCCGACCTCATCCGCCAGGCGCCCGGCATCCGGCGCGAGGGGCAGGTGGCGCTCGCCTCCTCGGAACTCTACGTCATCATCGACCTGCCGAAGATCAGCACCGGCACGGCCGCCAACGTGCCGATGCGCGGCATCGGCCCGCAGACCCTGGCGGTGCGCGACAACGCCTCGATCGTCGAGGGCCGGATGCTCGAGTTCGGCACCAACGAGATCGTCGTCGGCCGCGGCGCCAGCGCCCAGTTCCAGGGCCTCACGCTCGGCAGCCAGGTGCGCTCGGGCCAGAACACCTGGACGGTGGTCGGCATCTTCGAAGCCGACGGCGGCGTCGCCGAGACCGAAATCTGGTGCGACGTGCGGGTCCTGCAGGGCGCCTACCGGCGCGGCAACTCCTACCAGCTGGTCGTCGCCAGGCTCGACTCGTCCGACAGCTTCGACACCTTCCGCGACTGGCTCACCGCCAATCCGCAGCTGAACGTCCAGGTGCGGCGCGAAACCGAGTACTACGCGCAGCAGTCGCGGGCGCTCACCGGGCTCATCCAGACGGTCGGGTTCGGCATCGCGTTGCTGATGGGCATCGGCGCGGTGTTCGGCGCGATTCTCACGATGTACACCGCCGTGTCGACGCGCGCGCGCGAGATCGCCACGCTCCGGGCGCTGGGCTTCAACGCCAGCTCGGTGGTGGTGTCGGTGATGGCCGAATCGCTGGCCCTGGCCGCCCTGGGCGGGGCCATCGGCGGCGCCGTCGCCTACGCCGCGTTCAACGGCTACCAGACCTCGACGATGAACTTCCAGACCTTCAGCCAGGTGGCGTTCGCCTTCCGCGTCACACCGGCGCTGCTCGTGCTCGGCCTCGTCTACGCGCTGCTCATGGGTCTGGTCGGCGGGTTGTTCCCGGCGATCCGCGCCGCGCGCCTGCCGATTCCCTCGGCGTTGCGGGAGCTCTAGGGACTGTCCCACTGACAGGCGCGTTTCCGGGGCTCTTGTTTGCGGAAAGGGGACCGTCCCGACACCGGTGCCGCTACACTCCTGCCGGGAGGCTCCCATGTCGAATGCAGCAATCCGCCTGACAATCGCCGCGGCGATCGTCGTCACCGCGCTGGCCGGCGTGACGGCCCGGCAGGCGCCGGCGGCGAAGAAGGCCTATTTCATCGCCGAGGTCGAGGTCACCAACGCCCAGCAGTACGGCGAGTACGCGAAGCTGTCGCCCGGGGTGATCGAGAAGTTCGGCGGCCGGTTCGTCGCCCGCGGCGGACGGGTGGCGACGCTCGAAGGCCCGCCGGCGGCGGGCCGCCTCGTCGTCGTCGAGTTTCCCAGCTTGGAGCGCGCCCAGGCGTTCTACGACTCCGCCGAATACCAGACGATCCGGAAGCTGCGCGTCGGCGCCGCGACCTTTCGCGGCCTGCTGGTGGAAGGGCTGTAAGGCGTGATGAGCCCCGGCCGCCGGCGCGTCGTTGTGATGATGACGGCGGCGCTCGGCGCCGCCTTCGTCGTGATCGGCCGGGCGCAGAGCCCGCCGGAGCTGCACGTCATGACCTCGGGCGCGTTCACCGCCGCGCACCTCGCCCTGGCGCCTGAGTTCGAACGGGTGAGCGGCGCCAAGGTCGTCACCGACACCACCACGATCGGCAGCGGCGACACCTCGATCGAGGCGCGGCTGACGCGAGGCGAAACCGCCGATGTCGTGATCGTCGACGCCACGACGCTCGACCGATTCATCGCGGGTGGCCTGATCGTGCGCGGCACGCGCCAGGACGTCGCCCGCTCGTCGATCGGCATGGCGGTGCGCAAGGGTGCGCCCAAGCCCGACATCTCGACCGTCGAGGGCTTCAGACGGGCCCTGCTGGGCGCGTCCTCGATCGCCTACTCGGCCAGCGTCAGTGGGGTGTATCTGACCACCGAGGTGTTCCAGTCGCTGGGCATCGCCGAGCAGGTGCTGCCCAAGAGCCGGCGCGTCGTCGGCGAGCGCGTCGGGGTGGTGCTGGCGCGCGGCGAGGCGGAGATCGGCTTTCAGCAGTTGAGCGAGCTGATGCCGGTGCCGGGCATCGACGTGGTGGGGCCGCTGCCGGAGGGAGTCCAGCGGGTCACCGTCTTCGCGGCCGGTGTCGGCACACCGGCTCGCCAGTCTGAGCTGGCCCGCCGATACATCGCGTTCCTGGCCTCGCCGTCGGCGGCTCCGGCGATCGAGAAGACGGCTCTCGAGCCGGTGGTCGTGCGCGTGCCGGGCCTAGCAGCCCGAGGTGAAAGTGGTGCCGGCATTCGGCCGGCGCTGCATCGCGCCTCGCGGCGTTGCTCCGCCTTCGAATATTGCCCGATATTCTCAGTTGTCGCGCCTGGCGATCCGCGCGCATCGCCGCCCTCGGTGCTGCGCCACCACTTCCACCCCGGGCTGCTAGCGTCCAGCTACAATTCTCGTGCCCGCAGAGCTGGACCCGCCGCCTTGTCGCCGGCGTCGTAACACTCAACGCGCGCGCGAGGAGACGGCATGGACACCTACTACCACCCGCCGGATCTGGCGAAGTTCGCCGACATGGGCAAAGACGCCCCCGAGCTCTGGAAGAAGTTCCTGGAGTGGTACGGCGCGGTGTTCGCCGAAGGCGCGCTGAGCGAGCGTGAGAAGGCCCTGATTGCCCTGGCCGTTTCGCACGCCGTGCAGTGTCCCTATTGCATCGACGCTTACACGAGCGGCTCGCTCGAGAAGGGCGCCACGCCCGAGCAGATGACCGAAGCGGTGCATGTCGCCGCGGCGATCCGCGGCGGCGCGTCGCTGGTGCACGGGGTGCAGATGCGGAACCACTTGGACAAGCTATCCATGTAGGGAACAGGGAACGGGGAACGGGGAACAGGGACCAGGTAAAGCTCTTGTCTCGTTTCACGCTGTCACGCCGTACGGCTCCCTTGCCGCCGATGTCGCGGGTGTTCTGCCCTGTTCCCTGTTCCCTGTTCCCTGTTCCCTGTTCCCTGTTCCCTGTTCCCTGTTCCCTGTTCCCTGTTCCCTGTTCCCTGACATGTCCCTTCCCACCCTCCTGAACTCGCGATCGCCCCTCGCCGCCCCGGCGGCGCAGCGGGCGATGCTCGCCGGGCTGCCGCTGGCGCGGACGTTCGAGGACGCCGTGGCCGCCGATGGCGCTGCGCCGCTCTCCGCGGCCACCATCGACGTGCTGCAGGTGAACCTCGGCAAGCGCTGCAACCAGGCCTGCCACCACTGCCACGTCGATGCCGGACCTGACCGCCGCGAGGTGATGCCGGACGGCGTGGTCGACGCGGTCCTGGCGGTGCTGGCGCGATCGACGATTCCGACCCTCGACATCACCGGCGGCGCGCCGGAGATGCATCCGCGCTTCCGGGATCTCGTGATCAAGGCCCGGCAGCTCGGCCGGCGGGTGATCGATCGCTGCAACCTCACCATCACCACGCTCCCCAACTACAGCGACTTGCCGCGGTTCCTGGCGGCGCAGCGCGTCGACGTGGTGGCGTCGCTGCCGTCGTACGCGGCGACGATGACCGACCGGCAGCGGGGCGACGGCGTGTTCGAGGCGTCGATTGCTGCGCTTCGCGAGTTCAACGGCGTCGGCTACGGCGTCGACGGCACCGGGCTCGAGCTGACCCTGGTCACCAACCCGGTCGGCGCGTTCCTGCCGGCGGCGCAAGCGGGGCTCGAGCGCGACTGGAAGCGCGAGCTGCAGCGCCGCTACGGCATCGTCTTCACGCGGCTGTTCACCATCACCAACATGCCGATCAGCCGCTACCTGGAGTGGCTGGAGCACTCGGGCAACCTGCAGGGCTATCTCGACAAGCTGGTGCAGGCCTTCAACCCGGCCACCGTGCCCGGCGTGATGTGCCGCAACACGCTCAGCGTCGGCTGGGACGGGCGTTTGTTCGACTGCGACTTCAACCAGATGCTCGACCTGCCGGTGATGGCCGGACAGCCGCAGTCGATCCTGGATCTGGTCGAGGACCCCTCGTCGTTGACGAGCCTGCGGCACAGGACGGTCGTCACCGGCCCGCACTGCTTCGGCTGCACGGCCGGCGCCGGCAGCAGTTGCGGCGGCGCCACGACCTAACCGCGTGCGGCGGGACGGGCCGCCCGTCTCGTGCTGCGTTCACGCTCAGCGCGCGTGCGCTAACATCGGCGCCGCCAGATGGCCGTCCTGCAATCGGCCGCTCCAACCCATCGACGCCTCCGGCCGTCGCCCTCCGGCACATGCCTCGGGCAGTTCGAGGCCGCGAGCCTATTGGCACGGGCGGCATGGGCGGGTTCGAGCGGCGCACGACCGGCGCACGGACGTCAGTCGCCGTGAAGGTGCTGCCCGAGGACCTGGGCGCGATGCCGAGCGGTCGGCAGCCGCTTCGACGCGAGGCGCGGATTGTCGCGGCGCTGAACCACCCGAACATCGTCACGATTCACACCGTCGGGTGAGGCCGACGACGGCCGCTTCTCGCCATGGAGCTGGTCAAAGGGCGTCGCTGGCCGTCGTTGATCCCGAGCGGCCGGCATGCCATTGCCACAGCTCCTCGCTGTCGCGGTGCCGTTGGCCGAGGCGGTCAGCGCCGCGCACGCCATCGGCATCACCCATCGTGATTTGAAGCCAGCCAACGTCATGGTCGGCGGCGATGGCGTCGTCAAGGTGCTCGACTTCGGCATCGCGAAGCTGACGCGACAGCGACGCCGCGGCGGGCGCGGCGACGGCGACGATGCCGCTGGCCACTCGCGACGGGCTACGTGCTCGGAACGCCGGCGTACATGTCTCCTGAACAGGCGCAGGGCCTGGCGGTGGATCGCCCGGCCCTACGTGTTCTCGCTCGGCGTGATGCTCTACGAGATGGCGTCGGGGCGGCGGCCGTTCGCTGGAGAGACCGACCTGGTGCTGGTCGCGGCCATCCTGCGCGACACGCCACCGCCTGTCACCGCCATCAATCCGGCCGTGCCGAAGGAACTCGCGCGGGTCATTCGCAGGGCGCGGGCCAGGATCCGGCCCGCCGCCAGCAGACGGGCACGGACCTGCGCAACGAGCTCGATGGATTCCGCCGCGAGTTGGAATCGGGCGAACTCACCGCTGATGGGATCACCGCCTGCTGCGCACGCCACGGGGCAGGCCAATCACGGTTGGCGACGGGTCGTCGCTTTCGGCGGAGCCGCGGCGCTCGCGACGATCGCGGCGGTCGCCCTTTGGACGATGAACCGGGCGGTGCCTTCGGGCAACCCCGCGGTCGTGCGCTTCGAGATCCAGACACCCGCGGAGCATCCGCTCAACGTCGCGACGACGACCCCGACCCTGGCCCTGTCGCCCGACGGCCGCACGATCGCCTACGTCACGGCCAGCGCCTTCGGCAGCGGCGGCATCCTGGTTGCGCGGACGCTTGATGACCTGCTGCCGCGAGTGGTCGCAGGCGTCACCCGGTCCCGAGAGCCGTTCTTCTCACCAGATGGGCAATGGCTCGGCTACCAGGGCGACCGCGGCCTCGAGAAGGTGACAGTCGGAGGCGGAGAGCCGCGGCTGATTGCGGCGGTGTCGGACGCCGTCCGCGGCGCGTCGTGGCTGGCCGACGGCACGATCGTGTTCTCGACGTCCGACCCCGCCACGGGGTTGCTGCGGGTGAGCGACGAGGGCGGTTCGCTCACTACTGTCACCACCCCCGATGCCGCCGCGGGCGAGGCTGACCATCTCTTTCCGGCAGCGTTGCCGGATGACCGCGGGGTTCTGTTCACTGCTGTGGCATCGAACGGGGCCCAGTCCGTCGCGGTGGTGGACCTGCGGAGCGGTGCACGGAGAGCTCTCGTCGACAACGCCGCGTGCGGCCGCTACGCCGGCAGCGGCCATCTCGTCTATCCGAGCGGACGCACCCTCTACGCGGTGCCCTTCGACCTGCAGACGCTCACGCTGACCGGCGAGCCGGTGGTGCTGGTCGACCGGGTCCTGATGGGCACCAGCGGCTGTGCTGTACTTCGCGACGTCGGCGAGCGGAACGCTGGCGTATGTGCCGTTGGAGGCCGGCGACCAGCCGCCGCGTACCTCGTCTGGGTCGATCGCACCGGCGGCGAGACGGCGGTCCCGGCGCCGGCACGGGCCTACCAGGACCTGCGCCTGTCGCCAGACGGATTGCGGGTGGCGGTGTCGATTGCCGCCGGGGATCGGGACGTGTGGACCTGGGATTTCGCCCGCGAAGCGTTGACCAGGATTACCAACGACCCGGCCGCCGACCGCGGACCGGTGTGGACACCGGACGGCCGGCAGCTGGTGTTCGGGTCGGTGCGCTCCGGGGCCAACAACCTGTTTCGGCAAGCCGCGGACGGCAGCGGTTCGGCCGAACGACTGACGATTTCCGCTGCGAACCAAGTGCCATTCTCAATCACAGGAGATGGCCGCTACGTTGTCGGCAACCAGACGCAGCTGGGGCAGTGGGACCTCTTCCGGGTGCCGCTCAGCGCGTCGAGCCAAGCCGAGCCCCTGCTCGAGTTGCCGGGGAACGAGAACTACCCGGTCGTCTCTCCCAACTCGAGATTCGTCGCCTACTCGTCGGACGAGGCGGGCCCGGTGCAGCAGGTGTTCGTCCGCCCTTTTCCTGATGCCGGAGCGGCACGCTGGCAGGTGTCGCAAGGCGGCGGCCACCATCCGAAATGGTCGAGAGACGGCCGTGAGCTGTTCTTCCAGGATGGTCCCGGCCGAATCGTGGCGGCGCCTGTCGACACGACGGCCGGCGAGCTTCGCATCGGCGCGCCGGCGACCGTGGTGCCCGCTGTCTACGCCTTGCGGGGCGATGCGAGCACCAGCCCCTTCGACGTGTCCCTCGACGGCCGGCGCTACCTGGTCATCAAGGCGGCCGACGTGGCCCCGCCGAGCCCGCGAATCGTCGTCCTCCTGAACGCCATCGCACCGCGAGATCGGCAGCGGTAACGGCATGACCACGCGCGTGGCGACGTGCGGCACGCGCACCTGTCAGTAGTGCCGTCAGCCGCGGCTCGACCGGGCCGAACGCGAGGCGCTGCCCGCAGCTATACTTGAGCACCGCAGGGCGCACCCATCGCGCCCGACACCGTGTTCTCCGCACTCCTTTCCACCGACTCCGTCGTCGCCGTCGAGCTGAGACCGCCCCGCGCTGAACTCGAGGCGGCGGCCGGCATCGACGCCTGGATCGACACCTACCACGCGATCCGCGGCGTCGTCCGCCAGGGCGTGCGGGTGATGATCACCGACAGCGCCGTCGGCGCCCAGGAGGAGAACAACCTCCGCCACCTGGTGACCAACCTCGGCCCCGACGTCCCGCGCAACCGCGTGGTGCCGTTCCTCACCACCAAGCACTCGCTCGACTTCTGCCTCGCCTACGCCGACCAGGTGGTGCAGCACCAGTTCCCGGCGCTGGTCGTCCTTGGCGGCGACAAGCACGTCGGCCGGGCCCGGTCGGTGGAGCACGCCTGGCAGCTGCGCCGGCTGATTCGCGATCGCCATCCCGATCTGCCGCTCGGCGGTTGGGCCAACCCGGCGGCCGAGGCCGCCCGGCAGGTGGCGTTCGTCGGCGGCGGCGAGTTCACCGCCGACTTCTACCTGACGCAGATCGTGTCGCACCACCGGCTGGCCGACGTCGAGGCGTTCCTGGCCGCCGCCGATCGCGCCGGCGTCGCCGCCCCGGGCATGTTCGGCGTCTTCTACTACCGCAGCGCCAAGCCGTCGACCCTCGAGGTGTTGAGCCAGTTCCTGCCGGTGCCGGTCGACGGGCTGCGCGCCGAGTTCGCCGCCGGGGCGACGCCGGTGGAGGTCTGCGCCCGCTCGATCCGCGAGTTGCGGGCGATCGGCGTGCGCCATTTCTACGTGAGCAACCTGCCACTCACCCGCACCGCCTCGGTGCTGCGCGCGATTCTCGATTCCGCCGGACTGACGACGAGCACCGCGCTGGCGGTGTAGACCGCGCCGACCATCTCGCGGCGAGGTTGTTAAAGTGTCGTAAAAGCATCAGCCGCCGCCTCGCGGCGTCGCGATCTCCGTGGTACGCTTTTACGCTGTTTATGGGCTCCTTCATCGACTCCGTTCCGATGTCCGGCATCGTCAAGATCCGCGACATGATGTTCACGGTCACGAACCCCTTCCGCCTCGATCAGGGCGACGTCAGCTTCGACGCGCCCGACACCGTGAAGCAGGCCTTCATCAAGGCGGTGCAGGACAACCGCACGCACTACCTGCCCACCACCGGCCTGCCGCGCCTGCGCCAGCTGGCCGCGCTGAAGATGCGCGACAAGAACCACATCCCGGTGGAGGAGGACGACGAGGTCATCGTCACCAACGGCGGCATCCACGGCCTGTTCGCGGTGTTCCATGCGCTGCTCGAGCCGGGCGACGAGGTGATCCTCCCCGACCCGCAGTGGCCGCCGACCATGGCGATCATCCAGTGGGGCGGCGGCGTGCCGGTGCAGGTGCCGCTGCACGAATCGCTGGCCTTCCGTTGGGATCTCGACGAGCTCGAGCGGGCGATCACGCCGAAGACGAAGATCCTCTACCTCAACTCGCCCAACAACCCGAGCGGCGGCAGCCTGACCCGCGCCGATCTCGAGCGCATCGCGGCCATCGCCCGCGAGCGCAACCTGTGGGTGGTGTCGGACGAAGCCTACGAAGACGTGCTCTTCAACGCCGAGCACGTCAGCATCGCGTCGCTGCCCGGGATGTACGAGCGCACGATTCCGTGCTACACGCTGAGCAAGTCCTACGCGATGACCGGCGTGCGCGTCGGCTACTTCGCGATGAAGAACGCGGCGATGCGGGCGCGGGCGACCAAGCTGGTCCTCTACACCGCCAGCAACGTCAGCTCGATCGCCCAGTACGGCGCGATCGGCGCCCTCGAAGGCTCGCAGCAGTGCCTCGACGACTTCCGGGTGGAGCTGAAGGCGCGGCGCGACCTGTTCTACGCCGGCGTGCGCGAGGTGGCGCCGCACGTGTTCTCGGGCAACCCGCCCGAAGGCGCCTTCTACGCGTTCCTGAAGATCAACCCCGACTGGGCCCGCGAGATGCAGCTCGATCGCACCGAGTCGCTGTCGTGGGCGGTGGTCGAGTACCTGATCAAGCACGGCCGCATCGGCTGCGTGCCCGGCCAGGACTTCGGGCCGCAGAGCGAGGGCTACATCCGCTTCTGCACCGCTCGCAGCCGCGAAGAGCTCACCGGCGCGCTCGAGTCGATGCGTCAGGTGGTGGCCAGACAGCCCGCCTAGGGACTGTCACCGAGCCCTGAGAGCAGGGGCGCGGCGACTGTCCCACTGACAAGCGTCCGGACTGGCGTATTTGCCGCCCTCGGGCGCGCCACGCGGTGGCACAATCGTCGAGTCGTGCCCGACATCCCTGTAGTCCCGGCCGGGACTGCATCCGTGCCTGCCGGGCCGCCGGTCGCCGGCGGACGGATCCTGTTCATCGACCTGGCCCGGGCCATCGCCGTGCTGCTGATGGTGCAGGGCCACACCATCGACGCGCTGCTCCACCCCGACTTCCGCACCAGCCTCCAGTACAACGCCTGGCTCTACCTGCGCGGGCTCACCTCCTGCACGTTCCTGTTCCTGTCCGGAGCCGCGTTCAGCCTGACGGCGCTGCGCCACTGGAGCGAGCAGCGCCGCTTGTCGCGACGCGCGGTCAAGCGCATCCGCCGGCTGGTGTTCTTCCTCGCGCTCGGCTACTTCGTCCATTTCCCGATGGGCAAGTTCACGCACCTGCAGTACGCCGACGCCGAGCGGTGGCGGTCGTTCCTGGTGGTGGACGTGCTGCAGAACGTGGCGCTCACGCTGCTGCTGCTCCAGGCGCTGATGTGGCTGACGCGGACGCCGCGGATCTTCGCGGTGGTGTGCGCGTGGGTGGCCGGCCTGGTCGTCGGGCTGACGCCGATCGTGCACGGCGTCGACTTCAGCGGCTCCCTGCCGCTGTGGCTGGCGGCGTACCTGAATCACCAGACCGGATCGCTCTTCCCGCTGTTCCCGTGGGCCGGCTTCACCCTGCTCGGCGCCACCTTCGGCGTCACCGCCGGACCGTGGGCGACGCGCGACCACCTGCAGCCGCTGGCGCGCGGGCTGTTCCTGTCCGGCGCCGCGCTGGCCATCGCCGCCGGCCTGGCCGGCGAGTACGGGCTGTTCGAATACGGCGTGCACGACTGGTGGCGGGCCAGCCCGCTGTCGTTCGTGCAGCGGTTCGGCTCGGTGCTGCTGCTGCTGTCGATCGTCGCCACCATCGGCCACTACGTCACCCGGCTGACGCCCCCGCTGCAGGGCCTGGCCGAAGAGTCGCTGCTGGTCTACGCGGTGCACATCGCGGTGCTCTACGGATCGCTGTGGACGGTGGGGCTCGGGCCGCGGCTCGGGCCCCAGCCGCCGGGCGTGGTGCTGCTGTGGGTGGTGGTGATGCTGGCCGCCATGACCGCGCTGGCGCTGGTGTGGAACAACATCGAGCGGCTGCACCCGCGGCTGGCGGTGGCCTGCCGGGCCATCACCGTGGTGGCCCTCATCGCTCCACTGGTCTAGCCTCCGGCTCGACCGCGCTCCCGCAGCCGGGACTGGACCGCACGGCCCCGGTCGGCACATGCTGACCGGCAATGACCACCGCCACTTACGAGATCCGCCCCGCCACGCGCGACGACATCGACGTCCTCGTCGGGTTCACGCTGGCCGAGGCCCGCGATGCCGAACGCCGCACGCTCGACGTCGACGGGGCGCGCCGCGGCGTGCGCGGCGCGTTCGACTCGCCGCCACGGGCCGCCTACTGGGTGGCGCAGACCGGCGCCGGCCGGGTCGTCGGCAGCACCTCGGTCGTCACCGAATGGAGCAACTTCCTCGGCGGCGACTACTGGTGGGTGCAGAGCCTCTACATCCTGCCCGAGCACCGCGGCCAGGGCCTGGTCGATCTGCTGCTCGCCCACCTGTCGGCGCGAGCGGCGGCCGCCGGCGCCATCGACCTGCGGCTCTACGGCTACAACACCAACGAACGGGCGATGCGCGCCTACCAGCGCTGCGGCTTCAACCTGTCGCCCTACGTCATGCTGACCAAGCCGCTGCGCGGGCGGTAGGAGACCTCGATGGCGTCCGGCGTGCGGGTGCGGGCGGCGACGAGAGCCGACCTGCCGCGCATCCTCGCGATCCACAACGACGCGGTGCTGACGACGACCGCGATCTTCCACTACGCGCCGCAGACGCTCGACGAGCGGGAGGCGTGGTTCGAGGCCCGTCGGTCCGGCGGCTGGCCGGTCGTCGCCGTGGCCGACGCCGGCACCGATCAGGTCCTGGCCTACGGCACGTACGGCCCGTTCCGGGCCTGGCCCGCCTACAAGTACAGCGTCGAGCATTCGGTCTACGTCCACAAGGACGCGCGCGGGCGCGGCCTCGGGCGGATGGCGCTGGTGGCGCTCGTCGACGCCGCCGAGGCCGGCGGCTATCACACGATGATCGCCGGCGTCGTCGCCGACAACGCCGCCAGCCTGGCCCTGCACCGCTCGCTCGGTTTCGTCGACGTGGCCTGCTTCCGCGAGGTGGGCTTCAAGTTCGGCCGGTGGCTCGACCTGTGTTTCCTGCAGAAGATGCTGCGCGGGCCGGCCGATCCGCGGGAGGACTGAGCGCCGCTAGGTGGGCTCGGCCCGACTGAAGACCTGCAGCATCGCCGTCTCGGACGGCGGAGCGAGCACGTTGCCGGCCGCGAAGGCCTCGGCCTGTGGATAGGCCGAGGCGCGGATCCGGGCCGCCGCGGCCGCCAGGTCGTAGCGCGTGTAACGCGGCGCCACCTCTGGTCCCAGCAGCAGCCAGTACGCGCCCGGATCGCCGAATGGCATGCCGACGCTGCCGGCATTCACCACGCGGATGCCGCGGATCATCCGGTCGAACTGCATGTGGGTGTGCCCGCAGACGACGACCGGCGCCGCCACGCCGTCGAACGCGTCGAACAGCCGCTCCTCGGCGGTGAGCCGGGTGAAGACCTCGACGTCGCTGCGCGGCGTGGCGTGACAGAACAGCACCTCGCCGAGACCGCGCGCCGGCAGCCGCACCGTGGCCGGCCACGCCGACAGCCGCGCCGCGTCGCCGTCGGTCAACGTCGCCGCCGACCAGCGGATCACGTCGGCGAACGCCGCCGGCACCTCGGCCGACACGTCGTCGCCGCGGCGTTCGGCGCACACCACCCGATCGCCGTTGCCGCGCAGGTAGTGCACCGGCAGGTCGAGCGCGGCGAGGCAGTCGAGACACTCGCGCGGCAGCGGGCCGGGCAGGACATCCCCGCCGACGACGACGGCGTCGACCCCTGCCTGCCGCACGTCCGCCAGCACCGCCTCGAGGGCCGGCAGGTTGCCGTGGATGTCGTAGAGCGCGGCCAGGCGCATCGCTGTCGCGTCCCGCTAAACGCCGAACTGGCGCAGATGGTGGTCGGTGTGCTTGTGGGCGAGGACGCCCCAGTCGCGCCGGGTCATCGGCCCGAACGCCGGATGCGAGGCCGCCAGAGTGGTCGCGGCGCCCAGCCGGTCGAGCAGGACGGCGAAGGCCTGCTGCTCAGGAGCGAGGTCGGCGTCGCTCGACCGCGCGAGCAGTTCCGGGGCGGTGGGCGCGCTCTTCGGGAACGGGGCGACGTGGATGACGAGGTAGCGCACCGGCGCCAGCCGGAGGAAGGCCGCCGCTTTGGCCGGCACCGGCAGCTCGCCCAGGGCCATCCGCGTCGCGTCGTTCAGGTGCGCCACCATGCCGGCCACCGAGAACTTCCCCCAGCGGGCGGTGTGCCCGGGCGTCAGGGTCTGAAGGCGCCGCACGAGATCGGCACGGACCGGAGCATCCCAGACGGTTGCCATGGCGGCATCCTACCCCTGAAGTGGCGCTGACGACGTCGTGATCCCCGCCGTCTGGTATGTCTCCGAGATGTAACCCTCCAATTCCGTGCGCCCTTGTCGCTGCCCATACGCCGTAATACAGTGCCGGGCTGGAACCCCTCGTTCGGGCGGTTCCGTGGTTCGTCGGTCGGCTCCCGGTTTTTTGGAGGATCGCGCGTATGAAGCGCCTGTTGCCGTTCGTCTCAGCCGTGCTCGCACTTGCCGGTGCGGCGTCGCTGACCTACTCGTCGCTGGTCGCGCAGTCGCGTGCCACCGCCACCAACGTCGCGGTGATCCCGCACGAAGCGGTGCCCAACTTCTTCAAGAACCCGCCGGGGATCTACACCGGCGAGAACATGGGCATCGCCACCAACTCCAAGGGCAACATCTACATCTACCACCGCGCCAACGAGACGCGGCTGTTCGAGTACTCGCCGACCGGCACCTTCATCCGTGAGATCGGCCGCCACAACTACGGCTTCTCGTTCGCCCATTCGGTGCGGGTCGACGCCGAGGACAACATCTGGGCGGTCGACGAAGGCACCGACATGCTGATCAAGTTCAACCCCGAGGGCCGGGTGCTGATGGTGATCGGCCGGCGCGAGGACCCGAACATGTCGATCCTCAACATGCCGGGGCCGGGCGTCTATCACGGCCGCAACGAGAAGTACCGCTTCGGCCGCCAGACCGACGTCGCCTGGGACCAGCAGGGCAACATCTTCGTCAGCGACGGCTACTTCGACGCGCGCGTCGTCAAGTACGACAAGAACGGCCGCTTCGTGAAGGCGGTCGGCAAGCGCGGCAGCGCCAACCTCGAGTTCAACACCCCGCACTCGATCGCCACCGACTTCCAGGGCAACGTCTACGTCGGCGACCGCGGCAACGCCCGCGTCCAGGTGCTCGACAACGACCTGAACTGGAAGGCCAACTACACCAACGTCGGCAATCCCTGGGGCGTGTGCGTGTCGGGCGGCCCGGGCCCGAAGAACCCCGGCAAGCAGTACCTGTTCTCGACCAACTCGTGGCCCGACAGCGCGCCCGCCGGACCGGCCGAGTTCACCGGCGAGGTCTACAAGATGGAGCTCGACGGCACGATCGTCGGCAAGTTCGGCCGCGCCGGCAAGGCCGCCGGTGAATTCGCGACCATCCACCAGATGGACTGCCGCGACCCGAACGTGATCTTCACCGCCGAGATCAACAACTGGCGGTCGCAGAAGATCCTGCTGAAGCCGGCGACGACGACCAGTGCGGGAGGGGCGCGATGATCCGCCGCCATCTGCTGCGCGGCCTCGCCGTGGCGCTCGTGATGGGCGGCGCGCTGCTCGGCGCTCAGGGCGCGGTGCCCGAGATCGCCTTCGACACCAGCGGCGACCTGCTGCGCACCCCCACCGACGTGTTCGTCGGCGAGGTCGGCGGCGTCGGCGCCAATTCGAAGGGTCAGATCTTCGTCTACACGCGCACCGGCCACCCCTACGCCACCCTCGGCGACAACCGCACGTTCTTCCGTAACGGCTCGCGGCTGTTCCAGTTCGACGCCAACGGCAAGTACGTGCGCGAACTGGGCCAGGACGTCTACGGCTTCAACGCCGCCATCGGCCTGCGCGTCGACCCGCAGGACAACGTGTGGACGGTGGACCGCGGCGCCAACCAGGTGGTGAAGTTCGACACCACCGGCGCGGTGGCCCTGGTGCTCGGCCGCAAGCCCGAGACGATGCTGGTGCGACCGCGCGAGGGCGCGCCGGCCGGTGGTGGTGGCGGTGGCGGTGGCGGCGGGGCCGCGGCGGCCAATCGCCGGCCCGGCGAGGGCGTGCCTGGATCGGGCTTCGTCCAGCCGACCGACGTCGCCTGGGACGCCGCCGGCAACATCTACGTCACCGACGGCCTCGGCCCGAACAACCGGGTCGTGAAGCTCGACAAGGACGGCCGCTTCATCGCGCATTGGGGCGCGACCGGGTCGGCGCCGGGCGAGTTCAGCGGACCGAAGGCTATCGCCATCGACAAGGCCGGGGACGTCTATGTCGCCGATTCCGGCAACAAGCGCATCCAGGTCTTCGACGGCAGCGGCAAGTTCAAGCGCGAGTTCGCCGGCGTCGGCACGCCGCTGACGATGTGCATGACCCGCGGCGCCACGCAGTACCTCTACGTCTCGCATGCCGGCGACACCGACGGCATGGAGGACGCGGCGATCTACAAGGTCGGGCTCGACGGCAAGGTCGTCGGCAAGTTCGGCCGCGCCGGCAAGCTGCCGAAGGAGTTCGGCCTGGCCAACTCGATCGACTGCCGCAACGAAAACGAGCTGCTGGTCGGCGAGATGACCAACTGGCGGGTGCAGAAGGTGACGCTGAAGGGCGGCGCGGCGACGCGCTGAGCCACACGCATCGTCGGGAACGGACGGGGGCGGTCGCCACCAGGCGGCCGCCCGTTCGTCGTACGGAAACCGGAATCGCGGTCGCCAGCGACTACTTCACGTGCCGGCCGCCGTCCACGCGGATGGTCTCGCCGGTCACGAAGTCGCTGGTGACCAGGAACGCGACCGCCTTGGCGATCTCCGCTGCGCCGCCCCACCGCCCGAGCGGCGTCGCCCGCCCGACCGCGGCGTGCTCCTCGGGCGTGGTCCCCGGCGGCGCGACAATCGGTCCCGGCGCGACGGCGTTCACCAGGATCTGGTCGGCGGCCAGCTCCAGCGCCAGCGCTTCGGTGAGCGCTTTCACGCCGGCCTTGGCCACGTAGTAGGCGAGGTAGCCCGGATAGCGCGGCCGGCCGCTGGCGGCGATCCAGTCGGAGAAATTGACGATCCGGCCGCCGCCGGCGCGGCGCATGTGCGGCACCGCGGCCCGGCTGCACAGGAACGCGGCCCGCAGGTCCACCGACAACTGACGGTCCCAGTGATCCTCGTCCTGATCGTCGAACGGGACGTGCGTGTACAGCGACGCCATGTTCACCAGGATGTCGAGGCGGCCGAACGCGGCGGCCGCCTCGTTGACCGCGGTGCGGCATTCCAGCGGATCGCCCAGGTCGGCGTGCAGCGTGAGGGCCTTGCGGCCATAGGCCCGGACCCCGGCCGCGGCCCGCTCGGCGGCGTCCGGCGACCGGCGGTAGGTGAAGGCCACGTCGGCGCCGCCCTCGGCCAGCACCGCGGCTACGGCGTCGCCCATCCGGGTACCGCCGGTGATGAGGGCCGCCCGTCCCTGCAGGTTCACGCGTCACTCCCAGCCGGGCGGAGATCGCCCGTGGCTCATCGTAGCAGCGCGCCCTGGTGGCGGCCGCGGCTGCTATGCTGCCGGCATGTCCTCCTGCGTCGGCGTGCGGGTGCTCGCGGCGGCGCTGGCGGCGCTCGCCCTGGCGCCGCGGGCCGGCGCGGTCGACGCGAATCTGTCGACGCAGGGCGTCGACGACGCGATCGTCTTCGCGCGGATGGCGCTGCGCGACGCCCGGCAGGCCTTCCACGACCGCTATGTCCGCACCGTCAGCGACACGGTGCGCCGCATCTCGATCGTGAGCGAGTATCGGCGGGTGGTGCTGCGGACCGAAGAACACATCCGCCTCGGCGACCGCAACTACGGGGTACGCCAGATGACCACCGAGCTCGAGCCGTGGCGGGGATCGCTCGAGGTCGTCGTCGAACTGGCGTTCCACCCGCACAACACCTATGTCGGGGTCCCGCTCATCGACGTGCTGCTGGTGCCGCTGCACGACCGCGGCCGGGTCGACCCGCTCACCGCCGACGCCACGACGCGGATTCCGCGCTTCGGCACGTTCTGGGACCCGTTGCCCCCCGACACCCCGTGGTGGCCGTTTCCGCCGGTGACGACATCGGTGACCCCCAAAGCCGAACCGGTGACCGGCGGCTGGGTGCAGGCCCGCTTCGACGCCGCGCCGCTGACCTCCGGCCGCTTCGACGTGGTCGTCAAGGAGGGCGCCAAGACCCTCGGCGCGGCCGACTTCGACTTCGGCGCCCTCCGGTAAGATTGCCCCTTGGCCCGCCGGCGTCCGCTGTCGCCTTCGCAGTTCCTGGCATCGAGTTTCGTCGCGATCATCGCGGCGGGCGGCGTGCTGCTGTCGCTGCCGTTCGCCGCCGCCGAGGGCCGCACGGTCTCGATACTCGACGCGTTCTTCACCTCGGTATCGGCGGTGTGCGTGACCGGGCTCATCACCGTCGACACGCCGGTGGACTATTCGCGGTTCGGCCAGGTGATCGTGATGCTGCTCATCCAGGCCGGCGGGCTCGGCTACATGACCCTCAGCACGGTGTTCGTGGCGGCGATCGGCCGCAACGTGTCGCTGCAGGAGCGGCTGACCCTGCAGGAAGCGCTGAACGTCCAGGACATGGAGGGCCTGGTGCGGTTTGCCGGCACGGTCCTGAAGCTCACCCTGGTGATCGAGGGCATCGGCGCGACCGTCCTGGCGCTGCGCTGGTGGCCGGTGATGGGTCTCGGCGACGCGCTGT
Organism: uncultured Acidobacteriota bacterium; assembly: GCA_963741665.1. Lineage (GTDB taxonomy): Bacteria > Acidobacteriota > Vicinamibacteria > Vicinamibacterales > UBA2999 > CAWAYR01. The sequence goes on from CAVUIM010000001.1 coordinate 3,416,022, forward strand.
GGCACGGCACGTTCCACGCCGTGTCGGCCTTCAACAACGCCGGCTTCGCGCTGTGGAGCGACAACCTGATGTCGTGGCGGGGTGACGTCACCGTCAACCTGGTCGTCACCTTCCTGATCATCGCCGGCGGCCTCGGCTTCTTCGTGTGGGCCGAGCTCGTCAACCTGCGCCACCGTCAGGTGCGGCTGTCGGTGCACACCCGGCTGGTGCTGTGGGCCAGCGGCGCGCTGCTGGCCGGCGGCACGGCGGCGTTCCTGGCGCTCGAGTGGCACAACCCGCGCACCCTCGGCCCGTTGTCGATCGCCGACCGGGTGCTGGCGGCCTGGTTCCAGTCGGTGACCGCGCGCACCGCCGGCTTCAACACCATCGACATCGGGGCGATGACCGCGCCGGCGTTGTTCGTGATGATGGCGCTGATGTTCATCGGCGCGTCGCCGGGCAGCACCGGCGGCGGCGTGAAGACGACCACCTTCTCGATCACCCTGGCGGCGCTGTGGGCCACGGTGCGCGGCGCCGACGACACGGTGATCTTCAAGCGCCGGCTCGCCGCTGAGACCGTCGCCAAGGCGTTCTTCATTTCGCTGATCGCGTTCGTGGCGCTCAACACGGTGGCGTGGCTGGTGCTGCTCATCGAAGGCCGCGACCTGCTGAAGACGCTGTTCGAGACCACCTCGGCGTTCGGCACGGTGGGCCTGTCGATGGGCGAGCAGGGCGCGCCGGTCAGCCTGTCGGCGTTCTTCTCGCCGGTCGGCAAGCTGCTGATCATGGCGATGATGTTCATCGGCCGGGTCGGACCGCTCACCCTGGCCATCGCCGTGGCCAAGCGGTCCAGGGCCCAGGCCAAGCTGCAGTATCCCGAAGGCAAGATCCTCATCGGATAGAGTCGGAGAACGAGATGGCCAAGCGCACGTTCGCGGTGATCGGGTTGGGGCGGTTCGGGGCGGCGATGGCCACCACGCTCGCGCAGCTCGGCCACGAGGTGATCGGCATCGACGGCAGCGACGACCGGGTGAACGCCCTGGCCGACCAGGTCTCGCACTCCGTGCGCCTCGACGCCACCGACGAGCGGGCGCTGCGCGCCGCCGGCATCAAGGACGTGGACGTCGCGGTGGTCTCGATCGGCGAGAACATCGAAGCCAGCCTGCTGGTCGTCACGCTGGTCAAGGAGCTCGGCATCAACAACATCGTGGCCAAGGCCGTGACCCCGCTCCACGGCCGTATCCTCGAGAAGCTGGGCGTGTCGCGGGTGGTCTTTCCCGAACGCGAAATGGCCATCCGGGTGGCCCACAGCCTGGTCATCCCCAACGTCCTCGACTACATCGAGCTGTCGGGCGACTTCTCGATCGTGGAAGTCCCCGCGCCGGCGGAGTTCTTCGGCAAGACCCTGCGCGAGATCGGCCTGCGGGCACGCTTCGGTCTGACCACCATCGCCATCAAGCGGGCCAAGGCGGGACCGGGCGAGGTGGCGATGGTCTCCCCGGGCCCCGACGACGTCGTCCATCCGGGGGACATCCTGGCGCTGCTCGGCAGCAACGAGAAGCTCGGCCGGATCGAGGAGATGCTGAGACCCTCCAAGAGCTAGTTCTTACCGTCCGCGTAAGCCATTTCGGCGTCCGTAAGCGGCGCCGCGCCGCCGCCGGCCGTGATCGGCGGATTCCGGCCGAAGTGCGCGGTCCGGCGCTGGCGCGGATCCTGCCCCTCGACCACCTCGGCCGCGGATTGGACCGCGGCCCTGCCCCGTCCTCGAAGGAGAGATCTCATGCGACCAACGACCACCCGCCTGATCGCCGCCGCAGCGCTGCTGCTCGGCATGAGCGTTCAGGCCCAGGCCCAGACCATCCGCCTCACGGCCATTCTGTCGGGCTCGAACGAAACGCCGGCGCCCGGCGTCGTCACCGGCGCCACCGGCACGGCCGAGGTGTTCGTCAACCTGGCGAACAACGAGGTCACCTATACGGTGCGGGTCTTCAACCTGCCCAGCGGCGCCATCGGCGGCCACTTCCACGTCGGCGGTCCCGACGGCCGCCGGTCCGGTGGTGGTCAATCTGGCGCCCCCCGGCCAACATCTCCAACGACTTCACGCTGAGCGGCACCGCCACCGAAGCCAACCTGACGCGGCGTCCCGAGCAGGGCATCCGCGACTGGGAGGACTTCATCCAGTCGCTGGTCGGCGGGCAGGTCTACGTCAACATCCACAGCGCGGTGTTTCCCGGCGGCGAGACCCGCGGGCAGCTGACGGTCGCGCCCTAGACTCACGGCGACGCGGCACTCGACGCGGCCACCTTGTGGCTCGCCTGGCCCTCCGGCCAGGCCGGCCGCAGGTGGCCGTTATACTGTTTGGCGATGAAATTGTCGGTGATCATGCCCTGCTACAACGAGCAGGCCACGATTCGCGAAATCGTCGGCCGCGTGCAGGGCGTGGGCCTCGGGCCGATCGAGAAGGAAATCCTCGTCGTCGACGACGGATCCACGGACGGCACCCGCGACATCCTGGCCACCCTCGACGGCACCGGCGGCGTGCGCGTGTTCCTCCAGCCCGTCAACCAGGGCAAGGGCGCGGCGGTCGCCCGCGGCTTCGCCGAGGCCACCGGCGATATCGTCATCATCCAGGACGCCGACCTCGAGTACGACCCGCTGGAGTACCCGCTGCTGCTGCGGCCGATCCTCGACGGCAAGGCCGATGTGGTCTACGGTTCGCGGTTCCTCGGCGCGCAGGGCGGCCACCGGGTGCTCTACTTCTGGCACTCGATCGGCAACCGGCTGTTGACGCTGCTGTCCAACGCCGTCACCGACCTGAACCTCACCGACATGGAGACCTGCTACAAGGTCTTCGTCCGCGACGTCGCCAAGCGGCTCGATTTGAAGTCGCGCGACTTCGGCATCGAGCCGGAGATGACCTGCAAGGTGGCGCGGATGCGGGCCCGCATCTACGAGGTGCCGATCTCCTACAACGGCCGCACCTACGAAGAGGGCAAGAAGATCGGGCTGAAAGACGCCTTCAAGGCGGTGTACACGCTGTTCCGCTTCGCGCGCTGGGAGGCCCCGGCCGGCGACGTCGGGGCGATGACGCTGCGGCGCATGGAAGGCCTCTCGGCCTACAACCGCTGGCTCCACGACCGCTTCGACGCCTTTCTCGGCCGGCGCGTGCTCGAGGTCGGGTCGGGCGTCGGCAACCAGACGCGCTACTTCGCCAACCGCGAGCGGGTGGTGGCATCGGACATCGAGCCGCACTACCTGCGCGAGCTGCGGCGGCGGTTCGAAGACAGCGAGAACGTCCGCGTCGCCTCGTTCGTGTTTCCGCTCGGCGAGGCCGAGCGCGCCGACCTGCACGGCGAACGCATCGACTCGATCGTGTGCATGAACGTGCTGGAGCACATCGAGCAGGACGGCCCGACGCTGCGCGACTTCGCGGCGGTGCTGCCGCAGGGCGGCCGGCTGGTGCTGCTGGTGCCGGCCCTGCCGGCGCTCTACGGCACCCTCGACGTCGCGCTGCACCACTTCCGCCGCTACGACAAGGACGCGCTGGCCAAGCTGGTCAGCGACGCCGGCTTCGAAGTGCGCGAGATCCGCTACCTGAACCGCCTGGGCGTGTTCGGCTGGTGGCTCAACTCGCGGCTGCTGCGGCGCCACGTGCTGCCCAAGGGCCAGCTGGCGGCGTTCAAGTGGCTGATGCCGTTGCTGAAGCGAGAAGAGGCCCACCCGCCCTCGTTCGGGATGTCGCTCCTGGTGCTTGGCGAGCGACGGTAGGGCGGGGAACAGGGAACAGGGGACGGGGAACAGGGAACAGGGAACGGGGAACAGGGAAGAGCGGCGATAAATGAAACGGCCGGGGAACCGAAGTCCCCGGCCGTTTGGTTTTCACTGAAAACGAGGGCGGTGTGACAGTGTGACGGGTTGGTTCTTCCTGTTCCCTGTTCCCTGTTCCCTGTTCCCCGTTCCCTGCTCTTAGGCGAGCACCTTGATGACCACGCGCCGGTTCTGGGTCCGGTTGTCGCGGGTCTTGTTGTCCATCACCGGCTTGTCTTCGCCGAAGCTGATGGCGTTCATCTTGTGCAGCGGCACCTGATGCTGCTCGTAGAGGTAGCGCTTCACGGCTTCGGCGCGCGCCAGTCCGAGCGACTGGTTGAAGGTCGCGTCACCGGTGTTGTCGGTGTGGCCTTCGATCTCGACGTAGATGTTGGCCTTCTGCGACTTCAGCTGCGCCACCATCGTGTCGATCGCGGCCTTCGCTTCGTCCGGCAGGTCCGCCTTGCCACGGGCGAACTTGGCCTTGTCGTCGCTCAGCACGGTCTCGAAGATGAGCTTACGGCTGGCGACCTCGATGGCCTCAGCGCGGGCGACGGCGGTCTTGCCGACTTCCATCGCCTGGTTGCCGGTCTGCTGCGCGGCCGCCGCGTTCTTGTCCGCGACCTGCGCGGCCTGGCCGGCCTGGACGGCCTTGCCATCGACCTCGGTGATACGGCCTTCGGCGACGCGCACACGCTCCTGCGTCTCCTCTAGCGACTTGCCCATCGTCGTCACCTTGTCGTTGACCTGACCGACTTCGGTGCGAACGAACTTCTTGGTGGCGCACGCGGGTGCCACCGCAAGGGTGACAGCAAAGCAACTCATCACGAACAGGTTCTTCTTCATGGGGTCCTCCTCAACAGCCTTTCTTCCCGCTAGCGGGGTCCTCGTCCCGCTAGAACTCGTCACTAGGCGCACCGCCGGCCACATAGCCGCCGCGCGCTCGAACCGTCAGGTTCTTCTTCGTCGTCCGGATTTCGATCGGGTGCCAGCCGGCACCCGTGCTCGGCTCGAACGCGATCAAATACTGCTGACGCAGCTCGCGCACGATCTGCCGGGCCACCTTGCTCGTGTCCGACGGCGTGCTCGCATAGAAGAGCTCGCCTCCCGTCCACGCCGCCAGTTCGCGGATCGTTCCCACCGTCAGCGGCACGTCGTTCTCGTCGGACGGACGGCCGCTGGCGTCGGGGTTGTCGATGGGCAGCACCACGGCGACGACGTAGACCGGGACGTCAATCTCACTGGCGATACCCGAAACATCGGCGGGCGTCAGCCGGCTCGCCGTGTCGATGCCATCGGTCAGCACGATGATGGCGCGGCGGCGGTTGGCCCGCTCGGAGATGCGCTTCGCCGTGTCGGCGATGGCGTCATGCAGCGAAGTGGCCCCGAACGGATCGACCTCCCCCAGCGCACCTTGAAGGGCACGCGTATCGACCGTAAACGGGGCCACCTCGTGCAGCCGGCTGTCAAAAGCAAACAGCGCGGCTTCGTCGCGGCCGTGCTCTAACCAGGAGAGCACATGGTGGGCCGCAAATCGTGCAGCGAGCGCTCTGGACGCAATGTCCATGCTGCCGCTGACATCGAACAGGATGGCCACGCTCACCGGCGCGGCCTCGGTCCGGAACTCGGCGATCGGGCGGGCGATGCCGCGATCGAACACCTGGAAATCCGTCGCCCTCAGGTCGGCCACGGCGCGCCCGCGCCGGTCGCGCACCGTCGCGCTGACCGACACCAGGTCGACCCCCGACCGGAACACACCGCCCTGAGCGGGGTCCTGGGGCTGACCGGCTTGGCCAGCGCCGCTGCTCTGGGCGACAGAAGTGCCGGCCAGCAGCAGGGTCACGAGGGATGCGACCACGGCGTGCATGCCCCTCCCTATAACAACGTGCGTGCCATGAGTCGTATGTATTGAAAACATTGGACTTACCTGTTTCGAAGGGTTCTGAACCCGGGCCAGAAGGGCCGCCAAACGCGTAACTCTTACACGCAGGCTGTAAAGTCGGCCGGAACGCGACGCCGGCGTGCACGAATCCGCACCGCTCCTCCGGGGGTATCGGCGCCGCCGGACGGGCTGGACAGAGCCGGCCCCGCCCCGCCGGAGGCGGGGCAAAACAACACTGCCGCTAGCGAAGCGCAGCCGGTTCGGTTCTTCGGGGCGGTTTGAGGCGGAGCTTCGCTAGCTTAAGATTCCGAGGTCATGACGACCACCACGAGCTCAGCCATACGCGCCGCGGCGCGCGTCGGACGCTTCTCCTATGCCATCCGGCAGGTGGTGGCCGAGGCGAAGAAGGTCGAGGCCACCGGCAGGTCGGTGCGCTACCTCAACATCGGCGACCCGAACGCCTTCGGGTTCCTGACCCCACCCCACCTCATCGAGGCGGTGGCCAAGGCGATGCGCGACGGCCACAACGGCTACACCGCGTCCGCCGGGATCGCCAGCGCCCGCGACGCCGCCGCCGCCGACTTCGTCGCCCGCGGCGTGCCGGTCTCGGCCGATCGGGTGCTCATCACCTCCGGGACGTCGGAGGGCATCGACCTGGCGCTGACCGCGATCGTCGACGAGGGCGAGGACGTGCTGGTGCCGTCGCCGACCTATCCGCTGTATACGGCCGTGCTGGCCAAGATCGGCGCCAAGCCGGTCTACTACCGGACCGACCCGGCGCAGGGCTGGCTGCCCGACCTGGAGCACATGGCGCGGGCCGTCACCGCCAAGACCCGGGCGCTGGTGCTCATCGACCCGAACAACCCGACCGGCGCCGTCTACCCCGAGGCGGTGCGCCGCCAGCTGGTGGACTTCGCCGAGTCGCGCGGCCTGGTGATCCTCGCCGACGAGGTCTACGGCGATCTTGGTTTCGACGGCGCGGTGCCGGCGCTGGCGGCGATGGCGCCCGAAGCGGCGATCATCTCGTATTCCAGTCTGTCGAAGGCGTATCTGGCGCCGGGCTGGCGGGCCGGGTGGATGGCGGTCGGGTCGACGCCGCGTCTCGACGACGCGCTGGCGGCCATCAAGAAGCTGGCCGACGGCCGGCTGTGCAGTCCGGGCCCGATGCAGTACGCGGTGACGGCGGCGCTCACCGGCGACCGCTCGCATCAGATCACGTTCCGGGACGCGCTGCGCGTGCGGGCCGAGCTGACCACCGCCCGCTTCAATGCGATGCCGGGCATGAAGGTGGTCGCGCCCAAGGCGGCGTTCTACGCGATGCCGCAGGTGACGCTGCCGAAGGGCAAGACCGACGAGGATTTCGTGTTGGGGCTGCTGCGCGCCAAGGGCATCCTGTGCGTGCACGGCTCGGGCTTCGGGCTGCCGGCCGACGGCGGCTACTTCCGGGTGGTGTTCCTCGCCTCGCCGGCCGACCTCGGCGTGATCTACGACGAGGTGGCCGACTACGCCCGCGAGTTCACCGCGGCCTGATGAGCGACGCGCCGGGCCACCCGCGGCCGGACGCGCACTTCCCGTGATCACCTTTCATCGCAGGGGTGCGCAGACGGCGGCCGCGGCGGCCGGCTACGTGCTGCTCACGGTCGTCATGACCTGGCCGATCGCCTCGGGTCTGGGGCGCGACGTGCCCGCCGACCTCGGCGATTCGCTGCTCAACATGTGGATTCTGGCGTGGGTCGGCGAGGGCGTCCTCGCCATCCTCGGCGGCCAGATGTCGTTCGCCGACCTGTGGAACGCCAACATCTTCCACCCGACACCGCTCAGCCTCACCTTCTCGGAGCACCTGGTGCCGCAGGCGCTGCAGGGCCTGCCGGCGTATCTCGCCACCGGCAACGTCGTGCTGGCCTACAACCTGGTGTTCCTCGCCACCTTCGCGCTGTCGGGCCTGGGCACCTTCCTGCTCGTCCGCGAACTGACCGGCAGCGCGCGAGCGGCGTTCGTGGCCGGGCTCTTCTACGCGTTCTTCCCCTACCGCCTCGGTCAGTTCCCGCACATCCAGACGATCTCGTCGCAGTGGATGCCGTTTGCGCTGTACGGCTTCCGTCGCTGGTTCGACACCGGGCGCTGGCCGGCGCTGGCCGGCGGCACCGCGGCGTTCGTGCTGCAGGGGCTGTCGAGCGGCTACTACCTCTTCTACTTCGCGCCGGTGCTGGGCGGCTACGTGCTCTGGGAGGTGGCGGGCCGGCAGCGTCTGCGCGACCGGCGCACGTGGACCGCGGTGCTCGGCGCCGGCGTCGTGTCGCTGGCCTGCACGCTGCCGTTTCTCCTGCCCTATCAGGAGGCGAAGAATCGCTTCGGCTTCACCCGCCCCTTCGGCGAGGTGATGGGCTTCTCGGCCGACCTCTACGCCTACGCGCACACGCCGCCGCAGGTGTACGCGTGGGGATCGATCCTCAACCGGTTTCCGCAGCCCGAAGGCGATCTGTTCCCGGGCGCCGTGCCGCTCGTCGCCGGCGCGGTGGCGTCGGTGCTGTGGATCGCGGCGGTCTGGGCGGCGCTGCGCCGGGCCACCGCCGAGGCCGCGACCGCGGAGCGGCGGCTCGGTCGCGGACTGCTCGTGGCGGCGGCCATCGGCGTCGCCGGCGCGATTGGCGTCGCCGTGACCGGCGGCTTCGTGTGGCACCTCGGCCCGCTGCCAATCCGCATGACCAACGTCAGCCGCACGCTCACCTACGCGCTGGTCGCGGCGCTGGCGGCGCTGACGATCTCGCCGCGCCTCCGCACGGCGTTGCGCGCCCGCTCCACCGACCTCACGCCGTTCCTGCTGCTGGCGATCGCCTTCGCCGTGGTGATGTCGCTCGGGCCGGTGCCGCGGGCCGGCGGCGAGCGGCTGGCGGGACTCGCGCTGTACGAGACGTTCTTCAATCTGGTGCCGGGCTTTGCCGGCCTGCGCGCGCCGGCACGCTACGGCATGGTGGCCGGCTGCCTGCTGGCCGTGCTCGGCGGCTACGCGCTGGCGCGCCTCGACCGCTGGCGACGGACCGGCGGCGTCGTCCTCACGCTCGTCGGCGCGGCGTTCCTGGCCGAAGCCTACGCCGTGCCGATGCCCGAGAACCTGACGTGGACGTCATCGGCGCGCTACGCGCCGCCATGGCCGACGATCCATCGGCTGAACGACGGCCCGCTCGCCTATCGCTACGTCGTGGCGATGCCGGCCGACACGTCGCTCATCGAGCTGCCCTTCGGCGATCAGGCCTGGGACCTGCGTTACGTCTACTACGCCGGGCTGCACGGCAAGCCGATCGTCAACGGCTACAGCGGCTACTTTCCCGATGGCTACCGGGCGCGGGCGGCGCGGATCAGCGGCGTGTGGACCGACCGCGGGGCGGCGTGGGACGCCGTGCGGAGTTCGGGCGCGAGCCACGTGCTGATCCACCGCGAGGCCTATCCGCCCCCTGAAGGCGATGCGATCGTCGGCTGGGCGCGGCTCGCCGGCGCGACGCCGGTCGCCTGGTTCACCGATGGCGACGTGCTGCTGGCCCTGCCGCGTTGATCGTCCCGCGCCTTCCGCCTCATGACCCTTGCGCTCGAGTCCGCCTCCGTCGCCGAGATCCACCAGGCGCTGGCCGCCGGCACGCTGACGCGTGAGGCGCTGGTGCGCGCGGGTCTGGCCCGCATCGACGCCTTCGACCGCCGCGGCCCGGCCCTGCGCGCGGTGATCGCGGTCAACCCCGCGGCGCTGGCCGAGGCGGCAGCGTTGGACCGTAGCGGCACGGGCGGGCCGGGACCGCTGCACGGCATCCCGGTGCTGGTGAAGGACAACATCGACGTCGCCGGGCTGCCGACCACCGGTGGATCGGTCACGCTGGCCGGCGATGTCGCCGTCCGCGACGCGTTCGTCGTGCAGCGCCTGCGCGGCGCCGGCGCCATCGTGCTCGCCAAGACCAACCTGACGGAGCTGGCCATCGCCGGCACGTCGGTCGGGTCGCTCTGCGGCCAGGTCGTGAATCCGTACCGACCTGACGCGGACCCCCGGCGGATCCAGCGGCGGCACCGGCGCGGCGATCGCGGCCGGTTATGCGCCACTCGGCCTGGGCAGCGACACCGGCCAGTCGGTGCGTTCGCCGGCCTCGGCGTGCGCGCTGGTCGGCGTGCGGCCGACCCGCGGGCTCGTCAGCCGGTCGGGGCTGATGCCGTCGAGCCCGTCGCAGGACGAGATCGGCCCGATGGCGCGCACCGCCCGCGACGCGGCGCGGCTGCTCGATGTCCTGGCCGGCCACGACCCGTCGGACCCGGTCACGGCCCGCTGTGCCGGCCGGGTCGTCGACGGGCATGCGCGGGCGCTGGACGGCGCGTCGCTGCGCGGGTCCCGCCTCGGCTGGCTGACGGCGTTCCACGGCGGCGAGACGATTCACGACCCGGTGAACGCGGTCGTCGCCGCCGCGGTCGAGGCGCTGCGGAGCGCTGGAGCCACGGTGATCCCGATGGCGATTCCCGGTCTCGACGCGCTCATCCGCGATCTCAGCCTGATCCCGTTCGAGATGGCCGCCGCCATCGACGCCTGGCTGGCGCCGCGGCCGCACGCCGCGGTCCGGACGTTCGCCGAGTTCGCCGCGCGAGGCGAGTTCCACCCGTCACTGCGGCGGCACGTCGAGCCGTGCCTGACGACGCCCGGCCCCGGGTCCGCGGCGTACCGTGAACAGCTCGCCCGCCGCGCGGCGCTTCGCGAGGCGGTGCTGAGGGCGCTCGAACACGACCAGCTCGACGCGCTGCTCTACCCGCATCAGCGGCGGCTCGCCGTCGCCATCGGCGAGGAGCAGGTCGAGCGCAACGGCGTGCTGGCCAACAGCACCGGGCTGCCGGCGGTGTGCTTTCCGGGCGGCTGGTCCGAGCCGACTGCGAGCGCCCCGCTGGGCGTGCCGGTAGGGCTCGAGCTCCTGGGGCGCGACTGGCACGAGCCTCAGCTGCTGTCGCTCGTCCAGGCGTGGGAACGACGAGCGCCGATCTGGCGCTTACCGGCGAGCACCCCGCCTCTGCCGTAAACGTGCCACTCTCCTCCACGAGGCGTGTCGATCCGATAGATTGAGACGACGGACTCCCGTGGATCCCCGCCACATGCTCGGCCGACTGGTCCTCGTCGTCGTCGTGCTGCTCGGCTCGCCGCTGGCCGCCCAGTCGCCGCGCGTCGTCGACGCGCGCCTCGCCGCCGATCAGGCGGTGGTCACGACCTTCCGGCCCGCCTATCCGTTCTGGCAGCACATCTTCACCATCCCCGACGGCCGAATCGCCTTCGGCAGCGCCGCCGACGGCCGGCTGGTGGCGACGTTCCCGACCCGGGGCGACTGGTCGCGCGGCGCCGTGTGGAGCGACGGGACGCTGGCCGCGACGCTGGCCGGCGAGACCTGGCCGGTGCGGCTCGACGACCGCCGCGACCTGGTGGTGCGCCGGCTCACTCCGGCCCTCGGGCCGCTGCTGCACAACCCCACGCGCGGGCTGTTCCTGCTGCCCAACGTGCCCCGCTACGCGCCGTTCCTCGACGAATGGAGCCGGATCTACGAGCGCTTCGGCGTGCCGGCCGAGATCGGCCTGTCGCAGGCCATCCTCGAATCGGGGCTCGACGGCACCGCCCGCTCGCGCGCCGGGGCGCTCGGCCTGTGCCAGTGGCTGCGCCGCAACTGGCAGGCGCTCGACCGGCTGTCGCCAGCGGTGATCGAGGCGTTCAACCAGACCACCCAGGCGCCGTACTGCGCCGCCTACCTGTCGATCCTCGGGACGATGTACGGCAGCTTCATCCCGGCGCTGTCGGAGCACCACTCGGGCGGCGTGAACGTCGGCCGCACGCTCATCAACGGCGAGCGGCTCGGCGGCGCCACCATCCCCGAGCAGTACCTCATGGGATCGCAGTTCGCCCGCGACCTGCGCGCGGTCGACCTGCGCGGTTACCGCGACCTCTATCGCACCTACGGCGTGCGCTCGTTCCGCTACGCCGAGATGGTCTTCGGCAACACCATCAACGTGCGGCGGCTGCGCGCCGAGATCCGGCAGGAACGCATCTTCGCGATGCGGGCGCCGCGGCCGATTCCGGCCGGTGAGATCACGAAACGCACGAGCCTCACCGCGGTGGAGGTCGAGCGCTTCAACCCGGCCATGAACCGCCGGGTGCCGGCCGACGCCAACCTGTACCTGCCGGTGCACGTGCCGGAGTTCGGGCGCGACGTCGCCTTCTGGCACACGCCGCCCAGCCCGGCGTACGCCGCGGCGCTCGAGTCGTTCCTGCGGCTCGAGGCCGGCGTGCGCCGCTGGCACGAACCGGCGTTCGAGACGGTGCTTCAGGACCACCGCCGCCGCTTCGAGGCCACCGGCACCGAAGAGGGCATCGTGATGGGCGCCGTGCTCGCCTACGTCATCGGCGATCTGCGCACCAGCCGCCGCGCCGCGATCCTCGACGACTTCCGGTCGAACGGCCAGATTCTCGAACTGTTCAAGCAGGGCGTGGCGGAGCTGGCGGCGGCGTTGAGCAGTCAGTAGCAGCCCCGCCCTATACTGGGCGCGTATGTCTGCGTCGCCGCGCCCAGACCCGCTGGCCTTCCTCACCGCCGAACTCGCCTCGCTGAAGCAGCAGGGGCTCTATCGCACGCTGCGCGTGCTCGACGGCGAGGCGCTGGCCCACGCCGTCTACGACCACCGCTCGGTGGTGAACCTGTCGTCGAACAACTACCTCGGGCTGACCACGCATCCCAAGCTCCGCCAGGCCGCGCTCGACGCGGTGCGCGAGTTCGGCGTCGGCTCGGGCGCGGTGCGCACCATCTCGGGCACGATGGCGATGCACGTCGAGCTCGAACGGCGGCTGGCGGCGTTCAAGCAGGTGGAAGCCGTGGTCGTCTTCCAGAGCGGCTTCGCCGCCAACGCCGGCACGGTGTCGGCGATCCTGAACAAGGACGACGTCATCATCTCGGACGCCCTCAACCACGCCAGCATCATCGACGGCTGCCGGCTGAGCAAGGCGCCGATCAAGGTGTTCCCGCACAAGGACGTCGCCGCGGCGCGGACCATTCTCGAGGGGCTGCCGAAGGATCAGAAGAAGCTGCTCATCACCGACGGCGTCTTCTCGATGGACGGCGATCTCGGCGCCCTGCCCGAGCTGTGCGATCTGGCCGACGCATTCGGCTGCATCATGATGGTCGACGACGCGCACGCCAGCGGCGTGTTCGGCCGGCAGGGCCGCGGCACCGTCGATCACTTCGGCTGCCATGGCCGGGTCGACATCCAGGTCGGCACGCTGTCGAAGGCGATCGGCGTGCTCGGCGGCTACGTCGCCGGCACCCGCGACTTCATCACCTTCCTGCACCACCGCGCGCGGCCGTTCCTGTTTTCGACCTCGCACCCGCCGGCGGTGACGGCGGCCTGTCTCGCCGCCCTCGACGTGCTCGAAACCGAGCCGCAGTGGATGGAGCGGCTGTGGGACAACACCCGGTTCTTCAAGGCCGGGCTCACCGCGCTCGGGTTCAACACCGGGCTGAGCGAGAGCCCGATCACGCCGGTCATCGTCGGCGAGGCGGCGCTCGCCGCCACGATGTCCGACCGGCTGTTCGACGCCGGGGTCTTCGCCCAGAGCATCGGCTTCCCGACCGTGGCCAAGGGCGCCGCCCGCCTGCGGACCATCGTCTCGGCCACCCACACCCGCGACGACCTGCAGTTCGCCCTCGACACGATGGGCACGGTCGGGCGGGAACTCGGCGTCATATAGCCGCGTAGTACCGACCGATGCCACCCCTGTCGCGGGCGCGTGAGTTCTTCGCCGCCTACACGCAGGATCTGACCAGCGACGAGCTGAGCCGGGTCTTCACCCGCGACACGCCCGAAGCGGCCCGGTTCTTCACCCGCGGGGTCGACAGCAAGGCCTTCCGGGCGCTGCCCTGGCATCGCCGGTGGATGCGCTGGACGCAGGCCTTCTTCATGGCCTTCGCGATGCGCCTCACGCCGGCGCGGCGGCTCATCTACGGCGTGGCGCTGGTCTCGGCGGCGATCGGCGTGGTGTCGCTGTTCCGCGGCATCAGCGTGTTCGGCGTGCCGATCATCATCCCGCCGTTCTTCTTCCGGGTCGGGATACCCACGTTGGCGTTCCAGCCGGGCACCCAGTGGCTCATCTTCGCGTTCGCGGCGATGAACCTGCTGGTGCTGCTGGAGGTCTTCGATCGGCTGTCGCTGAAGCGCGACCTCGAAGTGGCGCGCGAGATTCAGCTGGCGATGCTGCCCGACGGCACCTGGGCGGCGCCCGGGGTCGAGGCGAGCGGCCTGACGCGACCGGCCAACACCGTCGGCGGCGACTTCTACGACATCCTGCCGCAGCCCGATGGCCGGGTGATCGTCGCGCTCGGCGACGTGGCCGGCAAGGCCAGTCCGGCGGCGCTGCTGATGGCGCTGTTCCTGGCGATGCTGCGCACGCTGGTCGACGACCACAACAACCCGGCGGAGCTGGTGCGGCGGCTGAACATCCAGGTCTCGAAGCACGCGCCGCCGTCGCGGTTCATCACGCTGTTCCTCGGGCTCTTCGACCCGCGGACCGGCGAGCTGGAGTACGTGAACGCCGGCCAGACGCCGCCGCTGCTGCTGCGGGCGTCGGGCGCGGTCGACAAGCTGTCGACCGGGGGCATCGCTCTGGCGATGTTCGAGCAGTCCACCTACGAGTCGGGCCGCACCCGGCTCGACCCCGGCGACGCGTTGATCATGTACAGCGACGGCATCACCGAGGCCGAGGCGCCCAACGGCCAGATGTTCGAGGACTTCGGCCTGGAAGCCGCCGTCCGCGCCACCCCGGGCGTGGCCGCCGGGGTGCTCGGCCGGGCGGTGTTCGCCGCCGTGGATCACCACCGGCAGGGCGAGAAGCTGGCCGACGACCTGACGGTTCTGGTGCTCAGCCGGCCGGTCGTCCCCCCGGTCCCGCCGTTCGTCCCGGCAATCTGAAACCGGTGGCCCGGCGCCGCCCAGATGGCGTCTAATCCTAGCGAGGCTCCGCTTCACACCTGCGAGCCTGGAGAAGCGGCTGCGCCTCGCTAGTCACAGTGTTGTCTGGCCCACGCTTCGCGTGGGCGTAGACGCCTTGAGTGACCGGTGGACAACTTGACTCAACTCGGCCTCTCAAGGCGTCTAGGCGTCCGGGTCGTGCACGCGGTTCTCGCCGCCGCGCTGACCCTGTGGTCGGTCGCGGCCGCGGCCCAGCCGGCGATCCGCCGCCGGACCCGGAAGAGCTGCAGGTGCTGCGGGCGCTCCAGCAGATCGAGACCGCGCTGGCGACCAGCGATCGCGCGGCGTGGCTGGCGCTCATCTCGGCCAACGCCGACCCCGACGCCGCCGGCGAGTTCTTCGATGCGGCGGTGCCGCGCGGCGTGACCCGGGCGGTGCTGCGCGAGCGCGATCGGGCGCCGCTCGACGGCGCGCTGCCCGGCGACGGCTACCGGATGGTCGTCGAGGTGTTCGTCGAGAGCGGATCGCGCGGCCAGCTCTCCACCTGGCGGCTCGACCTGCGCCGCCCGACCGGATCGGTGGCCGTTCCCGGCGAGACCGACACGCCGTGGCGGATCGTCGCCCACGATCAGCTGTCGCAGGTCAACGCCCTGCACCGCCTGGCGCTCGATCGCGAGCGTCACTACACGGCCAGGAACTTCGTCCTCACCTCGGTCGACTTCGAGCTGCGCCTGCCGGCCGGCGACGTGTTCGTCGCCAACACCGCCGAGGGCGTCTCGGCGCTGGTGCTGCTCGGCGACGGCCAGATGATCTTCAAACCGACGCCCAAGACCGAGCAGGGCCAGGTGCGGCTGTTCGCCGGCACCGACGCCATCGACACCCGCTTCGAGGCCGCCTACGTCCGGCTGAGTCCGTACGACTTCGAGCAGTACCAGACCAACGGCATGCTCGCCGCGACGCCGCCCGACACCCGGCTCGTTCGCCCGCGCCCGCGAGGTGTTCGAGGACGAAGTGGCCAAGTCGTTCAGTCTCGACCTGAGCGACATGAGCCGCGACATCTGGTCGATCCTGCCCCAGCCCGGCGACATGGTGGCCGAGGTGCGCACCCGCCGCTTCCGCACCATGACCTACGCCCGCGCCCAGGGCGAGGCCGAGGACGTCACCTTCTTCAACCGCGAGCGCAAACGCAACGTGTCGATCTACCCCTCGCCGCAGAAGCTGGCCAGCCGCGGCATCTTCTACGACGAGGACGACCTCACCGAGTACGACGTCCTCGACTACGACATCGACGTCGACGTCTCGCCCGACCGCGAGTGGCTGACCGGCCGCGCGGTGATGCGCCTGCGGGTGAAGTCGTTCGTCCTCGGCGCGCTCACGCTGTCGCTCGCCGACACCTATACGATCTCGTCGATCACCAGCAAGGAACTGGGCCGGCTGCTGTTCCTGCGGGTGCGCAACCAGAACGGCGTGGTGGTCAACCTGCCGGCGCCGCTGTCGCGCGACTACGAGCTGACGCTCACCGTCACCTATCAGGGACGGATCGAACGCCAGTCGATCAACTCCGAGTCGATGGCGCAGGAGCGGACGTCGCGGCCCGACGACCTGCCGCTGGTGCCGGCCGAGCGCAACTGGCTGCTCAGCAACCGCGCGCAGTGGTATCCGCAGCCGGGCGTCACCGACTACGCGCTGGCCAACCGTGCGGGTGTCGGTCCCGGTCGAGTACCGGCGTCGCCGCGTCCGGCGTGTCGCCGACGTCGGAGCCGATGGCGATGGCGGCCGCGCCCGGCGCGCCGGCCGGACGCTGGCTCTACACCTTCGCCACGTCGCATCCGGTGCGCTACCTGGGCGTGGTCGTGAGCCGCATGGCCCGCGTCGACGCCGCCACGGTGGCGCTCGACATCGTGGTGCCGCCGCCACCGCCGCCGCCGCGGTCGGTCACGCTGGCGCAGCTCATGGCGCCGCCCAAACCGCCGCCGGTCGGCGGCCGCAACACCGTCGACGTCGTGATGATGGGCAATCGCCGTCAGGAGAACCGCGCCCGCGACGCGCTGGGCACGACCGCCGACATCCTGCGGTTCTATGCCTCGCTGATGGGCGACGCGCCGTATCCGAACTTCTCGGTGGCGATGCTCGAGAGCGATCTGCCCGGCGGCCACAGCCCGGCCTACTTCGCCGTGCTCAACAACCCGCTGCCGACGACGCCGTTCGTGTGGCGCAACGACCCGGCCACCTTCAGCGACTTCCCGGAGTTCATCCTGGCGCACGAAGTGGCGCACCAGTGGTGGGGCCAGGCGGTGGGCTGGAAGAACTACCACGAGCAGTGGATCAGCGAGGGCTTCGCCCAGTACTTCGCCGCGCTCTACGCCCGCGAGAAGCGCGGCGAGAGCGTGTTCCGTTCGGCCATCCGCAACCTGCGGCGCTGGTCGATGGAGCATTCCGATCAGGGGCCGATCTCGCTCGGCTACCGGCTCGGCCACATCAAGAACGAGCCGCGGGTGTTCCGCGCCGTGGTCTACAACAAAGGCGCGGCGGTGCTGCACATGCTGCGGCGGCTGATTGGCGACCAGGCGTTCTTCACCGGTCTGCGCGCCTTCTACGGCGAACACCGCTATCGCAAAGCCGGCACCGACGACCTGCGGCTGGCGATGGAGGCGGCCAGCGGCCGGCCGCTCGAGCGCTTCTTCGAGCGATGGGTGTTCGACACGGCGCTGCCGCGGGTGCGCATCACGACCGCCGTGAAGGGCGACGGCTTGGACGTGTCCTACGAGCAGACCGCCGAGGTCTTCGATCTGCCGGTGACCATCACGCTGCACTACGCCGACGGCACCAGTGAAGACGCCGTCGTGCTGCTCACCGAGCCGTCGGGCACCCAGACGCTGCCGCTGCGCGGCGCGCTGCGCGGCGTGGACGTGAACCGCGACGACGCGGCGCTGGGCACGTTCGAGCGGCGCTGAGCGGACCGGCGTCTACGGCGCCGTCTGCGCCATCTTCGCTCGCAGTTCTTCGAACCAGTTGACCACGACCTGCAGCGGCGCCGTCGGCTTCCAGCCCTCGATTTCGCCGCCGATGATGTAAAAACGCTCGCCGTCCGGGGACACGTCCCACCAGGTAACTGGTTCCTCGCGCTTCACGACGACGACGGCTTCGCCAATCGGGGTGCCGGCGTCCGAGATGGCCACGCAAGCGATCTGCGAGGGCACCGATCCCAGCCGGTAGCACAGCTCCCGTCCGCGCTTCGACCAACGAGGATACAAGGCGCCTGTATTCGTGATCCGCAGGCGCCGGGTCGGCGTGGCGTACGGCACGACATAGATCTCGGAACGACCCGTGTCATCGGACGAGAACGCCAGCCAGCGCCCATCAGGCGATGCTGCCGGCTGGATTTCCCGCGCTCCCGATGCGACGAACGCCTCTTTGTCCGCGGAGCCGTCCGCCCGCACCCGATAGATGTCCCCAAAGTCGTGGAAGATCACGTCGCGGTCGTCGATCGAAAACGACATGAACGATGAGACGTCCGGTCCGCTGCGCAGTTTGATCTCTCGAGTGGGCGAATCCACCTCAGTCACGTATACCGTCGGCTCACCACCGCGCGTCGAGACGTGCGCCAGTCGTTTGCCGTCTCTGCTCCAGGTGGGGCCTTCATTCGACCTGGTCTCAGTGAACAGCCGCGTCGTTTGCTGTCGGAGGTCGTACAGCCACGTCCGCACGTTCGCGCCATAGGCCGACAGCGCGAGGTATCTGCCGGTTGGGTCGGCGCGGACCGCGTTGTATGGTCCTTCCAGCAGGACTGTTTCCCGCCCGCGGCGATCCACCACCAGGACCTTGCGGCGGTACGTCTGCGCGTGTCCCTGAAGGTAGACCAGGGTGCCGTTGTTGGAGACGGCGTACGGCGCGACACCGTCCGTCGGCTCGGTGACGATGTCTGTAACGACCGCGACCGGGCTGCCTCGCACCTCCCAGGTCGTGGTGTCTACTTCGACCGCATGCAGGACACCGGCGCGGCCGAACAGGAGGTGCCCCGTCGTGGTCACTTGGGGGCTCATCCCGCCACGAAGGAGTGTCTTCTGCAATCCGGTCGTAAGGTCCTTGACGGCAATGTCGGCGGTGTCAAAGGATGCCGTGTCTTCGCGGACAATCGAGAACACGACGGCCTTCCCGTCAGGCGTCGTTGACGCACCGTAGTAGAAGGTCTCGCGATTCGACTCCTCGGGTTTCGCGAAGATCTCAGCTGCGCCCGCGAGTGGTGTGCGGAATAGAGTGCCGTAGTTCTCGTAGATCAACCCGCTTTCGCCCCACCATGCCGCCGTCGAAATGGAACCAATCGCCGGTTCGGCAACGAGAACGGGAGCGCCACCCCTGACCGACACCACGTAGTAGCGCGTCGTTCCACTTCGAAACGCGAGTCGATCGCCACTCGGCGAGAACGCCGGCACGAAGGCAGGAGCCAGATCCGACACCGGGCGCGTCGTCCCGTCGAGCCGGCGCAGATACAGGAGGCCACCGGACTGGGACGCATTCTCGCTGGGCGTTCCATACGCTATCTGCGCGCCGTCACGTGAGATGGCGACGCTCTGGTACGCAAACTCCGGCCTCGGCATCGCGGGCATCGGATGCGTGATCTGGAAGCGGACGACCTGGCGCGGCGCCTCGGCCGGCCGCGCCCCTTCGCCGTCACCGCGCGCGAACGCCATCCACGCGGCCGCTGCCGCAATCGCGGCGCCGACCGCCGCGCCGAGCCGCCAACGCGACGAGGCCGGCACGCTGGATAGCGTCGTCGCGAGCGGCGCTGTCACTTGGCTGTCCTGCTTCAACTCGCGGAGGTCATTGCGCAGATCCTTCGCGCTCTGGTAACGCCCGTCGACATCCTTGACCAACGCCCGCCGGACGATGCGCCACAACTCACGCGGCTGCACCGGACTGAACTCGACCAGCGGCCGGGGTACGTCTCGCACGATCGACGACAGGATTGAGATCGTGCTGTCGCCCTT
This sequence comes from uncultured Acidobacteriota bacterium, assembly GCA_963741665.1. Classification (GTDB taxonomy): domain Bacteria; phylum Acidobacteriota; class Vicinamibacteria; order Vicinamibacterales; family UBA2999; genus CAWAYR01. The sequence goes on from CAVUIM010000001.1 coordinate 3,435,639, forward strand.
GAACGGCCGCTCGCCGGTCGCCATCTCGTAGAGCATCGTGCCCAGCGAAAACAGGTCCGATCGGTGGTCGAGCGGCTTGCCTTCCGCCTGCTCCGGCGACATGTACGCGGGCGTGCCGACGATCTGGTGGGCGCCAGTGAGCGGTGTCGTCGTCGTGACTGGACCGTGCTGATCGACAGACGGCGAGTCGGCGTCCCGCAGGCGGGCCAGGCCGAAGTCGAGCACTTTCACCCGGCCGTCCTTGGTCACCATGACGTTGCGCGGGGTCAGGTCGCGGTGGACGATGCCTCGTTCGTGGGCGGCGCCCAGCGCGTCGGCGATGGCAATGCCGGTATCCAGCAGCCGGTCGAGCGGCATCACCGGCGTCTTCATGCTCGCGTCGAGGGCCACGCCGTCGACGACTTCCATCGTCAGGAAGTGGGTGCCGTCGGCTTCCTCAATGGAGTGGACCGTGACGATGTTGGGGTGGTTGATGGTGGCGGCGGCGCGCGCCTCCCGGCGAAATCGTTCGAGCGCCTGGAGGTCGCCCGTGAGGTGATCGGGAAGGACCTTCAACGCCACGCGCCGGCCCAGCGTCAGGTCGTCGGCGGCGTAGACCTCGCCCATGCCGCCCTTCCCGAGAAGGGAGACGATTCGGTAGTGACCGAGCGTGGCACCGACCGTCAGTTTCAGAGCGAGACCCCCAGGTGCGCCGGTCGTGAGGGGCAATAGTAGCCGGCCTGGCCGTAGCAGTCACCGGCGGAGTCACTCCGGCGGCGTGAACTTGTAGACCTCGGCGATCGCCTGGATGCCCTGGCGAATCGCCCGCTGCCCGGCGGCGCGGCCGGCCGCCGACACCGCCACGCTGACGCCGGTGGGCGATCCGTCGAGCCGGTACTGATAGTCGCGCAGCCCGACGCCGTCGGCGATGTAGAGATCGCCGCCATCGGCGCCGATCCAGCCGTAGACGCTGCCGTAACTCGAGGCCACGAGGCCGAACGTCTGCGCCGGCGGCACTGGTGTGCCGCGCGGCCGGAATAGCGGCCGGCCGAACACCGGCGACGGCGGCCGCACGTCGTGGCCGAGCAGCGCGTGCAGCGTCGGCGTGATGTCGGTGGTGAAGGCCAGCGCCTCGGGCGACGCCTCGAAGCGTTCGGCCAGCGCCGGCGGCACCCGCACGAGGAGCGGCACCTGCAGCACCTCGGGATAGATGGTGTAGGCGTGGCCCCAGCGGCCCTCTTCGCCGAGCGAGTCGCCGTGATCGGAGGTCAGCACGATCACGCTCTGGTCGTAGAGGCCGCGCCGTTTGAGGTCGTCGACGAAGCCGCCGAAGCAGCCGTCGAAGCGACGGACCCGCGACGCGTAGGGCGGGTAGAACCCGTCGTAGTCGCCCTCGTCGACCGCGTCCTTGCCTTCGCGCGTGAGCACCGCCACGTGGAGGTCCTGCGGCAGCGACCACACGAAGGTCGGCGGCCCGCCCGGCGTCAGCCGATCGAGGCGCCCGCGCAGTTCGTCGATGGTCGAGCAGAAGCGGAAGTCGCCGACTCCGCGGCGCTCGTCGAGCGGCGCCAGCGAGCCGTCGCGCGGCATCACCACCTCGACGATGTTGTCCATGCTGATCCACCGCCGGTAGTCATGGTGGGCCAGCAGCGCGTGCAGCGTGTTCATCGGCGCAAACGGCGTCACGTACTGCTTGTGCAGCACCATCCCGCCCACCCAGATCGACGGCACCGACAGCCCGGTGGCCCCGTAGCGGGTGAACCCGCGGCTGAAGACGGTGCTCTCGCGGGCGAACGCGTCGATCGCCGGCGTGAAGGTGACGGCGCGGTTGTAGGGCGACAGGTAGTCGCGGCGCAGGCTGTCGACGACGAACACGAAGACGTGCGGCGGCCGCGGCCCGGCGGCCGTCGTCGAGAGGTCGGCGAGCTGGATCGGCACCGGCGCCACCGCCACCGAGCGGGCGATGTTGGTGTGCGCCTGCAGGAAGTCGAAGAAGCCGACCCCGTCGGCCGCCGCGTCCACCGCCTCACCGGCCGGCCGGTGCAGCCAGTCGCGCAGCGTGCGATACGACGGATCGCCGACCACCCAGGCATCGGCCGCGCGGGTCGCCGCTTCGAGCGTGACCGGTCCGCCGGGCACCCGGCCGGCGCTGGTCAGGAACGCGGCCAGCACAGCGGCACACGCCGCATAGGGGACCGCCGGGTGCAGCCGCACGTGCGCCGGCGCCCACTGCACGATGGTCGCCAGCACCAGCAGCCACAGCACCACGGCGCCCAGCTTGGCGACGGCGAAGTTCCAGTCCATGGCGCCTGACGCGCCGCGGGCGGCCACCGCGAGGGCGAGGAGCACGGCCACCCAGCCGACGCGTGCCCAGCGCGTTCGTGACAGCGCCCAGCGCGGCAGCAGGCCGCTCATCACCAGCACCACGCCGTCACGTTCGCGCGCCCGGCCGAGCCGCAGCCCGCGAGCGGCGAGCACGGCGGCGATGACGGCGCCGAAGGTGAAGACCGCCACGCGGCCCGACCAGGCCGACACCGACAGCGCCGGCAGCAGGACCAGGGCCAACGCGACGCCGGTCAGCGTCGTCAACCACACCACTGCGGCGACGGCCTCCCACTGGGCCGGCTTCGAGGTGAGATCGGCGACGGCGCGGACCACGGCCACGCCAGCGAACACGGCGCCGAACAGCACGAAGTGGGCGGCGGCGCTCTGGGCGAGGCCCAGCGCCGACACAGTGCCGACGGTCGCTGTGGCGATCGGCGTCTGCAGCAGCAGGACGGCCAGCGCGCTGCCCGCGGCGGCCAGCCCGTCGCGAGCGGTCATGTCGGTGGCGCGCGGCGTGTCGGTCCAGGGCGCCAGCGCGAAGTCGATCGCCGCCAGCCAGACGAGCGGCGCCAGCGCCGCCAGACTGGCCACGACGGCGAGCCCACCGGGCCGCAGCTGCGTCAGCGGCGAGGCGACTGCGGCGGCGACGCCGGCCAGCGCCGCCACCCAGACGAACAGGCTGCCGGCCACCGCCGCCCGGCGGCTGGCGATGTCGGGCCACACTGCGGCCACGGTCGGCGCGACCATCAGCAGCGCGAGCCAGCCGTGCCAGCGCGCGAACCACACCAGGGCCGGCACCAGGCCCGGCTCGAGGAACTGCTCGAACACGAACGGCACCGACGTCAGGAAGGCGCAGGCCGAGGTCGCGACCCAGAACAGGACGACGACGGCCCGACTGGCCGCGGCGACGACGGTCATGGCGAGACCTTTACGCTGGCGGTGCGATCGAGCCACGGCTGCACCTCGTCGCGGCGCGACGCGTCGAGCCGGGCGGCGATCTCGAACCGGCCGCGGGCGTCCTGGTAACGCGACTCGCTGTAGTCGAGCACGCCGAGCGCCAGCTGCACGTCGAAGTAGTCGGCCGACTGCGCCGCCGCCTTCTCGAGGTAGGTGCGGGCCTCGGCGCGGTGGCCGGCACGCTGCTCGGCCAGCCCCGCGACCAGGAACGCATCGACGTGCGAGGGCACGTGCTGCAGCACGTTCTTGGCCTGGCGCAAGGCCTGCGTCAGGTGGCTGCGATGCAGCTGCAGTCGGGCCAGCCCGACCTCGCTGTCGTAGTGCGGCGGAGCCATGCCGATGGCACGTTCGTACCACTCCGCGGCCGTGTCGAAGCGCGAGGTCCACTCGTTGCCCAGCCCGACGAAGAACGCCAGCTCGGCGTTACGCGAGTCGGCCTCGTAGCAGCGCTCGAAGGCGTTCAGCGCCTGGTCGTACTTGCCGAGTTTCCGATAGGCATGGCCGATGAACGGGCAGGCGTCGGCCGGCAGCGGCGAACGGTCCATGAACGTCTCCCAGGCGGCGGCCTCGTCGGCCGGCCGCCCGAGCTTCCGGTAGGTCTCGGCCAGGCGCGCCAGGTAGACGTGCTGGCCAGGGAAGCGGGCGACCAGCTGACGGGTCGGCTCCAGCGCTTCGGCCCACTGCTCGGCGGCGAACGTGTCGCGGCTCCGGACGAGCAGCGCGTCGAGCTCGCCGTCGCTCGGCACCACGGCTCCGTCGCTCGCGATCGGACCGGCGGCATGGGCGTCCTCGGCGGGCGCACCGGCCGACGAGACATGCGCGGCCGCCGGTTCGGCGACTCCGCTGAACGCCGGCGACGCATACAGCGCGTACCACCCGCTAGCCAGGGTGCCGAGGGCGAGAAGAAGCCGAGCCACCGCCGGCATCAGAAGTACACCGTCACCGACGCGCCGAGCGAATGCTGCCACAGCGGCTGGCGCTGGGCCCGTTCCTGCCGGCTGGTGCTCGCAGACGCGGACAGCAGCCACCGCGACCACACCAGGATGTCGGCGTTGGCGCGCACGGTGTCGGCGTCGAGGTTGGTCAGTTCGGCGCGGTCGCCCAGCTCTTCACGGCTGTAGCCGTGGCTGTAGCCGGCGCCGAGGTAGCTCTCCCCCGATCCGCCGATGTAGCGGCGCACCTGGGCGTGAACCGAGACCGAATCCTCGGGACCCTCGAAGTCGGGCACGTACATCGCCTTGCCGGTGAGCATCCAGCTGCCGGTGTACTTGGTCAGCGCGGCGAGGTAGATGTCGGTGGTGGTGCTGAAGGCGAGGCGGCGGAAGCCGGCCGACACCTCGTAGCCGCGACCCACCGAGTGATACAGGTCGGTGGCGACCCGGAAGTTCGGGTAGAGCAGGTCGTCCTTGGCGACGCCGATGCCGACGAAGCCGTAGGTGCCCGGCCGGAAGGTGGGATACATCTCCACCTCGAACAGGCGATCGGAGAGCCCGAAGCGCTCGACGTGGCTGGCCCGGGCGATCACGCTGCCGACCGGCGTCTGACGGCTGATCGACATCGCGTACTCGGCCCACGGCGTCCGGTCGTCCGAGAACCGGTCCTGGCCGTAGCCCATGGTGAAGCTCCACGGCCGCAGGCTCGAGTCGAGGCGGTTCTTCAGCGACCGCCCCTGGGGATGGCCGGGCGATCGCGACAGCAGGTCCTGCACGACCCGCCGGGCCTCGCGCGCCTGGCCCATGCCATCGAGGGCCCGGGCATCGAGCAGCAGCCACTCGACGTCGTCGGGGCGCTGGACCCGGCCGGCATCGGCGTGCCGCTTGAGCTCCGAGTACTCGCCGTTCCACCACGCGATGTTGGCCAGGGCGACGCGCGCGTCGTTGTAGGTGGGGGTCTGGGCGAGCACCTGCTCGAGCTCGCGGCGAGCTTCGTCGTAGCGGCCCTCCCACGACAGCACCAGGCCGTACATGAGCCGGGCGTCGACGTCGCGCGGCGAGGTCTCGAGGTGGCGGGCGAGTGCGGCGAGCGCCTCGCCGCGGCGGCCGCTCGTGGCATCGACGCGAGCGTCGGCGAGCACGTCGCCCGACTGCGCCGACGCCGGCGCGGCGTACAGGCAGAGCGCCACGCCCACCGCCGCGACCCGTTGTGTGATGCCACGCACTGCCGGTTGCCCTCGTTGTCTAGTTTCGGCAACGCGGCGGTCGAGCTTCAGGCGAGACGGCCTCGCCGGGCGCTCTCCTCGAATCGGGCCTCGGCCTCCATCTCGTTGACTGGTCTCGACTTCCAAGCGCCGCGCGAGCCTGGAACGGGGCCGGTCGCATGGTATGATTCAGCCCGCCATGGAACAGGTGACGCTCACGATCGACGGCGCGAAGGTGACCGTCCCCAAGGGCACGACGGTGCTGCAGGCGGCCATCGCCGCGGGTGTCGACGTCCCGTATTACTGCTATCACCCGGGGCTCGGCATCGACGCCTCGTGCCGCGTCTGTCTCGTGAAGATCGAGAAGATGCCGAAGCTGCAGACGTCGTGCTCGACGCCGGTCGGCGAAGGCATGGTGGTCCACACCAAGGACGCCGAGAGCACCGAAGCGCGCGCCGGCGTGTTCGAGTTCCTGCTCATCAACCACCCGCTCGACTGCCCGGTGTGCGACAAGGGCGGTGAGTGTCCGCTCCAGGACTTCTCTTACTCGTTCGGCAACGTCCAGAGCCGGATGGATTTCCCGCGCCGCACGTTCGACGGCGAGGGCGTGAAAGCCGACGTCGACTTCGGGCCGACGCTGATGCTGAACCGCAACCGCTGCATCATGTGCACGCGCTGCGCGCGCTTCATGAGCGAGGTCGACGGCGACGCGCAGATCGGCGTCATCAACCGCGGCAACGGCAGCGAAATCGGCACCTTCAACGAACAGGGCGTGCACTCGCTGCTGTCCGGCAACCTGATGGACGTCTGCCCGGTGGGAGCGATCACGACCAAGCAGTACCGCTTCCGCTCGCGGCCGTGGGACAACCCGAACGCCATCGACACGATCTGCACCGGCTGCTCCAAGGGCTGCGCCACCACGGCGTGGCTCAAGGCCAAGCCCGAGTGGGCCAAGGGCTCGCAGCTGGTGCGCGTCACGCCGCGCTACAACCCCGACGTGAACGGCTTCTGGATGTGCGACATCGGCCGCTTCCAGTACCGGCTGGGTCGAAGGCGAAGGCCGGCTGCGCAAGCCGCAGCTGCGCGGCAAAGACGGCATGGCGCAGGTGGCCACCTGGAAGGACGCGCTGCTGAAGGTGCGCGATCTGCTGAACGCCGCCGGCCGCCGCGATCCGGCGTCGGTGCGCTTCCTGGCCTCGGCGCACGCCAGCCTCGAAGAGCTGTTCCTGGTCAAGCGCATCGCCGAAGAGCTGAAGGGCGAGGGCGGCGCCGGTCACGTCACCGTGTCGTGGCGGCGGTCGGCCAAACCGCAGCCGGCGAACACGAAGTTCGTAGTGCCGGCCACCGACGCCCCGAACGTGCTGGGCGCGCGTGACCTCGGTCTCGCCGTGGGCGCCGGGCTCGACGGCGCCGCCGACCTGGCGGCGCTGCGCAGCGCCGTCGACGGCGGTCACGTCGACGTGCTCTACGTGGTCGACCCCGGCCCGGCCGAGTCGATCGGCGACATCGCCTGGGTGATCGACGCGCGCCAGGCCGGTCGTCTGAAGGCGCTGGTCTACCAGGGCGTGCTGGGCGGCGCGCTGGCCGCCGCCGCCGACGTGGTCCTGCCCGGAGCGGCCTGGGTGGAGAAGGACGGCTGCTTCACCAACGACCAGGGGAAGGTCCAGGCCGCGTCGAAGGCGCTGGTCACGCCAGGAGACGCCGTCGAGGACTGGCAGATCCTGACCAGCGTCGCCGCCGCGCTCGGTCTGCCGTTCGCCTACGAATCGGTGGTCGCGGTCCGCACCGATCTGGCAGCGGCGCTGGCCCCGCAAACGGCCTACGCCGGCCTGGGCGCGCAGACGTTCAACCGCCCGGTCAGCGCCGAGACCTGGCTGCAGGCGTCGAATCCGTCCGAACGCTGGAAGTGGGACGTGATGTACCAGGACCTGCCGCCGGTGAAGGGCCACAACGTGCAGATGGAGCACGCGGCGAAGCCGTCGGTCATCCCGCTCCGCCTGGTGTCGGAGCTCGGGCCGGCCGGCGACTAGCAGCCGCGCCGTCAGCCAGCCGCATCGAAACATGAGCCACCGCTGGGGTCGCTGGGCGCTCGTCGTCGTCGCGGTCGCGGTCGCCGCGGCCGCAGGCACCTGGGCGCTCGGGCTCGAGCGCCAGCTGCAAACCGTCCGTCAGACCCTGAATCTCGCCGCCACCCACGCCGGCAACGCCCGCACCGCGCTCGGCGACGTGCGCCGCGGCCTCGCCGCGATGGCCTCGCCCGGGCAGGCCGCCGTCGGCTGGAGCCGGCGGGCCGTGGCCGGTATCGACGACACCCGCGCCGAGATCACCGCGTTGGCCACCGCGGCGGGACACCGCGAGGCGCCCCGTCCGTCGCTCGACGTGCTCGAGCGGCTCGGCGAATCCGAGCGGCGGCTGCGCGACCACGCCGTGGGCGGCAAGCCGCTGATGGCCGCCGATGTCGCCTTCGGCGAGGCGCTGCCGCACGTCGACGAACTCGAGCGCCAGATCACCGAGACGCTGGCCGCCGCCACGACGACCGCCGACCGCGAGGTAGCGACGCTGCGTGACCGTCAGGTGGCCGCGCTGGCCGGAGCGCTGGCGACGCTGCTCCTGGCGGCGCTCGTGCTCACGCCGCTGCCGGCCGGCCGAGCTGCTGACGCGGCTCCTGACGCCGCACCCGCCGCCGCCACCGAACCGATGGCCGACCTGCCGCTCGGGCCGCCTCTCGCCGCCGCTGCGGTGCCCGTCGGTGCCGTCGCGCCACCCTCGGCGGTCGATCTTCCGGCGCTGGCCGCGGTCTGCGCCGACCTGGCGGCGGTGGCCGATGCCCGAGCCTTGCCGGCCACGCTCGAGCGGGCCGCCGCAGCCATTGGCGCCCGCGGCCTGATCGTGTGGCTGGCCGACGCCGACCGCCGGCAGCTGCGCGTGGCGGCGGCCGCCGGCTACGACGCCCGACTGCTCGAGCGCCTGGGCGCGGTGGACGTCGCGGCCGACAACCCCACCGCCCGGGCGTTCTCGACCGGCGCGCTGGTCACCGCCGACGCCCGCAGGGGCCAGGCGGCGGCCGTCGCCGTTCCGCTTGCCGGCCCGGCCGGAATCGGCGGCGTGCTGGCCGCGGAGTTCATCGCCACCGACCCGGCGGAACAGGCCGCGTCGAGCGCGGCGGCCCGGGTGGTCGCGGCCCAGCTCGCGATGCTGGTGGCGCCCGCCACGGATGCGCCAGCCGACGGCGAGCGGATCGCGCAGGGCTGAGCGGTCGGGGAACTGGGCCCGCTACTGCACGACCGGCGACGCGGCGTCGGTGTCGGCAGCCGGCGGGTCGAGTTGGATGGCCACGCCGGCGGCGCTCGACAGCGCCCGCACCCTGACTTGGCCGCGCGCCTGGGCACGCACCCAGGCATGCGCGGCAAACGGACGGTCGCCACGAGCGCGAACGGCAAACGGGCGGTCGAGCGGCAACCCAGGCACGGCGTCGCCGGTCACGCGCGCCACCCGCCCCGGCCCGACCGTCATCTGGTGCACGAGCGGTGGTCCGTCAGCGACGTGGAAGGACAGCTCCGACTGCAGCGGTGCCGTCCCGGGGTTGAACACCTGCCAGGCGGCGGACCAGTCGGTGGGTTGGTGATCGGCGCCACCGTGATAGGCGACGCCGAGCCACGACTCGCGGCGCCGGGCGGCGACGTCCGACACCAGGTTGCCAGCGCCCATGCCGCCAGGCATCGCCTGACTCCACGCTTCGAACTCCGCCGTCGTCACCGCCGGCGCCACTGGCCCGTCGGCCTGGAGCGACAATCCCCAGGGGCGCTCGTCGCCGCCGAACAGTTCACGCCACGGCGACAAGTGCAGCCATTGCAGATCGGAGCGGCCCGCGGTGAGCGGCACGGTGGTGAGCGTGGTCCCGGCCGCGCCCGCAGCGGGCCGCAGTTGCAGCGCGCGCGTCTGATCGTCGAGCGGGTAGGTGAACAGCAGGTGCCAGGTGCGGTCGGTCTGGCCGTCGCGCGGCAGAATCTCCAGGTCGCGGGTCCAGCCGCCGGCGTAGTACCACTCGCGCGCGTCGAGCGCCTCCGAGCGGCGCATCGGCACCCGCGCGGTCAGACTGGTGATCTCGGTGCGGCCCCGCCAGTAGACGCGGCGCGTCTGCTGGCTGACCACCGGCCGGGTGGCCGAGATCGAGATGCTGAAGTCGCCCGACAGGGCCGGCACCAGCGGCGAACCGTCGTCGGGGAACAGCAGCTGCAGCTCGATCGCCGTCACCCGTTCGGCCGCCAGCGTCACGTCGTGGGTGCGCGTCGGCCGCCCGTCGCGATATTCGAAGGTCAGACGCGCCTGGGCCGGCGCCGGCCACGGATTGAGCAGCGTGATCGACTCCTGTTCCAGCCAGCTGCGGGTCCCGCCCTGGAACGCGTCGGGATAGATCCACTCGGTGTGCGAGCCGTCGAGCGGTGCCGGCTGGGGCGTGACCACGGTCACGCCTTCCGGCACCAGATCCCAGGGCCGGAACGTCTGGTGCACCAGTTGCGGAAACACCGGCCGGTCGGCGTCGACCGCGATCCAGAACGCCGAGCCGCGCGGCACGTCGCGGCGCCGCGCCAGGTCGATCGAGTAAAGGCGCCCGGGCGGCACTTCGATGGCGCTGCGCGACGGCGCGCTGCCGACGCGGAAGACGGTCATGACCACGTGGGCCGGATCGACCCCGGGGTTCACGACGTGGAGACTCGACGCCCAGTCGGCCGGCACGCCGTCTGGCGTCTGTGCCGCCGGATCGATCGACGACACGAACATCCCGTCGCCGACGAACCACTGGCGGCCGGCGCCGGCGGCCATCTCGATCAGCGGCACACGGACGGCGCCCTCGGCCGGGTGAGCCGGACCTGGACGTGACGTGATCGCCACCAGCAGCGCTGTCGCGATTGCGCATGCCGTCATCACGATTGCGGTGCGGACCGGTCGAATGCTCATTCCTGCAAGGAGAACCTGTCGCGATCGCTTGCGTTGACCGCCGACGGTGCCGCATGATCCTTTGTTCAGTGAGACGTCTGCAACTGTTCTTCTTCCCTTCATCGGCGGCTCGGCCGTCGACGATGACCGGTGTGCGCGCGATTGCGCTCGAGTGGCACGAATTTCCGTGTCCTGATCCAGCTCGAGCAGCGTGGGAGGGGACGCGATGACCACCGCGATCATCGGCGGCGGCATCATGGGCGTCACGCTCGGCTACTGCCTCACGCAGGCCGGGGTCCCGGTCACGATCTACGAGGGCAGCCCGACGCTCGGCGGGCTCGCCGGTCCGATCACGCTGCCTGACGGCGTCGACGTCGATCGCTTCTATCACGCGATCCTGTCGAGCGACGAGCACCTGATGGGCCTGTGCGCGGAGCTCGGCCTCACCGATCAGCTGCGGTTCAAACCTACCGGCACGCTCGTCTACTCGGGCGGCCGGCTGGTGTCGATGAACGGCCTGGTCGACTTCCTGAAGTTTCCGCCGCTGCGCTTCGTCGATCGCATCCGCCTCGGGCTGACCGTCGTCGCCGCCAACCGCGTCAAGAACTGGCACGACCTCGAGCACGTGCCGATGCGCGACTGGCTGGTGAAGTACGGCGGCGAAGAGGTCTTCCGGCGCTTCTGGGGGCCGATGCTGCAGGCCAAGTTCGACGGCGCCGTCGGCGACACGCCGGCGACGTGGATGTGGTCGCGGCTGGTGCGCACGCGTGCGACCCGCAAGGGCGTGAACGCGAAAGAAGAGAGCGGCCATCTCATCGGCGGCTACCGCACGCTGCTCGACGCCATGGCGGCGCGTATTCGCGCGCGCGGTGGCGACATCCAGCTGTCGACGCCGGTGTCTCGCGTGGCGATCGCCGACGGCAAGGTCCGCGGCGTCGAGATCGGCGGCGAGGTGAAGCCGCACGAGACCGCGGTGGTGACGATGCAGGCGCCGGTGGCCGGCCGGCTGGTGCCGGACGCGCCGGCGGAGTATCGCGATCGGCTCCAGGGACAGCGCTACCTCGGCATCGTCTGTCCGCTGTTCGTGCTCGATCGTCCGCTGACCGGCGTGTGGACGCTGAACATCGCCGACGGCGACGCGCTGGTCACCGGGGTGATCGAGACGACCAGCTACATCGATCCGTCGTTCGTCGGCGGCCATCACCTGGTCTACGTACCCAAGTACGTCGCCCCCGGCAGCCGCTGGCTCACCGCGTCGGACGACGAGATCCGCACGGCGTGGACCGCGGCGCTGAAGCGCATCGCGCCGACCTTCGACGAGTCGCACGTGCGCTACTGCCTGGTGCACCGCGAGCGCTTCGTCGAGCCGCTGCACGGCGCCGGTGCCGGCGAGCGCACGTTGCCGTTCGACGCGCCGGTGGCCGGCCTCCACCTGGTCACCACGTCGCAGATCTATCCGGCCCTCACCAACGGCGAATCGGTGACCCGTCACGCGCGCGAGGCGGCGGCGAGGCTGGCCGCGCGGGCGGCAAAATGACTGGCGGACGGCTGCGCCGGCTCACCTACGCCGGGCTGGCCGTCGTGGTGCTGTGCGCGTCGGTGAACCTGACGCGCTGGCCGGTGCCGTGGTTCGACGAAGGCATCCACCTCCACGTGCCCGAGGCGATCGCGCGCTTCGGCGCCTACGCCGATTTCAGCAGCGAGGGCCTGCGCCACTTCGGGCCGACCCTGGCGGTCGGCCCGACGGTGATGCTGCCGATCGCGGCGATGTTCGCCGCCTTCGACGTCGGCCTGCTGCAGGGCCGGCTCATCATGGCCGCCTACCTGGTGGCGTTCGTGGTCGCCTTCTACCTGTTGGGCAAGCGGCTCGGCGGACGGATCACCGGACTGGCCGCGGCGGCGCTGCTGCTGTCGGCGCCGGGGCCCTCGACCATCGAGTACGGACGCGAGGTGCTCGGCGAGGTGCCGGGCGGGTTCTTCCTGGCGGTCGGGCTGGCGACGTGGTTCTCCGCCTGGGCCCGGCCGACCATCGGCCGGTTGGCCGTGGCGGGCGTGCTGCTCGGCCTGGCCACCGCGACCAAGCACGTCTACCTGCTGGCGCTCGGACCGGCGCTGCTGTCGGCGTGGATTCTCAACCTCGTCTACTACCGCACGCTGCCGCAGTACGTCTTCCTGGTGCCCGGGACGATCTGCGCGGCGATCTTCGCCGTGTGGCAACTGGCGGTGCTCGCCTGGCTGAGCCCGGGCGGTCTGGCCGAGAACTGGGCGCTGCTGCGCAAGACCTCCGACGGCGCGGCGTTCGTCTTCAACGCCGCCATTTCGCGGCAGTCGCTGCTCGAACTGCTCGGCGTCAACGGCTACTTCGGCATGCTGCTGCCGGCGCTGGCCTACACCGCCTGGCGGTCGCGCCGCAAGACGCTGCACGACCAGATGTGGAGTGTGGTGTGGCTGGTCGCGGTCGCCAACCTCGGCTGGTACGTGCTCGCCTCGCTCGGCTGGATCCGCTACGCCTTCGTCGGGCTGAGCCTGTCGGCGCTGCTGGTCGGCCGGCTGTGGCGCGACCTGGTCCGGGCCGTGGCTCAGGCCAGCGCTCAGGGCCGTCCGAAGGCGGCGAGTCTCACGGTGGCGCTCACAGCGTGGCTGCTGGTCGTCGTGGCGTTGCCGCTGGCGGGCACCGCCACCAAGCTCGTCCGTGTGCCGCCGGCGGATGCGCCGGCGGTCTCGGCCTGGCTGAGCGCGAACGTGCCGGCGGACGCGGTGGTCGAAACCTGGGAGCCGGAACTCGAGGCGTTCTCGGACCATCGGTTCCACTACCCGCCGCCGTCGCTGCTGATCCACGCCGTCGCCTTCATCGCCCGCGGCGGCCCGGCCCCGGCCACGCAGTACCGCATTTCGCGACGCCGGCGCCGCGGACTACGTTGTCGTGGGCGCGTTCGCGCGGTGGGTGGGCCTGTATGCCGATGCCGACCTGTCCGCCGACTTCCAGCGCGCGCACGAGCAAGGGCCGTACGTGGTGTGGAAACGGACCCGTCGAGCCGACATTGGACAGTAGTGGGAGTTCTGCCATGAGCGACGCACGCAATCCGGACGCCGACCGTCCGCACATCCATTCCACCGCCGACGTCGACACGTCGGCGGTCATCGGCAAGGGCACGCGGATCTGGCATCGCGCCCATGTCCGCGAGAACACCAGAATCGGCGACCACTGCACGGTGTCGAAGGACGTCTACATCGACGCCGGCGTGGTGATCGGCGACCGCGTCAAGATCCAGAACGGCGTGTCGGTGTATCACGGTGTCACCGTCGAGGACGACGTGTTCCTGGGCCCGCACATGGCGTTCACCAACGACGAGACGCCGCGGGCCTTCAGCACCGACTGGCAGGTGGTCCCGACCATGGTCCGCCGCGGCGCTTCGATCGGCGCCAACGCCACCATCGTCTGCGGCGTCACCATCGGGCCGTTCTCGATGGTCGCCGCCGGCGCCACCGTGACCAACGACGTGCCGCCGCATGCGCTGGTGATCGGCAGCCCGGCCCGCGTGGTCGCCTACATCTGCACCAACGGGCACCGGATGCGGCCGCTGACCGCGCTCGACTACGAAGGCGCGTGGCGCTGCGACAAGTGCGACCAGGAGCTGCGCGTCACCTACATCCTGATCAAGGAACCGTCGCCGGCCGGCCGTCCCAAGCGCCGCCAGGGCGACAAGTCGTGATCGCGCCGCGTCACGTGCGTCCGGCAGTGCCGTCGAGCCGTCGCCGTGCGTAGCGTCGTCACGTTCCTTGGAACACGGCCCGAGATCACCAAGCTGTCGCCGGTCCTGCCACTGCTCGACCGGCAGGCCGCCCACACCATCGTCCACTCGGGGCAGCACTACTCCTACGAGATGGACGCCCAGTTCTTCGAGGAACTCGGGCTGCGGGCGCCCGACGTGTCGCTGGCGGTCGGCTCGGCCTCGCACGGCGAGCAGACCGCCCGCATGCTGTCGCGGCTCGAGCCGGTGCTGGTCGAGCGGCGTCCCGACGCCGTCCTCGTGCAGGGCGACACCAACACCACGCTCGCGGGGGCGCTGTGCGCCGCCAAGCTCGGCATCCCGGTGGTGCACCTCGAAGCGGGGGCGCGGTCGTTCGATCGCTACATGCCGGAGGAGCTGAACCGCATCGTCGTCGACCACGTGTCGGCGCTGCTGCTGGCCGCCGACCAGGTCGCCGCCGCCAATCTGCGCGGCGAGGGGCTGGCCGCCGATCGCATCGCGATCATCGGGTCGACGGCGATCGACGCCGTGCGCCAGGTGGTCGATCGCCTCGACGGCGCCACCGTGCTCGACCGGCTGGCGCTGCGGCCTGGCGCCTACGTCGCCGTCACCGCACATCGCGCCCGGAACACCACGCCCGACGTCCTGGCGGGGCTGCTGACCGGGCTGGGCGAGATCGCCGCCCGGTGTCCGGTGATCTTCCCGCTCCACCCGCGCACTCGTGGGGCGATGGCGGAGCAGGGACTGACGATGCCGCCCGGGATCGTCGTAACCGAGCCGCTCGGCTATCTCGACACGCTGCGGCTGGTCCGCGACGCCCGGGCCTTGCTCACCGATTCGGGTGGCCTGCAGGAGGAAGCGGCGGTGCTGGGCACGCCGACGCTGATCCTGCGCTTCGAAACCGAATGGCAGTACCTGGTCACCGCCGGCGCGCACAAACTCATCGGCAACACCGCGGCATCGATCGGCGCCGGCGCCGAGCGCTGGCTGTCGGACGGCGGCCTCGCCGAGATCCGTTCGACGCCGGTACCGGTGGTGGCCGGCGCGAGCCAGGCGGCGGTCGAGGCGATGATCGCCCGCGTGTGATGGAAGGTTGAGGCAGAGCTGAAGCTCTGCCCTAGATTCGATCGAAGGAGTGTTTGGTGGCTGCGGGTGTCGGCATGCACCGTCGTGAGTTCCTGGTGGCCACCGCCGCCCTGGCCGCGGCATGCGGCCGCCCGGCGGATCGTCCGGCCGCGGGCGTCGCGTCGCGACCGGCGTTGCCGGGCGCCGCGGCGCCGCACGTCCTGCTGATCGACGCCGGCGCCGGCTTTGCCGCGTTCCTCGCCGAGATGCTCGGCGCCGAGGGCGTGATCGGCGTCGTGACCCACGCGGCCGCGTCGGCGTCCCCCGACGTCCTCGCGACCGCCGGCGTGGTGGCCGTGCACGGCGCCACGCTGTCCGCGGCCTGGATCGACGGACTCGAGTCGTTCGTCAAGCGCGGCGGTCTGCTCGTCGGCATCGCCCCAGGCGCGGCACTGCTCGCACGCTTTGGCGTGCAGGACGCTGGCACCCTGGCCGCCACCGGCGTGCACGTGTCACATCGCACCGACGAGTCGCCGCTGCGGCTGCACGTCGAGGGCCGTCGATGGACCGCTCCCGGCGCCGTCGTCGACGCGACGTTCGCCGGCGACGTCGCCGCGCCGGCGGCTGTTCGTGTCGCCCACGGCGACGGCCACGCCGTGCTCTGGGCGTTCGACGTCGCGCACAACGTCGCGCTCATCCGTCAGGGCAATCCGGCCTGGGCCGACACCAACCGCGACGATCTTCCCCAGCAGCAGGTCGTGGACGCGATGGTCGGCTGGCTCCGGCCCGAGACGCTCGCCCGGCCCGACGCCGACCTCTATCAGCAGGCCGTGAGTGCCGCGCTCGCCGCCGGCACGGGCGTGGTCGGGCCGATGCCACTCCTCGACTACTTTCCTGGCGCCGCCCGGTCGGTGCTGGTCGCCACCTCGGACGCGCACGGCAACGGCGCGGCGGTGCTCGAGGCGCTGGTGCGCCGCGTCGAGAGCTTCGACGGCCGCCTCTCGATCTACTACACGCCGCCGTCGACTACCGGCTGGCGCCTCACCGCGCGCCGCGCCCGCTGGACGCTGGGCCGGCTGCCGGTGGTGGGCGACGCGTTCCTGAGCGATCTCGGCCCGCCGTCACCGCAGCTGGTGGAGAGCTGGCGGGCCCGCGGCCACGAGTTCGCGCCCCACCCGCGCGCCGACGAAGGCGTCGATCTCGAAAGCGGACTGGCGCAGGCGTGGAAGGAGTTCGACGACGACGGCTACGGCACCGCACATCTGTCGGTGCGGACTCACAAGATCCTGTGGAGCGGGTGGGTCGGCACCGCGCAGGCCCAGCGCCGCCGCGGTGTGCGGATGAACCTCGACGCCTACCATCTCGGTCCGGCGCTGCGGCGAGCCGACGGCGGCTGGGCCCACGGCCACGTGATCGGCAGCGGCCTGCCGCTGCGCTTCGTGGACGAGTCGGGCGCCCTCGTCGACTGCTATCAGCAGCCGACGCAGATCGTCGACGAACACCTGGTCGGGGAGTTCGGCGGGATCGAGAACCTGTCGGCGGAGGAGGCGGTGCAGGTCGCGACCGGGATCATCCAGGACGCCACCACCGGCGCGCCCGCGGCGCTGTGCGGGCAGTTCCATGCCGACGGCTTCGTCGGGACGCCGGCGCGTATTCGCGCCGCCGAGATCCTGCTCGACGGCACCCTGGCCGCGTGCCGGAGCGCTGGCGTGCCGGTATGGACGGCCGAGCGCTGGACCGCGTTCCTCGACGCCCGCCGCGCTGCGGTCGTGACCGCGCGGGCATGGCAGGCCGACAGCGGACGGCTGACGACCAGTGTCGCGCTCGGCCCCGACCTCGAGTCCGGCGTGAGCCTGTTGCTGCCGGCTGACCTCGCTGGCCGGACGATCTCCCGCGTGACGGTGGGCGGCGGCGCCGTGGCGACGGAATCGACGACCCGCGGCGGCCGCGAGTGGGCCCGGGTGCTGGTCGCGCCGGGCGTGACCGAGGTGGTGGCGGAGTACCGCGCGGTCTGACGCACCGGCCCGCCCCACGCGGAACCGGTGCGTCGGGGTACGATTACGCCGGCGGCCGCGGTGCTCGTGGCGACCGCGCCGCGGGCCGCTCCAACGTCGCCGTGACGGTCGTGGGCTTCTTGTCGCGGACCACGTCGAGCCGCACCTCACCGCCATCGCCGCGCTTCCCCAACTCCTCGACCAGCTCGCCGGCATCGCGCACGGCCGTGCCGTTCGCCGCGGTGATCACGTCGCCAGCCTTCAGACCGGCCTTCTGTGCCGGTGAGTCCGCGGTGACGCTCGACACCAGCACGCCGCCACCCTTCACGCCGAAGTAGTCGGCAAGCTGATCGGTCAGCGTCTCCACCTGCACGCCGAGCCGGCCACGCGATGCGGCCACGCCCGGCCCGCCGTCGAACCGGCGTTCGGCAGGCTCACGCCAGCGGAAGTCGAACATCGGGCCGCCGCGCTCGGGCATACCGCGGAAGTCGCGCAGGCCGCGTTCGATCTCGGCACGGAACTCGGGCTCGACCTGGAAGTTCCAGGCCGCGGACGCCGAGGCTTCGGGCGTGACGTCCAGCGTCTGGCGGGCGCCGCCACGAGTGACGGTCATCTTCACCGTGCGTCCTTCGGGCGTTTCCTGTACCAGCCGGGTGAGCTGGCGGGCGCTGCGGACGCGCTCGCCGTCGAACTCGACGACGACATCGCCTTCCTTCACGCCGGCCGTGGCGGCCGGGCCGTCCTCGTCCACGCCGTCGACGCGGACGCCGGCGGCGGCCTGGCCCTCGGGGTCGCTGACCATCACGCCAATCTGGCTGCCCCGGCCGTCGAGCCGAATCGCCCGCCGGGCGCCGTCGCCCGGTTCGACCAACACCATGTCGCGGTCGCGGCGCTCGCGCCGCTCCTGCCCGGCGCCGACGCCGGCCACGGTGACGGCGACGATTGCCGCCAGCAACCCTCCGAAGATGAACGTTCGCTGATACCTCATCGCGGTCTCCCAGGGACCGGTCAGGTCCCGCTGCGTGCCTCTCCGAACCTCCGGAGACATAGACGACGCCCCGGCGGCGATGGTCGGCCCGCCTTCGCTCGCCTGCGGCCAGCTTCGGCGAGGCTTCGCCACGGCCGATATACTTCCCTGTGACCGAGATGCAGTCGAAAGCCGCCATCCTCGAGCGGGCCGAGCGCGAAGGCGTGAAGTTCCTGCGCCTGCAGTTCACCGACATCCTGGGCGTCATCAAGAACGTCGAGGTGCCCGACCGGCAGTTCGCCGAGGCCCTGGACGGCGCGGTGCTGTTCGACGGCTCGTCGATCGAGGGCTTCGTCCGCATCGAAGAGTCGGACATGTACCTGAAGCCCGACCTCGACACCTTCCAGGTGCTGCCGTGGCGCGACGCCAGCGGCGCCCGGGTCGGCGGCATCACCTGCGACATCGCCAATCCCGACGGCACGCCGTTCGAGGGTTGCCCGCGCTCGGCGCTGAAGCGGGCGATCGCCCGGGCCAAGGCGATGGACTTCCGGATGGTCGCCGGGCCGGAGGCCGAGTTCTTCCTGTTCCAGCGCAAGGACGGCGCGCCGTCCACCGCCACGCACGACACCGCCGGCTACTTCGACCTCGCGCCGATGGATCAGGGCGAGGACGTGCGCCGCGAGATCGTGCTGGCGCTCGAGCAGATGGGTTTCCTGGTCGAAGCCGCGCATCACGAAGTGGCGCCGGGCCAGCACGAGGTCGACTTCCGCTACGACGACGTGTTGCGTACCGCCGACAACGTCAGCACGTTTCGATTCGTCGTGAAGAACGTCGCGCACCGCAACGGCCTGCACGCCACCTTCATGCCCAAGCCGATCTACGGCGTGAACGGCTCGGGCATGCACACGCACCAGGCGCTGTTCAAGGGCGACAAGAACGCCTTCTTCGACCCCGACCGCGAGTGGCAGTTGAGCCAGACCTGTCTGCACTACATCGGCGGGCTGCTGAGACACGCCCGCGGCTACTGCGCGATCACCAACCCGCTGGTCAACTCGTACAAGCGGCTGGTGCCGGGCCATGAGGCGCCGACGGCGATCGCCTGGTCGGAGAAGAACCGCAGTCCGCTGGTACGGGTGCCGGCCGCCCGCGATGAGTCCACGCGCGTCGAATTGCGCCTGCCCGACCCGTCGTGCAACCCGTACCTGGCGATGGCGGTCATGCTGCGCGCCGGCCTCGACGGCGTGGTGCAGGAACTCGACCCCGGCCCGCCGGTGAACAAGAACATCTACAAGATGAGCCACCGCGAGCGGCGGCACCTGCGCATCGACGACCTGCCGGCCAACCTCAGCGAGGCGCTCGACGAGCTGGAGAAGAGCGACTTGGTCCGCGACGCCCTCGGCGATCACCTCGTGGAGCACTTCCTGGCCGCCAAGCGCGGCGAGTGGGACGACTACCTGCGCCACGTCTCGCCGTGGGAGCTCGACCGGTACCTGAGCGTCTACTGACCTGACCGGGCCGCGGGGCTCGGGGTTGGAGCAAACCTTTCCAGGCGAGGCCTCGTCCAAGCCATTACCTAGACTGTCAAGGTAATGGAGCGGCCGGAATGACCTCATCCGCCAAGACGCCGAACGCCCTGCTCCACGGGGCGCTCGACGCGCTGATCCTCAAGACCCTGGCCCGCGGCGCCTCGCACGGCTACGCGGTGGCCCGCTACATCGAGGAGGCCACGGGTGACGCCCTCCTGGTCGAGGAGGGCTCGCTCTACCCCGCCCTCTACCGCCTGGAGCGTCGCGGCTGGGTCGACGCCGAGTGGGGCACGTCCGAGCTGGGTCGCCGCGCCAAGCTCTACCGGCTCACCCCGGCGGGCCGGACCCAGCTCGCGGCCGAGCTGGCCACCTGGAAGCGCTTCT
The DNA here is from genome assembly GCA_963741665.1 of uncultured Acidobacteriota bacterium. Taxonomy (GTDB): domain Bacteria; phylum Acidobacteriota; class Vicinamibacteria; order Vicinamibacterales; family UBA2999; genus CAWAYR01. The sequence continues at coordinate 3,455,663 of CAVUIM010000001.1, forward strand.
CGGCCGGCGTGTCGAAGGTGCTGTTCGCGTCATGAGGCGCTCCCTGCGGTCGTGGCTCTGGCGGGTCCCGGTCGATCAGGAGGTCGACGAGGAACTCGCCTTCCACCTCGAGATGCGCACCCGCGAGCTGGTCGACGCCGGGATGGACGCGGCCGACGCCCGGCGCGTCGCCCTGGCCCGGCTCGGCGACCTCGGCGCCATCAAAGAGACCTGTGTGGACCTGGGCAGAAAGCGAGAGCGGGAGATGCGTATGACGCAGTGGATCGACGAGGCGTGGCACGACGTGGTGTTCGCGCTGCGCCAGATGCGGGCGGCGCCCACCTTCACCTTCGTCGCGGCGCTGACGCTCGCCCTCGGCATCGGCGCCAACAGCGCCATCTTCGCGCTGGTCGACGCGACGCTGCTGCGGCCGCTGCCGTTTCGGGATCCCGACCAGGTCGTCGTGCTGCTGGAGCGGGCGGCGAACGGATCGCGCAGCGGGGTGTCGCCGCTCAATGCCGCCGACTGGGATGCCGGCAGCCCGTCGTTGACGGCAACCGCCGGGTACACCAACGGCGTCGGCGGCATGGTGATGCGGGGCGTCGACGGATCGGCCGAAACGGTGCCGCGCCAGTGGGTGTCGTCGAGCTTCTTCGAAGTACTCGGGGTACCGCCGCTGGTCGGGCGGCTGTTCCAGCCGGCCGACGATTGGGTCGAGAACGACTCGGTCGTCCTCACCGAAGCGTACTGGCGCGCGCGCTTCAATGCCGATCCGTCGGTCGTCGGCAAGGATCTGGTGCTCGACGGCGAGCCCTATCGCGTGGTCGGCGTCGTACCGGGCGGATTCCGCTGGACCGAGGACAACAGCATCTGGGCGCTCATCCGCGTCCGCCCCGACCCGAAGCTGCGCACCGCCTACTTCATGCAGGGGATCGGGCGAATCGCCGCCGGCGCCACCGTGGCCGGCACTCGCGCCGAGGTCACCGCCGTCGCCGCTGAGCTGGCGCGCACGGTGCCCGAGAACCGCGGGCGTGGCGCCGAAGTGCTGGCCGTGCGCGACGCCGTTGTCGGCAGCGATCTGCGCACCACCTCGATGCTCTTCCTCGGCGTGGTCGGCTTCGTGCTGCTCATCTGCTGTGCCAACGTCGCCAACCTGCTGCTGGCGCGGGCCACGGCGCGCGGCCGTGAACTGGCGATTCGCTCGGCCCTGGGTGCCGGACGCGGCCGGGTGGCGCGGCAGCTGCTCACCGAAAGCCTGGTGCTGGCCACGCTCGGCGGCGTGCTCGGCGCCGGCATCGGTGCGGCCATCCTGGCCGCCGCGCCCGCGGTCATCCCGGCCGGGGTCCTGCCGGCGTCGGTCGCCGTCGCCTTCGATGCCCGCGTCGTGATGTTCTGCGCGGCGGCGGCGCTGCTGGTCGGCATGCTGTTCGGCATCGCGCCGGCGTGGCAGGCCGGCGATCTGACGTCGGCGCGAGCGATCGCCGCCGACTCTCGCACCTCGACCGGCGGCGGTGGCCGCCTGCGCAGCGTGCTGGTGGTCGCCGAAGTCGCCACGGCAGTGCTGCTGCTGGTCGGCGCCGGCCTGCTGTTGCGCACGCTGCTCGCGGTACAGAACGTCGATCGCGGCTATCGCGCCGACCAGATCCTGACGATGGTGGTCGACCCGCTGGGGTCGCGCTATCCCACCAACGAATCGCTGCAGCAGTTCTACGACGAGGTGGCGCGCGAGGTGGCGGCGGCGCCCGGCGTCGGCGGCGTCGCCTGGGCGAGCACGCCGCCGCTCGGCCCGTCGTACGCCGGCCAGCGGGCCGTCTCGATTGTCGGTGACGCGCTGCCCGACGACAGTCAGCGGCCGCTCGCGGACTACCAGGTCGTGAGTGCGTCGTACTTCGACACGATCGACCTGCCGGTCGTGTCAGGCCGGGCGTTCGCGCCGACCGACGTGCGGGAAAGCCCGTTCGTCTGCATCGTGAACGAGGCGTTCGTCAGGCGGCACCTCGGCGGCCGTAACCCGATCGGCAATCGGGTCGCCCTGACACCGGCCAACGCGCCGCAACAGACCCCGGTGCTGCGCGAGATCGTTGGCGTGGCGCGCCAGGTGAAGGGCCGGCCCGACGAGACCGAGGACCTCGAGCAGGTGTATGTGCCGATGACCCAGGCCGGGCTCGACGACACCTTCCTGCTGGTGCGCCCGGCCACGGGCGACGCGGCGGCGCTGGCACCAGCGGTGCGGGCCGCCATCGGCCGCATCGACACGGCGCAGCTGGTCAGCGTTGGCGCGGCCCAGACCCTCGATGACATCGCCCGCGAGGCGACCTCGTCGCATCGCTTCCGCGCGGTGCTGGTCGTGGCCTTCGCCGGGCTCGCGCTGATGCTGGCGATGGTTGGCGTGTTCGGCATCCTCGCCTACTCGGTCCAGCAGCGCACCGCCGACTTCGCGGTGCGGCGCGCCATGGGCGCCACCACCAACGACGTACTGCGCCTGGTGGCCGGCAGCGCCGTGCGCGTCGTCGCCGCTGGCGCGGTGATCGGACTGGCGATCGCGGCGGCCGCCACCCGGCTGCTCACCACGGTGCTGTTCGGCGTCGAACCGCTCGACCCCATCACCTTCGTGTGGGTGGGCGTGATGCTGGCCGGCACCGCCGTCGTGGCGATTGCCGGGCCGGCGTGGCGCGCGGCACAGATCGACCCGGCGGTGGCGCTGCGGAGCAAGTGATCGCATCGAGCGGCACGGCGTGGCCCCATCCGAGGTCAGGCGCCGTCCGCCGACCAGGACGCGGGGCGCGCGCGCGGGCCGCCGGAACGATGAATTGAGGCGGAATCTGGCGCGATCTCGCGTCGCGTGCTGGCGGCACGCGTCTTGATACTCACGTCGCCGAGCGCGGCGGATCACCGGGGTGCGTTAATCAGGCAGGCGCTGGCATCGCCGCATCCCGGCCGTGGTTTCACGATCCGTCGCGTTCAAGGTCGATTTCGTCGAGAGGGAGGGCAGGAACGATGCGTCTCGATCCCGACATCAGATGGTCGCCCCGCTTGAAGGGCGCGGTCGTTGCGCTGGTCGCTGCCGTCACCGTCGCCTGCGCGTCGGTGCCGGGCCGGCCGAGCGTTCAGCAGGTGAAGACCCAGCCGGGTCGCTTCGTGGACCACTCGGTGACGGTGACCGGCACGGTGACCTCGTCGTGGGGCGTGCCTCTCGTCGGTTTCAACGTCTACCAGATCGAAGACGGCACCGGCGAGATCACGGTGGTCTCGACCAATCGGCGGGTCCCAGGCAAGGGCGCCAGAGTCGAGGTCCGGGGGAAGGTCGAAGACGTCGCGGTCCTGGGCGGGCGGGCGCTCGGTCTGCACCTCCGCGAGCAGCGCATCAGATACCGCTAAGGCTCATAGAATCAGTTGCTTGCGGGCCTTGAACCGGTCGAGTGAGCCAGCCTGATCCGGCTCTTGTGAAATCTAGTACAATCTAGGGCTCGTGGAGCAGCTCGAACACGCCTCGCCCATCGTGGACCTGGTGAACGCCCTGCTGGGGCCGCTGGGGATCCACGTCCCCAACTACCTGGTCTTCAGCGCCCTCATCGTGCTGTTCCTGGCGATACTCGGGCTGTTCATCCGCTCACGTCTCAGCGTCGACAACCCGGGCAAGCTGCAGATCGTGCTGGAAGACATCGTGACGTTCATCGTCGACCAGCTCGAGAACATGATGCCCCACCGGGGCAAGAAGTACCTGCCGCTGGTCGGCACGGTGTTCGTCTTCATCCTGCTCGGCAACCTGATGGGCCAGATCCCCGGCCTCGGCTCGCCGACCAGCAACGTGAACGTCCCGTTCGCGCTGGCGATCACCGTGTGGCTCTACTACCACATCGAAGGCATGCGGGCGCAGGGCCTGGGCAACTACCTGCTGCACTTCGCCTTCCCGCCGGGCGTGCCCAAGGCGATGGCGCCGCTGATGCTGCCGATCGAGCTCATCAGCCACGCCTCGCGCGTGATGTCGCTCACGCTGCGTCTGTTCGGCAACATCTTCGGCGAGCACCTGGTGGTGCTCATCATCGCCAGCATCGTGCCGTTCCTGGCGCCGCTGCCGATCCAGGCGCTCGGCCTGATCGTCGGTCCGCTGCAGGCGTTCATCTTCATGACGCTGACCGCGATCTACCTGGCGTCGGCGACCGCGGTGGACGAACACCACTAGGACGGGGACTGACGACTGGGGACTGGGGCTCGACAGGAACTCCCCAACCCGTGCCACCGCATACAATCGCCGCCATGCACACCGTGCCTGGCGGCGTTCGTGTTTCTGCCGTCACCCTGCTGCTGGCTGCCGGGCTGGCGGCGGCGCTGGCCGCGCAGAACAGGATTGATGTCGTCACGCCGGCCGCGCCGGAGCTGGCCGCGTTCGGCCCCCACGCGGTCGGCGTCCGCACGCTGACGGCCGTCGATCGAAACCGCCCGGACATCCTGCGTACCACGGCTGGCGGACCGACCGCCCGCTACGACCGCGGCTTCACGCTCGAGGTCTGGTATCCGGCGGCGCCGAACCCGGGGCAGCGTCAGGCCGGCGAGTACCGCACGATCGCGCGCGATCCGGCGATTGCCGTGACCCTGCGTGGCCGTGCGGTGCGTGATGCCGCGCCACTGGCCGCGGCGGCGGCGTGGCCGCTCGTCATCATCTCGCACGGCTATCCGGGCAACCGCTTCCTGATGAGCCATCTCGGCGAGAACCTGGCCAGCAAGGGCTACGTCGTGGTGTCGATCGATCATCCCGACAGCACCTACGACGACCAGAAGGCGTTCGGCAGCACCCTCTACAATCGCGCGTTCGACCAGCTGTTCGTGCTGAACGAGATCGCCAGGCTCGGCGCCGCGGGTTCAGGGTCGGTGCTGGCTGGACTCGTCGATGCCTCGCGCACGGCCATCATCGGCTATTCGATGGGCGGCTACGGCGTGGTCAACGTGATCGGCGGCGCCTACCGCGACGCCGCGGTGTCGTTCCCGGCTGCTCCGCCCAACGGCCTGCTGCGTGACCGCACCGCCGCCAATCCGGCCTATCGCGCCTCGATCGATCCGCGGGTCAAAGCGGCAGTGGCGATCGGGCCCTGGGGCATGCAGGCTGGCTACTGGGACGGCGCCGGACTCGCCGGCATCCGCACCCCGCTGTTGCTCGTGGCTGGCAGCGTCGACGATGTGTCTGGCTACGAACAGGGCACGCGGGCGATCTTCGAAGGCGTCGTCAACGCCGAGCGCCACCTGCTCACGTTCGTCGGCGCCAATCACAACGCCGGCGCGCCGATGCCGCCGCCGGACGAGACCTATGCCGACGCGACCCGCAGCTCGCCCTTTGCGCACTACGCCGACGCGGTGTGGGACAACGTCCGGATGAACAACGTCCTCCAGCACTTCGTCACCGCGTTCGTCGACCTGCACCTGAAGAGCCAGGCCGAGCGCCGCACCTACCTGAACGTCGTGCCCAATGGCCGAGGCGCAGTCTTCGCCCAGGACCGCGACGGCAACCCGCTGCCGGCACATACCTATTGGAAGGGCTTCAAGCGCGGCACCGCCGTGGGCCTGGTGCTCGAGCACCGGTCACCCGCGCCGTAACAGCTGCCCTACTTCGGCGCCAGGATCTTCACGACCAACGCCGTCTGGTCGTCGGTCTGCGGGGCGCTGCCGCGGAACGCGCTCATCGCCGCGAAGATCCGTTCGACGATCTCCTTGGCCGGCTTGTCGCGGTGGGCCAGCACCACCTCGGCGATGCGCGGCGAGCCGAACTCGGCGCCGTCCTCGCTGAAGGTCTCGGAGATGCCGTCGGTGCAGAACGCGAACACGTCGCCGGCCTCGGCCGGCACGCTGATCTCGTCGTAGGTGGTGGTGCCGAACGACCCGAGCGGCACGCCCGGCAGCTCGATCTGCGCGCAGTGCAATCCATCGGCGGTGCAGCGAATCGGATACGGCAAGCCGGAGTTGGCCAGGGTCAGCGTGTGGTGGCGCAGGTCGAACTGCGCGTAGCACAGCGTGCAGTAGTACTCCTCGAGCTGGCGTTCGTGGAGGATGCGGTTGATCGAGGTGAGCATCGCCCCGGGCCCGCCTTGCTCCTTGGTGACGCGCTTGCGGAAGGTGCGGCCGCGCACCACCTCGCCGGCGAAGACGCTGTAGAGCGCCGCCGGCACGCCCTTGCCCGACACGTCGCCGACGGCGACGATGAGCTGATTGGGCTCGGGGGCCAGGAAGTCGAACAGGTCGCCGCCCAGCTCACGGGCCGGCTCGAACTGCCACGCCACGTCGACCGCGCGCAGCCGCTTGGGCAGCTCCTTGGGCAGCAGCGCCATCTGCACGCGCTGGGCGAAGCGCAGCTCCTTCTCGAGCCGTTCCTCGTTGGCGCGCAGTTCCTCCCACAGCCGCGCGTTCTCGATCGCCACGGCCGCCCGCGACGCCATCAGCGTGAGCAGTTCGACGTGGCGCTTCGAGAACGCGTTCAGCTCGGGACTCTCGAGGTCGAAGGCGCCGATGCAGCGGTCCTTCACCAGCAGCGGCACGACCAGTTCCGACCGGGCGTCGGGCACGGCATTGATGTAGCGCGGGTCCTTCGACACGTCGGGGACCAGCACCACTTCCTTGTGCTGGACGGCGTAGCCGAGCAGCCCTTCGCCGACCTTGACGGCGCCGGTCTCGGTGCCGTCGCCGTAACGGATCGCCACCTTGAACTCGACCATCTGCGTCGCGTCGTTGACCAGCGCGATGCCGAAGGTGCGGTAGTCGATCACGCGCTTGACCAGATGCGCCATGCGCGTGAGCAGCTCGTCGAGGTCGAGGATGGCGCTCATCTCGCGGCCGATCTCGGCCAGCGTCGCCATCGTCTCGGCGTAGTCGTGCTCCGACGCGAACAGCCGCGCGTTGGCCAGCGCCTGGGCGATCGACGCGGCGAACACCCGGAGAATCGCCTCGTCGTCGTCGTCGAAGGCGTCGAGCTCGTTGCTGAGCAGGTTGAGGGCGCCGAGCACCTTGTTCTGGTGCCGCAGCGGCACCACCAGCGTCGACTGCGCGCCCGGCGCCACGCTGATATAGCGCGGGTCGGTCCGCACGTCGTTCACGAGGATCGAGCGGCCCTCTTGCACCGCTGCGCCGACCATGCCCTGGCCCAGCTTCAGGCGGACCGCCTTGGCGGCCGCCTCGGGATAGCCCTCGGCGTAGGCGATGCGCAGCTCCTGCGCCGCGTCGTCGAGCAGGTAGACGGAGAACACGCCGAACGGCGTCAGCCGGGCGATGAGCCGGGGAATCTTGGCCAGCAGCTCGTCGAGGTCGAGCACGCCGCCGACCTCACGACTGAGCTCGAACAGGGTGGCGAGGCGTTCCTGCGCGGACGCACGGGTGGCGGAAGCCACGCCGTCGGCCGGCGGGTCGAAGTTTCTCGGAGCGGAGTCGGTCATTGGCGAGGGGTCGCGGGCTTGCTGCCGTCGGCGGCGACGTGGGTGGTCACCCAGTCGCGGATGCGCGTCAGACGGTCCTTCTGATGATAGTACTCCGTGATGCCGTGTCCTTCACGCGGATAGACCACCAGTTCCGTGGTCTTGCCGCGATCCTTGAGGCCGCGGAACAGCTCCTGGGCCTGGCCGAGCGGCACCCGCTCGTCGTTGCCGCCGTGCAGGATCAGCGTCGGCGTGACGGCGTTGTCGATGTGGGTCATCGCCGAGCGGTTCATGTAGAGCGGCAACGTCTCCTTGTTGGCGATGCCGCCGAAGTAGCCGATGAGCACGCTCGGAATGTCGTTGGTGCCGTACATGCTCCACATGTTGGTCAGCCCGGCGCCGACCATCGCCGCCTTGTAGCGCTTGGTCTGCGTGATGGTCCAGGCGGTCATGTAGCCGCCGTAGCTCCAGCCGATGTGCGCCAGCTTGTCGGAGTCGGCGACGCCGCGGGCGACCAGTGCGTCGACACCGCTGTCGATGTCGGCGAAGTCGCCGCCGCCCCAGTCGGCGACGTTGGCGCGCAGGAACTTCTCGCCGTAGTTCGAGCTGCCGCGCGGATTCGGGTAGAAGACGGCCCACCCCATCCCGGCCCAGACCTGTCCGCCCTCGAGCCCGCCGACGCGGTAGTTGTCGAGGTGCGCGCCGGCCGGGCCGCCGTGCGCCACCACCAGCAACGGATACCGCCTGGCCGGGTCGTAGCCCACCGGCTTCAGCAGCACGCCTTCCACCTCGAGGCCGTCACGGCTCTTCCAGTTGACTACTTCGGTGGCGCCGAGCGCGAAGTCGCTGGCCTGCGGATTCAGGTCAGTCAGCTTCACGAGCGCGGCGAAGCGACCGTCGGCGACGAACACCTCGGCCGGCGCCGTCGGCGAGTCCATCGTGAAGGCGACGCGCGATCCGTCGGCGCTGAACGTGCCGAGCTGCAGCGTGCGCTTGTTCGTGAGCGTGGTCGCCCGCCCGGTGGCGAGATCGAGTTCGAAGGCATTGACGTAAGCGCGGTCGCCAGCGACGAAGAGCAGGCGGCGCCCGTCGGCACTCCAGTACGGGGCGCCGGGTTCGACGATCAGGCTGCCGGTGGCATCGCGGGTCTGCTTCGTCGCCACGTCGTAGACCATCACCCGCTGCTGGGCGACGGTGCCGCGCGGCGTGCCGTCGCCGATCGGCGGCGCCGTCACCGGATCCGACAGGTAGGCGATCTGCGTCCCGTCGGGTGAGTAGCGCGGCGAGCCGTCGGGACCGAAATTGGGCGAGATCTTCTCCACCGCCTTGGCCCGGCGTCGGCGATGTAGACGTCGCGCCGCCCGTCGCGCAGGAGCGGGGTGACGCCGGCCGCGAACGTCACATGGACGTTGTCGGCCGACCACGACAGCGGGCCGCCGATGGTGAGGGCGTCGCCGCCGGTCACCCGGGTGGCCGCTTTGGTGGCGACGTCCACCACCCACAGGTGGACGCGCCGGTAGTCGTCTTCGATCGGACGCTCGTCGTCGCGGGCGCGAATCGCCAGGGTGTCGTCGGTGGAGCGCGGATCGGTCATCGTGAACGCGATGGTCTTCGCGTCCGGCGACCACGCGTACTGCTGGATGCTCTCGACGCCGTCGGTGATCGCCCACGCCTCGCCGCCATCGGCGCGCATGATCCACAGCCGCGCCCGGGGCTCCTCGTCGCCGCCGGGGCCGCGGGCCGACACGAAGCTGATGTAGCGGCCGTCGGGCGACCACGCCGGCAGGGTGTCGCCGCGCTCGCCGAAGGTCAGCTGCCGGGCCGGGGCGCGGCCGTCGCTGCGGACGCGCCAGACGTGGGTGCGGGCGTCCTTGCGCGCCGCGCCGCGGTCGGTGCGCTCGCGCCACGTCCGCACCGTGAACAACACCGCCGAGCCGTCCGGGGAGATGGCCGGGGCGCCGCCGTTGAACGCGGTGCCGACCGCCTTGAGGTCGAGGACGTCGTCGACGGTGACCGGCCGGGTCTGAGCGGCGACAGGCAGCGGCGTGCACGAGAGCACGAGCAGGGCAACCACGACTCGCATCTGAACTCCTCCCGGAAACGGGGCGCGGGAATCGGGAAGTATAGAACCCTTCTCATCAACCCCGCCGGCATTCGGCTGGCGCGGCATCCCGCCTCGCGGCGTTGCTCCTTCCTCGGATATCCGCCATATCCTCGGTCGTCGCGCCTGGCGATCCGGGCGCCGCCCCACCCTCGGTGCTCACCGGGGTTGATGAGATGGGTTCTAGCCCTCCCCCTCCAGTCTGGCGCGTGGGATACTTGTCCTCGCGTGCTCACGTCGCTGCCCCTCGACTACGCGGCCATCGCCCGCATCCTGCCGCACCGCTACCCGTTCCTGCTGGTCGACCGGATCACCGAGTTCGAGCCCGACGTCCGCATCGTCGGCATCAAGAACGTCACGGCGAGCGAGCACTACCTGTCGCCACCCGACGCCCGGGGCGAGCGCGTGCTGCCGCCGACGATGCTCACCGAGGCGGTGGCGCAGGTCGGGGGCATTCTGATTCTGGCCAAGCCGGAGAACGCTGGCCATCTCATCTACTTCCGTGGTATCGAACGGGCCCGCTTCCGCGGCGCGGCCAGGCCCGGCGACACCATCACCATCGAAGCCAAGGTCATCCGGCTGCGCAGCCGGATGGGTCTGCTGACCGGCCACGCCCGGGTCGGCGACCGGGTGCTGGTGCGCGGGACGATGACCTTCGCCCTCGGGCCAAAAGCCGGGAGCGGCGACGGCCCGGGTTAGCTTTTCGACCGCGAGGGTCAGGCGTCGGGCGTTCCCCGGTACAGCACCCGCCCCAGCCGCTTGTGCCACGTGGTGAACGACGGATCGGCGCCGCTCTCGCGAGTGGCCTGCCGCACCTGGTGCAGACGGGCGTCCAGATCGTCCACCGCCGACAGGATGAACGCCTCGACGCTCTTCGGCTCCACCGGTGATCCGCGGTCGCGGCTGCCGTGGTGCGACACCACCAGGTGCTCGAGTTCGGCCCGCAGGTCGTCGGGGAACCCGGAGATGCCGCGCACGGTGTCGCGCACCAGCACCAGCCCGAGGGCGATGTGGCCGACCATGTTGCCGTCGCGGGTGTAGCTGATGGCGCCGTTGTCGTAGCCCAGTTCCTGCAGCTTGCCGATGTCGTGAATGACGGCGCCAGCCAGCAGCAGGTCCTCTCTGGCGCCGTAGAGGCGGGCCAGGGTCATGCCGGCGGTGGCCATCGTCAGCACGTGTTCGAGCAGTCCGCCGCGGTAGGCATGATGGATGGTCTGGGCGGCGGGCCATTCACGCAGTGCGGTCTCGTGATCGGCCAGGATGCGGCTGAGGAACACGCGGAGCGGGCCCTCGTCCAGCGCGACGACGAGCGCCTGCAACTCGCTCCACATGTCGCCGATCGGCCGCGGCGCGCTCGGAATGCAGTCTTCTTCGCGGAAACCCTGGGCCTCGTCCTGCGCCGCGTGGACCCGTCGGATGCTCGACGCCACCAGCTGCAGCTCGCCGTTGTGGACGCTGGTGCGGCCTTCGACGCGCACGAACTCGCCGAGCTCGAACTCGTGCTTCAGCCGGTCGACGCCGTCGAAGACCCGGCCGGCCACCTGGCCGGTGGCGTCCTGCAGCAACAGCGCCAGGTACTCGCCGCCCTTGCCCACGCGCACGTCCTTGCGTACGCACAGGTAGAAATTCCACCCGGTCTTGTCGGGTTCGAGCTGCGCGTTTCGGGCGAGCCGTGCGGCCATCGGCTGCCAGCGTACATCATGCGTCGTGGCGTGCTGGTTGCGACGGCGACCGTGCCTGCCGCGCCGAAGCTCCTCGGTTTGCGTGGAGCGAAGGCGGGTGGTACAACGCCGGCAGCAAATGAGCGCCGCCGCCCTGCCCATGCCGTCGTTCTGGCGCGAGGCCACACCCGAGGCCAAGCGGGCGCTGCTGGCCGCATCGCTCGGGTGGATGCTCGACGCCTTCGACGTGATGCTCTACTCGCTGGTGCTCGCCGAGTTGGTGCGGGCGTTCGGCATCACGCTGACGACGGCCGGCTATCTCGGATCGCTCACGCTGGTGGCCTCGGCGGTGGGCGGGGTCATCTTCGGCGTCGTCGCCGACCGCCTGGGGCGCACCCGGGCGCTGTCGCTCAGCATCCTGCTCTACTCGGTGTTCACGGCGGCGTGCGGGCTGGCCACCTCGGTGACGATGCTGGCGGTGTTCCGCGTGCTGCTCGGCCTCGGCATGGGCGGCGAATGGGCCAGCGGCGCCGCGCTGGTCTCGGAGACCTGGCCGGCCCGGCACCGCGGCAAGGCCCTGGGCCTCATGCAGAGCTGCTGGGCCATCGGCTACGGGCTGGCCGCGGTGGTGACGGCGCTGGTGATGCCGGCGTACGGCTGGCGGGCGGTGTTCTTCGTCGGCGTGCTGCCGGCCCTGCTCACCTGGTGGATTCGACGCCGGGTGCCCGAACCCGAGGCCTGGCTGGCGGCGCAACGCACGGCGTCGCCCGGCAGCGACCGGGCCGGGGCGTGGTCGGCGCTGCTCGGCGAGCGGCTCGGCCTGACCGTGGTGCTCACGCTGATGAACGCCGCCACGATGTTCGCCTGGTGGGGGTTCAACCTGTGGATTCCCGCCTACCTGTCGCTGCCGCTCGAGCGCGGGGGGATGGGCCTGTCGACCGCGACCATGGCCAACTTCGTGGTGGTGATGCAGATCGGGATGTGGCTCGGTTACGTCACCTTCGGCTTCGTCAGCGACGCCCTCGGCCGCAAGCCCACCTACGTGGTCTACCTGCTGGCGGCGTCGGGGCTGATGTGGGCCTACGCCGTGACCCGCGACGCGACGACCCTGTTGCTGCTCGGCCCGTTCGTGGCGTTCTTCGGCACCGGCTACTTCAGCGGCTTCGGCGCCATCACCGCCGAGCTCTATCCGACCTCGATCCGCGCCACCGCCCAGGGCTTTACTTACAACATTGGTCGGATCGCCAGCGCGCTGGCGCCGTTCGTGGTCGGATCGCTGGCCACGACGCGCGGATTCGACGTCGCCCTCTCGGTGGCCGCCGCGGCGTTCCTGGTCGCCGCGGCGCTGTGGATCTGGATTCCAGAAACGCGCGGCCGGACCCTGGCGTGAGGCGCGAAACCCGCGCGATTTCAACGCGCGCGCTGGTAAAGTAGCGCCATGACGAACGGCTTGAGAATCGCTGTCGCCGCCGTTGCGCTCTCCGTCCCGGCCGTGGGCGTGCTGGTGGCCAGGCAGTCGACGCCAGCCAAGGCCGCGGCTCCGGCGCTGGCGCCGTTGCCGCCGCTCAATACCGCCGGCTACGCGCTGGCGCGGCCGCTGGCGATCACGCGCGCCGCCTACGAGTTCGCCGCCCGGCATCCCGAGGTGTCGCGGTTCGTGCCGTGCTACTGCGGATGCGAGGCCGACGGCCATCGCAACAACGAGATGTGCTTCGTCGGCAAGCGCGACGCCGCCGGCAACGTCACCGAGTGGGACACGCACGGGTTCGGCTGCGCCACGTGCGTCGACGTGGCACGCGAGTCGATGCAGTTGTACAACTCCGGCGCCGACCCGGCGAGCATCCGGGCCGCCATCGAGCGCAAGTGGACGCCGCAATACAGAACCAAGACGCCGACGCCTCCCGTACCCGCCAGGAAGCACTGAAGCGGGTGGGGGACGACCGCGCGGCGGCATTCGCCCGGCTCTTCGAGGCGGTACACGAAGGCGTGTACATCGGCCTGCTCGGGCCGGCCTCGACCACCACGCTCGCCGCCAATCCGCATCTGAAGCTGGTCCTCGGCTACCCGCCGGAGACGATCGAGCGCGAGGTGCGGCCCTTCGACGCCGCTCGCTTCGCCGACGATCAGGCGCGCACCGCCTTTCTCGATCGGCTGTCCAGCGCCGGGTCGGTCGCCGACTACCTGTTGCGGCTCCGCCGCGCCGACGGCTCGCCGGTGTGGCTCGAAGTGACCGCGACCGCCGATCCGGTCGACGCCAGCGGCGCGATGCGCATCGAGGCGCTGGTCCGCGACGTCAGCGAGCGCAAGCATCTCGAAGACCAGTCGCGCGACCTCTACTACCAGCTGCTGCAGACCGAGAAGATGGCGGCGCTCGGCCAGACCATCTCCGGGGTGGCGCACGAGCTGAACAACCCGCTCGCCACCATCCTGTCGTGGGCCGAACGGCTCTCGCAGCGCGTCACCGGCGACGACGACCCGATGAAGCGCGGGCTCGACGTCATCCTGAGCGAGTCGGAACGGGCGGCGCGGATCGTCCGCAACCTGCTCACCTTCGCCCGCAAGCGCCAGAGCACCCGCGCGCTGGTCGACCTGAATCAGATCGTCCGCGAGACCCTGGGCCTGCGCGCCTACGAGCAGCGCATCACCAACATCACGGTGATCCCGGCGCTGGCCGCCGGGCTGCCGCAGGTCTTCGCCGACGGCCACCAGGTGAAGCAGGTGCTGCTGAACCTGCTGATGAACGCCGAACAGGCCATGCTCGGCGCCCACGGCCGCGGCACGATCGTCATCCGCACCTGGCACGACAGCGCCCGCCAGATCGTGGTGCTCGAGGTGAATGACGACGGGCCGGGCGTGGCCGACGACGTCAGGGGGAAGATCTTCGACCCGTTCTTCACCACCAAGGAAGTGGGCAAGGGCACCGGGCTCGGACTGACCGTGGCCTACGCCATCGTGCAGGAGCACGGCGGGCGGATCACGCTCAAGTCACACCGCGGCACCGGCGCGTCGTTCTTCGTGGAGCTGCCGGTGTCGGGCGGCAAGGCGGTGGCGCAGCGCCGGAGCGCGGCGGCACCGGCCGTGGAGCCGACGCCGCGCGACGTGTTCAAGGGCGCGCGCGTGCTGGTGGTGGAAGACGAACCGGCGCTCGCCACGGCGGTGAAAGAGGCCTTCACCGACGCCGGCTTCGTCGTCGATCGCGCCGGCGATGGCGAAGAAGGGCTGGCCCGCGTGGCCCAGCACCACTACGACTTGATCGTCTGCGATCTGAAGATGCCGCGCGTCGACGGCATCCGCTTCTACCGGGCCATGACCGCGGCCACGCCGGCACTGGCGCGGCGGGTCATCTTCGTGACCGGCGACGTCGCCGGCACCGACGCCGAACGCTTTCTCGAGGAAAGCGGATGCCGATGGCTGTCCAAGCCGTTCAGGCTCGGCGACTTGCTGCGCGCGGCGCGCGAAGCGCTGGCGTAGTCGATCACCACACCGCGGCGGGCGGCGCGGGCGGCGGCGGCCGGCGACACCACCGAATCCGACGCCGGCAGGTCGGCCTTGGCCATCCGCGGGCGGTGCTCGAAGGCGACCACGGCGTTGCGCAGCGCCTCGATCGAAGCCATCGGCTGCACGTCGGGACCGAGCGCCTCGCGCAGGCGGCGCAGCGCGCGGGCGTGGAGCTGCGAGACGCGCGATTCGTTGACGCCGAGCTCGGCGCCGATTTCCTTCATCGTCACTTCGCCGTAGTAGTAGAGGGCGATGACGCGACGCTCGCGCGGCGGCAGCGTGCCGATGGCGCCGCGGACGCGATCTTCCACTTCCTTGCGCTCGAAGGCGGCGTCGGGACGCTCGGCCTCGACCGGCACCAGCACGGCCGGCAGCTGCGATTCGTCGACGTTGTCGGCGCACGACAGCGGTGAGGTCTGCTCGATGGTGTTGATGCGGACGATCACCTTGCCGAGGCGCTCTTCGTCGGAGCCGACGGCGGCGGCGAGGTCGGCCAGCGACGGTTCGTGGCCGAGCGAGACGCGCAGCTTCTCGCGGGCGGCCTCGAGTTCGCGGCGGACCCGGCGCACGCCGCGCGGCCAGGCGTCCTTGCGGAGCGCGTCGATCATGGCGCCGCGGACCCGGCGCTCGGCAAAGGTCTCGAACTTGATGCCGCGCGATTCCTCGAACCGGCGGGCGGCGTCGATGAGCCCGAGGACGCCGTCCTGTACCAGGTCGCCCAGGTCGATGGAGTGGGGCATGGTAGCGGCCACCCGGCGGGCGAGCGCCTCGACGAACGGAATGCTCGCTTCCACGCGGGGGTTGATGGTTTCGGCTAGCTGCTCGGCGTTCATGTGAATCGGGCTCCTAATCGCCGCCATCCGTGGCGGACGCGTGGCCTTCTTGCAGCCCCGATGCCATCTCCGCGCACCCCTGCCGAACGACGGGAATCGACGTGCCGTCGGTGGCAGTAAAGCTTTCTGGTGCAATAACTTACACAAGTCGTTCGGCGGGGGTGTGCAGTGCCTGGAATGGGTGGGAAACGACAGCGGTCGCGTCATCGTCTTGACGACGAGCGCCACGTCTCGCCAACGCAGTGACGGGAAGTGACGGCGAACCGGCGGGGGGGTCGAACGAGGAGGGGGGCGCTTACGCGCCGGCGTTGTCGCGGATCGAGCGGGTCACCGTCATCGCCTCGAGGGCGGCGGTGACGACTTGCGAGGCGCGCGCCCGCTGAGCGGCGTCGGGCGCCTTGGATTCGATCAGCTCGGCGTGGGCGAGAATCACGCTGAGCTGATTGTTCAGCTCGTGAAACAGGCCGCGCAGGTCGGCGGACCGCGCCTGCGGACCTGTTTCCATGGGGGAGCCGATGGTCGAGTAGTTCACGGCGACCTCTTCGGGATGGTGCGCGAGAGCTAAGCCGCGGGGCTCGACCCGGCGCGTGCGGTGCCATCGGGCTGGCGCCACAGCGTATCCACGAAGATCCGGATGCTCCCACCCGCGGTGCGCACGTATTCCACCTTGCCCGCGGCGATCCAGTTGTAGATCGTGCGGCGGCTGACACCAACGAGCTCGCATGCCTTCATGATGCTGATCGTCTGACGTTCCACAGGCCGTTCTCCTTCACAGGTGGTATCGGATGCTTCGCCGTGGGGATTAGAGCAGGTTTGTGCTAGGCCGATCACGGATTTCGGTATTGACCTTCCGGATCGGTTAGTGTCAGGATATTGACGCCTTCCGAGAGACCCCCCGTTTGGCCGAACCCATCCATCTCCTGCTCGTCGACGACGAAGACGCCCTGCGCACCGTGATCGCCGAACGCCTCGCCGAAGAGGGGTTTGCGGTCACCGAGGCGTCCTCGGGCGAGCAGGCGCTCGACAAGCTCGAGCGCTTCGCCTTCGACGTCCTCATCTCCGATCTCCGCCTCCCTGGCATCGACGGCCGCGAGGTCCTGGACGCGGCGCTGCGCCGCTACCCCGGGATCATCGGCATCGTCGTCACCGGCTACGGCACCGTCAAGGACGCCGTCGACGCCATCAAGCGCGGCGCCGCCGATTTCGTCAGCAAGCCGTTCCAGTTCGAGGAGCTGCTCCACGTCCTCGAGTCGGCGCTCGAGCAGCGCCGGCTCCGCTCCGAGAACGCCTATCTGCGCCAGCAGCTCGAGCAACGCGACGGGCTGCCGGGGGTGGTCGGCCGCAGCCGGCCGATGCGCGACCTCTGCCAGATGATCGAGACGGTGGCGCCGAGCACGGCGACCGTGCTCATCACCGGCGAGACCGGCACCGGCAAGGAAGTGATCGCGCGCGCCATCCACCAGACCAGCCCGCGGCGCCAGCATCGCTTCGTCGCCCTCAACTGCAGCGCCATTCCCGAAACCCTGCTCGAGGCCGAGCTCTTCGGCCACGCCCGCGGCGCCTTCACCGGCGCGGTGGCAACGCGTCAGGGCCGGCTCGAGCAGGCCGACCGCGGCACCCTCTTCCTCGACGAAGTGGGCACGATGAGCATGGGCCTGCAGACCAAGCTGCTGCGCGTGCTGCAGGAACGCGAGTTCGAGCGCGTCGGCGAGAACCGCACCATCAAGGTGGACGTGCGCGTCGTCGCCGCCACCAACTCCGATCTGGCGAAGATGGTCGCCGACGGGACCTTCCGCGAGGATCTCTACTACCGCCTCAACGTGATCGCGCTGCAGCTGCCGCCGCTGCGCGATCGCAAGGACGACATCCCGCTGCTGGTGCAGCACTTCATCCGCAAGTTCGCCGCGCGCGATGCGAACGACGGCCAGACGCCCGACGTGATGCTGTCGCAGGACACGCTGCGCCGGCTGATGGCTTACGCGTGGCCGGGCAACGTGCGGCAGCTCGAGAACGCGGTCGAGCGGGCGCTGATCCTGCGCGGCACGCGGACGCAGGTCGAGATGACCGATCTGCCGCCCGAGATCCAGGCCGTGCCGGTGGAAACCGCGCCCTCGCTCGACCTGCCAGAAGACCGGCGTCGATCTGCCCGGCCTGGTGAGCCGGATCGAGCGCGACCTCATCACCCGGGCGCTCAGCCGCACCGACGGCAATCGCGCCGACGCGGCCCGGCTGCTCGGCCTGAAGCGCACCACCCTCGTCGAGAAGCTGAAGCGTCTCCCCGAACTGACGGTATAGGACAGGAACATGCCACCGCGATACGCCTATTGGACGATCCTGGTGGACGGCCAGCCCACCGCCTTCCGCGCCGCGGAGGTCGACGAGCTGCTGCCGACGTTGAAGCGGCTGCAGGTGAAGCAGCCCACCGCCGTGATGAAGTGGTTCGAGCGCGGCCGATTGTGGCCGATTCGCACGACGAAGCGCGCGAGAAGCTGCGCCGCGGGCTACACGGTGAATCCCGACGGCTCGCTCGTGCCACCGAGCGAGCGAACATCGCGCCAAGGGCTGGCGGCCCGGCGGTGAACACCGCGACCCGCGCGAGAAGTACCAGCTGGCCAAGAAGGCCAAGTGGCAGAAGTTCAAGCAGATGGTGCGGTCGCGTCCCGGCCACGGGCCCAAGGCCGACGACAGCGTGCCGCCGGCCGACGACCAACAGGCGCCGCTCCAGATCCGCCGGCCCAGGATCCGCCGGCCCAGGATCCACCGGCCACGGATTGGCGCGGGCGGCCAGTGGACCCCGACGCCCCGCCGCCGGCCGCGCGGCCGCGCGCGCCGCGTACCGAGTGGCGCGACAAGCCGGCAGGGCCACGCGGGCCCAAGCCCGAATGGCGCGACCGCGGACCGTCCGCGCGTGGCCCGAAGCCCGAGTGGCGCGACAAGCCCGCCGGGCCGCGCGGGCCCAGACCCGAATGGCGCGACAAACCGGCGGGGCCGCCGCGGACCCAAGCCGGAGTGGCGCGACCGTGGACCGTCCGCGCGTGGCCCGAAGCCCGAATGGCGCGACAAGCCGCGCCGGGCCACGCGCGGCCCAGAGCCCGAGTGGCGCGACAAAGCGGACCGGGCCCGCGGGACCCAAGCCGGAGTGGCGCGACCGTGGACCGTCCGCGCGTGGCCCGAAGCCCGAATGGCGCGACAAGCCCGCCGGGCCGCGCGCGCCCAGACCCGAGTGGCGCGACAAGCCGGCGGGCGCCGCGCGGGACCCAAGCCGGAGTGGCGCGACCGTGGACCGTCCGCGCGTGGCCCGAAGCCCGAATGGCGCGACAAGCCCGCCGGGCCACGCGGGCCCAGACCCGAGTGGCGCGACAAGCCCGCCGGGCCGCGCGGACCCAGACCCGAGTGGCGCGACAAACCGGCGGGGCCTGCGGGGCCCAAGCCGGAATGGCGCGACCGCGGGCCGTCCGCGCGTGGCCCGAAACCCGAGTGGCGCGACAAGCCCGCGGCACCGCGCGGGCCCAAACCTGAATGGCGCGACAAGCCCGCGGGACCGCGCGGACCCGAAGCCAGAGTGGCGCGATCGCGGGCCGTCGTCGTCGAGGAGCGGCCCGAAAAAGCCGTGGGGCGGCAAGCCGGCAGGCGGCGGCGGTCGCTTCGCACCGCGCGGTGGCGCCAGGGGTCCCGGCGGACCACGCAAGAAGAACGAGTAGCGACCGTCGTTCAGGCGCGGCCGAACAGCCGCCGGATCGATCGGCCCATGCCGCCGGCCCGGCTGCGATCGAGCTCGACCAACGCATCGAGCGCGGCCGAAATCGACGGCACCAGCTTCACGCCGTGCCGCATCGTCCCCGGCGGCAGATCGTCCTGGGGACCAGGCCACACGAGGATGGCGCGGGCCGACGACTCGACCGCCACGTCGAAGCAGTTCTCCGGGCGATCGTCGACCACGGCGTCGAGCGCCAGCGCCTCGGCGACGCGGCCGCGCGATCCCTTCACGACGTAGACGCTGGGGCGCGGGAAGCCACGGGCCTCCAGCCACGCCTGGCTCTGCACTTGCGTCGTGTGCGCCGGCAGCCGGCGGCCGCGTGGTGATGAAGAGCACGTCCCAGCGCCGCTCCGCCGCCAGCCCGGCGAGCCGCGCGACCGCGCCCGGCTCCATCTCGTCGAGCGTGGTCCAGAAGTTCTTGATCTTCAGCACCACGCTCCACACCGCATCGAGCTGGCGCGCGGTGAGTGCCAGATCGCGCAGCTTCGGCCGCTCGGCGGCATCAGGCGCGTCGTCGCCGAGTGCCTCGGCGTCCTTCACGAGCCGGCGCGTCGCCACCTCGTGCATCGCCTTCGACAGATCGGCAACCGTGCCGTCGAGGTCGATGGCGACGCGCAGGCCGGTCTGCACTAGCGGCCCGCCACCGGAAGATCGAGCGTGCCGCCCCGTGACGCTGCCAGCGCGGCGCCGGCGGCGAACTCCGAGGGCACGAAGAAACGGCCGATGACGTCGCGCAGTTCGGCGACCGACTCGGCGGCGTTGACGGCGATCCGCAGGTGCGAGCCGTTGTCGACGCCCTTGCTGTACCAGGTGCACAGCGCCCGCACCTTGTTGATGACGAACCGCTCGCGGCTGCGGGCTGGCCGGGGCGAGGGGTCGGGGGCCGCCGGCGCCGGCGCCTGATGCCGGAAGCCGTCGTGCTCGGCGTCGTGGTCCTGGAGCAGCAGATCGATGTAGTCGAAGAGGAACGCCGCGCGATCGGCGGCGGAGACCTGGCGCATCGGGCGGCCGGCGATGAGGTCCTGCGCCTGCGCCAGGATCCACGGGTTGCGCAGCACGCCGCGGCCGACGAACACGCCGCTCACGCCCGAGCCGAGGTGCGCGACGATCTGCTGCGGCTCGATGCAGTCGCCCGACCCGAAGACGGGGATGCGCACGCCGTCGGCCACCGCGCGCACGAAGTCCCAGTCGGCCGAGCCTGAGTAGGACTGTTTGGCGGTGCGTCCGTGCACGGCGATCGCGGCGGCGCCGGCGTCCTCGACGCGGCGGGCCAGCTCGGGCGCGGTCATCTCGCCCTCGTCCCAGCCCTTGCGCATCTTGACGGTCACTGGAATCGACACCGCCTTGACCATCGCCGCGACGATGCGGGCGGCGTGGCCCGGTTCCCGCATCAGGCTGCAGCCGGCGTTGTGCTTCGCCACCTTCGCCACCGGGCAGCCCATGTTGATGTCGACGATGTCGGCGCCCATGCCTTCGACGACCCGCGCCGCCTCGGCCATCCGATCGGGTTCGCCGCCGAAGATCTGGATCGAGACCGGCCGCTCTTCCTCGGTGTACTCGGCGTACTCGAGGGTGCGGTCCATGCCGCGGACCAGGCCCTCGCTGCTGACCATCTCGCTCACGACCAGGCCGCAACCGCCGTGGCGCTTCACCAGCCGGCGGAACGCCGTGTCGGTCATGCCGGCCATCGGCGAGACGACCAGGGGCGACGTGAGTGCGACGGCGCCGATGCTCATGGCGGCGCCGGCGGCGCGCCGCGGCGGCACGAGGGTCATCGGGCTGGCGGCACCGCTGGCGTGGCGCTCTGGGCGGCGAGGCCGGCGTCGTAGGCCTTCTTCACCTCGTCGTTCTTCCATTCGATGATCGCCTGGGTGCGCAAGCGGGCCATGTACTTCTGCAGCTCGCCGCGGCGCTTCTGATCGAACACCCGCTCGGAGATTCGCTCGCGCGCGTCCTCCATCGTCGGCGTGCCGCCGCCGGACCGGGCGTCGAGCTTGATCAGCTGATAGCCGCGCGGCGTCCGGCGCGGTGCGGTGACGTCGCCGGGCTTCAGCGCGTCCATTTCCTTCTGCAACTCGGGCGCGAGATCGCTGTACGGAATGTCGCCGAGCAGGCCGCCGTTGGCCTTCGACGGCGCGTCGGACAGGTCGGCGGCCAGCCGCGGGAACGGCTCGCCGCCGAGCAGCCGCTTGTGGACGTCGGCGGCCTTGGCGGCGGCGGCTTCGTCGGCGGCGACGTTGACGCCGGCTTCGGTGCTCTCGACCGCAATCAGGATCTCGCGCAGCGTGACGTTGGCGTCGCCGGCCAGCGTCGCGGCGTTGGCGTCGTAGTAGGCCTTCACCTCGTCGTCGGTGACGCCGACCTTGCCCATCACCTCGGTCTGCTGGACGCGGTTGACGACCATCTGCTTCTCGAGCTGGCGGCGCAGGTCGAGCATCGTCATGCCCTCCTGCTTCAACGCCTGCTCGAATTGCGCGTCGGTCTCGATCTTGTTCTCTTTGCGGATGTTCTCGAGGATGCTCTGGAACTGCTCGTCGCCCATCGCGTAGCCGAGTTCCTTGCCGCGTTGCATGATCAGCAGCTCGTCGACGGCGTCGACGATGATCTGCGGCGTCACGTCGGAGAGCAGCTTGGCCAGCGCCGCGTCGTCGCCGCGCAGCGACTGCACCTCCGGGCGCTGCCGAATCGCCGCGATCTGCCGCTGTTCGAGGTCGGTCTTGGTGATGATCTCGCCGTTCACCTTGACCAGGATCTGCTCGATGATGTCGGCCGAGAGCGGGGTGCCGGCGGTCGCCGCGGCGACGAGCGCGGCCAGTGCCATCGTGTGCAATCTCTGCATGGTCTCGTCCTGAATCTCTTAGCTTACCAGTCCCACGACGTCGCCACCGGCGGTTGTCACTCGTCGGACAGCGCGATCAGCACACCCAGCACGCGGTCGAGCAGGCCGCCGTCGGCCCGCGGGTCGTCGGGCGCCCGACGCTCCAGTTCGGCCTTGGAGAACCCCGGCGTCACCTCGCCGGCCGTGGCCCGTGCCGTCCACCAGGCGCGGCTGCTCCTCGCGCCGGCGGCGCCTTCCTGCCGCAGGTCGAGCTTGAGGCTGCCCGGCGGCACCAGCTGCAAATCCGTCCGGCCGCGCACCAGCGTCAGCAGCCGGGGCAGATCCACCCGTGTCTTCGCTCTGAACTTAAAGACGACCAGCGAGCCGTCCCGGTCGATGCTCTCGAGGCCGAGCCGGTCGGCGCCGACCCGCACCCGGCCGAAGTCGGCGAGGTTGAGCAGCGCCGGCGGCGGCGCCCCGTAGCGGTCGCGGGCGTCGTCCAGCACCCGGCCGATCTCGTCCTCCGACCGGGCGGAGGCGACCCGCCGGTAGATCGACAGGCGCTGGTTCACGTCCGGCACGTAGCCCTCGGGGATGCGGAAGTCGACCTGCAGGTTGACCGCGGCGCGGACGTCGTCGTCGAGGTCCTCGCCCTTCAGCTCCTTTACGGTCTCCTCGAGCAGCTTCATGTACATCTCGAAGCCGACCGACTCGATCTGGCCGCTCTGCTGGCCGCCGAGCAGGTTGCCGGCGCCGCGGATCTCGAGGTCGAGCGCCGCCACCCGGAAGCCGCTACCGAGGTCGCTGAACTCCTTGATCGCCGCCAGCCGCCGCTTGGCCACCGGCGACAGCGACTCCTCCGGCGGGATCATCAGGTAGGCGTAGGCCGGCCGGTCGCTGCGCCCGACCCGGCCGCGCAGCTGATACAGCTGCGACAGCCCGTAGCGGTCGGCGCGGTTGACGACGATGGTGTTGGCGTTGGGGATGTCGAGGCCGTTCTCGACGATGGTCGTCGACAGCAGCACGTCGTACTTGTGCGCCATGAAGTCGAGCATCGTCCGCTCGAGCGCCTCTTCGCCCATCTGGCCGTGGCCGACGACGATGCGCGCCTCGGGCACCAGCCGTTCGAGCAGGTGCGCCATCGAATGGATCGACTCGACCCGGTTGTGCACGACGTAGACCTGGCCGCCACGGGCCAGCTCGGTGCGCAGCGCCCGGCCGATCACCGCCTGGTCGAACTTCACCACGTGGGTCTGGATCGACAGCCGGTCCTTCGGCGGGGTCTCGATCACCGACATGTCGCGGATGCCGACCAGCGACATGTTGAGCGTGCGCGGGATCGGCGTGGCGGTCAGGGTCAGCACGTCGACCTTGCGGCGCAGCTGCTTGATGCGTTCCTTGTGGGCGACGCCGAAGCGCTGCTCTTCGTCGACGACGAGCAGCCCGAGATCGCGGAAGGCGACGTCCTTGGACAGCAGCCGGTGGGTCCCGACCAGGATGTCGAGCTGACCGGCGGCCACCTGCTCGAGGATCGCCGTCTGCTCGGCCTTGGTGCGGAACCGCGACACCATGTCGATCTTCACCGGGAACGACGCCATCCGCGCCCGCAGGGTCTCGAGGTGCTGGAACGCCAGCACCGTCGTCGGCGCCAGGATCGCCACCTGCTTGCCGTCCATCACCGCCTTGAACGCGGCGCGCACCGCCACCTCGGTCTTGCCGTAGCCGACGTCGCCGCACAGCAGGCGATCCATCGGCATCGACGACTCCATGTCGCGCTTGATGTCGGCCACCGCGGTGGCCTGGTCGGGCGTGAGGTCGTAGGGGAACGCCGCCTCGAACTCCTCCTGCCAGTGCGTGTCGGGGCCGAAGGCGTGGCCGGGCACCGCCTTGCGCGCGGCGTAGAGCTTCAGCAGCTCCTCGGCCATGTCGCGCATGGCCTTCTTGACCTTGCCCTTGGCCCGCTCCCAGGTGGTGCCGCCGAGCCGATCGAGCGCCGGCCGGCTGCCGCCAGTGTGCTTCTGCACCAGGTCGAGACGCTCGACCGGCACGAACAGCTTGTCGTCGCCGTGATAGCGCAGCTCGAGGAACTCGTGCGCGGTGTCGCCGACGCCGATCTGCTTCAGGCCGACGAACTCGCCGATG
Organism: uncultured Acidobacteriota bacterium; assembly: GCA_963741665.1. Lineage (GTDB taxonomy): Bacteria > Acidobacteriota > Vicinamibacteria > Vicinamibacterales > UBA2999 > CAWAYR01. The sequence continues at coordinate 3,479,846 of CAVUIM010000001.1, forward strand.
CCGTTGTCGACGTGGACGATGAGATCGCCGACCTTGAGGTCACGCAGATCCGAGAGGAACGTCGCCGCCAGCGAGCGCTTGCGGGCGGCGCCGCCGCGGTGACGGTCCTCCTCGAACAGGTCACGCTCGGCGTAGAGCGCCAGACCGACGTCGGGCAGGCGCACCCCGCCGGTGAGCGTGCCCACCGCCACCAGCACCGCGCCGGCGGTCACCTCGCTCGTGCGCGTGGCCAGTTCGGCGCGCACGTCGTAGTCGGCCAGCATCTCCACCGTGCGGTCGGCCCGGCCGGCGGTCTCGGCCACGAACACGACCGTCTCGCCGGCTGCGCGCCGCTCGCGCACCTCTTGCACCCAGTCGGCGATGCGGCCATGGAACTTCTGCGCCGGCTGCGCGGTGATGTGGCGGGCGCCGGCCGGTGAGGCTGCGGAGGGCGCGGCCTCGCCGTCCAGGTGCAGGCTGGTCAGCGCGACGCCGCGGGCGAGCCGCCCAGCCAGATCGTCGCGGGTCATGAAGAGCTGCGCCGGCGCCGGCAGGCTCGGCGGGGTGTTCGAACGGTTCAGCGCGTCGTCGTAACTGGCCTGCGCAAGTTCGAGGGTGCGCTCGGCAGCGGCCAGCGCCTCGTCGGGCTCCGACACGGCCACCACACCGCCGGCGGTGGCGGTGAGGTAGTCGAAGACGGTGGCGTCGCCGCTGACCGCGGTCGCCGCCCCGTCGGCGTTCTCGCGTACCGGCGCGACCAGGAACTGGTCGAGCGTCTCGACCGAGCGCTGCGTGCCAGGGTCGAAGCGGCGGATCGACTCGACCAGATCGCCGATGAACTCGATGCGGATCGGCCAGATCTCGTCGGGCGGGTAGACGTCGAGGATGCCGCCGCGGAGGCAGTACTCGCCGTGATCGTCGACCGGATCCTGGCGGTCGTAGCCGGCCTCGGCGAGCAGCGACGACAGCGCGAACGGGTCGATCTCGGCGCCGCTACGCACGCCCAGTGAGCGGGCCACCAGCAGCGACGGCGCGGCGAGTCGCTGCAGCAGCGCCGGGGCCGAGGCGACGACCACGCGGGCCGATCCGGTCGCCATCGACAGCAGCGCCCGGGCGCGGGCCGAGCTGACCCGCATGTGCGGGGTCAGCGCGCGATACGGGTCGGCCTGCAGCGCCGGGAACGGCAGCACCAGCCCGCTCAGCGCGACGTCGCCGATGCCTTCGATGGCGCCGAGGAAGAACCGCACGTCGGCGACGGTGGCGTCAATGGCGGCGTCGGCGGGCACCACGTAGAGCACGACGCGGCCGCTGGCGTCGTGCGCGGCGGCAGCGACGGCCAGCGCCTTGGCCGGCGGCGTGAGCCCCGACAGGGGCTGCGCCCGGAGGCCGAGCGACAGCCGGGCGACGGCGCCCTTCAGCAGCGATCGAACGACGAGGGAGGACGACGAGGCCATAGCGGGGTTGCGGCGTACATGCCGATGGCCGGACGCCCTTGTCGGCACGTCCGGAACGGCTGGAAATCACGATTGTCCTACGAACGGCCATCCGATGCCCAGCGGCGGACCACCTCTTGCACCGGCAGGACGGGATGGCTCACGAACGACTGGGCAGATGGCGGCTGCCGGCATTGGCCGTGGTGCTGGTCCTGGCCGCAGTCTCGCTACGCGCACAGGGTCCGGGGGTGCCGAATCTGCTCGGCCCCGCCCACGGCGGCGACCTGCCAGACGCCTCCTACCGTGCCCCGACCGACACGATTCAGTCCCGTCAGGTCGAGGTGGACACCTCGGCACTCGCCGCTGACGTTCTCGACATCGCCGTGACCGAGGATGTCACACTGCGCGCCGTACTCGACCGTCGCGACGTGCGCGGCAACGGCCAGGCGTGGTCGGGACGGGTGACCGGAGACGCGCTGAGCGCCGTCACGCTGGTGGTCCACGACGGCACGTTCCAAGGCTCGATCCGCACCACGACCGCCGCCTATTCGATCGAGCCGAGCGGGCCGGCCTACGTCGTCCGTCAGGTCGACACGCGGCTGACAGCACCGGAGCTGGAGCCGCTCCACCCGCCCGCCGATGCCCTCGCCGACGCGGCGCTGCACGATCCGCCGGAGGCGCTCGACGACGGCGGCACCATCGACGTGCTGGTCCTCTACACACCCGGGGCGCGCACGTCCGCCGGCGGCACCGACGCGGCGGTGCAGGCCCGCATCGCGCTGGGCGTCGCCGAGACGAACACCGGCTACGCCAACAGCGGCATCACGCCGCGCCTGCGCCTGGTCGGGACCCAGCTGCTCACCTACACCGAAGCCGGCATGTCGGCCGATCTGTCGGCGCTGCGCAGCAACAGCAGCGTCCAGGCGTTGCGCGACAGCGTGGGCGCCGATCTGGTGGCGCTCATCGTCGCCAACTCGGCCGAGGCGTGCGGCGTCGGCTACATCATGACCAGCACGGCCGGGTTCGCCGCCTACGGCTACAGCGTCACCGCCTATTCCTGTATCAGCCCGAACTACTCGTTCGGCCACGAACTGGGTCACAACATGGGCTCGTCCCATGCGCCCGAGGACGGCGGCGCGGGGTTCTATCCCTACTCGTTCGGCTACAAGCATCCGGGACGGCTGTTCCGCACGGTGATGGCATACGATTGTCCGAGCGGCGGTTGCCCGCGAGTGCTGCACTTCTCGAATCCGGACGTCGCTTACAGCGGCGCGCCGACCGGCACGGCGGCGCAGCACGACAACGCGCGATCGATCGACGACAACGCCAGCGCGGTGGCCAACTTCCGTCAGGCGGTGTCCGGCGGCGCCGCGCCGACGATGGCGGCGATCGGCGACCTGACGATCGCCGAAGACGGTGTCACCGCCAGCATCGCCGTCACGATCGCCGACGCCGATACGGCGGCGGCGAGCCTGACGGTGAGCGCGCTGTCGGCCAGTCCCGCCCTGGTACCCAACACTGCGGCCGCATTGGCCCTGGGCGGCTCCGGCGCGAATCGCACGCTGGTGGTGACGCCGGCCGCCAACGGATCGGGCGCCGCGTCCATCACCGTGACGGTGAGTGACGGCACACAATCGGCCAGCCGCACCTTCGTGCTGACCGTCACGGCCGTCAACGACCCGCCGGCGATCGTGCGGTCGCCAGGCGCGGCGACGGTCGCTCCGGGGGTCGCGGCGCACACCACGGTGACGGTCAGCGACCTCGACACGGCCGGGAGCGCGCTGGCGTTGAGCACCAGCTCGTCGAATCCGTCGCTGCTCCCGAGTGGCAACGTCGGGGTGGCGGTCACCGGCACGACGGCCTCCAGCCGTATGTTCCACGTCACCATGACGCCGGCGCCGGGACAGAGCGGTGCGGCGACGGTGACGCTGAGCGGACTCGACGGCGGCGCGCCGGTGACGACGACGTTCGCGCTGACCGTGACGGCGGGGAACCAGCCGCCGGTGTTCGCGGCCGGGGTCCCGACCACGGTGTCGATGGCCGTCTCGACGCCGGTGTCGTTCGAGGTCACGCTCAGCGATCCCGACAGCGCCGGGACGCTCCTGACACTGGCCGGCATCACCACCAACGCTGCGGTGCTGGCCAACGCCGGGATCGCAGTCGCGGCGGTCGGGTCGACGGCGACGAGCCGGACTTTCAGCGTCACGCTGACGCCAGTGGCCGGTGCCACGGGTACTGGCGGCGTCACCTTCACGGCCGCAGACGGCGTTGCGACCGCCACCCACACCGTGCAGCTGTCGGTCGCGGCCACGCTTGGCGCACCCGATCCGCCGACGACGCTGTCGGTCGCCGTCTCGGGCGCGTCGTTGCAGCTGGCCTGGACGCCGGCGACCACCGGCGCTGCCGCGACTGCCTTCGCCGTGGCCGTCGGCACCGCACCAGGGACGACCACGCTGCCGGTGCAGACAACGGCGGCGACCTCGCTCACGGTCGCCGTCCCGTCGAGCGGCACCTACTATGCCCGGGTGCAGGCGATGAACGCCGCCGGATCGAGCATCGCGTCGCCAGAGGCCGAGGCGGTCGTGTCGCTGACCGGGGGACGGCCGGGCCGTACCCCGCGGCCTCGAGCGTGGACGTCGGGACGCGCGCTGTTCATGGAGTGGGACGCGCCGGGTGGCGGGGATCCCGTGACCGGCTACGTCCTCGAGGCCGGCTCGGCGCCTGGCGTGGCCAATCTCGCGGTGCTGCCGCTGTCGGCGGTGCGGTCGTTCTCCACCGGCGTTCCGGTCGGGACGTTCTGGCTGCGCGTGCGCGCCGTCAACGGCGAGGGCACGGGCGATCCCTCGGAGGACATCGGCCTGGTGATGGGCGCGGCGAACGGCTGCGTCGGGCTGCCGCTGGCGCCGGCGCCGCTGGCCGCCACCGTCAACGGCAGCCTGGTCGCGCTCTCCTGGGGCGCGCCGGCAGGTGGCGTGGCCCCGACCAGTTACGTGCTGTATGCGGGGGTCGCCCCTGGCCGCGTGGATCTGGTGAGCTTCGGCACCGGGTCGACCGCGACCACCTGGGCGGGCGCGGCGCCGCCGGGCAACTACTACGTCCGCGTGGCGGCCCGCACGGCGTGCGGTATCGGACCGCTGTCCAACGAAGTCCACGCCGCCGTCGGCGTCACGGCGCCACCCGCCGCGCCGGGTCTGCTTTCTGGTGGGGTGAGCGGCCGGATCGTCGCGCTGACCTGGTCAGCGCCGGCCTCGGGACCGGTCCCGTCGAGCTACGTGGTCGAGGCGGGATCGACGAGTGGCGCCAGCGACATCGCCTCGATCGACACCGGCAGCGTCGCGACATCGATCACCGGGCCCCTCGCCCCCGGGCAGTACTTCGTCCGGGTGCGGGCGCGCACCGCCGGCGCCGTCGGGCCAGCCTCGAACGAAGTGTCGCTGACCGTCCCGTAAGCCGCAGCTACTGACCGGCGCCGCGCACTTCGACTTCGACGAGTTCGACCTCCGACGTCCCGGCGTTGCGGATCGTGTGCGGCGCGGTGCCCGGATGCCGGGCGATGTCTCCGGGGCCGTTCAGCGGCAGCCAGCCGTCGCTGTCCGACGTCGCCGTGCCGGCGGTCTGCATCACCACGACCACCGGTGTCACATGCCGATGCGGGGGCGTCGCTTCGCCCGGCTTGAGCACGACGCGGTGGGCGCGATACCAGTTGTTCTCGACCTCGGGCTTCGCCGACAGACCCGAGACGTCATCGGCGGCGCCCGTGGCGCCCTTCGAACGATTCGCGATTCCGACCAGCCGAAACAGGGTCGGCCCGAAGTTGTTCAGCCGGTGCGTGTAGAGCTTCTCGACGTAAGTCGTGACGCTGTAGGCAGGCCGGGGCCGCTGGGCCTCGGCCGGACTGGGCGCGTTCGACGCTGCGGTGGCCGCGGTGGACGCCGCGGCGCCGCCGCTCCACTCGCCGCCGAGCACCTGCGACCTCGTCGTCGAACGGAAGATCGGCACGTAGAGGATGGCGGTGTCGTGGGTGTGGAACAGCGTCGTGTCGCCCGGTGGCACCTGGATGTCGTGGATTCGCATCGACGGCGACTCGAACACGACGTGGTGCCGGGGTTCCTGCGGCAGGGGAACCGGCGGCGGATCCTGCGCGGCGACGAACCCCGACGAGCCGAGCGCTGCCGTGATGCCGGCGACGACGATGATCTGCTGGATGCGCACGCGGCCGTCCTCCGACCGGGAGCTTACTTCATCCGAATACGCTCGAGGATCGCGGTCGTCGAGTAGCCAGGCGCAAGCGGCACTCGCACCACGCGGCCGCCGCGGGCCTCGACGACCTCGCGGCCGACGATGGCGTCCGCGGCCCAATCGGCGCCCTTGACCAGGACGTCGGGCTGAATCGCCTCGACGACGGCCTGGGGCGTGTCTTCGTCGAACACCACCACCGCGTCCACCGCGGCCAGGGCCGCCAGCAGCTCCGCACGCTCGTGATCTGGTGTGACGGGGCGGTCTGGGCCCTTGGCCAACGCCTTCACCGAGCGGTCGGAGTTGACGGCCACGACCAGGACGTCGCCCTGGGCGCGCGCATCGGCGAGGTAGCGGGTGTGACCCGGGTGCAGCAGGTCGAAAACGCCGTTGGTGAAGACCACGCGCCGGCCCGCGGCCCGTTGCTCCCCGGCCCACCGTGATGCCGCCGCGGAGGTCAGGACCGGCATGCTATCCCGGGTCCCGCGGCCCGGATCCGGGAGCCCGGAACGAGATGTCGCCGGTGAATTCCCAGCGGTGCGGCGGACGGTAGATGCCGACGTCCTTCTGCTTCGCCTTGACCCGGATCGTGTAGAGCTGCCGGTGGTAGTCGTAGGGGAAGCCGTCGAGCTTGTGAACGGCGACGTCGAATTTGTAGGTCCCCTCGACCAGGTCGAGCCGATCGATGACGAACCGCACCTCGCCGGCGCCGCTCAACCGGTCGGGCTCGAGCTCCTCGAGGTTGGTGTTGGTGCCGTAGCAGCACACGCCATCGCCGTTGAAGATGCCGAGGCCGAAGACGAAGTCGCGGGTCGGCTCGTGGGCGCGGTAGCCGATCTTCACGGTGAGCGCATCCCCGGTGTGGTACACGTGGCCGGCTTCGCCGTCGGCGCCGACCAGCGCCACCGACGTCACCTCCACCTCGCGCGAGCCCCAGCGGCCCTCGGTGGCGGCGAACATGTTGGCCGGCGCTTCGCCGGTCTCGACCGGGTTGTGCGGCTGCGGGTCGCCGGCCTCGCCCGGCGCCGGCGCGGCCGTTTCCGCCTGGGCGACGCGCGCGGCCTCTTCCCTGGCCAGCAGCTGCTCTTCGCCCTTCTCGACGTCGACGATATAGGCGGCGACGACGCGCTTGGGATCGCCCTCGCCGTGGTTGCGGCCCTTGTCGAGCCACAGCGCCTGATCGCAGAAGTGCTCGACCAGGTTGAGCGAGTGGGTGACCAGCAGGATCGTCTTGTTGCGGCGGCGGAACTCGGCGAACTTGTCGAGGCACTTGACGGTGAAGCCCTGGTCGCCGACCGCCAGCACCTCGTCGACCAGCAGCACGTCGGGGTCGACGTGAATCGCCACCGCGAAACCGAGCCGCATGTACATGCCTGACGAATAGGTCTTCACCGGCGCGTCGATGAAGTCCTTCAGCTCGGCGAACTCGACGATCTCGTCGAAGCGCTTCTGGATCTCGCGCTTCGACAGCCCGAGCATGATGCCGTTGATGAAGACGTTCTCGCGGCCGGAGATCTCCGGGTGGAAGCCGGCGCCGAGCTCGATCAGCGCCGAGATCCGCCCGTCGACCGTCACGCTGCCGGTGGTCGGCCGGGTGATGCCGGCGACGCACTTGAGCAGCGTGCTCTTCCCCGAGCCGTTGCGGCCGATGACGCCGTAGGTGCAGCCCTTGGGCACGCTGAACGACACGCCGCGCAGCGCCTCGAAGGTCTCGTCGGGCTGCAGCTCGCTGACCAGGCTGCCCGACAGCAGCGCCGACTTCAGGGTGGCGAACTGCTTCTTCCGCGCGTAGCGGCGATAGACCTTGGTGACGTTGACCGCGTCGATGGCGTTCGTCATCGCGCCTACACTTCCTCGGCGAACGAATCGCGCAGGCGGTCGAAGACGAAATAGCCGGCCAGGAACACCACGACCGAGCCGGCGCCGAGCGCCAGCAGCCACTTCCAGTGGCCGTGTGGGCCGACGTGGAACAGCACCTCCTGGTAGGAGATCGCCAGGTGGGTCATCGGGTTCAGGTTGAGCACCCAGCGGTAGCTCTCGGGCGCCATCTGGATCGAGTAGATGATCGGCGTCGAGAAGAACCACAGCGTGAGCAGATTCGCCAGGATGTCCTTGATGTCGCGGAAGTGCACCGTCAGCGCCGCCAGCAGCAGGGCGATGCCGGTCGTGAACAGGAACTGCACGACGATGATCACCGGGAACCACAGCAGTTCGATCGGGTCGAGCGGCCGCTGGTAGTAGAGGAGCAGGACCGCCAGGATCGGCAGTCCGAGCACGAAGTGCGCCAGGTTGGCCAGCACCGAGACGATCGGCAGCACTTCGGCTGGGAACAGCACCTTCTTGATGAGGTTGCCGCCCGAGATCAGCACGTTGGCCGATTCGGTGAGCGACGAGCTGAACCAGGTCCACGGCAGGATGCCGCAGAAGAAGAACAGGCCGTAGGGCTGGATGTTCTCGGGGTGGGCGCCGGGCATGATCGTGGTGAACACGAAGGTGTACACCGCCATCAACAGCAGCGGGTTGAAGAACGACCAGAAGAACCCCAGCACCGAACCGCGATAGCGGGCCTTGAGGTCGCGCGCGACCAGGGCGTGGATGAGGCCCCGGTACTTCAGCAGGGCGCGAAGGTGGTGGAACATCGGGTCGAGGCGGCGGGCGGACCCGTCCGCCGACTAGTCTGACACGACCAGCGTCACACGCCGCGCCGTGATTCGGCCTGCAGCTGCTGCAGCGTCCTCAGCAGAGCTACTCGCGCCCGCTCGAAGTCGAGTTCGTGCGGCATCGGCTCCTGCATCTCCTGCGCGCGGGTCATGCCGGCCTCGGCGCGGGCCAGGTCGAGGTCTTCGGCCTTCTCGGCCACCTGGGCCAGCACGGTCACTCGATCCGGCAACACCTCGACGAACCCCACCGACACCACCAGGTGGTGTTTCTCGGCGCCGGTGCGGTACCACATCTGACCGGTACGGAGCGCGGTGAAGAACGGCGTGTGGCCGGGCAGCACCCCGAAGTCGCCTTCGGAACCGGGCAGCGACACCTCGTCCACCTCGTGGGCGTACGAGTGGTCGGGCGTGACGATACTGAGCGTGATCTTCGTGGGCAGCGCCATGGCTAGCGAGCCTCCGCCTCTGACACCCGGGCGTGGAGGCGCGGCTCCGCCTCGCTAGCGACAGTGTTGTCTGGCCCACGCTCCGCGTGGGCGACGACGCCTCGAGAGGCCTGTGGATTCTGACTCATGGACAAAACGGACCGCCTCTCGAGACGTCTACTGTTTCATCGCGGCGGCGTTGGCGATCACGTCCTCGATCGTGCCCTGCAGATAGAAGGCCTGCTCGGGCAGAGCGTCGTGCTTGCCCTCGCAGATTTCCTTGAAGCCCTTGATCGAGTCGGCAATCGACACGTACTTGCCTTCGCGGCCGGTGAACTGCGAGGCGACGAAGAACGGCTGCGACAGGAAGCGCTGGATCTTGCGGGCCCGCGACACCGCCAGCTTGTCTTCTTCCGACAGCTCGTCGATGCCGAGAATCGCGATGATGTCCTGCAGGTCCTTGTAGCGCTGCAGGATCTGCTTCACCTGGCGGGCGACGTCGTAATGTTCGGCGCCGATGACGCGCGGATCGAGGATGCGCGAGCTCGAGGCCAGCGGATCGACGGCCGGGTAGATGCCGAGTTCGGCGATCTGGCGCGACAGGTTGGTGGTGGCGTCGAGGTGGGCGAACGTGGTGGCCGGAGCCGGGTCGGTGTAGTCGTCGGCCGGGACGTAGATGGCCTGCACCGAGGTGATCGACCCGTTCTTGGTCGAGGTGATGCGTTCCTGGAGCTGGCCCATTTCCGACTGCAGCGTCGGCTGGTAGCCGACCGCCGACGGCATGCGGCCGAGCAGCGCCGAGACTTCCGAGCCGGCCTGCGTGAAGCGGAAGATGTTGTCGATGAACAGGAGCACGTCCTTGTTCTCGGCATCGCGGAAGTACTCGGCCACGGTGAGGGCCGAGAGGCCGACGCGCTGACGCGCGCCCGGCGGTTCGGTCATCTGTCCGTAGACCAGCGCGGCGCGCGACTTGGTCATGTCCTTCATGTCGATCACGCCCGACTCCTGGAATTCGAGCCAGAGGTCGTTGCCCTCGCGCGTGCGCTCGCCGACGCCGGCGAACACCGACACACCGCCGTGCTTCATGGCGATGTTGTTGATGAGCTCCATGATGATGACGGTCTTGCCGACGCCGGCGCCGCCGAACAGGCCGATCTTGCCGCCCTGCAGGTACGGCTCGAGCAGGTCGATGACCTTGATGCCGGTCTCGAACATCTTCAGCTCGGTCGACTGCTGCACCAGCGTCGGCGCCGGGCGGTGGATCGGCCAGCGTTCCTTCGACTCCACCGGACGGTCGGGAAAGTCGACCGGCTCGCCGAGCACGTTCAGCACCCGGCCCAGGGTGGCGGGGCCGACCGGGACCATGATCGGCGCGTTGCTGTCGAGCGCCTTCATGCCGCGCTGCATCCCGTCGGTGGGCTTCATCGCCACCGCGCGGACGCGGTTCTCGCCGAGGTGCTGCTGCACCTCGACCACGACGTCGATGGCGTCGGTGGTGGCGGTCTTGTCGGCCACGACGCGCACCGCGTTGTAGATCGCGGGCAGCCCGGCCTCGAACTCGATGTCCACGACCGGACCGATCACCTGGATGACTTTGCCGACGTTCTGCGTGTTCATAAGCGTTGTCGCTCTTCGCTGTCGTGTTCTTCCCGAGACCCGAGCCCCGGAACCCGAGCCCGGTCCTACGTCGCCTGCGCTCCGGCCACGATCTCGATGATCTCGCGGGTGATCGCCGCCTGCCGGACCTTGTTCATGTAGAGGGTGAGGCGATCGACCATTTCCTTCGCATTGCGGGTCGCGGCGTCCATCGCCGTCATCCGCGCCGCGTGCTCGGCGGCCGACGACTCGAGCAGGGCGCGGTTCACCTGGACGGCGACGTGGAATGGCAGCAGCGCGTTCAGCAGCTCCATCGGCGACGGCTCGAACAGATGGTCGACGCCTTCGACCGCCGGCCCGGCCTTGCCCGCCATAGCTTCAGCGGCGGCGGGCAGTTTCGGGATCGGCAGCAGCCGCTCGACCACCACGCGCTGCGAGATCACCGAGCGGAACTCGTTGTAGACCAGGTAGACCGAGCTGACGTCAGGGCCGAGGAATTCCTTGATGCAGGTGTTGGCGATGGCCTGGGCGTGGGCCCACTTGACGTTCTGGAACAGCCCGACCTCTTCGTACTTCACGTCGAAGCCGCGGCGCTGGAAGAAGTCGCGGCCCTTGCGCCCGACCAGCGCCAGCGCCACCTCGCGGCCCGGGTCGGTCGGATGCTCGGTGATGTACTGCGCGGTGGTCTTGATGACGTTGGTGTTGAAGCTGCCGCACAGGCCGCGATCGGCGCTGATCACGACCAGCAGCGTGCGGGCGGCGTGCGGATCGTCCATCAGCAGCGGGTGCGCCGTCGGGTCGACGCGGGTCGCCAGGCTGTTGAAGACGCGCAGCATCTCCTGGGCGTACGGCCGGCTGCGGACGATGCGCTCCTGGGCGCGGCGCAGCTTCGACGACGAGACCATCTTCATGGCCTTCGTGATCTGCTGCGTCGACTTGGTGGCGCGGACGCGGCGGCGGATGTCGATCAGGGACGGCATGGGCTGTCTAGTGACCCGTCGAAACTGGGGACCGGCGACCGGGGACCAGGGACCAGGGCATCGCTTCTAGGCCCGGACGCCGCTGGTCGCGAAGGTCTGCACGAACTCCTTGAGCGCGGCGTTCAGCTGGCCTTTCAGCTCGTCGTCGATGGTCTTCTTGGTCTTGATGGTCGACAGCAGCGAGCCGAAGCGGCTGGCCATGAAACGGTGCAGCTCTTCTTCGGCACGGCGCACGTCCGCCACCGCGATGTCGTCGAAGTAGCCGTTGGTGCCGGCATAGAGCGACACCACCTGCTGTTCGACCGCCAGCGGCTGATACTGGTACTGCTTGAGCAGTTCCACGAGCCGGGCGCCGCGATTGAGCTGACGCTGCGTGGCCTGGTCGAGGTCGCTGCTGCCGAACTGCGCGAAGGCCGACAGCTCGCGGTACTGCGCCAGGTCGAGACGCAGAGTGCCGGCCACCTGACGCATCGCCTTGATCTGCGCCGAGCCGCCGACGCGCGATACCGAGTTGCCGACGTTGATGGCCGGACGCACGCCCTGGTTGAACAGGTCGGCTTCCAGGAAGATCTGGCCGTCGGTGATCGAGATCACGTTGGTCGGGATGTAGGCCGACAGGTCGCCGGCCTGCGTCTCGATGATCGGCAGCGAAGTGAGCGACCCGCCGCCGAGCGCGTCGTTCAGCTTGGCGGCGCGCTCCAGCAGGCGCGAGTGCAGGTAGAAGACGTCGCCGGGGTAGGCCTCGCGGCCGGGCGGACGGCGCAGCAGCAGCGAGATCTCGCGATACGACACCGCGTGCTTCGAGAGGTCGTCGTAGATGAGCAGCGCGTGTCTGCCGTTGTCGCGGAAGTACTCGCCCATGGCGGTCGCCGCGTAGGGGCTGATGTAGAGCATCGGCGCCGGGTCGGCGGCGGCCGCGGCGACGATGATGCAGTAGCGCAGCGCGTCGGCTTCTTCGAGCGTGCGGACGACCTGGGCGATCGTCGACTGCTTCTGGCCGATGGCGTTGTAGATGCAGATGACGCCGGTGTCCTTCTGGTTCAGGATGGCGTCGAGGGCCACGGCGGTCTTGCCGGTCTGGCGGTCGCCGATGATGAGCTCGCGCTGACCACGGCCGATCGGCACCATGCCGTCGATGGCCTTGAGGCCGGTCTGCATCGGCTCGCGCACCGACTGGCGGTCGACGACACCGGGCGCCAGGGTTTCGATCGGTGCAAACGTCTTGGTGAGGATCGGACCCTTGCCGTCGATCGGCTGGCCCAGGGCGTTGACGACGCGGCCGAGCATCTCCTCGCCCACCGGCACCGAGATGATGCGGCCGGTGCGCTTCACCGGGTCACCTTCCTTGATCGCGCGGGTACTCGCCGAGCAGGACGACGCCGACGCTGTCCTCTTCGAGGTTCAGCGCGATGCCGAACACCCCGTGCTCGAACTCGAGCATCTCGCCGGCCATGGCGCGCTCGCAGCCGTGCACGCGGGCGATGCCGTCGCCGAGCGAGATGACGGTGCCCACTTCCGCGACGTCGACGTCGACGGCGAAGCCGCCGATCTGGTCGCGGATGATCTTGGAGATTTCGTCGGCTCTGATGTCCATAATCTGTCGCCCGAACAACTACCCTTCTATCCCTGACTGACCAACTGTTTGCGCAGCTTCTCGAGCTGGGTCTTCACGGTGCCGTCGTAGACCGTGCTGCCGACCGTGGCCATGACGCCACCGATCAGCGTGGGGTCGACGCTGGCGTCGACCTTCACGGTGGTGCCGGTCACGGCACTGAGCCGGGCTTCGAGGGCCTGCACCACGTCGGGTGACAACGGCGCGGCCGAGCGGACGTGCGCGCGCTGCACCCGCTGACGGTCGAGCAGCCGCTCGCGATAGACGGCGATCAGTTCGTCGAGCTGGCCGAGCCGATCGCGGTCGGCCAGCAGGTCGACGACCCGCCGTGTGGCCGTGGTGAGGCTGAGACGCTCGGCGATGGCCGCGACGATCTTGCGTTTGCCGGCGGCTGGCACCGAGGGCGACGTCAGCGCCTGGTGCAGCTCGCGGCTGCCGTGCATGGCCGCGGCGAGCGCGCTCAGGTCGCGGTCGATGGCGACGGCCGCGGTGTCGCTGGCGGCGACGTCGAGCAGGGCCTTGGCGTAGCGCGTGGAGGCGGTGCGCGTGCTCACGGCGTCTAACGTCCCTTCACCTGCTGGAGATAGCGATCGACCAGGCGGGTGTGATCGGCCGGCGTCATGTCGGTGGCGAGGCGCTGCCGCGCCAGGTCGAGCGCGAGCGTGGCGGCGTGCTCGCTCAGCTCCCGCTGGGCGGCCCGCAGCCGCACGTCGATCTCACGGCGGGTCTGGGTGATCAGGCGGTCGCGCTCGGCGGCGGCGGCGGCGGCGATGCGTGCTTCCTCGGCGGCGATCTCCTGGGTGCCGCGGGTGCGCAGCGCGTCGATCTCGCCGGGCAGGGCCTTCACCTTGCGGTCGACCTCGGCCAGCTGCGCGGTGGCGGCGCGGTTCAGCTCGGCGGCGTCCACCAGATCCTTGCGGATCTGGCTCGAGCGGCCGGCCAGGTATTCGGTGAACGGCGCGCGGAGGAAGTGGTAGAGGCCGCCGCAGAGGATGAGGAAGTTGATCGTCGGCCAGATGAGACCGGACAGCCCGCCGTGCTCGGCGCCGTGTTCGGTCGCGGCGGTGGCGTGGTCGCCTTCCGCGGCCTGGTGCGCGTCCGCGGCGGCGGGCGCATGCGCGTCGGGAGCCTGCGCGGCGGCGCCGGCGAGTGACGCGATGGTCAGCGCGGCAATCGCGACCGCGTGGAGCTTGCGCCTAAATTCACAAGCCGTGCGACGGGACGTGGCGGCTGGCATCACTGCGGCGTCCATGGGCTAGCGAAGCTCCGCCTTGGACCGGCGAGCATGGAGGAGCGGCTGCGCCTCGCTAGCCACTGCGTTGTTTGGCCCACGCTGCGCGTGGGCGAAGACGCCTTGAGCGGCCGGTGGGGGGGGAACTCGAGTCATTCGCACGGTGCCTCTCAAGACGTCTACGCGGTCCGGCCAAGCACGCGGCCGACGATGTCGCCGGCGAGCGCGGCGGCATCGCGTTCGAGGGACGTGCGGGCGGCGGCGGCCTGATCGGCCAGGCGCGTGGTGGCGTCGAGCAGGGCCCGCTCGGTTTCGTGTTTCGTCTCGGTCATGATCGCCGCGCGCTTGGCCATGGCGGTCCGGCGCGCCTCGTCCATCTGGCCGTAGACCTCGGCGCGCGCGGTGGCGAGCGTGCGGTCGAACGTCGCCGCCGCGTCGGTGGCCTTCTGCGCCGCCGAGGCCGCCAGTTCGCGGGCATCCCGAACGGCCTTGGCGCGTGATTCGGACATGGCCAGGATCGGCGTGAAGATCAACGTGTTCAGCACGAACACGCAGATCAGCAGCAGCGCGATTACCCAAAGGGCCGTGATGTCCGGAATCACTGGATGGGGCCTCCGATGGCGCCGCTGGAAGCAACGGGCCAAAACGCTCTTTTATACCATTCAGCGATGCCGCGGGACAAGACGGGGCCGGCGCGGGCCCAGAATCGCCAGAGCTATTTCTGTCGAATCACCTAATTGTAAGTAGATTGAGTTGCCTGGCCACGACGACGCCGACGTGGGCAGCCAGGGCACCCGCGGCGAGCAACCGCTCGGTCGCCTCCGCGACATGACCGGGCGCCATCGCCAGCAGCAACCCACCGGACGTCTGCGGGTCGAAGAGCAGGTCCGCCAGGTTGGGCGGCACGCTGGGGCGAAGCTCGATGGCGCCACCGAAGTGACGGCGGTTGCTATGGAGCCCCCCCGACCGGTTCGGAGGCACCAGGTCCAGCACTCCTTCCAGGAGCGGCACGGCCCCGGCGTCGAGCTCGATCGACACGTCGCTGCCGGCCGCCATCTCGCTGGCGTGGCCGAGCAGGCCGAACCCGGTGTTATCGGTGCAGGCGTGCACGTCGAGCCCGGCCACCGCCTCGGCCGCGGCGCGGTTGAGCATGCGCATGCTGGCGACGGCGCGGGCGGCGAGGTCGGCGGGAGCCCGATCGAACTTGATGGCGGTGCCGACGATTCCGGTGCCAATCGCCTTGGTGAGGATCAGGACGTCGCCCGGGCGGGCGCCGGCGTTGCGCCAGATGCGATCGGGCGCCACGGCGCCAGTCACCGCGTAGCCGAACTTGATCTCGCGGTCGCGCACGGTATGACCGCCGAGCAGGACGACGCCGGCCGAGCGGAGGGTGTCGTGCCCGCCGCGAAACACCGCGGCGATGGTCTCGGCATCGACGAGGTCTTCGGGAAAGCCGGCGATGGCCAGCGCGGTGAGCGGCCGCCCGCCCATCGCATACACGTCGCTCAAGGAGTTCGCGGCGGCGATCTCGCCGTAGACGTACGGGTCGTCGACGATCGGCGTGAAGAAGTCGACGGTCTGGACCAGGGCCGGTCCCGACTCCCACGCGTACACACCGGCATCGTCAGCCGTCCTGAAGTCCACCAGGACGCGCGGGTCGGTCTCTACCGGAATGTCACTCAACACGTGAGCGAGCTCGCCTGCGGCGAGTTTGCTCGCTCAACCAGCGCAGCTCACCAGTTCGGTGAGACGCTTCTTCTCGGTCGCCATGAAGGGATCTTACAGGGGAAGGGAAAGCGCCACTAGGTCTGGAACCGCATTTCGCCCCGAGCCTTGCACCGTGAGCGCGATGTATTGCCGCCCGCCGGTCTCGTAGGTCATCGGCGTGCCGATGGCGGCCCCGGGCAGGTCGGCGGAGCCGAGCTCGCGGCCGGTGGCCTTGTCGTCGCCGACCAGCCGCAGATTCAGCCCGCGCAGCGCCTCGAGCGACCGGACGCGCGTGCCAGCGCCGGCCGGCGTCATCCACACGTGCTCGCCGCGATTCATGTCGATGGCGGTGAGGCGCGAATACGGCGGCTTGAAGAGCGGCACTCCGCTGGGCATGCGCGGGCTCGGCCCGCCTTGCACCTGGATGTACTGCAGGTTGCTGTCGAGCGTGCCGGTCGGCTTGGCCAGCGTCGTCACGCTGAAGCCGTTGCGCGACGGCACGTAGAGGATGCCGGTCTCAGGATCCACCGCGGCGCCACCCCGGTTCGCGCCGCCCACCGTGCCCGGCCGTTGTACCGTGCCCGGCAGCGACGGCGGTGTGAACAGCGGGCCGAGGCGGAAGCGCTTCACGGCGGCGATCGCCTCGGCGCGCAGCGCCGGCGTGAAGTCCACGAGGTCGTCCTCGCTCGCGCCCTGATACTCGAACGGCGCCGGTCGGGTCGGGAACGGCTGCGTCGGCGAGGCTTGTTCACCGGGCAGGTCCGAGGGCGGCACCGGCCGTTCCTCGATCGGCCACAGCGGCTCGCCGCTGACGCGGTCGAAGGTGTAGACGAATCCCTGCTTGCTGATCTGCGCGACCGCCTTCACGCGGCGGCCGTTCACGGTGACGTCGAGCAGGTTCGGCGCCGCCGGGTTGTCGTAGTCCCACAACCCGTGATGCACGGTCTGGAAACTCCAGACGCGGCGGCCGGTGGCTGCCTCCAGACAGAGAAGGCTCTCGGCGAACAGGTTGTTGCCCGGCCGGTGACCGCCGTAGAAATCAGGCGCCACCGTGTTGGTCGGAATGTAGACGTACCCAAGGTCGAGGTCGGCAGACATCGCCGTCCAGACCGTGACCTTGCCGGCGTCTCGCCACGAGTCGCCCTTCCACGTCTCGTGCCCCGCTTCACCCGGACCAGGCACGGTGCGGAACGTTGCCGATCGCCGGCGACTCACCGTCGCGCCAGCGGCGCGGGTCCTGGCGGGTGAGTTCGGCGAAGACCTCCTGCGGGGGTGCGGTCCATTCGCCGCCGCCGGGCAGCGTGACGCTCAGCGCCCCATCGGGCGAGGGCGCGCGCCAGGCCACGCGCAGCGTGCTGAAGTTGGCCGCCGTGATCTGCGCCAGCGGCGAGTAGCGGCTGCTGGCCAGATCGCCGCCGTAGCTCGCCCACTCGCCTGCCCTGAGCGAGGCTTCCGGTGCGGGCTGAGTCGAAGGGCCCGGGGGACTCGCTGGCGACGTCTGTCCCGCCAGCACTGCGGTCAGCACGACGGCCAGAGCGACGGCGCGCATCGGGCCTACTCGAGGACGCCGAGTCGTTGCCGGGTCAGGTACTCGTAGAGGCGCTGCAGCTCGTCTTCCGACGAGAAGGCGATCATCAGGCTGCCGCCGCGGCCGCGGCGCACGATCTCCACCGGGGCGCCGAGCGCGCGGTGCATCGCCTCCTCGGCCGCGCGGGTGTGGACGTCCTTGGCAGTGGCGGCCGGCGTGGCCGTGGTTCGCGACGGCGCCGACGCGCGCTTGACGAGCGCTTCGGTTTCACGCACCGACAGACCGCGCGCGATCACCTCGCGGGCGATGCGCCGCTGATCGGCGTCGCTCGCCAGCGACACCAGGGCGCGGGCGTGGCCCATGCTGAGCGCGTTGCTGGTCACCTCGGCGCGCACCTCGGGCGCCAGCTTGAGGAGCCGGATCGTGTTGGCGACGGTCGATCGATCCTTGCCGACCCGCGTCGCGATGTCGTCGTGCGTCAGGTTGAACTCGGCGGCCAGCCGCTGATACGCCGTCGCCTCTTCGATTGGATTGAGATCCTCGCGCTGCAGGTTCTCGACCAGCGCCCACTCGAGCAGCTGCCCTTCGCGGCCGGCCGGCACGTCCTTCACCACCACCGGCACGCGGGTCAGCCCGGCGCGCTGCGCGGCGCGCCAGCGCCGTTCCCCGGCGATGATCTGATAGCGGTCGATGCCGGTGCGCCGCACCACCACCGGCTGCACGACGCCGTTGGCGCGGATCGACGCCGCCAGGCCGTCGAGGCGCGCTTCGTCGATGTGCAGCCGCGGCTGGAACTCGCTTGGTTCGATCTGATCGACGTCGAGTTCGACCGGGACGCGCGGCGCCGGCGCCGGAGCGTCGGGAATGAGGGCGCTCAGGCCCTTGCCGAGAGCGGGACGCTTCTCCATCGCGATCTTCCTGTTCAGGCAGCGGTCTGGTCGTAGTGCCGGGTGATCACTTCGTGCGCCAGCGCGAAGTAGGCCTCGGCGCCGCGTGAGCGGGCGTCGTAGACCACGCCGGGCACGCCGTGGCTGGGCGCTTCGCCGAGCCGCACGTTGCGCGGAATCACCGTGCGGAACACCTTGTCCTTGAAGAACTCGCGCACGTCGCGGGCCACCTGCTGCCCGAGGTTGGTGCGTTCGTCGTACATGGTGAGCAGCACGCCCTCGATCTCGAGCGTCGGGTTGTAGGCGGCGCGCACCCGTCGCATGGTGCCGACGAGATCGGCGAGCCCCTCGAGCGCGAAGTACTCGCAGTGCAGCGGAATGAGCACGGTGTCGGCGGCGACCAGGCCGTTCAACGTCAGCAGTCCGAGCGACGGCGGACAGTCGATCACCACGTACTCGAAGCGCTCTTTCACCGCGTCGATGAACTGCTTGAGCCGGCGCTCGCGGTTCGGCACCGAGATCAATTCGAGTTCGGCGCCGGTGAGTTCACGCGTCGCCGGCACGAGCGACAGCCGCTCGACCGACGAGGGGAGGACGAAGCGCTCGGCGGCGGCGGCGGGGTCGTCGGCCATCAGGGCGTCGTAGATGCTGCCGTTCTCCGCGGCGCGCTGCTTCATGCCGACGCCACTGGTCGCGTTGCCCTGAGGGTCGATGTCGACCAGCAGGGTGGCGTGGCCGCTGAGGGCGATGCCGGCGGCGAGATTGATCGCCGTCGTCGTCTTGCCGACGCCGCCTTTCTGATTCGCGACTGCGATGACTCGAGTCATTTTTGGTATTCGACCAAATAAACTACTTCGGAGGGTGCGAGAGTACCCGCGATGGCGCATCCCGTCAATACGAATCCGGTGGCTCGCTGCGGAATGGTTTCACGTGGAACGCACCCCGACTGACGCCTTCCGCAGGACGATCAGCCGGCTGCGATTCTCCGGGAGCAGGTCGTAGGCGCCGACTGCGGCCATCGGCGGCACCGGGTCGATCTGCTTCGTGCTGGTGCTGACGAAGCTCAGCAAGTCGCCACCAGCGCGCAGGAACGCTTGCAGCGTGGTCATCAATTTCGCGTCGACGCGCACGGCTCGAATCGACACGACCGACATCGCCTCGTGCAGATCGGACCGGGTCAGCAGTTCCTCGAACCTGGCGTTGAGGACGTCGGTTGCCTGAAGATCGAGGCTGCGGGACACCTGACGCAGGAATACGGACTTGCGAACCTTCACTTCGACCATGTGCAGCGTGAGGTCTGGTCTCGCCAGCTTCATCGGAATGGCGGGCGAGCCGCCGCCGGAGCCGGCGTCGAGAAGCGAGGTGGCCTTCACCGGGATGTGACGTGCGGCAAGCACCGGCTCGATGAGCAAGCGGTCCACCGCCTGGTCGTTGCCGTCGCCGTCGAGCGAAAAGGCGGTGAGGTTGACCTTGGCGTTCCAGCGCGCCAGTTCGAGGTAGTAGGCCTCCAGTCCGGCAGCCAGTGCCGGCGACAGGTCGAGACCGGCGTGCCTGGCGCGCCGCAACAGGCGTTCGCGGATCTTTCGAACGCTCACGGCGTGGATGTTACCGCCGCGGCTGCGCGGGCGAGGTGGGCCGAGAGCACAACGGTGGCGGCTGCGGTCATGCCGGGGATGCGCGACGCCTGGCCAATCGTCGCCGGCCTGATCTCCTCGAGCCGTTGAAC
This sequence comes from uncultured Acidobacteriota bacterium, assembly GCA_963741665.1. Taxonomy (GTDB): domain Bacteria; phylum Acidobacteriota; class Vicinamibacteria; order Vicinamibacterales; family UBA2999; genus CAWAYR01. The sequence goes on from CAVUIM010000001.1 coordinate 3,499,846, forward strand.
GATCTCCGTCGAGAGGCCCGGCAAGCCTCGGAATTCGAACTGAGCGGGGATCCGCTGGGCGGAGGCTTTCTGGGTGCGCTGAATCTCGGCCTGTTCTCGGCGGAGATAGCCCTCGTAGCGTATTTCAGTCTCCAGTGTCCGGAATTCCTCGCCAACGACGTCGCTACCAGCGTCCAGTGGCACCCCAGCGTCGACCAGCCGTTGGCTCGAGATGTCCGGGTATCGGAGGGCGACGGCCGCAGCAACACGTTCGCCGCTCGGAAGAGCGAACGTATGGTCCGCCAGAGTGCGCCGATTCCGTTCCAGGCGGGCCCGGCGCTCCTCGAACACCCCCCAGCGCTCGTCGTCGATCAGGCCGAGTTCGCGGCCGAGCGGGGTGAGCCGCAGGTCGGCGTTGTCGGCGCGGAGGTGCAGCCGGTGTTCGGCGCGGGACGTGAAGAGTCTGTAAGGCTCGAGGCAGCCGCGGGACACCAGATCGTCCACCATCACGCCTAGATAGGCCTGCGACCTGGAAATCGCGATTCCCGGCATCCCCTGGGCCGTCCTGGCGGCGTTCACCCCGGCGAGCAATCCCTGGCCGGCGGCCTCTTCGTAACCAGAGGTCCCATTGATTTGCCCGGCCAGAAACAGCCCGGGAATCCGCTTGGTCTCCAACGTGGCCTTCAGCTCGGTTGGCTGGATGAAGTCGTACTCGACGGCATAGCCAGGCCGGAGGAGTTTGGCGCTGTCCAGACCGGGCAGCGCAGCGACGATTTCCTTCTGAACGTCGAATGGCAGGCTCATCGAGAAACCGTTCACGTAGATCTCATCCACGCCGACCCCTTCAGGCTCCAGATGGATCAGGTGGCGCTCGCGCTCTGGGAAGCGCATCACCTTGTCTTCCAGCGACGGGCAATACCGCGGGCCGATGCCTTGAATTGCGCCGTTGTACAGGGGGGACCGAGCGATGTTCCGACGGACGGCGGCGTGGACCGCCTCGGTGGTGTGGACTTTCCAGCAGCGAACCGCGTTGTCGAGGCGCGCGCGCGTCATGAACGACAGCGGCGTCGGAGTGTCGTCGCCGCGTTCCACGTGGAACTCACCTTGGCTGACCGCGCGATCGAAGTCGATGGACGCCGCAGACAGCCGAGGTGGCGTCCCCGTCTTCAGACGGCCCCACCGCAGGCCCAAGGCCCGCAGCTGCTCCCCAAGCAGGACGGCCGGCGGCTCGTTCACGCGCCCAGCCGGTTCGGTGTGGTCGCCGACGTGAATCAAGCCGTTGAGGAACGTGCCGGTCGTGACGACCACCGTCCGGGCTCGAAGCTGTCGCCCGTCGAGCAGGTCCACGCCAGCCGCAGCGCCCCCCGCAAACACAACCTCCGAAACGTGCCCCTCGACGACGGCGATCGCGGGATGCCGTTCAATCGCCCCCCGCACCCAGGCGGCGTACCGCCGTTTGTCCGCCTGCGCCCGCGGCGCCCACACCGCCGGACCCCGGCTGCGGTTCAGCACCTTGAACTGGACGCCGGTGGCGTCGATGGCCCGACCCATCAGGCCGCCAAGCGCGTCGATCTCCCGCACCAGTTGGCCCTTCGCGGTGCCACCGACCGCCGGGTTGCACGGCATGGTCGCGATGCTCGCCGCCGCCAGCGTGCACAGCGCCACGTCGGCGCCGAGGCGTGCCGCCGCCCATGCGGCCTCACAGCCGGCGTGACCTCCGCCCACGACTATTACATCGACTTTTGTCATCTTACTACACTGTTCAATGCTTTCTGATTCTATCAGTTTTGATTATGTTCATTTGCCGATACAGAACCTGGAAAAGATCTCGGCCAGGACGTCGTCCGCGGCGCGGACGCCGCTGAGTTCGTCGAGCGCCTGACCGGCGCGGATCAGATCGGCGGCGAGGAACTCCTCAGGCACCGTGCCGGCGGACGCGGCAACCGCGTCACAGGCGTGCTGCAGGTGATCCAGCGCCTCGGCCAACCGCGCCCGCTGGCGTTGGTTCACCACGAGCACGTCGGCCGCGCCAGCGCCGGCCGCCGCCCGCGCCGCCAGCACGGTCGATAGCGCCGCGATGCCCTGCCCGTTCACGGCCGACACGGTGAGATCGACACCGTGAGCGACGTCGCGCCAGGCCGCCGGCAGATCGCCTTTGTTCGCGATCACGAACCGGGCCTGCGCGGCGGTGGCCGCCAGCACCTGGTGATCGTCGGCATCGAGTGGCCGCGATCGATCGAGGACGACCAGCACGAGGTCGGCGCCGGCCGCGGCCGCGGTCGCCCGCCTGATGCCTTCGCGTTCGACGAGGTCGGCGGCGCCGCGGACACCGGCGCTGTCGACCAGCCGTAGATGGGCGTCGCCGATGAGCACGTGCTCGGTCACGAGATCGCGGGTCGTGCCCGCCACCGGGGTGACGATCGCCCGCTCACCGCCGACCAGCGCGTTGAACACGCTCGACTTGCCGACGTTCGGCGCGCCGGCGACGACCACCACGAATCCGTCGTGCAGCCGACGCGCGTGAGCGCCGCCATCGACGAGCGCCGCCACCTGATCCCGAAGCTCGACGACCGCCGCTGACGCGCTGTCGCGATCGATGAAGTGGTAGCCCTCGTCGGGAAAATCGATCGAGGCTTCCAGGCGCAGGTGCAACTCGCCAACGGCGGTGGCCACCCGCGCCACCGCCGCCGAGAGCGCGCCGTCGAGCACTCCCACCGCCACGCGCGCCTCGGCCGGCGACACCGCATCGACGAGCGCCTGCACTGCTTCGGCCTGCAACAGGTCGAGCTTGCCGTGCAGGAAGGCGCGCAGCGTGAACTCCCCGGGCCGGGCCGGCCGGGCTCCACGGGCCGTGGCCGCGGCGATGACCGCGGCCATCACCACCGGACTGCCATGCGTGGAGACCTCGACGACGTCTTCGCCGGTGCAGGACGCCGGCGACGGGAAATACGTGAGGAGGGCGTCGTCGGCCACGTCGAGGCCGGCGAGCCGGGTCCGGGTCGCCCGGCGGGCGATCAGCGCACGGCTGCGGCCGGCGAGCCCGAGGGCGATGTCGTGCGCCGCTGGACCGCTCAGCCGCGCCATCGCCACCCCGCCGCGTCCGGCGGGGGTGGCCACGGCCACGATGGTGTCATCGGCGGCGAACACGGGGGGTCCCGCGCGGCGCTGGGTGCTACTTGGCGACCGCGATGATGACGGTCTTCTCGAACGAGTCGCCGATGCTCTCGGAGGTCACCGATTCGATCGCGGTCACCGCCATGTGCACGATCCGCCGCTCGTAGGGATTGAGCGGGCCGATCTCCTGCGCCAGGCCGCTCGACTTGGCCTTCTCGGCCAGGAACGTCGCCATCTGATGCAGTTCGGTGTCCTTGTCGCGGCGGTAGCCGTTGCAGTCCACCACGAGGCGGCGCTCGTCGTTGCCGTCGCCGCGGAACGCCGAGCCGACGATCTGCTGCAGCGCCTGCAACGTCTCGCCCTGACGCCTGGTGAAGACCGATCCGTCCTCGCCATCGAGGTTGATGCGGATGCCGTCGGCTTCTTCTTCCGCCGTCGCCGTCAGTTGCAGGCCCATCGCGTCCACCACGCGCTGGACGAATTCCACAATCGGGGCCGTGTTCATCGCTTGCCTCCTGCTGCCGCCGGGACCTTCGCCGGGCCAATCAGCCAGTTGGTGAAGTACTGCTGTCCGATCGCCCACAGGTTGCTCACGAACCAGTAGATCACCAGACCGCTCGGCGCCCACAGGAACATGACCGTGAACATCACCGGCATGAACATGAGCACCTTCTGCTGCACCGGATCGCCGGTCCCCGGCTGCAGGCGCTGCTGCCAGAGCATGGTCACGCCCATGAGCAACGGGGTGATGTACCACGGATCGTGCTGTGACAGGTCGGTGATCCAGCCGGCGAAAGGCGCGCCGCGGATCTCGATGGCCTGCGACAGCAGCGAGTAGAACGCGAACAGCACCGGCAGGGTGAGCAGCATCGGCACGCAGCCGCTGGCCGGGTTGACGCCCTTGGCCTTGTAGAGGCCCATCACCTCTTCGTTCATCTTCTGCCGCGCCGGATCGGTCATCTTCAGGTGCGAATAGCGATCCTGAATCGCCTTCAGCTGCGGCTGCAGCTCCTGCATCCGCCGCATCGAGACGACGCTCTTGTGGCGGAGCGGCCACATCACGACGTTGATGAGGATGGTCAGGATGACGATCGCCCAGCCGTAGTTGCCGACGAAGCCGTTCACCCACTGCAGCGCGCCGAGCAGCGGCACCGCGAGGATGGCGAACATCCCGAAGTTGATCACCTTGGTGAACTCGGGGTTCACCTGGCGCAGCGCCTCGAACTGCTTGGGGCCGACGAAGAACCGCAACGACGGCGGCGGCGCGGCGAACGCGGCGCTGAACGACACGAGTTGGCGGACCGCGGCCGGGTCGGCGGCCTCGGACAGCGGCACGTAGCCGAAGTCGACGCGCTGGCTGCCCGGCGGCTCGACGACCGCGGCGACGAAGTAGTGGTCGTTCACACCGAAGTACTGGAACGGCCCCTGCTGCGATCCGGCCGTGGCGGCGGCGGTGCTGGCGAAGCGGGTCACTTCGCCGTCGCGATGCACGAAGCCTTCGGCCGGGTAGATGTAGGTGCCCGAGAACATGCCGCCGGAGCCGGCGTTGCGGGCAATCTCGTCACCCAGGCCGGGTCCCCAGTGAATCACCGGATTCACCGCCGTGCCGCCCTGGGTCACCTCGGGCGTGAACGTCACGCCGTAGCCCGTGGGCTCGAACGCGTACTGCTTGCGCACCCGCAGGCCGTCGGCGCCCTCGTAGACGAAGGTGAGCACGGCGGGCGAGGTGGTGGCGTCGATCCGTTCGGGCGGAACGCTCTCCACCTCGAAGAACGACTCGTTCAGCCGCGCCGTCTGGGCGGCGTCGGCGGTCGAGAGCGAAAACGGCAGCACTGCCCCGTCGGTGGCCGGCACCAGGTCGAGCACCGCGCCGGCGGCGTCCCGATACGCCCGCAAGCGCCAGTGACGCAGACGGCCGCCGCGGTTGGTGAACACCGCCTCGACATCAGCCGTGGTCACCACGAACTCGCGCTCGCGATCGTCGGCCTTGAGCGCCGGCACGGCAACCACAGGGGGCGCAGCGCTCGCGGTGGGCGCGGCGGCCGGAGTCCCTGGACTGACCGGGCCGGTGGGCGCCGCGGTGCCCGCCGCCTGGCCCGGAACTGGGACCGGCTCGGGCGGCGGCGGCACCAGGCTCTGGAACAGGAACAGGACGACAAACGACAGGCTGATGGCCAGCAGGACGCGACGTTCCATGGTTCAGGGGGCTACTGATGAGGTACGGGGTCGTAGCCCGAACCGCCGAAAGGATGACATCTGGCGAGGCGCCGCAGGCCATACCAGCCGCCCCTGAGGACGCCGTGACGGATCACAGCCTCTCTCATGAAGTCGGCGCAGCCCGGGACATATCGACAAGTGCCTGAAAAATAAGGAGATATGAGGTACTTATACCCCGAGAGCAGGGCCAGGACGACGCGCGTGGGAAGGGGAGGAACGTCTGCCATGCCGCACGGCCCACTCCACGAGATGTTCGAACTCCTGCCGGGCGGCGGTCAGCGACGCCCGCAACATGGCTTCGCGAGGTATGACGACGACCTCGAGTCCCGCCGCCAGGTCGAGGTGCCGGAACAGCTCCCGCACCCGGCGTTTGGTGAAATTCCGCTCTACGGCGCCACCGACCTTCTTACTGGCGGCGATGCCGACCCTGGCCCGGCCGGCGCCGGTCTGGCGGACGCACACACTCATCAGCTGGCCGTGGCGCTTGACACCGTGTTCGAACACCCCGGTGAACTCGCTCCGGCGGCGCAGCCGGGCGCCACGCGGAAACGTGTGGGGCATGGGCGTCAGCCGGCGGCTCAGGCTTCGTCAGAGACAGTCAGGCGCTTGCGGCCCTTCGCCCGGCGCCGCTTCAGCACGAGGCGGCCGTTCTTGGTCTCCATCCGGACGCGGAAGCCGTGCGTCTTGGCGCGGCGGCGGGTGTTGGGTTGGAACGTACGCTTCCCTTTGGCCATTGTCTATGTGGTCCCTGAAACCACGCAGTGTAGCCTCGCGGCGCTCGACGTGTCAACGCACCACCCCTTGTGGTCGTCACGTCAAACAGCGGATTTTCCTAGGAATTTTGTGATTGCGGGGCCAGAACCGGCGGAGTCGGTGTGCTACAGTCTGGCGGCTGGCGTCCCTGGTTTGGCGTGTCGGACACCTCGATTCCAGCTGAAATTCGCCAGGTTTTCCACAGGTGTGGAAAACCCTGTGGAAAAGCGCTGGGGTGGGCTCGCGGGATATGTCTGCAAATGTCTGGGACCACGTACTGGCGAAGGTCGAAGGCAAGATCAACCGCCATAGCTTCTACACGTGGTTCAAGCCGACCAGCTTCGTCGCCGACGACGGCCAGGCGCTGACGATCCGGGTTCCCAACCCCCTGTTCAAAGACTGGCTGACCAAGCACTACGCCGTCGTCCTGTCCGAGGCGCTGCGCGAGGCCGGTCGCCCCGAGGCCGTGCTGACGTTTCTGGCCGGCGCGGCTGAGGCGAGAGACGCCCAGCCGGAACCCGCCAACGACAGCGCCGCGCCGGAACTGCCGGCGGTCACCGCCCAGGGATTGAATCCGCGCTATACGTTCGACACGTTCATCGTCGGGCCGTCGAACCAGTTCGCCCATGCCGCCTGTCGGGCGGTCGCCGAAGCGCCGTCCCTGTCCTACAACCCGCTCTTCATCTACGGCGGCGTGGGTCTGGGCAAGACCCACCTGATGCACGCGATCGGGCAGTACGTCGTGCAGCACGCACCGGCGTTGCGCCTCACCTACATCTCGTCCGAGCGATTCATGAACGAGATGATCAACGCCGTCCGCTACGACCGCATCCTCGAGTTCCGCGAGCGCTACCGCTCGGTCGACGTGCTGCTCGTCGACGACATCCAGTTCGTCGCCGGCAAGGAAGGCACGCAGAACGAGTTCTTCCACACCTTCAACGCGCTCTACGACGCGCAGAAGCAGATCGTCCTCAGCAGCGACCGGCCGCCGCACGAGATTCCCCGGCTCGAAGAACGTCTCCGTTCCCGCTTCGAATGGGGACTCATTGCCGACGTGCAGCCGCCGAATCTCGAGACGAAGGTGGCGATTCTGCGGAAAAAGGCCGATACCGAGGCGATTCCGTTGCCCGACAACGTGGCGATGTACATCGCCACCAAGATCAAGTCGAACATCCGCGAGCTCGAGGGATCGCTGATCCGGCTGCTCGCCTACGCCTCGCTCACTGGCCGGACGATCTCCATCGAACTGGCCCAGGAGGTCCTGCGCAACGTCATCGACCACGACGAACGCGCCGTCACGCTCGAGCAGATTCAAAAGTACGTCGCTGACTACTACCAGCTGAAAGTGACCGACATCAAGTCGCGCAACAACGCCAAGTCGGTGTCGATGCCGCGCCAGGTCGCGATGTATCTCTGCAAGATGCTCACCCACGCCTCGCTGCCGGAAATCGGCAAGACCTTCGGCGGCAAACACCATTCGACGGTGATCCACTCGATCAAGAAGATCGAGGAGCTGCGCAAGAAGGACGGAGATTTCAACAGCCTGATCACGACCTTCCTCGAGGCCTTCCGCTAGCAATTCCGCCACCGCGCGGCCAACCCGGCCGGCGATTTCCACAGTCCGCGAAACGGCCATCTGTGGATCGCCGCGGCGGTCCCCGGCAGGCCCGCCGCGACCCGCCGGCTGCGTCCGCCGACCCGCAGAAAAATCAACAGCCCAAACTGTTGACCCACAAGGCTTTAGACCGTCGCATTATTTGGTTTTCCACGAGCATTCCTGTATACTTTTATATCTTCTCTTTCCCTCTCCAGGTCTTTATAGGGAATGCGCGGCCGCAGCCCCGCCACTCGAGGTCAACGCACACATGGAACTCGTCGCCAGGAAGGCCGATCTTGTGCGGGAGCTGCAGTTCTTCCAGCAGATCGTCGAGCGCAAGAACACAATCCCGATCCTGGCCAACGTCCTGATCGCGACCGACGGCAACAGCATCCGCCTGCTCGCGACCGACATCGAAGTGACGCTCACGAGCAGCTGCGAAGCGGCCGTCGATCGCCCCGGCTCGATCACCCTGCCAGCCAAGAAGTTCTACGAAATCGTCCGCGCGCTGCCCGACGGCGATGTGAAGATCTCGTCGTCGAAGGACGGCACGCAGGTCACGGTGTCGGCCGGCGGGTTCGAGTCGAAGATGCCGACGATGCCGGTGGCGGACTTCCCGACCCCGCCGACGTCCGAGATGACCGCCGCGACGACGATCGCCTCTGCGGCGTTCCGGCAGCTGATCGCCAAGACGCAGTTCGCCATCACCGGCGAGGACACGCGCTACTACCTGAACGGCGCGCTGTTCGTCGTGAAGCCCGACTCGATGACCATGGTCGCCACCGACGGCCATCGCCTGGCGCTGGCCACGGCCACCCGCCCGGGCGGCACCGGCGACGAGATCAAAGCCATCCTGCCGCGCAAGACCATGGCGGAACTCGGCCGGCTGCTCGCCGACAGCGACAAGGACGTCGAGTTCGAGCGCGGTGAGAACCACATGTTCTTCCGCATCGGACCGCGTCTGCTGGTGTCGCGGATGATCGACGGCCAGTTTCCCGCCTACGAAAAAGTCATTCCGAAGGGCAACGACAAGCACCTCGAATTCGAACGCGACCGCCTGACCAGCGCGGTGAAGCGTGTCTCGATTCTGTCGAACGAGCGCTCGCGGGCGCTGAAGTTCTCCATCGACAAGGGCAAGGTCGACGTCACGACCAGCAGCCCGGAGTTCGGCGAGGCGCACGAGCCGCTGGCGGTCGAATACTCCGGTGCGCCGATGACCATCTGCTTCAACGCGCAGTATGTCGTCGATTTTCTGAACGTCGTCGACGTCGATACGGTGGCGCTCGAGGTGAAGGACGACGTCAGCCAGGCGGTGCTGAAGCCGGTCGGCGCCGACGGCTACGACTACACCTACGTGATCATGCCGATGCGCGTGTGATTGGCGCCGCTGCCGCTCCGCCGACACCACACGAAACGAAGGGTTGATGTCGCAGTCTGAAACTCCCTCGCTGACGCCGGGCGCGTCGATTCCCGGCGACTACGGCGCGGACAAGATCAAGGTGCTCGAAGGGCTCGAGGCCGTTCGTAAGCGCCCGGCGATGTACATCGGGTCGACCGGACCGGCCGGCCTGCATCACCTGGTCTACGAGATCGTCGACAACTCGATCGACGAGGCTCTGGCCGGCTACTGCACCGAGGTCAACGTCGCCATCCACCTCGATGGCTCGGTCACGGTCATCGACAACGGCCGCGGCATTCCAGTGGACATGCACGAGAGCGGCCGCTCCGCCGCCGAGGTCGTCCTCACCGTGCTGCATGCCGGCGGCAAGTTCGACAACGACAGCTACAAGGTCTCCGGCGGCCTGCACGGCGTCGGCGTGTCGGTGGTGAACGCGCTGGCCGAACGGCTCGATCTTGAGATCTGGCGCGGCGAGAAGGTCTACGTCCAGACCTACGTGCGCGGCGCGCCGCAGGCGCCGTTGAACCACACCGGCGTCACCGAGCGGCGCGGCACCAAGATCACCTTCAAACCCGACTCGCAGATCTTCGAGACCACCGACTTCAGCTTCGACGTGCTGGCCCAGCGTCTGCGCGAGCTGGCGTTCCTCAACGCCGGCATCGTCATCACACTGGACGACGAGCGCGACGAGAAGAACCACCGCTTCCACTACGACGGCGGCATCAACTCGTTCGTCGAGCACCTGAACAAGAACAAGGGCGTGGTCCACGACAAGCCGATCTACATGCACGGCGACCGCGACGGCATCGACGCCGAAGTGTCGCTGCAGTGGAACGACAGCTACAACCCGCAGGAATTCTCGTTCGCCAACAACATCAACACCCACGAGGGCGGCAGCCACCTGTCGGGCTTCCGCTCGGCGCTGACCCGCACGGTGAACACCTACGCCCAGCGCAACAACCTGGTGAAGGACCTGAAAGACACCACCATCAGCGGCGACGACATCCGCGAAGGGATGGTGGCGGTGATCTCAGTCAAGCTCCCCCATCCGCAGTTCGAAGGGCAGACCAAGACGAAGCTGGGGAACACCGAGGTCAAGGGCATCGTCGAGGCGATCGTCAACGACAAGCTCGGCCAGTTCCTCGAAGAGAACCCGGTCGTCGCCAAGAAGGTGGTGCAGAAAGTCGTCGACGCGGCCCGGGCACGTGAAGCCGCCCGCAAGGCCCGCGATCTCGTGCGGCGCAAGGGTGCCCTCGACGGCAGCTCACTGCCAGGCAAGCTGGCTGATTGCCAGGAACGCGATCCGGCACAGAGCGAGATCTACATCGTCGAAGGCGAGTCGGCCGGCGGCTCGGCCAAGCAGGGGCGCGACCGCCGTTTCCAGGCGATCCTGCCGATCAAGGGCAAGATCCTCAACGTCGAGCGGGCCCGGCTCGATCGGATGCTGAGCTCGGACGAGATCAAGACGATGATCGCCGCGCTCGGCTGCGGCATCGGCACCGAAGACTTCGACATCGAGAAGCTTCGCTACCACCGCATCATCATCATGACCGACGCCGACGTCGACGGCTCCCACATCCGGACGCTGCTGCTGACGTTCTTCTACCGGCAGATGCCGATGCTGGTCGAGCGCGGCCACATCTTCATCGCCCAGCCGCCGCTGTTCCACGCCAAGCGGGCCCGGGTGGTGAAGTACCTGAAGGACGAGCGCGACCTCGAGAACTTCCTGGTTCATCGCTCGGTCGAATCGCGGATCGTGCGCCTGCCCGATGGCACCGAGTACACCGGCCCGGCCCTCGAACGGATCCTCCACACCATCGCCGGCTACCAGCGCGTGCTGCACGCGGTGCAGCGCCGTGGCCACGCCGCCGACATCGTCGAAGCGCTGCTCGACGCCGGCGCCCGCGATCAGTCGTTCTTCGAACGCGAGGCCGAGCTCACGGCCATGGCGGACGCCCTCAGCACCGCCACCCGCACGGTGTCGTGCGTGCGCGACGCCGAGCACAACGCCTGGGCGCTGGCGGTCAACGACCGCAGCCTCGGCTATCCGCGCCCCGATACGATCAGCGGGGCGTTGATTGCCTCGGCCGAGTACCGGGCGCTCGACGCCTCGTACGCCGAGATCGGGCCGCTCGCTCGCGGGCTCCGGCGCGGCGGCGTCGACGTGCGGCTGGCCGCCGGCAAGGCCGATGAACCCGACGAACCGGTCGAGGCCGACGACTCCGAGCGGACGCCGGAGACGGTGGCGGAATTCGCCGAGTTCGCCGTCGCCGCCGCGGCGGCGCCGATCGGTCCGGTGCGATCGGCCAAGGACACGCCGTTGAAGATCTCGTCCCTCGACGCGTTCGTCGGGCACTTCCTCGCACTTGGGCGCAAAGGCGTGGCCGTCGGCCGCTACAAGGGCCTCGGCGAGATGAATCCCGAGACGTTGTGGTCGACCACCATGAATCCAGACGGCCGGACCTTGCTGCAGGTACGGGCCGAGGACCACACCGAAGCCGACCAGATGTTCACCACGCTGATGGGCGACCAGGTCGAGCCGCGGCGGAAGTTCATCGAGGACAACGCTCTCGATGTCCGGAACTTGGACATTTGAGTTCCGGACAGGACAAAGGACTGGGGACTGGGGACTAGGGCTCACGGCGTACGCTGCAGCCGTTTGGAGACCCGTCACCAATTTGAAACACGATGACCGACGAGATACGCGTACCCGTCAACATCGAAGACGAGATGAAGCGCTCGTACCTGGATTACGCCATGAGCGTGATCATCGGGCGGGCGCTTCCCGACGTGCGTGACGGGTTGAAGCCGGCGCATCGGCGAGTCCTGTTCGCGATGCGGCAGATGGGCCTGGCGAGCAACCGCGCCTACCGCAAGTGCGCCAAGATCGTCGGCGAGGTCATCGGCAACTACCATCCCCACGGCGACGCCCCGGCTTACGACACGCTGGTCCGGCTCGCTCAGGAGTTCAACATGCGCACCACCCTGGTCGATGGCCAGGGCAACTTCGGCTCGGTCGACGGCGATCGGCCGGCCGCCTATCGTTATACCGAGGCGCGCCTCAAGGCCGTCGCCGAAGCGATGATGGACGACCTCGACAAGGAGACGGTCGACTTCGTCCCCAACTTCGACGAGACCACCACCGAACCGACCGTCTTTCCCACCGTCTATCCGAACCTGCTCGTCAACGGCTCGACCGGCATCGCCGTCGGCATGGCCACCAACATCCCGCCGCACAACCTGCGGGAGGTCATCGACGGCGTCGTCTGGGTGATCGAGAAGACGCTGATGGCGCCGCCCGACGGGCCGTCGTTCACGCGCGAGCAGAAGCTGCGCGAGATCGTCAAGCTGATTCCCGGTCCCGACTTCCCCACCGGCGGCATCATCGTCGGCCGGCGCGGGATCCACGAGGCCTACGTCTCCGGCCGCGGCGGCATCCAGGTGCGGGCCAGCGCCGAAATCGAGGCGATGAAGAAGGGCGATCGGCAGCAGATCGTCATCAGCGAGATTCCCTACCAGGTCAACAAGTCGAAGCTGATCCTGCACATCGCCGACCTGGTGCGCGACAAGACCATCGAGGGCATCTCCGACATCCGCGACGAATCCGACCGCGACGGCATGCGGATCGTGATCGAGCTGAAGCGCGGCGAAGTCGGCGAGGTGGTGCTGAACAACCTCTACAAGCACACCCAGCTCCAGCAGACCTTCGGGATCATCACGCTGGCGATCGTCGCCGGTCGGCCGCGGGTGCTGTCGCTGCTCGAGGTGATCGAGCACTTCATCGAGTTCCGCCGCGAAGTGGTGCGCCGGCGGATCGAGTTCGAGCTGCGCAAGGCCGAGGCTCGCGCCCACATTCTCGAGGGCCTGCGCATCGCCCTCGATCACATCGACGCGGTGATCGCGCTGATCCGCGCCGCCAAGACCACGCCCGAGGCGAAGAGCGGGCTGGTCGCCACCTTCGCCCTGTCGGAGATCCAGGCGCAGGCGATCCTCGATCTCCAGCTGCAGCGCCTCACCGGGCTGGAGCGGCAGAAGATCCTCGACGAGCTGGCCGAACTGGTGCAGCTGATCGAGAAGCTGCGCACCATCCTGGGCAGCCAGGCGCTGCTGCTGCAGATCATCGTCGACGAGTTGAAGGCGGCGCAGGCCAAGTTCAGCGACGCACGCCGGACCAGGATCATCGAGGACGAGAGCGAGTTCAGCATCGAGGACCTGATTGCCGACGAAGACGTGGCGATCACGGTGACCGACACCGGCTACATCAAGCGGACGCCGATCTCGACCTACCGCAACCAGCGGCGCGGCGGCAAGGGCCGGATCGGGATGCGGACGCGCGAGGAAGACGTCGTCAACCACCTCTTCGTCGCCTCGACCCACTCGTACATGATGATCTTCACCGACCGCGGCCGGGCCTACTGGCTGAAGGTGCACGAGATCCCCGACGTCGGCGCCGACGGCCGCGGCAAGTCGATCGCCAACCTGGTGCAGATGGACGCCGGCGAGAAGATCGCCGCGATGGTCGCGGTGCGCGACTTCGACGACGCGCATCACGTGGTGATGGGCACGCGCCAGGGCACGATCAAGAAGACCGAGCTGTCGGCCTACGCCAACCCGCGCGCCGGTGGCATCATCGCCATGGGCGTCGACGAGACCGACGGCGTGATTGCGGTACAGATTTCCGACGGCGCGAGCCAGGTGTTCATCGGCACCCGCGACGGCATGGCCATCCGCTTCCCCGAAGACGACGTCCGGCCGATGGGCCGGACCGCCTACGGCGTGCGCGGCATCAGCCTGCGCGAGGGCGACGAAGTGGTGGCCATGGAAGTGGTCAAGCCCGGCGGCACGCTGCTGACGGTGACCGAGCTCGGTTACGGCAAGCGCACCCCGCTCGACGAATACCGGGTGCAGAGCCGCGGCGGCCTCGGTCTGAAGAACGTCGAGATCACCGAGAAGAACGGCAAGGTGATCGAGATCGCCCAGGTTTCGGGCGACGACAAGGAGCTGCTGCTCATCACCGAGCAGGGCAAGATTCTGCGGACGCCCACCGAGGACATCCGCACGATTGGCCGCGCCACGCAGGGCGTGCGGCTGATGGATCTCGAGGACGGCGACAGACTGGTGTCCGTGGCGCTCGTCGACAAGGATGACGAGGCGCAGCCGCCCCCCGAGAGCAGCGAGGCGCCGCCTGAGCCGGCGCCTGAGCCGCCGCCCGAGAGCTGAGGGGCACGGACCCCACGACCCAAGGAGGACGAGATGACGCGGAATCGTCGATCGGGACTGGTCTTCGCGGCGGTAGTGCTTCCAGTGGTGATGACGGCGGTGGCATGCTCGCGGCCCCCGGAACAGCAGTTCCTGACGCAGTTCTTCCGCGCCGCCAAGGCCCGCGACAACACCACGCTGGCGATGATGTCGGCGGTGACGCTCGACCCGCGCGAGAAGGGCTCGGTCGAGGACTTCTCGATCACCAGCGTCAGCCCCGACGCGCGGACGCCGCTCGATCTCAAGAACCTGCTCCAGGCCGAACGCCAGGCGCGCGACGCCGAGGCCGAGTTCGCCCGACGCAAGATGGAGTACCAGACCACGAACCTGCCGATGATCGAGCAGATCGTCAAGCTGGAGCGCGATCCGACGGCGAAGATGAACGCCGCGCAGCAGGCAGTGAAGGCAGCGTGGGACAAATGGCGCGCCGACAGCACCACGTTCACGCGAGCGGTCTCGGCGGCGCGGACCGCGGTGGTGAACGCCACCGGACCGGCCGAGGCGTCCTTGACGCAGCCCGGTCAGCCGGATTTCGACCCGGCGACGTTCCAGGGCGAGATGGTGACCAAGGACGTGGTACTCGACGCCCAGATCCGCAACCCGCAGGGGCAGACCGCGCCGGCGACGCTCACCGTCACCATGACGCGCGCCGTCGGCACGCTGGGCGGCCAGGCCCGCGAAGGGCGCTGGATCATCACGAAGATCGCCGGCGTCTAGGGCCTTGCGCAATCTTCGCGCGGCTAGGGACTAGCGGCTAGCGGTTAGGCCCCGCCGGAAACGAAGCAGCCGCCGGCAGTTGCATCCTGATCCGGACAGTGTCGCTGTCCCGGAGGACGGCGAAGGGCTGGCCCGGCTCCCGCGTCCGGCCCTCCGCAGACCGTCAAACGCCAGCGGGGGCGAATGTCGAATGAAGCGCGGGGCCCCGGGCGGTGCTGCGCGACGTGACGTGAGTGTCGTTCGTAGGGCAGCACTTTAGTGCTGCCCCGCGGCACGTCGCCGCTGCGCCAGAACACCCCACGCGGACTTCGGCGCCGCCTCGGCGTTTGACGACTGACGATTGCGCGGCCTGCTCCGGACGGCCGCGGGAGCCGGGCCAGCCCTTCGCCGTCAGCGAGATGCGCAAAGCTTTCTGAAACCTCTGCGAAAATGCCGCCACAGCAGATAGGCCGACCGCCGCTCGCCGGACAACAGAGCCATGCCCCATGCGTGTCCGGCGATTCGCGGGTCCGCAACGGTGTCTGTCCCCAGTAGTTTTGCGACCGCTCTTCGCCGTATCTGGGTCCGGCTACACTGGCTTGTGGCGTCAGGAGACGAACTATCCCGACCCGCCCAATGATTGTTAGGCGAACGGACGAAGAGCGATGACGATCACGGTGTCGACCGTGCGACCTAAGGTGCAAGTGCCATGCGTGTCGTGTAAGCAGCGCACGTGGCACGAAGTCGTGCACAACCTCGCGACCGGCGACGACGATCCGGAGAGCGGCTGGCACACAACCGAGCAGCACCAGATCATCAAGTGCTGTGGTTGCGACGCCCTGTCGTTTCGCCGGACCTACGAAGATGCCACTTGGGGTCCGGACGAGCCTGCGACCGAGGTCCTGTGGCCGCCTCGCGTGAAGAAGCGACAGTCGCTCACGGGCGCTCACCAACTTCCAAAGAAGGTCTACCAGATCTACCGCGAGACGAACGCGTCGCTCGAAGCCGACCAGCCCCTACTCGCGGCAGTCGGCGTCAGGGCTTTGGTGGAGGCCGTCTGTCGACAGAAGCGAGCTACGGGAAAGAACCTCAAGCTCCGAATCGACAACCTCGTTACGCGTGGTCTGCTTACCAAGGCGCAAGCGCGCGTGCTCCACAAGACGCGATTCCTTGGAAACAAAGCCGCTCACGAGACCGCGCCGGCCGACGCCAAGGTGCTCGAGGCGTCGATGCTGATCGCCGAGCACATGCTGACAGCGGTGTATCTCCTTCCGAAGATCGCAAGGCCAATGAGCAAGTAGGTAACCGTCGCCTAACCACGGCTTGCAGCCGGCGGCCTCGGCGCATCATGAGGCCGCCGCGGCTGAAGCCGAGGCGTTGACACTCGCGAACGACCAACTGGGAAGACTCGCTAGAGTCAGGACGTGTGTGTTTCTCCCGAACAGATTCCAAGACCGTGCGGCTTGGATGCGACGGCGAAGGGCTGGCCCGGCTCCCGCGGCCGTCCGGAGCAGGCCGCGCAATCGTCAGTCGTCAAACGCCGAGGCGGCGCCGAAGTCCGCGTGGGGTGTTCTGGCGCAGCGGCGACGTGCCGCGGGGCAGCACTAAAGTGCTGCCCTACGAACGACACTCACGTCACGTCGCGCAGCACCGCCCGGGGCCCCGCGCTTCAATCGACGTTCGCCCCCGCTGGCGTTTGACGGTCTGCGGAGGGCCGGCCGTGGGAGCCGGGCCAGTCCTTCGCCGTCGTTCAGCTGCCTAATTCGATAGCGAACCCGACGTCTACGCGAGCTCGAGCTTCGCGTACTTCGCGCGCAGGGTCTTCTGGCCGACCGAGCCGAACTTGACGACGACCTTGACGTCGTCGTCGAGTTCCTCGACTGAGACCACGGTGCCAACCCCGAACATCGGGTGACGCACGCGGCCGCCAGGGCGCAGCCCGCCGCGTCCTGACTGGTCCTCGTCCTCGGGCTTGAACTCGCGTTTGCGCACCGGGGCGTCGTGGCGATACGGGTTCGGCGCGTAGCCCCAACCGCGGGCGCTGGCGCGCATGGCTTCGGCCCGCGATTCCTCGTGGCGCAACAGCCGTGGCGGGATCTCGTCGAGAAAGCGCGACGGCTCGGTGCTCTGGTATTCGCCGAACACCCGCCGCCTGGCGGCGCTGGTCATGACGAGCTCGCGCCGGGCCCGGGTGATGCCGACGTAGCAGAGCCGACGTTCCTCTTCGAGTTCGGCCTCGTCTTCCGACGCCCGCGAGTGCGGGAACAGGCCCTCTTCGAGGCCGGCGATGACGACCAGCGGGAACTCGAGGCCCTTGGCCGAGTGCAGCGTCATCAGCAGCACTTTGGCGGTCCGGCTGCCCTCCGGCTTGTCGACGTCCGACAACAGCGCCAACCGGTCGACGAACGCCGGCAACCCGGCCTCGGGGTCGCCGGCCTCGTACTCGCGGGCGGCTGAGACCAGCTCCATCAGGTTCTCGATCCGCCCGTCGGCTTCCTCGCTGCGCTCTTCGCGCAACTCGCGCAGGTAGCCGCTGCGATCGAGCAGCAGACCGAGCACCGTCGACACCGGCTGCTGGCTGGCCGCGGCGGTCACCTCGAGGAGCATGTCGCGAAACGCCTGGAGCGGGTTGACCTGCCGGCCGGTCAGCAGCCCGCGGGTGACCGCGGCGTCGAGCTTGGCCCACAGCGACGTCGCCGCTTCCACGCTGGCCAGCCCGGCGAGCAGCGGCGGCAGATCGACGTCAGGGGCGCTGGTGTCGAGCCGCTCGAGCGCATCCATCACTCCCTTGCCGATGCCGCGTGGCGGGACGTTGATGACCCGGCGCAGCGCGACGTCGTCGTGTGGATTCAGGACCAGCTTCAGATAGGCGAGCGCGTCCTTGATTTCCTTGCGCTCGTAGAAGCCGGTGCCACCGAGCACGGCGTAGGGAATGCCGGACGACCGCAGGCCGTCTTCCACTGCCCGCGACTGGGCGTTGGTGCGATAGAGCACCGCGGCGACGTCGTGGCCGGACTCGGCGAAGCCGCGGCGGATCGTGCGGACGATGAAGTCGGCCTCGTCGAGTTCGTCGGCGCCGCGGAAGGTGACGATCGGGGCGCCGCCGGCCTGGTCGGTCCACAGCACCTTGTCCTTGCGGCCGCGGTTGTGACTCACCACCGCCGATGCGGCGTCGAGGATCACCTGCGTCGAGCGATAGTTGCGCTCCAGCTTGACGGTGACGGCGTCGGGGAAGTCGCGCTCGAAGTCGAGGATGTTGTTGACGTCGGCGCCGCGCCATTTGTAGATCGACTGATCGGGGTCGCCGACGACGCACAGGTTGCCGTGCACGCTGACCAGCTGCTTCACCAGCAGGTACTGCGGCCGGTTGGTGTCCTGGTACTCGTCGATCATCGCGAAACGGAACCGGCGGGCGTAACGCTCGCGCACCGCCGGCGCCTTGTCGAACAGCTCCACCGTCTTCAGCAGCAGATCGTCGAAGTCGACCGCGCTGGCATCGGCGAGCGCCTTCAGGTAGCCGGCGTAGAGACGGCCGATCTCCTTGTCGCGCGGGTTCCAGGTGGCGGTGAACGACTCCGGCCCCTCCATCCGGTTCTTGGCGTGGCTGATGCGCGACAGGACCATCCGCGGCTGGTAGGTGGCGTCGTCGAGCTGGTAGTCGCGAATCAGCTGCTTGACCACCGACTGCTGATCGGCCGAGTCGTAGATGGTGAAGCTGCGCGACAGCCCGAGATGGTGGGCTTCGCGGCGCAGCAGCCGGGCGCACAGGGCGTGGAACGTCGACACCCACATCGTCCGGCAATCGCGATCGAGCAGCCCCTCGACGCGGGTGCGCATCTCCTCGGCGGCCTTGTTGGTGAAGGTCACCGCCAGCACTTCGTCGGGATGCGCGTGTCCCTCGAGCACCAGCCAGGCGACCCGGTGGGCGATCACCCGGGTCTTGCCCGAGCCGGCGCCGGCCAGGATCAGCAGCGCGCCATCGACGTGCGAGGCGGCGGCCCGCTGTTCCGGGTTGAGCGACGCGAGGAGGTCCAAGCCTCCTATTCTACCGTCACACTCTTGGCGAGGTTCCTCGGCTGATCGACGTCGCAGCCGCGGCGCACGGCGATGTGATAGGCGAGCAGCTGCAGCGGCACGGTGATCACGATCGGCGCCAGGTGCGGCGACATCGACGGCACGGCGATGATCGAGTCGGTGGTGCGATCGAGCAGTCGCCACAGCGTGTCGTCGCCGGCGGTGGTGATGGCGATCACGGCGCCGCCGCGGGCCTTGGCTTCCTGGATGTTGCCTTGCATCTTCTCGAAGACGTGGTCGTGCGGCGCAATCGCCACCACCGGCATCCGCTCGTCGATGAGCGCGATCGGGCCGTGCTTCATCTCGCCGGCCGGGTAGCCCTCGGCATGGATGTAGGAGATCTCCTTCAGCTTCAGCGCGCCTTCGAGGGCGATCGGGTAGTTGATGCCGCGACCCAGGAACAGGAAGTCGCTGCGGGAGTGGAACCGGGAGGCGATGTCCTCGATCTGCGGCCCGCACTTGAGCACGTGCTCGATCTGCTGCGGCAGCTGCAGCAGCTCGGCGATGTGGGCCTTGCGCTGGTCGGACGACAGCGTGCCGCGGGCCTGGGCCAGGTGGAGCGCCAGCAGGTGCAGCGCGACCAGCTGCGCGGTGAACGCCTTGGTCGAGGCGACGCCGATCTCCGGCCCGGCGTGGGTGTAGATCGTGCCCTCGCTCTCCCGCGTCGCCATGCTGCCGACGACGTTGCAGATCGCCAGGCTGCGCGCGCCCTGGCGCTGCGACTCACGCAACGCCGCCAGGGTGTCGGCGGTCTCGCCCGACTGCGTGATGGCGACGGCGAGAGTCGACGGGCCCGCCAGCGGCTTGCGGTAGCGGTACTCGGAGCCGTAGTCCACTTCGACCGGGATGCGGGCCAGTTCCTCGATCAGGAACTTGCCGACCAGCGCGGCGTGCCACGACGTGCCGCACGCGATCAGGGTGATCCGGTCGACCGCGCGCAGCACCTCGTCCGACAACCCGGTCTCGTCGGGGAAGATGGTGCCGGTTTCGAGTGACACCCGTCCCAGGACGGTGTCGCGCACGGCCGCCGGCTGCTCGAAGATCTCCTTGAGCATGAAGTGCTTGTAGCCGGCCTTCTCCGCGGCGATGGGGTCCCACGTGACCCGGGTCGGGGTCTTGGTGATGACGTCGCCGTCGAAGTCCGAGAAGACGGCGCCGGCGCGGGTGACGACCGCCATCTCCTGATCGCCCAGGAACACGACGTTGCGGGTGTAGGCGAGGATGGCCGGGATGTCCGAGGCGACGAAATACTCCTGGTCGCCCAGTCCCACCACCACCGGCGGGCCGTTGCGCACGGCGACGATCTTGAACGGGTCGTCGGCCGAGAGCATCACCAGCGCGAACAGCCCCTTCAGCCGGGTCATCGCCCGGCGGACGGCGCCATCGAGGCCGTCGTCGCCCCATTCGCGCTCGACCAGGTGCGCCACCACTTCGGTGTCGGTCTCGGTGACGAACGTGTGCCCCTGGGACTGCAGTTCGCGCTTCAGCTCCAGGTAGTTCTCGATGATGCCGTTGTGCACCACCACGATGCGGCCGTGGCAATCGCGGTGCGGGTGGGCGTTCTCCTCGGTGGGCCGGCCATGCGTCGCCCACCTGGTGTGGCCGAGTCCGAATTCGCCCGACAGCGGGTCGGCGGCGATCGCCGATTCGAGGTTGCCGAGCTTCCCGGCGCTTCGGCGGATGGAGATGGCGCCATTGGCCACCACCGCCACTCCGGCCGAATCGTAACCGCGGTACTCGAGTTTCCGGAGCCCCTCGATGATGAGGGGCACCACGGGCCGCGGCCCGATGTAGCCGATGATGCCGCACATGATGTCGTGGTCTCCGCGCGCCGCTACCGGCCGCCGTCCTTGGCGTCCGCCCTGGCGGCGGCCCAGCCGGGCTTGTTGGTTTGCCGACCCCGGGCGATACCCAGGCTTCCGGCCGGCACATCCTCGGTGATGGCCGAACCGGCGGCCACGTAGGCGCCGGCTCCGATGGTGACCGGCGCGACCAGGGTGGAATCGCTGCCGACAAACGCCCTGTCGCCGATGGCCGTGCGGTGTTTGGCCCGGCCGTCGAAGTTGCACGTGATGGTGCCGGCGCCGATGTTCACGCCGGCGCCGACGGCGGCATCGCCAATATAGGACAAATGACCAATCTTGGTCCCTTCGCCGATTGTGGATTTCTTGATCTCGACGAAGTTACCGACGTGAGATCTGGCTCCAAGTGTTGACAGAGGACGAATTCTGGCAAATGGCCCAAGATGTGAATCGTCAGCGATCGACGACTCGGCGATCACCGTGTGGTTGAATACCTTCACCCGGGCGCCAAGGGTGGAGTCGACGATCCTGGCGCCGGCGTGCAGCTCGCAGCCGGGGCCAACGGCGGTGCGGCCCTCCAGAAACACGTATGGGTGCACGACCGTGTCCGGTCCGATGGTCACGTCCGGCCCGATGTAGGCCGTCGCCGGGTCGACCAGGGTGACGCCGGCGGTCATCAGCTCCTCGTTGATCCGATCCTGCAGCAGGCGGCCGACGAGCGCCAGCTCGGCTCGGGTGTTGATGCCGCGAATCTCGTCGGCGTCGTCGAGTCGCTCGGCCAGCACCACCCGGCCGACCTTGCGGTGGATGGCGACCAGCTCGGGCAGGTAGGTACTCGCCCTGGGCGTTGCTGGTCCCGAGCCCGTGCAGCGCGTCGAACAGCGACGCCAGCGCGAACGCGTAGATGCCGCTGTTGATTTCGGTGACGGCGCGTTCGGCGGGTGTCGCGTCGCGATCCTCGACGATTCGCGCCAGCGCGCCGTTCTCGCGCACGACCCGGCCGTAGCCCGCCGGGTCCGACAGATCGGCCGTGGCCACGACCACCGACGCGCCGTGCTCACGCCGCGCCGCGACGAGCCGCTCCAGGCTGGCCTTGGTGATGAGCGGGGCATCGCCGGACAACAGCAGCACCGTGCCCTGACGCCCGGTGAGCACGCGCTCGGCCTGCAGCAGCGCGTGCCCGGTGCCTAACTGGGGCTCCTGAATGACGAAGCGGACGTCCTCCACGCCGTCGAACCACTCGCGCACCTGGTCCGAGCCGTGACCGAGCACGATGGTGACGGTGCTCGGGCGCAGGCCCCGCGCCGCCCGCACCACCCACTCGATGAGCGGCAGGCCGGCGGCCCGGTGCAGCACCTTGGGCAACGCCGACTTCATCCGCGTGCCCTTTCCGGCCGCCAGCACCACCACGTGCAGGTCGTCGATCACGTTCATTCCTCCACTGGCGCCGTCGTCACGCCCCCGTGTTTCGGCTCAGGCAGCCCGACCCGTCAGGTCCGGCCGCGCTGCACGATGTCGTAGACCTCGTTGGCCGACAATCCGGTGGCGTCCGCAACCTCGCGGGCCGCGCCTCTGGCCGGCTTGTCTGTTATTTGACCGAACATTTCCCGAATACGGTCGTCGCTGGGCCGGATAGCCTCCTTGGCGTTGGCCTGGAGGCGCGGTATCACAATCGTGAACTCTCCGGCGACCGGGTCGATCTGCCCTACGATCTCACCTGGCGGGCCCTCGTACCTCGATTCGTGCAACTTGGTCAGCTCGCGGAACACAATTATTCTGTCTTTCGACAGAACATCAAGTTCATCAAGAGTTTGAACGATTCTGTGCGGCGCTTCGAAGGCGACCACCGGACCATGGGCGGCGCGGGCGATCACGGAAGCAAACCAACTCTTTCTGTCTTTACCCCTAACAGGTGGAAACCCGGCAAACGTGAACCACTGGCTGTCCACGCCAGCCGCCGACAGCGCAGCCATGACCGCACTGGCCCCAGGCACTGGCTCGACCCGAAACCCCGCGCCGGACGCCGCCGCGACCAGCTTCGCGCCCGGGTCGGACACCGCCGGAGTCCCGGCGTCGCTGACCAGGGCAACCGAATCCCCTTGGGCCAACCGCCGCAGCACGACCGCGGTCCGCGCCTCCTCGTTGTGCTCGTGGAGACTCAACAGCGACGCGACGCTGCCCAGGTGGCGAAGCAGGTGCCCGCTGCGCCGGGTGTCCTCGGCGGCGACCAGCGGCACTTCCCGGAGGATTCTGGCCGCTCGAAAGGTGAGGTCCTCGAGGTTGCCGATTGGCGTGGCGACGACGTAGAGCGTGCCGGCCATCGTGACGGCTTTTTATTGTACCATTGAGAGATGCTCGTGCCCCGACGCCCCGGACCGAGCGACGGATCGACGTGGCCGAGCCTTTCCAGCATTTCATCGACGCCTACCTCGCCTATCTCTACGAAGCGCACCCGACCAGCGCGACGTTGGATGGCCACCACGTCCACGACGACGTTCTCGACGACCTGAGCCGCACGGCGCTCGACTCCCATGCCGGCGCGCTCGCCGGGTTCGGGCGTCGGCTCCAGGCGATTCCGACCGAGGGGCTGAGCGCGGTCGAGCGGGTCGAGCACCGGATCGTCCGGGCCAACATCGAGTCGCGCCAGTTCGAGGCCGAGACCGTCCGCTCGTGGGAGCGGGATCCGCACCATTACGGCCAGATTCTGGCCGCCAGCCTGGCGTCTCAGGCCATCTTCACCTTCGCGTCCGAGACCGACCGCGCCCGCCGGGTGCTGTCCAAGCTCCGCCAGGTGCCACGACTGGTGCAGGCGGCTCGCGACAACGTCAAGGATCCGCCGGCGATCTTCGTGAAGACCGGCATCGACACGTTCCGCGGGGTGGTGACGTTCATCGACGCCGACCTGCCGCGGGCGTTTGCCGGCATCGACGACATGCACTTGCTGGCCGACCTGGCCGACGCCTCCACCGAGGCAACGCAGGCCCTGTCGGCTTACGCCGAGTGGCTCGAGACCGACGTGCGGCCCAAGGCCAAGGCGTCGTTCCGCCTCGGCCGCGAACGGTTCGAGCGGAAGCTGGAACTCGACGAGGGCCTCCCGTACTCGTGTGAACGGCTGCTGCTCATCGCCGAGCGCGAGCTGGCCAAGACCCAGGAGGCGTTCCGTACCCTGGCCGGCCGTCTCGATGGCGGCGATCCGGTGGAAGCATGGCGGGCCGCGAAGCGCGCCCATCCGGCGCCCGGCACTCTGATCCAGACGGCCCGCGATCAGGTCGCCGAGCTGAAGACGTTCCTGGCGCGCAGCGGCGTGCTCGACGTGCCCGACGGCGACGAGGTGCGCGTGGCGCCGAGCCCCGGGTTCCTGCGCTGGTCGGCGGCCAGCCTGTGGACGCCCGGCCCGTTCGAAACGCGGCAGACCTCGGCCACCTACTACCTCACCGACGTGCTGCGGTCGTGGCCGGAAGAGCGCCAGCTCGAACACCTGCGCGACCTGAACATCCCGACGCTGTGGAGCATCTCGATGCACGAGGTGTTCCCCGGCCACTTCCTCCACTTCCAGCACCTGCGCAAGGTCGAGTCGAAGGTGCGCCGCTCCAACCTGTTCGCGCCGACCTCGTACGTGGAGGGCTGGGCGCACTACGGCGAGCAGATGATGATCGAGGCCGGCTTCGGCCGCCGCGACCCGCAGGTAGA
Organism: uncultured Acidobacteriota bacterium; assembly: GCA_963741665.1. Lineage (GTDB taxonomy): Bacteria > Acidobacteriota > Vicinamibacteria > Vicinamibacterales > UBA2999 > CAWAYR01. The sequence continues at coordinate 3,524,426 of CAVUIM010000001.1, forward strand.
GCTTGGCCAGCTGGCCGAGTCGCTGGTCCGGCTGGCCCGGTTCATCGTCGGCATCAAGCTGCACGCCGACGACTGGTCGGTCGAACAGGGCGTGCGGTTCTTCCAGAACGAGGCCTACCTCGAAGAGGCGCATGCCCGCCGCGAGGCCGAGCGCGGCACCTTCGATCCGGGCTACGTCGTCTACGCCGCCGGCAAGCTGATGCTGCTCAAGCTGCGCGCCGACTGGCAGGAGCAGCAGGGCGGCAAGCCGTCGTTGCGGGCGTTCCACGACGCGCTGCTGGCGCAGGGCGCGGCGCCCTTCTGGGCGTTGCGCACGCTGATGCTCAACGCGCACGCCGACGAGCTGCTGGAGTAGCCATGCCCCTGTACCAGTACGAGTGCCAGTCCTGCGGCCATCGCTTCGAGGTCATCCAGAAGTTCTCCGACCCGCTGGTGTCGGTCTGTCCGAAGTGCGGCGGCGCGGTCGAGAAGCTGGTGTCGTCGCCGGCGTTTCAGTTCAAGGGCAGCGGCTTCTACCTGACCGACTACGGGCGCGGTGGCGGCAGCGACACGGCGCCCGGCAAGGGCGGGAAGTCGGAATCCGGCGACACGGCCGCGAAGGGCGAGAAGAGCGAGAAGAGCGAGAAGGGCGACAAGGCGGACAAGAGCGGCTCGAGCGATGCCGCGCCGTCAACCAGTTCGGGCAGCGAGGCCAGCGCCACCAAGTCGAGCGACAGCAAATCGAGCGACAGCAAGCCGGCCGCCCCGCCGGCGAAGCCCTGAGTCCAGCCGCTACTTCGTGAAGCCCTGTTCGGCCAGGTAGCGGCGGAACGGCTCGGCCAGTTCCGGCCGGCGCAGCGCGAAGTAGACCATCGCCTTCAGGAAGCCCAGCTTGTTGCCGGCGTCGTGACGTACGCCGTCGACTTCGAGGGCATACAGGGGCCGCGTGGCGAGCAGGTGCTTCAGGCCGTTGGTGAGCTGGATCTCACCTGACTTGTCGGACTTGGTGGCTTCGAGCGCCGCGAAGATATCGGGCGTGAGCAGGTAGCGGCCGATGATCGCCAGGTTCGACGGCGCCTCGGCGCGCGACGGCTTCTCGACCATGTCGAGGATGCGATGCACCCCCGGCCCGACTTCCGGCGCCGGTTCGACCGCCAGGATGCCGTAGCTCGACACCTCGTCCTGAGGCACCCGCTCGACCGCGATCACCGGGCTTTGCACCTTATCGAACACCGTCATCATCTGCAAGAGCGCCGGCGGTTTGGCGTCGAAGATGTCGTCGCCGAGAACCACCGCGAACGGCTCGTCGCCGACCAGGTTCTTCGCGACCAGCACCGCATGGCCGAGTCCGAGCGGCTCGCCCTGCCGCACGTACGACAGGTTGATCAGGCTCGAGACCTTCTTCACCTCCTCGAGCATCTCGTGCTTGCCCTTGGCGGCGAGAAACGCCTCGAGCTCGGTCGAGACGTCGAAGTGATCCTCGATGGCGTTCTTGCCGCGGCCGGTGACCAGCACGATGTCGGTGATGCCGGACGCCACCGCCTCCTCGACGCCGTACTGGATGATCGGCCGATCGATCAGCGTGAGCATCTCTTTCGGCATGGCCTTGGTGGCCGGCAGGAAGCGGGTGCCGAGACCGGCGGCAGGGAAGACGGCCTTACGAATCGTCGACGACATCCGTAATAGGATACTGCTGAGCGCCCGACTCCATGCTGGATCCCGCCTACGTTCGCGACAATCTCGAGACGGTTCGTGCAGGTTACGCCAGCCGCGGCGTCGACCTCACGGCCGAGCTCGAACAGCTGGCCGGCTTCGAAGCGCACCGGCGCCGCGTGATCCCGCAGCTCGAAGGACTGAAGCGCGAGCAGAACACCGCCTCGGACGAAGTGGCGCGGGCCAAGCGCCAGGGCCTCGACGCCCGGCCGATCTTCGAGGCCAACAAGCTCCGCAGCCAGAAGATCAAGCAGCTCGAGATCGAACTCGAGGGCGTCGAGGGCCAGCGCAACCGGCTGATGACCGGCCTGCCCAACCTGCCGCACGCCTCGGTGCCGGTCGGCAAGAGCGCCGCCGACAACGTCGTGGTGCGCACGTGGGGCGAGCCGCGGCCGTTCGACTTCGAGCCGCTGGCGCACTGGGACCTGGGCCCGCAGCTGGGCATCATCGACTTCGAACGCGCCACCAAGATCGCGCGGGCCCGCTTCGCGGTGCTGATCGGCGCCGGCGCGCAGCTCGAACGCGCGCTGATCAACTTCATGCTGTCGCTGCACTCGGGCGAGCACGGCTACACCGAAATCGAACCGCCGTTCCTGGTCAACAGCGCCACGCTCTTCGGCACCGGCCAGCTGCCCAAGTTCGAAAACGATCTGTTCAAGATCGGCGGCGACTGGGACCTGTACCTCATCCCCACCGCCGAAGTGCCGGTCACCAACCTCTATCGTGGCGAGATCCTCGACGGCCGGCTGCTGCCGATCCGTTACGCCGCCTACTCGCCGTGCTTCCGCAGCGAGGCCGGCTCCTACGGCGCCGACGTCCGCGGGCTCATCCGCCAGCACCAGTTCGACAAGGTGGAGCTGGTCAAGTTCACCACGCCCGAGCAGAGCTACGACGAGCTCGAAGCGCTCACCGCCAACGCCGAGGAAGTGCTGAAGCGGCTCGAGCTGCCGTATCGCACGGTGTGTCTGTGCACCGGCGACATGGGCTTCTCGGCCGCCAAGACCTACGACATCGAGGTGTGGCTGCCGAGCCAGAAGACCTACCGCGAGATCTCGTCGTGCTCGAACTGCGAGTCGTTCCAGGCCCGTCGCGCCAACATCAAGTTCCGGCCGCAGGGCACCGGCAAGGCCGAGTTCGTCCACACGCTGAACGGCTCGGGCCTGGCCGTGGGCCGCACGCTGATCGCGGTGCTGGAGAACTACCAGCAGAAGGACGGATCGGTCGTGATCCCGGCGGCGCTCCGCCCGTTCATGGCCGGCCGCGAGCTGATCGCGGCGCGCTGACGCGCTACTTCTTCTTCACGTTCGCGCAGCGCGGATCGGTCGCCGACGGCGGCTCCGGCTTCTTGCGCCCGAGCCCTCGCAGCAGCCGGCCGCCCGGGATCGCGTCGGCGACCGACGGCTTCGCCGCCGCCTGTGCATCGATCTGCCGGCAGTAATCCTCGTCCGACATCGCGCCCGGTGCGGCGCCGCCGGTGGATCCGCTCGACATCGCCGCCGTCATGTCGACCACGCCCTGCGGCGACACCATGTCCATGCGGATCGACTTGAAGCTGACGCGCGAGAACCACTCCTGGTCCCACGCCACCTTCACGTCGGCGGGCCGCGGCGGATGGATGAACGTGGCCTCGTCGCCGAACGCCGTGAACATCAGCATCGAGCCGTCCTTGGTGCGCTTGACGACTTCCGCCGGCACCGTGCAGTTGGTCGTGGACGGCGGCAGCACGGCCTTCAGGCCGATGAGGCGGTTGACCTCGGCCGGGGTCAGGTCCTGCATCACGACGAACGTCGCCGGCCGTTCGGCCGACGACCACATCACGATGTTGGCGCTGTCGTCGCCGACCTTTTCCGGCGCCATCACGCCGACGGAGTAGCCGGTGGCGCGCGCCGCGGCATTCCAGTTGAGGGCGATCGCGCCCGAGGCCTGCACCGTCGTGGAGGTGTAGCGCACGCCCTCCATGAACGTCTTGTCGGCGGGCAGCGTGAACTCGATCTTCGGCGAGTAGGTGCCCTCGATCAGGTGCGGCCCGGCCAGCGTGGACGGGGCGCGGAACAACGCCTCGAGATTGCCGTTCTTCTTTTTCCGGTCGCCGTGCGGCCAGTCGCCGTAGGTCTTCGAGTTGGCAGGCGTCGGCGTGCGCACGCTGCGCGCCGAGACCGAGCCTTCGAGCGCTTCGAGTTCGGGATCGTTCTCGCCGCGCATCAGCTTGTCGAAGGTCAGCACCACCGGTTGACCGGGGCCGGCCTTCTCGCCGCAGCCCCAGTAGAACGAGATCTGTCCCTTGGGCGTCTGGTAGCCTGCCGGGCGTGCCCGGCTGGCTCTTCCCGGGCTCGGGCGTTTCCAGATAGATGGGCTGGTTGACCTGCGCACCCGGCGGCATGGTGTGGAAGGCCTCGGCGTCGCCCTTCGGCGCCAGCGTGCTGCCCAGCTTCAGCGAGAGGCTGTGCCCCTCGGTGGGTATCCCGCCCGAGGCCATCTTCATCATCGTGGCCATCGACGGCCGGCCGCCGGCGCCGACCATGCCCGCCATCGCGAGCATGCCGCCGCCGGTCGTCGCGCCCATCCAGTAGCGGGCCTCCGGCGGCAGCACCTGCTGCTGCGGCTGTCCGCTGGCCGGACTCTGTGCCAGTCCCGACGCAACGACGGACATCGCGGCCGCTGAAACAATTCCCACGACCAGTGATCTGCGCATGACGTGTCCTCCCCAACCCCGAGACTGCGCTGAACCTGCGTCAGGTCCCTCGTGGAGCCTAGAGCATACCGAGGTTAGCGCAAGAACGCCGCAGACCGGACCTGCGCCGTCGCGTGTCGCCCCAGACGCGTCGCCGGACGCGCGAAAATGGTCCGATTCGCCTGCCATCTCCGCGTACCCAGTCGACAGGCACCCGACCGGGTGTGCCGAGGAGCAGCGATGACACTCAAGAGTGCAGTGGCGGCGGCGATGCTGGCCGCGGTTCCGACGGTGGCAGGTGCACATGCCGGCAATGCTGATCCGGCGGTGATTCATGCATGCGTCGGCACGATCTCGAAGATCGTGCGGATTGTCGGCGTCAACGGCTCGTGCCTACCGAATCTCGAGACGCCGCTGCATTGGGCAGCCACCGGTCCGAAGGGCGACCCGGGCCCACAGGGGTTACAGGGTCCGCCAGGCCTGCCTGGAGCGCCAGGCGCCCAAGGTGGCCAAGGCGTTCAGGGAATCCAGGGACCGCCAGGTCCAGACGGCCAACCAGGTCGACCGGGCGATCCCGGCCCGCGGGGTCCCGAGGGTCCGGCTGGACCGCCTGGGCCGCCTGGATCTCAGGGCGAGCCCGGTCCTCAAGGGCCGCAGGGTCAGCCCGGTCCGACCGTGGCCTTCGAGCCTCCCGCTGTGCCCCCGCTGGCCTACAGCGCCTCGTCGAACTACGTGCTGCAGATCGACGGCACGGCCCTCCCGGTGCGCGCGTTCGGCGGGTGCTTCGACAAGCTGCTTGGCGTCGAGTACGAAGATTGCTACTTCACGGTCGATCGATTCGACCCCGCGCTGGCTGCGTGGCTCGACGATACGCTCGACGGCGGCGATCCGGTCCGTGATCTGACCGTGTTCCAGACCGACCTGCTCGGGGTCACCACCGCGCGCCTCGACGTCAGCGGCGCCTTCCTGCGACACTTCTCGGTGAACATCCAGCCCGCTCGCGTCTCCGGCGACGCCCTGGGGGTGACCTTCGTCGCCGTGCCGAGCGCGATTGTCATCGATACCACCAACCCGGGCAGCGCCCCGAACCCTGGCGGGGGCGCCCGGGCGGCGACATTCAGCGTCAGTATCGGCGGCGTGGCCTACCCGACCGTCGCCAGTGTCAACGGCGTGCAGATGTCGGCGCCAAAGGTGCCGCAACCGGGAACCGGACGACGCACCTTCGCTCCCGGCCCGCCGCAGCTCGGCCCCGTCGTGCTGACCCTCGGGCGCGCCAGAGGCGCCGGGGGCGACGCCAGCCTCAACGACCTGGCCCAGTGGGTGGCGCTCGCCACCGCCGGTACGGCCGCGCCGCGCGACGCCGTCGTGGAGCTGCTCGGCCAGTCCTTGCAAACCGTGGCCACCCTGGAACTCGAAGGGTTGGTTCCGTTGTCGGTGTCGCCGTTCGGCGTCGGCACCGAGAACGAACGGCAGGTGGTGCTGGCGGTCGGCAATATCCGCCTGCCGTGAGGAACCGAGCGACACCCGAAAGGACCCGGCACCTACGGACGCGGTTCCCAGATTGCCGTGGCGCCCGGCGTCGGTCCCGCGAGTGCTAGAAGCGGAATATGGCCGAAATCCGGTACCGCCGCGGCTGCTGGAACGCTCCGCGAGCGGTGGCCTTGCCGTAGTTGGCGACGGCGGCGGCACACGAAGCGTTGTCGGTCGTGCCGCAGAACGCCGTGTTGTTGGAGAGGGTCTTCTCCTCGCGGTTGGTGAGATTGAACGCTTCGCCACGAAGGCCGAACTGCGTCGCCCCTGGCGCTCGCCAGGTGAGCTCGACAGATCCGTCGATGTACCACTCGAGTCCGGGCACCGGGTCGGCGCCACGTTCGTTGTAGAAGTAGGTGGCGGTCGGCCCGGCGTTGCTCAGCGTGCCCGGGAGCAGCACGTTCATCGACCGCACCTTCTCGTAGCGACGCTTGGACACCGCTTCGCCCAACGCACCGAGCGACAGATTGACCGGGCCGATCGGCCGGACGTAGCCGGCAAGCAGCTTGAGGTTGTGCGGACGGTCGTAGATCGGCCGGCCGGTCTTGCGGGCGTCGTTCTGGACCGCCGCGCACGGCAGCACGCCGCCGCTGCCGATGGTCGGGTCGAGCGTGGTGCGGCACTGGGCATCCAGGTAGTCGCCCAGCGGCGAGAAGAGCGGGTCGAAGTGGTTGCCCTCGGTGCGCGACAGCGTGTAGCTGGCGGCGGCGCTCCAGTGGGACGCGTAGCGCTTGTCGAGGGTGACCTGGAGGCCGCGGTACGAGCGCTCGGCGGCGTCGTAGTTCAACACGACGCGGTTCACCGAGCCGTTGGCATTGAAGGTACGGACGTCGTCGATGAGGTCGCCCCACACGCGCGAGATCGCACGGACTCCCACCGCCAGGTTGCGGCCCATCTGGCGCTGGTAGCCGAGGGTGAACTCGTCGAGATACGACGGGTCGAGATCCGTGTTCGGCGGCAGCGTCGAGCCGCCGACGCGCACGCTGTTCTGGAACACGTAGCTGGCGCCGTTCCAGACGAAGTTGTCGTAGTCGCCCTGCTGCGGGACGCCCGCGAAGGCGTCTGAGAAGCCCTGCACGACGTTGGCGTAATAGCGGCCGTAGCTGGCGGTGATGACACTCTTGCCGGCCTCGTCGAGGGCGTAGCTGGCGAAGACCCGCGGGGCCCCGACCGTCGTGTCGAGGGTCGAGACGCCGAGATCGCTCCTGCCGGTCTGCCGTTCCAGCCGGACGCCGGCCTCCACCGAGAGACGGGAGGTCAGCTCGAACTTGTCTCGCAGATACAACGCGTAGTTACGACCCGTGGACGTGGAGGCCCCGCCGACGTAGTCGCGGCGGAAGAGCGGCACGACGCTGCCGGTTGCCTGGTTGAACGACTCGGCCACGAACAGCTGGTCGTTGGGATAGCGAAAGAGCGAGCTCGACTCGACCGCCTGGACGTCGAGGCCGGCCTTCACCGCGTGGCCGCGCGACCCGAGCGTGAAGAAGCGCGTCGCCGACACGTTGAACTGACGCCGCGGGCGCTCGACCACGCCATCGTAGGTGGCGCCGTTGTAGTAGCGGTTGTCGCTCTGCGACAGGTACGGGGCGAAGCCGAGCCGCCCCACCTGGAAGGGCACCACCTCGATCCGCGACGCGTAGTCGCCAAAGGATGCTTCGACGGCGGTGTGGCCGCGGAACACGCCGCTCCACTGCGCCGTCCGGGTGTGGCCAGTCTGGTTCTGCTCCGTCAGCGCTGCCCGCTCGCCCGCGGCGTTTCCCCAGTAGTCGAAGATGAATCCGTTGGTCGGCGGACGGTGATATCTGACCCACACCTGGTGCGCAGGCGTGATTTGCACGGTGCCGCGAAGGTTCAGGAATTGGCTGTCGGTGGACTGCTGATAGTTCTCGGGGATCAGGCCGACGGTCTGCCGCTCCGGCGTGGTGTTGGTCGTGTATTCGTAGGCGCCGAAGAACCACGCGCGGTTCCGCCGAATCGGTCCGCCGAGGGTGAAGGCCGACGTCGGGTTGATCTGGTCGAACTTGACACGAGCGAGCGACGCCCCGCTGACCTCGCTGACGGTGGAGTTCTGCGCGTCCCAGTCGTCGTTGACGGCGACGGAACGGGCCGAGCCCTCGAAGCGATTGGTGCCCGACTTGGTGATCACGTTGATGATGGCCCCCTGGCCGCGGCCGTACTCCACCGACACGGCCGAGGTCGAGATCGACACCTCCTGGATCGCCTCGAAGTTCAGGCTGGTCGCAAACGTGCCGGTCACCGGGTCGGTCGTGTCGACCGAGTCGATGATGAACAGATTGCTCGCCGACAACGCCCCGAGCGCGTTGACGTTGTTGCTGCCGGTGACGGTGCCGCCGACGACGCCGGCGGCCAGTGTGCCCAGGGCCTGGTAGCTCCGCCCGACCGGCAACCGGTCGAACTCCTCGCGGCGCAGGCGCGTCGTCGCGGTGACCGTAGTGCGGTCGACGAGCGGGGTGGCGCTCGCTTCCACCGTCACCAACTCGTCCAGCCCGCCGACCTGCAGCTGGAGCGTCACCGAGGTCGTGCGTTCGACTTCGACAAGTGCGTCGGTCGTCGAGTTGCGGAAGCCATCGAGCGCCGCCGTGACGGCGTAGCGGCCAGGCGCCAGTGAGGCGAACACGTAGCGACCGTGCGCATCGGTGATGACCGAGCGGACCACGCCGCGGCTCTCGCTGCGCAGCGTCACGCCGGCGCCGGGGAGGACACCGCCGGTCGTGTCCTGGACGACACCCGCAATCGTCCCGGTCTGCGCCGGCTGCGCTACTGCAGGTGCCGCGAGTACCACGGAGAGGGCGGTTGCCAGGCAGAGAGAGGTCACTCGAAACATCGTCAGGTCTCCCACCGGAGGTGGCGACGCAGGTGGCGTCGCTACGGTGTTGCACACCGGTATTCGATCTGGGTATCGGCACTCCGGCCCGCAACAGCCAACGGCCCATCCCTGGGACAAATGGGGAATCGTGCAGGGGTGCGCGTCCCCACGCGTCCGCGTGAACGGTCAGGCCGGCGGCTCGATGTTGCTATCCTCTTCTCGCACTGGGTGCCACGCATGCCGGCCAAGACGCGACGGGCGAGTGCTCATCACCACGTGTACGTGGTGTACCTGAGAAACCCCAAGGGCGACGGCAAGGCCGGGTACTACGTGGGCATGACGGGCCTGACGCCGGAGCAACGGTTCGCGAACCACCTGGCCGGAATCAAAGCGGCCAGCGTCGTGACGCGCTTCGGCGTGCGTCTCGTCCCGCGCCTCTATTCACACCTCAACCCGATGCCTTACGAGAAAGCCGTCCGGATGGAAGGAGCGCTCGCCGACAGCCTCCGCAAGCGCGGCTTCCAGGTCTTCGGCGGACACTGAAAAGTCCCGAGGGACCGTCTTCCGCCCGCCGCCGCCGAGCCCGTCTTCATGCGCGTGAAGTCGGGGCAAAAAGGAGTCAAGCGGGTTCCAAATGGCCGACTCTTTCAGGAGTTCAGAACGGTCCGCTGAATTTGGCGGAGGGAGAGGGATTCGAACCCCCGATACCCTTTCCGGTACAGCGGTTTTCAAGACCGCCGCCATCAACCACTCGGCCATCCCTCCGCACGGCGTTCCCCAAGGATAGCAGCGCAAATCACTGGCGGGCTTGCGATGCCCGGAATATCTCTGAATTGTCCCTGCCGCACCTTGGACCCGGCACATTCGCGTAAGGTCGGGAGCGGTCCCACGAGCCGAAAAGTGAACGCGGCGGTGCCTTGGCCGCCAAGTCGTTGATCTGGAACGCCTTGCAGAGCCAGCCTGGGGCGCATCGCGATAGATTCGCGCCGACAGGGTCGGGCGAGCGATTGATGCTGTAGGCAGCGAAAGGCAGCGGTCGTCCGCGAGGTATAGTCCGATACCGCTGCCGCAAATCGACGACGGATAGGAGGCGGGTGTCGCGATGAAGGCTAACGTTCCGGAGAGTGCGCTACCGACTCAGATGGCAGCCGACAACCGGCTGACGACGATCTACACCACGCACGTCCTGTTTCCAAAGCTCGGTCCGTTAGCTACGCAGCGTTACACGCGGCTCTACGCGCGGCTCCTGAAGGATCTCGCCGGAGCGGTCGAGCTGGTGAACTCGGCCCGCGAGTTCGCGACGCGGTTCGGCAAGCCGGTCGCGATCCCAGCCCCACCGCCGCCCGGGAACGCCGCCGATTTCCGGTTCGAGCCCGTTCTCAAGGGTGGGAACCGCTATCTGACCGCCTACGTCGCCGGTCTCGTCCAGTTCGCCTCGGCGCGGATTGTCGAAGGGCGGGAGTCGGAGCAGCAACTCGCGGCGTCGCCGCTCGTCAAGGCGGCTGCCGCAAAGAAGTCCGCGCGCGCCGGCGCCGCGGCAGCCGTCACCGCCGCAGGTCCGAGCCCGTTCGAACAGCAGATACGCTTCGACGCCGGCGGGGTCTGGCCACCCGAGGTCAAGGCCCTCCTACGCGATGAACCATCGCTGACAGTGACCCCACGCGGACGTCTGAAGATCGATCCCATCGGGCCGCACCAACTGCTCGCGCGGCGCGAAGCCGCGCTGCGCGGGAAGGAATGGGGCAAGCCCGGCAAGCGGCCAGTCGAACGCGAGACCATCGGCAACGAGGTCGCGGACGCGGCTGAAGGCTACGCGCTCGCCCAGATCCTGCACGGGATCGCGCAGCCGAACGTGGTGTTGCAGGACCTATTGGAAGCCGGCGCGATCAACGCCGCCGGACCCTGGCTGGGCAACGCGTTGAACACGGCGGCGGATCCACCGGTGAGGATTGCGTCGGTGCTCGTCGGATTGACCGGCGGAGCCGCGGACGCGCGCGAGCTGGGGTTGCGCCCACTGATCACCCAGGCCGCCGTTTTGCTGCGCGATATCGGCATCACCGGCAGCTCCCTGCTCGATCGGTTGGGGAACGAGGCGGCACTACGCCTGAACGTCAACCGATACCTCGCGTGGAGGGTCGATCGATTCGGCGCGATCGACCCGTCGCTCGTACCACTTCCCGACGACACGGTGATCGTCGGCAGCCGTGAGTGGGCGTTCCGCCGGACAGAGCGCCTGAGCATCGGCGTCGGCACACCGACGCTGCGCGGCCCCTTCGCCACCGAAGCGGTTGCGCCGAAAAGCAAATCAGTCACCAGCGAATCGAGCCTGCAGGAAGTCGTCGCTTTCCAGGAACAGGGCTCCGGCCGGAGCACGGCCCGCAGCACCGAGAGCGCGACCTTCAACTCCGCGACGTTCCGTCAAGCGCTGTCGCACATGACCGAGGAAGGCATCAACAGCGAAAACGCCTTCGCGCAGGACACCACGCTCTTCGATACGCTCCGCGAGCGTCGCCGCGAAGCCATCGACCGGACGCTGACCCAAATCTCGAGTCACAACGAGCAGCGCTCAGGCGTGATCTCGCGGACGGTGACCAGCACCGCGCGCAGCTACACGACCCGCGGGAAGGACGAAAAATTCGCCACCACCGAGGTGTCGTTCCAAGTCGCCGCGCCGGTCGACGTCCAAGTGCGGCTGGAAGACGTCGGTCTGGTGTGGTGTCCGCGGATGCGAGCGCCATTTCTCGCCCTGCACCGGCTCATCGCCGACTACGAGGACCAGGCACGGCAGGAGTACCTGACGCAGAACCAGATCATCGACCCCGTGCGCCCGCCCGAAGTGACCGAGTCGGCCTCGTTCAAGAAGGAGATCGGCGTCCGCGGCAACACCGGGTATCAGGTGGTGGGATACCTCATGGAGATCCCGGCCCAGTATCAGGGCTGGGAGTTGGACGCGGCCGCGACCAAGGTGGACTTCCGCAACGGCACGTCGAACGACTACAACTGGAACGAAACCTGGAACCTCGACGACCTCGAGAGCTGGCACGCGTGGATCCGCACGATCTCGCGGGTCGGCAACGTCGTCACCGCCATTGCGGTGCTGGAAACCGGTGATCCGGAACTCCTCAATCGCGGTTTTCTCACCTTCGACATCGCCATGAAGCGGATGACCGACGACGGGCGCGCGGCGCTGGAGGCGTACGACGCCGATAAGAAAGAGGCGGCGGCGCAGCGCCAGGCGGTCGAAGTCCGCGCCAACCAGTACGCCAGGATGCGCCGCGACGAGCTGATCGAACAGTACGAGAGCTCGTATGAACTGCAGGAGGAAGCGTTCGCGCAGCTGGTCAAGCAGGTGTTTCAGAGCGGCAACCCCGACCACGTGAGCTATTGGCGCGAGATCCTCAGGTCGTGTGTCGAGTGGTCCAACGCCGGCATGCGCTTCGAGCCCGGCAACATGAACGCGCTGGCATTTCCGCATCTGCCACCGTCGCACTTCATGAACGCGCAAGGCGTTCGTTTCCTACTGCCGGTGCTCCGCTCGGCTGAAACGGCGTTCTTCGACGCACTCGAGCGCGGCGCTGGCAGCTACCACCAGAGCGCCGCACAGTCGGTGCGCACGTTCATCGACGGCTATCGCACGCGCGTGGACGAGCTGAAGGTGGCCGACCCGAACGCGCTAATCCTCGATTCCTATCGCAGTGAGATGGTGCTCGGCCGTCACCTCGAAGCAGTGCTCAGCCAACACCCATTCGCCGAGCCGACCTGATGCCGGCAACGGTCACGCCGATCGAGTACCCGAACGGGCTGCTCGATATCGCGCGGATGGGCAAGCCAGCGGCGTGGCAGCGCGACCTGATGCTGCGCCCGCTGCGGGCCGGACGCTACTCGCTGCTCGCCTGGCCGACGCACGCCCTCGAGCTGCGGATGGTGCAGCGCATTGACCTGGTGTTCCGCGACGGGGGCGGCGCGCCGCGGCACGTCCTGCTCGAAGTGCCGCGCCGGCTCCGGCCGTTTCGGGAATGGACGTGGCGGCTGGTGCGCTGGCCGACACGCCTCCGGGCCGAGCTACAGCGCGATCGACCGTCCGTAAGCACCTTGCTGTTCGACGAACGTGCGGTGGTCACTGGGCGCTTCTCGCTCGACGACGACGCCGGCATCGTGCCCCATCGGATCGTCTTGTGGTCGTGCCATCAGCCCTATGCGACCGACGATGGCGGGCGGGCCACGCTGAATCAGGACATGCCGAGCCTGCTCGAGTGGGCGGAGCATCGCGTCGAGCAGTTTGCGCCCCAGGTAGTCTGGGCACTTGGCGACACCGCCTACGCCGACGGCACGCCGGCGACCAACTTCGTGGACCGGGCCTACGACGAAGTCGATCTTGCCGGCCGGCCCGAGCTGCGCGACGAGCTGCGCTCGGCCTACCGGCGCATGTACCGGGCGCACTGGAGCTTTCCGTCGCTGCAGCGCATGATGTGTTCGGTTCCGCACCTGTGCATGTGGGACGACCACGAAATCCGCGATGGCTGGGGGAGCGAAGAGCAGGACTTCGCGGGCGGCAACCCGCTGGTGTTCGAGGTCGCGCGCGAGGTGGCGGAAGAATACTCGCTCGCCGGGGGCCCACGACTGCGACCGCCGAGCGCCGGCACGCATCCCGACGCGCACCAGGCCTACGTCGCCGGAAGCGTCGCCGCGTTCATCTTCGACGGCCGTTCGAGCCGCCGCTACGCCGATCCGGGCGGCCGCATCATCTCCGAGCAGCAGCTCTCGGACTTCGACGCATTCTGCGGGCGCATCGTGCGCGAGCGTGGCGTGCGGTTCCTGGTGATGGGCTGCGCCGTGCCGTTCCTCAACCTGAAGGATTTCGTCGAGGAACTGGGCAGCCAGGCGCCGAAAGCGCTCACCGACCTGATGGCCGGAATCCGCGACGACATCCGCGACAGCTGGCACTCCAAAGGCAACCGCTCGCAGCTCAAGGACTTGATCGGGGTCCTGCGCGAGCTGCATCGCCAACGGCCGGACATCGACATCGTCAATCTCAGCGGCGACATTCATGTCGCGAATGCGTTCTCGTTCCAGCCTCCCGGCTTTACCAAAGCCCTCTACCAGTTCACGAGCTCGGCGCTGACCAACCGTGAGCACCCTCCAGCGGCCGTGGCCGCGCTCGTCGATCTCGGGAGCGCGACCTACACCGAGGTGCTCGGCTTCGTCACCCGGATCTGGGAGAGCCTGGGCGATCCCAACATCATGACAATCGAGCCGCGGGGCGAGCTCCTACGCGTCACGTTGCAGGTATTCGACCTCGACCGGCCCGAAGCCGAGCGCCGCGCGGCGCCGAGCGCCAAGGACCTGGTCTTCGATGTTGGCAGCGAAACGTTGGGCGTGCGGCGGATGCTCGGTCTTTAGCTCGAGAGGGCGTATGCCTACGGCGCGCAGGGGTCTGGCAGGTTCAGCGTCTGGTCGGCTTCCTGCTGCGAACAGGCCGCGATGACCGCGTTGCGAGCCGCCAGGACGGCATCATTGGCGGCCTTCAGCGCTGCGCTTGCAACGCCCCACGCGTCGCCTGCGACGAGCTTCCTGCCGAGAAAGTAGGCCTCCAGGATCGCCAGCGCGGTGACGGCGGTCCACAAAATGAGACTGGCGATGAGGTTCGCGGGCCATGGCAGCGCCAGCGCCGCGAACGCGGCCGCGATGGCCGAGACGAGCGCGGCCGTGACGGCGTTGAACGAGCTGGTCACGCTGTCCAGCTCGGCCTTGGCCGCCGCTTCAGCGATTCTTGCTGAACAGCGCTCCTGGCGTCGGGCTTCGAAATCGGCCTTGGCTTGCTGACAGTTCGGGTTGGTGGTGTTCGTTCCGACGGTGATCGCGCCAGGGTTCGCCTGCGCCCCGCGGCCGACGAGGTAGCCGATGAGCAACGGCCAGAGGCCTAGGAAGCCAGCCGCGAAAGCGACGCCGGGATGTACATCCATGTGGTCCTCAGCTCGACGTCAACCAGCTGGCAGCACTGGTGGGTCCTGCGCTCGAACGGGATGTTGAACGCCCCCGCGAGGCTCCACCGATTGTCGGCCGTTTGTCAAGGCGGGCGTTGAAATCTTGGTGCGGGCCTGTGAAATCTCGCGAAATGGGCTACAGATCGCGCTCTCGAACGAGTTCATCGACGACGTGGCTGCCGCTGGCGCGCCATCAGATCCGGCACATCGACCAGCTCGAGTTCGGCTCCGGCCCACAGCACGCCGAGCGTTCCGGTCACTCGCAAGTGCCAGCGCCTGGCCTCGGTACGACCGGCGGCCTCGTCGATGATCAAGAGGTCCGCATGCAGCATCTCGGGCAAGGGCCGTTGCTGATCGCTCGCCAGGGTCGAGGTCGTCGGTCACGCCGCCAGTGCTTCGGACGCGACCGAGAGCACCTGGACCCGCCACGGCGGTTGCCCGATCCGCGCACCGCCTCGTGCGCCAGGCGACACGAGTTCGGCGGCCACCGCGTCCGCCACCGCGACCCGCCCATAGAACCCGCGGAAGCAGACCGACGTGATCGAGCAGAATCAAGAAGGGCAGAGGGCCGATGTCAGCGACGATCATCGACCGGGCAGGATGCCGAGCGCATGGTGAGCGTGGAGGCCGTCGGCGAGATCAGCCGTCGTGTAGCGCAGCGGCGCGCGATGCGTCTTGAGTAATGCGTGCACGTGGAACCGCGTCTCGAGTCCGAGCACGCGGCGTACCTGTTCTTCGCTGAGCGCCCCGGTGCGATAGCCCTCGATCGCGATGGCCTCGAGCGACGCGGTAGATCGTCCCACCGCGCGCCGAGCGCGGCCTAGATGTCCGCAGACAGCTGGATGGTGACGATCATGTCGCGATAATACCGCTGTCGAGAATCGTCAGAACCTGCGCCCAACGACCCGTCGATCAACCGGGAATCGCGTTATGGATCGCGTCGTGGGCTACCGCCGGACTGTCCCTGAAATTGTCCCTGCGACGGGCAAATCCAGGGCATTTTCAGCCCACTCCAGCCAAGTCGCCCGCCGGCGGCGCCCTCGAAATTGCCCAGATTTGTTGGGAAATCGAGGGATCGCGCGGAGCGTCGCGACGGTTTCAAGACCGCCGCCATCAACCACTCGGCCATCCCTCCGCGCGGTTTCCTGAGGATAACAGAGCCAACCACCGACGGGCGCGCTTCCGATGCCAGGATTGGCCCTGAAATTGTCCCTGTCGGCGATCGCGAACGCGCGGGCTCTTCTGTCCAAGAACAGACCCGCGCTCACCGGCGGCGACTTCTCGTTTCATGCCTTCGCGAACCCGACAACGGGTCGGCGGTGACACGCAGCCGTTGCGACGTGGTCGGCTCGGCCGATGTCCCGCAGCGGGTCTTCGTTGACGTCGCGGAACAGAGCGCGGTGGATGACGGCGACGATTCCGGATCGCCAGACGGTCAGGCTCGAGTCTTCGAGCGTGGCGTCTCAGGCCGTCAACGGGCGCGGTCCGCGAACAGGGCATTGCATTCCTGCTCGAGCACGCCCCCGATGATCGTGCAGGTCCACCCGGGACTGCGGCGTATGACTTCTTCTGCGAGGATGTCGATCTGGCGCCAGCCCTGCTGCTGCAGAAATCGGATCGACGAGCCGAACACGACCGTGCCGATGCCGCTCCAGAGGATGGCTGCCAGGCACATCGGGCACGGCTCTGCCGTCGTGTAGAGGATCAGCCGCGATCCGTCGTCGCTGCGGCCGGACTCGGCGAGCCGGTTGATCGCGTCGATCTCCCCGTGCCAGGTCGGATTGATCGCCGACCTGTTCCATCCCTCGGCGAGCACGGCACCCGTGTCGGCGCTCACGATCAGCGCGCCGAAGGGCAGGCGAGGACAATTGGCCGTCAGCGAGATGGCCTGCCTCATGAAGCGGTCGTGGTCGAGGGCTTCCCGCGGCATCTCAGCGAGCACGTGGTTCAGACTGCGCGGGAGTGCAGCCGCATCGGTTGAAGCAGCATCAATGGCCATCATGTTCTCGAGATCAAAGTGATCGTCGGGTGAAGCCGCCTTCATCGCGGCGGCATGAGCAGTAGAACCGTGCTGACAGCGCGGGTCGACCACGCCACCGTTCGCACCCAGTTGGTCGCCACCAAGCGTCAGACGCACGCGGCGACCGCGCCGATTCCAGAGCGCGACTGATCGTTCCCGGGACGGCGTCCAGGTCGCGCCGCCCAGGACCTCGCCAGGGGCGGCTCGTCGAGCGATCGTGATCGAGGCCTGAGTGCCACAGCGGCTCCACGGCTCAACCGATGCCATCCGAGCCTCGCGCCGGCCGAGCAACCGGCTCGGTCTTGGACCTGAGCCGGCACAGCCGGCGTCCTACGGTCGAACCGCAGGCGTTGCTGCCCATCTCACATCCGCTTTCCCGCTATCGTTCACTTACGACGAAGAGAGACAGACATGACCCTTACTGCGACGACCGTTTCCTCTCCAACGAGCGACATCATCGAGACCGCCGTTGCTGCCGGCACGTTCAGCACCCTGGCGACGGCCCTGACGGCCGCCGGGTTGATCGACACATTGAAGGGGGCGGGGCCCTTCACGGTGTTCGCGCCGACCAATGACGCGTTCGCGAAGATCCCGGCGGCCGATTTGAAGGCGCTGCTCGAGGACAAGGCCGCGCTGACGAAGGTGCTGACGTACCACGTCGTCGCTGGCAAGGTCATGGCGGCCGACGTCGTGAAGCTGAAGGAGGCCAAGTCCGTCCAGGGCAGCATGATCGCCATCGATGCGACTGCGGGCGTCAAGGTCAACACCGCCACGGTGACGGCGACCGACATTCTCGCGACCAACGGCGTCATCCACGTGATCGATACCGTGATCATGCCGAAGGCCTGAACCGCGGACTCCGGATCGGCGCGGGCGACAGACCCGCGCCGTCCCGGTGCCGCCGCCGGGACACCCTTCACGCCAACTGAATACGAGGACGACACCGTGACCATGCAGAACTACGCCGCGGCCGCCCAGATCGTCATCGCGGTATCGATCGTGATCGTCTGGGTCGGACGCTTCGACAACATCGTGAAAGAGTTCAGGCAGTTCGGACTCTCCGATCTCGTCCGCAGCCTCGTCGGCGCCACCAAGATCTCGCTGGCGACGCTGCTCGTTGCCGGCATCTGGTACCCGGTGCCGGTCGTGGCTCCCGCGCTCGTCATGGCGGTGCTGATGCTCGGCGCTCAAGGCGCGCACCTGAGCGTGGGCAACCCCTGGCACAAGTTCATGCCCTCCCTCGGTCTGTTGCTGCTGTCGTTGTTCGTCGCGGGAGTACACGCAGGACGCCTGCCCCTGTGAACGCGGTCACCGTGCTGGCCGCCGGCTCGGGTGTGACCTTCGTGGTCTACGGTGCGCTCTGCCTCGCATCGCCGCCGATGCGGACCGAGTTCGCGCGCTTCGGTCTCGAACGGTTCAGGGTCCTCACCGGAATTCTGGAGGTGCTGGCGGGCGTGGGCCTCCTCGTCGGACTGAAGTGGCCGCCCGCGCTATGGCTGTCCTCCGGCGGCCTGGCGATGCTGATGCTGTGCGGCGTGATTGTTCGCATCAGCGTCAACGACCGCCTGGTCGACATGCTTCCGGCGCTGATCCTGATGCTGGCCAACGGCTACATCCTGCTGGCGTCGCAGCCAGCGCGCTGAGGGCGCGGTCGGCGTTGGGACCAACGGGCGGCAGAGTGTGTCTTACCGGGGACGAAGTCCGACGCGCCGGTCCGCGCGACTGCAACGAGAGAGCCTCACCGTGTTTCACCGCAGCGACTCAGTCTTCCTGGTAGCAGCCTTCCTGTCATTCCTGTTCTCGGTCTACTTGTGGTTCACCGGGCAGCGCGACGAAGGCATGTTCGTCGGCATCTGGGTGCCCTCCATCTTGTCGTTCGCGACGCTGACGGCGCAGGCGAGGAAGCGCTGATGTCGACCCTGACGATTCTGGCCGTCGGCCTCTTCGTCACCGGGCTGTGCGGGTTCGGGCTGTGGTTCACGATCGTCGAGATCCGGCGGCTGTCGCGCCACGCCCCCGAGCGATGAGTCGCGACGACCTGCGCGACTCGACCGTCGTCGTGGTCGCGGCGGCGAGCGGCGTGGCCGTCCGCGTGGCCCAGATGCTGGCTGCGCGCGGTGCCCGACTGGTGCTGGCGGGCCGCGATCCAGCCGCGATCGCGCCGCTCGCCGCCGAGGTCGGTGGCCGCGTGGTGACAGCCGATGCCGCCAGCTTCGCCGATCTCGAGCGTTGCGTCCGTGACGCAGCGGCCACGACGGGCCGCCTCGACGGCATCGTCAACTGCGCCGGCTCGATACTGCTGAAGCCCGCGCACCTCACCTCCGAACAGGAGCTGCAGGACGTGCTCACGGCCAATCTCGTCTCGGCGTTTGCGACCGTGCGCGCCGCGTCGAATGCGATGCGGCCGTCTGGCGGCTCGATCGTGCTGATGAGCTCGGCGGCCGCCGCTATTGGTCTGCCCAACCACGAGGCGATTGCCGCCGCGAAGGCCGGCGTATCGGGACTGACGCGGTCGGCGGCAGCGACCTACGCGCCCTATGGAATACGCGTGAATGCCGTGGCTCCGGGTCTCGTCGACACCTCCATGAGTCGCGCGATCACGTCGAACGACCTCGCGCGCAAGGCATCGGTGGCCATGCACCCGCTTGGCCGGCTCGGCACGCCGGACGACATCGCCGAGGCCGTGTGCTGGCTGCTCGGCCCGCAGAGTTCCTGGGTCACGGGCCAGGTCATCGGCATCGATGGCGGACTCGCCACACTGAAGACCCGCGGCAGGGCGGAGAGCCGCTCCTGACAACGCTCACAGCGCCCGCGCCGGGATCCGTCACTCAGACCGCGACGTGACGCACGCACGGATCACGCGACGCAAGCTTGCGGGAAGAGGCGGGAAGAGGGTGTGTCAGGCGGACGTGCGAGGCGTGTAGCCGACCTCACCCGCTCGTGCCCGCCACGCCGCCGCGTGCTCGCGATGGTCGGCCATCACCGCTGATGGCAGCTTCTTCAGCGCCGCAAGGGGCACCGCCATGCGGACGTTGGCGGCGAAGCGCGCGCGATGACGCTCCAAGAAGTCCCAATAGAGGTGATTGAGCGGACACGCGGCCGCTCCGGTCGTCGTCGCCGGATCGAACCGGCAGCCCGCGCAGAGACTCGGCCCCATCCGCTGGATGTACTTCCCCGACGACACGTAGGGCTTGCTGCCCACGATGCCGCCGTCGGCCCACGTTGCCATTCCGACGACGTTGGGCGTGACCACCCACTCGTAGGCGTCCACGTACGCTTCCCAAAACCAGCGATTGAGCGCCTGCGGATCGACACCGAGCAGCGTGGCGATGTTCGAGAGCACCATCAGCCGCGGGATGTGATGGGTGTAGCCGCGCGCGAGCACCTGTGCCACGGCGGTGTCGAGGCAGTGCAGGCCAGAGGGCTCGCCCCAGTACCACGAGGGCAGCGGCAGGTCCGCGGCGAGCGCGTTCGCCGTCGTATACTGCGCGCGATGTTCCTCGTAGACGTGCCGCACGAACTCGCGCCAGCCGAGCACCTGGCGAATGAAGCCTTCGGCCGACGCAAGCGGCACGGCGCCGGAGCGAAACGCCGCGTCGACGCGACGACAGAGATCCAGCGGATCGAGCAGACCCAGATTGAGCGGTGCCGAAAGCATCGAGTGGAAGAGCTCGGGCGCGTCGGCGGCCATCGCGTCCTCGAACCTTCCGAACCACTGGAGCCGCTCGACGACGAACGTGTCCACGGCGCGTTCCGCCTCCTCCGCCGTGACCGGCCAGGCGAAGCCGTCGACCGCACCGAGCGAGGCGGGGTAGCGCGTGGCGACCAGGGTCATGACCTCGCGCGTGACGGCGTCTGGCGTGAAGGTCAACGTGGGCGGCGCCGGGGGATCTCCCTTCCACGCCTTGCGGTTCTCGGCGTCGTAGTTCCACGCGCCCCCGGCTGGGACGCCTCCGTCCATGAGCAGCCCTGTGGCACTGCGCGCAGCGCGATAGAACGTCTCGAGCCGACGCGTCCCGCGGTTCGGAAACACGCGACGATAGAACGTGGCGTCGGTCACGAACAAGGTGTTTGGATGCAGCGTGAGCCACGCGAGCGTCCGCAGCGGCTCACGGACCTCAGCCTCGGCGGGTTCGAGCGCGTGGAGCTCCTCTAGTCCGTAGCGCTCGCGCGCCTCGGCGATCGCCTCGTCGTACCACGCATCCGAGACGTGGTATCGGACCGGATGGCCGGCGCGGCCCCGCGCCTCGGCGTCGTGCCGCATCGCGCTCAGCAGCAGCACCAGCTTCTGCGCGTGATAACGGCGGCGCGCCGGTTTCGCCGTGGTCTCGATGTAGAGCACGCCGGTGTCGGCCGGCGGTCCCGACAGCAGGGGGTGACGCGGGCGCAGCTGGTCGTAGAACACGACGACCCAGCGGCGCGGGCCCCGGTGCGGCCGGGGGGCGAAGCGTCGGATCGCGCGAAGGAAGGACGTGGTCATACCTACCAGCCGAGCGTGCCGGCATCCCCTTTGAACGGGCCGACGACGTCATCGGTGATCCAGCCGCCGTAGAAGCCCCCTGGCTGCGGCCGCACGCGTTCGCCGTTCACCGTACACGCAAGGCGGCTGGCGTAAAACGCCACCGCGTTGCGGATCGCCTCGAAGGCCGGGGCGGGGTCCGGGTAGCTCCAGCCTGCGCGGTCGATGGACTGGTCGCCGGTGCGCACCGACCAGTAGCGCGCACGACCCTTCCACTCGCAGTACGACGAGCCCGACGCCGGCACGAGCACGCCGGGTTCGATGTCGTCGAACGGGATGTAGAAGGTCGGCGGACTGGCCGTCTCGAGCACACGCATGGCACGCACTGTCCGGGCGACGATCACGTCGCCGGCACGCACGATCACCTCCCGCCGGTCGTCGCGCAGCCGGGGCGGGCGCGGGTAGTCCCATACCGACTCCTGGCCCGGTTTCGGGACCGTCGCGAACGATGGTCGCGCTCGCCCTGCCTGCATCCACCCGACGCTACGGTCCTTGGGTCCAGCCATTCGGGCGTAAGACGTCGGTTCACGTCGGTCAGGTGCCGACCTTGCGCGGCGGTTCCGCGCGGGACACCATGAGGTCGTCCTCCCGTTGTCCGGTTCTTCGTCCAGGCACGAGCGGACGGCGGATCCCTCGGGCGTGGACCGTCCCTCGCAACCGGAGTGTCTATTCGATATGCGGATATTAGTGACGGGCGCCACCGGCTACGTCGGCGGCCGTCTCGTGCCACAGCTGCTGGCCCGTGGCCATGCGGTGCGCTGCATGGTGCGCGATCCGGCGCGCCTGCAGGGGCGCTCGTGGGCCGGGCAGGTGGAGACCGTCTGTGGCGACGTCCTGGATCCGGCCTCGCTCGTGGCGGTTCTCGCCGGCATCGACACCGCCTACTACCTCGTGCACAGTCTGGGCGCCGGGCGGGACTTTCACGACCGAGACCTGCGGGCCGCACGGGCGTTTGGCGCAGCCGCTGCGGCCGCGGGTGTCTCCCGCATCATCTACCTCGGTGGCCTGGGAGACGCCAGTGGTGCGCTCTCGGAGCACTTGCGATCCCGCCAGGACACCGGAACCGCCCTCGGCGCGTCGGGCGTGCCGGTCACGGAGTTCCGGGCCGCCGTGATCGTCGGCTCCGGTTCGGTGTCGTTCGAGATGATTCGCTACCTCACCGAGCGCGTGCCGGTGATGGTGTGCCCGCACTGGGTCTACACGAAGATCCAGCCGATTGCGATCCGCGACGTCCTGGCCTACCTGACCGAGGCCGTCAGCACGCCGGCCTCCTCCGGGCAGGTCGTCGAGATCGGCGGCAGCGACGTGCTCACCTACGGCCAGATGATGACCGGCTACGCCAAAGAACGCGGGCTCACACGGTGGCTGCTCCCTGTGCCGTTCCTGACGCCACGGCTGTCGTCCTACTGGGTGCATCTCGTCACGCCCGTGCCCGCGGCCATTGCCAGACCCCTGATCGAGGGGCTGCGGAACGAGGTCGTCGTGCGCGACACGAGGGCCCGCGTGCTCTTTCCGCAGATCGCCCCGGTTGGCTATGTCGAGGCGGTGCGCCGGGCGCTCGACAGCTTCGACAACGAGAACGTCGAGACCGCCTGGTCGGATGCGCTCACCTCGAGCCACCCGACCTCGCAGCCGGTGGTGCTCACGACGCAGGACGGCATGATGATGGAGCGGCGTCAGATCACGGTGAACGCCTCACCAGACCGTGCGTTTGCGGTGTTCAGCTCGCTCGGCGGCGCCACGGGATGGCTGTGCCTGAACTGGGCCTGGCAGCTGCGCGGCTTCCTCGATCGGCTCGTGGGAGGGGTCGGGATGCGGCGAGGCCGCCGGCATCCGCACAACCTGCGGGTGGGTGACACAGTGGACTTCTGGCGCGTCGAAGCGGTGGAGCCGGGCCGGCTCGTGCGGCTTCGCGCGGAGATGAAAGTGCCGGGCCGGGCGTGGCTGGAGTTCCAGGCGCGGCTGCAGGAGGACGGCACGACACTCGTCACCCAGACGGCGTTCTTCGCGCCGCGCGGGCTGTTCGGGCTCGTCTACTGGTACGGAATCTACCCGATTCACGGACTGATCTTCGGGGGCATGATTCGCGCGATCGGCCGGCGCGCGGAGGGTGCCGCGCCCTCTGGCTGAGCGCGGACGTTCCGGAGGATTCGGCGCGCCATCCCTCCGCGCCGATTCAGTGTCACAGCACTCGGTTACTCGTCGTGACCACCGCCGCTGCGGCCACGCCCGCCCTTCACGTCGCTGCGCCGCTTCTTGGCGTCGAGCCGGCGCTCCTTCGCCGCCTTGCCAGGCCTGGTCGGACGTCGGCGGCGGGGGCGGACGGCGGCCTGCTGCACGAAGGCCACCAGGCGGGCCCGGGCGGCCTCGCGGTTCATCGCCTGGGTGCGGTGTTCCCGGCTGTCCACCACGAGCACGCCGTCGCTGGTCATGCGGCTGCCGGCCAGCGCCGTGAGCCGCGCCTTCACGTCGTCGGGCAGCGACGAACGGGCGACGTCGAAGCGCAATTCGACCGCCGTCGACACCTTGTTGACGTTCTGCCCGCCGGGGCCGGAGGCGCGCACGAAGCGCTCCTCGAGGTCGCGCTCGTCGATGGTCAGGGTGTCGGTGATCTGCAGCATGGCCGGCGGACCGCCGATTGTCGCATGCCCGCGGCGGTCGGGCCGGGCCAGTAGAATCCTCACGTGCCCACCGATCCCCGCGCCCTGGCCAAGGCCGGGATTCGCCGCGCGCTGCGGTCGCTCGGCCTGGTCGTGTCACGCGTCGGTTCGCCGGCCGATCGCACGACGATGGCGGGCGCCTTCCGCGCGCTGGCCGCCCGCGGGCATCGCATCGGCACCGTGGTCGACGTCGGCGCCTCCGATGGCGGCTGGTCTGGCGCCGTCATGCCGTACTTCCCGGCCAGCCGCTATCTGCTGATCGAGGCGCAAGCGGTTCACGAACCAGCCCTGCGGGCGTTCTGCGCCAGTCACGCCCAGGCGCAATACGTGCTGGCGGCGGCCGGCGAGCGCGAAGGGACCATCCACTTCGACACCAGCGATTCGCTCGGCGGCCTGGCCTCCGAGACGGCGTTCGCCGCCAACGACGCGGTGGTGCCGATGGTCACCGTCGACGCCACGGTGGCGGCCCGCAACCTGCCCGGTCCGTATCTGCTGAAGTTCGACACCCACGGCTTCGAGCTGCCGATCCTTCGCGGCGCTGCCGCGACGCTGCGCGACACCGAGGTCGTCGTGATGGAGTGCTACAACTTCCACATCGCCCCGGAGGCGCTGACCTTCGACGAGATGTGCGCGCACATGCGCGGGCTCGGCTTCCGCTGCATCGACCTGGTGTGTCCGCTGCACCGTCCCCACGACGACGCTTTCTGGCAAGCCGATCTGGTGTTCGTGCGCAGCGACCGGCCCGAGTTCGCCTACCGCGCCTATCGGTAGAGGGCGGTGGACGCGGCCTCCTCCCGTAGGCCGAGATGATTGGATGGAGATCTTGCGAGGACGGAGGGAGGGGGCCGCGTCCACCGCCCTCGCTGCTACGGGTTCATGTATGGCGTCTTGCGCCACGTCTGCCGGGCGTGGTCGTAGAGGATGAGCGTCGAGCGGTCGGCCACCGTCCCGCTCACTCGCTGCGGCAGGGCCATCAGCACGCGCTCGCGCACACAGCGCAGCCGATCGAGCGCGGTCATCGGCCGCGAGAACGACTGCTGCTCCCGCAGATACTCCGGCAGGTTCTCTGACAGCTGCCCGCGATGGATCCGGAAGCCGCCGATGTGTCCGCGCACGACGTGCAGCGCCGCCACGGTGGCGAAGCGCGACCACAGGTAGGCGTCGCCGGCATAGCGCAGGCGGCTCAGGACCGCGAAGTCGATCGTCGCGTGCAGCGATCGGCGCCACACCGTGGATTCCTGCTGGATGAACGGCAGGGTCTGACCGTACGCGCCGCACGCGATCAGGCCGGGCAGGTAGCGGAACGGGAGCGAGCAGGCGGTGAGCTGCGAGCGCTCGTTGTAGGTGACCGACAGGCCGGTGAGCCAGTCCACGCCGGGCAGCGCGAAGCAGTCCTCGGCGATGCCGAGCCCGTGCGGATTCAGGAAGTCGCCGGCGTTCAGATAGGCGACGTAGTCGCCGGTGGCCCGCGGCAGGGCCTTGGCCAGCGCCGAGTAGAGCCCGCCGTCGGGCTCGGACACCACGGTGACGCCGTGACGTTCGTAGGGGCGGAGGCGGGCCACGGTGTCGTCGGTGGAGGCGCCGTCGTAGACCAGGTACTGGAGCTGGCTCCGGCCCGAGGTGAAGATCGACTGCTGGAGAACCGAGGTGACCGTCTCGTCGATGTAGCGTGCGGCGTTGCGACAGGCGGTGACGACCGTGAAGGATGTCATGGTCAGCGGGTGGCGGCCGGGGCGCGGTAGACGACGCGGCCGCCGACGATCGTCGTGAGCACGCGGGCGTCTCGCACCGCGGTTTCGGCCGCGGTCAGCGGATCCACCGACAACCGCACCATGTCGGCGAGCTTGCCGGCCTCGAGCGTGCCCTTGTCGGCCTCCTCCATCGTCAGCCAGGCGTTGCCGGCGGTGGCCATCCGGAGCGCCTCGAGCCTGGTGACGCGGTGACCGGCGCCGAGCACGCCGCCCGAGATCGTG
Source organism: uncultured Acidobacteriota bacterium (assembly GCA_963741665.1). GTDB lineage: Bacteria > Acidobacteriota > Vicinamibacteria > Vicinamibacterales > UBA2999 > CAWAYR01. The sequence goes on from CAVUIM010000001.1 coordinate 3,550,302, forward strand.
TCACGGGTGACGAAGTGGTAGAAGGTCCAGAGCGGCGGGTACGGCACCACCGGCGCATCGGTGCCCGACGACACCGGCAACCCGGCGTCCAGATACATCCGCACCGGGGTCGTCAACGCGGCCCGCGCCTGGCCCCAGTAGCTGACCAGGCTGGGGCCGGCGAGATAGAGGTGGTTCTGCACCGCCAGCGCCAACCCGAGCGTCTTGATCCGCGGCAGATGATCGGGTCGGCCGATGAACGCGTGCTCGATCGACCAGCGCCGCCCGGTGATTGGCGCCGCCGCATGCGCCTTCTCGTAGGTGTCGAGCACCAGGTCGATCGCCGCGTCGCCCACCGCGTGCGTGGCCACCCGCCACCCGCGGGCGTGCAGACCGAGCACGACTTCCTCGAAAGCCGCGCGGGGCATGAGCTGCAGGCCCTTGAACGTGCCGCCTTCGTCCCACGGCTGGGCGTAGGGCTCGCGCATCAAGCCGCCCTCGAAGCCGCCGTCCACGGCCAGTTTCACGCCGCCGACGCGCAGCCAGGCATCGCCGTCGCCGTTTCGCAGGCCCGAGCCGTCGAGCGTCGCCAGCACCGCGGCCGGGCCGCCACCAGGCCGCAACAGCGCGTTGACCCGCATCGTCAGCACACCGCGCCGCTGCATCACCTGCAGCAGCCGGTAGTCGTCCACCGACACACCGGGATGACGCACCGTGGTGAGGCCGGCGGCGTGCAGCGTCGCGTACTCCGCCACCTTGGTGGCGATGCGCTCCTCCAGCGATCGCGCGGGCGGCGCCGGCAGCGCGATCAATGCCTTGGCGGTGTCGACGAGCTCGCCGTTCAGCCGGCCGTCCGGGTATCTCGTGATCCGGCCGCCGGCAGGCTCGGGCGTCCGCTCGTCGATGGTCCAGCGACGCAGCGCCGCCGAGTTGACGACGTACTCGTGGCCGCCGCGGACCAGCACCACGGGATGGGCGGGCGCCACGCGATCGAGGTCGTCGCGCAGCGGCAGCCGCTTCTCGCGCAACTGGCCCTCGTGCCAGTCGCTGTTCGAGACGACGATGCCATCGGCCGGCGTGCCGCGCACGCGCGCCGCCACTGCTGACAGGACCTCGTCGATCGACCGCGCCCGCGACAGATCGACGCCCGGACCGCCGCCGGCGCCGTGCAGGTGGTTGTCCATCAGCCCCGGCGTCACCGTGGAGCCGCCGAGATCGATCAGCTCGGCGTCGGGGCCGGCCAGGGCGCGCATCGCGCTGGACCCGCCGGTGGCCAGCACGCGATCGCCGGCCACTGCGATCGCTTCCGTCACCGTGTTGGCAGCGTCGAGCGTCAGCACCCGCCCGTTGTGGAGCACCAGAGTGGCGCGGGCCGGGGTCTGGGCCGTGAAGGATGTCGGCGCCATGGCCACGGCGAGAGCAGCCGCGAGCACCCGTGCGAAGCCACGCATCGAGGCATGCTGCGGGCCTTGCTCCAGCAAGTCAAGCGCCGAACACCGAGACTACAATGCCGCGACTCTTTTTCGGAGGCACCCATGGCCGTTGGTCTCGTCGTCGGCGCCGTCGTCGTGGTGGTCGCGCTGTTCGTGGTCTCGCTCTACAACCGCCTGGTGCGCCTGCGCAATAGCGTCGAGAACGCGTTCTCGTCGGTGGACGTGCAGCTGAAGCAGCGCTGCGACCTGATCCCCAAGGTCGTCGAGGCGATGCGCGACTACATGACGCACGAGCGCGGCACGCTCGACGAGCTGACGGCGCTGCGTGAACGGGCCAGTGCCGCTTCGACCGGCGCCGACGACCGCGTCAGGATCGACCAGCAGATGTCGGGCATGCTGCGCGGCCTGATGGTGCGCGCCGAAGCCTATCCGGACCTAAAGGCGAGCGACACGGTGGCGATGCTGCAACGCTCGCTGAACGAAGTCGAGGCGCAGATCGCCGCCGCCCGCCGCACCTTCAACGCCGCGGCGACCAGCTTCAACACCGCGGCCGAAGTGTTCCCGGCCAACCTCCTCGCCGGCCCCTTCGGCTTCGCGCGGCGATCGTTGTTCGAGGCCGCCGCCGACGAACGGGCGGTCCCGGCCACCGCGCGGTAGCCGCCGTGATCGCCGAATCCGAGATCGACCGGCTCTACGAGTCCACGCTCAAGCCGCGCCTCGAGTCGCTGGAGGGGATGCGGCTCGACCTGCGCCGCTACATCGTCAAGGCCGGCCTGTGGATCGGCGCGCCGTTCCTGCTGTTCTTCCTCTCCGATGTCGTCGCCATGCTGCTGCCGGCCGTGGCCAGCGGGCTGGTGGTCGTCGGCAGCTTCGCCATGATCTTCGTCGGCGTCGTCGTCGCCGGGGTCAAATACATGATCCCGGGTGTGACAGCGTTCATGAACTACCGCAGCCGCTTCAAGCACGAAGTGGCGGCCGAGGTGTTCAAGATCGTCTGTCCGACCGCGGCCTATTCGCCGGCCCAGGGCGTGCCGGCGCAGATCTTCGACGAGCCGGGGATCTTCGCCACCCGGGGCGGCTACACGTCCGACGACCGCGTCCGCGGCACGATCGGAGTCACGCCGTTCGAGGCCGCCGACGTCAGCCGCTCCTATTCCACCGGCGGCAAGAACAGCCGCACCGTGATCGTCTTTCGCGGCCTGTTCTTCCACCTCGACTTCAACAAGCGGCTCACCGGCACCACCATCGTGCAGCCGGCCGGCGCCTCGTACAGCTCGCTCGGCGACCGCTCCGGGTTCACCGAGGTCCAGCTCGAGAACCCGGCGTTCGCCGCCGCCTTCGCCGTCCACACCACCGACGAGGTCGAGGCCCGCTACATCCTGACGCCGGCGATGATGGAGCAGATCCTGGCGCTGGCGGCGCGCACCGCCAAGCCGATCTACCTGGGTTTCAAGGGCAACCGGGCCTACCTGGGCGTCAACTACGAGCGTCCGCTGTTCGAGCCGGGCATCGCCGCCACCACCTCGGTGGCGGCGATCCACGAGATGGCGGCGCAGTTCGCCCTGGCCGAGGGCGTGGTCCACGAGCTCGATCTGAACACCCGGATCTGGACCAAGGACGTCGACGCGTCGCTGCTCCACCGGCGTGACGAGACGCCGGAGAATCCGCTCGATGCGCTGGCCGCGCGCGGCAACGTCACGGCGAGCGACGTGTGGCAGGCGGCGACCAAGAGCGACGACGACGGCGCCGAGGACGACGTGGTGGCGCAGCCATCGGGCACCTCGATTCGGGTCGAACAGCACGGCGGCAGCGCCGTGGTGCACTACGGTTTCTCGGTCGGCTTCGTCATCGCCCTGGGGCTGTCGCTGGCGAGCGGCGCCGTGTGGCTGACCGCAGCGAAGGCGCTGCCCGGGTTCTTCCGCATGCCGGAACTCGCCGGCGCCACGGCGTGGTTGCCGGACGTCCCGGCGGTGCCGCCGATCGTCGGGCAAGAGCCGCTGCCGTTCGTCATCCTCGCCACGATCGTCTTCCCGATCGCGACGCTGATCTGGGTCTTCCGCGTCCGCCGGGTCGAGGTGGATCCGTCCGCGGTGCGCATCTGGCGCGGGTTGCGGCCGTGGCCGCGCAGCTACGCGCGGCCGACCTACGGCAAGGTCGTGCGACTCGACAAGGCGGTCTACGTCGGCAAGGTCGAGGGCCAGAGCCTCATCAACCCGTCCGCGTCGCCGATGCTCAGCGTGGACGAGGCCCGCTGGGTCGCGTCGGAGCTACGGCGGGCGCTGCGGGCGACGGCGCATTGACCGTCGGCCCCGGTCCAGCGGATCATCGGGCGACCTTTCACGGAGTGTCCATGCCCAGCGAGGCTCCGCCTCGGACCGACGAGCATGTGGCTGCGCCTCGCTGGTTCAGTATTGTTTGGCCCGCCCTCCGGGCGGGCGTAGACGTCTTGAACGGATCAAAAACCATGACTCAACTGCAAGGCTTCTGGCCGTTCAAGACGTCTAGCGTCCGATGGATCGTCCTGCTGCCCACCCTGCTGTTCGCCGCCTGCGGCGGTGACGGCGGCTCGTCGTCCACGTCGACCGCGACGCCAGCGCCGGCTCCGGCGGCAGCGCCGGCCGCGGTGGTGGACGTGGCCGCGCTCGACATCCAGGATCCGGTGGCCGGCACCGGCGCTGAAGCGCGTCCGGGCATGCTGGTCTCGGTGCATTACACCGGGTGGCTGCTCGATCCGTCGGCGGCCGACAAGCGCGGCAAGAAGTTCGACAGCTCCAAGGATCGCGGGCAGCCGTTCGAGTTCCAGCTCGGTCAGCGCGACGTCATCGCCGGATGGGACGAAGGAGTGAAGGGCATGAAGGTCGGCGGCACGCGCATCCTGACGATCCCGTCGGCGATGGGCTACGGCGCCCGTGGCGCCGGCGGCGACATCCCGCCCAATGCCGCCCTGCTGTTCGAAGTCGAGCTGCTCGGCGTGAAGTAGGGACGCGCCCGTGCCGGCCGTGACCCCGCGCTGCGCCCACTTCGGCGTGTGCGGCGGCTGTCAGTGGCAGGACGTGTCCTACCCGTTGCAGCTCGAGCGCAAGCGCGCGTCGCTCGACGCGTTGTTGGCGCGTGCCGTGCCTGCCCGTCGGCCGGAGGTCGCCGCGCTGGTGCCGATGCCGGTCGGCGCGGACGGCATGCCCTGGGCGTTTCGCCACAAGGCCGCGTTCGTCTTCGGCAGCGGCCCCAGCGGGCTGACGATGGGCCACTTCGCGGCCGGCGGGCGGTCGATCGTGCCGGTGCGCGAGTGCCCGGTGCACGGCGCCCGCGCCAACCGCATCGGTTTCCGGCTGTACGACGAGCTGGCCCGGGCCAGAGTCAGCGCCGCCGGCCCGCGCCTCGACGGCGTGCTGCGCCACGTGATCGTCCGGACCAGCGCCGACGAACGCGATGCCGTGGCGCTGCTGGTGGTCACCCGCAACGACCCATCGCTGCGCCGCCCGGTGCGGGCGCTGCTGGCCTCGCCCGACCGCCCCGACGGGCTGTTCCTGAACCTCCACGACCAGCCGTCGCCGTACATGGTCGGCCGTACCACGATGCGTCTCGACGGCCACGCGCACGTGCGCGAGCGGCGGGCCGGCCCGACGTTCCTGGTGTCGCCGACCGCGTTCTTCCAGACCAATCCCACGGCCGCCGCGGCCCTGGTCGACCTGGTGCTTGCCGCCGCCGAGGGCGAGCGGCTGCGCGTGCTGGACCTCTACGCCGGCAGCGGCCTGTTCGCCCTGCCGCTGGCGCTGCGCGGCCACATCGTGACTGCCGTCGAGGAGAACCGTCAGGCGGTGCAGGACGCCGCCCGCAACCTCGACGTGAACCGCATCGACGATCGCGCCGTTCGGTTCCTGGCGGCCCGGGTCGAAGACGCGCTCGGCTCGCTCGAGCGCCGCGCCGTCGATCTCGTGGTGCTCGATCCGCCCCGCCAGGGCTGTCCGCCGCGGGTACTGGACGCGGTGTTCGGCCGGATCCAGCCGCCGCGCGCCGTCTACGTGTCGTGCAACCCCGAAGCGCTGGCGGCCGAGCTGCCGGCCATCCTGGCGCACGGCTACCGCGTCACCCGCGTGCAGCCGGTGGACATGTTCCCGCACACGCCGCATGTCGAAGCGGTTGCCGTCCTCGATCGCATCGCCACCCCATCGAAACCGGTGCCCACCGTCGCGCCCCGTCCGCCCCGGCGCGATGCCAGAATGAAGCGCCGCCGATGACCGCCGCCGAGCCGCCGCCGATTCGTCCCGCCGCCACGGTCATCGTCCTGAGGCCCGGTGCCGAGGATCCCCGCGCGCTCGAAGTGCTGATGGTGCGCCGCAGCCGCTCGGTGGCCTTCATGGGCGGCGCGTACGTGTTCCCGGGGGGACGCGTCGACGCCACCGATGCGATCACGACGCCGGCGGCGGCGGCCGGCGTGCACGGACTCGCGCAGGTGCACCGCTGCGCCGATCTGGGCCGCGACGTCGAGGCGGCGTTCCGCGTGGCGGCCATCCGCGAGCTGCTCGAGGAGGCGGGGCTGCTGCTGGCCCGGCGCGACGGCCGGATCGTCGACGCCGCCACCGCCGCGGCGTTGCGTCAAGCGCCGCCCGGCGACATCCCGTTCGCCGCGCATGCCGCGGCGCACGGCGTGACGCTCGCGCTCGACGCCGTGATGCCCTTCGCGCACTGGGTCACACCGCCGGTCGAGATCCGGCGCTACGACACGCGCTTCCTGATGGCGCGCGTGGCCCCGGAGCAGGACGCCAGCCACGACGACGGCGAGACGACCGCCACGGAGTGGTTCCGTCCTGCCGATGCCGTGGAGCGCGCCGTCCGCGGCGACATCCTGCTGCCGCCGCCCACCTGGAGCACGCTCACGCGGCTGGCCCGGTTCACGTCGGTGGACGACGCCTGGGCATGGGCGTCGACCACGCCGATCGTGCGCATCGAACCAGGGTTCTCGCGCGACGGCGGCGTCACCCGCCTGATGCTGCCCGGCGACCCCACCTACCCGTTGCCCGACGGCCTCGAGCCGCTCGAGGACGTGCGGTTCGAGCTGACCGACGGCGCCTGGCGCCCGGTCGTCGTCACAGGGTCTGACTCGGTCTGATCCGCGGCCGCTCGGCCGTCATTGCATCAGGAGCCTCCGCATGCCCCTTGCCGCACTCGTCCTGGCCGCCTGCCTCTCGACCGCCTCGCTCGTCGCGCAGTCCGCTGCTCCCGCTCCAGATCCGCTGATCTCGTTCCTGACCGGACGCTGGGAAGGCACCGGCACGATCCTCGGGCAACCGGCGCGGGTCGAGCTCGAGTGGGCGCCGGTGCTGGGCGATCGGTTCGCGAGGCTCACCTGGGTGAGCCAGATCGGCCCGGCGCCGAAGACACAGCGGTTCGAAGGCCACGCCTACTATTCGCGGCTGCGGCCAGAAGGCCAGGACCCGCGCGACGTGGTTCGACTCGAGCGGGATGGCGCGGCCGATCAGCGCCGCGATCGAAGGGCCTCCTGGGGGCTACCCTTCAGCGCTGGTCGCGGCCTGGGGCACGCCGGAGACCGAGCAGGGCGAGACCACCTACCGCCGCCTCTCGCCCGACCAGCTCGAGGTCGTCGATCGCGTGCTCGGCAAGAGCGGCGCGTGGCGCGAGTTCGGACGCTCGACGCTGCGCCGGATTCCCTAGCAGCCCGGGCTGCTGGAGCCGCGTCACGCCGCCCGGGTACACTACCAGTGTTTCGTCTCCGAAGCCTTGTTAGCACCGAGGGTCGCGATGCACCCGGCCGGCAAGGCACGACGACCGAGAATACCCAGAGTATTCGAGGGAGGAGCAACGAAGCCCGCCGGGATGCAGCGCGAGCCGAATGCCACAAGACTTCGGAGACGAGACACTAGGTATGACGGACTTGCCGGGCGAGCCTCCGGCCTCGCCCGAGGCCGCGGCGCCCGCCGAGTCGCCGCTCGACGCGCCCCCGCCCCTCTCCGAGATCGACCCGCTTCCGCCGCCGCCTCCCCCGGACCTGTCGCCGCGCCCGTTCCAGTTCACCGGCAGCGGCGCCGAGTACTTCCGCATCTGGATCGTCAACCTGCTGCTCAGCATCGTGACGCTGGGCATCTACTCGGCGTGGGCCAAGGTGCGGCGGCTGCGCTACTTCTACGGCCACACCGCGGTGGACGGCGGCGCCTTCGGCTATCACGCGTCGCCGATCGCAATCCTGAAGGGCCGGCTCATCGCCTACGCGGTGGTGGCGACGATGGCCGTCATCGGCAACGTCGCGCCGCTCGTCGCCAGCGTGCTCTACCTGCCGCTGCTGGTGCTGATGCCGATCGTGCTGGTGCGGGCGTTCCGGTTCCGCGCCCTCAACTCGTCGTATCGCGGCATCCGCTTCGGCTTCGACGGCCTCGAGAACGATGCTTTCCGCGTCTACCTGCTGCTGCCGATCCTGGTGCCGTTCACGCTCGGCCTGGCCTACCCGTTCGTGGTCGCCCGCCAGCGCGAGTTCATGGTCGACCACAGCCGGCTCGGGCGATCGCGCTTCGTGATCGCGCTGCCGACGTGGCCGGTGTACCGCATCTACGGCACGGCGGCGATCGCCGGGCTGGCGTGGTTCGTGGTGCTGGCCGCGACCGTGGCCGGCACCGTGCTGGTCCCCGGCGCTGACGGCGACGACCCGGTGATGACGCCAGGAGTCGCCCTGGTCGTGCTCTTCAGCTACGTCGTCATCGGCCTGCTCTACGTGTCGGTGCGCACGGCGTTCGAGAACCTGGTGTGGAACCACACGATGCTCGACCAGCACCGCTTCGCCAGCCGGCTGCGGATCCCGCACATGCTCGCCCTCTACGCCGTCAACATCGCGACGATCGCCGTCACGCTCGGCCTGGCGGTGCCATGGGCGCGGGTGCGGCTGGCCCGCTATCGGGCCCGGTCGCTGACGCTGCTGCCCGGGGGCGTGCTCATCTCCGAAGCCGACGTCTCGGCCGGCGACGAATCAGCCACTGGCGCCGAGTTGAGCGAGGCAATGGATCTCGACTTCGGCTTATGACGATCGCCGCTCAGCCGTCTGGCGCCGGCACGTATCACGACGGGCGCAGCTCCGTGGGTCGCGCCGTGCGGGTCAGCGTGGATGCGGGAGTCGTCTACGTGCGCGGCGACGGCGTCGAGATCGCGGTGCCGCTCTCGCGGGTGCGGCTGGAGCCGCGCTTGGGCGACCTGCCGCGCCGGCTGGATCTGCCCGAGGGCGCCAGCTGTCTGATCGAGGCGGCGTTCGAGCTGCCCGACGGCGACGCCAGCGCGCCGGCACGCCTCGAGGGTTGGGTCAACGAGCTCGAGATCCGCTGGGCCCCGGCCCTGGTCGCCGCCGCCGTGGTCGTCGCCCTGCTGTGGGGTGGGATCGTCTTCGGCGTGCCGGCGCTGGCCCGGGTCGCGGCGTCGCGCATGCATCCCGGGGTCGAACGGCAGATGGGCGCCCAGGCCCTGGCCACGCTCGATCGACTGGCGCTCGAGCCGTCGGCGCTGCCCGAAACGCGGCGGACGGCGCTCGCCGCCCGCTTCACGACGCTCTCGCAGCTGGCCGGCGGCGAGTACGTGCTCGCGTTCCGCAAGAGCCCGGCCGTGGGACCGAACGCCTTCGCGCTGCCGGGCGGCACAGTGGTGCTGCTCGACGAGCTGGTCGCGACCGCGCGTCACGACGACGAGATCGCCGCCGTGCTCGCCCACGAGATCGGACACCTGCACGGGCGCCACACCCTGCGCCACGTGCTGCAGACGTCGGTGGCCGGCATCGTCGTGGCGGCGGTGGTCGGCGACGTGCTGTCGGTGTCGTCCTACGCCGCCGCGTTGCCAGCGTTCCTGCTCGAGGCCCGCTATTCGCGCGGCTTCGAACTCGAGGCCGACGCGTTCGGCCTCGGTCTGCTGGACCAGGCGGGTATCGACCGCGCGCACTTCGTCCGCTTCCTCACGCGGATGGAGCAGGAGCACCCGAGCGGCGTGCCGGGGTTTCTGTCCACGCACCCACGCGCCGAGGAACGCGGCCGCGCTGGCCAGTAGGGCCGCCGACTACTGGCGGCCCTCGTTGGGCGTACCCGTCGGTGCCGCCGGTGGCGTCGGTGCCGGCGTGGCGGTTACCGCTTCGGACCACACGTCAGGGGCGAGCGTTGGGATCTGCCCGAACGTCGTGAACGACGTCAGCGGGAACCACCCGAAGTCGACGCCCTTCGCCTGCGCCGCCGCCACCAGCTTGTCGAGATCGACGATGCAGAAATGCGCCTTGCCGGTGGCCGGGTTGTGCGCGCCGAAGAAGAAGACCCGCGGCCGGATGTCGACGACGCGCGCCCACGGCGTCACTTCGCCGCCGCGGCGGAACGCCAACGCGCGGCCGCCGCCGGGCCAATTCAGATCGAAGAGCATGAACGTGTCCGACGACGGCTGGTACCACAGCACGTCGTTGCGCTTGCCGGGACCGCGATCGATGTCCTCGATGATGTCGTCGGCGCGCAGCGGGAACGGGAACTCGCCGTCCCAGTGAATGGGCTCGATGGTCACCTCGACGCCGCATTGCCCGTCGCACTCACCGGGGTCGCCTTTGGGCCCCGGCGGTCCCGCCGGGCCCGCCGGACCAGGCGTACCCGTGCCCGAGCCAGGAGGTCCTGGCGGTCCGGCTGGTCCGGCCGGCCCCGCCGGGCCGGGCGTACCCGCACCTGAGCCTGGAGGTCCCGCCGGTCCGGGCGGTCCCGCGGGTCCCGCTGGTCCCTCTGATCCGGCTGGCCCCGGCGGCCCAGCCGGGCCTTCTCCCCCGTCGGTTCCCGGCGGCCCCGGAGGACCTTCCGGTCCCCCCGGTCCCTGAGGCCCTCCCGGCCCTGGCGGCCCCTGTGGTCCCTCTGGTCCGGGCGGCCCCGGGGGACCTGGGGTGCCCTCGCAGGTCGTCGTCGTCGCGGTGCATTCGGTCGGTGGCGGCGTCGGCGTGTAGGTGGTGGGCAGCGGCGTCGGCCGGCCGCCCAGCGAGATGGTGGTGGTGGTCTGCGCCTCGAGCGGCGTGGCCGGCACGCCGAGAGCGCCGGTGAGGACGCCGAAGGCGACAAGCGATCGGTACACGGTCGTAGTCATGGCTGGGAGCGCTCCATGTCAGTCGTTGAAAAACAGTCAAACGCCCGTCTGGGTACGGGCGCGGGCAGGCACTCTATCGCAGGTGATGCGACCGCCGCAGAGGGATCACGCTCTTCTTGTTCCAGCCAGAACAAGGGCTGGCTGAGGCCAGCGATCCCGAGCAGAATTTCACGCTTTGGCTAATCGGTGTTGATGAAGCGGTAGAGCACGCGAATGAGGCGATAGGCGTCGGGCATCGCGTCGCGGGTGAACGACACCGTGTCGGGCGCCGGCCGTTCGATCTCACGAAACGCGCTCGCCACTTCCGGAATGGTCACGTCGCGAAAGCGCATCGTGACGCGGTACGGGCCGGTGCGCGCCGGCGCCGGCTTCTTCGCCGCGGCCACCGCCTGCCTGGCGCCGTCCTCGATCTGGCGGCGTGCCTCCACCAGCGGCAACAGCTCCACCGCCCGGGTGTTGATGGCCCGCTTCACCGCCACGGTGCGCGCGGCCGGCGCCGCTGCCTTCACTTCCTCTACCGCCGCGTCGTCGCCGGTGACCAGCGCCACGGCGACGCCGAACCACGCCGCCATCGCCGCGTTCATCCCGCCCTCGCCGACCGACACGCCGTTCAGCTGCAGATCGCGGACGACGCCGGAACCGGTGTGGGCGAACAGACCGCGCGGCGCTTCGGCCTTGGCGTGATAGCCGACGAAGATGACGGCGTCGAAACTTTCGTCGAGGCCCTCCATCATTCCGTGACGCTTGAAGCTGTGGCTGATGAGGCGTGCCCGAGGGTCGAGATCCTCGGGCAGCAGATTGCGCTGCGAGCCGTGCGAGTCGTTGACCACCACGTCGGTGGCGCCGCCGGCGAAGGCGCCGCGGATCGCCGCGTTGGCGTCCTCGGCCATCAGCTTGCGGGCGCGGCCGTACTCCGGCTGGCCGGCCGACGTCTGGTCGTTGCCGTTGACGCCGCTGATGCCCTCCATGTCCACCGAGATGTAGACCTTCCGGGCCTGGGCCCGGGCCGGCGCGGCCGACAGAGCCAGGGCGAGAGCGGCGAGCAGGAACACGACAGCAGCGCGCATGAAAGCCTCCGGGCGCGATTCTACTCGTGCCGGGGCGCCGGCTTGCCGGCGTGAGCGACGGCGACGGCCGATCAGTCGGGGCGCTGGAGCACGGCCGCGACGAAGTCCGCTTCCGGAAGTCCGCCGAGCACCTCGATGGCGTCGTTCGCGACGGTCTTGGGCACGCCGGACACGCGGTAGCGGCGCGACAGCTCCATGAACTCGATCGCGTCGACCGAATCGGCGGTGATGTGCGGGTTGGCGAACGCCATCTTGTGAGCCAGGACGACCGCCCTGGGGCAGTGCGGTCAAGTCGGGGTGGTGAACACCTGCAGGTGCAGCGGCTCGGTCACCGCCGCGAGCGCCGTGACCGTTTCCGGCTCCAGATCCAGGATGCCGGTGCCGGCGAGCAGCACCGCCTCGACCAGCGACACGAACTCGTAGCCGGTGGGCGCGCCGTAGAGGCGCATCCGTGTGTCGGCGCCGTCGGAGAGCACGACGATGGCCGGCGACTTGTCGATCCCGTACTTGGCGCGGTCCTCGGTGTCGAGGACGAAGTTCTTCTCGACCACGGCGATCCGGTCGTGCAGCGTCGCCACCTCGTCGAGCACCTGCTTGGCCATCGGCCCGCTCTCGCTGCCGCCGAACGTCTGGGTGAAGAGCAGCAGGTCCACCTGCTTGCCGATGGGTGCCAGATGCTGCACCAGGGTCTGTCGGTCGTGCGGCGAAAGCAGGGCCATGTGGGCGATCTTATAAAGGGAACAGGGAACAGGGAACAGGGAACAGGGAACAGGGAACAGGGAAAGCGCTTGCTGGTCGGTTCTTGCCAATTCGCCCAATCACGCGGCGGAACGCCAGCGTGACAGGAGTTCTACCTGTTCCCCGTTCCCTGTTCCCCGTTCCCTACTCAGAACTTAAAGAGATCGTCGAACGCCTTCTTGGCGCTCGAGGCCGATTCCGGCGAGCCGCTGGTCGCGCTCGACGCCACGGCCGGCGCCGGCGTCGAGCTGGTCTCGCGTTCGAAGCTGGTGCGGGCGGTGTAGAGCTCGCAGGTGTTGGCGACGTCCTTGGGCGAGATGCGGGCCGGGATCTGCTCGCTGCATTCGAAGCGTGCGCTCGGATCGAAGTTCACGCACTGGATGCACGAATGGAGGTTGGTGCCGCACTTCTCGCACTTGCTGAGGGTCAGGATCTCGGCGTCCACCGGGACGCCGCAGCGGGCGCACTTGGCCACCTGGCGGTAGCCCATCATCCGCGGGTTCTTGGCGCCCTCCGACGACATCCGCCGGGTGCCGGCCGGCGCGCCCGGCTCGCGCTCCGGACGCCGGTCGCCGCCCGGGGGGCCGTCGCCGCGGGGCCGCCGGTCGCGATCGTCGTCCTGGTAGCCGTGCTGGCGGTACTTGCGCTCGGACATGGGGATGGCTTTCGGACAGGTGAGGGGGAATCGTTACCGGGTTGACGTCGGCCCCGGGCGGGGCGCCAGGGCGAGCAGTTGTTCGGCCAGTTCGCGAAGACGCGGCACGTTGTCGGCGTTGGCCAGGAGCACGGTGGCCACCCGCGCGCGCGGCTCGCGCAGCATGAAGGTGGTGCCGCCGGTGGCGCCGCCGCTGTGCGCCACGCGCAGCCGGGTGCCGTCGGTGCTGACCATCCAGCCCAGCCCGTAGCCGGTGTAGGCGCCGTTGTTCAGACGGGCGGCGGTGTACATCCGCTCGAGCGACTCGGGTCTGAGGAGCCGGCCGGTGTTGAGCGCGATGTCGAAGCGCGCCAGATCGAGCGCGCTCGAGATCATCCCGCCGCCGGCCCACTTCACGCTGAGGTCGACGTACGGGGCGTTCCACCACGTGCCCGGCGCCGCGCCGCGCACGTACTGCCGGGCGCGCCAGCGCACGATCTCCTGCGGCCGTTCGAGGAAGGTCGAGGTCATCCCCGCCGGCGCGAAGATGTTCAGGCGGAGGTACTCGTCGAACGATCGGGCCGTCGTCGCTTCCACCACGCCGGCCAGCAGGTTGTAGCCGTAGGTCGTGTAGGAGTACCTGCTCGCCGGGGGCGAAGAGCAGCGGGTCGTCCTTGAACACCGTCAACGCGCGTTCGAGCGTGGGATAGAACTCGCGGTTGTTCATCTCGTTGCCGCGGTAGTGGCGGATACCCGAGGTGTGGCTGAGCAGGTGGCGGATCCGGATCTCCCCTTGCGGTTTGCGCGGGAACGCCGGCACGTAGCGCTGAATCGGATCGTCGATCGAGACCAGCCCGCGTTCGACCAGCTGCATCACTGCCGTGGCGGCGATGGGCTTGGAAATCGAGGCGATGCGAAACACCGACTCCGGCCGCACCGGCACCGCCTGCTCGACGTCGGCCAGGCCGGATCCCTGCGCCCAGACCACCGACTCCCCCACCACGATCGCCGCCGACAGTCCCGGCGTGCCAATCGCCACCCGCATGTCGTCGGTCAGCCGGGCCAGCACCGCGGGATCGCGGTCGTGGAGGATCCGACCAGGCTGCGCCGACACGACGGCCGACAGCAACAGCACTGGCGCGAATACGAGGACGTGACGGCGTGGCAGCCGAAGGCGCATGGGCCGGGAGGGGGTAGGGCGAGTTATGCGCCTGCCGATATCGCCCTGTCAAGGCCGAAAAGCGGCGAATGCGGCTCCGGCGGCAACTCGATCGTAATCATCGGTCATCAGCCCAAATCTACGTTTACGCTACGTATATCCGACCGTTTCGGTTCCTTGTCCTTTCTCCGACGATCTGGTAAAACCCTGCTTGCGAAAGTTTTCACAAACCCGGCGTCGCGGCGAACCCCCTTGCACGGAACGCCTGAGCGCTGTGGCCGATCACGGGATCCCGTGTAGAGTGTGCCCGCGGTAATCGCGGAAAGGGGGCGGTCAGAGAGCCGCCCGACGACGACGCATGCCTCAGATTTTTCCAAAGAGCGCCAACGCCTTGTCCAAGGCCAGCATCTTCGTGGTGCTGGGCATCGTGGCCTCCCTAGGTTGGGTGATTTCGGTAGTGCAGCGGTCCGACTTCGTCACCGCGGCCAACACCTTCGTGGACCAGCCGGTGCAGTTCAGCCACCAGCACCACGTCGGCGGCATCGGCATCGACTGCCGCTACTGTCACAACTCGGTCGAAGTCGCGGCCACTGCCAGCATCCCGCCGACCAAGACCTGCATCAACTGCCACTCGCAGATCTGGTCCACCAGCCCCTACCTCGAGCCCGTCCGCGCCAGCTTCCGCGACGACAAGCCGCTGCAGTGGACCCGCGTGCACGACCTGCCCGACTTCGTCTACTTCAACCACAGCATCCACGTGAAGAAGGGCATGGGCTGCGAGACCTGCCACGGCCGCGTCGACAACATGCCGCTGATGCGCCAGCAGAACTCGCTGCAGATGGAGTGGTGCCTCGACTGCCACCGCAATCCGGAGCAGTACGTGCGGCCGCGTGCCGAGGTGTTCACGATGGGCTACGTTCCCGCCGTCGCGCAGGCCGAGCTGGGGCCGCAGCTGGTGGCCGAATACAAGATCAACAGCCTGACCAACTGCTCGGTGTGCCACCGCTGAGCGCGGTGGTCGGACGGACGAGTAAACGCAACGAAGTCGCGCCGAAGCGCGCCGAAGCTCGTGGGCAGCGCCGCGAGCAAAGGTGGACGGACGAAGAACGATGAGTGAACCGCTCGATCTGAATGCCATCCGCGCCAAGCTGGAGGCCGCCAACGGCCCTCAGGTACCTGGCGCAGCCTCGAAGCCGTCGCCGAGACGCCCGAGTTCCAGGAATTCCTCCACCGCGAGTTCCCCGCGAACGCGTCGGAATGGAACGACCCGGTCGGCCGGCGCGGATTCCTCAAGCTGATGAGCGCATCGCTCGCGCTGGCCGGCGTCACGGGCTGCACGCGCCAGCCCGACGAGCTGATCGTGCCCTACGTACGGATGCCCGAGGACGTCGTTCCCGGCAAGCCGCTGTTCTTCGCCACCGCGATGTCGCTCGGCGGCGTCGCCACCGGGCTCCTGGTCGAGAGCCACGAAGGCCGCCCGACCAAGATCGAGGGCAACGTCGACCACCCGGCCACCCGCGGCGGCACCGACCTGTTCGCCCAGGCGTCGATCCTCACCCTCTACGATCCGGATCGCTCGAACACGATCACCGAACTCGGCGGCGTGCGGCCGTGGAGCGGGTTCGTCGCGGCGATGCGCGGCGCGCTGTCGGCGCAGGCGGCCGGCACGGGCGCCGGCCTGCGCATCCTGACCGAGACGGTCAACTCGCCGACCCTGGCCGCCCAGATCCAGCAGATCCTGGCCGGCCTTCCCGAGGCCAAGTGGATCCAGTGGGATCCGACGCCGCGGGACAACGCCCGCGCCGGCGCCCGGATCGCCTTCGGCGACTACGTCGAACCGGTCTACGACTTCGAGAAGGCCTCGGTCATCGTCTCGCTCGACGCCGACTTCCTGGCCGCCGAGAACGCCTTCGGCGTGAAGTACGCGCGCGCCTTTGCGTCGCGCCGCCGCGTCGACGCCGACCCGGATCGTCTGAGCCGGCTCTACGTCGTCGAAGCGACGCCGTCGGTCACCGGCGGCCGCGCCGACCATCGCCTGCCGCTGAAGAGCAGCCAGATCGACGGGTTCGCCCGCGCGCTGGCCGCCGCCGTCGGCGTCAGCGGCGCCAGCGGCGCCGCGCCGGCCGGCAGCGAGGCGCTCATCGGCGCGATCGCCAAGGACCTGGCCGCGCATCGCGGCACGTCGCTGGTCGTCGCCGGCGAATCGCAGCCGCCCGCCGTCCACGCCCTGGCGCACGCCATCAACGACCTGCTCGGCAACGCCGGCCAGACGGTGACGTATCTGCCGACGCCGGAAGCGGTCCCGGGCGAACAGCACGCCGCGCTCCGCCAGCTGGTCGTCGACATGGACGCCGGCCGCGTGCAGATGCTGGTCATCGTCGGCGAATCGAACCCGGTGTACACGGCGCCCGCGGACCTGAAGTTCGGCGAGGTGCTGAGGAAGGTCGCGTTCCGCGCCCACTCGGGGCTGTTCCACGACGAGACCGCCGAGCTGTGCCAGTGGCACGTGCCCTCCACGCACTACCTCGAGATGTGGAGCGACGCGCGCAGCGTCGACGGCACCGTGTCGATCGTCCAGCCGCTGTTGCAGCCGATGTACGGCGGCAAATCGCCGCACGAAGTGATCGCCACGATGAGCGATCGCGCCGAGCGCAACGGCTACGACGTGGTCCGCGAGGTACCTGGGCCGCCTTCGCGGCGGCTGGACGCCCGCCGCCGCTTCGGCGAGCCAAGGCCAGCCGGCTGCGGCTGCTCCGGTGGCGGCGCCGGCCGCGCCCGCCGTCCCCGCTGCCGGATCGGCGGTCCCGGCCGCGGCGGTCGCCGCCACGCCGGCCGCGCTGTTCGAGAAGCAGTGGCGCAAGTGGCTCCACGACGGCTTCATGGCGGGTTCGCAGTTCGCGCCCCGCGCCGTGGCCCTCGCCGCCGGCTGGAGCGCCGGGCTCGGCGCGCCGGCCGCCGCCGGTGGCGGCGTCGAGATCGTGTTCAAGCGCGACGGCTCGCTCTACGACGGCCGCTTCGCCAACAACGGCTGGCTGCAGGAACTGCCCAAGCCGGTGACCAAGCTCACCTGGGACAACGCCGCGCTGATGGCGCCGCGCACCGCCGAGCGGCTCGCCGTGCGCAACGGCGACCTCGTCACCGTGAGCCACGACAGCCGGATGATCGAGATGCCGGTGTGGATCGACCCGGGCCACGCCCAGGAAGCGATCACCGTCAACCTCGGCTTCGGCCGCACCCGCGCCGGCCGCGTCGGCAACGGCGTCGGCGTCAACACCTACGCGCTGCGCGGCAGCGCCGCGCCGTGGTTCGGCAGCGGCGACGTGGCCAAGGCCAGCGGCAGCTACCAGCTGGTGAGCACCCAGGACCACTGGTCGATCGAGGGCCGCAACCTGGTGCGCTCGGCGCAGCTCGAGGAGTTCAAGGCCAACCCCAAGTTCGCCCACGAGATGGAGCACATGAAGCTCTCCGACGGGCTGACGCTGTATCCCAAGTGGGAGTACTCGGGCTACTCGTGGGGCATGGCCATCGACCTCAACACCTGCACCGGCTGCAACGCCTGCGTGGTCGCCTGCCAGTCGGAGAACAACATCCCGGTGGTCGGCAAGGACCAGGTCGCCAACGGCCGCGAGATGCAGTGGCTGCGCATCGACCGCTACTACACCGGCGACATCGACAACCCCGACACCTACTACCAGCCGATGCCGTGCCAGCAGTGCGAGAACGCGCCCTGCGAGGTGGTCTGCCCGGTGTCGGCGACGGTGCACTCGGACGAAGGCCTGAACGACATGGTCTACAACCGGTGCGTCGGCACGCGCTACTGCTCGAACAACTGCCCGTGGAAGGTGCGGCGCTTCAACTTCACGCTGTATCAGGACTGGGAGACCCCGTCGCTCAAGATGCAGCGCAACCCCGACGTCACGGTGCGCAGCCGCGGCATCATGGAGAAGTGCACCTACTGCGTGCAGCGCATCAACTCGGCGCGCATCCAGGCCAAGCGTGAGGATCGCGAGATCCGCGACGGCGAAGTGGTCACCGCCTGCGAGTCGGCGTGCCCGACCCAGGCCATCACCTTCGGCAACCTCAACGACCCGAACAGCCGCGTCGCCAAGTTGAAGGCGAGTCCCCGCAACTACTCGATGCTGGCCGAACTCAACACCCGGCCGCGCACGACCTATCTGGCGGCGGTGCGCAACGCCAATCCGGCGCTGCCGTCGAACCCGACCGTAGGCGGTCACAGCGACAGCCACGCCGGGACGACCGAGAGCGAGCACTAATGGCGCAACACGTCCACGCACAGTCGTCGGCCGCGGCCCTCGATCACCCGGTGATCGGTCCGGGGCAGGACTACGAGACCATCACCGAAGCGGTCGCCCAGATTCCGCTGTCGCAGCGGACGCCGTTCGGCTGGGTGGTCGGCTTCCTGATCGGCCTGGCCGGACTCGGCGCGCTGCAGCTGGCGATCGGCTGGCTGCTGCTGCGCGGCGTCTACATCTGGGGCAACAACGTCCCGGTCGGCTGGGCCTTCGACATCATCAACTTCGTCTGGTGGATCGGCATCGGCCACGCCGGCACGCTGATCTCGGCGATCCTGATGCTGTTCAAGCAGCAGTGGCGGATGTCGATCGCCCGCTTCGCCGAAGCGATGACCATCTTCGCGGTGGCCTGCGCGGCGCTGTTCCCGCTGCTCCACACCGGCCGGCCGTGGCTGGCGGCCTACTGGCTGTTCCCCTATCCGAACACGATGGGCCTGTGGCCGCAGTTCCGCAGCCCGCTCATCTGGGACGTCTTCGCGGTGTCGACCTACGCCACCGTGTCGGTGGTGTTCTGGATCGTCGGCCTGATTCCCGACCTGGCGACGATGCGCGACCGCGCCACCTCGAAGGTCAAGCGGATGGTGTTCGGCACGCTGGCGCTCGGCTGGCGCGGCTCGGCCCGCCACTGGCACCGCTACGAGGTCGCCAGCCTGATCCTCGCCGGGCTGTCGACGCCGCTGGTGCTCTCGGTGCACAGCGTCGTGAGCTTCGACTTCGCGGTCTCGGTCATCCCCGGCTGGCACGCCACGATCTTCCCGCCCTACTTCGTCGCCGGCGCCATCTACTCCGGCTTCGGCATGGTGCTGACGCTGGCGATTCCGATCCGCGCCGCCTACCGGCTCGAGCACCTGATCACGATGAAGCACATCGACAACATGGCCAAGGTCATGCTGGCGACCGGGCTGATCGTGGCCTACGGCTACGGCATGGAAGCCTTCTTCGGCGTGGTACAGCGCCAACCCCTACGAGCGCTTCATGCTCTGGAACCGCATGACCGGTCCCTACGGCTGGTCGTACTGGCTGCTCATCTTCATCAACGCGGTGCTGATCCACGTGCTGTGGTTCAAGAGCGTCCGCCACAACCTCAAGGCGATGTTCGCGCTGTCGCTGATCGTCAACCTGGCGATGTGGCTCGAGCGCTTCGTCATCATCGTGACCTCGCTGCACCGCGACTTCGTCGTCTCGTCGTGGGACATGTACTACCCGACGCGGTGGGACTTCATGATGTTCGGCGGCACCATGGGGCTGTTCCTGACGCTGTTCTTCCTGTTCATGCGCTTCGTGCCGATGATCTCGATCTTCGAGATGAAGACACTGCTGCCCGAAGCCAAGGTGCACGTGCCGCACGGCCACGACGGCCACGGCCACTAGGCGGGATTCACGTCATGCACGCCAGCACAGAGAAAACCGGTCTCTACGGCCTGATGGCCGAGTTCGACTCGGCCCAGGCGGTCGTCGACGCCTCGACCAAGGCGGTGGCCGCGGGCTACTCCAAGCTCGAGGCCTACACGCCGTTCCCGATCGAGGAACTGAACGACATCATCCACAAGAAGCGGACGGTGCTGCCGAAGATGGTGCTGACCGCCGCCTTCTGCGGCATGGGCACCGGCTTCGCGCTGCAGGTACCTGGGCGTCGGTGATCGAGTACCCGCTCAACATCGGCGGCCGGCCGCTGGCGACGTGGCCGGCGTTCGTGGTCCCGTCCTACGAGCTGACGATTCTGTTCTCGGCGCTGACCGCCGCCATCGGCATGATCGCGCTGAACGGGCTGCCGCAGCCCTATCACCCGGTGTTCAACGTCGAGCGGTTCACCACCGCGTCGTCGGACAAGTTCTTCCTGGTGATCGAGGCCGAGGACGCGCACTTCGGCAAGGAGCAGACCGGGCAGTTCCTGCACGGGCTGGGCGCGAAGGGAGTCTACGACGTTGCCGAATAATGGACGTCTTCTCACGTGTGCGCTGGTCATGGCATCGTCGGCGCTCATCGCCGGCTGCCGCCAGGACATGCACGACGCGCCGCGTTACGAGGTCTACGAGGCCAACCCGTCGTTCGCCGACGGCCGCGCCTCGCGCAACCTGCCGGTCGGCACCGTCGCCCGCGGCCAGCTGCGCGACGACGACCACCTCTACACCGGCAAGATCAACGGCGTCGCCGGCTCAGACGCTACCCGTTCGCGATCGGCGCCGCCGAGCTCGAGCGCGGCCGCGACCGCTACACCATCTACTGCACGCCGTGCCACGGTCAGCTCGGCGACGGCAAGGGGATGGTCGTGCAGCGCGGGCTGCGCCAGGCCGCGACCTACCACCAGGAACGTCTGCAGCGGGCCCAGCCCGGCTACTTCTTCGACGTGATCACCAACGGCTTCGGCGCGATGCAAGGCTACGCCGAGCAGGTCCCGCCGCGCGACCGCTGGATGATCGCGGCTTACGTGCGGGCGTTGCAGCTCAGTCAGAACGCCGTGGTCGACGACGTTCCCGAGGCTGACCGGGCGCGGCTGGATCAGCCGGCGGCGCCGGCCGGGGCACCGCCGGCGAAGGCTGAGCACTAGAGGATTTCCGAACAGCGGCTGGCGGCTCGCGGCTGGCGGCTAGGAACATACGAATGACAGCGGAAACTTACAACCCGCCCGAGAGTCTCTCGGGACTGCAGTCCAAGGGGATGATGGCGGCCGTCGCCGGCGCGGTCCTGTCCGCCGTCGGCTTTGCCATGTCGGGCCTCGACCGCTTCTACGAGGCCTACCTCGTGGCGTGGGTGTTCTGGACCGGCCTCGGCCTGGGCAGCCTCGCGCTGCTGATGGTGCACCACCTCACCGGCGGAGCCTGGGGCGTGGTCATCCGCCGCATCCTCGAAGCCGCCACCCGGACGCTGCCGGTGATGGCGATCCTCGGCCTGCCGATCCTCGCCGGCATGGGCCACCTCTATCACTGGACCCACGCCGACGTGATCGCCAGCGATCCGGTGATCGCCGACAAGGTGGCCTACCTGAACGTGCCGTTCTTCATCGGCCGCTACGTCTTCTACTTCGCCGTGTGGTCGTTCCTGGCGATGCGGTTGAGCGCGTGGTCGGCCGAGCAGGACCGTACCGGCGACCCGGCGCTCTCCGACAAGATGATGCGGCTCTCGGGCGGCGGCCTGCTGGTGTTCGGCCTGACCGTGACCTTCGCGGTCGTCGACTGGACGATGTCGGTGAACCCGCACTGGTTCTCGACGATGTGGGGGCTGCTCTACGTCGTCGGCCAGGGGCTGTCGGCGCTGGCCTTCGCCATCTTCATGCTCGCCCGGCTGTCGAAAGAGCGGCCGATGGACCACGTCGTGAACTCGTCGCACTTCCACGACCTGGGCAAGCTGCTGTTCGCCTTCATCATGCTGTGGGCGTACCTGTCGTTCTCGCAGTACATCATCATCTACTCGGCGAACACGCAGGAAGAGATCCCGCACTACTGGGTGCGCGCGCAGAACGGCTGGCAGTGGGTCGGCTGGACGCTGGTCCTGTTCCACTTCGTGCTGCCCTACGTGCTGCTGCTGGCCCGCGACGTCAAGCGCGACTGGAGCCGGGTCAGCAAGATCGCGCTGTGGATCATCGGCATCCGGCTGGTCGACTACTACTGGCACGTGGCCCCCGAGTTCCACCCGCAGCTTTCGGTCGGACTCATCGACGTGGCGCTGCCGATCGCGCTGGGCGGCGTCTTCGTGATGCTGTTCGCGATGCAGTTGAAGGGCCGGCCGCTGCTGCCGCTGCAGGACGCGGGGCTGGCCAAGGCGTTGACGCACCACACGCACTAAGAACAGGGAACAGGGAACAGGGAACAGGGACACAGGGAACAGGAAGAACCCGAAAGCCGGAACCCACGGATCCCACCCCAGGAAATTACGACATGTCAGACGCAGATCTCGAATACGGACCGACGCCACCGGGGGCGGCGTACGAGCACACCGACGTCGCGCCGGCGGTGGCGTACAACTTCGCCATCTGGCTCGGCGTGGCGATGCTCGTGTCGGGCGCGATCGTCTACGGCACCTTCTGGTTCCTCGAGGGCCGCGCCGTGTCGATCGACGACAGCTCGCGCGTCTATCCGCTGGCCGTCGGCCAGTCGCAGGATCCGCCGGCGCCGCGGCTCCAGGTGCAGCCGTTCAAGGACGTCTGGGAGCTGAAGAACGAGCAGCGCGGCACGCTCAACGGCTACGGCTGGGTGGACAAGGCCACTGGCGTGGTCCACATCCCGATCGACCGGGCCATGGCGATCACGCTGCAGCGCGGCTTCCCGGTACGCGACGGCGCCCCGGCGTCGGCCACCAGCACGGTGATTCAGGATTCCTCGGCCGGCCGCACCGCGGCGCCCCGTTAGACCACGGATCGTGATCATGCGCACCCTGCTGCCGCTGCCGCTCGTCGCCGCTCTGCTCCTGGCAGGCGTGATGCCGGCGTACGCGCAGCCCGACGCGCCGGGACTCCGTCCGGCACCCGGCGCCCCCGCCAACCAGACGCCGGTGGCGCTGCAGCAGGTGCGGTTCGACCAGAAGCTCGACGCCAAGCTGCCGCTCGACGCCACCTTCCGCGACGAGACCGGGCGCGAGGTGCGGCTGGGCGAGTTCTTCGGCACGAAGCCGGTGGTGCTGGCCTTCGTCTACTACGAGTGTCCGATGCTCTGCACCCAGATCCTCAACGGACTGGTGAGCGGGCTGGGCGTGCTCGAGCAGACCGCCGGCCAGGAGTTCGACGTCGTCGCGATCAGCTTCGACGCCCGCGAGACGCCGGTGATGGCGGCGGCCAAGAAGGCCGTCTACCTCGACACCTACAAGCGCCCCGGCGCCGAGCAGGGCTGGCACTTCCTCACCGGCGACGACGCCAGCATCCGTCGGGTGACCGACGCCGCCGGCTTCCAGTTCAGCTGGGACGAGGCGACGCAGCAGTTCGCGCACGCCAGCGGCGTGATCGTGGTCACGCCGGACGGCCGGCTGGCCCGCTATCTCTTCGGGATCGAGTACCCGCCGCGGGATCTCAAGTTCGCGTTGATGGAGTCGTCCGAGGGCAGGATCGGATCGGTGGTCGATCAGGTGCTGCTCTACTGCTATCACTACGAGCCGGCGACCGGCAGCTACAGCCTGGTCGCCATGAACGCCGTGCGGCTCGGCGGCGCCGTGACCGTGGCGTTGCTCCTCGGGTTCGTGGGGATGTCCCTCAGGCGCGATAACCGCGCGACCAGTCACCGGACGTTGTGAACGGCCGAGGTACGTGCAGATGATCACAGCTCGATCGGTCGTTCACGACGTCCCGCCCCGCGTAGCGGGGCCAAACAACGCTGGACTAGCGAAGCGGAGCCGACCCGGCAATGCTCGCCAGTTCGAGGCGGAGCTTCGCTAGGCTTTATGGGTGGTATTCCGCTGTTTCCGGAGCAAGCCTCGACCTTCGCCGCGGAGGTCGACGCGCTCTACATCTTCATCGTCGCGGTCTCGGCCTTCTTCACGTTGGCGGTGTCGGCGGCGGTGGTGTTCTTCGCCTTCAAGTACCGCCGCAAGCACCCCGAGGAGGTCGGCGCCCATATCGAGGGCTCGCTGCCACTCGAGCTGGCCTGGTCGATCATCCCGACCATCATCTCGATGGTGATGTTCGTGTGGGGCGCCAAGCTGTTCTACGACATGCGCCGCCCCCCCGACGAGGCGATGCAGATCTACGCCGTGGGCAAGCAGTGGATGTGGAAGTTCCAGCACACCGGCGGCCAGCGTGAGATCAACGAGCTGCACGTGCCGAGCGGCCGCCCGATCCGCGTGTTCGTGACCTCCGAGGACGTGCTCCACGACCTCTACTTCCCGGCGTTCCGCACCAAGATCGACGCCATCCCCGGCCGCTACACCCAGCTGTGGTTCAACGCCACCAAGCCCGGCCGCTACCACATCTTCTGCGCCGAGTATTGCGGCACCAAGCACTCCGGCATGATCGGCACGGTGGTGGTGATGGAGCCGGCCCAGTACCAGTCGTGGCTGGCCGGCGGCGGCACCGAAGGGACGATGGCCGAGCGCGGCGCCAAGCTGTTCAACGACCTGGCGTGCACCACCTGCCATCTCGACAGCGGCCAGGGCCGCGGACCGTCGCTGAAGGACATCATCGGCACGACGGTGGACCTGGTCGACGGCAGCACGGCGGTCGTCGACGAGGGCTACCTGCGCGAGTCGATCCTCAATTCGCAGGCCAAGGTGGTGAAGGGCTTCACGCCGCTCATGCCCACCTTCCAGGGCCTCATCAGCGAAGAAGGGCTCGCTGCGCTCATCGAGCACGTCAAATCGCTGTCACCCCAGGCGAGCACGCCCGCACCGGCCCTGGTGCCGGCGACGGCGCCCGCCACCAGCACGCCCGCGGCGCCGCCTCCGGGCGCCGGAAGGTAAGGCCATGGATACGTCAGCCTATCCCGCGCACAACTACCTCTCGAACGGCCACACGATCAAGTCGTGGCTGCTCACCAAGGACCACAAGCGGATCGCGGTCCTCTATCTCATCTCGATCTCGCTGTTCTTCTTCCTCGGCGGCCTGTTCGCCGTCGGCATCCGGCTCGAGCTGACGACGCCGCAGGGCGACCTGTTCCAGCCCGACACCTACAACAAGTTCTTCACCCTGCACGGCGTGATCATGGTGTTCTTCTTCCTGATCCCGTCGGTGCCGGCGGTGCTCGGCAACTTCCTGATCCCGCCGATGATCGGCGCCAAGGACCTGGCGTTCCCGCGCATCAACCTGCTCAGCTGGTACATCTACGTCGTCGGCGGCGCGTTCACGCTGTTCGCGCTGATCGCCGGCGGCGTCGACACCGGCTGGACGTTCTACACGCCCTACAGCACCAGCTCGTCGAGCACCAACGTCGCGCCGACCGCGCTCGGCGTCTTCATCTCCGGGTTCTCGTCGATCCTCACCGGCCTCAACTTCATCGTCACCATCCACCGGATGCGCGCCCCCGGGCTGACCTGGTTCAAGCTGCCGCTGTTCGTGTGGGCGCACTACGCCACCAGCCTGATCCAGGTGCTCGGCACCCCGGTGGTCGCCATCACCATCGTGCTGCTGTTCGTGGAGCGGGCCTTCGGCTTCGGCATCTTCGACCCGGCCCGCGGCGGCGACCCGGTGCTGTTGCAGCACATGTTCTGGTTCTACTCGCACCCGGCGGTCTACATCATGATCCTGCCGGCGCTCGGCGTGATCAGCGAGCTGGTCTCGACCTTCTCGCGCAAGCGGGTGTTCGGCTACAGCTTCGTCGCCTTCTCGTCGCTGGCGATCGCGGTGTTCGGCTTCATCGTGTGGGCCCACCACATGTTCGTCGCCGGCATCTCGATCTACGCGGCGATGGTGTTCTCGTTCCTGAGCTTCTCGGTGGCGATCCCGTCGGCGGTGAAGGTCTTCAACTGGACGGCGACGATGCACCGCGGATCGCTGTCGTTCGAGACGCCGATGCTCTACGTCTACGGCTTCTTCGGGCTGTTCCTCATCGGCGGGCTGACCGGGCTGTTCCTGGCCACGCTCGGCACCGACATCCACCTGCACGACACCTACTTCGTGGTCGCGCACTTCCACTACATCATGGTCGGCGGCGCGATCATGGGCTACCTGGGCGGGCTGCACTTCTGGTGGCCGAAGATGTTCGGCCGGATGTACTCGGAGTTCTGGTCGCGGATCAGCGCCATCCTCGTGTTCGTGGGCTTCAACCTGACCTTCTTCCCGCAGTTCGTCCTGGGCTACCTGGGCATGCCGCGCCGCTACCACATGTATCCGGACGAGTTCCAGGTGCTGAACGTGCTGTCGTCGGCCGGCGCCTCGATCCTCGGCCTCGGCTACCTGCTGCCGGTGCTCTACTTCGCCTGGTCGCTCAAGTACGGCGAGGCCGCCGGCAACAACCCGTGGGGCGCGTCGGGGCTCGAGTGGCGGACGCAGTCGCCGCCGCTGACCGAGAACTTCGTGGAGGTCCCGACCGACATCCCCGAGCCCTACGAGTACACGCCGCACGTCGTGAGGGAGGCCAAGCTTGTCTAACGGCTACGCACACGCCGAGGGAGCGCCGGCGCACGGCCACGCCCCGCACGGCCACGCGCACCATCCGGCGCTGCAGCACCATTTCGACACCATGGACCAGCAGCGCGAAGCTGCGACGCTGGGCATGTGGGTGTTCCTGCTCACCGAAGTGCTGTTCTTCGGCGGCCTGTTCATCGCCTACACGCTCTACCGCACGTGGTACTACGACGCGTTCGCGCTGGCCAGCAAGTCGATCGAGATCATCCCCGGCCTCGTCAACACGGTGGTGCTGATCGGCAGCTCGCTGACGATGGCGCTGGCGGTGCGCGCCGCCCAGACCAACCAGCGCAAGGCGACGGTGAACTGGCTGATCGGCACGATCATCCTGGGATCGGTGTTCCTCGGCATCAAGGTCTACGAGTACGAGCTGAAGTTCGAGCACTTCCACGTCCCGGGCGCCCATTTCGACTTCTACCATCACTCCGACGAGATCGGCGTCCCGCTCGACCCGCCGGCCAGCGGCATGAACATGAGCCGCGCCGACGTGCAGCGCACGACCCAGATCTTCTTCAGCCTCTACTTCACGATGACCGGGCTGCACGCCCTGCACATGATCGTCGGCATCGTCATCCTGTTCGTGATTCTGTGGATGGCCCACAAGGGCCGGTTCGACGAGCAGTGGCACGCGCCGGTCGAGATGACCGGGCTCTACTGGCACTTCGTCGACATCGTGTGGATCTTCCTGTTCCCGCTCCTCTATCTGGTCGAGCGACACTGATTTCCTGGGCCCCGCTCCGCGGGGCGGCCAGGCGGCCGGAGAACGGCCACCTGGGGAGGCGTTATGTCCAGCGTTCATGTTTCGCCACTGAGCACCTACCTGACGATATTCACGGCGCTGATGGTGCTGAGCGCCATCACGGTCGGCACCGCGTTCGTCAACCTCGGCGCCTTCAACCCGATCGTGGCCCTGACCATCGCCGCCATCAAGGCGACACTGGTGATCCTGTTCTTCATGCACGTGAAGTACAGCAGCCGTCTGACCAAGCTCACGGTCGTGCTCAGCCTGTTCTTCGTGGTGATCCTGTTCGCCGAGACGCTGATGGATTACGCGACCCGCGGCTGGGGCCCGCACCCGCCCGGCCTGCACTGAGCCTGCGACTGAGCTGCCCGGCCTGACCGACCCACGGCTGGGCCGGCTCCGCCCTCATGCCCCGGCGCGACGACTCGGCGCTATAGTGGCAGCAGGGTGGTCCATGCGTCTCCTGATCGCCGCGCTCCTCGTCGCCCTGCCCAGCCTCGCTGACGCGCAGACCGTCACGTCCGACGGGTCGCGCCGCGGCCAGCCACCGCCTCAGCCGTCGATCGGGCTGCCGCTGGCGCCGATCGGTCTCCCGCTCGCCGACATCACGCCGACCCTGGCGCCGATCGGCACGCTACCCGGCCCGACCGACACCAAGTCGCCGCCCGATCGCGCGCCGGGCCGCCAGCCGCGCGAACGCGGCCCGCAGCGCAAAGGCCGGAGCGGCGGTCCCGGCGTGGTCTACGTGCTGCCCTTCTATGGCTATGGCTGGGGGATGTCGGTCGCGGCCGCCCCGAGTCCGGCCGCCGCTCCAGCCGCCGAGATGCCCGCGCCGACCGGCACGCTGTGGCTCGACGTGGAGCCGCGCGGCATCGGCGAGGTCTACGTCGACGGCTACCTGGCCGGCACCACCCTCGACGTGCGTGGCTCGATGGAACTCGACGCCGGCGCCCACCAGGTGGAGATTCGCGCCGACGGCTATCAGCGGGTAGGGGTGGCGGTGCGAATCGAGGCCGGCGGCGTGGTCACCCTCCGCCGCACGTTGCAGCCGCTCGAGCTGACGCCGACACAGCCTCCCGCGGCGCCGGCTCCGCCGCCAGCCGCGGCCACACCGATCGTGCGCAAGCCCTTCTACTTCATCCCCGGCTGCTACCTGGGCGACGTGCCGCCCAAGGACGCCGCGCTGCCGCCCAGCTGCGATCACAGCAAGACGGTCGTCGTCCGGCCGTAGCGGCCGGCCGCCGCGGCGTCCATGGCCGGCGCATTCCTGACCGCTCGCTGGGAAAGCCTCGTCGTCCTCAACTACCGCTGTCCGCCAACGCTGCTCGAGCCGCTGGTTCCCCGCGGCACCGAGCTCGACGCCTGGGACGGGCAGACACTGGTGAGCCTGGTCGGGTTCCTCTTCACCGACACCCGCCTGCACGGCGTGCCGGTGCCGGGCCATCGCACGTTCGAAGAGGTGAACCTGCGCTTCTACGTCAGCCGGACGACGCCGGCGGGGGAGCGCCGCCGCGCCGTGGTGTTCATCCGCGAGCTGGTTCCCCGCGCGGCCATCGCCGCGGTGGCGCGCTGGACCTACAACGAGCCCTACCTGGCGGTGCCGATGTCGCACGAGATCGCCCTCGACCCGAGGTCGGGAGGGCAGGCGAGCTACGCGTGGCGCCACGAGGACGCCGCGTATCGCCTGGGAGCCGTGGTGTCGGGCCCGGCGATTCCCCTCGAGCCTGACAGCGAGGCCGAGTTCGTCACCGAGCACTACTGGGGCTACACCCGCCAGCGCGACGGCGGCACGCTCGAGTACCAGGTGGAGCATCCGTCGTGGACCGTGTGGCCGAACGCCGCAGCGACGTTCACCGGACCGGCCGGCGCGCTCTACGGCGACGCCTTCGGGCCGATTCTAACGGCGCCACCGCACTCGGCCTGCGTCGCCGTCGGCTCGGACGTCGTCGTTCGGGTCGGTGCCCGAGTCGCCTGAGGGGCAGTTCTTCCTGATCCCTGGTCCCTGATCCCTGGTCCCTATTCCCTGCCGTTATGCCACAATCCCATCCGCCCGCAGCATCGTCCCGCCGCGGCTGAGCTATCGGGAGCATTCATGAAGCGCAGTGCCCTCCTCGCCCTCCTGCTCGTCGGCGCCGTCGCCTGCACCGCCAGCGAACCGCCGGCTCCGCCCGTGTCGCCCGAGCTGGCGGCGTGGCAGACGCGCGCCGCCGGCGTGACCATCGTGCGCGACGACTGGGGCATCCCGCACATCACCGCGAAGACCGACGCCGACGCCGTGTTCGGGCTGATGTACGCCCAGGCCGAGGACGACTTCAACCGCGTCGAGACCAACTTCATCAACGCGATGGGACGGCTGGCGGAGGCCGAAGGCGAGAAAGAGATCTACCGCGACCTGCGGATGAAGCTGTTCATCGACCCGGTGGCACTGCGGACGATGTACGCCGCCGCGCCGCCGTGGCTGCAGGCGGTGATGACCGGCTGGGCCGACGGCCTCAACTACTACCTGGCCACGCACCCGAACGTGAAGCCGCGCGTGATCACGAGGTTCGAGCCATGGATGGCGCTGAGCTTCAGCGAAGGCAGCATCGGCGGCGACATCGAGAGCGTGTCGATCGCCCGCCTCGAGGCCTTCTACGGCAAGAACCCGGCCGCGATGGCCCGCGTGGAGCCCGACCCGAGCTACGCCCCGGTGCCGCCCGAGCCAACTGGCTCCAACGGTTTCGCCGTGGCCCCGGCCAACACCGTGGACGGCAAGGCGCTGCTGTTCATCAACCCGCACACCTCGTTCTTCTTCCGCGAAGAAGCGCAGGTCACCAGCGAAGAAGGCCTGAACGCCTACGGCGCGCTCACCTGGGGCCAGTTCTTCATCTACCAGGGCTTCAACGACAAGGCCGGCTGGATGCACACGTCGAGCGGCGTCGACAACATCGACGAGTTCCTGCTCACGACGGCGACCAGGGACGGCAAGCTGTTCTACACGTTCGGCAGCGAGGAACGCCCGGTGGCGAGCAAGACGATCACGGTGCCTTACAAGACCGCCACCGGAATGGCAGAGAAGACCTTCACGGTGTACCGCACGCACCACGGACCGGTGGTGCGCGAGGAGGGCGGCAAGATGGTCTCGGTGCGCCTCATGGAGGAACCGCTGAAGGCGCTCATCCAGTCGTTCAGCCGCACCAAGGCGAAGAACATCGCCGAGTACAAGCAAGTGATGGAAGCGCACACCAACTCGTCGAACGACACGCTCTACGCCGACGCCGACGGCAACATCGCCTACTTCCACTCGAACTTCGTGCCCCGGCGCAACCCGAAGCTGGACTGGACCAAGCCGGTGGACGGCAGCGTCCCGGGCAACGACTGGCAGGGAGTGCATGCCGTGGACGACAGCCCCAGTGTCGAGAACCCGCCCAACGGCTGGGTCTACAACACCAACAACTGGCCGTACACCGCCGCTGGTCCCAACAGCAGGAAGAAGAGCGACTTCCCGGCCTACTTCGACCGCAACGGCGAGAATCCGCGCGGCGTCCATGCGCTGCGCGTGCTCACCGGCAAGAAGGGCTTCACGCTCGACACCCTGACCAGCACCGTGTTCGACAGCCAGCAGCCGGAGTTCGAAGCGCAGGTGCCGTTGCTGGTGCGGGCGTGGGACCAGGCGCCGGCCGCGAATCCGCTCAAGGCCAAACTGAAGGATCCCGTGGATCTGCTCCGCAAATGGGACCACCGCTGGGCGGCCGATTCGGTGCCGCAGTCGCTGGCCTTCTTCTGGGGCGAGGAGCTGTGGTCCAAGTCGGCGGAGGCGGCCCGCGGCGCCGGCGTGTCGGTGTACCGAGTACATGCGCACCAAGGCCACCCCGCAGCAGCGCCTCGAGGCGCTGTCCGTCGCCGTCGACAAGCTGACCGCGGACTTCGGCAAGTGGGCGACGCCGTGGGGTGAGATCAACCGCTTCCAGCGGATCTCGCCGAACATCGTTCACCCGTTCGACGACAGCAAGCCGAGCACGGCGGTCGGCTTCGCGTCGGCCCGCTGGGGCTCGCTGGCGTCGTTCGGCGCCCGCAGCTACAACGGCAGCAAGAAGATCTACGGCACCAGCGGCAACAGCTTCGTGGCGGCAGTGGAGTTCGGCAAGGACGGCGTCCGGGCCAAGGCGGTGACCGCCGGTGGCCTCAGCAGCGACGTCGGTTCCAAACACTTCAACGACCAGGCCGAGCGCTACGCCACCGGCAACCTGCGCGAGGTCTACTTCTATCCGAAGCAGCTCGAAGGGCACACCGAGCGGACCTACAAGCCAGGGCAGTAGGACAGCGGCCCGGCGCGGCTAGTATGGACGAATGAGCCGTACGGGGTTGGCGCTCGGGCCGGTGTTGGTGGCGGTCCTGGCCGCGAGTGTCGCCGGTCAGTCCGCGCCCGACGAACGGCTGATGCAAGCCGCGTTCATCGCGGCGGCGCGGATCGAGACCGTCGTCGGGCCCGTGGATCGCCACTGCGGCATCTTCCTGCTCGAGTCGCGTCCAGCCACCGAGGACGCCTGGCCGGTGGCCGCGACCCGCCGCCAGATGCGCGACGGGCTGCGCTGCATTCTCGACGCCCGCAAGGCCGGCCGGTCGAGCTGGGTCTTGTGGCAGCGCCCGGCGATCGACGCGACGAGTTTCGGCGGCTTCGCCATCAGCGCGGTGAGCGATCCCCAGGTGGTGTCCGCGTCGATCGGCGGCACCGGCCGCAACGCCACGTTCACGCCGTGTCTGCGGCCTCGCATCGACAAGCGCGGTGAGGTGCTCTGTCGCAACACCCCGCCGGCCCGGTCGTCCCGCGATCTCGACCGGCTCCTGAGCCGCCTGCGCCGCGATGTCGCGCGGACGGCTGGCGAAGCCCACGCCGATGCCGTGGCGCGGGTCGAGGAGACGGCGGCGCGAGAGGCGGCCCGCACCGATCCCGGCTACCTGTCGCTGGTCGCGGACGGCGTGCAGCTGGCGCTGCAGGCGGAGGGGAACCGCAACTGGCCGGCCTGCCCGCGCCATCACGACCACCCGCTCGAGGTGCGTGACGAGCGCTGGTTCTGCGGCCGCGACCGCCTGTTCCTGGCGCCCGTCGGCGACCTCACGAAGGCCGGCGTGCCACGGGCCCCGCAACGGTAGCCGCGCGTGGAGTCCCTGGCCCGGCAGTTCGGCAACATCGACATCTACCTGTTCGACCAGCTGCTGCGCGGCCGCATCGGCGCCGGCATGCGGGTGCTCGACGCGGGCTGCGGCGGTGGCCGCAATCTCGTCTATTTGCTGGGCCGCACCGACATCGACGTCTACGCCAGCGACGCCGATCCGGCCGCCGTCGCGTCGGTGCGGGCGCTGGCGGCGCAGCTACGCCCCGGCCTGCCGGTCGATCACATCCGCCTGGAGGCGGTGGAGCAGCCGTCGTTCGCAGCGGCTTCGATGGACGTCGTGATCGCCAACGCCGTGCTTCACTTCGCCCGCGACGCCGGGCACTTCGATGCGATGGTCGACGCGATGTGGCGCCTGCTGCGACCCGGCGGGCTGTTGTTCGCGCGGCTGGCGTCGTCGATCGGCATGGAAGCCCGCATGCAGCCGGTCGGCAACGGCCGGTACCTGCTACCAGATGGCAGCGAGCGGTATCTCGTGGACGAAGCCAGGCTGCTCGCGATCACCGCGCGTCTGGGCGGCGTGCTCCTCGACCCGCTGAAGACCACAATCGTGCAGGACCAGCGCTGCATGACCACCTGGGTCGTTGGCAAGTGACGATGCTGGTCGTTGGCGCCAGTGGGGCGACCGGACGTCTGCTGGTGGAGGATCTGCTCCAACGCGGCCAGCGGGTACGGGCGGTCGTGCGATCGCCCGAGAAGCTGCCGGAGACCCTCAGACGTCATCCCCTGTTGTCCGTCGTTCGCGCACACCTCCTCGACCTCGGGGACCACGACACGACGCAACTCGTCAGCGACTGCACCGCGATCGCGTCATGCCTGGGGCACAACCTGACGCTCAAGGGGATCTACGGATCCCCGCGCGGACTGGTGGCCGATGCCACGCGCCGATTGTGTGAGGCTGTCCGGGCCACACGGCGGGATCATCCGGTCAGATTCGTCTTGATGAATACCGCCGGCAATCGCAACCGCGACCTCGACGAACCCACGTCGTGGGGCCAGCGGCGTGTCATCGACCTCGTCCGCCTGCTGCTGCCGCCGCACCGGGACAACGAGAGGGCCGCGGACTACCTGCGTGTCGAGGTCGGCCGGCGCGACAGTGCGATCGCGTGGGTGGTCGTGAGGCCGGACACGCTCGTGAACCAGGACGTTGTCACGGAGTACCGAGGTGCACCCGTCGCCGACCCGCAGCGCGATTTTCGACGCCGGCAGGACCAGCCGCAGCAACGTCGCGCGCTTCATGGCTGACTTGATGACCGGCGACGACCTGTGGAGAAAGTGGCAGGGACAGATGCCGGTGATCTACGACAAGGGATTCTCCTGACCCGCCATGCGACCCGCTCCGTGGTAGGGTGTGGACCACATCGTGATGGCGATGCTCGAGCACACGATCCCTCCTCCGGCCGTGGCGGTGCTCGTCGCCGCCGGAATGTGGAGCGTCGCCGGCATCGGGCCGCCGCTCTCCATCGGCCCTGGCGCGCAGGCCGTGGCCGTGGCGGTGTCCGTCGCGGCCGGTCTGGCCTTCTCGCTGCTGGGCGTTCTGGCGTTCCGAGCGTCCCGCACCACGGTCAATCCGCTCAAGCCCGAGCGCGCCTCGGCGCTGGTCACCGGCGGCGTCTACCGCGTCACCCGGAACCCGATGTACGTCGGCATGGCGTTCGTGCTGCTGGCGTGGGCCGCGTATCTCTCCGCCGTGCTGCCGTTCGTGGGCATCGCGGTGTTCGTCGCTTTCATCACGCGTCTGCAGATCGTCCCGGAGGAGCGCGTGCTCCACGGTCTATTCGGTGACGCCTACGCGGCCTATGCGGCACGCGTGCGGCGATGGCTCTGAGCTGAGGGGGGAGATGCGTCATGCCCTGGCTGATCGGCGGCTTCCTGGCACTGGGCGTCGGACTCTTCGCCACCGTCGTCGGGTTGGATCGTGACCGCGCCTTCTACCCGACGGTGACCATCGTCATCGGCGGGCTGTACTCGCTGTTTGCGGTCATGGGTGGCTCCACGACCGCCCTCGTGCTCGAGCTGCTGGCGGGGCTGGTCTTCATCGCGGCGGCCGTCGTCGGCTTCAAGTCGTCGTTGTGGATCGTCGCCGGCGCCCTGGTCGCTCATGGCCTGTTCGATTTCATGCACGGCCGGCTCATCGCCAATGCCGGCGTGCCGGCATTCTGGCCGGCGTTCTGCGGCACCTACGACGTAGTGGCAGGGGCGTACCTGGCGGGACTGCTGGCGATCGGCCGCGTGCGCGCGGGATGAGGACCGGCTGGGCCGCGCGGTTGCGCCGGGCGCCAGGGCGGCAACCTCCGGTCTGACCGATCGTTCGAATCTTCGCCCATGCGGAGGGGAGACATCGGGTTGCAATCCCCTCTCGTCTATGTGAGGATGCCTGCCGGACGTCGGCAATCGATAATGCCTCGGTTGCCGTCGCACCGTGGATCGTGAACGCCACACGAGGAGTCGGTCTGGATGGGTCATCGGACAGTGTTGTTGTGGGGGGCCGCCGTGTGCCTCGTGGGAGCGGTGTGGACCAGCGCTGCCGGTGAACAGACGACGCCGCGCGCCGTCGCGGCCAAGACGAAGAACCCGGTAGCCACCAACGCCGCGTCGCTGACGGCCGGGGAGGCGCTTTACCAGAAGCAGTGCCGGCTGTGTCATGGCGCGACCGGCAAGGCCGACACCGCCGCGGCGAAGTCGATGGGGGCGTCGGATCTCACCGATGCGACCTGGACGCGCGGCAACACCGACAGCGAGATCTTCGCGGTGATCATGGAAGGCGCCGGGCCCGAGTTCAAGATGAAGGGCTTCAAGGGCCGACTCACCGATCAGGACACCTGGCACGTCGTCAACTACGTCCGCAGTCTCGCCGGTGCCGCACCGAAGTAGGCCGAGCCGGGCCTCGTGGGCCCTGGCGACGGCGTTCCTCGCCCTGGCCGGCGCGCTCGGCGCCGTGGGATGCGAGCGCTGGAAGAATCCGTCGGAACAGGCGCAGGCCGAACGCATGGCCGCGCCGTCGCGGTGGGGGACCTCGTCGGTCTTCACGCCGGCGAACCGATCGTTCGGCCAGGCCGTTCGCTCGCATTTCGACCTGCGCACCGAACCACAGCAGCCGTTTCCGTTCAGCCACCAGATTCACCTGGCCAACGAGCTGGCATGCACCGACTGCCATGAGGGGGTCGAGCGCGGGCCGCGCGCCGGGCTGCCGTCGGTGAACACCTGCATGGTCTGCCATTCGGCGATCGCCACCGATCGGCCGCTCATCCAGCAGCTCACCGCGATGCACGCCAAGGGCATCGACCTGGCGTGGCAGCGCGTCTACAACTTCACGCGCGAGGCCCACGTCCGCTTCGAGCACGCGCCGCACATCAAAGCCGGCACCGCGTGTTCCACCTGTCATGGCAACCAGGCCGAGCAGACCGTGGCCGTGCGCGCCGTCGAGATGGACATGGCGTTCTGCGTGAATTGCCACAAGCAGAAGCAGGCGTCGAACGACTGCCTGACCTGTCACTACTGAGTCCGCATCAGGTCAGCCGTCATGACGTCGCCGCCGATGGATCGCCGCCGCTTCCTCAAGGTCACCGCCATCACCGGCACCACCGCGGCGCTGGCCGGCTGCGGCAATCCCGAGAACCAGCTCGTCCGCTTCATCCCGGACGAAGAGATCACCCCTGGCATCGCGGTGTGGAAGCCCAGCGTCTGCCCGCTCTGTGCGGCCGGATGCGGGATCACCGCCCGGGTGATGGACGGCGACGCCGAGGTGTTCCGCAACGGCCAGCCAGGCGTGGTCCGCATGGGGCTGGTGAAGAAGCTCGAAGGCGACCCGACGCACGCCATCAGCCGGGGCCGCCTGTGCGTGCGCGGCCAGGCGGCGGTGCAGGTCACCTATCACCCCGATCGCATCGTCGCGCCGCTGCGGCGCAGTGGCGAGCGTGGCGAAGGCAAATTCGAAGAGGTGTCGTGGGATCAGGCGCTGGGCACCGTGCTCGAGCGGCTCGACGCGATCGCCGCGACTCCGGCCGGCCTCGCCTACCTGTCGCGGCCCCGCCGCGGCCGCCGCCACGAGCTGGTCAGCGAGTTCCTGCGCCGCTTCGGCGCCCCGGCGCCGGTGGCCTTCGAGGTGTTCGACGACGCCGTGCTGCGTCGGGCCAATGAGCTCAGCTTCGGCCGGTATCAGCTGCCGACGTTCGATCTGGCCCGTTCCCGCTATTTAGTCAGCTTCGGCGCTGACCTGCTCGGCACCTGGAACTCGCCGCTGGCGCATTCGGTGGCCTACGGCGCGATGCGCCAGGGGCGCGCCGGCATCAAGACCAAGTTCGTGCAGGTCGAGCCGCGGATGTCGCTGACCGGCGCCTCCGCCGACGAGTGGGTGGCGGCGCGTTCGGGCACCGAAGGCGCCCTGGCGCTGGGACTGGCCCACGTGATGATGCGCGACGGCTTGCGCGCGGCCGCGGCCGCCGGCCGGGCCGGTGCCATGGTCGACGGCTGGTCGGGCGGCCTGCCGGCCTTCACACCCGCCGAGGTGGAAACGCTCACCGGCGTGGCGGCCGCGCGGGTGGAACGTCTGGCCCGAGAGATGGCCGGACACGGGCCGACCGTTGCCGCGATCGGCGGCGCCCCGCTTGCTCACAGCAACGGCCTGGCCCAGGCGCTGGCCGTGAACGCGCTGAACGCGCTGCTCGGCAGCATGGGAGTCGAGGGCGGCGTGTCGTTCATGCCGCAGTCGGTGGTGCCGGCCGCGCCAGCCCGCACGCTGCCGGCGTTGATCGCCGCGGGGCCGCCGCAGGTGCTCCTGCTCGACGAGGCGAATCCGGTGTTCGGCGCGCCCGCTGCCTGGAAGGTGGAGGAGTGGCTCCGCGCCGTCCCCTTCATCGCCGGTTTTGGCTCGTTCGTGGACGACACCAACGTCTTCGCCGACGTGATCCTGCCGGACCATTCGTTCCTCGAGGCGTGGGTGGATTCGGCGCCGGAATCGGGCGCCACGCAGTTCGTCGCCACCGTGGCCGGCCCGGTGAGCCGTCCGCTCTACGAGACCCGGTCGATGCCCGACGTGCTGCTCGACCTGTCGCGCAAGCTCAGGCAGCCGCTCGCGTCGCCGATGCCCTGGCAATCGTTCGAGGCGATGCTCCAGACGCCAGCTGAAGCCGTCACCGTCCCGCCGTGGAACCCGCCGCCTCTGGACGGCCCCCCGTTGGCCTGGGAACCGCCGGCACTGGCCGGCGACGCCGCCGAGTTCCCGTTCCACTTCCTGCCGTTTGCGTCGCAGGCGTTCGCCGACGGCAGCGTTGCGCATCTGCCGTGGCTGCAGGAGCTGCCCGATCCGCTGACCACGGCGATGTGGAGCACGTGGGTCGAGTTGAACGTCGCCACCGCCCAGCGCCTCGGCATCGCCGACGGCGACATCGTGGAGGTGCGCTCGGCTCAGGGGTCGCTGCAGGCACCGGTCGTCATCTCGCCCGGGATCGGGCCAGACACCGTGGCGATGCCGGTGGGCCAGGGCCACGAGCACTTCACCCGCTACGCCAGCGGCCGCGGCGCCAATCCGCTGCCGCTGCTGGCGCCGGCGGTCGAGGCCTTCACCGGGACGCTGGCGTGGGCCGCCACCCGCGTCGCCGTCCGCAAGGTGGCCGACGCCGACGGGCGATTGATTCTGTTTGCCGGCGCCACGCGTGAGCGGCCCGCACACGCCTACGGGAGAGGCTGAGGTCGATGGCACATCGCTGGGGCATGGTCGTGGATCTGGACCGCTGCACGGGCTGCGAAGCCTGTGTGACGGCCTGCCACGCCGAGAACAACATCCCGACCGTGGGCGCCCAGGAAGCGGCGCGCGGCCGCGCCATGCACTGGCTGCGCGTCGAGCGCTACTGGGAGGGCGACTTCCCCGACGTGAAGGTGAAGTTCCGGCCGGTGATGTGCCAGCACTGCGACAACGCGCCCTGTGAGGCCGTCTGTCCGACCTACGCCGCTCATCAGACCGACGAAGGCCTGAACGCCCAGGTCTACAACCGCTGCATCGGCACCCGCTACTGCGCCAACGCCTGCTCCTACAACGTCCGCTTCTTCAACTTCTTCAACCCGCAGTGGGACAAGCCCCTCCAGCTGCAGTTGAACCCCGACGTCTCGGTGCGCGAGGTCGGGGTGATGGAGAAGTGCACGTTCTGCGTGCAGCGGATCAAGTCGGGCAAGACGGCCGCGAAGGCCGAAGATCGCGAGCTGAAGGACGGCGACATCCAGCCGGCGTGCGCGCAGTCGTGCCCGGCCGGCGCCATCATCTTCGGCGACCTGAACGACCACGAGAGCCGGGCGGCGCGGCTGGCGCATTCGCCGCGCGGGCACGAAACTGCTCGAAGACCTCGGCGCCGAGCCGAAGGTCACCTACCTGCAGAGGCAGCCCTGGGATGAGCCGGACGCGCAATAACCCGCTCGCCGACGACCTCGTGCGTCCGCTGTTCCACACCACGGTGTGGTTCTACGGCGTCGCGCTGGTGCTGGGCACGATCGTGCTGTGCGGCGCCGCCGCCTGGGCGTATCAGATCTGGTACGGCATCGGCGTGGCCGGCATCAACTGGCCGGTCTTCTGGGGCTTCTACCTCACCAACTTCGTGTTCTGGATCGGCATCAGCCACGCCGGCACGCTGATCTCGGCGATCCTGCGCCTGGTCAACGCCCGGTGGCGCCGGCCGGTGACCCGCTGCGCCGAGGTGATCACGGTGTTCGCGCTGATGATCGGCGCGATGTTCCCGATCATCCATCTGGGCAAGCCGTGGCTGTTCTTCTGGCTGGCCCCGTACCCGAGCGCCCGCGACCTCTGGCCCAACTTCCGCTCGCCGCTGGTGTGGGACTTCTTCGCCATCAACACCTACCTCACCGGCAGCCTGCTGTTCCTCTTGCTGCCGATGATTCCCGATTTCGCGCTGGTGCGCGATCGCTCCACCGGCCTGGCGCAAGCGCATCTACGGCGTCCTGGCGCTCGGCTGGCAGGGCACCACCAGGCAGTGGCACCGGCTCGAAGCGGCCATGCAGATCATGGCCATCGCCATCATCCCGGTGGCCGTGTCGGTGCACACCATCGTGTCGTTCGACTTCTCGATGGCGCACGTGCCGATGTGGCACTCGACCATCTTCGGGCCGTACTTCGTGGCCGGGGCGATCTTCAGCGGCATCGCCGCGCTCATCATCGCCATGGCGGTGCTGCGCAAGATGCTGAAGCTCGAACCCTATCTGCACCCGGTGCACTTCGAGAACCTGGCCAAGCTGCTGCTGCTGATGAGCCTGCTGTGGGGCTACTTCGTGTTCAGCGAACGGCTCACCGTCTGGTACGGCAACGAGCCGTCGGAGATGGCGGTGTTCTGGGCCACCCAGCGCGGCGACTACGCGCCGCTCTACTGGACGATGGTGGTCTGCAACTTCGTGCTGCCGCTCGCCATCCTGTCGTTCAAGCGGCTGCGGACGATTCCCGGCGCGGTCGTCGCGTCGCTCGGCGTGCTCGTCGGCATGTGGCTCGAGCGCTTCCTCATCATCGTGCCCGGCGCTGGCCCACAAAGCAGCTGCCGTACAGCTGGGGCAGCTACAGCCCGCGGCCGACCGAGCTGGTCATCATGGCGGCGACGTTCGCGGCGATGGCGCTGCTCTACATGCTGTTCTCCAAGTTCGTGCCGATCATCTCGATCTGGGAGATGAAGGTCGGCAACCAGCCGCATCCGGCCACCGCCGACAGCCCCGCGCACGAGGACGAACTGGCGGCGCTGTGGAGGGCCCGGCCGTGACCGCCATCTACGGGCTCTACGACGACCCCGACGTCGCGCAGCGCGCGGTGAACGGCCTGCGCGCCGCCGGCGTCGCCGACGCCGACATCCAGGTGATGTCGTCCGAGCCGTTCGAGGACCACGAGTTCAGCCACAAGGACAGCGCGACGTGGCTGCACTGGATCGCGTTGGCGGGCGGCGTGCTCGGCTTGGGCGGCGCCTACTGGCTGACCTCGGCCACCCAGCGCGCCTGGCCGATCGTCACGAGCGGCATGCCGATCGTGACGCCGTGGCCCAACCTGATCGTGATCTTCGAGACGACGATGCTCGGCGCGATCCTGGCCACGGTGATGACGCTGTTCATCACCGCGAAGCTGCCGGCGCGGTTGCCGCGGCTCTACGACCCCGAGGTCACCAACGGCTACATCCTGGTCGGCATCCAGCAGCCGGCGGCGGATCTGGCGCCACGTCTCACCGCCGCGCTCGAGGGCGCCGGGGCGGGCCGGGTCAGGACGATCGACTAGCGGTCAGGTACGGATACGTGCGGCCGTCGGTGGCTCTGGCGCGCGGGAAGCTGTCGCCAGACGGCGCGCTGAAGTACCACACCCAGCCTTCACGCGGCAGGTGGATCAAGTAGCCGCTGTAGAACGGCCGGTCGGCCACGCCGTTGCGACGCGCTTTGGCCCGCGCCAACACATCCGGCAGCGGCAGGATCGTCGCTGGCGCCGGCGCCGGACGCTCGGCCGAGTTGCGACCCTCCTCGACCAGCGCCCGCGCCGTCGTGCCCTGGAGCTGCACCATCAGGCCGACACGGGTCTGGCTCTTCGACCCGGCATCGGTCTCCTGCTTCCAGCGCTGCTGCCGCCCCGGTGAGCTGAAGCGGTAGCCGCTGGTCGTCTCGCCCGACAGGTTGACCACGCCGGTGGTGTCGACGCGGCCGATGTCGATGCGCGTGAGCACGGCGTCACTGGCCCACGCGCGGGCGATGTCCATGGCCCACGGCAGCGCCGCCACCGGCTCGAAGGCGTCGAAGCCGCCCGGCGGAGGCGGCACGTCGAGCGGGTACCAGCCGAAGGTCGTCAGCGTCGCCAGGTCGGCCGGCGGCAGCCGACGCTCGGCCGGCCGCGTCGTCTTCGCCGGCACCTCGGGGACGCCTGGCGACAGCGTGCTCAACTGCGTCCCGAGCCCGGTCTCGCGGGTCACGCGCCACGCGACGTAGCCGCCAATCCCCAAGGCGAGGCCGACGGTGCCGAGGATCGCCGCGCCGGCGACAGCGCCGGTGCGCCGCACGGTCTGGCCGATCTCGATGACCACCGGCGCGCCGAGGGTGACAGCGCCAATCCGGGCGCCCAGGTCGTGGGTGAGCCCGCAGAAACGGCAGGTGATGGTGGCGACGCCGCCGGGCGGATCGTTCAGCGTGGCGCCACAGCCGGTGCAGCGACGGGCGGTGGGCATCAGTGGCGAACCCTTCGACAGGCTCAGGGTAGCCCCGAGGGAATGCGCGGGGCTAGAAGAAATAGGCCAGGGCGGCGATGCCGACGATCAGCATCCCGAAGAACGACTTGGCGACGATGCCGAGGGCGAACCCGAACAGGCCGCCGAGCCCGGCCCAGCCGGCCTTCCGCAGATCGGGATGGCGGACGTACTCGAACACGAACGCGCCGAGGGCCGGACCGATGACGATGCCCGGCAGGCCGAAGGCGAGGCCGAGCAGCATGCCCAGCCCGGCACCGGCCACGCCCCATCCCGACGCGCCGGCGCGGCGCGCGCCGACCAGCGTGGCGACATTGTCGGCCAGCGAGCCGACAATCGTCAGCGCCAGCAGGACCCCGAGCGTCCACCAGCCGATGCGGACGAAGCCGTCGCCCCAGGCCACCGCGGCGACGCCAGCGAAGATGATGGCGAGGGCCGGGGCCGCCGGCAGCGCCAGCAGCGCGACGCCCAGGGCGACCAGCACCAAGCCGACGACGAGGAGCGCGACCGACACGGGCACCATGATGCCCCAAGCGGCCCGAGGGCCGGCTATTCGGTGCGGATGGCGGCCAGCGGATCGACGCGGACGGCCCGGAGCGTGGGCAGGAGGCTTCCGGCCAGCGCCACGACCAACGCCACTGCCGCGGCGACCGCGAAGGTTGGCCCATCGGCCGGGCTGACGCCGGCCAGCAGCGCCTGCACCGAGCGGCTCACCGCGAACGCCGCCGCCAAACCCAACGCGACCCCTGCGCCCGCCAGCATCGCCGTCCGCCCCAGCACCAGCCACACCACCGACGCCGGCCGTGCGCCGAAGGCGATGCGCACGCCAATCTCCTGCGTGCGCGAGGCGACGACGAAGGCCAGCAGCCCGTGGATGCCAAGGCAGGCCAGCACCACGGCCACGGCCGCGAACGCGCCCAGCGCCCGCGCCTGCACGGCGCGCGACGTCGTTTCCAGTTCGATCACGTCGTCCAGCAAACGCGCTTCAGACACCGGCTGCTCGGGGTCGGCCCGGGCCACCGCCTCGCGGATCGCCGCGAACACCGGCGCGGCGTCGCCGGCCGTGCGCACGACGAGATCCTTCGGCGTGTAGAAGATGACCGAGTCGTCGGCCACTTGCGTGGACGGCAGGTAGACCTGAGGTTCGCTGTCGCGCTCGAGCCCGCGCACGCGCACGTCGCCGACGACGCCGACGACCGTGCGGTCGGCGAAGGTCATCGAGAACTGCCGGCCGACCGGATCGACGCCCGGCCAATGCAGGTCGGCGAACGAGCGGCTCACCACGGCGACGTATTCGGAGGTCTGCGCATCGCTGGCCAGCACGGCGCGGCCGCGCAGCACCGGGATGCGCATGGTGGCGAAGTAGTCGGGGGTCACATAGCGCAGGCTCGCCGACCGCGCCTCGGTCGGGCACGGTGACGCCGGGGACGGTCACCGGCCAGATGCCGCCGCGCATCACCATCGGCAGGAAGCTGGTGAACGCCGCGCTCTCCACGCCCGGCACCGCCCGCACGGCATCGAGCACGGCGGCGTAGTACTGCTCGCGCCGGGCCACGGCCTGATACTTCGGCATCGGCAGCGTCGTGCGCGCGGTGACGACGCCGGCGGCGCGGAAGCCCGGGTCGATGTTCTGCACGCGCCACAACGCCCGCACGAACAGCCCGACCGCGACGAGCAAGACGACCGCCGCTGCCACTTCGGCGACGACGAAAGCCGACCGCATCCGCTCGGCGCCGCGGCCGCCGAACACCCGGCCGCCCTGGCGCAAGTCGGCGCTCTGCGGACCGCGCGACAACCGCCACGCCGGGATCAGCCCGAAGCCGACGCCGGTGGCCAGGGTCGCCAGCGCCGCCACCGCCAGCATCCTCAGATCGGCGTTGGGCGCCGCGGCAATCGGCAGCGTCGTCGGCACCAGGGCGGCCACTCGCGGCACCGCCAGCACCGCCAGCCCGACGCCGGCCAGTCCGCCGCCCATCGACAGCAGGAGACTCTCGGTGAGCACCTGGCGGGCGATGCGGCGGGGCCGCGCGCCCATCGCCACCCGCACGGCCAGTTCGCGCTGACGCTGCACCGCGCGCGCCAGCAGCAGGCTGGCCAGATTGGCGCAGGCGATGAGCAGCACGCAGATCGACGCGCCGGCCAGCGCCAGCAGCATCAGTCGCGATTGCCGCGACACCTCGTCGCGCAGGGCGATGACGGTCGCGCCAGTGCGTTCGTTGGCGTCGGGGTAGGCGCGGGCGAGGCCGTCGGCGATGACGTTCAGCTCGCTGCGCGCCTGCGCGAGCGTGACCCCGGGCGCGAGGCGGCCGATCCCCTGGAGGTACACGTTGGCGCGGTCCTCGAGATCGCCAGGAGTGAACCAGAGCGGCATCCACAAGGTGGTGGTGCGGGTGGGGAACTCGAACGTCGGCGCCATCACGCCGACGATCAGATGCGGCGTGCCGTTCAGCGTGAGCGTCGCGCCCAGCGCGTCGGCGCGACCGCCGAAGAGCGATTGCCACAGGCCGTCGCTCAACACCACCGGCGGTGGTCCGCCGCTGGTCTCGTCCGCGGTGACGAACGTGCGGCCGAGCCGCGCGCTCACTCGCAGCGTCTCGAACAGGCTAGTGGTGACGAGCGCGATGTCGAGGCGCAGGGGTCCAGCCGAGGTGAGGGCGTTGGCCGAGGCGGTCGAG
The DNA here is from genome assembly GCA_963741665.1 of uncultured Acidobacteriota bacterium. Classification (GTDB taxonomy): domain Bacteria; phylum Acidobacteriota; class Vicinamibacteria; order Vicinamibacterales; family UBA2999; genus CAWAYR01. Next base: position 3,594,532 of record CAVUIM010000001.1, read on the forward strand.
ACCGCTGCCATCGACGCGAACGATCGGCTCTGGCGCCGCCAGTCTTCGTAGTTGCCCGGCGACAGCTCCATCCGCGAGTAGCCCTTGAACGACTGGTCCTGCCACAGCTTCACCAGCCGGTCGGGCTCGGCGAAGGGCAGCGGCCGGACCAGCACATGATCGGCGAGCGAGAAGGCGGCCGTGGCGGCGCCGACGCCGAGGGCGCTCACCGCCACTACCGCTGCCGCGTAGCCGCGATTGCGGCGGCAGGTGCGCAGCGCGTCGCGGATGTCCTGGACGGCCATGTCGAGGTGAGCCCGGACCGCCGTGGTCACGACGTCGGCGAAACCGGCCAGCAGGGCGGCCACACGAGCGAGACCGCGCCGGCCGTGGAGCTGCCGGGCGAACGTCGACGCCATCTCGTCGCCGTACTCCTCGCGCAGCGCGGCCGGGCAGAGGTGCAGCAGCAGTCGATAGAGCGGCATCACGCCCTCCCCGCCACCACGCCGGTGGTCTGGGCGATGCGGACCATCGCCTGCAGCCGCGCGGTCTCGGCGCGCGCCACCTCCAGTCCGAACGGCGTGATCCGGTAGTAGCGGCGGCGCTCGTCGTCGAGTTCCGGCGACGGCCGGGCCGCCGTCTCCTCGATGAGGTCCTGCTCGACCATGCGCTGGACCGAGCGATAGAGCGTGCCGGCGCTCATCCGCACCGCGCCGGCGGTGCGGGCGGCCACTTCCTGGATGATGGCGTAGCCGTGGCGGTCCTCGTCGGCGACCGCCAGCAGGATGTGGAAGGTGGCCGGGGGCAGCGGCAGCAGGGCGGTGGCGGATTCTGGCGGCATCGAGTCCTCTGTAGCCACTCTGGCTATAGCGTTCGTGCGCATAGACGAAACCTGCCACCAAAAGGTTTGCCCCCAGTCCCTTGTGGCCGACCGATTGACACCCACAAATGGGGACAGACCCCATTTGTGCCGGGCCAGACATCTGGCGCCGACCGGATGCCGCCCGGCATCGTATTACCGGGGGAGGGACAGTGACTCAGCGACATGTGGCGGCGGCAGCGGTGTTCTGGGGACTGATGTGGGGCGGCGGTGAGGCGTGGGCCCAGGACGCCGCGGCTACCCGTCCGGCGCCGGTCGTGGAGGGCAGTGTGGGCTGGGCCGGGTTCGGCGACGAGGGCATCGTCCACCACACACTGCTCGGCGCCGGTGCCCGGTACTACGTGTCGCGGCGGGTCAGCATCGGGCCGGAGCTGCAGTACATGGTCGGCCCCGATTCCGACCGCGACCTCGTCGTGACCGGCAACCTCGTCGTCGACGTGCTGGCGCCGACCGCCGATCGCCCGCGTCGCACCACGCCCTACGTCGTGCTCGGCGGCGGGCTGTTCCGCCACTCGGATCGCTTCCTGACCGGCACGTTCACGAGCACCGAGGGCGCGTTCACGGCCGGCGTCGGCGTCCGCGGCTGGACCAGCGACCGCGTCTTCCTCGCCGTCGACGCGCGGCTCGGCTGGGAAGCGCACCTGCGCGTGGCTGGCACCGTCGGCATCGCCCTCGGCCGCTGACCTCCCACCGCCCACATTCCCCGTACAAACGAAAACGCCGGCGAACCCGAAGGCTCGCCGGCGTCGATGTCGTCCGCTGCCGCGGGTCGCTTACCGGAACAGGAAGCGGAGCCCGCCCCAGAACTGGTAGTTGCTGTCGATGTCGCTGGCGCGGTCGAAGAACACCCGGCCTTCGGTGACGAAGTAGAGCGCCTTCTGGTCGGCGGCCTTCCACAGCGGGATGCCGAAGTGCACCAGGCCGTTGGGCGTGATGTAGTCGCCGTGGTTGAAGTCCCACAGGCCGAGCCCGGTGCCGACGTAGGCGCCGTTGTTGAACTTGTAGTTCAGCTCGGCGTCGACGAAGAGGCTGGTGCGGTCGGATTCGTCGGTGTTGTAAGCGACGCCGACGGCCGGCGCGACCACCCACGACGACGAACCAAGGCGCTTTTCGATACCGGCCTTGAGGCCGACCAGCGGGTCGCAGAAGCCGGGCAGGAACGCCGTGCCCAGTTCGGCCGGGTCGTCGGCGCCGTACTGCCGGCGCTGCTTGCCGACGAAACCGGCGACGAACGGCCGGAGCGACAGCTCGCGCTCTTCGGCGAGGCGGGCGGCTTCGACCTGACGGGCGGCCTCGGCGGCGGCGGCTTCGGCGGCCTTGCGGGCCTCTTCGGCGCGCCGCGCTTCATCCGCCCTGCGGGCGGCCTCGGCGGCGGCGGCAGCAGCGGCGTCGGCGGCCCGGCGGGCCTCCTCGGCCTTGCGGGCTTCCTCCGCGCGCCGCGCTTCCTCGGCTTTGCGGGCCTCCTCGGCGCGGGCGGCCGCGGCCGCAGCGTCGCGCCGCGCCGCTTCGCGGCTCGGCTCGCGGCTGACCAGCGACAGGTTGCCGCAGTCCTGCGGAATCACGAAGGTGTAGGTCTCCTTCATGTCGTCGATCACGAATTCGAAACCCGCGAAGGGCTTCGCGCCGTCCCAGCGCACCAGGCGCAGGATGTCGGCACGGGTGCCACCGCGGCGAAGCGCCATCCACTGCAGGGTGGTGCCCGGCGCGATCGTCACTTCGCGCACCGCGCCGTCGGCGATCGCCTTCTTCACCTCGGCCTCGAGGTGCGACAGGCCGGCGATGTTCAGCACGGTGGTGACATCGCGCTGCGTGCGCGGCCGCGCAAACGCGGTCTGCAGCGCCTTGACGTCGCGCACCGCGGGCGTGAATCGCGAGGCTCCCCCGAGCCGGCGGGCCGAGTGCACACGGTCGCCGGATGCCTGCGCGAATGTCTCGGCGGGGAGGCCGACGGTCAGCAGCCCCACCAGGGCTGCGAAACACATGGCAGTCGCTCGAGAACGGATCTGGATGGTCATGACACCTCGCTGACGAATTCGGTTCACGCCAGCCCCGCTGGGGGTCGAGGTCGGCGCCCACATTATAAGGCACCAGGGCGAGATCCTTACCAAACCGTCAGAAGGCGTACTCCAGTCCGATGAGCGGCGACACCTTGTCCATCAGCCCGGCCGAGTTCAGACGGAACAGCAGATTGGCGTTGAGCAGCAGCCGGTCGACGATGTTGAGCTTGAAGCCGGTGGCCGCGCTCAATTCGTGCAACGACCCCTTCCGGAAGGCGATGTCGGCGAACTCCGACCGGCCATCGAGCGCCCGGAACGTCTGGCGCGACAGGCGCGGGGAGTCGATCACCCAGCGGCCCACCAGGTCGACGGCGAGGGTGACCCGCGGGTGGAGTTCGACCGCGCCGCCGGCGCTGTAGCGCACCACGTCGGGCAGGTCGCGCGACTGGTTCTCCTGGGCGGCCCCGGCCAGCACGCTCGAGCCGTTCCACTGGTAGCCGGCGTTGACGTGGGGCGAAAACGGGCCGACCGACGCCGACCACACCGCGTACGGCTGCACGGCGGCGGCCCCGGTGCCGAGCAGGTTGTGCTCGTCGCCGCTGGGCATCCGGGCATCGACGCCGAGGGCGAACCCGTGCCGCTCGGTGCGCTTCAGCGTCACCTTGGCGCGCACGTTGATGTCGCCGATGCCCGAGGCGTCGCCAAAGGCGGTGAAGATGCGCCGATCGCCCACCGAGTCGTCGGTCATCCGGAAGAAGTGGGTTTCCGGGATGGTGGTGCCGAGACGGCGAATCGTCGCATCCGAGGTCACGACCATCCTGGCGGTGATGTACGGCACCGCCACCGACACGTCGAAGCTGTTGGTCACGCCGTAGGACAGGAACAGCGTGGAACGCGTGACGGTGGCCTCGACGGCGTTGGTGGTCGTGATGACGTCCTCGCGGCCGCCGCGCAGCTCGGCGTTGTCGTGGCTGAACACCGCCGGAATGCGTTTCAGGTCCAGTCCTTCGATCGAGTCGAACTCGAGACGCTGCGTGGCCAGGCCGATCGACAGCCGGTGCCGGCCGATCGTCTCGGCGCGCTCCGACATGATCGGGCCGAAGCTGTTGGTGGTGCGGGTGAACACCCCGAGCGCGGGATCGAATTGATAGGTGAAGCCGGCCGCGGGCGTCGGCAGCGGCAGCGAGACCAGCTGGCTGGTGAGCGCGATGCCGAACTGCGAGAACTCGCTCTCGAAGCCGCCGGCGAAGTGACCGGAGTGCGACTGCCCGCCGGCCAGGGCCGCGGTGCTGTCGACGACCAGGCCGTCCGGCCCGTAGAGATCGCTGAAGACGCGCGACAGCTGCTCGACGCGCACGGCCACGTTGTACGGATCCTGGGCCCACGCCGGGGCGGCCATCAACACGGCGATCGCCGCCAGCCAGATTCGGTGCGTCATCTGCAGTCCTCCATTGGTGCCGCTCAGCGGCTGAGCTCGGTGATGATCCAGCCAGTGCCGCGCCGCGCCAACCGCAGCGTCTGGCTCGAGGCCGTCGTCTGTGATCGGCCGCCGCGTTGCACCACGTCCTGGCGGGCCAGTCGCACGGTGGCCGTGTCGCCGGTCACCGCGATCGATTCGATCCGAATGTCGATGTCCTGGCGATCCACTTGTTCGAAGCCGGCACGCAGCCGCCGCTCCTCGTCGGCCGACAACGCCGGGCGCACCGACCGGAACAGCGTCAAGTCCTTCGACTCGATGGCGCGCTCGTAGATGCCGATGACACGGCGGATCGCCGCGTCGTCGCTTTCCCGCGGCGCGGCCGGAGCCGGCGTCGGGGCCGGGGGCGGCGCGGGCGTCGGCGCGGGCGTCGGCGCGGGCGTTTCGACGACCGGCGCTCGTCGTTCGGCGGCCGGCTCGGGCGGCGCCGGCGCAGGATCGACCGGGACCGGCGCCGGCGGGATGGATGGCGGTGTCGTGGTCACGACCGGCGGCGCCGCCGGGAGTTGCGCCGCGGCTGGGGCCGGCGGCGGAGCAACCGGTCGCGGCGGATTCGCCGCGGCCGTCGGACGATCGACCGGCCGGTCAACCGGCGGCGCTGCGGGGCGCGGTGCTGGCGCCGTTGCCGGCGGCGGCGCTGGCGGCTGCGCCGCCCCCGGCAGCCCGCGCAGGCGCGCCGCCACCTCGGCGACCCGGGCGTCGCCCGGTGCCAGTTCCTGGGCCTTGGCCAGCAGCCCCGCCGCGCCGACGCCGTCGCTGGCGGCGATCGCCGTGGTCGCCGCGGTCAGCAGGCGCTCGAGATCCGCCAGCCGGGCTTCGGCGTCGGCCCGGATCCTCGTGGCCTCGGCGTTCCCCGGGTCGTGCGTCAAGGCGGCAGACGCTTCGGCCAGCGCCGCCCGGTAGTCGCGCGCCTCGAAGCGCACGCGGGCGCGCCGCACCTCGTCGTCGGCGCCGCGCACGGCGGCCGCACCGCCCGTCGGGGCCGGTTGCCGGCTGGCCTGGAACCACACCGCGGCGCCGATTGCGGCGGCGACGACGCCGGCGGCCACCCACAAGACCCGCGAGCGAGACGCCGTCCCGGTGGTGTCGACGACGACCCCCGCGGCGCTGGCCGCGGTGGTCGGCGCGGTCACCGGCGGGGTGAGCGTGGTGATCGCCGTGGGCGCGGCCGTCGGCTGCCAGGCGTCGTCGGCGACGGCGCGGCTGACGCTGGCGGTCTGACCCGACTGCAGATCGCGCCGGATGCGCTTCAGGTCGGCCTCGAGGTCGGCCGCATGCTGGTAGCGGAGGTCGCGCTCCTTCTCCAGCGCGGTGTTGATGGCCTCCTGCAGCCGGGGCGGCGTTTCGCGATTCAGCAGCACCGGCGACATCGGCGCGCGGTTCAGGATGGCGTCGAAGACGACGGCCGAGGTGCTGCCGACGAACGCCTGGCGGCCGGTGACCATCTCGTACAGCACCACGCCGAGCGAGAAGATGTCGGTGCGGGCGTCGACCTCCTCGCCGCGCGCCTGCTCGGGCGACATGTAGGACACGGTGCCGATGGCGGTGCCCGGCGTCGTCAACTGGTTGTCGTAGCGCGGGCTGGTGTTGGCGGCGGTCACCTCCGCCGCTGCCCTCGTGTCGCTGCGCGGCTGCTCGCGGGCGAACTTGGCCAGCCCGAAGTCGAGGATCTTCACCCGCAGCTTGTCGCCGATGAAGATGTTCGCCGGCTTGATGTCGCGATGCACGATGTTCTGCGCGTGCGCGGCGCCCAACGCGTCGGCGAGCTGGATGCCGATGTCGAGCACCTCGGCGATCTTCATCGGCCCGCGGATCACCCGCTCGCGGAGTGACTCGCCGCGCAGCAGCTCCATGACGATGAACGGCGTCGATTCGTGCACGCCGATGTCGTGGATGGCGCAGATGCCGGGGTGGCTGAGCGAGCTGGCGGTGCGGGCTTCGAGACGGAAGCGGTCGAGGGCCTGCTGATCTTCGACGGCGTCGGCGGGCAGGACCTTCAGGGCGACCTGCCGGCCCAGCCGTTCGTCCTCGGCCAGATACACCACACCCATGCCGCCCGCGCCGAGCGCCCCGAGAATCCGATAGTGCGAAAGGGTCTGGCCGATCATGCCTGCGGGGCGGTCCGGGTGCGAACCGAACGGCAAGTATAGGCGCGTTGCCGTAGCCGGAACCACGTCCTGGACAGCGACGTTCCGGGCCCGCGACCCCCAGACGTCGCGGCCGGATCGGGTAGACTCGTCCGGTTCAGGGAGCTCGCCATGCGCACGAATACCCATCTGGCCGTTATCGGGTTGATCGCAATCGGGATGGCCGCGCCGCCAGCTGCGCAGACCCCGGCCCCGGCCGCCCCCGACGCCGTCCGTACCCTGGTGTCGCGGCTCGAACTCGACCGCTACAAGGCCACCGTCAAGGGCTTGACCCAGTTCGGCGACCGCCGGCAGGGCACCGAGCGCAACCGCAAGGCGGTGGACTGGATCGAGGCGCAGCTCAAGAGCTACGGCTGCGCCACCGAGCGCATCAAGTACACGTTCGACCCGCCGCCCCCCAATCCCACCGCCAAGCCGGCTCCACCGGCCACCCCGAATCCGGCCGCCCGCGCGGTCGGCGGCGGACGTCCGCGTGGCACCCGGACCCGCACCGGGGTCAACACCGATCCGCTGCGCCAGCCCGACGAGCGCCTGCGGGCCCTGAACAGCGAGCCCTCGACGCCCGGCCCGCGCGAAGAGGTCTACTGCACCAAGGTGGGGACGTCGCGGCCCGACGAGATGTACATCATCGGCGCCCACATGGACGGCCACGGCTGGGGCGAGGCCGCCAACGACGACGGCTCCGGCACGGCGCTGGTCATGGAACTGGCCCGGATCTTCTCGATGCCCGACGTGCAGACCGAGCGCACCATCCGGTTCGCGCTCTGGAACAACGAGGAAACCGGACTGAACGGCGCCCGGGCGTACGTCGAGCAGCGGAAGGGGCTGCAGGGCAAGGAGGATCCGCCCGGGTCGGGCCGCTATCCCGAACCGCGCTGGCTGGGGATGATCCAGCACGACATGATGATGTTCGACCACGGCATGCCGCGCGCCGACGGCACCGTGAGCCCGACGCAGCGGCCCGAGGCCGACGTCAACATCGAGTTCCAGTCGAGTTCGCGCATGGCTGCGGAGTCGCAGAAGCTGGCGTGGTTCCTCCACGCCGCCAACGCCGAGTACGCCACCGACTACCCGGCCCAGGTCGGCCCGCACATGACCAACACCGACTCGACGCCGTTCATGGACGACGTGGCGGCGGTGAGCCTGCGCGAGAACGAGCGCGGTGTGCACGTCGGCAGCGGCTGGGATCCGCACTGGCACCAGCCGACCGACCTCTACGCGACGTTCTCGGACGACGATTTCCGTCTGGGCCTGAACGCCGCTCAGACGACGCTGTCGGGTGTGGCGCGGCTGACCGGGGCCAAGACCAAATAGGACGGGGACTAGGGACTGGGGACTAGGGACTGGGGCTTGTCAAAAGGCCCTTGTCCTTCAGCGAGCTGTCCAAGCGCCAGCGATCACGACGGCGCCGAGAGCGAGCAGGAGTAAGGCGACCACGGTGCGGAACCACCGCTCGGGCACGGCGGCGAGCGCGTGTCGTCCAGCCAGCGTGCCCACCACGACGCCGGCAGTCGCCACGGCGATGAGCGGCGCGATGGCGACGAGGCCGGCCCCCTGGGTGACGGCGTAGACGGGCATGCGTGCGGCGTCCACCACCAGGGCGATAGCGGTGGCGGTCGACACGAACGCCGCCTTCGGCAGATCGAAGCCGAGCATCGCCGCCGCGCGCAGCGGCCCCTGATTGCCGACCAGCCCGCCGAAGAGCCCCGACGCGGCGCCCGCCACCCACGCCCACGGCCCGTCGAAGCGCAGGCGTCGCCGCGAGCCAGTCAGTTCACCGAGTCCGACCACGACCAGCAGCGTACCGAGGATCGCCAGCAGCGCCTCGGAGCGCAGCACCGCGCCGGCGGCGGCCCCAACCAGGCTGCCGGCCGCGCTCATCGCCCCGAACGACACCAGCACCCGGCGGTCGACGTGGCGCCGCAGCATCCAGAAGCGGAGCGCCGTCCCGACCACGTGCGGCACCGAGACGGCGGCCACCGCCAGGCGCGGATCCATCTGCAGGGCGAGGGTCGGCGTGAGCAGGCTGCCGATACCGAATCCCGACACCGACGCCACCGCCCCGGCCAGGACCGCCACCGCCGCCACCAGCAGGTCGAACGCGGTCACGCCGTCCACGAAGGGCTCATGACTCGGGCGATCGTGTCACAAGGCCGGGCGAGCGGTCGAGCGCCGTTCTGATCAACACTGGGCGGCTCAGGAGGTTTGCGTATGACGCTTTCGATCGGCAGTGTCGCCCCCGACTTCGAGGCCACGACCACGGCAGGGCCCATCAAGTTCCACGACTGGATTGGCGACTCGTGGGCGGTGCTGTTCTCTCACCCGAAGGACTTCACGCCGGTGTGCACGACCGAGCTGGGCTACATGGCCAAGCTCAAGCCCGAGTTCGACAAGCGCAACACCAAGGTGATCGGCCTCAGCGTCGACACCGTCGATCGCCACGCCGGCTGGGCCGCCGACATCGAGGCGACGCAGGGCCACGCGCCCAACTTTCCGATGATCGGCGACCCCGACCTGAAGGTGTCGAAGCTGTATGGCATGCTGCCGGCCGACGCCGGCGAGTCGTGCGACGGCCGCACCCCGGCCGACAACCAGACGGTGCGCAACGTGTTCGTGATCGGCCCCGACAAGAAGGTCAAGCTGATCATCGCCTACCCGATGACCACCGGCCGCAACTTCGACGAGGTGCTGCGCGTGCTCGACTCGCTGCAGCTCACCGCCAAGCACAAGGTGGCCACGCCGGTGAACTGGCAGCAGGGCCAGGACGTCATCATCGCCGGTTCGGTATCGGACGACGACGCGAAGAAGATCTACCCGAACGGCTGGAAGGCGCCGCGGCCGTATCTGCGGATCGTGCCGCAGCCGCAGTAATCGCCCAGCAGCGGCCCTACTTGATGGCCACCGCTTCGCCAGGCAGCCCGGGCGTGTGCGCCGGGCGGCGGCGGGCCTTGGTCGCCTGTTCGAAGGCGTAGCCGAGGCCGAGGATCTTCGGCTCGGCGAAGGCGCGGCCGAGGAACGAGATCGCCACCGGCAGCCGGTCGCTGGTGAAGCCGGCCGGCACGATGAGGTCGGGAAAACCGGTGAGGTTCGCCAGGTTCGACCCGGTGGCGCCGTCGCCGCCGGGCGTGTCGGGCGGCGCCGTGATGAACGCCGGCCGGCGCGACGCCGTGGGATAGACGATGGCGTCGAGGTTGCTCGAAGTCATCACGCCTTCCACCGTGGCCCGCACCAGCGGCAGGCCGTGATCGCGCACGGCGGTGTAGCGGTAGCTGTCGATCGGGCCGCTCGCCGCCTCGCGCTTGAACAGGTTCCAGCGCGGCGGGTTGGGTCCGGCGCCGTCGGGGCGCATCGCCGCGATCCGATCCGACTTCTCGATCATCTCGGCCAGCGTGCGCGGGAAGCCCGGCTTCAGGGTGGCCAGGTAGGCGCCCACCTGCACCGGGAACTCGGGGTAGCGCACGGCGGTGTAGAACTCGCCCTTGGCGTCGAGCAGCCACTTCGGAAAGCGCACGTCCACCACGGTGGCGCCGGCGTTGCGCAGCGCCTGCAGCGACGCCTCGACGACCCAGTCCACCTCGGCGTCCTGGCCCATGAAGTCGCGGGCGATGCCGACCCGCGCGCCGGCGAGCGCACCGGCGTTGAGGTACTTGGTGTAGTCGCGCTCGAAGCGCCCAACGCTCTTCGTGGTCGCGTCGTCGGCCGGGTCGACGCCGGTCAGCAGGCCGAGGGCGACGGCCACGTCGGCGACGTTCCGGGCCATCGGTCCGCCGGTGTCGAACGTGAGTGCCAGCGGGATGATGCCGTCGCGGCTGAGCAGCCCGTGCGTGGGCTTGAGGCCGACGATGCCGTTGGAGGTGGAGGGGCCGCGCACCGATCCGCCGGTGTCGGTGCCGAACCCGAGCGGCGCGTAGCCGGCGGCCACGGCCACGCCGGTGCCGCCCGATGAGCCCGACGGCGTGCGCGACGGATCGTGCGGGTTGCGGGTCTGGCCGCCGAGCGAGCTGAACGCGCCGCCGGAGGCGAATTCCGACAGGTTCACCTTGGCCAGAATCACCGCGCCGGCCTCGCGCAGCTTCTTGACGAGGAAGGCGTCGTCAGGCGGGATCGACCCGTCGAGCAGCAGTGAGCCACCGGTGGTCGGCAGGTCGGCGGTGTCGAAGTTGTCCTTGAGCACCACCGGGATGCCGTGGAGCGGCGACCGCCGGCCCTTGGCCTTGCGCTCGACGTCGAGCGCCCGGGCGGTCTCGAGCGCCTTGGGGTTCAGCGTGAGGACGGCGTTCAGCTTCGGGCCCTGCTCGTCGTAGGCCTCGATTCGCGCCAGCCCGAGCTGCACCAGCCGCTCCGAGGTGAGCGTCCCGGCGTCCATCGCCGCCGCGAGCTGGGCGATGGTCGCGGCGTCGAAGTCGATCTGTTGCGCCGCTGCTCGCCCCGCCGTCGCCGAGCACAGCACCACCGCGAGCAGCAATCGCATCGTCATGGAATGTCCTGGTCCTGGTCCCCGGTCCCTGGTTCTCGCCCTAGTGGTAATGCCCGTGGGCGGGGTCCCACACCTTGCCGGCCACCGGCGTCTGCGACGCCGACTCGCCGTAGGAGAACACCCCGGCGGCAACCGCGCCGACGATGGCTGCCGCCACCAGGACGGCGAAGATCCCGGACGTCCACGTCCAGGGCTGGGACGCCGCGCTCTGTTCGCAGCAGTTCTTGCGCTTCTTGCCGCTGCCGCAGTCACAGAGGTCGTTGCGGCCGGGTTTGGTGTGGCGGGACATTGAGCCAGCTCGCTTTCAGCCCGGACGCGCCTGGCGATGATGACCAGTGCCGGGACCAGCTGATCCTCTCGATCCGGTCGGTCCGGGTCAAGTCGCCTTCGCCCTTCGGGCTTCGGCGCCCCAAGGCCATGGCGCAGTCGGCGGCCGGGCTTGCCGCGCCATAGCCGGTGCAGATGATCCAGGCACCGGCGACGGCGGGTAAAGGCTTCGGCCATCTCCGACGTATAGTTTTGGCATGACATTCGCCTCGCTCGTCCGCCCTGCCGCCGCCGCGTTCGCCGTCGTGAGCCTCGCCGTTCCCGCCGCCGCCCAGACCGCCAAGCCGTTCGAGCCCACGGTCGGTCAGGCCGGCAAGGACGTGGTGTGGGTGCCCACCCCCCAGCCGCTGGTCGAGAAGATGCTCGACCTGGCCAAGATCGGGCCCCAGGATCTGCACTACGACCTCGGCTCCGGCGACGGCCGCACCGTCATCACTGCCGCCAAGCGCGGCGCCCGATCGTTCGGCATCGAATACAACCCCGACATGGTCGAGTTGTCGCGGCGCAACGCCGCCGCCGCCAAGGTGTCGCCCGACCGCGCCACCTTCGTGCAGGCCGACCTGTTCGAGACCGACTTCTCGAAGGCCAACGTCGTCACCCTGTTCCTGCTCCCGTCGATCAACATGAAGCTGCGCGACAAGATCCTGGCGATGGCCCCGGGCACGCGGATCGTCGCCAACACCTTCACGATGGAGGACTGGGAAGCGGACCAGACCGAAACGGTCACCGGCGACTGCGTCAGCTGGTGCACGGCGCTGCTGTGGATCGTGCCGGCCAAGGCCGACGGCACCTGGCAGCTCGGCGCCGAGCCGCTGGTGCTCACGCAGAGCTTCCAGAAGCTCGAGGGCACGCTCGGCGGCAAGCCGATCACCGACGCCAAGATGGCCGGCGATCAGATCGCCTTCACCGTCGGCGGCGGCGCTCGTTACACCGCCAAGGTCAGCGGCAACTCGATGACCGGCACGATCAGCTCCGGCGGCAACTTCACGGCGACGAAGAAGTAGCGGGGACAGTCCCCTTTCAAGCTCGGGACAGACTAGGGACAGTCCCTGTTCCTGTGGGGGCCAGACAAGATGCAGATTCTGCGCGGACTCTCGGCGCTGTGCGGGTTCGTGATGGGTCTCGCCCTGATGGGCGAGGCCGTCTCGGCGCAGGACAAGGACTATCCGCACGCGTTCCCGCGCAAGGGCGTCACCCAGATCATCGACAACCCGCGCGTCACGGTGTGGGAAGTCAACTGGCGCCACGGCGACGAGCAGCCGTATCACCGGCATCGCTACGACATGGCCGGCGTGTACTTGCGCTACGGCCCGATCGTCGTCACCGCCCTCGACGGCACGGTCAACCCCGCGTCGGTGTTCGAGGTGCCGCGGCCGTACTTCCAGCCCAAGGGCATCACCCATCGGGAGGAAGCCCATGCGCCGGGGCAGCCCGAGCGGCTGGCCATCATGGTGGACCTGAAGGACAGCGCCACCGACATGATGTTCATCGACGACCCCGAGCCGTCGGCGTGGCCGCGCGACGGGGCGAAGAACGTGCTCGAGAACCCGCGCATCCGCATGTGGGACTACACCTTCGCGGCCGGCGCGCCGGCGGTGAAGCGCGTCTACCGCAGCGACGTCGTGGAGGTGGTGGTCACCGGCGGCACGGTCAAAGTGACCGGCGTCACCGGGAAGCCGGAAACGCTGGTGCTGGCGCCGAAGGACGCACGTTTCGTCTCGCGCGGGACGGTGCGCACCGAGGAGCACGTGAGTGGTGCGCCGCGGGTCATCGCGATCGAGTTGAAGTAGCCGGCGGCGGCCGCGCGTCTGCTCCTCGCTGGCATCCCACCCTGAGCGCCCGGCGGCGTTGCCAGGTATCCTCCAGAGTCGGGTCCTCCTGGAGTGGCATGGCGAAGGAGTCGGGATGGGGCAGCGCTTGACGAATGGGGCCGTGTTTCTGCACGTCCCGAAGACCGGCGGCACGTTCGTTCAGTGGTTCCTCGGCCAGGAGCACCTGCTCGCCGGCAGCGCCGGCCGGAAACACGACGACATGTTCCGATCGCTGGTGCCGCAGAGCCATCGACGTCGGGTCGAGCGCGTGGTGCGCGAGTTGCCCAGGCGCCTGGTCGGTCGGTGGGTCTGGCCCCACGACCACGACTGGACGACGGGTCCCATTCCGGGGCACGCGACCCTGGACGACCTGCCGTGGCTGTTCTGCTTCGTCCGCCATCCGGTGGCCTGGATCGAGTCGTACTACAAGTTCATCGTCCGCCAAGGCTGGCGCTACTGGGGCAGTGAGTTCGACTATGCCGACGCCTGGCATCCCACTGCCGTCCTCAACGACCTCCGCAGCGAGACCTTCAACGCCTTCATCGAGAAGCTGCTCAAGAAGCGCCCCGGCTACGTGACCGAGATGTTCGGCTGGTACACGACCAGTGGCATCCGGTTCGTCGGCAAGCAGGAGTCGCTGCGGACCGATCTGGCCGTGGTGCTCGACCAGCTGGGCCTGCCGTACCGCCGTGAGCTCCTGTTGGCCGCCGAGCCGGTCAACGCGGCGCCGCGCAGTGACATCGCTGTCGAATGGGACGACGAGCTGAAACGGGAGTTCCTGCGCTGCGAGTACGTCGGACTGCGCCGCTATGGCTATCTGGCGGCGGCAAGCGCCGAGTGAGCGCTCACCGCTAGAACGTCTTCCTCGCCACCCACTCGCGATACAGCGAGTCGGTGACGACGTAGGTCGTGCCGTCCTTCATCACCACGTCCTGCTTCACCAGCGCCGCCAGCGCCGCCTGCACGCTCGACGTGCCCGACAGGCGGTGCTTGGTGCGGACGTCGGCCGACAGCATCTCGCGGCCGTCCTCGAGCACGATGGCGCGCAGCGCCGCGCGCTGGGCCAGCGTGAGCCGCTGCCACGATTCCTCGAACATCGTGTGCTGCTCGTCGAGCAGGCGGGTGAGCGTGAGATGCAGGTCGTCGAGGCTGGCGGCGCGGCGGCCGGCGTCGTGCAGGTCGTCCCAGGTCTCGTGGGCCAGCCGCTGCACGTCGTAGGGCACGTTGCCGGCCAGATCGACGATGGCGGCGCCGAGTCCCGCTTCCACCTTGATGCCGCTGGCCTTGAAGCGCTGTTCGAGGAACGCGCCGAACACCAGCGGGTCGATCTTCTGCAGCCGCATCACCGGGCCGGCCTTGTAGAACGGCCGCTTCGCGCTGACCATCCGCTCCATCAGCGTCGGCTCCGACCCGGCGAACACGTAGCCGACCTCGCGCTGGTCCTGCACCGCCGCGCGCAGCGTCGCTTCCACCGTGGCGCCGCCGTCGAACGCCTCCACCGCCTGGAACTCGTCGAGGGCGATGGCCAGGCGCTGCTTGCGGGCCGCGGCAATTTTCGCCGGCAGCGCGAACACCTCCGCCGCCAATCGGGCCGCGTCGCGGGCCGAGCGCACGGTGGGGAAGGCCAGGGCGAAGCCGGCCTCGCCGGTGGGCGAGGCGTCGAAGCGCACCTCGGGCCGCATCGACTGCAGCAGCTCCGCGGTCCAGCGGCGCAGCCGGCTCGCCGGGGTGTCGGCGGCGACCAGGGCGCGGGCGTAGGCCTCGAGGAAGCCGACGTAGGAGCTCGACGCCGCCACGGTGATCTCCACCGTGAGCACGCCCTCGCGCGACAGCGTCCGCAGCACGTCGCGCACCAGCGAGCTCTTGCCGTAGCGGCGCGGCGAGATGAGGAACACCTTCTGGCCGGAGGCCAGGTCGCGGCGCAGCCGGTCGCGCTCGTCGTCGCGGTCCGCGAACGCGTCCGAGGTGACGATCTCGCCGTAGACGAAGGGGTTGGTGGCGGCCATTACGTGATTATACGTAGTGACTACGGCGATTGACGTAATGATTCCCGATCGGTGGCTGGCGACTGGCGAACTGATGCCGGCAACGCCGGCTGGTGTCCCAGGGCGGGATATTTCTGCCGGCACCCAACCACCGGTCCCACTCGCCGTCCCACCGGCCGGACGTCCTCACGACCGCCACTGGCACCGCCATTGCTTTACAGGCGTTCGTGAGCCGATGTCGTCTCGCCTTACCGCTCGCCCTGTCGGTGTGGCTGACCGCGTGCGGCGGCGACTCGCCGACCGGGCCGTCGTCGACCGCGTCGCTGCCGTTCGTGCGCGAGACGGCAACGATGCGGATCTACCACGAGAGCGGCGACACCGTGGACGTCGACTGGCAGGAAGCCTACAACGCCTGGGTGACGGCGACGCTCGGCGTGCAGCCGCCCAAGGTCGAGTACCGCAAGTACCGGTCGCGGGAGGCGATGGGCCGCTACACCGGCAACTACAACACCAACGGCTTCGCTGAGCCGGACCAGTGGCGCCTCCACACGATCTGGGCCCGCGACAACCACGAGATCGTGCACCTCTACACGGCGCCGGTGGGCCGGCCGTCAGACTTCTTCAACGAAGGTCTCGCCGTCGCCTTCCAGACCGACCCGGCGATCGGCCGTTTCGACGCCTGGTTCAACGGCACCGAGGTGCACGCGGCCTGCCGCGACTACCTGCGCGAGGGTCGCCTGCCCCTGCCGGTGGCCAGCTACGCGACGACGCCAGCGTTTCGCGCGATCCCGGACCAGGTGCTGAGCTACCGCTACGCCGGGTCGTTCGTCCGTTTCCTCGTCGATCGCTACGGGCTGCCGTCGGTGCTCGACTTCGTCCGCGGCGGCGGCGGCCGTGACGAGTCGCTGGCGGCGATCCGCGCCCGCGCCGCCACGGTGTTCGGCCGATCGCTCGACACGCTCGAGGGCGAGTGGGTGGCGTTCCTGCGCGGCTGAGACGCCGCTCAGCACTTCGGCAGCGCGGTCCGCTCGACGCTCAGGCCGAACGTCGGCCGCAGATACGTGCCGAGGACGTTGCCGATGAAGGCGGAGGGCAGCCACAGCCAGCCGTGCAGGCTGCCCGAGGCGATGCCGCTGAAGTACGCGCCGATGTTGCAGCCGTAGGCGACACGCGCCCCGTAGCCGAGCAGCAGCCCGCCGAGCACCGCGGCGGCCAGTGAGCGCGCCGGAATCGACCACACCGGCGCGAATCGGCCGGCGAGCAGCGCCGCCAGCAGCGCGCCGAGGACGATGCCGAGATCCATCACCGAGGTCACGTCGCCGAAGACATTGCCCTGGAGCGCCGCCGTCTGCGCCGCCCAGTAGGGCCACGTCTCCACCGGCACCCCGGCCGCGGCGGCGGCCTTGGCGCCCCACAGCGCGAACGCCGAGGTGATGCCCCACGGCCGCCCGGCGAGCAGCAGCGTGGCCAGGTTGACCGCGGCCAGACCGAGCGCGCCGGCGACGAGCGGCCACGGACCGCGCAGCCACCGCGGCTGACGCGCCGGCAAGGCGGTGTCCATCAGCCGGCCGAAGCGCCGCCGCTCCACGACCACCGTCGCCACGAAGATCGCGCCGAACACGACCAGGCTCATCGCCAGGGCGGCCACCGGACCGAATCGCGTGACGAGCGACGTCGGCGGCAGCGTCGGCTGCGCCCACCAGAACGGCGCGTGCAGCGTGCCGAGAAGCGACCCGGCGATGAAGAAGAACAGCGTGATGACCATGCGGGTGCTGCCGCCGCCCACGCTGAACAGCGTACCGGACGCGCAGCCGCCGCCCAGCTGCATCCCGATGCCGAACAGGAACGCGCCGGCCATCACCGCCACGCCGGCCGGCTGCACCAGGCCGGTGAGCCGCGTCCCGAACGCCTCGCCGGCGGCGAGCAGCGGGAAGAACACGGCGCAGGTGATCGCCAGCAGCAGCATCTGCGCCCGCACGCCCTCGCCGCGGCCGTCGGCGATGAAGACCCGCCACGCCGAGGTGAAGCCGAAGGCGGCGTGGTACAGCACCACGCCGGCGGCCGTGCCGACGCCGAACAGCGCCGCCATCCGCCAGCCGAACGAGGCGTTGAGCAGGTACGCGCCGAGCAGCACGGCCAGTCCGACCACGACCGGGCCGGGCGCGAAGGCCCGGGTCTCGGCCCGCAGACCCGAGGCGGAGGCGGAGGCGGCGACGCTCACCCCGCCATCCTGTCCCTCCGACCGCCGGTCGTCAAGCCGCGCCGTGGCACCGGCGTCGTGCCGCGGTCGCTGCGCCGTCACCCCCGACCGCTACGCTGCCGGCGAGCCTCCTGTCCATGAGCACGACCTACTCAACGGGCGCACGCGCCGTGAGCTGCGCCGACGTGCTGGTGATCGGCGGAGGCCTGTGGGGCCTCAGCGTGGCGTGGCATCTGGCCACTCGCCACGGCGCGTCGGTGACGGTGCTGGAACGGCGCTCCGGCCCTGGGCGCGAGACCTCCGCACTCTCGGCGGGTCACCTCGGGCAGGTGCATGCCCGCCGTCTCGAACGCGCGGCCGGCCGCTATGCCGTGCGGTTTGCCGCCGCGCTCGCGCGTCGGCGCGATCCCGATCTGTTCGTCGGGTCCGGCAGCGTGACCCTCTTCGAGCGAGGCCAGTCGGCTGACGAACTGCACGCCAGGTTCGCCGAGACGGCCGCCGAGGGCACACCCGTTCAGCGGGTGTCGACCACCGACGCGGTGCGGCTCGTGCCCGGCCTCGCCGGCCCGTTCGCGGTGTGCTATCACGTCCCGACCGACGCCAGGGTCGATCCCGGCCGCTACGCCCTCGCCCTCGCCGCGGATGCCGCGGAGCACGGCGTCCAGTGCGTCTACCGCACCACCGTCCTCGATCTGCTCGTCGCTCGCGGCCGGGCCCAGACCGTGCGGACCACCCGCGGGTCGTTTTCGGCGCCGGTCGTGGTGCTGGCGGCCGGACCGTGGACGCCGACCTTCATCCCACAGCCGTCGTGGCGTCCGGCGGTGCTGCCGATCGTGCGCCGGCAGGCCCGTACGGCACGGGCCGGGGTGTCGCCGCTCCATCCCGTGGTCCGGCTGCCGGAGATGGGTGCGGTGCTCGGTCCCGACGACGGCGGGTATCTGTTCGGGTCGTGCCAGACCGGGCCGGGCCAGGGCCAGCTCCAACCGCTGCCGATGACATCGCGCTCCGAGCAGCTGCCCGAAGACGTCCTCGAGGCACGCGACGCCCAGCGTCGCCTGCAGCGCTGGCTGCCCGGCCTCGGTCAGCTGCCGATCGTCGAGCACCGGCAGGGCTGGACCACGTTCAGCGCGGATGGCTACCCGGTGGCCGGCCGGGATCCGCGCATCGCCAATCTGTGGCTGGCGACTGGCTGCGGCGCCCTGGGCGACCTGTGGGCGCCTGCCCTCGGACGATGGCTGGCGCAGTCGGTGGTCGACGCCGACCCGGTCGCCGAGCTGTCGTCGCTCGATCCGGCTCGTTTCGGCGCCCGCGCCGCCGACCCGCACTGGGTGCACGGCGAATGCCTTCGCCGGCACGCCGCGACCGGCATGCCGCTCTCCAGCCGCGCCGGTGTCGCCTGACCCGGCTCCTCTTCCCGACATGACGGCGCCGCCGACCGCACGCTCGCCGACCAGTCACGACACCACCCGCGTGGTCACGCGACCTCGACCGTCGCGGCGATTTTGCGCTCGCGTCGCCGGGACGTGACCGTCCCTGCCTAGCATCGGCCCTCTCGCCATCTCTTCAAGGAGCGACTCCGTGTCTCACCAGACGTCAACTCAGGCTCGTCGTCGGCTGCGGTTCGTGGGTCCACTGGTCGCGGCGCTGCTGCTCGCGGCGGCGGCTGATGCCCGGGCGCAGTCCACGCTCGGCACCATCGTCGGCACGGTGGCCGATCCCACCGGTGGGCTGGTCCCGGGCGCGACGGTGACCATCGTGAACGCCGCGACCGCGGCCTCGCGCACCGTCGTGACCGATGGCGGAGGCGCCTACGTGGTCGCCAACCTCGACCCAGGCTCGTACCTGGTGACCGTGACGCTCTCCGGCTTCGCCGACGCCAGCCGCGTCGTCGACCTTGGCGCCCGCCAGAACGTCCGGCTCGACGTCGCGTTGACGGTGGCCGGGGCCGCCGAGTCGATCGAGGTGCGGGCCTCGACGCCGGTCATCGAAACCGAACGCGCGACCATCGACAACTCGAAAACCGGCGACGAGATCAACCGGCTCGCCCTCAACTTCCGCGCCACCAACAACACCAGCCCGATCGTCGTCGCGACGCTGGCCCAGGGCGTGCAGCAGGACCGCGGCGGCAACATCTCGATTGCCGGCAACCTGCCGTTCCAGACGTCGTTCTCGATCGATGGCATCTCGTCGCAGCGGACCCGCGCCGGCGGCGCGTCGCGCGACATGTTCCCCTCGGTGGAATCGATGGAGGAGTTCAAGGTCAGCTCCGCCAACAACAACGCCGAGTTCATGCAGGTCACCGACGTGACCACCACCACCAAGAGCGGCACCAACACCTTCCGCGGCTCGGGCTTCTGGTTCTTCCAGGATTCGGCGCTGAACTCGGTCAACCAGTTCGCGCCGAAGGACGCCAGTGGCAAGGCGATCAAACCCGACGTCCAGGCCAACTCGTTCGGCGGGTCGCTCGGCGGTCCGATCTTCCGCAACAAGACCTTCTTCTTCGGGGCCTATGAAGGCGTCCGGCGGCCCAACGAGACGACGCTCTCGCAGATCGTGCCGCCCGACGCGTTCCGGCGCGGCGACCTGTCGTCGATCAGCCGGCCAATCGTCAACCCCTCGACCGGCCAGCCGTTCCCGAACAACCAGATTCCGATCAACCCGGTGTCGGCGCGGGCGCTCGAGTCGTTCTTCCAGCGCCAGAACCAGTCCACCGGCGCCGCCATCAACCAGCCTAATTACGTGGTCAACGTCCCCGGTGACTTCACCGTGAACGGCTTCGACGTGCGCCTCGACCACTCGATCACCAACGCCCAGAAGGTGTTCGGCCGCTTCACCTACAAGAACGTCGAGAACTCGGAGCCGACCGCGAGCTGGAACACGGTGCAGGGCGAGCGCAGCGTCGGGACCAGGATCCGCCAGGGCGCCGGCACCCACAACTGGGTGCTGTCCAACTCCTGGCTCAACGAGTTCCGCGGCGGCTACAACACCACCCAGGACCTCGAGGACTACTCCAACTCCGGCAGGGGCGGTGAGCTGGTCGGGGCGCTCGGTCTCGTCGGCCTGCCGTCGGCGCCGTCGTCGGGCGGTTTCCCGTCGTTCGAGTTCGGCGACGGCAGCTTCATCTCGAGCGGCGGCAACAAGCCGCGCGACATCTACAGCAAGGTGGTGCAGTTCAACGACAACCTCACCTACGTGCGCTCGCAGCACACCTTCAAGGCCGGGGTCGACGTGCAGTACGTCGAATACAAGGATCAGATCACCTTCTTCGCCGGCGAGGAGTTCGGCCGCTACCAGTTCACCGGCGTCTACTCCGGGAACGCCTTCGCCGACTTCCTGCTCGGCGTGCCGCAGTTCACCGGCTATTCGATCAACACGCCCGACGCCAATCCGTACGCGACCCATTTCGCAGGCTATCTGCAGGACGACTGGAAGCCGACCGACCGGCTGACCGTCAACGTCGGCCTGCGCTACGACTTCCGCGGGCCGATGAAGGATCGCAGCAACCAGATGGGGAACTTCGACCGCGACTTCCCCGGTGGCCGGGTGATCGTCGCCAATGCCGGCGTGCTCGAGAAGATCCCGGCCCTGGTCCGCAACTCGGTGCCGAACACCCCGTTTGTCACCGCCGCCGAGGCCGGGCTGCCCGAATCGCTCCGCTTCGCCGACAAGAACAACTTCAACCCGCGGTTGAGCCTCGCCTACCGCCCCTTCAACGACAGCCGGACCGTCGTTCGCGGCGGCGTCGGCATCTACACCGTGCCGCTCTATGGGGCGGTGAACTACTCGATGGTCGCCACCGTCACCGCGGTGGCGGCGGCGTTTTCGAACACCATCCCGTCGCCGGCGTTCGCCTTCCCCAACGTCTCCTCGGCCGCCACGGCGCAAGGCGCTCTGCCGCCCGGGTCGCTCGATTTCCGGCGCGCCAACCAGATCGACCTCGAGGATCCGCGCGTCATCCAGTGGACGGCGACGATCGACCGTGACCTGGGCTGGAATACCGGCTTGCGCCTCAGCTACGTCGGGTCGCGCACCGACGATCTCGTGATGAGTCCCGACTTGAATCAGGTGCCCGCCAATACGCTCGGCTACGCCGCGGTGCGCAACACCCGCCCGTACACCGACTGGAACGCGGTCACCAGCCGCGACAACCTCGGGCAGTCGCGCTATCACGCCCTGGGCGCGGAGCTGTCAAAGCGCTACTCCCGCGGCATCGCGTTCAACGCCTCGTACACCCTGGCCAGGAACATCGCCGACCACGGCGGCCCGGCGCCCGCCAGCTACACCGCAGAGAACGGCGCCAACCTCACGGATCTCTTCCGCGGCGATGCCGACCGCGGCAACGAACCGTTTACTCGCCGCCACCGCTTCGTGAGCACGTTCTACGCCGAGCTGCCGTTCGGTCGCGGGCGCGCCGTCGGCACCAACATGAGCCGCGCCCTCGACACGCTGCTCGGCGGCTGGGATCTCACCGGCATCACACTGCTCCAGTCGGGGCCGTACCTGACGCCGTTCTTCACCAACGCCGATCCATCCGGTACGGGGACCACGGTGCGCGGCTTCAACGCCACGCAGCGCCCCGATTGCGTCGGCGATGGCCAGCTGTCGAACCCGTCGGCGGCGGCCTACTTCGATGGCAGCGCGTTTGTCCGTCCGGCCAACAACATCGGCCGCTTCGGCAACTGCGGTGTCGGCATCCTCGAAGGGCCAGGCACTCAGACGTTCTCGCTCACCATCGGCAAGTACATCCCGATTGCGGGTTCGTCGCGGATGCGCTTCGAGGCCAGCTTCTCGAACCTGTTCGACATCGAGAACCTCGACATCCCCGGCACGATGAACATCACCTCCAGCGCCTTCGGCCGGGTCACCAACACCCAGACCGTGGATCAGGCCGGGCCGCGCACCATCCAGTTCTCGCTGCGCTACACGTTCTAGCGCCGCCGCCACACCGCAGGACCATGCAGGTGGACGCCGCCCGCGCCTGGCGCACGACCGGTCTCGACGCCGCGCGGGTCTGGCGCGGCGCGACCATCGCCGCGCTGCTGGCCGGCTATGCCGGCTACTACGTATGCCGGTCGAACCTGTCGGTGGCATCGTCGCTGATCGTCGCCGATCCGACGCTGGGCGCCAGTCCGGCGACGATCGGCGCGATGGCGTCGCTCGGCGTGCTGGCCTACGCGCTGGGCAAGCCGTTCACCGGCATGGCCGGCGATGTCCTGGGCGGCCGCCGCATGTTCGTCGCCGGCATGTGGGCGACCGTCGCCGCGACCGTGGCGTTCGGCGTCAGCACCGGCGTGGCCCTGCTGACGGCGAGCTGGGTCGCGAATCGCTTCGTCCAGTCCGCGGGCTGGGGCGCCTTGACCAAGCTCGTCGCGCAGTGGTTCGAGCCCGCCCGTCACGGCCAGGTGATCGCGGTGCTGTCGCTGTCGTACCTCTTCGGCGACGCCGCGGCGCGGCTCGTGCTGGGCGCGATCCTCCAGACCGGCGCGGGCTGGCGGCTGCTGTTCCTCGCGTCGGCGGCGATCCTGGCGGTGATCGCCGTCGCGGTCTCGGCGGTGCTGCGCGAGCGGCCGTCCGCGGTTGGCCTGCCGGATCCCCCGGCCAGCCTGCGCACCGTGTACGGCCAGGACGTCGTGGCCGAGCCCCGTCTGCGCGGACTCCTCGGGCCCTTGGCGGCGAGCCCGGCCTTCTGGTTGGTGTGCGGCCTGTCGTGCGCCCTCACGCTGGTCCGCGAGGCCTTCAATATCTGGATTCCCACGCTGCTCACCAGCGCCTACAGGATGTCGCCGGCAGACGCCGCGCGATGGAGCGCGCTGTTCCCGCTGATGGGCGGCCTTTCGGTGATCGGCGTCGGGGTGGCGAGCGACCGGCTCGGGCCGGGCCGGCGCATGCTGCTCGCCGCGCCACTGGTGCTGCTCGCCGGCCTGCTGACGTGGGTCACCGCGTCGCCGGCAGTGATGGCCGACGCACGGCTCGGGCTGGCCGCACTCGCCGGTATCGCCCTTCTGCTGATTGGCCCCTATTCCCTGCTGGCGGGTGCGATGGCCCTCGAACTCGGCGGCAAGCGCGGCGCCGCCACCGCCGCCGGGCTGATCGACACCGCCGGGTACCTGGGCGCGCTGCTGTCGGGCGTGCTCGTCGGCGCGCTGGCGCAGAGCTACGGGTGGGGCACGTCGCTGCGGTTCTTGAGCGCTACCCTGCTGGCCGGGTCACTGGTGGCCGGGTGGCTGGCCTGGGTCGAGCGTCGCCGCGGCCAACCGGAGCACTGATCATGGACATCGCGCTCATCGTGTTCGACATGGCCGGGACGACCGTCCACGACGACGACGCCGTGAACCACGCGCTGCGGGGGGCGCTCGCTGCCGTCGGTGTCCGGGCCAGCCGCGATCAGATCAACGCCGTCATGGGCATGCCCAAACCGACGGCGATTCGCGAGCTGCTGGGTCAGGGACGAGGCCGGGGCGCCGCTACCGAGCGGGCCGTCGACGTCGTGCACGACGACTTCCTGCGCCGCATGCTCGGCCACTACCGGCTGCACCCCGACGTGCGGGAATGCGACGGCGCCAGCGAGCTGTTCGGCTGGTGCCGCCGGCACGGCATCAAAGTGGCGCTCGACACTGGCTTCAACCGTCCCATCGCCAATGCGATCATCACCCGCCTCGGCTGGGCCGAACGGCACCTGCTCGACGCCACCGCGACCAGCGACGAAGTGGCGCGCGGCCGGCCGCATCCGGACCTGATCCATCGCCTGATGGCCGTCACCGGCGTCACCGATCCGGGTACGGTGATGAAGGTCGGTGACACTCCCGTCGACCTGGCGCAGGGCCACGCGGCCGGTTGCCGGTACGTGGTTGGCGTGACGTCGGGGTCGCACAGCGCGGAGGAGCTGCGGCCGCACGCGCCGACCCATCTCATCGCCCGGCTCTCCGAGCTCCAGTCCGTGCTCGTCCCGGCGTCGGAGGGTGCCGCATGAGACCGACCAGATTGTTCACGCCCGGTCCGCTCACCACCAGCGCGTCGGTCAGGGCCGCCATGCGCCGCGACGTCGGGTCGCGCGACGCCGAGTTCGTCGGCCTGGTCCAGGCGGTGCGCGCGACGCTGGTGGATCTGGCGGCGCCGGGCCGCCATGATCGCTACACGGCGGTGCTGTTGCCCGGCTCGGGCACCTACGCCGTCGAAGCCACCCTGGGCACCTGCGTGGCGGCCGAAGGCGAGCTGCTGATTGCGAGCAACGGCGCCTACGGCGACCGGATGCGGGCCATCGCCGAGCGGCTCGCGATTCCGCACTCGGTGGTCCGCGTGCCGGATCACGTCGCCATCGACCCGCGGGAAGTCGAGGCGGCCGTCGAAGCCCGACCCGGCGTCACACACGTCGCCGTGGTTCACTGCGAGACCACCACCGGGTTGCTGAATCCACTCGCCCGCATCGCCGAGGTCACCCGCGATCGGGGTCTCATCCTGATCGTCGACGCGATGAGCAGCTTCGGGGCGCTGCCGATCGACATGGACGCGCTCGGCATCCAGTACCTGATCGCCTCATCGAACAAGTGTCTCGAGGGCGTGCCCGGCCTGTCGTTCGTCGTCGCCGACCGCCGGCACCTCCAGACGTGCCGCGGGCGGGCCCGCAGCTTCAGCCTGGATCTCGTCGCGCAGCTGCACGGGTTCGAGACCGATGGCCAGTTCCGCTTCACGCCGCCGACCCACGTCGTGCTGGCCTTGGCCCAGGCGCTCGTCGAGCTCGAGGCCGAAGGTGGCGTCGCCGCGCGTCGGGCCCGCTACGCCGGCAACCAGCGGCGGCTCGTCGAGGCGATGCGGGCGCGTGGGTTCGAGCCATACCTGCCGGCCGAACTGCAGGGGCCGATCATCACGACGTTCCGCAGTCCGCAGGTCGACGGCTTCGACTTCGCGACCTTCTATCGCGGCCTGTACGCCCGCGGGTTCGCCATCTATCCCGGTAAACTCACCACCGCCGAGACGTTCCGCGTCGGATCGATCGGCCAGTTGTTCGAAGAAGACATGGTCGCGCTCGCCGCGGCCGCGCACGAGGTGCTGAATGAGATGGGTGTGGAGCTCGAGCAGGCGTAGCCTGGCGTGGATTGCCGCCGCCGTCCTGGCGGTGGCGGTCGAGTTGGCGGCGCAACCGATCGGGCGGCCCGCCGGTCACGCCGTCGTGCTCGTCACGCTCGACGGCGCCCGCTGGCAGGAGGTGTTCGGCGGCCTCGATCTGGAGGTGCTGCAGTCGGCATCGGGCAAGACGCCGGCGGCCCAGACCCCGACCTACGCGAAGTACTGGGCCGAAACCGCCACCGCCCGGCGCGAGAAGCTGCTCCCGTTCCTGTGGACGGTGCTGGCCCGCCAGCACGGGTTCGTCGCCGGGAATCGCGCCGTCGGCAGCCAGGTGAACGTCACCAACCGGCATCGTTTCTCCTACCCCGGCTACAACGAGCTGTTGACCGGTGCCGCCCACGACGACGTGGTCACGAGCAACGACAACCGGCGCTATCCGTTCCTGACGGTGCTCGAGTGGTTGCGCCCGGCGCTCGGCGTCGATCGTGAGCAGGTGGCCGCGTTCGGGTCGTGGGAGACCTTCAACTGGATCGCCGAAAGCCGCGAAGGCGCCATCGCCATCAACGCCGGATTCGAGGCCTACGCCGCCGATGATCCGGACGTCCGGCAGCTGAGCGCGCTGCAGTTCGACACCCCGACGCCGTGGTCGGGTGCCCGTCACGATGTCTACACCCATCGCTTCGCGATGGCGCACCTGTCGCGCTTCCGCCCGCGGGCGCTGTATCTCGCCTTCGATGAGACCGACGACTGGGCCCACGACGGGCGTTACGACCTCACCCTGGACGCGCTGCATCGCACCGACGCCCGCCTCGGTCAGCTGTGGGCCTGGCTGCAGGCCGATCCGGATTACCGCGATCGCACCACGCTGGTGGTGACCGTCGACCACGGTCGCGGCCGCACCATCAAGGACTGGACCTCGCACGGCGCCGACGTCGCCGGCGCGGAAGAGATGTGGCTGGGCTGTTTCGGCCCACGGGTGAAAGCGCGCGCCGAGCTGCGCGACCATCCGCCGATCGAGCAGCGGCAGGTCGCCGCGACGGTGGCCGAGGCCGTCGACCGCGACTTCCGTAGCGCGGTCGCCGCCGCCGCCCCGGCCATCGCGCCCTGCCTCGGCCGCTAGTCCGGCCGGCTGGTGTTCAGATCGGCCCGCGCTCCCACGGACCGGTGATGGCCACCGTGATGCCCGGAGTTTGCACGTTGAGGAACAGCCACCGGCCGTCCGGGCTGAAGGTCGCGCCGGCGAACTCGCTGAAGCGGAAGTCGCCGCTGAGGCCGTGGTACTCGCCGCTCAGGACGACGTTGTTACGGGCGAATCGGACGATCCGCCCGGTGCGGGTGAGGGTGTGGACGCACGGGTTCGCCGTGCCGTCCTCGCACAGCACCAGGCCGCCGCGCGGACTCAACGCGATGTTGTCGGGCATGTTCAGTTCGTGCCCACCCGGCGACTCGTAGACGAGCTGCAGGGTCTCGGCCGCCGGCGACAGCTCCCACACCTGGCCCATTCGCGCATCGCCACCGCTCGTGCTCGTGACGTAGATGCGCCCGTCGGCGTGACACGTGCCCTCGAGCCGGGCGAAGGTGGCGCCCCCGGCCCGACGGCCCTGCGCGAACACGGTCAGTTCGCCGCCGCGACCCGGCGCGCCGACGTCGGCGACCTCGATGTCGACCCAGTAGATGCCCATCGGCACCTTCGCGAGCTGGCCGGTGCGCAGGTCGGCGCGCGGGCGGCCGCGCACCGCCAGCATCTGCAGGCGCCCGCCGTCTGACAGGCGGCCGGGTGTGGCCGGTACGAAGCGATAGAAGCCGGCCGCGTCGGCATCCTCGGTCTCGTAGACGATGCCGGTCGCCGGATCGACGGCCACGGCTTCGTGGACGAAGCGGCCCATGGCTACCAGCGGCTGGGGCGTGCTGACACCGGACGTGGGCACTTCGAAGATGTACCCGTGGCGATGGCTGAGCGACTCGCGATCGGCGGGTCCGAGCACGGACTCCTCACAGGTCAGCCACGACCCCCACGGCGTGGCTCCCCCCGCGCAGTTGCGCAGCGTACCGGCAAGACTTGGCCAGGCGCCCACGCAGCGCCCCGCCACCGGATCGAACGCCACGGTCGTCGTACCGCCACCGGCGCCGGGATCCCATGCGCGCTCCGGGTCGAAGGCCGCGCCGGCCTCGAGTTCGTGGTTCCTCACGAGATGCACCAAGCCGTCGGTGGCGGCGAACGCGGCCATGCCGTCGTGCGCGGGCGGCGTGCGGCGTCCGTTGTCGAGCGGATCGCCGGTCCAGCCGAACGACACGTAGCGAAAGCCGGCGGGAAGCTGCAGCAGCGGGAGACCCGTGGTTTCATCCGCGACCGCTGACAGGGGTCCATAGCCGTCGGCGTCCGGCGCGTCACGGCGCCGGCCGGTCAATCCGTGCAGCGCTTCGAATGGCAGCGTGATCGCGGCGCTCGCCAAGGCGGCCCGAGCCAGCAGTGCGCGTCGCAGCATCTGAGCCATCGCCGAGAGTGTCGCTCACCGGTGTGGCCGGCGCGTCACGTCCGGAACACGTCGGTGCAACCGGCGCCTCACGGCCGGCGGGGCGCCAGGTAGATGGCGTTGCTCATCAGCGTCGGCCCGGCCGCGTCGCGGACGACGAGGGCGCCCCAGCTTGCCTGCGCAGTGATCACCTCGAACCGCAGCGGCGCGTCGCCGACCGTGGCGCGGCCGGCCACTTCGCCGTCGACAATCCACTCCACGGTCTGACCGGCGGCGCCGCGCAGGGTCGCAGTCAAGCGCACCGGTCCTGCCGCCGCCGGCAACGCCTCGCCCATCTCCGCGCTGGCGTCGCCCCGCTCGGCGGTGAAGCCGTCGAGCACCGGTCCGTCGGGACCGCGCACACGGACATAGGCCCGGCCGGACTTCAGGCCCGCGACGATCGCGGATTCCGACAAGGCTCGTGCCCAGACCACCGTCGCGGGACGACCCAGCCGGCGGTCCGTCGGATCGTCGACCGAGTGCTCGTCGCTGCCGCCGACCGCCGTCAGCCGGTGGCCCCGCGTCAGCAATTCGGCCCAGAACGTCCAACCGGCCAACGGCCCCGCGGCCACATCGCCGTTCACGACCTCCACGCCGTGGACTGCCGCGAGCACCTGCGCCGATGTCACGTTCCAGCCGCAGCCCATGCAGATCTCGCCGTCGGGCAGGCTCGGATGGTTGATCGAGAGGAAGGCACCGCCGGCCGCCACCGGCTGCAGTACCGGGGCGGGCGAGGCCTCCGGGCCGGCCGGCCGGAAGTCGTGGAACGTCCGCTCGCCGACGGCGTTGGCGTGGCCGCGGTAGGTCGTGATCTCGCGGGCGTGCAGCAGCAGCAGATCGTCGTAGTACGGCTGCAGGCGATCGACGTCGAGCCAGTGACTGGCCGTGTTGTGGTCGGTGAGCGCCAGGAAGTCGAGGCCGGCGGTGACCGCGTCGTCGAACACCCGGTGCGGCGGCGTCCCGACCCGCGCGCCGCGTCGCGACCGGATACGGCCATCGCTATGCCCGGAGTGCGCATGCAGGTCGCCGACGTACCAGCCGCCGCCTCGGCCCGGCAGCGCCACCGGCTCCGGCAGATCGTCTGCGAACAGGCGGACGGCGATCTCGAGCGTGTCGGTCCGCCCCGCCCGGATGTTGGGGACACCGACGATCGCCGCCCACGTGCCGGGTTCGATGGCGCCTGGCAAGTAGCCGGGCGACGCACCCAGTGCCGAGACCCAGACGGCGGACTGACTGCCGCCGCTCCAGCCGCGCAGCCCGTGTGGTCCACGCAGGCCGAGGTCCACCACTGTCCGTGCGTCGCTGCCGGTGACGCTGTAGGCCACTTCGACGCGCCGGGTGCCGGCCAGCACCTCGAAGCGCTGCTCGAACAGCCGCTCGTAGTCGGCGGCGGTCAGCGCGATGGTGAAGCGCTGCGAAGAGCCGGCCGATTGCCGGCGCCGATCGCCGGCCACGTGGGGCTGCCACGTGGCCGCGACCGCGACGGCGAGTGCGGCCGAGACGCCCGCCGCCAGGACGTGGCGCCGGAGCCCGTACCCCGGGTCCCGGCGCCCGTCCATCAGAAGTGCAACCGCACCGAGAACTGCATCGCACGCGGGTCACCCGCCAGCGACGAGATGGTGCCGACGTTGGCCCCCGTGATGTCCGAGTTCGGGTTGCCGAAGTTGGCGCGGTCGAACAGGTTGAACACGTCCCAGCGCAGGGTCGCGGCGATCCGGCTGGTGAAGGCGACGCGGCGCTGGACGCTCATGTCGAACGTCGCGTAGCCCGGGCCGCGCAGGCTGTTGCGGGTGTTGTTGCCGAAGGTACCGGCCGCGACGCGCTGGTAGGCGGCGGCGTTGAACCAGCTGTCCACCGTCTCCTCGCCCGACGGGTCACCGACGACATTCGGCATCCAGGTCGCGCCCTCGAGCCCGCCCTGGGTCACCGTGAACGGACGCCCGGTGCGGGCGGTGTAGATGCCGGCCACCGTCCACCCGCCGAGGACCGCATTGCCGACCCGGCCCAGGTTCACCGCGCGGCCGTCGCCAATCGGCGGCTGCACCACGAAGTTGGTGACGAAGCGGTGGCGGATGTCGAAGTCCGCCGGCCCCTTCCACGCCTCGGTGTCGTTGGTGTCCTGCTGTCGGCCCGAGGTGGCGGCCAGATGCTCCGGCGCCTGATCCTGCGCGTCGCCGAGCGTGTAGGCGACCCGGAAGCTGTAGCCCTTCGACAGGCGTTTCTCGACCGACACGTCGACGCCCTTGTAGCTCGACTCGCCGATCGGGTCGCGCCATTGGATGTGCGAGAAGTTCGGATACGGTCGGGCGCCATTGCCGTTGGCCGGCTGGTTGAGATTGCGCAGCACGGCGATGTTGCGGCCGATGTTGCCGATGACGTCGACCGAGGCGACGAAGTCTCCGCCGACCTGGCGCTCGATGCCGGCGGCGAACTGCTGATACCGCGCGTTGGTGCCGACCGGATTGGCGGCCCGGACGAGCAGACGACTCAGCACGATGTTCGCCGGATCGAGATAGTTGGCCGGGAAGCCCTCGCTCATCACCAGCACCGGCGCCGTCGTCGAGGTGGTCTGCTGGTTGATGTTGCGGAGACCGGGTGGATTGAGCGCCACCTGGTCTTCCGAACCGATGCGGTCGATCGGGTTGTAGAACACGCCGTAGCCGCCGCGCAGCACCGTCTTGTCATCCAGCGCGAAGACGACGCCGACCCGCGGCGCGACGTTGTTGCGATCCGGTGTGACCAGCGCGCGGTCTTCGAGCGAGCCGTCCGACGCGTACACGAGCGTCCCGGTCGCCGGGTCGAAGTTCGCCTGCCGATTGTCCCGCTCGTAGGACGGCGTCATGAAGTCGTAACGCAGGCCGAGATTCACGGTCAGCTTCTCGGTGACCCGCCAGTCGTCCTGCACGAAGAACGCCGTCGAGTAGCGGCGCTGGTTGACGACGTGCACGTTCGACAGTTCCGCGGTCCGGGCCCAGCCGAGCATGAAGTCGGCGATGGCGTTGCCGGTGTACTGGCCGCTGAACTGCAGGTTGCCGCGCGTCGACGGGATGTCCACGAACTCGTTGTTCATCGGCGCCATGATGTCGACGCCGAGC
Source organism: uncultured Acidobacteriota bacterium (assembly GCA_963741665.1). GTDB lineage: Bacteria > Acidobacteriota > Vicinamibacteria > Vicinamibacterales > UBA2999 > CAWAYR01. The sequence goes on from CAVUIM010000001.1 coordinate 3,625,484, forward strand.
TTCACCTGGTGCCGGCCGCGCAGCCACGACAGCGTGTCGAGGTACTGCACCTGGTCGGTGTGCTGGTACTTGGGCATGAAGTTCGGCGAGCCGATGCGCAGGTGTCCGGCGATGTCGACGCCGATGACGCCGCCGGCGACGACCGGGTCGTTCGGCACGCCGGGCACCACCGGTCCCACCTGACCGAACGGATCCTGCTGGCCGTCGGAGATGCCGCGCGCCCACGACACCCGGGCCTCGTTCACGAGCGAGGAGCCGAACACCTTGGTCCAGCCGGCGACGGTGCTGTGCGACTTGAGGAAGTTGCGGCCCCAGGCCGAGGTGGCGGTGCCGTCGACGACGCCGCCGAAGAAGCCGGGGACGAAGCGCGTGCGGTCGGCGAAGATGTAGCGCACGAACAGGCTGTCGTTGGCGCCGGGCTTGACGTCGCTGCGGAACAGATACCGTTCGCCGCTGTCTTCGACGTTCGGCTGGCGGATGAAGTTGTTGTTGCCGCTGGCGTTGGGCAGCGGCACCAGGCCCATGATGGCGCGCGCCACCGGGTCGATGCGGTTGGCCGGGATGGTGTTGTTCGGGAACGGCAGCCCGGTCAGCGGATCACGAATGGCGCTCGAGAAGACGCCGTTACGCTGGTCGGCGGTGGCCACGGCGCCAGTGCGCAGCACGCCCTGAGTGATCCGGGTCGCTTCGAAGTCGCCGAAGAAGAAGGCCTTGTTGCGCAGAATCGGGCCGCCCAGATTGAAGCCGAACTGATTCTGGTCGTTGGCCGGCTTGTCGAGGTTCTGCCGCTTCGCGAAGAACGTCCGTTCGTCGAAGCGCTCGTCACGGAAGTAGTCGTAGGCCGTGCCGAAGATCCGGTTGGTGCCGGACTTGGTGGTCACGACGATGGCGCCACCCGGCGCGCGGCCGTACTCCGCCGCGAACGGGCTGGTGACGACCTTGAACTCGTCGATGGCGTCGATCGAGGGGCGCGAGACCTGCGTGCTGAGTTCCTGCACGTTGGTCGAGATCGAGTTGTTGTCGACGCCGTCGAGCAGGAAGTTGTTCTGCAGCGACCGGTTGCCGTGGATGCTGACGCCGCCGGTGCGGCCGGCGTTGGTGGTGCCGGTCTGCTCGGTGTAGCGATCGCCCTGCACGCCGGGAATCGTGAACAGCAGGTCGTCCCAGTTGCGGATGGCCAGCGGCAGGTTGGCGATCTCGGTGCGGCTCACGACCGTGCCGAGCGCGGCCGCCTGCGTCTCGAGCAGCGGCGTGGCCGCCTGCACCTGCACGGTCTCGTTGACGCCGCCGGCGGCGAGCGACACGTCGAGGCGTCCGCGCTGGCCGGTCGACAGCTGGACGAGCTGAGCGTAGGTCTGGAAGCCGGTGGCCGACGTTTCGACCAGGTACTCGCCGGGGGCGAGGTCGACGACCAGGAACGCGCCGTCGGCGCTGGTCGTGGTCGAACGGCGGATGCCGGTGGCGTCGTTGGTGATGGCGATCGTGGCGGCCGGAACGACGGCGCCCGACGGGTCGCGGACGACACCGGTGAGGGTGGCGCGGTCGACCTGGGCCAAGGCGGGGACAGGCAGCGCCGCGAGCAGCAGCGCGACGAGGACGGGGCGAAGCATGGACATGCCCCGACGCTAACGGGCCGAGTCGACGACGCCGCGACGGCGTCTTTACGGGACTGTGACGAGAGTGGTCGCCGCGGCCTTCGTCACGGGATCGTTCACGGATCCAGCGGATCGCTCGCGTCGGCGTGGAGCGCCCGTGGCGACGGCGTGAACTCCTGATCGAACGCCGAGAGGCGCCGGCCGAGCGCCCCCGGCAGGTGTCCGATCTCGCGCAGGCAGCGGTCGTGGAACTCCGTGCCGCTGATGTAGGCGCTCTGGCCGTCGTCGGTCGTGATGAGCATCGGCGCGTCCGGCGGCAGTCCGTAGCGAATGGCCAGACGCGCGGCGTTGCGCAGGTTGGTCGTGGTGTGACGCGCGTGCGGCTCGATGATCACCGCGTCGGCGGGCACGCCGAAGTCGCGCACCAGGACCCGCTTCATCTCGAGCGCTTCGTTGAACGGCGTCTGGTTCGGGTGGACGTTACCGCCCGACACGATGATGAACGGCGCCCGCCCGGCCTGGAATCGCGCGACGGCGAGTTCGAGCCGCAGCTTCGCCCACGGCGAGAGCGCGATGTCGGGCCGCTCGGCGCCGGCGCCCGGAACCAGGATCGCCGTATACGGATGGTCGGCCCAGCGGACGCTGGCGACCCGCCGCAGGGCCGCCGCGTTCTCGCCGGTGTGCAGCGGCTCGAAGCGGCCGGCTTCGTCGCGGCGGTTGGCGTCGAGCAGCCGCCGGGCAAAACCGAGGGCGGGGGCGTAGAAGGTGGTCAGGCGGTCGCGCTGTTCGTGCAGCACCGCGGCCATGATGGCCAGCAGGCGCCGATACGAGTCCGACGCCGGGTCGTGGGACACGGCGTCGATCGCCGGATAGCGCGGCGCGGTGCCGCGGGCGTAAACGTCGATGATGCGGTTGAGGCCGGCCGCGGCGTCGCGCCAGGCCGCGGCGATCAGGGCGGCGTCGACGTCGGCGGCATGCGCCTGGAACATCCCCGACGGCCGGAGATCGCGCGCCACGAAGGCCCGCACCTCGGCGTCGCGCTCGACCAGGTCGACCAGCGCCCGTTCGGCAGTCTGGATGTCGGCCGCACTCACGCTCAGGGCGGTGACCAGACAGCCGGTGTCGCTGCGGCACGACCCGGCGGCCGCGCCGAGCGCCTGGATGCGGGCAGTGCGCAGCGCCGCGAGCGCCGGCGCGCGCTCCACCTTCGCCCGCACGGCCGGGACGCGGTTGATGGCCTCGAACAGGTAGAAGTTCTTTCCGACCACCGGGTCCGAGAACACGATCGGCTGCCAGCCGCCGCCCTCGCCGGCCTCGGGCCCGGTCGGCGGCTTCGCCGGCGCCACGTGCGCCGGGGCGCTGCCGGTGGCCGGGTTGTAGCGCGGATGGGTCGGGACGATCGGATTGCCACCGGGGTCGTTCACCGGCGGCTCGCCGCTGCGCACCCACGCGGTGTGGGCCAGGTCGCGCAACAGCGCCGCGCCCCGTGCGGTCTGCTGCACGACCAGCGCGCGCGCCTCGGCGTGGGCGCCGTCGGCCAGCGCGCCGGCCTTTTCGAGGCGATAGACCTGTTCGGTGTGGCGGCCCGCCTCGTCGAGATGGGCGACGATGGCGGCGAACGGATCGGCGAGGACGCGCACCGGCCCGACCTTCGGCTCGATGTCGCCGCCCTCGAGGGTCATGAGGTCGACGAACCGCGTCTCGAAGACACCGTGCACCCGCGGATCGGTGGTGAACCCCTGTGGATTGGCGCCCTGCCAGCCGTCGTGATGCACGGTGTCGTGCAAGGGCTGGGCGCCGTCGGCCGTGTAATGGCCGGTCCAGCCCATCGCGTAGGCCACCTCCAGCTCGGCAAAGCGCGTGTCTTCCTTCCGCGACTGCAGCGCGCGGTAGGTGCGCATCCCCGTGACCATGCGTTCGTAGCCTTCGACCGCGGCGTAGGCCATCGTGCCGGTCCAGCGGACGTTCGTAAGGGCGGCGGCCGGATCCCCGGCCGCCGCGAGCCGTCGCTGCTCGTCGTAGAGCTTCAGCACGAACTCGTAGCGTGAGCGGGGAATCTCGGTCATGAACGCGAACTGCTCTTTGAACCACCCGTGATTGGGGTCCTCGAGCATCTTCAGGAACGGCTCGGACGGCCGGCGCCACGCGTCGGGAATCACCGACAGGTAGGCAATCCAGTCTTCGTGGCCCTTGAGGAACACCGGGCCATCGGCCGGCAGCGTGCGCACGGCCACCCGGTTGATCCAGGTGTGCGCGCGCACGCCCCAGGCATGGCCGGGGCCGTCGGTGGCCCACAGCGCGGCCACGACGACGGCGGCGATGAGTGGCAGGCGTCGCATCGGCGTCCTCATCAGAACAGCAGCCGGCCGCCGAACTGCACGTAGCGGCCCGGACGGGTGCCGGTGATGCGGCCGAAGTCGGCCGCGCCGTCGCGGGCCACGACCGCGCCGGTGCAGCCGGCGATGCTGCACGACGCGTTCAGCCGATTGAGCAGGTTCTCCGACTCGAGCATCAGCTCGATCGAGCCGTGCTGCGAGAATCGGATGCGCCGCGACAGGCGCATGTCGACCTGGACGTAGGACGGCCCGGTGAAGGCGTTGCGGCCGCGGAACGGCAGCCGGTCGTTCAGCACGAGGTCGTTGTTGAGGTCGGTGCCGGCGGTGCCGTTCACCGGGAAGCCGCTGTTGTAGAAGGCCAGTGTCGACAGCTGGAAGCCATTCAGCCAGCGCAGCCCGCTGGCGTCGAACTCGGGCGCGTACGACGCCTGCGCGCTCACGTTGTGGCGCAGATCGCCGGGGCTCGGACCCCAGTCGCGCTCGGGATCGGACGGATCCGTCAGCGCCCCACCCTCCATGTCGCCGATGCTCTTCGCCTTCGAGTAGCTGTAGGAGCCGCTCAACTGCAGGCCATTGGTCATGCGCTGGCGCACCGTGAGGTCGAGCCCGTGGTAGCTGCCGCGGCCCAGGCTCTCGACGACGTTGATGGCGCGGAACGCCGCATTGGGCCGATTCGCCGATCCGGTGTACACCGGCCGGCCGTCCGCCAGCGTGCTCACCACCGGACCGAGGTTGACGTCGCGCGAATACGGCGCGTCGCGGTGGCCCCAGTAGCTGTAACCCACCGCCATCAGCAGGTGGTCGGTCAGCTGCCGCTCGACGGTCACGTTGGCCTGGTGCGCGAACATCGTCTCGAAGTCGTCCGAGAACACCGTGATGCTCGGCGGGGTGGTGAAGGCCGGATCGGCCGTGGCGAGCAGGTTCGGATACTGCGGCGCACGGGCGTCGGTGCCGGGCACGATGTAGCTGAGCAGCCGGCGCCCGTTCACCTGCGCGCCGGTGACGAAGAGCCCCAGGCTCGAGGTGTCGTAGAACAGGCCGTAGCCGGCGCGCACGGCGGTGCGTTCGCTGCCACCCGGGCGCCAGGTGAGGCCGAGCCGCGGCGCGATGTTGTTGGTGTCGTCGACCACCTGCCGCGACAGCGGATTCGGCGCCTGGTCGTCGAGCACGGGATTGCGCTGCAGTTCGTAGCGCAGGCCGGCGCTGAGCGTGAGGTCGGTGCGCAGCCGCACCTCGTCCTGCAGGAAGAGATTGAGGTAGTGGAAGCGCAGGCCGATCGTCGGCTCGCCGAGTTCCTGCTGCAGCTGGGTGTAAGTGAACGGCCGTCCGGTGGCCGCGTCGACGCGGCCGGCGACGGTGTTGAGGTACTGGTCGAGCGGCGTCACAGCGCCGCGGCCGCCGCTGGCCGTGAGTCCCGAGAACGTGAAGACGCGGGCCTGCGCGCTCGTCACGTCGAAGTTCGTGGTCTGGTAGTCGATGCCGGTCTTGACCGAATGCCGGCCGCGCGTCCAGGTGAGGTTGTCGATCACCTGCAGGCTGGCCTCCGTGCTGGCCGAGCCGGCCAGGGGATTGACGCCGAAGTTGGCGACGCCGGTGATGTTGATGTGCGCGCCGTTCGCCGCGCCCTCGACGTACGGGGCGCGTTCTTCGGCGCGGCGGTTGAACCCGACGCGCAGCTCGTTCAGCAGGCCGGTGCCGAACGTCGAGGCGAGCTGGCCGCCGAGCCCGTACATCCGATCCTTGAACGACACGCTGCGGCTCGGCGTCGTCAGGCCGCCGCCGGCGCCCGGCTGGTCGTTGGTGAAGCGGGTGTAGCGCAGGAAGCCCGAGTGCCGGTCGGTGGCGCGGTAGTTCACCTTCAGGCTCGGGGTGTGAAACGTCTCGCCGAACGGCGAGTTGCCGAGGTCGTCGGCGGGAAGGCCGATGGCGGCCGCGGCGGCCGGATTGATCGTGACCGGCTGCGGGGCCTTGAGCGGGTTGTATTCGTAGTTGGCGAAGAAGAACACCTTGTCGCGCAGCAGCGGCCCGCCGGCGTTGCCCTGCACCATCCACCACTCCTGCTGCGGCTTGGTCGCGGCCAGCGGCGGCCGCGCCGCCCAGTCGTTGGGCCGGTAGAGCGACATCGCGCCGTAGCGATAGGCGTTGGTGCCCGAACGGCTGATCACGTTGATGACACCGCCGGCGGCGCGGCCGAACTCGGCCGAGTAGGCGCCGGTCAGCACCTGCATCTCCTCGACGTTCTCCGGCGTGCTGATGACCAGCCGGATCTGCCGGTTGGTGCGGCGCTGCGAGTTGTCGAGGCCGTCCATCGACCAGCCCATCCGGTTGTGACCGCCGACCAGGAACTGCGTCGTGCCGAACCCGGTGCTCGGCAGCCCCTTCACTCCCGGGCCGACGAGATGGAAGTTGTAGACGTTGCGCGAGGTGATGGGCAGCGTCCGCACCGCCTCTTCGTTCAGCACCTCGCCCGATGCACCCTGACCGGCGAGCACCATCGAGGCGTCGGCGGTCACCTGCACGGTCTCGGCCGTGCCGGCCACCGAGAGCGGCACCTCGACGCGCGCCTGCGTGCCGACGCTGAGACGGATGCCGATGCGCTGGTAGTCGGCGAACCCGGCGGCGCTGACCAGCAGCTGGTATTCGCCGACCTGGAGCAGCGGAAAGCGGAAGTAGCCGTCCTGGTTGGTGGTCGACTCCCGCACCTGGTTGGTTTCGAGGTTGAGCGCGATAACGCTCGCGCCCGGTACCGAGGCGCCGCTCGGATCACGGACGAAGCCTTCGAGCGCGCCGTCGGTGGCGTTGCTCTGGGCGTGGACGAAGCTGCCCCAGGGCAGCAGAAGGGCGAGAAGCAGCAGCAGGCGTGGCATGGACAGGAACTCCGTCTGAAAAAAGGAACGCCCCATCCTGCGTGGCCAACGTGACGGCGGCGAGAACCGCCCGTGACGTCGAGGCTACACCGCCGATCGCATCGACGTCACATCGCCCTGTTAGTACTGGTCGCCGTGCGGCGGCTGATCGGTATCGCGTTGGTGGGCGTGGTGGCGACGGTCTCGTGGGCGACGGCGCGCGCACCCGCCGAGTCGATCCGCGTGTGGCTGCACGCCCACAACTGCTATCCCGACGGCGCCCTCGGCGACGATCGGCTGACGCGGGCGCTTGACGCGGCCTCGGGCACCGTGGCCATCGAGCAGGACCTCGTCTGGGACGCGGTCCGCGGCGTGCCGGTGGTCGCCCACGAGACCGCGTTGACCGGTGCAGAGCCGACACTCGAGGCGCACTTCTTCGTCGCGGTGGCTCCGCAACTCGAGCGCGCGCTGGCTGAAGGCGACCGGGCCTCGTGGCCGCGCATCGTCCTGCACCTCGACTTCAAGACCAACGAGCCGGCGCATCACGCCTCGGTCTGGGCGCTGCTCGGCCGCTACGAACGCTTCCTCACGACGGCGCCCCGCACCGCCGCCGCCGCCGTCGAACCGTTCAGCCGCGGTCCGCTCCTCGTGCTGACCGAACAGGGTGAGGGTCAGGAGCGCGTGTTCCACGACGCCGTTCCGATCGGCGGACGGCTGCGTCTCTTCGGCACCGTGCCGGCGGCGCCGGTTCCCGAGGGGCTGTCGCCCGAGGCGCGCGCAGACCTGGCCATCGAGGCGCCAGCAGAGACCGTGATCGCCAGCGCGGCGACGAACTACCGTCGGTGGACCAACCACGCCTGGGCCGTCGTCGAACGCGGCGGTCCGCCCCGCGCCGCGGACTGGACTGCGACCGATCGCGGCCGCCTCGAGTGCGCTCGTCGACCGGGCGCACGACCTCGGGCTGTGGATCCGGTTCTACACGCTGAACGGCCATCCGCCCGACCTCCCCGACGCCGGGGGCTGGAGCGCCGGCTACAACTTCGGCAGCGTCGCCGCAGTCGAGGCACGCTGGCGCGCAGCCATCGCCGCCGGGGTCGACTTCATCGCCACCGACCAGTACGAAGCGTTCAGCGGCGTGCGTCAGCAGATGCGGTGAGCGCGCCGGCGGCAGTCAGCGGCGGGCGCGCAGCCCGGCCAGGCGCAGCGACCCGCCGTCGGCGGCGATGACCGCGGCGGGACGGTCGGCCCGGTCGAGCTCGAAGCCGCCGTCACGCAGATCGCCGAAATCGGCGGCATCGATGCGGGCGCGCATCAGGCCCCGCGACGAATGCTGGCGGCCCAGCAGGTGGTGGCCAATCTCGTGCGCGACCGCGCGTCCCAGCACCCGCCCGAGCCGCTGGAGCCGGATCGTGTTCGGCTCCGTGCCGTCGTAGGCGGCATCCACGACGCGCCACGCCGCCTCCAGCGACGCGACGGCGACCGGTCGGTGCGTCGACGCGCCGACCAACTCTGCGACCGGCCAGGCGTGATCCTCGCGGGACGTGACGGCACGGCCGGAGACGACGATCACCTGAAGAGCCGGCTCGCCGAGAGGTTCCGGGCCCATCGGGTCGGCCCACTCGATGTGCACGCCGGCGCGCGCCCAGACGCGCTCGACCTCGCTTCTGAGCGCTGCCCGGCCGTCATCGGGCAGCGCGGCCACGCTGGCGAGTCGCACCGCCAGTCGCGCCGCGGCCGGCGCGGCGATCAGCTGATCGCCGGCTCCGGCGGCGATGATTGCCGCCACGGCGACCCCTGCCACGACGTGAATCAGCGCGGCCATCGAGCGCACGCGGGTGTTGTCTCACGACGGTTACAGATGCGTCAATAGTGAAACAACGGTACGTCTTGGGCGTACCTGGTCACCAGGGCTGGCGACGCCGGCCTCTTGGCCGCAGGAACTGAGGCGGCGCCCCGTCAGCGCGCGGCGACGACGAACTCGGCGCACCGGTCGCCGACCATCAGCGCCGCGGCGTCGGGTGGCGCGTTGACCACCATCGGCATCACCGCCGTGCCCGCCACCCACAGTCCGGCCACGCCGTGGACGGCCAGGGTGTCGCCGACGACCGCCGTCGGATCGCTGGCCGGGCCCATCGCGCATGTGCCGGCGAGGTGGCTGCGAGGCGCCGCCGCCGCGCGCACGAAGGCCTGCAGGTCCGGCGTCGTGACGGCGGCCCGGCTGGCGGCGAGCTCCTCGCCGCGCAGGCGATCGAGCACCGGACTGGCGCCGACCAGGCGCGACAGCCGGATGCCCTGCACCAGCGCGGTGACATCGCCCTCGGTGGCGAGCGCGTTCAGCACCGTCCCCGGTGCGTCCTGCGGATTGGCCGAGCGCAGCCGGATCTCGCCACGCGAGGTCGGCTGCACCATCGTGATGTCCACGCCCAGCCGCGGTTCGCCGGCGGTTCGCGGGTCGACGAAGTCGATCTGCAAGTCGGGCGGCGACGCGACCAGCGACACGGTGAAGAGTCCCGCCGTCACGCTCGATTCCGGGAAGCTCCCGGCTGGCGGCAGTGCCTGCCAGCTGAGCGCCACCCGCACTTGGTCGTGCAGGTTTCCGCCCACGCCGGCGCGGTCGGCGACCAGCGGCACGCCGAGGCTCGTCAGGTGCGCGGCCGGACCGACGCCAGACAGCATCAGCAGCTGGGCGGCGCGGGCCGGACCGGCCCCGAGCACCACCGCGCGCGCGGCGCGCACCGTCACGCGATCGCCGCCGCGCAGGTACTCGACGCCGACGGCTCGCCCGCCCTCGAACAGGATTCGCGTGACGTGGCCGCCGTCGACCTTCACCGCCCCCCGAGCCAGCGCCGGCTCGAGGAACGCCGCCTCGAAACTGTGCGGACGGTCGTCGCGTACGGTCTTCTGGTAGTAGCCAGCCACGCTCTGCGAGCGCGGGCCGTTGAAGTCGTGACGTGAATCCTGGTGGAAGCCGCCCGACACGCAGGCCTGCAGGAAGGTCCGATGCCCGGGGTGCGGATCCCAGCAGTGTGCCACCGAGAGCGGACCCGTCGCGCCGCGGTGCTCGCTGGCGCCGGCTTCGTAGCGCTCCAGCCGCTTGAACGACGGGAGAACGTCGGCGTAGCCCCAGCCGCGATTGCCGCGGTCGCGCCACCGGTCGAAGCTCACGGCATGGCCGCGGACGAACGGCGGCAATGCTGCCACGGTCGTCGCCGCGGGCGCCGCCGGCAGCCAGGCCGGGCGGTCGTCGAGCAGGACCACGCGAAGGCCGGGCGTTTCGGAAAGACGGTACACGGCCGACAACGCGCCGGGATCGCCGCCGATGACGACGACGTCGGCCGTCTCCGGCATCGGACCGCCGCTCTGGGCGGCCGCGATGCGGGCCATCGGCGTCGCGGCGGCCGCGGCGAGGAAGGCGCGGCGGGTGAGTCCGGCGGCCATGGTGCCCGACACATTACCGCGAGCCTGCGGAGAATCCAGCAGCGAGTTGGGAGACTTCCCGTGGCGGGCACGGCCCGCGGCCAGAACCGGCCGCAGGCGGGGCGTCCGGCGTTGGCACGCGTCCTGCGCCATGCCTGCCTCAGCTGGCTGCGATTGCTGGCGAGGAGGACCGATGAGTGCCACACGAACGCGCCGGCTCGGGATCGCCGCCGCGCTGACCCTTGCCGGAGCCGTGATGGCCGTCGGCGCCCCTCGGCGCGCAGACGCAGCCCGACGTGGCCGCCTCGGGCGACTACCTGTTCCGCACCTACTGCGCGTCGTGTCACGGCGCCTCGGCGCGGGGCGACGGACCGTTGGCCGAGTCGATGCGCACCCGTCCCGCCGACCTGACCGAGATCGCCAAGCGCAACATGGGCGTCTTCCCGCGCGATCAGGTCTTCCGCATGATCGACGGGCGCCAGCCGGTGAAGGGCCACGGCGGCGCCGACATGCCGGTGTGGGGCGATGTGTTCGCGCGGTCGTCCCAGGTGCGCAACGAAGCGGTGATCACCGCCCGGATCGACGCGCTGGTCCGCTACCTCGAGGGGCTGCAGGCGCGCACGGCGAACTGATCGCCGCGCGTTGACAGCGGCGGTCGGATGGCGCACCCTAACAGCCCGTGGTGGAAGTGGTGGCTGCATTCGGCCGGCGCTGCATCGCGCCTCACGGCGTTGCTCCTCCTTCGAATATTGCTCGATATTCTCAGTCGTCGCGCCTTGTGATCCGCGCGCATCGCCGCCCTCGGTGCTGCGCCTCCACTTCCACCACGGGCTGTTAGCCGTCCCGGGAGGGTCATCGCATGCGTCTCGCCGTTGCCGTGCTGTCGATCGGGCTGCTCGTCCTCGAAGTGCCGTCGCGGGCGCAGACGCCGGCCTGGAACCTGTCGGCCACGGTGGCCGAATCCTGCAGCTGCACCATCTCGTGCCCGTGCAACTTCGGCGGCTCGCCCAATCGGATGCCGTGCGAAGGCAACCGGATGATCTCGATCGACGCCGGCCGCTACGGCGGCGTCGATCTGGCCGGCGTGCAGTTCCTGGTCACCTTCCAGATGGGCACGTGGTCGAAGATCTACGTCAGCGACAAGGTGTCGCCGGCGCAGGAACGCGCCGTCGAGGCCCTGCTGCCGCTGGCCTTCGCCGGCTTCCACAAGGGCATGCTGTCGTTCAGCAAGGTGCCGATCACCATGGAGGTGAGCGATGCCCGGGTCCGGTTCTCGACCCCGGAGTCGTCGGTGGACATGGAAGTGGTGCGCGGCTTCAACGGCCAGGCCGTCAAGATCCTGAACCTGCCCGGCGTCGCCCTGCAGAACTACACCCAGTTCAAGAGCGTCCTGCACCAGCACGCGAGCGCGACCCACAACTGGAAGCACTCCGGGACCAACGGCTTCGTCTCGACGATGGCCGTGGCCAGCAAGTAGCGCGACCAGCGGCTAGCGGCTGGCGACCTGACGCCTGGGACTACTGGAGGCCTGGGGGCTTTGCGGTCGGGGTCGGTTCGAGCACCAGCGTGTTGCCGACGTACTCGGTGATCGACAGCCGGCACGACGGCGCCTCGCCGATGAACCGGGTCGCGTGCCAGGTGTTCGACGGCACGTAGACGACATCGCCCTCGCTGGCGATGAACGGTTCCTGCCCCTCGAAGGCGTAGCGTATCTTCCCGGTGAAGACCAGCCACGCCTCCGCGCTTTCGGGATGGAAGTGGCCCTTGTCGGCCGGGTTGAACGGCGGCAGGTTCTTCTCGTAGCCGTAGATCACGAGCATCTCGCTCTTGTCGTCGCGCACGAAGCGGCCGCCGGTGTACTTCGGGTCCTTCGCGCCTTCGTCGTGGATGTTCACGTGCGGGCGGTTGAACTCGTCGTAGCGGCCCGGCGTGCGGTTGATGGTCGTCGGCATCCAGGCCGCGCCGGCCGGCGGCGCGTGCGCCGGCGGCGTCGCGCTGTCGGCCACGAAGTAGGTCTTGGCGCTGGCGACGTTCAACACGAAGCGCAGGCTGGGCGCCGTGCCGATCGTTTCGACCGTGTAGACCGTCTGGCGCGGGATGTTCACGAGCGATCCGCGCGTCGCCACAATCGGCGCCTGGCCTTCGATCTCGACGCGCACCTCGCCGTCGAGCACCGCGAACCATTCGCGGGTGTCGGGATGGAAGCGCGCGGTCTGCCGCGTGCCTGGAGCGGCGGCGATGTAGTGCGCCATCAGCCGGCCGTCGTCGAAGAGCGCTTCGGTCCAGGCCGTCTGGCCGGCGTGCTTCGCCTTCACGTCGGCGAGCTTGATCCACGGCGTGAGGCCGGCCCGGTAGCCCGGCGTCGTCGTGGGTTTGGACGCCCACACCGCCGTCGGGACCGGCCGCGGACCCGCGGCGGGAGGCGGCGCGGGATTCTGTGCGGCGGCGTCGACGGTCAGCGCGAGCACGAACCCGGCGGCGAGGGCGATGCGCATGGGCGCATCATACGTCCCCGTGTCACGACATGTAATCGGGACTGTCACGGAGACAACGTTGGCCGTTTCTGCGCCGCAGAGAAAGGTAACGGTGACAGTCCCGATTACACTTGCCGGCCGCTCTATCCAGTGAGCGTGCGGCCGCGCGTTTCCGGGCCCAGCCACAGCAGCGCCACGCACAGCACCCCGGCGGTGACGATGCACGACGCCATCGCCACCCGCAGGTCGGTGCCGCCGTCCTGCAGCCGGCCGATGAGGAACGGCGCGTACGAGCCGATGCCGACCCCGGCGTGATACGCGAAGCCGGTGCCGACGCCGCGCGCCTCGGTGGGGAAGCGCTCCGACAGATAGCCCGGCACCATGCCCCAGGCGCCGGCGGCGAAGAAGCCAATCAGCCAGGCGCCCAGGAGCAGCGCGGCCGAGCTCTCGGCGAAGAGGTACAGCGGCACCGACAGCAGCCCGACGCCCATGCCGAGCGTGGCCGACCCGCGCCGCCCTCCCCACCGCCCGCCCCAGTATTCCGACAGCGTGCCGAGCACCACCGATCCGATGACGCCGCCGGCATTCAGCAGCAGCAGGAACGCCAGCGGCTGCAGCTTCAGGTTGGCGAGCAGGGTCGGGTACCAGAACGTGGTCGACTGGTAGACCGAGACGAAGGCGCCCATCAGGAGCGAGGTGTGCAGGGTGACCCACAGCAGGTCGCGATCGAAGAGCCGGCCGACCGACAAGCGATCGGCGCCGCCCTCGGCCGCCCGCCGCCGTCGCTGCTCCAGCCAGATCGGGCTTTCGGGCACCGTCCACATCACCGCAAACACCAGCATCGCCGGCACTACGCCCGACCACAGCATCACCCGCCACGCCCACTCGGGCCGGTCGCTGACCAGCGGGTAGCCGAGCTGGAACACCAGCGACGACAGCAGGAACCCGAACGAGTAGCCGCCCTGCAGGATGCCCGAGGCGATGCCGCGCAGGTGCTGCGGCCAGTGTTCGAGCGCCAGCGGCATCCCGGCCGCCCACATCCCGCCCATGCCGATGCCGAAGAGGCCGCGAAAGGCGAACAGCATCACGTAGGAGGTCGAGGCGCCGCTCAGGAACGCGAACGCCGTGTACCACGCGATCGAAAACAGGATCGGGCCCTTGCGGCCGTAGCGATCGGCGAGCGTACCGGCGCCGATGCCGCCGACCACCCGGAACAGCAGCGTCACCGTGCCGAGCAGCCCCGCCAGCGCCTTGTTCACCGAGAAGCTCTGCTGGATGTCGGCCAGGACGAAGGTGAGGATGGTGAAGTCGAACGCGTCGAGCACCCAGGCGGCGAAGGTGGTGAGGAAGGCCTTCCACTGAGCGGCCGAGACTTGGCGGTACCAGGGGGGCGTCGACATCTGCGCGTCATCATAGAATGGGCCGCCGGTCACACCTCCGGCCCGAATCGAAAGGACCCGAGATGACCCTGTCGACGTGGCGGAACGCTGGGCTGGCGCTGGGTTTCGCGCTGATGGCCGACGCGGCCGGGGCGCAGGCCGTGGCCGGGCCCGAAAAGGCACGGCCGGTCACCGGCGACCCCGGGCTCTCGTCGATGACAGGTGCTGAACGAGGTGCCGTTCCGCGTGCTGCGCGACTACGCCGAACCCGGCGCCACCCGCCGCATGCACAACCACCCCGAAGCGACCTGGCACGTGTTCGTGCTCATCACCGGCCAGCTGCGGCTCACTGTCGAGGGGCAGGCGCCGGTGGAGGTCGGCCCCGGCGAGGCGCTGAGCCTGAAGGGCGGGGTGATGCACACCTTCACGAACACCGGGACGGTCGCCGCCACCATCGTCGAGGTGTTCGGCAAGGCCCCGGCCGCCGCCGCCGACCTGGCCGCCGCGGAAGCCCTGGCCAAGGCGCTTGCACAACCGCCCCCGCGTCGCTGATCCTTGGAAGTCCTGGTTCGCACGGAGTGCGGCTCCGTGCATCGTGTTTCGGGCCCTGAGTGCCCTGGTCACCAGTCCCCAGTCCCCAGTCCCTAGTCCCTGTCTTTATGGCCAGTCTGATTGAAGCGATCGACGTGAAGCGCAAGTCGTTCTTCGAGTTCGAAGGCGCCCCGTACCACTGCCTCGACGTCGAGGTGAGCAAGCCCACCGCCCGCGGCGGCCAGACGCTGGTGCGCCTCAAGATGCGCAACCTGCTGACCCGCGCCGTCTTCGACAAGACCTTCAAGGCGGCCGAGAAGTTCGCCGAGCCCGACCTGGTCCAGGTGCCGGCGACTTATCAGTACACCGACGGCGACGCCTACCACTTCATGGAAGACGCCACCTTCGAGACGCTGTCGCTGGCCAGCGACACGCTCGGCGACGACCGCGCCCTGCTCACCGACAACCTGGTCGTGAAGGTGCAGAAGTACAACGGGAACCCGATCGCCGTCGAGTTTCCGTCGATCGTCGAGATGACGGTGGCCCGGACCGAGGAGGGTGCGCGCGGCAACACCGCCAGCGGCAGCGTCACCAAACCGGCGGTGACCGACACCGGCCTCGAGATCCAGGTCCCGCTGTTCATCAAGGAAGGCGAGCGGGTGAAGGTGCACACCGAGACCCGCGCCTTCGCCGGCCGCGCCTGAGAGACGGGCCCGCGATGGCCCTCGCCCGCCTGCTCGAGCTGTGCTCGACGTCATGCGCGCATGAAGGTCCAGGCCAGGATGCGGCTCTGCTTCTGCCCCTGCGCCATCGCGATCGTGTGCACTTCTGTGGCTGGCGTCCGTGCAAGCGCACGCCTCAGGCGCGGCAGGTTCGCGCTTTTCGAGACCAGCGTCGTGAACCAGAAGCACAGGCGTGGCCGGGCGACGCTCTCGGCAATCATTCGCTCGATGAAGCCCACCTCGCCGCCCTCGCACCACAGCTCGCCGGCGGCGCCACCGAAGTTCAGGGCCGCGGCCGCGGACCCGAGCTGCAGGTTGCGCCGTTTGCGCGCGGAGCCCGCCGTGGCGTCGGCGGCCGAGGCGTGAAACGGCGGATTGCAGATGCAGGCGGCGAACCGCTCACCGGCGGTGGTGACGGTGGCGAAACAGGCCAGTGGATCGGGCTGGTGACGGCCTTCGATGAGCGCGGCGATGGGCCGGTTGACGCGCACGATCTGCCGCGCCCAGCGATGCGCCGCCTGATCGCACTCGGTCGCCACGAAGCGCCAGCCGTATTCGCGGGCGCCCACCATGGGATAGATGCAGTTGGCGCCGGTGCCGATGTCGAGGATCGTCACCGCCGGGCCGCGCGGAATCGCCGCGTCGTCGCCGCCCGAGAGCAGATCCGCCAGATGATGCAGGTAGTCGCTGCGCCCGGGAACAGGCGGACACAGCGCGCCCACCGGCAGACTCCACTGCAGCCCGTAGGCGTCCAGCAGCAACGCCTGGTTCAACGCCAGCACGGCCGCGGGCTCGGCGAAGTTGATGGTGGACTCGCCGCGCGGGCTCCGCACCACGAAGGCCGCCAGCGGCGGATGCGCGGGGATCAGGCGCGCGAAGTCGTAGCCGTCGCGGAAGCGATTGCGCGGATGCATCGGCCAACCGCATCGTACGCCGAGGCGGACTAGCGGCGCTTGGCGGTCTTCGTCGCGGTGCCCGAACGCGGGCCCGGCTTGGAGCGGGCCAGGGTCCGCGGTCTCGCCTTGGCCATCACCGCTTCCCAGGCCAGCTGCATCGCGGCGCGGACGGCCGGTACGCGGGCCGTGGCGAGCAGGACGTCGGTGCAGCCGCCGCGGCCCCAGGCGCCGGGCGACGGGGTGAACATCGCCGCGTGCTCCGCCAGGAACACCGCCTGCTGCTCCGGCGACAGCTTCACCATGCCGATGGCGGCGTCGGCGCGCAGACTGGCAAAGATCCGGTTGTTGGCGCGGAAGTCCGGATGGCCCATGTGGGCGCCTTCGCTGGCGCCGTCGAGGGCCAGGGCGATGTCGCGGAAGTCGTCGTCGGTCATCGCGGGAGGCCAGGCCGGGGTGGGGACCCCGACTGCGTCAGAATAGTGCCATGGAACGCACCGACCGCACGTTCTTCGCGTGGAACGCCGTGGTGTCGACGTTGGCCGTGGCGTTCATCGCCTTCATCCTGCGCCGCGACGTCTCGCCGTCCGGATCGGTCGATCTGTCGTTCGTGCCGGCGCTGAACGCCGTTTTCAACGCGCTGTCGTCGGTGTGTCTCGTGACCGGCTGGTTCGCCATCCGCCGCAAGGCCGTCAACCTGCACCGGCTGTGCATGGTCACCGCCTTCGCGCTGTCGGCGGTGTTCCTGGTCGGCTATCTGTCGTATCACTACGTGCACGGCGACACGAAGTACACCGGCAGTGGCGTGATGCGCACCGTGTACCTCCTGGTGCTCGCCAGCCACATCATCCTGTCGATCACGGTGGTGCCGGGGGCCCTCACCGCCTACTACTTCGCGTTCACCCGCCAGTTCGAGCGCCATCGTCGGCTGAACCGAGTGTTCCTCCCGATCTGGCTCTACGTGTCGGTCACCGGCGTCGCCATCTACTTCCTGCTGCGCGGCGCCTGACCGGTCACCCGCGCACGCCGGCCTTGCGCAGGATCGCCATCATCGGGCACCAGTTGCTGAAGGCCGACTGCAACAGGTTCAGCCCCACGAACAACGTGAACCAGTAGAAGCCGGGGTGCACGTACATCCCGGCGAGCACGCTGGCGGCCACGAAGGCCCCGGCAATCATCCGCAGCATCGGTTCGACGGTCATCACATCCTCACTTGCCGGAATCCGGCTCTGGTACGAACAAGATCGGGGCCGTGCAGCGGGCCAGTGCCGCGGCGACGGCTCGAGGCGGCGCCCAGCTGTCGGCGCCGGCGGCCTGGTCGGTGGCCAGCACCACCAGGGTCGCCGTGGAGACGACGTCGGCGCGGCACTCAGCCAACGTGCCGCCGCTCACGACCCGGCCGCCGAACGTGGCCGCCAGATGGTCGGCGTACGCGTGCGCCGGGCCGTGCGGCGCCGGCCCACCGCCGACGAGCGCCACGTCGCTGAACACATCGGTGGCCGGACCAGAGGCAGCGGACGTGACCAGCACCGGCACGCGGCTGCCGCGCACCACCCGTTCGGCCACCGACCCGAGCCACCAGCGGCTCGGTCCGCGCCGGCCGTGGGTGCCCAGCACGATGAGGTCGGCGCCCGCCGCGTGCGCGAGCAGCCCGTCCACCGGCGGCGCATCGGCGACGACCGCCTCAGCGGCGTAATCGGTGGCCCGGCCCACGAACGCGCGCAGCTCGGCGGCGGCGGCGGCCGCCGCGGTCTGGCGATCCTGTTCGAGACGGGCGATCTGCTCGAGTGTGAAGTAGGGCGGCGGCTCGAAGCGTTCGGCATGCACCGCCACCAGCCGGGCGTCGAACGCCGACGCCAGCAGACCGGCCACGGCGGCCGCACGGGCCGAGGCCTCGCCGAAGTCCACCCCGAGCACGATGTGCCGGGGCGGCCACCGCCACGCGGACGTCGACGTCGTCACGACACCACCTCCGCTGCCACGGCCGGGGCCTCGCCGGCGACGCTGCCGCGGCGGGCCATGTAATAGAGCACCGGCACCGCCATGCGCGACAGCAGCAGCGATGCCACCTCGCCAGCCATCAGCGAGATGGCCAGCCCCTGGAAAATCGGGTCGAACAGGATGACCCCGGCGCCGACGATGACGGCGGCCGCCGTCAGGGCCATCGGCCGGAAGCGGACGGCGCCGGCGTCGACGACCGCCTGCTCGAGCGGCAGGCCGTCGCGCAGACGCAGCTCGATGAAGTCGACCAGGATGATCGAGTTGCGCACCACGATGCCGGCTCCGGCGATGAAGCCGATCATCGACGTGGCGGTGAAGAAGGCGCCCATTGCCGCGTGGGCCGGCAGGATGCCGACCAGCGAGAACGGGATGGCGACCATGATGAGCAGCGGCGTCGTGAACGACTGGAACCAGCCCACCACCAGCACGTAGATGAGCACCATCACCACGGCGAAGGCGAGCCCGAGGTCGCGGAACACCTCGATGGTGATGTGCCATTCGCCGTCCCACTTCATCGCGTACTTGGTCGAGTCGAACGGCAGCCGGGCGTTGAAGACCTCGAGCCCGTAGCCCTCCGGCAGCGTCATCGCGGCAATCGCCTCGTTCATCCGCGAGATGGCATAAACCGGGCTTTCGTTCCCGCCGGCCAGGTCAGCCGTCACGTAGGTGACCGGCTGCAGGTTCTTGTGGTACAGGCTCGACGCTTGTGGCGTCGGCACCAGGCGGGTCAACTCGCCCACGGCGACCGGCGCGCGGCCGCGCACCCGGATGGCGCGGATGTCGTCGAGACTGCGACCATCGGCGGGGAGGCGCAGCACGATCGGAACATCCTCGCGGGCGTCGTCGACGTGCAGGAGCCCGGCGGGCTCACCGGCGCCGGCCATCCGCACCACCATCGCGATGTCGCGGGCGTTCAACCCGGCGGCGGCGGCCTTGTCGGCGTCGACGACGAGGCCCTGCGTCGTGCGCGGCGCGTCGACGTACCAGTCGGTGTCGACGACGCCGGCGGTGCGTTCGAAGATCGCCTTCACCTCGCCGGCGATCGCTTCCCGCCGCGCCGGATCGGGCCCGTAGACCTCGGCGACGAGGGTCTGCAGCACCGGCGGCCCCGGCGGCACTTCGGCTACCTGCACGGTGGCGCCGAGGTCCTTGGCGAGCGGCGCCAGGCGATCCCGGACCCGCCGGGCGATGTCGTGGCTCTGCAGCGACCGATCGTCCTTGGGAGCCAGGTTCACCTGCAGGTCGGCCAGGTGCGGCGCCTGGCGCAGGAAGTAGTGCCGGACCAGGCCGTTGAAGTTGTAGGGCGCGGCCGTGCCGACGTACTGCTGCACGTGTTCGACCAGCGGGTCGTCGAGGGTCGCCGTGGCCAGCAGCGCCGCCGCCCGCGCCGTCGCTTCGAGCGACGTGCCCTCGGGCATGTCGATCACCACCTGGAACTCGCTCTTGTTGTCGAAGGGCAGCATCTTCACCGCGACGACGCCGAACGGCACCAGCGCGGCGCTGGCCACCAGCAGCAGCGCCACGCCGGCCAGGAACAGCCAGCGGCGGCGCGCGCTGGCGAGCAGCGGGTTCATCACCCGGCGGTAGAGGCGCGTGAAGGCGTCCTCCGACTCGTGCTCGTGAGGCGAGCCGGGCTTCAGCAGCCGCACGGCGGCCCACGGCGTGACGACGAACGCGACGACCAGCGAGAACAGCATCGCCGCCGAGGCGCCGACCGGAATCGGCCGCATGTAGGGCCCCATCAGCCCGCCGACGAAGGCCATCGGCAGGATCGCCGCGACGACGGCGAGGGTGGCGAGGATGGTCGGGTTGCCGACTTCGTCCACGGCGGCCAGCGCCGTGGCGGCCAGTCCCGCGCGGCCGCCGCGCCGCATCCGGGCGTGGCGCACCATGTTCTCCACCACGACGATGGCGTCGTCCACCAGGATGCCGATCGAGAAGATGAGCGCGAACAGCGTGATGCGATTCAGCGTGTAGCCGTACAGGTAGAAGGTGAACAGCGTGAGCGCCAGCGTCACCGGGATGGCGATGAGCACCACGGCCGCCTCGCGCCGGCCGAGCGCCAGCCAGATGAGGATCGACACCGACAGCACGGCCAGGAACATGTGGTAGAGCAGCTCGTTGCTCTTCTCGGCGGCGGTCTCGCCGTAGTCGCGCGTCAGCGTCATCTGCACGTCGGCGGGTACCAGCGTGCCGCGCAGGGTCTGCAGCTTCTGGCCGACGCGGTGGCTGACGTCGATGGCATTGGTGCCCTTCCGCTTGGCCACGGCGATGGTCACCGCGGGCGCCGTCCCGTGCTCGCGCGACTGGAAGCGGACATACGACGTGGGTTCGGCGTCGCCGTCCTCGACGCCGGCCACGTCGCCCACCGTCAGGGCGCGGCCGCCGCTCGAGGCCATCACCACTGCCGCCACGTCGGCGGCGGTGGCCAGCCGATCGCCGGTTTCCACGGTGCTGACGACGCCACCGGCGACCGGACCCTCGGCGCGCGAACGCGCGTTGGCGCCGATGATCGCGCGCTGCACCGCCAGGGGGTCGACGTCGTGGGCGGCCAGGCGGGCCGGGTCGAGCGTGACGGTGAGCTGGCGCGGACGGCCGCCGATGAGGGTCACCTCGGAGACGTCGTCGACTTCGGCGATGGCGTCGCGGACCTGCGCGGCGAGGGTCCGCAGCTGGTCGTCCCCGTAGCGGGTCGACCAGAGCGTGACCGCGAGAATCGGCACGTCGTCGATCGACCGCGGCTTCACCAGCGGCCCGATGACGCCTGGAGGCACCCGATCGAGGTTCGCCGCGAGCTTCTGGTTGAGCCGCACCAGCGCCGCTTCCTCCGGCTCGCCGACCGTGAAGCGCACGACGACCATCGACTGTCCGGGGCTCGACGTGGAGTACAGGTACTCGACGCCAGGCACTTCCCAGAGCAGCCGCTCCAGCGGCCGCGTGACCCGCTGTTCGACGTCGGCCGGCGTCGCTCCCGGCATCTGCACGAACACGTCGACCATCGGCACGACGATCTGGGGCTCCTCTTCGCGCGGCAGGGCCACGACCGCCATTGCCCCGAGGGCGATCGACGCGACGATCACGAGCGGCGTCAGCTTCGAGTCGATGAAGGCGGCGGCCATGCGGCCGGCCGCCCCGAGCGGGGGTGTCAACGCCTGCCCCCTGCCACGACGCGCTGGCCGTCGGCGAGCCCCGGCGGCGGGGACACCACGACGGCGTCGCCCTCAGCCAGCCCGGCCAGGATCTCGGTGCCGCGCAGGCGCACCAGCCGCAGGCGCGCGATCCCGTCGGTCACGACGAACACCGACGTCACCTGCCCCTGGCGTACGACCGCCGCGGACGGCACCGTGAGCGCCGTGCGGGCATCGCCCGGGAAGCGCACGCGGACGAACGTGCCCGACCGGCGGCCCGGGGCGGCCGGCAGCGGCACCTTCACCAGGAACGCGCGGGCGTCGGCAGCGACGGCGCGGCTCACCTCCGAGACCGTCGCCGGCATCGTGGCGGCGTCGGCGCCGTCGAACACGAGCTCCACCGCCGTGCCGGGGGCGATGCCCGCGGCCCGCGCTTCGTCCACGCGCACTTCGGCGCGAAACGCGCTCGTGTCCTCGACGCGCACCAGCGGCAGGCCCGGCGTGGCCATGGCGCCCGCCTCGACCAGCGTCTCGGTGACGACGCCGTCGAACGGCGCGACCACGCGCAGGTAGCCTTCGGTCGCCGCGGCGCCGTCGCGGGCGGCGACCGCGCGCGCTTCGCCAGCCGCGGCCTCCTGCACCCGGGCCGCCGCGGCACGAACGCGGCTCTCGGCCCCGCGCAGGCCGGCCGTGGCCTCGTCGAACTCCTGCGCCGTGGCCGAGCGCTTGCCGTGGAGCGCCGCGATCCGCTCGTGCGAGGCGCGAGCGAGCGCCAGGGTCGCGTGCGCGGCGGCTTCCTCGGCGAAGGCTGCAGCCCGGCCCTCCGTGGCCGCCGTCGCCCCGGCCGCGGCGGCGCGGGCGCCGGCCTCGACGTCCGGTGCGTCGAGGACGACCAGTGTTTGACCGGCCCGGACGCGGTCACCGGCGGCGACGCGCAGCGCGCGCACGGTGCCCAGCAGGCGCGCGGCCACCGCCGCCGTCGTCCGCGCCGCGACCACGCCGCCGGCGTCGTACCGGTCGGCGACCGGCGCGACGGCGACCGTGGCGAGCGAGACGGGCACCGGCGCGCGCGGCGCTGCGTCCGCGTCGGGACCGGGACTCGAACAGCCTGCGGCGGCCGCGAGGATCAGCGCCGCGCCCGTCGCGACGTGCCACTTGAGTCGAACCACGTTCACGCTCCCTGTTGCCGTCGTCATCGGCCCACCGCCCGCGTCACGGCCGCCTCGGCCACCATCACGCCCACGCGCGCGGCCACCAGGCGCGCCTCGGCCTCCTGGAGGCCCTCGGCCGCCCGCAGCAGCGCGGTGATGTCAGCGAGGCCGTTCTCGTAGCGATCCCGGACGATGCGCTGGCTCTCGCGCGCCTGGCCCACCGCCGCGCGCCCGACGTCGAGGCTGGCGCGGGCGGCGTCGAGCCTGGCCGTCGCGCTCCGGACCTCGACGCGGACGGCCGTCTCCGCGCGGTCGCGCTCCGCCGCCCGCCGCGCCTGCTGCTCCCGCGCCTCGATCATCCGGGCCTGGTCGGCGAAGCCCCGGAACAGGTTCAGGCGCGCCACGGCGCCGACCGTCCAGCTCGATGCTCGCGAGTTCCACTGTCCGCCGTTGGCTTCCCAGCTGCCCAGGGCCGAGACTCGCGGCAGCAGAGCGGCGCGTGCGGCATCGGCGCCGGCGTCGGCGAGCCGTTCGTGCAGCGCCGCCAGACGCATCTCCGCGCGGCCGGCGACCGCGGTGATCTCCAAGGCGGCCACGTCGAGCGAGGCCATGGTCGCGACCGGCGTCTCGTCGAGGACAAAGACCGTGTCGAGCGCGACGCCCATCAGCTGGTTCAGCCGCGCCCTGGCCTCGACCTCGTCGGCGGCGGCCCGCAGCTGGCGTTCCCTGGTGGCGGCGATGTGCAACGCCACCTGCAACACATCGGCCTCGGTGGCCATGCCGGCGTCGCGGCGGTTGCCGGCCAGGGTCAGATCCGCGGCCGCGGACTCGAGCGTTGCGGCCATCACCTGGCGGGTCGCCGCGGCGGTGACCACCGCGCCGTAGGCGCGGGTGACCGCGGCGGCCAGTTCGTGACCGACGAGCTGACGCTGGGCGTCGGCCAGTTCGAGCTCGACCGCCGCCGCCCGCACGCCGGCGCGGGTCGACGGATCGTAGAGCGGCGCGTCGAGCGTCAGCGCGGTGCGGTAGTTGCCCACCGGATCGGGACGATTGAGCGCGTCGAGGGCGAAGTCCGCGGCGCCGAAGGCGCGTTGCGCCAGCAGCGAGCCGAACACGAACACCGGCTGGTTGCCGCGCTGCCAGGACTCGGTCAGATCGAGCGACGGCCACAGTCCCGAGCGGGCCCTGGTGAGCCGGGCCCTGGTCTCACGCTCGGCGGCCGCGGCGACCCGGGCGTCGGCGTTGCCGGCGGGGGCGCGCGCGATCGCGTCGGCCAGGCTGAGCCGCTCCTGGGCGACCGCCAGGTGCGGAAGGACGGCCGAAGCCGCCAGGGCGAGGGTGACGAGCCGTCGTATCATCCCCTTCCAAGATTCACGAACGTGAAAAAGGTGACACCCGACATCTACGCCGAACTCGTGCGCGGAGCGGCCGCGGGAGACACGGCGGCCATGGAACGTCTGCTGATGCGGGCCCAGGAAGTGGCCTGGCGCTTCAGCCTGGCCGTCTGCGGCCGCTCGGACGACGCCCAGGACGCCATGCAGGAGGCGCTGCTCAAGACCTACCGGCACACCGGGCAGATTCGCGACCCCGGCGCGTTCCGGCCCTGGCTCCACCGCACGGTCCGCAACGCCTGCCTCAGGAGCCGGCGGAAGCGCAGTCACGAGCCCTCCAGGCTCGAGTCGCTCGACGGTCCGGTGGATTCGGCCGGTCAGCGCCTGCGGCCGGATCCGCGCGCGTCAGGCCTCGATCCCGGAGCAGGCGGCCTCGAATACCCACCTGCGGGTGCGGTTGCGGCAGGCGCTCGACACGCTCTCCCCGGCGTCGCGCGCGGTGGTGTTCCTGCGCGAGATGGAGGGGCTGTCCACGCGTGAGGTGGCGCACGCGATGGGGATGTCCGAGGCCACGGTGAAGACGCGTCTGAGCCGCGCCCGCAAGGCCCTGCAAGCCGAACTCCGGGACGACGCCCGATGAAACGGCCGGCCGCCGGCGCCAGTCGCGGCGGGTGCGCCGTGGACCTCTGGGCGTACCTGGCCGGAGACGTGCCGGCCGCCACGGCCCGGCGGATCGCCACGCACCTTACGACCTGCGATGCGTGCACCCGCACGACGAAGTCGCTCGCCGCGGTGCTCGCCGCCTGCCGCGATGCCGGATGCCAGGAGCTGCCGCGCGACGTGCGCGCCCGCGCCAGGCGGCGCGTTCGCGCCCTGCTGGCGCAGTCCGCCGCGACGGTTCCGGCGAGGGATCGCCGGCCGCCGGCCCGAGCGTCGGCGTCCGTAGTCCGCCGCCGGCCGGTGCCGCTCGTCCTCGAGCGGCGCGTCAGTACCGGCTTGTACACCCCAGGCGTGTCGAAGCTGAAGCCGGTGGAGGGCTCGAGCGCGACGCGTCTTCACGTTCAAGCCGCCGTGCGGGCCGTCGTGAGCGACGGTGATGTGGCCGCCCTGCCCGACCAGGGCCCGAACCCGTGGTAGGCAAAGACGTTCAGCGACTTGGCGGCGAGCGCCAGTCCGCCGGTCTGCAGCAGCGTCCCGGTAGTGCTCCAGTAGAAGAACGTCGCGTTGATCGGCAGGTCGGTCACGTTCTGGGTCAGGAG
This sequence comes from uncultured Acidobacteriota bacterium, assembly GCA_963741665.1. GTDB lineage: Bacteria > Acidobacteriota > Vicinamibacteria > Vicinamibacterales > UBA2999 > CAWAYR01. Next base: position 3,650,547 of record CAVUIM010000001.1, read on the forward strand.
AACGGTTACCTGCGATCCGGAGTTGTTGAAGCGGGCGATGCTGATCGTCGTCTCGCGCGCGCGGATGTGGTAGACGTCGTTGCCGTCGCAGCTCGTCCCACAGCCCCCGGGGCCGACGCGCACGTACTGGGGTCGGACACGGCCGTGCTCCCGACGTTGCGGAAGCGCAGGCTGCGGCTGTAGTCGCAGTCCGGGAGTGATCGATATGCCGTTCAGGTGATCAGCGCGCCGGTGCTGTCGACCAGCTGCAGCAGGTTGTTGCTGAAGCCGATGTCGCCGGTCGTGCTGTCGACGACGACCTCCCACGAGGTTCGGCGGCTGCTGGCCGATACTGAAACAATCGAAATCGGCGGCCGGCCCCGGGCGGACGCCCAGGTCGTGAACCTGCTCGGTGCCGTGCATGAGCTCATTGTCGGTGCCGTTACCGTCGTCGTTGTCGCCGGCGACGTCCCAGACATCCGCCAACGGCACGGCCACCGCCACGCTGCCCGCCACGAGTATCGCTGCGAGTGTCCTGTACATCGCTGTCACCCTTCCGAATGGCTACGAGTCCGAGTGGGAGCTGCCGTGGCCGCCGGCCGGAGGATACGCGCCAGCTCGACCGTTGTCAACGATCGAGCTGGCGGCGGCTGCCGACTCGCGTCGCCGGCGCGTCCGTCAGTAAGGCTTGGCACGCCTGGCGTGTCGAAGCTGAATCCGGTCGAAGGTTCGAGCGCCACCGTCTTCACGTTCAGGCCGCCGTATCCGCCGTCGTGGGTGATGCGCAGCGCCCCCGACTGTCCCGACAAGGCGCCCACCGTGCTCAGGGCGAGGACGTTCAGCGCATTGGCGGCAATCGTCAACGACTGCGTGGCCAGCTCCGTGCCGGCGGCGTTGAAGAAGAACGCCGTCGCGTTGACCGTGACCGGCGAGAGGTTCTGCGTCAGCAGCACCGTCACCTGGGTGCCGGAGTTGTTGAAGCGCGCGACGCCGACGGTGGTCTCACGGGCGCGGATGGCGTAGACGTCATCGGCGCCGCAGCTCGTGCCGCAGGAGGCACTGGTGACGCGGATGAACGCCGGGAAGACGGTCGACGTCGTGGCGTTCTGCCAGCGCAGCGCCCGCGAGTAGCCGGCGCCGCCCGGGACCGCCGGCACGGCTGACTGCGTCACGGTGATGCCGTCGCCGGCGATGCGGTCGACGCTCGGACCGCTCGGTCCGAAGTCGCCCGACGTGCCGTCGACCAGCACTTCCCAGGACGTGCGGGGCAGCTGGGGCATCAGGTACCAGTCCTGATCGGCCGATGGGCCGAACAGCGAGCCCAGGTCGTGGATCTGCGCCGTCCCGTGGAGCAGTTCGTTGTCGGTGGCGGCGGTGTTGTCGTTGTCGGTCTGGACGTCCCAGGCGTCGGCCAAGGGGGTAGCGAGCGCCGCGCCGAGGAACAGGGCCGTGACGAGAGATCGCATGGGGCCTCCTGGACTGGGGGCCTCATCTTACCGCCGTTCGATCGCCGCGATCGCGGCGGTGGCTTGCGGATGACCCGGCGCCAGCGCGACCACGGCGCGGAATGCCGCCAGCGCGTCGTCGACGCGGCCGAGGTCCTGCAGGACACGGCCGCGGCGGTAGAGCAGATCGGTCGAGTCGGGGAAGCGGGCGACGCCGCGATCGATCACCGCCACCGCGGCGTCGCGCTGCCCGAGCTGCCAGGTGGCCAGGCCGAGGTTCGAGAAGATCTCTGGCCGAGCCACGCCCGTGGCGAGCACCGCTTCATAGGCGCGGCGGGCCTCCGCCGGCGCCCGCGCGCGAAGCCGTTCGTCGGCCCACGTGAGCAGCGCGGGGACCACGCGTCTGGCTTGCGGCGCTCGTGGCGTGTCTTCCGCCAGCGTCAGCATCTCCCTGATCGCATCGGCCTGGCGCCCCTGTCCGGCGAGCGCCGTCGCCAGTCCGTACCGCGCCGCTTCGTCGCGCGGCGCCGCCGTCAGCGCCTGACGGTACGACTGTTCGGCCTCGGGCAGTGACGTGCGGGCGAGCAGCAGGTCCCCGGCGCGCGTCAGCAGCGCCGCCGAGGCCGGCGCCACCACGAGTCCGGCCCGCACCACCGCCAGCGCCGCCGCCAGGTCGCCCTTGGCCTGACGCGCCTGCGCCATGCCGAGGTAGGCGCTCTCCGGCGCGGTGCTGTTCGACGCGAGGTCGCCAAACGTCGCGAACGCCTCGTCGTGACGGCCGAGCGCGAGCAGCGTCTCTCCGACCCGGATGCGGGCGGTGACCGACCGGGGATTGGCGGCGAGCGCCGCCTGGAACTTCTCGAGGGCCGCGGCGTGCTGACCGCGGACCACCAGCTCGTGGCCCTCGGTGATGGCCGCCAGCATCGGCCCGTTGTCCTTGGCATCGGGCAGCGCCGTCCCCGGCGCCACCTCCACCGGGCGGCTGCCGCCGAGGTAGCCGAGCGAACGCAGCCGTGCTTCGGCGGCGGCATCGAGCGGCGCCCGCTGCGCGTCGGGCGCGCCCGTGACGGCGAAGGTCTTCAGCGTCTGGCGCAGGTCCGCCACCACCTGCCGGCGCGACAGCGCCAGGTTGGTACGCTCGCCGGGATCGGCGGCGGCGTCGTACAGCTCCGGCCGCGGCGACTCCACGAACAGCCACTCGGCGGTGCGAAGCGCGATGATCTCCTGCGCGCCCCACCAGTCGCGCGGGTGGTACGACTCCATGTAGACCGGCGGGCCCGGGGCGACCGGCCGTCGCGCGATGCGATCGACGAGGCTGCGGCCGTCGACATCGACCAACGCCGGCAGACCCGACAGCTCGAGCATGGTCGGCGCCACGTCGACCAGGCCAACCACCTCCGGGACCTCCCGCGCCGCCGGGATCCGGCCCGGCAGGTGCATCAGCAGCGGCACACGCTGGGTGTTGCCGTAGACGTAGTAGCCGTGCGTCAGCTCGTCGTGGTCGCCGAGGCCCTCGCCGTGATCGCCGGCGACGACGGTGAGCCGGGCGCGCCCGGTGCCGGGCGCGGACTCGAGCAGCCGCCCGATCTGGGCGTCCATGTAGGCGATCTCGCCGTCGTACGGCCGCCCGGCATGCTGCGATTTGAACGGCTCGGGCGGATCGTAGGGCGCGTGCGGGTCGAACAGGTGCACCCACAGGAAGCGCGGCCGCGCGTCGCCGGCCATGAGCCAGGCCAGCGCCCGGTCCACGGTCTCGGCGGCCCTGACCGACCGCTCACTGGGGTCGCCGCCGACCGCCGCGTCGGTCCCGGGCACGTCATCGGCGTAGGTGTCGAAGCCGCGGTCGAGGCCATACCGGCGATCGAGCACGAAGGCGCTGACGAACGCGCCGGTGCGGTAGCCAGCGGCGCGGAATCGCTCCGCCAGCAGACCGACCGTCGCCGGGAGGATGGTCGTGCCGTTGTCGCGCATGCGATGGCGGGTCGGCAGGAGCCCGCTCATCAGTGAGCTGTGCGACGGGAACGTCAGCGGCACGTGCGAGAACGCCTGGCTGAAGCGCACGCCGCCCACCGCCAGCGCGTCGAGATGCGGCGTCGCGGCGTCGCTGCGCCCGTAGACCCCGAGGTGATCGGCCCGGGTGGTGTCGAGCGTGATGAGCACCACGTCGAGCGATGACGGCGGCCGCCGCATCATCAGCGCGTAGTACCAGGGCGAGGCCACGCCCGAGGCCGCCACCGCGATGAGCACGACCACGACCGCTGCCCCGGCCAGCACCAGCGGGCGGCCGAAGAAGCGTCGAGGCGGGAGCGCGGCGGCCATGGCGACTGCCATTGTCGCCCAGGCCGGCGACCTCGCCGCGGCGGGCGGCTACAGCCCGGGCGCCGGCTCGACCGGCGCGGCCGCGGGGTCGAGATCGGCCACCGGCATGCCGGCCGACAACACGTGCATCTTGCGGCCGAGCCACACGGCGTTCACCGCCGACAGCACCGCCAGTGCCACGGCGGCGCCGGAGATGCCGGCCACGCCGGCGCCCATCGCCGCCAGCGGCGCGAACGCCCAGGCGCCCAGTTGATCGCCGACGCGGTAGATGACGGTGTCGATGAAGGTCTTGGCCTTGTAGCGATCCGAGGGCGCCACCACCGTGAAGAGCACCTCGCGGGCCGGCCGGGCCACGGCGAAGTTGCCGGCCCGGCGCAGCACCTGGAAGGTCATCAGCACCGCGATCGTCGGGGCCAGGCCGAGGACGCCGAATCCCACCACGCTCAGCACCGGCAGGAACGCCAGCGCCGCGCTGACCCCCCACCGCTTCACCGCGCGACCGGTGGCGAAGGTCTGGGTCGCCAGCGTGAGCACGTTCACCGCCAGGTCGATGTTGGCGAAGAACCGCGTCCGCGCGACGCGATCGACGATCGCGGCGTCGACGATCGTCGCCTGCTGGAAGTAGAGGAACGTCGTCAGCACCGTGAAGAGCAGCATATGGAAGGTGACGTTCAGCAGGTACGGATCCGACAGCGCGCGGCGCATGCCCTCCCACATGGATCCGCCGATGGCGGTGGCCGCCGGTGCGGCGGGCGGGCTCAGCGGCGCCCCGGGTCGGGCGAACAGCCGGCGGGCCGCCAGCGCGGCGACCTCCAGCAGCACCGCCGAGACCAGCAGCAGGTTGGCGGGTCCCAGCAGGCCGACCAGGCTCGAGGTCAGCCCCGCGCCGACGATGCCGCCGATGGTGCCGCCGGCGCCGATGAAGCCGAACAGCCGTTTGCCCTGGGCGGCGGTGAAGACGTCGGCCATCACCGACCAGAAGATCGACACCACGAACATGTTGAACACCGACGTCCACACGAACAGGCCGCGGCCGATCCACACCTGCTGCTCAGCGGGGCCCCAGATCAGCGCCGCGAAGAACGCCGCCAGATTCAGCGCGAAGAAGCGGTAGCCGAGCGACACGAAGCGGGTGCGCGGCATCCGCCCGACCAGGTACGCGAACGGCGGATTGAGCAGCAGCATGCCGGTGAGCGACCCGGCGAACAGCCACGGCAGGTTCTCGACGCCGCCGGCCACGCCCATCTCGTCGCGAATCGGCCGGATGACGTAGTAGGCCGACAGCACGCTGAAGAAGAACAGCCACGACCAGCCGACCGCGGCCAGTTCGTGCCGACGTACGTCGACCAGACGCTCGAGCCACGTCGGCGCGGGCGCCTGGTCGCGATCGGTCATTGGCGGGGAATCAGCCTTGCGGCAGGGCGTCGACGAACGCCGCCATCCGCTTGCGCATCGCCTCGTCGGGCAGGCGGCCGATGCCGCCGCCAATGTTGTCGAGCATGTTCTTCGCCTGGCTGGTCGCCGGGGTGACCACGGTGATCGCCGGATGGCTGACGACGAACTTCAGGAAGAACTGACCCCAGGTCTGGGCGTCGAACTCCTTCGCGAAGTCGGGCAGCGGCTGGCTGCCGACGCGCTTGAACAGCCGGGTCCGGCCGAACGGCGCGTAGCCGAACACGCCCATCTTGCGCTCCTGAGCCAGCGGCAGGATGGTGGTCTCGGCATGGCGGTTGTCGATGGCGTAGTCGACGCCGATGAAGTCAAGCGTCTCCTTGCGCATCGTCGCCACCAGATCCGCGTACTGGTTCTCGAACGTGGTGGTCAAACCAACGTAGCGGATCTTCCCCTGCTGTTTGTAGTCCTTGAGAATCGGGATCTGGGTGGCGACGTCGCCCATGTTGTGCACCTGGATGGCGTCGATCTTCGCCTTGCCGATGCGCTTGAACGAGGTCTCGACCTGGGCCCGCGCCGCCGCGGGATCGGCGCCGCCGCCGCCGCGTCCGGCGACGTTCAGCTTGGTGGCCCAGAAGATCTTGTCGGTGAGCTTCAGCTCCGCCGCGATCTTCCCGGCCGCCTCTTCCGAGGCGCCGTAGCCCGGCGCGGTATCGAACACCGTGGCGCCGCGGTCGGTCATCGCCTTGAACACCTCGCGCAGGGCGGTGAGGTCTTCGCTGCGCGCCACCGAGGCGAAGGTGGCCGAGCTGCCCAGGCCGATCACGGGGATGCGTTCGCCGCTCGAGGGGATCGCCTTGGTCAGGATCGTCCCCTGCGCCCACAGGCGCTGCGGATCGAAGGCCATGGCGGCGCCGGCGGTCATCGCCAGCCAGTCTCGCCGGGTCAATGTCATCACGGAACTCTCCTTCGTGTCACTTCGCGGCCACGGCGACGGGCTTGCCGACGATCTCGCCGCTGCGCACGTTCTCGTAGCGCCGGCCGAGCGCATAGGCGATCGGGAACCAGCAGGCCGACATGATGACACCGGCCACCGCCAGGCCGGCGACGCCGTAGGGCAGCACCGCGGCGCTCATCCACGCCGAGGTCACGTCGCCGAGGCGGTAGACCACCGTGTCGATCACGTTCTTCGCCTTGTACTTGCTCTCCTGGTCGACCACCGTGAAGAGCATCTCGCGGCTGGGCTTGGCGATCGCGTACTCCGCGAACCGGCGGACCACCTGGATGGTGCCGAGCACCAGCAGCACCGGCGAGAACGCCACCGCCAGGAACGCGAACACCATGATCAGCGGGTTGAGCACCAGGCCGGCCGTGACCCCGAACCGTTCGATGAGCCGGCCGGTGCCGAAGAGCTGGAGGAACACGGTGGTGCCGTTCACCGCGAGATCGATCATCGCGTAGGCGCGGGTGCGCGCCTCGCGGCTCTCGAACGCCTTGGTGATGAGGTCGCCGAGCTGGAAGTAGATGATCGTGGAGATCGTCGTCATCAGCAGGATGAAGAGCGCGATCATCAGCAGATAGGGCGATCGCAGCAGCAGCGTGAAGCCTTCCACCGGATTGCCGCCCAGCGTGCGATCCAGCGATGTCGTCTGTGCGTCGGGTCCGGCCGCGCGCAGCTGCCGCTTTTCGCGCTCGAGCACCCGGACCAGCCAGGCGGTGACGATGAAGCCGACGGCGGAGATGAGCATCAGCCGGTTGGTGCCGACGGCGTTGACCAGGAGCGCCGCCAGCGCCGGGCCGCCAATCGTGCCCACCGTGCCGCCCGCGGCGATGAACCCGAACAGCCGCTTGGCCTGGGTGCGCGAGAACGTGTCGGCCATCAGGCTCCAGAACACCGAGATGATCAGCACGTTGAAGGTGCTGACCCACACGAAGAACGCCGCCGCCACCCACCGGTCCTGCTGCCCGCCGAACGACTCGAACAGCGCGAAGAACCCGAACATGGTCACGGCGATGAAGCCGTAGACCCAGGGGAGGAAGGTCGCCAGCGTGATGCGCGAGGCGAGGAAGGCGTAGGCCGGGGCCAGGAAGATGCTGGCGACGAAGGTACCGGTGTAGAGCTGTTCGAGGTTGGCGACGCCGTATACGGTGCCCATCGCGTCCCGCACCGGACGGACGACGAAGTAGCTGCCCATGAGCAGCGCGAAGTAGACGAACGAGACGACGACGGCCTTCGCCTCCGCCGGCTCGACCTTGGCGACGGTCTTCAGCAGGCGGGCGAGCGGGGCGGGGACGCCTGGCGAGGGCGAATCGGTAGCGGTCATCAGCGGGTGGCCTGGGTTATAGCACTCGACCGTCCCATTCGGGTTGCGCTGGAATTACGCCCGGCGATCCCGTAACGTTTCAGCGACTCCAACCAAAGGACGACGACATGCGAAGACAACTGCTCGCCGCCGTGCTCACCCTTGCCGTGCCGGGTCCCCTGCTGGCGCAAGCCTCGGCTCAGACCCCGCCTGCAGCGCCCGCCCGGCCGCCCCTCACGCTCACGACCACGGCGTGGGCCGACGGCGCGCCGATCCCGGTGAAGTACACCCAGGCCGGCGAACAGGTGTCGCCGGTGCTCAGCTGGACCAACGTCCCGCCCGGCACGCTGAGCTTCGTCCTGCACATGCGCGACCCCGACGTGGCCCGGAACAAGACCACCGAGGATCAGGTGCACTGGCTGGTGTGGAACATCCCCGGCACCGCCACCGGCATGGCCGAGGGCCAGCCGAAGGGCCCGACGCTGCCCGACGGCAGCCGTCAGATCAGCGCCAGCGGCGAGGTGTATCGCGGCCCCGGCGCGCCGGCCACCGGCCCGCTCCACCACTACACCTTCGAGCTGTTCGCGCTCGACACCAAGGTGGATCTGCCGGCCGGCGCCGACGCCTGGGTGACGCGGACCGCGGTCTACAACGCCATGCAGGGCCACATCCTCGGCAAGGCGGTCTACGTCGGGCTGTTCCGCCGCCCGCAGTAGTCCAACCACACGAACGCCGTGGCCAGCGCCGTGACGGCCAGCCGCGCGTGGCAGCGACCCGGTCCGGCGAACGCCGCCGTCACCCGCCGACGATCTCGAAGGACTGTCGCCGCTGCCGACCGAACCTGAACACCGCGAAGTGGTCGTCGAACGTCGCTGCCCGGCGCAGTCCGAGCCGCAGCATCACCGCGAAACTGGTGCGATCGACCATGGAGAAGTCCTGGTCCGGAAAGCCTTCGCCAATCGTCCAGGCGACGGCCAGGTCGGCCATCACCACCGGCTCGATATCGGCGACGCCGCTCCGCAACCCATCCCAGAATCGCTCCGCTGGCTGACGGCCGAGCCGATGGCGTAACAACAGCCACGTTTCGACTAGCACGTGGTCGGTCGTTACCAGCGGCTCTCCCGCAGCGAGCGCCCGCTTCGCCGCCGCATGACTGCGGTCGCCCCGGTCGGCGGCCGCGTACCAGGCCGAAGTGTCGACGAACAGGCTCATCGCCGCTTGGACCGCCGCGCCGCCGCCTCGCCAATCATTTGATCCTTGTCGCGGGCGATATCCGCGCCCTGCGACGTGCCGAGGTCGAACACCGCGTCGGGCCCACGCGGTGGACGCGGTCCGCTGAGGTCGCGGGCGACGACTCGGCGGACGTACTCGGCGAACGAGACGCCGAGCTGGGCAGCTCGTTGACGCGCCTTCCGCTGCAGTTCCGGATCGAGCGACACCTGGGTGCGTGACGTCATGATGGCGCCATCTTACTCCGTCGTCGCAGACTCCGCTGCGCGATAATGGCGGCCCGCATGGTCCTCACGCCCGGAACACACCTCGGCGGCTACGAGATCGTCGACCTGCTCGGCGCCGGCGGAATGGGCGAGGTCTACCGCGCTCGCGACACCCGGCTCAACCGCGACGTCGCGCTCAAGGTCCTGCCGGCGGCGATGGCCGGCAACGCCGCCGCGTTCGCGCGCTTCGAGCGCGAGGCCCAGGCGGTGGCGGCGCTGTCGCATCCCAACATCCTGGCGGTGCACGACCTCGGGCATGCTGCCTCGCACCGCAGGGGCGAGCCTAGGCCGCTAGAATGTCCTCTGTCGAAGGAGTGCAGCGCATGAAGCGTCGCGAGTTCATCACGTCATCGGTGGCGGGAGCGGTCGGTGCGGGTCTGGCCGTCGTCCCGGCGAGCGCGGCCACGGACGTCACCCAGATGCCGGCCCGGTCCGCGCGCAAGATCCTCATCGCCGGCGGCGGCTTCGGCACGGCCTTCATCCGCTACATGGCCGAGATCACCGGCAAGCCGCGGCCGAAGCTGCTGTATCTGCCGACCGCCAACGGCGATTCGCCGCAGGGCATCATCGGCTGGTACCGCGCCTGTTCGCCGCTGAACGTCGAGGCGTCGCACCAGATCAGCTTCATCGCCAGCACCCAGCAGGCGCGCAGCTGGGACGAGGTGTTCCTGTCGGTCGACGGCATCGTCTGTTCGGGCGGCAACACGCTGAATCAGCAGGCGATCTGGAAAGCGCAGGGCATCGACGTGATCCTGCGCCAGGCGTGGGACCGCGGCATCGTCCTGGGCGGGGCCAGTGCCGGGTCGCTGTGCTGGTTCGACGAAGGCACCACCGACTCGCGGCCCAAGGAGCTGTCGATCGTCCAGGGCCTCGGATTGCTGAAGGGCAGCCACTCGCCGCACTACGACGCCGAGCCCGGCCGGCGCCCGCTCTACCAGAAGCTCATCGCCGCGGGCCAGATGAAGCCGGGCTACGCCTGCGACAACGACGCTGGCATCTACTTCGAAGACAACACGGTGAAGCGGGTGGTGGCGACGCGCGACGGCGCCAAGGTCTATCACGTGAGCGTCGAGGGCGGGAAGATCGTCGAGAAGGTGATGGAGCCCGAGCGGATCTCGTAGGACGACGAAACGCGGCGCGCCCGTGAGCGCGCCGCGTCCCTGCCTCCGACGGGTCGGTCTAGAAGGTGCGAACCTGCTTGACCGAAGTGGCGTAGATGACCGGGCGGGTCTTGAATTCGGTCTGCCACTCGCGCTTCAGGTCGAAGTCGAACTTCTCCTTCTCGAGCTCGGTCCAGGTGAACTCGCGGACCACGCCCACGACCTCGACGTCCTCGTCCTCGCGCACCGTGACGCCCTTGGGCGCGACCACCATCACGTCCTTGCCCATGCCCAGCGGCGTCTCTTCGTCGAGCGTGAAGATCCGCGGCGCCAGCACGCGGGCGACGTCTTCGACGACCCGCACCGTCTTGCCGTAGAACTTCTTCGCGTCGTTGCTGATGTCGTCGACGCTGGCGGTCATCGGGTCGGCCGGTACCGGCGGCAGCGACTGCGTCGTCGACGGCATTTTCGGCGTGGTCTGCGGCGCCGGGGTCTGTCCCGACGTCCCGATCACCGTGGCCGCCATGAGCATTGCGATTGCACTCGTCATCATTTTCATCGTCGTCTCTCCTGAATGAAGGGATGGCCTAGCGGCCATCCCGATCGGCTAGCGATCGACCGTCAGGTCGTTCTGCACGCGATACCCGACCGCCTTCTCGACCGCGATCTGCTCGGCCAGCGTCTTCTGCGCCGCGGTCGGCACCCGGCCCTTGAGCACCACGGTCTTGGTGACGTGGTCGGTGTCGACGTTGATGCCGCTGGCATCGACGCGCGAATTGGCCATCAGCGCCGCCTTGACGTCCATCGTCTCGACGGCGGCATCGGCGGCGCGCCCGGCGTTGGCCACGGCGTTGCCGGCCGATCGGCCTGCCTCGGCAGTAGCGCGTCCGGCGTCACGTGCGGCCTCTTCGGTGCGCCCCTCGGTGCGGTCGCTGCAGGCCGCAGCCGCCAGCACGATCGCCGCCGCTCCCACCACTCCACTCACTCTCGCCATGCGTGTCATGCCAGCCTCCTGATGCGCTTGCGCGCACTCACTTCAGGAGAGCAAGGGCGATGCCGCACTCACGGACGAGCCAACGATCGGCGGAATCAGGAGGGAATCGGCGCGTGACGCCGCGGCCAGGGCTACACGCACGAGCTGCCGAGGACGCGGCTGTGAACCGCGATGCTCACTCGCGGTGCGCAGGCGCCTCGATGTCGGCACCGAGCGGCGAATGTAGGGCAGCTCTTCAGAGCTGCCCCTGGGCAGAGCTGACCAGCCTCCGCTCTTCGAGCTACGGCGGTCTACAACGAGGTGTCGCGGGTTTCGCGCGAGACGTAGAGGCCAGCGAGCGAGAGCAGCGCCGACGCCGACAGGTAGTAGCCGACCCAGGGGAGACCGCGGGTCGTGGCCAGCCACGTGGCGATGTACGGCGCCAGCGACGCGCCGACGATGCCGGCGAAGTTGTAGGTGAGCGAACTGCCGGTGTAGCGCACGGCGGTGGGGAACAGCTCGGCCAGCACCGTGCCGATCGGGCCGTAGGCCAGGCCGACCAGCGCGAAGCCGACGATCATCGTCGCCAGCGCGCCGGCCGTGCCGGCCTCGAACAGCGGCGCCAGCACCAGGCCGAACGCGGCGATGGCCAGGTTGACCCACATCAGCATGCGCCGTCGCCCGCCTTCGGCGAGCAGCGCCGACAGCGGCACGGTGATCGCGAAGAACACCACGCCGACGAGCTGGATGATCAGGAACTGCTCGCGCGTGTAGCCGAGCGCCGAGGTGCCCCACGACAGCGCGAACACCGTCGTCAGGTAGAAGATCACGTAGACCGACACGCCGATCACGGTGCCGATGACCAGCGCGCCGGCGTGCGACCCGAACACCGTCACCATCGGCACCTTGACCCGCTCGTGCCGGGCCACCGCCTGCGCGAAGACCGGCGTCTCGGTGATCGCCAGCCGGACGTAGAGGCCGATGGCGACCAGCACCGCGCTCGACAGGAACGGCACCCGCCAGCCCCAGGCGAAGAACTGCTCTTCCGTGAGCAGACGCGACAGCAGCAGGAAGATGCCGCCGGAGAAGAAGAAGCCGATCGGCGCGCCGAGCTGCGGGAACATGCCGTACCACGCCCGCTTGCCAGGAGGCGCGTTCTCGGTCGCCAGCAGAATCGCGCCGCCCCACTCGCCGCCCAGGCCCAGCCCCTGGCCGAAGCGGCACAACGCCAGCAGCAGCGGCGCGGCGAAGCCGATCGAGGCGTAGGTCGGCAGCAGACCGATCGCCACCGTCGACAGGCCCATCGTCAGCAGCGCCGCCACCAGCGTCGTCTTGCGGCCGACGCGGTCGCCGAAGTGGCCGAACAGCACCGAGCCGATCGGCCGGGCGACGAACGCGATGGCGAAGGTGGCCATCGAGGCCAGCGTGGCGGTCGCCGGATCGGACGCGGTGAAGAACTGGCGCGGGAACACCAGCACTGCCGCCGTCGCGTAGATGTAGAAGTCGAAGAACTCGATCGCCGTGCCCATCAGGCTGGCGGCCAGGATCTGCCGCGGGGTGTTCACCGCGCGGCCGGGGGCGGTCGTCATGCGTCCACTCTCCGCGCGTACACGTCGCCGTGCCCGGCCGGGGCGGTCCCCGACAGCTGGGCGATGAGCCCGCGATGGTCGAGCCAGGGGTCGGACCCGAGGCGGCTCGACTCGCCGGCCGACCAGTTGAAGCGATACGGCGCCAGGCCGGCCAGATGCGACGCGCACGCCTCGACGGCCTCGAGCGCGCCGCCGAGATACTCGAACGACACGCCCTTGACCGGCACCGTCAGGCCGCGCAGGGCCGCCACTTCGCCGCCTTCCATGTCGAGCTTCACGAACGCCGGCTCGCCGTGTTCGGCGATGAGCGCGTCGAGGGTCGTCGCCGGCACGTCGATGACGCGGTTCCATTCGACGCCGGCGAAGCCCGCTTCCTGGCCGCGCGCTTCGCGCCACGCCTGCGAGATCGTGCTCACCGTGGGGTTGCGGTCGCTCACGGCCAGGCGGGCCCGGCCGACCTCGTCGGCCACCGCCGCCTCGACCACGGTGACATCGGGGACGCGGCCGGCCAGCACGCGCAGCAGCGCCGCCACGTGCGGTTGCGGCTCCACGGCGACGACCCGGCAGCCGAGCGCGGCGAAGGCGCGGGTGCGGTTGCCGACGTGCGCGCCGATGTCGAACACCAGATCACCGGGCTGCAGCCACTGCGAGTAGAGGGAACGGAGCCGGCGCTGACGGCGGGGAATCAGGTGGTAGATCGCCACCGAGCGGGCGAGACCGACGAAGCGATCGGCGCGGCGCATCAGCGGCGGACACCAGGGCGGAACGGCACGAGGCCACTATAATCGCAGCACCGATGTTTCACGAGGGATCCGCGCCGGCCACGGCCCGGGTGGCCGGCGACCACCACGACGACGCGTGGGCGCTGCTGCGAGCCTTGTCGGCGCACGCGCCCGAGGCCGAGACGCTGGCGACGCCGGTCAGCTTCGCATTCGACGGCGAGCGACTGCTGCGCGTGGCGTCCGGCCACGGCGACGTCTGTGTGCGCTGGGTGCCCGGCACCGGCTGGCACAGCACGCTGCCAGCGACGGCGCCGCAGTCGGCGTTCGTCGACCTCTACCTGCCGATCTGCGCCGGCACCGCCGCGCACCCGCTCACCACCGGCCATCTCGGCCAGAGCCTCGACGGCTTCATCGCCACCCACTCCGGCGACTCGCAGTTCGTCACTGGCGAAGAGAACCTGCGCCACATGCACCGCATGCGCGCGCTGTCGGACGCGGTGATCGTCGGCGCCGGCACCGTCGCGGCCGACGACCCCCAGCTGACGACGCGGCAGGTGAGCGGCCGCAGTCCGTTGCGGGTGGTGATCGACCCGATGCGGCGGCTGGCCCCGACCTACCGGGTGTTCCAGGACGACGCGGCGCCGACGCTCTACGTCTGCGGCCGCGGGCGTCTCGGCCGCGGCGAGCACTTCGTCGGCGCCGCCGATGTGCTCGGCGTGCCCGAGGGCCCGGGCGGACTCGACTTGACGGAGCTGGTCGATCACCTGCGCGGACGCGGCTGCGCCCGGCTGTTCGTGGAAGGCGGCGGCGTCACCGTGTCGGCGTTCCTCGCCGCCGGCCTGCTCGATCGCCTGCATGTGGCGGTGGCGCCGTTCCTCATCGGCGGCGGCCGCCCGGCCATCCGGCTGCCCGCGCCGGACCTGCTGCGCGAGTGCGCGCGGCCGCGCCATCGCGTGTTCCGCATGGGCACCGACGTGCTGTTCGACTGCGACATGCGTGCCGCCGACGACGCGACGCCCGACGCCGCGGCCGATGCCGCCGTCACTCGGATCATCTGACCCGCATGTACTACGAACCCGGCGTCACCGATCACGGCCTGCGCTACAACCCGCTCAAGGCCTGCGTGGTGCCGCGGCCGATCGGCTGGATCACGACCATCAGCGCCGCCGGCGTCGTCAACCTGGCGCCGTTCAGCTTCTTCAACCTGCTCAGCTACGACCCGCCGTTCGTGATGTTCTCGGCCGGCGTGCACGAGGCCGACGGCGGCAAGAAGGACTCGGTGGCCAACGTCGAGGCCACCGGCGAGTTCGTCTACAGCATGGCGACGTGGGCGCAGAAGGATCAGATGAACGCCACCGGGCGGATCGTCGATCGCGGCGTCGACGAGCTGGCCGCGGTGGGCCTGGAGCCGCTGCCGTCGCGACTGGTGCGGCCGCCTCGCGTGAAGGACTCGCCGGTGCACTTCGAGTGCCGCCTGCACCAGATCGTGCGGCTGCCGGGCCGCAGCCCGGCGGCCGAGCACCAGGTCGTGATCGGCGAGGTGGTGGCGGTGCACATCGACGACGCCGCGCTGACCGCCGATGGCCGGGTCGACGTGCTGAAGATCGCGCCGATCGCGCGGCTCGGCTATCAGGACTACGCCGCCGTGGAGTCGGTGTTCCAGATGGCCAAGCGCACGCCCGAAGATCGCGTGGCCGCGAAACCGTAGCAGCGCTGCCCTGCATCGGGTGTCGTCATCTCCACGCCACCAGGTCGCGGTGGCCGACACGAATCCGCGAGCGGCCTTCCAGCACGTGCGCCAGCCGGCGCCGCTCCCAGGTGGCGATCGTCCCGGCCTGGGTCGGGTCGATCGCGGCAGCCGCCCGGGCCCAGCCTGCGACCAGCTCGCGCTGGAGCCGCGGCGAGTCCAGCATCCAGTCGCTGTGGGCGGTGCGCACGGTGAAGCCTTCGGTGGCGAAGCAGGCCTCGGCCACCGCGGTGGCGTCGGGCCCGAGCGCCGGCCCGAAGCCCTTGTCGTGACGCTGGTGCCGCAACACCAGGCCACGCACCAGCTCGTCGTCGGGATGCGGCGGCGTGCACTCCATCCGTCCGTCGAAGGTGAGGGCGATGAGCACGACGGCGCCGCTGCCACGGCACGCCCGCGCCAGCCGCTGCAGCCAGGCCGTGGAGACCGAGATCGAGCAGCGCCGACGCGGTGACCAGGTCGTAGCCGGCGACGAGCGCGGCGTCGAGCTGCGACAGATCGGCGCGCCGCGCCGTCAGCGTGTAGTCGTCACCCAGCGGGCCGCCGGCCAGCCGCCGCCGCGCCTCTTCGAGCAGCTCCGGATCGTGATCGACCAGGGTCCACGTCGCCGTCATCGGCAGCCGGCTGGCCAGGTAGCGCACGTTGGCGCCGGTGCCGCTGGCCAGGTCGATGGCCCGCACCTGGCCACGATGGGCCAGGCGCTGACCGGCCAGCCGCGTCAACGACTCGGATCGCGCGGCGGTGTCGGCAGGCTCGCGCAGGGCGAGCCAGTCAGCGCTGAAGCTCTCCATGGCGAACAGAGGCGAGCAGCGCGCGTTCGACGGCGGCCGCGGTGTCGGGCCAGCTGGGCAGCGTCGTGGCCCGGGCGGCCGCGCCGGCGGCCAGCGTGGCCCGCCAGGCGTCGTCGCGAATCACCCGGTCGAGGGCGGTGGTGAGCGGGTCGAGCGCGCCGGGCGGCAACAGGACCCCCGACCGCTCGTCGACCACATCGGGGATGCCGCCGGTGCGCGAGCCGACCACCGGCAGGCCGTGGGCCACCGCGTCGGCCACCGCCATCCCGTAGCCTTCGTAGAACGTCGGCATCACGAAGACGTCGGCGGCGGCGTAGAACCGGGCGAGCTCGGCGCCGGGCACGGCGCCGACGAACGTGATCCGGGCGTCCAGCCCGCGCTCGCGGACGGTGGCGCGGAGGGCCTGTGCCGTGGCCGGATCCAGATCGAGGCTGCCGACGCAGGTGAGCCGCCACGGCAGGTCGCGCAGCCGCGTCAGCGCGTCGAGCAGCAGCGCGTGGCCCTTGCGCGGCACGAGCGACGCCACCGCCAGCAGGTGCACGGGCCCAGTCGCCTCGGCCGCGCGGGTGGCGGCGGCCGGCGCGGCCGGTTCGGTGCCGGGCAGCGCCACCGTGATCCGATCGGCGGCCACGCCGTAGCCGGCGAGCAGCCGGGCGGTGTTCGGGCTCGTCACCACCACGGCGCGCGCGCTGGCCAGGGCGTCGCGTTCGCTGGCGGCGAGCTTCGCCGCCGTCGTCTCGTCGAGCCCGGTTTCGAGTGCGAGCGGATGGTGCACCAGCGCTACCAGCGTCAGCCGATCGCGATGCGCCCGGGCCACGGCCGGCATCGCGCCGAAGGCGAGCCCGTCGCACAGCGCCAGCGTGCCGTCGGGCAGCGCCGCCAACGCCTGGCCGGCATGGTCGAGCGCGGCAGGATCAGGGAACGGGAACCCGTCGTCGAGCCGGACGACGTCCACCGTCCAGCCGCGCGCGGCGAGTTCGGCGGCGAGCCGCCGGTCGTAGGCGTAGCCGCCGGTCGGCGTGTCGAGCGACCCCGGCACGACCAGGGCCACCGTGCGGGCGCCGCGCGGGGCGGGGGGCTCGTGCGCCATGGCTCGTGTCGGGCTAGCCGCGCGGCACGGCGGCCTCGTAGGCCGCCCACGCCACGTGCGACTCGGCGAGGGTCACGCGCATCGTCGCGATGCCGTCGGCCCCCGCTCCGAGGTCGCCGGCCCGCAGCCGCGCGGCCACCCGGTCGAAGATCACCTTGGCCAGGAACTCGGTGGTGGTGTTGACACCGGCGAACTCCGGCGTCTCGTCGAGGTTCTGGAAGTTGAGCGCCGCCAGCACCTCGTGCAGCACCACGCTGGCCCGGCCGATGTCGACGACGATGCCGTCGGCGTCGAGCGCCGGCCGCCGCAGCTCGAGATCCACCACGTAGGTGGCGCCGTGCAGGCGCTGGGCCGGACCGAAGACCGGCCCGGTGAAGCTGTGGGCGATCATGAAGTGGTCGCGAACGGTCACGCTGAACATCGGCATCGACTCCGTGGCAGGCGGTCAGGTAGCAGCGCCGTAGCGCACGGCGTGGCACAGCACGTCGCCGCCGGCGCCGAGGATCGCCGGCATCACCCGCGGCAGGTCCTCGAAGGCGCACTCGTCCGAGATGACGGCGTCGAGCGCGGGATCGGTGAGCAGCGACAGCGCCAGGTCCAGCCGGCGATCGTGCGTCCAGCGCGGCCGCAGCGCCGGCGACACCCGTCCCACCTGCGACGCCTTGAGCACCAGGCGGCGCGAATGGAACGCGCCGCCGAGCGGCGCCGGCACGGTGGCGTCGCCGTACCAGCTCAACTCCACGACCGTGCTCTCGACACCGGCCAGCCGCATCGCGGTGGTCAGTCCGGCCGCCGTGGCACTGGCGTGGAACACCACGTCGGTGTCCCAGGTGGCGTTGGCCGGATCGGCGAAGCGGACGCCGAGCCGCTCGGCAATCGGCTGACGCGCCCGGTTCACGTCCACCAGCTCCACCTCGCAGCCAGGGATGCGGGCCGCCAGCCACGCCACCAGGCACCCGACCGCGCCGCCGCCGACGACCGCGACGCGCTGGCCCGGCAGCACCGCCGCATCCCACAGCGCGTTCACGGCGGTCTCGAGGTTGGCGGCCAGGATCGCCCGGCGCGCCGGCACGCCGTCGGGCACCAGATGCGCCGCGGCGGCCGGGATGACGTAGCGGGTCTGGTGCGGGTAGAGCGCGAACACGGTGCGGCCGACCAGCGCCGGGTGGCCGCGTTCGACCACGCCGACGCTGGCGTAGCCGTATTTCACCGGGGCCGGGAAGTGGCCGTCCTGAAACGGCGCCCGCATCCGCTGATATTCTTCGACCGGCACGTGTCCGTGGAACACCAGCGCTTCGGTCCCGCGGCTCACCCCGCTGTAGAGCGCCCGCACGACGACGCCGTCGGCGTCGGGCGGCGACAGGGTCTCGCGGCGGATCTCGCCGCGGCCAGGGGCGGCGATCCAGAAAGCGTGGGCGTCGTCAGGCATGCCGGGCGGGGGCCTCAGCATATCGTGAGCGCCCGTTGATGCCCGCTCCGCTCGCTGGCGCCGCCAACCTCATCACCGCCACGCGCGGCCTCCTGGTGCTCGTCGTCGCCGCGGCCGGACTGGCGTCCCACACGCCGGGGACGGCCGGGCTCGCCGTCGCCATCGCCTCGGTTGCGGCGCTGCTCGACCTGGCGGATGGCTGGGTGGCCCGCCGCACCGGGACGGCCACCGCCTTCGGTGCCCGCTTCGACATGGAGGTGGACGCGCTGCTGATCGTGGTCCTGTCGGTCCTGGTCTGGCGCTTCGGGATCACCGGGCCCTGGGTGCTGGCCTCGGGCCTGCTGCGCTATCTGTTCGTGGCCCTCGCCCGGCCCTTCCCGTGGCTGGCCCGGCCGCTGCCCCCGAGCCGGCGCCGGCAGACCGTGTGCGTGGTGCAGATCGTGGCCCTGCTGGTGGCGCTGGCCCCGATCACCCCGGCGCCGCTCGCCGCGCCGGCCGCCGTGGCCGGCCTGGCGGCGCTCGCCTGGTCGTTCGCGGTGGACGTCGCCTGGCTGGCTGCCAGACGTGGCGGCGGGTAAGATCGAACGGCTGTGCCGATCGTGCGTGTCCTGCCGCGGGTCGCCGCCGTGCTGGCGGCCCTGGCCCTCCTGAACGCCTCGCTCACCTTCTACGACGTCTGGCCGACGCCGGCGATCCAGTGGCACGGGCACGTGTCGGTGGAACTGGCGGCCGCCGTGCTGCTGCTGGCGTGTGCCGCCTGGCGGCGCCGCGACCAGAGCCCGTGGGTGATCCGCGGGCTGGCGGCGGTGTGGATGGCGCTCGTCCTCGGCCGCTACGTCGACGTGATGTCGCCGGCGCTCTACGGCCGCCCGATCAACCTCTACTGGGACTCGCGGCACCTGTCCGCCGTGGCGGCGATGATGACCGACGCGGTGTCGGCGCCGTGGCTCCTGCTGGCGGTCGTCGCCGTGCTGGTGCTGCTCGTGCTGGTGTTCCTGGCCACCCGCTGGGCCTTCGCGACCGTGGCGGCCGCGATGCGGGCGCCGCTGGTGCGCGGCGCGCTCGCGGCGCTGGCGCTGGCGGTGACCGGCCAGTTCGTGGCGCAGACCGCGGCGGGCGACGTCCTGCCGCCGGTGGTGGTGGCGCCGCCGGTGACGTTCACCTACTGGCAGCAGGCCCGGCTGGTGGCGATGCAGATGGGCCGCGGCACCTCGCCGATCGCGGCGACCCGGCCGGTCCTGGCGAACGACCTCGGCCAGGTCCGCGGCGCCGACGTGCTGCTGGTGTTCATGGAGTCGTACGGCGCGGTCACGCTCGATCGATCGGCCGTCGCCGACCCCGTGGCCGCCAGCCGGGCGCGATTCGCCGCCGCGGTCGCCGCCACCGGCCGCGGCGTGGTGTCGGCGATGGTCGATTCGCCGACCTTCGGCGGCTCGTCGTGGCTGGCCCACATCAGCCTGATGACCGGGGTCGAAGCCCGCGACGAGGGCGCCAACGCCGCGTTGATGTCGGCGTCGCGCGACACCCTGGTCTCGACCTTCGCGCACGCCGGCTATCGCACCGTGGCGTTGATGCCGGGGCTGGGCTACGCCTGGCCCGAGGGCGCCTTCTACGGCTTCGACGCCATCTACGACACCGCGGCGATGGCCTACGGCGGGCCGCGCTTCGGCTGGTGGACGGTGCCCGACCAGTTCGCGCTCGCCCGGCTCGACGTCCTCGAAGCCGCGCGGCACGACGACCGGCCGCGCTTCGTCTTCTTCCCGACCACCAGCACGCACGCGCCGTTTGCGCCGACGGCGCCGTATCAGCCCGACTGGCCGCGGCTGCTGTCGGCCGACCCGTACGCCGCCGCCGACGTCACCCGGGAACTGGCGCTCGTCCCCGACTACCTCGATCTGGCGCCGAGCTACGCGCACGCGGTGGACTACGGACTGGCGTCGATCGGCGGCTACCTGCGCCAGCACCCCGACCGCGATCTCGTGCTGGTGCTCATCGGCGATCACCAGCCGGCGGCGGCGGTGGCCGGCGAGGGCGCGTCGTGGGACGTGCCGGTGCACGTCGTGGCCAGCCGGCCGGCGGTGCTCGACGGGCTACGCGCCCGCGGCTTCCGTACCGGCGTCACCCCCGAGCGCCGGTCGCTCGGGCCGATGCATGCCCTGCTGCCGATGCTGCTGTCGTCGTTCGGCACCGCGCCATCGCGCGTCGCCGCCAGGCCCGTTCAGGAGATCCCCCGATGAGTGCGGTGACCATCCGCGCGGCCACGGCCGCCGACTTCGACGCCTGGCTGCCGCTGTGGCGCGGCTACCAGACCTTCTACAAGACCGACATCCCGCACGCCACGACGCTGGTCACCTGGCAGCGGCTGCTGGCCGCCGACGAACCGATGCACGTCGCCCTGGCCGAGCACGCCGGCGCCGTCGTCGGGCTGGTCCACTACATCGAGCACCGCAGCTGCTGGACCACCGGCAACTACATGTATCTGCAGGACCTGTTCGTAGACCCCGGGGTCCGCGGGCGGGGCCTGGGCCGGGCGCTCATCGAGCACGTCTACGCCGCGGCGGCCGCGCGCGGCTGTTCACGGGTGTGGTGGCTGACCCACGAGACCAACACCGACGCGATGGTCCTCTACGACCGCGTCGCCGACAAGAGCGGCTTCGTCCAGTACCGCAAGGTGCTGTGATGCGCCCGTCGCACGCCGGCCGTTACAATGGAGCCATGGCTCGACTGGGAACCCTTGGGACCGTGCTCCTGACGGCCGCCCTCGCGGCGGCCTGCTCCGAGCCCCTGCACGTGGAGACGCTGCAGCTGGGCCGCAGCCTCAACGCCGACAACAGCGTGGCCGAGCCGACCACCACCTTCAAGCCGAACGAGACCATCTACGTCTCGGCGCTCAACCCCACCCGCGGCGACGGCACGATCCGCGTCAAGTGGTACTACGGCACGCAGCTGCTGAGCGACCGC
This sequence comes from uncultured Acidobacteriota bacterium, assembly GCA_963741665.1. Lineage (GTDB taxonomy): Bacteria > Acidobacteriota > Vicinamibacteria > Vicinamibacterales > UBA2999 > CAWAYR01. The sequence goes on from CAVUIM010000001.1 coordinate 3,671,880, forward strand.
GAGAAGGTGGTGTCGTTCAAGGGCGCCGGCGCCACCGAATTCAACCTGCAGAGCGCCGGCAACTTCCCGCCCGGCGACTACAGCGTCGAAGTCGAGGTCGACGGAGCGCCGGTGGGCAAGCGCAACTTCACCGTCAGCAAGTAGCCGCGGGCGCGCCGCACGTCGGGGTAGGATGAGGCCGCCCATGGCCCAGTTCATCGACACCCTGACCACGTATCTGTTCCAGTACGTCGTCGTCTGGATGCTGCTCGGCGCCGGGCTGTTCCTGTCGATCCGCTATCGCTTCGTGCAGTTCCGCCGCCTGCCCGAGGCGTTCCGGGCGATGGTGGCGCAGCAGTCGACGGTCGCCGGCGGCGTGCTCACGCCGTTCCAGGCGTTCATGACCGCGCTCGGCGCGTCGATCGGCACCGGCAACATCGCCGGGGTCGCCACGGCGATCATCTCGGGCGGCCCGGGCGCGCTGTTCTGGATCTGGATGTACGGCCTGGTCGCTACGTCGGTGAAGTTCACCGAGGCGGTGCTGGCGGTGCGCTACCGGCAGACCGAGGGCGGCACGGTGCAGGCCGGGCCGATGTACTACCTGCGCGACGGCATGAAGTCGCCGGGCCTGGCCAAGACCTTCGCGCTGGTCGCCGGCGTCGGCGCGCTGACGACGACGCCCTTCACCCAGCCCAATTCGATCGCGCTGGTGCTCGACAGCGTGTTCGGGGTGCCGACGTGGATCGCCGGCATCGCCATCGCCGTGCTGGTCTGGGCGGTGATCATCCGCGGCATCAAGTCGATCGGCAAGGTCGCGCAGTACCTGTCGCCGCTGAAGGTGGGGCTGTATCTGGTCGGCGGCGTCACCGTGATCCTGATGTTCATCGACCGCGTGCCGCACGTGCTGTCGCTGGTGTTCTCGGAGGCGCTGACCACCAATTCGGCGATGGGCTTCGGCTGGTTCGTGGCGATGCGCTACGGCGTGGCCCGCGGCGTCTACGCCAACGAGGCCGGCTACGGCACCGCCGCGGTGGCCTACGGCACCGCGCGATCCGACCGGCCGTCGCAGCAGGGCCTGCAGGCGATGATGGAAGTGTTCATCGTGTCGTTCGTCACCGGCACGATCAGCGCGATGACCATCCTGGTGAGCGGCGTCGCCGAGACGTCGATCGCCGCCGCCCAGGCCGGCCAGGCGTATCTCACCAGCACCGCCGCCGTGGCCGCCGCCTTCAACGCCGCCGTGCCCACGGTGGGCGGCTGGGTGGTGGCGTTCTGCGCGTTCCTGTTCGGCTACACCACCCTCATCGGCTGGGCCTACTACGGCGAGCAGTTCCTCGAGTACATCCTCGGCCGCTCGGTGACCATCCCGTATCGCTGGGCCTACTGCCTGCTGATTCCGTTCGGCGCGATCATGCGGCCCGAGATCGTGTGGGCCTGGGGCGATCTGATGAACGTGCTGCAGGTGTTCCCCAACATGGTGGGGCTGCTCGGTCTGAGCGGCGTGGCGGCCGCTTACGCTCGCCGCGGCGCGTGACATGACGGCCCGCCGCGGCCGGCTGGTCGCCCGGCGCTCGAAGTTCTCCCGACGCTCGTGGGGCAGAGCTTTAGCTCTGCCCTGGCGACGGCCCGCAAGGAGTGTGCACATGCGTCCGTTGCTCTGGAGCGCCGCCGGTGTTCTCGCCGGCGTGCTCGACCGGTCGTCGCGGGTCTCGGACTACTACTCGTTCAACGTCTTCGAGCGCCGCAACGGCCGCTGGATGTACGTCTCGGCCTTCCTGCCCTGATGGCTGGCGCGCGCGGCCCAACCCGATCAGCTGATCGCCGCCGGGACGTCAGCGCAGCTCGAATCGACCGATCGCCACGTCCGCGCTGCCGCTGGTCAAGCCGAAGCCGTGCGCGGCGAAGCAGTCGCCGCCGAACACGACGCCGACGTGGCTCACCCTGGTCAGCGCCGACGCGAACGCCGACGGCCGGTCCGAGGCGCGTTGGCCGGTCACGTTGCTCCACCGCGCGAGGTCGGTCGTCGGGACATCGAGCGTGCCGGTCAGCGTGGTCAGATCCCACCGATCCTGGCTGTACCAGCGCGCGTCGCTGCCGGCCGGTGTATCGCTCCAGTCACCGGTGAAGATCCACAGCCGCACGTAGGGACGGTCGGCGCCGCAGGGGTCGTAGTACCACCACACCGGCGACGACATCCGGGCGTTCAGGCTCACGACGAATCGCACGCCGGTGAGGTCGCGCGGCACGCTCGGCGTGGCGAGGGTGCTGATCGTGCCGGGCCGCGTCGGCACCCGCAGCGTCAGGCCGTTCGGGCTGGTGAACGGCGACGAATCGACCGGGAACAGCAGCGCCGGCCACTCCTGCGGCGCCAGCGACAACACACCCGCGTTCGACGACCCGATCGGGGCCGGCGTCTCGGGTGAGACCGGCGAGACGGGCAACGCGGTGACGCGATCGCAACTCACAGCGCACAAGCTGAAGAGCAGGACCCGCACCGCGTCCGCCCACCCGGTCACTTCTTCTTGCCGATCCGCTTGGCGATGTCGTTGACGACCCGTTCCCACACCTCGAGCGCCTTGGCGTAGCGGTCGGCGGCGGGGCTGTCGGCCGGCGTCTTGGCGTCGAGGCCGAAATCCTTGGGCTGGGGCATCGCGGGCAGGTGGACGACGACTCGATCGCTCATGACCGCATCCTACCAGCCGGTCTCTCCCCAGGAGAATCCCAGAACCTCGGCCGTCGACCCCGCCGGCGCGCCATCCGGCCGGGGGCGGCGAACCCGCGGCCGCGTCGTCAGTCGCGCGTCCGGAGGATCGGCGATCGTCCGGTCTTCAGCGCCTCGTCCAGCACGTTCCACGTCACCAGGCCGTCGTTCGATCGCGGTTCCAGCAAATAGAAGGCGAGCCGCGCCAGCCGCTGCGTCATGGCCACGCGGTAGGCGCCGGCCGGCACCTCGCGCTCGACCGCGGCCCAGGTGCCCGTGACGGTGCGCTCCTGGTGGTTCTCGAACGGCTTGGGCGTCGCCGTCGTCTCTGCCACCGTGAATTCCTCGAGCGGCAGCGTCGCCGCGCTGGCGATCCGCTCGAGCGTGATGCCGTGGGCGCGCAGCAGCTCGACGGCGGCCTTCTGTTCGGCCGGCACGATGTAGGCGGCCGGCACCCGCTCCTGATCGGTGGAGGCAAACGTCGTCTCGTCGGCCATCTGCTCCGGCGTGCGCGCGTTGCTGCGCTTGTGGATGACGCGGCCGGAGTAGGGGTTCACCTCTTCCTCGACGCCGCCCATCAGGATCTCGATCGGCGCGGCGCCGCGCGCCACCTTCGAGCGGATCGACAGGCGCTGGCCGACGAGCGAGCTGGCGTCGGCCGTTTCGGCCATCTTCTTCAACGTCGCGGCGTTGGCGTGCGCGTAGCCGAGCACCTCTTCCAGGAAGCGGCGGTTGGTGGCGACCCGTTCGCCGAACGGCAGATACGAGTAGGTCTCGCTCAGGATGCCGAAGCGGTTGCGCATGCCCCAGTAGTTGTGGGTGTAGCGCGGCAGATCCTCGACCGTGGTCCACACCCGATTCGGCGCCGTGCCCGAGACGTTGCCGTAGGAGCGGAACTCCCAGCCGTCCCGGGTCTTGATGGCCTTCGACACCGCGGCCATCCAGTCGCGCGACTGACGCACGATGCCGCCCTCCACCGCCGGGTTGTTCGGCGTCTCGTAGGTGAGGTGATAGGCGTGGCGCGAGCCGTTGGTGGTGTGCAGGTCGATCATCACGTGCGGATCGAAGTCGTTCACCAGCCGCACCATCGACCGCGCTTCCGGCGTCTCGAGCTTGATGTCGTCGCGGTTGATGTTCAGCCCCTGGGCGTTGGGCCGCGTGCCCTGGCCGCCGATCGGCCCGTGCTGGAAACCGCGGCTGGTCAGCGTGACGCGCTCGTTGCCGTCGGCGTTGTAGTTGGGATTGACCAGCAGCACCATCGACTGCAGCCAGTCGGCGTGCTGTCCCTTGGCGATGTCGCGCACCAGCGCCAGCACCGCCTCCTTGCCCTCGACCTCGCCGGCGTGGATGTTGGCCTGCAGGTAGACGCGCAGCCGGTTGGCCGCGAGCACCGTGGCGGGCCGTGCGTCGCCGACGCGGCCGACCACCGCGAGCAGCAGCGGGCGGCCTTCGAAGGTGTAGCCGAAAGTCGAGACGTGCACCAGTTCCGACGCCGCGTCCACCGTGTCGAGGAACGTCTTGACGTCGTCGTAGCGGCTGGTCTCGGTGAAGTTGGTGCGTTCCGCGCGGGTCTGCAGAGTCGCGAGCGGCGCGGTGCGGCTGGCCTGGGCCGACAGAACGGCGCTGGCGAGCACGGCGGTCAACGCGGCGGTGGCCACGCGCGAGAAGGTCATGGAAGCAACGCCTGGGTGCATAGGTGTAGCCGATTCTACGGCCTAGCTCTGGCGGACGCACCGCGCGGCCATCGACGTCTACGGGCTGCGTCCCCTTGATTCGTTTTCGATCTTTCCGGTTCGGAACTGCGATTTCTCTTGACACGATTCGCGTGTGGACCAGCGCGCCGTCGCTGTTCGTTCGTGCGATGGGGCTCCCGGCCGCCACGAGGCCCGCCACGTCGCGAACGGGCCGTTCTCCTTCCGTGACGGTGGATCCGGTTTCGATTGCCGCTCTGGCGCACGCCCAGATGTGGCAGTTTCTGCGATGCGACGATGGGCCATGATCACGACCGCCCTCGTCCCATCAACAGCGTCCGGCGTTTCCGCGGAAACGTCGTCCGATTCGCACGTCCTGGGCGAGGCCATCGCGCAGCTTGCGGCTCAGCTGCACGCGGCCACTTACGAGCTGCTTGTCTTGCTGCGCCAGTTCGACGAGTGCGCCGGCTGGAATACCGGATTCCTCACGTGCGCCCACTGGTTACACTGGCGCACCGGCTTCGACCTCGGTGCGTGCCGCGAGAAGGTGCGCGTCGCAAAGGCGCTGGCCAGCCTGCCGCGGACTAGTGCCGAAATGCGCGTCGGGCGGCTGTCGTACGCCAAGGTGCGAGCGTTGAGCCGCGTCGCGACCCCGGACACCGAGTCCGCCCTGCTCGAATCTCGCACGAGCCGGCAACGCCGCCCATGTCGAGCGGTTTGTCCGGGCATGGCGTCGGGTCGACCGGGCGGCGTCGGCGGCACAGACCGAGACGCGACACCTGAACCGGCAGCTCGCGACCTGGGTCGACGACGACGGCATGGTGGTGATTCGCGGCCGACTGTCACCCGAGGTCGGCGCCGTCGTCCAGCGCGCCCTCGAAGCCGCGGCCGACCAACTGCATCGGGAAGCGCGGAACCTGCCGAAGCCTGACCAGTTGTCCGAAGAGGTAACGCCGGCGCAGCGCCGGGCGGATGCACTCGGCCTGCTGGCCGAGGCAGCGCTGTCGGCGGATCTGGATCGCGGGTCGGCCGGGGACCGCTATCAGGTGGTGCTGCACGTGGAGATGCCGACCAGTGTGGCGGCAGTGGAAGGTCTGTCGGGCACAGTGGAGGTGGACCATGGCGCGATCGACGTTTCCGCGGAAACGCTGCGGCGCACTTCCTGCGACGCGTCGGTCGTGACGATGCGTCATGACGCAGACGGCGAGGCGCTCGACATCGAGCGTAAGACGCGCACGGTGCCGCCGGCCATCAGGCGCGCCCTCCAGTCGCGTGACCACACATGCCGATTCCCTGGTTGTACGGCGCGCCGCTGCGATGCGCATCATGTCGAGCACTGGGTGGACGGCGGTGCGACGAGCATCGACAATCTGTTGCTGCTGTGCCGACGGCATCATCGGGCTGTGCACGAAGGCGGATTCGACCTCATTCGGCACCAAGATGGCCGTGTGACGTTCCTGCGCCCGAACGGGACGGTGCTCGACGCTGTCCCGGCATTGCCGATGGCGTCCGGCAGACTCGATGTCGTCTCGGACACGCAAGACCTGCCGACGTGGGACGGCGCGCGGTTCGATGTGGCGTGGGCTATCGACGTCCTCTACAGACCCGTCGAATCCCACATACCGCCACACGTCTAAGGGGGCGGCCCGTTCACCTAACACCCACGCTGGTCTCGCCCACATTGATTCCCGCCGCACCCACACATCTGGCTCGAGGCGTTGCGGCTGAGGTGCGCGCAGCGCGGCGGGGAGCCGCGACCGCCCGACCTCGGAGCAACCACGTGCCCGAGAGGCCGGTGGCCGCGCCCGCGTCGCCAGCCACTCGCTCGCTGTCGGCGCCAAGGACAGCCTGCTCGAGACAACTGCGCACTTCGACAGCGGTGTGGAGACGTCGGCGCCGGGCCTGGGTCCAGCCCGTCGCTACGCCGCGCCCGAAGGTACGGTAGGCTCAACGACGCTTCTCCCACAGGGTCCGTCCTGTGGCTATCGATCCGTCCCCGCTGCTACGGCCCGACTGGGTGCTCCACATCGCCCGGGCGGTGAACGCGTTCGCGAAGTCGCTGCCTCCCGGCGGCGCGTCGCCGGAGGCGATCGCGGCCTTCGTCGCCGCGTTGCCGGGTCCGACGAGCGAGCTCGAGCGTGCCTTCTTCGCCAACCTGCGCGACGGCCTGTGCGCGTCCAACGGCCTGGCCGGACGCTACGCGCGCGGTGAACGCGCCCGCCTGCTGCTCTGCACCGACTACCGCTCGCCGTGGACGCTGCCGTCGCTGGCCCGCGCCGTCGGCTGCAACCGCACCACCTTGCAGCAGGAGTTCCAGCACGTCACCGGCACCAGCATCCACCGCTACCTCGTCGAGCGGCGCGTGCACGAAGCGCGGCGTCTGCTCACGGCCAGCGACGTCAAGACGTCACGCGTGTCCCAGGAAGTCGGCTTTCGCAGCGCCAGCGCCTTCGGCCGCCACTTCAAGCGGATCACCGGCGTCACGCTGTCGTCGTACCGGTCGGGCGCCAGCGCGGATGCGGCGCCGGTTGCCGTTCGGGCGCAAGTTCCTGCTGAACGAGCGCGTCATCACGGCTGACTTCGTGCGGGAAACATGTGATGTTTCGCGCCTACCCCCTCGAGGTGCGCGATGTCCACGCCACGACACGACCGAGGGAAGCCACTTTCGCTGACCGTTTCCACCCGGGAACGGCCAACCTTTGCCAACCCGCTCGTCGCTTATCTGTTCGACGAGCAGGGGCAACTGGCCGACCGTGCCGAGGTCAAGTCAGGCCAGGCTGAACTCAAGGGCCCGGCCGGCGGTCTCGGCCGCCATCGCCTGTTCATCGCGCCGCCGGTGGAAGGCGAGCGGGCGATCACCGCGGCGGCGTTGCAGCGGCTCGGCGGCTACGAGCCGGTGCTGCACGGCCACGGCGAGGTGTCGATCGACATCACGATCCCCGGGATCGTCATCGACCACTGGCCGTTCTGCTTCTGCTGGGTGCGCGGCCGGGTGGTGCGATCCTCCGACAACCGCGCGGTGTGTGACGCCCGCGTACACATCTGCGAGGTCGATCGGATTCCGTGGATCATCGGCCGGCTGCCCGAGGTCGAGATCCTGAAGGTCCGCGACGACCTGCTCGATCTGCTGCGCTACCCACCGCGTCCCTGGCCCGGGCCGTGGCCGCCCGATCCCGAGCCGTTCCGTGATCCGCGACCCGGTCCGGATCCGTCGCCGCTGGCCGGCGCGCTGTTCCGGTTCGATCGCGTCGCGCTCAACCCGCAGCCGCTGCCGCCGGGCGAACGCGTCGCGCTGAACCCACAGCCGTTGCCGCCGGTCCGACGCGTCGGCTTGAATCCGCAGCCCGAGCCGCCGAGCGCTCGCCTGGCTGCCGCGCCGATCACGCTGGCGCCGGAGCTGCACGCGCGCCTGCTCAGCCCCTCGGCACACGTGGTGCGGTCCGTGCTCGTCGAGCAGTGGCAGCTGCTGCTGCCGTGGCTGTGCTGGCGGCCGTGGTTCTGGCGCTATCGCTGCGACGAGGTGGCGGTGGTCACCACCGATTCGCACGGCCGGTTCGAGGCCACCGTGCTCTACGCCTGCGGCGGCGATCGACCCGATCTGTACTTCTGGATCGAGTACGACTTCGGCAGCGGCTTCGAGACGGTGTATCACCCGCCGATCGCCTGCCACACCTGGTGGAACTACGCCTGCGGCACCGAGGTGACGCTGCGCGTCAGCGACGCACGGGTGCCCGGCTGCGAGCAGGAGCCCGACCTGCCGGGCTGCCAGGTGGTGGTGCTGTCGCTGGGCGTCGGCGTGGCGGTGCGCGAAGTGCAGACCGCCGGGGGAACTGAAGGCCTCACGCAGGCCGGGCAGCCGTTCGGCCACTCGCTCGAGCCGCGGGTCGACTTCAGCCGCACCGAACTCATCGTCACCAAGAACGTGCCCTACTACCGCTGGTCGTACCGCCGGCTCAGCGCGCCCGACGGCGGCGCCGGTCCGGTCGACGGCTCGTCGGTGCCGCTCAACACCTGGACGCCGCTGACGCGCGACGTCTACCGCCACTACAAGCTCGGCACCAGCTATCCGTCGGAGCTGATGGGCCCGCTGCCATCCGGCCCGGCGCCGGTGCCGAACCTGTTCAAGATCCGCCCGCTCGATCCGCCCGCCGGCGACGAGTGGGTGGTGCTGAACGAGCACATCGATCTGGCCACGGCCTACTTCGACACCCACCTGCTGGCCGGCGCCACCGGCGCCACGCCGACGGTGGCCGACCTGGCCGCCGGCCGCTACGAGCTGAAGCTCGAGCTGTTCGACGCCGCCGGCGCGCTGGTGAACTGGACCGCCAAGGGCATCGACCTGCGCATCACCGCGCAGGACGCACCCTTCGGCACCGGCACGATCACGACGTCGCCGGCACCGGACTACAACCGCGTCCTCACCGGCGGCCAGACCATGGGCTTCCGCATGGTGGTGCGCGTCGACAACAACTACTGCTTCGCCGAGATCAACCCGGTGGGCGGCACGGTGACCCCCGATCCGCTGTGCGGCTTCCACAACTACAACTCGCCGTCGGACACGGCGGAGCTGTCGTTCGTGGCCCGGCACCCGAACCACTTCGCCACCTACGGGTTCTCGACCACGCGTGGCGCGGGCCCGACGATCCCGGCGGCCGGCACCAGCGGCGTGGCGGGGGAGGCCGGCACCAACGGCTTCGTCGAGACCAGCGACTTCGCCTACGCCAAGGGCGTGGTCATCTCGGCGCTGCTGGGACCGTGCGCCAATGCCGCGTATGCCGAGCGGCTCGACGTCAACGCCACGGCCACCAACGGCTACGGAACGCTCAGCGGTTACGACGCCGGTGACAACGCCGCCTTCGCCCTGGCCGTGCCGTGCCCCACTTGCGACTGCGACGACCAGGAGGACGGCAATGGCCCTGACTGACAACTGCGATCTCTACGCCGCCGTGCACGAGGACGGCATCAACCGGGTGGTCCGCCACCTGATGCGCCAGCGGCCGTCGCTCTTCAACTACGCCACCGCCGACGTGGCCCAGAACCGCGAGCTGTGGTGCCACCGCAAGATCGACGTGACCGGCGACGTGGTGAAGTTCAACCAGCCGCTCTTCACCATCGTGCCGCCGATTCCGATCCTCGGCTCGGTCAATCCGGTGGTGCTCACCGGCTTCTGCGCGCAGCTGACCAAGGCGGCGATCGACTTCCACCCCGGCAAGTCGATTGCCCTGCCGCCGGAGCTGTCGCCGCCACTGGCGGCGCAGCACTTCAGCCTGGCGTTCACGGTGTGCGGCGGGCTGACCTGCGCCTCCGACCGCGAGTTCGATCAGATTCCGATCGGCGGCGCGCCGGCCATCGAGCCGCCGACCTACGCCATGGTCGGCCATCGCGAACCGCCCAAGCACCCGCCGGTCATCATCCGCGGCCGGCCGCTGTGCTTCTGCCTCGACGTCTTCGTCGTCGGCCGCTTCGAGCTCATCAACGGCTACCTGGTCGGCAAGGTCGAAGCGATCGAGATCGTCGACATCAAGCCCGAGGGCCTCGAAGCCAACCTCGAGTGCTACCTGAAGATGGCGGTGAACGTCGTGCTGCGGCAGCGCCTGCCGATCGCCCTCGAGGCGCTGGCATTGAGCTTCCCGCTGTTCGGCATGGGCACGATCACCCTGGCGCCGACCGGCAATCCGCCGGTGCCGAACAACCCGGCGATCGAAGACGACCAGCTCAAGGCGTTCGTCACCCTCACCACCTAGGCCGCGAAGGAGACCGCCATGAGTCACGTCACGATTGCCGCATCCGAGCGCGCCTTCAAAGAGATCTTCACGCTGGTGCGCGACAACTTCAGCTTCAGTGAATCGGGCAGCGAGAGCTTCGGTCCGTTCTCGGCCAGCTACGCCGTGGCCGGCAAGCTGAGCGGAGGCACCCTCGACCTGCTGAGCGACGGCAGCGTGCAGGTGAAGACCCTCGACCTCGTGTGGACCACGCTCAAGGTCAAGGTGTGCTTCAACCTGCCCGGCTTCACCATCCCGGGCTTCTGCATCATCCCCGACCCGTGGAACGGCTGCCTGGTCGGCATCCCGTCGATCACCATCGGCGGCCCGGTGTGCATCCCGCTCGATCTGAGCGGCCTCGTCTCGGAGGTGAACGAGGTGCGGGCGCGGCTGAACCCGGTCTACTTCGTCGACCCGGCCCGCAACCCGGCGTGGAGCGACCTCGAAGCCGAGTTCAACGGCGTGCCCAACAAGTGGCGGATCTTCCTCGACCCCGATTGGGTCTCGGTCGATCCGATCGACGTGCCGGCCAGCATCGGCAACCTGTTCGAGAACCTGGTCGAGAGCGCGGTCGAGAACATGCTGCCAGGCTGGCTGCCCGGGTGGGCCAAGGATCTGATCATGGCCGGCCTCGGCTTCGTCATCGACGCCGTGAAGGCGTTGCTCGGCATCGCCGACGCCATCGAGGACTGGATCTCGGACCTGCTCGGCAACGCGCTCGATCTGCTCGGCTTCATCGAGACGGCGATCGCCGACTACTTCGCCGCCAAATACCCGATCTACCAGTTCGAGGACCCGTATCCGATTCTGGCGGGCGGCGGCGGCCTCATCCCGGTGAAGATCCCGATCCGCGATCTCACCGCGACCATCACCACCGACGAGATGATCGTCGAAGCCAACGTGGGAGCCTGACCATGGACGTCACCTTCGATCGTCATCTGTTCACCCAGATCGGGCTCGACAGCGGCTCGCTGACGATGCTCGGCACGCTCGTCCACGGCTTCACCGAGTCCGGCGAGTACCGCTGCGCCCTGCACGCCGGCCCCGACGTGAAGGCGGTGTTCATCGTGCACGCCGATCCCGAGAGCTCGAATGCCAGTGCCACCGTCGATCTGGCGGCCCTGGCCGGCGGCCCCGCGGCTCCGGCCGGCGGCGACTGCAGCTGCGCGGGCACGCCGGAGGACGGCGCGGCGATCCCACGCTTCGTCGTCAACCCGCGCGGCCACGTCGTGTTCCGCGTCGGCGCCGGCGCCGGGCAGTTCTACGTGCACGCCCGCCGCCCGGCGGCGCTGGCCGAAGACAAGGGCTACGACTCGCGCGCGATGGTCGAGGGCGACACGTTCGCGGCGGTGCTGCTGCGGCCGGGCAGCTATGCGGTGACGAACGCGCTCAGCAAGGCCAAGGGCGAGATCGTCGTCGACTACCCGCCGCTCAAGGAGCGCACCTACCGGCCAGCCGGGCCGGTGCGCATCACCTGCGACGCCCGCGGCTTCAATCCGTCGACGGTGCGGGTCGGCCCCGGTCAGGGCGTGATCTTCGAGAGCCGCGTCGCCTCGCGGATCGTCATCACCCTGACCAAGGCCGACGACGGCCCGATGGACCGGGTGCGATCGCGTCCGCCACGCCGCTTCGCCCGGGTGGCGGCCACGCCCCGTGCTCGCGGATGACTGCCGTCGCCACGTCTGCCAGCTGATCCCGGTGTTCGGGGTCGGCCGGCAGCGGGCGGCGATTCTCGAGGCGTTCGACACGCTGACCGCCGAATCGCTGGCGATCGAGGCGTGGCAGCGGTCGCCCGAGCGCTCGCGTATCAACGCCGACGGCACGCCGTTCCAGGTGGCGCTCGACCTGCACGCACACGCGGCGCCGGCCCTGCAGTTCCTGGGCGAAGCCGGCCGGCTCGATGGGAACGCCGGCGACCGCCGGGCGGCGTCGCTGGACGCGCTGTGCCGGTTGGGCCGGCTGTGCGGCCTCGACGGCGAGGCCGCGGCGATTGCGCCGCTGCTCGACGGGTTCGTGCGCGCCCCGGCGCGGGCGCCGACGCCCGTCAGCTTGTTCTGGCTGGCGGCGCGGTTCGGCGCCGATCGCGCGCCGGCGCTGACCGCGTACGTGAACGCCGCATGGGGGAGCGAGCACGAGGCGTGGCGCCGTCTCGACTGGCTCGCCGCCGAGGTCGGCGCCACCAACCGGTGGCGCCAGGTGCGGCCGCTGGTCGTGCCGCTGGCGCCGCTCGGGGCGGCGATCACGATTCGCCCCGGGGCGGCGCCGGCCACGCGCGTCTACTTGCGCGGCTATGGCCGCCAGACCGCGTGGTACCGCGAGGTGCTGGCGGCGGCGTCGGAATCGCCGACGGCGTCGGCCGCCTTCGACACCTGCGCGCGGGCGCTCATCGGCGACCAGACCAATGCGCCGACGCAATCGGTGGTGTTCTCGGCCGACCTGGGCGCCGACGGCGGTGCCAAGGTGGAGTTCTGCGGGCACTGCGCCTTCGACGACGACGCGATTGCGGCGCGCCGCATCGGCCGATGGCTGGAGGACGGCAGCCTCGACGCGCGCGCCTACGGCCGCGTGCTCGACGCGTTGACCGGCGGCCAGCCGGTGCCGCCCGTCGGCCGGCGCGCGGGCCTGCACGCGTTTGTCGGGATCGGCGTCCGCGGCTCGGCGCCGTATGCGTCGATCTACCTCAATCCCGGCGCGGTGCTCGGTCGTGCCTCATGACGCACCCGTCGCAGAGCCCGGTGAGCCGTGGCATCGAGTACCTGTGCCGGCACCAGCACGCCGACGGCTTCTGGGCCGAATGGGCGTTGCCGCCCGGCGAGTCGCGGGCCTGGACCACCGCCTACATCGGCTGGAAGCTGGCGAGCCTGCCACGCGACCTGACGCCGGCGCAGGCCCTGGGCCGGGCAGCCGAATGGCTCGCCGCCGCGCGTTTCGCCGACGGCGGATGGGGCTACGGGCCGGGCACCGGCCCCGACGCCGATTCGACGGCGCTCGCCCAGCTGTTTCTCGTCAGCCAGGGCCACCACCCGCCGTCGGCGTTGCGCCTGCTGCTCGCGCATCAGCAGTCCGATGGCGGGTTCGCCACCTACACCCGCGCCTGGAATCACGGCGCCTGGACGCTGTCGCAGCCCGAGGTGACCGCCACCGTGCTGCTGGCACTGATCGACGAAGCCTCGGCGTTCGAACCGGTCGCCGCCGCCAGCCGGTATCTGCGGGCGTACCGGCGTGTCGATGGACTGTGGCCGTCGTACTGGTGGACCTCGCCCCTCTACGCCACCGACGTGGCGTTGGCCGGGCTGGTCGACGCGCCCGCCGTCGCGCCTGACCGTGTCGCTGCCGCGGTGCGCGACGTCGCGACGCCGACGGCATTCGAGCGGGCGCTCCAGGTGTCGTGTCTGCGGCGGCTCGGAGACGGGGCCGGGGCGGCCGCATCGGCGATGGCGCTGACGGCCAGCCAGCTCGCCGACGGATCGTGGCCGAGCGGTCCGGTGCTGCGGCTGACCCACCGCCATGTGACCACGCCGTGGCTGGCGTCCGACGCCGGGCCGGTGTTCCCCGACCCGCATCGCCTGTTCGCCACCGCCACCGCGGTGGCCGCGCTCGCCAGCCGCTACACGGCGTAGGCGGACCACGCGCTACTTGACCGCGCGGCGGCGCGGTGCTCAGATCCGCGGATGCCCATGCGCGTCCTCGCCGGTGCCCTCGTCGTGTTCGTGAGCGCGCTCGTCGTGCGGACCGCGCAGGCGCCGGTGCGGGCCGCCGAGGGATGGGACACGGCCGCCGCGGCCAGCTATCTCGATGCCCGGATGGACGCCTGGTGGGCCAAGGCCAAGCCGCTGAAGACCGGCGATGCCGACGCCAAGTGCCTGTCGTGCCACACCGCCGTCCCGTACGCGCTGGCCCGCCCGGCGCTGCGCCTCGCGATGGGGCAGTCGGCGCCGACGCCGCACGAGGAGCGCATCCTCGCCACGGTGCGGCAGCGCGTGCAGCACGCCGCCACCCAGCAGCCGTACTACGACCACACCGAGGCCAAGAAGGCGGAGTCGCGCGGCGTCGAGGCGGTGCTGAACGCGGTGATCCTCACGCGCTACGACACGCTCGGCCGATCGAGCATGGGCAGCGACGCCAGCCGCGCCGCGATCGCCCGGCTCTGGGCGGTGCAGCGCGCCGACGGCGCCTGGGACTGGCTGAACTTCGGTCTCGAGCCGTACGAGGCCAACGACGCCGTGTTCCACGGCGCGACCATGGCGGCGCTGGCGGTGGGCACGTCGGCGGGACGTCAGGCCAGCCAGGACGCCGCGGGGAAGGCCGGCGTGGAGCGGTTGCGCGGCTACCTGCGGACCAACGTCGCGTCGCAGCGGCTGTTCAACAAGGCGTGGGCGCTGCTGGCGGCGAACCAGATGCCAGACCTGCTCGAGAGCGCCACCAGGGACGCGCTCGTCGCCGAACTCGAACGGGCGCAGCGCGCCGACGGCGGCTGGTCCACGGCCGACCTGGGCCCGTGGCGATGGACGAAGGGCGAAGCGCCGTTCGCGCCGCCAGGCGCCACCGAAGCGGCGCTGCTCGCCGCCAGCGACGGCTATGCCACCGGACTGGCCGTCCACGCCCTGCGCCGCGCCGGCCGGCCCGCCGGCCATCCGGCGATCGCCAAGGGCAAGGCGTGGCTCGTGGCGAATCAGAAGGCGGGGAAGATCGACGACCCGACCTGGGCGCCGTGGCGCGCGCACTCGCTCAACTTCGATCGCGAGCACGGCGGCGAGAAGGGCGAGCCGTGGCGGCGGATGTTCATGTCGGACCTGGCCACCGCGTTCGCGGTGCTGGCGCTGACCGACTAGAGCGGTGTCTGATCTTCGTAGGGCAGCTCTTTAGAGCTGCCCGGGCCGCGGGCAGAGCTAAAGCTCTGCCCTACATCTGATCAGTCGTAGGGCGGCCGGAATCAGTCGTAGGGCGGCCGGAATCAGTCGTAGGGCAGCTCTTTAGAGCTGCCCCGAGGCAACCGCAGCACGCTGCGCCTGCCACCAGTCGCGCGCCTGCGCCGTCGTCCACTTCGGGCCCGACTCCAGCATCGTGATGCGCTGCAGGATCTCGGTGGCCGAACGCGGCCGCTCGGCCGGGTTCTTCGCCAGGCACGCCAGCACCAGATCGTCGACCCACGCCGGGATCGGGTTGGTGGTGCGCGACGACGGCTTCGGCGGCACCGTGCTGACGTGATCGATCAGCGCCTGCAGCGGCGTCTTGCCCTCGAACACGTGCTCGCCGGTCAGCAGGTAGTGGGCCACGCAGCCGAGCGCGTAGAGGTCGGCGCGATGATCGACCGAGCCGTCGCCCGACAGGCTCTCGGGCGCCATGAACGCCGGCGTGCCCACCACCTTGCCGAGCGAGGTGAGCGACTTGGTCAGGTCCTGCGTCTCGTCGCGGGTCGACACCTGGTGGACCAGCCCGAAGTCGAGCACCTTCACCACGTCGTCGTCGAGGCCCATCCGGCACACGAAGATGTTGGCCGGCTTGATGTCGCGGTGGACCAGGCCTTTGGCGTGGGCCTCGGCCAGCGAATGGCAGACCTGCTTCAAGAGATACAGCACACGCGCGACCGGCAGCGGCCCGGCCTGCTGCACGAGCGACGCCATGTCGCGGCCGTCGAGCAGCTCCATCACGTAGTAGAAGCGGCCGTCGTCGGTCGCGCCGAAGTCGAACAGGCGGATGGTGTGTGGTGACGTCAGCGCCGCGGTCGCCTGCGCCTCGGACTCGAAACGCTTCAGTGCGAGCCGCGTCTCCGACGCATCGTCGGCGCCGAGCATCGCCGGCCGCACCAGCTTGATCGCCGCCGGGCGGGCGAGCAGGCGGTGGCGGGCCCGCCACACCTCGCCCATGCCGCCTTCGCCGAGCCGCTCGACCAGCTCGTAGCTGCCCAGGTCGCGGGCCTCGCGCAGCCGCCGGCCCATGCGTTGGAACATCCGCGCCGGCACGACCGCGGCGATCGCGCACGCATAGGTCGGCAGATACATCAGGAACGTGTTGAGCGGCGACGGCGTGTCGACGCCGCGCAGGTACGCCAGCCACACGCCGAACGGCGCCAGCGACGCGGCGGCCAGGCTGGCGACGAACATCTTGCGCGGCGTGCTCGGCACGATCATCGCCGACAGCAGGATGACGATCGCGGTCCACGAGATGTGACCCAGCATCGTCATCGTCGGATCGACCGCCCAGGTCTCGAGCAGCGCCAGGTCGGCGGCGTTCAGCAGCATCAGCCACATGCCGGCGTCGGACTTGGCGAGGAGTGTGCTCGAGGAGAACTTCACCCAGGCATAGGTGCCGGCGGCGCCGACCACGCCCAGGGCCGTGATGAGGGTCGTCGTCAGGTTCACCGGCGCGCCGATCACCCGCGGAAAGACCACGGCGTCCATCACCAGGCCCAGCGTCCACAGACCGCCGGCGACCAGCGCGTAGACGGTCAGGCGCTGCACCTGCTCGGCCAGCAGGTCGTCGGGCACCCGGCCGTCGGCGCTGCCCGAGACCGGTCCCGGGGTGGACAGCCGCGGCGCCACCCGCTTCACCGCCGCCCCGGACCCGTCCCGCGTCCACTCGACGTCGAGCCGCGCCGTGGGTGTCCCGTCCGCCTCGTCTGCCCGCACGCCAACATGCTACGACGGTCGCGGCCTGAGGCATCATGTGCGGCGGGTATGGCCGAGGAGCCTCGCTGGACCACACGCGCCCGCAGTCCGTGGACGATGTCCGCGGTGTGCGCGCTCGGGCTCGCCGCCTGGACCTGGCCCCTGCCCGCGCCCCTCCCCGGCGACGGTCGCGTGACCATCTCGGTGGTGGGGACCACCGACCTGCACGGCCGCATCCACGCCGCCGACGGCCGCGGCGGACTGGAGCTGCTGGGCGGCTACCTGAAGAACCTGCGCGCCGCCCGCGCCGCCGATGGCGGCGCCGTCGTCCTGCTCGATTCCGGCGACACCTTCCAGGGCGGGATCACCTCCAACCTGTCCGAAGGCGCGGTGGTGATCGACGCCTACAACGCGCTGGGCTACACGGCGCTCGCGGTGGGCAACCACGACTTCGAGTTCGGCGCCGTGGACCAGTGGGACAGCGATTCCGCGCCCGACAGCCGACCTGCGCGGCGCGCTCAAGGCCCGGGCGGCGCAGGCGCGATTCCCGTTCCTGGCCGCCAACCTCGTCGACACGGCCACCGGCCGCCCGGTGGAGTGGCCCAACGTGAAGCCATCGGTCGTCGTCGAGGCCGCAGGCGTGCGCGTCGGGATCGTCGGGGTGATGACCCTCGGGGCGCTGTCGATGACGCTGACGGCCAACGTCCCGGCCTGTCGGTGTCGCCGCTCGCCGAGGCGATCACGCGCGAAGCCACTGCGCTCCGTGCGCAAGGCGCGCAGGTGGTGATCGTGACGTCGCACGCCGGCGGCGCCTGCACGGAGGTCGCCAATCCCGCCGATCTCACGAGTTGCGACGACGGCGCCGAGATGTTCGCGGTCGCCAATAAACTGCCGCCCGGCCTCGTGGACGTGATGGTGACGGGGCACACCCACGCCACCGTGGCCCACGTGGTGCACGGCATCCCGATGGTGCAGGCCGACTACTGGGGCCAGGCGTTCAGCCGCGTCGATCTCACCGTGCAGACGCGCACCGGTGCCGTCGAGGCCGCGCGAATCTTCCCGCCGCAGCCGGTCTGCGCTCGCCACGCACCCGGCGAGATCGGGTTGCGCTCCTGCGTCGAGTCCGACGTCGGTCGAGGCCACTTACGAAGGGCGACCCGTCGCCGTGGACGCTGCCGTGACGGTGGCGATGGCCCCGGCACAGGCTCGCGTGCAGCGCGCTGCGTGCCGTCGACGATCGGCGCCGTCCTCGATCAACCGCTGACGCGCGGCGGCGGCGGCGACGAATCGCCGCTGGCGAACCTGTTCGCCGATGCGTTGCGCGCAGCGGTGCCCGATGCGGATGCCGCGGTGAGTTACGGCGTCGGACCTGGTGGCCTGCGGACGGAACTGGCAGCCGGGCCGCTCACCCGCGGGGCGCTCTACGACGTGTTCCCGTTCGACAACCGCGTCGCGCGGCTCGAGCTGACCGGTGCGGCACTGACGCAGCTGCTCTCCGATCAGACCCGGCGCACGTGGTGGCGCGGCCGGCCGTTCGGCGTCTCGGGCCTGGTCGTGACGGTGGATTGCCGCGGCGGCGACCAGCAGGTGTCGGTGACGCGCCCATCGGGTCAGCCGCTCGGGGACGACGAACGCGTCGTCGTCGCCTCCACCGACTTCATGACCACGCGATTCGGCGGTGTCCCTGACGCCGGCGTGCGTGTCCTCGAGCTGCAGGCGCGCGATGCGCTGGAACACTGGCTGCGGCGCAAGGGGACGCTGCCGGTCAGCCGTTTCGCCGACCCCTCGAGCCCGCGCTGGATCAGGACGGCGGCAGCCGCCGACGAGTGCCAGGGGCGCTGATCGGGCACGTCGCGGATCGGGCAAGTCGCGGCATCAGAGCGGGGTCCGTTTTGTAGAGCGGAGCTTCAGCTCTGCCCAGGGCAGTTCCGATGTAGGGCAGAGCTTTAGCTCTGCCCAAGGGGCAGCTCTGAAGAGCCGCCCTACAACGGCACCGTCCTGTGCGATATCCTCACCGGTGTGAGCCCTCGGAATCCGACCAGCAGGCCGACCGAGGGGTGTCTGGCATGACGTTGCCGCTTCGCATCGTCGTGCTCGCTGCCGCGGTCGCCGGTCCGGGGTGTGCCTCGCTGTTGGTGTCCGCCGACGGCACTCTCGCGCTGATCGGCTACGTCTACGACGACCCCGGTCAAGCCGTAGGTGTCACCGTCGATTCGGAGAACGCCCTGCCGGCGGCTTCCGGCGTGCCTGTGGCGGGCTGCGACGTCACGCTGGCCAGGCGCACGGCTACGGCTCCGGGCCGCACGAGCGTCCCAGCGACCGACCGGTCCGACGCGGAGGGGCACTTCAGCGTGTTCCTGGGGCGGGACCCCGGCCCGTTCACCGTGCTGCTGACCGTCGAGTGTTCTGGCTTTACGCCGGTCGAATACGCGTTCGAGCACAGCGCCGCCCGTCAGTACCCGGGCCGCGGTCTTCGTGGCCCGTACTCGCTGACGCCACGAGTGCGCCTCGGCGGCACCGCGCATCAATTCCCGGCGGGCTTCGTACCGAGCTGCCGGCCGGGCCGCTCACCCGAGTCGCGCTCTACGACGTGTTCCCGTTCGACAACCGGGTGGCGCGGCTCGAGCTGTCGGGTGCGGCGCTGACGCGGCTGCTCACCGATCAGACCCGACGCACGTGGTGGCGCGGCCGGCCGTCAGCCGTTTCGCCGACCCCTCGAGCCCGCGCTGGATCAGAACGGCCGCGGCCGCCGACGAGTGCCAGAGGCGCTGATCGGGCAAGTCGCGGCACTAGAGCGGGGTTCGTTCTCAATGTAGGGCAGAGCTTCAGCTCTGCCCGGGGCGGCTGCGATATCCTTGCGGCGTGAGCGCCTCAGAATCCGACCTGCGGGCCGGCATCGCGCGCCTGGCCGACGCGATCTATTCCGACAAGGTGCAGCGGGCGCGAGCCCAGGACCCGGTCCAAAGGCTGCTCGATGGGTTCACGCTGTTCGAGGCCGGGCTCGAACTCACGAAGATCGATGTCGCGAGGACGCTTGGAACGTCCGACGCGACGGCCGTGAACGAGGCGCTCCAGCGGCGGTTCGAACGAGTCCGCCGGGTGCGCGCGGCAGCCCTCTACCGGACACAAGATCGCGGACCGGTGGAATAGTTCGTTTCGGTCGCTGGTCACAACACTCATCACGGGCGTGCGTCGCGACGTTCTGTCCTCCAGCGACCAGACGATCGTCATTCGCGTAGCTTCTACACGGCGGCGTTCCCCCTGCAACTCGTACCTCTCGGAGATTGCCAATCAGGCGGTCGTCAATTACGGCAGCAGCGTGGTGGCGTTCGACATCTCCGGTGGCGCGTCGAACTGGAGTTATTCGTCAGCGCAGCTCGTGAAGGTCGTTGCGTCGGAGCTCGACGGAGGAGTAGCCATCAAGGCATCACAGGCGAACGGCAGCCAGACGCTGGTTCGTGTGTCGGCGGCAGGAGCTGGAACGCCGGCTGGTTGGAGTGGCCGGGGTCTTGTTTCTCTAGGCGGGCAGCTGTGGTCCGACGTGACGGCGACGGAGGCGGTCAGAGCACGAGCGGCGGAGGCGTTGAGCGGGAGTAGCACCGGGTGGTCAGCACCAGACCAGGAGGGCGCCAACGCGGAGGCCAAGATTTACGTCGACAACTCTGCGGGTACGCAGCCGGTGCTTGTCAAGCTCGAGGGTGACAACTCCAATGTCGCCGACAACTTCCATATCGTGCCGCCGCACACAACGTTCAGACGCGCTGTTGACGGCGTCAAACCACCTGGGTGGACGTCGCCGAGCGGGCTAGATTGGTTCAAAGTGCCAGACAACTTCTGGGTGACAATAGACGGGAGTGGCAACGCGACAAAGGATGCGTCCTGGGCAGCCTGGACTCTGGCGTTCGCCGCTTTCAGATTGCCCGACTGCAACTACGACGACACCGCCTTCCCTTTGGGTTGCCGCACCATTCCAAGACGATACAGCTTGCAGAGCGGGCGAAAGCGAGATCCAGAATGGAGCTGCGTGCTTCACCGGGATTGGCTGTACCCAGGACCGGGTGGAGTTGTATGCCCACCTTAGGCTCATTGCAGAGAACGGCACTGTCCGTTGCGTTGTGCCTGAATAGCGGTCTCGCTAGCAACGGCTGCGGGAGCGGCGTGGTCGTTCCATGTGACAACCTTCGAGACATTCAGGTCGGGATGAGCAGAGACGAAGTAATCGCCAAACTGGGATGGCCCGTGAGTGAGTTCGACGAAGCTGGGCAAGGAGCAGAGGCAGGCAGCCGGTCTCATACGCTCAACTATGGCGAGCCCGATTCGATCGTCGACTTGACCGTGCGGTTCCGCGATGACCGCCTCATCGAGGCGCGGAGCACACGATTCAGATTCAGCTGGGTTGACGACGAGCGGGAGGTTCTGTTCAAGGTCACTGCGGATGGCGACCGCGTGGAGAGTCCAGAGTTCGAACGGCACCTGTGCCGAACCGCGACCAATTAGCTAGTAACGGTGCGAGTCGTATTGGCGGCGTTTATTGCCCAGGCGTGAGCGCGGCGTGATCGACGATCCACACCAGCCGCCCATGCAGTGGCCCGATGCGCTGCGCCGGCAGCAGATCCGGCGCCGGCGAACCCTCGCGCACGGCTTGTAACACCAGCGCCTTGTCGGCGCCGGTCACGATGAAGGCGACAGTGCGCGCCGCGTTGATGGCCGGCGGCGTCAGCGTGATGCGCGCGCGGCCGGTGGGGTCCTGGTCGGCCACCACCCAGCGCGTGGCCTCGCGTCCCGCTGGACGGTTCGGAAACAGCGACGCCGTGTGGCCATCACGGCCCAGGCCCAGCAGCACCAGATCGAGGCCGTCGCCCGCAACTGACCGCAGCGTCTGCTCGTAGGCCGCCGCGGCCGCCTCGGGATCGACTTCGCCGTGGATGCGATGCACCTGTCCGTCCGGGATCGGCACGTGATCGATCAGCGCCTCACGCGCCAGGCGGTAGTTGCTGTCGGCGTGGTCGGGCGCCACGGCTCGCTCATCTCCCCAGAACAGATGGACTCGTGCCCAGTCGATCTGGTCGCGCCACTCGTCGGTGGCCAGCAACTGGTACAGCGGTCGCGGCGTCGAGCCGCCAGACAGCGCTAGCGTGAACCGCCCCCGCGCTGCGATGGCGTCGGCCGCGCAGTCGACCACGAGCTGGGCCGCGGCGTCGGCCACGTCGTCGCCGTCGCCGCACACCCACGTCTCGACCTCACCCACACGCCCACTCCTGGTCCGGGTTGTGCCAGCCGTGGCCAGGAGGCGATCGGCCTCCAGGCGCCCTCGGTCACACCCTGGTTCAGAGGATATACGTGACACCTGCCAGCGGCGGACAGTTGGAAGCCGCGGACCCGAAGGTGTGGCAGAATCGACGTCCAGGCACCAGGTCGAGGAGTTCATGACGACTAGCCGCATTGAGATCAACCCGCGCATCATGCTCGGCAAGCCGGTGATCCGCGGCACGAGGATTCCCGTCGACCTCCTCTTGCGGAAGCTCAGTGAGGGTGCGTCCGAAGCGGATCTCCTCGATGCCTATCCGCGGCTGACTCGTGAGGACATCCAGGCCGCCATGCGTTATGCCGCGGACACGGTCGCCCACGAAGAGGTCGTGCTGACGGGCTCGGGGTCGTCCTCGCCGCGGGACTGACCAGTGCGTTTTCTCGCCGACGAGAGCTGCGACCTGGCTGTCGTGCGAGCGCTGCGAGCCGAGGACCACGACGTAACGGCAGTGACCGAGTTCGTCGCTGGAGCCGACGACCTCACGGTGGTTGACCTTGCCGTAGGGGAACACAGGGTACTGCTCACCGAGGACAAGGACTTCGGTCAGCTCGTCTACGCTGCCGGCCGCGCCCATGTCGGCGTCATGCTGATTCGGTTCCCGGCCGGCGCTCGACGCGGCGTCGGCGCAGCAGTGCTGGACGCCGTACGCACGTTCGGAGAGCGCCTCATCGGCGCCTTCACCGTCGTTGAACCATGTCGCGTCCGTCTGGGACGACCACCGCGCGGCTGACCAGGGGCCAGGTCCACCTCACCCACACGCCCACTCCTGGTCCGGGTTGTGCCAGCCGTGGCCGTTGGCCAGCAGGCGATCGGCCTCGGCCGGGCCCCACGTCCCGCGGCTCGTACTCGTGCAGCGGCGTGGCCTGACCGAGCACCGGCTCGACGATCCGCCACGCCTCCAGCACCGAGTCCTCGCGCGCGAACAGCGTCTGGTCGCCGCGCATCGCGTCGCCGAGCAGGCGCTCGTAGGGCGCCATCTCGTCGGTCCTGATCGTGGCAGGCGACCAGGTCCACGTCTTCGCCGCGCATCTGCTCGCCCGGCGACTTGGCCCGCGCGCCCAGCGACAGCACCACCTGCGGGCTCAGGCGGAAGCGGAAATGGTTGGGCCGCGCCGCCGCGCAGTCGGCGAACAGCGTCACCGGCGGGCGCTTCAGCTCGACCAGCACCTCGGTGGTCGTCACCGGCAGGTGCTTGCCGGCGCGGATGTAGAACGGCACGCCGGCCCAGCGCCACGAATCGATGTGCAGGCGCACCGCCGCGAACGTCTCCACCTGCGAATCCGGCGCCACGCCCTCTTCGTCGCGATAGCCGCGGAACTGGCCGCGCACCACGTCGTCGGGCGACAGCGGCCGCATCGACCGGAACGCCTGGGCCTTTTCGTCGCGCACCGCTTCGGTGCCGCGGCCGCCCGGCGCTTCCATCGCCAGCAGGCTGACGATCTGCAGCAGGTGGTTCTGCAGCACGTCGCGGATGGCGCCGGCCTCTTCGTAGAACTTGCCGCGGCCCTGCACGCCGAACGCCTCGGCCATCGTGACCTGCACGCGGTCGATGTAGTTGCGGTTCCAGATCGGCTCGAGGAACGAGTTGGCGAAGCGGTAGTAGAGCAGGTTCTGCACCGGCTCCTTGCCCAGGTAGTGGTCGATGCGGAAGATCGCCGGCTCCGCGAAGTGCTGGTGCAGCGTGGTGTTGAGGGCGTCGGCGGACGCGAGGTCGCGGCCGAACGGCTTCTCGACGATCACCCGGGCGCCGGTGGCGATGCCGGCGGTGGCCAGGCCCGACGCCACCGTCTCGAACAGGCTCGGCGGGATCGCCAGGTAGTACGCCGGATGCGCGGCGCCGCCGAGCGCGGCCTTGAGCGCGGCGTGGGTGGCCGGGTCCTCGTAGTTGCCGCCCACGTATTGCAGCTGGCTCGACAGCCTGGCAAACGCCGCCGGATCGAGCGGGCCGCGCGCTTCGATGCTCTCCTTCGCCCGGGCTCGCAAGGCCTCGATGCTGGAGCCGGCCCTGGCCACGCCGAGGATCGGCACGTCGAGCTGGCCGCGGCGGATCATCGCGTGGAGGGCCGGGAAGATCTGCTTGTAGGCGAGGTCGCCGGTGACCCCGAACAACACCAGCGCGTCGGATGCGGTGCCGCTCATCCCTTGGGCTCCGGGTGCCGCTCGCGATGGCCGCCGAACTGGAAGCGCATGGCCGACAGCAGCTTGTGCGCGAACTCGCCTTCGCCGCGCGAGCTGAAGCGGTCGTAGAGCGCCGCGCTCAGCACCGGCGCCGGCACCCCGGCGTCGATCGCGGCGGCGATGGTCCAGCGCCCTTCGCCCGAGTCCGACACGCGGCCGGCGAAGCCGTCGAGCGCGGGACTGTCGGCCAGCGCCTCGGCGGTGAGATCCAGCAGCCACGACGCCACGACGCTGCCGCGTCGCCACAGCTCGGCGATCTCGCCGACGTCGAAGGTGTACTGGAAGTGTTCGGGATGGCGGAGCGGCGTCGTCTCGGCGTCGGCGGTGCGGGAGGCGAGTCCGGCGCCGGCATGATGCAGCAGGTTGAAGCCCTCGGCGTAGGCCGCCATCAGCCCGTATTCGATGCCGTTGTGCACCATCTTCACGAAGTGCCCGGCGCCAGGCGGGCCGCAGTGCAGGTAGCCCTGGTCGGCGGTGCCGCCGCGGCCGTCGCGCGCCTGGGTCGGCGTGATCTGGCCGGCGCCCGGGGCCAGCGCCTTGAAGATCGGATCGAGCCGGCGCACCGCCACCTCGTCGCCGCCGATCATCAGGCAGTAGCCGCGCTCGAGGCCCCACACGCCGCCGCTGGTGCCGACGTCGAGGTAGTGGATTTGGCGCGCCGAGGCGCTCTACCGCGCCTACCTGGCCGACTTCGCCGCCCGGCAGGTCGAGGCGGTCGGCTTCGGCCTGGTCCTGCTCCGCCGCCGGGTCCCGGCGTCCGGCCCCCGCCCCGGCCTCAGCCCCGGCCCCGGCCCCGGCTGGCGCCGGGTCGAGGAGCAGCGCGGCGGCACGGACTCCCCGCTCGGCGAGCACCTGGCCGGTGCCCTGGCCGCGGTCGACCTGCTGGCCGGGCTGGACGACGCCGGGCTGGCCGGGCTCCGGCTGCGGGTGGCGCCGGACGTGACCGAGGAGCGGCACCACCGTCCCGGCGAGGCCGACCCGGTCGTCGTCCTGCTCCGCCAGGGCGGCGGCTTCGGCCGGGTGGTCCGGGCCTCCACCGCGCTGGCCGGGCTGGTCGGCGCCTGCGACGGCGAGCTGCCGGTGGGCCGGCTGGTCGGGGCCCTGGCCGGGCTGCTCGAGGTCGGTGCGGACGAGCTGGCCGGCGAGCTGCTGCCCGCCGTCCGGGACCTGGTCGCCGACGGGCTCCTGCTGGACGCCTCGGCTACCGGGTCAGCGAGGTGACGACCGACATCAGCGGCGCCCAGCGCGGGTCGTCCTTGGAGTAGATCCGGTCCGGCTGCCGGGCGGCCAGCTCCTCGTCGGTCCAGGCGGCCCCGGCCACCGACTCCTCCAGGGTGAGCAGCCGCTTGCGGTACGCGTTCAGCCGCGCCGGGGTCAGCGACCGCAGCTGCTCGCTCTGCAGCGGCCGGATGCTTCGGATCTCCACGTGACGTGCTCGCTCTCCCCGAACCCGTCCGGGGCCAGGCTCGTGGTCGGTAGGACCGGTGCGGTGACCCGGATCAGCCCGGGGTGGCGGTGGTCCAGGTGTCCAGGGCGTGCTCGACCAGCGAGATCAGCGCCTGCTTGGCCGACTCCCGCTCGCGGGCGTCGCAGACCAGCACCGGCACCTCGGGGCCGAGCTCGCAGCGCCTCCCGGACCTCCTCGGGCCGGTGCCGGAGCAGTCCGTCGAAGGCGTTGATCGCGACGACGAACGGCAGCTCGCGGGCCTCGAAGTAGTCGATCGGCCGGGAAGCAGTCGGCCAGCCGCCGGGTGTCGACCAGGACGACCGCGCCGATCGCGCCGCGGACCAGGTCGTCCCACATGAACCAGAACCGGTGCTGGCCGGGCGTGCCGAACAGGTACAGCATCAGCTCGTCGTCGAGCGTGATCCGGCCGAAGTCCATCGCCACCGTGGTGGTGGTCTTGTGCGGCGTGGCGGACAGGTCGTCCACCCCGACGCTCGCCGAGGTCATCACGGCCTCGGTGCGCAGCGGCGTGATCTCGGACACCGACCCGACGAAGGTGGTCTTGCCCGACGCCGAACCCTCCCGCCACCACGATCTTCGTGGACCGGGACGGCCGGCTCTCAGAGCCGTTGGAGACCACTGAGCACCCTCCTCAGGAATGCGGGGTCGCGCTCGTCTCCGGCGCTTCCCGATGTACCGAGAACCTTGACCAGGCCCAGGTCGACCATGTCGGCGATGATCACCCTGGCCACCCCCAGCGGGGTGGCCAGCTTGGCGGCGATCTCCGCGACGGACACCGTGCCCTGACAGAGTTCGATCACCGAGGCGTGCTCGGGCGAGAGTAGCTGACCCACTGCCGGATCGACGCCCTGGGTCGTGGTGGTGACCAGGGCCTCGAGGTCGAAGTCGTGGACCGGACGGGTGCGGCCGCCAGTTCTTGCGTACGGACGCACCAGTGAGGATGTCGGGGGATCGTCCCCGTCATCGAAGTCGGGATACGCGTCCATCGCCGCTCACTGCCCCGTCACCCGCGGGAGGACCAGCTCGACGAGCCCGGCTGCCGGACCTCGGGGGACAGATGCTGCCCCACCCGGTCCACCAGCAGGGTCATCTCGTAGCCGATCAACCCGATGTCGGAGGTGGGGGCTGCCAGCACTGCCAGCCATGAACCGTCCGAGATCGCCATCAGCAGCAGGAAGCCGCCCTGCATCTCGACCACCGTCTGGACGACGGCCCCGGCCGAGAAGCAGAGTGCGGCTCCGTTGGTCAGGCTCCCCAGACCCGACGCCACCGCCGAGAGCTGGTCCGCGCGATCCCGCGGCAGCCCTGCGGAGCTGGCCATCAACAACCCGTCCGCCGAGACCACCGCGGCGTGCGCGACCCCCTGGACCTGCTGGGCGAACCCGTCGACCAGCCATCCGACGTCAGTACCCGTCCCGGTGCTCAACTGTCTCCTCCCTGCTCAGCGGAATGCTGACCGTTGTCGCTGTCCGCCGTCTTCTCGTCCCGCCCCGGCGCGCTGAACAGGCTCGCACCGACCGGGTCGAAGGTGCCGAACTCGTCGTCCGACGGTTCGGGTCGGGCCTTGCGGGCCGAGGCCAGGCCGCGCTGGTAGCTGCCCAGCCGGCCTCGGATCGCGGCCGCGTCGCGTCCGCCGGCGGGGGACCGGTCCGGTCCGCCACCACCGGCGGGCACCCGGGCCGGCTCGCCCACCGGCGCGGTGGGCGCCGCCGGCGGGGCCGCGGTGGCGGCCGAGGGGAGCAGGTTCGCCCCCGGCCGGCGCTTGGGCAGCCCGGTCTCGGTCCGGCCGCCGACCTCGGGTCCGGCCGAGGCGCGGGCGCTGGTGGCCAGCCAGCGCTGGTCGCCGAGCGAGTCCCAGCGCGAGACGCCGGCCGGCTCCTCGGCCTCCCGGACGTCGATCACGCCGGGCTGCGCCTCCGGCGCGGGCGCCGGGTCGTCGCTGAACCAGGCCGAGATCGAGTCGAAGATCGGCGTGCTGTCCGGCATCGCGCCGTCCGGCGCGTTGCCGATCAGCGGGTTGTCCGGGTTCGCCGGGCTGTACGACGACGAGGCCGCGGCCCGGGCGGCCAGCTCGGTCGGGAGCAGGTCGTCCTGCCAGGCCGGCGTGCTGCCGTTGCTGCCCGGGACGGCCCGGTTCGAGAACGACTTCAGCTCGCCGGTGCCGTGCTCGGCGCCGTTCTGCCCGCCGTCGCCGGTCCCGTTCCAGCCGGTGCCGAACGGGTCGGCCGGCGGCTCGGTGATCCGCGGCACCCGGGTGGTCCGGTCGTCCGACGGCCAGCCGGTCGCGGCATCCGCCGCCCCTGCTGCGGCCGGGCCGGCCGTCACCGGGGTTCCCGCGGCGGGTGCGGCTCCGCCGCGGCGCGGCAGACCCTTCCCGGTCAGGCTGCCCGGCGGCGGGGCGTCGGGGGCCATCGGGTACTCGACGGGCGGCCCGGAGGTCGGGTACTCGGTCGGCAGGCCGGCCGGCCGAGGGCCGTTCGCACGGTCGTCCGGGCGGTCGGTCGGCTCCGGCATCGGGTCGGTGAGCGGGTCGCCCCCGGAGTGCCGGAACGCCTCGACGGCGCGCGGCGTCCCGTTCCGCTGGGCCTCCTCGTCGACCGGGCCGAACAGCCCCTCCTCGGGCGAGACCGGCCGCAGGTCGGCGGGCGGCCCGCCGGCCGCGGAGGCGCCGCGCCGGCGCCGGGGCAGCGGGTCGTTGGCCCCGGTGAGCACGGTCGGCTCGGCGGTGGCGGACGCCGCCGGGGCCTCCCAGGAGGACCGCTGCGGCAGCGCGCCCGGCTCGGCCGGCTGGCCCGGCTGGGTCGGCACGCCGGCCGGCGGCATGATCGTCGGGATCGGGCCGGTCCGTGGCCCGGTCCAGGCCGAGTTCGGGATCGGGGCGAACGTGGAGGTCACGGTCGGCTGCTCGCCGGTGCTGCCCGGGGCGCCGATCACGACCGTCGGCGGCACCACGACCTGGGCCACGGTGCCGTTCGCGTCCGGCCGCTGCCGCAGGCTGACCTGGAAGCCGCCGCGACGGGCCAGCCGGGCGACCACGAACAGGCCGATCCGGCTCGCCGCCTGCAGGTCCATCGTCTCGCTGCGGGCCAGCCGGGTGTTCAGCCGGTCGATCTCGTCGGTCGGGATGCCGACGCCGGAGTCGACCACCTCGAGGTGCAGCCCTCCGTCGGAGGTGAACGCGGCGGAGAGCACGATCGAGCTGCTCGGCGGCGAGTACATCGCGGCGTTGTCGAGCAGCTCGGCGAGCAGGTGGATCAGCTCGCCGGCCACGGTGCCGGCCACGGCCGCCCCGCCGACCGGCTGCAGCCGGACCCGCTCGTACTGCTCCATCTCGCTGGTGGCGGCCCGGAACAGCTCGGCCACCCGGACCGGCGCGGTGGTCCGGTTCCGCATCGTCGAGCCGGCCAGCACCAGCAGGTTGTCGTTGTAGCGGCGCATCCGGGCGGCGAGGTGGTCCAGCCGGAACAGGTTGCGCAGCTGGTCCGGGTCCTCCTCGGTGCTCTCCAGCTCGTCGATGATGGCGAGCTGCTTCTCCACCATCGACTGGCTCCGCCGCGACATCGAGACGAACGCGTCGTCCAGGGTGCGGCGCAGCCGGACCTGGGAGGCGGCCAGCCGGACCGCCTCGGCACCCAGGTTGTCGACCGCGCGGGCCACGTCCAGGGTCTCCGGGCCGGCCGTGTGCCCGGGCGGGAGCACCGGCGGCAGGCCGACCACGGCGTCCGGCCCGTTCTTCTCGATCTCGGCGACCGCGTTCGGCAGGTTCACGTGGGCGGCGTCACCGGCGCCGACCCGGAGCAGCCGCAGCGGGACCACGATCGAGCGGCCGAGCCGGGCCACCAGCAGGCCCACCACCAGGATGGTCAGCAGGCTGACCAGGGCCGCGGAGGCCGCACCGGAACAGGTTGCTGCGCTCGGTCTGCGCGGCGGTGTCCCGCAGCGTCTGGGAGACCTGGCTGGTCAGCGCCAGGACCTGGTCCAGCCGGCGCTGGGTGACCTGCTCGTAGACGTTGGCGTCGCCCTCGGCCGCGGTCTCGTCGGACCCGGCGGCCGCACCGGCCAGCAGCTTGGCGGCGTCCGCCCGGAACTCCTCGAGCTGGGGGTCGCCGTTGCGCAGCGCGTCCAGCGGGCCGCGCTGCTGGGTGGTCGAGACCAGGGCGGCGGAGTCCATGTTCTGCGCCTGGGTGGCGATCAGCTGCTGCAGCCGCAGGTTGGACTCGACCGAGAGCTTGTCCTCGGTCAGCGCCTGGGCGTAGAGCGAGCGCTCCTGCGCCGCCGCGACGCTGACCTGGACCATCGCGTTCTGGGTCTGGGCCGCGTTCACCTCGGCCTGGCTCGACGAGGACTGCCCGATGTCCCCGGAGATCGCCCGCAGGTAGACCGACAGCAGGTCGAGGATGGTGGCGTAGCCGCCGGCCACCGACGCCTGGTTGAACTGGTTCTTGAGCTGGTTGCGCAGCTGCTGGACCCGGTCCGGAAGCTCGGCCACCATCTGCTCGCCGGCCACCGAGGAGTCGTTGCTCAGGGTCCCCGGCTTGAGCGAGCCGACCTGCGAGACCAGCTTCTTGATCGTGCTGTCGGTGCGCTGCCGGGCCTCGGCCAGCGGGCTGCCGGGGAGCGCCTCGCGGGAGCCGATCACGGAGGTGGACAGCGCGTACTCCCGGGTCACCGCCCCGGTCATGTCGACCGCCGAGGCGGCCAGGTCGGACAGCTCGCGGGTCTGCTTCGAGGCGAGGTAGTCCCGGGTCGTGGTGTAGGCGAAGGTGGTGCCGGCGGCCAGCACGACCACCAGGGGCAACGCCACCAGCGCCACCAGCTTGCGCCGGATCGGCCACCCGGAGATCCCGGCCCGACGTGCCTGCGTCGTGAGACGGTCGTCCTCGGGCGTGGCCAAGCCGGAGTCGTGTCGCGGCACGTGACCCCTTCCCTTCACCGTCTGCTGCGTGCCTGCCACCGACGGGCCGACGCCGTCCCCGGGCGTCGGCTCGCAGGGGACGAGACCGATCGTTGCAGACCTGACCAGTGCGAGGCTACGTCTCTCGGGGTTCGGAAGCGAACTCAGCGTCACCATGTCCGCTGGTAAGTCGATCTGTTCCAATCGTCCGGCCGCACAGCATCACCCTGGGTGGCCAAGTTGACACGGGACCGATTCCTGCGCACCGTCGGATCTGGCGAGTCGTGACCGGGTAACCCCGGGTCCCGGGGGCCGGAGGGGTTACCGTGCTCGGCCGGGGGCAGTCGACGGCCGGTCACGGGGATCCCAGGGGTCCCTCGGGGCCGGTCCGGTCCGAGCGGGGAGCACGTCCGCAGGCGGCCGTCAGCACGGGGGCCGGATCCGTGACCGAGCGAAAGGCGCAGCCGAGCGTGGCCAAGAGCAAGCAGCCCAGCGGGCGACGACTGGTGATCGTCGAGTCGCCCGCCAAGGCGCGCACGATCGCCGGCTACCTCGGGCCGGGGTACGAGGTCGAGTCCAGCGTCGGCCACATCCGCGACCTGCCCGCAGCGCCGCCGAGATCCCGGCCGAGATGCAAGAAGGAGCCCGTGCGGCAGGCTCGGCGTCGACGTCGACAACGGCTTCGAGCCCTCTACGTGGTCGACGCGGACAAGAAGCAGCAAGGTCGCCAAGCTCAAGCGCGCTGCTCAAGGACGCCGACGAGCTCTTCCTCGCCACCGACGAGGACCGCGAGGGCGAGGCCATCGCCTGGCACCTGCTGCGAGGAGCTGCAAGCCGAAGGTCCCGGTCCAGCGGATGGTCTTCCACGAGATCACCCGCGAGGCGATCGCGCGGGCCGCTGGAGCAACCCGCGAGCTCGACGAGCGGCCTGGTCGACGCCCAGGAGACCCGCCGGATCCTCGACCGGCTGTACGGCTACGAGGTCTCGCCGGTGCTGTGGAGAAGGTCATGGCCGGGCTGTCGGCCGGCCGCGTGCAGTCGGTCGCCACCCGGCTGGTGGTCGAGCGGGAGCGGGAGCGGATCGCGTTCCGCTCGGCCGCCTACTGGGACCTCGACCGGCGCGTTCACCCCGGCCGCCCAGGGCGAGCCGGAGCGCCGCAGACGTTCACCGCCCGGCTGGTCGCGGTGGACGGCGCCGGGTGGCCACCGGGCCGCGACTTCGACGACGCCGGCGCGGCTGACGGCGGCCGCGACGTGCGTGCGCGCTGGACGAGGCGGCCGCGCCGCGGCCTGGTCGACCGCGCTGACGCGACGCGCCGGTCGCCGTCCGTCAGCGTCGAGGACAAGCCGTACACGCCGCTCGCCGGCCGCGCCGTTCACGCACCTCGACGCTGCAGCAGGAGGCCTCCCGCAAGCTGCGGTTCTCGGCCCGGCAGACGATGCGGGTGGCGCAGCGGCTGTACGAGAACGGCTACATCACCTACATGCGACCGACTCGACCGACGCTGTCCGGAGCAGGCGATCGACGCGGCCCGCGCGCCAGGCCGCCGAGCTCTACGGCCGCGAGTACGTGCCGGACGCGCCGCGCGTCTACGCCAGCAAGGTCGAAGAACGCGCAGGAGGCGCACGAGGCGATCCGGCCCGGCGGGCGACCGTTCCGCACCCCGGCGCAGGTGGCCGGCGAGCTGCGCGGCGACGAGTTCCGGCTGTACGAGCTGATCTGGAAGCGCACCGTCGCCTCCCAGATGAACGACGCCCGCGGGCCGACCGTCTCGGTCCGGCTGCCGCGCCGGCGCCACCGACGGCGCGGCGACGCCGAGTTCGCCGCCTCCGGCACGGTCATCACCTTCCACGGCTTCCTGAGGCCTACGTGGAGGGCCGCGACGACGAGCGCCGGCGGCGACGGCCGACGACGCGAGCGCCGGCTGCCCGAGCTGGCCGAGGGCGACCCGCTCGACGGCCGACGACCTCGAGGCCGCCGGGCACGCCACCAGCCCGCCGCCGCGCTACACCGAGGCCAGCGCTGGTCAAGGAGCTGGAGGACCGGGGATCGGCCGGCCGTCGACCTACGCGTCGATCATCGGCACGATCCTGGACCGCGGCTACGTGTTCAAGAAGGGCACCGCGCTGGTGCCGTCCTTGCTGGCGTTCGCCGTCGTCAGGCTGCTGGAGCAGCACTTCGCCCAGCTCGTCGACTACGACTTCACCGCCGCGATGGAGGACGACCTCGACGAGATCGCGCGCGGCGAGGAGCAGCGCGGCGACTGGCTGCCCGGTTCTACTTCGGCACGCGCGGCCCGACGGTCCCGGGCGACGGCGGCCGGCAGGGCCTGAAGGAGCTGGTCGGCGACCTCGGCGACATCGACGCCCGCGACGTCAACTCGTTCCCGCTCGGCGAGCGACATCGTGCGTGCGGGTCGGCCGGTACGGCCCCTACCTGGAGGAGCCGGCGCGGACGGCGAGCCGCCGGGTCAACGTGCCCGAGGACGTCGCGCCGGACGAGCTGACCCTGGAGAAGGCCGCGAGCTGTTCACCCAGCCCGAGCGGCGACCGCGTGCTCGGCGCCGACCCGGCCACCGGCCACGCAGGTCGTCGCCAAGGACGGCCGGTTCGGCCCGTACGTCACCGAGGTGCTGCCGGAGGACGCCCCGAAGAACGCCAAGCCGCGCACCGGCTCGCTGCTCAAGTCGATGGAGCTGGACACGGTGACGCTGGACGACGCGCTGCGGCTGCTGACGCTGCCGCGCGTGGTCGGCCGACCCGGCGACGGCGAGGAGATCACCGCGCAGAACGGCCGGTACGGGCCGTACGTGAAGAAGGGCACCGACAGCCGGTCGCTGGAGACCGAGGACCAGCTGTTCACGTCACCCTGGAGCGAGGCGCTGGAGCTGTACGCCCAGCCGAAGCGCGCGGCCGGCCGGCGGCCGCGCCGCCGCTGCGCGAGCTCGGCGAGGACCCGGCTCAGCGGCAAGCCGATGGTGATCAAGGACGGCCGGTTCGGCCCGTACGTCACCGACGGGGAGACCAACGCCTCGCTGCGCAAGGGCGACGAGGTGGAGACGATCACCCTCGAGCGGGCCGCCGAGCTGCTCGCCGACCGGCGCGCGGCCGGGCCGGCCAAGGGTCGCGGCGCAAGACCGCCGCCAAGAAGACCGCGGCGAAGAAGACCGCCGCGAAGAAGACCACCGCGCGCACGACCAGTCGAAGACGGCAGCCACGACGGCCCCAAGACGGCGGCCAAAAAGAGCACGGCGAAGAAGAGCACGGCGAAGAAGACCGCCGCGAAGAAGACGGCGGCGAAGAAGGCCCCGGCCACGAAGGTGGTCGCCGAGACCTCCGGCTGACCGGACCTGACGGCGGGGAACGGGCTGTCGCGGGGCCGGGCCCGGGGTTCACCGAGGCTGGCGGACCGACGGGGGCGGCCGTCCGACCGTCGCTCGTGATGGGGGCACCGATGCCACCTGGCTGACCACCTGCGGGTCCGTCAGTGGCGCACGCGCTCACGCGGGGTCGAACCGTTCACCGCGCTCGAGCTCAGCTCGCGCCGGCCCAGCCGGAGCGCGAGATCCAGCAGCTCCGCGGCCGCGGCTCCCGGGACAACGCCCAGGCGCACCACCTGCGGGCGCCGCCGACCGCCGGGGACGACCTGCAGCCAGCCCTACCGGATAGCCCGGCTGGGTCCGCAGGTGGCCGAGCGGCCGGCCGCGGCCGCCACCGGCACCGAGCTCAACGGCAGCCGGCAGGACGAGCCGGGCGTCGAGGTTCCCCGCATGCTGGCAGTGGCCGCGCTGGCACGCGCAGGCCTGGTCGCGGGCGACGGCCCGCCGGGACGCGCCCGCCGGCACCGATATCCCTGAGCCGGTGGACGGCGCCGCAGCATCGCCACCATCCGCGCCGGCGCACGACGTCGGGGCGGTGCTGCGGATCACGCCGTTCCGCCGGCTGTGGGTCGCGCTCGCCCTGTCCAGCCTCGGCGACTGGCTCGGGCTGCTGGCGACCACCGCGCTCGCCAGACCCTGGCCGGGGCTCGGTGGCAAGGCTCACCAGGCGAACCTGGCGGTCGCCGGTGTGTTCATCCTGCGGCTGGCCCCGGCGGTGCTGTCGGCCCGCTGGCCGGGGCGTCGCCGACCGGCTGAGCCGCCGGGCCACGATGCTGGTCGGCGACAACCTGCGCGGCGTGCTGTTCATCACGATCCCGCTGGTCGGACACGCTGACGTGGCTGTACGTCGCCACCGTGCTGGTCGAGGCGTCGCGCTGTTCTGGATGCCCGCCAAGGACGCCACGGTGCCCAACCTGGTGCCGCGGAACCGGCTGGAGGCGGCGAACCAGCTCAGCCTCGTCAGCACCTACGGCTCGGCGCCGCTGGCCGCCGATGTTCAGCCGGGCTGACCCTGGTCAGCGGCGTCCGGGACAGGTTCGGCCGCACCTCGAGGCCAGCCCGTCGACCTCGCGCTGTACTTGAACGCCGCGACCTTCCTGTCGTGTCCGCGCTGATCATCTCGCGGCTGGACATCCCGCGGCGGACCGCGGTCGGCGACGGCCGGCAACGGCGCGTCTGGGGCGGGCGTCGAGGGCTGGAAGTACGTCGGCAGCACCCCGTGGTACGCGGGCTGGTGATCGGGATGGTCGGCGCGTTCGCCGCCGGCGGTCGTGATCGGCCTCGCGGCCGACCTCGTCACCGACCTGAGGGCGGGCACCCGGCTACGGCATGTTCTTCGCCGCAGTCTTCGTCGGCATGGGCGCTGGGATGTCGTCGGCCCGGCTGCTCGCAGGGTTCCCCGACGACGGCTGTTCGGCATCGCGCTGGCGCGGCCGGGGTGGTGCTGCTCGCGCTCGGGCTGATCCCGAAGCTGGGCGCTCGCGGTGCTGTTCGACGCGGTGCTCGGCGCCTGCGGCGGGGTCGCCTGGATCACCGGCTACACCATGCTCGGCCTCGAGGTGGCCGACGACCTCCGCGGCCGGACCTTCGCGTTCGTCAGTCCTCGACGGCCCGGCTCGTCCTGCTCCCGGTGCTGGCCGCCGTCACCGCCCTGGCCGGGCTGATCGCGCACTGCACCGGGCACCTGATCACCGACGGCGACCGCCTGGGCTACAACGGGGTGGCGTTCGTGTTCCTGCTGGCCGCCGTTTGGTGGCGATCGTGCTCGGGGTGACCGCCTACCGGCAGATGGACGACCGGACCGGCGACTCGCTGGTGACCGAGCTGCGGCAGGCCTGCCCCGCGCCGGCGGAACGAGCCGCCGCCGCCGCGAGCCGGTCCCACGCCGGGTGTTCGTCGCGTTCGAGGGCGGCGAGGGCCCGGCAAGTCCCCAGGCCCGGCTGCTCGCGGACTGGCTGGCGGCCGAGCACGGGTACGACGTGGTGCTGACCCGCGAGCCCGGTGCCACCGAGGTGGGGCGCACGCCTGCGCGACGTGCTGCTGCACGCAGCGACGTCGTCGCCGCGGACCGAGGCGCTGCTGTACGCGGCCGACCGGGCGACCACGTCGACACGGTGGTGCGCCCGGCGCTGGAGCGCGGCGCGGTCGTCATCACCGACCGGTACGTCGACTCCTCGCTGGCCTACCAGGGCGCCGGGCCGGGACCTGCCGGTGGACGAGGTGGCCCGGCTCGCCCGGTGGGCGACCGGGGGGCTCAGCCCGGACCTGACGGTCCTGCTGGACGTGGACCCGGCGGTCGGCTGAGCCGGGCCAGGACGCGTGGGCCGACCGACTGGAGGCCGGCCGGCCGACTTCCACGATCGGGTCCGGACCGTTCCTCGCCCTGGCCAGCCGAACCGTACCGGTACCTGGTGGTGGACGCCGGGGCGATCCGGGACGACCCTCTGCCGGCGTCTTCCGGGCCGGCGGGCTGGAGGTGGCGGCCGGTCTCGGCCCGGCCCGGCGAGCTCCCCGGCGCGCGCCGAGGTCGCGGCGCCGGGCCGGAGCCGCCCGGCCGCGCCGAGGCCGAGCGCCCCGGAGCAGGCCGAGCTGCGGGACGGGCGGCTGGTGGACACCCGGGCCCGGGCTGAGCCCCGCGCCGGGCCGCGGCCGTGGCCCAGCGGGCTGGCGGCGAGGCGGGCGCCGGCCCTTGCGCCGGCCCGTCGGGAGCAGCCGAGCAGGCGACCAGGCCAGCCGGTGACCCCGGCGCAGCCAGCTCCCAGACCGCGCCCGGGGCAGTCGGGGCATCGGGATCGCCGGGCCGAAGGACCGCCCTGGGTCGACAGCACCCAGCCGTGCCCTGGAGAAGAGATCTCAACCTCGGCGAACTGAGCAACGGTGAGCGTGTGGGACGAGGCGGTCCCGCCGGCAGGCCACGGTGGACCTGTTGACCGGAGGGCGTCCACGGCGAGGCCGGGATGACCCACGCCTGGCTGTTCACCGGGCCGCCCGGGTCCGGCCGCTCCGCCGCGGCCCGCGCGTTCGCCGCCGCGCTGCAGTGCCCGCAGGGCTGCGGGCACTGCCACGAGTGCCGCACCGTCGCTGGCCGGCACCCACGCCGACGTCACCCTGGTCGGACCGAGGGCTGTCTCGGGGTCGACGAGCGCGGGCGCTGGTCCGCGGGCTCAGCACCGGCCGACCGGCGGCCGCTGGCAGGTGATGGTGGTCGAGGACGCCGACCGGCTCACCGAGCGGCCGGCAACGCCCTGCTCAAGGCGATCGAGGAGCCGACGGCCCGGACGGTCTGGCTGCTCTGCGCGCCGACCGCGGACGACACTGGTGACCATCCGCTCGCGCTGCCGGCACGTCGCGTTGCGCACCCACCGCCCGCGGCCGTGGCCGAGCTGCTCGTCCGCCGCGACGGGGTGGACCCGCCGATGGCGGTGTTCGCCGCCCGGGCGGCCCAGGGCCACATCGGGCGGGCCCGGCGGCTGGCCACCGACGAGCAGGCGCGGCTCCGCCGGCACGACGTGCTGCCGTGCCGCTGAAGCTGCGTGGGGTCGGTGACGCCGTCCTGCACGCTGCCGGGCGCTGCTCGATACCGCCAAGGAAGCGGAGGCTGAGGCCGGTACGGCCGAGCGCGACGAGGCGGAGCGCACTGACCTGCTGCGCGCGCTCGGCGCCGACCCGCAGGCCCGGGGACGCAGCCGCCGCACGTCCGCGGCCAGGCTGAAGACCCTGACCGACAACCAGAAGCGTCGGGCGACCCGGTTCGTGCGCGACATGGTGGACCGCTCCCTGCTCGACCTCCTCTCGCTCTACCGGGACGTACTCGTGCTGCATGCGCGACCCCAACGCCGACCTGATCAACGCCGAGCTGCGCCCGGACGTCCCCAGCGCCTCGCGGACCGGTCTGCCAGCCCTCCCAGGCGGTGCGCTGCATGGACGCGATCCGCGACGCCGGGACCGGATCGGCGCCAACGTGGCGCCGCTGCTCGCGATCGAGGCGGTGATGGTCTCGCTGTATCAGGGCGGGCGTCCGGTGGCTCCGGACGCCTGAGAGGTGCAGGATCGACGCGCCGGCACGGATGCCGAGCAGGAGGAGCCAGGAATGAGCACCAGCAGCAAGCCGCGGTTGTCGACCACCACCCCGCCGCCGACCACCCCGCCACCGCCGCCGAAGGAGCCGATCCGGCAGCCGGACCCGCGCAAGGGCTGACCGGCGGGGGCCGCGGAACGGCTGGTCGCCCAGCAGCCGCAGCCGCTGGGCGGCGGCCGCGGCCTCGCCGCGGGTGGTCGCGCCGAGCTTGGCCAGGATCCGGGAGACGTGCACCGACGCGGTCTTCTCCGACATCCCCAGGCTGCCGCCGACCTGCCGGTTGGTCCGCCCGTCGGTGAGCAGCCGGAGCACCTGCACCTCGCGCGCGGTCAGCCCGAGCGCGGAGGCCCTGGCCGGCACCGCTGCCGGGGCCGCCGGACCGGCGGCGTCGACGTCCGCGCTGCCCACGGCCTGCACCGGCAGCCGGACCAGCCGGGCGGTCTGCGCCACCCGCTCGGCCAGGGACCGGGCGCCGAGCCCGGTCGCGAGCCGGTGCGCCTCGGCCAGGGCCCGGCCGGCCCGGTCCCGGTGCTTGGCCCGGACCTGCGCCTCGGCCAGCCGGAACAGCGCGTAGGCCCGCCAGTACGGGCGTCCAGCCGGCCGGCCAGCTCGGCCGCCGCCTCCCAGGCGGGGCTGTCGTCGTCCTCGCCGATCCGGGCCAGCTCGGCCTCGCAGAACCTCGCCTCCAGCCGGGCGTGCACCTGGTGCTCGGTGGCGGCCTCGACCAGCGGGCCGAGCAGCTGGCGGACCCGGCGGACCCGGGTCCGGTCGCCGAGCCCCGCACCTGGCCGGCGTCCGCCTCGATCCGGGCGGTGACCGTGAGCACCCGGAGCAGCGGCTGGTCCTCCTCGACCGGGTCCAGGACGAGCAGCGCGGCGTCCACCGCCTCCCGGGCGGCCGGCAGGTCGCCGGCGTCCAGGGCCAGCTCGGCGGCCAGCACGTGCAGGTCGGAGTGCAGGTCGGGGTCGGTCAGCGTGGCGGCCTGGGCCCGGGCGTCGGCGAGCAGCCGGGTGGCCGCCTCCCGGTCGCCGAGCAGCAGCCGGAGCAGCGCCTGCGAGCCGAGCAGCCCGGACGCCTCGTACGGGTTCGGCCGCCGGGCCAGGCCGTCGGCGAGCAACCGGTCCGCCTCCGGCCAGCGGCCGATCAGGATCAGCGACTCGGCCACGTTGCCGAGCGCGAGCATGGCGTGCGGCGGCACCGGGGCGTGCGCAGGCAGGGTGTCCAGCTCCTCCAGCACGCCCTCGGCGGCCTCCCGGTAGCGGCCGAGGTAGTGCAGCACGTAGCCCGCGTTCACCAGGGCCCGCCAGAACTGCTCGTCGTCGGCCTGCTCGGCGGCCAGGGTCCGGCCCTCGGCGATCAGCCCCAGGCCGCCGTCGGGGTCGCCGGTCACCGCCGCGACGAAGCCCAGGGTGATCAGCGCGCTGGCCCGGGCCGACTCGGCGCCGCTGGACAGCGCGGCGGCCAGCGCCTCCCGGGCCCGCTCGGCGGCGGCCTGGTAGCGGCCGGCCACCATCAGCGAGACCGCGTGGGTGAGAGCACCCGGGCCGCGGTGACCGAGTTCCGGTCGTCCCCGATCGCGGCCAGCGCCCGGTCGTAGGCGGCCCCGGCGCCCGCCCCGTCGCCGCTCTCGTGCGGTACCAGGCCAGCCGCTCCCAGGCCCGGCCGGCCTGCTCCGGGGTCTCGGCCGCACCGACGGCGACCTGGAGCAGCTCCAGGCCGCGGTCCAGCCGGCCGGCCCAGAACGCCGCCTCGGCCGCCTCCATCAGCAGGTCGTGGCCGGGGCGGCCGCGGTGCTCCACGGTGCTCAGCGGGACCGGCCACTGGTCCAGCGCGTGCTCGAAGTGGGCCAACGCCTCGGGGAAGGCGCTGTGCAGGACCGCGGCCCGGGCGGCGACCAGGGACGACTCCCGGGCGGCGGTGTGGTC
>CAVUIM010000002.1:0-12623 GCA_963741665.1 uncultured Acidobacteriota bacterium
CGTAGGGATCCCACGACCAGCCGCCCTGGACGTGTCGCGTCCGCCCTTCAACCCTTTCCCGCGCGCCCGGTCTAAGCCTGTCGGGACGCCTCGACACTCTCCCTCGCGAGGTCGCCCCAGCTGACTTTGCGAGGAGGCGACATGAGTGAGAGGCGATGGTGGATCTTCACCGCCGCGGCGCTGGTGGTGTGCGCGCTGACGGCAACGGCCACGGCCCAGCCACAGGCGCCGCCGCGGCCGGGCAACGCGCTGAACTGGGCGTTCGGCGGCACGGTGCACACCGTGGCGCGAGCCGGCAACGTCGCGTTCGTCGGCGGCCGTTTCAACGCGGTGGCCGCCAGACACAACGTGGTCGGCGGCTTCGCGGTGATCTCGGCCACGACCAGCCATCGCGCGCTGCGCACGGCGCGCGTGCACGGCAACGTCAACGCCGTGATCGGCGACGGCGCCGGCGGCTGGTTCGTGGGCGGCAACTTCACGTTCGTCGGCGCCGAGCGGCGGCCGCAGATCGTGCACCTGCTCGCCGACGGCCGCATCGACTCGGCGTGGACCGGGCGCGTGGACGGCCGCGTGCTGGCGCTGGCGTTGGCCGGCGACACGCTCTACGTCGGCGGCGAGTTCGCCGTCGCCGGGAGCGGCGTGGGCGGCGGCATGCCAGCGGCGCGGCAGAACCTGGCGGCGTTCGCCGCGGCCGACGGCGCGTTGCTGCCGGCGGTGTCGTCGGGTGCCGACGGAGTGGTGCTCGGCCTGACGGCGTTCGGCACCACGCTCTACGCCGGCGGCGAGTTCGCGACGATCCTCGGCACGCCGCGGGCACACGTCGCCGCCATCGACACCACGACCGGCGCGGTGACCGGGTGGAACCCCGGCACCGACGGCGCCGTCCGCGCGTTGCTGCCGGCGGCCGACGGCGCCATCGTGTACGTGGGCGGGTTGTTCGCCAACGCCGGCGGCGCCGCGCGCGCCAACCTGGCGCAGCTCGACGCGACGACCGGCGCGGCGACGAGCTTCGATCCGGGCGCCAACGAGGCGGTGCTCACACTGGCGATCGATGGCACTGCGCTCTACGCCGGCGGCCGCTTCACCACGCTCGGCGGCAGCGCCCGCAACCACGCCGGCGCGGTGCACGCCGCCACCGGCGTCGTGCAGACGTGGGATCCGAACGCTGACGACGCGGTGTTGGCGCTGACCGTGGCCGGCGGGTCGGTGTACCTCGGCGGCGAGTTCCTGAACGTCGGTGGACTGGTGCGGCTGCATGCGGCCCGCGTGGCCGCGGCGACCGGTACGCCCGAGCCGTGGCACCCGGCGCTGAACGACCCGGTGCGGGCGATGGTCGTCAGCGGCGATCAGGTGGCGGTTGGCGGGTCGTTCGAAGCGCTCGGCGCCTATCCGCGCCGCAACCTCGCCGCCATCGACCTCGAGACCGGCCGGCTCCTGCCATGGAATCCGCGCGCCGACGGCGTGGTGCTGGCGCTCACGCTCGGCCGCGATCGCCGGCTCTACGTCGGCGGCGGCTTCCAGACGGATGGCCGGCCAGGCCCGGGCGCGGCTCGCGGCGTTCGACCTGCCGACCCACGCCCTGGCGTCGTGGAACCCCGGAGCGGATGCGACGGTGCGGGCGCTCGACACCTTCACCGACGGCGCCGCCGTGACCACCGTGTATGCCGGCGGCGAGTTCACCCAGGCCGGCGGCGGGCGCGGCCAGCCGTCTGGCGGCCATCGGCGGCGCGAGTGGTGGCCTGGTGCCCGGCTTCGCACCCGGCGTCACCGACGACGCCGTGCTCGCCCTCGACGTCGACGCCACGCACGTCTACGCCGGCGGCCGCTTCACTTCGCTCGGCGGTTCCGCGCTGGCGTATCTCGCTCGCGCCGATCGCGCCACCGGCGGCGTCGACGCCGCCTGGGCGCCGGCGCCGGGCGGCGAGGTGCGCACGGTTGACCGCGCGCCGAACGTCGTCTATGCGGGCGGCGCGTTCACGACCATCGCCGGCGCGTCGCGGGCGAACCTCGCGGCGCTGTCGCTGACGACTCCGGCGACGGCGACGACCTGGGCCCCGAATGCCAATCGGCCGGTGAACGCCATCGACCGTGACGGGCCGTTCGTGTTCGTCGGCGGCGTCTTCAGCGCCATCGACGGCATCCGCCGGCCGCGACTGGCGATGCTCCTGGCCTCGGGGAGCGGGCCTGGGCCGTACCTGCTGCCGTGGCGGCCGCGCTGGTACGGCGTGGTGCACGCGATCGACGCCCGACTCGAGGGGCTGCTGGCTGGCGGCGACGCCATTCCAGACCTCGACGACGAGGAGATCGACCCGGTCGGCCGGGTGGCGTTCTATCCCCGCGCCGGCGTGCCCGGCCGTCCCGGCCCGCCGACGCATCCGCACGCGACCGCGCGTGGCGGCCGCGTGTCGCTCGACTGGGGACCGCCGCTGAACGGCGCCGAGCCGGCGTTCTACGTGCTCGAAGTCGGCTCGACCCCAGGCGCCAGCAACATCGCCAGCGGCACGCCGGTGGGCGCGGATACCTCGCTCGACGTGAACGGCGTGCCGCCAGGCCAGTACTACCTCCGCCTGCGCAGCGTGTCGCCGGGCGGGGTGAGCGTGCCCTCCGAGGAGCTGCTGCTCGTCGTCGGGCCACTCGGTTGCAGCGGTCCACCCGAGGCGCCCGCCGACCTCGAGGTGGCGGTCAACGGATCGACGGTGCTGCTGACGTGGGGCCCGAGCCCGACGCCGAGCGTGACCGGCTACCGCATCGTTGCCGGCCCATGGCCGCTCGGCCTGGGCTTCTCGACGACCGTGCCAGCGTCCACCACATCGCTGGCCGTGCCGGCACCGACTGGCGTGTTCGTGGTGCGCGTCGTCGCCGTCGGACCGTGCGGCGCCAGCGTGCCGTCCAACCCGGTGGTGCTCGGTGTCGGCGGCGTGTTGATGCCACCGGGTGAACCGCTCGACTTCACCGCCGACGTGATCGGAAGCACCGTGGCGTTCTCGTGGGCGGCACCAGTCACCGGTGGCGCCGTGGCTGGCTACGTGCTC
This sequence comes from uncultured Acidobacteriota bacterium, assembly GCA_963741665.1. Lineage (GTDB taxonomy): Bacteria > Acidobacteriota > Vicinamibacteria > Vicinamibacterales > UBA2999 > CAWAYR01. The sequence goes on from CAVUIM010000002.1 coordinate 3,033, forward strand.
GAAGCCGGCTCGGGTCCCGGACTCTCCGACATCGCGCGCGTGCCGCTGGCAGCGACCACCGCCAGCGCCTCGGGCGTGCCGCCGGGCACCTACTTCGTGCGCGTCGTGGCCGTGAACGCCGCCGGGGCCGGCCACGCGTCGGCCGAACTGCAGGTCGTCGTGCCGTAGTCGGCGAATCGTCGATACCCTGCCGGCCCCACGGCTGGCAGGGTGTCGGGGACGCTCAGGGGGGCGTGATCGTCAGCGGCTGGAGGGACGCGAGCCGGCGTTGCACGAACGGGTTGTTCGGCAGCGTCCGCTCCCAGTGCCGCCAGAGCGCGAGCCGCCTGGCGTCGAGCGCGGTGGCCTCGGCGACGGCGCCGGACGATCGGTAGAGCCGCGCGAGATCCTCGCACAGCAACGAGAGACTGTTGGCGTCTCTCAGGTCGTGGTCGTGGTCTGACTTCGCCTGCGACACCTGCGTGAGCAGCGTGCGGTACTCGGCAATCGCCGCCGCCAGCTGGTGTTCGTCGGCGAGCTGATCCGCGCGTGCCAGCAACACGGTGAACAACGCGTCGTCGAACGCCAACGTCGCGGCCGGATAGTCCTTGGTGTCGGTGAGAAGGCCGAGCGCCTGCTCGATTCGTTGCTTCGCCTCGGGAGCGCGATCGAGGCGACGCAAGGCGTAGGCCGAGCCGGCCAGGGTGAGCGCACTATCGCGGCGGGCACGGACGTTGTTCGCGATCTCGCCGAGCCGGCCGAGGGCGACGTCGTAGATCGCCAGCGCTTCACGCGGTTCGCGCCAGCGCAGGATGTCGCCCAGCTCCCGGCCCACCGTGCCGACGCGGCTGCGACTCGTGTAGTCCCCCGGATCGCGGCGCGCGATCACCTCCATGATGTCGAAGGCCTCGCGGAGCGGCACGATCGCCTCGGCCGGGCGCTCCAGGCTGACGCCCCGATCTTCACCGAGGATGAAGCCTTCGCGCAGGAGCGGTCCATACCGGTTCTGCGTGGGGATCGCGCTGGTGTCGGAGACACGATCGGCATAGGCACGCGACTCGCGAATGGCGTCGAGCGCGCCGTCGAGATCGCCCTGCAGCCGGAGCGCGTTGGCCAGGATGCTCAACGAACCGCTGAGCGACATCGGGTCCTCGTCCGTCGCCCGGGTCAGCGCCACATGCCGTCTGGCCAGCCGCACGCCCTCGTCGTAGCGGCGCAAGTTGACGTTCGCGAGTGCGACGTTCGACAGCCTCGTGATCACGGACTGACGCTGCTCGGGCGTCGCGCGAGCGTCGTTCAGCACGTCCTCGATGCGGGCTGCGGCGCCCGTGGCATGACCGATCGCGTCGGCGTCGCGGCGCACGGAATCGGCGACGATCATGCGGTCGTGGCGAATGTCTACCGACAGCATCAGAGCACGCAGGTCGCCGGGCCGCGCGGCGAGCACGGTCTCGATCAGGGCGTCGGCGGTGACGAGGCTCGCCTCGGCCTCGTCGAAGCGCCCCAGGGTCGGTCCGGTCGGCACGCCCTGAATCCTGGCCATGCTCAAGTAACCGTCGGCGACTTCGTAGGCCAGGTCGAGGTCGGTTCGGGCCGCGGCCGACAGGCCTTCGAGATACTGGAGCGATGCCGCCACCAGCACTTCTCTGGCCTGCGTCGTTCCTGGCACGTAGTTGAGGCGGGCGTCGAGCGCGAAGACCTGTGCCGACAACTGGCGCAACTGCTGAAACCGGCTGTCAGCGATGCGTCGCTGGCGGTCGGTCACGAACAGGCCGGCCGACAACAACGCCACCGTCACGAGCGCCGCCGCGACCGGCCACGGGTGCCGCCGCAAGAAGGTCGCGGTGCGGTACGCCACGGTGTCGGGCCTGGCCGCAATCGTCTCGTGACGCAGATGCCGGCGCACGTCTTCGGCGAGAGCGGAGACGCCCTCGTAGCGCTCGGCGGGGTCGGTCTTCAGGGCCTTCGCGACGATGGCATCGAGATCGCCCCGCAGCCGACGGCTCGGGGGGGCAGCGCCGGACGGAGACTGGCCCGTCAGGAGTCCCTGCAGCAGCACCCCCAGCGCGTAGACGTCCGTAGCGGTCGTGATCGCGCCGCCGTGCAGCTGTTCCGGCGCGGCGTATTCGGGCGTGAACCGACGAGGGCCCGCCGGAGCGCCGGGCCCGGACTCGTGATCGAGCCAGGACCCGACCCCGAAATCGAGCAGCTTCACCCGGCCGTCGCCGTCGACCAGGACGTTCGAGGGCTTCAGGTCGCGATGCAGCACGAGATGGGTGTGCGCGTGCGCGACGGCGTCGCACACCTGCAGCAGGAGCCGCAGGCGGGCCGGCACGTCGAGCTGGTGCGCGTCGGCAAAGGTGTCGAGCCGCGTGCCCTCGACGTACTCCAGCACCAGGTAGGGCTGGCCCGCGGCCGTCACGCCGGCATCGAGCAGACGCGCGATGTTCGGGTGCGACAGCCGCGCCAGCAGCGTGCCTTCGAGGGTGAATGTCGCCTCGGTGTGGCGTTCGAGCACCGCCAGTTGCAGCAGCTTGAGGGCGACGGCGCCCTCGTAGCGGCCGTCGCTGCGGTGCGCCTTCCACACCACGCCCATCCCGCCGGCGCCCAGCGGCACGTCGAGCGTGTAGGCGCCGATGGTCGAGCCGGTCAGATCGGGCTCGATGTCGGCCAGGGCGGGCGTGTCCAGGAAGGTCGAGCCGAGCAGCCGCTCGTGCGAGGTCAGCAGATGCGTGAGCGTCGCGGCCGCCACCGGGTCGGTTGCCCCCAGCTCGGCGAGGAAGGCGCGGCGGGCCCCGGCCTCGAGATCGAGCGCCTGGTCGAACAGCGGACTGATGACGTGCCACGCGGCCGGATCGAGGCGCTTCATGGGTTCCCTGGAGACGATCGGAACCGGCAGGGAAAAGACGACACGGGCTGCTAAGCGTCTTCCAGCTCTTCGCGCAGGAGCACGCGGGCCTTCGCCCAGTCGCGCTGGATGGTGCGCTCCGACACGCCGCGCATGGCGGCGATCTCGGCAAACGTCAGCCCGCAGAAGAACTTGAGGTCCACCAGCTGCGCCAGGGCCGGATCCAGCCGCTCGAGCTCGACCAGCCCGGCGCCGATGCGTTCGACTTCGGAGCCGCCGGCCGCGGGGGCCGCCACGCCGTCGTCGAGCACGGTGAAGGTCAGTTCGCCGCCGCGCTTCAGCGCATGGCGCTGGCGGACGTAGTCGATGACCAGGCCGCGCATGGCGCGGGAGGCGTAGGCGAAGAAGTGCCGCCGGTCGGGGAATGCCAGGGCGTCGCGCTTCGAGATCTCGAGATACGCCTCGTGCAGCAGCGTGGTGGTGCCGAGCGTGAGGTGACCGCCGGCGCGGTGGACGTGCGATTCGGCCAGCCGGTGCAGCTCCTCGTAGAGGGCCTCGAACAGCGCCGTCTGGGCCCCGGCGCCGCGGGCGTCGGCCGCGGCGATCAGGGCGCTGAGTGGCACGTCTGGACCGGAGGACGTCATGACCTGCGGCGATGCTACCACCCGCCCGACCGCCACCGTGGCGGGTTCTCCGCCGCCCCTCCGATCTATCCCAGCGACGGCCGATTGTGCCCGTCGGAGGATGACATGACCCGTGTGCCCCGTCTGATCTGGTCGATCTGTGCCCTGATGCTTCCGGCCGTCGCCGGCGCCCAGCCCATCGGTACGTTCAGCTGGCAGTTGCAGCCGTTCTGCAACCGCGTGACCGTGAACGTCACGCAGAACGGCGCTATCTACACCGCCGACGGCTACGACGACCAGTGCGGCGCCGCGCAACGGGCGCCGCTGGTGGGATTGGCGACGCCGAACCCGGACGGCTCGATCGGGTTCGGGCTCAACGTGGTGACCGTGCCGGGCGGGCGCGGCGTCCAGATCGATGCCCGGATCGCATTGGCCACGTTGAGCGGGACGTGGAGCGACAGCGCCGGGAACGCGGGCACCTTCGCGTTCAACGCCGCCACTGGCGGCAGTCCGCGGCCGGTGCCGACGTCCGGTGGCGGGTCGATCCCAGCCACGTTCGCCCTCCTGCAGGACGGCGGATTCCTGGCCCGCGGCACGTTCGGCACCGGGGTGATCCCGGCCTCGAACATCGGCACGCGAATGATGTGGCACCCCAGGAAAGCCGCGTTCAGGGCCGGCCAGGTCACCATTCCCGCCTGGGATGACCTCAACATCGGGACGCACAGCGCGGCGTTCGGCCTGAACACCCTGGCCAGCGGCATCTACAGCTTCGCCGCGGGCGTGGACTCGGCGGCGCTCGGCACCGCCAGCACGGCCATCGGGTCCAACGCGCAGGCGACCGTCAACTTCAGCACGGCGCTCGGGACGTCGGCCATCGCGAGCGGCTCGTTCTCCCTGGCGACCGGCGCGCAGACCACCGCCGGTGGGTTTGCCACGACGGCGATGGGGCTGTACGCGCAAGCCACCGCCGCCCACGGCGGGTCGTTCGTGTTCGGCGACGCGTCCACCAGTGCCGTCGGCACCCGGGTTGAACCGACGGGCACCAACCAGTTCGTCGTCCGGGCCGCGGGAGGCGTCTACTTCTTCTCCAGCTCCCTGACGTCGCCGTTGGGCGTCGGCCTTCCTGGCGTGCGGTTGCTGCCCAACACCAGCGGCTGGACCAACCTCTCGGACGAACGATCCAAGGAAAACTTCCGCGACATCGCCTCGGAGGACATGCTCGCCAGGATCGCCGCCATGCCGGTGCGCGAGTGGAACTACAAAGCCCAGGGCGCCGAGATCCGCCACATGGGACCGACCGCACAGGACTTCAAGAAGGCGTTCGGGCTGGGCGAAGACCCGCTGGGGATCAACTCGATCGACGCCGACGGCGTGGCGCTCGCTGCCGTCCGTGCCCTCGAAGCACGCACCCGCGAAACCAACGAGCGGCTGACGCGCGAGAACGACGAGTTGCGCGCGCGGCTGGCACGTCTGGAATCACTGTTCCAGAAGCGTTGAGGAGGGACCCATGTCGAATCGATTCTTGCTCTCCGCCTTTCTGCTCTCCCTCGCATCACTGGTCGCGGCAACGGCCGAGGCGCAACCACTCGGCACCTTCCGCTGGCAGCTGCAACCGTATTGCAACGTGGTCACGCTCTCGGTCACGCAAAACGGCGGCGTCTTCCGCCTCGAGGGCACCGACGATCAGTGCGGCGCCGGAGGCGCTTCGGCCTCAGTGACCGGCACGGCGTTCCAGAATCCCAGCGGCAGCATCGGCTTCGGGCTGAACATCGTCAGCGCCCCGGGCGGGGCGCCGGTGCATGTCGATGCCACCGTGTCGCTGCCCTCGCTGAGTGGCACGTGGCGTGACAGTGCCGGGAGCACCGGCAACTTCGTCTTCACGCCGGGGGCTGGCTCGGGGGGCAGCGCCAGGGCCACGGGCGGGACGATTGGCGGCGTGTCGATCAATCCGTCTCAGGTGCAGCTGCGGGTCAGCGGCGCCTGTACGGCGGGACTGTTCATGCAGAGCATCGGACAGAACGGCACGGTAGGCTGCGCTGCGGCAGGTGCCGGTGGGGGGATCACAAGCGTCGCTTCAGGAACCGGCCTCACAGGGGGTGGCAGCGCGGGCAATGTCACGCTGGCACTCAGGACCACCGGCGCAGGCACCTTCGATTTCGGCAACGTGTACGGTCTGGTCGCACCGGGCACGTTTGGCGTCGGCGCCATCGGCGCGAGCGGCGCCGGCGCGCGCCTGCTGTGGTACCCGCGAAAGGCCGCCTTCCGTGTCGGGGAGGTATCAGGCAGCCAATGGGACGACGCCAGCGTCGGGAACTACAGCTTCGCGGCCGGCCAGGGCACGATCGCACTCGGCAGCCATAGTGTGGCCATGGGCAATGGCTCGTCGGCCGGCGGCGCCTCCAGCGTGGCGATGGGCGGCGGGGTGGCCAGCGGCGGGAACAGCTTCTCGGCCAGTGGCACCGCCACCGGCCCCTTCAGCGTGGCGATGAGCGGCGGCGCCGCCAGCGGACAGTACAGCTTCGCGGCGGGTGTCGGCACGCAGGCCATCGGCGAATTCAGCGCGGCGCTGGGTTTCTACAGTCGGGCGTCGGGGCCCAGCAGCTTCGTGGCCGGGAAGGCATCAACGGCGTCAGGCGATGGCGCGGTTGCGCTGGGGACCAACCTGCAAGCCAGCAATTCGGGGAGCGTCCTCCTGGGATCGGAGGCGGCGGTGGCGCAGAATTCCTACGGCTCGTTCATCTATGGCGATCGGTCGACGCCGGTCGACATCATCAGCTACGCGCCAAACGAGTTCCTGGTGCGCGCGGCGGGCGGCGTGGGCTTCTATACCAACGCCCTCTATACGTCGGGCTTGTACATGGCGCCCGGTGGCAGCCAGTGGCTCGGCGTGTCCGACGTGAACATGAAACACGATTTCAGGGATCTGGACGGGGAAGCCGTGCTCGAAAAACTGTCGCGAATCCCGGTGATGGAGTGGAGCTACAAATCGCAGGACGCAGCGATTCGGCACGCCGGGCCCACGGCGCAGGACTTCAGCGCGGCGTTTGGTCTTGGGGAAGACCCGCTTCGTATCGGCACCCTGGATGCAGACGGCATCGCCCTGGCCGCGGTGAAGGCGCTCGAAGCGCGCACGCGCGACAACGCGGCGCTTCGCGAGCGGCTGGCCGCAATCGAACGCGCCAACGACGACCTGCGCGCGCGACTCGCGCGTCTTGAAGCCCTGCTCGACAAGCGGTGAGGACGCCCATGGCCCGTCGCATTCTGCACACCACCATCGTCGCCTTCGGAGCCATGCTCGCCACCGTCGCCGCCGAGGCGCAGCCGCTCGGCACCTTCAGGTGGCAGTTGCAGCCGTTCTGCAACGTGGTCGTCGTCAACGTCACCCAACAGGGCGCCGTCTACACGATGGACGGCTACGACGACCAGTGTGGGGCAGCACGCCGGGCGCCGATCGTCGGGCTCGGCACGCCGAATCCGGATGGCAGCATCGGTCTCGGCTGGAACATCGTCACAACCCCGGGCGGGCGAGGCGTGCAGGTCGATGCGCGCATCACGCTGCCATCGGCCAGTGGGTCGTGGAGCGACAGCGCCGGCAATGCCGGCACGCTCGCGCTCGGCGCCAGCGCGGGCGGCGCCGCGCGGCCGCTGCCGGCGGCTGGAGCGGCGATTCCAAGTGCCTTCTCGCTTCTGACCGATGGTGGGTTCGTCGCCCGCGGCACGGCCACCGCCGGCATTCCGGCGGCGGGCGCGGGTAGACGCATGATGTGGTACCCCGGCAAAGGGGCCTTCCGGGCCGGCTGGGTCGACGGCACACAGTGGGACGACGTGACCGTCGGCGTCGGCAGCACCGCCACGGGCGGCAACACGACGGCCAGCGGCATCGGCAGCACGGCCATGGGCGTCAGCACGACGGCCAGCGGCAACACCAGCACGGCACTGGGCTTCGGCACGATGGCCAGTGGTGTCTACAGCACGTCGATGGGGTACGGCACGAGAGCGAGCGGCGATGCCAGCACGGCGTTGGGCTTCGGCACCACGGCCAGCGGCCCCAGCAGCACGGCCATCGGCGCCAACACGACGGCTGGACCCTACAGCACGGCGGTCGGCAACGGCACCACGGCAAGCGGCTCGTTCAGCACTGCCATGGGCCGTTCCACGACGGCGGCGGGGACCTCCAGCACGGCAGCGGGCTACCTCACGACAGCCTTCGGCAACTACAGCACCGCCTTTGGCAACACCAACGTCGCCGGGGGGAGTGGCAGCCTGGTGGCCGGCACTGGCAGCGCGGCCATGGGCGTCGATGCGATCGCGCTGGGGGTGCGCGTGATTGCCAACGGCGCGGGCAGCGTGGTCATCGGGTCGGACGCCACGGCCGCGACGCCTGGCGTGTTCATGTATGGCGACCGGTCCACGACCACCGACCTGACCACCGCGGGGTCGAACGAGTTTCTGGTGCGGGCCGCCGGCGGCACGGTGTTCTACAGCAATGCCGCGATGACGACCGGCGTGGTCCTCCTCTCCGGCCTCTCGGGCTGGCAGCCGGTCGGCGTCTCCGACGAAAACCGCAAGACCGACTTCCGTGACCTCGACGGCGAGCAGGTGCTCGGCAAGCTGGCGGCGCTGCCGGTGCGTGAGTGGCGCTACACCACCCAGGACGCCGGAATCCGCCACGTCGGCCCGACCGCGCAGGACTTCCGCGCCGCCTTCGGCCTGGGCGAGAGCGACGTGCGCATCGGCAGCGTCGATGCCGACGGCATCGCGCTCGCCGGCGTCAAGGCGCTCGAACTGCGCACGCGCGGACTGCAGGACGGCGACAAGGCCCTGCGCGATGAGGTGGCCGCGCTCACCCGCGAGAACGACGAACTGCGCGCGCGCCTGGCGCGGCTCGAGTCGCTGCTGCCCAAGGAGTGACGACCCCCATGTTCCGCCGACGCGTACCTCTCGCCCTCGCGGTCTCTTGCGCCGTGCTCCTGGCCGCCGGTGCCAACGCCCAGACACTGGGGACCTTCCGCTGGCAGCTGCAGCCGTTCTGCAACGTCGTCACGGTGACCGTCATCCAACACGGCGCGGGCGGCATATCGACGCACGGATCTCGCTCGCCACGCTGAGCGGCCCGTGGAGCGACAGCGCCGGCAACACCGGCACGTTCGCCTTCGGGGCCGGCACCGGCGGCATCCCGCGCCGCTCCCCACCCAGCCGGGGTCGGCGATCGCCCCCGGATCGATCGCCGCCGCGCAGTTGGCGCCGGGGGCGATGAGCGCGGCGGCCGCGGCATTCGGCACCTGTCCGAGCGGTCAGTACCTGCGCGGCATCCAGGCGAGCGGCACGGTGCTGTGCGAGCCGGTTGGCTCGCCGCCGGTGTCCACGACACTGCCAGGCACGGCCAACCGCGCCGGGCTCTACACGTCGATCGCCATCGGTGTGGACGGGCTCCCGGTCATCAGCCACCACGACGAAACCGCGGGCGCGCTCCGGGTCACGCACTGCGACAACCGGACCTGTTCGGCAGCCACGTCCACCACCGTCGACGACCCGCCGGCGGCCGTCGGCGCCCACGGTTCGATCGCCATCGGCAGCGACGGGTTGGCGGTGGTCAGCCACTACGACTCGGGTGCCGAGGCGCTGCGTGTGACGCATTGCAGCAACGTGGTCTGCACCGCCGCCACGTCGGTCACGGTGACGACGGCGTCAATGCCGTGGGCCGCTTCACGTCACTCGCGATCGGCACCGACGGGTTGCCCCTGATCAGCTAGCTGGACGACACCGCCGGCACGCTGCGGGTGACCCACTGTGGCAATGTCGCCTGCACCGCCGCCACGTCGACGACGGTGGACGCCCCTGCGACCGGCGCCGGGCAATACGTCGACATCGCCATCGGCGCCGACGGGCTGCCGGTGATCAGCTACATGGACTCCATCCCAGGAAAGCTCCGGGTGACCAAGTGCGCCAGCCGCACTTGCCAGTAGCAGCGCTGGGCGTTCGCGCCCTCGCTCGCCGGTGCCGGCCGGGCGCAGCAGCTATACTTGAGCACCGCAGGGCGCACCCATCGCGCCCGACACCGTGTTCTCCGCACTCCTTTCCACCGACTCCGTCGTCGCCGTCGAGCTGAGACCGCCCCGCGCTGAACTCGAGGCGGCGGCC
>CAVUIM010000003.1:0-820000 GCA_963741665.1 uncultured Acidobacteriota bacterium
AGTAGAACAGGTTGAACGTGGCCGCCCCAAGGAGCAGGGCGAGGAAGAACAGACGGCGGTCAACGCCCCAGATGGTCAGGGGGCGGTGGAGCGCCTTGTACACGGGCGGGTACGTCGGCCGATCTGTCATGGCCGCACCTCCGAACAAACTCCGACGATCGCTTCAGAACAACCAGACGAGGAATTGTCCGGCGAATAGCGCGAGTCCGCCGCCGAACACGATTCCAGAAATCTGGCGTTTTGCCCCAGCCTCGCCATACATGAAAGCAAGCCGCCGAGCACGATGGCGACCAGGGCGAATGACACCGCGAGTGGTCCGGTGAAGGTGCGTTCGAGATTGCTCGCGGCGCGCTCCATGGCGATTGTGCGTAGACCACGACAGGGAGGGAGAGGAGAGCCGTGAACACCATGACACTCACGCGTCGAACCAATGGAACTACGGAGCCGCGAGACATCGGACACCTCCCGCGAATGATGTTATCGGAACTAGAATTGATCTAGCAGTACGAGCAATCGCATGTCAACACGAAAAACTGGCTCCCCAGCCACCCCGCAAGTTCCCGAAGAATTCGCACGACTTCTCGGCGTGCGTCGAACGATGACGTTGCGCCGAATCATCCGCCAGAGCGGCCTGCCCCCAGAGTCTCTGCTCGACTTGGCGCTCGAACTGCTCGACATCGCGAGCCGAAAACTGTCGCCTTCTCCAATAAAACGGCAGGCCGTTGGCCTTGGCGCTGCGCGTTGGAGGAACGTCAGTCCAGAGGACCGCAGCAAGGCGCTGAGTTTGGCCGCGCAGGCGCGGTGGGCGAAGCATCGCCGAGCGCCCAAAGAGGACGGTGGGCCGAACAGGAAGTAGGTACGCAGATTCTGTGTACGTCCTACGCAGTTCTTGCACACAATTTGTGCAAGCTAACGCATTCGTAATCTGTCGGGAAGACACACGGAGACCTAGCTGTGCGCTAGGGGGTCAGGCAGATAGAGCGCTTCGGCTGCTGCGAATTGCGTACCAAATGCGGTTGAGAACCTCGCAGCGTCTAACTCATTGCAGTCAGCAATTTAAGTTGCTGAGGTGTCTGAAGCGCTGTCGGCAGGCGAACGGCAAGCGGTAGTTCTTACGCAGCGGGTGAATCAGTTTTGGCCAGGCGGCGAACAGTCGAGCGGGACAACTTAGCAGCTCGCTGCGCAGCCCTCGCTGCCTGCACAAGAGCACTGTTCCCAGCCCGGAACCGGCACAGTCTTCGGACGCGGTCGGTCGAATGATGGACGGATTGGCCCGAATTGCTAAGATTCGACCGACAACTGACCCCAGCAGGACAGCAACGGTATTCCCCTATGTGGCCCGACAACGAGACAGAGCAAGATTTCTTGAACTCGCCGGCGTCGCCGGGACGGTCGCGGAGATCGTCGTCCAGGCCAATGGCCGCCCGATTTCGATTGGCGTGTCTGGAGCCTGGGGTGTCGGCAAATCCTCCATGATTCGGCTGATTCGAAAGTCTCTAGTCGATCGGGGCAAAACAGCAACACCAGGCTTCGTGTTCGTGGAGTTCAATGCCTGGCTCTACCAGGGCTTCGATGACGCGCGCGCGGCGCTGATGGAGGTAATCGCGACTGCCCTCGAGGCAGAGGCTGAGAAACGCAAGACGGGCGTCGAGAAGACGAAAGAGCTTTGGCGGCGATTCAACTGGATTCGGGCAGCACGGGTGGCGGGTGCCGTCGTGGCCGCAGCGGCCGGCGTACCGCCGGTCGCTCTCGCGGGCGAAGCGATCGATTTCGTCAAGGGACTTGGAACGGGCGAACTGGCAAGGGCGGTCGATGGCGCCGAAGCAGCGGCTAAGAAGATCGGCGGGGCCGCCCAGGGAGGGCTGCTTCACGCGAAGCCTTCGTCATCGCCGCCACAGGAGATTCATGCTCTTCGGCACGCTTTCGAGGAGACGCTCCAGGAACTCGGCGTCACTCTCGTTGTTGATCGACGACCTCGACCGGTGTCTGCCGGAAACCACCATCTCAACGCTTGAGGCGATGCGGCTGTTTCTGTTTCTGAAGAACGCCGCTTTTGGATCGCCGCCGACACCGACGATGACAAGCACGCCGTGAGGAAGCACTTCGACGGTGTCGACGACGAGCTCGTCACAAACTACTTCGACAAGCTGATTCAGGTGCCGATTCGAGTGCCGCCACTCGGAACGCAAGAGGTCCGAGCGTACATGATGCTCTTGTCATCGAGAACAGTGGCATCGGCGACGACGACAAAGAGGCAATTCGCGCAAGGGTGTGCGAACAGCTCGGGCAAACGTGGCAGGGGAAGCGGGTGGACCGTGCGTTTATCGAGAGCATCGGGATCAATCTGCCGGCCGAGCTGAAGACGCGCCTCGAGGCCGCCGAGCGCCTGGCGCCCATAGTCAGACGGCCTCCCGCATCGGCGGAAACCCTCGCCTGATCAAGCGCTTCCTCAATGCACTCGCGATCGCATGACGATCTCTCGGGCGCACGGCGTCGGTGTCGACGAAGCGGTATCGCCAAGATGCTGCTGTTTGAGCGATGTGGGAGCGCCAAAGCTTACGGCGCTCTGGCGAGCGCGGTAGCGGCGGCCCCGCAGGGCAGGCCGGTCTTCTTGGCCGAATGGGAGGAGGCCGCGAACACGGGCAAGGAGTTGAAGCTGGAAGAGGCTTGGGAAGAGCCGTTCATCAAGGAATGGCTTGCTCTTCCTCCGCGGCTGGCGGACAAGGACCTGCGCGGCGTTCTTTACGTTAGCCGTGAGCACGCGCCGGTTATGACCCCAGAGGACAGACTCTCGTCCGACGGTGCCGCGTTGCTGGTGGCCCTTCTTAACCATCCAGACATGGCGTCCGAGCTGGTAGATCGCCTGAAGCTACTTCCCCGCGCCGAGCTCGGGGTGATTATGGACCGCCTGTTGGATGCCGCCCGGCAGGAGCAGGAGTGGGGCGCTCCCCCGATTCTCGACGCCTGTCTCGTAGTGTCGGAGGCTGAGCCTACGCAAGGCGTGCGGCTCGCAGCCTTTCTCGTCGAGCGTCCGCCGACCCAGATCAAGGCCAACATCGTACCGAAGACGGCCGGCAACCCATGGACGAGACTGTCTGGGCCGCATGGGAGAAGAACTCCGAGAATCATCAGGCCCGTGAAGGACGCCATCAAGGCGCGGAGGCAAGATGGGGACATCATCGTCAAGTAAGGGCCCCGGTGCCGGAGTGCGATGGTGCCGCCGTGGGTTCCTGAAGCTGAGGCGCCGAAGCGGCCCCCGCGGCCCAGGAGCCGCCTCCAGATGGCGATGCGAAGTCGCCAGAGGCTGCGCCGGCTGGACCGGCGCCATCGCTGAGCCTAGTCGCCCCTGCCGGACGATTCTCTGGGGCCCGCTTGGCTTTGGGGAAGTTCGCGTCCACTGGAAGTCAGCGAAGCATGAAGAAGGGCGTTGGGCGATACGTGCGGTCCGGCTATGGCGGCTCCGGAACTGCGGTGCGACGCTTCGGTGGCACTGCTCAGACCGCCGGCGTATGTACGGCGCGCTCTCACCGGCCGGCCGCGACCAGGCGTCGCTGCCGGGAGGAAGCCTGGATGTCGCCGTTCTCGCAGGCCGCTCCGCGAACGAGGTGATGAACGCAATCGTGGAGGCTGTTCGGCGATCGATGGCACCCAGGATTCCGAAGCAGGTCGGGCGGCAATCAAGGACGCGCTCACCGAACTTCTGACCAGGTTCCCAGAAGCGGAGCTTCTCGATCTCACCGATGGACAGCGAATCTTCGCGGTCGAGAGGTACGTCGCTCACGACGTGTATCGACGCTTCCGGCTTGATGTGGGAAAAGCCATCCAGGACAAGGCGCCGAGCGTCCAGTCCGGCCTAGCAAGGCTGAAGGAAGTCAAGGACTACGTCAAAGAGACAGTCGCCGCAGCCTTCAAGAAGGTTAACTCCACCACGACGCTGACAGGTCGAGAGGTAGGCAAGCTCGTTCGCAGCGCTACTCAAGGAGGCGTTTACCGTCTTCGAGAGCTACTCCCAATGAGACTCGTGTGTGGCCCATCCGGATCGATTTCCAGGGATTGCGCGGCGATGTTGATGTCGTGCTCTTTGGCCGCGGCAATTCGGAACGCGGCAGCGCGGGTGCGGCTGTAGTCGAAACGCTACAACGGCAGAAGCTGCTCCCGGAGCCGCGTGCCTGGGATTTTCTGTCGATCGCTCTCGGCGTGACGGCAGCCGACCTCGCCGGACACCGCAGCTTGAGCGGCGACGGTTGGACGCGCGAGTTCCAGCTCGTCATCGCTGTCGCCGATCCCGACTTCTGGGCGACGCAAGCTGCGCCACTCCAAGATCTGCTGCAATTCCTGACGACCGATCGGTGGAACATAGCGTTTGTTCCGGGGGCATCGTACCGCGGCAGCCTTGCCAAGCCGAACCGACCGGATCACGACAGCATCGTCCTCTTCTCAGGCGGGCTCGACAGCTTCACGGGTGCCCTCGGCCTCGTTGCGGAGGGCCGACGTCCTTTCGCCGTCAGCCAGGCAGTGCGCGGCGATGCAGAGAAGCAGCGCGGCCTAGCCGTCGTAGTGAGAGACACTATCGGCCATCTCCAACTCAACCACAATGTGGCGGTCCCGGCTCCGGAGAGCCCACCCTCCCAACGAGGACGGTCAATCATCTTCTTCGCCTACGGGATTCTCGCGGCGTCGACTCTTCGCTACTACGCCGACGGCAACACCGTTGACCTCTTCGTCTGCGAGAACGGCTTCATCGCCCTCAACCCTCCGCTCACTGGCTCCCGCCTGGGAAGCTTGAGCACCCGGACTTGTCATCCCGTCGTTTTGGCGCTGTTACAGCAGGTGATTCAGGCCGCCGGTCTTCGAGTTGGTCGGTAAGAACCCGTTCGCGAGCTACACCAAGGGGGAGGTCCTGGCGCAGTGCCCACGTCAACCCGAACTCAGGGCTCACGCCCATACGACGACCAGCTGTGGACGCTTCAAACGATTCGGCTACAGGCACTGCGGCCGTTGCGTTCCATGCCTCATCAGGCGAGCCGCGTTCAACGCCTGGGGCGTTCCTGATCGAACCCGTACCTCTACGCTGATCTTGCGATTGACGACCTCGAGCATGCACGTTCTGACGATGTGCGAGCCACTGCCATGGCGATCGCGGAAGTCCGAGACTCTAGCCTCGACCAATGGCTCGGTGTTGCGCTGAGCTCGCCTCTGATTGGCGCGTCTGCTCCCATCTATAGGACGGTTCCGAAAAGGGACTCCACGAACTTGAACACCTTCTCGCTAAGTTCGGCGTGACATGATCGACTTCCACGCTCACCTCGACCTGTATCCGGATCCGTCGGCGGTGGCACGAGAGTGCCAAGAGCGAGGGATGTACGTGCTGAGTGTGACAACTACTCCGTCGGCCTGGAGGGGGTACATCCGCGCTGGCCGCCGGAAACAGCCGAATCCGGACCGCACTAGGTCTTCACCCGGAACTTGCAGCGCAAAGAGGTGCGGAGCTAGCGATCTTTGACCGCATCCTACCAACGACGCGCTACATAGGAGAGGTTGGACTCGACGGGACTCCGCAGCTTGCGCGCGGCTGGGACGCACAGGTACGCGTCTTCGAGCACGTTCTCGCCGCGTGCGTCTCGGCCGGCGGCAGGATCCTCTCGGTTCATAGCCGCCGCGCCGAGCTTGAGGTGCTGACGCGTCTCGAAGCCGCGCCGGGGGCGGGCACGCCGGTTCTGCACTGGTTCTCCGGCAGTCTCCGCGCGCTCGAGCGGGCGGTAGAGTGTGGCTGCTGGTTCAGCGTCGGGCCGCAAATGCTTCGTGCCCAGAAGGGACGAACCTTGGTGACCGCAATGCCGCGCGACCGGATCCTTACCGAAAGCGACGGTCCATTCACGGTCCATGAAGGCCGACCCGCAATGCCGTGGGACGTTCACTCTGCGGTGCTTGAGCTCGCCCGCATCTGGGGCTACTCCGACAGCGAGGCCGCTGGACAAGTCCGTTCGAATCTGGACAGCCTGGTGCGACTGACGCCGTCGCCTCCAATTTCTCCTGACAAACCCGACTAGCGCCCCTTGAGCGCCACGGCCCGTAGTTCGAGGTCCGCGAGCACGCTCTCGATCTGCTCCAGGGCACTCCGAAGGTCGTCGGCGATCTCCTCGGCCAGGACGTGCGGCTCCGGCAGATTCGCCGAGTCCTCCAGCGACTCGTCCTTGAGCCAGAAGATGTCGAGGCTGCACTTGTCGCGGGCGACGATCTCGTCGTAGGTGAACGCTCGCCAGCGGCCGTCGGGGTGCTTCTTCTCGTCCCAGGTGGCCTTGCGCTGGTTGCGGTTCGCCGGGTTGTAGCACGTCGACGAACTCGTCGAGGTCGGCGCGCGCCATGCGCCGCGTCTTCAGCGTGAAGTCCTTGTTCGTGCGCAGGTCGTAGATCCAGACCTTCTTCGTCCACGGCTCCTTCGCGCCTGGCTTGCGGTCGAAGAACAGCACGTTCGCCTTGACGCCCTGGGCGTAGAAGATGCCGGTCGGCAGACGCAGCAGCGTGTGGACCTCGCACTCCTGCAGCAGCTTGCGCCGGATCTTCTCGCCGGCCCCGCCCTCGAACAGGACGTTGTCGGGCACCACGACGGCGGCGCGGCCGTGGATCTTGAGCATCGACTTCACGTGCTGGACGAAGTTCAGCTGCTTGTTCGAGGTCGTCGTCCAGAAGTCAGGCCGGTTGTAGGTGATGGTCTCGCGGTCGGTCTCGCCCTCGTCGTTGACGACGGTGATGGAGGACTTCTTGCCGAACGGCGGGTTCGTCAGGACCACATCTACCGTCTCAGACGGCTCGTTCCGCAGGGCGTCGTCGGTCTTGATCGGCGGCTTCTTCGTCGTCGTCGTCCGGGCCGATGCCGTGCAGGAACAGGTTCATCGCGCAGAGGCGGGTGACGCCGTCGACGAGCTCCACGCCGCGCAGGGCGTCGTAGCGGAGGTGGCGCTTCTGGCCCTTGTCGAGCTTGTAGTGCTGCTCGATGTAGCGTGTGCGCCGAGAGCAGGAAGCCGCCGGTGCCGCAGGCCGGGTCGGCGATGACCTCGCCGGGCTTCGGGCGGATGCAGTCGACGATGCGCGTCGATGAGCGGGCGCGGCGTGAAGTACTGGCCCGCGCCGCTCTTCGTGTCCTGGGCGTTGCGCTCCAGCAGGCCCTCGTAGGCGTCGCCCTTGACGTCGGCCGACATCTCGAGCCACTGCTCGTTGCCGATCAGGTCGACGACGAGCTTGCGGAGCTTGGCCGGGTCCTGGATCTTGTTCTGGGCCTTGCTGAAGATGAGGCCCAGCATGCCGCCCTGCTCGCCGAGCTTCCTTCAGCGTGTCGCGGTAGTGCTGTTCGAGCTTGACGCCCTCCATCTTCGGGTTCGCGAGGTCGTCCCAGCGAAAGCCCTCGGGGATGGGCTGCGGCTCGCCGGTGAGCGCCGCGCGCTCGTCGGCCATCTTCAGGAACAGCAGGAACGTGAGCTGCTCCAGGTAGTCCTGATAGCTGAGGCCGTCGTCGCGCAGGACCTGGCAGTAGCTCCAGAGCTTCTTGACGATGCGTTCGCTCTGGTCGCTCATGCTGCTCCCTTCGGCCGTGCGGCCGCTGCGTCTTCTTGGTCGGGGCTGCGGCGGCGCGCTCGGCGCGGATGCGAGCGAGCAGCTCCTCGGCGGGTTCGTCGGTCGGGTCCTGGTCGACGAGCTTGCCCTCGAAGGCCCACTTGAGGACCGCCTGGCGCAGACGCTACACGCGTGCTGAGTCGCGCGTCGAGCGTCGCCTGCACGCTCGTCCGCGACCGACAGCAAGTCGTTCCGCTTCGTCCGACAATGCGCGTCTGCTCCTGCGAGGCGGCAGCGGCAACTGGCAACGCCTTCAACTTCGTCGACGATCGAGCGTGTGGTCTGCCTGACCTGATGCGACGACGTACCAGACGCCAGCCTTGCCGATACCGGCGATGCAATCGCGGCTGAAGACCAAGCGCAAGATCCGGCACGAAGGTCATCGCAGTTGAAGCTCGAAGCGCAGACTGCTTCTGACGTTCCACGGTACATGCGCTCTGCCAGACCAACTGTCGCGACTCCTGCGCCTCGATTGAACGAGAACGTCGCCCGGTCTCGAGCGGTAGTTCTGCAACTCGGCGTGTCGCCGGAAGGTCATCGTCTTCACGTCGCAGGTCGAGGCCGTCCGTCGCTGATATTCGCACACGCGAACGATACGGCACGCTGTGCCGATCCTCAGTAGTGGCCGGCTCTGCCCGTTGTGTCAGCCAGCTGAACGTCGCGACAGCTGGTCGACCGTCGCCCAGCACCAGCCCTCGGCAAGCTCGGCAGCATGCTCGTGTCTGGGGCCACCGGCTCCTCGTACTTTGCCTTCCACTTGTCGTCCTTCGGCGTCTTGCCGGCGGCCTTGAGCTTGGCGAGTTCGGCTTCCTCCCAGCGGCGGCGGCGTTCCTTCAGGATGCGTGCGAGCAGCACGTCGGCCGGTTCGTAGGTCGCGCTTCTCCGCGCGCGCGAGGGATGCCTCGGTCGGCACCAGACGGCCCTCGACAGCCGCCTTGAGCACCGAGGCGCGATACGCCTTCAGCTTGGCTTGGACTCTTTCGAGGCTGGCGACGGCGGCGTCGAGGCGGGAGAGGTAGGAGTCGATGGCTTCGACGATGCGTCGCTGCTCGGCGGCGGGCGGCAACGGCAACTGCATGCGCCGAGCATCTGCGGCCGAGATCGCTGGATGTTGACCGACTGCCGTGCACGCGAGCGCATGCGTCCTGACGAACTCGCATGAGCGACGTAGTGGAGCATGAAACCAGGCGCGATCCACGCTCGTGCGAAGCGCGTGAAGCACGTCGAATGCGATACGCGTCGGCTCCAGCTCGCGACAACCCGCTTGCCGACCTGAGCTCGAGATGTCGGTCTCCGTGCTCGGCGAAGCAGCACGTCGCCCGAGCTTCAGCCGTCGCGAGCGGCGTCGAGTTGCTCGACCGTCGCGAAGGCCGTCTGCCGATTCGAGTCGGTCGACCGTGCTGAGTCCTACGCCGACATCGCCGTCGACGCCAGAGGTGCGGCATCTGCGGTACGTCGCCGGGTCGTGCATCGACCGACGACTGTCGACGATGTCGCCAAGCGCGCCCGTGCCCAACCCGCGGCAAGCGCTGCTCATGCCGCCAGCGCCTCATTCAATTCCTGCACGATCGCTTCGAGATCCTTCCCGAACACCTTCGACGCCCGCGCCAAGCCCTCCTTCGTCGGCGAACGGCGTCAGGTCGAAGCTGTCCATGTCGATCTCCAGACTCGTCGCGATGTGGTCGCGCATCATGCCCAGCCAGTGGCGCTGCTCGTCGGTGAACGTCCGGCCCGTGTTCGCCTGCTGGGCCAGCCACGACTGGAAGCGCTCGTGGACACGATCTGCGTGCGGCACGAGTTCGCCGTCCTGATGGAGGGCGAACCGCACGAGTGACACGATGTCGGTCAGCAGCCGCTCGCGCCGACGCACCGCGCACCTTGGACTTCTCCAAGCGTCTCGTACGCGCGCCACAGCTTCTCCGGCGTCCACTGGCGCGGCGGCGACGAGATGGCGTCGGCGAGGGCCTGGATGTCCTTGAAGCGCAGGCGCTTCTTGTGCGGCACCGAGTAGAAGAACTGGAGGGCGTCGATCTCGTCCTTGTGCTCGGCGAGGTACTCTCGAAGGACTGCACGAGCGCCGCGGCCTTCTCCCGTGCCTCGGGGCTGTAGCCGGTCTGGTCGGCGATCAGCGTCGTCCTTGCTGACCTCGTCGACGATCTGCTCGAACTTCTGGCGCAGGTCGAGGATCAGCTTCCGCAGCGCCGGCGCGGCCATGAGCGTCTGGATGGCCGCCTGCTTCAGCGGCGCGGCGGCCTTCCCGATCTGCTCGTCCGGTGGGTCGTGTCCGTGCGCGCAGGTGGAACATCTGGCGCGCCGCGTCGTCCTGCACGTCGGCGTCGAGGGCGTGGACCAGCGCGCCGGCGATGGTCGCCAGCGACGACGCCGCCGGACGTCTCGTCGACCAGCTTCCTGTCGTCTGCATCGCACTGCTTGTCGATGCGGGCGAGCCGGCTGGCGAGCGACGAGAGGTAGTCGTCGTTCGTGCCGTTCGCCGCGACGTGGTCGAGCAGCGCCTTGAGCGACACGGTGGGGTTCTTCTCCAGCGGCTGCGTGTCGGACGAGCGTCTGTCTCCGTCACGCCGACGCAGTCCACGATCAGGAAGTGCGTCTTGGCCCGCGCGTCTGGCGTGACGGCCCGCAGTTCGTCCGGGTTGATCACGCGCACGCCGCGGCCCTTCATCTGCTCGAACAGCACGCGCGACTTCACGCTCCGCATGAACATGACGATCTCGACCGGCTTGATGTCCGTGCCCGTGGCGATCAGGTCCACCGTGACGACGACGCGCGGGTAGTAGCTGTTGCGGAAGGCCTGAATGAGGTCCTGCGGGCTTCGCGCCGGTCACCTTGTAGGTGATCTTCTGGCAGAACTCGTTGCCCTTGCCGAACTCCTCGCGCACGATGCTGACGATGTCCTCGGCGTGCGAGTCGTCCTTGGCGAAGATCAGCGTCTTCGGCACCTCGGTGCGCTCGGGGAACGTCTCCTTCAGCACCTTGTCGCGGAACGTCTGGACGATCAGGCGGATCTGGTCGATGGCGACGACATTCCGGTCGAGGTCCGCCGCCGTCGTAGGTGACGTCCTCGTCAGGCGCCTCCCAGCGCGTCTTCCGCGTCTGCCGGTCGCGGTAGCCGACCATCGTCCCCGGCGCGGCCTCGATGGTGGAGCCCGCGGCGGTGATCTGCGTGCGAATGCGGTAGACCTCGTAGTCGCAGTTGACGCCGTCGGCGACCGCCTGCGCGTGCGGGTACTCCATCACGACGTTCTGGTTGAAGAAGCCGTAGGTGTGCTTGGCCGGCGTGGCCGTGAGGCCGATCAGGTGGGCGTCGAAGTACTCCAGCACCTGGCGCCAGAGCGAGTAGATGGACCGGTGGCACTCGTCGATGAAGATGACGTCGAAGAACTCGGGCGGCACGGCGGCGTTGTAGACGACCGGCAGCGGCTCCTTCGGCGCGTCGGGCCGTCGTCCAGATCGGCGTGTGCTCTTCGGCCTCGGGGTCGAGCTCCGGCTCGCCCTTCAGAATCGAGTAGAGCCGCTGGATCGTGGAGATGACGACCTTGCTCGACGAGCCGATGGTGTTCGACGTCAGGCGCTGGACGCCGTACAGCTCGGTGAACAGCCGGTTGTCGTCGGGCGTGCGGAAGCCCTGGAACTCCTTCTCGGCCTGCTCGCCGAGGTTGGCGCGGTCCACAAGGAACAGAACGCGCCGGGCGCCGCCAAACTTGATCAGCCGGTAGAGCGTGGTGACGGCCAGCAGCGTCTTGCCCGAGCCCGGTGGCCATCTGGATCAGCGAGCGTGGCCGGTCGTCGAACAGGCTCTTCTCGACGTTCGAGACGGCCTGCACCTTGTTCGGCCACATGCCGGGCAGCTCCACCGGCGGCATGGCCCGCAGGCGGGCGCGCAGCGTGGACGGCTTCGTGTCGTCGGCGGCGGTGTAGAAGCCGCCCGGCGCTTCAGCCACGCGTCGAGCGTGTCGGCGGTCAGCCACTCCCGGAGCGTGTCGGGCCGGTGGAACGAGAACACCGGCCGCGTGCGCGGCGTGCGGGTCGAAGTGGTTGATGAAGAGCGTTTCTTCGCCGGTCGAGAGGTACGCGAACGGCAGCGGCTTGTAGGGCGCGGTCGAGGGCAGGCGGGATGCCCTCGACGTACTTCTTCACCTGGTGCTCGACGCCGATGAGCGCCGTGCCGGCCGGCTTCGCCTCGCACGACGCCGACGGGATGCCCGTCGAGGAACAGCATGTAGTCCACGAAGCCGTGGCCCCGGTCGAGCTTGAACTCGCGGACGGCGATGGCCGACGCCGCGGCGAGGTTCATGTCGTCGCGGTCCTGCAGCGTCCAGCCGGCCTCGGTCAGCGCCTGGTCGATGCGCGGGCGTGCGCGTGCCTCGGGGGCATTGGAGCTACCGGCGGGCGACATGGTCGGGTGCCATTCTCTCTGTTCTGTCGAAGGGATCAAAGCAAAGAGGCAATGAATGGTCCATCGTTCAGTGTTCGAGCTGGGCCCAGCTCTCTTTGACCAGCTTCTCCAGTCGAACCTGCCGCTCCTTCACCCGGGGGCGTAGTGTTTCGTCACGACTTGCGGCGTGTTCCCGAGGATCGTCGCGACGTCCTCCACCGACGCCCCGCTAGTAGCAGTTCGACTGCACACGTATCCCGGAACCGATGGGAGTGCCCACCATCGATGTCCGCAAGCTCGAACACCCTCCCGAGGTACCGCGACCAGTTCGAGACCGCTGAGCGAATGTTCGCTGCCGGTCCAGAAGTAGCGTTCGGAGCCGCTGTCGGCCTTCTCGAGGGCCTTTACCACCTGCGGTGGCACGGGCACGGTGACCGCTTGCCCGGTCTTCGCCGTCCGAACGAAGACCTTGCCCTCGGCCACCTGGCTCTTCGACAACCGAATGGCATCGCCGATACGGAGCCCCGTGAATCGCATCGTCAGCACGAAAGCGCGGATCCGTTCCTTGTTCCCGCCGTAGCTGTCGCAGGCTTCGAGGATCCGCTTCATCTCGTCCCTTGAGAACGGCATCGTCGGGCTCTGGGTCACCTTCGGCGGCTTAACCGACGTGGCCGTGTTCTGCTTGATCCATCCGGCCTGCTGGCAGAACCGGAGGAACGCCCGCAGCCGCTCTAGGTTCTTCGTGGCGTAGAGCGGGCTGTCCTTCCACGACTGGCGAAACTGACGAAGGGTGTCGACCGTCAACTGCCGGAGGTTGGACAGGCCCTTCGAGTCGCACCAGCCCAGCAGTCGGTCCTCGAGCAGATGGCGGTACTTGCGCATCGCCTCCCAACCGAGCTGCCTGGCCTCACAGTCGGCGAGGAACTTGGTGATCGCTTCCCGGACGGTGGGCGCCTCCGCCTTCACCACACCGATCTCGCCTGAGACCGTCCAGCCGTTGATCAGTTCAACAGCGGCGTCCCAGGACGTTTGGTCGAGCGCCCGGCGGATGGTCTCGCCACCCAGCGTGCCGTACACGTGGATCGGACAACGGCAGCGTCGGTACCGAGTGGACGTGTGCGGACAGTCCTTCAGGTGACGCCTGATCGAGCGGAGCGCCATCCCGAGAACCTAGCACGAAGGGCACGTATTGAGCACGGAGATCAAGGCTCAGCGTAAGTGCTTTATTTACAGTGTTTAGATGATGGCGGAGAGGGTGGGATTCGAACCCACGTGCCGGTTACCCGACAACACGCTTTCGAGGCGCGCCCGTTACGACCACTTCGGTACCTCTCCGCGAGGTGGGACCGCGTCCGGTTGCCCGGAACCTCTGATTATAGCCGCCCACCTGGCGAAGTGCCACCCACGCGGCCGCCGGCCGCGGAGAACCTGTCCGGACAAGGCAGGTTCCCCGCGGCCACGACGTCCAAACTGAGACGCCGGTCGCTACTGCGTGATGCGCCACACCTCGCCGCTGCCGGCCGAGGTGCTGTTCACGGTGACGTAGATGGAGTCGTCGGGGCCGATCGTCATCTTTCCCGGGGACACGAGCAGGCCGGCAGCCAGCTCGGTGCGCAGGCCGAACGGCCCGATCTTGGTGAGCCGGCCGATGTTGCCGGCAGCCAGCAGGCTGTTGAAGTCGTGTTCCAGCACGTAGGCCGCGCCGTCGGGGCCGATGGCGATGTCGATGATGTTCGTGAAGCCCTCGGCGACGATCGTCGGAGTGCCGCCGCCGGCCGGGACGCGGTAGACGCGCGCGCCGCCGACTGGGAACGGGAAGCCGGTGAGCTGCCCCACGTAGAGGCTGCCGTCGGGCCCTTCAGCGATCGCCGTCGGCACGGCTTCCATCTCCACTGTGCCCACGCCGCCGGGGCCGGGCACGGTGCGGTTGGCGAACACGGCGAGCGTCGACAGGGTGAGGCTGGCGTCGATCTGCAGCAGCGAATTGCCGCCGGCATCGGCGATGACCGCACGCGTCGCCAGCACCTCCAGCCCGTAGGCGTTGGTGTCGATCGGTCCGCCGGCGGGGTTGTTCGCCGACTCGTAGGCGCCGAAGTCGGCCACCGCCGTGATCTGGCCGGTGTAGCTGATCATCAGCAGCGACGCCAGGTTGACGCCGGCCGCTCTGAACGGCGCCAGCAAGGCCGGATCACCGCCTGAGCCGACGGTGACGAACGCCCGTCCGAAACCGAACGCGATGTCGTGCGGACCGGTGGCTTCCGCTCCGGTCGGTCCAGCCACAGACGGCAGCCCGCCGAGGATGCGGCCCTGAACGCCGGGCGCGACGATGCGGGTGATGGCGCCACTCGCGCCGTAGCAGCGGTTACCTGGCGGCCCCGGAGGATTGGGCAGGCACAGCGTGCCGGTGCCGCCGCGGCCGGCCTCCGCGACGTACACCGCGCCGTCGGGGCCGAAGGCCAGGCCGCGCGGGTTGTCGAGTCCGGTGGCCATCACGGTGGGCTGAGCGAAAGCTGCGGTGACGAGGCCGAGGATCATCGCCGCAGTCAGAACCAGGGTCGAGGCGCGCTTCGCGATCATGTGGGTCTCACAGTCTGCCGGCGGACCGCCGGCTATCGCGGCACTCCCGTGCAAGGGATCTGCCACGCGGAGGATAACGCCAAAGGCGATGGGATCGAACGGCGCCGGAGCACGCTGGGGTCTGGCGTGCCCACAGTCAGACGGCCGCCGCCCACCCTGAGGTGCGGCCCACCCAGCGCTCAGCCGCGACGGGCGCGAAAGAACGCCTGCATCAGCTCGCGGCACTCCGCCTCGAGCACGCCGCCCACCGCCTGCAGGCGATGGTTGAGGCTGGCCAGCTCGTGCGCGGCGATGGTCGAGCTCAGCGCGCCGGCCTTCGGCTCCGCGGTGCCGTAGACCACGGTGCCGATCCGCGCGTGCACCATTGCACCGACGCACATCAGGCACGGCTCGACCGTGACGACGAGCGTGGCGCCGGTGAGGCGGTAGTTGCCCAGCGCGCGGGCGGCGGCGCGGATGGCGACGATCTCGGCGTGGGCGGTCGGATCGTGCGCGCCGATCGGCGCGTTGTGTCCGCGGCCGATGACCACGCCGTCGAGGACGACCACTGCGCCGACCGGCACTTCCCCTGCCTCTGCCGCCTGGCGCGCCAGCTCGAGCGCGTGGCGCATCAGGGCGTCGTGCCCGGTGTCGCTCACGGCGCCTCGATCACCCCGGCGTCGTCGGCGGTGAGGTGCACCCGCCGGGTCAGCGCCTCGATCAGCGTGCCAGCGATCACCAGCACGATCGGGCCGAGCACCAGGCCGACGAACCCGAACGCCGCGGCGCCGCCGAGCAGGCCGATGAACACGACCAGACCACTGGCGGAGGTGCGTCCCGACAGCAGCAGCGGCCGCAGCACGTTGTCGGCCGAGCCGAGCACCACCGCGCAGATCACCGACAGCACGATGGCGCGCGTGACATCACCGGACAGGAACATCCACGCCGCCACCGGGATCCACACGATCGTCGCCCCGACCACCGGCAGCAGCGCGCAGATCGCCATGGCTACCGCCCACACTGCCGGCGCGGGCACACCGAGCGCCCAGAACGTGGCGCCGCCGATCAGGCCCTGTACCGCCGCCACCATCAGGCCGGCGCCGACGCTCGCCACGACGAGATCCGACGTCTCGTTGATCAGTCGCTCGCTCTCGATCTCGCTGAACGGCAGCAGCCGCCGGACGATGGCGGCGAACGACGTGCCGTCGCGCAGCAGGAAGAACAGCGCGAACAGCATCACCAGCAGGCTGCCGAAGGTGGTGACCACGTTGGCGACGAGCGACCCGGCCTGACTGGCCAGGAACGCGCCGGCGTTCTTGGCGCCATCCGCGAGCAGGATCATCGGATCGGGCGGCATCGGAATCGGCAGGCGGGCGCGCAGCGTCGCCCAGAAGCGCATCACCTGCTCGGGCGTCGTCGCCGACAGGTTGTTCACGTAGTCGAGGGCCAGCGGCACCTGCTGGGCGACGATCGCGACGAGGAACGCGGCCGGGGCGATGATGAGGACGCCGGCCAGGAGCGTCGTCACCAGCGCCGCGTTGCTGTTACGCAAGCGGATGCAGAAGCGCATGTACACCGGCCGCAGGGTCATCGCCAGAATCGCCGCCCAGGCCAGCGGCGCCAGGAACGGCCAGATCACCTGCATGGTGAGGTACCCCACCAGCAGCACGACACCGTAGAACAGCAGCTCGGTGAAGCGCTCGCGGCCGGTACGTTTCGCCATCATCGGCCTACTTCCGTTTCAGGCTGGCGGGAAGGCCGACCCCGCCGAGGGCCAGGGCCAGCAGCCCGCCGGCCACCGGCAGGGCGTAGCCGTTGGTCAGATAGGCGTATTGAAACAGCAGGCCACTGGCGAAGTGGATGTTGAGCACCATCAGCAACGCGACGGCGGCAGCGTAACGCGTCAGCACGCCCGTGATGAGCGACAGGCCGGTGGCGAGCTCGCCAAACAGCACCAGCCGCGCGAACACCGCCGCCCAGGGAATGCACACCTTCTCGAGGTAGACGCGATTCCAGGCGTTGGCCTCCTCGAGGTAGGACGTGAGCCGCGCCGTCAGCGGCGACGGGTCCATCAGCCAGCCGATCTTGCTGATGCCCTCGAAGAGGAAGAACACGCCGAGCAGCACGCTCAGGGCCCGGAGGCCGCGTGCTTGAGGACTGGCCGCCATGACCTCTGAGCTTATCTCAGCCGCGGCGCCTCAACGGATGCCACAGCTGCTGCCACCAGCCCTCGGGCACCGGCCGGCCGTGGATGCCATAGGCCTTGGGCCAGGCATCGCCAGGCAGGTGCTGCGTGCCGAAGAGGCGATCGAGCAGCGGCAGGTGCACGGCGAAGTTCTTGTCCACCGGCGTCTGCGCGTGGTGCCAGTGATGCCCGCGCGGCGTGGTCAGGACGTGATCGAACCAGCCGAACCGGGCGCGGACGTTGGCGTGGATGAACACCGCGTGGAACGACACGAACACCAGGTAGGCGTAGAGCGCCGGCCGCGCGAAGCCGAGCAGCACGATCGGCACGAGGACCAGGCCGCGGGTGGCGAGGACGTCGATCACATGCAGCCGCGAGCCGGCCAGCCAGTCCATCACTTCGCTCGAATGATGCACGGCGTGGAGCCGCCACAGCGCCGGCACGGTGTGGAAGGCGCGATGGATCCAGTACTGCGCCAGGTCCGACAGCACGACGATGGCGCCGAACTGGACCCACAGCGGCAACGAGGTCACCGCCTGCTGCAGAGCCACCGGCTGCCACAGCGTCGCCAGTGACGTCGCCGGCAACAACGTGAGGAACGACAGCGTCTGCACCGCCAGATGGCTGACCAGGAAGTGCACGCCGTCGGTGGCCCAGCCGAAGCGGAACGTCGTCTGGCCGTCGCGCAGCGGGAAGGCGCGTTCGAGCGGCACGAAGACCATCGCGGTCAGCAGCACGTTCAGCACGAACCAGTCCACGCCGATGGTCAGCCCCAGGTCGGGGCCGTCGCCGAGCGCGACGTCACCGCCTCCGGCCAACGTCGCCACGCCGGCCAGGGCGAGCCCGGTCAACCCGAGCACCTTGCGGCGCCGCAGCATCAGCGAGGCGGCGCCGAGCAGGAACCCGACGCCGATCACCGCTTCGAGCAGCGCCCGCAGCATCGGCAGCGGATAGCGCGCGCGGAACTCGGCAGTGGTCAGCAGCGCCGGGTACGAAAACGCG
The DNA here is from genome assembly GCA_963741665.1 of uncultured Acidobacteriota bacterium. Lineage (GTDB taxonomy): Bacteria > Acidobacteriota > Vicinamibacteria > Vicinamibacterales > UBA2999 > CAWAYR01. The sequence goes on from CAVUIM010000003.1 coordinate 17,748, forward strand.
AGCACGCCCAGCACGGCGAGCGCGCCGAGGAAGACGCTGGCGGTGCCGGCCATCCAGCCCGAGCCGAACGTGCCGGGGTCGTCGTCGCCGAAGGCACGGCGGAGCCGCGCTTCGAGGTGCGAGGGGGTGGTGGACATCGGCCGTGTGCTAGGATTAAGGTTTCTCAGGCCCCGCGCCCTTAGCTCAGTTGGATAGAGCGTCTGGCTACGAACCAGAAGGTCGCATGTTCGAATCATGCAGGGCGCGCCAACTCTTCCGGCAAGTGTTGGCCGCGCAGGCCGCCTTCCCTCCCGCTCCTGATACCGGCATCAGCGCGCCTGCGTGGCCGTGATCGGCCGCTGCAGGCCGAACCCGACCGGCCAAGCGTCCGACAGCGCCACGGGCAGCGTGCCGCGCAGCGGCGCCTCCCCCGACAGGGCCCGCACCACCGCTGCCTCGGCGGCATCGCCGAAGTCGTAGGTGAGCAGTACCGCCGGCAGCGACGGTGCTGTCACCGCCGCGTACGGGCTGCCGAAGAAGGCCGCGATCATCGGCTGGCTCCGGCGCGCCGCCGCGGTTGACAGGTCGTTCAGCAACCGCACGATGCCCGGCGCCAGATCGAGCCGGCCGCTGCCCGACGCCGCGCGCACGAAGACTCCCAGCACCACCGCGTCGTGGCCCGCCGCCATGGCCCGCACCAGCTCGAGCTCCTCGGCCGATGACCGGTCCGACAGCTCCACCGCGGTCACCGCCGGCCACCGCGCCCGCAGCTCCGGAATCACCGTGCGGCTCGGCGCCGCGATCCGCCAGTTCGACGGGTAGTCGAGCACCGACAGATACAGCACGCGGCCGCTGCGCGGCGTGGCGAGCGGCACGAGCGAGCGATCGTCGCGCACCAGCGTGACGGCGGCCTCGGCGGTGCGGCGGGCGGTCTCGACGCCAGCCCGCGTGCCGACCGTCGTCATCACCGCGTCGAGATCGACGAGGCGGGTCACGTGCAGGCCGAGGCGCGCCTTGTGCGCGAGCACACGACGCGCCGACGCCTCGATTCTGGCGCGGGTGAGCCGCCCGCCCGCGACCGCGGCGTTCAGCGCCGTGAACGCCGCGCGGGCATCCGGCGAGTCGAGCACCACGTCGGCCCCCGCCTCGACCGCGCGCACGGCCGCCTCACCGGCGTCGGTCATCGCGTTCACCGCGTCCATCACCATCGAGTCGGTGTAGATCACGCCGTCGAATCCCAGGTCACGGCGCAGCAGCCCCGAGACGATCGGGGCGCTGAAGGTGGCTGGCCCCGGCGTGGGATCCAGCGCCGGCATCTCGACGTGCGCCACCATCGCGGCGCCGGCCCCGGCGGCGATGCCGTCACGAAACGGCGCCAGCTCGACGCGATCGAGGCGGGCCCGATCGTGCGGCACGGTCGCCAATCCCAGATGGGTGTCGACGGCGGTGTCGCCGTGGCCCGGGAAATGCTTCAACGTGGCGACGACGCCGCCGGCCTGCAGTCCCTCGACGGCGGCGCGCACCAGCGTGCCGACCCGCGCCGGATCCTCGCCGAACGAGCGGATGTTGATCACCGGATTGCGCGGGTTGTTGTTCACGTCGGCCACCGGCGCGAAGTTCACGTGCACGCCGATCGCCCGCGCCTCGGCCCCGGCGATGCGCGCGGCCTCGCGCACGAGCGCGGTGTCGCCGGCCGCGCCGAACGCCATCGCGCGCGGAAAGCGGGTGGCGCCGTTGATGCGCATGCCGACGCCGTGCTCGAAGTCGGCGCCGACCAGCAGCGGCACCGTCGCGACTCGCTGCAGGCGATTCAGAATCGCCGCCAGTTCGAGCGGCTGGCCGAGGATGGTCGGGCCGTAGGTGGGATTCAGCATCACCTGCGGCACTGGTTCGACGCCGCCGAACGCCGCGAACCCGCCCAGATGCACGTCGCGCACGAGCGCTGCCAGCGCCTCGAACTCGGCGGTGTCGGCGCTGAGATAGGTGGAATTCAGCCGTCCCATGAGCAGCTGGCCGACGAGCTGTTCCGTGGTCAGGCTCTTGAGCGTGGTCTCGACCCAGCGGGCCGCACCCTTGTCGAGCGCCGGCGCGAACGCCGGCGGCGGCGCCGGAACGACGACCGCAGGCTTGGCCGTTCGCGGCTGCGCCCGCGCCGACTGCGCGACGAGATCGGTCTGGCGCGGACCGGCGACCAGCACGGCGAGCACGAGCGCAGCGATCGTGAGACGCACGCGAGCATGATAACGGTGTCGCCTGCGCTCTTCGGGCGCCCTGAGTCCCCTGGTCCCTGAGTGCCCTGCCGCCCGCTGTTCTATGATTCCCCCGTGTCTCAGCACGCCCACAAAGCCGAGGGCCCGCGCCAGGTTCGCGTGGCCGTGCTGACGATCAGCGATACCCGCACCGACGCTACGGACACCAGCGGGCAGGCCATTGCCACCCTGCTCGACGCCGAAGGCCACCACGTGGTCGCCAAGGCGATCGTCCGCGACGAGCCGGCCGCGGTCACCGCCTTCGTGAACGCCCAGCTGACCGGCGACGCCCAGGTCGTGATCACGACCGGAGGGACCGGCATCACCTCGCGCGACTCGACGTTCGAAGCCATCGACGCGCTGCTCGAAAAACGGCTCGACGGCTTCGGCGAGCTGTTCCGCATGCTCAGTTACGCCGACATCGGTCCGGCCGCGATGATGAGCCGGGCCTGCGCCGGGCTGGCCCGGGGTCGGGTCGTCATCGCGCTGCCGGGCTCCGAAGGCGCCGTGCGGCTGGCGATGACCAGACTGGTCCTGCCAGAGCTGGCGCATCTGGTGCAGCAGGCGTCCAAGTAGCCATGCGGCCGTTCTCGCACACCATCCCGCTCGACGAGGCGCGAGCCATCCTGGACGCCGCGGCTCGGCCGCTCACCCGCATCGAGCTGGTAGAACTGGCGGCGCTGGCGCAGCGCGTGCTCGCCGAGGACGTCGTCGCCGGATCCGACGTGCCGCCGTTCGCGCGGGCGATGATGGACGGCTACGCGGTGCACGCGGCGGACACCCACGGCGCGTCGCGAGAGACCCCGCGAGTGCTGGCGCTGGCTGGGCGCGTGTTCACCGGCGAGGTCTTCGCGGCCACGGTCGCCCCAGGATCCTGCGTGGAGATCGCCACCGGGGCGCCGCTGCCGACGGGCGCCGACGCCGTGGTGATGGTCGAAGAGACACAACCGGCCAGCGATGGCCGCATCGCCATCGCCGCCGCGGCGGTGGCCGGACAGCACGTGGGCCGGGCCGGCGCCGATATCGCCCGCGGCGCGACGGTGCTCCGGGCCGGCGACTGGCTGCTGCCGAGTCGCGTCGGCGTGCTGGCGGCGCTGGGGCGCACTGCCGCCCCCGTCGTCGCGCAACCGCAGGTCGCGATCGTGTCGACCGGCAACGAAGTGGTGCCGCCGGGACGACCGCTCGGCCCGGGACAGATCCACGACATCAACCGTCACACGCTGGCCGCGGTGGTCACCAGACACGGCGGCGTGGCGGTGCTGCTCGACGTCGCCGGCGACACGCTCGAGGCCCTCGATCGCGCCGTGGACGACGCCGTGCGCTGCGACGTCATCGTCTTCTCCGGCGGCAGCTCGGTCGGTGATCGCGATCTGGTGCTCGACGTGCTGCGGCGGCGCGGGACGATCGCGTTCCACGGCATCGCCACTCGCCCCGGCAAGCCGACCGCCTTCGGCCACGTCGGCGACGTGCCGGTGTTCGGCATGCCCGGCAATCCGACGTCGTGCCTGACCAACGCCTACGTGCTGCTGGCGCCGTTCCTGCGGCGGATGGCTGGCCTGCCACCGCAGCGCCACCACGTCGTGCAGGCCCCGCTCACCCGCCGGATCACCTCCGGCGCGGGCCGGCATCAGTTCTACACGGTGCGGTTGACCGCGAGCGGCGCCGAGCCGGCGTTCAAGGCCTCCGGTGACATCACGAGCATGGCGCACGCCGACGGCTATCTGTCGATCGCCGCCGACGTGACGGCGATCGAGGCCGGCGCCGTGGTCGAGGTCATTCTCTTCTGACGTCAGGGGCAGCACTAAAGTGCTGCCCTACATCTGCAAGAGAGGCTGCCCTACAACTGCGGTGTCAGAAGCTGAGGCGCGATTCGAGCAACGCGGTGAACAACCGCCGGCCGGCGAACACTGCGCTCACCGCGTCGCCGCCGGCAATACTCGCCGCGTAGCCGCGCAGCGTCCACCAGCGAACCGGCCGCCACGACACGTCGCCTTCGACGACCGTGCCCAGCGCGCGGGCGCCACGGGTGTTCCGCGCCAGATAGCCGAAGAACGCGCCACGCCGTTCGGTGGCGCCGCTGCCGAAGTACCAGCGGTCGCCGCCGGAGGCCAGCGACACGCGGTGCACGTCGATGGCCGCGTCGACACGCGGGTGCGGCCGCAGCCGCAACTCGGTCCACGCGTCGACGACGTTCATGAGCGCGTAGGTATTGGAGGCCACGAAGCGATCGCCGGACGGCAGCGGCGCGAAGAAGGTGCCGTGGCGGCCATCAGCGGGGTTGCCGTCCCCCGACGCGTAGGTCACGCCGGCACGCAGCCACGGCTGCCACGCCGCCGCGGCCCAGCGGTAGCCGCCTTCCGTGACCGCGGACCACGCCCGATGCGTCTGCCCGTACCAGTCGCCGACCTGGCCGGCCGACCACACGACGACGTCCCACGCCCCGGATCGCCACGGGTAGACACCTGCCGCCGACGCGCCGATGGTGCCAATCGACACGTCGGCCGCGCGCGCCATCCGTCCGGTGTTGTCGGGTCGCGCCCGCACCTCGCGGCTGTCGCGATACCACGAGCCGAAACCGCGAAACTGCGTGTGCGTCGCCAGGCTACCCGGCGCCGCGCTGACCTCGCTGGTCACGACGCGCACCCGGTCGAGCGGCAGATTCGCCGATTCCTCGAAGGTGCCTTGTGTGGGCAGGACCGCCGCCGTCGTCCACTGCCAGGCGCCTCGCGTCACGCGCAGGCGGACGCCGTCCCAGGCGCGCTGGTAGAACGATCCGTCCATGTCGCCGAACAGCCGACCGTCGATCCGTGCCTCGGCCAGCGCCTCCGCTGCATGCGCATTCGCCGGCGCGGGATCGGCGGCGAACGACAGCCGGCCGGCCTCGAACGTGACGGCACGCGACGGCGAGGACAGGCTGGCGCTCAGCTCGCGCAGGTAGAACTGGTAGCTGAACGTGCCCGCCGCCTGGAAGTAGTAGGCGGCGCCGTTGCCGAGCAGGCCGGGGCCGATGGCGCCGCGCGGCAGGTTCTCGAGCCGCACGTACTGGACGGTGCCGCGCACCGACCAGCGGCGGCCGTCGTAGCGAGCGCCGAGCGTCGAGCGGTTGCCGACGAACGCGTAGTCCGGTTCAGTGGCGGCGTTGGCCGGGGGATCGAAGAAGCGCCACACCTCGGCCCGCGTCAGGTTCTGCACCAGGAACGAGGTCTCGCCGGGCGCGCGATCGGCGGGTGGCGAGGGATCCTGCGCGCCAGCTGGCACGTGCGCGCACACCACCAACCCGAGGGCGCAGAGCATCCGCACGCGGTCCACTCAGCCGGCCGTCACGTCCACGGCGTGCCAGCCGTGAACGCCGTTGGGGAAGTTGCCCCGGCGTTCCCGGGGCTGAGTGACGCCGTCGCCGTCGGTGGCGCGCACCGTGAGGCGATGGCGTCCCGCGGTGGGCGTCAGCGGGCAGGTCCAGCGCCGCCATGCCGCCGGGCCGATCGCCGGCTCGAGGTCGGCGTCCATCCACAGGGTGGTGGCGCCGTCGGGCGTGCCAAGTCCGATCTCCACGCGCGAGATGCCGCGATCACCGGCGAACGCCACCCCGCCGAGCAGCAGCGCTCGACCGGCGGCCAGGCGATCGCCAGCCCGGGGCACGTCGACGCGCGAGAGCGTCATGTAGGGCGCGGTGTCGCTCCAGCCTTGCCGCTGCCAGAAGCCGCGGTGATCACCGGCGACGACGTCGATCGACTCGATCCACTTGGCGTTCTTCATCCCGTAGATGCCGGGCACGATCGCCCGCAGCGGCGCGCCGTGGGCCCGCGGCAGCGGGACGCCGTTCATGCCCCACACGAGCAGCGTGCCGCGGTCGAGCGCCTTGGCGACCGGAATGCTGTCGGTGTAGTTGTCGGCGCAGATCCACACCAGATCGACCGCCGTGCGATCGACGCCGCCGGCACGGTCGAGCACGTCGGCGAGCCGCACCCCGGTCCACAGCGCGTTGCCGATGGCGCGCGCCGGGATGCCGTTGCTGATACACGCCAGCGTGGCCGGCGACTCGACGACCGGCATCGCCCGCAGGTCGTCGAGCGTGAGCGACAGCGGCCGGCCCACCAGCCCGCCGATGTCGAGCGCCCAGCGCCCGGCATCGACGTCGGGGTCGAGGAACGTGTTCTTCGAAACGGTGTAGAAGAGGGCGTTGTCGGTGAAGGCCGGCGAGAGGCCGGGAGGCCACGACACGTCGCGTGCGGCCATCCCGGCATTGCCGAAGTAGCGATAGGCGCCGTACAACGCGGCGCCAGCCCCGAGAATCGAAAGGGCTTGTCGGCGCTGCACTAGCCCTTCAGCAGTCGATTCACTTCCGCCCAGTTGACGACGTTCCAGAACGCGGCCAGGTAGTCGGCGCGGCGATTCTGGTACTTGAGGTAGTAGGCGTGCTCCCACACGTCCACGCCGAGGATGGCCTTCTTGCCGTCCATCAGCGGGTTGTCCTGGTTCGGCGTGCTGGTGATCTCGAGCTTGCCGTTGTTGTCGACCAGCCAGGCCCAGCCGCTGCCGAAGCGGCCCATGCCGGCGGCCTGGAACTGCTCCTTGAACTTGTCGAAGCTGCCGAAGGCCGCGGTGATGCCGTCGGCCACCGCCCCGGTCGGCGCGCCGCCGGCGCCCGGCGCCATCAGCGTCCAGAACAGCGAGTGGTTCCAGTGGCCGCCGCCGTTGTTGCGCACCGCCGTGCGGATGTCCTCGGGCACCGAGGCGACGCCCCGCACCAGCTCGTCGAGGCTCTTGCCGTGCAGCTCGGGATGTTTGTCGAGCGCGGCGTTCAGATTGGTCACGTAGGCCTGATGGTGCTTGCCATGGTGAATCTGCATCGTCTGGGTGTCGATGTGGGGTTCGAGCGCCGCAGCGTCGTACGGCAGCGCGGGCAGTGCATGAGCCATGGAACGAGCCTCCTCAGGGGGCGGGTGTGGTTGAACGAGTGACTGCGATCGTAGCAGAACCGGCCTGGCCTTCCCGGCCGGCAGGCACGCGGATCAGTGGATCTGGAGCATCCGGTCGAGCGCGACGCGGCCCCAGCGGATCTGGTGCTCGGGCACTTCGACCTGGTTGTGGACCTGGCCCTCGACCAGTCCTTCGAGCACCCACAGCAGGTGATTGGGCGAGACGCGGAACATGGTCGAGCACAGACACCCGAGCTGGTCGAGCGACAGCACGGTGATGCCCCTGGGCGCCACCTCGGCGGCCAGCCGGTGCACGAGGTGGACCTCGGTGCCGACCGCCCAGATCGATCCGGGCGCGCCGGCCCGCACCTGCGACAGGATGTACTCCGTGGAACCGCTGTCGTCGGCGGCCTGGACGACGTCGAACGGCACCTCGGGGTGCACGATGACGCGCACGCCGGGATGCTCGGCCCGCACCGCGGCGATCTGCTTGGCGCTGAACCGCACGTGCACCGAGCAGTGGCCCTTCCACAGGATCAGCCGCGCCGCCTCGACCTCGGCGCGGGTGAGCCCGCCGAACGGCTGGTGCGGATCCCAGACCACCATCTGGTCGAGCGGCACGCCCATCTTGAACGCGGTGTTGCGCCCCAGGTGCTGATCCGGCAGGAACAGGATCTTCTCGCGCTGCGCCCAGCCCCAGTCGAGCACCGCCGCGGCATTGGACGACGTGCACACGGTGCCGCCCTGTTCGCCGACGAAGCTTTTGATCGCCGCCGCCGAGTTGATGTAGGTCACCGGCACGGTACGCGCGGCCACGCCCATCTGCTCGAGTTCGCTCCAGCAGATCTCGAGCTCGTCGGCCGGGGCCATGTCGGCCATCGAACAGCCGGCGGCCAGGTCGGGCAGGATCACCTTCTGGTGCGGCAGCGCCAGCACGTCGGCGCTCTCGGCCATGAAGTGGACGCCGCAGAACACGATGTATTCGGCCGACGGGTGCTTCGCCACCTCGCGCGACAGCTTGAAGGAGTCGCCGGTGTAGTCGGCGAAGCGAATCACTTCGTCGCGCTGGTAGTGATGGCCGAGGATGACGAGCCGGTCACCGAGCGTGGCCCGCGCCGCCGCGATGCGGTCGGCCATTGCCTCGTCGGACAACCCGAGATAGCGCTCCGGGAGCGGCTGCCGCTCGCCGATGCTGGCCTTCTCCACTTCGTTGAGAACCGGCAGGAAGGTGCCCGTGCTCATCGTCGTCGCCCTCGCCCTTCGCCGCGCCGCGGACGATCCGATTGCGAGCTTGTGAAAAGTTTCGCAATCTCCGCGCGCGAAAAGACCAAGGTCCGCCGGTCGGCACTCGCCTCCGGCTTTCCTTGGTCTGTTTTCGATACTAGCACGTCGTGTACAGAGCGCAAGCCGGCTGTCGGGCTACGATGACGGCCGTGCCTGAACTGCCCGAAGTGGAGTCGGTGCGCCGCATGCTCGAGCCGGCGCTGGTCGGGGTCCGCATCGACGCCGTCGAGGTGCGCCGCGCCAACCTGCGCATCCCGTTCCCGCCCGGATTCGGCGACCGGCTCGTCGGCCGGCACGTCACGGCGGTGACACGCCGGGCCAAGTACCTGCTGGCCGCGCTGTCGTCGGGCGAAACGCTGCTCGTGCACCTGGGCATGTCGGGCGACTTCCGGGTCGAAACCGGGACGGCGTCCGACCAGGGCAAGCACGACCACGTGATGTTCGTGCTGTCCTCCGGGCAGACGGTGACGTTCAACGACCCGCGCCGATTCGGCCTGATGGATTTGATCGCGTACGGCGCCGTCGACACGCATCCCGCGCTGGAGCCGCTCGGCCCCGAGCCGCTCTCTCCCGACTTCGACGCGCCGGCACTGGCGCGGGCCTGCCACCGCAAGAAGGTGGCGATCAAGGTGGCGCTGCTCGACCAGAAGGTGGTGGCCGGCGTCGGCAACATCTACGCGAGCGAGGCGCTGCACGCGGCGGGCCTGTCGCCACAGCGCAAGGCCGCGGTCCTGGCAACGCGCACCGGCGCGCCGACGCCAGCGGCGGACCGGCTGGCCGCGGCGATCGTGAAGGTGCTGACGCGCGCGATCGACAAGCCGTCGGCGCGATTCAAGGTCTACGAACGCGCCGGCGAGCCGTGTCCGCGGCGCGGCTGCGACGGGACCATCAAGCGCATCGTGCAGGCGGCGCGGTCGACGTTCTACTGCCCGCGCTGTCAGCGCTGAGCGCGCTGGAGGCGCCGTCCGTCATCCCGCGGCTCGGTCGCCGGGGCCTGCCACCGCCTCCTCCCTCCGGCCTCGCAAGATCTCCATCCAATCATCTCGGCCTCCGGAAGGAGGCAGTGCCAGACCCCGGCTCGGTGGGCCGTGAAGTTCTGCCGCTGCAGCGCCGTCAGGCGACGGCCGGCACGCGCACGACGTTGTAGAGCGTGTCGCGTTCGATCGGCTCGCGGCCGGCGTCGCGGATGATCCGCTCGATCTGCGCGGTGCTGAGCGCGGTCGGCGTCGTCGATCCGGCCATGTGGTAGATCGTCTCTTCCTGCACCGTGCCGTCGAGGTCGTCGGCGCCGAACCACAGCGCCGTCTGCGCCAGCTCGACCCCGCACGAGATCCAGTAGGCCTTGATGTGGTCGACGTTGTCGAGCAGCAGCCGGGCCACCGCGTGCGTGCGCAGCGTGTCGGTGCCGGTCGGCGCCGGGAGCTTGCGCATCTGGTTGTTGTCGTTGTGGAACGCCAGCGGGATGAACGCCTGGAGGCCGCCGGTCTCGTCCTGCAGCGCCCGCACCTGCAGCATGTGATCGACGCGCTCAGCCAGCGTCTCGATGTGGCCGTAGAGCATCGTCATGTTGGTGCGCATGCCGATGCGGTGGGCGGTGCGGTGCACGCAGATGTAGCGATCGCCGTCGCACTTGTCGTAGGAGATCTTCTTCCGCACCCGTGGCGCGAAGATCTCGGCGCCGCCGCCGGGCAGCGAGTCGAGGCCGGCTTCACGCAGTTCTTCGAGCACCTGGAGGTCGCTCTTGCCGTAGTGGTCGGCGAAGAACGCGATCTCGACCGCGGTGAAGCACTTCAGGTGGATGCCCGGCCGCACGCGCTTCAGGCCGCGCAGCAGGTCGATGTAGTAGCTGAACGGCAGTTCGGGGTGCAGCCCGTTCACCATGTGCACTTCGGTGAGGGCCTCGCCGGCGCGGGCGCGCAGCCGGTCGAGGATCTGCTCGACCGAGGCCGTGTGGGCACCGGTCATGCCTTCCTTGAGGCGTGCGAACGAGCAGAACAGACACGACGCCTCGCAGACGTTCGTGGCCTCGAGCCGCAGGTTGTGGTTGAAGTAGGTGCGGCCGGCGTGACGGCGCTCGCGTTCGCGATTGGCCAGCCAGCCGACGCTCAGCAGGTCGGGAGCGGCGAACAGCGCCTCTCCGTCCGCGAAGCTGAGACGCTCATGCGCCTCGACCTTGTCGGCGATGTCGGCAAGTCCGGCGGCGCGGATCCGTTCACGCATGGTTGGCATGCCCCCTGGCCCGAAGGGCCGGCCCTGAGCGAGGCCGCAGAGTTCTTCGCCGGGCCGAGTCGAAGGGGACCGCGGTTAAGAAACGCCCCAGACCTGGGCGCGCAGGGTGCGCGACCGCGGCCCGTCGAGCTCCGCCATCAGAATCCGCTGCCACTGGCCGAGCACCACTTCCCCGCCGCTGATCTGCAGCGTGAGCGAGTGGCCGAGCAGCATCGCCCGCAGGTGCGAGTCGGCGTTCATCCGGTCGCAGTCCGAGTGATCGGGGTCGTTGTGCTGGTAGTAGCTGTCGCGCGCCACCATCTCTTCGAGGAAGCGGCGGATGTCGGACAGCAGCGCCTTCTGGAATTCGTTGATGAACACGGAGCAGGTCGTGTGCATCGACCAGAGGGTGATCATCCCTTCCTTGATCTTGAAGGTCCGCACGTAGTCCATCACCCGTTCGGTCAGATCCACCAGTTCGAGGCGCTCGTCGGTGTCGATGACGAAGTTCTCACCGTGGATGACAAGGTTGCCAGCCGTCGCGCGGGCCACCGCCTCAACAGGGGTTTCCCGGACGGTCACGGTCGAACTCTTGCTCATGCGGTCCTCGCGACAGGCCGCCGACGGGCAGGCCTTGTGACATACAAACGCAAACGACGTATTTTACGCAAACTTTCGCCGATCCGGCAACGGCCGTCGCGCCGCTGCTATACTGCGCACACAATCGACGCGTTCCCGTGGCTGACCAGGGAAGTTGGGTGTAAATCCCACACGGTTCCGCCACTGTAAGCGGGGAGCGCACGTCCATTGGCTGGCCGCGGGTCAGCCCGTCACTGCCGATCGACGCCAGGCGGCGCCGGCGGCGGGAAGACGCGGGCGTTGCGCGGTGATCCGCAAGTCAGGAGACCTCCTCCACGGGCCCACGTCCTTCTCCCGCTCCACGGAGCGGATCGGCGCGGAGATCGCCGAGGAGGGCTCATGGCACACCTTCGTACGCCGTCTGTTACGACGGCTTCCCGCCCCATCCGGATCCCGGGATCCGTCACCCTGGCGCTCGCGGCGCTCCTGGCGCTGCTCGCCGCGCCGCCGGCCTTGGCCGACACCCTGCGCGGACGGGTCATCGACCCTGACGGCCGCGGCGTGCCCTGGGCCCAGGTGACCGTCTCGGGGGCCTCTGCGGCCCCGCTCGTCGTCGTCGCTGACGCCACCGGCGCGTTCACCCTGGACGGCTTGCCGGCCGGCGCACGCGTGGAGGTGCAGGCCTGGGCGCCTGGGTTGGCCGCCCCCGCCCGCCGCCTGACAGTCTCCGAGGCGACGGTCGAGCTGCAGCTTGCCGTCACCGCGGTGCGGGAAACACTGACGGTCACGGCCACCCAGGTGGACACCCCGCTCTCGGGACTCGCCGACAGCGTGACCGTGCTGACCCGTGAGGACCTCGACGCGCGCCAGGTCACCACGCTGGGCGATGCGCTGCGGCTGGTGTCCGGCTTCGCCGTGGCCCGCAATGGCGGCCCCGGCACCGTGACGTCGGTCTTCCCGCGCGGCGGCGAATCCGACTACACGCTGGTGCTCGTCGACGGCGTGCGGATGAACTCGTTCGGCGGCGGCCTCGACTTCTCGCAGGTGCCGACGGCCGGCGCCGAGCGGATCGAGATCGTCCGCGGACCGCAGAGTGCCCTCTACGGGTCGGATGCGATCGGCGGGGTCGTGCAGGTGGTGACGCAGCGCGGCGGACCAGCGGTGCTCGACGCGCTGGTCGAAGGCGGCGGGCGCGACGCCCGTCGCGCGAGCGGCATGGTGCGTGGCTCAATCGGCCGCTGGCAGGGTGCGGCGTCGGCGCAGCACATGCGGGACGACGGCTACACCGGCCGCGCGCCAGCCGACAGCACCCTGGTGACCAACGACGACAGCCGGATCACCGATGTCTCGGCCGGGCTCGGCTGGCGCGGCTCGGCCGGGACGGACCTGTTCGGCACCGCGCGCTACGTCGACAGCGACCGCGGGTCGCCGGGGCCCTACGGATCGAATCCGGCCGGCAATTTCAGCGGCGTGGATCGCATTGCCCGCAGCCTCACCACCCAGCGGTCGGCGGCGGTGCGGCTGCTGCAACCGCTGGGCAGCGCCGCCAGCCGCGTGCGTCTGCGCGCCGAGGCCGACGTGTCCGACTTCGACCTGGAATATCGGGCGGCGTTCGGTTCGGAAGGCGAAACGGCCCGCACCCACGGCCGGCTGCAGGCGGACGCGGCGCTCACCGCCACGCTGTCGGCCAGCGCCGGCGGCGAGTGGGTCGCCGAAAGCGGGCGCAGCACCTACATCGTCGATGGCACCGGCGAGGTGCCGGTCGAACGCGACGTCTGGGCCGGTTTCGCCGAGGCGCGCTGGCAGCCCCTGGCCGGCGTCTCGGTGACCGCCGGCGCGCGGGCATCGCGGATCACGCGCCAGGCGCTGGCCGGTGATCCGACGGCGTTCTCGCCGCGGCCGGCCTTCGCCGACGACACCGTCGTGGCGGTGAACCCGAAGGTGTCGGCGGCCTGGACGATCGTGCCGGCCGGCGGCAGGGTCGGCGCGTCCACCAAGCTCCACGCCGCCGCGGGCACCGGCATCCGTCCGCCCGACGCCTTCGAAGTCGCCTTCACCGACAACGACGGCCTGAAGCCCGAACGCAGCGGGAGCGTCGAGGCCGGCATCACCCAGACGCTGGCCGACGGCGCCGTGCACCTCGACGGCACCTGGTTCCACAACCGCTACGACGACCTCATCGTGTCGGTCGGGCGGTTCCGCGGCTCCAGCCGTTTCACCACCGACAACATCGCCAACGCCCGCGCCCGCGGCGTCGAGCTGGCGCTCACCGCGCGGCCGATCGCCCGGCTCACTACGCGCGCCACCTACACGTTCCTCGACAGCGAGATCCTGGCCGTGGACGGCGCCGACGGCCAGGCGCCGTCGCCGTTCGCCGTCGGTGACCGGTTGCTGCGCCGGCCCCGGCATCAGGGCTCGGTCGACCTCGCCTGGGGCACCTCGCGTCTGCAGGCGTTCGCCACGGCGGCACTGCGTGGCGCGACCCTTGACGTCGAGCCCAATTTCGGCCCCTTCGGCGGCCTGTTCGAGAACGACGGCTACTCGATGGTGACGGTCGGCGGGGCCTGGACCATCGTCCCGCAGATCACCGCGTTCGCCCGCGTGGTCAACGCCTTCGACCGACGTTACGAGGACACGCTCGGATATCCGGCTCTGGGCCGCACGGCCTACGTGGGACTCCGAATTGCTGCACGCCGCTGAGATCGGCTTCGCGTACGACCCGGCCCGTCCGGTGCTCTCGGGCGTCACGCTCGAGATCCCGGCGGGCGCGGTCGTCGGCGTCCTCGGGCCGAACGGCTCGGGCAAGACGACGCTGCTGCGGATCCTGTCGGGCACGCGCCGGCCGACCAGCGGTCAGGTGTCGTTCGACGGCCGCCCGGTGGGCGACTACACGCGGCGGGCGCTGGCCCGGCGCGTGGCGGTCGTGCCGCAGGAGACGCAGCTCGCCTTCGACTACTCGGTGATGGAGATGGTGCTGATGGGCCGCCATCCGCACCTCGGCGTCTTCGAAGTGGAGGGGCCGTCGGATCTGGCCGCGGCGCGCGACGCCCTCGCCGCGACCGGCGCCGCGCACCTCGAGGATCGCGACTTCGCCACGCTCAGCGGCGGCGAGAAGCAGCGGGTGGTGATTGCGGCGGCGCTGGCGCAGGCGACCGAGGTGCTGCTGCTCGACGAGCCGACGTCGTCGCTCGACCTCGGCGCGCAGCTCGAGATCGCGCACCTGCTGGCCGAACTCAACCAGACGCGCGGCGTCACCATCGTCGTCTCGACCCACGACCTGCACCTGGCCGCCGGCATCTGCCGCGACCTGGTGCTGCTGCGGGCCGGCCGGATCGTGGCGGCGGGTCCGACCGTCGAGGTGCTGACCCGCGATCATCTGCGCACGCTCTACGGCGTGGACGCCGACGTCCACGTGCACGCGGAAACCGGGCACCTCACCGTGGTGCCGGTGCGACGGAGCCTCACGTGACGGCGCCGCTCACCCGCCGTCTGTGGACGATCCTGCCGTTGTTCGCGGCGACGGCGATGGCCGCCGTGGTGCTGGCGCCCACTCTCGGGAGCACCTCGATCAGCCTGACCCGCGCCTTCGACGCTTCGATTCCCTGGGCCGACAACGTCGACGCGCAGATCTTCTTCGTCGCCCGCCTGCCGCGGGTGCTGGCGGCGGCGCTGGTCGGGGCGGCGCTGGCCGCGTCGGGCGTGGTGCTGCAGGCGCTGCTGCGCAATCCGCTGGCGACGCCGTTCACGCTCGGCGTGTCGGCCGGGGCGGCGCTCGGCGCCATGCTGGCGATCGCCTTCGGCCTGGATCTGGGCGCGCTCGGCGTGTCGTCGGTGCCGATCGCCAGCTTTCTCGGCTCGCTGGTGGCCACCGCGATCGTCTACTGGCTGGCCAGCAGCCAGCGCCGCGGGCTGTCGACCAACGTGCTGCTGCTCGCCGGCGTCACGCTGAACTCGTTCTTCTCGGCGCTCATCCTGTTCGTGCAGTACCTGGCCGACTTCACCCAGTCGTTTCGCACGGTGCGCTGGCTGATGGGCGATCTGGACGTCGGCAGCTACGGGCCGCTCGTCGCCGCCCTGCCGCTGCTGGTGCTGGCGTTCGGCGCCTTCGCGGTGCTGCCGCGCACGCTCAACCTGCTGACGCTCGGCACCGACCTGGCAGCGGCGCGCGGCGTCGACGTGGCCCGCGCCGAACGGCTGGCCTTCGTGAGCGCGTCGCTCGCCACCGGCGCGGCGGTGTCGCTGGCCGGCCCGATCGGCTTCATCGGCATCGTCGTGCCGCACCTGGTGCGGCTGCTGGTCGGTGCCGACCATCGACTGGTGCTGCCGGCCTCGGCGTTCTTCGGCGCGGCGTTCCTCATCGCCTGCGATCTGGTGTCGCGGACCGCCCTGGCGCCGCTGGAGCTGCCGGTCGGCATCGTCACCGCGATGATCGGCGGTCCGTTCTTCTTGTGGCTGCTCGTCAGGAACAGCTGATGGTCACACGACGTTGTCTGGGATGGATGCTCGTGGCCGTGGTGGTCGCGGCGAGCTGGATCGTCACGGCGGCGCAGCCGGTGCCGACGTCGCCGGCTCCGCGGCGCATCATCTCGCTGGTGCCGGCGCTCACGGAGATGCTCTTCGCGATCGGCGCCGGGCCGCAGGTGGTGGCGGTCAGCAGCTTCGACACTCATCCCCCGGAGGTCACGAGGCTGCCTCGCGTCGGCGCGCTGCTCGACCCCGATGTCGAGCGCGTGCTGTCGCTGACGCCGGACCTGGTCGCCATCTACGGCAGCCAGGTCGATCTGCGCCGGCAGCTCGAGCGCGCGTCGATTCCGGTCTTCGACTACCGCCACGGCGGTCTCGCCGCCGTCTTCTCCACGATGCGCGAGCTGGGCGTCCGCACCGGACACGCCGCCCGCGCCGACGAGGTCGCGCGCGGGCTCGAGCGTCGCATCGACGAGGTTCGCCGTCGTACTGCTGCGCGGTCCCATCCCCGGGTGCTGCTCGTGTTCGGGCGCGAGCAGGGATCGCTCCGCAACATCTACGCCAGCGGCGGACGCGGCTTCCTGCACGACATGCTGGTCGCCGCCGGCGGCGTCAACGTGTTCGCCGAGGTCGCGCAGGAGGCCGTGCAGGCGACCACCGAGCTGGTGCTGGCGCGCGCCCCCGACGTGATCGTCGAGCTGCACGAGCGGGCCGATTGGACCGAGGCGGACAGCGCGCAGGCGGTGGCGACGTGGAGCCAGCTGGCCAGCGTGCCCGCAGTCAAGCAGGGACGCGTCGTCGTCCTCGCCGGCGAGGGTCTCGTGGTGCCGGGGCCGCGCGTCGCCGATGCCGTGGAGAGACTGGCGGCGGCGCTGCATCCGGCCGGTGGACGATGAAGATTCTGGTCTCGTGGTCGAGCGGCAAGGACTCTGCCTGGATGCTGCACGTGCTGCGGTCGGCGCATCCGGACGCGGTGCAGGGTCTGCTGACGACGACCAACGAAGCGTTCGACCGCGTCGCGATGCACGGCGTCCGCCGCGAGATCCTCGAGGCGCAGGCCGACGCCGCCGGCCTGCCGCTGCACGTCGTGCCGCTGCCGTGGCCGTGCAGCAACGAGGAGTACGAACGGCGGATGGGCGCGGCGGTGACCCGCGCGGTGGCCGACGGCTTCACGCACGTCGCGTTCGGCGACCTGTTCCTGGAGGACGTGCGCCGCTACCGCGAGGAGCGGCTCGCCGGCACCGGCCTCACACCGCTCTTCCCGCTGTGGAAGACCTTCAGCACCGCGGAGCTGGCCCGTGAGATGGTGGCCGGCGGCCTGCAGGCGCGGCTGAGCACCGTCGACCCGCGCGTGCTCGACGCGACGTTCGCCGGGCGCAGCTTCGACGCGACGCTGCTCGCCGACCTGCCGGAGACGGTCGATCCGTGCGGCGAGCGCGGCGAGTTCCACACCTGCGTCACGGCCGGGCCGATGTTCGCGCGACCGATCGCGGTCGAGGTCGGCGACACGGTGATCCGCGACGGCTTCGCGTTCGCCGACATCCGGCTGGCGCGCTGATCGACTATCGTCGGGCCGCGCATGTTCCCGTCCCGCATCGTCTGCCTGACCGAGGAGACCACCGAGACGCTCTACCGGCTCGGCGAAGGCGCCCGCGTCGTCGGCATCTCGGGCTACACCGTGCGGCCGCCCGAGGCCCGGCAGAAGCCGAAGGTGTCGTCGTTCCTGCACGCGCGCTTCGACAAGATCGAGGCGCTCGCGCCCGACCTGATCCTGGCGTTCTCCGACCTCCAGGCCGACATCACCACCGAACTGGTGAAGCGTGGCTACCCGGTGTTCACCTTCAACCAGCGCAGCGTCGCCGAGATCCTGCAGATGATCCGCGTGCTCGGCGGCATCGTCGGCGTGCCGGACCAGGGCGCCGCGCTGGTCGGCGAACTCGAGGCGGGGCTGGACGCCATCCGGCGTTCGGCGGCGCGCTTCCCGCGCCGGCCGACGGTGTACTTCGAGGAGTGGGACGACCCGCTCATCAGCGGCATCCGCTGGGTGGAGGAGCTGGTCGAGATCGCCGGCGGCACGCCGATCTTTCCCGAGCTGCGAGGCGCGTCGCTGGCCAAGGACCGCATCGTCAGCGCCGACCGCGTCATCGCCGCCGCGCCCGAGGTGTTCATCGGGTCGTGGTGTGGAAAGCCGGTGCGCAAGGAGCGAGTGCGGACGCGGGCCGGGTGGGAAGGCGTCCCGTTCGTCCGCGACGACCGGATCTTCGAGGTGAAGTCCACCTACATCCTGCAGCCGGGGCCCGCCGCGCTCACCGACGGCGTGCGGCAGCTGCACGCGATCCTGTGCGGCGTCGTCGGCGTGTCGCCGCCCTGACGACAGGGCACACCTCTTGGGGTCCACTACGGCAGGACCACAAGTGGGGCCAGGCCCCGGCGTGTCGGCGCCAGATTTCGGCGGCGGAATCTGCGTACGTCATCCAGTGAATGGACGCTTTGGATGGCGCCGCCGACGCCGATTCTGCGACGATGCCGGCCATGACGCCACTCGCTTTCGTCCTGGCCATCGTCCTCGGCCTGTTCGTTCCTCTCAGCGCGGCCGCGCAGCAGCGCGACCATCGGCTGCCGTCGCGGCCCGAGACGGTCGTCTGGGGCGAGATCCCGATCGACCGGCCGCCGATGCTGACGATCGCGTCGGGCGACACCGTGGCCGTGGACACCCTGTCGCACTCGGGCGCGACGCAGGACGAAGACCCCGTCACCTTCCTCGGCTCCCGCGGCGTCGCCCGCAACGAAATGCTGCAGGACGCCATCGACTTCTGGACGTCGCGGCCGGGTCGGCCGCGCGAGGGCCGCGCCGGCCACATCCTGACCGGACCGATCTACATCGAGGGAGCGGCGCCCGGCGACATGCTCGAGATCCAGGTGCTCGATCTCACGCTGCGCACGCCGTTCGGGATGAACGGCTCGGCGGCGCCGAGCGGCGTGCTCGCCGACGGCTACCCCGGCACCCGGCCGACCGACGCGAAGCCAGTCGGCGGCGCGCGGGTGATCCGCACCCGCACCGAGAACGGCCGCGGCGTCGCCGACCTCACGCCGGACCTCGTCGTGCCCTTGCGGCCGTTCATGGGCATCATGGCGGTCGCGCCGGCCTTCCCCCGCATCGGCCAGCCGGGCATCACCGTCGAGGGCGTGCAGTCGACGCGGCCGCCGGGCCCGTTCGGCGGCAATCTCGACTACAAGGATCTCGGCCCCGGCGCGACGCTGTACCTGCCGGTGTTCCATCCCGGCGCGCGGTTCTACGTCGGCGATCCGCATTCGGTGCAGGGCGACGGCGAGGTCAACGGCACCGCGATCGAGCACTCGCTGTCGGGCCGGTTCCGCTTCGTACTGCACAAGGGCAAAGCCCTGGCGGTGCCCAGAGCCGAGACGGCGACCCACTACGTGATGATGGGCATCGACGTCGATCTCGATCGAGCGATGCGGCTGGCCACCGCCGAGGTCATCGACTTCCTGACCCGCGAGAAAGGCCTCAGCCCGGCCGACGCCTACACGCTGGCCAGCATCGCGTGCGACTTCCACGTCGCCGAGGCCGTGGATCTCACCCAGGTCGTCGTCGGCAAGATTCCGAAGGACGTGTTCCGCCGGCGCTGACGGCCGCCACACAATCTGTGGTGGGACCGAGCCGACCCACCGCAATTGGGGACAGGCCCCAACTAACCCCCAACTAACCAACTAACTCCGGCCCAACTCACTCCGGCGGCGGGCCGCACGCCGCCGGGACGGCGGACCCGGCGGTTCGATCGGCTCGACCACCACCATGACGAAGCGCGTGGCGCGGCCGTGGGCCGAGGCGTAGCGGTGCGGCCGGTCGGCCTGGAACACGGCGCACTCGCCGGTCGCCACCACCACTTCCACGCCGTCGACGCTGACGGCAGCGGCGCCGTCGAGCACATACACGAACTCGCGCGTCCCGGCGGGATGCGCGATGGCGTCGTAGCCGTCGCGGGCGCCGATGCGCCACTCCCACAGCTCCACCGGCACCGGCGCCTCGACGCCAGCGACCAGCCCGGCGGCGCTGGCCTTCGATCGGCCACGCCACAGCCAGACGATGTCGGCCGGCGTGACCCGGCGCACCACCGGCTCGTCGGTCACCTCGACCAGCTTCAGGAGCGCGATGCCGAGCGCGTTGGCCAGCTTGCAGAGCGTGGCGATCGACGGGTTGGTCTGCGCCTGCTCGACCTGCACCAGCATGCCCTTGCTGAGCCCGGCCCGCGCCGCCAGCTCGCTCTGGCTCCAGCCGCGGCGGGTCCGCCATTCGCGGACGTTGGCGGCGAGCGCAGCCTCGATGCGGCGGGGGTCGATCATGTGGTCAGTATAGTGGACCACTGGAACACTTTGATATCATCACCCGATGTCGCTCGATCGCCTGTCGGTGGACGGCGCCGTCCACGCCCTGCGCCCCGACTTCGCCGTCTGCGCGGTGGCGGTGACCGGGGCCGGCAATGCCCCGTCCGACGCCACGTCCGAGGCTGTGCTGCGCGACGCCGAAGCCTTCGCCGCGGCGGCCGTCGAGCTGCCGCCGCACATCGCCGCCTGGCAGGACGCCTACCGCGCCTTTGGCGCCAAGCCGCAACGCACCGCGTCGTCGGTCGACGCGTTGTGGAAGCGGGCCCGCACTGGCGGACTGCCCCGGGTCAACTGGCTGGTCGACGTCTACAACGCGGTGAGTGTCCGCCACGTGCTGCCGGTCGGTGGCGAAGACCTGGCGCGCTACGAGGGCGACATCCGCCTGATGCGCGCCGCCGGCGACGAGCCGTTCGACACGACCGCCAGTGGCGAGCCGCTGGTCGAGCACCCGGCGCCGGGTGAAGTGGTGTGGGTGGACCGCCGCGGCGTCACGTGCCGGCGATGGAACTGGCGACAGTGCACGCGCACGCGTCTCACCGACGACTCGCGCGACGTGCTGTTTCTGCTCGAACGGCTGGCGCCGATGCCGCTCGCCGCCCTCGACGCCGCCGCCGATGCCCTCGTCGCCGCGCTGCTCGCCCGCTACCCGCAGGCGGTCGTCGAGCGCCGGCAGCTCGGCCCGGTGTCCACGGAGGCCAGATCATGACGTCGCTGCTGGCACTGGGCGCCGCCGCCTTCTACGGCGCCGCCGACTTCCTCGGCGGCATCGCCACCCGCCGCGCCACAACGGTCGCCACGGTGCTGACCACGCAGGGCGCCGGCCTGCTCATGCTGCTGGCGTGCTCGCCGCTGATGCTCGATCAGGTGATGAGCCGGCGCGACGTGCTGTTCGGCGCGCTGGCCGGCCTGACCGGCAGTGTCGGCGTCGCGCTGCTCTACAAGGCGCTGGCGATCGGACCGATGAGCGTCGTGGCGCCGGTGACGGCGGTGTGCGCGGTATTCGTCCCACTCGCCGTCGGGTTCCTGCAGGGCGAATCGATCGCCGCCGCCGCGGCCATCGGCGTGGCCGTGGCCATCGCCGCGATCGGACTGCTCGGCATGTCGCCGGCGCCGGCCGATGCGCCGGCCCAGCCGCCGGGCGAGCTGGCCAAGGGCCTGCGTGTCGCACTGGGATCGGGCGTCGCCATCGGCGGCTTCCTGGTGTCGCTGGGCGAGACCTCGTCGGCCGCCGGGTTGTGGCCCTTGGCGGTGTCGCGCGCGGTGTCGATTGCGCTGTTCACCGCGCTCGCCCTGGGCACGCGCCAGGCGATGCTGGTGCCACGCGCGGCGCTGGCGCCGGCGGTCGCCTGCGGCGGGCTCGACATGGTGGCCAACGCGCTGTATCTGATGGCGGTGCGGGAAGGCCAGCTCAGTCTGGTGGCGACGCTGGCGTCGCTCTATCCGGCCAGCACGGTGCTGCTGGCGCGGCTGGTGCTGGGCGAGCGGCTCGGGCCGTGGCAGCAGGTGGGCGTGGCCTCGGCGGTGGCCGCGATCGCGCTCATCGTCGGCAACAGCTGAGCGCGCCCTGGGCAGAGCTGCCTTCGACTTCGCTCAGGCCAGGAAAGCTCTGCCCTACATTGAAACGGAATCCGCCCTAGCGACGCGGCGGCTGCGGCGCCGGCAGGTTGCGTCCCGACTCGACGAGCTTCTGATACGCCCGCAGGTCGCGCAGGTAGCGCCAGTCCTCGACCTTGCGGGCGCCGGCGGCGGCCGCGGTGTAGGCCAGCCCGAGGAAGTCGACCCGCGGCGACCGGAATGCCTGCGGCGTCATCTGGAACAGCATGTCGGCGTGCGTCGGCGGACTCATCGGGATGGCGCCGTAGCGCAGATCCTGGCCGTCGAAGAACCGCAGCGACGGCGCGGTGCCGTAGACGTCGATGAAGTACTCGAGCTTCAGCGGCGAGTCGCCTGCGGAGCGGGCGCGGGCGTCGGCCTGGAGCCGCCGGCTGATCCGGGACAGCGACACGCCGAGGGCCTCGGCGTTGATGGCCGGCGCGGCCGCAGGCGGCGCCGTGGTCGAGCTGGGGGCCGGGGCCTGCGCCCCCGCTGCCGCGGGTATCACGGCAACGGAGAGTCCGACGAGCGCGGCCACGAGACGTCGCATGGGCACTAAGACGGCGCCGCAGCGCCGCCGGTCTGATCGTAGCATCGCCGCCGGGCCCGCTGCTAGACTCGGACGACAGCCGCGTTCTTCCCAGGAGGGTCCGATGCACGTATCACTCGCCCGCTGGCTCGTCGCCTCGGCGTTGGCTCTGGCCGTCACCCCTCTCGCCGCCCATCACGGCTGGGCCGGGTATCAGACCGCGGAGTTCGAGATCGAAGGCACGGTCGACACCGGCGTCACGTTCTCGGGCGCGCACGCGGCGATGAAGATCCGCGTCAACGATCAGGTCTGGGACATCACGCTGGCGCCGCTGGCGCAGACCGCGCGCGCCGGGCTGAAGGAAGGCGTGATTCCGGTCGGCGCCACGGTGCTGGTGCACGGCCACCGGCATGTCGACCCGAAGCGCTTCGAGGTGAAGACGGAGCGCGTCACCTGGAACGGCCGGACGTTCAACGTCTATCCCGACCGCTCGTAGCACCGCCGGACAGTCCGTGCGAATGACCCCGTCCAGAACGCTCCTCGTCGTGGCGCTGGCCTTCGCCACCGTCACGGCGGTGCCATCCGGCCAGGGTGTCCAACCCGGGCCCGGGCAACCGCTGGATCTGTTCCTCCTTGCCGGGCAGTCGAACATGGCCGGCCGAGGCGTCGTCGACGCCGAGGATCTCGTGCCGCACGCGCGGGTCTGGATGCTCGATCGGTCGGCACGGTGGACGCCGGCGGTCGACCCGATGCACTTCGACAAGCCAATCGCCGGTGTCGGGCCAGGGCGCGCCTTCGGGCGCGCGCTGGCGGAGGCCACTCCGTCCACCCATATCGGCCTCGTCCCCGTGGCGGTCGGCGGGTCGCCGATTGCCGCGTGGGTGCCCGGCGCGACCCACGAGCAGACGGGCGCCAGGCCGTACGACGACGCCGTGGCGCGCATTCGCGCTGCGAAGCCGCTGGGTACGTTCCGGGCCATCCTCTGGCACCAGGGCGAAAGCGATGCGACCGCGGAATCGGCGCCGCGCTACGAGCGCGGACTCCGGTCGGTGATCGAGCGCCTGCGTGCAGAGACCGGCGATCCCGAGTTGCCAGTGCTGATTGGCCAGCTCGGCCGGTTCACCGCCGCGCCGTGGACCGCCTGGCACACCCAGGTCGACATGGCGCATCGGCGCCTTGCTGCCGATCTGCGGAACGTGGCCTTCGTCTCGTCGGACGGCCTCGTCGACAAGGGCGACGCACTGCATTTCGACAGCGCCTCGGCGCGGATGCTCGGGCGCAGATACGCCGACGCCTACCGGGCCCTGACGCGACAGTGACGACCGGCAGCGCGCGAATTGTAGGGCGGCTCTTCAGAGCCGCCCCTGGGGCAGAGCTGCCTTCGACTTCGCTCGGGCCAGGGAGGTTGTGCCCTACAAGCGCCGCAACTGCACCATCTCGACGGCGTGGTTGGCGCCCTTGCGCAGGATCAGGTGCGCCCGCAACCGCGTCGGGGCGACGTTCTCGCGCAGGTTCACGCCGTTGATGTCGGCCCAGATGCCGGCGGCGGTCGTGCGGGCTTCACCTTCGTTCAGCGAGGCGTAGCGGTGGAAGTACGACTGCGGATCCTGGAACACGGTGTCGCGCAGCCGCAGGAACCGCTCGACGTACCACCGCTCGATGTCCTCTTCGTCGGCGTCCACGTAGATCGTGAAGTCGAAGAAGTCCGAGGCGAACACCTGCGTGCCGGCGCGATCGGCGGGTCCCTGCAGCACGTTCAGGCCCTCGACGATGGCGATGTCCGGCTGGCGCACCGCGTGGGTCGCGCCGGGAATGATGTCGTAGCGCTGGTGCGAGTAGACCGGCGCCAGCACTTCGGGCGTGCCCGACTTCACGTCGGCGAGGAAGCGCACCAGGCGAGCACGGTCGTAGCTCTCGGGAAAGCCCTTGCGGTGCATGATCCCGCGCGCGGCCAACACCGCGTTCGGGAACAGGAACCCGTCGGTCGTCACCAGGTCGACCGACGGATGGCCGGGCCAGCGTGACAGCAGCGCCTGGAGGATGCGGGCGGTGGTGCTCTTCCCCACCGCGACGCTGCCGGCCAGGCCGATGATGAACGGCACCTTGGCGGTGTGGTCGCCGAGGAAGTGTTGCGACGCCCGGTGCAGTTCCTGAGTGGCGCGCACGTGCAGGCTGAGCAGCCGCGACAGCGGCAGGTAGATCTGCTCGACCTCGGTCAGCGACAGCGCGTCGTTCAGGCCGCGCATCGCCCGCAGGTCGTCCTCGCTCAGCGTCAGCGGGGTGTTGTCGCGCAGCTTCGCCCACGCCCGGCGGTCGAACGAGAGATAACGCGACGGAACGGTCGGGGTCTCGGGCATCCGCGGCGACGCGAGCGAGCTTACAGCAGTTAGAGGAGCCCGAGCTGGAGCCGGGCGGCGTCGGTCATCCGCTCCATCGACCAGGGCGGATCGAAGGTGATCTCCACCTGCGCCGCGCTCACGCCCTCGACGCCGCGGGCCCGGTCGCGCACCTCGCCGGGCAGCGTCTGGGCGGCCGGACAGGCCGGCGCGGTCAACGTCATCCGGATGCCCACCTTGCCGCCGGCGTCGACCAGGACGTCGTAGATCAAGCCCAGTTCGTAGATGTTGACCGGGATTTCCGGATCGTAGACCTGCTGCAGGGCAGCGAGCACCCTGGGCCGGAGTTCCGCCATCTGGACGGGATCGGGCGTGACGTCGAGCGGCGCGCCGAACTCGTCGGGCACCTCGGACGGCTGGCCGGTGTGATCGGGAATCACGGGAAGCATCCTCGCGGGGAACATCGCAGCGCTCATTCGGTGGACACCGGGGCCGAGGCGCCGTCGATGGCCGCGCGGACGGCGTGCCACGCCAGACTGGCGCACTTGACGCGAGCCGGGAACTCGCGGACGCCGGCCAGCGCGGCCAGCTTGCCCACTTCCGGCAGGTCGCTGCCGAGCGGCGAGGTGACCATGCCCTGGAAGGCGTCGCACATCGTCCGGGCCTCGTCGACGGTCCGGCCCTTGAGCGCCTCGGTCATCAGCGACGCCGACGCCTGCGAAATGGCGCAGCCGTTGCCCTGGAAGGCGACGTCGCCGATCCGCCCGCCGTCGAGCGTGACGTAGACCTTCAGGCGATCGCCACAGAGCGGGTTGTAACCCTCCTGGCAGGTGGCACCGGCAATGGGACGACAATTCCGTGGCCGCCGGTTGTGATCGAGGATCACTTCCTGGTAGAGCTCGGATAGCCCGGACATCATGCGAACATCCTCCGCACATGGTGCAGTGCCACGACGAGTCGGTCGATGTCGTCGGGAGTGTTGTACATCGCCAGCGACGCCCGGGCCGTGGCCGGCACGCCGAAGCGCTCCATCACCGGCTGGGCACAATGGTGGCCGGTGCGGATGGCTACGCCGTACTGGTCGACGACGGTGCCGATGTCGTGCGGATGCACACCCTCCATCACGAACGACAGGATGCTGGCCTTGTCGGGCGAGGTGCCGACCAGCCGGACGCCCGGCACCGCCGACAGCGCCTCGGTGCCGTAGGCCAGCAGGCGTGATTCGTGCGCGGTGATCCAGTCGAAGCCGATGCCGCTGATGAAACGCATCGCGGCAGCCAGGCCGACCGCCCCCTCGATGTGCGGCGTGCCGGCCTCGAACTTGTACGGCAGGACGTTCCAGGTGCTCTTCTCGAAGCTGACCGACGAGATCATGTCGCCGCCGCCGAGGAACGGCGGCATCGCCTCGAGCTGCGCGGTCGTGCCGTAGAGCACGCCGATGCCGGTCGGGCCGTAGAGCTTGTGGCCGGTGCAGACGTAGAAATCCACGCCGAGCGCAGCGACGTCGACCGCGCGGTGGTAGGCCGCTTGCGCGCCGTCGACGAGCACGGCGGCCCCGGCGGCGTGCGCCGCGGCGGCGATCTCGGCCACCGGGTTGACGGTGCCGAGCGCGTTGGACAGGTGGCTCACCGCCACCATCCGGGTGCGCGTCGGTGAGCAGGCCGCGGAACGCGTCGAGGTCGAGGACGCCGCGGTCGTCAATCGGGATGACGCGCAGCCGCGCCCCGGTCCGCTCGCACGCCATCTGCCACGGCACGATGTTCGAGTGGTGCTCCATCGCCGAGATGAGCACCTCGTCGCCGGCCGAGAGGACGGCGCGCCCCCAGCTGTTCGCCACCAGGTTGATGCCCTCGGTGGCGTTCCTGGTGAAGATGATCTCGTGGGTGTGGGCGGCACCGAGGAAGCTCGCCGCCTCGGTGCGCGCGCCTTCGAAGGCCGCCGTGGCCCGTTCCGACAGCATGTGCACGCCGCGGTGGACGTTGGCGTTGGCGGTCTCGTAATAGTGGGAGAGCGCGTCGATCACCGCCCGTGGCTTCTGGGTGGTGGCGGCGTTGTCGAGATACACGAGCGAGTGCCCGTGCGCCGGCTCCGCGAGAATCGGGAACTGGGCGCGCAGCGCCTCGACGTCGACGGAGGTGGCGGCGGGGGCGGGCACGGCCGGGGTCATGCGTGAGCCTCCGCGGACGCCAGGTCGCGGTCGAGACGGGCGAACAGCGTCGCCTCGAGGCGGCCGCGCAGCTCGCGTCGAGCTGATCTCGCCCAGCACCTCGCCGGCGAAGGCGTGGAGCAGCAGGTCGCGCGCCGCCTCACGGGTGAGCCCGCGGGCCTGCAGGTAGAAGATGGCGTCCTCGTCGAGCTGGCCGACCGCGGCGCCGTGCGTGCACTTCACGTCGTCGGCGAAGATCTCGAGCTGCGGGTTGGAGTTGACCTGCGCGTCGTCGGACAGCAGCAGGGCGCGGTTGGTCTGTTTGGCGTCGGTCTTCTGCGCGTCGAGGCGGACCAGGATGCGCCCGTTGAACACCGCCCGGGCCTTCCCGGCCAGGATGCCCTTGTAGAGCTCGTGGCTGGTGCAGTGCGGCAGCGCGTGATCGATCGAGGTGTGGTTGTCCACCAGCTGTTCGCCGTCGGCGACGTAGACACCGTCGAGCGCCGCGTGCGCGCCCTCGCCGCCGAGCACCGCCGACAGGTCGTTGCGGACGATGCGCCCGCCGAGCGACACCGCTCGCGCGTGGAGAATGCTGGCCGTGCCGCAGTGGGCGTGCACGTGGTGCACGTGGTAGGCCGCCGACGACTCGCGCTGGTCGGTGACCAGCTCCAGCACCGCGCCGTCGTCGAGCCGCACCTGGGTGACGCAGTTGGAGAGGTAGACCGCGCCGTCGGGCCCGGCGAAGGTGACGATCACCGTCGCCTGGCTCTGCGCGCCGGCGTCGATGAGCAGCCGCGGATGCGCCATCACCGGCGCCGCTTCGGGCAACGTGGCGACGATGATGTGAATCGGGGCGGTCAGCACCGCGCCCTCGGGAATCACCACGTGCACGCCGTCTTCGAGGAACGCGGCGTTCAGCGCCGCGAACGGCAGCCCGGTGGTGTCGAGCGCCGTGACCCCGGCCGGCGCCGTGGAGTCGTCGTCCTCGAAGCTGGCGGCCAGGGCACCGACGACGACGCCGAGCGGCAGCGCCGACGACGACAACTGCTCGTCGAAGCAGCCGTTGACGACCACCGCCGTGGCGGCGCTGTCGCGCAGTTCGTGCTCGGCGACGAACGCCTCGGCGCCCTCGGCCTCGGGCGACGCCAGCTCGAACGCGGTTGCGGCAATCGGCCCGACGTTGGTGAAGCGCCACGCCTCGAGCCGGGTGGTCGGGAAACCTGCCGTCTCGAACGCCGCGAGGGCGGTGGCCCGGTGGTCGGCCAGCCATTCCGGCGCCCGGGTGCCGAGCGCCTGCTGGCCGGCCCGGACCCAATCGAGCGCCTGTGCCGTGCTCGTCACTGCCGCGCTCCCGCGGCGGCGCCGTCGAGCCAGGCGTAGCCCTTCTCTTCGAGCTCGAGCGCCAGCTCGCGCCCGCCCGAGCGGACGATCCGGCCATCGCTCAGCACGTGCACGTGGTCGGGCACGATGTAGTCGAGCAGCCGCTGGTAGTGGGTGACGACGATGAACGCGCGCTCCGGACTGCGCAGGGCGTTGACGCCGTCCGAGACGACCCGCAAGGCGTCGATGTCGAGGCCGGAGTCGGTCTCGTCGAGTACCGCCAGCGTCGGCTGCAGCACCGCCATGTGGAAGATCTCGTTGCGCTTCTTCTCGCCGCCCGAGAAGCCCTCGTTGACGGCGCGCTGCAGCATCCCCTCGTCCATCTGGAGGCGCTTGGCTTCCTGCTTCACCAAGGTCATGAAGTCGATGGCGTCGAGCTCCTCGAGGCCCTGCTCCTTGCGCTTGGCGTTCAACGCCGCCTTGAGGAAGTAGGCGTTGTTCACCCCGGGGATCTCGACCGGGTACTGGAACGCCATGAACACGCCCTTGCGGGCGCGCTCGTCGGCGGCCAGCGCCAGCAGATCCTCGCCCTGATAGCGGACCTCGCCGGCGGTCACCTCGTAGCCGGGATGCCCGGCCAGCACCCGCGCCAGCGTGCTCTTGCCGGAGCCGTTGGGCCCCATGATCGCGTGCACCTCGCCGGCCTTCACCGTCAGGTCGATCCCGTGGAGGATTTCCTTGTCCTCCACCCGCACCGTCAAACCACGAATCTCGAGCATCGTCCTACCCCACCGACCCTTCCAGCGAAATGCCGAGCAGCTTCTGCGCCTCGACCGCGAACTCCATCGGCAGCTCGCGGAACACTTCCTTGCAGAAGCCGCTGACGATCATGTTGATGGCGTCTTCCTTCGAAATGCCGCGCGATTCGCAGTAGAACATCTGGTCCTCGCCGATCTTCGACGTCGACGCCTCGTGTTCGACCTTGGCCGACGTGTTCTTGATCTCGAGGTACGGGAAGGTGTGGGCGCCGCACCGGTCGCCGATGAGCAGCGAATCGCACTGCGAGTAGTTGCGGGCGTTGGTCGCGCCCTTGGCGATCTTGACCGCGCCGCGGTAGGTGTTCTGGCCGAGCCCGGCCGAGATGCCCTTCGAGACGATGGTGCTGCGGGTGTTCTTCCCGAGGTGGATCATCTTGGTGCCGGTGTCGGCCTGCTGCCGGTTGTTGGTCACCGCCACCGAGTAGAACTCGCCGACCGAGTCGTCGCCCTGCAGGATGCAGCTCGGATACTTCCAGGTGATCGCCGAGCCGGTCTCGACCTGGGTCCAGGTGATCTTGGCGCGCCGGCCCTTGCAGATGCCGCGCTTGGTCACGAAGTTGTAGATGCCGCCCTTGCCGTCCTTGTCGCCGGGATACCAGTTCTGCACCGTCGAGTACTTGATGGTGGCGTCGTCGAGCGCCACCAGTTCGACCACCGCGGCGTGGAGCTGGTTCTCGTCGCGCATCGGCGCGGTGCAGCCTTCGAGGTAACTGACCGTGGCGCCCTCGTTCGGCGACGATCAGCGTCCGCTCGAACTGGCCGGTGCCCTTGGCGTTGATGCGGAAGTAGGTCGACAGCTCCATCGGGCAACGCACGCCCTTGGGCACGAACACGAAGCTGCCGTCGGAGAAGACCGCGGCGTTGAGCGCGGCGAAGAAGTTGTCGGTGTGCGGCACGACCGAGCCGAGGTACTGCTTGACGAGCTCGGGGTGCTCGCGCACCGCCTCCGAGAACGAGCAGAAGATGATCCCGAGCTTGCTGAGCTTGCCCTTGAACGTCGTGGCCACCGACACCGAGTCGAACACGGCGTCGACGGCGACGTTCGAGAGCAGCTTCTGTTCCTCGAGGGGGATGCCGAGCTTCTTGAACGTGGCCAGGATCTCCGGGTCGACCTCGTCGAGGCTGTTCAGCTTCGGCTTCTCGCGCGGCGCCGCGTAGTAGCTGATGTCCTGGTAGTCGATGTGCGCGTAGGTGACGTTCTGCCACGCCGGCTCGGTCATCTTCTGCCAGGCGCGAAAGGCCTTCAGCCGCCAGTCGAGCAGCCACTCGGGCTCGCCCTTCTTGGCCGAGATGAGGCGCACGACGTCCTCATCCAGCCCCTTGGGGACGATGTCCTGCTCGACGTCGGTGACGAACCCGTACTTGTAGTCCTGGGCCGCCAGATCCTCGAACACCTTGGTCGTTGCCGTTGATTCCATGTCAGTCTCGCCCTGGTCCCCGGTCCCTGGTCCCCGGTCCCTGGCAGGTCACTAGACGCCGAATGAAGTGCCGCACCCACACGCGCTCTTGGCGTTGGGATTGCGGAGAACGAAGTTGGTGGCCATGAGGTTGCCCTCGTCGAAGTCGAGGACCGTGCCGTCGAGCAGCTTCAGGCTGCGCGGGTCGACGAACACCTTCACGCCCTCGGGCCCGTCGAACACCTGGTCGGTGGCCTTGGCCGCCGGCTCCCACTGGAACACGTAGCTGTAGCCCGAGCACCCGCCAGCCTTGATGGCCACGCGCAGGCCGCCCTCCGGCACGCCGCTCTTGACGAGCTGCCGGTGGATGACGCGCGCCGCGCTGTCCGTGATCTCGATCATCGTGATTCCCCGCTTCCCGCCGCCGCGAACGCCCGTCGAGTCTTCCGGCAGGCATCGGCGATCGCCGCGCGCGCGGCCGTCACCGCCTGCACCGCCATTGCCCGCTTGTCGTCGGGCAGGTCCAGCGCCGCGGCCAGCGCCGCGTGATCCAGCCCCATCGCCACATCGAGCGTGGCACCGCTGAGGCGATCGGCGGCCAGGCTGGCGCTGGCGATGGCCGCGCTGCAACCGAACACCTTGAAGCGTGCCTCCTCGATGCGGTCGTCGTCCGACGCGAGCCGCACCTGCAGCCGGATCATCGTCCCGACGTCGAGGCTGCCGACCACGCCGGTGCCGACGTTCGCATCGCCTTCGGGCCAGCTGCCGGCCCGGTCCATCTGCTGGCAGCGGCGCACGACCTCTGCCGAGTACCGCACGGCGGTCGTCAAGCCCGCCCCACTTCCACCGGCGACGCCGCGCGCAGCCGCTGCACCAGCGCGACGACCCGCTCGGCGGCGAAATCGACGTCGGCGTCAGTGGTGGTCCGCCCTAAGCCGAAGCGGACGGCGCCCCACTGCTCGGCCGCGCCCAGGCCGAGCGCCTTCACCACGTGCGACGGCTCGCGGCTGCCCGACGCGCATGCCGAACCAGACGACGCGGCCACGTCGTCGGCCAGCCCGGTCATCAGCGCTTCCCCGTCCACGCCGGCGAAGCTCACATGCAGGTTGTGCGGCAGCCGCGCCGACAACGAGCCGTTCACCGTCACCGCCTCGAGGCCAGCCTGCAGACCCGCCAGCAGCCGGTCGCGCCGCGCCGCCACGCGCGGGCCCTCGCTGGCCAGTTCCTGGCCGCACACCTCGGCCGCGGCGCCAAACCCCACGATGCCTGGGACGTTCAGGGTGCCGGGCCGGATCCCGCGTTCCTGGCCGCCGCCGGTGAAGAGCGGCGTCAGTGCCACTTTGGACGCCCGCCGCACGTAGAGCGCGCCGACGCCCTTGGGGCCGTACATCTTGTGTGCGGTGATCGACGCCAGATCGACGCCGAGCGTCTCGACGTCGACCGGCACGCGGCCCACCGCCTGGACGGCGTCGGTGTGCAGCCACACGCCGCGGGCGCGGCAGGCCTGCGCCAGGGTGGCGATCGGCTGGATGACGCCGATCTCGTTGTTGGCGGTCATCACCGAGGCCAGCACCGTCTGCTCGGTGAGCGCCGCGGCGAAGCGGTCTGGATCGACCAGGCCGTCGCGTTCCACCGGCAGCACGGTCACCCGGCAGCCGTCGTGCTCGAGCGCCTTGCAGGTATCGAGCACCGCGTGATGCTCGGTCGCGACGGTGACCACGTGGTTGCCGCGGGACCGGCGGGCCGCCACCGCGCCGCGGATGGCGAGGTTGTTGGCCTCGGTCGCGCCGCTCGTGAAGACGATCTCCTTGGCCTTGGCGCCGATGAGCGCCGCCACCTGCTGGCGGCCGCGCTCGACCGCTTCCTCCGCCTTCCAGCCGAAGCGATGCTGCCGGCTCGACGCGTTGCCGAACACGTGGTTGAAGTACGGCAGCATCACCTGCAGCACGCGCGGATCGACCGGCGTGGTGGCGTGGAAGTCGAGGTAGACGGGACGCGAGACAGTCATCGTCGTCTCAGTCGGCCGCGCGCACCGACGGCCGGCCCGGATTCGCCATGGTGAGTGCGATCGGCACCGCCGCCGCTGCCACCGCCTCGACCGGTTCGGCCAGCTCCGCGAGGCTCACGGTGGCCAGCGCGTCGACGATGCGCGACTTGATCTTCCACAGCGGGTCGCGGATCTCGCAGCGCTCGAACTGCTCGCAGGTGTGGTTGGTCGGCGAGCAGGCGGTCACCGCCACCGGGCCGTCGATCGCCTGGATCACGTCGGCCACGGTCATCTGGAGCGCCGGCCGGCCCAGCTTGTAGCCACCGCGCGTGCCTTGCACCGACACGAGCAGCCGCGCCCGCACCAGCCGCTGCAGTACTTTGGCGAGCAGCTCGGCCGGAATCGCGTAGCTCTCGGCGATCTCGCGCGCGCTCGACGAGCTGCCCGGCTCGCCCGCGGCGAGGTGACGCATCGCGATCAGCGCGTAATCCGCTTTTTTCGACAGGCGCAGCATGAGTGTTCGTCCTAGGTCACCCGACTGGGCTGGGAAGCCGGGGATTGGGCCCCCGGAGACGCTGTCCAGCCCGGCCGTCTGGAAATGCGACCGTGCGAGTCCTATATTAGGCCGGGAAGTCCGACTGCGCAAGTCGCCATTGGCAGTTGTTGCGGCGGCCAGCTGGGCTTTAGCAATCCGGGCCCGCCGGAACGGCCCCGGATCGGACCGCGATAAGATTCGCCGCGCATGAGCTTGGCGTCCGGAGCCCGCATTGGCCCCTACGAGGTGGCCGGCCCCCTGGGCGCTGGTGGCATGGGGGTGGTGTACCGGGCGACCGACACCTCTCTCGGCCGCCAGGTGGCCATCAAGATCCTGCCCGAGGCGTTTGCCGCGGACCCCGATCGCTTGGCGCGCTTCGAGCGCGAGGCGAAGACGCTCGCCTCGCTGAACCATCCGCACATCGCCGCGATCTATGCCGTCGAGAAGTCCGGCCCTTCGACAGGCTCAGGGCAGGCGGCGATGTACGCGCTGGTGATGGAACTGGTCGAGGGCGAGGATCTCTCGCAGCGCATTGCGAAGGGCGCCATGCCGATCGATGAAGCGCTGCCGATCGCGAAGCAGATCGCGGAAGCCCTCGAAGCCGCGCACGAGCAGGGGATCATCCACCGCGATCTGAAACCCGCCAACATCAAGGTGCGCGCCGACGGCACGGTGAAGGTGCTGGACTTCGGCCTCGCCAAGGCGCTCGATCCCGCCGCCGCGTCCAGCGCCCAGGCGGTGAACCCGCCGACCATCACGTCGCCGGCGATGACACAGGCCGGGATGATTCTCGGCACCGCGGCGTACATGGCGCCCGAACAGGCGCGCGGCAAGATGGTAGACAGACGCGCCGACATCTGGGCGTTCGGCGCGGTGCTCTTCGAGATGCTGACGGGGACGCGGGCGTTCCGGGGCGAGGACGTGACCGACACGATCGTGTCGGTGATCAGCAAGGAGCCGGACTGGAGCGCCGTGCCGGCCGCCACGCCGGCCGCGCTACGCCGATTGCTCACGCGCTGCCTGAAGAAGGACGTCAAGACGCGCCTGCAAGCCATCGGCGACGCGCGCGTTCAGATTGACGAACTGCTCAGTGGCGCACCCGAAGACGCGAGCAGCACGACAACGACAACGACCACCGCCTCGTCGCGCCGGCGACTCCCGTGGATGGTCGCGATCGTCGCCGTGGCTGGGATGGTCGCCATGGCAACGCCCACACTGCGATATCTGCGCCAGACTCCGCCGCCCGTCCCGCCCGAGACCCGCCTCGAGATCGTGACACCGGCGACCAGCCAACCCGGGTCGTTTGTGCTCTCGCCCGACGGCCGCCAGATCGTGTTCGCCGCCGACAGTGACGGCGCCTCCAGGCTGTGGCTGCGGCCGCTGGCCGGCACGAGCGCGCAGCCGCTGGCGGGGACGGAGGGGGCGACCTGGCCCTTCTGGTCCCCCGACGGCCGGTCCATCGGCTTCGTCGCAGAGAACACGTTGAAACGCCTCGACCTGGCCGGTGGCGCCCCGCAGACGCTGGCGACGGTCACGGGCGGGGCCGGCGGAACGTGGCACACGGACGGCGTCATCCTGTTTGCGAGCAACACCACCGGCTTGCCCTTGATGCGCGTTGCCGCCACCGGCGGCGCCGCCGTCCCGGTCACGCAGGTGGAGGGCGCGTCATCGCACACGGCGCCACAGTTCCTCCCCGACGGCCGATACCTGTGCTACGTGGCCGGCGGGACAGACGTCCAGGGGATCTACCTTGGCGCGCTCGACGGCCGCGCCCCGACACGGCTGGTAGCTGCAGATGCCGGCGGGGTGTATCTGCCCTCGCACGGCGGGGCGTCGGACGCGTCGGCCACCGGCGATGGGGGATGGCTGCTGTGGGTGAGGCCTGGCACGGCAACGCTGGTCGCCCAGCGGTTGGATCTCACGACGGCGACCCTGGTGGGCGAGCCGGCGACGCTGGCCGAAGGCGTCGGGGCCGACTTCCGGTCGAATCGCATAGCCGTGTCGGCGGCGGCGACCGGGCTGCTCGCCTACCGGAGTGGTGACGGCAGCCTGCGGCAGCTCACCTGGGTGGACCGGTCGGGCGCGGCCCACGGCGCCGTGGGCCCCCGCGACGGGACGCTCAGTAACCCCAGCGTCTCGCCCGATGGCCAGCGTGTGGCGGTGACACGCACGGTGCAGGGCAACGAGGATGTCTGGCTGCTCGATGGCCTCCGCGACAGCCGGTTCACGTTCGATCGCGACCTCTCGCGGTATCCCGTCTGGTCGGGCGACGGCGCACGGATCATGTTCTCCCGCCGCGAGGCGGCAGTGTCTGATGTGTACCAGAAGCGCAGCAACGGCGCGGGCGAGGCGGAGCGACTGCTGACCTCTGTGCAGGCGAAGCTCGTCACCAGCGCGTCGGAGGACGGGCGCTTTGTGCTCTTCAATAGCGTGGATCCGCAGACCAACGTCGACATCTGGGTCGTGCCAACCTCGGGGGATCGGACGCCCACGGTGTGGCTGAAGACGCCGTTCCGCGAGGGCTACGCGATGTTCTCCCCCGATGGCCGGTGGGTGGCCTACCAGTCGAACGAATCCGGACGGCCGGAGATCTACGTGCGGCCGTTCGTGAGGCCGTCAGACGACTCGTCGGCCACCCAAGCGGACGGCCAGTGGCAGGTCTCGACGGGGGGCGGCATTCATCCCGTGTGGCGGCACGACGGGAAAGAGCTCTTCTACCTCAACCCGGCCGGCGAGCTGATGGCCGCGCCCATCACCACCACCGCGGCCGCCGTGGTTCCGGGCGTCCCAGTGGCGCTCTTTCCCACGCGTATCGTGGGCGGCGGCATCGATGCGATACAGGTACGGCAGTACGACGCGGCCCGCGACGGGCGCTTCCTGATCAACACGGTGGTGGAGAGCGCCGCCGCGCCGATCACGCTGATTCAGAATTGGAATCCTGAGGCGAAGCAGTAGCGCCAGCCGTTCGAGGCTGGTGTGCCACGGAACTCGCGCTCTATAATCGCGCCGTGGCGCAATCGTTCCCCGGCCCGCAGCTGGCGGTGCTCTCAGCCGACACCACGGCCGACAGCGAGCAACGACAGGTCGAAGCGTGGCGACAGCTCTCGTCGATCGAACGCTTGCGGCTAGTCAGCGAGACCACCCGCGCGGTGTTGGATCTGTCGATGGCCGGGATTCGCCTTCGCCATCCCCAGGCCTCGGAGCGCGAGTGCTTCCTGCGCCTGGCCGCTATTCGGCTCGGCGTCGGCGCGACGCGGCAGGTCTACCCTGATGCCGCGCACCTGACCGACCTCCGCGGGGCGCGGTGAACGACCCGGTCGCGGTCGCGCTCGCCGTGGCGCAGATCTTCGAAGCGTGCGGACTGCGTTATCTCGTCGGCGGATCGCTGGCCAGCTCGCTGAGTGGGGAACCGCGATCCACCCTCGACGTCGACGTCGTCGTCGCCCTGACGACGGCGGACGTGGGCCGGCTGACCGAGGCGCTCGATGGCGAGTTCGACGTCGACGAACAGGCAGTCGCCAGGGCCGTTCGTGAGCGGTCGAGCGTCAACGTCTTCCATCGGGCGAGCGCCATCAAAGTCGACTTGTTCATCATGGGCGGATCACCGCTCGATGAAGAGCAGATGAATCGGCGGCAGCGCGTCCAGGTGACGGCCGCGCCCGACAGCTTTCTCTACGCCTACACGCCCGAAGACATCCTCCTGCAGAAACTGCGTTGGTTCCGCAAGGGCAACGAGGTGTCGGATCGCCAGTGGCGGGATGTGCTGGGCATTCTGCTCGTGCAGGGCAGCGCGCTCGACCGGTCCTACCTTCAAGACCGCGCGGCACGCCTCGGAGTCTCGGACCTGCTCGCGCGAGCGGAATCCGCAGTCGGCAGGGCGTGAGTCCGTCGATATTCATCGGCGTCGTCAACCAGGCGGCCGGACGCGAGCACAGCCTCACGTCGAGCAGGAGATCATCACGATGACACCTCGAGACGTCGTCGCCGCCGCACTGACGCTGGGCCTTCTTTCCGCCTGGCAGGTCGGTTCGCACTCCCAAGCACCGGCCTTCGACCTGGTGATACGGGGCGGCCGTGTCATCGACGGCACCGGCAACCCCTGGTTGCTCGCCGATGTCGGCATCAAGGGCGACGTCATCGCTGCCGTCGCCCCGCATCTCGCGACGTCCGGGGCGCGCGTCATCGACGCGCCGGGACTGGTCGTCGCACCGGGCTTCATCGACGTCCACGTGCACGGCGATGCCGGTAATACGGTCGTTCCCGCGGGAACCGTCGACCCGCTGGTCCGCGACGACAAGCAGGACCTCATCGGCAATCCGGCGGCGGAGAACGACATCCGCCAGGGTGTGACCACGGTGATGGCCGGCCCTGATGGTTTCGGCACCACGCAGGTCGGCGCCTTTCTCGCGAAGGTCGCGGCGGCGAAGCCGGCCATCAATCTCGGCGCCTTCATCGGGCACGGCGCCGTGCGGCTCGCCGTGCTCGGCATGGCGAACCGGCCAGCGACCCCCGATGAGCTGCAGCGCATGCGCGATCTCGTCAGACAGGCGATGCGCGATGGCGCCTTCGGCATGAGCACCGGGCTCTTCTACGTGCCCGCCAACTATGCGCCACTGCAGGAAGTGATCGATCTGGCGGGCGTGGCCGGCGAGTTCGGCGGCGTCCATCAGTCGCACATGCGGGATGAAGGGCTGCACGTCGTCGACAGCGTGCGCGACACGATTGCCATCGGCGAGCAGGGCCGCCTCCCGACGCAAGTCACCCACCACAAGACCATCGGCAAGGCCAATTGGGGGAAGAGCGTCGAGACGCTGCGCCTCATCGACGAGGCGCGGATGCGCGGCGTGGACGCGACGCTCGATCAGTATCCGTACACCGCGTCGAACACCACCATCCAGTCCGGCTTGATTCCACAGTGGGCCCAGGAAGGCGGCCGCAACGCCATGCTGGCGCGCTTCAAGGACGAAGCCACGCGGCAACGCGTGCTGAGTGAAATCGCTGCGGCGCTGGAGCAGGGGCGAGGTGGCGGCGACCCCGCCAATGTCGTCCTGGCGTCTTGCGACTTCGACCCGGCCCTGGCCGGCAAGAGCCTGGCGCAGGTGCTGCGCGATCGCGGGCGAACCGTGGCGTTCGACCTGGCGGCCGCCCTGGTGGTCGAGATCGTCGAGCGCGGCAGTTGCGTCGGGATCTACCACGCCATGAGCGAAGACGACCTGGTGCGCATCATGAAGCATCCGGCGACGATGATCGCCTCCGACGCGTCGCCAGGGATGCCGACCTTCGGCAAGGACGCGCCGCACCCGCGCGCCTACGGCACGTTCGCCCGAGTGCTCGGCGTCTACGTCCGGGAGAAGCGCGTGCTCACGCTGGAGGAGGCGATCCGCAAGATGACGTCGTTTCCGGCGCAGCGCATGGGGCTCGCCGATCGCGGCGTCCTTCGTCCCGGCCTCAAGGCCGACGTCGTCGTCTTCAATCCCGCGACGATCATCGACAAGGCGACGTTCGAGAAGCCGCACCAGTACGCCGAAGGCGTCGTCGCCGTGGTGGTCAACGGCCGACTGACGTTGAACGACGGACGGATGACCGGCGAGCGCGCCGGGCGAGCGCTGCGACGGAATTAGGGCCTGCGGGTCCTAATACTTCGGCTGGCTCGGATCCACCTGATCCACCCAGGCCAGGATCCCGCCGGTCAGGTTCTTCACGTTGGTGAAGCCCTGCTGGCGCAGGAACGCCGCCGCCTTGCCGGAGCGCACGCCCGACTTGCACTGGGTCACGATCTCGGCGTTGCGGTCGAGTTCCCCGACCCGTTTGGGCAGATCGCCGAGCGGGATCAGCACCGACCCCGGAATGCGATTGATCTGGTACTCGTTCGGCTCACGGACATCGAGGACGAATGGCGTCGTGCCGGCGTCCATCCGCGCCTTGAGCTCGAGCGGCGAGATGTCGGTGGCCGACGACGTCGGCACCGGCACGGCCGCGGGCACGATGCCGCAGAACTGGTCGTAGTCGATGAGCGCGGTCACCGTCGGGTGCGTGCCGCACACCGGGCAGTCGGGATCCTTGCGCAGCGTCAGCTCGCGAAAGCGCATCCGCATCGCGTCGTAGATCAGGAACCGGCCGGCCAGCGTCTGGCCGATGCCGAGAATCAGCTTCACCGTCTCGGTGGCCTGGATGGTGCCGACCAGCCCCGGCAGGATGCCGAGCACCCCGGCTTCAGCGCAGCTCGGCACCAGTCCGGGCGGCGGCGGCTCCGGATACAGGCAGCGGTAGCACGGGCCGTCCTTGGCGCCGAACACCGAGGCCTGACCCTCGAAGCGGAAGATGCTGCCGTAGGCGTTGGGAATGCCGAGCAGCACGCACGCGTCGTTCACGAGGTACCGCGTCGGGAAGTTGTCGGTGCCGTCGACGACGACGTCGTAGCCGCGGAAGAGATCCAGCGCGTTGGCCGAGCTGAGCGCGACCTCGTAGGTGATCACGTTCACGTGCGGGTTGAGGCGACGCAGCGTCTCCTTCGCCGAGGTCAGCTTCGGCTTGCCGATGTCGTCGGTGCCGTGCAGGATCTGGCGCTGCAGGTTGCTGAGGTCCACGGTGTCGAAGTCGACGATGCCGATGGTCCCGACACCGGCCGCCGCCAGGTACATCGCCACCGGCGAGCCAAGGCCGCCGGCGCCGATGCACAGCACCTTGGCCGCCTTGAGCTTCTGCTGCCCTTCCATGCCGACTTCCGAGAGGATGAGGTGACGGCTGTAGCGCTTGATCTCCTCGCCGTCGAGCGCCGGCAGGGCGGTCGCCGGCGCGGCCGCGCCGTGGCCCCCGGCCACCGACGGGATGATGCTCAGCGTCTGGCCGTCGGTCACCGGCGTCTGCTCCTTCTGCAGGTAGCGGATGTCCTCGTCGCCGACGTAGATGTTCACGAAGCTCCGCAGCTTGCCGTCGGGCGAATAGAGGTGCTGCTTCAGCCCGGCGTACTGCGTGGTCAGGTCCTTGAGCACCTCGCCGACCGTGGCCCCGGAGGCCTGCACGGTGTCGAGCTTGTCGGTGAAGGGGCGAAGGGGCGTCGGGATGTGAATGGCTACGGGCATGCGCGTCCTCGTGCGAAGTCTTTCAGTTTATGACGCCTTGGCATCAGCCGCCGTGTCGACCGGCTGCTCGTCGTAGCCCGACCGGTCGTCGCGCAGCCGCCACGCCCGCAGCGCCGCCGGCTCGCCCTGCTGCACCGACAGGATCGGGTAGACGAAAGTCGGAAACGCGTGGTCGAGGTCGTACTGCGACGGCTCGGCCGGATGGTCGGGATGCGAGTGGTAGAAGCCGAGCAGGCTGAGGCCGGTGGCCGCGGCCTTGCGCTCAGCCGCCAGGTAGTCCTTGTCGTCGACCCGGAAGCGGCGGCGCGGCCCCTCGGTGGTCACGTTCGGCAGCGGGTGCACGGCGTGCACCACGTCGCCCTCGCCCAGCAGCGCGCCGCAGCATTCGTGCGGGTAGGCCTCGCGGCCGTGCTGCTCGATGGCGGCGCGGACGCCGTGCGCCAGGGTCAGCGGCGTCACGTCGCGGAGGCCTCCGAGAGCGGGCGCGCGTCGGTCGCCGCGGTCCGTCCCTCGTCCCAGAAGTGCTCGGAGAGGTAGCGATCGCCGGCGTCACAGAGCACGACCACCATCACGACCCGGTCGCGCGTCCGCACGGCGTCGGTAGCGCGCTCCAGCCCGGCGGCGACGTTGGCCCCGCTCGACACGCCCACGAGCAGGCCCTCGTCGCGGGCCAGGCGGCGCGTCATCTCGTGGGCGGCTTCGGTCGACACTTCGGCGGCGTGGTCGGCGAGCGTCGCGTCGTAGATGCCCGGAACGATCGCCGAGGCCATGTGCTTCAGGCCCTCGAGGCCGTGCAGCGGCGACTCCGGCTGCACCGAGATGAGGACCACGTCCGGGATGTTGGCGCGCAGGAACCGCCCGGTGCCCATGAACGTTCCGCTCGTGCCGAGCGCGGCCACGAAGTGCGTGATGCGACCCGCCGTATCGGCCAGGATCTCGGGGCCGGTCGTCTCGAAGTGCGCGCGCCAGTTGAAGTCGTTGTTGTACTGGTCGGGATAGAAGTAGCGATCGGGCGCCTCGGCATAGCGGCGCCGCGCCTCGACGATCGCGCCGTCCGAACCGTCCATCGGATCGGTGAACACCAGCTCGGCGCCGTAGGCGGTCAGGATCCGCTTGCGTTCGGGGCTGGCGCTCGACGGCAGGCACAGCGTCACCGGAAAGCCCAGCGCGGCGCCGAGCATCGCGTAGGCGATCCCGGTGTTGCCGGACGTGGCGTCGAGCAGCCGCTTGCCGGGGCCGAGCGCGCCGGTGCGCCGGCCCTCGAGGATCATGTGGCGGGCGGCCCGGTCCTTGACCGAGCCGCCGGGATTGCTGGCTTCGAGCTTGCCGTACAACTCGAGGCCCGGCACCGCGCGCTCGAGACGCGTGAGCCTGACCAGGGGCGTGCGGCCGATGGCCGCGAGCAGACCGGATTCCATGTGCGTCAACCAACGTCCAGCTTATGGCACAAACCCCTCGCTGCGCGAACAGGACGCCCGAGGGCAGTCCCTCAGAGACGCTCGTAGGGCAGCTCTTTAGAGCTGCCTCGGAGGGACGAGTGACAGCCACGAATTCGCTGTCGTCGATGCGCGATCGGCATCGTGGCAGAATGCCGCGGTGGCTCTCGACACCAGACGCGCCCGCCGGCATCTAATCGCCGCCGATCCGGTGATGGCCGATCTCATCCGCCGCGGCGGCCCGTGCCGCCTCGGCGCCAGCCGCGGCGACGACCCGTTCTTTCTGCTGCTGCGGGCCATCGTGTCGCAGCAGCTGTCGACCAAGGCCGCCGCGACCATCTTCGGCCGGTTGTGTGCGCTCTTCCCCGGCGAGGCGCCGACGCCGTCACGCCTGCTGGCGCTCGACGAGGCCACGCTGCGCGGGGTCGGCCTCAGCACCAACAAGACCCGGTTCGTGCGCGACCTGGCCGCGCGGGTCCGCGACGGCCGCCTCGACCTGGCCGCGCTCGACGCCCGCGACGACGCCACCGCGCTCGAGGCGCTGACCGCGGTGCTCGGCATCGGCACGTGGACGGCGGAGATCTTCCTGCTGTTCCAGCTCCACCGGCCGGACATCTTCCCGGTCGGTGACCTGGGCCTGCTCACGGCGATGCAGCGGCAGTACCGCATGCGCAGCCGGCCCTCGCCGGCCCGGGCGTTGAAGGTGGCCGAGGCGTGGCGTCCCCACCGCTCGGTGGCCGCTTGGTACCTGTGGCGTAGCCTGGAGATTCTGATCGGGGTCCCGAGCCCCGCCCCGTTACTTGATCGACGCCGTCAGCGTGACCGAGGCGCGGATCACCGCCTCGCCGGCGGCAATCGGCGGTGGGGGCGGCGCGGCGGCGATCGAATCGGCGGCCATCCGCATCATCGGCTGTTCGATCGGCCGGCTGATGACGCCGTCTTCCTCGATCCGCACGACCGCGACCACGGTCGCACCGGCGCCCTCGGCGGCCGCCGCGGCCTTGGCCCGGGCATCGGCCACGGCCCGGGTGATCGCCTGGCGTTCGAGCCGGGTGCGCTCCTTCAGGTCGAAGCGCACGCCCTGCACCGACGTGCCGCCGGCGCTGATGCCGATCTCGAGCAGCTCGCCGACCCGCGTCACCGGCTCGACCCGCACCTCGATGACGTTGCGGGCCAGGAACCCGCGCGGCACCTGCTTGCCGTTGGTGTAGTCGAACTGCGGCTGCAGATCGTAGCTGAGCGTGCGGATGGCGTCCTTGGCCAGCCCGGCCGCGGTCAGTCGCTGCTGCACCGCGGTCATCGCCGTGGCGCCCTGCGCCTGCGCGTCCCGGGCGGTGGCGCCGCGGTGCTCGGTGGCGAGGGTGACGAACGCCACGTCGGGCTGCGCGCGCACTTCCCCTTCCCCGCGCACCACCACCACGGGCGGCCCCGGCGCGGCGGTCTGCGCGCCCGCCACGACGGCGCCGGCCAGCACGAACAACGACGACAGCATCACTCGAACCCCTCTCAGAAACCCCGGCGTCGCACCGAGGGCGGGGCGGCGCCCGGATCGCCAGGCGCGACGACTGAGGATATGGCGGATATCCGAAGGAGGAGCAACGCCGCGAGCCGGGGCCCCCGCGACGCGTGGTGAGCGTCGTGGGGTGGGACGCGGGATGCCGCGCCGGCCGAATGCCGGCGGGGTTTCTGAGATGGGTTCCAAGATCATTGCAGGGCCTCGTCGTCGGTCAACGCCGCCGCGATCTCGTGCGTGTCGGAATAGGCGACACGGAAACCGATCGAGTAGGCGTAGGTGTCGGGGGGCACCTTGTGTCGGTGTGAACAGCGCAACTGCAGCACGTCGTGCGTCACCCACGAACCGCCGCGCAATACCCGCAGCGTGCCGGCGACCGGCCCGGACGGGTTGGCGGCGTCGCCGCCGGTGTAGGCGTCGGCCTGGTACCAGTCGGCCACCCACTCCCAGACGTTGCCGGCCATGTCGTGCAGGCCGTAGGGATTGGGCGGATAGGTGCCGACCGGGCGGGTGCCGCGCATGCGCTTCAGGCCGACGTCGGGCAGGAAGTTCGAACGGGACGGATCGATTTCATCGCCCCACGGATAGCGGCGGCCGTCGATGCCGCCGCGGGCGGCCCGTTCCCACTCCGCCTCGGTGGGCAGCCGCACGGCGCGGCCGAGCCGGGTGCCGAGCCACACGCAGTAGGCGATCGCATCGGCGTGCGTGACGAGTGTGACCGGGTGCAGTCCGCG
The DNA here is from genome assembly GCA_963741665.1 of uncultured Acidobacteriota bacterium. Taxonomy (GTDB): domain Bacteria; phylum Acidobacteriota; class Vicinamibacteria; order Vicinamibacterales; family UBA2999; genus CAWAYR01. The sequence continues at coordinate 61,260 of CAVUIM010000003.1, forward strand.
GTCCTTCGGCAGATCGCCGCCGCGCCAGATGTAGGGCGACGCCAGTTCGCGGAAGCCGGCCTCGGCCGAGGGCGCGACGAACGACGGCAGGTCGCGCACGTCGGGGGCGTGGTGCCCGGTGTTGCGGACGAACTCGGCGTACTGCGCGTTGGTGACGGGGTGGGCCGAGAGCAGGTAGCGGTCGAGCGTGACCCGCCGGACCGGCCGCTCGTCGTCGTCGCCGTCGGGGGCCCCCATGATGAAATCGCCGGCGGGCACCTCGACGAATCGCGGCAACAGCTCCTCACGCATCGGGTGCCGGTAAGTATACTCGCCGCCATGCGGGTCGAGCCGTTCGCCATGGAGCGTTTCCAGTCCACGTGGGAGCATCAGGTCCGGTTCAACCTGTCGGAAAGCGGGGTGCATCCCCTCAGCGTGCGGGAACTGGTCGGCGACGGCGCGGCGCTCGACGCGGTGCTCGACCAGCCGCTCATCTACACGCAGACCAACGGCACCGAGGCACTGCGGGGGGCCATCGCCGCCCTGTACCCCGGCGCCACGCCCGCCCACATCGAGGTGACCAACGGCGGGGCCGAAGCCAACTTTCTGGCGGCGTGGTATCTGGTCCAGCCCGGCGACGAGGTCGTGATGCTCGTCCCCACGTACATGCAGACGCACGGACTCGTCACGGGCCTTCGGCGGCGCGGTGCATGAGTGGCCGCTGGTCGACGATCACGCGGCGGGACGCTGGCGTCCCGACCTCGACCGGCTCGCCGCGCTGGTCGGCCCGCGCACGCGGGCGATCGTCCTGTGCACGCCGAACAACCCGACCGGCGCGCGGCTCACCGCGGCGGAACTCGATGCCGTCGCCGCTGTCGCCGACCGCCACGGCTGCTGGGTCGTGTCGGACGAGATCTATCGCGGCGCCGAGCTCGACGGCGCGGACCTCGCCGTCGATGTGGGGCCGCGGCGAGCGCGTGCTGGTGACGAGCGGCCTGTCGAAGGCCTACGGCCTGCCCGGGCTGCGCGTCGGCTGGGTCGTCTCGACCCCCGAAGTCGCCGAGGCGCTCTGGACCTACCACGACTACACGACCATCGCCCCCGGCGCGCTGAGCGATCGGCTGGCGCAGATCGCGCTGGCGCCCGACATGCGAACCCGGCTGCTCGGCCGTACCCGCCAGGTGATCGCCGCCAATCTTCCGCGCGTGGAAGCGTGGCTGGCCGCGCACGGCGACCGCTTCACCTGGATCCGGCCCGAGGCCGGGGCCATCGTCTTCACGCGCTACGCCCATCCCATCAACTCGACGGCACTGGTCACCCGGCTGCGCGAGGACGAGAGCGTGCTGGTCGTGCCCGGCGATCAATTCGGCATGGACGGCTACCTGCGGCTCGGCGTCGGCGAACGCACCGACTACGTGATGGCCGGCCTCGAGCGGGTCCGCGCCGTGCTCGATCGGCTGCCCCACGTCGCCACCGCGCAGTGAGACCCGGGTGATGCCGACCCGCCCCGAACTGCGGCTGGTCCTGGTCGGGTTCGGCCACGTCGGCCGGCGACTGCTCGAGCTGCTCGACGACGACGCGCGATCGCCTGCCGTTCACCTGGCGACTGGCTGGCGTTTGTGCCCGCTCGCGCGGCGGTCTGCTCGACCCCGGCGGCCTCGATCACGCGGCGGTGCTCGCCTCGGCCCGGCGGGCGCGGCCCTGGCCGCGGTCGGGGCCTGGCGACGGCGAGGCGTTCCTGGCCGATGCGCTTCCGGGTACTGCACGATGCCTGCGCCAACGGCCGGGTGGTGGTCGTCGAGACCACCGTGCTCGACGCGACGCACGGCGAGCCGGCCCTCACCCACGTGCGTCTCGCCCTCGACGCCCGCGCCCACGTCGTCACGGCGAACAAGGGCCCGGCGGCGTTCGCCTTCCACGAACTGGCGGCGCTGGCGGCGCTGGCCAACCGCGCCTTCCTGTTCGAGAGCGCGGTGATGGACGGCGTGCCGGTGTTCTCGCTGGTCGCCGACACGCTGCCGGCGCTGACCGTGTCGGCGTTCCGCGGCGTGGTCAACACCACGTGCGGCTACATCCTGGCGGCGTTGGAGCGTGGCGTGCCGTTCGCCGAGGCGCTGGCCGAGATGCAGGCCAGGGGCATCGCCGAAGCGGATCCCTCGCTCGACATCGACGGCTGGGACGCGGCTGCCAAGGCCGCGGTGCTGGCCAACGTGCTGCTCGACGCGCGGATCACCCCTCACGACGTGGCCCGGTCAGGCATCCGGGCGCTCGACCCGGCCGAACTGCAGCGCGGTGTGGCCCAGGGCCTGCGCCTGCGGCTGGTGTCGCACGGCCGCCGGGAAGACGGCCGCGTCGCTGTCGGCGCCGCGCCGGTGTGGCTCGCGCCCGACGATCCGCTGGCGCCGGTGGCCGGACTCGAGAACGCGCTGTATCTCAGCACCGATCACCTCGGCGAGATCGGCATCGTGCAGCGCGACGGCGGACTCACGCAGACGGCCTATGGTCTGCTCGCCGACCTGGCGCGGATCAGCCGTCAGCTCGCCGGCTGATCGCCGTGGCCGGTGCGTCCCGCCTGGATCGCGGGTACCATGGCTGCCGCATCGTATGGGACCACTGACCGGCGTCACCGTCGTCGACTTCACCCGCGTGCTCTCGGGACCGTATTGCACGATGATCCTCGGCGACCTCGGCGCCCGGGTGATCAAGCTCGAACACCCCGAACGTGGCGACGACACGCGACGCTGGGGGCCGCCGTTCCTGGGCGATGAGAGCGCCTATTTCCTGAGCGTCAACCGCAACAAGGAGAGCGTGGCCGTCGACTTCAAGACGCCCGGCGGCCGGGCCCTGGTCGGCAAGCTCCTCGCCACCGCCGATGCCGTGGTCGAGAACTTCCGCCCCGGCACCCTCGACAGCGTCGGCCTCGACGCCGCCAGCGTGCGGGCCGCCCATCCGCGCCTCATCTACTGCTCGATTTCCGGCTACGGGCAGACCGGCCCCCGGCGTAACGAGCCGGGCTACGACGCGGTGATGCAGGCCGAAGGCGGGTTGATGAGCATCACCGGCGCCGCCGACGGCCCGCCGTACCGGCTCGGCGTCGCCATCGTCGACATCGTGTCGGGCATGTTCGCCGCGCAAGGCGTGCTCGCGGCGCTCGTCGCCCGCGAGAAGACCGGCCAGGGCCAGATCGTCGACCTCGGCATGCTCGACGCGACGACGGCGCTGCTCACCTACCAGGCCGGCAACTACTTCGCCACCGGCGCGGCGCCTGGACGGCTCGGCAATCGCCATCCGACCATCGCTCCGTACGAGACGTTCGCGACCGCCGACGGCGACCTCGCGCTGGCGGTCGGCAACGACGGTCTGTGGCAGCGCTTCTGCCAGGCCGCCGAGCTGCCTGACCTGGCGGCCGATCCGCGCTTTGCGTCCAACGCCGGGCGCCTCGAACACTACCCGGTTCTGAAGGTACGGCTCGACGCCGCATTCGCGTCGCGCTCCCGCACCGACTGGACCGCCCGCCTGCTCGCCGCCGGCGTCCCGTGCGGCGCCGTGCGCACCGTGGAGGAAGTGTTCGCCGATCCGCAGACCGCCGCACGCGGCATGGTGCAGCGGGTGTCGCACGCGACGCTGGGGCAGGTCTCGGTCACCGGCGTGCCAGTGAAGCTGTCCGAGACACCGGGCAGCGTGCGGATCGGGCCACCGGTGCTGGGCCAACACACCGCGGCGGTGCTCGCCGAGCTGGGATACGATCAGGCCGCCGTCGATGCCCTCGCCTCGGCCGGCGCCATCCGCTCCTAGACACGAAATGGACATCGCCCTCATCCGCAAGTCGCTCCTCCAGGCCGTCGACGCGGCCAAGCGGGACGCCGTCGAGCGCCGCGCCCGCACCGACGAAGCAACCAAGCGCTACGAGAAGTTCCTGGAAGAGACGGCGACGCCGGCGTTCCGGTCGATGGCGTCGGCGCTGCGCGGCGAAGGGCTGCTCTTCGAGGTGATCACCCCGTTGGGCGGGGTCCGCCTGGTGCCCGAGCGAACCCGCGAGGACGGCATCGAGCTGACGCTCGACAGCACCGTCGATCCGCCGCAGCCGGTCATCCGGGTGATGCGCTCGCGCGGCAGCCGGGTGAACCAGCACGAGCGCCCGGTGGCCGGCGCGCTGCGCCTCGAAGGCCTCACCGACGAGCACGTCGTGACGGCGCTGCTGGAAGAGCTGCGTCCCTGGCTCGAAAGATAGGGAACAGGGAACGGGGAACGGGGAGCAAGAACCTCTGACGAACTAGCGCCCGTCCGACAATGACGACAGCGTGGTAGCGGGACGCTCGCGCTTTCCCTGTTCCCTGTTCCCTGTTCCCTACGCAAGTCTTTCTACAAAAGACGTATCGATGCCCTCGCGGCGCAGCAGCCCGAGCAGCCCGACCTTGTCGTCGGCCTTGCGATAGGCCTCGCGGACGTCGACCGCGCCGCTCTGCACGAACGCGACGAGCGCGTCGTTGAGCGGCGCCATCCCCAGCTTGCGGCCGCTGTCGATGGCCCGCGGCAGCTGGGCGATCTGCCCGTCGCTGACCAGCGCGGCGACGGCGTTGGTGTTGAGGACCAGCTCGCGCGCGGCGAGGCGGCCGCCGCCGGCCTTGCGCAGCAGTACCTGAGCGACGACGCCGCGCAGATGCTCGGCCAGCGCGGCGCGTACGGTGCGGCGCTGTTCCGACGGACAGAGGTCGACCAGGCGCTCGAGGGCGGCAGTGGCCGACGCAGCGGTGACCGAGGCGAACACCAGCAGACCCGATCCGGCGGCGTCGAGCGCCACCTGCAGCACGTCGGGCGAACGCAGGTCCTCGATGATGAGGACGTCGGGGTTCTCGCGCAGCGCGGCGCGGGCCGCCGCCACCACTTCCGAGGCGCTGCCGCGCAGTTCGCGCTGGCTGATGAGCGATCCGCGGCTCTCGTGCACCAGGCGGATCTGGCCTTCGAGCGTGATCACGTAGTCGTTACGCTGGCGGTTGATGAGGTCGACGTAGGCCGATACCAGCGTGGACTTGCCGCTGGCGCGCGGCCCGGTCACGATCACCAGCCCCTCGGGCTCCATCGCCAGCGCCTGGATCTCGCGCACCAGGCCGAGCTGCTCGGCTGAGGTGGCACGGGCCGAGATCATCCGCAGCAGCGCGCCGGGACCACGATAGTCGCGGAAGGTCGTGATGCGGACACGGCCGACGTCCTGCAGGTCGCGGATCCACTCGGCGCTTTCCTTGTCGCGGGCCCCTTCGGGCGCCAGCTCGAGCACCGCCGCTTCGACGTCGCCGCTCGACAACGTGGCTTCGCCTTCGAGCAGGCGGATGTCGCCGTCGACGCGCACGGCGGGCCGGGCCTGCGTCGTGAGATAGAGCGCCGAGGCGCCGCGCGCCGCGGCCAGACGCAGTAGCCGTTCGATGCCGCCGCCGCGGCCGTGGCCACGCGACGACTGGCTCGGGGCTCGCGCTGAATCGCGGGTCAGCGACAGCACGACGCCGGGCAGGGCGTCTGACGTGGCCTCGCCACGCGCCGCCACGGCGGCGTCGACCTCGTAGGACGGCGGCAGACCTGGCAACGTGGGCTGCGGTTCGATCGGCCGGTAGACAGGTGGCTCGGACACGGTGGGCTCGACGGGCGGCATCGGCGCGCGGGGGGAGGCCGCGGCGGCCGGCACGTCGTATCGGGGGGCGTAGGGTTCGACCGCCGGGGCCTGGGGCGGCGCGGGCGTGGACTCGGGAACCAACGGCACGTTCGGCATTGTCGCCCACGCGGGGGGCGCTGGTGCCGCCGGCGCTGCAGGCACGGGCGGTGGCGGCGCCACCGGGGCTGCCACGGCGGCCGGAATGAACTCGGGGACGGCGGTTTCGACCGGCGCGGTGACGGGCTCCGGCGCGGGCGCGGGACTGATCGCGGGAGCAGCCTCCGCCTCGGCGTCCTGGCCGACGGGTTCCGGCAGCGGCTCCACCGGCGGCACGACGGCGGCGAGGATCGCGGCCTCGAACGAGGCCGGCGCGGCGGTCACGACCGACACGTCGACCGTGAACTCCAGCGGCGGCACGGCGCCGGTCTCGCCCAGCGTCTGCTCGAAGTCGATCGCCGGCACGTGCTCGATGGCCCACGCGTCGGCGATGCTGACCTCGGGTTCGAGCTCCACGACGGGCGGCGCGGCGTCGGCCACCGGCGATTCGTCGGGCGCCGCAATCGGTGCCGCCTCGATGGCCGGCGCCTCGACGAATGCGGGTTCAGCGAACGGCACCGGCTGGTCGGCCATCGTGACCGGCTCCACCGGCAGCGCGGCAGCGATCTCCAGCTCGGGTTCGACGACGACAGGTTCGACGACGACAGGTTCGACGACGGCAGGTTCGACGACGACAGCTTCAACGACGACCGCTTCGACGACGACAGCTTCGACGACCGGCGCCTCGACGTCGTCGACCGGCGGCACGTCGACGGTCACCGCTGCGGCGGCGTCTTCGTTTGAGGCCGGCGCGGCGACGAGGTCGACGGCGGCGGCCGGCGCCACCGCCTCGGCGACCGGGACCTCGGCGACGAGCTCGGCGGCCGGCGCGGCGGCGACCGATTCGGCCGCCAACGGCGTGGCCGCATCGGCCGGCGCGTCGAGCACCGCGGCGGTCGCCGGGCGCACGCGGCGATGCCGGCGCACTTCAATCCAGATGTCGTCGCCGCCGCGGGCCGCGACGACCGTGAACCGATCGGCGCCGCCGGCCGCGCTGGCCGCCAGCTCGTGTTCGACGGCGCCCATCTCGCGCAGGCCGCGCAGCGCCTCGGCCGACAGCAGCTGCGCGAGCAGCCCCTCCATCGCGCCGAGGCCGAGGCCCTGCCGCGACAGCTCCACCGTGCCGGTGGCTGCGACCACGTAGGGTTTCTCCCCCACGTGCAGCACCAGGGCATCGCCGTCACTGCGGACGATGGCGGTCAGGAGCGAATCGACGAGCGGCATCAGTATGGCAATCGGTCGGGTTGCCCGGGGGTGCACTCTCCCTCACGGGAAGCCCAGACCCAACCGTCCTGCATTGGAGTTTCGGACCCTCGGCACGTCAACGATAGCGACGATCGTCACACCGGACGACGGCCGACGTGCAGTGACATCAGGCCGCCGAGGAGTCGGAAAACCGACACCTCATCGAGGCCGGCGCGGGTCAACCGATCGGCGACGGCGCGGGCGCCGGGATAGCGGCGAATCGACGCCGGGATGTAGCGATAGGCCGCCGGCTCGCCGTGCAGCGCCCAGCCGAGCGTCCCACCGACGAGATCGAGATAGCCCAGATACGCCGTGCGCACGATCGGCGATTCCGGACGATTGAAATCGAGCGACGCGAAGCGTCCGCCCGGACGCAGCACGCGCGCGATTTCGGCGACCGCGGCGTCGAGGTCGGGCACGTTGCGCAGGCCGTAGCCGGTGGTCACGATGTCGAAGGTCGCCGCGGCGAACGGCAAGGCGGTCATGTCGCCGGTGGTCCAGGTGCATGCCACGGGCGACGGCTTGCCACGGGCCAGCTGCAACATTCGCGGCGTGATGTCGAGGCCGCACACGCGGACGCCGGACGCCGCCAGACGGAAGGCGATGTCGCCGGTGCCGCACGCGAGATCGAGCGCGCGCTCACCGGGCCGCGGCGCGACCGCCCGGACCAGCCGATCCTTCCAGCGCGCGTCCTGGCCGTACGACAGCACCCGCGTCACCACGTCGTAGCGATCGGCGATGGTCGCGAAGAGCTGACGGACGTGCCGCCGTTTGGCCTCGGGCGTGGCAAAGGCGGCCGCGAGGGACGGCATCGTCCGACACTATCGCGTTTTCGCGGGAGCCGTCAGCCGTCGGGCCGCGATCAGGCGCCGGCCACCAGGCGCCAGGTCTGGGCGACGACGAAGCACAGCAGGAAGCCCATCACCAGCGGCAGCAGCGCCGACACCGCCGTCCACTTGGCGCTGCCGGTCTCCTTCCAGATCGTGTAGATCGTCGTCGAGCACGGGTTGTGCACGAGGCTGAAGAGCATCAGGCACACCGCCGTCAGCAGCGTCCAGCCACCGGCCCGCAGCACCGCCGCGGTGTCGGTGGTGGAGTCGAGCTCGAACATCACCCCGGCGCCGGCGCCGACGTCGGGCACGCCGGTGACCAGCACCGTGAGCATCAGGATGGTCGGCACGACGATCTCGTTGGCGGGGATCGCGACCACGTAGGCCAGCAGGATCACGCCCGACAACCCGAGCACGCCGCCGAACGGCTGCAGCCAGGTGACGATCTGCGCCGCGAGGCTGGCGTCGCCGTAGGGGATGTTCGACACCAGCCAGATCACCGCGCCGGCCGGCAGCGCGAACACGACCGCCCGCCACAGCACGTAGAGCGTCCGGTCGATGAGCGACGTGTAGAGCGTGGCCAGCACACGCGGCGGGCGATACGGCGGCAGCTCGAGGCTGAACGCCGAGACCTCGCCGCGCAGCAGCGTGCGCGACAGCAGCCACGACGTGGCGAAGGTGAGGACCACGCCCAGCACTGCGACGCCGACGACGGCCAGCGCCGAGATCAGGCCGGCCCAGTGCGCCGGGACGGCGCCGCCGACGAAGATCGACGCCACCAGAATCTGTGTCGGCCAGCGGCCGTTGCAGATGGCGAAGTTGTTGGTGATGATGGCGATCAGCCGTTCGCGCGGGCTCTCGATGATCCGCGCCGCGACCACGCCAGCGGCGTTGCAGCCCCAGCCCATCGCCATGGTGAGCGCCTGCTTGCCGTGGGCGCCGACGCGGCGGAACGACCGATCGAGGTTGAAGGCGACCCGCGGCAGGTAGCCGAAGTCCTCGAGCAGCGTGAACATCGGGAAGAAGATCGCCATTGGCGGCAGCATCACGGCCACGACCCAGGCCGTGGCCAGATACATCCCGTCGATGAAGAATCCCGACAGCCACCACGGCGCGCCGATCGCCGCGGCACCCGACTTGAGCACCGGCACCGTCCAGTCGATCAGCAGGGTGGCCAGCATGCCCGACGGCACGTTGGCCCCGGCGATGGTGATCCAGAACACGCCGGTCAGCATCGCGATCATCAGCGGCACGCCCCACACCCGGCTGGTCACCAGCCGGTCGATGGTGCGGTCGAGATCGAAGCGCTTGCCGCCCTCGGCTCGGGTCACCGCACGGTCGGCGATCCGCGCCGCCTCGGTGTAGAGCGCTTCCATCAGCGACTGGTGGAACTCGGTGCCGACCTGCCAGCGCAGTTGCGAGGCCAGCTCGACGACCGCCTCGGCCGCCTGCGGTTCGGGCGGGGTCGCCATCAGGACTGCGGCCGGATCGACCCGCTGGTGCAGTTCGCCAAGTTCACCCGAACGCAGCGCGGTCCGGATCCGTTCGTCGCCGTCGAGCAGCCGCAGCGCCACCCAGGCGGCGTTGGGCAGCTCGGGATAGAGGCCGCGCACCGCGTCGCTCACCCGGGTGACCGCCCGCTGCAGCGCCGGGGAGCGCTCGCCGACGCGATGCGGCGTGCCGGCGGCGGCGCCGTTGGCCACTTCCGACATCGCCTGCATCAGCTCGGGCAGGCCCTCGCCCTGACGGGCCGAGGTGGCGACGACGCGCACGCCCAAGTCGCGGGCCAGGCGCCGTGGATCGACGTCGAGGCCGCGCCGCCGCGCCTCGTCCATCAGGTTGAGGCAGACCACCGCGCGGTTGGTGATCTCGAGCACCTGGAGCACCAGATTGAGGTTGCGCTCGAGAGTGGTCGCGTCGACGACGATGACCGTGACGTCGGGCTGGCCGAAGAGGATGAAGTCGCGGGCGACCTCTTCGTCGAGACTCGCCGACAACAGCGAGTAGGTACCCGGCAGGTCGACCAGCTTGAAGCGATGGCTGCCGGCGGCGAACGCCCCTTCGGCCCGCGTGACCGTCTTGCCCGGCCAGTTGCCGGTGTGCTGGCGCAGGCCGGTGAGGGCGTTGAAGACCGTGCTCTTGCCGGTGTTCGGGTTGCCGGCGAGCGCCACGACGTAGTCGTGGCCCTCCATGTCCACCCCGAGCTTCTTCAGGTTGGTGAGGTGGTGGGCGGGGCAGGCCGCGCACGCCTCCGGAGACGGGTGGCTCATGTCGTCGCCTCCGCCACCTTGTGCACGAAGATGTGATGGGCCTGGTCGCGGCGCAGCGCGATGAGCGCGCCGCGGATGCGATACGCCGTCGGGTCACCCGAGGGCCCGCGCAGTTCGCTGGCGACCCGGGTGCCGGGGACCAGGCCGAGGTCGAGCAGCCGCCGGCGCTGGGCGCCGCGGCAGGTCGCGGCCAACGCCACGACTTCGGCGGCCTCGCCGAGGTCGATGGCCGACAGCCTGGTCATCGCCGCGGTCTGGTGGTCGGGCTGCTCGATCGGCAGCACGGTGATGTTGGCGGCCACCACCGGCGCCAGCACGACTTCATCGGTTTCGGCCTCGACGCGGAGACGCTGCGGCGTACGCTCGAGCACCCGTACGCGCATCCCAGGCATCAGCCCGGCGGCGACAATCTGCGCGAACACGGCTTCGGGTTCGTCTTCGATGTGCAGAATCTCGGCGACCTGGTCGGCGGTCAACTTCGTGAGCGGCATGCCCTGATGTGGCGGCACTTCCCCGCTGGGCATCGGAATCGGATCGCCGTGCGGGTCGAACCGCGGATGCCCGAGGGTCGCCGCCAGGGCCTCGGCCTGCTGGGCACTGGTCAGGTGTTCGCGCCGTTCGGCATGGGCGTGCCACTCGCGGGCGTCGAGGCCGGTCTCGTCAGCCAGGTAGCGTTCCCACAGCCGATGGATGCGGATGACCCGCAACGCCTCCCGCCGGCCTTCGCCGGTGAGCCGCAGCGTGCTGTCGTCGTGGTCCAGCAGGTCGAGCCGGCCGAGCCGATCGACCAGTTCGGCCGCGGCCCGCCCGGACAGACCGAGCGCCCCGGCCATGCTCTCGAGGGTAGCCGGCCGCTGCCGGTATTCGCCGTCCCAGATGTGTTTGAGGGCGTCTTCGACCTCGACGCGATCCGAGGCGGCCGATCCGCGCCGCCAGCGCCACGCCAGCCCGGTCGTGGGCCAGAACAGCACCACGGACAGCGCCAGGGCCGCCGCGACCACGCCGAGGGACCAGAGGGGGTCGAGCATCAGAGTCTTGGTGCCGCCGGGCAGGCGCCGTTCTCGGTGACGGCCCGGCGGTAATTTTGATTAGTCAAAATCATGATGCCGATCGACCGAAAAGTCAAGCGGCCGCGGGACTAGGTAGGTGTTGCAAGGGCATCGGCTCGGCTCCGGTAGACTGAGGGTCACGGCAAGGCGTGGCGTGGCTCGGCAAGGCTGAGCTTGGTCGTGCATGGCACGGTGGGGGCCGCTCCTTCGGGGGCGGCCTTCTTTCGTCTAGTGGGGCTTCGTCCCCGGCTGCTCGGCCGACCACCGATGCCAGCAGGCGGGGCAGACGAACGTCATCGCCGTAGGCGTCTGGTGCTCCACCTGGGCCACTGGCTGGCGGCAGAAGGGGCACGCGAGGCCGGTGCGCCTCATCACTGGCGGGCAAAGTGGACATCTCCACGCGCGGCGGCACATGACGGATAACTAGCAATTGTCTGAAGCACGTACGCATGCGTCTCCTCGCGTGGCAGCTTCAACTGCTGACGTTCATATGGCCATCCACACTGTTTTGTGGGCTGCCCAGTCACCACCGCTCGACCGGCTACGACGTCGAAAATCCGCGCCTGCGCGGTTCCGCCGCAATCCCCTGACTCTGAGTAGACGTCCAGATCGGCGAAAGCATCGATGCCGTTCATCTGTGCCCACGGGATCTCGATGGGCCGGTGCGTCACCGTCGTCCACTCTGGGTCGTTGAAGCAGCTTGGAATGGTCGGATTCCTAAGGGGATAGACGGGCAATGGGCCGGTTGGGGATTGCATCGCCACGGTGATGCTTTGTGGCTGCTTTGTTTGCGTGTCGATTCGCTGGATCGTTTCGGCAAGTTGCCTCGTAGCCGCGTTCTCTTGTGCGTTCTGCCAAATGGCCGCGACCAACCCGCCGAGAAACAACAGGACGAACGCGGCGAGATAACTGTGCCGCTCGGTACGACTTGCGGGAGGCACTAATGACACGTACGTCCCGAGCACGCCGCTAAGGCCAGCGCAGACCAAGCCCAGAATGAAGGGGAACCAGTCAGGCATGCCGGTAGACTACTCCCGGCGGCGCCTATTCTTGCGGGTCCTGCAGGGGTGCGTCGATCTGCCCCATCGCCTCTGGCAGATACGGCGGGTTGTCCACCGACTCCCGGTACTCCAGCCGCTTGCCCTGCACGGCCTTGATGGCGCGCGACACGCGCGAGCCGTCGTCCATCTTCCGGGTGTTGTGCCGGAACTCGAACTCGTTCAGGTAGTTCGGCAGGTGCTTCTTGCTGACGCTGTGAAACGTGCCCATCACGCCGCGCTTCAACAAGCTGAAAACGCCCTCGATGGTATTCGAGTGAACGTCGGTCCCGCGCCGCACGTACTCGCCGCGATGATGCGACACCGCTTCGTGCCCGCCGAGGAACTGACGACCAATCGGCTTGTATGCCGGGTACTCGTCGGTGATCAGCCGCGCCGCGATGCTTGCATTCGCTGCGATGGTCGTCTCCAGGTTGTTGATCGTGATGCGGTCGAGCATCTTGAAGCGCACGTCGCCACCGCGCTGCACCATCCCCAGCACCGGGGCCTTGCGCGTGCCACGACCCGTGCCGCCTGAGTGCTTGAAGCGCGGCTTGCCGCCGACGTACGTCTCGTCCACTTCCACCGTGCCGGTGAGCAGCTTCGTGCCGTCGATCTGCTGGTCGTAGCCGAGGCCGTGACGGATACGGCGCAGGACGAACAGCGCCGACTTGTGGGTAATCTCCATCTCGCGCGACAGCTGCAACGCCGAGATGCCCTTCTTCGACGCGCATGCGCGCCAGAACGCGTAGACCCACACGCGGAGCGGCAGGCGCGACTCCTCGAACACCGTCGCGGTGCGGACGGTGAACATCGTCTTGCACCCACGGCAGCGCCACCGATAGTCCTTGTTCCGCTCGCCGTTGACGCCGGTCATCTTGTAGACGTCGGCATCGCCGCAGCGCGGGCAGGCCGGTGCGGAGCCCCACCGCTGTGCCTCCAAGAACTCGACCGCCGCCGTCTCGTCGAAGGTTGCCGCCTTGAGTGCGCTCAGGATGGGCGAGGCGTTCTTGACCATGAACGCAGTCTACTTTATTTTTGATACATAATGCAAGCATCGTAAATCCTCAATAAATCAGAGTATTTACCGCTAGAGAACGCCTCGCTCAGCGCCATCCAAGCCGACTCGTCAAAGACGTAGACCAGCTCACAGGGAAGGCCAATCGGACGGGCCGAAGGGTATTCTTGGCCTACAATCACGGTTTTCCCGCCGCGTTTAGTGCCGTGCGCCCATAGGCGGACGGGTTCACCTGCCCACCCACGCACGATCACCGGAGTCGGAATGGTTGAGCGTGGAGTGCTCATGTTGACACCTCGTCCACGCTGATCGTAAAGTCGTCCTCGCGCCCAAGGTGGCGCGTAAAGCGATGCCAACCAAAGACAGCCCGCCGCCCCCCTACGTGTCGTTCGGCATCTTCAAGAGCACCATCGAATCCCTCGGCCAGTCGACCGTGCCGTCCGGACCGCTCGACCGCCGAGTCCTCGACGGTCTGTCCGGAGCCGACCACGGCGCTCTGATGTCTGGCATGCGATTCCTCGGGCTCGTGGACGCCGACCGCAAGGCCACACCCGCGTACCGCACGCTGGTGCAGACATCGAAGGACCAAGCGCAGTTCAAGAAGATGCTGCTGGACCTGATTACGGCCCGCTACAAGGACTCGGTAGGCAGCATCGACACCGCGCACGGCACCATCTCGGAGTTGGAGAAGGCGTTCAAGGACGCCGGGGTGCCGGCGGGCCAGATGCTCACCAAGACGGTCCGCTTCTACATCCGGGCGCTGCAAGAGTGCGGCGTAGAGGTGTCGCCGCACATCCTGAAAGCTAAGCGACCGCCTGCATCGCTCAAGAAAAACGGCGGCGACAAGCCGAAGAAGCCGCGGCCAACGAAACGCACTCAGGACTTCGATGAGATTCCCGAGGCCGTCCAGTTCATATCGCCCGACGGGTTCGAGCGGTTGCCGATCCCTGGACTGGCCGGGGCCTACATTCAGTACCCATCGAACTTGTCGGCTGCCAACTGCGACCTGTTCGACGCCATGATCGGCGTCCTTCGCACCTACGTGAAGGGCCGCACTACCGAGAAGGAGAAGAAGCCGTGAGGAGGGAGTGAGGGCCGCGCTAGGTGGCCCGAATCGAGCCGGAGCGGGAGGGAACGTTGGTGACGGGCTCCCCGCTCCGGCCCTAGCAGCACTTGCAAGTCCTCGAAGCCCCGGTGATGGAACAGGCAGACATGCACGGTTTGCAACCGTGTGGCCGCTAGCACGGCCGTCCGGGTTCAAGGCCCGGCCGGGGCACACTTTCGCACCCCAACCACCAACTAGAGTACCACGATGCCTACGCCAGCCAAGCCCAAGCGTAAGACGGCCAAGAAGCCCCAGAAACGCGGCCCGAAAGAGGAACGGCTGATCATCGCTGACGACCCGCAGACCGCCCTGATCACGCTCCTGAAGTTCCGCCCCGCCCCGAAGCGCCGCAAGCAGTAGCCCGGCGATTCCGTCGCCGCCTACACCTCGCCCGACGTCCGCCCGAGAGAGTTTCAACAACTACTTACTCCCGAGCGGCCGTTGGTGACTCTGTTAGCATTTCGGCACGCATGGCCCCCTCCAGCACCGTCGAGAACTACTTGAAGGAGGTTTATCTGGGGGTGTCGCGGCTGCCGGCCGGCACCCGGCTGCTGCCGATGGGCCAGCTGGCCGCCGCCCTCGGCGTGGCCCCGGGCACCGCCACCACGATGGTGAAGGCGCTGGCCGAATCAGGGCTGGTGGAATACGAGCCCTACAACGGCGTCTGCCTGACCGACGCCGGCTTGCGGCTGGCCGCCACCGTGCTCCGCCGCCACCGGCTCGTCGAGCTGTTCCTGGTCCAGGTGATGGGCATGCGCTGGGACGAGGTGCACGACGACGCCGAGCACCTGGAACACGTCGTCTCCGATCGGCTGATCGAACGAATGGACGAGATGCTCGGCCACCCCGAGACCGACCCGCACGGCGATCCGATCCCCGGCCCGGAGGGCACGTTCCGCGAGCGGCATCTCGAGACGCTGCTCACCTGCCCGGTCGGCGAGCGGGTGGTCGTCGCCCGCGTCACCGATCAGGACGCCGCCTTCCTCCGCTTCGTCGAGCGCAACGGCCTCAAGCCGGGCGAGGCGGTGGAGGTCGAGTCGCGCGACGAAGCCGCCGATGCGGTGCGCTTGCGCGGACGCGACAACACCGTGGTGACAATCGGCACCCGGGCGGCGTCGAAGCTCCTGGTCGACACCACCGCCGGGTGAGCGGCCAGACTCAGGCGAGCGGCAACCGGGCGGCGGCGAGGGCGGCGCGGATGGCCGCCGGCAGCGCCGAGGGTGTCGGCGCCACCCACGCCGTCGGCGGCGTCTCGATCGCCGCGGCGCCGAACCCGTAGCCCGCCAGCACGAACGGCACGCCGGCGCGGCGCGCGGTCTCGGCATCGACCGGCGAATCGCCGACCAGCACCATCGGCCCCCCGCCGGCGTGGAATCGCAGGGAGACGAGACCGGCGGGATCGGGCTTGCGCGGCAACGGGCCGTCGCCGCCGACGACCTCGACGAACCGACCGCGCAGGCCGAGACCGGCGAGGATCCGCTCGGCGGGCTGCCGCGGTTTGTTGGTGAGGACGGTCAACGCCAGCAGCGGGTCGAGGGCGTCGAGCGCGGCGAGCATCCCGGGATACAGGCACGTGGTGTCGAGCAGCCGGGCGTCGTAGAGCGACAGGAACTGCTCGAGGGCGCCAGGGGTGGCCGGATCGAGCCGGGCCGCGGTGAGCACCCGGCGAACCAGCACGGGCGCGCCCTCGCCGACCATCGCGACCACCTCGGCCCGGCTCAGCGGCCGGCCGCCGAGCGCCACCGCCAGCGCGCTGGCCGCCGACGCCAGGTCGGTGGCCGAATCCACCAGCGTCCCATCGAGGTCGAACGCCACCATGCCGGCGGTCACCGGCGACCTCACCACTGCCTCACCATCACGCGATCGTCGCTCCCCCAACCGTCGGGCTTGATTGTATCCTTCGGTGCAATGACCAGGCGGCCGGTGTCCGTCGTGCTCGTCTCCGGGGGACTGGACAGCGCCGTGCTGCTCGCGCACGAGTCCGTCACGCACGACGTGCGCCCGGTGTACGTGCGATCGGGTCTGGCCTGGGAGGCCGCCGAGCTGCGGACGCTGGCCCGGCTCATCGCCGCGCCGGTGTTGTCGACCCATCTGCTGCCGCTCACGGTGATCGAGCTGCCGATGCGCGACGTCTATCCGCAGGATCACTGGGCCATCGTCGGCCACGCCCCCGACTACGACACCCCGGACGAGGAGGTGTATCTCATCGGCCGCAACCTCACGCTGCTGGCCAAGGCCGGCGTGGTCGCGGCCCGTGCCGACGCCCGGCGCATCGCACTGGGGCCGCTGGCCGGCAATCCGTTCCCCGACGCGACGCCGGCGTTCTTCACGGCGATGGCCGAGGCGCTGTCGCGCGGGCTGGCGCACGCGCTGTCGATCGCCACGCCGTTCGCCACGTTGCACAAGCACCAGGTGATCGAACTGGGGGCGCGGCTGAGCGTGCCGTTCGAGCTGACGCTCTCGTGCATGCAGCCCGACGGCGATCGCCACTGCGGACGGTGCAGCAAGTGCCGCGAGCGCCGCGACGCCTTTGCCGAAGCCGGGGTGTTCGATCCCAGCTCCTACGCGCAGCCGTCGCCGCGCGAGCCGGCGTGATCGATGCGGGGCAGCTCTTCCGCCCTCCGAATACCCTGAAGGCGATCTAGCGCTCGAAGCGGATGGTGCCGTCGCCGGTGCGGATACGCAGTGTGCGGCCGCCGGTCCCGAGCGTGCCGCGCAGTTCGCGCCGCGACTCCTCGTCGTCGTCGCGGCGTTCGACGGTGAGGCCGGGGTAGTTCGAACGGACCGCGCCGTCGGTGGTGACGGCGTCGACGGCGACGTCGATGGCCTCGGGCAGCCGCACCTCGATCGAGCCGTCGCGGGTCTCGACGACCCAGTCCTCTTCGAGCCGGCTGCCGGGTTCCAGGGCGATGCGCACCGAGCCGTCACCGGTCTTGGCGCGCAGGTGCGTGAGCGTGCCTCCGACCACGACGCTGCCATCGCCGGTCTCGACATCGACCTTGCCGGTCATCTCGCGGAAGCGGATCGAGCCGTCGTCGGTGCGGGCCAGTACTTCGCCCGACAGCCGCGTGGCGACAATCGCGCCGTCGTCGGTGCGGAACGACGCCGTGCCGGTGATCTCTTCGACGGTGATCGAGCCGTCGCCGCTGCGCAGGTCGAGCATCGTCGCCTTGGGCACGGCCACCCGCAGCCGCGCGCTGGGCGAGTATTGGACGCCGATGACGATGCCGTCGGAGCCCGACGACGACGGTCCACGCACCCTCAGCGTCACCGTATCGCCGTCCTGCGACTTCTCGATGACGATGTCCTGGAGCTTGGTCTCGTCCTGGGCCTGCTTCTCGACCACCACCTCGACCTCGGCGCGGTCCCAGGCGTGCACTTCGATCGAGCCGTCGAAGGTGTCGAGCGCCACTCTCGGCGTGCCCGTCACCTTGAACAGGTGGGTCTCCGACACGGTCGCGCCGTCGGTGTTGACGTTGACCGTGCATCCAGTCAGGACGACCGCGAGTGCGGCGGCGCCGAGCGAGCTTACGTGTCGAGCTGTGGCTGGCATCACGGCCTCCCGGGTGGAGAGACGGCGCCACGCCCGGCGGAGTTCCACGCCGGCGCGCCGGCCACCCAGGTCTGCACCACCTGCCAGCTGGCGTCCAGCACCACCAGGTCGGCGGCGGCGCCGGGGGCGAGACGGCCCAGGTCGGGCCGCCCCAGCGCCTGCGCCGGCGTGGTGGCGCACAGCCGCGCCGCGGTCACGACGTCGAGGCCGACCGGTCCGAGCAGCGTCCGAAAGGCGCCGTCCATCGTCAGGATGCTGCCGGCCAGGGTGCCGTCGGCGAGCACGGCGCAGCGCTCGGTGACCCGAATCGGCTGGTCGCCGAGCACGCTCTCGGCACCCACCGGCAGGCCGGCGCCGGCGGTGGCGTCGGTGATGGCGAGGACGCCACCGGGCCCCTTGGCGCGCACCGCCATCCGCACCATCGCCGGGTGCACGTGGAAGCCGTCGCAGATCACCTCGGTCGTCACCCCGTCGTGCGTCAGCACCGCCCCGGCCAGGCCGGGCGCGCGGTGCGCCACCGGCGGCATCCGGTTGAAGAGATGCGTGGCGTGGCGGGCGCCGGCGTCGATGCCCGCGAGGGCCTGCTCGAGGGTGGCGGCCGAGTGGCCGAGCGACACGCGGTGTCCGGCGGCGACGAGCCGGGCGATGAGATCGAGCGCCCGGTCGAGTTCGGGCGCCAGCGTGACCAGCCGCACCGCGGCGCGGTGCGCGTCGATCACCGCGACGATGGCCGCCCCGGTGAAGCGGCCCTCGTGCGACAGCGCGTCGCCGGGGCGCGGCGGCACGCGCAGGCAGCCGGCCGGCTGCGCGCCGTTGTACTCGGGATTCAGGAAGTTGCTCTCGAGATGCGCGCCGAGGACCCGGGCCGCGCCGTCGTGCGGCGCCGCCACCGCGGCCTCGACGGCGGACAGGAACCGTTCGAGCGGCTCGGGGGCGCAGGCCACCGTGGTCGGACAGAACCCGGTGACGCCGTGGCGCGGCAACGACGCGGCCACGCGGGCGACGGCGCCGGCGCCGCTCAGCACGTCGGTGCCATCGACGCCGTGGATGTGGCCGTCGATGAAGCCGGGCAGGATCCACTGCCCGTCGCAGGCGATGTCGTCGGCCGACGCGCCGGTGTCGGCGGCGATCTCGACGATGACGCCGTGATCGATCGCCAGCGCGGCGCCCTCCAGGACGCCGTCGGGAGTGACGATGCGCCCGCCGCGCAGCCGGATCACGCCGCCGGCGTCCTCAGGCCGATCATGCCGGCGCGTCGCCGCCCTTCCGGGGCGCCGAGGCCTCGACCTTGAGCGCCGCCACCAGCGCGTCGCGCTGGTGCACCAGGCCCTTCAGCGCGCGCCGGTTGTTGGTGTGGCCGACGGCGTATTCGGCGAAGAGCGGGAAGGCAATCGTCGAATCGCAGTAGGCGACGCAGGTGTCGGGCAGCACGCCCGGGTTGACCTTGCCCCAGCTGACGGCTTCGGCCGGCGTCGCGCCGGACAACCCGCCCCACACCACCGAATCAGTGGTGATCTGGATGAAGTAGTCGTTGCCGCCCTTGGGGATGCCGTAGACCTCCCACAGCGTCGGCTGGCCCTGCAGGTAGAAGTTCTTGGGCGAGCCGCCGCCGAGGATCACCGCGCCGTTCTTCTGACCGGCCAGGATGATGGCGCAGACCTCGTTGACGTCCTTGTTGGGATCGACCATCAGCCGGCCGCCGTTCATCAGCTCGTGATAGGCGATGTTCATCCCGATCGAGCTGTCGCCGGGCGACGAGGTGTAGATCGGCACCCCGGCGCGCGACGCGGCGGCCAGCACCGAGTAGTCCTCGCAGCCAGGATGCATCGCCCGCAGGTCTTCGCCGAGCGCGTAGTGAAGTTCGGCGGTCGACACCGGACGGTCGAGCCCCGAGCGGACCAGGAACTCGCGCACGTAGGTGTCGGTGTCGAGCAGCACCTGCGCCGGGAACAGCACGTCGTAGATGCGGATGATGCCGTCTTCGTAGAGTTGCCGGTCGTCGACGAACGGCGAGCCGCGGTGCAGGGTGAAGTTCAGCGCGTAGTGGAGGTCGTGGTAGAGGTTGGCGCCGGTGCTGATGACGAAGTCGACCAGCCCGCGCTCCATCAGCTCGATGACCGCGCCGCCGAGGCCGGCCGGGGTCATCGCTCCGGCGATGGTCAGCGCGATCGTCGTGTCGTGGTCGGGCGACAGCATCTTGTCCGAGAAGATGCGGCAGGCCTCGCCGAGGCGGGCGGCGTTGAACGCCTGGAAGCCCTCGTCGATGAGGGTGCGCACGTCGGCGCTGCCGCGCGGGCGGTAATAGCGGATCGGGCGGCCCGAGAGCGGGTTCCGCGTGGACGAACCGGGAGATCCAGGGGCACGATAGGGCACGGGGCGATCAACCTCCGGAAAAACTGCGCACGTCAGGGTACCAGACGGACTCGACCGCCACCAAGCACCACTAACCTTTCCCTGGGAGTGTCCGATACAAGGACACGGGACCAGACTGCCGTGGACGACCTTTCCTTTGCCGCCAGACGGGCGTCGAGTACCGCCCCCCGGTCCGAGAGCGATCCCGAGACCCGCTTCCGGGTGCTCGTACAGTCGCCGCTCCGGGCCGGCATCCTCCGATTCCTGAGCGCACGGCCGACCGAACAATTCGACGCCGAGGCGATCATGCAGGCGTTCGGGCGCATGCGCCTGGACGTCGAGAACTGCCTCAAGGAGCTGGTCGAGTCGGGCGTGGTCCGGCGGATGGCCGGCGACCCGGTGGCCTACACGGCCGCCAAGCTCGACCCGGCGTCGGCCCAGGGCAAGCTGCTCGACACCTTCCTCGAGCGCCGCGCCGCCGTCGGCATCGAGGACACCTCGCCGTCGGTGCAGCGGTTCCGCGAGCTGATCGGCCGCGACGAGAAGATGCTGGCCATCTTCGAGTGGATCCGCACCGCGGCCAAGTCGGACATCTCGGTGCTCATCCTCGGACCGACCGGCGCCGGCAAGGAAGTGGTGGCGCGGATGATCCACGAGCTGTCGCGCCGCGGCACCGAGAAGTTCCAGGCGGTCAATTGCGCCGCGCTGCCCGACACGCTGTTCGAATCGGAGATCTTCGGCTACGAGAAGGGCGCCTTCACCGGCGCGCACGATCGCAAGCCGGGCCGCCTCGAGCTCGCCAACGGCGGCACCTTCTTCCTCGACGAGGTCGGCGACCTGTCGCTGGTCGCCCAGGCCAAGATCCTGCGCGTCCTCGAGGAGCGACGCTTCGAACGGCTCGGCGGCAGCAAATCGATCCACGTCGACTTCCGGCTCATCTCGGCCACCAACCGTCCGCTCGACCAGTTCGTGCGCGAGAGCCGCTTCCGCGAAGACCTGTTCTACCGCGTCAACGCTTTCTCGATCCGCCTGCCGTCGCTCAAGGAGCGCGCGGTCGACATCCCGGTGCTGGCGGCGCGGTTCCTCGGCCGCTACTGCGCCGCCAACGGCCTGCCGCTCGATGCCAAGCAGCTGTCGCCGGATGCCGCCGAGCGGCTGCTGCGCTACCACTGGCCCGGCAACATCCGCGAGCTCGAAAGCACGATGTCGCGCGCCGCGCTGTCGGCGCCGGGCCCGCTCATCCGCGCCGAGGACATCGAGTTCCTGCACGAACCGGTGGCCCAGGTGGCCAGCACCCCGGGCCGGCTGCCAACGCTGCGTGACAACGAGCGGGCCCACATCGCGGTGGTGCTCGACGCCGTCGGCTGGAACAAGCTCGAGGCCGCCCGGGTGCTCGACATCAGCCGCGGCACGCTCTACCGGAAGATCGAGGAGTACGGCCTCGAGCCCGCCGCCGGTCGCCGGCGCCGCGAGCCGGTCAGCGCCTGAGCCGCGCGATGCGCGAGCTCCCCCGCCCCGCCAGGACCTATATCGTCGCCGTCGTCATCGCCGGCGCGGTCGTGCTGGCGCGCGCGATTCTCGGGATCGATCTCGACAACCCGTATCTGTTCGTGGCGCTGTTGCTGCTCTCGAACGTGTCGTCGGCGTTCAAGGTGGCGCTGCCGCTGTCGGCCAGCGGCTCGACGATGTCGGTGTCCTACGCCGTCGACTTCGCCTCGCTGCTGCTGCTCGGTCCGGCGCAGACCACGGTGATCGCGGTGACCAGCGCGTGGAGCCAGTGCACGTTCCGCATGCGCCAGCCGACCTCCACCTACCGCACGCTGTTCAGCATGGCGTGCCTGGCGGTGACGGTGCAGGCCGCCGGCTGGGTCTACCTGCGGCTGGGCGGCGTGCCCGGCGCGATCGGCGAACCGCTGGCCGGGGAAGTGGCGGCCGCTGGTCGGCGCGGCGACGACCTATTTCCTCTTCAACACCGTCCTCATCTCGGTGGCGATCGCCCTCTCCACCCGGCAGCCCTGGATCTCGACCTGGAACGAGAACTTCCTGTGGAGCGCGCCGAGCTACTTCGTCGGGGCCGCCGGGGCGTTCTTCACCGGCGAATCGGTGCTGCGGTTCGGCCCCTGGTTCGCGGTGCTGATGGCCGCGCCGCTGTTCCTGATCTACCGCACCTACAAGGTCTATCTGGGGCGCATCGAAGACGAACGGCGCCACGTGCAGGAGATGTCGGACCTGCATCTGGCGACCATCGAAGCGCTGGCGCTGGCGATCGACGCCAAGGATCAGACCGCGCAGAGCCACATCCGCCGCGTCCAGGTCTACGCCGCCGGCATCGCCCGCGCCCTCGGGATGCCGGACAACGAGATCCAGGGCGTGAAGACCGCCGCGCTGCTGCACGACATCGGCAAGCTGGCGGTGCCCGAACACATCCTGTCGAAGCCCGGACCGCTCACCCAGGAGGAGTTCCAGAAGATCCGCGATCCACCCGCAGGTCGGCGCCGAGATCATCAGCGCGGTGCCGTTCCCCTATCCGGTCGCGCCGCTCATCCTCAGCCATCACGAACGCTGGGACGGCAAGGGCTATCCGCAGGGACTGAAGGGCGAGGAGATTCCGCTCGGCGCCCGCATCCTGTCGGTGGTCGATTACTTCGACGCGCTCACGTCCGACCGCCCCTACCACCGGGCGATGGAGCACGACGCGGCGTTGTCGCTGCTCGAACAGGAAGCCGGCAAGGCGCTCGACCCGCGGGTCGTCCACACCTTCTTCGCGCACCTGCCGGCGCTGGCCGCCGAGGCGACCCGGCTCGAGCAGCAGCCGTCGCGGCGGCTGACGCTCGAACCGACCTCCGAACTGGGCCGGCCGGCGGTCGGGTTCGAGCACGAGAGCGGCCGCGGCAGCACGGTCTTCGAGGACATCGCGCTGGCCCACCGCGAGATCTACGCGCTCTACGAAATCGCCCAGTCGATGGGCACCAGCCTCGGCGTCGCCGACACGATGGCGCTCATCAGTTCGAAGCTGAGCAACCTGGTGCCGTTCGCGGCGTGCGCGCTGTTCCTCTACGACGAGGAGCACGACTGGCTGCGCTGCCGCTTCGCGACCGGACTCGACTCGGAGCTGATCGGCAGCATGACCATCAAGAGCGGGCATGGGCTGACCGGGCTGGGTCACCCGCAACCGCCGGCCGCTGGTCAATGCCCGGCCGAGCGCCGATTTCGAGGCGGCCGGCCTGTCGCCGGCCAGCACCACGCTCAGGTCGGCGATCGTCTCGCCGCTGGTGTTCAACGACCGGCTGATCGGCACGCTGGCCGTCTACCAGGACTCCGAGGACGCCTATACCGACGACCATCGCCGGCTGCTCGACCGCGTCTGCGAGCAGGCCTCGGCGGTGATCAACAACGCCAGCGTGTTCGAACGCACCCAGGAGGATTCGCTCACCGACGCCCTCACCGGCCTGCCCAACACGCGCTTCATGTTCATCCATCTCACCCGCGAGCTGGCCCGGGCCGAGCGGCTGAAGTCGGAAGTGGCGCTGCTGGTGATGGACTGCGACAACTTCAAGGACATCAACGACAACCACGGCCACCACGTCGGCGACCGGGCGCTGCGCGAGGTGGCCAACGTGCTGCGCGGCGGCGTGCGGCCCTACGACATCTGCGTGCGCTACGCCGGCGACGAGTTCATCGTCGTGCTGTCGGGCTGCGGCGCCGACGAGGCCGAGCGCAAGCGGGTCGAGCTGAAGCGGGCGATGGAAGACGTGGTGTTCGAAGTGCGGCCGGGCCGACGCCTGCACCTGTCGATCAGCGTCGGCGCGGCGATCTACCCGCACGACGGCGAGACCTACGAAGCGCTGCTGGCCACCGGCGACGCCCGGATGTACCGCGACAAGACCACTCGCAAGCAGCTGGCCCGCCCGGCCGGCGCCCGGCTCAAGGATCGCCGCGCTTCGGGGCTGCGCCACCCGGCGATGCCGCCGGAGATCAGCGACCTGGACATCGAACGCGCCCGGGCCGGCGTGCTCTGACCCTCGCAGGGTACCCTACAGCTCCGTGCCGACCGCCACCGTTTGCGACGTCCACCGGGCGACGCCCCGCACCCGCCGGCTGCGCCTGCAGCTGGCCGAGCCGTTCACGTTCACTGCCGGGCAGGCGGTCCTCGTCGGCCTGGCCGGTTCGCTGCTTCGGGCGCCGTACTCGATTGCCTCCGCTCCGGCCGACGCGACCACCGGGATCCTCGAGCTGCTCGTCGGCGCCGACGGCGCCTTCGGTCAGCCGGGCCTCGATCCTGTGACCGTCATCGGCCAGCCGCTCGACGTCGAGGGCCCGATCGGCACCTTCGGGGTCCCGCCGGCCGCGGACGCCGCGCCGCTCCTGCTGGTCGCCGGAGGCACCGGCATCGCCCCGCTGCGATCGGTGCTGCTCGACCGGATCCCGCGCCTGGCGGCGCCGCGGATCAGCCTCGTCTACAGTGCCCGCGCCGTCGACGAGTTCGCCTTCGGCAACGAGTTGGAGACACTGGCGCGCGACGGCCGCATCGCGCTGCACTGCACGGTGACCCGCGACGAGCCGGGGGCGTGGCCGGGGCGCACCGGACGAATCGACGACCACCTGCTGGCGGCCGCCTGGCCCGGTGCCGACGCCTGGAGTCTGGTGTGCGGACCGGCGCCGTTCGTCAGCGACGTCACCGCCGCCCTCGCCAGCATCGGCGTCGCGCCGGAGCGAGTTGTGGTCGAAAGATAGAAGCTCGTTACATCCCCACGGCGTGGAAGCCGGCGTCGACCATCATCACCTCGCCGGTGATACCGCGGCCGCCTGGACCGAGCAGGAACACCGCCGCGTCACCGACTTCGGCCGCCTCGATCGTGCGGCGCAGCGGCGCCTTGTCGCGGACGACGCCGAGGATGTTCGAGAAGCCGCCGATACCGGCTGCCGCCAGCGTCTTCACCGGGCCCGCCGACACGGCGTTCACCCGCACGTTCTGCGGCCCGAGG
Organism: uncultured Acidobacteriota bacterium; assembly: GCA_963741665.1. Classification (GTDB taxonomy): domain Bacteria; phylum Acidobacteriota; class Vicinamibacteria; order Vicinamibacterales; family UBA2999; genus CAWAYR01. Next base: position 86,423 of record CAVUIM010000003.1, read on the forward strand.
TCGGCGGCGAGGTAGCGCACCGTCGATTCGAGCGCGGCCTTGGCCACGCCCATCACGTTGTAGTTCGGGAAGACCCGGTCGCTGCCCAGGAAGCTGAGCGTGACGATCGATCCGCCGCCGCGCGCCGCCATCAGCGGCCGGGCGCCGCGAGCCAGGGCGATGAGCGAGTAGGCGCTGATGTCGAGCGCCATGCGGAACCCGTCGCGGGTCGTGTCGGTGAAGGGGTTCGACAGGTCGTCGCGGTTGGCGAACGCCGCGCCGTGGACCACGAAGTCGAGCCCGCCGTGGACCGCGCCGATGCGGGCGAACACCGCATCGATCTGCGCGTCGTCCTGCACGTCGCAGGGCAGCAACTCGGGCACCGGGTCGAGCGTCGCCGCCAGTTCCTGGCTGTGCTCGGCGAAGCGCTCCTGGTAGGTGAGCACCAGCCGCGCGCCTTCGCGCGCCGCCGCCTGGGCGATCGCCCACGCCAGCGAGCGCTTGTTGGCCACCCCGACAATCAGTCCGACCTTGCCGTCCAGCGATCCCATCAGCGCGTCCTTTCGGTTCGTCGTGCCGGACGATCTTGGCTCATCCGGCGGCGCCGGCCAAGCCGCGAACGGCGGGGCGTCAGAAGCGGGCCAGCCAGGCCCGCGTCTCGTCGAGCGCGGCGCGCACCGCATCGGGGTGCGTCGACTGCGGCGTGCGGCGGGCCCGCACCGACGCCATCGCGCTGACCGCCGCGGTGACGTCGTCGCCGAACAGGTCCGAGTAGGCGCGCCATTCCGCCAGCGACAGGTCGTCGAAGTCGCGTCCCGCGGCCAGCAACTCGCGGACCATCCGGCCGATCACCTCGTGGGCGTTGCGGAACGGCAGGCCGCGGCGCACCAGGTAGTCGGCGGCGTCGGTGGCGAGCAGCAGCCCCGAAGCCGCCTTGCCGGTGCGATCGGGCCGCAGCGTCAGGTTCGAGACGACCGAGGTGGTGGCGTCGAGCGACACGGCCAGCGTGTGCTCGGCGTCGAAGACGCCTTCCTTGTCCTCCTGCAGATCCTTGTTGTAGCCGGTCGGCAGGCCCTTCATCGCCACCAGCAGCGCCACGTGGTGGCCGATCACGCGGCCGGCCTTGCCGCGCACCAGCTCCATCGGGTCGGGATTCTTCTTCTGCGGCATCATGCTGCTGCCGGTGGCCGAGCTGTCGGCCAGTTCGAAGAAGCCGAATTCCTCGGCGGTGAAGTAGATGACGTCCTCGGCCAGCCGGCTGAGGTGCACCATGGCCAGCGACGCCGCGTGGAGGAAGCTGACCGCGAAGTCGCGGTCGGACGAGGTGTCCATGCTGTTGGGCACGACCCGCGAGAAGCCGAGCGCGCGGGCCAGCGCCGCCGTGTCGATCGCATAGCCGGTGCCGGCGACCGCGCCGGAGCCGAGCGGCAGCGCATCCGCCTCGTCGATCGCGACCGCCAGCCGCTGATGATCGCGGCGCAGCGCCGCGGCGTGGCTCAGCAGGAAGTGGCTGACCAGCACCGGCATCGCCCGGCGCATATGGGTGTAGGCCGGCATCAGCGCCTCGCCGGCGCGATCGGCCTGATCGGCCAGCGCGGTGACGACGGCCCGCACCCGCTCCTGCAGCAACGGGATGCGCCGCCGCAGATAAAGGCGGAAGTCCACCGACACCTGCTCGTTGCGCGACCGGCCGGTGTGCAGCCGCCGTCCGTCGTCGCCGATGAGCGCGACCAGTTCGCGCTCGACGAAGGCGTGGATGTCCTCGTCGTCGCCGGCGACCCACGCCGGTTCGCTGCGGCCGCGCTCGAGGATCTGCTCGAGCCCGTCGCGGATGCGGCCGACCGCCGTGGCATCGAGCGCCCCGGCCCGTTCGAGCGCATCGGCCCACGCCAGGCTGCCGGTGACGTCGTCCTCGAACAGGCGCCGGTCGAAGGGGAACGACACCCCGAAATCGAACGCCGCCGGATCGGGCGCCGCATCGAATCGTCCCGACCACAGATGTCCGCTCATGCTCCCACCTCGATCCGTCCGTGCTGCATCGTCATCGTCACCTCGCCCGACGCCAGGTCGAGCACATGGGCGGCAAACGCCTCGAGCCCGCCGCGCAGGGGCGTGAACCAGTGGCCGTCGCGCACCAGGCCGGCATAGGCCGCGGCGGCGTCCGCAGCAAAACTCCGGGTCGCGTCGTCATACGTGCGCTCGGCGACGGCGCTGCAGGCCAGATGCAGCGTCTCGGCGGCCGGGGCGTGCACCCGCCAACGGCGGCCGTCGGCGTCACGGGTCACCTGGGGCCTCACGCCGTGCGCCCGGGCGATCGTCGTCAGGCTGTCGACGATCTCGGCCGGCACCATCGTCACCCGATTCAGGGCCACCGGCAGCCCGTGCTCGATGGTGACCACCACGTGCGCCGGCGCGCCAGTCGAGGCGTCGCCCGGCGGCGGCTCGCCGCCGGCAATCGGCTCGACGCGCGCCCCGAGATTGCGCTGGTCGTCGGTGTCGCGGCCGCGGCCGACCGTGACGACGCCGAGTTCCGGGCCGAGGTCGCGCAGCGCCGCCAGCAGCCGCTGCCGTTCGCGTGCCGCCGGCGCCGCGGCAGCGATAGCCGTGGCCCGTTCGAGCCGCGCCACCTCGACCACCACTTCGGCGACACACGGCGCCGACAGCGCCGTGACCACCGGCTCGCCCGGCACGCCGAGCAGCCCGGCGCGAAGCGCCGGCCACAGATAGCGCTCGGCCAGCCGCGCGCGCCGATCGAAGACGTGGCAGCGCAGCGCGCCGGCGCCCATCGCCACGTCGCGCAGCTGGTCGAGCGGCGCCGCCTGCCCGATGTCGACGGCGACGGCAATCACCTCGGTGGCGGTGCGGCGCACCAGATCGGACACCGCATCGGCGGCGTCGACCGAGGTGACGGGAACGACGATGCGTTCCAGGACGACGGGCGGATCGGGAACGGTCATCCGGCGGCGAGCCCTTCGAACTGCAGCACGAGATTGCGCGCCGCGCGGTGGTCGCGGCTGATGACCAGAATCGTGTCGTCGCCGGCGATGGTGCCGAGCACGTCGGGCAGTTTGGCGCGATCGATGGCCAGGGCCAGCAGCTGGGCCTCCCCGGCGCCGGTGCGCAGCACCAGCAGCTGCTGCGACTGCTCGATCCCGGCCAGGTAGTCGATGAGCGCGCGCTGCAGATGGTGGCGGGCGACCTCGGTGCCGGGCGCGGCGGTGGCGTCGTCGGACGCCGGCTGATAGGCGCCGTCGGCGGCCCGCTTCATCAGCCCCAGTTCCTTGATGTCGCGCGACAGCGTCGCCTGGGTCACGTCGAAGCCCTGCGTGAACAGGCGCTGCCGCAGCTGTTCCTGGCTGCGCACCGGGTCGCGGCTGACGATGTCGAGGATGGCGGCTTGGCGGCGGGCCTTCATTTTTATGCAGCCGAGTGTATATCAATATGCAGCGCTCAGGTTCACGAAATGGCGCCGGAAGTCTTGACGACTCACCAGGTCACATGCATACTTATTCTTCCGACCGTATAAGTTTACGAGCTCAGATCGTGATGACCCAGACCGAAACTCTGACCGCCGTGCCGCCCGTCGCCGCTCCCGTGCGGGTGGCGATCGCCGGCGCCACCGGCTACGCCGGACAGGAGCTGGTGCGTCTGCTGGCCCGCCATCCCCGCGCCACGCTGACCATGGCCACCGGTTCGCAGGCCACCAGCACGCCTCGCAAGTTACCGGCGCTGGCCCGCATCTTCGACGGCGAGGTGGTGCCGCTCGACCTGGCGGCGATCGGGCGCGCCGCCGAAGTCGTGTTCCTGGCGTTGCCCGAAGCGGCGTCGGCCGACGTGGCGCCGGTGCTGCTCGAGGCCGGCGCCCGCGTGATCGATCTGTCCGGCGCGTTCCGTCTGCGTGACGACGCCGCCCGCGCCAAGTGGTATCCCGCGACCAAGTCGCTGCCGCCCGGCGTGGTCTACGGCCTCACCGAGTTTGCCGCCGACGCGATCGCCGGTGCGTCGCTCGTCTCGTGCCCGGGCTGCTATCCGACCGCGTCCTTGCTGGCGCTGCAGCCGCTGGCGCAGGCCGGCCTGCTGCGCCGCGACGCCGACGTGATCGTCGACGCCAAGTCGGGCGTGTCGGGGGCCGGCAAGGCCCCGTCCGAGCGGACGCACTTCTGCGAGAACCACGGCAGCGTCGCCGCCTACGGCCTCTTCGGCCACCGCCATACCCCCGAGATGGCCCAGGCGCTGGGCTGCGACGTCACGTTCACGCCGCACCTCGTGCCGCTCGATCGCGGCCTGCTGTCGACGATGTACGCACGGCTGGTGCCCGGCACCACGGCCGCGCAGGTCGGCGCGGTGCTGACGGCCGCGCACGCTCGCTCGCCGTTCGTGCGCCTCACCGGCGACACGCTGCCGGAGATCAAGCACGTGGCGTGGTCGAACTTCTGCGACATCGGCTGGCGGGTGGACGAGGCGACCGGCCGGATCATCCTGGTGTCGGCGCTCGACAACCTGGTCAAGGGCGCGGCGGGCCAGGCGGTGCAGAACTTCAACCTGCTCATCGGCGCCGACGAAACCACGGGGCTGCTGTGAGCCGCATCGTCGTTCTCAAGTTCGGCGGCGAGTTGCTCGAGGATCCGGCTCGCACCAAGGCCCTCGCGGCGGTGGTGCGTAAAGCGGCAGCCCGGGGACCGCTCGTGGTGGTGCACGGCGGCGGGCGCGAGATCGACCGGGCGCTGGCCACCGCCGGTATCGCCAAGCAGCAGGTGGACGGGCTGCGCGTCACCGACGAGGCGACGCTCGAGGTCGTCGTGGCGGTGCTGGCCGGCATCCTGAACACGCGGCTGGTCGCCACGTTGAACGCCATGGGCGTGCCGGCCGTCGGCCTGACCGGCGCGGATGCCACCGTGGCCCCGGTGCGCCAGGCGCCGCTTTTCACCGCCGCCGATGGCCGCACGGTGAGCCTCGGTCGGGTCGGCGTGCCCAAGCCGTCGGGCCGGCCGGCGCTGCTCGAGCGGCTGACTGCGAGCGGCTTCGTGCCGGTGGTGGCGAGCGTGAGCGCGGCGACCGGCGGCGACCTGTGCAACGTCAACGCCGACACGCTGGCCGGCAACCTGGCGGCGCGCCTCAGGGCGAAGCGACTGGTGGTGGCCGGGGCGACGGCGGGCGTGCTCGACGCCGGCGGCGGCACCGTGGCGGTGCTCGACGCCGCGGCGGCGCGGGCGATGGTCGCGGCAGGGACGGCCAGCGCCGGCATGATCGCCAAGCTGGCGGCGTGCCGGGCGGCGGTGAAGGCGGGGGTGCGCGATGTGCGCATCGCCGATGGCCGGGTGCCGGCGGCGCTGCTGGCGGCGCTCACCGGCGAGGCGTCCGGACCCTGGACGCGGGTGCAATGACGATGACGACAACGGCGACGACGGCTTCCGACATCCAGGCGCTCGAAGCGCGGCACGTCCTGCAGACCTACAAGCGGCAGGCAGTGGTGTTCGCCCGCGGCGCGGGCACCCGCATCGAAGACATCGACGGCCGCCGCTACCTCGACTTCGTGTCGGGCATCGGCGTGTCGGTGCTCGGCCACGGCCATCCGGGGCTGTCCAAGGCGATCGCCGAGCAGGCGGCGGCGCTGCTCCACACCTCGAACCTCTACTACCACCCGCTGCAGGGACAGGTGGCGGCGCGGCTGGCGGCGTTCTCGGGCCTGTCGCGCACGTTCTTCTGCAACAGCGGCACCGAGGCGATGGAGGCGTGCCTGAAGTTCGCGCGCCGCTTCTGGTTCACCCAGGGCGTGCGCGGCCGCACCCGATTCGTCGCCTTCGAGCATGGCTTCTCCGGCCGCACCATGGGCGCGTTGTCGGTCACCGCCAACCCGCACTACCGCGAGCCGTTCGAGCCGCTCATCCCGGGCGTGACGTTCGTGCCGCCGGGCGATGTCGCGGCCCTCGACGCCGCGGTGTCGTCGGCGACCGCGGCGATCGTCGTCGAGCCGATCCAGGGCGAAGGCGGCGTGCGGCCGATTTCGGCCGAATTCGCCGCGGCGATCGAAGCCGCCTGCGCGCGCACCGGCGCACTGCTGATCGCCGACGAGGTGCAGTGCGGGCTGGGCCGCACCGGCGCGCCGTTCTATTTCCAGACGCTGGGCCTCACGCCAGATCTCGTCACGGTGGGCAAGGCGCTCGGCGCCGGCGTGCCGGTGGGCGCGGCGCTGGTCGCCGAGGAGGTCGCGGCGCAAGTGCTGCCCGGCGATCACGGCACCACCTACGGCGGCAACCTGCTGGCGACACGCGCGGCGCTGTTCGTGCTCGAGCAGCTACAGGACCACGGCCTGATGGCGCACGTGCAGCGTGCCGGCGCGTACTTCGAGGCGCGGCTCACCGAACTGGCGACTCGGCACGCGGTCGTCACCGAGGTACGCGGCGCCGGCCTGATGCGCGGCCTCCAGCTCACCGTCGATGCGGCGCCGGTGGTCGAAGGGGCGTTGGCCCGCGGACTGCTCGTGAACCGCACCGCCGAGAGCGTGGTGCGCCTGCTCCCGCCCTACACGGTCTCCACGGGGGACATCGACGAGGCGGTGGCGACGCTCGACGCCGTGCTGGCCGGTCTGCCAGCGGAGGTGAAGGCGAAGTGAACGTGGAGCTTGTGACCGCGCCGGCAGCGGCGCCGGCGCCATTCGATCCTGATGTCGAGCCGACGACGCCGTGCGTCCTGCGGGCCGCCCGCGGCGGCGACGCCGGCCAGATCCACGCGCTCATCCAGGCGCACCTCGAGGAAGGGCGCCTGCTGCCCCGCCAGCTCGCCGAGCTCACGGTGCACGCGCCGCGCTTCGTCGTCGCGGTGCAGGGCGACCGCGTGGTCGCGTGCGCGGAACTGGCGCCGCTCAGTCGCGCGGTGGCCGAAGTGCGCTCGCTCGTCGTCCACCGCGACGTCCGCCACGACGGCCTGGGCCAGGAGCTGGTCCACGAGCTGCGGCGCCGCGCCCGGCTCGACGGCTTCGACACGCTGTGTGCCTTCACGCACGGCCCGGGCTTCTTCGTGCGCCTCGGCTTCTCAATCGTCCCCCATCACTGGCTGCGCGAGAAGATCATGGTCGACTGCCAGAGCTGCCCGCTGTTCCGCACCTGCGGCCAGCACGCGGTGGTGCTGACGCTGCCGCCGCAGCGCCGCCAGGCGTAGCCGCATGAGCACCCATCTCACCGTGGTCTCCGGCGGCGTCACCGCGCCGCGCGGCTTCCGTGCCGCCGGTCTGCACTGCGGCATCAAGGCCAGCGGCAGGCCCGACCTGGCGCTGCTCGTCTGCGATGCGCCGGCCACAGCGGCCGGTGTGTTCACGCTGAACCTCGCCCAGGCGGCGCCGGTGCTGACGTCGAAGGCGCACCTGCGGGCCACCGGCGGCCACGCCCGCGCGGTGGTCACCAACAGCGGCTGCGCCAACGCCTGCACCGGCCCGCAGGGCCTGGCCGACGCGCAGGAGATGGCGGCCCTGACCGCGGCGGCGATCGGCTGCGACGCCGCGGACGTGCTGGTCGCCTCCACCGGCGTCATCGGCGTCAACCTGAAGATGGCGGCGCTGCGCGCCGGCATCCCGATGGCGGTGGCGGCGCTGCGCGTCGACGGCGCTGCCGATGCCGCCGACGCCATCATGACGACCGATCCGTTCCCGAAGTCGGCGGCGGTCGAAGTCGAGACCGCACGGGGCACGTTCCGCGTCGGCGGCATGGCCAAGGGTTCGGGGATGATCGAGCCGCGGATGGCGACGATGCTCGGCTATCTCACCACCGACGCGGTCGTCACGCCCGATCGCCTGCACCGGGTGCTCACCGAGGCCTGCCGTTACACGTTCAACGCCATCACCGTCGACGGCGAGCCGTCGACCAACGACTGCGCGCTGGCGCTGGCCAGCGGCGCCAGCGGCGTCGTCATCGACGACGCCACCGAGGCAGCGCTGTTCGAGGGCTTCCGCGCCGTGGCCCGCGAACTGGCGCTGGGGATCGTGCGCGGCGGCGAGGGCGCGACCAAGCTGGTGGCGATCACGGCCAGCGACGCCGCGTCGGAGGCCGACGCGTGGACGGCGGCGCGCGCCATCGCCAACTCGCTGCTGGTGAAGACGGCGATCCACGGCAGCGATCCCAACTGGGGCCGGCTGGTGGCGGCCGCGGGGCGATCGGGCGCGGCCTTCGTGCTCGACCGCGCCCGGGTGCGCATCGGCCCGCTGGTGCTCTTCGCCGACGGCCGTCCGTTCGACGAGCTGGCGCCGCAGGCGGCGCACTACCTGCACGGCGCCGATCTCGACATCGAGGTCGCGCTGGGCACCGGCGGCGGCCATCAGGCCACGGTGTGGACCTGCGACCTGTCGAAGATGTACGTGCAGATCAACGCCGAGTACAGGACCTGACGCGCGTGGCCCCGACCCGACACTTCCTTTCGATCCTCGACTTCACCCCGGACGATCTCGCCCGCTGTCTCGAGCTGGCGTCGGCGCTGCGGGCCGGCCGCCGGGCGTGCACGCCGGTGCCGCAGGCCACGGCGCTGGCCGGGCGCCAGATCGGCCTGCTGTTCGAGAAGCCGTCGCTGCGCACGCGCGTCACCTTCACCATCGGCATCCGCGAGCTCGGCGGCGACTTCGTCGACATTCCCTCGGACGTCATGCACGCCGACCGTGAACCGCTGCACGACGTGGCCCGCAACCTCGAGCGCTGGGTCGACGCCGTCGTCATCCGCACCTTCGCCCAGGCCCGGCTGGAGATCTTCCTGGAGTCGGCGCCGTCGCTGCGCATCGTCAACGCGCTGTCGGACGAGGAACATCCGTGTCAGGCCCTGGCCGACATGCAGACGCTGCGCGAGCGCTGGGGCGCCGTGGCCGGACGCACCATCGCCTTCGTCGGCGACGGCAACAACGTGGCGACCTCGCTGGCGCATGCGGCGCTGATGCTCGGCGCGCACGTGCGAGTGGCCACGCCCAAGGGCTTTGCGCTGGCGCCGGTGGTGGTCGAGCAGGCCGGCCGCATCGCGGTCGGCGGTGCCGAGCTGTCGCAGTTCGTCGATCCGAACACCGCGGTGAAGGGCGCCGACGCCGTCTACACCGACGTCTGGACGTCGATGGGCCAGGAAGTCGAAGCGGCCGAGCGCACCAAGCTGTTCTCCCGCTACCAGGTGAACGACGCGCTGATGGCGCGGGCCGCGCCCGGCGCGATCTTCATGCACTGCCTGCCCGCCCACCGCGGCCAGGAGGTGACCGACGAGGTCATCGAGTCGGCGGCCTCGGTGGTGTTCGACCAGGCCGAAAACCGCCTGCACGCCCAGAAGGCGATGCTGATCCAGCTCTTCAGAGACTAGCGGCTCGCGCCTGACAGGAAATGCCGCGCCGCGAGTTGCAATGGGGACAGTCCCCGTTACAATCCGCCGGTGCGCATCGACCTGAATGCCGACCTGGGCGAGTCGTTCGGCGCCTGGCCGATGGGCCAGGACACGCTGCTGATGCCGGTGATCTCGTCGGCCAACGTCGCCTGCGGCGGCCACGCCGGCGACCCCGGCACGATGCGGCGCACGGTGCGGCTGGCCCGCGCCCACGGCGTGGCGGTCGGCGCGCACCCAGGCTTCCCCGATCTGCTCGGCTTCGGCCGCCGCGAAATCCAGATGAGCCCGCAGGAGGTCGAGGACCTGGTGCTCTACCAGGTCAGCGCCCTGGCCGGCATCGCCCGGAGCGAGGGGGTGCGCCTGCAGCACGTGAAGGCCCACGGCGCGCTCTACAACATGGCGTGCCAGGACGAGGCGCTGGCCGAGGCGATCGCCCGGGCGGTGCTGGCGTGCGACCCGGCCCTGGTCCTGTTCGGCCTCCCCGACTCGGCCCTGATCCAGGCTGGACTCGACGCCGGATTGCCGGTGGCCGCCGAGGCGTTCGCCGACCGCGCCTACCACGCCGACGGCAGCCTCGTCTCGCGCAGGGTGCCGGGCAGCGTCCTCCACGAGGTCGACCTGGTGGTCGCCCGCGCCGTCACCATGGCCACCGAGCGCACGGTCGACACGGTGGACGGCCCGGCCATCACCTTCGAGGCCGACACGCTGTGCGTGCACGGCGACACCCCGGGCGCCGCGGCGCTGGCCGCCGCGATCCGCCGCGGTCTCGAAGACGCCGGTGTGACGATCGCGCGACTGACGCGTTGAAGACGGGCGCCGCCCACGTCATCCGGGACGCGTCGGCGGGAACGAACCTGTAAGCGGCGGATCAAACTTGTGGTGGCGCCGGACGCCGGCGCCGCGAGATCGGCCTGTTTTCGGTCGGCACGAAGCTTGTAAAGAACGCGGCGTCGCCAGTTCTGTTGTTTGCGGTTTGGTGCCGTGAACGCTGGGGGGAGCCAGGCTGGCGACACCTCTCGATGACAAAAGGGGCAGGCCCTCGGGCCTGCCCCTTGTCACGTACATCGACCGATTGGTGGCCGCCTGATCGGCGGATCCGCCCGGAGAACGAACTACTGTCCGGCGCCCTCGGGATACATCAGCGCCAGGCGCAGTTCCTTGGCCAGACCGTCGACGCTGGCGCCCGAGCGCTTCCACGCCCCGTCCGTTTCGAAGCGCAACGCGCCAATCCGTCGCCCCCACGGGGCAATGGCTCGCCCGATGGCGCGGAAGTCCGTGCGCTCGGCATGCTGCTGCTCGACCGCCCGGAGGACGTCGGGTGCCACGCGCACGAACGCGCGCAGCGCGGTGGCCGATCGGATGCTGTACTTGCGGCCGTGCCAGGCCGTCTCGAAGACCGACGACACCTGCTTCAAGTAGTTGACGAAGAAGGTCTTGGAGTCGTCGCGGAACTGCGCCGCCTTGCGCGCGCCGCCGAGCGCCTCCTCATCGGCGAAGAGCCGCTTGAACTCCTGCGCCAGTGGCGCCTGCGCCACCCGGCCCTTGCCCACGCCGAGCAGCTTGATTTCGTTGTGGAGCGGCGAGTCGTCGCGGTCGTTCAGCGCCCGGACGACGTCGTGAGCGGCGGCCAGGGCCTCGTCGCGATACAACTGCCGGCCAGACAGCGACACCAGGTGCGACGCGTTCAACCGCGTGTGCTTGGCGTTGATGGTGACGAACATCTGCACGACGTGATCTTCGGGCAGACGATCGAAAATGATCGCCGGGACGGTGAACTGCTCGTCCTGGAAGTTGTCGATGTCGGCGTGGAGGGCCAGCAGCCGGTGCTGGCCGTCGATGGCGCGCAGGATGCCTTCGCGTTCCGGCACCTTCAACCGGCCGAGTGAGCTGCCGGCCTCCATCGGCTCGAACGACAGCTTCTCGTCGCACGAGATGATCACGGCGCCGGGAATCGACGGCAGGTCGCGCGCCTGGCGGCACTGCTCGTAGTACTGGACCAGCTCGTCGATCTTCTTGCGGATGATCTGGCGTTGATACGCCTTTTCGCTCGACGCGATGCGCCGCTCGAGCAGATCCCAGCGGATCTTCGACGGCGCCTTCTTCGCTCCGCCGCGCACGCCGCCGCTCGACTGGTCGCCGTAGCTGAGGACCTCGAAGCGGACCAGCTTGTCGATGTCGCTGGCCGTCAAAGACGCTTGGTAGAATTGCACACCGAACTGCTGCATCCGAATCGCGGCAACGCTGATCATAGGTGTCCCGTTGGACGGCCGGATTCTACTGGCCTGCTGCCGTGAACACCAACCGTTTTTTCCCCGCGACGACCACGACGCGTGCAACCGCAGGGCGCCGGACTGAAGTCGTAACTAGCTGATTCAAAAGGACTTGATATCGATGATCGCCCGGATCCCAGCTCGACTGCGGGTGCTCTTGTGGGCAGCCTTGACCATCGCCCTCGGGCTGGGAGGGCTGGCCGATGGCCAGACCCGCGGCCCGGTCACGAGCGAGGACGAGGAGTTCGCCCGGCTGGTCAAGGAATGGACGACCCGGCCCGATTTCACCAGCCCGCTGGTGTCGCATCTGCCGCGTCGTCCGGGCGTGCCGACGCCCAAGGACGTGCTCGGGTACCACATCGGCGAGCCCAAGCGGCTGACCTACACCGCCGATCAGCAGAAGTACTTCAAGGCGTTGGAGAAGGCGCTGCCGGGCCGGGTGCGGACGATCTCGGCCGGGCAGACCGAGGAAGGCCGCGATATCCAGGTCGTCTTCATCTCGTCGGAAGCCAACCTCAAGAACCTCGAAACCAACCGGCGCAACCTGAAGCGGCTGGCCGACCCACGCGGCCTGTCGGCCACCGACGCCCAGGCGATCGTCGCCGCGACCAAGCCGCACTATCACATCTCGGCCGGGCTCCACAGCGCCGAGACGTCGCCGCCCGAGGCGGTGATCGAGCTGGTCTATCGCCTGGCGGTGTCCGAGGAACCGTACATCCGCAAGATCCGCGACAACGTGATCATCTCGGTGGCGCCGACCACCGACCTCGACGGCCGCGACCGCGCCGTGGACTGGTACTACGCCTACAAGATCGACGAAGCCTACGACGGCGGCGAGAACTTCGGCGGCCCGCCCTACTGGGGCAAGTACGTCTTCCACGACAACAATCGCGACATCAACTACGGGGTCGACTCGCTGCGCGCCCACCTCGAGTGGTACCTGCACTGGGTGCCACCGGTGTGGCACGACCTGCACGAAGCCCAGATCCTGCTCTACACCTTCAGCGGCCAGCCGCCGCAGAACGCCAACCTCGATCCGATTCTCTATTCCGAGCTGCCGTTCTTCGCGACCTACGAGGTGAACAAGCTCACCGGCTACGGCATGCCGGGCGTGTGGCACTTCGGGTTCGTCGACATGTGGTCGCCCGGCTACCTCGGCTACGCCGCCGCCAACCACAACGGCATGCTGCGGATGTACGAAATCTTCAACCAGGGCGGCGCCAACACGAAGAAGGCGCGGCTGACCGGCAGCCAGCTGACCCGCGAGTGGTTCCGGCCGAAACCGGCGCCGTCGGGCGAGGTCGACTGGTCGATCCGCAACTCGATCAACTACGCGCAGACCGGGGTCCTCACGGCGCTCGAGCTGGCCTCCACCGTCCCGGGGATGCTGGTCGAAAACTTCTACGAGAAGTCGGCGAACAGCGTCGCGGCGGGCACGGCGGCGGCGCCGTACGCGTTCGTCCTGCCGGCTGGCCAGCCTGACCAGACGCGCGTCGACCGGGTGGTAAACCTGCTGCGCCGGCAGGCCATCGAGGTGCACCGGGCCACCGCCGACGTCGGCACCGGCGACGCGAAGATCGTGTCCGGGTCGTACCTGGTGCGCCTGAACCAGCCGTACGGCCGGCTCGCCAAGACGCTGCTCGAGAAGCAGACCTACCCCGACGCCAGCCTGCGCACCTACGACGACAGCGCCTGGACGATGGGCCTGGCCAACGACGTCGAGATCCGCACGGTCGACGACCGGGACGCGCTCACCTCACCGGCCGAGCTCCTCACCGCCGACGTGACCACGACCGGCGGCATCAGCGGCGAACTCGGCAAGGTGGTGGCGGTGAAGCACAGCGGCGCCTTGAACCTCATCACCTTGCGCTACCGGCTGAAGGATCTGCCGGTGCGCGGCGCCGTCGCCGCGTTCACGACGCCGGCCGGCGAGTTTCCCGCCGGCTCGTTCCTGATCGAGACCGGCAGCCACGCCGAGCGCATCGCCACCGAGGTGAAGGCACTGGGCCTGGTCGCGGCGGCGCTGCCGGCGATGCCCGACGGCGTCGCCACGACCGATGTCGATCTGCCGCGGCTGGCGATCTACACCACCTGGGCGAACACCGAGAAGGTCGGCTGGGTGCGCCTCGCCTTCGACCGCTTCGAGATTCCCTACGACCTCATCCACAAGGACCACGTGCAGCCCGGCGCGCGGCTGCGGTCGAAGTACGACGTCATCGTCGTGCCGCACCAGACCCAAAGCGGCAAGGCCCTGGTCTACGAACAGCCCAAGCTGTCGAGGCCGCTGCCGTACAAACAGCACGACCGGTTCAAGTCGTTCGGGATGTACGCCCAGACCGACGACGTGCGCGGCGGGATGGGCATCAAGGGCGTGGCCGAGTTCGCCGACTTCCTCGATGCCGGCGGCGTCGTGATGACCTTCGGTGTCGCCAGCTACTTCCCAGCCGAGTTCGGACTGACCCGCGGGGTCGACGCGCAGCGGCCGCAAGGCACGTGGTACGCCCCTGGTCCCTACGTGCAGACCGAGGCCGTCGATGCCAGCCACCCGCTGCTCTACGGCATCCGCGGCAAGACGCTGCCGGTGCGCTGGGCCGAGGGTCCGCTGCTGCAGGTGGCCGGCTCGAATCCAGAGACGGTGGCCTTAACCGGCACGACCCCGAACAACGCGAAGGTCGTGCTCCGCTACCCCGGCGGCGACAGCGCGGTGCTGAGCGGCCTGATGCGCGGCGCCGACCAGCTGCGCAATCGCCCGGCCCTGGTGGACGCCCCGGTCGGCAAGGGCCGGGTTTTGCTTTACACGATGAACCCGATCTACCGGTGGCAGACCTTCGGCGAGCACGGGCTCGTCTTCAACGGCCTGCTGTACTGGAACGATCTGGACCGGCCCGCGCCGGCGGCGACCGCGGCGACGCCACCGCGGCCGTAGCTCGCGCCGCTACGTGCGCGTCGCGGTCACCAGCACGTGAGGGTCCGCCACGCTCAGCCGCGTGACCGTGCCGGCCTCGCGGGCGAACGCGATCCTCACCGACGGCGCGCCGGCTGGGAAGAACACCAGCTCGCCGGCGTGGAACAGGGTGCGGCGGTCGGCGCCCGGACGGGTGATGCCGAGCTGATCGCGATCGACGTCGACCACGAAGTGATCGCGCGGGCCGGCGCCGAAGCGGTAGCGGCCGACGACGGCGTCGCGATCGGCGGGAGCGAGCGGCTGGGTGGCGCTGCGAGTGTCGGCGCCGCCGAGGCTCTCCAGGTACTGCACGACCGCGGCGGAGTCGGCTCCTCCGGTGCGGGCGTGGGCGAGCAGCGTGATGCCGTGCGGTCCGAGCATTGCCTGCACCCCTGGCCGAGCCGTGACCAGCGCGCGCACGACGTCGAGCTGACCGAGCATGGCCGCCGAGAACAACGTCGGTGGCGCCCCGTTGGCCAGCAGCAGCTCGGCGATCTCGCGCCGGCCGGTGTGCGCGGCGGCGCCGAGCGCCGTTTCCCAGTCGCCGAAGCCCCAGTCGACTGCCGCCCGGGCCAGCGCCGGCTGCCGCTCCACCAGCTCGCGGACGCGGGCGAGGTTGCCGTGCGACGCGCCGACGACCTCCTTGGCAAGGGCCGGGTCCTGCCGTGGCAGCCAGTCGGGGAATTCGGCCGGCGCCGACTGCGCGGTGACACCGGCCGGAAGCAACGTCGCCAGGCCGACACCGGGCAATTGGACGAACGAGCGACGGGACAGATGACGCATGCGGACGACCTCCAGGCACACGAGCGTGCTGCGGGCCATCGTGCGGGTCGCGCGTCCGGACCGCAAACGGAAATCCGGCGAGGACGGGATGAGGCGGTAAGCCGTTGACAGCGCGTCGTTTGAGGGTGGACGTCAGGGCGTCTTCGCGCCCAGCAGATGCGCCCGCACGAGCCGTTCGGCCTCGCCCACGACCTCGTTCTCGAGGCCGGCGACGTCTCCGCCCGGACGCAGGAGCCGCTGCGCCGACAGGTGCACCTCGTCGCGGAGACGGATGAAGTGCAGGATGAAGCGCAGGCCGGCGTCCTGACGCTGCAACTGGCCGATCACGATGTAGTCGGCCGGCACCTCCGTCGCCAGGGTCCTGAGGTTTCTGATCGCCCGCGGCTGGCGCAGCGCAGCGCTGTTGCCGACGACGCCGAGCCGATCGGGCGCCAGCGCCGTGAGCCGGGTGACGACGACGTCGGACAACCCGGTGACGAAGCCGTCGAGGGCCGGATCGCCGGTTTCGTTGTCGAAGATCGACACCGCGACGATGGCCGGCCGCGGCGGCGCATCGGCGCGCACCCAGATGAGCGCCAGCACCACGGCCGCCGCCATCGCGCTCAGCCATGGGCCGCGCCGGCGCCACCAGCCGCCGGGAGGCGTCGCGCCGGCGTCCGGCGGCGCGGCCGGCGCATCAGGCTCCGATGACGGGACCAGCAGCGCATCAGCCGCGGCGCCGCCGTTGGCCTCGGTGGTGACGGGCGCCAGGAACCGGAAGCCGCGTTTGGGCAGCGTCTGCACGAAGCGCGGGTTCTCGCCGCTGTCGCCCAGCGCCGTGCGCACCTGCGCGATGCAGTAGGCCAGGCCGCGGTCGTAGTCGACGTGGGTGTGCCCGCCCCAGATGGCGGCGCGCAGCTCCTCGCGGGTCACCACCTGGCCGGGGCGAGACAGCAGCACCGCCAGCGCCCGCGCCGGCTGCGGCTCGAGCCGCACCGCTCTCCCGTCACGCGTCAGCTCGAGGGACGCTGGATTGAAGCAGAACGTCCCGAACAGAATGGTCATCGGCGGCCCTGTTCCCTGTTCCCTGTTCCCTGTTCCCTGTTCCCTGTTCCCTGTTCCCTGTTCCCTGTTCCCTGTTCCCTGTTCCCTGTTCCCTGTTCCCTACTTGATCACGAGCAACCGGTAATTGGCGGAGTGAACGAACTGAATCCCGTGCTCCATCAGCATCGCGTCGTCCTCGATCGGGATGCGCAGCTTCTTGCCGCCCCACTCGGGGATCGGGGTGTAGGCGAAGTACTCGAACGAGAACAGGTGCTGCTGGTAGAGCGTGAACGTGCTCTGGAACGGCTGCCACGTGGTGAGCGACGGGCCGATGTCGTGGCCGGTGTTGCCCACCGGGTGGAAGCCGTAGGTGACGTCGGTCTTGTCGTCGGCGTTGGGCTTGTTGAACTCGATCACCCCGTACCCGGCGGCGCGCAGCGCCGCGTCCATGGCCGCCATCGTCTCCTTGCCGGTGCGGCCGGCCTTGATCGCCGGCTTGATGACGTCGCGGGCGGCGATCGCCTTGGCGAAGGCGGTGCGGATGCTGGCCGGCGGCTGGGTCTCGCCCGGTTTCAGCACGTAGGCGACGCGCTTGACGTCGGTGCCGAAGTTCATCAGCTGCACGCCCCAGTCGATCATCATCACGTCGCCGGGCTGCACGATCCGATCGGTGGACGTGGCGACGATGCCTTC
Source organism: uncultured Acidobacteriota bacterium (assembly GCA_963741665.1). Classification (GTDB taxonomy): domain Bacteria; phylum Acidobacteriota; class Vicinamibacteria; order Vicinamibacterales; family UBA2999; genus CAWAYR01. Next base: position 103,454 of record CAVUIM010000003.1, read on the forward strand.
AGGGCCGGTCACGTAGACCGACGGCATGTCGAACTCCGAGCCCAGGCCGCGGGCCAGCAGCTGGTCCTGCAGCCACCACGCCGCGTCCTCGAGCGTGGTCTTGCCCGGCGTGATCACTTCGTTCGAGAGCGCCCGTTCGGCCAGCTGGATGGCGATGCCGGCGGCCTCGCCGAAGGCGACGATCTCGGACGCGACGCGGCGCGAGCGGAACTCGGACACCAGCCGCTCGGCGCTGGCCAGACGCGACGCGTACGGCTCGCCCAGGGTCTTGAGGAGCCGCTGGTGCATCGTCACCGACAGGCCGTCGGCCGGACCGATCTCCTCCGACATGTTGACGCCGATGCGTTTAGGGTCGCGGGCCTTGACCTCTTTGGCGAGATCGTCGGCCGAGCCGTACTTGTCGTAGGCGCCCGACTGGTTCAGCAGATAGCCGGAGGGCCCGAGCGCCAGCCGCTCGACGCGGTCGCCCTTCAGGAAGAACGCGTAGTAGCCGACGCCGGTGACGTAGCCGCGGCCCAGGTCCTCCCACAGCGGGTCGTAGTGGTTCTCCTTCACGGCGACGATCCAGGCGTCGAGGCCGGCGTTCTTCATCGCCACCGGCAGCACCTGCTCGAACTTGTCGAGCCGGATCTGACGCTGCATCTCCCACCGCCGTCGCGCTTCTTGCGCTTCGCCGCTCCCGGCCAGGAGCATCACCATCACCATCACCATCGCCACCGCCGCCGTCACCCGCCCACTCGTCATCTCGTCCTCCGGTCCGACACGATGGCACACGACCGCGCCGTCTACAACAGCCGCGCCACCAGCCGCTTCAACCGCACCGGCGGTGCGTCGAGGGCCGCTACCCAGCGCCGCGCCCACGGCACCAGCCGCGTCAACCCGTAGACAACGGCGACGGTGCCGACCAGCGTCAGTTCGAACGGCAGCCGCCGCTTCAACGGAATGGCGACGCCGCCGTAGACGACCTCGACGTGCACCCAGTAGGCGAAGAGCGACGCCGCGCCGATGGTGGCCAGCGGCGCGCCGATCGCGTCGGGCAGGCGCCGGCGCAGGCACCAGGCGAGCGGCAGCAGCGCGGCCACGACTGCGAGCCGCAGGAAGAAGAAGGTCGGCGACGCGCCCCAGAACGCCGACCGGCCCGGCGGGTAGATCGTCGGCTGGAACGACGCCCAGTAGGCCAGCGCGCCCACCGTCACCGCCAGCAGCGCCAGCGCCGCTTGCAGGCGCCGCTCGTCGCGGTCGTCGCGCACCGCGGCCAGCGCGGCGCCGGCGGCCACCCCGGCCAAGACGAACGCGCTCCACGGCACCAGGGTGAAGTTGGTGTGTGGCGGCGTCGGCCGCCAGTACCACTGCAGCGGCCCCGGCAGCACGTCGACCCACGCGGCGGTCCGGATGAGCGGCGCCGCCATGGCCAGCGCCACGGTCGCGATGGACGCCGCGGCTACTCGCCCGGTAGGGCCGGCGCCGAGCCCCCACACACCGGCCGCGACGATCAAGGCCGGCCCCATCACGTTGAGGATGTCGACCTTCAGGAAGCCGATCGGCGCGCCCCAGCCGAGCGCCAGCGCCTGGGCCCGAAACACGAAGGCCAGCCCGAAGATCAGCGCGCCGCGCCGGGCCAGCGCCAGGGTCGCGTCGAGCCGCGACAGGCCGTGCCGCAGCTTCGACGCGCCCGACAAGGCCGTACCGAGTCCGGCCAGGAACAGGAACGCCGGCGCCGCCAGTCCGCCGGCGAAATTGGCCCAGTAGAACGCCGTGCGATCGCGGTCGGCCTCGCGCGTCCAGGCGTCGACGACGTGAGAGAGCACCATCAGCACCACGGCGACACCGCGGGCCCAGTCGAGCCAGATCTGACGGGTGGTTGCTGGCGCCCGATCGCTCAGGGCACGACCTCGAACGACGTCGTCAGCGGGATGTCCTGGCGCAGGCTGTGCCACACCGAGCAGTACTTCTCGTGCGACAGCGCGATGGCCCGCTCGACGGCGGCGTCGGGCACGTCGCCGGTGACGCGGAAGCGCAGTTCGACGGCGGTGAAGCGGCTGGGCGGCTCAGGCGCGCGCTCGGCGACGACTTCGGTGGTCAGCGCGCGCAGGTCGTGGCGGCCCTTGCGGACGATGTCAGCGACGTCGACGCCCATGCACGAGGCGAGCGCCAGGCCAAGGGCCTCGACCGGCGACGGGCCGGCGGTGGAATCGCCGTCGATGGTCACCGGCACGCCGCGGAAGTCGGCGACGAATCGCCGCTCGCCCTGCCAGGTGATCGTCAGTCGAATCGGAGGTTTGGCCACGCCCGGCAGCGTACTACAGCCGCCGGCCGGACCTGGCGCGGCCCCGGAAGCTCTGAAGCGCGGCCCGGCATTCGTGACTCAGCGTGGCGGCGTCGGCGCCGGCAGGGCACCGCGGCGCAACTGCGAGACGTGCGCCTGCGTGAACACCTCGCCGCGGAAGACGACGGCGTCGATGGCGAGGGTGTGGCGGATGTCGTCGAGCGGATTGCCCGCGAGCACGACCAGGTCGGCGGGGGCGCCCGCGGTCAGGGTGCCCAGTCCATCGAGACACCAGGCGCGCGCCCGATCGATGGTCATGGCCCGCAGCGCCTGACCAGGCGTGCGGCCGGCGGTCGACACGAGTTGCGCCAGGTCGTCGTGCATGGCGCCGGGCGCCGAGGGCGACGTGCGCGACGACGCGACGCCAGCCGCCACAGACGCCGGCCGGCATCCCTGAGCCAGTCGTGGCGCGTAGAGCCGCCCGTCGTCGAGATCCTGCCGCCAGCGCGCCAGTTGCGCGAGACTGGTCCCGACGTCGCCCACGGTCGTGATGCCGGCGGCGAGCAGATGCTGCAGAGTAGCCGGCGAGAACGCGGCCAGCCGGACCGGCGCGTCGACGAGACCCGGCATCGCCACTTTGCCCCTGCCGTCGATGACCGTCTTGCCATGCGGCAGCGACCCGCCGGCCGGCGCCACCCGCTCGATGCGGGTGCCGCGCACGACGATGTCGCGATCCGGCAGGAGCCGCCCGGACTCGACGTCGACGACCGCGACGCCGCGGATGACAACCTCGGCCGCAGGCTCGGCCGTCTGAGCGATCACCGACGCCGTCGCCACCACCGCCACTGCCATCGGCACCAGCACCCTGGTCATGACGCTCCTCAATCTGATGAACCGCTTGCACATATGATGGACTACGATATATCGTACTCCGTCATGACGACGCAACCGGCCGCCGACGTCCTCCGCGAAGCCAAGAAAGGCAGCGCCGAGCTGGTCATCCTGGCGCTGCTCGAGGACACGCCGCGCCATGGCTACGAGCTGGCGGCGCGCATCGAGCAGGACTCGGAGGGAGCGCTCAGCTACAACTTCGCGTCGTTGTACGCGACGCTCTACAAGCTGGAGGGCCGCGGCTGGATCGTCGGCCGGTGGGTGGAACGGCCGGGCCAGCGGCGACGGCGCTACTATCGGCTCACCGCCGCCGGCACCACGGTGCTGGGCCGGCAACGCGACGAGTGGAAGCAGTTCGTCCTGGCGCTGGGCCGCATCGCCGGCATCAGCTTCGCGTGAGGACACGGCGATGAGCGACTGGCAGGCACGTGTGCGCCGTCACCTCCGCGACCGCGGCACCACGCTGCCCGACGCGGTGATCGAGGAACTCGCCGATCACCTGGAAGACGCGTGGGAGGCCCGTCCCGCGCCGCACACCGCGACCGATCCGGACGCCTTCGCCGCCGACGCGATGCGCCGCGCCGACGTGATGGCGCTGGTCGCGCGTCAGGCGTCGCCGCCGCCTCCACCCGCGCCGGAGCCGGGCAGCGGCTCGGCGCTGAGCGGCCTGGGCGGCGAGCTGCGCCACACGCTGCGGCTGCTGCGCCGGGCGCCGGCGTTCACGGCCGCCGTCGTCGCCGTCCTGGCCCTGGGCATCGGTGCCACCACGGCCGCGTTCGAACTCGTCTACTCGGCGCTGCTGGCGCCGCTCCCCTACCCAGACGCCGATCGCCTGGTGATGGTGTGGGAGCACAACCTCACCCGCGGTCGGGATCGCAACGTCATCAATCCCGGCAACTACTTCGCGTGGTCGGAACGCACCACGTCACTCGAGTCGTCGGGCGTGTTCAGTCCGACCGTCGGCAACCTCTCTGGTGACGGCGGCCCCCCAGAGGAGATTCGCGGCGTGGTCGTGCAGCCGCAGATCCTCGGCATGGTCGGCGCGCGGCCGCTGGCCGGGCGGCTGTTCGTCGCCGGCGACGCCGAGCCGGGCGCGCCGCGCGCCATCCTCATCAGCGAGGGCCTGTGGCAGCGCCGCTTCGGAGGCGCCGCCGATGCGGTGGGCCGGGCGGTGGTGATGAACGGCGACCCGGCGACGATCGTCGGGGTCCTGCCGGCCGACTTCCGCCTCGTCAGCTACCGCGGCGACTTCTGGCGGCCGGTGGTGATCCCGCCCGAGGCGCGCACCAGCTTCCGCGGGCGCAGTCTCCTGTCGATCGCGAAGCTGCGACCCGGCATCGCCCCTGAGGCGGCTCAGCAGGAACTGGCCGCGGTGTTCGACGGTCTGGTCCGCGAACACCCGGAGTTCAACACCGGCTGGACCCTCAACGTCGTCCCGCTGCGCGAGCAGTTGACGAGCGAGACCCGGCCGGCGCTGTGGGTGCTCTTCGGGGCAGTCGTGGCGGTGCTGCTCATCGCCTGCGCCAATGTCGCGGCGCTGATGCTCGTGCGCGCCACTGGACGACGCCACGAGATGGCGGTCAAGGTGTCGCTCGGCGCTCGGCCGGTGCATCTGGCCCGGCAGCTCTTCCTCGAGACGGCGCTGCTCGTCGGCGTCGGCGGCGTGCTCGGCGCGCTGCTCGCCCGAATCCTCACCCGGGTGATCTCGACCACCGCGCGCGACGCCGGCGTGCCGCTGGTCACCGACGGCACCCTGGGCGGCGCGGCGCTGACCTTCGCCGTGGCGGTCACGGCGATGACTGCCGTCGCCTGCGGACTCGGTCCGGCACTGCGGGCCCGCAAGGCGTCGGTGAACGACGCCCTGCGCGAAGGCGGCCGCGGCGGGGTCGGCAGCCGTCAGCGGCTGCGTGGCTGGCTGGTGGCCGGCGAGGTCGCGGCAGCGATGCTGATCCTGTCGGGTGCGGCGCTGCTCGGACGCAGCTACGTCGCCCTGCAGGACGTCGATCCGGGCTTCAACCCGGCGCGGGTGCTGACCGCGCGGGTGTCCCGCATGGGCAGCGCGGCGCAGAAATCGCAGGTGCCGTTCGCCAACGACGTGGTCGCCCGGCTGCGCTCGCTGCCGGGTGTGACCGCGGTCGCCGCCACGTCGTTCCTGCCACTCGACGGCAACCCGGGGATCGGCTCGTCGTTTCTGCTCGCCGATCGGCCTGAGCCGCCGCCCGGAGAACGTCCCGTGGCCGACTACCGTCCGGTGACGCCGGGGTACTTCGCCGCGCTTCAGATCTCGCGGCGCCAGGGGCGCGACTTCAGCGACGCCGATGTCGACGGCCGGCCGCGCGTCGCCATCGTCAACGAGGCCTTCGTCCGCCTGCTGTCGGCGGACGTCTCGCCACTCGGCCGCCGTCTTGCCGACTCGCTCGGCGAGACGCAGGAAATCGTCGGCGTCGTCGCCGACGTCACCCTGGCCAGCCTGAATGCCGAACAACGGCCGACGATCTACCTGCCGTTCGCGCAGCTTCCGGTCGGCGCGATGACGTTCGTGGTGCGCACCGCCGCCGGCGAGCCCGAGGCGCTCGGCCGGTCGGTGGCGACGGTGATCCGCGAAGTGGATCCGAACCAGCCGGTGTCCGACATCCGGCCGCTCGACGAGGTGGTGTCGCGGTCGCTGATCCGGCCGCGGGTCGCCTCGGCCGCACTCGGCCTGTTTGCCGCCGCGGCGCTGTTGCTGGCGGCCATCGGCGTCTACGGCGTGGTCGCCTACGGCGTGTCGCAGCGGCGCGCGGAGTTCGGCGTGCGGATGGCGCTGGGCGCGCAGCCGGGTGACGTCGTGCGCCTGGTGCTGCGGCAGAGCCTGGTGATGGTGCTCGGCGGCGTGGTCGCCGGCGCGGCGCTGGCGGTGCCGCTGTCGTCGACGCTGCAGACGCTGCTCTTCGGCGTGGGTCCAGGCGATCCGGTGACACTGGCCGGTGTCGCCGCGCTGCTGGTGCTGGCCGGCGTGCTGGCGAGCTACGTCCCGGCCCGCCGGGGCACGCGCGTCGACCCCGTGACGGCGCTGCGCGCGGAGTAGCGCCTTCTTCGTCCCGGCCGCCGCCGTTCGTCCCAGCGACGTGCGGGTCGTGTTGCGTGCGGCCTGGCCGACGATGGTAAAACACCGCCATGCCCGACATCTGTCATCGCCTGCCGGTCAACGCGCCGGCCGATCGCGTCTTCGCGATGTTCGCGTCGCCACAGGGGCTGAACGAGTGGTGGACGTTGGAATCCGCGGGAACGGCGGCCGCCAGCGAAACCTACCGCTTCGCATTCGGGCCCGACTACGACTGGCGCGGCATCGTGACCGCGTGCGACGACGGCCGCTGGATCGAATGGGAGATGACCGAAGCCGACAGCGACTGGACCGGCACCCGTGTCGGGGTGCGCCTCACCGCCGACGGCGCCCGCACATGGGTGGACTTCTACCACTCGGGATGGCGCCACGCCAACGAGCACTTCCGCACGTCGAACTGCTGCTGGGCCAGCTATCTGCGGGTACTCAGGCGGTTCGTCGAGCACGGCGAGCGCGTGCCCTACGCCGATCGCCTCGACGTGTAACGACCGCGGAGATTCGCCCGTGACCGATCAGGCACCGCCCGCCCCTCGATGGAGCATTGCGCCGTACTTCCTGGTGGCCGACGTCGTCGCCGCGGCCAACGACTATCGCGACCGCTTCGGCTTTGCTTACGAGCGATTCTGGGGCGACCCGCCAGGGTTCTGCATGGTCTATCGGCGCGGCGTCGTCGTCATGCTGAAGCAGGCGGAGACGGCCGGCGCGCCGCGGCCCAATCACCGCGCCGACCCGCACGACGAGGCCTGGGACGCCTACATCTGGGTGGACGACGCCGACGCGCTGCACGCCGAGTTCGTCGCCGCCGGCGCGACGGTAGTACCGACCGCCGTGCGATCAGGAGTACGGATGCCGCGACTTCGAGGTCGAGGATCGCGACGGCTATCGGCTGTGCTTCGGGCACGACCTCAACGCCCGGCGGTAGCTGCCAGGCGGCCGCCGGCGGACGGGCTCAGGCCTCTTCGGCCAGCGCGAGACGGGTCCGCCAGTCCGGCGGCGGGTCGAGCAGGCGGATGCCCATGCCGCCGGTGGCGATCATCACCAGCGCCGAGGCCACGCGGCGGGCCCGCGTCACGCGTCCCTGCAGCCGCAGATCGTCGCCGCCCGCCACCTTCACTTGCAGCTGCACCGGCGACCCTGTGGCGAGCACCACGTTGGTCGACAGGAACACGCCCCGGCCCGACACGTCCGTGATGAGTCCGAGCCGCTCGGGCCGCTCGGCGCCGAACCGCGTCGGCAGATGCGTCTTCTTCCGCTGGCGTCCGCGCTTTTCCATGGGTTTGGGCCATCGCAGAGCACGGCCCATGCCGCCGGCGATGGTGAGCCCAGGCCGGCACTTTCGTGCAGAATCGGCGACTTGGTGCGAGAAGTTTCCGCGTCTCGCCGCAGAAGAGTCTGGAAGGGCCTAGAAATCCTGACTTCAGTCGCCGGCGTGGACGACCGTGCGCCGGCTGCGATGGCCGGTCACGAGTTCGGCCCGCAGTTGCTTGCTCAGGTAGACCTTCGACTCGGCGGCGGCGTCGACCGAGCGCTCGAACTTGATCACGTCGAACCCGAGCTGGGCCAGCACTGCGCGCATGTCGTAGAAGCGGTTCTTGGTCTTGACCACGACTTCCTGGTAGCCGAGGGCGACCGCCCACGCTTCGGATTGCTCGGTGAGAGCCCGGAAGTGCCCCTGGCCGCGCCAGTCGCGCCGGGTCGCGCCGATCCACGAGTACAGGACCTTGCGGCCCGAAAAGTCGACGCACCCGCCGAGCCGCTCCACCAGATCGCGCAGCTTGGGCTCGCGTTCCGTCGCGCGGATCTCGTGCACCACCTTGTAGGCGACCGGCACGAGGGTCGAGGGATCGTCGGGCAGCGACGACTCCGCCATCAGGATGAGCGACTCGCGATCGCCGAGCCGGCCGAGCACCTCGGCCGCGGTCTTGCGCCGCGGGAACTCGCCGAAGAACTCTTCGAGGTACTGGATTTCGAGGGCGCCTGACTCGAGAGGGTACTGCTCGATCAGATACTCCACCGGCGCTCCGTCGGCGGCAATTATAGCCCGCCGGCCACCGCCCGCCGCTCCTGCAGCAGCCGGCGCTCCGGCTCGGACATCTCGTGCCCCAGCGCCGAGTCGAGCCACGCCGCGGCTTGCGCGTGGTCGCCCACCCTGGCGTAGAGGTCGGCGAGCACGGCGGGCAGCAGATGGTAGCGGGCCAGGCGCGGGTCGGCGGTGAGCGCCAGCGCCTCGGGCAGCGCTGCATCCGGCCCCCGCACCTGGGCAAGCGCGATCACCCGGTTGAGGGCAACGACTGGCGAGGGCCAGCGCACGACCAGCGCGTCGTAGAGCGACAGGATGTGCGGCCAGTTGGTGGCCGTCCAGTCGGGCGCGGCGGCGTGGGCGGCGGCGATCGCAGCCTCGAGGTGGAAGCGGCTCTCGACCCGGCCGCTGGCCGATCGAGCCAGGGTCCGCAGGCCCTCGGCGAGCAGCACCCCATCCCACGCGCCGCGATCCTGCACCGCGAGCAGCCGCACTGCACCGCCGTCGACGCGGCTGGGAAATCGGGCGGCGTGCAACAGCATCAGCGCCCGCAACGCGTGCGTCTCTGGACGCGCGGTATCGGGCCGGCGGGCCAGCAGCGTCACCAGGCGCATCGCCTCTTCGGCGACGTCCTCTTTCAGCGCCCGCGGCCCGGTCGTCGGCGCATGGCCCTCGCTGAACATCAGGTAGAGCGCGTCGAGCACCGACGCCAGCCGCTCGCCGATGTCGGCCGGCGCCGGCAAGGCGAAGGGCACGTCGTGCTCGCGCAACGTCCGCTTGGCGCGCACCAGCCGCTGCGCCACCGCCGGCGGCTGCAGCAGGAACGCGCGCGCGATCTCACCGACGCCGAAGCCGCCGACGACCTTCAAGGTCAGCGCGACGCGGACGTCGGGCGGCAGCGCGGGATGACAGGTCATGAACATCATGACCAGCTCGTCGTCGTCGAACGGCGCCGCGGTCTCGGGCAGCGACCCGTCGACGGCCTCGCGTCCGGCCGCGACGGCATCGGCCTTCTCACCGACGACCCGCTCGTGACGCAGGCGGTCGAGAGCCGCGCGTCGGGCCACCTGATACAGCCAGGCGACGGGGTTGTCGGGCACGCCGCCGATCGGCCAGGTCTGCATCGCCTTCACCAGCGCGTCCTGCACGGCGTCTTCCGCCAGCGAGAGCCGGTGCGAACCGAGCTGGCGCGTGAGCACGCCGACCAGCCGGGCCGACTGGCGGCGGAAGAGCTGGTCGACGATTGTCATCGGGACTGTCACGGAGACATTTCAAAAGGGTGCAGGCAATCGTTTACGTCGGCTGGATCTCGCGAATCTCGATCGACCCGAAGTCGAGGTGCGGGCAGTCGGCGCAGAGCCGCTGCACCTCGTCGTAGCTGGCGGCGTCGATGACGAACAGGCCGCCAATCACCTCGCGGGCTTCGGCGTAGGGCCCATCGGTGACGCTGACGCGCCCGCCGGCGGCGCGGAGCACCCGACCCTCGCTGTCCTTGAGCTTGTGCCCCATCACCGCGTGGCCGGCGGCTTCCACCTTGCCGCGCCAGGTGATGTAGCGCTGGATGATGGCCTGGATCTCGTCGGGCCCGATGCCGTCGGGCATCGTGCCGGTGTCGTGCAGGAGGAGGAGATAGCGCGGCATGGGGCACTCCTTGTCAGGGAACAGGGAACAGGGAACGGGGAACAGGTAGAGCGCTTGTCACTTCATACTTCTGTCCCAATGACGCCCACCCCTCTGCGGAATCGACAGTCGACCACAGGCGCCCCTGTTCCCCGTTCCCTGTTCCCCGTTCCCTGTTCCCTGTTCCCTGTTCCCTGTTCCCTGTTCCCGGTACGTCAGTAGTCCATCCCCACCACGTCCCCGGTATCCGTCACGTCGAGCTTCTGCGCCTGCGGCACCTTGCCCAGGCCAGGCATCAGCATCATGTTGCCGGCCGTGGCCACGACGAAGCCGGCCCCGGCCGACAGCGAGGCGTCGGTGATCGTCAGCGTCCAGTCGCTGGGCGCGCCCATCACCTTGGCGTCGTCGGTGAAGGAGTACTGGGTCTTGGCGATGCACACCGGCAGGTGGCCGTAGCCGAGCGCGGCGTATTGCTGCAGGCGATTCTTCGCGGCGGGCTTGAACGCCACGCCATTGGCGCCGTAGACCTTGGTGGCGACCTCGGTGATCTTCTGCTCGAAGGTCAGTGCGGGGGCGTAGAGCGGCGCGATCTTCGACGTGTCGGCGCGGTCCGCGGCGGCGACGACCTTGCGCGCCAGGGCGGCCATGCCCTCGCCGCCCTTGAGATAGCCCTCGGACAGCGCCGCCTCCACCCCGATCGAGGCGCAGTAGTCGAGCACCGCCGTCAGGTCGGTCTCGGCGTCGGCGGCGAAGCGATTGAGCGCCACGACCGGCTCGGCGCCCCAGCGCCGAACGTTGGCGGCGTGTCTCGCCAGGTTCGGGAAGCCCTTCTCGACCGCGCCGTCCGGCGAGCCGCCCTGGGCGCGCAAGGCCTTCAAGGTGACGATCATCACCGCCACCGACGGGACGTGCCCGCACATCGGCATCACGATGTCGAAGAACTTCTCGGCGCCGAGATCGGCGGCGAAGCCCGTCTCGTTGACGACGTAGTCGGCAAGGTGCAGGCCGAGACGCTGCGCCAGCACGCTGCTGGTGCCGTGGGCGATGTTGGCGAACGGCCCGCAGTGCACGATCGCCGGCGCGCCCTCGCCGGTCTGCACCAGGTTCGGCATCAGCGCCTCGTGCAGCAGCACCATCATCGGGCCGACCGCCTTGAGGTCGGCGGCGGTGACCGCCGCGCCGTCGTAGTTCAATCCGACGACGATCCGCGCGAGCCGGGCCCGCAGATCGGCGCGGCTCTCGGCCAACGCCATGATCGCCATGATCTCGGACGCCGCGGTGATGATGAAACCGGTCTCGCGGGCCGGGCCGTTCTCGCGACCGCCCATGCCTGCGGCAATCCTGCGCAGCGAGCGGTCGTTCATGTCCATGCAGCGCGGCCAGAGGATCTCCTTGGCGTCGATCCGCAGGTCGTTGCCGAAGTGGAGATGGCTGTCGAGCAGCGCGGCCAGCAGGTTGTGGGCCGACGTGATGGCGTGGAAGTCGCCGTTGAAGTGAAGGTTGATCTTGTCCACTGGGTGCAGCGACGCCTTGCCGCCGCCGGTGGCTCCGCCCTTCTGACCGAACACCGGGCCGAGCGACGGCTCGCGCAGCGCCGCCACGGCGTGCTTGCCGATGGCAACCAGACCCTGTGTGAGGCCGATGGTGTTGACCGTCTTGCCCTCGCCGCTGGTCGTCGGCGTGATGGCCGTGACGAGCACCAGGCGGCCGCGACGGGTCGGAAACCGGTCGAGCGCTTCGAGTCGGATCTTGGCGGTGTGGCGGCCGTAGGGCTCGAGCAGGTCGTCGGACAAACCAAGGCGTGCAGCGATTTCAGTGATGGGTCGCATGTCGCCGGGGATGATACCGCGGCGGAGGGGGAGGCCCGCGGGGACGGCGCGGCCCGACGTGGCGTCTATAGCTGCGTCTCCCATGGGTCGTCTGTCCACGTCGCTGTTCGTCCCGCGCCCGCACGCCGAGGTGTTCGCCTTCTTCGCCGACGCGGCCAACCTGCAGCGCATCACGCCGCCGTGGGTGGACTTCCGCATCGTCTCGCCATTGCCAATCGAGATGCAGGTCGGGGCGCTCATCGATTACCGACTCAAGGTCCACGGCGTGCCGATCCGATGGCGCACCGAAATCACCGCCTGGAATCCGCCGCACCTGTTCGTGGACACACAGCTGAAAGGGCCGTACCGGCGATGGGTGCACACGCATCGGTTCCGGGCCGTGGCCGGCGGCACCGAGGTGGACGATCAGGTGGATTTCCGCGCGCCGCTCGGCTGGCCGGTGGAGCGCCTGTTCGTGCAGCGTGACGTGCGGGCCATCTTCCTGCACCGCCAGCAGGCGATTCTCGAGGCCTTCGGCGCGCCGGCGGCCGGGCCGTTCGACGTGCGGTTCGCGTGACACCGCCCGGGCCCCCGTCGGGGCGTGCGCGCTAGAATGCGCCGGGCCGGCACCCGTGACGCTGGTCCCACCACTCGTCACTGGAGGCCATCGTGAAGGTGTCCCGTCTGGGCGTCGCCGCCCTTGCCGTCGTCGCCAGTCTGCCGCTCGTGGCGCAGGAACAGCCGCCAGCGACGCCGCCGGCTGCGGCGGCCGACAGCCTGGTGCTCAAGACCGAACAGACGATCGAGTTCGACACCGACGAGGTCACGTGGATGTCGGTCGACGTCTCGCCCGATGGCCGCACGGTCCTCTTCGATCTGCTCGGCGATCTCTACACGCTGCCGACCGAGGGCGGCACGGCGACGCGGATCGTCGGCGGGCTGTCGTTCGAAAGCCAGCCGACGTGGTCGCCCGACGGGAAGACGATCGCGTTCCTCACCGACCGCACCGGCGTCGAGAACCTCTGGATCGCCGACGCCAACGGCGCCAACTCGCGCGCCGTGAGCCGCGACCGCCGCACCGACGATCGCCCGCAGATCATGGCGTCGCCGGCCTGGACGCCCGACGGGCAGTACCTCGTCGTCTCGAAGGCACGCCCGCCCGATCCAGGCACCTTCTGGCTGTTCATGTACCACCGTGACGGCGGCAACGGCATCCGCGTCGGGCCGCCCCCGCCGCCACAGCCCGCGCCCGACGCGACCGGTCCACCACCGCCGCCGCCGCCGAACCGCATCGGCGCGGCGGTCTCTCCCGACGGCCGGTTCATCTACTACGCGCAGCGCACCGGCACCTTCACCTACAACGCGCGCTTCCCGCTGTGGCAGATCCATCGCCACGACCGCGACACCGGCGACGTGTCGCAGGTGACCAACGCGCAGGGCAGCGCGATGCGTCCGGTGCTGTCGCCCGATGGCAAGTGGCTGGTCTACGCCACGCGGCACAAGACCGACACCGGGTTGCGCATCCGCAATCTCGAGACCGGCGCGGAACGCTGGCTGGCGTATCCGGTGACCCGCGACGACCAGGAATCGCGGGCCTCGCGCGACACCCTGCCGCGCTACGACTTCATGCCCGACGGCCGCTCGGTCGTCGTCCCGGTGGCCGGCAAGCTGCAGCGGATCGACGTCGAGAGCGGGCAGGCGACGCCGATTCCGTTCACCGCGCGCGTGCAGGCCGAAGTCGCCGCCCGGGCGTACACGCCGGTGCGCGTCGACGACGGCCCGAACGTGCGGGCGCGGCTCATCCGCTGGCCACGGGTATCGCCGGATGGCAGCCGCCTCGTGTTCAGCGCGATGAACCACCTCTACGTGATGGAGCTCCCGGGTGGAACGCCGCGCCGGCTCACCGCCGCCGACGACGGCGAGTTCATGCCGACGTGGGCCCCCGACGGCCAGTCGATCGCCTACGCCACCTGGACCTCGAGCGGCGGCCACATCAAGCGCGTTCCGGCGGCCGGCGGCGCGGTCCGCACGCTCACTGCCCACGAGGGCTACTACCTGGACCCGGTGTTCACGCCGGACGGCACTCGCGTCGCATTCCTTGCCGGAGCGGCATCCGATCAGCTCTACGCCATCCTGCTCGACACCCCGCCCCCCGATCACGAGCCCGAGGCGGTGGCCGAGATCGGCGGCATCACCCCGCCCAACGCCATCGAGATCCGCTGGATGCCGGCTGACGGTGGCGCGCAGACGCTGGTGGCCTCGGCGCAAGGCGGACGCGGGCTGCACTTCACCCGCTCCGACAACGGCCGGGTCTACTTCACGACCACTCGCGGACTGCAGTCGATCACGCTCGACGGGCTGGACCGGCGCACGCTGGTTCGCGTCCAGGGCGTCGGGCCCGGCAACAACCCGCCGCCGGCCGACGACATCGTGCTGTCGCCCGATGGCGCACGGGCCTTCGTCAACCTGCAGAACAAGCACTACCTGGTGAACGTTCCCAGAGCAGGACGCGAGACCGTCGAGGTCAGAATCCAGGGTCGCGCCGAGAACACCGCCGTTCCGGTGAAGCGCATGTCGCTCGAGGGCGGCGACTACCCCGCCTGGACACGCGACGGCTCCAGCGTCACCTGGTCGTGGGGGGCGCAGTTCTTCCGGCAGGCCGTGGACGCCACCGAACCGCAGAAGACCGACGTGACCGTCGAGGTGCCGCGGGCCCGGCCGTCGGGCTCGATTCTGCTCACTGGCGCCCGCGTCATCACGATGAATGGCGACCAGGTGATCGAGAGCGGCGACGTCCTGGTGACCGACAACAAGATCGCTGCCGTCGGCGAGCGCGGCAAGGTGGCGGCGCCACCTGGGGTCCGCCGGCTCGACCTGCGTGGCAAGACGCTGATGCCGGGCCTGGTCGACGTGCACGCCCACATGTGGGCGCCGCGCGGGCTGCACCAGACGGCGGTGTGGCAGTACTACGCCAACCTCGCGTACGGCGTCACGACGACGCGCGACCCGCAGACCTCGACGCCCGACGTGTTCGCCTATGCCGACATGGTCGACGCCGGCATGATGCCGGGACCGCGGGTGTTCGCGACCGGACCGGGCGTCTTCTCGTCGTCCGGCATCGAAGACAGAGAGAGCGCCTTCCGTTTCCTCAAACGCTACAAGGAGGCGTACCGCACCAATACCATCAAGCAGTACGTGGCCGGCGACCGCATCGTGCGCCAGTGGATCATCGAGGCCAGCCGCGAGTACGGCATCACGCCGACGATCGAGGGCTCGCTCGACCTGAAGCTGAACCTGACCCAGATCGCCGACGGCTACACCGGCCAGGAGCACAGCTTCCCGATCATGCCGCTCCACAAGGACGTGGTGGAGTTCGTGGCCCGCACGAAGACGTTCTACACGCCGACCATCCTGGTGGCCTACGGGGCCCCGTGGAGCGAGAACTACTGGTTCGAAACCGAGAACACCGTCGGCGACGCCAAGTTGAACAAGTGGATTCCGAACGAGCTGCTCGACACGATGATCCGCCGCCGCCCGCAGTGGTTCGCGCCCGAGGAGTACGGCCACACCAGGCTCGGCAAACAGGTGGCCGACATCGTCCACGCCGGCGGACGCGCCGGCCTCGGCAGCCACGGCCAGCTGCAGGGCCTGGGCGCTCACTGGGAAACCTGGAACCTCGGCTCCGGCGGCCTGACGCCGCACGAGACGCTGAAGGTGATCACCATCTTCGGCGCCGAAGCGCTCGGCCTGCAACAGGACGTCGGCTCGATCGAAGTGGGAAAGCTCGCCGATCTGGTCGTGCTCGACGCCAACCCGCTGGTCAACATCCGCAACACCAACACGGTGCGCTACGTGATGAGGAACGGCGAGCTGTTCGAGGCCGACTCGCTCAACACGATCTGGCCGGCGGCGAAGACCCTGCCGAAGCCGTTCTGGTGGGACACCGCGCCGCCGAAGCGGTAGCCGAGCGCCGGCCGGTCATGCCAGCGGCGCGTTGTGGCATCATCCGAGCTTGGCCGGAACGGCAATGGGAGCGGCACTGATCGTCGTACGGCTCGCGTTCGGCGTCCGTGTTCGCGGCGCTGCTGCGCGACGTCGACCTCGGCGGGCTGCTGCCGTGGGTGAACACGGTGCATCACTACGTCATGCCGATGGCGGTCGTCGCTGACTGGGTGCTCGCCCCGCCGAGGTCGCGGCCGACGTGGCGGGACGTCCTCACGTTGTTCGCTTTCCCCGTCCTCTACGTCGGAACACACGAGCGACGATTCGGCGCGCGTCGGGCGTCGCGGCTTGGGCGTCCTTGATGACGAACGCGAACGTGGCGGAGGATATCGTGAACCGTGCCCGTGTTCTGCGTGGTGGGTTGCGCCGTGCAGCGACCGCCGTCCTTGCGCTCGGAGCGGCCTGCTCGCTCCTGGCCCAGGAACCGGCGGAGATCGTCATCCGCAACGGCCTGATCGTCACCGAGACCGGCCGCCTTCACGCCGACCTGCGCATCCGCGGCAGCGAGATCGCCGAGATCGGGCGCAACCTCACCGCGGCGCGCGGGGCCCGCACGGTCGACGCCACCGGCAAGCTGGTGCTGCCGGGCGGGATCGATACCCACGTGCACCTGAACCCGGTGCGGACGCCCGACGACCGGCGGGGCGCCGACGATTTCGAGTCGGCGTCCCGCGCAGCGCTCGCCGGCGGGATCACGACGATCGGCGGGTTCATCAGCCAGGACCCCGATGTGCCGGCCGCGCAGACCCTCGCCGAGGCCGCCGCCGCCGCGAGCCGGACCACCATCGCGGACGCGATACTCCACTTCACGATCAGTGATCCGGCGAAGCTCTCGACCGGCATCTCGATGCTCCGGGAGCGCGGCGTCACGCCCAAGATTTTCATGCGCGGGATGGCCTTCGAGCAGCGCCTCGCGGACAACCTGAAGTTGCTCGAGGCCGCGGGGAAAGCCGGTCTGCTCACGCAGCTCCACGCCGAGGACGCGGCGATCCTCGCCGGCGCGATGGACCGGCTGGTTGCGCAGGGCCGCACCGCACTCGTCGGCCAGAACTTTGCTGACTCGCATCCGGTCGAAGCCGAAGAGGTGGCGACACAGCGCGCGGTCGGGTTCGCCGAGTTCACGGGCGCACCGGTCTACCTGGTGCACATGTCGTCGCAGCGCGCCATGCGCGTGGCCGAGGCCGCCCGGGCGCGTGGCCTTCCGGTGTTCACTGAGGTGCGCTTCATCTACCTGCACCTGACGCGCGATGCGTTCAACGGACCCAACGGGCCCACCTTCACCGGCGCGCCGCCGCTGCGCGACCAGACCGACCGCGACTACCTCTGGGCGGCGATCGCGCGCGGCAGCGTCGACGCGGTCAACACCGACCATGTGGGCTACACGCGCGCGGAGAAGATGGACCCTGGCAACAGCGTTCAGCGCCCCCGCGAGGGCAGCAACTTCCTCCAGGACCAGATGCCGCTGTTGTACTCCGAGGGAGTTCGCAAGGGACGGATCAGTCTCGAGCGGATGGTCGCGGTCACCGCCACGAATCCGGCCAAGCTCTTCGGGCTGTACCCAAGGAAGGGCGTGATCGCGGTTGGCGCCGACGCCGACGTCGTCATCTGGGACCCGGAGCTCACGCGCACCATCCGGGACGAGGACATCCTCTCCAATGGGAAATTCTCGATCTTTTCCGGCTGGGAGGTCACCGGCTGGCCGATTGTCACCATCCGCCGCGGCCAGGTCGTGTACGAGAACGGGAAGATCGTGGCCGAGCCAGGCAGCGGGCGGCTGGCCCCGCGCACCCGGTGGCAGCGGCCGTAGGCCACGTCCAGGAGCGACCGGTCAGCAGGTCATCTGCTCGACCGGCACCGGCCGGCCGAAGAGGTAGCCCTGCATCACCGGGCAGCCCAGTTCCAGCAGCTTCTGCTTCTGCGCCAGCCGCTCCACGCCCTCGGCCACGACGTCCATGTTCAGGCTGCGGGCCACGCCGATGATGGCGGTGACGATCGCGGTGTCGCGCGGGTCGGTGGTGATCGTGCGGATGAACGAGCGATCGATCTTCAGCGTGTCGATCGGCAGCGCCTTGAGGTAGGTGAGCGACGAGTAGCCGGTGCCGAAGTCGTCGAGGATGATCGAGAAGCCGGCATCCTTGAGCGCGGTCAGGGTCGGCACCGCCCGGGCGTGGTCGACCAGCACGCTTTCGGTGATCTCCAGTGAGACCGCGTCGGTGGTGAGGCCCGAGTCGGCCACTGCCGCCACCAGCGTCTCGACCACGTCGGGCCGCTTGAACTGCTGGGTGGAGATGTTCACCGCGACCCGGATCCCGCGCGTCGCCCAGCCGCGGGCCACCGAGGCGGCGCTGGCGGCCCGCAGGATCCACCGGCCCATCTCGTGGATCGAGCCGCTCTCCTCGGCGACGTGGATGAACTGGGCCGGCGAAACCAGGCCGGCCTCGGGCCGGTTCCACCGCATCAACGCCTCCACTGCCACCACCGCGTCGGTGCGGCCGTCGACCAGCGGCTGGTAGTAGGCCAGCAGCTCGTCGTTCTGCACCGCCCGCCGCAGGTGCGCTTCGAGCAGCAGGCGCTGCAGCGCCGCTTCGTTCAGCGAGCTGCTGAAGAACTGGAAGCAGTTCCGGCCCGAGTCCTTGGCGTGGTAGAGCGCCGCGTCGGCGTTCTTGAACAGCTCTTCCACCGTCTGGCCATCCTGCGGGAACACGCTGATGCCCATGCTGATGGTGACGAACACCTCGCCGAACGACAGCGTGATCGGCTGCTTCAGCGCGTCCTGGATCCGCCGGGCGATGCGCGGCACGTCTTCCACCCGGTCGAGATCGCCGATCGCCAGGATGAACTCGTCGCCGCCGAGCCGGGCCACGGTGCTGGCCTCGCCGTCGATGCCGTAGTTCGCCCGGGTGAACACGTCGGTGTCGCGCAACGACTCGCGGAAGCGGACGGCGACCGCCTTCAGCAGTTCGTCGCCGGCGGTGTGGCCCATCGTGTCGTTCACGCCCTTGAAGTTGTCGAGGTCGACGAAGATGGTCGCCACCAGCTGGTTGCGTCGTCGCGCCGTGCCGAGCATGCCGCGCAGCCGGTCGGTGAACAGCACGCGGTTGGGCAGGCTGGTCAGGCTGTCGTAGTAGGCGAGAAAGCGGATGCGGTCCTCGGTGGCGGTGCGTTCGGTGATGTCCTGCAGCGTGCCGATGATCCGCAGCACCTGGCCCTGCGCGTCGAGCACTGGCTCACCCTGCGCCCGCAGCACGCGGCTGACGCCGCCGTCGAGGACGAACCGGACGTCGAGCGCGAAGGGCGACGCCGCCGACAGCGCGCTGTCGATCGCGGCCTCCGCCGCCGGCCGGTCGGCCAGGTGCACCCGGCTCATGAAGCGGACCATCGGCGCCTGGTCACGCCCGGGCGCGATCTCGAGCAGCCGCTGCACTTCCGACGACCAGGTGACGACGTCGGCGAACGGATCCCACGCCCAGTTGCCGAGCCGGGCGATGCGTTGCGCCTGCGCGAGGCTGGATTCGCTGCGCTGCAGGTCGTCAACGGTATGTTTCACGCGCAGCACTTGCCGGACCCGATGCGCCAGCAGCGCGGGCGGCGCGGTGCGGACGCCGAGGTCGGTGACCCCGGCGTCGAGCGCGCGCTCGACGACGTCGCTGTTCTCGGCGGGAATCAGCAGCAGCACTGGCACGCCGGCGCCGGCCGGCGTCGTCCGCACCGCCTGGCAGTCGGCGAGGGCCTCGCGATCGCCATTGCGCCCGGTGTCGAGCACCACCATATGCGGGGGCGGCATCGCCGCCAGCGGCAGCGGCGACTCGGCCGGCACCGCCGTGACGACGAAACCGGCGGCCGACAGGGCCGCGTCGAGCATGGGACGAACGTCGTCGCCGACCGCGAGCAGCAGGCGGGCCTCGGCGGGCTCCCTGCGAGGGGGGGTCACGGCAGGGATATCGGTCCGAAGCGACGAAGCGGCTAGGGTCCGCCGGTGTGACCAACGGCCGGCAGCATCCGCGTCAGGTCCCGCACTCGAGCCCGCGTCAGACGCGTCCGCAGGTCCGAGGGCGTGGTGCCGAACGCCGCCCGAAACACCTCGCTGAAGTGGCTGTGACTGGAATAGCCCAGCGACAAGGCGAGGTCGAGCAGGTCGCTGCGTGGATCGGCCAGATGCTCCAGCGCCGCCCGGAGCCGCAAGTCGGTGCGATGGGCATGCAGTGTCGTGCCGGTGGCCTGATGAAACAGGCGCGCGAGGTGGAACGGCGAGCAGTCCACCGCCTGCGCCAGCGCGTGGAGCGACAACCGCTCGGCGAACTGTTGCGCGAGTACCTCACGGGCGCGTTCGACGAAGTCGCGCGGGCCCGGTCGCCGCGCACCACGCCACCGCTGCCACCCGACGGCCAGGCCGGTCACGCGGTCGAGCACCGCCAGCATGGTCTCCTCGACGAAGAGCGCGTCGGGATGCTCCTCGCGGCACACATGCTCGTAGACCGCCCGTTGTGCCAGGTAGCTGCGCCGGTCGCTCGGGCCGTGCGAGGCCGCAAAGAGTCGGGGCCCGCGGTCGCGAGCCGCCGGGTCGCGCCGAGCCAGCACGTCGGCCAGCACCGCCGGCGCCACCGCGAACCACTCGCCGCGATCGCCGGCCGGGCTCAGCGCGAAGCGGCGATAGCCCTGGCCGCGATTGTAGAAGGTCACCGTCGCCGGGTCGGCCACGAAGCGCCGGCCGCCGTCGTGCTGAATCCACACGCTGGTCCGCGGGAACACGAAGAGGTGCGCGCGCGCCGGCCCCGAATCGGCGAACACCGGGTGGTCGGCTGGGCAGCGCCAGCGGCCGACCGTGACGATCGCGGTGGACAACAGCGCCGGGCCGAGCGCGTCGCGGCAGCCATCCGGCCGCGGCGCGCGTTCGTAGCGCCGCTCGGCGAACGGCGCCAGGTGCGGCGTCAGCGCGCCGGCCGGCGGCGGGTGTAGATCAGGTCGTAGCTGGTCGTCCATCGTCCGTCGGCGCCGAGCAGCTCGGAGAACTGCCGCACCCGATCCGGTGTCTTTCGGTCGGGCCCGAGGTTGAAGAACGTCAGCCGCACCGACTGGCGGGCATTGCCTGCGGCCGCCACCGGCGTCGACCCGTTGAACACCACCGACCCCTCGGCATTGGCGGCGCCCCAGTATTCGTGGAGACCGCCGGTGCTGTCCACCCAGGTCTGATGCCACTGGCCGCGAGTGCGATCGAAGATGTTGACGCTGCGGCCGGTCATCCGCGGCGTCGTCCAGTGCTCGGTGACGACGCATCCGCCGTCCTCGAGCCGAACGACGTTGCCGAGTGGCGTCGGCGCCGTGTCGGGCTGACCGGCCGGCCGCACGTCCCACTCCCCCACCCAGAAATCGAACTGGCGGTGCTCGGGGCGGTCGCACGTCGGCAACGCCTGAGGGGCAGGCGCGGCGGGCGCCTGACCGATCCGTTCCGTCCGCGAGCGCTCGTCGAGTCCAGGAACCACGGCGGCACCGACAATCCAGGCGCCACCGGCGATGAGCGGGGTCACGACGGCGACGGACAGCCTGAGCGCGGTGCGCATGCCGTCCACCGTGGCAGCCTCGAGCGGCGGCGCGCTATCGGAATCGTGCGCCGGCCGCTTCCACGTCGGCGACGACGGCCAGGAACTCGGCCAGGATCATCGCGGTGGCGCCCCACACCCGGGCGCCGTCGACGGCGAAGTACGGCACGTCCATGAGCACCGCCGGCGGCCGTTCGCGCCGGCGCTGTTCCCAGGCGACGACGCCGGGATCGCGCAGGTGCGCCAGCGGCACCTCGATCAGTCGTTCGACTTCGGCTGCGGCGACCTCGAACTCGGGACGGAAGGTGGCGACGCCGACCACCGGATGCAGCAGGTGCCCCGACACCGGGATGTGCAGCGGCGTCAGCCGCCCCAGCACCTCGACGGCCGCCGGCGGCAGGCCCACTTCCTCGTCGGCTTCGCGCAGCGCCGCCGCTTCGATCGACTCGCCAGTATCGACCCGCCCGCCCGGCAGCGAGACCTGGCCGGTGTGGTGGCGCAGCGTCGACCCGCGCAGCGTGAGCACCAGCTGCAGCAAGTCTTCGTGCGGATAGATCAGCACGAGGCCGGCGGCGTCGCGCAGCCCGGCGGGTACGTGGTCTGGGTCCCACCCGGGGCGTGGCCGTGGGGCCATGCGCAGCTGCGCGTCCAGGCCCGGCAGGGGACGCGCCAGGCGCTCACGGATCGCGTCGGCAATCGCACGCATCGTGTGTCCAGGACCCGTCCGATCGTCCTCCGGGTTGACAGCGGCCCGGCACCCGGCCGACAGTCGCTTGGGCCCGCGCCAACCGCGGGGCAGGAGAATCGATGTGATGCGCGCAGTGCGGCAACGGGGGCGGATGGCGATGATGGCCGTCGCGGCGATGACGATGGCGGCGTGCAGCAGCGCTCCGGCAATCGAGCCGGCGACCATGGTGATGCGCGGCGGCACGATCGTCACCATGGACGACGCGGTGCCGGAGGCGCAGGCCCTGGCGGTGCGCGGCGATCGCATCGTGGCCGTCGGCAGCAGCGAAGAGATCGCGCCCTACGTCGGACCGGCCACCGAGGTCATCGAGCTCGGCGGCCTGACGGCGGTGCCTGGCCTCATCGAAGGACACGGTCACTTCATGGGTCTCGGACAGTCGCGCATGGTCATCGACCTCATGGACACCACCAGCTGGGAGCAGATCGTGTCGCTGGTCGGCGCCGCGGCCGCCAAGGCGCAGCCGGGCGAGTGGATCCTCGGCCGGGGCTGGCACCAGGAGAAATGGACATCGGTGCCGCAGCCCAACGTCGAGGGGTTCCCCCGCCACGACGCGCTGAGCACGGTGTCGCCGAACAACCCGGTGCTGCTGGAACACGCCAGCGGCCACGCCAGCTACGTGAACGCGCGGGCGATGCAGGAGGCCGGGATCACCGCGGCGACGCGCAACCCTGCGGGCGGCGATGTGCTGAAGGACCGGTCGGGACGCCCCATCGGCGTGCTGCGTGAGACCGCGTCGGACCTGGCCGAGACAGCGATGGCGGCGTGGGTGGCCCGCAAGACTCCCGAGGCCCGCGCCGCCGATGCGCGGCGGCAGATCGAGCTGGCCGTCCAGGCCAGTCTCGAGAAAGGGATCACGTCGTTCCAGGACGCCGGAGAGAGCTTCACGACCATCGACGTCTTGAAGCAGGCCGCGCGCGACGGCGCCCTCGGTATCCGGCTGTGGGTGATGGTCCGCGACTCCAACGAGAACATCAGGACGAAGCTGCCCAGCTACAAGCTCGGCGGCGACGCCGGCCAGCACCTGACCATCGCCGCCATCAAGAAGACGATCGACGGCGCCCTCGGGTCGCGCGGGGCGTGGCTGCTCGAGCCCTACACCGACATGCCGACCAGCAGCGGCCTCAACACCGCGCCGGTCCCCGAGGTGCGCGAGCTGGCGACAATCGCCGCGGCCAACGGCGTCCAACTGGCCGTGCACGCCATCGGTGACCGCGCCAACCGCGAGACCCTGGACATCTTCGAGGCGACCTTCAAGGCCAACCCGACGGTCACGGACTGGCGCTGGCGCATCGAGCACGCGCAGCACCTGAATGTCGCCGACATCCCGCGTTTCGGCCAGCTGGGCGTCATCGCCTCGATGCAGGGCATCCATGCCACCTCGGACGCGCCGTATGTGCCGGCGCGCCTCGGCCCGGTCAGGACCGAGGAAGGCGCCTATGTGTGGCAGAAGCTGATGAAGAGCGGCGCCGTGGTCAGCAACGGCACCGACGTTCCGGTCGAGCGCATCGACCCGATGCCCAACCTCCACGCCACCATCACCCGCAAGACCAAGGACGGCACGGTCTTCCTTCCCGACCAGCGGATGTCGCGCGTCGAGGCGCTGAAGTCGTACACGTGGAACGCCGCCTTCGCCGCCAAGGAAGAGGCGATCAAGGGCTCGCTCGCCGTCGGCAAGCTCGCCGACGTCACCGTGTTGTCGAAGAACATCCTGACCGTGCCGGAGGACGACATCCTCGCGACGCAGGTGGTCTACACCATCGTCGGCGGCGTCGTGAAGTACCGCGGCGGCGCCGCGGCGACCACTGCGCGTTGACGCGGCGACGCCGGGGCCGCACCCCGGCCGGCGCCGGCCCCTGCTACTTTCTCAGCGCGTCGCGGATCTCGCGGAGCAGCAGCACGTCCTCGGGGGTGGCCGCCGGAGGCGCCGCCACCGGTTTACGGGCGGCGTTGATCGCCCGCACCATCAGGAACAGCACGAAGCCGACAAGCACCAGGTTGACCACGGTGTTGAGGAACAGGCCGAGGTTGATGGTGACGGCGCCGGCCGCCTTGGCGGCGGCGAGCGACGCGTAGGGGCCCGGCGTGGCGCCTTCCTTCAGGGTCAGGAACAGGTTCGAGAAGTCAGTGCCGCCGGTAACCAAGCCGAGCGGCGGCATCATCACGTCGGCGACGAACGAACCGGCCATGGCGCCGAACGCGGCGCCGATGATCACGCCGACCGCCAGGTCGAAGGCATTGCCCTTGACGATGAATTCCTTGAAGTCCTGCAGCATCACGTCCTCCTAGATGAGTATCAGAACTTGTACACGATCGACAGGACCACGGACTGGTCATTCTTCTTCAGCGTCGGGTTCGTGGGCTCGCGCTTGTAGGTGTTCAGGAACTCCGCCTTGAGCTCGAGACGGCTGGCGAGCGAGGTGGCGATACCGGCCGAGAAGTTGTAGAAGCTGTCGCCGAAGTCGTTCATCTTCCACAGTCCTGACGCGGCATGGATGATGCGGGTGGTGTCGGTCAGCTTGAACAATAGGCGCTCGCCGGCCAGGACCGCTCCGGCCGTCTCGGCGTCGAATCCGGTGTTCTTCTCGACCACGATGCCGAGGCTGCCGTCGGTCGTCCACTCGATGCGCGCGGTCCGAACCACGGCCAAGCTGAGCCCGGCCGTCGGCGCCAGCAGATAGTCGATCTCCTTGAATCGGTCTCGGGCGTAGGTGGTCATGCCGAACGCCGACAGCCGCGGCGTCAGCCGGTAGTCGAGCCGGGCGTCGGCGGCGGCCCGATCGACGGTGGCCTCACCCTCGCTCTCCCCGCGCAGATAGATGCCGGCACTCTTGAGCACAACGTCCCCACCGACGTCACGCAGCATCTCGTAGGCCAGGGTCGCGGTCGTGGTGTCGGAATTGCCGCTGGTCAGCGAGAACCCGGCGCCGAGCGACCCGGCCCAGCCGGGAGGCGGTGGCGGTGGGGGGGGCGGTGGTTGCGTGGGCGGCAGCACCACGGGTTGGGCCGGGGTCTGGCCCAGGGCCGGGAGAGGGGCGACGAGGAGCGCGACGGCAAAGAGGGCGCGGAGCACGCGGAACGACGGTGTGTGCATCGGCATGGGATGTGGAGAGGCTCGCCTCGTTCGGGTCGGTGCCCAGAGGCGGAGCGGCGGCGGCTGGCCGGGATTGGCTACAGACGGAAAAGATAACTGATCTTGGCAAAAAATCCGTCGGTCGTGCGGCGGTACTGCCTCCGCAGGTCGCCGGGCCGGTCTGGCACTTCGAGGCCGCTGCCGTAGCCGGCGAAGACCACGGTGCCCGGCGTCGGCTGGTAGGAGAACAGCCAGTCGAGCCGCACGCGGTTGGTCGCGGTGCGGACGCCCGGCCGATACACGCCGGCGGCGTCACGGACGTAGATCGGCAGATTGGTCCGCGAGTCGTCGCGCAGCGTGTCCACGAAGTTGCGGTTCTGCTCGCCGACGACGCGGAAGAAGACGAACCGCGTCATCTGATACTCGACCTTCAGTCGCGGAATTCGCCGGATCCCGGCGTAACTGCCGTCGGTGCGGCGCTGGAACGACTGAAGCTGGTAGCGGCCTTCGACGCGCAGCTGGTTGGTGGGCCGCCACACCGCCCCGACGTTGGCGAAGACGATGTCAGCCGACGCCCACTCGAAGAAGTTCTCGTCCTTGCCCCACAGGATCAGTCCGTCGGCGGTGAGGCCCTTACGGTTCGGCACCGTGAACGAGATCACGTAGTCGAGGTTGGGCAGCCGCGGCGTGCCGGTGTAGGGCACGAAGCGGGTGCCGCCGTCGGCGGTCGGATGGGCGACCGCGTAGCCGCGGTAGAGGCTCTCGTCGTAGCCGAACGACTCGACCAGCAGCGACGCGCCGAGGCGCCAGCCGCCGCGCAAGGCGAGGTTCTGGTTGAAGTGCAGCTTGCGGTCCTGCGAGGCGTTGCCGGCCATGAGCCGGTCGTACAGCCAGGTGCCGTCGACGACGACGTCGCTGGTGAGCCGCTCGAACAGGCCGCCGGGCCGGCCGTAGAACGACATCTGGTTGGTGACGGCGATCTGGGCGATGCCGCGCCGGCTGATGAACCCCGACTGGGTGTCGAAGTCCGGATCGACGCCGCGGGCGTTGGCGCGGATGCCGTAGCGGCGGCCCGAGCGATTGAAGGTCGCCTGCCACAGCGGCGCGACGATGCTGGCGGTGCTGGTATCGGTGCGGCTGGCGGCGCCCTGCAGCAGCAGGCTGTAGACCTCTTTCCACACCAGCCGCGTGTCGACGCCGGCAACCCGGTTCGAGCGCGGGCCGTCGATGCGGTCGGTGTAGACGAACGCCACCTTCGAGGCGGTGCCGACGTCACGCTGCGCCCGCAGCATGTTCACCACCGGATGGTGATCGCCATCGGCCGAGGCGATCGGATCGTCGACGGCCGACAGAAATGCCACGCTGGTGGCGCGGCCGACCCGGCCGGTGAGCTTGGCGGCGGCCAGCGGGGCGACCACGCGGCGGGTGTAGATCAGGTTGTTGGGGGTGGCGAACTGCTCGATGCCGTCGAGGAAGAACGGCCGCTTGTCGGGGAAGAACAGCGCCTGGCGCGGATCGAACTGGAACTGGCCGTTGTCCGACTCGACCTGCGAGAAGTCGGGGTTCAGCGTCCCGTTCATCGTCAGGGTCTGGGTGACGCCCCACCGGACGTTGCCGCCGAAGTCGGGCCGCGAGCCGTAGTATTCCCAGCCGTCCCCGACGGCGTTGCGGGCGCCGTTCACCAGCGTCGTCACGATCGGGTTGAGGTCGAGCACCAGGCCGCGGCGCAGGTCGTGCAGGCCCTGCAGGGTGCCCGCCTGCGCGAGGAACGACGCGCCCTGACGCCGCGCCGGCGCCCAGCTGTCCTCCGTGCCGAGCCCCGGGCTCACCCGCGTGACGTGCAATCCCCACGACTGCTCCGCCCCCGACTGGTAGCGCAGGCTCTTGAAGGGGATGCGGATCTCCACCTCGTAGCCGGTGTCGAGCAGCCGGCCGCGCGACTGGAAGACGAAGTCGGGGCTGCGGTCGACGTCCTCGCGGCCGAGCGCCAGCCCGCCGAAGCCGCCGCCGGTGTTGCGCACGCCTTCGACCATCGCGCCGTCCATCTGCACGCCGAACGGGTTGACGGCGAAGACGAACGCCTGCCGGCCATCGCCGAACGTGCTGAGGAAGAGCTGCACGTGATCGTCGGCGTCGATGCGGTCGCGGTCGGCCAGCGTCGCGCGCACGGTGCCGGGAGGGGCCGAGGCGCGCACGCCGAAGTGCATCGCCGTCGGCGAATACCAGACCAGCACCTCGGTGGCGCGATCGGCGGCGCCGCCGTCCACCGGCGCGTAGCGTGAGAAGCCCACCAGCTGCGCGGCCTGCTGCCACGCCGGTTCGTCGAGGGCGCCGTCGATGGTCACCTCGGCATCGATGCGCGGCGGCCGCACCGCCAGCTGCCGGTCGACGCCCGAGAAGGTCTCCGCCACCGTGGCCACGTCGACGGCCGGGGCGGTGCCGGAGACGTCGATCGGCCCTTGAGCGAAGGCTGGGTGTGGAGTCGTCAGCAGCAGCAGCAGACCGAGCGCACGCATCGTCGGAACTACCGTAACAGACGGCCCCACGTCGCGACCGCGCTGGTCGCTGGTTGCGGGGACGACGCGTGGGACCGAGCTGGCCGCCCGAATCACGAGCGCAGCACCCGCGCTGCCAGCCACAAGAGGGCCACCGCCGTGGCCAGCCCCAGCAGGCGCCGTGGGCCCGGCTCCTGGAACACGCGCCGCAACCGATGCAGTCCGAGCACCCACGACGAGTGGCAGAGGAACGCCATCGTCACATGGCACACGGCCAGGACCACATACGCGCCGCGCGGCCAGGACGGGCGGATGAAGGTGGGCACCGCGGCGAGATAGAACGTCGGGATCACTGGGCTCAGCAGATTCACGGTGAGCCCTTCGAGTGCGCTGCGATGCTGCGCGTCGTGCCGCGGAGTGGTCGGCAGCGCCGGCGGCGCCGCGCCTTGCGCGTACCACGCCCACAATCCGCGCAGCCCGAGAAACGCCAGGTAGCCCCCGCCGGCGTAGCGGATGACCTGCAACGCGCCCGGCCACGCCGCCAGCATCGCTGCTCCGCCAAGACCGGCCAGTGTGGCGTGGGTGATGTTGGCGGCGGCAGCGCCGGCCGCGGCGAGCAGCCCGGCGCGGCGGCCGCCGTCGAGCGCGTTGCGGACGACGACCGCGGTCGTCCCCCCCGGCGTGGCCACGAACACGAAGGTGAAACTAAGAAACGCCAGGAACAGCGGATCGGCCAGCATGCGAGGTCAGGCGCCGGCGGATTCGGCGGGCGACCAGCGCCACGCGATGAACGCGGTGGCCGTGAGCGCGCCCAGCATCAGGCTGGCCAGCGTCAGATGCAGCACCTGGGCGGCGGGCGGCAGCGCCGCGGCGGTGAGGACCAGGCCGGCGAGCACCTGCGCGACGGTGGATGCCAGGGTCAGCGACGCGGCGCGGCCAAGGGCGACGTCGCCGGGCTGACGCGTCCACACCAGTACCCACAGGCCGATGATCGCCAGCCCGGTCACCGCGGCCAGTTCGCGGTGCGTGAGGTCGAGAGACCCGACGGTGGCGAGCGCCTCGGCGCGGGGCACCAGGTCGAGCGCCGCGTCGACGCGGCCGCGCACCTGCGTGCCGACGCCGACCTGGACCAGCGCCAACGCGATCGCCGCACACGCCCACCAGCCCAGCCGGCGGCGTTCGCGGTCGACCCGCCCGCTACCAATGTAGGGCAGAACTTCCGCCTTCGCTAAAGCTACGGCGGACCGCCGAAGCTCGGAGAGCGGAGGCTGGTCAGCTCTGCCCGCGGCGGGCGTCAGCGACTCCAGCACCGCCACCAGCAACAGCGAGACGATCACCAGGGCCACGAGCATGTGCACGGTCACGATCCAGGCCGCCAGGTCATGGGCCACGACCCGGCCGCCGAGCCACCCCTGGAAGCCAGTGAGCAGCACCGCCGCGACCACCGGCCACAGAATCCGCGGCTCGCGCCGGTGATGCCGCCATGCCGAGATGGTGGCGGCCAGGATGGCGAACCCGACGGCGACGCCGAGCAGCCGGTTGAGGTATTCGGTCCACATCAAGGTCGGGTTGAACTGGGCTGGGTCGAATTCGGGCGGCAGCGCGGCCGCCGAGGCCGGCGGGATCCACGACCCGAAGCAGCGTGGCCAGTCCGGGCAGCCAAGTCCGGCCCCGGAGGCCCGGACCAGGCCACCCACGGCGATGAGCAGATATGTGATGGCGGTCGCGGCGATCGCGAGGCGCTGGAACGGTGTGCGGGGCATCGGCGGACCGGTGGATTGGTACACCGGCCGAGCCGCCCGGCCAGGGCGCCCCGCGCGCCCGTGATCTCAAACCTGAGACCATGTCTCAGAATCGCGGATACAATGGGCAGGTCCGTCATGGCCCCCAGTCCGCCCATGTCCGCTGCCCCCGCCGCGAAGGCGGTTCCGCTCACCGCCGTTTGCGTCGGAGCGGTGGCCACCCTCCATGAGGTGCGGGATGCGGACGCCCGGCCGTTCCTGCGCGCGTTGGGCCTGACCGACGCCTGCCGTCTGCGTCTCTGTAAGACCGGCGACCCGTGCATCGTGCAGGTGCGGGCCACCCGCATCGGTCTGTCTCGCGTGGTGGCCCAGCAGCTCTACGTGGTGCCCGACGGCGCCGCCGACGTGTGACCCCGATGCCGGCGGCCGTCCTTTCCCCCGCGGTCGACGTCCCGGCAGCCGCCGCGGCGGTGCGGCGCATCGCCCTCATCGGCAACCCGAACACCGGCAAGACCACGCTCTTCAACGCGCTGTGCGGGGCGCGGGCCAAGACCTCGAACTTTCCCGGCACCACCACCTCGGTGCGCACCGGGCACAGCGATGCCGGCGGGTTCGCGCTCGAAGTGCTCGACCTGCCCGGCGTCTACGATCTCGACGTCGACACGCCTGAGGCCGGGATCGCCGTGACCGTGCTCAGTGGCGGCCGCGGACCGGCGCCCGACGCCGTCGTGGTCATCGTCGACGCCTGCAACCTGGCGCGCAATCTCGTCCTGGTCGGCCAGCTGCTGGCCCGCTGCCCGCGGCTGGTGCTGGCCCTCAACATGATCGACCTGGCAGCGCGGCGTGGCCTCGCCATCGACGCCGACGCGTTGTCACGCCGTTTGGGCGTGCCGGTGGTGCCCACGGTGGCCCGGAGCGGCCTCGGCCTCGACGCGTTGCGTCAGGCCCTGATGGCGCCGCGCCAGGCCCGGCCCGGTGATCTGCCGCCGGCCGGCGCCGGCGCCGAAGCGCTGCCCGACTGGGCGGCGGCCGTCGCCGCTGAGGCGACGTCCGGCGGCGATCGCGATCTGGCGCACGACAGCCCCACCGAACGGCTCGACGCCGTGCTCACCCATCCGGTGTGGGGCCTGGCGGCGTTCATCGCGATCATGGGCACGCTCTTCTGGATCCTGTTCGCGCTGGCGACCGTGCCGATGGATCTCATCGAAGCGACCTTCGCCCAGCTCGGCACCGTGGTCGAGGCCACGCTGCCAGACGGCCCGGTCCGCGATCTCGTGTCGCAGGGCATCGTCGGCGGCATCGCCGGCACGGTGGTGTTCCTGCCGCAGATCTGCCTGCTCTTCTTCCTGATCACGCTGCTCGAAGACACCGGCTACCTGGCGCGCGCGGCGTTCGTGATGGATCGCCACCTCGCCCGCTTCGGCCTGCCCGGCCACGCCTTCGTGCCGCTGCTCACCTCGCACGCGTGTGCGCTGCCCGGCATCATGAGCACGCGCCTCATCCCCGATCGCCGTGATCGCCTGGCGACGATCCTGGTCGCCCCGTTCATGAGCTGCTCGGCCCGGCTGCCGGTCTACGTGCTGCTGACGACCCTGCTGTTCGCCGACCAGCCGGCGCTGGCCGGCCTGGCCTTCGCCGGCTGCTACCTGCTCGGCGCCGTCGCCGCGCTGTTCACGGCCAAGGTCTTCGGCAGCACGATCCTCAAGGGCCGGGCGCGGCCGATGATCCTGGAGCTGCCCTCGTACAAGACGCCGTCGCTGCGGAACGCGCTGTTGACCGCCAAGGATCAGGGCCTGTCGTTCCTGACGACGGCCGGCACGGTGATCGTGGCGATCTGCATCGTGATGTGGTGGCTGAGCGCATATCCGCAGGTCGAGCCACCGGCGCAGGCCGTCGAGCTGAGAGCGGCGTCGCAGGCCGCCGGCCTCGCGCCGGACCAGGCCGCGGCCATGGCCGCTGAGGCCGAGGCCCTCGAGACGAAGGCGGCGCAGGTGGGCAGCTTCGCCGGCCGGATCGGTCACACGATGGCGCCGGTGTTCGCGCCACTCGGCTTCGACTGGCAGCTCACGGTGGGTGTGCTCACGAGCTTCCTGGCGCGCGAGGTGTTCGTGTCGACGATGTCGGTGCTGGCGTCGGGACAGGCCGAGACCGACGTCGATCAAGGCGTCGTGGACCGCATCCGCGGCATGACCCGCGACGACGGCCAGCCGGTGTTCACGCCGGCCACCGCCGCCGCGGCGCTGGTATTCTTCGTCCTGGCCATGCAGTGCCTGCCGACGCTCACTGTGACCCGGAAGGAAACCGGCAGCGTCAAATACGCGGCGTTGCAGCTGGGCTACATGTCCGGCCTCGCCTATGTGGTGGCGCTGATTCTTTATCAGTCGCTGCGTGCCGCCGGGGTGGCGTGACCGCGATGATGGCGTATCTCCAAGACGCGCTCGTGACCGGCGTGGCGTTGTGGGCCGGGGTGATCCTGTTCCGCCGCGTCTCGGGCTTCGTCCGGCCGAAGTCGGCCGTGCCGGGGTGCGCGAACTGTCCGAGCGCCACCGCCACGCGCGCGCCGATCGCCGGCGAGCACCCGCTCGTATTCCTCAAGTCGCCGCGGCGCTGAGCCGGCGGCGCGGCGCGGTCAGGGCCGCGTCTCCTTGAGCATCAGCAACAGCATCCGCGACGCCACG
The DNA here is from genome assembly GCA_963741665.1 of uncultured Acidobacteriota bacterium. Lineage (GTDB taxonomy): Bacteria > Acidobacteriota > Vicinamibacteria > Vicinamibacterales > UBA2999 > CAWAYR01. The sequence goes on from CAVUIM010000003.1 coordinate 135,434, forward strand.
CGCGCTTCGACCGCGTGTGGCACACCCGCCGGCAAGCGGACCACGGTGCCCGGTCCGGCCACGACCGGGACACCGCCGACGTCGAGGCGCAGCTCGCCGCCGAGCACCACGACCAGCGCATCGAAGGGCGTCGTGTGCTCGCTCAGACCCTGACCTTCGTCGAAGGCGAACAGCGTGACGGTGCCGCCGGTCGTTTTCGCCAGCACGCGGCTGGCAATGCCGTGCGCGACCGGCGTGATGAGATCGACCAGGGCGAGCGCTTCAGAAGCTGGAATCGACGACACGGAACCCTCCTTCGATGATGACGGGGGCGCCCGCCGTGAGCTGTCCGGGCAACGGCCGATTGTGCTCGACAATGGGCACGGTCGGATCGGTGACCCATCCGGCCCGGGCCATTTCGTCGACGAGCTCGTCGGCGGTGAGGAATGTCTGCGGGTGGCCGGAGAACTGCGTGAAGACGTGGCGCTCGCCGGGGACTGGCGCGGCGTCCGGCGGCACGGTGAGACGCGAGAACGTGAACACGAAGCAGATCGCCCCGGGGCGCGCCACCCGCGTCGCCTCCCGCACGGCGGCGCGGAAGATGGCGTCCGACGGGGCGAGGTTCCAGATGCCGTGGGCGATGACGAGGTCGAACGCCCGGTCGCGCACCGGCAACCGGTCCATCGCGGCCAGCGCGACGCGGCAGTGCCCCGACCGCCCGTCGGGACAGCGGCGGGCCGCCGCGGCCGCCACCATCGGCCACGAAAGGTCCACCCCCGTCACGTCCCAGCCGGCACACGCCAGCGGCCCGGCATTGCGTCCGGCCCCGCAGCCGATGTCGAGGGCCCGCCCTCGGCCGAGCCGCGCCAACTCGGCGGCGGCCACCTGCAGCAGCCGCGCGTTGGGCGCCGACGACGCAAATCCGGCCACCGTGCCCGGATGGCTCCACGGCGTTCCCGCAAGCGGATCCACGTCCCATCATGGCGCGAGCGGGCCGCTGCCGATATGACCGCGGTCAGTTCCCTCGCCTGAGGGAACGCCCCTGGTGGCGACGCTATTCCGAACAGCACCATCCACCTCCGACACCCTTCGAGGGGCGCGGCCAAAGGCGCCCCTCGTTTTTTGACCGGAGGTCAGGGGGTCCCGGACGGCCGGCCGGAGGCCCGCGCCTCCACCGCAGCCAGCATCGTGTCGAGTGCGGCGCGATCCAGGAGCTGCCCCTTCACGACGACGGCCCGAATCGCCCGTGTCGCGGTGATGTCGTCGAGCGGGTTGCGATCGAGCACCAGCAGGTCGGCGGCCTTGCCGGCGGCGACGGCGCCGTAGTCGGCGGCCTTCAGGAACGCCGGGCCGTTGACCACCGACGCCTGGAGGGCCTGCGCCGGGGTGAGGCCGCTGGCCACCAGCAACGCCAGCTCCTCGTGCAGCCCGACGCCCGGGTAGTTGAACGAGTTGAGGAAGCCGGCGTCGGTGCCGGCAAGGAGGGTCACGCCGGCCCGCTGCAGCAGCGGGACCAGCGTGGCGCTCTTGTCGTATCGCGCGTGGCGGCGGGCCACCGCCGCGGCGTCGTCAGCCGCGGCACGGGTCACGCGACCCTCGTAGGTGGCCTTCAACCCGGGGCCGAGGTACTTCAGATAGGCGTCGGTGGCGTGGGTATCGCGATCCAGATAGGCCAGGATGCGGCTGCCGTTCAAGGTCGGCGTCACCGCGGTGCCGCGCGCCGCCAGCCGCCGGTAGGTGGCCAGCGCGGTCGCCTCGTCGAACCCGTCGATCATCGCCGTCACGGCGTCGCCGGCGGTCATCCGGCCTGCGGACACGGCGGCACTCATGACGCCCTCGCGGGGTGAGCCGCCGCGCAACAGATACGACATGTGTTCGATCGACCCGAGGCCGGCTTCGGACACCTGATCCAGCGTGAGCGCGACCGGCACGTGGGCCGACACGATGAAGCCGCGGCGACGCGCCTCGCCGAGGCTGAAGAGATAGAGCGCCGGCGTGAGCGTGTTCTCGGTGATCTTCACGAAGTCGACGCGCATCGCCTGCAGCTGGTCGAGCGCCGCCCGGACCTCGGCCTCGCTGCCGACTTCGAGATCGCCTGGCCAAATCGAATCGATGCCCTCGAGCTTCGGTCCGGAGGTGTAGATCGTGGGGCCGAGCAGCGCCCCAGCCGCGACCTGGCCGCGCCACTCGAGCACGCTGGGGCTGAGGTCCCCGGCGGCGTCGCGCACCGTGGTGATGCCATGCGCCAGATAGAGCGGCAGCAGGTTGCGGTTCTCGTCGATGAGGGCCGCGCCGCCGCCGAAGTGGACGTGGTTGTCCCACAGGCCCGGCATGACGAAGGCGCCGCCGGCGTCGAGCGTCCGCGCCGCCTGGTAGCCCGCGCTCGAATCGCCGACGTACACGATGCGGCCGGCGGTGACGACAATCGTTCGGCCGGGCACGGTGACGCCGCCCTGGACATCGACGACGGTTGCTGCTCTGATGACCAGGTCCGCGGGCGTCGGTGCTGCGTCGCACGCCGCAGCGAGACACAGCCACGACACGACGACGACCCGACTTGCGCGCGACACGCGTTCACGCTAGCACATCGCCATGGCCCGACTGACTCGCCGCTCCCTGGTCGCCACCCTGGCGGCCGCGCCGCTCGCCCTGTTGACCGCGCGGCGCACCGTCGCGCAGACCCGGCTGCGGATGCTGCTCAACTCCGGCTACTCGAGCGTCAACGCGTGGTTCACCCTGGCCGACGACCGCGGCTACTTCGGCGCGGCCGGGGTGCACCTCGACTACACCGCCGGCCGTGGCGCGTACACGGCCGCCGCGCGAATCGCCGACGAGGGCTTCGACGTCGGCTACGGCGACGTCAACGCGCTGGCCGAACTCGTCGCCACGGACCCGACGCGTGCGCCGATCGCCGTCTACGTCCTGTTCAATCGCTCGCCGTCGGTCATCGCCGTGCCGGCGGCGTCGCCGATTCGGGAGCCACGCGACCTGTCGCGCCGGCACCTGCGCGGCCATGCCACCGACGTGGCCCTGCAGACCTTCCCGGCGCTGGCGTCGGCGGCCGGCCTCGACCCGGCGTCGGTGCGTATCACCACGAGCGAGGCCGGCATGCGCGAACTCGTCGAGGGCATGCTCGCCGGCGCGAGCGACGGCGTCTTCGGCTACGACTCGACGATCACGGCCGCGCTGGTCGGCGCCGGCGTGCCGCTCGATCGAGTGCGGTTCCTTCCCTATCAGACGCTGGCACCGGAACTCTATGGCAGTGCCGTGATGGTGTCGCGACGTCTGGCGGCCGAGCAGCCGGCCCTGGTCGGCGGGCTGGTCCGAGCGGTGAATCGCGGCGTCGCCGACGCCATCGCCGACGCCGATGCCGCTATCGCCGCGGCCACGCGCCGCGATGGATCCCTGGTCGCGGCGGCGGAACGCGCCAGGCTCGCGCACACCTTCGCGGGTGAGATGAGCCATCCGGAGGCGGCGCGGCTGGGCCTGGGCGCGATCGACGAGCGTCGCTTCGCAGCGGGCGTGCGCCGTTTGTGCCTGGCCAAGCGGCTGCCGCGGGTTCCGGCGGTGAGCGAGATCATGAGCCGCGCGTTTCCAGTGCCGGCCGCCGAACGGATCACGCGTCTGCCGCCGCCGGCGTGAGCCGCGACGCGATAGAGTGAGGCGCCATGCGCGTCACGCGTTCCGTCGTCCTCGCCGCCGCGGTGCTCGCCGGCTGCACCAGCGCCACGCCCCCGGTCGAACGCCCGCCTGACACCCGTGTCGCCGAGGTCGTCGACACCATCCACGGCGAGCGCTTCGCCGACCCCTATCGCTGGCTCGAAGATCAGGCCGCACCCGAGACCCGCGTGTGGCTGGCCGCCCAGTCGGCCTATGCCGATCGGGTGCTGCCGCGTGATGCCGCGCGTCTCGCCCTCGAACGCCGCGTCGGAGCGCTGATGGACCGCGCCGAAATCGGCGCGCAGCGCCGTGGCGGCAGTCACGAGTACTTCACGCTGCGCCGGCCGGGCGAGGAGCTGGCGGCGATCTGTCGGCGCCCGGCGCCGGCACCTGGCGCCGGCACGCCGATCACCGCCGCCGAGCGCTACGAGGTGGTCGTCGATCCGGCGCCACTGAGTCCCGACGGGACGACCCGCGTCGAGCTGCTCGCCGTGGATCGTCACGGCCGCTTCCTGGTGTACGCGGTGCGGGACGGCGGACAGGACGAGGTGACGCCGCGAATTCGCGATCTCGCCACCGGGCAGGATCTGCCCGACGCCTTCGCGGCCGGGCTCTACAGCAGCGTCGTCCTCACCGCCGACGACAACGGCTTCTACTACAGCCTGCGCTCGCGGCAGACCGGAGCGCGTATCCGGCGCCACACGTGGCGCACCGATGTCGCCACCGACGCGCTCGTTTTCGGCACGGGCTACGGGCCGCGATCGTTCGTCACGGTGCTGGCATCGGATGACGGACGCTGGCTGGTCTTTCCGGTCCAGCATGGCTGGGCATCCACCGACGTGTTGGCCCTCGATCTGCGGGCGCGATCGGCCACGCCGTTCGCGGTCGTGCGCGATGCCGGCGCGCGGTTCTATCCGCGCTTCGTCGCCGGATCGCTGTGGATGCGCACCGATCTGGACGCGCCGAACAACCGCGTCGTCGCCGTCGACCTGGCGCGGCCGGCACCCGGGCAATGGCGGGTCGTGCTGCCCGAGCAGCGCGACGTCCTCGAAGACTTCGCGGTCATCGACGGCACGACCTACGGGACCTTCCTCCACGAGGCGTCGACGCGGATCGCGCGTTTCGACGCCGCCGGCGTGGCGCTCGGCGACCTGGAGCTGCCGCCGCTGCACGGTGCGGCGATCCGTGGCGACGGACCGGGTCAGGCCGTGCTCACCGTCGAGGGCTTCGCCACCCCGGAAACGGCGTATCGCGTCGACCTCGCCACCGGCGTCAGAACGCTCGACCGCGGACCCGAGATCCCGTGGGACGGCGCCGGCATCGAGGTGCGCCAGGGCACGGCGACCTCGAAGGACGGCACGAGGGTGCCGGTGTTCGTCGCTCACAAGCGCGGCCTGGTACGCTCCGGCAGCACACCGACGCTGCTCTTCGGCTACGGCGGGTTCTACGCCGGCCAGCGGCCGTCGTTCACCGCGCTGTCGGCGGCGTGGATCGAGGCCGGTGGCGTCTACGCCCTGGCCATCCTGCGCGGCGGTTCGGAGTTCGGCGAAGCCTGGCATCGCGCCGGCATGCTCACCGGCAAGCCGCGCGTCTTCGAGGACTTCATCGCCGCGTCCGAGTGGCTGATCGCCGAGCGCTACGCCAGTCCGGCCACGCTCGGCATCCGTGGCACCAGCAACGGCGGCTTGCTGGTGGGCGCCGCCCTCACCCGGCGCCCGGACCTGTATCGAGCGGTGCTGTGCGGGTTCCCCGACATCGACATCCTGCGCTTCAACCAGTTCACCTCGAACAACAACATGCCGGCGTTGCTCGAATACGGCGACGCGGCCGAGAAGGCGGAGTTCGACGTCATCAAGACCTACTCGCCGTACCAGCAGGTGAAGCCGGCCACCGCCTATCCGGCGGTGCTGGTGAGCTCGGGCGACCTCGATACGCGGGTGCCGCCACTGGCGGCGCGCAAGTTCACCGCACGGCTGCAGGCGGCGACGAGTTCGGGGCGGCCGGTCATCCTGCGCTATCACCCGAAGGCCGGACACGCCGCCGACCGTGGCCTCCCGTTCAGCCTGCGGGTGCAGGAGACGACGGCCGAGCTCGCGTTCATGATGCGCGAGCTGGGCCTGACCGCCGCGGCGCCGTAGTCGGCGCCCGCGCTGGTCAGGGCCGCGTGGCGGCGACGAGCAGCGGGTCGAGACGCCACAGCGTGGACGGCGCGGCGTTGACCCAGATCGAACCGTGGCCCACGGCGACGACGCCGCCACCCTCGCCGTCGAAGCGCTGCACGACGCGATTGGTCTGCGGGTCGATCCGCACCAGCGGCACGCCTGGCGCGCTGATCCACACGCTGCCTTCGCCGGCGGCGATGTCGCCCGCCGCTACCGCGGCGTCGACGGCAATCGTCGCCACGACCTTCGCGGTCTTGGGATCGATCCGGCTCACGCTGCCATCGCCGCGATTCAGCACCCAGACACCGCCTTCGCCGACCGCCAGGCGGCCCGGCCTCGGCCCGACCTTCACCGTCTCGCCGACGACGTTGGTGTGCGGATTCACCTGCGCCACCACGTCCCCGTCTTCGCTCGTGACCCACAGCCCGTCGTCGCCGCCGGCCACCGCGACGGGACGCCGGCCGACATAGATCTCGGCCACCGGTGCATTGATGGCCGGGTCGATGCGTGACACGACGCCGCGCGCGTCCGACGCCATCCACACGCTGCCGACCGCGACCGCAAGGCGGCCGGTCGGCACGGCCGGCGCCACCGCGACCGACGCGGTCACAACGCCCTTCGCCGGGTCGAGGCGGGCCGTGAGCCGCCCGTCGCACTGTGGGATCCACAGGCTGTCGAACGCCAGCACCAACGACGCGCACGGCGCCTGCTCGAGTCCCAGCGCAGCGCCGACAAGGTTGGTCGTCGCATCCACTCGACGCACGGCCGGCGCCGCGTGCACTGGAATCCAGACCGCATCGGCCGTCACGGCGAGACCGGGGGCGGCGGCGACCGCGAACGTCGCGTCGGGCGTGAGCCGATTCAAGGGCATCCGGTCGGGTGGCCGCGGGGCTGCCTCCCTGGTGGTCGGGGCCTGCGCCCCGGCCAGGCCGCTCGCGCCGAGCCACAGGGCCAGCGCCACGGCGGGTGGCCACCGTCGTCCCCGGCCGACACCCCGAATTCGTGCTGTCCGGCACGACAACCTGCGGATCATGCTCGTGCATAATACGTGGCGACCGGTTTTCGCATGTATCAGCCCTCGGCTTTCCCGCTGCGGCGCACGGTGAAGAAGGCGGTCTGGGGCGTCGCCTGGGCCGGCCTGCTCTCCGCCGTCGTGGCCGCCCGCCAGGCCCCCGCGCCGCCTGCGAGTGGCGCCTCCGCGCCGGCCGCCGCGGCCCTTCAGACGCCAGACGCGTTCGAAACGCGGATCCGGCCGCTGCTGGCCGCCAACTGCTTCGCGTGTCACGGCGAAGCGGCGATGGGCGGGCTGCGGCTCGATACCCGCGAGGGCTTCCTCAAGGGCAGCGACGCCGGCGCGATCGTCGAGCCCGGCAAACCCGAGTCGAGCAGCCTGGTCAAGGTGCTGCAGCACGCCGCCGGCTATCCGGCGATGCCGAAGGGCCGCGCCAAGCTCTCGCCGGGCGACATCGATCTGGTGGTCGAGTGGGTGCGCCTGGGCGCGTCGTGGCCAGCGCCGACGACGACGGCCACCGCCCCGGTCGCGTCGCACGCCAAGGTCATTACCACCGAGCAGCGCGCGTTCTGGGCGTTCGCGCCGCTCCAGACCGGCCCTCCGCCAGCGGTACGCGACGCGGCCTGGCCGCGCACCGACATCGACCGCTTCGTGCTGGCCCGCCTCGAAGCCGACGGACTGCATCCGGTGGCCGACGCCGACAAGCGAACCTGGCTGCGGCGCGCGACGCTCGGCCTGACCGGCCTGCCGCCGACGCCGGACGAGACCGACGGCTTTCTGGCCGACACGTCGGCTGGCGCCGCAGACACGGTCGTCGATCGTCTGCTCGCCTCGCCGCGCTACGGCGAGGCCTGGGGCCGGATGTGGCTCGACGTCGCCCGCTACGGCGAGGACGACTACCGCAGCCTCGATCCGATGGGCCGCGGCTACAACCCTTACCCGAACGCCCACCTCTATCGCGACTGGGTGATCCGCGCCATCAACGACGACCTGCCCTACGACCAGTTCGTCACCGCGCAGCTCGCCGCCGATCTGCTGCCGTCGCACGAGCGCGTGCGGCACTTGCCGGCGCTGGGCTTCCTCGGCCTGGGACCGTGGTACTACGACAACGGCGCCGTCGAGATCACCCGCGCCGACGAACGTCACGACCGCGTCGATGCGGTGAGCCGTGGCCTGCTCGGCCTGACCGTCGGGTGCGCGCGCTGCCACGATCACAAGTACGACCCGATTCCGACGACCGACTATTACGCGCTGGGCGGCGTGTTCCTCAACAGCGAGTATCACGAGTATCCGCTGGCCCCGAAGGCCGTGGTCGAGGACTACACGGCCAAGGAGAAGGCGCTCAAGCAGAAGCGCGAGATGCTGGCCGAGTTCCTGAAGGTCGAGGCCGAGCAGCTCGCCGCCACCCTCGCCTTCGACACCACGAAGTACATGAAGGCCGCCTGGCAGGTGACCGGCGAGCCGAAGAAGGAGAAGGCCGAGATCATCGAACGCGACAAGCTCGACTACGAGCTGTTCGAGCGCTGGCTGGCGTTCCTGTCGCGCCCGCCCACCTACTATCCGTTCCTCGCGGACTGGCAGGCGCTGATTGCCAAGGGCGGCACCGCCAAGGAAGCGGAGACGCTCGCCACCGCGTTCCAGGAACTGCTGGTCGGCATCGTGCTCGAGGACCGCGAGGTCCGCAAGGAGAACGAGATCATCAAGGCGCGCGCCCTGCCAACCGCGAAGCCGAAGGAACCGGCCAACCTGCCCCACGAGTTCAAGACCAACGACGACTTCTGCCCCGGCTGCGGCCTCGAGCTGCGCAGCATGGCGAAGGATCGGACCAGCCTCTACCGCGACGTGTTCGTCGTCGATCTCACCACCGACTCGTTCGTCCCCGGCCAGCGCAACTCGCCCGGCCTGCTGCGCTTCCGCGGCTGGGGCCTCGAGCAGCGGCTCGGCGCCGACCGCCGCGCCACCATCGACGCGCTGCGCAAGGACATCGCGACGATGGCGAAGGCGCTGCCGCCGAAGTACGCCTACGTGCACGGCGTGCGCGACCTCGAGAAGCCGGACGACCTGAAAGTGAACGTCCGCGGCAACCCGATGCGCCTCGGCGACACGGTGCCGCGCGGATTCGTGACGGTGCTCAGCCCGGCCGAGCGGACCCGGTTCACGACCGGCAGCGGCCGGCTCGAGCTGGCCCGCGCCATCGTCGCCGAGCCGATTGCCATCCGCGTCTTCGTCAACCGCGTGTGGAAGGAGCACTTCGGCACCGGCCTGGTCAACACGCCGAGCAATTTCGGGCTGAACGGCGAGCGGCCGACGCATCCAGAGCTGCTCGACTACCTGGCGCAGTACTTCATCGACCACCAGGTACTCGCTCAAAGCGCTGCACAAGGAGATCCTGCGCAGCCGTGCCTACGGCGTGAGCGCGGCCACCGAACCGACGGCCGCCGCCAAGGACTCGGGCAACCGGCTCTACTGGCGGGCCAACCGAAAGCGGATGCCGGCCGAACAGATTCGCGACGCCGTGCTGTTCGTGTCGGGTGCCCTCGACAGCCGAATCGGCGGGCCGTCGGTGACGTTGACGCCGCTGGCCGATCGACGGACGGTCTACGGCAAAGTCAGCCGCTACAAGCTCGACGAGTTCCTGCAGCTCTTCGACTTCCCCAGTCCGAGCCAGACCGCCGAGCAGCGCTTCTCCACCACCGTGCCGCTGCAGCGCCTGTTCTTCATGAACAGCGACTTCATGCAGCAGCACGCCGAGCGGCTCGCTGAGCGCGTCGCCGGCGAATCCGATGACACGGCGCGAATCGCCCGCACCTACCGTCTGTTGTTCGGGCGGGCGCCGTCGGCGGACGAAACCGCCACCGGGCTGGCGTTCTTGAAGGCCGAAGCCGCCAAGCAGTACGAGGAGCGCCGTGCGGCGAAGGCGACGGCGATGAAGGACCCGGCCGGCAAGGACGCCGCGCCCGAGCCGCCGGCGGCTGAGGCCGCTGACGACGCCGGCAACGCATCGGCCGAGGACATGGGCATGGGCATGATGGCCGGTGTCAGCCCCGGCGCGAAACCGCCGCCCGGCGAAGCGGCGAAGATGAAGCCGGTCACCACCTTCGGCCGCTACGTGAAGGTGCTGCTCAGCTCCAACGAGTTCCTCTACGTGAACTAGCCATGGGTCATCGCCAGTCCCCGCCCGTCACGCGCCGCGACGCCCTCTGCCGCATCGGCAACGGCTTCGGCATGCTGGCCTTCGCCGGCATGGTCGGCGATTCACTCTCGGCGGCCGAGTTGCAGGCCGGCCGACGGGCCGGCGCAGTCACGGCCCTTGCCGGCGGTCTGCACCACGCCGCCAGGGCCAAGCACGTCATCTTCCTGTTCATGAACGGCGGGCTGTCGCAGGTCGACAGCTTCGACCCCAAGCCGATGCTGGCCAAGTACCACGGCCAGCCGCTGCCCGGCGGCGAGGTGGCGACCGAGCGCAAGACCGGCGCGCTGATGCAATCGCCGTTCACGTTCTCTCGCTACGGCAAGAGCGGGCTCGAGGTGAGCGAGCTGTTCCCGCACGTCGGCGGCTGCGCCGACGACATCTGCGTGATCCGGTCGATGCACACCGACATCCCGAATCACGAGCCGTCGATGCTGATGATGAACACCGGCCACATCCAGGTGGGCCGGCCGTCGATCGGCTCCTGGCTGACCTACGGGCTCGGCACCAGCAACGACAACCTGCCCGGCTACGTGGTGCTCTGTCCCGACGTGCCGACCACGGTGGGCCCGCCGTTGTGGAACAGCGCCTTCCTGCCGGCGATGCACCAGGGCACCTTCATCCCCAGCCGGGTCGAGCGGCCCGATCAGATCGTCGGCAAGGACTTCGATCCGAAGAAGCTGGTGTCGTTCATCCACCACAAGGACTTCACCCTCGCCGAGCAGCGCCGCGAGCTCGACCTGCTCGAGGCGCTGGACAAGTTCCAGCGCGGCCCGACGGCCGACCCGCAGCTCGAGGCGGCGATCGGCTCGATGGAGGTCGCCTACCGGATGCAGACCGAGGCGCCCGAGGTGTTCGACATCCGCAAGGAGTCGAAGGCCACGCTCGAGCTCTATGGCCCGGGCAGCACTGCTCGCGGCTGCCTGATGGCGGTACGTCTGGTCGAGCGCGGCGTGCGGATGGTCCAGGTCTACTACGCCAAGGGCGACCCGTGGGACGCCCACGCCGACATCCAGCAGCACCGCAAGAACGCCAAGGACTCGGACCAGCCGTTCGCCGCGGTGATCAAGGACCTGAAGTCACGCGGGCTGCTGAACGACACGCTGGTGGTGTGTGGCTCGGAGTTCGGCCGCACGCCGGTGGTGGAGGTCGGCGGCGGCGGCGGCGGCGTCCAGGCCGGCCGCGATCACAACCCGTTCGGGTTCTCGATGTGGCTCGCCGGCGGCGGCATCAAGGGCGGCATCACCTACGGCGCCACCGACGACTTCGGCTTCAAGGCGATCGACAAACCGGTGCACGTGCACGACCTGCACGCCACCCTCCTGCACCTGCTCGGCATCGACCACACCAAGCTGACCTACCGCTACAGCGGCCGCGACTTCCGCCTGACCGACGTCTCGGGCACGGTCCTGCACGACCTCATCGCGTAGCGGCGCAGGGCCGCGGCGGTCGTTCGCGAGCAGGCGGTCGCCCGATCACCAGCCGGCACCGCGCTTCTGCTTCGGCAGGCGAATTCGTCCCGCCGGATCGACGGCGGCGACCAGCACACGGCGGACGCGGTCCTGATACGACGACGGCCCCATGCCGATGCCGGTGACGGTCGGCGGATCCCACCAGTCGTCGCCGGGGGTGATCCGGTAGTCGACCGAGCCCATGGCGCCGTGCAGCGCCACCTTGAACTCGTCGAGCCGCCTGCGCTTGCCGCGATCCGAGGTGACGGTGACCGGCGTCGCGAACCGGAACCACAGCACGTGGTTGCCGGCGGCGATCTCGCGGACGTCGTCCCACGGCACGACCGTCTCGGCGCGCAGTCGGTCCACGCAGCCGCCCCAGGCCCGCCACAACGCGTGCGCGTCCGGCCCAGGGAACTCAGGCACCCCGAGCCGGCGAGTGAACGCCGGCGCGGCTTCGCCGAAGCGATACACGTGGATGCCGTCAGACCCGAAGGCCATCACGAAGAAGCTCTTCGCGTCGACGTCGTAGAGCGTCGCCGTCCAGGCCAGCCGGCCGCCGGCGGCGAACAGCGTGGCGATGTCGGCCCGCGCGCGCCGGCCGTCCTCGCCGAGGATCACCCGCTGACGGGCGGCCTGCGACAGCGCCAGCTGGTTGCGCGGGTCGAGCGCGAGGGCGCGGTCGGCGATGGCCAGCGCCGCCTCGTTGAGATCAGCCAACGCGTCAGCGTGGGTCCGCAGCGAGGCGTCGAACCCGTCCCACCAGTCGGTGCGCGGCCGGGTGACGTTCAGTGCCTGTGCATCCGTGGTCAGCCGGTAGCTGTCGCCGTTCAAGGACGCCGGATCACACGTGAGACCCTGCGCAACCGCGGCGGACACCGGGAACATCACGCTGGCGAGCGCGACGAGAAGCGAGGACAGGCGGAGCATCTGGCACCTCCTGCCCTCAGCACCAGCGAGAGGCGTGCCAACGCCGTCCCGTGTCCCAAGCGTGCGAGCGGTCGTAGACTACGCCCCGTGGAGCACACGCGGCTCCTGCCCTCCCCGCCAGCACGCGACAGCAGCGGGCACCGTTCTTACCGAGCGTAAGGGCGCCCCGACGCCGCGAGTCACTTCGGCGCAGCCGGCGTCGACAGCACCAGGAGCGCCAGCGCGCGGCCGTGAGCCTCTGAGTCGAACGGCAATATGTTGGCCTGCATCGCCACGACCACGCCTTCGGCCGGGTAGTTGATGACCACCGACCGCGTGCCCCGCACCGTGCCGGTGTGGCTGATGTAGGTGCGGCCGGTCACATCCCGGCTGACGCGCCAGGCGAGCGCCTGCTTGAAGTCCTGCGTCACAGGTGCGCCCTTGGCCTGGTAGGCCATCACCGTCTCGACCTGCACCGCGTGCATCGCCTGGCGGGTCTCGGCCTTCATCAGCGTGCCGGCGTTGATGGCCGCGGCGAACCGCACCAGGTCTTCGCACGAGGCCAGCATGCCGCCGCTGGCGTACTTGTAGCTGACGTCTGCATAGGCGGCCTTCTGGATCACCCCGCGGGCGGTGCGCTCGTAGCCCCAGCCGCGCCGATGCACCACCCGCTCGGGGACGTCGAAGCTGCTCGACACCATGCCGGCCGGCTCCCAGACGTACCGTCGCATGTAGGCCTCGAAACCCAGCCCGCTGGCCTTCTCGATCACGCCTTGCAGCAGGTTGAAGGCGTGCGAGGAGTAGGACCACAACGTGCCTGGTGCAAACAGGAGCGGGTCGTCTCTGAAGACGTCGATGGCGGTGTCGATCGAGGTGTGGCGCCGCATCTCGAGCAGTCCGTCGGGACCGAACTCGCCGTCCTTGTAGTGCCGAATCCCTGAACCGTGGGTGAGGACGTGCCGGAGCGTGATCGGCGCCGACTTCACCGGGTAGCTCGGAACGTACTTCTGGATGACCTCGTCGAGGCCGACCTTGCCCTGCTCGACCAACTGCATGACGGCGACAGCGGACTCCACCTTGGAGACCGAGCCGACGTTGTGGACCGTGCGGCCGTCGGCCGGCGTCATGTTGTCGAGCTCAGCCACGCCGACGCCGCCGCTGAAGACCAGGCGGCCGTGCACCGCCACGGCGGCAGACACGCCAGGCGCGCCGGTCTCGTCCCTGATGTGGTCGAGGAGCTCGCGAATCGCCGTCGCGTCCTGAGCCGCGCACGGCCGCACGACGATGGCAGTGGACAGACAGGCAGCAATCAGGAGATGTCGAGCGCGCATGGCGTGGCCTCGCCGCCGCTACTCAGTCTGGTTGCTGATCTGCAGATCCCAGCCGTCGGGATCGAGCACGTGCCAGCTCTTGAAGTTCGCGCCGACATTGTCCTCGCGCGGGGTCAGGCCGCGCTTCTCCAGTTCGGCCTTCACTCCAGCGGTGTCCCACGGCGAGACGCCGTAGGAGATGTGATTGATGACGCCGGTGATCGGCGGGCGCCCGGGCTGCCCGGACGGCGTGCTCGGCGCCGGCGCGCCCTCGGGGCGCCGGGAGTTCCGGATGATGATCTCGCCGATCGAACCGATCCGCATCGACGCCTGGTTCTTGCCGTTGTCGTTGACGACCTCCCAGCCCATCAGGGTCTGGTAGAACTCGACGCTCTTCTTGTAGTCGTTCACCGCATACGAGATGTGATCCAGGTGCACGGTCTGCCACGGCGCTTTCGGCGCCGCGTTCTGCGCCAGTGCGGATGACGGCGCCGCAACGGCGGCCACCATCGCCAGGCTCTTGATGAGCTGACGCCGGTTCATCTTGCCCGCTTCGAATTCGTTGAGCAGCGTCTCGATGGTCTGTTCCATGGCACGGTCCTTCCTGGGTTACGGCGCCGGCGCGGCGCACGCGGCATTGCCGGCGGCGTCGGTGGCGCACACGCGGAACTGGGCGGTGGGCGGCACGTCAGCGGGCCACGACGCCGTCCACAAGTATTCGCCGTACCACCGCATCGGCGCCTCGCGGCGGCCCGACGGCGTCGTCCACTCGACGGCCACGCGACGCCACTCGGTGGCCAGCGACGGGCTCTTGCGATCGTGGACGCGGGCACGGACGGCGCGGCTGCGGCCAGAGCCGTCGGCACGGACCACGGTGACCACGGGCGGCCGGGTGTCCACGGGCAAGCCGCGGCCGGCGTGGATGCGCTCGGACACCGCCTTCGGATGCTCGCCCTGTCCTTGCACGACGTCCATGCGACCGTCGCCATCGAGATCGGCCAGGGCCATGCCGAGCGTGCCGGGCGTCTCGTCGCCATTGAACACATCGATCCTGGCGGTGAGGTGGCCGCGGCCGTCGTTGACGATCAGGCGGTCCGGGCCACTGAGCGAGCCGATCACGAAGTCGGCGTCGCCGTCGTCGTCGGCGTCCAGGAACGCGACGACGTTGTCGTCCTCGCCGATGTTGGCGGCCGGCGGCCACCACGAGGCGGTCATGTCGCGGAAGCGGCCCTTGCCGTCGTTGCGGAAGACGTGCTCGCGACGGCTCGACTGGTCCTCGGAGGCCAGATCGCCGTCGTTGACCGTCACCAGGTCGAGATGGCCGTCGCCATCGAGGTCCATCGCCTCGAACTCGTAGTTGTTGGTGTATTGCGGCAGCGCCCGCGAATCCTCGGCGAACGTGCCGGCGCCGTCGTTCCTGAACAGGCTGCTGCCGGGACAGCGCTTGCACGACACGAGCACCTCCAGGTCGTGGTCGTTGTCCACGTCGACCAGCTCGAGGTCCCATGAGAAGCGCACCCGCAGCGCCGGCATCCGCTCGGTCGTCGCGTCGGTGAACCGGCCGGTGCCGTCGTTGAGCCACAGGCGGGTCACGCCGCCGTCGTTCGACATGTTGTTGCCGGGGCCCCAATCGGCAAGGACGAGGTCGAGGTCGCCGTCGAGGTCGACATCGCCTGCCTCCAGATCGCCGAGGCTCAGCGGCACCTGCGGCAGGCTGGTGGCGGTGACATCGCGGAACGCGCCTCGCCCATCGCCCAGGTACAACCGGCTCTGCGTCTGGTAGGTGGCGCCGACGACGATGTCGGTGTGGCCGTCGCCGTTGAGGTCGCGGGCCTTGATGACACGCGTCAGGCCGCGCGCATCGCCGAACACCCGGGCGGTCGCGTCCTCGAACGTGAATCCGGGCCCGAGGTTGAAGAACACCTGGTTGGGCTCGGGTGTCCCAGGCGTCGAGTAGTCGCCGCCGTTGGCAAAGAGCAGATCGGGCCGGCCATCGCCGTTGAGATCGGCGACCTCCACCTTGTTGGTCCAGTAGCTGGTCGTCGGCAGCGCCGTGGATGTCACGTCGGTCCAGAGCGGTCCCGTCTGTGCGAGCGCCGCCATGACGAGCACCGCCGATAGCGCCGGAGGCAGGAGCGCTTCGGTGACGGGCCGCAGGTACACGCCGGCATCATAACGCCACCGGCGGGACGCGATGCGACCGACGGCCCGACAGGTGCGATCGAAGAACCCGCGACATCACCCGGGACGGCGCGTCGCAGATCCTGCGGGCGAGCGAGGCACGGGGAGAATTCTCTCGTCGTTTCGACACGGCACGGTCCTCGCACTCCCCGGCTACAATGAGCTCTGTGTCCGGGCGCGACTCGATGCAGCCACCACCCCCCGGCGTAAGGCTCACCTACGACGACCTCGTGCAGTTTCCCGACGATGGGAAGCGGCACGAGGTCATCGACGGAGAGCACTACGTGACGGCAGCGCCGAACCTGAAGCACCAGGCCGTCGTGGTCAACCTGACGGGACTGCTCTGGACGCACCTGCGCGTGCATGCCGTCGGCCGGGTGTTCGCGGCGCCCGTGGACGTCGTCTTCTCGGACGTCGACGTCGTCGAACCTGACCTGGTGTTCGTGTCGACGGCCCGCGAGGCAGACCTCCTCACCGCGGCGCACATCCGCGGCGCGCCCGACCTCGTGGTCGAGATCGGCTCGCCCTCGACGCGGAAGCGCGACGAGACGATCAAGCGCCGGCTGTACGAGCGATTCGGCGTGGCCGAGTTCTGGGTCGTCGACCCGGAGCTCGACGAGATCAAGGTCTACCGCCTCGTGGAGGGACGGTTCGAACGCACCGCGCTGTTGTCGCTCGAACAAGGCGATGTGCTGACGTCGCCACTGCTCCCGGGACTCACGCTCCGCTTGGCGGAGATCTTCGCAGAGTAACGCGACATTGCACCCGGCCGCTGCCCCCTCCGCCCGCAAGGCCGAGGTCAACGAACGAGCCTGACGAGAGGTCTCGGCTCGAGTAAGCGGGGCGTATCCAACTGCGGCGCAGCGCCGGATCATGGCGCCAGGCCGGCCGACCAGTTCGTCATCACCGTGAGCGACTGCGTGCTGGTCCCTGCCCGTGGCGCCGAGCGGGGCGACGACTTCGTAGGGACCGAGACGCGTGCCGGGAACCAGCGCCATGTGAGGAGGCCGGCCGATTATAGACGCCTTACCGCAGCGTCTCGAATTCGTCCAGAGTCAGGCCGAGCTGTCGAAGGATCTTGAAGACAACGGCGGTCCGATCGATCGTCCGCCGTGAACGGGGATGGTCACCGCCCGGCCGTCGGCGTGGGCCCAACGTTCGTGACTGCCAGTCTGGCGGCGCTTGATGAATCCGAGGTGCGTGGCGACTCGCTGGAACTCGCGCGCGGTCGCACTAGGCACTCACGACCTCGGTCGTGTCGGTGGGCAGCGCCTCGCCGCGCTCGGCGTATTCCTCGGCGATCATGGCAAACATGTCGCGGAGTTCGGCCAACGCCTCGTCACGAGTCGGCATCAAGGCGTAGCAGCCGGGCAGGGACGGAATCTCCGCTACCCACCCGCCATCCTGCCGATACAGCACGATCGTGTAGTCGTCCAGGACCATGGGATCAGTATAGTGCCTCCGCTACTTCGCCGGCGTCGCCGCGAGATACGGCATCAGGCCCTTGTTCATGGGGTGATCGCGGAACAGATCGAACTCCATGAAGTAGCCCTCGGGGTCGTAGCCGACGAAGGCGCGATAGCGGCCCGCGTCGTCATCGGACACGGCGGTGCCACGCAGCGGAAACAGCCCGCGCGACTTCACGGCGTCGAACCATCCGTCGATGTCGTCGATGAGAAACGACACGTTGACGGCCTTGGTTTCCGTCCACCGGTTCATGCCGCGGCGCTCATCCACCAGACCGACGTGTCCGGTCCGCGAGCCTTCGTAGATCCTGGCCCAGCCCTGGTCGACCACCTGCCGCAGACCCAGCACCTCTTCGTAGAACGTCTGCATCGGCGGGAGGTCCTTGTAGTAGAGCCAGGTGATCGTGGCCTTGAACCCAGGCCCTCGGGCAGCGTGCTGCCGGGCGCGCGCACCGTGCGGTTGGCGGCGAGCAGCGGCACGAAGCGCTCGTTCTCGGGATGCTGGTTGAAGCGTTCGAACTCGAGCAGGTACCCCTCCGGGTCCTTGACGACGAAGCCATCGTGCGCGCTGCCCGGTCGCGACGCGAACGGACGACCCGGCGAGACGCCTTTGGTCGCGAGGTAGGCGTGCCAGGCTTCCAATTGGTCGGTGAGCAGGGCGAGCGCCACCGACTTCGGCTCGTCGGCGCTGTGCATGCCCTTGGCGGCATCGACCAGAATAAGGTACGACTCATCGGCAACGCGGAAGATCCGCGCCATGTCGTAGTCGGCCGTCAGCTCGAGCCCCAGGACGTCGCGATAGAACGCCGTCGCCCGGTCGAGGTCGCGGTAGTAGAGGAACAGGTTGCTGGCCCGCACACCGAAGTCGCGCATCGTGCGGAAGGACGAGTTCTCGGCCAGCAACTGGTTGATGCGCCAGCTGGGATAGCTCAGCATGCGGCCGAAGCGCCGGGCAATGGCTTCGCGCGCCTTGCCCGTGTACTGCCCGGCCTTGTCCAGGGCTTCCGCCTCGGCTTTGAGGGCCTGATACTGGTCGAGCGTGCCGCCCTGATAGATGAGCAGCACGTCCTTGTCGCGAGCGACGTCGGCCGGAAACAGGTCGGTCACCAGCAGACTGCTCTCGCGGTAGATCTTCACGTTGTTGCGGGCCGCGACCTTTTCGGCCTCGGGCAGCATGGCGGTCATCTCGGCCGGCGGCAGCACCTCGCTCATGGCCAGCGTCTTGACGCCGGAGTGGACCAGCTCGGCGAATCCGCCAATCGTGCCGAGTTCGTAGGCGTGCGGCAGGCTCGCCTTTGGCGCGACGCCCGAACACGCGATCGGGCCGGCGGCGAGGAGCAGAAGTGCCAGGGTGATTTGACGCGTCACCGGCTCACACGAGGTCGATTCTGAAGACGTAGCCGGTATGCGGACTGTCCCCACCCTTCCACCCCGGATGGATGCCGGCGTCGCAGCTGACGAGATGTCCGTCGTGCCACACCAGTCCGTGCGGATCGCACGATCCGGGCTCGAGTTCCACGGTCGTCAACAACTGACCGGTCCTGCCGTCGTACTTGTTCAGCGCGGCGCTCCCGTGTGCGTAGCTCGTGCTGTTGGTGCCGGTCACGACCCAGATGTTCCCGTCGTCGTCGAACGCCACGTCGTGGAGGCGCGGCCGCTCGGCTGAACTGACGCGGATCAGGACCTCGGGCGCCCATGTCGTCGGATCGACCCGCAGGATGCCACCGAGCCGCAAGGCGGCGATCCAGAGCTTGCCGTCGTGCCACTTCACGCCGTGGCAGCCACCGCCCCTGCCGTCGAGGCTGAGTGGGATCTGCCGGTGACTGACCTGCGTCGAGCGCAAATCGACCTGGAAGATCCCATACGGCTCGGCGTTGGCGCCCATCCAGACGCAGCCGTTGCCGTAGGCCATCCCCGACGTGTTGCGCGACCGCGTTTTCACCGTCTGCAGCAGCGTCCCCTTCCAGTCGACGAGCCACGCCGACTCGTCGGGGTCAGGGTCTGCCGGCAGCTGATAGGTCACCGCGCTCTGGGCGCTGACCTTCTGCTGGCCGATCCACAGGCCGCCCGGCGCATCGGTCATCACCGCCAGCGCATTGGGGTACAGGCCTGGCGACTTGAACAGCTTCGTCGTCTTCGCGGTGCGCCTGGCGACGCCCTCACCGCCCGCGCCGCGCTGCTGAGCCCGGGTCGTGGCCGCCGACGCCAGGCTGAATGCCAGTCCGGCCGAGAGAAACGCTCGACGCTCCATGGTGGCTCCTCAGCGCTTCGCGCTGTCGAACACATTGGGCGCCTGCGGGATCGCCGCGCCGTCGTGCCTCGGCTCCGACGCGCCGAAGTGCACGCCGCCGGGGCCGTGCATCACCGCCTGGCCGTACCCGAACGTGCCGCTGCGCGGCGCGGCGACCTTGAGCACGTGTCCCCGCTCGGTGAGCGCGGCGCGCGCCGTCTCCGGCACCGACGCCTCGATGTCCAGGTCGCAGCCCTCGAAGGTGCCCTTGGTGAAACGGCCGGCCTCGAGCGCTTGCTGGATCGTGAAGCCGTGGTCGACGATGTTCGACACGAACTGGGCGTGCGCCTGGCCCTGATTCCAGCCGCCCATGATGCCGAACCCGATCCTGGTCTCGCCCTTCTCCATGAACGCCGGAATGATGGTGTGCAGCGGGCGCTTGCGCGGCGCCAGCGTATTCGGCTGGCCCTTGCGCAACGCGAACAGGCCGCCGCGGTTCTGCAGCATGAACCCGGTGCCGGGCGGCACCAGGCCCGAGCCGAAGCCGCTGTAGTTGCTCTGGATGAGCGACACGATGTTGCCGTCCTTGTCGACGACGGACATGTAGATGGTGTCGTGGCCCTGCGCGTCGGTGACGCCGGGCAGTCGATCCGGCAGCACCTCGCACGTGGCTTCGTCGGGGATGATCAGCTCGGCGCGTTCGACGGTGCGGGCCTTGTCGAGCATCGCGGCGGTGGGGATCATCGAGAACTTCGGGTCGCCGACGTAGCGCAGCATGTCGGCGTAGGCCAGCTTCTTGGCCTCGATCATCACGTGCAGGGCGTTCGGACTGTGGAAGCCGTACTCGCCGAGCGGGAAGCGCTCCATCAGGTTGAGCATCATCAGCGCCGCCACGCCTTGCGTGTTGGGGCCGATCTCGTACACCGTCCAGCCGCGATAGTCGGTCTTGACCGGAGTGACCCACTCGGGACGGTACTCAGCCAGGTCGGCAGCCGTGAACGTCCCGCCCTGCTCCTTCGAGATGGCGAGGATGGCCGCGGCGGTCGGTCCGGTGTAGAAGCCATCGCGGCCGCGTTCGGCGATGCGCCGGAGCGAGCCCGCCAGGTCCGGATTGCGGAACACCTCGCCGGCGCGCGGCGCGCGATCGCCGTCGACCAGATACGTCTTGCGCGAGTTGGGATGCGCAGCGTGGAGCTTCACCGACCGGGCCCAGCCGCCGGCGATCGTCTCGGACAGCGGGAAGCCCTGTTCGGCGTAGTGGATGGCCGGCGCCAGCAGCTCGGCGAACGGCTTGGTTCCGAACCGCTCGCGCAGCGCGTCCCAGCCGGCGACGACGCCGGGGACCGTCACCGAGTAGATGCCGCGCTGGGGCATCTCCTTGATGCCCTTGGCGGCAAGGAACTCGGGTGTCAGGCCGGTGGGCGCCCACCCGCTGGCGTTCAGCCCGTGCACGGTGCCGGTCTTCGCCTCGTAGTACAGGATGAACAGGTCGCCGCCCAGGCCGTTGCCGGTCGGCTCCATCAGGCCGATCGTCGCGTTGGCGGCAATCGCGGCGTCGATCGCGTTGCCACCGCGCTCCAGGATCTGCACGCCGGCGCGGGCGGCCAGCGGCTGGCTGGCGGCCACGATGCCCAGCGTCGTGGCCACGATCGAGCGGCCTGGCACCGGCGGGGGTGCCGCTGCGCTGGGACGGGACTGCCGTCCAGACACCGGCCCACCGAGGCTCACGGCGATCAGGGTGCCAACGACGACGCCGCGGGCGATGGGTGACATGGGATCCTCCGGACGCGCGGATTCTACACCCGCTGTCTCCGGTTCGGCGCACCGCCGTGGGCGCGGCCGGCGTCCAACCGCGTGTGACGATGTTCGTCAAATCGGTGGTCATCGACGCCCCCGTGGACGAGGTGTTCGCGTTCCACGAGCGGGACGACGCACTGGCGCTGCTCAGTCCGCCGTTCCCCCCGGTCCGCGTCGTGAGCCGTCGCGGCGGCATCGCCGCCGGCGCGCGCGTGGACCTGCGCATCGGCCCGATCCGCTGGCTGGCGCTGCACACGGTCTACGACGCCAACCGGCTGTTCGTGGACGAGCAGATCGAAGGCCCGTTCGCGTCGTGGGTCCACCGGCACGAGTTCGAGGCGATCGACGCCCAGACGACCCGTCTGACCGACCGCGTCACGTTTACGCTGCCGGGCGGACCGATTGTGAATGCGCTCCTGGGCCGCGTCGTCGCGCTGTCGCTCGTGCCGATGTTCCGCTTCCGGCATCAGGCCACAAAGGCCGCGTGCGAACCGACCGCCGATCGCGGATAGCCACCGCTCTCGTCGGCGAGGCCTGAGATTCGCGTGGACGCGGGCGCCCGCCGGGGCGCATCATGCCGCGCATGACCGACCAACCGGCCCGGCTGCGTGCGATCGACGTTCTGCGCGGGCTCATCATGGTGGTCATGGCCCTCGACCACGTGGGCCTGATGGTGGGCCGCTTCCATTCGCAGGAGATGTGGGCGGGCGCGTGGACGCGCTACGAGAGCGCCGTGCCGTTCCTGACCCGCTTCGTCACGCACGCCTGCGCACCGGGGTTCTTCCTGCTCATGGGCGCCGGCATGGCCCTCCAGGCCGATGCCCGTATCCGTCAGGGCTGGACCGGCCCGCGCCTCTCGCGCCACCTCGTCACCCGCGGGCTCCTGCTCGTGGTGGTCGCGACCTTCCTCGAGGTGCCGGCGTTCCTCATCGCCACCCTCAGCGGCCCGTCGCTGGGCGACAACCCCGAGTTCGCCATTCCCGGCACGCCGGAGCGCCGGTGGGTGCTCACGGTGCTCGTCGCGCTCGGGATGTCGATGGCCGCCGGCGGCCTGCTGATTCGTGCGCGGTCGGCGGTATGGGCCGGGCTCGCTGCCGCGGCCCTGCTGGTCACCGCGGTGACCACGCCGGGGCCCGAGCACGCCGACACCGTATACAGCCTGGAACGCTCGGTGCTCCTGCTGTCGCGGTGGAGTTCCGGCCTGTGGTCGCAGTACCCCCTCGTGCCGTGGTTCGGTTTCACCGCCCTCGGCGTGCTGCTCGGCCGGTGGATTGCCCGCGACCGCGCCGCTGCCTTCCGGGCGCTGCCGTGGATCGGCCTGGCGGCGCTGGCCGCGGGGATCGCGCTCCGGGCCGCCGGCGGTTTCGGCAATCTGCGCGCGCCGCGCGACGGCTCATGGATCGAGTTCCTCAACGTGATCAAGTACCCGCCGTCACTGGTCTTCACGCTGTGGATGGCCGGCGTCAACCTGCTCGCGCTGGCTGCCATCGATCGCGTTCAGCTCTGGACCCGCGGAGTCGGCCGCGTGCTCGAGACCTTCGGGCGCGCGCCGCTCGCCTTCTACATCGCGCACCTGTGGCTGTTCGCCCTCATCGGTCTGGCGTGGTTCCGCCAGGGCACGGGCTACGGCGTGGTCTACGCCATCTGGCTCGGTGGACTGGTGCCGCTCTATCTGGTCACGCGGTGGTACGGCGGCTTCGTCGCGGGACGACCCGTTACCTCGGCCTGGAAGTACTTCTGATGCCCGGGAGTACAATCCGCCACGCTCGGAGCTGCCCATGCGCCGCATCCTCTCGATCCTGTGCCTGACCGTCGCGGTCCCCTCAGTTACGGGCGGGCAAACCGCCGGTGCGCCGCGCAATGACCTGCCGCAGCCGTATCGCACCACCCGCGACTGGGGCCAGCTGCCGTCCGGCGTGAAGTGGGCCGCCGTCACCGCCATCGAAGCGGCGCCCAACGGCGAGATCTTCGTCGTCCATCGCTGCGTGGACAACTCGTGTGAAGGCCGCCAGGAGGCGCCGATCCTGGTCTTCGACCGGACCGGGAAGCTGCTGCGCAGCTTCGCTCAGGGGCTGATGAACTTCCCGCATGGCGGCACGGTCGATCGGCAGGGCAACCTGTGGATGACCGACGCCCGCGGCGGCAACGGCATCGGCCACCAGGCGATCAAGTTCAGTCCCGAGGGCAAGGTGCTGATGACGCTGGGCACCAAGGGCGTGAGCGGCTCCGGGCCGGCGCATTTCGACCAGCCGACCGACGTCGTCGAGGCTCCCAACGGCGATCTCTTCGTCACCGACAGCCATCGCAACGGCAGGAACAACCGGGTCGTGCGTTTCACCAAGGACGGCACGTTCGTCGCCGAGTTCGGCGGCAAGGGCGCCGGGCCGGGGCAGTTCAGCGAGCCGCACACCATCGC
This sequence comes from uncultured Acidobacteriota bacterium, assembly GCA_963741665.1. GTDB lineage: Bacteria > Acidobacteriota > Vicinamibacteria > Vicinamibacterales > UBA2999 > CAWAYR01. The sequence continues at coordinate 159,197 of CAVUIM010000003.1, forward strand.
CATGGACTCGCGCGGCCGGTTGTTCGTCGGCGATCGCGAGAACAACCGCATCCAGATCTTCGACCAGCAGGGCGTCTTCCTCGAGGAATGGCGGCAGTTCGGCCGGCCGAGCGGCATCACCATCACCGCCGACGACACCATCTACGTCGCCGATTCGGAGTCGGGCGGACGCGACACCGGCGCGCGCGAGTTGCCCGGCATCAGGAAGGGCATCCGCATCGGCAGCGCGCGGACCGGCGCGGTCACCGCGTTCATCGAGGACATGGAGCCGCTCGCCGTCGAGCACGCCGGGGCCGAAGGCGTCGGCGTCGATGCCGCCGGCCACGTCTACGGCGGCGTGGTCCGGCGCCAGATGCTGGAGCGGCATGTCCGGAAGTAGCGGACTGCCGGCGGCGGCGTCACCGGCCGTCTACTTCGAAGCCGCCGCGGCGCCAACCGCGGCCGTCGACACGCCTCGCGAGCTCGGCTTCTGGTCGGCGCTGGCGCTGGTCATGGGCAGCATGATCGGCTCCGGAGTGTTCCTGCTGCCGGCGTCGCTGGCGGCGTACCGCGGCCTGAGTCTGGCCGGCTGGGTGATCTCGGCGGCCGGATCGGTGGCGCTGGCGCTGGTCTTCGCCAGTCTGGCCCGCCACTTCCCCGCCCACGGCGGCATCTACGCCTACAGCCGCCGGGCGTTCGGCGACGCCGTGGGGTTTCTGGTGGCGTGGGGCTACTGGCTGTCGATCGTCGCGGCGCTGGCGGCGCTGGCGGTGGCGTTCGTCGGCTATCTCGATCCGTTCCTGCCGAGCGTGTCGCGGACACCGGCCGCAGCCGGACTGGTCGCCGTCGCGGTCATCTGGGGTTTCGTCGCCATCAACGTCACCGGCGTCGGACTGGCCGGGCGCGTGCAGGTGACGACGACGGCGTTGAAGCTGCTGCCGCTGGTCGCGGTCGGCGTCGGCGGGCTGGCGTGGTTCGACGCCTCGGCCTTCGTCATGCCCGACACGACCACGGTGCCGGCGGGCGCGCAGCTCATCGCGGTGGTGACGCTGACGCTGTTCGCCTTTCAGGGCATGGAGTGCGCCACCATCCCGGCCGGCCGGGTCGCCGACCCGGCGCGCACCATTCCACGGGCCACCGTCTGGGGCACGCTGGTTACCGCCGCGGTCTACATCGTCTGCACGGTTGGCGTGATGAGCCTCGTGCCGCCCGACGCGCTGATCCATTCCACCGCCCCCTTCGCCGACGGCGCCCGCCGGATGGCCGGCGAGACCGGCGCGCGGATCGTCGCGGTGGGGGCCGCGCTGTCGTGCCTCGGCGCGCTGAACGGCTGGGTGCTGGCTGCCGGGCAACTGCCGGTGGCCGTCGCCGCCGACGGCCTGGTGCCGGCCGGCCTCGGCCGGTTGAACCGGCGCGGTACGCCGGACGTGGCGCTGGTGGTCGCCGGCGGCTTGGCGACGCTGCTGGTCGCGATGAACTACTCGCGCGGGCTGGTCGGGATGTACACCTTCGTCGTGCTGCTCAGCACGCTGACGAGCGTGGTCGCCTACGTGTTCTGCGCGCTGGCGGTATGGCTGATGCCGGGGCATCCGGCACCGGTGGGCGTGGCCGCCGTGGTCAGCGTCGCCGCGTTCGTCTACGCCCTGGCCGCGGTGGCCGGTGCGGGCGCCGAGACGGTGTACTACGGCTTCCTGATGCTGCTGGCCGGGCTGCCGCTGTTCGTCTGGGTGCGGCGGAGCCAGGCGGGCACGGCGCCCGCCGCCTGACGGAGATGGCGATGACGGCCGACGACCCCGAGAGCGTGGCGCGCCTCAACGCGGTGGGCATCCTGACCCGGCGCGAGATCGAAGCGCGGGTCCTGGCGCCGGTGCTCGAGGCCGTGGGGCGCGAGTTCGGCCGCGATCGGGTGATCGCGGTCGCGCGCGAGGCGATTGCCGCCATCGCCCGCGAGCAGGGGCGAGCCATGGCCGACGCCACGGGCGACACCTCGCTGCCGGGATTCTTCGCGCAGTGGGAGCCGTGGACCCGCGACGGCGCGCTCGAACTGCGCCTGATCGAGGCGTCCGACACCGCGCTCGCCTTCGACGTCACGCGCTGCCGCTACGCCGAGATGTACCGCGCCCTGGGCATCCCCGAACTCGGCGAGGTGCTGTCGTGTCAGCGCGACGGGGCGCTCATCGACGGCTTCGCGCCGGACGTCCGCTTCACACGCTCGCAGACCCTGATGCAGGGCGCGCCGTGCTGCGACTTCAGGTACACCCGACGGGGCTGAACGCCCCGCCGAGCGTTGCGCGCGACTACGGCGCCAGCTGGTAGGTCACGACCAGGCGCGGCGCCGACGCCGCGCCGCCTTCGAAGGCGCGGATGAATTTCCGGGCCCAGGCCGCTCCGGTGCCCCGCAGCACCACCGATACGGCGTTGCCGGACTGCCAGCCGGCCTGCCCGACCGCGGCCTGCAGGAGCGGCGCGATCTGCTCCAGCTGATACCAGGTGCTGGCGGTCCACTGGGCGTCGGTCGAGTGCGTGACGCGCGGCGTCAGCAGCGTCCGTTGCGACGGCCGCGACGTGGTGGTGAAGGCGGCGCTGTTCGCGGCCGCTTCCATGGCGAACTCGAAGGCCATCCGCTGCCACTGCGTGCTCGCGGCGTTGACCTCGAGGCGCGCCGAGGTAATGGTCGCGCCGGCCGGAATCGTCACGTTGGCGAAGCGGAACCCGGTGTAACTGGCGGTCGTCGAACTCGCATTGCCGAGCCACGCCGTCGCGTCGCCGGCGGTCAGCACGTTGGTCAGCTCGTTGACGTCGTCGGCCCCAGCCGCCACCTGATAGGTGACGGTCACGGTGACCGCCCCGGCGTCGTCGTTGGAAATCGTGCCGACGCCCTGGGCATCGGCGATGGTCGCGTTGCCGGCCGCGCTGAGGTTGACGACGAAGGTCTCGTTGGGTTCACTGGCGGTGTCGCCGAACACGCTCACCGCCACCGGCAGACTGGTCGTGCCGGCGGGAATCGTCAGCACCGTGGCGCCGATCGCCGTGTAGTCGCTCCCGGCCGTCGCCGTGCCGTTCGCGGTGGCGTAGGTGACGGTCACCGGCACGACGTGCGGCTGCGACAGCGACACCGTGAAGGACGCCGCGGTCGCGCCGGTGTTGCCCTCGGCCACGGTGACGTCGCTGATGGCCAGCGCCGGCGTGTCGTCGTTGGTGATCGTCCCGGTGCCAACGGTGGTGCCCAGCGTGGCGTTCACCGGCGCCGACAACGTCACCGTGAACGTCTCGCTGGCCTCCACCAGCACGTCGCCCGTCACCGGCACCGCAACCGTGGCGCTGGTCGCCCCGGCCGCGATCGTCACTGTCTGGCCGACCAGCGCGGTGTAGTCACTGCCTGCCGTCGCGGTGCCGTTCCCCGTGGCCGCTGTGACCGACACCGCCAGCCCGCTGGCCCCCGACAGGCTGACGGTGAACACCGAGTTGCCCGTGCCGCTGTTGCCCTCGGTGACGGTCGCGTTGCCGATGCTGACGGCCGGCGGCGCGTCGTTGTCGACGATGGTGCCGGTGCCGACCGCGATGCCGAGCGTCGCATTGGCCGGAGTGGCCAGCGTCAGCGTGAAGGTCTCGGCGAGCTCGTGGAGGGCATCGCCCAGCACCGAGACCACGACCTGCTGCTGCGTCGCGCCGGGACTGAAGGTGAGGGTCCCGGACACGGCGGTGAAATCGCTGCCCGACGTGGCCGATCCGCCCACCGTGCTGTAGCCGACGGTCGTCGTCAGTCCGCTGGCGGCCGAGAGCGACACGGTGAAGACCGCGGTCACCGCGCCGCCGGTGCCTTCGGTCACGGCCACGCTGTCGACGTTTGCGACCGGCCCGCCGTCGTCGTTGACGATGGTCGCGGTGCCGGTCGCCACGGCGATGGTCGCGCCGGACGCGCCGCTCAGCGTCACCGTGAACGTCTCGTTCGCCTCGAACGCGGTGTCGCCGAGGACGGTCACCACGACCGCCTTCGACACCTCCCCGGCCAGGAACGTCAGGGTACCCGACGCTGGGGTGAAGTCGCTGGCGGTGGTCGCCGTGCCGGCGGCGGTGGTGTAGTTCACGGTCACCGTGCCGGTGGCCGGTGCCGACAGCGTCACTGCAAAGGTGGCCGGCGTGGAGCCGCTCTGTCCTTCGGTGACGCTGGCCGTGGCGGCGATCGACAGCGACGGCGAGTCGTCGTTGAGGATCGTGCCGAGGCCCGTGCTGTCGGCGATCGAGGCGTTGACCGGCGACGACAGGATGACGCTGAAGGTCTCGTTCGGCTCCACCACGGTATCGCCGCTGACGAGGACGGACACACTGCGGGTCGTCTCGCCCGCCGCGAAGGTGATCGTGCCGCCCTGGGCGATGTAGTCGGCGGGAGCCGCCGCCGAGCCGTCCGCGGTGGCGTAGGCCACGGTCACGACCCGGCCGCTGGCCGCCGCCAAGGTCACGCCGAACGTAGCGGCGATCGTGCCCGACTGGCCTTCGCTCACGCTGACGTCGCCGACGGAGAGCGCCGGCGCGGGATCGTCGTCGCTGATGGTGCCGGTGCCGGTGGCGGCGCCGAGCGTGGCGTTCACCGGCGCGGTCAGCGCCATGGTGAGCGTCTCGTCAGCCTCGTCGAGCAGGTCGCCGGTCACCTGGACCGTCACCGTCTTCGCGGTTTCCCCGGGCGCGAACGTCACGGTCCCCGAGGCCGACACGAAGTCGGCGCCGGGCGTGGCGGTGCCAGCCGCGGTCGCGTAGGTGGCGGTGACCGTCTGGCCACTCGCGGGCGAGAGCGTCACCGTGAAGGTCAGCGGCGCCGATCCGGCCTGGCCTTCGGCGACCGAGGGACTGCTGATCGACAGCACCGACGACGGCGCGTCGTCGTTGGTGATGGCGCCGGTCGCCTGGCCATCGGCGATGGTCGCGTTGACCGGCCCGCCCAGGTTCACGACGAACGCCTCGTCGGGCTCGATGGCTGTGTCACCGGACACTTGGACCGTCACCGTCTGCGGAGCAGTGGAGTTGGCCGGGAAGGTGACCGTGCCGCTGGCGGCGGTGTAGTCGCTGCCGGCGGTCGCCGATCCGTTCGCCGTCGTCCACGACACCGAGACCGGCTGGGCGGACGCCGCCGACAGCGTGACGGCGAACGCCATCGCCGTCGAGCCGCTGTTGCCTTCGACCGTCGTCGCATCGGCGATGGCGACCGTCGGCAGCGGCGCCCCCGCCGCGGCATAAGTGACCACCAGCCGCGGCGCCTGGGTGGCCGAGCCCTCGTAGGCGGTCGCGAACTTGCGCGCCCAGTTGTTGCCGGCGCCGCGCAGCACGACTGCCAGAGCGTTCCCCGAGGCCCAGCCGGGCTGGTTGATCGCCGCCTGGACGAGCGGCCCGATCTCGTCGAGCTGGTACCAAGTAGCCGCGAGCCATTGCTGATCGGACGCGTGCGCGACGGTCGGCGGGAGCAGTGGCCGTTGCGACGGCCGGTCGCCGAACGAGAACGGCGCGCTGTTCGCCGCCGCCTCCACGCCGTACTGCCAGCCGACGGTGAGCCACTGCGCGCTGGCCGCGTGCAGTTCCAGCCGTGCCGAAGACACCACGGCGCCGGGGGGAATCGTCACAGCGGTGAAGCGCAGGCCGGTGAAGCTGGTGGCGGCGGCGGGGCCGGTCCCCATCCACACCGTCCCGGCGTCGGCGGTGAAGCCGCCGGCCTCTTCCGTGACGTCGTCTGCGCCGCTGCGCACCTGGAGCACGACCGTCGTCGGCCCCGAGCCGGTGTCGTCGTTGACGATGGTGCCGGTCGCCTCGCCGTCGGCGATCAGCGCATTCACCGGTGCGGACAGCGTGACCAGGAAGGTCTCGGCCGGTTCCACCGCCGTGTCGCCCAGCACCTGGACGACGAGCGGGCGGCTGGTCGTGCCGGCCGGGAACGTGAGCGTGCCGCTCGCCGCGGTGAAGTCGGCGCCGGCGGTCGCCGTGCCGCTGGCTGTGGCGTACTGCACGGTGATCGCCGCTGCGCTCGGCGACGACAACGACACCGTGAAGCTCGCCGCGGCCGTGCCGCTGTTCCCTTCGGCGACCGACACGTCGGCGATGCTCAGCGCCGGCAGCGGCGCGACGACGTCGTCGTCGGTGATGGTCACGACGCCGACGCCGTCCTCGACGACGGCGTTGGTGGCGTTGGCGAGGGTGACCGAGAACGTCTCGGTGCCCTCGGCCATGGTGTCGCCGACGACGGCGACGGTGACGACCTGACTGGTCTGGAACGCCGCGAACGACACCGTCCCGGTCGCCGCCTGGTAGTCGGCCGGCTCGGTGGCGGTGCCGCTGGCCGTCTGGAACTGCACCGTCACGGGGGATCCGGTCGGCGCCGACAGCGTCACGGCCAGCTGGACCACGGTCGTTCCGCTGTGTCCCTCGACGACGGTGGCGTCGCCGATGCGAATCGCCGGTGTCGGGACCGCATACAGCACCGCGACGCTGCGCGCCGCGCCGCCGGCCGGCCGGCTGAGCTGAATCGTGCGCATCGTCCGTCCGCTGACGTTGAGCGATCCGGCCGTCGCCGCCTGGCCGTCGATGACCACCGTGGTGAGTGCATCGCCGCCGAACGCGGCCGGCACCAGCACGGTCAGCGGCTCGGCGCCCGCCGGCAGGGTCGCCGTGAAGGACAGCGTCCGATCGTTGGCCGACCAGGACACGTTCTGGACGGCGGTGGCGGCGCGGGCTTCGGCGAACTGCAACCAGCGCTGCGCGGTCCACATCGGAATCTGCAGGCTCTGGGCGTAGGCCAGGGTGCCGTCCACCCACGGACCGACTTCGGCGTAGGGATACGTGTCGACGTGGAACTGGGTGGCGATGGCCGAATAGCCACCGGCCTGGCTGTCGTCGATGAGCTGTCGCGACACCGCCAGCGCCTGCGGCACGGTGAGCCCCTGGGCGTACGAGCCCGACCAGCAGCTGTTCGTCGGTGAGGGCGGTGACCTGCTGGTAGACCGGCAGCACCTGTCCGCTCTGCGTGACGAAACGCATCGGTTGACCACTGCCGTTCAGGTAGCCGTGGGCCTGCACCTGCTGGTTTGGATGGTCGAGCGCCGGACCCCAGGCGTAGTAGGACAGGTCCATGCGGACCCCGCGGGCAGCCATCACCGCAGCCGGCGTGACCCATCCCGTCCACTCGAGGCTGTGGTGACGCGTGGTCGCGCCGTAGGGGAAGCCGAACACCGACTGCCACCAGTTGACGGCGACGGTGTAGCCGCCAGCCATGTCGTTCTGGAACCCGTCGGGCTCGAAATAGGGGTGGAGGCTGATCTCGTGCCCGGCGGTGCGCCAGCCGTCCACGGTCCCGGCCGGGAGCGTGCTCCAGCGCGGCAGGTAGAGGGTCATCCGTGCGCCGGCGTTCTCGGCAGCGGCGAGCAGCGACGTGTACGAAGCGAGATTGGTCGTGTGGCTGTCGCCGGTCGGCACGAGCAAGGTACGGCTGGTGCCGGGGAAGTACCACAGCCGCGGCAGCGGCAGGCTGTCGGCCAGCAACGATTCGATGACGCGGACGAACAGCCGCATCTGCACGTCGGCGTGCGGCACGCCGGTCCGCTCGAGGTCGGTGGTCTGGAAGAAGATGTCGTTGGTGCGGTAGACGGGCTGAGGGTCGCGATCCTGATCGACGTAGGCGGGATCGCCCTGCCGTACGTAGGCGACGCTGCGGCCGAGATCGAACGCCCAGGCGGCGGTGCGGGCGCCGATGGCCACCGCGGGAAAGGCCGTCGCCGTCGTGCGGGTGGCGTAGAGTGCCGCGGCGGCCGCCGCCGTGCCGAGCGCGTAGTGAGCCGACGGGCCCTTGATCGGCAGGGTCATCCCGTGCAGACCGGCGCCGGGACCGCTCTGGTCCACCAGCAGGTAGCCGTCCGGGGTCGAGCCGCCGACGGCGGAGATACCGAAGGTGGCGTGCAGCTGCGCGTCGGGCCGCATCGCGACGAGACGGCCGCCTTGTCCGACAAACGCGTCGAACATCGTCGCCTGGGCCGCGGTGAGCGCCGTGTCGGCGAGCACCGCAAGGCGGTAGTTACCCAGCGCCGGCGCGGTCAGACTCGACAGCGGCACCACGTCGAAGGCGTTCAACCCTTCGGCCCGCAGGATCTCCGCGAGATAGCCGCCAAACGGCGCCTGCGGTGTGTCGTTGACGACGACCACGATCGGCGGTGTGCCGCCCTGCCCGCTGATCGGGCTCGAGGGCACGAGCGCCACGACACTCGCCGCCACGGCCGCCACTGCCCACTGCTTCACACGATGCATCTCATACCCCGGCGGCGCACAGGCCCTGTCCCGAGGGACAGACCCTCAGCGACGCCAGCCGTAGAGCAATCGGAGTGCCCGCCGGATTGGGCCGATCGCCAAACCCGCAAATCGCTGACACCACGCGTGTTAATCGATTTCTGAGCGCGACAGAGCCGGAGCGCTATTCGGTGCGAGGCGAGACTAAAGGCGGGCATCGAACGCGGCCCGCCTTTGGTCCTACGGGGCGACCTGGTAGGTCACGACCAGGCGCGGTGCGAAGGCCGCGCCGCCCTCGAACGCGCGGATGAACTTGCGGCCCCACGCCGTGCCGGTGCCGCGCAGCAGCAGCGACACGGCGATGCCCGGTTGCCAGCCGGCCTGGCTGATCGCGGCCTGGAGCATCGGCGTGTTCTCCTCGAGCTGGTACCAGGTGTTGGCCACCCACTGCGCGTCGGTGGAGTGCGCGACGCGCGGCGCCAGCAGCGTGCGCTGCGACGGCCGCGAGGTCGCGGTGAACGCGGCGCTGTTGGCCGCGCCACTGGCCCGGCCTCGTCGTTGGTGATCGTGCCCTGGCCCGGCACGCTGGTGGTGCCGGCCGGAATCGTCAGCACCGTGGCGCCGACCGCGGTGTAGTCGCCCCCCGGTGCATCCCTCGCGGCGGATGGAGTCGTCGGCCGCGCGGCGGGTGGGCGCACACGTTCAGCGCCCTATCCGACGCCATGCGGCAGCAATTCAGATGCCTTCACGTCTGCCATCGGAACGATGCCGCTAATTCATTGATAATTCTGGGCTAACGCGGGCGGAATGGTCGGGATATCGAGCCCGACAAGTCATCCTGAGACCAGACAAAGTTCGTGAGCGAACCTGGTCAGCGCACTTCACAGGTTGACGCAGATCTGCGCGTCGGAAAGTGCGGGTCGAGTGGCGATCAGGCCGGCGTGCGGTCCATCTCCTGCAGCGCCTTCACGCCGCTCCGCATGCCGAGCAGCCAGATGGCCAGGCTCATCGCCAGCGCGGTGGCGAAGGCGGCGCCCATCATCCACAGCTGCACGTCGGTGAGGGCGCGCCGCCGGGTCTGGGCGTAGAGATAGACCGACGAGGGCCAGCCGAGCAGGACGATCATCGCCATCACGTAGAGCACCGCGGCGACCATGAACGCCACGCCGCCGTAGGACCCGGCCACCTGGCTCGGGTTGTCGGCGGCGAAGCGCGGGTAGCGCGCGCCGAGTCCGGCCGCCAGCCCCACCAGTGCAAACGCCATCACGCCCACGGCCACGGCGGTGAGCTGCTTCAGGAACGGGTCGGTGCCGAGGAAGTAGTTGCCGGCAACGACGAGGCACTCGGTGAGGAGCAGCACCGGGATGAGGCCGGTCCAGAACTTCGACCACAGGAAGTCGCGCAGCGAGATCGGCGCCGTGCGGATGATCCAGAACGCGGCGCCCTCGGCCGACACCGCCGGGAAGACGAAGCGGACGGTGACGGTGGCCATCACGAAGCCGGCCATGCCCATGTTCAGGAAGGCGTAGGCGTTCTTGATGACCCCGCTCATCCCCGGCACGCGGTCGAGGTCGAGGACGCGGAAGTTGTAGAGATAGACCAGCACCAGCGCCACCAGCAGGAGCAGCTGCGACCACTGGCTGACGTCGCGCAGGAACACCTTGACGTCCTTCACCAGCAACTGGCGCCGCACCGGCGACAGCGGCAGCCAGCGCGCCGCCCAGTCGAGCCCGCGCCACTGCGCGAAGCGCGCCTTCCGCGCCTCCTGCGACTTGCTGTAGCCGGCGAAGTGCCAGCGGGCGAACGCGCCGCCCAGGGCGATGGTCACTGCCGCGGCCGTGGTCCACAACGCCGCCAGGTGGAGCCAGTCGACGGTGCCATGGAGCCCGGCGAAGATGGTCTCGCCGGCCCAGAACGACGGCAGGAGCGGGGTGACCGGCGACTGCAGCGTGGCGAAGAAGTCGGTGACGACCGGCATCGACTCGACGCGGAGCAGCCGCTCGGGCTGGACGACGCGAAGCAGGATCACCAGGCTCATCGCGAACACCAGTCCCATCAGCATCAGGATGTCGCGGGCGCGGCGGGCCGGAAAGACGTTGACCAGGAGCAGCGTCACCGCGGCGCCGAGCCCGACCGGAATCACCACGAACGGCGCCACCGTCAGGGTGGCGACGACGACGAACGACAGCGGCGCGCACTTGGCCAGTCCGACGCCGGCCAGCACCGGGACCAGGAATACGACCACCATCCAGCCGGCCTGGGCCAGCGTCCGGGCAAAGCGGGCCAGGAACACCCGGCGCGCGGCCACCGGCGCCACCATCACCAGACGGAGATCGTCGCTCAGGAAGAACGTGGCCAGGGCCGACACGACGCCGCTGAAGGCGAGGAACGACAGGAAGGTGAGAAACAGCCACGACAGGCCGATGCGGATCAGGTAGTCGCCGAGCTCGGCGTACTGCATCGCCTGGAACGTGACCCAGAAGGCACCGGCCACCAGCGCGCCGATGACCCCGAGCGCGATGCCGCCGAAGACCAGGCCGCGCAACAGGTCGCCGCGCTCGCGCCGCCGGGCGCGATTGCGCGACGCCCAGAACCCTGGCAGCAGCAGAAACGGGAAGGGACGCACCGCGTCATGACCGCCACGGACCATCAGATGACCTCGTCGATCTCCTGCAGCCCGCTGCCGCCGGTCAGCTTCAGGAACACCGCCGTCAGCTCCTGGTCGGCGGCGCCGGCCACCGCCCGCACTTCGTCGACGGTGCCGCCGGCGATGATCCGGCCCTTGAGGATGATGCTGATGCGGTCGCACATCTCCTCGGCGACTTCGAGGGTGTGCGTGCTCATCAGGATGGCGACGCCGCGTTCGGCCATCTTGCGGAACACGTCCTTGATGAGCCGCGCGCCGCGCGGATCGAGCCCGACCATCGGCTCGTCGACCAGCACCGCCTTGGGCCGGTGCAGGAACGCCGCGCTCATCACCAGCCGCTGCTTCATGCCGTGTGAGAAGCTCTCGACCAGCTCGTGGCGCCAGCGCCCGAGTTCGAACAGATCCAGCATCTCGCCGATGCGCGTCTCGACCGTCTCGGGCTCCATGGCGTAGAGGCCGCCGTGGAAGCGCAGGAACTCGCCGGCGGTGAGCTTCTCGTAGATGAACGGCCGGTCGGGAATGAAGCCGAGGGCGGCCTTGGCTGCCTCCGGCGCCACCGACAGGTCGTGGCCGTCGACGAGAATCCGCCCACCGGACGGCTTGAGCAGCCCGGCGATCATCCGGATCGTCGTCGTCTTACCGGCGCCGTTCGGACCAAGGAAACCGTGGATCTGCCCGGCCGGCACGTCGAGGGACACGCCGTCGACCGCGGTGAACTCGCCGTACTGCTTGCGCAGGTCCTGCACGCTGATCATCGGGAGCCTCGGCAATGGGCCAGCCAGCAGGTGCTGGCCGCGACGGCGGGACGGGCCGGCGCGTCGAGCGGCAGCGCCAGCGGCCGGGCCGGCGCCGGCGCCGCGGCCGGCATGGCGGTGCGGACGACGGCGCCGGGCGACAGCTCGACGTCGAGCACGGTCAACTCCACGCGGCCGATGAGCGGCAGAATCGCCGCCTGGCGGTCGAGCCCGCCGCGCAGCAGCCGGATGTGGGTGGCGTCGGCCGGGAACTGGTTGAAGGTCGGATCGACCGGCATCCAGCGCCCGCGACCGTCCCGCTCCGCCAGATACACCTCGGGCCAGGCGTGGTAGTAGAAGGCGCCCAGCACGTAGGCGAGCCCGACGTTGACGCGGGTCGGCAGCCCGGCGGCGCGGGCGAGCGCCACGTAGAGCGCGGTGTGTTCGTTGCAATCGCCGACCTTGGTGCGCAGCACCTCGCGGGCCGACGGCACGCTGATGGTCGGCGTCTTCTCGAGCAGGCCGTTGACGGCGCGCACGAGACGCTCGGCGCGCTCGGCTGGAGTCGTCGCCCCGTCGGTCATGCGCCGCGCCTCGGCGATGATCGCCGGGTCGTCGCTCTCGATGAGTGGCTCGGGCTGAAGATACCGGTCCAGGTCGGCGTCGGCCGGGCCGGGTTGCAGGCGGCGGGCGTCGACGAGTTCGAGCACGTCCGGCGCCCAGGACTGGCCGACCCCGTCGAGTTCCAGGGCCGCCGTCTCGACGCCGCGCAGCTGCAGGCGCAGCTTGACGACGTCGCGCGGCTCGTCGATGCGCGCCCGCATCGTCGGCACGACCGCGGCGGCGGCCAGCAGATCGGCCTGCACGCGGCTCGACACCGCCAGCTGCGTCGCCTGCGCCTGCGGCTCGCGCACCGACAGCAGCCCGAGCGGGCTCTCCTCGCGAATCACCTCACCGGTGTCGGTGATCCACGACGTCGTGGTGATGCCGGCAAACGCCAGGGCGGCGCGAAAGGCCGGCGTCGGCCGCCCGCCGGTCATCACCACTTCGCGCCTCCCAATCCGCACGGTGACCGGCGCATTGGTCAGCGTCGCCGGATCGAACACCATGAAGCGGTGGGTGGCGCCATCGGCGAGCCCGGCGCTGGCCAGCCGCCGGCCCAGGTTCAGCATCAGCAACGGCGGTTCGCCGAGCGTGCGGACCTCGGTGCGGGTGCCGGCGCCGCTGCGGATCTCGAGCGACAGGCGCAGGCCGTCGAGGCGCCCCGCCAGGGTGAGCGGTCCGGTCCCCGGGTCGAGCGAGAACTCGAACGACCGCAGCGCGAAGGTCTGGTCGACCCGGGCGGTGGTCTTCAGGATGACCGGGGTGGTGGCGCCGAGCAGCGACATCTGCAGTCGGCCGTCCTCCTGGAGCTCGAAGCCGTCGGCGGTGGCGACCACCTGTCCCACGGTGAAGCCGATCTTCTCTCCCCGGTAGTAGACGCCACGCCACTGCGCCTCGGTGCCATACCGTGCAAGGTCGGTGGCCAGGTTGGCGGGTGACGCCTGGAGGTAGGCCTTCTGGGCGAGTGCCGCCATGGTCACCGCCCACGCCACCAGGGCCAGATACGACAGCGGGCGGGTGAGGCGGCGGGACAGGGGGCGCACGAATCCTCGACCGTCGCGGGCGGGCGGCACGACGGGGTTATCGGCGCGAGGGCGGGGCGCCGTGAGGCACCGAGCCGACCGGTCCGGCCGGTCTGTGAAGCGGACCCCGGCTCAGCCGATTCCATTCCAGAGACTTGGACCCTTCGTGTCGCACACCCCTGTACCGGAATTCGATTCCGCCGCGCCGCCCGACGGGACGCCGTCGCCGCGGGCTGCCCGGCGACTTCGCCTTGACCGCCGACCGTCGCCCGGCCGACGTCAACGCGGCTCCCGCCGCGCTGCCGCCGCTGCTGGTGGCCACCGCCGACCCCTCGCTGGCCCGCATGCTGACCTTCGCCCTCGATCAGGTGCGCCTGCCCCACGTGATGTACACCTCGGGGACCGCGGCGCTGAAAGCGCTACTGGCGATGCCGGCGGCCGGGCGGCCGCCGATCGTGGTGCTCGACGTCGATCTGCCGGGTGTCGATGGACACGCCATCCTCGAGCGGCTCGGCGTCGAACGGCCGAACACCTTCCTCATCGTGGTCCTGTCCTCCCACGCCGACGAGTCGGTGCAGGTGCGATCGCTGCTCGCCGGCGCCCTCGATCACCTGGCCAAGCCGTTCAACGTGCGCGTGCTCATCGCCAAGCTGCAGCGCTGGCACGCCATCGCCTCGATCGCCCGGACCGCCGCGTGATGCTCAGCCTGCACGGCTTGTGGGTGGCGCTGGCGATCGAGGGCGGGCTGATTCTGACAGCGCTGGCCGGACTGGTCGGGCTGCGGCTCCACTTGTCAGCGCGCGCCCGGCAGGTCGACGAAGGCGTCGGCGCGCTCGAGCCGGTGCTGCATCGGTGGCTGGTCGGCCAGGCCGACACCGCCGACGTCGTCGCCGTCCTGCAGCGACGGTCGGCCCATGTCGCGTTCCGTAGCCTGGCCCGGCTGGCGCCGGGCACACTGACCTTCGAGCGCCAGCAGGCCCTGGCCCCGCTGCTGCGGCGTGAGCCGTGGGTCCAGGCGATGCTCACCTACGGCCAGTCGCGGTGGTGGTGGCGGCGTTTCGACGTCGCCCGGCTGCTGTCGATCGTCGGCGGCGACGACGACGCGCCGCTCATCGCCGCGATGCTGCGCGACCGGCACCCGGCGGTGCGGCTGGTCGCCATCGACGCCGCGGCCCGTCTCGGCGGGCGGCTGATTGAGATCGAACTCGACGGGCTGCCGTCGCGTCAGGACGCGGTGCAGGCGTATCAGTTCGCGGCCATGGCCCGCCACCCGCGCATCGTCGAGCAGGCGCTACTCCGCCGCCTTCTGCCGGACGCGCCGGTGACGGCCCTGAACGCGTGGATCGACGCGGCCGGCGCGCTGGCCAGCCCCGAGGCCCTCGACCGGGTGCGCGATCTGTCCAACCACACCCGGCCCGAGGTGCGGCTGCACGTCGCCCGCGCCCTGCGGCGGCACGCCGACCCCGATACCGCGCCGATTCTCATGGGCCTGCTCGCCGACGAGGACTGGCGCGTGCGGGCGCAGGCGGCCCGCGCTCTTGGCGCGCTACGGGCCCGCGACGCGACACCGCTCCTGGCCCACTCTGTCTGCGACCCGTCGTGGTGGGTCCGCTACCGGTCGGCGCTGGCGCTGGCCCAGATCGGCGGCGAGTCGCGCGACGCGCTGGTCGCGGTCGCATACGGCGACGACCCGATGGCCCGCGACATGGCGCGGCTGGTCACCGGCCTGTCGTCGGCGGCGGTCGTCGAGATGTCGGAGGTGTGAGCGTGGTCGTGGCGACGCAGACGCTCGACTGGCTGATCACCGCGGTGCACGTCGCCGATCTGGGCGTGCTCTGGTACATGCTGCTCGTGAACTCGTTCTTCGCGCTGCTGCTGGTCCTGGCGGCGCCACAGCTGTTCGCCCACTGGCGCTTCGGCAGCGAAGACGTGCTCGCCCGCAGCCTGACCTCGTCGGCGGTGCCGCGCGTCAGCATCCTCGTGCCGGCCTACAACGAGGCGGTGTCGATCGTCGACAGCCTGCGCTCGCTGCTGACGCTTCAGTACCCCTACTACGAGGTGGTGCTGGTCAACGACGGCTCCACCGACGACACGATGGCCCGGCTGGCCGCCGCCTACGACCTGTACGAGGTGCCGCCGGCGGTGATGCGCCGCCTGCGCACGCAGCGCGTCCGCGCCTACTACCGCTCGCGCACCTGGTCGAAACTGCTGGTCGTCGACAAGATCAACGGCGGCAAGGCCGACTCGCTCAACGTCGCGCTCGACGCCGCCCGCTTCCCGTTCGTGCTGGCCTGCGACGCCGACACGCTCATCGAACCTGACGCGCTGCTGCGGCTGGCCCGGCCGTTCCTGTTCGATCAGAAGATCGCCGCGGTCGGCGGCACCATCCGGGTGGTGAACTCGTGCACCGTGGAGGACGGCCGGGTCACCGAGGCGCGGGTCGACCGGCGCTGGCTGGCCGGCGTGCAGACGGTCGAGTACCTGCGCGCGTTCCTGTTCGGCCGTCTCGGCTGGAACCTGCTCGGCGGCAACCTCATCATCTCCGGCGCATTCGGCCTGTTCCGCCGCGACTATCTCACCGAGATTCTCGGCTACGCCACCAGCACCGTCACCGAGGACTTCGAGCTCATCGTCCGGCTGCAACGGCACCTGCGCGAGAAGGCGATTCCGGGGCAGGTGGTCTTCATCCCGGACCCGGTGGCCTGGACCGAGGTGCCGACCTCACTGGCCGTGCTCGGCCGGCAGCGCGAGCGCTGGCACCGCGGGCTCATCTCGACGATGGTCTCGCACCGCAAGGTGATCGGCAACGCCGCCTACGGCGCCACCGGTCTCGTCGCCATGCCGTACTTCCTGATCGCCGAGCTGCTGGCCCCGGTGGTGGAAGCGGCAGGTCTGGTGCTCACCGTCGTCTGCACGCTGACGGGACTGCTGGCGCCGGCCTTCGCCCTGGCGTTCTTCGCCACCGCGTATCTCTTCGGCACGCTGCTCTCGCTGGCGGCGATTCTGATGGAGGAAGTCAGTTTCCAGCGCTACCGGCGGCCGGCCGACACCGCCTGGCTGATTGCCTTCGCCTTCCTCGAGCCGTTCGGCTACCGGCAGATCACGGTGTGGTTCCGCCTGAAGGCGTTCGTGCGCTACGTCCGCGGCGATCACACCTGGGGCCAGATGCTGCGCGAAGGGTTCGCGCGGGTCCGGATGCGCGCGGCTCGGCGCCCCCCTCCGGACCCGCCCGCCCAGCCTGAGGCGCGCCGGCACGCGCGGTGGAGTATGCTGGCGCGCCGATCGACCGTTCACGGCGCGGGAGGAAACCATGCGACGCGCGCATTCGCAGCTTGTCGGCGTCATCCTCGTGGCGGCCAGCGCGGCCTGCGGGCCGCGGGCCGGCAGTCTCGACGGCGCCGCCGCCGCGCTCGGCGTGGCCGGGCTGCAGTCGCTCGAGTTCTCGGGATCGGGGCACTGGTACCAGTTCGGTCAGGCGCCGGGACCGACGCTGGCCTGGCCGCAGTTCGACGTCAGCGCCTATAGCGCGGTGATGCAGTTCGGCACGCCCACCGCCCGCGTGCAGATGACCCGCCGGCAGACCGTCGAGCCGGGACGCGCCCGTCCCGCGCCGGTCGAACAGCGCCCGGTGCAGCTGGTCAGCGCCGGCTTCGCCTGGAACCTGGCGACGCCGGCCGGCGCCGCGCCGGGAGCGGCCGCCGCCGCGCAGGCCGCACCCGCCGCGGTCGAAGAGCGCCTGATGGAGATCTGGTCGACGCCGCAGGGTTTCGTGAAGGCGGCCGTGGCCAACAACGCGACGGCGGTGGCGGCGGGTGGCGGGTCGGAGGTGCGCTTCACCGTGGGCGGCAAGTACCGTTACGAGGGCACGATCAACGCGCAGAACCAGGTGGAACGCGTCCGCACGTGGATCGACAACATGGTCCTCGGTGATACCGAGGTCGAGACGCTGTTCTCCGACTACCGGGATTTCGGCGGCACGATGTTTCCGGGCCGCGTGCAACGCCGCCAGGGGGGCCATCCGGTGCTCGACCTCACGGTCACGGCCGTGACGGCGAACCCCGCCGTGGACATCGCGGTGCCCGACGCCGTGCGCGGCTTCACGCCGCCGACGGTGCGCGTCGAGTCCGAGGTGCTGGCGCCTGGCCTCTACTACCTTACGGGCGGGTCGCACCACAGCCTGGCGGTCGACCAGGCCGATCACATCGTCGTCGTCGAAGCGCCGCTCAACGAGGAGCGATCACTGGCGGTGATCGCCAAGGCCAAGGAGCTGATCCCGGGCAAACCGATCCGCTACCTCGTCAACACGCACGCGCACTTCGACCATTCGGGCGGCCTGCGCACCTACGTCGACGAAGGCGCGACGATCGTGACGCACGCCGCCGAACCAGGCGTTCTACGAGACGGCGTGGGCAGCGCCGCACACGCTCAATCCAGACCGGCTCGCCGGCTCGAAGAAGGCGGCGACGTTCCAGACCTTCACCGACAAGCTGGTGCTGACCGACGGCACGCGCTCCATCGAAGTGCATGCCATCGCCGGCAACGGCCACAACGACGCGTTCGCGATGGTCTACTTCCCCGCCGAGAAGATCCTCAGCGAGGCCGACGCCTACTCGACGCCGGCGCCCAACGCGCCGCCGCCGCCGGTGACCAACCCGTTCGCCGTCAACCTGCACGACAACATCGTCCGCCTCAAGCTCGACGCCGCCCGGCTGGCGCCGATTCACGGGCGGATTGGACCGCTGGCCGAGCTGCGGACGTTCATCGGCCTGGCTGCAACCACGACGAGGTAGCGTCGCACCGCGGCGGCGCGGGGCGCCAGCCGCCGCCGCTACCGTTTCGGCGGGCCGTCGGGATGGGCCCGCTCGGTACTGAACCGGCCAGGTGACCGCGGCCCCCAGCGCGTGTGCGGCGAGCAGCGGCCAATGCGGCTGGCGCAGGAACTCGCGCGCCAGAAGCACCATGTCGGCGTCGCCGTCGCGGACGATCGCCTCGGCCTGCGCCGGGTCGGTGATGAGCCCGACGCTGGCCGTCGTGATCCCGGCGCCGTGACGCACCTGGCGGGCGAATGGCACCTGGTAGCCGGGCCCGATCGGGATCCGCACGCCGCTCGCCAGCCCGCCCGACGAGACGTCGATCATGTCGACGCCGGCGTCCTTGAGCCACGCCGCCAGCTGCACCGACTCCTCCGCCGTCCACCCGCCGTCGGCCCAGTCGGTGGCCGAAATCCGCACGACCAGGGGCAGGGCGTCGGGCACCACGGCACGAATCGCCGCGACCACCTCCAGGCACAACCGGGCCCGGTTCGCGAGCGCGCCGCCGTAGGCGTCGTCGCGCTGGTTGGCGAGCGGCGACAGGAACTGGTGCAGCAGGTAGCCGTGCGCGGCGTGGACTTCGAGGATCCGGAAGCCCGCCGCCATCGCCCGCACGGCCGCGGCCCGGAAGGCAGCGACGACCGCGGCGATGCCGTCGAGGGTCAGCGCCTGCGGCTGCGGGTAGCTGGACGAGAAGGCGATCGCGCTCGGCGCCATGACGTCGGTCCAGCCGCCGGCCTCAGGCGCCACTGTGCCGCTGCCCTCCCACGGCCGCTGCGTGCTCGCCTTGCGGCCGGCGTGCGCCAGCTGCATCCCCGGGACCGCGCCCTGAGCGTCGACGAAGCGGGTGAGGCGCTGCAGCATCGGCACGTGGGCGTCGTCCCAGAGCCCGAGATCCTGCGGGCTGATGCGGCCCTCGGGCAGCACCGCGGTGGCTTCGGTGAACACCACGGCGGCGCCGCCGACCGCGAACTGGCCCAGGTGGACCAGATGCCAGTCGTTGGCCACGCCGTCGTGGCTGGAGTACTGGCACATCGGCGACACGCCGACGCGGTTGCGGAGCGTGACGCCCCGAAGGGCCAGGGGCGTAAACAGATGTGACATCCTCGACGCTATCAGACCGGGCCGGTCGCCGCGGCGACGACCAGCCCGCCGGGCGTTGCGTCAGCGTCTCGACACGGTGATGGACCCGAGCTCGTCGAACCCCTGCAGGAACCCGTCGTCGTCTTCGAGCAGGATGCTGGCCCGATAGGTCTTGCCGCGAGCCAGCGGCGAGAACCGAAGGGCGAGGCGCAGCGTCACGCTGGGGCCCGTCGGGCCCGTGCCGAGGACCTGCGTGTCGCGGAGGACGAGCGCCCCTTCCAGCGTGTGCAGCGCGTCGTCCGCCCCGGCCGCCAGCGCCCGGCTCCAGCGGTTGACCACCGGGTGGTAGACGCTGAAGGTCCGCGCGGCTTCGTCGAAGCGGATCTGAAGGCCTTCCGAACCGGCCTCGTCGGAGAATCGGATCACCGCGTTCTTCAACGCGACCCAGCGCCCACCGGTGTGCGTCCACTGCACGTCGACGAACACGAGATTGAGCGGGCGGACGGTCTGGGTCGAGGGCGTCATCGTCGAGACGCCGACCTTGCCCTCGACGACCGGGAAGTTGACGCCGGTGGTGGTCCCGCTCGCGGCGATGGTGACGGTCCGGCAGAACGACGTGGCGGGTGTTTGTGGGGTGAAGCTGGCACAGATCCGGCGCGAGCCGAACGGCAGGTTGCGCAGCACGTAGTTCACCGTGCCGACATACGGCAGGTTGGTGCCTGGATAGGTGCGGACCACCGACGACACGGTGACCTGCGCCGCCACCAGAGGCGGCACCAGCTCGTCGAGCACGCCGTTGCCGTTGATGTCGTGATAGACGACCAGGTTGGCCGCGGGCACCTCGCCGACGTCGGCGCGGCCGTTGCGATTGGCGTCGTGGAACGCCGCACCGGACATCACACCGGGATTGGCGGCCAATGTCGTGACAGTCGCGGAGTTGGAGGGTGCCGACAGCAGGACGTCGCTGAATGCGCGCACCTGGAAGGTGTAGGCGGTCGAGGGCTGTCCGAGGGGGAAGACGATCTGCGTGGTGTTGGCCGGGGCGTCCATCACCGGCTCGAAGACGCCGTCGACGAGCAGCTCGATGAGGAACCCCGCCTCGTTGGTCGAGCCGTCGATCCAGCGCAGCACCACGTCGGTGGCGCCCTGCGCCGTGACCGTCAGCCCGTGCGGCGCACCAGGAGGTATCGGCATCGTCACGCTCCGGGGTTCGCCGAAGGCGGACGCGCCGCGAAAGTTGCGGGCCCGTACGCGATAGGTGTAGACGTTCGGCGTGGTCACGGCGTTGTCGCGGAGGGTGTTGGTGGCGCTGGTGCCGACGGGCAGGAACGTCACGCCGTCCACGCTGCGTTCGACGTCGTACGACGCAGCCGTGGGCACCGGAAACCAGCCGGCCGAGACGAAGAGCGACCCGTCGAAGTCAACGCTGGCCACGGGGTTCAGACCGGTCGGCGGATCGGGAGGTCCGGTCGGCGGCGGCGGGCCTGACGGCCGATAGGCGGCGACGATCGGAGCGTGTTCGCGGGCGGCCCGGGCGTTGTCCCGCTCGTCAGCGATGCCGATGGGCACACCGGCAACGGTCACATCGGGGGTCGAAAAGTACGGGATTGGCAGAGTCGCGTAGGACATGATCGTCCCGAACACACCGGGCACGGTGTGGCCCTGGGCGTACGGGACTGCGGACGGGGCGTCGCCGTTGGCCAGCTGGGTCGCGGGATCGTGGTTGAGGCCGAGCAGGTGTCCGCCCTCGTGGGCGAACGTGTCGAACGGATCGCAGGGACTGTCGATCTCGAGCTCGAAGGCGAACCATCCCACGCCGAGGCCGGCGGCCACCGGGTTCGACGGCGCAATCCCACACCTGTTGCCGGCCATGTCGCGCACCAGCACGGCGACTAGGTCGGCGGCATGTGCCATTCGAAGCGCGGAGAGCTGAACCAGGGGCCCGATCACGTTGTTCCCGGGGTCCTGCTCGGCCAGAAATGCTCCCTCGACTATGTTGACGAGGCGATAGTGCGCGGGTACGGCGCTGTTGCTGAACACGGCGTTGGCATGGTCGATCATCGCGTCCACTGTCGCCACGAGCGCGGCCTGGCCGCCAGCGAACGCCAGGGCCGGCGCTGTGTGGACGACCAGCAGGTCGATCTCAGCGTCGCCCGGCGGCGGCGGATCGCCCACCGCCATGGCCACGGCGCGACCCGCGGACGGCTCCGGCGGCTCCGGAGTCGCGTCGGCAGTGGGTGCCGTGTCCTGGCCGGGCCGTGGCCGATTCGGGTCCAGCAGCTCCAGGATCGAGCGGCCGCCGCGAACCTGAATCCGGTAGTTGCGCGTCGCCGTCGACATCGCGCCGGCGGCGAATCCGCGCCGCACCGAAATCCACGCGACGCTGACGCCCTCGCCCGCGACCCGCCCGCGCCACCGCACATCCCCGCTGGCCTGGACCTCGACCGACGTGGTCTCGAGCGTGAGCTGACCGCCCTCGGGGAGTGCCAGTACGAGCCGAGGCGGTGCGGCGCGCAGGACGTCCAGGTCGGGCAGGAACTCGATCGCGGCGACGGCGTGGGCCGATGGCTCGACCGGTGTCCCTCCCGGGCGCTGCGCTGCCACGGCCTGCTGGCCCTGCATCATCGCCGGCCACAGGGCGACCGCCAGGGCAATCCATGGCGAGAACCTGCGGGACATCGTGGGTTGTGGCATCTCGTTGCTCCTCGGGCCGCACGAGCTTGGCGGGCGGAGCGGCTCCCGGCAATCCCCTGAATAGGGGATGCGGCGTCCCACGGCTGCAAGGAATCGGCAGCCCGTCGTTCTCAGCAAGAGGACGACGCCCATGCCCCAGCCACCGCGATTCCTGAGCCAGCTCACCGCCGACCCGCGGCACGGCCAGATCCTGACCCTCGGTTCGCTGCTCATCTACGGCCTCGGGTGGCTCCAGTTCGACATCGGCCTCGCGCAGGTGGCCGTCACCGTGGCCTCGGCGCTGGCGGTGCAACGGCTGGGCGACTGGTGGACCGGCGCCCCGTGGCACTCAGGGGCGAAGAGTGCGCTCATCTCGGCGCTCAGCCTCTGCCTGCTCCTGCGCACCGACGCGCTGTGGATGGCGGCGGTCGGCTCGACCATCGCGGTCGGCTCGAAGTTCCTGGTTCGCGTCCGCGGCAAGCACGTGTTCAACCCGACCAACGGCGCGCTGGTGGCGCTGCTGCTGACGACCGACCTCGCCTGGATCTCACCGGGTCAATGGGGCACGGCGGCGGCGTTCGCCTTCACGATGGCCTGCGCCGGGATGCTGGTGGTGAACCGCGCGGCACGCAGCGACGTGACGCTGGCGTTCATCGCCGCCTATGCGGCGATCCTGATCGGCCGGTCGCTGTCGCTCGGCGAGCCGATGACCATCCCGCTCCACCGGCTCGAGAGCGGCGCGTTCCTGCTGTTCAGCTTCTTCATGATCTCCGACCCCAAGACCACGCCCGATTCGCGCGCCGGGCGGATCGCCTTCGCGGTGCTGGTCGCTGCCGGCGCCTGGTACGTGCACTTCCGGCTGTTCCGTCCGAACGGCTTCGTCTGGGCCCTGGCGGCGGCGTCGCCGCTGGTGCCGCTCATCGACTGGCTCGTCCCGGCGGTCCGCTACCAGTGGCCGCAGGCATTCATCCGTTTCACTCGACTCGACTGGAGGACTCCGATGCTGCGCAAGACCGCCGTGTTTCTCATCGCCCTGGGCCTGGCCCTGGGCGCCGCTGCCAAGGCCGACGCCTTCTGCGGCTTCTACGTCGCCAAGGCCGACACCTCGCTCTTCAACAAGGCCTCGCAGGTGGTGCTGGCCCGCGACGGCGACCGCACCGTGATCACCATGAGCAACGACTTCCGCGGCAACCCACGCGAGTTCGCCATGGTGATCCCGGTACCGACCTCGATCACCCGCGACCAGATCCACGTCGCCGAGGCGGCGCTGGTGAAGCATCTCGACGCCTACACGGCGCCGCGGCTGGTGGAGTACTTCGACGCCGACCCGTGCGCGGTCTACGAGCGGCGGATGCTGGAGTCGATGGCCGCAGCGGCCCCGGCGACGGTCGGCGCCGCACGCCAGGACGCGCGGGCGAAGAGCCTCGGCGTGGTCATCGAAGCCCAGTACACCGTCGGCGAGTACGACATCCTCATCTTGTCGGCGTCACAGAGCTCGGGCCTCGAGACCTGGCTGCGCGAGAACGGCTACCGCATCCCGGCCGGCGCCACCGAGGTGCTCGCCAGCTACATCGGACAGAAGATGCGCTTCTTCGTCGCCAAGGTGAACCTGGCCGAGCAGGCCAAGCTGGGCGTGGTGACGCTGCGGCCGATCCAGGTGGCCTACGAGTCGCCGAAGTTCATGCTGCCGATCCGCCTCGGCATGGTCAACGCCGACGGCGCGCAGGAGCTGTTCGTCTACACGCTGACCCGCAAGGGCCGGGTGGAGAGCACCAACTACCGCACCGTCAAACTCGCGACCGACGTCGAGATCCCGACCTACGTGAAGGACCCGGCGATGTTCTCGCGCATGTATCGGTCGCTGTTCGACGCCCACGTCAAGCGCGAGGACATGCGGGCGGTGTTCCAGGAGTACGCGTGGGACATGGGCTGGTGCGATCCGTGCGCGGCGGATCCGCTGAGCGCCGACGAACTGCGCGGGCTGGGCGTGTTCTGGCTGGACGGCGCGGCCACCGGCCCGCGGCCGATGCCGCAGATGCGCATCGCCCCGCAACCGCAGAACGTGTTCGTGACGCGTCTACACGTGCGCTACGACAAAGCCCACTTCCCCGAGGACCTGGTGTTCCACGAGACCGGCGACCGCAGCAATTTCCAGGGCCGCTACGTGCTGCGCCACGCCTGGACCGGCACCGCGACGTGCGCCGCGGCCGAGCAGTACCGGCGCGACCTGGTGGCCCGGCGCGAGCGCGAGGCGCAGACGCTGGCCTCGCTCACCGGCTGGCCGATCGAGGAGATCCGGCGCCAGCAGGGCGTGGTCCCGGCGGTCGGGCCGGCCAAGGACGAGCCGGCCGCGCCGTGGTGGCGGAAGCTGTGGCCGCAGCCCGGGTGGTAGCTGTCGTGGGCGGAGGGCTGGCGCCCTCCCGCTTGCGCCGGATCGGGCGCAGGACTAGGATGCGCCCGATCCGCCTTCAGGAGTGCCCATGGCCACCAAGCTCACGCGTCGCCAGTTCGTCTCCACGTCCACCGCCGCCGGCCTCGCGCTCGGCACGTCGTCCGCGGCCTTCGGCCAGGCACCGGCAGTGCGCACCGGCGGCTCGCGTCCGGCCGTCATCGCCTCCGACAACGGCAACGTCTACAAGAACGGCGGCACGAAGACCGGCGTGCAGCTCGCCTTCGAGATGATGACCAGCGGCGGCAAGGACGTACTCGAGTCGCTCATCGCCGGGGTCAACCTGTGCGAGCTGGACCCGACCGAGTCGGGCGTTGGCTACGGTGGCCTGCCCAACGCCGACGGCGTCGTGCAGCTCGACTCGTGCTGCATGCACGGCCCGGCGAAGCGGGCCGGCGGCGTCGCCGCGCTCGAGGGCGTGCGCACGCCGTCACTGGTGGCCAAGGCGGTCATGGAGACGACCGACCACCACCTTTTGGTCGGCAAGGGCGCTCAGGACTTCGCCCGCCAGATGGGCTTCACGATCGAAGCCGACCTCAACACCGAGAAATCACGCGGCCTCTGGCTCGAGTGGAAGCGCCGCGTCGACCCCGAGCACTACCTCGACCCGAAGAAGCGCGAGCGCGCCGGGCTGGTGGCCGGGCTGCAGATGGTGCGCGACGGCCTCATCGACCCCAACCACTTCTGGGGCACCATCAACTGCGACGGCGTGAACGCCAAGGGCGAGGTGTGCGGCGTGACCACGACCAGCGGCCTGGCCTGGAAGATTCCCGGCCGCACCGGCGACTCGCCGATTCTCGGCGCCGGCCTCTACGTCGACAACGAAGTCGGCGCCGCCGGATCCACCGGCCGTGGCGAAGCCAACCTCTACAACCTGTGCTCGTTCCTGATCGTCGAGCAGATGCGGCTGGGCAGGTCGCCCAAGGACGCCGGCATGGAAGCGCTGCGCCGCATCAAGGCCAACACCATCGAGAAGCGGCTGCTGAACGCCAAGGGCAACCCGGCCTTCGGCATCAGCTTCTACGTGCTCAACAAGAAGGGCGAGCACGCCGGCGTCTCGATGTACCAGACGCGCTACGCGGTGTGCACCGAGAACGGCGCTGAGACGCTGCCGTGTGAGCCGCTGCTCGACGGGCGCGCCACCGACTGAGGCCGCGCTACTTCTTGCCGATGGTCCAGAAGTAGACCTTGCGGCCGTTGACGTCGAGCTCCTGCTCCGGCTTCCAGTCGCCCATGTCGAAGGCGTGCGACACGATGCGGGTGCCGGGCTTCAGCTCCTTGTTCAACTTCGGAATCAGCTTCTGGTTGAGCGACGGCAGCAGATAGAGCGTCACCACGGTGGCTTCCGAGATGTTGGTCTCGAACAGGTCGCCCTGGATGATCCGCACCCGGTCGCCGACGCCGTTCTTGGTGACGTTCTCGGTGGCCTCTTTGATCCGCTGCGGGTCGATGTCGATGCCGACGCCGCGGGCGCCGTACTTCTTGGCCGCCGTCACCGGGATGCGGCCATCGCCGGTGCCGAGGTCGTAGACGACGTCGTTCTTGGTGACCTTGGCCACCTGCAGCATCGCCTCGACGACCTCTTCCGGCGTCGGGACGTAGATGACGTCGGGGCGCCGGGTCGGCGTCTGGGTGGCCGTGGCCTGGGCGCTGGCAACTGCGGGCGCGGCCAGGACGGCGGCGGCGAGTCCAAGGGCGATGAATCGGCTGATCATGTGGTCGATGCTCCTCGAGGGCTGCGCGAAGTATAGCCGCAGACCCGCAATAGGACGCCGAAGTGGGAAGGACGGCTCTGTGAAGTGCGGGGCCACCTCTGAAGGCCGATATAGACGACTCCGAATCTAATCTGTACGAACGTTCGTATAACAACCGTTTGATGTTAGATTCAGCCGTGCCAATGCCAGATTCGACGCGGGCCAACGGACGAGCCAGCCGGGCCGCGATCCTCGACCACGGCTTGAAGCTGGGCGCCCATGGCGGCCTGCCAGCCGCCTCGATTGGCGCCCTCGCCACGGCGTTGGGCATGAGCAAGAGCGCCGTCTTCGCCCACTTCGGCTCCAAGCCGTCGCTCGACCTGGCGCTGCTCGAGGCCGCGGTCCTGCGCTTCGAACATCGGGTCGTGGCCCCGGCCGGCGCGGCTCCCGAAGGCGTGGCCCGTCTGATCGCCCTGAGCGAGGCGTGGCTGGCCCAAGCGGCAGCCGGCGACACCGCCCTGGAGGTGCTGACGGCGTCGTGCCCCCATGCGTTCGGCTCGCCGCGCGATGCGGTGGCCGCCTGGCGCCGGTCGTGGCGGGCGATGCTTCTCGCGCAGGTGGCTGCGGCCGTCGCGGCGGGCGAGCTGGACACCAGCGCCCCGGTGGCGCTCATCGCCTTCGAATGCGACGCCGTCCTCACCGCCGCCGCCCGCGACGGCGATGCCGAAGTCGACGCCAGCGCCGGCCACGCGCGATACGCTATCGAGCACCTGTTGCGCCGCTGGTCGGCCCCGTCCCCCATGTCCCCCACGCCATGAAGATCGCGACCTGGAACGTGAACGGCATCCGCGCCCGCCAGGGCCAGCTGCTCGAGTGGCTGGCCACCGAGCGCCCCGACGTGGTCTGCCTGCAGGAGATCAAGGCGTCGATCGACCAGCTGCCGTTCGAGCTGCGCGACCTCGATCACTACTGGGTGGGCTGGCACGGCGAAAAGGGCTACTCCGGCGTGGGACTGCTGGTGGCCAAGACGCTCGCCGCGGTACCGCCGGTGTTCTCGCATCCGCCGTTCGACTTCGAGCAGCGGGTGATCTCGGCCGAACTCGACTTCGGGAATGGACCGGTGCTCACCTCGTCCTTCTACGTGCCCAATGGCGGCAAGGACTACGACGCCAAGCTGCGCTTCCTGGAGGCGATGGACGGGTGGGCTGCCGCCGCGCACGCCGGCGGCCGGCCGCTGCTCTTCTGCGGCGATCTCAACGTGGCCCGCACCGATCTCGACATCCATCCGAAGGAACGCAAACCCCAGCAGGTGGGAGCGCGCGACGACGAGCGGGCGCTGATCGAACGGCTCCTGTCGCGCGGACTGGTCGACGTCGGCCGCACCCTGCACCCGGCCGACGACGCGTTCTTCACCTGGTGGGCGCCGTGGCGCAACCTGAA
The DNA here is from genome assembly GCA_963741665.1 of uncultured Acidobacteriota bacterium. Classification (GTDB taxonomy): domain Bacteria; phylum Acidobacteriota; class Vicinamibacteria; order Vicinamibacterales; family UBA2999; genus CAWAYR01. The sequence goes on from CAVUIM010000003.1 coordinate 186,591, forward strand.
GCAGCGCAACATCGGCTGGCGCATCGACTACGTGGTGGCCTCGGCGGCGCTCGCCGGCACCGCCGCGTCCTGCGTCGTGCAACGCGAGTTCGGCTCGAGCGACCACGGACCGGTGGTCGCCACCTTCGGCTGAGCCCCCGAACTCGAGGGTCCGGCGAGACCACCCAGCTCTGGCGTGGTAGGCTGCGCGCCATGCTGCAGTCGTTACGCCGTCATCGCGGTGTGGTGCTCACGATGGTGGTGGTCGCGGCCGCCAGCGCGCTCGTCCGCGCCGGCACCTCGCGGCTCGACGCCCAGAGCGGAACGCGTCCGGCCGGAGCGACCTACGCCGGCAAGGCGTTCGACTTCCGGCAGGTCGCACCCGGAGTGTTCCACGCCGTCGGCACCGGCGCGCTGGCCGTCGGCTGCAACGCCGCCGTGATCGTCAACGACGACGACGTGCTGGTCGTCGACACCCACATGTCGCCGGGGGCGGCCTGGGCGCTGCGCGACGAGCTGGCGGCGCTGACCCCCAAGCCGGTGCGCTACGTCGTCAACACGCACTGGCATTGGGACCACGCGCACGGCAACCAGATCTACGGCGCCGGCGTCGAGATCATCGGCCATGAGTACACGCGGCAACGCCTGGCCTCCGGTGACTCGACCCGCGGCCGCAGCTGGGACCTGTTCATCGGCGGCCTGCCCGCCCGCATCGACGAACTGCGCGGACGGGTCACGGCTGCGACGGACGCGGCGGATCGGCAGAAGCTGCAGACGCAGTTGTCGGTGCTCGAGACGCAACGCGTCGGCACCGCGGCGATTGCCGTCGTGCCGCCGACCGTCACGGTCAACGACCACCTCACACTGTTCCGCGGCGGCCGCGAAATCCAGATCCGCTTCCTCGGCCGCGCCCACACCGGCGGCGACGTCGTCGTGTTCCTGCCGAAGGAACGGCTGATCGTCACCGGCGACCTGCTGGTCGAGGGCACGTCGTATCTCGGCGACGGCTTCGTTCCCGACTGGCTGCAGACGCTGGAGCAGCTGCGCGCCCTGGACTTCGACACGACGCTCCCCGGCCACGGCAGCGCCTTCACGGGGAAGGCGAAGATCGACCACTTCGCGGCCTACTTGCGCGACTTCTGGTCCCAGGCCCAGGCACTGCACACGGCGAAGGTCCCCGCAGAGGAAGCCGCCAAGCGCATCGACATGCGGACTCAGGCCGGGCATTACCCGGCCATCACTGCGCCCGGGGTGCTGTGGCACGGCGTCGCCCGCGCCTACGAAGTGCTCGACGGCCGCGCGCAGTAGCACCGCCAGCCCCGGGTCTTGTCGCGCGCGGGAAGGCTGAGCCGGGCCCGCGCATCGATCCGCCGGCCGGTTTCGTCATATCCTGAAAGGACGTTGGCACTCCCGGTATCCCTCTCCATTCGGATCCGGCTGGTCTTGCTGACCGCCGGCGCCGCCACCGTCTTGACGGCTTGTTCCATCAAGACCTTTGCGGTCAACAGGTTGGGCGACTCGCTGTCGGCGCCGGGACCGTCCGTGTACACCACGGACGACGACCCCGACCTCATCCGCGCCGCCCTCCCCTTCTCGCTCAAGACCATCGAGGGGCTGCTGCAGACCTCGCCGCGCCACAAGGGCATGCTGCTGACGGCGTGCTCCGGCTTCACGTCCTACGCGAACGCCTTCGTCCAGCTCGACGCCGAGGCCATCGAGTCCACCGACTACGAGGCCAGCGAACGGCTCAAAGCCCGGGCCAGGCGTCTCTACCTGCGTGGCCGCGATTACTGCATGCGACGGGTGGAACTGAAGCGGCCCGGCCTGCGCGCCGCGCTGTCGGCCGACCCGTCGACCGCACTCGGCTCGGCGAAGTACGACGTCGAGGAGATCTACTGGCTCGGCGCCTCGTGGGGCTCGGCCATCGCCGTGGGCGTCGACCAGCCGGATCTCGTGGCCGACTTCCCGGTCGTGCGCACCCTGATGGAGAAGGCCCTGGCCCTCGACGAGGACTACGCCGACGGCGCCATCCACGAGGTGTTCATCACCCTCGATGGCATGTCGCCGACGATGGGCGGCGACGCCGCCCGGGCCCGCAAGCACTTCGAGCGGGCGGTCGAGCTGTCGAAGGGCAAGTCGGCGTCGGCCTATGTCGCCATGGCCGCCAGCGTGGCCCAGCCGGCCCAGAACCGCGAGGAATTCGCCCAGCTGCTCGACAAGGCGCTGGCCATCAATCCCGACGACGTGCCCGACATCCGCCTGGCGACGATCATCGCCCAGCAGCGTGCCCGCATCCTGCAGGCGCGCGTCGACGAACTGTTCACCGCGGCCGGTGCACCGTCGCCCGCCGCCCCCCGCCTGGCCGTGGTGCCGCCCGTGCCCCACGTTCCGGTGCCGGTGGTCTTTCCGTAACGACTTCGATGAAGGAACGTATGACGCTCATGTCCCGACTGGTGATGGCAGTGCTCGTGGTGCTCGGCGCGGCCGGCGTGGCCGGCGCGCAGACGACGATCCGGCTGGCGTCGCCGGCGCCGATCGGCTCGGTCTGGCACAAGGCGCTCAAGCAGTTCGAGGCCGACGTCCGCACCGCCACTGGCGGCCGCGTCGTCGTGCGCGTGATCGGCGCCGCGCAGGACGACGAAGCGACGATGATCTCGAACATGAAGATCGGCCGGCAGCACGCCGCGTCGATCACCGCCGTCGGGCTGGCGTCGGTCGATCCGGCGTTCAACATCTTCACCGTCCCGATGTTCTTCTCGAGCTACGAGGAGTACCGCGCGGTGCGGGCGAAGCTCGAACCCTCGCTCAAGGCCAAGCTCGAGGCCAAGGGGCTGGTCCTGCTCAACTGGGGCGACACCGGCTGGGTGTATCTGTTCAGCAAGGCGCCGATGCCGAACGTCGACGAGCTGAAGAAGGTGCGGCTCTACACCAGCGGCGGCGACGATCAGTTCGTGCAGCTCTACAAGCAGAACGGCTTCAACCCTCGCCCGCTGCCGTTCGCCGAGGTGCAGAGCGGGCTGATGACCGGCCTGCTCGACGCCGTGCCCTCGACGCCGCTGGCGACGCTGGCATTCCAGTGGTATCGCAACGTCCCGCACATGCTCGACATCGGCGTCGGCCCGTTCGCCGGCGCCACGGTGGTCGACGCGAAGATCTGGGGCAGCATCGCCGCCAACGACCAGCAGGCGATCATGGCGGCGGCGAAGAAGGTGCAGGACGGGCTCGAGCGCGACGTGCCGCAGCAGGACGACCAGGCCAAGGCCGAAATGATCAAGCGTGGGCTCAAGGTGTCGACGCCGGATCCGGCCGCCGCCAAGGGCTTCCGTGACATGGCCGACAAGTTCGCGGCCTCGATGAAAGGGCCGATCGTGCCCACCGACATCTACGACCAGGGCCTGCGCGAACGCGAGGCGTTCCGCAAGAGCCGCGGCGGCAAGTGACCCTCGCGGCCGACGCCCCGGCCGAGGCCCGGGGCATCGACGAGCACGGTCCGCTGCAGCGGGCCGAGCACGCCCTGTCGGCGCTCGCGCTGGCGCTGCTGACGCTGCTGCCGATCACCGAGATCGTCCTGCGGCGCTTCGACTCGGGCGTACCCGGGGGCACGCCGTTCGTCCAGCACCTCACCCTGGTCGTGGCGCTGCTCGGCGGCGCGCTGGCCGCCCGCGACGATCGGCTGCTGGCGCTGGCCACCGGCTCGCTGCTCCCGGCCGGCCCGCTCAACATCGCCGCCAAAGCCATCGCCGGATTCGTCGGCGCTGCGGTCGCCGGCCTGCTCGCCCGCGGCGGGGTCGACCTGGTGCGTCTGGAACGCGAGGCCGGACGGCTCATCACCGAGGGCGTGCCGGTGTGGGCGTTCCAGGTGCTGCTGCCGCTCGGCTTCGCCATGATCGCCTGGCGGATCCTCCGCACGTCCGCCAAGGCGCACGTCGTGGCCGGCGTCGCCGCGGCGATCGGCGCGATCGTCGGCCTGTACCTGGGCGGTGGCCTGCCCTTCAACTGGAGCGACCCGTTCTCGGCGGTGATCGAAGAGGCGGCGCAGCCGGGGCTGCCCGGCGGACCGGGATCTTACGGCTGGTGGCTGGCCGCCCTGATGGTGGGCGCGTTCGCCGGCGCGCCGATCTTCGCGCTGCTCGGCGGCGCTGCGGCGATCATGTTCCTGTCCGAGGCGGTGCCGGCCTCGGCCATCCTCATCCAGACGTATCAGCTCTCGACCAAGCCGACGCTGGCGTCGATTCCGCTGTTCACGCTGGTCGGCGTGCTGCTGGCGGAAGGTGGCGCGCCGCATCGGCTGCTGCGGGTGTTCCGCGCGCTCTTCGGCTGGTTCCCGGGCGGCACGGCCGTGGTCTGCGCGATGCTGTGCGCGTTCTTCACGGTGTTCACCGGCGGCTCGGGCGTGACCATCCTGGCGCTCGGCGGGCTGCTCTTCCCGGCGCTGGTGAAGGACGGCTACGGCGAGAAGTTCTCGCTCGGTCTGCTCACTGCGTCCGGCTCGCTCGGCCTGCTGCTGCCGCCGGCCCTGCCGCTCATCCTCTACGGCATCGTCGCGCAGTCGCCGATCGAGGATCTGTTCATCGGCGGCATCGTCCCCGGCCTGCTGCTGATCGGCATGACGTCCGCGTGGGGCATTCGCGCCGCCATCGCGAACAAGGTGCACCGGCCGCCGTTTGCGATGGCCGAGGCCGGCGCGGCGCTGTGGGACGCCAAGTGGGAGATCGCGCTGCCGGTGGTGATCGTCGGCTCGCTCTTCAGCGGCTTCGCCACCACCGTGGAGGCGGCAGCCATCGGCGCGCTCTACGCGTTCTTCACGCAGGTGGTCGTGCACCGCGATTTGAAGTTCGGCCGGGACATGGGCCGGGTCGCCGCCGAGTGCGCCTCGACCGTCGGCGGCGTGCTGCTCATCCTCGGCGTCGCCGTCGGGCTCACCAGCTGGATGATCGACGCCGACATCCCCGGCCGTCTGCTCGAGCTGACCCAGACCTACATCAGCAGCCGGTGGATGTTCCTGTTGGCGCTCAACGGCTTCCTGCTCGTCGTCGGCTGCCTGATGGACATCTTCAGCGCCACGTTCGTGGTGGCGCCGCTGCTGGTGCCGCTCGGACTCGCCTACGACGTCCACCCGGTGCATCTGGGGATCATCTTCATCGCCAATCTGGAGCTCGGCTATCTCACGCCGCCGGTCGGTCTGAATCTGTTCCTGGCGTCGTACAAGTTCCGCAAGCCGCTGCTCGAAGTGTCGGCCGCGGCGCTGCCGATGTTGTTCGTGCTCGGCTTCGGCGTGCTGGTCATCACCTACGTGCCGTGGCTGACGACCGGGCTGCTCGGCTGGATGGGGCGGCTCTGATTCCCAAACAGCGGCTGGCGGCTAGGGGCTAGCGGCTAGCGATGTAGGGCAGCTCTTTAGAGCTGCCCGGGGCAGAGCTGCCCGCCGCCGCTCTTCGAGCTTCGGCGAGGTCTCGCCGTAGCCTTAGCGAAGGCGGAAAAGCTCTGCCCTACATGCGATCCGTGGGAAGGACGCCGCGTGCCGCCGCCAAGTGGTGCACGCGCGCGATGGCCGCCGCCACGCGATCGCCGTGCGGGTCGGTCGAGACGTTCACCGGCACGCAGAGCGTCGTGCCTTCGCGCCGCGCCAGCACGTTCATCGCGACGAGCGCGCGCGTCATCCACACGGCCGAGGTCACGTCCGGGCAGGCCACGCCCAGCCACCCTGCCTGCCGCGCGGACGCGGCGCCCACTCCCGGCACACCGCGCAGGCGCTCGACGAGGGCCGACGTGACACTGGCGGCCGGGTCGCTGCCGTCCGGCAACCACACGGGCGCCACGACCGGGAACGTCTCCGCGAGTCTCGCCAGGCACTGCCCGATCGCGTACTGCTGCGGCGGCAGGATGTGGCCGAGCCAGTAGTGCGAGGTCTTGGCGATCACTGTGACGACGTTCTTGATCTCCTTGTCGAGGCGGAAGTCCGGCCCGGCCGGCAGTCGCAGCCGGCGTCCCTCGGTGGTGGCGGCGACGTTCTCCATCACGATCGCGCGAACGAGCCACGCCGCCATAGCGTCGCTGTAGCAGTCGACGTCCACCCACCCGGGCGCCGCGGACGCCGTCGCGCGCAGGTCGGTCGCCAGGGTGATGCCGCGGCGAATCTCGAAGGTCACCTCGTCGTAGCGTTCCGCGGCCGCGTCGACCGCCGCGCGGGTCGCCGGTTCGAGCAGGCGGCCCTTGTGGGGCGGGCCGCCGGCCATGGCCAGGTCGCAGAAGCTGCCCCAGATCCGGTCCCACGCCACGCGGCCATCGTCGTCGTAGACGAGCCCGGCCGAGCGCATCGACACCGGCTGCAGCGTCTCGTACGACGCCTGATACGTCTCGGGCAGCAACAGAGCGATCGTGGCGTGCAGTTCGTCGAGCGCCTGCCGCGTCTCGTCAGTGGTCATCCCTGCTTCACTGTGCCATGAATCCACAGGCGCGCCGCCCTCAGCGGCGACAACCCGTTCAAAGCCCTGCCGTAGGCCCACTTCCGCCCGTATGATGCACGGGCATGGCTCTGACCCCCGGCACCCGTCTCGGCGTCTACGAGGTCACCGCGCCGCTCGGCGAAGGCGGCATGGGGCAGGTGTGGCGGGCCACTGACTCCACGCTGGGCCGTCAGGTGGCGATCAAGATCCTGCCGGACGCCTTCGCGTCTGATCCCGAGCGGCTGGCCCGCTTCGAACGCGAGGCTAAGACGCTGGCGTCGCTCAACCATCCGCACATCGCCGCGATCTACGGATTCGAGAAATCCGGAGGCATGCACGCGCTGGTGATGGAACTCGTCGAGGGCGAGGATCTGTCGCAGCGCGTCGCGCGCGGCGCGATTCCGCTCGATGAGGCGGTGCCGGTCGCGAAGCAGATCGCCGAGGCGCTCGAAACCGCGCACGGGCAGGGGATCATTCATCGCGATCTGAAGCCCGCGAATATCAAGGTTCGCGCCGACGGCACGGTCAAGGTCCTGGATTTCGGGTTGGCCAAAGCGCTCGATCCGGCGGCCGCGTCGAGCGTGGAGGCCATGAACTCGCCGACGATCACCACCCCGGCGATGACGCGGGCGGGCATGATTCTCGGGACGGCGGCGTACATGGCGCCCGAGCAGGCGCGCGGCAAGCCCGTGGACAGACGCGCCGACATCTGGGCCTTTGGCGCCGTGCTGTTCGAGATGCTGACCGGGACGCGCGCGTTCCCTGGTGAGGACGTCACGGACACCCTCGCGGCCGTCGTCCGCGCGGAACCGGACTGGCGCCTCATGCCTCAGGACGTGACGCCGACGCTGGCCATGTTCCTGCGCCGGTGCCTCCAGAAGGATCCGAAAGAACGCCTCGGCGACATCCACGACATGCGCCTCGCGCTGGACGGCGCGTTCGACACCACGTCGCCGCAGGCGACGCAGTCGGGCACACCAGCCGCGCCGCAAGGACGCTTGGCGTGGATAGTCGCGGCTGTCGCGGTGGTCGCCGCCGCCGCGCTCGCCCTTCCCGCGCTGCGGCATCTACGCGAGACACCACCGCCGGAGTCGCCGGTGACGCGCTTCACCATCGCGCCGCCGGACGGCGTCACGCTGACGGGCGTGCCGATAGTCTCGCCGGACGGCACGCGCGTGGTGCTTGCCGGGGAGACGACTGGCAGCGGTGTCGGTGCGCTCTACGTGCGGCCGCTCGATGCGCTCGAGGCGCAGCGTCTTCCGGCGACCGAAGGCGCATCGTTGCCGTTCTGGTCGCCCGACAGCAGGACCATCGGCTTCTTCGCGGAGGGTCAGCTCAAGAAGATCGACGTCGCGGGCGGTCCCGCCGTGACGATCTGCGACGCGCCAGCCGGTCGGGGCGGCGCATGGAGCAGCAAGGGCGTGATCCTGTTTGCGCCGGGCACGGCAGGCGGGCTGCAGCAAGTGTCGGCCGCGGGCGGGACGCCTGCACCGGCCACGGTGCTCGATCCGACAACCAAGGCGGTGTCGCACCGCTGGCCGCACTTCCTCCCAGACGGCGAGCATTTCTTGTACGCCAGCATGGTCACGGCGGGACTGGGCTCCGGCTCGAACGGCGTGTTCGTGACGTCGTTGGGTGCGACGACGAGCACGTTCCTCGTGTCCACTGACGGGTGGGCGGGGTACGCGCACCCCGGAGTGCTGCTGTTCCTGCGCGGCACCACGCTGATGCGCCAGCCCTTCGACACGACGGAGCGTCGACTGACGGGCGAGCCAACACCCGTCGCGGAGGCCATCAGACTGCCAGGGGGGAATATCGCGGCGTTCTCGGCGTCGCACACCGGCGTGTTGGTGTATTCCGCCGGCCGGCAGGTGGCGAACAATCGTCGACTGGTCTGGGTCGATCGCAAGGGTGGCGTCACGCCGTTGGCGCTGGCGCCCGGCGTGTATGACAGCCCCGCGCTGTCGCCCGATGGGCAGCAGGTCGTCCTCGCTGTCCGCGACACGACCGGGGAACGCATCTGGGTCTACGACCTCGCTCGCGGCACGTTCGACAAACGCACGTTCGACGGAGCGGGCGACAATTTTCCGATCTGGTCGCGTGACGGGACGTTCCTGACCTTCACGAGGGGCCCGAGTCCGGGCTTCGTGGGCCCTCTCATGCGGGTGCGGGCAGACGGGAGCGGCACCACGGAGCTGCTCGTCAGCGAGGCGCACCTTCAGGGCAACAAAATCGCCGGATCATGGTCGGCGGATGGCCGACTCCTCACGATCCAGCACGGCACCAACGTGGTCGTGCGCGACGCCGATGGCGTCTTCCATCCCACCCTGACCACCGCCGCGAACGAACGGGAAGCGCGGTTCTCGCCGAACGGCCAGTGGTTCTCGTACCGCAGCAACGAGACGGGCCGCTGGGAGGTCTACGTGCAGTCGTATCCGCCCGGGAACGGCAAGTGGCAGATCTCCACCGATGGCGGTGCTCAAGCGATGTGGGCGCCGAACGGCCGGGAGCTGTTCTTCTTGAATGGCAACCGGATGATGGCCGCGGACGTGGAACTCGGCTCTGCGTTCAAGGCCGGTAGGCCCCGGGTGTTGTTCGAGATGCCGCTGGCGGAAACGGCTCCCGACGACCCGTCGCGCTACGCGGTGACGCCAGATGCGCAGCGCTTCCTCGTGCTCACGACGGTTGCAGAGGAGAAGGCTTCGACTCCGACGATCACGGTCGTGCTCAACTACGCGCAGGCGCTGAAGCGCTGACGCGCACGACCGGGGGCAGCCATCGGAGGTCGTCGCTCCTGGTGCCATAATGGAGCGATGAAGGTCGTTGGCACCCGCCGGATCGACGCGTCGCCTCTAGCCGACCAGGCCGCGCTGGCAAGAACCGCCGCGCTCGTTCGCGGCACGGCGCGCCTGGCGCCTCGCGGGGTCTATCGTTTCTCGAGTTTCGACGAGGCCGATGCGTGGATGACCAGGATGCTGCTGCGTACGCACGAGCGCCCGAGCCGGAAGACCTCGTCCGCATCTGCCGCGCCCTGAACGACGCCGGCGCGCGGTTCGTGCTGATCGGCGGCTTCGCCGTTCTGGCGCATGGCGCGAGCCGCTTCACCAAAGACATCGACCTGCTGGTGGATGACGCGCCCGAGAACATCGCGCGCGTCAAGCAGGGACTTGCGATCCTCGCTGACAACGCCGCCGCCGAGGTGGCCGACCACGACGTCCGCACTTACACCGTCGTGCGCGTGATCGACGAAGTGATCGTCGATTTGATGGGACGGGCGTGCGGATTGTCGTACGCGGATGTGGCCGCGGACATGGAATGGCACGACATGGCCGGCGTCCGCGTACCGGTCGCGAGCCCCACGGCGCTCGTGCGGACGAAAGCCACCGACCGTCCGCAGGATGCGATCGATCGGTCCTTCTTGCAGCAGGTCCTGGAACGGCGTGGACGCGAGTAACCCGCGATCGCCGACACGGCAGCCACCGCCAGACGCCATGAGCTGACGATCGTCACGGGAACGACCGGGGCTTCTGGACGTCCGCCGGGTGAAGGCCATGAACCCGCTCGGAGAATCACCGTCGGCCCAACTCCGCCCGAATAGTGCCTCGCGCACGCCGACGGCTTGGAAGGAGGCGTGCCAGCGCCTCCACGGCCCGGGTCAACTCAGGACCGTCGGCGCACCCGTAGCTGACGCGCAGGAACGAGCCGGTCGGTTCGGCCGGGAACCAGCGGCGGCCGGGGCTGATGATCACCTGCGCCTCCGCGGCCCGCCGCGCGAGATCCCCGTCGTCGACGGCGTCGGGCAGCCGCACCCACAGGTGCAGGCCGCCCGAAGGCACGAGCGGCAGACTGCTCGCGCCGAACTGCGCGCGCAGAGCGGCCGCCAGGACGTCGCGCCTGGCAACGAGAGTCTCGCGGACCTGGCGCAGGTGCCGCTGCCACGCCGGTGCATGCACCACTTCGAGCGCCGCTTCCTGAATCGGCCCCGAGACGAAGAACTCGTTGACCACCCGGCTGGCCCGCAGACGCGCCAGCGCCGCGCCGCGGGCGACGATCGCGCCGATGCGCAGGCCCGGCGCCGTCGACTTGGTGAGCGACCGCAGATACACGCAGTGCCCGTGCGGGTCGTCGCCGAACAGCGGCCGTGGCGGGGTCTTGTCGAACGACAGATCGCGGCACCAGTCGTCCTCGATGAGGATGGCCCGGCGCGCCGTGACGACGTCGAGCACCTGACGGCGGCGATCGGCGGCGAGCGTGGCGCCGGTCGGGTTGCCGTGCAGCGGCTGGGTGTAGAACACGCGCGCGCCCGAGGTCTCGAAGGCGCGGGCCAGCAACTCGGGCACCACGCCGTGGACGTCGGTGGGCACCGGCACCAGCGCCAGCCCGGCGGCGCGCGCGGCGGCCAGGGCGCCGACATACGACGGCGACTCGACCAGCACGGGCGATCCAGGCGCGGTCAAGGCGTGGAACGCGGTGGCGATCGCCGCCTGCGAACCCGGACAGATCACCACTTCGCGCGCCGTGACGGCCGCCCCCAGCTGGCCAGCGAACCACGAGCGCAGCCCCTCGATGCCTTCGAGCGGCATACGTCCCCACACGCCGGGGCGACGCGCCGCCCGGGCCAGCGCCCGCGACACCAGATCGACCGCCTGCAGGTCTTCGGCCGGGTAGCCGCCGGCCAGATTGATCGCGGTCGACGGCGCGCCGGCCAGCAGCGTAGCCACGTCGTCGGCGGTGATGCGGCCGGCGCCAAGCGCGATCGCCTGCCAGCCGAAGTCCGCGCTCACCGGCGGCGCAGCCACTGCCGCCAGGAACGTGCCGTGACCGGGGCGGGCGTCGAGCACGCCCTCGTCGGCGAGCCGGGCCATCGCCTGGCGCACCGTGCCCGGACTGACGCGGTAGCGCGCCATCAGCTGCCGAACCGACGGCAGGCGCGCCCCGGCGGTGAGCCGGCGCGCGTCCTGCCGCAGGGCTTGAACGACGGTCGCTACGCTGTTACCCTCTCGCATGAAGAACGAGGGTAACGCTACTCCCGGCCCTACGGAAGCGCTTTCCACCGCCGCGCTGCTGCTCGACGCCGCCGGACGCGGGGTCCGCTACCGCGAGACCGCGGCCGAGCGTCGCGTCGCCCCGCCCGCCGCCGCTGTCGCCGCGCTGGCCGGGTTCGGCGGCGCGCTGCCGTCCGCCGGGCGCGACGCCCGGCGCGGTGCTCGAGGCGCTCGATCGGCTCGGGTCGCCGGCCACCGTCACGATGTCGGGCGGCCGCTACTTCGGGTTCGTCAACGGCAGCTCCCTGCCAGTCACCGTCGCCTCCAACTGGCTGGCCACGGCATGGGATCAGAACTGCGCGCTGCACGTGATGTCGCCGGTGGCCGCGACGCTGGAACAGGTGGCGCTGCAGTGGACGCTCGACGCGCTGCGTCTGCCGGCCGACAGCGCCGGCACGTTCGTCGTCGGCGCCACGATGGCGAACTTCACCGCGCTCGCCGCCGCGCGGCATGCGGTGTTCGCCGCCGCCGGCTGGGACGTGGACAACGACGGCCTCGCCGGCGCGCCGCCGGTCACCGTGGTGGTCGGCGCCGAGGTGCACGCGACCGTGCGCCGGGTGCTCGGCCTGCTCGGCTTCGGACGCACCCGAGCCGTCGTGCTGCCGGTGGACGGCCAGGGCCGCATCGCCGCGCGCGACCTGCCGCGCCTCTCAGGCCCGGCGATCGTCTGCCTGCAGGCCGGCAACGTCAATTCCGGCGCCTTCGACCCGGCGCCGGCGCTGTGTGCCTGGGCCCACGACCACGGCGCGTGGGTGCACGTCGATGGCGCCTTCGGCCTCTGGGCCCGCGCCTGTCCAAGCCGGGCCGCGCAGGCCGAGGGCTACGACCTCGCCGACTCGTGGGCGACCGACGCGCACAAGTGGCTGAACGTCCCCTACGACTGCGGCATCGCGATGGTGAAGCACGAGCCGGCGCTGCGCGCGGCGATGGCGATGACCGCGGCCTACCTGCCGCCGTCTGGCGTGCGCGATCCGATGCACTACTCGCCCGACGGCTCGCGTCGGGCCCGGGCGGTGGACGTCTGGGCGGCGCTCGCTTTCCTCGGGCGCAACGGTGTGGCCGATCTGGTCGAACGCTGCTGCGCGCATGCGACGCGGATGGCGCAGGGGCTCAGCGCCGCCGGCCACGAGGTGTTGAACGAGGTCACGCTCAACCAGGTCCTGGTCGCGTTCGGTGACGACGCGCAGACGACGCGCGTGATCGCCGCCGTGCAGGCGGCCGGCATCTGCTGGTGCGGCGGCACCCGGTGGCAGGGCCGCGAAGCCATGCGGATCAGCGTGTCGTCGTATGCCACGACCGACGCCGACATCGACGCCTCGCTGGCGTCCATCCTCGACTGCGCGTCCGCGGCAATGGCAGGCCGGCCGTGAGCGCCGAGACGCTGCCGGCGGGTTCACTCACCGGCCAGGGCTTCGCGCGGCTGGCCGCGGCCGACGCACGCGCCTGGCTCGGCCCCGCCGCCGTGGCCGACTGGGACGACTTCGCGGCGAGCTGGAACGATCTCGACACCGACGAGTACATGGCCGATGGCGGCCGCTATCGCCGCCGCCGCTACGCGTGCTTCGCCGTCGCGGGCGGCGCGATCACCCGGCAGCCGCATCGCCCGCACTACCAGGGCCGCGGCTACAACGCGTTGAACGGCGGCGTCGATCGCTGGTTCACGCCGGTGGACGCGGCGATCGGCGCGCATCCGTCGCTGACGGCGCTGCTGGCGCGCTGCGCTGAGACGTTCGCGGCCGCCGCCGGCTTGCCCGTCGACAACGCGTCGTGGCTGGTCGAGATGCACCAGTTCCGCATCGAGGCGGATCCGCGCCACGCCGGCCTGCCGACGCCGGAAGGCATGCATCGCGACGGCGTCGACTGGGTGGCGGTCATCCTGGTCGGCCGGGCCAACGTCGCCGGCGGCGTCACCGCGGTGGCCGACGAGGCCGGCCGCACGCTCGGCTCGTTCACGCTCGAGCAGCCGCTCGACACAGTGCTGCTCGACGATCGGCGGGTGTGGCACGGCGTGACCCCGGTGCACCCGCTGGATCCGGCGCTGCCGGCGCATCGCGACGTGCTGGTGCTGACCTTCCGCGACCAGCGTTGATCCTGGGCGGCTGGTGGCCGATACTGCGGTCAAGGCATGATCTTCGTCACCCGCCGCCCGGCTCCGCCGCTCGACGCGCACATCGACGCGATCTGGCTGTTCCGCTGCGCGCCGCGGCCGTTCGCGCTCGAGCGCGTGCTGCCCAACGGCGGCGCCCAGCTCATCGTCAACCTCAAGGAAGACCAGACGCGGACCTACGACCCAGTCTCGGGCCGTTGCCATGCGATGCCCGGGTCGACGATCGGCGGCGTCGCCACGCGCTTCGTGATCATCGACACCTCCGAGCAGGAACACGTGGTCGGCGTCTCGTTCCGTCCTGGCGGCACGACCGCGTTCTTCCCCACGCCGGCGCCCGACCTCACCGACGTCGACGCGCCCCTCGATGCGCTGTGGGGCGTGCGCGCCACGGCGCGGCTGCGCGAGCAGCTGCTGGAGGCGGCGACCCCGGATGCGGCGCTCGACGTCATGGAAGCGACGCTGCGCGCCACCTGGCTCGGCCGCGTGCGCCATCCGGCGGTGGCCTTCGCCCTCGACGCCTTCATCCGCCGGCCCGAGATCGGCCGCGTCGGCGCGGTGACCGAGGCCGTCGGCCTCAGCCCGAAGCGGTTCATCGAGCGCTTCAAGAGCCGAGGTCGGCGTCACGCCCAAGCGCTACTGCCGGCTGCTGCGCTTCCAGCACGCGGTGCGTCGCGCCCATGCCGACCACGCCGTGGACTGGACGGACGTCGCGGCCGCGTCCGGCTACTTCGACCAGGCGCACTTCATCCACGACTTCCGCGAGTTCTCGGGGCTGACACCGACCGCCTACGGCGCCGGCCGGACCGCCTTCCAGAACCACGTCACTTTTCTCCAATCGGACGCCGGCTGAGATCAGCGACCATCGGTCCATGGCCGATACCATGGACACCTACCGCACCCTCACGCCGTATCTCGTCGTCGCCGACGCTGACGCCGAGATCCGGTTCCTCACTGCCGCCTTCGGCGCCACCGAGAAGTCGGTGGATCGCCGTCCAGACGGCGAAGTGATGCACGCCGAGCTGGTCGTCGGCGACTCGCTGCTGATGCTCGGACAGGCGAGCGAGCAGTGGAAGCCGGTTGGCGGCGCCCTGTACCTGTGGGTGCCCGACGTCGACGGCACCTACGCCAAGGCACTGGCCGCCGGCGCGACCTCGCAGATGCCGCCCGAGGACAAGCCGTACGGCCACCGCAACGCCGGCGTCGTCGACGCCAACGGCGTCACGTGGTGGATCGGCGCGCCGGTAAGGACGCGCAGTCAGATGTAGGGCGGAGCTTCAGCTCTGCCCCGCCGCACTACGGCTTCTTCAGGCGCTCGCCGGTCCACTTCGAGCGGCCGCGATTGGTCGACAGCTCGCCTTCCAGGGTGCCGTCGTCCTTCATCGTCGCCACGATGGGACCGGCCTTCGCCTCTTCGCCGCCATGCGAGAAGCCGGCGCCGTCTTCGGGCCGCTCGCCCTTCAAGGTGAGTACGCGGTCGACGAAGTCGCCGACCAGCAGCACGCGCCGGCCCATCGCCAGCATCACGCCTTCGACCTTCTGCTCCTTCTGTTCGAGCTCGAGGCCGAACTGATGGCCTTCGACCGTCATCACCCAGACGCCGGTCAGGTCGGTGGTGGATGCGACGGCGCCCTGGGCGGCGGCCGGCGCGGCCATCGCCGACGCGACCAGTATCAGTGCTAATGCTGCCTGCGCTGCCCGCGCCATTCCCTTCGCCATGATGGCCTCCTGCGCACACGGTGACCCGAGGGCACTGAACCGCAGCTGAACGCGCCGGTCCCACCGTTCGTCCACCGCCTGCCACGGCATCCCGGCTGAGGGGTCGAGGACCAATCCACGCGCCGTGACGTTCGCGTCGTCCTCGAAAAACCGCCTGACCCGGCACGACCTGGGGCGCTTCCCCGGCGACGCGCTGTTCGAGCGGCTCGGCCGGGCGGTGTGCGCGGCTGAGTGCCTGCCACGCAAGGAGCTGTACGAGGCGTGGGAGATGGCGCGACGGGTGCGGCGGCGGCTGCGCGGCGGCCGTGTCGTCGACGTGGCCGGAGGACACGGGCTGCTCGCGGCGGTCATGCTTCTGCTTGACGCCAGTTCGCCGGAGGGGGTGGTCGTCGATCCGTCGCCCCCGGCGTCGAGTGCGGCGCTGTTCGAGGCGTTGACCGCGACGTGGCCGCGCCTCGCCGTCGTGCGCCACGCCGCGGTGGCGCTCGACAGCGTCGCCCTCGAACCCGGCGACGTCGTCGTGTCGTGTCACGCCTGCGGCGCGTTGACCGATCGCGTCCTCGATGCTGCCGCCACCGCCCGGGCCGCCGTGGCGGTGCTCCCGTGCTGCCACGAGTCTCCGCCGGCGGCTGGCGCGCCGCTCGACGGCTGGCTCGATGCCGCGCTCGCCATCGACGTGCAGCGGGCGCTGGCCCTCGAACGCCGCGGCTACACGGTGTGGACGCAGACGATTCCGGCTGACATCACCCCGAAGAACCGCCTGCTGATCGGCCGGCCGCTCGCCGGCTGACCGGTCACCAGCCGCGGTCGACGGCGACGTGTCCGACCGCCGCAGGGGTGATATAACCGCCGGCATGACGACCTCCCGCTGGAACTGGCTGTCGTGGCTCGCGTTGCTGGTCGGCGGCGCCGCGCTGGCCACCTTGGCCGTCGCCGGCCCGGGCTATCAGCGCGGCTGGTTCGGGCTCGGCACGGCGCTGCGGCCGATGCTCACATGGGCCGCGTACGGCGGCATCGCTGCCGGCGTGCTGGCGCTGCTCGCCCTCGTCCTGAACGGCCGGCGCGGCACCGGCGGCGGCCGCCTGGCCGCCATCGTCGCGCTGGCCATCGGCGTGGGCAGCCTCTACGTCCCCTGGCAGTGGTCGCAGACGGCGCGCGCGGTGCCGCCGATCCACGACATCACGACCGACACGATCACGCCGCCCGGTTATGTCGAGGTGGCCACGCTGCGCAGCGAGTTGAAGGTGCCCAACAGCTTGGACTACCTGCCCGAGGTCGCGGCGCAGCAGCTGACCGGCTATCCCGACGTGCAGCCGGCGTTCCTCGCGGTGCCGCCGGCCGACGCCTATCGCCAGGCCCTCGGCCTGGTCCGCGCCCGCGGCTGGGAGGTGGTGGCGGCCGACGAGACCGGCCGGCGCATCGAGGCCACCGACACCACCTACTGGTTCGGCTTCAAGGACGACGTCGCCATCCGCGTCAGCGCCGTGCCCGACGGCACCAGCCGCGTCGACCTCCGATCGGTCTCGCGCGTCGGCCGAAGCGACGTCGGCACCAACGCGAAACGCATCCGCGCGTTCCTCGCCGACCTGGGTAAGTAGCTTGCTGCGGGCATTTAGGGCAGCTCTTTAGAGCTGCCCCGGAGCGGCGCTTCCGCGGAGCAGGCCGCCAAGGGTGCCGACGGCGCGGTCGAGTTCGTCGTCGGTGTTGTAATAGTGCGGCGACAGGCGCAGCGCCGACTCCACGTCGGTGCCCTCGAACGACCGCAGTCCGTACCAGCGCTGGGTCGCTGAGGTGTTGATGCCGAACGTCCTCAGCTGTTGCATCACCGGGCCCGCCGGGCGGCCGAGCGACGCGGTGACGATGGCCGACGGCTGGTCGCCCGGGTCGAGCACCCTGACCCCGGCCAATTCGCTCAGCATTGTGCGCAGCCGCGCTGCGAGCCGCCACGCCCGTCGCGTGCGCGACTTCGATTCCCACGGCCGCGGCGTACTCGGCCGCCGCGCCGAGCCCGAGCACCAGCGCGTAGGCGAACTCCCACTCTTCGAACCGCACCGCCGTCTCGGCGAGCCGGTAGGTACCGGGGTCGACCCAGGTGGCGCCGCGCATGTCGACGAAGAGCGGATGGTCGCCCCGCTGGAGAGCGCGTTCCGACGCATAGAGGAAGCCGATGCCGCGCGGGCCACGCAGGAACTTCCGGGCGGTGGCGGTGAGGTAGTCGCACTTGAGTGCGGCGACGTCGATGGGCATCTGGCCGACCGCCTGGCAGGCGTCGACCAGATACGGCACGCCGGCCTCTTCGCACACCGCGCCCACCGCCGCGACGTCCTGGACCAGACCCGAGTGGGTGGGGATCCACGACACGTGGACCAGGCGGCACCGCGTGCGGCGCAGGATGGCGCGCACCGACTGCGGATCGACGCCGCCATCGGGCCCGTTCTCGGCGTGGACGACGGTGATGCCCAGACGCTGGGCCAGCGACAGGAACTGAATCTGGTAAGAGGTGTAGTCGGCACGCGTCGTCACGACCACGTCGCCACGCTGCAGGTCGAACGCCGACATCGCCTGGACGAACGCAGCGGTGGCGCTCGACGTGAATGCGATGTGGCGGGCATCGGCGCCGACGAGCGCGGCCACCGCGGCATGCGCGGCCGCCACGGCGTCGGCTCTGGCGTCCGCGGCCTCGTAGCCGCCCAGCTCGCCCTCCAGCGCCAGGTGATCGTGCATCGCCTGCTGCACCGGACGCGGCATCAAGAGCCGCACCGGCGTTGTTGAGGTGAATCCGCCCGGCGCAGCCCGGGGTGTCGGCGCGCCACAGATCCAGCCGCTCGCTCATCGTCACGGGGTCCTTCCGCCTGGCGGACACTAGCGCCGGCTGGTGCCGCGATTCTATCCGCGCCTGGTCTGGGCCAGAATATCGGCGATGGCACTCCGACACTGGCTGATGAAGTGCGAACCCGACGCCTACACCATCGACGACCTGGAGCGTGACCTCGTGACCGGCTGGGAAGGGGTCCGCAACTACCAGGCCCGCAACTTCATGCGCGACGGCATGCAGGTGAACGACCCGGTGCTGTTCTACGCCTCGAACGCCGATCCGTCAGGCGTCACCGGCCTTGCCCGCATCGTCCGCGCCGGCTACCCCGACCCGTTCGCCTTCCGAGCCGGCCATCCGTACCACGACCCGGCCAGCCGCCGCGACGCCCCGACGTGGTTCACGGTCGACATCGGCTTCGTCGAGCGCTTCGCGGAGGTCATACCGCTCGAGACGCTGAAGGCGACCACGGGCTTGGAGTCGATGATGGTGACGCAGAAGGGCAGCCGGCTGTCGGTGCAACCGGTAACGGCCGCCGAGTTCGCGGTAGTGCTGCGCCTGGGACGTCGATCTACGAAGTCACGATCGAGATCGACAGCCCGTCCACGTACTGGCGCATCACCGGCAGGACCAGCGACTCGAGCCGCGGGTGGGCGGCGACCGCGGCGTTGAACCCGGCGGCGGCCACCGCACTGGCGTCGCCAGGCGGCGGGTCCAGCACCAGGCCGTTGCGGATGACGTTGTCGGCCAGGATCACCGTGCCGGGCCGCGACAGCTGCAGCGCCAGCGTCAGGTATTCGACATAGCTCGGCTTGTCGGCGTCGATGAAGACGAGATCGAAGGGCGGCTCCCCCGCCGCGATCATCGCGCGCAGCGTCGCGGCCGCCGGGCCGACCCTCACTTCGACGTCCACGCCCGGAGCGCTGCGGGCGAGGCTGCGGCGGGCCACCTCGGCTCGGGCCGGCTCCAGTTCGAGCGAGACCAGCCGTCCGCCGGGCGCCAGTCCGCGTGCCAGCCACGCCGAGCTGTAGCCGCCGAGCGTGCCGATCTCGAGTCCGCGCCGGGCACCGGCAATCCGTGTCAACAGATACAGGAGCTTCCCCTGGTTTGGCGACACGTTGATCGACGGCAGGCCGGCGGCGTCGGCGGCGCGCAGCGTGTCGGTCAGCGTCTCGTCGTGGGCGACGAACAGGTCTTCGATGTAGGCGTCGATCCGCGCCAGCAGGGTGTCGTCGTCGGCCATCGTCAGTGGTCCAGCTCGAGCCGGCGGATGTCGCCGAGGACCACACTGTACGAGAAGGCGCCGATGAGCGCGACCACGCCGATGTAGACCAGCGGCCCGACGAACGATCCGGTCCGCTGGTAGGTGTAGCCGATGACCAGCGGCGTCACGATCCCGGCGAGATTGGCGCTGAAGTTGAAGATGCCGGCGGTGAGCCCGATGAGCGGCTTGGGGGCCACGTCGGAGATCACGGTCCAGCCCAGGTTGGTCATCCCCTGCCCGAAGAAGGCCACCGACATGATCGCCACGACCAGCAGATCCGAACCGGCCGGCACGTAGTTGGCGGCGACGATGGTCGAGGCCAGCAGCATCCCGCCGACGATCGGCAGCTTGCGCGCCAGGTTGGCCGAGCCGGTGCGGGTCAGCAGGCGATCGGAGAGCTGCCCCGCCACCAGCACGCCGACCGAGGCGCCGAGGTACGGCAGCATCGTCATCAGGCCGGCGTTCAGGAAGTCCATGCCGCGGGCGGTGACGAGATAGGTCGGGAACCAGGTGACGAAGAACACCTGGGTGGAGTTGCCACCGAACTGGCCGATCGACGCGCCGATGATCTGGCGATGCCGCAGCAGCCAGCCGATGTTGCGCCAGCTGAACGCCACCGGTGCGCCGGTGTACTCGCCGCCGCCGCCGGCTTCGATATAAGAGCGCTCCGCCGCGTTCACCGTCGCGCTCTGGCTCGGCTCGCGGTACCGCCACCACATCAGCCCGCCGAGCACGACGCCGAGACCGCCGGCCAGGAAGAACAGGCTGCGCCAGCCGAACTGCTGCGTCACCCAGAACAGCGGCACGCTCAGAAAGGCGATCCCGGCATACTGCCCCACCGAATAGATCGAATTGGCGCGGGCCCGCTCGTGCTGCGGGAACCACGTGGCGAGGATGCGGCTGTTGGCCGGGAAGCACGGCGCCTCGAAGATGCCGACGCCGATGCGCGTGAGCAGCAGACCAGGCAGTCCCTGCACCACGCCCATCAGCGCCGTGAACGCCGACCACAGCGTGAGGGCCACCGCGTAGGTGGCCCGGGTGCCGAAGCGGTCGAGGGCGATGCCGCCAGGAATCTGCAGCAGCGCGTAGCTCCACGAGAAGGCCGAGAACACCACGCCGAGCGACGCCGCGGTCAGCCCCAGCTCCTTGGTCAGGTACGGCGCGGCGATGCCCAGCACCGTGCGATCGAGGTAGTTGATCATCGTCGCCACGGCGACGAGGGCCAGCACCGGGAACCAGCGTTCGTGCGTCCGCCGCTCGCCGGGTCGGTTGTCGGTCATCGGTCCCATCCCAGCTCTGGCGCGGTTACTATGGAGCGACGATGCCTGGCCGCCCCGGCCCTTCGGTGCTCGCCCGCGTGCCCGACCAGGAGGCGCACGAACAGCTCGCCCGCCTGCTGGCGAGCAAGACCTTCCTGCAGGTGGATCGGCTGAAGCGCTTCGCGCGGTTCATCATCCAGGAAGCGCTGGCCGGCCGCGGCGCCGACCTCAAGGAGTACGTCATCGGCGTGCAGGTGTTCGAACGCGAGCAGTCGTTCGATCCGCGCACCGACCCGATCGTGCGGGTGCAGGCGCGGCGTCTGCGGGCCAGGCTCGACCGCTACTACCGCGAGGAAGGCCACGCCGACGACGTGGTCATCGAGCTGCCCAAGGGCGGCTACGCGCCGTCGTTCCGGCGCCGCGAAGGCGTCGCCCCGGCCCGGGCGTCGCTCGGCGAGGCGATGGCCGGACGCAACACCATCGCGGTACGGGTGCACGACGACTGCAGTCCCGGCCAGACCCTCGGCACGTTCTGCCGCGGCCTCACCGACGAGATCGTGCATCGGCTGGTGAGCGGCACGCGCCTGCGGGTGATTGCGCCGCGCCGCCCCGGCGGCCCGGCGGTGGCCGAGCCGGGCGCGAGCCACGACGAAGGCGGGCTGGTCGTCGAAGGCAGCGTGCGGCTCGCCCAGGGCCGCGCCCGCGTCACCACCCACCTGCTCGACGGCGCCAGCGGCCATGTCTTGTGGTCGAGCGCCGACGACGTGCCGATCGACGACTCGCTGGCCCTGCAGCAGCAGATCGCCGCGGCGATCGCCGAGCGGCTCAAACCCGAGCTGTTCGAAGCCGCGACGGCGGGCGACCCGCGGGTGTCGGACAACCTGGCGGCGCGCAACCTCTATCTCCAGGGGCGCTATCACCTGAACCAGCGCACCGAGGACGGACTGCTCAAGGCGGTGGAGTTCTTCGAGCGGGCGATCGTCGAGGATGCCCAGCACGCGCTCGCCTACAGCGGGCTGGCCGATGCCTACGGCCTGCTCGGCCACTACGGCGTGCTCGGCCCGGCCGATGTCTGGGCCAAGGCGGCCTCGTCGGCGGCCTCGGCGGTGATGCTCGACGCGCTGTCGGCCGAGGCCCACACCTCGCTCGCCCACGTCCACGCCACGCAGGACTGGGACTGGCCGGGCGCCGAGCGCGAGTACCTGCACTCGCTCCGCCTGAACGCCCGCTACCCCACCGCACACCACTGGTACGCGATGTCGTGCCTGGTGCCGATGGGCCGGCTCGACGCCGCCCGCGAGCAGATGCAGACGGCGCAGGCGCTCGACCCGGTCTCGTCGATCATCTCGCGCGACCTCGCGGTCATCCACTACTACCGGCGCGACTTCGATCGGGCGCTGGATCAATGCGACCACACGGTCGAACTGAACCCGCACTTCGCCGCGGCCTATCTCACGCTCGGCCTGGTGCAGGAGCAGCGCCGCGAGTTCGACGAGTCGGCGGCGGCCTTCCGGCGCGCCGTGGACCTGGCGCCGCGATCGCCGAGCATGCGGGCTGCGCTGGCCCGCACCTACGCGCTGTCGGATCGCGCCGATCAGGCCCACGAAGCCCTCGAGGCGCTGCGGGCGCTGGCGGTCACCCGGTTCGTCTCGCCGTTCGAGTTCGTCACCGTCCACCTGGCGATGGGCGAACTCGACGAGGGGCTGCGCTGGCTGGCCAAGGCCTGCGACGACCGCTGCTTCGAACTGCTCGCCCTCGGCGTCGACCCGCGGTTCGACGCGGTGCGCGCCACGCCAGCGTTCGCCGCGGCCACCGCGCGCATTCCGCTCATCGCGCCGCAGACATAGGCTCGGTCCGGCACCGGCACCCTGGGATCAGAGCCGCAGCGCCCACTTGAGGGCCTCGGCGTACATCGTCCGCAGCCACGGCTCGTCCCACAGCTGGCGATGGTGGCCGAGCGTCGAGTAGAACACGCGACCCTTGCCGTAGCTCTTGGTCCAGGCCACCGGGAAGTCGGCGTCGGTGCGATGAACGAGTGGCGCCTTCAGGTCGAGGCCCGTGGGATCGAGCCGCGCCAGCACGTGCAGGGACTGGCGCGAGAACTCCTTGATCTGATAGTGCTCGTCGTTGACGGCGAAGCGCGCCGGCAGGTGTTTCGTGATCGGCGAGGTGCGGTCCTCGACCACGACCGTGGCGTCGGTGATGCCCCACGGGTGTTCGTCGAAGCGGCCGCCGAGCATCTCGCCAAACTCCGGCCACGAGAAGAACGCGGTGGCGCCGGCGTGGGTGGCGACGAAGCCCTTGCCGTCGTCGCGGACGAACGACAGCAGGTCGGCGCGCTGCTGGACGTCGAGATCGATTTCGCGCACGCCGAAGAAGAAGATGGCGTCGTAGAAGGTGAGGTTGCGGGCCAGGAACTGCTCGCCGGTGGCGATGCCGGTGCCGGTCTTGAACTGAATCGGCTGCTTGGTGATCGGCTGCGAGTCGGTGCGGATCGTCGTCTGCCACAGCCCGGACTCGTGGCCGAGCCGTTCGATGGTGGCGAGCGCGTGGGTGATCGACTCGTGCTGGTAGCCGTTGCGGACGTCGGCCCAGGCCAGGACCTGCTTCGGCCTCGGCTGAGCGCCCGGCGCCGCCACGACCAGGCAGCCGAGCGCGAGCGCGGTGACCAGCCGCACTAGTGCGCCTCCGGCAAAGCAAACGCGACGATCTTGGTCCCGTTGGGCGAACCGAGGAAGCTGCCGCCGCCGGCGGCGACGACGACGTATTGGCGCTTGTCCGCACCCATGTACGTCGACGGGATCGAGTGCGCGCTGGCCTCGAGCCGTGTCTCCCAGAGCTGCTTCCCGGTCTGCGAGTCGAACGCCCGGAACCGCGCGTCGTTGGTGGCGCCGATGAACAGCACGCCGCTGGCGGTGACGATGGCGCCGCCGATGTTCAGCGCGCCGGTGTTGGTGAAGCCCTTCGCGTGCAGGTCGTCGACCCGCCCGACCGGCACCTTCCACGCGATCTCGCCGGTGTGGACGTTGACCGCCACCAGCTCGCCGAACGGCGGCGCCGAGCACGGAATCTTGTTCTCCGGATTCCAGAACCGCCCGACCGGGCCGCCCCACGGGCTCACGCGGCGGTAGCCTTCCTGGCCGCTGCGGCGGTCCTTGCCGAATTCCATCCGCGCCACCTGGCCGATGTTCATGACGTTGGTGAACACCAGGCCGCGGCCGGCGTCATAAGCCAGGCCGTTCCAGTTGCCGCCACCCAGCGTGCTCGGGAAGGTCACCATCGTCCGCTCGAGGCCCGGCGGAGTGAACGGCCCTTCGGTGTACATCTTGTTGGTCGTCCACAGCTCCTGACAGAACGCGGCGTGCTCTGGTGTGAGCGTGTAGAAGTCCTTGGCCGGATCGAAGTCGATGCGGCCGAGCGGCGCTGGCTTGAGCGGGAACGGCTGCGTCGGCCAGGCCTGCTCGCCCGGCACGGTGCTCTTCGGCACCGGCCGCTCTTCCATGCCGTAGAGCGGCTGGCCGGTGACACGGTCGAAGATGAAGAGCAACGTCATCTTGGTCAGCACCGCCACCGCGGGAATGGTCTTGCCGTCGCGGCGCACGTCGATGAGCGTCGGCGCCGCCGGGAGGTCGAAGTCCCACAGGTCGTGATGGACCAGCTGCTGATGCCACTTGAGCGTGCCGGTGGCGATGTCGAGCGCGACGATCGCGTTGCCGTAGAGGTTCTTGCCCTTGCGATCGCCGCCGTAGTAGTCGGCGGTCGGCGACCCGAGCGGCACGTAGAGCAGGCCGCGCTCGGCGTCGACGGTGAAGAACGACCACATGTTGGTGCCCGACCGGTTCTTCCAGCTCTCGCCTTCCCAGGTCTCGACGCCGGGCTCGCCGGCCCGCGGCACGGTGTGGAAGCTCCACTTCAACGCACCGGTGCGGGCATCCCACGCCCGGATGTCGCCGTAGAGGCCGAGACTCGGCGCCTGCTCGCCGTTGTTGCCGCCGGTGATGAGCAGGTCCTTGTAGACCAGCGGCGGCGACACCAGGCTGGTGCGGCCTTCGATGTCGCCGGTGATCCCGGGGCTGAGCTCGACCAGGCCGTGGGTGCCGAACTCGGGCACGAGGCGGCCGGTCCTGGCGTCGAGGCCGATCAATCGGTCGCCGGCGCCGGTGAAGAGCCGCGCCGGGGTCTTCGCGTCCCCAGGCCAATAGCCGACGCCGCGACGGCTGACGACGCCGGGCGCTTCGAAGCGCCAGATCTGCTGGCCGGTCTCGGGATCGAGCGCGAACACGTTCGAGCCGGCGGTGATGTACATCTGGCCGGCGACGACCAGCGGCGTCAGCTGCAGGTTCGACGCGCCGGCATCGAACGTCCAGGCCGTCTCGAGGCTACCGACGTTCGCCGGTGTGATCTGGGTGAGCCGCGAGAAGCGGCTCTCGCCCAGGTCGCCGCCGTGCATGGTCCACTCCTGCGCGGCGGATATCTGCAGCGCGAGCACGGCCAGCGCGGCTGCGAGTCCGTCACGGCGGAAAGGTCGAGCGGACATGGTCACCTCGAGGAAGGAAGCGGCCGCGGCGTGACATCGCCGTCGGTGAGGCCGAGGGCCCACTTGATCGCTTCGAAGTACATCTGGGCGACGTCGCGGTTGTCCCAGGCGCTGGCGTCGTGGCCGAGCGAGGAGAAGAACACCCGGCCCTTGCCGTAGGTCTTGGCCCATGCCAGCGCGTAGTCACCGTCCTTGGCGCGCAGTTCGGCGTGCGGCGGCATCCTGGCGACGTCGAGCCGCAGCAGCACGCGGGCGCTGCTGCGCGAGAAGCCCTTGGGCTGGTAGAACTCGTCGGTCAGCGTGAACGACGCCGGGAAGTGCCGGGTCGCCGGGAAGTCGGCGCCCTCGTTGACGACCGGTCCGGTGGCCACGTTCCAGGGATGACCATCGTAGCGGGCGCCGAGCAGGTCGCCGTACTCCGGCCAGGCGTCCCACGCCGTCAGCGCGGTGTGCGCCGCCACCAGGCCCTTGCCGTCGCGGACGAACGCCAGGAGGTCGGCCTTCTGCTGGTCGTCCACCGGGACGTCGCGATGGCCGAGGAAGAAGACCGCGTCGGCCATCCGCAGGTTGGGCCCGCCGCTGGCGGGCTCTCCCGTGGTGCGCTTCGGGTCCATCGCGGCGATGTTCGAGTCGGTGCGGATGAACGTGTCGTAGACGCCGGAGTCGTAGCCCAGGCGTTCGATCACCGCCAGCGCATGCGAAGTCGAGTCGTGCTGCTGGATGCCGTTCCGGGTGTCGGCCCAGGCCAGCACGACTTTGCGGGTGCGCGGCCGTTGCGGGCCACGCGGCCCGCCCGGCGGCCGCTGGCCCGCGCCCGGCGCCTGGGCGACGACAGTCGCCACCGGCGACACCGGCGTGGCTGGCGGCCACGCCGCCACGGTCATCGCCACGAGCAGGAACGGCGCCGCCAGTCGGGTCGTGGTCATCACCGGCTCAGAACTCGAACTTCAGCGCGAACTGCATGATGCGCGGATCGCCGGCGGTCTGGATCTGGCCGAACGCCGCGCTGTTCAGCGCGGTGATCGGCGTCCTGCAGGTTGACGTAGTTCACCACGTTGAAGATCTCCCAGCGGGACTGCAGCGTGCGCGTGCCCATCCGGAACGAGCGGGTGATGGCGATGTCGTTCTGGAAGATCGACGGGTTCAGGATGGTGAACGGCTTGAGGTCGCTGTAGGTGCCGCTGGCCGGGCTGGTGAAGGCGGCGCGGTTCAGGTAGTTGGCGGCGGTGCCGTCGCCGTACGGGTCGTCGAGGATCTGCACCGCCCGCTGGCCGCCCATGCCGGTCAGCGCGTTGTCCACGCCGGTGGTCACGGAGGAGCGGTTGCCGCTCTGCCAGCGGACGATCGGCGAGATCTGCCAGTCGCTGAAGGCGGCCCGCGCGACGCTGTTCGAGAACTCCGGCGTCCGCACGACCGCCGAGAAGTTCACGACGTGGCGGCGGTCCGACGAGCAGTAGGCGTAGTCGAGATCGGGGTTGTTGGGGTCGACGACGGTCGGCCCGGTGATCTCGCTGG
The DNA here is from genome assembly GCA_963741665.1 of uncultured Acidobacteriota bacterium. GTDB lineage: Bacteria > Acidobacteriota > Vicinamibacteria > Vicinamibacterales > UBA2999 > CAWAYR01. The sequence goes on from CAVUIM010000003.1 coordinate 213,271, forward strand.
TCGCCGGATCGGACATGCACTTGGAGACCGTCCAGTTCGACAGGATGCTGAAGTTGTTCGCCAGGCGGCGCTGCACCGACAGCAGCATGCCGTGGTAATTGGCGCGGCCGGTGTCGTCGACGTGGCCGATGGTGCCGTAGGCTTGGCCCCTCGCCGGATCCTGCAGGAACAGCACGCGGCGCTGGTTGGTGTTGCCGGTGGTGGCGCCGGCAATCGGCACCGCCGGATTCAGTTCGGTCGCCCGCCACAGATTGGCGGTGCGGTTGCCGAGGTAGCTGGCCGAGACCAGCCAGTCGCCAAAACCTTTCTGCACGCTCAGGTTCCACTGCTGCAGCTGCTGTCGGCTCCATGTCGAGCGGGGCGTTGACATAGACACCGAAGGCCGGGAACGCCGCCGTTGCCCAGTTGTCGTTCAGCGCCGGGAAGGGGTTGCCGCCGGGATAGCCGAGGTACGGATCGGTGAAGCCGCCGGCCGGGTTGGCGATGGTGAGCTGCGCGCCCCACGGCGGGTTGTTGGTGAAGCGGGTGTTGAAGAACAGGTGCGGCGTGTCGTAGAAGATGCCCCACGAGCCGCGGACGCTCAGCGAGTCGTCGCCCGACGGCGTCCAGATGGCGCCGATCCGCGGCGCGAAGTTGGCCATCTTCTTGCGGCTGGCGCCGCGGCCGGGATAGCCGGCGTCGCCTGGGAAGATGAGGCCGGCCGGCGCCTGCGGATAGACCGTGCTGCGCAGGTTCTGGTCGAAGCGGGTCTTGTCGAAGTGGCTGACCCACGAGTAGGTGTTGCGCAGCGGGATGAACGGCTCCCAGCGCATCCCGACGTTCACCGTGAAGTTCGGCCGCACCCGCCAGTCGTCCTGCAGGTAGACGCCGATGTAGTCGTGGTCCTGGTAGTCGAAGACCGGGTTGCCCTGCAGGAAGCCGCCGCTCACCGAGCCGACCATGAAGTCGGCCATCGACAGCCCGGTGGTCTGGCCGTTGAAGGTGAACTGGCCGTTGGTCGGCCGGTTGTTGGAGGTCTCGATCTCGGTGTGGATCCAGTTCACGCCGGCCGAGATCTGGTGGCTGCCGCGCACGAGATCGACGTCGTCCACCAGCTGGAACGCGGTCGAGTTGAAGTAGCCGGGGTTGGTGCCGCCGGCGCCCACCGTGAAGCCGTTGCCGGTGACGCTGACGCCGAAGTAGCCAGGATACGGGCTGCTGATTCGGCTGCCGAGCTCGGTGGCGGTGAAGAACTCGGGCAGCGGCCGGTCGTTCAGCGTCTTGTTGAAGGTGACGTTGAAGGAGTTGACCAGGCTGCTGGTGGGCAGCCACTTGTGGCCGGTGACCACCGAGTTGGCGATGTTCTCCTGACCAGTGCGGCTCAGCGTCAGCACGTTCTGGCCGTCGTAGGTCGCCGGGTTCTCGTAGCGCGCGAACAGGTAGCGCGTGAAGAACGTGTGCTGCTGGTTCAGCGTGTAGTCGATGCGGCCCAGTGCCTGGTGCTCGGTGCTGTCGTTGGGAATGCCGAACTGGACGCGGCCGCAGGGGTCGGTGGCGGTGGGCAGATAGCGGGAATAGGCCAACGCCACTGGATTGAGCTGCGACGGCGCCACCCGGTTGCCGACGAACGGCGCCCGCAGCTCGACCTGACGCCCGCCGTTGCAGGCCGGCGAGGTCAGCGCGGTGAAATCACCCGCCAGCATCGCCGGCGTCGGCACCCAGCGGATCGCCGTCGGCGGCGTCTGCTTCTCGATCCGGCCCTGGTAGGCGCCGAAGAAGAACGCTTTGTTGCGCAGCAGCGGCCCGCCGATGGCGCCGCCGAACTGATTGCGCTTCAGGCTGTCGTTGGTGGTGGCCAGCGCGTTGCGGGCGTTGAAGCGGTAGTTGCGGACGAAGCCGAACAGCGTGCCGCGGTAGTTGTTGGTGCCCGATTTTGTCACCAGGTTCACGGCGGAGGAAGCGTGGTGGCCGTAGCGGGCCGGCAGCGCGCTCGTCTCCACCTTGAACTCCTGCAGCGCGTCGGGGAACGGCGTCGGCAGGTTCAGGTTGTTGAACGGGTCGTTGTGAGTGCCGCCGTCCATGATGTAGGTCATGCCGTTGGCCTGCCCGCCGGCCACCGAGATCGTCACCGTCGGGTAGTTCTTGTTGGTGTTGAGGTCGGCGGCCGGAGCCGAGGTGGCGAGCCCCGACAGGAAGATGAGCTCGGTCGCCTGGCGGCCGTTCAGCGGCAGCTCGACGACGCGCTGGTTGTCGATGACCTGGCCGATCCCGGTCGAGCGGGTCTCGACCATCGACGCGTTCGCGGTCACCGTCAGCTGCTCGCTGAGCGCGCCGATCTGCATCGTGATGTTGACCTGCGGGTTCGAGTTGACCTGCAGCACGATGCCGTCCTGGACGAAGGCGCTGAACCCCTGCAGGTTGGCCTTCAGCTGATACGGGCCGACCGGCAGGTTCGGAAACGCGAACGCGCCGTCGGCGCCGGTGACGGTCGTACGGGCGATGCCGGTGTCGGTCTGAGTGACCGTCACGTCGACGCCGGGCAGCGTCGCCCCGCTCGAATCGCGGACGAACCCGGTGATCTGGGCGCCGCCCACCGCCTGTGCCCACCCCGCGGCGGGCGTCCCCACGACCAACGCGCTGATCACGAGTGTTATCAGAGCTCTCACAGCGTCCCCCTTGTGCCGGCCGCCGCCGGCGCCGTCAGTACCGACTCGCGTGACCTCTACTCGCCGCGGCGGTAGATGTCGTTGATGTCCCAGTGCCCGGGTGTCGGTGTTGGCGCGTTCTCCATCGGCACCTGGATCACGGTGGGACGGTTGGCGGCCAGCGCCGAGCGCAGCGCCGGCGCGAATTCGGAGGCCGCGCCGATGCGGATGCCCTCGGCCCCGAAGGAGCGGGCCATGGCCGCGTAGTCGACGTGGTACGGCTTGCCGTCGCGTTCGAACACGCAGCCGAACTCGCTGCCGTAATGCATCTGCGACAGGCCGGCGATGGTGCCGAACGCGGAGTTGTCCATCACCACCCACACGACGTTCAGTCCGGCTTCCATCGCCGTGGCCACCACGGTGGGGTTGGCGGCGCAGAACCCGCCGTCGCCGATGAGCGCGATGGCGGCGCGTTCGGGCTGGGCCAGCTTTACGCCCAGGACGGCGGCGGCGCCGAAGCCCATCGTCGCCAGCCCGCTCGGCGTGATGAAGGTGCCGGGCACGGTGATCGGGAACTGCTGGCCGACGCCGTTCTTGTTCCAGCCGACGTCGGTGACGATGTAGGCATCTTCCGGCGCGGCCTTGCGCAGGTCGCTGAGGATGCGCTCGGGACGCAGCGGGAACTGGTCGGAGGTCCACTGCCCCGCCCAGTTGGCGGCGAACTCCTCGCGGCCGCGGGCGATCTCCTCGCGCAGCGCGCCGCGGTGCAGGTGCGGCCGGCCCCGCGCCGCCTCGGCCAACGCCGCCAGCGCCAGCTTCGCGTCGGCGACCACGCCAATCTCGGTCTGGTAGTTGCGGCCGATCTCGGCGGCGTCGGCGTCGATGTGGACGAGCCGGGTCGGCGGGATGTCGAAGGTGAACCGGGTATCCCACGAACTCGAGTTGGCCTCGGCCAGGCGGGTGCCGACGGCGACGATGAGGTCGGCGGTGCGGCATTTGTCGTTGGCGATCGGCGTGCCCCAGAACCCGGTCTGACCGAGCAACAGCGCATGCTCGTGGTGCAGACAGCCCTTGCCCATGAGCGTGTGCGCCACCGGCACGTCGAGCGCCTCGGCCAGCGCGGTGAGCTCGGCGGTGGCGCGGGCCGACAGCACCCCGCCGCCGGCGTACAGCACCGGCCGCTTCGCTTCGGCCAGCGCCTGCACGATCCGCTCAGTGGTGGCGGCGTCGAGCCCGGTCTTGACGATCGGCGGCGGCGTGCGGCTGAAGGCGTCCACCGGCAGATCCGCCGAGAAGAAGTCCATCGGCACGTCGACCAGCACCGGTCCTGGCCGGCCGGTCTGGCACAAGTGGAAGGCCCGTTCCATCACCCGCGGCAGATCCTCGGCGCGATCGACGCGATAGACCCGCTTGCAGAACGGCCGGTAGATCTGTGACTGGTCGGCGTCCTGGTGGAGGTTGACCTCCTGGTGCGGATGCCGGCCGTAGTAGTACGACTGCACGTCGCCGGCGATGACGACCATCGGAATCGAGTCGAGGGCGGCGTTGGCGACGCCGGTAGCGGCGTTGGTCAGCCCCGGTCCCAGGTGCGACAGCACGACGCCGGGCTTGCCCGACGCGCGGGCGTAGCCGTCGGCGGCATGCGCGGCGACCTGCTCGTGGCGGGTGCTGACGAAGCGGATGCGGCTCTTGCCGAGCGCGTCGAGGAACCCGATGATGGTGTGGCCGCACAGCCCGAAGACCACCTCGACGCCCAGGCGCTCGAGGTACTCGGTCAGCAGATACGACGAGATCCGCGTCGACGGCGCGGCGGGACGAGGCACTCGGGCGTGACTGTGTTGGCTCATGGCATTCGCTCGGTGCTGGACGCTGACACCGCGATCGGGCGGTTGTAGAACTCGCCGAACAGCTCGGCCTCGGACGGCTTGTCCTCGGCGATCGGCCGGCTCACCCAGGTGACGTTCATGTAGTGCTTGAGGGCGATGTTCTCGTTGGTGATGTTGCCGCCCCAGATCCCGCAGCCCATGCTCGAGGTCTGCGGCATGCCGTTGGTGAAGTTGCCGGCGTTGGACCGCGACTGGATCTGGCGGACCATGATCCGGCTCACAGGCGCGACCATCGCCAGCCGGTGGATGTGCTCGTCGTTGAACGAATAGATGCCGCAGGAGTGGCCCTTGCCGCCGACCTCGAAGATCTGGCGGACCAGCTCGAGGGCGTGGTCGAAGCCATCGAATCGGAAGGTCGACAGCACGACGCCGAGCTTCTCCTTCGAGAAGAAATTGTCGGTGCCGATGCGCGTCTCCTCGGCGATGAAGAAGCGCTTGCCCTCGGGCAGCGCGATGGCCGCCTTGGCGGCGATCGCCGCCGCCGGCCGCGCGATGGTGTCGGCCGTGCGCACGCCGTGCGCGTCCCAGTAGGCCGCCCGCAGCCGCTCCTTCTCTTCCCCGCCCACGACATAGCCGCCCTCGCGCTGCAAGGCCTCGACGAAACGGTCGTAGATGGCGCCGGCGACCAGCAGGTTGCCGTCGGCCGAGCAGCCCGAGCCGTGGTCGTTGGTCTTCGAGATCGCGGAATTGCGCGCCGCGTCGTCGACGTCGGCGGTCTCGTCGATCACCATCGAGGCGTTGCCGGCGCCGACCCCGTAGGCCGGTTTGCCCGAGCCGTAGGCGGCCTTCACCATCGCCGGCCCGCCAGTGGCTATGGTCAGATCGCCGCTCGCCATCAGCTCGTTGGCGAGTGGAATGCTCGGACGCTCGATGCACTGCAGGACGTCTTCGGGCACGCCTTCGGAGGCCAGCGCCGCCCGCATCAGCCGCACCGTCTCGACGGTGGTACGGCGGCTCGACGGATGCGGCGAGAAGACCACCGCGTTCTTGCACTTGATGGCGTAGATGGCGATGCCGATCGGCGTGATGTAGGGGCTGGTCACCGGGATGAGCGACACGATCACGCCGGCCGGCTTGGCGTACTTGACGATCCCCCGCTCGGGGATCTCTTCGATGATCCCCATGCTCTTCTGGCGCAGCGCGTCACGCAGGATGCCGAGCACCTTGCCGCGGCGGCTCGGCTCGCGGCCACCCATGCCGCTCTCGTCGACGCTCATGTTGGCGAGACGCGTGGCCGTGTCGAGGTTGGCGGTGGCCCACGCCACGGCCTGGCACAGCCGGTCGACCTTCGCCTGGTCGTAGCCGGCGATTGCCGCCATCGCCTGCCGCCCCCTCGCGATGGCGGTGCGAGCGACGTCAGCTTCTTCGGGGGTCAGTTCGCGAGCCATGCCTGCGCCTCATCGCTGTGATGCAGCAGGGTAGGGCTGTGGCGCCAGTAATGCGAGGGTGTAACCGTACCGGCACGGTAACGGGCCGCGTGTTACGTGGCAGTACGGGGCCGATCCAATTGGCTGGAGCGAGATCAGCTCAGGGAATCTGTTTCTTCGACACGTGCCAGGTCGCATCCGTGCACAACGTGCAGTCGGCGCCGGTGAACATCCGCGCCGCCCGTGTGTCGCCCTTCAGCTGCCACGAGAACCACGCCACGGCGATTCGCCCGATCGATCCACCACCGGGGGCGCCGTAGGTGCCGATGTGCTGCAGGCCGTCCTGCCACGCCCAGAACACCGGCACCTTGGTGAGGTGCGCGAAGCTGTCGCGGCCGCCGTCGAAGGCGATGTCTCGCTGGGCGTCGCCGGTCACGAACAGGATCGGCGAGTGCACGGCGTCGAGCCGGGCCTTGGCCGCGCCGAGGTCCACGGCCGGCCCGCCGCCGGCGCCGGGGCTGAGCCGGGTGCCGCTGTTGAAGATGCCGAGGGTGGTCACGCGCGGGTCGGCGGCCAGCTGCATCGACAACCCGCCGCCACAGGATTGGCCGGCCACCGCAATCTTCGTCGTCGCAATTCGTCCCTGCAGGCTGCTGCCGGTCCTCGTGTGCTGCTGCACGGCCCAGTCGATCGCCTGGCGCATGTGGTCGGCGGTCGAACGCCGGGCCCGGGCCGAATTCGGATCGGCGGGGATCGCCGGAGGCGGCGGCGGATCGCCGGGACGTCGCACCGCCGGGTTCTCCTGCGGTCCGACCTCCAGAGCGGCGTCCTCGAGCCGGCCAGCCGAAATCACCAGGAAGCCATGGCTGGCGATCTCGGTGAGGAAGATTCGGAACCGGTTGCCGGCGTGCATGCAGGCGCCGTTGCCCCACACGACCACCGGCAACGGACCGGCGGCGGCGAGGTTGGCCGGCCGGTAGATCACGTGCTCGGGCAGGCTCGGGTCGGTGGTCATGAGCGCCGGGAACGGCCCGACGCCGAGCGGCGTGTCGGGCGCGAAGTACGGCGGCACGCCGAACGGCAAGGGCCGGCCATCGACGTCCTTGCCGAGACCAAGGCGCGGCGCCGGCGACAGCGGCGCCTGCGCCGCGGCCGACTGGACGAGCACTACGACGAGCGCGCTCCCGAGGATCCACCGGCGTTCCCGCTGCCGCATCGCTGCCCCCTAGTCCCCGTTCTTCAACCCCTGCCGCACCGCCACGAGGTCCTTGCGGACGATCTCGAGGAACCGCTCGCGCGTGATCGGCAGCGTCCACGTGCCCAGATCGGTGCCGAGCAATCCGCTGTGCTCGTAGTGGATGTTGATCGGACCGGCGAAGCCGCTGCGGTCGAGCACCGCGGCCATCCGCTTCAGGTCGATCATCCCCTCGCCCACCGGCACGAACTCGGCGCGCCAGCCGCGCGGGCCTTTCTCCCAGCGCGCGTCCTTCACTGCCAGCGCGGCGATGAACGGTGCCACCACGGTCGCGGCGTCGATCCAGCCGGCGCCGTTCCTCGCGGTGGCGTGGCCGATATCGAAGTTGAGGGCGATCGAGGCCGGATCGAAGTCCTTGATCACACTCCAGATGTCCCACACGCCGCCGCCGATCATCCCGGGCGCCGAGTGGGTGTGGTAGCACCACGTCGTAGCGTACGTGCGGTTCAGCGCGGCCAGGCCGGCGAGCCGCGGCTTCAGCGCCTCGAGCTGCGGCAGCAGCGGCTGCGCGTAGTCGTAGCGGAAGTACTCGCCGCCGCGATACCAGCGGATGCCGGCGGCCTGCGCCGCCCGCAGGATCGGCTCGGCGAACGGCGACTGCGCGTCCTGGATCGACGTCGTGATCATCGTCGCCGCCAGCCCGGCCCGGCGCGTCGCCTCGACCGCTCGCGGCAGCTCCTGCTCGACCCGCTCAGGGGCGACGTGGCCGCCCTTGCGCACGTTCCACTCGATGGCGTCGAAGCCGGCCTCCTTGGCCACGGCGATGGCGCCGTCGAGGTCGGTCCACTGCAGGTGGCGCGAGACGATGCCGATCGGACGCCGCGCCGTCGCCGTCTGCGCCGATGCCCTGGAGGCCGAGGCGCCGGTCAGCGTCGCCCCACCGAGCAGCGTCAACGCGTCGCGACGGGTCAGCCCTCCGTTCATCGGTGCTACTTCCCCGGGTAGGCCTGCGCCAGGTACTCGGCGACGAGACGCAGATCGGCGGGCGTCCCCTGCGCGCCCATCGAGACCATCTCCTCGACCACCTTCTTCCACCCGTCGGCCGACCGGCCGGCGGTGATCGAGGCGTCGAGGCCGTGGCAGGCGGTGCAGACGCGCTCGGTGACGGTGCGCCCCTGCGCCATCTGCTCCGGCGACAGCGCGGTCTGGGTCGTGGCCGCCACGACGGGAGCCGCGGCCGCCGCGGCCGGACCGCTGGCGGACTTGACCCGGCTGCCCAGCGCGAAGGCCGTCAGCTTCTGCGGGTAGCTCTCGGTGCCGCCGCGATCGGTATCCCCAGGTCCGCCCTCGGCGATGACCACGTACTGCGTGCCGTCGCGGCCCATGTAGGTCATCGGCGTCGCCGCGCCGGCGGCGCCGAGCTGCGCGTGCCACAGTTCCTTCCCGGTCCTGGCGTCGAACGCGCGGAAGCGCGCGTCCTTGGTGGCGCCGATGAAGACCACGCCGCTCGCGGTGACGATCGGCCCGCCGAGATTGGGCGTGCCGGTGGGCGGGATGCCCTTGGCGACCAGCTCGGGGTAGACGCCGAGCGGCACCTTCCAGGCGATGTCGCCGGTGTTGGCGTTCACCGCCACCAGTTCACCCCACGGCGGCTCCTGGCACGGGTACTTGTTGTCGTCCCAGAAGCGCGTGTAAGCGAGCTCGTTGCGGAACTTGCCGGGGTTCTGCGGATCGGGGACCATCCGGCCGAGCGTCGCCAGGTTGCTGGTGTTGACGAAGACGTAGCCGAGCGGCGGGCTGAACGCGACGCCGCCCCAGTTCCCGCCGCCGATCGTGCCGCTGAAGACCACGGTGGTGCCCTTGGCGCCGTACGGCGTGTAGGCCCCGTCGTTGTACATCTGCTCCTTCTCCCACCAGTTGGTGCAGAAGCGGTTCGACTCGGGGGTCACCGTGGTGAGGTCGGCCTTGGTCATGCCGAGGCGCGCCCACGGCGCCGGCTTGATCGGAAACGGCTGGGTGGGCGCGGCGCGCTCGCCGGGCACGTTGCTCGGCGGCACTTTGCGGTCTTCGACGCCGTGGATCGGCTTGCCGGTCACCCGGTCGAGGATGAACAGCATGCCGCCCATCTTGGTGATCTGCGCGATCGCCGGGATGCGCTTGCCGTCCTTCACCACGTCGATGAGCGCGGGCGCCGCCGCCAGATCGGCGTCGAACAGATCGTGCCGCGTGGTCTGGAAGTGCCACTTGTAGGCGCCGGTCTCGATCTCGAGGGCCAGCACCGACACGGCGTAGAGGTTGTCGCCGGGCCGGTCGCCGCCGTAGAAGCTGCCGCCGGGATTGCCGGTGGGCAGGAAGATCAGGCCGCGCGCCTCGTCGACGGTGGTCAGGCCCCAGATCGCCGGCCCGCCGCGATCCTTCCAGCCGTCGCCCCAGGTGCCGAAGTTGAGATCGCCGGGCTGCGGCACGGCGCGGAAGCGCCACATCAGCTTCCCCGTCTTGACGTCGAAGGCCATCGGATCGCCGGGCGGGCCGATGAACGCGTTCTCGCCTTCCGAGCCACCGAGGATCGCCAGGTTCTTGTAGACGATCGGCGGTGACGACATCGAGAACCCGCTGCCGCCGAAGCCGCCGCCACCGCCGCCGCGCGGGCCGCCAGGACCGCCTTGACCGCCGGGAGCACCTGGCGCACCGCCCGCGGGCGGGCCACCAGGACGCGCCGGTCGGGGGCCGGGATCGGCGTCGCTGCCGCCGCCACCGGCGGGCATCGAGGCCGGCCGGCCCGGATGCACGTCGGCCGCGCCCTTGTTGCCGAAGCTTTCGATCGGCTTGCCGGTCGCTGGATCGAGCGCCCACAGCTTGTCGCCGGCGCCGTAGAGCAGGCGCGCGCCGGCGTCCGTGTCACCGGGCCAATACGCCACCGAGCGCACCGAGCGGCCGCGCACCTGGGTCTCGAAGCGCCACAGCTCCTTGCCCGACTCGGGCTCGAGCGCCACCACGCCGCCGTTCTGCAGCGTGATGTACATCGTCGAGCCGATGATCACCGGCGTGTTCTGCCACTTGCGGCCCATGACCTTGGTGTCGAACTCCCAGGCCTTGGTCAGCTGCGTGACGTTGTCGGGCGTGATCTGGGTGAGCGTCGAGAACCGCGTGTGTCCGGCATCGCCGCCGTAGGTCGACCAGCCCGACTGGGCCAGGACGGCCGCCGACACGCTCGCCGCACAGCCCAGGATCAGCCACAGTTGTTTCGTCATCGGAGTGCCTCGGAGAATCTACAGCAGGCCGGCGCCCGCGAGCGCCTTGCGCAGGACATCCTGATCGCGCCGGATCGCGGCGATGAAGCGTTCGCGCGGAATGGTGAGCGTGGTCTGGCCGCCCAGGCCATCGGGATATTCCGGCTGGTTCTCGATCGGCCCGGTGAAGCCGATCTCCTTCAGGATGGCGGCCATGGTGTCGAGCGGCACCAGCCCGTCGCCGAGCGGCGCCCAGTCGGTGCGCCAGCGGCCCTCGGCGGTCCTGGTCCACACGAAGTCCTTCACCGACACCCCGGTCACGTAGCGGCCGGCCGCGCGCAGGTTGGTGGCCCACAGCCCGTTGGCGCCTTCGCGCACCATGTGCCCGACATCGTAGTGGAAGCCCAGCACCGCCGGATCGTGATCCTTCAGGATCGACAGCAGGTCCCACACCGGCGTGCCGACGGCGTTGCCGGCGTAGGTGTGGTACATCGCGGTCATCCCGTGCTTCGCCGTGAGCGCCGCCAGCTTGGCGATGCGCGGCTTGAGGGCGTCGAGCTGGGTCTGGATCAGCGTGCCGGTCTGGTAGCGGTAGGTGCCCCACCAGTAGTGACGGATGCCGAGACTCGCCGCCGTGGCCAGGATGTCCTCGGCGAAGGGCGAGTCGGCGTCGGCGATCGGCGGGGTGATCGACGACACCTCGATCCCGTGCGCGCGCACCCCGGCGACGAAGGCCGGCAGATCCTGCTTCACCCGTTCCGGCGTGACGTGCCCCTGCCCGCTCGGGCGCACGTTCAGATCGACGCCGTCGTAGCCGGCGTCGCGGGCGGCGGCGGCCACCTCCTCGGGCGTCCTCGCCCAGAGCAGGTGCCGGCCGTAGATGTCGATCTTCAGCGGACGCCGCGGCGCTGCCGGGGTCTGCTCGGCCGCGACCGGCCCGCTGCCGAGCGCCAGGGCGCCGGCGGCGAGCGTATGCGTGAGGAACCCGCGGCGGTCCAGCATCAGAAGATGTACTTCAGCGCGAACTGCATGATGCGCGGCCCGCCCTGTGTGGCGATGATGCGGCCGAAGTTGGCGTTGCCGTAGACCGTGTTCGGGTTGTCGAGGTGCACCCGGTTGGTGATGTTGAAGGCCTCGGCGCGCAGCTCGAACCGATGCCGGTCGTTGACCCGCACCACCCGCGACAGGGCCAGGTCGATGTTCCAGAACGCCGGCCCGCGCAGGAACCCGCGCGGCGTGTCGCCCCAGTTGCCGGCCGTGTTGGGCGCGAAGGCCGCGGTGTTGAACCACTGCGTGGCGGTGCGATCGTCGAGGTCGGGATCGCCGACCACGAACGGCCGCTGGTTGCCCAGGCCGGTCAACGACAGGTTGCCGGTGGTGGTGGGCGTCAGCGGCGAGCCGCTGCGCGCCTGGAACACCGTGCCGACCGACCAGTCGCTGGTCAGTGTGCGCAGGAAGCCGTCGCCGAAGCCCGGCGACAGGTAGGTGAACGAGCTGTTGACGATGAACGGCCGGTCGACGTCGCACGGCCCCCAGTTGGTGCCGGGGTCGTTCGGATCGGGGAACACGTTGGTGATGTCGGTGCCCGGCTCGCCGTTGTTGCGGCAGCGGCTCAGCGTGACGTTGGTGTTCATGCTCCAGTTGTTGGCCATCCGCCGCTGCAGGCCGAGGATCACGCCGTGGTAGCGGCCCCAGCCCTCGAACGACTCCTGGATGGTCGAGTAGAACGCGCCCTCGGCCGGGTTCTGCAGCACGAGCACGCGGCGCGCATCCTGGTTGCCCTGGGTCGACCCGGGGATGACCACGGCGGGATTCAGTTCCTTGCCGATCCAGATGTTCGAGGTGCGGTTGCCGAGATACGACACCGACGTCATCCAGCTCGAGGCGAACTGCAGCTGGTAGCTGACGTTCCACTGCGTGACCCGCATCGGGTCGAGATCGAGCGGCATCGTCACGTAGGTGCCGAGCGTCGGGAAGCGCACGTCCGCGGGGGGCGGGAACGGAATCGGGAACGGGTTGCCGCCCGGGTACGCCGACCACGGATCGGTGACCGAGGCCGGCTGATTGACCTGAATGGTGTTGCCGTACGGAGCGTTCAGCGGATGGCGGCCGTACTGCCACAGCTTCGGCGAGTCGTAGTAGACGCCGACGGCGGCGCGGACCGTCTGGACGTTGTCGCCGGCCGGATCCCAGGCCAGGCCGAAGCGCGGCGCGAACTGGTTGAGGTTGTCGAAGGTGTTGGCGTTGTCGGGGAAGCCGTCGTCACCCGAGAACAGCAGGCCCGCGGGGGCGTTGGTGAACACCGAGCTGCGCCGTCCGGCCTGGAACGCCTCCATGCTGAAGTGGCTGTAGAAGCCGTTGTCGTCGGTCGCCGAGAAATACGGCTCCCAGCGCAGGCCGGCGTTCATCGTGAGCTTGTCGCCGACGCGCCACACGTCCTGCACGTAGGCGCCGAGGTAGTTGAGCCGCTGGTTCACGGTCTGATTGCCGCCCTGGCGGAACTGGCTCGGCAGCCCGAGCATCAGGTCGGCGAGACCGAGGCGGCCGGCGCCGACGCGGGTGCCGTTGAACGTGAAGATGCCGTTGGCCTGGAACGGCCCGACGACGTCGAGGCCGGGACGGATCCAGCTGCCGCCGAACGAGAGCTGGTGGGCGCCCTTGATCCAGTCGAAGTCCTGCGACAGCTGGTAGGTCGTCGACTCGAAGTTGCCGGGGAACGCCGCGGTCGGGAAGCCGTTGGTGACGGCGAGGTTGAAGAAGCTCAGGCCCGGGTCGGACGCCGCGGAGAACACGTTCGAGCCGAGGGTCGTGTAGTTGGGCAGGTCCTCGCCCTGGGTGCGGTTGATGCGCGAGCGGGCCCAGGCGAACCGGGTGGCGCTGACCAGATTTTGCGACAGCAGGTAGTCGTCGCCCACCGACAGCGTCTGCACGCGGTTGTCGAGGCCGAGGCCGCTGCCCGATGCCAGCAGCAGGTTCTGGCCGTCGAAGCCGGGCGCGCGGTCGAAGTTGGCGACGTAGTAGCGGCCGAAGAACCGCTGCGACTGCGTCGCCTGCCAGTCGAGGCGGCCGACGATCTGCTGCTCGTCGTTGTTGTCGGCGACGCCGTAGAGGGCGCGGCCGCACGGGTCGGTGGCGGTCGGCAGCAGCCCGACGATCCGCATCGAGATCGGGTTGAACGCCGTCGGGCTGACGCGGTTGCCGACGAACGGCGCCGGCAGGGTCAGCGCCGTGCCGTTGTTGCAGGCCGCCGACGCCACCTGGGTGAAGTCGCCCTGCAGCATCGCCGCGGTCGGCACGAACGCCTGCGCGTCGCTCGGCCGCTGCCGGTTGCGCGAATACTGCAGGCCGCCGAAGAAGAACAGCCGGTTCTGCCTGATCGGGCCGCCCACGGTGCCGCCCATCTGGTGACGGCTGAGGCCGTCGTCGGTCAGCGCGAACGCGTTGCGGGCGTTGAAGCGGTGATCGCGCACGAACTCGAACAAGTTGCCGTGGAAGTTGTTGGTGCCGGCCTTGGTCACGGCGTTCACGGTGGCGCCGGTGTAGATGCCGTAGCGGGCCGGCCGAACGCCGGTCTCCACCTTGAACTCCTCGAGCGCGTCAGGGAACGGCATCGGCTGTCCGATGTTGTTCACCGGGTCGTTGTTGAAGGCGCCGTCGACGAGGTAGATGGTGCTGTTGCCGGTGCCGCCGGCCACCGAGATGGCCACCGCCGACGGGTACTCGCGCTGGCTGCCGATGAGGCCGCCGGCCTGGGTCACGGCCGCGCCCGACAGCAGCACCAGCTGCGAGGCCTGACGGCCGTCGAGCGGCAGGCCGACCATCTGCTCCTGGCTGACCACGGTGCCCACCGCGGTGTTGCGTGTCTCGATCATCGTCGCGCCGGCGGCGACGGTGACGGTCTCGGACAGCGTGCCGATCTTCAGGCTGACGTTGACGACCGGGCTGGTGCCGACCTGCAGCACGATCCCGGTCTGCTCGAAGGTGCTGAAGCCTTGCAGCTTCGCTTCGAGCCGGTAGGGACCAATCGGCAGGTTGGGCAGCACGTATTCGCCGCCCGTGCCGGTGACCACGAAGCGGACCAGTCCGGTCGAGGTCTGCGTCACCGTCACCTCGACGCCAGGCAGCGCGCCGCCGGATTCATCGGTCACGACGCCGGAGATCTGAGCGATCGCAACGGTCTGGGCCGCCGCGGCTGCGGGGAGCGCGAGGGCAATGCAGAACACCAGTAGACGGACCATACGTCCTCCAAGAACTCGCGAGCGTGGCGCGTTCACCGGATGGATTGTATGCAAACAGGTATGGTTGTCAATACAGGTATGAGTCGATTCGCCCATGGATGGGTCGGCGTCCGACTCATGAGCGGGCGGATCGGCAGCCGGTCAGGCCACGCCGGGGCCGGCCCGGGCCGATTGGCCGCGAGGGCGTCGAACGGCGGACGGCTAGGGCACGATCGCCAGGCCCCAGGGCCGGTCGCCCACCGGCACCTTGGCGGCCACCGTCATCGTCGCCAGGTCCACGATCGCGACGTCGTTCGACGGGCCGTTGGCGGTGAACGCCCACTTGCCGTCGGCCGAGACTTCGACGCCCCATGGCCGCGCGCCCACCGCCACCGACCCGGTGATGCGGTTGCTCGCGGTGTCGATGGCGTGCAACGTGCCGCCGCGGCCGGTCGTCACCAGGGCCCGAGTGCCGTCGGGCGTGACCACCACGCCCATCGGCTTCAAGGTGTCGGGGCTGAACGGGATCGACGCCACGACGGCGTGCGTCCGGGCATCGAGTGACGTTGACGAGCGGGCCGTTCTCGGCGCTGACGTAGGCGCGTGAGCCGTCAGGGAGGAAGCCGGTGGAGCGCGGCCGCGGCCCGACCGGCACTTCCTTCACGACCTGCAGACGCTCGGTGTCGATCGCATACACGGTGTTGTCGTACTCGGAGGTGACGTAGACGAACCGAGCCATCGGGACTCAGATCGACGCCCTCTGGTTCGCCGCCGACCTTGATCTGCGCCAGGATCTTGCCGCTCGCCACCTCGAGCACGCTGGTGAGGCCGGCGTCCTCGTTGGCGATGAACAGCCGCGCGCCGTCCTTGCGAGACGGCGAACTGCTCGGGATCGGTGCCCGACGGGAGCATGCTTCACGAACCGTCCGGCGACGGCGTCGATGACGCCGATGCCGTCGAGTTTGCGGTCGGGCGGCGGCAGCGTCGCCTCGTCGACGTTCGGTCCGCCGATCGGCGAGCCGCTGAGCGCCACGTAGACCGTGCGGCCGTCGGGGCTGGCGCGGATGCCGCGCGGGCGCTTCCCCACCGGGATGTGCTGCACCACCGCGCGCGTGGCGATGTCGATGACGCTGACGGTGCCGTCATCTCGTTGGAGACGTAGAGCCGCGGGCCCTGCGGCGGTGCCACGGGCGTCGCCGATGGCCGCGACTCGGGCGCTGTCGCCGCCGGCGGGCGCCGAACACGCGGCCAGCGCCGCGCACAGCGCCATCGCGGCCAGCGAACGGCCGCGCCACCGCCACTCAGTCATTGCCATGGGCCAGGAAGTCGGCGATGTCCCAGTGGCCGGTGCGCGGCATCGGCACGTCGCCGCGGGTGCGCACTTCGAGCAGGTAGGGCGCGATTGGCGGCGATCGCCTTCGGTCAGCGCCGCCGGGAGTTCGTCTGGATCGTCGACGCGCGCGCCGTCGACGCCGAACGCCTTGGCCAGCAGCAGGAAGTCGGGGTTGTAGGGCTCGCCGTCGGGCGTGCGGAACTCGGTGCCGTAGGCGTTGTTGAAGTAGGTGGTGCCGACGGTGCGGATCGTCGAGAAGCAGAAGTTGTTGAAGATCACCCACACCACCGGGATGCCGAGTTCGACGGCCGTGGTCAGCGCGCCGGCCACCGACAGGAAGCCGCCGTCGCCGACCAGGCAGATCACCGGCCGGTCGGGCGCGCCGATCTTGGCGCCGATCGCCGCGGCCGGCGCGAATCCCATCGTCGCCAGGCCGCCGCTGGTCAGGAACGACTGCCGGGCCGCGTAGGTGGCCAGCTGCTGCCCGGCGCCGTTCTTGTTCCAGCCGACGTCGGTCACGAAGATGGCGTCGCGCGGGGCCACGGCGGCGATCTCGTCCAGCAGCCGCGCCGGATGAATCGGCCGGCCGTTGTCGCTGCTTCGTCGCGGCGATCTCCTGTTCGCCAGCTCGCGCGCCGGCGATCGAGCGCGTCGACGCGGCGCTGCGCCTCGTCGGCCGACGGCGTGTGCCTCGCGCAGCGCCTCGATCAGCTGCCGCAGCGCCGTCTTGGCGTCGCCGACGAGGCCCGACTTCCACCGGATAGATCTTGCCGATCTCCTGCGGGTCGATGTCGATCTGGATCAGCTGCGTGGCGGGATGGCGAAGGTGTGCGCGGGATTCCACGAGCTGCAGTCGGCCTCGCCGAAGGCGGTGCCCACGGCCAGGATGACGTCGGCGTGCGCGCACGTGTCGTTGGCGACGCGCGTGCCCCAGATGCCGGTCATGCCGCAGCGCGAGCGGGTGATCCTCGGGAAGCGCGCCCTTGGCCATCAGCGTCGTCGCCACCGGGATCGCCAGTCAGCTCGGCCAGCGCCTTCAGCTTCGTCGGCGGCTTCGGCGAGCAGCACGCCGTTGCCGGCGAAGATCGCCGGTGCCGTGCGCCGACTGCAGCAGCCGCACCGCGTCGGCGATGCCGTCGGCGGCGGCGCCCGGACGCGTCGTAGTTCGGCCCGCCGCGACGACATCTCGTGCGCCGGCGCGTCGATGTGCTGCGAGAAGACGTCCATCGGCACGTCGAGCAGCACCGCGCCCGGCCGCCCGGTCTGCGCCAGGTTGAGCGCGCGCGGCATCACGTCGACCAGGAACTTGGCGTCGTCGACGCGCCACACGCGCTTGCAGATCGGCCGGATAGATGTCGCCCTGCGAGGCGTCGGCGTGCAGCCGGATGCCCTGATGCGGCTCGCGGGCGTGGTGGTACGACGGCGTGTTGCCGGTGATCACCACCATCGGCGTCGAGTCGGCGGCGGCGCGTGGCCACGCCCGGTGAGCGCGTTGGTCAGCCCCGGCGACAGGTGCACGTTCAGCACCGCCAGCTTGTGCGGTGACGCGGTAGTAGGCGTCGGCGGCGTGCGCCGCCTGCTGTTCGTGGCGGAACGAGATGTACTCGATGCCGAGCCGGTGGCAGGCGTCGATCAGCGCGTAGTTGGTGTGGCCGCACTGGCCGAACACCTTGGTCACGCCCTCCTGCTTCAGGCAGTGGGCGATGAACATCGCTCCTGTCATGCATCTCGGGTCACTGCGGCCCTCCCGAGGTGATCGACGCTAGAGGCTGATGGTGATCAGCCGCTCTTCGGTCATCTCCTGCATCGCGTACTTCGGACCCTCGCGGCCGAGCGCCGCTGTCCTTGACGCCGGTGAACGGCATCAGGTCGACGCGGCTGCTCGACGACTCGTTGATGTGGACGACGCCGACGTGGAGCCGCCGGCGCGGCGGTGCAGCGCCGTGGTGATGTCGCGGGTGAAGATGCCGGCGGCGAGGCCGAACGGCGTGGCGTTGACCGCGGCGATCGCCTCGTCGAGGGTGTCGAACGGCACGATCGACATGACCGGCGCGAAGATCTCCTCGCACAGCACCCGCATGTCGGGCCGCACGTCGGTGAGGATGGTCGGGTCGAGCACGGCGCCGCGCCGGCTGCCGCCGGCGACCAGCCGGGCCCCGGCGGCCACGGCTTCGGCGACCCACTGCTCGGCGCGCGCCGCTTCGGCCTCGCTGATCATCGGCCCGACCACGGTCTGCGGATCGCGCGGGTCGCCGACCTTCACCTGCGCGGTGGCGGCGGCGAGGGCGCGCGACGAATCGGTCGAGCACCGGCCGCTGCACGAACAGCCGCTGCGTGGACGTGCAGGCCTGTCCGGCGCGGCGGAATGCCGAGTTGACGACGCGCGGCACCGCCCGGTCGAGATCGGCGTCGGCGCAGACGATGGTGGCGGCGATGCTGCCGAGTTCGAGCGCGATCGGCCGCAGCCCGACGCGCCTGCTGCAGCTGCTTGCCGACGCGCGGTGCTGCCGGTGAAGGTGAAGAAGCGGATGCTCTGGTTCTCGACCAGCCAGCGGCCGACGTCGCTGCCCGGACCCTGCACCAGGTTGACGTGCGCCGGCGGGAACCCGGCCTCGAGCAGGATCTCGACAGCAGCGGCGGCGCTGAACGGCGTCGCCTGCGGCGCCTTGAGCACCACGGTGTTGCCGGCGGCCAGCGCCGGCGCCACCTTGTGCGCGACGAAGTTGAGCGGGGCGTTGAACGACGTGATGCCGCAGACCACGCCGCGCGGCACGCGGATCGTGAACCCCATGCGGTGGGCGTTGCCCGGCGCCGCTTCGATCGGCACCACTTCACCGACCAGACGCTTGCCTTCTTCGGCGGCGATGAGCAGCGTCTGGATGGCGCGCGTCACCTCGTTGGCGGTGTCGGTGATCGGGAACCCGGTCTTCGGCGGTGAGGATGCGCACCAGTTCGGCGCGGCGGGTCTCGATGAGATCGCAGGCCGTGCGCAGCAGCGTGTAGCGCGCGGTGGCGTCGAGGGTGGTGGCCGCGAACGACTGCTCGGCGGCGGCCACCGCGGCATCGACCTGCGCCCGCGAGGCGCGGTCGGCGTGGCCGATCACCTCGCCGGTGAACTTGTCGGTGACCGCGAAGGTCTCGACCCCGTCTACCCACTGGCCGCCGATGAGCAGCCGGGCGCGAAGCGCGAGAGCCGGGGGAGCGGAGGGGGTCGCCACGATCGCACCTCAGATGACGCCGGCGGCGGCGAGCGCCTCGAGTTCGGTACAGGTCAGCCCGAGCTCGCGGTAGACCGCGTGGTTGTCCTGGCCGAGCGCGCCGCCGGGCGCGCGGATCTCGCCCGGCGTCGCCGACAGCCGCGGCACGACGTTGTGCATGCGCACGGTGCCGTCGCCGTTGGGGACGTCGAGCAGCAGCTGACGCGCCTGCCAGTGCGGGTCGCGCTCGATGTCGGCCACCGTCTGCACCGCGACGGCGGTGAGGGCGTGGGCGTCGATGATCTGCAGGTTCTCGGCGAGGGTGCGCGCCGCGATCGCCGTGGTGACGAGCGCGTCGAGTTCGGCGGCGTGCTGCACCCGGGCCTCGTTGGTGGCAAAGCGCGGATCGTCCAGCACGTGGCCGAGGCCGTAGGCCTGCAGGAAGCGCTCGGCCATCTTCGGCGTCGAGCCGCTGACCGCGACGTAGAGCCCGTCCTGGGTGCGGTAGCAGCCGCGCGGGCCGGCGTTCTTCGACCGGCTGCCATTGCGTTCGCGCAGCCGGCCGAGCGCCGCGTACTCGGCGGCCAGCGGCCCGAGCAGCGAGAACAGCGATTCGAACAGCGACACGTCCACCACCTGGCCGGGGCCACCGTGCACGTCGCGATGATAGAGCGCGAACATCACGGCGTTGACGGCGTAGAGCGCCGAGGTCATGTCGGCGAGCGGGAACGCCGGCACGATCGGCGCGCCGCCGGGCTCGCCGTTCATCGCCGCGAAGCCGCTGGCCGCTTCGATCAGCGTGCCGAAGCCCGGGCGCTGGCTGGCCGGGCCGGTCTGGCCCCAGCCCGAGATGCGCACCAGGATCAGCTTGGGGTTCCAGGCATGCAGCACGTCCCAGCCGAGGCCCATGCGCTCGAGCGTGCCGGGGACGAACGACTCCATCATCACGTCGAAGTGCGGCAGCACCTTCTGCAGCAGCTGCGCGGCCGTCATCGGACTTCAGGTTCAGCGTGATGAAGCGCTTGTTGCGGCCGTAGACCTTCCACCAGTAGGGTTCGCCCTCGGTGGTCCACTGCCGCAGCGGATCGCCGCGTTGCGGCTCCTCGGCCTTGACGACGTCGGCGCCGAAGTCGGCGAGCAGCATGCCCGACACGCCGCCGGCGATCATCCTCGACAGGTCGAGAACGCGTACGCCGTGCAGAGGCGCCGCCGCGGATGCCGGGCGATGTCCAGACATGTACGGATAACTATACAAGTGGTGTCAAGCAGGATGGTATGCTGCCCACACGTCCGTGACAATCGACCATCGGGGAGGCGGGCTCGCCAAGGAGCTCGGCGTCCCACTCTACCACCAGATTCAGCACCTCCTCCGGCACCGGATTCACAGCGGGCTGTACCTGCCGGGCAAGCAGATTCCCTCGGAACACGAGCTGTCGCGCGAGCTGGCGGTGAGCCGGGTGACGCTGCGCGAGGCGCTGCGCGAGCTGGTCCGCGAGCACCTGCTGATCAAGGTGCAGGGCAAGGGCACCTTCGTCTCGTCCGACCCGCCCAAGCGGATCACGCCGGTGCGCTATACCGGCTTCCTCGAAGAGCTCCAGGAACGGGTACGCAAGCTGAAGGTGACCGACGTCGAGGTCACGACGACCCCGGCGACGCCCGACCTGCGCGAGGCGCTGCAGCTCGATTCCACCGTGACCGAGCTGACGCTCATCAAGCGCCTGCGCCACATCGACGACGAGCCGTTCTCGTACACGCGCAACTACCTGCGGCCCGAGATCGGGTCGCGCATCCGCGTCGAGGATCTCTACTCGGTGCCGCTGCTGAAGATCCTGCAGGACGACCTCAAGATCCCGATCGTCCGCGCCCGCGAGACGATCGAAGCGGCGCCGGCCGATCCCGACACCGCGCGCCGGCTCGGCATCCCGGCGCTCTATCCAGTGCTGCACATGACGCGGCTCATGTTCACCACCAGCGACCGGCCGTTCGAACTCGTCGACATCTACTATCGCGCCGACAAGTACCACTACTCGGTGAACATGACGAGGGTGAAGCGGCAAGGCAAGTGGACGTGGACGACCGAGGTCGAGACCTCGGCCTGACGGCGGCGGCGAACGGCCGAGCCTGTACGGGAATCGAGCGGCAGCGGCCTGATTTCACGCTCTTGTATTGACAACCATACATGTTGTGGGCCATAACCGCTGCTGCTCGCGCATCGGTGTGACCGCTCCGTGCGCCGAAAGGGAGCCCTCATGGACGCCTGGCGCACGTCGATCGTCGATGCCCGAGACGGGCACATCAGGATTCGCGGCTACGACGTCCCGGCCCTGATGACCGGCCGTACGTTCACCGACACCGTCTTCCTGCTGCATCAGTCGCGACTGCCGTCCGTAGCCGAGCGCGCCCTGCTCGACGCGATCCTGACCGGCGTCGCCGACCACGGGTCGGGCGCGCCGTCGTGCGCCACGGCGCGGCTGGCGGTGTCCGGCAACCGGCAGTCGATCTCGGCCGCGGTGGCGGCGGGCATCCTCGCGGTTGGCGACGACCATGGCGGCGCCGGCCTGGGCTGCATGGAGCTCATCGCCGAGGGCGTCGCCCTGAAACAGGCCGAGGGCCTGTCGATCGCCGAGGCCGCGACGCGGATCGTGGCTCAGGCCCGCCAGGCCAAGCGGCGGCTCCCCGGCTTCGGGCACCGCGTGCACAGCACCGACCCGCGCACCGCGATCCTCTTCAACCTGGCCGCCGACGGCGGCATCGCCGGCGACGGCGTGGCCTTCGTCACGGCGATGGAGGAGGCGATTGCGCAGGCGGTGAAACCGCTGCCGATCAACATCGACGGCGCGCTGGCGGCGGTGCTGCACGACATGGGCTTCGCGCCGACGTTCGGCCGCTTCGTGTTCCTCATCGGCCGGGTCGCCGGCCTGACCGCCGAAGTCGGCGAGGAACTGACCCGCGAGAAACCGATGCGCATCCGCGTACCGGTGGAGTACGACGGCGTGCCGCCGCGCGAGCTGGAGTAGCCGATGACGCCGACCAACGCCCGCCACCGCGTCGTCGCCTTCGGCATGTCGCTGGCCGTGCTCGCCTTCGTCGATCGCACGGTGATCGCCCAGGCCGCGCCGCTCATCTCGGCCGACCTCGGCTTCGACAAGGTGATGATGGGCACGGTGCTGAGCGCGTTCCTGCTCGGCTACGGCCTGTTCGAGATCCCCGGCGCCTGGTACGGCGACTGGGTCGGCGCCCGCAAGGGGCTGATGCGGATCGTGCTCGGCTGGTCGGCGTTCACGGCCATGACCGGCGCCGCCTGGAACTTCACCTCGATGGTGGTGATCCGGTTCCTGTTCGGCATCGGCGAGGCCGGCTGCTTCCCGATCATCGCCAAGTCGCTGGCCACCTGGCTGCCGCGCAGCGAACGGACCCGCGCCCAGGGCCTGCTGTGGATGGCGGCCCGCTGGGGCGGCGCGTTCACGCCGCTCCTGGTCGTGTGGGTGCTGCAGTTCGTGAGCTGGCGCATCGCCTTCGTGCTGTTCGGCCTGCTCGGCATCGTCTGGTCGGTGATCTTCTACCGCTGGTACCGCGACGACCCGCGCCAGCACCCGGCGGTGAACGCCGCTGAGCTCGAGCTGATGCGCGACGTCGAGCCGTCAGCGATGGGCGAACACGGCGTGCCGTGGGGCAAGCTGCTCCGCTCGCGCGCGGTGCTGCTGCTCACCGCGCAGTACTACTTCCTGTCGTTCGGGTGGTACTTCTCGCTGACGTGGCTGCCGACCTACCTGCAGGAACACCATGGCTTGTCGCCGACGCAGGCCGCCGCCTACGCGGTGATCCCGCTGTTCTTCAACGGCCTCGGCTCGCTCTTCTGCGGACTGGTGACGCCGGCGGTGACGCGGCTCACCGGCGACGACTCACGCACCCGGCGGATGATGGCGGTCACGGGCTTTCTCGGCGCCGGCGTCTTCCTGATGCTGGCCACCGGCATGTCGGGCATCAACGCGACGATGGCGATGATGGCCATCGCCTGCTTCTGCAACGACCTGGTGATGCCGCACGCCTGGGCGTCGTGCATGGACGTCGGCGGCCGCTACGCCGCCTCGGTGGCCGGGACGATGAACCTGATGGGCAACCTGGCCGGCGCCAGTTCGACGATGATCGGCGGGTTCCTGCTCAGCCAGGCCGGCGGCGACTGGAACCAGTTCATCCGCCTGCTGGCGATCGTCTACTTCCTGGGCGTGCCGTGCTGGCTGCTGCTCGACCCGCGCACGTCGATCGACACCGAGTCGGTGCGCGACCTGTCCCCCGCCCCGGCGCGGTGACTCCGCTTCGTCGGTGACTCGGCATTCGTAGGGCAGAACTTCAGTTCTGCCCCTTGATCAGATGTAGGGCAGAGCTTCAGCTCTGCCCGCGCTCCCGGCCCCGCCGATGATCGACGGCGAAGGGCCGACTCGACTCCCGCGTCCGTGCCCTCCGCAGCCGTCAAACGCCATCGGGGGCGAACGTCGATTGAAGCGCGGGGCCCCGGGCGGTGCTGCACGACGTGATCACACGTCGTCCCGGTCCCTGAACACCCCACGCGGACCTCGGCGCCGCCTCGTCGTTTGACGACTGACGATGGCGCGGCTGCTCCGGACGGCCGCGGGAGCCGAGCCAGCCCTCCGCCGTCGGCCCGCGTCGGGCGGATGTCCTGCGTACGCGTGTACCCCCGCTTCTGACTCCGGCTACACTGCTTGGCGGCTGCAGAGAGCGGTGTACCCGGACACGCAAAATGATGTTCAAGGTGGCTCGACATTTCTGATCGACATGCCGGGAATTCACTACACAAGGACGTATTTCTCTCGGCAGCACCTTGAGGCGGCCGTTCTGTGCGCACGGCACGCTCACGCGTTCGAGGTGGCTCACGCCGGCCAAGTAACGTTTCTGTCGGAACATCGCTCGCACGTCGTCGGCGCAGTCCTTTTCTCAGTCGCGTGTCTTGAGGCCGCGGCCAACGAGTTCTTCGCCGACGCCGCCGAGGGCACGTTGAGCAGATTGCGACCCCTAGACGAGAAGACAGTCGCACGGCTCGCCGAGTTATGGAAGGCCGGTGTGCCAAGGACCGCGCGGTACACGGTCACTGAGAAGTACAGCATCGCCTTGGCCTTGGCCGACAGGCCGCCGTTCGATCGAGGAAGCGACCCTTGGCAATCAGCCGTCCTCTTGACGCGGCTGCGGAATGCCCTCACTCACTACGAACCAGAGTGGGTACCGGCCGCTTCGGTGGGTGCTGTGGCTCCGCATCAGTTCGAGCGCGCCCTCCGGGGCAAGTTCGCGATCAACCCACTTGCCGCCGATTCACTCCCTTTCTATCCAGACAAGGTGCTCGGATTTGGCTGTGCGGCTTGGGCGATCTTCACGACGTCTCGGTTCATTGCGGAGTTCTCTGAACGCCTCGAGCTCCTCACTCCCTTGGTTGGGTCTCACGGGGTCGACTTGATCACAGCGTAACGAGCGCAGCCTCGGATCCACTTGCAGCTCCATTGCCGCCACGTGATCATGAGGCCGATGGGTATGAATCCGAGGCGTTAGCTAGGCCGGGTGTGACTCAAGGAGGGACCAGTGACGTGGGCGATTGCTGTTTCGGCGTTGCTGTTGATGGTCGGGCTTGGTCGCATCGCCACGCATCTGCGGAGGCTAGCCGCGCTGAAGGCCGACGAGATCGCGTCCAGTCGTATGCTCGCCGAGACTCTCAGCGAGGGATTGCGAGCAATCAGTCAAGCGATCGACAAGGGTCGAGTCCGTCGGCCAAGCGTGACCAAGCCGACTGTCGAGGACGAGCGAAAGCCTGACTGGATGCTCGACAACGAAGAACGCGATGAGATCAAGCGCGTCGCCAGCAATCTTTCCGGCAGTGACTTTGCTCGGTTCGTCGCACAACGCTATCGCCTTTCGAACGACGACGCTTGGGTTCTGTCCGTGTTGAAGACGAAGGACAGCATTGGCTTCGACGCTGCTGTAACGATGCTTCGTCAGCGCGATCGCAAGGCTCAGCCACTCGCAGGTTAAAGTCTGTTGTCGATGCTTAGCCTAGTAGCGGACGCCCGGCGTAACTCCAGGGTCGTTAGAACGCAAGCAAGGGCGCAGTTATTGGCTGATTCGTCGTTGTCGCGGTGTACTGCGAGGTCGTCGCTCTTGACTGCTGCACTGCGGAGGGCTGGCTCGGCTCCCGCGGCCGTCCGGAGCAGCCGCACACGCGTCAGACGTCAAACGACGAGGCGGCGCCGAAGTCCGCGTGGGGTGTTCAGGGACCGGGACGACGCGTGACCGCGTCGTGCAGCACCGCCCGGGGCCTCGCGCTTCCGCCGACACCCGCCCCCGATGGCGTTTGACGGCTGCGGAGGGCACGGACGCGGGAGCCGAGCCGGCCCTCCGCCGTCACGCGATCAGAGACGCTCACCTCCCCAGTTCGGGAATGCCGAGGCCCCGGCAGATCTTCCAGGCGAGCACGTTGCTGATCTCGGTGTGGCGCGGCACCGCCTCGGTGGCGCCGGTGTTGGGGTTCGTCCACAGCGAGTGCGCGGCGCCTTCACGTTTCAGAACGCAGCCAAACCGCCGCAGGTGCTGCAGCAGGGCGCTGCGTTTCACCTCAGGACCACCGTCTCCTGTTCGGCATCGTCCGGCAGACCACGAAGCCCGTCTTCGCGACGATCCTGCAGGATCAAGGCGATCGCCTGGCGGAGATTCTCACGGGCCTCCTCGCGTGTGCGCCCCTGACCGTTCGCGCCAGGAATCTCAGGGCAATACCCGATGATCCACTCGCCGTCGCGTTCGAACACCGCCGTGAACTCGTTGTGCATCGCCCAACTCCGTCTTTACGATATCCCGGGCTTCGCCCGGCGGCTAAGTACACCAGCAGCCGTCGGCCCGCGGCTTGATCCGGTCCCCGAGCCTTCATCGGCGAAGCCACGTTCCTCGACTGGGTCGAGCTTGGCGCACTCGTCGGCCAGGCGCGTCCGGGCCAGCCGGGTGAGCATCTCGGCCACAGCCGTCTCGACCGCCTGACTCCTGGTCCTGAAGCGCGCACGGGCCACGAGATCGTCGACCCGGTCGAGCAATGCCGAATCGATGGTCAGGGCGACCTTGGTCTTGGCCATAGTGCTATGACGAATCATACGACCCTATTCGCGCCGGCTTACCGCATCGCCGCGGCGCCGACGCCCGCGCCCACCGCGCCGGGCGCTGCCTCCTTCCGGAGTCCGAGATGATTGGATGGAGATCTTGCAAGGACGGAGGGAGGAGGCGGTGCCCGGCGTGGTGATGGGGGCACGCGCCTCCGATGGCGTCGAGTCAGCGCTCTGCCGTCATGCGTCAGTCGGTGCTGCCGGCCGTCAGCATCCCCTTGAGGTGCTTGGCGACGTCCTCGTGGGTCGCGAACCACACGCCGCCCTTCTGCTTCATGTGGACGATCAGCCGCTCCAGCACCGCCACGCGCGAGCGGTGGCCCATGATGTGCGGATGCATGGTCAGCACGTAGAGGCCGCGCTCGTCCCAGGCCACGTCGAACTCCGATTGGAAGACTTCGAGCACGTGCTCGGGTGACGGCATCGAGCCGTCGGAGGCGCCGAAGTACGGCGCGTCGTCGACGATGCGCTCGATCGGCAGCTCGATGACGCCGGTGCCCTTGCGGTTCATCAGGATCTCGTAGGCGTCGTCGCTGGCCATCAGGCTGCTGTCGTAGAGGAAGCCGGCCTTCTGCACCTGGGTCATCGTGAACTTGCTGAACTTCCACGACGGCGCCCGGTAGCCGACCGGCCGCTTGCCCATCTGCTTGGTCAGCAGTTCCAGCGACTGGTCGAGCAGCCGCTGCTCTTCGGCCTCGTTGTTCAGCGTCGGCAGCCGTTCGTGGATCCAGCCGTGGATGCCGATCTCGTGGACCTTCTTCTCGAGGATGCTCGGCACCATCGCCGGGTGCAGCGCCGCGCTGACCGCCGGGATGAAGAACGACGCCGGCACCTGCTGGCGGTCGAGCATCCGCAGGATCCGCGGCAGGCCGTCGACTGCGCCGTATTCGCCGCGCGACAGCACCTCGTAGTCGAGGTTGCCCTGCGACAGTGCCATCGAGGCGTTGTCGACGTCGAACGACAGCGCGACGGCGACGCGATTGTTCCCCGGCCACGACGCCGGCTTCAGCCGCCGGCCCGCGCTGACGTGGAACATCTCGCTCTCGAGCTGCTCCATCGACTTTGTGACGCCGGGCAGCGGGTTGGGCCGCTCGGCCGCCGCTGGAGTGGCCGCCGGCGCCTGCGCCTGTCCGGCCTGTCCGCAGGCCACCGCCAACGCCGCCGCCACGGCGGTTCCCGCCAGTCCAAGTGCTCGTGCGCGTGTCATCCTCGTGCCTCCGTGCGGGCGCCGCCCAGGGCGCTCGCGATGTGTTCCGCGGATCGTAGAGTGACCGCGGCAAAGGTCAACGTGCCGTTGGTGCAGCCGGCGGTCGGCAAGGTCGGCGACCCGACCACGAACAGGTTCTCGTGGTCGTGGGCGCGGCCGTAGCTGTCGGTGACGCTCGACGCCGGATCGGTGCCCATGCGGCAGCCGCCGGCCGGGTGATCCCAGTAGGTGCCGATGTCGAGCGGGTGCAGCCGGCCGCCATCGGCCTTGGCCAGCCGCTCGAATACGCCGCGGATGTGCGTCTGCGTCGACTCCCACCGCGCCTGCGAGGCAGCATCGGGGCGGTGGACGATCTTCGGCAGGGCGTCGCCGTACATGTTCTTCGTCGCCGGGTCGAGCGTCAGCTCGCTCGTCCGATCGGGATGCACGTCGTAGTAGGCGCGCACCCGCGCCGTGGCCCGCCTGGTGCGCGTCCGCCAGTCGGCCATCACCGCGTCGCCGAGCAGGATGCGTCCGGCGTCGTCGCGCAGCCGCGCGTCGCGATTGACCGGGCTCTCCCACAGCCGCAGGTCGTGACGCACGAACGGTCCGCCCTTCGGCGCGCGGAAGAACTGCCGCGAGATCAGGCTGTGCTGCTCGTTCATCCCCGGGTAGATCTCGGCGTCGAGCTCGATGTGACTCTGGATGAAGCCGTGGCCGTTCATGTACTTGCCGACCAGCCCCGACGAGTTGGCGACGCCGTTCGGGACGCGGCTCGACGCCGACAACAGCAGCAGGTGCGAGCTCCAGGTATAGCCCGACGCGACGACGAACGTCTTCGCGCGATAGGTGACGACGTCGTTCGGCCGATCGCGGTGCAGGCCCGTGGCCGCCTCGATGCGTGGGGTGCGGCCGCCGCCGTCGGCAATCGCCAGCTTCCGGATCAGCGTGCGATCGTGCAGCGTGATCGCCTTACGCTCGAGCAGTTGCCGGAAAGTGAAGTCGGGCGCGTAGCGGGCCTCGGTCGGACACACCGAGCAGGTGTTGCAGCGCTTGCACTCGCCACGGCCGCCGTAGGGCTGGGTGTTCTTCGCCTGCGGCGTGCCCCAGAACGGGATCCCGCTCTTCTCGCCCCAGGTCTTCAACTGCGCGAGGTTCCAGGTGAGCGGCATCCCGGTCATGGGATACGGCTCGGAGCGCGCGTCCTCGGGCAGCGGGCTCGGATCGCCCGACACGCCGAGCACGCGTTCGGCGTCGCAGTAGTAGCGCTCGAGCTCGGTCCAGGCGATCGGCCAGTCCACCGCCAGGCCGAACATCGACTTCAGGCGGGTGTCTTCCTCGGAGAAGCGGTTGGTCACGCCGCCCCAGTGCATGGCCTGGCCGCCGGCGACCATCGAACGCGAGATGACGCCGGCCGCCGCCTGGTCGGCGATGTAGTCGCCCGGCCACGGGTTCTCGCCGTAGGCGACCATGCGATCGCGCTGGGTCCAGCGCTTCTTCGCGTCGAAGAAGGTGTCGCCGGCCTCCACGACGATCATCGAGGTGCCGGGTCGCTTGGCGTGGACGCGCTGGGCCAGCAGGGCCGCCGAGATGCCGCCGCCGATGATGACGAGGTCAGCTTCGAAGGTGGGCATCATCGCCCTCCTGTCGGCAGCGCAGCCGGCCGCTGCTCCGAGCCGTCGAGATCGCGGCAGGCACCGCGGCCGATGGCGCGGCGATAGGCGAGGTCGTTGGCGCCGGGGCTGTTGAAATAATGCGCCATCAGGTCGGTGGCCACGTGGCCGCCGTTGGGACGCCCCGGAAAGTCGCGGATGTTCGCGGCGGCGATCGCGTCGGTCGCGGCCTTCTGGCGATCAGCGAGCGCGCGGGTCGCGAACGTCCCGCCGGCGCGGCGATCGAGATCGTCGAGCTGCGCCGGGTAGTTCAGGGCTGGCGACGGCGGCAGGCGCCGGACGCGCACGTCACCGTAGCCGTGGTCGCCGTCGGCATCGGCCCGGTAGTCGCGCACCCAGGCCATGAACTGCGTGACGGCCCGCTGGCGGCCCGCCTCGCCGATCTCCTGCGGCAGCACCGCATCGGCCAGGGCCTGCATGCGTTCGAGATGCGCGTCGCCGAACGCCGCCTGCCCCGCGGCCGCGCGGCCCGACCGCAAGGCCATCGCGCCCAGCGCCGACGTGATCAGTGTTCGCCGCTTCATGGTCAGGTCCTCAACCAGCGTGACAGCGTGATCCCGAGCCCTAGCCCCGAGCCCCGAGCCCCAGCATTAGACGAGCTGATACTCCGCCGTACTCATGATGAGATGCGCCGTCATCCGCAACGCATCTTCCATGTAGGTGCGGGCCCGGCCGAGGTCCTCGGTGCCGAGCTCCTTGGTGAGGAACGCGACGATGGCATCGCGCGTCCCCGGTGCCGCCGGCACCCGCAGGATCCGCCCCATCAGGAGATCGACCGCCTCCGCCGTCGTGGTGACGTGCGCGTCCGCCAGCATCGCCGAGAGATCGAACCGCGCGCCATGACGGGGCGTGGGGATGAGCTTGCGCGCCGCCTGCTGCCAGCCGATGTAACCGGAAATCCGCGTGTTGAAGAGCTCGTCGCGCTCCAGCGCCACGCGGTCGAACGTGCTCATCGTCGACGGGTCGTTCAGCGCCGTGGCGGCGCCGACGTCGTAGCCGTCGCGCAAGCGCCGCCCCAGCACGTCGTCGGACCCGGCCGAGAAGTTCCAGTCGCGGAAGCCGGTCATGTCGGGGATCAGCACGTCGCGGGCGACGTTGCCGCGCGCCATCAGCAGCCCGGGGGTGATCCAGGCGCGGCCGCCGGCCCAGCCGGCCACCGACGGCGGATTCAGCAGGTGCTGGCCCATGGCGATGGTCGACTGGTTGAAGTCGGGCACGCCCGGCACCTCGTCGGCGCCCAGGTGCTTCAGCATCGCGATGTAGTGCTCGACCGGCCCTTTGACGTGGCCGCCGTAGCTGGCCTGGCTGTAGAAGTCCCGCGACGAGAAGATCGCGGTCAGCAGCGGCTTCACCTCGTAGTCGCTGTCGCGCAGCACCTTGCCCAGCGTGGTGCGCAGCGCCGGCGACAGCTCGTCGCGGACCAGGAAGCGATAGATGCGGCCGGCGAAGAACTCGGCCGTGACCGGCTGCTCGAAGATGATCCGCAGCACCTCCTCGCCGCCGAAGTTGCCCGTGCGGCCGAGGAACGTCTTCGGCCCGTCGTCGTGCTTGGCGGGATCGATCTTGAACGCCAGGTCGTCGAAGTACCAGCCGGTGAACGCGCGGGCGCACTCGCGGACATCGTGCTCGGTGTAGTTGCCGACGCCCATGGTGAACAGTTCCATCACCTCGCGGGCGAAGTTCTCGTTGGCCGCGCCCTTCACGTTGTACTGCGCGTCGAGGAAGTAGAGCATCGCCGGGTTCTGGGCGACGCGAATGGTCAGGTCGCGCAGGTTGCCGGTGGCGCCGCGCTCGAACAGGTCGACCTGCTGGACCATCTTGCGGTAGTCGCGCACCTTGTTCTCGTGGGTCGCGAAGTGGCCGTGCCACAGCAGCGCCATCTTCTGCTCGACCGGGTGCGTGGTCTGCAGCATCCGGTTCGCCCACCAGTAACCGAGCCGGCGGGTCTCGAGCATCGTCGCGCGCAGCCAGTAGAAGAAGCGGTCCGACACCGGCTGCACCGGCCGGCTGCCGCCCGGCTTTACTGCCACGCCCATCGACTCGCCGCGGGCGGCGGCGCGGTCGGTCGCCTCTGGACGGCTTTCAGGGAACGCGGTGAGGGACGGGTCCCACAGCCCCGACTCGACGAACGGCTGCAGCCGCGGATTCGCGATCGACTCGTAGTGGACGAGCGAGCGGACCGCGCGCTCGAGGCCGGCGTCGGCCAGCGCCTGAATCTCGGCCGGCGTGCCGCCGAACCCGGCGTGGGCCAGCAGATGGGCGGCGCGATCGACGTTCCAGCCGGCGGCCGACAGCGGCGTCAGGTCGTCCTTCCAGGCGGCGGGACCGGGCGACCAGCGAGGATGAGTGGCCATCGTCGTCTCCCGTCAGGCCCGGAACAATCCGAGGGTGTCGAACTTCTTGCCCAGGACCTTCGCGGCATCGACGCCCAGCCAGCCGTCGATGAGCGACGCGTAGACCCGGCGGAAGTCGGTGGTCGTGGCCAGGTTGTCGCCGAGTACCAGCTCGGTGAGGCTCGGCGGCGTGCCGTAGAAGCCACCCTTCACGGCATTGCCTATGACGAAGTTCACCTGGGCGGTGCCGTGGTCGGTGCCGAGGCTGGTGTTCTCGGGCACGCGGCGGCCGAACTCGCTGTAGACGTACATCACGACGTCGTCGGCGCGGCCGATCCGTTCCATCTCCTGGAAGAAGCCGGCGATGGCGTCCGAGCAATAGAGCAGCTGCCGGTCGTGCGGCGACGCTTGGTTGACGTGGGTGTCGAACAGGCTGTTGCGCAGCGGCACGTAGTAGAGCTGTGTCGGGAAGTCGGCCTCGATGAGAGCCGCCACCTTGTCGAGGTCGAGCAGGCGCAGGTCCGGGTTGTCCTTGCCCTTGTACTTGCTCCACGCCGCGCGCACCACCTCGGAGGCCTGCGCCGCGCTGCGGCTGACCTCGCGGACGTAGCGATGGAGGTCGCCGACGGCGTCGACCGGGGCGCCCAATGCCTCGAGCGCCGCCTTCTCCTGCGCGAACGCGGCGCGCTGGAACCGGGTGGGGTCGATGAACACCAGCGGCACGTGATGCTGGGCGCGCACCGCCAGTCCCTGGCTGTCGGAGATGTTGACGATGAGGTCCGAGCGCGTGCCGGCCGGGTCCAGCGCCGACGCGGTGCGGCCGAGCCAGCCGTATTCGTTGCCGCTGTTGGGGGCGGCGGTGTGCCAGAACGAGCTCGACGTGAAGTGCGAGAACGACGGCTGGTCGTAGCCGACGCCGTGGACGATCGCCACCTTGCCGTCGTCGTGGAGACGCTTCAGGCCCTGCATCGACTTGTGCAGGCCGAACTGGGCGTCGATTCTGAGGAGGTCGCGCTCCTTGAGGCCGATCGTCGGCCGGTGCTTGTAGTAGGCGGCGTCGCCGTACGGGACGATCGTGTTCAGCCCGTCGTTGCCGCCGAACCACTCGAACACCACCAGGATCCGGCCCGACGTGGTGGCGGCCGCCGCCCGGCTCGCCTGTGCCAGCACCTCGGGCACCGGCCCCAGGCCGCCGAACAGGCCGAACCCGAGGCCGCCGGCGCCAAGCCGCATCACGTCGCGCCGCGACACGCCGGAATCCCGCCAGTTGCCGTTGCCGGTCATCGTCCGCCTTTCCGCGCCCGGAGTGGGTCGCGCCTGGAACGGGCCGATGATACTGCCGGAAGGCGCAGGCTGGTAGGATGGCCGGCACGACGGTGAGGGAGGGACCCATGAGCGTGCGGACCAGGAATCTGGCGATGGCGGTGGCGGGCGTAGTGGCGATGGCGGCCACGGCGGCGGCCGGCCCGCTGCAGGACGACCTGGCGGCGCGGCGGGCGCGGCTGATGGAGAAGCTCGGACCCGAGGCGCTGGCCGTCGTCTGGAGCGCGCCGACCAAGGTCTACTCCCTCGACGTCGACTACGAGTTCCGCCAGGACAGCCACCTGCAGTACCTGACCGGCCTGACGCAGGAGGAGACCATCCTCGTGCTGATGCCCGGCGCCCGCACCCGCAAGGAGATCCTGTTCGTGCGCGAGCCCAACCCGCGGCGCGAGCACTGGAACGGCCACATCCTGACCAAGGAGGAGGCCACCGCGCAGAGCGGCATCGCCACCGTGTACTACGCCGGCGAATTCGAGGCGTTCGTCACCGCGATGTTCAACCGCCAGATGTACGGCGGCCGCCGCAACGAGGTGTCGAACGAGTTCGACGCGTTCTTCGACGCCGTCGGCGCCAACCGCGCGAAGCTGGCGCTGCCGTTCGGGCCGCGGCTCGCGCCGTCGGCGCCACTCACCTCGGCCTACGAGTTCGCCGCCAAGGCCCGCGACCGCTTCCTCAACGTCGCCTTCGTGGACACCTGGCCGGTGATCTCGGACCTGCGCCAGGTCAAGACCACCTGGGAGCAGACGATGATGGAGAAGAGCGGCGTCATCTCCAGCAACGCCCACATGGCCGGCATGACCGCCGCCAAGCCCGGCCGTTTCGAGTACCGAAGTCGAGGCGGCGATCGAGCAGGTCTACATGCAGAACGGGGCGATGACGTGGGGCTACCCGTCGATCGTCGGCAGCGGCCCCAACGCCACCATCCTCCACTACAACGCCTCGAGCCGGCAGATGCAGCCCGGCGACCTGCTGCTCGTCGACGCCGCCGGCAACTACCAGGGCTACACCGTCGACATCACCCGCACCTATCCCGTGAGCGGCACGTTCAGCGAGGCGCAGAAGGAGATCTACCGCCTGGTGCTGGCGGCACAGGAAGCCGGGATGGCCGCGGCCAAGGTCGGCAACAAGACCGCCGATGTCGAGAAGGCGGCCGAAGAGGTGGTCAAGGCCGGCCTGCTGAAGCTGGGCCTCATCACCGACGCCAGCGGCGATCAGTTCCGCACCTGGTACACGCACGGCATCTGTCACTGGATCGGCATGGACGTACACGACGTCGGCGACTACCAGAAGCCGCTCGCCGCCGGCATGACCTTCGTGGTCGAACCCGGAATCTACGTCCGGCCGCAGGCGCTCGACGACCTGGCCGACACCGCCGAGAACCGCAAGTTCAAGGAGGCGGTGCGCGCCGCGGTCGAGACGTACAAGTTCGCCGGCGTGCGGATCGAGGACTCGTTCCTGCTGACCGGCAGCGGCCTCAAGCGCCTGTCGGCGACCGTCCCGCGCACGATTGAAGAAGTCGAGCGCTTCATGAAGAGCGGCGAACGCCCTTCGACGAGTTCGCCGCAGAACTAGGGACTGGGGACCAGGGACCAGGGACCAGGAGAACGGGTGTCGCGCTATCGCGCGGCGAGACGTCGGGCGATCGCCAGGCTGTCCGCGTAGTGGACCAGGAGCAGGTCCGCCTGACGGATCGCCTGGACCAGCAGATCGCGGTCGAGTGGGCGTCCGGCGGCCCCGCACGCCCGGGCACACTCGATGCGCAGCACCGCGTGGCACATGGTGAGCCACGTGGCCAGTGAGACGGCGGCGTCGGCCTGGTAGGCGATCCACGACCCGAACGCCCTGGCGGCCAGGTAGCGTCCGGCCGCACCGGCGTGCGTGGGCCAGCGCGGCGCCACGTAGCGAGTATCGAAATCCTCCAGGGTCGCCGGCGGCGCGTCGGCCAGCCACGCGCCCCGGCACGCATCGGTGGCAACCGCGAACCACGCCGGCCATGCCGGCGCTTGGCCGAGGCGATCGGCCATGCCGTCCAGGTCCGGCGCGGCATCGGCTGCGAGTCCGGCCACGGCGTCGGCCAGCGTGGTGTTCGTGCCCGGCCGCCACTCGGCGAGACGCCGGGCGTCGGCGACGACGCGCGCCAATGCCCGCTCGACCGTGGCCTCACACCTCGCGCCGGCCAGCGTGGCGATGACATGACGCTCCCAGGCGGTAGCGCCGTCGTGGTCGGTGAGCACGTCGTCGGTCAGTCGCGGCGGCAGCTCGCCGCGTACGTCGAGACCTTCCGGCACCGGCCGGCCCGGCACCGCTGGCGGCCCGTCGACGATGGTCATCGGACCATCGCCGTCGACGATCATCGCCGCCGCGGTCGGACAATAGTGCGACAGCGACACGCGCACGCCGCGGTCGTCGATGAGACAGACACGCGGAAAGTGCTGACACGACGACGGCAACGCCGGGTGGCCCAGCGCGGCATGGACGCCGCAGTAGCGTTCCCGGGTCGTCGCCGGCACGGTCATCGGCGGCGCCGGGGCGTGGAAGATGCAGCCGCCGTCGATCTGCCGGAACGTCCCGGCGACGCCAGAGGCGGACCCGGCGGTGTCGTCGAGCCAGTTGGCGCGGCCGTCCACCGTCCACACCCGGCCACGGACCACCGCGTCGTCGATCGCCGACACGACCGCCGGCTCGACCGGCAGGGGCCATCCGGAGCGGCAGCAGGCTCCGGAGTGCCGGCACGCGTAGTCGACGTGGCACGACAGCCACAGCGTGACGGGGTCAGGCGTCGGCGGCGTCACGACCGATAGAGATCGCCTTTGAGGTACTTCAGCCCCGAATCGCAGATCGTGGTCACGATTCGCGCCCCGGCGGGCAGCGCCTTGGCCCGCTGCAGAGCGATCCACACGTTGGCGCCGGACGAGATGCCGCCGAAGATGCCTTCTTCGCGGGCCAGCCGCCGCGCCGTGGCGAAGGCGTCGGCATCGCTGACTGCGACGACGGCGTCGGCCAGCTCGTCGCGATAGTTGGCGGGTACGAAGCCGGGCCCCGTCCCCTCGATGCGGTGGCCGGTGAACGGCCCGGCCGAGCTCAGCGCGGGACTGGTGGCCGGCTCGCCGGCCACGCAGCGCACGCCGGCGACCCGCTCCTTGAGCACGACGGCATTGCCGGAGAAGCAACCCGAGGTGCCGACCATCATCACGAACTCGTCGAGGCGGCCGTCGAGCGCCGCGAGAATCTCGGCGGCCATCGCCTGGTAGCCGGCCGGGTTGTCGGGGTTGTTGAACTGATCGGTCCAGAACGTGTTCGGCTCGGTGGCCAGGTCCCGCGCCCGGGCGATGAGCGACTGGATGAGCGCCGGCGTGATCTTGCCGCCCTCGCTCGGCAGCACGTCGAGGCGGGCGCCGAAGGCGCGCATGGTCTGCAGCTTCTCCTCCGCGAACGCGTCCGACGAGACGAAGTGCGCCTGGTAGCCGAGCGCGGCGCACACCATGGCCAGCGAGCTGCCGGTGCTGCCGCCGGTGTACTCGACGACACGGCCACCCGGGGCGAGCTGGCCGCGGGCGACGGCGCCGTGAATCATCGACAGCGCCATCCGGTCCTTCATGCTGCCGGTCGGGTTGGCGCCCTCCCACTTGACCCAGATCTCGACGCCGTTGTCGGGAACCACCTTCTCGAGGCGGATGAGCGGTGTTTGTCCGATCAGCATCCGGCTATTCTCTCGCGACTTCGGCTTCGGCCTCGATCTCCACCAGGTATTCGTTGCCCACCAGTCGCGCCTCGACCAGCGTGTTGGCCGGCTGGATGGCGCGGAAACGCTCGCCGTGGGCTCGCGCCACCGGCTCCCAGTGCGCCATGTCCGACACGAAGATGCGGGTGCGGACCACGTCCTCGAGGCGGCCGCCGAGCGACTGCAGCGCGCCGGCGATCTTGTCGATGACGGCGTGGGTCTGGGCCGCCGGATCGGCGCCGCCCAGCACCCGACGGCCGTGCGTGGCCGTGGTGCCCGACACCGCGATGCGCTGGCCCGACCGCACCGCGCGGCAGTAGCCGGCCATCGGCTCCCACGGCGTGCCGCTGAAGCAGCGGCGAGTGCCGTGGGCGCCGTCGCGGACCTGGTACGGGGCCGGGAAGGCGTCGAGATGATGGCTGAGATCGCCCGATGCGGTCAGGAACGGCGGCGTCCGGTACTCGTCGCCGCAGTCGCCGGGAATCGCCGTCAGCGTGGCGATGACGGCGTCGATCTGCTGGCGGTCGTCCTCGTCGAGGGCGAAGCCGCAGAGGCGTGCGTTGTCGTCGCTGTGCGCCCGTTCGCCGAGCCGGGCGCCGACGATCACCGCGGCCACGCCCGGTTGCTGCATCACGAAGCGGGTGGCGACGTTGGCGATCGACACGCCGTGCCGGTCGGCGACGTGACGGGCGGCGCGCAGCACGCGCTGCAGCGCGTCCCATCCGCCGGCCACGCGCAAGAAGCGGCCGTACTTCATCTGCGACCAGGTGCCGTGCCGTTCCCACTCGGGCTCGGCCGCGCCCAGCCACCGATCCGACAGCCACCCGCCGCACAACGTGCCGTAAGCGAGCAGCGACACGTCGAACTCCTGGCACACCGCCGCCAGAGGACCGGCGGCACGACGGTCGATGAGCGAGGCGCTCACCTGGTTCGACACCACCGGGATGCCGCTCGTCAGCACCAGCCGCAGATGGGCGGCGTCGACGTTGGTGAGCCCGAGGTGGCGGACCAGGCCCTCGCGCTGCAGGTCGTGCAGGTGGAACAAGGCGTCGAGCCACGACGGGTCGGCGTAGTTCCAGGCGTGGAACTGCAGCAGGTCGATGGCCGGCACGCGCAGGCGCTGGAGCGATCGCTCGACCGCGGCGCGCACCGCCGCGGCGCTGACCGGCCCGGGCGGCGGCACCCACTTGGTGAACAGCTGCACGTGCTGCCCGCCCTCCCCTTCGTGCGGCCGGGCCCGGCCGGCGATGAGTTCGGCCGAGCCGTAGTGATCGGCCATGTCGAACGACGTGAAGCCGGCGTCGATGTACGGATGCATCGCCCGCGCGGTGGCGTCGAGGTCCAGCGTGCGGCCGTCGCGCTCCATGTCGGCGATCTGCCACAGCCCGGTGACCACCCGGGCGATCGAGAAGCCGGGCGCGAGGTCGATGCGATCGATCGGCATGGGTCTATTCTGGCGGCAAGGCGGCGAAGCGGGCCGCCACGTCGACGCCCTGCGCGCGCAGCCGGCGCATCTCCTGCAGGTAGACCAGCGTCGCCAGGGCCATCACGATCGCCCACACCGGCGTGGACTTGAAATACCACGCCGCCGGTCCGGTGAGGTCCCGCCACGTGTGCACGGCCAGGTAGAGCGACAGCACCAGCACCCCGGCCACCGCGACCGGCACCTGCTGCGCCCGCGACGGCAGCACTGAGATCGCGGCGGCGATTGCCGGATTGCGGCCCGGCAGCGCCAGCACCGACAGCGCCATCAGCAGGAAGTTGATGAGCATCGACGTCACCAGGATGTCGACGCCGAGGAACCAGTCGCCGGCCAGGTGGCAGCCGACGACGCCGATGGTGGCCATGCCGGCGCTGAGCAGGATCGCGACGTGGGGCGTGCGGTAGCGCGGATGCACGGCGGCGACGGCGGCCGGGAAGATGCCGTCCTCGGCCCACGCGAACATCAGCCGCGACACGCCGAGCAGCATCGCCGGCAGGTCCTTGACGAGCGCGACCGACGCGCTCGACACGATCACCACCGTCCAGAACGGCGGCAGCACCACACCGAGCAGCCCCGGCGCGGTGACGTCGCGGCGCTGGGCCTCGGCGGCGACGTAGGCCCACGGCGCGGTGTGGTACACGGCGGCGGTGAACAGGAAGTAGAACAGCGCCACCACGCTGATCGAGATGAAGATCGCCAGCGGCAGGTCGCGCGCCGGCCGCCGCGCTTCGCCGCCGGCCTGGGCGATCGAATCGAAGCCGATGAACGAGGCGAAGAGCAGCACCGACCCCGGCAGCAGGGTCATCGACAGCGGGGCGGTCTGCGGGCCAAAGATCACCACGGGGCCTCCGGCAGCGGACAGCGCCGCGTAGAAGTCGCTGTGGTCGTAGCTGAACCCGGCGACGATCACCACCGACCCCAGCGCGAAGGTCAGGAACATCAGCGGCACCATCAGCCGTTCATAGGCCTTGATGCCGAGCAGGTTGAGGCCGGTGGCCGCCCACAGCACGCCGAGGGCGATGGCCATCCGCACGGCGCCGTGTTCGAGCGTCGCGGCGGCGCCCGGCCACTGCAGCGCCAACGCGATGTCGCGCAGGAACGGGGTAATGAGGAACGACACGACGCCCATCACCACCGAGAGCGAGAACCACTGCGAGAACGACGCGACGAAGCCGAGGTACGGACTGAGCGCCCGGCTGGCGAACACGTAGCTGCCGCCGGCGCGGGGCATCGCCGAGGCGAGCATCGCGTAGGCCAGGCCGGCGAGGATCGCCGGCACCGCGCCGAGCAGATAGGCCGGCAGGACGTTGGGGCCGATGCCCGGCACCTGGCGCTGAATCATGAACGGGATCACGTTCACCGCGGCGCCGACCATGGCGCAGATGCCGGTGGCAGTGAGCCCGAGCAGGCCCATCTCGCGCGCGAGACCGGGGCCCCCGACGCGCGGAGTTTGCGCGTTGGGGTGAAGGCCCGATCGGGCCGCCGGGCGCGCGGGCGCGGCGGCGCTCATGGCCGCGGCGGCGTCGGGGGCGGAGCCGGCTGACCCGGGGCGCGCATCGACGCGAACAGCGTCACGTGGTTGGCGATGATGCGCTGCTTCTCGGCCTCGTTGACCTCGGTGCTCCAGACGTTACGCTCCGAGGTGCCACCGAGCACGATGCCGTCGGTGCGCGGCATCATGTGGATGAACAACCCGCGCTGCGACTCGGGGATGTTGACGCCGCCGTTGGTGCTGTAGCGCACCTCGTCCTGCGCCGGCAGCAGCACCAGCAGGCCTTTCAGCGGCATCAGCTCGTCGTCGCCGAAGAGCGCTTTGGCGCCGAGCCCGGTGCAGTTGACGACGACGTTCTCGGACAGCGCCAGCACGTCCTTCGGGGTCTCGAACCGGCGAATCACGATCTGGCCGCCGAAGGCGAGCACGTCGTGCATCAGCGCGTCGAGGTAGATGTTCGGCTCGATGCGCAGCTCCGGTCGTTCGACCGCGTAGGTGGTCGGGAACGGGTGCTCGCCGGGCTGGAGCAGCGTCTGCTCGCCCATCAGATGGCGCGGCAACAGCGCGTTCTCGCCGCCGGCCGCCGCCGCGAACTCGGTCGGCGAATAGCTGTTGCCCCACGAGATGCCGTACTTCGGGCCGGCCATGAACTGCAGCTGGCGGTAGGCGATCTCGGCCGCCTGCACCAGCTGCGTGCTCCACTCCGGCGTGCGCTTGGCGAACTCCACCAGGCCCGAGGTCGGCGTCCACGCCGCCAACGAGAAGTTCGAGGTCACGTCGGGCGGGACGTTGGCCGCGTAGATGGTCACCGCGAAGCCGCGCCGCTGGAGCTGGCGGGCGGTCGTGAGGCCGACGACGCCGCCGCCCAGCACCGCCGCGCGGCGTTCCGGATGGGCCAGCGCCATGTCGGCGGCCATCGCCGCCGTCCCCCACGACAGCGACATCCCCGAACCGCCGTGGCCGTAGTTGTGGATGACGGTCTTGGCGTCGAGCTTCGCCGCCTTCAGCACGAAGCCCGAGGGGCGATGGGGCCGGAGTCCGACCGTCGCCCGGATCACGCGCTCGGCCGACACCCGCACCGGCGGCAACTGCACCATCGGCCGGCGCGGCGGCGCGGCCGGCGGCGCGGCGACGCGGGCGGTCCGCGGCGCGCAGGCGTTCAATCCGAAACCGGCGAGCGCGAGCCCGCCGTGGGTCAGCAAACGGCGTCGATTCACGGAGTGCCCTACTTCGTCCGGGCCAGGTCGGTGACGATGTCGTAGTAGGCGCGGATGAAGCGGTACAGCTCCGACTCGTTGATCCGCTCCTGGTCGCTGTGCGCGCCGAAGCCCCTGGGGCCGTCTTCGATGTCGATGGCCGGACCGACGCCGTAGCACTGGATGCCCTTGGCGCGCAGGTAGGCCATGTCGGTGGCGCCGGTGCTCATCGCCGGCAGCGTGATTACGTCGTAGTGCTTCTTCATGCTGGCTTCGATGGCGGCGAAGGCAGCGGTGTTGAGCCGCGAGACGCCACCGGGGCGGACGTCGCGGGCGCCGTAGGTCACCTCGACGGCCGGGTCGTTGACGACCTTCTTCACCATCTCGAGGAACGCGGCCGGATCCTGGTCGGGTAGCATGCGCGTGTCGAGCGTCGCCTTCACTTCGGACGGGATGACGTTGGTCCGGTAGCCGGCCTGGATCATCGTCGGCGAGATCGAGGTGCGAATCGTCGAGGCGTGGCGCGGCTCGTTGTCGAGGAAGTACTCGTCGGCGGCGTCCTGGGCTTTGGGATCGCCGCCCAGGATGGCGCGGTAGCGCGCGGCCGCGGCCGGATCCGAGATGCTCGCCAGGCGCTTGAAGTAGGCAGCGGTCGTCTCGTTGAAACCGATCGGCGGCTTCCACTTGGCGACCGCCGACACCGCCGAGGTCAGCTTCACGACGGCGTTGGAGCGCAGCGGCACCGAGCCGTGGCCGGCCGTGCCCCGCGCGGTGAGCGTGATGGCCCGGGGAATCTTCTCGAGCGTCTGGATCGAGGCGAAGGTCACCTTGCCGCCCTGCCGATTGAGGCTGCCGCCCTCGGCCAGACAGAACTCCGCGTCGATCTTCGCGAAATGCTGCTCCGCCATCTCGCGGATGCCGAGGTCTGCCGCCCCTTCCTCCCCGGCCTCGAAGAGCGCGATGACGTCGCGGTCGAGCGGCACGTTCTGCCGCTTGAGCAGCAGCAGTGCCATGACGGTGGCGGCCACGTTGTCCTTGTCGTCCACGGTGCCGCGGCCATAGATGTAGCCGTCCTGGCGCAGCGCGCTGAACGGCGGGTGCGTCCACTTCTTGGCGTCGATGTTCACCGTGTCGGTGTGGGCCATCAACAGGAGCGGACGCTTGGCGCCGGTGCCCTTGAGGCGGGCCACCAGGTTGGGACGATTCGGATCGACGGCGAAGGTCTCGGTCGGGATGCCTTCCTTTTCCAGGACCGACCGCAGGTAGTCGACGACCGGCTTCTCCACGCCCGGCGGTGTCGTCGGCGGGTCGGTCGAATCGATCTGGACGATCGCCTGGAAGTGCTTGAGGGTTTCGGCGTCGATCGCCGTCCAGTCGAGGCCGGCCGGGCCCTGGGCCTGCCCCGTGGCCACGGCGGCCACGACCATCACGAGCAGTGACACTCTTCGCATGCGCGGGATGGTAGCACGGCGATTTCGAACCCCGGACGGCGCCGTGCGACGTCGAATTCGGTGGGTGACACGACAGTTTCGTCGCTGCCGCTGGAGGCGGCGGGCGGAGTGGGGCGGCGATCCGCCAGATTCGTTGGCAGCGGGTCTGGCAGTGCGCTTGCACCGGGTGGGCGCCGTCATGTCCTCTTCCCCAAGGATCGGCGTGGCGTGCCCCGGAATCGGCGAACGCGCCGCCTTTTCCGACTGGCTGCGCTCCGCCGCCATCGAACCGGTGCTCCTCGTGGACGCCTGCCTGGTCAACACCGAGATCGCCGGCTTGCGCCTGACGGCGGTGGTCGCTGATGCGTCGCTGCTGACCAGGGAGTACATCGCCGATCTGCGGAAGGCGGACGCGCGGCTGCCGATCGTCGCCGTGGGCGAACCAGGCGATCCGGGCGAGCGCCTGCTGACCAAACGCGGGGTGTCGTTCTATCCGCGACCGCTCGACCAGGCCACCTTCATGCTGGCGGCGTCGCTGGCCATGGCCGAGGGCCGGCCGGCGCGACGGTCGCTCCGCCGCCTGGTGCCGCGGCTGCCGTCGGCGATCGACGGCGCCTCCGCGTTCCTGCTCGACGTGAGTTCGGAAGGCATGCGGGTCGAGGTGGCGAGCGACGCCGGCACGAGGCTGGGGCCCCACTTCCAGGTGCAGGTGCCCTACTCCACGGTCGGGGTCACCGTTCGGCGGGTGTGGGTGCGGGCCGAGGGCATCGGCGACCAACGGCGTGTGCAATGCGGCGCCTCGCTCATCTCGTCGGATACCCGCTCCCTCGACGCCTGGCAGCAGATGCTCTCGAACGCGCCTCAGGGCGTCTCGTCGCAGGCGGCCCGATCGACGCGTCCGGCGCCGGCCAAAGTGGCCCCCGATCGGCTCTTCGGACGGGTCGCGCAGATGGTCGCGGACGTGCCGCTGGTGGGCGGGTTGGCGCTGCCCTGGCGCAGCCGCTCCTGACCGGTCGCGGCCCGCGCGGCTGCACGTTCCTGCAACCTCCACCAACCACGTCGATGGCACGCTAACCCGCGCATGCGCAGCTGGATAGCGCGCAGCGACACAACTATTACAGTGGCCGTCGCGGAATCCCGATAGCATCGGCTCCGCTATGGCAGCCATCTCCCAAATCTACGGCCGCAAGGCCGCCACCGGCCTCAACTGGATCACCTTCATTGCGATGACGGCCTTCCACATCGGGGCCGTCGCCGCGTTCTTCTACATCGACGCCGGCGCCATCCTGGCCGCCGTGATCCTCTGGTGGATCTCGGGCAGCCTCGGCATCGGCATGGCGTATCACCGCCTGCTCACCCACCGCGGCTACAAGACGCCGAAGTGGATGGAGTACTTCCTCACGCTATGCGGCACCCTCGCCCTCGAGGGC
The DNA here is from genome assembly GCA_963741665.1 of uncultured Acidobacteriota bacterium. Lineage (GTDB taxonomy): Bacteria > Acidobacteriota > Vicinamibacteria > Vicinamibacterales > UBA2999 > CAWAYR01. The sequence goes on from CAVUIM010000003.1 coordinate 256,738, forward strand.
GGGCCGATCTTCTGGGTGGCCACCCACCGCATCCACCACCAGCATTCCGACAAGGACGGCGACCCGCACACGCCGCGTGAAGGCGCGTTCTGGGCCCACATGGGCTGGATCATGTTCGGCAAGGCGATGCACCACGACACCGACGTGCTGAAGAAGTACGTGCCGGACCTGGCCAAGGACAAGTTCCACGTCGGCCTCACCACCTGGCACTGGGTGCCGCAGGTGGTCGTCGGCCTCGGCCTGCTGGCGTTCGGCGGCCTCCCCTACGTCCTGTGGGGCACCGCGTTCCGCACCACCTTCGGTCTGCATGCCACGTGGCTGGTCAACTCGGCCACGCACATCTGGGGCAGCCGCCGCTTCCGCACCCGCGACGACTCGACCAACCTGTGGTGGGTGGCGCTCCTCAGCTTTGGCGAGGGCTGGCACAACAACCATCATGCTCACCCGGTGTCGATGCGCCACGGCCTGGCGTGGTACGAGCTCGACATGAACTACATCCAGATCCGGCTGCTCGAGAAGCTCGGTCTGGCCTGGGACCTCAGGGTGGCGCGCATCGCCAAGGACGCGGCCGAGATCGTGGCGCAGGAGAGTCCGGATGCGGTGGATATTTCCGAGGCCGCTCCTGTGATGTAGAGCGGCCGCGATCGAACGACCGCATAGGGGAACAGGGAACGGGGAACGGGGAACAGGGAACGGGCTCCGACGATTCCAAAGACGGGCCGGGCGAGTTACTTGCCCGGCCCGAGTTGTTTCGGTTCGAAGACTAACGTCAGTTCCGGGCGCCGTGGCCTTGCTCCCTGTTCCCTGTTCCCTGTTCCCTGTTCCCTGTTCCCTGCAAGCGTCTAAGATCTCCCCATGACCCGCCGCCAAACCGCCACGGTCATCTTCATCGTCCTCTGCGTCGTCCTGGTGGCGGCGGCGGTGTCGCTGAACGTCGGCTGGGTGCTGCGCGGGCAGCAGCTCCTGCCGCTGGTGCTGGGGGTGCTGGCGTTTGCGCTGATCATCGCCGGGATCATCGTCTACACGGTGTTCCTGGTGCGCGAGCTGCGGCGCACCGAGCAGCAGGACAGCTTTCTCAACGCGGTGACGCACGAGCTGAAGACGCCGATTGCGTCCATCCGCCTGTATCTCGAGACGCTCCAGGCCCGCGACATCTCCGAGGCCAAGCGGCAGGAGTTCTACCGCGTGATGCTCGACGACACCACGCGGCTGCAATACACGGTGGAACAGGTGCTGCGGGCCGGCGTGGCCGGGCAGCGGCGCAAGCTGATGCATCGCGCGCCGGTCGACGTCGGCGCGCTGGCGATCGAGTGCATCGAGACAGTCACGGCGGCGCCACCATCTGCCCGACGACGCGGTCGTGCTGGGATCGGCGATGCCGATGGAGGCGCTGATCGTCGAAGGCGACGCCGACGAGCTGCGCATCGCCATCGGCAACCTGCTCGACAACGCGGTGAAGTACTCGGCGACGGGCGTGAAAGTGAGCGTCGAACTGGCGTCGCCGTCGCCCGACACGGTGTGGGTGCGGGTGAAGGACCGCGGCGTCGGCATCCCGCGCCGGCAACTGCGGCGCATCTTCAACCGCTTCTACCGCTTCCAGGCCCGCGGCTTCAGCGTGAAGGGCACGGGGCTGGGCCTCTACATGGTGCGCTCGATCGCCAGGCAGCACGGCGGGCGGGTGTTCGCCGAGAGCGAGGGCGAAGGCCGCGGCGCGACCTTCACGCTGGAACTGCCCAAGCTCGCGCCGGGCTAGGTGTCCAGGAACCGAGGTTCGTAGCACAATTCCCGGGCGGGTCAACCCGCCTCGCGGCGTTGCTCGTCGCTCACATATCGCCCATATGCTCGCTCCTCGCGCCTTGCGATCCGGGTCTCCCGCTCCGGGACTTGTGTCACGAACCACGGTTCCGGGACACCTGGCATGAGCCGCATCCTGGTGGTGGAGGACGAGCGGCATCTCGCCGACGGGCTGCAGTTCAACCTGGCGGCCGAGGGGCACGAGGTCGACGTCGTCGGCGACGGCGCCGTGGCGCTGGCCCGGCTGCGCGACCAGCGAGACGCCTACGACGCGGTGGTGCTCGACGTGATGCTGCCGGGCAAGAACGGCTTCGAGGTGGCGCGGACGCTGCGCGCCGAGAGCGACTTCGTGCCGATCCTGATGCTCACGGCGCGCAGCCGGCCCGAGGACGTGCTGGCCGGGTTCGAGAGCGGCGCCGACGACTACCTGCCCAAGCCGTTCGAGCTGGCGATCCTGATGGCGCGCGTCCGCGGCCTGCTGAGACGGAGTCAGTGGCTGCGGGGCCCGGTCCAGACGTCGCCGGCGGTGGCGGCAGTGTCGCCGGCCGCGCCGGCCGACGTGCTCGACTTCGCCGGCCATCGCCTCGACCTGCGGGCGCTCGAGCTGCACGCCAACGACCGGTCGTATCGTCTGACGGTGATGGAGGCCGACCTGCTGGCGTATCTGGTGCGCCACGCCAACATCGTCGTGTCGCGCAAGACGCTGCTCGACGACGTGTGGGGGCTGCACGAAGACACCGACACGCGGGCCATCGACAACTTCATCGTCCGGCTGCGCCGCTACCTGGAGAAGGACCCGGCGCGGCCGTCGCTGATCCTCACCGTGCGCGGCGTCGGCTACAAACTGCAAGTGCCGCAGAATTAGCCACCCTCACACCCGGAACCCGCACTTGGCACAAGAGCGGTGCCATCGGTGCCAGACCCCTCCGCAAGGGGCGGGGGTCGGCGCGGTCGCAGCCACTAACGGCGCAGTTTCAGCCACAGGAACGCCAGCGTCTGCGATGGGCGGAAGTTGTCGTCGCTGACCAGGAGCAGCGTCGGCGAGCCGTCGGGCGCCGGCGGACCGGCGGCGATGCCCTCGAAGTTGCTGCCGGTCGCGAGCGCCGGCGGCAGGCGCGGTATCAGCGTCGTCAGGTCGAGCAGCAGGCGTTTGCGCGCCGGACGCACGTCCACACCGGCCAGCGACGCCTGGGCCGAGACGTCGTCGGCCCCAGCGAGCTCGACCAGATACAACCGTACCGGGTTGAACGCCGGCGCGCCCGGCGCGCCGACCAGACATGCCCGCTCGAGCGCGATGAACCGCGTGTTGTCGAGCGCGTAGAGCTCGCTCAGGCCGTTGTCGCCGTCCTGGCAAGCGACGCCGTAGCCGGCCTGTGACGGCGTCGGGTCGAGGTCGTACGCCCACTGGCGCCGCGGCGCCCACGCGCCGCCGGCTGCCACGAACTCGATCAACCGCACGCGGCCGCCGCGCTCACCGGTCGACACCGGGCCGTCCTGGGCGAGCGGCTGCTCGAGTCCGCTCACCAGTCGGCCATCAGGCGTACGCGCAAGGCTCTCGAGCCCGAGATTGTGGCGAACGCCGTGAGTGCCGTCGCCGCGAGTGATGGCGAACGACGCCGGCGGCCTCGCGACCGCGGTGACGACGCCTGCCCGGCTGACGCTCAGCAGCGCCGGCTGGCGTTCGATGCCGTCGCGGTCGGTGTGGCCCTCGTTGGTCACCGCGAACGAGCCGTCGGGCAACACCACGAGCGACTCCATGTCGAGCCGATCCAGCGCAGCCGCCGCGGCCGGGTCCGGCGCCGCCGACAGCATCAGGAAGTCGCGGACCGACACCGCCGGCTGGCCCGTGGTGACCGCGATGTCGAGCCAGGCGAGCCGCGGCTGCTGGATGTCGTCGGTGGCCGCCAGCCATCGCCGGCTCGCTGGGTCGAAGGCGAGCCCCGACAGGCTGCCCAGGCGCGGGCCTCCGTCGAGAGGCGTCAGCGCATTCACCGGGTAGGCGACCGCACCGAGGAACTCGAGCGCCAGCGCCGCGGCCTCCCGTCCCGGCCGCACCGGCCGGCCGGCGCAACCGGCTATCACGGCCAGGCACACCGCCACGGCCGTCGCCATGGCCGGAATAGGCGGTATGCTCGGGTGTCGTATCACCCTGGAGTTGCCTGCCATGAGACTCATGCGTTCCGCCGGTATCTGTGCCGTGCTCGTCGCGTTCGCCGTGCCCGCCTTCGCTCAAAACCCCGGCGCCGCCGCCGTCAAGGGCCAGTTCGGCATGATCAGCGGCGTGCTCGCCCGCACCGCCGAGAAGATTCCCGAAGACCTGTACGCGTTCAAGGCTACGCCGGAAGTGCGCTCGATCGCACAACTGGTCGGCCACATCGCCGACGCCCAGTTCATGATGTGCGCCGCCGCGGCCGGCGAGAAGCCGGCGCAGAGCGGCATCGAGAAGACGATGACGACCAAGGCGGCGCTGTCCAAGGCGCTGGCCGATTCGTCGGCCTACTGCCACAAGATCATCGACGGGATGAGCGACGCCAAGGGGATGGAGATCGTCAAGTTCTTCACCGGCGACACCCCCCGGCTGATGGTGCTCACCTTCAACATCGCCCACAGCTACGAGCACTACGGGAACCTCGTCACCTACATGCGCCTCAACAAGATCATCCCGCCGTCGAGCGAGAAGAGCGGGATGAACTGATGCTGGAACAGCGGCTGGCGGCTGGCGGCTAGCGGCTAGCGGCTGGAACTCCTGGACTGGATCCCGGGGCGGGTGCCCCGGGACGTCTCGAATCGTGCGTGTCTCTACTCGCCTGACGTTCGCGCTCGCTGGCGCGCTCGCGCTGCAGGGCTGTGCGCCGGTGTACTGGCTCGGCGCGCGGCTGCTCTACGACAAGGCGCCGTCGCCGCCGTCGGTGGAGCTGGCCGTGTCCTACGACCCGGCGGCCCCCGCCGACCCCAAGCGGCAGCTCGATCTGTACCTGCCGGGCGGGCGCGACTTCCCGCTCGTCGTGTTCGTCCACGGCGGCGGCTGGGCGTGGGGCGATCGCACGCAGCGCTTCGGCGGCGCCGACATCTACCGCAACATCGGCCGGTTCCTGGCCAGTCAGGGCATCGGCACGGCGGTGATCGGCTACCGCCTGGTGTGGCCGATGGACTGGCAGTCGCAGGTCGGCGACGTCGCCCGGGCGGTGGCGTGGGTGCAGGCGCACGCCGCCGACAAAGGCGGGCGCGCCGATCGCGTGTTCCTGATGGGCCACTCCGCCGGCGCACAACTGGCGGCGCGGGTCGCCGCCGATCCGGCGTGGCTGACCCAGGAGCACGGCGATGGCCGCGCCGTCTGCGGCGTGGTGGCGGTGAGCGGCGCCGGCTACGACCTGGGCGACATCGAGACCTACCGCGCCGGCTTCGACCCGCTGTACTTCGCCGAGCGGTTCGGCGGCAGCCGTCTCGACGGGTCGTGGTGGCGCGACGCCTCGGTGGTGCCGTTCCTCGACGCCGGCGATCCGCCGTTCCTGATCATCTCCGCCACCGGCGAGTCGCGCGGGCTGCGGCGCCAGTCGACGCTCTTCCACGAGGCCCTGGGAAAGGCCGGTGTCGGCGCCCGGCTCGTCACCGTGAAGGGCTCGAGCCACGAACGCATCATCCTGGAGCTGAGTCGCGCCGACAAGACCGCGGGGCCGGCGATTCTCGACTTCCTGCGCACCACGCCGTGCCCGCGGCCGGCGGCGTCGAACACCGGCACGAGCACGACGGACTAGTCGCGCGGCGACTCGGCCGGCGGCAGCGACGTGCTGTAGTGATCGGCCAGCCGGCGGGCGTAGCCGTCCACCAGTTCCGCCACCCGCTCGCGGCGCGGCGAGGCCACGATCAGGCCGGCGTGGTGGCGCTTGGCGAGCCGCCACACCACCTCGGGATCGGCGAACTCGCTCAGGTCGGGCCACTCCTGCCGGGCCAGAGACGTCACCAGGCCGGCGTAGTCGCCGCGCATCGGCGGCGGCGCGTAGGGCACCTTGCCGCCGGCCAGCTCCAGCCTGGCCCACTCGGCCCACAGGTTCATGCCGGTGGCCGCCTCCACCAGTTCGACGATGTGCGCGCCGCCGACCCGCGCCGACGTCTCGAGGAAGTACCACCGCCCGTCGGCGCCGTGGATGAATTCGGTGTGGGACACCCCGCGCACCAAACCGAGCGCGGTCAGCACCGCGCGATTGGCCGTCTTCAACGCCCGGTCCTCCGCTCCGCCCTGCCCGACGAGTTGCGTCGTGAAGACGCCGCCGCCGTGCGCGACGTCGAACGGCGGACGGCCGTAGCGGCTGGCCACGGCCACCAGCACTTCGCGGTGGTAGACGATGCTGTCGACGTGGTACACCGCGCCGGGCACGAACTGCTCGAGCAGGTGGTACGACGCCCGGTCGCCGAGCGCGTCGACGAGCGGCCACAGCTCGGCCTCGCTCGCGACTTTCTTGATGCCGATGGTGCCGGCCTCGAGCCGCGGCTTCAGCACCCAGGGCGGCGGGACGCTGGCGCAGAAGGCGCGGACGCGCGCGTCGTTCAGCACGTGCACGAACGGCGGCACCGGCACGCCGGCCTCGTCGGCGCGCAGCCGCATCGCCAGCTTGTCGCGAAAATGGCGGGTGGTCGTCTCGCCCATGCCCGGCACCCGGAGGTGCTCGCGCAGCGCCGCCGCCTTCTCGAGATCGAAGTCGTCGAGCGGCACGATCCGATCGATCGCCACCTGCCTGGCCAGGTGGCTGGCGCCGAGGATCAGGTCCTCGATCCGCCAGCGCTTGTCCTCGTCCTTGACGAAGAAGATCTCATCGAGGCTGTCGCGCGGCCAGTCGGCGTCACGCAGGCTCTCGGAGGTGACCAGATAGACGCGCGCGCCCTGACGCTTGGCCTCGCGCAGGAACGCGTGACCCTTGTGATACGACGCGATGCACAGAATGGACAACGGTGCGGTCATGACGCTCCCGGATCGACGTGGGGCCGCATGCTACCATCTGCCGCGTGAGCGTCTTCGACGAGACCCCCGAGGAGGGCCCCGCCGTCAGCCGCACCCCGCTCGTCGTGGCCGGACTCGTCGCGCTGGTGGTCGCCGGCGGCGTCATCTGGATGGTGAGCGGCGGGGGCGAGGACCCCGCGCCGGCCACCACCGCCGCCACCACCCCGGTCCGGCCCGCGCCGGCGGCGCCGGCCCGGAAGGCCGCGCCCGAACCGGCTGCCACCGCCGAGCCGACGCCGGCGGCAGCGCGCCGGCCGGCCGCCAAGGCCGCTGACGCTCCGGCGCCGGCCGACCCGGTCGCCCGCGCCGACGCGGCGACCCTGGTCGTCGAGTCCGACGTGCCCGGCGCGTCGGTGTTCCTCGACCGCGAGTTCGTCGGCACGGCGCCGGTCACGCTGAAGGATCTCGCCCCGGGATCGAAGCGGCTGAACCTATCGGTCGAAGGCTTCGAGGGCATCTCGCGCACGGTCGAGCTCGCCCCGGGCGAGCAGACCGTGTCGATGCGCTTCAAGGAAGTGCGGCTCAACGCCACCACCAACGTCGCCCACAAGCACGGCGTCGGCGGCGGCTGCCAGGGCACGCTGCGCGCGACCATCGACGGGCTGGCCTACGAGACGGCCAACAAGGGCGACGCCTTCACGCTGCGCTACGACCAGGTCGAGACCTTCGAGGTCAACTACCTCGAGAAGAACCTGCGGGTGAAGCAGCGCGGCGGCCGGACCTGGAACTTCACCGACCGCGACGCCGACAACGCCGACCGGCTGTTCGTGTTCCACCGCGACGTGCAGGCGGCGCGCGACAAGCTGGCCAAGGGCTTCGCGGCGGCGCGTTAGACGCTGGCCGGGTGGGAAAGTTCCGCCGCCGCCGCTGCCGTCGCGGCGCGTCTCGCCTCCGCACAAGACTTCGGCGCGCCAAGCCGGATCCGCTTGATTCGCCCGCAACTCGGCCCTATTCTGGATGCACGGTGCCGTCATCCCGGCACCGCTGGAGTATCCACACCCACCCATGAAACGCATCCTGCTGTTCGTGCTCACCAACCTCGCCGTCATGGTGACGGTGTCGATCGTCCTGAGCCTGCTCGGCATCGGCGGCTATCGCACCGCCGCCGGACTGGACTACGGCGCGCTGGCCGTATTCTGTCTGGTCTGGGGTTTCGCCGGCGCGTTCATCTCGCTGCTGATGTCGCGCTGGATGGCCAAGCGCGCCATGGGCGTCGAGCTGGTCGACGGCCGCACCGGTCACGAAGAAGCCGACTGGCTGTTCCGCACGGTCGAACGGCTGGCCCGCCAGGCGCAGCTGCCGATGCCCGAAGTGGGCATCTACACCTCGCCCGAAGTGAACGCCTTCGCGACCGGGCCGAGCAAGTCGAAGAGCCTGGTGGCGGTGTCGTCGGGGCTGCTGCGCGGCATGCGGCGCGAGGAAGTGGAGGGCGTGCTCGCCCACGAGATCGCCCACATCCAGAACGGCGACATGGTGACCATGACGCTCATCCAGGGCGTCGTCAACGCGTTCGTGCTGTTTGCGTCGCGGGTCATCGCCAACGTCGTGCGCAATGCCGTCGACGAGCGCATCGCGGCGATGGTCGGGTTCATCGTGACCATCGTGCTCGACATCGCCCTGGGTATCCTCGGTGCGGTGGTCGTGGCGTGGTTCTCGCGGGCCCGCGAGTTCCGCGCCGACGCTGGCGCCGCGGCGCTGACCGGCCGCGGCAACATGATCGCGGCGCTGCGCCGTCTGCAGACCACGCATCAACTGGTCGACCCGTCGAACCAGGCGCTGGCCACCATGAAGATCGCCGGCGGCGACAAGCGCTGGATGATGCTGTTCTCCACCCACCCGCCGCTCGACGCGCGGATCGCGGCGCTCGAGAACCTGCGGTGAGGGCCGGCACCGGCTTCTGGATCCTGCTGACCGCGGCGCTGCTGGCGCCGCGGCCGGCGGCGGCGCAGCCGCATACGGCCAACACCCAGGCGGTGCAGGCGGCGGTCGAGCACTTCCTCGACGTGCTCGGCAAGCGCGAACTCGACAAGCTGCCGGCGCTGATGGCGCCCCAGGCGACGATGGCCGTGCTGCGCCAGCGCGAGGGGCAGTGGACCACGAACATCCAGACCTTCGACGAATGGCTGGGCGCGCTGCGCTCGCAGACCACCGCGCCGCCGTTTCGCGAGCCGCTGTCCAAGGTGGCCGTCAACGTCGAGGACGGCCGCCTGGCGTTCCTGCGGGCCGACTTCACCGTGGTCATCGACGGCGAGGTGCGCGCACACGGCATCGACTACTTCACGCTCGTCAAGGACGGCGAGGCGTGGAAGATCCTGAACGGCTCGTACACGAACCACCCGGGCGCGCCGACGACGAAGTAGGGCAGCTCGTTAGAGCTGCCCCGCCGCGACCGCCAGGGTAGGCGGCCCAGCCGCTGGCGGCGGGCCGGCAGTACAATGGCCGCCGTCATGGTTTCGGAAACCGTCGATGCCGAAGGCCACCTGATCGACTCGGGCGACCTCCAGGCCATCCTCACCACCATCGTCGACCAGGGCGCCAGCTACGAGATCCTGCAGTTCGACATGGGGCGCACCAACGCGTCCCCGTCACGGCTGTCGCTGCGGCTGTCCACCGAGACCCGCGAGGGCCTCGATCACCTGCTGGCGACGCTGTCCACCTTCGGCTGCTACGTCCAGGGCGCGCCGGATGCGCTCATCCGCGTCAACGACATCGACGGCGCGGCGCCGGTGGACTTCTACTCGACCACCAACCATCGCACCCAGGTGCTGGTCGGCGGGCAGTGGACCGCGGTCGAGCGCCAGCGCATGGACGCGGCGATCGTGCTCCACGACGGCCGACTCGAGTGCCGCAAGCTGCGCAGCCTGACGGCCGGCGACCACGTCGTCTGCGGCATGCAGGGCATCCGCGTACTGCCCGACCTCCAGGGCCGTGACAAGCCGACCTTCGGCTTCATGAGCAACGACGTGTCCTCCGAGCGCCGGGTCGAAGTGGCGGTCAGCCGCGTCGCCGACATGCTGCGCCAGGCGCGGGCGCAGGGCGAGAAGATCGCCTTCGTCGCCGGTCCGGTCGTGGTGCACACCGGCGGCGGCGAGTACCTGTGCGAGCTCATCCGCCTCGGCTTCGTCGACGTGGTACTGGCCGGCAATGCCCTGGCCGTGCACGACATCGAAGCCGCGCTGTCCGGCACCTCGCTCGGCATCGACCTCGACACCGGCCGCCCGGTGGAACACGGGCACCGCAACCACATGCGGGCGATCAACGCCGTGCGCCGCGCCGGCGGCATCGCCACGGCGGTCGCGTCCGGGTTGCTGACCCGCGGCGTGATGTTCGACCTGCACGTGCACGGCGTGCCCTACGTGCTGGCCGGCTCGATCCGCGACGACGGCCCGCTGCCCGAGACGGTGATGGACCTGGCGGCGGCGCAGGACCTCTACAGCGAGGCGCTGGTCGGTGTCGGCGTCGTCATCATGCTGAGTTCGATGCTGCACAGCATCGGCGTCGGCAACATGGTGCCGTCGTGGGTCAAGGTGGTGTCGGTGGACATCAATCCGGCGGTCGTCACCAAGCTGAGTGACCGCGGATCGACGCAGACGGTGGGCGTCGTCACCGACGTCGGCCTCTTCCTCCACCAGCTCGCCATCGCCTTGCGCGGATCAGGAACAGATGTACACCACGCTCATTGACCCGGTCACCCTGATGTCCTACATGCACGACCCGTACTGGGTAGTGCTGGACGCCCGCTTCGACCTCACCGCGCCGGCCAAAGGCGAGGCGCTCTACCGCGAGGGGCACATCCCCGGCGCCCGCTACGTCAGCCTCGACGCCGACCTGTCGGGTCCGAAGATCGGCACCACCGGCCGCCATCCGCTGCCCGATCCGTCCACCGCCGCGGCCACCTTCGCACGGCTGGGCATCGGCGACGACACCCAGGTGGTGGTCTACGACGCCGACGCCGGATCGTTTGCGGCGCGGGTGTGGTGGATGCTGCGCTGGCTCGGCCATCCGCAGGTGGCGGTGCTCGACGGCGGCCTGGCGGCGTGGACGAACTCCGGACTGGCACTGTCGGACGACGAGGAGCACTGGGAACCGGCGACGTTCACGCCGCGCGTGGACGCGTCCGTCCGCGTCGGTGTCGGCGAGGTGCTGCCGCACGTCGAACAGGCCGGCCACGTGCTGGTGGATGCGCGGGCCAACGACCGCTTCCGCGGCCAGAACGAGACGCTCGACCCGGTGGCTGGACACATCCCCGGGGCGGCGAACCGGTTCTTCCAGTTGAATCTCACCCCGGAGAAGACCTTCAAGACACCCGAGGCGCTGCGCGCCGAATGGACGCCGGTGCTCGGCGGCGCCGACGCCTCGAAGGCGGTGCTCTACTGCGGTTCGGGCGTCACGGCGTGCCACAACCTGCTGGCCCTCGAGCACGCCGGGCTGCCCGGCGCGCGGCTGTTCGCCGGGTCGTGGAGCGAGTGGTGCGCGGATCCGGCTCGCCCGGTGGCGACCGGCGACTGACGGCGTTCAGAACCGGAACGCCACGCCCGCTCTGATCGGCACCAGCAGCGCGATCACGTCCAGTTCTCCCTGGACGCCGGCGCGGACATCGGCGAACGCGCTCAGCCGCCGCGTCAAGGTCACGCGGGTGCCGGCGCCGAACAGCAGCAGCCAGGCTTTGTTGGTGACGCGGTTCGGGAATACGTCGTTCACGGTCGGGCGCGACCTGCCCCAACCGAGGCTGGCCAGCGCGTACGGCGACGTCCGGCCAAAGGTCACCGGAAAGACCCGGACCTCGCCGCTCACGAACCTGGCGGCGCCGCCGCGGGTGACCCCAAACTGCGACCGCTCGAACGGCAGGTGGATGCGTTCTCCGCTGATCAGCAGGTCGACGCGGCTGGACGGCGACAGGCCGACGGCGATCGACTGGGTGTCGCCGCCGGCGTTGAGGTGGGTGCCGGCCGCCGCCTGAACTGTGACCCCCAGGCCGGTACCCTGGCCCGACGCGGTCGCCGGCAGGAGAGCGGCCGCCACAGCGGCCGCGACGAACAGACGTCCGGTCATCACGATCAGCTTAGACGTCAGCACCGCATGGGGCAGCCGGCCTGTCATCCGTCCCACGATTGGTCACGACTGACCAGGTGCACCTGCCGGCCTGGCCGCCAGCCGCCAGCCGCGGTTCCGGAGTCAGTCCCCAACGATTCCTGCCCCGGCCTCGTCCAACCTCCCGACCGATGACTTCCGGGAGACGACCATGACCCTGCGCACGACGGCGGCCGCCCTGCTGGCCGCAACCACCCTCGGCGGCTCGACGCTGGTGCTCGCCGCCGGCGACACCCACCAGGACGACTGGCACCACCGCCATCGCGAGGTGGCGCGCGAGATTCGCGAGGCGGTGCGCGAGGCCACGCGCGCGATCGGCCGCGACACCGGCCAGGTCGTGCGCGACGTGGTGCGCGACGTCGTGCGCGAGGTGCAGGCCGCTGCCAATTGGTCGTGGAGCGACGCCGACCGCGCCCATGATCGGGCCGAGCGGCGCCGCGAGCAGGCCGAGCGCCGGCGGGAGGCCAGCGCACGCCGGCGTGAACGGACCGAGGCCCGTCGCGACGCGGCGGCGCAGCAGCGCGACGAGCGCGCCTTCCGCAGCGTGAGCCCGGCCGACGACCCGTGCGCCGACCAGCGCGGCGACCGCGATCGCGGCCACGCCTGCGAGGTGCGCGACTCGCGCCTGCCGATGCCGGTCGGTCCGCTCACCGTGGATGCCGCGTCCAATGGCGGCATCCGTGTGGAGGCCTGGGATCAAGCCGACGTGCTGGTCCGCGCCGTCGTCACCGCTTACGGCGACGACGACGCCGAGGCCAAGGCGCTGCTGCCGCAGGTGCGGGTAACCGCCGCCGGCACGACCGTGTCGGCCGGGGGACCGTCCCGCTCGGAGGGCCGCCGCCGCTCCGGCTGGTCGGTGAGCTTCCGCATCTGGGCGCCGCGACAGACCGCGCTGGCGCTCACCGCGCGCAACGGCGGCATCTCGCTCACCGGCATGCACGGCGAATCGCGCTTCTCCACCACCAACGGCGGCGTCACGCTGAACGAGGTCGGCGGTCGGGTCGTCGGCAGCACCCGCAACGGCGGCGTGAACGTGCGGCTGAGCGGCTCGCGGTGGGAGGGCGAAGGACTCGACCTCGAGACCACCAACGGCGGCGTGTCGCTGGCGATTCCGAGCGGCTACTCCGCCGAACTCGAGACCGGCACGGTCAACGGCGGCTTCCGCACCGACTTCCCGCTCACGGTCCAGGGCCGCATCGATCGCGACGTGCGGGCGACGCTCGGCAGCGGCGGGCCGCGGTTGAAGGTGACCACCACCAACGGCGGCGTGCGCATCACGCAGCGCTGATTGTATTTGGGACTGTCACGGAGACAACTCAGTGCGCCAGCGGCGGACTGACGCGGCCCGAGGCGACCTCGAAGAACTCGACGGCGCTGGCCGTGAACAGCACCAGCAGCAGCCGCGGGTCGGACGGGCCACCCGGGAACCAGCGGGAATAGCTCTGGCGCCAGATGCCGCCGGCCACGCCCGGTTCGGTGACCAACTGCGCCGTCCCCATCACCTGCAGGTAGACCCGCTCGTCGCGGCTTTGGAACGTGAGCGTCAGCTCCTGCCGCCGCGTCGCTTCCCAGTCGACGGCGGTGCGGGCATCGGCCAGCAGCCAGAAGTGCCTGCCGGGGCCGTCGCCGGGGCTCGGCGGCGCGTAGATGGCGCCGCGGCCATCGGCCGTCAGCAGCACCGCGGGTTCGAAGCGCGCCAGCGTCTCGGCCACGCGTGGCAGCGCCTCGAGTCCCTGCAGGTGCTCGACCTGAGGGCGAGGAGCAGGGGAAGCGGTCACGAGCTCCCCCAGCATAGATCCAGCCCTCGACGGCGGTGTCACCGCCGCGTGCCCGGCCGGCGATGTGGCGCTCACGATCCTCAGAAGCTGAGCTTCACGCCGAACTGCAGGATGCGCGGGTCGTAGGTCGACGTGATGGTGCCGAAGTTGGCGGCGCTGCGATTGCCGACCGGGGCCCGGAAGTTCGACCGGTTCAGCACGTTGAACGCCTCGACGCGCAGCTCCAGACTGCCCTGCGGCCACGGCATCGGAATCCGCTTGGTCGCCTGCACGTCGAGCCCCCAGAACATCGGACCGCGCACCGAGTTGCGCTCGGCGTTGCCGAACGGCTGGCTCGGGTCGGTCGGGATCGCCACCGCATCGCGGTTCAGGTAGTTCTGCACCGTGCGGCTGCCGTCGGCCACCAGCACGTCGCCGCTGACGTTGGGACGGTAGTTGTTGCCGCCGCGGAAGTCCTGCTGGATGCCCGAGACCTGGAACGCGACGGCCGGCGTGTAGGTGAGGGTCACCGGGTCGCCGGCGGTCACGGTGTTGACGCCGGCGAGTTGCCAGCCGCCGAGCAGGATCTCGAGCGCCAGCGGCGCCTCGGACATGAAGCGACGGCCGCGGCCCACCGGCAGGTCCCACACCACGGTCGTCGTGCTGTTGTACGGCTGGTGATAACCCGACAGGGCGAAATCGGCGTCGAGGTTGCGGAAGTCCTGCGGTGCCGGGAAGTTGCCGTTGGGGTTCTCGAGCGAACCGGCGCCGTTGTCCTTGGTCTGCGACAGCGTCACCGACTGGATGAAGGTGAGCGCGGCCGACGGGCGCCAGTCGATCTTGCCCTGGAAGGCGTGATAGCGCGACTTGCCGCCGTTCCACGAGTAGGTGATGTCGGCGAACTCGGGAATCGGCCGCCGCTGCTGCAGCGGGATCGTCCCGGCGCTGTTGTTCGGCGCCGCCTGGTTGAAGTTGGCGAAGAGCAGCAGGCCGTCGGCACGGTTGCCGACGTAGGCGACGTCGACCAGCAGTCCGCTGGTCAGTTCACGCTGCACTGACGCGTACCAGCTCTGGACGCGGCTCGACCGGTAGTCCTCGGGCATGTAGGTGATGTTGGCGGCGAGCGGGTTGAAGCGCGTCGGGTCGGTGAGCCCGGTCGGGTAGCCCTGCTGGGTGGTGCGGAAGTCGGCTTGCGTGGGCGTCTGCACCACCACGGCGTTGATCACCTGTGGGCCGTTGATCGGCAGCACGTTGGCGCCGCCGGCGCGGTGGAAGTGCACGTAGCTCACGCCGTAGCCGCCGCGCACCGCGGTCCGATCGAGCGGCGTCCACGCGAAGCCGAGACGCGGTCCGAAGTTGTTGCGATCCGGATTGATCGTCGAGCGGTCCTTGAGCGAGCCGTCGCTGGCCAGCACCATCGACCGGGTATCGGGGTTCCAGTTCGACAGCACGTTGTCCTCTTCGACCCACGGCGTCGCGAACTCGTAGCGCAGGCCGAGGTTGAGCGTGAGCTGGTCGTTGACCCGCCAGTCGTCCTGCACATAGCCGAAGTGCATGTCCTGCTGCAGCTTGGCCACCAGGATGTTGCTGAGCGCGAAGGTCGAACGCAGGCCGAACATGAAGTCGGCGAGGTTGTAGAGGTTGTTGGCGGCGGTCGCGGTCGCCGGACGCGTGAACTGGCCCGCGTACGAGTCGCGGCCGTAGAGCGGGTTGACGTCCTGCACCTCGGTCAGCACGCGCTGATACTCGTAGCCGGTCTTCAGCGAGTGCCGGCCGGTGAGCCACGAGTAGTTCACCTTGGGGTTGAAGACGGTCGGGTACTGCCACTGCGGGTTGGTGGCCTGGCGGCCGAGATCCGAGAACCCGTTGATGAGCTGCGGCGGCAGCCCCCCCGACACGCGCGGGTCGGTGGGCAGCCCGGAAATGCCGTAGGCCTCGAGCGCTCCGGCCTCGCCGGCGACCAGGGCCGCCGGATCCTTGCCGGCCGTCGTCTCGGACCACCCGAAGCGGAACTCGAGCAGCGACGTGCCGGTCGGGGTGTAGGTGGCGCCAAACGCCAGCTGCGTGTTCTTCACGTAGGTCGAGGCGTTGCCGCCGCCGCCCGACGGCAGCGGAATCGACGGATTGTCGAAGATGTCGGCGTCGCGCCAGCCGATGCGGCCGAACAGCGACAGCTTCGGGTTCACCACCAGGTCGATCTTGCCGCCGGCCTTGTCGGTGTCGTTGGTGAAGAGCTGCGACTGGACGAAGTTGTTGGCGGTGCCGGCGCCAGTCGGCTCGGGCAGGCCGGTGAGCACGCGGCGCGCGAAGTCGGTCATCGGCACCGGCGTGCCGGCCGGATACAGCGCCCCGGTCAGGGGATTGCGGACATCGACCGCCAGGATGCCCTGGCGCTGCTGCAACGTCGGCAGGCTGGACAACGCCGGCTGCTGCCGCTCCTGGCGAAACAGCTCGACATCGGCGAAGAAGAACGCGCGGTTCTTGAGGAGCGGACCGCCGAGCACGCCGCCGAACTGATCGCGATCGAACTGCGGCTTGACGCCGTTGGCCGGCTTGAAGAACCCGGTGGCGTTGAGGTCGGTGCGGCGCCCGAACTCCCAGGCCGAGCCACGCAAGCGGTTGGTGCCGCTGGCGTAGGCGACATTGATGGTGGCGCCGGCCGACCGGCCGTACTCGGCGCTCATGTTGTTGGTGACCACCTTGAACTCGGCGACGGCGTCGGGTGACGGCTGCATCACCTGATTCGAGAAGCCCTGGTTGCTGGTGCCGTAGGCGTTGTTGTCGACGCCGTCGATGAGGAAGTTGTTGAAGGTGGAGCGCAGGCCGTTGACGTTGAACGACCCCTCGCGCGGCGTGAAGCCGCCAGTGTTCAGCGCCGACAGCCGCACCCCGGGCGACAGCAGCGCCAGCTGCGAGTACTCGCGGCCGTTCAGCGGCAGCGCGCGCGTCACCGCGCCGCTGATCACCTGGCCGCGATCGCTCGAATCGGTCTGCAGCTGCACCGACGAGGCCACGACCTCGACCTTTTCGGTCACCTGGCCGACCGCCATCTCGACGTCGATGCGGAGTCGGGAGCCGACCGTGACCTGCACGTTGTCGACCAGGGCCACCGAGAAGCCGGCCTTGTCGGCGGTCACCACGTAGCGGCCGATGCGGACGTTGAAGAACTCGAAGTTGCCGGCGCTGTCGGAGCTGCGCTCCTGGACCACCCCGGTCTCCACGTTGGTCAGGCTGACGCGGGCATCGCCGACCACGGCGCCGGAGGTGTCGCGGACAGTGCCGACGACGGTGGAGGTTTCGAACTGGGCGGCCGCCGGCCGCGCGGTGGGAAGGAGGAGGGCAAGCGTGAGCACGCAGGTCAGAAGTCGCATGGAGTCCTCGTGAAGGGCGGTGCCCATCCCCAAGCCCCACGCATATGCGCGTGACGGCCCGGCGGAGGGGGCACCGAGGCACCGTGTCCGGTCCCTCGACTGCACACGGTAGCGAGGCCACGTCACCACCGTGCGACGGCGGGATTACGGCCGCGGAACATCTACAATTTCCACCATGGGACGACTGCAGGGAATCTGGATCAAGCGGATGCACCGGGGGCCGATGGACGCCGCGGACGCCGGCGAGCTGGTCGCCGGGCGCGGTCTGCGCGGCAACGCCACGCAGGGCGGCCGGCGGCAGGTCACGATCATGGCGCTCGATCGCTGGCAGGCGCTGACCGCGCATCTGGCGGGCCCACCAGACCCGGCGATCCGCCGCGCCAACCTGCTCGTGGCGGGCGTGGACTTCGACGACAGCCGCGGCCGGATCCTGCGGATCGGCACGGCGCGCGTGCGGATCTTCGGCGAGACGCGGCCGTGTCACCAGATGGACGAGGCCTGCCCCGGGCTGCAGGCGGCGCTGTCGCCGGCGTGGGGCGGCGGCGCGTTCGGCGAGGTGATCGAGGGCGGCGCAATCGCCGTCGGCGCGCCGGTGGCGTGGGACGACTCGGCGCCGGCCCTGGCGGTCGACGCTACAGCCCGAACGACGCCAGCGCCAGCCACTCCATGATCTGCGCCGCGTAGGGCTTCACCAGCTCCCGGTTCTTCGCCGGCGCGTCGGGCAGTTCGACATCCGGGACGTTCACCTGCGCCCCGCTGGCGATCGACTTGACCAGCTTCTCGAGCTCGCGCGGATCGTAGCCTGCCGCTTCGATACCGGCCGCCTGATAGACCCGCAGCCGCACCCAGGAGAACTCCGCGCGCGAGAACGTCTCGGCATTGAGCGCGTCCACCTGCGCGCGGCGCGCGTCGACGTAGATCTGCGACAGGTCGCTCAGCCCGGCGAGCAGCTGCGACAGCGACGGCGGCACTTCGGTGCCATCGGGCCGGGTCGTCGCCAGTTCCTTGTACTTCTCCTTGAAGGCGTCGCCGCGGGAGCCGAGCGTCGCCTTGACGTGGGTCTGCACTCGCAGGAACCGCTCGAGCTGCGCCGGCGTCAGCTCGCCGGAGGCCGGCCCCTCGTACGACGCCGTGTTGGCCAGCTGGTCCTCGAGCTTCACCACCTCCGACAGCCGCGACATGCCGCTGGCCATCTCCATGGCGCTGTCGACCATCGGCCGCGCCGCCCGCCAGAGAAAGTACGCACCGACTGCGGTCGCGATGCAGAGGAGCACGCCCACGACCAGACAGCCGGCGAGGAGCTTCTTCATGCGGCGATGCTATCGCATCGCGAGATAGGGAACAGGGACCAGGGACCGGGGATCAGGGAGAACGCCCGTCACTGGACCCGGAGCGCCGTCATGGGGTCGACGCGGGCAGCGCGGCGGGCCGGGACGAACGCGGCGGCCAGGCCGGTGACGAGCAGCAGCAGTCCCACCGCGGCGAAGGTCGGCGAGTCGTACGGGCTCACCTGGAAGAACATGAGCCGCATCGCGTTCGCCAGCACGGCGGCGAGGCCCAGGCCCAGGAACACGCCGACGCCGATTTGCCAGGCGCCTTGTCGCAGCACCATACGCAGGACGTCGCCCGATTCGGCGCCGACCGCCATCCGCACGCCGATCTCCTGGGTGCGCTTGCTCACCGAGAACGCCATCACGCCGTAGAGGCCGACGGTGGCCAGGAACAGCGCGGCGACGCCGAACGCCGTGAACAGCGTGCCGAATACGCGCCAGCCCCAGGTGCTGTCGTCGAGCATCTTCTGGATCGTCTGGACGTTGTAGACCGGCAGGTTGCGATCGAGCGCCGACACCGTCTGGCGCACCGCGCCGGTCAGCGCCAGCGGGTCGCCCTGGGCCTGGATCAGCACGTTCACCGTCGCCGCCGGCCGCTGCGTGAGCGGGAAGTAGACGTGCTGCAGCAGCGATTCGCCGAGGTCGACGTCGGGGATGGTCTGGACGACGCCGACGATGGTGTGCCACTCGGGACTGGCGCCGTTGGGTGCGCTGAACGTGCGCACCTGGCGGCCGAGCGCGCCGTCGGGATAGTAGCGGCGCTGGAACTCGTCGTTGACCACCGCCACCTTCGGCGCGTCGGCGCCGTCGGCCACCCCGAACACCCGGCCCTGACGCGGCGCCACGCGGATCACGTCGAAGAACTCCGCCGACACGAACGTCACCTTGGCGTGCGGATACTCGCGTTCATCCGGAAACGACTGCCCGGGCAGCACCACCGGCATCTCGGCGGCGGTCGGCGGGTTGGCGGTGCTGAGCGCGGCGGCGACCACGCCCGGCAGCGCGTGCAGGCGTTCCAGCAGCTGGTCCGCGAAACGCGTTCGGCTCGCACCGTCGGGATACTCCGCCGCCGGCAGCGTGATCCGCGCCGAGAAGACATCGCGGGTGGCGATGCCCGGGTCGAACTGCATCACGTTGAAGATGCTCTGGATGACCAGGCCCGAGACGACCAGCAGCGCGAACGACAGCGCCATCTCGCCGATGACCAGCCCGCGCGACAGCCGGCCGATCTTGAGGCTGGTCGTGCCGCGGCCTTCGTCGTTCAAGAGCGGCAGCACGTCGCCACGCGACGCCCGCAGCGCCGGCACGAGCCCGGCGACCAGCGCCGCCAGCACCGTGACCGCGGTGACGAAGAGCAGCACCGTGCCATCGAGGCGCACGTCGATCCAGAACGGCGGCGCGGTGTCGACGATCCCACGGGTGAACAGCCGCGCTCCGAGATAGGCGATGCCGACGCCCCCGGCGGCGCCGGCCGCCGCCAGAACCAGCACTTCGGCCAGCGTCTGGCGAATCACCTGCGACCGCTGCGCGCCGAGCGCCGTGCGCACGGCGACCTCGCGGGTGCGGTCGGCGGCCCGCGCCAGCACCAAGTTGGCGACGTTCACGCATGCGATGACCAGCACGAGCAGCACCGCTGCCAGCATCACGCTCAGCAGATTGACCGTCTCGGTGCCGATGAACTCCTCGACATAGGGTTTCACCTCGACGGTGATGCCGCTGCGGCGCTGTGGATCGAGCTGGGCGACCTGGGCGGCGATCGTCGCCAGTTCCGCCGACGCCTGGTCGCGGGTGGCGTCGTCGTTCAGCCGGCCGATGATCTCGACGGTCGGCCGCGTCTCCTTGCCTTCGAGCGATGGATTCACCGCCAGCGCCACCCACAGCTCCTGCACCACCGGATAGGCGAAGCCTTCCGGCATCACGCCGACCACCGTCATCGCCGTGCCGTTCACGCGCAGCGCCTGTCCCAGCACGTCGGCGCGACCGGCGAATCGATCGCGCCACACACGGTCGCTGATGATCACCACCGGCTCGGCGCCCAGGGCGCCGTCGGCGGCCTGGAAGTCGCGACCGAGCACCAGACGCGCCCTGAGCATCCCGAGTGTGTCGGGGGTGATCCAGGCGCCGCGATAGCGCTCGGGCGTGCCGTCGGGCCCGACGACGTTGGCGTTGGCCATGTAGAACGCGGTCAGCGCCTCGAACGAGGTCTGCCGCGTCCGCCATTCGGCGTATTCCCACTGCGTGGCCTCGAAGTCGTCGTTCTCCTGGATGTCGAAGGGCGAAGCGTGCAGGATGCGCTCGGAGCGCTCGAACGGCAGGCCGCGGAGCACCGCGCCGTTCAGGATGCTGAACATCAGCGTGCTGAGGCCGATGCCGAGCGCCAGCGCCACCACCGCCAGCGCCGACACCAGCGGTTGGCGAACGGCCAGACGGATGGCGAGACGCAGGTTGGTCATGGGCAGCGATACGGTGTCGTTACACCGGATGTTCCTCGCAGGTGTGGCCGATCAGCCACAGGCGTGGTGGAAAAGCCACGCTCGCTGACTCGACCATGGCGTGGCGACCGGCAGAAACCGCCGGCCAATCTGCGAATCGCACGAGGCACTGCGTTTGCAGCCACCGGCCGCGGCGCCGGTTCCCCCGTCACGGAGTTCTCATGTCACACGGCTCGTCGTTCGGTCTTCAGCGCTGCCACGCGGCGCTCCTCACACTGCTGCTGGCGATGGCCGCCGGCCCCGTCCACGCCCAGGACCGGCTCGTCGTCCATGGGCAGGAGGTCGGCGCCCACGGGCACTTCGGCCAGAAGCTGGGCGACATGCCGCCGTGGCTGCGGCGCGCCACGGGAGGCGACCCGGAGTGGATCGCGGGCGGGCGCTACGTCAAGACGCTGGAATACACACCCGGGGCGTCGCCGTCGTTGCCGCTCGGTACCTGACCACCCGGATCGTCGAGACCTTCACCGGACGCGAGGTGGCGGTGCTGACCGCCACGGCGGTCGTCGCCGACCCACTGCGGCCGCGCGTCTTCACCCTCGATGGCGGGGCGGTCCGGGTCCTCGATCTCGACACCGGGGCCTCGACCGTGCTGGCCGCCGCGCGGTCGGTGCCGAACCCACCGCTGCCCGGCCTGCCGCCGTCGCCCGATCCGCTGCCGAACGCCCAGTATGCCCAGAACGCAGGTCAGCTGTTCGTGCGGCGCGCCAACGCTGCGGTGACCGCCTGGGAAGTCGTGGTGCTCGACGTCACGACCGGTGCGCTCGTGCGCACCCTGCCAGACCTGGGTCCGGCCGGATTCGGCGCCGAATGGATCGCTACACCCGACGGGAGTCGACTGTTCGCCATCGGTGGCGGCAACGTCTCGACCGGGGTGCTTGGCGTGCGCGCGATTGACGCGGAGACCGGAGAGGTGCTGGCCACCGCTCCAGCCGCCGGCCGGCTCCGGTGGGACGACACGTTCCAGCGGCTGTACGTCGTCGGCAACTTGACCGGCGCGTTGACTGCCTTCGACCGCAAGTTGACGCCGCTCGGCCAGACTGACGGCGGCTACTGCTTCTCGAACGTGCGGGTCAGTCCGCACACCGGGCGGCTCTATCACTTGCGAGCTGCAGGTGGCGGCGGCAGTTACTACGGCGCCATCGACACGCGTCTGGAGGCTTTCGACTCGGCCACCGGGGTGCGACTCGCCGACGCGAGCGTGACCGAACCGCTCGGATTCGGCACCGACCGCCCGGCGTGCGGCGACTACAGCATGCTGCTGGCGACCGCCCCGGGCGCACCGCGCGAGTTGGCGGCGTCGCTCGCGGGTCGCGACGTGACGCTGTCGTGGACCAATGTCGGCAACGCGTCGAACTTCGTCCTCGACATCGGCCTCGCGCCGGGCCGCACCGATTTGACGTTCTCGATCGGCGCGACCTCGCCGGTGACGATCCCGAACGCACCGCCCGGCACCTACTACCTGCGCGTGCGTGGCACCAACGCGTTCGGGGTCAGTCGGCCGTCCAACGAAGTGGCGATCGTCGTGCGCTGACGCTCGTCCGTTCCTCTCGCTAGGAGCACGTATGCGCGCACTATCCATTCGACGGTGGTCGCGGCCGTTCGTCGCCGTACTCGCGACGGTGCTGACATCGGCGCCGGTGCTGGCACAGGATCGCCTGTTCGTCGGTCCCAGCGAGCTCGGGGCCTTCGGGCACTTTGGACAGCGTCTCGGTGACGCGCCGAGCCCCGTACACGGCCAGTTCGTCGCCGGCGGCCGGTACGTCGTCGACATCGTGACGATCGCGCTCTTCACGACTCGCCTGCGGGTCTACGACACCCGCAGCGGGCTCGTCACCCAGGAGCTGGACGGGACGTTGCTCGCCGCCGATCCGGCGGGACCCCACCTGTTCGTGCTCGACGGCAACGTCGTGACCGATCACGACCTGGACCGGCGGACGGCGCGCCCGCTCATCACGGCCGAGCCGTGGGACTTGCCGGCGTTTCCGTTCAGCAACGTGGCGCTCGCCGCTTACGCCTCGGCCTCCGGAGAGCTATTCGTCCATCGCCGCGCCGCCGGAGGCACCGGCGCCGAGCTCGTGGTCGTTCGCGTGCGCGACGGGGCGATCGTCCGCACTCTGGCGCTGGCCGACCCGACGCTGCCGATGACCCGATGGTTGGCCAGCCCCGACGGGCGCCGCCTCTGGGCGCTGGAAACGTTTGGCCCGGGCCGTCCGTACATGCTGGCGCTCGTCGACGGACTCACCGGTGCGCGAAGGCTGTCGCGACCGATTCGGAGTGCTGGCCTGGTGCGCGACGAACTGTTCGGACGCCTCTACGTCGTCGACAGGACGCTGGAAGTCTACGACGACGATCTCACCCTGCTCGCCGCGCTGCCGCTGCGGGGGAGCTGCGGGCAGCCGAACCTCGCCGTGAGTCCGCACACCGGCCGCACCTACGTGCTCGAGTCCGAGGGCGGCGGAGGCAGTTCGACCGCTCCGCGTGTCGAGATCGCCTATTACCTGTCGGTCTTCGACGGCGCGAGCGGTCGACGGCGCGATAGCCGGACGATCACCGCGGAGGTCGGCCCGGCGCACACCACGGCCTGCGTGGCCATGGCCGTGACCGTACTCACAGCGCCGGGCGCGGCGCGCGAGTTGTCAGCGTCCGTATCGGGTCGGGACGTCAGCTTCTCGTGGACCAACATCGGCGACGCGTCCAACTTCGTCCTCGACGTCGGCCTCGCGCCGGGACGCACCGACCTGACCTTCTCGGTCGGTGCGACCTCGCCGGTGACGATCCCGAACGCGCCGCCCGGCACCTACTACCTGCGCGTCCGCGGTACCAATGCGTTCGGCGTGAGCCGGCCGTCCAGCGAGGTCGCCGTCACGGTTCCCTGACCCGCGAAGGCGTCGTGGCTGGTCGTGGACGCACGGCCAAGAGGATGGCGCGCTCGATGCACTCGGGACAGCATGAACCCCGCCGGGGCCGCCCCGGGAACGAGCCAAGGAGAGCCGTCAATGCAGCCGGCGCGCACTAGTTCCCGCACGAACGCTGCAGCGGCCGTACCAGGCAGGTCGCCTGGCTGAGGGTGTGCCTCATGCGCGATGTCGCCTCCCGCGCGTCACCTCATGCCCTCCGCGCTCGCCACACCTCCAGCAGCAGCATCGTGACCGTCAAGGTCACGGGCCCCAGGATCAGGCCCGACGCGCCGAACACGAACAGGCCGCCGACGATGGCCATGAACGCAGCAACGGTGTGGAGCTTCATCCGGTTGCCGACCAGGAGGGGATACAGCACGTTGTCGATTCCGGCCACGATTACCCCGCCCCACAGCGCCAGGATCATCGCCTTACCGACACTGCCCTCGAGCACGAGGAGCAGCGCCGCCGGCACCCAGACGATGAAGGCGCCGAGCACCGGCACGACCGCCAGCAGGCCCATCACCAGGCCCCACAAGACCGGACCTGGCAGCCCCAGCCACCAGAACATCAGGCCCCCCAGCGCGCCCTGCACGGCGGCGACGACCAGCGTGCCGTAGATCGTCGCGTGCACCGTGTCGGCGACGCGGGCAAACACGCCGTCCATCTCCGGGTCCGACAGCGGCGACAAGTTACGCAAGGCGCGGAGCACCATCTGTCGATCGCGCAGGAAGTAGAACAGCAGGTAGAACGTCAGCAGCGCGTCGATGGCCTGGACCACGGATCCCCTGACGACGGAGGCGACGAAATTGGTCAACCAGGCGGCGACGGTGCCGACGGTGCCTGGCAGGTCGATCTGCTGCGCGATCCGCCGGGTGATCGGCGCGACGCTCGGATAGGCGTCGAGGAGACGCTGCCAGTCCCCGGATTCGACCCGGACGCTGATCGTGTCGGCGCCCTTCGCGGCTTCGGCGACCAGCTGCTGGCCCACGAACGCCGCGGGCACGACCACGACGAGCGCGATGCCGAGCACGCACACCAGGGCGGCCAGGCTCGGGTGCTTCAGGGCCAACTCCAGCCAGCGTTGGAGCGGCGCGCACAACACGGCCAGCGCCAGCGCCCAGGTCAGCGCCGGCACGAACGGCAGCGCCATCCGGTAGCAGAGATAGACGCCCAGCGCAGTGGCCACCATCAGCTCCAGCGCGTGGAGGCGGCCGCGGGAGGCCCACTCGTGGCGCTCCGGCGTGTTGCTGTCGACTTGACTCCCAGACATCGGTATCCGCCCTCGACGGGATGGTCAGGAGTCTTGCCCAGGTACCGGCGTGGCGCCAGAACCAAGTGGCCGGTCGACGAGCCGGGATCGGCGTCGCCGCGGGATTCGTACCGTAGACTTGCACCGGTGTCCGCGCCGCCATACGTGACGATCGCCGCCGCCTGCGCCTACCTCGGCGTGCTGTCGCTGTCGGCGCAGGCGCCGCCGCCCTCCGTCGAGCGGCTTCTCACCGGCGTGCTCGGCTTCACCGCCGGCCAGCTGGCGGCACTGCGGCGTGGCGAAGCCGTGACCGTCGCGATCGCCGGCAGTCTCGAACGGGAGCTGGTGATTGCCGGCGCGGTGCACATCGAGGCGCCCGCCGAGCGTACGGTGGACCTGGTGCGC
The DNA here is from genome assembly GCA_963741665.1 of uncultured Acidobacteriota bacterium. Taxonomy (GTDB): domain Bacteria; phylum Acidobacteriota; class Vicinamibacteria; order Vicinamibacterales; family UBA2999; genus CAWAYR01. Next base: position 282,124 of record CAVUIM010000003.1, read on the forward strand.
GACATCGAGCGGTTCGAATCCGGCGCCCGCTTCCTCAGCCGGAAACGGGTGAGCGATCCGCCGAGCGTCGCGGACTTCGCCGCGTTCCGCCTCACGCCCGCCGACCTCGCGGCGTTGCCCCAGTGCCGGCCCGGACGGTGCGCGGTAAAGCTCGATCGCGACGCGTTTCCGGCCTTCGCCGCGATCGACTGGGCCGCCGCCGATGCCGCGGCTCACGCCAACGCGCTGGTGAGGCAGCGGGCGCTGGGCTACCTCGACACGTATCGCGCCGCGGGCAATCGCGCATCGGTCGTCTACGGGGACCGCATGCCTCCGGTCGTCGTCGCACAGGAGTTCGCGGAGATGGTCGCAGGTTCGGCGCCACTCGGTGCCGTGGCCGGCGATCTGCCCCGCTTCCTGCTGCAGTACCCCGACAACCGTCCGCCCGGCACCGAGGATTTCTTCTTCTGGTCCGTCTCGGATCTCGGCCTCAAGCCGGTCTTTCGCCTCAACCACGTGGTGATAAGGCATCTCGACGGATCAGCCGGCCCGCGCCAGGTGATTGCGACCAGGTTGCTGTACGCCAACCACTACTTCAACGCCGGTCTCGAGGTCCGCGCGCTCTTCGACGACCCGGCCCGGCCGGGGCGCGCGCATGTCCTGGTCACACTGAACCAGGCGCGGCTCGACGGATTGACGGGTCTGCTCGGCCGCGTCGCCAAGAGTCGAGTGCGCGCCGCGTCGCGCGACGCCCTGGTCACGGCGCTTCGCACCGCCAAGCAGCGTGCGGAGGCAGGGCCGCCGCCGGTCGCGTTGGACAACTGAAGCGAGCGTGTGATTTCTACACCGTGTGGAAGCCGCGCCACACCTGAACCCCGTCGAACGTCGTAGCGCCCTCGACATCCTGGGAAAAATTGACGTCACCGATCGGGCACTGTGTTTGCATGGGCCCGGCGTATATGACTCGCATGCGCACTCACCTCATCCCGGCGTTGGTTCTGGCGAGCGGTCTGCTGTCCGCGCCGCCCGCGTCCGCCGACATCCGGGCCACGGCCTTTGCCGGTACCACGCGAATCGAGGAAAAGAACAACGGCACGTTCGGGGCCGCGGTCACGCTGGGCGGACTGGTGGGCATCGAATTCGAGGCCGCCCGCATCCTGCTCGGCGACCTGGTCAGTGTCGGCCCGGCCGACATCGAGGCGAACCTGACGACCTATATGGGCAACCTGGTCGTGCGCCTGCCGGCCGGCCCGGTGCAGCCGTACGGCTCGGCCGGCGTCGGCGTCGTGCGTGTGACCGGCAACGTCGACCTGCCGTTCCTGGGCAACGTCGTGAGCGCCAGCGCGCAGGACGTCGGCTGGAACGTCGGCGGCGGCGTCTACCTGTTCCCGCTGCCGAACTTCGGCCTCCGCGCCGATGTCCGCCGCTTCCAGACCGGCGACGTGTCGTGGGAAGACATCGCCGACATCGGCGACCTGCCGCTGCCGAAGTTCAATTTCTGGCGGGCGACCGCCGGGGTCACCTTCAAGTTCTGAAGGCCGGGGAACTACGGCTTCAAGTTGTCGACGGCGATGGGTGTGAGGGGATCGGCCGGCGTGAAGCCGAACACCTTGCCGTAGAAGTACAGCTCGGACTCCAGCGCACGGACGATGTTCTCGGCCTTGCGAAAGCCGTGCTGTTCGCCTTCGAACGTCACGTAGGCCACCGGCAGGCCTTTCGTGCGCACCGCGTCGGCCATCATCGCCGACTGGTTCGGCGGCACCACCTTGTCGTCGAGTCCCTGCAGCAGGATGAGCGCGCAGTTGAACCGGTCGACGTGATGAATCGGCGAACGCTCGCGATACACCGCTCGCATCGCCGGATAGGGACCGACGAGCGTGTCCATGTAGCGCGACTCGAACTTGTGGGTGTCGCCGGCCAGCACCTCGAGGTCGCTGATGCCGTAGTAGCTGGCGCCGGCCTTGAACGTGTCGTGGAAGGCCAGCGCCGCCAGCGTCGTGTAGCCGCCGGCGCTGCCGCCGCGGGTGATGAGCCGGGCCGCGTCGGCCTTGCCGGTCGCGACCAGGTGTGTCGCGGCGTTCACCGCGTCGCGCACGTCGGCGATGCCCCACTGCCCGTTCAGCCGCCGCCGGTACGGACGTCCGTAGCCGGTGCTGCCGCTGTAGTTCACGTCCACCACGGCGAAGCCGCGCGTCGTCCAGAACTGGACCTCGGGATCGAAGATCGCGTCGGTGGCGCCGGTCGGCCCGCCGTGGCTCAGCACCAGCAGCGGCGGCGCCGTGCCGGCCGGGGCGCGAAATCCCGGGTTGACCGGCGGGTAGTAGAAGGCGTGCACCGCCTGTCCCCCACTGTCGAAACTGATCGCTTCTGGCGCCGAGACCAGCGCCGGGTCGAGCGTGTCGGTGCGCGACCGCTTGAGGATCTCCGCTTCGCCGGCACCCAGGGACACCTTGGTGATCGCCGGCCCTTCGGTAGCCGAACCACCGACGAAATAGGCGGAGCGGCTGTCGGCCACCACCGCATCGAGCGGCTCGAGCGCCAGGGCGAGCGGCTCGACGCGGCGCGACGCCAGGGACATCAACGCCATACGCCAGCGGCCCTGCTGCGTGTAGGTCACCGCCAGCACGTCGGCCGAGACGAACGCGTAGGTCGTGGTGCCGAGCGTCCACTGCGGCTTGCCGAACTCGGCATCGAGCGGATGGAGCGCTTGCACGATGCCGTCGCGCTGGCGGTACAGGTTCCACCAGCCGGAACGATCCGAGACGAAGTAGAGCAGCCCGTCCGGCGACCACGCCGGCTGGAACACCGACTCGTCGGCGCCGCCGGCGACGAGCACCGGCGCCACCGGACGGCCGGCGCCGTCGAGATCGGCGACGTAGAGCTCGGTGCCGTCCCACGGCATGTTGGGATGGCGCCACTGCAGCCACGCGAGTCGGCGGCCGTCGGGGCTCAGGCTGGCATCCGAGTAGAAGTCGGCGCCCTGCACCAGAACGACGCCCGAGGTCGTTGCGGCGGCGTCGAGCGGCACGGCGACGACTGCCGCCGGCGGCTGGGCATCGCCCTTCGTGTGGTCCTCGCGGATGCAGATGAGCCGCGGCCGCGCGCCGTCCATCCGGCACTGCGCGTAGAAGTAGCCCTCGGGGGTCAGCGCCCGCTGGGGACGGCCGGGGGTGATGTCGTAGAGGCGCTGGTCGGCGAAGTTCGCGGCGTAGATCGCCCCGCGATGCACGGTGTAGGCGGCGCCGCCGTACTCGTGGACGCGCGATCGCACGTTGAACGCGGCCGGCGACACGTCCACCGGGGGCGTCCCGGGCGACAGCCGCACCAGCACGTTGCGCCCGCCTTCCGAGGCCCGGCCCTCGAGCCAGTAGACGTCGTCGCCGTCGAGGGCGATCTGGCCGAGGCGCAGCGCGCCCGCCGTGGCGCGGGCGGCCGAGAGGGGCGAGGCCCAGGCGCCGTAGGGCGCCTCCACCGCGGCCGGACTGCTGTTGCTCACGCTGCCTCCTCCGCACGCCGCGGCCAGCAGGGTCACCACCAGGAGGATCGTGGGAGCGCGCCGGCCGGCTGGCGACGTCATGCTCGCCATCGTACAGCCAGCCCCGGCGGGCAGTATCCTTAGGGCCGTTTGACTCTTGTCGGGCAGAGCTTCCGCCTTCGCCAAGGCTTCGGCGGACCGCCGTAGCTCGAAGCGGAGGCTGGTCAGCTCTGCCCCGCGCGGTTTCACGGAGGGCGGGTGGCGACAATCGGCGTGGTGGTGCCCGTGTACCAAGGCGAGCCCACTCTTGACGAACTGCATCGGCGGGTCACGGCCCAGCTCTCGGCGCTGACCTCCGACTGGGAGATCGTCTACGTGGACGACGGCAGCCGCGATCGCTCGTGGGCGATGGTCGAGGCGTTCGCCGCCGCCGATCGCCGGGTCCGCGCCGTCAAGCTGATGCGCAACTACGGCGAGCACGTGGCGATCACCGCCGGACTCGATCACGCCGACGCCGATCACACGCTGATCATGGCCTGCGACCTGCAGGACGACCCGGCCGCCGTGCCGGCGATCGTCGACGCCGCCCGCACCACCGGCGCCGATCTGGTGCTCACCCGCCGCATGCAGCGCCAGGATCCGCTGCTGAAGCGGCTGCTGGCGCGCATCTTCTATGCGGTGGTGCAGTTCTTCGTGAAGGTGCGCTACGACCACCGCGTCGGCAACTACCGGTGTCTGTCGCGCCGCGCGGTGCACTACTTTCGTGAGTACCGCGAACGCACCCGCAACGTGAACGCGATCATGGCGATCATGGGCGTGGCGACGGCGGTGATCGACGTGCAGCACCAGCCGCGCGCCGCCGGCCGGAGCGGCTATTCGATCGGCCGCGCCGCCAAACTCGCCTTCCACGTCCTGGTCGGCTACTCCGAAGTGCCGCTCCAGCTGGTCGTGATGCTCGGGGCCACCGTGATCGCGATCGCCGCGGGCCGGCTGGGCTGGCTGGCGTGGACGCCGGCCGATGCCGATCGCGCCGTGCAGGCGATCGCCACCGGCACGGCGGTGCTGGCGCTCATCGGCGGGCTGGTCATCCTGGCCATCGGCACCGTCGGCGTTTACCTCACCAAGAGCTTCGTCGAATCGATGAAACGCCCCCTCTACTTCGTGGACACCCGCCGAGGACTGCCATCATGATGCGCATCGCCGTCCGCCCGTCGTCGCTGCTGCTCGTCGTAATCCTGCTCTGGCTGCCGGCAGCGACCGCGGCGCAGGCCCTGCCCAAGGCCGCCTCGCCTGAAGCGGTCGGCATGTCCGCCGATCGGCTCGGCCGGCTCACCCGGGTGATGCAGGACGCCGCCCGCGACCGGCAGGTCGCCGGCACCGTCACCCTGGTGGTACGCGACGGCCAGGTCGCCTACCTCGAGTCGGCCGGCGCCGCCGACCTGGAACAGGGCACGCCGATGCGCACCGACACGATCTTCCGCATCGCCTCGATGACCAAGGCAGTGGTCAGCGTCGGCATCATGATGCTGGTCGAGGAGGGGAAGGTCGCGCTGACCGACCCGGTCTCGAAGTTCATTCCGGCGTTCGCCAGGACCACGGTGCTCGCCAGCGACAACGGCCGCGTGGCCGTCGTGCCAGCCAGACGAGCGATCACCATCCGCGACCTGCTCACCCACACCGCCGGCATCTCCTACGGCGCGGGCACGCTCGAGCCGTGGTACACCCCGGCCGGCTTCGAGACGTGGTACTTCGCCGACCGCGCCCAGAACATGAGCGCGTGGATGGACAAGCTGGCCACCCTGCCCTTCGAGGCCCAGCCGGGCGAGCGCTGGGTCTACGGCTTCAACACCGACGTCCTCGGCAACGTCATCGAACGCGTCACCGGCCAGAGCCTGGCGCAGTTTCTCGGCGCCCGACTGACGACGCCACTCAAGATGGTCGACACGTCGTTCTTCCTGCCCGCCGACAAGGTGTCGCGTTTCGCCGCGGTCTACGCGATGGGCGCCGACGGCAAGATCACGCGGGCGCCCGAGGGTCGCTCCGGGCAAGGGCAGTACACGAGCGGCCCGCAGGTGGCCTTCTCGGGCGGCGCCGGATTGCTGTCGACCGCGCAGGACTACGCCCGTTTCCTGCAGATGCTGGCCAATGGCGGCGAACTCGACGGCACGCGCTATCTGAGCCCGACGACGGTGGCGCTCATGACCTCGAACCACGTCGGCACGCTGTATCAGAACGGCGCGCTCGGCTGGGGCCTCGGCTTCGAGGTGGTCGAGCAGCCCGGCCGCGCGCCCCGCTACGGCGCGTCGGGCGAGTTCTCGTGGAGCGGCGCGTACCACACGTCGTTCTGGGTCGACCCGGCCGAGAAGCTGGTCGTGGTCTTCATGACGCAGCTCATGCCGGCGGGACCGGTCGACCTCAATCGCCGCGTCCGCACGCTGGTGAATCAGGCGATCGTCGGGCCGGTGCCGGCCCGGGCGACGCCGACGACGACGTCGGCGCAGCGAGTGCCGGCGCGAACGGGCGGCCAGTGACGCCCCCGCGTGCACCGCTGGCCGGCTGACCAGGCGCCAGCGTGTGGCCGCGCAGGACGCCAAGTGGTTCAAGTCCTCCGACCGCACGAAGGAGCTCGCGGCGTCGGCACGAGCGGCATCCGACAAAGCGACCGCCGACGCGACGGCCGCGCGCGAGCGCGCTGCGGCGGCGCTGGCGGTAGAGGCGGCGCGGGCCAAGGCCAACGCCGAGGCGCGGGCCGTGCTCCGCAACACCGCCGTTCGGGTCGGTGGTCGCATCGCGGCGCCGGTCAAGGTCAAGAACGTCGCGCCTGAGTATCCGGCCGTCGCAAAATCGGCCCGCGTCGGCGGCGTGGTCCAGATCGAAGCGACCATCGGACCTGACGGCAAGGTCAGCGACGCGGAAGTCACCAAATCGGTGCCGCTGCTCGACCAGGCGGCCCTCACCGCCGTGAGGCAGTGGGAGTATCGACCCACCAAGGTCAAGGGCGTCGCGGTGCCGGTCACGGTCAACGTCGCCGTCGACTTCAGACCGTAGACCCACGCACGGGCCCGGCGGCATCCCCGCCGTCGGGCTCGACGTGGGTTCACGCGCACCGACTGACGGAGGCGCGGGGCCCCATATACTCCCCTGATGCCGCCTGTCTCCCGCTCCGGGTTCCACGCCGTCGCCATGCTCGGCCTGTGCGCGCTCGCTGGCTGCGCGCCCGCGGCGTCGAGCGTGGCCGCACCCGCCGGCACCGCGCCGGTCGTGCTGGCCGACGCGCGGCAACTGCTCGTCGTCACGACGGCGGGCTGGGACGACGTGCAGGGACAGCTCCGTCGCTATGAACGAGCCGCACCCGACGCCACGTGGCGTCCCGTGGGCGCGGCGATGACGATCGTCGTCGGCAAGCACGGCACGGCGTGGGATCCGGCACTCGTGGCTGCGATTCCCGGGCCGACCAAGCGAGAGGGCGATGGCCGCGCGCCGGCCGGTGCTTTCGCGCTCGGCACCGCCTTCGGGCTGGCTGCGCCGGCCGAGGCCGCGTGGCTGAAGCTGCCGTACGTGCAGGAGATCCCCACCCTCGAGTGCGTGGACGATCCGGCCTCAGCCCACTACAACCGGCTGGTCGATCGCGCCACGGTCGGGACCGTGGACTGGAAGAGCTCGGAGAAGATGGCCGCGGTCGGCGAGGCGTATCGCTGGGGCGTGGTGGTCGAATACAACACGTCTCCGCCGGTGGCGGGCCAGGGCTCGTGTATCTTCCTGCACGTGAGCCCGACGCCGGGCAACGGCACGGCCGGATGCACCGCGATGGCCGCGCCGGCGCTCGACGAGGTGATGCGCTGGCTCGACCCGACGCGGCGTCCGGCGCTGGTACAGATGCCGGCGGCCGCGCTCGCCGCGCTCGGCGGCGCCTGGAAGTTGCCGGCCTAGCCGCCCGCGGCCGTCATGTCGCACCTCGCGCTCGTCGCCCTGGTCGTGCGGGAGTACCAGCCAGCGATCGACTTCTTCGTCGGCGTGCTGCAGTTCGACCTCGTCGAAGACGTGCCGTCGCTCACCAACGACGGCCGGCCCAAGCGCTGGGTGGTCGTCCGGCCCACGGGCGGCGAGACCGGGCTGCTGCTGGCGCGCGCCGATGGCGACCACCAGACGACGGTCGTCGGCCAGCAGTTCGCCGGGCGGGTCGGATTCTTCCTGCGGGTCGACGACTTCGACGCCGCTTTCGCCCGGATGCAGGCCGCCGGCGTGGAGTTCGTCACTGCGCCGCGCACCGAGCCCTACGGCCAGGTCGCCGTGTTCCTCGACCTCGAGGGCAACCGCTGGGATCTGCTCGGTCCGCCCTGACGGGCAGGTATACTCCGGCCATGACGCAGGCGCGACGGCTGGTGCTGCTGCCAGTGGCGCCCGCTCTGCCCGGCGTCATCGCGCCCGTCGCACGGCAGGCGCCGGCTCCCTCCCCCGCCGGCGCCTTCACCGTGTGCTGACGCTGCCGCCACCACCGGTGCTCGCGGTGTTCGCCGCGCTGGCCGTGGCGATGATCGCGTTGTGGGCGCCCCGTGTCTCCGCCGCCCCGCACGCCGGGTCGTGGTGGGTCGTCCCCTTCGCCGCGGCGCTGCTCCTCGCCCAGGCGCACGGCGTGGTCGACACGCGCGGTCTCGTCGCGATCTTCCTGCTCACCACCGCGTGCCGAATCGGCGCGCACGCCCCAGACGGCGCGCTGCGCGGCTTCGCGCTGGCGGTGCTGCTGGCGATGTCGGCGGCGCTGCTGCTGCACGCCGTTCCCGGCTTCGCCAACCCGCGCGTGCTCGACGCCGTGACGCTCAGCGCCGACTCGGCGCCGTACACGAAGTTCCTGAACTTCGACAAAGGCGTGCTGGGACTCGTGCTGCTCGGCCTGTACGCGCCGCAGCGGACGGCGCGACGTGCACCACCAGGCACGGCCGTCGCGGCGTCCTGGCGGTTCGCAGCGATCGTCGCGCTCGTGCTGGCCCTCTCAGTGCTCGCCGGCTACGCCCACTGGGAGCCGAAGGTGCCGTCGTGGTGGCCACTGTGGTTGGCGAGCATGGTGTTCCTCACCGCGCTGCCGGAGGAGGCGGTGTTCCGCCATCTGATTCAGGGCAGCTTGCACGACTGGCTCGGCGAGTCGTCGCGGGCGCGCTGGACGGCCACCCTGGCCGCTGCCGCGCTGTTCGGTCTCGCTCACGCCGGTGGCGGCTGGATCTACGTCGGCCTGGCCACGGCCGCCGGCATCGGCTACGGCCTGGTCTACGCGCTGACCCGCTCGATCGGCGCCGCGATCGCCGCCCACACCGCGTTGAACCTGTTGCACCTGCTGTGGTTCAGCTACCCAGCCCTGGGTGTCCCGCCGCCAACCGGCTGAGCGGCGATCACTTCGCGCGATTGAGCAGGAGCGTGATGCCCGCGCTCCTGGTCGTCATCTTGATCGACGCGTCGCTCACGTACTCGACCGTGATTTCGTCCTTGGGCATCAGGCCGTCGGCGCTCGCGGCGGTGTCGAGCACCAGGGTGCTGGCGGTCCGCTTCAGGATCTTGTAGGCCTGCGGGTCGCCGCCGACGACGCTCACGGTCGTCGCCGTGAACACGAACTGCGTGGCCGGCATCTTCTTGAGCGACGCCTCGAGCTCCTTCTTCCGTGCGGGCGTCGACAGCGCATAGAGCGGTGACGCCTCGAGCCGGGCCCGCTCGTCCACGACCCAGGTGCCCTGGATGACCTTCTGCAGGTCAGCGGCACCGACGCCCACGGTCATGCTCGACACGAGAATCACGATTGCGGCGACGCGGCTCATCGGCAGGCACCTCGACAGCGGGGGTCCGTCCATGCTGGTGGCCGGTGTGGCAGCTGTCAAGCCCGCGATCGGCGCTCGCGGCGTCGGTCGGCAGCTGACCTCGTATACTCCCGCCATGCGCCGAGTCCGCGTCCTGCTGCCCGTCGTGCTCGTCGCCGCCACCATCGTCCTGGTCGACGCGGCCCGCCAGCCGGCCACGCCGCCGAGTCCCGCCGACGCCTTCACGATGCGCGAAGCGATGATTCCGATGCGCGACGGGGCGAAGCTGTTCACGACGATCTACACGCCGAAGGACCAGGTCGGGCCCCTGCCGATCGTCTTCCGGCGCACGCCCTACGGCATCGATGGCGCCGCCGGCTCGTTCGTCCGCTACTACAAGGCGCTCGCCGACGAGGGCTACATCTTCGTCTTCCAGGACATCCGCGGGAAGTTCAGGTCGGACGGCACGTTCGTGATGCAGCGGCCGGCGCGGCCCCCCGGCGACACGACCAGTCTCGACGAGGGCACCGACACCTACGACACCATCGAGTGGCTGCTGGCGAACGTACCGAACCACAACGGCCGGGTCGGCATGCTCGGCGTGTCCTACGACGGCTGGACCACGATCATGGGCGCGCTCGAGCCGCACCCGGCGCTCAAGGCCATCTCGCCCCAGGCCTCGCCGTCGGACATGTGGCTCGGCGACGACTTCCATCACAACGGCGCGTTCCGGCTCAGTTACGCGTTCGAATACGCGACGATGATGGAAAGCGGCAAGGACGTGAAGAACTTCGAGTTCGACCGCTACGACACCTTCGACTGGTATCTGTCGCTCGGGCCGCTGTCGGCGGTGAATCGCCGGTTCCTGCGCGAGTCGATTCCGACCTGGAACGACTACGTGCGCCATCCCGACTACGACGAGTTCTGGAAGCGGCAGACCGTGATTCCCCACCTCCGCGGCGTGACGGTGCCGACGCTGAACGTCGCCGGCTGGTGGGACCAGGAGGACTTCTACGGGCCGCTCGACATCTACGCCGCGCTCGAGAAGCACGACACCGCCGGACAGAACTACCTGGTGGTGGGTCCGTGGAACCACGGCGGCTGGACCCGCGACGGCAGCGCGCTCGGCCCGATTCCCTTCGGCAGCGACACCGCGGCGTATTTCCGTGACCAGGTGCAGGCGCCGTTCTTCGCGCACTTCCTGAAGGACAAGGGCCGGCGCGACTTCCCCGAAGCGCTCACCTTCGAAAGCGGCGCGAACGCCTGGCGGCGCTGGGAGGCGTGGCCGCCCGCGCGGACGACCAGGACCGTGGGGCTGTACTTCGGCGCCAACGAGGGGCTGGGTGTGGACACGCCGCCCGCGGCCGGGTCCACCGGCTACGACAGCTACGTCTCCGATCCGGCGCATCCCGTGCCGTATCGCCAGCGGCCGATCCAGGCCACCTACTTCCCCGGCGGTTCCAAGTGGTCGACGTGGCTGGTCGAGGATCAGCGCTTCGTGGACGATCGCGCCGACGTCCTCAGCTGGGAGACGCCGCCGCTCGCGAACGACCTGACCATCGCCGGCGAGGTCGTCGCGAAGCTGTTCGCCTCCACCACCGGCAGCGATGCCGACTGGATCGTCAAGCTCATCGATGTCTACCCGGAGGCGTACCCCGAGAACTGGGCGCTGGCCGGCTATCAGCTGATGGTCTCCAACGAGGTGTTCCGCGGCCGCTATCGCCGGAGCTTCGACGCACCGGCGCCGATTCCCGCCAACCAGGTGCAGGAGTACCGCTTCAGCCTGCACACCCAGAACTACACCTTCAAGGCCGGACACCGCGTGATGGTGCAGGTGCAGAGCACGTGGTTCCCGCTCATCGACCGCAACCCGCAGACCTTCACGAAGAGCATCTTCGACGCCGAGGAGAAGGACTTCGTGCGGGCCACCCATCGGATCTACCGCTCGGCGCGCTACCCGTCTCGGGTCGAGGTGCCGGTGGTGACCGCGCGTTGAGCGAACCGATGCGACTGATGGCGCGTGTCCTCGTCGTGGTCGCTCTTGCGACCGCCCCCGCGGGTGCGCAGGACATCCCGACGGGCATCTTCGTCGGCACCCCGGACGGTCCGCAGGAAGTGGCCGTCTACGCCAACCGCACGCCGGGCGGCCGGGTGCGGCTGAGCGTCGGCACCTTCGACGAGGTGCAGCGGGTCTCCGGGGTGATACGCGTGATCTGCAACCTGCCGATGTGGCGTGTCCGGGGGATGTGGCTGTCGACGGCCCGCGTCGTCGACGACGACCGTACCGAGCGCCGGGCCCTGCGCTTCCGGGAGCGGCGGATGTCGATCACTGCGACCTTCGCTGAAGTCGCCGCCAGCGAGGATCCCGCCGCACTTGGCAAGCTCCTCGACGCCGTCGGCGCGACCGACGACAACCCGGCCTACCTGTTCATCACGATGCAGTCCGAAGGCATGGTCCGCGACTACATCGTCGGCGTGGACCGATAGCCATCCCGCCGGTCCACAATGTGGCCATGCCCGGACTGTCCCGTCGCGCCGCCGCCGGTGCCGTGCTCCTCGCTTTCACCATGACCATCACCCCTGCCGCCCAGCCCCGCCGGATCTACTGGGGCGACGAGGTCCCGGCCGGCTGGACCGGCACGTGGCCCGCCGACCTGCTGACCGTGCCCGAGCGCACCGGCTGGACCCGGACGATGTCCACGCTGCAGCTCCACGAATGGATCGCCGCGCTCAAGCTGAAGACCGAGCGCCTGCACGTGGAGACGATGTTCGTCAGCCCGCTGCGCAAGGCCGCACCGGTGATGATCCTGTCAGCGCCGCGGGTGACCTCGCCCGACGAGGCGCGCGCGGCTGGGAAGCCGGTGGTGTTCCTGCTCGGCAACATCCATCCGCCCGAGGCCGAGGCCGCCGAGGCGATGCTGATGCTGGCGCGCGACCTGGCCGCCGGCCCGAGGGCGGCGCTGCTCGACCGGCTCACCGTGGCGATCGCGCCGATCTTCAACGTCGACGGCACCGACACCTTCGTCACCCAGGACGGCGATCTGGGCAGCGAGACGCCGCACATCCAGGGCGTGCGTGAGAACTCCGAGGGCCTCGATCTGAACCGCGATGCGGTGAAGCTGACGACGGTCGAGGGCAACGGCCTGTATCGCACGCTCAATCGCTGGGATCCGCTGCTGTTGCTCGACGGCCATCTGATGAGCCGCGTGTCGCACGGCTACGCCAACACCTACGGCACGACCACGGTGCCTGCCGCGGCGCCCGGACCGCGCGATTACATGACGCACACGCTGTTCCCGGCGGTGCGCAGCGCCGTCCGCGACGGCTTCGGCCTGGAGGTGTTCACCCACGCGCTGGCGACGCCCGACACCTGGCCGCCCAGGGTTTGGAGTCACGACCGCGCCGCGTGGACGGTCGAAGCCAAGTTCATCGTCAACGACTACGGGCTGCGCAACCGCTTCGCGATCATCACCGAGACGCCCGGTCAGCCGACCTTCGAACGCCGCATCTACGCCCAGTACGCCTACCTGGTGGCGCTGCTCGAGTACGTGAGCACGCACGCCACCGAGATGCAGGCGGTGGCAAAGACGGCCGACGACGACACGGTGGCCGCGGTGCTGACACGCACCGAGGGCGGCACGCTCACCAACTTTCTCGACGGCGAGTACCGCTCGGCGGGGACCATCGATCTGCTGGCCTATCGCGCCAACGAGCCGATGTACAAACCCGGCACCAGTCTGCTCGCCACCCGGCCGGGCACCGCGTCGGGGCCGCCGGAGGTCGTCCGCGGCGTGGACGATCTCACGAGGCCTGTCGGCACGCGCACCGCCACGGTGCCGCGGGCCTACGTGCTGCCGCCGAGCCTCGCCGTCGTGGCCGCCAAGCTACGCGCGCACAACGTGCGCGTCGCCACGCTCGATCGGGCGGTGACCGTCGCCGGCGAGCAGTTCACGGTCGCGCGGATGACCTCGACCCGGCGGGCCGGTTACGACATGACGACGCTTGAGGGATCGTTCGCGGCGGTGCCGGCACAGGCGTTCCCTGCGGGGTCGTTCCTGGTCGACATGGCCCAGCCGATGGCCAACGCGGCGTTCTACTACCTGGAGCCGCAGGCCCGCGACGGCTTCGTCGGCTGGCACGTGATGGACGAGGCGCTGCGGGCCCTTGGCGCGTCCGAACGGTCCGTGGTCTATCCGGTCTTCAAGGCCCGCCGGCTGCCGTAAACGCGCACCGCCGGCGGGGCTATCATGGCGGAGCTCACACACCATGGTCGCGGCTGGCTCGTCCTTCGGCCCGTACCGGATCGTCTCGCTCCTCGGCGCAGGCGGCATGGGCGAGGTGTATCGGGCGCACGACCCGCGGCTCGGACGCGACGTCGCGATCAAGATCCTCCCGCCTCACACCGACGGTGACGCCGACGCGGTCGCGCGGCTGACCCGCGAAGCCCGGGCGGTGGCGTCGCTGTCTCACCCCGGGATCCTCACCATCCACGACATCGGGCAGGAGAGCGGCCGCGTCTACTTCGTCACCGAGCTGCTCGAGGGCGAGACGCTGCGGCGGCGGCTCGGCCGCGGTCCGCTCCCCTGGCGCGAGGCGCTGGAGGTCGGCGTTGGCGTCGCCGAGGCGCTGGCCGCGGCGCACGCCGCCGGCATCGTCCATCGCGACCTCAAGCCTGAGAACATGTTCATGACCGGCGGCGGGGCGGTCAAGATTCTCGACTTCGGCGTCGCCAAGCCGATCGCCCATGGTCAAGCCACCACCGCCCTCGAGCTCACCGCACCGGGCGCCGCCGTCGGCACGCTCGCCTATATGGCCCCGGAGCAACTCGAAGGGCGCGAGGTCGACCATCGTGCCGATCAGTTCGCCTTCGGCATCGTCCTCTACGAGTTGATGGCCGGTCGGCACCCCTTTGGCGGCGACACCGGACACGAGATCGCCGCGGCGATCCTCCGCGACACGCCGCGGCCACTGAGCGACACGCGTCCGCAGGTGCCGCCGACCCTGTCCGGCTGGTGTCGCGCTGCCTGGCCCGCGACGCCCGCCATCGCTATGCCTCGAGCACCGACCTGGCGCTCGCACTCGACGACGTCAGGGCCGACTCAGCCGCCGCATCCGGTGCGCCGGCCACCGCCGGCGTGGGGCGCCCCGTGCGGCGCGTGCTGCCGTGGCTGACTCGGCGGGAGCTGGTCGCGGCGCTCGTCGCGCTGGCGGCCTGGGCGCACGGGGCCACGTGCTCCGGCGACGCTCGCTCCGTCGGCACCGTCCGGCGAGCAGATCGGTGGCGGTGCTGCCGTTCGGCACGATCGGCGACGGCGAAGCGTATCTGGCCGACGGCGTCACCGAATCGGTGACCCGTGAGCTGGGCCGCATCAAGAGCGTGCGGGTCCTGGCGGCCAACACCGCCTTCGCCTATCGCGATCGCGCCGACCGACCTCGGCCGCCGACACGACGTCACGCATGCGCGTCGAAGGGTCGGTGCAGCGGGCCGGCGAGCGGGTCCGCGATCGCCGCATCGCTCGTCGACGCCGGACGCAACGTGACGCTGTGGAGTGAGCACTACGACCGCGACCGGGCCAACGTGCTGGCGGTGCAGGACGAGATTGCCTGGCAGGTCGCGGCGCACCTCGCCGCGAACATCGGCAGGCGTGGCGCCCGAGCGTCCGTCGCCGTCCGGGTCGACGACGCCCGCGGCCTACGATGCTTACCTCCGCGGCCTGTCGCACATGCGTGGGCGGTCTGGCGTGACCGACCCGGCGCCAGCGGCTGGCGGCCGCGATCGCCGAGTTCGAGCGGGCCGTCGACGCTGGATCCGAATTTCGCGCTCGGTCACGCCATGCTGGCCAGCGCCTGTACGCAGCGCTTCTTCTACGACGCGACTGTCCCGCCGACGAACAGAAAGCGTTCGTGGCGATCGAGAGGGCGTTGGCGATCAACCCGGAACAGGCCGAGGCCTATCTGGCTCGTGCGCAAATCGTCTGGAACGTCCGCAACGGCTTCCAGCACGAGCGCGCCGTCGCCGACCTGCAGCGCGCCGTCGCCAACAATCCGAGCCTGGCCGAGGCGTACGTCGAGTTGGGCAAGGTCTACTATCACATCGGGCTGACCGACAAGTCGGTCGCCAGCGAACGACGAGGCGTTGCGCCTCGATCCGCTGGCCACTGTGGCGGCGCGCCGACGCTTCGGCGCGTTGTTCGACGCGCGCCGGTTCGACGAGGTGCGCGAGATCCTGGCGTCGCAGTCCGCGCTGGCTGGCCCGGTCCTTGCGCGCCGAGGCGCTGCTGTGATCGGACGATGTCACGACGGCGCCTGGCGATTCTCAGGCGCCCGTTGCCGGCGGCGGCCAGGACACGGGATTCCGCGACATGGAGCTCAACGACCTGGCAGTGCTCGCTCACGCCTATGCGAAAGCCGGTCGGCGCGGCGATGCCGAGCGACGCTGGCCGTGCCGTGATGCCCCGGGCGGTCAACCCGACCGGTACGTCCGACATCCACCATGCGCAGTTTGCGATCGGCTGCGCGCTTGGCGTTGCTTGGGACGGCATGACGAGGCGGTCCACTGGCTCGAGAAGGCGGCTGACGAAGGGTACCCGTCGTACCCCAAGTTCTCCGGCGTCGCGGATCTGACGCCGAGCTCAAGGCGCACCCCGGATTCGCCGTCTGTTCGGCGCGCCTGCGCGGTCGACTGGGAGCGCTGGCGCGCGACGCTGTGACGGCCGCGGAGCGAACCTACGCCGCCTTGCCGGCGGCCTGCGTGACCCGCCGCGCCCACGCCAGGGCGTCGAGATAGGCCTGCGGCAGCGTGTCTTCGTCGAGTCCCGCGGCGGCCGCCGCGCTCGACGACGCCAGCCACTCGGCGCGTTCATAGCGAGCCACCGCGTCGAGCACCTGCCGGGCGTGGTTGGACTCGCCGAGCAGCGCGCCGCGGATCTCGGCGTTGACCGGTAGTTCGGCCACCACCTGGTCCATCGGCTGGCCGAGCAGGGCGTCGAGCAGCGAGCACATCCCGAGCAGGAAGAATCCCTGGTCGGCCCGGCCGAGGGCGTTGCCGACCGCCTCGCACGTGCGCGCCCGGACGATGGTCATCGTCAACAGCTCGGATGGGCCCTTGTTGAGCGAGGCCAGCGTCCAGACCGAGGCCCACTTGCGAACCTGATCGAGGCCGAGCATCACCAGCGCCTCGCGGATCGAGCTGATCTCGCGGCGCAGGCCGAACCCGGCGGAGTTCACCGTGCGCAGGACGCGGTAGCTGAGCGTGGCGTCCTGCTTCAGCAGCTCCTCGATGGCCATGAGCGACACGTTGGTCTGCATCAGCGCGGCCAGCAGTTGCATCTGCGTCAGCTGATTGGCCGACATCGCCTTGACCGAGACCGTCTGGGGCCGGCAGAAGTAGTAGCCCTGGAACAGCGAGCAGCCGGCCGCCTTCGCGGCCTGGAACGCCTCTTCCGTCTCGACCCGCTCGGCGATCACGGTGAGCCCCTTGACCAGGAGCGCCGCGGTCAGTGCCGCCACGTCTTCGAGCGGGGTGTCGAGCACGTCGACCTTCACGAACCGGGCGTACGGCAACAGCGGTTCGGCGGCGGCACCGGGGGAGAAGCCGTCGAGGGCCATGGCGTGGCCGTGCTCGTGCAACCGCGCGCACATCGCCGTGATCTCCGGGGTGGCCGGCAACGTCGCCGGCAGTTCCAGGACCACGCGCTCGGGGTCGAACAGCCCGCTCACGTCCGCCAGCACCACGTCGGCCGACATGTTCAGGAAGACCCGCTTGCCGTCCGACAGCGCGTCGAAGCCAGGGCCGGTCACGGCGTCGCTGATGAGGCGCGCCGACGCGTTTCCCGGCTCGACGAACGCCGTCGCCTCGCGGGTCGCGCGGAAGAGCAGCTCGTAGCCGTAGACCTGCCCGCGGGCATCGAGGATGGGCTGGCGGGCGATATGGGTCTGGTCGGTGGCGGCGGTGCTCATGCAGGTTCCCTGGGGAGCACATCGGCCATCGCGGCCGCGACTTGAATCAGCCCGTCCGGCACATATACGTGCAGCATCGCCTCCATCAGGTGCAATCGGGCTTGCGCATGGAGGTGACTCGAAGTAGAACTCAGGCGGTTCTCTCCAGGAGGGGTCATGGTGTTTGTGCGAACGACGGTGCTGGCGGTGCTGCTGACGTGTATCGCTCTGGTCGCGCCCTCGGCGCAGTCGCGGCCCGGCCCGAGTCCGGACCAGTACAGCCGGCTGCACTGGCGGACGATCGGGCCCGAGGGCAACCGCTTCTCCTCCGCCGCCGGCATCGCCGGCGACCCCCACACCTACTACGTCGGCGCCGCCTCGGGCGGCGTCTGGAAGACGACCGACGGCGGCACCAACTGGACGCCGATCTTCGATGGCCAGCCGGTGCAGTCGATCGGATCGCTGGCCGTTGCCCCCTCCGACCCGAACATCGTCTGGGCCGGCACCGGCGAAGGCAAGATCCGCAGCCACATCTCGCTCGGCCAGGGCATCTACAAGTCGATGGACGCGGGCAAGACGTGGGCGCTGATGGGCCTCGAGCAGACCGGGCGCATCCCGCGGCTGGTGATCCACCCGACCGATCCGGACATCGTGCTGGCTTGCGCGCTCGGCCACGCCTACGGCCCGCAGCAGGAGCGCGGTGTCTTCCGCACCACCGACGGCGGCCGCACCTGGACGCGGACGTTGTTCACCGACGAGAACGCCGGCTGCTCCGACATCGCGATGGACGCGAAGAACCCGCGGATCCTGTTCGCCGGTATGTGGACGCTCGAGATCCACACCTGGGGCCGCGACAGCGGCGGGCCGGGCAGCGGCCTGTTCACGTCGCGCGACGGCGGCGTCACCTGGACCCGGCTGCAGGGCCGTGGCCTGCCGACCAAGACGGTCGGCAAGGTGGCGGTGGCGATCTCGGCGTCGAACCCGCAGCGCGTCTTCGCGCTGATCGAAACCGGCGACGGCGTGCCGTGGAAAGGCCAGGAGACCGAACGCGGGCAGCTGTGGCGCTCTGACAACGGCGGCGACACCTGGCAGGTGGTGAGCTACGACCACAACGCGATGGGCCGCGCCCACTACTACTCGCGCATGGCGGTCGCGCCCGACGATCCCGACGAGGCCTACTTCCTGACCGCGTCGTTCTCGAAGTCGATCGACGGCGGCAAGACCATCAACGTCCTGCAACGCGGCGGCGGCGGCCTGGACATGGCCCCCGGCGGCGATCATCACGACATCTGGATCGACCCGGGCAACGCCGACCGGCAGATCGTCGCCCACGATCAGGGGCTGTCGATCACCATCAATCGCGGCAAGACCTGGTACCGCCAGCGGCTGAAGAACGCGCAGATCTATCACGTCACCGTCGACAACGAGATTCCCTACAACGTGCTCGGCAACAAGCAGGACGAGCCGACCTACCGCGGCCCGAGCAACAGCCGGATCCAGGGCGGCTTCGGCGGCGACGCCGGCATTCCGCGGGCGATGTGGAACGCGGTCGGCGGCGGCGAGAGCGGCTGGGCCACGCCCGACCCGAAGGACTCGAACATCGTCTGGTCGACCGCCTCGGGCTCGGGCATGGTCGGCGGCATCGTCGTGCGCTTCGAGCAGAACCGCCGCCAGTTCCGCAACATCGAGGTGTGGCCCGACCAGTCGAACGGGCCGGCCGAGGGCAACCGCTACCGCTTCGTGTGGGACGCGCCGCTGCAGATCTCGCCGCACGACAGCAACACCATCTACGTCGGCAGCCAGCACATCCACCGCACCGCCAACGGCGGCCAGAGCTGGGAGGTCATCAGTCCCGACCTGACGCTGAACGACCGGACGAAGATGGGCACCTCGGGCGGGCTCACGCCCGACAACATCGGCGTCGAGTACGCCGGTGTCGTCTACGGCATCGCCGAGTCGCCGCGCGTGAAGGGACTGATCTGGGCGGGCACCAACGACGGCCAGGTGCAGCTTACCCGCGACAGCGGCAAGACCTGGACGAACGTCACGAAGAATCTTCCTGGGCTGCCGGCCTGGCTGTCGGTGCGCAGCTTCGCGCCGTCGCGCTACGACGACGGGACCGCGTTTGTCGCCATCGACGGCCATCAGTCCAACAACCGCGACCCGTGGGTGTATCGCACCACCGATTTCGGCGCCACCTGGAAGCTCATCGTCACCGGCATCCCCAAGAGCGCCCTGAGCTACACCAAGGTGATCTACGAGGATCCGGTGCGGCGCGGGATGCTGTATCTGGGCACCGAGAACGCGATCTACGTCACCTTCGACGCCGGCGATACCTGGCAGCCGCTGCAGAACGACCTGCCGGCGGCGCCGGTGTCCGGTATCGTCGTGCAGGAGCACTTCAGCGATCTGGTGATCTCCACCTACGGCCGCGGCTTCTACATCCTCGACGACATCACGCCGCTCAGGGCGATGACCGCGCAGGTGCTCGCCGCCGACGCCCACCTGTTCGAGCCGCGCGCCGCCTACCGCTTCCGCGGCATCACCGCGCCGTCGACGCCCTACGACGACCCGACAGTCGGCGAGAACCCGGCCTACGGCGCCGGCCTCAACTACTACCTGCGGCAGGCCGTGCCGGCCGGCGGGACCGTGACCATCAGCAACGCCCGCAACGAAGTGGTGCGCACGTTCCCGGTATCGGGCGGCGCCGGGCTCAACCGTGTCCACTGGGATCTGCGCGCCACGCCGACCAAGGCGCTGCGATTCCGGACCGACCCGATGTACGGTCACGAACTGCCGCTCGGCGAGGACGACACGCGGCCCTCGGCCGGTGGCAACCCGCAGATCGCCGTGCTGGCGCCGCCGGGCGCCTACACGGTGAAGCTCACCATCGGCGGCCGCGACTACACCCAGCCGCTGACGGTGCGGAAGGACCCGCACTCGGGCGGCACCGACGCCGACATCACCGCCCAGACCACGCTGCTGACGACGCTGCGCGACGGGCTCAACTCCGGCGTCGACGCCGTCAACCAGCTCGAGTTCATGCGCGCGCAGGTACAGAGCATCCAGCGCACGGCGTCGGACACGGAAGTGAAGCAGATGGCCGCCAAGGTCCACGACGCCCTGAGCGAGCTCGAGATGAACCTCTACGACCTGCGCATCACCGGCGGCCAGGACGGCGTGCGCTACGCCGCCAAACTGCTGTCGCGGTTCAGCTACCTGGCCAACGGCGTGTCGGGCAGCGACTTCAAGCCCACCGATCAGCACCTCGAGGTGGCCAAACTCCTCGGCGAACGGATGCAGACGCAGCTCGGACAACTCAAGAGCACCGTTGAGAAGGACGTGGCGGCGTTCAACGAGCTGCTACGGCGCCACGCGGCGGGGCAGGTGGTCACGAGGCTGCCGTAGGGATGCTTGTCTAGCGGCTCGGGGCTAGCGGCTCGCGGCTAGTCTAAAGGATCACGCGGATCACGCGTCACACTGTCACACGGCCCCACGTGTCAGCCCGTGGACAGGGGCCTGTCCCCAATTGTGGTGGGTCCGAGACTGACCACAACTGGTCATGTGGTCAGCGCGGCAACGTCGTCAGCCGGCGCGCGGCCGCCTGGCGGATGTCGGGTCGTGTGGCGGGGGCGTCGAGCCGCTCGTAGACAGCCCGTGCGTCCGCCACGCGGCCCAGACGTTCGTAGACGGCGCCCTTCTCGAAGCGGGCTTCGTCCTGACCCGGGTCGATTTCGAGCACCCGCGTCAGCGACGCGAGCGCCGGTTCCAGCCGTTCGGTGCGGGCCAGGAGCAGGCCGAGCCCGACCAGCGCGGCGACGTCGTTCGGGCGCGCCTCGATGACGCGCCGGTATTCGGGTTCGGCCTCGGCGGCCAGGCCAGCGTCGGCCAGCAGGTCGGCCAGCGACACCCGCAGGGCGTGGTTGGCGGGATCGGCGGCGACGGCATCGCGCAGCGCCTGGACGGCTGCGGTCCGGCGTCCGCTCGAGAACAGCAGCCCGGCGCGCAGCGCGATCGCCGAACCGTGCCGCGGGTCGAGCGCCAGCGCCGCCTCCTCTTCCGCCAGGGCGCGCCCGCGATCGCCGAGACGCAGGTGCGCCAGCGCGATCCAGTGGTGGGCATCGGCGCTGCCGGGCACCGCCGTCAGATACGCCCGCAGGGCCTCAATCGCCTCGCGGTGACGGCCACCGGCCAGCAGCGCGCGGCCCAGGACAAGACGGGCGAAGCCGTTGGTGGCGTCCTCGGCCAGCACACCCCTGGCAATCCCGGCCGCGGCCTCGCCGTCGCCGCGCGCCAGCGCCCGGTTGCCGTCGAGCAGCCGCTCGAACAGCGGCGCCATGCGTTTCGGATCCGGCGCCGGAGCGCCCGGGCGTGCCGGGGCGGCCGGGCCGCTCACGTAGCCGAGCGCCGACAGCCGCTGCCGCGCCTCGGCGCTCATCGGCGCCGGGCTGTCGCGATCTGGCGCCGACCGGGCCAGCGTCTCGAGCTGACGGCGCAACGCCCTCGCGGTCGCCGGCTGGGCGGCGTAGACGTTGTGCTGCTCACCGGGATCGGCGGCCAGGTCGTAGAGCTCGGGCTCCGGCGCGTCGATCAGCTTCCACTGGCCCTCGCGCACCGATCGCAGCGGCGCCCACCCCATGAAGAACTGCGGGAAGTAGGTCTCGGCGTAGGCGGCGGGCGATGGCGCGGCGTCGGCGGCGCCGGCGATGAGCGGCAGAACGCTGCGGCCGTCGACGGCCTCGAGCGGCGCCACCCCGGCCAGCGCCGCCACCGTCGGCGCGACGTCGACGAGCCCGACCACCGGATCGACGACCCGCGGCGCGAGCACGCCGGGCCACGACACCAGCAGCGGGATGCGGACCGCGCTCTCGTAGACGAACAGCCCGTGGGTGCTTTCGCCGTGCTCGCCCAGGCTCTCGCCGTGGTCGCCGGCGACGATCACCAGCGGCGCGCCGCTGGCGCCGTGTCCGGCCCGGCCGAGCAGCTCCCCGACCATGGCGTCCTGGAACGCGATCTCGCCGTCGTAGGGGCGGCCCTCGAAGCTGGCGCGGTAGCTGGCCGGCGGCGTGTAGGGATCGTGGGCGTCGTAGAGATGCACCCACAGGAAATAGGGCCGCGACGGCGTGGCCGGACGCCCGGCCAGCCATGCCACGGCGGCCGCCACGGTGCGATCTCCCCGCCGCTCGAGTTCGAGCGAATCGGCCAGCCCGCGCGGCGGGTCGAGGGCGTCGTCGTAGGTGGCGAAGCCGCGGGCCAGGCCGAACTGGCGATCGAGCACGAACGAGCTGACGAACGCGGCGGTGTCGTAGCCCGCGGCGGCGAAGCGTTCGGCCAGCGTCGGCACGTCGGCGGCCAGGACGAAGTGGCCGTTGTTGCGCACGCCGTGCCCGTAGGGATTGCGTCCGGTCATCAGGCTGGCGTGGGCCGGCAGCGTGAGCGGCGCCGGTGACATCGCCTGCGCGAAGCGGATTCCGCCGGCGGCCAGCCGGTCGAGGTGAGGCGTCGCCGCAGCGGCGTAGCCGTAGCTGCCCAACCGATCGGCGCGGGTCGTGTCGAGGGTGACGAGCAGCACGTTGGGCCGGGCGGGACGCGCCGGCACACCCGACCGCGACCACACCATCCACGCTCCGATGGCGCCGCCGACCACGAGCACGGCGGCGGCGAAGCCCGCCAACCAGCGCGGCGGATCCGGGCGAGACGCCGACGACGGCGCCGCGGCACGAGGTGGTCTGGGCGCCTGGCCGCGCACTCGCTTCACGCCGGACACTGCATCACGAACCGTCACGCCGTGACAAGCCGCCGTACAGACGAACGGCGCCGGTTGACCTACCGGCGCCGTTCGAGGCAGTGAGACAGCGTGAGTCGCTAGCCGCTAGCCGCTAGCCGTTGTTCTCAGAACTTGTAGGCCACCGACAACTGGAACGCCCGCGGCGGGTGGCGGTTGAACCGGTTCTGGTAGACCGGGCTGTAGGTCAGGTTGGCGTCGGTGCCCCACTGCGTGTTGGCCGGGGTGTTGAACACGTTGAAGATGTTCAACGCCGGCTCGATCGACTGGGTGCGGTACTTGAACGTCCGGCCGATCTTCAGCTGGAGGAACTTGGCGTCGTCGTTGCGGATCTGGCCGTCGCTGCGGGTCGGGCCGACGAAGCGCAGCCGCGTGGCCAGCGGGTTGGGCTGGGAGGTGCCGTTGGCGAGCCGAATCGTCGACGGGCCGAAGCGGGTGACCTGCGGGTCGGTGGCATCCAGACGGGTCACCAGCGGGCCGATGTAGCCGCCCGACTGGATGACGTAGCTGCCGCCGACGCTGATGCCCCACGGCGCCAGCCACTGCCCGCCCATGCGAATCGAGAACGGCCGGTAGGCGGCGCCGGACTCCCGGCCACCGCCGTTCAGCGTGTTGTCGTCGCCGTTGCCGAACAGCTGCTGCGACAGGTCGCGGTTGTTGTCGAAGGCATCCGGCTGGACGAACCGGGCCGGGTCGGTCGGGTTCCAGGTGCCGGTCAGGTACTGCCACTGCCGGGTGGCGCTGGCGATCACCTGGAAGTTGTTCGACATGTTCTTGGCAAAGGTCATCTCGACGGCGTTGACGACCACGCCGGTCCAGGTGTTGTTGGTCTCCTGGGTGACGATGCCGCGGTTGGGATCGATCTTGCCGAAGCCGATGAACGGCTGACCGGGACCGTCAGGGTAGATGCCGTTGATGTCGACCTCGGCGAAGTTCTCCTTGAAGCGGCGCTGCGTCGCGGCGACACCGACGCTGATCTGACCGGGGAACTGCCGGTTGTAGCCGACCGAGAACTCGTCCAGGAACGGCTGGTGCAGGTCCTTGTCGAACAGCAGGTTGGGATCGACTGCGCGCGTCGCCGGCGTCAGCACCGTGTTCCGGTTGCCGGCCTTGTCGATGTAGATCTCGGTCTGGTCGAAGCCGCTGGTCTGGCCGAAGGTGACGATGTAGTCGCGGCCGTTGACCTGCTCGTAGAGCCGGCCGTAGCTGGCGCGGACGACGTTCCTGGCGTCCTCGGTGATGAGGTACGACACGCCGACCCGCGGCTGTACCGCCGTGCTCTTCTGGCGGTCGATGCCGAGAATCTTGTCATGGCGCTTGATGAAGTCGACGCGCAGGCCGGCGTTCACGGTCAGACGCTCGCTCGGCGTGTACGAATCCTGCACGTAGAGGGCGATATCGCGGTCGTGCTCGCTGATGGTCGGGGCGCGTTCCGGTGTCCGGATACGCTGGTAGAACGGCGTGGTGCCCAGCGACGCGTTGGTCGGGTCGATGAACCGCTCCCGCTGCAACCCGAGGCCACCGTTCACCTGCAGCGCGGTGGTCTCACGCACCATCGACGGCGCCGCCCAGATGCCGGCGCGGAACTCGTGGCCGCCACCCCAGCCCTGCTTGTAGTAGGTGAGGTCGCCGCGAATCAGCCAGATATGCGAGTCGGACAGCGCGATGGAGTCGGGCGTGTTGAGCCGGGCGAGGGAGCCGGTGCCCACCTGGTTGCCGGCGTTCAGGAACGCGTCCTGGTGGATTTCGATCTGCGGGCCGTTCAGCGCGACGCCGTTGTAGGTGTTCTCGTCGTTGCCGCGCTTGTCGTTGTAGCTCACCGAGATCGACGAGGTCAGCTGGTTGGTCCACACCGAGTTGAGCTTGCCGTGGGCCAGGCCGCCGCCGGTCGAGTTGCGCAGGTACGAGGTGTTGTCGAGTTCGCGGTTGCTCGAGTACTGCGAGCGGTCGTTCTGGTAGAAGGCCGACAGCTCGTGCGCATTGGTGACCTGCGCCGTCACCTTGACGAAGGGCTGATTGCTCTTCATGAAGTTGTCGAACGGCTGGAAGTCGGGCACCAGCGCCTGGATGTTGGCGGTGTTCAGCGGCGAGCGGCTGATGCCGTTGGTCAGGTCGGCGCGGCGGAAGGCGCCGAAGAACCACACCTTGTTCCGGGCGATCGGACCGCCGAGCGACAGGTCGTACTGCTTCACCGACTGCGCCGTCGGCTGGCCGCCCGGGGCGCTGCCGCCCTTGGTGTTGTCGCTGTTCCACTCGACGTTCTGGTAGTCGTAGATCGCCGAGCCCTTGAACGCGTTGCCGCCGCGCGGCGCGATGATGTTCATCACCACGCCGGTGCCGGTCGGCGACGCCGCGTCGACGCCGGAGAGCTTCAGCTCGGTGTCCTGCACCGTGTCGCCGCCGAAGCCGATCGAGTGGGCCGAGGAGTCGAGGAAGGACCCGGCCGGCGCGCCTTCGAGCGTGAACACGTGCGAGAAGATCACGGCGCCCTTGAAGTAGTACGAGCGGCGGCCGACGCCGTCGTCGACGTTGCGCGAGGATATACCGGGGGCGAGGTCGAGGGCGTCGCTGAACACCCGGCGCGACGAGATCGGCGCGGCGCGAATCAGCTCGCGGTCGAGCGTGATCGAGGTGGTCGGCTTGCTGGTCTCGATCATCGGCGAGTCGCCGGTCACGGTGATGGTCTCCTGCACCGTGCTCAGCTTCAGATCGAAGTCGATGGTGAAGGTGGCGCCGGCACGGACCAGAATGCCTTCGCGGCGGACGATCGAGAAGCCGGGCAGCTCGGCGACGATGACGTAGGTGCCGGGCGGCAGGTTGTTCAGCCGGTACAGGCCGGCGCCGTCGGTGACGGTGTTGACCGGAGTAATCAGCTCCGGGCTGGTCGCGGTGACGCTCACGCCGGGCAGCACCGCGCCCGATTCGTCCTTGACGTAGCCGCGCAGATTGCCGTCACCGGTCTGCGCCAGGACCGGTGCAGCCATGAGCGTCAGGGCAAGGCCCAACGCGCAGGCAACGAGTGGCGAACGACCCATCTTCAACCTCCATTGCAAGACAGCCAGCGAACCGACCGACGCTGTGGGCGACGCCCCCCGGGGAACCGAGGGAGCGGTAACGGGGAGGCTACTGCAACCCATCCGTGATGTAAACAGATGTCTGATTAAAATACATATGCAGCCTGGGCATGGGCACGTGCCCGGCGGCGGGACGAACGCACCGGGGCCGGTGGCTCAGGCGCGGCCGCTGGCGGCGGTGAGCGCCCCGACCGTGACGACGATGCAGGCGCCCGGAAACAGCGCCAGCCACGGCTCGGTCGACATCGCCGCCTGGGCCTGGTAGAGCATGCTGCCCCAGCTGGCCTCGGGCGGCTGCACGCCGACGCCGAAGAAGCTGAGCGCGGACTCCACCAGGATCGCCCGTCCCACGGCCATGACCGACGCGGTGCGGATGGCGCCGGTGGCGTTGGCCAGCAGGTGGCGCCAGATGATGCGCAGGTGCCCGGCGCCGGCCGCCAGCGACGCCATCACGAACTCGCGGGCGGCCAGCGCGCGCACCGTGGCACGGGTGACCCGCGCCGTCTCCATCCATCCCACGGCGCCAACCAGGACGATGAGCGTGGGCACCGAGGGCTGCAGGGTGGCCGCCGCCACCATCAGCAACAGCAGTCGGGGGATCGACAAGACCGCGTCGGTGCCGCGCATCAGCACGGTGTCGGTCCAGCCGCCGGCATAGCCGGCCGCCGCGCCTACCGCCACGCCGAGCCCGGCCGCCACCAGCGCCGACAGCAGGCCGATGGCAATCGACACGCGGCCGCCGTAGAGCACCCGGCTGAAGACGTCGCGGCCGAGGTCGTCGGTGCCGAACCAGTGGGTCAGCGTCGGTCCGTCGCGGCGATTCGCCAGGTCGATCGCATCGGGGGCGTAGGGCGCCAGATACGGGGCGATCGCCGCCACCAGCACCAGCGCCGCCAGCAGGCTCCACGACCGGCTCATGCCGTCACCCGCGGATCGAGCCAGGCGTGCACCACGTCGGCCAGCAGGTTGAAGCCGACGACGGCCAGTGAGCTCACCATCAGCATCGCCATCAGCACTGAGTAGTCACGGCGCCCGAGCGCCTCGGTGAACAGGCTCCCGACGCCGGGCCAGGCGAACACGCTCTCGGTGACGACCGCGCCGGGCACCAGCAGCGCGGCATCGAGCAGCACCACCGTCGCCACCGGCGCCAGGGCGTTGGGCAACGCATGACGCCACAGCCGGTCGCGCGCGGTCACGCCACGAGCCCGCGCCGCCGACAGGAACAGCGCGCCCAGCACCTCGACCAGCGAGGCGCGCAGGTAGCGTGACCAGGCGGCGCCGTGGACGAACGCCAGCACCGCCGCCGGCATCGCCAGGTGCTGCAGCCGCCCGACGAGATCGCCGTCGGGACCTCGTCCCGACGACGGCAGCCAGCCCAGGCCGATGGCGAAGACCAGCTGCAGCATCAGACCGAGCCAGAACGCCGGGATCGAGATGCCGGCCGAGGCCACCGCGGTGATGACGCGGTCCACGGCGGTGCGGGCCCGCACCGCGGCGAGCATGCCGGCCGGCAGCGCCACGGCCAGGGCGAGGACGAGCGACGCGGTCAGCAGCTCGATCGACGCCGGCAGGCGCTCCACCACCCGGGCCAGCACCGGCCGGCCGTCGCTGAAGCTGTAGCCCCAGTCGCCGCGGGCGAACGCCGCGAGCCAGCTCACGTACTGCTCCCACAGCGGGCGATCGAGCCCGAGGGCGCGGCGCAGGCGCTCGAGGTCCTCGGGCCGCACGCCAGGGTTCGAGAGGTACACCTCGAGCGGCCCGCCCGGCACCAGCTGCAGCAGTCCGAAGGCGATGCGCCGAGACCACCACCAGCAGCGGCACGGCCTCGACCGCGCGCCGTCCCGCCAGGCGCAGGACGCGAGCTACTCGATCGTCCACGTGTGGACGTTCCAGAACGGGCCGGTGTTGGTCGGGTTGCCGGTGAAGCCCTTGAGGCGCGCCGGCACGGCGTCGAGCTTGCTCACGCCGTAGAGCGGGATCTCGATCGCCAGCTCGGCGATCCGGGCCTGGGCCTCGCCCAGCACCTTCGCGCGCTCGGCCTGGCTCACGCTGCGATCGGCGGCGTAGAGCGAGCGCGGTCAGCGCGTCGTCGGACACGTAGTTGATGTTGCGGCCGCGCGGCGGCATGCGGTCCTTGGCGAAGAACAGCGTCAGCTCCGGATCCGCCGGCAGCTGCCACCAGTGCAGCATCGCGTGGAACTTGCCCTCGAACCACAGCTTGCTGATGCTGGTGCCGTCGTGGAGCTGCACGGCGGCCTCGACGCCGACGTCCTTGAACTGGCGCTGCAGCACCTGGGCGACGTTCTCGCGGACGGCGAAGCCGGCCTGGGTGATGAGGGTGAAGGCGAAGCGCTGGCCGTCCTTCTCGCGCACGCCGTCGCCGTTGGCGTCCCTCCAGCCGGCCTCGTCGAGCAGCGCCTTGGCCCGCGCCGGGTCGAAGGCGTACTGCCTGATCTGCGGGTTGTGGGCCCACGACACCGGCTGCACCGGCCCATGCGTGATCGGCGCCAGACCTTCGAGGATGGTGGTGGTGATGAGCGCGCGATCGACGGCGTGGATGAGCGCCTGGCGCACCCGCACGTCGGCGAAGGCCGGGAACGCCCGCTGGTTCATGGTGACGTGCTCGTAGCCGTTGCCGTCGGTGCGCTGGACGCGCACGCCGGGAATCGCCGCCACCTCGCGGTGCTTGTCCCACGGGAACATCACCACCATGTCCACTTCCCCGCTCTTCAGCTGGTTGATGCGCGTGTTGGTGTTGGGGATGAACTTGAAGAGCAGCGTCTTGATGTGCGGCTGGTCGCCGCCCTGCCAGTAGTTGGCCACCGCCTCGAGCCGGATGAACTCGCCGGTCTTCCATTCGGCGACGCGGTACGGGCCGGTGCCGAGCGGCGCGCGGTTGTAGTCGTTGGCGGTGTCGATGTCGCGCCCCTCGAGCACGTGCCTGGGCAGCGTGCCGCGCATGAACTGCAGCTGGTAGGGCGCGTAGACCTCGTCGTAGTGCAGCACCGCGGTGAGCGGGTCGGGCGTGTCGACGCTGGTGATGCGGTCGAAGCCGTCGGTGCTCTCGGGGTTGTAGGCCGGGCTGTTGATCGCCTCGACGGTGAACTTCACGTCGGCCGAGGTGTGCGGCGTGCCGTCGTGCCACGTGACGCTCGGCCGCAGCGTCCAGGTGACGTCCATGCCGCCGTCCTTGCGCAGGACGACGCCGCCGTTCTCCAGCGTCGGCACCGACGCCGCCAGCAGCGGCACGATGTTCATCTTCTCGTCGGTGGTGACCAGCCCCTCGACCACGCAGGTCTCGATGTCCTCGAGGATGTGGGTGCTGAAGCGGTTGAGGGTGTCGGGTTCGCGGTCGTAGCCGACGATCAGGCGATCGCTGGGGCGGCTCGCGGCGGCAGGCGTGGCGCCGCCATCCGCCGGCGCGCTGGCGCCGCAGCCCACGCCCAGCACGATCGAGGCGACGAGCGCGACGCGGCGGATCATCGGGACGTCTCCTCGGCGAGCATCAGCCGGGCGATGAGGGCCACGGGAATCGCCCCATACGAGAGCACGCGGTCGTGGAAGCGGCGCAAGGTGAAGGCCCCGCCCTGGCGCGCCTGCACCTGCGCGCGCAGGCGATGGAGGCCCTGCGTGCCCAGCCAGTACATCACGGCGGTGCCCGGATACATGCTGTTCCGGACCGACTCGGCCTTGGCCGCGGCCTGTGACATGTGCGCGCGATCCTCGTAGATCCACGCCGCCTGCGGCACCGTCATCCGGCCGGTGTGGATCGACAGGTCGGCCACCGCGCGCGCGGCAATCCGCACGCGCGTGTGCTGCTGCGCGATCCGCTCGAGCGGCTTCAGGAAGCCGACCTCGTCCATCAGGTCGCAGACATAGCAGGCCCAGCCCTCGGCGAGGCTGCCGCCCGAGAACATGGCGATGCGGTTGGCGGTGTCCACGGCCGCCACGCGGCCGATGCGCGAGGCGCCGCGATAGGCGTGGTGGTTCTGCACGTGGTGGCCGATGGCGCCGTGGTGCACCACGTGATTGAGCATCATCACGCTGTGATTCATCCCGCGCAGCTTCTGCTCCACCTCGGCGGGCGGCAGGCCGTCGATCGGCGGCACCACGTACTCGAAGGTCCCGAACGGATCGAACGGCGCCGGCGAGCGGTAGTGCAGGTAGTAGAGGTGCGGCGCGGCCTCGCGGGTGTGCGCCGGGAACGGCACGTAGCGCAGCGGCGCGTCGGGCCAGGTGACCAGGTCGTGTGCGTCGGACGCTTCCTTGCACGCGCGCCATTTCCGTTCGAGGCAGGCGACGTACTCGTCCGCGGGCGCGTGGTCGGCGGCCAGCAGCTCCTGCACCGCCGGCCAGCCGCCGTGAGGACGCGACATCTCGTCGAGGCGCGCCGTGGACTCGTCGAGCGCGTCGGTTGCCTCGCGCAGCAAATCGTCGATCGGCGTGGTGACGAAGTGGCCACCAGCCACGAGCAGCGCCAGCAGGTCGCGGCCGGCCGACTCACGCTCGGACGGCGCGGTGGCCAGGGACGAACGCATCCATGACAGCGGTCCGGCCGGGCCGACGGCGCCCAACCACCGGTCGAGCTCTTCGAATGCCGCGGCGGCGTCGCGGGCGGCCGCTCGCACGCCCGACGCGCCCAGGTAGTGCTGCGCCGCAACCCAGTCGGGAAGCGTCTCGCCGAACAGCCGCATCGCCGCCTGGCACTCGCGCTTGGCGCGGCCCTTCCAGTCGAGCGGCGCCTCGGAGACGACGTCGCGAACCGCGCCGAGGAATTCGGGAATCGCCACCAGCCGCTGGCGCAGGGCGTCGAGCCGCGACTCGAGCGGCGCGAACTCGCGGGTGACCAGGCTCAGCGCGCCGAAGATCGCCTCGCCGGTCCACAGCGACGGGTTGCGGTGCACGAAGTGTCCGCTCTCGTGCTCGGCCAGCGCGATCTCCAGATGGGCATCGGCGAGGGCGAGATCGACGCCGTCGGGCAACGCTGGCAGCGCCGTCGCCTCGGGTGCGCCGGCGGCGGACAACTCCGCGCGCAACGACCGCCACTCGGCGGCCTCGTCGGCCAACCCTTGCGGCGACCAGTCGGGCAGCCGGCCGTCGTGCTCGTGCCGCCCGGTGAAGGTCGCCGTCACCGGCCGGCGGTGATAGAACGCCGCGAAGAACCGGTCGAGGGCGGCGGTGGCGGCCGGCGTCCCGGCTACTCGAGCGGCAGCGTCACCCATCGGCGCTCCCTGAACGACCGCTCCACGGCGTTGATCGTCTCCTGCACCCACGCGCCGTCGTCGAAGTTGCCTTCGTTGGCGTCGTCGTCGCTCAGGATCTCGGTGATGAAGCTGCTCACCAGGTTGGCGTAGAAGAGCGTGCGCCACAGCTCGCGCGGCGAGCCGCCCGGCGGGTAGAAGCGTTCCGGCACCTCCACGCGCTTGAACTCCACCTGGTTCTTGGCGGCCAGCCAGATCCGCTCGCAGATGCCGTCCTCCTCGACCAGCCGGCAGATGATCGCGCCTTCGCTGCCGTAGATCCGCGCCTCGATGCCGGGGTAGTTTCCGACGGTGACGTAGCTGGTCTGAATCGAGCAGATCGCGCCGTTGGCGAACTCGCCCATGTAGATGTCGCCGTCGTCGATGTTCATGCGCTGCATCTTCCCGGTGGCCCGCACCATGCGGTCGGGGATGAAGTTGCGCATCGTGCCGACGACCTGGGTGAGATCACTGCCGACCAGCAGGTGCGAGATGTCGATGATCGGCGCGCCGTAGCCTTCGAGCGACGACACGTGCAGCACGTCCGGGTCGGCGTCCGGATCGACCTGGCGCAGCGGGTTCATCGGATCGAGCCACTGCGAGTTCTGCTCGTAGCCGTTGAAGATGAACGGCGTGCCGACGAAGCCGTCGGCGACCAGCTGGCGCATGTAGCGCACCGACGGGGCATAGCGGAAGGTGAACCCGAGCTTGGTTTTGAGCCGCTTCGATCGCGCCAGCACCGCCGCCCGGCGGGTGTCGCGATAGTCGAACGCCACCGGCTTCTCGCACAGCACGTGCCGGCCCGATTCGAGGGCCGCCCACGACAGGTCGAAGTGGGTGCTGCTCGGCGTGCAGACGTCGACGAGATCGAGGCCGTCGTGGGCGAGCAGCGCGCCGTGCGATGAATAGACGTGCGGGATACCGAACTGCGCGGCGGCTTCGGCGGCCAGGGCGGGGGTGGTATCGGCGATGGCGACCAGCTCGCAACGGGGGTCGCGCGCGAAACCAGGCAGGTGGGCGGCGCGGGCCCAGGCGCCGGCGCCCAGGACGCCGACGCGAACGCGACGAGGAGAAGACATCGGGCGCGATGATAGCGCGGAGCCGGGCTGCTAGGGCAGGTTCTCCAGGTCGTTCAGGTCCTTGTGGCGGCCCGCGGCCCGCTTGTTCACCTTGAGGTCGGCCAGAGAAATCACCGGGACACTGACGCCGTCGAGATCGCAGGTGAGCGCCCGAGACCTGCACGGGGAGAACTCGACGCCGTCGATCGCGGTCATCACCTTGATCCTGAACGGCGGCACGCCGAAGCGGACGATGCTCCGTGGATCGACGAACAACTGCTGCCGCAGGGTCAGTGGGTCGAAACCGAAGTCGCGCAGCGCGGCGATCACTCGGGTGGCGTTCTCGGGCTCGGCCCTGACCCACACGTCCAGGTCGATGGTCGCCCGAGGATACCCATGGATGCCAACGGCGTAGCCGCCGACGAGCAGGTACTCAACGCGGTGGGCGTTGAGCAGTCTCAAGAACTCTCTGAAGTCGGCCGTCAGCAGCGGCTCGTCCATAGACTATCCGTCGCATGATCTCGATTGCCGCCAGCCGCTCGCTCACCGGACGCGTCCACCACCAGCGTCGATCGTCCGGCTCGTCGTGGAGACGGCCGACGCTTATCGCGGTTCGGTCCACACGGCCTTCAAGCCCGATCGGTTCGTGCACGCCGGCAGTATAGCGCCGGCCTCGGCTGAGTGCCCCGGACCTTACCCGCGCACGCCGGTTCGGCGCGAGCGGTTCCGCTACAATCCGCGCACGTCGTGGCCCTCGCCCCCGGCACGCGGATCGGCGTCTACGCGATCGTCGGTCCGCTCGGCACCGGCGGAATGGGCGAGGTCTACCGCGCCACCGACACGCGGTTGGGCCGCGCCGTCGCCCTCAAGACGCTGCCGCCCGAGTTCGCGCGCGATCCCGATCGGCGGCTGCGGTTCGACCGTGAACCCAAGACGCTGGCCACGCTCGGTGGGCGAAGGACGGCCGATCTTCAAGCTTCCACTGGCGCAGCCCAATGGCGCAGGCATCGGTCAGGCGGCGCAGTTCGACGTGTTGCCGAACGGCCAATTCGTCGTCAACCTCGAGATGCGGCCCTTCGCCGCGTCCTTCCATCTCATGACCAACTGGCAGGCCGTCGCAGGGGATTCAGCTGGACGGTAGCGAGCGCCTGATCTCGTCGAGCAGTGGCGCAGTGCCGTGCGTGGCGGCCCACCGGGCGATGTACTGGTCGTCCAGATGCTGCCCCTGCACGGCGATGATGCTGCGGACGTCGTCCCGATCCTTGAGGCGACCGGCATCGCGCGCCCAGCGCAGCTTGGTGACGATCATGTCTTCAGCGGTGGCAACGAACGCCGGGACGCCCAGCAGCTGCACGCGTAACCGGCGCGCGAACCGCTCGCGGTCGTGAGGATCGTCGCTCAACATGAACAGCTCGCCGACGAACGGCGTGCCCACCACCTCGACGAGGTGACGCACCGTACCGGTCACGGTTTCGAACGCGGTCTGAGACATCAGTGAGAGCTGGGGCTCGAGAGCGGCCACGAGCCGACCGAGCCCACCTGGCTGGAGGTCGATCACGAAATCGGCATCGCGCGTGGACCGCGGGATGCCGTGGAAGTTCGAGGCCAGCGACCCGACGAGCATGTACGGCACCGCGGCCCGCTCGAGTGCCGCGAGCATCGCCACCACCGCGTCGTCCGGCGTCACCTGCCGTCCAGCGCGGCGAGCGTGGCCAGCCGCGCGGCCACAGCCGCGTCGACATCCGCCTGGCCGAGGCCGGGGAACTGGTGCCGCACCCCATCAGCCATGATTCGGCACGCGCGATGGAACAGGCGCGGCCCTTCGAGGAGCTTCTGTGCCGGGTCCATGGCTCTGGCCCTCGCCACCTCTTCGCGGAACAGTGCGTCGGCCAGGTGCGAAGCGTCCATCGTTGTCCCGGATCTTAACCGCGCCCGCCGGTTCCGCGCGAGCGCTTCCACTATAATCCGCGCACGTCGTGGCCCTCGCCCCCGGCACGCGGATCGGCGTCTACGCGATCGTCAGTCCGCTCGGCGCCGGCGGCCCCGCCTGCGCTCGCGGAAATGGCGGCGAGCTTCGGCGAGGTCTCGCCGTAGCCCAACCTGAGAGCGCCCCATGATCGGAACGAAGATCGGGCCATACGTGGTTGTCGCCAAGTTGGGCGAAGGCGGCATGGGCGAGGTCTACCGCGCCACCGACACGCGGTTGGGCCGCGCCGTCGCCCTCAAGACGCTGCCGCCCGAGTTCGCGCGCGATCCCGATCGGCGGCTGCGCTTCGAGCGGGAAGCCAAGACGCTGGCCACGCTCAACCATCCGCACATCGCGCAGATCTACGGCTTGGAGGATTTGCCCGCGACGGGGGCGCAACCCGCCTGGTTGGCGCTGGTGATGGAACTGGTCGAGGGCGAGGATCTCGCCACGCGCCTGACGCGCGGGCCTGTGATCCTCGGCACCGCCGGCTACATACGAGTTGCTCACCGGCCGCCGCGCCTTCGACGGCGACGACGTCACCGAGATTCTCGCCGCCATCGTCAAGAGCGAGCCCGACTGGACCCGGCTGCCTGCGGCCACGCCGGCGCGCGTGCGCACACTACTCGCGCGCTGTCTCGCCAAGGACCGGACGCAGCGCCTGCAACACATCGGCGATGCCCGACTGGACCTGGCTGATGTGGGTGGCGAGTCCGCTGTACCAGGCCGTCGCCGTGGATGGCGGCCCCTGCCGTGGGCTATCGGTGGCGCCATGGTCGGCGCGGCACTCGCCGTGGCGGCGACGTTCTCGAGTCCGCAAGAGCCCGCCGCACCGCGCGAGATCCGGCTCGACGTCGCCACGCCGGCCACGACCGACCCGATGTCGTTCGCGATCGCGCCGGACGGCCAGACGCTGGCGTTCGTGGCGACCGATGGCGGCCAACCGAGGCTGTGGATCCGCCGGCTCGACGAGGACCGAGCACGCGTGCTCCCCGGCACCGACGGCGCGTCGTATCCGTTCTGGTCACCGAACTCGCAGTCGATCGGCTTTTTCTCGGACGGGCGCGTCAAACGAATCGACGTCGATGGCGCCTCGCTGCAGGCGCTGGTCGCGACGGCGGCGCTGGGGCAAGGCGCCAGTTGGGGTCCCGACGGGACGATTCTGTTCGCACCGGCGGCGATCGGCGCGCGAATCGTCGGACCTCGTTCTCGGGTGGAACCTCGACGCCGGTGACGACGCTGGCTCCCGGCCAGCAGTCCCACCGATTCCCCGTCTGGCTCGCCGACGGCCGGCAATTTCTCTACTACGCGGCGGGTGCCCCGACTGTTCGTGGTGTCTACCTGACTACGATCGACGGGGAGACGTCGTCGCGTCTGGTCGACGCCGACGGCGCCGCCGTGCTCGACCCGGCGCACACGCAGTTGCTGTTCGTGCGCCAGCGCGTGCTCTACGCGCAGGGCATCGACATCAGCCGGGCGACACTGACCGGGGAACCGATGCGCGTGGCCGAGCAGCTCGCGGTCCGTGACGCCTACGGCGCCACGGCCGTCAGCGTCGCCGCGGACGGCACGATCGTCTATCGGACCGGTTCGTCGGGAGGCTTCCGTCAGTACGCGTGGGTCGATCACGACGGCCGCGAGTTGATGCGGCTCGGCCAGCCCGACGCCCTGGCACCGCTGAACCCTGCCCTCTCGCCAGATGGCGGTGTCGTCGCCTTCAGCCGCATCAAGGACGGCAGCACCGACCTGTGGGGCCTCGACACTGCACGCGGCATCCTCGAACGGCTGACGGCGGGTGACGACGTCGATTCGTTTCCGGTCTGGGCCCGCGATGGCCGCCGGCTGATCTTCAGGCGAGGCGACCGGAACGCCGATGGGCCGGGGGCCATCGTCGAGGCACCGGCGGCCGGCACGCCGAAGACCCCGCCGCGCGAGGTCGCACAGGTCGGAGTCCCGCAGGACGTGTCGCCGGATGGCCGATTCCTGCTGACGAGACGCGGGACCGCCGACTCGGCCGACGTGTGGGCCGAGCCTCTCGACAGGTCCGGCGAGGCCGTGGCCGTGGCCACGTCGCCGTTCTCCGAGTTCAACGCCACCGTCGCCCCAGACAGTCGATGGGTGACCTACCAGACCAACGAGTCAGGGCGCAGCGAGATCGTCGTCCAGCGCTTTCCCGACCCGGTCGACCGTACGCGTGTGTCGGCGGGGGGCGGAGGACAACCGCAGTGGAGTCCCGATGGCCTGGCGATCTACTACGTCGCCCTGGACGGCATGCTCACGCGCGTGCCCTTCGAACCGACCACCCAGGGGCCGCCCCGCGTCGGCGCGGCGGAGCCGAAGTTCATGACGCGCATTGGGGGAGCCCTGCAAGGGGTATTTCGCGCGCAGTACGCTATCTCCCCCGATGGGCGACGATTCCTGATGAACACGCTGGTCGATGAATCGAACGTCCCGCCGCTCACGGTCGTCCTGCATCGCGACGGCCGCTCGACACGCTGATAACGGGCGCGCAGCCGTGGGGCGCCGCGAGTGGAGGCTTCGGGACGAGCCGCGGCACCGTCGGCGGCGACTGTGCCATCCTGGGGCGGTCGCATGCTGCGCTTCCTACCGCTGTTCGTGGCGTCCGCGGTGCTCGCCGGGTGTGGCGGATCCGACGGACCGACGTCTCCCAGTGCTCCGCCAACGGCCGTCACGCCGCCGTCCACACCGGGCCGCCACGACGTGACGATGCCCGGCAGCGGCATCACGCAGGGCGGCATCCTCTATCGGCCCGACACCACCGAGGCGCGGCCGGCGGTGATCGTGCTGCACGGCTGGCAGGCCGCCGGCACCAATGGCGCGGCGGTGGTCGAGGCGCGGGCGCGCCGCTACGCCGACGACGGCTACGTGGCGCTGGCCCTGTCGCTGCGCGGCTGGCCGCCGAGCAGCGGCAGCGACGATTGCGGCCTGCGTCAGCCCGACGACGTGGTGGCGGCCGCCGAGTGGCTGCGCGGTGCGGCCGGCGTCCAGGCCGAGCGCGTCGGCATCGTCGGCTTCTCGCAGGGCGGGCAGGTGGCGCTGCTGGCGGCGGCGCGCGATCGGCGCTTGCGGGCGGTCGTGGCGTTCTTCCCAGTCACCGACGTCGCGGCCTGGAAGAACACGACCGCCAACGCCGACATCCCTGGCTACGTCACGGCGGTGTGCGAGCCGGGCGGCGTGGCGCCGCGCTCACCGGTAACGCGCGCCGGCGACATCGGCGCGCCGGTGCTGCTCGTCCACGGCGACGCCGATACGCGCGTGCCGACCGCGCAGAGTCAGATGATGCGGGCGGCGCTCGAGGGCGCGGGCCGGCCGGTGCAGCTGTTCCTGGTGCCCGGCGCCCAGCACGGCTTCACCGCTGCCGAGGACGCGGTGGCGCGGCCGGTGGTCGACGCGTTCCTGGCTGCTCAACTTCGCTAGAACGCTAGGCGGCGAGGAACGCCCGAATCTCGGCCAGCGTCGCCTCGGGCGCGTCTTCCTGGATGTTGTGGCCGGTGGGCATCGCCTTGCCGCTCACCTGCGCGGCTCGCTCGCGCCAGATCGCCAGCACGTCGTAGAGCCGCCCCATCGGCGCCTTCGCGCCCCACAGCGCCAGCAGCGGACAGGCGATCTTCTTGTCCAGATCAGCGGCGTCGTGAGTGAGGTCGATCGACGCGCCGGCGCGGTAGTCCTCGCACATGCCGTGGATGTTCGCCGGGTCGGTGTAGGCGCGCATGTAGGCGCGCTGCACGTCGGTCGTGGCCTTGGCCGCCTGGGCGTCGAACTGCTCCTTCAACTGATCCTCCGGACCCGGCGCGGCGCGCACGTAGTTGAACCAGTGGAAGTACGCCTGGATGAACTCGATGGTGACGTGCGTGTAGAGGTAGTGCGTGGGGACGATGTCGAGCACCGCCAGCTTGGTCACGCGGGCGACGTGATCCAGCGCCAGCCGGTGGCCGACACGTCCGCCGCGATCGTGGCCGATCACCGGGAACTGCTCGTGTCCGAAGTGCTCCATCATCTCGACTTGATCGAGGGCCATGGCGCGCTTGGCGTAGTTGGCGTGACGCACGCCGTCGGGCGGCTTGCTGCTGGCCCCATAGCCGCGCAGATCAGGCACGTAGACGGTGTTCGTCTTGGCCAGTTCGGTGGCCACCAGCCGCCACGAGATGTGCGTCTGCGGTGCGCCGTGCAGGAGCAGCACCGGCGGTCCAGACCCGCCGTGCACGACATGGATCTCGGCGCCCGACGTCTTCACCTTCGTGGCGGTGAAGCCAGGAAAGAACTCGGGAGCGCTGCCGGCGGATGCTTGTCCGGCCGGCGCCGCGGCGGCCGGGGACGCGAACGCGGCGCCCGCAGCCGAGATCCCGGCGAGCGCCAGCGTGCGTTCCAGCATGGTGCGGCGTGAACAGGCGTGCATGGCTTGGCATGCTAGTAGCCTGCCCGCTGGCACGCAAGCCTGGGCCGGATGAGCTGAGCGCATAGAATTCCGCGCATGGTTCTTGGTCGTTCGCCCGTTGCCGCTGGTCAGCGCACGTCGCGCTCACTCGTCCTGCTCGCCCTGGGATGCTGGCTCGTCACCTCCGGTATCGGCCCGCTCGCTGGCCAGACGCCGCGCACGGAGCATCGAGTGGTGGTCGCCACCGGCGAGAGCGACTTCGACAGCGACGTCGAAGCCAACCTCGAGCGGCAGGTGAATCGGCTGGCGCGCGCCGGCTTCGAGGTGGCAGCGATCATGGGCGGCGCCTCGCCCGTGATCGACCAGCTCCTGGGGCGCAAGCCGTACGTCGCTGGCGTGGTGGACCACGGCGGGCAGATCGCCGTGGTGATGCGACGCAGCGAGGGCACGCTGGTGCGCCGCGAGTATCGCCTCCTGCACACGCGCGGGGAACTGAACCTGGACGAGATCGTGGCGCCGCTCGGCGCGCAGGGCTTCGTCCTTGCGGCGACGGCCCACGACCGGCCGGTGTTCCATGCGGCCTTCGAGCGTCGCGAGAGCGCCACGCCGGTCACTTACCGGGTGATGCGCAACCGCGGAAGAAATACCTGGATGGATCAGGTGCAGAAGGATCCGGCGATGACGTCGCGGCTGCGCCGCGTGGTGCCGATGGCGCTCGACCACGCGCTCATCGAACTGGGCGAGGAGGCGTCGCCGGCCGGCGCTCTGGAATGGGCGAACACGCCGGCGTTTCGTTCCGACAGCCTCGAGAGCACGCTGAACAGCAAGGCCGCCGCCGGCTTCCGCGTGCAGCTGGTGCGCCTGCGCGAGAACACCCTCGACGTGCTGCTGGTGCGTCCGGCCGGGCCCGCGGTACCCGCGGTCACCTATGACGTCGACGATGGCCCGTGGGGCGGACCGTGCAGCCGCGGGACGCTGGCTGGTGCCGACGGTTACAGCGACGGCGACGTCTACTGCGTGGCCGAGAACCCCGGCAACGGGGTGTCGAATCGCGGTTTCGACGGCCTGCTGCGGGTCCGGACCGGCGCGACGACGCCGCTGCTCGACGTCCCGAACTGCGTGGACCGGGCCCGCCTCAGAGCCCCGCGGCCGGCCCACGCGCGCATCGCCGTGGCGCAACAGCTCGAGCGATTCCTCGATGCGAAGGTGCCGGACGGCTTCCGTCTGTCGCGGCTGCTGGCGGTGCAGAAGACCGGTGACGACGCCCGGCTCGTGGCGTTCACGTCGAACGCACCGGCCGAACCCGTGAGCGGTCCCGCCGCCGACACCGAGCCAATGCCGCCGCTGGTACCCGACCTCGACGGGCCGCTGTCGGCCAACACAGCGCAGCGCCAGCGCGACCTGAACGATCGGCTGGCCCGGCTGCGCGGCGTGGAGAACGAGGACGCGTGGCTCGACGTGATCGACCGCCCCGAACCGCGCGGCGTGGTGCTGTCGGGATGCGTCCGCACGCAGTCGGCGAAGACCGACCTCGAACGGGCCGTGCGCGCGATGCTGCCGGCGCCGTTCGCCGGCTACCGCTTTCGCAACGACGTCATCGTCGAGCTCTTCAAGTAGCGGCCCGGGCGCCGGCGCCCGGGCACCTGAGCCTCAGAACCGCGACGCGCGAATCCACGTGTCGGTCCGCGCCCACGCCTTCTCGAGCTGGCCGTCGACCTCGCCGGTCGGCTTGCCCTGCGCCTTCAGCGACTGCTGCAGGCCGAGCAGCGACCAGCCGTTGTGCGGGTGCTCTTTCAGCTCGGTGCGATAGGTCGCCTCGGCGTCGGCGGCCATCCCGGCATCGAGCTGCATCGCGCCCAGCCAGTGGCGGGCGTCGAAGTTGAGCGGCTCGGGCTCGTCGTATTCGATCTCGTCGTCGGCCTTCACCGCGCGTTCGAAGGCCGCCAGCGCGCCCTTCTTGTCGCCGATGGTCCGCAGGATCTCGCCTTCGAGGATGCCGGAGGCGACGCCGAGCAGCGTCTTGGCGGGATGGCCGCGGAACGCCTGCTTGGAGCTGGTCTCCGTCTGCTTCACGCGCGATAGATAGAGACGCGCGAAGTCGATCTCCCCGGCGCGCAGCTTGGCGTAGCCCTGCGCGAAGTCCCAGAGGCCGGCGGCCACCTCGCGCTCGGGGCGCTTGGTCACCTCGAGGATCTCGTCGAAGCGGCCGAAGCGCAGCAGCGTCAGCACGTGGTACATCGTGTCGCCGGTGCTCTTCGCATAGTCCTTGCCGGCCTGCACGGCGATGGCGCCCTGGCTGTCGTTCGACGCGGCGAACAGCAGCATGTGCAGGTTGTGATCGGGATAGATGGCGAAGCCCTCGCCGATGCTGGCCTTCAGATCCGAGTGCCAGGCCTGGAGGTTGGCGCGCACGCCGTCGTTCCAGCGGCCGATCTCGTTCCAGGTGTGCGACGGCATGTGGTTCATGTGGCTCGCGCCCGGCACGACGCTGCCGAGGAACTCGGCGCACGGCGCGGCCTTGCCAGGGTCCTGCGTCGACTCGGTGGCGTGCACGTAGAGATGGCAGGCACCGGGGTGCTTGATGTCCATCGCCAGCGCGGTCTCGAGCACTTTGTGCAGGCGCTGCACGTTGGGGTTGGCCAGATCGCGGGTGCCGCGGCGCGGCTCGAGCAGGAACAGGGCGTCGCCGTAGAGGGTGATGGCGTCGATGTCATTCGGGAGCGCCTCGGACACCTTGCGCATCGCCTCGGCGTAGGCGCGCTCCTGATCCATCCGGTTCTTCGCTTCGAACTTCTCGACGTAGCGGGTCTGCATCGCGTCGATGAACGCCTGCTCCCACGGCAGCCTGGCGTTGGCCTTGAGGGCGAGCGCCTTCTTCGCAGCGGCGTAAGCGAACGGCGAGTGCTCCGGCAGCATCGGGCCGTTCAGGTACGAGCCCCACGCCCAGCCTTCGCCCCAGTAGCAGATCGCGCAGCCGGGGTCGCGGGCCCACGCGGCGCGGAACGAGCGCACGGCGTCGAGCTTGGCGAACGAATACATCATCTGCATGCCCTGGTCGAACAGCGCCTGGGCTTCAGGATTGGCGGTGGAGATCTTCTTGGTGAAGGGGCCGAGGCCGACGGTGTGGATCTGAATCGGTTCGGAGACGTACTTGGGAAGTTCGGGCGGGCCGGACGTCGCGGCGGGCTTGGCGGTGGAGGCCGCCATCGGCATCTCGTGCTGGGCCGCGGCGGGAGCCACGCTCATCAGCACCGCCACCCCTGCCGCCAGTGTGGCCATTCGTACGCTTCGACAACAACAGCCCATCGATCCCTCCCCGTCCGAGACGCGCCGGACCGGGTGAATCATAGCGGAAAGCCATCGTCTCGATTTGGTCGAAAGCAGGCAAACTCTGCGTACTCGGGGCGATTGGCACGAAACCTGTGCCATCGGTGCCAGACCCCTCTACGACTGGTAGGGGCCCGAGCGCGGCCAGACACAAGTATTCTGGCGCGGTGACGCGCCGCGAATGGCTCGCCGCACTGGCCGGCGTCTCGCCCACCCTGCGGGCGATGGCCCAGGCGCCGGCGCCCGGCGACCCGACCACGTTGTCGATCGCCGGCCTCGCCGACGCCTTCGCGGCCGGCCGGCTCACCCCGATCGACGTCACGGCCGCGTATCTCGCCCGCATCGACCGCGAGAATCCGGTGCTCGGCGCCTTCGTGACCGTCACCAGGGAACGCGCGGTGGACGACACGCGGCGCGTGCTGACGCAGCTGGCGGCCGGGGCCTCGCCGGGTCCACTCGCTGGCGTGCCGATCGCCCACAAGGACCTCTTCGCGACGCGTGGCATTCGCACCACTGGGGGTTCGCGCCTGCACGAGCGGTGGATTCCAGAACGCGACGCCGTGGTCGTCGCCCGCCTCGCCGAGGCCGGCACGGTGCTGCTCGGCAAGACCAACACCCACGAACTGGGCGGCGGGGTGACCACCATCAACCCGTTCTTCGGCACCACCCGCAACCCGCACGACGGCTCGCGCATCGCCGGCGGATCGAGTGGCGGATCGGCGGCGGCCGTCGCCGCCCGACTGGTGCTGGCCGCCACGGGCAGTGACACGGGCGGCAGCATACGGATCCCGGCGGCGCTGTGCGGCTGCGTCGGCCTGAAGCCGACGTTCGGGCGCGTGCCCACCGACGGACTGCTCGGCGCGTGCCCGACCTTCGACCACGCCGGCGTGCTCACCCGCACGGTCGCCGACGCGGCGGCGATGCTCGCGGTGATGGCAGAGCGCGGGTCGCGGACAGGCGCGACGGCGCCGGCCGTTGACGCGGCCGCCACCGCGAGCGGCCCACGCGCGGCCGTGGACCTGAAGGGGCTGCGCGTCGGCGTGCCGCGGGCCTACTTCTTCGCAGGGCTCGACGCCGACGTCGCCCGCGCGGTCGAATCGGCGCTCGATCGCCTGCGGCAACAGGGCGCCGTGGTCCGCGACGTCACGCTGCCGGTGGCGAGCGTGCTCTACGACACGATGTTCGCGCCGATCGCGGTGAGCGAGATCCGCGCCACCTACGACGCCGACTGGCGGACGCGACTCGACGCCTTCTCGCGCGAGTTCGCCGCGGTGTTCGCCGGCCC
The DNA here is from genome assembly GCA_963741665.1 of uncultured Acidobacteriota bacterium. Taxonomy (GTDB): domain Bacteria; phylum Acidobacteriota; class Vicinamibacteria; order Vicinamibacterales; family UBA2999; genus CAWAYR01. Next base: position 325,430 of record CAVUIM010000003.1, read on the forward strand.
CGGTCCCTCCGCGCGAGAGGTCGCGCAGGCCCGCGATGCGCGCGCTGCGTTCGAGCGCATCGTCACCGCGCTCTTCGCCGACGTCGATGTCCTGGTGACGCCGACCGTGCCGCTCGTCGCGCCTCCCATCGACGGACCGATCGACGGCATGCGCATCCTGCGCAACACCTGGCCGTTCAACGCCGCCCGCGGTCCGGCAATCTCGGTGCCGTGCGGCCGCGGCGACGGCGGCCTGCCGGTGGGCCTGCAGATCGTCGCCGCGCCGGACCAGGAGCCGACGTTGCTCCGCGTCGCCGCCGCCGTGACGCGCGTCTGATCGCGCCGGGCGCGGCGCCAGCGGATACAATCCTCGCCAGCGCGATGGCCGCAGCGTCTCCAACCCGGCACGGCGATTGGGTGCGCTGTGGAGCGGCCGTCGTCGTCGCGATGGCGACCCGCGCCGCCATCCACGCAACCACTCCCCTGGCGACTCCGATGTCCGACATGGCAGAGTACCTGGGAACGCGGACTCTATCTGTTCCTGAACAACTCGCTCTACCCGAACAGCTGGCGGATGCCCGGACTTCCCTCGGCGCTGGCGCTGGCGATGGCAGGCGCCGGACCCACACTGACCGCGGCGCGGCTGGTCAACATCGCGGCCGGAGGCCTGACGGTCGGCCTGACCTACGCCGTGGCGCGACGGATCGCAACCGGGCGGGCAGCGCTGACGGCGGCGTTGGTGGTCGCGCTCTACCCCACCCTGCTGATCTACACCAGCCTGGTCGCCACTGAGTCGCTCGTCACTGTGCCGGTCCTGGCGACGATCCTGGCGTGCTCCTACGGCTCGCTGCAGGCCCGCGCCGCGTCCGGCGTGATGACCGCAGTGGCGACGCTGGTGCGGCCGGCGGGCATCGCGCTGCTGCCGGCGACGCTTGCCGGAGCATGGCTCGCTCGCCGGACGGCCGGCGCCGTGCGGCCGGCGTGGATGGTTGGCGCCGTCGTGACGATTGCCGGGTTCGCACTCGCGATGACACCCTGGTGGCTCCACACCGCGCGGCTACACGGCCGGGCCGTGCCGCTCGACACGACCGGGGGCATCAACCTGCTCATCGGCAACAGCCCGCTGACCACGGGGACGTTCAAGTGGGCCACCGTCGTGCGGCTCCACAACGAGTACCTGCCCGGGGTCGACACCACGACGCCCGACGGGTCGGATCGCGCCGCCGCTCTCGCGCTGGCCAACCTGCGCGAGGCGCCGGGCCGCTTCCTGGCCACGGCGCCGGCGAAACTGGCCGCGCTGTTCGGCCTCGAAGGCCGCGAGCATGCGTATCTGTACTCGGTGGGTTATCTCGGCACCGTGTCGTCACGGGCGGTGTGGATCTGGAGCAGCGCGGTGCTGGCGGCCTTTCCGCTGCTCCTGATTGCGGCCCTCGCCGGCCTGGCCGTGCGGGCGCCGCTGCCGCCGCTGCTGGCGACGGCGCTGACATTCGTCGCGACCTCGACGGCGATGCACCTGCTCTCGTTCGGCGATCCGCGTTTCCACCTGCCGTTCGTCCCGCTGCTGGCGGTGATGGCGACGCGACTCGAGCAGCTGCGCTCCGGACTCCATCGCGGGCGGGCGATCGCCGCCGTCGTCGTCGTGATCGCTCTGGCACTGGCGTGGGCACCGCAGCTGGCGACGTATCTCGAGGCGGTCCGATCGCTGGCCGCGCCGGGCGGATCGGCGCGGCCGCTGTCCTACGACGACCTGCTGTAGCCGGCGCATGCGGTGCGGTGCCGCGCGTGCCCTACAATTGCTGCCGAGACCCGTGACGCTCCTCTACGCCGGACTGGCGTTGACCATGCTGGCGACGTTGTTGACCGAGATCGTGGTCAGCCGTCTGCTGTCCGTGATCACCTGGTATCACTTGTCATTCGTCGCCATCTCGGTGGCGATGCTCGGCGCCGCTGCCGGGGCGGTGCTGGTCTTCGCTTCGCCCGAACGGTTCCCCGCCGAGCGCAGCGCCCGGGATCTGGGGGTGTGGGCCGGCCGGTTCGCCCTCGCCTTGCCGGCATCGCACCTGCTCAGCCTGGTGATTCCGCTGCCCGACGGCCAGACCTGGGCGGCGATGGACGTCGTGACCCTGGCGTTGGTCATGGCGGTCATCGCCACGCCGTTCGCGCTCGGCGGCGTCGTCACGACGCTGGCGCTGACCCGCAGCCACGCGCCGGTGGGACGCTTGTACGCCGCCGACCTGTTCGGCGCCGCCGCCGGCTGCCTCGCCGCCGTGCTGGTCCTCGACCACGCCAACCTCAGCACCGCGGCGTTTCTCGCAACCGCCATCGCCGCGACCGGTGCCGCCTGCTTCCGGCGGGCGGCAGGGCTGCCGGCGTCGCTCGTCGTGACCGGCACGATCGTCGTGGCGGTGGCGGCGGCCGGGCTCAACGTCGGCGGCGAGCCGATCCGCGTCGTCTACCCCAAGAACCGCAACGCCTGGCACCAGCCGGTGCTGCGGAGTCTCTGGAACAGCCACGCTCACGTGCTGGCGTTCACCCCTCGAGTCATGCCGGCCTTCTACTGGGGGCCGGGCACCGGCACCGAGACCTTCACCAACACCGAGGCGTTCGTCATCCTCGACGGCGAGGCCGGAACGCCGATGACCGAATGGAACGGCGATCCGGGCACGCTCGACTGGGTCTCCTACGACGTGACCGCGCTGCCCTACTACGTGCGGCGCGGCGGCAAGGCCGCGGTGGTCGGTGTCGGCGGCGGGCGCGACATCCTGACCGCCATCTGGAGCGGCAGCCCGTCGATCACCGGCATCGAAATCAACGGCAACGTGCTCCGCCTGCTGACCGAGTTCCACCGCCGGTTCACGCGGATCGCCGATCACCCGGGCGTGCAGCTGGTCCACGACGAGGGCCGCGCCTTCCTCACCCGCACGCCCGAACGCTACGACGTGATCCAGATGTCGCTCGTCGACACCTGGGCGGCCACCGGCGCCGGGGCGTTCACGCTCAGCGAGAACGGGCTGTACACCCGCGAAGCCTGGCAGATCTTCCTCGACCGGCTGACGCCGACCGGCGTACTCAGCGTGTCGCGCTGGTTCTCGCCCATCCGGGTATCGGAGACCAGCCGCCTGGTCGCGCTGTCGGTCCAGGCGCTGCTCGACCGCGGGGCGCGGGATCCGCGGGCGCACCTCGCACTGGTCACCCGCGAGGCCGTCGCCACGCTGCTCACCTCACCGACGCCGCTCAGCGATGCCGACCTCGACGCCCTCGAGGCGGCGAGCGCCGCCCGCGGCTTCACTGTACTGGCCTCGCCGCGACACCAGGCCGCCGACGCGCGGCTCGACGCCATCATCCGCAGCCGCTCGGCCGCCGAGCTCGAGGCCGCGATCGCCGACCCGGTGTTCGACTACTCGCCGCCCACCGACGCGCGGCCGTTCTTCTTCAACATGGTCCGACCACTGTCGTGGTGGCGCACCGACATCGTCTCCGATCGTGGTGTCATGGCCGGGAATCTCCGCGCCACCGGCACGCTGGTGACGATCTTCGCGGTGTCGCTGGCGTTTGTCATCGCCACGATCGTCGTGCCGCTGTCGCTTCGCAACCGGCCGGCGCTGCCGGGCGGCTCCCTGGTCGCGGCGCTCGGCTACTTCGCCGTCATCGGCACCGCGTTCATGCTGACCCAGGTGGCCTTTCTGCAGCGGTTCTCGGTACTGCTCGGACATCCCACCTACGCGTTGGTGATCGTGCTGTTCGCGATGATTCTGTTCACCGGCCTCGGTAGCTACCTGTCAGACCGCATGCTCGGCGCGCACGGGCAACGCTTCGGCCGCTGCATGGCCGGCCTGGCGATCGGGCTGGTCGTCACCAGCGTTGCGGTGGCGCCACTCTGCGCCACCGCCGTTGCCTGGCCGCTCGCCTGGCGCATCGGCGCGGTGCTGGCCGTAGTGGCGCCGATCTCGGTGCTGCTCGGCCTGTGCTTCCCGCACGGCGCCCGGCTGGTGCAGCGCCGCGACGCCTCGGCGCTGGCGTGGATGTGGGGCGCCAACGGTGGCGCGGGTGTTCTGGCGTCAATCGCCGCCGTCATCGTGTCGATGACCTTCGGCATCGAGACCAATCTGCTCGTCGCTGGTGCGGCCTACGCGACGCTGCCGATGCTGGCACGGGCCACCTCTCCTCCTGCACCGGCATGACCCGCGTGCTGCTGTGCGCCGCGATCGCAGTCGCCGTGCGGCTCGCGGTGTCGTGGGCGTCGGCCGACGCCGGCGTGTTCGCCGACATGGCGCAGTACCACGAGCGGGCCCAGCATCTGGCTGCGACCGGCACGCTGTGGCCGGACGCGTTGCGCGGTCCCGGCTATCCCGCGGTGCTCGCCCTCGCCTACCGGCTGGCCGGTGACTCGCTGTGGACGGCGCGCATGGTCAACGCCGCCATTGGTGGCGCGCTCGTTCTGTTGACGGGCGTGTTGGCGGGCGCGGCCGGCGCCGGCACGCGGGCGTGGATCGCCGCGGCGATTGTCGCGTGCTATCCGGCGCTGGTGCTGTCGTCGGTCTACGTGATGCCTGAAGGCATGTATGCGCTGTGGCTGGTCGCGGCGTTGATGCTGGTGCGGCATCGCTCGGCCCTGTTCGCTGTGGCGGCCGGCGTGGTCGCGGGCGTCGCGATGCTCACCCGATCGGTGGGACTCGCGCTGGTCGCCGCGCCGGTGGCGATGTGGGCGCGCGCGGCGTGGGCGGCGGAGGTGTCGTGGCCGAAGGCGATCGGTCGGGTGGCGCTGTTCGGCAGCGCAGCCGCCGTCGTGCTGTTGCCGTGGCTGGCGTTCACTTCCCGCGTCGCCGGCGGGCCGCTGCTCGACGCGACCAGCGGCTACAACCTGCTGGCCGGCAACAACCCGCGCGCCACCGGACGCCTCGAACTGGGCGACGAGCCGTGGCTGCGCGACACCTACATCGCCGGCGCATCGAGCGTCGCCGACGGCAACACACGGGCGATCGCGGCGGGAGTCTCGTGGGCGGTCGCGCATCCTGTCGAGTGGCTGCGGCTGGCCACGCTCAAGCTCGGCTACCTGTTCGGGCTCGAGGGCCGCGAGCACGCGTGGGTCTACGGCCACGCCTACTTCGGCGCGCGGTCGGCGACGACGGTGACGCTGTGGGGTTGGCTGCTGCTGGTGTCGTTCCCGGCGCTGTGCGTGGCCGCGGCGCTCGGCCTGGTCCGGGCGTCACAGCCCGCGCCGCCGGCGCTCGTGGCCATCGGAGCGGTGGTCGTCGCCACCGCCGCGCTGCACGTGCTGAGCTTCGGCGAGAGCCGCTTTCACCTGCCATTGGTCCCGCTGCTGGCGGTGGTCGCGAGCCTCGGTGCGCCTCAACGGGCCGCGCCGGCGCGGACTCCCATGCGGGTTGCGCTGGTGGCCGTGACACTGGCGGCGCTGAGCGTCGCCTGGGTCGGCCAGTGGCAGGAACTGCGCACCGCCCTGGAGCGCCTGAAGGCACCAGATGGGTGGTCCAGCCGCCCCCCCTACTAGCCCTCGTGGTGGGGTCTGGCACCGATGGCACGGGTTTCGTGCCAGCCGGGCGGGTCGCTGGCGCCGCGGGGAGCGCCGCGGGCGGGTCGCGCCGGTCGTAGCGACTAGAATCGACGCTACCGTGACTGCTCCTTCGAGGTTGACCTCCATGCGCACGATGCCCAGACGTTTCCTGCTCGCCGTCCTCTGCTTCGCCCTGGCGGCCGGCGCCGTCGCGTCGATGCGGGCGCAGGCGCCCGCCGCGCCGCTGCGCGTCACTTCGCCCGAGACGTTCTTCGGCCACGCCATCGGCGCCGACTACGTCCTGCCCAACTACACGAAGTACTCGGAGTTCATCCGGCAGCTCGACAAGGAGTCGGACCGCATGATCGTGCAGTCCATCGGCAAGACCGCCGAGGGCCGCGACCAGCTGATGGCGATCATCACCTCGCCCGAGAACCACAAGCAGCTGGCGAAGTACAAGGACATCGCGCGCCGGCTCGCGCTGGCCGAGGGCCTCAGCGAGGACCAGGCCCGGGCCCTCGCCAAGGAAGGCAAGGCCATTGTTTGGATCGACGGCGGGCTGCACGCCACCGAGGTGCTCGGCGCCCAGCAGCTCACCGAGACCATTCACCAGCTGGTGACGCGCACCGACGAGGAGACGACGCGCTTCCTGCGCGACGTCATCATCCTGGCCGTGCACGCCAACCCCGACGGCATGGAGCTGGTCAGCAACTGGTACATGCGCAACAGCGACCCGCTGAAGCGCGAGCTCAACTCGATCCCGCGGCTCTACCAGAAGTACATCGGGCACGACAACAACCGCGACTTCTACATGGCGGCGCAGCCCGAGTCGATCAACATGAACCGGCAGCTGTTCCACGAGTGGTTCCCGCAGATCATGTACAACCACCACCAGACGGGACCGACCGGGACGATCCTGTTCGCGCCGCCATTCCGCGACCCGGCCAACTACGTCTATCACCCGCTGATCGTCACCGGCCTCGACGTCGTCGGCGCGGCGATGCACAACCGCTTCGTGGCCGAGAACAAGCCGGGCGCGACGATGCGGCGCGGCGCCAACTACTCGACCTGGTGGAATGGCGGGCTGCGCACCACCGTCTACTTCCACAACATGATCGGGCTGCTCACCGAGAGCATCGGCCATCCGACGCCGATGGAAGTGGCATTCGTGCCCGACCGGCAGATCATGAGCGCCGACCTGCCGTTCCCGATCGAGCCGCAGAAGTGGCACTTCCGCCAGTCGATCGAGTACTCGCTCACCGCCAACCGCGCCGTGCTCGACGTCGCGTCGCGCAACCGCGAGATCTTCCTCTACAACATCTACAAGATGGGCAAGGACTCGATCGAGAAGGGGTCCAAGGACACCTGGACGGTGTATCCGCGCCGGCTGCAGGCGGTGAAGGAGGAGATCGCCCGCGCCGCGCGCGGGGCCGGCGACGGCGGCGATGCCCGCATGGTGCCCGGCGGCCTCGTCCGCAACACCGTGCCGCTGGCGCAGTACGAGTCGCTGATGAAGAAGCCGGAGTGGCGCGATCCGCGCGCCTACGTGCTGCCGGCCGGCCAGGGCGACTTCCTGACCAGCACGAAGTTCGTCAATGCGCTGATCAAGAACGGCGTGGTCGTGCACCGCGCCACCGCCCCGCTGTCGGCCGGGGGCAAGCAGTACCCCGCCGGCTCGTACGTGGTGAAGACGGCGCAGGCGTTTCGGCCGCACGTCCTCGACATGTTCGAGCCGCAGGATCATCCGAACGACTTCCAGTTTCCTGGTGGGCCGCCGATTCCGCCGTACGACAGCGCCGGCTGGACGCTGGCGTATCAGATGGGCGTGAAGTTCGATCGGCTGCTCGAGGGTGTCGACGGTCCGCTCGAGGCGCTGCGCGACGTGGTGAAGCCGGCGCCGGGTGCGGTGACCGACGCGACCGGCGCGGTCGGCTTCGTCGTCGACCACCGCCACAACGACGCGTTCATCGCCGTGAACCGGCTGCTGAAGGCCGGCGAGGAGGTGCTGTTCGTCGGCGATCGCAGCTGGCAGAGCGCCGATGGCACCGGCGTGATATTCGTGCCGGCCAAGTCGTCGACGGCGGCGGTGCTGCAGAAGGCGGCGACCGACCTCGGCCTGAGCTTCCGCGGCGTGTCGGCGCGCCCTGCGGGTGCGACCCACAAGGTGGTGAAGCCGCGACTCGGTCTGTGGGATCGCTACGGCGGGTCGATGCCGTCGGGGTGGGTCCGGTGGATCCTCGAGCAGTACCAGTTCGACTTCGAGGTGGTGTATCCGCAGACGCTCGATGCCGGCAATCTCAAGGCGAAGTACGACGTGCTGCTGTTCCCGGACGGTGGGATTCCGGAGCCGCCAGGCGCAGGGGCGGCGGGCGGCGGATTCTTCGGTGGACGGCAGCCGAGCACCAGCGACATCCCGGCGGAGTTCCACGGCTGGCTCGGCAACGTCTCGGCGAAGCAGACACTGCCGCAGTTGAAGCGGTTCGCGGAAGAGGGCGGCGTGCTCGTCGCGTTCGGCGGATCGGCGACGCTCGGCGAGCAGCTTGGCTTACCGGTGGGCGACCATCTCGTCGAGATGACGGCGGCGGGCGTGGACCGCGCGCTGCCGCGCGACAAGTACTACATCCCCGGCTCGCTGATGCGCGTGGCCGTCGACAACACCAACCCGGTGGCGTGGGGCATGGAGCGCGAGGTCGACGTGATGTTCGACAACAGCCCGGTCATGCACCTCGGCCCGGAGGCGTCGATTGCCGGCGTGCGTCCGGCGGCGTGGTTCGCCAGCAAGTCGACGCTGCGCTCGGGCTGGGCGTGGGGTCAGCACTACCTCGAGGGCGGTGCGGCCGCGGTGACGGCATCGCTCGGCCGCGGCAAGGTGTATCTATTCGGGCCGGAGATCACCTTCCGCGCGCAGCCGCATGGAACGTTCAAGTTCCTGTTCAACAGCATCTTCGTGGGGACGGCGCAGCCTAGCGCCGGATCCGCTCGCGACACGCAGCTCCCCCAGATGTAGGGGTGGGGTCTGGCACCGTTGGCACGAGTCTCGTGCCAACGGTGCAGGATCTGCGATCGCACAAAGTCGGGCGCTCGGTCGAACGGTTGAGGCCACACGCAGCAGTGCTGTGCCCGACCAAACGTCAGCGTCGTGACTCGCCCGCAGCCCCCAACTGGCCCGTGACTTGCTGTGGCGGTCGGTCGGGGTTCCGTCGCCTTGCCACGCCCACGCCGCGTCTTCCCTCCTGACAGTGTGCTGCACGTCATCAACCGCGGCAATGACCGCCGTCGCTTGTTCGGCGACGACGACGACTTTCGAGCTTTTCGGCACCTCATGCGTCGCACCCAACGCGAGGTGCCGATGCGGCTAGTCGCCTACGTCCTGATGCCGAACCACTGGCACATGGTCGTCTGGCCACACACGGCTGGAGACTTGTTGCGGTTTCTGCATCGCCTCACCGGCACGCATGCGTCGAGATTGCGACGTCAGCTCGGCACCGTCGGCGAAGGACACATCTACCAAGGGCGCTACAAGAGCATCGTAATCGAGTCGCCGGCGCAGCTTGTCAACGTGCTGCGCTATGTCGAAGCGAACCCAATTCGCTCCAGGCTCGTGACTCGGGCCGAGGACTGGCCGTGGTCGAGCCTGCGGGAGCGCATGAGCGCGACAGGCGTGATGTCGAAGGGACCGATAGAACTGCCGCCGCTCGAGGAATGGCTGCGCATCGTCAACGCTGGTTGCACCGCTGTCAACCACCGTTGACACTAGGACGGATGGCACGAAACGCGTGCCATCGGTGCCAGACCCCTCCACAACAGAAGGTGGCCGCGACAGCCTAGAGCGCAAGAATCCGGCTCCGACCCGCGTGCACGACGCCATCCCGAGTTGACGTCGGGATCACGCCCACTGCCATTAGGATTGCCGCATGGTGGAAACGGTGTTCTCGGTCTGCAGCACTGTCGCCGTAGTCGGCTGGGTTCTGCTCCTCGCGCTCCCACGCCATCGGCTGGCGCATCTCGTCGCCAGTGTCGTCATCCCGCTGGCCATCGCCGGCGTCTATCTCGTCCTGATCGTGCAGCACTTCGGCCGGTCGGACGGCGGCTTCGGCTCGCTGGCCGAGGTGACGCGCCTGTTCGCGAACCCGGCGATGCTCCTGGCCGGCTGGCTGCACTATCTCGCCTTCGACCTGTTCCTGGGGGCCTGGGAAGTGCGCGACGCACAACGCCACGGCGTGCCGCATCTGCTGGTCGTTCCGTGCCTGCTGCTGACGTTCCTGCTCGGGCCGATCGGCTTGCTGGCCTACATGGCGGTCCGTGCGCGCTGGGCCGGCACGCTGATTCTCGGCCCCGTCTAGTGGCGTCTCAGTCCGGGATCATGCCCGTGCTCCAGTCACTGCTGATTCGCGATCGACTCGTCGGCGGCGCGGCCCTCGCCGCCCTGGCCCTGTTCGTCACGCTGGCCGTCGTGGCGCCGTTCGACAGCCGGCTCGTCACCGGCATCAATCCGTGGATCAAGCCGATGAAGTTCGCGATCTCGATCGCGATCTTCCTGGCCACCCTCGCCTGGTTCATGCCGGATCTCGGGCCGTGGCCGCGGGCGCGGCGATGGATTCGTCGCGTCGTGGTCGGGACGATGACCGTGGAGCTGGTGGCAATCGTCGGCCAGGCCGCACGCGGCACGACCTCGCACTTCAACCAGTCGTCGGCAGTCGACGCGGCGATCTTTTCACTCATGGGCATCGCCATCACCGTCAACACGCTGGCCGTGGCCGCCATGCTGCCGTTGGTGCGCCGAGACACGCCGGATGCGCGCGCGGGGTACGTCTGGGGAATGCGTCTGGGCATGGCGGTGTTCGTCATCGGCAGCCTGCTCGGCTTCGTGATCGTCACCAACCAGGGACACAGCGTCCCCGGTCCGGATGGAGGTCCCGGTCTCCCGTTCCTCAACTGGGCCGTCGATCAAGGCGACCTACGCGTGGCGCACTTCATCGGCCTCCACGCGCTGCAGGCGTTGCCGCTGCTCGGGTTCGTGTTGGACCGTCGCCACTCGGCGCGCGCCAGCCGGACGCGCGTGCTGTCCGCCGTCGCCGCAGTCTGGCTGGTCGGGATGGGCGCCACGCTCTTGCTGGCGCTCGCCGGCTGGCCCCTGCTTGGCCGCTAGGCCGTCAGTGGGCAGATTCTGCGTCGTGGCACAACATCGGTGCCATCGGTGCCAGACCCCACTACAATGCCTGGTGGTCTCGAGCACCACAGCCACAAGCGCGCACCCGGCGCGCGGTTTTCGGAGGACCTGACGGCATGAACTATTACGGCGGCAAGCAGCTCGCGGACTCGTTTCGCACGGTTCGACAGAACACCATCCAGACGGCGCAGGACATCCCGGAGGAGCAGTACGGCTTCGCCGCGGCCGACGGCGCGATGACCATCGCGGCGATGCTCGCGCACCTGGCCGCCAGCACCAACTTCCATTACACGGTGCACGGCGTCGACAAGAAGACGCACCTGTCGATGGAGGACTTCGGCGGCTACATGGGACAGGCGAAGCAGATCGAGGGCGCGCTGACGACCAAGGCCGCGATCGTCGCGGCGCTGACCTCGCGTGGCGAGCAGTTCGCGGCGTTCCTCGACGCCATCACCGACGCCGAGCTCGCCGAGTTCGTGTCGTTCCCGGCCGGGCTGCAGCCGCCCAGCAAATCGCGCTTCGAGATGCTGCTTGGCGCCAAGGAGCACGAGATGCACCACCGCGGACAGTTGATGGTGATGCAGCGGATGCTCGGCATCACGCCGCACCTCACCCGCCGTCGTCAGGACGCGATGGCCGCCCGTGCGGCCGCGGCCGCGGCCGCGGCCCCAGCCCGCTGACCAGCGACGGGCCGCCGCGCCGCGCGGTGGCCCGTCCCCCGCCCTCCCCCCGCTACTCCGCGCGCAGGGAGCGGGCCGGATCGATGCGCGAAGCCCGCCAGGCTGGAACGGCACAAGCGGCCGCTCCCGCCGTCAGCAGCAGCGCCAGCGTCGCCGCCAGCGCCGCCGGGTCGGGCTGCAGGTCGAACAGCAGCCCGGTCATGCCACGCAGCGCGACCAGCGCCGCCGAGCAGCCCCACGATCACGCCCGACCAGCACCGGCCGCAGGCCGTGCAGGAACACCATCCGACGGATCGCCTCGGTCCGCGCGCCCAGCGCCAGGCGGATGCCGATCTCCATCCGCCGCTGCGCGACGGTGACGCTGAGCGCGCCGTAGAGCCCGACAATCGCCAGCCCCAGCGCCAGGGCGGCAAACACCGCCAACGCCCCGGCCACGAACCGCCGGGTGCTCGACGTCGCCGCCACCACGTCCGCATAGGTCCGCACGTCGGTCACCGGCTGCGCGGGATCGACATCGCGAATCACGCTTCGCACCGCACCGGCCAGGGTCAGCGGGTCTCCGGTCGTGCGCACCACCAGCGTCATCAGGGTCTCCGCCCACACCCACTGCGCCTGCGGCACGTAGACCTGCGGCTCCACCGGCAGATCGAGGCCACGATGGCGCACGTCGCCGACGATGCCGACGATCGTGCGCGGCGGAGCGGTGGCGGGGCCGATCATCACCTGGCGCCCGATCGGATCCTCCCCGGCGAACATCGTGTCGGCGGCCGTCGCGGTTGATGAGCGCCACCCGCTCCGCCTGGCGGCCCATCACGGGCGTCGATGAGCCGGCCGCGCAGCAGCGGGATGCCCATGCGTGGCGAAGTAGTCGGCGGTCACGACGAAGCGGTCGGCCGAGGGGGCATCGGCGGGGTTGGCCGTCAGCCGCCCGGCCACGTGGAACCCGAAGCTGTCGACGTCGCCCCCCAGCGGCAGGGTGGTGACCGACGACGCCCCGATCACGCCGGGGAGTGCCCGCACGCGGGACAGCACCTCGTCATAGAACCCCACCGCCGTGGCGATCTGCTGCGGGGTGTCGCCCTGGGTGAAGCGCTCCCCGCCGGCCCACAGCCGCATCGTCAGGACGCCCGCGGGGTTGACACCGGGCTCCACCGACAGCAGCCGGGTGACGCTGCGGACCAGCACCCCGGAGCCGGCGAGCAGCACGGCGGCCATCGCCACGTTGCCGGCCACCAGGACGGCGCGGGCTCGCCACATCCCGACGCCCCCGGTGCGACGTCCCGCGCCGCGCAGCTCGTCGCCGGCGGCGCGACGGGTCAGCTGGCGCAGCGGCGCCAGACCGAAGAGCACACCGCTGGCCATCGCCAGCAGCACCGCCACGAGCACCGCGCGGGCATCGAGCGACAGTCCGGCGAGGCGCGGCAGCTCACGCGGTCCCGCGGTGGCGATCAGCCGCACTGCCGCCCACGCCGGCAACAGCCCGAGCACGGCGCCCGCGGCCGACATCAGCACCGACTCGGTGAGGAGCTGGCGCACGAGCCGGGCCGCGGGTCACGCCCAATGCCGCCCGAACGGCCACTTCGGTCGATCGTTCGCTGGCCCGCAGCAGCAGCAGACTGGCGACGTTGGCGCAGGCGACGAGCAGCAGCACGGCGACCCCGCCCCACAGCAGGAACAGCGCCGGCCGCACCGGGCCGAGGAACACGTCGCGCAGCCGGGTCACGCGCGCGCCCGGGTTCGGTGTAGGCGCGCGGGCTCGGCGGCGGCCATCCGCGCGAACAGCTGCGTGAGCTCTGCTTCGGCAGCTTCCGGAGTTGACTCCTGGTGCGAGTCGTCCCAGCACCCGCAGATGCCGGCACGTCCGGCAGGCGAAGCTCGCCGCCGGGTCGTAGCCGAGCGGAAACCACAGCCCGGCGTCCTTGTAGAAGCGGCTGGCGACGAGGTCGTCGAAGCCGGCGCGGCATCACGCCCACGATCACATGCGGGATGTCGCTGATGACGACCGGCCGGCCGATGACGCCTGGATCGGCGCGCGAAGCGGCGGCGCCACAGCCCATCGCTGAGGATCACGACCCGCCGCGCCGCGCCCGGCATGTCCTCGGCGACGGTGAAGGCGCGGCCGAGCCGTGGCTGCACGCCGACCAGATCGAAGTAGTCGCGCGAGACCCGCATCGCGTTGACTCGTTCGGCGTCCTGGCCGCCGCCGCTGAAGGTGGCGGTCGACTGCGTGGCCGCCACGAGATGGCGTGACGCTGCGCGCCTGGCTCTTCAAATCGACGAACGACAGGTAGCCCATGTTGACCGGGTCCTGTCCCTGCTTGGTCTCGGCCACCGCCACCAGTTGGTCGGCGTCGCGATAGTCGAGCGGTGCGAGCAGCACGCCGTCGACGACCGCGAACATCGCGACGTTGGCGCCGATGCCAATCGCCAGCGTGATCACGGCGGTCAGGGTATGAGCCGGACGGGCGAGCATCGACCGGGTCGCAAAGCGCAGGTCGCGCCACAAGATGTCGGCATGCTGGCCCGGCGCCGCGCGGAGGACGTCGGCCATCGTCGCGAACCACAGCCGCATCAAGGCCCACCGGCGGCCGCTCTGGCGCACGTCGCGGACCTCGTCGCGAAACGTCCGCTCGATCTCGCGCGCGTAGCCGTCGCGAAACTCTTCGGGCAGCAGCCGCAGCAGCCAGCGGAACAGACGTGCGTCCATCAGATCGCTCCCAGTTTGGCCCGGGCCTGCGCCAGGGTATCGGCCATGCGGCGCGCCTCGGCCACCGCCACCGCGCGGCCGCGGTCGGTGAGGCGGTAGTAGCGGCGGCGCTCGTCGTCGAGCGCCGGATCGGGCCGCTCGGACGACTCCTGAATCAGCCCGTCGTCGACGAATCGGCGGATGACGGTGTAGAGCGTCCCGGCGCGCAGCCGCACCTTGCCGTCGGTGCGGCGCGCCACCTCCTTGATCACCGCGTAGCCGTGCTTCTCGCCGTCGGCGAGGGCGACGAGCACCTGGAACATGGCCGGCGTGAGCGGCAAGTAGGGGGTGGGGTCGAATCGTGCCATGGTCGTCACAATATATCGACGATAGATATAGATGACAAGTTCAGCAGCACCGCCATTTCGTCCGGAATCGGGACGGAGGCCGTGCGGCACAGAACAGGCGCGCGGGACGTCGGCGCCCTTCGCCGCGTCTCATGGGCAGAACGCACGGCACACGCCTTGCTCCTCGCACGCGCCATGACCGACCTCCGCAGCGACGTCCGCACGGCACTTCGTCAGTGGCTGCGTCGCCCCGCCCTGCCGCTGGCCGTCGTCGTCACCCTCACCGCCGGTCTCGGCGCCGCGATCGCGGTGTTCGCCGTGACGTGGGCGGTGGTGTGGCGCCCGCTCGACGTGCCCGAGCCGGCGCGCCTGCTGTGGATCCAGGCCCAGTCGCGCGGTGACACGGGGCAGTCGTCGCCGGGCGCGTTCGCCGCGTGGCAGTCGGGCGCGCGCACCCTCGACGCCCTGGCCGCGATTCGTCCGGTGGTCGGCGTCCTCGCCGACGCCCGTGGCACCGACCGTCTCGCCGGCGCGCTCGTCACCGACTCCGTCTTCGCAGTGCTCGGGGTGCAGCCGACACTCGGCCGCGCCTTCACACCCACGGACGACACCCCCGGCGCCCCGCGCGTCGTCCTGCTCGCCCACCGCATCTGGCAGTCGCGATTCGGCGGCGACGCGACCG
This sequence comes from uncultured Acidobacteriota bacterium, assembly GCA_963741665.1. Lineage (GTDB taxonomy): Bacteria > Acidobacteriota > Vicinamibacteria > Vicinamibacterales > UBA2999 > CAWAYR01. Next base: position 340,486 of record CAVUIM010000003.1, read on the forward strand.
TCGTCGGTCGCGCCGTGTCGCTCAACGGCACCGCAGCGACGGTCGTGGGCGTCCTGCCACCCAGCGCGGACGCGCTCATCCCCGACGCCGGCTGGTGGGCACCGCTCGCGCTCGACGCCAGCGACCGCGCCAACACCGGGCCCCGCTATCTCGACGTCATCGGCCGCCTGGCGCCCGGCGTCTCGGCCACGGCGGCGCAGCAGGAACTGGCGGCGATCGGCCGCGCGCTCGCGCTCATCGCCGACGACGGATCGCCACTCGGCGTCTCCATCATCCCGCTCGCGTCGCATCTCACCGCGCGCTATCGCACCGGGCTGCTGCTGCTCCTCGCCGGCGTCGCCGCGCTCGTCCTCATCGCCTGCGCGAACGTCGCCTCGCTCCTGGTCACGCGAGCCCAGGACCGCGGGCCCGAGCTGGCGCTGCGCGCGTCGCTCGGCGCCAGCCGCGGACGCCTCGCCGGCCAGCTCGTGGTCGAAGCCGGCCTGCTGTCGCTGGTCGCGAGCGTCAGCGGCCTGATTGCGGCGCTCTGGCTCACCGATCTGCTGCGAGCCGTGCTGCCGTCCGACATCCCGCGGCTCGCTGATGCGCGAGTCGACGCGGTCGTCGCCGCCTTCACGTTGGCGCTCGGCGCCGCCGTGACGCTGGCCACCGGTCTGATGCCGGCCGTGCGCGGCGCCCGCGTCGACCTGCAGTCGTTGCTGCGGATCGGCGCCACCGGCGGCGCTGGCGACGATCGCCTCCGGCGCCTGTTTGCCATGGCCCAAGTGGCGCTCGCGGTGGTGCTGGCCTGTGCCGGTGCGCTGCTGGTGCAGAGCGCACGCGCGCTCGACGACGCGCCGCGCGGCTACGAGGCGCGCGGCGTGGTGACGACTAGCCTCACCCTGCCAGTGGCCACCTATCGGAACGCGACCGCGATTGCCGCGGTGGTCGATCGCATCGTGCAGGGCGTCGAGGCGATTCCCGGGGTGACCAGCGTGTCGGCGGCGTCGCAGCTGCCCTTCGCTGGCGGCAGCCCGGGATCGGATCTCGCGCTGGCCGACGAGACGTTCTCGGCTGGGATCGATCGACAGGTGCGAGTGCGGCTGGTCGCGCCCGGATACCTGCGCACACTCGGCGTGTCGATGCGGGAGGGCCGCGAGATCAGCGCGACCGACTCGGCGACGTCGCTGCCGGTGGTGGTCGTCAATCAGACGCTGGCCCGGCGGCTCTCGGCCACCGGTTCACCGGTAGGCCGCGCGGTGAAGTTCGGCGTGCCGGTCTTCAACGGCGGCGACGGCCAGCGGGTGTGGACCGTGGTCGGCGTCGCCGGCGACACCTGGGACCGCGGTCCACGTCAGGACGTCGAACCCGAGGTGCTGCTGCCGTTGGCGCAGACACCCGCCGAGGTGTTCTTCTGGATCAGCCGTGAGCTGCAGCTCGCGGTCCGCACGACCGCCCCGCTGACCGCCGTGACCGGCGACATTCGCCGCGTCGTGGCCGCGGTCGATCCGGCGCTGCCGCTCGGTCCGCTGCGCACGCTCGAGGAGCGCGTCGCGACGTCGTTCGCGCGCGAATGGCTGATCGCGCGGCTCCTCACGGTGCTCGGCGTCGCCGGCGTCGCGCTGGCGGTGATCGGTCTCGCCGCGATCGTCCACCACCAGATGCGACGCCGCCGCCGCGACATCGCCATCAGGCTCGCGCTCGGCGCGTCCTTCACCGGCGTGGTGGGCGAGCTGATGCACGACGGCACGCGGCTGGCCGTCATCGGCGCGATCGCCGGCGCCGTGGCCAGCGCTGTCACCGGGGGGCTGCTCGCGTCGCTGCTGTTCGGCGTCGCGCCCGGCGATCCGCTCACGATCGCGGCGGTCGTGCTCGCCGTCGTGACGGTGGCGGCTGGCGCGGCGTGGGTGCCAGCGCGTCTGGCGGCGCGGGTCGATCCCGCAGAGGCGCTCCGCAGCTGAGCCGATCGCGGGATCTGCGTCAGTTGGCACGAACGCCGTGCCATCGGTGCCAGACCCCTCTGGGGTTTTGGCAGGTTCGGCACGATCCACGTGGTGCGAGCGTGGCGATTCCTGCCGCTGTGCAGCTTCTGCCGCCGCGCGGTTGTGCGATACGATCGCGGCGTCTCATCGCGATCACACATGACCACACGCCTGCGCCTCGCTCACCTCGCCGTCCTCACGCTGCTCATCACCGGCTGCTCGCGCCCGCAAGACACGGCCAGCGCACCCGCCACCACGCCCGCGACGCCGCCGGCCGGCGATCCCGCCACGCTGGTGCCGGATGCGGCGATGGCTTGCGACATGTGCGGCGAGTGGAACACCCCGCGCGCGCCGTTCAAGGTGTTCGGCAACACTTACTTCGTGGGCACGCAGGGGCTGTCGAGCGTGCTCATCGACACCGGCGCCGGCCTGGTGCTCATCGACGTGGCGCTGCCGCAGAGCGCGCCGCTCATCGACGCCAACATCACCGCGCTGCGCCTGCGCACCACCGACATCCGCTACATCCTGACCTCGCACGCGCACTACGACCACCTCGGCGGCGTGCGCTCGATGCAGCGCTACACCAAGGCCACCGTCGTGGCCAGTCCGTCGACGGCGCAGGCGCTCGGACTCGGGCATCCGGTGCCTGAAGACCCGCAGTTCGGCACCGGCCCGTTCGATGCCTTCCCAGCGGTCACGAGCGGCATCCGCGCCATGACCGACGGCGAGACGGTGACGCTCGGCGGCACCACCATCACCGCGCACCACACGCCGGGCCACACGCCGGGCGCCTCCACCTGGACCTGGCAGTCGTGCGAAGGCGCGCGGTGCCTGAACATGGTCTACGTCGACAGCCTGACCGCGGTGTCGAAGGACGGCTACCGCTTCACCGACCACGCGGGGCTCGTGGACACCTTCCGCGCGAGCTTCGCCAAGGTCAGCGCGCTGCCCTGCGACGTGCTGATTTCGACGCACCCGAGCGCGACCGGCATGGACGACAAGGTGGCGGCGCGGGCCAAGGCCGGGCTCGCCCCCGGCGCCGCCGGCGACCCGTTCGTGGACAGCGGCGCCTGCAAGGCGCTGGCGGCGGTATCGGCCAAGAACCTCGACGCCAGGATCGACAGCGAGACGGCGAAGAAGTAGCACGCCGCCGGCCCAATGTAAGAACTGCCCGGTCCCTGGCAGTTCCTGCACGGTCCCTCCCGCCCCAGGGGGATGCCAGAAACGCTCAATTTACATAGGTTTACGGGGATCGCCCGACGGCACGCAGCTTGCGACTCGTCCATTCAGGAGGACCGCAATGCTCAAGCACTCCCTGACGATCCACGCGCTGGTGGCGGCCCTCGCCGCTGGCCCCCTGCTCGTCACCGCGAACGCCGCGGACACGCCCTCGACCGCCCAGCGCGGCGAGCGCGAGATCACGATTCCTGCTGGGACGCAGCTGCGGCTGCGGCTCGACAGCGGCCACGCGTCCGATACCTCGCGGGTGGAGGAGCGCGTGCAGGCGCACCTGGCCGCGCCGGTCGTCGTCAACGGCCGCACCGTGCTGCCGGCCAACACCGAGGCCATCGGCCACGTGACCGTGGCGCGGCCGTCGGCCAAGGTGAAGGGCCGCGCCTATCTGGCCGTGCGCTTCACCGAGATGCAGGCCGACGACGAGCGCTACCGCATGACGACGCGCACCTGGGGCCGTGAGGCGCCAGGCACAAAGCGGAAGGACGCCGCCAAGATCGCGGTCCCGGGCGCGGTCGGCGCGGTGGTCGGCGCGGCGATCGACGGCAGGAAGGGCGCGGCGATCGGCGCTGGCGTCGGCGCGGGGGCGGGCACGGCCGTGGTGCTCAGCACCTCCGGTGACGAGGTGCGGCTGCCCCGTGGTTCGACGCTCCTGGTGCGCCTCTCGGCGCCGCTGACCGTGCGCGTGCCGGCGTAGCGAGCCCGCCAAGCGGGCTCCGCCGCCACGGCGCACCGGCGGGCGCTCCGGCGTGGGCACGGCAGATCGGTTCGTCCGCGAACGAACCCCTGGCGTGGCTACCCGGAGCGCCTGGTCTTGTCTGGCCCAGGCCAGATATCAGCTCAGCCGTAACGGCCCGTAAGTCACAGCGGCGGCAAATCTTACACGGTCCAACTCGGCCCTTCTGCCGCTCCCGTCAGGATCGCCAATTCGCTTAGGTTCCCGAGCGATATCATATTGGCACGCTTCGCGCAGACGTAGCCGGCACGGCGGCTGCCAAGATCGGGCACTGGGCCCGGTCCTCCGTCGCGTCGCATCCGCCAAGCCGACACCGAAAACCCGTCATGCCGCTACCTCGCATCCACCGCTCCGGGAAGTTCCTCATCGCTGGTGATGAGAAATTCGTCCCGAAGGGCGTGTCCTATGGCACCTTCGCGCCCGACGCCCGGGGGGACCAGTTCCCCGGCCTCCGGCAGGTGGCCGAGGACTTCGCCCAGATGCGCTCGCTCGGCATCAACACCGCCCGGGTCTACACCGTGCCCAGCCGGGCCATCCTCGACGAGGCCGCCCGGGTCGGGCTGCGCCTCATGGTCGGGCTGCCGTGGGCTCAGCACATCGCCTTCCTCGACGACGCCAAGACGCTGCGCGACATCCGTCGCACCGTCGTCGACGGCGCGCAGATGCTGCGCGACCATCCGGCGGTGGCGATGATCGCCCTCGGCAACGAGATCCCGGCGACGGTCGTGCGCTGGCACGGCCAGGCGCGCATCGAGCGCTTCCTCAGCGAACTGCACGACGAGGCCAAGGCGGCGGCCCCCGATACGCTCTTCACCTACGTGAACTTCCCGCCCACCGAGTACCTCGAGCTGCCGTTCCTCGACGTGTGCGCGTTCAACGTCTACCTGCACGACGAGACCAAGCTGCGCCGCTACCTGGCGCGCTTGCAGCACGTCGCCGGGCCGCTGCCGCTGCTCATCGCCGAAGCCGGCGCCGACAGCATCCGCGAAGGGCTCGACGGCCAGGCCGAACTCACCGCCATGCAGCTGCGCGCCGCCTACAGCGAGGGCGCGTGCGGCGCCGTCGCCTTTGCCTGGACCGACGAGTGGTGGCGCGGCGGACAGACGGTGGACGACTGGAAGTTCGGCCTCGTCGATTCACGAGCGGCTCCCGAAGCCGGCGGCGGCCGCGGTGGCCGACGTCTTCGCCGGCGCGCCGTTCCCGGCCGCGGAACAGCAGACCTGGCCGTCGGTGTCGGTGGTGGTCTGCGCCTACAACGCCGCCGACACGCTCGACGACTGCCTCACCTCGCTCGAGCGGCTGCGCTACCCGTCCTACGAGGTGATCCTCGTCAACGACGGCTCGAAGGACGCCACCGAGGCGATCGCCCAGCGCCACCCGACGGTGCGGCTCATCACCACCGCCAACAACGGCCTGAGCACCGCCCGCAACATCGGGCTCGCCGCCGCCACCGGCACCGTCGTCGCCTACACCGACGCCGACGTCCGCGCCGATTGCGACTGGCTCGCCTATCTGGTGCAGCCGTTCATGCACTCGGACGTGGTCGCGGTGGGCGGGCCCAACGTCGTGCCCGCCGACGATCCGTGGGTGGCGCAGTGCGTGGCCCGGGCCCCCGGGGGGCCGACCCACGTGCTGTTCGACGATCGCATCGCCGAACACGTGCCCGGCTGCAACATGGCGATGCGCCGCGACGCGCTCACCGCCATCGGCGGCTTCAATCCGATCTACCTGCGCGCCGGCGACGACGTCGACGTGTGCTGGCGGCTGCAGGCCGAAGGCGGCGCCATCGGCTTCGCGCCGTCGGCGCTGGTGTGGCATCACCACCGCCCGTCGGTGCGCGCCTTCTGGCGCCAGCAGGTCGGCTACGGCGAGGGCGAGGTGTGGCTCAAGCCGCATCACCCCGACAAGTTCGTCGGCGCGAAGATCCAGTGGCGCGGCCACGTCTACAGCCCGCTGCCGTTCATCCGCGCGCTGTTCGAGACCTGCGTCAACACCGGGCCGTGGGGCACGGCGCCGTTCCCGTCGGTGTATCGCACCAGCGCCTCGCCGATCGGCTATGCGCCGCATACCGCGTCGTGGCTGGTCAGCGCCGTGCTGCTGCTCGTCACCGGCGCGCTGCTCTTCACCACGCGCGCCGCCGGCTTCGGCGCCGCGCTGGCGCTCGCCGGCTTCCTCGGCGTGACCGCCACGGTGGTCCGCAGCCTGCGCCTGGCGCTGCAGACCGACATCCGCGCGCTGCCGGCGCTGCCCGGCCGTTCGCCCAAGACGTCGCGGGCGCTGGCGCGGCTGCTGATTGCGTGGCTGCACGTCGTGCAGCCGCTGGCGCGGGCCCGTGGCCGGCTGCGCGGCGCGCTCACCTCGCCCGAGTTCGAACTCTCCCACGACCGCTCGGTGCCGAAGCCGACGCTGCAGTCGGTGGCCGGCATCCTGTCGTTCCTGGCGGCGCGCGGTCAGGCGCTCACCTTCTGGTCCGAGACGTGGCTGTCGCGCGAGACGCTGCTCACCCGCGCGGTCGATCGGCTGCGCAGCACGCGCGTGGCCACCGCACTCGAGATCGACGCCACCTGGCACCGCGTGCGCGACGTCAGCCTGCAGCTGGGCCGCTGGGGTCGCCTCGACGTACAGATGCTGGTCGAAGAGCACGCCCAGGGCAAGGTGCTGGTGCGGGTCGCCCGCCGGCTGCGGTTCACGGCGTTCTTCGGCACCGCGATGGCGTGCATCGCCGGGCTGCTCGGCACCCTCGCCATCATGGGCGCCGAGGGCTGGCTGGCCGGCGCCGCGGCCGTCGTGGTCGGCCTGGCGGTGCGGGCGTCGTGGCATGCCGCGGCGACGATCGCGCTGGCCGACACGGTGATCACCCGCGTGCTGGTCGAAGCCGGGGCGATGCCGTTGTGGACGCCGTCGACCGCCGCGCAGGCCAAGGCGGCCGCCAAAGCGCGCGCGGTCACCGTGCCGTCCACGGGCCATGCCCACTGAGTCGGCGCGACCCGGACGCCTCGCCAGCTACCGCCGGCTGTTCGGGTACGCCGCGCCCTACCGGGCCGGCTGGGCGGCGATCGTCGCCGCCACGCTGACGACCACCGCGCTCACGCTGGCGCAGCCGTGGCCGCTCAAGGTGCTGGTCGACCACGTGCTGGGCAATCGCCCGCTGCAGGGCTGGGCCGGCGACCTGCTGCTGCGGCTGCCCGGCACCGCCACAGCCAGTGGCCTGCTGCTGTGGGTCGTCGCGACCGGGCTGGTCATCTTCGCGGTCAACAGCGCGCTCGAGACGGTGATCGCGCTGCAGTGGACGCGGGTCGGCCGGCGCATGGTCTACGACCTGGCGCGCGATCTGTTCGCCACGGCGCAACGGCGCTCGCTGGCCGCCCACACCCGTCACCCGATCGGCGACACCATCGGCCGCATCGCCCTCGACGCCTGGTGCGTGCACACGATCGTCGATGTGCTGTGCATCGGCCCCGGCCACGCCCTGGTCACACTGGTGGTGATGGTCGCGGTGATGCTGCAGCTCGATGCCGGGCTCACCATGCTGGCGCTCGCCGTGGCCCCGTGCATGGTCGCCGCCGCCTGGCTCTTCCGCAAGCCGATGCGCGACGCCGCGCACGCCCGGCGCGACATCGAAAGCCGGCTGCAGGCCCACGTCCACCAGACGCTGACCAGCGTGCCGGTGGTGCAGGCCTTCACCCGCGAGGACGCCGAGCAACGGCGCTTCGACGAGCTGACCGCGGCGGCGATTCGCGCCCATCAACGCGGCGCCCTGGTCGGCAGCGCCTACGCGCTGGGCTCGGGTCTGGTCACCACGCTCGGCACCGCGGTGGTGATGTGGTTCGCGGCGATGCGGGTGCTCGACGGCCGCCTCACCATCGGCACGGCGCTGGTGTTCCTGGCGTATCTCAGCGCGCTGCAGTGGCAGCTGTCGACCTTCGCGACGATGTACACCACGCTGCAGACGGCCGGCGCCGGCGTCGACCGGGTGATGGCCGTCCTCACCGCCGACGAAGCCGTGCCCGAACGCCCCGAGGCGCCACCGCTGCCAGCGGTGCGTGGTGAGGTCACCTTCGATCGCGTCGACTTCGCCTACCGCGACGCTGCGCCGGTGCTGCACGACGTGAGCTTCACCGCGACGCCAGGCGACGTCGTCGCCATCGTCGGCGCCACCGGCGCCGGCAAGAGCTCGCTGGTCGGGCTGATCCCGCGCTTCGTCGATCCCACCGCCGGCCGGGTGCTGGTCGACGGCCACGACCTGCGCACGGTGTCGCTGGCCAGTCTGCGCGACCAGGTCGCCGTCGTGCTCCAGGAGCCGTTCCTGTTCCCGGTGAGCGTCGCCGAGAACATCGCCCTGGCCCGGCCCGGCGCGTCGCGCCAGGACATCGAACACGCCGCCCAGGCGGCCAACGCCCACGCGTTCATCAGCGCGCTGCCGCAGGGCTACGACACGGTGCTCGCCGAACGCGGCGCGTCGCTTTCGGGCGGCGAACGTCAGCGCATCGCCATCGCCCGGGCCCTGCTGAAGGACGCGCCGATCCTCATCCTCGACGAACCGACCAGTGCCCTCGATGCCGACACCGAGCACGCGCTGGTCGAGGCGCTCGAACGGCTGATGCAGGGGCGAACGACGTTCATCGTCGCCCACCGCCTCTCCACCATCCGCCGCGCCACCACCATCCTGGTCCTCGAGGGCGGGCGGATCGTCGAGCAGGGCCCGCACGTGGCGCTGCTGGCGCGGCATGGCCGCTACCGGGCGATGTACGACCGTCAGTTCCAGCGGCCGGCGGAGGCAGCGGCGTCGTGACCAGCGCCACGATGGGCGTGACCGCGGCCGCACCGGCCGGCGATCCCGGCGCCCTGCGTACGGTGCTGTGGCTGTCGCGCTATCCGCTGCGGCGCTGGCCGGCGCTGCTGGCGGTGGTGGCGACCATGGTCGGCAAGATCGGCGTCGACCTGCTGAAGCCGTGGCCGCTGAAGGTGCTGGTCGACCACGGCCTCAGCGCGCAGCCGCTGACGCCCGCCCTGGCCGCGGTCGTCGCGGCGCTGCCCGTCGACGGCTCGCGCGAGTCGCTGATCGCCGTGAGCGTCGCGGCGACGATCGCGCTGTTCTTCGTCGGCTGGGCGTTCAGCGTCGCGGTGGCCTACACCAACATCGGCTTCGGCCAGCGCATGGTCTACGACCTGGCCACCGACGTCTTCAGCCATCTGCAGCGGCTGTCGCTGCGCTTCCACAGCCGGCAATCGGTGGGCGACTCGATCCGCCGCGTCACCACCGACTGCGGCTGCGTGTCGGTGATCGTCAAGGACGCGGTGCTGCCGTTCGCCGCCGCGCTCCTCTCTTTCGCCGCGATGTTCCTGGTGATGTGGCGGCTCGAACCGACCCTCACGCTGGTGTCGCTGGCGGTGGCGCCGTGGCTGGTGCTGGTGCTGCGCCGTTACATGACGCCGATGATGGAGCGCAGCTACGCCGAGGAGAACGCCGAAGGGCGGATCTTCGAGGTGATCGAACGGTCGCTCTCGGCGCTGCCGGCGGTGCAGGCTTACCGCCAGGAGCCGGCCGGCGATCGCGCGTTCGCCCGCGCCACCGACGACGTCGTGCAGGCTTCGGTCGCGTCGGTCGTGGTCAGCCTCAAGTTCAAGGTGCTGATCGGCCTCGGCACCGCGTGCGGCACCGCCGCCATCGTCTACCTGGGCGCCCACAGCGTGCTCGACGGTCGTCTCACCGTCGGCGGCGTGCTGGTGTTCCTGGCGTATCTCACCGCGCTCTATGGGCCGCTCGAGACGCTGATGTACGCGCCCTCGACCACCCAGGGCGCGGCTGGCAGCGCCCGGCGCGTGCTGGAAGTGCTCGCCACCAGGCGCGAGGTCGACGACCGCCCCGGCGCCCGTGCGATGACCCGCGCCGAAGGCCACGTGCGCGTCGACCACGTCACCTTCGGCTACGAGCCGGACCGGCCGGTGCTGCACGACGTGAGCTTCGCGGTGCGGCCGGGCGAGACGGTGGCGATCATCGGCGCCACCGGCGCCGGCAAGAGCACGCTGGCCAGCCTCATCCCGCGGTTCCACGACGCCTGGAGCGGGCAGATCACCGTCGACGGCGTCGACGTCCGCGATCTGCAGCTGAAGAGCCTGCGCTCGCAGGTGGCGGTGGTGCTGCAGGAGCCGTTCCTGCTGCCGATGACGGTGGCCGAGAACATCGCCTACGGCCAGCCCGACGCGCCGTTCGACGCCATCGAGGCGGCGGCGCGGGCGGCCAACGCCCACGACTTCATCATGCGGCTGCCGCTCGGCTACGACACCGTGCTGGCCGAACGCGGCGCGACGCTGTCGGGTGGCGAGCGGCAGCGCCTGTCGATCGCCCGCGCGCTGCTGAAGGACGCGCCGATCCTCATCCTCGACGAGCCGACCAGCGCCATCGATTCCGAGACCGAGGCGCAGCTGCTGGCGGCGCTCGAACGGCTGATGCACGGCCGGGCGACGATCGTCATCGCCCACCGCATGTCGACCATCGCCACCGCCGACCGCGTGGTGGCGCTCGAGCACGGCCGCATCGTCGAAGACGGGCCGCCGGCCACGCTCCTCGCTCAGGGCGGCGTGTATGCGCGGTTCCTGGCCCGCCAGACCGACAGCGGAGAGGGCGATGGCGTCAGCTAGCTCTGTCGACCTCGGGGCAGAGCTAACCGGCCTCCGCTCTTCGAGCTACGGCGGTCCGCCGAAGCCTTGGCGAAGGCGGAAGCTCTGCCCTACGGGTGCAAGCACTACGACAGATGTAGGGCAGCTCTTTAGAGCTGCCCCGGAAGCGGCAGCGCATGGGCTCTAACGACGTCCCCGCGAACGCGCCGGCCACGTGGACGCAGGGGCCGATGCCCGACAACGTCCGCGCCGGCACCGGCACGGTCGTCACCGGCGAGGTCGCCTTCAAGCGCTTCCACAGCCGGCGCACGCCGGCGCTGGTCATCGGCGACCACTGCACGATGGACGGCGTCCAGTTCGCGCTCGGGCGCGACGCCCACGTCGAGATCGGCGACTACTGCTACTTCACCAACGCGGTGCTGCTGTCCGAGCTGACGCTGCGCATCGGCCGCTACGTCGTGATTGGCTGGAACACCACCATCGCCGACACCGACTTCCATCCGATCGCGCCGGCGCTGCGCATCGCCGACGCCGTGGCCTGTTCGCCGCTCGGCAAGGGCCGCGATCGGCCGCCGATTCCGCTGCGCGAGGTGGTGATCGAGGACGACGTGTGGATCGGCCCCAACGCCACCATCCTGAAGGGCGTGCGCATCGGCGCCGGGTCGTTCATCGAACCCGGGGCGCTGGTGACCAGGGACGTCCCGCCGCGCTCGCGCGTGGCCGGCAATCCTGCCGTGGTGGTGGGCACGGTATGACCACGACCGCCGGGCGCACGCTGCCGTGGGACTGGTATGCCGGCACCATTCCCAGCAACGTCCGGGTGGCGGCGTCCGCGTACATCGAGACCACGTTCAGCTTCTCGCAGTTCCGCGGCGAACGGCCCGACGCGGTGACCATCGGCGAAGGCGCCTCCACCTATCTGGGGACGATGTTCGACGTCGGACCCAACGGCCGGGTCGCACTCGGCGACTACGCGCTGGTGCACGGCGCCCGCATCATCTGCGATTCGACGGTGACCATCGCCGACTACGCGCTGGTGTCGTGGAACGTGGTGCTGATGGACAGTTACCGGGTGCCGATGGATCCGGACCTGCGCCGCGCGCTGGTGCAGCGGGTGCCGTCGCTGCAGCCGCGCCGCATCGAGACCGTCGACCCGGGCCGGCCGATTCACATCGGGCGCGGCGCCTGGCTCGGCTTCGACAGCTGCGTGCTGCCCGGGGTGACGGTGGGCGACGGCGCCATCGTCGGCGCGCGCTCGGTGGTGGACACCGACGTCGAGCCTTTCACGATCGTCGCCGGCAATCCCGCCCGGCTGGTGCGCCGGCTGACGGCGGAGGAGATGGCCCATGGCCGCTGAACCCGGATCGCGCGGACGGATCATCGTCTTCGGGATCCTCTTCTGGTATCCCCTGGCCGGGGTCACCTATCAGTTCCTGCACTACCTGCTGGCGCTGCGGCGGCTCGGCTACGACCCGTACTACATCGAGGACTCGGGCCGCTGGGTCTACGACCCGAAGCTGAACGACCTCTCGCCCGACGCCAGCAACAACGTCGCGGCGGTGTCCGAGGTGCTCGACGCGCACGGCTTCGCCGGCCGCTGGGCGTTTCGCGGCCACTATCCCGACGGCCAGTGCTACGGGATGACCGACGCGCAGATCCTCGCGCTCTACCGCGAGGCCGACGCGTTCCTGAACGTCACCGGCGCGCAGGAAATCCGCGAGGAACACCTGCAGTGCCCGCGCCGCATCTACGTCGAGTCCGACCCGTTCGCCTCGCAGGTGAAGGTGGTCAACGGCGACGCCGCCACCATCGCCGCGCTCGACGCCCACGACACCCACTTCACCTTCGGCGAGAACATCGGCCAGCCCGATTGCGCCATCCCGGTGACCCGTTACCGCTGGCAGCCGACGCGGCAGCCGGTGCTGGTCGACCTGTGGCGCAACACCCAGAAGGTGACCGGCGCGCCGTACACGACCATCACCACCTGGCACAACAAGGGCAAGGACGTCGTCTTCAACGGCGACCGCTACTACTGGACCAAGGACCGCGAGTTCGAGCACTTCCTCGACCTGCCCGAGCGGCGCCCCGGCCCGTTCGAGCTGGCGGTCGGCGTCGACGACGCGACCCGGCAACGGCTCACCGGGCACGGCTGGCGGCTGCGCTCGTCGGTCGATCTGTCGGCCAGCGTCCCCGGCTACCGCGACTACATCCAGCAGTCGCGCGGCGAGTTCACCGTCGCCCGCGATCAGTACGTGCGGCCGAAGACCGGCTGGTTCAGCGATCGCACCGCCTGCTATCTGGCGTCCGGGCGGCCGGTGATCACCCAGGACACCGCGTTCGGCAGGTTCCTCCCCACCGGCCGTGGTCTGTTCGCCTTCACGACGATGGACGACGTGCTGGCGGCGATCGACGCCATCGAAAGCGACTACGAAGGCCATTCGAAAGCCGCCCAGGAGATCGCCGACGAGCATTTCGGCGCCGAACGGGTGGTGCAGAGCCTGCTCGCGCGCGCCGGGTTGTGACGGGGCGATCGCCCGCGCCCGTGGAGCACCTCGATGCCCGGCGTCTCATCGTGCGCATCGTCGGCGCCGCCACCACATTGAACCGCCAGTCTCCGCAGCGGCGTCTTTGGATGCAGGGCAGAGCTTTCCGCCTTCGCTGAAGCTACGGCGAGACCTCGCCGAAGCTCGAAAAGCGGAGGCGGGCAGCTCTGCCCGGGGCAGCTCTGAAGAGCCGCCCTACTTCTGACAGACGATGACCCACTCCCTCGACGCCGCCGCGGCGACCACCACCGCGCGCGTGCTCGTCACCGGCGCCACCGGCTATGTCGGCGCCCGTCTGGTCACGCGGCTCCTCGATGCCGGCTACTCGGTGCGCTGCGGGGTGCGCACGCCGCGCAAGTTGGCCGACCGCCAGTGGCACGACGATCCGCGGGTGGAGATCGTCCGCTGCGACTTCGAGGATCCGGAGAGCCTGGCCGCCGCGATGCGCGGATGCGGTCCGGCCTACTATCTAGTGCACAGCATGATGTCGGCGGGCAGCGACTACGCCGCCCGCGATCGCGACCTGGCCTTGACGTTCGCCGCGGCGGCCGGCACGGCTGGCCTCAGCCGGATCCTGTATCTCGGCGGCCTCGGCGAAACCGGCGACAACCTGAGCGAGCACCTCTCTTCGCGTCGCGAAGTGGAAGAAGCGCTGGCCAGTTCGGGCGTGCCGCTGACGGTGTTTCGCGCCGCGATGATCCTGGGCAGCGGCTCGGCGTCGTTCGAGATCCTCCGCTACCTGGTCGAACGGCTGCCGGTGATGATCACGCCGCGCTGGGTCACCACCGAGTGTCAGCCGATCGCCATCGGCAACGTGCTGCACTACCTGGTGGCGGCCCTGGCCGTGCCCGAGACCACCGGACGTGCCCTCGACATCGGCGGTCCAGAAGTGCTCACCTACCGCCGGCTGATGGACGTGATGGCCGAAGAACGCGGCCTCGGCGCCCGCATCGTCGTGCCGGTGCCGGTGCTCACGCCGTGGCTCAGCTCGTTGTGGATTCACCTGGTCACGCCGCTCAGCGCGCGCATCGCCCGGCCGCTGGCCGAAGGCCTGCGCAACCGCGTGGTCTGCCGCAACGACGACGCCGCGAGGCTGATGCCGCAGCGGCTGCTGCCGGTGCGGGAGGCGATCCGCGAGGCGCTGGACCACGAGTCGAGCTTCGACGTCGAGACATCGTGGTCGTCGGCGGGGCCGATTCCCGGCGATCCCGACTGGGCCGGCGGCACCGTGTTCCTCGACGAGCGATCGATCACGGTGCGGGCCACGCCGCGCGCCACCTTCGATGCCGTGTGCCGGCTGGGCGGCGCGTCGGGCTGGCATCGCGGCCAGTGGCTGTGGCAGATCCGCGGCTGGCTCGATCGCCTGGCCGGCGGGCCGGGGCTGCGGCGCGGCCGTCGCCATCCCGAGCACGTGTCGTACGGCGAGGCGCTGGACTTCTGGCGGGTGACCGACATCGATCGCGATCGTCACCTGCAGCTGCGGGCCGAGATGAAGCTGCCCGGTGAAGCGTTGCTCGACTTCCGCATCGAACCGGTGGACGGTGGCGCTGGCGACGGCCCGGCGTGCCGGCTGGTGCAGGAAGCGCGCTTCCTGCCGCGCGGGCTGCTCGGCCTGCTCTACTGGTACGCGGTGATGCCCTTTCACGCCGTGGTGTTCAACGGCCTGCTGCGCGGCATCACCGAACAGGCCGAGCGACGGCCGGCTCCTGGGCAGCTCTAACCAGCCTCCGCTCTTCGAGCTACGGCGGTCCGCCCGGTGCGGCCCGCTGGCGGGCCGCACAAAACAGCACTGCGTTGTCGCGTCGCATAGCGACGCGACAGTGGCGAAGGCGGAAGAGCTGCCCTACGAAGACTGCGACGAGTCGACGTCACGATCCGCCGTCACGATCCGACGTCCCGATCGGATATCCCAATCGGCTCTCCCATCAGATGTAGGGCAGAGCTTTAGCTCTGCCCCGCTCTGAATGGCACGCGTCGTGATGCTCCCGCGTGCCATGAGCCGCCCACGCCGCCTCCCTGGCATCTCCTACACCGGCGCCGCCGGCTACTTCGTCACCGCCGTCACGCGTGAACGCCATAAGGCGTTCGACGACATCGCGTTCGGTCGCGAGGCAGCCGACTCGCTCCTTGCGCACTCGGCGCGATTCGACTTCGCGGTTCCTGCGTACTGCCTGATGCCCGACCACGCGCACATCCTCGTGACCGCACTGACGGACGAGGCGTCGCTCCGCGACCTGGTTCGCCTCTGGAAGCAGGCGACGGGGTATCGCTGGCATCTGCGCCGAGGCGGGCGCCTGTGGCAGGCCGGCTACTTCGAGCGGGTGCTTCGCGCCGACGAGTCGGAGCTGTCCGTGTCGCGCTACATCATCGAGAATCCGGTGCGCGCCGGCCTGGTGACGTCCGCCTCGAGCTACCCGCTGACGGGGTCGAGCTGCTACGCCATCGAACAGATCGCTGAAGCGGCGCAGATCGCCTGGTCCCGCCCCGGGCAGCTCTAAAGAGCTGCCCTACGAAGACAGTCGCTGCCTGCGGGGCAGCTCTAAAGAGCTGCCCTACGAAGGCACGTCGCTGGCTCCCGGGCAGCTCTGCCCTGAGTGTGTTTGTCAGATGTAGGGCAGAGCTTTAGCTCTGCCCCGCGGGCAGCTCTAACCAGCCTCCGCTCTTCGAGCTACGGCGGTCCGCCCGGTGCGGCCCGCTGGCGGGCCGCACAAAACAGCGCTGCGTTGTCGCGTCGCATAGCGACGCGACAGTGGCGAAGGCGGAAGAGCTGCCCGACATTCGTTCAATACGTCGCCAGCGCGTTCACCGGGAACCCGGTGCCGCCGGTGACCGGCACCGGCGCCACGGTGAGCATGAACTCCCAGCGCTTCTGCGCCGCGGCCAGCTCGCCGAGTGCCTCGAGGTCCTGGTTGTCGAGGATGTTGATGCCCAGCGCGGTGATCGCCAGGGTGTGGATCGGCAGGTTGATGCCGGTGACGAGCGACGGCACGACGTCGAGCGCCGCGTCGCTGCCGATGAGCGCCACGCCGCGCGCTTTGAGCCACGCGCCGGTGGAGGCGTGCAGGCCGGCCGAGTTCTGGC
Organism: uncultured Acidobacteriota bacterium; assembly: GCA_963741665.1. Classification (GTDB taxonomy): domain Bacteria; phylum Acidobacteriota; class Vicinamibacteria; order Vicinamibacterales; family UBA2999; genus CAWAYR01. The sequence continues at coordinate 356,661 of CAVUIM010000003.1, forward strand.
CGACGTTCCACGGCCCGAGCGCGGTGCGCCGCGCCCAACGCCCCGTGCGCACCAGCAGCGCGTCGCCCGGCCCCACCTTGATGCCGGCGCGCTTCTCCCACGCCTCGAGATCCTCGACGAAGATCGGCGTCCCCGGCTCCAGGTACGGCAGGTTCTTCGCCCGGGCCATGTCCATCAGGAGGCCGCGCGTGACGTAGCCGTTGCGGAAGCCCTGGATGCCCAGCTTCAGGCAGCCGGTCTCGGTGTTGACGTCGGCGCGGGCGTAGCCGTTGTAGGTCTGGTCCTTGTAGAGGATGTGGCACAGCGCGTCGAGGTGGCTGTGCGCGTAGCCGTGGTACGACACGCGGTAGGTGTCCATCGAGAAGCCCGGCTTGTTCATCGTGTGTTCGAACGGGCTGGCGTTGTCGAGGTCCTTGGTCGTGAGCGGCGAGTGGGCCAGGCCCACGGCGCGGCCGACGCGGACGAGCGACGCCGCCTGTTTCCGCTTGGCGTCGGTGATGAGATTGGCGGCACCCAGTTCGTCGGCGGGCCCCCAGCGGTTCCAGTTCGAGATCTGCTTGAAGTAGGCGTCGAACTCCTCCGCGGTCGTCGGCATGCGGGCGGCCGCGGCCCCGGGCGACAGGATGGCTGCCGCCGGCGCGGCGGGAGCGGCGGGCTGCGCGGGAGGCTGTTGGTGAGCCGTCCCGTGCAATTCGGGGATCACGGTCGCCACGATGAGGGCCGCCACACTGGCGAACAGATGGATGCGCATGGCGGCAAGTGTATGCTCACCCTGCGCCCGCCCACACCCCGCCGCGTGATGAACCTTCCCACCGACACCCTGGTCATCGGGGGCGCCGGCCTCGCCCTGCTCGCCGCCCTCTGGCCGACACTGCGCCGCACCTGGCGCACACGCCGCTGGCGTTCGGCCGCGGCCACGATCCTGCACTCGTGGCTCGAGGACGGCGGCGGCGATCCCAGGAACCGCCGCGCCAAGGTCTGCGCCCGCTACCGCTACACGACCGGCGGCACCACCTTCGTCGGCGAGCGGCTGGCCTTCACCTCTCCGGTGCATCGCAGCGCGATCAGCGCCGAGCGCCATCTCAAGCAGCTCACCCCAGGCAAGCGCATCGAGGTCTGGTACGACCCGGCGAACCCGGCCGACGCGGTGATCGAGCGCGCGGTGTCGCGCACGTACTACGTGGTGGCGGCGATCGCGCTGTACTTCGTCCTCGACGCGCTGGTGAACCTGGCGATCGTCCTGGTCGTGGTGTGAGATGCCCGGGCAGAGCTGCCCCGGGATAGAGCTGGGAGAATCGCGCGGCCCGCGATCCTCCCGGTGTCGGCGCGGGCGGCTACATTCCCGGCCGGCGTTCGAACACCGCCACCGTCTTCACCGCCTGCCCGGCGGCGCTGGTGCCAGTGCCGGTCACGGTCATGGTGCTGCCGTCGGCCGAGACGACCGCCGTCTGCGTGATGGTGTTCCGGCCGCCCTTCTTGTACTGCGCCTGGATCGTCGTCGGGTTGATGCGCTTGAACGCGTAGGTGTCGGCGTTGGGGTTCACGCCGGTCACCGGCAGATCCTGGTTCACCGGTCCCGCCACTTCCCAGTGCATCGCCGGCCCGATGTCGGGGGTGACGTCGACGACGAGCTTGCGGGCCTGGTCGGTACCCGAGATGACGACGGTCTGACTCTTGGGCCCAGGCGCCGGCACGTACGACGACTTCTGCACGTTCAGCGCCCAAGTGCCCGCCATCGGGTCGGTGGGACGATCCGAGGCGCCACCGCAGCCGGAAAGGCCGACGCCCAGAACCGTGGTGATCGAGAGTGACATGAGCCACGACGAAGCGCGCATCGCGTCCTCCTTGAAAGGTGTAACCCGATCGCGCGGAGTCTAGGCCCGTTCCGGGGGCAGGTCAACCACTGTATGGGGCCACATACCGAGGGCGCCCGGAGCCCTCCCCGCCCGCGCTACCGCCCGAACAGCAGCAGCACCGGCAGCAGCACGAGCGGGCCGACGACCACCATCGCCATGCTCCAGCGCATCAGCATCACGCGCAGGCGCGGCCGGTCGTCCTCGGGCGCCGAGGCAATCAGGGTGGCGCCGCTGTTCGAGAACGGCGACACGTCCACGATGGTGGCCGACACACCCAGCGTGGTGATGAGCGCCCAGCCCGGCACCGCGCCCGACAGCGACAGCGGCACCGCCATCGGGACCAGCGCCGCCAGCACGCCGGTCGTCGACGCGAACGCCGAGACCAGCGCGGCGATCATGCAGATGACCAACGCCGCCACCAGCGGCGTGCCAAGCGCCATCGCCTGCTGCCCCAGCAGGTTCACGGCGTCGAGCTTCTGCAGCACCCCCACATAGGTGACGATGCCGCCGACGACGAACGCGGTGGACCAGTCGATACGGGTGAACGCGCGCCTGCCGAGATCCGGATCGAGCAGGGCCAGCACCGCGCCAAGACCGAGCAGCACCACGCCGATGTCGAGTTCCAGGCCGGCCAGCGTGGTGGCGACGCTGCCGGGCAGCAGGCCGACCAGGCACAGCACGGTGGCGATCTGGTGCGCGCTCATGGGCGCCCGGGCAGAGCTGCCTTCGACTTCGCTCAGGGCAGGAAAGCTCTGCGCTACATCTGTCATGTCATTCGTAGGGCAGCTCTTCAGAGCTGCCCCGCCGGTCAGAGCCCCCGGGGCAGAGCTAAAGCTCTGCCCTACATTAGCGCTGTCATTCGTAGGGCGGCTCGCGTCTTTCGTAGGGCAGCTCTTTAGAGCTGCCCCGCCGATCGGAGCTGCCCCGCCGGTCAACGCTGCCCCGCCGCGCGGCCGAAAGAACATCAGCGCCGCGAGCAGCAGCACCAGATTCGCCACCGTCGCCACCGCGAGCAGCACGAACGTGCTCAGCTCGATGCCGGCCTGCCCGGCGATCCGCAGCGTGATGACGCCGAAGAGACTCGTCGGCGCGAACGCGCCGGCGCAGATGCCGCTGTTGATGGCAATCGCCATCAGCACCGGATCGACGCGCGCCGGCCGCGCCGCTGACATCCCGGCCGGCCCGGTGGCCAGCCCGGCCTGCGGCGATCCCATCGCCGCCATCACCGCGGCCAGCACGAAGAACAGCACCGGCATCGCCGATCGGCGTTCACCGGTGCGCGCCAGCATCGCCGCCATCACCCGGTCGATGGTGCCGTTCAAGTGCGCGATGCCGAAGAACCAGGTGACGCCGGCCACCAGGATCAGGATGCTCACCGGGAAGCCGGCCACCACCTCGCGCAGCGTCATGCCGGCCAGGGTTGGCCCGGCCGCGCAGGCGGCCACGAACATCAGGATGCCCAGGTGCACGCCGCGCAGCGTGGCCATAGCGAACACGGCCACGAAGAGCACCAGGGCGAGGACGGGCGCGGTCAAGGCCGCCCATCATATGCGCGATCAGCCGAGGTTCGTGGCGGTGGCCATCTCCACGTAGCGGCACAGCGCATTGGCCAGCTGCATCTGTCGCGGGGTCCGGCACTCCGGTTCCAGCAGCCGCGGCGACGCCACCACGAACACCGCGCATCGGGCTCGCGACGTGGCCACGTTCAGCCGGTTGAGGCTGTAGAGGAACTCGAGGCCACGAGGCGCGTCCTCGGGGAGCGACGTGCCCATCGCGTAGATCACCACCGCCGCCTCCTGGCCCTGGAAGCGATCGACCGTGCCCACCGGCACGCCGCGCGCCGCCAGCCGCTCGGCGAGGCGATTGACGTGCGCGTTGTAGGGCGCCACCACGCGCAGGTCAGCCGGTTCGAGCGGACGGGTCACGCCGGCGCCGTCGACCCACGTTGCCCCGGGCGCGAGCAGGCAGTCGACCAGCGCCGCCACGGCGTCCACTTCCTCCGCGGACCAGTTGCGATTGCCGTCGTGCGGCACCGGCAGCCACCACAGCCCGGCGCCGTCGAACCCGGCTGTGCCGATCAGCCGCTGCTGCTCCAGCCCGTCGCGCGCGTGCAGCTTGCCTTCGTAGAACAGCTCCGACGTGAACGCGCACAGCGCCGGCGCCAGCCGCCACGTGACCGGCAGGAACAGCCCGCGATCGGCCGGCATGGTCTGGCGATCGCCGAGCACGTGCTGCAGCGCCGAGATGTCGACGCCGTCGGGATGGCTGGCCTTCTGCGGCTGCTCGAGCTGCTGCGGATCGCCGAGCAGCACCAGGCTGCCGGCCGCCGGCGACACGGCCAGGGCGTTGGCCAGCGACATCTGCCCCGCTTCGTCCACGAACAGCACGTCCACGGCAGCGGCGAACTCCTCGCGCGCCCACAGCCAGGCGGTGCCGCCGAGCACGTCCACTTCCCTGCCGGCAATCGCCTGCAGCGCGTCGGGGTTGTCCTTGATCTCGCGGACGCCCCCGGTGTGGGGCGCGTCGTCATCCGGATCGCACTTGTGCGCGAGCCGCACCGTTTCACCGGCCTCGACCGCCTGGTCGCGCACGGCGTGGAGCAGGTTGCGGATCACCTTGTGACTCGCCGCCACGACGCCCACCTTGCGGCCTTGCTTCACCAGCGCGCGGATCATCTGCGCGCCGATGTAGGTCTTGCCCGAGCCGGGCGGCCCCTGCACCGGCAGCGTAGTGCGATCGAGCGTGGTGGCCAGGCGGATGGCGAAGTCGTTCGGGGACTCGTAGACCAGCGGCTCGAAGCGTCCCGTAGTGAGGCGCGGCGGGCGCCGGAAAAGAAGATCGCCGCCGCATCCCGTAACATCCACGCGAGCTGCGAAGCGAAGGAGGGACATCTGCTGGTCGTCGGTCGTGACGACTTTGGCTTGAAACACGGCCGTCGGGTGGATGTCGGCCATGCTCGGGCCCTTCCGGATATCGATCCAGCAGCCTCCGGGATCGTGCCGCTCGATGGTTCCCACGCGCGTAGGTTTGGCAGTCGTCAGCAGTTCGCCGGATGCTCGCACATCAGTGTCCTGAGCAGGATACTGATAGCGATCGATCACTGATCCAGTCGGCGTTCCGCTTCCCTTCCGTCGGACGAGATCGACACGTTTGATGAACAGCAATCCAGCGATCGCATTGCGCTCGTCGAGTAACTCGTCGTCGGCCAGATCGTTGAGACGATATCGTTCCCAGTACTGCGCTTTGTCCTCTCGGCGGTGCCAGTCGAGCATGTAGGCCAACAGCCACTTCTGATGGTCCGGATTGGTCGGGTCAGCGGCGTCCGGCGAAATGCTCGCCAGGAGCTAGGTTCGAGCCTGTTGCTGCTGCGCTTCGAGCTCTCGAACCTCTGAGGGAGGCTCGGGGGGCTTCGGCTCCGGCCTCGGCACCTCGGTCCCCTGCGCCACGAGCTCCGCCCGCAGGCTCTCCAGCCACTGGCGCAGCGCCGCCGTCGACCGGCAGTCGTCTTCGTTGTAGGCCTGCACGGCCGCGCGGGTCTCGGCGGGGATGGCCTCCGGCGCGTGGCCCTCGAGCGCCAGCTCGATCATCTGCATCTCGGCCGCCGCGTCGTCGAGCGGCACCGCCCGCTCGGAGCCGTAGAACTGCTCGAGCTGCTTGATCGAGTAGCTCTCCACGCCGGCGCGCAGCGCCTGCCGCACGACGGCGTGCAGGTCCACGAAGCGCTCGGCGCGCAGCAGCCGGTCCAGCTCGTCGCCGCGGGTGGCGTGCCGGCCCATCAGCCGCTTGAACGTGGACGGCTCGTAGTGCCCGAAGTGATACACGTGCAGGCCGGGATGCTCGGCCCACGCCTGCATCACCGTGTCGATCACGGTTTCGAACGCCGCGCGCTCCTCGAAGTCGTTGTGGGCCCAGAATGGGCGATAGCCCGAAAACGCGCCGCTTTCAGTGCGGGATGTGCCAATGGTCTGGTCCACAGAGGAAAGGGGTCTGGCCCCTGTTGAAAACTCTGTGGAAAAGCCGAACAGATACTCGCGCCCACCCTCGCGGGCGAAGCGCGCGCCCTCCAGGTCCAGGAAGACGTCACCGGGCGACGGCGCGGGCAACCGTGCGAGCCCCAGGCCCGCTTCGACCGGCAGCAACAGCTCGTGCACCGGCGTGCCTGACGTGCGCTGCTGATGCTGCACCCGCGCCTGCTCGCGCAGGCGGAGGTAGGTGTGCCGCGAGCCGCGCTTCGGCGTGAACGCGACCGGCAGCGGCATCGCCGCCGTCGCCGCCAGCGTGCCGTGGCCCTGCGCGGTCAGCTCGGCGCGGTGCCAACGGCCGATGCCGGCGATGAACGACAGGTGGTCGTCGGTCCGCCGCCGCTCGTCGCAGCGCTGATACCAGCGGCACAGCCCGCACGCCTCGACCGGTTCGGGATAGTGCGCGTCGTGGAGCGTGGTAGTCCCTGGGGCGACGGCAGGGCTGAAGCCCTGCCCTACGAAACCCAGCAACTCGACGCGGACCCTGCGGACGAAGGCGGCAAAGTCGTCCAGTCGGTAGCTGCGGATGTCGAACGGGTGGCCTGGCGCCACGACGTGGAACCGTTCCGGCCGCCGCCCCTGCACCTGGCCCAGCAGGTCCGAGTAGACCGCCAACTGCAGCACCGTGCCGCCACGCGTCTCGCGCGCCAGCTTGGTGTCGTGCACCTCGTAGCTCCAGGTGCCGAGCGCACTCGGAACACGCACGCGCACCAGCACGTCGGCGTAACCGCGCCAGCCCTCGCCGGCCAGCACGCCTTGGGCCACCGCCGGCACGCCGGCGCTGAGCGCCTGCAGCGTGCGCGCTTCGCGCTCGCCCTCCGGCGCGTCGACGAGGTCCAGCACCTCCAGCCCTTGCGCGCGCAGCCACGCCAGGTAGGCGCGCTCGTGCGCGAGTCCGCGCTCCCGAAACGCCTCGCCCAGCGGATCGCGCCATGCCGGCGGCGTCAGCTCGCCGCGCGCCACGGCCAGGTCGAGACCGGTGCGATGGCGACACGTAAGGAACGACGCGAGGTCGGTCGGAGCAAGGACGAGCTGGGACGCGCGCAGGTACATCAGAGAGACCCTCGATTGTGGATCGAGCAGATGCGCCCGCGCGCCGTCCCGGCCGGAGGCTCAGCGCCTCGACACGCCGCTCAACGTCGACGAGACCACAGTCACCCCCGGCACCCCGCTGAGTCCGGCTTTGTAGGTGAACGCCCCGGTCATCGACGTCCCGCTGACCATGGTGCTCCACGACGACAGCGACACCGTGATCTGATTGCCGGTGGCCGTGCCCTGCAGCACGAGCGTGCCCGACGCGTTGATCGTGCCGGTGACCACGCCGGTGACCTGCCCGAACGAGATCGTGCCCGACACCGCTGAGCCGTTCTGCGTGAGGCTGAGCGAGATCGGCAGGAAGCTGCCCGGCGGAAACGCGCCGCGGGCGCTGCAGAAGTAGTCCTGGTTCGAGCCGGTGCCATCGCAGCTGCCCACCCGGTACTGGCCGCTCCAGGTGCCGGCCACCGACACGCCCGTGGCGTTGCCCGAGATGGCCACCGTGTTCGAGCCGCCGGTCTGGTCGCCCACCACCGTGACGACGCCGCTGTAGCTGCCGGCCGTCGTGGGCGCGAACCGGACGCTGACCGTCTGCGACGCGCCGGCGGCGATCGTCCCGTTGGTCCAGCTGGCCGTGGTCTGCGAGGCCAAGCCTCCCGTCACCGTGAGGCTCGATACGGTGAGCGTGGTCGTCCCCGAGTTGGCGATCGTGAACGACAGGTCGCGCTGGCTGCCCACCGGCACGTCCCCGAACGCGAGATTGCCGGTGACGTTGATGACACGCGTCGCAGCCGGGGGCGTGGCAGACGGCGCGGTGGGCGACGCACCGCCGTCGCCACCACAGCCAGCAGCAACGAGCGACAGCGTCAGGCACAGGAACGGAACGAGAGCGCGCATGCGAAGGTCCTCCAAGGCACGGGGGCGTGCCGATGTGGTGAAGGACCGATGGTAAGAACCGTGTGCGACACGGCAGGTCACGCACAGGACTGCACACAGCACGCACCTCCGGGCAAAGCTAAAGCTCTGCCCTACAACTGACTTCCAGCAGACGCAGGCACTCTCAAGCAGATGCCGGGCGCTCCCAGGCAGATGCAGGGCAGAGCTTCAGCTCTGCCCCACGCGTCGACAAGAATCCCGCCACGATGCCGCGCAATGCCGAAGTCATGCGCCACTGGAAGATGCTGCTCGCCATCGACGCCGCGCGCGCCAGCGGCATCTCGGTGAAGGCGCTGGCCGACCAGTTCGGCGTTACCCAGCGCACGGTGTGGCGCGACGTCGCGGCATTGCAGGAGGTGGGCTTCCCGCTCGTCGACGAGAAGCGCGACCGCACCACCTACTGGAAGATGCTGGCGATGCCGCTGAAGGCGCTGAGCGACGCCGGACTATCGGTGACCGAAGCCTGCTCGCTGTATCTGAGCCGCGCGCTGCTGGCGGGCTTCACCGGCACGCCGTTCGAGCCCGGCCTCACCGCCATCATCGGCAAGATCGACAAGGGCCTGTCACCCAAGGTGCGCGCCTTCCTGAAGCAGCTCCCCGAGGTGATTCACGTCAAGCCGGCGCCGCGTAAGAAGATCACCGAGACGAAACACGACGAGTTCGTGGCCCGGCTGATCGAAGCCGCTGCGGAGCGTCGCGTGGCCAAGGTGCTCTACTTCTCGGTCCACAGCAACCGTGAGAAGGACTACGGGCTGCACCCCTACAGCCTGGGTTACGCCGACGGCGGGCTCTACCTCACCGCCTACGTCCCGGAGTATCGCCAGGTGCGGCTGTTCGCGGTGGAGCGGGTCCGGCGGGTCACGCTGATGGAGCGCGGCTTCGCGCCGGTCGAGGACCTGACCACCGCGCCGTTCGGGGAGTCGCTCGGCGTCAACCGCGGCGGCCGAGCCGAGCGCATCGTCATCGACTTCTCGTCACGCGTCGCGCCCTATGTCAGCGAGCGCACGTGGCACGCCTCGCAGCAGCTCGAGCCACTGCCCGGGGGCGGCACGCGGCTCACATTGAAGGTCTGTCGCGACTGGGCGCTGCGGGCCTGGGTGCTCGGCTGGGGCGCGCACGCACGCGTGGTGGCACCCCAGGCCCTGGCCGAGGAGATCCTCGAGCAGCTCGAGGACGCCTGCGACGGCTACGCGCCCAAGCTGCTGTTCGACACGTCGTCGATCCTGTTCGAGGCGCCGTCCGCGCAGACACGGTTACCGCTGCGCACATGACGCCGGTGTCGATCGTACGTAGGCACCACCTCAAATGTAGGGCAGAGCTTTAGCTCTGCCCCGGGCGCGAGTGTCTCCGTTAATTGGATGTGTCGTCGTCAGCTCCACAACTGGGGATGACTGCGTCTTAGCCACCCCTGCACCTGGTCGCGGATAGACTCGGCCAAGACGCGCATCTCGTCAGCCTCGGCGTCCGAGGTGACGCCGGCGTGGTCGTACTCCGCGGTGTTCCGGCGCTTCCGGAACACCCCCAGTCGTCGGACTGACACGTTGTCGAGTCCGATGGTGTGCGCCAGGCTCTCGAGCGTGCGGTGGTGACTGTCAGTGCCGCGGGCCACGCGGTAGCCGGATGCAGCCAGTGCCGCTTTTGCCGCCTGCAGCGCTGCGTTGTAGGCGATGTTGAACCGCCAGTCAGCGCTGACGTCGCGGGCCCGGCTGTCCTGCAGGTCGCGTTGCACGATGGCGAGCAGCTCGCTGATCTCCTGCGGGCTCGTGCGATGCGGCGTCAACCACCCGTTGCGCTCCCAGTCGATCAAGGACATCGTCGTCTCCGATCAAGAAGATCTTGGGTTCGGCGAGCACGCGCGACACGAAGTGGTCGTTCGCCGCAGCGCGCTTCGAGAACTCGCCGGGGGCGTGCACGACAGGATTCACGTCGCGACCGAGCGCGTCGTCAGTACCGGTGAGGGCATCGGCCACTTGGCCCAGGGTCAGGTCCCCGATCACGAGGACGTCGACGTCACTGGCGCTCGTGCCGCCGTCGTTGGCCAGTGAGCCAAAGACAAAGGCCGCGGCAATCCGGTTGGACAGCGGCGCCAGGCCCGCACGTAACACGTCCGCAAGGCCGGACGTCTTGGCCATGATGGACCGCAATTCCTCGAACACCGGGGAGTTCCGGTTGGCCTGGAAGTAAACCTGCCGGCCCTCGACGGACCGCGCGAGTATGCCGGCGCCCACCAGCGCCGAGAGCTCCCGCTGCACGGCGCCAAGGGCACCGCCGGTCAGCCGCGCCACCTCTCGCAGGTAGAAGGACTCGTCGGGACGTCCATACAAGAGCCCCAGCACCTGCTGCCTGGTCAAGCCGAAGAGGGTCGCCGAAAGGCCGCCGGTGGGGGTGCGGCCGGGCCGGCGCGGTGCCGCGCCGCGAACGAATGGGCGTCTGGCGGAACCACCACGACCTGGTTTGCGAGCGGTTGATGTTCTCATTTCGCGAACAATCGTATCCATTTCGCGAACTATCCGCAAGTCGATGAATCTGGGCAACGGTTGCCTCAGGACGCCGCCGGCCGCCGCCGCGCCTTCCCCTCCACCCGCGACATCGCCACCTCGTAGGCGGCATAGTGCCGCCGCTTCAGCGACAACGCGTCGAGCTGCATCGCCAACTCGGGCATTTCCTGGCGCAGCGTGTCGGCGAGGCGGACGATTGGCGGGTGGCCCGGCGCCAGTGCCAGCACCGTGCGGGCCGCATCGCGCAGCACCAGCTTGGCGTCGTCGAATCGGCCCTCGCGATTGAGGCGCAGCGCCGCCGCTCGGGCCCGGCCCACCAGTTGCTCGGCCACGGCCGTGAGCACTTCCAGGTTCACGGGCTGGGCGGCATCCGTGGCGACATCCGCCACCTGGAACTCCACCGCCATCGGCTGCGGGAACAGCCGGCCGTCGCGGTCGCTGACCCGGCAGCTGAGGGCGACGGGCGGGTCGCCGGCTGGCACCTGCCCGATGCTGACCGCCACCGCCAGCGCCACTTCCTGCCCCGCCACCAGATCCCCAAGCGGTACCCGCAGCACGCCAGCGCCCTCGTGCCCCGGCAGGTCGTTGACGAGGCCGGCGTGCACACCGGGCGGGCACGTCACCCTGAACACGGCGTCGCGCGCCGTGACCTCCAGCGTCTCGCCGAGTTCGCTGGCCAGCAGGTCCGGAATCTGCTGCGGCTGCTCGATGAAGTAGAAGTGGCCGCCGCCCGCGGTGGCAATCCGGCCGAGCAGCTGCTCGTCGAAGTCCGCACCGACGCCGAAGGTGGATGTGGTGATGCCCTGCGCACGCAGGTCGGCGGCCGTGGCGGCAAGCACTTCCGGGTTCGTCTCGCCGTGGTTGGCCAGGCCGTCTGTCAGGTGCAGCACACGACGCACCGGGGCCGCTGCCTCGCGCAGTTCGTCTGCTCCGCGCAGCCACCCGCCGGACAGGTCCGTGGACCCGCGCGCGTCGATCTCGGCCAGCCGCCGCAGGGCCAGCGCCTTGGCCTCGTCGCTGGCGGATGCACGCGCCAGCACCGTGTCCACCCGGTCGTCGTAGCAGACCACGGCCAGCGCGTCGCTGGGCTTCAGCAGCCGGATCGCCTGCTGCACGGCCGTGCGAGCCATCGCGATCTTGGTACCGGCCATCGAGCCGGAGCGGTCGAGGACCAGCGCCGCCGCGGCGGGTGTCCTGGGGGCCGCGTCGGTGGCCCGGACCGGTGCTGGGGGCGCAGTGATGACGACGTGCAGGTAGCGAATCGACGGAACGTGCGCGGGGATGAGGGCGCGGTCGGCCTGGATGTGCATGCCGTCAAGCGTCGCAGGGTGTGCGACAGCGCAGGTCACACGTGCGCTGCGAGCGCCAGCCGACGGCCGCGAGGGCGTGCCGCACCGTTCGCCGCTTGTGTCTGCAGACTCCCTTCCGTCAGCGACGTCTGGAGGACCACCGTGAGCAAGGGACGCGATCTGATTGAGACCCTGCCCGAGCTGCCGCTCGAAGCGTTCGAGCTGGGCGGCACGCTGGCCCACGCACGGCGGGGGCCGTATCTGACCATCGTGCCGCCGGCGCGGCCGGCCCTGGCGCCGCAGAAGCCGACGGCCTCACCGGCGCTGCCGCACATCCCCACGCCGTCGTTCCAGACGCGCAGGTACTGGACGCAAGCCATCTACCCTCGCGTGGTCTGCATGGACCCTGGGCCGTTCGCCGACGAGATCGTCCTCGACGCCACGCCCGACGGCGGCTCGGGCGGGTCTGGCGGCACCGGCCGGCCCGACGTGACCGGCGCGCTGGACCTGGCCGTGCTCGCCAGGCACGAGCGGCACTACAAGCTGAGCGCCTTCAACGGCGCCAGGCTCGTGCACCCGTTCTGGTGCACGGTGAAGTACGGTCCGTGGCTTGGCATGGCGATCGAGACCGAGTCGTGCATCCTCGGCGCGCCGAACCGCTGGGAGTTCGTGATCGTCGAGATGCCACAGGTGGGCATGATCTGGGATGGCGAATGGCTTGATCAGCCGACGCTGCCCAACCTCACGGTGATCAAGGGCGACCTGCAGATGTTCGCGGTCTCGACCGGCTGCTGCCCGGGGTCCAAGTGGTGCCCCACGACCCAGTCGTGCATCCCGCTGCAGGTGAACTGCGGAGGGAACACGCCGGCCTGAGGAGAGCGCGGCCGCGGAACGCCCGGCGGCGGCCGGGCGTCCTGGGTGCGCGCGGACGAGACTCGCGAAGAGTATTCCGTATATACTAAATACGGCGCGTTCGAGTGGAGCCCAGGCGAGGAAATGGCAATGGCGAAAGAATCCGCCTCATCAGCGCGCGTCAAGCGAACCGGCGGGAACGTGAAGCGTACCGCAGGACCGATTGACTACTCCGACATTCCGGCGCTGTCAGCCGCGCAGTTGAGCAGCATGCGGCGTGTCGGGCGGCCCCCACTCGGCACGCAACCGCGCAAGCTCATCGCCATCCGGCTCGACGCCGACGTGCTCGATCTGTTCCGCAAGGAAGCGCGGCGCCGGCGGGTGGGATATCAGACGCTGATCAACCAGGTGCTGGCCGAGCACGTGCGCAAGAGCGTGGCGTAACCGCTTGCGATGGCACGGCGAAGCCCTGGAACGGGGCAACCTGGGCCGAGTATTACCTCGTTTCCGGATGCGGTTCCCTCGTTACTGCCCCCCGCGCTCGAGGCTACATGACGGCGGCCCCGCAGACGAAGTTCGCAGCCTCGTCGATACTCCCGGTGCCCGTGTAACGCGCCACCTGCGGATACGGACACAGCGGACGCGTCCGGTCGACCGTCCCGTTGCTGCGATGCGACGCCAGGATGCGGTCCGGCGCCTGGCCCTGCTCCACCCACTGCTCGAGCGCACGCAACTTGTCGAAGTCGCTCGGCCCCTCGCCGCCACCGCAGTGCGCCATCCCCGGGGCCAGGAACAGTCGGTGCGACCCACGGATTGCCCCGACGCCGCCGTGCGCGGCGGCCACGCGATCGTAGTAGGCCACGCTCGCCAGCGGCGTGATCTGCGGATCGCTCCAGCCGTGATACTGCAGCAGCTTGCCGCCGCGGTCGAAGAACGGCTGCAGATTCGCGTCGCGGGCGTCGAGCGCGGCGATCGCGCCGTCCGACAGGCGCGCCACGTCGGTGGCCACCGCGAACTGCGGCACGTCCCACTCCGGGTCGGCGAACACCAGATAGCGGAAGTGCTCGAGTCCGCTGGCACGTGCGGACGCCGACCACCCCAGCTCGGTCCATCCCAGTTCGCTGCCACGGGCCAGTCCCGGAATCTCCCGCTGCGTCCTGGCGTCGACGATCGGCGAGTAGATCAGCCGCGCGGCGTCGGCCTGCGCCGGGGTGAGGCAGGCGGCCCCGCCAGCGCCCGTGCAGACCAGCGCCCGCGGATCGAACGAACACGCGGCCGGGTTCTCGAGCAGCCCGTCCTTCACGCCGTCGATCCCGTCGCACGCCGCCACCACCGCGGTGTGCAGCACCTGCAAGGCCGTCGGCGTCAAGCGCGACTCCGGTGCCTGCAGCGCCTGCGCAATCCGCACCGCCTGGGCCGACCGGCCGGTCCAGTCGAGCCCCGGCGAGCCGGCGACGATGCCGTCGAAGTCCGCCGGGAACATCTGCGCCGCCTTCATGGCCTGGCGGCCGCCCCCCGAGCAGCCATTCCAGTAGGCGCGCTGCGGCGCCCGGCCATAGAACGTGCTGACGATGGCCTTGGCCGTCACCGTCATCTCGTGCACGGCGCGGTAGGCGAAGTCGGTGACCTTCTCCGGATGGCCCATGCCGAAGCGGGCGGTGTTGCCCACGTGGCCCGTGTCGGTCGCGCTCGTGGCGTAGCCGCGCCGCAGCCCGTCGGCCAACGCGGCATAGGGGATCGACCCCTGCCACGCGCCGTTACCCACCGCCAGGAACTTGCCGTTCCAGGCGCTGAGCGGCAGCCAGACTTCGATCGTGATGTCCGAATCGCTGGACGGGGCGAGCGTGGCGGCGACGCGGCAGAAGCCGGGCAGGTCGGCGAACGCCGGCGGCGCCCCGGGGGACGGAGGCGGTCCGCTCGGCGCCGAGAATGCCCCGGCAGCCACTTCCGCGGCCGAGGTCACCGTCGTGTGCGGCAGGGCGATGGCGGTGACGCGATCGCAGGAGGCGGCGCGGGCCTCAGCGGTCGCTCCGGCGCACAGGAAGACGAGTGCGAGCACCATTGGACGATGCATCGGCGGCATCCTACTGCCAAACGTGGCGGATACCGTCGTCCGTGTGAATGTAGCCGCTCGACGTCAGCCGACGGACCGCCTACTTGTCGAGCACGATCACCGGGCGTCGCGTTGCTCGCGGATGATCTCGGCGGCGCTGCGCTTCAATCTCCGCGTCGGTTGCTCCTGGAGCCGGGCGAGCACCTCGGCGCGAGTTGGCCGGTCGAGCGCCTTGCCGACTTCGCGCAGGATGTAGTCGGACATCGACATGCCTTCCATCGCCGCGCGCGCCTTCAGACGGCGGTGGAAATCGGCCGGCACGTTGTGGATCTGGACCATGGTCGAGGACATGTCCCTAGGATAGTTTCATCGGTGAAACGGCCGCCCTTCGGCGCCCGGGCGCCCGGACGTTACGCCGCGCTCGTCACGACCAGCCGCCGCCCGAGGGCCGAGAGCGCCTGTTCAATCTGATCCAGCTTGGACTGATGGCGAAAGTCGATCAGGCGGTCCACCTGGGGCAGATGCCAGTCGAGCTTCTTCCCCAGCCGGTACTTGCCGACGCGCTCTGCGAGCATCGCGTTGTGCAGTTCGATCTTCGCGGCCACCAGGGCCGACAGACGCACGGCAACGCCCTTGACCGGAGCTGCTGGAAGTGGACGCGGAATCTCGACCTTGTCGTCGACGAGCATCTCGAGGCCCGTCAGGATGGCATCCACCGCTCGCGACAGCGCTTCTTCACGCGTGGCGCCGTGCGTGTGCACAAAGGGCAACGCGGGTACGTCGACGAGCCACGACCCATTGCTGTCTTTCGACAGCGTCACTGCATAGAACATGTGTGCCAAGTTCCTTGCCGTGGCCGTGCATCGGGAGCACCGACATCCGGTCACCGCGCCGCACCTTCAGATGGCCGCCCTTGCCGGGGGAGAACGTGCACCCGCGATCCGCCAACCAGCGCTTGAGCTCGCGCGGCGTCATTCAAAGGTAAACAGATTTGTTGTCCTGGTCAACATATAAGTTGCTCCTCCAGGAAACCGAACCCGAAGCTCGCCGCCACTCTGGCCACCACACCACACGCCCCGAGCCGTGCATCGCGCGTGCCGACGCTGGCATTCCACGCAGAGGTGCGGATTCCGGCCAGATAGAGGCGCACCGAGGCGACGCGCAAGTCTCGGCTCGCAGATTCTGCCCTCGCCGGACTTGGGGCGCTTATGCGAACTCCGCCACCAACCCCACCAGCACCGCATCCGGCGCGCCGTGACTCACCAGCCGCACGTCCAGACCCACGTCCTGCACCAGCCGCAACGCCCTGCGGATGGCGCCGTGGATCCACGTGCGGTCGTTGCCGAAGGCCCCGCCGCCGAGCTGTGTGAGGAAGACCACGTTCGAGCCGGTGCGCTGCGCGTTGAGCACGGCCGCCCACTGCGTGGCCTCGTAGGCGCCTTCGAGCAGAACCGCTCTCATGAATGCGGCGGCATTCGGCCGGCGATGCATCCCGGCATGCAGCGTTGCTCCTCCTTCAAATACTCCCGGTATTCTCAGTCGTCGCGCCTTGCCTGCCGGGCGCCTCGCCGCCCTCGGTGCTACGCCGCACTCATGAGAGAGGTTCTCGGGTGGCAAAGGCCGTCCAGCGCTCCGCAGGGATGCGCGTGTAGCTCACCGGCAGGGCGGAGCAGAACGCCTGGGACACCAGGTCCGCGTGCGTGCCGCCGGTGACTTGCACGCCCCAGTGCAGGCCGACGCGCAGGAGGTCGCGGAGGGTGTTGCGGCCAGCCTCGTCGAGCGCGGCGAGCGTGCGCGTGATGGTGGCCAGCCCGCTCTCGGTGCACAGGGCGTAGCCGTTGCGCATGGTCCAGAGCGCGTGGTCCGCGTTGCCGAGCGCGGTGCCGAGGTCCTGGAGGCAGTCCAGTTGCCGGTCGCGGGTCTGCCCCACCTGGCCGTCCACGGGGACGCAGTAATTGCGGTAGATGGTGGCGGCGCCGGCCGCCATGGCGCAGGTCGGGCCCTGCGTGTGGTCGCGCGCGTAGCGGGGGACACCGTCTTCGGGGGCGACGTCCGGGCCGGTCATCTCGAGGAGGTTGAACTGGGAGGCCACCTGGAAGAGGGCGTGACGATTTGGCGGGATCGCGATGCAGGGCGGCGACGTCGGCGACCACGGAGGAGACGCGGAGCGTATTACCTTCGCCGAGCGTATTGCCTTCAATGTAGGGCAGCTCTTCCGCCTTCGCCAAGGCTCCGGCGGACCGCCGTAGCTCGAAGAGCGGAGGCTGGTTAGAGCTGCCCCCGTGGGGTGCGACCCCGAGGGCGCGGGCGCGAAGCTCGGCAAGCGAGGGGGTCTCGAGCTGGCCGATGACGTAGGACTGGTGGTTGATCGTGGAGCGGAGGATGTGGCCCTCGACGACGAGGTTTGACTGCGTCTCGGCGTAGGAGCGCTCCTCGAAACCGGTGAGGGCCTGGAACCAGTCGCGCATCGTGGGGGCCGGCTCACCCCGCCACGAACTCCGCGCGTGTCCGGATGCTGGGGGCGCCATACCTACAACCCTCGCGCCGCCCTCACCCGGCTATGCCGCCGCCCATACGCGGCATAGATCACCAGGCCGGCGCCCATCCACGCCAGCAGGCGCAGCCACGTGTCCGCCGGCAGGCCCGACATCAGGTAGGCACACGTGGCCACCCCCAGCAGCGGCACCAGCGGCGAGGCCGGCGTGCGGAACGGGCGCGGCAGGTCGGGCCGGGTGCGCCGCAGGATCACGATGCCGGCGCAGACGATCACGAAGATGAGCAGCGTGCCCATGCTCACCAGTTCGCCCAACACGGCAATCGGGGTCACGGCCGCCAGCAGCGCGACCACCAAGCCCGTGACGACGGTGGTGAGGTGCGGCGTGCGGAAGCGCGGATGGATCCGGGCCACCCACGGCGGCAGCAGCCCGTCGATGGCCATGGTGTAGAAGATGCGCGTCTGCGCCAGCATGCCGACGAGCACCACCGTGCTCAGGCCGCAGATGGCGCCGAGCTTGATCAGCGGCGAGAGCCAGCGCAGGCCCGTGGCGTCGACGCCCACCGCGATCGGGTCGGGCACGTTCAGCTGCGTATAGGGCACCACGCCGGTGAGCACGATGGCGAACAGGATGTAGAGCACCGTGCAGCCGGCCAGCGAGCCCATGATGCCGATCGGCAGGTCGCGCTGCGGGTTCTTCGCTTCCTGCGCCGCCGTGGTCACCGAGTCGAACCCCATGAAGGCGAAGAACACCACGGCCGCGCCGCGCAGGACGCCGGAGTAGCCGTAGCGGCCGACCTCGCCGGTGTTGGGCGGCAGGAAGGGCGTCCAGTTGGCGCTTTGCACGTAGGCGGCGCAGGCGCCGATGAAGACCACGAGCACCGACACCTTCACCACCACGATGGCGGCGTTGACGCGGGCGGATTCCTGAATGCCCACCACCAGGATGGCCGTCATCACCAGCACCACGACGGCCGCCAGTCCGTTGAAGAGCGCGGTCTGCTGCGCCAGCGATGCCGGGTCGATGCCCTGCGCCACCAGGCGGTCCGCCACGTTCGACAGCACTTCCCAGCGGTGCGGCGCGGTTTCGACCAGCACCGTGCCCGGCGGCGCGGTGAAGATCGGCGGCACGCCGAGGCCCAGGTCCCGGAGCAGGCTCGAGACATAGCCGGACCAGCCGACGGCCACCGCGGCCGGCCCCACCGCGAACTCCAGCGTGAGGGCGCAGCCGATGATCCACGCCGCCAGTTCGCCCAGCGTGGCGTAGGCGTAGGTGTAGGCCGAGCCCGACACGGGCAGCATGGCCGCGAACTCGGAATAGCACAGCGCCGCGAAGCTGCAGGCCACCGCCGCCAGCAGGAACGACAGGATGATGGCCGGGCCCGCGTACTGGGCCGCGGCCACACCCGCCAGCACGAAGATGCCGGCGCCGATGATGTCGCCGATGCCGAGCATCACCAGCTGCCCGGGACCGAGCACGCGTTTCAGCGCGTGGTGGCGGCCGTCGCCCGCCTCGGCCTTCAGCTCTTCGATCGACTTGGTGGCGACGAGCTGGGGCAGCCAGCGCATGTGGCCGCTCACACTATCACCGTCTGGTAAGCTGCGCGCCATGTCATTGGGGTCGTCATCCGGGGGTGGGGCCGCGCCGCTCGATCTGCCGTTCGTCCGGGCGCAGTTCCCGTCGCTCGCGGACGACTGGGCGTTCCTCGACAACGCCGGCGGCTCGCAGGCGCTCGGGCGCGTCATCGACCGCATCGCGGATTACCTGCGCACCACCAACGTACAGCTCGGGGCCAGCTACGCCATCTCCGAGCGCGCCAGCGCCCGCATGCAGGAGGCGCAGCAGCGGATGGCCGCGTTCGTCAACGCCAGCCGTCCGGAAGAAGTGGTCATGGGGCCGACGTCCACGCTGCTCGTGCAGCTGCTGACCCGGGCCATGGCGCACCAGTTCTCACCGGGCGACGAGGTGGTGGTGACACGCGCCGACCACGAGTCGAACATCGGCGCGTGGGTGGGCCTGGAGGCGGTGGGCGTGGTGCCGCGCTTCTGGGAGTTCGACCCGGTGTCGCGCCGGCTCGAGCTCAACGGCCTGGCCCGGGTGATGTCGCCGCGCACCAAGCTCGTGGCCTTCACCCACGCCTCGAACATCTTCGGCACCATTCATCCCGTGGCCGAGATCACCCGATTCGTGCACGACCACGGCGCCAAGGTGTGCGTGGACGGCGTGGCCTACAGCCCGCACCGCCTCGTGGACGTGGCCGCGTGGGACGTGGACTACTACGTGCTGAGCCTCTACAAGGTCTACGGGCCGCACCACGCGCTGCTCTACGGCAAGTACGCCCACCTGCTGGAGCTGGCGAACCTGTATCACTACTTCATCGCCAACGACCGCATCCCCTACAAGCTGCAGCCGGGCAATCCCAACTACGAGCTGTCGTGGGGATCGGTGGGCATCGTGGACTACCTAGAGGAGCTGGGCGCGCGCGTCGGCGCGGAGCACGCGGCGCCAGCCACACCGCGAGCGCAGATGCAGGCGGCCTTCGCGTCGATTGCGGCGCACGAGGAGGTGCTGGCCCGGCGGCTGCTGGACTACCTGGCCACCAAGCCGCGTGTGTCGATCGTCGGCGAGGCCACCGCCGAGCAGGCCGTACGGGTGCCGACGATCAGCTTCACGGTGCAGGGGCTGGCCGCACCCGACATCGTGCGGCAGATCGACCCGCTGCGCATCGGCATCCGCTATGGCGACTTCCACTCGCGCCGGCTCGTCGAGCACCTGGGCCTGCAGGCCGCTGGCGGCGTGGTCCGCGTGTCGATGGTGCACTACAACACGGTGGACGAGATCGACCGGCTGATTGCTGGGCTGGATGCAGCGATCCCCTGAAATTGGCCGCAGCGTTGCGGCGTGGTCCGCCAGGTGGGCTACTTACATCGACGAACTAGATGTGTTTGCGGAACAGCTCGCGCAGATCGAGCTGGCAACCAGGCAGCAGCGGCGTGGTCAACACGCCTCCGTCTTCGGCAGTCAGTTCCACCACGCGGGCCAGCCTCCCCTCGGGCGTCGGCCGGAACACCTGCACGGCGTCGAGCTCCGGGTCGACGAGCCAGGTACTCGCGCACGCCGCTCCGCTCGAACAGGCGCCGCTTGGTCTGCGCGTCGCGCTTGCGCGTGCTCTTCGACAGCACCTCGATGACCAGCGCTGGCGGCCCCTGCACATTCTTCTCCGTCAGGATGCCAGCCTGGTCGCCGGTGACCACGAACAGGTCCGGCTCCACGATGTCGAACGGCGACAGCAGCACGTCGAGCGGCGCGCTGAACACTTGCCCCGCCTGCGGCTGCGACCGGAAGTAGTTCTCGAGATCGCACGAGAGCCGCCGCACCAGCACCTGATGCCGCACGTTTGGCGACGGGGTCACGTAGTGCTCGCCGTCGATGATCTCGTGGCGCTTCCCGTCGTCGGGGAACAGCATGAAGTCGTCGTAGGTGAGGCGCATGTCGGCGCCTGCCGCTGGCGAGCGCATCGGATCCTCCCCGGCCATGACCGGAGTCTACATCCGGCCATTGCACGGGACAATGCGAGCCCCGTGCCGCCCGAGAACTCCCGCGAATCAGAAGATCAGGGCCGCGCGTGTGCACAATCTGCCCACGGTCCGTGGATGAAGAGCCGCAGACTCTGCACCGCGCGATCGCTGTCGCAGCGCCCTTCGCGGGCTTCGTCCACCACCAAGAGAGCGCGTGCAGCTCGTTCTGCCACTGGCCCAGCAGCGACTTGGGCACGATCAGCAGGCTGCGCCGCTTCCCCTCGGCCATGAGCTGCGAGATGATCGGCTCGGCTTCGGTCGTCTGCCGAGGCCCACCTCGTCCGCCAGGATGCAGCCGCCTTCCGGGATGCGGCGCAGGGCGAACACCACGGCGTCGATCTGGTGCGGGTTCGGGTCGATCCGCCCACGGCGCTGGCTGCCGGCGTAGCGGTGTCGGCGGTCATCGACAAGCGCGTAGATCTGGACCGGCGTCGACTGGGGCATCGGGTCACGATGCCCGTCGCGTCTTCTGGGCGTGCTCGGCCTTGCGCAGCCGATCGCTGTCGCCGGTGACTTTGACGATGGCGGCGTGGTGGGTGAGCCAGCCCGCCCTCGGTGCACAGGGCGTAGCCGTTGCGCATGGTCCAGAGCGCGTGGTCCGCGTTGCCGAGCGCGGTGCCGAGGTCCTCGAGGCAGTCCAGTTGCTGGTCGCGGGTCTGCCACACCTGGCCGTGCACGAGAACGCAGTAGTTCCGGTAGATGGTGGCGGCGCCGGCCGCCATGGCGCAGGCCGGGCCCTGCGTGCGGTCGTGCGCGTAGCGGGCGACGCCGTCTTCGGGGGCGACGTCCGGCCCGGTCATCTCGAGGAGGCTGAACTGGGAAGCCACCTGGAAGAGGGCGTGACGATTGGCGGGATCGCGATGCAGGGCGGCGACGTCGGCGACCACGGAGGAGACGCGGAGCGTATTGCCTTCGCGGGGCCTATTGCCTTCAATGTAGGGCAGCTCTTTCTAAAGTCGACCGGCACGTTGCGAATCTGGGCCGTGGTCGAGGACATGTCCAGAGGATGCTTTCACCGCTTCTTGGGGTCGACGGCGGCGCGCGGCCCAGGGCTCCGCGCGCGAGGCGTCCGCGCACCCTTCGTCCTGGCCAAGCCGCCGACCACCACCGGCTCCAGGCCGGGAAACTCGGCCAAGACCGAGAGCCGCCCGCCCAGCGCCTCGACATAGCCTCGCAGCGTGGAGAGTCGCATGTCGTGGCGCTGTTCGAGTCGAGAGACTCCGTCCTGGCCAACTCCCAGGGCCTGCGCGATGGTGGTCTGGGTCACCCCGATCGCGCGACGCAGTTCCTGCAGCGACCGCTCATCAGCGACCAGCGTGGCGGCGCGTGCCGCGATCTTCCGGCGTCGTGCCGGGCCAAGGCGCGCCCGGACCCTGTCGAGGTTGCTCATCGTCGTGCCCTCCGATTCCGCGCCCGGCTCCGGCAACGCCTGGAACTCGGGCACGAACTGGCCGTGGAGCTGAACACTCCAGGCCATGGCCGATTATGTATTTGTATACATATGTTGTAAAAGACATTTCAGCGATGCCGCCCACTGCGGAACGTCATGGCGGATGCATGCTCCGCGCCACCCAATCAGCGACCTTTCTGCGATCCTCGCGACGCTCAGCAGGCGGTGGCGGCGGTGGGCCTGAGGCGTGGCTGGAGCTGGGTGGACGTATGCCGGACCGATTCAGGCAAACTCCGCCACCACCCGCTCCACCTCCGGCCGCACCCGCCCGTAGCTGACGATCCGCACGTCCAGGTCGACGTCCCGCACCAGCCGCAACGCCCGCCGCATCGCCCCCCCAATCCACGCCGGGTCGTTGCCGAACGCGCCGCCGCCAAGGCTCGTGAGCCACACCTGGCGGCAGCCGGTGCGCGCGATGCCCCCCTTCGATGTTGGGCGGCACTTCCGCCTTCGCCAAGGCTTCGGCGGACCGCCGTAGCTCGAAGAGCGGAGGCTGGTTAGTGCTGCCCGTGCGTTCAGCACGCCGGCCCACAGCGTGGCCTCGTAGGCGCCCTCGAGCACCAGGGTGGCAAACGCCGTCCACTGCTCCGCGGGGATGCCGGTGTAGGCCACGGGCAGCGCCGAGCAGAACACCTGCGTCACGCGCTGGCCTGGGTCGTCGCTGATGGTGACCTGCACGTCCGAATGCACACCTACCCGCAGCCGATCGCGCAGCGCATCGCGCTCGTCCGCCGACATCTGGCCGAGCCGCCGGGTGATGGCCGCCAGTCCCGACTCCGTGCACAGCGCGTAGCCGTTCTGCATCGTCCACAGCGAGCCGCGGTCGTTGCCCAGCGCGTCGCCGATGTCGCGCAGGCAGTCGATCTGCCGATGCCGCGTCTGCCCCACCCCGCTGTCCGCGGGCACGAAGTAGTTGCGATAGATGGTGGCGGCGCCGGCGGCAATGGCACACGCCGGCCCCTGCGTGCGGTCGTGCGCGTAGCGGGTGACGCCGTCCTCGGGCGCCACGTGCGGCCCGGTCATCTCCAGCAGGTTGAACTGCGACGCCACCTGGAACAGCGCGTGCCGGTGCGCGGGCTCGCGGTGGAGGGCGGAGACGTCGGCGACGACGGAGGAGACGCGGAGCCTGCCGGGCAGCTCCTTACCTTTGTCGTAGGGCAGCTCTTTAGAGCTGCCCCCTGCGATTCCGTTGTAGGGCAGCTCTTTAGAGCTGCCCCGGAGATCGTTAGAGCTGCCCCTGAGATCTGCAATGGCACGGGCGCGGAGATCGGCCACGGATGGCGTCTCCAGGGTGCCGATGGCGTAGGTGCGGTCGTTCAACAGGCAGCGGAGTTCCGTGCCTGCCACCGAGAAGTTCGACTGCGTCTCCGCCCAGGAGCGTTCGGGGAAGCCCGTCAGCGCAGTGAACCAATCGGAGGTCATGGCGTTGGTCGAGGACTCCGGTCGTGCGAGAGGCTCGAACCCGGCTAGGCGCGCGTCACGGAGACACGGCGCTTGCTCGACGCCGTCTTGCCCTTGGCCGCCGGCTTCGCCGCCGCACGAGGCAACCGCCGCGAGGCACGCACCAAGTCGTCGTTGATCTTCGACTGCCAGCCCTGACCAGTGGCGCGATACGCGGTCAGAACCTCGGCGCTCAGCCGAAGGCTGACCAGCGTCTTGGTTGGTGCTTTCTGCTTGCCGCGGCGGCGACGCTGGGCATCGGCCTCACGCAGGGCCTCGTGCAGCGCCCGGGGGCCGTCGGCGACAGGCTGCGCCCGGGCGAAGAAATCGTCTCCAAGCTCCGGGGCCTGATCGGGATCGTGTTTACGTCGCGCCATACTTCGACCGTTCCTTTC
Organism: uncultured Acidobacteriota bacterium; assembly: GCA_963741665.1. Classification (GTDB taxonomy): domain Bacteria; phylum Acidobacteriota; class Vicinamibacteria; order Vicinamibacterales; family UBA2999; genus CAWAYR01. The sequence continues at coordinate 380,560 of CAVUIM010000003.1, forward strand.
GGCTGGCCCGGCGTAGGCTGATCACGCGCACAGCCGCACATCCACCGCGAACCGACGCCCAGTCATCGACTCGAACGCCGCCAGGGAGATGCCGTGCTTCGCAACGTTCGCGGCATCCTTGGCGGCGTCGAAGACGACCACAGTCAAATTGTAGCTACGATTCGGTGAGGCGGCAAGCTCAAAGCCTCAAGACCCGCCAGTGGCCGAGCCTGGCGAATGACGGACAGATCGACGCTCAGCGCTGCCCGCCGCCGAGCGGGACTTCCACTTCCTCCGCCCGCCACGCGGCGTACGACAGCGCCGCGCTGATGTCCTCGGCTTCCAGATAGGGATACTCGCGCAGGATGTCCGCCGTCGTGTGGCCGGCCGCCACCAGCCCGACAACGGCGCCAACCGTGACGCGCAGGCCGCGAATGCAGGGCTTGCCGCCCATGCGACGCGGGTCTCGGGTAATCCTGGCCATCTGCGGCATCGGCGTATCTATGCGCATTGTGAACCATCCCGGCTGAACCCGCTATCCAGGGTGCAGGGGACGTGCCTCACCAAATCTTTCAGCGTTCGCGGGCGTCGCGACGCCCGCCTCCTGCCGTTGCGCCAGCTAACTGCCCGTTGCCGTCCTCCAGCCGTCCCCCGGCATGATCCGCCGCATGAACTCATCGAAGAGCGGCACCGTGAACGCCGTGTCGCCGTGATTGGGACTCCAGATCATGCCCTTGGAGATCAGTTGATTTCGTGTCGGTCCAAGCGCCGTCACCTTGCGGCTGAGACGCTCCGCGATGTCGCCCGAGCGGTGCGGTCCGGGGCCGAGGTCGGCCATCGCCCGCAGGTACTTCTTCTCGGCCGGTGTCAGTCGATCGAAGCGGACGCGAAAGAAACTGGCGTCCAGGGCGGCGATTGCCGAGACCGCGCCGATCGTGACATCCGCAACCGTGATGGGCGACACCGTCGCCGCATCCCAGGCATGCTTGCCCCACTCCTGCAGGAAGTAGGGATAACCCCTGGTCTGATGGATGATCTGGTGGACCGCCTCGAGCTCGAACTGCACGCCTTCCTTCTCCGCAGGCCTGGTGATCGCCAGGGCGGCGGCGTCCGGCGGCAATGGTCCGACCTCTGGAAACTCGAACAGGCGCTCGGCGTAGGACTTGGCCTTGCCCATTCGTCCCCGCAGCTGCGGTAAGCCGGCCCCGACGAGCACCACTGGAAGTTGCCGCTGTGCGCAGCGGTGGAGCGCGGTGATGAGGGCGGCCAGCTGCGACTCATCCACGTACTGAAGCTCGTCGATGAACATCGCCAGCGCGGTCCCAGCGTGGTGCGCCGCCTGGGCAGTCGCCTCCAATAGTGGGGGCAGGTCCTGTTCGAGGTCGCCGTTGTCCGCAAGGCCGGCCTCGGGCTCGAAATCGAAACCGACCTGGATGTCGTCGTACTTGATCTTCAAGCCTTTTGCGAACCCGGCGAGGGCTCGCAGGCCGCGCTGCGCGTATTCCTTCGCCTGCTGATGGCGGCTCAGCCTCAACAGCGCGCCGCGCAGCTCCGGGGCCAGAAGCGCCGGGAGCGAACGGTTCTCCGGCGCCTCTATCCGCACCGTCTGGATGCCGCGGCCTTCCGCCGCATCGCGGATGCTGTCGAGCAGCACGGTCTTGCCGACGCCGCGCAGCCCGACCATCAGCAGGCTCTTCGTGGCCAGCCCCCGTCGCACCCGCTCGAGCGCCACCCGCGCCGTCTCTCGAATCTCGTCGCGGCCGGCCAGCTCGGGCGGCGGCGTGCCGGCACCGGGAGCGTAGGGATTCGAAACCGGGTCCATCATCGGAATTATACCGATATTTGGAAGTTTATCTTATGGAGATAAACTGGCTAAACTCAGTCAAACCTCTGCCAGAGCCCGCCTTCAGCCAGATTCCTCGTCATCGGGATGCAGGGGACGTGCCTCACCAGATCCCCCGGCGTTCGTGACCCTCACGACACGCCGCGTAATCGGGAGCGCAATCAGCGCACGTTGCGGAACGGGCCGATGCGGCAGAAGCTGCGATCGGGGTCAGCAAGGCGCGGTCCTACATCAACCCCTCGAACGCGCGTTCGAACGGCCCGATGAACCGCCGCTCGGCTGACCAATCGGTGATGGCGAACACGACCTCGTCGAACCAGCCGGCACTGGCCTCGATGGCCTCGCGAAACAACCCGGCCATCATCGGCGTGTCGAGTTCGAACGCGCCGCAGCCCCAGGCGCCCAGGACCAGCCGTCGCTGCCCTTCCGCTGCCGCGACAGCGAGGACGCGGTGGGTCCGCTCCCGCATCACGGCCGGAATCTCAGGCTCGCGTTCGGGGTGGTAGTGACGCAGCCCACCGCCATCCACCGCCGCGCAGGTGATCACGGCCATCCGCCACGGCGCCTCCAGCAGCTGGCCCTCGTCGGTGCGGAAGAACGGCACGGCCGGGGAATACAGGGCGTAGTGCGAACTCATGGCGTCGAGCACGGCGTTGTGCCGGCGATAGAAGTCCCGGCCGTCGAGACAGGCAAACAGCCCGGAGGAGCGGGCCATGCATTCCTCCTGGGCGCGCGCGCCGCTCAGGAAGCCGCCGCCCGGTGCCACGGCCGACGCGAAGTTCAGCGCGGCCACCGGACCCACCGCGGCCATGCGCCGGCCCACCACCATGACTGATGCGTTCTCGACCGATAGTGCCGGCAGCGATCCCCGAGGCGTCAGCAGAGGCACTTCGCATTCGGGCGGGTACTCACGGGTGTTTCTGGCTGCGGCATCGACGTCCGCCCGTAGGGTGACGAAATGGCCCGACGGGGTCGTATAGCCGCCGTCGCGAATGATCTGCACCGCTTCAAGTCCCCAGCGGGCAGCGAGGTGGCGGCTTGGCAACGTCATCGACTGGCCTTCGGCGCGTGTCTACCATGTGACTGTGACAGGACAGGTCGCAGCACACAACTGCGCACACGCATTGACGCAGCGACGCCGCCCGTGGCACCTTCGACAAGTCGCGCCAGCCCATCTAAGTCGCGACCTCACGGCCCGCGACGACTCTGTCGGCGGGCCGTTTCGTTTGGCCCGGACAACCACGGCAACGCACGTCCCGCTGCCGGCATGAAGAGTGCGGCGAGAGTTCGGGCTCCGCGACCCGCACGCCATACCGTCGTCCTGTTCGCAGAGGGAACGTCACGGTGGCCCAGCCGGCCAGGCCCACGCCTGGAGCCATGTGCGATGGGACGGACTGCGTGCCGCTACCGCGGCGCCATCGAAAGGACACGTCTAGAACGTGCTCGCTCGTCCTCCCCGGGACGACTGCTAGCCACGACCCGCAGCGGCGCGGGGGTGACGCGATGCCTGCTGCCTAGATACAGCAACGCTCAATCTATCAGTAGGGATCAAGCCGAAGCCGGCCTGCCCCTCGGCCCGACACCACTGGCACCTATGCCTCGACGGTGATCTTTATGTTGGCAGGATCAACACCAAGACTGCGCGCTAGCCTGGCCTTTGCCTGAGCGATCGTAAGTGGCTCGATATCGTCCGAGTGATGAGTCGTCGGATTCGCTGCTTGCGGCGCCACGGGTGCGCTGATCCCAACGGCGTCCAACTGGACTCTAGCAATCGGAGGATGAATGTTGCCGATGCCCGCCCCAACTCTTTGCACAGGAATCGTCGCCTCGTCGCGGTAGAGCGACACCCACACGCCGCGGCCGAGGGGGATGCTATGGTCAGCGGCCTTCCGCGCGGCATACGCGCGATCGAATCGCTCGCGCACCTCGCCTGCGTCGAACATGTGGACTTGCGCGAACTTGGGATTCTCGGGGTCATCGACCGACGAGGCTACGACCACGTCGACGTCGGACAAGGTCACCCAAGCCGCGTCATCATCAGACCGCGCGAACGCAATCCAAGTATCCCGGCTCGTTCGGATCGCGGCGAGCTTGCTCTTTCCGTTCTTCGTGATCCGAAGAACCCTTCCCTTTACCCTGGAAACCTTCCATCCTTGCGCGTCAAGGACGGCATAGGCGGACTTCACCAACAGCTTCCTTATGCGATTTATCTCGACCGTGCTGGCAACATTCGTCACTGAACCACTCCAATGACAAGATTATGGCCAAAACGATCACTGATGTCAAGACTATTTCAGGAAGATTTTTGCACTGTTTAGAGCTCGAACAAAAGGCACGGATTACCGTTCCGAAGGCTGCGTCCCATCGGCTGCCTCTCCTTCTGGCGGCGGCCGGGCTCCGGTCGCGGAGTCACTGCACCGCCACTCTATTTTCTTAGGACTGCCGTCAAGATCCTGAGGCGAAGACTGCCCGACAGGTTGCGCTACCCTAGTGCCGCAAAGCCGCGGAGATGAACAAGAAGGAACTGACCGAGACCGATATCCGCACCAAGTTCATCACCCCGGCCATTGTCAGCAACGGCCGCTGGGACGTGATGACGCAGGTCGTCGAGGAGCGGTTTCTGACCCGTGGGCAGGTCATCGTACGCGGCAAGAACGTCAGGCGCGGCGAGGCGCGGAAGGCCGACTACATCCTCTACTACAAGCCGAACCTGCCCATCGCGGTGGTCGAGGCCAAGGACAACACCCACTCAGTCGGAGCCGGGCTGCAACAGGCCTTGGCCTACGCCGAGATGCTGGACCTGCCGTTCGCCTACAGCACGAATGGCGATGCGTTCCTCGAGCACGACAGAACCGTCACCAGCGGTCCGGCTGAACGCGAGATCCCTCTGGACCAGTTTCCGTCGGCCGAAGACCTATGGCAGCGATACCGCGCAGCCAAGGGATACACGGACGCTCAGGTTGCAGTCACAACCCAGGCCTACTACGACGACGGTTCTGGCAAGGCGCCCCGCTACTACCAGCTCGTTGCCGTCAACCGGGTTGTAGACGCCATCGCCCGCGGCCAGAACCGGCTGCTCCTGGTGATGGCCACGGGCACCGGAAAGACCTACACCGCCTTCCAGATCATCTGGCGGCTGTGGAAGGCCGGCGTCAAGAAGCGAATCCTGTTCCTCGTCGATCGCAACATCCTGGCCGACCAGACGAAGACGAACGACTTCAAGCCGTTCGGCCAGGCGATGACGAAGATCACCAACCGCAACGTCGATAAGGCGTTCGAGATCTATCTCTCGCTGTACCAGGCGGTTACGGGCTCCGACGACGAACAGAACATCTACAAACAGTTCTCGCCCGACTTCTTTGACCTCGTCGTGGTGGACGAGTGTCACCGCGGTTCCGCAGCCGATGACGCGCAATGGCGCCAAGTGCTCGAATACTTTTCGTCCGCCGCCCAGATCGGCATGACGGCGACGCCGAAGGAAACCAAGGACGTCTCGAACATCGAGTACTTCGGCGACCCCGTCTACACCTATTCCCTCCGCCAGGGCATCGCGGACGGCTTCCTGGCCCCTTACAAGGTCGTCCGCATCGGCATTGACAAGGACCTCGATGGCTGGCGGCCAGAGCAAGGCCAGACGGACAAGCACGGCGCGCTGATCGAGGACCGGGAGTACAACGACCGTGACTTCGACCGCTCGTTGATTCTGGAGAAGCGCACGGAGCTGGTTGCCGCCAAGATCACCGAGCTCCTCAAGGCTACGGACCGCTTTGCCAAGACCATCGTCTTCTGCGAGAACATCGACCACGCAGAACGAATGCGCCAGGCGCTGGTGAATGCCAACCCAGATCTGGCCGCGTCGAACAGCAAGTACGTGATGCGCATCACCGGGGACAACGACGAAGGCAAGGCCCAGCTCGACAATTTCATCGATCCCGAGTCCACGTTCCCAGTTATCGCAACGACATCGCAACTGATGTCTACTGGAGTTGACGCCCAGACCTGCCACCTGATCGTTCTCGACAAGCGCATCGGCTCCATGACCGAGTTCAAACAGATCATCGGCCGCGGCACCAGGATCAACGAGGACTACAACAAGCTCTTCTTCACCATCATGGACTTCAAGCGGGCCACGGCGATGTTCTCCGACCCCGCGTTCGACGGCGATCCCGTTCAGATCTACGAGCCGGGTCCTGGCGACTCTCCAGTTCCGCCGGACACGCCGGAGAACCAGTCAGAAGGCGGACTTGGCGGGGCCGAGTATGACCCGCCGGCAGACGGCACGGGCACCGTCAGGGATGGCCGCGGACGGTACGTCGTCGACAACGTAGAAGTGACAGTCGCTACAGAACGCGTGCAATACCTTGGCCTCGACGGGAAGCTCATCACCGAGTCACTGCGGGACTACACGAAGCGCACGGTGCAGAAAGCCTACGGCTCCCTCGACGCCTTCTTGGAGGCCTGGACGGCCGCCGACCGGAAACAGGCCGTGCTTGACGAGTTGGCCGCACAGGGCGTCTTCATCGACGAGCTCAGCGCCGCCATCGGGCGCGACCTGGACGGCTTTGACTTGGTCTGCCACGTGGCGTTCGACAGGCCACCGCTCACCCGCCATGAGAGGGCCGCCCGGTACGGAAGCGCGACGCCTTTGCGAAATACGAGGGCAAGGCCCGAGCCGTGCTTGAGGCACTGCTGGACAAGTACTCCGATTCCGGACTCAGAAGCGTCGAGTCGCTGGACATCCTCAAGGTCGCGCCGCTCCCAAGCCTGGGCACGCCGGTAGAGATCGTGAGCCTCTTTGGGGGCCGTGAGCGATATCTCGCGGCAATCCGCGAACTCGAATCACACCTTTACAACGAAGCCGCCTGATTCATGCCGAACGTCTCCAACCTCGTCAAATCCATCCAGGACATCATGCGCAAGGACGCCGGGACCGTACGGCGATGCGCAACGCCTAGAACAGCTCGGCTGGATGTTCTTCCTGAAGATCTTCGACGACAGGGAGAGGGAGATGGCGCTCGTGGACGAGCGCTACCGCTCGCCACTCCCGAAGCACCTCCGATGGTCTGAGTGGGCCGTGGACGCGGAAGGCATCACCGGTGAAGCGCTGCTCGACTTCGTGAATGGCACCCTGCTGCCGAAGCTGAAGACGCTCACGGGCGGAGCGGACAAGATCGCCGGCTTGATTCGGATGGTCTTCGAAGACGCTAACAACTACATGAAGAACGGTACGTTGATGCGCCAGGTCATCAACAAGATCAACGGCATCGACTTCAACGCCTCAGACGACCGCCACACGTTCGGCGACATCTACGAGAAGCTTCTAAAGGATCTTCAGTCCGCCGGCAACGCCGGTGAATTCTATACCCCGCGCGCGGTCACCCAGTTCATCGTCGAGCAGGTCAATCCGCAGTTGGGCGAATCGATCCTGGACCCCGCTTGCGGCACCGGCGGCTTCTTGGTCTGCGCAATCGAGCACCTCCGCAAGCAGGCGAAGACCGAGACGGACGAGCGCACCATCCAGGACTGCTTTGCCGGCATCGAGAAGAAGCACCTCCCGCACGTCCTTTGCATGACCAATCTCCTCCTGCACGGAATCGACGTCCCCTCCAACGTCCGCCACGACAACACCCTCGCCCGCCCCCTGCGCGACTGGGGCCCGAAAGAGCGCGTGGACGTCATCGTCACCAACCCGCCCTTCGGCGGCATGGAGGAGGACGGCATCGAGTCCAACTACCCTGCCGAGTTCCGGACCCGCGAGACGGCTGACCTCTTCCTCGTGCTGCTCATGAAGATCCTCAAGCCCGGCGGCCGCGCCGGCCTCGTGCTGCCCGACGGCACTCTTTTCGGCGAAGGCGTCAAGACCCGCATCAAGGAAGCCCTCCTCACCGAGTGCAACCTCCACACGATCGTCCGCCTGCCCAACGGCGTCTTCAATCCCTACACCGGCATTCGCACCAACCTCCTCTTCTTCACCAAGGGCGCGCCCACCACCCAGGTCTGGTATTACGAGCACCCCTATCCGCCCGGCGCCAAGAGCTACAACAAGGGCAAACCCATCCGCATCGAGGAATTCGAAGGCGAGCGCGCCTGGTGGGGCCAGGAAAGGGACGGCTTCAAGTCCCGCGCGGAGAACGAGCACGCCTGGCGCGTCTCCTTCGACCAGATCAAGGCCGGCAACTTCAACCTCGACCTCAAGAACCCCCACAACCCCGACCCTGGCCCCGGCGACGTGGACCGTCTCCTGCCCGAGTACGAAGAGCTTCTCGGCCAGATCGCCGCCAGCCGCGCCGCGCTGAAGCGGGAACTCCACCGCGCCCTCACCGCCACCGCCGGGACTGCTGAATGAAGCTGGAGACGTTTTTCGAGAAGTTCGACCAGTTCGCCGACGCGCCCGATGCGGTCGAGACAATGCGCGAGTTGGTGCTGGAACTGGCCGTGCAAGGGAAGCTCTCCGAACAACAAGCCACTGACGCAGAGGATCACGCGTGGCTGACACTCGGGGAGAACCTGGATGCGGACTCGAACGCCTCCCGCTCTCACATCGAACCGCCTTTCGTGATTCCGCGTTGGTGGAGATGGACAACGCTTGAGCTCCTCGGAGACACAAAGCCGCGCAACGATGCACCAGACAGCGCGACAAGCTCATTCGTGCCAATGACGCTCATTCCAGCGGAGTATGGGCAGAGTGCTCGGCACGAGGAACGGCCATGGGGCGAAATCAAGAAGGGCTACACGCACTTCCAAGACGGCGATGTGGTCATGGCGAAGATTACGCCGTGCTTCGAGAACCGAAAATCGGCCGTAATAAGCGGTCTGAATGGCGGGTTCGGCGCGGGCACCACTGAGTTGCACGTCTTTCGCCCGACTGGCGAAGGAGTTCTTCCAGAGTTCGTGATTCTCTACCTCAAGTCACGTGGTTTCATCACTCGCGGAATACCGAGGATGACGGGTTCTGCAGGCCAGAAGCGCGTCCCCAGCGATTACTTCGCAAGGTCGCCATTTCCCCTCCCACCCCTCGCCGAGCAGAAGCGGATCGTCGCGAAGGTAGATGAGTTGATGGCGTTGTGTGATCGGCTGGAGGCGCAGCAGCAAGAACGGGAGACGCGGCACGCCGCGCTCGCCCGCGCGTCGCTGGCCCGCTTTGCCGACGCGCCCACCCCGGCCAACCTCGATTTCGTCTTTCATTCCGCCTTCAGCATTCCGCCTGCCGACTTGAGGAAATCCATCCTCACCCTCGCAGTCCAAGGCAAACTCGTCCCCCAGGACCCCAGCGACGAACCGGCGGAGAAGTTGGTCGCGAAATTGGAAAGCGAACGGCGACGTTTCGCTGACACACATAATTTCCGCTCAGCGGTAGCTGCCTCAGTTGAGGACTCCTCGACGCCGTTCGCGATTCCGCCGTCTTGGAAGTGGTGCAGGTTGAGCTCGCTGTTCAACGCGATAACCGACGGGGACCATCTCCCGCCACCGAAAGCCGATGAGGGCGTTGCCTTCCTCACCATCGGCAACATCACGACTGCCACACTTGATTTCGAGGGCTGCCGCTTCGTTCCCGATTCATACTACCGAGGTCTTGCGGACTTCCGACGCCCCAGTCGCGGGGACATTCTCTACACTGTGGTCGGTGCCACCTACGGTCGTCCGGCCCTAGTCGACACTGATCGGGCCTTCTGCGTCCAGCGACACATCGCGATTCTCAAGCCACCGCAGTACGTCGATGTCAGTTTCCTAATGGTCGTGCTTCAGTCCCCACTCACCTACTCCCAAGCGTCCGCGAGCACAACAGGAACGGCACAACCGACTATTCCGCTGGGTTCGCTGCGCCAGTTTTTGGCGCCAATGCCACCCGTCGCCGAACAACGTCGGATCGTCGCCAAGGTGAAGCAATTGATGGCTCTCGTGGACGCGCTGGACGCGCAGCTCAACGCCGCTGGCACCACTGGCGCCACACTGCTCGAAGCTGCCGTTGCAGAGCTGACACGGGAACGCGCACTGGCATGAAACTGCAGCGGCTGTGGATTGAAGACTACAAGAATCTGCGCGACTGCGAAGTCTCGTTCCCGAGCCCCCATCTTTTGAACGCAGTCATTGGGGGCAACGGCAGCGGCAAGTCAAACATCGTCGAGGCGATTTTGCACATTCTGATCGGCGTCTACTTCAAGAAGCCGCCACCATTTGACTTCCGATTCGAATTCGAGGCGCAGGGCCGACAGATCACGCTCAAAGGCGAGAGGCGAATTCTCTCTGTCATCGTGGATGGCGACGACAAGCCGCTGACGTTCTTCGCAGAGCGTCTCCGTGACGGCGCGGCACAGGTGTACTACCCCGAATTGACGTTGGTCTACTACTCCGGAGAGTGCCAACGCGTCAATGCATTGGTCGGTAGTTATAGGCGGCACTTCGAGCGCTTGACGCGCAAACCCGAGTCCGACCGGCATCGCCCCCTGTTTGTTCAGACGACCAACGCTCAAGCGCGGGTCATTCTTCTGGCTTTGTATGCGCACGGCCACGTTGGCTTGCTGGAGCGCTTGGGACTGAAGCGGCTCTTCAACGTAGCCCTTGAGCTGCGCTCGCCCTCCGGCTTCGACCCCGAGCAGCACGAGCCGAAGCTCTGGAATACGGTCGGCGCGGTTCGCCGGGTCATCGCTGCGATCAACGAGACAGCTCTGTCCGAAGCCAGCCGTCGGATCGAGAGGCGCACTGCGCCAAGAGATGGGGAGGATCTGACATACACAGAACACCGGGTCTATTGCTTCGATGATAACGAGTCGGCGGACAAGACAATTTCTGAACTGGCCAACCGGCTGGCGAGGAGCGGCGACAACCTCTACCTCGCGCTCGAGCACTTACGCGCACGTGGGATCTTTGCGTCCGTGTCGTTTCAGTTGATCGGACGTGTCGACGACGAGCCGTTCGAGTTCGATCAACTCAGCGAAGGCGAGAAGCAGTTGCTTGCTGTTGTCGGTGCGCTTCAACTAGTCAATGGGCCCGACACCCTCGTCCTTCTCGACGAGCCAGACACGCACCTGAACCCGCAGTGGTCCTGGGACTACCCGTCAATGCTGACTGATGCGTTTGATACGGAGCAACGGAGCCGCTCCACCGTTCTGATGGCGACGCACACGCCAATCATGATTTCTGGCATGTCGAGAGACCAAGTGCTGCTGGCTCGCCAGCCGTCTGCAGCAGGGCCAGCGTTCACGCGGCCACGACGCCACCCGCGCGGCCAGGGCATCGCCAACCTTCTCTGCAGCAGCGAGTATTTCGGCCTACCCTCAAGCCTGGACAAGGAGACGCAGAAGCTCATGGACGAGCGACTCGCGATCAGTGTCAAAGAGGTTCTTTCGGAGGCTGACAAAGCGAGACTTAAGGCGCTTAATGCTCAGCTTGAGATCCTGTCGCCGGGAGTGAGCGAACGAGACCCAGCCTTCGTCGACTTCCTACGACAGCGACAGCCCACTGACTGAGTCGCAAATGCGATACATCCCGATTGGAACGCTGAACGCTGCGTTCTTTGCAGAATCTGCCGGCGCGAAGAGCCGCGCACAACTCTTTCGCAGCCACAAGACGCTCGCAAAGATGCTGCCGGCAGAGCGGCAGGGGTACGTCCAGAGGAACGGACCGCGGAAGTGGTCGCCGGTCAAGAACTGGTTGACTGGCAGGCTCGGCAAGAAGTGCTGGTACACGGAGGCGGAGCTGGTCGGCGCGCCGCTCGCCATCGATCATTTCCGCCCAGTCTGCGACTACTGGTGGCTGGCGTTCGAAGCGGCAAACTATCGCGTGGCGTGCGCGTTCGCCAACAGTCCTCAGCACAATCCGCTTCACGGTTGTGCGGGCGGCAAGGGCGACGAGTTTCCGTTGATTGGCGGAGGGCCGCGTGCCAAAGGCCGGAACTCGCTAAGGCGAGAGAGGCCTGTCATTTTGGACCCGTGCGATGAGGCAGACTGCGACCTCGTCGCTTTTCAAGCCGACGGCCGCCCGGTGCTCAACCCCGCCTACGCTGCCAATCCGGTTGCCAAGGTGCGGGTCGAGGAGAGCAAGATCCTGCTGAACCTTGACCATCCGGACTTCAACTCGAAACGCGAGCAGCTGTATCGCGAGATTGCCGACGACGTGAGGGCGCACGAGGAACTGGCAGACGGAGCTACGTCACGCGGCGTCATCAGAGAGCGACTAGGGGCACGACTTGCCCCTCACGCTCCTTTCAGCTCCGCCGCAAAGTACTACTTGCGACTGCATCGTGATCTTGAGTGGGTTGAGGCAATGCTCGGGTCGTCTTAGCAGAGGGTCTGCCCGTGTGGAGGCACCACGAGTCTGACGTTATGCTCGCAGGGTGTCGGCCGATGATCGCGATGAGCTCATCAGGCGAGTCGTCAATGGCGTTCCCGTGACCTCCCTACTCACTGACCACATCCTCACTCGCCTCACCTCCACCGGCGCCGACCAGCAGCCCTGGTCCCTCCTGATCCTCGCTGCGCTGGACGGCCCCCAGGCGCTCGCCGACTACCTCGGCGGCTCCCGCGCCATCACCCCGCCGGCCAAGCCGCGCGGCAAGGCCAAGACCAAGCCTGCGGACACCTCCGCCCTCGAACCTCCCGGCGTCTACCTGGGCGCCATCACCGTCTCCGGCTTCCGCGGCATCGGCCCCGCCACCACCCTGCCCCTCCATCCCGGCCCCGGCCTCACGCTGGTGGTCGGGCGCAACGGCTCCGGCAAGTCGAGCTTCGCCGAAGGCGCCGAGGTGCTGCTCACCGGCACCAGCCTGCGTTGGGAAGGGCGCACCAAGGCGTGGAAGCTGGGCTGGCGCAACCTGCATCAGGCCGCCGACGCGTCGGTGGCCGCGGAGTTGCTGGTCGAGGGCGGCGGACCGCGGGTGGCCACCCGCACGTGGAGCGCGGACGCCGACCTGGGCGCCGGCGTGGTCACCGCGAAGGCCAAGGGCGGCAAGGCGCAGCCGCTCGACACGCTGGGCTGGGAGGGCGCGCTCGCCACATTCCGGCCGTTCCTCTCCTACAACGAGCTGGGGTCGCTGCTCGAGGACGGGCCCTCGGCGCTCTACGACGCGCTCAGCCTGGTGCTCGGGCTCGAGGAATTCGTGGCGGTGCACACGCGCCTGGCCGACGCGCGCAAGGACCGTCAGGCCCGCGTCACCGCCTGTAAGGCCGCCGCCACTACGCTGGCCGTGCAGGCGGAGCAGGTGGAGCGCGCGCATCCCAAGGAAGCGCGGGCCGTGCATCTGGCCGCGCTGCTCAAGGCCAAGACCTGGGACCTGCCGGCGCTGCGGGCGCTGGTGGAGGGCGGCGCCGACGCCACGCGGGACGTGCTCGACGCGCTGAAGCGGCTGGCCGCGCTCACGCCGCCCAATGTGGAGGCGGTGCAGGCAGCCGCGACTCGGCTGCGGGAGTCCGCGGCGCAGGTGGTGGCGCTGCACGGCACCGATGCCGCGCGGAGCCTGGCGCGGGCGCGGCTGCTGGAGCAGGCGCTCGCGTTCCACGCGTCACATGTCGAGGGCCAGTCCCACAAGGCGGGACAGCCCCTTCGGGCCCCGTCCTGTCCCGTGTGCGGCACGGCCAACGTGCTGGACGCGGACTGGGCGTCGCGCAGTCAGCAGGAAGTGGAGGCGCTGAACGCGGAAGCCGCGGCCGCGCGTGCCGCGCATCAGGAGGCGGACGCAGCCCTGCGCGCCGCGCGTGCCCTGGTCCGCGAGCTGGGCGTGCTGCCCTCCCCCACCGCCGGCGAGCTGCGCATCGCTCCAGAGCCTGCGCGAGACCGAGGCGATGTGGCTGCAGGCGCGCAGCGTCGACTCCCCCACCGCGCTGGCCGATCACCTGGAAGCGCACGTGCTGGATCTGGCCGAGGCCGTCGCGCGCGTTTCCGCGGAAGCGTCGGAGGAACTCTCCCGACGCGAGGACGTGTGGCGTCCGCTGGGCCAGGCCCTGGCCGTGTGGCTGCCGCACGGCGAGCAGTTCGCCGCCGTCAAGGATCACGTCGATCAGCTGAAGGAGGCCGAGGACTGGTGGAAGGCCGCCACCGAGGACATCCGCAACGAGCGCTTCCAGCCGGTGGCCGCGCGGGCGATGGCCATCTGGAAGCAGCTGCGGCTGCAGAGCAACGTCGACCTGGGCGACGTGACGCTCGAGGGCACGTCGACGCGTCGCAAGGTGGTGCTGAAGGTGACCGTGGACGGCAAGGACGCCGAGGCCCTGGGCGTGATGAGCCAGGGCGAGCTGCACTCGCTGGCCCTCAGCCTGTTCCTGCCGCGGGCCACGCTGCCCGACAGTCCGTTCCGCTTCATCTGCGTGGACGACCCGGTGCAGAGCATGGACCCGGCGCGGGTGGAGGGGCTGGCGCGCGTGCTGGCCGACACCGCCAAGACGCGGCAGGTGGTGGTGTTCACGCACGACGATCGCCTGACCGAGTCGGTGCGGCGGCTCAGCCTGCCGGCGCGCGTCCTGAAGGTGACGCGGCGGGCCGATTCGGTGGTGGAGGTGCTCGAGGCGCGCGATCCCGTGAGCGGCTATCTCGACGACGCGCGGGCGTTGGCCAAGACCACCGAGATGCCGGCGTCGGTGCGCGCACGCGTGGTGCCCGGCCACTGCCGGATGGCGCTCGAGGCGGCGTGCATGACGGCGGTGCGGCAGCGGCGGCTGCGCGCCGGCGCGCGGCACGCAGGAGGTGGAGGACCTGCTGAGCGCCCACCCCAAGCTGTATCCGCTGATGGCGCTGGCGATCTTCGACGACGCGGCGCGAGCGTCCGACGTGCTGCCGCGCCTGCACAAGCGCAACCCGCTCGCGGCCGACGCGTTCAAGGGCTGCAACCTGGGCGCGCACGAGGCGTTCGAGGGCGATGTCGAGGGTCTGGTGCGGGACACCGAGAAGCTGGCCGACGCCGTGGTGCGGCTGGGGGCGAAGTGACGTCGCTGTGTTGGGGCCTGCACCTGTACCTGTACTGGGGCCTGTCCCCACTTGTGTGTCCAGTGGCGGACACCACAATCCCTTGTCGGTCGACGCGCCATGTCGAGGCGGGGACACGCAGATGACGGCGCAGGGCGACGACACGCCTGCGCGCGAGATTTTGGCCGCGGTGGATCGGCTGCTGCGTCATCCCTCTGCCGCCACCGCCGGGCGATGGCCTCGAGCCGCAGCGCTGCTCACGCGTCAGGCGCTGGAGTCCGCGCTCACGCTCTACTGGACCAAGGTGGCGCCAGGCGTGGAGGACGCGTCGACGCGGGCGCAGATGCTGTGTCTGGGCCGGTATCTCGGCGACGAGCCCCTGGCGCAGCGCGCGCACGTGGCCTGGAGCGGGCTGAGTCGCGGCTGTCATCACCACGTCTACGACCTGGCGCCGACGCGGGAGGAACTGCAGGCGTGGCGCGAGGTGGTGGTGGAGGTGGTGGAGCGGACGGAATCTGCCGCATTCCGATCGGGATGACGTGGCAAGGATTGAATCGCCTGGGCCGGCGATGGCCTGAATCCGGCCGGTTCTGAAACGGCACGCCATTGGCACCCATGCCGGCATGTTCCGCGCTAGCATGCGGGAATGGACGGGACGCCCTCGATGCCCAGCAGTCCAGCATCCGATACCCGGCTCACCGTGGAGGATTTCATGCTCTTCCCCGACGACGGGAAGCGGCACGAGATCATCGACGGGGTGCACTACGTGACGCCGTCGCCGGTCACGCGCCACCAGGCAATCTCTGGCCGGCTGTTCCTGTCGCTCGGTAATTTCCTGGCCGGGATGCCGCAGCTTGGGCGGGTGTTCTACGCGCCGTTCGACGTCATCTTCAGCCGCTGGGATGTGGTGGAGCCGGACCTGCTGGTGATAGCCGGTGACCAGCTCGACATTCTCACCAAGAAGAACGTGCAAGGCGCGCCGGCAATCGTGGTCGAGATTCTGTCGCCGGGCACCCGTAAGGTCGACGAATCGATCAAGCGACGGTTGTTCGAGCGCGGCGGCGTGCGCGAGTACTGGCTGATCGACCCGGAGCTCGACGTGGTGAAGGTGTACCGGCGAGAGGCAGATGGCGCCTTTCCGCGGGTGGCCGAGCTGTCGCTCGAGGCCACGGACACCCTGACCAGCGCGGTGCTGCCTGGCTGGTCTCTACCGCTCACGCGACTGCTGGCCGACGACTGAACCGCCGCAGCTCACGGAGCCGAATGGGAAATATCGCGCGCATCCGCCGCCTCGCGATCGGCCGGGTACCGCCCGCGATCACCGGCGTGGTGGTATTGGCGCACGTGCTCGACATCACGCCCTCCGACGCCAGCTATCTCTGGGTGGCCCGGAACATGGGCTTGCCGCTCGTGACACTCGACGAGCGTCTGCGCCGCGCTGCCGAGCGCGGGTAGGATCGACCGCCACTCCGGCCTCCCGCGGCACGCGAGCGCCCGAAATAGGGTTCACCCCACACTCGGGGCAGCAGGCGACCGGTCGCGGCCTGCTCCCGCCCCGCCCCGTTCCCCGCTCAGACGTCCCGGCGGCGGCTCAGAAGTCCACGCGGATGCCGAGCTGACCGGAGCGCGGCACGTAGGCGTTGCCGGCGGCGCCGGTCGGTTCACCGAACCGCGCCGCGTCGACCTGCGGCACGTAGTTGCCGAAGTTCTTCCGATTGAGCAGGTTGAACCCTTCGGCCAGGCCGGTGACACGAATGCGGCCGATCGTGATGCGCTTGGACAGCCGCAGATCGACTTTGTGGAGCGGAATCCCCTGCAGCGCGTTGCGCGGCACCACCTCGCCGGTGCCGATCACGTCGGGGCCGTCGAATCGATCGCGCACCGAGGCGGGTATGGTGATCGGCGCGCCCAGGTTGAGCCGGTTCGTGCCCGGCTTGCCGTAGGGCACCGTGGCGATGGTGGTCAGGAAGCGGTTGCCCGACCCGTACTGGTAGATCGCGCTGAGAGTGATGTCGAACGGCAGTTCGACGGTGGTGTACAGCCGGGCGGTGTGACGCTGGAAGTCGGTCGACGTCGCCCACTCGCCGTCGAGCGGATCGAACGGGTTGTTCGAGGCGCCGGCCACGTAGCCGATGTCGCCGTCGTCGTGCTTGAAGAACAGGTAGGTGTAGGTGACGCCGGCCTGGAAGCGGTTCTGAAAGCGGCGGTTGAGGGCCGACGACAGCGCCAGCGAATCCTGCTTCCCGGTGCTCTCGAACCAGTTGACCTGGTCGTACGCCGCGTTGGGCCGGCCGGCGGTGCGCGGGTCCTTGTTGTAGCCGGTGACCGGGTCGTAGAACAGGTTCACGTCGCGCGTGCGCGTGTCGTTGGTCCACTTCCAGTGCACCAGATCCGATTCGACGCTCATCGCGGTGCCGAGCTGCTTCTGGAAGCCGATGCTGCTCTGCCAGGTTCTGGGCATCCGGAAGTCCGGACTGATGACCCGGCCGGCCTGGCGCGGCAGCGGCACCCGGCCCGACAGGTAGTCGTCGGCCGTCCGTCCGCGCGTCGGATCCTGCAGGAAGCCGGGCTGTCCGTCGGGCAGGAACGCCGCCGCCACGGCCTGGCTGTAGAACTGATGGCTGTAGGTGACGTTCGAGACCGGCGTGTTGTAGTAGAGGCCCGACCCGCCGCGCACCACCAGCCGGCCGTCGTTGCGCACGTTGTAGGCGAAGCCGGCGCGCGGCGCGATGCTCTTGAGATCGCGGATCCCGGACTTGTAGCCGAAGTCGCGCGATTCGAGCCCGTTGTCGATGAGGATCTGGGATTCGCGGATGCCCGGCGGATTGACGGCGCCCCAGTCGGCGTCCCACCGCAGGCCCAGGTTCAGCGTGAGCTGGTCGGTGACCCGCCAGTTGTCGCCCACCCAGACGGCCAGCGTCGGCCGCGGCACCTTGATCTGGTAGTCGGGGTGGAAGTTGATGTCGTAGCGCTGCAGGAACGGCTCGAGTCCGGTCAGATCCCAGCGTGACGGGTCGTCCCAGGCATCCGCCGGGAACCGGCGCTCGAGTTCGGCGTCCGAGGGCCGGCTCGCGAACACGAACCGTCCGCGCCGGCCGAGCGACCAGTCCTTGGTGTCGCGCACGCGCAGGTACTCAGCACCCGCCTTGATCTCGATGGCGCCCTTTGTGCCAGTTGAGGTCGCCGCGGCCGCTGACGGTGTTCTGCCAGGTGTAGTTCGGGTAGTTGTAGACGCCGCCGATCGTCAAGCCGGGGAAGGCGTATTCCGGCACGTCGTCCGGGCAGCCGCAGCTGCCCATGCCGGGAATCGAGTCGTTCTTCCACGAGAAGCCGTTGAAGCCGGCGCGGAACTCCATCACCAGACCGTCGCCGGCCACGTGCGTCCAGCTGGTGATGATGTTGGTCGCGTACTGGGTGAGCTGCTCGGCGCGCGACGGATGGTTGGTGCCGCTCGTGATCTGGAACGGGTTGTTGTAGTCCCAGCGCTGGCCGCGGACGGTGAGGTTGTCGGCGTTCGACAGGCGCTGGTCGAAGCGGCCGAGGAAGTTCTTGTTGGTGGACTTGGTCTCGAACGTGAACACCTGGTTGGGCAGGCGCGGCGGCTGCAGGAACGCCGACGACGGCTCCCGCTCGTATTCGTAGGAGCCGAAGAAGTGGGCGCGGTTGCGCCGGATCGGCCCGCCCAGCGTGCCGCCCACCTGCTGGTTCGAGAACGGCAGGACGCGACCGGCCACCGGGTCGGCTTCGTTGAAGCGGTCGCTGCGGAAGAACCCGTAGGTGCTGCCGCGGAAGTCGTTGGTGCCCGAGCGCGAGACCGCCTGCACCTGGATGCCGGTGGAACGGCCCTGGGTGATGTCGAACAGATTGGTGACGATCTGGAACTCGGCAATCGCCTCGCGGCTGATCTTCGGCTGGCCGAAGCCCGACCCGGCGACGCGCTGCGTGATCTGCTGGCCGTCGAGATTCAACTGGAACTGATCGTCGCGCGCGACGCCGGGCCGCTGGTCGACGTTGTTGACGGTGATGCCCTTGACGAGCAGCGACAGCTCCTGCCAGTTCCGGCCCTGCAGCGGCAACTCGGCCATCTGACGCCGGTCGATGTTGCCGGCCACCTGCGACGACGTGATGTCGACCAGCGGCGCCTCGCTGGTCACCAGGATGCTCTCCTCGAGTCCGGCGACCTTGAGGACCACCGGCGGCACCGTGGCGTTGGTGCCGACGAGCAGTTCGAGCTTGGGAATCTGCACCACGGCGAACCCGGGCAACTCGAAACGGAGCGTATAGGTGCCGGGCGGCAGGCTCTCGAAACGGAAGCGGCCGTCGGCAGCGGTGGTGGCCACGGTTTCGCGGCCGGTACTGGTGTCGACCGCCGTTACCGACGCCCCGGGCAGCACCGCCCGCGATTCGTCGACGACCGAACCCTGGACGGTGGCGTTCTGCTGCGCGAACGCACTCCACGGCAGCAAGAACGAGAGCGCAAGAACCCGAGCGCCGGACTGAAGCATGACCGCCCCCTCCAGATTCCCGAGCCGGCAGCAGTCCGTTGACGGCGTCGAGACCTCCGCCATGGGGCGCGGATGACGCGCGGCCGAACTCGCGGCCGCCTGGAACTGGTGCCGTGCCTCGAAGTGCGGCCCAACGATAGGACCGCGTCGCGGCCTTGTCAATTGACAAGTGCCCGCGAGTCGAACCCGCTCCCGGCGCGCGACGCAGATATTGCACCGTCTCCAAATGTAATTGGGACAGCCCCAATTACATTTGGATGTTCCGCGCTAGCATGCGGGAGTGAACGGGACGCCCTCGATGCCCAGCAGTCCTGCCCTGGCGCTGGGGCGGCTGCTGGCCGACGACTGAGCAGCGCGCATGCGATCACGACGCGGCGTGCGCAGGGCGTGGCTCCTGCTCGTAGGTCTGGTCTGCGCCGGTGCGAGCGTCGCCGGCGCTCGGCAACTCGCGCCGCCCGACAGCGCGGCCCCGGTCACGGCCGGCTCGACCGCGCCGTCCAGCGACGCCGTTCCGGCGATCCTCGTTTCGCGGCAATTGCTGGCCAGCCGCGGTCTCACGGTGGGCGACGTCGTGACGCTGGCCGCGGACGCGGCCGGCACTCGCGGACGCCGCTTCCGCATCGCCGGCGTCTACGAGCCGCTGGCCGATCCGATCCGCATCACCAATGAGCGGCTGGAGGTGCGGCTGCACCTGCCCGACCTGCAGTCGCTCGCCGCCGATCCGGCTGATCCGGCCGGTGCGGAGACGCTGTCGTCGATCAACGTCGCACTGGCACCCGGCGTCGATGCCGCCGCCTTCGCCGAGGATCTCGAGGCGCGCGTGCCGCTGGTGAACGTGCGGGCGAGTCGCGACGAGGATCGCCGCAATCCGTTCGTGGTCCTGGGCCGCTTCCACACCGCCATCGCCGTGCTCACGGTGCTGACCAGCGCCGTGTTCCTGCTGGCGCTGATGGTGCTGACCGCCGACGAGCGGCGCGAAACCGTCGGCGCCCTGCGCCTGATCGGCTTCACCCGCCGCCGCGTGCTCGGGCAGGTGCTGCTCGAAGGCGCGCTCATCGCCGCGGCCGGCGCGGTGTTCGGCATCGGGCTCGCGGCCGTCACCGAGGGCGTGTTCAACCGCGTCTTCCAGTGGCGCTACGACACCGCGCTCGTGTTCGTCCGCATCACGCCGGCGATCGCCTGGCAGGCGCTGGCCATCGCCCTGCCGCTGGGGATGGCCGCCAGTGCGCTGGCCTCGTGGGTGCTGGTGCGCAGCGACACGCTGACGCTGGTGCGGCGATGAGAGCGCTGGCCTTCGCCTGGCGGGCGATGACGCGGCGGCGTGCCCGCAGCGCCCTCGGCATCCTTGGCATCGCCGCGGCCGGCGCGCTGATGTTCGACATGGTGCTGCTGTCGCGCGGGCTGCTGGTGTCGGTGCGCGAGATGCTCGACGCCTTCGGCTTCGACGTCCGCGTGATGGCGACGGAGGGCCTGCCGCAATCGCGCGAGCGGCTCGCCCATCCGGCCGAGACCGCGCGGCTGCTGGCGGCGCTGCCGGAGGTGGCCGCGGCGGTGCCGGTGCGCATGGGCCAGGCCGAGGTGGTCATCGACGACGACCGCGCGCCGTGGGTGACGATTGTCGCGGCCGGGGCGGCCAGCCAGCGGCTGTGGACGATGCTGGACGGCGGCGACCTGCCCGGCGACCGCGACGGCGCCGCCGACGCGATGGTGGTCGTGAACGAGCGGCTCGCCACCGCGCTGGGGGTGAGGCCGGGCGGCGCGATCACGCTCAGGGGCCGCTGTGGCGGCGGGCCGTCGGTGCTGCCCCCGGTGCGAGTCGGCGTGGCCGGCGTGGCCTCGTTTCCGTTCGACTCGGCCAGCCAGCTCACCGTGGCGGCGCGCTTCGCGGTGCTCGAGCGGCTGTGCGAGGGCCGCGCCGACGAGGCCGACCTGCTGATGGTGGCGTCGCGTCCCGAGACCGGGCCCGAAGCCGCGGTGGCCGCCATCCGCATCGCCCGCCCGGATCTGGCCGCCTACTCGAACGACCAGATGCTGGAGCGCTTCGAGACGGTGGGGCTGTCGTACTTCCGCCAGATCGCGACGGCGTTGTCGGTGGTCACGCTGTCGTTCGGCGTGGTGCTCATCACGGTGCTGCTGACCGTGTCGGTGAACCAGCGCCTGGGCGAGATCGCGGCGCTGCGGGCGATCGGCCTGTCGCGGCGGCGCATGGCCGCCGACGTGCTGTGGGAAGCGGCGTTGCTCGTCGGCTTCGGCGGGCTGTTGTCGGTGCCGCTCGGCTTCGCGCTGTCGTGGTGGCTCGACGCCATCCTGCGGTCGCTGCCCGGCGTGCCGCTCACGCTGCATTTCTTCGTGTTCGAGCCGCGCGCGCTGTGGCTGCACGCGGCGCTGCTGGCGGCGGTGGCGGTGGGCGCGGCCGTGTATCCGGTGTGGCTGGTAGCGCGGCTGCCGATTGCCGCCACGCTGCGCCGGGAGTTCGTGTCGTGAGCGCGCCCGATCGCGAGGACGCGGCGGCGCCGCCCGGGCCCGCGGCCCCGGTGGTCGAGGCGCGCGGCGTGTCGCGCGTGTTCGCGATGCCGGCCGGCCCGGTGACGGCGCTCGACGACGTGTCGCTGGCCATCGGCGCGGGGGAATACGTGGCGATTGCCGGGCCGTCTGGCTGCGGCAAGTCGACGCTGCTGCACGTGATCGGCTGCGTGGACGCGCCGACCCGCGGCGAGGTGTGGATCGACGGCCAGGCGGTGGCGACGATTTCGGACGCCGAGCGCAGCCGCATCCGCCTCACCCGCATCGGCTTCGTGTTCCAGCGCTTCTTCCTGCTGCCGATGCTGAGCGCGCTCGAGAACGTGGAGCTGCCGCAGGCCGAAGCCGGCGTCGCCAAGGTGGCGCGCCGCGACCGCGCCCGGGAACTGCTCGACTACGTCGGCCTCGGGCACCGCGCCGACCATCGTCCGGCGCAGCTGTCGGGCGGCGAGATGCAGCGCGTGGCCATCGCCCGCGCGCTGGCCAACCGCCCGCGGCTCGTCCTGGCCGACGAGCCCACCGGCGAACTCGATCAGGCCACCGGGCAGGCCATCGCCGCGCTGTTCGATCGGCTGCACCAGGACGGCACGGCGGTGGTCGTCGTCACCCATGACCCGACGATTGCCGCCCGCGCCCAGCGCACGCTCAGGATGCGCGACGGCCGGATCGACGGCGGGAGCGCCGCATGATCGCCCGGCTGGCGCTGCGCTCGCTGCTGCTGCACCCGGTGCGCACGGCGGTGCTGGCCGGCGGGTTCGGGCTGGGCATCGCGGTGATGGCCAACCTGCTCGGCGTGGCCGACGTCGTGCTCGAGCAGTCGGAATCGCCGGCGCTCGCCGGCGGCGGCGACGTGCTCGTCACCGGCGCGGCCGGCCGGCTGACCAGCGGGCGGTATCTCCTGTGGGGCGGTCTGGGCGCGCCGGCGTTCGCCGCGCGGGTGCAGACGGCGGCGCCGACCTCGCGCGGCAGTCTCTACCTGATCGACGACGGCGTGGCCACCCAGGTCCGCGCTCGAGGCGGCATCCCGAGCCTCGAGCGGGCGCTGGGCGATCCCGAGACGTCGGGCGTCGCGGCGTGGCAGGACACCGACGACCGACCGTGGCTGGGTCGCGCCCGACGCTGGCGGAGTGTTGCGCGCGCTGGACCGCTTCCATCCCGTGCCCGACGTGCCCGACGGCGCCGGGTCGTGGGCCGAGTGGCTCTACTTCAACGGCCAGGCCGGGGACACGCGTTTCTATCTCACGTTCCTGGTCGGGGCCCGCGGCGACGACGGGCGCCGCGCCGCTGGCGTCCGCCTGCAGCTCGATCGTGGCGGCGAGGTGTCGACCTACGGCGAGGCCGCGAGGGTCGACGCCGACGAGGTGCTGGCGACGGCGCCGGAGCTGACGATCGGGCGGAGCCGGGTGCGCATCGACGGCGATCGCTACGTCGTGTCGTTCGATCTGGCGGGTGATGCGCGAGCCCAGGCGCGGGCGTCGCGAGGGTCTGGTGCGGCGCGGGCTGCGGGAGCCATGCGGGCCGCGGGCGCCGCTCGCGCCGTCGGCGAGGTGGTGCTGACCGCGCGGCGTGGCCACACGCTGCCGCCGCTGGCTATCCGCGGCGCCAGGGGCTGGGTGTCGGGCTACGTCGTCCCGGTGCTGTCGGGCGCACTCGACGGCACGATTCGCGCCGACGGCACCGCGCTGTCGCTCGCCGGCGGCACCGGCTATCACGACCACAATTGGGGCTTCTGGGAAGGCGTGTCGTGGCAGTGGGGCCAGGTGCAGCACGACGGGCTGTCGGTGCTCTACGGCCGCGTCTTCCCGCCTGCCGACGTCGCCGACGCCAGCCGCATCCCAGGGTTTCTGATCGTGATCGGCCCCGACGGTCCGCTCGGGCAGGCCACCGACATGACCATCACTGAGACGGTGGACGCGGCCCAGGGTCGCCCGAGTCGCATCGTGGTCGCGGGCACCGGCCCGTCGCTGGATCTGACGCTGGACGTGGCCGTGGACAGCGCCATCCAGACGTCGATGGCCGGCGGCCCGGTGGCCAACGGCCTGGCGTTCCTGCAGATGCGCGGGCGCTACCGGGTGTCGGGGAAGGTCGGCGACCGCACGCTGGCCTTCACGGCGCCGGGCGCGGCCGAGACATTCCGCGAGCGCTGACTGGAACGGGGTCTGACCCCATTCTGGCTCCAGCTTGAATAGGGACTGTCGACGCGCAGTTGCTGGGCCGGTACCGGGGGTACCGGGGCCTGTCCCCACTTGTGGTGGGAGTGTCCAGCACCACTACCTATGGGTTGAATCCTGACGCCGGGACTCGTACCGTATCCAGCCAGGAGATCCGCCGATGCGCCACCCTCGTACCCGACGTCAGTTCCTCCACACCACCGGGGCCGGGCTGGCCGGCATCGCCGGCGCCGCGTCGCTCGCCGAGCACGCGCAGGCGTCGGCGACGCAAGCCGCACAGGCCGCCGCCGCGGGGTCGGATCCGCGCGATCCGGATCTGGTGGTGGTGAACGCCAAGGTCTACACGATGGACACGCGCACGCCGCGCGCCGAGGCCCTCGCCGTGCGGGCCGACCGCTTCGTGGCCGTCGGCTCGTCCAGCGACGTCCGCAACCTGGCCGGCAAGAACACGACGGTGTTCGACGCCAAGGGCATGACCGTCGTCCCCGGCTTCATCGACTGCCACAACCACGCCGGCGGCGAGGTGCTGCAGCACGAGGTGCTGGTCGGCAACCCGTTCGAGGTGGAGTTCGTCAGCATCCTGAGCATCGTCGGCAAGCTGAAGGCCAAGGCTGACACGCTGCCGCCGGGCACCTGGGTGGAGGGCTTCTTCTACGACGACACCAAGGTGAAGGACAAGCGGCTGATTCACCGCCGCGACCTCGACGAGGTGTCGCGCAACCACCCGGTGATCGTCCGCCACCGCGGCGGCCACACCTACTTCTACAACTCGAAGGCGTTCGAGATGGCCGGGGTCACCAAGGACACGCCCGATCCGATGGGCGGCACCTACGACAAGGACCCCAACGGCGAGCTGAACGGACGCGTCACCGATCGCGCCTCGGCGCCGTTCGCCAAGGCCGGCACGCGGCCGACCTTCACCGCGGCGCAGCGCGAGCAGCGCGCCCGCGACGGCGTCGCCTACATCTCCAAACAGTTCGCGCGCTACGGGCTGACCAGCGTGCATCACCAGGGCGGCAACCTGCCGGCGATGCAGGACGTGCGCGCCCGCGGCGAGCTGCTGCACCGCATCAGCTACGAGATGAGCGGCCCGTCACTCGAGGCGATGATCAACGCTGGCATCCAGACCGGGTTCGGCGACGACTGGATCAAGTTCGGATCGACCTCCGAGCACACCGTCGACGGCTCGTTCTCGGAACGCACGATGGCGCTGTCGTCGCCGTATCCGGGCGTGACGCCGCCCTACAAGGGCAACGTCACCGAGACGCAGGAGACCTTGAACGAATGGGTGGAGCGCGTGCACCGCGCCGGCATCCAGGTGAACTGCCACGCCAACGGCGACGTCGCCATCGACATGTATCTCACCGCGGCGGAGCGCGCGCTGAAGCTGCTGCCGCGGGCCAACGCGCGGCCGAAGATCACCCACTGCACGCTGGTGAACCCGTCGCTGGTGGCGCGCATCAAGGCGATCGGCGCCGTGCCGGCGATGTTCACGACCTACGCCTACTACAACCCCGACAAGTTCGTGTACTACGGCGAAGAGATGATGAAGAACTGCATGGCCTACCGCTCGCTGCTCGACGCCGGCGTGTATGCGTGCGCGGGGTCGGACTTCTCACCGGGGCCGTTCGCGGCGCTGATGGGCATCCAGGGGATGGTCACGCGCAAGGGCTGGGACGGCAAGACGTGGGGCGCCAATCAGAAGATCGGCGTCAGCGAAGCGATCGCCGTGAACACCTACAACGGCGCGTGGGCCAGCGGCGAGGAAGCCATCAAGGGCTCGATCACCGCCGGCAAGCTGGCCGACTACGTGGTGCTGGCCGACGACCCGCACACGGTGGATGTGGAGAAGATCAAGGACATCCAGATCGTGCGCACCGTCGTCGGCGGGCGCGTGTCGTACCAGGCGTAGACACCCGGTGCGGCGTCAGCGCGAGAAGTCGGAGCAGATCTTCGGCTCGGGGAGCTCGATGGTGCCGTTCGAGCGGCAGCTCAGGCACCAGCCCGCGTGCGCCGAGTCGCCCGGTACGACGATCCCGTCGGCATCGGGCGGCGCTTCGAACGCGGCCGGATACGGCCGCAGCACGTGCTGGCGTCCGTTCTTCAGCGAGCACTCGGGGCACGCCTTCCAGCCGCCCTTGGCGTAGGCGAACGACTGCTGGAGTTCCTTGGCGCAGGTGATGCACGGCATCTTTTTCGCCACCTTGGCCTTGGCGACGCGCTTGCCCTTGCGCGGCGCGTCCTGCCATTCGGCGTCGTCGCGCGTGAGGTGCGTGCTGGCGCCGGCGGCGGTGAGCATCACATCGCCCGGCCGGCCGGCGAACTTGACCACGACCTTGCCGTCGCCGGTCAGGCCCTGCACCTTGCCCAGGCCCCACTCGGTCATCCGTTGATGGCGAACTACGTCCCCTGCCTTGTACATCGGCGTCCCCCGCGAGCGCAGAGGGAGCCCATTCGCCCTCCAACCTTCCAAGGGTACTACTTGGCGGGGCGCCCGTGCCGGTTTATCGCGTCAGCGCGCGAACTCGGCGCAGACGCGGAAGCCGCCCACGGGAATGCGCCCGTTCGAGCGGCAATTGAGGCACCAGCCGGCCTTGGCGGGGTCGTCCGGAGTGGTCGAGACGGCGGCGGCGGTGGAGGCGTCGGCCGCGGGGGCGGCGTCGCCGGGCAGGACGAAGGCCTCGGGGCAGGGCCGCAGCACGTGCTGCTTGCCGTTCTGCGCAGAGCACTGCGGGCACGCTTGCCAGGTGCCGTCGCTGCGGGTGACCGGCTCGCGGACGTCGACGGCACAGGTCGAGCACGGCACCCGGCCCACCGAGGCCTCGCGGCGGACGGCACGGGGCGCGGTCTGCCAGTTGGCGTCGGTGGCGAGCTGGAGGTGCTGCGCGGCGCCGGCGGCGGTGAGCAGGACGTCGCCGGCCCGCGCGGAGAACTTGATCAGGACCTTGCCCTCCACCGTCTGACCGGTGACCCGGCCGGGGCCCCATTCGGGCTTGGTGCGGTGGCGAACGATGTCTCCAGGTTTGAACACGGCGGGACCTCGCGGGATGCTCGTCCAGCGTACTTCGTCGCCGCTCGCCGGCGCGGCCCGGTTTTCGGGCTGCGGCCGTGGGCCCGCGCGCGGGCGCGTCCGCGCTGGTGCGGAGATTCGCGGCGGGCCTCCAGGCCGCGGCTGGCGCCGCACGTCGGATCCCGCCTGATCTCGTGACTCCGCTCAGGCACGCCAACTGCACTGCCTCGGCTGGGGCGTCCATCGATGCTCAGGCGCCCGGGAGTGTGTCCGTGTTTCCGAGATCGCTCATCGCCGCCCTCCTCCTCCTCACGGCCACGGTCGTCTCGGCACAGCGCCGTCAGGAGCCGATCGAGCCCATCGAGCCGGTGAAAACTGCCAATCCACACCTCGTGGAGCTGGGCAAGAAGCTCTACTTCGACCCGCGGCTGTCGCGGTCGGGGTTCATCAGCTGCAACTCCTGCCACAACCTGAGCATGGGCGGATCGGACAACCTGAAGACCTCGATTGGCCACAACTGGCAGCAGGGGCCGATCAACGCGCCGACGGTGCTCAACTCGAGCATGAACGTGGCGCAGTTCTGGGACGGACGGGCCGGGACGCTGAAGGAGCAGGCCGGCGGGCCGATCGCCAATCCCGGGGAGATGGCGTTCACCCACGAACTGGCCGTGGAGGTGCTGACCACGATTCCCGACTACGTCACCGCCTTCCAGAGCGCGTTCGGTCCCGGGGCCATCGACATCGACAAGGCGACCACGGCGATTGCCGCGTTTGAAGAGACGCTGATCACGCCGCGGTCGCGGTTCGATCGGTGGTTGCGGGGCGAGCGGCGCGTCATCACGCTCGAGGAGGAAGCCGGCTACGAGCTGTTCAAGCGAAGCGGCTGCACCGCGTGCCACAACGGGCCGGCTGCAGGGGGCGCGTCGTTCAGGAAGATGGGCGTGGTGGAGCCGTACCGGACCGACAACCCGGCCGAGGGGCGCATGGCGGTGACCGGGCGCGATGCCGACCGCTTCAGCTTCAAGGTGCCGACGTTGCGGAATGTCGAGCTCACCTATCCGTACTTCCACGACGGCGCCGCCGACACGCTGGCCGAGGCGGTGGACGTGATGGGCCGCATCCAGCTGGGCAAGCGTTACACGCACGACGAGCTTGCCAAGATCGTCGCGTTCCTGAAGACGCTCACCGGCGACCAGCCCACCTTCATGCTGCCGCTGCTGCCCCCGTCGTCGGACCGCACGCCACGGCCGCAGCCCTTCAAGTAGGGCAGCTCTTTCTTGAACCGCTCTGGTCTAGGCGGCGGGGTCGGCCAGGTCGCGCAGGTCCTCGGCGTCCACGAACACCAGCGACTCCGAGTTGACGCAGTGGCGCTGCCGCGTCGGCGCCGGGCCATCGGGGAACACGTGGCCGAGGTGGCAATCGCACCGCGCGCACAGGATCTCGACTCGCGTCATGCCGTGGCTGCTATCCACGATGGTGGCGACGTTCTCATCGGCGATCGGCTGGAAGAAGCTGGGCCAGCCGGTGCCGGACTCGAACTTGGCGTTCGACGCGAACAGCGGCAGCTGGCAGCACACGCAGGCGTAGACGCCCTGCGCCTTGTTGTCGAGCAGCGTGCCGCAGAACGGGCGCTCGGTGCCCTGCGCGCGGGCGACGCGGAACTGCTCCTCGGTGAGCTGCGCGCGCCATTCGGCCGGCGTCTTCTCCACGCGCGGCAGATCGAGCGGACCGACGAGCTGGCCCTCGCCGTTGAAGACCTTCACGGAGACCGTGGACATCACGCTCCTATGATGCCGCAGGGCGGCAGCCGGATGCGCGAGATCGCAGATACTGCGCCGCGATCCGCGAGATTGGCACCGCTCTCGTGCCATCGGGGTCTGGCACCGATGGCACGGGTTTCGTGCCAGGTCAGCGCATCAGGAGCGGCAGGGTGGCCAGCGACGCAATCAGTGCCCACCACGCCTGACGCGTCCATTGCACTTCCTGCGCCATCCCGGAAGCGACGCCGTCCAGCCGCCGGTTGAACGCCAGCGCCGCGACGATCGCGCCGGCCATGGCCAGGCCGACCGCGGCCGGCACGTCGCCGAGCGGCCGGTGCAGCAGCAGCGTCGGGGCGACGGCGAGGGCGCCGGTCAGCACGATTGCCAGCAGCCTGGCCGGACCGCCGCCCGGCGCCGACGCGCTCACCCGCACCAGCCCGATCATCGCCAGCTGCGCCATGAACGTCGCCGTGTAGGGCACGAACGCCGGTTCGAGGCGCAACGCGCGGCCCGCGAACAGCCACGCCAGCGCCGGCAGGACCACGCCGCCCACCGCGTGCATGTCGTGCTCGCGCACTTCGCCGCCGTTCACGGCGGGCCGCGACGCCGGGAACAGCCGCGTGTAGCTCACGAACAGCACCGCCGGCGCCGCCACCCACGCCCAGCCGCCGAGCATCCACACGACGTAGCCGAACAGGCTCGCGCCGGCCAGCGCCGCATCCTGCAGCGTCGTGCGCGCCCGCGCCCACAGCATCACCCCGAGCAGCATCACGATCATCGCCAGCCGCCACACCAGGGCGGTGGTGTCGAGCGTCAGCCACTCGCGCAGCAGCAGGAACGCGCCAACCGGCACGAACACGTTGTCGAGCCCGTGCCACGCCACCGCTTCGAGCAGCACGATCATCACGCTGGTGGTCGCGGCGATGAGGATGCCGTCGATCGGCGCCACGCGCGCTGCCATCGTCAGCGGCAGGTGGACGCTGAAGAAGGTGACGACGAACAGCGCCGCCGAGCCTTCCAGGCTCTTGCCGGAGGCGCGCCCGTCGAAGCGGATCTGCCCGTAACGGACGCCGACCAGCGCCGCCACGGCATCGCCCAGCGTGAGCACCAGCACCGGGACGACGAACAGCAAGCGGTCGCCCTCGGCGAGCAGCCACAGCGCCGCGACGCTGGCCGCGAAGTACAGGTCGCCGCGCGATTGGCGGCCGACGTCGTGCATCGCCGCCCCGAGTGCCGACCCACGCGCGAACAGCTTCAGCGCCACGAACCCCAGGCCGAGGCCGCCGCACAGCGCCAGCACCGGCCAGGTGCGATCGAACAGCCACGGCAGCGACAGCGCGATGAGGCCCATGCCGACGTGCACCGCCTTGCGCGTCAGCTCGGCCGGCGGCTGGCTCGTCTTGCGCCACCAGGTGACCGCGCCAAGCAGCACGCCGCACGCCACGGCGACCAGCGCCATCGCCACGAGCGGCGGCAACGGCGTCAGCATCGCTCTTCCACCACGAACGCGGAGTAGAAGAACGCCTTGTCGGCCGCGAAGAGCCGCACCGACAGGTCGGGCAGCGGCCGCAGCTGCCCGGCCAGGGCGTCGGGACGCGATCGCGGCGCGAGCATGTTCCAGTAGGCCAGCCGGCCGCCCGGCGCCAGCGCGCGCGACAGGCGCTCGAGTTGCCGGCGCGTCTCGTCGAGCGACATGTACTCGAAGACGTCGCTGAGGTTGCAGCCATGCACCTGGCCGTCGCCGAGATCGTCGAGCGCGGCGGTGACATCGCTGGTCCGCCAGGTGAGCCGGTCGAGATGATCGCGAATCGTCTCGAAGTGCTCGGCGCGCAGCGCCATCGGCAGCGCCGCGCCGTGGGTGCCGCGCAGGATCCAGTGGATGTAGGGGTTGTCGGCCGGGTCGAGCGCCGTCAGCGCGTGGCGCGTGCGCTGCAGGATGCGCGTGGCCACGCTGCCCTCGACGTGGGCGAAGAACTCCGGATCGCGGCCGAGCCGGCCCATCACGACGCGCGAGAAGAACACCTGGAACATCGCGCGCCAGCGCCAGGTGTTCCAGACGTCTTCGTAGAAGCGCTCGCGCGCCGCGCGCGTCGGTCCGCCGGCGAGCAGCTGCTCGACCCGCGAGCGCGTGTGCACCAGCGGCAGCACCCGCGCGCGGAACATCGCGAAGTAGCGCTCGAATTTGCCGGCGGCGCCGATGCCGGCGTCGACGGCGTCGCCGTGCGCGTCCCAGAAGGCTCGGGCATCGCCGGACAGCTGCGAGCGACAGCGGGCGTAGAGTCCGCGGCGATCACCGGACGGGCGCGACCCCACCAGCTGCAGCAGTTCGCCGTGCGACAGCGCGCGATACGCGGCGACGCGCAGCTCGAGACACGCGATCTGCGCCGGGCTCAGGTCCACGGCGACGACCCGCGCCGGTCTGCCGGTGAGCAGCGCCAGCGTGTTGTCGCCGGCCGAACAGATCGACACCAGCGTGTGACCGGGCTGCGGCGCCAGCGCCTCGACCAGGATGTCGGCGTCCTCCCAGCACTGCGCGTAGCGGATGGCGGTGAAATCCGCGCGCGCGGCCACGGCGGGCGCCGCGGTCGTGGACGTCGCGGACGCGGGCGCGGGCGCGTCCTTGTCTGCGGTCATGCCGGCGCCGCCTCGACGCGTGACAGCCGTCGCACGATGCCGGTGGAGCCATCGACCAGGATGCGGTCGCCGGTCTGCAGCCAGGCAGTGAGTCCGGGCATCGACACCACTGCCGGCAGTCCCAGTTCGCGGGCGACGATGGCCGAGTGCGACAGCACGCTGCCCCGTTCGACCACGACCGCCGACGCCACCGGGAACAGCAGGATCCAGCCGGGATCGGTGCGTTCGGCGACCAGGATGTCGCCGGGCACGAGCGTGGCGCCGCGCGGATCGCGAACCACACGGGCGACGCCCTCGACCACGCCGGGACAGCAGCCGATGCCGCGCCGCTCGTCGTCGCCCAGCGCCTCGGCGACTGTCGATCCACCGCCTGCCGGCGCCGCCTGGAACCGGTTGCCGACCCACACCGCGCCGCGGGTCTCGAAGCGATCGGCGGGCGCGGGCAGCGCGCGGTAGGCGTCGTACTCGCGTCGGCGGACGGCGGCGAGGGCCGGGAGCGCGGCGGTCGTGGCGGTGCCCTCCACGACGCCGAGCACTTCGTCCACCTGCAGGTAGAACACGTCGTCGGGGCGCGACAGCAGGCCCTCGCCGGCCAGACGCTTCCCGGCCTCGACGAAGATGCGGCGGACCCGGCCGAAGACGCGGGTGCGCTCGAAGCGCAGGTTCTCGCGGTGGCGGACCCGGGCCCGCGCCTGCCCCATCACCCAGCGGAAGATCAGGGCGCGAATCGGCCGGCCGCGCAGCGCCGCGGCCACCCGCGCCTCGGCTCCGCCCCGCACCTCATTTGTAATCGGGACTGTCCCGGTTACATTTGCTTGCCGCTGGGCGAGCTGACCGATGGTCCGCAGCAGCATCAGCGGGTCGTCGGCCAAGGTCGGGCTTTCGAGTTTCAGCTCATCGAGACAGCGGTCGCTGAACTTGGCCAGATAGGCGTCGTACAGATCGAGGAACGCGCGATTGGGCGACGCGGCGAACGCCGCCTGGATCTCGGCCAGCGGCCGCTCGGCAAGCAGCGTGGTCAGTTCCGGATCGACGGCGACGACGCGCGCCATGACCTGCAGCCGGCGCGCCGGCTCGGCGCTCACGATGTCGCCCTCCCCCACCAGCAGGTCGTTGTGCAGCCCGCTTGCGCCGTTGCCCAGCCACTTGCCGGCGAGCGTGCGCAGCACGCCGTAGAAGATCATCGCGAAGAAGTCGTTGACGAGCGGCGCGTCCCAACGCGTCAGGAGCTGACGTTCGAGCGTGCGGTAGTGCGCGGTCAGCGCGTCGAGCCGCATCTCTTCCAGCGGCGTCGGCGCGCCGAGCGCCGCCTCGAGCCGGGCGTAGAAGCGATCGATGCTGCCGGGCAGCCGGACGAGTGCGACGACGAGACCCACGAGCGATCGGGCGAGGCGCAGCGCGTCCACCACGCGGCCCACGCCGGTGACCGGCGGCTCGCCGGCCAGCACCTCGTCGGGCATCGGCTCGCGGACGCCCATCATCTGCTCCATGAACCGGCGGTTCACCGCGAAGCCGGGCAGCAGCGCCAGCACGCGATACCAGCTCACCAGGTTGTAGTAGACGCGGCCGCGGATCGAGCCGAGCATCGTCTCGAAGGTGACGTGATGGTCCTCGACGCGGGTCCGCGGCACGGCCAGGATCACGCAGAACTGGCGATAGACCTCGGCGTAGACAGTGCGCGCGAACGAGAACGTGAGCGGCGTGGTGATGCCGCCGTAGCTTTCGGCGATGTTGCTGTTGTCCCAGATGCGCCGCGTGCCGTCGGGATCGGCCAACGCCGCCAGCGTGGTGATCGGCCGCGACTGCAGCAGCAGCACGCGCTCGAGCTCGAGCGCCCACTCGATGTCTTGCGGCCGCCCGAAGTGCTGCTCGCACTTGCGGGCCAACGCGGCCACCGCGGCGGCCTGTGCGTCGGTGAGCACGGGCGTCGCCGCGCCCTCGCGGCGCGATCGCAGCGTCACCACGCCGGCCGGCGTCACCTCGTAGGCATCGGCGTCCGCATCACCCGAGACCAGCGCGTCGCCCAGACCCGGCACCGCCGCGACGACAACCAGCGACCGGCGGCCGCTGACGGGATCGGCCGAGAACGCCACGCCCGCGGCCTGCGGCACCGCCATTCGCTGCACGATCACCGCCGGCGCCACCGGCGGACCCTCGAGCCCGCGTTCGCGCCGATAGGTCAGCACGCGGT
This sequence comes from uncultured Acidobacteriota bacterium, assembly GCA_963741665.1. Classification (GTDB taxonomy): domain Bacteria; phylum Acidobacteriota; class Vicinamibacteria; order Vicinamibacterales; family UBA2999; genus CAWAYR01. The sequence goes on from CAVUIM010000003.1 coordinate 414,067, forward strand.
CGGCGTCGGCCGATTGCCACACCTCGCGCACGCGCGCCAGCACTTCGGACGGCGGCACGTTCAGGTAGCTCTCGAACTGGCCGGCGAAGGAATGGCCGGCGCCGTCTTCGTCGATCGCCGACGAGCGCACCGCCACGAGTCCGCCGTCGGGCACCAGCCGCGACACCGCCGCCGCCACGTCGTCGGCAATGGCCGGCAGGCCGGCGGTCGCCGCATCAGCGGTGACGGCGAACCACGGCGGCACGTCGAATCCGCCGCGGCCGAGCGCCGCCAGCGCGAACGCCTTGCCGCCGATCGCCGCGACCGGCGCGTCGTCGTCGGGCCAGCGGATCACGCTCATCGCGCGTCCCACCAACGCAAGGCCAGCGGCAGGACGCCCACCGACAGATACATCGCCAGCGTCCACACGCCCGACAACGTCTCGAAGCGTTTGCCGGCGCCCGGTGCGGGCCGATGGAGATAGGACGGCGACAGCGCCAGCAGCGCGGCCACGGCCAGCGCTCCAGCCACGGCCACGGGACCCTGCACGCCCATGGCCCGCCCGGCAAGGACCGCCGCCACGGCGGCGAGCACCAGCGCCGCGGCCATCGACGCCAGCGCTCTCGGCCGGCCCCACACCGCGCTGTAGGTCTCGACGCCCGGCTCCTCGTCGGCCGGAGCCCTGAGCTTGCGGCCGATCTCGACGACGATGCCGTTGAAGAAGCTGGCCAGCAGGAACCAGCCGAGGCCAGCCGGTGGCGCCACGCCCGCCGGCAGCCAGTCGCACGCCGTGGCGTAGAGGTCGATGAGCGGAACGACCAGCATGTGCGACCAGAGATACGTGAACGGCCGCGCCTTGAGCCAGTCCGCGGCGAAGAACTCGCGCGTCATCAGCGCCATGTAGGTCCAGACCAGCAGCAGCACCGCGACCAGGCGAGGGTCGAGCCACAGCGCCAGCAGCAACTGGACGGCCGCCGCGATCCACCCGAGGCGGGCCAGCTCGGGCAGCGTCACGAGACCGCGCGGCACGGGTCGATACGGACGATGACGGCGATCGTCGTCGGCGTCCTTGAACTCGTCGGCGACGCGCAGCTGGAAGAAGAACAGAAACGCGCTGGCACAGGCCACGGCGAAGCCGCGCGCGGTGGGCCAACCGCCGCGCAGCAACGCGGACAGCGCCACCGCCGAGCCGCTGAAGGCCAGGATCAGGGCGCCGTGGGCGACCACGGGGAACCGTTCGCGCTGGTAGATCCACCAGCGGGACGTCATGAGGCGCTGGCGACGGTGGGAGTCGAGGCGCTGCCGCGGGCCAGCGTGGCGTGGGCGCGGGCGAAGTGCCCGGCGATGAGCGCGCCGGTGATCGACAACTCGCCGGCCAGCGCCAGCCCCGCGACCACTTCGGCCAGGGCGTTGGCCGGCGACGCGCCGGTCAGGTCGAGCCACTCGAGGCAGGCGTGTTGGCTCGGCAGCCTGGTGCCGCCGCCGACGGTGCCGACCATCACGTTGGGCAACGTCACGTTGGCGTAGAGATCCTCGCCGCGCAGCTCGAAGCGGGTCGTGCCGACCGCCGACTCGGCGACGCACGCCGCGTCCTGGCCGCAGGCGATGTAGAGCGCCGCCAGCCCGTTGGCGAAATGGCCCTGGACGCCGATGGTGCCCGACAGCACCCCGCCCATCGCGCCCATGCGCCAGTAGTCGGCGAACTGCTGCGGCGTGGCGTGCAGACGATCCTCGACCAGCGCCTTGGGCAGGATCACCTCGGCCGTCACCTTGCGGCCGCGGACGTTGAGGAACGACTGATGGCTGGCCTTCTTGTCGCCCGACATGTTGGCTTCCAGGAAGTAGTAACGCGGCGTCACCGGCGCGTGCGCCATCACGTAGCGGCAGATCGCGTCGGTGGCGATGGTCACCATGTTCTGGCCCGACGCGTCGCCGGTCGTGAACTCGCACGCCATGTAGACGTTGCTGCCTTCGATCGTGCACTGCAGGTCGCTCAGCTTGCCGAAGCGCGTCGTCGCCTCGGCCGCCGTGCGCAGCGCGTCGACGTTGGTGACGCACCAGCCGACGAAGTGGCCGGCGTCGGCCAGCGTGTCGAAGGCGAAGCCGGGGGCGCGCGACACGCCTTCGTTCAGCACCGCGGCGGCGCAGCCGCCGGCTTCGGTGAGGGTGAGGGCGCCGCGGCTGTACGACGCGACCAGGGCGGCTTCGGTCGTCGCGAGCGGCACGTAGTAGTCGCCCTGGGCGTGGACGCCGTTGACGCGGAGCGGGCCGGCCAGGCCGACCGGCACCTTCACCGTGCCGATGAAGTGCTCGATGTTGCGGGCAAACACGTCGCGGGCTTCGGGCGGGCCGCTGTCGAGCAGCGTGGCCCGGGCCCGAGCGGCCACGGCGGCGTCGCCGGGAAACAGCGCCCAACGGCCGTCGACCGCCTCGTCGCTGAGCTCCGACCGGCCCGGCACGTGCCGCACCGCGCCACCGGGCTTGGGCGCGAGCCGCGCCTTCAGTTCGTCGACGGTGTGACGTCCGAGCAGCGACTTGAGCAGGTGGAGAGAGCGACCGAGGTCATACGCCACGGCGGTGATCGTAGCAGGCGCGTTGGCACGAGATCCGTGCCATCGGTGCCAGACCCCTGTTCTAGCTCGAGACAGATTCCGATCGCAGGTTGTGCCGGGTACGCAGCTTCTGCCGTCGCGATCAGATGTAACGGGGACAGGCTCCGTTACAAGACGAGGCGGCGGGTGGGCGCGGTCTCCAGCAGCCGGCGCAGCGCCGGGTAGTCGATCTTGGCGTTGTGGCGGCGATCGACCGGGATGGCCGGGTAGTCGCGAATCTCGCCCAGATGCGCCCAGGCGAGTTCGGACGCGACCTGGGACAGATCCGGCGACTGTCCGGCGACGGCCTGGACGCACAGCACGCGGGCGCCGCGATGTTCGGCGAAGGCGGCGCGGAACACCCCGTCGCAGTGCGTGGCGCCGCATTCCACCGAGAACGGGTAGAGGACGCCCAGCGCGTCGTCGACGCGTCCCTGGCACCGTCCCAGCAGCCACAGCCGCCCGTCAGACGCGAGATACCCGGCATCGCCGGTGCGATGCCAGACCGCGTCATCGACGCGGAACTTCGTTTCCTCGTCGCCGCGGCCCTGGTAGTAGCCGCGCAGGACGTGCGCGCCGCTGACGACAATCTCGCCAGGTGCTCCCCCAGGCGCGGCGCGAGCGGCGAACTCGGCGCCCGTGAGCGCGCCGATCGGGTCCGGACGCCACGGCTCGGCCAGGATGCGCAGCGCGATCTCCGACACGGGATGGCCGGTCACCAGCCCCGCGCCCTGACGCATCCGAAGCCGGTCGCCGGCGCTGATGTCGTCGCGGGCGATCTCGGCAATCGGCTCGGCCTCGGTCGATCCGTAGACCGAGACGACGCGGGCCGCCGGCGACGTCATGGCCACGGCGTCGAGCAGGCGCGGGAACACCGGCGCGCCGCCGACATGCACGGTGAGGAGCGGCAGCGGTGTCTGCGTGCGCGCGCTCTCCTCCACCAGACGGCCGACGAGCCCGGGCGACGCCGCGGTGCGGCGCACGTGGTGGCGCGCCATCTGCGCGAGAACCGGCGCGGCGTCGATCTGGCCCGGCATCCGCAGGTCGGCGTCGGGAATCACGCTGGTCACGCCCGAGGCGAGGTTGGCGAGCACGAACACCGGCAGCGTGGACAAGTCGACGTCGCCGGGCTGCAGCGCCAGGGTGCGGGCCAGCACGTCGTGCTGCGCGAGCAGGAACGCATGCGACCGCACCGCCACCTTGGGCACGCTGGTACTGCCGCTGGTGAAGGTGACGAGCGCGGGTGCGTCTGGCGCCACCGCGGCGATGCGGCGATCGGGGTCCAGCCGGTGCGACGCCGACCACGACCGCGCGGTCGGCAGCCAGCCGTCGAGACTCACCGCCCAGCGCGTCGCGCGCAGCGGCGCGTGCAGCAGGCGCAGCAGGTGCGCCTTGCGGCCGCCGATGAACCCGGTGAGCGGCAGATCGCTCAGCGCCGCGGCGACATGCGCACGGCTGGCCGACGGATCGGGCACCACCGCGACCAGGCCGAGCCGGAACACGGCGATGAGCGCGGCGTAGAGCTCGAGCGACATCCGGTGCAGCAGCACGACCGCGTCGCCGGGCTGGCAGCCCAGCTCGCTCAGCAGCGCCGCGCCGCGAGCGGACGCCTCGTCGAGCGCCGCGAACGAGGTCACGCGTGGCGCGCCGTCGACGACGTCGATGAGCGCCGCGGATTCGGGCTGCCGGGCGGCCCGCTCGACCAGCCGCGTGACGATGTTCACGGCAGCCGGCGCGAGAACAGCGCGTAGCGGCGGAACGACTGGCCGTAGCGATGGCTGATGCGCTGCGATACGTTGCTCTCGTGCATCAGCGCGTGGATGACCTGCGTCATGCCCTGCGCCTTGGCGGCCTGCTGCACGCGATCGGTGAGCACCCCGCCGAGGCCGGCGCCGGCGTGGTCTGGATGCACGGCCAGCGTCTTCAGGATGAGGGTGTCGGCGCGTCCGGTGCGGGCCGCTTCGAGCAGGTCGGGCAGCGCGAACACGTAGCCGGCGATCTGTCCATCGCGCTCGGCGAGCAGCACCAGCCGCGGATCGACCTTGGGCAGGATCTGGGCGTACTGCGCGCGGAACTCGGCCTCGCTGATCGGCGAGTAGAGGAAGTTCTCGGCGAACGCCGCCAACGACACCGCGAACAGCCCGTGCAGCTCGCGATCGACGTTGGCGACGTCGAACGGCCGGAAGCGATAGCCAGCGGCTTCGAGCCGTGCCGACGCGGCGGCGACCTTCGGTGACTCCGGGGCGATGACCTCGACCAGCGCGGAGGTGTAGTGCGTCAGTTCGGTGAAGCCGGCGGCGCGAAAGTGATCGGGCCAGTCGGGCGGATTCTGCGGCTCGAAGAAGAACGGCGGCCGGGTGCCCGGCTCGGTGACCAGCCGATAACTGCGCCAGGTGGTGCCGTCAATCGGTCCGACCGCGAGGGCGCAGCCGCGGCGGGCCAGGAGCTGCGCGGCGTGGCCGAGCAGGGCCGCGCCGGCCGTGGCGTCGGCGGCGGCGTAGTGGCCGACGTAGCCGAGCGGGCCATCGGGATGGACGGGCAGATCGCTCCACCACAGCGAGCCGCGAGCCACGGCGGTGCCGTCGCGCACCGCGACGAGGTGCGTGTCAGGGGCATGCAGCGCGACCATCGCGGCAGTGAGCGGACGCGACGCCAGCGCGTCGTGCGGCGGCGCCGGGCCGGGCACCACGGCCGGGGCGATCTCGACGACCTCCATCGCCGTCGTCAGCGCCCCCGCGGCTTGCGCGTGGTGCGGGTCGTGGCCCGGTGCGTGGCGGTCTTGCGCGCGCTGCTGGTCCGCGGCGTGGCCTTGCGGGCCGCGGTTCGCCGCGCCGCCGCCTGGCGCGCCGACGCCTCGCGGACGCTGGCCCGCGGCCCGAGCCGCACCGGCCGGGCCCCGGCCGACCGCGTCGTGGTGGCTCGTGCTCGCGTGCGCGCGGCGGTGCCACCGGCGCGGCGCCCGGCGCGGTGGTCGGCCATCTTGTCGATCACCGCCGCCGCATCGGGCGTTTTGCACCCCGTGGCGCCGTGGTCCACCGTCACCCGGCCGATGGTCGCGGCCGCCTTCAGCGCGCGGGCGCGCACGCCGGGCATCGCGCCGCCGATCGCGATGAGCGCGCTGTTCATGGCGTGGCGCGTGCGGTTGGGCGCGTCGTGGATGCCGGCTTCGACCAGCGCGATGAGTTCGCCGGCCAGCGCCTCGTCGATGCCGTCCTCCATCGCCAGGATCGCCAGGCTGGTCCAGCCCGCCGCCGACGGCCACTGCTCGCGGCTCGTGATCCAGGTGCGGGCCAGGTCGAGCGCGCCGGGAGTGTGCGCGGCAATGCCGGAGACCGCGTCGGTGACGATGTAGTTGGCGCACGCCTCGAGCCAGGCGGTGAGCGTCGCGCTGGTGAGCTGCGCCGGGTCGGCGATCCTGGTGGCGACGATGCGGGCGTCGTGCATGCCGGTGTTCCACAGCTCGAGCGCCAGCGGATGATCGACGCCGATGCGCTTCACCAGCATGCCGAGCTCGGCATAGCTCAGACCGACGGTGGGCTCGGCGACGCCGTGGCGGCGATAAATCGCGGCCGTCGCGGCCTTGCCCTTCGCCTCGATCGCGCGCATCACCTCGGCCAGCGTCATCGATTCCTCCACCTTGGCAATCCTTGCAGTCGCTCTTACTGTAGCGGCTGGCCGACCTCCACCGCCGGTAGTGGAGGGGTCTGGCACCGATGGCATGCGCTTTGCGACTTGAGTGATCGGGCTACAATCCGGCGTGGCCGCTCCGCGACTGCTCACCGCTGGCGAAGCCTTCGAAGATCTCGTCTTCGTCGGCCTCGAACGCCTGCCGGCGCCCGGCGAGGAGGTCAAGACCGACACCTTCCACGCCACCATCGGCGGCGGCGCGGTGATCACCGCGGTAGCGGCGGCCCGCCTCGGCGTCTCCACCGCCATCCTGAGCGCGCTCTCCGCGCCGGCTGTGGCCCGGCTCCACCGCGAACACGTCCGCGTGCACAACCTGCGGCAGCCGCGCGAGCCGCACGCCATCTCGGCAGCGCTGTCGACGACCACCGACCGCGCCTTCGTCACCTTCAACGGCGTCAACGCGGTGCTCGAACCACGCCTGCTCGACGCCCTGGCCACGACCGCCGCCGGACACGTGCACCTCGCCCTCACGCCGTCGGACCTCGACGCGTGGATCCGTCGCATCAAGCGGCTGCGCAAGGCCGGCCACACCGTGTCGTGGGACTTCGGCTGGAGCGAGACGTTGGCGCTGCGTCCAGAGCTGCCGGCGCTGATGGACGCGCTCGATCTCGTCTTCGTCAACGAACTCGAGGCGCCGCTCTACGCGCAGGTCAACGCCCTCGACGACGCCTATCCGCCGCTGCGCGCCCGCGCCTGCACCGTGATCGTGAAGCTCGGCTCGCTCGGCAGCCGCTGGCTGCGCGCCGGGGCGGAGGGCGATGTCGTGATGCCCGCGCCGCGCGTCACGCCGGTGGACACGACCGGCGCCGGCGACGCGTTCAGCGCCGGCTTCCTCGCCGCCTGGTTGCGCGGTGCCGCGCCGGCCACTTGTCTCGCCACCGGCAACACCGTCGGCGCCGCGTCGACGCGCGCCGCCGGCGGACTCGACGCGCTGCCGCATGCCCGCTCGCTGCCGGCGATCCTCCGGCCGCAGACGACGACCCGCACGCGACGTCCGGGACTGCCGCGCGCGCTGAAATCCGCGACGAAGAGACGCGCGCCGAAGAAGCCCGCGGCCACCGCCACGGCCCGCCGCCGTTCCCGCTCCAAGACCCGCGTCCCCAGGAGGACCTCGTGAAGCTGGCCATCATCGGCGGCGCCGGTGTGCGCGTGCCGCTGCTCGTGGGCGGCTTCGCCCGCTCCACCCTCCACGTCGATCGCATCGACCTCTTCGACATCGATCGGCCACGGCTCGCCGTGATCGCCGACCTGGCGAGCCGCATGGCGCCGGGCGTGATCGTCCAGGCGCACGCCACGCCCGAGCCGTGCATCGACGGCGCCGACTTCGTGATCACCAGCATCCGCGCCGGTGGCATCGCGCAGCGGGCGAGGGACGAAGCGGCGACCATCGCCCAGGGCGTCGTCGGTCAGGAGACGGTCGGCCCGGCCGGCTTCGCGATGGCGGTGCGGACGATTCCGCCGATGGTCGAGTACGGACGGCTCGCGGCCCGCCTCGCCCCGAAGGCGTGGTTCGTGAACTTCAGCAACCCGGTGAGCGTGGTCTCGCAGGCGGTGCACCAGCACAGCGACGCGCGCATCATCGGCATCTGCGACACCCCGACCGAGACGTTCGAGGACGCCGCGCACGCGCTCGGCCTGCCGCCGGCCGCGTGCGAGTACGACTACTTCGGCTTGAACCACCTCGGCTGGCTGCGCGAGGTGACCTTCCAGGGCGAACCGCAAATCGCGCGGTTGTGGGACGACGACGCCCGGCTCGCCGCTGCGTATCGCTCGCCGCTGTTCGAACCCGAGCGGCTGCGCGAGATGCGGCTGCTGCCCACCGAGTATCTCTACTACTACTACCGGCCCGAGGTGGCGCTGGCCCACCTGCAGCGCGCCGGCACCAGCCGCGGGCAGGCGGTGGCGACGCTCACCGTGGAGTTCTTCGCGGACCTCGCCAGGGGCGGCGTCGATCCGGTGACCCGCTACCAGCAGTACCTGGCCGCGCGCGACGGCAGCTACATGCAGCTCGAAACCGGGACGACGACGCCGCGCGTGAAGCCCGACTGGGCCGAGCTGTCGGGCTACGACCGGATCGCCCTCATGACCATCTCGGCGATCGCCGGCAACACCGGCGCGGTGATCCCGCTCGACCTGCCCAACCAGGGGACGCTGCCGTTCCTGGCCGACGACGACATCATCGAAGTGCCGTGCGCGGTGGACGCTGCCGGGCCGCATGCGCGGCCGGTGGCCAAGATACCGGCCCATGCCCGCGCGCTTATCACCTGCGTGAAAGAATACGAGCGGGCGACGGTGAAGGCGGCGATGAGCGGATCGCGCGACGACCGCATCGACGCGCTGGCGCTGAACCCGCTGGTGCATTCCCGGCCGCTGGCCGAATCCCTGGTGGACGCGTTGCTGCCGTCATGAGCGCGACGCCGCCCGCGTCGCCAGTCGCCACGACCGGCGCCCCGGCGCTCGATCGCGCCATGGGTCTGCTGCAGGCCACCGCCACCAACGTCATCAGCATGGTCGGCGTCGGGCCGTTCCTCACCATCCCGTTCATGGTGGCGGCGCTGGACGGGCCACACGTGATGTACGCGTGGATCGCCGGCGCGATTCTGGCCGTGGCCGATGGCCTGGTCTACGCGCAGCTCGGCGCGGCGCTGCCGGGGAGCGGCGGCGGCTATCTGTATCTGCGTGAGGCGTTCCAGCCGTTCGGCCTCGGCCGGATGATGGCGTTCCTGTTCATCTTCCAGACGGTGCTGGTGGCGCCGCTCTCGGTGGCCGGTGGCGCGGTCGGCTTCGCCGACTACCTGCAGTTCGTGTGGACCGACCTGCCGCCGCTGGCCCATCACCTGATCGCCGCGGCGGTGTGCGTGGCGTCCACGGCGCTGTTGTGGCGAAAGATCGAGGACATCGGCCGGCTCAGCGTGGTGATGCTCGCTGGCGTGTTCCTCACTGTGGGCTGGGTGATCGTCGCCGGGCTGTTCAACTTCTCGCTGGCGCAGGCCTTCGACTACCCGGCCAAGGCGTTCGTCTTCGACGGCGCGCTCATCTCGAGCCTCGGCGCGGCCTCCGTGCTGGCGATGTACAGCTACGGCGGCTACAACCAGGTGTGCAACATCGGCGACGAGATCAAGGACCCGGCCCGCACCGTGCCGCGCTCGATCTTCCTGTCGATCGCGATCGTCGCCGTGCTCTACATGCTGATGACCATCGTCATCCTGGGGATGATTCCGTGGGAACAGGTGCGCGACTCGCGCACCGTGGCGTCGATCTTCATCGAGCGGACGTTCGCCGACCCGGCCAGCGGACGTCTGGCCGGCACCGCGATGACCGGGCTGATCCTGTTCGTCGCCGCGTCGTCGCTCTACGCCACCATCCTGGGCTACTCGCGCATTCCCTACGCGGCGGCCCGTGACGGCGACTTCTTCCGCATCTTCGCCCGCGTCCACCCGACCAAGCACTTCCCCGACGTGTCGCTGGTGACGATCGCGCTGGTGTCGATTCCGTTCTGCTTCTTCACGCTGGGGCAGCTGGTGAGCTGGCTGATCCAGGTGCAGGTGCTGCTGCGCTTCATCTGGCAGTGCGCGGCCGTGGTGCTGCTGCGCCGCTACCGCCCCGATATCCCGCAGCCGTTCACCATGTGGCTCTACCCGTGGCCGGCGATTCTGTCCGGCGCGCTGTGGCTGTTCATCTTCTTCACCGGCCCGTGGGAGGGCATCGCCTTCTCGGTGGCGTTCCTGCTGGCCGGCATCGCCGCGTACGCAGTTTTCGCCAGGGCCCGCGAAGCCGCCTGAACAACCCGTAGGGTCCCGCGGCGCCGCGCCCCCCGTAGCTGGTGGAGGGGTCTGGCACTCGTGGCACACGGCTTGCGCCACCGGGCCGTGAACTTCCTTGGCCCCGGTCCGTAAGAGACGTAAGGTCAGCCGTCATGAGCACACTCCTCGGCCACGTCCGCTACGGGCTCCGGATGCTCGTCCGGAAGCCCAGTCTCAGCGTCACGGCGGTCGTCGCCCTCGCCCTCGGCATCGGCCTGACCACGACGATGTTCAGCATCGTCTACGGCGTGGTGATCCGCGGCCTGCCGTACGACGATTCGGACCGGCTGGTGGCGCTGTTTCGCAACCGGCCGGCCCAAGGCGTCCAGTTCATGGGCGTCAGCATCCACGACTTCGAGGACTGGCGCAGCCAGCAGACCAGCTTCGAGGACATCGCCGCCTACTACGCCGAGACCGTGAACGTCGGCGGCACCGAGGGCGAGCCGATTCGCTACCTGGGCGCCTACGCCAGCGCCCGCATGTTCGAGATCCTGCGCGTGCAGCCGGTGCTCGGCCGGGTGTTCCGGCCCGAGGAGGACCATCCATCGACGCCGCCGGTCATGCTGCTGAGCTATCGCGCTTGGCAGGACCGCTTCCAGGGCGATCCGGCGATCGTCGGCCGCACCGTGCGCGCCAACGCCGAGATGACGACCATCGTCGGCGTGATGCCAGAACGGTTCGGGTTCCCGCAGCAGATGGACGCCTGGCTGCCGCTGCGCATCGACCGGCTGGCGTTCACGCGGGGCGGCGGGCCGGCGGTCGAGGGCACGCAGCTCCAGGCCGTGGCCCGGCTCAAGCCGGGCGTCTCGGTGGAAGCCGCGCAGGCTCAGATGGCGACGATCGCCACCGGGCTGGCGACGACGTATCCCGAGTCGAACCAGGGGATCGGCGTCACCGTGCTGCCGCTGATGGACACCTTCATCGGGCCCGAGGCCCGGGCGATGCTGTTCACGATGCTCGGCGCGGTGTTCGGCGTCCTGCTGATCGCCTGCGCCAACGTCGCCAACCTGCTGCTGGCACGCACCGCGGCGCGGAGCAAGGAAGTCGCCATTCGGACGGCGCTTGGCGCCAGCCGGACCCGCACCATCGGGCAGCTGCTCGCCGAGACGCTCGTCCTCGCGGCCGCCGGCGGCCGCCACGGGCCTGCTGATCGCCAAGGTCGGCATCGACTTCTTCAACGACGGGTTGGCCCTGCAGGACACGCCGCTGTGGCTGGAAGCCTCGCTCGACCCGGCGGTGCTCGCCTTCGTCGTCGGCATCACCGGCCTGGCCACGCTGATGGCCGGCACCATTCCAGCCCTGCGCGCCACTAAGGCCGATGTCGCCGCGGTGATGAACGACGAGGCGCGCGGCTCGTCGAGCGGACGCATGGGCCGGATCACCAAGGGCCTGGTGATCGCGCAGCTCGCCGTGTCGTGCGGCCTGCTGGTGGCCGCCGGGCTGATGATCCGCACGGTGATCAACGTCGCGCGCTTCGACTACGGCTTCGCCACCGACGACATCTTCACGGCGCGGCTCGGCCTGTTCGAGAAGGACTACCCCACTCCCGAGGCCCAGTGGCAGTTCTACGACGGGCTGCTGCGCGGACTGGAAGGGCGGCCGGGAATCCGAGCGGCGGCGTTCGTCTCGGACCTGCCGGCCCGCGGTGGCCAGATGCAGCCGGTCACGCTAGACGGCGTCGCCTACCCGACCGAGCAGGATCACCCGCTGGCCCGCCGCATCGTGATCACGCCGCGCTACTTCGACATCGTCGACGTGACGCCGGTCCGCGGCCGAACCTTCGAACGCACCGACAGCGCGGACGCGCAGCCGGTGGCGATCGTGAACGAGCGCTTCGTCGAGCTGCACTTCAAGGACCGCGAGCCGCTCGGCGCGCGGATCAAGCTCGGCCCCGGCAACGTGCCGTGGCGGACGATCGTCGGCGTCGTGCCCAATCTGTACCTCGGCGGCGCCATCGGCGCTTTCGACGCGCGGCACGAAGGCGTCTACATCCCGCTGACCCAGAACGTCATCAACTTCATGAGCCTGGTGGTCAGAACCGAGCAGGAGGCGATGAGCTACACGGCGACGATTCAGGACGAGGTCCATCGCCTCGACCGGGCGCTGCCGCTCTACTGGGTGCGCTCGCTCGCCGACCAGTACGCCATCGACACGTCGTTCTATCGTCTGTTCGGCACGTTGTTCGTGGCCTTCGGCCTCGCCGCTCTGGCCATGGCGACGATCGGGCTGTACGGCGTGATGTCGTTCTCGGCCGGCAACCGCACCCGCGAGATCGGCGTGCGCATGGCGCTCGGCGCCGAACGCAAGACGGTGCTGATGATGATCCTCGGCCAGGGCGTGTGGCAGATCGCCGCGGGATTGGCCATCGGCCTGGTCCTGGCGGCGCTGCTGTCGCGCGGCCTCGGCCTGCTGCTCTTCGGCGTGCGGCCATGGGACCCGGCGGTCTTCGCCGTCGTGGTCGTGGCCCTGGCGGCGGCCGGGACGCTGGCGTCGTTCATCCCGGCACAGCGGGCCACGCGCATCACACCGGTCGACGCCCTGCGCCTCGACTGATCGGCGCCCGCTGCTTCGCTCGTCCGGGGCAGAGCTGCCTTCGACCTCGCTCAGGCCAGGGAAGCTCTGCCCCACACCTGACATCTGACGGTGGCGTACCATGCCGGCGGTGCAGACCGTCCTGTCGGCCGCCATCGTCGTCACGCTGCTCACCTCGGCGGCGATCGTCGCCGGCTGGGGCGGACAGCGCGTCGCCGGGCCGCGGCCGCTGTCGCTGCTCGGCTTCATGGCCCTGCTCTTCACCTCGGGACTCGACGTCGGCCTGGTCATGCTGCCGCTCACCGAGTTCCCGCTCTACGCCGGCGAGCCGGAGTACGCGTTCGCCAACCCGCTGGCCATCGCCTTCGGGTCGTGGGGCTTCCTGGTGTGGGGGTTCTACTTCCTGACGACGTTCTACTTCCTGGTCGTCGAGCCGCGGCTGCGGCTGTTCGAGATCCCGGCGGTGAAGGCCGTCAACAGCGTCGTGATCGTCGGCACCTGCGCGTTCACCGCGCACCTGCTGCTGCGCAATCTCCCGTTCTACGCCCCGGCGATCGGCGACGCCGCCCGCTATGGCGTCGTCGCGGTGACGGTGCTGCTGGCGGTGCTGTCGAGCACGCACATCCGCTATATCCGGATCCTGAGCGTCGGGTCGATGTGGCTGTTCGGCGCGCTGGTCGCGGCGATGTGGCTGCACTCCGGCATGGGCGTGTCCGGGCTGGCCGCCACCGCGCTGGACATCGGCGCCTACTTCGCTGCGCTGCCGCGCTTCGTCCTGCCGATGTCGGACTACCACGCCTTCTACCTGTTCTGGTGGTTCTCGTGGAGCATCATGATCGGCCAGTTCGTGGCTCGGTTCGTCGGCCCGATGCGGACGTGGCACCTGGCGGCGGCGCTGCTCGTCATTCCGTCGATTCCGATCGCCGCCTGGTTCTCGGTGCTGTACTTCTACTTCCGTCAGCAGCTGACGGTGCCGCCGGCGCTCACGATGGCGATGGTCGCGGTCGGCGTGCTGTTCGTCGTCAACTCGCTCGATTCGCTGATTCGTCTCTACTCCGACAATTTGAACCTGACGACACGGCGTCTGGGCACGCCGGCCTATGTGGCCGGTCACTGGCTGCTGATGTGTGGCCTGGTGCTGGCGTTCCAGCTCACGCCGCTGCGCATCGAGTGGATCGGCCTGGTGGTGATCGGGTTGTACGCCGCCATCTACGGGCTGCTGATCCGGCACCGCGGCCGGCTCACAACGCCGAACTTCCTGCTTCCTCTGTAGGGCGCTCTTTGGAGCCGCCCTGGGCAGAGCTGCTCGGGCAGAGCTAACCAGCCTCCGCTCTTCGAGCTACGGCGGTCCGCCCGGTGCGGCCCGCTGGCGGGCCGCACAAAACAGCACTGCTTTGTCGCGTCGCATGGCGACGCGACAGTGGCGAAGGCGGAAGCTCTGCTACATCTGCGCTTGCCCTACATCGAACCGCAACCCACTCGGCCGGCTGGTCCCCGCGACACGTCCACTCACCGCCGGTTGCCGCGGTTGGTCACAGGATCAGGGCAGCGGCGTGCGGGAGCGACTACGCTGACGCATGCGCATCGTCCTGCTGGCGTTCGCCGCCGTCACCGCCCTGACACTGCAGCCATTCGCCCAACCGGCAGCGCCGGCGCGCGTGGCCACCGTCGAAGGCTTCCAGATCCCCGAGTCGGCCCGCTACGACCCGGCGCGCGACCAGTACTTCGTCAGCAACGTCAACGCGCACGCCACCGCCGCCGACAACAACGGCTTCATCGCGCTCATCGGTCCCGACGGCCAAGTGGTCGATCGCCGCTTCATCGCCGGCGGCCAGAAGGGCGTCACGCTGCACGGCCCCAAGGGCATGGCGCTGGTCGGTGACGACCTGTGGGTGACCGACGTCACGACACTGCGGCGCTTCAATCGCCGCACCGGGCAGCCCGGGGCCGCGGTCGACCTGGCCGCGCACGGCGCGCTGTTCCTCAACGACGTCACCGCCGCGCCCGACGGCACGCTCTACGTGTCGGACACGAGCCTCGTCTTCCCGCCCACCGGCAACCCGACGCGCGGCAACACCGACCGCGTCTACCGGGTGACGCCGGCCGGCGCGGTGTCGATTGCCATCGCCGACCCGCGGCTCGAAGGTCCCAATGGGGTCTTCTGGGACGCCCGCGCCAGCCACCTGCTGATCGCCTCGATCATGGGCAAGAACATCTACCGCTGGAGCGACGGCGGCGGCCTGCAGCTGCAGGCGGCCGGTCCGGGTGGCTACGACGGGGTGGAACGGCTGGACGACTCGACGATTCTCGTCTCGAGCCAGGATCTGCCAGGGCTGATGACGCTGACCGCGTCGGGCTTGTCGCCGCTCATCCCGGACGTCTCGGACGTCGCCGACATCGGCGTGGACACCGAGCGCCGCCGCGTCGCTATCCCGCGCCTCGACCCGAACGTCGTCGAGATCTGGCAGCTGCCGTAGGCGCGCGGTGTCGCCGGTCGTAATGGGGACGACTCGCGACGCCGGCCGCGGCCGGCGCGGTCCGTCCCACCGTTCGTCACCACCACGCGCGCGATCGGCGCCGGACGGCTATGCTCCCTCAGCGCCACGCCGAGGACCTCGATGATGCACCGCCCGTTCCGTCGCGTCGTATTGTCCGCCGTGTGTGCCGCGGTGCTCGTCCCGCGCGTCGCCGTGCCACAGACCACGTTTCCGCCGCCGACCGTCGGCAACCTCCAGGTGCTCCCCGCCGACACGCCGCCGCGCGCGGTGATCGCGGCCATGCGCGACATGACGCTGGCGCTTGGCGTGCGCTGCCCGTTCTGCCACGTCGGCAAGGAGGGGCAGCCGCTGGACCAGTTCGACTTCGGCGCCGACGACGTCGCCGCGAAGACGGTGGCGCGGGCGATGCTGCGGCTCACCCGCGACCTCAACACCCAGTTGAAGACGGCGCTGCCAGCGGCGCCCGCCGTGACGTGCTACACCTGCCACCGCGGAGAGCGTCAGCCGGTGCACGCGCCGGCGGCGGCCAAACCCGGGCCAGGGCCGGTGCCCGATCTGGGCCGTTAGGCGGTCAGGGGCTCAGCCTGGCACCCAGGCGATCGAAGGTGTCGGCCCAGCCGACGGCGTGCGCGCCACGCTCGTCGTCGCGGGCGAACCGCGAATGGCAGACGGTGACCAGGCAGCCGCTGTCGCTGGCGGCGAAGGTCAGCTCGACCAGCGACTCGGCTCGTGACAGCGGCCCCTCGAGCGGCGCCACCCTCAACCGGTCGTGGACCCGGCACGACACGACAACCCTGGTTGACGCTGGCCCGTCTATGGCCGCGTGGCGCAGAATCTCCGCCTCGCCGTCCGCCGTCTGCTCGCCAGCCCCGGCTTCGCGCTGGTCGCCATCGGCACGCTGGCCCTGGGCATCGGCGCCAACGCCGCGATGTTCAGCGTGGTGCGTGCGGTGCTGCTGGCGCCGCTGCCCTACGCGGCGCCCGACCAGCTGGTCCGCGTGGTCGGCTTCGAGACCGACCTGAACGAGGTCGACAATCTCTCCCCGGCCGACTTTCTCGACTTCGCCCGCGACACCCGCACGTTGAGTCAGATGGGCGCCCACGGGTTCGTCGGCTCGGCCACGGTCAGCGGGCCCGAGGGCGACGCCGAGCGGGTCGGCATGGTGCGGGTGACGCAGGGCTTCTTCCCGACGCTCGGCCTGCAGCCGCAGCTGGGGCGGCTCTTCAGTCACGACGAGGACCGGCCCGGCGCCGCGAAGGTGGCGCTCATCAGCGACGGCTACTGGGATCGACGTTTCGCCCGCGCCGCCACGGTGATCGGCCGCGAGATCCGCGTCAACGCCGAGCCCTTTGCCGTGGTCGGCGTGCTGCCGCCCGGCTACCGGCACCTCGAAGAGGATCCCGACCGGACCGCCGACGTCTTCGTCCCGTTCGCATTCAATCCAGCCAACGCCAACCGCGGCGGACACTTCATCCGCGCCGTCGGCCGGCTCGGCCCCACCGCCACCATCGCGCAGGCGCGCGCCGACCTCGTGGCCATCGCCGCGCGGCTCGAGCAGCAGTTCCCGACCTCCAACTACCAGCAGTCGGTGCAGGTCACGCCGCTGCACGAGTCGATGATCGCCGGCGCCCGCCGCAGCCTGGTCGTGCTCGCCGCCGCCGTCGGCCTCGTCCTGCTCATCGCCTGCGCCAACCTTGCCAACCTGCTGCTGGCCGCCGGCGCCGGCCGCGCCCGCGAGTTCGCCGTGCGCACGGCGCTGGGCGCCGAGCGGCGGGCCCTCATCGGCCAGTTGCTCGCCGAGAGTCTGCTGCTGAGCGCACTCGGCGCCGCCGCCGGCCTGGCCCTGGCCGCCTGGGGCACCCGCGGCGCGACGCTGCTGGCCGCGGCGGCGATCCCGCGCACTGCCGACATTCGCGTCGACGCCACCGTGCTCGCCTTCGTCGCGGTCACCGCCGTGCTCGCCGCCGTGCTCTTCGGTCTGGCCCCGGCGCTGCACCTGTCGGCGACGTCGCTCCACGACACGCTCAAGGACGGCGGACGCACCCCGGGCACCGCGGTGCCGCAGCGCGTGCGCGACCTCTTCATGGGGGCGCAGGTGGCGCTGGCCGTGGTGCTGCTCGTCGGCGCCACGCTGCTCGTGCGCAGCCTGTGGAAGCTGCAGGACGTGCCGCCGGGGTTCTCACCGGCGCGGGTCACGGCGATGGACGTGTCGCTGCCGACGGCCACCTATCCCGAAGGCAGCCAGATCCCGTTCTACCAGCGGCTGCAGGACCGGGTGCGGGCGCTGCCCGGCGTCGAGCGCGTCGGCGCGGTGAACATCCTGCCGCTCAGTGCCAACTACGACAGCCGCGGAGTCCAGGTCGACGATCACCCGCGACCGGAAGGACAAGCGCTGTCGCCGCAGGCCCGCTCCGTGACGCCCGAGTACTTCGCGGCGATGGCTGTGCCGCTGCTGCGCGGGCGCCTGTTCGACGGCCGCGACGCCGCCGACGGGCCGCTGGCCGTCGTGATCAGCGCCGCGATGGCGGCCCAGGTACTGGCCGGGCGAGGACCCGATCGGCCGCCGCCTCACCTTCAACAGCGGGATCCCGCGGGAACAGCAGCAGGAGGTCGGCGGCCCGGGGTCGCGCGAGGTGATCGGCATCGTCGGCGACGTGCGTCATCTGGGCCTCGACGAAGCGCCGGTGCCGATGTTCTACACGCCGCACACGCAGCAGCCGTCGTATCACACGATGACGCTGGTCGTGCGCACCGCGGCCGACGTGCCGGGCCTGGCCGCCGCGGTGCGAGGCGAGCTGCCGCAGATGGACGCCGACGTGCCGCTCTTCCAGGTGCGCACGGTCGATCAGGTGATCGCCCGGGTCGTCGCCCAGCCACGGCTGCGCGCCGGGTTGCTGGCGCTCTTCGCCGGACTGGCGGGACTGCTGGCGGCGCTGGGTGTCTACGGCGTGGTGAGCTACGTGGTGCAGCAGCGCACCACCGAGATCGGCGTGCGGATCGCCCTGGGGGCGAGCCGGCGCGACGTGTTGCAGCTGATGCTCGGCCAGGGCATGCGCCCGGTCGTCGCCGGCGTCGGCCTCGGCCTGGCCGGGGCGTGGGGGCTCAGCCGCGGACTGAGCGCGCTGCTCTACGGCGTCACGCCCGGCGATGTCGTCAGCTACGCCACTGCCGCGGCGGCGTTGACGCTCGCGGCGTTGGTCGCCACGCTGGTGCCGGCCCGGCGTGCGGTTGCCGTCGATCCGGCCATCGCGCTGCGCGGCGACCAAAGGTAATCAGGCGTCGTCACGGCGCGCGCAGGACGTCGATCTTCGCCTGGTAACACGCCACGTAGAACTCGTGTTGCGTGCCGGCCAGCAGGGCCGTCGCCACTTCGAGCGGCGTCTTGCCCGCGGCGTTCTTCGCTGAGCGGTCGGCGCCGGCGGCGATCAGCGCCTTCATCACCGTGACCCGGTAGTAGTCGTTCTCGGGATCGCCCGTGGGCAGCGGCCCGCACAGACCGACCACGGCGTGGAGCAGTGGCTCCCAACCGCTGCCGCGGGCTTCGTTCACACGCGCGCCGGCGGCGATCAGCGCCTCGGTCATCGCCAGGTGCCCGTAGAGCGCGGCGCGGCGAACCGCGGTGGTATCGCTGTCGGTCCAGACGTTCGGATCGGCACCGGCGGCGAGCAAGGCCTTCACCGCGTCGGGGGCCTGGTTCATGAGAGCCACCATCAGCGGCGTCATGTAGTTGGCGTCCCTGCGGGCCTCGAGGTTCGCCTTGCCCGCGACCAGCGCCTGGATGACCGCCGCGTCGTTCCCGTTGGCGGCCACGTGCAGCGGCGTCCAGAAGTCGTCGGGCGTCATCACCTCGCGATCGGCGCCGGCCTTGATCAGGCGCTTCACCACCTCGACCTGGCCGTAGTGGGCGGCGCGATAGAGCGCGGTGCGGCCCCCGCCGTCGACGGCGTTCAAATCGACGCGGGCGGCGATCGACGCCTCCAGCGCCTTCAGGTCGCCGCGGCGGGCGGCGATCAGCAGCGGCGGCACTTCCTCTCGGGCGCCCTTGCTCTCGAGGTACTCGACGACCTGGGGGTAGCGCATCGCCACCGCGACGGCCATGCCGGCGTTGGGGTCGGCGCCTTTGTCCACCAGCATCTGCACGATCTCGAGCGAGCCTTGGTTGGCCGCGCCCATCACCGCATTGCCGGCGATCCGTCCCGTCGTGTCGGCGCCGGCGTCGATCAACGCCCGCATCACCGCGGCGTTGGCGTTCTGCGCCGCCACTTCGATGGCGTAGGTCGAGCCGCCCGAGGACGAGGCCCGGCCCGGCCGGCTGTTGCTGCTGCCGCCGCTCCAGGAGGCGGTGGCCACGCCTTCGCGTTTGGCGAACGCGACCGCCATCTCGGTGAACGCTTGGAACTGAGGCTGGGGCTTCGCCGCCTGGAGCAACTCGAACCCCGGCTGGCATCGGCCCGAGCCGTCGCGGGCCATCATGTTGATCTGGCCGGCGTCGAAGATCGCCTTGGCCGCCGCCGCGTCGTTGCGGCCGACGGCGTCGCAGAAGGCCAGCTCAGCTTCGCCGGCGCAGCCGCGGCACGACGCCAGCGACAGCGTGAGGCCGACCACGGCGCCGAGACGGGCGACCGGCGTCATCGCGTCGGCGGGCGCTTGCCCAACGCCAACAGGTTCGCGGTGATGCGATACGCGCCCGGTACGCCGTACGGCAGTTGCCGGTGCAGCGCGTAGGCGAAGTAGGTCCACGTGCCTTTGCCCACCGTCGCCGTCAGCCAGCCGCCCTGCTGGGGCGCCTGGCCCTTGTCGAAGGTGGCGATCATCGGCGTGTAGGCCTTGTCCCAGGTGCTGAAGAACTTGGAGCCGCGCTGTTCCACCCAGCCGTTGAAGTCGGCGGCGGTGATCGCGTTGGGCCAGGTGAACGCCTGGTGCTTCGGCGCCAGGATCTCCACCGGCGAGTCTTCCTCCGACACTTCTTCGGAGTTGCGCGGGTTGTCGGCCGGAAATGGCGCGAAGCGGTTCGGCACCAGCTCCTGCGTGTTGTACAGCACGATCATGTTGCCGCCGGCTGTCACGTAGTCGAGCAGGCGCTGGTTGTAGGTCTTCAGATCCTCGCGCACCGCGTAGGCGCGGGTGCCGGTCATGATCGCGTCGAACTGCGCCAGGTCGGCGCTGGCCAGCTCGCGCTCGCCGAGTAGCGTCACCTGCGCGCCGAGCTGCTGCAGCCCGAGCGGCACCTGGTCGCCGACGCCCATCACGTAGCCGACCTTCAAGTTGGGCAGCACCGCGACGTCGAGCCCGCGCACCTCGACCGACGACGGCCGATACAGATAGCGCAGCTCGAGATCGCGCTCGTCGATGAGCTCGTAGCCCTCGCGGTACGAGCGGCCGTCGGCGGTGGCTACGGCTTCCAGCGCATAGGGCTTGGCGTCGATCGCCGACGGCGTCACCGTGAAGCGGAAGCTGGCGCGCTCGCCGGCGCGGGCGAAGCTCAGCCGATGATTCGCCGGCGCCACCTTCCAGCCGGCCGGCACGGTGAGGGTCACGGCGCCCGACGTGGCCGCCTCGGCGTTGTGCACCACGTCGACCTGCAGCTCGACGCGCTTGGTGGCCGCCGACAGCGGCACCACCGCCGCGGACGGCGACACGGTCACGCCGAGACGAGGCACGCTGCGCACCTCGCGCAGCACGTCGCCGTAGGGCAGCTTGGCTTCGCGACGGCGCACCACTTCACGGACTTCCACCGGCGAGCCCTCGACGACATAGCGGGCCACCGCCACCAGCGGCGCCGGGGACGCGGCCCGGCCGAAGGCGGCCTGATCCTCGAGCGTGTAGCGGCTCTCCTGCAGTCCGCGCCGCCGGAAGAACGGCCGCGTGCTGATCGGCGCATCGGCGGCGACGGCGACGTTGAAGCGCCGCGGCAGCACCGTGTGGCCGTCCACCGTGGCGGCGATGCCGCTGTCGCCGCTCGGCGTCGCGGTCCAGCCGGTGAGCGTGTCGAGCGTGATCTCGGCCGGCGCCACCGCCATGCGACCGCGGTTGGCGAGCCGGGCCCGCACCTCGAAGGTCTGACCAGGAATCGGCGCCGCCATCGACGGCGGCGGCGCGAACGCCGCGAACGGCCCGGTGACCTCGGGCACACCGGCCGCCTGCGCGGTGGCGGTCAGCTCCAGCGCGAGACAGGCGGTGATGGCGTCCTGCGTCTGACGCTCCTTGATGCGCAGCACGAACAGCGCCTCGTCCTCGCCGGCGCTCTTGGCGATGGCCTCGCGAATGAACTGCAGCGCCGCGGCCAGGCCGGGCACGGCTCGCGACGGATCGGTGAAGCTGAAATCCGCGGCGGCGCGGCCGAATGCGCCGTCGACCCGGGCCAGCTGATCGGCGACGCCCTCGGGCGAGCGGCGGCCGACCGTGCTGAAGAGGCCCGAGTAGCTGGTGTTCAGGCCGTCGAAGATCGACGACTCCTTGGCCGGCGACGAACTCATGCGCGAACCGACGCGCGCGTAGTAGCCGTAGTTGGGGCCGCCGGCGCCCGGGTTGAAGCGGCCGCTGTTCTGCGAGCGCTGGAAGCTCAGGCCGTAGCGAGCGACGTTGTCGTACGAGTCGCCCAGGTAGGAACTGAACTCGCCGCTGTCGATCCGCACCGTCCAGTCCTCGTTCTCGCGGACGCCGCCGATGTAGACCTTGTAGGGCTGCCACGGCCGCAGGCCGTCCTTGATCTGGTCGGGATAGATCGTCGGGTCGCCGGCCAGCGTGAACGCCTGCACGGTGATGAGGCCGGCGGTCTGGTGGTTGCCGTGGCCGTCGCGCTGGTTGCCCTGGAAGCGCGACAGCAGCACCCACGGCCGGCTGGTGCGAATCACCCGCACGACGTCGCGCATCACGTTCTCGCGGCCCCACTTCTCGAACGCCTCTTCCAGACGCTTCGAGAAGCCGTAGTCGACCATCGTCGTGAAGTACTGCTCGTCGACGCCGTAGTAGCGATCCGACACCCGCAGTTCCTCGGTGCGGATGAGCCCGAGCCCGTCGAAGAGCTGCGCGCCGATGGCGTTGTCGCCCGATTCGCCGCGGTTGAGCGTCATCAGCGCCAGCCGGGCGCCGTCCTTGCGCGCCAGCCGGGTGATGACCCCGCCGTGCTCGTCGTCCGGATGCGCGGTGGTGTGCATGACGCTCGCGGTCGTGCGCGCCTTGAGAAGCTTCTGCCACGCGCCAGACGCGCCGGCATCCGGCGCGACGCCTTGCGCCCGCGGCGCGATCGCCACCAACGCCACCAGCCCTGCTGCCACTCCAAGAACGCGCATCGATTGCCTCGACATTCAGTGTTGCGAAACGACTCGGGGCAGCTCTAACCAGCCTCCGCTCTTCGAGCTACGGCGGTCCGCCGAAGCCTTGGCGAAGGCGGAAGAGCCGCCCTACAGCGTGACAGTGTGACGGCGGCAGTGTGACAGCGTGACTGTCCGAGCCCTGTTCCCTGTTCCCTGTTCCCTGTTCCCTAGAAATAGAACTTGACCGCCAGCTGCATCTCGCGCGGGTCGCCGAGGCTGCTGGTGATGGTGCCGAGCGTGCCCTGGTTCGACACGTTCGCGGCCGGGAAGCCGTAGTTGACCCAGTTGAACAGGTTGAAGGTCTCGAGCCGCAGTTCCATGCGCTTGTCGCCGCCCAGGGCGATCGAGCGGAACAGGCTCATGTTCATCGACTTCGACCCCGGGCCCCGCAGCGTGTTGGCGCCGCAGTTGCCATACGTGGCCGGGGCGTTGGCGGCGAACGCGGCGCGGTCGAACCACGCGTTCAGCGTCTGATCGAAACTGTCCGGCACCGGATCGCCGATGCAGCTGGCCCGGGTGATGCGGCCGGCGCCGGTGAAGGCCGTGTCGTTGGCGGTGACGGTCAACGGCCGGCCGGCGCTGAGCGTGAGAATGCCGTTCACCGACCAGCCACCGAGCACCGCCGAGGCCAGGCCGCCGGTCAGGAACGGCCGGCCGGCGCCGAAGGGCAGCTCGTAGATCGCGCTGGCCACGAAGCGGTGCGGGATGTCGAACGCCAGCGGGCCGTAGTCGGCCGTCATGTCGTAGGCGTTCTGCGGGAAGTTGCCGACCGCGCCGCCGCCGGCGCTGAGGTGATCGAGGAAGTCGCCGAGCGCCTTGCTCCACGTGTAGGCCAGCGTGTAGGCCAGCCCGCCGCCCATGCGCTTCTGCATCCGCATCTGCAGCGAGTCGTAGTCGGCGCGGCCGTTGGTGACGATCTGCTCGAGGAAAGCGTTGCCGTAGCCGTACTGCGCGTAGGGGAACACCACCGAGCCGTTGGGCTGCAGGACGCCCTGGTTGAGGTTGCGCAGCCGGCGGCCGTTGCGGGTGCGGTTGCCGACGTACTCGATCGCCGCCACCATCGTGTCGGTGAGCTGGTACTCGGGGCCGACGCTGAACTGGTGGACGATCGGCGTGTTCTGGTCGGGATCCTGGATGCGCCACTGCACCACCGACGGGTTCACGGTGCTGGCGTTCAGCGGCGTGAAGCCCTGCGCGAAGGTGAAGGCCGGGGCCTCGTTGGCGTTGTTGGCGCTGATCGCCGCGTCGACCAGCTGCGGCAGGTTCAGTCCGAGCTGGCTCTCGCTGCCGTACCGGTCGGTCTGCTGGTAGAAGATGCCGTAGCCGCCGCGCAGCACCAGCCGCGGCGTCGGGTTCCAGGACAGGCCGATGCGCGGCGCGAGGTCGTTGCGGTCCGGGCGGATCAGGGCGCGGTCGTAGGTCGAGCCGTCCGACGCGGTGATCACCCGGCCGGTGGCCGGGTCGATGTTGGTGAGCAGGTTCGATTCGTCGAACAGCGGCGTGAAGCGCTCGTAGCGCACCCCGGCGTTCAGCGTCAGGTTGTCGCGCAGCCGCCAGCTGTCCTGGGCATAGACCTGCCAGCCATCGGCGTAGAGGTCCGGCTCGTGGAACAGCGTGAGCCGCTGCACGCTCGACAGCCCGAGCAGGAAGTCGCCGAGGCCGAAGTTGGTGTAGCGGCCGTCCGGGAAGTTCAGTTCGCCGTTCAGCGATCGCAGGTCGATGTAGCGGACCCGGTCACGGCGCCGCTCCAGCCCGAACTTCATCGAGTGCGTGCCCTTGGTCCAGGTGAGGTTCTCGGCGAACTGGAACACCTGCGAGGTCTGGAACTGCGGCCGGAAGAACGGCCCGCCGAGGCGCGCGACGCGCGCGATCGGCATGTGCGGCAGGCCGCCGTAGAAGCGCGGGTCGTTGGGCACGCCGCGGATGCCGTACTGGGCGTTCGAGTCGGTGCCGAAGGAGGGGTGCACGGCGTCGGACCGGACGCGGTTGTAGGCGGCGCGGAACTCGCTGAACACCGACCCGCCGAACACCCGCGACCAGCCGGCGACGCCGTTCTGACCGCGGATCAGGTAGTCGCTGGCGAAGTCGCCCGAGGCCACGGGGTCGTTCAGCAGCGGCGGTTCGACCCGGTCGGTCTGCTGGTAGCTGTAGCGCACGAACACGTTGTCGCGGCCGGCGCCGAAGTTGTGATCCAGCCGCACGTCGAACTGGTTGATGTCGCTGTTCAGCACGCCGTTCGAGATGAAGTTGTTGTTGAAGAAGCCGGCGCCGGGCACGTTGGGTAGCGGAAACAGCTGGATCAGCCGGGCCGCCACCGGGTCGATGCACGACGGGCTGATCGTCCTGGCCGCGGCGTTGACGCAGCCGGCAGGGACGAACGGGTTCGCCGCATTCATCGTGCCGGTGAGCTCGCTCAGGTCCCCTGTGCGCATCCGCGCCGTCGGCACCGTGGCGGTCTGCGACAGGGCCCGTTCGGTGCGGGTGGCCTGGTAGTCGCCGAAGAAGAACGTCCGGCCGCGCACCACCGGACCACCCAGGGTGAAGCCGGCGATGTGCTGGTTGAACTTGCCCTTGGGCCGCTGCGCGCGGTTGTTGTCCCAGGTGTTGGCGTTGAACGCCTCGTCGCGGAAGAACTCGAACGCCGAGCCGTGGAAGGCGTTGGTGCCCTGCTTCACCGAGGCGTTGATGACCGCGCCGGCGGCCTTGCCGAACTCGGCCGAATAGGTGCGGGTCTGCACCTTGAATTCCTGCAGCGCGTCGACCGGCGGCTGCACCACCTGCGGGCTGCGCTCCTGCAGGTTGGTCGAGAACGAGTTGTTGTCGGCGCCGTCGAGCGTGTAGTTGTTCCAGGTCGCGTAGTTGCCGTTGGCGTTGAAGAAGGTGTCCTCGCCGCGGCTGGTGATCCCGGCCGGTGCCGCCACGACGCCGGGGGTGAGGAACGCCAGCTCCGAATAGCGGCGGCCGAGCAGCGGCAGGTCCTGGATCTGCCGCTGGTCGACGACGTTGCCGATGTCGGCCGACTGGGTCTGCAGCAGCGCCGCCCGGCCGGTCACGGTCACCGCTTCGGTGATGGCGCCGACGCCGAGCTCGAAGTCGAGGCGCACGCGGTCCTGCACGTTGACCCGCACCGCCTCGTAGTTCGACTTCTTGAAGCCCTCCAGCTCTGCCGACACCGCGAAGGTGCCGATGCGCAGGCCGGGGAAGACGAACTCGCCGCTGGCGTTGGTGACCGTCGTCACGGCGACGCCGGTGCCCTCGCGGGTGGCGGTCACGGTGACGCCGGGCAGCACGGCGCCGGTCGGGTCCTGCACGCGGCCGACGATGGTGCCGGTATCGATCTGCGCGGCCACGGCGGCGGGCCACAGGCACGCGATCACGGCGGCGGCGCGAATCAAGTGGGCGAGGCGCTGGCTCATGGATGGCTCCTGACGAGGCGGGACCCATGAAAAGGGGCCCGCGGCAGTATCCGGTGCCTCGGCAGTCGAGTCAACGTCCCGGCCGCCATCCGTCCCGACTCGCCGCGTAAGATAGTCCCGCCTCGATGTCCGAGACCGACGCGTACGCCGCCCTCCGCAACCCCGTGGTGCGGCGCTTTGCGGGCGGGCGCTTCGGCGCCGTGCTCGGCCTGCAGATGATCTCGGTGGCCGTCGGCTGGCACCTCTACGAGCGCACCGGCAGCGCCTGGGCCCTGGGATTGGTCGGGGCCATCGAGCTGGCCCCGGTCTTCCTCCTGCTCCCGATCACCGGCACCGTCGCCGATCGCTTCCCGCGCCGGACAGTGGCGGCGCTGGCGCATTTCAGCCTGGGACTCGCCGGCTTCGGCCTGGCGGCGGTCACCTGGCGCGACCTGCCAGTCAGCGCGATCTACGCGCTGCTGGCGGTCGTCGGCACCGGCCGGGCGTTTGCGATGCCGGCGGCGGCGACGATCCTGCCGCGACTGCTCACGCCGCGGGAGTTCGCCAACGCCAACGCGTGGATCTCGTCGACGTTCCAGTTCGCGGCGGTGACCGGCCCGGCCCTGGCCGGCGCGCTCATCGCCGTCACCGGGTCGGCCACCGCGGCGCTGGTGGTGGCCGGGTTCGGCGAGCTGCTGTTCGTCTCGCAGCTCGTCCGCCTGCCGGACGTGCCGGTGCTCGTCACCGCGCGCGAGGGCGGCTGGCGCAGCGTCTTCGCCGGGTTCCGCTTCGTCAGCGGCAGCCGCATCTACCTGGCCGCGATCACCCTCGACCTGTTCGCCGTGCTGTTCGGCGGTGCGACGGCGCTGCTGCCGATCTTCGCCAAGGACATCCTGCAGGTCGGGCCGCAAGGCCTCGGCTGGATGCGAGCGGCGCCGGCCGCCGGTTCGATGCTCATGGCGTTGGTCCAGACCCGCCTGCCGCCGTGGCGCCGTCCCGGCCGGGTGCTGCTGATGGCGGTGACCGGGTACGGCGTGGCGACCATCGGCCTCGGCCTGTCGCGCGACTTCTATCTGTCGATGGCGTGCCTGTTCGCCACCGGCCTGTTCGATTCGGTCAGCGTCGTCATCCGGCTGACCCTGGAACAGCTCATCACGCCCGATGAGCTGCGCGGCCGGGTCTCGGCGATCAAGTCGGTGTTCGTCGGCTTCTCGAACGAGTTCGGCGCCTTCGAAAGCGGGGCCACCGCGGCGCTGTTCGGCCCGATCGCGTCGGTCGTCGGCGGCGGCCTCGGCGTGCTCCTCGTGGTGGCCGGTGTCCGCCGCGTGTGGCCGGAGCTGTGGCGCCTGCCGCCGCTGCACACGCTGCGTCCGGATTCGCCCGGCTGAGGTGTGCCGGGCGGTGACTGGCGTATGCTCGTGCGGTTGTCCTTGGAGGAACGTCATGCGTCACACCTCGCTCACCCTGATCGCCGTCGCTGCGATCGCTGCCACCGCGGCCGGCTGCACTCAACGCACGCCCGAACAGCAACTCGTCCACGACGCGGCTGAGGCACTCGGCGGCCAGGCGCGCATCGAGACGGTGGGCGTGCTGACCATGGACGGGACCGGCACGCAGTACAACCTGGGACAGGACATGCGTCCTGGGCTCGCCGACCAGACGTTCACGGTCAGCGCTTTCAAGCGCGAGAGCGAGGCCGGCGTGGCCCGCATGCGCACCACCCAGACGCGCACGCCGAACTTCGCCTACTTCCAGGGCCCGCAGGCGCAGACGCAGACGCAAGGGGTGGACCAGGACCTCGCCTACAACGTCGGGGCGAGCGGCACGCCGACGCGCGCCTCGACCGCCGCGGCGGCCGAACGCCGCACCGAGCAGTTGCACCATCCGCTGCGCCTGCTGCGCATCGCGCTGCTCCCGAACACGGTCCTCTCGGCGGTGCGGACCGAGGGCGCCGAGCGGCTGGTCGACGTCACGACCTACGCCGGCCCGATCACGCTGGCGGTCGGCGCCGACCACCGTCCGACGCGGATCCGGTCACCGGGCACGAACATCAACCTCGGCGACGTGACGCTCACGACGACCTTCGCCGACTACGCCGACGCCGGTGGGCTGCAGCTGCCGACCCGCATCGCCACCAAGGTCGACGACTTCACGACCGGCACCTACCAGGTGAAGAACAGCACCGCGACGTCCGGCTCGCTCGAGGCGCCTGCCGAAGCGAGAAGCGCGGCCGCACCGGCCGCGCCGGCGGTCAACGTGGCGGTGGAGGAAGTGGCGCCCGGCGTGTGGTTCCTGGCCGGGCAGTCGCACCACAGCACGGTCGTCGCCTTCACGGATCGGCTGGTGCTGATCGAAGCGCCGCAGAGCGAGGCGCGGTCACTTGCCGTCATCGCCAGGGCCAAGGAGCTGCGGCCCGGCACGCCGCTCACCCATCTGGTGATGTCGCACCATCACTTCGACCACTCGACCGGGCTGCGCGCGGCGATCGCCGACGGCCTCACGATCGTGACCCAGGCCGGCAACGAGGCGTTCGTGAAGGCGATGGCGGCCCGGCCGTTCACGCGCACGCCCGACACCCTGGCCAAGGCGCCCAAGCCGCCGCTGGTCGTGGCAGTCGGCGACTCGCACACCATCACCGACGGCGCCCGTGCGCTCCTGCTCTATCACGTGGCCGCCAACCCGCACAGCGACACGATGCTGATGGCCTACTTGCCGCGGGAACGCCTGCTCATCGAAGTGGACGCGTTCAGCCCGGGCGGCACGTATCACCCATATGCCGCCAACCTGCTCGGACACGTCCAGCGGCTGAAGCTGCGCGTCGACCGCGTCATCCCGCTGCACGGCACGATTCAGCCGTTCAGCGCCCTGGTCGAGGCGGCCAAGCCGCCGGCCTGACGGTCAGCGCTCCTCGCCGACGAACTCGACCGCCCAGTAGGTGGTGTAGCGCGAGCCGCTGGCGATGCGGACCAGGCCGATGCCGGCGCCGTCGTGCTGTCGCTCGAGCAGGGCGTCACGGTGCGAGCGGCTGTCGAGCCATCGTTCCACCTGGCGGAGTGCCGTCGGGCTGGTCCCGAGGATCTCGGCCAGGCGCTGCCAGTCGGTGGCGTCGCGGCCGGCGATCCGCTTGTAGCGATCCTGCAGCTTCTCGCGTTCGCGGTTGCGATGGTCGAAGTAGTTGCGGCAGGCCATGTCGGCGGCATGTGCCATCGCCATGCGATCGAGGACGTCGTGGCGCGCCAGGGCCGGCCGCCGCCGTTCGCGGCGGGCCTGGTTGAGCAGACCCAGCATCTGGTTCTGCTCCACCGGCGAGGTCGTCCATGAGCGGCCATCGGGGCACCGGCCGTTGACCGGCACCGGCGCCTCCACGGCGAGCAACGACGCGAACAGGGCAAGCGCGGACCACATCCTGAATCCCAGGTTAGCAAAACCGGGACCACGGGCTGGCGGCTCGGCGGCGGCTGGTCCGAGGGCCGGGAACGGACCGGCCGGGGCGCGACGCTGCCCCTATTCGTTGCTGCGTGCCCGAAGCTGTTCCTCGGTCATGCCGAACAGCGGCGGCGTCTGCACCCCCAGCAACCGCAGCATCAGGTAGAGCTGTCCGCGATGGTGCGCCTCGTGTTCGGCCATCAGCTGCAGCCAGCGCCAGGTCGGGATCTGCGCCCCGGCCGGGGTGGTCACGCGGCGTTCCAGCGCGTCGTCGTCGAGGGTCTGGAGCATCGCCATCGACTGCTCGTGCAGCGTGTCGAGGTAGGCGAGCACGCCTTCTTTGCCGTAGGCCAGCGACTTGTCGTGGCCGGGGTAGCGCGACGCGCCGCCGACGGCGATCTCGACGAACATGAAGCGCTCGGCGGCGGCGAGGTGCCGGACGATGTCGGCGCAGGTGAAGGCCCCGGGCGCCGGCGCCCAATCGAGCGCGTTCTCGGGAATCAGCGCCGCCAGCCGGGCGGTGCGACCGCGGGCGGTGTCGAAGGCGCGCAGCAGGTCGACGAGACGGATGGACATGGCGGGCGGCTGGCGGTCGTGGTGGCGGGCCGGCAGGCGGCGCGCCTTACGCAGCATACGCGGCAGCGGCGCGTCGTGGAATGCCAGTGTCAGATGATCCAGGCTGGTCGCAAGCAGCATCACGTCCCCCGCCCTAGAGAGCGGCAGGGGCAGCGGCTGTCCCTCATGACGTGACTGATGCTTGTCAGTGGGACAGTCACCTCGCCTGATCTCCCGGCTCGGTGACAGCCCCTAGGGCACGGTCAGCGCGACTTCGTTCGACGCGGCGCCGACGCCGCACGCACTCACGGCGGCGACGCGGACATAGTAGGTGGCCGGCGCGATGCCGGCCAGCGACACCGCCAGCGCGGGGGCGGCGCCGACGTCGAGGTCGGCGACGTCGGCGAGCCCCGGCGTCGTCCCTACACGCAGCCGGTAACTGGTCGCGCCCAGCGGCGGCACCCAGGTGAACGCCGCCCTGCCGCCGGCCTTGGTGACGGCGAGTTCGCCCGGGACCACGGCGTCGGCCGAGCAGCTGAGCGTGATCGGCACCTCGACCGACGGCGGGCTCGCGCCGCAGGCGTTCACGGCCCGCAGGCGTGTGTAGTAGGCGCCAGCCGGCGCGGTGGCGGCGAAGGTCGTGCCGCCACCGACACCCGCGACGACGAGATTGGCGAGACCCGGCGCCGAGCCCGCTTCGAGCCGGTAGCCCAAGGCCCCGGGCGACGGCAACCAGGACAGCGCGGCAATCAGCCCGCCGGCCTGCGCGGTGTAACCAGCCGGCGCGGTGGGCGGCGTCGCGCACACCGCCGCACCGGTGACCGTGACCGTCGCTTCGTTCGACGCCGCGCTCACGCCCATCGGGTTCACGGCCCGCACGCGGGCCACGTAGGTGCCGGGTGGCACGACGGTCTGCATCCAGGCCACGTCGCCGATGTCGCCAGCGAAGAGATTGGCGAGGCCCGGGGCGGTGCCGGCTTCGAGGCGATACGACATCGCCCCGGCGGCCCGCGTCCACGACAGCGCGATGGTGCGACCGTTGGCGACGATGGCGAAATCAGCCGGAATCGCCGGTGGATCCGACGCCGCGGCGACGCGGAAGCGCGCTTCGAAGGACGACGCCACCGCCGGCGTGGCGATGGCTCGGCTCCTGGGCCCGTCGTCGGACCACGCGGCGAAGACATACTCCGCGCCGTCGACGCGCTGGTCGACGGCGTCGAGCGACCGGACGGTACCGACGACGCTGTCGAAGGTGAACGGCGTGGTCACCAGCGCGCCGTCGAGACGCACCTCGAGGCCGGGCGGACTGCTGGCCAGTGTGAGCGTGACCGTCTGCGGGAGCACGTCGCGGCTCACGGTATGCGTTCGTCCCTCCGGGTCGGTCACCGTGAGGACGACGCGGTACCAGACCCCGGTCTCGGTTTCGCCCATGGTGGGCACGACGAACGTTCCCTGCGCGACGCCGGCGAGATCGGGCAGGAACGGATGCACGTGGGTGTCGTGGTGGAAGTCGACGCGCCATCTGAACGCCGCCGGCGGCAGCGGGCCGGTTTCCGGATCGACGCCGACGCCGGCGAAGGCAATCGCCTGTCCGCCGGCGTAGCGCTGCCCGGGCGCGGGTGCGGTGATGGTCGCGGCAGGGGCCCGATTGGTCGTCACGGTGAGCGTCGCCTCGTTGCTGACGACGTTGCCGGCGCCGTTGGTCACCATCACGCGATGGCGGGCGCCGGTGTCGGCCAGTTGCGGCGACGCCACGGTGTAGGCTGGCGCCGTGGCGCCGGGGACGTTCACGCCGTCGCGCTGCCACTGATAGCGAAGCCCGAGGCCGCTGGCGGCCACCGCGAACGTCGCCGGCTCGCCGGGCGACACCACGGCGGCGACCGGGTGCGCGGTGATCGCCGGCATCGCCACGCCGTAGTCGATGCGATACACGGCGCCTTCGTCAATCGACAGGTAGTAGAGCGTGCCGTCGTGCACGCGCAGTTCCACGGCCGCGGGCACCCCGGTGGCGAACTCCGACACGGTGTTGCCGGTGGCCAGGTCGAGGCGGCGGATGAAGCCGGCGCAGAAATCAGCGAAGAAGTAGCTGCGCGCATACGCCGCGGGATAGGCCCCCGCACCCGGGGTGTAGAAGGCGCCACCCAGAATGGCGCATCCGCCGTCGGGACCGTGATCGTAGGCGTAGCGCGGCGAGAAGTAATCGGGGTGGCTGATGTAGCCCTCGTTGTGCGGATAGCCGTAGTTCACGCCGCCGACGCCGTCGTTGATCTCCTCGAAGCGGCTGCCGCCGACGTCGTTGATGAGCATCGTCGGCGCCGGACCCCCAGGATTGACCGCGAACTTGAAGGGGTTGCGCAACCCGTACGACCAGATCGCGCGGTTCGGACCCGACGCCGTGAGGTAGAACGGGTTGTCGGCCGGAATCGAACCGTCGGCGTTGACGCGCAGCATCTTGCCGAGCCTGGTCGACAGCGACTGCGCGGTGCCGCCCACCGCGTTGTCCCCGACCGCGACGTAGAGCTTGCCGTCGCCGCCGAAGTCGATGGCGCCGCCGTTGTGCAGCGTGGTCGACAACGGGTCGAGCTCGAGGACAATCAGTTCGGCGCCGGCCGCGACGTCGCCGCCGGCGAGGAAGCGGCTGACGCGGTTGTGCACCGGCACGCCAGATGCCGCCGGCACCGTGTAGTAGACGTAGACGTACGGCGTCAGCGCGAAGTTGGGGTCGACGGCCACGCCGAGCAGGCCGCGCTCGGCCTCGGCGTCGACGGCGATGGTCGCAAACGGCACCGGCAGCAGCGTCCCGTGCTTGACGATGCGCAGCCGGCCGTCCTTCTCGCAGACGAAGAGCCGCCCGTCGGGCGCGAACTGCATCGCGGTCGGACTCTGCAGTCCGGACGCGACCAGGGCGTCAGTGAAGCCGGGCGGCACCGTTGCCGCCGCGGCGCCACGATGGACGAGCGTCAGCAGACCGACGACGAGGATGCCCAGAGGCGACAGTCGCTTGCACATGGGGCGGCTCTTCACGCCCTGGGGGGAGGCGTTCGCCGCTGGCAGTGCAAGGGCGTTGCCACGGCCCGCTGCCGTGATCTCGCAGCGTCCGGCCGATGACCGGGGTCGGAGGACCGGCCAGGCGTCGGTGGATTGACGGCCCCGTCAGGGGACGCTGAGCGCCACCTCGTTCGACGCGGCACCCACGCCGCAGGCGCTGACCGCGGCGACGCGCACGTAGTAGATGCCGGGCGCGATGCCCGCCAACGGCACCGCCAACGACGTCGACGCGCCGACATCGAGGTCGGCGAGATTGGTGAGACCTGGCGCGCTGCCGACGCGCAGCCGATAGCTGGTCGCGCCGAGCGGCGGCAGCCACGTGAACCCGGCGACACCGCCGGCCTTGGTCACGGTGAGCCCGCCCGGCACGACCGCTTCGGTCGAGCATCCCAGCGCGATCGGCACCTCGACCGAGGCCGCACTCGCGCCGCAGGCGTTCAGTGCCCGCAAGCGCGTGAAGTAGTTGCCGGCCGGCGCGGTGGCCGCGAAGGTCGTCACATTGCCCACGCCGGTGACGAGCAGGTTGGCCAGGCCGGGCGCCGACCCGACTTCGAGCTGGTACGCGGTCGCACTCGCCGACGCGGTCCACGACAACGCCGCGAGCAGGCCGCCGGTCTGTGCGGTGTATCCGGCCGGCGCTGGTGGCGCGGTGACGCACGACGCCGCGCCCGTCACCACGACGCTGGCCTGCGACGACGGCCCGCTCATGCCGTGGCCGTTCACCGCGCGCACGCGGGCGAAGTAGGCGCCTGGTGGCACCAGGGTCTGGATGCGATCGACGTCGCCGACATCGCCGTTGAAGAGATTGGCAAGACCGCTGGCCGTGCCGGCCTCGAGCCGGTACGACATCGCCCCGGGCGCGCGGTTCCACGTCACCTGCAGCGACTGGCCATTGGCGATCATCGCAAAGCCGGTCGGCGGCGACGGCAGTGTGGCGGCGGCGACGGTGCGGAAACGCGCGGTGAAGGTGGTGGGCACCGGCGGCGTGGCGACGGCGCGCCCGCGGGCGCCGCCGTCGGACCACGCGACGAAGGCGTAGCCGACGCCGCCGGCCGACTGGTCGGGCGCCTCGATGGTGCGCACCACGCCGACGACGCTGTCGAAACTGTAGGGCGCCGCCACCGGCTGTCCGTCGAGCCGGAGTGAGAGTCCGGTCGGGCTCGACGCCAGCGTGAGCCGCACCACCTGCGGGACGATGTCGCGCTGCGCGGTGTGCGTGCGGCCGCCGCTGTCGGTGACGGTGAGGAACAGGCGGTACCAGACGTTGGCGGCGGTTTCGCCGGAGGTCGGAATGACGAAGGTGCCGCTGCGCACGCCGCTCGTCGGCGGCAGGAACGGATGGGCGTGGGTGTCGTGGTGGAAGTCGACGCGCCAGCTGAACGCGCTGGCCGGCCGCGCGCCGTCCTCAGGGTCGGTGCCGGTCCCGGCAAAGGCAATCGTCTGTCCACCGGCATACGTCTGTCCGGCGGTCGGTGCCGTGATGGTGGCCGTCGGCAGCTGGTTGACGGTCACGGTGAGGACGGCGTCGTTGCTGTAGAGGTTGCCGACGCTGTTGGCGACGTTGACGCGGAAGCGCGCGCCGCTGTCGCCGAGTTGCGGCACGCCCAGCGTGTAGCTGGCGGCGGTGGCGCCGGGGATGTCGACGTTGTTGCGTTGCCACTGATAGGTGAACGGCGCGGTGCCGCTGGCCACGACCGAGAACATGGCCGCCTGCCCCGGCGACACGGTGCGATTGGCCGGATGGGTGGTGATGCCCGGGCCGACGGTGCCGTAGCGCACGCGGTAGACGGCGCCGGAACCGCGCGCCAGGTAGTAGAGGAAGCCGTCGCTCCACACCTTGAGATCGACCGGGCTGTTGATACCGGTGGCGAAGCCGACGACGGTGTTCGAGGGGACGTCGATGCGGCGGATCCAGCCGGCGCAGAAGTCGGCGAAGAAGTAGTCGTTCAGGAACTCGGCTGGGAAGTTCATCGCCGCCGGCGCGTAGAAGGCGCCGCCGGTGATCGCGCACGTGGCGCCGTCGTTGGCGTAGGCGTGGGTCGGCCGCGTGAAGGCCGGGTAGGTGACCGGGTTGAAGTCGCCTTCGGTCGACGGCCAGCCGTAGTTGGCGCCGGCGATGCCCGGATTCACTTCCTCCCACGCCCCTTGTCCGACGTCGTTGATCGCCATCGTCGGCGCCGGGCCGCCCGGGTTCAGCGCGAACGTGAACGGGTTACGCAGGCCGAGCGCCCAGATCGCGCGGTTGGCGCCGATGGCCGAAGCATAGAAGGGGTTGTCGGTGGGAATGGTGCCGTCGGCGTTGAAGCGCAGCATCTTGCCATGCCGGTTGTTCAGGTCCTGGGCGTTGGCGCCGTTGGCGTTGTCGCCGACGGCGGCGTAGAGCTTGCCGTCGGCTCCGAAATCGATGGCGCCGCCGTTGTGGTTGGTCGCCGACAGGGGATCGAGCTCGACCAGCACGACCTCGCTTCCCGGCGCGGCGACATCGCCGTTGGCGGTGAAGCGGCTGATGCGGTTGTGCACGCCGCCGCTGTTGGTCGTGTAGTAGACGTAGACGTGCTGGTTGACGGCGAAGTTGGGATCGAAAGCGACGCCGAGCAGACCGCGCTCGCCGTTGGCATTCACCGACAGCGAGACGAACGGCGTCGCCAGCAGCGCGCCGTCCTTGACCACCCGCAGCTGCCCGCCCTGCTGGCAGACGAACAGCCGGCCATCGGGCGCGAACTGCATCGCCGTCGGTCCGGACAAACCGGACGCGAACACCGTTTCCGAGAAGCTGGCGGGGAGCGTCGCGGCGGTGGCGCGCGGCGTGGCGGCGAACGCGAGGATTAGCGCAGCGCCGATGGTGACACGGGCTGAAAACGGATATCGAGGCATCGGCCGTCCTCGAGGCGGGGGGACGACCTCGTGCCCAATGTATCGGAGCCGTCGCTCCGGCTCGACAGCGTGCCGGAGCGCGCAGCGGCGCGCCGGCGTGTAGCGCGAGCGCGCCCAGCTGGCTAGCAGCCCGTGGTGAAAGTACCGCCGGCATTCGACCGACGATGCATCCCCGCCCGCGGCGTTGCTCCTCCCGCGAATATTGCCCGATATTCTCGGTCGTCGCGCCTGGCGGCCGGGGCGCCTCGTCGGCCTCGGTGCTCGCCGGGACTTCCACCACGGGCTGCTAGGGCGAGAGCGGACGCACCATCCGGCAGCGCTGCACATCGCCGAACCGGTTGGTGTGGTACTCGAAGTGGCCCTTGGCCGACTTCAGGGTGAAGGCGAAGCCGTCGACGGCCGACCCGCCGCCGAATCCCGACCGGCACCCGAGCCGGTTGTCGGGCCAGGTGCGTTCGGCGCGCGCGGCCACCTGAACGTCGTCGGCGTCGAGGTTGGCGAAGGCGGCGACGTCGGCCTTCACCAGCTGCTCGGTCTCCTCCATCGAGTAGAGCCGCTGCGGCGGCTGCGGCGAGGCGAACCGCTGCGCCGTGACGGCGAGGCCAATCGCCGCCAGCATTCCGGCCACGAGAATCGCATGACGGATCATTCGCGGTCCCAGCGAAGAGTGTAGTGTCGGCGGCGCGCGGAGACAACCCTGGCCGTCATGGCCGGGGCGGCAGCCGCCACAGGGTGGCGCCACCGCTGGCGGCCAGCGGCTGGGCGCCGCCCTCGGCCAGCCAGCGCCGTGTCGCGTCGGCCTGGGCCGGGGCCCACGCCTCCTCGTGCACGACCGCGTGCGTGGCCGGAGCCAGCGCCGCCCACGCCGCCGCGTGGTCGTTCCACGGCGCCCTCAACGGCCCGAGCCTGGCCCGATACGACGGCGGGAAGAGGCCGCTGTAGCCGTTCACGAGACGGCGTCGGTGGCTCAGCCCGGCGTACATGTAGCGCAGCTCGTAGGCCGGTTCGCCGAACGGGAACTCGACGACGATCGCGGTGGGATCGGTGACCGCGCGCAGGCGCTCGTAGATCGGCGCGATCGGCCCGGCCGGGTCGAGCGAGGCCGGCACCGCCCGCAGCGGCCCGACCGCGACCGGCACGTCGCGGGGGAACGGCGCCGCCAGGTAGAGCCCGAGGTGGACCAGCACGGCGGCTCCGGCCGCGAGGCGGCCGAGCACCGGGGAGGCGCAGATCAGCACCATGGACCCCATCCCGGCGAGCGTCGCCAGCGCCAGCATCAGCACCATCGCCATCCGCCCGGCGACACGCAGGCCGGAGAACCCGGGAACGTGGTCGAACAGCAGGCCGTAGAGCCCGGGCACCGCGATCGACGCACCGTGCCAGCGCGGCGTCGGGCCGAGCGACAGCCACATCGCGGCAAGCGCCGTGACGGCGAAGAGCCCAATCGCCCAGCGGACGCGACGCATCCCCTGGCGCGGGACGGCCGCGACGGCCACCGCGGCGAGCGCGAGCATGGGAACGAGGTGCCAGCGCGCCGCGGCGTAGGCATCGAGCGTCAGCGAGCCCATCTCGACTTCGGAGCGCGGCCGCGACACCTGCAACGCCCGCTGCACCTCGAGGTACGGCCACAGGAACGGCAGCACGGCCACCGCGATGCCGAGCAGCGCGACACCCAGCGCGACGACGCCGCGGCGGGTGCGCCACGCATCGTGCCGCCGCAGCACGACCAGCGCGAACAGCGCGACCAGCGGCGTGAAGTAGGCGAGGTAATAGACGCTCGACCACGCGGTGGCGATGACGGCGACAGCCGCCCCGGCCAGCGCCGGCCGCGAGCCCGAGCGCGCGAAGAGCAGCAGGCCGGCCAACGCCAACGGCGGCCACTGCGCGGTCAGCGTGTGGAGGTGCGACAGCGAGATCAGCCGGTAGACGTTGAAGCCGTAGATCGCCCCGGCGACGATCGCCGCGTCGTGCCGGCCGGTGAGGACCCGTACCAGGGTGTAGGCACCGAGCGCCGACAGCCAGAAGCTGGCGAGGAAGGCGGCGTTGTAGACGGCGATCGGCGGGGCGCCGGCCCACGCTGCCGGCAGCGTCAGCACGGTCTGTGCGGTGAAATGCTCCGAATAGGCCAGCGTGCCGAGGTCGGGCGCGAAGATCGGCGCATCCCACATCCGCGCGACGGCGCTGACGTCGCCCGCGGCCAGCGCCGTGAGGTGACGCCCGACCCACGCCATCACCCAGGTGACGAACAGCGGGTCGCCGAGGTCGCTCGCCAGGCTCGAGTCGAGGTGGCGCACCAGCGGCCAGGTGGCCGCGACGGTGAGCGCGGCGAAGACCAGGCCGGCCACGAGGAGGCCGGAATCGAAGACGCGCGGTGGAGGCGACGGCCGGTTCAGGCCGCCATTATCGTCCTGTTTCACGTCCTGCTAGACTTCCCGGCCATGACCTCCAGACGTCCGCGTCTCCATGCGTCCCTGGCCACGACCGCGGTGCTGGTCGTGCTCGCTCCGGCGTGGCTGCCGGCGCAGACCGCCTACCCCGATCCGGCCCAGCGCGTGCTGACCCACCGGGAGCAGGCGCCGCTCGTCAAGGGCTGGATCGCCAAGCGGTTCGACACGGTGCTGCCAGGCCTGATGACGCGCGAGGGCATCGACATGTGGATCGTCGTGTCGCGCGAGTACAACGACGATCCGGTGTTCCGATCGATGGCGCCACTGACGACCTACTCGTCACGCCGGCGCACCATCCTGGTGTTCGTGAACCCGGGCGGCGGCAAGCCGGTGGAGCGCTATTCGATCGGCCGCTTCGACTACGAGAAGCTCTACACGATGGTGCCGACCGCCAACGACGCCCAGTGGGAGGGACTGCGCGAACTGGTGACGAAGCAGGACCCGAAGGTGATCGGCGTCAACGAGTCGGAGGCGTGGAACCACGCCGACGGCCTGACCGCCAACGAGAAGCGGCTGCTGCTGCAGGCGCTCGGCGAGAAGTACGCGGCGCGGGTGAAGAGCGCCGAGATGCTGGCGGTGAGCTGGCTCGAATACAAGATGCCCGAAGAACTCGCGGCCTATCGCCACGTGATGCAGGTCGCGCACCTGGTGATCAAGCAGGCGTTCTCCAACGCCGTCATCACCCCGGGAACGACCACGACCGAGGACGTGGTGTGGTGGATGCGCCAGCGGGTGGTCGAGATGGGCCTCGGCAAGTGGTTCCACCCGTCGGTGACGATCTGGCGGCAGGGCGGCACCAATGGCGACACGGTGATCAAGCCGGGCGACATGCTGCACACCGATTTCGGACTGGTCTACCTGGGGTTCTCCACCGACACGCAGCATCTGGCCTACGTGCTCAAGCCCGGCGAGACCGACGCGCCGCCGGGCCTGCGCGACGGGTTGAAGGCGGCCAACCGGCTGCAGGACCTGACGATGCAGTACGCCAAGCTGGGGCGGACCGGCAATCAGGCGCTGCGCGACACCCGCATGCAGGCGATGAAGGAAGGTCTGGTGCCGTCGATCTATTGCCACCCGGTGGGCTACCACGGTCATGCCGCCGGCCCGCCGATCGGCATGACCGACTATCAGGAGGGCGTGCCGGTGCGCGGCGACTACGTGTTTCGCGCCAACACCTGGCACTCGATCGAGCTGAACGCCACCCACAAGGTCGCCGAATGGGGTGGTCAGGAAGTGCGCTTCGCGCTGGAAGAGGACGCGGCGCTGATGCCCGACGGATCGTGGAGCTGGATCCTGTCGCGCCAGGACCGCTTCCATCTCATCGAGCCCGGCAACAAGATGTAGTGCGACATCCGGGCCAGCCCACAACTGGGGACAGGCCCCCCCCAGGCCGAAGTGAATTGGTTGATGCGTATTCACGCGCCCCGCCTGGCGTTGACGATCGTGAGCCACTCGCTTGTACGGGCCAGTGCGACCGGCCCGTCGACGATTCGCCGGGCGGAGCCAAGCCGTTCCGGAAGGCTTGACCACGGCCAATCCTCGGCCCGCACGACGAGGTCCGCGCGGAGCGGGTTCGCCTCCACGTACCGGACTGTGTGGACGTAGCGCAGGTCCGCGGTGACGACTGCGACGCGAAACCGACCCTGGTAGACGTGGCCAAGACCGGTCGTCCGCGACAGGTATCGAAAGCGTGCGGCGTGGAGCGTGGTGAGATAGTGCAGGAACTGCGATAGCTCCGCGGTCGTCGTCGGCCAAAGCACCAAGTGCCAGTGGTTGGGCATCAGGACATAGCACAGGAGCCGCATGGGCACCCGGTCGAGCGTCCGGTCCAAGAAACGCAGAAACTCTTCGTAGTCGCTCGGATCGTTGAAGATTTGCCGGCGCTCGACGCCGCGGTTGACGACGTGCACGACGCTGTTCGGCGGGATGTTGCGAGGCTGGCGGGGCACGCCACTCTGATGGCAACTGGCGGGCCAGCCGGAAATGCCGGTGGCGGGCACCAGATTGCCTACCACTGGTGGTAGTCGACGACCTCAAGGCCGCAACTGGGGACAGGCCCCAGTTGGTGGACCATTTGGTGGCGGTCCTACTCGGCGCGCAGGGCCAGCGTCGGGTCGATGCGGCTGGCGCGGCGAGCCGGGATGAACCCTGCCGCGGCCGAGACCAGGGCCAGCAGCGCCATCGTCGCCACCGCCATCCACGGGTCGTTGGGCTCGATGCCGTAGAGCTGCGACGCGACGAAGCGGCCCAGGCCGATCGCCGCCGGCAGCCCGACTGCCAGGCCAATCGCCAGCAGCACCAGCACTTCCCGCATGACCAGCCAGATCACCTGGCCGGGATCGGCCCCCAGCGCCAGCCGCAGCCCGAGCTCCTTGCGTCGGCGCGCCACGACGAACGCCATCACGCCGTAGAGCCCCACCGACGCCAGCACCGTGGCCAGCAGGCCGAAGCCGGCCGACAGCATCGCGATCAACCGATCGGTCATCAGCGTCTCGTCCAGCTGCCCCTCCAGCGTCTTCATCGCGTAGATCGGGATCGCCGGATCGAGCGCGGCGACGTCGCGGCGGATCTGCGCGAACGCCGCCCCCGACGCCTCGCGACTGCGGACGTAGAACGCCGCGCTGTTCTTGCCCCAGTTGGGCAGGAACACCTGCCGCCGCACGCCCTCACGCGGACCCTCGTAGAGCGAGTTGGCGGCGACGCCGATGATCTCGATCGACAGCTTCATCCGCGGCCCGTCGCCGAAGCCGACGTGGCGGCCGACGGCGCTCTCGCCCGGGAAGAAGTGATCGGCGAACTGCTTGTTGACGACGGCAACGGTGGACTCCTTCTGCGCGTCGCCGCGGCGGAAATCGCGGCCCTCGAGCAGCGGCACGCCGAGCGCCTTGAAGTAGTCCGGAGACAGCGCGTTCATGAACGCCTGCATGTCCTCGCCGTCCTTGGCGGTGTGCCCTTCCACCGACATCGTGCTGTCCCACTCGTCGCCGCTCAGGATCGGCACCGCGCCGTAGCCGACGGCGGTGACGCCGGGACTGGCGGCGATCCGGTCCTGGACCTGCTGATAGAACTGCCCGCCGCGGACGTCGTCGTACCCGCTGAGCGCCGACGCCAGCTGGAACGTGAGGAGGTTGTCGAGCGCGACGCCCGTGTCGGTGCGCTTGAGATTCTGCAGGCTCTGGACGAACAGCCCGGCCCCGAACAGCAGCAGGAAGCTGAGGGCGACCTGCGCCGACACCAGGCCCTTGCGCAGGAACAGCGAGCCGCCGGTGCCGGCGACCGCGCCGCTGGTGTCCTTGAGCGTGCTCCAGGTGTCCGGCCGGCTGGCGCGCAGCGCGGGCAGCAGGCCGAACACGATGCCGGTCGCGCCGGTCAGGACGAACGTGAAGGCCAGGATGCGGGCGTCGGGGGTCGGCTGCAGCAGCAGCGGGGCGCCTTCGATCGGCAGGAAGGCCAGCAGGCCGCGGGTCATCGCGAACGCGAGCCCGACGCCGAGCACGCCGCCGGCGAAGGCGAGCAGCAGGCTCTCGGTGAGCAGCTGGCGCACCAGCTGCCGCCGCGTCGCGCCGAGCGACAGGCGGACGGCGATCTCGCGCTGCCGCATGAACGCCCGGGCGATGAGCAGGTTGGCGACGTTGGCGCAGGCGATGAGCAGCACCAGGCCGACCATGCACATCAGCACGACCAGGGCGACCGAGAAGTCGTTGCGGATCGGCGAGAAGCCGACGTCGGCCTTGACCACCGCGAGCGTGCCCTTCATGAACTGGTCGCGCAGGTAGGCGGTCCAGTCCTTGGCCCCCGGCAGCGTCATCTCGTCCTGGCGGATCTGCGTGAACAGCGTCTGCAGCGGCGCGACGGCGGACTGCACGGTGTAGCCGGGCTTCAGGCGGCCGAACACCTGCACCCATCGGGTGCGCTCGTCGTCCATCTTCAGCCACGCCCACTCGGGCGCGATGATCGGCTGCATCAGGATCGGCACGCGGATCTGCGGCGAGCGCGTCGGGTCGAGGCCGTTGAAGCCGGCGGCCGACACCCCGACGATGGTCATCGGGTAGTCGTTGACCAGCATCGTGGCGCCGATGACGTCGCGCCGGCCGTTGAAGCGGCGCATCCAGTAGTCGTAGCTCAGCACCACCACCGGGTGGCCCTGGAACACGCGATCGTCCTCCTCCGAGGAGAAGACGCGTCCGGCCGCCGGCGCCACCCCGAGCATCGTGAAGTAGTTGCCCGAGACCAGCTCGGCGTCGAGGCGTTCGGTCTGGTTGTCGATGCTGACCGAGGTCTGCGCCAGGCGCCGCGCCAGCACCTCGCTCAACGGCTCGGCGCGCTTCTGGTACTCCCGGTAGATGGGGTACGAGTGCATCCGCGTGCCCATGTTGCTGCCGGCATGCGGCCCCTGCTGGTACAGCATCACCAGCGACTCGGGATCCCGCACCGGCAGCTGGCGCAGCAGCACCTGGTCGATCAGCGTGAAGATGGCGGTGTTGGCGCCGATGCCGAGGGCCAGCGACAGAATCGCGACCGCGGCGAAGAGGGGGCTGCGGCCGAGGCCGCGCAGCGCCAGGCGGAGGTCGTGCGTCGGGAGCGTCATCGACGCCTTAGACGGGCGCCCCCCACCGCGGGTTGTGCCGGGATCCGAGAAAAGCTCGTCCGGGCCAGATAGGGGTTTGACCCCAAGTCTGGCCCGAACCTGCTGGGGGTCTGACCGCTACTTCGGGTAGGAAAACGCGATGTCCGAGAACGTCTGGCCGTTCGCGGTGAACGACTTGACGACACCGGTGAACGTGGAGCCGCCCTTCAGCGCCGGCAGTGTGCCGCCGAACTGGGACGAGTTTCCCACCGTGTCGCCAGTGAGGCCGTTGGCGGTCGAGTTCAATGACAGCGGGGCGGCCTGGCCGCCGTTGGGGGTGACCTGCAGCTCGATGGTCCTGGCGGTCGTGCGCATGGTGGCGGCGCCCATCGCGTCGAGCACGTAGGCGGTGAGCATGCCGCTCGACGGATCCAGCACGAACTCCAGCTGGGCCGTGGTCCCCATCTTCACGGTGGTGCCGCCGTGCGGCGGCGGATGGACCATCGTCGACGCGTCCGCGCCCATTCCGCCGGCTTCTTCGGGCGACATCTCTCCAGAGTCGGTGGGCACGATCTTGCCGTCCGCGGCTTTCGGCGCCGCGGGCTCCGACCCGCCGCACGCCGCGGTGAAGGCGGCCCCGGCCACCATCGCCGCCGCCGTCAATGCTCGAAGTCCAGGTCTCACGTCATCCTCCACTCGATCGACGCCGCGGCCCGCCCGCAGCCATCCGATTTTACCGCGATGTATCGGGGTCTGACCGATTCAAGGCCGGGACAGACTCGTGGCTGATTCTGCCGACGAAATCCGCTTCCAGCGGGCCGGGACCACAACTGGGGACAGACCCCTGGAGTGAATTGCTACACTCCCGCGGCATGACCTGCCTCCGGTTCTTCGGATCCGTGGTGCTCGCCGCCGTGCTCGCGCTGACGCCGGCCGCCGCCGTCACCTCGCTGCCGTCGGTTGACGGCCAGTCCTGGGACATCCAGGACACCTCGCCCTGGGCCCAGGACAGCGGCGGCATCGCCACGGGAGGGCGCGCCCACCCGTTCAACGGGTTCGGCTACCTGAAGCTGCAGGTGCGGCGTTCGGGCGACGCCGCGCCGACCACCGCGAACCGCTACCTGCGCGGGTTCGGCCTGGCCCGCGACGGCGAGCGGTTCGACAGCATCACGCCATTGCTCGTCGACGGCGTGGTCGTGTCGCGCGCGATCTACGCGCCGGCCGATGCGGCCTGGCTGCGCTACTACGACAGCTTCTCCAACAGCACGGCGACGGCGAAGACGATCGAGGTGGCGTGGGGCGGCGCCGCTGGTGCCTTCGACGACGGCGGCAGGGTCGCGGTCGCGGCGACGTCAAGCGGCGATCGGGTCATCGACCGGCGCGACACCTTCGTCACGGTGATGCAGAACGCCCGCGGCGTCGCCGACCCGATGCAGGGCCCGTCGGGACACGGCCCCTCCGCACACGTGCTGGGCGACGGCGCGGCCGCCGGCCTGTTCCAGCGCGCCGGCGACATGTACGGCGATCCCTTCATCGAGGCGTATCCCGGCTACGACCCGGCACAGGTCGGCTACGTCTTTCGTCTGGAGCTCGCGCCGGGACAGACCGAAGCGCTCGTCACCTTCGTCGTGAAGGGGCTCAGCGAGGTCTACGATCCGCGCGGCGGCTACCCGATCACGCGCCGGGACGCGCTGCTCTCGAACTGGAGCGACGCCGTCTATGCCGGCGCCGATCGCCGAGTGCCGGCCGCCGGCAGTGAGATCGCGCGGGTCACCGCCGAGGCGCGGCGGCTGGTCGCGACGCCGGATCTGCGCGGGCTGACGCCGCGTCAGGTGGCGGCCATCGTCAACTGGACGCGCCGGCCGGCGGTGCCGCTCCCCGCGTTCACGGTGTTCGAAAAATCGGTCCCGGCGCTGCAGGCGGCGATGGGCAACGGCACCACCACCAGCGAGGACATCGTCCGCGAGTACCTCACGCGGGCGACGCTGTACGACCGCAACGGCCCGACGTTCAGGGCCATCCTCGCGCTCAGTCCGCGCGCCGTCGCCGATGCCCGCGCGCGCGATCGCGAACGTGTCGGCAACACCCCGGGCCGCGGCCGCGTGCGCGGCCCGTACCACGGCGTCCCGATCGTGCTGAAGGACAACATCGACACCACCGAGCTGCCGACCACCGGCGGCGCCCTGGCGCTCGCGGACCACTATCCGCG
This sequence comes from uncultured Acidobacteriota bacterium, assembly GCA_963741665.1. Lineage (GTDB taxonomy): Bacteria > Acidobacteriota > Vicinamibacteria > Vicinamibacterales > UBA2999 > CAWAYR01. The sequence continues at coordinate 458,994 of CAVUIM010000003.1, forward strand.
CGTCGATTCGCGGGTGGCCGCCGGCATGAAGGCGGGCGGCGCCGTCATCCTCGGCAAGGCGAACCTCGACGAGTTCCCGTTCGGCGACTTCGGGATCAGCACCGTCGGTGGCACCGTCGGCAACGCCTACGATCCTTCGCTCAGCACGGCGGGATCGAGCGGCGGCAGCGCCACGGCGGTGGCCACGAGTCTGGCCGCGCTGGCGTTCGGCACCGACACCTGCAATTCGCTCTCGAACCCGAGCGGCTTTGCGTCGCTGGCGACGATCCGCACGTCGCGCGGTTACACCAGCCGCGCCGGCGTGATGCCGCTCAACACGTTCAACGACGCCGTCGGGCCGATGGGCAAGAGCGTACTCGACATCGCCCTGGCGCTGGACCTGGTCACCGGCCATGACCCCGACGACCCGGCGACGCGCGAGGAGCCGAGCGGATTGCAAACGTCGTTCGCCGGCGGACTGATGCAGGCGACGCTGAAGGGCGCGCGCATCGGCGTGTTCCGCCAGCGCTTCGTCGGCGTGACCGGCGAACGAGAGGCCGCGGAGACGATGGACCGTGTCGTGCGCGAGCTTCAGGCCGCGGGCGCCGCCGTCGTCGACGTCGTCATTCCCAACTACGACGAGGAGTACGCCAAAGCCCGGGGGACGGCGCCGGGTGCGCTCAAGGCAGGATGGGAGGCGTATCTCTCGCGCGGCGCGACGCCAGGCGGTCGTGTGCGGACCATCGAGGAGCTGATTGCCTCCGGCAAGATGGCGCCGGCCGGTCAGCGCCGGCTCGAAGGCGCCCTGGCGCCACCACCCGCTGGGGCCACGACCGAGGCGTTCATCGCCGCACGCCTGACCTATCGCGCGCTGCTCGTGGCGGCGATGGACGCGCAGAAGGTCGACGCGCTCGTCTACCCCGCCAACCAGGCGCGCCCGCACACACACGAGGGCGGGGCCGAGCGTTACGGGACCGAACCCGGCACGTGCGAGGAGAGCGCGGCCACCGGATTGCCGCAGGTGACGGTGCCGGCCGGCTACATGGGCGGACGCTACCCGGTCGGCGTGTCGTTTCTCGGCCGCATGTGGGACGACCGGCGCCTGCTGGGCCTCGGGCACGCCTACGAGCAGGCGACCAGGCACCGACGGGCGCCGACCACCGTCAGGTAGCACGCTGCCGGAACTTCCTATTGCCTGCAACGTAGACATCATTTAGCCTGCATTGCAGACATGAAGCCCACACCTTACGTCGGGGAGTTCGAGTACGCGGTCCTGCTGGCCCTGCTGCACGTCGAGGGCACCGACGAGGCCTACGCGGTGCCGGTGCGCGCGCTGCTCGAACAGCGCACCGGACGGCCGGTGGCCCGCGGCGCCCTCTACACCGCGCTCGAACGGCTCGAGGCCAAGGGCTGCCTGCGGTCGCGGATGGGCGATCCCACCGCCGAACGCGGCGGCAAGGCGCGGCGCTACTTCACCGTCACGCCGCTCGGCGTGAAGGCCCTCAAGGCGATGCATGCGTCCCTGGCCAGCCTCTCGCGAGGCCTCGAAGCCGTTCTGGAGCAGCCATGACGCGGTCCGCCGATTCTCCGCACGTCCCCCCGTCCCTCGCCGAACGGCTGCTGCGCGCCAGTGTGCGCGACGCCGAGTGGCGCGACGCCGTCAGCGGCGACCTGCGCGAGGAGTTCGCCGGCCTGGCCGCCGTGCGCGGCACCGCCGCGGCGATGCGCTGGTACTGGCGGCAGGCACTGCCGTTGGCGGCGCGCTTCACGATCGGCCGCCTCGTTCCCGCCGTGACCCCGCCGCGCCGGCGGCGCGTGACGGTCGCCGAGGTCGAGGGCACGAGCGCGATGGGCGCGGGCTGGTCGCGCGAGCTCCGGCACGCGTGGCGCGCGCTGTGGCAGCGGCCCGGACTGGCGGCGGTGATCGTCGGCACGCTGGCCGTGGCGCTGGCCGCCAACGCCGTCATCTTCAACCTCGCCGATGCGCTGTACCTGCGGCCGTTCCGCTTCGCCGAGGTGGAACGGCTGATCGTGGTGGCGTCGGACACCAGCACCGGCAAGCCGTACCTCGATCGCGAATCGGTGGCCGCCGCCGACTTCCGCGACTGGCGCCGTACGCTCACGACCGTGTCGCACCTGGCCGCGCTCGAATGGTGGGACCCGAACTTCTCCGGCGTCGAGCGCCCCGAAAGCCTGCACGGCTTCCTGGTCACGCCCGGCTACTTCGAGATGCTCGGCGTGCAGCCGCTCGTCGGCCGATCCTTCACCGCCGACGACGGCCGGCCCAACGCCACCCGCACCGTGATCCTGTCGCATGCGTTGTGGCTGCGCCGCTTCAACGCCGACCCTGGCATTCTCGGCACGACGCTGCGGCTCGAAGGCGCTCCGCACGAAGTGGTCGGCGTGATGCCGCCGCGCTTCGTGGTGCCCTACGGCTCGGAGGTGTGGGCGCCGATCGCCTACGACGACGCAACGTGGGCCGACCGCAAGCGCGACTACCTGCTCACGTTCGGGCGGCTGGCCGACGGGCAGACGCTCGACGCGGCCCGCGCCGAGCTGGAAGCGGTCGTGGCGCGCCAGGCGGACGAGTTCCCCGCGACGAACCGTGGCCGCAAGGTCACGGTGGTGAGCTTCTCGCGTGGCCTCGGCGACGATGCGGTCGGACCGTTCGTCGCCATCTGGCAGGCGGCGGCCGTGCTGCTGCTGCTCATCGCCTGCGCCAACATCGCCAACCTGCTGCTGGCCCGCGGCACCGAGCGGCAGCCGGAGTTCGCGATTCGCCTGGCCCTGGGCGCCAGCCGGCTGCGCCTGGTGCTGCAGCTGTTCCTCGAGGGCATGTGTCTCGCCGGGCTCGGTGTCGGTGTCGGCGCCGCTCTCGCCTGGTTCGCCATCGACGTCTCCCGTAACTTCCTGCCGGCCACGGTCGTGCGCTTCGTGCCCGGCTACGAATACATCCGGCTCGATCTCGCGACGTTCGGGGCGATGGCCGGGCTCGGCGCAATGGCGACCATCGCGTTCTCGCTGGTGCCCGCGCTGCAGGCCGCGCGCGGCGCGCACAGCGGTGCGCTCGTCGGCGGCGCCCGGGCGGCGACGGCCCCGCCCGGCCGGCAGTGGCTGCGATCGATGCTGGCGGGCGCGCAAGTGGCGCTCACGATCGCGCTGGTAGTCGCCTCCGCGCTCATCATCGGCGCGGTGAACCGCGCCGCCTATGGCTGACCGGCTTCGACCGCAGCAACCTGATCACCGCTCAGCTGACGTTGCCAACCGCGCCCTATGCCGACCTGAACCGGCGACGGCAGTTCGCCGCCGCGGTCGAGGATCGGCTGCGGGCGCTGCCGTCGGTGACGCACGCCACCACGGTGACGACCCTGCCGTACACCAACCTGGCCGGCAGCCGGCCGCTGTACGTCGAAGGCCAGCCGGTGGACGACGCCGCGCCGGAGCGCATGGTGGACCTGCAACGGGCCGCGCCGAGCTACTTCGAGACGTTGCGGATTCCGTTGCTGCGCGGACGCGGGCTCGGCGTGGGCGACGGCGCCGACGCACCGCCCACGGTCGTGATCAGCCAGCGGCTGGCCGACCAGTTCTTCGCCGGCCGCGATCCCCTCGGGCAGCGGCTGCGGCTGGCCAAGGACGGCGAGTGGCTGACCGTGGTCGGCGTCGTCGGCGACATCGTCCAGGACTGGTTCGCTGCCCGGGTGAATCCGACGGTGTACCGTCCGCTGACCCAGGATCCAACCTTGCGGCTGATGTTCGCGGCGCGGACCGCGGGCGATCCGGATCGGCTGGCGGCCGACGTCCAACGCGCCGTCAACGCCGTCGATCCCGATCAGCCGATCGAACTGGTCGCCTCGATGGACGAGGTGATCCGCAACAAGGTCACCGGCATCGACTACTTCGCCAAGGTGCTCACCGTGATGAGCGGCGTCGCCCTGGTGCTGGCGTTGACGGGGATGTACAGCCTGATGGCGTACCTGGCGGCGCGGCGCACCCGCGAGATCGGCCTGCGCGTGGCCCTGGGCGCGACCCGGCGCCAGGTGATCTGGCTCACCGCGAGCCGCGCCGGCCGGATCGCCCTCGGCGGCGGCATCGCCGGAGCCGGGCTGGCCATGGCCCTGGGCCGCGTGATGCAGAACGCGCTGTTCGGGCTGATTTCGCCAAGCCTGCTGATCGTCGCGATGGCCGTCGTGACGCTGGCGGTGGTCACGGTGGCGGCCGGCTTCCTGCCGGCGCGGCGGGCGGCTGGACAGGACCCCTGGGCGGCACTCCGCACCGAGTAGCGGTGTGTATCGGTCCCGCCGCAGCAACGACACGCCAGATCGAGCAGCGGTAACCCTTGGCGTTGCTATGGGATCCGACCAAACGCTAGTCATCCTTATATGAATCGAACAATCAATAAGGTTGACTAGGGATATCAGGACCAGCTAGCCTCACCAGACCATGGCAGGTCCAAAGAGAACTGGTGCGCAGATTCTGTGGGAGTCGCTGGTCCGCGAAGGCGTGACCTGCGTGTTCGGGTATCCGGGCGGGGCCATTCTCCCCGCCTACGACGCGATGCTCGACTACCCCATCCGTCACGTCCTCGTCCGGCATGAGCAAGGCGCGGCGCACATGGCCGACGGCTACGCCCGGGCGACCGGTCACGTCGGCGTGGCCATCGCCACCTCGGGCCCCGGCGCGACCAACCTGGTCACCGGCATCGCGACCGCGATGATGGACAGCTCGCCGATCGTCTGCATCACCGGTCAGGTCGGCAGCAAGCTCATCGGCTCGGACGCCTTCCAGGAAACCGACATCACCGGCATCACCCTGCCGATCACCAAGCACAACTACCTGGTGTCGAACCCGGAGGACGTCGCCGCCACGGTGCGCGAGGCGTTCTACGTCGCCCGCACTGGACGTCCTGGCCCGGTGCTGATCGACCTCACCAAGGACTGCCAGCAGCGCTCGTGCGAGTTCGAGTGGCCGGAACCGCATGCCCCGCTCGGCTACCGGCCCGACCTGCGGCCCGGCCAGAGTGACCTCGACCACGCCGTGGAGCTGATCAACGCCGCCAAGCGGCCGCTGATCCTGGCCGGCAACGGCATCATCAACGCCGGCGCCAGCGACCTCGTGCGGCGCTTCGCCGAGCACGCCGACATCCCGATTGCGATGACGCTGCTCGGTATCGGCAGCATCCCGGCGTCGCACCCGCTCAACCTCGGCATGATGGGCATGCACGGCGAGGCCTGGGTCAACACCTCGATTCAGGAGGCCGACCTCCTGATCGCGCTCGGCATGCGCTTCGACGACCGGGTCACCGGCAACGTCAAGACCTACGCCCTCAACGCGAAGAAGATCCACGTCGAGATCGACCGCGCCGAGATCAACAAGAACATCAAGGTCGACGTCGGCCTGGTCGGCGACGTCGGGCGCATCGTCGACGACCTGCTGCCGCGCGTGCAGGCCGGCAACCGCGGCGACTGGCGTGGTTACATCGATCACCTGAAGGGCGACGCGGCGGTCCGCGACATCCAGAACCTGCCCGACAGCGGCCATCTCTACGCCGCTCACGTGATTCACGACATCTGGCGCGAGACCAAGGGCGAAGCGGTGGTCGTGACCGACGTCGGGCAGCACCAGATGTGGGAAGCGCAGTACTACAAGCACGACACGCCGCGCTCGCTCATCACCTCGGGCGGCCTTGGCACGATGGGCTTCGCCCTGCCGGCGGCGATCGGCGCCAAGATGGCCCGCCCCGACGCCGAAGTGTGGGTGGTGGTCGGCGACGGCGGCTTCCAGATGACGATGGCCGAACTGGCCACCATCGCCCAGGAGAACCTCGAGATCAAGGTGGCGATCATCAACAACGGCTACCTGGGGATGGTCCGGCAGTGGCAGGAGTTCTTCTACGAACGCCGCTACGCCGCCACCCCGCTGTCGAGCCCGGACTTCGTGAAGCTGGCCGAGGCCTTCGGGCTCCAGGCGCGCCGGGTCACCGACCGCGCCGGCGTCGTCCCGACGGTGCAGGAGGCCCGTGCCCACAAGGGCACGGTGGTCATCGACTTCCGCGTCGAGCAGGAGGACACGGTCTACCCGATGGTGCCGGCCGGCGCCGACCTGCACGCCATGATCCGCCGGCCCAGCGTGCTGGCCGAAACCGGAGCCGACCAATGATCACCTTCGTCGTCCACGTCGAGAACAAGCCCGGGGTGCTGACCCGCGTGGCGTCGCTGTTCCGCCGCCGCGCCTACAACATCGAATCGTTGACGGTCGGTCACACCGAAACCGCCGGCATCTCGCGCATGACCATCGTCGTCGATACCGACGCCGAGGGCGCGCACCACGTCGAGGCGCACCTCTACAAGCTGGTCAACGTGCTGCGCGTCGACAACGTCACGGTGCGTCCGGCGGTCACCCGTGAACTGGCGATGATCAAGGTCGCCACCACCGGCGAGACCCGGCCGCAGATCATGCAGCTGGCTGACGTCTTCCGGGCTCGCATCATCGACGTCTCGGCGCAGTCGCTGGTGCTCGAGATCACCGGCAGCGAAGCCAAGCTCGACAAGCTGCTCGAAGTGCTGCACCCCTACGGCGTCCTCGAGATGGCCCGCACCGGCACGCTGGCGATGGGCCGCGGCGACGCGGCGCGCCAGCCGGCCGCCGGCGCCGCCAGCCGCCCGGACACCGCGCGGGCCGACAGCGAAGAGATCGCCTACTCGGTCTGACCCGCCCGACCTCGCGCGTCAGCCTCCCCGTCCACCCGTCGATTGCAGGAGCTCCGTCACGTCATGGCCGTTATCTACTACGACAAGGATGCCGACCTCGCCCCGATCCGCGCCCGCAAGGTCGCGGTGATCGGCTACGGCTCGCAGGGCCACGCCCACGCGCTGAACCTCAAGGACAGCGGCGTCGACGTCCGCGTCGGCCTGCACGAGGGCAGCGGATCGGCCGCCAAGGCCACCGCCGCCGGGCTGCGCGTCACCTCGATTGCCGATGCCGCCCGCGAGGCCGACGTGATCATGATGCTGGTGCCGGACACGGTGCAGGGCGAGATCTACAAGCGGGCGATCGAGCCGCACCTCACCGCCGGCAAGACACTGATGTTCGCGCACGGCTTCAACATCCGCTTCGGCGCGATCACGCCGCCGGCGGGCGTCGACGTGTCGATGGTGGCGCCGAAGTCGCCGGGCCACCGCGTCCGCGAGCTCTACGTGGAAGGCGCCGGCACGCCAGCGCTGATCGCCGTGCACCAGGACGCCACCGGCCAGGCCCGCGCGCTGACGCTGTCCTACGCCAAGGCGCTCGGCGTGACCCGCGCCGGAGTGCTCGAGACGACGTTCTCGGAAGAGACCGAGACCGATCTCTTCGGCGAGCAGTCGGTGCTGTGCGGCGGCGTGAGCGCGCTGGTCAAGGCGTCGTTCGACACGCTGGTCGAGGCCGGCTACCAGCCCGAGGTCGCCTACTTCGAGTGCATGCACGAGTTGAAGCTGATCGTCGACCTGATGTATCGCGGCGGCCTCAACTACATGCGCTACTCGGTGTCGGACACCGCCGAGCACGGCGACTACACCGGCGGCCCGCGCGTGGTCACCGCCGAAACCCGCGCCGAGATGAAGCGCATGCTCGAGGACATCCGCAGCGGCCGCTACGCCAAGCTGTGGATGGACGAGCACGCCGCCGGCCGGCCCAACTTCACGGCGACGCGTCAGGCCGAGCAGCAGCACCCAATCGAGAAGGTCGGCGCCGAGTTGCGGGCGATGATGCCGTTCCTCAACCCGGTGACGGTGAAGCCCGAGGACCAGCGCCAGCCGGTCGGCTGAGCGGCGCTTTCCTCCGGTCCGAATCTGACGACGGGGCTATCCTTTCGGGATGCTCCGTCGTTCTGTTGTTGTCGCCCTCACGGTCGCGATCGCGCTGGCTGGCTGCCAGCCGGCACCGCCGGCCCCCGCCACGACCAGCGCCGACATCGACCGCGACTTGTTCGACGTCACTGTCGCTGGCCTGCATCGCCACTACGACGCCCGCACCTACACGGTGACGCAGGTCGTGCAGTGGCATCTGGCCCGGATCGACCGCTACAACGCGATCTACGGCGCGATCGAAACGGTGTTCCGCGACGAGGCACTCGCCGACGCGGCCCGACTCGACGCCGTGGCCGCGGGTGGCCGTGGCGATGGCGCAGCCGCCCGCGGTGCGCTGTGGGGCGTGCCGGTGGTCATCAAGGCCAACACCAGCATCGCGGGCCACGTGACCACCGCCGGGTGGGACGGCTTCATCCGGCCGGGGCTCGAGCTGGTGGCGCCCGACGACGCCACCGTCGTCGCCAGGTTCAAGGCCGCCGGCGCCGTCCTGATCGGGCACACCAACATGCCCGACTTCGCCAACAGCGACACCAACCGCAGCAGCTCGTACGGCCGCACCGGCAACGCCTACGACGTGCGGTTCTCGCCGGGTGGTTCATCCGGTGGCACGGTGACCGCCGTCGCGGCCAACTTCGCCGTGCTCGGCAACGGCACCGATACCGGCAACTCGATCCGGATGCCGGCGGCCACCAGTGCCCTGGTCGGCGTCTACCCGACGCGCGGGTTGGTGAGCATCGCCGGCATCGCGCCGCTCGACTGGCTCCTCGACAACACCGGGCCGATTGCCCGCACGACCGAGGACGCGGCGGTGGCGCTCGCGGTGATGGCCGGTGAAGACCCGCTCGATGCCCGCACCGTGGGGTCGGCGGCACAGGCGCAGGCCGCGCCGTACACCGCGTTCCTGAAGGCCGACGCCCTCAACGGCAAGCGCTTCGGCGTGCCGGCGTTCATCCTGGCCGGAGACGGCATTCCGTTCCACGGCATCCCGGCCTCGGTTCCGGCCGCGACTGCCGAGCGGCTGCGAACCGCGGCTGACATGGCGCTGCGGCCCGAGACGCGTGAGATGTTCATGAAGGCGGTCGAGGCCCTGCGTGCCGCCGGGGCCACGGTGGTGATCGACGACACGATTCTGCCGGTGAGTTTCGCCCGCACCGCCAGCCGCGTCGCCACCTACGCGTACATGCGCGACGGCACCGATCGTTTCCTGGCCCGCTTCGGGCCACCGCAGTATCGATCCGCCGAGGCCTACGCGAAGGCCGCGGGCCAGGCCCTTTTTGCATCGGCCATCGGCACTGAGGACTATTTCCGCCGCATCGGCGGCATCCGCATCGACCAGCGGACGCTCGACGACGATCCAGCGGCCGAGCGCGACTATCACGCGCCGCGCCGGGCCACGCTGGCGGCGTATCTCGAGCCACTCGATCGCCTGACGCTCGACGGCTACGTGTATCCGGCCATCCAGATGCCGCCGCCGGACGAGACGATGCCGCAGGACGGCCGTCTCAGTGAAGGCCCGCACTCGGCGACCAGCTGGGTGAACATGATCGGCGTGCCGGCGGTGGTCGTGCCGGCGGGGTTCTACGCCAGCGGCCTGCCGTTCGGCCTCGAGATCTCGGCCCGCCAGTGGCGGGACGGCGACGTGCTCGGCCTGGCCTACGCCTGGGAACAGGCCACGAGGTTGCGCCGACCGCCGACGCTGGTCGACAACGGATTGCTGCCGATCACGCCGGCCCGGCCGTCGGCTCGTTGACCCGATCGCGCGGCCATCGTCGGCCGCCCGAATCGCTGGCGGGAGCTACGGCACCACGTAGCTGATGACCAGGCGCGGTGCCGTCGCGGCCCCGGCCTCGAACGAGCGGGCGAACTTGCGCCCGTAGGCCGACCCGGTGCCGCGCAGTATCAGCGACAGCGCGTTGCCGGCGTCCCAATCGGCGCGGGTGACGAGCGCCTGAAGCAGCGGCGTGAGATCGGCGAACGAGTACCAGGTACCCGCGACCCACTGCGTGTTCGACGAATGCGCCACCCGGGGCGTCAGCAGAACGCGGCCCGAGGGCGGCGCGGCGGTCGAGAACGGCAGGCTCGACCCCGCCGCCTCGGCGCCCAGCTCGAACCCGATCGACAGCCACTGCGTGCTGGCCGCCTGGACTTCGAGCCGCGCGGCGGTGATCGTGGCGTTGCGCGGGATGCCGACGCCGGCGAAGCGCAGCCCGGTCAACGCGGTCACCGACGGCGCGCCGGTTCCCAGCCACACGGTGGACGACGCGGCCGAAAGGCTCGTCCCTTCCTGGTTCACGTCGTCGCCCGCGACGGCAATCGGCACCGTGATCGTCGCCGGGCCGGCGGCCGTGTCGTCGTTGGTGATGGTCGCCGCGCCGCTGGCGTCCGCCAGCGTCGCGTTGGTCGGCGGGAGCAGTGACGGCCGGCCTCCAGCAAACCGCGGGCCACTACGGGGGAGGAGGCGTGGAGGGCGGTTTAACGGTGCAGGACGACCCGGCGAGAGCAGATAGCCGAGGGCGGCGGACGTAGAACTTACGCTCGACTGTACGCATTCGTAACGAACGGCGGGCAGCTCGCGCCATCGGGAGCGGGCCACCCGCCGCAACGGGCCTACGGGGCGACGGTGACGCTGATGACCTCACACATGCCGGCGATCGTCATGTGTCGGTCGTCACCCGCCTGCACGGCGATGCGATGCTGGCCAGGCGCCAGCGACATCTCGATCACGTTCTTGCCGTCGCCGAAGTGGATCCACGGGTCGGCCTTGGGAATGGCCGTGCCGGCCGGCAGGCAGTCGGTGTCGGTACCGAGGTGGTAGTGGATGGTCTTGGACCGCACAGCGGCCGGCGCGATCTCGCCGGGGGGCACGGCTGCCACGGTGACGCCGGTGCTGCCGAACTCGACCGAGGACAGTGTCTTGATCGTCTCGCCGTTCTTCGGCCGGACGAAGAACACCCGGCCGGACTCGGCCGCGGCCGGCGCGGCCGCAGCCGCTGGCGGCGCCGTCGTGGCCGCGGGCGGAGGCGCGGACGGACTGCCACACCCAGCCACGATCATCGTCAATCCTGCGGCCGCCATGGCGGTCGCGAGTCGGTTACCCATCGCTGCTCCTTTGCGTCATCGACGCCTGGCCGCCGGTCTCGCCGGCAGCCTTGGTCGGGCGCCAGTATATAGCGCGACAGCCACGTTTCGACCTTCCCGACGCCACGGGCAGTTGATACGATCGGGCTGTTTTGCGGATGCTGCGGGCGCTCGTCTCGACCGACCACAAGGTGATCGGTCTGCTCTACGGCCTGACCAGCCTGCTGTTCCTGCTCATCGGCTTCGCGCTCGTCCTGGTCATCCGCTGGCAGCACGCCTATGCGGGTCTGCCCCTGCCGGTGATCGGGGGGCTCCTGGGCGACAACGCGCCGGGCGGCATCCTGCTGCCCGAGTTCTACAACCAGCTCGGCGCCATGCACGGCACCATCATGGTGTTCCTGGGCGTGGTGCCGCTGGCCGTCGGCGCCTTCGGCAACTACGTGCTGCCGCTGCAGATCGGCGCGCCCGACATGGCGTTCCCGCGGCTGAACCTGCTCAGCTACTGGTGCTACGCCGCCGGCGGCGCGGTGATGCTGGCCAGCTTCTTCATTCCCGGCGGCGCCGCCGGTTCCGGCTGGACGTCGTATGCGCCGCTGGCGGTGTTCGCGCGCGACGGCCAGACGTGGTGGCTGGGCGGGATGCTGCTGCTCATCATGTCGTCGCTGCTCGGGGCGCTGAATTTCATCACCACGACCATCCAGCTCCGCGCCCCCGGCCTGACCTGGTTCCGGCTGCCGTTCTTCGTCTGGGCGCAGTTCGTCACCGCGTTCCTGCTCCTGCTGGCGTTTCCAGCGCTGCAGGCGGCGGCCGTGCTCCAGGGCATGGATCGGCTGGCTGACACCAGCTTCTTCCTGCCGAGTGGCCTGGTCGTGGGCGGGCAGGCCGTGGATCGCGCCGGTGGCGGCAACGCCTTGCTGTGGCAGCACCTGTTCTGGTTCCTGGCCCACCCCGAGGTCTACGTGCTGGTGCTGCCCGCCATGGGCATCGTGGCCGAGGTGATCGCCAACAACACGCGGAAGCCGCTGTGGGGCTACCCGCTGATGGTCTACTCGCTCTTCGTGCTCGGGTTCCTCTCCTTCTTGGTCTGGGCCCACCACATGTTCCTCACCGGCATGGGCACGACGATCAGCGCGTTCTTCCAGGCGACCACGATGATCATCTCGATCCCGTCGGTGATCATCCTGAGCGCCCTGGTGCTGTCGCTCTACGGCGGATCGATTCGCTTCAACACGCCGATGCTCTTCGCGCTCGCCTTCCTGCCGATGTTCGGCATCGGCGGGCTCACCGGCCTGCCGCTCGGCCTGGCGACCACCGACATCCCGCTCCACGACACCAACTACGTGGTCGCGCATTTCCACTACCTGGTGGCGCCGGGGACGATCTTCGCGCTCTTCGCCGGCATCTACTACTGGTATCCGAAGATCACCGGGCGGCTGCTGAACGAGACCCTCGGGACGATCCACTTCGCCGGCTCGCTCGTGTGCATGAACCTCATCTTCATGCCGATGTTCGCGCAAGGCCTGGCCGGCGTGAACCGGCGGCTGTGGGACGGCGGTGCCCTCTACACGCACGCGCAGGAGACGCTCTACCTGAACGTCCCCATGGCCTACGCGGCGCTGGCGCTCGCGGCGTTTCAGGGTTTCTTCATCCTCAACTTGCTGATCGCCCCGCGCCTGGGGAAGCTGGCGGGGGTGAATCCGTGGCGGGCGACGACGCTGGAGTGGGCGACGCCGACACCGCCGCTGGCCCACGGCAACTTCGCGCAGGCTCCGCGCGCCAGGCGCGGGCCCTACGAGTACAGCGTGCCGGGAGCCGCGGACGACTTCACGCCGCAAGGCGACGACGCGCCGGGCCCGCCCGGCCAGGTCGGGTGACGAGCGATCCGTGGATATCCCGTACACGACCGATCCGCGCCCCGATACCGGACTCACCAACCCGAAGCTCGGGATCTGGCTCTTCCTCGCCTCGGAGGTGATGCTGTTCGGATCGCTGTTCGCGTCCTACGTGCTGCTGCGCACCAGCGCTCCGCAGTGGCCCGACCAGTCGGCGGTGCTGAGCGTGCCGCTCGGCACCGTGAACACCCTGATCCTGATCGGCTCGTCGGTGACGATGGTGCTGGCCTGGCTGTCGCTCACGCGCCACCGGCTGTCCGCCTACCGCCTCTACATGGGCGCGACGCTGCTGGCCGGCGCCGTGTTCCTGGTCGTCAAGACCTTCGAATACCGCGACAAGTTCGCGCACGGCCTGCTGCCCTCGACCGACAACTTCCTCGGGCTGTACTTCACGCTGACCGGCCTGCACGCGCTTCACCTGATCGCCGGGATGGCCGTCAACCTCTACCTGTGGGGGCCGGGGCTGCGGATGTGGCGGACCGACCCGCGCCGCTTCACCAACCGCGTCGAGATCGCCGGCGTCTACTGGCACTTCGTCGATCTGGTGTGGATCTTCCTCTTCCCCGTGTTGTATCTACTGTGATGGTCATGACCGAGCACGCCGCCACCGGGAACCGCGGCTATCTCGCTGTGTTCGCGGCGCTGCTGGTGCTGACGGTGGCGACCGTGACCGCCTCGTCGCTGGCGGTGTCGGCGGTCACGGCGATCGCCATCGGACTGGCGATTGCCGCACTCAAGGCCGCGCTCGTCGCGGTGTTCTTCATGCACCTGCGCCAGGAGCGTGGCCTGGTCCACGTCGCGCTGGCCTTCACCGCCGTGTGCTGCGCCGGACTGTTCGTCCTGACGCTGCTGACCGAAGCCGACCACGCGCCGGGGACGCGATTCGGCTCGGCCTTCGATTCACCGACGCGGTAGGCCTGTTTCGAGCGCGAGGACCATGATCATGCGACGTTCCGCCCCCGATGACGTCTGGCAGCGCGTCATCCGGCTTGGCTGTCCGGTCTGCTTCACGGGCCACGACCCGCTCGTGCGCGAGGGACTGTCGGCCGGAATCGGCGTGCTGGTCGGCGTCACGCTGATCGTGCTGGCCTGCTTCGCCTGCTTCTTCGTCGTCCTGGCACGACGGGCCAGGACTGCCGCCGCCGCGGAAGCCGCCGCCGGTCCCGAGACCACGCGCGAGCTGCCATCCGGCTTTGGTGGCGTTCATGGCGAGGCCTACTGATGCTGGGCTGGCTCGGACTCCCGGTGGCCGCGTCCGCGCACGCCGGCGACGTCGATCGCATCATGGTGCTCGTGCACTGGCTCATGCTGGTGCTGTTCGTGGGCTGGAGCGTGTTCTTCGTCTATGTGCTGGTCCGCTTCAGGCAGGGGCGCCAGGCGGTGGCCAACTATCACGGCGTGCGCGCGCGCTGGGCCACCTGGGTGGAAGGCGCGGTGCTGGCCGCCGAGATTGCGCTGCTGGTCTTCTTCTCGATTCCGCTGTGGAGCGCCCGCGTCGACGCGCTTCCCGCCGAACGCGACAGCACGGTCGTGCGCGTGGTCGCCGAGCAGTTCGCCTGGAACGTGCACTACCCGGGTGCCGACGGGGTGTTCGGGCGCACCGACATCCGGCTGGTGAATCCCGACAACCCGCTCGGACTCGATCGGCGTGACCCGGCCGCCAAAGACGACATCACGACCATCAACCGCCTGAACCTGCCTCTCGGCAAGCCGGTGCTGGTCTACCTGTCGACCAAGGACGTGATCCACAGCTTCGGGCTGGCGGAGATGCGCGTCAAGCAGGACACCACGCCGGGTATCTCACAGCCGGTCTGGTTCACGCCGACGACCACCGGCGAGTGGGACATCGCCTGCTCGCAGCTGTGCGGGCTCGGACATTCGCGCATGCGCGGCGTCTACGCCGTGCTGGCACCGGCCGACTACGACGCGTGGCTGGCCCGGCAGGCCGCGCTCCTGGGCCAGTCGTAGCGGGTGCGCCCGCGCGTCGCGTGGGGCGCCCTCACGCCCGGCCTCGAGGCCGCGATCAGGATGCGGTGGCCTTGAACACCGCCGTCACCGTCGCCGGCGTGACGCCGTCCACCGTGACCGTCTGCGTCTGGGTCCCGAGCGTCTCGTGCCAGGCCTCGATCGTGTAGGTGCCGGCAGGCAACCCCTTGATCTCGAAGCGGCCGTCGGCGCCGGTGACCGTGAAGAACGGGTGCGGGACGACATTCGCGTAGGCGTTCATCCAGCCGTGGACGTCGCACTTGAGCGGGATGCCGAGCTCGGGGGTGTTGAAGACGCGGTCCACCACCGGCACGTTGGCTGGCTGGCTGAAGTTGAACTCGGGGTTGGTCTTCGGCACCGCGTGGACGTTGTGCAGGGCCGCGTCGCTGTTGGCCACCTTGATCACCTGCCCGACCTGCGCGCCGAAGACGTGTGGGAGGTACTGGCACCCCTTCTGATCGAGCATCACCGGCGTCGCCGGAACCGCATAGGTGCGTTGCCCGAGGCCGTCCTTGACCCACACGAACACGTTCTGGAGGCCATTGCCCGCGCCAACGAGCAGCCGCTCTGACACGGCGCCCGCCATCGGCACGCACTTCGGGTCGGAGTCCATCTGCAGCGGCCGCGCGGCGGACGACGGGCCGTCGTAGGTGATGCTGCCGGCGATGACCCCGGGGCCGTCGGCGGTGTCGGTCGGCACCGCGGTCGCCGCCGGTGCGGCCGGTTCGCCGCCCCCGCACGCAGCGGCTGCGCCGGCCAGGATCAGGGCGACAAGGAGGTGCGGTCTGGCACCGCTAGGACGGGTCTCGCGAACGCGGGCGTGCAGGCTCATCCCGCGATCATAGCCGAGGCTTCACCCGTCCAGAGACCACCGACCCGGAGACGAACCCGCCACAGCGGGCCGCTCAGGCCGCCAGCAGCTCGCGCACGCGGGGTGCCACGCGGGTGCCGTACAGCTCGATGCTGGCCAGCATCCGATCGTGCGGCAACCGCCCGTTGCTGTATTTCATGTCGAACCGGGCCAGTCCGAGCGCCCGCGCGGTCGCGGCGATCTTCTGCGCGACGGTTTCCGGCGAGCCCACGCACAACGCGCCGTCGGGGCCGACCTCGCGGTCGAAATGACCGCGGGTCACCGGCGGCCAACCGCGTTCGCCGCCGATGCGCGTCATCATCGCCTGGTAGTGCGGCCAGATCTCCTCGCGAGCCTGTTCATCCGTCAGCGCGACATGACCGGGCGAGTGTGCCGCCACCGGCAACGGCCCGTGGCCGAACCGCTCGAGCGACTGATGGTAGAGATCGATGAACGGACGGAAGCGCGTCGGGCTGCCGCCGATGATCGCGACGGTCAGCGGGAAGCGGTACTTCGCCGCGCGCACGACCGACTGCGGGCTGCCGCCGACACCGACCCAGGTCCGCAGGCGGCCCGCCTCCACTGGCGGGTAGACCCGCTGCTGCACCAGCGGCGCACGAGTGCGACCCGACCAGGTCACCGGCTCGCCTGACTGGACGGCGGCGAACAGCGCCAGCTTCTCCTCGAACAGCGTCTCGTAGTCGGCCAGGTCGGCGCCGAAGAGCGGGAACGACTCGGTGAACGAGCCGCGGCCGAGGATGACCTCGGCCCGTCCGTTCGAGACGGCGTTCAAGGTCGAGAAACGCTGGTGGACGCGGATCGGATCGTCGCTGCTGAGCACGGTCACGGCCGACCCCAGGTGGATGCGCGACGTGCGCGCGGCGATCGCCGCCAGCACGACCTCCGGCGCCGACACCGCGAAGTCGGGCCGGTGATGCTCGCCGACGCCGAAGAACGCGACGCCGACCCGGTCGGCGAGGACGGCCTCGTCGACCACGTGCCGCAACACCTGCGCCTGGCTGAGCGGCGTGCCGTCGGGCGCCAGGGTGACGTCGCCGAACGTGTCGAGGCCGAGTTCGAGGACCGGCGGGGCGGGCGCAACCATCACGGCCAGTGTACGCCGGCGGCCGCCGGCGCTCGGCGGGACGGCTCACCGTACGTCGATCACCGGACGGCCCAGCACCTTCATCCGCGGGCGCACCCCGAGGCCTGGCGCGCGGGACGCCGCCATCCTTCCCTTCACGCGGCGCGGCGCGCCGTCGGCGATCGACACCGTCACGTAGGAGTTGAAGTCGGTCGTCGAGAACAGGAAGCGCGGCGGCGTGCTGGCCGCGAGGTGCGCGATCGCCGCCGTGACGATGTCCCCGCCCCAGGTATCCTCGATGGTCATGGCGAGGCCGAGTGACACGCAGAGGTCGCGGATCTGCCGCGCCTTGGTCAGGCCCCCGACCTTCGAGATCTTCAGGTTGACGACGTCGGCGGCGCCGTCGGCGGCCGCCCGCGTCACCATGTCGATACCGTCGATCACCTCGTCGAGGACGAACGGACGATTCGTGTGGGCCCTGACCACACGGCACTCGTCGTAGGTGAGGCACGGCTGTTCCAGGTAGACGTCCACGTCGCGGACCGCGTCGGCCACCCGCAGTGCCTGGTGCTGGGTCCAGCCCGTGTTGGCGTCGGCGACGAGGACGTCGCCCGGCGACAGGACACGGGCCGCCTGGCGGATGCGGGCGACGTCGGTGTCCGGATCGCCGCCGACCTTGAGCTGGAAGGTCCGATAGCCCTCGCGGCGGTAGCGCGTCACCGCCGCCGCCATCACCTCGGGGTCGTCCTGCGAGATGGCGCGATAGAGGGGGACATCGGCGGCAGCGTGGCCACCGAGCAGCGTGGCCACCGACAGGCCGGCCGTCTGCCCCAGCAGGTCCCAGCACGCCACGTCGAGCGCCGACTTCACGTAGGGGTGACCGCGCAGGGCGGCGTCCATGCGCGCGTTGACCTGGCCGACGGCGCAGGCATCGAGGCCGAGCAGGTGCGGCGCGAGCTCCTGGATCCCGGTTCGCGCTCCGGCGGCGTAGGCCGGAAGATAGGCCGGACCGAGCGGGCAGATCTCGCCCCAGCCGGTGAGGCCGCCAGCGGTGTCGATGGCGACGACCGTCGAGTCGAAGGTCGTCACGGCGTTGCCGCCCGACCACGCGTAGCGGCCCTCGTGCAGGGGCAACTCGACGCGATAGGCACGAATGCGGGTGATGGTCGACGCGGCGAGGCGTGGCATGCGCGCAGAGTATGGCACCGCGAGGAGGTCGTCTGGGTATCAGTCTGGACGACAATGCCGGACATCGGGCGCCAGCGCCCACACCCTGGAGAGCACCATGCACCGTGTCACCGTTCTCGTCGCTGCCCTCACCCTTTCCCTGCTGGCAACACCATTGGCCCTGGCGCAGACCGCCGACCGCAAGGTCATCACGCTCGACGGCGCCAAGGCCATCCTCGCCGCCGCCGAGGCCGAGGCCCTGAAGAACAAGTGGACGGTGGCGATCGCCGTCGTCGACGAGTCCGGCAACCTCATCGCGTTCCACAAGGTGGACGAGACCCAGGTCGGCAGCATCGACATCGCCATCGGGAAGGCGCGCACCGCAGCGCGGATGAAGCGGCCGACCAAGGCCCTCGAAGACGCCGTCGCCGGCGGGCGCATGGTGATGCTGGCCGTGGACGGCATCACGCCGCTCGAGGGCGGTGTGCCGGTGATGCTCGACGGCCGGGTGATTGGCGCGGTCGGCGTAAGCGGTGTCACCTCGCAGCAGGACGCCCAGGTGGCGCAGGCCGGGGTGGCGGCGCTCAAGCGCTGACGCCGGTGTGACCTGGCGCGCGCGGCCGCCGGCGCCGCTTCAGGCCGGGTGCGGCGCTCACGACGGGCGGCCCGACCCTGGCGCAACGGCCGCGCCAAGGTTCTGGTAGAGGATGAACGCCGCCACCAGCACGAGGAAGACCGCGAACCCGCGGCGCAGTACGGGCTCGGGCACGAACCGGTGCAGGTAGACGCCACCGACAATCCCCGGGACGGTGCCCGCGGTCACCAGGGTCGCGGCCCGCCAGTCGATCGGCACGTGCCCGAGGTACCCGTACGCCCCCACCGCCGAGTTCATGGCGATGATGGCCAAGGACGTGCCGACGGCCTCGCCCATCGGCAGCGCCAGGAGCACCAGGGCGGGCACGATCAGGAACCCGCCACCGACGCCGGCCACGCCGGTCAGCACGCCCACCGCGACGCCGGCGAGCACGACGAGCGCCACCCGGCCACGCCGGGCCGGCCGCGCCGTTGTCTCCGGCGCCGCGTCACCGCGCCGGCGGAACATGAGCGCGGCCGCGGCGAGCATCACGATCCCGACGACGGCGAGCTGCGTCGCGCCCGACAGCCCGGCGGCAATGCGGGTACCAAGGTAGGTCCCGACCATGGCGACCGATCCGAGCACGGTGCCGACGCGCAGGTTGACGTTGCCGGCGCGCCAGTGACCGGCCGTGCCGACCGCGCTCGTCACGCCGACGACCGCCAGGCTCATGGCGATGGCCTGCTTCGGATCGAGGTGCAGCACATAGACGAAGACCGGCACGGCGAGAATCGACCCGCCCCCGCCCAGAAGGCCGAGGGCGAGGCCGATCAGGTACTCCCAGTCCGATGGCGGTGACAGACACCAGGGCGGCCGCTAGAGGGACTGGCGATAGTTCGCGAAGGCGTCGTTCACCTGCACCGCCAGGAACCCATGCCGTTCGAGCAGCGAGACGGCCGCCGCCGAGCGGGCGCCGCTGTTGCAGTGCACGAGCAGCGGCGCATCGCGCGGCAGGGCGTCGAGTTGCAGCGGCACGCGGGTGTGCGGCACGTTGATGGCGCCGGGTACGTGCCCGGCTTCGAACTCCGCGCCGCCGCGGACATCGAGTACGCGTCCCACTCCCGTCAGGCGCCTGGCTTCCATCTGCGGCAAATCGATCGTCTCGGTGCGGCTGAGACGTCCACCGGTGGCCGCGAACGCGGACAGGGTGTCGGGCGTGATGTACCCCGCGATCGCGTCGAGCCCGACGCGGACGAGGGCGCGCACTGCGTCGTCGAGGCGGTGCTCGCCGACGACCAGGTAGATTGACATGCCTTCCTCGACATACGAGCCGGCAATCGAGCAGAACTGATAGTCGAGTTCGGCCAGGATCGAGCCGGCCAGGTGGCCGGCGAAGTACTCCGTGCGCGCGCGGGTGTCGAGCACGGCCACGTCACGCCGGTTCTCGAGTGCCGCGAGACCAGGCGCGTCGACCCGGGCCGGAGCCGGAAGATCGGGCAGTAGGGCTGGCCCGCGCCGGTTGTCGCGCTTCATCCGCGCGAAATAGAGCGGCGGCTCGGGCTGGCCGGCGAGGATGAAGTCCACGAAGGTCTGCTCGTCGGAGGCCGCCTGAATCGAGCGGTTGGTCCGCAGCTCGTAGCCCACCGTCGACATCGGCACGTCGCCGAGCGACTTGCCGCAGGCGCTGCCCGCCCCGTGGGCCGGCCACACCTGGAGGAACTCCGGCAGGGGCCGGAACTCGTGCTGGATGGACCCGTACTGCGCCCGCGCGGAGGGCACCATCACGCCAGCGACGCCCGCGGCGCGCTCCAGCAGGTCGGGCCGGCCGACGTCACCCACGAAGACGAAGTCGCCACTCGCCAGGGCCACGAAGTCCTTGGCGCCGGCGCCGGCATCGCGCACCAGGTAGCTCAGGTGCTCGGGCGTGTGCCCGGGCGTGTGCACGGCCTGGAATTCGATGAAGCCAATGGCGAACTGGTCGCCGTGGCCGAGCAGCCGGTGGGGGTAGTGGGAGCCGCGCAGCCACTCGTACTGCCAGTCGGGGCCGCCCATCTTCGAGGCGTAGACCAGCACGCCGCGCTCCGCCATCTCGCGCAGCCCGGACAGGTAGTCGGCGTGGATATGGGTATCCACGGCGGCGACGATCCGCAGCTTATGGCGGGCCGCCTGGTCGAAGTAGCGGTCGATGTCGCGCTCCGGGTCGATGACGATCGCCTCGCCGCTGCGGGGGCATCCCACCAGGTAGGCAAATTGAGCGAGCGTGGGGTCGGCGATCTGTCGGACGAGCATGACACCTCCTGTGCACGAACAGCGTGCGTGCGCCTTCCCACAGATTCAGTTTCTCCGGAAAGGTGACAGCGCAACTTGACACGCGCGGCGCGCGGGCGTGTCGTAATCATAATTTTGATTATTCCAAATCTTTATTTTGAGCCGCGGATTCACACGGCGTCACACGCCAAGTCATTGATGGCGGTGATGTTGAGCGTCGCGCTGTCGGCCGCGACTGCGGCCACCGCGACCGCGCAGGTGACCAGCGCCGTGCGGGGCGTGGTGATCGACGAGCAGGGCGCGGCGGTCCCAGGTGCGACCGTGGTCCTGCGGCAGCCGGCGAGCGGGCTCGAGCGGGTCACGGCCTCCGACGGGCAGGGCCGCTTCGCGATCCCGAATCTCACGCTCGGCAGTCACGACGTCACCGTCGAGCTGAGCGGGTTCCAGCCGCGCTCCCAGCGCGTGGAGTTGACCTCCGCCGTGCCGCTCGACCTCACCGTGTCGCTGTCCCTGGCAGCGGTGACTGACATGGTCACCGTCCGGCCGATGGCTGCCGCCATCGACACCTTGTCCGCCGGCACCCGTCATGCGGTGAGCATCACGCGCATCGAGCGGCTCCCGGTCGCGGTGTCGAGTCGCGGGATCGAAGCGGTGCTGGTCGCGTTCCCCGGTTTCTCGCAGAACGCCAACGGCGCCATCCACCCGCGCGGCGCGCACAATCAGATGACCTTCGTCGTCGACGGCCTGTCGATCAGCGATCAGCTCACCGGCGCCTTCGCCAAACTCGCTCGACGTCGCCGTCGTCCAGACGGCTGAACTCCTCACCGGCAACATTCCGGCCGAGTTCGGCAGCAAGGTGTCCGGCGTGGCCGTGCTCAACAGCCGCAGCGGGCTCGGCACCGGACGCGCCAGCACCGGGTCGCTGTCGGCATCGGCCGGCGGCTTCGACACGCAGATGGGCGCCCTGCAGTGGGGCGGCGAACTGGGCCGCATCGGCTACTTCGGATCGGTCACGACCATGCGTACCGATCGCTTCCTCGACCAGGTCTCGCTCGACAACCTGCACAACAGCGGGCGCTTCGCCCGCGGCTTCGGCCGCGCCGACGTGCGGATCTCGGACCGCGACTCGGTGCGGCTCCACGCCATGGGCGGAGGATCGACGTTCGACCTCGCCGATCTGCGCTCCCAGGACGCGGCCGGCCAGGACCAGCGGCAGCGGCTGCAGGACGTGTCGGTGTGGACGACCTGGCAGGAAGCGGCCAGCCAGCTGGCACCGGCGAGCGTGCGCGACGCGCTCGGCGGCGCCTATCAGCCGATCCGGCCGGAGCGTCAGGATGTCTACGAGGGCGGTGCCCAGCTCTCGGTCGCCGGGCTGCTGACGCTCGACGGCGCGCTCTACCGAAAGGACTCCCGCGACCAGCAGGACAACAACAACTTCTTCGACACCGGCATCATCTTCCCGACCACGCTGGCGAAGATCCGCGTGACCGGCGCCGAGGCGCGGGTGAGCCTGCAGCCGCGCGGCGGCGTATCGGCGTCGCTCAGCGCCACGACCGGCCGGGCGATCTCGTCGCCGCCATTCACCGGCGGGTTGTTCCTCGGACAGGACGCCGTGGACCTGTTGTCGTCCGGCCCCTTCCCCATCGACCACGATCAGCGGCGCGGCCTGCACGGCACGCTCACCTACGACCCGTCAGGGCCGTGGTGGGTCGGCGGCACGATGCGCTACGACAGCGCCTGGTGTCCAACCCGTCGAATCCGGTGGAAGTGGCGGGCGATCCCGACTTCGCCGATCTGCTGCCCTACGTGAACCTCGAGGCGGCCACGCCGCGGGTACGGCCCAGGACGATCGTCGACATGGCCGGCGGCGTCGACCTGACCAATGCCCGCGGCCGCAAGACCTGGGGCGTCCAGGTGCAGGTGACCAACCTGACCAACCGCACCGCGCTCTTCAACTTCCAGTCGGTGTTCGTCGGCACCCGTCTGATCCAGCCGCGGACCGCGTCGGTGCGAGTGACGCGCCACTTCTAGCGGGCCGTAGAGACCGGGTGCGCGAGCTGCCGGCCACGGACAAGCGTTCTGCCTGTTCCCTGTTCCCTGTTCCCTGTTCCCTGTTCCCTGTTCCCTGTTCCCTGTTCCCTGTTCCCTGTCATTTGGGCAGCCGCTCTTCCAGCTCCGCCACCACGTAGGTCACGACGGCAATCGCGGCGGCCGCCTTGGACACTTCCTCGGGGGCGATGCGATCGACGGTATCGGCTGGGGTGTGGTGAATGGTGAAGTAGCGCGTGCTGTCGCCCTGGTAGGCCATCATCGGCACGTTGCCGGCCTGGCTGATCGGACCGATGTCGGCGCCGCCGCCGCCCGGGCCGATGTCGGCCATGCCGAGCGGGCGCAGCAGCGCGCCGATGTCGTCGATGATCGCGCGGGCGCCGGCCGCGCCCGTGAATCCCAGCCGCGACGGCGCGAACACCCCCGAGTCCGACTCCAGCGCGAACACGTGATTCGACGCCGACGCCTTGTGCGCGTCGCGATAGGCGGTGCCGCCGCGCAGGCCGTTCTCTTCGTTGGTGAAGAGCCCGAGCCGTACGGTGCGGCGGGGCTGCAGGCCGAGGGTCTTCATCAGCCGAAGCGCCTCCCAGGTGACGATGCAGCCGACGCCGTCGTCCGACGCGCCGGTGCCGATGTCCCACGAGTCGAAGTGGCAGCCGACCAGCACGATCTCGTTCGGACGCTCGCGGCCGACAATCTCGCCGAACACGTTGGCCGACTCGACATCGGACTCGAAGCGGGCCTCCATCCGCAGCCGGACCCGGACGCGCAGGCCGCGGTCGGCGAGCCGCTGGATCCGGCTGGCGTCTTCGGCGGCGATCGCCGCGGTCGGAATCTTCACCGCCGCATCGCCGTAGCTCATGTTGCCGGTGTGCGGTGTCCGCAGACCCATCGGGCCGACGGCGCGCACGAGCGCGGCGGCCGCACCGTGCCTGGCGGCGGCGACGGCACCGCCCGACCGGTACTGCACCGTCTCGCCGTAGTTCGTGTACGGCACGTTGAAGAGCACGATCTTGCCGCGGGCGTCGGCGCCGCGGGCGTCGAGATCCTGGAAGCTCTTGACCACCAGCACGTCGGCCTCGAGGCCGGTGGCCGGGGTGGCGACGCTGCCGCCCAAGCCGAGCATCGCGATCGGGTGCTCGGGCGGGTCGACGATCACCGCGCTCTCCTGGCCGCGCACCCACCGCGGCACCATCACGCGCTCGGTGTGGACGTTGGCCAGGCCATCGGCCTTCATCGTCGTCACCGCCCACTGGATCGCCCGGTTGAGGTTCTCGGACCCCGACAGCCGGTTGCCGTAGGTGTCGGTCAGCTCGGCCAGCCTGCGCCACGCGAAGTCGTTGGCCTGCGCCGCCGCGATCAGGCGGCCGCTGGCGTCGGCGTACGGGGCGACGCGCGGCGGCAGCGTCGTCTGCGCCCGCGGCGTGGCGTGGAGAACGACGACGAGGGCGGCGGGGACGAGCGCAAGGGACAGCCGGCGTGTGAGCATGGCGCCATTCTACCGGGCGCCACGCCCATCGGGTGTCCGGCGCCGCGATCAGAACTTCACGCCGTAGACCAGACGGAAGGCGCGGCCGATCTCCGGCACGACGTCTTTCAGGAAGTTCAAGTGGTTGCGGTAGAAGGTGTTGGTCGCGTTGTCGAGCCGCGCCGTCACCGTCTGGACGGCGCGCGTGGATTGCCGCGTGTAGGTGGCGTAGGCCCGCACCAGCCCATAGGCGGCGGTCTCGGTCTCGGCGCCGAACACGCGGTCCTGGCGGGACACCGCGGTGCCGTTCACCCCCACCTGCAGCGGGCCGTGCGCGTAGCGCAGCCCCGCCATCAGCCGCTGCGGCGGGATGCGCGGCAGAGGCTGCCCATCGGCGCGGCGCTCGGCGCGCACGAAGTC
Source organism: uncultured Acidobacteriota bacterium (assembly GCA_963741665.1). GTDB lineage: Bacteria > Acidobacteriota > Vicinamibacteria > Vicinamibacterales > UBA2999 > CAWAYR01. The sequence goes on from CAVUIM010000003.1 coordinate 483,653, forward strand.
GTAGGTGGATTCGAGCGTGAACCGCTCGGTGAGGGTGACGTCGGCGTGCGCCTCGACGCCCCACAGCGAGGCGTCGGTGCCGCTGAACTCGATGAACGGGAACTCGCCCTCGTGGCCGTGCCCTTCGCCCTCCCCTTCGTGCACCACGCCGAATCGTTCGTCGAACTCCTCCTCGCGGGCCGCGAACTGGTCCTCGGAGATCGGCGTCCGGAAGATGAAGTCGTCGATGCGATTGTGGAAGAAGGTCACGGCGCCCTGCAGGCGCGAGGTCCGAGCCCGCACCGACAGGTCGAAGCCGAGGGCGGACTCGGATTTCAGATCGGGATTGCCGATCTCGAACGTCAGGTTGCCGAAGTGCGGACCGAAGAAATAGAGCTCCTCGAGCGCCGGGTTGCGGGCGGCGCGGGCGACGCTCAGGGCGACGACCAGGTTGTCGCTGGCGGCCTGCGGCCGGAACAGGCCGCCGACCGAACCCGAGAACTGCGTGAAGTCACGGTCGGGCAGCACTCCGCCCGGTTCGAACTGCGTGTGGTCGACGCGCCCGCCGAACTGCAGCGAGAAGTGCGACCAGTTGACCTCCTCGTAGACGAACGCCGCGACGGTCCGCTGGTCGACCGGCGGCGACAGCGCCTCGGCGCCGTCCGCCGCGAACGCGCGGTCGAGGAACCAGGCGCCCACCGAGCCCGACAACCGCCCGACCGGGCGATGCGACACCATCGCCTCGCCTTCGACGGTGTTGTTCTCGAACTGCGTGCCGATCTCGGTGCCCTCGAGCTCGGTGTGGGTGTAACGCCGGACGCCCAGGGTGGCGCGATAGGAGCTGAACAGCCCGCTCAGGCCCTGGCCGCCGGCGCGGGCCGAGAAGGCATGGCGCTTCGGGGTCAGGCTGATCTGCCCGTCCTCGAGCACCGGCACGCCGTACTTGGTGTCGTCGTAGCCGTAGCTGACGCCGGCGTACTGCCGGTCGCCGGTCCAGCCGCCGCCGATGTTCACGAATCCGCTGCGCGACTGCGAATTGCCGATCTCGCCGTCCCGGGTCTGGTAGCTGTCGGAACGCTGGCCGCCGCCGCCCAAGTGCAGCGCGAACCGCCCGTTGCCGACGTGCACGTCGCCGGCCGCCCCCGCCGGCAGGTTGTTGCTGCCGAGGTTGAAGGTGAACGACCCGGTGGGCGCCGTCACTTTCTCGGTGGGGATCTGGTCGGTGACGATGTTCACCAGGCCGCCGATGGCGTTGGCGCCGTAGAGCAGCGTGGCGGGACCACGCACCACTTCGATGCGCTGCGCCGACGCCGGGTTGACAGGCACGCCGTGATCGCCCGACTGGCTCGACAGATCGCCCATGCGCTGTCCGTCCTGAAGAACCAGCACGCGATCGCCGTCGAGGCCGCGGATCACCGGGCGGGCCGGCCCCGGGCCGACCGACCGCATGGTGACGCCGGGCTCGTTCTGCAGCGTCGCCCCGATCGTGTCCTGCAGCTGACGCTGCAGGTCCTCGTTGGAGAGCACCGACGTCGGCTGATAGGACTCGAACTGCGGCCGCGGATTCGGGCTGACCGACAGGACCTCGGCGAAGTGCAGATCGAGATCGACCTCCATATCGAGCGTGGCGGCACCGGCCGCGACAGTGACCTCGGCGCGGCGGCTGCTGTAGCCGTCCGCGCGCACCGACACGTGGTATTCCCCAGGGGCGAGCTGGTCGAATCGGTACGTCCCGTCATCTCCGGTGCGGGCCTCGCGCCGCAGCTCTTCGAGCACGACGGCCGCGCCGCTCATCGCCTCGCCGCTGCCGGCGCGCGTCACCTTGCCGGTCAACACGCCGTCCTGAGCCAGGGCCATGGCAGCGCTGCACGCCAGCAGCACCACGGCGAACGTCAGCCGGCGGCGAAGAGAAGCGAGGGCGGGCGGTGGGGCGGCGGTGCGAACGAACATGAGCCTCAGCGTAGTGGCGCCACGAGCGGTCCACCACCGGGAGCCGCTGAATGGACGATGACCGCCCATGAATGGTCGTCGCGACGGGGCTCGTGCTACCTTCGACGCACAGCCCGCCGCAGCCACGATGCCCAGACCCCTCGTCGCCTGTTCGCTCATCCTGGCCGCCACCTGCTCATCCCCGGTGGCTTTGGGCGCGCAGACCGGGTCGATCGCCGGCGTGGTGACGACCAGCGTCCCCGCCCTGCGGCCGCTGCGCGTCACGGCCGACATCAAGGTCTGTGGCACGCAGTTGCCCGATGAGGCGATCGCCGTCGGGCCAGGCGGCGTGCTGGCCAACGCCGTGATCACGATCACCGGCGTGAAGGTGACGACGCCGTACGCGGATCCACAGGTCAGCAACGAAGGCTGCCGCTTCGTGCCGCGCGTGCAGCTGGCGCGGCCGGGCGCGCCGACGAAGACGTCGAGCAAGGATCCGCTGCTCCACACCACCAACGCCCAGCAGGACGGCGGCCGCACGCTCTTCAACGTCGGCCTGCCGGTGCCCAATCTCGTGGTGACGCGGCCGCTGAACGGCGCGGGACTGGTGCGGCTCACCTGCAACACCCACACCTGGATGCGCGGTTTCATCGTCGTCACCGATGAGATGGGCGCCGTGTCGGGTGCCGACGGCCGCTTCCGGCTGACCGGCCTGCCGCCGGGCAGCTACGAGCTCAAGGTGTGGCACGAAGTGCTCAAAGCGGTTCCGATCAAGGTCACGGTCGCCGCTGGCGGCACCGCAGACGTGAAGATGGCGTTGACCCGTTGAACGTCCTGTCGCACGCCGTCCGGCACGGCTTTTGAAGAATGGCCCTGCAGCCCTACAGTGATGGAGTCGATGCCATGAACTCGCGCGCCCCTGCCTCGCCCGCGCTCCGCCGCCTGCCGGTGGCCATGACCGTGCTGGCGCTCTGCACCGTCGCCACCCTGGCCGGTCAGACCGTCGTCAAGCCCCCGAGCAACAAGTACACGCCCGAGCAGGACGTGCAGCTCGGCAAGGAGGCCGCCGCCGAAGTGCGCCGGGAATATCCGGTGATCGACGATCGGCAGATCACCGACTACCTGACCCGCGCCGGCGACGCGCTGGTCGCCGCCGCGCCGCGCGAACTGAACCACCCGGTGTTCGAGTACTCGTTCACCCCGGTGAACCTGAAGGAGATCAACGCCTTCGCACTGCCCGGCGGGCCGATGTTCGTCAACCGCGGCATGTTCGACGCGGCCCAAGGCGAAGGTGAGGTGGTTGGCGTGATGGCGCACGAACTGGCGCACGTGCTGTTGCGGCACGGCACCGCCAACGCCACCAAGGCCCAGCGGCTGCAGATCGGCGCCGTCGCCGGCGCCATCGCCGGGGCAGTGATCGGCGGCGGCTGGGGCGAAGCCATCTCGCAGGGTTCGCAGTTCGGCCTCGGCACCTGGCTGCTGAAGTATAGCCGCGACTACGAGAAGCAGGCCGACCTGCTCGGCGCCCAGATCATGGCCCGGGCCGGGTTCGATCCACGGGACCTGGCCAGGATGTTCGAGACCATCGAGAAGGAAGCCAAGGGCAATACGCCGCCGCAGTGGCTCAGCAGCCACCCGAACCCGGGCAACCGGTCGCAGTACATCCAGCAGGAAGCGGCCAAATTGACCATCGCGCCGCGCTCGAACGGCTCCGGCTTCAGCGCGGCGAAGGCCCGCTTCGCGACGCTGCCACCTGCCAAGTCGATGACCGACACCACGCGGGCCGGCGGCGGCACGAGCAACGGCGAGGTGGCGTCGGTCGGCACCATCGGCCAGCCGGTGCCACCGCCGTCGACGCAGTACCGCACCCAGCGCGGCGGCCAGTTGTTCCAGGTGAGCGTGCCGTCGAACTGGACGGGCGTGTCGGGCAGCAACGCCGTGAAGTTCGTCCCGCAGAACGGCCTGGGCCAGTCCGACGGCCAGAGCGTGTTCACCCACGGCGTCGAACTGGGCGTGGCCCGCGCGTCGTCGCGCAGTCTCAGCCAGGCGACCGAGGCGTTCGTGAACGCGATCCTGAAGTCGAACCCCGGTCTCCGGATGACCGACAACCCGCGCCAGTTGCAGATGGCGCAGCGCGCGGCGATCGGCACCACGCTGGCCGGGCCCTCGGCACTCCGCCAGCAGGAGCGGGTCGGGGTGTTCACGACGCTGCTGGCCGACGGCAATCTCTTCTACTACCTCACGGTCGTACCAGAACGCGAGGCAGACGTCTTCGGCCCGGCGTTCGACCGCGTCGGCAACTCGATTCGCCTCAGCGACCGCTGAGCGGGGCTGTCCCTCCCCGCTACATCTCGGCCCAGCGGCGCAGGAGGTTGTGGTACACGCCGGTGAGCTGCAGCGCCGCCGGGTGGGCCTCGACGGTCTGCGGCAGCCGCTGGATCGCGGTGTCGAGGTCGAACAGCAACGCGCGGTCGGCGTCGCTGCGGATCACGCTCTGCAACCAGAAGAACGAACACACCCGCGCGCCCCGGGTGACGGGACGCACGTGGTGAAGGCTGGTGGAGGGGTACAGCACCAGATGGCCGGCCGGCAGCTTCACGCTGTGCGCGCCGTAGGTGTCCTCGACGACCAGCTCACCGCCGTCGTACTCGTCTGGCCCGGTGAAGAACAGCGTGCAGGACAGGTCGGTGCGAATCCGATGCGGCGTGCCGGGCAGCTGCCGAATCGCGTTGTCGACGTGGTTTGCGAACGACTGCCGGCCGGTGTAGCTGTTGAACAGCGGCGGAAAGATGTGCAGCGGCAGGGCCGCGGACACGAACAGCGGGTGGCGCTGCAGCGCCTGGACGATCATCGCCCCGAGTTCGCGGGCCACCGGATGCCCCTCCGGCAGCTGCCGGTTGTCCTTGGCCCGCGCCGACTGATGGCCGGCCGTCACCTTGCCGTCCACCCACTCGGCGGTGTCGAGCAGGCGGCGCGCATGCGCCACCTGCTCGGCCGTGAGGACGTCGGGAACCTGCGTCAGCACTCGACTAGAACCCGATCTGAGTGCTGAGCAGCACCGAGCGGCGCACTCCGGGGTTGTAACGTCCGCCGTTGTTGTTGACGCTGCGGATGTAGACCTCGTCAGTCAGGTTGTAGCCGTTGAGCCGCAAGGTGAGATGCGCGTTGACGGCGTACGAAGCGACGGCGTCCACCAGGTGGTAGGCGGGCACCGTGATGGTGTTCGCGGTGTTGACGTACACCTTGTCCGAGAAGCGGATGCCGCCGCCGGCGGTGAAGCCGCGCACGGCGTAGGTGGTCCACAGGCTGCCCGACCACTCGGGCATCAGCGTCAGCTGGCGGCCGTCGTTGGCCGGCGTCTGCGAGTCCTGCACGCCGTCGAGCCAGGCGGCATTGGCCATCACGCTCCACCGATCCGTCACCTGTCCGACCACACCGACGGTCGCGCCCTGGAGGTGCTGGCCGTCGTCCTGGTTGAACAGCGGCGGCACGGTCGTGGCGTCGATGGTGTAGATGACGTTCTCGTTGCGGGTGTCGAACAGCGCCAGCGTCGTCGACAGCCGGCGGCGGAACAGCTCCCACTTGGTGCCGACCTCGAGGTTGCGCGAGATCTGCGGGTCGACGTTGGGATTGTTGGCGTTGTTGGGCTGGGCGCTCAGCGCGAAGTTGCCCGACCCCGGCGGCGTGACCGTGCGGCCATAGGAGACATAGGCGTTGCCATTGGGCGTCAGCTGCACCAGCACGCCGGCCTTGCCGCTGACGATCGTGTCCGACGCGTCGACGTCGGTGCGAATCCCGGTGGTGGCCAGAGCGCGGTACTCGGTGTCGTAGGCCTCGACGCGCAGCCCGCCGTTCAGCTGCCAGCGACCGAGCGTGGCGACGTCGAAGGCCGAGACGGCGAGCGTCCGCGTCGTCGCGTCGGTGGTGGCGCCGCTCGGCGTCGGCGCGAAGTCGAGGATCGGCGAGAACGGATTGGGCGAGTAGACGCTTTCCGGGGCCCGTGTGCCGGCGCCGATGATGCCGGGCGCCGAGTAATCCTCGTCGATGATCTCGACGCCGCCGGTCAGCGCGTGCGCCACGGCGCCGGTACGGACACGGCCGGTGACGGTCGTCTGGTTGGCGACGATCCGGTTCTCGCGGTAATTGGCCTGGCGGGCGAAGGTCACCGTTTCGGTCGCCGGCACGAAGCTGGCCACCGACTGGATCGCGGTGATCACCGCATCGCGGCTGGCGTCGTTGTAGCGAGTCTGATTGCGCACCGACCACTGCGGCGTCAGGTCGTGCTCGATCCGGGCGCTGAGGCTGGTCTGCTCCGCCGTGTCGTAGTCGTAGTCGGGCGACCCGTAGTAGATCGTCTGGTCGACCGGACGCGACGTGAGCACTGACGTCGGAGTCAACGGCTCATTCCACGCGGCGCCGGGGATCCCGTAGTCGGGCACGTTGTCCTGACGCGTGAACTGCCCTTGCAGCATCACTCGCGTCGGCGAGCCCAGGCCCAGCGTCAACGCTGGAGCGATCGAGCGACGCTCGTTCTCGGCGTGTTCGCGGCCGGGCACGCCGCCGTCCTGCCACAGCGCGTTCAGTCGCACCGAGGTGCCGGCCAGCCAGCCGCCCGGTTCGCCGAGCGGCAGCGGCTTGTTGATGTCGGCGGTGACGCGCTTGTTCTCGGCCGAACCAACGCTCAGCGCTGCGCCGTAGGTGTCGCCCAGCCGCGCCGTCTTGGTCGCCATGTTGACGTAACCGGCGGCGTTGCCGCGGCCGACGTCGGCGCCGGTCGGACCCAGATACACCTCGACCTGCTCCAGGTTGTAGACGTCGCGGGTGATCAGGCCATCGTCGCGGACGCCATCGACGAACAGGCTGTTGGCGGCGCTGAAGCCGCGCATGTTGAACATGTCACCGGCGGTGCCCGAGGCGCCGCCGCCCTCGCCCGCCTGCAGGGTGATGCCGGGCACGTTGCGCATCGCGTCCGACAGGGTGAACGACCCCTGCTCCGCCATCACCCCCTGTGGAATCACCTGAATCGTCTGCGGCGTGGCCGACAGCGTCGTGGCGTAGTTGGGCGAGGCGACCCTGGGCAGCCGCCCGGTGACCTCGAGCGATTCACGCACGCCCTGCACGTCGATGACGATGCTGCCGTTGGCCTGCGGCGTGCCGACCAGCGCGGTGCCATCGAGCAGGGCCGCCAGCGCCGCGGTGACGCTGAAGGTGCCCGAGACGCCGGGCGACTGCATCATGCTCGCAGTGTCGGCCGGCAGTTGCACGACCAGCGACAGCCCGGTCGTCGTCTCGAACGCCCTCAGCGCGGCATCGAGCGGCCCGGCGGGGATGTCGAAGCGGACCTGCGGCAGAGGACTCTGAGCCGCAGCCGCGGCTGGCGACTGCGCCGAGGCCGGAGTGGGAGCGAGCGCCGCGGTGACCACGAGCGCGGCGACGGAGAACAGACGAACGGCCCCGCGCTTGCGGGAGCGGCGGAACGGACGAAGCGGACGACTGACCATGGCCTGAACACGAACCTTCCTGACGCTGTGGGAGACACTGACGTGACGCTGTCTTCTGGCGAAATCGGCGCGGCCGGTTACGCGGCCTTCGCGGCGCTGCGGTGTTCGGTGGCCAAGCGGCGCCGGCGCATCCAGGCCCACCAGCGGCGAAGCGCGAGGGCGATGCCGGTGTAGACCAGCACCGCGCCGCCAGCCGACACGACGCCGGCGACGGTCTGGCCGGTGAGTCCGTAGATCTCGCCGGTGTGCGCAAAGCGCAGCCAGCTCCGCAGCTGGCGGCCCGGGCCGAGATCGGCGAACGTCTCGCGCTTGACGACGGCCGCCGAGGCGCGATCGACGGAGAGCGTCGTGCGCAGCTGCGGCTGGCCGCCGTAGCCTTCGTCGACGGTGATCACGAATGGCGCGTCCGGAGGCCCGCCGAACCGGGCGCTGGTCGTGCGCCACGCCGGAACGTGCGCGGTCGCCGCCGTCCAGGCGGCGTCGAGGCCGGCAAGGTCGACCGGCTGTGGTCGTTCGCGACGCTCACCGCGGCCCTGACGCTCTTGCGCCTGGCCACCGGGTCCGCCCGGTGCCGCGGTGCCAGGAGCGGCCGCGGGTGGCGCCGGCGGCGCCTCGCCGGCAATCTGGAACACGAGCCGGCCGGCCCATTGGTACGAGATCGGCACGGCGCCGGCGACGACGATGACCAGCGGCACCGCCGACCAGATGCCGATCACGTTGTGCCAGTTGAAGTCGCGGGCCTTGCCAGGCAGGCCGCGGCGGAACCACAGCACCTGCTTGAATTGGATCCGGCTCCAGATGCGCGGCAGCCACAGGTACATGCCGCTCACGACGACGAAGAGGAACCCGAGATTGGCGGCGCCCGTGATCGCCTTGCCGGTGGCCCGGCTCGTGCCCTCCAGCGCCAGCCAGCGGTGCCAATTGGTCATCGTCCGGAAGAAGGCGCGCAGCTGCGGCGACGGCTCGCCGAGGCTGGCCCCCGTGTAGGGGTCGATGAGGCGCGTCTTGCCAGCGAACGTCACCGTGGCCGGAGCGCGACGATCGGCCCGCAGCGTGATCCCGGTGGGAGCCGCCCCCGCCTCAGCCGCGACCGCCGACGCCAGCAGCGTCTCTGGCGGCAACGGTCGGGCGTCGGCCGGGAGCGGCACCGACCCGGACCGGCGGTCCGACCACTCGAGCATCTGCTTCTCGTAGGTCAGCGCCACGCCGGTCACGCACATCACGAGGATGACCACCCCCGCCACCACGCCGGTGACGAGATGCAGCCAGAAGAGCACGGAGCGAAAGGTCGCCATGATTTTGAAACTGAGACTCCGTCTCATAGTTTGAACTCTATTGGCGACCTAATTGGTCGGTCAAGTACAAAATGCGAACGTGTCTCAAGACCTGAGAGGGCGACGGGATTCGGGCGGCGATCGCGGCGCCGGCAGCGGCGGCGAGGTCGGTAGCGGAATCGCCGTACCATAGGCAGCCACGCATGCCGCACCGGCTCGACCCCGCCCCGGGCCGCATTGCCCTGGTTGCCTGCTCCCTGATCGCGATACTCGCGATCGGTCTGTACAGCCGCGCCCCCGCCAACGGCTTCGTCGGCTTCGACGACGACGTCTACGTCACGGAGAACGCCAATCTGCGCGACGGCATCACCTGGCGTTCGATCGGGTACGCGTTCACGACCGCGGATGCGTCGAACTGGCACCCGCTCACGTGGCTCTCCTACCTCCTCGACGTCGAGCTCTTCGGCACCGGCCCGTGGGGGTTCCACGCCACCAACGTCGTGCTGCACGCCGCCAACGCGGCCTTGCTGTTGTGGCTGCTGTGGAGCGCCACCGGCGCGCTGGTGCCGAGTCTGGCGGTGGCGACTTTGTTCGCCGTGCATCCCCTGCACGTGGAATCGGTGGCGTGGATTTCGGAGCGCAAGAACGTGCTCAGCACCTGCCTGTGGCTGCTGACGATGATCGCCTACGTCCACTGGACGCGGCGACCGCGGCCGGCCGGCTACCTGCTCGTCACCAGCGGCCTGGCGCTGGCGCTCATGGCCAAGCCAATGGCGGTGACGGCGCCGTTCGTGCTGCTGCTGCTCGACTACTGGCCGCTCGACCGCGTCCGCCTCGGGTGGCGCCGCCTGGTCGGCGAGAAGCTGCCGCTCTTCGCGCTCGTCGTGGCCGCATCGGTCGTGACCTTCGTGGTCCAGCGCGGCGCCGGGGCGATGACGACCGGCCAGGGGTATGCGCTGCCGGACCGGATCGAGAACGCCGTGTGGTCCTACGGCCGGTATCTCGTGAAGGCGGTGTGGCCGTCACGACTGGTGGCGTTCTACCCGCATCCGCAGGGCGCCCTTCCCGACTGGCAGGTCGGCCTGGTCGGACTGGCCCTCGCGGTGGTGACCGCCGCCTTGTTCGCGGCCCGGGCCCGCGCGCGGCCAGTGCTCGTCGGCTGGCTGTGGTACCTCGGCACCCTCGTGCCGGTGATCGGACTGGTGCAGGTCGGCAGCCAGGCGATGGCCGACCGCTACGCCTACGTGCCGCTCATCGGCATCTTCATCGCCGTGGCGTTCGGCGCCGCCGCCCTCGTCCGGAACGAACTGCTCCGGCGCGACCTGCTGACGGCGCTGGTCATCACCTTCACCGTGGCGTCGGCGATGACCACCTGGCGGCAGATCCGCATCTGGGAGAACTCCGAGACGCTCTTCGGGCACACCGTCCGGCTGGAGCCCAAGGCCTGGGTCGCCAACTACAATCTCGGCAACGCCTTCGCCCTGAAAGGCCGCCACGACGAGGCAATGGCGCGATTCCGCGCCGTGATCCGCGACCAGCCGAGGTTCGCGGCCGCCTACGGTGGACTGGGCAACGCGCTTTCGACCGTGAACCGCAACGCCGAGGCCGTGGCGTTTCTCGAACAGGCCGTGCAGCTCAATCCGGCTCTCGCCGACGCGCACAACAACCTGGGCATCGCCTACGCCGCCCTCGGGCGCCGGGACGACGCCGTGAAGGCGTTGCGGACGGCCGTCTCGTTGGAGCCCGGCATGATCGATGCGCATCTCAACCTGGCCATGGCGCTGCGGACGCTGGGCCGGCTCGATGAGTCACTGGCGGCGACGACCCGGGTGCTCGACCTCAGTCCGGGACACGGTCTGGGGCTGTACCATCACGGCCTCACGCTCGTCGCGCTGGGCCGCGTCACCGAGGCACGCGCGACGATCGCGCCGCTGCGAACGGCATCGCCAGAGCTGGCCGGACGCCTCGAGCAGCAACTGGCGGATGCCCCGCCGGCGGTTGCGGGACGCTGACGATGCTGCTCGGCAAACGCATCGTCGTCGTCCTGCCGGCCTACAGCGCCGAGCGGACACTCGAACGGACCTACAGCCAGATTCCCGTGGCGATCGTCGACCGCGTGCTGCTCGTCGACGACGCCAGCAACGACGGCACGGTGGCGACGGCGGTGCGGCTCGGCATCGACACGTTCGTGCACGCGCGCAACCTCGGCTACGGCGCCAACCAGAAGACCTGCTATCGCGAAGCGCTCGCCCAGGATGCCGACGTCGTCATCATGGTGCATCCTGACTACCAGTACGATCCGCGGCTCATCACCGCCATGGCCGCGATGGTCGCCTCTGGCGTCTACGATCTCGTCCTCGGGTCGCGCATCCTCGGCAGCCGGTCGCCGCTGGACGGCGGCATGCCGGTGTACAAGTACGTCGCCAACCGCCTCCTGACGCTCGTGCAGAACGCGGTGCTCGGGACCAAGCTGTCGGAGTTCCACACCGGCTTTCGCGGGTTCTCCCGCCGGGTGCTGGAGACGCTCCCGCTCGGCGCCAACTCCAACGACTTCGTCTTCGACAACCAGATGCTCGTACAGGCGGTGGCGGCCGGCTTCGCCATCGGCGAGCTCTCCTGTCCGACCCGCTATGCGCCGGAATCGAGTTCGATCACGTTCAGGCGGTCGATCGTCTACGGCCTGGGCGTGCTCCAGGCCAGCGTGCGCTACCGCCTGTGGCGCTGGGGACTGGTCCGCGGCGGCATCTTCGACCCATCCCGGACGCTGCAGGCGGACCGGAGCTACTACCAGCACGTGCCGCGCCCGGACCGCGAAGACGGCGCCTAGTGGGTAGAATGGCGGGATGCTGAGACCCCTCGCGCTCGCCCTCGGGCTCGCGATTGCCGTGCTGACCGCCGGACTCGCCGCACAGACGCCGCCCACCTACCAGGAGCGCGACTTCCTGTCGCGTGTCCGCCGGCTCACGGTGGACGGACGGCGGGCGGGCGAGGGCTACTGGTCGCCCGACGGCAAGCGCCTCGTACTGCAGAGCGAGCGGGAGCCCGGCAACCCGTTCTACCAGATGTACGTGATGGACCTCACGACTGGCGACGCCACCCGCATCTCGCCCGGACTGGGTAAGACGACCTGCGGGTTCTTCCGCCCCGGCACCGACCAGATCCTGTTCGGCTCGACGCACCACGACCCGAAGTCGAAGCAGTATCAGGACGACGAACTCGCCTTCCGCGCCTCGGGAAAAGAACGCCGCTACGCCTGGGACTACGACCCGGAGATGGAGATCTACGTCTACGCGGACGGGACCAAGGCACTGACCCGCCTGACCAACGTGCCCGGCTACGACGCCGAGGCCGGCTACTCCCCCGACGGCCAATGGATCGTCTTCTCCTCGACCCGCGCCGCCTACGACCACGCGCTCACCGACGCCGAGAAGAAACAGCTCGAGACCGATGCCAGCTGGTTCGGTGAGATCTACATCATGAAGGCCGATGGCAGCGGACAGCGCCGCCTGACAACGACGCCCGGCTACGACGGCGGGCCGTTCTTCACGCCCGACGGCAGGAAGATCCTGTGGCGCAGCTTCGACGAGCAGGGCCTCATTGCCAACGTCTGGACGATGAATCCGGACGGCACCGACAAGAAGCAGATCACCGACTTCAAGGCGATGAGCTGGGCGCCCTACATGCACGTCTCGGGCGAGTACATCCTGTTTGCCTCGAACAAGCTGGGCTTCGAGAACTTCGAGGTGTTCATGGTCGACGCCGCCGGGGCCAAAGAGCCGGTGCGCGTCACCTACTCGGAGGGCTTCGACGGCCTGCCGGTGCCCTCGCCCGACGGCACCCAGATCGCGTTCACGTCGTCGCGCAGCGGCGGCGGCGCCGGCCAGATCTTCCTGGCGCAGTGGAACCACCAGAAGGCGCTCGAGGCCATCCGCAGCGCCCCGCCGCGAAAGAACTGAGGACGCCATGACGACATCGATCCGCCGCCTCGCCCTCGCCGCCCTCGCGACGACTGCGCTGATAGCGCCGGCGGGCGCTCGGGCCCAGGCGCCGGTAGCCTCGAAAACCCGCGCTGACGTGGAAGTGCTGGCCTCGGAACGGCTCGGCGGCCGTCAGGCGGGATCCGAAGGCGCGCGGCTGGCCGCCGACCATCTCGTCGCCCAGTTGAAGACGATGGGCGCGCAACCGCTGCCCGGGCAGAAGGACTTCCGCCTACCGTTCAGCTTCACGGCTGGCGTCAAGGACGGCGGCACGACGCTCCAGGTCGTGGCGCCGCCCGACGGCGACGCCCGCGGTGTCGCGCAGTTCGACACCATGCGCCAGGTTCAGGCGCTGTCGTTCTCGGACAACGCCGAGGTGTCAGGTCCAGCCGTCTTCGCCGGATACGGCCTGGTGATCCCGGAATCGCAGAACTTCGGCTACGACAGCTACGCCACGCTCGACGTCAAGGACAAGGTCGTCGTCGTGCTCCGCTACTTCCCCGAGGACGCCGACCAGAAGACGCGGACCATCCTCTCGCGCTACGCCGACCTGCGCTACAAGGCGATGCAGGCCCGGCAGCGCGGCGCCCGCGCCCTGCTGGTCGTGACCGGACCGCGATCGCCGAATGCCGGCGAGACCATTCCGATGAGCTTCGATACGGCGCTCGCCGGGTCAGGGATCGTCGCCGCGAGCGTATCGGCGGACGCCGCCCGGGCACTCTTCGCCGGCGTGGCCGGCCGCACCCTCGACGACATCCAGAAGAGCTTCGACTCGGGCAACCCGCATACCGCGGGCTTCGCGCTGCCCGGGGTGACGGTCACCGTGAAGACGGCGGTCGTGCGTGAGAAGCAGGACGGCTTCAACGTCGCCGGCTACCTGCCCGCGACGGCGCGCGTCGCGCTGCCCAAGCCGTGGGTGACGCTGGGCGCCCACTACGACCATCTGGGCACCGGCAGCCATGGCAACTCGCTGGCGCCGAAGGACGAGGCCGGCCGGATTCACCACGGCGCCGACGACAACGCCTCGGGTACGGCGGCGGTGCTCGCGGCCGGCCGGATCCTGGCGAAGAGCCCCCGTTCGCGCCACGTGCTGCTCGCGTTCTGGTCGGCGGAAGAGATCGGTCTCATCGGATCCAACGCCTTCGTCACCACCCCGCCGGTGCCGGCCGACCAGTTCGCCGCCTACTTCAACTTCGACATGGTCGGCCGCATGCAGGACAACAAACTGACCGTGCAGGCGGTCGGCACCAGCCCGTCGTGGCGCGGCCTGATCGAGCGCGCCAACGTCGCCGCCGGCTTCGACCTGGTGCTCCAGGACGACCCCTACCAGCCCACCGACGTCGCCAGCTTCAACGCTGCCGGTGTGCCGAGCCTGGCGTTCTTCACCGGCACGCACGTCGACTACCACAAGCCGAGCGACACCGCCGACAAGATCAACTACGAAGACCTCGACCGCGTCGTCGACTTCGCCGTGGCGCTCGCCTCGCGGGTCGGCCAGCAGCCCGACATCCTGGCGTTCGCCAAGGTCGACCAGGTGCAGCAGGGCGGTGGCCGCGCCGGCGCGCGGATCTTCACCGGCACGATTCCCGACTACGCCACCGACGTGAAGGGCCTGCTGCTCGGCGGCGTGATCGGCGGCGGCCCGGCCGAGCAGGCCGGCCTGCAGAAAGGCGATGTCGTCATCCAGCTCGGCGAACAGACCATCGCCAACATCTACGACTACACCTACGCCCTCGAGGCGCTCAAGGTGAACCAACCGGTGAAGGTGGTCTACCTGCGCGGCGCCGAGCGCCGCGAGACCACGTTGACGCCAGCGGCGCGCAAGTAGTGGCGCGGTCGGGCCGGTTCGTGCCGGTCGGCCGCGCCGAGACGTTCGCATCCGGCGGGCATTTCGTGACGGTGGAAGGGCGACACGTCGCGTTGTTCCGCCTCGCCGACGGTTTCCACGCGCTCGACAACCTCTGCCTGCACCACGCCGGCCCGCTGTGCGAGGGGCGCATCGACGCCGCCGACGTGGTGACCTGCCCGTGGCACGGCTGGAGCTACGAGATCCGGACCGGAAAGCTGGCGCAAGACCCGCGCGTCGGGGTCAGCAGGCACGATGTCGACGTCGTCGACGGCGAGGTGCGGGTGCGGCTCGCCGAGTGAGGCCGCGTTCAGTAGGCGGCGAGCAGGCGCGCCGCCCGCTCGATGTCGCCGGCGCTCACCAGATAGAACTCCTCGAGCGGTGGCGCGTACGGCACCGGGGTGTCGAGCGCGCCGAGGATGCGGACCGGCGCGTCGAGCCACTCGAACGCCTCCTCCTGCACGATCGCCGCGACGCTCTCGCCGATGCCGCCGGTGCGCGCGTCCTCGTGGACGATGAGGACGCGGCCGCAGTGCTTCGCGACCGTGAGGACGGCCGCGCGGTCGAGCGGCGCCAGCGTGCGCAGGTCGAGGACCGCGGCCTCGATGCCGTCCCGGGCCAGTGTCTCGGCCACCCGCAGGCACTCGTGCACGTAGGCGCCGTAGCTGATCATCGCGACGTCGCTGCCGGCCCGGCGCAGCGCCGCCGTGCCGATCGGCACTGGTGCCGGCGTTCCGTCACGCAGCACCTGCTTGATCCGCGGCTCGCGGTAGAGGGCGATGTGCTCGTAGTAGAGCACCGGGTCCGGATCGGCCACCGCCGACGCCATCAAGCCGCGCGCGTCCTCGGGTGTCGAAGGCACGACGATCTTCAGCCCCGGCGTGCGGTAGAACCACGCCTCGGTGTTCTGGCTGTGGTACGGGCCGGCCGAGCGCAGCCCGCCCCACGGCATCCGCACCACCATCGGCACCTCGCCGCCCCAGCGGTAGCGGATCTTGGCGGCGTTGTTGATCAGCTGATTGAAGCCGGTGGCGACGAAGTCGTTGAACTGCATCTCGCCGATCGGCCGCTGGCCGGCCAGCGCCGCCCCGACGCACACGCCGAGCACCGCGCCCTCGGCCAGGGGCGAGTTGAGGATCCGATCGCCGTAGGTCTCGAGCAGCGGCCGCAGCAGCAGGAACGCGTTGCCGTAGGCGCCGCCGACGTCCTGGCCGTAGACGAAGACACGCGGGTCGGCGCGCAGCGCGTCGCCGACGCCGAGCATCACCGCTTCGAGCAGCGTCTTGCCGGTCTTGTCGAACGGCAGGCCGGGCTCGAGCGGCGGCAGTACCGGCGCCTCGAGACCGTTGCCGCGGCGCTGCGGTTCGAGGACCTCGATACGCACGCGCGCCGGCTCGTCCTTGAAGACGCCGATGCCGGCCTCGTGCGGTTCCGGCCACGGCTCGGCCACGACCCGCTGGGCCTGGACCTCGACCATGGCCTCGGCCCACTTCTGCAGGCGGCCGAGCTCGGTGTTGTTGATCACCTTGTCGGCCTCGAGCCGGGCCGCGTAGCGGGCGATCGGGTCGCGGGCAGCCCAGAACTCGGTACTGGTCGCGGACGGCGTAGCCGCTCTCCTGCAGCGGCGCGTAGTCCCACGACGGCGCGGCGTCCTTGCCCAGATAAAGCATGTCGTCGTGATGGGCGTGGCCGCACATCCGCATCGAGACCAGTTCGATGAGCGCCGGACCGGCGCCGGCGCGGGCGCGGTCGGCGGCCCAGGTGAACGCCGCCGCCACGGCGTCGGCGTCGGTGCCGTCGATGGTGATGCCGGGGATGCCGTAGCCGATGGCCTTGTCGGCGAAGACGCGGGCTGCCGAGTTGTCGGCGACCGGGGTCGACAGCGCCGTCTGGTTGTTCTCGACGCAGAACACCGCCGGCAGCTTGCGGGCGGCGCAGAGGTTGATCGCCTCGTGCCATTCGCCGAGGGAGCTGCCGCCCTCGCCGATGAACGAGAACGCCACCCGGCCGGCCCCTTCCCGCCAGAAGGCCATCGCCATTCCGGCCATCGACAACGACCCGATGGCGAGCGGCGCCGCCGCCGGCAGCACGCCCCAGCCGAAGTCGCCGGTATGCAGGTCCTTGCCCCGCATCGGCGGACCGGCCTTGCCCATCTGGGCGCGCAGGATCATCGCCACCGCGTCGTCGTCGCCGCGCATGGCGAGCGTGATCCCCAGGTCGCGAATCACCGGCGCGATGACGTCGCCGGCCCAGGCGCCATCGGTGCCGCGGTGACGTTCGCCGCGCTTGAGGCGGATACCGCCGGCGTAGACCGCTTCCTGGCCGAGCGAGCGGAAGCCCTTGCCCTGGAACGCCTTCATCCCCCAGCGCACTTCCCCGCCGGCGAAGAACTGCTTCAGACGGTTGTCCACGGCGCGAGTCAGGCACATCCCGCGCAGGATCTCTTTGCGCTCGTCGGCGGTGAGCGAGGCGGCGATGGCCTCGCGATGGAGCCAGCCGTCGCAGGCATCGAGCACCTGGGCCCGGGCCTGTTCGAGGCGGCGGATGGCCGACACACCGGGCGTGGTCTCGTCGAGCCCCTCGGGCCCGGTCACGGCGTGATAGAGGCGGCTGGCGAACTCGCGGCGGAACGCCGGACGCAGGGCCTCGAGGCCGACGCGATCGCGAGCCTTCAGCTTGCTGCCGCCGGCGGCCTCGAAGACCTCGAGGGTGAGTCGGACCAGGGCGGGGTGCTGCTCGGCCACGAAGGCGCCGAAGCGTGAGGCGAGCGTGGCGCCGCGGGGCGCGGTGACGGTGCGAGGCATGGGGCAGGACGATTGTACCGGGCCCGGGGCCCGGGGCTCGGGCCCCGAGTCCCGAGGACCCGCTCTTCTACTGTGGCTGGTTGGTCGCGCCGGCACGTACCGTCGGGTACCTGATGCCGAGCTGATCCAGGTAGGTCTTGTGCTTGCTCGGGTCGAAGTAGAACTTGCGCATCTCGGGCCGGTAGCGGTCCATGATGCCCTTGTTCAGATGCACGGCCGGCTGGTCGCCGGGACGCAGCAAGGACGTGTACTTGCGCTCCTTGGTCTGGACGTTGACGAAGTAGTCCTTGGCCTGCGACACCAGCTCGGGCCGCATCATGAACTCGAGCAGCGTCATCGCCTGGGCCTTGGCGCCGGCGTTCACGCCCTTGTGGGCGATCGGCGTCGCCATCGGAATGGCATTGGCCCAGTTGTGCCCGGGGCCGGCCTGGAAGTTCGAGGGGAACGACAGCGACACCGTCGGCACGTTCCAGGAGATGTCGCCGATGTCGTCGGACCCGCCGCCGCGCTTGTCCTCTTCCGGCATCGACTCGCGGCCACGCAGTTCGGGGATCTGAGTGGCCAGGCCGACGACCGGCACGCTCAGTTCCTTCTGCGTCGCCCGGGCCAGCGTGAGGTCGTCCTCGCTCCAGGTCGGCAGGCCGACCTGCTTGATGTTGGCGTGGAGCGTCTCGGCCATCGTCCGGTTCATGTGCGACGGCCACGCCGACCCGAGCACCCGCGACGTCCATGTGGTGTTGGTCATCAGCGCGGCGCCCGCGGCCATCTTGTCGCCGATGTCCCACATGCTCTTGATGGCGTCGTAGCTGGTCTCCCGGAAGTAGTACCAGACGCCGGCGTTGCGCGGGACGACGTTGGGCTGATCGCCGCCGTTGGTGACGACGTAGTGCGAACGCTGCTGCAGCCGCAGGTGCTCGCGGCGGTAGTTCCAGCCGACGTTCATCAGCTCGACGGCGTCGAGGGCGCTGCGGCCCCGCCACGGCGCGCCGGCGCTGTGGGCGGTCTCGCCCTCGAACAGGTACTCGACCGAGATGAGACCGTTGCCGCCGCTCTCGCCCCACGAGGTCGACAGGTTGGAGCCGACGTGGTTGTACATCACCAGGTCGACGTCCTTGAAGAGCCCCTCGCGCACGTAGTAGGCCTTGGTGCCGAGCTGCTCTTCGGCAACGCCCGGCCAGATCAGGATCGTGCCGGGCAGCTTCTCGCGCTCCATGATCCGCTTCACGGCGATCGCCGCGACGATGTTGAGCGGCGTGCCTGAGTTGTGGCCCTCGCCGTGGCCGGGCGCGCCGTCGACGATCTGATCGCGGTAGGCGACGCCGGGCTTCTGCGACGCCTGCGGGATGCAGTCGACGTCCGAGCCGAGGGCGATCACCGGCCGCCCCGAGCCCCACTTGGCGACCCACGCGGTCGGGATACCGGCGACGCCGTTCTCGACGGTGAAGCCGTTCTCCTTGAGGATGTTGCCGAGGTAGCGCTGGGTCTCGAACTCCTGGAAGCCCAGCTCGCCGTAGCTGAACACCATGTCGGTCATCACCTGACCGAAGTCGTACATGCCGTTCACGTCGGCCATTACCTGGGTCTTGAGCGTGGCCACCCGCGGGTCAGCCTTCACGGCGGCCATCGCCGGCTTGGCGGCCTGCGCGGCTGCCGGGGCCGGCCCCTGCCCGGCCTGGGGAACCGCCGCGGCGAGCGCCACGGCCACGCCGGTGGCCGCGAACCAGAGGAACGTCTTTCGCGTCATTGCAGACCTCCAACCCGGAGCGCGGCGCGGCACACGGTCGCGGGCGGCAGCAGGGCAGGCGGATTATGGCACCGTTGGCGGGTTCCGGCCCCTTCGCTGCCCGGCAGCGCCTGGTCTCCGCCCAACACCCCCCGCCGACCGTTCGTTGAGCCGCGGCCGGGTAAGGGCGGCGGCCGAGGTCTACAATCGGCCGATGGGCGTGCCCAACGCCGCCGAGCTGCTCAACCTGGTGGGGTTCCTCACCGGGTCCGCGCTGTTCGCGATGCTGCTCGGTCTGGTGTGGCAAGGCCGCGACGGCGCCGATCGCGGCGACTGGCTGCCGCTCGTCACCGCCCTCCTCGGCCTCGGCTGGAACCTCGGCGAGCTCGCCGACTATCTGCTCAGCCGCGCCGGGTTCCACGGACCCGAGCCGTGGATCAACGTGCTGTCATTCGCGGCGCTCGCGGTCCTCGCCGCGGTGGTCGTGCACTCGGTCGCCCGCGGGGTCCGCTACGGCCGCGCCATCACCGGCGTGGCCTACGCCTGCTCGGTAGCCGCCATCGCCGTGCACGTCAACGCCGTGGCCGGCGGCGATCCGCGGCCCTCGCCGGCCGCGTTCGGGATGCTGACTGCGGCCTTCGGCGTCATCAGCCTGCTGCTTGCCGTTGGCACCCGGCGGCAGACCAACGGCCGCCGCGCGCTCTGGATGCTCGCGCTGGCGCTGTTCGCGGTGTCGGCGAATCACCTTGGCCACTTCCACGACGAGGACGGCGGATGGCTGCCGGAGTTGCTCGGCCATCACGCCGTGCTGCCGCTGGCGTTCGCCATCCTCTACCAGGAGTACCGCTTCGCCCTGGCCGACCTCTTCCTCAAACGTGCCCTCACCTTGCTCGCCGTCGTCGCGCTGGCGATGGCCGCTTACGCCGCGATCGCGGCGGTGCCACCAGGATCGCTCGCCGTCACGCTGCTGCTCGGGGCGTGGGTGCTGACCGCCGTGCTCTATCCGTCACTGCGCCGGACGGTCTCGACGTTCGTCGACTCGGCGCTGCTCGGCCGCGAGGACTACGGCCGGTTGCGCGCCGAACTGGCGCAGGCGCTCCAGGGCTGCGACACGGTGGCCGGCGTGCTCGACCGGATGGCGGGCGCGGTGGGTCATGCCATGAACGCCCGGCGCGTGTGGTGGGCCGACCCCGGCGACCCACCCGGCACCGAGGCCAGACTGACCACCGAGATCGCGGTGCCGACCAGCGAACGCCCGGCGTTCGTGCTGCGCATCGGCGATCTGGTCGGCGGGCGGCGGCTCCTGTCCGACGATCGGGCGTTTCTCGAGGCCGCGGCGCTCGCCGCGGCGCGGCGCATCGACGCCATCCGCCTGTCGCAGGAGCGCTTCGACCAGCGGATGCGCCAGGAGGAGATGGAGCGGCTGGCCACGCAAGCCGAACTGCGCGCCCTACGCTCGCAGATCAATCCGCACTTCCTGTTCAACACGCTGACCACGATCGGCTATCTGATCGAGACGGCGCCGCCGCGCGCCACCAAGACACTGCTGCGGCTGACGTCGCTGCTGCGCAGCCTGTTGCGATCCGAGGGGGAGCTGACGACGCTCGGTCGCGAGGTGGAGCTGGTCGAGCACTACCTGGAGATCGAGCGCGAACGGTTCGAGGAGCGCCTCCGGGTCGTCATCGACGTGCCGCCGGCGCTGCGCGCGCTGCCGGTGCCGTGCCTGCTGCTGCAGCCGCTGGTCGAGAACGCCGTCAAGCACGGCATCGCCCGCGCCATCCGCGGCGGCGACATCCGCATCGCGGCCCGGCTCGACGCCTCGAGCGGCGCCCAGCTGCTGGTATTGAGCGTGCGCAACACGGGGGCGCCGCTGAACGCCGATCCCGACGCCCGCGCCGGCCGGGTCGGTCTGACCAACGTCGAGCGCCGTCTGGCCGGCCACTACGGCGACCGGGCGACCCTCACCCTGTCGGCGGCGCACGGCGTGACCACCGCCGAGGTGCGCCTGCCCGCCGGAGCGCCAGCACGCGCCGTCGCCCCCGGCGGTCGCCGCGCCACCGGGTAGCCGTCCATGGCCACGCTCCGCGTCCTCATCGCCGACGACGAACGCCCCGCCCGCCGGTTCCTCGCCAATCTGCTGGCGGACTGCCCCGAGGTCGAGGTGGTCGGCGAGGCGTCGAACGGCCAGGAGGCGGTCGAACTCATCGAGCGGCTGAAGCCGGACCTCGCCCTGCTCGATCTGCAGATGCCGGAACTGGGCGGCCTCGACGCGGCGCGGATGGTGGCCGCCGGGGCGTTGCCGGCCATCGTCTTCGTCACTGCGTTCGACGAGTACGCCGTCGAAGCCTTCGAGTTGAATGCCGTCGACTACCTGCTGAAGCCGGTGGAGCTCGAACGGCTGCAGGCCGCGATCGCCCGGGCCCGGGGCCGCGTCAAGGCGGCGGCGGCGGAACGGGCCCGGACGGTGGCGGCCGCAGCGACGGCGTTGGAGGCCGCCACGCGACGCTCGTTCCTCGAACGCATTCCCGTCCGTAAACGGGACGAAGTGCTGCTGCTGCCGGTGCGCCAGATCGCCTCGATCGTCGCCGAGGGCGAACTGCTGCACCTGACGACGACCGCCAACGAGCGCTACACGATCGCCTACCGGCTTCACGCGCTCGAGGCGCGGCTCGACCCGCGCCGCTTCGTGCGGCTCGGCCGCGGCACCCTCGCCGCGGTCGACCTGATCCAGCGGTTCAGCCCGATGCCGGGCGGCACCTACCAGGTGACGCTCAGCAACGGCCAGCAACTGCCGGTCAGCCGGATCCAGTCGAAGGTGCTGCGCGAGTCGTTGCTGAAACTGTGACTGGGGTCAGACCCCTTTCTGGCTCGGGCCAGACAAGGGACTGTCCCCATGACAACCGTTACAATTCCTGCCATGCGCACCCTCCTTGCCGGCGCGGGCGCCCTGACGCTCGCCCTCACCATGTCCCAGTCGACGCCCTCGGCCCAGCAGGAACTCCTCGCCCGCGCGAAGGCCCTCCACGCGGCGGTGCCGCTCATCGACGGCCACAACGACTACCCGTGGGCGCTGCGCGAGATCGACCCCGGGCGCGACTTCGCCAAGGCCGACATCACGAAGAAGGCGGCGGCGCTCATGACCGACATCCCGCGGCTGCGCGCTGGCGGCGTCGGCGGGCAGTTCTGGTCGGTCTACGTGCCGTCGACCATGCCGGGCTCGACCGCCGTCACCGCCACGCTCGAGCAGATCGAGGTCGTGCACCGGATGACGAGACGCTGGCCAGAGGTGTTCGAGCTGGCGCTCACCGCCGAGGACGTCGAGCGCAGCTTTCGCCGCGGGCGGATCGGCTCGCTCATCGGCATGGAGGGTGGCCACTCCATCGACAACTCGCTGGCGACGCTGCGGATGATGCACGCGCTGGGCGCGCGCTACATGACGCTCACGCACAACAACCACACCGCCTGGGCCGACTCGGCTGCCGAGCCGGCCACGCATGGCGGCCTCACGGCGTTCGGCGAGGAGGTGGTGCGCGAGATGAACTGGCTCGGGATGATCGTCGACCTGAGCCACGTCGCGCCCGAGACCATGGACGACGCGCTGCGAGTGTCGGCGGCGCCGGTGATCTTCTCCCACTCGTCGGCGCGGGCGGTCACCGACGTGCCGCGCAACGTCCCCGACGCGGTGCTGCGGCAGCTGCCGAAGAACGGCGGCGTGGTCATGATCACGTTCGTCCCCGGCTTCATCTCGGCCGAGGTCGTCGCCCACGACCGGCGAGTCGCCGCCGAGCGCACCCGGCTGCGGACGGCGATGCCCAACGACGAGGCCGGCCAGCAGGCCGCGCTGGCCGCCTGGCGGACCGCCAATCCCGAGCCGCGAGCGACGCTGGCCCAGGTCGCCGACCACATCGATCACGTCCGCAAAGTGGCCGGCATCGACCACATCGGCCTCGGCAGCGACTTCGACGGCATCACCAGCGTGCCGGTCGGGCTCGAAGACGTGTCGACGTATCCGGCACTGACCGTCGAGCTGCTGAAGCGCGGCTACTCCGACGACGACGTGAAGAAAATCCTCGGCCTGAACGTGCTGCGGGTGATGCGTCAGGTGGAGCGGGTCGCGGCGGAGCAGCACGGCAAGCGCGGGCCGTCCACGGCGACGATTCAGGGACTCGACGGCGCGAAGTGACCGGCGAGGTCAGGCCGGCCGCGGAGACGGAGGGCGGCTCGGCACCTCGCGCGCCGGGCGGGCGGCCCGCTACTCGGTCGCGACGAGCAACGACTCGGGATCGATGCGGGCACCGAGCAGCCGCACCGCCCAGTGGAGGTGCGGCCCGGTGACCCGCCCGGTAGCGCCGACCTTCCCCACCAGCGCGCCGCGGTCGACGCGGGCGCCTTCCGGCACGTCGAACGCCGACAGGTGGGCCATCGTCGAATAGAGGCCGAACCCGTGGTCGAGGATGACGGTGTTGCCCGAGTAGTAGAACTCGCGGGCATACGCCACCACGGCGGCGGCCGGCGCATGGATCGGAGTCCCGGTGCCGGCGGCGAAGTCGGCGCCGTTGTGAGGCCCGCGCGGCTGACCGTTGAGCACGCTGCGCACGCCGAAGCCGCTCACCGCCACACCGTCGACCGGCCGCACGAAACCGCCGCTCCACGAGCGTTGCGGCCGCGCCACGCCAAAGAGCGCGTTCAGCAGCGCGGTCTCCTCGCGAATCCGCGGCAAGGCACTGTCGGGCGGCGTCACGAAGCGTCGCGCCACCGTGAGCCGCCGGGTCCGCCAGGTCTTGGCGTCCACTATGAACGCATGGACGGCGATGAGGTCGGTGCTGCCGGCCCGCGTCGCCACGATCCGCAGGCTGCGCGGCCCGGGCACCTCTTCGACATCGATGCCGATGAGGGCGTGCCACGACGTCGCCGACCGGCGCACGAACACGACCGGCCGCTTCCGCCACGCCGACTCCACCGCGGTGACAGCGGCTGGCGCCTCGACGGTCAGCGCCACCACTTCCCCAGGCGCCAGCGCCCGCGCGTGCTGGCTGACCAGCAGCACGTCGTCGACCGCGGCGCCGAGCGGCAGCGCGACCGTCAGGAGCGCGGCCACCGGCAACAGACGCAACGCAGACGCCATGGTCGCGATTATAGAGGTGACCGTACTCCACCGCGGACACCTGGGCCGACCGCCAGCGGCCTCGCGCGGCGGCTCAGCGGAGTGTCAGCGCATTTCGGCCCGCAAATCGCCGTACGCCCAGGGCCCACAGCGACGGCACGCTCCTTGAAGACTCACGGCGCAGGAGGAACTGGCCATGCGCAACGTCAATGGATGGGTGGGTGGAGCCGTCGGGGTCGCAGCCCTGCTCGGCGCGTTCTATCTCGGCGGGCGCACGGCCGCGAGTCCGGTGCTGGATCCGCCGCAACCGCCGCCACGCCGATGGCGATGGCGACGTCGCCGGCGGTGCCGGGGATCGAGTTCGGATGCGCTCCGGGACAGCGCGTGGTGATGCGTGAAGCCACCGCGACGACGCCGGCGTCGGCGACGTGTGTCGGCACCGCCGCCGAGGCGGCCGCCCACATGATGGCCCCGGCCGCGGCGCTCGCGGTCGCGGACACCCCGGTGGCGCCGTACGCTCAGCGTGCGGTGATCACCGAACCGCTGGAGGTCTACCGGCCGCGCTCGGTGCCGGTGTCCTATCAGAGCGAACGCGACGTGCGTCGCCCGGTGCGGACCAAGACCAAGAGCGCCGTGATCATCGGCAGCTCGACGGCGGTAGGCGCCACCATCGGCGGCCTGACCAAGGGCAAGAAGGGCGCGATCATCGGCGGCCTCATCGGCGGCGGCGCCGCCACGGTGTGGGACCAGGTGACGCGCCGGCAGGGCAACGATCGGTGACCGGGCAGGACCGGTGGACGGTTGGGCGGTTCCTCCCCGCCCGCCGTCGCCGGCTCGTCAGGGTGGCGGCGCGCGGTAGCCGAGCCGGGCGCGAATGCGGAGATCGGAGCGGCGCAGTGTCAGGTCGATCCGCCGCCATCGTCCATCCGCGTCGGCGTTGGTCGGCGCGTAGCCGATCAGGTACTGATGGGCAAGTTCGGCCAGCACGTCGGCGAAGCGCTCCTCGAGCTGCGCGGTGCGATCCGCGCGCAGCGCCCGGCCGCCGCTGAGCGTCGCCAGTTCCTCCATCCCCTCCCGCAATCGCTCCACCGCCTGTCCGCGCCCGAGCGCCACGAAATACACCGTGACGTCACTGGCCTCGGCCGCCGCCTGCACCTGCGCGCGGGTGGCGCGGCTCGCCTGGTCGTCGCCGTCGGTGAAGACGACGAGCGCGCGACGGCCCGATCCCCGCGCCAGGTCGTCGAGCCCCCGCATCATCACGTCGTAGAGCGCCGTGGCGCCGAACGCCTGCAGCCGATCGAGAATCGCGAGCCGCTTCTCGATCGGGTCCGCGGCTTGTCCGATCGGGAACATCTCGTCGTTGAAGGCGACGAGACCGATGGTGGCCTGCGGCGGCAGCTTCCGCACGAACTGGCCCACCGCCCGTCGCAGGTCGGGCAGCGCCGCGGCCATGCTGGCGCTGACGTCGAGGGCGAGCACCAGCTCGAGCGGCGCGTCCTCACTGGCGAAATGCTGAATCGTCTGGGGCACGCCGTCCTCGGTCAGCGCGAACGCCTCGCGTAACAGACCTCGCACCACGACGCCGCGCCGATCGGTGACGACCGCCGGCACCTGGACCACCCGGACGGCCGTCGACTCGACGACGTCGAGGGCGCGGGTACGACGGGTGGCGACCAGCCGGCTGCCGTCGGCCAGCGTGGCCACGACCCGCAGCTGGTGGGCGCGCACGATCGACCCGGCATCCCACTCGCACCGCGGCAGCGCGGGTCCATCGGCCCGGCAGACCTCGCGGCCATCGGCGTAGAACGTGTAGCCGGTGACCTCTCGGGCCCGTGCCTCCGGCTCGATGCGCACGTCGATGCGCACCCGGTCGCTCACGTAGTCGCCGGCCGCTGGCGCGACGATGGTCAGCGTGGCGTCCTGAGCCCAGGCCGTGACCGTCCACGCGAGCAGCAGCGCCAGCCCGCCGCGCGCCTGGGTCACCGCGGTCCACCGTCGACGGGGGCCAGGACACCGAGTCCGGCCAGCGCCGAGACGTAGTCGTCGAAGCGCTCACGCGTCAGCGCGCGCGCGTGGCGGACGAAGCCGAGCCAGTCCTCCGACGAACTCAACACCGCCGTGTCGATGACGTCCTGCATCGCAAACGCCAGCACGCCCGGGAAGAGCGCCGGCGGCAGCCCCGCCTGCACGAGCCAGTCGGCGATGCGGAGCGGCAACTCGGGTGTCGCCGCGGCCAGCAGACCGAGCGTGGCCCGGCCCGAGTAGCTTTCCCAGGGCTCGCCGGAACGCCACGCCAATCCGAGGCGCGAATCGAACGGCAGGTTCGGGGTGCCCAGCACCGCCGGCGGCGTCAGCGACGGCGCGCCAAGGCGCACGAGTTCGGCCTGGGTGAAGACATCAGCCAGCCGGGCCGGCTCTTCGACCGTCATCCACGCCAGTGCCGCGCGCCGGTCGGCGCTCATCGCCGCCTCGATCGCCAGCGCCCCGAGGGCAGCGGCCGAGCCGCGGGCCTGTTGCACGCGCTCACGCCCGCGGGCCAACGCGGCGACGACATCGCCCAGCGCGGCACTCGCGGCGGCGTGTGGGCTCGCCGCGGCGACCTGCAGCGCCAGCACGTGCTGATTGGCGGCCGTCAGCAGCGTCGGCTCCGGCAGGCTCGCGGTCGACAACCGGCGCAGCGACAATCGCGCCAGGGCGTGTTCGAGCCCGAGCACGGCGCCGGTGACGACGCCACTGTCGGCGTCGATCGGCAGCGTCCAGGGCGTGGCCAGCCGCGTGCTTTCGCTCAGGTCGTGGGTGCCGAAGCGATGCCGCAGCGCCAGGTCGCCGGCCCGGGCCGCCGCGCCGCCGGGTTCGCCGAGGTGCGGGGTGTAGGCCAGTGTCAGCAGCACGTGCATCGACAGCCACTCGGCGGCCTGCCCCAACCGGTCGGCCGCGCGGGCCACGTGATCCCCGTCGCGCGGGCCGCGGACGCGCTCCAACTCCCGACGGGCCTGCGGCAGCACCCGTGTCAGTTCGAGCGGCTCGGCGATCTCGTCGAGGCCGCGCGGCCGCCCCACCGCCTTTTCGAGGTCGAGGATCGCCTGGATCTCGTCGCGGGCCTTGAGCGGCGCTGGCGCGCCTTGCTCCACCCTGCGGATCAGCCGCACGACCGAGACGACGTCGTCGGCCGTCGCGCCGCCCTGGGCAACGCGCAACCGCTTCAGGCGTTCCTGTTCCGCCCCGGTCCAGTCGACGACGTAGTCGCCGCCCTCCCACCGGACGCGATCGCCGCGCGGCAACTGGACGGCCATGGCGGCGACGAGTGTGGCCTCGGCCGTACCCTCGGGCCGCGGCGGCAACAGGGGCATGACGCGATCGACCAGCCACATGGCGACGGCGGCCCCGAACGCGTCGTTGCGGATCGGCGCCGCCATCAGCGTCGTCAGGAGACCGGTCGCCTGGTTGGCGGTGAGCGCGCCGCTCACGCGCAGGCGATCGACCAGCGCGACTGCGCCCTGCAGCAGCGCCAACGCCACCGTCCGTCGATCGCGGTCGCCGATCCCCTGTACCAGAGCCGCTTGCCGCACCGCTTGCCCCGCCAGCGCGGGCGTCAGGACGCCGCTCCGCTCGAGCACCAGCAGCAAGGCCGGGAAGTCGACGAGACCGCGCGCCGCCAGCAGCACGCCTGGCAGGTCGGCGGGCGGCGGCGACGGGAACGCCCGCGGAATCACCAGCGCCTGCTGAAAGCGCACCGGACGAGCGCTGAGCGACTCGTTGCAGACGCGATCAACCAGCCACGCCGCGTCGAACGGACCGTCGTCATCGACATCGCGCAGCGCCCGCGCCGGATCGTCAGGCCAGCCGTCGTCGAACGCTCGCTCCCAGAACCGCCGCTGCTGCGGACCGGCGAGGCCGTTGCCACCGGCACCCGGAGCGGTCACCAGCCCGCGCAGCAGCAGCCACGGATCGGCCGGATAGCGCTTGAGCGGGGCGATGGCGGGCGTCCAGTCGGCGTCGGCTCGCGAGACCGCGGCGTACAACGCCCTGAACCGGTCGAGCCGTTGTCCAGGATCGCGGATCCAGGCGCCGGTGGCGAAGTCGCGCTGGGCCTCGGGCAGCGCCTGGATGAGATCGAAGAACACCGCCAGACGGCCGCCGTCCCGGGTGAAGAGCCGCCGCACGAAGTCCGCCGGCGCCGCCGCCGCCTCGTCCACCAGGCCTTCCCACAGCGCCTGCACGTGCCCGCCGCCGGCCAGCTGCACCCGGCCGTTGCGCACCGCGACGTGGCCGCTGTAGGCCGCGAACAGCGGCGCCGCCTCGCGGTGCAGGACGCGGACGAGATCGGGCGACGCTTCGAGAAAGCGCCGCGTCGACGCGTCGAGCGCCGCGGCGCCGTGCCACAGCAGCAGCGCATTGGGATCGCGCAGCAACTCGGCGAACAGTGCCCGCGCCGGCACGTCCCGGTCGAATACGACCTGGGTCCAGGTCGAGGTGGCGAAGGCCAGCGGGACGCGATCGGCGGCGACCTCGAGGGTCACGGTCTCGCCGTTGTTCAACCGCGCGGCGAGCTCGGCGACGTCGAGGCCGAGCGTGCGCAGCGCGCTCTGCAGATCGCGCTCGCGACGGCCGTCGGCGAGCTCGACCGAGTACTGCCCGCGCCGTTCACGGAGCCGGGCGCCGACCGCCTCGATCGCCTCGCGCAGCCGATCCCGCGACTGCCGCGTTTTGACCGCGCCGAGCGACACCGCGCCGCCGGGCGAGGCGACGCGCGCCGCCTGCTCGACTCGGACCGCGAGGTCGAGCTGGGCCTGGACCCGCGCCAGGGTCTCATCGCTGATGCGGACGCCCGGTGAGGCGTCGTAGCGGCGCTGCACCAGCAGCCGGAGCGCCGAGGCCCGCTCCACCGAGGCCGGCACGCCGAGTTCGGCGAGCGCCCAGGCGCCGGCGGGAACGAGCAGCGTCGTGAGTTCGCCGGGAACGGCCGGCGCGGTCTGGGCGGCCGCCCGGGGGACACCGCTGAGCGCCAGGCACGCCGCCAGCGCGAGCGCACCGATCTGCAGGCGTGCAACGCCGCCACGCGCGTGTCGAACCATGAGGGGCAGGGCTCACGAGCATACGTCCGGACCTGCACGCCGGACAACGGGCACCACATCCTGTCGTCCCGTCCGAGCGCGCGACCGCCGGCCGGACACATCGCCGCCCCCGGGGCACATCGCCCGACCGAAATCGCAGTCTCGCGCCGGAGCCATCGCCCGCTGGTCACTCGGCGCGCAGCGCCGTCATCGGATCCACCTTCGTCGCCCGGCGCGCCGGCAGATAAGCCGCCGTCGCCGCCACCGCCAGCATCAGCGCCACGACCGCGGCGAAGCTCAGCGGGTCGGTCGGCGTGACCTCGTAGAGCAGACTGCGGATGAGTCGAGTCACGCCGGCGGCGCCGGCGACGCCGATCGCGATGCCGATCGCCGCCAGCCGCAGGCCCTGGCCGACCATCATGCGCCGGACGTCGCCTGGTTCGGCGCCGAGCGCCAGACGCACGGCGAATTCCTGCGTGCGCTGCGACACACTGAACGACAGGACGCCGTAGACGCCGACCACGGCGAGTACCAGGGCAAAGACGCCGAAGGCGCCGAACATCTGGCCGAAGAGCGCGTACTGCCAGAAGCCCTTGCGGCGCAGCTCTGCCATCGAGGTGGCGGCGAACACCGGCAGCGACGGGTCGGAGGCGCGGATGGCGGCGCGAATCTCGGACATCAGCGCGGTGGCGTCGCCGCTCGCCCGGACCAGCAGCCCGGTGTTCGGCGTCTCCTGGTACGGATAGGGCACGAACGCCGCCGGCGTCACCTCGCGCTCGCCGAGCTCCTCGATCATCACGTCGGGGACGACGCCGATCACCGTGAACCACGGCTGCGACGGATCGTCGAGCAGCCGGAAGCGGCGGCCAATCGGATCGAGGCTGCCGAGCGCGTCGGCGCCCGCCAGACGGCCGCTCGCGAGCGTCGGCAGACCGGCGCCATCGGGCGCCGCGAAGTAGCGCCGCGCCATGCTGACGTTGATGAGCGCGACCCCGGAGCGGCGCTGGCTTTCGCCGTCCGTGAACGTCCGCCCACGCGCCACCGCCACGCCGAGAGCGTCGAGGTAGTGCGCGGTGACGCCGGCGAAGAACAGCCGTGGCTCACGGCCGGCCTCGGCCTGGTAGCCCTCCACCTCCACCCGGCTGACGTCGCCGCCGCCGTCCAGGGGGATCAGGTTCGACGCGCCGGCCGAACGCACGCCGGGCACCGCCTCGATCCGCGCGACGACGTCCCGCACGCGGCGCGCCTTGACGCCGTCGTCGGCGTACGGCGCCCCCGGCATGAACAGCCGCGCCGTGGTGATCGGCGCCGGATCGAACCCGGCGTCGGCGCGCTGCAGGTTGAGGAAGCTGCGGGCGAAGAGGGCGGCGCCGACCAGCAGCACGATCGACAGCGCCACCTCGGCGACGACCAGCACGTGGCGGGCGCGGCCCCGGGCGCCGATCTCGCCGGTGCGGCCGCCGTCGCGCAGGGCGGCGACGAGGTTGTCCTTCACCGCGTGCGCCGCCGGCGTCAGTCCGAACACCAGTCCGGTGAGCGCGCTGACGACGACGGTGTAGACCACGGTGCGGGTGTCGAGCTGGAAATCGATGAGGTAGGGCACGTCGTCGGCCGGCACGCGGGCGCGGATGGCGGCGATGCCGGCCACCGCCAGCAGCATGCCGAGCGGCGCCGACGCCGCGCCGAGCAGCACGCTTTCGGTGAGCAGCTGGCGGACGATGCGGCCGCGGCCGGCGCCGAGCGCCGCCCGCACCGACATCTCGCGGGCCCGGGTGGTGGCCCGCGCCAGCAGCAGGTTGGCGACGTTGGCGCAGGCGATGAGCAGCACCAGCGTCACCGCCCCCATGGCGGTCAGCGTCACCAGCCGCACGTCGGCGGGCATGAAGTACTCGGTGAGCGGGGCGAGCTGCACGCTCCAGCCGTCGTTCTCGGGATACGCGCCGGCCAGCCGCGCCGCGATCGCGGCCAGGTCGTCGCGGCCGTGATCGAGGGTGCGGCCAGCGGCGAGCCGCGCGAACACCTCGAGCGGGCGCGATTGCCGCGGCTCGGCGCCGAGCAGCGGCGCCAGCGGCACCCATGCGACCTGCAGGAACGGGAACTTCACGCGCGGCGGCAGCACGCCGATCACCGTGTAGGGCCGGGCGTTGACCGTGACCGCGCGGCCGACAATCTCCGGGTCGGCGTTGTAGCGGCGGCGCCAGAGTTCGTCGCTCAGGAGGACGACGTCGGCGGCACCTGGCCGATCGTCCTGGGCGGTGAAATCGCGGCCCAGCGCCGGGGCGATGCCGAGCATCGAGAACAGCTGCCAGCTGACCGCCGCCCCCTGCACGCGCTCGGGCTCGTCGGTGTCGGAAAAGGTCAGGCTGCGGCTGGCGACGCCGGCGAGGGACGCCACGGCGCGACTGGCCTCCTGGTAGTCCCGCAGGTCGGGCACCGACAGGCCGGCGCGGTCGATGCCGCTGTCGCGCTGCGTGCCGCGCACGGTCACCAACTGTCCGGGATCGCGGAACGGCAGCGGGTTCAGCAGCGTGCCGCTGACCACGCTGAACACCGTGGCGTTGGTGCCGATGCCCAGGGCCAGGCACGCCATCGCCAGACCGGTGGCCAGCGGCGACTTCCAGAGCGCCCGCAGCGCCAGGCGAAGGTCCTGCCAGAGTCCGTCCATGTGCGGACGATACGCGAGCGAGGCGTCGTGGGTTCGAGAAACCCGACGCGCTGCTCGCGGAGCGTCGGGCCCGCGGCCCGCCTAGAAGAGCAGCTTGAATCCCAGCTGCGCCTGGAACGGGTCGAACGCCTGCCGCGCCTGGCCGAAGCCGGTCGGGCGGCCGTTCGCCGTCACCCCCGGCGCCGACGACATGTTGTTGTTGAAGTTGTTGAGGTTCACGGTGTTGAAGATGTTGAACATCTCCCACAGGACCTCGCCGGTGACGCGGCGGAAGGTGACCTTCTTCGACAGGCGCAAGTCGGTCTGGAAGAACCGGTCGCCGCGGCCCTCGTTGAAGCCAACGCCGGCCGGGCGGTCGAAGTTGTCGCCGTCGCGGTTGGCGTCGGTGCCGAGGATGATGTTGTAGGGCGGCGCCGAGTTGGCGGTGACGATCGTGCCGGCCTGGAAGCCCCAGGGCAGCTCGTAGATCACGTTCGAGACGAAGCGGTGACGGACGTCGTTCGACGTCGGCCCGAAGTCGGCCGCCAGGTCGTAGTGGTTCGACGGTGTCACGCCGTTGGCGATGGTCTTGGCGCTGCCCAGCGTGTAGCCGAGCAGGAAGCCGAGTCGGTTGGCGAACCGCTTCTGCAGGCGCAGCTGGGCCTGGTGGATGCGCATCGGCGCCGCGTCGTCGTAGAGCAGCAGGCGCGTGCCGCCGGCGATCAGCGGGAACGTGTTGTCGGCGCGGCGCGCGTTGACGTTGCGGGTCACCGGGAAGCTCTCGCCGCGCATGTAGACGTAGTCGAACGACAGGGCGTAGTCGGTGCCGAGCTGCCGCGTGCTGCCGAGCGTCATCTGCTGCGTGTAGGGCGACTCGGCCGAGTCGCTGGCGATGTTGAAGGCCGTGCCGGCCGACTCCGGGAAGGAGCGCGTCGGCAGGTTCGGGAAGAAGTCGTTCGGGATCAGCGCGCCCGACCGCGCGTCGTTGGCGATCTGCGAGGTGATGAAGCCGGGATAGCCGGCAACCACGCCGCGCATCGTCGTGGTGTTGATCTGGTCGTAGTAGATGCCGTAGCCGGCCCGTACCACCGTCCGGCCGTCGCTCCACGGATCCCAGGTCAGGCCCAGCCGTGGCGCGATGTTGTTCATGTCGTTGGGCACCGGCTTGAAGTTCTGGCCGCGCAGGTCGCCGGTGATCTGGCGCACCCAGAACTGCTCGATCGCCACGTCATCGGGAATGTCCTGGCCGTTGAGGTCGCCGCGCCACAGCTGCCAGTCGTAGCGCACGCCGAGGTTGATGGTCAGGTTGCTGACCGGGCGCCACTGGTTGTTGACGAAGGCCGAGTAGATGTTGACGTCGCGGGTCAGCGCCGCCAGCTCGCCGCGCAGCTCGACGCCCTGGGTGAAGCGGAACGGCAGCGACGTCGGGTCGCCGGGCACCACCGGCCGATCGGCGGTGAACTCGAACAGGCCGTTGAACGACTGGTTGATGGTGCTGGTGGTCGGCACGATGTTGGCTTCGAAGCCGAACTTGAGGTCGTGCGTGCCCTTGGCCACGAAGTTGAGGCTGGTGGCGTTGGTGACGATGTAGTTGTCCTGCGAGCGGCCCTGCGGCACGTTGCTGGCGCGGCCGAACTGCACGGTCGGGAAGCGGATCTCCGGGCGGCTGGTCGAGCCGGCCGGCAGCACGCGATCGAGGGCCTGGTGCGAGGCGCTGACGCGCAACTCGTTGACCAGGTTCGAGCGCAGCACCGAGGTCAGGTTGCCGACCAGGAACCAGGCCCGCCGCTTGTCGTCGTAGCCGTGGTCGCCGGCGCTGTTGCCACCGGTCTGCTGGCCGGTCAGGTCGCGATGGTCGTACATGTAGGTGGCGTTCATCGTGTGGTTCTGCGACGCCAGGAAGGTCGCCTTGCCGAACGCATTGTGCTCGCTGGTCACCACCGGCACGTCGGTCCGGGTGTCGTAGCCGAGGCTCTGCACGAACGCGGCGATCGAGGTCGGGATGTTCACCTGCACCGAGCGCTCGTTGGCGCGCTTCTCCCACGACGCGAAGTAGAACAGGCGGTTCTGCACCACCGGACCGCCCACGGTCAGGCCGTACTGCTCGATCTTGAACGGCGGCACCGTGACGGCGAAGTAGTTCGGCTTGTCGAAGGCGTCGTCGCGGCGGAAGTAGAAGCCGCTGCCGCGGATCTGGTTGCCGCCCGACTTGGTCAGGATGTTGATGGCGCCCGACGCCGACCGGCCGAACTCCGCGCTGTAGGAGTTGGCCATCACCTGGAACTCCTGGATCGCTTCCTGCGCCAGGGCGATGCGCGTGGCGGAGGACAGCGCGCTGCCGCCGCCGGTGACCTCGTCGTTGAAGTCGACGCCCTCGAGCCAGACCGATTTGTAGTTCTCGCTCATGCCGCCGAACGAGATCGAATCGGTCTGGCCGCTCGACGCCGAGCCCTGGTCGGCGACGACGCCCGGCGCGAGCAGCGTCAGGTCGAGGAAGTCGCGCGACTTGAGCGGGAGCGAGGCGATCTGCTGGGTGTCGACCAGCGTCCGCACGACGTTCTCGGTGGTGTCGACCAGCGGCGCCTGCTCGGTGACGGTGATCGTCTCCTCGAGGCCGCCGACCTCGAGCGTGAACGGCGCGACCAGCTGCGAGTTGATCGCCAGGCGCAGATCGGCGCGCGCCGCCTCCTTGAACCCGGTCAGCGAGGCCTTCACCGTGTAGACGCCCGGCGGCATCGCGGCGAAGCGGTAGCTGCCGAGCTCGTCGGTCACGGCTTCGCGCGTCAGCCCGTTGGCCTGATTGACGGCGGTCACGGTCGCGCCCGGCAGCGAGCCGCCGGTCGCGTCCTTCACTTCGCCGAGGATCGTGCCGGTCGTGGTCTGGGCCCAGCCCGCGGCGGTCACTCCGACGAGCAGAACGGCGAGCAACCACGCCGGTGTAGCCCTTGCGTAGGTCTTCATCTCCGCCTCCTGGAAAGCGCCGTGCACGCGGCTGCACCGGCCCCGACCGGAGCGCACCCGGTCGGGCCTCGGTGGCGGATTCTACCTGGACTGGAGGACGCATGCCGGGATGTGCGGAGGAGACGAGGGAAGACAAGAATCGGCATGGCGCTTGCGGCATAATTACCGGCACGTGCAGCCGGCGGCGCCGTAGACGCTCGGGCGCCGCCGGCTGACGTGCCGCCGGCAAGGCCCCAGCGTGTCGCATTCAGGGTGTGAACGAGATGAGACAGCTCTTCGTCGCGACGGCCGGCGTGCTGCTGCTGGGCCTCGGCCTGGCCGCCCGTGATGCGCAGGCCCCCGCCCCTGGCGCGACGACCGCGCCACCCACGCCGCCACCCGCACCGGCGCGCGCCGCCGCGCCCGCCCGCCGCGCCGCAGCAGCGCCGCCGGTGATGGTGGCCGCCGAACAGACCCGCGTCGTCACCACCTACTGCGGCACCTGCCACAGCGACCGCGGCAAGGCCGGCGGTCTCACGCTGGCCAGCTTCGACGCGATGAAGGCCCACGAGCAGCCCGAGGTCATCGAGAAGATGATCCGCAAGCTGCGCGCCGGCATGATGCCGCCGCCGGGGGCCAAGCGGCCCGAGCCGGCGCAGATCGATCAGCTGGCCGCGGCCCTCGAGTCGCGCATGGACGAACTCGCTGCCAGCAACCCCAACCCCGGCTGGCGGCCGTTCCAGCGGCTGACGCGCGCGGAGTACTCACAGGCGGTCAAGGATCTGCTCGACCTGCAGGTCGACGTCACGCCGTATCTGCCGGCCGACACGCAGGCGCACGGCTTCGACAACATCGCCGAGGCGCAGACCTTCAGCCCGGCGCTGCTCGACGGCTATCTGCGCGCCGCCTCGCAGGTCAGCCGCCTGGCGATCGGCGACAAGCAGGCCTCGGCGACCTCGGCCACCTACCGCGTGCTCCAGGTCGAGTCGCAGATGCGCTACGTCGAAGGCACGCCGCTCGGCTCGCGCGGCGGCATCGCCGTAGTCCACAACTTCCCCGCCGACGGCGACTACACGTTCTCGGCGCTGCTCCAGCGGACGATCAGCGGCGAGCTGTTCGGCAACACCGGCATCGCCATGGCCGGCAGCAACGAGCTGCTCGAGGTCTCGGTGAACGGCGAGCGGGCCGCGGTGCTCGAAGTGACGCCGAGCATGAGCGACGCCACCGAGCGCGGCTTCGAGATCGACTCGCCGCCGATTCACGTCAAGGCCGGGCCGCAGCGCATCGCCGCCGCGTTCGTGCCACGGTTCGTCGGCCCGGTCGACGACCTGATGATGCCGATCGACCACACGCTGGTCGACATGCGGATCGGCACCGGCTTCGGCATCACCTCGGCGCCGCACATCCAGGATCTGGTGATCGCCGGACCGATGACGGTCACCGGGGTGTCCGATACGCCGAGCCGCCGCCGGGTGTTCGCGTGCCGCCCGACCGCCGCCGGCGAAGAACGCGGCTGCGCCACCGACACCGTGCGGCGGCTGGCGACGCAGGCGTTTCGCGGGCCGGTCAGCGCCGCCGACATGGCCGACCTGATGACGTTCTACGACCAGGGCCGGGCCGGCGGCGACTTCGAAAGCGGCGTCCGCCTCGCCGTCCAGGGCATCCTGGCCAACCCGCGCTTCCTTTTCCGGATCGAACAGCAGCCCCAGGTGCCGGCCGGCGCCAGCTACCGCATCGCCGACCTCGAGCTGGCCTCGCGCCTGTCGTTCTTCCTGTGGGGCACGGTGCCGGACGCCGAACTCGTGAAGGTGGCGAGCGCCGGATCATTGAAGACCACCGCCGGGCTCGATCGCCAGGTGCGGCGCATGCTGGCCGATCCCAAGGCCGAGGCCCTGGCGACCCGCTTCGGCGCGCAGTGGCTGCGCCTGCAGGACGTCGAGAAGGTGCGCCCGGACGGCATCCTCTATCCGCAGTGGGATCAGTCGCTCACCGCGGCGATGCGGCGCGAGACCGAGCTGTTCTTCGCCAGCCTGGTCCACGAGGACCGCAGCGTGCTCGACCTGCTGAACGCCGACTACACCTTCGTGAACGAACGGCTGGCCCGCCACTACGGCTACCCGAACGTGACCGGCCCCGAATTCCGCCGCGTCACGCTGCCTGAGACGCGCCGCGGCGTGCTCACCCACGGCAGCGTGCTGATGATGACCTCGGTCGCCGACCGCACCTCGCCGGTGCAGCGTGGCAAGTGGGTGATGCAGGTGATGCTGGGCTCGCCGCCGCCGCCGCCGCCGCCCAACGTCCCGGCGCTCGAGGAGACCGGCGGCTCGAAGGACGGCAAGACGCTGTCGGTGCGCGAGCGCATGGAAGAGCACCGCAAGAACCCGGCGTGCACGTCGTGCCACCGGGTGATCGATCCGCTGGGCCTCGCGCTCGAGCACTTCGACGTCACCGGCCAGTACCGCATCAAGGACAACGGCGTGCCAGTGGACGCCACCGGCACGCTCTACGACGGCAGCGCGATGGCCGGGGCCGACGGCCTCCGCCAGGCGCTGCTCAAGTACAAGGACGCGATGCTCGCCAGCTTCACCGAGAGCCTGATGACCTACGCGCTCGGCCGCCACGTCGAGTCGTTCGACATGCCGACGGTGCGGGCCATCCAGCGCGATGCCGCCCGACAGGACTTCAAGATCTCGGCGTTCGTGCACGGCATCGTGAAGAGCCAGCCGTTCAGGATGAGCCGGCCGAGCCCGGCCGAGTCGACCGCCGCCGACGCCCGTCAGTAGGAGCCGCCATGTTCATCACCTCACGCACGCTCTCGCGCCGCACCGTCCTCAAGGGCATCGGCGTCACCGCCGCCCTGCCGCTGCTCGAGGCGATGGTGCCGGCCGGCACCGCGCACGCCCGGACGGCCGCCGCCGGCAAGGTGCGGCTGGCGTGCATCGAGATGGTGCACGGCGCCGCCGGCAGCACCGCCTACGGCATGAAGATGAACATGTGGTCCCCCGCCGCCACCGGCCGCGGCTTCGACCTCGAGCCGAGCGCCCTGGCGCCGCTCGAGAGCGTGCGCGAGCACATCACCATCGTCAGCAACACCGACCTGCGGCAGGCCGAGGCCTTCACCACTCCGGAGATCGGCGGCGATCACTTCCGCGCCAGCGCGGTGTTCCTCACCCAGGCGCATCCCAAGCAGACGATGGGCTCGGACGTGAAGGCCGGCATCTCCATCGACCAGCTCTACGCCCGGCGCTTCGGTCAGGACACGCCGATTCCGTCGATGCAGCTGTGCATCGAGCCGGTCGATCAGGCGGGCGGCTGCGAATACGGCTACTCGTGCGTCTACACCGACTCGATCAGCTGGAGCGACGCCGCGACGCCGCTGCCGATGATCCGCGACCCGCGCACGGTGTTCGATCAGCTGTTCGGCGTCGGCGCGACGGCCGAGGAGCGGGCGGCCCGGCGCAAGGAAGACCGCAGCATCCTCGACGCGCTGACCGGCTCGGTCGGCCGGATGAAGGCGCAGATCGGCGCCGCCGATCAGGCCCGGCTCGACGACTACCTGACCGACGTCCGCGAGATCGAACGGCGCATCCAGAAGGTCGAGGCGTTCAACTCGAGCGGCGAGGAGCGCGAGCTGCCCGGCGCCCCGATCGGCGTGCCCGACTCCTACGAGGAGCACGTCAAGCTGATGTTCGACCTGCAGGCGCTGGCCTTCGGCAACGACATCACCCGGGTATTCGCCTTCAAGATGTCGCGCGACGTGTCGGGCCGGGTGTTCCCGTCGACTGGCGTGACCACCGGCTTCCACAACGCCAGCCATCACAACTCCCGCGAGGATCGCATCCGCGACTTCAACAAGATCAACCGTTACCACGCCAGCCTGCTGCCGCACTTCATCGAGAAGCTGAAGCGGATGCCCGAGGGCGACGGCACGGTGCTCGACAACACGCTGGTGATGTACGGCTCGCCGATGGGCGACCCCAACGTCCACAACCACAAGCGCTGTCCGCTGCTCCTCGCCGGCCACGCCGGCGGGACGCTGAAGGGCGGCCTGCACGTCAAGGCGGCCGACGGCACGCCGATGGCCAATGCCTTCCTCGACGTGCTGCACAAGACCGGCATGGACGACCTGCCGGCGTTCGGCGACAGCACCGGCAGCTTCGACCTGAACGCCGTCCAGGCGACGACGGCGGCGCAGTAATGGAGACCACAGCGATGCGACGACGAGTCCTGGGCGGTGTGATCGCGGGCGTGGCGGGAGCGCTGGCGCTGTCGGCGGCGCTGACCGCGGCCGAAGGCACGGTGGCCGACGCCGCCATGAAGGGCGACGTCGCCACGGTGCGCACGCTGCTGAAGGACGGCGCCGACGTCAACGCCGCGCAGGGTGACGGCGTGACCGGGCTGCACTGGGCGGCCCGGCTGGGCGCCGCGGACCTGGCCGACACGCTGGTCGTCGCCGGCGCCAACGTGCGGGCGGCGACCCGCTTCGGTGCCGTCACCCCGCTGCACCTGGCCGCCGAGCGCGGCTCGGGTCCGGTCGTGACCCTGCTCGTGAAGGGCGGCGCCGACGTCAACGCCCGCACCAGTACCGGCGCGACGCCGCTGATGTTCGCGGCGGCGTCGGGCGACACTGCCGCCGTCACCGCGCTCATCGCCGGCGGCGCCGACCTCGAGGCGAAGGAACGCGACCGCGAGCAGACGCCGCTCATCTTCGCCGCGGCCGCCAACCGCGCCGACGTCGTGAAGCTGCTGGTCGCGCGCGGCGCCAACCCGAACGCGAGCACCCGGGTCATCGATCTGATGGCGCTCAGCGCCAACGGCGAGAACCCCGATGGCCGGCTGCTGGCGGCCAAGGCCGAGATCGCCAACGGCACGACCCGCGCGGTGGCGCCGGTGGCGCGCACGGCGCCGGGTGGACGCCCGCGCACGCCCGGCCTCAACCGCGGCTACCTCATCAACGAGCAAGTGCACACCCAGGGCGGGATGACGCCGCTCCTGTACGCGGCGCGGCAGGGGTTTGCCGAGGTCGCCGTGGCGCTGCTCGACGCCGGCGTGAACGTCAACCAGACGAAGGGCGGCGATCACGTGTCGGCGCTGCTCACCGCGACCATCAACGGTCACTACGACCTGGCGATGGCGCTGCTTGCGCGCGGTGCCGATCCGAACCTGGTCGCCGAGAACGGCGTCGGCCCGCTGTATGCGGCGATCAACCTGATGTGGGCGCCGCGGGCCGGCTACCCGCAGCCGCGGGCGCATCTCAACCAGCGCACCGGCTACCTGGAGTACATGAAGGCGCTGCTCGAGAAGGGCGCCGATCCGAACGCCCGCGTCAACAAGAAGGTCTGGTACTCGAACTACAACTTCGACCAGTCGGGCGTCGAAGAGACCGGGTCGACGGCCTTCTGGCGTGCCGCCTACGCCGCCGACGTCGAGGCCATGAAGCTGCTCGTGTCGTTCGGCGCCGATCCGCTGATTCCGACCGCCAAACCGCCCGAACGAGGCGAGTTCGGCGATGCCGGCCAGCGGGTGATCGTCGATGTGTCAGGGGTGCCGCCGGTGCCCGTGGGCGGTCCTGGCGTCCCGACCCTGCTCGCCTCGACCGGCGTCGGCTACGGCGAGGGCTTCGCTGGCAACTCCCACCGCTTCGCCCCGGGCGGTCTGCTGGCGGGCGTCAAGTTCCTGGTCGAGGTGACCGGAGCCGACGTCAACGCCCGCGACCACGAGGGCAACTCGGCCCTGCACCACGCCGCCGCCCGCGGCGACGTCGAGATGCTGAAGTATCTGGTCGCCAAGGGCGCCGACCCGCTGGTGGTGAACCGCGAGGGCCAGACCACCGTGGACATGGCGAACGGGCCGGTGCAGCGCGTGCAGCCGTGGCCCGAGGCGATCGCGTTCCTCGAGAGCCTGGGCGCGAAGAACAACCACAAGTGCCTGTCCTGCTGAGACATCGGCGCTAAGACTGATCGGGCGGCGGGATTCGCGATCCGCCGCCCGTGGCGTGTACGGCCGAGCCGGGTATCTGCAGACTGTATCGGAGTGAATCAGATGCCCTGTTCCGTCCGCGCAAAATTTGCCAGCGGCCGGGCGCGTGGAGGCCGTTTCCGACGAGCCGGAGCGTGAACCCGAGGGAAAACGTGGGGAAGGGCCCGCGGGCACGCCGATTGCTGTTGCGAGGGTCAGTCACCATCGCCCAAGGAGCAGCCCAGGATGAGATCGTTCCTCCCGTCGGCCGGCCACTTGGTGAGTGCCCCCAGCACCAAGGTGGTCTGGACCTAGCCCTCCGCAACCGGTCCGACGGGGCCCGCCCCGTCGGTTCGTCACTCATGGCCCTCGTCGCCTCCGTCCTCAGTGTCGTCCTGACGGCGGCGACGACGTGTCAGCCGATCGCCGCGCCGTCAGGCGCCACCGCGCCGCTGTTGACGCGTGCCGAAATCGAAGCGGAACCCGCCGCTGGCACCGGCACCCGTCGGGTGATGACGCTGGCTGGACCCGACGCCCCTGCGGTGCTCGCGGTCTACGAGCAGCAACCGGACGAGGCCGATGCGCTCACCATCTGGACGCCGGTCGGCGACCGCTATCGCGCGGCGCGGCGCATCGAGGGACCGGGCGACCTCGGGGTCGGTCACATCGAGCCGCCTCGGCGCTTCACCTTTCGAGGCGGCGTCTTCCTGCATATCCAAGTGCGGTTCACGGGCACCGGCGGACTGCACGAAGACGAGATCCTCCATCTGCGTCCGGACGGTGGCCTCGAGCCGGTCGCGTTCCGTCCGGCGCCGGAGGCGCTGGCGGCGCGGCTGGCGCCGGGTGAGGGCATCTGGAAGGGCGCCGCCTACGAGTTCGCCGACGATCGGCTCGCCTTCGAGGTGCACGTCTGGAAGGACGGGGACGCCAACTGTTGCCCAACCGCGGGGCGCATCACCGGCACCTACACGATCGCGCGTCGCACGCGGAGCGACGGAGCGCCGGCGTGGACGATGGCGATTGAGCGGTTCGAGCGCCACGCGCCCGAACCGTGACGACGCTCACCGCATCATCGACGTCGGCCGGATCGCCGCCACCACCCGCTTCACGAACTCGGCTTCGTTGCCGGCGTGCCAGCGCCACACCACGACCAGGTCCTGATCGGGCAGGATCGTGATGGTGTTGCTGCCGGCGCCGCGCGCCCCGTAGGCGTTGGCCGGCAGGCCCGGATAGTTCTTGCCCTGCGTGTTCAGCCACCACAAGTAGCCGTAGTCGGGGCCGTGCTGGCTCGGCGCGAGTGCCGCCTTGACATAATCCGGCGGCACGATCTGCCGGTCGCCCCACTTGCCGCCACGCAGCCACAGGTAGCCGAAGCGGGCCATGTCCTGGGCGTTGATCCACACGCCGCCGCCCCAGCGGGTGCCGCCGCTCACCGAGGCGAGCTGCTTGCCGTCGACGTCGACGAAGCTGTTGTGGTAGGGGATCCAGCGCCAGGTGTTCGACGCGCCGATCACGTCCATCACCTCGCGGCGGAACACATCGGGCACCGACTGCTTGAAGGTGCGCAGCAGCGACAGGCCGAGGCGGTTGATGCGGACGTCGTTGTACTCGTAGTGGCTGCCGGGCCGGCGCAGTTCGCGCGGCTTGCGCTCGCCCTCGCCGAACGCCTTGGTGCCGACGAAGTCGTCCTTCTTGCCGAACATCTCGCCTTCCCACTCGGTCTCCTGCTGCAAGTGCATCTTCCAGGTGACCAGGGCGTTGCGCGGCGTATCGTAGCCGCCGTCTTTCACGGTGCGGCCGACCGGCTCGTCGAGACCGGCGATCTTGCCGTCGCGCACCGCCAGGCCGGCGACGGTGGCCATCATGCTCTTGGCCACCGAGTAGGTGGGATCGGCCCAGGTGGTGTCGCCGAACTCGGCCACGGCGTAGCCCTTGTAGATGACCAGGCCGTTGGTTTTGGCGCGGATGTTCGGCACCGACCCGAGCATCGTGCCGAAGATCCGCTCCTGGTCGCTGAAGTCCATCGCCCGCGTCGACTCGCGGGTCTGCGCGAACTGGACCGCGGCATCGAGCGCCGCCTGATCCATGCCGAGGTCGCTGGCCGACCGCTTCGGCCAGGCGCCGGCCGGCGGGAAGTACGCCGCGGCCGCGGCCTGCTCGGCGGCCGCCACCGGCGGCGCCGTCTGGCCGGCGAAGAGAGCGACGAACGACGCGCCGGCAACCGCCAGCAGGGCCACGGAGGTGAAGCGGCGAAGGATCATGGACAGGAGTCTCCCGCGCGCGGGTCCCGCGCGACGCGCACTACTCTACACCCGCAGCCGTCAGGCTGGGTTGCGGACGATCACCAGCTCATGAAAGGCGAGATCCGCCGCCCCGGACGTCTGCACCACGAAGGACACCGGCCCTTCG
Source organism: uncultured Acidobacteriota bacterium (assembly GCA_963741665.1). Lineage (GTDB taxonomy): Bacteria > Acidobacteriota > Vicinamibacteria > Vicinamibacterales > UBA2999 > CAWAYR01. Next base: position 526,795 of record CAVUIM010000003.1, read on the forward strand.
CCACGCAGGTCGCAGGGGACCCAGATATCGCCGAAACTGTGGTCAGGGACATCGCCTGCTGGGATGTCCCGACTGCACACGACCGAACCCTCGAGGTCCGTGACGACGACCCGCGCTACTGCCAGATTCTGGTCGATGGCCCCGCTGCCGCGCCTCATCGTCAGCAGCAGCCGAAACGGTCCAGAGGGCAGGTACTCATCGGCCAGCACCATCGCCGTGCGGGCCCCATCTGCGGCTGCCACGAACCGCACGGTCTCGCCCAGCACGGTGTCGCGGGCGTTGACGGCGTTCAGGGCTTCGACTTCGGCGGCGCGGAACGCCATCTCGGCCGGCCACGGCCCCCACTGCGCGGTGATCGCCACGACCAGCACGCCGGCTGTCGCATGCAAGCGGCGCGGCGACGCTAGCAGCCAACGCAACGACGAGTGCAGCCCGGCGGCCACAGGCCCGGCGGCGATCACGAACACGACCGGGAGCATCGGGACGGCGAAGCGATGCGAAGCCAGGGTGAGCGCATGCGCCGCGCATATAGCAGCGACCGAGGCAGGAAGAATCCACCACCCTCGAACCGCACCCCGGTAAAAGAGCCATGCCGTGCCGATGACGAATGCCAGGAGCAGCCAGCCTCCCCTGGCGGCCACACCCACGACGTCCATCGGCAACAGACCGAAGGAGGCCCTATGGATGCGCAGCGGCGCCGCCCGGGGCACGTTCCACCCGTCGCGGAGCACACCCCAGAAATAGCCGACCTTGCGCACCAGCAGGAACAGGGCGTCGAGCGGTCGACTCTTGACGAACGCCAGACCCGAAGGCTCTTCGATGACATCGACGTTGTAGGTGCCCGAGGCGCGCGGGTTGTTGCCGAGCGCGAAGGTCACTGGCCCTTTGTCCGAGATGATGACCGTCTGACCGACCCGCGCGGACTGCTGCACCGACCATGCCCCGATCGGCAAGGCCGCAACCGCAAGGAACAACAGTGCGGCTGTCACCGACTGCCGCCGCGCGCGCACCAACGTCTCAGGCCACCAGGCTATCCACAGCGCCACTATTGGCAAGATGCCGATGAAGACTTCTCGCGTCAGGGTCAGAGCCCCAGCCGAAGCTCCAGAGGCCGCAACGCCGGCGTAGACGGCCCAGGTGCGCTTCGATCCGAGACTGGCATGGATCCCCGCCAGCAGGGCGAGGAACCACGCCCCGACGAGCACTTCGTACTGGACCGTCCCGACGTAGTGCCGCAACGCCGGGGCAGTGGCGACCAGGGCGGCGGCAGTCGCGGCGACGCCGCTGCCCCAGACCCGACGCGCGGTCCAGGCAGCCAACCCCACGGTGACGACGAAGCAGATCCACAGCGTCAGCCTGGCTGCAAGATACGAGGGGCCGGTGATTACGTAGAGCCCGGCCAACAGGACCACGAAACCCGGGGGTTGCCTCGCCGGAATGTGCGACAACGACCCGTCGGCAGCAATCCTGGTGGCGAGCTCGTGATACGTGATCGCGTCCACCTGCAGGCTCGGTAGCACCGATAGACGTTCTGGATAGGCGAGGATGTCGCCGAGTGGAAGGGTTAGACCGACGACAACGAGCAGCAGCCCCACGGCGCGACCGTGGGGCAGCCGCCCTGGGCACGGGGAGAGACGAACGTCAGATGCTGTTGGCAAGGCCGGGGCCGAGATCGCGGTGATCTTAGCTGCTCAAGGTGCCGCCGGAGTGGACGGCGGCGTGACCACGGCCGTTCGGAACGGGAGGACGGTCCGCGTGCGCTAAGCTCTGCGGGTGTCGGCGGAAACGGGGACTGGGCTTTCCTGGCGCACGCTGACCCTCTGGGCCCTGCTCTACACCGTGTCCAGCGTCGTCATGTGCTCGCCGTTTCTCGGGCTCGACGACCTGACGCGGCCGCCCGACTGGGGGGACGCCCGGCTCATTGCCTGGACGCTGGCATGGCACGCGCGCTGGCCCATCGCCGGCGGGTGGCCGCTCGACGCGCCGTTCTTCGCGCCAGAGCCGGCGGCGCTCGCATACTCAGAGCCGATGATCGCTTTGGGACTCATCGCCGCGCCAATGACGTGGCTCGCCGGCCCCGCGGTGGCGTTCAACCTGCTGCGTCTGATCATCCCAGTGGCAAACGCACTGACGATGGCGCTGCTGGTCTGGCACTACGTGCGCGACGACCGGGCGGCGTTTGTCGCTGGCTTCGCCTTGGCCTTCACCTATTCCCAGCTGACGTCGGCCTATCTGGCCGTCGTTCACCTGGCGCTCCTCGCTGGGATGCTGTTGACGGCACGATCGCTCGACCGCTGGTGGCACGACCATCGTCCGGCCGATCTCGCCGTGGCCGTGGCCGTGGCGTGCGGTCAAGCGCTGGTGTCGTGGTACGCGGCGGTGATCGCGCTCATCGTCATCGCCGCGCAGCTCGGGTGGCTGGCGCTGGTTGGTCCGTGGTCTCGGCCGCTGCTGGTGCGGCGGGCGACGGCGCTGGCCATTGCCGGACTCGGCGCGCTGGCCGTGCTGGCGCCGGTCGCTCGTCCGTTCCTCGGGACGCCGCCACCGAGCCGCGCTGAAACACGCGGATTCTCGTTGGAAGCGCACTGGTATCTCCAGCCGCCGACCGACACGTGGCCCGGGGCGTGGATCACGCACACGACGGCACACGACTCCTGGGACTATCGCCGCTCGCTGTTCATCGGGGTCGGCGCCACGACGGCCGCGCTCGCCGGCGTCGTCGCGGCAGTGGCGCGTCCTGGGCCGCTGCGCCGGCTGCTGTGGGGACTACCGCTGGCCTTGCTCGGCTTCCTGATGTCACTCGGTCCTTCGATTGACGGTGGATGGTGGCGGCCGTTCGACGGGCTGTCCTATGTCCCGGGAGTTGCCTCCTTCCGCTCTCCCGCCCGCATGGCGGTCCTGGTCGCGATCGGCCTCGCCATGCTGGTCGGCGCCGGCGTGCACGCGGCGCCGCGCCGCTGGCGCACGGCCGTCGCCGCCCTGCTCCTGTGCGCCCTGGGGGCAGAGAACTACATGGCGTATCCGCCGCCCCTGCCGGCCAATGATCTGCCGGTGCCGGCGATCTTCGCCCGGCTCGCCGCGGACCGCCCGACGACGGTGCTGGTGCTGCCGATGTTGCGCCAGACCGTGCGCTGGCCGGACGAAGCGGACTACCTGCAGTTCGTGCTGCCGTCGTGGACGCCGATCGTCAACGGCTACGGCCGGCGCACCTCGTTCACCTACGAGGCCGTGCGCGAAGCGCTCGACGTCTTTCCGCGCCAGCCCCACTTCCTCGACGCGCTGCGCTTCTACGGCGTGACTCACGTGGTGGTGCTGCCGGCCTACGCCCGCAACCTGACGCCAGGATTCGACGTCGGCAGGTTCCACGCCGACGCGGTCTTGAGCGGCGCGTTCGAACGCGTGGCCGCGGAGGGCGACGACGTGCTCTACCGGGTGCGGCCGGCGCAGTAACGCCGGCCGCTCTCAGACCGTCATGGGACGACGACGGTCGCCTCTGGCGACGCCGCTCCGACACCACACGCATTCACGCCGGCGACCCGGACGATGTAGCGGCCCGAAGGCGCCGCGGTGCTGACGACGCCGGCGGTACCGGCCATCGGCAGAATCAGCGGACGTGGGTTGGTCGCCGCCCCGACACGGAGTTGATAGCTGGTCGCGCCAGCGGCGGGCGGCCACGCGATCGTGACGAGCGAGCCGGACACGGTGGTGGTCAGCGCAGCGGGCGCGTCCGGAGGCAGGCACGCGATCGCCCCGACCCGCACAGTCACCTCGTTGGACGGCGCTGACAGGCCGGCGGCAGTGCGCGCTCGGGCCCGCACCACGTAGCGGCCGGCCGGCACGCCGCCGAAGGTCTGCGCCGTCGCGGTCCCGACGTCGGCGGTGAGGATGTCGGCGCGACCGGGTGCCGAGCCTGCTTCGAGGACGTACGACAGCACGGTCGACGCGTCGTCGGGTGGCCACCAGGCGAGCGCGACGGTCGCGCCGGCGACCGCTGCCGTGAGCAATGACGGTCCGGTGGCGGCCCGCCGCGGCGTGACGAACGCGCCACCGGGAGCGAAGCTCCCCCACCCCGCCGCGAAGACGCTGTCAGCGTCGATCACGGCGCCGGTCACCAGCCGGCTGGCGCCGCTCCCGGTCAAACTGCCGTCGGCGTCGACCAGCGCGCCGCTCCAACTCCCGTCGCCGCGCCGATCGCGCAGGAACACCGGCGTCGGCGTGTCGATGCGGGTGATGCCGGAGAAGGCGTTGCCCGGCATCAGGTAGCCGCCATCGACGTCGACCGCCGCAATCGGCTGGCGCACGAACGTGACATCGCGCACCCGGGGCGCGTTGTCGGTGCCGGTGGCCACCGTCCGGACTCCGCCGCGCACCGTTTCGGGAGGATGCGACGTGATGTGGTTGGCGGTCTCGCCGACGACGAGCGATCCCTCGAGCCCACCGCGCGCCAGCACCACGCCGCTGGCGTTGCCGGCGAGCACGGCGTCGCGCAATGTCTCCGCGGCGTGCGCGATCCAGGCGCCGGCGACGGCGTTCTGATAGGCCGTGAAGGGGCCGAACACCGAGCTCTCGCCCGGGCGCTCCTCCATGCGCACCAGCAGGCCGACACCGGACGCGTTCGAGGGCGTCGGCTCGCCGGCGGCCGACGACGACGCGTAGGAGTGGGCGACGTTGTCGGCGAAGTCCGTGGCCGCGAGATCGCCAGCACCGGCCCGTCCGTGGTCGCGGTCGTAGAAGAAGCCAATCGCATCGAGACCGCCGGCGGCGCGATTGCGCCGCACCGTGTTGCGTGGGTTGTTCACCCAGAACGTGCCCGGACGCCACTCGTCCTGCGCGGCCGCGCCCGCGGCGCCGGGAGCCCCCAGCGGCGCGCGGACGAACATCGCTTCCGGCACACGCTTGGTGAGCAACCCGAGGTTGTCCTCGACGACGTTGCCGGTCTCGTTGCCGTCCTCGCCGACGACGAAGGTGTGCGACCAGACGTTGGCCGCGACGTTGCCGCGCACCTCCACGCCGGTCGTCTGGTGGATCACCACGCCGCGGTGGAAGCTGTTCCACACGCTGCTGAAACGCAGGTAGTCGATCGGGGCGTGGCCGGTGAGGTGCCAGTGGAAGGGATAGCGGCCGAGCCGGCCCATCTGCCCCATGAAGCGCAACTCGGCGCCTTCGATCCGGCCGATGCTGCCGGCCATGATCATGATGTGCCCGCCCAGGTTGCGGGCGTAGCCGTCAGGCGCCCCCTGGATCACGATGTCGCGGCTGAGCAGCCCGACCTCGGCCCGCTCGTCCACAGTCTGTCCGGCGATGGTCTGCAACTCGCCCCAATGGTGGAAGCGCAGCGGCGGCATGAACGACACCTCGGTGCCGTTCACCGCGGTGACGGTCACCGGTTCGATCTGCAGCGGGTCGCGACCACTCGGGGCAATCGCCAGCAGGTCGCCGGGCCGCCAGCCGAGCGCGGTCTTGTTCGGCTCGACCAGCGCGAGTGCGATGGTGGTGTCGCCAGGGCGGGCGTGGCGCGCCAGCACCGCCCAATCGACGTCGCTGCGGCGTGCGCCGTGGATGTCGATGCGGCCGCCGTGCATCGCGCCGAGGAACCTCGCCCCCATGCCCATCACGTCCTCGTCGAGGGCGCCGGTGAGCGTGATCGTCGCCCGGTACGGATACGGGGTGGCCTCGGTGCCGATCTCGAACAGCCCGTGGACCATGATCCACCCGACCGAGAGGTCGAGCGGTCGATCGGCGAACGTCAGCACGCCGTGCACCGTCAGGCTGCCGAGCGGTGGCGGGCTCACGTCGAGCACGATCCGCCGGCCCTGTGGAATGGTGACGTGGGCGCCGGGGCCCGGGACGGTACCGCCCCAGGTGGCCGGGTTCGACCACAGCTGCTGAGCGGCGGCCGGCGCGGCCGCCGACAGCACCAGTAGACCCACGACGAGCACACGCCACACAGTGGTCACGGTTACGGGATCTCGAGCGGCACGAACTCCAGCCGCAGCACCGGCCCTGCCGGCAACCAGGTGATCACCCGCACGCGCGGATGACCGCCGGCGCCGTTGCCGACGACCATCTCCGGCTGGGCCGGGCCGCCTTGCAGCCGGCCGACGGCCAGACGGACGCCGGTGGCGAACCCGGCCAGGCCGCCCGGCACGTTGGCGAGCAGCGCGCCGCTGTTCACGTCGAACATGCGGAGCAGTTCCGGCTGGCCGTCGTCTGGCGCGACCAGCAGGTCCAGCGCGCCGTCGCCGTTGGCGTCGCCCAGCGTCGGGACCAGGCCTTGCGTCGCGGCGCTGACCGGCACCTGCGCCACCGGGGTGCCACCGAGCGTCCACAGCCGCAGTTCGGCGCTCCGGCCGGGGCCCGGCGTGGTCGCGATGTCGAACGCCCCGAGCCACCCCGGGCGGCCGGCATAGTGGCCCGCCGCCACCCGCACCCCGCCCAGGAACGCCGGCTCGTAGGCGGCGAAGGTAGCCCGCGGCACCACCACACCGGCGCCTACGGTGAACACCTTCACCTCGCCGACGCGTCCCGGCCCGGAGCCGACGACGACCTCGGCGCTGCCGTCGCCCTCCAGATCCGCGCAGGCGACCGACAACCCGCCGGTGAAGTTCGACTCGAACGCGTCGAACGCCGCCAGCGCGGTGACGACACCGCCCTGCAGACGCAGCACCCGCACGGTCGGCGCCCGGCCGATGCCCGGCGCGGTGATGAGCTCGGCGATGCCGTCGTTGTCGACGTCGCAGCTGGCCACGCGGACGCCGCCGAGGAAGCTGCGCTCGTAGGCGAAATAGCGAAGGCCGGTGTCGACGCCGCTGCCGGTGAACGCGCGCACCTGCGGCGTCTCGCCGCGGCCGGCGCCGGTCAGAATCTCGCCGGCGCCGACGCCGTCGACGTTGCCGACGGCGACCCAGCGTCCGGAGTTGCCGGCGCCGTAGCCGTCGAGGACGATCGTCGCGCGCTCGTTGCCGGCATTCGGATCGCCGGGCTGCCCCGACACGCGCTGCGCGAAGATCTTGAGGTTGGCCGCGGTGCGCAACCGGACCGTGAGGTCGAGCGTCACCGTCTGGCCCGGCGCCACCGGGCCGGTGTCCCACACGCCGGAGGTCGGGCCGCTCGGCGCCACCCACCCCTGCGCCGTCACCGCGCTCACGATGTCGATCGCCGCCGAGTCGAGGATGAGGGCGTATTGCCCGCGCGCCGCGGCCGGGCCGGCGTTGGTGCTCCAGAACCGGATCTGGATCGGCGCGCCGACCGGCGCCGCCAGCTCGGTCCCGACCACGCCGTCGACGGCCGCCAGCGCCCGGATCGCCAGGTCGCCGACCGGCGCGATGCCGTCGTGGACGAACAGGTAGCCGTCGATGACGTTGTTGGGCTGGTACGGCTCGTCGGTCTGAGTGCCCGTGAAGAAGCAGCTCCACAGGATCTGCCCGGTGGCGATCCCCGGCGCGACCCGTACCGTGAACTCGACGACGCGGGTCTCGCCGGGCTGCATCAGGCCGGGGAACGTGCAGGTGAGCGGCGGCACGGCGACGCCGGTCACCGGATAGCCCGTGATCGGATCCGGCGGCGGCGGGTTGCCCGGAATCGTGCACGAGCCGCCGGCACCGGGACTCGACGACACGAAGATCGTGCCGGGCGGAATCATCCCGGTGATGTAGGGGTTCAGCGCCGCGCTCGGCCCGAGGTTGCGCGTGACCAGCCTGATGGTGATGAGGCCGTTGGGCGGCGCCACGCTCGGCAGCTCCTGCGTGATCTCGAGGTCGACGGTGCCGGGCGACGGCGTCAGGACCTCGGCGGTGTCGGTGTTGTCGCTCGGATCCGGATCGGGTTCCGACGCCCCGGTGATCGTGGCGGTGTTCACCGCCCGGCCGGGAGCGATCACGCGTGCCCGGATCTGCAGCGTCGCGGTGTCAGTGGCGGCGATGGCGCCGATGGTCCACTGTCCGGTGCCGGGGGCGAACAGCCCCTGCGACGCCTGCGACTCGGCATACACGAGGCTCGGCGGCAGGGTGTCGGTCACGACGACGCCCGAGGCACTGCCGGGGCCGTCGTTGGTCACGGTGACCAGGAACTCGGCGAAGTCGTCGAGCGGCAGGAACGGCCGCAGCGCCACCTTGGTGAGCCGCAGGTTCGCCGGCAGCACCGCCGGCGGGGTGCCGATGGCGATGCCGACCGCATCCTGATCGTTCAGCGGATTGGGGTCGAAGATGCCGGTGGCGCTGACGACCGCCCGGTTGTGAAGGGTGCCTGGGGCACTGGTCGTGCCGACCATCGTCAAGGTCGCCGAGGCGCCGACGGCAAGCGGGCCCACCGTCCAGCGGCCGGTGGCCGGGGCGTAGTTGCCGGCCGACGGGGTGGTGCCGGTAAGGGCAAAGCCGGCCGGTGCCGGGTCGTCGACGACCACGGCGGGCGCCGCGGCCGGGCCGAAGTTGGTGACCACGACGGTGAAGGTCAGCGGCGCGCCCACGCTCGGAGTCGGCGGCGCCACCGACTTGGCGACGCCGACATCGGCATAGGGCGGGCTGTTCAGGACGGCCACGGCCGAGTCGTTGGCGGCGTTGCTGTCGGGCTCGTTCTGGCCGGTGCGGACGGCGATGTTGGCGATCACGCCGGGCACCTGCACGGTGGCGTCGATGGTCAGCGTCACCGACTGGCCGACGGCCAGCGCGCCGACGCTCCATCGTCCGGTCACCTGGTCGTAGCTGCCCTGCGACGGCGTCGAGGCCACGTAGGCGACGCCGACCGGCAGCTGGTCGGTCACCACGACGCCACTGGCCGCGGTCGGGCCGAAGTTGGTGGCGATCACCGTGTAAGTGACGCTGCCACCGACGAGCGCGGCCGACGGCGCCACCGTCTTGGCGATGCCGACATCGGTGAGCTGCACGATGGTGGTCGGGTTGGTGTCGGTCGCGGCGTTGTTCCCGGGCACCGGATCGGCAACCCCTGGTGGAGCCGCGACCGTGGCCGTGTTCACGAGGGCGCCGGTCATGGCGGCCGGCACCGTGCCGGTCACCGTGAACGTGACGCTCGCCCCGACGACGAGATCCACGAGCGCGTCGATGTTGCCGGCACCACTCGCGGTGGTGCACACGCCCCCGCCGGTTGGCGCACAGGTCCAGGTGAAGGCGCCCAGCGCCGCCGGCAGGACGTCCTGCACCCGCGCGCCGACCGCGCCGCTCGGTCCCAGATTGCTCACGACGATGGCGTAGGCGAGCGGCTGGCCCGCCACGTACGGACTGGGCGTGCTCGATTTGCTGATCGCGAGATCGGCCGACGCGCTGCCGGACAAGACCACCGTGGAGGTGTTGTTGCCGGGTGCTGGATCGGCGGCGCCGGCGGGCGCCGCGATGGTCGCAGTGTTGGTGAGGCTTCCGGTCGTGCCGGCCGGCACGGTGCCCGTGAGCGCGAACGTGGCCGTGCTGCCCACCGGCAGGTCGAGCAGCAGGTCGATGGAACCCGCGCCGGTGGCTGTGCCGCACACGGCGCCGCCCGCGGCCGTGCAGGTCCAGGTGAACGCCGCCAGCGGCACGGGCAGGACGTCCTGCAGACGCGCGCCTGTCGCCGTGCTCGGCCCGAGGTTGGTGGCCACCACGACGTAGCTGAGCGGTGCGCCTGCCACGTACGACGGCGACGTCGCCGTCTTGACGACCTGCAGATCCGCCTGCACCGAGGCTGGGGTGACGGCCGTCGCGGTGTTGTTGGCCGGCACCGGATCGGTAACGCCGGCAGGTGCGGCGACCGTCGCGGTGTTGGTGAAGGCGGCGCCGCCACCGGCAGGCGTGAGGCCAGTCGCAGTGAAGGTCGCCGTGCCGCCCACCGGCAGCGCCACGAGCACGTCGATGTTCCCGGCGCCGCTGGCCGTGCCGCAGGTGGCACCACCCGACGGGCTGCAGGTCCACGTGAAGGCCGAGAGCGCGGCGGGCATCACGTCCTGCACGCGTGCGCCGACGACATCGCTCGGTCCGCTGTTGCTCACGACCATCGTGTAGGTCATCGGCAGACCCGGCACGTAGGGGCTCGGCGCCGCCCCCTTGGTGATGCCCAGATCCGCGCTCGGGTTGGCCGTGTTGGCGTCGATCGCAAGGTTGTTCGCGGCCACCGGATCGGCCACGCCGGCCGGCGCCTGGATGGTGGCGGTGTTGGTGAGGACGCCTGAGGCCGAGGCCGACACCGTGCCCGACAGCGTGAAGGTGATCGTCGCGCCCGACGGGAGGTCCACCAGCACGTCGATGTTCCCGGTGCCGGCGAGCGTGCCGCAGGTGGCCCCGCCTGCCGCGGCGCAGGCCCACGCGAAACCGGAGACGGCCGCCGGCAGGGCGTCCTGGACGCGCGCGCCGACCACGTCGCTGGGACCGGCGTTGGCCGCGACGATGGTGTAGGTCAGCGGCGTGCCGGGCCCGTATGGATTCGGCGTGCTCGACTTGGTGACGCTCAGGTCGGCTTGCACGCTGGCGTTGTTGTTGTCGGTCGCCTGGTTGTCACCCGGTACCGGATCGGTCACGCCAGGCGGCGTCGCGATCGTGGCCGTGTTCGTCAGCACGCCGGTGAGGGCGGTCGGCACGCCGGCATCTACCGTGAAGACGACCGATGCGCCCACCGGCAGCGTGACGAGTTGATCGATGTCGCCGGTGCCACCGGCGGCGCCACAGCTGGCGCCAGCTGCCGACGCACACGTCCAGGTCACGCTCGTGAGCACCGCCGGCAGCACGTCCTGCACGCGGGCGCCCACGGCATCGCTCGGGCCGACGTTGGTGGCCGTGATCACGTACTGGAGGGGCGCGCCCGGCACGTACGGGTTCGGCGTGCTGGTCTTCGTGATGCGCACGTCGGCGACCGCACCCACGGGATTCGTGTTCGTCGCGCTGTTGTTGCCGGGCACCGGATCGACCACGCCCGCCGGCGGCGTGACCGTGACCGTGTTGTTCTGCGCGCCGGTCGTCGCCGGCGGCACGGTGCCCGTCACGGTGAAGGTGGCGGCGCCGCCCACGAGCAGGTCCACGCTCGTGTTGAGGCCGACGCTGCCGCTGGCGGCGCACGATGAGCCTGACGACGCCGCGCAGGTCCAGGTGAAGCCGGCAAACGCCGCCGGGAACGGATCGACGACCGGCGCGCCGGTCACGATGCTCGGTCCCGCGTTGGTCACGACGATCGTGTAGGTCAACGGCAGGCCTGGCACGTACGGACTCGGTGTGCCGCTCTTCGACACGGTGAGGTCGGCGTGCAGCGTCAGGGTGTCGGTGTCGGTCGCGCTGTTGTTTCCGGCCACCGGATCGGTGACCCCTGTGGGTGGTGCAATCGCGATCGTGTTGACCAACGAGCCGGTGGCGGCCGCGCTGACGGTGGCAGTCAAAGTGAACGTGGCGCTGCCGCCGGGGGCCAGATTCACGCTGGCACTGACGCTGTCAGTCCCGCTCGCCGGACAGGTCGAGCCGGCCGACGCCGCGCAGAGCCAGGTGGCGCCCGAGAGACTCGCGGCCAGCGCGTCGGTCACCGTGGCGCCGACGACGGCACTTGGACCCGCGTTGGCCACGACCATGGTGTAGGTCACGGTGCCCCCCGGCACCGCCGTTGCGGTCCCGTCGGTCTTGGTGGCCGAGAGATCGGCTTGCGCAGTGACGGTGTCGGTGTCGGTTGCAGTGTTGTTGCCGGGCACCGGGTCGATCACGCCGCCCGGTGCGGTGATCGTGGCCGTGTTGCTGATCGATCCGGTAGCCGAGGCGGACACCGTGCCCGAGATCGTGAAGGTCGCGGTACCACCGGCCAGCAGATTCACCGCGGCGGCGATGTTGCCGGCGCCGCTGGCGGGACACACCGAGCCAGCCGACGCCGCGCAGGTCCACGTGACGCCGGTGATCGACGCCGGCACGGCATCGGTGACGGTGGCGCCGACGACGTCGCTGGGGCCGGCGTTCCCGGCCACGACGGTGTAGGTGATCGCCGCACCGGCCACGGTCGTGGCGCTGCCGTCGGTCTTCGTAATCGACACGTCCGCCTGGACGTTGGCGCCGTTCACGTCGCTGGCGCTGTTGTTGCCGGCCACGGGATCGTTCACGCCAGCCGGCGCCGACACCGTGGCAGTGTTGACGAGGCTGCCGGTCACGCCGCCGGGCACGACGCCCGAGACGGTGACCGTCACGGTGCCGCCGACCGGCACGCTGACGAGGATGTCGATGGCACCAGCACCGCCGGCGGTGCCGCACGTGCCACCCGACGCGCCGGCGCAGGCCCACGTGAAACCGCTGAGCGGCGCCGGCAACGAGTCCTGCAGCCGTGCGTTGCTGACGTTGCTCGGCCCGAGGTTCGACACCACGATGGTGTAGGTGAGCGGTGCTCCGGGCACGTACGGATTCGGGGTACCAACTTTGGTGACCGCCAGAATCGGCCACCGCGCCCGGCTGGCTGTTGTCGGTCGCCTGGTTGTTGCCGGCGACCGGATCCACCACTCCGGCGGGCACGGTGACGGTGGCAGTGTTCGTGATGACGCCGGTCTGAACGGCCGGCACGGTGCCGGTCACGGTGACGGTCGCCGAGGCACTGACCGGCAGCGTGACGAGCGCGTCGATGTCGCCGGCGCCGCTCGCCGTGCCGCAGGCGCCGCCGCCCCCGCTCGTGCACGTCCAGGTGAAGCCGCTCAACCCGGCGGGCAGCGCGTCCTGCAGTCGCGCGTTGACGACGTTGGCGGGGCCGAGGTTGGTGACGACGATCGTGTAGGTGAGCGGCAGGCCGGCCGTGTAGCTGGGGCTCGGCGCGCTCGCCTTGGTCACCGACAGATCGGCCTGCACGTCGGCGTTGTTGGTATCGGTGGCGGTGTTGTCGCCGGGCACCGGATCGGTCACGCCGGCCGGCGGCGCGACGGTGGCCGTGTTCACGATCGACCCGGTGAGCCCCGGCGGGACGGTGCCGGTCACCGAGAAGGTGGCCGTGGCGCCCGAAGGCAACGACACCAGCGCGTCGATGTTGCCGGCGCCGGATCCCGTTCCGCACGTGCCCGCTCCGCTGGTGCAGGTCCAGGTGAAGCCGCCAAGCGGCGCCGGCAGCACGTCCTGCACGCGCGCGTTCGTCACGTCGCTCGGGCCGGCGTTGGTCACCACGATCGTGTAGGTCAGGGCCAGCCCCGGCCCGTACGGGTTCGGCGTGCTCGACTTGGTGAGGCGCAAGTCGGCCACCGGGCCGACCGGGTTGCTGTCGGAGGCGCTGTTGTTGCCCGGCACGGGATCGGTGACGCCGGCCGGCGGGCTGACGGTGGCGGTGTTGTCGAGCGAGCCCACCGTGCCCGGTGGCACGGTGCCGCTCACGGTGAACGTCACGGTGCCGCCCACCGGCAGCGACACGAGCGTGTCGATCGCGCCGCTGCCCGACGCCGGGCACGAGCCGCCGGATCCACCGGCGCACGTCCAGGTGAAGGCGGCCAGCGGCGCCGGCAGTGGATCCTGCACCCGCGCGCTGACGACGTCGCTCGGCCCGAGGTTGGTGACGGTGATCGTGTAGGTCAGCGGCGAGCCCGGCACGTACGGGTTCGGCGTGCCGTTCTTCGAGATGACGAGGTCGGCCTGGGCCGCCAGCGTGTCGGTGTCGGTGGCGCTGTTGTTCGCCGCTACCGGATCGGTCGTCCCAGGCGGCGCGCTCACGGTCGCCGTGTTCACCAGCGTGCCGACGGCCGCCGCCGACAGCGTCGCGGTCACGGTGAAGGTCGCCGAACCGCCGACCGGCAGATCGACCGTGGTCGCGATGTCGCCGCTGCCGCTGGCCACGCAGGTCGCGCCGCCGGTGGCGGTGCACGACCAGGTGGCGCCGCTCAGGACGCCTGGGAGAGTGTCGGCCACCGCCGCGCTCACGACAGCGCTCGGGCCCGCGTTGGTCACGACCACGGTGTAGGTCACGACCGATCCGGGCACGGCTATGGCCACGCCGTCCGTCTTCGTAATCGCCAGATCCGCCTCGGGCGTCAGCGTGTCGGTGTCGGTGGCGCTGTTGTTGCCGGGCGTGGGATCGGTTACGCCACCCGGCACCGTGATGGTGGCGGTGTTCACGAGAGAACCGGTGGCCGTGGCCGACACCGTGCCGGTCACCGTGAAGGTGGCCGTGCCGCCGACGGGTAGGTCGACGAGCGCCGAGATGTTCCCCGTGCCGCTGGCCGGACAGCTGGCGCCGCCGGCCGTCGCGCAGGTCCACGTGACGCCGGTGAGCTCCGCCGGGAAGGCGTCGGCGACCGTGGCGCCCACCACCGCGCTCGGGCCGGCGTTGCTCGCCACAATCGCGTAGCTCACGGCAGTGCCAGGGACGACGCTCGTGACGCCGTCGGTCTTGGTGACGGCGAGGTCGGCCTGCGGCGAACCCGAGTTGGTATCGGTGGACGAGTTGTTTCCCGGCGTGGGATCGGAGGTGCCGCCGGGCGGCGTGACGGTCGCGGTGTTCACCAGGGCGCCGGTCGTAGCAGCCGGCACCGTGCCCGTGATGGTGAAGGTCGCCGTGGCACCCACGGGAAGCGACACGAGCGCGTCGATGTTTCCGCTGCCACCCGCCGTGCCACACACGCCACCGGCCGACACGCAGGTCCACGTGAACGACGCCAGCCCCGCGGGCAGCGTGTCCTGGACGCGCGCACCGACGACGGCGCTCGGGCCGGCGTTCGACACGGCCACGGTGTAGGTCAGCGTGGCACCGGGAACGTACGACGACGGCGCGCTCGACTTGGCGATGCCAAGGTCGGCGACCGGCGCGGCCGTGGTGGCGGTGGACGCGGAGTTGTTCCCGGGTACCGGATCGCTCACCGCCGCGGGCGGCGTGATCGTGGCGGTATTGGCCAGGACACCGGTGGCCCCCGAGGGCACGATACCGGAGACGGTGAACGTCGCCGTGCCGCCAATCGGCAGCGTCACCAGCGCATCGATGTCCCCGGCGCCCGATCCCGAGCCGCACGAGCCACCTGACGCGCCGGCACAGGTCCACGTGAAGCCGCTCACCGCGGCCGGCAGCGCGTCTTGCACGCGAGCATTGACGACGTCGCTCGGACCCTGGTTCGACACCACGATGGTGTAGGTCAGCGGCAGGCCTGGCACGTAGGGCGACGGCGAGGCCGACTTCGTGACCGCGAAATCCGCGACGAGATTCGCGTCGTTGGTGTCCGTCGCCTGGTTGTTGCCAGGAACCGGATCGCTTGCGCCGACCGGTGCCGCCACTGTGGCGGTGTTGACCAGCGACCCGGTGGTGGCGCCGGGCACCGTACCCGAAACCGTGAAGGTGGCGGTCGCCCCGGCTGGCAAGGTGACCAGCGCGTCGATGGCGCCGCTACCCGAGGCCGTGTTGCAGCTGCCGTCCGCCGAGGTGCAGGTCCACGTGAAGCCGGCCGCCGGCACCGGCAGCGCGTCCTGCACGCGCGCGCCTGTGGCGGCGCTCGGGCCGGCGTTGAGGACGACGATCGTGTAGGTCAACGACAGGCCGGGCACGTATGGATTCGGCGTGCTGCTCTTCGTGATCGACAGGTCCGTCACGACGCTGGCGTTGTTGGCGTCGGAGGCGGCGTTGTTGCCGGGCACCGGGTCGGTGACGCCGGTCGGGGCGGCAATCGTCGCGGTGTTCGTGAGCGGCCCGGTCGTGCCGCCCGGCACGGTGCCGGTGACGGTGAAGGAGGCGGTGGCGCCGACCGGCAGGGTGACGAGGGCATCGATGTCGCCGCTGCCGCTGGCGGTGCCGCAGGCGCCGCCCGCGGCGCCCGTGCAGCTCCACGTGAAGCCGCTCAGCGCCGCCGGCAGCGCGTCCTGCACCCGCGCGCCGGTGACGTCGCTCGGGCCGACGTTGGTGGCGGTGATCGTGTAGGTCAGCGCCGCCCCCGGCACGTACGGGTTCGGGCTGCTCGACTTGGTGATCTGCAGGTCGGCCCGCGGCCCTACCGGGTTGGTGTTGCTCGCCTGGTTGTTGCCCGGCACCGGGTCGGTCACGCCCCCCGGCACCGTCACCGTCACGGTGTTGTTCTGCGCGCCGGTCGTTCCCGGCGGCACCGTGCCGGTCACCGTGAAGGTCGCCGTGCCCCCCACCAGCAGGGTCACCGCCGCCGTCAGCCCCGACGGCCCGCCGCTGGTCGGACAGCTCGAGCCCGCCGACGCCGTGCACGTCCAGGTGAAGCTGCTGAACGCCGCCGGCAGCGGGTCGCTCACCGTCGCCCCCGCCACCACGCTCGGGCCCAGGTTCGTCGCGACGATCGTGTAGGTCAACGCCGCACCCGGCACATACGGGCTCGGCGCGCCGCTCTTGGTCACCGTCAGGTCCGCCTGCGCGCTCAGCGTGTCGGTGTCCGTCGCGCTGTCGTTCGCCGCGTTCGGATCGGTCACCCCGCCGGGCGCCGCAATCGTCGCCGTGTTGGCCAGCGATCCGGTGGCCGACGCTGCCACCGTGCCCGTCGCCGTGAAGGTCGCCGTGCCCCCCACCGGCAGACTCACCGCCGCGGCGATGTCGCCGCTGCCGCTGGCCGGACAGGTCGCGCCTCCGGCCGCCGCGCACGTCCAGCTGATGCCCGTGAAAATTCCGGAGAACGTGTCGCTCACGGTGGCGCCGGTGACCGCGCTCGGGCCGGCGTTGCTCGCGACGATCGTGTAGGTCAGCGGCGATCCCGGCACCGCCGTGGCCACCCCGTCGGTCTTGGTGATGCCGAGATCCGCCTGCCCGCCCAGCGTATCGGTGTCGGTCGCGCTGTCGTTCGCCGCGTTCGGATCGGTCACCCCGCCGGGCGCCGCGATCGTCGCCGTGTTGGCCAGCGTGCCCGTCGCCGACGCCGACACCGTGCCCGTCACCGTGAAGGTGGCGGTGCCACCGACCGTCAGCGTGACGGCCGCACTGATGTTGCCGCTGCCGCTCGCCGGGCAGCTCGCCCCCCCGGCCGCCACGCACGTCCACGTCATGCCGGTCAGCGCCGCCGGAAACGCGTCGGCCACCGTCGCGCCCACCACCGCGCTCGGCCCGGCATTGCCGGCCACGATCGTGTAAGTAATGGCCGCACCGGGCGTCGCCGTGGCACTGCCGTCGGTCTTCGTGATACCCAGGTCCGCCTGTGGTGTCAGCGTGTCCGTGTCGGTGTCGCTGTTGTTCCCGGGCGTCGGGTCGGTCACGCCGCCCGGCGCCGTAATCGTCGCGGTGTTGACCAGCGATCCGGTGGCCGACGCTGACACGGTGCCGGTCGCCGTGAAGGTCGCCGTGCCGCCGACCGGCAGGCTGACGAGCGCGTTGATGTCGCCGCTACCGCTGGCCGGACAGCTCGCCCCGCCGCCGGACGTGCACGTCCACGTCACTCCGCTCACGTTTGCCGGGAAGAGGTCACTCACGGTTGCACTCGTGACCGCGCTCGGTCCGGCGTTGGTGGCGATGATGGTGTAGGTGACCACCGCTCCCGGCGTCGTCGTGGCACTGCCGTCGGTCTTGGAGATGGTGAGATCCGCCTGCGGGCTCAGCGTGTCGGTGTCGGTGGCGCTGTTGTTCCCCGGCGCCTGGTCGGTCACCCCGCCGGGCGCCGTGATGGTGGCAGTGTTCACGAGAGAACCCGTGGCCGTGTCCGACACCGTGCCCGTCGCCGTGAAGGTGGCGGTGCCACCGACCGGCAGCGTGACGGCCGCACTGATGTTGCCGCTGCCACTGGCCGGGCAGCTCGCCCCGCCGGCCGCCACACAGGTCCAGGTCATGCCCGTGAGCGATGCGCCGAACGTGTCGGTCACCGTGGCGCCGGTGGCCGTGCTGGGTCCGGCGTTGCTCGCCACGATGGTGTACGTGATCGACGTGCCCGGCACCTCGGTCGCCGCGCCGTCGGTCTTCGTGATTGCCAGATCGGCCTGGGGCGTGAGCGTGTCGGTATCGGTGGCGCTGTTGTTCCCGGGCGTCGGGTCGGTCACCCCGCCCGGCGCGGCGATGGTCGCTGTGTTCACCAGCGTCCCCGTCGCCGTGGCCGCCACTGTGCCTGTCACCGTGAAAGTGGCCGTGCCACCCACCGGCAGCGTGACGGCTGCGTTGACGTTGCCGCTCCCGCTGGCCGGGCAGCTCGCCCCGCCCGCCGCCACACACGTCCACGCCATCCCCGTGAGCGCCGCGCCGAACGTGTCGGTCACCGTGGCACCGGTGGCCGTGCTGGGTCCGGCGTTGCCGGCGACGATGGTGTAGGTCAGCGACGTGCCGGGCACGACCGATGTCACGCCGTCGGTCTTGGAGATGGTGAGAATCCGCCTGCGGGCTCAGCGTGTCGGTGTCGGTGGCGCTGTTGTTGCCGGGCGTGGGATCGGTTACGCCACCCGGCACCGTGATGGTGGCGGTGTTCACGAGAGAACCCGTGGCCGTGGCCGACACCGTGCCCGTCACCGTGAAGGTGGCGGTGCCACCGACCGTCAGCGTGACGGCCGCATTGATGTTGCCGCTGCCACTGGCCGGGCAGCTCGCCCCGCCGGCCGCCACACAGGTCCAGGTCATCGCCGTGAGCGACGGGCCGAACGTGTCGGTCACCGTGGCGCCGGTGGCCGCGCTCGGGCCGGCGTTACTCGCCACGATGGTATAGGTGACGGAGGTGCCGGGCACTTCGGTCGCGAGGCCGTCGGTCTTCGTGATCGACAAGTCCGCCTGCGGCGCTCCCGTATTGACGTCGGTCGCGTTGTTGTTGCCGGGCGTGGGGTCGTCGACGCCAGCAGGCGGCGTGATCGACGCCGTGTTGACGAGCGAGCCGGTGAGATTCGCGGGCACCGTGCCGGTGACCGTGAAGGTCGCCGTCCCGCTCACCGGCAGGTCGACGAGTGCGGAGACGTCGCCGACGCCGCTGGCGTTCACACACGACCCGCCGGCGCCGCCAACGCACGTCCAGGTGAACGCGCCGAGGGCCGGCGGCAGCGTGTCGGTCACCTGGGCGGCGGTCACCGCGCTGGGGCCGAGGTTCGTGGCGACGATCGTGTAGGTGAGCGGCAGGCCCGGCACGTAGGGATTGGGCGAGCTCGCCTTGGTCACACGAAGGTCGGCGGTGGCACTCGCCTGACTGGTGTTGGTGGCGGAGTTGTCGCTGCTATTCGGATCGGCCGTGCCCGCCGGCGGTGTGATCACCACCGTGTTCACGACTGGACCAGTGAGCGAGGGCGGCGCGGTCCCGGTCACGGTGAAGGTCGCCGTGCCACCCACCGGCAGGGTCACCAGCACGTCGATGTCGCCAGCGCCACTCACCGTGCCACACGCGGCGCCACCGGCGGCCGCGCACGTCCACGTGAAGCCGGAGAGCGGCGACGGCAGCGCGTCCTGCACGCGCGCGTTCACCGCGGTGCTCGGTCCGGCGTTGCTTGCCACGATGGTGTACGTGAAGCTCGCGCCCGGCACGTAGTTCACCGGCGAGGCGGTCTTGGTCACCGCGAGGTCCGACTGGAGGCTGGCGTTGTTGCTGTCGGTGGAGGTGTTGTTGGCGGCGTTCGGATCGGTCGTGCCCGACGGCGCGGCGATGGTCGCCGTGTTGACGAGCACGCCGGTGAGGCTCGCCGGCACGGTGCCGGTGACGGTGAAGGAGGCGGTGGCGCCGACCGGCAGGGTGACGAGGGCATCGATGTCGCCGCTGCCGCTGGCGGTGCCGCAGGCGCCGCCCGCGGCGCCCGTGCAGCTCCACGTGAAGCCGCTCAGCGCCGCCGGCAGCGCGTCCTGCACCCGCGCGCCGGTGACGTCGCTCGGGCCGACGTTGGTGGCGGTGATCGTGTAGGTCAGCGCCGCCCCCGGCACGTACGGGTTCGGGCTGCTCGACTTGGTGATCTGCAGGTCGGCCCGCGGCCCTACCGGGTTGGTGTTGCTCGCCTGGTTGTTGCCCGGCACCGGGTCGGTCACGCCCCCCGGCACCGTCACCGTCACGGTGTTGTTCTGCGCGCCGGTCGTTCCCGGCGGCACCGTGCCGGTCACCGTGAAGGTCGCCGTGCCCCCCACCAGCAGGGTCACCGCCGCCGTCAGCCCCGACGGCCCGCCACTGGTCGGACAGCTCGAGCCCGCCGACGCCGTGCACGTCCAGGTGAAGCTGCTGAACGCCGCCGGCAGCGGGTCGCTCACCGTCGCCCCCGCCACCACGCTCGGGCCCAGGTTCGTCGCGACGATCGTGTAGGTCAACGCCGCACCCGGCACATACGGGCTCGGCGCGCCGCTCTTGGTCACCGTCAGGTCCGCCTGCGCGCTCAGCGTGTCGGTGTCCGTCGCGCTGTCGTTCGCCGCGTTCGGATCGGTCACCCCGCCGGGCGCCGCGATCGTCGCCGTGTTGGCCAGCGTGCCCGTCGCCGACGCCGCCACCGTGCCCGTCACCGTGAAGGTGGCGGTGCCACCGACCGTCAGCGTGACGGCCGCACTGATGTTGCCGCTGCCGCTCGCCGGACAGGTCGCGCCTCCGGCCGCCGCGCACGTCCAGCTGATGCCCGTGAAAATTCCGGAGAACGTGTCGCTCACGGTGGCGCCGGTGACCGCGCTCGGGCCGGCGTTGCTCGCGACGATCGTGTAGGTCAGCGGCGATCCCGGCACCGCCGTGGCCACCCCGTCGGTCTTGGTGATGCCGAGATCCGCCTGCCCGCCCAGCGTATCGGTGTCGGTCGCGCTGTCGTTCGCCGCGTTCGGATCGGTCACGCCGCCGGGCGCCGCGATCGTCGCCGTGTTGGCCAGCGTGCCCGTCGCCGACGCCGACACCGTGCCCGTCACCGTGAAGGTGGCGGTGCCACCGACCGTCAGCGTGACGGCCGCACCGATGTTGCCGCTGCCGCTCGCCGGGCAGCTCGCCCCCCCGGCCGCCACGCACGTCCACGTCATCCCCGTGAGCGCCGCGCCGAACGTGTCGGTCACCGTGGCGCCCACCACCGCGCTCGGCCCGGCATTGCCGGCCACGATCGTGTAAGTAATGGCCGCACCCGGCGTCGCCGTGGCACTGCCGTCGGTCTTCGTGATCGCGAGGTCGGCCTGGGGCGTGAGCGTGTCGGTATCGGTCGCGCTGTTGTTGCCGGGCGTCGGGTCGGTCACCCCGCCCGGCGCGGCAACGGTCGCCGTGTTCACGAGAGAACCCGTGGCCGTGGCCGACACCGTGCCGGTCGCCGTGAAGGTGGCGGTGCCACCGACCGGTAGCGTGACTGCCGCACCGATGTTGCCGCTGCCACTGGCCGGGCAGCTCGCCCCGCCGGCCGCCGCGCACGTCCACGTCATCCCCGTGAGCGCCGCGCCGAACGTGTCGGTCACCGTGGCGCCGGCGGCCGTGCTCGGGCCGGCGTTGCTGGCCACGATGGTGTACGCAATGCCCGCACCGGGCGTCGCCGTGACACTGCCGTCGGTCTTCGTCACCGCCAGGTCCGCCTGAGCGGACAGCGTGTCGGTGTCAGTCGCGCTGTTGTTCCCGGGCGTCGGGTCGGTCACGCCGCCGGGCGCCGTGATGGTCGCCGTGTTCACCAGCGTCCCGGTCGCCGACGCCGACACCGTGCCGGTCGCCGTGAACGTCGCCGTCCCGCCCACGGGCAGGCTCACGAGCGCGCTGATGTTGCCGCTGCCGCTGGCCGGGCAGCTCGCCCCCCCGGCCGCCACACACGTCCACGTCATCCCCGTGAGCGCCGCGCCGAACGTGTCGGCCACCGTGGCACCGGTGGCCGTGCTGGGTCCGGCGTTGCTCGCCACGATGGTGTACGTGATCGACGTGCCCGGCACTTCCGTCGCCGCCCCGTCGGTCTTGGTGATCGCGAGGTCGGCCTGGGGCGTGAGCGTGTCGGTATCGGTCGCGCTGTTGTTCCCGGGCGTCGGGTCGGTCACGCCGCCGGGCGCCGTGATGGTGGCCGTGTTCGCCAGCGTCCCGGTCGCCGACGCCGACACCGTGCCGGTCGCCGTGAAGGTGGCCGTGGCACCGACCGGCAGCGTGACGGCCGCGTTGATGTTGCCGCTCCCGCTGGCCGGGCAGCTCGCTCCGCCGGACGCCACGCAGGTCCAGGTGGCGCCGGTGAGACTGGCTGGGAACGTGTCGGTGACGGTGGCGTTCGCGGCCGTGCTCGGTCCGGCGTTGCCGGCGACGATGGTGTAGGTCAGCGACGTGCCGGGCACGACCGATGTCACGCCGTCGGTCTTGGAGATGGTGAGATCCGCCTGCGGGCTCAGCGTGTCGGTGTCGGTGGCGCTGTTGTTCCCGGGCGTCGGATCGGTCACGCCGCCGGGCGCCGTGATGGTGGCCGTGTTCACGAGAGAACCCGTGGCCGTGGCCGACACCGTGCCGGTCACCGTGAAGGTGGCCGAGCCACCCACCGGCAGGTTCACGAGGGCGCTGATGTTGCCACTGCCACTGACCGGGCAGCTGCCACCAGCGGCGCCGACGCAGGTCCAGGTGACGCCGGTGACGGCGACCGGCAAGGTATCGGCCACGGTGGCGCCCGTGACGGCGCTCGGACCGGCGTTGCTCGCGACGATCGTGTAGGTCACCGCGGTGCCGGGCACTTCGGTGGTGGCGCCGTCGGTCTTCGTGATGCCGAGATTCGCCACGGTCGACACGGTGAGGGTGGCGGAGGCGGCGGCGTCGCTCGTCGCCTGCGCCGTCGACACCGCCCCCGCCGCGATCGTATTGACGTAGCTGCCGGCCGACGCGGCGGTGACCGTCACGCTGACCGTGCACGAGCCCGCCGCCGGGATCGTGCCACCGGCCAGCGACACGCTGCCCGACGTGGTGCTCACGGTACCGCCGGCGCAGGTCGTGGAGGGTGGCGACAGGGAGGAGGTGACGACGCCGGCCGGGTAGGTGTCGGTAAGCGCCGCGCCGCGCAGCGCCACACCGGCGTTCGGGTTCGTCAGCGTGATCGTCAGGACCGACGTGGCGCCAGGTGAGATCGTCGCCGGGCTGAACGCCTTGGCCACGGTGGGTGAGATCACGGTGGTGCTCGCCAGGTCGCCGGTCGCCGTGGTGCCGCCTGACAGCGCGCGCACGAGAGTCGTCGCCACGGCCGGTGGCGTGAACGAGCGCAGTTGCGACGGATTCTGTACTTGCACGAACGCCGTGCCCGCCGAGTTGAACGCCAGACCCAGCGTCGCGTTGGTGATCCCGGTCAGCGTGCCGATCGTCGTGGCGGCGCCGCCGCCGATCGGCGCCGTGAAGAGCTGACGCGCCGAATTCAGCACGTAGAGCACGCCGGCGGCATTGAAGGCCATATCGCCGCCGGAACCGATTCCCGTCACCGTCGGACCGGCGGTGGCAACCCCGGTCGTGACGTTGACCGTGTAGAGCACGCCCGAATCGGGCATGTAGTAGAGGGTGCCGGCGCTGTTGCAGGCAAGCCGGAACGACGCGGCCACCCCACCGCCGAGGGTGCTAGGGAGTGCGCTCGGCGGCGTGGCCGGCGTGGCCGGATCCCACACGTACACCGCGGGATTCGCCGCGTTGATCACGTAGTAGACGCGGCCGTTGGGGCATTGCGCCAGCGTCGCCGCACTGCCGCCGGGATAGCCGGTGACCACTTGGGTCTCGGTGTTGGAGACCGTGTCGATGCGCCAGATGTTCTGGGAGGCGGTGCCGCGAAGCGCGTAGATGTAGTTCGAGGCGGAGGCGTCGACGGCGGCGAAGAGCACGACGGCCATTGCCGTCAGCGCTGATACCAGCAGTTGCGGCGCCCCCCCAATTCCCCCGCTGAGAGGAATGCGTATTCGTTCCAGCACGGCCGTTCGTATCGGTACTGCACGGCGTTGCCTTCAGACCAGGGACTGCACACATCGTCCTGGTTTGACACCGCGTGGCCCACCCGTCGGGGCGACGGCGGGGTTGGAACTACCCAGAGTTCGGCGACTGTCGCCGCCCCTGCCGGGCGATCGCCGGGCCTCGGCCGGTGCGGCGGCCGGGCGACTGACCTGACGAAGAGGCGGCCCGACAGCGGGGCGGCACGCTGACGATGGGCGGTGCAGATGCGCTCAGGGCAGGTCGGCGTCGTGAAACGCGACGGTGAGCGAACCGTGGCAACTGGTGGTCGTCGCGCCGGCTTCGTGCTGACCCGCCAAGGTCACGGTGTAGGTTTGCCCGCTGGCGACGTCGACCACGCGCTCGGCGGTCCAGGCCAGCTGGTGCACGCCGTTCAGCGGGTCGCCCGACGGGACGCGCACGATCGCCCAGTTGCCGAGGTCGAAGGCGACAAACGCCTGGCCCGGCGCGCCGATCGTGGGCACGATGTTCACGGCGTTCTCGACGCCCCACTGGGGCACCATGTTGCAAGTGCCGCGCGCGCGCAGGAACGCCTTGCCCGAAAGCGGCGCCGCGAAGGTGAGCGACGCAAGGATGTCGGGCGGCTGACCCGCCGGCGACACGGTCGCGAACGAAAAACTCGTGCGCGTGAACGCGCTACTCGGCGGCGCCGGCAGCGGCTCGCACCGCACGGTGCCGTCGGCGTTGATGCCCTGCAGGGCGTGCCCTGACGCGCACGCGCCGGTCACGCGTCTCTGCACCTGCAGCGCATCGATCTCGGCGGCCCCCACGGCCGCTGGCGCGAGTTCAGCCCGTCCGACCGATGCGGGACCGAGGCCGCTCGCCGAGCTTGGCCGAGCCGGCGCACCCTGCGCCGCGCCTGCCGGCGAGCCGAACACGAGAGCGCCGCTGTTGCCGACGCTGTCCGCCCACAGGCCGTTGCCCGAGGCGGGATTGACCGCGGCCGTCACGTGCACACCCTTGCCACCCGGTGTCGTCACGACCGTGAAATCGATGCCGATCGTCCCGTCGGGGTTGGTCACGGCGATGCCCACGACGCCGGCCCGACGAGACGCGCCGCATTGGTCGTCGTAGCCGTCCACGGTGTAGGTCGTGCCGACGCGGGTCAAGGTCGCGGTCACCACGTTGCAGAAGGGCTGCATCTGCCATGTGAAGCTGCCGAGCGGTTGCGCGGCGACGAGACCAGGCGCGAGTGCGACGGCGAACGTTGCGACGAGTGACAATCGGATCGGCATTCTCGGCCTTCTCTGGGGCTGTGCCCAGAATCGGCCGTCGCCGGACGAACTTGAATGACCCTCTGGCAGCCTACTTGATGCAGGGGTGGGCGGTCATGAGCGGAAACCCGACGGATGGCCGTGGCACGGATGTGAAAATCGGGCCCGACTCAGTAGGCCGGCCCCATCAGCACCGCGTTCATGAACAGCAGCATCGTCGCCTCGGTGTAGGCGCGGTAGTTCGGGTCCTCGGCGAACGCGATCACGTGCCCCTGCCCGAACGGCTGGTGCATCAGGTAGGGCTTGCGCACCAGCAGGTCCTGGCCTTCCGGCCAGATGAGCCCCGAGGCCACGAGCGACGCCTTGGGCGCGTAGTAGACGACGTTGCGGCCGGCGTTCAACTTGATCGGCGCGAACACGCGCGCGCCTTCGATGACCACCTGGGTCTCGCTGTCGCTGCCGGCGCTCAGCCAGTGATCGGTGTCGACCGTGGCGCGCAGCAGGGCGCCGGGTTGCGCGTCGGGGCGTTCGCGGTCGGGCTGAATGGCCTTGTCGTAGGCCGCGTCGTCGGCGGCCGGGGATCGCGGCGCTGGTGACGCCGCGGCCTCGGCCGGTGCCGGCTTGGCGGTGGCGCCGCTCGGCTTGGCCGGCGACGACGCCGCGCTGGCCGCCGGCGCGCTGGCGGCGGGCGTCGCCGCGCTCGCGCCGCCGGACGGTGCAGCGCCGGTCGTCGCCGGAACATCCGCGCGACCGTCCTTGAGCAGCGCGTTGGTGTCGAGCAGGCCGACGCCGCTTCCCACGGCCCAGCGCGTCGCCTCGGCCATCGTCACCAGCGTGCCGCCGAGACGCAGCCAGTCCTTCACCCGCGTCAGCACCGCATCGCCGATCTGTCCCGCGTAGTTGCCCGACGGCAGCACCAGCACGTCGTAGTCGGCGAAGTCGACGCGGCCGAGCGAGGCGGTGCGCACGGTGGTCACCGCCTGGCCGAAGCGCCGTTCGAGCACGTAGCGCGTCCAGCCGGCCGACAGCGATGAGGTCGGCAGGTCCCAGGCCAGCAGCACGCGCGGCCGTTTGAAGGTGCCGTTGACCGGGCTGCCGAGCGACGTGCCCGACTCGATGTAGCCCGAATCGATCGGCACCACCTCGGCGCCGTGCCGCATCGCCAGCGCCGACATCCGCGCCGGCAGGTCGGCCGGATTGCCGGCCGTGCGGACCAGCGCGGTCCCGATCGGATAGGTGCGGCCGCCGAGCGTGAATACGCCGCCGACGCTGTCGACCCGCAGCCCCTGGGCCAAGGCCTCGGCGGTCAGCGCCGCCGCGGCGGCGCCCCAGGGCATCAGGTAGCCGACCTTGGCCGACGCGACCGTCCGAGCCGCCGGCGGCGCATCGTAGGCCGCTGCCACCGGCGTCGCGCGGGCAGTGATGGCCGTCGCGCTGGTCGTCACTTCCACGTCGTAGACGAGCGGCAGGCTCCAGGCAGTGATGTCGTAGATCTGATCGGGCTGGCGGCGCTGGCGCCGCGCTTCCTGGCGGGCGATGAAGTCCGCCGACTGCTCGGTCTTCAGGTCGAGCAGGTTGCGGACCAGCCGGCCGGCCGGCTGGGCGTTCGTCACGAGATACGCACCGGCCGGAATCGACCGGCCGCCGATCGCGAGCGCGTCCTCGGTGCGCCGCACCTCGATGCCCTGCGTCGCCAGGGTGCGGGCCAGTCGGTCGGCCCGGCTCGCGTCATGGCCCGGCACCAGCACGTACTCGCGCACCGGACCCTTCTCGCCTTCGGCGACGGCGCTGCGCCGGTAGTCGAGAAAGTCGCGCACCAGGCGCTCGCGGTTGCGGGCGGCGGTGACCGCCGTGGTGATCGCGGCGTTGAAGTGGTGCAGCACGCCGTCGCGATAGGTCATCACCGTGCCGTCGGTGCGGGCGAACGACAGCGCCCGCGCGGATGCCTGCTCGTAGGTCATGCCGATCGAGCCGTGGAACATCTGCCAGCTGTCGCCGTAGCCGGGATAGAAGCCGTCGTAGACCTCGCGGATGTAGTACGGCCAGCCGCGCTCGTCGAAGCGGGCGGCGTTGGCGCGGCCGAACAGGTCGAAGCCGGCGACCTGCGCCTTGGTGTAGTGCGGGTTGAGCGGGTCGGCTGGCGGCGCGAAGTA
This sequence comes from uncultured Acidobacteriota bacterium, assembly GCA_963741665.1. Lineage (GTDB taxonomy): Bacteria > Acidobacteriota > Vicinamibacteria > Vicinamibacterales > UBA2999 > CAWAYR01. Next base: position 553,836 of record CAVUIM010000003.1, read on the forward strand.
GTAGGTGTTGTTGCCGCCCTGTTCATGCAGGTCGACGTTGACCTGCGGAAAGTAGTCGAGGCCGACGCGGATGCGGCCGCGGGTTTCGGGCTGAGTCTGCGCGAACCAGTCGCGGTTCATGTCGAACAGATAGTGATTGGGCCGGCCGCCGGGCCACGGCTCGTCGTGTTCGGCGTTGAACGGCGCCGGGTCGGGCTGGGCAGCGCGGCCCTGCAGGTTCTGGAACAGGAAACGGGCCCGGCCGTCGGGGTTCTGCATCGGGTCGATGAGCACCATTGCGTCGCGGAACACAGCGTCGACGCCGGCGTCGGCTCGAGCCGCGAGCAGGTGATAGGCCTCGAGCAGCGCCGCGTCGCTGGAACTGATCTCGTTGCCGTGGACGCCGTGCACCAGCCACACCACCACCGGCAGTGTGCCGACCAGCCGGTCGGCGTCTGCCGCGGCCAGCCCGCGCGGGTCGGCCAGCCGCTTGATGTCCGCCTTCACCTGGTCGAGCGCGCCGATGCGCTGCGGGTTGCCGACGACGAACAGCCACAACGGCCGGCCCTCCCAGGATCGCGCGTACTCGACCAGCCGCGTGCGATCGGGCGCCGCCTGATTCAGCGCGCGCAGATACGTCGCCACCTGCTCGGGCGAGGTGATCTCATCGCCAGGCGCGTGGCCGATCACCTGCTGCAGGGTCGGGATCTTGGGGTCGTACTGCGCGCCCGGCCAGAACGGTTCGGGGGCGGGCTGCGCGGCCAGGGCAATCGGCGACGCGGTCAGGAGCAGGACGAGAACGGCTCGACGCATGGCGGATAGTGTAGCCGCCCGGTCGCGCCGGCCGTCACGGCGTCGGTCCCAGCCGCTGGCGCGCCGCCGTCTCGAGATCGGCCAGACCAGTGCGCTTCGCCACCGCGGCTGCCAGTTCGAACTGCGTCCGCGCCGCCGCCGGCTGACCGCTGCGGGCCAGCGCGTCGCCGAACTTCACTACGACCGGGACGATCGTCGCCGGATCCGGCTGCCGTCCGGAGGTACTCGCGACCACCTGCTCGAGATAGGCGCGGTAGTGCCTCGCCGCGTCGGCCGCCCGGCCCTGTTCGTCGAGCAGCTCCGCCAGATACAGCTGCACCAGCGTGAGCCGGGGGTCGAGCGCCAGCGCGGCGATCCAGTGGCGTTCGGCATCGACGCCGCGGCTCTGCCGCCGGGCGAGGACGCCGGCGTTGACCTGCGCGTCGACGTCGCCGGGACTCCTGGCCAGCGTCGACTCGAGATGGGCGCGCACCGAGTCGTCGTCGCCGCCGGCGACGAGCGCACGCAGCAGTCGGCCCTGGACCACCGAGTCGTACGGATTGACCGCGGCGGCCGCCGCCAGCGCCGCCGGATCGGCTTCGCGCAGCGCCAGGCGATAGCGCCACTGATCGACGGCCGCGAGCGTCACGAGCAGCACCGCCGCCACGCCGACGGCGGCCAGGCGCCAGCGCGGCCGGGACGACGTCACTGATGGCGCCGGCGACGCATCGCTGTCGGCGGCGGTCAACGCCCGCGACACGCGCGGGTCGCGAAGCTTCCACACGACGCCGTCGATCATGAAGTGGTGGAGATTGACGACCGCGGTCACGATGAGCACGCTGGCCGTGAAGTCGACGTGGGCGACGTAGCTCGCGAGCCACGGCACCGGCAGGAACAGCGCCAGACCACCGATGACCACCGACGCCCAGTAGGCCGTGGTCCGCCACGCCGGCCCCTGTTCGCGTCGCGCGAAATACTGTGTGATCCACAGGTACTGCGCCGAGTGCATCACGGCGAGGATGCCGGAGCTGTAGCGGGTCTGCGGCGTTGCGACGTCGGTGGTCCAGGCCAGCGCCACCGGGACGACGAACCACAGTCCCTGGGTCAGATACAGCAGCACCGGCGCGGCTGCTCGCCGCGACGCGCCGCGCACGATCGGCCACAGGGTCGTGGCCCCGACCATGACGAAGACCACGCCGGCGATTCCACCGACGACGCGGGTGACCGCGGCCGGAAGGCCGAGCGACAGCACCGTCGGATCGGCGGACGGCCCTTCATTGAACGCCGCCAGCAGCATCACGTAGGAGGCGGCGAACGCGACCTTCAACCGCCGCGCCTGCTCGGGCCGCGCAGTGAGGCCGCCGCGGCGCACGAACATCATCAGCAGGCCGTAGTTCTGGCCGCTGTAGTGCCACGGACTCCACATCACGTAGGCGGTGAACAGAATCGGCAGCAGCCGCAAGTCGGCGTGCGCCAAGGCCCCAAGCGCAACGAGCGCGGCGGTGCCGTAGACGGTGTAGACGCGGTGCGCCGAACGGTCAGCGACGCCGTAGGCCCGGTAGACCGTGGCCATGTAGTGGGGATAGTTGGCCAGCAGGGCCAGCGCGTAGAAGCCGCCGGCCCAGTCGCGGGCGCTGTCTCCGGTCAGCAGGTACGACACCGCCAGCAGCGGCAGCGACCAGCCGCCGCAGCCGACGACCAGGTCCACCCAGGGACGGGCGATCCAAGGCGAGGCGGCCGGGCTGGGCGCGGACGGGCTGGACGGGGACGGGCTGGCGGCGGTCGGAGGCACCGACCAGCTTATCGGTCGAAGTACTCGACGATCTGACGGGTCACCCGGCCCATGTGGTCCTCGGCTTCGCCGTAGTTCCCGGTGATCTCGTTGAGGAAGAACGACACCACGATGGCGCCGCTCTTCGCATAGACGACGCCGATGTCGTTGGCCAGCACCGGCGGGAAGTCGCCGGTCTTGTGGGCGACGGTGATGCCGGTCAGAAAGTGCGGCAGGCGGCGGGCCCCCGCCTGCTGGGCTCGCATCATCCGCAGCAGCTCCTCGGCGCCCTCCTTCGATGGCAGCGCCCGGTTCTCGATCGCCTCGATCATCCGTCCGGTCGCGTGCGGCGTCAGCTCGCCCAGCCAGTAGGCCTTGTCGGCGTTGGTCTTGCCGTTGCGGTCGTCGGCCGGGGTCAGCGCGTTGTACTTCGCGAACAGCTCGCCGGTGGTCTGGGTCAGCTTCATGCCGCTGGCGTAGCCGGTCTTCTCGAGCCACTGGTTCACGCTGGCGACGCCGCCGACCTGGGCGATGGCGAGATCGGTGGCGGTGTTGTCGCTGGTGATGATCATCTGCAGCAGCACGTCGCGGATGGTCGGCTGCAGCCCGGCGTCGTGATAGCGGAAGATACCGGACCCGCCGCGGATGTCGCTGGCGGCAAGCGTCATTCGCTTCCCGAGATCGAGCCGCTTCATGTCGACCAGTTCCAGCGCCTGCACCGCGACCGGAATCTTGATCACGCTGGCGCTGTTGAAGACCTCGTCGGCGCGCACGGCGCCCTCCTCGCCGGTCGTCAGGTGCTTCACCCAGATGCCGGCGCGCGCCGGGATCTTCGGCAGCTCGGCGTCGAGCAGCGCCTGCAGCGACGCCGCGCGAGCCGGAGCGGCCGCCGTGGCGGCGGGTGTCCCCGCCGGCTGGGTGGGAGCCTGGGCGCTGCAGGCCGCCATGACTGCGGCGACCACGGTGACGACGATGACTCGCATGTGGATCTCCTACCTGGCGGACGTGAGCGCGTGCACTTCGAGCGCGGCGGTGAGCGCCATCGCCCCGCCGCGGTCGTCGCGGCCGAAGATCGCCGGCCGGTTGAGATAGTAGTCTCGCGTGGCGTTCTGTCCGGCGCCGGTGCCGGTGCAGACATCCACGAGTTCGCCGGTCGGCGACACGCGCGCCTGCACCGCCCGCCAGCCCTTGTCGACCACCTCGCGGTAGCTGCGATCGAGCCAGCCGAGGCGAACGCCGCGGGCCATTGCCGCCACCGTCATCGCCGTCACCGTGAACTCGCGGTAGGTGCCGGGCTCGTCCACCACCTGATGCCACGCACCGTCAGCGGCCTGATGACGGCGCATCCCGTTCATCAGGCGGCGGAAGCTGTCGAGCACCTGGGGGCGGGCCGGCCACGACTCGGGCAGATGCGTCAGCGCCTCCATCAGCCCGAACGCCGCGAAGCCGTTGCCGCGACCCCAGGCGTGCGGTCCGCTCACCGCGTGGATGAAGAGCCGGTCGTCGCGCTGCAGGCGCTCGGCGTAGGTCGTCAGCAGCCTCGCCACCGCGTCGGCGTACTTCGGCTCGCCAGTCGCCTTCGCGGCCCGCGCCAGTACCGACGTGGCCATGAACATGTCGTCGGTCCACGACGTGGCGAAGCGCACGATCTCGTCGGGTGAGCGGCCGAGAATGAAGTCGGCGGCCTTTCGCGCCACGCCGTCCGCTTCGGCATCACGCTCGGCGACGGCCAGGTCGAACATTGCCTGGTGGCCAGCCAGGCTGGTCAGCAGGTACGGCTCGGCGATTGGCGGCTTGGCGCCCGACAGGAAAGGCTGCATCTGCTCCACCGCGCGATCTCGATACGCGGGATCGCGGGTGAGCGCTGACACCCGCAGCGCGCCGCTCCACGACAGCGCCGGGATGTAGCTCATGATCGGCGACGCCGGATACGTCCCGGCCAGCATCGTGGCGATCTCGAGCGGCGACCGCGCCTGGCGGTCGGTGATGGCCCGGCGCATCGGCGAGGGCGCGGGAGCCGGACGCCGCTCGAGCAGCGCGCGCACGGCGGCAACGACCTCGCGGGTCGGGCCGCTCACCTGCAACGCTGCCACCGGCGCCAATCCCGACGGTGCCCCGGTCCCCAGTGCGCCGGCCAGCGAGTCCGAGGTCGCCGGTGTGCTGGCGGCGACGCGGCCGGCGGCGACTGCGTTCGCACGCCACTCGAGCGTGCCGCCGGCGCGCACCTCGATCACGAGATCGGGGCCGAGCATCGACACCCAGCGCCACAGGTAGCGTGCTTCGCGATGCTCCGGCGCGTCGAAGTAGCCCTTCTCGGGCGGGAAGGCGATCGGCGATGCAGCGGCCGGTGTGCCGCTCGGGGCGGCATCACACTGTTCCGGCAGGACGCAAGGCACGGCCGCCACCTGCCACCGCCGGCGATTGCCGGACGCCGCCCCTGGCGAGATCTGCGCCGAGAGCAGTGCGAGCACGGCCTCTTTGCTCGCCGCGATCCCATCGAGTCCGCCGACGAGGACCACACGACGCTCCGTCGCCACCGGCGGCAGCGACGGCTCGAGCGCGAGGACGCGGCGGCCACCGCTCGTCAGGCCGATCGCCTCGACGACATGTCGTTCGCCGCTGCCTGCCAGCTGGCGCAAGGCAGGTTCGATCGTCGACGACGGCTGGCCGCTGGCGCTGGTCACGCCCGCCGCGAGTGAGCAGACGACGAGCGTCAGGAGGCGTCCAGTGGCGCGCACGGGGGTCACGCCGTGACGCGGGCCAGCGCCCACACGTTCATCTGCAGGTAGTCGGCGGGCCCGGAGGCGGGCACGCCGAAGACGATGACCTCGGAACCGCCGCGGGGGAGATCGACGACGAAGTGGCCGGGCGTCTCGAGCGCGCGCATCGGGAAATCTCGACCAAATCGCTTGAGTACCAGCGCGCCCTCTTGCTGCACGACCTCGACGGTGAATCGGCGGGGGTTCCGGAACGTGCCGACGAACCTGGCCGCCTCGGCCGCCGTGAGCTGACGCTCTGGCATCGGCCCGCCGTCACTGACGGTGACGGTCTTCGTACCCCCGCGTCGGCTCCACTCCGCCTCGGCAACGGCCATGCCGGCGGCAGTCAGACCTGCCGGGTTGACGCCGTCTCCGTTGGTGAGCACGACGACGCCGAACTGCGGCTGCGGCCGACCCGATTGGAACGCAGCCTGGTCGTCGATTGACAACTGCGCCACATAGCCGGTCATCGTCCCGCCGTGGCCGAACTCCACTCGACCTCGGCTGATGAAGAACCCGAGGCCGTACTCCTGGCTGGTTGTCGGGATGGCGGCCGCAGCGGCCCGCATTTGACGCCCGACACCTGCGGGCAGTGCCTGCTTGTCGTCGACCTTCCCGTCGTTCATCAGCGCGACCAGCAGGCGCGCCATCTCGTTCGCGCTCGAGTACAGCGTGCCGGCCGGCCATAGTCGCGCGTCGTTGGCCAGTGGTCGCACGACCGTGAACTTCCCGTCCTTGTCGCGGCGATGCCCCACGGCCAGTGGCCACGTCATCGCCTCGGTCGGCCGGAACGTCGTGCGGGTCATGCCGAGCGGATCGAGCACGCGCGCCCGCATCACGTCGGCGAACGGCTTCTTCTCTGCTTCCTGCAGCGCCAGCCCGGCCAGCGCGTAGCCAGAGTTCGAATACGAGAACGCACGGCCGGGCGGCAGCAGGCAGGTACTCGCTGGTCCAGGTGCGCTGATACGCGCCGAGACCCTCCTCGCCCTGCGGGCCGAACTCGTCGGGCTCGTCGATGATGCCGCCGGTGTGCGACAGCAGCTGTGTGAGCATCGGCGCACCGACGCACGGGGTCAGCCCGTTCACGTAGGTGCTGACGGGACGATCGAGCGCTATCACGCCTGCGCGGCTCGCCGCCAGCACGGCGGCCGCCGTGAAGGTCTTGGTGACAGAGCCGATCTGGAACAGCGTGTCGGGAGTCACGGGAGATCCGGTCTCGCTGTTCGCGACGCCGTAGCCCTTGGCCCACACCACCTCGTCGCCGACCACCACCGCCACCGCAGCGCCGGGCGCACCGCTCTTGGCGAACTCGGCGGCGATGGCCGCCTCGGCGTTCGCCACGGCCTGAGCGTCGGGCCCTTGACCGCCGCCAGCGAGAGACGCCGACGCGGGCACGGCCAGCGCCATCACCGCGGCGAGGAATCGCATGACCGGCCGGCGAAACATATCGCCACCCCTACGCGCTCACTCTGAGGGCCACCAGGCAGACGCGGGTGGTCATGGGCCGCGATTCTACTTCGTGCCGAGCGGACGCAGCTGCTTCCAGCGCTCGATGAAGGCGGTGGCCGCGGCCACGAACGCCTCGGCGTCTTCGCGGCCCCGTTCGGCCGTGGCCGCTGTCACATCGCGCGCGCTCCACACCCCGGTCTCGGTCATCGCCCTGGTCGACGTGCCCTTCCCGGTCTCCTCCGCCTTGAGCGACTCGGCCAGGAACACGCGCGTGGCCGTCGGATCGCCGGCCACGACCTCCGGCAGCATCTTCTCGAGATGCGGCAGCAGGGTCAGCGGCGCGGTGCGGGCGACGCGCATGTCGACCAGGTTCGGCGTGAGATACAACGACGCCGAGGTCTCGTTGACGCCGCCATGCCGGTCGAACTCGCGCGGCTCCTGCCGCGTCGAGCGCTTCGTGAACGGCTCGGCCGCTTCGCCCAGCTCCACGGCGATGCCGGCGGTCTCCTGGTTGATGCGGTCGACGATGTAGCGCGAGATCGCCTGGTTGCCGCCGTGGCTGTTGAGGATCAGGAAGCGCTTGAAGCCGTGGCGGATGAGACTCTGCGCCGCCTGGAAGTAGACCAGTTGAATCGTCTCGGCCGGCAAGGTGATCGTCCCGGGAAACGCCATGTGATACGGCGAGTTGCCGGGAAAGAGGATCGGCGCCACCAGCACGTCGGTCTTCTGGGCCACCAGCTTGGCCCGTTCGAGGCCGTTCAGGAAGTCGGTGCCGATCGGGCCCTGGTGCCCGTGCTCCTCGAGCGACGCCACCGGCATGATGACCATGTCGGTGCGGGTCAGCAGGTCGCGGACCTCGGGCCAGGTCATGTGCGGCAGGTAGTTCTTCACCTTGGCTTCCTGCCACAGCGGATTGGTGGACTGGGCCGAGGTCGACGCGGCGGTTGCGAGGCACGCGGTGACGGCGAGGACGACGATGCGGGTCATGGCGGTTCCTCTGCGAAGGGCTACTTGCTGCGAACGGCGATCATGGTCACTTCGAGGCGCGCGCCGCGGGCCAGTTCCTTGACCGCGACCGTCGACCGCGTCGGGAATGCGCCATCGGGAAAGTAGCCGCGATAGATCTCGTTGTAGCGCGCGAAGTCGGCCATGTCGGCCAGATAGACCGTCACCGCCACGACGTCGCGCAAAGACATGTCGGCCGCCGCCAGCACCGTCTGGACGTTCGACATGATCTGTCTCATCTCTGGCTCCAGGCCACCGGGCACCAGCGACCCCGACACCGGATCGCCGCCAGTGCTGCCCGACAGGTACAAGGTGTCACCGGCGAGAATCGCCGGCACCAGCGGCGACGGGGTCGGCTTGTAGCCGGCCGGCTGGATGACGCGCCGCGGCGGCGGTGGCCCCGCGCTGGGCGTGCGCTGCTGCCCCACGGCGAAGCCCACGCTGCCGATGAGCAGCAACATGGTGGCGTGGACGAGGTGCGGTCGCCACGCGTGCAGAATCCCGGGAACGGTCATCGGCGCCTCCTGACGGGCGGCGCGGAACGCGACGCCGGTGCGACAGTATCGACGATCCAGCCCGAAGCTTGGTCCACTCGGTCAGACGTCGGCGACGGCGGTCCACACCCCGCCGGCGCGGTGACTGGCGAGCACGGCCTCGACCAGACGCGCCGACGCGTAGCCGTCGTCGAAGGTCGCCATCGCCGGGCGACGCGCCGCCGGGCTGGCCGGGTCGGCGATCACCGCGTAGATGTCGCGCATCACGTTGGCGAACGCGTCGGCCCAGCCCTCCTGGTGCCCGCCGGGAAGGCGCATGTAGCGCTTGCTGTCGGGCCATGCCAGCGACGGATCCTTGGCCAGCACCGTGTTGGCCTGATGACGCGATCCGACCCACAGCTCGTTCTGTGCTTCCTGCGCCCAGCGGATCGAGCCCCGACCTCCGCAAACCTCGAGCCGCAAGTCGTTCTTGTGGCCGGCGCACACCTGCCCCACGGTCACCACCCCGGTGGCGCCGCCCGAGAAGCGCAGCAACACCGTGCCCAGGTCCTCGCTGGCAATGGCCACGCGGGTCCCAGACCCGGCGGCGGCGGCGAAGGCCTGCCCCGCCTGTCCGGGCTTCACCCGCGACGCCACCACCGTGGACAGCGTCGCCAACACCGCCTCGATGCGCTGGCCGGTGACGTGCTGCGCCAGGTCGCACCAATGCGATCCGATGTCGGCCATCGCCGAGCTCTCGCCCTGCGCCGGATCGAGCCGCCACGAGTAGTCGGTGTCCTCGAGCAGCCAGTCCTGCAGGTAGACGCCGTGGACGAGGTGCACCGGGCCGACCTCGTCGGCCGCCACCATCGCCCGCGCCTGCTGCACCATCGGGTTGCCGCGGTAGTTGAAGGTCACCGCGTGCACGACGCCGGCGGCCGTGGCGGCGTCGCGGAGCCGGCGCGCCTCGGCGGCGGTCGTGGCCAGCGGCTTGTCACACACCACGTGCTTGCCGTGGGCGAGCGCGGCGTCGATCACCGCGCCGTGCAGCGCGTTGGGCGTCGTCACGTGGACGACGTGCACGTCGGGGTCGGCGGCCAGCGCCGCGAAGCTGCCGTAGGCCTTCGGCACGCCGAGCGCCTTCGCCTTCGCCGCGGCCGAGGCCTCGCTGCTCGCCGCCACCGCCACGACGTCGACGACGCCGAGCCGGCGCACCGCGTCGATGTGATGGCTGCCGACGAACCCGGGGCCGACCAGGCCCATGCCGAGCCGGCCGCTCACGCCGTCAGCGCCTGACGGGCGAAGTCGGCGCACGCCTTCACCTCGGCCACCGCGCCGCGGGTACCGGGGTACTGGTACTCGACGTAAGCGCGCACCGGCGACTTGCGCTGCCGCAGCCACGCCAGCGTCTGGCGGATCGGGGTGTCGCCCTGTCCCCACACCACGTTGTCGCCCTGGGCCTTCTTGCGGTCCTTCAGATGCAGGTTACTGATCTTGTCGTGGTGCTGTTCCAGGAACGCCAGGGCGTCGAAGTTGGCGGCGGTGAAGTGGCCGATGTCGAGGTTGATCCGGAACAGCGGCGACATCGCCAGCGCCGTCGTGAAGCTTTGCGGCGTCGCGAACTCGTTCGGGTCGGTGAGGTTCGAATGGTTGTGCATCGCCACCGGCACGCCGTGCTTCTCGGCGAACGGCACCAGCCGCTTCGCCACCCGCAGCGTCGTCGACGCGGTGATCACTTCGGCCCCGAGCGCCTTGGCGGCGTCGAAGCCGCGGTTGATCTCGTCGTCGGTGTACGAGTCGTTGAAGCTCAGGTTGTAGGCGTAGACGGTCATTCCGGCGGCGGCGAACCGGCGCTTCACGCCCTCGTAGTAGTCGCGGCCGTTGGCCAGCCGCCACTTCCGCAACGCCTCGCGCGCCGTGGCCTGCGCCGCCGGCGCGGCGTCGCGCGGCGCCGCCGGCGACGCCTCGATCTGCGGCGACCACAGCTCGCACTCGTCGAGGCCGCAGGTCTTCATCGCGGCGAGGATGACGTCGAGCGCCTCGGCGGTGCCGCCCCGGGCGACCTCGCGGAAGCTGTAGGTCTGCACGCCGAGCCGGACGCCGTTGACGGGAGCGGCCTGGGCCCACCGGCCGGTGAGCGCGGGCCACGCCACGCCGGCGAGCGCGGCACTGGAGAACTGGCGTCGAGTGATCACGGATACCTGCCTCTCTGGACGGTCAGGCGTGGGGCGCCCACGAGCGATCGCCGGGTGCGTGTGGCACGTCGCCATCGAAGCGGCCCGGGGACTCGATGTAGCGCATCGCCTTGGTGTAGCCAATCTCGGAGGTGAAGTAGCCGAGCAGCGCCAGCTCCTTCATCATGCGGAAGTAGTGCGGGGCCGTTTCGTCGGCGGGTGGAGACGGCGCCGGGTAACGGGTGCGGAAGGAGACGCGTTCCTCGGCGGTCGTTCGCTGCTCGCGATCGAGCACTTCGAGCAGCGCCAGGCGCTGGGCCGGCGTCGCCTGTAGGAACCCGCCGCCGGTCGCCGTCCGACACGCCTCGTCGAGCGCGCGCATGCCGTCGCGGAACACGGCCTGATCGCGGTCGGTATAGGCGTCAGTGACCATCAGCGCCATGAACGCGCCGGTCCTGGCCGCCTTGGCGCCAGGCGTGGACGTCTCGGGCAGGATCGTCTCGGCGATCTCGTCGAGCAGCGCGATCTCGGCGGCGCTGAAGGCGCCGGCGCCCTGCGTCATCGCCTGGGCGAGCGTGGCGGTGTCGGGTGCGAACGCGAACACGCGGTCCGCGCCGACGAGCGCCAGGCCGCCCGTCAGCGCGACGACGCGCTGCACGGCGGCGCGACGCGTGATGCCGGCCTCGGTCGGCTGAACGAATACCTCGTCGGCCATGGGCGTCTCCACTACAAACTGCCGCGCTTCAGCTCTTCGACCGCGAAGGCCGAGGCTCGGGCGGTGAGGGCCATATACGTGAGCGACGGATTCACGCACGCCGCCGAGGTCATGCACGACCCGTCGGTGACGAACACATTCGGCGCGTCCCACACCTGGTTGTGGCCGTTCAGCACCGAGCTCTTGGGGTCGCGGCCCATGCGCGCGGTGCCCATCTCGTGGATCCCCATGCCCGGGAAGTAACCGTTGTCGTTGATGCGGACATCGCTGACCCCGGCGGCCTCGAGCATCTCGGCCATGTCGTTCATCATGTCGCGGCGCATCAGCCGTTCGTTCTCGCCGGTGGCGCAGTCGATGGCCAGCACCGGCAGGCCCCAGGCGTCCTTCTTCACCGGGTCGAGCGTGATCCGGTTGGCGTGGCTGGGCAGCATCTCACCAAACGCGGTGCCGCCGATGCGCCACGGGCCGGGCGTCGCCATCTCGTCCTTGAACGCGCCGCCGATGCCGAGTTCGGCCACGGCGCGTTCCCAGCCCTGGCGGTTGGCGCTGCCCTGGTAGCCGAAGCCACGCAGGTACGGCCGCTTCTCGCCAGGCAGGTTGCGAAACCGCGGGATGTAGAAGCCGGTCGGCCGGGCGCCGTAGGTCGTGCGGTCCTCGAACTCGTGGACGACGCCGCTGGCCCCGCAGCGGAAGTGATGGTCCATCAGGTTGTGGCCGAGCTCGCCCGAACTGCTGCCCAGACCGTCGGGCCAGACGTCCTTCGCCGATTGCATCAGGAGCCAGGTCGAGTTGAGCGTGGACGCGCACAGGAAGACGACCTTCGCGGAGTAGACGGTCGTCTCCTTGGTGTGGGCGTCGAGCACGCGTACCCCGGTGGCCCGCTTGCGGTCCTTGTCGTAGACCACGTCGGTGGCGATGGCGTGGACCTTGAGCGTCAGGCGTCCGGTTGCGACGGCCGCCGGCAGCGTCGACGACTGAGTGCTGAAGTACGCGCCGTACGGACAGCCGTGCCGGCAGGCATTGCGGAACTGACAGCGCCCGCGCTTGCCGAGCGGCTGGGTCAGGTTGGCGACGCGGCCCGGGATCATGCGCCGCACGCCGCCGAAGTGTCGCGACAGCCGCCCGGCGATCGCCGTCTCGGCGACGTTCAGTGGGATCGCGGGCTGGAACTGGCCGTCGGGCAGCTGCGCGAGACCTTCGACCGACCCGCTGATCCCGGCGTGACGCTCGGCGTGGTCGTACCACGGCGCGATGTCGGCGTAGCGGATCGGCCAGTCGACGGCGATCCCCTCCCTGGCATTGGCGTCGAAGTCGAGGTCGCCGTGCCGGTAGCTCTGGCGCCCCCAGGTGAGCGAGCGGCCGCCCAGCTGATAGCCGCGGTACCAGTCGAAGCGCTTGACCTCGGTGTACGGCGACTCGCGCTCGTTCGCCCACCAGTCGGGCATCTTCTCGTTGAGCGGGTAGTCGCGCTTCAGGACCGGATAGGCCTCGACCAGCTCGCGCGTACGCCCGCCGCGATGGGGGTACTCCCACGGCGCCTTGCGGGCCGCGGTGTAGTCCTTGACGTGCTCGACGTTCTTGCCGCGCTCGAGCAGCAGCACCCGCAGCCCGCGCTCAGTGAGCTCCTTGGCGGCCCACCCGCCGGAGATGCCGGAGCCCACGACGATGGCATCGAAGACTTCCTGCTGTACCTGCATCGCCCCCCCCCGCACGCGACAACGATAGTGCAACCTGGGCCAGTGATGCCCTCACCCGTTCACTCGTTCACGAGCCCGTCCGGCATCGGCGCCACCCGTACGGAAGAACAGTCCGAATAGCACCAGCACGCCGGCGGCACCCGCCGCCGGCACCAGCCAGATGCTGCGCCACGCATGTTGAGCCGGGCCGGCACCGGCCACGGCATAGGCGTCGACGACCAGCCCCGACAGCCACGACCCGATGAACATGCCGACGCCGAGCGTGACGAAGGCGATGAAGCCCTGGGCCGCCGCCCGCAGGTCGTCGGGGGCCTTGGTGTCGACGTAGATCTGGCCGGTGACGAAGAAGAAGTCGTAGCAGATGCCGTGCAGCAGGATGCCGCCGTAGAGCATCCACACCAGCGCGCCGTTGTCGCCCAGGGCGAACAGCACGTAGCGCGCGGTCCACGCCGCCATCCCGACCAGCAGCATGTACTTCACGCCGAGCCGGCGGAAGAACCACGGCATCACCAGCATGAAGCCGATCTCCGACATCTGGCCGAGCGTCATCTTGCCGGCGGCGTTGACCACGCCGATCTCGTTCAGGAAGGGGTTGGTGAAAGCGTAGTAGAACTGCAGCGGGATGCAGACCAGGAACGAGCCGAGGACGAAGACGGCGAACGACCGGTCCTGGAGCAGCTTCAGCGCGTCGAGACCGAGCACGTCGCGCCAGGTCGGCCGGTGGCCGAGGCGCTTGGGCGGGGTGTGCGGCAGCGCCAGCGAGAACAGCCCGAGGAGCACCGAGGCCGCGGCCGCCATCCGCATCGGCACCGCCGTGGCCTCGAGCCCCAGGAACCCGATGGTGAGGCCGGCGATGATCCAGCCGATCGTGCCGAGCACGCGCACGCCGGGGAACTCGCGGCCGGGATCGGTCATGTGGTGGAACGACAGCGAGTTGGACAGCGCCAGGGTCGGCATGAAGCACAGCGTGTAGACCAGCAGCACGCCGTAGAGCGCGCCGAACGAGGTCTGGGTGGAGGCGACGAACAGCGCCACCGCGCCCACCAGGTGCAGCCCGGCGAGCAGCCGCTCGGTGGCGAAAAACCGGTCGGCGACCATGCCGACGAAGAACGGCGAGATCATCGCCGCCAGCGCCGTGGTGCCGTAGGCCAGGCCGATCTGGCCGCCGCTGAACTTCAGCGTCTCGGCCAGCCAGGTGCCCATGGTCACGTACCACGCGCCCCACACGAAGTACTGCAGGAACATCAGGGTCGAGAGCTTCACGCGCGTGATCGTCGTCATGCGATTGGCGCTCCCTGCTAGGTCCACCAGGCGTCGACCGGCGGTTCGGTGAGCAGCACGCGGTGCAGCAGATCGACCGCCGACTGCAGCCCCTGCGCCACCGACGCCAGCCCGTCTTCGTGTTCGATGCTCAGCACGTAGTCGTAGCCGGCGACGCGCAGCGCGCTGACGATCTGCTTCCAGGTGTGCTCGTCATGGCCCCAGCCCACGGTCCGGAACAGCCACGAGCGCTCGGCCATTCGGCGGTAGCTCTTGGTGTCGAGGACGCCGTTCAGGGCGACGTTGGCGGCGTCGAGGGCGACGTCCTTGGCGTGCACGTGGAAGATGGCATCGCCGAGCGCGCGGATGGTGACCGCCGGGTCCATGCCCTGCCAGAAGAAGTGGCTCGGGTCGAAGTTGACGCCGAGGGCCGGACCGGCCGCCGCGCGCAGCCGCAGCGCCGTCTCGACGTTGTAGACGAGAAAGCCGGGGTGCGGCTCGATCGCCACCTTCACCCCGTGATCGCCGGCGAACGCGGCCGCGCCGGCCCAGTACGGCACGGCGCGCTCCTGCCACTGCCACTCGAGCACCTCGAGGTACTCGGGCGGCCACGGGGTGGTGACCCAGTTCGGGTGGGTCGCGTTCGGGCCATCACCCGGGCACCCCGAGAAGGTGACGACAACCGGCACCTCGAGCGCTTCGGCCAGGCGGACCGTGGTGCGGAACGTCTGGTCGTCGGCGGCGGCGCGTGCGGAGTCGGGATGCAGGGGGTTGCCGTGGCACGACAGGGCGCTGATGGTCAGGCCGGCGTCGGCAATCTGCCGCCGGTAGCTGCCGGCGTCGTTCGGGCAGGCCAACAGCCGATCGGGATCGATGTGCGCCCGGCCGGGCCAGCCGCCGGTACCGATCTCGATCGCGGTCACGTGGTCGAGTGCGCGCACCGCGTCGAGCATCTCGACGAGCGCCAGCCCGCCGAACACGGGAGTGAAGACGCCCAGCTTCATACCGGCTGTTCCCCGCCGTTGGCCACGCTGCGCTCCCGCGCCCGAAGGCGCCCGTCCAGACCGACGTGCATCGACCGGCACCGCTGCTGGATGGCCGAGTCGACCGGATGAAATCGGTAACAGAAACCTGTGTAATCGTTTACAGCGGTGGATGGTATACCACAGCCGAATCGGCCGGCGCAAGCGCCGAGATGGATGGAGCGGCGGCCGGCCCCAGCCGGGCGACGGGACGTCACAGGAAAACAGCCAGCCGCCAGCCGCTGGCCGCTGCTAGCATCCGCCGATGGCCACCATCCGCGATGTCGCCCGAGAGGCCGGGGTCTCCACCGCGACGGTGTCGCGCGTGCTCGGCCGTCCCGACGTCGTCAACGCCGAGACGCGGGCCTCGGTGATGGCGGCGATCGAGACGCTCGGCTACACGCCGAACGCCGCCGCCAAGAGCCTGCGGACGCTGCGCTCCGGCAAGATCCTGGTCACCGTCCCCGACATCGCCAACCCGTTCTTCTCGCTCATCCTGCAAGGCATCGAGAGCGCGGCGCTGCGCGGCGGCTACTCGGTGCTGCTCGGCGACACCCAGCACGACGACGAACGCGAGCACCAGTACGCGCTGATGCTGCAGCGGCGCGAGGCCGACGGTCTCATCTTCCTTGGCCACCGGCTGCCCAAGGCTGCCTCCGTGCTGGTGCGGTCACGGCCGCGCGGCCAGGCACCGGTCGTCAACGGCTGCGAGTTCAGCCCGAGCCTCGGCGTGCCCAGCGTGCACATCGACAACGCCAAGGCGGCGTTCGAGGCCGTCGATCACCTGTGCCAGCTCGGTCACCGCCGCATCGGCGTCGTCACCGGGCCGATGGCCAGCCCGCTCAGCCGCGACCGGCTCAAGGGCGCGATGGCGCGCGCCAACCGCGATCGCACCCGGGTCACCGTGACCGTCGCCGGCGGCGACTTCTCGATCGAATCGGGTATCGCCGCCGGCGATCAGCTGCTGGCCGGCGCCAAGCCGCCGACCGGCATCTTCTGCTTCAACGACGAAATGGCGATCGGCGTGCTGCACGCCGCCCGCCAGCGCGGCGTCCAGGTGCCCGACGACGTGTCGGTGGTCGGCTTCGACGACATCCGCTTCGCGCAGTACGTCGACCCGCCGCTGACGACCATCCGCCAGCCGATGCGCGAGCTGGGGGAAGCGACGGTGCGGCTGCTGCTGAACATCCTGCGCGGCAACGTCAAGGACGCCGTGTCGGTGACGCTGCCGCACGCGCTCATCGTCCGGGCCAGCACGGCGGCACCACGGGTCCGCGCGGCAATCGGCGTCGTCCGCGGCTGACGTCGTTCGCAGCGCCCGGCCATGAGCCGCGCCGGCGGCGGGCTAGAACGTCCGAATGCGCAGGTTGCGGAACGACACCACGTCGCCGTGGTCCTGCAGCACGAGGTGACCGCGCTTGGCCCGCCCGTAGCCGGGCAGCGTCGCGAACTTGCTGGCCGTGACGCGGGCGTCCCAGTCGGGACTCCACAGCTCGTACTCGAGCAGCTTCACGCCGTTCAGCCAGTGCTCGACGTGGGCGCCGCGGACCACCAGGCGCGCCGCGTTCCATTCGCCCACCGGCCGGGTGACGTCCTTGACTGGCGCATGCACGGCGTAGTTCGAACCAGCCGAGGTGATCGGGTTCTTGCCGTCGGCGTGCTTCGCGTTGTCGAGCACCTGCATCTCGGGTCCGGTATGCCAGGGCTGCTCGGGGCCGGTCGCGACGCGGTAGATGACACCGCTGTTGCCGGCCGGGCCGACCTTCCATTCGAGCTGCAGCTCGAAATCGCCGAACTCGTCGCTGGTCATCAGGTCGCCGCCCGGACCCGTGCGCGACAGCACGCCGTCGGCCACGGTCCACCCGGCCGGAGGCGCGGGCGTCCGATACCCGCGCCATCCGGTCAACGTGGTGCCGTCGAAGATCTGCCGCCAGCCGGCGGCCCTCTCCGCGGCGGTGAGCCTGTTGGCTTGTCGGCCGGTCATCGGCGCAGCGCATCCAGCCAGCAGACACAGCCCCACGGCCATGGCCATGGCCACGCCCACGCGTGCAGTTCCTGGCACATCGCAGCTCATCGCGATCCTCCATCGGGCCTGGCCACCGCCGGCACGAATTCGAGCAATCCCTCCGGCTTCCACCGCACCACCCGGCCCTGTTCCGCGCTCATGTAGCACGTCATCAGCAGCTCGGTCACCTCGCGTCCGGCATGGAAACCGAGTTCGGGTTGTGCGCCGCGCGCGAACGCCGAGACGAAGGCGCGATTCTCGGCTTCGTAGCCGTACTCCGCGCATTCGTTGCCGACCAGCGGCATCAGGCCCTGCTCGGCGTTCTGCTTCTCCAGCAGATCCTCGCCGGCCAGGCCCTGAAGGCGGCGCGACAGGAACACGGCGGTGCCGGTGTCGAGCGAGTTGCTCGACATCGAGTACTCCGGCCCCATGAGCTCGATCGCCAGACGCAGCCCGGCGCCGACGAAGCTCCACGACGTGGTGGCTTCGACCACCAGCGGCAGCCCGTCGTCGTCGACGTACTTCACCGACGCCCGGGCGAAGTCCTCGACCGGACGGCGGGCGAAGTCGACCTCACCCGACATCGACTCGGACAGCAGCGCGGCGTACTCGGGCCGGTTCCACTTGAGCGTGGCGATCTGCGCCGACACTTCGACCGGGCGAATGCTCTGTCGCGGCGCGCCGGGCCGGGTGAGGAGATGTCGTCCCACTTCGAGGCTGTGACACATCATGTCGTTCAGGACGCCGCCGCCCTGCAGGTCGCCGCGCCAGAACCACGGCATGTGCGGCCCGCCGTGTTCTTCGGCGGCCCGGGCCAGGTACGGGCGGCCGGCGACGGCCGCGCCGCGCGTCCACGCGACCGCCTTGCCGCGCTCGACGCCCGGGGCGAAGACCTGATTCTCGAGGTAGCCGTGCAGCAGCCCGCTGCGCTCGACCAGCTCGACCATCCGCGCTGCCTCGGCGGCGTTGCGGCCGAGCGGCTTCTCACAGGCCACGGCGACGAGGCGGGCGCCGCGGTCGAGCGTCGCGACGATGCGCTCCATGTTCTCGACCCGGGTGTGGTTGGGGCCGCAGATCCAGATGCAGTCGATCGCCGGGTCCTCGACCATCGCCTCGATCGACGGGAACGCGGTGGCCGCGCCGACGCCGAGGTCGCGGGCCAGCGCGGCGGCCGCTTGGGCATGCGCGGGATTCGGACTCCACACCCCGCGGACATCGCCGTCGCGCACCGCCTGCCAGGCACGGATGTGAAAACGCGTGATGAAGCCGCTGCCGATGAACCCCACCCCGAGTCGTGTCGCCATGCGTGTGGTGGTGAGTCTACCTTCGACCGGCGATCTAGCAGCCCGGGGTGAACGCGGTGCCGGCATTCGGCCGGCGCTGCATCGCGCCTCGCATCGTTGCTTCTCCCTCGCATATTGCCCGATATTCTCGGTCGTCGCGCCTCGCGATCCGCGCGCATCGCCGCCCTCGGTGCTGCGCCACCATTTCACCCCGGGCTGCTAGACGCCGAATCGCTCGGCGTCCCAGACGAGACCGAGCTCGCCCGGCGGCGCCATGTAGCCGGCCAGCGCCGAGGCGGCGACCACCGAGGGGCTGGCCAGATAGCCCTCGCCGCCCAGGCCCATGCGGTTGGTCCAGTTGCGATTGAAGGTGGTGATGGCGCGCTGGCCGCGGGCGAGCGCGTCCTGCCCCTGCCCGAAGCACGGCCCGCACCACGATTGGCGGATCACCGCGCCGGCGCCGCGGAACACCTCGGCAATCGACTCGCCGTCGAGCCGCGGGTCGGGCCGTTCGATCGCCTGCTTCACGCCGATCGAGCCGGGGAACACCACGAACTCGGTCGCCGCGGTGGTCAGCCCGCGGGCCCGGGCGGCGCGGATCACCAGCGCCGCTGACAGCAGGTCGTCGTAGCTGCCGTTGGTGCAGGAGCCGATCATCGCCTTGTCGAAGGTGATCCGCTCGCGCGCCACCTCCTCTGCCGCGAAGGCGTTGCCGGGCGAGAACGGCTTGGCGATCATCTGCGTGATGTCGCCGAGCGGCAGCTCCTCGTCGCGATCGAAGATCGCGTCCTCACCGCAGGCGATCGGCGGATACGGCAGATCGGTCATGCCCTTGGCGTGATACCACGCGGCGGTCGTCTCGTCGGGCGCGAAGATGCCGTTCAGCGCCTCGGCCTCGGCCATCATGTTGGCGATGGTGTTGCGGAAGGTCATCGGTAGCTGCCGGTTGGCGTCGACCAGCTCCACCGACATCCCCTGCGACTGGGCCGCGCCCCAGCGGCGCAGCAGCTCCAGCACGATGTCCTTGCCGGTGACCCACGCGCGCAGCCGGCCGGTGAAGCGCACCCGCCGCTGCTTCGCCATCGTGGCGTAGATGTAGCCGGTCGACCAGCCGAAGCCGAGCGTGGTCGAACCGACGCCCATCCCCACCGCGCCGTAGGCGCCGTAGGCGCGGCTGTGGGAATCGGCGCCGGGGATGAACTGCCCCGGCAGGATCAGCCCCTGCTCGGGAAAGTAGAAGTGGAAGATGCCGTCGCCGGGGTCGGCGTAGTACCGGCTTCTGCATGCCGTGGAACGCCGCGAACTGACGGCCGATGGCCGTCTGCTTGTCGTCGTCGTCCTTGCCGGTGAACACGAAGTGGTCGTTGGCCACCGCGGCCTGGCGCGGGACGATGGTGTTGCCACCGGTGATCTGGTTGAAGGTGTGGATGGCGAACGGCGCGGTGCCGTCCGAGGCCGGCAGCAAATCGGCATACACGCGCAGCGTCGCTCCCGGCTCGACCGTCGCGTCCTTGTCGACGCGATGCGCCCACACGATCTGCTGGGTGGTGCTGAGCGTGCGAGCCGTCTCGGCGTCGGGCCAGTGCACCCGCGGCGGCCGCGCACACGCATCGCGAAACTCGCGCCGGCCGACGGCGAAGATGCCGCCGCTCTGCCGGATCTCGTCTTCCTTCGCGCTGAGCGGAACCGGCGTATAGCTCTTGTCCTGGGTGAGGTTGACGATCTGGCGGCTGGCCGGATCGAACGTGAACTCGTCGCCGTCGCGCGCGTCGGCCACGGCCTCGGGGCTCTGCACCACGTGCAGACCAAGATTGAAGCTGTTGCGGCGGAAGATGTCGCCCATGTTGGCGCCGCAGATGACCACCATCTGCAGGCCGGCCTCCTCGGCGATGGCCTTGAGCCCGGCCGGGCTCATCTCGCGCGAGCTGCCGATCGCGAAGCGCTCGCCAGCGACGACGAACGTCTCGCCGCGATGCACGCGGGCCCGGAAGTCGGGCATGAGATAGCGGAACGAACCCGCCTTCCAGCGCTCGTCGAGGGTGTCGAGCGATTCGGACACACAGTCGGCGGCCGGAGTGATCTGATCGGTGTCGATGGCGTCGAGCTTCTTCTCGCCCGGCGCCCGCGGATCCCAGAAGATGAGCGCGCGGCCGCTAATGAGTTCGGCGACGCCGGATCCAACGGCATCGGACGGGCGCGGGCCGGGCAGCGATTCGAGCGTGATTCCAGGCTTCAGGACGACCGGTGAACAGATCTGCGGCACAGCTCGATTCTATCAACGCGCGGGAACCGCGGTGGCCGTCGAGAGCGCTGCGTGTGCCTCGGCGAGCCCACGCTGCATTCGAAACAACGCCCGATCGATCCGCAGGACCTCGCGCTCGACGCGGTCGGGGTTTTTCAGGCGCAGCGCCTCGGCCAGGCCCGGGAACGGCTGCCCGTCGTAGAGCGAGTAGATGTTCCAGCCGTAGAAGACGTGCCGGTACCACTTCGACTCGGCGGCGCCGTCGTCGTCGGCGAGCAACTGCTCCATGCGGCCGATCGTGTCGTTCAGCGCCGCGGCGTCCGCCGGCACGGCCCCGGTGCGCAGCCGCTCGTCGATGGCCGACTCGAGCGCATCCGCGGCGGCGCGCACCGAGGCGGCCTTGGTCCGCAGCGCCGACACGTCGAGCGGCATCGCCGCCTCTCTGGCCCAGCCGTCGGCCGCGGTGATCGCCTCGTCGAGCCGGGCCGCGTAGTGCGAGAAACGGAACGGCAGCACCTGTGCCTCGCTCATCCGCAAGGCGAGCGAGCCGAGCACCTGGGTCATGGTGACGCCTTGCGCGAAGCCGGGATCGGCGATGCGCTCGACGTAGGCGCGCGAGTCGTAGTTGCTGTGATAGGTGCCGTAACCGTAGCCGTTGTCGCCGATGAACTCGATGGCCATCGTCGGCACGCCAAGATGATCCTGAAAGGGCACGAAGTCGGCGCCGCTGCCGAGGGCCTTCAGGTCGGGCTCGAAGTCGGCGACCGATCCGGCGCGACGCGACGTCGGCGTCCGCGTCCACTCGGCCTGCCGCCATTGCTCGTAGACGCTGCTGTTGCCCGCCGGCACGTCCGTGACGACGTCGGCCACGAAGGCGCGCAGCGACGGCACGCCGCCCGGGTCGAAGCGGCCCTTCATGTACATGTCGATGTTGACGTACATGAGGAGCTGTTCCTGGAGCTGCGTCTTGAGCGCCTCGGCGTACTCGGTGGAGCCGACCAGGCCGAACTCCTCGGCGTCCCAGAACGCCAGCGAGATGGTGCGCTGCGGGCGCCAGCCGCTGCGGGCGAGCTGGCCGAGGCCACGCGCCAGCTCCAGCATCGCGGTGGCTCCGGTGCCCGGATCGACCCCGCCGAAGGTCCAGGCGTCGTGATGAGTGCCGAAGAGGACGGCGCGCTCGGGCGTGGCCTGGCCGCGCAGCGACGCGACGACGTTGTAGATGGGGCGGACCCCTGCGTCCATGTCCACCGAGACGGTGAGCGCCGCGGGTCCGGGCCCGATCCGCGTGGCACCGTCGATCGCGCTGCGAAACGCCGCCGGCCGTTCGGGGCCGCCGAGCGCAGTCAGTACGAGCGCGGCTTCGCGCGCGCTCACGACGACGACGGGGATGCGCGGCAGCGTCGGCGCCGTCTTGGGATCGAGCCGCACGGCCTCCGCGGTAGCGCCGACGCCAGGCGTGAGCGGATCGCCGTGCCAGAACCAGCTGAGCTTGGCGTTGCCGCGCTGCAGCATGTCGGGCCCGCGCCAGTAGCCGTCGGGCCACGCCGGGCCCTTGGCGGTGCCGTCGTCGGCCGGGTCGCTGTAGAGCACCAGCGCCCGCGCGCCCTGTTCCTGCGCGGTGTGCACCTTCACCGCCCGGTGGCTGCGGCCGTAGCGGGCGATCGCGATGCGGTTCTTCACGCTGACGCCGAGCGTCCGCAACTGCGCGTAGTCGGCGGGCAGACCGTAGTTGACGAACACCGCCTGGCCGGTGGCGGTGCCGGATGCGGAGTAGGCGATGTAGCCGCCGCCGAGTTCGGGGTGCGACGAGGTCGGATCCTGCGCGATCGCCGGCTCGGCGACGCTGAGCGCGCGGCGCGACGGGGCCGTCACCGCCACCTCGATGCGCCGCGGCCGATCGAGCAGCACCTGGTACTCGTGCGTCTGCACCTCGAGGCCGAACCCCGCGAGCGTCTTCTGCAGATACGCGACCACCTGCCGCGTGCCCTCGGAGCCGGCCGGATGCGGCCGCTCGGTGAGCGGCCGATGCAGGGCCGACATGGACTCGGCCGACACGCCGTCGCGGAAGCGACGTTCGAGATCGGCCTGGGCGGCGGAGGCGGCGGGGGTGTATCCGAGCAGCGTCCGCGCCGGCGCCGCTGGCGGCGCCGGCCCCGAACACGCCGCGGCCGCCGCGCCGACCGCCATGACGAGCGACAGCAGCAGCGCTCCACACCCGTTCATCGCGGCACCACCGGCAGGACGAGGCGCGACGGGCGGACGGCGTCGTGGAACACGGTCTGCCGGGCGACGTGGGTGGTGGCGTCTTCGGCGAAAGGCCCGCCGGTGTTCGGGTTGCGGTCGTAGCGCGGGAAGTTGCTGCTCGACACCTCGACGCGCAGGCGATGGCCCGGCAGGAACACGTTGCTGGTGGCGCCGACCTCGATCGTGAACTCGTAAGGTTGTCCGGGTGTCATCAGCGTGGGCGTGGTGCGGCTGGCGCGGTAGCGGGCGCGGACGATGCCATCGGTGAGTGCGCGGGAGGTGCCATCCGGAGACACGTCGCTCAGCGCGGCGGTGAAGTCGGTGTCCGGGGCCGACGACGACGCCCAGAGCACGAGGCGCACCGGTCCGGTCACCTCGAGCGGCTGGGTCATCGGCGCCGAAGTGTAGACGAGCACGTCAGGGCGCTTCTGCACCTCACGTCGATCCCCGGGCGCCCGCGAATAGGCCCCGAAGGCTCCGGTCGGCACCGGCGTGGCCGGGTCGTAGCTGAACGTGTCGGGCGCCGCTGCAGGCGCGGGCGGGGACGCCGTGAGCGCGCCATCGCCGCCGAGGCTGTTGGCGGCGCCCGTGCTGGCGAGGTAATACGGCGTGGGCACAGCGCGGGCCAGCGGCCACTCCTGCTCGTCGCGCCAGGCGTTGTCGCCCATCACGAAGATCCGCACCGGGGCACCGTCCCAGTCGGGCGCCGCGGTCGCGGGCGCACCGCCCATCCAGTGACGGAACCAGCGGACGACCAGGGCTTCGGAGTCGAAACCGGCGTCAGGGCCGAAGTCGACGTCGCCGATGGCGCGAGTGTTGGGACCGGGCCGGGCGTGGGTCCACGGGCCGACGATCAGCTGCTGGTTGCGGCGGGCGCGGGCGGTGCCGGCGTGGGCCCTGAGGCCGGAGAAGTTGGCAAGCGTGCCGTTCAGTAGGCTGTCGTACCAGCCGGTGAGGTGATAGGCCGGCACCTGGAACTGTGCGTGCTTCGCGGCGACGTCGAAGGTCTCCCAGAAGCGGTCGTAACTCGGGTGCGCCAGCAGATCGAAGTAGCCGGGCGAATAGCGGCGCAGCTGCAGCGCCTCCATCGACGCCAGCGGACGCTGCCAGTACCACTCGGCGGTGAGCCGCTTGCGCTCGGCGGGCGACAGGCCGATTTCGTGGTCGCGGTCGGCGGCCGGCTCGAGGGCGCGGCGCCGGGCGTCCTTGGCCTGGCCGAGATTCCAGCTCAAGCCGTCGCCGAGGTAGAACGCGCCGCCCTGGAACACCATGTCGTAGCGGCTGGCGTAGGACGCCGACGGGAACAGCGCGACGAGATGCGGCGGGCGCATCGGCGCCGCGAGCAGTTGGGTGGTGGCGCTGTAGGAGCCGCCGAACATGCCGACGCGGCCGTCGACGTACGGCAGCTGCGCGACCCACTCCACCGTGTCGTAGCCATCGGCGCCTTCGTCGTGCGGCACGGCCACGCCGTCGGACATGTAGCGGCCCCGGGTGTCCTGCACGACGACGACGAAGCCGGCCTCCGCCAGGCGGTGGAAGTAGCTGCGCGGCTCCTCGGGGTTCTTCGAGTACGGGGTGCGCTGCAGCAGCGCGGGGCGCCGGCCCTCGCCCGCCGGCCGGTAGACGTCGGCGCGCAGGACGACGCCGTCGCGCATCCGCGCCGCGACGTTCTTCACGACGACGACGGAGGGCGGCGCAGGAGCCTGGGCGCCCGACGGCGCCAGCCAGGCGGCGGCCATCGCCAGTGACGTGAGGAGCAGCGTCCGCATCGCCGGCGATTGTATCGGGGACTGTCCCCATTCTGGGCCGGTAGCGTACGGGGGCCAGACCCCTTTCTGGTCTCACCTTGAATCCAGTGGCAGCAACTGCGACTGTTCTTGCTCTGCATTGAATGGGGTCAGACCCCGTTACATTTGGGCATGCTGCTCGCCTCCCGGGTCCGGCTCTTCCTCGTGACGTTCGTCACCACGTTCGTCATCGTGCGCGCGTGGCTCTGGATGACGCCGGACGCCGATTTCAACGTCGCCGGCTACAACATCCACCACCTCTACACCGGCGTCCTGCTGCTGCTCGGGTCGATGCTGCCGCTCGCCCTGGGGGCGGCACCGGGCGCACCGGCGCTGCTGCTGACTGCCGTGGCTGGCATCGGCCTGAGCCTGGTCGTGGACGAATGGGTCTACCTGATCGCCACCGACGGCACCAACACGTCGTACCTGCTGCCGGTGTCATTCTGGGGCGCGGTGGCGATGCACACGCTGGTCTTCGCCGGTGTGCTGATCATGCGACGCCGGCGGTAGCCTCACCCCGCAACTCCTGCACGTCTGGCAGGAACCGCGTCATGCCCAGGGCTATGCGCCGGCACGGGCACATTCCCTGGGAGAGGGGTCTGGCACTGATGGCGCGGATTTCGTGCCATCCATCGCGACGATTGCCGATTCTTCAGTCGCGCGTGACCGCCGTGAGGTTCATCGTCAGCAGGACGCCTGGCTTGGGCAGCTCGCGGACGCCGATCGCCGTCCGCGCCGGGCGATGCGTCCCCATCGCCGCGGCATAGGCCGCGTTCATCGCGGCGAAGTCGGCCATGTCCGTCAGGAACACGTTGACGTGCACGACGTGCGCGAGATCCGAGCCGGCGTGCTCGAGCATGACGCTGAACGTCTCGAGGATGCGGGTCGTCTGCGTGGCGACGTCGTGGCCGACGAGGGCGCCCGTATCCGGGTCGAACGCGGCGGTGCCGCCGATGGTGATGAACGAACCCACCCTGGCGATGTGACTGTAGGGGCCAATCGGTGTCGGCGTCCCGGGCGGCGTGGCGGTCTCGACGGTGGGCATGCCGCAGTGTACGACCGACCCGCGCCGGCTGCGCGCCGGCGTCCGGCCGCGTCGCTAACGCAACAGCGGCTTGTCCAGCGAGTCCCAGGCGTAGGCCGCGGCGACGCGCGCCTCGATCTCGGCGATGACGCCGCCGCCGGCGTCGCCGTTGGTCATCACCACGACTCCGTAGCCCTTGCGCACGTGGGCGATGAGCGAGCAGCGGAATCCCCGGTTCGAGCCGCCGTGGCCGAAGTACCAGCCCTCACCGCGCTGCTCGACCGCAAAGCCGACGCCGTAGGGCCCGGTGCCCACCGGCGAGGTCATCTCCCGCGCCGACGCCTGTGACAGCACGGTGCCCTTCGGACCGCGGACCGCCTGTTGTACTTCGATGACGACTCGCGCGAGATCGCTCGCCGTCGTCCACAGACCGGCCGCCGCCTGCTCGGGATGGACGTGCCAGGGCACGGCCCCGTGCGCGCCTTGTCCGTTGTGTGCGTGTGCCGCCCGCCCCGCCCACGACTCGGGGAGCGGCTGCTCGAAGGTACTGCCGCTCATGCCGAGCGGATCCAGCACCCGGGCGCGCATCAGCGCGGCGAACGGCTCGCCGGTGACGTCGGTGAGCAGGAGCTGCATCAGGGTGACGCCGCCGCCGGAGTACTTGTAGGCGGCATACGGAGGCCGGGCGAACGTCACCTTGCCGACGTTGGACGGCTGGTCGCCGTCGAGGATCTGCACCACGCTCGGCCGCGGTGCCGTCGGCTCGTAGCCAGGGAAGCCGAAGCCGTCGTCGGCGCCCGAGGTGTGGCTCATCAGCGCCCGCGGCGTCACCGGCTGCCCGGCGGTGACGTCGCTGCCAGGCACCTTCCATGACTTCAGGTGCCGATTGACGTCGGCATCCAGCCCGATCGCGCCGCTCTGCACCAGATGCAGCGCCGCCATCGCCGTCACCGGCTTGCTGATCGACGCCGCCTGGAAGACGGTGTCGGCCTGCACCGGGCGCCCGCTCCCGGCGTCGGCGACGCCGTAGCCCTTGGCCCAATGGATCGTGAAGTCCTTGATGACGGCGACGCTGACGCCCGGCACGCGGAAGCGCCGCATGACTTCGGCCAGCGTCAGCGCGTCGAGACCCTGGCGGTTCGGACTCTGCGGCGCCTCGATGCGCGCAGCGAGCGACGCCGCGTCCGGCGTCGGCTGGGCGAGGAGCGACGCGACGGCGAGGCACGCCGCGGTAGCGGTCGTGACCAGAGAACGGGCGATGCGCATGGCCGGCATCGTAGCGCAAGCCTTGCCACGATCGCAGTTTCTGCGCGGCGCCCTTGTGGCGGTCCGGACAGCGCCCTCCATTCCGTAGCGGTGGGGTCTGGCACCGATGGCACGGTTCTCGTGCCAACCCGGCGAGTACGCAGAATCAGCCGATGACGGCGAGCGCCTGCCGCGCGAGCCTGACGCGCGTCTCGCGCATGTCGTCGCCGCGCAGCTCGCGCAGCGCGTAGCCGGCGCAGCGCCCGCGCCATGCGCTTGCGCCAGACCAGGTCGAAGTCGGTGTTGTCCATCGGCTTGGCGACGTCGTAGGCGCCGTCGGCGGCGTCGGCGATCGCCGCGTCGGTCAGCGTCCGGTTGATGAGCGCGGCCTCGGCCTTCGGCGCCGACATCGGCCGCGACGCCACCGCGCCGAGCACGATCCGCGCCGCCTGCACCGTGCCGTCGGCGCCAACCCGCACGGCCGCGGCCACCGACAGCACCGGGAAGTCGAACGCGCCGCGCCGCCGCAGCTTCCAGTAGCTGCTGCGCCAGCCCGGCTCGGCTGGCACCTCGACCGACGTCAGGATCTCGTCGGGCCGGCGCGTCAGGTAGTCGATGCCGTCGTTGCGATAGAGATCAGCGACGTCGCACCTCAGCGCTCGCCGCCGGCCGACACCAGTCGCACCCGCGCGCCGAGCGCCATGCAGCATCGGCGCCGTGTCGGTCGACGACACCGCCAGGCAGCGCTTGGGCTCGACGGTCGCCACCCAGCAGGTCTCGCCGTCCTTCTTCATGCAGAAGTCGATCGCCTTGCGCCACTCGTAGTTCTGGTCGTAGTAGGTGCAGCGCGTGTCGAGGCACAGGTTGCCGCCGAGCGTGCCCATGTTGCGCAGGTGCGGCGTGGCGACCTGCGCCGCCGGCCTGCCACAGCCCAGGCACGCGAGTCGCGCACCGCCTCGTGACGCACCAGCGACGTCAGCGTGGCCCCGGCGCCGATGCGCACGACGCCCTCGGTCGCAATCGCGCGCAGCTCGGCGACGCCGCGCAGCGCGACCAGCATCCGCGGCGTCTGCTGCCGCCGCTTCATGTTCGGCAGCAGGTCGGTGCCGCCGGCGACGAGCATCGCGTCGGCCGGCGACTCGGCCGAGGATCGCCGCGGCCTCGGCCAGCGACGTCGGCGCGCGATAGTCGAACCGCGGCAGGCGCATCATGAGCGCACGCTCGGATCGACGCGCGCGTCGGCGGCCGTGCTCGCGACTTCGGCGCGGCTCGTTGCTGGCCTTGCCGTCGCCGCCTTCCCACGGCGGCGGCACGCAGCAGCGGCTCCGGCCACGCGCACGTCGGGAAACGCCGCGGGGCCGACGCGCGCGGCCTTGCCCTGCGCCTTCGCCGCGAGCGCCTTCAGGATCTTCTCGGGCGTGACCGGCACCTCGTCGATGCGCACGCCGACGGCGTCGAAGACCGCGTTGGCCACCGCCGGCATGATCGGCAGCAGCGGCCCCTGGCCGACTTCCTTGGCGCCGAACGGGCCGTTCGGGATCGGGGTCCTCGACCAGGTCGGTGAAGATCTCCGGCATGTCGAGCGAGGTCGGGCTCTTGTACTCGAGCATCGACGGGAACTTGTGCACGAGCGCGTGCGAGAGCCTCGGCGGCAGGCGGCGGAACGCCTGCTCTTCCATCAGCGCCTCGCCCAGGCCCATGTAGACGCTGCCCTCGACCTGGCCGCGCACCAGCACCGGGTTCAAGCGCCCGGCCGATGTCGTGCGCGATCCAGACCTGCGGCACGGTGATCCAGCCGGTCGTCGGGATCGACCTCGACCTCGACGACCGCGGCGGTGTAGGAGTAGGCCGGCGACGGCCCGACGCCGCCGCCCTTGTACTTCGCCGGCGCGCTTCGGCGGCGTGTAGGAGCCGGTCGTGCCCGAGCGTGCCGAATCGTCGCTTCGGCCAGACCCACCGCCTCGGCGAAACGAGACGCCCCGTCCCGGGTCGTCGCTGTCGAACACGCGGCGCTCGGCGAACACCAGCCGCTCGGTCGGCACGTCGAGCTTCCGGGCGACGGCCGCCGCCAGCAGGTCGCGCGCCCGCTCGGCGGCCTGGATCGCCGCGTTGCCCATCATCAGCGTGACGCGGCTCGAGTACGAGCCGAGATCCACCGGCGTGAGGTCGGTGTCGCCGGTGACGCGCGCGGATGTCGAACGGGTCGATGCCGAGCACCTCGGCGACGAACGTCGACCAGCACGTCGTCCGAGCCCTGGCCGATCTCGGTCGCGCCGCAGAACACCGTGACGCCGCCGCTGCGATCGAGCTTCAGCTGCACGCCCGAGTGCGGCATCTCGTTCCAGTAGATCGGCAGGCCGGCGCCGGACAGGTACGACGAGCAGGCGAGGCCGAGGCCGCGGCCGTACGGCAGCTTGCCGTGCTTCTCGCTCCAGCCCGAGCGCGCCGACGACACGGCGGATGCACTCGGCCAGGCCGATCGTGCCGACCCGCAGGCAGTTGGCGGTGAGCGTGTCCGGCTGGCGCGATCATGCCAAGGCGCAGCTCGGCCGGATCGATCGCCAGCCGCTCGGCGATCTTGTCGAGCTGCACCTCCTGGCCGAAGCGCGGTCTGCGGCGTGCCGTGGCCGCGCTTGGGGCCGCAGGGCGGCTTGTTGGTGAAGACGCGGCAGCCCTCGAACCTGTAGCGCGGGAATGCTGGTAGGTCACCGTCTGCAGCGCGCCGGTGTAGAAGGTGCTCGCCGACGCCGTACGAGCCGTAGGCGCCGCCGTCGAGCAGCGTCTGCAGGTGCATGCCGGTGATCTTGCCCGTCCTTCGTGACGCCGGTGCGGAAGCGCATCAGCACCGGGATGCCGGCCGCGATGGCAGTAGAACACTTCCTCGCGCGTCAGGCAGATCTTCACCGGGCGGCCGAGGAGCAGCGCCGCCTTGGCGACCACGATCTCGTGGTTGAACGGATCGCTCTTGCCGCCGAAGCCGCCGCCGTTCGGGCGTGGCGATCACGCGGATGTGCGCGCGCCGGCATCTGCCAGCGCCTTGGCCAGCGCGCGGTGCAGGTAGTGCGGCGTCTGCGTGCTCGAATACAGCGACCAGCTTGCCGTCGGGATCGGTCACCGCCAGCGGTCGCGTGCTGCTCGATCGGCAGGTGCGTGTTGCCCTCGAAGAAGAACAGGTCGTCGAACACGTGGTCGGCGCCGGCCAGCGCGGCGTCGACGTCGCCGAACTCCAGCGACACCTTCTTGTGGACGTTGCCCTCGTCGCCGTAGTCGTGGATCCGCGGCTCGGGCGTGCGCAGGCTGTCCTCCGGCTCCGCGATGGTGTGCAGCACGTCGTACTCGACGTCGATGAGATCGAGCGCCTCGGTCGCCGTCTGCTTCGTCACGCGCGACGACGGCGGCCACCGGGTCGCCGACGAAGCGCACCAGGTCGCGGCACAGCGGATGCTCGTCCTGGCTCACCGGCAGGATGCCGTAGGCGATCGGGAAGTCGTCGCCGGTGAGGACGAGATGCACGCCGCGAGCGCGCGCGCCCGCGTGACGTCGAGGACCCGGATGCGGCCGTGCGGCACAGTCGAGCGCAGCAGCCGGCAGTGCACCATGCGTGGCAGCAGCAGGTCGTCGGCGAACCTCGTCTGGCCGGTGACCTTGGCGCGGCCGTCGACGCGGCGGCGGGCCTTGCCGATCACCCCGCCGTGACTCTTCGGGATGGTCACTTCGCCCTCGCGATCGACGCGGCGGCCTCGACCGCCTCGAAGATCTGGAGGTAGCCGGTGCAGCGGCAGAGGTTGCCCGACAGCGCCTCGCGGATCTGCTCGCGCGACGGCTGCGGCTCGCGATCGAGCAGCGCCTGGGCGGTCACCAGGATGCCCGGCGTGCAGTAGCCGCACTGCGACGCCGCCGAGATCGGCGAACGTCTCCTGCAGCGGATGCGAGCCGGCCATCCCGCGCCAGCCCCTCGACCGTCAGCACCTTGCGCCCCTCGCACTCCAGGGCCAGCACCAGGCACGAGAGCACCGGCTCGCCGTCGAGCAGCACGGCGCAG
The DNA here is from genome assembly GCA_963741665.1 of uncultured Acidobacteriota bacterium. Lineage (GTDB taxonomy): Bacteria > Acidobacteriota > Vicinamibacteria > Vicinamibacterales > UBA2999 > CAWAYR01. Next base: position 584,804 of record CAVUIM010000003.1, read on the forward strand.
GCGCCGCACTCGCCCAGCTCGCAGCCGTGCTTGGTGCCGGTGAGCTGCAGGTCCTCGCGCAGCACCTCGAGCAGCGTCTTGGCCGGATCGACCGCCGCCTCGGCCGGCTCGCCGTTAACGGTGATCGCCAGGTGCAGCCGCGACGGAGCGGGCGGGGCCATGGCGGGGATTGTAGAACGGTTGTTCAATGGCCGCGGCGTTTGCGGCGCCGCGGTCGCTGCTCGCGCGCCCGAGCCTGGTGCCTGGGGCTGCGGTGTCGATCGGCGGTGTATAGTCCGCGGGATGCGCACTCTTTCCACCGCAGCGATCGTCCTGGGCGCCGTAATCGTCACCCCGGTGTGGGTCTCGCGCCCACTGGCGCAGGAGGACGAGCAGAGCCGCCCCGCTGCGCCATCCGAGCGCGTCGACGACGACGTCGTCTGGAAGATCCGTCGCGAGGCGATCGAGCGCTCGCAGATCATGCGGACCCTGCACGTCCTCACCGATGTGCACGGGCCGCGGCTGACCGGCTCGCCCAACCTGCGCGCGGCGCAGGACTGGGTGGTGCAGCAGGCCACGGCGTGGGGGCTGAAGAACGCGCACCTCGAGGAGTGGGACTTCGGCCATCCGGGGTGGCTGAACGACAGGACGGCGCTGCACGTCGTGGCGCCGGTGAAGGACTCGCTGGTGGTCGAGGCGCTGGCGTGGACACCGGGCACCAACGGGACGATCACCGCGTCCACGGTGATCATCGACCCACCGGCCAACCCGACGCAGAAGGATCTCGACACCTTCTTCGCGCGGCTGCGCGGCAGCCTGAAGGGCCGGGCGGTGATGATCGGACCGCCGGCCAAGGTCGACGTGACGATCGATCCGCCGGCCAAGCGGCGCGACGACAACGAGGCGCGGGCGCAGTTCGCCGGCGGGGGCGGCGGCGGCTTCAACCCACCGGCGCCGGCGACGCCGGCCGCCGGCGTGCTCACGGCCGATCAGGCCGCTGAAGCGCTGAACGTATTCCTGGTCGATGCCGGCGCGGCGCTGCGCATCAACGACGCCGGGCGCGAGCACGGCCAGATCCGCGCCTTCAACAACCGCACCTTCGACGTTGCCAAAGCGGTGCCGACGGTGGTGATGCGCAATGAAGACTACGGCCGGATTGCCCGGCTGATAGCCAGCGGCCGGGTCGTGGAGATCGAGGCGACGATCGTCAATCGCAGCTTCCCCGAGGGCCGCACCCAGCACAACGTCGTCGCCGAGATTCCCGGCCGCGACCGGGCGCAGGAGGTGGTGATGCTGGGCGGTCACCTCGACTCGTGGCACGCCGCCACCGGCGCCACCGACAACGCCATTGGCTCGGCGGTGATGTTCGAGGCGATCCGCATCTTGCAGGCGATCGGGGTGACACCGCGGCGCACGATTCGCCTGGCGCTGTGGAGCGGCGAGGAGCAGGGCCTGCGCGGCTCGGTCGCCTACGTCGCCCAGCACTTCGGCACCTTCGAGGCGCCCAAGCCCGAGTACCGAGCACTTCGCGGGCTACTTCAACATCGACTCGGGCACCGGCAAGGCGCGCGGGATGACGGTGTTCGGACCGCCGTCGGCCGCCGACGTGCTGCGGCCGCTGCTGGTGCCGTTCGCCGGCAACGGCGTGATCGGCGCCAACAGCACGCGGTCACGCTTCCGCGGCGGCTCGGACCACACGTCGTTCAACGAGATCGGCCTGCCCGGCATCAGCGTCGGCCAGGACCCGATCGAGTACGGCACCCACACCTGGCATACCAACCTGGACACCTACGAACGCGTCATCGAGAGCGACGCGCAGCAGTCGGCGATGGCCATCGCCACGGCGGTGTACCACCTGGCGATGCGCGACGAGAAGCTGCCGCGGTTCAGCAAGGACGCGATGCCGCCGAAGCCCGGCGCGACGCCGGCGCCGGCGCGTCCAACGGCGCAGTAGTAGCGCCCCGCTTTCGCGCCACTATCCCTGGTGGTGGGGTCTGGCACCGATGGCACGTCTCTCGTGCCATCGGTGGCAGATCTTGCGATCAGACTGGTTCAGGCGCCGGGTGCGCGGTAGCTCACCGACTTCTTAGTCGCTTCGTCCATCGTCGCCGGTGTGATGAGCGGCACGAGCTCGAGGGTCACGGCGCCCGAGGCGTTGACCGCCAGGCTGAGCGACAGCACCGTCGCTTCGTCCTTGACGTCGACGATGAGGTAGGCGTCGCACTCGCCGTAGGCGAAATAGAACGCCTCGACCTTGCCGCCGAGGCTCTTGGTGAGCTTGGTGACCGCCGCCACGCGGCCCGAGCCGCCGTCCTTCATCAGACCCTTCACGCCGTCGACGTTGTATTTCGCTTTCACCAGGTACTTCGCCATCGCTGTCGCCTCCGTTTTGCGGGTTCACACGGGCCGGGTGGCCCGGATGTCGAGCGCACGGCGCGCCGGAATCAGGCACGCGTGTCCTTCAGGAACTGCAGGATGTGCGCGACGGTCTGGCCGGGCTGCTCCTGCTGCACCCAGTGTCCGGCGCCGTCGACGAGATGCGCGCCCCAGAACGCCGTGCACGCCGTCTTCTGCATCGCCTCGTAGCTGCCGGCGCGCTGGAACACGCCCCAGTCGCTCTTGCCCGAGACGAACGCCGCTGGCACGTCGATGGTGCGGCCGGCGAACAGCGTCAGCTCGGCGGAGAGACGCGGCACGCGGCCGACGCGATACGACTGCAGGCCGCCCTGGAAGCCGGTGCGCGAGTACTCGCCGGCGTAGAACGCCAGCTCCGCCTCCGGCAGCCATTGGCACGCGGCGATCTGCGCCGCGGTCGGCATGTCGGCGGCGACCTGCTCGGCCATCCCCTGGTCCTTGTCCATCACGTAGTAGCGCGGCAGCTGCGCGAACTCCGCGGCGGTGTTGGCGGCCAGCGGATGCGGCGCGTTCTGCGCCCAGTCGGCGCTCTTGGCGTGGTAGTAGGCGCGCAGGAACGCGTGCACGCCCTGCGGCGGGCGCGACATGTTGGGATTGGCGTCGCGCGTCGTGTAGTAGGTCTGATAGTGCTTGCGCGGCGGCGTCAGCCGGCCGAGTTCCGCGTCCATGTCGTAGGCGGCGGCCGACGCCGGGGCCGGCGCATTCGCGGTATTGAACGGCAACCGCGCGGTGCCGGCGAACGGCGCGCTCATCATCACGACGCGCTGGAACACGTCGGGCCGCGTGAGCGCGCACCAGGCCGCCACCGGCGACCCGAAGTCGTGACCGACGATCCCGGCCAGCGTGCGATGCCCCAACGCCGACGTGAGCGCCAGCATGTCGCGGACGCGGTTGAGCGTCGCGAACGGCGCCAGATCGTCGTCGAACGTCACGTCGGTGCCGCCGCTGCGGCCGTAGCCGCGCTGATCCGGCGCCATCACGTGATAGCCGGCCGCGGCGAGCGGCAGCATCACCTTGCGCCAGCTGTAGGCCAGTTCCGGAAAGCCGTGCACGAGCAGCAGCCCGGGGCGTCCGCCGCCTTCGTAGCCGGCTTCGAGCACGTGCATCGTGATGCCGTTGACGCCGTTCACCAGCCGCGAGCGAATGCCGGCCGGCAGCACACTGGCGGGCAGCGGACCAGGAGACGCCGCGCCAGGCGGCTGGGCGGCTTGGGCGCCAGCGACACTCACGCCGAGCAGCGGCGCGGTGACCGCCGACCGAAGCACTTCACGTCGAGTCACGGTCCGCATAGCGCCCTCCAGCCGCGCGGTAGCGTAGCGGAAACTGCCGAGGCGGCCAAGAAACATTGCGGTCTCTGCGAACTGGCACGGCTTTCGTGCCATCGGTGCCAGACCCCTGTCCTGGAATCGGGCATGGTACGATTCGCCACCTCCCGCAGCGCCCTCGATGTCTTCCTCGTTCCGATCCGAACTGGGCCCGATGCTGCGGCTGGCCCTGCCCGTCGTCCTCGCCGAACTCGGCTGGATGAGCATGGGCATCGTCGACACCATCATGGTGGCGCCGCTCGGGCCGGCGGCCATCGGCGCCGCGGGCATCGGCACCGCCCTGCACATGGCGCTGGCCATTTTCGGCATGGGTCTGCTGCTCGGCCTCGACACGCTGGTCTCGCACGCTTACGGCGCCGGCGACCATCGCGATTGCCACCGTTGGCTGATCCACGGGTTGGCGCTGGCCGCGATGCTCGCCGTCCCGGTCACGCTGGCGTGTCTGGCCATCCTGTCGGGCATTGCCTCTTTCGGCTTCCATCCCGATGTGCTCCCGCTGCTGCGCGGCTACTTTTCGGTGGTCCTGTGGAGCACGCTGCCGCTGCTGCTCTACGGCGCGGTGCGCCGCTACCTGCAGGGCATCCACGCCGCGGTGCCGGTGGCGTTCGCGCTGGTCACCGCCAACCTCATCAACGCCGGGGCCAATCAGCTGTTCATCTACGGCGGCCTCGGCGTCCCGGCGCTCGGTGTCCCGGGAGCGGCGTGGGCCACGTTCATGTCCCGCGTCTACATGTTCCTGGTGCTCTGGCTCGCCGCCCGGCACTACGACCGCATCCGTAACAGCGGCCTGGCCGGGATCTCGCTGCGAATCTCGCGCGACCGCCTGGTGCGCCTGTGGCGACTGGGACTTCCAGCGGCGTCACAGGTATCGATCGAGGTCGGTGTCTTCGCCCTGGCGACCATGCTGGCCGGACGCCTCGATCCGGTGTCGAGCGCCGCGCATCAGATCGCGATCAACATCGCCGCGACGGCCTTCATGGTGCCGCTCGGCGTCGCCTCGGCCGGCGCCGTGCGCGTCGGCAACCGCGTCGGCGCCCGCGATCCCGAGGGCGCCGCCCGGGCGGGCTGGGCCGCCATCGCGCTGGGCGGCCTCTTCATGACGGCGACCGCGCTGCTGTTCGTGGCCATGCCGCGCACGCTGATCGGGCTGTTCAACCCCGGTCCAGACGTACTCGCACTAGGCGCCTCGCTCCTGCTCATCGCCGCCGTGTTCCAGCTGTTCGACGGCCTGCAGGCGGTGGCCACCGGCGTGCTGCGCGGACTCGGCGAGACGCGCACGGCGATGCTGGTGAACCTGGTCGGGCACTGGCTGCTCGGCCTGCCGGTGGGCTACGTCCTGTGCTTCACCCTGGGCATGGGCGTCTCGGGGTTGTGGATCGGGCTGTCGACCGGCCTCATCGTCTGCGGCGTGGCCCTCACCTGGGTGTGGAGCCGCCGCATCACCCACTATCGCCTCAGCGGGAGCGTTCGATGATCTGCGACGCGCACGTGCACTTCTTCTCGCCGGGATTCTTCGACGCCCTCGGTGCGCAAAAAGGGCTGCCGCCCGAGAATCGCGGCGGCGAAGTCGCCCAGGCGCTCGAGTGGGAGTCGGCGCCGTCGGTGGCGGCGCTCGCGGACCGCTGGGCAAGCGAACTCGACGCCCACGGCGTGTCGCGCGCGGCGCTGATCGCGTCGGTGCCCGGAGACGAGGCGTCGGTGGCGGCCGCGGTCGCGGCGCATCCCGATCGCTTCGTCGGCTTCTTCATGCTCGACCCGACCCGGGACGACGCCATGGACCGCGTCGCCTGGGCCACCGCGCACGGCATTCGCGGCATCTGCCTGTTCCCGGCGATGCACCGCTATCCGCTGGTGTCACCGGACGTGTCGCGGGTGTTCGATCTCGCCTCCGCCGCGCCCGGCACCGCCGTGTTCGTCCACTGCGGCGTGCTGTCGGTCGGCGCGCGCAAGAAGCTGGGGCTGCCGAGCGTGTTCGAGACCCGCTACGGCAACCCGCTCGACCTGCAGGCGGTGGCGCAAGCCCACCCGCGGGTGCCGGTGATCGTCCCGCACTTCGGCGCCGGCATGCTGCGCGAGGCCTTGATGCTGGCAGAGGCCTGCCCGACGGTGCATCTCGACACGTCGAGCTCGAATGCGTGGATGCGCTACACGCCTGGTCTGACGCTGGCTGACGTGTTCCGTGCGGCCCTCGCCGTGGTCGGGGCCCGAGCGCCTGCTGTTCGGCACCGACTCGTCGTTCTTCCCGCGCGGCTGGCAGGCGGGGCTGCTCGGCACGCAGGTGGCGGCGCTCGACGCCGCCGGCGCCACGCCCGATCAGTCGCGGCTGATTCTTGGCGGCAACTTCTCGCGGCTGTTCCCGGTGCTGGCGCCGAACGACTGAGCAGCCATCGCGCTCAGGGTATCGTGACGATCACCTCGTGCGATGGCAGGCTGGTCCCGATGTGGTTGGCGGCGCGGACCCGGATGTAGTACGTGCCCGGGGGGACGGCACCGACCGAAAGGGTGGTCTGCAGGCCGACGTCGAAGGTGGCGATGTTGGCCAGGCCGGGCGCCGTGCCGGCTTCGAGCAGGTAGCGGACCGCGGCCGCAGGCGCCGCCGTCGTCCATGACAGAGCCACGGTCGTGCCGGCTATGGAGGCGGCGAGACCAGAGGGGACCGGTGGCGGCCGCGCAAACACCGTGTAGGCGCAGCAGCCGAAGCTCGCCGATGACGCTCCGCTGATTCCGACCCACTGGTCGGAGTCGGCGACCTGCAGACTGAACTGGTAGTAGACGTCGCCGAACCCGCCGACGAACTTCGCGGAAACCGAATAGGCACGCGGTCGCCCAGGATCGAACAGCCAGAGCCCGGTCAACGAAAGCGGGAGGTCCCGCAGGTAGGCGAGTTCAGCCGTGAACAATTGCGAAGTGGCGAACTCCGAGGCCACCAGCACCCGGCCGGTCCTCGCATCGACGCTGATGCCGATGCCGGCACTCGGGAGCGCATTGACGGCTACCTGGGCGACCTCGGTAGCGGTCGCCACCTCGATCCGCCGCAGCATCCGGGGACTACCAGAAACGGTGTACACGTGAGTGCCTGAAGGGTCCAAGGTGATGGACGTCGTGAAGGCCAGCGTGCCAGTTATGGCCCCCGAGACCGTGTCGAACACGAGCATCGACGTCTGCGGGTTCCCGCAGGCGAACGCGACCCGGCGTCCATCTGCGCTGGCTCCGGTCGCTCTGGGGCCGAACGGGCCGCACGCCGGCGCGGCCAGCCGACGCAGTCCTGCGCCCGACAGCGCCAGCACGCCATCCGGATCGCCCGCGTAGACCTCGGCTCGCGTCGGATTGCCGACGAAGTCGAAGACGCCAGGCGTCGGCACCGAGAACGAGGCACCGGTGACGAGGTCGCTGACGACGAACGCGGCGGCAGCCGACCCGGCGCCGCGAAGGCCGACGCTGAAGCGGCCCTCTGGGGTGACGTAGGTGGGCGGTGCATCCTGGGCCACCGGACGCTCCGCGATCACCCCGAGCGGGTCGAGGCTGACGGCGAACTGTCGGCCCAAGCAGGGCGGTGACGCGCCACAAGGGCCAGGCACCTGCAGGAACATCGTCTGCGCCGCACCAGGGCTCGCGCTCAGCACCCCGAGTCCGATGACCGCCGCCGCCAGAAACCATCGCGCCATCACATCACTCCGGGCGCTGGGGAGGCGGCGCCGCGCAAGTATCATAGAGCGTTCTCAAGGAGCGACAGTGGGCAACATCCTGCAGGCACTTCCGGTCGGCGACAAGGTCGGCATCGCGTTCTCGGGCGGACTCGACACCAGCGCGGCGCTGCACTGGATGCGCGCGAAAGGCGCCATTCCGTACGCCTACACCGCCAACCTCGGCCAGCCCGACGAGACCGACTACGACGACATCCCGAAGAAGGCGATGGCCTACGGGGCCGAGCAGGCCCGGCTCATCGAATGCCGCCCGCAGCTGGTCGCCGAAGGCATCGCCGCGATCCAGTGCGGCGCCTTCCACATCTCCACCGGTGGCGCCACCTACTTCAACACCACGCCGCTCGGCCGTGCCGTCACCGGCACGATGCTGGTCGTCGCCATGAAGGAAGACGGCGTCGACGTCTGGGGCGATGGCAGCACGTTCAAGGGCAACGACATCGAGCGGTTCTACCGCTACGGCCTGCTCGCCAATCCGAATCTCCGCGTCTACAAGCCGTGGCTCGACCAGCAGTTCATCGACGAGCTGGGCGGCCGCAAAGAGATGTCGGAATACATGATCGCCCACGGGTTCGAGTACAAGATGTCGGTCGAAAAGGCCTACTCGACCGACTCGAACATCCTCGGCGCGACGCACGAAGCCAAAGACCTCGAGTTCCTGAACAAGGGCATCACCATCGTCCAGCCGATCATGGGCGCCGCCTTCTGGCGCGACGACGTGGCGGTGAAGGCGGAGACCGTCAGCGTCCGCTTCGAGGAAGGCCAGCCCGTGGCCCTCAACGGCCGCACCTTCGCCGACGCGCTGGCGCTCTTCACCGAGGCCAACGTCATCGGCGGCCGCCACGGCCTCGGCATGTGCGATCAGATCGAGAACCGGATCATCGAGGCCAAGAGCCGCGGCATCTACGAGGCGCCGGGCATGGCGCTGCTGCACCTGGTCTACGAGCGCCTGGTCACCGGCATCCACAACGAGGACACCATCGAGCAGTACCGCAACCACGGCCGCCGGCTCGGCCGGCTGCTCTACCAGGGCCGCTGGTTCGACCCGCAGTCGATGATGCTGCGCGAGACCGCTCAGCGCTGGGTGGCCCGCGCCGTCACCGGCGAGGTCACCCTCGAACTGCGCCGCGGCAACGATTACTCGATCCTCGACACCACCAGCCCGAATCTCACCTACAAGCCGGAACGGCTGACGATGGAGCGCGGCGAGGCGTTCTTCACGCCGCAGGATCGCATCGGCCAGCTGACGATGCGCAACCTCGACATCATCGACACCCGCGACAAGCTGCGGGTCTACACCGAAACCGGGCTGATCGGCGCCGGCAGCGGCGACGGCATGCCGCTGCTCGCAGCCGCCGAGCCCGACGACGCCAAGAAGTAGCGGCGCCCCGCGGCGCCACGAAAGGCGGCCGTTCGTGACCACTCCCACGAACGCGAAGAAGGCCTGGGCTGAACGCCTTCCAGGCCGACGCGCGCCAACCGATTCCGCTGTTCGTCCCCTGAGACAGGACCCGGATGAGTCGAAGCTCTTTCCTGGCCTGAGCGACGTCGAAGGCAGCGCTGCCCCGGGGCAGAGCTGAAGCTCTGCCCATCGAACCGCAACCCGCTCTACGGCCGCGCGCCGGTGACGACGAACAGCACCGACGGCGTCGTCGAGTAGTTGTAGGCGTAGGCTCGGCCGTCGTCGACCCAGTCGACGACGGTGACCGTGGCGGGATCGGCCACGCCTTCGGGAGCAATCGTCATCGCCAGCGTGCGTTGGTCGGTCGCGAGGGCCACGCGCTCGACGCGCACCGGCACCTCGAAACCGCGCTGGAGGTAGACCGCGCGGCTGTCGCGGCTCCAGCCGATCAGGTGATCACCGGCGGCGAACGAGGTCAGGGTCCGCGACTGCGGCTGGCCGAGCGTAGCGACGCGGGTGGCGCCGTCACCGGTCGTGAGCAGCACGGTGGTGCCATCCGGCGCGAGAGCCGCTGCCACTCCCTCGTCGGTCACTGGCGTAAAGGCCGTGCCGTCGAGGTCGGTGCGGTAGCACCGCGGGAACCGTCCACCTTCGCTGCCGCAGACCAGCAAGTGCCGCGAGTCGGGGAACCACTGCACCGACGTCAGCGGGGCGAAGCGGTCGCGGCCGAGCCGTCGCGGAGTGCCCGGCCCGGTCGGATAGAGCACGACCTCGGACGGCGTGGCGATGATCGCCGCCGCCCACTGGCCATTGGGCGAGAGCCGCTCGGCGCTGCCGGCGCCCAGCCGCATCGCCGGGGATCCGTCGGTGGCGCGCAGCACGACGCCGTAGTCCGGGCCGCTGCGCAGCCCGACGTCGACCATCAGCAGCTGCCGTCCGTCAGCGGACAGCGACCGCGCCCGCGCCGATCCGAGCCACGACAGGTCGCGCTCGTCGTCGCTGCCCGGGACGCGCGCGCGAACGCCGAAGGTGAGGTCTTCGCGCACCGCCAGCCACCGGCCGTCGGGCGCCACGTCGTGGACGATGAGCCGCGCTGGTGCGGTCAGCACGGTGCGATGCGGGGACCGGCCGTCGGCCGGCACCGCCATCGGCTCCATCTGCCCGCCGCCACGGGCGTTGGCCGAGAAGACCACCGTCTTCCCGTCGGGGGTCCACGCCACGCCCTCGATCGACCACATCTCGGGCGTCAGCGCCCGCGCCGAGCCGCTGCGCCCGACGACCATCACGGTGCCGCGGTCGTCGAAGCGCCACGGATGAGCCACGAACGCCAGCTGGTCGCCGTCCGGTGACACGCGAGGATCGCTGATGTAGCCGGTGACCTCGTGCCGGGCCGTGCCCGCCGGGTACTCGAGGCGATCGCGACCGTCGCCCAGATCGTGCACGACCGCGAGCGTCTCGCCGTCGGGTCCCCAATCGGCCTCGCGCACCTGGTCGAGCACCGCGCGCGGCGCATTGCCGAGCGTCATCCGGGCGAGGGTCCCGGAGTAGAGCCGTTGCTGGAGGTAGCGGGCGTCAACGATGAGGGCCAGCTCGCCGGAACTCGAGATCGACAGCAGGTGGGCGTCGGCGAGCTCGAGCCGCTGCGGCGCCTCGGCGGTCGGGCTGATCACGTAGAGCGACGGCGCGTGCCCGGCGGCGGCGGCGCTGTAGACGATGGTCTGTCCGTCAGGCATGAAGCGCGCGTTCATCACCGGCAGGCGGTCGAACGTCTTCGCCTCGTAGGTCACCGCGACGGCCGGCGACGGGGCGAGACCACGTGCGATGGCCCACACGCCCGCGCCGCCCAGCGCCAGCCCGGCCAGGCCGGCGAGGACGATCGCCGGATTGAGCGGCGCTCGACGCGGCTTTGGGACCGCCACGACTGGTTCCGACGACGCGGTGCTGGTCGCCACCGCTTCGAGCGCGAAAGCGACGTCGGCCGCCATGTGGAACCGCTGCCCCGGCGCCTTCTCGAGACAGCGCCGGATGACGCGGTTCAGCGCCATCGGGACCTCAGCCGGCAACTCTGGCGGATCGAATCGCACGATCGCCGCCATCACCTCCACCGACGTCTCGCCGGTGAACGCGCGGCGGCCGGTGAGCATCTCGTAGCACACCGTGCCCAGTGCGAATACGTCGGCGCGGGCGTCGACGGCCTCGCCCCGGACCTGCTCCGGCGCCATGTAGCCAACCGTACCGAGCACCGTGCCCGGCTGGGTGTGCGGATCGCCGGTCACCTGGGTGGCCACTTCGTCGCTGTCCCCTGCCTCGACGATCCGCGCCAGGCCGAAGTCGAGCACCTTGGCCCGGCCGTCGGTGGTGAGGAAGATGTTGGCCGGCTTCACGTCGCGGTGGACGATGCCCTTCTGGTGCGCCGCCGCCAGTCCCGACGCCACCTGCACCGCGATCTCGATGGTCCGCCGCGGCGTCAGCGGACCGCGGTGCAGCGCGTCGCGCAAGGTCTCGCCCTCGAGCAGTTCCGACACGACGTAGGGCATGTCGCCCTCGACGTGCACGTCGTACACCGCCACGACGTTGGGATGACTGAGTGCGGCGGCGGCGCGTGCCTCCTGCGCGAAGCGGCGCAGGCGGTCGGGCCGCCCGGCGACGGCGGCCGGCAGGATCTTGACCGCCACGTCGCGGCCCAGGCGGGTGTCGTGGGCGCGAAACACCTCGCCCATACCGCCGGCGCCGATCGGCGCGACGATCTCGTAGGGACCAAGGCGTGCACCCAAGGGCAGCGACACGCGCCGATTATAGGTCGCCGGCCCCGGGCGGTCCGGCGAACGCTGCTACACTGCACGGCCATGCAGAGCATCGAAGCGTTCCTCGCCCAGGCCAGTGACTTCGTGTGGGGACCGCCCCTGCTCATCCTGTTGTTCGGCACGCACCTGTTCCTCACCGTCCGACTCAAGTTCATCCAGCGCTACCTGCCGCAGGCGATCAAGCTGTCGTTCTCGCGCGAGAAGGAAGGCGACGGCGACGTCAGCCAGTTCGGCGCGCTCACCACCGCCCTGGCGGCCACCATCGGCACCGGCAACATCGTCGGCGTGGCCACGGCGGTGGCGGCGGGCGGCCCCGGCGCCGTGCTGTGGATGTGGCTGACCGGGGTGTTCGGCATCGCCACCAAGTACGCCGAGGCGGTGCTCAGCGTGAAGTACCGCGTGAAGCAACCCAACGGCATGATGGCCGGCGGTCCGATGTACGCGCTCGAGCGCGGCCTGGGCAGCAAGCCGCTCGGCATGCTGTTCGCGGCGCTCACCGCCGTCGCCGCGTTCGGCATCGGCAACATGACCCAGGCCAACTCGATCTCGGCGCTGGCCAACGAGACCTTCGGCGTGTCGCCGTGGATCACCGGCTCGATCATGACCGTCCTGACCGCGGTGGTCATCCTCGGCGGCATCACCTCGATCGCCAGCGTGTGCGAGAAGCTGGTGCCGTTCATGGCGGCGTTCTACGTGGCCGGCTGCGCCATCCTGATCGGAATGCACATCGATCGGGTGCCCGACACCCTCAGCCTGATCGTCTCGAGCGCCTTCACCGGGCAAGCCGCGGTCGGCGGGTTCCTCGGCGCCGGGGTGATGCAGGCGATGCGCTTCGGGATCGCCCGGGGTCTCTTCTCCAACGAATCGGGTCTGGGCAGCGCGCCGATCGTCGCCGCCGCCGCGCAGACCAGGAACCCGGTGCGCCAGGCGCTGGTGTCGGCGACCGGCACTTTCTGGGACACCGTCGTCGTCTGCGCGTTGACCGGCATCGTCATCGTCAACTCCGGGCTGTGGCAGCAGGGCGTGGGCGGCTCGGCGCTGACCAAGGCGGCGTTCGAAGACCTGCCGACGATCGGCCCGATCGTGCTCACCATCGGTCTGCTGACGTTCGTGTTCTCGACGATTCTCGGCTGGGCGTACTACGGCGAGAAGGCCGCGGAGTATCTCTTCGGTCCGAAGGTCATCGCTCCCTACCGCGTGTTGTGGGTGCTGGCGGTGATGGTCGGCTCGGTCTCGACGCTGCAGGCGGTGTGGAGCTTCTCGGACGTCGCCAACGGCCTCATGGCCGTGCCCAACCTCATCTCGCTGCTGGCGCTGAACGGCGTGATCGTCGCCGAGACCCGCCACTACCTGTGGTCGGGCAACCTCGACCAGCAGGGCTGAGGCCCGCCGCGGACGGCAGGACGTGACGCCGGCCGACCTGCCGCTCTCGTATCGGCTGCTGCTGGCCGCCTACCGGTGGCGGCGCGGTGCGCCGGCCCCGCCGGCGGCTTTGCGCGTGCCGGTGTCCGAGGCGCGCGTCGCCCTGGTGACCTCGGCGGGGCTGGTCGCTCCCGGGGACCGTGCGTTCGACCTCGACCTTCGCGGCGGCGACCCCTCGTGGCGCCTCATCGGTTCCGCGGTCGACACCGCGGCGCTCAGCGTCCACCACCGCAGCGACGCCTTCGAACGCGCATCGCTCGCCGCCGACCTGAACGTCGTCTTCCCGCTCGATCGGCTGCGGGCGCTGGCGGCGGCCGGCGAGATCGGCGGCGTGGCGCCGCGGCATCTGTCGTTCATGGGCTCGATCACCGCGCCCGGCCGCCTCGTGCGCGAATCGGCACCGGCCGCCGCCGCGGCCCTCGTCGCCGACGCGGTCGACGTCGCGTTGCTGGTGCCGGTCTGACCGATGTGTCACCAGACCGTGAGTCTGGTCCAGTGGGAGCTCGAGCGGAGCGGCATCGCCACCGTGTCGCTCAGCGTGATGCTGGCGGCGACGCGAACGCTGGCGCCGCCGCGGGCCCTGGTCGTGGACGCGTCGCTCGGCGCTCCGCTGGGCCCGGCCCACGACGTCGAGCGGCATCTGACGGTGCTGCGGTGGATGCTGTCGCTGCTGCCCCGACAGGACCTGCCGGTCCTCGAGGTCGAGACCGGCGAAGGCTGACGCCTACTCTTCGGCGACGACGTGGAGCCGCACGGTCGAGGGCGTGCCGCCCTTTTCGGCGAACCAGCAGCGCGCTTCGTGGACGAGGTCGATCTCGATCTCGTACTCGCCCGGGACCGGCGGCGCGGTCACGCGCAGCCTGACGAGCCGGCTGTTCCCGGGCGGCAGATACGGTCCCAGCGCCGTCCGCTGGTTGTCGAACGCCGCCACCGTGCGCGCTCCGCCGTCGCGCCGGTACAGGTGATAACTGGCGAACACCGGGACCTGCCCTTCGGTCGCCCACCCGGCCTGGCCGCGGTTCACCACCGTGACCGGCAGGTCGAACACGGCACCGGTTGGCACGGTTCCGGGCAGCTCGGCCGGGGCGACGAACGCCACGTCGTAGTGACGGGCGAACAGCTCCGCCTCGGCCGCCGCCAGCGACAGCGTGCGCGGCCGCTCGCCGGCGGCCCGCTTCACGTACACGGCGTTCAGCGAGTGGGAGATCATGAACGTCTCGAGCTCGAGGCCGGCCTGCACGAACCAGCGGTGCCATTCTTCGAGCCGATAGACGTTCTCGTTGATGCCCGCTTCGATCTGCGCGGCGCCGAACGCCTGGCGCACCGCCTCCACGTACCAGTAGGGCTCGACCACCGCGATCCGGCCACCAGGACGCAGCGCCGCCGCGAGCGTGCCGATCAATGCCTCCAGCCGGTGCGTGTGGTGCAGCGCGTTGAAGGCGGTGATGGCGTCGAAGACCCCGTCCCGGAATGCCGGCAGGTGCATGTCCATGTTGACGACGGCGTAGGACGGCCCACGCCGGCGCAGGGCCTGTGATGCCGCCAGGTGCTGGTTGATGTCGATGCCGACGGCTCGCCAGCCGCGCGCCGCCAGCCTGGCCGTGGACCAGGTGAGGTCGGCGCCGACGTCGAGCACCCGGCCGCCCGACGACGGCCCCAGCTGGGTGAGCACGTAGTCGAACACCCCGGCGAAGCCCGAGACGTTCTGGAAGTACTCGTTCTCGCGGTAGAAATCCGAGCCGTCGTTGTACGGCAGCGAGGCGAACGCATCGAGCAGCGCCCCGCGATCGGCCAGCAGCGACGCCAGCGAGAAGTCGGTCGACCGCAGCAGCGGCGCCGCTTCCATCTGCGCCACCGCCTCGCGCTCGCGGGTGATGGCGACGTCCTCGTCGCCCACGCGGACGTGCGGGATGCCGTCGCGGACGGCGACGGCGTGGCCGCAGCCGCGGCAGGTGAACGCCTCGGCCGACACCGCGAAGTCCGATTTTCCGCAGCCGAGACAGCGGAGGATCGACGCGAGATCGGCGAGCACTGGATCGAGCGCCGTGGTCCCCGCCACTACTTGACCGGGGTGAAGATGACGCCGGCGGAGAGCAGATCGCGGACCAGCTCTGGGACGCGGCGCCCGGCGGCGTTGGCCTCGTCGACCACGCGAGGCAGCGCCGTCCGCAGCTCGCGGATCTGCGCCGTCTGCGTCGTGGTCGGCACGCTGGTCGAGCCCATGATGGCGCCTTTCAGCTGGCCGATGCGGCCGCGGACGTTCTCGGCGTTGGCGCCGAAGCCGCCGCCGCCGAGGCCGAGCCGCCGGCGCAGCCGTTCGAGGTCGGTGGACAGCGAGTCCATCGACTTCTTCGCGCCGTCTGGCACGGTGGCGCCGCGGGTCTGCTGCTGGAGCAGCGCCAGCTGCGCGCTGGCGTTCTGGATCACCTCGGCCGCCTGGTTGGCCTGGGCCTGCAGATCGTGCAGGCCCTTGGCGGCGTCGAACCACGTCCGGCGATCGGCGTCGGTGATCGTGATCTCGGAGTCGCCGCGCACGACCACGTTCACCGTCTGCACGTCCTTGCCGTCCACCCGCAGCGTGGCTCGATACGTGCCGGGCACGACGAACGGACCGT
The DNA here is from genome assembly GCA_963741665.1 of uncultured Acidobacteriota bacterium. Classification (GTDB taxonomy): domain Bacteria; phylum Acidobacteriota; class Vicinamibacteria; order Vicinamibacterales; family UBA2999; genus CAWAYR01. The sequence continues at coordinate 600,467 of CAVUIM010000003.1, forward strand.
TGTTGCCGCCGCCGCCGAATCCGCCGCCGCCACCACCGCCACCGGCCGGCGCGCCCGCCGGAGGCGGCGGCAGGGGCCGCAGCGGCTGCACGCGCAGGTCCCACTTCACGATCTGCAGCCCGGCCTTGGTGTGCTCGCGCATGGCGTCGCCGGAGATCTCGCGCACCTGCTGACTGCCCTCCCGGATCACCCAGCTCACGTCCTTGGCATCGGCCCTGAGGCGCCAGGCCAGCGTGGCGCCGGGGGCGGGATTGAGGCCGAGGAACTGCCGGTCGCCCTCGAAGCCCTTCATCTTGTCGTTGGCGGCGTTGAAGGCCATGGCCGGATCGGGATCGAAGGCGAACGCGCCGGCGCCCTCGGACTTCGCCCACTGCTGGATGATGCCGATGTCGTCGAGGATCCAGAGACCGCGGGCGTGGCTGGCCAGGATCAGGTCGTTGTCGCGCGGGTGGATCTTCATCTCGTAGATCGGCGTCGTCGGCAGGTTGGCCTTGAGCCGCGTCCACTGGCCGCCACGGTTGTGCGACACCCACAACCCGGTCTCGGTGCCGAGGTAGAGCAGGTCGGCGTTCTTCGGATCTTCGAGAATCGTCCGCACCACCTCGCCCTTGGGCAGGTTGCCGTTGATCGATCGCGCCGTGGCGCCGAAGTCGGTGGTGACGAAGGCGTAGGTGCCGTAGTCGCCGCCACGATGCCCGTCGAAGGCGACGTAGGCGGTGCCGTCGGCGTGCTGCGACGGCACGACGTCGGCGACGTAGGTCCATTTCGGCACGCCGCTGAAGTTGGCGGTGACGTTGGCCCAGGTCTTCCCGGCGTCGCGGGTGACGCTGATCACGCCGTCGTCGGTGCCGGTCCAGATCACCCCGGCCCGGCGCGCCGATTCCTCCAGCGTGACGATCGTGCCCCAGGCGGTCACGCCGTCGTTCTTGGCGACGCGGATCTCCTTGTCGCTCACGTTCATGATCGACAGCGTCTCGCGGTTGGTGTTGGTGGAGAGGTCGGGGCTGATCGGCGCATACGACCGGCCCTTGTCGGTCGACTTCATCAGCATGTGCGCGCCGACGTAGATCGTCGCCGGGTCGTGCGGCGACAGCTGCATCGCCGTGTCCCAGTTGTAGCGGTACTGGGTCGGGTCGCCTTCCTTGGCCTCGAGCGGCTCCGGGCGGACGACGGTGCGCTCGTTGGTGGTGCGGTCGATGCGGCTCATGCGGCCGTCCTGCGACTCGGCATAGACGGTCCGCGGGTCGGTCGGGTCCATCAGCGGCTGGAAGCCGTCGCCGCCCTGAATCACGTACCAGTCGTCGTTGGCGATGCCCGAATTGGTGCGTACGGCGCTCGGGCCGCACCAGGTGTTGTTGTCCTGCAGCCCGGCGCACACGTGATACGGGGACTGCATGTCGAAGGCCACGTGGTAGGCCTGCGCCAGCACCAGGTTCGGCAGGTAGACCCACGACGCCGAGCGGTCGTAGGAGAGGCTCACGCCGCCGTCGCCGCCGAGGACCAGATGCTTCGGATTGTGCGGGTTGATCCACATGGCGTGGAAGTCGACGTGGATGCGGGCGGCGCCGTCGTCGCGGAAGGTGCGGCCGCCGTCGTCGGAGACGTGCAGCTGCACGCCGAGCACGTAGATGCGGGAATCGGTCTGCGGGTCGACGCGAATCTGGCTGAAGTACATCGGCCGCGGGTTGACGCTGCTCAGCTTGCGCCAGTTGGCGCCGCCGTCGTCGGTGCGGTAGACGCCGCTCTCGGTGGGGTGCTCGACCCGCGCGTAGAGCACCTTCGGGTTGGCGCGGTAGATGTCCATGCCGATGCGGCCCTTGGCCCCGGCCGGGATGCCGTTCTCGATCTTCGTCCACGTCTCGCCGGCGTCCATCGACTTCCAGATGCCGCTGCCGGCGCCGCCGCCGTTCATGCCCCACTGCGCCCGCCGCCGCTGGTAGGTGGCGGCGTAGAGCACCTTGTTGTTCGACGGATCCATCACCAGCTCGGTGGCGCCGGTGTCGTCGTCGACGTGCAGCGTCCGCTTCCACGTCAGGCCGCCGTCCGTCGTCTTGTAGACGCCGCGCTCGCCGCCGGCGCCCCACAGGTCGCCGAGGGCGGCGACGTGGACGACGTCGAAGTCCACCGGGTCGACGATGACCCGGGCGATCTGCTTGGAGGCGCGCAGGCCCATGTTCTTCCAGCTGAGGCCGCCGTCGGTCGACTTGTAGATGCCGTCGCCCCACGACGACGACTGGCGGTTGTTGTTCTCGCCGGTGCCGACCCAGATGAGATTCGGATCGGTGGGCGCGATGGCGATGTCGCCGACCGACGAGGTGCCTTCGTGGTCGAAGACCGGCGTGAACGTGGTGCCGTTGTTCGTGGTCTTGTGCACGCCGCCAGTGGCGGTGGCCACATAGAAGGTCGACGGGTCGCTCTCGAGCACGGCCAGGTCGTCGATGCGCCCCGACGGCGCCCCCGGACCGATCTGACGGAACGACAGCCGGTCGAATGGCCCGCTACCCGGCGACTGGGCGGTGAAGACCGGCGTCACCGCCGGCGGCGCCTGCGCCGACAGCGCGGTGACGAGCGAGACGACCGCGAGCAGCGTGATCGAGAGCGTGTTCGTGCGCATGCGCTAATCCTTCCCCGTCAGTTCGTCGTGGCACACCCCGAGCACGAACCCCTGTGTGAGCCTGGCGTTCAACGCGATGGTGTCCTCGAAGCCGGCGAGCGACGCCGTCTTGACCAGTTCGTCCTTCGATTGACCGCTGGCAATGGCCCTGCGCGTGGCGTCGAGCGAGGCCGTGAGGTAGTTGCGAAAGTGCGTCAGGTGGGCCTTGGTGCAGCGGACGTCGTTGTCCTTGCCGTGGCCGGCGACGAAGATGGTGTCGGCGGCATGGGCGGCCGCCACCCGGTCCAGCACCGTGACCCAGTGGGCCACCCGGGCCCCGGCCGGCCGATCGATGTTGGGATGGGCGCGGTTGAACAGCAGGTCGCCCATGTGCACGACGTTGGCCTTCTCGAAGTGGATCACGGCGTCGCCGCTGGTATGGCCGGCCCCGTAGTAGCGGGCGCGCACCGTCTCGCCGCCGAAATCCGTGCGCCACTCGTCGGTGAAGGTGGTGTCGGCATAGGACTGCTGGCCCTCGGTCTTGGCCGCGGCCGACGCTTTGCGATGCCACTCGAGGCAGTTGACGTGGCCGACGATCCGCCGGGCCGTGGACCGGAACACCTGGTTGCCGCCGGTGTGATCGCCGTGGTGGTGCGTGTTCAGCACCAGCTCGAGGCCCTTGGGCGTCCGCTGCTTCAGCCCGGCCATGGCCAGCGGCGCGGTGTCGGCGTACTGACTGTCGATGGCCAGCGCCCCGGCGTCGTTGACGAGGTACCCGATCGTCCCGCCGCGGGCGATGAAGAGGCCGGCGCCGCTGCGCAGGTCCTCGAAACGCGTGACCAGTGGCGGTGCCGCCGGCGTGGCCTGCGCCGGTGCCGGGCGCGGCGTCAGTCCGACGGCCAGCGCCGAGGCAGATGACGCAAGGAAGTGGCGGCGGGTCAACGGCATCGATGGGGCTCCAGGCTGAAGGGGGAAACGGCGGAAGGATAGCACTGCTGCCGGGTCGAGGTGCGTTGCCGCTGGACGGCGGCGATGATAGGGTGCGTGCGGCAGCGTCACTGTCGACAGTAAGGGACAATCCGTGGGACCGATTGCCGTTCCGGCGGCCCGTTTGGGAGTGCTTCTCGCGAGCCTGCTGTGGCTGCACGCCAGCGCGGCGATCGCGCAGATGAACACCGGCGAGATCGCCGGTGTCGTCCGTGACGCCGCCGGCGGTCTGATCGTCGATGCCGCTGTCACCGGATTCCACCCCGACAGCGGCGCCGTGGTCGAGCGCCTCACCGATGCCGCCGGACGCTTCGTCCTGCCCGCCCTGCGGCTCGGCGTGTGGGAAGTGACCGTGCGGATGGCCAGCTTCGCCGTGCAGACCCGGCGTGGCGTCGTCGTCGAGATGGGACGGGCGGCACAGCTCGAGTTCGTGCTCGACGTTCGTGGCCTGACCGAGCAGGTGGTCGTCGACGCCGTCGCCCCGCTGCTGCAGACGACAACCGCCGAGATCAGCGACGTCATCGAGAACCGCGAGGTCGTGCAGCTGCCGCTCAACGGCCGCAACTTCCTGGCGCTGGCGCAGTTGAGCGACGCGGTGGTCTGCCGCCCGGCGGCACGCGCGGCGAGGCGCTGCAGCAGGCCGGCCCGCTGCCGAACGTCGGCGGCCAGCGGTCGGGCCACAACATCTACCTGCTCGACGGCACCAAGGTCACCGACGAGCTGTTCAACAACCTGGTCATCAACCCCTCGGTCGACTCGATCGAGGAGTTCAAGATCCAGAAGTCGATGTACCCGGCCGAGTTCGGCGGCAAGGCGTCGGCGCTGATCAACGTGGCGACCCGGGCCGGATCGAACGCGTTCCACGGCAGCCTGTTCGAGTTCCACGCGCGACGACGCCTTCGACGCCGCGAACTACTTCCAGCCGGCAGGACCAGCCGGTGCCGCCGCTGCGCCAGAACCAGTTCGGCGGCGCGCTCGGCGGCCCGCTGCGTGCAGCGACCGGACGTTCTTCTTCGCCAGCTACGAGGGGCAGCGGCTGCGCCGGTCGCTGACGCGGACGTTCTCGGTGCCGACGCTGGCCGCGCGCGGCGGCGACTTCGCCGGCGGCGCGCCGATCTGCGACCCGCTGACGAGTCCGGCGACCGGCGTCTGCACGCCGTTTCCCGGACAACCGGATCCCGAGCAGCCGCATCGATCCGATTGCCGCGGCGCTCCTGCAACACGTGCCGCTGCCGACGTCGAGCGCGGCGCTGCAGAACCTCACCGCGGTGGAGCGGCTCGACCCGGGAGCTCGACGCAGTTCAGCCTGCGCCTCGACCATCGCCTCGGTCGACGCCGACCAGCTGCTCGCCCGGTTCAGCACCTTCGACGCCGACGAGACCCAGCCCTTCGGCACCAGCGCGCTGCAGGAGACGCTGGTCCCCGGCTTCGGGCGGTCGCTGACGACCACGACCCGCAACCGGCGTGGCGAGCCACACCCGCGTCTTCGGCGACTCGCGTGCTGAACGAACTGCGGTTCGGCTGGATGCAGGTGTCGGGCGGCCAGCTGAGCGTCAACCGCGGCGACGACTTCGCGCGCCAGGTCGGCCTGCTCGGCGTGACCGCGCGACCCGCGCGACGTCGGCTATCCCGCAGATCTCCACCGGCGGCCTCTACAGCACGTTCGGCGATCCGACGGTCTTCACCACGCGCGACAACCAGCACTTCGAGCTGTTCGACAACGTGACCGTCGATCGCGGCGCGCCACCGCCTCAAGTTCGGCGCGCTACTACTTCCACCTGCGGCTGCGGCCCGAACAGCCCGACAACGCCCGCGGCGCCTTCACCTACACCGGCCAGTTCACCGGCAACGCGTTCGCCGACTTCCTGCTCGGCTACCCGACCTCGGCGGTCTCGGGCATCGGCCGCGGCGACGAGAACGGCCGCACCAACTGGCTCCACGCTCTACGCGCAGGACGACTGGCGGGTGCGCGACAACCTCACGCTCAACCTCGGCCTGCGCTACGAGTACAACCAGCACATGTACGACGCCGACAACCGGCTGTCGTCGATCGATCTGTCGGTGCCCGGCGGCCGCTTCGTCATCGCCAGCGACGACGACGGCGGCATCGACCGCCGATGCGCGGCGCGCTGCTGCCGCTGATTCCGATTCCGTACGTCACCTCCGACGACGCCGGTTGGGGGCGCGGCCTGCTGGACCCGAGCGCCGTGCGCCTGGCGCCGCGCGTCGGCTTCGCGCTGGCCGCTCGACGACGCCCGCGCGGTCGTCCGCGGCGGCTACGGCATCTTCCTCAACCAGTGGGCCTACAGCGTGCAGACGGCGTTCGCGCGCAACCTGCCGTTCTTCTTCACCAAGCAGGTCGACGTCCCGGCCGACGCGCGGGTGCCGACGCTGCAGACGCGCGACATCCTGACCAGCAACGCCACCGGCACCGTCGGCGCGCAGCATCATGGACTACGCCTACAGCGTCGAGTACAGCCAGACGTGGAGCGGCGGGCTCCAGTACGCAGCTGCGCCCGTCGACGATGGCCGAGGTCGTCCTACATGGGCACGTGGACGCTGGGCGCCGACAACGCCACGATCCGCAACGTGCCCGGAGCCGGGCCCGGGCTCGATCCAGGCGCGGCGGCCGATTCCGCAGCTGAGCCGCATCAACGCCATCCGCTTCGACGGCAAGTCGATCTACCACGGCGTCACGTTCAAGGCTCGAGCGCCGCCTGGCCGACGAGCGTCGCCTTCAACGTCAGCTACACGCTGTCGCACGTCGAAGGACGATGCGTCGAGCCCCGGCGCGACCGAATCGGAAGCCAACGTGCCGCAGAACGTGCGCAACATCTTCGACGAGACCGGGGAATGGGCGCCGTCGAGCTTCGATCACCGGCATCAGTTCATCGCCAGCGGCGTCGTATCAGCTGCCGTTCTTCGCTGGCGCGGGCGGGCTCGCTGACCGCGGCCTGCTCGGCGGCTGGCGCGCCAACGCCATCTTCATCGCGCAGAGCGGCGCGCCGTTCACCGTCAACCTCGGCGTCGATCGCGCCAACATCGGCGCCGGGCCGGCCCAGCGCCCCGATCAGCTGCGCGATCCGAACCTGCCCGGCGGCGAGCGCACGCCGGAGCGCTGGTTCGACACCAGCGGCCTTCGCGCTTGCCGGCGCCGTTCACCTTCGGCAGCGCGCCGCGCAACAGCGTGCTCGGGCCCGGGCTACGCCAACGTCGACGTCGCGCTGGCCAAGACCTGGCCGCTCCGCGGCACGCTCGACAGCTCGAGTTCCGCTGGGAGGTCTTCAACCTGTTCAACCGCGCCAACTTCGACCTGCCGAACCGGATCTTCGGCAACGCCGAACTTCGGCCGGATCTTCAGCGCGAAGAATCCGCGCGAGATGCAGTTCGGGCTGCGGCTGGCGTTCTGAGCGGCGCGGTCACTTGCCGCCGAACAGGTAGTCGATGGCCAGGTGCGTCATCACTTTCACCCCCACCGGCAACGCGCTCTCGTCGGCGAAGAACAGCGGCGAGTGGTTCAACGCGGCGGTCTTCGGATCCTGACTCGACGGCGTGACGCCGAGGAAGAAGAACAGCCCCGGCACCTCGTTCTGGAAATACGAGAAGTCCTCGGCGGTGCCGGTGAGGGAGCCGACGACGACGTTGGCGTCGCCGGCGACGCGCTTGAGCGTCGGCACCATGCGCTCGGTGAGCGCCGGGTCGTTGCGGGTCACCGGATAGCCGAGCCCGAACTCGACCTTGGCGGTGGCGCCGGAGGCGGCAGCGTAGTTGGTGGCGATGTCGCGGATGCGCGTGCGGATCTTCGCCCGCTCGCCTTCGTCGAACGCCCGCACGGTGCCGACCATCTCCACGGTATCGGGAATGATGTTGGAGCGGTTGCCGCCGGCGAACTTGCCGACGGTGACCACCGCCGGCGCCTCGGCGATGTTCACCTGACGCGAGATGATGGTCTGGAACGCGGTGACGATCTGCGCGCCGATCACGATCGGGTCGACGCCGCCCCACGGCACCGCGCCGTGCGTCTGCCGGCCGGTGATGGTGATCGAGAACTCGTCGGCGCTGGCCATCAGCGGCCCCGAGCGGTAGACGATCTGCCCGGCCGGGAACGGAAACACGTGCAGGCCGAACACCGCGTTCACGTCGGGGTTCTTCAACACCCCGGCCTTGACCATCGGCTCGGCGCCGCCCGGACCTTCCTCGGCCGGCTGGAACAGGAACTTCACCGTGCCCGGCAGCTGATCGCGCATCCCGGCCAGCACAGTGGCCGCGCCGAGCAGGATGGCCATGTGGTTGTCGTGCCCGCAGGCGTGCATCACGCCGGTCTCGACGCCGTTCCAATTGGCCTTCGCGGTGGACTTGAACGGCACGTCGACTTGTTCGGTCACCGGCAGGCCGTCCATGTCCGATCGCAGGGCCACGACCGGGCCGGGCTTGCCGCCCTTGAGGACGCCGACAACGGCGGTGGGTGCGCCGGGCACGCCCACCTGCACGTCGACGCCGATCGATCGCAGGTGGTCGGCGACGAGCTTCGACGTGCGGGTCTCCTCCAGGCCGAGTTCAGGATGCTGATGCAGGTCGCGCCGCCAGGCGATCACCGGCTTCAGCACCGCTTCGATGCGCCGTTCGGCATCAGCGGCGACGTTCGCGGGCGTCTGGGCCGCGGCCGGATTCGCAGCGACGAGCAGGGCGAGAACGGCGAGCGCCCGATGCCGGACGAGGGTGCGAGTCATGCGCGAAGTGTAGCGTAGCGCCGTAGGCCGGAGCCGACGCGCCGCCCGGAGTGATCCGGCCCTACAATCGCCGCATGGACATCGCCGGCACCTACACCTTCGACGCCTCCCCCGATCGAGTCTGGGCCCTGCTGATGGACCCGGCGGTCATCTCGTCGTGCATTCCCGGCTGCGACAGCTTCGTGCCGGACGGCGACAACCGCTATCAGGTGCGTCTCACCGTCGCGATGGCGGCGATCACCGGCACCTACGACGGCACCGTGACGCTGGCCGACCAGGTGCCGCCGACGTCGTACCGCCTGGTCGCCGAAGGCAAGGGACGGGCAGGGTTCCTGAACGGCAGCTCGGACATCAGGCTGCGCGCCGACGGCGCGACCACCGTCGTCGACGTCACCGGCACGGTGCAGACCGGCGGCCCGATCGCGCGGCTGGGTCAGCGCCTGATCGGCGGGGTGTCGAAGATGATGCTCGACCGCTTCTTTGCGTGCCTGCAGTCGAAGCTGGCGACCCACGCCAGCTAGCTGGCAGGCCGTCGCCTGCCGGGCCCGCGCAGTGCGACGCGCAGTGGTCACGTTCAGGCGTGAGGGAGCGTGATTCGGGCGGGCGTGTCCTCGGTCCGAGTCAGATTCTTCGACAACTTTTCAGGTTCGAACGTCGATTGTGCTTGACAGAATCTGAGGCGCGACCTGCGAGCGACCGCGGCTTCGATCAGGGATGGTCGCCACGCAGCGTGAGCGCGCATAGCCGACGCGATCGGCGCGCGATCCATCACTGGCGGTGGTCCGGGCCGCGTTCGCGCCGCTGCGGGCATCCTCGCGCGGCAATTCCTGCTATGCGACGATGCGATATGGCGACCATCGCTCTCGTCAACGCACCCCGCAACAATGCGAACGACACGTCATGTCCGCCAGCCGTTGATCCGGCGCCGGAACTGGCGGATCGCATCGCCGCGTTGGCCGCGCACCTTCACGCGGTGACCTATGAGTTGCTCCTGCTGCTGCGCGAGTTCGACGACCGCGGCGAGTGGCACGGAGGCTGCGCGTCGTGTGCGCACTGGTTGCACTCCACCCCAACGCGCACACCACGCGCGTCGGGGGCCCCGGCCTGGCGCACCGGGATTGCCTTGGGCGCGGCGCGGGAGAAGGTGCGGGTCGCGCATGCGCTGGCCGCGCTGCCGCGCGTCAGCGCGACGATGGCGCGCGGCGCCATCTCCTACGCCAAGGTGCGGGCAATCACCCGTGTGGCCACTCCCGAGACGGAAGCCAGGCTGCTGGACTTCGCTCAGGCCGGTACTGCCGCCCACGTGGAGCGCTTCGTGCGCGCCTGGCGACGCGTCGATCGGACCGCCGCGGCCGCGCAGGCCGAATCGCGCCACCTGCACCGCCAGCTGACGACTTGGGTGGACGACGACGGGATGATCGTGATTCGCGGCCGCCTGACGCCGGAGGGGGGAGCCGTCGTCCAGCGCGCGCTCGAGGCCGCGGCCGATCGGTTGTTCAAGGAGGCGAAGGGCGAGCCAGAACCGACGAGCCTGGCCGACGAGGTGACACCGGCGCAGCGGCGCGCCGATGCCCTGGGACTGCTGGCGGAAGCGGCGCTGGCCGGAGATCTCGACCGCGGGTCGGCGGGCGACCGTTACCAGGTGATGTTGCACATGGAGATGCCGACCGGTGTGGCGGCAGGGGAAGGTCTGGGCGGGACGGTGGAGGTGGACCACGGGGCCGTGGACGTTTCCGCGGAGACGTCCCGCCGCCTGTCGTGCGACGCCTCATTGATCCCGATGCAGCACGGAATCGACGGTGCCGTGCTCGATGTCGGGCGCAAGACGCGGACGGTGCCGCCGTCGATTCGGAGGGCTCTGGAGGCCAAGGACCGGAGCTGCCGGTTCCCGGGCTGCACCGCGCGTCGCTGCGACGCCCACCACGTCGAACATTGGAGCGACGGCGGTGCCACCAGCGTCGAGAATCTCGTGCTGCTGTGCCGGCGGCATCACCGGGCGGTCCACGAAGGCGGGTTCGACGTGACGAGAAACCCCGACGGCACAGTGAAGTTCCTACGCCCGAACGGAACAGTGCTCGAGGCGGCTCCGGCGCTACCCGCGGGTTCCCACGCAATCGCCGTCCTCCCAGGCGCTGATGCAATCCCGGTCTGGGACGGCACGCCGTTCGATGTCGTCTATGCGATCGACGTGCTCTACGCCCCCCGAGGCCGAAGTGCCCCGACCTTCGGCGCCGCCTCGGCGTTTGACGCCTGACGCTTGAGCGGCCTGCTCCTGACGGCCGCGGGAGCCGGGCCAGCCCTCCGCCCTCCGCCCTCCGCCCGATGGGCCAACCAAGCGACGCGGGCTAGCCGAACTATCCCGCGGGCGGTCTGGGTACTGCACTCCAACGTGCGACCCGCAGCAGATAGCGCGATCAGCCGATCAACGAGCGCTCTGGAGCCGCGCTACACTCCAAGCACTGGCGGGATCCGTGGTGCTACGCGGACCTGTCCAATGATCGTTAGGCAGGCGCTGAGGGTGCATTTGTGCTGGTCGTACCTGATTCGATAGAGCGTGACACCACAGCGTGGCTAGACAGAGTTGACGCCGGCCTCGCAGGAATCCGCAGTGCTCTCGAGGGGCACGATCCCGATGTGAACGTTCGCTTTGAGCCAGCGGTACAAGATGTGCACGACCGGACGGCGCGCTTACGAGCGGTCCTCGCTGGTTCCGCTGGCGTGGACCAGCTCGTGGAATCACGATGGGTGCCCGTCGGTCGGGTTGACCGATCGACAGCAGAGCGCATCTGTTCGTATGTCATTCAGGCGGCCGAGGTGCCCGACAGCGTTGTTGACGGCGCGCACGAGAGGCTTGTGGACGTGCAACTGCGCCGGCTGTTCCTCCGCCAGGTGGGCGACGTCGCTAGCGCCGCGTTTGTCAATTTCGGTTGGGGGCTTTGGGAACAGTACCCTGACCTGTTTCCTTCGGGGTGGGTAGCAAGTTCGACGGACTCGGCTCGCCCGTCAGAGTAGTGGACCGCTACCTAACCCGCGTAAACCCGGCGGGGAGCCTCCCTCACCAAACTAGACACCTCCACCTGACAGACGGAGGTTCGAACGCCGAGGCGGCGCGGAAGTCCGCGTGGAGTGTTCTGGCGCAGCCGCGACGTGGGGATCGCTTCGCACATCTCCGGGGCAGAGCTAAAGCTCTGCCCTACGAATGACACCACACACTGGCCCACGAAACGCGGCCACCGCCGCGGTGTGACCTGCATCAACGCCGCTCGGACGGACGGCCCGCGCTCATGCCTGGCACTGGCCCCTTCCGGAGGCCGAGATGATTGGATGGAGATCTTGCGAGGCCGGAGGGAGGGGCCGGTGCCTGGCGTTCCAGCCGCGCGCCGTCCGAGCGACGCCCCGGCGATGGAACTCCCCGGGGCAGAGCTGAAGCTCTGCCCTACGTTGGAAGCCGTGAACCGTCGTCAGGCGCGGGCCCTGGCCGCCTTCAGCGCCCGCCGCGTGAACACCGGGATCATCGCCTTCCGGTATTCTGCGCTGGCGTGCAGGTCGGCGTTCACGCCGTCGATGCCGGCGCCGGCCAACGCCGACGCGGCGTCAATCGACGCATCCGACAACGGCTTGCCGGCCAGGGCCTGTTCGACGTTCGTGAGGCGCATGGCGTGGGAGCCGGCGCCGGTGAGGCCGATCCGCGCCGAGGCGATGGTCCCACCGGGCGCGTCGACGGCCGCCGCCACACCGACGATGGCGTAGTGCGACGCGCGCTGGTGGAGCTTGACGTAGGCCGCGGTCTTCACCGCCGCGAACTGGACGCTGATCAGGAGTTCGTCGGGCGCCATGTCGACCGTGAACAGGTCCTGGAAGAACGCCGGCGCCTTCACCACCCGCCAGCCCTTCGGCCCCTTGAGGTGGATCTCGGCGTCGAGCGCCGCCATCACCGCCGGCATGTCCGCCGACGGATCGGCGTGGGCGAGGCTGCCGCCGATGGTGCCGCGGTTGCGCACCTGGGGATCGCCGATCGTCTCGGCGCACTCAGCGACGACCGGACACTTCTGGCGCAGCAGCGCCGAGGTGGCAATCGCGTGATGCACGGTACCGGCGCCGATGACGATCTTGCCGTCGCGCTCGCTGATGCCGGCCAGATCGGCAATGCGGCTGATGTCGATGAGTAACTGCGGCTCGCTGAGCCGCAGCTTCATCAGCGGCACCAGGCTGTGGCCGCCGGCGATGAACTTGCCGGCGCCGTTGGCGGCGGCAATCCGGGCCAGCGCGTCGTCGATCGACGTGGCGCGCGCGTAGTCGAAGGTCGTCGGGATCACGCCTGGCCTCCATTGATCAGCCGCCACAGCTTCTCGGGCCGCAGCATCATGTCGACGTGCTTCACGCCGAACTCCGACAGGGCATCCACCGCGGCGTTGACGATGCACGGCGTCGAGCCGAGCGTGCCGGCCTCGCCCACGCCCTTGGCCCCGAGCGGATTGACCGGCGTCGGCGTCACCGTGGACACCATCTCGAAGCGCGGGAAGTCGGTGGCCCGCGGCATGGCGTAGTCCATGAACGAGCCGGTCAGCAGCTGCCCCTCGTCGCTGTAGACGGCCTCTTCAATCATCGCCTGCCCGACGCCCTGGGCCAGTCCGCCGTGAATCTGCCCCTCGACGATGAGGGGATTGATCAGATTGCCGGCGTCGTCCGCGGCCACCAGCTTGAGCAGCGTCGGCTCGCCGGTGTCGCGATCGATCTCGAGCATCGAGATGTGGCAGCCGAACGGGTAGGTGTTGTTGGCCGGCTCGAAGAACGCCTCGTCGCTCAAACCCGGTTCGAGCCCGGGCGGCAACGGCACCGGCACGTAGGCATAGCCGGCCACCTCGGCGAATGACTTCGACGACGCCGGCGCGCCTTTGACGCCGACGCGGCCGTTCTCGAACACGATGTCGTCTTCGTGCGCCTCGAGCAGCGCCGCGGCGAACTTGGCCATCTTCGCCTTCACCTTGCCGCCGGCCAGGTGCAGCGCCGTGCCAGCGACCGCCTGCGAGCGGCTGCCGAAGGTGCCGATGCCCTGCTTCACGACCCCGGTGTCGCCGTGCAGGATGGTGATGTGTTCGAGCGGCACGCTGAACTGGTCGGCGAGCATCTGCGCGAACGTGGTCTCGTTGCCCTGGCCGTGCGGCGAGGCGCCGGTGGTGGCGCTGATCCGGCCGTCGCGCTCGATGGTCACCTGGCCGTGTTCCCAGCCGCCGGTCGGCAGCGACGACGACGGGCCGAGCCCGCACACCTCCACGTACATCGCCAGCCCGAGGCCCACCAGTCGCCCTTCCTTGCGGGCCGCATCACGCTCGGCCACCAGGGCCGGCCAATCGCACACCTTCAGCGCGGCATCGAGGGCCTTGTCGTAGTCGCCGGAGTCGTAGACCGCGCCCATCTGCGTGGCGTAGGGGAACTTGTCCTTCGGGATGAAGTTGCGGCGGCGCAACGCGGCCGGATCCATCTTCAGCTCGCGCGCCAGCATGTCCATGGCGCGCTCGACGAAGTAGGTCGCCTCGGGGCGGCCGGCGCCGCGATAGGCGTCGGTCGGCGTTTTGTTGGTGAACACCTCGGTGAGCGTGGTGCGGATGGCCGGGATGTCGTAGGTGCCGTTGGCCATCAGCATCGTCAGCGTCGGGATCGCCGCGGTGAGCAGCATGTTGTAGGCGCCGATGTCGGCAATCAGCCGCATCTTCAACCCGAGCACCTTGCCGTCGCGGTTGGCGGCGATGTCGATGTAGCCGAGGATGTCGCGACCATGCGTGGTGGCGACGAACGCCTCGGATCGATCCTCGATCCACTTGACCGGGATCCCCAGCCGCTTGCTGACCACGGCGGCCACGTACTCCTCGCCGTAGATGTTGATCTTGGCGCCGAAGCCGCCGCCGACTTCAGGGGCGATGGCCCGCACCTGATCCTGGCCCAGGCCGGTCATCGCTGCGATCATCGTCCGCAGGATGTGCGGGTTCTGGGTCGACGACCAGATCGTCATGGTCCCCTTGCCCGGCTCGAAGTGCGCGACGACGCCGCGCGGCTCCATGGCGTTGGGCACCAGGCGCTGGTTCACCATGCGCTGGGAGATGACGACCTCGGCGGCGGCGAACGCCTTGTCGATGGCGGTGTCGTCCACCGTGCCATCGGCGCCGACGCCGGTGCCGCTCGGCACGAACGGCACCGCGAGGTTGTTGGCGAAGTCCGGGTGAATGACCACCGGCTGGCCGGTCATCGCCTTCTCGAGGTCGACCACGGCCGGCAAGGGGTCGATGTCGACGACGATGGCGTCGGCGGCGTCACGCGCGGTGTAACGGTTGCTGGCGACCACCACGGCCACCGGCTCCCCGGCGTAGCGGACGGCATCCGTGGCGACGGCGCGATGCGGCGGCGACGGAAACGGCGTGCCGATCGGCATCGGCCCGAGCAGCTCGGCGATGTCGGCGCCGGTGAACACGGCTTCCACGCCGTCCATCGCCAGGGCGGCGGTGACGTCGACCGAACGGATGCGGCCGTGGGCGACGTCACTGCGCTTGAACGCCAGGTGCTGCATGCCGACGATCTTGATGTCGTCGACGTAGGTGCCACGGCCCTGGATCAGGCGGGGATCTTCGCGGCGCTTGACGCGCTCGCCGACCAGCTTCGGCAGAACCGGTGTCGTGGCCATGGCTACCTCTTCCCCGCGGCGTGCTGGATGGCGTTGACGATGTGCTGGTACCCGGTGCAGCGGCACAGGTTGCCGCCGATGCCCTCGCGAATCTCCTGCTCGGTGGGCGACGGGTTGTCGCGGAGCAGGTTTGCCGCCGACATGATCATCCCCGGCGTGCAATAGCCGCACTGCAGGCCGTGCTCGACCCAGAAGCCCTCCTGCAGGGGATGCAGCGTGCCGTCCTTCGCCGCCAGGCCCTCGATGGTCGTGACCTCGGCGCCGTCGGCCTGCACGGCGAAGACCGTGCACGCCTTGACGCTGCGGCCGTCGACGAGCACCGTGCACGACCCGCACTGACTGGTGTCGCAGCCGACGTGGGCGCCGGTAAGCAGCAGGTGCTCGCGGAGGAAATGGACGAGCAGCAGGCGTGGCTCGACGTCCGCGCGGCGGACCTTGCCATTGACGGTGATCGTGACGTGGGTCATGGGCCCTCGCAGCAGGTAAGGGTGCGACGATAGTCAGGTCGTCAGACGCAAGTCAACGGGCATCTGGCGTCGCCGCCGCCGTGGTGCCGCGTCATGACGCGGCGATGGACCGCCCCGACCACTGCCGGCGCATCGGACGCTGGGCGGGCAGGTCGTTGAGATGACCCGCGAGGTCTTCGAGATTGCCCAGCGTGCGGGCCGGCAGGAAGTCGTCCACGAACGGGAGCGCCGCGACCAGGCCGCGCGTCAGCGGGCGGTAGTCGACCGTGCCGAGCAGCGGGCTGAGCCAGATCAACCGGTGGCAGCTGCGCTGGAGCCGGGCCACCTGCTGCTGCAGCACGGCGGGATCGCCGCGATCCCATCCGTCCGACACGACCAGAACGACCGGCCGCCGGCTCAGTACCGAGCGCGCCCAGCGGACGTGGAACGTCCGCAGCGCGTCGCCTATCCGCGTGCCGCCCGACCAGTCGGGCACCCGGCGGGAGACCGCCATCATCGCCGCGTCGACCGATCCGCGGGTCAGCTCGCGGGTCACGCAGGTGAGGCGGGTCGAAAACAGGAACACCTCGACCCGGCCCCGCGCGCGCTGCAGCGCGAACGCGAAATGGAGCAGCATCCGCGAGTAGCGCTCCATCGAGCCGCTGACGTCCGCCAGCAGCACCAGCGGCCGCGGACGCATGGTGCGGGCGCGGGTCGGCAGCCGCAGCAGCTCGCCGCTGCGCAGGCTGTCGCGCCAGGCGCGGCGAAGGTCGATGCGTGCCCCTCGCCCGGGCGTCCAGCGGCGCGTGCGCCGCTGGCCGGGGTTCCAGGCGAGCGCCGACAACGCCGCGCGGATGTGCTCGAGTTCGGCCGGCGTGACGTCGGCGAAGTCCTGGTCACGAAGCGTCTCGGCGCCGCTCCACGTCCGGACCACCTCCGGGGGGCGCTCGTTCGCCTGATCGGAATCGGGCGCGTCCGGCTCCGCCGTATCCGCCCCGTGGTCCTCGGGGAGCACGACCTCCGCGTCCTGCGACACGGTGGCGTGCGGGTCTCCGGGCGCCTGCCGCCCCGGGCCGGCGCCGTGATCCTTCCAGAAGGCGGCGAAGGCGGCGGCGAACACCGGAAGGTCCGCCGCGCGGCTCACGAGCGTCGCCGACAGCGCGTGGTAGACGTCAAGGCGCCGCGCCAGGCCCACGGCGGCCACGGCGGTGAGCGCGTCGCGGGCCTGACTGGGCGACACGTCGAGCCCCAGAGCCCGCAGGAACCGCCCGAATGCCAGCAGGTTGGCCGCCAGCGACGACATCGCTCAGTCCCGGCGGACGCCCCGCAACATCGCCCGAGACAGCAGCGCGGACAGCCGCTCGCCGCGCATCGCCTCGACGTCCTCGCGGGCCTTCAGCAGCACGCCCAGCGTGTCTTCGACGGCGTCGAGCGCCACGACGTCGCGGTCGAGTGCGACCAGCGCCGCTACCCAGTCGAGCGTCTCGGATACTCCAGGGGTCTTGTACAGCTCGGCGCCGCGCAGCTCCTGCACGACGGCGGTTGCCTGCTGGGCGAGCGCGGCGGAGGCCTGAGGCACCGCGCGCGCGACGATCGCCAGCTCCTTCTCGAAGCTCGGATAGTCGATCCACTGGTAGAGGCAGCGCCGCTTGAGCGCGTCGTGGACTTCCCGGGTGCGGTTCGACGTGAGCACCACAATCGGCGGCTCGACGGCGGTGACCGTGCCCAGTTCGGGAATCGTGATCCTGAACTCGGAGAGCAGCTCGAGGAGATAGCCCTCGAACTCCTCGTCGGCCCGATCGATCTCGTCGATGAGCAGCACGGGCGGGCGGCCCGGAGCGCCCTGCAGTGCCCGCAGCAGCGGCCGGCGGATGAGATAGGCCTCGCTGAACAGCTCCTGGCGGGCGCGGTCGCGGTCGACGGCATGCGCCGCCTCGAGCAGGCGCAGCTCGAGGAGCTGGCGGGCGTAGTCCCATTCGTACACCGCGTGGTGGACGTCGAGCCCCTCGTAGCACTGCAGCCGGATGAGTTCGGTGCCGAGGACCGAGGCGAGCACGCGCGCGACCGCGGTCTTGCCGACGCCAGCTTCGCCTTCGAGGAAGAGCGGCCGGCGCAGAGTGAGCGCGAGGTAGACCGACACGGCGAGCCCGCGATCGGCCACGTAACCCGCGGCGTCCAGCCGCTGCTGCACGTCGTCGACCGATGCGACCAGGCTGCCGGAGGGGCTCATCGCGACCTCATCCGATCTTCTTGCCCAGCCACGTCGCCGGTCCGCCGCGAGCCTCGCTCAGCCCCTCGCCAGCGTAGCGCTTGCTCACTTTCCAGACGAAGTCCATCTCCGACGTGATCGCGCCCATCGCCATCCGCGACTCGATGACCAGCAGCACGCTGGCATACAACATGAACAAGCTGCCGAGCACGCCGAGGACCACAGCGACCCAGGTGAAGCTGCGGGCCACCGCCGCAATCACCGCGATGGCGACGCTGGTCGACACGAAGATCCCCAGCGCGGTGTAGAACGCCACCATCGCCCGCTGAATCAGACGCGCGCGCGACGTCTGACGATCGAGCTGGGCGAAGACGAGCTGGCGGCGGTCTTCGGCCATCTCGTCGGCTTCGGGGTGTTTGGCCAGCTGCTCGAACGCCGCCGACAGCGCCCGCACCCGGTCGACGACCCGCCCCAGCCGGGAGCTGGTCGAGAAGATCAGCGCGCCACAGGCGCTGATGAGCACCGCCGGCGTGATCATCGCGGTGAGCACCGCCAGCGCGTTGGCCGGCGACTCGAGACGGGCGAGCCAGTCCACGCGGACAGTGTAAAGCTTCGATCAGGGAACAGGGAACAGGGAACGGGGAGCAGGGAGAACGCTTGTCACGCTTCGCGTGGGCACCAGCGACGACGGCGTGACGGTTGTGAGCGCTCAGTCCCCTGTTCCCTGTTCCCTGTTCCCTGTTCCCTGTTCCCTGTTCCCTGTTCCCCACTAGAATCGCTCCCCATGAAAGCGATTCGTGCGCATTCGTTCGGCGGACCTGAGGTGCTGCAGCTCGACGAGCTGCCCGAACCGGCGCCCAGGCCGGGACAAGTCCGGGTCCGGCTCCACGCCGCCGGCGTGAATCCGTTCGACACCTACATGCTGTCGGGCACCTACGCGATCAAGCCGTCGCTGCCCTACTCCCCGGGCGCCGATGGCGCCGGCGTGATCGAGGCGATCGGCGCCGGCGTCAGCGGAGTCGCGGTCGGCGACCGCGTGTACACCGGCGGCACCGCCGACCACAAAGCCTATGGCGCCTACCGCCAGGTGGTGCTGTGCCGCGAGTCGCAGGTGCACGCGCTGCCTGCACGCGTGAGTTTCAGTGAGGGCGCGGCGGTGAACGTCCCGTGTGTCACCGCCTACCGCGCACTCCAACGGGCGACACCCACGAGCGGCGACACGGTGCTGGTGCACGGCGCCAGCGGCGCCGTCGGGCTGGCGGCGGTGCAGCTGGCCCGCGCCGCCGGGCTGACGGTGATCGGGTCGGCCGGCACCGACGACGGCCTGGAACTGGTCGCCGCCGAAGGCGCGCACCACACCGTGGACCACCGCGACCCGCACCACGTCGAGCGGGTCATGAGCCTCACCGGCGGCCGCGGCCCCGACGTCATCCTCGAGATGCTCGCCAACGTGAATCTCGACCACGACCTGACGATGCTGGCGCCGCGCGGGCGCGTCGTGGTCATCGGCAACCGCGGCAAGATCGAGATCGACCCGCGCAAGATCATGGGCAAGGAAGGCGCCATCCACGGGATGGCGTTCTGGAATCAGAGCGACGCCGAACTGCTCGCCGCCTACGAGGCGGTGGGCGAGGCGCTGGCGTCGGGCGCGTTGACGCCGGTGGTCGGCCTCGAGCTGCCGCTGGCCGAGGCCGCCGAGGCCCACCGCCGGGTCATGGCGCCAGGCGCGCGCGGCAAGATCGTCCTCGTCACCGCGTGACGCGCCCTACTTGCGTCCGGCGCGAGCCAGTTCTTCGTCGATGATGCTCGTGAACACGCCGATCGGCTGGGCGCCGGTGACGACGCGGCCGTTGATGTAGAGGGTCGGCGTGGACTGCACGCCCATGCCGGAACCGAGGTCGATGTCGGCCTGCACGCTGGCGGCGTGCTTGCCCGAATCCAGGCACTGATCGAACGACGCCTGATCGAGTCCCACCGCCGCGGCATGGGCCTTCAGTTCGGGCACCTGCAGCTGCTGCTGGTTGGCGAACAGGCGATCGTGCAGCTGCCAGTACTTGTCCTGCTCGCCGGCGCAATGCGCGGCCTCGGCTGCCTTGGGCGCCTGGGCGTGGTTGGGCAGCGGGAAGTCCTTGAACACGAGCCGCACCTTGCCGGCGTACTTCTCCTCGATCTGTCTGAGTGTCGGATTCACGCGCGCGCAGAACGGGCACTGGTACTCGGAGAACTCGATGATCGTGACCGCCGCGTCGGCCGGCCCGCGGGCCGGGTCGTGCGCCTCGACCTTCACGTCGGCACGGGGCGGGTCCAGCGCGACGGTCACCGGCGGGCCGGCCGCCTTCAGCTCCTCGATCAGCACGGCGACGTTCTGGGCGTCGCGATTGCGGGTGATGAACTCGGTGATCGACTGTTTCAGATCGCTGATCGTCGAGGCGCCGACGCGGTCGCGGTTGTCGTCGTAGACCTTCTGGATATCGGCGTCGGTGATCTCGCCGCGCCGCTTGGTCAGCTGATCCTCGAGGTACTGCGTCTTCGCGACGCCGGCCTTCTTCGCGGCCTCGTCGATCAGGAAGTCGCCGACCAGCTGATCGATGCTCTGGCGCCGGTGCTGATAGAGCAACTGCGTCACCCGGGCCCGCTCGCCCGGGTCGTCCTTCTGCCAGCGCGCCTCGACGTCGGCCAGCGTGAACGTCTTGCCGCCCACCGTCGCCACGACCTGCGCCGGGTCGCCGGTCGCCGGGGGCGCCTGGGCGCTCTGGGCGTTGGCGCAGGCCGCGCCGCCGAGGACGGCCACGAGGGCGAATACGCGCCCGATCAGGGTCTTGGACATCCTGTCAGCTTACTCCGGTGATGGCCGCGGCGGCACCGCGACGGCCGGTCAGCCCTGGTGCGCGGCCGGCGCGCCGTCCGGTGGCGCCGCCACGAATCCGGCGCAGCGGACCACCGGCAAGCGCGGATACTTCGCAAACGCCGGGTCACTGAGCGCGCGCGTGCAGAGGACGAATCGCGACGTCGCCGATACGACGTCGCGGCGGTGCACGCAGCGGTCGCACAGCCCGGCCGGCGGCGCGTTCGTCACACGGTCAATCGTAACGTCTCGTCGCCGGCAACGACGCCTCCCGTGGACAGCGCCGTGGCCATCACGGGTGACAGCACCGCGGAAAGCCACTGATCTTCGCGCGGTGTTGCGGTGGCAGACGTTTTGCTCCGTCGCCGGCCCGATGACAGCTCGCGGTGCTTTGCTCGTGTCTACGTTCGTCACGCTCGCGCTCCCGCTCAGCGCGTGCGGCGACTCCGATACCCCCACCTCTCCCACCGACACCACCACGACGACGGCGACGGCGGTCGAGCCGACGACCTCGGAGTCGTTCACGGGCCGGATCGGCGTCAACGGCGCCGCGTTCTATTCCTTCGAGGTCACGCAGTACGGCACCGTGAACGTCACGCTGCAGAACGTCGGCGGAGTGACTGGCGTGCCCGAAAGCGTGTGGGTCGGACTGGGCATCGGGATCCCCGACGGCATTGACTGCAGCACCACGACCTCGACCAATACCCAGGCCGGCGGCGGCCCGCACGTCTCGCTGGTGCTGGCGGCCGGCACCTACTGCGCGCGCATCTACGACGTCGGCAACCTGGCGGCGCCGACGCCGTTCGACGTCCTGATCGCCCACCCGTGACCCGCCAGCTCGCGCATTCGATGGTGCTGGCGGCGTCCATCGCCGCGGCCGGGTGCGGCGACGACGCGGTCACACCGACCTCGCCGACGATTCCCGCCGAATCGGTCGACAGCACGTCGCGCCTGTTCACCGGCACGCTCGCGCCGCGGGGCACGGCGTTCTTCTCGTTCACCGTGGCGCAGGACTCGGGCGTGTTCCTCACGCTGGCCAGCGTCACGCCGGCGAGCGGGCGCGGCGCGGTCCAGACGCCGCTCGATCTCGGCCTCGGCGTGCCGCGCGGCACCGGGTGCGCGGTGACCCGCGCCGTCACCGCCAGCGCCGATCTCGCCGCGCAGATCCGCGAGTGGCGCGCCGCCGGCGTGCACTGCGTGTCGGTGTCGGACGCTGGACGTCTCGCGGCCGACGTGGCGTTCGCGGTCCGCATCGGGTACTGCCAATGAACCGCGCCGGCCTCCTCCTCGTCGCGCTGGCGCTCGCGGCGGCCAGCGGCGCCTGCAGCGACAGCCCGACGGCACCGACCGACAGCGCCGACACCACCACGCCGATCACGACGCCGGTGTCGATCACGTTCACCGGCGTGGTCGGTCCCAACGGCACCGCCTCGCGCACCTTCACCGCGCAGATCGCCGGCACCGCCACCGCGACGCTCAGCGCCATCACGCCGGCGACGGCCCTGGGCATCGCGTTCGGCATCCCCCGCGCCGACGGCAGCGGATGTCTGGCCGGACGCTCGAGCCTCGCGGTGGACGGCGCCTCGGCCCGGATCACGGCTGCGGTGGACCCGGGCACCTTCTGTCTGCAGGTCTACGCTCCGGAACGGACCGCCGATCAGGTCACTTTCACCGTCACACTGGAGCATCCGTGACGTCGTTTGCGGGCACGCGGCTGTGCTGGCGCCGGCCGGGATGGCCTGATAGGCTCGAACCCATGATGACGATTCGCCCCCTGTGCGCCGCCCTGGCCGTGGCCGCGAGCGTCGTCGCGCTGGCCGCCGACCAGCAGCCGACCTTTCGTTCCGGCGTCCGCACGGTCCCGGTGTACGCCACGGCCGTGGACGGATCAGGACGACTCGTCCCCGACCTCGAGCAGGCCGACTTCGAGGTGCTCGACAACGGCAAGCCGGTGACGCTGTCGTCGTTCTCGAACGAGCCGCAGCCGTTCACGGCGGTGGTGATGCTCGACACCAGCGCCAGCATGACCGAGCACCTGAAGCTGCTCAATCAGGCGGCCGAGCAGTTCCTGATGCGACTGCTGCCGGTCGATCGCGCCCAGGTCGGCGCGTTCAACGACAAGCTGCAGCTGTCGGGCGAGTTCTCCAACGACCGCGACGGCCTCATCGCCGCGCTCGACGATCTGCAGTTCGGCAACGCGACGCGGCTGTGGGACGGGCTGGCGTTCAGTCTCGACGCGCTCAAAGGCATCGACGGCCGCCGCGTGGTGCTGCTGTTCACCGACGGCGACGACACCGGCAGCCGCGTCGGGTTCGGCACCGTCCAGAACCGGGCCCGCGACGAAGAGGTGATGGTCTACACCATCGGCCTCTCGGTGAACTACTTCAACGGCGTGCGCCAGGTGCAGACCCGTCCGGATCGGTCGCTGCGGCGGATCGCCGACGAAACCGGCGGCGGCCACTTCGAACTGCAGAAGAGCGACCTGCTGTCCTCGACCTTCACGCGCGTCTCCCAGGAGTTGCGCAGCCAGTACCTGCTGGCCTTCGTGCCCGAGAGCCTCGACGGCAAGGTGCACAAGCTCGACGTGCGGGTGAAGCGGCCCGGCGTCACCGTGCGCGCCCGCCGCAGCTACTCGGCCACCTCCGACTCGCCGACCGCGGCACAGCCCTGAGGTCGTCCGTACACGCCAACGCCTGGTACGAAGCCACTTCGGGGCTCGTGCCAGGCGTGTCGATGTTTCCCGGAGAGCGGGATTAGAGCAGGATGACCGAGAGCACCAGAGTCGCAAGCAGCAGGCTCGCGACCACGGGCTCGGCGGTGCCGGAGAAATTCCAGTCGAGCACGCGGAACATGGGTGAGAACTCCTTTCCGCCGGTGCCTCCGCGCCGTTGCGAAGTGCGACCGACATCAGGTTGGACGGCCCGCATCGTGATTTGGTTCAAGCCGCTAAGCCTCTCTTAACGAATACTTTACAGGCGTTACATAGGCGGACACAGGCGTCCCGGATCCGGGACGCCGAGGTGCCGTAGAATGGCCCGCTCGCGATGACCAAGGCAGCCCTGCGCCACTCCGGCGATCGTCCCTCCGGCCACATCTCTGCTACGCGCTCGCCAGCGGTCGGCACCCGCGGGATGATCGCCACCAGCCAGTCGCTGGCCTCGGCCGCCGGCCTGCAGGTGCTGCAGTCGGGCGGCAACGCCATCGATGCGGCGGTGACCGCGGCGGCGGTCCTCGCCGTCGTCGAGCCGTCGATGAACGGCATCGGCGGCGACCTGTTCGCAGTGGTCTTCGACGCGGCGTCTGGGCGGTTGCTGGGCCTCGACGCCAGCGGGCGGGCGGCCGCCGCGGCCACGCCCGACGAGTTCGCGCGGCGCGGCCTCACCGAGATGCCGGGCAGCGGCCCGCTGCCGGTGACCGTGCCTGGCGTCGTGAGCGGCTGGGAGGCACTGCTCACCCGCTTCGGCACCCGGTCGATGGCCGACGCACTCGCCCCGGCCGTCGCCTTCGCCCGCGACGGCTTTCCGGTGGCCGAGCTGATGGCCGCCGAATGGGAGGCCGCGGTTGAACGCCTGGCCGCCGACCCGGCCGCCGCCCGCACCTTCCTGCCCGCCGGCCGGGCGCCGGTGATGGGCGAGATCTTCACCAACCCCCGGCTCGCCCACAGCCTCGAACTCATCGCGCGCGACGGCGCGGCGGCGTTCTACACCGGCGCGATCGCCCAGGCCATCGCCGCCGACATGCGGGCCCGTGACGGGCTCATCACCGCCCAGGACCTGGCCGGCCACACCGCGGAGTGGGTCGAGACGATCAGCACGCGCTATCGGGGGGTGGACGTCCACGAGATGCCGCCGAGCACGCAAGGCGTCGTCGCCCTCGAGATGCTGAACATCCTCGAAGGCTTCGACATCGCGGCGATGGGCCACAACTCGGCCGACCACCTCCACGTCGTGGCCGAGGCCAAGAAGATCGCCTTCGCCGATCGTGGGGCCTGGCTCGCCGATCGGCTCCACATGCCGGCCGCCGCGCTGCAGACGCTGCTCTCGAAGGACTACGCGGCGGCGCGCCGTGCCGAGATCGACATGGCGACGGCGGCGACCTATCACGCGGCGACCTTGAGCGCCGGCGCCGTGCCGGACTTCACCGGCCGCGACCACGGCGACACCGTCTACCTCTGCGCCGCCGACGGCCGCGGCAACGTGGTGTCGTTCATCCAGTCGCTGTTCGCCGGCTTCGGCGCCGGCATCGTCGCCGGCGACACCGGCATCACGCTGCACAACCGCGGCTCCGGCTTCACGCTCGCACCCGGCCATCCGAATCAGATCGGCCCGGGCAAGCGCCCGCTGCACACGCTGGTGCCGGCGATGCTGCTGAAGGACGGCCGGCCGTGGGTGGCGTTCGGGGTGATGGGCGGCGACAACCAGGCGCAAGCACACGCGCAGATGGTGCTGAACTTCGTCGACTTCGGGCTGCACGTGCAGGCCGCCGGTGACGCGCCGCGGGTGCGCCACATGGGCGACACGCTGGCCGTCGAGAGCGGCATCGACGGCGAGGTGCGGGCCGCGCTCGAGCGGCGCGGGCACGTCATCAGCGACGGACGCGGCAACGTCGGCGGCTACCAGGCGGTGCAGGTCGATCCGCAGAGCGGCGTGCTGATGGGCGGATCGGACCCGCGCAAGGACGGCCTGGCCATCGGCTGGTGACGGCGCGACCGACCCGAATGACGCGTCCGGACTCGAATCGGTTCGACCTCGCCACCGCCCTCGGCGCGCTCGTCGGCGCGTCGTTCTTCCTGTGGCTGGCCAGCTGGCGCTTCGTCGATCCGACCGAAACCGGCTGGGTGATGAAGCTCGACTGGGCGACCCATTACTTCGGCTGGACCTACTTCCGCAACGAGCCGTGGCACTGGCCGCCGGCGGCCGTCCACGGCTACAACGCTCCGCTCGGGACCGCCATCGGCCTCACCGACTCCCTGCCGCTGATGGCCTACCTGCTGAAGCCGGTCTCGCGCTGGTTGCCGGCCGAGTTCCAGTATCTCGGCGCCTGGGAGTGGTTCTGCTTCACGATGCAGGGTGCGCTGGCGGCGCGGCTGGCGGGCCGGTTCACGCCCCAGGTCGTGCCGCGCCTGCTCGCCGCCGCGATCTTCGTGTCGATGCCGATGCTGCTGTGGCGGGTGGCCCACGCCGCGCTGTGCGCGCACTGGCTGATTCTGTGGTGCCTGCTCATCGTCACCCGTCCATCGCCAGGGATGTTCCGCTGGCCGGAGTGGGCCGCGCTCGGGCTGCTGGCGGGCCTCATCCAGCCGTATCTGGCCGCGATGGTCGCGGGGCTCCTCGCCGCTATTACCCTCACCCACAGCCCGACCGCGCGGTGGCCGAGAGCGGTGGCGCTGTCGGCGGCGGCAGCGACGATGCTGGCCGGCTGGTGGCTGTCGGGGATGTTCCACCTCGGTGGCGCGGACGGACTCGCGGCGTTCGGCGTCGGCGTGTTCTCGACCAACCTGCTCGGGCCGATTTCGCCGTACGGCTGGTCCCGGCTGATGCCGGATTGGCCGCCAGGCGACCCGGGGCAACTGCTCGAGGGCACGCACTACTACGGCGCCGGCGTCCTGCTGCTGATCGCCGTCGCGCTGGTCGTTCGCTGGCGCTACGGCCGGCCGGGACCGGCGGTGTTCCCGTGGCCGATGCGGCTCGTGCTCGGGCTGATGGCCGCGGTCGCGGTCAGTCCACGCGTGACGCTGGGCGACCGCGTGCTGGTCGACGCCACCGGGCCGTGGGCGGCGCCGCTGGCGCTGTTCCGCTCCACTGGACGCTTCCTCTGGCCGCTGTCCTACGCCGTGCTCGTCTGGATGGTGGCCACCGTGGTGCGGCGCACGTCGCCGCGCACGGCCACGACGCTGCTGGCCTTCGGCCTCGCGGTGCAGGCCTACGACCTCGCCGACTTCCACGCCGACCGCCGCCGCACCGGCCACGATCCGGCGTTCTACAGCTGGCAGAACCCGTTCGTGTCGAGCCGCTGGGCGCGCATCGCGCCGCAGTTCCAGCACCTGGTCCTGGGCCCACCGCCGCAGTGCGGCGCGTCACCGCTGGCCTCGGAGCCGGCGCTGTGGTTCGGCGCCACCTACGGGCTCACCGTGAACACCGGCACGCTGTCGCGCGGATCCGAGACCGCCCGGGCGGCGTACTGCCGCCAGCTGCAGGACGACGTGCCGGCGGGTCGGCTCGATCCGGCGGCGCTCTACCTCGTCCACGCCGAGGACGCCGCGCGCATCGCGGCAGCACCGGGTGGAGCGCGCTGTGGCCGGCTCGACGGCCTCACCTTGTGCACGGCGGCGGAGCGCTACCCGGTGTGGCAGCACTACGTCTCGACGCCGTGACCGTCAGCGCCGCAACTGGGCGATGAGATCGACCCGGGTGACCGCCCGGGCCGGCAGGTAGGCGGCGACGGCGGCGGTGGCGATCACGGCCAGCGATGCCATGCCGATCGACAGCGGGTCGGTGGCCGTCACCCCGAACAGGAACCCGCGCAGCACCTGCGCGAGCGCCAGCGTCGCCGCGCCGCCGGCCACCAGACCGGGCAACCCCCAGCCGACAGCACGCCGGACCACCGACGCGGTGATTGCCGATGGCGCCGCGCCGAGCGCGACGCGCAGCGCGTACTCGCGGCGCCGGGCGGCCACGGCGTTGGCGGTCACGCCGTAGGTGCCGGCCAGGAGCAGCATCAGTGCCAGCGCGCCGAAGCCGCCGCTCAAGAGCGCCATCGCCCGGGCCGGAAACAACGACGCGGCACGCAGGTCCTCGTAGGCCCGCGCGTTGACGACCCGTACGCGCGCATCGAGGCGGCGCAACTCGGCGGCCAGCTGGCGGGTCACGGCGATGCCGTCGGCGGTGGTGCGCACGTGGAAGGTCAGGCCGTCGGCGAACGGCACCGGGCCGAACGGCAGATAGAGGTACGGCATCGGCGGCTCGCCGAGTGCGTAGTAGGTGATGTCCTGCACGACGCCGACGACGCGCGCCGTCGCGCCGTCGCCGATGCGGATGACGCCGCCGACGGCGTCGCCGCCGGGCCAGTAGGCGCGGGCCATCGTGTCGTTCACGACGGCGACGATCGGCGCGTCGGGCCGCCCATCGGCGGCCTCGAACACGCGGCCACGCCGCAGCGGTATGCCCATCACCTCGAAGTAGCCCGGCCACACCACGTTGTTGGCCACCGCGAACTCGCCGTCGCCGCCGGGCGGCGTGTAGCCGTCGATGGCGATGCCGCGCTGTTCGTCGTTGCCGCCGAGCGGCACGACCGACGCCGCCGACACCGCGCCCACCCCGGGCAACGCCCGCACCCGGCGCATCGTGTCGTCGTGGTAGGCGAAGGACTGGGCCTGGTCGAGTCCGAGCGCGCTGGTGTTGGCGGTGGCCACGACCAGGCGGGCGGGGTCGAATCCGAGGTCGAACCAGGTGGATTCCGACACGCTCCGTCCGAGCAGCGTCGCCAGCGCGACGAGCACGAGCGATACCGCCGCCTGCCCCGACAGCAATCCGCCACTGAGCCACGCGCCACCGCTCCGCCCGACACTCGCCGCGGCGCCGTCCTTCAGCGGGCCGGCGGGATCGGTCCCCGCCGCACGCAGCGCCGGCAGCACGCCGGACAGCGCGGTCGCCGCCGCCATCAGCACGGCGGCCAGTGCCCACACCCGCCAATCGAGATCCGCGGCCGGGGCGAAATGCTCCAGGCCGGTGAGCGGCCGCAGGCCGAGGAATCCGTCGCGCAGCCACACCGCGGCCAGCAGCCCGACGCCGGTGGCAGCGGCGGTGGTCACCAGACTCTCGGCCAGCCACAGCCGGGCGATGTCACGCCGCGACGCGCCCATCGCCATGCGGACGGCGATCTCGCTGGCACGGTCCGACACGGTCGCCAATTGGGCGTTGGCGACGTTGGCGCACGCGGCGATGAGCGCCAGCGCGGTGACGATGAAGGCGAAGCCCAGGACCCGGCCGAGCGCCGGTGTCATGCTTTCGGGCACCGCCGATGCCGGGGTCACCGTCATCCGCAAGGCGCGGTTGACGTCGGGGAACTCGGCCGCGAGCGCGGCACCGAGCGCTTCGACCTCGACGCGGGCGGCGTCGACCGGCACACCCGGCGCCAATCGTGCCGACGCCTGCAGCCAGCCCCAGCTGCGGCGGTGCACGTCGAGTCCGCGCGGCCTGACCGACGGATAGGTCATGAGCGGCACCCACAGGTCGGTGGGCGTGGAGTCGTAGCTGCCGCGGAACGTCGCCGGCGCCACGCCGATCACGGTGAAGGGCGCGCCGTTCAGGTGGATGACCCGACCGACCACGCCGGGATCGGCGCCGAGCTGGCCCCGCCACCAACGGTCGCTGACGACCGCCACTGCCTGCGGCGCGCCGTCGACGTCGTCGGTGGCGTCGATCGGCCGCCCGAGCGCCGGCGCGACGCCGTAGACGTTGAAATAGGCGCCGCTCACGAGCTCGGTCGCGGCGTTCACCGTGTCCTCGCCCAGCCCGTAGGCGGCAAAGGTCTGCTGATGGATGGTGACCGCCTGGAACGAGCGGGCCCTGTCGGCCACGTCCTTCAGGTTCGGGTACGACACGATGCCGAACGCGCGCGCTTCGGTGGTGCCGAAGATCCGGACCAGCCGGGCCGCGTCTGGCACCGGCAGCGGCCGGAGCAACACCGCGCTCGCGATCGAGAACATCGCGCTGGTGCCGCCGATGCCGAGCGCCAGGGTGACGACCGTGGTCAGGGTCAGGACCGGCCGCGCCGCCAGCACCCGCAGCGCATGCCGCGCGTCCCGCAGCAGCTGTCTCATGCCGCCGGAGTGAGCAAGCAGACTGCCAGTTCGTTGCGGCGTTTCCGCGGAAATCTCGGCCGCTCGCGGCCGACGCCGCGCCGACCTGTGCGGGTATGGGACGCACCCGTCCGCTGTCGCGTCATGGGCGCTGGTCTACCTCAATGAGGGAGGTTCCCCCCGCCAACTGCCAGTGTTAGCCAGCCTCACCAGCCCTGGCCAGCCAATAGAGTGGGCGGCGCTTGCCGTGAGCCACGGCGAGGATGCGCAGATGGTCGTCATGCGCCTCGAACGCCACGACGTATGGGAACTGTTCGGCCACGGCCCGGCGAATCGGCGTGGGGGATCCTGCCGTGCCAGGCCACACCGGATACGCGGCCGGTGTTATCGCGAGCCGATCGAACAGCTCTGCGAGACGGTCGATGAACCGGTCGCCGAGACCAGGCTGCCGTTCGTCGTACCAGAGCGCGGCCGCGCGTAGTTCGAGAAGGGCGTCAGGATGCAGGTCGACTCGCACGACGCTGCCCTAACTCGCGCCGGATCTCCGCGCGCGCGATGCTCCACGGAACGGCCGACACTCGCCCAGCCGCCATGTCGCTGGAGCGCCGCACGAGCTCGTCTGCCCACGCCACGGCAACCGTCTCATCGGCCTCTTCGAGGCTGGACAACAGTTCTTCGGCCACACGCGCGCGCTGCGCGCGCGACAGCCGAAGCGCCTCGATGAGCAGCTCGTCTGCCGACATGGGTCGATCTTAGCACCGCAAGAACCTGGCAAGACGTCTCGTAGCCCTGGCTAAGTACCCGACGCTCGAAAGGGCATGCGCAAGCACTTTCATCGCCCGAGATCGGCGACATGATCGACTTGCCCCACGGCCGCGGCCCGTTCGAGATACTGTCGCCCAAGGGCCGGGCGCTTCGGCCCGCCCTCGCCGTCGATGAGCATCGGCCCGTACTCGAACAGACCTCTGTGATGGCATCCGAGCGCCGCGAGTCGATACCAGTACCCTGGCTCGCTTGAGATTCCGGGGCTGCTTGGTGGCGTGGACGGCCGCGAGATTTGCCCAGGCGTCAGGCCCGGGCTCACGCCGCAGCCACGACCTTGCGTATTTGGAGACCGCTCTCGTCGTCGGCACTCATCGCGCGTGTGGCTAACAATCATTAGACCGGTCGGCATATCACCCGACCGGCCGCCCGCAAAGAGTGTAACGGGGTTTCACCCGTCGTACGCGTGACGGCAAGCGCCTCGCAGTAAAGGACGTGCGGGAACGCGCACGGCTGTGCGCGCTGGTCGGCATAGTTCTGATATTCGGCCACCGGCGGTCGGCCTAGTTCGGCCGCTGGCCGCCGGTCAGGGCACCGCGATCGCCACCTCGTTGCCGGCCGGCCCGAACTGGCCGCAGCTGTTGCGCCCGCGCACGCGCACGAAGTAGGTCGCCGGCGGCACCGTGCCGCCCGTGCTCAGCGCCGCGCCGACGTTGATGACCGCGGCGTTGCTCAGGCCCGGGCCGTAGCCGGCTTCCACCTGGTAGGCGACAGCGCTCGAGGCCGGGCTCCAGGCCACCGACACCGTGCGGTTGGTCCGCGAGAACACCAGCGGCCCCGGCGCCGTGGGCACGCCGCATCCCGAGGGCACGTCGAGCACGATCTCGTTCGACGCCGGCCCCACACCGCAGGCCGAGCCGGCGCGGACGCGCACGTAGTAGCGGCCCGCGGGCGCCATCGTCGAGAACGCCGCAGCCGGTGACGCCACCGGCAGCGAGCCGATGTTGGTGAGCCCCGGCGCCGACCCGACGTCGAGGTAATGGCCGGCCAACGTGCCGCCAGGCGGCGTCCACCCAATCGCCACCGCGTAGCCGTTCACCGACGACCAAAGGTCGGCGGGCGCGGCCGGCGTGGTGCACGGCGGCGGCGGCGGCCCGGTGGTGCCGCGCCAGCCCAGCTGAATCACCTCGAAGTCGTTGGCGTGGAGGCTGTGGAACGCCGGGTTGAGCACGTCGTTGTCCCAGCGCGGATCGAAGGCGCCCGAGACGTACATGTCCGAGCCGTTGTCGGCGACGATGAGGCCGTAGCGCTTCATCGCCCGGAAGATCTTCTGCATCTCCGGCGGATAGCCCGAGATGTCCTTCGACGCTTTCATCCGCAGCCGTGTGCCGTTGGGCGGCGCCGATCCGTTGCTGCCGGCGACGTGCGATGCCGGCCACACGTAGAAGCTGTTGGTGGCGCGCACCGTGACGCGCAGCGCGTGCGTGATCTCGGTGGAGCCGTAGACCTCGTCGAACCGCACCAGCCCGGGGAGAATGGCCAGCCCGGCGGCGTCGGCCGACGTCCAGCCCTCGGGCCGCCGGCCGTTGGCCTGCAGGTCGAAGTAGGCGCCCGATCCGGCCGTCCACTTGGTGCCGTCCCAGCCGAGGTCGAACAGCTCGTAGAGCCGCTTGTTGTCCTTGTCGACGATCAGCATGTGCCGGTCGCCGCCGGGGCTCTGATTGCCGGGTGCTCCGCCTTCGATCCAGTAGGGCTGCGTCTTGGCCTGTTCGGGAATCGGATAGAACGCCTGGCCGACGCCGTCGCTCTCATCGTCGTAGTAGAACTGCACCTGCCGCTTCGGCTGGTCGCCCGCGACCACCACGTAGGGGATGCCGTAGCTCTCGTTCGGCGCCGCGATGCCGCCGAAGTCGGGATGCAGCCGGCGATTGCCGCCGTTGTTGATGAAGCCGATCAGCGCCGCCGACTCGGCGGCCACCGGCGCGGCGCTGATGTCCTGGTTCCACCAGTTGTCGGCCGGGAAGAGCGGCGGCAGGGTGCCGCCGATCGTGGCAGGCGACGACTGTCCGAGGGCGGTCACCCCGGCGGCCACGATCAGTGCGACGGCGAGCAATCGTGCGGAAGCGGTACGCATCACCGCCGTGCAGTCGCAAAGTCCTTGCCGCGGGTCGTCAGGCCGCCGAGGTCGGTGAATCCGGCGGATTTCGCGTCCGAAGCGGCCGGGCGGGCCCGGCCGACTGACCGAATTAGCCGCTCGTGTCGCGAATCGTGTCAGCCCGCTCCGCTCGCTACTGCGGCCAGGCGAGCGTGACGCGGTCGCTCGGCGGCGCCCACTGCACCTGCCAGCGCTGCTGCGGCCACCGCAGCTCGTAGCGCGTCACCGGCGGCGGCACCGGCCGCGCACCGGGGCGGCGGCGCGGCGCAGCGGTTCCGCTCGCTGACAACGCCGCGCTGATGCGGCCACGGACTTCGGAGAGCTTCACCGCCTTGGCGGCCGGAGCGGCAGCCGGAGCGGATGGCCTGGACGTGGCTGTCGCCGGCGTCGCGGAGTGCGCGGGTGCTGAGGCGGCTGCGGGGGCCGCCGCGGGTGACGGCGCGGATGCGGTCGCTGGGGCCGGCGCGTGCGCCGCCGCGGGCACCGCCGCCGCGGACACCGCCGCTGCGGCCGGAGGCTTCGGTTCGGCGGGCGCGTGCGCGGCCTTGTCAACGGGCTTCTCGGCAGCGGACCGCGGGGCCGGCGTCACCGGAGCCGCTGCGGGCACCACTTTGGCAGGCGGGTGGGCCGGCGCGGCCGCATGGGTCTGCGCCTTGGCGTCGCTGCCCGAGAGCGCCGCCGCGAGCGCCAGCAGGGCCACGGCGCGGGTCATCGTCCGCGCGCCGCCGTCGAGGTGGCGGTGACCGGTTCGGAGAAGATCACGCGGCCGCTCGCCAGTTCGTAGTACGCCCCGACCACCTGCAGGCGCCCCGCACTCACCGCCTGGCGTAGCAGCTCGCTGCCGGCCAGCACGTCGTTGGTCGCCTGTTCGATGGTGGCGAGGATCGCCGCCCGCAGCTCCTGCTGCTCGCCGGGCGGGCGCGTGATGCCGGCACGGATGGCCTTCCACAGGTACTGCTGGTTCGGTCCGGTGCCATCGCCAGCGCCGGTCGCCTCGCGGACGACGTCACACGACTCGTGGCCCATCACCACGAGCAGCGGGACGTGCAGTTGCACGGCGCCGTGCTCGAGGCTGCCGATGACGGCGCGGTCGGCGACGCCGCCGAGCGAGCGCACGACGAACAGGTCGCCCAAGCCGGTGTTGAAGACGATCTCGGGCGGCACCCGGGCATCGGCGCACGACAGCACCATGGCGAAGGGCGCCTGGGTCTGTACCAGCGCCTGTCGCGTCGTGGCGCCGAGGGCCAGCGGCGCCGGCGCATTGGTCGCGAAGCGTTCGTTGCCAGCCTTGAGGCGGCCCAGCGCCAGTGCCGGCGATGGCGGCTCGGCGCCGGCAGCGGCCGTCAACGCCAGCACGGCCGCGGCGACCGCGGCGCGTCGTGCCGGCACACCGCGGGCAGCCCTGTGGAGTGCGCTCATGCCCGTGCAATCGGTCATCGGCGGCGACCCTTGAACCCGGCGGCCTCGGCGCCGTGACGTGCACGGGATCGCGCCCGCGGGATGATGGGCCGGCGACAACTCTCGCGCTATCATCCGGGAACCCCGTTTTCGACCGCGCCGCGGTCGTGGAGGACGTCCGAATGCGTCAGGCACTCTCGCTCACCGTGGCCGCTGGCCTCGTTTCGCTCCTCGCCGTCGGCTGCGGGAAGTCGCCCGAAGAGAAGGCGGCCGAGGACCTGAAGGCGGCGACCGAGAAGGCCGCCGAGGCGATGGCCCAGGCCGGCGCCGCCGCCGCGGCGGCTGGCGCGTCCGCGGCCCAGCAGGGCGCCGCCGCCGGCACCGAGGCTGCCAAGGGCATGGAGGACTTCGCCAAGGCGATGCAGGGCATGGCCACGGCGATGTCGGGGGCGTCGGCTGGCGGCAAGGCCGCCGACCCGGTGAGCTTCCGCGATCTACAGGCGGCGTTCCCGGCGGTGACCGGCTGGACGATGGACAAGCCGAAGGGCGAACGGATGACCGCGCCGGTGGCGTTCTCGCAAACCGAGACCCGCTACCGCATGGGCGACGCCCAGATCGAGGTGAAGATCGTCGACTCGGCGTTCCAGCAGATGCTGGTCGCGCCGTGGGCGATGTTCCTCGCCGCCGGCTACGAGAAGGAAACCGACGACGGCTACGAGAAGTCGACCGTGCTGAACGGCCACCCGGGCTTCGAGAAATGGAACGACCGCCGCAAGTCGGGCGAGCTGAACCTGGTGGTGGCCAAGCGCTTCCTGGTGTCGCTCGAAGGCGAGAAGCTGACCGGCATCAAGCAGCTGCAGGACTTCGCCGGGCTGGTCGACTTCAACAAGCTGGCCGGGCTGGGAAAGTGAAACCCGAACAGCGGCTGGCGGCCAGGGGCTAGCGGCTAGATTCTGAAGCCGGCGCGCAGCGGGTCGTCGCCGTCGATCAGAAACGTGTGCTCGCCGGTGATCCAGGCGCTGCCGGTGATCTCGGGCACGATCGCCGCGTAGTCACCGACCCGGGTGCGGGCGACGACCCGGCCGGTGAAGGCCGTGCCGATGATGCTCTCGTGCACGAACGGAGCGTCGCCGCCGAGCACGCCCATTTCGTCGAGCACCGCCATCACGGCGGCCGTCCCGGTGCCGCACGGCGACCGGTCGACCTCGGCATCGGCGAAGACGGTGACGTTGCGCAAGTGCGCGCCGTCGGCGCGCGCGGGCGCCGTGAAGATGGTGCCGTAGATCCCGGTCAACCCCGGCTCGGCCGGGTGCACCACGGTCACCAGGCGCTCCACCTCGCGGGCGATCGCCATGCCGACGCGCTTCAGGTCGCCGAGCTTGGCGGCGTCCACCGACAGCCCCGCCGCCTCGGCATCGACGATGGCGTAGAACGCGCCGCCGAAGGCGACATCGGCGGTGAAGCTGCGGCCGCCCATCTGCACCGGCACGCCGGGCGACAGCACGAACGACGGCACGTTGCGGAACGACACGTGCGGCACGTGGGTGCGGCCCTCGTTGGTCGCCTGGCGGGCCACGGCGCGCACCGGGCCGGCCGGCGCGTCGAGCACGATCTCGACGTCGCCGGGGCCGGGGCCGGTGGCCGCGTCCCACATCAGCCCGCGTTCCACCGCGATGGTCGACACGGCGATCACGCCGTGGCCGCACATCGTGCTCCAGCCCTCGTTGTGCATGAACAGCACGCCGGCATGGGCGCCCGGCGTGACCGGCTCGGTCAGCAGCGCGCCGTACATGTCGGCGTGGCCGCGCGGCTCCAGCATCAGCGCGCGGCGCAGGTGGTCGAGGTGCTTCATGGCCCACTGGCGCTTGGCGAGCATGGTCGCGCCCTCGGGCGCCGGCAGCCCGTCGACGATGAGGCGCAACGGCTCGCCGGCGGTGTGGGCGTCGATGGTGCGGATCTGATGAATCATGCGCGGGTCCGCAGGGTCACGGGCTGACGGCGTCGAAGAACGCCTGGAGCCGTCGCACCGCCGAGGGCTCGTGGACGAGCAGGCTCACCTCGCGGCGCAGGCCGAGGCTCGAGGCCGACAACGCCAGGCTGCCGACCAGGGCCACGCGGCCGTCGACGATGGTCATCTTGCCGTGCGCGTCGTGGCGGCCGACGACCCGAGTGGCGACGTGCTCGACGCGGACGCCGTCGCGGGCCTTCTTCCGCAGCAGCCGCAGCACCCACGGATCGTCGAGCTTGTGGTCGAGGATGCGGATGTGCCGCCGGGCGGCGCCGAGCAGCGCGTGCACCGCCGGGGCGGCGGACTCCGGGCCGATGATCAGCCGCGACGACGGCGAGGTTGGGACCGGCAGCCGCTGGCGGGCGAGATCGGCGTCGAACAGCCGCCAGGCGTCGGCGACCGCGACGGGGTCCCAGGTCAGCACGCCGAAGTCGCAGGTGCGGGAGAAGCACTTGCGGGTCAGGTTGTAGGACGCGACCAGCAGCGGGCCGCGATCGGCGACCGCGTACTTGGCGTGGTGCTTGGTCGTCCGGGCGCCGTGACGGGTCACCCGTACGCCCATGCGCTCGAGCGTGAGCCGCAGCCGATCGAGGCGCCGCCGCCAGCCGCGCGCCCGGCGTGTGAGCAGCACGTCGACGTCGACACCGCGCTCCACCGCGGCGCCGACCGCGTCGAGGATGTCGGCGTCGTTGCAGCGGAAGATGGTGAGGGCGAGCCGGCGGCGGGCGCCGCGGATCACGCGCAACACCGCCGCGCGACGCTCCGCCGGTTCGATCACCACCGTATCGCGGGTCATGCCGCGCAGGTCGCCACGTCCACACCTTATCCGGGCGGCGGTCGCGGCTCAAGCCCGGAGCGCCGGCGTCGCGTCGCCGTCACAGCTGTTACGCTGAACCTGCCGCGATGCGCGCGTTCTACTCCGACCACTTCGTGCTGCCGCTGCCCGAGGGGCACCGGTTCCCGATGACGAAGTACGCGCGGCTGCGCGAGCGGGTGATCGCGGAAGGCCTGGTCGCGGCCGCCGACCTGCACGAGGCGCCGGCGGCGCCGTGGGAAGCGCTCACGCTGGCGCACACTCCCGACTACGTCGCCGCGGTGGCCGCCGGCACGCTGCCGCCCGAGATGATTCGCCGCATCGGCTTCCCGTGGTCGCCGGCGATGGTCGAGCGCTCGCGACGCTCGGCCGGCGCGACGATCGCCGCCGCCCGGGCCGCCCTCGACGACGGCGCGGCGGTGAACCTGGCCGGCGGCACCCATCATGCCTTCGCCGATCGCGGCGAGGGCTACTGCGTGTTCAACGACGTGGCGGTGGCGGCGCGGGTCCTGCAGCACGACGGCCGCTGCACCCGGATCGCGGTGATCGACTGCGATGTCCATCAGGGCAACGGCACGGCGGCGATCTTCCGGGCCGACCCGACGGTGTTCACGTTCTCGATCCACGGCGCGAAGAACTACCCGTTCCGCAAGGAGACCAGCGACCTCGACGTCGAGTTACCCGACGGCGCCGACGACGACCGGTATCTGACGGCGCTGGCGGCACATCTGCCGGCGGTGTTCGCCCGCCAGCCGCCCGAGATGGTGTTCTACCTGGCCGGCGCTGATCCGTACGCGGGCGACCGGCTGGGCCGGCTGCGGGTCTCGATGGCCGGGCTCCAGGCTCGCGACGCCCTGGTCTTCGACGCCTGTCGGGCGGCCGGCACGCCGGTGGCGGTGGCGATGAGCGGCGGCTACGCGCCCAAGGTGGACGACATCGTCGCCATCCACGTGAACACCGTCGCGGCCGCGGCCGCGGCAGCACGCACCTGGCCGCGTCGCAGTCCGGTGTGA
Source organism: uncultured Acidobacteriota bacterium (assembly GCA_963741665.1). Classification (GTDB taxonomy): domain Bacteria; phylum Acidobacteriota; class Vicinamibacteria; order Vicinamibacterales; family UBA2999; genus CAWAYR01. The sequence continues at coordinate 637,903 of CAVUIM010000003.1, forward strand.
GTGTGCCAAGATCGGCAGCCACGATGCCGCAGCGCTTCCGCCTCCTCACCGAACATCACGTCGCCTCGCTGCTTCCGCCAGGCGATCTCATCGCCGCCATGGAGACCGCCCTGGCCCAGTTCTCGGCCGGCGAGGTGCAGCAGCCGGTGCGGACGGTGCTGTCGGTCGGACCGCAGAAGGCCTACTTCGGGGTGATGCCGGCCTACGTGACCACGCCGCCGCAGATGGGCGCCAAGCTGGTCACCGTCTTCGGCGACAACCACGCGCGCGGGCTGCCGTCGCACCTGGCGACGATCCTCCTCTTCGACCCGGACACCGGCGCGCTGGTGTCGGTGATGGACGGCCGCTACATCACCGAGGCCCGCACCGCCGCCGTGTCGGCGGTGTCGGCCAAGGCACTCGCCCGCCCCGACGCCGCGCGCCTGGCGATCCTCGGCTCCGGCGTGCAGGCCCGCAGCCACCTCGAGGCGCTGGCCGCGGTCCGCGCTCTCAGCGACGCGCGGGTGTGGAGCCCGCAGGCGCGCAGCCGCGAGCGCTTCGTGGCCGAGATGGCGGGCCGGGTCGCGGTGCCGGTGCGGGCGTGCGACAGCGCCGAGGCCGCGGTGCGCGGCGCCGACATCGTGGTGCTCGTCACGTCGTCACCGACTCCCGTGGTCGACCATGCCTGGGTGGGGCCCGGCGCCCACGTGATCTCGGTCGGCGCTTGCCGGCCCGATCAGCGGGAGATGGCGCCGGAGCTGGTTGCCCGCGCCCGGCTGTTCGTCGATTCGCGCGCGGCCGCGCTGGTCGAGGCGGGCGACATCGTGCAGGGCATCCGCGAGGGCCGGTTCGACGCGTCGCACGTCGCCGGTGAGCTGGGTGAAGTGCTGCTCGGCCGCATCAGTGGACGCCGCAACGACGCCGAGGTGACCGTCTTCAAGTCGCTCGGGATGGCGGTGGAGGACGTCGCCGCCGCCGACCTGGTGTACCGTCGCGCCGAGGACTCGGGCGCCGGCACCGTGCTGGAGCTCTGAGGGGGCCCACCATGGCCACGACCACGCGCCGCTGGCTGCCGATCGTCGCCGGCATCGCCGTTCTGGTGGTGTTCGTCGCCATCGGCGCGATCGCCATCTCGGTGGCGTACTTCAGCGAGCACACGTCGATCGAGCGGGACATCGACACGGCCCGGGCCGAGGCGGCGTTTGCCGCCGCCAAGGGCCGCTTCGCCGACCCGCGGCCGGTCGTCGAGTTCGACGACCAGCGCCGGCCGCGCTACGTCGAAGGGATCGCCACCCGCAAGAACGCCGGCACCGTCACCACGGTGCACGTGCTGGCCTGGGATCCCGACGAGCACGCGCTGGCCTCGGTGGCGCTGCCGATGTGGCTGCTGCGCCTCAAGTCCGGGCCGATCGAATTCGGTACCTACGTGTCGGGGCTCGACGACCACGGCGTGCGGCTGGAAGTCGCCGACCTCGAGCGCTACGGGCCCGGCGTGCTGTTCGACGTGACGGCGCCGTCGGGCGGCCGCGTCCTCCTTTCCGCACAATAGGCCGGGCTCAGACGTCGTCAGCGCGCGTGGCCAGCGCCAGGGCGCCCGGTCGCGGCCCGTTACGGCGGCTCGCCGGTTGGCACGCCTGCTGCAACTCCCAGGGCATCAGCTGCCTGCTGAGGGAGACATGGCCATGCACGCGACGCTTCTGCGAGCCACCTTCACCGCCCTGGCGGTGGTCGTGCTGGCGGCGGCCCCGGCCGACGCGCAGTGGCGCGACGGCTGGGGTAACGGCGGCTACGACGCCGGCTACCGCGACGGGGCCAGGGCCGGCGGCGACGACGCCCGCGACGGCCGGGCGTTCGAGTACCAGCGCCACCGCGACTACCGCGCGGGGGACCGCGGCTACAGCAGCCGCGACGGCCGGCGCGACGCCTACACCGACCAGTACCGGTCCGGGTTCGTCGCCGGCTATCGAGACGCCTACTATTCCGGCGGCGGCCGCGGCCCAGGGGTCGGCCGTCGCCCGCCGGTGCCGCGCTACGGCACCGGCCCGGGCGTCGGTCGAGGGCGCGGATTCCCCGGTGTCGCCGACGACATCGGCTCGGCCAACGGCTTCGAGGAAGGCTACAAGCGTGGCCGCGACGACGGCCGCGATCGCGACCGCTACGACCCGCGTCGCCATGGCCGCTACCGCGACGCCGACCACGGCTACCGCCGCGACTACGGCCCCAAGGGCGTCTACGAGGCCAGCTATCGCCGCGGATTCGAACGCGGCTACGAGCAGGGCTACGCCGATGGACAGCGGCGGCGTTGGTAGGGACCAGGGACTAGAGCGACAGGTACTTCTTGACCCGCGCCAGGAGGCTCTGGCGGGCTGGCACGTTCGCCTGAGCCTCCTCCGCCGCCGCCCGCGCCGACTCGAGTCCGGCCCGCCGCGCCGAGACCACGTCGCTCACCTGTTCGACCAGGCCGGCACGGCTCACCGCGAGTTCACGGAAGCGCTCCGCCGTGACCTCGAGCAGCGTGGCGTCGTCGAGCGACGACACCGTCGCGGTGCGCGGGTCGCCCGTCAGCATCGACATCTCGCCGAAGAACCCGCCGCGCGAGATCACCGCCACTTCCTGGCCCGACGGCTCGATGGTCACCCGCACGCGGCCGTCGAGGACCACGAACATCGACTGCCCGGCGTCGCCCTGCTGGACGATGCGCTCGCCGCCGCCGAACAGGTGCTCGGGGCACGCCTCGGCCAGCTGCGTGCGCTCGGCGTCGTCGAGGCCGCTGAACAGATCGATGCCGGCCAGTCGATCGGCCACCCAGCGGATGCGCGACGGCGGCCGGCCGCCCGGCTCCTCGCGGCTGTACTCGATCTGAATCGGGTACGGAATCTCGATGCCGTGGCGGCGCAGCGTGTACCAGAGGTGGGTGCGCACCTGGTCGCAGGCGTGGTCGTCGATGGCGTAGTCGCCGACCCAGAAGCGGACGCGGTAGTTGACCGACGAGGCGGCGAAGTCGAGCAGGATCACGTCCGGCGCGGGATCGCGCAGCGCCAGCGGCGCGGCGGCCACGGCCTCCAGCAGCACGCGCCGGGCGACGTTGGGCGCGGCGTCGTAGGTCAGCCCGATGTCGATCTGCAGGCGGGTCGGAACCGTCGGCTCCGAGTAGTTCAGGATCGGGTCCCTCGAGACGACGCTGTTGGGCACGATCACGAACTGCCCGGCCTTGGTCAGGAGCTTGGTGGCACGCCACGTCACCTCCTGCACCTTGCCCTCGAAGTCGCCGACCTTGATCCAGTGGCCGACCCGGAACGGCTTCTCGACCTGGATGGCCAGGCCGGCAAAGAGGTTGCCGAGGGTGTCCTGCAGCGCGAAGCCGACCACCACGGCGCCGACCGCCGACGTGGTCAGCACCCGCTCGTCGAGCAGCATCGTCGCCGCCACCGCGAAGAGCGCGATGACGATGACGTCCTGGACGATCGCCGGCACGCGATCGGAGGGCCGGTTCTGGCGCCACGGGTTGAAGAGCAGGGCGACGACGGCGACCAGGCCGGCGGCGACGATCGCCAGCCGCGCCACCCCGCCGAGCACCAGCGCATCGCCCCAGCCGCGGCCGATGGCGACTTCGACCGCCGCCGCGGCCACGATGAGCACCGTGGCGAACGCCAGCCGGGCGCGCAGGAACCGGCTGCGCACGATGGCCAGCGCCACGAGCACGAGGCCGAGCGCGACGACGGTGACGAGGGGGAGCTGCATCAGGAGCCGGGGCTCGGGGCTCGGGACTCGGGGCTCTGGCTCGGCTCCGCGGCTCGCGTCCCGGGGCTCGGGAGCGCTACTTCAGCGCTCCCGCCTTCTTGAACGCCGCCACGTCGGCGGCGCTCACCGTGACCGCCACCAGCGCCGGGTTCGAGCCGCCCTTGGCGAGGCGATCTTCGCCACCGGCGCCGCGAGCCGCGCCCGATCCGGTGACCTGCGCCGACTTGCGCTCGCCGCCGCCCGGCCGCAGCGCTCCCATCAGGCCACCCTTCTTCTTCGGCTCTTCGGCCGGCGGTTTGGCCGTCGCGCCGGCGGCGCCCGCCGACCCGGCCTCGATGGTGGCGATCTCGGCGACGTCGACTGGCTTGAAGGTGATGGTCGAGGCGTAGCGCTCGGCGACGGTGGCCGTAGAGGTGAGCTTGGCCGAGGCGATCTGCCGCGTCATCTTGTCCATGCGCTCCTTGGTTTCCGGATGCGAGGCGAACAAGCCGTTCTTGGCCGGCTGGGCGTTCTTGTTGCGCTCGACCAGCATCGTCAGGAAGCCGTTCATCCCCTGCGGCGCGTAGCCGACGGTGTTGGCGAGGACGACGCCCTTCTCGTCGGCCTCGAGTTCCTCGCCGCGGCCGAAGCCCTGCTCGATCACCTCGTAGGCCTTGTCGGCCAGCTTGCCCATCAGCGCGTTGTTGCCGGCCACGGTCTCGTCGGCGCCCATCTGCACCAGCTTGCCCTTCTGGATGGCGCGGATGGTGTGCTTGTCGGTGACGTGGATGATCTCGTGGGCGAGCACGCCGGCCAGCTCGGACTCGTCCTTGAGGTTGGCGAGCGCGCCCTTGGTGATGTGGACGAAGCCGCCGGGGCTGGCGAAGGCGTTCACCGCGTCGGTGTCGAGGACGATGAACTTCCAGGCCAGCGCCGGCTTGCTCGACGCCTGCGCCAGCGCGGTGCCGACCAGCGTGACATAGCGGTGCACTGCCTGGTTCTGCACCACGCCGTAGCGGGCGCGGATGCGGGTGCTGACCTCGGCGCCGAGCTGCGCTTCTTCGGCGTCGCTCATCTCGACGTCCTTGAACTGCTGGGCACGCTTCAGCGCGCCGCCGAGCTTGCCGAGCTGTTCGGCGGCGGCCAGCGACGGCGCGGCCAGCGCCACGGCGCACACGACGGCGATGATCGAACGACGGTTCATACGGATGCCTCTTTCTTCACGTCGGTGCGGACCTCGAAGATGGTCACGGCGCGGGTTTTCCCCTTCACCGTGACCTCGCCGAGCGCCCGCACATCATAGTGTCCCTTGAGCTGCCGGCGGGTCGCCTCGGAGATGAGAATCCGGGTGCCGTAGTCCTTGTTGAGCGACTCCAGCCGCGCTCCCAGGTTCACGTTGTCGCCGATCACGGTGTAGCTCATGATCGTATCGGACCCGATGTTCCCGGCAATCATCTCCCCGGTGTTGATGCCGATGCCGATGTCGAGCGCCGCCCGGCCCTCGACCGCCCACCGCCGGTTCAGATCCTGCAGTTCCTCGACCATCTTCAGCGCCGTCTGCACGGCGTGATCGGCGTGGTCGGGGTCGTCGAGCGGGGCGCCGTAGAGCGCCATGATCATGTCGCCGACGAACTTGTCGACCGTACCGCGGTGGGCGAACACCACCTCGACCATCCGGGTGAAGTACTGGTTCAGCTGCCGGACCAGGTCTTCCGCTTCCCCGCTCTCGGACAACGTGGTGAATCCGCGCATGTCCGAGAACAGCACCGTCATCTCGCGCCGTTCGCCGCCCAGTCCGAGGTCGTGGGGACTGGCGAGCAGCCGTTGGTAGACATCCTTCGACACATAGCGGGAAAAGAGCCGCTTGACCCTCCGCTTCTCCCGGCCCTCGACGAAATAGCTCCACGCCAGGTCGGCGACGAAGGCCAACAGCGCCGCCAGCACCGGCACGACGAGCGGCAGCCACAGGCCCTGCCCGAGCGCGCGCGTGGCGTACCAGGTGACGGCGGCTGATGCCGCCAGCGCTGCCGCTGCCGTCGCCCACGGCGCCGCCATCGCCCCGACCACACTCACCAGCAGCGCCGGCACGAGCGTGGCGGTCGCCCGCTGCCACGGCGCCGCCGGGGCAATCGCCCGGTTCGACAGCAGCCCGTCGAGGACGTTGGCGTGGAACTCGGCGCCGGGCATGGTGCCTTCGCCGTAGGGGGTGGTGAAGATGTCCTTGAGGCCTTCGGCGGTCACCCCGACGACGACGATCGTGTCCTTGAACACCCGCGGATCGAGGTGCGGGGTCTCGCCGGCGAGCAGTTGCTGTTCGGCCAGGAACACGTCCTGGAACGAGTACGACTGGAACGTCGGCGTGCGGTCGGCGCGCATCGTCGGGCCGCGAAACGGGACCAGCCCGCGCCACACCGTCTGCGGCGGGCCGTAGTAGTCGGGCACCACCTGCTCGACCCAGGGGACGCGCGTGGATCCGAGGGTGAGCGCCGCCCGCGACGCCGCCACCTGCTCGGGACGGATGCCGCGCGCCGCGATCATCGCCGCCACCGGCAGCGACGGCACGATGCGGCCGCCGACGTCGACAAACGGCACGTAGCGCCGCGCCGGGCCATCGGCGTCGTAGGCGAAGCGGGCGTGACCGATGCCGCGCGCCGCCTTCGCCAGCGCCGGAAACGGCGGCGTGAGCAGCGGGCGCCGTTCGGCGAATCCGGTGATCGGCCACCGGGCTTGCAGCGACGGAATGCCGTCGAGCGGCACCTGGACGTTCTGGCTGGCGTCGACGAGCCCTTCGCTCGAGGCCTCGGCGGCGAGAATCACGTTGCCGGCCGTCGCCACCGACTGCACCAGCGCGTCGTCGCTCTCGGCCCCGGTCCACGTCGTGCCGCCGATCTCGGCGGTGCCCTTGGCTTCCTCGCTGAAGAGCACGTCGTAGACGACGAGCGTCGCCGGTCCGCGCGCCAGGAAGTCGATGAGCACGCCGTGCACCATGCGCGGCCACGGCCAGCGGCCGACGATCGGCTCCAGCTGGCGGATGGAGTGGTCGTCGATGAGCACCTGCGCGATGGCCGGCGGCGGGCCCTCGCCAGTGGCGACGGCGCGAAGCCGCGTGTCGTAGGTGCGCAGCTCCAGCTGCTGCAGCAGGCCGGTGCGGCCCAGCGCGCCAGCGAGCAGCGCCGACGCCAGGGTGAACCCGACGGCCAGCGCCCAGCGCGTCATGACCCGTGCCTCGATCGGCGCATCGCGCCTGATAGTAGCGAATGTGCACCGGCGCACGTCGCGGCCGGCCGGATTCCGGCGCGTGGCGTCCTACCTCCCGGAGGCCGTATGCGCGTCATGCTCGGGCTGTCTGGGCTCGTCACCCTGGCCCTCGTCACTCACCCTCACGCGCAAGGCATCTTCCGCGAACCGGCCCGCGGCACGCGCGCCGTGGAGGTGGTCGAAGGCGCCCGGCAGCCGCCGGTCGAGCTGAGCCGGGCCGAGTTGCGGCTCGACCCTATCGGCCCCGACGCGTTCGTCCTCCGGGCGCTGGCCCGGCAGGCGGGGGTCGGGCCGCGATGGGATCGGCTCGAGGTGCGCCTGGCGTTCCGCCTCGGCGACGGCGTCCGCACCTACGCGCTCGGCGCACGGGCGGAGACGCCGGTCGCCCTCGATCAATGGACCGGCGTGGAGTTCCGTCCGGCGCCACGGACGCCGGCGCCGTCACTGCTCGAGTGGAGCGAGAAGACGCCGGTAGCCGTGACGATCGAGCGGATCACGGGCGCCGACGGCACCGAGCTGTGGGCCAATCCCGATGCCCGCGATCGCCTGTGGCAGGAGCTGTGGGCGACGCCGGTGAGCCCGGCGCCGCCCGGACGCCCGCCGCGCGACTGATCCCTACTTCGCTGGAGCCAGTGCCGGCTGCTCGCGGCCGGTCACGGTTCGGATCGAGGCTTCGTCGTGCACCCAGGTGTCCTCGAAGAACGTGACCTGACCGCTCGCCAGGTCGTGCATGCCGCCGATGATCGCCACCTTGCCGGCCTCGATGAGGTGTTCGAGGATGTAACTGCGGTTGAGTACCGTGCGCACCGAGCGGCGCACGTTCAGAGCGGCGACGTTCTCGACGAACTCGGCGTTGCTGGAGTTGCGCCGAGTCTGGTCGTGGGTCTGGCTCTCTTCGTAAACCGCCGGCTGGATCTTCGACAGCAGCTCCGTGAGGTTGCCGAGTTCGACGTGGTCGCAGGCGCCCCGGATGGCGCCGCACGACGTGTGACCCAGGACGACGACGAGCTTGGAACCGGCGATCTGGCAGGCGAACTCGAGACTGCCGACGACGTCGGTGTTGATGACGTTGCCGGCGATGCGCACGCTGAAGATGTCGCCCAGGCCCTGGTCGAAGATGAGCTCGGCCGAGGTGCGGCTGTCGATGCAGCTGACGACGGTGGCGAACGGCCACTGCCCGTCGCGGGTCTCGTTGGCCTGCTGCAGCAGGTTGCGGTTCACGCGCAGGTTGCTGACGAAGCGCCGGTTGCCTTCCTTCAGCAGATCAAGGCCGCGGGCCGGGGTGATGGTCGCTTGCGTCTCGGAGGTGTGTACCTTCATGGATCGTCTCTCTCGCGAAATCGGGGTCGCTGACTGGCGTCGCGCCGCTGCGACGTCTCGGACGCCCCGGGCGCGACGGCAGCACACGGGCAGCGACACCGCTAACAGCTCCGGGGATGGGAGGAACTCAGGAACGGGAGGCGGGCGGAGCGCGGCCGGGTGGCGGACCGGTGCGGGCGTTGGCGGCGGCGGCCGCGGTGTCGGGTTCCGTGGCCAGCCGCGGCGCGCCGGTGTCGGCGACGATCCTGCGGCCTGGCAGCATCGCCGCCGCATCGACCGGCGTCACCTGGCAGTCGGCGGGCGCGAACGCGGCGGCGACGTCGGGCTCCGGATCCTCGGCGGGTCCCGAGGCACACGGCTGATCGGGACGCGTGGAGGCGGCCAGCACCACCGTGCGCAGCGCCCGCTCGCGCCCGAGCCGCGGCCGAGGCGTGGCGACGCCAGCCGCCGCCGCGATCGCCAGGAGCGTCGCGCTGAGCGTGAGGAGGTGGTGTGAGCGTCTGGTCACGAGGTGGACGCGCCGGTGCGCGGGAGCTTCAGCATACGACACGACGACGCGGCAATTCGAGCGCCACGCACCGGCGGCGTGACATCCGTTGACATCGGCAGCGACCAGCGCCCTCCGCTGCTTGGACGACGCGGACGCGGTCCTGGTCCCCAGCGAGCCAGCGCTGGGTCAGGCTTCCCGCTCGAGGGTGACGAGCAGGTAAGTCGCGTGCAGGAATACCAGCATCAGCCAGCCGGCCCGCGGCATGCCGTTGTGGCACCGCACCCGCACGTGCTCGCCCGGCCGCGCCGTGACCGAGAGCGTGCGCGTGAACAAGGTGTTGTTGGCGCGGATGACGTGCGTGCCCGCCGGGATCTCGCGGGTGAGGGCGTGGCCGTACTTGATCTTGCCCCACGACTCGTCGTCGACCCACAGATAGACCTGACGATCCTGAAAGTCGCCCTCGGAGTGCCGTGCGATGGTGAGCTGCGCGCTGGTCGCCGGCGTCGGCGCCGGGGCGTCGCCGCCGGACGCCCCGCGCCAGGCGCGCTCGAACGTCTCGCGGTCGAGCAGGACGTCGGTGACCGGCGGCGCGAGGACGGCCGTCCGCATGACGCCGAGAGCATAACAGCTGGCGAGGCGTGTGCTATCGTCGCGCGGCGCGGGTGAGTCGTGCCCGGCGAGCGTCGGTGACCGGACATGTTCCAAGGCCATGGCGTGACAATTGCGACGGAGTTTCGCTAGATGTACGGCGGCCGGACCGTGACGGTGGTGTTCCCCGCGTTCAACGAAGAGCAGCACATCCGGCAGGCGGTCGAGGAGTTCCTGGCCCCGGGTGTCGTCGACGACGTGATCGTCGTCGACAACAACTCACGCGACCGTACCGCCGAGGAGGCGCGGGCCACGCCCGCCCGGCTGGTCACCGAGACGGCGCAGGGCTATGGGCATGCACTGCGGCGCGGGCTGCGCGAAGCCACCGGCGACCTGGTGATCCTGGCCGAGCCCGACGGCACCTTCGTCGGCCGCGACGTGCTGAAGCTGCTGGCCTATGCCGACGACTTCGACATGGTGTGCGGCACCCGCACCACCCGCGAACTCATCTGGGCCCAGGCCAACATGGGCTGGTTCCTGCGGCTCGGCAACCTGGCGGTGGCCAAGTTCCTCCAGGTGCTGCACGGCGGCCCGTCGCTGACCGACTGCGGCTGCACGCTGCGGCTGACCCACAAGACGGCGGTCGATCGCATCGTCGGCGATCTCACCGTCGGCGGTTCGCACTTCCTGCCCGAGATGATCATCCTGGCGCTGCGCGGCGGACTGCGCGTCATCGAGGTGCCGGTGAACTACCGCGGCCGCATCGGCGAGTCGAAGATCACCGGCACGCTGACGGGCACGCTGCGCACCGGCTTCGCGATGATCGGCCTCATCCTCAGATACCGGTTCGCGCGATGACCTGGCGGCGCGCCGCCATCGTGACCGCCATGGCGGCGGCGCTGCCGTACCTGGCCACGCTCGACAACTACTTCGTCCAGGACGACTTCGGTGTGGTGGCGCTGCTGTCGGGCAAGCCGGCGACCTACTTTCCGCGCTGGTTCGTCACCACCTGGATGGAAGACATCTGGGGCTACACGCCCGACGAGGTGCGGCCGTTTCCGGCGGTGTCCTACCAGATCGCCGCGCGTGTTCGGCGCCGCCTCGCCCTACGCCAACCACGTGATCAACGTCGCGTTCCACGCGGTGAACGCGGTGCTGGTGCTGGCGGTGGCGGTCGAAGCCGCCGGGCTCGCCCTGGTGCCGGCGCTGGTCGCGGCGGTGGCCTTCGCGGTGCTGCCGATGCAGACCGAGTCGGTGGCCTGGATCACCGGACGGGTCGACTCGATGCCGGCCTGCTTCTTTCTGGCGGCGTTCCTGTGCTTCGTGCGCTGGCGCGCCGCTCACGACGGCCGCGCCTACGCGTGGGCGGTGGCCTGGTGCGCCGTTGCGCTGCTGTCGAAGCAGAACACCGTGATCCTCGTGCCGTGCCTGATGGCCTACGACCTCGTGGTCCGGCGCCAGCCACTGCGACCGAGGTGGGACTGGCTGCGCCCCTACGTGCCGTTCATCGTCCTGACCCTCGCCTACCTGGCCCTCCGCTACGTGCTCTTCGGCGAGGTCGCGCGCGAGGGCATGCTGAACGAGCGCCAGCTGGCGGTGTTCGCCGCCGATGCGGTCGTGCACCTGAAGCGGATGGTGTACGGCGAGGTGGGCGTGGCGACGCCGAGCCTTCGGCTGCTCCTGTGGGTGCTGGCCGTCGGCGCGGCAACGGCGGTCTACGGCGGGTGGGCCGTGGGCCGGCGTGCGGCGCCGCTGGCCGGCGTGGCCATGTACTTCGGCGTGGTCTGGATCGGGCTCTCGGTGGCGCCGACGCTGGTCGCCGGTTACGCCTCGCCCCGGCACATGTATCTCGCGTCGGTCGGCTGGGCGCTGCTGCTGGCGGTGCCGGTCGAGCTGACGTGGCGGCGCGACGGGCGCGTCGCGCGACGGATCGGCGTCGCCGCGGCCGTCGCGCTGCTGGGCCTCTACGCGATGCAGCTGCGCGACGAGGTGGCGCGCTGGGATCGACGCGCCGACGTCGCGGCGGCGATCGTCCGCGACCTCGACGCCGAAGCCAGACGTCTGCCGCCGGGCACGCTGGTCGTCGCCGGGGCGCCGCGCTCGAGCTTCGACTTCGCCGTCCCGCACGCGCTTCGACCGCCGTTCACGGCCACGGACCTCACCGCGCGGCTGCGGGTCGTGACCCACTCGTCGATCCACTGCTGCCCGGCCCATTTGTGGGAACCGCACACGCGTGGCCTGCTCCAGGCGTGGCTCGACGACCCGGCCCGTCCGCCCGTCGTGGTCCTGTACTGGAACGCCGACACCGGCGTGGTCACGCGCGTGGACGACGCCGCCCAGCCATTCGTGCGGGCGTTGGTCCCGATCCTGGCCGAGGCCCGCGACGTCGCCGCCCTCGACGCCGCGCTCGTCGACGTGGTCGAGAAGCTGACCGGCGGCGAGCTGCGGACCGCGCCCGGGCGGTAACTCGACAGCGCCGGCGGCAACCCTCCGTTGGTCTGCCCCGTCAAACAGGACGCCATGCTGACCTCGACCCTTCAGGATCTGCGGCACGCAACGCGCCTGTTGTGGCGCAGCCCCGGCTTCGCCGCGATCTGCATCGCCACCGTGGCGCTGGCGATCGGAGCCAACACCGCCATCTTCGCGGTGGTGCACGGCGTAATGCTGAAGGCGCTGCCCTTTGCCGAGCCGGCACGACTGGTGATCCTGGGCCAGCACACGAGCGGCGGCGATGCCGTCGACAGCACCACCCCCGGCAACCTCTACGACTGGATGAGCGGTGCGACTGCCTTCAGCGCCGTCGGCGGCTTCGCGCCGACCGAGCGGATCGTGCTGGTGGCGGGCGGCGCCGAGCGACTGCGCGGCGGCCTGTGGTCGGCCCGATCTTCGAGGTGCTCGGACGCCAGGCCGCCGTCGGGCGGGCGTTGGTCGCGGCCGACGACGACCCGGGCGCCCCCCGCGTCGTCGTGCTGAGCCACGGCTTCGCCCAGCGGCTCTTCGGCGGACCGCTCGCCGCCGTCGGGCAGGGCCTCACCATCAACGGCGATCCGCATGCCGTCGTCGGGGTGATGCCGGCCGACTTCGCCTTCTTCGACTACGACTACGAGTACCTGGGTGCCGGCGCGCTTCGACGCCGCGTTTCGCGCCAACCGCGACCAGTACTTCCTGGCCGGCCTCGCCCGGCTGGCCCCGGGGGTGACGATCGAGCAGGCCACCGTGCAGCTCGACACCGTGATGGACGCGATCCGCCGCGACCACCCGCAGTTCACGCAGAACGCCGTCGCCGCGGTGGTCCCGGCGAAGGACGTCCTGCTCGACGGCATCGAACAACGTCTGCTGCTGCTCATGGGCGCGGCCGGGTTCGTCCTGGTCATCGCCTGCGCCAACCTCGGCAACCTGCTGCTGGCCCGGGCCAGCGCGCGCCAGCGCGAGATGGCGGTGCGGCACGCGCTCGGCGCCGGGCAGGGACGGCTGGTGCGACAGATCCTGGCCGAGAGCCTCTGGCTGACCGGCGCCGGCGGCGTCGCCGGTCTCGCGCTCGGCGCCGGGCTGGTGCGGCTGCTCGTCGCGCACCTGCCGCCGACCGTGCCCCGGCTCGGCGGCGTCGCCCTCGGGCCGGCGGTGATCCTCTTCACCGCCGCGGTGTCGCTGGCCGCCGGCCTGGTCGTCGGCCTGCTGCCGGCCCTGCAGCTGCGCGCCGGGTCGATCTTCAGCGCGCTGCGCGACGGCACGCGGGTGGTCGGTCGGGCCGGGCTGGTGCGCACCGCGCTCGTCTGCTCGGAGCTGGCCCTGGCGTTGATGCTGCTGGTCGGCGGCCGGCCTGCTCGCGCGCAGCCTCGACGCGCTGCTCGACGTGCCGCCCGGGTTCGACGCCGACCGTCTGCTCACCTTCACCGCCTCGGTGCCGACGGCCACCTATCGCACCGCGGCCGAGCGGGCGGCCTTCTTCGAACGCGCCGCCGGCGAGCTCGAGCGACTGCCCGGCGCCCGCCACGTGACCATGACCACCGCCCTGCCGGTGGCCGGGCGCGGCTTCGGCGCGTGGTTCACACGCCTCGATCGGCCGTGGCCGGCGGACCAGACGCCCCCGGCGGTGCCGTACCGCATCGTGCGCGCCAACTACTTCGAGGCGCTCGGCATCCCGGTCCGTCGCGGCCGTGGCTTCACGGCCGAGGACGGCCACGACGGCCGACCCGCCGTCGTGGTCAGCGAATCGGTGGCGCGGCGCTTCTTCGCCGGCGAGGATCCGATCGGCAAGCGGATCTATCTGGGCGCGCCCGACAACCGCGTGGTTCCGGATGCAGAGATCGTCGGCATCGTCGCCGATGTGAAACAGCGCGGGCTCGACGAAGAGCGGCCCGAGGCGGTGTACGCACCGCATGCCGGCGTGCCATGGGCGCAGAGTTTCAGCTTCGCCATCCGCACCGCCACCGAGCCGGCGACGCTGGTCGCGGCGGTCCGCGACCTGATGCGGCGGCTCGATCCCGGCGTGCCGCTGGTCCGGATCCAGACCATGGACGACATCCTCGACCAGGCGATGGCGCCCACCAGATCGTCGCTCATCCTCGTCGGCGTGTTCGCCGCGGTGGCACTCGTCCTGGCGGTGATCGGCGTGTTCGGGGTGCTGTCATACACCGTGAGCCAGCAGCGCGCGGAGTTCGGCATCCGGATGGCGCTGGGGGCCAGCGCGCGACGCGTGCTGTGGCTCGTCCTCGGCCGGGGCATGGTGCCGGTGGCGGTCGGCGTCGGCCTTGGCATCGGCGGCGCGGTGGCCCTGTCACAGGCGATGCGCGGGCTTCTCTTCGGCGTGACGCCGACCGATCCGCTGACGCTGGCCGCCGTCACCACCCTGCTCGTGGCAACGGCGGCCATCGCCTCGTACCTGCCGGCCCGCCGGGCCACTCGTGTCGACCCGGTCCGGGTGCTGCGCGATTCGTAACCGGATCGGTCAGGCCGACGCGCCCTGGTTGACCGCCGACACGGCCAGGTGGGTCAGCTTGCTGTTGGCCGCCTTCTCCTGGTCCAGGATGCTGCCCAGCAGGTCGTGCGCCTCGGTGTTGCCGAGCACCTTGGCCCACTCGCGCAGTGACCCGTAGCGCGAGATCTCGTAGTGCTCGATCGCCTGGCAGCAGCCGATGAGCGCCGCATCGACGGCGTCGTCCGACGCCTCGTCGATGACGCTCTGGGTCTCGGCGATGAGGCCGTCGATGGCCGGGCACTTCTCGCCCGACGCCTCCTGGCCCAGCGTCTTGAAGACCTTCTCGAGGGTCTTCACGTGCGTCTTGGTCTCGCCGAGGTGTGCCGTCAGCGCGTCCTTCAACTCGGGATGCTGGGCGGCCTTCTGCGCCTTCGGGATGGCCTTGGTGAGCGCCTGTTCGGCGTAGTAGATGTCCTGCAGCGTGTGGTCGAACACATCCGACAGCGATTCCATGTCCGGTCCCCTTTTCGTGCGACTGCCGGAGCGGAACTGCCCCGTCGTCCCCAGCGCTTGGGACAGCACAGCGCGTGCCACTGCGGTAGCGGACGGAAATCGCGGTTCGGAGCGAACCGGAGGGTAAGCGGTTACAGAGGTTGGGCCGAATTGGCGGGCGGCGCGATGGAGCGGAGGTGGCCGGTTACCTACACGCGCGACGCAACGGACGGGGCGAGGGGAACGCCGTGGTGGCGCTCCCCTCGTCGGTGGCTCAGCGGCACTCGACGCCGTTGTCGATCTCGCGGCCGATGAGGGCGCCGGCGCCGGCGCCGAGAATCGCCCCGATCGTCTTCGAATCACCGGGGGCGATGATGCTGCCGAGCACGCCGCCGGCCATGCCGCCGATGATGAGCCCGGTCGTGCCGTCGTCGCGCCGGCAGTAGTAGCGGTTGTCCGAGCCGCGATAGATGCGGTCGTTGCGGCCGAGCCGGGAAGACCGGTAGCGGCCTTCGTTCCGGTAGTAGCGGGCGGCGTCGTAACGCCGCTGACCGGGCTCGGGTCGGCGGTAGTCGTAGCTGCGCCAGCCGCGCGGCACCGCGCGGCCGTCGTAGCGGCCATTGTCGTAGTCGCGGTCGTCGTAACGATCACGGTCGCGGTCGCGATCACGATCACGGCCGCGGCGGTCCTCGTGTCTGTCGTCGCTCCGGCCGCGACCCTGCGCCAGCGCGGGAACGGGTTGCAAGCTCACCGTGCTGGCGATGAGCGCGGCGATCACTGCCGATTTGAACGTCCTCACAGCCGACCTACCTTCCGGGTCGTGAATGACCTGCCCCGTGTCATTGCAATGGCCGTACCCGCACGGACGGCGAAATCAGGCCTGAATTCGTGCGGAGTTCGCCAATGGATGAGGCCGGGAGAGGACGTCGGGAGGGGTTGCAGCGGACAACCCCTGCGCGAGGGCGAAGCGGAGGTTGGCTTGCCAGCCGAAGCTCACGCCGGGAACTGGGCGTGAGCGACGGTTGGTACCGGTACGGGGATTCGAACCCCGGTCCCGTGGCTGAGAACCACGTGTCCTGACCCCTAGACGATACCGGCACGGGTCGCTGGAACGTTCAAAGGTACTCGGCCCGCCGGCGCACTGTCAACCTCGCCGCCGGGACGGATATCATCAGACGATGCGGATGTTACGACGCGCCTTCCTGGCGCTGGTGGTCCTGGCCGCCGGCACCGCCGGCGCCGCCTGGTACATGGCTGGACGCGAAGCCGGCCCGACGATCGAAGTGAAGAGCCCCGGCAAGTTCGTCGGCCAGAGCGGCTCGCTGGAGCTGTTCGTGGACGCGCCGGCCGGACGCCTCACGGCGCTGACCGCGGTGTTGACCCAGGGCGACCAGTCGATCCCGATCTTCTCGCTCGACGGCGCGGCGGGCGGCGCCGCCGATGCCGAGGCCCAGGTGAAGCAGGCGTCGTCGGATCGGCTGTGGGTCATCCGGCCGCTCGGCAAGACCGCCCAGCCGGCGATCGTCGCCGGCAAGGCCACGCTCACCGTCACCGCCGCCCGGCCGGTGCTGTTCGGGTTCCGCGAGGCGGTGAGCACCGTGACGCGCGACCTCGAGGTGCGGCTGGATCCGCCACGGGTCGGCGTCGTCTCGCTGCACCACTTCCTGAACCTGGGCGGCTCGGAGTTCGTGGTGCTACGGGCCACGCCGACCGACGTCCAGGCCGGCGTGCGGGTCGCCGATCAGACGTTTCCGGCTTTCCCTGGCAGCGCCGTCGGCCTGACCGACCCGGCGCTGCAGGTGGCGTTCTTCGCGCTGCCCTTCGACCAGGACGCGGCCACGCCGGTGACGGTGTTCGCTCGCGACGAAGCCGGCAACGAAGCCACCGCGCGCCTCGATCGCCAGCCGTTCCCGAAGCGCTTCCAGCGCTCGCGGATTCCGATCGACCGGCCGTTCCTCGACCGCGTCGTGCCGGCCATCGCCGCGAACACGCCGTCGCTCGGACTCACGGTGAACGCCGGCGCCGATCTGCTGCCCGCGTTCCTGACCATCAATCGCGATCTGCGCCAGCAGAACAACCAGACGATTGCCGCGCTGGCGGCCAAGACCGCGGCGGAGATGCGCTGGCGGGAGTCGTTCGCGCAGCTCGGCAACACCCAGGTGGAGTCGCGCTTCGCCGACCATCGCACCTACCTCTTCGAGGGCCAGGAGGTCGATCAGCAGACGCACCTCGGCTTCGACCTGGCCTCGACGCAGCAGGCGCCGGTGACCGCCGCCAATCGCGGCGTCGTCGTCCACGCCGCCTATCTCGGCATCTACGGCAACTGCGTGGTCGTCGACCACGGCCTCGGCGTGCAGTCGCTCTACGCCCATCTGTCGACCATGGACGTCAAGGACGGCGACGCCGTCGAGAAGGGCCAGACGCTCGGCCGCTCCGGCACCACCGGCCTGGCCGGCGGCGATCACCTGCATTTCACGATGCTCGTCGGCGGCGTGCAGGTGAACCCGGTGGAGTGGTGGGATCCGCACTGGATGGAAGACCGCGTGTTCCGCAAGATCCGCGAGGCCGGCGGCACCGCTCCGGCGGCGGCCGGACGATAGCCGATGGCCCGCACGACGGCCGGAACCCGTCTCGCGATGGCGCTCGCGGCGGCGCTGTCGGTCGCGGCGTGCGGCGGCACGGCGCCGGCGCCGGCGGCCACCGCCACGGCGATCGACCCGGCCACCACCGGCACGGTGCGTGGCCGCGTGACGCTCGAAGGCCCGCTGCCGGCAGTCGACCACGGTGCGCATGGACGGCGACAAGACCTGCGCGACGTTCGCGCCCGGCGCGGTGCGGCCGGCCGACACCTACGTCGTCGGCGCCGACGGCGGGCTCGCCAACGTCTTCGTCCACGTCACCAGCGGGCTCGACCGCTACAGCTTCCCCGTGCCGCAGGAGCCGGTCGTGCTCGACCAGCAGAAGTGCTGGTACGAGCCGCGCGTCGTCGGCGTGCGGGTCGGGCAGCCGTTCCAGGTGCTGAACTCGGATCCGCTGCTGCACAACGTCCGCGCCAACTCGCAGGTCAACGAGCCGTTCAACCAGGGCCAGCCGGTGCAGGGCACGCGCTATTCGCACACCTTCGCGACCACCGAGGTGATGGTGCCGATGAAGTGCGACGTCCATGCGTGGATGCGGGCCTGGGTCGGGGTGGTGAGCCATCCCTATTTCGCCGTCACCGGGCCCGACGGCGCCTTCGCGTTGCCCAACCTGCCGGCCGGCACCTACACGGTCGAAGCCTGGCACGAAGCCGCCGGCACGCAGTCCGGCACGGTCACGGTCACCGCGCAGGGCACGGCGACGCTGTCCCTGTCGCTCAAGGCGCCGACGACATGAGCGAGGCGCCCACGCCCTCGCGGTCGGCGGCCACGTCGGGCGAGGTGCCCGCCGCCGAACGATCGCCGTCGGCGGCGTCCGACTACGTCACCCTCACCAAGCCACGGCTCAACCTGCTGGTCGTGATGACGACGCTGGTGGCTTACTACGTCGGCCGGCGCACCGGCGCGCCGCTGGCCGAACTGGTGCACACGGTGCTGGGTACGACGCTGGTCGCCGCCGGGGCCTCGGCGCTGAATCAGGTGTGGGAGCGCGATACCGACAAGCTGATGCGGCGCACGCGGCGACGGCCGCTGCCCGACGCACGCCTGGCGGTGGGTCCGGCGCGGTGGTTCGGGGTGGCGCTGACCGCGGCCGGGCTGATCGAGCTCTGGGCGCTGGTGAATCCGCTCTCGGCGATGGTCGCGCTGGTGACGATGCTGACCTACGTGGTCTGGTACACGCCGCTCAAGCTCCGCTCGTCGCTCTCGACGATCGTCGGCGCAATCCCCGGGGCGCTGCCGGCGCTGATCGGCTGGGCCGCCGCCACCAACTCGCTGTCGCTGCCCGGCTGGGCGCTCTTCGCCATCGTGTTCATGTGGCAGATGCCGCACTTCCTGGCGATCGCGTGGATGCATCGCGACGACTACGCCCGCGCCGGGATGCCGCTGCTGCCGGTGATCGAACCCGACGGCCGCAGCACCGGCCGCCAGGCGGTGCTCTACGCCGCCGCGACGCTGCCGGTCAGCCTGCTGCCGTCGGCCGTGGGGCTGGCCGGACCGCGCTACCTGGCGGCCGCGCTGGTCCTCGGCGCGATCGTGCTGTGGCTGGCGTTCGAGTTCGCCGCCACCCGCTCCCACGCGTCAGCTCGCCGGCTGTTCTTCGCGACGATCATCTACCTGCCCCTACTATGGCTTGTGCTCGTCCTCGACCACAGCGGATTGGGGACAGTCCCCATTCCTCGGTGAGCCAGCCTTTGGTCTCGGCTGGGCCTGACAGGGGTCTGACACCCAATCACGGATAGAGCAGGTACTTCGCGCGCTGACGACGCCACGCCGCTTCCGCCGTGGCCCAGCCGGCGGCGATCGCCGCCGGATCCTCGCCGGCGCGGGCGCGGGCGAAATCGGATCGCGAGCCGAGCAGCCGCTCCGACGTCTTCTTGTCGAACGCATCGCCGTGCAGACGCCAGAGCGCGGCGGCGATCTCGAGGCCGACGCGGGCCGGTTGCAGCACCTCGCGGTTGGTCACGACCATGAACACGCCCTGGCAGACGGCCTGGGCGTGCACGCTCGACGCCGGCGTGAACGTGACCGGATAGAAGCGGATGCCCGGCAGGTTGCGCGCGTTCAACGCCTCGGCCAGCCGCGGCCCGTCGATCCACGGCGCGCCGATCTGCTCGAACGGCTGATCGGTGCCGCGCCCGACCGACACGTTGGCGTACTCGATGGCGCCGATGCCGGGGTACAGCGTGGCCTGCGTGAGGTTGCGCATGTTCGGCGACGGGTTCACCCAGCCGAGCCCGGTGTGGTCGAACCACTGATCGCGCCGCCAGCCCTCGAGCCGCACCACGGAGAGGTCGGCGCCGATGCCGCGCTCGGCGTTGAACAGCTGCGCCAGCTCGCCCAGCGTGAGGCCATGGCGAATCGGCATCGGCATGTAGGCGATCATGCTCAGCAGATCCGGGTCGGGCAGGGGGCCTTCGACCTGCCATCCGCCGATCGGGTTCGGGCGGTCGAGCACGACGACGCGGATCTTCCGTCTGGCCGCCTCCTCGAGCACGTAGCCCATCGTCGTCGCGTAGGTGTAGAACCGCACGCCGACGTCCTGCAGGTCGAGCACCAGCGTGTCGAGGCCGGCGAGCATCGCGTCGGTCGGCCGCCGCGTCTCGCCGTACAGCGAGTGGATCGGCAACCCCGTCGCCTCGTCGGTCGATGACGCGACGTTCTCCACGTCGAGGACGCCGCGGATGCCGTGCTCGGGGCTGAAGAGCGCCACCAGCGACACCCCCGGCGCCTTGTGCAGCAGGTCGATGGTCGGCGTGCCGTCGCCGGCCCGCCCGGTGTGGTTGGTGATGAGCCCGACCTTGCGCCCCTGCAGGACGGCGAAGCCGTCGCGCACCAGCACGTCGATGCCGGTGAGCACGCGGGTGGTCGGCGTGCCACTCACCGGGCGCAGGGGATCGGCCGACGCGCCGAAGTCGGCACCGGTAGTCCGCAGGCTGGCCGGCTCGTCGAGCCCGTCGCCGCCGGTGAGCGCCGAGGCCGCGATGGTGGCGACCCGCGCGCGCAGCGGCGTGACGTCGCCGGTGCCGTCGGGATGCAGGCGGCTCGACAGGAAGATCACGAACAGCTTGGTGCGCGGATCGACCCAGATCGAGGTCCCGGTGAAGCCGGTGTGGCCGAACGAGCCGAGCGGCATCAGCTCGCCGCGGTTGGCCGAGAAGCTGGTGTCGACATCCCAGCCGAGGCCGCGCTGCGCGCGCATCCCGGCCGGCGTCGCCGGCGTGATCATCTTGGCGACGGTGAGCGGTGCCAGCACGCGCCGCGGCCCGAGGGCGCCGCCGCCGAGCAGCATGCGCGCGAACCGCGTCAGGTCGCGGGCCGTGCTGAACAGCCCGGCGTGCCCGGCGACTCCGCCCATGCGCCGGGCGGTGGGGTCGTGCACCACGCCGCGCAGCGGTTCGGAGTCGGGCGCCTGGCACGGCCACGCGTCGAGGAAGCGGCAGCGTTCGGTCGGCGCGATGCGGCCGACCCGCTCGAGCGGCGGCTGGAAGCCGGTGTCGGTCATGCCCAGCGGCCCGAACACGTGGCGGCTCACGTACTGTTCGAGCGGCTCGCTCGAGGCCCGGGCCACGATGTGGCCGAGCAGGAAGAAGTTGATGTCGCTGTAGACGAACTGCCCGCCTGGCGGCGCGGTCGGCACCTCGTTCACCGCCAGATCGATGGCCGCTTCGTAGCCCTTCCACGGCTCACCGAGATCGACATCCGGCCTGAGCCCGGAGACGTGGGTCAGCAGGTGGCGCACGGTGATGCCGCCCTTGCCGAAGCGCTCGAAGCCGGGTACCCAGGCAGCCACCGGGTCGGTCAGCCGGACCGTGCCCTGCTCCACCAGCTGCATCACCGCGGTGGTGGTGGCCACCACCTTGGTGAGCGACGCCAGGTCGAAGATGGTGTCGAGCGACATCGGCTCGGCCACCGGGGCGACGGTCCGCTGGCCGAACGCCTTCTCGTAGAGCACGGTGTCGCCCCGGCCGACGACCACCACTGCGCCGGGCAGCTGCTTGGCGACGATCGCGCGTTCCACCACCTCATCGATGGCCCCCAGGCGGGCGGCGTCGATTCCCGCGGACGCGGTCGGCGCCGGCCGGCGGGCAGCCGCTTGCGCCCGGACGGGCGCGGGCGACGTCAAAACACTAGAGACGGCCAAGGCAACGGCCCAGTACCCGCGGGCGCGGCAGGAGGTGGCCACCAAGCCCTGCTAGCATATACTTGGAAGGTTTTCCGGATTTCCAGGGAGAGACACTACGATGCGTGAAAGTCTGAAGCTGTCGCTCGCGGCCCTGGTGGTCGTACTGCTCGCCGCACTCCCCGTGGCGGCCCAGACCGGCCGCGTCGGCGGGCTGGTGAAGGACGACAAGGGCCAGCCGCTGAAGGGCGCCACCGTCGTGGCCGAGAACCCGTCGGCATCGCCGCCCTCGTTCACCGCCACCACTGACGACAAGGGTCGTTTCTCGATCATCGGCCTGCGCGCCGGCAGTTGGAAGCTCACGGCGTCGGCGCCGGGCTTCCAGCCGTCGGTCGGCCAGGTGCCGATCCGCACCATCGGCGCGCCGAACCCGCCGGTGGAGTTCACGCTCGCGCCCGGCGCGACCGGTCCGGCCGGCGCCCTGGCCGGCGTCAACACCAAGGAACTGCAGGGTGAACTGGCCGCCGCTGAAGCGAAGATGACCGCCAGCGACTTCGATGGCGCCATCGCCGCCTACCAGGCGATGCTCACCAAGGTGCCGGCGCTGACCATGCTGCACATGCAGATCGGCCGCGCCCAGCGCATGAAGAAGGACTACGACGGCGCGCTGGGCTCGTACCAGAAGCTGCTCGCCGCCGATCCCACCAACGAGCGCGCCAAGATCGAGATCGGCATGACCAACCTCGAGAAGGGCGATTTCGCGGCGGCCGAAACCGCGCTGACCGAAGCGTCGCAGAGCACCAGCGCCAGCCGCGAGGTGTTCTACAACCTCGGCGAGGTGAAGTTCGCCAAGGGCGAGACCGACGCGGCGTTGGCGGCGTATCAGCGCGCCATCGACATCGACGCCAACTGGGCCAAGCCGTACTTCAAGATGGGCCTCGGCCGCCTGCAGAAGGCCGACATGCCCGGCGCCCTCCAGATGATGGAGAAGGTCATCGCCGTCGAGCCCAACTCCGCCGAGGCCACCCAGGCCAAGGCGCTGATCGAGCAACTGAAGAAGGGCTAGCGCCCCGCTCGATGTCTGATCGTGCCACCCGGCGGCCCGATGGGCCGCCGGCTTCGGCTGCCGGGCGGCGCCGCACGCGCGTCCGGCTCATCGTCGGCCTGTTCGTCGCGGCCGTGGTGGCCTCCGCCCTGGTGGGCTGGCAGTTCGCGCGCGAGTCGACGCCGGTCACCGGGCCGATCGTCCTCATCTCGATCGATCCGCTCCGCGCCGACCGCTTCGGTGCGCCCCGTGCCGGCTCGTCCCTCACCCCGCATCTCGACCGCCTGGCTGCCGGCGCCACGGTGTTCACGCAAGCGTCGTCGCACGCCGCCGCGACCCTGCCGGCCCACGCGTCGCTGCTCACGGGACAGCTCCCCTTCGATCACGGCATCCGCGACAACATCGGCTTCACGCTCGACGGCGACGCCGAGACGCTGGCCTCGCGGCTGGCCGACCGAGGCTTCACGACGGCGGCCGCGGTGTCGACGTTCCTGCTGCGGAGCGAAACCGGTCTCGCTGCCGGCTTCGCGCATTACGACGCCGAGCGCCCGGCCGCGCCGGCCGATGGGCCGCTGCCGGTGGTGACACGCGGCAACGCCGCCACCGGCCGGGCGGCCAGCGCGTGGCTCGACGCGCAGGACTCGGCGCGCTTGTTCTACGCCCTGCAACTGAACGGCGACGTGTCGCCCGTGCCGCCTGCCGCAGTGGGAGCATCGGGCCTTCCGCCGGAGGGAGCGATCGCCGCGGATGACGGCGCCGTCCTCGCCACGGCCGATGCCGCCGTCGGGTCGGTGCTGGAGACGCTGCGCCGCAAGGGCTGGTACGACGACGCCCTGGTCGTGGTCACCTCGACCCACGGCGGTTCGTCCGGCGGCGACGACGAGCCTGGACGCGGCTACACGCTGGCCGCGCCCGCGACGCATGTGCCGCTGCTGGTGAAGATGCCCGGCGCAGCCGAGCCGCAGCGGCTGGACATACCGCTGCAGCACATTGACCTCACGCCGACGCTGCTCGACCTGGTCCGTGCCCCCGGATCGTCGGCGCTACGCGGCCGCTCCTTCCGCGCCGTGCTCGAAGGCGACGCCGACGACGTGGCCGTCGCACCGGCCTACGCCGAAGCGATGTCGGGGGCGCTGCGCTTCGCCTGGGCGGAGCTGGCGGAGCCGGCCGACGGGACGTTCCGCTCGTCGGTGTCCGCGGTGACGCCGGCACCGGTGTCCGACGCGGATCGCCACGCACTGGCCCTGCTCGGGGAGGTCGCGCCGGTGGTGCCGCCGGACCGCGCCGCCACCGGTGACCGCCCCGATCCGCGGCGGATGGGCCCGGTGCTGGCGGCATACCGGCGGGCCGGCTGGCTGGACGCCACACGGGCCTTCGCCGCGGCGATCGACGCCTACCGTCAGGTGGCGGCGGCCGCGCCCGATGCCGCCGACGCCCGATTTCGGCTGGCCCGGGCCGCCGCGCGCCTCGGCCGCGTCGAGGAGGCCGTCGCGGCCTTCGATGCCGTGATCGCCGCCCGACCGGCGTTGGCCGAAGCGACGTTCGCCGCCGCCCAGGTCGAGCTCGACGCCGGCCTGCTCGACCGGGCCACGGCGCGGTTGGCGGCGGCGATCGACACGCCTGCCACGCTGGAGCCGGCCGGCGCGCGCGCCACGGCCCACCATCTGCTGGCCACGGTCGCTGCCGCTCGCAAGCGTCCGGAGGAGGCACGGGCCCAGGCGGCGCTGGCCGAGCAGGCACAGCCTGACATGCCCCACCGCTGGTTCGTCGAGGGACGGCTGCTGCACGACCAGGATCGCTGCGAGCCGGCGCTGGCGGCCTTCGATGAGACCCTCGCCGCACTGGGCGCGCGGCCATCGCCGTTCGACGGACTGCACTGGCTGCGCGGCGATTGCCTGGCGCGGCTCGATCGTCACCCGGAGGCACTGGCCGCCTTCGAGCGCGCCATCGCCGCAGCACCGCACGACCTTCGCGCCTACACCAGCCTGGCCACCCTGCTCGACGCCGCCAATCGCCACGCCGACGCCGTCGCGGTGGTGGAGCGGATGGTGCGCGCGGTGCCGACGCCGGCGGCCTACGCGACGGCGGTGCGGCTGTCGACCGTGCTGGGCGAACGCGACCGGGCGGCGCAGTGGCGGGCCGAGGCGCGCGACCGCTTCGCCGGCGAACCGGCGCTGCGCCTGCTCCCCCGCTAAAGTTCGGTTCGATGTAATTCCGGTTCGATGTAGGGCAGAGCTTCAGCTCTGCCCCGGGGCAGCACTGAAGTGCTGCCCTACAGAAACAGTCCTGCGCCTCAATGTCCTCGTGGCGGCGCCGCCCGCCGCTGCGCCTCGTCGATCATCCGGTCGATGTTCGGCGTCGTCGGATCGAGTTCGCGGGCCCGGCGCCAGCTCGCCAGCGCGTCGTCGAAGCGGCCGGCCCGCGCCGCCAGCACGCCGCGGATGACGTGCGGCCGGGCGAAGCGGGCGTCGAGCGCGAGCGCCGCGCGCACCGCCTCCTCGGCGGCGGCGGCCTCGCCGCGCTGCGTCAGCAGCCACGCCAGCGTCGCCTGCTGCGACGCCGACTCGGGGACCGAGCGCAGGCTCTCGGCCAGCTCGGTCTGGGCGCGCGACAGCGCCTCGCCGGCCCGTCCGGGCGCCGCCACCACATCGAGCAACAGCAGCGCCTCGGCGGCCCGCGACCGTACGACCCTGGTGTCGTCGACCAGCCGCGCCATCAACACCGCAAGCACCCGCTCGTCGCGCCGGTCGAGCGCGCCCAGCGTGCGCACCGCGGCCGCCCGCACCATCGGTTCCGGATCGGACGCGGCGCCGAGCAGCGCGCCGAACACCCGCGAGTCGATCGGCGCGGTCCGCGGCGCCGCCGCGGCATCGGGGCGCACCCGCGAGGTCGAGGTCTGGCTCTGGACCGCCGCCTCGGCGGCACGCCCGCCCGACAGCCCGCCGATGTACTCGATGGCGCTGGCGCGCAGGACCGCCCCCTGGGTGCGGTCCACGGCGATGCTAGCCAGCTGCGGCACCACCGCGACGTCACCGCTGCCCGCCTGGTACATCGTGGTGGCGACCCGCGTGCTCTTCGCACGCCGGGTGCCGTCGCCCCACCATGCGTCCATCTGCCGCGCCGCCCACTCCGGCGGCTTGTCGTCGTGGCAGGTCGTACACGCGTTGGGCACGCCGTAGGCCGCCGTGGTCTCGGGCACCGGCGGCTGGAACGTGTGGTCGCGGCGGCGCATGAGCAGCCGCCAGTTGACGTCGCTCATGTGGCAGTTGACGCACCGGGTGCCTTCGGAACCGGCGGCGTGGAACGAATGCGCGGTGAGTTGCGCATCGGTCCACGGAATGCGGCTGTCGGGGCCGTCGGCGGGACGGCTGGTCACGCGCGGCCGCGTCCCCACGGCCGGCAACGTCGCCCCTTCCACCGGCGTCGCCGGCGGCGATTGATGGCACTGGGTGCACAACTGGTCGCCGGCCCGCCCGTCGCGCACGTTCACCTTGAGCGAGAAGTCGTAGGAGGAGCCGTGGGCCACATGACAGCTGGTGCAGGTGACGGCGCCGGCCTTGAAGCACCCCGACAACGTGAGCGCCTGGGGACGATTGAAGCGATTGGGCCGACCGTCGGGCCAGAACTCGCCCTGACGGTCGAACTCCGGCAGCGGCTCGCTCATCAGGAACGGCAGGGCGTGGTCTTCGTAGCGGTCGCCCGCGGTGAACGTCGTGAAGAGATTGCGCTTGTTGCCGTGGCAGTAGGCGCAGCTGTCGAAGCTACGGCGCGGATCGGCGGACCGCGGCGAGAAGATCTTCAGCGTGTCGGAGAGCTGGCGGTTCGACGCGCGCGAACTGTAGCGCGGCATCGACGCCGGATCCGCGGCCCAGCTCTCGGCGAGTGCGATGTGTTCCTTGCCAGGGCCATGGCAGGCCTCGCAGCCGATGCCGAGCTCGGTCCAGTGGGTGCGATACGTCGCCGTCGCCGGCTGATAGCCGCGATCGAGATTGGTGGCGTGGCAGTTGAAGCAGTTGACGTTCCACATCTGCCTCAGATCGTGCGCGCCGTCGGGAATCGGCGTCGTCTCCTTCCAGTCGAGCCACCGCCCGCTCTCGACCTGCCAGAACACCGGCAGCACGTACATGCGCCCATCGGGCAGGGTGGACAGATACCCCTGGAACCGCTTCGAGCCGAGGGTGTAGTCGACGCGGAACGTCTCGGCCGGCCGATTGCCCGCCCGCACCGTGACCGTCGGCGTGCCATTGCCGCGGCTGAAGGTGTAGGCGCGGCCGTGCGCGGTGAGCGAGGCCCGGCCCGAGAAGTCGCCCAGCACGGTGGCCTCGGCAACCGGGCGAGTCATCTGGATGTGCAGCGAGGCCTGCCATTTCGCGTAGGCCTCCTGATGGCACGTCTGACACGCCGCCGAGCCGACGAAGTCGGCCGACCGCGACGAGGTGGCGGAGACGACCGGCATGGCGGAACCAGCCGGCCGCTGGACATCGCGGCTCGCGGCGACCCACGTCGAAGCCACGAGCACGCTCGCGGCGACGCTCAGCAGCGGGCTGCCGGTGTGCATCTCGTATCCCGGGCCACGACGCGAGCATAGCGCAACGCCCTCCGGCGCTGACCGGCCGGTCGCGGCGCGGTTCCGCGCCCGTCAGCGCCGCCGCTCGAGCAGCTGCGTGTAGAGGGCCTCGATGTCGGCGACCAGCCGATCGGCCGAATACGTGGCGACGACCCGGGCCTGCCCTGCCCGTCCCATCGCCGCGCCGCGGGCGCGGTCCCGCAGCAGCGCGACCGCATGGTCGGCGATCGCCGCGGCGTCGTCCATCGGCGCGAGCAGGCCGCTGACGCCGTGGGCAACCACGTCGGGCACGCCGCCCACCGCTGTGGACACCACCGGCACGCCGGCGGCCATGGCCTCGATCAGCGCCACCGGCGAACCTTCGTTGCGCGAGGTCAGGACGACCACGTCGAGGTCGGCGTAGAGGCGGTCGAGATCGGCGCGCCAGCCGAGGAACCGCACTGCGTCGCGCAGCCCGAGTGCATCGACGCGGGCCTCGAGCGCCGGCCGGCATTCGCCGTCGCCGACGATGAGGAATCGCGCCTCGGGCAGCGACGCCCGGATGCGCACGGCGGCGTCGAGGAACACCTCGTGCGCCTTGATCGGCACCAGGCGGGCGACGATGCCAACGAGCGGCGCCGTCCCCAACGCGAGTTCGGCGCGCAACTCGCCCTGCCGCCGGGCCGCCTGGACGAGCGGCGCAAGATCGAAGCCGAGCGGCACGGTCGTGTACTGGTCGGGCCGGCCGACGCCGAGCGCCAGCAACTCGTCGCGGACCCGGTCGGTGACGGTGAGCAGACGGTCGGTGCGCCACGCCAGGACGCGTTCGATGGCGCGGTAGACGGCGGTCTTGGCCGGCGAGAAGTAGCCGCGCAGTACGTGGCCGTGGAACGTGTGCACCACAACGGGCACGCCGCAGAGCAGAGCGGCGAGGCGCCCGACCGCGCCGGCCTTGGCGGTGTGGGTATGGACCACGTGCGGCCGCACCCGCCGGATCACCCGCATCAGGGCCGCCAGCGTGCGGACGTCGCGCAGCGGACGGATCTCGCGGCCGAGATCGGGGATGAGCTCGACCGCCGCCTCACGGCCGTGCAGGGCCAGGTAGTTGCCTTCAGCCGCATCCTCGGTGCCGGTGACGAGCGTGGTGGTGAAGCGAGCCGGATCCAGACGCGCGGTGAGCAGCGTGGCGTGGATGGCCGGGCCGCCGATGTTGAGGCGGGCGATCACCCGCACCACCCGAATCGGGCCCGCCGACGCCGGGCTCACGCGCCCCGCCCCGGGTCGATCACGAAGACGCCGACGACGCTGACTTCACGCCGACGCCGCACCAGAAAGGCATGTGTTCGTTGAAGACGATGCAGTCGAGGCCGCACCGGGTCATCATCGCCCG
This sequence comes from uncultured Acidobacteriota bacterium, assembly GCA_963741665.1. GTDB lineage: Bacteria > Acidobacteriota > Vicinamibacteria > Vicinamibacterales > UBA2999 > CAWAYR01. The sequence continues at coordinate 666,408 of CAVUIM010000003.1, forward strand.
CATCTCGGCCTGCGTGAACCGCTGCTCGAGCCGGGTGCCGAACTTGTCGAGCGCGTCGTTGCGCATCACGTAGAAGCTGCGCTGGCGGTAGTAGGACAACGGGAACGACGCCACCGGCAGGCCGAGCCGCTCGAGCAGCCGCGCCGTGCGGGCCAGCGGCCAGTAGATCAGCGCCGCGGCCACGTCGCACACTGCGAAGCGGAGCGGGCTGGGCAGGCGGCATATGGCCAGCCGGAACAGATCGGAGAACTGCCACAGCCACCGATACCAGGCTGGCTTGTTGTCGAACCGGTAGTAGAGATAGACCAGGAACGGCGCCCCCGGCTTGAGCGCGGCCACGCACGACCGCAGTCCGTCCTCGGGATCGGGCGTGTGGTGTAGCACGCCGAGGCTGTATCCGAAGTCCATCGACCCGGTCGCGAACGGCAGTTCGGAGACCGACGCCTGGTGGAACCGGCAGTTGGCGGCGGAGGTCAGTTGCCGCCGGGCGACGTCGAGCGCCGCCGGGCTGGCATCGACGCAGTGCAGCGTGCCGACGCGTGGCGCGACCATCGCCGCCCAACGGCCCGACCCGCAGCCGGCGTCGAAGCCCTCGGCGCCGGCCGGGAGCGCCGCCCAGGGGAAGTGGTCGAAGTACTGCTCGAAGAGGGCGGCGCGTTCGTCGCGCGACAGCGTGGTGTTGTCGAAGCGCGACCACTCCTCGCCGAAGCCTTCGATGGTGGCGTGATCTTCGTTCATCGTCGGGCGCAGGCCCAAACCGCGAGTGTAGCGCACTTCGATCGGCCGGCCGGCGCTGCCCGGGGTGTTCGTGGCGGCGCGAATCAGCTACGCTGGCACGTGCGCACTTGGTCCGGCACGAGCAGCACGTCGGCGGTGCCGATCGCGAAGGCGGCCGTAGCACGATGACGTGGATCGTCCTGCAGACCGTCATCGCCGCGGCGCTCGCCCTTCCTCTGCTCCTCATCTATCGCTGGATGCGGGCGCGGGCGCCGGAGGCGGCCTGGCTCTATGCCGCCGGCGTCGGCGCGCGCGTGGTCGTCGGCCTCGGCTTCGCGTTGAGCTGGCTGGGATCCGCCGCCCCTGTCGATCGGCTCGGCGCCGACGCCCGCTGGTTTCCCGACGCGCAGATGTACTACCAGGAAGCCACCTACGCCGCTGAACACGGTCTGACGGCGTACAGCGACGGCGAAGCGTCGCCGACGTTCGTGCGCGGCCTCGCCTTGTGGATGCGGCTGGCCGGGCCCACCCACGCGACGGTGCACCTGCTCAACCTGCTGGTCCTAGCCGGCGTCAGCGCCGCCATCGTCGGCGCGGTCCGGCCGCGCGAGTCGAGCGGCCGCTGGGCCGCAGCCCTCGCGGTCGGCGCCATCGCCCTGTCGCCCAACCTGATCATCCTGGCGTCGCAGCCACTGAAGGACACGTTGTTCTTCGGCGCGCTCGCCCTGGTGATCCTCGGCTTGTGGCACGTGATGATAGACGACCGCCGAATTCGGCTGACGGCGGTGCCGCTGGCCACGGTGCTGCTCGGTTCGTACCTGATGGGCGGGATGCGGGTGTACTATGCGCTGCTCATCCTGGGGCTGCTCGGCGCGGTCCTGACACTGCAAGGGCTCCGCCTCGCGGTCCGCGAATCGCGGCGTGCCGTGGCGCTTCGCCGCCGCGGCAGCCGTCGTGCTGCTCACCGTGTGGTCGGGCAGCCGGCTCGGCGGCGGGCCGTACTACGTCTCGCTGGTCGAACCGGTGACGGCGCCGATCGAGGCTCGCGTGGATGCCGGCATCAACGCCGTGCGGCGGCGGCTCGGACTGGATGTGCGTTCCGCGGACCTGCGGGTGGCCGGCGGTGGCGCGCTGGATCTGATCGAACGATCGCGCCGCGGCTTCGAGCTCACCGGCGGTGGCACCAACATGGTCCCGCCCGAGCTCGATCGGTCGCGCCGGACCGGGCTAGCCAGCCGCATCCGCGGGGTCCTGCTCGGTCTCGGAGCGGTGTTCGTGCCGATCACGGTGCTGCGCGCTACCGGTCTGGTGTCGTTTCCTGGCGGCGGCCGCATGCTGCTGCTCACGGACGTCGACACGCTGTTCCTCGACCTGTCGATCGCCGCCTGCCTCTACTTCGTGTGGCGCGAGCGGGCGCGAATCCGCGACGCGGTGGCCACTCGGCGTCCTGGTCGCCGCCCTCGGCGTGGTCTCGTCGCTGCTGGTCGGCTACGTCGTCACCAACTACGGCACGCTCTTCCGGCTGCGGCTCATTGCGGCGGTGCCGCTGTGGCTGCTGCCGGTGACGTTGTCGCGCGTCCCCGACGACGCCTCTCGCCCGCCTACGATCGGGTCCGGTGTCAGATGATCAGATCCTGGTTCCGCGCCGCCGCCAAGTCGCTCTATCACGTCGTCCTCAGGATGCGACCGCCACTGCCCGAGTTCCTGCGCGGCGCAGTTCGTGACGCCACGCGAGCCGTCTATCACCGCCGCCGCCTGTTCCAGCACGACTCCCGGCTGCGTCTGGCCCCGCTCGCTCTTCGCACCATCCACGAGTGCCTGGTCAGGACCCATCCACCGGACTTCGATGTCTACGGCGGCCGTCTGCGGTTTCACTCGACCGGCAGCGCCATGGCGATGCACGGCTACTACGTCGGCGAGTTCGAGTTCCACCTGCTTCGGTTCATGCTCGCTCACCTGCGCAATGGCGCGGTGTTGCTCGACATCGGCGCTCACCATGGCGAATTCGCCGTGCCCGTCGCCTACGAACTCAAGCAGCGCGGATGGCGATCGCAGGTGTGGAGCTTCGAACCGGACCCGGAGAATCTGCGGTGCCTGCAGCAGAATCTGGCCCAGAACGGACTGGCCGATTTCGTGCAGGTCCAACCGGTCGCCGTCAGCGACATCGCATCCGACCACGCGGAGCTGCTGTGTCCGGCCGACAACAGCAGCAACACGCTGGCGGACAACGCGGAATACGCGATCGGCGATGAACTCGCGACCGTGAAGAGCACGACCGTCCGAACGGTTCGAATCGACGATTTCGCGTTCGACGCGCCGGTCGCGGTAATCAAGCTAGATATCCAGGGCAGCGAGCCCGAAGCGTTGAAGGGCGCGATGAAGACGATCTCCCGCGATCGGCCGGTGCTGGTCCTCGAGGTCGTCGAGAGCTGGCCGCGCGCGAAGGAAGTCGAGGACATCCTCGCGGCGCTGGAATACCGAGCCTACGGGTTGACCGCGGCGGGCGACCTGGTGGCAGTAGGCGACGCCAGGACGTTCGTGTCGTGGGACTGGATTGCGATCCCCGCCGCCGGCCGCGCGTCCGCGGCGGCGTAGCGCGGGCCGTCACCGGCTGGGCGCGGCCGCGTCGCCGCTACGCGCCCAGCCGGCTCTTCAGCTGGTGCTTCAAGTACATCAGGCGATGGACCAGCGGCAAGCCGCCGGTCTTCGACGCCAGGTATCGCACGACGAGGCTGCCGGTGACGTCGACCAGTTGAGCGCGCCGCCCGGTCGTGGCGACGACATGGCGCGCGTATGCGGTCTCGTTGGCCAGCTCCTTGCGCAGCTCGGCAATCGTCATGATGGCGCGGCTGCTGGCCCCGCCAAGCGTCGCCTGGACCATCGTCACGCTCGTGAAGTGTCGCCGCAGCCGCTGACACGCGGCATCGGTGAATTGCACGTCGGCGCGGTAGCCCATCGCCGGGTCATAGTGATTCGCGACGTAGTAGCACCGCGGGTAGAACACCGACTGGTGGTGAGGCAGATAGGACGGCGGTGGTTCGGCTCGACGCCTGGGCACGATGGGTACTTCCCATGACAGCCGTCCGGTGCAGTCGACGAGGCGCACCTTGCCGAAATACAGGCCGTCCTTGTCGTCGACGAAGGACATCATCCTGGCGATGACCTCAGGACCGACGAACAGATCGCCGGCATTGACGAACATCACGAAATCCCCGGACGCCAGCGCCTTGCCCTTGTTCATCGCGTCGTAGATGCCGCGATCGGGTTCACTCACCCATTTGTCGATGCGTGCCGCATGGCGATGCAGGACGTCCACGGTCCGGTCGGTCGACGCGCCGTCGACGACGACGAACTCCACTGCCTGGTACGTCTGGGCGCGGACGCTCTCGACCGTCGCCACCAGGGCCTCGGGAGCGTTGCGGACGACGGTCACAATCGACAGGCGGTACCGGTCGCGCATGCTCAGGACGGCGAACGGGCGAGCAGGCCCTGCTTCACAAACAGGCTGTCGGCCTGAAGGATCCGGCCGTCGTCCGGAGCGTGTGCCTGATCGAAGTTGCCCTTGAACTCGAATCCCCAGCTCTGAAGCAGGGCGTGGATCTGTTGGTACAGCGACTGGCCCTCGTACAGCGTCTCGAACGAGGTCTCGACGAGTAGGACGCTGGCGCGACGGATCGTCGCTTCGCCGCCGCGAAGCACCTGTTCTTCGTAGCCCTGGACGTCGATCTTCACGAGCATCGGCGTGGCGAAGTTCAGCTTTGTGGCCATCCGATCGAGGGTCTCGACCGAGACGCGAACGTCGGCGGTGTCGCCGGTGCCGGGAAACGACGCCGTGTGGGTGCGGGTGACCTCGAGGAAAGACGACGACGGCGACGCGGCGTTGCGATGGAACGTGGCGTCACCAGGCTCGAGGCCGAGTGCCACGTTCAGCGCGGTGAAGTGCGGATCGCCGTGCATGACCAGTTTCGCCGCATCCAGGCACTCGGGCAGCGGCTCGAACGCGTAGATCTCGGCCTCGGGAAACAGTTTCCTGGCGGTGATGGCGAATCGGCCGATGTTGGCGCCGATGTCCAGCACGCTCTTGATCCCGAGGCCGGTCAGCCAACGCCGGTTCAGGTCCTGATACAGGCCGAGAATGACGCCCTGCCGGCGCCAGCTGGCCAGGCGTGGCGACAGGGCGACGTCGATGGCGCGGTAGAGGTAGTGGCGCGGCAGCGGGCTCATGCCGTGGCGACACCGCCAGGCCGTTGCGCCACCTCGGCCGTCGATTCGCGGTACCAGCGGATCGTCTCCATCAACCCGTGGTCGAACGGGGTCGTGGCGACGAAGCCGAACAGCTCGCGGGCGCGGGTGGTATCGAGACACCGGCGCGGCTGGCCGTCGGGCTTGGTGGGATCCCAGCGGATCTCGCCACGAAAGCCCGTCAGGTCGGCAATCAGCGTGACCAGCTCGCGGATGGTGATCTCCCGGTGCGCACCGATATTCACCGGATCGGCGCCGTCGTATCGTTCGGTCGCTAGCACGATCGCGCGCGCGGCGTCGTCAACGTACAGGAATTCACGGCTGGCACTGCCGGTGCCCCAGCACTCGATCGCCAACGCGCCGCCGTCGACTGCCTCGACGCACTTGCGGATCAGGGCGGGGATGACATGGGACGTCGCGTGGTTGAAGTTATCACCGGGGCCGTAGAGATTCACCGGCAGCAGATAGATGCCGTTGAAACCGTACTGCTGGCGATACGACTGCAACTGGACCAGGAGCGCCTTCTTGGCGATTCCGTAAGGAGCGTTGGTCTCTTCAGGGTAGCCGTTCCAGAGATCGTCCTCGTGAAACGGCACGGGCGTGTGCTTCGGGTACGCGCACACCGTTCCCACCTGAACGAACTTGGCGATTCCGTGCCGCCTCCCTCCCTCGATCAGGTTCACGCCCATCATCAGGTTGTCGAAGAAGAAGCGGCCGGGATTCTCCCGATTGGCACCGATGCCGCCAACCCGCGCGGCGAGGTGAATCACGATGACGTTGCCGGCCCCGAAACGCTGGGCCACTGAATCGTAGAGCCGCATCGTCGCGGCCATCTCGGTCAGGTCGACGTCCCGGCTGCGCGGCACGACGATCCGGTCGCTGGGAACGCCGCTCGCCTCGAGCTGACGAACGACCGCGCGGCCGAGAAATCCGGCGCCGCCGGTCACGATGACGGTCTTGTCTTGGAGGTACGCCGACGGGCTCGGTGTGGTCATGGCTCTGGCTACGGCGGCAGGAGGTCAGGAAATCTTGACACTTCGCACTGGCGCTGGCAAGCCGACGGCAGTGATCGCGCGAGACTCATCACTCGCGGCACTATCCTCACGCAGGGCGCCCGTTGCCCGGTTACGCTAACTGCCGCTGCGAAGCAGCGCGCGCCACCATGCCACGGTCGCGAGCGTATGTGCCAGGGCAGTACCGGCGATGACGCCCAGCACGCCCGCGAACTCGCCTCCGGCCACGGTGCCCGCGACGAGCGCCAGCGCCCACGGCGTGCGAACCCTGGCGGCGACATCGGCTCGACCGTCGAAGCGCAATCCCGCCATGGCTGCAGCGCCGACGACCGAGACGATCTGCGGCACGAGGAAGGCCAGGACAAGCCCCTGCGCTTCGAGAAAGGTCTCGCCGGCGACCTCGGCGCCCAACCACGGCGGCACCATCCACAGCGCTGCGGACACCACCAGCGAGGCCACCGTCAGTCGCTGGGCAATTCGCACCGCCGTGTCCACCGGCCGGCGGGCCATCCCGGACGTGCGGGTCGCCTCGCTGACGTAGCTCACACCGTAGAGCAGCGTCACCGGACCGAAGATCGCCTGCAGGAGCCGAATCTGCCCCGCCGCCGCCAGGCCCGTCACCCACGCCGTCAGCAGCAAAGCCACCTGGATTGCGCCGTTCGTGAGCAGTGAGTCCCAGAGCAGGCTGACTCTGAGATGCGGCTCGCGACGAATCAGCGCGACGCCACCTGCCAGGGACGGAAAGACACCACATCGCCACCCGAGGAACAGCGCCGCCAGCGCACCGCCGCCGACCCAGACGGCGATGAATCTGAGCACCGTCGCCTGGCCGGCGGCCACGGTCCACGCAATGCCAGCGGCGGCCACGACCGCCCACAACACGTCGCTCGCCGCGGCCAGTCTGGCGCGCAGGCGGCGGAAGGCGACGTATCGCAAGGCGTCCTGAGCAAGCAGGGCGGGCAGACCGACGGCCAGCAAGGCGAGCACCGGCCGATCGCCGACGAGCAGGCCGCGAAGCGCGAACCACGCGGCGACGCTCCCGGCGAGTCCGATCAGCAACGCGAGCCCGACGGCATCCTCGTCGCGGCCGTTCTCTTTCGACAAGAGCCACGGGTCACCGACCAGCCCTCTCCCGATCGCGAGTACCAACCAGGTACGACGCGGTGAGTGAACCGACCGTACCGACCAGCTCGTCGCCGCCGACATGCGCCGCGCCGACGATCAGGCCGACGTTGGACACACTCGAGGCCAGCTGGCTCAAGGCAATCCAACGGTTGCGGCCTGATTGGGTTCGGGTGTCCGACTCGGTGTCCACGCGCCGGCGTTCGCTAGGTTGTGCCGTTCATTCGTAACTGCCGGCGGGATCTCGGCCCCCCATGATTCGGCGGAGACCGGGTTCATCATAGTGCTAGCACGAGGCTGGCACCATCCGATCGTAGCGCTGAGAAGGCGACCGGCCGTCGTCGGTCCAGTCTTTGCTGGTCAGAATAACGGGCGGAGTGGTCAGCGCCACCGATGTCCCGTCCGTGACCGGCCGCACTCGAGACCGGCCGCTCGGCCATCACGAACATCTGGCCGGCGAACGGCCGCCACGGCAACCGCAGATAGAGCGGCACCAGGGCGGTCAAGGCGCCGGCCCGGCTCTTCACGGTGAGCGGCAGGAAGCGCGGCACGCACTCGACCACGCGGAAGCCCGACGCCTCGAGCCAGTCGGTGAGCGAGACGTCGGTGAAGATGGCGCGGTGCGTGTAGTCGTCGAAATATCGGCCCGGATTCAGCCGGAAGTTCGGCTGCACCACGGCGAAGCGGCCACCGGGACGCAGGACGCGGCGGATGTGCGCGGCCATCGCGTCGAGATCCGGCCAGTCGAAATGCTCCAGGAAGTTGCTGGCGAAGACGACGTCGATCGACGCGTCCGGCACGGTGGCCAGATAGGCGCGCGCGTCGGCGTTCACCGCCTCGACGCCGGGCGCGGCGCACGACGTCACCTGGTCACCCAGGTCCACGGCGATACGCCGGGACGCCGGCACCGCGTTGATGAAGTAGCAGTAGCCGGCGCCCAGTTCCAGCACGGTGGCGCCGGGCGGCACGTGGCGCGACAAATACCGCGTGAGATGGGCCCACAGGCGCGCGCGCCTCGGATCGGGTCGGAACCGGGTCGCGTAGTAGTGGTCGGGCGTGGTCATCGCGGCGCCCCAAGTATCGCCAATTTGCTGCGCGGGCACACGCGGTAGCCACCGGCGCGGGCCATCGGGTACGCTGGCCGGGTGAACGCTGCCGGCTGTGCCAGGAGGGTCCGCCCATGTGCGGCATCGCCGGGCGAGTGAACTTCGCGTCGGGCGCGCCGGTGGCGCCGGCGACGGTGCGGGCGATGTGCGACTTCATCGCCCACCGCGGACCCGACGGCCACGGCGTGCACTGCGATGGCCCGGTCGGCTTCGGCCACCGGCGCCTGGCGATCATCGACCTCAGCCCGGGCGGGGCGCAGCCGATGCAGACGGCCGACGCGGCGCTGGTCATCACCTTCAACGGCGAGATCTACAACTACCGCGAGCTCAAGGCCGAACTCGCCGGCAAGGGCCACGCGTTCCGGACCGAGAGCGACACCGAGGTGATCCTCGCCGCCTACCGCGAGTGGGGCACCGCCTGTGTCGAACGGCTCGACGGCATGTTCGCGCTGGCGCTGTGGGACGCCCCGCGGCGGCGGCTGTTCATCGCTCGCGATCGGCTGGGCAAGAAGCCGCTGCACTACCGGATCGACGGCGACGGACTGGCCTTCGCCTCCGAGCCCAAGGCGTTCCTTGCCGAGCCGGGCTTCACCCGCGAGGTCGACCTGCCGGCGGTGTCGCACTACCTGAGCCTGCACTACGTCCCGGCGCCGCTCTCGGCGTTCAAGGGCGTGCACAAGCTGCCGCCGGCACACACGCTGACGGTCGAGAACGGCCGCGTCTCGGTGCAGCGCTACTGGCGGTTGTCGTATGCGCCGCAGATCGAGGTCTCCGACGACGAGGCGGAAGCCGGCCTCACCGCGCGGCTGCGCGCCGCCGTCGGCCAGCGCCTCATCAGCGACGTGCCGCTCGGCGCGTTCCTGAGCGGCGGCATCGATTCGGGCCTGATCGTCGTCGTTCATGGCCGAGCTGTCGCCGCACGTGCGCACCTTCTCGATTGGCTTCGGCGAGCAGGAGTACAACGAACTGCCGGCGGCGCGCCTGGTCGCCGAACGCTTCGCCACGCGGCACACCGAGTTCGTGGTCGAGCCTCGGGCGGTCGATTTGCTGCCGCAACTGGTGTGGCACTACGGCGAACCCTACGGCGACTCGTCGGCGCTGCCCACCTACATCCTGTCGGAGCTGACCCGCCAGCACGTGACCGTGGCCCTCAACGGCGATGCCGGCGACGAGAACTTCGCCGGCTACGACCGCTACGTGGCCAGCGAGATGGCCCGCCGGGCCGACGTCGTGCCGCGGCCGATCCGCCAACTGGTCGCGGCCACCGCCGACGCCGTCGCCGGCGGCTCCCGCAACCGCACGGTCCGCCGTGCCCGCCGCTTCCTGGGCCAGCTGGCCGAGACGCCGAACCGGCGCTACGCGGCGTGGATGACCTGTTTCGACGCCGCGCGGAAGGCGCAACTGGTGACGCCGGAGCTGATGGCCGGGGTGACCGACGGCGCGGTGGCGGTGCTCGAGCGCGCCTTCGACGCGTCCGACGCGCCGACGCCGCTCGAACGCACGCTGAACGTCGACGTCGTCACCTACCTGCCCGACGACCTGCTGGTGAAGGTCGACATCGCCACGATGGCCCACGGACTGGAGGGCCGCTCGCCGCTGCTCGATCATCACGTGATGGAGTACGCGGCGCGGCTGCCGGCGCGCTTCAAGGTGCGCGGCGGCGAGAAGAAATGGCTGCTGCGGCAGCTGGCGCGCAAGCGCCTGCCGCCGTCGCTGGTCAACCTGCCGAAGAAGGGCTTCGGCGTGCCCATCGATCACTGGTTCCGCGGCGAGCTGCAGGGCTTCGCACGCGACGTGCTGCTCGGCCCGACCGCAGCCGGGCGCGGCTACTACCAGATGCCGTTTGTCAGGCGCATGCTCGACGAGCACGCCGCCGGCGTCGTCGAATGGCACGCGCAGCTGTGGACGCTGTTGATGCTGGAGCTGTGGCTGCAGATGTACATCGACCGCGTGCCCACCCCGCCGCCGCGCCCGGTCGTCGCCAGCCGCGAGCCGCTTCAGGTGTCCTAGAGGTTCGCCCGGATCGCCCAGAGGTCCGGGAATGCCGGCGGTGAGAGCGTCGAGCGGAGATAGGCCGCGCCAGCGGAGCCACCGGTCCCGGGTTTCACGCCGATGGTCCGTTCGACCATCTTCACGTGGCGATAGCGCCACTCCTGCATCCCTTCGTCGAGGTCGACCAGCCGTTCGCAGATCCCGGTGTTCTTGGCGTCGGTCTTGTAGACCTGAATCAGCACGTCCTGAAGCACCGGCGAGGGCTCGACGGGGGTGATCGGATCGGCGCCGAGCGCCGCGGCCGGCACCGCGTAGCCCTCGCGCTCGAGGTAGCGGAGGAACGACAGCCACAGCGTCGGCTCGTGCAGACGCACGGTGAGAGCGGCGCGGGCCCGGCTTCCTGGCGGGAAGCGGTCGAGAGCGGCGGTGCTGCGCCGGCCGAGCACGAACTCGAGCTGGCGGAACTGATCCGACTGGAAGCCGCTGGCCTGGTCGAGCCGCTCGCGGAACGACTGAAACTCGAGCGGGGTCATCGTCTCGAGGATGTCGAGCTGCGCGACGAGCACCTTCAGGATGGTGAGGATGCGCTTCAGCGTGTGCTGGGCGCGGGCGGCGTCGTTGGCGTCGAGCAGCGTCAGGACGCGGTCGAGCTCGTGCAGGATCTCCTTGAACCAGAGCTCGTAGACCTGGTGGATGACGATGAACAGCAGCTCGTCGTGCTCGGGTCCGGCCGAGCGCGGCTGCTGCAGCGTCAGCAGCTCGTCGACCTTCAGGTAGGTGTTGTAGGTGACCGCTCGTTCCATGCCCAGGAAGCATATCCTGCGCTGCCTGGCACGAAATCCGTGCCATCGGTGCCAGACCCCACCACCAGGAATAGTGGCCGACAAAAAAAGAGGCGGAACGCCCGCTAGCGCGGCAGGCGATCCGCCTCAACAGACTCCCCCACAGGAGTCCAACCGTGGGGGCCGGGGCCAGGTAGGGGACGGGGGTCAGTCCCGCCGCCCCAGCCCCGTTCTTACCAGAGCAGCCGGCCGCCCAGGCGCACCGTGAAGGGCGCGAGGATGGCTGCGGGCCGCAGGAACGCCGCGCCCGTCGACCGTCCGATGGTCTCCGAGGCGTGGCTGTTGGTGATGTTGAAGAAGTCGAGGAACCCGCGCACGCGGATCCGGCTGGTGATGTTGAAGGTGCGGTCGATCCGGGTGTCGACCACCCAGATGTTGTCCTCGCGGCGGGAGTCGGCCGCTTCAGCGTAGACGGTCGACGCCGGGAAGGTCAGCCCGAACGCGTTGCCGGCGGTGCCGGGCACGGCGATCGTGCGGGCGAAGTTGATGCCCGACTGGTGGCGCAGCAGCGGCGAGATCAGGATGCCGAACGGCGCCTGGTACGAGCCGGCGGCCTTGAGGCCCCAGCCGGTGCGGTTTTCGAGCCCGGGCAGGTTGGCGTTGCGCGGGAAACTGTTCAGCACCGTCTCGGGGAAATCCTTGGTCCAGGTGTAGCCGAAGCCGACCTGGCCCGACCACCGGTTGCTGAAGCGCTTGGTCATCGACGTCTCGACCGTCTTGTACCGCGACTGGCGGCCGTCGACGTTGCTGACGACCTGCGTCACCGGGAAGCTGGCGATGTTCGCGGTCGGGATGCCGTTGAGCGTGATGTTGTCGTCGTCGCCGTTGTTGAGAATGCCGTCCGGACCGGCGGCGCGGAACGCGAACGGCACGCTGTAGGCCGAAAGCGGCCGGCCGGGGAAGGTCGTTCCGGTCAGGTCGTCTTCGGTCTTGTAGACGAAGCCGGCGCGCACGCCGATGGTGGCGGTGAGCTGCTGCTCGAACGACACCCCGGCTTCGTGCGTGAATGGCTGCTTGATATCGGGGTTCAGGCTGATCGTGCCCGACACCTGCTGCGCGGTGGGCGGGCCCACGGTTTCGCCGGCATCGTAGCGGCGGTTGCCGTTGGCGTCGTTCCAGTTGTAGGTGACGAACTTCTCGGCGATGTTGGCGTTGGCGGTCTCACCGAGCGACACGCCGGGGTTGTGCCAGAACAAGCCGTAGTTGGCCTTGACCACCGTGCGGCCCTCACCCGAGAAGTCGTAGATGAAGCCGACGCGCGGCGCGAACGACTTCCAGGTGTAGAGGTCCTGCTCCGGGAAGTCCTGAGCCGCCAGCGTGTAGGGCCCGTTGGTGCCGCCAAGCTGGCTCTGTTCGGGCAGCCGGCCGTTGTAGCTGTCATAGCGGGCGCCGATGTTCATCGTGACCTTGCCCCAGTTCCAGGTGTCGTTCACGAAGAGGCCCAACACGTTCAGGGCCGACAGCGACTGCAGGTCGCCGTGGGCGCTGAGCTTGCCCACCTCGCCTGACGCCGACGGGAAGCCGAACGACACCGAGCTGGGCACGCCGTTGGCGTAGATGGTCTCGACGTTGCCGCCCCAGCGCTGTTCGTAGCCTTCCCAGCTCTTCTCGCGCAGCAGCTCGACACCGGCCTTGAAGGTGTGGGTGCCGACGCTGGAGGTGTCGAGGAAGTAGGTGCTCGCCAGGTTGAACTGCTTGCGGTCGCGGTCCAGCTGCCAGCGGCGCTCCGACCCCAGCACGGTCAGCAGACCGGTGTCGCGGAACATGAAGTTGTCGCTGCCGTTGGTCAGCAGCGGGAAGTAGTAGCCGAAGTCGCCGTAGCGGGCTTCCAGATACAGCTTGTCGCTGACCGTCCCGTTCCACTCGCCCTTGTAGACCCAGCTGCCAGAGTTCTGCAGGTTGGTCTGGGTCGGCTGGGTGTAGGTGTAGGAGGCGCAACCGGTGCAACCGAGCAGCCGGTTGGGCTGCGACTTCTGGCCCCACTGGTAGTAGCCGACGAACTTGTTGTTCTGGTTGAGCTGATAGGTCAGCTTGCCGACCGCGTTCCACAGCTTGGTGTCGAACGTCTTGTCGAAGGCGAACGACGGCTGGGCGATGGCGTTCTTCTGGGTGCGGTAGGTGCCGAACCACCACAGCTTGTCCTGGATGATCGGGCCGCCGATGTTGGCGGCGGTGTCGTAGTACTTGTCGATCTCGTTGGCGCCCTGGCGGAAGCCGAAACCACCCTGCGCCACCGGCGTCGTGTAGTTGTCGGGCAGGTTGGAGCCCTGGATCGAGTTGTTGTACCAGTCGAGGTAGATCTCACCGGAGAACTGGTTGCCGCCCGACTTGGCGATGAACTGGCTCTGCACGCCCGGGTTGGGCATCTCGGCGGTCTGCGCCGTGGTGCCGAGGAACACCTCTTCCAGCGACGAGTAGTCGAAGTAGAAGCCGGCGCCGCCGGTGCCTTCGGTGGTGTTGATGCCCTCGATGAGCACGCGCACCTGGCCGGTGAGGCCGTAGGCCGAGTAGCCGGTCTGGGTGCCGGCGCGGTTGCCGCCGACGTCGATGCGGGTCATCTGCACCGCCGGCGTGATCGCCAGCAGCGACCACATGTCGCGAGCGTTGGGGATCGACATCAGCTGCTCGGTCTTGAAGTTCTGCTGGACGCGCGTAGCGGTGGTGTCGATGACCGGCGACTCGCCGGTGACCGTGACGGTCTCCTGCAGGGTGGCCAGCGCCAGCTCGATGTTGATCGTCGCGGTGAATCCGAGGGACAGCTGGATGCCTTCACGCCGGACGGTGTTGAAACCGGCCAGCTCGTAGGTCACGGTGTAGACGCCGGGAGGCAACGCCGGGAACCGGTAGTTGCCGGTCTCCGAGGTGACGGCCGTCTGCGCGCCGAGCGCCGACGGGCTGGTGGCGTTGACCGTCACGCCGGGCAGCACCGCGCCCTGCGCGTCCGAGACGCGACCCTGGATCGACCCTGTGCTGCTCGCGCCACCGCCCTGAGCAAACGCGCTCGAGGCGATCGCCGTGGCCAGCGCCACGGTCAGCAGCCCGATGAACCATCGCTTCATTCGTACCTCCATGTGGGGTGCGGCCTGTGGGCAGGCCGGCCACGTCACCGATCAACAACAACGTCGACGAACAACGCCGCGCACGGCATGCCGGCACCAGTGCCGACGACGAAGACCCTGCGGCGCGCGGGCCGGACAGACGGGATGGAGTCGAGCGTGAAGCGCACGGGGCACGATGCCGGGCATCGTGCCCGTGCCCCCTGGCGTGGGAAAAAGCGGCGACGACGCCGCTGCCCAGTCCTGCTCTCCGATCCTCAACGATCGCGCGTCGCGAAAGCGGACGCGTGACCGACGGCGAACAATGCAAACACGGCCATCCCTGGGAGTCAGCCTGGGACGAAACAGCCGTGTGACGCGGCAGATTACGCGATCGCGGGGTCGAACGCAATAAGAGACGTCGAAATGATGTTCGGTGACGAAGTGTCCGAATACGGACAGTTGCCGGTGAATCTTGGGCGAATGACCACGCCGCCGCTGGCCGGACACGGTCGAGCTGTGCGGTTCAGGCGTCGCGGAGCGGGGTGACGACGACCGGCGACCACCGCGTCAGGAACACGCCGCCCAGGATCGCCACCGCCCCGACCGACTGCGCGGCCGTGATCGGCTCGCCCAGCCACAGCCAGCCGATGATCATGGCGGCAATCGGGGTGAGGTTGCTGTAGTTCGCGGTCCGCGTGGCGCCCAGCCGCTGCACGCCCGTGTACCAGATCACGTAGGCGAGGACCAGGCAGAAGATCGACGACGCCGCCATCAGGAACCAGCTCGACCACGAGACGCCGGACCACCTGGTGGCGGCCAATGTCGGCAGCGCGAATACCAGGTACAGCGCGGTGCCGATCACGGTCGTCCACGTGGTGAGCACGGTTGGCGAGTAGCGGCCGAGCAACGGCCGCGAGCCGACCGAGTAGACGGCCCAGCAGAGCATGCCGGCAAAGACGAGCGCGTCGCCGGTGAGCGAGTTCACCGAGAGCGTCGCGCCGACGCCGACCACGAAGTACAGCCCCACCACGGACAAGGCGCCGCCGGCCCATCGCGTCCATCCCATCCGTTCGTGTCCCACCGCCGCCGACATCAGCGAGATCACCACCGGCGACAGGCCGAAGATGAGGCCGGAGTTGGCGACGCTGGTGCGCGGAACGCCGGCCAGGAACAGCAGCTGATAGAGGGTGCCGCCGATGACGCCGAGCAGGGCCACCCGCGCCCAGTCGGCGCGGGCGATGCCCCGCCGCCCCGGCGCGAACCGGGCGACATAGGCCAGGAACGCGGCGGCGGCGAGGATCAGCCGCAAGGCGTTGAACGACTGGGCGGGGAACTCGCGCAGCGCCACCTTGATCACCGACAGGTTGGCGCCCCACGTCATGATGACGAGCACCAGCAGCGCGTCGAGACCGGTGAAGCGGGGGCGGCTCACGGGCGAGACCAGAGGATGTCGGTTCGGAGCAGCGCGGACAAAAGGAAAGAGGCAAGCCGTCCAGGACGGCTTGCCTCTCTGCACTCGCAGTCGTGCGGCCGGAGCCGCGTCACCGGGCTGCGTTCTTCCTGATCAGCCGCCGAACGGCTTGAGGAAGAACAGGATCAGCGAGATGAGCAGAACGTAGATGACCAGCGATTCGATGAGCACGAGACCCAGAATCAGCGCGCCACGGATCTCGCCGGCGGCGCCGGGGTTCCGGGCGATGGCTTCGGTCGCCGAAGCGACCGCGCGGCCC
Organism: uncultured Acidobacteriota bacterium; assembly: GCA_963741665.1. Classification (GTDB taxonomy): domain Bacteria; phylum Acidobacteriota; class Vicinamibacteria; order Vicinamibacterales; family UBA2999; genus CAWAYR01. The sequence continues at coordinate 682,210 of CAVUIM010000003.1, forward strand.
TGGCCGAGTGCGCCGCCCAGCGCCGCGATGGCGAGGGCGAAGCCAGCCGTGATGATGGACCACTGGACCAGCCCGGAGTTCATGGCGCCGGCGGCGTCCTGGGCGTAGACCGGGGACACGAGGCCCACGGCCAGCAACATCAGGAACGCAGACAGGATTGACCGTCGAGTACTCAACACACGCCTCCTACGAAGACCTGGAATGCGATCCCGTCCCACGGGCCCGCACGATACGCACGAACTCGATTCCCGCGGCGACGGCTGGCGCGGTGACCCCCGCAAGCATCGCCACCGGGTGTAACTCAAAACGCGCAATCATAACGTATGCGCCGGCCGCCAGTATAGCATGCCTTGTGAAAAACTTCACGAACCCGCGGGAGCCCGGCGGCCGGGTCGGCGGAGGGCTCGGACGCCCCGGCACGTCGCCGTCCGGGACCGGCGGATCGGCGCAGGAATCCGCCCCGTCGGGTCGAGCGGGCGGCATCCAGGCGTCCACGCCGGCGCGAATTCCGGCATAGGCCACCGCCACCAGCAGCACCCCGGCCAACACGCCCACGGATCGCCGTGGCTGCGCCGGCCAGACGGCGAAAGCCGCGGCCGCCATGACCACGGCGACGATCACGGTGTCCCGTTCGAGCCGCGCGAGCAGAGTCTGGGAGTCGGGCTGGCGCCGGTCGTGCTCGCGGCTCGTGGCCACCGGCCGCGGCTCCGCGATCACCGGACCGGCGGCGGCGCCGGCGCGTCCGGCGCGCTCACCGCCTTCATGGTGCGGACCACGTTGAGCACCCCGGCCGCCAGGCCCACCGCGAAGCCCAGCAGCGAGAACCACGGCGAGGTGCCGAGGCCGCGGTCGATCCAATAGCCGCCGGCGAAGCCGAGGACGATGGCGAACACGAAGGCCAGGCCAATCGTGCTCAGCTGGCCGATCGTCCGCAGCGTGCGTGCGTCGGGGGTGAGCGCCACCCGCTCAGTGTAGCCCCTCGCGGTCCGGCCCGGCCGGACGCGGGGCCGGAGACGCTCGGGGACTATACTGCGGCTTTCCGGGTCCGCATGGCTCACCTCGTCCAGCGACTCCTCACAGTCGGCGCCGTCGCAGCTCTGCTGTGGCCGGCCACCCTCGACGCGCAAGCGCGGGAGCGGGTGGCGTTCGTGAGCGTGCTCGACCGGGCCAGCGGTCAGCCGCTGACCGAGCTCACCGCGACCGACGTCGTCATCCGCGAAGACGGCGTCCGCCGCGAAGTGCTGCGGGTCACCCGGGCCACCGGCCCGATGCCGATCGCGGTGCTGGTCGACAACAGCGCCGCGGCCGAACGATCGATTCCCAACATCCGCGACGGCGTGACGCGCCTCCTCACCGGGCTTGGTGACCTCGGCCCGGTCGCGATCGTCGCGATGGCCGATCGGCCGACGATGCTCACCGACTACACCGCCGTCCCGTCGCTGCTCAGCGCCGGTGTCGGCCGCATCTTCTCGCAGCCCGGCAGCGGCGCGACGCTGCTCGAGGCGGTGCTCGAGACGTCGGACGGCCTGAGCCGGCGCGAAAGCGAACGCGCGGCGATCGTCCTGGTGAGCGCGCTGGGCATCGAGCTCAGCAACCTGCACTACGCCCGGCCGCTCGGCCGGCTCAAGCAGTCGGGCGCGTCGCTGCATGCCGTGGTCCTGAATCCGCCGGGCCGTTCCGCGTTCACCGACGCCGCGCGCCAGCGCGACCAGCTGCTCGACCGCGGCGTCCGCGAGACCGGCGGCCTGCGCCGCAACGTCCTGACCAGCATGGCCTTCGAGGATGCGCTCGCCGACGTCGCGCGGGTGCTGACCCATCAGTTTCGAGTGGTCTACGCGCGCCCGCAGACCCTGATCCCACCCGACACGTTCGAGGTGGCGGCTGCGCGGCCCGGGCTCCAGGCCTACGGCAACGCGGCCCGGGGGCAAGCGCCATGAGCGTCCGACCGCACCTCCTTCACGGCGTCGCCGCGGCACTGGCCTGTGCCACCGTCGCGCTCGCGGCGCAGCAGATGCCGGGCATCCGGCGGCCCGCCGACCAGATTTTCCGCGCCACCGTCGAGATGGTGTCGCTGAACGTCACCGTGGTCGACGCCCAGAACCGCTACGTGACCGATCTCGACCGCGGCGACTTCGGGGTGTTCGAGGACGGCTCGAAGCAGGAGGTCACCTACTTCAACAAGACCAGCCTGCCGATCGCGCTGTCGCTGCTCATCGACACCAGCGCCAGCATGGAGCAGCGCCTGCCGACCGCGCAGGAGTCGGCGGTCGGGTTCGCCAAGCGGCTTCGGCCCCAGGATCTCGCGCAGGTCGTCGACTTCGACACCCGCGTCGAGGTGCGGCAGGACTTCACCGGCGACATCCCGTCGCTCGAGACGGCGATCCGGGCGACCGAGGCCGGCGGTTCGACCTCGCTGTACAACGCCATCTACATCTCGCTCAAGGAGCTGGCCAAGATCCGCGCCAAGAGCGACGACGACGTCCGCCGCCGGGCCATCGTGCTGCTCTCCGACGGCGAGGACACGTCGAGCCTGGTCAGCTTCGAGGAAGTGCTCGATCTCGCCAAGCGCTCCGAGACCGCGATCTACGCCATCGGCCTGCAGTCGCGCGACAGTGGCGGCATCGGCAAGGGCTTTCGGGAAGCCGAGTTCGTGCTGCGCCAGCTGGCGCAGGAAACCGGCGGCCGGTCGTTCTTCCCGCAGCGGCCCGAGGATCTGGCCGACATCTACGGCGTCATCGCCGACGAGCTGTCGAGCCAGTACACGCTGGGCTATGCCCCGTCGAACCAGCGCCGCGACGGCGCCTGGCGACGGCTGAACGTGCAGATCAACCGCCAGGGCACCGCCGCGCGGACCAAGCGCGGCTACTTCGCGCCGATCTCCTGAACGGCGTCGGCCGCCCCGGGCCCTTCGCCCCGGCCGTAGCCGAAGCCCACTGCCGACGCGATCATCGCGACCAGCGCCCACGAGTAGGCGTTGTAGAGGCCGGCCTCGGCCGGCGACAGCCGCGGCATCGCGCCGCCCTGCGCGGTCGTCCCGGCGGCGAGAATCGTCGGCAGGAAGAACGGCAGCAGGAACGGCCAGGTGCAGGCCGTGAGATCGAGCAGGTTGGCGCGACGATACGGCCCGATGCCCGCCCGGCCCCCGACCTGCGCCGCATATGGCCCGACGGCGAGGATTGCCACGACGCTGTGCGTGGTGAGCACGACCGCCGCGGTCAGCCAGCCGACGATGCGCAGCTCGGCGCCAGCGGGCCGGAGCGCGGCGCCATGCCGCACAGCCAGACCGCTGAGCAGCCGGCTGGCGTCGGTCGCGGCGACCAGGCCGACCATCAGCAGCGTGAACACCGACACGCCGACCCCGCGCTCGAGGCCGTCGATGAGCACGCTCGACGCCGAGACGCTGCCGGCGTCGACACGCAGCAGCTGCGCCGGCGCGATCAGTCCGAGCGCCAGCGCGAGCACCACGGCGGCGAGCGTTCCGCCCAGGAGCGCCTCGACGAGATGGCGCCGGCGCAGCAGCATCGCGATGACGGCGATCGGCACCAGCACCATCGGCAGTCCCCGCGGGTCGCCTGGCCCAGGCACGGCAACCGCCGCTTCCACGCCAACCGTGCCGCCCAGGACCAGCGCCGCGACGACGGCCACCGCCCCTGCCGGCAGCACGTACTTGAGACGGGCCCGCACGGTGCCGCCGATGTCGGCGCCCTGGGTGCCGGCCGAGGCGATGGTCGTGTCCGACACCGGCGAGATGCTGTCGCCGAAGGTGGCGCCGCCGAGGATGGCGCCGAGCAGCGCCGCCGGATGCACGCCGGCCCCGGCCCCGGCCGGGTACAACAGCGGTCCGCAGATGAGGATCGTGCCGAAGCTGGTCCCGGTCGAGGTCGAGACCACCGCGCAGGCGAGGAACGCCGCGGCGGCGTAGGCGCCGCCGCGCACGTCGACCGTCCGGGCACACCAGACCAGCGCATCCACGAAGCCGCTGGCGGCCAGCACGCTGCTGAGCGCGCCGGCCAGGAGCCAGGCGGTGATCATCAGGAGCACCACCGGCTGCGCCATCCCCTGGACGACCGCCTCGGCGTAGCGGCCGCGGTCGCGGGCCAGCAGCCATCCCGCCACCAATGCCGCCAGCAGTACCGGCCAGAAGCCGCGCTCGTCAGGAGCGCCCTGCACGGCCAGCCATACCGCGCCGGCGAGGAACACCGCCAGTGGAGCAAGCGCGCCGGCGACGCCGCCGTGGAACGCCAGAGAAGGGTTGCCGGGCGCCGCCAAAGAGGCGCGTATAGGACGTACGCGACCGCCACTGTCTTGGAGCTCTCGATGACCGCGCGTGACGACACCTTCGAGCTCTTCGATCTCCGCGTCGAGGTCGTCGCCACGGATCGCCCGATGGTGTGCGGCCACCGCGCCGGCGACGCCTTCGAGGTCCGCGGCGAGAACCTGATCATGGGCCCGGGCGGGACCTTCTCGCTCTACGCCTTGGCGGCACTGCTGCCGCTGCTGCCGGCCAAGCAGCGGCCCACGCACGCCCACGACTGGATGACCACCGACGCCGAGGTGGCCTGTCCCGATCCGTTCTGCGGCGCGCGGTTCCGCATCACCCGCCTTGCCCGGCGCACGTTCCGCCACGCCGACGTCACCGCCGTGCCGCTGCCCGCACCCGGGGACGAGTGACTCCCCCGCGCGTCGATCTCGCTCCGGGCTACTCGATCGCGCGGGTCGTCAAGGGCGGCTGGCAACTGGCCGGCGGCCACGGCGCCGTCGATCGTGCGGCCGCCATCGCCGACATGCACGCGTTCGTGGACGCCGGCTTCACGACCTTGGACTGCGCCGACATCTACACCGGCGTCGAGTCGCTCATCGGCGCGTTCGTGCGCGAGCGCGGCCGGGCCGACGATCTGCAGATCCATACCAAGTACGTGCCCGACCGGACCCAGCTGGGCCGGCTGAGCGCGGCCGACGTGGCCGGGGCGGTCGAACGCTCGCTGACCCGGCTCGGCGTCGACACGATCGACCTGGTGCAGTTCCACTGGTGGGATTACGGCGCCCCCGGCGCCGTCGACGCCCTGGGCTGGCTGGCCGATCAGCGTGCCGCCGGCCGGATCCGCCACCTCGGGGTGACCAACTTCGACACGCCCACGCTGACCACCCTGCTCGACGCCGGGCTGCCGATCGTGTCGCATCAGGTGCAGTACTCGGTGCTCGATCAACGGCCGTCGCGGGCGATGCGCGCGCTGTGCGCGTCGCGGGGCGTGCAGCTGCTCTGCTACGGCACCGTGGCCGGCGGCTTCCTGTCCGAGCGCTATCTCGACCGGCCCCCGCCGCGCGAGCCGCTCGAGAACCGGTCGCTGGTCAAGTACCGGCTGATCGTCGACGAGGCCGGTGGATGGCCGCAGCTGCAGCGCCTGCTCGGCGTTCTGGCCGGGGTGGCGGCACGCCGGGGCTGTGGTGTCGGTGCCATCGCCGTCGCCTGGGTGTTACAGCGCCCGCAGGTGGCCGCGGCGATCGTCGGCGCCAGGCACCGCGCGCATCTGGAGGCGACCGTGGACGCGGCGTCGCTCGCGCTCGACGCCGCGGAGGTCGCCGCCATCGATCAGGCGATCGGCCAGGGCGACGCGGTGCCTGGCGACGTCTACGCGCTCGAACGCGTCACCGGCGGACGCCATGCCGCGATCATGCGGTACGAGCTGAACAATGCAGGGACCGGGGACCAGGGACCAGGGACCAGGCAGTAGAATGGCGCCACATGAAAACGCTGGTGTATCTCGTCGGCACCGGCCCCGGGGGACCTGGGCTGATCACCGTTCGCGGGCAACGCTGCCTCGAAGCCGCTGACGTCGTCATCTACGACCGCACCGTGCATCCGCGGGTGCTGGATCTGGCCTCGCGTCATGCCGAGCGCATCGACGTCGGCCGGCCGGCGCGTGAGCACACCGATCAGGATGCGATCAGCTTCCTGCTGGCCGAGAAGGCCCGCGAGGGCAAGGTGGTGGTGCGGTTGAAGCACGGCGATCCGTTCCTCTTCGATCGCGGCGGCGAAGAGGCGCTGTTCCTGCACGAACAGGGCATTCCGTTCGAAGTGGTGCCGGGCGTTCCGGTGGCCCTCGGCAGCGCGTCGTACGCCGGCATTCCGCTCACCTACCCCGGCGGCGGCGACACCCTGACCTTCGTGCGTGGCCACGAGGCCGGCAACGGCGAGCGGTCGAAGATCGCGTGGGCGCCGTTGGCCAAGCTCGACGGCACGATCGTCTGTTACGGCGGCCAGGCCGATCTTCGGCGCGTCACCGGCGACCTGCTCGCCAACGGACGGCCCGCCGACGACGCTGCCGCCCTCATCAGCCGTGGCACCCTCGTCGGCCAGGAAACCGCCGTGGCGACCCTGGGCGAGGTGGCCGCGCGGCTCGCCGACGGCCCGCTGGACGGCGCGGTGACGCTGGTGATCGGCAAGGTGGTCGGGCTGCGCGAGCACCTGCGCTGGTTCGACCAGCGGCCGTTGTTCGGCCGGCGCGTCCTGGTGACGCGCTCTCGCCATCAGTCGTCGGAGCTGGTGGAGCTGCTCGAGGCGGCCGGGGCCGAGGCGATCGAGGCGCCGGTGCTGCGGGTGGCCGACCTCGACGACTTCGAGGGGCTCGACCTGGCGCTCGACACCGCGTCGCAGTGCGACTGGATCGTGTTCACGACGGTGAACGGCGTCGACGGCTTCATGAACCGGCTGGTCGATCGCGGGCGCGACGCCCGGGCCCTCGCTGGCCCGCGCTTCTGCGCCGCCGGCGTCGGCACCAGCGCCCGGCTCGCCCGCTTTGGCATCCGCGTCGAACTTTCCACCGAGGGCCAGGGCGTGGACGGCATCGTCGCGGCGATGGGCGGCCCGGAAGGGCTGGCCGACCGCCGCGTGTTGATGCCGACCGCGTCGGGCGGCCGCGACAGCTTGAGCGATGCCCTGGCGGCGGCCGGCGCCGACGTGCGACTGGCCCCGGCGTTCCGCACGCTGGCCGCCGAGGACAATCCCGAGATCGACGTCTACGGCCAGCTGCTGCAGCATCGTATCGACGTGGTGACGTTCACGAGCGCGGCCGCGGTGCGCGGCTTCGCGACGCTCCACGGCGAGGAACAGGTGGCCGACCTGCTCACGCACACCACCGTGGCCACGGTCGGCCCGGCCGCCACCGAGGCGATGCGCCGGTTGGGCGTGACGCCGGCCATCGTCCCGTCGCTGCCGACGATCTCAGCGCTGGTCGACGCGATTCGCGGACATTTCCAGTAGCATCGACGCGCTCACCCTCCGAGGAGGTCCTCGTGCCGTTCACGCGTCCCCTGGTTGCCGTCGCTGCCCTGCTCGCGATCGGCACCGCGGCCTGCGGTCCATCGGGACCGCCTCCCACCCCGATCGACCTGCTGGTGACCAACGCCCGGATCGTCGACGGCACCGGCGCGCCGGCCCGAGACGGCGCCGTGGCGATCGCCGGCGGGAAGGTGATGGCGGTGCTCGACGCCGCCGGGGCGACCGCGGCGGCCGGCCGGGCCAGCCGCGTGATCGACGCGAAAGGCCGTGTGGTGGCGCCGGGCTTCATCGACACCCACTCGCACTCGGACATGCCGCTCGTGACCGACGGCAACGCCCAGAGCAAGATCCGGCAAGGCGTGACGACCGAGGTGATCGGCGAATCCGGCTCGATCGCCCCGCAGCCCTCGCCCACCGCCGACCAGCCGTGGACCGACTTCGCCGGCTACTTCGGCGTGCTCGAGAAGCAGGGCATCGCGGTGAACCTGCTGTCCTACATCGGCCTCGGCACCGTGCGCGAGCTGGTGGTGGGTGGCGACAACCGGGCCCCGACCGCTGACGAACTGACGAAGATGCAAGGCATCGTCAGCGCGGCGATGCAGCAGGGCGCGGCCGGAGTCTCGACCGGTCTCATCTATCCGCCCAACGCGTATGCCACGCTCGACGAGCTGGTGGCGCTGTCCACGCCGGCGGCGGCTGTGGGCGGACGCTACGCTTCGCACCTGCGTCACGACGGCAAGCGGCTGCGCGAGGGCATCGAAGAGGCCGTGGCGATCGGCGAGCGCGCCAGGCTGCCGGTGCACGTGTTCCACATCAAGGTCACCGGCCAGCAGAACTTCGGGCGCATGAAGGAAGTGGTGGAGATCGTCGAAGCGGCGCGGGCCCGCGGCGTGCGCGTGACCGCCGATGTCTACCCGTACGTGGCCAGCAGTACCAGCCTCACCGCCACGCTGCCGCAGTGGGTGATGGACGGCGGCGTGGACAAGCTGGTGGAGCGGTTGAGCGACCGGGCGACCCGGGCGCGCGTGCGCCGCGACATGGAGGATCCCAACGCCACCTGGGACAACCGCTACCAGTCAGCCGGCACCTGGGCCAACGTGCAGCTGGCGTCGATTGGGCGCCAGCGCGGTCTGCCCTCGACCGGCGACAATCCCAACGCGAAGTACGAGGGCATGCGCGTGGCCGAGGCGGCCAAGGCCGCCGGCAAAGACCCCTTCGACTTCGTATTCGATCTACTCCGCGACACGCGGGCCAGTGTCGGCTGCGTCTACTTCATCATGTCGGAGGACGACGTGAAGCTGGCGATGCGCCAGCCGTGGGTGGCCATCGGGTCCGACGGCTCGGCCCTGGCGGTCGAAGGCCCGCTGCGCGCCGGCGTGCCGCATCCGCGCAACTTCGGCACCTTCCCCCGCGTACTCGGCAAGTACGTGCGCGACGAGAAGGTGATCTCGCTCGAAGAAGCCGTCCGCAAGATGACGTCGCTGCCGGCGTCGGCGCTGAACCTTCCCGACCGCGGCAGCATCACGCCTGGCAAGTGGGCCGACCTGGTGATCTTCGACCCGGCCACGGTGGCCGACACGGCCACCTTCGAGCAGCCGTTCCAGTACCCGGTCGGCATCGACACCGTGATCGTGAACGGCCAGGTGGTGCTCGACGAGGGCACGCACACCAACGCGAAGCCCGGCAAGGTGCTGCGGCGGACCGACTCGCCGCAATCGTAGCGCGGCGCCGACGCGGCATCCCCTCCACGGCTCACGCTTCGCTCCGGACTGCCGGGAGGGCACGAGCCTTCGGATGGCCACGTCCGGCAATGCGTCCGGTGCTCAGATTTCGCTCGTGAAGGGGACGCCACGCCGACGCCGCGCGTGCCGGCCGATGCCCCGCGGCTTGCCGCGCCAAAGCCCGACCAGCAGCGTCTCGGGCGGAGGCGGGCCACCCGCCAGCCCGCTTGGCACGGCCGCGACGCCGCTCGCTCCGGCGACTTCCGGCGCTGATGTCATCGTTCCTCACATCCGCGTCAGGACTCGAGGCCGGTGCGTCTGTCACCGTGCATCGCATGACAACGCACAACGCTCGAGCAGTTGCAGTGGTCGCCGTGTGGCTCTCGTGCCCTCCGGCGATGGTTCTGGGGCAGACGAACTCTCCCCGCATTCACCCACCGACCGGCGACGCTGTTCGCCTGCTCTCCGCCGCGGGGGCAGGCGGGTTGGCACCCCGGCCGCTCAGTGAGGCAGGGCGACGAACGGCCGCGGCGATGGCCCTGCAACCGCGCCGTCCGACGCGTCCGTCGCCGGCGGCCACTTGCGCGGGGCGCGTCGGCGGATTGACCGCCCTCGGACTCGTCGCCGGTATGTCCGCGGGGTGGACCAGCATGTGGGGCGTCACGGACGGCCAGCCTGGGCGCCACATCGGCCGAGTGATGCTGATCGGAGCCGGCGTGGGCCTGGTCGCCGGCGCGATCTCGTGTCTGTAGCGCACTGACGGCGCGTCCTGCACACGCCGAGTCGTTGGTCTTGGTGACGGGGCCGGCGCGCCGATCCTCCAGTGCTACCATCGCGCCAGGCAATGAAACGCACCTGGACGATCATCGGCGTGAACGACGTGGCGCGCAGCTTCACGTGGTACCAGACCCTGTTCGGCCACGCGGACGCGCAGCCGGCTCACGACGACTTTGGCCAGATCGTCGACGCGGACGGCACAGTGCTGCTCTGTCTCCACCAGTGGGGCGCACACGGCCATCCGACGCTGATGAGCCCTGACACGGCGACGCCTGGCAACGGCCTCCTGCTGTTCTTCCGCGTCGACGAGTTCGACACGATTCTGACGCGGGCGCGCGCGCTCGTCGCCCGGCTCGAAGCGGAGCCGCACACGAATCCGAGCACGCGAACCGAGGAGTTCTCGCTCCGGGATCCGGACGGATACTACGTGACCATCAGCGCGTTCCGTCGCAAGGGCTGACGAACCGCGAGCGGAGTTACGGCCCGCATTCAGGCCAGCGGCAGCTTCTCCGTCGCCCGCGTCACCCGGTCGTGCTCGTCGACGATGGCGCGCACGTCGGCGTCCGGGGGCGCGCTGCCGATCGCTTCGACGAAGGCGCACGTCGCAAACGCGCGCGACGCCGTCTGGTACTTCAGCAGCCACGTTCCGAACTCGCTTTGCGCCACCGGATCCCGCGGGTGCTGCCCCGGCGGCGCCGGCAGGTCGATGCGCCATGGCTTGGGCGTGAGACGGGCGCGGAAGCTGGCCTGGAGCCGGCACAGCGTCACGAACGCAGGATCGGCCCCGAAGCCGCTCAGGAACGCCGTGGTCTCCGCCGACGCCGGATCGAGATAGGTGTTGGTGGCGAGCACGCGGTAGCCCGCCGCGGTGCGATAGACGCGAAACGCCTGTCGCGGATGCCGCCCGCAGGCCTCGCGGATACGCACCAGCGTCGGATCCACGGCCGGCGCGCGGCCGAACAGACGCTTCAAGCCCTGGAACCCCGACGGCGCCTCGGCGTCGACGTCGATGAACGGCACCTGGGCGGTGTTCAGCACCAGCGCGCCGTAGCGGTTGCGGGTCACCACCGACTGCCCGCGCCCGTCGGCGCCGAGGTAGCGGATGATCTCCTCGCGCAGCGGCTGGCGGCTGCCGTAAAGGTAGGGGTCTCCCGGCGCGGCGCTCGAGAACCGGGCCGACATCTCGGCGATGCGGCGCGTCGCCAGCGCCAGCGCCTCGGCGCCGCTGTCCTGCGACCAGCCCCACAGCCGCAGCGCCAGTCGCTGCCCATCGCGGGTGGCCGTCCCTTCCGCCCGGGCCCAGAAGCGCGGGATCAGCATGCCGTGCGAGCGTATCAGGTCGGCGACGCAGGATTCCGCGCGCCCTAGTTCCGCCACGGCATCAGGCGCTCGACCCACGCGACCCGGGTCAGGTCGTTGTAGATCACTGTCACCATCAGCGCCATCAGCAGCACGAAGCCGGCGAACAGCATCTTCTCCTTCACGGCCAGCGAGAAGTCGCGCCGCGCCACCGCCTCCATCCCCATGATGGCCATGTGCCCGCCGTCGAGGACCGGAATCGGCAGCAGATTCAGCAAGCCGAGGTTGAGGCTGATCGACGCCATCAGCGCGAACAGCTCGACCCAACCCTCGCGGGCCGACGCACCCGACAGCTGGGCGATGCCCACCGGGCCCATCAGCTGGCGCGGCGAGGCGTCGCCGGTGAACAGCTCGGCCAGCGTGGTGAGGATGAGGCCGGCGGTGGCGACGTTGCGCTTCACGCTGAGGCCGAGCGCTTCGACCGGGCCGGGCGTGTAGGTGACCGTCTCATTGCCGAGCGTGATGCCGATGACGGCGGTGGCGCCACGCTGCACCGGCGTGACCGTGATCGGCACCTCGGCGCCGCCGCGGCGCACTCGGATGGCAGTGGGCTGGCCGGCGCGCGACTTCAGCGCGTCCGACACGTTGCGCGAGTAGACCATCCGCGTGCCTTCGATGGCCAGGATGACGTCGCCCTTCTGCATGCCGGCCTGCTCGGCCGGATCGCCGGGGTTGACGGCGTCGATGAGCGGATAGGTGTCGGGCAGCACGCCGATGGTGCCGACCTCGAAGGTCGTGTCCGACTGCACCGCCACCTTGGTGGTGGTCGGCCGGATGGTGAGGGTGCGCTCTTCGCCGCCGCGCCGGACGACGAACTCGGCGTCGCGCTCGGCGCGCGACGTCACCGCGATCTCGAGATCTTCCCAGGTGGAGACGTCGCGGCCGTTGATCCGGATCACCTGGTCGCCGGCCTGCATGCCGCCGCGCTCGGCGGCCGAGTCGGCCTGCACCACGCCGATGACCGCCGGGCGGCTCAGGAACGCCAGTACCCGGTCGCCCTGCGACAGCACCACCGCCAGCAGCAGCACCGCCAGAATCATGTTCATCGCCGGGCCAGCCAGCAGGATCTGGAAGCGCTGCCACTTGCTCTTCGACATGAACTCGTCGGCGGCGCCCTGCGGCTGGTCCTCGGGGTTCTCGCCGGCCATCTTGACGTAGCCGCCGAGCGGGATCGCGCTGAGGCAGTATTCGGTGTCGCCGCGGCGGAACGACAGGAGCTTGGGGCCGAAGCCGAGCGAAAAGGTCAGCACGCGCACGCCGTGCCAGCGCGCCACCAGGAAATGCCCCAGCTCGTGCACGAACACGAGCACGCCGAGCACGAACGAAAACGCCAGCAGCGTCTGCATCTAGACTGTCCTACCTCTCTGCAATTCTAGCGAGGCTCCGCCTTCATTGCGACAGACATGTGGCTCCGCCTCGCTAGGTTCAGCGCTTCTTGGCCCGCCCTTGGGGCGGGCGTCGGGCCAGATCCTGCGCCGTCTCGCGGGCCCAGGCGTCTACCGCCCGCACCGCCGCGAGGGTGTCCACCGGGGCCGGCCGGTGGGCGTCCATCGTCGCCGCAATCACGTCGGCAATGGCTGGGAACGCCAGGGTCCCCTCCAGAAAAGACGACACCGCGACCTCGTTGGATGCATTCAGCACGATCGGCAGGCTCCGATCGGCCTCGAGGGCCCGGAACGCCAGCCGCAGGCACGGGAACTCGTCCCAGTCGGGCGGCTGGAATTCGAGCGTGCCGGCGCGCGCCAGGTCGAGAAACGGCACTGGCGCCGGCCAGCGCTCGGGATACGAGAAGGCGTACTGAATCGGCAGCCGCATGTCGGTGGTGCCGAGCTGGGCCAGCATCGAGCCGTCGGCGAACTCCACCAGCGAGTGGACGATCGACTGCGGATGCACGACGACGTCGATCTGCGCCGCGGGCATCCCGAACAGCCAGTGCGCCTCGATCACCTCCAGCCCCTTGTTCATCAGCGTGGCGGAATCGATGGTGATCTTCGGCCCCATCTGCCAGGTGGGATGCCGCAACGCGTCGGCCGGCGTCACGTCGGCCAGGCTGGCCCGGGTGCGGCCGCGGAACGGCCCGCCCGACGCGGTCAGGATCAGCCGGCGCACGTCGCCGGCGGCGTGGCCGTGGAGGCACTGGTGGATGGCGTTGTGCTCGCTGTCCACCGGCAGGATCGTCACACCCTTGGCGCGCGCCCGGTCCATCACCAGGCCGCCGGCCATCACCAGCACTTCCTTGTTGGCCAGCGCAATCGTCTTGCCGGCGTCGATCGCCGCCAGCACCGCTTCGAGTGCCATCGTGCCCGACGACGCGCACAACACCAGGTCCACGTCGGGGTGAGTGGCCACGGCGACAAGTCCTTCGGTGCCGACGCCGGTCACCGCCGGCAGCCCGCCCAACGCCGTGCCGAGCTGCGCGAGCGCCTCGGCGGAGGACATCGACACCGCCACCGGGCGATGGCGCTGCACCGCGGCGGCCATCGGCGTCACGTTCTGTCCGGCGGCCAGGCCGACGACGCGCACGCGGTCGGGATGTGCCTCGGCCACCGCCAGCGCGCTGGTGCCGATCGAGCCGGTGGCGCCGAGGATGGCGACGCGCGTCATGTCAGCCTGAGCAGCAGATAGAAGAGCGGCGCCGCGAACAGCAGCGCGTCGATGCGATCGAGCACGCCGCCGTGGCCGGGGATGATCGCGCCGCTGTCCTTCACGCCGGCGGCCCGCTTCAGCGCCGATTCGAACAAGTCGCCGGCGATGCCGGCGACGACGATGCCCACGCCGGCGGCCCAGACGCCCACCGACGGCAAGTGCGGCAGCCACCAGCGGGCAATGGCGACGAGTGCCAGCGGCGCCAGCACCAGGCCGCCGATCGCGCCTTCGATCGTCTTCTTCGGGCTGATCGTCGGCGCCAGCGGCCGGCGGCCGAGGGTGCGGCCCGTGTAGTACTGGAACGTATCGCTGGCCGCCACCGTGGCGACGATCGCCAGCACGCCCTCACGGCCGGCCAGCTGGTGGACGCCGACCAGCGCGCCGAGCGGCAGCCCGAGATACAGCGGCGCCAGCATCCCCGCCGAGGCGCCGTGGAACAGCGCGGCGCCGTGCTGGCCGCTGGTCATCAGCGAGACCGCCACGCCCACCAGCGTGAGCGCCAGCAGCGACGGCAAGTGCACCCACGGCATCGCCACCGCGGCGCACGCCGCCAGCGTGGCGGCCAGGGCGGGCAGGTACGGCAGCATCGCGCCGACGCCGCGCGCCAGCCGCGCATACTCGTGGAACGCCAGACCGGCGACGGCGAGGGCCACCAACAGCAGCTGCGTGGACGACAGCCACCACACGAGCGCCAGGGCGCCAAGCGCGAGCGCGAGGCCGCTCAACAAACGAACCACTAGCGAGGCTCCGCCGTAGCGCGCCCGGGCTGCGCCTCGCTAGTTACAGCGTTGTTTGGCCCCGCCTCTGGCGGGGCGGGACGCCGCGGAGGCCGGCTGACGGGTAGATGCATGCAGGCGTTCGGCCTTCGCGACGTCCGGCTGTCGTGCGGGCCTATTTGGCGCCGGCAGCCACCGGCACCGACGCGATGCCGCCGTAGCGGCGGTCGCGCTTCTGATAGGCGACCACGGCCTCGAGCAGGTGCTGGCAGCGGAAGTCGGGCCACAAGGTGTCGGTGACCCAGATCTCGCTGTACGCGATCTGCCACAGCAGGAAGTTGCTGACCCGCATCTCGCCGCTCGTGCGGATGAGCAGATCCGGGTCGGGCTGGCCGGCGGTGTAGAGGAACTCGGCGAAGCGTGTCTCGTCGAGCGACGACGGCGACACGCCGGACTCGATCGCCCGGCGGGCGGCATCGACGATCTCGGCCCGGCCGCCGTAGTTGAGCGCGATGTTGAACTGCATGCCGGTGTTGTGGCGGGTCTTGGCCTCGGCCGCCAGCAGCTCGGCATAGACGTCGTCGGGCAACTCGTTGGGCCGGCCGATGGCGTGGAAGCGGATGTTGTTCTTCAGCAGGGTCTCGAGCTCGAGCCGAAGATAGCGGCGCAGCAGCGCCATCAGCACGCTCACCTCGGTGATCGGTCGCTTCCAGTTCTCGACCGAGAACGCATACAGGGTGAGCACGTCGAGGCCGAGCCGGGCCGAGGTCTCGACCGTGTCGCGCACTGCGTCGATGCCGGCGCGGTGGCCTTCCACCCGCGGCAGGTGGCGCTGCGCGGCCCAGCGGCCATTGCCATCCATGATGATGGCGACATGACGGGGGATCCGCTCGGGGATCACCTGACGGGCCAGTGCCTCCTCGGTGCCGCCGGGAGGAATCCACGCCCTGAGCTGCTCGAGTCCCATGATGGTCGAGAAGGGCAAAGAGCTATCTTACAGCACGTTACGGGTGGCGGCCGGTTCGGCCGGGCGGTAGTGGACGCGCCACAGGTGCAGCCCGTGCGGCGGCGCGGTGGGTCCGGCCGCGGATCGCTCGCCGCTGGCCAGGGCCCGCGCCACGTCGTCGCGCCGCATCCGGCTTCGCCCCACCTGCACGAGGGTGCCCGCCACAGCGCGTACCATGTGGCGCAGGAAGCCGTCGCCCGACACCTCCAGGCACACCAGCCGGCCGCGGTCCTCGCGCGGGGCGCACCAGCCCGGCAAGGCGGCGTCGGCGTCGATGGTGGCGGCGGTCACCCGCCGCACGGTGGTGCGCACCTGGCTGCCCTGGGCCTGGAACGCCGCGAAGTCGTGTTCGCCGACGAACAGCGCCGCGGCCTCGGCCATCGCGTCGATCGACAGCCGCTGCGGCACGTGCCAGGCCACGCGGCGCAGCGCCGGGTGATCCATCGGCGCATGCCACACGAAGTAGCGGTAGGTCTTGCCGCGCGCGTGCAGTCGGGCATGGAAGCGCTCCCCGGTCTCCTCGGCAGAGAGCACGCGGACGTCGCGCGGCAGCGTGGCGTTGAACGCCCGCACCAGCCGATCGGCGGCGATCGGCGCGGTGAGGCGGATGCTGGCCACCTGGGCGGCGGCGTGCACACCGGCGTCGGTGCGCCCGGCGCCGGCGACGTGCACCGGCGCGCCCTCGATCGCCGCGAGCACGGCCTCGAGCTCGCCCTGCACCGTGCGCTGCCCGGTCTGACGCTGCCAGCCGGCGAAGTCCGCGCCGTCATACGCGACCACCAGGCGCAAGGTGCGGACGCGGTCGCTCACGTTCGGGCTCCGCGCCGGACTACTTGCGCGACCCGGGCTTGACGGCCTCGGAGCCGGCCGCGCACAGCGGACAGGCGTCGGGCTGAAAGGTCGGCAGGTCCATCGGACACAGCGCCGCAAACGGCACGTCGAGGCCATGGCGGCCGGCGCTGCGGTCCATGATCGACGCCGCGCCCACCACCGTGGCGCCGTGCGCGGTCGCCACGTCGATGGTCTCGCGGGTGGACTTGCCGGTCGTGAGCACGTCCTCGATGATGAGCACCCGGTCGCCGGCGGCGAGGCTGAACCCACGCCGCAGCGCCAGCGTGCCGTCGGTGCGTTCGGCGAAGATGGCCCGCACCCCCAGCGCGCGGCCCACCTCCTGCCCGATCACGATGCCGCCCATCGCCGGCGACAGCACCACCGTCGGGGCCCAACCCCGCGCCTGCGCGGCGATCGCGGCGCCGAGCGCCTCGGCGTGCGCCGGGTGCTGGAGCACGAGCGCGCACTGCAGGTAGCCGGGGCTGTGGAGCCCCGACGAGAGCCGGAAATGGCCCTCGAGGAACGCGCCCGAGTCCCGGAACATCCGCAAAACGTCCTGATCAGTCATCGGCCGGTAGTATATCGAGCGAGCCTCCGCCCTCTCGCAGCCGAACCCTTCTGCCGGCTGTCCCGTCTATCCTGATGGCGATTTCCAGACCGGGCGGGCGGCAACGTTCTTGCTCGGTTCGGGGGCGGCGGCACAGGAGCCGCGCCCATTCGCGCACTCGGGAGACGCAGCAAAATGTCCGGGATTCGACGATTCAGCGTGCACACGGCGGTGGGGATGGCCCTTGCGGGCCTGTCCGTTTTCGGAGCGCCGGCTGTTCAGGCGCAGACACCCACCCCGACGCCCCCCGGGCCCGAGCGCCGTCTGAGCATCACCGACGCCGTGGAAATGGCCCTCAAGCAGAACGCCGACCTCGAAGTCGTGCGCATCGCGCCGCTGATCCAGGACGAGAACGTCGCCCAGGCGCGATCGGCGTGGGCGCCCACGTTTACCACCGTCTTCCAGGGCGACAACCGCGACACCCCGATCAACAGCCTGCTGGCCGGCGACGTCGACAAGCTGGAGAACAACTCGACGGCCCTGAACTTCGGGTTGTCGTCCGCCCTGCCCTGGCGCGGAGCGAGCTATCGAGTCGGCTGGGACAACTCGCGCGCCACCACGAACAACATCTTCGCGAACTTCACGCCCCAGACCGGCTCCAATCTCACCTTCAACTTCACCCAGCCGCTGTTACGCAACTTCGGCATCGACAGCACGCGGCAGCAGCTGCAGGTCTCGCGCAAGAACCGCGAGATCTCGGACGTGCAAGTGACCGAGGCGGTAGCCACGACCACCCGCCGCGTCAAGAACGCCTACTGGGACCTGGTCTTTGCGCTGAACAGCCTCGAGGTGCAGCGTCTGTCGCTCGACCTGGCGCAGCGGTCGCTCAAGGAGAACCGCGCCCGCGTCGAGATCGGCACCATGGCGCCGATCGACATCGTGCAGGCCGAGGCCGAAGTCGCGCAGCGCGAGGAGGCGGTGATCGTCGCCGAAGCCGCCATCGCCCGTTCCGAGGATGCACTGCGCGCGCTCATCTACGGCGAGCACGCCGTCGCAGAATGGGACTTGCGGCTGGTGCCCACCGACGCGGCGACGTTCCTGCCGGTGGCCGTCGATCTGCGGGCGGTGACGACGCAGGCGCTGGCCGCCCGCACCGACATCATGCAGGCGCAGAAGACCCTCGAAGCCAACGACGTCAGCATCCGGTTCCTGCGCAACCAGATGTTGCCGGGTCTCACCGCCTCGGTCGACTACGGCGGCACCGGCATCGGCGGCACGCAGTTCATCCGCGGCGAGGGTTTTCCAGGGCCGGTCATCGGCTCGACGACCCGGCGCTACAGCGATGTGCTCGGCGACCTCATCCGGAACAACTTCCCCAGTTGGACCTTCGGACTGCAATTGAGCTACCCCCTCGGCACCTCGACGCAGGACGTCAACCTGGCCCGCGCCCGCCTGCAGAATCAGCAGTCGGTCAAGCAGCTCGATGCGTCGCGCATCCGCGTCGCCACCGAGGTGCGCGAAACGGCGCGCATGGTCACGACCAACGGCAAGCGCGTCGAGGCGACCCGGGCGTCGCGGGCGCTGGCCGAGAAGCGGCTCGAGGCCGAAGAGAAGAAGTTCCAGGCCGGCATGACCACCAACTTCTTCGTCCTGCAGGCGCAGCGCGACCTGAACCAGGCGCGCAACAACGAGCTGCAGGCGCTCATCGACTACCTGAAGTCGGTGGTCGACTACGAGACCGCGCAGGTGGCCCCCCTGCAGGGCGGCGCTGGCGTGAATTCCGTGCAGACCGGCGGCGGCACCCAGCAGACGCAGCAACAGCGGCAGCAGTAGCGCCGGCCCTTAGCCGCTAGCCGCCAGCCGCTGTTCCAGGACAGGCCGGGCGCCGCATCGACGGCCTCTGGCCAACGCGGTGCCGTTGGGACCGACCACCCGGCCGTGTACACTGCGGCCCGTGCCGAAGTTGTCGGTCACCGTGATCACCCGCGACGAGGCCGTCAATCTGGCGGCCGCGCTCGAGTCGGTGGCGTGGGCCGACGAGATCGTGGTGGTCGATTCGGAGAGCACCGACGACACCGTGGCGATCGCCCGGCGCTACACCAGCCAGGTCAGCATCCGTGCGTGGCCGGGCTACGTCGCCCAGAAGAACCACGCCGCCGCCGCGGCCAGCCACGACTGGATCCTATCGCTCGACGCCGATGAGCGGGTGTCGCCGGAACTGGCCGCCGAGATCCAGGGGTTGATGCAGCGCGACCCCGAAGCCGCCGGCTTCCGGGTGCCGCGCGTCACGTTCCATCTGGGCCGCTGGATCAGGACCACCGACTGGTACCCCGACTACCAGCTGCGCCTCTACGACCGGCGCCGCGCCCGCTGGACCGGCCGCCACGTGCACGAGTCGGTGACGGCCACCGGCCCGGTGGCCGACCTGCGCAACGAGCTGCGCCACCACGCCTACCGCGATCTGTCGCACCACCTGCAGACGATGGATCGCTACACCACGCTGGCGGCGCGCCAGATGCGCGAGGACGGCCGCACCGCGAGCTGGGCCGATCTCGCCGTGCATCCGCCCGCGGCGTTCCTGCGCAACTACATCCTGCGCGGCGGCATCCGCGACGGCGTGCCCGGGCTCGTCATCTCGCTGCTGAACGCTACCTACGTGGCGCTCAAGTTCGCCAAGCTGTGGGAATTGTGTTCTCACTCCACCTCGACACCGCCATCAACTGGCGCGGCGGACAGCACCAGGTCCTCCTGACGGTGCTGGGCATGCGCGAGCGCGGCCACCGGGCCGTGCTCGTCGCCCATCCGGGCGGAGTGCTGTACCGGCGGGCCAGCGAAGGCGACGACCTCGTGCCGCTGTCGCCGCGCTCCGAGGTCGACCTGGCGTCGGCGTGGCGGCTGTCGAAGATCATCGCCTCGTACCGGCCCGATG
Organism: uncultured Acidobacteriota bacterium; assembly: GCA_963741665.1. Taxonomy (GTDB): domain Bacteria; phylum Acidobacteriota; class Vicinamibacteria; order Vicinamibacterales; family UBA2999; genus CAWAYR01. Next base: position 702,021 of record CAVUIM010000003.1, read on the forward strand.
TCGTGCACGCCCACGACCCGCACGCCGTGGCCATGGCGTCGATGGCGATGTCGTTCCAGGGCCGCGCTGCTGCCCCGCCGCTGCTCGCCTCGCGCCGGGTCGACTTCCACCTCCAGAAACATTCGTTCTCACGCTGGAAGTACCGCCAGGTCGCGCTGTTCGTCGCCGCCTCAGCGGCGATCCGCGACATCCTGGTGCGCGACGGGATTCCAGTCGACCGCGTCGTCGTCGTCCACGACGGCATCGACGTCGAGCGCGTCACCAAAGTGCCGCCGGCCGACATCCACCAGGCGTTCTGGTTCCCGAAGGGCGCTCCAGTGGTGGTCAACGTCGGCGCGCTGGTGAACCACAAGGGCCAGAAGTTCCTGATCGACGCCATGGCGCAGGTGCGGCGCCAGATCCCCGACGCGCAGCTGGTCATCTTCGGCGAGGGCGACCTGCGCGAGCCGCTCACCCGCCAGATCCACGACCTCGGCCTCGACAAGCACGTGCTGCTGGCCGGCTTCCGCGACGACGTGCTGGGCCTGACGCGCAGCGCCGATCTGTTCGTGATGAGCTCGGTGACCGAGGGGCTCGGCTCGGCGGTGCTCGACGCGATGGCGCTCGGCCTGCCGGTGGTCGGCACCCGCGCCGGCGGCATCCCCGAGGCGGTGGACGACGGCGTGACCGGCCGGCTGGTGCCGCCCGGCCGTGCCGACGCCCTCGCCGACGCGATCGTGCTCATGCTGCGCGACCCGGCGACGCGCCGCCACATGGGCGAGGCCGGCCGCGAGCGCGTCAACGCCGAGTTCGGCGTCGACCGGCTGGTCGAGGGCACGCTGGCGGCGTACCGCGCAGTCGGTCAGAACGTCCGGTAGGTGCCGGCCGTGTCGAACGAGAAGCCGGTGGCTGGCTCGAGCGCCACGGCTTTGCCATTGAGGCTGCCGTACGGCCCGGTGTGGGTGATGGTCACCGAGCCGTTCTGGCCGATGAGCGCGGCCTGCGCCGACGAGTTGAACACGTGCAGGCCGCGGGCCGGAATCGTCGCGTTGAACGGGCCGCCGACTGCGGCGCCGGCCGCGGTCCAGAAGTGCAGCGTCGCGTCGACCGCCGCCTCGCTGCTGTTCTGGACGAACAGGACCGTGATCTGCGTGCCGCTGTTGTTGAACCGCGCGAAGCTCAGCGTGGTCTCCATCATGCGGATGCGGTACTGGTCGTCGTCGCCGCAGAACGCCGCGCACGCCGCCCCGCCGACTCGGATGTAGGTGTTGGTGATCGCCGTGCCGGTGGTGTTGCGCAGCCGCAGCGTGCGGTTGAGCAGCACGCCCGACTCACCGACGGCCGCCGCCACCACCGTGGCGCCGCTGGCGCCGCTGCGCTGCTCCAGCACCAGGTTGCCGACGGCGCCGAAATCGGCCGACAACCCCTCGACGACGACCTCGTAGGAGCGATACGGCTTGAGCGCGATGCGGAAGAAGTCGACGTCCGGATTGCCTCCGGCCCGGCCAGCCAGGTCGTGCAGCTGATCGCCGCCGTGCGACAGCTCGTTGCCGGTCGCCACGGTGTCGTCGGGGGTGAGCTGATCGTCCCAGACGTCGGCGGTGAGCCCGGCCAGGGCCAGGACCAGCGCTGCCGCGGTCGCCGTAATCGTATGAATCATGCGCGCCTCCTCGCGAGCGCCCGGCGGGAGCTGGGCCGCGCGATGTCATGCCGCGTATCGGTCCGGGCGCCACGGGAATCCAATACCAGGACGGCGCCGGAGCCGCCACGCTGTGCACATCGCTGAGATCTGGCGGTATCCCGTGAAGTCGATGGCCGGTGAGCTCCTTGCCGTGGCCACGCTCGATGGCGGCGGCATCGATGGCGATCGCCGGTTGCACGTCGAGGACCGGCGCGGACGGGCCATCACCGCACGCACGCACCCACGGCTGCTCGGCCATCGCGCGCGTACCGCCGACGACGGCACGGTGCTGGTGGACGATCGTCCGTGGTACGACCCGGAGGTCGCCGCCGCCGTGGCGATCAGCGCCGGCGCAGGCGCGCAGATCGTCCCGTCGGCGGCCGGCGTCTTCGACATCCTGCCGCTGCTCGTCGCGACCGACGGCGCCATCGCGGCCTTCGGCCACGACGGCCGGCGGCTACGCCCCAACCTGGTCATCGGCGGCGTCACCGGACTCGACGAGCGCGGCTGGGAAGGCCGCGGGCTGCGCATCGGCGACGTCGTGATCGCGGTGGCTGACCTGCGCGGCCGGTGCGTGATGACGACCTACGACCCGGATACGCTGGTCCAGGACCCCGACGTGCTGAAGTCGATCGTCCGTCGCTTCAACGGGCGGCTGGCGCTGAACGCCGCCGTGGCGGCCGGCGGCCGCATCCGCGTCGGCGACCCGGTCGAACTCGTGTCTCAGCTCACCGGGTCGTAGCGGATCGCGACGACTTCCAACTCCTCGGGTCCGCGCGGCGTGTGCAAGGTGACGAGGTCACCGACCTTGGCCTTCAGCAGCGCCGTGGCCAGCGGCGACCGCCACGAGATTCGCTCGTCGCCGGCGTCGAGTTCGTCGATGCCGACGATCGTGACCACGCGCTCGTCGCCCGACGCCGGCTGATAGGTGACGGTGGCACCGAAGAACACCCGATCGTGGCGCTTGCCGGCGTTGTCGACGATCTCGGCGCCGTCGAGGATCTTGGACAGGCGCCGCAGCCGGCTGTCGATCTGACGCAGCTTCCGTTTGCCGTAGAGGTAGTCGCCGTTCTCCGAGCGGTCGCCGTTGGCCGCGGCCCACGCCACCGTCTGGACCAGGGCCGGCCGTTCCACTTTCCACAGGCGGGCCAGCTCCTCGCTCAAACGGCGGTGGCCGGCGGGCGTGATGTAGTTCTTGAATCCCGCGCTCGGTGCCCGGTCGGCCGCGGGCGCGCGCGTCGGCCGTTTGGCGCGCATCCGGAACTCGCCGCTCATCGCGCCACCCGCCGTCGACGCGGCCGGCACACCGTGTGCAGCGGGCACTGCGCGCTGGTGCGGGTGGTGCCGAAGCCGCACGACCCGCCCATCCCCAGATGGCACATCGAGAAGTCGTAGCGCACCGGGTCGTCGGGATTCAACTGGCGCAACGCCCGGGTCACGTCGATGGCCATCTTCCAGCCCGGGCTGGCCCGACGCGTCATGCCGAGACAGCTGCCGACGCGGATGATGTGGGTATCGAGCGGCACGACCAGCTGGCCCGGCCGCACCGCGTCCCACAGGCCGAGATCGACCGCGTCGTGACGCACCACCCAGCGCAGGAACAGGTTGAGCCGCTTGCACGCGCCGCCCGACGACGGCCGCGAGAAGAAGTAGCCGACGCCGGGGGTCGGCCGGTGGCGGCCGTACACCGCCGCCAGGTCGAGCGCCATCGCCCGGGTCGAGAACGACTCGAGGCCGTCGGCGATCGACTCGGCGCCTGGGGCCAGGCCGGCGGCGAAGAACCCTTCGATCGAGCCGTGGTCGCGCACCATCTGGTGCAGCAGCCACGCCAGCGCCGCCAGATCGCGGCTGCGGATCCACCGATGGCCGACACCGTCGAACCGGACCGCCTGATCGGGGGTGAACCCGCGGACGAACGCCGCCGGCTGCCCACCCATCACGTCGAGCACGGCGTCCACCGTCTGCAGCACGCTCTGCACGCGGCCGAAGGCCAGGGCCGAGGCCAGGAACGCGACGATCTCCTGGTCCTCGCGGGCCTGGAAGCGGCGCACGCTCCAGATCGGATCGCGGGTGGAGTGGGTGAGGTTGAACTGGTCGTAGAGGCGATCGAGCTCGGGCTTGAGCGCCAGCAACGCCTGGCTGCTGGCCACGCTACTTGAACGCCGCCGCGCGGTCGAGCGCGGCGAGCGCGTCGAGCACGAACGCCGCGACGCCACCCAGGAAGCCCGGATCGATCTTGTCGGCGGTGTCGGTGGGCTTGTGGTAGTCGGCGTGGTCCTCGACGCCGAGATAGACGAACGGGATCCCGGCGGTGTGGAACGGGCCGTGGTCGGACTGCTGCGTCCAGTCGTCCTGACCGCCGCCGGTGTCGTGGCCGAACTTCACGGCGATCGACGCCCGCGACGCCGGATCCTTCAGCAGCGGCCCGAGCAGCGGCCAGCGGCCGGGCCCGGCGACGAAGAGCTCCTTCTTGTCGCTGCGGCTGACCATGTCGAAGTTGACGTTGAGGGCGACCGGGCGGCCGGCCAGCGACTCGGCGATGAACGCCCGTGCGCCCTGCAGTCCCTGCTCTTCGGCGTCGAGGAACGCCAGCGTGATCGGATGCTCGTAGGGCGCTGTCTGGCAACGCGCCGCCACGGCCAGCAGCATGGCGACGCCCGAGGCGTTGTCATCGGCGCCGTGATGGGTCTGGCCGTCGCGTATGCCCAAATGGTCGTAGTGGGCGGACACGACGATTGCCGGCAGGTCCTGGCGTCGGCCGCCACACGCGGCGACGACGTTGACGCCCTGCATCGGCGCCCCGGCCTTGCTGGTGAACGTGAATGGCCTCTCGGCCGGCTGGGTCCGAAGCGCGGTGAGGCGCTCGATGATCAAGGCGCGAGCCTTGGCGTTGCCCGGCGTCCCGGTGGCGCGGCCGTCCATGCCGGGGGCCGTCAGGGTCTTGATGGCGACCAGGACGGCGCGCCCATCGGGTGCATCGACCTCCCCGCCCCTGGCGGGAGGGGCCGGGCCGGCTGCCGGCTGGGCCATCGTCGCCCCGGCAAGGCCGAGCCAGATCGCGGCCGCACAGAGCCCGCGGCGCAGCACGAGAGACGACGTCGGCTGAAGGTGCATAGGGCAGCAAATCCGCGATTGGCGTCGGAAACCGATAGAATGACCCCGCCGCGCCTGCCCGCGACGGTCGAATGCGACCCATCGTAACAGGCAGCGGCGGCCCATCGAAGGAAGGCGTCTCGTTCATGGTGCTTGCGGTTCCGAAGGAGAGTTGGCCCGGGGAACGTCGGGTGGCGGCCACACCCGAAGCGGTCACGCGGCTCGTGGGCATGGGCTTCGATGTCAGGGTCGAGGCCGATGCCGGCTTGAAGGCGTCGTTCGCCGACGAGGAGTACGCCAAGGCCGGCGCCACCGTCGTCGCCGACGGCTCGGCGCTGTGGTCGAACGCCGACGTGCTGCTCAAGGTGCAGCCGCCCAGTCCGGACGAGGCCGACCGGCTCAGGCCCGGCCTGGTGCTCATCAGCTTCCTCTGGCCAGGCAAGAACAAGGACCTGATCGAGCGGCTCGCCGCCCGGAAGGTCACCGCGATCGCCATCGACCAGGTGCCGCGCATCACGCGCGCGCAGAAGATGGACGCCCTGTCGTCGATGGCCAACATCGCCGGCTACCGGGCAGTGATCGAGGCCGCCAGTTTCTACGGCCGCTTCTTCACCGGGCAGATGACCGCCGCCGGCAAGGTGCCGGCCGCCAAGGTGCTGGTGATCGGCGCCGGCGTGGCCGGCCTGGCGGCGATCGGCGCCGCCCGCGGCCTCGGCGCCATCGTCCGCGCCTTCGACACCCGGGCCGCGGTCAAGGACCAGGTCAAGAGCATGGGCGCGGAGTTCATCGAGCTCAACGTCCAGGAAGAAGGCGAAGGCGGCGGCGGCTACGCCAAGGAGATGAGCCCGGCCTTCATCGCCGCCGAGATGGCGATGTTCGCGGCCCAGGCGCGTGAGGTGGACATCATCGTCACCACCGCCCTCATCCCCAACCGGCCGGCGCCGGTGCTCATCACCGAGGAGATGGTGAAGAGCATGAAGCGCGGCTCGGTCATCGTCGACCTGGCGGCTGAGAACGGCGGCAACTGCGCCCTCACCAAGCCGGGCCAGGTGGTCGAGCACCACGGCGTCACGATCATCGGCTACATGGACCTGCCGAGCCGGCTCGCGCCGACCGCGAGCCACCTCTACGGCAACAACCTCGTGCACCTGCTCACCGACATGGGCGGGGCGAAGAACTTCGCCGTCAACGAAGACGACGAGGTGGTGCGCGGCGCCCTGGTGCTGCGCGACGGCGAACTGAAATGGCCGCCGCCGCGGAAGGACCCACCGGCGGCGGTGCCGAAGGCAGCCGCCGCCTCGCCGAAGCCGCCGCAGGCGGCGAAGGCGGGACACGGGCACGACGCTGCCCCATCTTCCGGAACCGGTCAGGCCGTCGCGACGCTGGTCGCGGCGGTGGCGCTCACCGCGCTGGGACTCGTGGCGCCCGGCGAGTTTCTGTCGCATTTCACGGTGTTCGCGCTGGCCTGCGTCATCGGCTGGCAGGTGATCTGGAACGTGACGCCGGCGCTGCACACACCGCTGATGAGCGTGACCAACGCCATCAGCGGCATCATCCTGGTCGGGGGCATGCTGCAACTCAACGGCCCGGCCGGATCGCTGATGGTCATCGTCGGCGCGTCCGCCATCCTCCTCGCCACGATCAACATCGTCGGCGGCTTCATGGTCACGCAGCGCATGCTGCGGATGTTCCGCCGCTAGCGAGGACCTGCCGTCGTGCCTGAATCACTCGTTACCGTTGCGTACATCGTCGCCGGGCTGCTCTTCATCATGAGCCTGAGCGGCCTCTCCGCGCAGGCCACTGCGGCCCGCGGCAACCTGTTCGGCATCGCCGGCATGATCATCGCCGCGGTGGCAACCGCGCTCAGCCCGCGCGCCAGCGGCTATCCGGTGATGGCCGGGGCGATGGCGGTCGGCTCGGCCATCGGCGCGGTACTCGCTGCCAGGGTCGAGATGACCTCGATGCCGCAGCTGGTCGCCATCCTGCATAGCTTCGTCGGCGCCGCCGCGGTGCTGGTCGGCCTCGGCGGCACGCTCGATCCCACGGTGGTCCACACCGGCGTCGAAGCGACCATCCACCAGATCGAGACGTTCATCGGCGTCTTCGTCGGCGCGGTGACCTTCACCGGCTCGGTGGTGGCGTTCGGTAAACTACAGGGTGTTATCGGCAGCAAGCCGCTGCTGCTGCCGGCGCGGCATGCGCTGAATCTGAGCCTGGTCGCGGCGTCGGTGTTCTTCGCCGCGCAGTTCATCGGCCACCCCACGCTGAACCCGCTCCTGTGGACCACGGTCATCGCCGGCATCCTCGGCATCCACCTGGTGATGGCGATCGGCGGCGCCGACATGCCGGTGGTGGTCTCGATGCTCAACAGCTACTCGGGCTGGGCCGCGGCGGCCGCCGGGTTCATGTTGAACAACGACCTGCTCATCATCACCGGCGCGCTGGTCGGGTCGAGCGGCGCGATCCTCAGCTACATCATGTGCAAGGCGATGAACCGCTCGTTCCTAAGCGTCATCTTCGGCGGCTTCGGGGCCGACGAAGGCAAGGCGCCAGCCAAGGGCGCCGGCGAACCGCAGGGCGAGGTGAAGAGCATCACCGCCGCGGACACCGCGGCGATCCTGCAGGAAGCCAAGAGCGTGGTCATCGTCCCCGGCTACGGCATGGCGGTGGCGCAGGCGCAGTACCCGCTCTACGAAGTGACCAAGATCCTGCGCGACAAGGGCGCCAACGTGCGCTTCGCCATCCACCCGGTGGCCGGTCGCCTGCCCGGCCACATGAACGTGCTGCTCGCCGAAGCCAAGGTGCCCTACGACATCGTGCTCGAGATGGAGGAGATCAACGACGACCTCCCCGAGACCGACGCGGTGCTGGTCATCGGCGCCAACGACATCGTCAACCCCGGCGCGCTCGACGACCCGTCGAGTCCGATCTACGGGATGCCGGTGCTGGAAGTGTGGAAGGCCAAGACCTGCATCGTGATGAAGCGCGGCATGGCCAGCGGCTACGCCGGGGTCGAGAACCCGCTGTTCTTCCGCGACAACACCCAGATGCTGTTCGGCGACGCCAAGAAGACGATCGACGCAGTGCTGGCGCAGCTGCGTTAGCGACGTGCGCGCACGCCGCGTCGGCACGAACGCCCCAGAAGGCGTTCGCGTAGGCGCCTCGCGGCATCTCGGCGTCGCGGCTCCGTTTCGCCGCGTCGGACACTCGCACCTCCCGGCGACTTGTCCGATGACCAAGCATTTCTGGGGACCCCCAGCCTCTGCAGAGACGTCACCCGCACTCCGGTGCGAGTGTCGGCTTTCCGAGCGACGACGGCTCAAGTCGCCCCGCCACCGAGACGCCGCGAGGCGCCGGCGTCCCATGCCAGCTGACGCCGCTGCGGGTGGTCAGCGGCCCGCGATGAGTTCTTTGCTGCGCCAGAAGCTTCTTGTCTGACACCGTTTCTCCGCCTTGCCCCTTGAACGTGGGAATCACCGCGTCGCTGGTCAACGAAAAGTCGCCCAGCGATGACTGGTGGTGTAGATAGTGCCTGGGTACAGCGTCATCAAGCCGGAACAACTCGCCGCCCGGCAGGCGCTTGCTCCACAACAGCCTGTGGTAGAGGCGCAACGTCTTGCTATGCGTGTCCGGGTCCTTGCCCTCGGGCGTGTCCCGCCTGAAGTCGAAAGTTACGTCAATATCCGTGCGCATGATCGACGCCCTTCTCGCGACCGCCGTGGCGCTCGAATATCTTCGGGCGAATGCTTTTCGCGGGAAGCGTCTTCCAGAAAGCTTCGACCGCAGGCCGGAGCAGGCCGCAGCGCCTCGGTGCGCGGATGATGCCACAACCGCTGACCGCCGGTTCCACGCGATGGTTAGTTTAGACGGCCCTCGGGTTGGCGTGAACAACGTGCATGAACCGCTCATTGAAGAAGAGGGTCTCCGGCTGAAGATCCGCGAGCGCCCAGGGTCGGCCTGTCTCGGACGGCTGAGCCGGGCTCACACTCCCGACTCGTCGCTGCGCCATCGGGATTTGACTGAGTTTCTGCGGGCTACCTCGACGGGAAGGCCGCAGGTGTGGTCAGAGCACAGCTCGTTCCGACACGCACGCGGCGCGGACGTCTCGTGGCGTCTCGGTGGCGCGGCGACTTGAGCCGTCGTCGCTCGGAAAGCCGACACTCGCACCGGGAGTGCGGGTGACGTCTCTGCAGGGGCTGGGGGTCCCCAGAAATGCTTGGTCATCGGACAAGTCGCCGGGAGGTGCGAGTGTCCGACGCGGCGAAACGGAGCCGCGACGCCGAGATGCCGCGAGGCGTACGACCGCTCAGCGTCCGTCGGGTTCGGTGTCTACAGGCGACTCGGGCGTCAGACTCCTGCCTGCAGGAAGGGCAGCACCTCGGCCAGCGTCTCGTCGGGCACCTCCTCGGGCAGGAAGTGTCCCGCCGGCAAGCCCTTGCCAGTGGCGTTGACCGCGTGCTGGCGCCAGATGCTCATCACGTCGTAGAGTCGGCCCACGGTGCCACGATCGCCCCACAGCACCAGCAGCGGGCACGTCACCTTCCGGTCGCCGTCCTCGCGCGCGTGCTCGATGTCGATGGTCGCGCCGGCGCGGTAGTCTTCGCAGGTGGCGTGAATGGTCGCCGGATCGCGGAAGCAACGCAGGTACTCCGCGACCGCCGCCGGCGTGAAGGCGCTGTTGGGCGCGTTGAAGCGCTGGAAGCGTGAGCGCAGGTAGTACTCGGCGCTGTTCGCGAGCAGCGTCTCCGGCAGCGGCGCCGGCTGGATCAGGAAGAACCAATGGTAGTACTCGGTGGCGAACTCGCGTGTCACCTGCTCGTAGGGCTTCGGGACGATGTCGATCACGACCGCCCGCGTCACGCGCGCTGGATGCTCCATCGCCAGGCGCCACGTCACCCGGGCGCCGCGGTCGTGGCCGACCACCGCGAAGCGATCGAAGCCGAGGGCGCGCATCACCGCCACCTGGTCGAGCGCCATGGCCCGCTTGGAGTAGCCGGCGTGGTTCTCGCCGTCTGCCGGTTTGCTGCTGTCGCCGTAGCCGCGCAGGTCGGTCATCACCACCGTGAAGTGCTGCGCCAGCCGTCCGGCGATCTTGTGCCACTCGGCGTGCGTCTGCGGGTAGCCGTGAATCAGGAGGAGCGGCGGGCCGCTGCCGCCGACCACGGTGTGGATCGTCGCCCCGGGCGTGGCGATCCGCTCGGTGCGAAAGCCTGGAAACAGGTTCGGGCCGGGCGCTGGCTGACGCGACATCATCACTCCCGCCGCAGGGGCGGCCAGCGTGGCTTGCAGGAATCGACGTCGGTCGTAGCTCATGAGCGTCTGGGGATCAGCTGCAGTGCTTCGCGGCCAGCTTGCGGATGCTGCTGATCGCCCGCATGGTCGTCGACCCACCGAGCGCGCGTTCGATCTGGCCCGGCGTCAGTTTGGTCTCGCTCTGCTTCACTTTGCACAGCCAGTAGAGCTCGCGGCCGGCGATCTTGAAGGCGTGTTGCGTGGGGTCGATGGCGTTGAGTCGATTCTGGGCGGCCGGGTCGACCGGCGGCTTCAGCAGGCCGACCAGCAGCGCGCCGGCGGCCGCGACGTCCTTCTCGGGGAACGGACTGCGCTCGGCGGCGACGACGACCTCGTCGAGTGCCCGCACGAACGTCGGCACGTCGTAGCCGAGCGCCTTCTTCAGGACGCCTTCGATCTTCGCTTCCAGCCCCGGCCCAGCCTTGGCCCTGGTGTCGAAGATCACGTTGCCACTGGCGATGAAGGTCTCGACGCCGCTGAACCCGGCGGCCTCGAAGTGGCCACGCAGCGCGTCCATCTTGACGATGCGGCCGCCGACGTTCACGGCCCGGAGGAAGGCGACGTAGCGCGGCATCTCAGACCGTCCAGATCTCGTTGAACACGCGGTGGAAGTTGCCGCCGATGACCTTCTCGATGACCGCCGCCGAGTGCCCGCGGGCGGCCAGACGCTCGGCGATGAGCTCGAGCCGGCGCGGTTGGTTGAGATCCGGAATGTAGAGCGGCCGGTCCTCGTCGGGGGCCTGGATGCCGCCGCGGGCCCGGCCTTCGGCGAAGGCCCGCTCGGCCTTCAGGTACTCGGGGGTCTCGTCGATCGGCGACACGCTCATGTCGCTGCCGATCCCGACGTGGTCGACGCCGCAGACCTTCAACGCGTGTTCGATGTGGCGAATCACCGCGTCGCCGGTCGACGCCTTCTTCGGGCCCTCGGCGCCGCCCAGGAACGGCATCAGGTAGATCCCCAGGACGCCGCCCTTGTCGGCCATCGCCTTCAGCTCGCGGTCCTCCTTGCTGCGCGGATGACGGTAGACCTCGCGGCAACCCGAGTGGGTGATGAGCGGCGGTCTGGTCGACGCCGCGATGCCGGTGGCGGTGGTGCGGGTGCCGCAGTGGCTGAGGTCGACGGCGATGCCGAGCGTGTTCATGCGGGCAATCGCCGCGCGGCCGAGCTCGCTGATTCCGGCGTCGCCCGGCTCGAGGCAGCCGTCGCCGATGAGGTTGCGCGTGTTGTAGGTGAGCTGGATGATGAGCACGCCGAGCTGCCGGAACATGTCGAGGCGGCCGAGGTCGCGGCCGAGCATCTCGGTGTTCTGGAAGCCGAGGATGAGACCGAGCGTGCCGTCCTTCTTCGCCCTGGCCAGCTCGTCGTGGCGACGCACGATCGACAGCAGCTGCGGGTACTTCGCCGCCTCGCCGGTCCACAGCGCGATGTTGCGCGTCGTGGCCTCGACGTCATCGGCGCTCACGGTCACGTTCAGGGCGGTCAGGCCGCTCTTCGCGATGTTGTCGCGCTGCCCGGCGGTGAGTGGGCCGCGGGGCGGCCACGGCACGTTCATCGCCCCGGGGTTGGCCAGGGCGTCGATGCTGATCGACGCGGCGTAGATCGCGCTGGCCGCCGCCGCGGTGACCATGGTTTGCGCGCCGGCGCCCGACGTGGCGGCGCCGAGCCCGGCGGCGACCGTCGTTGCGAACTCGCGTCGGCTCATCGGCATGGAGACTCCGCGCCGGAGTATAAATGACGACTCCGAGGAGTGCTCATGCGATACCCGTCCCGCATCGTCCCCATCGCCGCGCTGGCCGTGACGCTGGCGCTGCCGCTGGCCGCCGCCGCCCAGTCCACCGCAACCGGGCGCTCGCCATGGCGAGCCGCCGACGGCGTCACCGTGGACGAGGTCGGCGATCCGCAGTACTCGACCTTCTCGCTGTGCGCCGTCGACCCGGCCACCGGCCAGTCGGGCGCGGCGGTGACGACGCGCGTGCCGTTCGTGGGCCGGGCCGTGCCGTGGGTGCGGGCCGGGGTCGGCGCCGTGTGCACGCAGGCCTCGACGATGGTCGAATACGGCGTCCGCGGCCTCGATCTGATGGCCAAGGGCGTCGACCCGAAGGACGCGATCCCGCAGCTGCTGGCCGACGACGCCGGCCGCGAATCGCGCCAGCTCGGGATGATCGACATGAAAGGCCGATCGGCCGCGCACACCGGCAAGAGCAACAACGCGTGGGCCGGCAGTCGGCAGGGTGTCAACTACACGGTGCAAGCCAACATCATGGTCGGACCCGAAGTGGTCGAGGCGGTCGCCGCGACGTTCGAGGCCACCGAGGGCCTCGGGATGCCGCTGGCCGAGCGGATGATCCTGGCCCTCGAAGCCGGCCAGGCCAAAGGCGGCGACAGCCGCTGGGGCAACCTGCAGTCGGCGGCGATTCGCGTCGCCGATCCGAACGACCCGGGCCGCGGCAACGACTTCGTCTCCCTGGCGATCGAGGTCGGCGAGCACGTCGAACCGGTCGGCGAGATGAAGCGCATCTACTACACCACCCAGCGCCGGCTCGGCTATCGCAGCTTCTCGCAGGTGGAAGGTCCAGACGTCGTCGAGCTGAAGCGCATGCTGCACGCGCTCGGCTATTGGCGGCCATCGCTGGCGGCGTTCCCGGCCACCCCGGTCATACCCAACACCCGGGAGATGCAGGACCTGCGGCGCGGCAATCCCGCGCAGTTCGACAAGTTGCAGGCGGAAGGCCGCCGGGCCGCCGCCGACTTCGCCCGCGACTTCGCCCAGTTCGACGCCGAAACCATCGCAGCGGTGGACAAGTTCCGCGCCGATCGCAAGCTGACCTATGGCGGCAACCCGTCAGGACTCGTGGACGAGCGCCTGGTGACCGCGCTCAGAGCGGCCTATCTCGAGAAGCGGCGCCAGCCGGCGCGGTGAGCGCTCAGCCGCGCGGCTAGTCGTCGATCACGTAGCTGAAGACCTTCCAGCGGCCGTCTTTCTCGATGAGGGAGCCGCAGACGCGGATCTCCTCGGTCGAGCCATCGGCGCTGCGCACCGCCAGCACGGCTTTGCGATGCACGACGTATCCGTCGTAGGGCGTCGCTTGGTCGGCGAACCGCACCTCGACGAGCTCGTAACGACGGTCGCCGTGCTGGGCGAGGATCCGTGACAGGCTCGCCGTGCTCTTCTGGTGCAGGTCGCCCCACACGTAGCTCATCGGCAGGTTCCGTTCCGGCCGGGCCGCCGGCAGGCTCGGCCAGACGTGGGCGCGGAACTCGGGTTCGGTGATGGCCAGGGCATCGAGGGTCCCGCGGTCGCGGCGGGCGATGGCATCGAGCATTTGCTCCGCCACGGCACGGGCCGAGTCTCGAGTGTTGGCGAGCGGCGGATCGGACTGACAGCCGGCAACAGCCAGAAAGCCGGCGAGCATGCCGGCCAGCAACAGCGGCCGGGATACTGCGGTAGGTCTTGGGGTCACAGCCGGAGTGTAGCGTCAGAGGTGGTACGAAGCGCGGGCCCGGCACATCACCGGGCCCACGATTCAAGCCGCTGAGGTCTATCGCTGCGGGAACGAGGTCCAGCCGCTCAACCAGTTGTCGCCAGGGGCCGGCGGCACCGCGCCGATGAACGTCACGGGCTGGAAGAATCCGTCATTGGGCGGCTGAATCGGCGTCAGCTGACCGCCCGCCAGTGTCGCGACCGACGATGGCTGGAAGTTCGGGTTCTCGTGGACGAAGCAGCCGGAGACGCCAGGATCCACTCCGGTCCTGACATCCGGGAACCGTCCGTTGGCGACGAACGGCTGGACGCTGGCGTGCAGCGGCGTCGCCGGCCCGAAGATGACGCCGGCGCCAATCTGCGTCGTGCCGTTGTTCACCTGCGCGAGCGTCGACGCGCCGTCGATCTGCATGCCCAAGGTGCGCGAACCGAGCAGCAGGAAGTTGCGGAAGGTCACCGCCGTGCCACGGCGGAACAGCACGGCGCGAAACGCCTCGGCGCCTTCGTTCGAGTCCGGATCGCCGCAGCTGGTCCAGTTGTAGAGCTGCGGATTGGAGCGCGGCAGCAGGTCGTTGGCGAACTCGTTGTTGTCGGCCTCGATGGCCCAGTCGCCGTCGTCGCTGCGCTGGTGCGCGGCCAGGAACTGCAACCGACCGGTCCAGCCGAACGTCCAGTCGAAGCTGTCGTCGCCGGTGTTCGAGGCGACCAGATACCTGCCATCTGCGGTGCCGCCGAACCACTCGAACGCGTCATCGCGGTTCATGTGCACCTGGATGTACTCGTAGGAGCCGCCGCGGCCCACGCCCTGGAAGGCGATGCCGTTCAACTCGTTGTCGGGGCTGAACTCGCTGCCGGCGAACTCCAGACGGACGTAGCGCATCGTGCCGCTGTTGTCGTTGGGGTCGGTGCCGCCGTAGATGCCGGTCTGGGCCTCGCCGACGCCCTCGCCGCCGGGAATGTTCACCGGGGCGCGGCCGTTGATGATGAGGCCGCCCCAGTCGCCGCGCGATCGCTGGCCCACCGGCTGGTCGCTGGTCATGACAATCGGCTGGGTGCGGGTGCCGAGTGCGTTCAGGCGGCCGCCGCGCTCGATGATGAGCGTGCCGACGCTGCCGGCCTCGCCGGCGATGAGCGTGCCGGCCGCGATGTTGAGCGTGGCGCCCTCCTTGACGAACACCGCGCCGCGCAGCACGTAGACGAAGTTGCTCGTCCAGTTCATCGTGTCGGCGATCTCACCGGTGACGACCACGACCGGACGGTCGATGCCGGGCACGTTGACGGGCGGCTGCAGCTGCCCCGAGACCGGCACCGCGAGGGCGACGGCGGCGAGGGCGACTCCGGCCAAAAGACGTGTTGCGTGAACCATGATGCCTCGTGTGCTCCTCATGACGTTGGCTCTAGAAGACGTTGAGCCCGACCGACAGGCTGAAGGTGCGGCCGAGCACGAACGAGCGCTCGCGCTCCTGGACCGAGCCGGTGCCCTGGGTGAAGTTGTAGCGGCTGTCGGCGAGGTTGTCGGCGCCGAAGCGCAGGTTGAACCGGCCGATCTTCTGCGACACGACCAAGTCGATCTGCGGCCGACCCTGTTCGATGATGTCGGGCGCGCCGTTCGAACCGACGTCCGAGATGCGGTCGCCGTAGCGATTGACCAGCAGGCGCAGGTTGAAGCCGCGCGCCGCGTACTCGGTGGTGATGTTGAAGACGTTCTTCGACTGTCCGGCCAGGGCCCGCTCGAGTGACGTCTGGACCGTGCGCTGGTCCTGGTTGAGCGTGATCTTGGAATCGACGAACGTGTAGTTGGCGTTGATGTAGAGGTTGCTGAACAACTGCCGTGCCGCCTCGAGTTCGAGGCCGAAGTTGCGGGCGCTGTCGGCGTTCTGGAAGGTGACGATCGGCTGGGCGCCGGCAATCACCACCCGCTCGATCGGCTCGTTGAAGTACTTGTAGAAGCCGCTCACCGCCAGCACGTTGCGGGCGCCGGGGAACAGCTCCCAGCGGGCATCGACGTTCTGGATGATGGCGCGGCGCAGGTCTGGATTGCCGCGAACGGCGCGGGCGCCGACGACGTCGGTGAACTCGAACGTCGCCACTTCACGGAACTCCGGGCGATTGACGGTGGCGCTGTAACTGAGCCGGAGGTTCGAGTTGGTCGTCACCCCCTGCACCAGGTTCACGGCCGGGAACACGTCGGTGTTCTTGTTCTCCGAGGTGGTCGTCGCCACGAACAGACCGAACGGGTCGAACGAGTCGACCTTCTGTTCGAAGCGCTCGACCCGGGCTCCGGCGATGATGCGGGTGTTCGCCTTCAGGGCGATGTCGACCATGCCGTAGCCGGCGTAGGTAGTCTGCTCGCCGTCGTAGGCGTCCACGGGACGCGTCTCCTCGTTGAAGCGGAAGGCGCGGCCGATGTTGGTGGACGAGAATATCTGCTCGGGTGTCTGGGTGAGGTCGGTCTGCACGCTGGCGCCCGAGCCGGTCGTGATCGGGATGAAGCGGAAGCGGCGGGACTGGAACGAGCGCGAGCGGTCGATCACGTTGACGCCGAACTTGTACTGCGTCGGCCGGTCGCCGGCGGTGCTGAAGATGCTCCAGTTGGCGGCGACGTCGAGGGTGTCGTCCTCGAGGTCGTTGAACATCCGGAAGCCACTCTGCGATTCGTCGGCCAGCACCGGGGTGCCGCTGAAGGTGAATCCGCCGCCGGTGACCGGCACCAACGTGGCCTGGTAGAGGGTCTCGCGCAGATCCGGCTCGTCGCGGGTCGCCCGCGAGTAGGTGGCGCGCCAGTCGACCCGGCTGTTCGACAGCCCGCGCAGGAAGTGCTCGCCCGACAGACCGTTGGACATCAGTCCTTCTTCGATGAACTGGACGCGGTTGTTGAAGTAGTAGAAGTTGTTCTCGGTGTTCGGGCCCTCGAACGTCCGGCCCTCGTCGCGGCCGCTGTGGGTGTAGAAGTTCTCGAACGACACGCGGTGGTTGGTCGTGAGCTGGTACGACAGGTTGCCGACGGCGCCGATCTGGGCGCGCTGGGTGCCGTAGCGGATGTCGTAGTCGCTGACCGCCTCGAGCGTGTCGCCGTCGTCGAGCCGGTAGAACGCCCGCTCTTCGCTCTGGTAGGTCTCACGATACGACTGCGAGAAGCTGGCGACCACACCGAGCTTGCCGAAGCGGTTGCCACCCACCAGACCCCAGTTCTGAGTCGGCGCGCCGTCGGCGTTCTGCGGCCGCCAGGTGCTGTCGAGAGCACGGCCGAAGCCGGTGATCTCGTCGGGCGAGAAGCCGACGGTCGGCGTGAACACACCGCGACGGACGATCTTCGAGTCCGGGAACGAGCTGGGCAGGGCGCGCGACCCGTTGTCGAAACCCAGCCAGTCGCGCGTGCCCAGCGGGCTCAGCGGAATGCTCTTGCCGGTGCTGATGGAGTTGCCGCCGAGGCCGTAGGAGATGTCGAGGACCGGCCGGTTGGGCAGCTTGATAGGGTTGATCTGCACCAGGCCGCCGGCGAACTCGGCCGAGCGATCGGGCGAGGTACGACTTGGCCACCTGGACGCTGTCGAGCAGACCGGACGGGAACATGTCGAGCGGCACCACCTTCTTGTCGGGTTCGGTGGTGGGCAGCGTGGCGCCAGACAGCTGGGTGTTGCTGTAGCGCTCACCGAGGCCGCGGACGAACACGTACTGGTTGTCGACGACCGAGATGCCGGTGACGCGCTGCATCGCCGCGGCGGCGTCGCCGTCGTTGTTGCTGCGCATCTCCTGCGCGCCCATGTTGTCGCTGATCATCGGCGCGTTCTTACGCTCGATGAGCTGCACTTCCTGCGACGAGGTGACGGCGTCGATCGGCGCGTCGCCGCGGACGACCACGGTTTCAGCAAAGCTGGCCATCCGCAAGCCGACGTTGGCGTCGACGGTGCGGACGCCGGCCGGCACCTCGACCTTGACGGTGGACTCCTGGTAGCCCTCCATCGTCACCTTCAGGTCGTAGGCGCCGGGCGCCAGCGTGACGATGTAGCGGCCATCGACGTCCGTGTAGACGGTCTCGCCGCCGATCACCTCGACCGGCACACCGGGCAGCGTGATGGCGTTGGACTCGTCGCGAACGATGCCGGTGACTCGAACTCCGCGGCCGGACTGGGCCGCTGCCGCTTGCTCGGCGAACGTCTGGGGGATGGCCGTGACGAGCAGTGCACTCGTCAGAACCAGCAGGCGGGTCATTCCTGGAAAGCTCATGTTCTCCTCGTGCCTGAAACGGACCAGGCGGGCCGATGGACGCGCGGTATGCGACCGGGCGAACCTACGCAGGCTATCGAGGGGCTGTGAAACGGGAACGACGGGCCTGTTACAGGTGCGTTACGGATGTGTCTGAGCGGCCGGAGGCATGGACGAACGGCGATTCCAGGCCGATTTCGCGAGCCAGACCGCGCAATTGAGGGCAGTCTGACTGGCCGGGACCGCTGCTCAGCGGTATCCGGCGACGTCGGAGGGGTTGCGGGTGTCCTGGCCGTCGAGCATGTAGCGCCACGCGTCGGGCTGGCTGCCGTCGAGGTCGGTGAAGCCGTAGACCCGGGCCAGCTGCCCACTCGACAGCGCCTGGCCGTTCCAGCGCGCCACCTCGGGATCGCGGGCCAGCGCCACCACCGCCCGGCCGGTGTAGGCCGGCGTCTCGGAGATGGCGAAGCCGGGAATGCGGGCAATCGCGTCGCGCCAGTTGGCCTCGGTGACGCCGAACTCGTCGAGCATCGCTTCGGACCGCATCCACCCGGGCGTGAGCGACAGCGCCGTGGCGCCGTGCGGCCGCACCTCGTGGCCGAGCGAGAACCCCATGCGCTGCACCGCCGCCTTGGCCAAGTCGTAGAAGAACGAGTTGCGGTAGCGCCGATCGTTGTACTCGGCGGTGCCGTCGTTCACCTCGACGACCAGGCCGCCGGGCGTCGCCAGCAGCAGCGGCAATGCGCAGTGGCTGGTGATGACATGCGTATCGACGGCGAGCCGCAGCATGTGCAGGCCGTACTCGAGATCCGACTCCCAGACCGTCTTGTTCCACTCGATCCGGGTGGCGCCGAAGATGTCGTTGACGAGCACGTGCAGCACGCCCTGCTCGTCGGCGATGCGAGCGACCAGCGCCCGCACCTCGTCGGGCACGAGATGATCGACGCGCACCGCGATGCCGCGGCCGCCGGCGGCGTCGACCAGCTCCGCCGTCTGCTCGATGGTCTCGGGGCGATCCATCTCGGACCGCACCTGCCGGGTGGTGCGGCCGGTGCAGTACACGGTGACGCCGGCGGCGCCGAGTTCGACCGCGATGCCGCGACCGGCGGCGCGGGTGGCGCCGGCGACCAGGGCGACCTTGCCGGCGAGTGGGTGGCGGGTGCTGTGCGTCATCGCCCGACGACGCTACTTGATGCCGATCACCATCGAATCCGGTCCGACCAGGTGCTCGACCCGCGTCGCCGAGAAGCCGGCCTCCCGCATCCATCCCGAGCAATCCGCGCCCGTGTAGTCGAATCCGCCCGGCGTCTCGATGAGCATGTTGAGGCTCATCATCAGCCCGAAGGCGTTCTTCGAACGGTCGTCGTCGATGATCGACTCGTAAACCACCAGCGCGCCTCCGGCCGGCACCGCGTCGAAGGCCTTCTTGATAAGCATGCGCTTGGTCGGCAGATCCCAGTCGTGCAGGATGTGCCCCATCAGCACCACGTCGGCCTTGGGGAGATCCTGGGTGAAGAAGCTCCCGGGCACGAACGTCAGCCGGTCGGCGACGCCTGCCGCCGCCACGTAGGCTTCGAAGATCGGTGCCACTTCCGGCAGATCGAATCCCATTCCCCGCAGGTGCGGATTGGCGAGGGCGATCTGTGCCGCCAGGTCCCCCTGGGCCGTGCCGACGTCGACGTAGGTCTTGTAGTCCTTCCAGAACCCGGCCCGGGCGATCGTCAGGTTGGCGCCATGGCTGATGCCGGTCATCGCCGCCAGGAACTGATGCAGCCGGGCCGGGTCGGCATAGAGCGTTTCGAACAACCCCGGCCCACCGCTCTTCGCTTCGTTCTGTGGCTGGCCGGTGCGGAGTGCCTCGGTGAGGTGCCCCCAGAAGGGATAGAGGCGATGGTTCGCCATCTCGAGGATGCCGCCGACGTACGACGGCTTCTGCCGATCGAGGAACAGATCGGTCTCCGGCGTATTGGCGTAGCGGTCGCCGGTGCGCTGCAGGAAGCCCAGCGCCACCAGCGTGTCGAGAAAGTCGCGCGCCGAACGCTGGTGCAGGCCGAGCCGGCCGACGACCGTGTCGAACGGCTCCGGGCCGCGCGCCAGCTCGGTGAACAGCCCCATCTCGATCGCGCTCAGCAACGTCTTGGCGGGCCAGAACGCCAGGCCGGTCTGCAGGATCTTCTCGGGGGTCAGCGGTGGGTTCATGGGCGGGCTCCAGGAGTCGGGCGCGGCAGCGCCAGGATGCGGACGGATTGTCTCACGGCCGTCGTGCCCGGACTCACGACTCTGACTGAGACACGAGGCGTCCCTTCATATCGGCGTACGCCGTGTTGATCAGCGCGGCCAACGCTACGGGATCGACATGACGGCCGGGCCTGAGCTTCACGTGGCGCATGAACCGGCCGGTGCCTTCCAGCAGGCGGCCGGGATCGGGCAGATCGGCGCCGCGGAAGAACCCGACGTTGACGTGGGCCGTGAACACATCGACGTAGGCAAAGGCCGCATCGTCGATACACGCGGTGGGTTGATCGTCGTGCAGGAGCTCGCGAACATCGCCGCCGCAGGCGCGGATGACGTCGAACCAGTGCTGCGCCAGCGCCGCGAGTTCGTCAGGCTGCTCGCGCATCCACGCCTCAATCGCAGGATTGCGCTCGACGCCGCCAGGAAAGCGAAGCAGTTGACTCATGGCCGCGGCGCCGCCACGGCGGTGGACAGCAGCACCCGAAACGCCACGCCGGCGCCACCGCCGAGCAACCCTCCGGCCGTCACCTCGGCGATGGTGTGGCGGCCCAGGACCAGGCGCGACCACGCGACGGCGGCGGCGAGCGCAACCAGCGCTGCAACCATCCCGATCTGCGGCCACAGGAGTGTCGCCGAGAACACCGCGAACGCCACGTGCAGCGACAGCTTGAGCCATCGCCGCGCAGCCTCGGCGACGCCGACAATCACCCCGGCCGCCGCCAGGCCGGCGCCGATCTCCGGCTGGCCGGTGGACCACAACCAAATCGCCGCGGCCCCGAGCGCGGCCGCCAGGAATGCATTCAACTGCCGACGCTCGGCCGGCACCGAGGCATCGACGTGCGTCCAGCGTCCTCGGCCGACTTGCACGGCGCTGTACGCCATCGCCGCGGCGACAACGAGGAGCGTGGCAATGGTCGCGGTGCGAACCACCGCTGGCGGCGCGTCGGCGGTCGTTCCGAGCGCGACCGCCGTGGGCACGGTGACGGCGGGATGGCCGAGTATCGACAGTGCGCGCGCCAGCGCTCGGCGCCGCGCGGGGAGCATCGTCACGGCGTCACCGTCGAGCCGTGCGACACCACGATCTGCCAGCGGCCGTCGCGACGCGTGAACACGTCGGTGAAGCGCAGCGTCGCGGTGTCAGACTGGCCGCGGTAGCTGCCGGTGGCGCGGGTGCGTCCGGTGACGATGGCCACACCACCGACGAACCGCACCCGCACGTCGTCGATGGCCATCGCCTCGATGCGCCGGTCCGAAGAGCCGAACGTCTCCTCGAGCACCTGCGGCTTGGTGAGTAGCCGGCCGGCTCCGTCGGTGACCGACCAGTCGTCAGCGAGCAGGCCCTCGATGAACGCCCGGTCGCCCTTCACCCAGGCCGCCGCCAGCCGGTGCTCGAGATCGACGATCGCCGCCGTGTCGTCGGCCGGCTGGGTGGCGCCGAGAGCGATCAGCACGGCGAGCGCAACAGCGGCCGCGGGCATGAGGTCACCGGCAGAGCGGCGGCTCGACGGCGCGCACGGCCGGGCGCGGGGCAGCGGAGTCGGGCAGGCGGCGGATGCCAGGATCGATCGACGGGTCGATCGGCAGCAGACGCGTGCCGCACACGATGGCCGGCGCTGGAGCAACCGCGAGCGCGGGCACCGCCAGCAGCCGGGCCAGCCGTGGTGCCGTGGCCGCGTCTTTCTGTCCAGGAAGCAGGAACAGCCGGCCGTACGGGTTCACCGGCGCGGTGGGACGCCCAACTGTCGTGCGGCCGGGAAGTCGGCCGTGCATCGTCTGGGCGGACGATTCAGTTGCGACAGATCCAACCACCGCGAGCGCACAGATCAGCAAACGGCCGAGGCGGAACGTCACGGACATGAGCGCCCTCCGCTGGTCATCTTCGTAGAGGCGCCCCCGCCCGCGCAAGCGGCTTACTTGAAGATGCTCTTCGGCACCTTCACATGCACCCCCATCGTCGGCCGGTCGACGAGCTGGGTGACGGCGACGTTCCCGGCGACGCTCACCAGCTGATAGGCCTGATGCGTCGTGAGCGTGCGGGTGCTTGCCAGGAAATCGACCATCTCCTGGATGGCGATGCGGGTCGCCACCGTAAGGTCGGGGTCGGCGCCCATGCTGATGTAGTCGGTAGCGGTTTCGGCCCGCGGCCAGTTGAGCCGCTCGCCCTTGCGCACGGTGAGCTGCAGCCGCCCGCGCAGCGACGTCTCGATCGCCGTCTGGTCGACTTCCCCGTCGCCCTGCGCGGCGTGGCCGTCGCCGACGGCGAAGAGCGCCCCCGGCACGAACACCGGGATGTAGAGGGTCGAGCCGGCGGTGAGTTCCTTGTTGTCCATGTTGCCGGCGAACCGGCTCGGCGGGTTGCTGCTCACCCGACCCACTTCCGGCGGCGGCGCCACGCCCATGCTGCCGAAGAACGGCTTCAGCGGAATGACGATGCCGGGAAAGAACTCCGCGGTCATCGCCGTGCGATCGAGCGCGACGATCTTCTGCCCGACGCTGCGATCGCAGTTCTCGGGCAGGAAACCGGCGCAGCCGTTGTAGCCGTAGTCGAGCGGCAGGTCGATCGACAGCACCTTCACCTCGAGCACGTCGCCCGGATGTGCGCCCTCGACGTAGACCGGCCCGGTGAGGATGTGGCCGCCCGGCCCGCGCCGGTCGCCGGTCACCTCGGCGACGATGCGGCGCAGCGACGCCTGCACCTTCTCCGGCGGCACGCCGGCCTTCTCGAGCCCGGCCGGCGAGTTGGTGAGCAGCGTGTCGACGTCGATGATGTCGCCCGAGGCGATGCGCAGCGCCGGCGTCGCCTCGCTCCAGTAGTAGCCGTAGGCCACGGTGGACGGCGTGGCCTCGAGCCGATGCGTGCGCGGCGCTTGCGCGAACGGGGTGACCAGGACGGCCAAGGCCATCGCGGCCGTGGCAAGGAAGCGGAGGCGGATGCCGGGGCTCATAGGTCGAGCTGGCATGATGCCTTCTCCAGGTCGAAAAGATCTACAGGCGTACGTTGCCGGTCTGGAGCCAAGGAACGACGTGAACGACGGCGAAGGGCCGGCCCGACTCCCGCGTCCGGCCCTCCGCAGGCCGTCAAACGCCAGCGGGGGCGAGTGTCGAATGAAGCGCGGGGCCCCGGGCGGTGCTGCACGACGCGAGCAGGTCGCTCGTAAGGGCAGCGCTTCAGCGCTGCCGGAGCGAACTTCGGGACGTCATGCGTCGTCCCGGCCCCTGAACACCCCACGCGGACTTCGGCGCCGCCTCGTCGTTTGACGTCTGACGATTGCGCGGCCTGCTCCGGACGGCCGCGAGAGCCGGGCCAACCCTCCTCCGTCGCATTGACGCCGCGAGTCCCTTAGGGCTGGATGCCCCCGTGCCGACCCCGTCCCCTCAGGGCATAGAACCCATCCGTCCGTTATGTGGAAGTCAACTTGGTGAGGGCCGCCGGCTGCATTCGGATGTTTGGCAGCGCCCGAGTCCACGGGGCATCGGCTACTACTGAATATGCCACGACCTGCCGAATTGCTTTGGACTTACCTGCCAAGGTGCTAGCTGCGGATGCGCCCCGTTGCGCTTGACTAACCAATGCAGGGTCTACCTTCGACGCGTCGATCAGCCACAGTAGCATCTTCGGTTCAACGATCCGGTTGTAGACCTTACCCGCGCTCTCTTGTGGCGCGCGCTCGTAGGAGCCCGTGCCTGGCGTCAGACCGAGCCAGCCCAGCCAATTGGGCTCGCTGTGTCGTGTAGCGGTTGTAGCCTTGCGTGCCCTTCGGCACCTCTGGATCGCTTGGCAGTGCGCAGATCGCCTCGGCGAGGCCCTTGGCGGCCTCCAGGTCGGCTCGGCTTCTCGATTGCTTCCGCATGTCGTTCGTTGTCGGTCAACGACGCCAAATCAGCCGCGCGCCGCCAGAAGACACGCGGCGCGTCGGCTGCATTTGGATGTTAGCCGGCCTTCTGAAGCGCTAGGAGCTTCCGGCGAACGGCCTGCGGGAAGTCAACCACCTCGAACTGCGACGCCGCGAACAAGTAGTCTTCCGCGCTCTCGTCGACGATTCGGATCAGATCGTCCTTGGCCGCCTTGGCGTCGGGCAGCACGACGTAGATCTTCCCCCGGATGAGCGATGCCTCGTTGCCCGCGTTGTCGAGGCACACAGCGAATTGCGTTGAGTGTTTCATGATTAGTCGGCGTAGGCCTTGATCTTAAAGTCCCGTCGGCCGATGCCGTGGGCTTCGTACCAAGGTAGCTCAACTCGACGCACGGCGCCGCCAGGAAGGCGGACCCGCGCAGTGCCCTTCCGCTTTCGCCAGCGCCCCCGGCCGTGCGCCTTGTTCAGGAGGGCGCGGACCCGAACGCCAGCGCCGACCGCGATCGTTTCGACGTGTTCGATCTCGCCGAGGATCTCGAACTTCACACGGTGATTCTCGATGAGGTGTTCGTGATTCGCAAGTCCGGCTAACGATAGTTAGGCAGGTCCGCATAGCACCACGGATCCCGCCAGCGGTTGGAGTGTAGCGCGGCTCCGGAGGGCGTGTTGATCGGTTAACTGCCTGATGTGCTGAGGGTTGCACATTGGAGCGCAGTCCTCGAACTGCCCGCGGCACAGTTATGCTATCCCGCGGCGCTCGGTCGGCATAGTTCGGCCGACGGCGGAGGGTTGGCTCGGCTCTCGCGGCCGTCCGGAGCAGGCCGCGCAATCGTCAGTCGTCAAACGCGAAGGCGGCGCCGAAGTCGGCGTGGGGTGTTCAGGCGCAGCGGCGACTTTCGAACGAATTGCCCGGGGCAGGGCTGAAGCCCTGCCCTACGAGTGAATGCGACGGGTGAACGCGACGTAGACGCTGCCTCACGTCGCGCAGCACTGTCATGAGCGGTTGCGGCGTCGTGACGCCTCCTGCGGCGAAATCTGAGCACCGGACGCTTTGCCGGACGTCGCCAGCCGCAGGATCGTGCCTTCCTGGCAGTCCGGAGCGAAGCGTGAGCCGTGGGAGGTGTCACGACGTCGCAGCCGCGCTCAGGATGTCAGTTGGTCGTGTTCGGCGCCGGCTTGGCGAACCGCTTGAAGAAGCTCTCGGCCTTCCACTCGGGCTTGGCGGCGCGGTTGGCCACCTGCACGCACAGCTTGCCGGTCATGTCGGTGAAGAGCACGGCGGCGGTGCGGTCGATCGGCTGGGCCAGGTCGTCGGCCGGGCCGTGGTAACGCTCGCGGGTCCAGTCGGCGGCGATCTTCGCTTCCGGCGAGCCTTCGTCGTAGCCAACCTTCATCGCCAGCGACGGCACGCCTTCGCGGATGAACGAGGTACTGGTCGCTGCGGATGAAGCGGTTGCGCTGCGGCTCCGGATCGGCCTGGACCGAGATGCCGAGACCTTGGGCCACGGTGCGGATGTCGTCGCCCAGCTCCGACTCGTCGAGCCCGAGCACCATCACCGACTTCATCGCGAACAGCGGCAGGAACATGTCCATGTTGATGTTGGCCACGAGACTCGCCTTCGGCACGGTCGGGTGGATGGCGAAGTAGCGCGAGCCGAGCAGGCCCTTCTCCTCGGCCGTGACCGCCACGAACAGCACCGAGCGCTTGGGACGGGCCGCCGCCACCACCTTGGCCGACTCGATCAGCGTGGCGATGCCCGAGGCGTTGTCCATGGCGCCGTTGTAGATGCTGTCGCCGTTCATCGCCGCGCCGACGCCGAGGTGGTCGAGGTGGGCCGACAGCACCACGTATTCGTCGGCCAGCGCCGGGTCACTGCCCTTCACCACGCCGACCACGTTCTGCGACTCCACGGCTTGCGACTCCACGGCCACCGTGGCCTTGAGCGACATCGCCAGCGGAAAGTGCGGCAGCGCCGTGCCCTCGTCGGCGATCTTCAGCACCTCGGCCAGTGTGTGTCCCGACCCTTCGAAGAGCTTCTCGGCCTTGGCCGGGTTGAACGCGATCGACACCTGCGCGCCAGCGGTGTCGTCGGTGCTGGGATCGGCCAGCGCCATCGACGGGTTGAGCCGGTTGGGGGCCGAACGCTCCCACGGCACGTCCATCGCCTTGGGGTTCGGGATGGTCAGCGTGCCGATGGCGCCCCGCGCCTTGAGCGCGCTCCACCGTTCGGCGGCCGACTGGTAGTGCGCGCTGAGCGCCCCGGGCACGTTGCGCGGGCTGCCCGACAGGTGCACCACGACCTTGCCCTTGACGTCGAGCCCGGCGAAGTCGTCGTGGTTCATCTCGGGGATGACCAGGCCGTGTCCGGCGAACACCAGCGGCGCTTCCACCTGCGGCGCGGCGTCGATGCGCATACTGAAAGTGGCCTCGTCGCCGAGCACCACCGGCTGCACCTTGCCGCGGCGCACCAGCGCCAGGCTCGACTTCTCTTCGACGATCCGGCGCGAGCGGAAGGTGACCGGCTGCATGAACCCGGCGATGCCGGCCGGCTCGACGCCGGCCCGCGCGAACTGGTCGGCGACGTAGTCAGCGGCCTTGCGATGTTCCGGACTGCCGGTTTCGCGGCCGCGCATGTCGTCGGCCGCCAGCGCCTCCACGTGCCTGAACCAGCGCGATGCGGCATCGGCGTCGGCCGACGGCGCGGCCGCGGCAGCCGTGCCCGCCGGCCCGGGAGCAGGAGCGGTGCAGGCAGTGAGCACCGCGGTGGCGGCAAGGGCGGCAAACAGGCGAGCGTTCATCACGGAAACCTCGACTGGCACCTTACTACGACCCGGCCCGCCGGCGACAGAAACGGGCTATCGGCCGTGATCGGCCCGGATGTGCTCGCGCAGCAGATCGCGGCCGAAGTCGCCCTGGAAGTCGCGCCACACCGCATGGACGTGATTGCCGTCGTTCTGGGTGTTGTCGTACTCGATCAGGAACGTCGGCCCCTGCACCCGGTAGTAGTGCTTGGCGCCGGGCGTCAGCGCCCCGGCCCAGGCGAAGGTGATGCGGTCGAGCCCGGCGGCGGTCACCCGGCTCATGCGTTCGGCCGCGAGGTCGTCGGCCATCATCGACGCGTAGGTGGTGATCACCTGCATCAGCGAGTCGCGCTGAGCCGGCGTCATCCGGTCGGCGGCCAGCCCGGCCGGCGCCAGCGGGCCGATGTCGTTCTTGTTGCCCGACACGATGTCACCGGGGGCCACATCGGCGATCACCGCGATGGCGCGCTGCGCCGCGGTGAGCCCTTCGGCCAGCGCCCGGCCGGTGTCCTCGAGCGGCGCCAGCACCCGCAGGCCCTTCTTCGGGCCGTCCTTCACCACGGCCGGATTCGAGCCGGTGAACGACGGCGACGTGGCGGCGACGCGGCCGTTGGCCACGGCGAAGTGCAGCGACAGGTGGTGGCCTTCGACCCGCCAGCTCCAGCTGCCGCGCGCCGACGGCGTCCCGAACACCGAGAACTGGTAGTCGAGCGGCGAGCGGGCGAAGCGCGAGCTCTGCTCGATGGCGCGCAAAGTGTCCTCGAGGGCGATGATCGCGGTGGCGGTCAGATAGCCCTTCTGGCTGAGCCCCGACCTGAGCAGCGTGTGCGCCTTCTCCTTCTGAGCCGGCGACATGGAGCGGAACGGCAGCCCCTTGCGCGGGAACATCTCGTTGGGGATGAAGTTCCAGCGCAGGCGCTCGGCGTCGTCGTAGGCGAACACGGCATGCGGCCGTGTCTCCGCGCCGAGCGATTCCACGAACGCGGTGGCTGCCGCGGTCATCGTGGCCGCGGAACGCTCCGTGGCGACGAGCAGGCTCACAGGCGCCATCGCGAGGATGGCGAACGCCACGAGGGCGCGAACGGGCACGGTCCGGCGCATCGGTCCTCCCAGCATGATGGCCGCAGTATAGCGGGAGGCTAGCCCAGCGCGATCGAGACGTACTTGAGGTCGAGGAACTCCTCGATGCCCCATTTGCCGCCCTCCCGGCCCAGACCGGAGGCCTTCACCCCGCCAAACGGCGCCTGCGGGGCCGACGGCAGCCCGTCGTTCACGCCGACGATGCCGAAATCGAGGGCTTCGGACACCCGGAATGCCCGCGTCAGGTCCCGGGTCCACAGATACGCGGCCAGGCCGAACGGCGTGCCGTTGGCCTGGGCCACGGCCTCGGCGTCGGCGCTGAAGCGGACCAGCGGCGCCACCGGACCGAAGGTCTCTTCCTGCAGGATGCGCATGCCGGGTGCGACCTCGACGAGCACCGTGGGATCGAAGAACAGCCCGCCGCGCGGCTGCCCGCCGACGGCCGCCCTGGCGCCCTTGGCCACCGCGTCCTCGACGTGCGCCACCACCTTGTCGTGGCCGGCCTGATCGACCAGCGGCCCGACGTGGGTGGCGGCGTCGAGCGGGTCGCCGACCCGCAGGGCGCGGACCGCGTCGGCGAGCCGGCCGGCGAAGGCGTCGTAGATCGCCGGCCTGCACGTAGATGCGATTCGCGCACACGCAGGTCTGGCCGGTGTTGCGGAACTTCGAGGCGACCACCTCGCGCACCGCGGCATCGAGGTCGGCGTCGTCGAACACCAGGAACGGCGCGTGCCCGCCCAGTTCGAGCGACACCCGCTTCACGGTCTTCGCCGCCTGCGCCGCCAGCAGGATGCCCACTTCGGTGCTGCCCGTGAAGGTCAGCTTGCGGATCGCCGGGTCGTCGAAGAACACGCTCGACACCGCCGCCGGATCGGCGGTGGTCAGCACCTGGAACACGTCGGCCGGGCCACCGGCCTCGCGCCACAACTCCTCGAGCCGAAGCGCCGTCAGCGGCGACTGCTCGGCCGGCTTCAGCACCACGGTGCAACCGGCGGCCAGCGCCGGCGCCGCCTTGCGGGTGACCATCGCGGCCGGGAAGTTCCACGGCGTCACCGCGTAGACCGGCCCGACCGGCTGCGGCCGCACCAGCAGCCGCTTGTGCGCGAACTGGCTCGGCACCGTCTCGCCGTAGACACGCTTGGCTTCCTCGGCGTACCACTCGACGAACGCCGCCGCGTACTTGACCTCGCCGCGCGACTCGGTGATCGGCTTGCCCATCTCGTCGGTCATCAGCCGGGCCAGCCGCGCCTCGTCCTGCAGCATCAGGTCGTGCCACGCGCGCAGGATCTTCGAACGCTCGTAGGCAGTGCGATCGCGCCAGCCCGGGAACGCGTCGATGCTGCGGCGCGCGGCCACCCGCGCCTCGGCGACGCCGGCATTGGGCACGCTCTCGACGCGCTTGCCGGTGGCCGGGTTCTGGACGTCGAAGGTGGCGCTCACGCGAACACCTCGGCCGCGGCGCCGGCCAGGACGTCGAGCCCGCGCTGGAGCTCGGCCGGCGGCGTCGTCAGCGGCGGCAGCAGCCGGATGACGTTCTTGTAGGTGCCCGACTTGAGCAGCAGCAGGCCGCGCGAACGGCACAGATCGACGATGCGCTGGGCGCTGGCGGCATCGGGCGACTGGTCCCCCGGCTGCACGATCTCGATCGCCTGCATCGCACCCAGGCCGCGCACGTCGCCGACCTGCGGGTGACGCGCCTTCAGCGCCACCAGCGCCGCCCGGGTGGTTTCGGCCTGACGCACCGCCTGGTCGAGCACGTGCTCCTCGTCGAACACGTCGAGCACGGCGATGGCCGCGGCGCACGCCACCGGGTTGCCGGCATAGGTGCCGCCGAGTCCGCCCACCGCCGGCGCGTCCATGATCGCCGCCTTGCCGACCACCGCCGACAGCGGCAACCCGCCGCCGATGCTCTTGGCCATCGTCACCAGATCCGGCTCGATGCCGTAGTGCTCGTAGGCGAACATCTTGCCGGTGCGGCCGAAGCCGGTCTGGATCTCGTCGGCGATGAGCACGATGCCGTGCGCGGTGCACAGGCGGCGCAACTCGCGCAGGAACTCGACCGGGGCCGGCACGAACCCGCCCTCGCCGAGCTGCGGCTCGATGATGATCGCCGCCACCTGGGCCGGGGCGATCCGCGAGTCGAACAGGTACTGCAGGCCGGCCAGCGCCTGCGCGCTGCTGATGCCGCGGTACTCGTAGGGGAACGGCGCGTGGTAGACCTCGGCTGCGAACGGCCCGAAGTTCTGCTTGTAGCCGGTGCTCGACGCGGTGAGCGACAGCCCGAACAGCGTGCGGCCGTGGAAGGCGCCGTTGAAGGCGATGACGCCCGGCCGGTTGGTGTAGCCGCGGGCGATCTTGACGGCGTTCTCGGTCGCCTCGACGCCGGTGGTGAGCAGCAGCGTCTTGTTGGGGCCGCCGGCAACCAGCCGGTTCAGCCGCGCCGACAGCTCGACGTAGCCGTCGTAGCTGGCCACCTGGAAGCAGGTGTGGGTGAAGGCGTCGAGCTGACGGCGCACCGCCTCGAGGATTCGCGGATGGCGATGGCCGGTGTTCAGCACGCCGATGCCGCCGATGAAATCGAGGTACTCGTTGCCGTCGGTGTCCCACACCTTGGTGCCTTCGGCGCGGGCCACGAAGATCGGGTGCGTCTCGGCGACGCCGCGGGCCACGTGTTCGGCACGGGCAGCGGCGGTGGCGTAGCAGCCCGGGGGGAAAGTGGCGCCGGCATTCGGCCGGCGCTGCATCGCGTCTCGCATCGTTGCTCCTCGCTCGAATATTGCCGATATTCTCGGTCGTCGCGCCTTGCGATCCGCGCGCATCGCCGCCCTCGGTGCTACGCCGCCATTTCCCCCCGGGCTGCTAGCTGCTGGGGGTCCGGGTCGGCGTCATCGAAGCACCTCGCGCTGCATGGCGGCCCACAGCTGTTCGACGTGGGTCCGTTCGGTCTGTTCGGCGCCCACCGACACACGCACCATCCAGTGCCCGTCGAGCAGGGCGGGGGTGAGGTAGGCGGCGCCGGACCGGTTCAGGCGATCACACCACGTCTGGGTGTGGCGGTCCAGGGCCTCGCCGGTCACGCCCGGCGGTTCGTGACGCACGCACAGCGTCTGCAGCGGCACCGGCGCCAGCACCCGCCAGCCGGGGGCCGCCTCGACCTGCGCCGCCAGCCACCGGGCGTTGTCGAGGTCGCGGCGGAGCCGCGTCTGGAGCCCGCGCACGCCCTGCTCGCGGATGAGGAACCACAGCTTCAAGGAGCGGAAGCGGCGGCCGAGGGGAATGCCCCAGTCGCGATAGTTCTTCACCCGGCCGTCGGCGGCGGTCTGCAGGTAGCTCGGATTGGTCGACATCACCCGCACCAGGTGCTGCGGGTCGCGGACGTAGTAGACCGTGCAGTCGAAGGCGGCGCCGAGCCACTTGTGCGGGTTGAGCACCACCGAGTCGGCGGCCTCGACGCCCTCCCACATCCAGCGACACTCGGGCAGCACCATCGCCGAGCCGGCCATCGCCGCATCGACGTGCAGCCAGATATCGCGGCCCTCGAGCACGCGGGCGATGGCCGCCAGCGGGTCGAGCGCCGTCGTCGTGGTCGTGCCGGTCGTGGCCACCACCGCGCATGGCACCCGGCCCGCGTCGCGGTCGGCGACGATCGCCGCGGCCAGCGCGTCGGGGTCGAGGCCGTAGCGGGCGTCGCAGGCCACATGGCGGATGTTCTCGCGGCCGAAGCCGGCGAGCAGCGCCGCCTTGTCCACCGAGCTGTGGGCGTGCGCCGAGGTGTAGACGACCAGCGGCTGAGACTCGGCCTGCAGACCGCCGCGGGCCAATCCGTAGTTGGTGGTGCGTTCGCGGGCGCTGAGGAGTGCGACCAGCGTCGACGTGGACGCGGTGTCCTGGATGACGCCCTCCCACCCCGCGGAGAGGCCGGTCATCTGGCGCAGCCAGTCGGTGACGACTTCCTCCACCTCGGTCAGGGCTGGACTCGATTGCCACGCCAGACCGATCACGCCCAGGCCACTGCTGACGTAGTCGCCCAGCACGCTGCCGAGCATGCCGTTGCTCGGGAAGTAGCCGAAGAAACTCGGGTGCTGCCAGTTGGTGATACCCGGCGCGACCACCGCGTCGAGATCGCGCAGGATGGCGTCGAACGCCTCGGGGTCGTCGGGCGGCGCCGCCGGCATCCGCGCCTTGATGTCACCGGGTTCGGTCTGCGCCAGCACCGGCCGTTCGTGGACGCGGGCCCGGTAGTCGGCGATCCAATCGACCACCGCGTGGCCGTGTTTACGGAACTCTTCTGGAGTCATGTCAGTCTTGTTTCGCCTGCCAGCCGTGGCGGGCGACGAGCTCGCCGACTCTGGCGCGGATCACGTCGCGCAGGGCCCGGACGTCGTCGATCGCCTGGCCCTTCGGATCCGGCAGCGGCCAGTCGTCGCGGATCGCGCCAGGCACGACCGGGCACTGATCGCCACAGCCCATGGTGATGAGCATCTGCGCCTGCTGCGCCAGGGCCTCGGACAGGAACGTCGGGGCCTCGCCCGACAGGTCGATGCCCGCTTCGGCCATGACCGCGACCACTTCGGGATGCACGTGCGCGGCCGGTTCGGTACCGGCTGAGATCGCCCGCGCCGTGGCCGGATCGGCGAGCCGATTGAACCACGCCGCCGCCATCTGCGACCGGCCGGCGTTGTGAACGCAGGCGAAGAGCACCGTGGTCGGCGTCACGCGCGGCCTACTGCGCCCAGACCTTCGTCACCCAGGGCATGGCGCCGGCGAGCGGATCGATGAACCCCGGGATCAGGTTGTGCGGGATGTCGTCGATGAGGGTCAGCGTGACATT
Source organism: uncultured Acidobacteriota bacterium (assembly GCA_963741665.1). GTDB lineage: Bacteria > Acidobacteriota > Vicinamibacteria > Vicinamibacterales > UBA2999 > CAWAYR01. The sequence continues at coordinate 734,556 of CAVUIM010000003.1, forward strand.
GCCGCCGAGCCCCTGCAGCGCCTTGACCCCGCCCTCGACGCGCTCCAGCGGCACGGTGCGATCGGCGCGGCTGTGGATGACGTAGACCGGCATCTTCACCGGCGCGAACGTCGCCGGGTCGTCGCCGGCGGGCCGCGGCGCCGCCGCCATCGGGATCGCCGCGCGGAACAGCTCGGGATGCGTCTGCGCGAAGAACCACGCGCCCGATCCGCCCATGCTGAAGCCGGTGACCAGCGTGCGCCGGGCATCGAAGGCGACGCGCTTGCGGACGTCGGCGACGACCGCGAGGACCGCGGCTTCCGACGCCGGATGCGCCCAGCTGGCTTCGGGCGCATCGGGAGCGATGATGATCGCGTTCAGGTCCTGCAGCGCCGGCAACACCAGCTGGCCGACGTAGCCGAGCCCGAAGTACGGCGACAGGCCGGGTTCCTGCGTGGTGCCGTAATGGAGGGCCACGACCAGCGGGTAGCCGGCCGCCGGGGCCGGCGTCTTCGGAATCAGCACGCCGTAGGTGAGGGAGCCCTGGTCGAGCAGCAGCTCGTGCTGCTCCATCCGGACCGGCAGCTGGTCGAGCCGCTGGGAACGCGTCGCTCGTCGCATGCGTGGATCCTATCGAATTGCCGGAGCGGTCGCTATCGCCGGGTGCGTCGACGGCCGGCTCAGCGGCGGCCCCGCCACCAGGCGACGGCGCCGCCGGCCAGATGACACGCGGCCATCGCCGCTGTCAGCACGATCGACGCGACCAGCGGTTGGTAACGGCCGTCGTAGAGCCCGACGGCGGCGAAGGCCGTGAACCACAGCCACGGCCGCGCGAACTGCAGCGTGCCGCGCAGCGGCGTCGCCAGGGCGCGGCTGACGCTGAAGAAGCCGAGTCCGCCCGAGCCGAGCGCCCCGGCCGCGAGCGTCCCCTGCGCGGTCGTCTCGGCGCCGACGAACACGGCCGTGACGAGCAGGGACAGCACGACCGAGACGAAGCCGGCGTAGATGCCGGGGAGGATGTCAGGAGTGTCGCCGGGCAATATGCGGGCCGCTCCCGGCAGTATAGAACCCCTCGCTGGATCGCGCCGGGCGGCTACGGCGTGCGGCTGCCGATCATCAGGCGATGGCCATCGGCGGTGCGCAGGCCGAACTCGCGCATGCCCCACGGTTCGTCGCGCAGCGCCTTAGTCACCTCCACGCCTGCGGCGCGCACCCGGGCATGGTAGGCGTCGACGTCGTCGACGACCAGGTAGCCGAAGTACGAGTGGTCGCCGAGCTGGCTCGGCGGCAGCGCGTCAGGACAGGCGCCGGCCATGATCAGGCACTCGTCCTTCACGAAGAACAGCCAGCCCGGGTCGCTGATCGTGTGCACGGTGAAGCCGAGCACGTCGCGATAGAACGCCGCCGACCGCTCGAGGTCGGGCACGGCCAGTACGTAGCGGTGCGCGCGGATCATCGCAGCGGGCCTGGTCGCGGTCAGTACTCGTTGAACATCCGCCGGATCTCGGCCAGGTCGCGGGTCTTCGTCAGCGCCAGCATCAGCAGGATGCGTGCCTTCTGCGGCGACAGGTTGTCGGCCGGCACCATCCCGAGCGCATCGGTCTCGGCCTGCGGGATGACGCGGCCATTGCCGGTGCGGTTCGAGCGCACGACGATCGGCCGCGTGGCGTCGGACCCGGTCGTCAGCGCCTTGATCGCGTCGCGCTCGGCCGTGGACATCAGGCCGGCGCCGGTGCCGGCCACGACGATGCCGCGCACGTCGGCGGCGACCAGCGCCGCGGCCAGCACCGGGCTCGGCGCGACATACGAGTAGAGGATGTCGACCGCCGGCAGCGTCGTCAGCGATCGCACGTCGAACTCCGAGCGCGTCGTGTGCCGCTTGAGCGGCGCGCGGTACAGCGCGACCCGGTCGGCATCGACGTAGCCGAGCAGTCCCAAGTCGCCGGACCGGAACGTCTCCACCCGGTAGGTGTTGGTCTTGGTGACGTCGCGGGCGGCGTTGATCTCGTCGTTCAGGACCACCAGCGTGCCCTTGCCGACGGCGTCTTTCGCCGTGGCCGCGCGGACCGCGTTCAGCAGGTTCAGCGGGCCGTCGGCGCTGATCGCCGAGGCCGGGCGCATCGATCCGACCACGACCACCGGCCGTTCGTCCTTCACCGTCAGGTTGAGGAAATACGCCGTCTCCTCGATGGTGTTGGTGCCGTGCGTGATGACGACGCCGGCCACGGTCGGGTCGGCGGCGAAGATCTCGTTGATGCGCCTGGCCAGGGTGAGCCAGTGCGCGATAGTGATGTCGGTGCTGCTGATATTGGCGATCTGTTCGACCTTCACCCGCGCCACCTGGGCGATCTCGGGGACCGCAGCCACCAGCTCGTCGCCGCGCAGCGCACCGGCCTTGTAGTCGGCCAGGCTGGTCGAGCTCGCGCCCTTGCCGGAAATGGTCCCGCCGGTGGCGAGGATGTAGACCAGCGGCAGCGGCGCGGCGGGGGTCTGCGCCGGCAACGGCGACGGCAGCACCACGGCGAGCGTGGCGAGGACGAGGGTCAGGGTGGACGCTTGCGTGCGGAAGGTCATGAGGCGCGAATTATCACACGCCTGATCAGCGGCTCGTCGTCGCGGCCAGGCCGGGCTTGGTCTCGCGCAGGATCTGCACGGCGGCGCGGGCGGCCGGCGTGGCCAGATGCGCGTAGCGTGGGCGGCGGTCGCGGCCGGACAGCCGCGTCAGCAGGCGCTGGTACACCGCCGCCTTCACCTCGGCCGCCAGCCCGTCGAACGCCTCGGTGTAGACCATGTAGCTCAGTGGATAGCGCATCAGGCGGGTGGCCAGGTTCAGGTCGGCGAGTGACCGGCCGTGGCGATCCTTCGGCACGGCCGCGGCCAGCCGCTCTGGGAAGCCGGCACGCGGCGTCACCTCCACCACCGGCGTGGCCTCGTCGACGAACACCAGGTAGTCGGCCAGTTCGTCGAGACGGTCGCGGAACAGCGGCTCGGTGACCCGGGCGCGGCCGTCGGCGGCGGCGATGCGCCACTCCCAGTTGAGCCGGGTCAGCAGGTTCATCGCGTGCATCTGGTGATCGAAGACCAGCAGCGCCGCCAGATCGCTCGCCGACGACAGATACCCGCGGCTCTCGGGAGCGCTGTCCAGCCACCGGACGAGGGCGCGGTTCGAGACGATGGCCGGGGTGTCATCGCCTGGGTAGGCGGCGATCGTGAGGTTGCCGAGGTGACCGAGCTGCTGATACGGCGGCGTGCTCAGGCTGGTGGTCACGAACCATCCGCCCCAGCGCTGCGGGTGCGGCGTCCGATGGTTCACGGTCACCGCCGGTCCGGCCCGCAGCAGCAGCGAGCCGTCTTCGCTGACCCGGTTGCTGCGCGCGATCGGCCCCGGCACGTCGAGCGTGCTGACCGACACGTGGCAGGTGAGGCAGATCGTGCCGCGCACGAACCGCGGTTCGCTGGTGGCGCCTTGATCAAGGGTGTAGAACACCGTGCCCTGCTGCGGATCCTGCGCCGCGATCTCCAGCACCGGCGCGCCGCGGATGTAGCCGACCACCACTGCCGGGTTGTAGTAGAGGGCGCGCGGGTTCTCGGGGCTGGTGAACGCCCGCTGGATGCCGCTCTTCGAGAACACCAGCACCTGCGATTCGACCGGCACCGCCAGCGCCTCGAGCACCGGCCGCAGATACCCGGTGTCCGGTTCGTGTGCGAGTGTCTGGCGGCGGCTGCGCAGCGCGTCGTTCAGCCGCGCCACCGGGTCATTCGTGGGACGCGTCTGGTACTGGATGGCGGGATGTTCGTCGAGCACGCCCTGGTACGGCGCCGCGGTCTGGCCGGCGACGCGCACCGCCAGCGACGCCGCCAGACCAGCGGTCGCCAGGGCCATCGCGATCCGGACCGTGCGCGCCGTCATGCGTTCGATCGTAACGTAGTACCCTTTCGCCGATGGAGCCGCTGTTCCTGCCCGACGTCGAACGCGACAACGCCCCGAGTCCGTACACCACGGCCATCCGCGCGATGCAGGAACGGGGCGCCGAGTATCCGCAGATCTGGCACCTGTTCGCCTACCTGCCACAGGCGACGACCCACCTGGCGCGCTTCACGCAGGAGATCCTGCGCGGCCCGGCGCCGCTCAGCCCCGGCCTGCGCGAGCTGATCGCCGCCTACATCTCGGTCCGCAACCACTGCCCGTTTTGAACGAAATCCCACGCCGCAGTTGCGGCGGAACTGCTGGGCGATCGGGCGCTGGTCGAGGGCGTGCTCGCCGATGTCGAGAGCTCGGCGCTCGACGAGCCGCACAAGGCGCTCTTCCGCTTCCTCGACAAGGTCAACCACGACTCGCCGCAGGTCACCCCGGCGGACATGGCGCCGCTGCGCGCGCTCGGCTGGTCCGACGAGGCGCTCTACTTCGCCATCACGGTGTGCGCGCTGTTCAACTTCTACAACCGCTGGATCGACGCCATCGGGGTGCACGCGCTGTCGGACGACGCCCACGCCGAGGGCGGGAAGCGCAGCGCGAAGATGGGCTACGTGCGCGAGGCCCGGTCACCGAGCTCGTGATCGCGCGAGGTGGCGGGGCCAACCGCCGAGCCTGAGATGAAGCGAGGCGGAGTTCGGTGACGCGCTCACCGCGTGTCGATCGCCCGGGCGAGGACCTCGACACCGCGCTCGATCTCGAGGACGTCGGCGGCGGCGAAGCCGATCTGGACGCCTTCTCTCACGACCGCCGTCCGGACATAGCGCGACAGCGGCCGCACCTCGACGTCACGTGCGGCGGCGGCTCGCGCCACCGCGTCGGCGGTGACCCGGCCGGTGAGATACCCGACGGTCTGCAACCCGACCTCCACCGGCGCGACCTCGAGGCCGCCGGCCAGCCAGCGCGCGGCCCCGGCGAGGAGCGCGGCGCGGCGGCCGGCGTAGACGTCGCGGGCGCGGCGCAGATGGCGCGAGAAATGACCGGCGGTCATGAAGTCGGCCAGCGTCGCCTGGAGCAGCGGCGACACGTGGCGGCTGGCCACCGACAGCCACGCCGACACGCGATCGACGAGGTCGTCGGGCACGACGAGGTAGCCGACCCGAAGCGACGGACACAGCACCTTGCTCAGACTGCCGACGAAGATCACCGCGCCGTCGCGATCGAGGCCCTGCAGCGCCGACATCGGCCGGCCCGAGTAGCGGAACTCGCTGTCGTAGTCGTCTTCGACCAGCACGGCGCCGGTGGCACGCGCCCACGCCAGCCACTGGACGCGCCGGGCCAGCGTCATCGCCATGCCGAGCGGGAACTGGTGGGCCGGCGTCAGGTAGGCCAGACGCAGCGAGCGGCGGCGCGACGGCACGACCGCGCCGTCAGCATCCACGGCGAGCGGCACGACGCGGGCGCCGGCGGACGCAAACACGCGGTGAGCCCCGGTGTAGCCGGGGTCCTCCAGGCCCACCGGATCGCCGGGGTTCACGAACAGGTGGGCGACGACTGCGAGCGCATCCTGAACGCCTGACACGACCGCGATCTGCGCCGGCCGGCACGACACCCCTCGCGACACGGTGAGGTAGTCGGCGATCGCCGCCCGGAGCGGCGGATAGCCGAGCGGCTCGCAGCCCAGGCGCAGATCGGCCGGCGCGCGGCGCACGGCCCGCGCCGCGACGCGCGCCCACAACGCCGCCGGGAACAGGTCGAGCGCCGGCTGGTTGGCGCGAAAAGCCCGCGCCGACGCGCTGGCGTGCTGGACGAACGGCGTGATGCGGCTGGCCGCCGCCGAGAAGCGGCGTCGCGGGGCCGGAGCGTCGGCTGGCACCGCGCCGACCACCCGGCCCGACGGCAGAGCCGCCGAGACGTGCGTGCCAGCGCCGATGCGGGCTTCGAGGTAGCCGTCGGCGTGCAGCACCTCGAACGCGGCGACCACGGTGCCGCGCGACAGCCCGTACTGGCGGGCCAGGTCGCGGGTCGCCGGCAGGCGATGCCCGGGCCCCAGCTGGCCCGACCCGATGGCCGCGCGCAGCGCCCGCGACAGCCATTGGCAGGCGGGCGTCCGGGCATCGCGGGGCGGCAGCACGAGCGGCAGGGTGACGGGGCGGCGCGGCATCTGAAAGTGGTCCAACCGACAAACGATATGTGGCTCTGTGCGCTGGGCCACTTCAAGGATACCGTGCGCCCATGCCGCACGTCTCTCCGCCCCGTCGCTCGCCACTCGCCGCCGTGACCGCCGCGGTGCTGCTGCTCTCTGTCGCCGCAGCCGCGCAGACCCCGCCAACGCCGGCCGCTCCGCCCGCGCCGGCGGTCCTGCGCGTGCCCGATGGGTTCGCGGTCTCGGTGTTCGCGTCCGACCTGCCGCGCGCGCGGCTGATGGCGGTGAGCCCCGACGGCGTGCTGGTCGTGGCCCGGCGCACCGAGGTGGTGGCGCTGCCCGACGCCGACGGGGATGGCCGCGCCGAGCCGCGGGTGCTGTTCGCCGACCTGCCCTACGCACACAGCGTGGCGTTCGGCCACGGCTACCTCTACATCGCGACGACGCCGGCGGTGCTGCGGGTGAAGTGGAACAAGGGCGCTCCCGACGGCGTTCCGCAGCGCATCGTGGAGCTGCCCAGCTCGACGCCGTCGCTGCACACGTCGCGCTCGCTGGCCATCGGCCCGGACGGCAAGCTCTACGTGAGCATCGGCTCGTCGTGCAACGCCTGCGTCGAAGCCGATGCCCGTCGCACGACGATCCAGGTGTTCGAGCCCGACGGCACCGGCGGACGGACGTTCGCGCGCGGGCTGCGCAACGCCGTCGGCTTCGCGTGGGATCCGGCCACCGGCCGGCTGTGGGCCGGCGAACCGGGCCAGGACAACGTCGGCGACGACGCGCCGGTCGAGGAGATCAATCTCGTCGAGGACGGCAAGCACTACGGCCACCCGTTCTTCTACGGACGCAACCTGACGAGCGCCGCCCCCGACGCGCCGCCCGGTCCGGCGCCGCTGGCGGCGGCCGAGGCGACGCCGGCCGCGTTCGAACTCCCGGCGCACATGACGCCGATGGGACTGGCGTTCTACACGGGATCGCGATTCCCCGAGCCCTACCGGGCGTCGATGTACCTCGCCGTACACGGTTCCACGACGCGCAGCGCCAAGGCTGGCTACAAGGTGATTCGCCTGGTGATGGAGAACGGCCGGCCCGTGCGCACGGAGGACTTCGTCACCGGCTGGCTGACCGGCGACACCGTGACCGGCCGCCCGGTCGGCGTCGTCACCGGCGCCGACGGCGCGCTCTACGTCTCCGACGACAACAAGGGCTTCATCTATCGTGTCGCGGCTACGGCCAAGCCGCCGGCCGGCTCGAGCGCCCGGCAAGTCGTGACTCACCGGGTCCCGCCGTTGGACGGCAACAACCTGTCGATGCAGGTCGTCGAGGTGAGCTACGCGCCGGGCGGCTGGTCGGAATCGCACAGTCATCCGTGCCCGGTCGTCGGCTACGTGCTCGAAGGCGCGGTGCGGATGCAGCTGCAGGGACAGCCGGAACGCATCTACCGCGCCGGCGAGAGCTTCGTCGAGACCCCGGCCGACGTGCACGCGGTGTCGGCCAACGCCAGCGACACGGCACCGGCGAGGTTCCTGGCGTTTTTCACCTGCGACCGCGACGGGCCGCGCAGCGTCCCGGCGCCGAGCACGCCGGCGCCGCCGCGGCGCCAGGGACCCGGCCGATGACCGCCCGCTTTCGCTACGACACGCACTCCCCCAACGCCTACGACGCCATGGGCGCGCTGGAGCACTACCTGGCCCACTGCGCCATCGAACCGCCGCTCGTGCATCTGGTCAAGCTGCGGGCGTCGCAGCTGAACGGGTGCGCCTACTGCATCGACATGCACTGGAAGGATCTGCGCGCCCTCGGCGACACCGAGCAGCGGCTCTATGGCCTCGACGCGTGGCACGAGAGCCCCTACTACACGCCGCGCGAACGCGCCGCGCTGGCGTGGACCGAGGCGGTCACGCTGGTCGCCGCCAGCCGCGTCGCCGACGAGGTGTATCTCGAGGCCCGCGAGCACTTCGACGAGCGGGCGCTCGGCGACCTGACGCTCGTGGTCGCCACCATCAACGCCTGGAACCGCCTGGCGATTGCCGCACGCGACGTGCCCGGCGGATATCGGTCGCGGCTCGGTCCCGCACCGGCCCTGTCACCGAGCTGAACCGACGCCGGCCCTGTCACCGAGCCTGAGAGCCGACGAGGTGGCTGGGCCAACCCTCCGAGTACGTCGGCCACGCAGTTTCGAGGCAGACTAGGGGACAGTCCCGAAGTGCGGGACAGTCCCCACATCATGCTGCCCTGCCAGAAGCCCTCCTTCTCGCTGCCCGACGACGAGCACTACCTCAACTGCGCCTACATGTCGCCGATCTCGAAGGCGGTGGAGGCGGCCGGCGGGGCCGGCGTGGCCAGGAAGCGGGTGCCGTCGCGGCTGTCGCAGGACGACTTCTTCACCGAGGCGGCCACGGCCCGGGCGCTCTTCGCGCGGCTGGTGAACGCCGCCGATCCGTCGCGCATCGCGGTCATTCCGGCGGCGTCGTATGGGCTGGCGATCGCCGCCCGCAACCTGCCGGCGGCGCGCGGCCAGAACGTCGTCGTCACCCACGAGCAGTTTCCGGCCAACGTCCACGGTTGGCGCAAGCTGGCGGCGACACGCGGGGTCGCACTCCGCACCGTCGCCCCGCCTGACGACACCGCGGGCCGCGGCCGCGGCTGGAACACCCGCGTGCTCGAGGCGATCGACCGCGACACGGCGATCGTCGCCATCGGCCACGTGCACTGGACCGACGGCACCCGCTTCGATCTCGAGGCGATCGGTGCCCGGACGCGCGAGGTCGGCGCCGCACTGGTCGTCGACGGCACCCAGTCGGTGGGCGCCCTGCCCTTCGACGTCGCCCGCATCCAGCCCGACGCGCTGGTGGTCGCCACCTACAAATGGCTGATGGGCCCGTACTCGCTCGGCTTCGCCTATCTGGGACCGCGCTTCGACGGCGGCGAACCGCTGGAAGAGACGTGGATCGGCCGCGCCGGCAGCGAGAACTTCAAGGAGCTGGTGCACTACCGCGACGACTACCAGCCCGGCGCCATCCGCTACGACGTCGGCGAGCGCACCAACTTCGCGCTGATGCCGATGGCGATCGCCGCGCTCGAGGAAGTGCTCGAGCGCCAGCCGGCCCGGGTGCAGGAGTACTGCGCCGCCCTCACCGCGCCGCTGTTCGAGCGGGTGCGGGCCCTGGGCTACACGGTGGAGGACGCGGCGTGGCGCGGCGCCCACCTGTTCGGCCTGCGGGCACCGGCCGGCACCGACATCTCGGCGATCGGCGAACGGCTGCGGGCGCGGAAGGTGTTCGTGTCGCTGCGCGGCAGCGCGATCCGCGTCGCGCCGCACGTCTACAACGACGCCGCCGACGTCGAGGCGCTGCTGGCCGCGCTCGAGCAGGCGCGCTGATCCAAGGCTCGAGCGAGCCGGGAGACGTGACGGGAAGTCGTCGGCGTGCGATTCGACCCGGCTGGTTACATCACGAGACACTGGGCGATACTGGTCAGCCGGGAGGCGAACAGATGCACGCACTCATGGGAAGGCGCAAGGCCATGGCCGCCGCACTGCTGGTCGCGGTGGCGGTGTTCGGCACGGCAGGCATGGCGCAGAGCGTGAACGTCGGCGGCGACTGGACGTTCAGCGTCCAGACCGACCAGGGCAGCGGCACGCCGGCGATCAGCTTCAAGCAGGACGGCGAGACGCTCTCCGGCACCTACGTCGGGACGTTCGGGAGCGCCGCCCTCAAGGGCACGATCAAGGGCAGCGCGATCGAGTTCTCGTTCACCGCCGACGCCCAGGGGCAGGCGGTCGACAGCGTCTACAAGGGCACGGTCGAGAAAGACACGATGAAGGGCACCGTCGCCATCGCCGGTGGCCAGTTGAACGGCACCTTCACCGCCAGCCGGAAGAAGTAGCCGGGGGCCGCGGCCGCTGGCGCCGGGATCAGAACGCCGTCACCGGCAGGCCCTCGGCGCACAGCGGGCAGGCCGCGGCGGCGTAGTTCTCCGGCGCCGGGTACTCGACCAGCGCGACGTTCGGCACGGCGAGGGTCACCACCGCCTCGCCGCGGTCGACGATCTGCGCCGTGCAGACCACCGTGCCGCCGGCGGCGGTGATGAGCTCGGCGCAGCGCTTGAAGGTCTGGCCGGTGTTGCGCACGTCGTCGACGAGCAGCACTTTGGCGCCCCTGACCACCCGTCCGTAGAACCTGGACAGCGCCTCGGCGCCGTTCGGCCCGGTGTGGTGAAGCGGCGCGAACGAGTACGGCTCCCGCGTCAGCGGCCGCCGGCCGTCGAGCAGCCCGGCGATGGTGTGGGCGAGCAGCGCGCCGCCGGTGACCGGACCGGCGACCACGGTCACCGTCTCGGCCATGCCCCCGGGCAGCACGTCGATCAGGTCCTGCGCGACGCGCCAGATCGTCGAGGGATAGCGGAACAGCTGGTGCGGGTTCAGGTACAGCCGGCCGTGATAGCCGTTGCCGTAGTCGAAGTGGCCTTCCATCACCACTTCGAAGCGCCGCAGGTCCTGGAGGGCTCGGGTGCGGATGTCGTCGCGGCGGGCGTCCATCACCGCCCCGCCTTCGCCGAGGCGGCGGCGTCCAGGCCCTCCGCAGACAGGGTCAGACCGGCGGCGGGATTGCGATAGACGACCCGGCCGCCGACGATGCGTCGCGGCGACGCCGCCGCGGAAGCGTCCAGCCGTCGAACGGCGTGTTCTTCGACTTGCTGACCAGCGCCGGCGCGATCGACCGTCACCGGCAGGTCGGGCGCCAGGATGGTGATGTCGGCCGGCGCGCCTTCGGCGAGCGCTGCCGCCGGGCACCCGCAGGATCCGCGCCGGGTTGACCGACAGCAGCTCGACCAGCCGCGGCAGGCGGATGACGCCGGCGTGCACCAGCCGGTCGAGAGCAGAGCGGACACCGCGGTCTCGAGGCCGACGATGCCGAACGGCGCGCGGTCGAACTCGACGTGCTTCTCGTCGTAGTGGTGCGGCGCGTGGTCGGTGGCGATGACGTCGACGCTGCCGTCGGCGATGCCCGGCCAGCATGGCGTCGCGGTCCGCGGCCTCGCGCAGCGGCGGGTTCATCTTGGTGTTGGTGTCGTAGGGCACCGGCGCCGCCAGCAGGTCGTCGGTGAGCGTGAAGTGGTGCGGCGTCACCTCGCAGGTCACCTGCACGCCGCGGCTCTTGCCCTGGCGCACCGCGTCGAGCGTCGGCCAGGCGCTCATGTGCGCGATGTGGACGTGGCCGCCGGTCAGCTCGGCGAGCAGGATGTCGCGGCCGCCATGATCGCCTCGGCGACGCCGGGAATGCCGCGCAGGCCCGAGCGACGCGGCGACCGGGCCTTCGTGCGCGACGCCGTCGCCCTTGAGCGTCTGGTCCTCGCAGTGCTCGATGACCGGCATGTCGAACATGCCGGCGTACTCGAGCGCGCGCCGCACCAGCAGCGCCGTCGCCACCGGATGGCCGTCGTCGGTGATCGCGACGCAGCCGGCCTGCTTCAGCTCGGCGATGTCGGCCAGCTGCTCGCCCTTCTGGCCGCGCGAGACGGCGCCGATCGGATAGACGCGCGCCAGGCCGGCCTCGGCGGCCTTCTTGAGGATGAGCTCGGTGACGCCGGCGTTGTCGTTGACCGGGCGGTGTTCGGCATGCAGGCGACGGCGGTGAAGCCGCCGGCCACCGCCGACGCCATGCCGGTGGCCACCGTTTCCTTGTGCTCCTGCCCGGGCTCGCGCAGGTGCACGTGCATGTCGATGAACCCGGGACAGACGACGAACGCCGGCGACAGCGTCACGACCTCGCCGCCGTCGGCCAGGCTGACCGGCAGGTCGCGCCCGACCTGCGCGATGCGATCGCCGTCGATCAGCACGTCGAACGCGCCGTCGCGCCCGTTGGCCGGGTCGACGACCCGGCCGCCCTTAAGCAACCGCTTCATGTTCCGCTCCACCACCGGCCAGCAGGTACAGGACCGCCATCCGCACCGCCACGCCGTTGGCCACCTGGTCGAGAATCACCGAGTACGGACCGTCGGCCACTTCCGAGGCGATCTCGACGCCGCGGTTCATCGGGCCCGGGTGCATGATGATGACGTCCGGCTTGGCCGCGCCAGCCGCGCCTCGGTCATGCCGAACACCAGTGAAGTACTCGCGCAGCGACGGGAAGAAGCCGCCCTGCATCCGCTCGAGCTGGATGCGCAGCATCATGATCACGTCGGCGCCGTCGACCGCCTCGTCGACCGACGGTGGTGACGCGGACGCCGAGCCGCTCGATGCCCGAGCGGCACCAGCGTCGGCGGGCCGCACACCCACACGTCGGCGCCGAGCTTGGTCAGCAGCAGCACGTTCGAGCGCAGCACGCGGCTGTGCAGCAGGTCGCCGACGATGGCCACCTTCAGCCCGTCGATGCGGCCCTTGCGCTCGCGGATGGTGAAGGCGTCGAGCAGCGCCTGCGTCGGGATGCTCGTGCATGCCGTCGCCGGCGTTGATGATCGCGCGACTGGCAGATGCGCGCCAGCAGGTGGCACGGCGCCCGACGAGGCGTGGCGCAGCACGATCATGTCGGGCGCCATCGCCTCGAGGTTCATCGCCGTGTCGACGAGCGTCTCGCCCTTGACCACGCTCGACGTGGCGATGGCGATGTTCAGCGTGTCGGCGCTCAGCCGCTTCTCGGCGATCTCGAACGACGTGCGCGTCCGCGTGCTCGGCTCGAAGAACAGGTTGACGACGGTCTTGCCGCGCAGCGTCGGCACCTTCTTGATCGGCCGCTGCGCCGATTTCCTGCATCGCCTCGGCGGTGTCGAGGATGAGGACGATCTCGTCGGGCGTCAGGTCGGCGATGCCGAGCAGATCCTTGTCGACGCCTGCCCACCCACTTCGTCACCTCCACGTCACTCCTCGCTGTCCACGCACTTCGTCGCGGCCGTCGATCTCGTGCAGGCGCACCTGCACGCTCTCGCGCCGCGACGTCGGCAGGTTCTTGCCGACGTAGTCGGCCTTGATCGGCAGCTCGCGGTGGCCGCGGTCGACCAGCACGACCAGCTGGATCGCTCGCGGCCGGCCGAAGTCGATGAGCGCGTCGAGCGCCGCGCGGGTCGTCCGGCCGGTGTACAGCACGTCGTCGACGAGCAGGATGGTGCGGTCGTCGATCGAGAACGGGATCTCGGTGCGGCGGACGACCGGCTGCGGCCCGACGGCGTGCCGCATCAGGTCGTCGCGGTAGAGCGTGATGTCGAGCGCGCCGGTCGGCACGTCGTCGCCGGTGATCTCGCTTGAGGCGCGGCGGCGATGCCGCTGCGCCAGCGGCACGCCGCGCGTGCGGATGCCGACGAGCGCCAGCTCGCTCGACGCCGCGGTTGCGCTCGAGAATCTCGTGGGCGATGCGCGTGAGCGTGCGCGCGATGCGGTCGGCGTCCATGACGACCGGCACGCGACCTCGCTTTGCACGGTTGCGTGCGCACAGGGACCGTGGCCCCCTTCGGCTGCGCTCAGGGCAAGCGGGGACCAGGGACCAGGAACACGCTTGTGTTGGAACGCGCCGTCACGCGGACGGCACAGAGGCGGCTGGGCGCAGGGCGCGCCCCGGACGGCACTTCGACTGATCATGTCTACCCCTTCGCGCGCTCACAGGCCCGCAATTAAAGAGTCGCGAGCCAGTATACCCCGCCGGTTCCGCAGCGGGGAACAGGGAGCAGGGAACGGGGAACAGGTAGAACGCTTGTCACGCGGCGTTCCGCCGCGTGGGGCACCAACGGCCGCGGGCTGCTGTTCCCTGTTCCCTGTTCCCCGCATGCGAAGGGCGCGTCAGCGCCCGTAGCTTGGAATGAACGCCACCGGCCGCGTCGACGTGAACGACGGCTGGAAGAAGTCGGTGCGGGCGGTGCCGTCCATGTCGCGGCCAATCGGGAAGCCGAGGAAATAGAGGATCGTCGGCGTGATGTCGGCGACCGAGCCGCGGTCGGGGCGGGCGGTGCGCACGGCGGCGCCGAAGGCCATCACGAAGCCGTCCGGCGCCCGCTCGTGGGTGCCGCTCACCAGCGGGTCGCCGACCAGCCGCTCGAGCACCCGCTTCACCGGCGTGAGCGGCTCCATGCCGTGGCTCGACACCACCAGCACGAGGTCGTCGGGCCCGAGCGAGTTGTAGAGCCGCCCGACCAGCGCGTCGAGCACGCCGTAGTAGTCGTCGAGCACCATGCCGAAGCGGCGCCGCTCGTCGTCGCTGACGTCGCCGAAGGCGGTCGGCTCGGCGTAGCGCAGGTAGTAGTGGGCCACGGCGTCGAGGCCGGGCAGCCGCAATGCCACGAAGCGCGAGGTGCGCGCCGACGCTTCCAGCACCTCGAAGATGCGCAGGTGCAGGCTGTCGGCCTGCACCGGCGCCGGGTCGGCCCGGACGTCGAAGTCGCCGGCGTGCGGCAGGGCGTCGGCCTTGGCCAGCACGTCGTGCGGGTCGGGATCGAGGCTCACGCTGCGGGCGGCGGCGATCGGCGCCCACATGCTGATCGGGGCGACGGCGTCGGCGCTCTCGAGCGCGAGCCGGGAATCGTCGACGCGGTGCAGCACGTCGCTCACCACATAGCCGTTCAATGACGGCGCCGGATGCGTGAGTGGCCAGCCGACCAGCCCCACGCGCAGGCCGCGCTCGCCCAGGATCTCCCACAGCGGCTTGGCCGCCAGCGCCTCGGACGCGTGCGGCTCCTCGCGCAGGAAGCCGTAACGCACCAGCGCCTGCGCGAACATGTAGTCAGGCAGGACGTCGAGCGCCGGGCCGTCGGCGCGGACTCGATACCGCGCCGCCGAGCGTACACCGCTGGTCTGCGGCAGCCGGCCGGTGGCCACCGTCGTCCACACCGGTTCGGCTTGGGTCGGGCGCACGGTCGCCAGGTGCGTCGCCACCGCCGTGTCGAGCACCCGTCCGAAGTTCGGCAGCCGTCCAGCGGCCACGGCCAGCGAGATGTGGTCGAGCGACGCGCCGTCCACCGCCACCAGCACGACCCGACCGCCGGGGACGTCGCGGGCCGTCAGGGCGGCGGCCGGCGCCGGTGGGGCGTCGACCGGGAGACGGCCCGGCCCGCGCAGCATCAGCGGCACGACGAGCGAGCTGGCCATCGTCGTCACCAGCAGCACGCCGCTCGGCGCGGTGCCGCGCCGGCCGATGTGCGCCAGCGCGACGACCAGGCACACCGCGCCGCAGATCGCGACGGCGATCGCCGCCAGGGTCATGCGGCGTCCGGTCTCCGGCGCCAGGAACGGCGCGAAGTCGTTGGCGTTGAGCCACAGCACCGTGGCGCCGGCAGCCGCCGCAATCGTCGAGGTCCAGGCCAGCACGCGCACGCTCAGCCATCCGGGCGACAGCACCTGTACGGCGGCGATCTGGCGCAGGACGATGAGCGCGTAGAAGCCGACCAGGGCGTTGGCGCCGTAGGCCAGGCCCAACGCCACGGCGAGCGGGCCGACCGCCGGCAGGGCGAGCGGGAACGCCGGGTTGAGGTGCAGCGTGGTGATGAGCAGGTAGCCCGCCGTCAGCGCACCGGCAATCGCCGAGTTGGTCAGAACGCGCAGGTAGCGCATGGCTCAGGGCCTGTGTTCCAGCGACGCCCCCGCCCGACCGGACCGAAGGGAGGACGGGCCTAGAACCTGAAGCGTACCCCCAATGTCGGCAGCCGGGGAATCGCCTGATCGCGCTCTTCGACGATACGCGGCCGATCCGACGCCGGGTCGTACTCGAGTCGCGGGTCGAACGCGCCGGCATTCTGCCGATCGAGCACGTTGATCACCTCGAGGTAGAGCTCCCACCGGCCGCGGTCGCCGCGCGGCCGCCAGGTGAGCCGGGCATCGACGCGGGCGAAGAGCGGCAGCCGGGCGCCGTTCAGGTTGCCGACACCGCCGAAGTCCACGGCGTAGACGAGCCGACCCGCGGCGTCGCGATCGGGCAGGATCTCGTCGGTGACGCCGTCGCCATCGCGATCGTCGTCGTCGTCGCGGCCGAAGACGCGAACGCCGAGCGGTGCGGTGCGCGGAAAGCCCGAAGCCACGCGGGTGGTGGCGGCCAGCTCCCAGCCGGGCGTGAACCGGAACGACGACACCACGGTCGCCGCGTGGCGGCGGTCGTACTCGAACGGATAGCGCCGGCCATAGGCCTCGCGCTCGGCCTTGCCCCAGGTGTAGCTGGCCCACCCGGTGAGCCTGGTCCCCGCCGGCGCGCTGGTGCGCGAGACGAAGACGTCGAAGCCGTAGGCGCGGCCGCGGCCGTCGTTGGTCGGCACCGTGGTGATGAGCGGGCTGGCGGGCACGCTCCACGCCAGGTCGGCCGGGAAGTCGTAACGGACCAGGCGGGCGCGCCGTTCGTCTTCGGGCTCGAGCCGGCCGATCAGCACATCGGCGAAGCGCTTGTAGTAGCCCTCGACCTTCAGGGTGACGCCGCGTCCCAGCTCGCGCTCGACCCCGGCCGAGCCCTGCCACGCCTGCTCGCTACGCAGCGCGTCGACGTCCACCGCGGGGTTGGTGAAGTCGAGCACGTAGTCGCTCTGCGCGGCCTTCTCGTAGCCAGGGCTCTGGGTGTAGCGACCGACGGCCGCCCGCAGCCGCGTGGCCGGCGTGAACGCGTGGGTCACGGCGAGCCGCGGCGACAGCTCGACGTCGCGGGTGAACCCGGCGTAGTCGGCCCGCAGCCCGGCCTGCACCGACGTGTCGCTGCCCATCTGCCAGGTGTCCTGCAGCCACCCGCCGCCGCGCGACGACGACTGCGTCGACGCCAGCAGGTCGGGCAGCCCGGCGCCGCCCTGCACGCTCGATCCGTTGGCGGCGACCGGGTTGCGGTCGCCGACCACTTCGAAGCGCTGCGCCGTCGACAGCCGGTGCACGTCGGCGCCGGCGTCGAGGACGTGCGCGCCCAGGGCGAAGACCAGCTCCTGGCGCAGCGACAGATCGCGGACCGTGAGCGCCCGCTCGAAGACGACGTTGGCGATGCCGATGGCCGCGTCGCCGGGGGCATTGGAGCGCTGGCTGGTGTTCTGGAACGCGGCGTCGATGCCGAAGGTCGAGCGCGTGTCCGAGTAGCCCGCCACGGTGTGCGACTGCCCGCGACGGCCGATCGGCGTGTCGAGCCGCAGCGACGCCAGATCGTTCTCGGTGTCGTCCTGGAACTCGCCGCGGGCGTCGTCCTCGTCGATCTCGAGCGCCGCCGACTGGCGGCTGCGCAAGCCGAACGCGGTGAGCCGCCGGCCCGGCGCCACCTCCCACACCGCCTTGGCCTGCAGGTCGGCGAAGCCGGGAAACTGGTTGTCGGTGATTCGCGCGGCGACCAGGTCGTAGTAGGTGCGTCGCCCGGTGACCAGCCACGACCCGGTCGCCTTCCGCGGCAGCGCGCCTTCGAGCACGAGGTTGGCGTCGGTGAGGCTGAGTGACGCCGACCCGCCCAGCCGGGTGTCGCGCCGGCCGTCGCGGTTCTCGACCGTGAGCAGCGACGACAGCCGGTCGCCGTACTTCGCGCTGAACCCGCCGGTCGCCAGCTCGAACCGCTGGATGATCTCCGGGTTGAAGGCGCTGGTCAGCCCGAACAGCCGGTACGGGTCGTGGACCTCGACGCCGTCCATCATCGTGAGGTTCTGATCCGGCGATCCGCCGCGGACCGCGAGGCGGCTGCCGAACTCGTCGGTCGCGGCCACGCCGGGCAGCGTCTGCAGCGTGCGGAACACGTTGTCGAGCGCCCCGGGCGTGCGCAGCACCTGCAGCGGCGCCACCGTCTGCGTCGCCGGGGCCCCGGCCGGCGCCGGCGCGATGACGTCAACCGTGGTCGAGAACCCGGTGTCGCGTGCCAGCTCGAGTTCGAGCAAGGGCGTCTGTGCCGGCAGTACCTCCTGGGTGACCGACAGCGCGTAGTAGCCCGCCGCCACCACCTCGACGAAGGCCGGTCCGGGCGGCAGCGCCAGGGTGAAGCGCCCCTCGACGTCCGAGGTCGCATGCTGATCGGCGGCGGTCACGACCGCGCCGGCCACCGGCGCCTTGGTCGAGGCGTCGCGGATGACGCCGCTGAGCGTGCCCGGCGACACGGCCGGCGTCTGCGCCGCCGACGGGGCGACCAGACACAGACAGACGAGGGCCGCGAATGGAACGAGACGGGGACGGAACGGACTCATGAGAAGCTGACCGGCAGCCGGCAACCTTCAGTATGACGCGCAGCCGTGACCTGCGGTTCTGTCCCGCCCTGGTCCGTGGTCCCTGGTCCCCAGTCCCAGCCGTTATAATTCGTGGGATGCCGCCCGTGGACGTGCGCGCCACCGTGATCTCCAACGTCAGGCTGTCGCGCGACTACAACGTGCTGACCCTCGCCGCCCCCCAGGTCGGCGCTCTCACCGAGCCGGGCCAGTTCGTGATGCTGAAGACCACCCGCGGCACCGATCCGATGCTGCGGCGGCCGTTCTCGGTGTTCGAGGTGCTGCGCGACGACCTCGGCACGGTGCGCGCGATCAGCATCCTGAACAAACGTGCCGGCCGCACGACCGGGCTGCTCTACGACCTCGACGCCGGCGATGCGGTCGACTGCCTCGGCCCGCTCGGGTTGCCGTTCAACCCGCCGGCGAGCGGCGCCGCGTGGATGGTCGCCGGCGGGGTCGGCCTGGCCCCGTTTGCGACCCTGGCCGAGGCGCTGGTCGCGCTCGCCGTGCCGACGACGCTGTTCTACGGCGCCCGCACCGGCGAGGAGCTGTACTACCTGGAGTTCTTCGATCGGCTCGGCATCGACCTCGTGCTCTCGACCGAGGACGGCAGCGCCGGCACCAGAGGCCGCGTCACCGGCCCACTCGAGGCGTCGCTCCAGGCGCTCGCCGGTCCGGGCCTCACCACCATCTACGCGTGCGGTCCCGAGCCGATGCTGGCCGCGGTGGCGACGCTGGCATCGCGCTACGGCCAGCCGAGCGAAGTGTCGATGGAGCGGACGATGGGCTGCGGGCTCGGCGGCTGCTACAGCTGCGTCGTGCCGGTGAAGCACGACGACGGGCAGACCCGCTACGTGCGTTCGTGTATCGGCGGCCCGGTGTTCGATGGCGCCGCGGTGGCGTGGGACTGACCATGGCGCTCGACCTCTCGCTGACGATCGGCTCGTATCACCTGCCCAACCCGCTGCTGGCGGCGAGCGGCTGCTTCGGCTACGGCCTCGAGTACGAAGACGTCGTCGATCTGTCGACGCTGGGCGGCGTGGTGAGCAAGGGCCTGTTTCTCGCCGAACGCCAGGGCCATCCGCCCGAGCGCATCGTCGAGACCCCGTCGGGGATGCTGAACGCCATCGGGCTGCAGGGCATCGGCGTCCACCGCTTCATCGCCGAGAAGCTGCCGCGGCTGCGCCAGCTCGGCGCCAAGAACGTCGTCAACATCTGCGGCTCGACGCTCGACGAGTACGTGGAGCTGGCCCGCATCCTGTCGGACGCCGAGGGCGTCGACGCGCTCGAGCTGAACATCTCGTGCCCGAACATCAAGGAGGGCGGCATCCAGTTCGGCTGCAGCCTCGACGGCACCTACGACGTCGTCAGCGCGGTCCGCAAGGTGACCCGGCTGCCGGTGATTCCCAAGCTCACCCCGAACGTCACGTCGCCAGCGTCGTTCGCGCGCGCCGCCGAGGACGCCGGCGCCGACGCCATCTCGCTCGTCAACACCTTCCTGGCCATGGCCATCGACGTCGAGCAGCGGCGGCCGAGGTTGTCCAACGTCGTCGGCGGCCTGAGCGGCCCGGCGATCCGGCCGATCGCCATCCGCATGGTCTACGAGTGCCGGCAGGAAGTGAAGATCCCGATCATCGGCATGGGCGGGATCATGGACGCCCGCGACGTGCTCGAGTTCATGCTCGCCGGCGCCAACGCGGTGCAGGTCGGCACCGCCAACTTCGTCGACCCGTTCATCTGGCCGAAGCTGCTCGACGGCCTGACCGACTACATGACCCGGCACGGCGTCACGCGGCTCCAGGACCTGGTCGGCGCGGTCGACACGTCGAAGCCGGCCAAGGCGCACGCATGAACCCGATTCTCGTCGCCCTCGACGTCCCGACCGCGGCCCGGGCGATGACGCTGGCCGACCAGCTGCGCGGCGCCGTCGGCGGCTTCAAGATCGGCAAGCAGCTCTTCACCGCCGAAGGACCGGCGATCGTCCGCACCCTGGCCGAACGCGGCGACAAGGTGTTCCTCGACCTGAAGTTCCACGACATCCCCAACACCGTGGCCGGCGCCGTCGCCTCGGCCGTAGCCACCGGGGCGTGGATGGTCAACGTGCACTGCTCGGGCGGCGGAGCGATGATGCGGGCCGCCGCCGACGCCGCCGACGCCGCGGCGGTCAAGGCCGGGATCCCGCGTCCGCTGGTGATCGGCGTGACGGTGCTCACGAGCATGACCGAGGCAACGCTGGCCGAGGTCGGGGTGACCCGGCCGGTGATGGACCAAGTGCTGCACCTGGCCAGGCTCGCGCAGGCCTCGGGGCTCGACGGCGTGGTCGCGTCGCCGCTCGAGACCGCGGCGATCCGCGCCGCCTGCGGCGCCTTCGCCATCGTCACGCCCGGCATCCGTGCCGCGGCGGCGGCCGGCAGCGACGATCAGGCGCGGACGATGAGCGCGGCGGACGCGGTGGCCGCCGGCGCCACCTATCTGGTGATCGGCCGGCCGATCACCGGCGCCGCCGATCCGCGCGCCGTGGCCACCGACATCGCCGCCCAGCTCGGCGTCTGAGGCCGCCGCCGTACAGACGAACGCCGGGGCCGGCCCATGGCCAACCCCGGCGCCGGTCGATGCGACAGGTGCGGCTACTTCGCCGTGATGACGAAGTGCCCGCGACGGTTCTGCTGCCAGCAGCTCTCGGAGCTCTCGCTGCAGAAGGGCGTCTCCTTGCCCTTGCTGATCACCGTGATGCGGTCGGCCGGGATGCCCAGGCTGACCAGGTAGCCCTTGACCGAGGTCGAGCGTCGTTCGCCGAGGCTGAGGTTGTACTCCGCGGTGCCGCGCTCGTCGCAGTGGCCCTCGACGGTGATGCGCAGTGACGGCCACCGCTTCAGGTAGTCGGCGTTGCGCTGCAGGGGCGGGCGGCCGTCCTCGCGGATGCCATACATGTCGAGGTCGAAGAACACGTCGGCCAGCACGCCTTCCTTGTTGAGCTGATCGACGGTCTTGCCGGCCCAGATCTCGTCCTCGGTCGGCACGCGCGGAGCGGCCGGCGGCGGCGGCGGTGGTGGCGGGGGCGGCGGGGGCGGCGGCGGCTGCACCACCGGCGGAGCCGGCGGCGGCGGCGGCGGAACTTCAGGGGCCTTCTTCGCGCACCCTGCCGCCAGCGCAATCGTGAAGCAGAGAATCGTCACGATTCCTGCGTGTCGTCGGGGCAAACGCATCATTGTGTCTCCTGCGGGGCTGACGGTCCGTAGTAAGGGCTCTATCGGCACGACGACGCGCCGACACCAGCCTCGCCTCCGAACCGTGAAGAAAACTCGCTGCGCGTCGCCTGGGAGGTACGACATTTCGGAGAGTAAACAAGGCTGCGCACCCTGTCAACGAAAACCGTCACAAAATCACGTGAATTTGCTTGGATCGTCAGCGGTTTGGCAGCCCGGGCTGCACCGCGACGCTGAAGAAGCGCAGCCCCAGTCGGCGGCGATCGGCAGACGCGCCGCGATCGGCGGGTGCGAAGGTCTGCGAGGTGGTGAGGCGCAGCGTGCCGCCGCCAGCCGCGATCCGCGAGGCGAGCACGCCGAGACGCACGGTGAAGTCGGCGGCGAGTTGGATGGTGCCGAGCCGGGCCTCGCCGCTCCACACCTCGAGCGTCGACGGCGTGTCGAAGTAGGTCAACGGCGACTCGCCCGCGATCGCCAGCGTGACGTCGCCGGCGACTTGCGGCACCTCGATCACCGCCTCCTCGCTCATCCAGCGCCAGGCGCGCCCGCGCTGGTTGTCGAGCTCGGGCTCGTGGAAGCCGCGGCCGAACGCCCACATCGTGATCCCCGCCGACTGCAGGTCGAACTGCTCGATGGCGGTGGGCAGTGGCGCCGCACCGGCGGCGGTCGAGGCCACGGTCAGGTCGGCGAACGCGCCGGTCCCGGCGAGCGCGCCGGCCGGCACGGCCAGCGAGCGCACGAAGAACCCCGGGGGTTGTTCCCAGGTCTCGATCGCGCGGCCGTCGATCGCCAGCGTGAAGGTCACGGGTGGATCGCCCTCGGCGCCGAGGTGGCGACCGCCGATGAGCAGTCGGGTGGCCTCGGCGCGGCGGCGGACGAACGCATGGATCGGCGACAGGTGCGGGCCCTTGCCCATCAGGCGGGCCATGCCGGCGGTTTCCGGTGTGAGGCTCCAACCCTCCGTGGCGAACCAGCCGGGCTCGCCCAATCGATACCACTGCACGTCGGCCGGCCGCATGCCGCCGAGCAGCGACAGGCTGTCGACGCCCCAGCTGAAGGTCTCGACGTCGCGCCGGGCCTGGGGATCGACGAGCGCCAGGTCGGTGCGCCGCGGGTCGGCCAGGAACCACACCGGGCCGGCGGCGCCGCTCTGCCAATGGCGCGCCAGCTCGAGCCACTCGCGACGGGGCGGCGACGGCAGCCGCGCGCCGATTGGACGCGGCTCGGCCTCGAGCGGACGCAGCAGCGCCTGGTGCATCGCGAGCACCGGCGGCGGCGTGGCCGTGACGGCGGCCGCGGAGACGCGGTCGAAGAGCCGGGCGGTCGGGCTGCCGTGCTCGACATACGCGACCAGCTGCGGGACCGCGACGCTGAGACTCCAGGCGGCCAGCGCCACCGCGACGACGGCACCGGCCCGGCCGGCGGCATCGAGCGCCACGGCGGCGAGAAACGCCACCGCGAAGACGGTGGGCAGCGCGTACCGCGCGAAGGTCGTGTCCTGGAAGGCGAGGTGGAACACCAGATACGGCAGCGCGAAGGCGGCCACCGCGGCGAGGGTCCGGCGTTCGCGGACGAGCAGGAGCAGCGCACCGACGGCGGCGAGCACCAGCACGGCGCTGGCCAGCGGCACGCTGTCCCACGGCCAGACGAAGGTGCGGAGCAGCGCGAACGCGGCCAGCCGCGGCGTGGGATTGAGATAGAGCATCTCCACGCCGGCGAAGTCCTCACCGGCCTGGCTGCCGAGCGCCGCCAGGTACGCCTGCGGGCCGCCGCTCGCCACCAGCAGCGGGACGCCCCAGGCGAGCGCGCCGGCGACGAACGCGATCGACGATCCCAGCATCGCCCCGGCGACGCCGCGGCCGATGCGATCGACGAGCACGAGGACGAGCAGCGGCGCCGTGATCCACGCCGTCTGCGACCTGAAGCCGACCGAGAAGCCGGCCAGCAGCGCGCCGAGGACGATGGCCTGGCCCGAGGCGGCCATGGCCGCCGGCTCCAGCCGGCGGTCGCCATCGGGCCCGGGCCGCTGGCGCCACCAGCCCAGGCCAAGGAAGACGATCGCGGCCATCGCCGCCGCCAGTCCGGGCACGTCGCTCATCGGCCGCGACGTCATGTACCAGGTGAGCGGCGTCGTCGCTGCCAGGAGCATCGCCAGGACCGCCCGTCGCGACACCGGCGGGCGGCCGAGCCGCCCGTCGCCATCGGCGGTGAACGCGCTGAAGGCGCGCGACGTCCACCAGCACAGGAGCAGCCCGCCGACCAGCGACAGCGCCGCCAGAGCCCGGGCCTCGACGCGATCGGCGCGCCCATCGGGCCACAGCGCCGCGGTCACCGCGGTGGCGGCCTTGCCGAGCGCGACGTAGACCGGATAGCCGGGCGGATGGGGCCGATGCTGCGCCGGGTCGAAGTCGCGGACCCCGAGCGCGAAGTTGACCGAGTCGATGTCCTCGAGGGTGCTCGGCAGCGCCGTGAGATGCCCGGCGGCGACGCCCAACGCGACGGCCAGCGCGGCGACGGCGAGGACCGACGCCCGCGGAGCGGCGGTCACGGCACCGGCCGCAGGAAGAGCGGCGCGTTCAGGCTGCCCTGGCGATAGCCCCGCGGATCGACCTCGACCTCGTCGTAGCCCGCCGACCGCAGCGCGGCGCTCAGCCGCGCGGTCATCGCCGGCTCCTGGGCCCGGGCGAGCTCGTCGGCGCCGACTTCGAGCCGGGCCAGCTGGTCGTGGTGCCGCACCCGGAAAACGCGGAAGCCGAGCCCCCGCAGGGCGTCCTCGGCGCGCTCGATCTGCGCCAGCTTGCCGGCGGTGACTTCGCTGTGATGCGGAATCCGCGACGACAGACACGCGGATGCCGGCTCGTCCCACACCGGGATGTCGAGGGCCCGGGCCAGGGCGCGGATGTCGTCCTTGGTGAAGTCGAGTTCGTCGAGCGGGCTGCGCACGCCGAACTCGCGCGCCGCCGCGCGGCCCGGCCGGTAGTCGCCGCGATCGTCGGCGTTGGTGCCGTCGACCACGGCGGCGAAGCCGCGCTGGCCGGCCAGCGCCGCCAGCGTGCTGTAGAGCTCGGTCTTGCAGTGGTAACAGCGGTCGCCGGCGTTCTGGCGGTAGCCGTCGCGCAGCAGTTCGGCGGTGGGGACGAACTCGTGAGCGAGATCGAAGTCGCGGGCCACGCCGAGCGCCAGGCGACGATGGCTCTGTGGATAGCTGGCGCTGTCGCCGGTCACGGCCAACGCCCGGGCGCCGAGCAGGCGCGCCGCCGTCACCGCCAGGTAGGCGCTGTCGACCCCGCCGCTGAAGGCGACCACGACCGACCCCAGCTGCCGCAGCAGGGCCTCGAGCCGGCCCGCCTTGGCGTGCGCGGCGTCGGGCACGGCGATGGGCGCGGCCGTCATGGGCGGACCCGAGGACTCAGTCCTCGTCGTCCTTCTCGTCGTCGTCGTCGTCGTCGTCCTCGTCTTCGACGTCGTCTTCGTCTTTCTCCTTGTCGTCGTCATCATCGTCGTCGTCAAGGTCGTCGTCGTCGGCGAACTCGAGCTCGAGCGGCGCGTCGTTGGCCACCCTGAGCAGGGAGCCGCACTCCGAGCAGCTGAGCTCGTCACCGATCTCGGCGTCGGCGCTGTCGATGTCGATTTCGGCGTCGCACTCGGGACAATACGCGGACATGCGGACCACTCCTGCAGGACGGGGGTGACACGATGCTGCGCTCCCTCGCACGGAGCCGCGCGCGTCGTCACCAAGAAGTCTTCGAATTATACGGGGGACCTGATCTATTCTGCAACGAACGCCACGCCGATTCCCGTACATGTCCGCCAACCCGACGACGTCGAAATGTGTGGTCATCGCCGACGACAGCGCGTCGGTCCGTGACCGCTTTCGTACCGCCGTCGAAAGCGCCGGCCACCGCGCCATCGCCGTGCGCAGCGCCGCCGAGCTCTTCGCGCGGGTGCGGGCCGACCTCGACCACCTCGACCTGCTGGTCATCGACCTGCGGCTGCCCCACTGTTCCGGCGCCGAACTGATTCGCACGGTGCGCAAACTCGACGAGGGGCGGCTGCCGATCCTGGCCTTCAGCGGCACGGTGGTGAGCGCCGACGAGGTCCGTGAACTGGCGGCGCTCGGCGTCGCCGGCTACGTCAACGAGTACAGCGCGGTGCAGCACATCCTGCCGTCGCTGGCGCCGCACCTGTTCCCCGACAACTTCAACCGCCGCGACAGTCCGCGGGTGGTGCTGGGCATCCCGGCGGCGTACCACGTCGGCGCCACCATCGCCGCGGCGCTGTCGCTCAACATCTCGCGCGGCGGCATCGCCATCCGCACCACCAGCCCGCTCGAGCCGATGACCAAGGTGCGGCTGCGCTTCCGGCTGCCCGGCTCGAAGAAGGACTTCGACATCGACGGCCACGTGCGCTGGAGCAACCCCCAGGCCGGCATGGGCCTGCAGTTCGACCGCGTCGATCCCGCCGACCAGGCGGCGATCGACGAGTTCGTCGACAGCCACTTCTTCCAGCCGCGCCGCCGCGATGAGGCACCGGCCGCCCCGACGCCTGACGCCTAGTTCGCGTGCGGCGATAGCCGCACACAAGCGCGCCTCCCTGTTCCCCGTTCCCTGGTCCCTGTTCCCTTCGCGTTACTGGTGCCTGCAGCAAACGCATCGCGTTTGCGACGACCAGCACCGACGCACCGGTGTCAGCCAGCACCGCCATCCACAACGTCGACTGCCCGGCGATCGCCAATCCCAGCACTGCGACCTTGAGGCCGATCGACAGCCCGACGTTGACGCGGATGTTGGCCAGGGTGGCGCGGCTGAGCCGCAACGCGTAAGGAATCTTCTGCAGCTCGTCGGACATCAGCGCGATGTCGGCGCTTTCGAGCGCCGCCGCCGAGCCAATCGCCCCCATGGCGATGCCGACGTCGGCGGCGGCGAGCGCCGGGGCGTCGTTGACGCCGTCGCCGACCATCGCGACGGCGCCGTGGGCGGCGCGAATCCCGGCGATCGCCGCCATCTTGTCGGCCGGCAGCAGCCCGGCCCGCACGTCGGACACTCCGGCCGCGGCGGCGATCGCCTGGGCCGCCTCGGGCGAGTCGCCGGTCAGCATCGCGATGTGGGTCACGCCCTGATCACGCAGCAGCCGCACCACGTCGGGCGCGATCGCGCGGACGCGATCGGCGACGCCGAGGGTGACCGCGGCGACGCCGTCGATCACCACGTGGACCGCGCTCCGGCCGGCGGAGGCCAGCCGGGCGTCCTCGGCCGCCGCGGCCGCGGACAGCAGGCCGCGTTCGCGCAGCAGGCGGCTGTTGCCGACGAGCACGTGCGCACCGCGCCACCGGCCCTCCGCGCCGAGGCCGGGCAGCGCCCGCACGTCGCTGCCACCGCTGATCTCGACGTCGAGGCGCCGCGCTTCGGCCACGACCGCCCGCGCGATCGGATGCTCCGACCGCATCTCCACCGCGCCGGCGGCGGCGAGCGCGCGGGCCGCGACACCCGGAGCGTGCTCGGCCACGGTCATCACCGTCGGCTCGCCGTGGGTGAGCGTGCCGGTCTTGTCGAAGGCCACGGCGGTGACGCCGGCGAGCCGCTCGAGGTGGGCGCCGCCCTTGATGAGCACGCCGTGGCGGGCCGCGGTGGCCAGCGCCGCGACGATCGACACCGGCGTGGAGATCACCAGCGCGCACGGACAGGCGACGACCAGCAGCACGAGGGCGCGGTAGCCCCATTCCGACGCCGCGCCGCCGAGCACGGCGACCGGCACCACGAAGATCGCGGCGGCGATGGCCACGACCGCCGGGGTGTACCAGCGGGCGAAGCGATCGATGAACTGCTGCGCCGGCGCCCGCTGGGCCTGCGCCGTCTCCACCAGGTGCACGATGCGGGCGAGCGTGGTGTCGCGTACGGCGCGGGTGACGCGGACGTCGAGCGCGCCGCGGCCGTTGATCGTGCCGGCGTAGACCTCGTCGCCGGGGCCGCGCTCGATCGGCAGCGACTCACCGGTGATCGGCGCCTGGTTCACGTCCGACTGCCCGGCCGCGACGACACCGTCGAGCGGGATCTTCTCGCCGGGACGGACGACGACGATTGCCGCGAGGGCGACTCGGTCCACCGGCGTCAGGTGCTCGTGGTCGGCGTGCTTGACCCGCGCTTCGGTGGGGGCGAGGGTCATCACCGCGCGGATCGCCTCGCGGGCCCGCTCCATCGTCCGGACTTCGAGCCACTGCGACACCGCGAAGAGACAGACGACGGTCGCCGCCTCGGCCCACTCGCCGATCGCCAGCGCCCCGGCCACCGCGACCACCATGAGCACGTGGATGTCGAGCGACCGGCGTTTCAGCGATCCCCAGGCTTTCCTGGCCGGCTGCACGCCGGCCAGCAGCACGGCGAGCGCGAACGCCGGCCACGCCAGGCGCGGGTCGGCGCCGGCCTGCTGCAGCGCCAGGCCGGCGACCAGCGCGGCGCCGGCCACGGCGAGCCGCACGGTGTCGCGGCGCGACTCGGGGATCTCGACCGGCGTCTCGTGCTCGAGCCAGGCGCGCATGCCGGTCTCGGCCACGGCATCGACGATCCGCGACGTGTTCAGCACCGCCGCGTCATAGGAGACGTGCAGCTTCTGGCCGAGCACGTCGGCCGACAGCGCGTCGACGCCGGCGAGTGGCGTCAGACGGCGTTCGAGGATCGCCACCTCCTCCGCGCAGTCCATGCCGGCGACGCGGAACACCGACTCGACGTGGACCGCGCACTTGGTGCACGCCACCGCGGCGCGGGCGGTGGTCACGCCAGCCGCCTCCCGGGGCGGGCGGCGTCGGCTTCCTCGACGTGGCGCAGGCCCTGCTTGAAGAGGGTCACGATGTGGCGGTCGTCGAGGGCGTAGAAGACCATCCGGCCGGCGCGCCGCGCTCGGACCAGCCGCAGCGTACGCAGCAGCCGCAGCTGGTGCGAGGTGGCCGACTCGCTCAATCCGAGTAGCGTCGCCAGGTCGCAGACGCACAGCTCGCCGTGGGACAGCGCGTCGAGCAGCCGCACGCGCGTGGGATCGCCGAGGACGCGAAAGGTCTCGGCCAGCGACTGCACCGATGGCTCGGCGATGAGCGCTCCACGCAGGTGGGCGACGCGGGCCGGGTCGATGTGGAAGACGTCGCAGGCCTCCAGCGGGGCGGGGCCGGGCGCCGCGGTCCTGGCACGAACATCTGAGCGTTTGCTCATATGTTCATAATACAGGGAACAGGGAACAGGGAACAGGGAACAGGGAACAGGGAACAGGGAACAGGGAACAGGGAACGGGGACAGGGAAATCCTCCGACGGAACTCACGCCCGGTCTTCAACTCTCGCTGCGGCTCGGACTCAGCACCGTGGGCTCGGGGCTACTGGCTCCTGCAATGGACCCAGGGATTCAGCGTGACGGTGGCATGGGGTGCTGGCTTCCCTGTTCCCTGTTCCCTGTTCCCGACTGGTTCCTCTACGGAGCGGCCACCTGCCGATGCGCCGCCGCGCCGTCCACCGCGCCGCGGCTGTAGGCGACCGGACGGAACTGGCCGGCCCGCCACAGTTCGTTCTGGTCGAAGTACTGCGCGCTCAGCGGGTGGCCTGATTGGCCGGCGGGCAGCACCACGCGCGAGTTGTCCCACTCGCCGACGTCGAACACCTGACGCCACGACGGGTATTCCCAGGCGGCGAAGCCGGCCTGGCGCCGGTAGCTGACGCGCAACACCGTGGTGCCGTCGCCGGTGACCGGCACCGGGCCGCGGTTGAAGAGCCACGCCAGGGCCCGGCCGCCGGCGCCGAGCGGATGCGCGAAGGTGGCGGCGTGCACCTGGTCCCAGCCGCGCCGTCCCGAGCCCATCACCTCGAGCGCCCGCGCCGCGTCGTCGGCGGCCAGGACATAGATGTCGTCGCGCGACTCGCGCCGCTCCACCGTGGCGATGTCGTCCCACCAGCGGCTGGTCGGGTCGCCAAGGATCGCGTAGAGCCCGGCGGACCGCTCGGCCCCGGCCCACTGATAGAACCGATGGAAGAGATCGTCGGCGAAGTCGTCGTTGAAGGCGCGGTGCCAGAGACGGTCCTCGAAGAGCTGATACAGCGTCGCGGTGTCGCTGGCGTCGACCTCACGATTCCATCCCTTGAGGCGTTCGAGCACGGCGACGGCCTGGCTGGCGGCGCTGGATCGCTTCGCGGCGCCGAGGGCGCCGTCGACGCCGGCCAGCACGTCGGCGGCGGCGCCGCTCTGGCGGTCGAGTTGCAGAGCGGTCGCGGCGGCCACGTCGAGTGACGACGCTTCGGCGAGCACGCTGGTGACTCGGGCGGCGCGGTACGGGGCGGCCCAGTCGACGGTGAGGAACGGCCCGCCGCCGCGCGCCACCGGGTTGTTCGACGTCACGAAGTAGCCGCGGTCGGGATTGAAGCCGCGCGGCAGCGCGGCGCCGGCCACGGCCGTCCCCGCCCACTCGACCTCGCCGGCGCTCCCCGGGCGGGCGCCGTCGCCGCGGACACGCACCGGCACCTGGCCGGTCACGAGATACCCGATGTTGCCGTCGACGTCGGCATAGACGGCGTTCTGCGACAGCGCCGACAGCCGGTTGAGCGCGTTCTGGAACTCGGCCCAGTTGCCGGCGCGATCGAGCGCCTCGAAGGCATCGGCGAACCCGCCGCTCTCGAAGCCCGACCACTTCAGCACGAGGGCCCGCTGCTCGCCCTGACGTGGCGCATCCGGCGCCAGCCAGCCTGGAGGCGATTCCCATTCGAGCGACTCGTCGGCGTAGACCACGCCCGATGGCGTGCGCCAGATCTGGAACGGCGAGGGCGCGGCCCGGCCGCGCACCGGGATCGGCGCGTCTTCCACCTCGACCGGCTGCCAGCCGCCCGGCGTCTGGACGCGGCGCCCGGCGGTGTCGATGCGTTCGACCACGAAGTCCTGCACGTCGGCGCCGGTGTTGGTGAAGCCCCAGGCGATGCGCGCGTTGTGGCCGATGGCCACGAAGGGCGTCCCGGGAATCGAGACGCCCTGCACGTCGAGTCCGGCCGCCACCAGGTGCAGCTCGTACCAGACCGAAGGCAGCTCGATCTGCAGATGCGGGTCGTTGGCGAGGATCGGCCGCCCGGTGGCAGTGCGCTTCCCGGACACCACCCACGCGTTGCTGTTGGCCCGGGGTGTCGCCGGATCGAGCCAGGCCAGGGCGTCTGGCCACCGCGGGGTCACGCGCGCGGACGATGACGGCGGAGCCGCCGGGGTCGGCGCCGGCGCGGCGACCGGCACCGGCGCCACCGGTTCGGGCGGCGGCGTCGAGATCGCCGAGCACGGTCGGTCCGGCGTCTGGATAACGGCCGGCCAGCCGGGCGACCTCGTCGGCCCCGGCGACGCGGGCAAGGGCGTGGCGCACCAGCTCGCCGCCGTGATTCTCCGCGAGGCGGTAGGCGAGCAGTCGGCCGATCGCCAGCGAGTCCTCGGGCGTCCAGCGTGCCGCGGTCAGACCGAGCAGTTGGAACTCGAGCGGCTGGCGCCGCCCGCCGCGTGTCTCGGCGGCGTTGTTGACGCCCTCGCTGTATCGCTCGAGGGCGGCCCGGGCGGCCGGACCGAGCCGCGACCATTCGGCGGCGGCGGCGGCGCGGATGCGCAGCGTGAGCATCCGCCGGTCGATCGGCAGGGCCGGCTCGCCGAGCACCTCGGCGAGCCGTCCGTAGGCGGCGCGGCGGTAGAGCTCCATCTGCCATAGCCGATCGCGGGCGTGGAGCGCACCGGCCATGAACCACGCGTCCTCGGCGTCGCGGGCGTAGATGTGCGGCACGCCGTGGCGGTCGGAGACGATCTCGACCGGACCGCGCAGACCAGACAGCCGCCACTCGGCGTCCAAAGACGGAATGGAGCTGCGCACCCACCACCAGCCGGCCCCGAGGGCCAGGAGGACGACGAGGACGAGCGCGACGACCACACGCTTGATGATTCGCTGAACGCTCTTCCTCACACCGCTCCTCATGCCCTTGCCCGGTCCGGGCGGTTCGACTAGGATGGGGGGCTGTCGTAGCTTGCGATAAAGCCCATAGAGCTTACAGGTACGACTCGGGACTGCAAAGTCACAGCCGCGGGAGAACCACCGTGATCGAGGTGCAACACCTCACCAAGCGCTACGGCCCGTTCACGGCCGTCGACGACGTCAGCTTCAGCGTGGGGTCGGGCGAGATTCTCGGCTTCCTCGGGCCCAACGGCGCGGGCAAGACCACGACGATGCGTGTCATCACGGGCTATATGCCCGCGAGCGACGGCGCGGTGACCGTGGCCGGGCACGATGTCTTCACGGCGCCGATCGAGGCCAAGAAACGCACCGGCTACCTGCCGGAAACCCCGCCGCTCTACCCCGACATGACGGTGCGCGACTACCTCACCTTCGTCGCCCGCATCAAAGGGGTGGCCGCGCGCGAGGTGCGCAGCCGGGTCGACGACGTGATGAAGCGCACGCACATCGCCGACATGGCCTCGCGCCACTGCGGCAAGCTGTCGAAGGGCTACAAGCAGCGGGTCGGCCTGGCCCAGGCGCTCATCCACAATCCCGACGTGCTGGTCCTCGACGAGCCGACCGCCGGCCTCGACCCGAAGCAGATCATCGAAGCCCGCCAGCTCATCAAGGACCTCGGCGGCAGCCACACGGTGGTGCTGAGCACCCACATCCTCCCCGAGGTCTCGCAGACCTGCCAGCGGGTCGTGATCATCAACAAGGGCAAGGTCGTGGCGGTCGACACGCCCGACAACCTCACCGCGCGGCTGCGCGGCAGCGAGACGATGCTGCTGCAGGTGCACGCGCCCGGCGCCGACGTGGCGGCGGCGCTGGCGGCCATCGCCGGCGTGACCCGGGCGCACGGCACCCCGGCCGACGGCGGCCTGGTGACCGTCGAGGTCGACAGCGAGCGCGGCCACGACGTGCGCCGCGAGCTGGCCGCGGCGGTGGTGACCAGCGGCTGGGGGCTGCTCGAGCTGCGGCCGATGCGCATGAGCCTCGAGGACATCTTCCTCAGCCTGACCACCGAGGACGCCGACGGCGCCGACGACGCCGCCCGCGCCGTTCCGACGGAGGCCGTCGATGCGTAACGTGATCGCCATCGCCCGCAAAGAGCTGCAGGCCTACTTCGCTTCGCCGATCGCCTACGTGGTGATCGGGTTCTTCGCGCTGCTGTTCGGCTACTTCTTCTACACGCTGCTGTGGTTCTTCGAGCGCCAGAGCATGCAGGTGGCGATGGGCAGCGGCATGACGATGAACGTCAACCAGATGCTGATCGGCCCGGTGTTCATGAACGTCAGCGTCATCGTGCTGTTCGTGATGCCGATGATCACCATGCGCACCTACAGCGAGGAGAAGCGGTCGGGCACGATCGAACTGCTGCTCACCTCGCCGCTCACCGACCTGCAGATCATCCTCGGCAAGTTCTTCGGCGCGCTCGGCCTCTACGCGGTGATGCTCGCAGTGACCTTCATCCACATCGCCGTGCTGTTCGTCTACGGCCAGCCGGAGTGGAAGCCGGTCGCCACCGGCTATCTCGGCCTGCTGCTGATGGGCGCGTGCTTCATCTCGGCCGGGCTGCTCATCTCGAGCCTGACCAAGAACCAGATCGTCGCCGGCATGGTCACCTTCGCGGTGTTCCTGATGCTGTGGGTGATCAACTGGATCGGCCAGTCGCTCGGCCCGACCGGCCAGGCGATCGTGACCCATCTGTCGATCACCGATCACCTCGACGACTTCGCGCGCGGCATCATCGACACCAAGCACCTGGTGTACTACGCGAGCTTCATCGTGTTCGGGCTCTTCCTCACGGCCAAGTCCGTGGACAGCGAACGGTGGCGGGGCTGATGGCGACCAAGATTGCAGCGGTCATGGGATGGCTGGGCACGGCCCTGGTGGTCGTGGCCCTCGGGTTGTGGTACGCGAAGCCCGAATGGGAAGAGTACCGGCGCTACATCGCCTGGGCCGGGCTGGTCAGCATCCTCGTGTATCTCATCGCCCAGTGGCGCGAGTCGCAGCAGGGCCACAACGCCCGGCAGGCCAAGCTCGGCGCGCTGTCGGTGGTGAGCATCATCGCGGTGCTGGCGCTGCTGGCCGGCCTCAACTACCTCGGCGTGCGCCAGAACAAACGCTGGGATCTGACCGCCAACCAGGTGTTCAGCCTGTCGGAGCAGACGCTGAAGGTGCTGCAGGGGCTCGATTCCGACGCCCGGATCACCGTATTCGACCAGGCGGCGCAGTTCGATCGCTTCCGCGATCGGCTCGAGGAGTACACCTACCAGAGCAAGCGCCTGGCGGTGGAGTACGTCGACATCGACCGCCAGCCGGCCCGCGCCAAGGCGGCCAACGTGCAGACCGCCGGGACGATGGTGCTCGAGTACAAGGGCCGGGTCGAACGCATCGCGGCGCTGGAAGAACAGGACATCGCCAACGCCCTCATCAAGGCGACCACCGGCCAGGAGCGCAAGGTCTACTTCACCTCGGGCCACGGCGAGAAGGACCCGACCAGCAGCGAACGCACCGGCTACAACGCGGTGGCGCAGGCGCTGACCAGCGACAACTACGGCAGCGAGAAGCTGGTGCTGGCGCAGACCCCGGCGGTGCCCGACGGCGCCACGGCCGTGGTCATCGCGGGACCGCGCACCGATTTCTTCGCGCCGGAGATCGACGCCCTCAAGGCCTACCTCGCCAAGGGCGGCAAGCTCCTGGTGATGCTCGACCCGGCCGACAAGCCGGGCGCGCCGGCGCAGCCCAACCTGCTGGCGCTGGTCAACGAATGGGGCATCCAGCTCGGTGACGACGTCGTCGTCGACGCCTCGGGCATGGGCCAGATGTTCGGCGGCGACGCCTCGGTGCCGGTGGCCGCCAACTACCCCGGTCACCCGATCACCGATCGCTTCAACCTGATGACGGCGTTCCCGATGGCCCGGTCGGTGACCGCGCCGGCCGAGGGCGTCAACGGGCACACCGCCCAGGCCTTCGTCGAGACCAGCGCGCAGAGCTGGGCCGAGAAGGACCTCGGCGGGCTCATCGCCGGCCAGCAGGTGACACTCGACGCCGAAGCCGGCGACCGCCCGGGGCCGATTGCCCTCGGTGCGGCGGTATCGGCGCCGGCCACCGCGGCGCCCGCCCCGCCGGCTCCGGCCGAAGGCCAGACCGCGCCGCCGGCGCCGGAGACGCGCGTCGTCGTCGTCGGCGATTCCGACTTCGCCGCCAACTTCGGTCTCGGCATCCAGGGCAACCGCGACCTGTTCATGAACGCCGTGAACTGGCTGGCGCAGCAGGAAGGGCTGATCGCGGTCCGGCCGCGCGCCCCCGAAGATCGCCGGCTGACGATGACCGCCGATCAGCTGAACCGCGTCTCGCTGCTCTCGATCTTCCTCATCCCGGCGCTGATCTTCGGCGCCGGTGTCTACTCGTGGTGGCGTAGGAGGTAAGTCCGTATGCGGGGCGTCTGGTCTACCCTGGCGCTGGTCGTGGCCGCCGCCGGCCTCGGCGCCTACATCTACTTCGTCGACTCGGAGCGGCCCGAGACCGAGGCCAAGGCCAAGGTCTTCGCCGTCGCGGCCGACGCGATCGAGGAACTGCGCGTCACCGCCAAGGGCGAGACGTCGCTGTTGCGCAAGACCGACGGCACCTGGAAGTTGGTCGAGCCGATCGCCACCGACGTCGACCAGAACGAGGTCTCGGCGCTGGTGAACGGCATCGCCAACCTCGAGGAGAACCGCGAGGTCGAGCCGACCGCGGCCAACCTCGGCGAGTTCGGCCTGGCCGAGCCGAAGGCCGACCTGACCTTCAAGGCCGCTGGCGGCGTCACCGGCCGGGTGCGGCTCGGCGATCAGACCCCGACCGCCGGCGACATGTACGCCGTGAAGGACGACGGCAGCCGCGTGTTCCTGGTCGGCACCTTCAGCGAGAACACGCTGGCGCGCAGTTCGTTCGACCTGCGCGACAAGCGCGTGCTGCGTTTCGAGCGCGACCAGGCCGACGGCCTCGAGGTCACCACGCCGGCCGGCACCGCGACCATGACCCGCGCCGATTCGACGTGGCGGATCACGGCACCGGCCAACGCCCGCGGCGACTACGGCGCGATCGAAGGCCTGCTGACCAAGCTGTCGACGACGATGATGGCGGCGGTGGCCGCGCCAGAGGTGAAGGACCCGGTCATGTACGGCTTCGAGAAGCCGGTCGCAACCGTGGTGGTCAAGACCGGCAGCAGCGCTGCCACGCTCGTCCTCGGCACGACCGTGGCCGGCAAGACGTTCGCCCGCGATCTGTCGCGGGCGATGGTCTTCACCATCGACGAGACCGTGGCCACCGACCTGCAGAAGGGCGCCGACGAGTATCGCCGTAAGGAGGTCTTCGACTTCCGCGGCTTCACCGCCAAGGAAGTGGTGCTGACGCGCGGCGCCCAGACGGTCACGTTGGCCAAGGTGGCCGGCAGCGGCGAGAACGCCGCCGAGAAGTGGACCGTGGCGGTGACCGGCGACGGCGCGTTCGCCACCCGCGACGCCGACGCCGCCCTCGCCGACGACCTGCTCACCAAGGTGTCGACGCTGCGGGCGCAGAGCTTCGCGAACGCCGCCCCAGCCGGCGCCGCGGCGACGCTGACGGTGGCGGCGCGATTCGACGAGCAGTCGCGCGAGGCGATCAGCTTCGCGCGCGCCGGCGGCACGGTGGTCGCGACCCGCGCCGACGAGGCCGGTGTGGCGACGATCGAGACCTCGCCCTTCGATGAAGCCCTGAAGGCCCTCGACGCGGTGATCGCCCCGCCCCCTCCGCCCGCGCCGGCGACGACCGAGCCGGCGGCCGCCGCTCCGCCAGAGAAGAAGCAGTGAGGCGCGCAGGTCTTCGGGCGCTCGCGCTCGGAGCCCTGCTCGGCTCGGCCTGCGCATCACGACCCGGCGGCGTGCTGCCCCCGCCGGCAGCGCCGGCGGCCGTCGTCACGCCCCCTGCGGCGCCACCACCGCCGTCACGCGGCCAGGAACTCGCGGCCTCGCTCGACGCGGTGTTCGCCCGCGCCAGCTTCACCCGCGCCCAGGCGGCGCTGGTCGTGCGGTCGCTGGCGAGCGGCGAGACCCTCTACACGCGCAACGGCGCCACCTGGCTGGTGCCGGCGTCGACGATGAAGGTGCTCACCACGGTGGCAGCGGCCGAGCGGCTCGGCTGGGGGTTCCGGTTCGAGACCCGGCTGGTGGCGATGGGACCGATCGTCAACGGCACCCTGCGCGGCGACCTGCTGGTCGTCGGTGGCGGCGACCCGTCGATCAACCCGCGGCATCCGGCCCGGGCGGCTGTCTTCGACGACTGGGCGCGGGCGCTGAAGGCCAAGGGCGTGGTCCACATCGCCGGCCACATCGTCGGCGACGACAGCGCCGTCGAGCAGCCCGGCTGGGGCATCGGCTGGGCGTGGGACGACCTCGTGGAAGGCTACGGGGCGGCCTATGCCGCGCTGCAGTATCACGAGGGCGAGGTCACGGTCACCATCGGCCCCGGCTCCACCCCCGGCGCGCCGGCGGTGCTGTATCTCTCCCCCGCCAACCACGGGTTGCTGGTCGATCACCGCGCGGTGACCGGCGCCGAAGGGACGACGCCGCGGCTGACCCTGGCGCGCGAGCCCGGCACCCGCTTCCTCCACGTCGACGGCAACGCGCCGCTCCAGGGCGCGCCGGTGTCGGCGGTGACCGCGGTGGCCAACCCCACGCTCTACTTCACCGCCGAACTGCGGGCGACGCTGCAACGCCACGGTATCGTCGTCGACGGCGCCGCCGCCGACATCGACGACCTGAGCGACCGTCCGCGGCCGGCGTCCGGCACCACGCTGCTCGTCGATCTGTCGCCGCCGCTGTCGGAGATCGCCGACGTCACGATGAAGTGGAGCCGCAACGAATACGCCGAGGCGATGTTGATGGCGCTCGACGCCACCTCGCCGGCCACCGCCGCGGAGGCGATTCCCGTACTGCAGCAGACGCTGGCGGATCTGGGCGTCGATGCTGGCGGCTACACGACCCGCGACGGCTCCGGCCTGTCACGCAACGACTACCTGTCCGCCGACGCGCTGGTGGCGACGCTGACCGCCGCCTGGGAGCGTCCGCATCTGCGCGACACGCTCGCCGCGACGATGCCGGAGGCCGGGCGGAGCGGATCGCTGGCCGACCGCCTGAAGGGCACGCCGGCCGAGGGCCGCGTCCGCGCCAAGACCGGCTCGATGTCGAACGTGCGGTCGCTGGCGGGATTTGTCGAGACCGCGGCCGGAGAGCCGCTGGCGTTCGCCTTCCTCGTCAACGGCTTCGAGGTGCGGGCGTCGGAGATCGACGCCCGAGTCGACGAGATGCTGCTGACGATGGTCGCCCTGCCCCGGTGAATTTGGGGACTGTCCCCTTTCAGGATCGGGCCAGACTGCTGGTCGGTTCTCGATCCCTGTGCGGGCAGAAGCCGGGCCCGGGCTTGAAATGGGCTTGAAAGGGGACTGTCCCCAGGCACCAGCTAGAGGGTGACGAGGCCGCCGAGCAGCGTCGCCATCACGAAGCCGACGGCGCCGACGGCCAGCGCGCCGGCCAGGCCGACGGCAAAGGGCTTGAGGCCCACGCCCTTGAACACCGCGAAGTTGGTGTTGAGGCCGACCGCGGCCATCGCCGTGCCGAGCAGCCAGCGGGCGCCGATGGTGTCGCCGAGCAGCGACGACAGGTTCGACCAGCCCTGGCGATCCCAGACCCCCAGCGCGAGACCACCCGAGTCGAGCATGGCATCGCCGATCGAGCGCACGAGCGCCATCGCCACGAACCCGAGCACGAAGGTGGGCACCAGCGCCCGCCACGACATCGCCCGCCGCGGCTGGCCGGCGGCGCCGGCCTGCGCCTGGCGCGCATGCATCCAGGTGAGCACCGGGATGACCACCGCCAGGAACAGGTTGCGGGTCAGCTTGGTGACGGTGGCCACGCGCAGCACGGCGTCGTCGGCGTAGATCTGCCGATAGGTCAGCGCCGCGCCGACCACCTGCGAGGTGTCGTGGATCGCGGTGCCGAGAAACAGGCCAATCGCCGCCGACCCCGGCAGCAGCGCGTGCGCCAGGTACGGATAGACCAGCATGCCGAACAGGCCGAAGGCGACGACGTTGGCCACCGCGTAGGCGACCTCGCGCTCGTCGGCGTCGATGGCCGGCGCGGTCGAGACGATCGCGGTGACGCCGCAGATGCTGGTGCCGGCGGCGATGAGCGTGCCCAGGCGCGGCGGCAGGCCGAGTCGCCGGTTGAACCAGGTGACGAACACCAGGCCGGTGACGATCGCGGCGACGACCACCGGCACTCCGGCCAGCCCGAGCCGGGCCATCTCGATCACGCTCAGCTTGATGCCGACGAGCACGATGCCGAGCCGCAGGATCGTCGTCGTGCTGAACTTGAGCCCGGGTGCGAGCGACGCCGGCAGCGTCAGGCTGTTGCGCAGCAGCAGTCCGAGGACGATGGCCACCGGCACTCCCGAGATCGGACTCGACCCGGTGAGCCCGCGCGACGCCAGCAGGGCGCGGCCGAGCCACTCGGCCAGCTCGAACCCGGCGAACATCACCGCCGCCGAGGCCAGTACGCCGGGCAGGAGGCCGGCGAGGCGGCTCATGTCAGCAGCCACGCGCCGCCGACGATCACGGCCGCCATCGACGAGGTGTAGAGCAGCGTGCGGCGCACCGTCCCCGATGAGTGGCCCGATACGAGCGCCACGGCGCCGATGACGGCGGCGAACGCGGTCATCGCGGCGACGGCGCCGGTGCCGAAGCCCGCCAGGTACATCCCGGCGTCGGCCCGCGAGGCGAAGGCCAGCGTGGGCAGCACGCCGAACAGGTGAGAGCTGCCGGCCAGGCCGTGCAGCGCGCCCAAGCCGAACGACGCGCCGCCGCCTGGATGGCCGTGCCTCGACGGATGGCGCGCCCGCCACACGCCCCACGCACCGAGACCGAGCATCGCCAGGCCGACCAGCCGCTCGCTCCACGCCGACAGTGCGGCCACCGGCAGCACTTCGCGGAACGCCAGCAGCAGCAGCCCCACCACGACGACGCCGGCAGTATGGCCGACGCCCCAGGTGAACCCCGATCGCCACGGCGCACGAACCGATCCCACCGCCAGCGGCGCCACCGCGGCCAGATGGTCTGGCCCGGCCAGCACGTGGAAGAACCCGGCGGCGAGTCCGGCGAGGACGGCGAACATCAACAGCCCAGGCTAGCGCTGAATGGCCTTGAGCGTGAAGAACTCGTCGAGGGCCAGCGGGCCGATCTCGCGGCCCAGCCCCGACTTCTTGTAGCCGCCAAACGGCGCCAGCGGATTGAAGCGGCCGCCGTTGACGTCGACCTGGCCGGTGCGCAGCCGTCGTGCGACGGCCATCGCCCGCTCGGACGTGCCGGCCCAGACCCCGCCCGACAGGCCGTAGGGCGAGTCGTTGGCGATGCGCACCGCGTCGTCCTCGGTGTCGTAGGCGATGATCGACAGCACCGGCCCGAAGATCTCCTCCTGCGCGATCGTCATCCGGTTGTCGACGTCGGCGAAGATCGTCGGCTCGACGTAGAACCCGGTCGCCAGCGACGCAGGACGGCCGCCGCCGGCGACGAGCCGGGCGCCTTCGGCCTGGCCCTTCGCGATGTAGCCGAGCACCGACTCGCGCTGCGCCGCCGACACCAGCGGCCCCAGGCGGGTCGTCGCGGCGAAGGGATCGCCGAGCGTCAGCTTGCCGAGCTGCGCCACCGCGAGCTCGACCGCCTCGCCCTGACGCGCCCGCGGCACCAGCATGCGCGTCCACGCCGAGCAGGTCTGTCCGGAGTTCTGCATGCAGTGGTTGACGCCGGCGGCGATCGCCTTGTCGAACGGCGCGTCGTCGAGCACCACGAACGCCGACTTGCCGCCCAGTTCCAGGCACACCTTGCGGATGCCGGCGCCGGCCACGGCGGCGACGCGGCTGCCGGCGGCCTGCGACCCGGTAAAGCTGACCATGTCGATCTCGGGGTGCGCCGCAATCGCCTCGCCGACGACGCGGCCCGGCCCCGACACCAGGTTGAACACGCCGGCCGGCAGGCCGATCTCGCGGGCAGCGTCGGCGAGTTGGAAGGCACTGAGCGGCGCCAGTTCGGCCGGCTTCAGCACCACCGTGCAGCCGGCGGCCAGCGCCGGGGCGATCTTGCACACCACCTGATGGAGCGGATAGTTCCAGGGCGTGATCGCGCCGACGACGCCGATCGGCTCCTTCACGACCAGCGAGTTGCCGAGTTCCTCTTCCAGGCGGGCCTGGCGGACGAACCTCGCGTTGGCGCCGATCATCGCCACCGGGAACTCCGCCTGCACCTTGGTGGCGTAGCCGAGCGCGGTGCCCACTTCGTGCGCGATCGCCTCGGCGATGGCCGGTACGCGGGACTTCATCGCGGCGCCGAGCCGCTCGAGCCACGCCGCCCGCTCTTCGACCGTGGTCGCGCCCCACTCGCCCGCGAAGGCGCGGCGGGCAGCAGCAGCCGCGGCGGCGACGTCGCTGGCCGTGCCGCGCGGCACGCGGCCGATCACCTGCTCGGTGGCCGACGACACCACGTCGATGGCGTCGCCGCCGGCCGACGGCCGCCAGTCGCCGTCGATGTAGAGCCGATCGTGCACGAGCATCTCTCGATTGTACTATTCGGGGACTAGGGACTAGGGACTAGGGATTAGGGATTAGGGCTCGCCGAGTGCTCTTGTCACGAGCGTGGCGGAGTCACCGTGTCACGCTGTCCCGCCGTGGAAGACGCCCACAGCTCAGAACGGGAGACTCGATGCGGATCGAAGGCAAGACGTTCATCACCACCGGCGGCGCGTCGGGACTGGGCCGCGCGGCGGCGGAAGCCATTCTGGGCGCCGGCGGCACCGTGCTGCTGCTCGACGTGAATGTCGAGGTCGGGCACGCGACCGCGACGGCGCTTGGCAATCGCGCCTTCTTCGTGAAGGCCGACGTCACCAGTGAGGCCGAGGTGCAGGCCGCGGTCGACGAGGCCGTCACCAGCCTCGGCGGGCTGCACGGCGTGGTCAACGCGGCGGGCATCGCACCGGCGGCGAAGGTGCTCGGCAAGAACGGCCCGCACGCCCTCGATCTGTTCGAGAAGACGATCCGCGTCAACCTGGCCGGCACGTTCAACGTGATCCGCCTGGCGGCGGCGGCGATCGCCAGGAACACGCCCGAAGCCAGCGGCGAACGCGGCGTCATCGTGAACACCGCGTCGATTGCCGCCTTCGACGGCCAGATCGGCCAGCCGGCCTACGCCGCGTCGAAAGGCGGGATCGTCGCCCTGACGCTGCCGGTGGCACGCGAGTTCGCGCCGATCGGCATCCGGGTCATGACCATCGCCCCGGGCATCTTCGACACGCCGCTCCTGGCGGCGTTGCCCGAAGCGGCGCGGGTGTCGCTCGGCCAGCAGGTGCCGTTTCCCTCGCGGCTGGGCCGCCCGGCGGAGTACGGAGCGCTGGCCCGGCACATCATCGAGAACGAGATGTTGAACGGCGAGGTGATCCGGCTCGACGGCGCCCTGCGTATGGCGCCGAGGTGATCCTCGAACAGCGGCTAGGGGCTAGCGGCTAGCGGCTAGGAACGCATCAGACTCGTCGCCGCAGCAACGATGTCGTCCGTTGCGCCGACGAGACCACCGCCCTGCGCCAGGTCCGGCTTTCCGCCGCCTTTTCCGGCAAAGCTGGCGATGAGCGCCTTCAGCACGGCGGCGGCATCGATGGCGACGTCTGGTGCGCGTGCGATCACGACCAGCATCGGTGTCGACGCTGAGAAGATGGCGGCGGCCGCGCCTGGATGGGCAGCGACACCTGTCGCGATCGCCTTCAACCCGGCCGCGTCCCAGCCGTCCATCGCGCGGGCGACAATCACCCGGTCGCCGACGCGCTCACCGGCGCCGACCAGTTCGGCCGCCACGTGGGTGGCCAGCTGCTCCTGGAAGCCGCGGGCGGTACGCGCCAGTCCTTTGTTCTCCGCCTGCAGCCGTTCGATGGCGGGCGCCAGTTCGGCCGGCGACACCGACAGCAGCCGGTTGGTCGCGGCCAGGGCGTCGCGCCAGTCGCCCAGCCGCGTCAGAGCGCGGCCGCCGCACACGAACTCGACCCGGGTGCCGGCTTTGAACTTCTCCCAGCCGGTGACCGCAATGAGGCCGATGCCGCCGGTGCGGGCGACGTGCGTGCCGCCGCAGGCCGACAGATCGAAGTCGACGACCTCGACGAGACGCAGCGTGCCGGCGCGCGCCGATTCCTTGCGCAGTGGCAGCGCCGCCGCTTCCTCCGCCGACACGAACCGCACGCGCACCTCGCGGTCCTCCCAGACCACGCGGTTGGCCGCGGCTTCGGCGGCGGTGATTTCGGCTGGCGTCACCTGACGGTGCAGGTCGATGGTCGCGGTCGCCGTGCCCAGATGGAAGCTCTCGGTGCGGGCCTGGCATGCCCGGTCGAACGCCGCCGACAGCACGTGCTGGCCGGTGTGCTGCTGCATGTGGTCGAACCGCCGCGGCCAGTCGACAGCGCCGTCGACGTGCTGGCCGACGTCGAGCGGGCCGTCGACGACGTGCACCAGGCGACCGTCGTCGTGATCGACGACGTCGACGACGTGACGGCCGCCGAGTCGGCCAAGGTCGTGCGGCTGCCCGCCCGACGTGGGATAGAGCGCCGTCGCCGACAGCGTGACCTCGAAGCGATCACCGGCGGCGACGCAGGCGGTGACGTCGGCGGCGAACGTCTGCCGGTAAGCGTCGGTGTAGTAGAGACGGTCGGTCATGGGCCGTGTGCGCGACTCAGGAGATCGCGTGGGGCGAGGCCAGCGGATCGAGCAAACCCGCGTCGCGGAACCCGGCCTCGCGGAGCCGGCAGCTGTCGCAGCGGCCGCACGCCCGGCCACGCGCGTCCGGGTCGTAGCAGCTGTGCGTCAGGCCGTAGTCGAGGCCGAGCGCGTCGCCCAGGCGCACGATGTCGGCCTTCGACAGGTGCAGCAGCGGGGCGTGCACGCGAAAGGCCTGCCCCTCGACGCCGGCCTTGGTGGCCAGCCGGGCCAGCGCCTCGAACGCCTGGATGAATTCGGGCCGGCAGTCGGGATAGCCGGAGTAGTCGAGCGCGTTCACGCCGATGACCAGGTCGTAGGCGCCCAGCACTTCGGCCCAGCCCAGAGCCAGCGACAGGAACACGGTGTTGCGCGCCGGCACGTAGGTGACCGGGATGGTTCCAGCCTCGATCGGCTGGTCCTTGGGCACGTCGATGTCGGCGGTGAGCGCCGAACCGCCCATCCGCGACAGGTCGACGTCGAGTTCGAGGTGCTGGCTGACGCCGAGGTGCGCGGCCACTCGCCGCGAGGCGACGATCTCCTCGGCGTGGCGCTGGCCGTAGCGTACCGTGAGGGCGAACAGTTCGAAGCCGTCGCGGCGGGCGAGGGCCGCCGCGGTGTACGAGTCGAGACCCCCACTGAGCAGGACGACGGCGCGAGGCATGGCCTCCTATTGTCGGTCAACTGCTGCGCGACGCGGCCCGGGACTGCACGCGCCGCCGCTACAATCGCGGGATGCGGGTACTGCTGTCGTGCCTTGCCGTCGTCACGGCGTCCTGTTCCGCGCCTCCGGCCGCACCCCTGGTGGGCACGGCCCCGGACGTGACCGTGACGCTCGCCCCGGTCACGACGAACGGTCCCGCTGGCGGCGGCCTGCCGACATTGGAGATTCCGCGCCAGGCCGCCCAGGTAGGCCTGCGGCTCACAGGAGCGGTCGGTGACGTCGAACACCTCACGGCAGAGATGGCGCCGATGACGGCGCCTGACGAGATTCGGCGGTGGCGTGTCGATGCCGCCCCGGAGGCGGCCGATGGCGCGACCGCTATGGTCACCCTGCCGCCTCACGCCGTGCCCGACGGCGAGTACGTGATGACGCTGTGGGAAGGCGACGCCCGGGTCGTGGCCCGCTACGGCTTCCGCACCGTCCGCCGCTAGGGACTGTCACCGCGCCGGGGATCCAGGCGAGGTGACTGTCCCGCTGACAAGCCTCCGGTTACGGCGTGATACGCAGGTTGGTGGGCGCGGCCGGCGGCTGGGTCGGGGCCGGCGCGCTGCCGCCCCACACGACCCCGGCATCGCCGACCGTCACCGACTGGACACCGCTCGTCAGCGCCGTCGTGTTCCCACCGATGGCGATCGATCCGCCCGCCGACTGGCTGCCCTTGAGCAGCGTCAGGGCGACCGTTCCGTAGGTCGGGTGGACGATGGTCAGGGCATAGGCGCTGCCCTGATCGGCCACCGACGCGCTCACTGCCGCGTCCGCGGCGCCCTTGGCCTGCAGCACGTGCAGGAAGTGCGACAGCGCGGCGCCGGAGGTCTCGACCTCCAGGCGATACTGCCCGACCGCACCGGCTTCGTTGACGATCGGCCGCAGCGTCGGCGCCGCCGGCACCAGCGTCTGCACGCGCAGCGCCTGGGTGCCGTTCACCGCCGTGACCACCCGGTTCGGCACGTCCAC
Organism: uncultured Acidobacteriota bacterium; assembly: GCA_963741665.1. Taxonomy (GTDB): domain Bacteria; phylum Acidobacteriota; class Vicinamibacteria; order Vicinamibacterales; family UBA2999; genus CAWAYR01. The sequence continues at coordinate 779,380 of CAVUIM010000003.1, forward strand.
GGCGGGCGGGGTCTCGAAGTGCGCGAGGAAGATCTTCGCCGCACCGGCGGTCGTGCTCTCGACGCGGTCGAAGATGACGAGGGTCTCGATCGGGCGGATGAACACGAAGTCGCGTTCGACGTGGACGACGGCGGGATTGTCGAGAGCCGGGTGGGTGGCGCGGTAGATCGGCGTCAGGTCGACGCTGGCGAAGCTGTAGGCCGGGCGGCTCTCGAGCCGCCGCAGCTGCGTCTGGCCAACGCGGTACCCGGCCGCCGGACCGCGCCCGTTGACGAACAGCGAGTTGTGAGCCGCGGCGTTGTTCACGTCCACCTGACTGCCGCCGACGCCGATGATGTCCTGGGCGTAGCCGGTGGTCTCGCGCGACAGCCAGCGGCCATGGCGCCACACCTGCCAGGTACCGGCGTCGTTGTGTTGATGGCCCTCGTCCTCGGTCACGCCCAGCTGCCAGAGGATCGAGGTGGCCTGCGGTCCCCACTGGTTGCGCGTGAACACCCAGCGCGGGCCCGAGGCGTAGTAGTCGAGCGGGAGCGACGAGAAGCTGGCCGGCGCGCCGCCGCGATCGACGGCCGCGAGGTGCGGCGGGCGCACCGGCTGAACGGTGTCGAGCCACTGGCGGGCATGCGCGCCGATCGGCACGTCGCGCCAGTAGTCGGCCATCGCCTGCATGAAGCTGCCGTAGTTCTGGCGCGCGGGCATGCCGCCGTCGAAGAAGCGCTCGTCGTCGGCGAACGGGAAGATCTCGCGGTAGAGGCCGCCGTCGTTCTTGTTGTAGGTGCGATCCGGTAACAGCGCGTAGACCAGGTAGAGCACCGCTTCACGGAAGAAGTTGGTCTCACGGTAGACGTCGCGGCCGAGCAGCGCGGCCGAGCCGAACGGCACCACGGAGTACTCGCCGAGTGCCGATCCGTAGGCGCTGCCTTCCTGCATCACGCCGCCGCGGCCGGCGCCCAGGAAATGGCCGATGGCGTTCTGCTGCCAGCGCGTCTGGAGTCCGTGCTGCAGGTTGAGGTCGGCCTGCGCGTTCTCGCCCCAGGTGGCGATGCCCCATTCGATCTCGTTGCGCATGTAGCCCCAGTTGTAGTTGCTCTGGTACTGGGTGGGGCCGCCCCACGTGTGCTGGCGGATGTTGTGGAAGTAGGTGTTCCATCGGCCGATGAGCGTGGCCCGCTGGGCCGGCGTGAACCAGGCGTAGCACCAGTCGAACACCAGGATGACGTTCTCGCCCTCCCAGCGCGCGTCGTCGGCGGCGACGCCGACGTTCGGGTCGGGCGAGTTGCACGCCGCGTTCGAGCACAGCTGATTCATCGCGTAGGACACCGCGGCCTGGCAGTAGCCGGCCTCGCCGGTCACGACGCAGCGATACGCCTGTCCGAGCGGATTGCCCGCCGACGGCGTGAAGCCGTGCGTGGCCTGCCAGGCCTGCGCGCGGGCGAGCCGTTCGGCGTTCCACCACAGGCGCGGATGGGCCGACGGAATGGTCAGGCCGTAGGCGGTGGTCTGGCCCGAGACGCTGGTGCTGTGGGTCGTCGCCAGCACCAGCGTGGCGGCGACGAGACACACGAACGAGGCGAGGGTTCGGGATCGCACGGCGGCGCTCATGGCGTGATGGTGAAGGGCGTGCTGGCGATCGGCGCGACCAGCGCCAGCGTGCCGGGCGTGGTGACGCCGGCCAGCCAGGTGTAGGAGCCCGGCGGCGCGCCGGCCAGCGGGAACGCGAACGGCGCTGCCACCGTCGGCAGCACGATGTTGCGGGCGATGGGCACGAGACCGGGCACCAGGCGCCCATCGAGCTGCAGCGACAGCAGACCGCCACCGGTCTGCACCACCACGTAGGCGTCGATGGGCTGGGCGACGACGCCGGCCACGGCCTGCACGGTGGCGACCATCGTGTCGGCTCTGGTGAAGGTCGTCTGATTCAGCGTGACCGACAGCGGCAGGGTGGGCGCGCCGGCGGCCGTGCCGCAGGCCTCGTTCGTATAGAGCGACGCGCCGGCGGCGTTGAACGCGCGCACGCGGTAGCAGTAGGTCTGGCCGGGAGCCACGCCGGCGTCGAGGAAACCGGCCGCACCCGGACCGAGAAGCGCCACCTGCTGGAAGGCCGGCGAGCCCGGCGCCCGGCGCTCGACGACGAAACCCTCCTCGTCGCCGGAGTTGTCGGTCCAGGCCAGCGCCAGCGGCGCGGCGTCGGCCACGGTCGCCGTCCCGGCCACCGCCAGCGCGAACAGCACACGGAGCAACGGGTGGCACCTGGGGAGCATCGGCTGTGGGTCAGCAAGTTCAGCGCCAGGGGAAAAACAGTGCAGGAACGTGCCACCAGCGTCGGATTCACGCCGGCGGCGCGGCGGCCGATGACACTTTTGCGCGCTGCCATATGATCACCGGACTCCCCGTGTCCGTCCCGTCCCCGCCGTCGCGGCCGCCACTCGCCGAGCGCCTGGCGACGACGCCGCTGTTCGCGCGCCTGCCGCCGCGGGTGCGCGGCGAGGTCGTCGAGCGGGGCGTGGTGCGCCACCTCTCTGCCGGGGACCGTCTGCTCACCGCCGGCACCACCAACGCCTCGCTCTTCATCGTCGTCGACGGCGGCGTCGATGTGCTGCTGCCCGGCGTCGAGGCGCCGCTCGTACGTCTCGCGCCCGGTGAGTGCGTCGGCGAGCTGTCGGTCATCGACGGCAAGGCGGTGTCGGCCGATGTCGTGGCGGCGGCGGTGACCACGGTCCTCGAGCTGTCGCAGGACCACGTGTGGGCGCTCATCGACTCCAGCGCAACCTTCGCCCGCAACCTGCTGCGGGTGCTGGCCGGCCGCGTGCGCCACGATCAGACGGTGCTGGCCGAATCGAGCGGCGCCCGGCGTCACTACGAGCGGCTGTCGATGATCGACAGCCTGACCGCGCTGCACAACCGGCGCTGGTTCGACACGATGTTCCCGCTGCAGGCCGAGCGGCTGCAGCGGGAGGGCCGCGCCGGCGCCCTGCTCATGGTCGACGTCGATCACTTCAAGGCGCTGAACGACGCGTGTGGCCACGCCGTCGGCGACGCCGTGCTGCGCCGCATCGGCACGGCGCTGGCCACCGGACTGCGGCCCGGCGATCTGCTGTCGCGCTTCGGCGGCGAGGAGTTCTCGGCGCTGGTCGCCGACATCGACGGCCGCGCCGCGCACGACGTCGCCGAGCGGCTTCGCCACCTGGTGGCGGCGCCGTCGGACGATCTGCCTCCGTGCACGGTCTCAGTGGGCGTAGCCGCGGTGCGCGCCGGCGAGGCCTTCGAGGCACTGGTGCGGCGTGCCGACGCGGCGCTGTTCCGGGCCAAGGCCGCGGGCCGCGACCGGACCAGCGACTGACGAGCCGGGGCTCGGGCAGGCTAGACGCCGCGGACGTCGGCGCCCCAGATGTACTTGTGCACCTGGAGCTGCACCCGCACCGCCAGGTGATCGGCCAGCACCCACTCCGACAGCGTCTTCGGGTCGAGTACCCCGTGCACCGGGGAGAAGTGGATCGCCGCGACGCGACCCGGCAGCGCCTCGCGGGCGACGACGGCGCGCGCGTAGTCGTAGTCGTCGCGGTCGCGGATGACGAACTTCACCTCGTCGTGCGGCCGCAATCGGGCGAAGTTGCCGGCGTCGTGCTTCGCTGCTTCGCCGCTGCCCGGACACTTCACGTCCATCACGGCGGTGACGAAGGCCGGCAGGTCGGCGATGCTGCGGTGGCCGCCGGTTTCCACCAGCACGCGCAGCCCGGCCTCGTGGAGCCTGGCCATCAGCGGATAGACGTCCTTCTGCAGCAGCGGCTCGCCGCCGGTCACCTCGACCAGCGGGCAGCCGAAGGCGCGGACCGCGGCGACGACGTCGTCGATCGAGCGCTTGACGCCCTCGTGGAACGCGTAGGGGCTGTCGCACCAGACGCAGCGCAGGTCGCAGGCGGTCAGCCGCACGAACACGCACGGCTGGCCGGCGTAGCTCGACTCGCCCTGGATCGAATGGAAGATCTCGTTGACGGTCAACATGCGGTGTCGGGGCCGCCGGAGCAGCCGCAATCGATTATTGTACGCGGAGCGAGGTCTTCCAGATGAGCAGCGTCTTCTACACCAAACCGACGTGAACGACCTGCAAGAACGCCAGAAGTTTTCTGGCTGAGCTCGGCGTCGACGTCGAGGAACGGGACATCAACAAGGCGCCGCCGACGCGGGCGTTCCTGGAACAGCACATCGACGCCGGCGATTTCCTGCGCTTCGTGAGCACGCGCAGCCCGGTGTTCAAGACCCGGCCGCTGCCGAACAACAAGAAGGAGGCGATCGACCTGATGATGGCGCAGCCCAACCTCATCAAACGGCCGATCCTGGTCCGCGGGTCGCAGGTGACCTTCGGCTTCGACAAGACGGCCTACGCCGGCAAGAGCCGCGGCTCGGGATCCGGGGCTCGGGGCTGACGTCCCGGCCGGGTCCTGCGATGCGCATCAGCGTCGGCACCTCGGGGTGGAGCTATCCCGGCGGCCGCGGCACGTGGTCCGGCGTGTTCTATCCCCCCAAGGGCGCCCGAGCCCGCGGCTTCGACGAACTGGAGTTCTACGCCCGCTGGTTCGACGTGGTGGAGGTCAACGCCACGTTCTACGGCCAGCCGCGGGCGGCGGTCACTGCGCGCTGGGCCGAGCGGACGCCGCCCGGCTTCGAGTTCGCGGTGAAGCTCTATCAGAAGTTCACCCACCCGCTGATGTTCCGGGAGGCCGCGGCGGTGGCGGCCCCGGACGCCGACGGCCACTGGCTCGACGAGACCGGTGCGGTTCGTCAGGCCGACGTCGACGAGTTCAGAGCCGGCATCGAGCCGCTGGCCGCCGCCGGCAAGCTCGGGCCGCTGCTCGTGCAGTTCCCGCCCAGCTTCACCGCCACGCCGGAGGCGATCGACTACCTCGGCTGGCTGCTGCGCACGTTCGGCGACTACGCGCTGGCGGTGGAACTGCGCCATCGGACCTGGAGCGACCAGGAACGCGACACCGCCGGGCTGCTGGCCGCCTACGGCGCCGCCTGGGTGCTCATCGACGAGCCGAAGTTCGAGTTCTCGATCCGCCAGCGATGGAGCGCAGGCCCCGCGGCGCGGCCCGCGGACATGGCGCCGGACGGCCTCGCCTACATGCGGTTCCACGGCCGTAACGCCGCTGAGTGGTGGCGTCATGCGGCCGCCGAGGATCGCTACAACTACCTCTACACGGACCGCGAACTGCAGCCGTTCGCGGCGGCGGCGACCACCGCCGGTGCGGCGCTGAAGAAGGCCTATCTCTTCTTCAACAACCACTTCTCGGCGCAGGGCGTCGCCAACGCCGTGCAGCTGCGCCGGCAGCTCGGCCACCCCGTGCCCGAGCCCCTGCCTCCGGATCTCGTCGCCCGCTTCCCGTGGCTCGAACGGCCGCCTACTTGACGGTCATGCGGACGATGCGGTCTTCGGCCACCGTCTTCTCGACGATGTCCATGCCGCTGATGACCCGGCCGAACACGGTGTACTGCCCGTTCAGCCGCGGCGTCGCCGCCAGCGTCACGTAGAACTGACTGTCGGCCTTGGCCGCGTCGCCGGCGTGCGCCATCGCGACCGCGCCTTTCACGTGCAGGCGGTTCTTCGAGATCTCGGCGGCGCCGATTGGCTTGCCGCTGCCGCCGGTGCCCCAGCGATCCTTCTTGGTCATGTCGCGCGTCTGGGGGTCGCCCATCTGGATGACGAAGCCGGGCACGACGCGGTGGATGCGCATGCCGTTGTAGAACCGCGTCTTCACCAGTTCGAGGATCCGCGCTACGGTCTTCGGCGCTTCCGCCGGGAACGTCTCGAACTCGAACACGCCTCTGGACGTCTCGACGACCACGACCGGGCCGGCTGGGGCGGCGGGCGCGGGGGCCTGCGCCCACACCGGGGCGGACAGCAGGGCGACCAGGGCGAGGCTCAGCGCGAGCCTGGGGGCGCGAGTGAACATCAGAATCTCTCCTTTTCTCGAGTGGCCGACCCTCGTGACGCCGAGGCGAGGGCAGTCGGCCGCGATGGCACAGTCTCCACACCGAGGGTACACCGGCCGGCAGGTATTTTGACCCCACGTCACGAGGTAGAGGTTGAGAGAGGGCCACCACCGCGCGTCGGTGGCGGCGTAGAGCGCCTGCTCGGTCTCCGCGGGGGTCGCGGTGCGCACCCAGCCGAGACGGTTCGAGATGCGGTGGACGTGGGTATCGACACAGATGTGCTGACGGCTCTGGAAGGCGAGGATCATCACCAGGGAGGCGGTCTTCCGGCCGACGCCCGGCAGCGTGACCATCTCCTCGAGTGACGACGGCACGCGGCCGCCGTAGGCAGCGATCAGTCGCTGACTGGCGGCCTGCACGTGACGGGCCTTGTTGCGGTAGAAGCTCACCGGATAGATCAGCCGCTCGATCGCCTTCAGCGGCAGGGCGGCGATCGTGCGCGCGGTACGGGCACGCGCGAAGAGCCGCCGCGACGCCGCCAGCGTCGTCGCATCCTGAGTGCGCGCCGACAGCAGCGTCGCGATCAGGATCTGGAACGGATCGTCCTGCTGCGACTCGGAGATCTTCTCGATCGCCGGCAGGTCCAGGCCATCGATGGCTCGGGCCAGCGTGCGCAGCACCCGCTCGACCACCGCCGGATCCGGGTGGCCGCGACGGGCGGGCCGCCGGGCACGGGGACGGGCGCTGACCGCCGGCGCGGCGGTCATGACACCGGCGTGACCGCGGCCTGTCCGCCCAGCACGGCGAGCACGTTCGACGCCGCCAGATCGGCCATCGCCGTGCGCGTCTCGGTGGTGGCGCTGGCCAGATGGGGAATCAGCAGCACGTTCTCGAGGTCGAGCAGGTCGGGGTGCACGACCGGCTCCTTCTCGTAGACGTCGAGGGCGGCGCCGGCAATCAGCCGTTCGCGCAGCGCCCACGCGAGCGCCGCTTCGTCGACGACCGGGCCACGCGCGGTGTTGATCAGGTAGGCGGTGCGGCGCATCTTCGCGAGCGACTTCTGGTCGATGAGGTGCGTCGTCTGCGCCGTGAGGTTGACGTGCAGCGACACGACGTCCGAGGTCGCCAGCAGGCGGTCGAGCGGCATCGCGGTCGCGCCCTCGACCTCTGACACGAACTGGTCGGTGAACGCCACGGTCATGCCGAAGGCCGCGGCTTTGGCCGCCACCGCGCGGGCGATCCGGCCCATGCCGACGAGACCGATCTGCTTGCCGCGCAGCTCCATGCCGAGCAGGTGATCGAGCGCCCACCCTTTCCACCGGCCGGCGCGCAACTCGCGCTCGCCCTCGCCGAGACGCCGCGTCACGGCCAGGATCAGCGCCCAGGTGAAATCCGCACAGGCGTTGGTCAGGACGTCCGGGGTGTTGGTGGCCACGATGTTTCTGGCCCGGCAGGCCGCGACGTCGATGTTGTTGAAACCCACCGCGACGTTGGCGACGACCTTCAGCGACGGGCCAGCCGCGTCAAGCACCTCGGCGTCGATCGTGTCGGTGAGGAGACAGATCAGCGCATCCTTGCCGGCGACGCGGGCGAGCAGCTCGGCGCGCGGAATCGCATTGGGCCCGGTGTGCAGATCCAACTGGCAGGACGACTCGAGCCGGGCCAGCACGGACGAGGGGAGTCGACGGGTGACCAGAATCGATGGCGTCATGTGGGCAATGCGCGTTGCGCTCAGGGACCGTAACAGAGGCAGTGACCGCAGTGGTTGCAGGTCACCGCGGGCTCGATGACGCATTCCACCTCGCCCGGGGCCCGGGCGACGTGGAAACGGGCGAGGGCGATCGGCGCGGCGCCCGCCGCCGGGGCCGCGGACGCCGGAGCCGGAACGGAAGGCACGAGCGGCGCGGCGGCCTGCGGGCCGAGGTGGCGCGCGATCGCCTCCCTGACCAGCGCCCGCAGCTGCTGTTCGTCCATGCCGCGTTACTCCGTGCAGTCGACGTCGTCGACGATGCCGATGATCGCCGCATCCACCGGCGCGAGCTTGCGGCCGAGCGCCTCGCCGGCGGCGCGGCCTTCGATCACCACCAGCACGCGCTCGCTCACGCCGGCGCCGACCGCGTCGATGGCCAGCAGCGTCGCTCCGACCGCCGTGCCGTCGGGCGCCTCCGGCTGCACGAGCAGCAGCTTGGCGCCCTCGAACTGCGGTCGCTTGCGGGTGCTGACCGCCTGTCCCACCACCCGGCCGAGAATCATCGTTCCCCGAGGGTCCAGTAATCCAGGATCCCGACGATGCCGGCATCGGCGGCCGGCTCGGCGGGGTGGAACGGGAACGACGCTTCCTTGCCGCGCACGAAGAACACGTCTTCGCCAACGCCGGCGCCGACGCTATCTACCGCCACCAGCGGCCGGCCCACCGGCTGGCCGTCGGCGGCGAGGGGCTGCACGAGCAGCAGCGGGATGCCCGCGAACGTCGGGTCCTTGCGGGTGGCCACCACGTCGCCGATGACGCGACCGATCTGCATGGGGTTAGGTCGCCACGTCGACGTGGTCGACGATGCCGACGACGACCGCGTCCACCGGGCAATCCTTCATGCCCGATGCCATACGGGCCGAGCTGCCGCTGACGATGAGCACGGTCTCGCCGACCCCGGCGTCCACGGTGTCGACGGCGACGAGATGGTTGCCCTCGACTTTGCCGTGCGGATCGACGGCCCGGGCGATGAGCAGCTTGGTGCTGACCAGCCGCGGATCCTTCCGCGTGGCCACCACGGTGCCGAGGATCTTGGCGAGGAGCATGGCGGCCCGGACGAGCCCCTAGCTCTTGCTGTTGGTCTTGCCGATCGGCAGCACGTCCTCGAGGTTGGCGTGCGGACGGGGAATCACGTGCACCGAGACGAGCTCGCCGACCCGGCGGGCGGCGGCCGCGCCGGCGTCGGTGGCGGCCTTGACCGCCGCGACGTCGCCACGTACGACCGCGGTGACGTAGCCAGCGCCAATCTTCTCCCACCCGACGAGCGTGACCTTGGCGGCCTTCACCATGGCGTCGGCCGCTTCGATCATCGCGACCAACCCCTTCGTCTCGACCATGCCGAGCGCTTCGCCCATTCGTTGCCTCCGCCCCCGGGCCCGTAGGCCCCTACCGTACGCCGCGAACGGCCTCGTCGATGAGGGCCGTCAGTTCGCCGTATGTTAGCCGAATCTCGCCGGCCGTGCCGACCCGTTCGGCGGCCGTCGGCGGCAGCGCCGGCGTGTCGGCAACGAGCCGCTGATGGGGCGACGACGGCGCCTCGACGATCTGACACTCGGCGGCGGCGGTGCCATCGGCGCAGATCGGCGCCGGCGAGGCGATGCCGTACATGCCGCGTAGCCCCTGGAGGCGCGCCACTTCCTCACGCGAGATGAGGTGCTCGCGGCCGAGCATCCGCGCCACCAGGCTGATCTTGGCGAAGTGCTCGATGGTCTCCATCCGGTGGTAGGCAGTGAAGAGATCGGCGGCGACCGCCAGCGCGCCGTGGTTGGCCAGCAGCAGCCCGTCGTGCGACTTGATGTAGTCGCGGATCGCCGCCGGCAGTTCAGCCGTCGAGGGCGTCGCGTACTCGGCGATCGGGATGCCGCCCAAGGTCGTAATCACCTCGGCCAGCACCGCCCGGGTGAGCGGCACGCCGGCCACCGCAAAGCCGGTCGCCGTGGCCGGGTGGGCGTGCACCACCGCGCCGACATCGGGACGCTGGTGGTAGACCTCCAGGTGCATCTTCAGTTCGGACGAGGCGTCGCGTTCGCCGCTGATCTTGCGCCCGGACAGGTCGGTCACCACCATCATCTCGGGGGTCATGAACCCTTTCGAGACGCTCTTTGGGGTGGTCATCACCCGATCGTCGCCGAGCCGGACGCTGATGTTGCCGTCGTTCGACGCGACGAAGCCCTGCTGCCAGAGCCGACGCCCCACCTCGACGATGTCGGCGCGGACCTGGGTCTCGGTGGCGGTCATGACCGGCCGGCGTATTCGGCGCGGCAGCGCTCGGAGCAGAACCAGTGAGTGGCGCCGCCGGCGGTCAGACTGAGGGCCTTGCCGGGCACCACGAAGGTGCCGCACACCGGGTCCTGGGTCATCTTGACCGGGGCCGGCCCGTGGCGGCCGCTCGACGGACGCGGCCCCCGTGCGCCCTGCATCACGCCTCCAAACAGCCGTCCGAGCGCACGGATGGCCAGCAGCACCACCACCGCGATCAGGAAGAGGCGCCACGCCACGTCAGCCTCCCGTCGGTCCCCCGCCGGGATGCGCCTGCTGCAGGCCCTCCAGCGCCTTGCGCGCCGCCTGCGCCTCCTGGCTGTTGGGCGCAGTGGCGATCACCTGCTGCCAGGCCGCGCTCGCCCCGGCGAGATCCTGCTTGCCGAACGCCTTCACGATGCCCATGTTGAGCATCGTCTTGGTGTGGGCCGGATCGATGGCCAGCGACTGCTCGAACTGGGCGATCGCCTTGTCCGGTTCGTTGGTGTAGTAGTAGGCCACGCCGAGATCGGTCGAGACGTTGGCGTCCTTGGGCTGCAGGCGCAGCGCGTCCTCGTACCACTGCACCGCGTCGGTGTAGCGCTCAGCGTCGAAGTACAGGTTGCCGAGCTGCACGCGCGGCGCCGGGTTGGTGGGCTCGCTGCCGGCGGAGGCAATCAGCGTCTTGAGGCGCGCTTCGTCGAGCGGCGGCGCCGGGGCGCGGCCCTCGGCCGGAGCGGCCGCGGCCGCCGGCGTGGCCGCTGCGGCGGCAGCCGGCGCGGTGGCCGCCTGCTGGCTGCCGAGGATCCAGCCGACGATGACGCCGAAGAGGATCCCGGAGAGGGCGAAAGCGATGGAGTCGGCGCGCATGGGGAGGGGGGCGGCGTGAGCCGCGTGGATCAGAATAACAACGACCGTCGCAGCCAGTCCACCAGCGTCGCGGCCAGCTCCGGGTCGCGGTCGAGCAGGTGGGTGCCGTGTGCCGCCACCGTCGAGAGCCGCAATTCGCGGCCGGCCGCCTCGTCTTCGGTCAGCGCCCGCGCCGTGCGCAGCGCGTAGGGGTCTTCCGTGCTGGCCACCAGGAGCAGCGGCCGCGCGCCGTATTTGCGCACGCCGCCGTCGAGCCGCACCCCCCGGTAGTCGGCCGACGGCGACAGCAGCGCCACCGCCCGCACCGCCTGAGACTCCCCGGCGGCGAGGATCGCCGGCGTGCCGCCGAACGACGCGCCGACCACGCCGATCGCTCCCGACGACACGTCGGACCGGACGCCCAGCCAGGCGATCGCGGCCTGCACGTCCAGCGCCATCGACGCCGAGGGCGCCGCCGACCCGCCCGAGCCGCCGTGACCGCGCAGGTCGATGGCCAGGCACGTGGCCCCGGCCGCCTGCAGCCGTTCGGCGAACGGCCGCCAGTCGTCGCGGGTACGGGTGAACATGTGGACGAGGACGACGGCCGGCGCCGGTCCGCGCGGCGACGGGTACAAGGTCGCCGCGAGGGTCGTGCCGTCCGAGGCGCGCAGCTGCACTGCCTCGGCGGCGGCGGCCGCGCCGCGCGGCAGACCGAGCAGCGTCGCCAGGAGCGCGACGGCCGTCCGTCGCCTCACCCGCCGACCTCCACCGCCGCCAGATACTCCCGTACCGCGGTGTCCAGGCCGACGAAGAGCGCCCGGCTCATCAGCGCGTGGCCGATCGACACCTCGGCCAGATGCGGCAGCGTCCGAAACAGCGGCAGGTTGGTCAGGTCGAGGTCGTGGCCGGCGTTCACGCCGAGGCCAAGCGCATGGGCACGTTCGGCGGCAGCGGCACAGGCGGCGAAGCCGGCAGCCGCCGCCGCGGTGCCGCGCTCGAACGCGCGCGCGTACGGCTCGGTGTAGATCTCGACGCGATCGGCACCGAGGTCTCGGGCCCAGGTCACCGCGTCGAGGTCCGGATCGACGAACAGGCTGACGCGGATGCGGTCCTGCTGCATCGCCGCGATGACTCCGGCCAGCGCCGCGCGCGGCGTGGCCGGCGGCCAGCCGGCCTGGCTGGTGATCTCCCCGGCCTTCACCGGAACCAGCGTGCACTGGTGCGGTCGTACCTCGTGGACCAGGGCCAGCAGTTCGTCCCGCGGATCGCCCTCGATGTTGAACTCGACCGAGCCGCGCCGCGGCGCCAGCTGCGCCGCCAGATCGCGCACGTCGCGGGGCGTGATGTGGCGCTGGTCGGCGCGGGGATGGACGGTGACGCCGCGGGCGCCGGCGGCGAGGACGACGCCGACTGCCTCGACGAGCGACGGCACGTCGCCGCCGCGTGAGTTCCTCAGCGTGGCGACCTTGTTGACGTTGACGGAGAGGCGAATCATGTCGAGCGGCTGGCGGCTGGCGGCTGGCGGCCAGGCAAGCCGCAAGCGGCCAAACACGCGGGCCGGAACGGATAGCGTATCACCCGCTCGGAACGCGCCGGGCCAATCGCTCAACCCAGGTGCGCGCGGACGGCGGCGGCGATCTCGTCGGCCCAGGCCTGGATCTCGGCCTGGTCGCGGCCCTCGAGCATGATGCGCAGCAGCGGCTCGGTGCCCGAGTAGCGCACCAGCAGCCGGCCGTGGCCGTCGAGCCGCGACTCGATCTCGCGCATCGCCCTGACGATTTCGGGCACCGTCTCGATGCCGACCCGTTCGCGCACGCGCACGTTGACCAGTACCTGGGGATAGCAGGTCATCGCCGCGGCCAGATCGGCAAGTTCGCGGCCGGTGGCGGCCATCGTCCGCAGCACGTGCAGCGCCGTGGCCATGCCGTCGCCGGTGAACAGGTGCTCGGCGAAGATCACGTGACCCGACTGCTCGCCGCCGAGCGCCAGCCCGCGCTTCAGCATCTCTTCCATCACGTACTTGTCGCCGACGGCGCACCGCACCATGGCCATGCCGCGGTCCTTCAGCGCCAGTTCGAGGCCGATGTTGCTCATCACGGTGGCGACGACGGCATCGCCGGTCAGCCGCCCGTCACGGCGCAACTGCTCGGCGCAGATGAGCATCACCACGTCGCCGTCGACGCGGCGGCCGGTGTGGTCGACGAACAGCGCCCGATCGCCGTCGCCGTCGAAGGCGACGCCGAGCCGGGCGCCGACCGCGGGCACGCGCGCCTGCAGCGCGTCCATCGCCGTCGAGCCGCAGCCGCGGTTGATGTTGCGGCCATCGGGAGCGACGCCGATGGCGTCCACCACGAAGCCCAATCCCTGGAACAGCGCCGGCGCCAGCGTGCTGGTGGCGCCGTTGGCGCAGTCGACGACGACCCGGGCGCCGCTCAGCGGACCGGCCGCCGGCAGCACCCGCTGCAGATGCTCGAGGTAGTGCGGCACCAGATCCGGCCGCGGCGTGGCGTGGGCGGCCCCGGTGCCGACCGTCCAGGACGAGTCGGCCACCATCGCTTCCACGGCCCGCTCCTCGGCCTCGGTGAACTTCTCACCGGCGCCTGAGAACACCTTGATGCCGTTGTCGCGGTAGGGGTTGTGCGACGCCGAGATGACCACGCCGAGGTCGAAGCCGTCGGCCTTGGTGAGGTAGGCCACCGCCGGCGTCGGCACCACGCCGAGGCTGCCGGCCTCGCCGCCCTCGCTGGTCAGCCCACGGGTCAGCGCGTCCTCGATCCACGGACCCGACTCGCGGGTGTCGCGGCCGATCAGCACGCGCAAGCCCTGGCCTGAGCCCGGTCCGCCGTGCACCCGGATCAGCGCCGCGCCGACCCGGCTGATGGTCTCGGGATCGAGCGGCGGCGCGCCGGCCGCGCCGCGGATGCCATCGGTTCCGAACAGCTTCACCACTCCCCCACCTCCGGCGGCCTCGTCATCGCGACGGCTTCGCCCCGCTCAGTGTCACCGCGGACGGTGCAATCGAACGCACCACATAGCGCGGCGACGACTCGGCGCGCACGGTCTTCTCCGCGTTCCCCGGCGTATCGCCCTCGATGTAGAGAAGGATGTCGGCCGGCGTCAGCCCCCGGACCACGTCGGAGGCGCCTTGCACGGTGACCGACGCCGATGCCGGCACCGCCACCCCGGAGGCCAGGCCGCGCACCGCAATCGGCACGCCGGCAATGGTCCGCTCCGTCGTATCGGCCGAAACCGTCACGGTCACCACCGCCGTCCCGGTGCCGCCGACCAGCCGCACCCCCGACTCGGGCAGGTCGAAGGCGACGGCCTCGCGCACGAGGGTGGTCGCCCGCTCCACCGACACCGGCTCGGTCGGCACCTCCGTCAGGCCGCCGACGGCGCCTTCGGGGCCTTCGATGCGCACCTGCGACGGGGTGACCGACACGTTGGTCACGCCGTGGCCCGGCGCCGGCGTGCCTTCGATCTGCGGCCGCACCGGCACCACCCGGGTGACCCGCGGTTCGAAGCCGAGAGTGAGGGTGGCCGGCGTGATCTGCATCACGTCGAGCCCGTAGGGCGCGGTGACCAGGTTCGACGTCAGGGTGAACAGCCGGCGCCCGGGCCGGGCGCTGTCGAGGTCGACGACCACCGAGATGTCGGCCGGCCCGAGCCCCGACAACTCACTGGCCCGCCCGCGCAGCCGGACCGAGACCGTGTCGGGCACGGTGCCGACCAGCTCCAGGCCATCAGGTGTGCGCTGCAGCTCGAGCCCCACGCGCACGGTGCGCTCGACGACCGGATCGCCAGAGACGACCAGCCACAGCAGCACGGCGACGGCCACCGACAGCAGCTTGAGTCCGATGTGGCGAACGGGGAAGAGCGCCACGGTCAATCCATCGTCGCCGCGGCGAGGCGACGCTCGGCGCGGTGCTGGGTCCGCTTCACCAGGGCGCGGAGGCGGACGCGCAGCGCCTCGGCGGTCAGGCCGCGTTCGATCCGCCCGTCGAGCACCAGCGAGATGGCGCCGGTCTCTTCGGACACCACCAGTGCGACCGCGTCGTTCTCCTCGGTCACGCCCAGCGCGGCGCGGTGGCGCGAGCCGAGCTCACGGGTCACGCGCGGGTTGGCGCTGAGCGGCAGGAAACAAGCGGCGGCGGCGATGCGATCGCCCTGCACGATCGCCGCGCCGTCGTGCAGCGGCGAGGTCGGCTGGAACAGGCTGACCAGCAGGTCATAGGTCAGGGTGGCGTCGATTGGAATGCCGCTCTCGATGTGATTGCGCAGGCCGATCCCGCGCTCGACCACGACCAGGGCGCCGATCTGTTTGGCGGCCAGCGTCTCGAGGGCCACGACCAGCTCCTCGACCACGTCCTCGTCGGGCTCGACGCGTTGCAGGTACTTGAAGAACGGGCCGCGGCCGAAGTGGACCAGCGCTCGGCGGATGTCGGTCTGCAGCAGCACGATCGCCGCGAACACCACGTAGCCGACGACGTTGCGGATCAGCCAGTTGATGGTCTCGAGGCCGAGGGCGCGGGAGGCATAGAACAGGCCGATGATCGCCCCGATCGCCACGGCCATCTGCGACGCGCGGGTGCCGCGGATGAGCTTCAGCAGCTCGTAGACGATGATCGCGACGATCGCGATGTCGAGAACGTCCCACCCGGTGACCGGGGGCCGCGCCAGGAGGGAATCGAGCCAGGACATAGGGACCAGCGGCTAGCGGCTAGCGGCTAGCGGCTAGGGGGCTCTAGCCGCCAGGGCCAGTCGCGGGGCGCTGCTCCCGAATCATATCCGCGGCGCGTACGACCTGCACCATTTCGGGCACGGCGTGGACGCGGACCATGTGGGCGCCGGCGAGGACGGCGGCGGTCACCGCCGCGGCCGTCGGCCAATCGCGTTCGGCGGCTGGCGCGCCGCCAGCGGCATCGGCCAGGAACGACTTGCGCGACGGACCGACGAGCACCGGGCGGCCGAGCGCGGCCAGCGCCGAGACCCCGGCCAGCGCCGCGGCGCTGTGCTCGGCGCGCTTGGCGAACCCGAGCCCGGGATCGACGACCAGCTGATCCCACGGCACGCCGCGGCTCACCGCCCGTTCGATGGCCCGGGTCAGGTCGCGGGCGACGTCAGCCGCGACGTCGCCGTAGCGCGCGTGCGCGTACATGTCCGCCGGGCGGCCGCGCATGTGCATCAGGATGAGCGGCGCGCCGCGGACGGCGGCGATGTCGCCGACGCCGGGGTCGTACTGCAGACCGCTGATGTCGTTGAGGAGGCTGACGCCTTCGTCGAGGCCGAAGCGGGCGACCTCGGCTTTGGTCGTGTCGATCGACAACGGCACCCTCAGCCGGTGCAGTTGGCGCAGCACCGGCATCAGGCGCGCCCGCTCCTGGCGGCCGGTCAGTTCGGCGGCACCCGGCCGGGTCGATTCGGCGCCGACGTCGATCAGGTCGGCACCGGCTGATTCCATCGCCAGCGCGAGGTCGAGGGCACGGCCCGGGTCGAGCGCTCGCCCGCCGTCGGAAAACGAGTCGGGCGTGACGTTGAGCACGCCCATGACCAGCGTGCGCGGGCCGAGCACCAGCGGCGCACGGCCGCCGGGAAGCGACAGCGAGAAGGCGGCGCGCGGCGCGATCATGCGGCGGGCCGTGGCCGGACGCGGCCGGCCGGCACGCGCGCGATCACTCCTGCGCCAGCGGCTTGGGGGCGATCGGCAGCAGCGGCGCGCGCTCCCGCTCGCGCGGGCGCTCGCGGGTGTCGTCGGCCGGGGGCGGCGGCGGCACCGCGGCCGGCGTCGGATCGTCGATCGGCAGGCCAGCGACGATCCGCTTCACCTGGTCGCCGTCGAGCGATTCGCGGGCCAGCAGCGCGTCGGCAATCGCCAGCAGGTGCGCCTTGTGTTCGGTGAGCAGCACCGTCGCCTTGTCGTAGTTCTCGCTGACGATGCGCTTCACTTCCTGGTCGATGCGCTCGGCAGTGACGCCGCTGTAGTCCTGCTGCTGGGCGATCTCGCGGCCGAGGAAGATCTGCTCTTCCTTCTTGCCGAAGGTGAGCGGGCCCATCGCCTCGCTCATGCCCCACTCGCACACCATCTTGCGGGCCATCTCGGTCGCGCGCTCGAGGTCGTTGCCGGCGCCGGTGGTGATGTCGCCGGTGGTGATCTCCTCGGCGATGCGGCCGCCGAGCAGGATCGCGATGCGATCCATCAGATACACCTTCGAGTAGTTGTGCTTCTCGTCGAGCGGCAGCTGGGTGGTGAGTCCGAGCGCCATCCCGCGCGGGATGATCGTGACCTTGTGCAGGGCATCGGCCTGCGGCAGCAGCACGGCGAGCAGGGCGTGACCGGCCTCGTGGATGGCCGTGACCTTCTTCTCTTCCTCGGTGACGATCAACGACCGCCGCTCGGCGCCCATGAGCACCTTGTCCTTGGCGAACTCGAAGTCCACCATGGCCACGGCCTTCTTGTTCAGACGCGCGGCGTTCAGCGCCGCCTCGTTGACCAGGTTGGCCAGGTCGGCGCCGGCGAAGCCGGCCGAGCCGCGGGCCAGCACCTTGATGTCGACGTCGTCGGCCATCGGGATCTTCTTGGTGTGGACCTGGAGGATGCCCTCGCGGCCCTTCACGTCGGGCCGGTTGACGACGATGCGCCGGTCGAAGCGGCCGGGGCGCAGCAGCGCCGGGTCGAGCACGTCGGGACGGTTCGTGGCGGCGACCAGGATCACGCCCTCGTTCGACTCGAAGCCGTCCATCTCGACCAGCAGCTGGTTCAGCGTCTGCTCGCGCTCGTCGTGGCCGCCGCCCAGGCCGGCGCCGCGATGGCGTCCGACGGCGTCGATCTCGTCGATGAAGATGATGCACGGGGCGTTCTTCTTGCCCTGTTCGAACAGGTCGCGGACGCGGCTGGCGCCGACGCCGACGAACATCTCGACGAAATCCGAGCCGCTGATCGAGAAGAACGGGACATTGGCTTCACCGGCCACGGCCCGCGCCATCAGGGTCTTGCCGGTGCCCGGAGGGCCCATCAGCAGGACGCCCTTGGGGATGCGGCCGCCGAGCTTCTGGAACTTCTGCGGTTCCTTCAGGAACTCGATGATCTCCTGGAGCTCGTCCTTGGCCTCGTCGACACCGGCGACGTCGCGGAAGGTGACCTTCTTCTGCGCCGACGACGACAGCTTGGCCTTGCTCTTGCCGAACGACAGCGCCTTGTTGCCGCCGCTCTGGACCTGCCGCATGAAGAAGATCCAGAAGCCGATCATCAGCAGGATCGGCGCCCAGGAATACAGGATGGCCGCCCACGGCGATTCGGTCGGCGCCTTGCTCTCGACGCTGACGCCGCGCTCGATGAGCCGGTTGGCCAGGCCCTCGTACTGGAACGGGGCGTAGGTGCGGAAGTTCTCGAGGCCCTTGGTGACGCCGGTGATGTCGTTGCCGACGATCTCGACCCGCTGCACCTGCCCGGCGTCCACCCACGACACGAACTCGCTGAACGCGACGCGGTTCTCGTTCCTCTGGAGCCGCGACGAGAAGTTCCACACGAGCAGCCCGACGACGAACAGGATCGACCAGAAAACGAGGCTTTTTACGGTGGAGTTCACGCCGCCTCCGGGCCGGAGCCGTCCGGCCGTTCAAAATTCAAGATTACCACGTCGTCCGCGCCCTCAGCGGCCGCGGCTCCCTCGTCGAGCGCCAGCCCGACTACCCACAGAATCCGCCCGGCGGCATCGAGTACCACCGGGGTCCGATCACGTTCGCCGCGTGGCACCTTGCGGTCCACGAAGAGGTCCTGCAGCGACTTCGTTCCGCCGAGTCCGGCCGGCCGCAAGCGGTCGCCGGGACGGCGTCCTCTGACCGTGAACGGCCCAGGGTCCAGGCCGGCATCGAGCAGGATCCGGTGCCGGGACGGCTCTGGGGCGCTTCCTCTCTTTATCGGCCCGTCGGCCCGCAGGCGCCAACCGGCGCCACATTCGGGAACCTCCACCAGACCTGGCACCTCGAGCGTTCGGGGCGGCATCGGCCGGTGCACCGACCGCCCGCTCCTGTTGAATAAGACAGCATCCGCGGAAAAACGTTCCACGGTCACGCCGGCCACATTGCCGCCGGCCGCCTGCGCGCTCCGGCACACGGCCAGCGCCCGTTCGACGTCGGCGAGCCGCACGGCGCGGGTCGCGCCGCCGCGCTGCAGCGTCAACTGGACCACGCGCCGTCCAATCGCCGGCGGCAGCGCCAGGAGGTCCGCGCTCCGCACCAGGTGGCCATCTCCTTGCTTGGACGAGACGACCGCCGCCGCGGTGTGCGCCGCCGCGGTCAGATAGGCGTCGTCGTCGTGGGCGAGCTCGGCGGTGCGCGCCAGGAGCCGCGCCGCGCCGGGCTGGTAGTCGCGCACCAGGCGCGGCAACAGGTCGTGGCGGATGCGGTTGCGGAGGATGGCGGTGTCGGCGTTGGTCGCGTCTTCGCGCCAGGCGGCGCCGCGGGCCGCGAGATACGCGCGCAGCTCGTCGCGCCCGCACGTGAGCAGCGGCCGGACGATCCCGCCGCGTGACGGCAGCGCGCCGCGCAGCCCGCGCGTGCCGGCGCCGCGAAGCAGCCGCAGCAGCACCGTCTCGGCCTGATCGTCGCGGGTGTGCGCGACCGCCACGGCGTGTGCCGCGCGGGCGAGGCGGACTCGCTCGAAGAACGCGTAGCGCGCCTCGCGCCCGGCGACCTCGACCGACACGCGCGCGGCCGCGGCGGCGGCCGCGACATCCACGTGGGCGACGTCGCAGGACACGCCGGCGGCGGCGGCGAGGGCCCGGCAGAACGCCTCGTCGTCATCGGCCTCGGGCCGGAGCCGATGGTTGAGATGAGCGAGCCCGGCCAGTACCAGGTGGCCACCGCCCTCGAGCTCGCGCAGCAGGTGCACGAGCGCCACCGAGTCGCCGCCGCCCGACACCGCCGCGACGACGCGGGCGCCTGGCGGCCACAGCTGGTGCGGCTCGACGAACCGGCGAACCCGCGCGGCGAGATTGGTCACTGGATGGTGCCGGGGCCGAAACACGACTCGACCAGCGCGCCGTCCGCCTCCGCACCTTCCGGTGCTTCGGCGGATCAGCCTTCGCCCGTCGTTCGCTCGCCATGACTGGCGAAGCCCGCCGAAGCTCGCTAGAGGCGAACGAAGGTTGGTGCCGGAGGGCGGACTCGAACCGCCGACCCTGCGCTTATGAGACGCATGCTCTAACCGGCTGAGCTACTCCGGCAGGAACCTGTCACTTTATCACCTGCGACGCTCCCCGCCCACCCCGTCAACTCTGCGGATGGCGGGCCCCGCCCCGGCGCTGGCCGCTGTCCGCTCCACGACCGCGGCGGCCAGCAGCGGAATCATGATCTCGTGGTGACCGGTGAGGTGCACACCGCGGCCCACGCCGGCCGTCGGCCGCCGGATCACGTTGGTCTGGGGACGGTACTGCTGCCGGAAGTCGAGGTCCACGGTGGTCAAGCCCGACAGGTCGTGGCCCTGGTTGCGGGCCACGGCCACCGCCTTGAGGAACACCTCGGGCAGGACCACGGCGGAGCCGCAGTTCAGGTACACCCCGCCGCCCAGCCCGGCGACCCACGACGCCAGATAGCGGAAGTCGCGGAGGCTGGCCTCGCCGATCGCGGCCCCCGACGCCCCCGGGTGCATGTGCACGATGTCGGTGCCGAGCGCGACGTGGGCGGTGACCGGAATCGACAGACGCGCGGCGGCGCACAACAGGCTGACGTCGGCGTGCGGCGGCGCCTGGGCCGCCAGCCACGCGGCGACGGACTGGGCCAGCCCCAGCCCGCGGGTGACGCCGGCGGCCACCGCCTCGTTGATGCCGGTGGCGGTTTCCTCGGCCATGCCGAAGCGGCCCGGTCCGAGCGCCGCGTCGACGTCCTCGGAGGTCGCGCCGGCCAGCGCGATCTCGACGTCGTGGATGACCCCGGCGCCGTTCAGCGCCAGCGCCGACACCAGGCCACGCTCCATGAGGTCGATGAGAATCGGCGACAGCCCGGCCTTGATGACGTGCGCGCCGAGCCCCCAGACGACCGGCGCGCCACTGGCGTGGGCCACGGCGATCGCCTCGACGACGGCGGTGAGTTCGGCCGCGGCCAGCAGCTTCGGCAGGCGGGACACGAACGCGGCCACGCCGTCGCCTGGCGCATGTGGCGCCGCGAAGTGTTCGCGCCGCACCTTGCTCGGCCGCGACGCCAGGGGATAGCGCACGACGCCCGAGAGGTCGAACTCCTGGTAGCCCAGCTTCATGGACCAAGAATAGCGGCTAGGGGCTAGCCGCTGTTCGGAAAGGATCACCATCGCGTCCCCGTAGCTGTAGAACCGGTAGCGCTCGGCCACGGCGTGGGCGTAGGCGCGGCGCATCAGGTCGACGCCGGCGAAGGCCGAGACCATCATCAGCAGCGACGAGCGGGGCACGTGGAAGTTGGTGATCATCCCGCCGACGAGCCGGAAGGCGTGGCCGGGCGTGATGAACAGCGCGGTCGACCCGGCGCCGGCGGGCACCTGTCCGCCCGGCCCGAGCGCAAGCGACTCCAATGTCCGCGTCGTCGTGGTGCCGACGGCGACGATGCGCCGCCCGGCGGCGCGGGCCCGGGTCAACGCCGTGGCGGTCTCGGCGCTCACCTCGTAGTCCTCGCCTTCCATCTGGTGGTCGTGGACGAGTTCGGCCCGCACCGGCTGGAACGTGCCGTAGCCGACGTGCAGCGTGATCGTCGCGGTCTCGATCCCGGCGGCGGCGAGTGCTGCCAGGATCGCGGGCGTGAAGTGCAGTCCAGCGGTCGGCGCGGCGATCGACCCTTCACGGCGCGCGTACACCGTCTGATAGCGTTCGCGATCGGCGCCCGAATCGGGGCGGCGGATGTAGGGCGGCAGGGGCACGTGACCGCGGTCGTGCACGGCGTCGCGCACCGGGGTGGCGTCGCTGGTCCACAGACGCACCGTTCGCCGGCCATGGAAATGGCGCTCGAGGACGCGGCCGTGCAGGACGCGGTCCGGGCCGTCGAACACGAGCTCGGTCCCGGGGCGCAGCCGCTGGCCCGGGTGGACCAGGGCGCTCCAGACCTCGCTTCCAGGAGCAACGTCGCCGGCATCGGCATCGGCGACGCGCCGCACCAGCAGACATTCGACGGCGCCGCCCCCCGGTTGCCTGGTGCCGAGCAGACGGGCCGGAAAGACCCGGGTGTCGTTCATGACCAGCAGATCGTCGGGGCGGAGCAGCGCCGGCAGGTCGACGAAGTGACGATCGGCGAACGTTCCCACCCCGCGCTCGACCTGCATCAGCCGCGACGAACCGCGCGCGACGGGCGGCGTCTGGGCCACCAGGTCGGCGGGGAGGTTGAAGTCGAAGTCGGAGGTGCGCAGAGGAGAAGACACGATCTCGCTGGATCGGATGATCGCCCGATCGACCGATCAGGAGATAACACGAAAAAAACGGCCCGGGCACCCCTGGAAATGCCCGAGCCGTAAACGAACCGTGATGTCGTGACGGGTCAGTGGACGCGCGGCGGCTCCAGATCGCGATGGCTGGCCCAGTCGCCGGCCACCATCGCCCACAGCACGTGATCGCGGTAGGCACCGTCGCGGTACTGGGCGTGGCGCAGCACCCCTTCCTGGGTGGCGCCGAGCTTGCGCAACGCGCCGTTGGCGCGGGCGTTGCGGATATCGACCCGCACCTCGATGCGGTGCACGCCGAGCGTGCCGAACAGCCCGTCGAGCAGGGCGCGCGCGGCGTCCTGGAAGAGTCCGGTGCCGCGGAACTCGGTGGCGACCACCGCCGAGACGCTCACCATGGTGAAAGGGTTGTCGAGCGCGCGAACCACGACCAGGCCCACCGGCGCTTCGGCGTCAGCCGGGACGATCGCCCAGCAGGCCGCCGTGCCCGAGGCCCGGTGTTCGCGGGCGGCGGCGACCAGGGCTTCCACCCCGCTGATGGTCGGCGTGGCCGGAAGGGGCGCGAAGTCGCGCAGGTCGTGGGGGCCGAGCGCCATGAGGAGCGCCGGGGCATCGGCCGGCGACGGCTCGCGCAGCGTGCAGTGCACGCCCTGCAGTACCGGCAACACGTCGATCCAGTGGCGAGTCGGTGCACCGGCAGACGCCGACGGGGCGGCCATGCGTTTCGGGACGTTCCTGAAGACTTTCTCCACGACGCCCTGCCTATAGCAAGGCTCGATCCAGGGCTGACCCGATCCGAGTTGAGACTTCTAACCTATTGATTTCAAGCGACTTGACTCGCGCCTGTTGGGATGCGCCTGGTCCAACGGCCGTGCGCCGTCTCGGCACACCGGCCCTCGAGCTCACCGCAAACTACAGGCTAAACCACGCACTATCAATAGCTTACGGACAAGTCTCGGAGTGACACAGACCGGCAGAGCCCGGCCATGGCGGCTGCCCGACCACTGTAAGTCTTTGATCAGGTTGGGCTTACGTCTGGCCGTTGGCGACGGCCGAGGCCGTGGCCTGTCAGAAACTGGCACAGGCGGCGCGGGACGTCCTCGTCAGTACGCCCAGCGCAGCAGAATGGCGCCCACGGTAAAGCCGGCGCCGACCGACGCGACCAGCACCAGATCGCCCTTCTTCAGGCGGCCCTGCTCCACCGCGTCATTCAACGCCAGCGGGATGGTGCCGGCGGTGGTGTTGCCGAACCGCTCGATGTTGATGATCACCTTCGATCGGTCGACCCCGACCCGCTCGGCCACCGCTTCGATGATCCGCCGGTTGGCCTGGTGCGAGACGAACAGGTCGATCTCGTCGGCGGTCACGCCGTTGCGCTTCAGCAGCCGATCGCACAGGTCGCCGGTGCGCCGCACCGCGAACTTGAACACCGTCTGGCCATCCTGCTTCACGAAGTGCATGCGCTTGTCGACGGTCTCGTGAGACGCCGGCCGCAGGCTGCCGCCGGCCGGCATGCACAGCGCCGCGCCGCCGCTGCCGTCGATCTCGTGCACGAAGTCGAGGATGCCCATCGCGTCGCCGTCCGAGCGGCCGAGCACCACCGCGCCGGCGCCGTCGCCGAACAGCACGCACGTCGTGCGATCGGTGTAGTCGAGGATGCTGGACATGACATCGGCGCCGACGATGAGCGCGTACTTCACCGAGCCCGCGGCGATCAGCTGACTGCCGACCGTGAGCGAGTAGGCGAACGCCGAACAGGCCGCGCTCACGTCGAAGCCCCAGGCGTGCGAGGCGCCGATCTTGTGCTGCAGCAGGCACGCGGTGCTCGGGAACAGCATGTCGGGCGTGACCGTGCCGACGATGATGAGATCGATGTCGTCGGGGGTCAGCCCGGCGCGGCGGATCGCTTCGAGCGACGCCTCCCTGGCCAGATCGGAGGTGCCGACTCCGGGGTCGACGATGTGGCGCTCGCGGATGCCGGTCCGCTGCAGAATCCACTCGTCGGTGGTGTCGACCATCTTCTCGAGGTCGTGGTTGGTCAGGACCCGCGGCGGCACGAAGGTGGCCAGGCTCTTGATTTCGGCCCGCGCCACCCGCGCGGTGCCGGCAAGACTCGCGATGGAAACCGTCAAAACAGTCCTCTCCCTGGCGCCGGGCGCCCGAAGTACTCGTAGGCCAGCGCCGTGGCCACGCGGCCACGGGGCGTGCGATCGAGGAATCCCTCCTGAATCAGGTAGGGTTCGTGGATGTCTTCGATGGCGTCGGGCTCCTCGCTGAGCGCCGCCGCCAGCGTGTTCACGCCGACCGGCCCGCCGCCGAACTTGTCGATGATGGTGCCGAGCAGCCGGCGATCGATCTCGTCGAAGCCGCGGTCGTCGACCTGGAGCATGCGCATCGCCGCCTGGGCCACCGCCACCGTCACCACGCCGTCGGCGCGGACCTGGGCGTAGTCGCGGACCCGGTGCAGCAGACGGTTGGCGACGCGCGGCGTGCCTCGTGACCGACGGGCAATCTCCTTGGCCGCGTCGGGATCGATCGGCGTGTCGAGAATCCGCGCCGATCGCCGCACGATCTCGTCGATATCGGCGACGGTGTAGAAATCGAGCCGGTGGACGATGCCGAAGCGCGCCCGCAGCGGCGAGGTGAGCAGGCCGGCCCGGGTCGTCGCCCCGACCAGCGTGAACCGCTCGACCGGCACCTTCACCGAACGGGCGCCCGGACCCTGGCCGATGACGATGTCGAGCTCGAAGTCCTCCATCGCCGGATAGAGGATCTCCTCGATCGTCGGCGGCAGCCGATGGATCTCGTCGATGAACAGGACCTCGCGCGTCTGCAGCCCCGAGAGCATCCCGGCGAGGTCGCCCGGCTTCTCAATCACCGGACCGGCGGTGGTGCGGATCGCCGCGCCCATCTCGTGGGCGATAACGTAGGCCAGCGTCGTCTTGCCGAGGCCCGGCGGCCCGTAGAGCAGGATGTGATCGAGGGCTTCGCCGCGGCGCTTCGCCGCCTCGATCGACACGATCAGGTTCTCGCGCACGCGGTCCTGGCCGATGTAGTCGTCGAGCCGGCGCGGGCGCAGCCCGGCCTCGTACTGCGCGTCGTCGTCGGCCTTGGCGGCCGACACCAGTCGGCCGTCGGTCATGAGCGCGCCAGGTCCTTGAGCGCCGCGCGCAGTGCGGCGTCGAACGGCGGCGGGTCGCCCCCGGTGAGCTGCCGGTCGATCACCTTGTCCACGGCTGAGCGATGGTAGCCGAGATTCAGCAGCGCCGACACGAGGTCGTCGCGCAGCGCGTCGGCCGGCGGCGGCGCCGGCGGCAGCGCGCCGTCGGGCTCGACCACCGGCAGCCGATCCTTCAGTTCCAGGCAGATGCGTTCCGCCGTCTTCTTGCCCACGCCGGGAATGCGCGTGAGCCGGGCGACGTCGCCGCGCTGGATCGCGTGCACCAGATCGATGGCCTCGATGCCCGAGAGCACCGCCAGCGCCAGCTTGGGGCCGATGCCGCTGGTCGCGATGAGCCGCTCGAACACCGCCAGTTCGAAGGTCGTCAGGAATCCGAACAGCGCCAGCGCGTCCTCGCGCACCTGGGTGTGGATGCGCAGTGTCACCTCGGCGCCGGGTTCGCCGATGGCGTAGAAGGTGGACACCGGCACCGCCACGTCGTAGCCCACGCCGTGCACGTCGATGATCACGCGGGTGGGCGCCTTCTCGACCAGACGCCCGCGCAGCCAGGCGATCACGAGCGCGCGGCCCCCCGTCGGGCCGGCGTCCGGCCTGGCGCCGGGGCGTCGGGACGATAGGCCCGCCAGCTGGTGAGGGCGCCGGTGCGCCGTGGCGCCGGCGCGGCCGCCGCCGCGATCTGCGCCGGCAGCCGATGCACGTGGCAGAGCGCCACGGCGAGCGCGTCGGCGGCGTCGTGTGGGGTCGGCGCGGCGTCGAGCCCGAGCAGCAGCTTGATCATCTGCTGCACCTGGCCCTTCTCGGCGCGCCCGTAGCCAACCACGGCGCGCTTCACTTCCGACGGCGAGTACTCGACCACCGGCAGGCCGGCCTGCACGGCCGCCAGCACGGCGACCCCGCGGGCGTGGCCGAGCTTCAGCGCGCTGCGGACGTTGGCGGCGTGGAACAGGCTCTCGATCGCCACCGCGTCCGGGCGGCAGTCGCGCAGGTGCGCCGCCAGCCCGTCGTGGATCATGGCCAGCCGGGCGGCGAAATCAGCGCTGCCGGTGGTGGTGATGGCTCCGCACAGGACGAGGCGATGGCGCCGGCCGTCGGTCTCGACGCACCCGTAGCCGGTGCGCTCGGAGCCGGGGTCGATGCCGAAGACCCTCACGCGAGCGAGGCCTCGATCTCCTTCTCGTCGATGTCGAAGTTCGACCACACGTTCTGCACGTCGTCGTGGTCTTCCACCGCTTCCATCAACTTGAGCATCCGCGACGCGTCCTTGCCCTCGAGCTTGATGTAGTTCTGCGGCAGCATCGACACCTTGGCGGTCACCGGTTCGATCGACAACGCCTTGACTGCGTCCTTCACGGCCTCGAACACCGGCGGGTCGGTGATGACCTCCCAGTGGTCGCCGTCGTCGCGCAGGTCGTCGGCGCCGGCCTCGAGCACCGCGTTCAGCAACCGCTCCTCGTCGACGCCGGGCTTCTCGATCACCATGTAGCCCTTCTTCGAGAACATCCAGGCCACGGAGTTTTCGGCGCCGAGGTTGCCGTTGTACTTCGCCAGCATGTGGCGGATCTCGCCGACGGTGCGGTTCTTGTTGTCGGTCATCGTCTCGATGATGATGGCCGCGCCGCCCGGGCCGTAGCCCTCGTAGTTGATCTCTTCGTAGGTGACGCCGGGCAGTTCGCCGGTGCCGCGCTGAATCGCCCGCTTGATGTTCTCGGCCGGCATGTTGGCGGCCTTGGCTTCGGTCACCACGGTGCGCAGCCGCGGGTTCATGTTGATGTCACCGCCGCCGTTCCTGGCGGCGACCGTCATCTCCTTGATGAGACGGGTGAACAGCTTGCCGCGCTTGGCATCGAGCGCGCCCTTCTTGTGCTTGATCGTGTGCCACTTGGAATGGCCGGACATGGCGGTGCTCCAGACGGGGACAAGCCCGAAATACGACCCTTTATTTTAGCAGTCCGTAACGAAAAATGGCGACGGCATTCGGCCGGCACTGCATCCCCGCTCGCGGCGTTGCTCCTCCCTCGGATATTGGCCCATATCCTTGGTCGTCGCGCCTGGCGATCGGGGCGCATTGCCGCCCTCGGTGCTCGCCGCCATTTTCGTCACGGGCTGCTGACCTTCCGGGCGAGGATGATCCAGACGTCGGCGCGGGGATCCCACGGACCGCCCTGATAGTCGCCGAGCAGCGCCTCGACGGCGAACCCCGCCGCCTCCAGCCGCCGCGACATCTGCCGCACCGACAGGGTGCGGAAGGTCAGCGCGAAGCGGTGCCGGCGGGTGGCCCGGCCGCGCCGTTCGATGAACTCCTGGTCGAAGATCGTCAGCCCCTTCGCCCGGTCCTGGCGCACCGATTCGACCAGGGTGACCGAGCCGGCCGCGCCACGACGGCCGCGCAGACTGATCCGCTTGGCGTATTCGCCCCACGCCGGCAGGTCGGCGACCAGCTCCAGGCCGAAGATACCGTCCGGCTCGACCACCCGCCCGACCTCGGCCAGGGTCGCTTTGAGGTCGCGCTCCGAGAGCAGCGACTGCAGGATGCCGTAGGGCGCCATCACCATCTGGAAGCCGGCATCGGGAAACGGCAGATGACGGATGTCGCCGCGCACCAGGTCCGGCGACGTGCCACGCCGCTGGCGGCGGACTCGCCGGCGTGCCCGCACCAGCATCTCCGACGAACGGTCGATGCCGACGACGTGGACGCCTTCGTGCGCCAGCGGCATCGTGACCCGGCCGGTGCCGCACCCGAGTTCGAGCACCGGGCCGCGCACCGCGCCGGTCATCCGCAGCCAGAACGGCACGTCGCGCCGGCCCAGCGTGCGGGCGTTCTCCCAGTCGTAGAACGGCGCGTAGTCGTCCCAGCCGTGCCAGCCTTGCGGGGCTCCCCTCGACTGCGCTCGGGGCAGGCGGGGCTCGGGGCCCGGGGCTCGGGACGGCTTGCGCGCCGTCACGTCCACGGCACCTCGTGCCGGCCTTCGGCCTGGGCCACGGCCAGCGCCTGAATGCGTGGCACGAAGGACACGACCGCGGCTGGCAGGTCGCGCGGCGTGAAGTCGCCGAGGGCCACCGACGCGACTCGCACGTAGCCGTGGGCGACGCGGACGCCGTCGTCCTCGCGGGTCATCTCGAAGGTGTGCCGCAGCCGGCGCGGGTTCTCCAGCGTGGTGTCGATGCCGATCCGCAGCGTCGTGCCGATCCGCACCGGGGCGTCGTAACGGATGTGCGCCTCGACCCGCGGCATACCGAAGCCCTCGCCGTCGAGCAGCGACTGCCGCGACCGGCCGAGCGCCGCCGTGAACAGCTCCTCCTCGACGTCCTCGAACCAGCCGAGGTAGTTGGGGAACCAGGCGATGCCGGCCGCGTCGCCGTCTGACCAGTGCACCTTCTTACGGACGACGAAGAACGCCATGCGGGCCGAGTATACCGAGTCGGGGCTCGGGGCTCGGGGGCCGGGAAGAACGTTCCGTTAGAATCACGTCGTGCGCTTCCTCCTGACGCTCGCCGCCGTGCTCGGCGCGGTCATAGCCGCGGCGCAGACCGCTCCGACAGCCAGCGAGGACGCGACGCCGCAGACGCTCGACGCGTTCAGGACGGCCGCCGCCAAGGTGCTCGCCGATACCGGCGTGCCCGGCGCCGGCATCGCGCTGGTGACGGTGAACGGCACCGAGTGGGCCGGCGGCGTCGGCCTCGCCGACCGTGACGCCGGCGTGCCGGTGACCGCCGAGACGCACTTCCGAGCCGGATCGGTGAGCAAGAGCTTCGTCGCGCTGGCGCTCGTGCAGCTCTACGAGGAGGGCAAGCTCGATCTCGACGCCGAGGTGGCGACGCTGCTGCCCGATCTCCAGATCGACAACCCATGGTCGACGCCGATCACCGTGCGCCATCTGCTCGAGCACACGGCCGGGTTCGACGACATGCACTTCAACGAGATCTACGTGGTGGACGACGCGCCCGACCTGCCGCTCGCGCAGGTACTGCTGCGCAACCCGGCATCGCGCCGGGTGCGCTGGCGGCCGGGCACCAGGATGAGCTACGCCAATCCGGGCTATGCGGTCGCCGGCCTCGTCGTCGAGCAGCTGTCGGGCCTGCCGTACGACCAGTACATCCAGCAGAAGATCTTCGCCCCGCTCGAGATGTCGACGAGCACGTTCCAGCTCGCCCCCAAGGACGATACGGCGCTGGCCAAGGGCTACTCGGGCGCCAGCGGCCCGCCGGTCACGCCGCGCCGCATCTACCTGCGGCCGGCCGGAGCGCTGCACACCTCGGCCGGCGAGCTCGCGCACTTCGTGCAGGCGATGCTGGGGTGGGGCGAGCGGCCGGGAGGCTACGTCGTCGATCCTGAGTACCTCTCGAACATGGAGTGGCCGCGCACCACGCTGGCCAACCTCGCCGGGGTCCGCTCGGGTTACGGCATGGGGATCTACAGCACGGTGACGCTGCCTTACCACGTGCTCGGACACAACGGCGGCATCGACGGCTTCCTGTCGGCGTACGGCTACTCGCCGGCGCGAGACGTCGGCTTCGTGGTGCTCATCAACTCGACGCACGCGCCCGAGGCGCTCACGCGGCTCTCGTCACTGGCCATCCGCTATCTGAAACGCGACGTCGAGCCGCCGCCGAAGCCGGCGCTGACGGTGCCGGCCGGGCAGCTGGGTCGCTACGTCGGCTACTACCGTGATCTCAGCCCGAGGAACGCGATCCTGCAGCCGCTGCGATTCCTGACCGCCGGCCATCGCGTGCGACTCGACGGCGATCACCTGGTGCTGGACGCGGACTTCGGCGCTGCCGTCCCCCTCGTTCCGGTGGAGGAAGGCCTGTTCCGGCGCGAGGCCGAGATCGACGCGACGCTGGCCTTCACCAGCGACGAGACCGGCCGGGCGGTGCTGACCGGACCGGGCGTCTACGCCGAGCAGGGCACGAGGTGGCCGGTCACGCTGCTGCGCGCCTGGCTCGGCGGGTCGCTGGCGCTGGCGGTCGTGGCGCCGCTCGTCGCGCTCGGACGCTGGGTTCGCGGCCGGGCGCGGCAGGTGCCGGCCCACGGGTTCGGCGGACTCGGTTGGGTGTGGGCGGCGGCGCTCGCGCTGCTCGGTCTCGGCGCATGGGCCATCGCCGGCGACGTCACCGCGCTCGCCGTGGCCACGCCGCGATCGCAGGCGCTGTTCGGCGCCACGCTGGGCTATCCGGCGGCCGCGGCGGCCGCCGGTCTGGGTGCCGCGCGGGGCTGGATGCGCGGCCCGCGGCGCGGCTACGCCGTCCTGGCCGCACTGACGGCGCTGGCCCACGCCGGGCTGGCCACCTACCTTGGCTGGTGGGGCCTGGTCGGCTTCCGCAGCTGGACGTACTGACGCAGCGTCAGGCCGTCGTGCGGGCTCCTGACGCACCGCCGTAGACGAAGGTGGCGTAGCCGACGATCAGGCCGACGATGCCGCCCGGCAACACGATCTCCCAGAAGTACGGGCCGCCGATGGTCACGAGATACGCGAGCGCCAGCCCGACGATCAGCCCGACGCCGACGCCGACGGTCAGAGATCGGGTACGCGTGGCGACGTAGCCGATGATGAGCCCGGCCACGATGCCCTTCACCGTCGAGCCGAGCACGATGCCGCCGATGTCCGGCCTGGTCTCGGGCGCTGAGAGCAGCGCCGTCAGTCCGTCGAACACGCCGAGCACGCCACCGAGCACCATCCCGAAGACCGGCTTCTTCATGTCACCCTCCGTGACCTCTGTTCACCGTCCACGCGGCGTCCTGTACCCGTCAGGAACTCCACGCGATCAGCGCGAGCCGCATGATCATGTACGCCGCGACCAGCGCGATCGGCACCCGGTAGCGATTCACCACCCGGATCAGTCGCTCGGTCACCGGTTCCGCGTAAGCCGTCACCGCCAGCCCGTCGAGATAGCGGCGCACGTCGGCCTGGAGCGCGCCGACATCGTCGTAGCGGTCCTCGGGCCGATCGGCCTGCGCCCGCTGCACCACGGCGGCCAGCGGCCGCGGCGCCGCTTCGCCGAGCAGGGCCTGGAGCAGCGCGCCGAGCGCGAAGACATCGGCGCGGCGGTCGACGTGGACGGCGCCCGCCGCCTGTTCCGGGGGCATGTAGCCCGGGGTGCCGACGACGGCGCCGGCATCGGCCGCTGCCGCTTCTTCGACGACCGCGGCCACGCCCCAGTCGAGCACCAGCACCTCGCCGAAGCGGCCGACCATGACGTTCTGCGGCTTGAGATCGCGGTGCACCACGCCGTGGGCGTGGGCGAAGGCCACCGTGTCGCACACCTTGAGGAAGAGCGCGATGCGCCCGGGCAGCGACAGCCCGGCGGCGGTCGCGGCGACGCCGCTGCCCTGGACCAGGGTCATCACGTAGAAGGCCCGCCCATCGGGCGTGACGCCGGTGTCGTGCACCGGCACGATGCCGGGGTGTTCGAGCGCGGCGAGAATGCGCGCTTCGCGGGTCAGCCGCTGCAGCGCCGCCGCATCGGCGCCGTAGGCGTCGGCGACCTTCACTGCCACCTGGCGTGACAACGTGCGGTCGTAGGCCGCATAGACCACGCTCGAGCCGCCGTGGCCGATCGGCTCGCGCACCTGGTAGCGATCGCCGAGGTCGGGCACATCGGCGGCGGCCTGCAGGCGGGCGATGGCGCCGTCGTCGAGGCCGGTCATCGCCTGGTTCCCAGCAATCGCTTGGCCTCGGCCGCGAACTCGTCGTCGCTGGCGGTGACCTCGCGCAGCCGCTCGAGCACCCGCGCGCGCAGCGCCCGGCGCATCGCCGCGAGATGATTGGTGACCGTGGCGACGGTGATGCCGAGGGCGCCGGCCAGTTCGCCGTAGGTCGGCTGGACCTCGTCGTGCAGGTCGGCGAGGTCGTAGCGGCGGAACACCTCGAACGGCACCTCACGGCCGCGCGCCCCGGCCGCGGCGCGCAGATCGTCGACGGCGCCCTCGAACAGCGCCCGCACCCATTCGCGGTAGAACACCTCGTCGTGATCGTCGACGACCGGCGGCTCGTGCGACCGCACCTGTCCGTCGGGGAGGGTCTCCTCGAGGGGAACGGCCTCGAGTGCGCCGCCACGCTTCAACCGGCCGTCCGCCTTCCTGACGTTGGACACGAAGCCGTCGACGAGCAGACGCACGTAGGTGCGGAAGCGGGCGCGCGACGGGTCGAACCGCGACAGCGACTGGCTCTCGATGGTGCGCGCGAAGAACTCCTGGGTGAGGTCGGCGGCGCGTTCGGCGTCGAGCCGCCACTTGAAGCGGATGTAGCGCGACACCGGCACCCAGTAGGCGGTGGCGAAGGCCTCGAAGGCCCGCGCCCGGACGTCGGGATCGTCGGCCCGCAGCCGGCCGACAACCGAGAACCGCGTCGCAGGGAACCCGCCGGTGGTCACGTCACAGCCTCCGTGGAGCGCACGCTACACTACGCCATCTCGCGCGGCCAGTCGCCGTGGATCCGCCGCGGGCACCTGGAGCGTCCGAGCATGCTGGCCCATCCCACCGTCATCCGCCCCGAGGACCACGCCGTGTTCGCACCGGGTGGCATGGGCAAATCCACGCTGTTCTCGTCGCCGCGTCTGCTGGTCGGCGTGAACGCGTTCGAACCGGGCCAGGCGCACGCGCTGCACGCGCACGCCGGCATGGACAAGGTCTACCACGTGATTGCCGGTGAGGGCGAGTTCCTGCTCGCCGGCGGCGCGGTGGCGATGCGGACTGGCGACCTGCTGGTCGCGCCGGCGGACGTTCCGCACGGCGTGCGCAACACCGGCGCCGGCCGGCTGGTCGTCCTCGCGGTGCTGGCTCCGGGGCCGCGATAGCCGGCGGTCGCCGCGCCGGATATGATCGCGGGCCATGCCCGAGTCGATTCCGCCCGCGCTGGCGACGCTGTCGCGCCACTACCGCGTCTCCCACGGCCGCCGCTTCCGGCTGGCCAGCATCGATCCCGGCGACACCCGCGGTCTGCAGCTCAAGGAGGAGAGCGACGACGTCCTCGAGCACAGCGTCGAGGTGATGGCCGACCTGCAGGAGAAGCTCTACGCCCAGGACAAATGGTCGGTGCTGCTGGTCTTCCAGGCGCTCGACGCCGCTGGCAAGGACGGCACCATCAAGCACGTGATGTCGGGCCTCAACCCGCAGGGCTGCGAAGTGCACGCCTTCAAGGCGCCGTCGAGCGAAGAACTCGATCACGACTTCCTGTGGCGCACGACGCTCCAACTGCCGCGCCGCGGCCACATCGGCATCTTCAACCGCTCCTACTACGAGGAGATGCTGGTGGCGCGGGTGCATCCGGAGATTCTCGCTCGCCAGCAGTTGCCCGACCGGCTGGTCACGAAACGCATCTGGCAGGAGCGGTTCGAGGACGTCGTCGCCTACGAGCGCTACCTGGCGCGCCAGGGGGTGATCATCCGCAAGTTCTTCCTGCACGTCTCGAAGGACGAGCAGCGGCAGCGATTCCTCGACCGGCTCAA
Source organism: uncultured Acidobacteriota bacterium (assembly GCA_963741665.1). Classification (GTDB taxonomy): domain Bacteria; phylum Acidobacteriota; class Vicinamibacteria; order Vicinamibacterales; family UBA2999; genus CAWAYR01. The sequence goes on from CAVUIM010000003.1 coordinate 813,169, forward strand.
CGAGCCGGAGAAGCACTGGAAGTTCTCGCTCGGGGACGTTCATGAGCGCGAGCACTTCGACGACTACCTGGCCGCCTACGAGGACGTGATCCGCAACACCGCCACGGCGCAGGCGCCGTGGTACGTGGTGCCGGCCGACCGCAAGTGGTTCACCCGGCTGGTCGTGGCCTCGGCGGTGATCGAGGCGATCGCCTCGGTGCAGCCGGCGTTCCCGACCGTCGACAGCCGCATGCGCCAGCAGCTGCGGGTGGCCAAAGCCGCTCTCGAAAGCGAGGGGCCGACGCCGCCGCCGCGGCCGCGGCGGAAGCGGTGACGGCGATGGCCGCCGATGGACTGATCGACGCCGGCCGCGGGCGCCGCCGCTGTGCCTGGTGCGGCGACGACCCGCTGTATGTCACCTACCACGACGCCGAATGGGGCCGCCCGGTCGTCGACGACGTGCGCCTGTTCGAGAAGATCTGTCTCGAGGGCTTCCAGTCGGGACTGAGCTGGGTGACCATCCTGCGTAAACGCGACCACTTCCGCGCGGCGTTCGCTGGCTTCGACCCGGCCCGCGTCGCCCGCTACGGCAGCCGGGAGGTCACCACGCTGCTGAAGAACGCCGGGATCGTCCGCCATCGCGGCAAGATCGAATCGACGATCAACAACGCCCGGCGCCTGCGCGAGCTGCAGGACGAGTTCGGATCGCTGGCCGCCTATGCCTGGTCGTGGGAGCCAGGGCCTGCCGATCGGCCGGCGTCGCTGACCTGGGCGGCACTGCGGGCGATGCCGACGACCGCCACGTCGGTGGCGCTGTCAAAGGATCTGAAGAAGCGCGGCTGGTCGTTCGTCGGCCCGACGACCGTCTACGCGTTCATGCAGGCGATGGGGCTGGTGAACGACCATCTCGACGGCTGCTACGTGCGCGCCGACGTCGAACGGGCGCGGCGCCGGATGACGCGCCCGACCCCCACCGGCCTGCCCTGAGCGACGTCGAAGGGCCTACAGCTGCTCGAGGGTGAACCCGGCAGCGCCGAGCAGCGTCACGAGCCCGTCGGGGCCGAGCAGGTGGGCGCCGCCGACCACCACGAGGCACGGCGTCGGCTCGACCTCGCACTGGGCGATCTTCGGCACCCAGTCGCGATTGCGGTCGACGAGCAGACGCTGGTAGATCGCCGGCGACTCCCGGAACGACTGGAGCAGGAGCCGATCGAGGGTGGCGACGTCGCCGTTGCGCCAGGCGGTGACAATCGTGTCCACCGAGTCGACCTGGGCCTGCACGTCGTCGAGGGTGGCCTTCAGCATCTCGACCTGCACCGGCAGCGGCAGGCCGTTCAGGCGTTCCACCTGGTAGGCCGCGGTCTCCAGTCCCCGCACCGGTCGGCCCGCCGCCTTCGCCCGATCGTAGTAGTGACGGTCGAGCCCCTGGGCGGGATCGAACCCGGCGCGGCTCAATTCCGGCACCACCAGCAGCATCGAGACCAGCCAGGGCTTCATCCGCTCGACCAGCGCCAGCGGCATGCCGGTGACCGCCACCTTCGTTTCCACCTGCTTGAAGGTCGCCGGGTCGAGCACCGTACGTAGCGTCTGGCCGTCGGTGAAGATCGCGCCGGCCGCGGTGGGCATGATCGCGGAGATGTCGCCCGAGGCGCCGAGGTCCACCTCCTCGACCAGCGTCGCCGACTGCGCGAAGACCGTGTCGAACACCGACGGCAGCGGATAGGCGGCCTTGGTGAGCACGTGCACCGAGCCGACCAGGAAGGCGATGGTGCGGGCGCCCTTGGACACCCGCCACACGAGGTGCCGGGCCGACTCGGCCGGTGCCGACTGCGCCGGCGGCGGTGCCGGTGCGGCCACCTGGGCGACCGGCATGGCGCCGTCGAGCGCCCAGATCGCCAGCACCACGGCCGCGATGGTTCGACGGTCCATGCGGCGAGCGTAGCACGGGGAATCCGGCCGCCTTGTGCGCCGCTGATACGATGGGCGCGATGGCCTTGGCCGACGTGCTCGCTGGCGCCGTGGTGATGGCGCCGATGACGAAGGGCTCGAATCTGCCCTATCGGCGGCTGTGCGTCGAGTTGGGCGCCCGCATCACCATGAGCGAGATGACCGTGGCGCGGCGGCTGAAGCAGCGCCGGCGCGGCGAGTACGCGCTCATCCGGCGGGCCGCCGACGAGCCCTTCTTCGGCGTGCAGCTGGCCGGCACCAACCCCGAGGAGATGGGATGGGCCGCCGGGCTGGTCGAGTCGCGCGGCGCCGACCTCGTCGACGTCAATTTCGGCTGCCCGATCGACCACTTCACCCGGAAGGGGCTGGGCGCGTCGATCGGCCGTCAGCCGGGGCGCATCCGGCGGATCGTCGAGGCGATGAAACGCGGCGTCCAAGGGGTGCCGGTCACCGCCAAGATTCGACTCGGCTGGAACGACGACGATCGGAACTACCTCGACCAGGCGCGGGCCGCCGTGGATGGCGGCGCCGACGCCATCACCGTCCATGGCCGGACCCGCAACGCGCGCTACCGGCTGGCCGCCGACTGGGATGCCATCGGCGAAGTCGTGGCGGCGGTGCCGGTGCCGGTCGTCGGGAATGGCGACCTGCTGTTCCCGCACGAGAATCGACGCCGCCCGGGCGCGGTCGGGGTGCGCGGCGGTGATGTCGGCGCGCGGCGTCCTCATCAAGCCGTGGTTGTTCCGAGAAGCCGGCGAGGGCTATCTCGACCTCGACGGCGAGGCCCGCGTCGCCCTCTATCGGCGCTACGTCGCGCTGGCGCTGGAGCACTGGGGCGATGACGAGCACGGGCGGGCGCGGGTGCGCGAGTTCCTGCGCTGGCACGTCGGCTTCTGGTGCCGCTACGCCCGGCGCCACGCCGACGGCTCCTGGCCGTCGATGCAGCGACGCGAACAGGCGCCGGTGCTGTGCTCGCCGCTCGAGGGGATGCTGGCACGGAGCGACGACGCCGCGCTCGACTACGTGACCGGGCAGCTCCTGGCCGGGGCGTCGATCGTGCCCGACGACATCGCGGCTGACGCGGCACCGGACGAGCTCGTGGAGATGACCGTTGAGGGGTGAGCTGGCGCGCCTGATCGGAGGGTCGATGCTGGCGGCGGCGCTGGCCGGCGGCGTCAGCGCGCAACCGCTCGTCGCCACGCCGCAGCTCAGCGGGTTGAACGGCACGTGGTACGAGGTGGCGGGCTACGGATCGTGGTGGCAGCGGCGCTGCGTGCGCGACAACACGCTCGCCGTCGCGGTCCGGGCGTCGGCGGCGGCGGATCTGCGCAGCCGGTGTCGCACGGTGTCGGGCGTGGAAGTGCGCAACGGACGCCTGCAGGCCAGCGGAGACGACGGCCGCTGGAAGGCGCGGTTCGCGCCGGCGTTCTTCAGCTGGCTGCCGGCCGTGTGGGGCGACTTCTGGGTGCTGGGCCACGACCCCGCCTTGACGTGGTTCGTGGTCGGCGAGCGCGATCGCCAGAGGCTCGCGGTCTTCTCACGTACAGCCGCCCTCGACGAGTCGGCGCTGGCGCAGGCGATGGGGCTGGCCCGGACGGCCGGATTCGATCCAGATCGGCTCGTGCGCGTGAACCACGATCCCGACGAGTGGCGCGCCGCACGCTAGCCGCCCGTGGCGGAAGTGGTGGCGAAGCACCGAGAGCGGTGGGGCGCCCGGACCTCACCCCAACGTGCTCACGACGCACGTTGGGGACCCCGACGAGAACGGCGCGACGACCGGGAATATCGAGCAATATTCGAGGGAGAAGCCACCACGGGCTGCTAGCCGCGCTTGCGCCGCTCGAGTTCGTCCAGCGTCTTCGGCCAGTCCCCCTTCAGCAGCCGCGACAGGCCGCGGTCGGCGAGGAGCCGGCCCTCGGTCTGACAGGTCGGACAGTAGTTGGCTTCGTTCGACGCATAGCGGATGCGTTGCACCGGGGTGCCGCACGCCGGACAGGGTTCGCCGTAGCGGCCGTGGACCCGCATCCCCGGCCGGAACGCGGTGACCCGTTCGGGGAATCCGTCGCCGGTCTCGGCGATGAGCGCATCGCGCCATTCGACGAGGCAGGCCCGGGTGGCGGTGAACAGCCGCTCCAGTTCGGGCGGCGTCAGCGCGTCGGACATGCGCATCGGCGAGAGCGTGGCGCGGTGGAGGATCTCATCCGAGTAGGCGTTGCCGATGCCGCTGAACAGCGACGGGTCGGTCAGCGCCCGCTTGAGCGTGTGGCGCTCCGCGGCGAGGCGGGCCGCGAACGTCGTCAGATCGAGGTCGAGCGGCTCGAGTCCGCCCGGATCGAGGGCGGCGACACCGGCGGCGCCCTGCGCCATGTGGAGCGAGGCCCGGCGGGTGGTGCCGGCTTCGGTCACCACCAGCGTGCCGGAGGCGAAGTCGATCGCCGCCAGGCCAATGCGCTTGGGTATCGCGGCTCCTGACGGCAGCCAGCGCAATCGTCCGGCGATCATCAGATGCAGCACGGCAGAGATGTCGCCGGCGTCGATGACGATGCGCTTGCCGAGCCGGCGAAGGCCGGTGACCGTCCGGCCGGTGAGCGCCGTCACTGGCGGGTCGATGGTGCGGACCAGGAACGGCGCGGCGACCCGCACCCCGGTAATCCCCCGGTGCAGCAGCCGCGGTCGGAGCGCGTGCAGGTAGAGCTCGATGTCAGGGAGCTCGGGCACCGGTCGATGGTAACGGACGCGCGGGGCGCGGTGGCACGCCGTCGCATATGCTGTCGCCTGACGATGGCAGGCGGCGGCGGAGTGGGTGTGTGGGCGGTCATCGCGCTCGGCAGCGCGGCCGGTGGCGTGCTGCGCCACCTGGTGACCGGCCCGGTGATGCGCCTCACCGGGCCGGCGTTCCCGTGGGGCACGGTCGTGGTGAACGCCAGCGGATCACTGGTGATGGGCGCGGTCGCCGCGCTGGCCGTCGGCGGCGTCACCGGGCAGTGGTCGCCCCTGATGCGACACGCGGCCATGACCGGTGTGCTGGGCGGCTTCACGACGTTCTCGGCGTTCAGCCTGCAGACGGTGGTGCTGGCCTCCCAGGGGCAGTGGGTGGCAGCGGCGGCGAACATCGCCGTCTCGGTGGTGGTGTGTCTCGTGTGCTGCTGGGCCGGTTACAGCGCGGTGGGGCTGGTGCGCTGAGGATCTCGAACTCCGCTGGCAGACGCCTCGGGGACCGGGGGCTACGGCTTGGAGAGCTCGGCCAGACGCTGCTGGATCTGGGTGTTCGCCGGAAACTCCGTTCGGAGCGTCTCGAGCACCTGACGGGCCGCTGATCCGTCGTTCATCGCCTGGAGCGCTCGGGCCCGCAGCAGCCCCGCCCGAATGCGCGAGCGCTCGTCGGGCCGCGGGATGGGCAGCGCGCCCAGCCGGTTCAACGCCGTCTGCGGGTCGCCGCGGTCGACCAGGGTGGCCTCCACCTGGGCGAGCTGCAGTTCGAGGTGATCGGGGAAACGGGTCGCAGCGACGTCGATGAGGCGCGCAGCGTCGAGCGGGCGGCCGTTGGCGCGATCGAGCGCGGCCTGGTGGTGCGCTGCGGCGACGAACGCCCGACCGACGTCCGCCGGATCACCCGACCGGATGCCGACGCCGCCGCCGTAGCCATAGACCAGCTGACCGCCGAGGTCGGCGGCGCGATAGAGCACCCCGACCGCGACCAGCCCGATCGCCGCCGAGGCGAGGGCCGCGGTTCTGGCCCGCGGGTGCTGGCGGCCGGCCAGGGTCGCCGCCACAGCTTCGACCGCCAGCAGCAGGAAGAAGACGTTACGGGCGCGCTCGCCCCAGGTCTCGTGCGCCACTACGGCCGGCCTGGCACCCGGGACGCGCTCCACCGGGCCGTGCGCGTCGTCTCCGGAGCGGACGGCGACGAGGCTGGCGACCGTACCCAGCGCCACCAGCGCCGTCGCGGCCGGGCCCAGCCATCCGGTGCGCGTCACCAGGGACACCAGACGGAAGGCGACGCCGACCAACACCAGGGCGACGACGAAGTGCACGACCTGCGGGTGCAACGCGGCCAGGGTCGGCATCATGGGCTCCGAAGCTCAGCATAGCGGAAAAAGAAAAAGGCCCGATGCGTGGCATCGGGCCTTCCCTGATATATCCCCGGCAGCGACCTACTCTCCCACGCACCTGCGCACGCAGTACCATCGGCGGTAGCAGACTTAACTTCCGTGTTCGGAATGGGAACGGGTGTGACCCTGCTCCTATGGCCACCGGGAAACTTAGTGTCTGGGGTCCTGCCGCGGACTCAATATGCGAGCCTCGCGTCAGGTCGTCCCAGAGCATCTTGTTGTAAAAGAACTCTGACCCGCCTTCGCCCGAAGGCTTCGGCGGGCCCGCCATAGCGCCCAGAGGCGCGACGGCGGGATATCCTGCAATCGACCGTTCTTTGACCACACACCCGCAGATAGCGAGTGAATATGGTCAAGCCTCACGGCTAATTAGTATCGGTCAGCTTAACGTATCGCTACGCTTCCACACCCGACCTATCAACCTGGTAGTCTACCAGGAGCCTTCAGGGACTTACGTCCAGGGAGATCTCATCTTGTGGAGGGTTTCACGCTTAGATGCATTCAGCGTTTCTCCCTTCCGGACTTAGCTACCCGGCGCTACCGCTGGCGCGATAACCGGTACACTAGAGGTCCGTCCAACCCGGTCCTCTCGTACTAAGGTCAGCCCCACTCAAATCTCCTGCGCCCATCACAGATAGAGACCGAACTGTCTCGCGACGTTCTAAACCCAGCTCACGTACCGCTTTAACCGGCGAACAGCCGGACCCTTGGAACCTGCTACAGCTCCAGGATGCGATGAGCCGACATCGAGGTGCCAAACCTGAGCGTCGATGTGAACTCTTGGCTCAGATCAG
>CAVUIM010000003.1:825000-1336913 GCA_963741665.1 uncultured Acidobacteriota bacterium
ATTCCGGCCATGTCAAGCAGAAAAATGCGTTCTGCTGAAGTTTTGTTCCGGCCGGGATTGCCTTCGGCGGCTTTCGAGCGGGCACGCTGCCGGGTGTCTTGCCGTCCCTGGCAACGCACATCTGGCGCGTCACCCCAGACCGGAGGCAACGCGTCAAGCACGAACCGACATCGTAGTAGCCGCGTTACCTGGCTGTCAAGCCGGTTACCCGCTACCTCACTGATTCCGTGCAGTTTCGTGCAGGTCCATCCCTGGCGGGGTGACGCGTTACCGACGTGCCTTGACCACCCGACGCTCACGCTGGCCCTTGCGCAGCACCAGGACCTGGCCACCGATGAGGTCGGTGGTGGTCAGGTAGGCGGCGCCCTCGGCCAGGCGACGGTCGTTGACGTAGAGGCCGCCCTGCTTGATGAGGCGGTTCGCCTCGCCCTTCGAGGCCGTGAGCCCCGTCTGCACCGCGGCGTCCGCGGCGGCGACGCCTGGGCCGTCGAACGCGGCGGCCGGCAGCTCGATCGACGGGACGTCGTCGAAGACGGTGAGGATGTCTTCCGGGGTCGCGTCGGCCAGCGCGCCGCCAAACAGCACCTGCGTGGCCCGTTCGGCCCGCGCCAGCTCCGCGTCGCCGTGCACCATGCGCGTCACGGCGGCGGCGAGCGCGCGCTGCGCCTCGCGCCGTTCCGGGGCGGCGGCATGTGCAGCCGCGATGGCCGCGATCTCGCCGGCGGTCAGGAACGTGAACCGGCCCAGATGCTGGGCGACGTCGCGATCGTCGGTCTGCAGCCAGAACTGGTAGAAACGGAACGGCGACGTGCGCGCCGGGTCGAGCCACACCGCGCCGCTCTCGGTCTTACCGAACTTGGCGCCGCTCGCGGTCGTGAGCAGCGGCCACACCAGGCCGTGCACGCGCGCGGCGCGCACCTTGCGCACCAGGTCGCAGCCGGCGGTGATGTTGCCCCACTGGTCGGTGCCGCCCATCTGCAGCGTGCAGCGATCGCGATCGTGGAGCACCAGGAAGTCGTAGGCCTGCAACAGCTGGTAGCTGAACTCGGTGAAGCTGATGCCGTCGCTGCCCTCGATCCGCCGCTTCACCGATTCCTTCGCCATCATGTAGTTGACGGTGAAGTGCTTGCCGACGTCGCGCAGGAAGTCGAGGAAGCCGATCGGACGCAGCCAGTCGACGTTGTTGCGGACCACCGCGGCATTGGACAACGACGGCGAGAAGTCCAGGAAGCGCTCCAGCTGCCGGCGGATGCCCGCGGCGTTCTCCGCGGTCTGCTCGAGCGTGAGCAGGTTGCGTTCCTGGCTCTTGCCGCTCGGATCGCCGATCAGGCCGGTGCCGCCGCCAACCAGGGCGATCGGCCGATGGCCGAAACGCTGCAGCCGCGCCAGACCGAGCACCGTGAGCAGCGACCCGGCGTGCAGGCTCGACGCCGTCGGGTCGAAGCCGATGTAGGCGGTCACCGGTCCGGCCAGGAGCGCCGACTCGAGGCCTTCGGTGGAGTCGTGCAGCAGCCCGCGCCACCGCAATTCGTCGAGGACGTTCACGCGCACCACTATACCGCCGGGCCCACGCCGGCCTGCCGTGCGCGCCGCCGCCGGCGCACGGGCTGCTAACATGACGGCACCGTTCGATGTCCACCGAGTACTGGCTCTCGCGGCGTTCCGCGCTCAAGGGGCTGCTCGCCACCGGGGTGGGCCTGGTCACAGGACGCGTCGGCTACGGCATCGCGTTCGAGCGTCATCGGATCCAGCTGTTCGAGCGGCCGATCGCCGTCACCGGTCTGCCGCCGGCGCTGGACGGCCTGCGGGTCGGGCTGATCACCGACCTGCACCTCAGTCCGATGGTGCCGGCCAGTGACATCGCCGCGGCCGTCGAGCTGCTCGGCGCCGCCCGTCCCGACGTCGTCGCACTGGGCGGCGACTACGTGACCGAGGTCGACGTCTCGCGTGCGGGACCAGTCGCCGAGCTGCTGGCGCCGCTGGCGTCGGCGCCGTTGGGCGCCTTCGCGGTGCTCGGCAACCACGACGACGATCGGGTGGTTCCGGCGGCGCTCTCGGCGCGCGGCTTCACGGTGCTCCGCGACCAACGAACGCGGCTCGCTGTGCGGGGCGAAACGGTGGACGTCGTCGGACTGCGCTACTGGACGCGACGCCTGGCCGACATCACCCGCGTGGTGAAGGGCGCCGGCCCGACCACGATCATGCTCGCCCACGACCCGCGGCGGCTGCGCGAGGCGGCGACGCTCGACGTCCAGCTGGTACTGGCCGGCCATACCCATGGCGGCCAGGTCGTCCTGCCGGGCGTGGGAGCGGTCGCGGCGCGCCGCTTTCCGGTGGTCGCCGGCGAGGCCACCGAGGGGCACTGCACCCTCTTCGTCAGCCGCGGGGTCGGCACGGTGTTCGTCCCGGTGCGGATCAACTGCCCGCCCGAGGTGCATGTGCTCGTGCTGCGGGCGCCAACGCCGGCGTGAGCGGAGCGCCGCCGTGACCATCCGCTCCGACCGCGCCGCCCGCCTCGGGGGCACGTTGCTGGCGGCCGCAGTGCTGGTGTGGGCAGCCACTGGCGCCATGGCGGTCGTGACCACGACGCCATCTGGCATCGCGGCGATCGTCGGCTGGCCAACCCGCGCGGCCGGCGCGGCCGCAGTACTCGCGGCGGTGGCGGCGGCGATCGTCGGCCAGCGTATCGTCGTCCTGCCGCTGGCCGTGGCGGCGGCGCCGCTGGCTGCCGGCTGGGCAGCGGGGGCCTGGATCTTCGCCGGCGCCGGGATCTGGATCGCATGGGCCTTGGCCCTCGCGGTGGCCTGCCGCGCTGCCACGGGGCACCCTCGCGTCGAGTGGAGTCCACGAGCGCATGCCGCCGCCGCGGCGGTCGCCGCAGCGATCTGGCTGGGCGGAGTCTCGGCGGCGGTCGCGCCGGTCGCCGTCACCGGCGACGCGCCGCACTATCTCGTCATCGCCCGCAGTCTGGCGGCCGACGGCGACCTCGACCTTCGCAACGACTACGACCAGCGCCGCTACAGCGATTTCTACGCCGGAAGCCTCGAGCCGCGCCACACCAACACCAGCCCGTGGGGCGAGGAGTACCCCTTTCACGGCATCGGCGTCGCGGCACTCGTGGCGCCGGCATTCGCGGCCTTCGGCGTCAGCGGAGCGAACGCCACCCTGATCGCCGTGATGGCCGTCGGCTCGGCGTTGCTGTGGCTGGCGGCGTGGCATCTGTTGCGTCAGACCGGGGCGGCATGGTTCGGCTGGGCCACGCTGGTGTCCTCCGCGCCGTTCGCCCTGCATGCCGCAGCGATCTATCCAGACGGCCCGGCCGCCGCCGCGGTGGCCGCCGCGCTCTGGCTCGCCGCTTCGTTGCAGCGCGGGCGCGCGGTCCCGCTCCTCGCCGTGGCAGCCGGCAGTGCCGGCCTCGCCGCGCTGCCGTGGCTGCATGCCAGGCTCGCACTGCCGGCCGGGGTCTTCGGGCTGGCGTTGGCGTGGGCGATCTGGCGCGGGCAGCCGGAGCGCTGGACGCGGCTGGCGTGGTTGCTGATGGTGCCGGCAATCAGCCTCGCCGGCTGGGTCGCCTCGGCGCTGGTGATGTTCGACACGTGGAATCCGTCCGCCGCAATCCTGCAGCGCACTGCGCCAGGCGGGTGGGCCGACATGGCCCGCGGCCTGCTGGGCCTGTTCGCCGATCACCAGTACCGGCCTGCTCCCGTCCGCGCCGGTGATGGGCGTGGGACTGTGGGGGCTGGCGCGGTTCGTGCGGGCGTTCCCGCTCATCGGCGCCGCCACCAGCATCGCGGCGGCGGGCGTCCTCGTCATGTCGAGCGCGTGGGTGTGGTGGGGCGGCGATGCCGCTCCCGCGCGATTCCTCACGGTGGTGCTGCCGGCGCTGGCGCTCTGGGCGGCGCACGCGTGGTCGGTGTGCGGCGCCGGCGGGCGCCGGGTCATGAGCCTGGCGCTGGCGGCGTCGGTGGCCATGACGGCGTTGTACGCGCTCGTTGACGGCGGGGCGCGCGCCTACGCCTTCGCCGATGGAAGCGGATCGGTGTTCGCGGCGTTCTCGCCGGCGGTGGACCTGTCGCTGGCGCTGCCGTCGCTGTTCCGGGCCGGTGACACCACTGGCCGGTCGGTCGCGCTCGCCCTCACCTGGCTCGCCGCCGGCGGCGTCGCCGTTGCGGGTGCCGCTCGCCTGACGGATCGCCGGGGCGAAGGCCGGGCCTCGGCGATGGCCGCTGCACTCGTCCTCGTCGTGGCCGGGGTGGCCGCCGAAGCGGGCTGGCGAATCGCCGGCGCCACGCCGTGGACGCCGGGTACCGCGGCGCTGGCCTTCGTGCGCGACGCCGCGACGCGAGGCGTGGTCGGGCTCGCACCCCGGGACACCGGCCCGCGGACGGTGGACGACGTCCTCGCGCGCGTGCGGCTGGTCACACCCGAAACGGTGCCGCTGTCACCGCCACTGATGCTTCATGTCCCGAACCTGCCAGCCGGCGTCTACGACGTCCACGCCGACGTCGTCGCCGGGTCCGGCCCGCTGCGGCTCGAGCTGGGGCGGGAGGCGTGGCCGTTCACGACCTGGCCGGCCGGCGATCCGCCGCCGACCTTCACGCTCCACGCCGCGGTCCATTCGGTGCGCATCGTCGGGACCGGATCGGCCGGCGTCGTGTGGCTCCAGCCACGGGCGCTCGCGCCGGCGCCGCCAAAGGGGGAGGCCCGTCGCGTCACCCGGTATGGGCCGGTCGCGGTCTACTCGATGGACGAGTCCAGCCATCCCGAGGTGGACGGCGTGTGGACCGGTGGACACCGCGCGTTGCGTCTGCTGGTCGCCGCCGAAGCCGGAGTCGAGGCGATCGACGTGGCCATCGCGGCCGGACCGGCCGCCGTGGCGCTGACCATCACCGCTCCTGCTCGTCAGGACGTCACGCTGGCCGCAGGCGAGCGACGGGTGGTGCGGCTCGCAGTGCCGGCCGGCGGAGGGCCGATCGACCTCGGGCTGGACGTGGGCAGCGGGTTCCCGGCGACCGCCCTGGGCGGCGGGTCGGATTCGCGCACGCTCGGCGCGTGGCTGACGTTCACGCCGGCGGTGCGGTGAGCACGATCCTCACGCGCTGACCGCAGTCTCGATGAATCGGCGGCCGTCGAGCCGCCACCGTCCGTCCAGCACGCAGCCGACCGCCGCCGGCAGCAGGCGATGCTCCTCGATCAGGATGCGGGCGGCGAGCGTCTCGACCGAATCATCCGGGAACACCGGCACCGCGGCCTGCAGCACGATCGGCCCGCCGTCGAGCTGCGGAGTCACCAAGTGCACGGTGCAGCCGGCCACCTTCACGCCGTGCGCCAGCGCCTGGCCCGGGGCGTCGGTGCCGGCGAACGCCGGCAGCAACGACGGGTGAACGTTCAGCACCGGCCCGGAGAAGCACTCGAGGAACCGCGCGCTCAGTCGTCGCATGAAGCCGGCCAGGCAGACCAGCTGCACCTGACGCTCGACGAGCGCGGCAGCGAGCCGCTCGTCGAACGCCTCACGCGACGGCCAGCCGGTGTGCGGGATCACCAGCGTCTCGATCCCGGCCTTCTCCGCCCGGGTCAGGGCCGGTACGGCGGCGACATTGGCGATGACCACGACGATGGTGGCGTCGAGCCGGCCGCCGTCGATGGCATCGATCAGCGCCTGGAGGTTCGAGCCGCGGCCCGACACCAGCACGCCGATGCGGCGGGCGGATGGCCGCTCAGACATAGACGACGCCGGGGTTGCCGGCGACGATCCGGCCGATGGCCACCGGCGTCTCACCCGCCGCGCGCAGCAGCGTCTCGGCTTGCGCCGCGTCGGCGGTGGCCACGGCGACGATCAGCCCGACGCCCATGTTGAACGCCCGGTACTGATCGTCGAGCGGTACGGCTCCAGCCTCGGTGAGCCAGCGGAACAGCGCCGGCACCGTCCACGCGCCGCGCCGCACCTCGGCCGCCGTGCCGTCGGGCAGGATGCGCGGCAGGTTGTCGGTCACGCCGCCGCCGGTGATGTGCGCCATCCCCTTCACCACGCCGGCCGCCAGCAGCGGCTGCATCGCCTTCAGATATGAGCGGTGCGGGCGGAGCAGCGCGGCGCCGACCGTCTCGCCGAGGTCGCCGACGTGGCTGTCGACGGTCAGCCCGAGCCGGTCGAACACGATCCGGCGGGCGAGCGAGTAGCCGTTGGTGTGCAGTCCGGTGGACGGCAGCGCCAGCAGCACGTCGCCGGGCGCGAGTCCTTTGCCGTCGACCAGCCGGGCCCGCTCCACTGCGCCGACGATGAACCCGGCCACGTCGTACTCGCCGTCGGCGTAGAAGCCGGGCATCTCGGCGGTCTCCCCGCCGAGCAGCGCGCAGCCGTTGTCACGGCACGCCGCGGCCAGCCCGGTGACGATCCGCTCGGCGACATCGGGCGACAGGCGGCCGGTGGCCAGGTAGTCGAGGAAGAACAGCGGCGACGCCCCCTGCACCAGGATGTCGTTGACGCAGTGGTTCACCAGGTCGCGGCCGATGGTGTCGTGCACGCCGGCCATGAAGGCGACCTTCAGCTTGGTGCCGACGCCGTCGGCGCTCGACACCAGCACCGGATCGGTCCAGCCGCCGCCGCGCATGCTGAACAGCCCGCCGAACGATCCGATCTCGGAGAGCACACCCGGGGTGAACGTCGACCGCGCAATCGACTTGATGCGGCGGACCGTCTCGTTGCCGGCGTCGATGTCGACGCCGGCCGACTTGTAGTCGGTGCCGTTCATGCGACCGGCTCCGCCTCCGCGACGCGCGCGGGGCGGCCGTCGAGCTTGAGCGCCAGCTGCAGATAGGCCTGCTGATCGCGCGGGAATGCCACCGGATACACCCCGGTGTAGCACGAGGTGCAGTAGCGGCCGCTGTCCGGGGTCACCGTCGACAGCAGACCGTCGAGGCTCAGATAGGCCACCGAATCGGCGTCCAGGTACTTGCGGATCTCGTCGAGCGAGTGGGTCGCGGCGATCAACTCGCTCCGTTGCGGCGTGTCGACGCCGTAGAAGCACGGCGAGATCGTCGGCGGGCAGCTGATGCGCACGTGGACCTCGGCGGCGCCGGCGGCGCGCACCATCTTGACGATCTTGCGGCTGGTCGTGCCGCGCACGATCGAGTCGTCGATGAGCACCACGCGCTGGCCCTTGAGCAGGCTGCGCACCGGGTTCAGCTTCACCTTCACGCCGAAGTGACGGATCGACTGCGCCGGCTCGATGAAGGTGCGGCCGACGTAATGGTTGCGGATGAGCCCCATGCGCATCGGCACGCCCGACTGCTCGGCATAGCCGATGGCGGCGCAGACGCCGGAGTCGGGAATCGGCACGATGACGTCGGCCGGCACCGCGGTTTCCCGGGCCAGCTGGCGACCGAGGCTGGTCCGCACGTCGCTCACGCTCTTCCCGAACACCTCGCTGTCGGGCCGCGCGAAGTAGACGTGCTCGAAGATGCAGTGCGCCGACGGCGCCGGCGGGAACGGCCGCACCGACTTCGGACCGTCAGGTCCGACGATCAGCACCTCGCCGGGCTCGATGTCGCGGACGTAGGTGGCGCCCACCAGATCCATCGCGCAGGTCTCGGAACACACCACCCAGCCGTCGCCGAGACGGCCCAGGGCCAGCGGCCGGAACCCGTGCGGATCGCGGACCGCGACCAGCCGTTCCTTGGTGATGAACGCGAACGAGAAGGCGCCGGTCAGCTGGGCGATCGCCTCGACCAGCGCGTCGTCGACGCTGAGTGCCTTGGAACGGGCGTAGAGGTGCAGCGCCACTTCGGTGTCGCTGTTGGTCTGGAAGATCGAGCCCTGTCGCACCAGCTCGTCGCGCAGCTCGCGGGCGTTGACGATGTTGCCGTTGTGACAGATGCCGACCTGGCCGTGCACGCAGTCGATGAGCAGCGGCTGGGCGTTGGCCACCGAACTCTCACCCGCGGTGGAATAGCGGGTGTGGCCGATGGCGATGGTGCCAGGCAAGGTCGCCAGCGCGTCCTGCGTGAAGATCTCGGCGACGTAGCCCATCGAGCGGAGCGCCCGCACCTTCACGCCGTCCGAGACGGCGATGCCGGCGCTTTCCTGGCCGCGGTGCTGCAGCGCGTAGAGCCCGAGATAGGCCATGTTGGCCGCCTCGGAATGTCCGTAGATGCCGAAGACGCCGCATTCTTCACGGAACTTGTCGAACATCGTGCGAGTCCTCGCTGGAAATCGACCGGGTCGACCTGCTCAGTTACGCCGCGCCGGCGGCACGCTGGAAATAGCGCCCGATGGCGCCCGCCCACCGGGCTTCGGCGTCCGTCACCTGCATCCTCACCACCGTCGCGCCGCCGTAGTCGAGCCGGATGTCGGCGCCGCCGGTGCGGCCGATGACCCGCGCCGGCACGCCCGCCGCGCCGGCCCGCTCGAGCACCGCGGCGACCGTGCCGTCGGGCACCGAGACGACGATGCGCGAGGCGCTCTCGCCGAAGAGCGCCGCTGCCGGGCCGAAGGCCGCCGGCACAGCGGCGGCGTCGGCAGCCTCGACCGTCGCCTCGACGCCGATGCCCGCGGAGTCGAACGTGCATTCCGCGAGCGTGATCGCCAGGCCGCCATCGGAGCAATCGTGTGCCGACTCGACCAGCCCGGCCCGAACCAGTCCGACGATCAGCTGCTGCACCGCCCGCTCGCGATCGAGATCGAGCGCCGGCGGAGCGCCGGCCACGGTGCCGTGCAGGCGCGCCAGGTATTCCGACCCGCCAAGTTCTCCGTAATTGTCGCCCAGAACGATCACCGCGGCACCGGTCGAGCGGAAGGTCCGGGTCACCGTCTGCGACGCGTCCTCGAGCAGCCCGACCACGCCCAGCACCGGTGTCGGGTAGATGGCCCGGCCGTCGGTCTCGTTGTAGAGGCTGACGTTGCCGCCGGTGATCGGCACGCCGAGCGCCCGGCACGCCTCGCCGATGCCGCGCACCGCCTCGCCGAACTGCCACATGATCTCCGGCCGTTCGGGGTTGCCGAAGTTCAGGTTGTTGGTGGCGCCGATCGGCTCGGCGCCGGTGCAGGCGACGTTGCGGGCCGACTCGGCCACGGCCAGCATCGCGCCGCGAAACGGATCGAGGTAGCAATAGCGGCCGTTGCCGTCGACCGACACCGCCAGTCCCTGGCGGGCGCCCTTGATGCGGACGACGCCGGCGGTACGGCCTGGCTGCGCGATGGTGTTGGTGCCGACGGAGTGGTCGAACTGCTCGTAGGCCCAGCGCTTGCTGGCCACCACCGGTGAGGCGAGCAGCGTCTCGAACGCCACCTGCGACGACGGCGCGCTGCCCAGCGCCGCGAAGTCGAGCTGCTGCACCTCCGTCTGCCACTCCGGGCGCGACATCGGACGGCGATAGACCGGGCCCTCGTCGGTCAGCGCGCGGGCCGGCACGTCGGCTACCAGCACGCCGTGGTGGTGCAGGCGGACGCGCCCGGTGTCAGTGACGTGCCCGATGCGGACGGCGTGCAGATCCCACTTCTCGAACACGGCTTCGACTTCGCGCTCGCGGCCGGCCTTGGCCACCAGCAGCATGCGCTCCTGCGATTCCGACAGCATGATCTCGTACGGGGTCATGCCGGTCTCGCGCTGCGGCACCAGCGACACCTCCACCTCCATGCCGCTGCCGCCGCGCGCGCTCATTTCGGACGTGGCGCACGACAGTCCGGCCGCGCCCATGTCCTGGATGCCGACCAGCGCGTCGGTCTTCATCACCTCGAGGCACGCCTCCATGAGCAGCTTCTCCATGAAGGGGTCGCCGACCTGCACCGCCGGCCGCTTCTCGGCCGACGCGTCGTCGAACTCCGCCGACGCCATGGTGGCGCCGTGGATGCCGTCGCGGCCGGTCTTGGCGCCGACGTAGAACACCGGGTTGCCGACGCCGGTGGCCTGGCCCTTGATGATCTCGTCGTGGCGGGCGAGGCCGAGGCACAGCACGTTGACCAAAGGGTTGCCGGCGTAGACCTCGTCGAAGACGATCTCGCCGCCGATGGTCGGGATGCCGATGCTGTTGCCGTAGCCGCCGATGCCGGCGACCACGCCCGCGAAAATCCGCCGGGCCAGCGCCGTGTCGAGCGAGCCGAAACGAAGGGCGTTCAGCAGCGCGACCGGACGCGCGCCCATCGTGAAGATGTCGCGGATGATGCCGCCCACGCCGGTGGCCGCGCCCTGATAGGGCTCGATGAACGACGGGTGGTTGTGCGACTCGATCTTGAAGACCGCGGCCAGGCCGTCGCCGATGTCGACGGCGCCGGCGTTCTCGCCCGGGCCCTGCACGACTCGCGGGCCGGTGGTCGGCAGGGTCTTCAGGTGGACGCGCGAGCTCTTGTAGCTGCAGTGCTCCGACCACATCACCGAGAACAGGCCGAGTTCGAGCAGGTTCGGATCGCGGCCGAGCAGCT
Source organism: uncultured Acidobacteriota bacterium (assembly GCA_963741665.1). GTDB lineage: Bacteria > Acidobacteriota > Vicinamibacteria > Vicinamibacterales > UBA2999 > CAWAYR01. The sequence goes on from CAVUIM010000003.1 coordinate 835,415, forward strand.
CCTGGATGTGGGCGTACTCGCCGTCGGTCAGCCCGTGCTGGCGCAGCAGCGCCTGGTCGATCACAGTCATGATGAGGAGGACATCCGCAGGAAACAGATCGCCAAGGCGGCGTCGAGCGTGGCCGCCACACCCAGGCCGATCGCCGCCCATTGCCGTGCCGCTTCGGCCATCGGCAGCACGCCGGCCGCGGTCAGCGCCGCGCACGCGCCGAGCGCAATCGACGACCCGAGCATGGCCATGCCGATGGTGCGATGGGTCGAGGGCCGGGGCGGCTGGCCGGAGGGCGTCGCCATACGCGCCATCACCGGGCCACGAACAGGCGCCGCGCCACCACGCCGTCGGCGTAGGCCTTGACCGCCGATTCGAGCACCACGCGGCCGTCGGCGCTGCCGAGCCACGGCTCCGAGGCCCGTTCCGGGTGCGGCATAAGGCCGACGACGTTGCGCCCGGCATTGCAGATGCCGGCGATGGCGTGGACCGATCCGTTGGGGTTGGCGGCGTCGGCCACCTGGCCGTCGGCGCCGACGTAGCGGAACACCACCTGGCGGTTGGCCTCGAGCTGCGCGACCAGTTCCGGCTCGGCGAAGTAGTTGCCCTCGCCGTGCGCGATCGGCAGCTGCAGCACCTGCCCCGCCGTGCAGGCGTGGGTGAACGGCGTGTCGGTGACCTCGACCCGCACCGGCACCAGCCGCGACACGAACTTGACGGCCCGGTTGCGGACCATCGCGCCGGGCAACAGCCCGGCCTCGAGCAGCACCTGGAAGCCGTTGCAGATGCCGAGCACCGGACCGCCGCGCTCGGCGAATGCGGCCACGGCCGGCATGATCGGCGAGAAGCGCGCGATCGCGCCAGTGCGCAGGTAGTCGCCGTGGGCGAACCCGCCGGGCAGGATCACCGCGTCGGCGTCGCCGAGCGAGGTGTCCTTGTGCCAAACGAGCGTCGCCCGTTCGCCCAGCACCGCGCTCGCCGCGTGGAACGCGTCGTAGTCGGAATTCGAACCCGGAAAGACGACCACCGCAAAATTCATCAGAGCACTTCCACCCGATAGCTTTCGATCACCGGGTTGGCGAGCAGCTTCCCCGCCATCTCGGCGACCCGGGCCTGGGCGGCGTCGCGGTCGGTGGCGTCGAGCTCGAGCTCGAAGTACTTGCCCTGCCGGACGTCCTGCACGTCGGCGTAGCCGAGGGTGTGCAGCGCCTCGGATACGACGCTGCCCTGCGGATCGAACACCGACGGCTTGAGCGTCACATACACGCGTGCTTTCATCTCAGTCCTCCCTGCCGGGCACGGGCGCGAAGACCCGCTCGAAGATGGCGTCGACGTTGCGCAGCTGCTCGTCGAGGTCGAAGGCGCGGGCGATCTCGCCGGCGCCCAGCACCCCGACGACGTCGGCGTCGGCGAGCAGCAGCGTCTTGAAGTCGGTCTGTTCGTGGAAGGCGCGCATGGCGTTGCGCTGCACCCACTCGTAGGCCTGCTCGCGCGAGATGCCGCGCTTGGCCAGCTCGAGCAGCACCTGGCCCGAGAACACCACGCCGCGGGATCGCTCGAGGTTCTCGCGCATCCGCGCCGGGTAGACCACCATGCCGGCGACGATGCGGGTGAACCGGCGCAGCATGTGATCCAGCGCGATGAAGCTGTCGGGCAGAATCACCCGCTCGACCGACGAGTGGGAGATGTCGCGTTCGTGCCACAGCGCGATGTTCTCGAACGCGGCCATGGCGTTGGCGCGCAGCAGCCGCGCCAGCCCGACGATCTGCTCGCAGCCGATCGGGTTGCGCTTGTGCGGCATCGCCGACGAGCCCTTCTGGCCCTTGCCGAACGGCTCTTCCACTTCGCCGATCTCGGTTTTCTGCAGGCCGCGGATCTCGAGGGCGAACGTCTCGAGTGACGCGCCGGTGATGGCCAGCGCCGACAGCAGCTCGGCGTGGCGATCGCGCTGGATCACCTGGGTGGAGATCGGCGCCGGTTCCAGGCCGAGCTGACGGCAGACGTCGGCCTCCACCGACGGGTCGAGGTGCGCGAAGGTGCCGACCGCGCCGGAGATCTTGCCGACCCGTACCGCCTCGCGGGCGCGCTGCAATCGGCCCAGGTCGCGGCCGAGCTGGTCGTACCACAGCGCCAGCTTCAGCCCGAAGGTCATCGGCTCGGCGTGCACCCCGTGGGTGCGGCCGATCATCGGGGTGCGCCGGTGTTCCTCGGCCCGCCCGGTGATGGCGGCACGCAGTTCGCCGACCAGCCGCAGGATGACGTCCATCGCCTGCACCAGCTGCAGCGCCTGCGCGGTGTCGACGACGTCCGACGAGGTGAGGCCGAAGTGCAGCCAGCGGGCCGAGGGGCCGACGTGTTCGGCCACCGAGGTGGTGAACGCGATCACGTCGTGCTGGGTGGTCTTCTCGATCTCTTCGATGCGGGCGACGTCGAACCTGGCCCGCTGCCGCAGGTCGCGCACCGCCTCGGCCGGCACCAGCCCGGCGCCGGCCATGGCGTCCGACGCCGCCAGCTCCACCTGCAGCCACGCCTCGTAGCGTCGCTGCTCGGTCCAGATGCGGCCCATCTCAGGGTTGGTGTAGCGCGGGATCATGCCAGTGCGAGCTGCTCCGAGGGAATCGTCAGGCCGTCCACGCCGCCGAGCACGGTGAGGCCGAGCGTGCCGGGCGCGAACACCCGTTGGGCCAGGCGGGCGACGTCCTGGTCGCTCACCTGTTCGATGGCGGCGAGCATCGCGTCGAGCGACTCGTCGCCGTCGTCGTAGATCGCCTGGCGGGCCAGGTGCGACATCCGGCTCGACGTGCTCTCGAGGCCGAGCATCAGGCTGCCCTTCAGGTGGTCCTTGGCGCGGCGCAACTCGCCGGCCGCCAGCGGCCCGTCGCGCATCCGCCGCAGTTCCTGCACCACCACCTCGACCAGTTCCTGCACCGTGTCGTTGGCGCAGCCGGCGTAGATCGTCAGCGCGCCGGCGTCGCGGTAGGCGCTCAAGCTGGAGAACACCGAATAGGCCAGGCCGCGGCGCTCGCGCACGTTCTGGAACAGCCGCGAGCTCATCGAGCCGCCGAGCATGGTGTTGAGCGCGAAGGACACGTAACGATTGGCGTCGCCGTAGGCCAGGGCCGGCGTACCGAAGCACACGTGACTCTGTTCGAGGTCCTTGGTGCGGACGAGCACGTCGGCAGCGGTGATGGGCGCGACGTCGGCGATGGCCGAGCCGCGCGCCGGGACGTTGGCGAAGGCCCGTTCGACCAGCGCGCGGACCTGGGCATGCTCGATGTTGCCGACCGCGGCGACGACGAAGTTCGACGCCACGTAGGCGTCGGCGAAATAGCGGCGCAGCGTGGCCTGGTCGAGCGCCGACACCGTGTCGGGCTGGCCGAGAATCGGCCGGCCGAGCGGGTGATTGGGCCAGAACCCGCCGGAGAACAGCTCGTGGACGAGGTCGTCGGGCGTGTCCTCGACCATCTTGATCTCTTCGAGGACGACCTTCTTCTCGCGCTCGATCTCGGCGGCGTCGAAGGCCGGCGCGGTGACCAGATCCGAGAGCACGTCGACGGCCAGCGGCAGGTGCTCGTCGAGCACCTTGATGAAATAGCCGGCGTATTCCTTGGAGGTGAAGGCGTCGAGGTGCCCGCCGATCGAGTCGATCTGCTGGGCGATGTCTTCGGCGGTGCGGGTCGCGGTGCCCTTGAACAGCATGTGCTCCACGAAGTGGGCGATGCCTTCGTGCGCCGCGGGTTCGTGCCGTGAGCCGCGTGTGAGCCACACGCCGATGCTCACGGACCGCACGTGCGGCATGCGTTCGGTGAGCAGGCGAAGTCCGTTGGGCAGGACGTCGCGGTGGATGGCGGGTACAGACACGATGCCGGGGAAAGCCTCTCGTGAGATGCTGGCTAACTTGTTGACTGTGAAGGGATTAGCGCCAATCATACCACGCGATGCACGACCGTGCAAGGGCGATGACAGCGGCCGGCCAGCGCGATCGCGGATGCTAGACTGAGGGTCCTCGCAAGTCGCAGATGGCGCGCGAGATAGGTGCCACTTCCAGTGCAGCGCGACGCCCGAACCGACCTCGCCGAGCTGAGCCTCGCAGAGCTCGAGACGCTGCTCGCTGAACGCGGCCTGCCCCGCTTCCGCGCCCGCCAGATCTTCCAGTGGATCTGGAAGCGCGGCGTCACCGACTTCGCCGGCATGAGCAACCTGTCGCGCGAGCTGCGAGCGTCGCTGGCGGCCGATTTTCGTATCGCCACGCCGGTCATCACCCGACACGACCGGTCTGAAGACGGCACGCAGAAGCTGGTGCTGCGGCTGCATGACGACCGTCAGATCGAGTGCGTCTACATCCCCGACACGCCGGCGCAGACCTTCTGCGTCTCGACCCAGGTCGGCTGCGCGATGGGCTGCGCCTTCTGTCTCACGGGAAAGATGGGGCTGGTGCGCAACCTCACCGCCGGCGAGATCGCCGCGCAGGTGCGGGTGCTGGCCGCCGCCACCGGACTGCTGGAAGCGCCGTTCAACATCGTGCTGATGGGCATGGGCGAGCCGCTGCACAACTACGACGCGACGATGAAGGCGCTGCGGCTCCTGAACGAGCCCGACGGCATCGCGCTGCCGCCCAAGCGCGTCACGCTGTCCACGGTGGGCCTGGTGCCGATGCTCGACAAGCTGGCGGCCGAGCCACTGATGCCGAACCTGGCGATCTCGCTGCACGCCACCACCGAGGACCAGCGGGCGGCGATCGTGCCGCCCAGCGCGAAGTACGGACTGCGCGCGATCATCGACGCCTGCCGGCGCTTCCCGCTGGCCAAACGCAGCCGCATCACCTTCGAATACGTCATGCTGAGCGGCGTGAACGACACCCCGGCCGACGCTCGGCGGCTCGCCCGGCTGCTCGACGGCATCCGCGCCAAGGTGAATCTGATTCCGCTGAACGCCGCGCCCGGCATCCCGTTCGACCGGCCGTCGGACGCCACCGTGGACGCCTTCGCCCGCATCGTCGCCGAGAAGGGCGTCACCGTGTCGGTGCGCAAGAGCCGCGGCCGCGACATCCGCGCCGCCTGCGGTCAGCTCATCGTCGAGGGCGGACGCAAGGCCAGCGCGGCGCAGGCGCTGGCGGCGGTGCTCGGGTGACGGCGGGCCGTCCGCTCGGGAGCCTCTCGGTCCTGGTCCTCGTCGCCGCGCTGACGACCGGCTGCGCCGGCGAACCGCAGAGCCTGCGGACGCTGCTGAAGAAGGTCGACGGCCTCGCCGATCCGGCGGCCCGAACCGCCGCGGTCGAACAGTACATCGCCGCCAAGGGCGGCACGCCGGTCATCGAGCAGAACGCGCGGCTGGTCTTCTTCGTGCAGGACGTCGACGGCAAGACGCCGCGCGTCGTCGGCGACTTCAACAACTGGGCGACGACGCCGCAGGGCTACGACGTGAAGGCCGGCACGCCGACTCGAATCGAGGGCACGACCTGGTCGTACCTCGAAGGCTCGGCCTTCACCAACGCGCGGCTGGAGTACGTGCTGCTGTTCGAAAAGGAGACGCGGCCCGACCCGAAGAATCCCCGGACGGTGCGCACGTTCGCCGGACCGCGCTCGGAAGTGCGGATGCCGTTCTTCACGGCACCGCCAGAAATCGAGGGCACCACCGACGTCCCCGAGGGCCGGGTGACGCAAGAAGGTTTCGAGAGCACGGCTTTGAAGGGCATGCGCCGCGTCTGGACCTACCTGCCGGCCGGCTACGAGACGTCGCAGGACCTCTACCCGACCGTCTACTTCCTCGACGGCGCCAACTACGCCGACTGGATGCAGGTGCCATCGGTGCTTGATCAGCTGATCGCCGCGAAGACCATCCCGCCGGTCATCGCCGTGTTCGTCGAGCCGGGCGTCGCGTCAGGAGGAATACTCGCGCAATCCAGCGTGGCGCGCCTTCATCACCCGCGAGCTGGTGCCGGCCACGGACAAGCGCTTTCGGACCTTCCCCGCCCCCGACCACCGCGTGGTCTTCGGCAGCTCGCTCGGCGCGTATGGCGCGGTCGATCTCGCGGTGGAGCATCCGGAGGTGTTCGGCCTGTGCGCGGCCATCGCGCCGCCCGCGCAGGCCTCGACGCTGCTGACCAACCAGGCCCAGGGCGTCCGCGCCGTCCAGGGCGTGCGCTTCTTCGTGCTCGGCGCGGTCTACGACACCGACGTCAAGGGCGCGCGCACGCTAAGCAGCGCGCTGGCCGAGGCCAGCGCCGACGTCACCTACGTGGAAGTGCCCGAAGGGCACGCCGCCGAGACGTTCCGCGGCCGAATCGACGACGCGCTGAAGCACCTGCTGCCGGCGGAGCGATAGGAAGTCACGTTGCACCACAGCCGACGCGGCGTCTGCGTATCGCGATCGCCTGGCACAGAAGCCGACCTGCTTGATCAGCCCAGTCACTTCCGCTCGCTGGCCTTAAGCGCGGGCACGACGGCGGCGAGCCTTGCATTGATCTTGGCGACAGCGGCCTGAGTTCCCGGGTCTTGTGGTAGAGCTGGCCGAAGATCGGGATAGTGCGCGTAGATCGCCGGTCCGCACAGTTCAAGTTCGAGCTCAGCCAGAACCAGGCCCACGCCTTTGGTGAACAGCTTGGCCTCTTCGTTCGAACCGTGTTGCCTCGCGAGGTCCAATGCCTCGAAGATCCTGGAGCGAGACTCGTTCAACTTTGCCAAGATCTGCGCTGCAGCGTCTCGATCCACGAGTTCCTCCGGTGACTGTGTAGTTCTGAACTGCTGCAAGGGCACCACAGCTGGACGACTCGTCCACGACCACGAGTTCGACAGGAGCATTACTGGCATAGCGAGCACGCCTGCGGGTGCAGTCACCGCCGCGTGCCGTCGATCGTCGCTTTGACGATGTCGTCTGTCAGCGATGGAAGCTCGTCTCGCGGAACTGCGACCGGTCCGCCTTTGCCATTGACCAAATCCAATGGCGCGGTCACCGGTTCGATCTCGACCCGACCGTCTCGCTCACTGATGACGACTGGCCGGCCGGGTGCCAAGCCCAATCGGTCCCGAAGCGCCTTGGGGATGACGACGCGACCAGCAGCATCGATGGTAGTGATCAGGGCCATGGTTCTGCCATTCTGCCTCATCGGCCGAGCGGCTCCCGCGGCCACATAATCTACGCGCCGTCTGGCGGTATGGCCACCCGCACCCACTCGTTGCGCACCCTCCCGTCCGGCACCGGCACCTTGAAGTAGTTGTCGGTCACCGCCATGGTCCCGTCGTCGATGGTCAGCGCCGGCCGGATGGTGCCGGCCTGCGACGCGCGGAATCGATCCGACAGCACGCGTGACACGGCGCGCAGCCGCTGCGCCCGCGCCTTGACCACGGCGCCGTGCACCTTGCCGGGCAGGCGCTCGGCCACCGTTCCTGGCCGGTCCGAGTACGGGAACACGTGCAGGTGCGTCAGCGGCGAGCGCTCCAGATACCCCGCCAGCGCCTCCGCGTCGTCGTCGGTCTCACCCGGGAACCCGACGATCACATCCGACCCGATCGCCGCATGCGGCAGGCGCGCCCGCACGTCATCGACGAGCCGCGCATAGGCGGCGCCGGAGTACGGACGGCGCATCGCCTGCAGCATCCGGTCGGACGCGTGCTGCAGCGGCAGGTGCAGATGCGGCGCGAATCGGTCGGGGCGATCGACCAGCCAGCCGAGAACGCCTGGCAGTGCAGTCCATCGGCTCGAGCGAGCTGACGCGCACGCGGACGTCGCCGGACACGGCTGCCAGGCCCGCAAGCAGATCCCCGAGTGTCTGGCCGGTGGCGAGGTCGCGGCCCCACCCGCCGAGATGGACGCCGGTGAGCGCGACTTCCTTGTAGCCCGCGTCCACGGCACGCACCAGCTCGTCGACCACGTCTGCCAGCGTCCGGCTGCGGCTCGTCCCACGCGTCGTCGGGATGATGCAGTAGCTGCACGGCTCGTCGCAGCCGGTCTGGGCGCGCAGCGTCCACGCGGTGCGGCCCATCAATCCGGGTCCGGGCATCCGTCCGCACGGCCCGTCGCCGACGTCGGCAACGGCGTGAGCAGGTCGGAGGATGGCCAGCAGCCGCGGCTTGTCGTCGTTGGCCACGACCTCGGCCACCCCGGGCAGCGCCGCCACTTCATCGCCGCATCGCGACGCATAGCAGCCGGTCACGACGATGCGCGCCCCAGGGTTCTCGCGGTGGATGCGGCGAATCGTCTGTCGGGCGCCCTGGTCGGCGCTGGCCGTCACCGAGCACGTGTTGACGAGCACGACCTCAGCGCGATCGGCCGACACGGCGACGTCGCCGGCGCCGGTGAGCCCGGCCTCCACGGCGAGCGAGTCCGCCTGATTCACCCGGCAGCCGAAAGTGACGACGGCGTAGCGCATGCTCACCTCTAACCCTACTCGCACTTAAGGCGCCCCCGCCGACGCAGCCGTTCCGTCCGGCGCCGCCCCCTTCCGGAGGCCGAGATGATTGGATGGAGATCTTGCGAGGCCGGAGGGAGGGGACGGTGCCGGATGGAGCGGCTACAGGGCGACGGCCGTGCCGTCCGGTGCCGCCTCCTCACGGAGGCCGAGATGATTGGATGGAGATCTTGCGAGGCCGGAGGGAGGGGGCGGTGCCGGATGGAGCGGCTACAGGGCGACGGCGATCGCGCGGCGGCCGATGTCCGTCCGGTATTGCACGCCCTGGAACGAGATCCGTCGGGCCGCGTCGTAAGCCGTGTCGATAGCGGCACGGTAGGTAGGCCCGCGGCCGACCACGGTGAGCACACGACCGCCGTTGGTCACGAGCGCGCCGTCGCGCTCGGCCACGCCGGCGAAACGCACGGCGGCGGCCGGGCATTCGGCGGCCACCCGGTCGAGGCCGGTGATCACGTGCCCCTGCGACGAGTCGCCCGGATACCCCGCCGAGGCGAGCACGACGCCGGCGGCGACGTCGGACGAGAACCGGGCGCGGGTCGGCAGCGGCGCACCGGTGCTCGCCGCCAGCAGCAGCGCCGACAGCGGCTCGTCGAGCAGCGGCAGCACCACCTGGGCCTCGGGATCGCCGAAGCGGCAGTTGAACTCGATCACCTTCGGCCCCTCGGCCGTCAGCATCAGCCCGCAGTAGAGAAAGCCGCGGAACGGCGTGCCGGCGCCGGCCATCGCCGACAGCACCGGCCGCACCACCTCGCGCTCGATCCGATCGGTGAGCGCGTCGCTGACCAGCACGCTCGGCGCGAACGCGCCCATGCCGCCGGTGTTCGGACCGTCGTCGCCGTCGAGCAGGCGTTTGTGATCCTGCGCCGAGCCGCACGCCACGAAGCGTTCGCCATCGGCGATGACGAAATAGGACAGCTCCTCGCCGACCAGACACTCCTCGAGCACCACGCGCGCGCCGGCGCTGCCGAACGCGCCATCGACCATCGCCGCGCGGACGGCCGCGTCGGCCGTGGCCGCATCGGCGGCGATCACCACGCCCTTGCCGCCGGCGAGACCATCGGCCTTCACGACCACTGGCCAGCCGAGTTCGCCGCCGCGCACCGCGGCGAGTGCGTCGTCGAGCGCGTCGCAGATCCGGGCCCGCGCGGTCGGCACGCCGGCCGTGGCCATCACGTCCTTGGCGAACGCCTTGCTGGCCTCCAGCTGAGCGGCGGCCCGCGTCGGTCCGAACAGCGGGCGCCCGGCGGCGAGGAAATGGTCGGCGACGCCCGCGGCCAACGGCGCCTCCGGCCCGACCACCGTCAGGTCGGCGCCCCACGCGCCGGCCAACTCCAACACCGCGGCCGGATCGCTGGCGGACACCGGCGCCACCGGCACCTCGCGGGCGATGCCGGGGTTGCCAGGCGCGCACAACACGGCGACGCCGGGTTCGCCGGCCAGTCGGACCGACAGCGCGTGTTCGCGCGCGCCGCCCCCGAGCACGAGGACCTTCATCGGGATATCAGCCGTGTTTTCAACGACTTATGGGTAGGCGCCAGGGCCGGATATTTGCCCCGGCGGCGGGGAAATGCGTGTGATAGCCTAGCATATTCGCCTCCCGGCCCTGAGCGGCCGCGGGGGTAATCCCATCGGAAGGAGGTGATTTCGAGATGGCCGAGGTGAAGATCCAAGAGGGTGAGTCGATCGAGTCGGCGTTGCGCCGTTTCAAGCGCAAGGTCCAGCAGGAAGACATCATCAAGGACATCAAGAAGCACTCCTTCTACCTGAAGCCGGGCGACAAGCGGCGTGCGAAGCAGGCATTGGCCCGCAAACGCAACCGCAAGAAGCAACGGCGGGAAGCGGAGTAGCTCTACGCGCGGCGCGATCCGCGCGGCAAACCGTTGACGCCGTCAGCGGTTCATAGGTAACATTCGGAGCCCTTGAATACCGCTAAACGCTTGGTGTTCAGGGGCTTCACCATATTTGACAGGTCCCGCTGCCGCGCACCCCTGCGCGGACACGGGTGGCGGGGAGGATTGCCGGCATGGAAATCGCCGAACGTAAAGTCAGCGACGTCACGATTCTGGATCTCACGGGCAAGATGACGCTCGGTGAGGGTGACGAGCTGCTCAAGGAAAAGATCAACGGCCTGCTCGCGGGCGGCAGCAAGAAGATCGTCCTCAACCTCGAAGGTGTCCCGTACATCGATTCGGCCGGCCTCGGCGAAGTCGTGCGGACGCACACCACGGTGAGCCGTCAGGGCGGCAGCCTGAAGCTGCTGAACCTCACCAAGCGGATCGAAGACCTGCTGTCGATCACCAAGCTGCTCACGGTGTTCGACACCTACGACACCGAAGCCGACGCGGTCAAGAGCTTCTCGGCGTAAGCCGGGAACCGCGCGCGCCATGGCGCGTTCGACACTGCCGCCCCTCGATATGCGGGACGCCGGAGCCACACACGTGTCGCGCCGGCCGTTCTCGCTGAGTCTGCTCGCCTCGCTTCGCCCCGAGCAGTGGACCAAGAACCTGATCGTCTTCGCCGCGCTGATCTTCGCGCAGCGACTGCTCGATCTCGAGGCTGTTGGTCTGTCGACGGCGGCGTTCGCCATTTTCTGTGTCCTGTCGGGCGTGGTCTATCTCGTCAACGACCTGCTCGATCAGGACGCCGATCGCCAGCATCCCACCAAGCGGCACCGTCCGATTGCCTCGGGAGCCGTGGCCCCGGGCACGGCGATGGTGTGGGCCGCCGGCCTCGGCGCCGGCGCGGTCGTCGCCGCCACCTGGCTGGCGCCGGCCTTCGGGCTCATCGCCGCGGGCTATCTCGCCCTGTTCGGCGCCTACTCCCGCTGGCTGAAGCACGTCGTCATCCTCGACGTGCTGTCGATCGCCATCGGCTTCGTGCTGCGGGCCGCCGCCGGCGGCGTCGTCATCGGCGAACCGGTCAGCGAATGGCTGCTCGTGTGCACCGTGCTGCTGGCGCTGGTGCTCGGCCTGGGCAAGCGGCGCCACGAACTCACCCTGCTGGCCGCCGGCGCTTCCGGCCACCGGCGCATCCTCGACGAATACAACCCGTACCTTCTCGACCAGATGATTGGCGTGGTCACGGCGTCGACGCTGATGGCCTACATCATCTACGTCGCGAGTCCCGACACCGTTGAGCGCTTCGGCACGCACCTGCTGGTGCTGACCGTCCCGTTCCCGATCTACGGCATCCTGCGCTACCTCTACCTCGTCCATCGCAGGGACGGAGGCGGTAACCCGTCGGAGCTGTTGATTGCGGACCGGCCGCTGCTCATCTGCGTGGCACTCTGGGGGCTCGTGACCGCAACGGTCATCTACCGGCCCTTCGGACTGTGAACGCAGATTCATGACCACGCGCAAGAGTCAGGTCGCCATCCTCCGCACGTCGCCGCGCACCGTGGTGCGCGACTACCATTCGCTGCTCAACCTGGCGAACTACCAGCAGGTGCTGGCCAAGGACGTCGAGACCGCGCTCAAGGTCAACATCTCCTGGCACTTCTTCTTCCCGGGGTCGTCGACCACGCCCTGGCAGCTCGACGGCGTGATCCGCGCCATGCTGCAGGACGGCTACGACAAGGACCGCATCCACGCCTGCCACAACCGCACCGTGGTCATCGACGCCCACCTGGGCGAGCGCGAGAACAAGCAGCTGCCGGTCGTCGCGGCGCACGGCCTCAGGAACGTCCACCTCTACGAGGGGGACGAGGCGTGGATCAACATCAAGGACGCCGTCGGCGATCTGACGAAGAAGTTCCTGTGTCTGAACGAGGTGTATCCGGACGGGTTCATGATCCCGCGCCGGTTCATCGGCGAGAACATCGTCCACCTGCCCACGGTGAAGACCCACGTCTTCACCACCACCACCGGGGCGATGAAGAACGCCTTCGGCGGCCTGTTGAACGAGCGGCGGCACTGGACCCATCCGGTCATCCACGAGACGCTGGTCGACCTGCTGATGATTCAGAAGAAGATTCACCGCGGCGTCTTCGCGGTGATGGACGGCACCTTCGCCGGCGATGGCCCCGGGCCGCGCTGCATGGTGCCGCACGTGAAGAACGTCATCCTGGCCAGCGCCGACCAGGTGGCCATCGACGCGGTGGCGGCGAAGCTGATGGGCATGGATCCGCTGTCGATCAAGTTCATCCGGCTCGCCCACGACGCCGGGCTCGGCTGCGGCGACCCGCGCGACATCGAGATCGTCGGCGACGTCGACGCCGCGGCGGAGAACTGGCACTTCGACGGCCCGTTCCGCGAGATGACGTTCGCCTCGCGGATGCAGCACCACATCTACTGGGGCCCGCTGCGCAAGCCGATCGAGTGGTCGCTCAAGACCGTGCTTGCGCCCTGGGCCTACATCGCGAGCGTGATCTATCACGATAGTTTCTGGTACCCGCTGCACGCAGATCGGCGTATGCGCGAGGCGCTCGCGTCGCCTTGGGGGCGTCTCTTCCAGAACTGGGAGACGCTCACGCCCGATGCGGACGGTTTCCCCACCGTGGGCGACGCCCCGGCCCAGGCTCCGCGCCTCGGGCTGAAGGCGCTCGGCCAGTCGGTGGGCATCCTGGGCACGTGCATCAAGGAGGCGCCGGAGTTCGCGAGCCGGCGGCGCCACGCCGTGCACGAGCCCAAGGCCTGAGGATTCATTTCATGTCCGATTTCCACGTCCGATCCGACGCCGTCGATGTCGAGCAGATCATGGAGCAGATCCGCCGCCGGATCCGCGACAAGCGCGGCGTCGACTACACCGAGGAGCAGGTGCGCGAGCTGGCGAACGTGCGCCTCGAGAAGTTCCTCGACCCCAAGAACCTGCGCTCCGATCTGCTCGAGCAGTTCCGGCGCAGCCGGCCGACCGAAGACTCGACGCTGGCGCCGGTGGCCACCTACGAGTTCGAGGACAGCACGCTCTACGACACGCACCGGGGCCTGCTGCGGACCATCCGCCGCTGGCTGAACCCGATCCTGAAGCTGTTCTTCAACCCGAACCAGCTGGTCAACGTCCTGCACCAGCAGGCCGAGATCAACCGGCACTTCGTCCAGACGACCAGCCAGGCGCGGGTCGACCGGGCGGCGTGGAACGCCCTCTACTACGAGGTGCTGCACAACCTGGTGCTCGAGACGACACGATCGGGCATCGAGCTGAAGAACCTCAAGATGCGGGTCGAAGCGCTGTCGAGCCGGCTCGACTTCTCCGAGCGACGGGTCCGCGCGCTCGAGGGGGTGGTCCAGTACCGCCCCGAGGCGGTGGCGCCGCGGGAGCGCCGGCCGGAGCCGGCCGACGTCGCCTCCGGCAGTGTGGAACCCGCCGGCGTGCCCGGTGCGTCGAGCCCCGGCGGATCCGGCGGATCGGCGCAGGACGCCGACGGACGGCGGCGACGACGACGCCGGCGCGGACGCCGCACTCCCGGCTTCGGCGGCGCTCCTGGCGCCCCGATGATCGGCGGCGCGGCCGGTGACGCCGGTGACGCCGGTGGGGACGACGGCGAAGGCGGCGACGACGGAGACGGCGGCGACGACGCCCCCGAGCCGCGTGAGTCGCGTGAGTCGCGTGAGTCGGGCGAGTCGGGCGAGGCGCCGGCCGCCGCGTCGAGTGCCGCGCCGCCACCGCCAGACGTGGATCCGCTGGCGTCGTGAAGATCGCGGTCGTCGTTCAACGCTACGGCGCCGACATCAACGGCGGCGCCGAGCTGCACGCCCGCTACATCGCGGAGCACCTGACGCGGCACGTCGAGGTCGAGGTGCTGACGACGTGCGCCCGTGACTACATCACGTGGGCCAACGACTACCCGCCCGGCCAGAGCCGGGAGGGCGGGGTCGACGTCCGCCGGTTTCCGGTATCGCGCACCCGCTCGCCGCAGGACTTCGGGGCGTGGTCGAAGCGCGTCTTCGAAACGACCCACTCGGTGAACGACGAGCTGGCGTGGCTGGAGGCCGAAGGGCCGACCTGCCCGGCGCTGGTCCGTCATCTCACCGCACAGCAGGGGTCTGTACGACTACGTGCTGTTCTTCAGCATGCGCTACTACCACGCCTGGCACGGCGCACGGGCGGTGCCGGACAAGGCGATCCTGGTGCCGACCGCCGAGCGCGACGACGTGCTGGGCCTGGAGGTCTTCCGGCCGATCCTGCGCGGCGTGCGCGCGTGCATGTACAACTCGCCGGAAGAACGCGCGCTGCTGCAGGCGATGGCCGGCCGCGACGACGTACCGGGAGTGGTCGTCGGCGTCGGCTCGGAACTGCCGGCGTCCGCCAGTGCCGAGCGGTTCCGCCAGCGTACCGGCATCCACGACCGCACCGCCATCTACATCGGCCGTATCGACGAGAACAAGGGCTGCGGCGAACTGTTCGACTACTGGACCCGCTACTGTGAGATCACACCCGGCGGGCTGACGCTGGTGCTGATCGGCACGCCGGTGCTGCCGGTGCCGGCGCATCCACGGATCCGCCACCTCGGCTTCGTGACCGATCAGGAGAAGTTCGACGCGCTCGAGGCGGCCGAGTTCCTCATCATGCCGTCGTACTTCGAGAGCCTGTCGATGGTGGCGCTCGAAGCCTGGGGCATGGGCCGGCCGGTGCTCGCCAACGGCCGCTGCGACGTCCTGCGCGGGCAGGCGATGCGCAGCAACGCCGGGCTCTATTACGAGTCCTACGCCGAGTTCGTCGAGGCGGTCCGCGTGCTCGACGGATCGGCCGGCGTCGCCGCGGCGCTGGGCCGCAACGGCCGGCGCTTCTTCCAGGCCAACTACACGTGGCCGATCATCGAGCGCAAGTACCTCGACATGTTCGCGCGCCTGTCGCGCGAACCGGCCGCGGATCGCGCCGGACGCGCGATGGAGCCGGTGCCGGGATGGTGGCGGCGGCGCCAGCGGTCGCTGGCCCCGGCGCGCGAGGTGCTCACGCGACTGCCGAACGGCCCGGTGCGAGCCGTGGCCGGGCCGGCCGAGCGGCCGGCCACGGAGGTGCGTCCGCCCGCCGCCGCCGCGCCAGCGATCGAACGGCGGCCGCCGTCGGGCGACCGGCACGCACGTCCCGATCGCGGCGGCCGTGGGGATCGTGGCGACCACCAGGACCGCGGGAATCGCGGCGGGCGCGGGGAACAGCGCGATCGTCCGCCGCGCCAGGAGCGCTCGGGCCACGAGCGCCCGGGTCAGGATCGCCCCCCGGCTCAGGAGCGTTCGGGCCAGGAGCGTCAGGGGCGCGAGCGACAGTCACAAGGGCGTCCGGCGCAGCCTCGCGGCGAACCGCGCGGTCCGCAGGAGGGGCGCGATCGCCAGGAGCGCGGCGAGCGGCCGCCGCGGCCCGTTGCACCCGCCGATCCGGCTGCACCTGGGGCGTCCGACGCCGCTGCGGCACGAACCGGCGGCCGTGGCCGCAACCGCCGCGGGCGCTCGCACCGCCGGCCGGCCGGAAAGCCGGGAGCTTAAGCCACGATGGCTGCGCCGCAGGTGCACCAGGTACTCGCGACGCTCGGCTACGGCGACGCGATCGGCCACGAAGTGCTGGGCATCCAGCGGGCGCTGCAGGCCGCCGGCTACGTCTCGGAGATCTTCGTCGAGACCGCCGATCGCCGTCTCGAGCATCTCACGCTCGACTACCGCGACCTGCCCGAGGCCAGCCATCCCGACCACCTGCTAATCCACCATTTCTCGATCGGATCGCGGGCATCCCGCGTCGCGTTCGCACTGCCCGACCGGATGGCGCTGGTCTACCACAACATCACGCCGCCCGAGTTCTTCGTCGACGTGCATCCGCTGCTGGTCCAGCTCTGCTACCTCGGCCGGCGCGAACTCGGCGCGTATGCCACGCGGGTCGAGCTGGCGCTCGGCGACTCCGAGTACAACCGCGCCGAACTCGAGACCCTCGGCTTCCGCGACACCGCGGTGCTGCCGGTGGTCCCCGACTTCTCGCACCTGGCCGGCCCCCCCAACTTCATGCAGGCCGGCGCCTTCGACGACGACTGGGTGAACATCCTGTTCGTCGGCCGCATGATTCCCAACAAGCGGATTGAAGACGTCATCCGCGCGTTCCACGCCTACAAGCGCTGGTTCAACCCGCGGGCGCGGCTGCTGCTGGTCGGATCGCACGGCGGCTTCGAGCGCTACCTGGCGATGCTGCACGACTTCATCGCCCGGATTGGCACCGCCGATGTCCACATCCTCGGCCACGTCACCAACGAGGAGCTCACCGCCTACTATCAGGTCGCCGACGCGTTCCTGTGCGCCAGCGAGCACGAGGGCTTTTGCGTGCCGCTGATGGAGGCGTTCCACATGGGCGTGCCGGTGCTGGCGTATGCGGCGACGGCGGTGCCGGCGACGATGGACGGCGGCGGCGTGCTCTACGACCGGAAGGACCCGCTCGAGATCGCCGCCCTGATCGACGCCGTCGTCGGCGACGCCGGGCTGCGTGAGCGGATCGTCGAGAGCCAGGACGCGGCCCTCGCGCGACTGCTGGCCAGGGACTTCGGCGGCATGCTGCTCGGCTACGTCGAGCGGGCGCTGCACAGCCAGCGCCGCGCCACGGCGCCGGTCACCTTCGATTTCTGGGATCAGGCGCGGCTGGCCGAGCAGCTGGAAGAGCTCCGGTTGTACCGCCCCGCCGCCTATCAGGCCTTGCCCAAAGAACAGGGAACAGGGAACGGGGAACAGGGAACAGGGGCAGACACGGAACACGAAACTGACGCCCGTTCAACGAACGCGGAGACGACGGGCCGATGACCGTCAACCAGTGGGTGCCGGCAGCGCATCGCGGCGATGCGATTGGCGACTCGGCCCGGCGGGTGCGCGGGTTGCTCCGGCAGATGGGCCACCAGTCGGACCTTTTCGCCCTGACCATCGACGACGACCTCAAGGACGACGTGCGGCCGTTCGCCGATCCCGGGGCCGGCCGCGGCGACCTGACCATCTTTCACTACGCGCTGCCGTCGCCGATGACCGAGGCGTTCGCCCGGCTGCCGCACGGACGGGTGCTGCAGTATCACAACGTCACCCCGGCGCACTTCTTCGCGCCCTACGACGCCGGGATCTTCCGCCTGGCCGCGCTCGGCCGCGCCGAGCTGGCGACGCTGGCCGGCCGCACCGACATGGCGCTCGGCGATTCGGCCTACAACCAGTCCGAACTCGACGCCCTCGGCTTCGACAACACCGGCGTCTTCCCGATCGCCATCGACGTCGGCCGGATCACCGCGGCGCCGCGCCGTCCGGCGCTCGAGCGCGTCCTCGACGACGGGCCCTTGAACTTCCTGTTCGTCGGCCGGATCGTCCCGAACAAGAAGATCGAGGATCACATCCGCCTCGCCGAGGTCTACAAGCGCTACGTCGACGTGAACTACCGCTTCATCTTCGTCGGCCGCACCGACGGGCTGCCGCGCTACTACGACATGATCCGCGCCCTGGTCGCCGAGTACCAGATGCCGACCGACCGTTTCATCTTCACCGGCGCGGTCCCCGACGAGGACCTGGCCACCTACTACCGCACCGCCCACGTCTACATCTCGCTGTCGGAACACGAGGGCTTCTGCGTGCCGCTGCTCGAGGCCATGGCCGCCGACGTGCCGGTGCTGGCCTACGCCTCGACCGCGGTGCCAGACACCCTGGGCGGCGCCGGCGTGCAGTTCGCGCCCAAGGACCTCGAGGTCGCGGCCGAACTGCTCGGCGCCCTCGCCTACGACGACGGCCTGCGGGCCAGGGTCATCGCCGGGCAGCGCCGGCGGCTGGCCGATTTCGGCGACGCGCGGATCCAGCAGGCTCTGGCCGCGCTGGTCGCCGGCGCCGTTCCTCCTTCGCCCGTCGCCACGGGCCACCACGGAGCTCCATCGTGAGGATCGCATTCGTCGTTCAACGCTACGGCGCCGAGATACTCGGCGGCTCGGAGTACCACTGCCGGCTGATCGCCGAACGCTTGGCGACCCGCCACGACGTCGAGGTGCTCACCACCTGCGCCCGCGACTACATCACCTGGAAGAACGAGTATCCCGAGGGCAACGACCGGGTGAAGGGGGTCACCGTCCGCCGCTTCGCGGTGGCCGCCCAGCGCGACATCAACGCTTTCAACCAGTACCTCCGACTGGATCTTCCACCACCCGCACTCTCGCGAGGACGAGCTGAAGTGGCTCGAGATGCAGGGCCCGTGGTCGCCGGCGCTGAAGGACTATCTGGTCAAGCACCACCGCGCCTACGACGCGCTGATCTTCTTCACCTATCTCTACGCCCCGACGGTGCTCGGCTTGCGGGTCGATCCCGGGCGCAGCATCCTGGTGCCGACCGCGCACGACGAGCCGGCCATCCACCTGGGCATCTACAAGGAGATGTTCCGGCTGCCGGTGGCGCTGGCCTACAACACCGAGGTCGAACGCGAGTTCCTGAAGACCCGCTTCGAGATCACCGCGCCGGCCGAAGAGGTGGTCGGCTGCGGTGTCGACCTGATGCCGGGCGGCGACGCCGGGGCCGCCGGCGCGGGCCGCGACGAGCGGCCCGAGCGCGCCCTGCCGTCGGCGATCGCCTCGGCGATGGCCCTGGACGAGCCGGCCTCACCTGCCGGTGACGACGACGGCGGTGAGGTGGCGGCGCACCTCACCCACCGCGGCGCCCGCTTCCAGCGCCGCCACCGGCTGCACGGCCAGTTCCTGCTCTACGGCGGCCGCATCGATCCGGGCAAGGGCTGCGAGGAGTTGCTGGAGTACTTCACCAGCTACAAGGAACAGGCCGGCGACGCCGACCTGGTGCTGATGGGCGTCAAGCTGATGCAGCTGCCCGAAGTGCCGTGGGTGCGCTTCGCCGGGCTGCTCTCGGAGCGCGAGCGCCTCGAAGCGCTGGAGGCGGCGACCATCGTCGTCGTGCCGTCGCCGTTCGAAAGCCTGTCGCTGCTGGCGCTCGAGGCGATGGCGGTGGGCACGCCGGTGCTGGTCAACGGCCACAGCGACGTGCTGGTCGAGCACTGCCGCCGCAGTCAAGCCGGGCTCTGGTACAACAACCGCGACGAGTTCGTCGACGCCGCCAAGCTGCTGCTCGCCGACGACCGGCTGCGCCGCACCATGGGCCGCAACGGCAAGGAATACGTCAAGCGCGAGTACCGCTGGGACGTGATCATGGCGAAGTACGACCGCCTGATCGCCGCGGTGCGCCAACGTTAGCCGCGAAGTTTGGATTCTGGCGCTGACGGATGTCGCACGCGGCACGCTTGAGGCGACACGGCACCTCTCGTCGCCGCGTGACGTCAGCGGTACCGCCGAGTCCAGGCGTACAAGCAACTGCGATAGTCAGGGTCCAGCGCTGTCGCGCTCATGCCTGCGGCGCGCGAGACGTCTGGTGCCGGCACCACGGGAGACGCGCCGCCGCCCGGCGGGCGTGGCGTCTTCCGAAGCCGAACTCTGAGCACCGGCAGTTCTGCCGGTCCTCCATGCGGACGGTGCTTGCCTGGTATGCCAGGGTCGACCCGGCATGCCGGAGCGAAGGTGAGGCGGAGGAAGATGCCGCGTCCGCCTGACGGCGGCTCAGCTCATGACGGAGAGCGCCTAGACGCCCACGTCAGTCGGCGTCCGAGCCGATCGGCTCGAGCGCGTTGCCGTCCGGGGCCGGCGTCTCCGGCGCGCTGGAGGCCTTCTTGCGCCGCGGCCGGATGTCGTAGCGCTTGATCATCTCGTTCAGGGTCGTCGGCTTGATGTGGAGCAGCTCGGCGGCGCGCTTCTGGACCCCGCCGGCGGCCTCGAGCGCCGATTCGATCCACTGCCGCTCGTAGGCGGCGGTGACGTCCTTGAGCGAGATGCCTTCGGGCGGCAACACGACGTGCGGCGCGAAGGGACGCGGCGCCCGGCGCACGTTCTCCGGGATCATGTCGGTGCCCAGGGTGCGGCCCGGGCTGAGCACCGACGGCGCGCTCGATCACGTTCTCGAGCTCGCGGACGTTGCCCGGCCAGTCGTATTCCATCAGGACGTCGACCGCTTCGGGCAGGATCTCGAGCGGCGGCCGGCCGTTCTCCTCGGCGTACTTCTCGACGAAGTGCTGGGCCAGCAGCGGGATGTCTTCCTTGCGCTCGCGCAGCGGCGGCAGCAGGATGCTGATGACGTGCAGGCGGTAGAACAGGTCCTCGCGGAAGCGGCCCTCTTCCATCTCCTTCTTCAGGTCGACGTTGGTGGCGGCGATGATCCGCACGTCGACCTTGATCGTCTCCATGCCGCCGAGGCGCATGAACTCGCGCTCCTGCATCACCCGCAGCAGCTTGGCCTGGGTCTCGACCGAGACGTTGCCGATTTCGTCGAAGAAGATGCTGCCCTTGTCGGCGAGGTCGAACATCCCCTTCTTCGGGTAGATCGCCCCGGTGAAGGCGCCCTTGACGTGGCCGAACAGGGTCGATTCCAGCAGATCCGGCGGCAGATTCCCCGAGTTCACCGCGACGAACGACTTGTCCGACCGCGACGAGTTGCTGTGGATCGCGCGCGCCACCAGCTCCTTGCCGGTGCCGCTCTCGCCGGTGATGAGGATGGTCGAGCGGCTCGGCGCCGCCTGGATGATCAGGTCGAACACCTGCTTCATCCGCGGGCTGCGGCCGATGATGCCCGAGAAGCGGTGGTAGCGGGCCTGCAGGTTCTGCTTGAGGGTGACGTTCTCGGCCACCAGCCGCCGGCGCTCGACCGCGTTGTTCAGGACGACCAGCACCTCGTCGTTCTTGAACGGCTTGGTGATGTAGTCGAAGGCGCCCTTCTTCATGGCGCTGACGGCGGTCTCCATCGAGGCGAACGCCGTGATCATGATCACCGGCAGGTCGTCGTCGATGGCACGGACCGCGTCGAGCACCTGCAGCCCGTCCATCTCCGGCATCATCATGTCGGTGATCACCGCGTCGAACGGCATCGACCGCGCCAGGTCGAGGCCGTCGCGGCCCGACGACGCGACCCGCACGGTGTAGCCCTCGCGGGTCAACAGCGTGTCGAGGATCTCGCGCATGATCTCTTCGTCGTCGATGACGAGGAGCGAGCCTTGGCGTCTCATGATGACGGGCTAGACGCCCGTGCCCTCCTGTCGTGTGGCGCGGCGGTCGTCGGCCGGCGCCAGCCCGAACGAGATGCTGAAGGTGGTGCCGTGACCGACGGCGCTCTGGCACTCGATGGTGCCGGTGTGCTCCTGGACGATGCCGTAGGTGATCGACAGGCCGAGACCGGTGCCGCGGCCGGTGCCCTTGGTGGTGAAGAACGGATCGTAGATCCGGGCCAGGTGTTCCGGTGAGACGCCGCTGCCGGTGTCGCGCACCTCGGCCACGGCGCGGCCGCCGTCGACCCGGGTGGCGATGGTCAGCCAGCCGCCGCTCGGCATCGCGTCGCGGGCGTTGAGGAACAGGTTGAGGAACACCTGCTGCAGCTTGAACTCGAAGCCGACGACCGGCACCGGCGTGGCCGCCAGCTCGCGGCGCACCTTGACCCGGCCCTTGTCGAACTGGTGCTCGAGCAGCGACAGCACGTCGGCGGCGACGGTGTTGAGGTCGACCACGGTGCGCTCGGTGTCGTCGGCCGACGCCGGCCGCGACAGGTTGAGCAGGCCGTTGACGATGCGGGCGGCGCGGAAGGTCTGCTTCTCGATCTTCTCGAGCACCGCGGTGCGCGGGTCGGCGGGGTCGGCCTGCTCGAGCAGCATCTGCGTGTAACTCGAGATGCCGGTCAGCGGCGTGTTCACCTCGTGGGCGACACCGGCGGCGAGCAGCCCGAGCGAGGCCATGCGCTCGGAGACGCGCAGCTGCTCTTCGAGGTGGGCGCGCGCGGTCACGTCCTCGAACATCACGATGGTGCCGGCCCACTCGCGGCCGGGCATCGGCAGCAGCGGCACGGTGGTGATGTTGACGAGCAGCGTGGTGTCGCCGCGGCTGCCGCGCGGGCGCAGCGGCACGCGGTACTCGGTGCCGCCGTTGGGCGACGAGGTGCGGGCCGACTCGACCGCCGAGGCGACCGGCGCGTCGAACAGCACGTCGAGCGTGCGGCCGACGGCTTCGCCGCGGCGCAGGCCGTAGATGCGCTCGAGGGCGTGATTCCAGCGCATCACCGCGCCGTCGCCGCCGACGACGAGCAGGCCGTCGTCGAGCGATTCGAGGATGTGCTCGTTGAAGACCCGCAGCCGGTCGAACTCGGCCGCCTTGACGTGGAGCTCGCGGTAGAGCCGGGCGTTCTCGATCGAGGTGGCGACCTGGCCGGCCATCGCCGTGACCAGACCGAGGTCGTCGCTGGTGAGCGGCTCGCCGTTGTCGCGCCGGCCGAGGCCGAGGACGGCGATGGCCGCGCCCTTCGAAACGCACGGGACGAAATAGTAGAGCCCGGCGTCGCGCCAGAACTCGACCTCTTCGGCGGGCAGCCGGGTCGTCGCCATCGGGTCGTCGAGGCGCACGACGTGGCCATCGGCCACCCGCAGCGCCACCGCCGAGCCGCGGCCGATCGGCGGCGGACCGGCGTCGAAGCCGGCGTGGCGGATGGCGTCGAAGCCGCCATACCCGGTGGCCGACATCAGGCACAGCCGGTCGACGACCAGCGTGTCCTTGACGCGGGCGAGCAGGCGTTCGGCCAGCCGATCGAGGTCGAGGTCGGTGTTCAGCTCGCGGGCGAAGCTGACCAGCGCGCGGCGGTAGTCGTAGCGGTCGCGGTAGAGCACCCGCTCGATCGCGCTCTGCACGCCGTCCTTCACCGGGCGGGCGAGCAGCAGCACCACCACGGTGGCGAGCGCGGCGATCACCCAGCGGTGGTCGTCCTCGGTCGACACGAAGTAGACGCCGGTGGTGCGGACGATGACGGTGTAGATCGCCACGATGGCGCTGACCGCGGCGGTGTAGACCAGCAGCCGCTTGAGGATGCCTTCGACGTCCATCAGCCGGTAGCGGACGATCGCCGAGGCGAACGCCAGCGGCACGATGCCGAGCGGCACCGCGGTGAGCTCCATCGTCAGCGACGGCACCGCGCCGAACGCGAACGGAATGGCGTAGGCGAAGATGAACGGCCCGGCGCCGATCGCCGTGCCCCACACGATCCAGCGCAGCTGGCGCAGTGCCGTCGTCGAGCGCACGCGTTGCAGCGCCAGGGCGAAGATCGTCAGGCCGGCGACCATGTAGGCGGCGACGTAGAGCGGCTCGAACCGGTCGAGCCAGGCGATCGTGCCGATCATCCGCGCCGGATCCTCCGACGCCCGCAGCAGCACGGCGCCGCGCAGCGCACCGACGGCCACCGGCGGCACGTAGAGCAGCGGCCAGCCGCGGTGCGCCAGGCTGGCCAGCGGTCCCGAGCGGGCGCGTTCGGGGAAGACCAGACCGAAGTGCACGAACAGCGGCGGCAGGAGCAGCGTGGCGATCTGGTCGGCCCAGTAGAACACCCAGTCGACGCGATCGAGCCGGCCCGAGAACGAGAAGGTGAACACGCCGAAGAACGCCACCGCGAGCCAGAAGAAGTGCAGCGTCGCTTCGTCGTCGGGGCGGCGGGTGCGCACGGTGGCGCCGACCAGGAGCGAGAAGATGCCGACCGCCGCCAGCACGTAGTAGAGGCTGCCGACGCCACGCGGAATCGGCGCCAGCGTCACTTGCGCGACCCGGCGGTCGCCGAGCGTCAGCAGCGTGTAGGTGTGGCGGGTACCGCGGTTGGCCGCCTGCTGCAGCGCGTGCACGTCGTCACGGATTTCGATGGCCTGGCCGTCCACCGCCAGCAGCATGTCGCCGGGCCGCACGCCGGCCCGGGCCGCCGGCGACCCGGGATCGACCTCGGCGGCGACGACGCCGGTGGTGCGCTGGACCCAGAGCACGCCGTCTTCGACATCGTCCCGGGTGGCGCGCTGAACGATGTTGGCGAGCCCGAGCAGCAGCAGGACGGCCGCGACGCCTACGGGCAGCGTGGTACGCATGCGCCCGCGCCATTCAGCGGCGGCGGTCTCACGAGCGGCGTCAGACAGCGGGGACATCGGAAGTGACCGAGGGTACTGCAGGTGCAAAGCACATACCACGATCCGGAAAGCCGGAGTCAGTGGAAATACTTTGTTTTCAGATAGTTACGTACTAGGCCAGAGGTCATTCTGGCAGCGGTTCCAAGCAGTTGGAGCGAGGGTCCAATAACCGGGAGGCCCGGCCGGGATCAGAACCGGACCTGCAGCCCGCCCATCACGCGCTTGGGCGGACGCACGACCAGCAGCTCGTCGTAGAACGACCGGTCGTCGAACGAGCTACGGAACAGGCTGCGGACGCCGACCAGCATCTCCCAGTCGCCGACCGCGCTCATGAACGGCAGGCCCTGGCGAAGCTGCATGTCGAACCGCCCGTCGGCGCTCTGCAGCTGGTGCGGGTCGCCGGCAAAGCCGGAGTTCAGCTTGTAGAGGGCGACGATGCGGGTGGCGGTCCCGGGAATCTCGGCTTCGAGGGTGGTGGTGAGATCGTGCAGGCGCTCGTTGGCCTCGCGCAGCGCCCGCGGCGCCACGACGGCCAGGGCCCGACGGTTGCGCCACGAGGGCTGGTCCCACTCCGAAGTCACCAGCGCGTAGTCGATGCTGCCGCGGACGAACGGCGACAGCGCGTGTTCGACCCGCACCGCCCACCCCTGCAGCCGTGCGTCGCCGGCCAGCGCGACGCTGTAGTGGCCGCCGGCGGCGACCAGCCTGGCCGGATCGGCGGCACCGAACACGGTGACCAGCTGGTCGTCGATCACCTGGCGGAACGCCCGCACGCCGACCGACAGGCCGCTGAACTGACGGGTGGCGCCCAGCTCGTAGTGCTGCACGCTCTCGGTCGAGAATCGCGGGTCGCCAATCGGCGCGAAGGTGCGTTGCGGCGGCACCCACTGGGCGTCGGCTGGCGGCACGAATTCCTCGGCGCCGGGCGCGATCTGCTGGCGCGACGCCCGGGCGTGCAGCCGCAGGCCCGGCGTCGGCACGAACACCGCCTTCACCGACGGGCTGACCAGCCCGTAGCCGTCGAGATAGTCGTAGTGCTCGTAGCGGGCGCCGTAGCCGACCATCCAGCGGCGCGTCAGATCGATGTCGTGGCTGGCCGAGATCGACGCCACCTTGCGATGGCCGTCGGGCACGGCCTGGAGCGCCGCGAAATTGCCGCCCTCGTAGCGCTGAAGGCTGTAGTTCACGCCCACCGCCAGCCGGTGGCGGGCCGGCGCCCGGGTCGTGTACTCGCCGGCCATGGTCCACGACGACACGTCGCCGCTGTTCATGGCGACCCGCGCGGTCCAGTCGCCGTGACGGCCGATTGGCGCACCTACCGAGAAGAAGGCCACGCCGGACGGCTGGCCGAACGCGACGAACTCGCCCGAGTCGTCGTAGGCGGTGGCGGTCAGCAGGTTGAACTGGCCGGCCAGCGGGAAATCGGTGAAGAGCGACGAGGCGAGCCGCGCCGACGACTGGAAGGCACGGCCGATGAACTCGAATCGAGTCTTCGAACAGCCAGTCGTCGTCGGCCACGGCGAAGTCGACGCCGGGAACGGTCTCGTCCTTCAACACGCTGCGCTTCAGACGACGCAGCCGCCACGCCACTTCGCTCTCGTCGCGCGGCCCGGCCACCGCCTCGCTGTCGACCACGCCCACTCCGGCGGCCATCACCGCCGGCGCGACATCGGCTCGGCGCAGGGTGAACGACGACGGCGCCTTGGCCGCGGCGCGGACGTTGACGAGCGTGCTGCGGACCTGGGCGAAGCCCTCGCGATGGGCGCGGACCACGTACGGGCCGGGCGGCAACTGGGTGAGGTGATACTGGCCGGCGCGGTCGGTGACCGCGAACGCGGTCGCACCACCGAGCGCCGAGATGACGGCGCCGTCCACCGGCGATCCGGCTTCGTCGAGGACGACGCCGTAGATCGAACCCGGCACTGCCGCCGCCACCCGCATCACCGGCTCCTGCGCTCCGGTGTCCTGGCGCACCTGCGCCGAGGCCACCGCCGCCGACAGGCAGATCACCGACACCGGGACGAGCCAGGCGCGAGGTGCGATCATGGGGAGCTCCATGGCACGAACGACGAACCCGTCCCGCGCGGCGCACGCGGGACGGGGCCTTGCGCGCAAACTTACGATGCGGCCTTGACGCTGAAGTTGACGTTCCGCGTCAGCACCTTGTTCGACGTCTTGTCCGTGACCTTGACCTCGAGACGGTAGTCACCTTCGCCGAAGCTGGCGAGCGGCACCGTGACGCCACCGGGCACCGGGAACTTCGCCGGATCGAACTGCGGCGGCAGGTTGCTTTCGTTCACCGCCTGCGGGTTGGTCTTGTTGAAGAACTTCTCCTCGGCGCCTTCCTTGCGGTGGAACGCGTACTCGAGGTTGAGGTCGGGCTTGCCGTTGGCGTTGAGGCCCGGGTTGTAGACCTGGAAGAAGATCGACAGCTCTTCGTTCTTGCCGAAGTTCATGTCGGCGGCCGGCTCGAGCTCCTGCAGCCCGAAGGAGAACGGCCGCTCACGCGCCTCGTCCATCGTCAGCGGCTGGGTGAGCATGTTCACCTTGTCGGCCACGAGAATCGAGCTGGTGGTGAACTCGGCGTTCAGGTCGGGCACGACGATCTGGGTCTTCAGCAGACCGGCCTTGGCGACGGTGTTGCGCGGCGCCTTCTCCGGCAGCCGCTCCTTCATCAGGATGTAGACGTCGTAGGTGCCGGCCTTGGCCATGAACACGCGATGCAGACGCACCGGCGAGCCGGCGGTCTGCGCGGCGGTCACGAAGTGGACGTCGTCCCAGGGATACTCGACCTTCTTCTTCGGGTCGGCCTTCTGGGCCGGGTCGACGACGCGGATGTAGAGCGCCGCCTCCTTCCCAGTGGGGAAGCCGTCGATCTTCAGGGTGAACGGCACGAACATCCGCGCTTCCTGCGATTTCAGGAAGACCGGTTCGATCGCGATCTGCAGGTCGCTGGGCGCCGGCTGACCGGCCATCACCCCGTCAAGGATCTTGACGACCGTCTCGATCTCTTCCTTCTCCTGCTTGTTGCGCTTCCTATCGTCTCTTTGCGCGAGGGCCGCCGCGGGCAACCCCGCAACGAAGGCAGCCGCGACCACGAGCGCGACACCACGGGCCTTGAACGTCATGCAACATCTCCCCAAAAATCTGAAAACTGGATCAGCCTGCAATCATATGAATTGGCCCGGGCCGTGTCAACGGCCCTAACTCCATGGATTGCAACGAGTTGGCCCACCTCGTCGGTTCGGCCGGCGTGGTAGATTCGTGGGCGTCCGGCGGGCCGCGCGCTCCGACACCCGGAGCCGCGGCCGACATCCGACGCGGGGAGACGGCCATGGTTCGAGACGACGCGCTGGTCATCGTGCTCGCGGGAGGCGCCGGCGAGCGGCTCTCGCCGCTCACCCGCGACCGTGCCAAGCCGGCGGTGTACTTCGGCGGGCCCTACCGGATCATCGACTTCGTGCTGTCCAACTGCGTGAACTCGGGCCTGCGCCGGGTCTTCATCGCCACGCAGTACAAGTCGCTGTCGCTCAACCGCCACATCCGCATGGGCTGGAACATCGTCTCGGAGGAGCTCGGCGAGTTCATCGAGATCCTGCCGCCGCAGAAGCGGGTCGGCGAACACTGGTACCTGGGCACCGCCGACGCCGTCTACCAGAATCTCTACTCGATCGAGCGCGAGGCGCCCCGCCACGTCGTGGTGCTGGCCGGCGATCACGTCTACAAGATGGACTACCGCAAGATGCTGCGGGCCCACGAGGACCATCAGGCCGACGTGACCATGGCCACCATCGAGGTGCCGCTCGAGGACGGCACCCGGTTCGGCATCGTCGCGGTCGACGCCGACCGGCGGGTCGTGGGCTTCCAGGAGAAGCCGATGCATCCGGCGCCGATGCCCGGACTGCCGCATCTGACGCTGGCCTCGATGGGCATCTACGTCTTCAACATGGACGTGCTGGTGAAGGCGCTCGAGGCCGACGCCGCCGACCCCGACAGCCATCACGACTTCGGCAAGGACATCCTGCCGCTGCTCATCGGCCCGGGCCGGGTCTTCGCCTATCCGTTCTACGACGAGAACAAGAAGACGGCGAAGTACTGGCGCGACATCGGCACCCTCGACGCCTACTACGAGGCCAACATGGATCTCTGCCATGTCAACCCGGATTTCAACCTCTACGATCCGGAGTGGCCGCTGCGGACGCATCAGCCGCAGGCGCCGCCGGCCAAGTTCGTGTTCGCCGACGAGCGGCGCATGGGCACGGCGATGGATTCGGTGATCTCGCCCGGCTGCATCGTGTCGGGGAGCCAGATCCGCGGCAGCATCCTCTGCCCCAACGTCCGCGTGCACAGCTTCACGGTGATCGAGAACTCGATCCTGATGCCGGGAGTGCAGGTCGGCCGCCACGCCCGCATCCGCAATTCGATCATCGATCGCGACGTCCTGGTGCCGCGCGGCGCCGTGATCGGCCACGACCTGGCCGAGGACCGGCAGCGCCACACGGTGACCGAACGGGGCATCGTCGTCGTCACCGTGGACGAGGACGCCCGGGTGGAGCCGATCGACGACGACGCACTCAGTATCGAGGCCGGCGTGGATCGGGCATAAGGGCGGGGACCACGCAGCGGGGACCGGGCGCGAACGACCTCGGACGCGAAGTGCCCGTCGTGTCGCATCGCTGCATGCCGGCGCCGCGCCGCGACGCGCGGGTGGTCCGAGTTCGGTGGATACTGTCTGCCCGCGCCCCGATCTGGCGCCGGCTACGGAGCGTCATTCGTGCATATCGTCGATATTCGCGGCCGCGAGATTCTCGACTCGCGCGGCAATCCCACGGTGGAAGTGGACGTGCTGCTCGCCGGCGGCGCCCGCGGCCGCGCGGCGGTGCCGTCGGGCGCGTCGACCGGTGAGCGCGAGGCGCTCGAGCTGCGCGACGGCGACCCGGGCCGCTTCCTCGGCAAGGGCGTGCGCAACGCCGTGGCCCACGTCAACGGCGAGGTGCGCAGCGCGCTGGTCAACCGCGACTGGCAGCAGCGCGCGCTCGACGAGACGATGATCGCGCTGGACGGCACGCCGGCCAAAGGCCGGCTCGGCGCCAACGCCCTGCTCGGCGTGTCGATGGCCGCGCTCAAGGCCGGGGCCGAAGACGCTGGATTGCCGCTCTATGCGCACATCGCCGCGCTGGCCGGCGTCACCGGCGGCTACACGCTGCCGGTGCCGATGATGAACATCCTGAACGGCGGCGCCCACGCCGACACCAACGTGGACTTCCAGGAGTTCATGGTGATGCCGGTCGGCTTCGCGTCGTTCAGCGAGGCGCTGCGCGCCGGCACCGAGATCTTCCACGCGCTGCGCGGCATCCTGAAGAAGCGCGGGCTGGCGACCGGCGTCGGCGACGAAGGCGGGTTCGCCCCGAACCTGAAGAGCAACAAGGACGCGCTCGACGTCGTGATGGAGGCGATCGGCAAGGCCGGATTCTCGGCCGGCGGCGACGTCCATATCGCCCTCGATTGCGCGGCCAGCGAGTTCGGCACGGCCGCCGGCCACTACGAGTTCCACAAATCCGGCGAGGCCGGCCGCGATTCCGAGGGGATGGTCGCGCTCTACCAGGACTGGTGCCGCCAGTATCCGATCCTGTCGATCGAAGACGGCTGCGCCGAAGGCGACTGGCGCGGCTGGAAGCTGCTCACGCAGGCGCTCGGCCGGAAGGTGCAGCTGGTCGGCGACGACGTGTTCGTCACCAACCCGTCGATTCTCGAGCGCGGCATCGCCGAGGGCGTCGGCAACGCGCTGCTGGTGAAGCTGAACCAGATCGGGACGGTGAGCGAGACGCTCGACGCCATCGCCATGGCCACCACGGCGGGCTACCGGAGCGTCATCTCGCACCGGTCGGGTGAGACCGAAGACGCGACCATCGCCGACCTCGCGGTCGGCACCTCGGCCGGCCAGATCAAGACCGGGTCGGCGTCGCGCAGCGACCGCATCGCCAAATACAACCAGTTGCTGCGCATCGAAGAGGCGCTCGGCGACGGCGCCGTCTACGCCGGCCGCGCCGCCATCGCCCAGTTGAGCTGACCGCATGTACCGCGTCGTCCTGCTCCGTCACGGCGAATCGACCTGGAACCGCGAGAACCGCTTCACCGGCTGGGTGGACGTGGACCTCAGCGCGAAGGGCCTCGACGAGGCGCACGCCGCCGGGCGGCTGCTGAAAGCCGAGGGCTTCGGCTTCGACGTCGCCTACTCGTCGCTGCTGAAGCGGGCGATTCGCACGCTGTGGATCGTGCAGGACGAGCTCGACCAGTTGTGGCTGCCGGTGCACCGGTCGTGGCGGCTCAACGAGCGTCACTACGGCGCGCTGCAGGGCCTCAACAAGGCCGAGACCGCGGCGAAGCACGGCGCGGCGCAGGTGAAGATCTGGCGCCGCAGCTACGACATCCCGCCGCCGCCGCTCACCGCCGACGACCCGCAGTTTCCCGGCCACGACCCGCGCTATGCGGGACTGCCGGCCGCGGCGCTGCCGCTCTCCGAATGCCTCAAGGACACGGTGGAGCGCTTTCTGCCCTACTGGCACGACACCATCGCCCCGGCGATCCTCAGCGGGCAGCGGGTGATCGTCGCCGCCCACGGCAACAGCCTGCGGGCGCTCGTGAAGTACCTGGACGGCATCAGCGACGCCGACATCGTCGAGCTCAACATCCCCACCGGGATTCCCCTCGTCTACGAACTCGACGCCGACCTGAAGCCGATCCGCAGCTACTACCTGGGCGACGCCGAGACGGCCAGGAAGGCGGCGGAGGCAGTGGCCAGGCAGGCTGGCGCCAAGACCAGCGGCTAGCGGCCAGGGGCTAGCGGCTAGAACGCACCGCCCGCCCACTCGCAGACCCGGCGACGTCGGGGCACGTCCTAAAGAGACGATGCTGTTCGGCCAGGCGCCGGTCGTCCGTCCGAAACGTGCCCGCGGGGCCGCACTGTCTGCCGCCGCGCACCTGGCGCTGGGCCTGGTCGCGCTGGCCGTGGCCCGCTATCAGCCGGCGCCGGTCGCCTCGGTGGTGGACCCGGTGCGGCCGCCGGCCCAGATGGTCTGGGTACCCACCGACACGCCGACGGCGGGCGGCGGCGGCCAGGGCGGCGGCAACCAACGACCCGAACCGCCCCGACGGGCCGAAGCCCCGGGCCGCGATGCCCTCACGGTGCGTCCCACGCCGGCAGTGGCGCCGGCGCCGGCGCCGACGCCGGCGCCTGCCATCGAACCGGAACCCACCGTGGCCCTGTCGGCGGAGCCGATGGCGGCGGGATTGACGCCCTTGGTCGGCGTACTCGACCCGGCCGCGCCAGGGCACCCCGACAGCACCGGCGCCGGCTCGGGGTCTGGCACCGAGGGCCGCGACGGGCCCGGCAGCGGACCCGGCCGCGGGCCCGGCGTGGGCGGCGGCGAGGGCGGAGAAATCGGCGAGGTGGGACCACCGGGCAACGGGGTGTCGTGGCCGCGCCTGGTCCGCGACGTGCGGCCGGCTTATACCGCCGACGCCATGCGCGCCCGCATCACTGGCAGCGTCGGCCTGTCCTGCGTCGTCGATCGCGATGGCAGCGTGCGCGACTGCCGGCTGACGCGGTCACTCGACCGCCGCCACGGCCTCGACGAGGCGGCGCTGCGCGCCGCCCGTCTCTGGACATTCCTGCCGGCGCGGCGCCGCGACGAGCCGGTGCCGGTTCGCGTCACCATCGATATGGACTTCTCGCTCCGCTAGTTCGGTTCCTCCACCTTCACCTCGTCGGCGGCGATCCGCAGCGAGCGCAGGAAGCGGCGGTCGTTGGCGGTGATCTCGACATGCTTCGGCTCGGCGTCGGCGGCGGCCGGCGCGGCCTCCGCGCTCTGGACGCCGCCGCGCGACGCAAACCCGACCGTGGCCTCGAGGGTGACCTTCAGATCGAACCCCGCAGCGCGGGCCCGCTCACGACACGCCTCGACGTCGGCGCTCTGCGCTACGGCCGTCGCGATCGCGTCGGCGAGTTCGCGGGCAAAGCGGTTCTGGACGTCTTCCATGGGACTCCCTCCTCGCAGGTGGCTGGGGCTGGGCTACGGAAGCGCAGGCTGGGAATCCGGCGCGGCGCGCCGACACCGCGGCTCACCGGGCGGTGGGCGGAGTCGGCCTGGGTGGTCATGTGGGAGGGCGAACGCGGCCTATTGTAAGGGCGGATGCCGAAGTGCGCAACCGCGTGCAGGCGCCTTCGCGGCCCGGGACGGCTCCCGCCGCTTCGGCGCCCCAAGCCCGCCTTCGCGGCCGGAACGGCTGCCCGCTTCGGCGCGGCAGGCCCGGCGGCGCCGCCAGGTCTCGCTACAATGCCATCCATCATGGCGGGCGATTCCACTAGAAATTTCGCGGTTCCGGCCGACCTGGGCGTCTGGGACCCCGAGACGGCACTGGCCTACCCGGGGGAGTACCCGTTCACCCGGGGCATCCAGCCGACGATGTATCGGGGCCGCCTCTGGACGATGCGCCAGTACGCCGGGTTCGGCACCGCCGAGGCCTCGAACCAGCGCTACCGCTACCTGCTCAGCCAGGGGGTGTCCGGCCTGAGCGTCGCCTTCGACCTCCCCACCCAGATCGGCTACGACTCCGACCACCGCCTGGCCGCCGGCGAGGTCGGCAAGGTCGGCGTGGCCATCGACTCGGTGGAAGACATGGCCCGGCTCTTCGACGGCATCCCGCTCGACCAGGTGTCGACGTCGATGACCATCAACGCCACCGCCATCGTGCTGCTGGCGCTGTACGTCGCCGTCGGCAAGCGTCAGGGCGTGGCGCCGGCGGCGTTGTCGGGCACCGTCCAGAACGACATCCTCAAGGAGTACATCGCCCGCGGCACCTACATCTACCCGCCGGCGGCGTCGCTGCGCATCGTGACCGACATGTTCGCTTACTGCGAGCGCGAGGTGCCGCAGTGGAACACCATCTCGATCAGCGGCTACCACATCCGCGAGGCCGGCTCGACGGCGGTGCAGGAAGTGGCGTTCACCTTCGCCAATGCCATCGCCTACGTGCAGGCGGCGCTCGACGCCGGACTCGACGTCAATGCCCTGGGCCAGCGGCTGTCGTTCTTCTTCAACGCCCACAACGACTTCCTCGAGGAGGTCGCCAAGTTCCGCGCCGCCCGGCGGCTGTGGGCGCGGATCATGCGCGACCGCTTCGGCGCCACCAACCCGCGGGCGCAGCAGCTCCGCTTCCACACCCAGACCGCCGGCAGCACCCTCACCGCGCAGCAGCCCGACAACAACATCGTCCGGGTCGCGGTGCAGGCGCTGGCGGCGGTGCTGGGCGGCACCCAGTCGCTGCACACCAACGGCCGCGACGAAGCCCTGGCGCTGCCCACCGAGGACTCGGCGCGGATCGCGCTGCGCACCCAGCAGATCATCGCCCACGAATCGGGCGTGCCCCATACCGTCGATCCGTTCGGCGGCGCCTGGCACATCGAGCAGCTCACCGACCAGATCGAGGCCGGCGCCCGCACCTTGCTCGATCGGATCGAGGCCAGCGGCGGCACGCTGCGCGCGATCGAGACCGGGATGATCCAGCGGCAGATCCAGGAGGCGGCCTACGCCGCGCAGCAGGCCGTCGACCGCGGCGACAGCGTGGTCGTCGGCGTCAACCGTTTCGCCACCGACGAACGGCCGACGATGGCGGTGTTCGCCCTCGATCCCGATGTCGAGCGCAACCAGATCGCCCGGCTGCGGGCGCTGCGCACCGAACGCGACCAGCCGGCATGGCGGGCCGCGCTCGACGCCGTCGAGCTCGCGGCGCGCAGCCGCGACAACCTGGTGCCGCGCATCATCACCGCGGTCGAAGCCAAGGCGACCGTCGGCGAGATTGCGGATACCATGCGGGGCGTGTTCGGCGAGTTCCGCGAGGTTGCGGTTGAGTGACGCCCTGCTCAGCGTGCAGGGCCTGACCACGGTGTTCGACGCCGGCGGCCGGCCGCTCACCGCGGTGAACGACGTGTCGTTCGAGATTCGCCGTGGCGAGACGCTGGGACTGGTCGGCGAATCGGGCAGCGGCAAGTCGGTGACGGCGTTCTCGATCCTGCGGCTGCTGCCGCCGGCCGGGCGCATCGCCGCCGGCCGGGTGATCTTCCAGGGCCGCGATCTGCTCGCGCTCAGCGAACGCGAGATGTGCGCGGTGCGCGGCGCCGGCATCGGCCTGGTGTTCCAGGAACCGATGGCCGCCCTCAATCCGGTGATGCGCGTCGGCGCGCAGGTGGCCGAAGCGCTGGTCGTCCACGGCCTGGCCGGCAAGCGCGAAGCCCGCGAGCGGGCGATCGAGCTGCTGCGGGCGGTGAAGATCGTCGATCCCGAGAAGCGCGTCGACGACTACCCGCACCAGTTGTCGGGCGGCATGCGTCAGCGGGTGATGCTGGCGGTGGCGCTGGCCTGCAAGCCGCCCCTGGTCATCGCCGACGAGCCGACCACCGCGCTCGACGTGACGGTGCAGGCGCAGATCCTCGACCTGCTGCGCGAGATGAAGCGCGCCTTCGATCTGTCGCTGCTGCTCATCACCCACGACCTCGGGGTCGTCGCCGAAGTCGCCGACCGCGTCGCCGTGATGTACGCCGGGCGGATCGTCGAAGAAGGGCCGGTCCGGGCCATCTTCCGCGCCCCGGCGCATCCGTACACGCGCGGGCTGCTGGCCTCGATTCCCCACGGGCGGGCCGGGGAGCGGCTCACCGCCATCGAGGGCGTCGTGCCGAGCCTCAGCGCGCTTCCGCCCGGTTGCGCCTTCGCGCCGCGCTGCGGCGAACGCCGGCCCGACTGCGACCGGGCGGTGCCGCCTGACGTGACGGTGGCCGAGGGGCATCGCGCCCGCTGCGTGCTTCACCTGCCGGCGCCGGTTCGGTCGGAGCGCGCCTCGTGACTCGCCCGCTCGTCGAAGTGCGCGACCTCACCAAGCACTTCACCCGCGGCGGCGGCCTGTTCAGCCGCGGGTCGGTGGTGAAGGCGGTCGACGGCGTGAGCTTCACGATCGACGAGGGCGAGACGTTCGGGCTGGTCGGCGAATCCGGCAGCGGCAAGAGCACCACCGGACGGTGCATGCTGCGGCTGGTCGATCCGACGTCTGGCGAGGTGCGGTATCAGGGGGACGACGTGCTGGCGTTCTCGAGCGCGCGGATGCGGGCGGCGCGCCGGCACATGCAGATGATCTTCCAGGACCCCTACTCGTCGCTCAACCCGCGGATGCGGGCCCGCGAGATCGTCGACGAACCGCTGGTGATCCACAAGCTGGGCACGAAGGCCGAACGGGTGGCCCGGGTGGCCGAACTGTTCCGCCTCGTCGGCCTCGATCCGGCGCACCTGGAGCGCTATCCGCACGAATTCAGCGGCGGCCAGCGGCAGCGCATCGGCCTGGCCCGGGCGCTGGCGCTCGAGCCGAAGTTCATCATCGCCGACGAGCCGGTGTCGGCCCTCGACGTGTCGATCCAGGCTCAGGTGATCAACCTGCTGATGGACCTGCAGCAGCGGCTGCAGCTCACCTACCTGTTCATCGCCCATGACCTGCGGCTGGTCCGTCACATCTGCCGGCGGGTCGCGGTGATGTATCTCGGCAAGATCGTCGAGATGGGCGCGACCGAAGCGCTGTTCGCGAACCCGGCTCATCCGTACACGCGAGCCTTGCTTTCAGCGATTCCCGTGACCGATCCTGACGCGCCGCGGCAACGCATCGAACTCGATCCGAGTCAGGTGAACCGCGATGCGCCGCTGGTCGAGGTCGAGCCCGGACACGTCGCGGCGATCTAAGGCCGGGGCTCGGGACTCGGGACTCGGACTCGGGAGGTGACCAATGGCACGGCGAGCGCTCGCATGCGTGGCACTGCTGCTCAGTGCGGCGGGCGCGGCACTGCCGGCCCGCCAGGATGTCGATCCGAACGTCGTGCGGGCGCGGCTGCTCGACTACCTCGTCGGCTACGAGACGGAACTGAGCACGCTCGTCGCCGAAGAGCGGCTGCAGCAGTGGCCGCTGCGCGGCGCCGGCGCCACGACCGGGGCCGTGCTGTCGGGCCGACGCGACCTCACGCGTATCCGCTCGCTCGTCTCCGACGTCGCCTTCGTGTCGCTGCCCGGGAACGTCGGCTGGCTGGGCTACCGCGATGTCGTGCAGATCGGCGGGCGCCCGGTGCGCCCGGTCGGGCCGTCGCTGGTCGACCTGCTGACCAGCGCGCGGATCGTGCCGCAGCACGGACGCTGGTCAGTGGGACCGTCACCTCGCCTGGATCCCCAGGCTCGGTAACAGTCCCTAGGCGGCCTGGCGGACGTCCTTCTCCACCCGCCCGTCGCGGAAGAGAATCTGCCGCTTGGCGTGTGCGGCGACGTCGGCTTCATGGGTGACGAGCACGATGGTGTTGCCGGCCGCGTGCAGCCGCTCGAACAGCGCCATGATCTCCACGCCGGTCTTCGAGTCGAGGTTGCCGGTGGGCTCGTCGGCCAGCAGAATCGACGGGTTGTTCACCAGCGCCCTGGCGATCGCGACGCGCTGACGCTGGCCGCCCGAGAGCTCGTTGGGCTTGTGGTTCATGCGTTGGCTGAGCTCCACCTTGTCGAGCGCCTGGCGGGCCCGCTCGAGCCGGACCTTCGACGAGATCCCGGCATAGACCAGCGGCAGCTCGACGTTGTGCAGCGCGGTGGCCCGCGGCAGCAGGTTGAAGGTCTGGAACACGAACCCGATCTCTTCGTTGCGGATGCGGGCCAGCTCGTTGTCGTTCATGGTGCTGACCTCCTTGCCGTTCAGGAGGTAGGTGCCTTTGCTCGGCGTGTCGAGGCAGCCGATCAGGTTCATCAGCGTCGACTTGCCGGAGCCCGACGGGCCCATGATGGCGACGTATTCGCCCTTGTCGATCTGGATGCTGACCCCGCGGAGGGCGTGGATCTCCTCGTCGCCCATCGTGTAGGTCTTCCACAGGTCTTGCGTCTCGATCAGGGCCATGAGCTGGGTGGGCACGGCGCGCCGAGGGGCCGCCGGCGCCGGGTCTCCATTTCATCACAGACGTGGGAACCCCGGATGAGGTTCCTGGCGTCGAACCAAGCGTTGTCGGACTGCGCGCCGTCGCGTACGATGGCGCTCTCGTGGGGCCACGCCGGCCCCGCCGGCACGTGACACCCCGTCAGGGGCACCCGTCACCAAGGAGTGGTCATCATGGCAGTGGCACGAGTCACCGAAATCATCGCCGGGTCCAAGAAGAGCTTCGAGGACGCCGTCGAGCAGGGGATCGCGCGCTCCGCCAAGACGTTGAAGAACGTCGAAGGGGCGTGGGTGCAGGACATGAAGGTCAAGGTCGAGAAGGGCAAGATCGTCGAATACCGGGTCAACCTCAAGGTCACCTTCGTCCTCGAGAAGTAGCCCCTAGCCCTGTTCGTCGGCGTACTGCTCCTTCAGGCGGGCGACGACGGCGGGATCGGCCAGTGTGGTGGTATCGCCGAGGGCCTTGCCTTCGGCGATATCGCGCAGCAGGCGGCGCATGATCTTGCCCGAGCGGGTCTTGGGAAGGTCGGCGGCGAAGATGATGTCGTCGGGCCGGGCGATCGCGCCGATCTTGTGGACGACATGCTGCTTCAGCTCGTCGGCGAGTGCTTCGGACGTCGTGACCCCCTCCTTCACCGTGACGAACGCCGCCACGGCCTGCCCCTTGATCTCGTGATGGCGTCCGACCACGGCCGATTCCGCCACCTTGGGGTGATCGACGAGCGCGCTCTCCACTTCCATCGTGCCCAGGCGATGACCGGCGACGTTCAGCACGTCGTCGACCCGGCCGAGCAGCCAGAAGAAGCCGTCGTCGTCGAGCTTGGCGCCGTCGCCGGTGAAGTAGATCCCGCCCGGCCAGCGGCTCCAGTACTGCGCGACGAAGCGCTCGGGGTCGCCGTAGATGCCGCGCAGCATCGACGGCCACGGCCGGGTCAGCGCCAGCAGTCCGCCGCCGACCGGAATCGGCTCGCCGTTGTCGGTCAGGATCTGCGCGGAGATGCCGGGGAACGGACGGGTCGCCGAGCCGGGCTTGGTGCTGGTGATGCCGGGCAGCGGCGTGATGAGGATCGACCCAGTCTCGGTCTGCCACCAGGTGTCCACCACCGGGCAGCGCTCGCCGCCGATGTTGAGGTGATACCAGACCCAGGCTTCGGGGTTGATCGGCTCGCCGACCGACCCGAGCAGCCGCAGTGACGACAGATCGCGCTTGGCCGGCCAGTCGGTGCCCCAGCGCATGAAGGCGCGGATCGCGGTTGGCGCGGTGTAGAAGATGGTGACGCCGTAGCGCTCGATGATCTCCCAGAAGCGATCCTTCTTCGGCCAGTCGGGCGCGCCCTCGTACATCACCACGGTGGCGCCGTTGGCCAGCGGGCCGTAGACGACGTAGCTGTGGCCGGTGACCCAGCCGATGTCGGCGGTGCACCAGTAGACGTCGTCCTCCTTGAGGTCGAACACCCACTTGGTGGTGGCGTAGCAGCCGGTGAGATAGCCGCCGGTGGTGTGGACGATGCCCTTCGGTTTCCCGGTGGTGCCCGACGTGTAGAGGATGTAGAGCATGTCCTCGGCGTCCATCGGCTCGGGCGGACAGACCAACGACGCGTCCTGCATCAGCTCGTGATACCAGTGGTCGCGGCCGGCCGCCATGTGCACGCGCAGGTCGGCGGCGCCGCGCCGCACCACCACGACACCGGTGATCGACGGGGTCGCGGCCAGCGCCTCGTCGGCCAGCTGTTTGAGCGGCACGACGTTGCCGCGCCGGTAGCCGCCGTCGGCGGTGACCAGCACCTTGCACTCCGAGTCGTTGATGCGGTCGCGCAGCGAGTCGGCGCTGAAGCCACCGAAGACCACGTTGTGCACGGCGCCGATGCGGGCGCAGGCCAGCATGGCGATCGCCAGCTCGGGGATGAGCGGCATGTAGATCGCCACCCGGTCGCCGCGGCCGACGCCCAGGCCCTTCAGCACGTTGGCGAACTGCGACACCTGGCGGTAGAGGTCGAAGTAGGTGAGGGTGCGGCGGTCGCCGGGCTCACCTTCCCAGATCAGGGCCGCCTTGTTGCGGCGCGGGCCCTTGGCATGCCGGTCGACGCAGTTGACGCTGGCGTTCAGGGTGCCGCCGAGGAACCACTTGGCGTACGGCGGCGTCCACTCGAGCACCGTGTCCCACGGCGTGATCCAGTCGAGTTCTTTGGCGAAGCCGGCCCAGAACGCCTCCGGGTCCCTGGCCGCGCGGTCGTAGACCGCCGGATCGTTGACGTTGGCGGCGGCGCGGAACGCCGCGCCCGGCTCGAAGCGGCGATCTTCCCGCAGCAGGGCGTCGATCGCCGACGCGTTTCCCGGCGTGTGCTCGGACATGGCGCCGATTCTATCGTGGCCGGCGGGCGTTGCCGGCGGCCCGAGGTTCACACGGTGGCGATGAACTCGCGCATCCGGCGCCGTGCCGGCTCGTCCGGGAGGACGCCGAGCGCCGCCGCGGCGTTCTCTGCCATGTGGTGGGGATTGCTGGTCTCGGTGAGCACACAGGTCACCGCCGGGTGCGCAAGGATGTACTTCAGCGAGAACTGCGCCCAGGTGGTGCCGCCGATCTCGGACGCCCACGGCGGCAACGTCACGGCTGACAGCCGGCGGAACAGGGCGCCGTTCATGAACGGCCGGTTGACGAGCACGGCCACGCCGCGGTCGGCGGCCAGTGGCAGCAACCTGGACTCGGCCTCGCGCTCGCTGATCGAGTAGTTTACTTGCGTGAAGTCGGGCCGCTCGCGGCGCAGGAACGCTTCGAGCGCGTCGTGCAGGCGCGGTTCCGACACCGTCACGCCGATGTAGCGGGCCTCGCCCGCCTCCTTCCAGGCCCGCAGGCTCGGCCAGTGCGTGGCGAGGTCGGTGAGGCTGAAGATCTGGGCGAGGTCGACGGTCTTGCGGCCATAGGCGCGCTGCGCCTCGCGGAACTGGGCGACGCCGGCGTCCTTGCCGGGGCGATCGATCTTGGTGGTGACGAACAGCCGGTCGCGCAGCTCGGGCTCGTTGATGACCTGGCCGAACCGGCTGTCGTTGGCCGGATTGCGCGGCCAGGTGTCGACCACCTTGCCGCCGCCGGCGGCGAGCGCGCGCAGCACCTGCCGCAGCGGCTCCTCGCCGTGCTTCGCGATCTCCTCGACGACCTTGCTCGAGCCGAACCCGACGATCGGCAGCGCCTCGCCGCTCGACGGGATGCGCCGCGTCGGCATCGCCGACTGCGCGAACGCGCCGGCCGGCCACCCGAGCAGCGACGCCGCTGTCAACGCCAGGAACTCACGCCGATCCGTGCTCATCGACGACCCGACCGGCCGTGGCATGCCGTCCCTCCCTAGTCGCTAGTCCCTAGTCCCAAGTCCCTGATCTCAGTCGTAGGTACTCGCGTCCCAGATGGGTGATGAGCTCCTCGCCCTTCAGGTAGCGCAGGGTGTTCTTCAGCTTCATGAGCTGGATGAACAGATCGTGCTCCGGGTAGACCGCCGGGGCGTGCATCGGCGCCTTGAAGTAGAACGACAGCCATTCCTGGATGCCGGACATGCCGGAACGCTTGGCCAGGTCGAGGAACAGGGCCGAGTCGAGCACGATCGGCGCCGCCAGGATCGAGTCGCGGCACAGGAAGTTGATCTTCAGCTGCATCGGGTAGCCGAGCCAGCCGACGATGTCGATGTTGTCCCAGCCTTCCTTGTTGTCGCCGCGCGGCGGGTAGTAGTTGATGCGCACGACGTGCGAGATGTCCTTGTAGAGCTCGGGATAGAGCTGCGGCTGGAAGATGTAGTCGAGGGCCGACTTCTTGCTCTCTTCCTTGGTCTTGAAGCTCTCCGGGTCGTCGAGCACCTCGCCGTCGCGGTTGCCGAGGATGTTGGTCGAATACCAGCCCTTGACGCCGATCATGCGGGCCTTGAGGCCGGGCGCGATGATGGTCTTGATCAGCGTCTGGCCGGTCTTCATGTCGTTGCCGGCCAGCGGTGCCCCGGTCTTCGCCGCCAGTTCGAGCATCGCCGGAATGTCGGCGGTGAGGTTCGGCGCCGCGTTGGCGAACGGAATGCCTTCTTTGAGCGCCGCGTAGGCGTAGACCATCGACGACGGAATCGCGTCGTCGCTCTTGGTCAGGCCCTTCTCGAACGCCGCCAGCGAACGGTGTACCGGGCCTTCCTTCATGAAGACCTCGGTGCTGCCGGTCCACACCACCACCAGGCGCGTGCAGTTGTGCTTGGCCTTGAAGGCGCGGATGTCGGCGATGACCTGGTTGGCCAGGTCCATCTTGTTCTTGCCCTTCTTCACGTTCGGGCCCGACAGGCGCTTGACGTAGCGCTGGTCGAACACCGCCGGCATGGGCTTGATCGCTTCCATCTCGCGCCGCACCTTGTCGAGCAGCGCCGGTTCGAGCACGCCGGCGGTGCGGGCCGCGGCGTAGGTGTCTTCCGAGAAGATGTCCCAGCCGCCGAAGACGATGTCGTCGAGGCTGGCGAGATCGACGAACTCGTTGATCTTGGGCGAGCGGTTCTCGGTGCGCTTGCCGAGGCGGATCGTGCCCATCTGGGTGAGCGATCCGATCGGCGCGGCCAGGCCCTTGCGGATGGCGAAGACGCCGGCGATGGTCGTGGTGCTGACGGCGCCGAGGCCGACCAGGAGGATGCCGAGCTTGCCCTTGGCGGGCGCGGTTTGAGCAGGGGTTTTCACCTGGGAAATATAGCATGCGGCCTGTGGACGGGGCCGGCGCGCGGCTATC
This sequence comes from uncultured Acidobacteriota bacterium, assembly GCA_963741665.1. Taxonomy (GTDB): domain Bacteria; phylum Acidobacteriota; class Vicinamibacteria; order Vicinamibacterales; family UBA2999; genus CAWAYR01. The sequence continues at coordinate 877,439 of CAVUIM010000003.1, forward strand.
ATGGCCACCATGCTGTTCAAGTTCTTCCGCCAGCCGGCCATCGATCCGCTGCAGGTGTCGATGACCGGCGTGCGGATGGGCGAGCGCTTCCTCCTCGTCGGCTGCGACGACCCGGTGCTGCTCGCCGGCCTCGGCGCCAAAGCCGGGTTGAGCGGCCTGGCGGCCGCCGTGGTGTTCGACGAACATCAGGCAGTACGGGCCCGCGGCGCGGCCTCACGCGAAGGCTTCCTGATCGAGCAGCGGATCTGGCGCGAGGGGCCGATCGGCTTCGACGACGGCGCCTTCGACCTCGCGGTGATCGACGACACGCGGGGCAGCTTCGCGGCTCGCGACGGCGCCGTGCGCGCCGCCCTGCTCGCCCACGCACGCCGCTGCCTGCGTAAAGGCGGCCGCGTGGAAGTGGTCGAAGGCCTCGGCTCGAGCGGTCCGTTCGGCAAGGCCACGGCGCGGCCGGCCGGCTACGACGCTGTGGCAGAACTCGAGGCCGCCGGCTATCGTCCGGTGCGGGTGCTGGCCGAGGTGCCCAACTTCAGATTCGTCGAAGGCCTCAGCCTCTAAGCCCTCGGCGCTACTCCGCTCGCAGCGCCACCAGCGGATCGACGCCGGTCGCGCGCCTGGCCGGTCCCAGGCAGGCCAGCACGCCGGCGAGCAGGAACGTGGCGGCGACGGCGACGAGGACCAGCGGATCCCGAGGCGGCGTGTCGAACAGGTACGCCGACAACGCCGTCGCGAACGCCGCGGCGGCCGCCAGCCCGATCGCCAGGCCGAGCGCGACCAGCGTCAGGCCCTGCTTCAGGACCATCGTGAGCACCCAGGCACGGGTGGCGCCGAGGGCCATCCTCACGCCGAACTCCCGGGTCCGCTGCGACACGTTGGCGGCGATCACGCCGGTGACCCCGGCCAGCGTCACCACCATCGCCAGGCCGGCGAAGAGCGACAGCAGCAGCGCGGTGAGACGCGGCGTGGCCAGCGACTCCAGGCGCGCCTGCTCGAGCGTCTGCACGTCCTCGACCGGCATGTCGGCGTCGAGCGCGTGCACGGCGTCGATCACCACCTTGGCGAGCGCCTGGGGATCCCCGGGGCCGCGCACCATCACCTGCGCGCCCAGACCGGTCGGCATCTGCGCCAGCGGGATGAACACCTGGGGAATCGCCGCCTGATCCAGCCCGAACTGGCGGATGTCGCCGACAACGCCAACCACCGTCCACCAGTTGTCGCCGTTGTCGGCCGAGATCCGTGAGCCGATCGGGTCGCTGCCGTCCCAGTGGCGCACCATCGCCTGGTTGATCACCGCGACCTTCTGCGCCTCGCGAAAATCGAGGTCGGTGAAGACCCGCCCCGACAGCACCGGGATGCCGATGGTGTCGAAGTACTTCGGGCTGGCCACGCTGACGTCGCCTCGTGGACGCCGCTCCGGATCCGGCGTGCGGCCCTCGATGTCGAACGGCGTCTCGTTGGGATTCTGCAGGACCAGCGGCACCGCATTGGTCACGGCCGCCGACTCCACCCCGGGCGTCTGGTTGAGCCGCTCGACCAGCGGCTCGTAGATGCGCAGCTGCGACTCCACGTCGGGATACTTCGAGAAATTGCCGTAGACCGTCGCCGCCAGCACCCGATCGGCCCGATAGCCCGAGTCGACGCGCTGCAGGCGCCAGAGGCTGGCCAGCAGCAGGCTGGCGCCGACGAGCAGCACCACCGACACCGCCACCTGGGCCACCACCAGCGCGTCCTGCACCCGGCGCCGGCCGGCCGAGACGCCCGAGCCGGTGCTGCCCTGCTTGAGCGCCGGCAGCACGTCGGTGCGGGTGGACAGCGCCGGCACCAGGCCGAAGACCAGGCCGCTGACCACGGCGACGCCGAGCGTGAACAGGAGCACCCACGGATCGAGGCCGATGGCGTCGGTGCGCTGGGTGAAGCGCGAGACGAAGCGGGTGAGCACACCGAGCGTGGCCCACGCGATCGCCAGACCGACCAGGCCGGCCACCACCGACAGCAGCGTGCTTTCGGCCAGCAGCTGGCGGATGAGGCGACCGCGTCCGGCGCCCAATGCCGCACGCATCGCGAACTCGCGGTCGCGGCGCAGCATCCGCGCCAGGGTCAGGTTGGCGACGTTGGCGCAGGCCAGCAGCAGCACCAGCCCGGTCGTGCCGAGCAGCAGCCACAAGATCGGCCGGGCCCGCGAGGTGAGCGCTGACAAGACCGGCGAGGTGCGGGCGAGGAAGCCCGAGTCGGGACGATAGATGTGCGGAAAGTCCTGCTGGAAGCGCTGCGCCACCGTGGCCACTTCGGCGGCGGCGGCCTCGAACGACACGTCGGGCTTCAGCAGCCCGAACACCTGCAGCCCGGAGAACGCCCGGCGATTGCTCTCGACGCGGCGCTCGGCGGCGGAGCGGAACGGACACGCCGAGGTCGGCATGTAGACGTCGACCGCGTTCGGGTAGTGCGGCACGTCGGGCAGCACGCCGATCACCGTGTGCGGGCGGTCGTTCATCTGGAACACCTGGCCGACGATGTTCGGATCGGCGCCGAACCGCGAGGTCCAGTACCTGGTAGCCGAGCACGAGCACCGCTTCGGCGCCTTCGTCGTCGTCGGCGTCGGCGAATGTCCGGCCGACGATCGGCCGGATGCCGAGGACGTCGAAGAAGTTGTGCGAGACGACGCCGGTGGCGACGCGATCGGGTTCGCCGCGGCGCAGCAGGTCGAAATTCATCTGGTGGAACTCGACCAGGCCGTCGGCGGCGACGCTGCGCAGCTGCTCGCGGTAGTCGTACAGCTCCTTGATCGAGACGCCGAAGTTGGGCTGGTTAACGAGCGGCGCCGCCTGGTTGATCAGCATCAGCCGCTGGCCGTTGGCGTACGGCAGCGGCGCGAACAACACGCCGTTGACGACGCTGAAAATGGCGGCGTTGGCGCCGATGCCGAGCGCCAGCGTCAGCACGGCCACGGCGGCATAGGCCGGCGTCTTCCACAGCGTCCGGGCGGCGTATTTCAAGTCCTGCACCGAGTCGTCGATCCAGCCGACGCCGCGGGCATCGCGCGTTTCTTCGACATGCCGGCTCATCGGCCCGAAGTTGCGGCGCGCCTGATCCCACGCCACCTGCGGATCGAGCCCCTGCTTCATCAGCTTCTCGGCTTCCATGTCGAGATGAAACGACACTTCGGCGTTCAGCTCGCGGTCGAGCTTCTCACCGGTGACCAGCGCGCGGAGTCGCTTCCACATAAGGGCCTCAGCTTTGCACCGACAGGATCTTGGCGACGGCGCCGGTCATCCGTTCCCAGCTCGCCTGCTCCTCGCGCAGCTGCTTCTGGCCGGTCTTGGTCAGGCGGTAGAACTTGGCCTGGCGATTGTTCTCGGACGCGCCCCATTCGGCGTCGACCCAGCCGGCGGTCTCGAGCCGCTGCAGCGCCGGGTAGAGCGAGCCCTGGTTGACCCGTAGCACGTCGCCAGAGGTCTGCTGGATGCGCTGCGAGATGCCCCAGCCGTGCATGGCGCCGAGGGCCAGCGTCTTCAGGATCAGCAGGTCGAGCGTGCCCTGCAACAGGTCGAGGGATTTGGGTGGCATGGCGATCCGTGCATTCAGGGGCGGCCGGCGCGGACCGGCAGCTTGCGCTGGCCCCAGTCGACGATCGAGCCGTCGTACATCACGGCGTCGAAGCCGAGGTGCCGGGCGACGAAGTAGACGACCGACGCGCGCATGCCGATCATGCAGTACGACACCACCGGCACGCCGGCACGCGCCCCGGCCGTGGTGAGCCTGGCGCGCAGGTCGGCATCGGGCAGGAACTGCGAGCTGCGGCTGACCAGGTCGGTCCACACCAGCTGGCGCGCCCCGGCGAGATGACCGGCCGGGTGCATCCCGTTCATGCCGCCGTCGGCGCCGGTGAACTCGGCGTCGGGACGGGCATCGACCAGCGCGATGCGCGGCGACTCGAGCTGCGTGACGAGCCAGTCCGCCTGCGCCACCACGCCGGGCTTGGGCGTGAGCCGGACCAGCGTCCCGGCGTCGCGCCGCGGTGCCGCGCTCGGGCCCATCTCGACCTTCTGGCCGGTCGTGCGCCACGCCCCCAGGCCGCCGTTCAGCACGCGCACGTTCGGGTGGCCGAGATAGTCGAGCGTGAAGAAGGCCCGGGTCGCGGCGATGGCCGAACCATAGACCACGACGTGCGAGGCGGCGCCGACGCCGGCGGCGTGGAACACCTCGCGCAGTTCGTCGACCGGCGGCAGCTCGGAACCGAGTTGCTGCGGGCCATCGACCGCGATCTGCCGATAGCGAACCAGCCGGGCGCCCGGCACGTGGCCGGCGGCGAAGTCGCCGTCGCGGTCCTCGATGTGGAGCACGACCACGGCCGGATCGGCGAGGCGGGCCGCCAGATCGGCCGGAGACACCAGCAATCCAGGCGGCCAGGCCACGGCGGCGGCAGCGAATACCAGCGCTGTTGTCGTCATTCGACAAGAGTGCGCCGGCTCTTGTCGGATGTCAACAGGAGAGCGCGGATTGGTGGGACGAACTGCAGGGACCGCGCGCATGTAGGGCAGCTCTTTTAGAGCTGCCCCTGGGGCAGAGCTAACCAGCCTCCGCTCTTCGAGCTACGGCGGTCCGCCGTAGCCTTGGCGAAGGCGGAAGCTCTGCCCTACTTCAGTCACTCGGGACTCGGGGCTCGGGGCTGCGCTATCGCAGACAGGTCAGATGCCGACCGCCGTCGACGGCGATGGTGTCGCCGGTCATCCAGCTGGCCTGATCCGACGCCACGAAGAGCACCGCGGCGGCGATGTCTTCCGGTGTGCCCGGCCGCCCCAGCGGATGCGTCTCCTTCGCGCGTTCCAGGAACGCCGCGTAACGCGTCTCGTCCATGCCGCCACGGCGGTGGAGGTTGGTGACGGTGACGCCAGGGTTCACGCAGTTGACGCGCACGCCGTGCGGCGCCCAGTCGAGCGCGGCGCAGCGCGACAGGTGATCGAGCGCCGCCTTGCTGGCGCAGTACACCGCGACCCCGGCGAATGCCCGCAGGCCGTTCACGCTGGAGATGTTGACGACGTTGCCGCGCCGCGCCTTGAGCTGCGGGAACGCTTCCCGCATCAGCCGGAACGGCGCCCGCACGTTGATGGCCATCATCCGGTCGTAGAGGTCGTCGGGTGTGGCGTCGGTCGCCGCGGTGCCGATCACCCCGGCGGCGTTCACCAGGATGTCCAGGCCGCCGAAGCGTTCGACCGCGCCGGCCACGATCCGCGCTGGCGCGTCGGCGGCAGTGACGTCGGCGGCGACGGTATGGGTCGCGGCACCGGCGGCCGCGGCGGCGTCGGCCAGCGTCGCCGCGTCGCGGCTGACCAGCACCACCGACGCCCCCGCCTGCGCCAGCCCCGCCGCGATCGCCCGCCCGATGCCCGAACTGGCGCCGGTCACCACCGCCACCTTGCCCGCGAATGTCGTGTCGTTGCGCATGGTCGAAGAGTATAAGGGGGCGATTCGCGCGTCCTCCGGAGGACACGGCTGTCCCCGCGCAGCCACAACGGCCGGGCGGCGGGCGGGCGGGCCGGGCGGCAGCCGAGGATTTCGCCCATATTTCGATGCCGGGCCGTCCGCGGCCCGCCAGCTGGCGCCGGCCGGAATCGGCAAGCGTTTTGCGAAGGAGGGCAGCAGCCATGCCACCGCTTGCCGACGACGACGTGTTCTCCCTGGCGGAAATCGCCGCGGCGGCGCGTGTTGCGCCGGCGGTGGTCCTCGACCTGGCGGCCCGGGGCGCGCTGCCCACGGTCGGGCCCGTGGCGCACTCCCTCGACGCCCTGGTACTGCGCGACGTCGCCGTCGCGGCAGTGCAGGCCCTGGCCAGCGGCGGCACCGTGGGCGGCGGGGTGCGGTCGGTGGTGGCCGTGGCCCCCGAGATCTCCCGCCCGAGCGGCGTGCCCGTGCTGGTGTCGACCGGCCTGCATGGCCTGGCCGCGCTCGCCATTGCCGCCATCGCCAGTCTGGGCTGGTCGCTGCGCGCCGAAACCCCACCCGATGAAGTGGTCTCGCACGAGCCGGTCCGGCTGGTCTACCTGGCGCTGCCTGGCCCCGGTGGAGGGGGCGGCGGCGGCGGACTGCGGCAGAAGCTTCCGCCTCCCAAGATCCAGCGCGAAGGCAACCACTCGCTGAACAGCCCCCTGCCGGCGCGCGAACTGCCGCCGCCGGCGCCGGTCGAGCGCCCGCCCGACCCGCTCGAATCGAAGACGATCGTGGCGCCGATCGCCTCGGCGCCGTCCGACGCTCAGACCACCCCCGGCGTGCTGCGCGAGGTGCCGCCGACCCCCGTGCCCACCCAGGGCCCCGGCGATGGCGGCGGCGCCGGCACGGGCCAGGGCGCCGGGCTCGGTGAAGGCAGCGGCTCCGGCATCGGCGACGGCTCGGGCGGCGGCATGGGCGGCGGGCCCTATCGCCCGGGCAGCGGCGTCGAGCCGCCGCGCCTGCTGAAGGAAGTGAAGGCGGCGTACACCGACGAGGCGCGCCGGCGGAACGTCTCCGGCGAAGTCGAGATGGAGATCACCATCCGCCGCGACGGCTCGGTGAGCGACGTGCGGATCCTGCACGGCCTCGGCGCCGGGCTCGACGAGCGCGCCGTCGCCGCGGTGCGGCAGTGGCGCTTCGCGCCGGCGCGCATGAAGGGCACGCCGGTGGACGTGATCGTGGAAGTGTCGGTGGAGTTCTCGCTGCGGTAGCTGGGGACTGTCCCGCACATCGGGACTGTCCCCAAGGATTCGACAATGGACACGATGCTCCTCGTCGTCACGGTGGTAGCGCTCACGGTGGCCGCGGTCTCGACGACCGTGGCGTGGCAGGTCACGCAGGCCGACCGCCGCCGGCGCACCGCGCGCATCGCCGCGCTGGCCGCGGCGGCCGGCGTCCCGGATATGCCGGTGATCGCCGCACCGCCGTCGCTGGTGGAGACGCCGATTGCGGATGCCTCGTCCGTGGCACTGCCCGACGGCGGCGTGGCCCTGGCCGATCGCTTCCTGGCCGCCGACACCTCGGGTTCCGGCAGCGCCGGCCGCCAGCAGTGGCTGCTCGGCGGCGCCACGTTCGCGGCGGCCCTGGTGGTGTCGATTGGCATCGTGTCGCTCGTGAACGCTCGCCGGCCGGCGTCGGCCGATGCCGCGGCGCCGGCGCCGCTCCAACTGGTGGCCCTGGCCCACAACCGCGCCGACGGCGTCCTCACGGTGTCGGGCCTGGTCCGCAATCCCGCGGCAGGCCGCGCGGTCGACAAGCTCGAAGCCGAGGTGCGGGTGTTCGATCCGGCCGGCATCCTCATCGCGACGCGCACCGCGCTCGTCGACTACCTCGAGCTGGCACCCGGGCAGGAGTCGCCGTTCGTCGTCGCCCTGGGCGAGGCGACCACCGCCGCCCGCTACCGTGTCAGCTTCCGCACCGCCGGGACGATGCGGCCGCACGTCGATCAGCGCACCAACGCACCGGCGTCGGTCGACCGCACGGCGGAAGCCCGGTGAGGAGCATGGTCATGCGAACCGCGAGCTGGCACTTCCCCATCGCCTCGGCGGCCATCGCGCTGCTGCTGGTCGGCACCGGGCCGGCCGTCAACGGCCAGGAAGGCTTCAAGTTCAAGAGCGGCGTGGCGCTGGTGAACGTGAACGTCACGGTCACCGACCGCACCGGCCGCTTCGTGTCGGGCCTCACCCAGGACGACTTCGTCGTCTACGACGACAGCAAACCGCAGGAAGTGACCCACTTCAGCGCCGAGCGCGTGCCGGTCAGCCTCGGCCTCGTGCTCGACACCAGTGGCAGCATGGCCGGCGAGAAGATGGAATCGGCCAAGGAGGCGCTGGACCGCTTCCTGCTCGAGTTGCTCGCGCCTGAAGACGACGTGTTCCTGATGCGCTTCGGCGCCAGCGCCGAACTGGTGCACGACTGGACGGTCGAAAAGCAGCTGGTGAGCCGGCGCCTGAACCGCATCAGCCCGGCCGGCGGCACGGCGATGTACGACGCGGTCGCCGACGCCGTGCCGATGTCGCAGGACGGCGAGCACCGCAAGAAGGCGATTCTCATCGTCTCGGACGGCAACGACACCAACAGCCGCACCTCGGTCGGCCAGCTGAAGCAGTTGATTCGCGACACCGAGGTGCTGGTCTACGCCGTGGGCATCGACGGCAACTCCGAAACCACGTTCGGCGGCCCGCGCTCGACCCCGCCCGTGATGCGCCCGCCGGCGCGGCTGCCCTTCCCGATCCCGGGCGGCCGCGGCCGCGGCAGTCCATGGCCGCAAGGCGGCGGGTTCCCCGGCGGGTCGGGCCGCGGCGGCGGTGGCGGATCGTGGGGCGGCGGCGGCGCCGACGAACGCGTGAACGCGAGCGCGCTGCGCGAGCTCACCGACGACAGCGGCGGCCGCACCGAGATCGTGCGGTCGCCGCGCGACCTCGACCCGGCCACGGCCAACATCGCCGACGAGCTGAGCAAGCAGTACTACGTCGGCTATCCCGCGCCGGACCATCGCGACGGACGGTGGCACACCATTCGCGTCGAAGTCGCCAAGCCTGGCTACACGGTGCGGGCGCGGCGCGGTTACATGGCGTCGCGCTAGCCAGCGCGGCCGTAGCGGCACACGCAGTCCCCGCGTCGCCCCTCGGGTAGAGTACCCGCGCGTTGTCGCTGGTCCGGCTGCCCCCACTGCGGCCACGCGTCGCCAGGTGCCGCATGTCTTCACGTCTCTCGGCCGGGTTTCTGCTGCGATCGCGGCGCTCCTTCTCGCTGTCACTGTCGCCACCGCGCAGCAGCTTCCCGAAAGCACCCCGTCGCCAGTCTGGGGACCGAACGGCCAGGTGCGAGCTCTGGCGCGCACGGGCGACACCCTGATTGTCGGCGGCGACTTCACTGTGGTGGGCCCGCCAAGCGGAGGGTTGGCGATTGTCGACGCGGACGACGACACCGCGGTCACGACGTCCAGCGACGTCGGCACCGTCCAGAACGTCGTGGCTGACGGCGCTGGCGGATGGTACGTGTCGCAGTGGCCGGAGCTGAACGAGCAGGCCACGATCCTGCACCTCACTGCTGACGGCCGACGTGACCCAGCGTGGCCCCCGCCAGCTCTCGGCAGTGCGTCCTTCACGCGCCTCGCGCTGGCGGGCGACCGTCTGTTCGTGAGCGGGGCGTTCCCGTCGCTATTCGCGCTCGACGCGGCCAGCGGCGCGCTGCTTCCCTGGGCCCCGGCCCTTGGCGTCGGTGGCCAGCTGCGCGAGATCTTCGGGCTCGCGTCCGACAGCGGACGCCTCTACGTCCTCGGCAACGGCACAGTGGACGGCGTGAGCGCCAGCCACCTGCTTGTGTTCGATCCTGCGACGGGAGCGCGCGTGCCGTTCACGCCGCAGCCGCCACCTGGTAACAATGGCTACGCCCGGCTCGCCGTCGCGAACGGCCGGGTGTACGCGCACGGGAGACGGCTGCGGTCCGCAGAGCTCACAGGGCGGTGTCTGCGCGTTCGATGCCAGCGGCGAGCTGTTGTGGACGTGGTCCACGACGTGGCCACGAACCATCAGCGGCCTGTGGGCGAGCCCGGACCGGGTCTACATTTCAACGGACGCCGGCCAGGGAGTCGTCGTGCTGGACACAGCGACCGGGAAGCCGCGACCATGGACCGGGCCGACCGGTTTCGTCCGGCAGATCGCCGACGACGGCGCGCGGGTGTTTGTTGCCGGCGAGCGATTGACTGCTCACGATCGCAACACGGGCGCTCTTTTGGACTGGAGACCGGTCGCCGGCCGTGACGCCATGGCCGTCGCCGTCGCGGGCGGACGCGTCGCCTTCGGCGGCCAGTTCCGCACCGCCGGAGGGGTCGAGCGGCGCTACCTCGCGGCCATCGATTTGCGCAGTGGACGGGCCGTCCACGCCTTGCCGGAGGTGGCCGGTCCGGTCAACGCTCTGGCCGCGATTGGCGACATCGCCGTCGCCGCGGTTGGTGGCGGCGCCCCGGAAGTTTTTGCGTTCTCGGTCGCCACCGGCGCCCGGCTGAACTGGCGGCTCGTCCCCAACGGCCAGCCATTGTCAGGTACTCGTGGCCAGCGGCGCGCTGTACATCGGCGGGCTGTTCTCAGAGCTATCGGGGCAACCCCGTGCCTCGCTCGCCGCCGTCAGCCTGGCGACCGCCGCACTGCTGCCATGGAATCCGAATCCCGGGTTCGCCGTCTCGGAGCTGGTCGCCAGCGACACCACGCTGTACATCGCCGGCACCGACTTCAGCGCCGGAACACAGACGACGCGCGGCGCGGCATTCGCCTTGAGCACTCGTGAGCGGCTGCCGTTCAATCCTCCACTGAACCACATTTTCGGCGTCCGCCAGCTCGCCACCAGTGCGGGACGTGTCATCGCGACCGGCCGATACTGGGGCCCCGTTCGAACGTTCGGCATCAGCTGGCTGCACCCGGAGAATGGCCACGTCCAGGGCGATCTGTCGCTGCCGCTCCCGACCACGATCGCCGCGGGCGGCAACAACATGTTCATCGTCGGCGGCAGGACTGACTTGGATGGCGATGGCCGCCTGGCCGCGTTCGACGCCACGTCCGGTGCGCTTCTGACGTGGGCACCGGTGACGTCGCACGGCGAGTTCTCGGCGCTGCTGGTCCAACCCGATTTCGTGGCGGTCGGCGGGCGGTTCGACCAGGTGGCGGGGACCCGAGTCAGCAATCTCGCAGTGTTCCGCGCCGCTCGCGCCGGCACCCCTCGGCGGCTCACCGCCTCGGCGATCAACTCGACCGCGACCCTCGGCTGGCAGCCGGGACCGCCTCCGGCGGCGACCGGATACATCGTCGAAGCCGGGACCTCGGCCGGCGCCAGCGACGTCGGCCGTACGTCCTGGACGTCGGCACCGCCAGCGGCCTGACCAACATCGGCTCGCTGCCCACTGGCCACCTCGACACGGCGTTTGCGACGCCGGCCCCGGCGGGGGTCTACTTCGTCCGCGTCCGCGCCGTGAACGCCTTCGGGTCGAGCGCGGCGACCAACGAAGTGCAGGTCGTCGTTCCCTGATCTACGCACGCACATGCGCCGCGGTTTCGCACCTCGTGGCGCATTCTGCGGCGCCGTCATCTGCTCCGGCCGGGGTCGTCCCCGGCGGAGCACATCAGGCGCAACAGCGCAGATTTCCGCGGCGAAACCCCTCTCTATGGCCCTCAACAGGTTGGCACGCGCCTCGCAATAGTTGCCAGCGTGCAGCGACGCTGCACCCGCCACCGACACCGGCGGCGGCCACCAGCATCTGTTGGAGCGGACGTCATGTTGACGCGAATCGGCACCCTCACCCTCGCACTGTTCCTCACCACGGCGGGCGCGGCGATGGCCCAGCCCGACCGCGAAGGCCTGCAGATCTTCAACGACATCTCGAAGCAGGTCACGCGCTACACCCAGTTCACGATCTTCGACAGCGTCGACGCCAGCATCGACAACGGCGCGGTGGTGCTGTCCGGCTGGGTCACGATGCCTTACAAGAAGACCGACCTCGAGCGCCGCGTCGCCAAGGTGGACGGCGTGACCTCGGTGAAGAACGACATCCAGGTGCTGCCGGTCTCGCAGTTCGACGACGAGCTGCGCTTCCGCATCGCCCGGGCGATCTACGGCAACTCGTCGTTCTGGAACTACGCGGCGATGGCCAACCCGCCGATCCACATCGTGGTCAACCGCGGCCACGTCACGCTGACCGGCACGGTCAACAGCCACGTCGAGCGCGTGCTGGCCCGGTCGCTGGCGGTCGGCTTCGGCGAGTTCAACGTCGTCAACCACCTGAAGACCGACGCCGAGGTCCGCGACGCGCTGGAGAAGATCACGAACTGAACTGACGGACCCACGGACCTCTGGGGCAGAGCTGAAGCTCTGCCCTACGAGTGTCACGTCACCAACCGAACTGCCACCGGGCGCCGTCTCCTCACGGAGTCCGAGATGATTGGATGGAGATCTTGCGAGGACGGAGGGAGGAGGCGGTGACCGGTGGCAGTTCTCAGGACTTCGCGGGCGCCGCGGCGGCGCCCATGCGCCGCACCCACCAGATGAACAGCCCCAGCGCGCCCAGCGCCAGCACCGCCATCCCAGCGAACAGCGCCAGCGTCTGGAACAGGATCGAGTCCTGCTCCATGTGCACCTCGATGGCCAGCGGCTCGCCCTTGGCGCGCGCGGTCAGCGGCTGTTCGTAGGACAGGATGTTGCCGCGCTCCACCGTGCGGCTCGGCGCGTTGTGGAACGGGATGCGGCTCGGCAGGTGCAGACGCACGGCCACCAGTTCGTCGCCCTGCCAGCCGACGTTGCCGACGTCCTTGCCGGCGGCGGCCGCCACTTCCTGTGTGAACACCCACAGCCCGCCGCGATCGACGAACTGGTAGCGCGACCACGCAAACGGCGCCAGCTGACGCTAACCGGCGGATGTCGTCGACCTCGAGCCGCAGGTGCACGTAGCGCCGGCCCTCGCGTCGTGACAGGCTCACCGACGCCACCGACACGCCCGGCCCCTGGTAGAACGCGCGCACGACGTTGCGATCGAGCCGTGCCGTCGGGATCGAGCGGCAGCGGCGCATCGCGCAGCGCTACCAGCGCCGGCACCGCGGCGTTGACGTAGACCGTGGCCGATCCGTCGAGCCGCAGGTAGACGTCTTCTTCGTATTCGTACTTGCGGGTGATGGCGTCGCGGCAGGCCGCGGCGGGAGTCAGCGCGACCAGCACCACGACCAGGCGCGCCAGATGCACGACGGCCCGTCGACAGCGGCATGGCACGGGCGCTCGGTGGCAGCGGCATTGTGCACCATAATATCCGCCTCGCCGATGTCCGAGTCGCGCACGCTCTTCCTGATCGACGGCAGCAACCAGATGTATCGCGCCTACCACGCGATCCGCGGGTTGACCGGCCCCGACGGCCGTTCCACCAACGCCGTCTACGGCTTCATCACGATGCTGCGCAAGCTCCTGGCCGATCACCATCCGGCCTACATCGCCGCCTCGTTCGACCTGCCCACGGCCACGTTCCGCGACCAGATCGCCGCCGACTACAAGGCCAACCGGGCGCCGATGCCGGCCGACCTCAAGGACCAGATTCCGTGGGTGCACGAGGCGTGCGAGGCGATGGGCGTGCCGATCCTGACGAGCGAAGGCTTCGAGGCCGACGACGTGATCGGCGCGCTGGCCCGCCAGGCCGCCGCAGCCGGGTTCGACGTGGCGATCGTCACCGGCGACAAGGACTTCTTCCAGCTGGTCGGCGGCGCGATCCGCGTCTACAACCCCAAGGACGACGGGCGCGTGGTTCGACGCCGACGGCGTCAAGGAGAAGTTCGGCGTCCTGCCCGGCCAGGTGGTCGACGTGCTGGCGCTGATGGGCGACACCAGCGACAACGTGAAGGGCGTGCCCGGCATCGGCGAGAAGGGCGCGCGCGATCTGATCGTCACCTTCGGATCGCTCGACGCGCTGCTCGAGCGCGCCTCGCGAGGTGAAGGCGAAGAAGCAGCGCGAGGCGCTCGTCACCCACGCCGACGACGCCCGGCTGAGCCGGCGCCTCGTGACCATCGACACCGACGTGCCGGTGGCCTTCGACCCGGAGGCCCTGCGCTTCCGCGGCGCCTCGCGCGAGCGCTGCTACGCGCTGTTCTCGACGCTCGGGTTCCGCACCCTCGTCACGGAGTTCGCGCCCACCGCCGAATCGGTAGTCAAGGACTACGCCGTCGTCGAGACCCTCGACGGCGTCCGCGAGCTGGCCGAGGAGATCCGCCATGTGCGGGCGGGTCGGCGCTGCATGTCGTCGCCGACGGCGACGCCGGGATGCGGGCGACCCTGGCTGGCCTGGTCGTGGCCACCAGCGCCAGGCGGGCGCGCTTCCTGCCGTTCGGCGAAGCGACGCTGGTCAGCTCGGCCGGGCTCGATCGCGCCGACACGCTGGCGATCCTGAAGCCGGTGCTCGAGGACGCCGCCATCGCCAAGGTCGGGCACGACCTGAAGTTCGCGGCGGTGATCCTCGGGCGGGAAGACGTCGCGCTGGCCGGCCTCGACCTCGACACCATGCTGGCCGCCTACCTGCTCGACGCCTCGCGCTCGAGCCAGGACCTCGAGCCGGTGGCGCTCGAACAGCTCGGCTACAAGGCGCTCACCGCCGACGACGTGCGCGGCAAGGGCGCCAAGGCGGTGCCCTTCGGGACGCTGCCGCCAGCCGCCCTGCTCGACTACGCCGGCGAGCGCGCCGATCTGTCGTGGCAGCTGGCCGAACGCTTCACGCCGGAACTCGACACCGCCGGTGTCGCCGCGGTGTATCGCGAGCTCGAGCTGCCGCTGGTGCCGATCCTGGCTGGTCTGGAACGGGCCGGCGTGCGCGTCGATGTCCGCGTGCTCGGCACGCAGGCCGCGCGGCTGGAGCAGGAGCTGACGACGCTGGCCACCGAGATCCATCGCCAGGCCGGCGAGACGTTCAATATCGGCTCGCCCAAGCAGCTCGGCGAGATCCTGTTCGAGAAGCTGAAGCTGCCGGTGCTGAAGCGCACCGGGACGACGCGAACGCCGTCCACCGCGGTGGAGGTGCTCGAGGAGCTGGCCCTCACCCACGACCTGCCGCGGCTGATCCTGGAATGGCGCAGCCTGTCGAAGCTGAAGGGCACCTACATCGACGCGCTGCCGCTCGCTGGTGCATCCGGTCACCGGCCGGGTCCACACCGTGTTCAACCAGGCGGTGGCCGCCACGGGGCGTTTGAGCAGCAGCGACCCGAACCTGCAGAACATCCCGATCCGCACCGCCATCGGCCGCGAGATCCGCCGCGCGTTCGTCGCCGAGCCCGGCCACGTGCTGATCTCGGCCGACTACTCGCAGATCGAGCTGCGCGTGCTCGCGCACCTGTCGGGCGACGAGACGCTGACCGCGGCGTTCGCGCGCGGCGACGACATCCACGACCAGACCGCGCTGAAGGTGTTCGGCGCCAACAGCGGCCTCGATCGCCACGAGCTGCGCCGGCGCGCCAAGATCGTCAACTACGCGCTGCTCTACGGCAAGACGGCGTTCACGCTGTCCAAGGACATCGGCGTGTCGCAGCAGGCGGCGCAGCAGTTCATCGACGCCTACTTCGCCGGCTTCCCGCGGGTGCGCGGCTTCATCGACACGACGCTCGAGGACGGCCCGCCAGTCGGGCGTGGTGCGGACGATGTTCGGCCGCCAGCGGCCGGTGCCCGAGCTGACCAGCAGGAACGGCCAGATCCGCTCGGCCGCCGAACGCGTCGCCGTCAACATGCCGATTCAGGGCACCGCCGCCGACATCCTGAAGCGCGCGATGATCGACGTCGACCGGCGGCTGGCCGTGGATCTGCCCGGCACGCGGATGATCCTGACGGTGCACGACGAACTGCTGTTCGAAGCCCCGCACGCCGACGCCGACGCCGCCGCCGACCTGGTGCGCGAAGCCATGGCGACCACGGTGAAGCTGGCCGTGCCGCTGGACGTGGATGTGGGGATCGGGGAGAACTGGAAGGAAGCGAAGCCCTAGATCAGGGAACGGGGAGCAGGGAGCGGGGAACAGGCAGAACCCTTGTCACGCTTCGCGTGCTCAGCAGCAACGCGAAAAACGGGACGGCTCATAGAGTTCTGCCCTGTTCCCTGTTCCCTGTTCCCTGTTCCCTGTTCCCTGTTCCCTGTTCCCTGTTCCCTGTCACTTCCACTTCTGCTTGACCAGCTCCCACTCGGCCCGCAGCGCCGTCTCGCGCCCTTCGCGCTCGCCTTCGGGGGCTTCCTTGCCGCGGTCGGGGATGATGCCTTCGCGGACCAGGCGGTCGATGTCGGCACGCAGCGCCAGGGCGCTGGCGCCGGCGATCGGCGCCCGCACCCAGGCGGCGATCGCCGCCTGCCAGGCGCGATCGAGTTCGCCTTGCGCGCGCAGTCCGGCCGCCAGCCAGTACGACGCGGCGCGCGAACTCGGGTTCTTGGCCTGCTCGGTCTCCATCCGCGCGACCAGCCGGGCCAGCATCACCGCGCGGCGCGACGTGATGTAGGGCGCGGCCCAGCGTTCCATCGCCGAGCCGTACCAGTCGAGCACGGATTCGCGGGCGTTCTCGCCGGCCGCCGGGGCGATCTCCATCGCCGATTCGAAGATCTCGGCGGCAGCGCCGAAGTCGTCTTCGAGGAACAGCGACCCGCCGAGCGCAATCAGGAACTCGGCGCGATCGGGGGTGCCCAGCCGCTCGACGCCGACGGCGCTGAGCGCGGCGCGCGCCGCGCCGAGGTCGGCCGGATCGGCGATCTGCCGGTAGCGCTCCAGATGGGCGCGGGCCAGGACGATGGCCGCGGCGTCGGCGGTGTCAGGGGTCTTCCGGGCGGCAGTCGCCGCCGTGATCGCCTCGTCGAACCGCCGCTCGTTGAAGAGCTGGCGGGCGCGCGCCAGATCCTCGCGGCTGGCGAGCAGCCCGGCCGATCCGAGCAGGATCGCCAGTCCGACGGCGAGCAGGCGCCTCATCCCGCGCATCGTAGCACAGCGACCCTCGAAATCGCTCGTAACTGATTGAAAACATTACAGTTCAGCGCAGACGAGTCGGATCGGGTCTGCTACAATGTCGGTTCCGATGTCCGCGCCCGTCATCGTCGCCCGAGCCGACCATCCCATTTCACGCTCGTCCATCGACTCCGACGCGCTGAAAGTGCTCACGCGACTGCACGAGGCGAACTACACGGCGTATCTCGTCGGCGGCAGCGTCCGCGACCTGCTGCTCGAGCGCCGGCCCAAGGACTTCGACGTCGGCACCTCGGCGCACCCGTACCAGATCAAGAAGCTGTTCCGAAACTGCTGGATCATCGGCCGGCGCTTCCGACTGGCGCACGTCAAGTTCGGCGACAAGGCGATCGAGGTGGCCACCTTCCGCCAGCACGTCCCGGCCAGCGCCGAGCCGTTGTCCGACGAGCCGGAGCTCGAGCGCGAGCCGGACGTCGAGGCCGAGGCCGACGGCGACGGCGGCCGCACTGCCGCGCAGCGCGACCTGCTCATCCACCGCGACAACACGTTCGGCACGCCGGAGGAAGACGCGTTCCGCCGCGACTTCACGGTGAACGCGCTGTTCTACAACATCGCCGACCGCTCGATCATCGACTACGTCGGCGGACTCGACGACATCCGCGCTCGCGTCATCCGCTCGATCGGCGATCCCATCGAGCGCTTCCAGGAAGACCCGGTGCGCATGCTGCGCGCGGTGGTGCTGGCGGCGCGCCTCGACTTCACGCTGGATCCACCGGTGGAAGCGGCCATCAAGTCGCAGCGCCATCGGCTGGCGCAGGCCTCGCCGGCGCGGATGATCGAGGAGTACTACAAGGTGCTGCGCTCGGGAGCCGCCGAGCGGACGTTCCAGGCGCTGGCCCGCTACCGCCTGCTCGAACCGGTCACGCCGGAACTGCAGGCGCACGCCGAGGACGAAGGCTTCCTCGACGCGCTCGACGCCCTCGACTCGTACCGGCAGCGCTTCGACGTCGGCGCCTTCGACGCTGTCCAACCCGATCCTGCTCGGCACGATGGTCGTGCCGCTCGGGCTGATGCCGACCCGCCAGCGGACGCCGCACGACGAGGCCGAGGCCGAAGCCGACGACGACGCCGTGATTGCCGCCGCGCCGATGCCGGCCGGGCGGCGGCGGCGGCGCGAAGGTCCGCCCGAGCCGCTGTTCAAGATCGGGCTGCTGCCGATCGCCCGCCGCGACACCGACCGGCTGCGTCAGCTGCTGGCGGTGCAGCGCCGGCTGCAGGACATGGAAGCGTCGCCGCGGGCCAAGCGCGCGCTGCTCCATCGCGGCCCGTTCGAAGACGCGCTGACGTGGCTGGACGTGCACGGCCGCGCCCCGGAGATCGTCGAGCACTGGCGCGGGTTCATCGAGGCCAGCTCGCTGCCGCCGTCGCCGACGACCGCGCGTGGCGACGACGACCTGCGTCCCGGACGCCGCCGCCGGCGTGGCGGCCGGCGCCGCCGTGGCGGCCGCCAATTCGGGCCAGGCCCCGGCGAATAGCCCGCTACCCGTTCTTCGTCTCGAACTCGCGCATGAACTCGACCAGGGCGGTCACGCCGGCCTCGGGGAAGGCGTTGTAGATCGACGCGCGCATGCCGCCCACCGAGCGATGGCCCTTCAGGCCGTCGAGCCCGGCCGCGGTGGCCTCCTTGACGAAGCGGTTCTCGAGGTCCTCCGACGGCAGCCGGAAGGTGACGTTCATCCGCGAGCGGCTGTCGGCCTGCGCGGTACCGCGGTAGAAGCCGGTGCGGTCGATCTCGGCGTAGAGCGCCGCCGCTTTGCGCTCGTTGACCGCGCCGATCGCCGTCAGCCCGCCCTGCGCCAGGGCCCACTTCATCACCAGGCCCATCAGGTAGATGCCGAAGCACGGCGGCGTGTTGTACATCGAGCCGTTCTCGGCGTGCACGGCGTAGTTGAACATCGTGTGCAGCGACGTGGCCGAGCGCGCCAGCAGGTCTTCGCGAATGATGACCAGCGTCACTCCGGACGGCCCGAGATTCTTCTGCGCGCCGGCGTAGATGAGGCCGTACTTCGCGATGTCGATCGGCCGGCTGAACATGTCCGACGAGGTGTCGGCGACCAGCGGCACGTCGCCCACCGCCGGCTCAGCCGACCACTCGGTGCCGAACAGCGTGTTGTTGGTCGTGACGTGGACGTAGGCGGCGCCGGGCGTCAGCGTCAGCTCGTCCTGGCGCGGGATGCGGCCGAAGTTCTCGTTCTCGGTCGAGCCGGCGATGTGCACCGCGCCGACGCGCGTGGCTTCCTTGACCGCCTTCTGCGACCAGGCGCCGGTGACGATGTAGTCGGCGGTGGCGCCGGCGGTGAGCAGGTTGAGCGGCACCATCGAGAACTGCATCGAGGCGCCGCCCTGCAGGAACAGCACCTTGTAGTTGGCCGGCACGCCGCCGAGCGTGCGCAGGTCGGCCTCGGTCGTCGCCAGGATCGCCTCGAACGTCTTGGAGCGATGGCTGATCTCGAGCACCGACATCCCGACGCCGGGCAGGGCGACGAGGTCGCGCTGCGCTTCGAGCAGCACCGATTCGGGGAGGATGGCGGGACCGGCGGAGAAGTTGAAGACCGTGTGTAGGGACATGTCGGGGACCAGGGATCAGGAACCGGGGACCAGGGAGACGAGCTGGACGTCGAGGACGTCGGCGTGGGCGCGAACGGACGCGACGGTGGCCGCGCCGGGCGCGCCGTCGAGGTTGATGCGGGCGACGGCGGCTTCGGCGCCGTCGAAGATCACGTTCTCGGTTTCCTGCACGTTGAGCCCGGCGGCGCGCAGCTCGCTGAAGACGTGGGCCAGCACGCCGGGACGGTCGCGATGACGCACGACCAGCATGTGCGTGGCCGGCGAGGTGCGGGCGAGGTTGACCACGTTGGGCACTCGGCCGGTGTCCTTGTAGATGCGGATGATGCGCACCGTCTCGCCGGCGATGGCGTCCTGGGCCTGGTCGGTCGAGGCGCCGATGTGGTGCGTGCCGTAGACGCCGGGCAGCTGGACGATGTCGTCGGCGAAGGCGCCGGTGGCGGTCGTCGGTTCGGCGGCGAACACGTCGAGGCCGGCACGAATGCCCTTCTCGCGCACCACCGCGGCCAGCGCCGCCTGGTCCACCACTTCGGCGCGCGCCGTGTTGATGAACATCGCGCCGGGCTTCAGATGCGAGAGCAGACCGGCGCCGACGAAGCCGCGGGTCTCCTTCGACAGCGCCAGGTGCACGCTGACGACGTCGGCGGCGGCCACGACCTCCTCCGCCGAGTCGACGATCGCGATGCCGAAGGCATCCTCGACGCGTTCGCGCTCCTCGGGGTTCTGGTCGAAGCGCCGGCTCCAGGCCACCACCGGCATCCCGAACGCGGTCGCGCGCACGGCCACTTCCTGGCCGATGCTGCCGAAGCCGATCAGGCCCAGCGTGTGCCCGTGCAGGCCGCGCGCCTTCGAGTACTCCTTCTTGTTCCACGCCCCGGCCCGCAGTTCCACCACGTTGTCGGGGATGCGCCGGTCGAGCGCCAGGATGAGGCCCATCGCCAGCTCGGCGACGGCGACGGCGTTCTTGCCCGGGCAGTTCGACACGTAGATGCCACGGCGCGAGGCCCCGGCGACGTCGATGGTGTTGACGCCGGCGCCGGCGCGCACGATGAGCGACAGCGCCCCGGCATCGAGCGCCGCCGCCTGCACCGGCGTGGACCGCACCACCAGCACCGCCGCGCCCGACGACGCGACCGCCTCGGCCAGGGCCGCGTCCTTCGCGTCCGGTGCGTAGACCACCTCGCAGCCGATCGCCTTCAGGCCGTCGAGGCCGCTCTGCTCGAACTTGTCCGCTACCAGCACTTTCATCACTGAATCCTCGAACGCACGACCGGCGCGGTCACACCAGGTGGCTGAGCACGCCGTCGCGCAGCTTGGGCTCGAACCACGTGGACTTGGGGGGCATGATGCCGCCGGCGTCGGCGATCCGCATCAGATCGTCGACCGACACCGGGAAGAGCGAGAAGGCCACGGCGAACTGGCCGCTGTCGACCAGCCGCTCGAGTTCGCCGGTGCCGCGGATGCCGCCGACGAAGTCGATGCGCTTGTCGGTGCGGACGTCGGCGATGCCGAGCAGCGGCGTGAGCACGCCGTCCTGCAGCCGGCTCACGTCGAGGCCGGCGTCGGCGGTGAGGCCGGCGGGCGCGGCGCCGAGGTCGATGGTCGACCACGCGCCGTCGAGATACATGGCGATCAGGCCCTTGCGCGCCGGCGCCGCCGGGCCGCCGGCGGTCACGGCGAACCGCTCGGCGACGGCCGCCCGGAAGGTGGCGGCGGTGTGGCCCTGCAGATCGCGGACGACGCGGTGGTACGGCAGCACCTGCATCTGCGCGTCCGGGAACGCCACTGCGAGGAAGCGCTCGTGCTCACCTGGCCCTTCGGCCTCCAGCGCCTGATGGGTGCGCCAGGCACTGGCGGCGCGGTGATGGCCGTCGGCGATGTACAGCGCCGGCACCGCCGCGAACGCGGTGGCCAGCGACGCGGCCAGCGCGTCCGGCACTCGCCACACCTCGTGGCGCACGGCGTCCACCGCGGTGAAGTCGAACAGCGTCGGACCGGCGGTGACCTGCGCCACCACGGCGTCGACCGCGGCGGATCCACGGTAGGTGAGGAACACGGGGCCGGTCTGCGCGCGCAGCGTCAGGATGTGGCGGGTGCGATCGTCTTCCTTGTCGGGCCGCGTCTTCTCGTGCTTCTTGATGACATCGCGCGCGTACTCGTCGACCGAGAAGCTCGCCGCCACTCCGGTCTGGACGTGCGCGCCCATGTGGAGGCGGTAGACGTAGAGGCTCGGCGTGGCCTCGACCACGAGCGGCGCCGCCCGCCGCAGCCGGTCGAAGTTGTCGGCGGCCGCGGCGTAGACCGCGTCGCTGTAGATGGCGGTGCCGGGCGGGCACTCGATCTCCGGGCGCGACACGCGCAGGAAGCTCAGCGGCTCGCCGCTGGCGAGCGCCTCGGCTTCGGCGCTGTTGACGACGTCGTAGGGGACCGCCGCGACGCGGGCCACCGTCTCGGGCGTGGGCCGCAGCGCGGCAAAGGGGAAGATCGCAGCCATGAGTGGGGTTATTTTATGACCATGCCCCACTCGCGCACGCGCCGGATTCACGCCGCCTGGCTCGGCGCGAGCCTCGCCACCCTGGTGATCACGGCAGTGGCGGCCCAGAACCGTCATCCGGTGAGCGGGCGGGTGATCGCCCCGGTGATGGGCGTGGGCGGCGCCGACTGGCTCGAACGGCCCGAGCGGGAGGCCGAGGAGGCACCAAGCCTGGCCATCAGCGCGCTCAAGGTGCAATCGGGCCAGGTGGTCGCCGACATCGGCGCCGGGTCGGGCTACTACACGGTGCGGCTCGCAAGAGCGGTGGGGCCGGCCGGCAAGGTCTACGCCACCGATATCCAGCCGGGCATGCTGGAGCTGCTGCGCGGCAACGTCGCGCGGGCCGGGCTGGCCAACGTCACGACGGTGCTCGGCGCGCCCGACGATCCGAAGCTGCCGCCCGGGTCGATCGACATGGCGCTGATGGTCGACGTGTACCACGAGCTGGCGGCGCCGCAGGCGTTCCTGCGCCGCCTGCGGCCGGCGTTGAAGCGCGATGGCCGGCTGGTGCTGCTCGAGTTCCGCAAGGAGGACCGGCGCGTGCCGATCCTCGAGGTCCACAAGATGAGCGTGGCCGAAGTGCGCCAGGAGCTCGAGGCCGAGGGATTCCGGCTGTCGGCGGTGCTGAACGACCTGCCGTGGCAGCACATCCTGGTCCTCACGCTGGCCGACGCTCCCTGACGCCGCCGACGCCGCCTCGTGGCACGAACCGTGCTCCTGGGAGGCCCGGAGGGGCCATGAGCGCCAGATCGTGTACAAATTTGACCACCATGCGGAATTTCTTCGCCGTACTCGCCGGCCTGGCCATGGTGACGTGGGCCGGCGTCGCCGAGGCCCAGGGACCCGGCGTGCGGGGCGGGGTCTCGATCGATCCGGACCAGTTCTACTTCGGCGCGCACTACGAAACCGATGCGCTGATCGACCGCGTGCACTTCAGGCCCAATGTCGAGGCCGGTCTTGGCGACGACCTCACCACCATCGCCTTGAACTTCGACTTCGTCTACAAGTTCCCGCAACGCAATGCCTGGCGGCTCTACGCCGGCGGCGGACCGGCGGTGAACTTCTATCGCTTCGATCGCCAGGGCAATGACGACACCGAGAGCGAACCCGGACTGAATTTCCTGGTCGGCGTCGAGCAGGAGTCGGGTCTCTTCTTCGAGTTCAAGATCGGCGCGATCGACAGCCCCGAGTTGAAGTTCGGCGTCGGCTGGTCGTTCCGCTGATCCCGGCGATGGGACGCCTGATCGGGGTGATTGCGCTGGCCTGCGCCGTTTCGGCGGCGCAGCCACCCCGATCGCGTGACACGCCGGAGGTCAGCGGCTTCACGGCGCCGGCCACGCCGGTGGCGCAATACGGCCTGGCCGAGCTGCGGCTCGACGTGCGGACGGCGTCGAACCGCCCCTACTACCCGTTCGGCGCGGACGACGGCTACGCCCACCCTGACGGCATCACCGTGGAGGCCCAGATCACCGGGCCTGACGGCGGCCTCGCCGTGGTGCCGGCGTTCTTCCACACGCCCTACGAGATCGCCGAGGTGAACGCGGAGCGCGAAGCGCTGGGCATCGCCGGGCCCAGCGACTGGCGTGTCCGCTTCACTCCGCGCCGTCCCGGGCAGTACACCGCGGTGGTGCACGTGCGCGACCGCGGCGGCGAGACCACGTCGGCCCCGGTGACGTTCGCAGTCACGCCGTCGACGCGCCGCGGGTTCCTGCGTGTCAGCCCGCAGGATCCTCGGCTCCTGCAGTACGACAACGGCGACGACTTCGTGCCGATCGCCGAAGGCCGGCAGTGGGCGCCGCAGGAGCGGCGGCGGGCGCTGTCCTACGCCGACGCCTTCGCCAGCGACGCCGCCCACGGCGTGAACCTCACGCGCATCTGGGACCAGAACGACAGCTACAACCTGTCGATCGAGGGCGCCGATCCGGTGTGGGCGCCGTCCTGGTCGCAGTTCACGCACGGGCTCGGCATCGACCTCGAGGCGGCGCGATCGGGTCAGCGGGCGGCGCGCGTTCGAGCCACGGCCGGCCGCCCAACCGAGGGCTACGTGCAGTGGGTGGCGGTGCGTCCCGCCACCCGCTATGTCCTGCGCGGCTGGATCCGCACCGACCACTTCATCGGCGACGCGTTCCTCGCCGCCGGCGGCACCTCGCACCTCGACCCGGGCAACGAGCGCACGCCGCCCCGCGCCGGCACATCGCCGTGGCAGGAAGTGCGTCACGAGTTCACGACTGCCGCCGATCAGCGGACGGTGGCGATCTGGGCCGGCGCCACCAGCAGCGGCGGCACGGCGTGGCTCGACGACCTGGCGCTGACCGAGGCCGCCCGGCCAGACGTGAACGTGTTGAGCGACCCGGGCTTCGAGCGGCACTTCCCGAAGGCCGACCGCGGCAACGACCCCGAAAGCCCGGTGGCGGTACGCACCGTCCCGAAGGGCACCGACATCAATCAATGGGCCGCGGCGCAGCTCGATCGCATCCTGCAGGCGGCCGAGACGCAGGGCATCGCGGTGCAGCTGTGCAGCCACGGCGATGTCTACTGGACCTGGGACGCCACCGTCATCGACAGCGACTACGCGACCGCCAACGGCTACCGCACCGGCTGGCTCGACCCGCGGCGGCTCGGCTACTGGCAGCGCAACTACCGCTACCGCATCGCCCGCTGGGGCTTCTCGACCGCGATCCTCGCCTGGGAGGTGTGGAACGAGCACGGGCTCATCGACGTGCCCTCCGACCTGCAGCGGTTCTATCTGTCGCTCGGCGCGTTCGTGAAGGCGCTCGACCCACATCATCACCTGTTCACGACGTCGCAGTGGAGCCAGGCTTACAGCCCGGCCTTCTGGGCGACCACGCCGACCGATGTCGTCAACTACCACGACTACATCACCACCGGCCTCGACCGCCACGCGCCCGAGATCGCCGGCGACGCCGCCGCCTTCGTCTACACGCTGGCCGACGGACTGGTCGCCGACTGGCCGACCGGCACGACGCGCCGCCCGTTCGTGTGGGGCGAGATGGGGACGCTCGAGCGCTGGGATGTCGACGACAAGCGGCTCATCAGCGGCCGCGGCGCCGCGCTCACCCGCCATCCGTTCCTGTGGGCTGGTCTCTTCAGTGCCGCCATGACCAGCCCGATCGACTGGCAGGCAGCGCCCAAGGCCGACACGACCCAGGCCCTGAAGGCGTTCTTCGCCGGCGAGCGGCTGTCGCACGGCGGGTGGGCGCCGTTCGCCACCGCCGATCTGCAAGCCCGCGCCAGCGGCCTCGTCACCGCGTCGCCGGCCGAAGCCCGGGTCATGGCGCTGGCCCACGCCGATCGCGCGCGGGTGCTGGCCTGGGTGCAGCATCGCGACCACACGTGGCAGCGGGTGATCGAGGGGCGGCGCCCGATCCGCCCGATCTCGGGCTGGCTGACGACGCCGCCGCTGCCGGCCGGCCGCTACGCCGTCGAGTGGTGGAACACGCGCACCGGGCGCATCGACGCCCGGGCCACCCGCACGCACGCCGGCGGGGCGATGCGGCTGTCGTGGCCAGCGCCGCTGCGCACCGACATCGCGGTGAAGGTCGGGCGTCTGCCGTGACGACCTACGGGACGGTGTAAGTCACGACCAGACGCGGCGCGGCGGCGGCGCCGCCCTCGCTACTGGCGACGAACTTGCGGGCCCACGCCCCCGCCGTGCCGCGCACGACGACACTGAGCGCCTGACCCGACGCCCAGGCCGGCTGATTCACCGCCGCCTGGATGACCGTGCTGATGTCGTTCAGCGCGTAGCGGGTGCCCGACGTCCACTGCACGTTGGAGGTGTGCGCCACCCGCGGCACGAGCAGCGTGCGCTGCGACGGCCGCGACGCCGTCGAGAACGCCGCGCTGTTGCCGGCCGCTTCGGCGGCGAACTCGAAGGCGACGCTGTTCCACTGCGTGGCCGCGGCGGTCAGCTCGATCCTGGCGGCGGTAATGGTCGCGCCGGCGGGAATCGCCACGCCGGTGAAACGCAGGCCGAGGAAGCTCGCCGACGCCGACGAGCCGTTGCCGACCCACAGCGAACCCGCCGGGGTGAACGTGGTGCCTTCCTCGTTGACGTCGTCGGCGCCGCTGGCGACGACGAACGTCGCCGTCACCGGGCCGCCGGCGCTGTCGTCGTTGGTGATGGTGCCCACCGCCGACCCGTCGCCGATGGTCGCGCTCACCGGGTTCGACAGCGTGACCGCGAAGGTCTCGTTGCCCTCGACCGTGGTGTCGCCCACCACCGCCACCGTGAACGTGCGGCTCGTCGCGCCAGGCGTGAAGGTCAACGTGCCACTCGTGGACGCGTAGTCGCCCGGCGCCGACGCCGTGCCGTTGCCGGTCGCGTAGCCAACGGTGACGGTTGCCGCGCTGGCGGCCGACAGCGTCACGGTGAAGGTGGCCGTGGTCGTGCCGCTGTTGCCTTCGGTCACGTTGACGTCGGCCACTGCCAGGCTCGGCAGCGCCACGGCGCCGACGGCGATGGCGATCGGCGCCGACACGACGGTGTGGGTGCCGTCGGAGACGCTGAGTGTCGCCGAGTAGCTCCCGACCGTCGCGTAGGTGTGGGCGGCGCTGGCCCCGGTGGCGGTCACGCCGTTGCCGAAGGCCCAGGTGTAGGTGAGCGGCGCGCCCTCGGGGTCGGTGGCCGCGCCGCTGAAGCTGACGGCGTGCGGCGCCGTGCCGGTCGCCGGCGTGCCGGTGGCGGTGGTGATGATCGGCGGCAGGTTCACCGGTCCGCCGCCGCCGTTGTAGGTGACGACGAGGCGCGGCGCCGCGGCGGCGCCGCCTTCGACGCTGCTGATGAACTTGCGCGCCCACGCGCCGCTGGTACCGCGAACGATCACGCTCAGCGCCTGCCCCGACGCCCACGCCGGCTGGCTGACCGCCGCCTGAATCACCGCGGCGATGTCCTCGAGCGCGTAGCGGGTGCCCGTCACCCACTGGGCATCGGAACTGTGTGCGACCCGCGGCAACAGCAGGGTGCGCTGCGAGGGCCGCGACGCCGCGGTGAAGGGCGCGCTGTTCCCGGCCGCTTCCGCCGCCATCTCGAAGCTCACGGCGTTCCACTGCGTGGCCGCGGCGGTCAGTTCGAGGCGGGCCGACGTCACCGTCGCCCCGGCCGGAATCGACACCCCGGTGAAGCGCAGGCCGAGGAAGCTGGCGGCCGCCGACGAGCCGTTGCCGATCCACAGCGAGCCGTCGGCGGTCAGCGCCGTGGCTTCCTCGTTGACGTCGTCGCCGCCCGCGGCCACCGTGAACGTGGCAGTGACCGGGCCGCTGCCGCCGTCGTCGTTGACGATCGTGCCCACGGCGGATCCGTCGGCGATGGTGGCGCCGGTCGGGGTCGACAGCTGCAGCGTGAAGGTCTCGTTCGGCTCGACGGCGGTGTCGCCGGCGACCGGCACGGTGATCGAGGCGGTCAACGTCGGGCCGGTCATCGTGACCGACCCGCCCGTGGCGGTGTAGTCGCCGGGGGCGACCGCCGATCCGTTGGCGGTGGCGTAGTTCACCGTCACCGTGCTGCCACCGGCCGACCGCGAGATGACGAACGTGGCGAGCGCCGTGCCGCTGTTGCCTTCAGCCACCGCGGCATCGGCCACCGACAGCGTCGGCAGGGCGGCCGGTGCCACCTGGATGGTGATCGGCGACGACGTCGTCGTGTTGGTGCCGTCGGACACCTGCAGCGTGGCCGAGTAGGTGCCGGCGGCGTAGGTGTGTGAGGCGCTGGCGCCGCTGGCCGATCCGCCGTCGCCGAATTGCCACGTGTAGGTGAGCGGCGCTGCTTCGGGATCGGTGGCGGCGCCGCTGAAGTTGACGACCAGCGGCGCCGTGCCGCTCGCCGGCGCGCCGGTCGCGCTGGTGACGACCGGCGGCTGGTTGGTCGAGCCGCCGCCGGTCGCATAGGTGACCACCAGCCGCGGCGCCGTCGTCGAGCCGCCCTCGGCGCTGGCGATGTGCTTGCGTCCCCACGGACTGCCGGTGCCGCGCAGCACGATTGTCAGCGTCTGGCCGGCCCAGCCCGGCTGCTGCACCGCCGACTGCACCAGCGCCGTGATGTCCTCGAGCGGATACCGCGTGCCGGCGACCCATTGGACGTCGGAGTCGTGCATCACCCGCGGCGCCAGCAGCGTGCGCTGCGACGGCCGGGCGCTGGCGCTGAACGGCGCGCTGTTGCCGGCGGCCTCCGCCGCCATCTCGAAGGCGATGCCGTTCCACTGGGTGGCCACGGCGTTCACCTCGAGGTGCGCCGCGGTGATGCTGGCGCCGGCGGGAATCGACACCCCGGTGAAGCGCAGGCCCAGATAGCTGCCGGTGGCCGACGCACCGGTGCCGAGCCACGCCTGGCTGCCGTCCGCGGTGAAGTTCGCGCCGTCCTCGTTGACGTCGTTCTCGCCCGGGGTGACGACGTAGGTGGCGGTGACCGTGCCCGAGTCGTCGTCGACGATGGTGGCGGTGCCGACCGCGGCGGCGAACACCGCGTTCACCGGGTTGAACAGCTCGAGCGAGAACGTCTCGTTGCCTTCGCTGAGCAGGTCGGGCTCGATCGGCACCTGCACGGTCTGCGTGGTGGTGCCGCCGGCGAAGGTCAGCGTGCCGGTGGTGCTGGTGAAGTCGGCTGGCGAGGTCGCCGATCCGGGCAGCGTCCGGTAGCTGACGAGGACGTTCTGCGCCGAGGCCGGCGTCAGCGTGACGGTGAAGGCCGCCACCGGCGTGCCGCTGTTGCCCTCGGGCACGGTGACCGAGTCGACGGCGAGCGCCGACGACGCCGCTGCGTCGTCGTCGATGATGGTGCCGGTCGCGGCGGCGTCGCCGATGGTCGCGTTGGCCGCGCCCGACAGCGTCACCGTGAACGTCTCGTTGGCTTCCACCAGGGCGTCGGCGATCGTCGGCACCGAGATCGTCCGCGAGGTCGTGCCGGCGGGAAAGCTGAGCGAGCCCGACCGGCTCGCGAAGTCGGTGCCCGAGGTGGCGCTGCCGCCCGCGGTCGCGTAGTTGACGGTCACGGTCTGGGCCGCGGCGCCGTTCAGCGTCACGGTGAAGACGGCGGTGTTGGCGGCCGCGGTGCCCTCGTTGACGCTGACGTCGCCGATGACCAGCGACGGGGTCGCCGGCGCGCCGCCGAGGCGGACGACGCGGCCGAGCGACGGCACGTCGTTGCCGTCGAGCACGAACAGGAAGTAGTCGCCGGCGGGCGCCGAGCGGGTGTCGTTGGGCGCGGTGACCGTGAGCGATCCGGCGCCGGCGGTGAACGGCAGCTCGAAGAACCGCTGGTCGAGGTTGATGCCGTGGGTGACCGAGCTGATGCGCACCAGCGTCACGCGCTCGGCGGCGCCGGGATTGGGCAGCGAGACCGCGAACGACGCGCCGTAGTTGACGCTCGAGGGCGCCGACGACACCACCGGACGGGTCCCCTTGAACAGGTACGGCGGCGAATAGAACTCGCCGTTGGTCTCGTCGGTCACCGCGGGATTGATGCGGCCGCCGCCGGCGGCCAGCACCCGGCCGTCGGCGAGCAGGATGGCGATCGAGTGGTACATCCGCGATCGGGCCATCGACGCCACCGTGGTCCAGGTCTCGGTGTCGGGATCCCAGAATCTCGGCGGCCTTCACGCCGCTCGTGGCGATGAGGCTCACTTCCGGCGCGCCGCCGACGACCAGCACCTTGCCGTCGGGCAGGAGGACGAGGTTGTGCTGCGACCGGCCGTACGCCGCCGCCGCCGTCTGCCGCCACGACGGCGCGCCCTGGGTGAGGTCGATCACCCCGGTGTTCCGGGTGACCGGATCCACGCCCAGCGTGCCGCCGCCGGTCATCATCACCTTGCCGGGCCGGTACATCACGCCGGTGCCGGCCGCGGCCGGTCCTTGACCGAGCGGCGTCCAGTTGCCGGTCTCCGGGGTGAGCAGCCACGACTGATACGACGCGTCGCCGCCGCTGACGAACACCCGCCCGTCGGGCACCTGATAGAGCTGCGGATACTCCCCGACGTCCTTCTGCGCGCCGGGGAAGGTGGTCCAGGCCGTGCCGCTGGCGGTGAGCGCCTCGGGCACCTCGGCGATGTTCGGACGGCTGATCGCGCCGCCAAGCGTGAGCGTGCGGCCATCCGCCAGGGGCGTGACCGACGGGTACCACCGCGCGTAGTTCAAGTCGGGCAGGGCGGTCCACTGCAGCGTGGCCGGATTGAAGTAGGTGGCGTCGGTGGTGCCGACCCCGGCGCCGTTGTGGCCTCCGGCGGTCAGCAGACGTCCATCGGGGGTCAGGACGTGGCCGGCGCAGAACAGCTCGGCGAAGCCGTTCGGGACCGGCGTGTAGACGTTGGTCGCCGGATCCCACAACCGCGCCGATGGCGTGCCGGGTATCTCCCACGCGTCGAAGAACAGCAGCCGACCCGCCGGCATGATCGCGGCGTGCACCGCGACGAGCGGCATCGAGAACGCCGCGGACCACTGGCCCACGTCAGCCGGCGCGCCCTGGCCACGAACCGAGGCCGTGGATACGAGCAGGGCGAGCGAGAGACAGACGGCGACAATCTTGGCGGGCGATTTCAACGTCGGGGCTCCAAGCAATAACAAGAGCCTTGCCAGCTGATTTCTTGGGGATTCAGGCCGCGCACCGGAAATACGCGCCGGGAAAGTCTCCGTCGGGCCAGAACAATGGCAGGATTGACAGCGCGCCCGCCGGTCGCCTGGCTACTCGTCGCCCCCAGGCGCCGACTCACGCGGCGCCGTCAACTGGAACGCGCCCTGCAACACCCGTGGTCACATGCACCGATCGTCACAGCCAGGGCGGGTCATCGCCCGCGTCATCGTGATGCTTGCCGCGACGGCCACTCCTCCGGTGGCGGCGCAGCATCACGATCACCGCGTCGCCGGACCGGTCGTCGACGACGTGGTCCGTATCGAGACCACGTGCCGGCCCACGGTCGCGGCGGTGCTCGATCGCGGCGTGCACCAGGTGCACACCTTCGCATTCGACGAGGCCCTCGGCAACTTCAGGCTGGCGGCGCACTCCGACGTCGACTGCACGATGGCCTACTGGGGCACGGCGATGGCGCACTGGGGCCGCTTCGCGCGCTCGGGACGTCCCGACGCGCTGGCCGAGGGCTGGCGGGCGCTCAATCAGGCGGCGCTGCTGCGGCGGCCCCCCTCAGCCCGTGAGCGCCGGTATGTCGACGCGCTGGCGCTGCGCTACCGCGAGCGTCTCGGCGCCGGGCCGGACCGCTACGCCGCGGCCATGACGGCGCTGGCCGACGACTTCCCGGCCGACCCCCATGCCGCCCTCTTCGCCGCGCTGGCGCGCCTCGAACAACCGGCGGCGACCTCGGCGGCCGCCGTCACGGCCGGACGCGCGGCCCTGGCGCTGCTGGCGCGGCCGGCGGTGCCGGTCTCCCACGCGACCGCCCTGCACTACACGGTGCTGGCTGGCGATCTGCCGGAGCTCGCGGCGGGGGTCCTGGCGCCGGCCCGGGCCCTCGCCGCAGCCGCGGAACCGACGCCGCAGGTGCAGCTGGCGCCGGCCCACGTGTTCGAGCGCCTGGGCCTGTGGCCCGACGTCATCGCGGTCGGCCAGCGCGCCGCCGACTCGGCCCGCGCCGCCGGGGCCCGCGACGTGGAACTACGCGCCCTCGATCTGCTGGCCTACGCCGAGCTCCAGATCGGACGCGAGCACGCCGCGCGAGCCCTGTCGCGCCGGCTGGAGGCCGGCTACCTCGCCGACGCCGCCAACGCCGGCGCCGGCTGGACCCGTGCGGCCATCGTCGCCGGCATCGCCGTCGAGTCCGCGGATCCCGCTTCCGCCGCGGCCGTGCCGATGATCGGCGCCGACGACACGCCGGCGGCGGCGCCGATCCACTTCGCGCGGGCGATTGGCGCGGCCCGCACCGGCCGCGCAGCGGATGCCGCCCGGGCAGCGGACCAGCTCAGCGCGTTGCCGGTCGACGCTGGCGGCGGCGCCAGTGCGCAGCGGTCATTGGCCGACGCCGCGACGGCGTGGGCCGCCTTCGCCGCCGGCCGTCGCGACGAGGCGATCGGGCTGATGCAGGCCGCCGCTGACCGCGAGGACGAGCGGGCGATGCGCGGGGTGTGGCGCCGCGCGGTGTGGCCGGCGCGCGAGCAGCTCGCCGAGTTGCTGCTGGCCGCGGGCCGGCCGCGAGACGCCGCGGCGGCGTTCGCGCGGGTGCTGGAACGGGCGCCTGGACGGGCGCGGGCGCTGGCCGGCGCCGCTGCTGCAGCGCGCCTGACCGGCGGCGCCAGGTGACGCGTGTGCGGCCTCAGTCGGCGCCGCGGTGGCGCCGGGCGTACAACACGTATGGCGGAACGCTGGTCACCGGGGAGAAGTGCTGCGCGATCTGCTCCGCGCGGTAGATGCCAGTGAGCGTGCTGAACGGCCCGGTCACCAGGTAGTCGGGATCGCCGGACAGCACGTCGTAGGGCAGGTCGTAGGGCACGCCCCTCCCCTGCTGCGCCGTGGCCAGGTAGACGAAGCGCTGGTCGGGAAAGTGGAAGGCCGTGTGCCGGCCGATCCCGCTCAACTCCCATTCCCAGGTCTCGACGACCGCGGTGCGGGTCAGGTGGTCGTCGATGAATCGGCTCATCCGCAGCGCGCCATCGCCGCCGGCACCGCGGGCCAGCGGTGGGGCCGCTCCGGCGACCATCACCGACAGCAGCAGCACGACCGTCACCGGACCCACCAGCGTCGCGGCGGTGCCGCGCCCGGCCGCGGTCAGCCACCGGCTGATACGGTCGATGCTCATGCACACCGCCAACCCGCCGAGCATCAGGGTCGCGAAGTAGCCTACGTAGGCGTAGCGTCGCCAGCCGATCGAAAGCAGGGTGAACCACGCGGTGTTGAACAAGGCAACCAGACCGAGGAACACCACCAGCCAGAACCCGGCCATCCACCGCCGCGCCCACCATTCGAGTCGCGAGCCGAGCGCGGTCCAGGCGACGCCGAGCAGGCAGATCGCCGCCACCAGAATCGCGCCGCGGTCGAGCGTGGAGCCCCACAACCCGGTGACGATGTTGGCCGCCACCCCTTGCCGCAGCAGCCGCGCGTTCTGCGCGGTGACCGCCGGGTCGCTCCACCACGCGCCGAATGCCCACCACCCGGCCAGCACCAGCACAATCGCCGCCATCGGCGCCGCGGCGCGGCTCGCTGGTTCCAGCCGCAAGTCGTAGCGACCGGCGGCGACCAGTCCGATCGCCGGGACCACGGCGATGGCAAACTGCGATTTCGACAGCAGGCCGACCCCGAAGCACAGGCCGGCGGCCACCGCCCACGCCAGACTGGAACGGTCCCAGCTGCGGATCCAGCACCACAGCCCGAGCAGGACCATCGTCATGGCCGGGGTCTCCGACAGGGCCTGCCGTCCGACCAGCAGTACTCCCAGGTCACCGATCGGCGGGGTCGCCGCGACCACCAGCGCCATCAGCAGGCCAGCCATCCGGCTGAAGGTCTCGGCGCCGATGGCGTAGACGAGCAGCAGGGCCAGCAGCGTAAGGGCCACGAACGGCAGACGCCCGGGCGCGACACCGAGACCCAACGCGGTGAAGCTCGCCGCGACCAGCGAGACTTCGAGCGGCCCGCTGGTGAGCGCGGCGTCGAAGGGGACGACGCCGGCGGCACTGCGGCTGCCGAACGCTCCCTCTTCGGCCAGCACCCTTGCGGCATTGAACCTAAAGCCTTCGTCGAACCAGACGGCGGGATAGCGACCGAGGTGCGTCAGCTGGAGCACCAGCACCAACGCCAACATCGCCCCCAGCCACCAGATCGCCAGCGGGGTGCGCCGAGCCGCGCCAGTGGTCTCGCCCATATGCACAGTGATTGTCACGCGGAGGCGCGGGCTGATCATCCCGCGAAGATCTGCTGAGAACGACAACCGGAACGGTTCGTCCGCGCCGGGTGACCGCGGGGGCCTGGCAGCGTGGCCACGGATTCGATAGCATTCACCTGATGCCGGCGCGCCGTGGATGGGTTCGCGGCGCAATCGTCCTGGCCGTCGTGCTGGCCGGCATCGTCGCCATTCTCCGCAACGGCTGTGACGGCGGTGCGTCGACGGTCGTCACGGTCGACGATGCGCCGGTCGCCCCGGGCGAACGGCGGGGCGAAACGGTCGTCCTCATCGACTCGCGCCAGCCCGACGCCGACGACTTCGAGCGGCTGATTGCGCCGTATCTGACCCACTTCGGCCTGCCGTTCGCGGTCGTCGACCGCGCCACGACGGGCGCTGCGGCGGACCTCGGCGCCTACAGCCTGGTGGTCATCGGCCATCGTGGGGTGTTGGCGAGGATGGAGCCGGCGGCCCGGGCCGTGCTCGACGCCGCCGTGGCTGCCGGCATGGGGCTCGTCACATTCGACGGCGACCTGTGGGACGGCGCGACCCCGCGACTGCAGGGGTTCGGCGCACTCGCCGCGCCGCCGTCCGAGGCGGTGAACGCCACCTCGGTGTCGTTCGTCGACCCGGCAGTCGTGCGCACCCTCGTCCTGGCGGACGACGCCGGTCAGCGGCCGGTGGTCGCGACGCTCACGCCTGGCGTCGCGGTCGACACCGCCGATGGCCAATGGAGCGAGCGGTCGAGCGGCGAGGCCGAGCCGGCGACCGTCGTGGCCGGCATCGACGAGCCCGAGCGCCACGGGCTGCCGCCAATCCGATTCGCGGCCGCGGACGTTCCGGCGGGCGACTACGACGTCGTCGCCGAGCTCTATACCGGCCCGGCGCAGTCCGACCTCCGGTATCGCTTCGGCTTCGGCGACGAAGCGCCCGACGCCCGGCACGTCGACGCGGTCGGCGGCAGCGGCGGAACGCGGGAACACACTGAGTACTCGTTGGGCCGGGTCACCGTCGGCGCGACCGGATTCGTGATGCACGTCCACGACGCCGATGCGTTGCGGGGCACGGCGGCGGTGTTCGGATGGCGCCAGGTGCGGCTGGTGCCGGCGGTGGCCGGCGCCGGGGCCCGGCACTACATCGCCGCCCGGCATGCGGTGTCGGCGCGGGTGCCGACCGCGCCGTTCACGCTGGTCCGGACGACACCGCTGGTCGCGACGGTGCTCGCCTACGCCGGGACGACCCCGCTCGTGATCGCCGGCCGCCACGGCGCCGGCCGGATCGTCGCGTGGACCAGCTATGAATGGATGCGGCCCGAGGTGCTCGGACCGCTCGGCGGCCTCGACGATCTCGTCTGGCGCTCGGTCGTCTGGGCGGCCCGCAAGCCATTCGCGCTGCAGCTGCTGCCGCCAATCGTCACCATGCGGATGGACGACGAGTCGGGCCCCCTCGACTGGCTGCACACCGCCATCGACATCGGCTTCAAGCCGTGGGTCGGGGTGTTCCTGTCGGATATCGACGACCGGGAGTCGCGCGAGCTGGCGGCGGTCGTGCGGGCCGGGGACGCGACGGTGTCCGTGCACTCGTTCGACACCTCGACGTTCTTCTATTTCGACCACGCCGGACGGCGGGCCTGGCCGACGGCGACGATGACCGCCAACTGGCGGCGGGCGACGGAGTGGCACCGCCGCTACGACCTGCCGATGTCGACCTACGTCGTGCCCCACTTCTACGAGATCGGCGACAACGCGATCCCCATGCTCGCGTCCTCCGGCGTCCAGTTCCTGGTCACGCACATGCGGCCGGGCGGCGCCTACGGCATGCCGTGGCTGCGCAGCGGCCCGTTCCGGCGCGGGACCCGCGGCGTGAGCACGGCCCCTGCCCCGGTCTACTACGCCGACGAGCTGCCCGGTGCGGCCGAGGCGGGAGCGCCCGGACTGTTCAACTGCGTCACCGAGATCCGGGACGACGCCGGCTACGAGTGGTACCCGTCGCCGGACATCGACGTGACCGTTGGCCGGGCCGTCCGCCAGTTGACCCGCGCGATCGACAGCCGGGCGCTGGCGACGCTCTTCACGCACGGCCATTTCATCACGCCGATCCCGCCCGCCGACTGGCGGACGATCCTCGAACGCACCGCCGCCGGCATCGCCGCCGACGCGCCGATGCACATGACGATGGACCGGGCGTGCGCGTTCGTCCGCGACCAGCACACCTCGGCGCTGACCGCGCTGCGGGTCGAGGACGCCAGCGGCGCGGTGCGGCTCAGGCTCACCGGCCGGGCCGCGGCGCCTACCACGGTCTCGATCTTCACCGAACGCGACGGCGCCATCGAAGAACGCACCATCGCGGTGCCGCCGTTCGCTGGCGTGGTCGACCTGCGGGTCGATCCGAC
Organism: uncultured Acidobacteriota bacterium; assembly: GCA_963741665.1. Taxonomy (GTDB): domain Bacteria; phylum Acidobacteriota; class Vicinamibacteria; order Vicinamibacterales; family UBA2999; genus CAWAYR01. The sequence continues at coordinate 913,254 of CAVUIM010000003.1, forward strand.
CGGGACGGCCGGTCAGTCGGACGCCGGGGCCGGCATCCGGTAGACGTCGTATTCGCCGAAGGTGGCGACCGGCGCGCCGCCGCGGCGCACCGTGGTTTCGTAGAGTCTGGTCCACTTGGCGAACCGCCCGACCACCAGGTACGCCGATCCCTGCCCGCTCGGATCGTAGCCGCCGGTGTCGGCGCCGCCGAAGAACATGCTGGTGATCATCCGATCGACCAGCCGCACCGGCGGAAAGCTGTAGTGGTGCAGCGAGGGCATCACCGCCACCTCGAACTCCCAGGTCTCGACCACGACCCCGGGCGGCACTTCGCGGTCCAGCCAGGCGAGCAGTGACGACAGGCTGCGATCGGGCGGCCCGACGAGGTTCTTGGCGATGAGCCGGCCCTCGGGCAGCGGCAACGCCAGCACGATGGCGGCGACGACGACGGTGGCGGCGCGTCCGGCCGCCGCACCGGTGCCGGCCATCGAGCGCTGCGCGACGAGCGCCAGGCCGGCAGCCATGTCCACGAACAGCTTCGCGATCAGCAGGTTGCCCAGAGCGAGCATCGGATAGGCGTAGCGCGGCCACCCGATCGACCGGACCGTGAACCACAGCCCGGACATCACCACGAGCGCGACGAGCAGGCGGCGTCCCGGATCGGGCTTCGGGTCGCGCACCTCGAGCAGCAGCGCGTAGGCCAGTGCCGGCACACCGAGCACCAGGAACGTGCTGCCGCTCAGGAACGACAGCGCCCGCACCGCCGCCGCCACGGCGCCGATCCGCACCTGCGGCGCCGACGCCGCGGCGACGTTGGCGGCCAGCGAGGCGGCGTGATCGGTGCCGAGCAGGATCCACAGGCAACCGAACCAGGCCGCGACCGTCATGCCGGTGGTCGCCACGGTGATGACCGCGAGCCAGGCAACGCGCCGGGCGCCCTGCCACCACGCGATCGCCCCGACCAGCGCGACGGCCATCGGCACCGTGAAGACCATCTGCAGCTTGGTCACGACCGCCAGGCCGAACAGCACGCCGGCCAGCACCGCGGTGGCGGCGCGCGCCGAGAGCGCCCCCGCCCGCCAGGCGAGACAGCCGGCCAACACGAACGCAATCGCCGGCACCTCGCCCATCACCTGGCGCCCGAGCAGGAACGTCGAGGTGAACGGGTCGCCCTCCATCCGGAAGAGGAACAGGTAGGCGCCGGCGGCGCCCGCCAGCGGCCCGTAGAGCCGCCGCCCGAGCAGATAGCAGCACGCGGTCGCCGCGAGCAGGTAGGTGACCATGACCAGCCGCGCCTGCAGGAACCCGATGCCGCCGAGGCGGAACGCGGTGGCGATCGGCAGGTAGACCGTCGGCGACACGCTGAGTACCGGTGTCGTCGTGGCGGAATCCCTCGGCACTGCGGGTCGCGTACTCGCCGTGCTCGACGAGGTTGCGTGGCACCTGCAGGTACCAGCCCTCGTCGAACCACGGCACCGGGTAGAGGTCGAGACGGTAGAGCGCCAGCGCCGCGGTCAGCGCCAGGCCGGCGACGACCAGGACCGTCTCGAGCCACGACCAGCCGGGTTCAGTGCGTGCGACGGTCATCTCGCAATACCTTGATGAGCCGCGCCGGCACGCCTCCCACCATGTGCCATGGCGGCACGTCTTCGGTGACGACGGCGCCGGCGGCGACCACCGCGCATTCGCCGATGCGCACCCCGGGCAGCACGGTGGCGTTGGCGCCGACGAAGCAGCCGCGGCCGAAGTGCACTGGAGCGGTCGAGGCCGGCACGTAGGCCTGCAGCGGGTGGTCGGCATAACCGACGTTGGTGTGGGTCAGCACCGCCACGCGCTCGGCCAGCGTCGCGTGCTCGTCGAGAGTGATGCGGTCGGCGAGGTCGAGCAGGCAGTCGTCGCCGACGAACGCGCACCGGCCGACCGTGAGGCCGGGAAAGCCGAGCCGATAGGCGTTGAAGAAGCGGGTGCCGTGCAGGATCGCGTCCGGCCCCACGTGCGCGCCGAGCAGGCGCAGGAACGGCGATCGCAATTGGGGGAACCCGAGCAGGCTGTAGGCGCCGAGCGCGACGGTCGACCAGCCGAACCGGAACGCCTTACCGAAACCGATCTCGCGTAGCGCTCGCACCCGGATCTCCTCGCCTGAGGGCGGCCACCGTGGCCCTGAACCGCCACAGGCGGCGGACGTAGTTCAGGGTGTCCGATAGAGGTCGCACGGTCGACTGCTTGTCGGCCCGGCGCAGGAAGAGTACAGGAATTTCCTGAATGCGCAACCCTCGATGCGACGCGCGGACCATCACCTCGGTGTCCCAGAACCAGTGGCGGTCCTCGGTCTGGTCGAACACCGGCAGGATCCGGCTCTTGCGGAAGAACTTGAAGCCGGTCTCGGTGTCCTCGAGCGACACGCCGAGCAGGCGGCGCACCAGCAGGATGTAGCCGCGGCTGAGGATGTAGCGATCGAGCGAGTGCCAGCGGAACTTGTAGGTGCGCTGCGCGGTGGCGACATCGGCCCCCTGCTCGATGGCGCGGATGCACGACGGCAGATAGCGCGCGTGCACCTCGAGGTCGACATCGAGGAACCCGACGATGTCGCCGCGGCCGGCCCGCATGCCTTCGACCACCGTGGCCCCGCGGCCGCGGTTCTGGGCATGGAACTCGGCTCTGAGCTGGTGGTCGGGGTAGGCGGCGATCAGCGCGCGGACCAGCGCCGGGGTGCCGTCGCTGCTGCAATCGTCGATGAACAGCAGCTCGAACGACCAGCGGCACTGCTCGAGGACGTCGATGATCGCCGCGACGCTGTCGGCGAGCGCCGGGCCCTCGTTGTAGCACGCCAACACGATGGTGACGTCCACGGGTCGCCGCGGGTCGAACCCACGGCTCTCGACTGCTGCCATCCCGGCCCCAGGATAATGCGTCCGCGGCCGGCCGGGAGCGTTATCAGCCGCGCTGCGCGGCGGCGTGCCGGGTGTTCTCGGAGCGGGCCCAGCCGATGTGCTGCCAGCCGACGTTCAACGCCGACTTGATCGTCGAGACGTCCGAGAACACCATCTTCAGGTAGGTGAGCGCCGGGCCCGGACGCATCGCCCACTCGCGGAAGGCGCGCTTCTGCCAGTACTCGAGCTGTTCGGCGCGCAGGTTCGGATAGTCGAGCACCGTGGACTCGTCCATGTCCACTTCTTCCCAGCGCGCGCCCTCGCGGAACCAGCCGTTCTTGGCCACCTCCTTGAAGAACGGCGTGCCGGGGTACGGCGCGGCGATGTGGAACAGCGCGATGTCGAGCGGCAGCGCCTTCGAGAAGGCGATCGTCTGCTTGATCGTGTCGACCGTTTCACCGGGCAGGCCGATGATGAAGTAGCCCCAGTTGCGGATGCCGGCGGCGCGGGCCCAGGCCAGCGACAGCTTGGCGCGTTCGGGGTCGACGCCCTTCTTGGCGTGGGCGAGGATCTCCTTGTTGCCCGACTCGAGCCCCCACGAGATGAAGTGGCAGCCGGCCTTGGCCATCAGCTGCAGCATCTCCTGGTCGACGAAGTCGACGCGGCTGTTGCAGGTCCACTTGATCTTCACGTTCTGCGCCAGCAGTTCGTTGCACAGCTCGACGACCTGGCCTTTGTTGACCGTGAACAGGTCGGCGTACATGTGGATGTTGTGGACGCCGAGGCGGCCGAGCTCCTTGATCTCGTCGACCAGCTTCTTGGCCGAGCGCATCCGCATCGTCGGCCCGTAGGAGACGTGCTTGATGCAGTAGGTGCAGCCGGCCGGGCAGCCGCGGCTGGTGACGATGAAGCAGAACGGCCCCTTCAGCAGCGGCATCCGGTACTTGTCGAGCGGCAGCAGGTCGTAGCGCGGCATCGGCAGGTCGTCGAGGTCGGCGATGAACGGCCGATCCGGATTGACCACCACTTCGCCGCGCTGGCGCCAGACCAGCCCCTTCATGAAGCTGTAGTCCTTCTCGCCGATGCCGAACTTCTTCGCCTCGTAGGCGGCGTCGTGCTTCTTGAACAGCGTCTCGATGTTGTCGGGCCGCGTGAACTGGTTGCCCTCGAGGTGATCGACGAGGTCGCGCAGCGTGAGATCCGGCTCGCCGCGCAGACCGAAGTCGAGCGACGGGTACGGGCGCAGCGTCTCGCGCGGCATCGGCGTGATGTGGGTGCCGAAGGCCATCGTCACCGCGCCGACCAGCTTGGCCAGGAAGGTGCCGTAGAGGTCGTTCTGCAGCGTCGGGGCGGTGAGCTGGGTGACGTAGTAGCGCGGCCGCTCCTTGCGGATGATCGCCTCGAACGTCGGCCAGTCCATCCGCTCGGCCACGGCGTCGACGACGCGCACGCTGTAGGTCGGCTGCAGCAGCGCCGCCATCTGCGCCAGCGACACCTGCGGCCAGATCATGTTCTCGCGCGAACGCCGGCCGACGCGGTGCTGCGAGCGAATCCAGATCGCCCCGTCGGGGGTCGGCGGGTTCACCAGCAGGACGTCGACGTTGCTCTTCTCGCCGCGCGCGGCCGCCGACTGGCGGGCCATCTCGTCGGTGTCGGGGTGCACCATCGGCAGCACGATCGTGCGGGTCTTCTCGCCGACGTTGCGGGCCACCTTCGGAGCGGGAGGGGCGGGGGTCGCGTCGTTGGTGCTCACGGAATCAGGCCTCACGCCGATCGGTGCGCCCGCTGAGCTCAGCGAGAACCGACATGATGAGCCACCAGAGTGCGAGCTGGAGCCCAACGAGGATCAGAAGCGCGCTGCCCGACAGATACAGCCACAGGCGTTCGATCGGCCAGCCGCGCAGGGACAGACCGAAGCTTACTCCGGACATGACGACGCCGGCTACCAGCGCCACCAGGCCGGCGGGCAGGAAGAGCCGTTCGATCGGCGTGTCGAACAGCGGCTTCTTGAACAGACCCTGGCGGATCGGGCGGTGATGGAACAGCGACACCAGGTAGTTGAAGGCGGCGCCGAGCGCGAACACGCTGACCCCGGCCACGCCGAAGACCAGCGCCGCGAACACCGCGAACACCCCGGTCGGGCCGAGCGTGTCGGCGCCGCCGAGGCGGGCGGCGACCAGGCCCAGCGCCACGGCCAGCGAGACGCCGATGCCGGCCAGGCCGACCAGGCCGAGGATCCGCACCGGGTTGTAGGTGAGCGCGGTCCAGACGATGGTGCTGAGGAAACGCAGGCCGTCGCCGGCCACGCTCAGCTTCGACTCGCCCATCCGCTCGCTGTAGGGAATCGGGCGCTCGACGACGCGGATCCGCTCGTGCACCGCGCGGGTGCTCATCACCGGGGTGAGATTGAGGCCGTCGGGCAGCGGCGACAGCAGCTCGAGCGTAGACTTGCGGAACACCCGCATGCCGCTGGCCGAGTCGCTGACCGCGGCGCGGCCGACGATCGTCAGCAGCCGGGCGAAGAACATGTTGCCGATGCGCCGGATGAGCGGCATCTCGGTTTCGGCGCCAGCCAGACGCGAGCCGATGACGAGATCGGCGCGGTCTTCGACGATCTCGCGGCAGAGATTCGGGAACTGCTCCGGCGGATAGGTGGCGTCGCCGTCGAGGAAGCCGACCAGCTCGTGGGACGCGGCGGCAAAGCCGGTCTTGAGCGCCGCGCCGTAGCCACGGTTCACCTGGTGCCGGATGAGCCGCACCTCCGGGAACTCCGCGATGGCGTCGGCCGAGCCGTCCTTCGAGCCGTCGTCGACTGCGATCACCTCCAGCGCCCTCACGCCGACCCGTTCGAGGTCGGCCTTGAGGGCGAGACAGCGCGTGAGCGTCTCGGCGATGGCGTCGCGTTCGTTGTAAACAGGAATGCAGATGGACAGCCCGGTAACCCCGGATCCCGACGTGGCGAGTGCGATCATGACGTCCTATCCGGCTGCAAAGCCCGTACCCCTGAACGGGTTATCGCCGATCCCCCCGCCATCCGGCCTCGATCGGGAGAATTCTCCGGGAATCACCGCCGGATGCGCCGGACCAACCAGCGCTTCTCGCGGCCAATCGATACAAATGTCTACCGGGAAGTTGACTTGCCTCTGGCGTACGGGGCTCAGACGTCCTGGCTGGAACCAGACTTACGGCCTGACCCCGTCGAGGGCGTGCAGAACCGACGACCGCACGGCCGCGACGTCGTAGCGCTCCAGCACCAGCGCCCTGGCGTTTCTGGCCAGCGTCGCCGCCAGGTCGTCGTCGGACAGCACCTGCAGCACGGCGTCGGCGAACGCGTCGGGGGTGTCGGCGAGGAGCAGGTGCCGCCCCGGCTCGACGCCGATGCCCTCGCAGCCGACGCTGGTCGAGACCACCGGCAGGCCGCGGGCCATGGCTTCCAGAATCTTCACACGCATGCCGCTGCCGGCGCGCATCGGCACGACCAGCAGCCGGCTTTCGTGTACGAACGGGTCGATCTCGGGCACCCATCCGGTCAGGTGGACGCCGGGGGCGGCGCGGCATTCGGCCGCCGACGGGTGGTCGTCGCGGCCCACCGACGTGAGCGTGGCGTCGGGCCGGCTGGCCCGCACCCGCGGCCACATCTCGCGCACGAAGGTCAGCAGGGCGTCGGCGTTGGGCGGCCAGTGCAGACCGCCGAGGAACAGCAGACGCGGGGCGCGGGTGAGCGCGGCGACGGGAGTCGTGCCGGCGGCATCGACGGCGATCGGCACCTCGACAAACGGCACGCCGCCGCCAGACAGCGCCGTCAGCGCCTGGCGATCGACGTCGCTGACGACGAACACGAGCCGGCTCTGCCGGCACAACCCGGCCTCGTAGGCGCGGACCCGGCGCCATTCCACGGCCGCCGCCGCCCGGGTCACCGGGTCGGGCCGGGTGCCGGAGAACCGCTCCAGGATGGCGTATTCGACGTTGTGCGCGTCGTAGACGATCGGCACGCCGAGACGGCGTGCGTACTCGCCCATGCTGAGGTGGTCGCAGTAGACCAGGTCGGGACGCCACGCCGCGGCCTCGGCGGCCACGAGGCGGTGCACGGCGGCGTCGAAATGCCGGCCCACCGAGTACGGCGCACCGACGAGGCTCCGGGCGGCGAACCACGCTTCGCGCGGAATCGAGCGCGGCACCAGGTGCAGGGTGGTCGGCACACCCAACGCCTCGAGGGCCGGACGGTGGGCGCGCTGGGCCTGGTCGCGGATGAAGGCGTGCAGCCGCACCTCATGGGCGCTGGCCAGCATGCGCAAGGTGTGGAAGGTCTTGATCCGGCCGCCCGAATCGAGGGGGTACGGCACGGTCTCGGTGATGAACAGGATGCGCATCGGGGACGCTCGGCGGCTTGGACGGTCCAAGACCCGGCCTCGCTAGTATCGGGCTTTCGCCGGCCCGGGGTCACCCCGCCCGCGCCGGCCGCTGTCGTAGGATGGGACCATGGGTCGCCGACTGCTGTGCATCGCGCTCCTCGTCGGCGCCTTCGGCGCCGCCGGCGCGCCCGGCGCCGCTCGTGACGAACGCAGCCACGCGCTTGGCCTGTGGACGCCCCATCCGATTCACGACACCTGTTCGGCCGCGTATCACGACTCGTTCTCGATCGTCGGCGACGACGGCAGACGCTACCCGACGTGGCATCCCCCCGAGGGCGTCGACGGCGTCACGCCCTGTTCGTTCGGCCATGAACACGGCCGCGACCCGAAGGGCTCGGCGCTGCTCGACGACATCGCGGCGCAGTACGGCGGCGTGCTCTTCGGCTATGCCAGCGAGCGGCTCGACGACTACAACGGCGCACAGCAGGTCGCCGATCGGATGCGCCACGAGGATCACGTCGGCCACAAGATCGAGTGGGAGAACGACGTCCAGGTGTTCGAGTCGGTGACCAACGGCGGCGCCAACCAGCGCGCGCTGGCGGTCCGCTGCGACTTCCTGATGAAGATCCATCAGGGCACCCACAGCCCCGATGCCTTCACCAACAACCTCCACGAGCTGCTCTACGCGGCGCAGTGCCGCGACCGCGCCGACGGCAGCGTCGGCACCAGGCTCATCGCCTACACGATGGTGCAGTTCGGCGAACCGGGCGGCTTCTCGGAAGGCGGGGTCGCCGGCGGTTTCCAGTTCGTGAAGGTCGGCCCGGCGTCGCCGGCGAAGTCGCCGGCCGGCACCGGCCTGCGCTCGATCCCGACGATCGGCCGGGTGCAGTCGGCGGTGCTGGTGGCGCCGGGGGCCGGATCGGACTACTCGCGCGGGTTGTACGAGGACTGGATCTCGGCCAACTACCTGCGCCGGAACAACGGCCGCGAGCCCCTCGCCTACTTCGACCCGCACTTCGCGGTGTTCCTGCCGGCGCGATTCCACTGGCCCGCTCGCACGCCCGAGGCCGTCGACGCGCCGCGCGCCACCGCCGACATCGCCGCACGGATCGGCCGCACCATCGACCTCTGCTACGCCACCGCCGGCGCGCGCCGAGCCGCCGGCGGCGAATGCGACCGCGTGCCCGACGGCCTGCCGCGAGTGGCGTGGGACGATCCGCAATCGCCGTTCGACGGCGTCCGCCGCGAGTTCTACTTCAACCAGACGACGATCGTGAACGCCGGCAACCCGACCACCTGGTACACCGATCCCTTCGGCGGACACGCCAGCGAACGGCCGTTCCCAGGCGCGATCCGCCAGTTCATCGCCGCGGTGGACAACCGCAAGCGCAACGACGCCGGCGTCATCGGCGTCGGCGGCCGCGCCTACCCGTTCGAATCGCGCGCCTTCGGCAAGGACCGCTGGTACGGCGGGAAGGGCGTGCACGCGCCGAACTAGCAGGGAACGGGGAACAGGGAACAGGTAGAAAACTCGTCACGCCGCGTTCCGCGTCGTGGCTGACATAATCGCCGGGAATCAGCTGCAAGCGCGTTCCCTGTTCCCTGTTCCCTGTTCCCTACTCGTTACTTCCCCCCAAGATCGTCCATGCCGCCGAAATAGATCGGCACGCCGGGCCGTGCCGGCGGGTTGGCCTTCATGTCGCGGATCACGCGGGCCGGGGCGCCGACGGCGAGGGCGTGCGCCGGGATGTCGCTGGTGACGACGGCCCCGGCGCCGATACACGCGTTCTTCCCGATGGTCACGCCGTCGAGCACGATCGCGCCGGCGCCGATCCAGCAGCCGTCCTCGATGCGGATGCCGACCGCCGTGATGCCCTGATCCATGATCGGCCGATCGGGATCGCTCATCACGTGGTTGACGGCCAGCACCTGCACGCGCGGCCCGAACAGCACCCGGTCGCCGATGGTGATGCCGCCCTGGGCGCGCATCAGCGTCTCTTCACCGAGGAACGTGTGCCGGCCGATGCGGATCCCGGCGTGGGGGATGTTGCGGAAGTTGAAGACGTGCAGCCGGCAGCCGCTCATCAGCCACGACTCGTCGCCGATGGTGATACCGCCGAGCCCGCCGTGCAGGTAGACGCCGTGATCGAGGTAGACCTTGGCGCCGAGCGTGATGTCCTCGGGCCGGATCATCCGCACGTGATCCTCGATCGCCGGCACGCCGCCCGACTTGAGGAACAGCTTGTAGCTGATGCCGCGCAGGCCGATGCCGACCAGGCTCGGCACCCAGCCGAGCAGGCCTTGCAGCGCCTCGCCGACGACGTAGTGCCAGGGGCTGCGGCTGCGCTGTTTCAGGTAGAAGCCGAGTTCGCGGATCATGCGGCGGTCACCGGGACGCGGGCGCCGAGCGCACTTTGAAGACGCCGGCGGTCGGCGCCAGATAGACCGGCTCGAAGAGCGGCGAGGCGGCCGGCGAGAACGTGCCGCCGGCGCCCCGATCGCGATCGGTCCACACCACGTAGGTCACGCCGTCGGCGGCGAGCAGTCGAGCCCGCCACGCGTCGTCGACCTCCGCGGAGAAGAACCGATCGACGAGCTGACGCCGGTCGAGATACTGGTTGGTCATCGCCCAGTGCGCCAGGTAGGCGCGCGTGCGCCCCTGGTTGGGCACCCATCGTCCCACGGACTCGACGGCCAGTGCGACGTCGCCGGGCCCGGTGGTGACCGCCAGGGCGTCGAGCGCGGCGCTCTCGTCGGTCGTGACGTAGAGCTCGGAGGCCGGCCGGCGCAGCTCGATGAGCCGCCACACCAGCAGATACATGTTGGTCGGCAGGACCAGCAGCGCCAGCACCAGCGCCGGCACCCAGGCCGCGGCGGCGCGCCCAGCGCGCCGTGCCGACCACGTCTCGAGCCACGGCCCCAGCCGTGTGCACCACAGATCGGCGGCGAGGATGGCCAACGGCACCTGCAACGCCGCCAGCAGCTTCACCTGGAACACCGTCGGCACGTAGATGATGACCACGCCGATGAGCGCCCAGCGTGGCCGCAAAACGCGTCCCGGCGTGGTCCCACGACAGCCCGCGCAGCCGGATCGCCGCCAGCAGCAACGGCGCGCCGAGCAGGATCACGAGCAGCGGCGGCACCGGCGTCCACACGCCGGCGTTGACGTACTGGCCGAGGATCGACCGCCACAGCGGATCGGACGAGGTCAGGTACTGGTAGTAGCCGGCCAGCGGCGCCGAGCACGCCAGGATCAGGACGATCGCCCACGAGAATCGCCACGGGATGGCCCGTGACCGTACCAGCTCCACGATCCAGAAGGCGCCGACGACGGCATACACGACCACCAGGTCGTAGGCGTGCAGCAGCGCCACGCCCAGCGCGCCGGCCGCGCATGCCGCCCAGGCCGCGGCGCTCGGCGCGGTGTGCACGCGAAACGCCCCGACCAGGGCGATGCAGCATGAAGCCCTGCGCGAGCGGCAGATAGGGATAGGCGAGCAGCCCGAACCAGGTGTTGGGCTCGACGATGTAGATCGCTTCCGGGAACGGCGCGTCGGGCAGGCCGCAGCGCGTACTTGGCGACGACCAGCAACCAGCCGAACCCGCCGCCGGCCAGCGCGATCCAGAACGCGACGCGGGCCTGGGCGTCGCTGCGCGACAGCCGCAGCGCCGTCACCGCCAGCGCCGGGCCGACGACGACCGCGGCCGCCACCCGCCACCACTGGAAGAGCGCGGCGAACGACAGGCCGAAGAGCGCCTGCACCTGCGCCAGCATCCACATCGCCGGGTTGAGGAAGGTCGCGTCGTTGGGCTCGGGCGTCATCGTGTTGGGGATGAACAGCCCCTGGCGCGACGAGGTGACCCACGACCAGGTACTGCGCGTGGTCGGGCACGTCGAACATCAGGCCGGTGTAGACGCGGCCCTCCGGCGCGCGGAGGTAGCCGACGAGATACGGCACCGAGGCCAGCGCCAGACACGCCAGCGCGCCGGCGAGGCCGAGCCGGATGGCCGGCCAGAAAGCGTCCTTCTGTGTCACGGTCGAGTCCCTTCGAGCGCGCCGTCGACCACGTCGAGCAGCCGGCGGCCAATCGCGTCCCAGGTGTACGAGTCGGCCACGAGCGCGCGGCCGGCGTCCGACAGGCGCGCCGCCAGCGGCGGCTCGGCGAGGACGCGGAGAATGGCGGCGGCGAACGCGTCGGGGCTGTCGGCAACGAGTGCGTGCACACCGGCCGTGAGGTCGATGCCTTCGACGCCCTTGCTGGTCGAGACCACCGGCGTGCCGAGCGCCAGCGCCTCGAGCACCTTCAGCCGGGTGCCGCCGCCGGTCAGCAGCGGAACCACCGCGACGGCGGCGCCGGCGACGGCGTCCTTCACGTCGGGCAGCCGGCCGGTGAAGTGCACGCTGTCGCGGTGCGGCAGCCGATCGAGCGGCAACGTGCCGGTATCGCCGGTGACCCACAGCCGCACGTCGGGCCGCACGGCCCGCACCCGCGGCATCACCTGGTTCAGACACCACACGACCGCTTCGAGGTTCGGGGCGTAGGTGACCGCGCCGGAGTAGACGAGTCGCGGCGGCGTCGCCACCTCGCGCGGGCGCGTCACGTCGGCGGCGTCGGCGCCGTTGGGCACGACGTGCACTTTGGCAGCGGGCACGCCGGCACCAACCAGGGTGTCGCGCTCCGTGGCCGATGCCACCGTGACGGCGGCCATGGTCGTCCGCCAGCCGGGCCAGATATCGCGCCTGCTTCCGCCACGTCAACCGAAGACGGAATCGCTGCACGCCGCTGGTCGCAAGGGCCAGCTGGCCAGTGATCTGGCCGGGCTCGGCCTCCTCGAACACTCGCGGCGCCGGCGCCGCGTCGAGATATCGCGCCGCATGAAGGGCGAACCCGATGGCGGCGTTCGCGCCGGCCGATCGGCTGCGGACCAGGGCGCGGACGTCGGCATCGTCGGTCTCGACGAGGGAGCGCGGCGTGCCGCTGAACAACCCGGCGCCGGCGCCGCGCAGCGCCGCGAACGGGCTCTTCGGGATGACGGTGACGTCACGGCAGATGGTGCGCAGGTGTGCGACCGCCGCGTCGTCGGACGGCGCCGGCGCGCTGAAGGTCACCAGGTCGACGTCGTGTCGGGAGGCCAGCGCGCGCAGCAGGTGGTAGGCCCTCAGCGTGCTGCCGTTCACCGTCGGGTAAGGGCACCACGTGCTGAGCACGAACAGCTTCACGACGGGCGCCTCACTGACTCGTAGAGCGCCACCAGCGCGTCGACCTCGTCGTCGATGGTCCGCGGCTGCGGCGCGGCGCCGTCGAGGCGGGCGCGCAGGCCGGGCTCGTCGAGCAGTCGGGCGACCTGGCGCGTCAGATGGCCCGGGTCGGCCGGATCGAAGAGCAGCCCGTCGACGCCGTCGCGAATCAGCTCGGGCGATCCGCCCAGCGTCGAGGCCAACACCGGCAGTCCCGCCGCCTGCGCTTCCTGGATGACGATGGCGGCCACCTCGTGCCACACCGAGGGCACGACCACGATATCGGTGGCGGCGAATACCTCCGCCAGCGCCTCGCGACGGTACGGGCCGCGAAAGGTGATGCGCGGGTCATCGCCGGCCAGCCTCTTCAGGTGCGCCACGTAGTCGGGGTAGGGCGTCAGCGGGCCGTGCACGTCGAGGGCGATCGGCCGTCCGGCCAGGGACCGCACCGCCTCGATGACCAGATGCACGCCCTTGTGCGGCGCCAGCTGGCCGATGAACGCGAGGCGTAGCGTCGGCCCTGGCGTGCGTGGCACCCTGGCGATCGGCGGCATGCCGTAGCGGCTGAGGCGAATCGCGTCGAGCGGATAGCCGGTACCGGCCGCCACTTGCGCGGCGACGAAGCGCGTCGGCGCCAGCACCGCCGCCGCCGACCGCAGCCGCTGGCCGAGCGCCGTCTGACGGGCCACGACCGCGGCCTCGGGGCCGCCGACGAACGTGCGCCACACGAGCGACGTGTCCCGGCCACGCGACAGCGCTCCGCCGGTCACCACGTCGAGGAGACCGTGCCGCCGCTGGTCGGCGGTGAGGCACCATGCGCACTTCGCCGGCCGCTCGGGACCACTGCAGATCTCGCCCGAGGGATGCCGCAGCGTCACGCGGGGACACGCGAACCAGTAGTCGTGCAGCGTGAGCACCGCCGGCGTGCCGGTGCGTGCGGCCGCCGCCAGCGCCGGGGCGCCCAGCAGATAGCCGCTCTGCACGTGGACGACGTCGGGAGTCGTGTGCGCGATCAGCGATTCGAACCAGGCCTGGGCCGGGGCATGGTCGGCCAGCAGCGGAAAGGCCTCGCCGGCCGGCAGGGTCAGCGTCAGGCGATGGGCCGGGTAGCCGTCGCTGTCGTCGGTGACCGCCGCGCAGGCGGCGGGACCGCTGGTGAGGCGTTCCACCGCCGCGCCCTGGACGCGATGCCCGCGGGCCCGGTAGGCCCGCATCAGGTACCTGCGAGTACACCTCCACGCCGCCGACGTGCGTGGGCGGCAGATGGGGGGACACGACGAGCACATGCATGACTAGCGAGGCTGCGCCTCAGACCGACAAGCCATGTGGCTTCGCCTCGCTAGTCGCAGCGTTTCTTTGCCCGCCGTCTCCACCCCACTACGCACAGTACGCGCGGCGGGGGCCCCGGCCGGGCGGGCGGGAAACCTTGACTCATTCGGACGAGAGCTCACGGCGACAAGTTTTCGAGAACGGACCACGGGATCCTCGACGGTGGCTGCAAGAGCGGTGCCCGCTGACGTCAGGCGGGGGCAGCCGACACGTTGGCGCGATTGCCGCCGGGAGTGCACGCCACGCCCTTTGAACGGTAGTCGACGCCGGTGCTGACTTTAATCCAAATAGTTCGGGGCTACCTGCGCCGGGATGCGCAGCGGCGCGCCGCCAACGGCCCGGCGCAGGTCGTGCATGACGAAGGCGGCAAAGGCCACGTTGTACAGTTGAAGGCTCCCATCGTGAACGCGACCGGCATCCGCAAGTCGATCGTCCGCAACACCGCGTGGAACTACGTCGGCTTCGCCGTCAACCTCGCGGTGAACCTGCTGCTGTTCCCGGCGGCCATCGCCCAGATGGGCGAAGCGGCCACCGGCATCTGGCTGCTCATCGGCTCGGTGAGCGGCTACATGGGGCTGCTGCAGCTCGGGCTGGCGCCGGCGATGGCCCAGTTCGCCGCCGCGCACATCGCCACCCGCGACGATCACGCCCTGGCCCGCACCGTGTCGACCGCGCTGGTGCTGGTCGTCGGCCTGGGCAGCGTCGCGCTGCTCGCGCTGCCGCTGGTGCCGTGGCTGCTGCAGGTGTTCTCGATCCCCGAGACGCTGGCCGGCGAGGCCCGCGTCGCCTTCATCCTGGGCATCGTCGGCGTGCCGATGCAGATGCCCGGACACGTGTTCAACGCCGTGCTCGGCGCCAGCCAGCGTCAGGACCGCTGCACCCAGGTGTGGATGGTGTCGCTGCTCGGCAAGCTGGTCGGCATCGCGGCGCTGCTCGCCCTCGGCTACGGCCTCGCGGCGATCATGTGGCTCGAGACCGGGCTCATCGTCGTCACCGGCGTGCTGCTGGCCGCGTTCGCCTTCGCCGCGGCGCCGCAGCTGCGGGTCGGACCGCGGCACGTCACCGGCGAAACCGCGCGCCAGCTCACCGGGCTGGGCGGCTGGATGTTCCTGAACGCGCTCAGCACCTCGCTCATCGAACAGACCGACCGGATCGTGATCGGCCTGTTCCTGACCGTCGAATCGGTCACCCACTACTCGGCGGCCTGGAAGCTCTACATGCTGGTCTACAGCGTGTCGACGACGCTGGTGCAGGCGATCTGGCCGGTGGCCGCCGGGCTGCACGCCGCCGGCGACCGCGCCAGCCTGCAGCGGCTGTGGCTGCGAATGACCAAGTACACGGCCGCGCTCACCTGGCCGCTCGGCTGGTCGCTCGGCCTGTGCGCCGGACCGATCCTGCATGTCTGGGTCGGCGAGTCGTTCGCCGCCCACTACGCCGTGGTGCAGGTGCTGGTGGCCACCTTCATCGTCACCGCCCACAACCACGCCGCCTTCGGCGTGCTCGGGGCGATGCGCCGGGTGGGACCGGTCGTCCGGCGCTACTCGGTGCCGCAAGCGGTGCTCAATCTGCTCCTGAGCCTGTGGCTGGTGACGCCGTTCGGCATCTTCGGCGTCGCCGTCGGCACGATGCTGCCGGCGGTGCTGCTCGAGTACACGTTCCTGTCGTTCGTGCTGCGCGAACTCGGGCTCGGCTGGGGCGATTTCTGGCGCGGCGTGATGCGGCCGACGCTGGGGCCGGCGGCGGCGGCGTTCCTGCCGACCGTGGCGGCCTATGCCGCGCTCGGGCACCAGTCGCCGTGGCTGCTGGTGGTCGCAGCCGCGGCCAGCGCCGTCTACGCCGTGCTGTTCTGGCGCGGCCTGCACGGCGAAGAGCGCGACGACCTGGTGGCGCACCTGCCGGCGCCGGTGCGCGCGGTACTCCCGGCATGACCGGCGCGTCACGCCCGCTGCGGATCGGCATCGACGTGCGCTACCTGTCCCACGGCCTGGTCGGTGGCGTGCACACCTACGTCACGCGGCTGGTGCCCGAGATGTTCCGCGCCGGCGGCGACGCGGCGTTCGTCGTCTACGCCGACGCCAAAGCGCCGCTGGAACTGGCGATTCCACCGGGCGTGCAGGTACGCACGCTGCCGTGGCGTCACGCGGTGTCGTCGCTGTGGAACGATCAGGCGCTGGCCCGGCACATGGCCGCCGACGGCATCGACGTCGCCTTCTTCCCGACCAACTACGGCTTCGGCCCGCGCACGGCGGCGACGGTGGTCACCGTGCACGACGCCATCAACCTGCTGCCGCTGCGCCACACGCTCTTCGTCGTCGGCCACACGACGACGCTGCGCACGCGGGTGATGACCGTGTATCTGCACCAGGCCACGGTGCGGGCGGTGCGGCGCGCCACCCGTCTCGTGACCATGTCGGATTTCTCGCGCGGCACCATCGTCGCCGCCAGCACGCGCCGGCCCGAGGACATCGACGTGGTCTATCACGGGGCGCCGCCGCGGGTGGCGGTGACCGCCGACGACGCCCGGGCGGCCGCCGCCGCGCACGGCATCACCACGCCGTACGTGCTCGCCGACGGCCTCAAGAACCCCGGCGTGATCCTGCGGGCGGCGGCCCGACTGCCGGTCGACGTGCGCCGCGCGCTGACCTTCGTGTTCTTCGCCCGCCACGCCGACGTGCTGCCGGTGCTGCAGGCGGCGGTGGCCGCCGGCGAGGCGCGGCTGCTGGTGCGGCCGTCGACCGAGACCCTCGCCGCGCTGTATGCCGGCGCCGCGGTGTTCGCCTTCCCGTCGTGGGTCGAAGGCTTCGGCATCCCGCTGCTCGAGGCGATGACCTACGGCGCGCCGATCATCGCCTCCGATCGCGGGGCGATTCCCGAGGTGGCCGGCGACGCCGCCCATTTCGTCGACGCCGAAGACGACGCCGCGCTGGCCGAGCGGCTGCAGCGGGTCGCCGGCGACGCCGCCGACGCCGATCGCCTGCGCCGGGCCGGCGCCGCCCGGGTCGCCGCATTCACCTGGCGGCGATCGGCCGAGGAGACGCTGGCGTCGCTGCGCCGCGCGCACGCGCAGCGGTCGGCGCGCGAGGCCGGGCGATGACGCCGGCGGCCCGCCCCGACATCTCGGTGGTGATCGTCAGCTGGAACACCCGCACCCTGACCACCGCCTGCCTGGCCTCGCTCCCGGCCGGCGCCGGCGGCGTCACCTGGGACGCATGGGTGGTCGACAACGCCTCGAGCGACGACTCGGTGGCGGCCATCCGCGCCGGGTTCCCGGCGGTCCAGGTCATCGCCAACCCGGCCAACGTCGGCTTCGCCGCGGCCAACAACCAGGGCATCCGCGCCAGCACCGGGCGCTACGTGCTGCTGCTCAACAGCGACACCGTGGCCGCCCCTGGCGCGCTGGAGGCGATGGTCGCGTTCGCCGACACGCATCCGCGGGCCGGGGTCGTCGGCCCGCGGCTCGAGAACCCCGACGGCTCGTTCCAGACCGGCCCGACGCCCTTTCCGTCGCTGTGGACGGAGCTGCTGTCGGTCACCGGGATCGGCCGGCGCGTCACCTACCGCGGCTACCCCAGCCGTCGGGAAACCGTCAGCCTGGCCGCGCAGCCGACCGACTACGTGGTCGGCGCCTGCATGCTGGCCCGCCGCGACGCGATCGACCAGGTCGGCGTCCTCGACGAGGGGTACTTCATGTACTCCGAGGAGCCCGACTGGTGCTGGCGCATGCGCCAGGCGGGGTGGGAGACCTGGTTCACGCCGGCGGCGGTCGTCACCCACTTCGGCGGCCAGAGCACCCGCCAGGTGCGCGAGGCCATGCTGGTGGCGCTCTATCGGAGCAAGGTGCGGTTCTTTCGCCGGCATCGCGGCCAGGCGTCGGCGGCGGCCCTCACCGCCATCTTCGTGACGGTCAGCGCCATCCGCCGGGTGGTGCGCGCCGTTCTGCGCCTGGAGCCGCCGGGACTGGCCTTGCGACCCGCGGATGTCTGGCTGGATCCGCCCGATCCCGGGGCCGCGTGAGGAAGACTCTCCCGGCACTTGGTTAGTGGAATAAAGACTTGCCTGGACCCGACATTCGTCGTGCCGTTAGCGGGCACTCCGACGCCTATCTCGTTGCCGTGCCGGTCGTTTATGCGCCAGGGCATGCACCCGCGGTGAGTGGCGCGGACCCTGCATGGTTGGGCCGCGTGACTCATGCTCTGCTGATTTTCGTCGTGGCAGTCGCCGGCTGGCTGTTCCCGCCGGCGGCACTGGCCCAGTCCCCCGACGGCTCGGCCCCCGAGGGGCGCTACCTCCTCGGGTCGTCGGTGAGCGTCACGCCGGCCGTGGTCTTCGTCGCCGGCCGCGACAGCAACGCCATCCGCACCAACACCGGCGTGCCGGCCGGCGAGCTCTATGTCGTCCCCCAGATCGAGACCTGGGTCGGCCGCGGCCGGTTCCGCTTGAATTTCGCCAACGCCGTGGAGTTCTCGAAGCAGCAGACGCAGTCTGGCGTCGAGGGCGATCAGAACACCGTCAGCATCAACAACATCAACACCATCAACCAGTACCACCTGGCCCGGATTGACGCCGGCGGCGCCCGGCTGAACCTGCAGGGGACGGCCGGATTCCGCGACCACTACGCCCCGCCGACCGACTTCGTCGGCTTCGAACTCGGCCTCAAGTCGCGCCGGATCGAGACCGAGCTCGGCGTGGTGGCCACCTTGCGCCCGGGCGGCCGCATCTTCTACCGCGGCCTCGTCAACGCCTCGCGGCTGCGCTACAACGCCGACTTCCGCTTCCAGGGCGCCAGCCTCGAACAGAACCTCAACCGCAACATCACGCTGTTCGGCGGCGAGGCGCAGGTGCAGATGACGCCGCTGTCGTCGGCGGGCGTGTCGGTCACCTACTACCGCGATCGCTTCCTCTTCGCGTCCGACCGCGACGGCAACGGCTTGCGGGTCATGGCCGGCGGCCAGTTCTCGCCGCGGGCCCTGATCGCCGGCCGCGCCGAGGTCGGCTACCTGCGCTACCGCACCGTCGAAACCAACCAGGAGTACGGCGGCCCGGCGTACAATGTGGGGCTGTCGCTGTCGAAGTCGCCGGTGTTCCTCGACGTGTCGGGCCGGCGTTCGATCGAGTACAGCTTCGACCCCGGGAGAGGCTTCTACGTGTCGAACGGCATCGACATCTTCTCGACGATCACGCTTGGCACCGCCTGGGAAGCGTTCGGCCGCGCGCAGGTGCGCGGCATGAGCCCCAAGGGGCTGCTGGCCCAGGACGAGCCGTTTCGCGCCATCGAACTCTACAAGGCCGGTATGGCGCGACGGTTCGGCGCGCTGTCGAAGATCGGCACCGACATCGAGCGTTACAAGACCGGCGGGCCGGGCGGGTTCTCGGGCGTCCGGTGGACGGTGTTCATGATCTACGGCACGACCCGCCTGCAGCGCCTCGATCGCCCGCTGCCGGGAGGCTTCTGATGCGCACTTCGCTCCGCTGCTTCGTCGCGGCGAGCCTCGCTGTCCTGGTGGCGCTGGCCGCGCTGGCCGCGCCGGCCGGCGCGCAGGGCCGCCAGGGCTATCAGGTCGGCCAGGGCGACATCCTGAAGATCGCGGTGTGGTCGCAGCCGGCACTGAGCGGCGAGTTCACCGTCGACGTGGCCGGCGGGATCACGATGCCGCTCATCGGCGCGGTGAAGGCCGAAGGGCAGACCATCGCTCAGGTCGAAGAGGCGATCCGCGTGCGGCTGGCCGACGGCTACCTCGTCAACCCGCAGGTGACCATCGACGTCGCGCAGTTCAAGAGCCAGCGGGTGTTCGTGGTCGGCGAGGTCAAGACGCCCGGCGTGGTGCCGCTGTCCGGCGCGCTGTCGCTCATCGAGGCGCTCACCCGCGTCGGCTCGCTCACCGAGTTCGCCGGCGGGGATCTCGTCGTCATCCGTCCGCAGGACGGCAAAGAGGTCACCGGCCCGGTGCTGTCGGGCGACCCGGGCGCGAAAGAGATTCTGCGCGTCGACATCCAGCAGCTGCAGTCGCGCGGCCCGACCAGCAACATCGACCTGCGCGACGGCGACACGGTGGTGGTCCCGCGCGCCGAGATGATCTTCGTCAACGGCCAGGTCAACGCCCCGGGCCGCTACACCTACGAACGCGACATGACGATCCTGATGGCCCTCTCCAAGGCCAACGGCGTCAACGACCTCGGCTCCAACAAGCGGGTGAAGATCATCCGCATCGTGGACGGGAAGCGAACGGAATTGAAAGCCGAGCTGGGCGACAAAGTGCTCCCCGGCGATACCGTGCAAGTCGGCAACCGGTGGTTCTGATGCCCAAAGACCGTCAGCGTCAACTCGAAACCCGCTACGACCCGCCCGGTGGCGGGGCGCCGGTGACCGCCGGCGTGTGGGAGCACCTGCGCACCTTCGTGCGGCACCGCTGGTGGGCGGCGGCCGGCTTCGTCGCCCTGGCGGCGCCGATGGTGGCGATCACCCTGCTGACGACACCGGTCTTCCAGGCCACCACCCGGGTGCTCATCGGCGAGGACACGCCGCGCGTCGGCATCTCCGAACAGACCCGCGATACGCCGCAGAACGCCGTCGACCCTCAGACCCAGACCGAAGTGGTCCGCAGCCGCACGCTGGCCCGTGAAGTGGTCGCGTCGCTCAAGCTCTGGGAGGCGCCGGAGTTTCGTGAACTGGCGGTGTCCGGCGACGACGCCGCACGCAGCCAGGCGCTGGTCGATCCGTTCCTGGCCCGGCTCTCGGTGGGGCTGATTCCCGACAGCCGCGTCGTCGCCATCGGTTTCGAATCGCAGGACCCGGCGCTGGCGGCGCAAGCCGCCAACGCCCTGGCCACCCGCTTCATCGAGCGCGAGCGCGAGTCGAAGTTCCAGGCCGCGACCCAGGCCGCCGAGTTCTACAACAAGCAGCTGGCGGCGCAGCGCGCCCAGGTGTCGGCGGCCGAGCAGGCGCTCCAGGGCTATCGCGCCAGCCAGGACGCCCTGTCGCTGTCCGAGCGCCAGAACGTGGTCGGCCAGACGATGCTCGACCTCAACGCGTCGGTCACCCGGGCCACCACCGAGCGGCTGCAGAAGGAAACGCAGTACCAGCAGATCCAGGGGATCCGCTCGGACATGGCGGCCCTCGAGTCGCACCCGCTGATCGCCGTGAACGCGTTCGTCCAGAGCCTCAAGACCCAAGGGTCGGAGCTGAACCGCCAGGACGCGCAGCTGGCCGAGCAGCTCGGCCCAAAGCATCCCGACCGCGTGCAGATCGCCGCCGCGCTCGAGTCGGTGCAGTCGCGGCTGCGGGCCGAGATCGCGAAGGTCGTCAACGGCATCGAGGCCGACTACAAGTCGGCAGTCGCCCAGGAAGCCAGCGTCACGCAGGCGCTGAACCGCCAGAAGGGCCAGGCGCTGGATCTGGATCGCAAGGGCGTCGAGTACCAGGCGCTCGAACGCGAAGCGGTGAGCGCGCGGCTGGTCTACGACGCGCTGCTCCAGCAGGCCAAGGAAGCGACGATCCAGGGCAGCGTGGATCGCAGCACCATCCGCGTCGTCGATCCGGCCGAACCTCCCGGCGCGCCGATCCGGCCGCGCCAGGGCCAGGGCCTGGCGGCCGCGGCGCTGCTCGGCCTCATCGGCGCCGCCGGCGGCGCGTTCGGGCGCGAGTACATGCGGCGCAAGGTCCATTCGCCGGCCGACCTCGAGCGCCGGCTCGGGCTGCCGGTTCTGGCGCTGGTGCCGCCCGCGGGCAAGGACGAGGCCGACAACATCAGCGGGATGTCGCCGCTGCCCGCCGAGGCCTTCCGCCGGCTGCGCGCCAACGTCATGCTGGCCTGCGGCGACTCCGAGGAGCCCGGCAACGTGCTGGTCGTGACCAGCGCCGCGCCGGGCGAAGGCAAGAGCTTCGTCTCGTCGCACCTGGCGCTGGCCCTGGCGGCGGTCGACCAGCGCGTGGCGCTCATCGACGCCGATCTGCGCCGCCCGCGCCTGCACGCGATGTTCGACCGGCAGCGGGGCCCGGGGCTGTCCGACGTGCTGCTCGGGCGGCGGAGCACCGCGGAAGTGCTGCGCCCGGTGGGCGCGCAGGGGCTGGTGCTGGTGCCGAGCGGATTGCCGACGGCGAAGGCGGCGGAGCTGCTGTCCTACCAGGCCTTCCGCACCTTCATCGAGGGACTGCGCTCCGACTTCGACTGGATCGTCATCGACTCGCCGCCGGTGATGGCGGTCGCCGATGCCGCCGTGCTGTCGCGCGACGCCACCGCCGTGCTGTTCGTGACCAGCGCCGAGCACACCTCGCTCGAGGCCGCCGAGGTGGCCCTGAACGAACTCGGCTCCGCCGGCGCCCGGCTGCTCGGCGCGGTGCTCAACCGCGCCCCGCTCACCCGTGAGGCGTTCTACTACTCGCGTTACTACCGGCCCGAGTACGACGCCTACCTGACGCCGAGCGAAAACACCGCCGACGCGCCGGCCGATCGGCCGCGCGAGGAAGTGACCGCCAGGACGTCATGAGCGCCTGGCTCACGCCGCAGAGCCTGGCCGCGCTCGTCGTCACGCTGATTTTCGTCATCGTGGCCCTCCAGCGGCCGTCGCGGGCCGTGCTGGCGTATGCGGTGCTCGGCGCCGCGCCACCGCTGCTCCAGCTGGGGGCGTTCAGCGGCCGCACCATCAGCCAGGGACTGCTGCTGGCCGAAGCGCTGGCCACGGTGCTGTTCGGCGCGTGGCTGTCGCAGCGCAAGTCGGCGGGCCTGATACGCACGACCTTCGACGGTCCGCTGCTGGTGTTCGTCGGCGTCTGCGCGGCGTCGATGGCCGGCATCTTGCTGCTGCCCGACCATCGCATCGAAGCCAGCATGTCGCTGGCGGTGTCGTTCGGCCAGCTGCTGCTCGTGCTGTGGCCGGTGGGCGTCTACCTGGCGGCGGCTGAGTTCCTCACCGACACCTCGCAACTGCGGTGGCTGCAACGCGCCATGATCGCGCTGGCGGCGCTGCAGTTCGCCGTGCTGTTCGCGCCGATCACCTGGCGTCCGTACGTCGGCTGGGTCACCACCTTCGGGCTGTTCGCGTCGCCGTTCGCCCTGGCCGCCACGTTCGCCACGACGTCGGTGCCGGCGCGGATCTTCTGCATCGCGATCACCGTGCTGCCCTTCGCCCAGGGCGTGCAGGGCGGCAAGGCGTTCCTCTACGGCTACGTGGCGACGTCGGCGCTGGTGGTGCTGTGGCTGCGCGCGTCGCGGCTGGCGGCGGCGCTGGCCGGTACCGGACTGGTCGTCATGCTGATGGCGATCGTGATCTTCGGCGAGGAAGCGCTGCTGCTGCCGCTCGAGGTCCTGCTGAACAAGGAGCGCACGCAGATGAGCTTCGGCGGCAATTCCGGCCGCGGCGCGCTGGCCGCCGCCGCCCTGTCGATCTGGCAGCAGGCGCCGATCCTCGGGGTCGGCCCCGGCAACAGCTACATCTACATGCTGCAGCGCTCGCCGATCGGCACGCCGCACAACCAGTACCTGAACATCCTGGTCGAGTTCGGCATCCTCGGCCTGGCGGCGTGGCTGGTCTTCCTGGTCGCGACCTGGCGGGCCGGCCTGCGGATCTACCAGAACGCCACCGATCCGGTGCATCGGACGTTCGCCCTCGGCTGGCTGGGCATGTTCGCCGGAATGGTCGCCGGCGGCGTGACCGGCGACTTCATGGTGCACAGCATCCGCAACGGCGGCATCGAACTCTTCTCGGGCTATTACCTGCAGTGGGTGCTGCTCGGCGGACTGGCCGCCATCCCGGCGATCGAGCGCCGGATGAGCGCGCCGGCACAGACGCCGGCTCCGGTCCGAAAGCGGTTCTGGCGGGTGGTCCCGCCGCGACGCGCGCCGGTCGCGCCAGCGGCTCGCGTGGCGGCCCGCTGACGGCCGTGCGCGTCCTCTTCGTCACCGACTCGCCGACGGTCAGCGGCGCCGAACACGTGTGGTTCGGCTACCTGCCGGCGCTCCGTCAGCCCGGCCACGCCGCTCACACCTTCCTGAGCGACCGCAACCCCCGCCTGATGGCGGCCCTCGACCAGCGCGGCGCGACCTACACGACGACCAGCCATTTCAGCAGCCGCATGATCGAGGTGACGCTGCGGCCATCGGCGCTGGCGGCCTTCGCCGGCGCGTTCTGGCGCGTGCATCGCGAGTTGTGCGCCGTGATCGAGCGCGAGCGGCCGACGGTGCTGCACGCGATCTCGTTCCCGGCGTGCCTCTACGCCGCCACCGCCGCCCGCGCCACCGGCGTCCCGCAGGTGTGGCACGAGCACAACATCAAGCGCATCCACGCGGTCAACACCCAGCTGTACCGCTTCGTGGCCTCGACCTGCGCATGGATCGTCGGACCGTCCAAGGCGGTGACCGACAACATCGCGCGGGCCGGCGTGCCGCGCGAGAAGCTGGTGCCGCTCTACAACGGCATCGACCTGTCGAAGTTCACCCCCGACGATGCCCGCGCCGCGACCGTGCGCGCCGAATTCGGCTGGCCGGCGGGTACGCCGGTGGTCGGTCTGTTCGGGCAGCTGCTGCCGCACAAGGGCCACGACACGCTCATCGACGCCGCCGCGGCCATCCGCGCCGCGGTGCCGGGCACGCGCTTCGTGTTCGTCGGCGCGCTCGAGAACCCACCCTACGAGGCGCACCTGCGGTCCCGCCTGGCCGCGGCCGGACTGACCGACGTCGTCGCCTTCACCGGCTGGCGCACCGACGTGCCGCACCTGATGCGGGCGGTGGACCTGCTGGTGGTGCCGACGACCTCGCAGGAGCCGGCGGCGCTGTCGCTGATGGAGGGCATGGCGATGGGCCGGCCGCTGGTCGCCAGCCGCACCGGCGGCACCCCCGAACTCATCGTCGACGGCGAGACCGGGCTGATCTTCCCGCCCGGCGACGCCGCGGCCCTGGCGACGCACGTCGTCGCGCTGCTGCGGGAGCCGGAACGGCGGCGGCGGATGGGCGCGGCCGGCCGCAGCCGCATGGAACGTGAGTTCACCGAGGAGAAGCACGTCGCCGGCATGCTCGACCTCTACGCCAGGGCAGAGCGCCCAGGCCCTCAGCGCTGAGCGGCCGCCGACTCGAGCGCGGCCAGCGCCTGGCGCACCGCGACCTGCGACGGATCGATCGCCAGCGACAGCTGCGCCGCCTGCACCGCGAGCGCGGTCTCGTCACGTGACTGGCGCCAGTAGATCCACGTATTCAGCTCGTCGGTGATCCCCGGCAGGTCGCCGAGCAGCCGGACCGCCTCGTCGCGGTCGCCAGTCCACATCGCCGCCAGTCCGGCGGCCTTGCGGGTCGACAGCGTCGCCGGATCGACGCGCTCGGCGACCCGCAGGTGATCGCGCGCCGCGGCGAAGCGTCCGGCGTCGAGGTGGAGCATCCCCAACCGGCGGCGTGCGGCGACGTCGGCGGTGTCGCTGGCCAACGCCGCCTCGAAACGCCCGACCGCCTCGGTCCGCCACCGCGCCGCGTCGGCGCTGTCGGCTGGAGCGGCGTCGGCGCGCGCCTGGGCCACGGCGCCGAGATTGGCCAGCCACGGCGCGCGGCCCGCACCGCGAGCGGCGACGACCGTCGCGATCACCAGCAGGGCCATCACCAGCGGCGCCGCCGCCGCGGCCGGATTCACCCGCACGGCGCGGCGCCCGAGGCGGGCGGCGAGCAGCGCGGTGAGCACGAAGAACGGCACCGCGGTCCAGGCGTCGATCGACGGCCGGGCGTCGCTGAGGCCGTGCAGGTGGATGGCGAGCAGGCCGACCCAGAGGCCGCGCGTGCGCCAGCCACAGCCGGCCCGTTCGGCCGCCACGGCGCCGGCCAGCGTCGCCGCCGCCAGCGCCCACCACGCCGCCAGGCCGGCCAGGCCCTGCTCGAGCCAGATCTCGAGCGGCAGGTTGTGCGAGTAGGTGAGATAGGGCACCTGAATCAGCAACGCGTACCTGGACAGGTGCGCGGCGAACTGATCGCCGGCGCCGATGCCGGTGAACGGCGCATCGCGCAGCAACGTGACGGCGTGCTGGTAGACCTCGAGCCGGTCCGGACGGCCGGCCAGCGCGGCGAGCCGGATCCACCACGGCGGGCTCTGCGCCATCGCCCCGCCGATCACCGCCAGCACGGCGATCGCGGCCGCCGACCCGGCGATCCACGCCGGCGGCGCCGGCAGGCAGCGCGCCGTCCAGAGACCGACCGCGGCCGCGCCGCCGACCGCCAGCCATGAGCCGCGCGACGCCGACGCCAGCACGGCGACGGCGACGAGTCCCAAGGCAACGGCGGCGAGCCAGCGCCCGGCGCGACGGCTGCTGCCGAGCGTGAGGCCGAGCGCGGCGCCGGCGATGCCATCGAGGAACGTGGCCAGGCTGTTGGGGAACGGCGCCCACGCCTCGCTCTGCGCGAACGGCCGGCTGATCGCCCGGCCCAGGACGTCGAGCCACGCCACCTTCGCGTCGAGCGCCAGATACTGGTACTGCGTCAGGAAGAACGCGGCGGCGCCCACTCCGGCGAGCACCAGACCGGCCGCGGCGTCGTTGCCGCGCGTGGAGTAGCGGGCGGCCGCCCAGACCGTCACGTAGCCGGCGCCGGCCACGAGCATCTGCCGCAGCGCAATCGCCGCCGACCCAGGCTCGGCCGCGGCCCAGACACCGACCGCCGCCGAGGCGACGAAGGCGGCCATCGCCGCGTGCACGCCGGCAGCGGCCGGCACGCCTCGCGCGGTGGTGGGTCCGCCGCCGGCTGCCGTCGTCATCGCCGCAACCGGGACGCGGCGCGGGCCCGCGCCTCGTCGTAGACGGTCAGAAGCTGACGCGCCAGCACGTCCCAATCGTGATGCTGCTCGACGTAGCGGCGGCCGGCCGCGCCCATGGCCTGGCGGCCCGGCCGATCCTCGAGCAGCCGCACGATCGCGTCGGCATAATCGGCATCGGCGTCGGCGGCGACGACATCGCGGCCGACCACGGCGTCGAGGGCGGCACAGGCCGAGCCCGAGGTCACCACCGGCACGCCACGAGCCATCGCTTCGAGCACCTTGTTCTGGATGCCGGCGGCGTAGACCAGCGGCGCCGCCAGCACCGTGGCGGTGGCCATCACCGCGGCCATGTCGGGCACGAAGCCGGTGACCTCGATCCGGCCGGGTGCGGCGAGCGCGTGCAGCGCCGGCGACGGATCCTTGCCGGCCAGGACCAGCCGCGCCTCGGGATGCCGCTGCCACACGCGCGGCATCACCTCCACCGCGAGCCGCAGCGCGGCGGCCTCGTTGGCGTGATAGCTCATCTTGCCGGCGAAGAGCACGGTCCGGCCGTCGTCGGCCGCCACGCCGGGCCGCGCGCCCAGCTCGACGCCGTTGCGCAGGGCGCGGACGAACGAGGGATCGGCCGACGGCGCCAGCGCCCGGAACTCGCGCGCTTCGGCCTCGGACGACGCCAGCACGCGATCGAAGCGCTCCGCCAGCCCGCCTTCGAAGCGCCGGGTCCGGCCGACGTCGAGCCTGGCCATCGACCGCTGCGCCAGGCCGGGGGCGAGGCGCACGGTCTGCTCGAAGAGGCGCGTGATGCAGTCCACGCCGTCGTAGACCGCCGGTACCGGGCAGGGCGATGGCACCAGCAGCGCACCGCGCAGATGCTCGACGTGGACGATGTCGGCGCCGCCGGCCGCCAGCAGCTCGCGGATGCGCCGCTCGGCGGCGGCGTGGCGGGCGTAGGCGGCTTGAATCGGCACCGCCGAGACCAACGCGGCGGCGGCGTTCACGAGGGTGGCGGCGCGGCTGAGCGGGAAGATCTCGAACGCCTCGCAGACCTCACCGATGCTGAGGTCGCCGAGCGCCTGATCCTCGGGCGGCTGCACGGCCACCAGGTGGACTCGGCAGCCCTGGCGCGCCAGCGCCCGCACCCACTCGTACGGCCGGACGCGGATGCGCGACGGGACGTAGGGGGCGACGAACAGAACGCGCATCGCTGCCATTATGCGGGTGCAGGGCAGGTCCGGATGCTTGTCAGTGGGACAGTCACCTCGCCCTGGGCCCCCCGGCCTCGGTGACAGTCCCTTGGCTCGGTGACAGTCCCTAGTCGCCGTAGCCGCCCGGGTTCGCCTGGCGCCATGTCCACGCCGTGGCGATGATCTCGTCGAGGTCGGCATAGCGTGGCGACCAGCCGAGCACCTCGCGGATGCGATCGGAGCTGGCGACCAGCGTCGCCGGATCGCCGGGACGGCGCGGCGCGCGGATGGCCTGCACCGGCCGTCCGGTGACGCGTTCCACGGCGGTGACCACCTCGGCCACTGAGTTACCGGTGCCGGTGCCGATGTTGAACCAGTCGAGGCCGAGCCGGTCGAGGGCATCGAGCGCCAGCAGGTGGGCGTCGGCGATGTCGGAGACGTGCACGTAGTCGCGCACGCACGTGCCGTCGCGGGTCGGGTAGTCGGAACCGTAGACGTTCACCGAGGCGCGGTCGCCGGCGGCGACGTCGAGGATGAGCGGGATGAGGTGGCTCTCGTGGCGGTGGGCTTCGCCGCGCGTCTCGGTGGCGCCGGCGGCGTTGAAGTAGCGGAACGAGGCCGACTTCAGGCCGTAGGCGCGGTGATACCAGCGGATGATCTGCTCGAACATCAGCTTCGAATCGCCGTAGGCGTTGATCGGCTGCTGCGGATGTTCTTCGGTCATCGGCACCGTCACCGGCTCGCCGTAGGTGGCGGCGGTGGACGAGAACACCAGGCGCATCACGCCGTGACGGCGCATCGCCTCGAGCAGGGTGACGCCGTTGACGGTGTTGTTCTGGAAGTAGATGGCCGGGTCGGACACCGAGGTGGCCACCGTGGTCTCGGCGGCCAGGTGGACCACGGCGTCGATCGGCTGGGCGGTGAAGATGGCGTCGAGCGCCGCCCGGTCGCCGTAGTCGGCACGCACCAGCTGGCATTCTGGCGGCACCGAGGCGGCGTGCCCTTCCTGCAGATTGTCGATGACGACGATACGGTGCCCGCGCCCGAGCGCCCGCTCGACGACGACGGAGCCGATGTAGCCGGCTCCGCCCGTGACGAGCAGCGTCATGCGCTGAGAGCCGTCGGGGCGAGACTGGCGATCCGCGCCCGGGTGTGGAGGCAGGCCAGATGCGCGGCCACGCCCGCCACGTCTTCGATCCGCTGCACGCTGGTGGAGCCGATGACCAGCGTCAGGCTGGCGACGGCCTTCAGCGCCTGGCCGCCCTGGCCGGTGATGCCGATCGACACGCCGCCGTGCTGGTTGGCGTACTCCATCGCGCGAAGGACGTTGGGCGACCGGCCACTGGTGCTGATGCCGATGACGACATCGCCCGGGGCCATGAACGTGCGCAGCTGGTCGGCGAAGATCTCGCTGTAGTCGAAGTCGTTGGCCGCGGCGGTGATGGTGGCTGCCGAATCGGTGAGCGACATCACCCGCAGCCGGGCCTGCCCGGGGAGCGCGGTGAGCTTCGACAGGTCGGCGGCCCAGTGGGTGGCCACGGCCGAGCTGCCGCCGTTGCCACAGATGAACACGGTGCGGCCGGCGGCGTGGGCGTCGACCATCGCCCAGGCCATCTGTTCGACCGTGGCGTGGTCGAGGTCGCGCAGGGCGGCGTTCAGCTCCGCCATGTAGAGGGCGGCGGAGAAATCGCGGTTCGGCAGGGCGTCCATTTAGTACGCCCCCTCGCCGCGGAAGACCACCAGGGGCGTCTTCAGAAGGATGCGCAGGTCGAGCATCAGGCTCCAGTGCTCCACGTAGTGGACGTCGAGTTCGACCCGGCGTTCGTAGGTGGTGGTCTGACGGCCCGAGACCTGCCAGAGGCCGGTCATGCCCGGCTGGACCGACAGCAGGGTGTCGACGTGCTGACCGTACTTCTCCAGTTCGGGCTCGGTCACCATCCGCGGTCCGATGAGCGACATCTCCCCGCGCAGCACGTTGAAGAGCTGCGGGAGCTCGTCGATGCTGTAGCGGCGAATCACGCGACCGATAGGAGTGATACGTGGGTCGTTCGGCAGCTTGTGATTCGTCTTGAACTTGGCGAACAGCTCCGCATCGGCCTCCAGCACCCGGTCGGCATCGACGCGCATCGACCGGAACTTGAAGGCATCGAAGTGACATCCGCCACGGCCGACCACCCGCCGCCGGTGCAGAATCGGCCCCGGCGAGCCCAGCTTGATGGCGACAATGGTGGCAAGCAGCAGTGGCGCCAGCAGCAGGCAGATGGCGGTTGCGGCCAGAACGTCGATGGAGCGCTTGACAAAACGAAGCCGGCGGCCAGTGGCCGCGGGCCAAACCGAAAGAGCGTCAGTAGCGATGGACAAGCGGTGTCTCACGTCAGGGGAATCCGAATACCCATAGGAATAGCAACCGCTGTACCACCGCGTACAGGGCTGTAATACGGGTGGCAACTCTCTTGCTGCCATAGAGTTAGCTAGCCTTGGAGGCCTGCAGGAGGGCCGGGATGTCTGTGCCGGTCCTGCCTTTTGGCATCCGTGGGCGAGGATGAACGACTTCTCATCGATGCGCGCCTATCTATTGGCTGGAGGAAGAGGTGAACGGCTGCGTCCGTTGACCGATCGCGTGCCCAAGTGCCTGGCGCCGATCGGCGGACGGCCGCTGCTCGCCTATTGGCTGTCGCTATGCCAGCGCGAGGGCATAACCGACGTATTGCTCAATGTCTCGCACCACTTCGAGATCGTGGAGGCCTTCCTGGCGAGCTGGTCCGAGCCGACGCCGAAGGTGACCGTGGTGCGCGAACTGGAGCCGTCGGGGACGGCGACCACGGTGCGCCGCGAGCGCGGGTTCAGTGTCGGTGCACCGGACGTGTGGGTGTTCTACGCCGACAACCTGAGCGACCTGCGGCTGGCCCCGATGCGCCGGATTCATGACGCCCACGACAGTCCGTTGACGATGGGGCTGTTCCACACGCCGGCGCCGAAGTCGTCCGGAATCGTCGAGATCGACGCCGATGGCAGAATTGTAAGTTTCGTCGAGAAGCCCGCGGCGCCGCGGAGCGATCTCGCGAACGCAGGGGTTTATCTGATGCGATCTTCCGCGTTCGACGCTATCCCGGACGGCCCCGGGCTGGTGGATTTCGGGCAGCACGTGCTGCCGACCCTGGTGGGCCGGATGCATGGGTACGTCATTCCCGACTTCCACGAAGACATCGGCACGCCCGAACGCCTGGTTCACGCCGCGGCCGGTTGGGCGGCAAGGACACCGTCGTGATCATCTCGCGCACGCCTTTTCGAGTCAGCCTGTTCGGCGGCGGCTCCGACTTCCGTGAGTACTACCGCCGCACGCCGGGCGCGGTGCTCACCATGGCCATCAACCGCTACATGTACGTCACGGTGAACAAGCGGTTCGACGACACCATCCGGGTGTCCTACACCCGCACCGAGATCGTGCCGCGGCTGCGCGACCTGCAGCACGAGCTCATCCGCGAGGCGATGCGGGTCGCCGACGTCACCAAGGGCGTGGAGATCACGACCATCGCCGACCTCCCGGCCGGCATCGGCCTGGCGTCGTCGTCGGTGCTGACGGTGGGCGTGCTGAACGCCCTCTTCGCCTACCGCGGCCAGTTCGTGCCCGCGGGCGAGCTGGCGGCACTGGCCTGCAAGATCGAGATCGACGTGCTCGGCAAGCCGATCGGCAAGCAGGACCAGTACATCGCCGCGCACGGCGGCTTCCAGTTCGTGCGTTTCTACGGCGACGAACGGGTCACCGTCGAGCCGATGTACCTGCCGGCCCGAGACCGCCCAGGCGGTCGTCGATCAGCTGCTGCTGTTCTACACCGGGATGACCCGCGCCGCCGGTTCGGTGCTGGCCCAGGCCAAGAAGCGGATGACCACCCGCACCAGCACCCAGGACGCCATCGACCGGCTGGTCGGCATCGCCGAGGAACAGCGGGCCCGGGTGGCCGACAACGACGCCACCGGCATCGGCGCGGCGCTCGACGAGGCCTGGCAGCTCAAGAAGCAGATGGCGACCCGCGTCTCGTCGTCGCTGCTCGACGGTTACTACGACCGCGGCCGCAAGGCCGGCGCCAGCGGCGGCAAGATCGTCGGCGCCGGCGGCGGCGGCTGCCTGCTGCTGGTCGTGCCGCCAGGGGCGCGGGCCAGCGTGCGCCGGGCCATGGCCAAGTGCGGTCTGCGCGAGATCCCGATCGGCCTCGAACCCGGCGGCACCACCATCATCCACGCCAGCGACTGGGAAGCCCCCGGAGCCCGTACCGAGCCGCAGGCCGCGCCCTTCCGCGGGGCCAAGGAAAAGGCGTCTTAAGAGCAGGGACTAGGGACCAGGGTGAGCGCAAGAAAGCGGGTGCCGGCGATCGGGTTGTCGCGGTACGGCGGGACGTCCACGAACCCCAGACGGCCGTAGAGCGCCTGGGCGTCGCCCATCGTCGGCAGGGTGTCGAGCAGCATCCGCCCGAAGCCGGCGGCGCGGGCGTGGGCGATGGCGCGTTCGGCCAAGGCCCGGCCCAGGCCATGGCCGCGGCCGGCCGGGCGCACGTAGAGGCGCTTCATCTCGCACCCGCGGTCGTCGATCGGCCGCACCGCCACGCAGCCCACCGGCTGGCCGTCGAGCGTCGCCAGGAACAGGGCCCCGCGCGGCGGCGCGTAGGCGCCGGGGAGCATGGCGAGCTCGGCGCTGAAGCCCTGGAACTCGAGGTCGACGCCGAGCGACACCTGGTACTCGGCGATGAGCGCCCGGACCGCCGCGACCTCACCGGGCGCGGCGGCGGCGGCGATGACCGGCACCGGGGCGGGGACGGGCGGGCCGTCAGCCGGCGGCGGCGGCGATGGCATCGGCGAGTTGCCGGTTGACCGGCGAGTCCTGGTCGAGGAACTTCACCGCGAACCCCTGGACGCGGTCGACGTACACCACCTCGGCCGGCAGCCGGAACGACTGGCCATGCAGCGTGATCACCGTCGTGATGCGGGCACCGACCGGTTGACTGGCGTAGGCATCGATGAAGCAGCCGCCGACGCTGAGGTCGGTCACGCGGCACTCGCGCATGCCCGACGCGCCGTCCCAGGTGCCTTCGAACGGACCCACCAGCCGGGCGGCGCCCCGGCGTTCATTCGCCATGCTGTCCGTCCCTTCCAGCTCCGATTCTGATGGAACCCACGCCAGACGTATCGGCACGGCTTGCCAGCCCTGGTATAGGATCGGGGCCTTTCCCGGACACCGCGTGCACCCAGACCTCCAAGAAGCTATCACCTTCCACCACGCCATCCTCGCCGAAGGCGGCAAGGCCCTCGTCGGCTACGAGGCGGCGAAGACCCTGGCCAACGTCGTCTTGCTGTCGGAGATTCCGACCACCTACGACAAGAAGGAGAACCGCCAGGTCAACGCCGGCAACATGCTGATCCGCGGCGTGCCCGGCGTCGGCAAGACGTTCTTCGGCGTGATCCTGGCGGCGATTTCCGACGCCAAGTTCGCCCGCATCCAGGGCCGCGCCGACCTCCAGCCCACCGAGGTGGTCGGCTTCCAGATGATCAACCCGGCCAGCGGCGAGCTCATCACCGAGTTCGGGCCGCTGGCCTCGGCCGAGGTCATCCTGCTCGACGAGATCAACCGCATTCCGCTCAAGAGCCAGAGCGCGTTCCTCGAAGGCCTGCAGGACCGCACCGTCACGGTCGGCAAGACCACCTACGAGCTGCCGGCCTTCAGCTTCGCCATCGCCACGATGAACCCGGTGGAGCTCGGCCAGGGCACCTTCCCGCTCTCGGAAGCCGCCACCGACCGCTTCGCCGTGATGATCAACGTCGGCTACCTCCCGCCCGAGGAGGAAGCGAAGCTGGTGAACTTCGACTTCAAGCGCGTACGGCTGAACGCGTTGATGTCGAAGGAGCGGATCATCGCTCTCCGGTCGCGGATCAACGCCGACGTGTTCCTGCACGAACGGCTGGGCGTCTACATCCAGCAGCTGGTCGCCGCCACCCGCCCCTACAACGCCGACACCGACTGGCTGCGCCACTCGCCGTCGGAACTGGTGGAACGCGGCGTCGACCTCGGCGCCTCGCCGCGCGCGATCATCGTCTGGGGCCGGCTGGCCAAGGTGTGGGCGCTGCTGGTCCGCGGCCGCGACGAGGTCTATCCGGAGGACATCCAGGACCTGGCGCCGTACATCCTGAGCCACCGCATCTGGCTGGGCCCGCACGCCGCCAGCCATGGTCTGACCGCCGAACTGGTGGTGAAGGACGTGGTGGATCGGGTGCCGATTCCATGAGAACGCGGGAGCAGGAGATCGCCCCGCTCGTCAACCTCTCGCAGATCAGCGAGATCGAGCTGGTCATCCTCAAGCGGATGCGCGAGTTCACCATGGGTGAGCACCGCAGCCTTTTCCACGGCAACGGCTTCGACTTCGTCGGCCTGCGCAACTGGGAGGCCGGCGACCGCTTCGAGCACATCGACTGGGCGCAGTCGAGCCTGACTAACTTCTCGCCGCTCGTCATCCGCGACTTCGAACAGCCGTCGACCGCCGGCGTGGTCGTGGTCGCCGACCACTCGCGATCGACGCGCTGCGGCGTCGATGCGCTGCCCGAGGGCGTGGCCGGGCCGGCCGCCGCCCGCGGCAACGTGCTCATCGCCCACGCCGTGGCCCGGGCCATCGCCACCATCGGCATGTCGGCGGTGTTCTTCCAGGACACCTTCGGGATGATCACCTTCCAGGGCGGCTTCGAGCAGCTGCAGGCGATCCGCCCGCGGGTCGGCAAGAACCAGGTCATCCACTGCCTCGACGCCTACCAGTTCGAGGAAGGCCTCGAGGACCTGCGCCGGCTCGACAGCCTGAGCGGATCGCTGGCCGGGTTCCTGCGCAAGACCTCGCTCGTGCCGGTGGTGTCCGACTTCCTGTTCGACGACATCGAACCGGTGCTGGCCGAGCTGGCCCATGTCAACGTCCAGCACGACGTGTTCCTGGTGATCGTCGACGCGACGTTCGCCTACCGGCTGCCGTCGGTGTCGGCCGGCTGGGTCGAGGCGGTCGATGTCGAGACCGGGCGGGCGTCGGTCGTGTCGCGCCGGCAGCTGGCCGGCATGGCCGATCGCGTGCGCGGCTGGCAGGACGAGGTGGCCGCCAAGGCCAAAGCGGCCGGACTCGATGTCCTGCGCCTGGATCTGGACGACACGAAGAGTGACATCGCGCTGGCCGAGTTCGCGGTCGAGCGCCGCTTGAGGAAGAGATAGATGATGAGAGTGACGTTGCGGGTGGCGTTGGCCGCTCTGGCGCTACTGACCCCCGGGACGGCGCTGGCGCAGGCGCCGGCGGCCGCCATCGTCGTCGAAACCGATCCGGTCCGCTGCTGGTGGCGCACCGACCGCGCGTCGATCCGCATGGGCGAGCCGTTCGAGGCGGTGCTCACCTGCGCGGCGCTCGAGACGGCGTCGACGCGGGTGGTGGTCGACCGCTCGCGGCTCGATCCGACGGTCGTCTCGGTGCCGCCGTTCGACGTGCTGGGCGGCACCACCGCCGAGGACGCCACCACCGCCTCGCGGCGTTTCTTCCAGTACACCTATCAGCTGCGGCTGCTGAACGACAGCGCCTTCGGACAGGACGTGTCGCTGGCCGGGGTGACCATCACCTACCGGATCGACACGCTGACCAGCGAAGGCACGACCTCGCAGGGCCGCGATCAGTCCTACGGGCTGCCGGCGCTGGCCCTGCGCGTGCTGTCGCTGGTGCCGGGCGGCGCCCGCGACATCCGCGACGCCAGCGCCCTGACCTTCGCCGATCTCGAAGCGCGGCGGTTCCGCGCCCGTTCGCTCGGCATCCTCGGCTGGGTGCTCTACGCGCTGGCCGCGGCCGTGGTCGCGCTGGCCGTGGTGCGCGCCTACGGGGCGCTCGGCATGCCGGCCAAGGCGCGTTCGTCGCTGGTGTCGGGCCGGGCGATCCTGCAGCGCGCCAAGGGCGAGCTGGCGGCGGTGACCCGCGCCCGCCAGGCCGAGGGCTGGACTGACGCGCTCGTGGCCCGCGCCGCGGCGGCGATGCGGCTGGTCGGCGGCTACGCCATCGGCGATGCGGCGTCGCAGAGCATCGGCCGGGCGGCCCAGGCCGCCGACGGCCAGCTGGCGCTCAGCCAGGGGCTGCTGCGCCGGCGTCACGCCCTGGTGTCGTCGTCGGTGACCCCCGCCGACCTGGCGACGGCTGCCGAGAGCGACAGCGCCGTGCAGCGCCTGCGCGACGGCCTCACTGCGGCCACGGCGTCGCGGTTCGGGCGCGGCGTGGTCGACGAGGGCACGGTCGACAGCGCGGTCAGCGCCGCCGGCGACCTGGCCGGCCGCCTCGCCTGGCGTCACTCGTGGCCGATGGTCCAGTGGACGCGGTTCCTGCGGCGCATCGCCGTCTGGCAGGGATGAGATGAGGATCCTGGCCGCGATCTCCGCCTTCGTCGAGCGGGCGCTCGCCGAATGGCGCGAGGTGCGGCTCGACGAGCTCGTCTTCGGCGAGAAGGACCTGGCGCTGCTGGCGGCGCTGGCCCTGGCTGGGGTCGCGCTGGTGGCGCTGGTGCTGCGCTCGGTGAACGCGCGGCGGCCCGGCCACGGCCACGTCGTGCTGCCGGCGATGCTCGACTCGTGGGTGCGTCAGTGGGCGCCGACGATGCGCCATCTGCCGCTGGTGCTGGCGCTGGCCGGAGTGGCCTTCTTCGCCATCGCTCTGGCCGATCCGGCGACGCCGCTGTCGCGGCGCGAGGTGTCGCGCCCGGGCCGGCGCATCGCGCTGATGATCGACGGCTCGTCGAGCATGCTGGCGCCGTTCGCCGCGCGCACGCTGACGACCAAGGACGCGCCGATGGAGGCGACGTTCTTCACCTCGGTGGCGGCGGCCGAACGCTTCGTGCGGCTGCGCATAGACGGCGGCTACCGCGATCTGGTCGGCCTGATCGAGTTCGCCGACACCGCTTACGTCATCACCCCGTTCACCACCGACTACGACAACATCCTGCTCAGCCTGTCGCTCATCGGCAACATGGGCGAGTGGGAGAACTTCCCCGACCGCGGCACGGTGATCGCCCAGGCGGTGGAACAGGCGGTGTCGCTGTTCCGGGCGTTCGACTTCCTCGACGCCTCGGGCAACCTGATGGTGATCTTCAGCGACGGCGAAGACGCCGAGGTCACCGAGTCGGGCCGCACCATCGACGACGTGCTGTCGGATGCGGTCAAGGCCAAGGTGCCGGTCTATTTCGTCCGCATCAGCAAGGGCAACACCAAGCTGCCCGATGCCCTGTGGCAGCGCGGCATCGCCAAGACTGGCGGCCGTTTCTACACCGCCGTCGACGAGGCGGCGGTGCTGCGGGCGATCCGCGAGATCGACCGGGTGGCCACCGGCACGGTCGAGGCGCGCGAGTACAGCGCGCGACTGCCGCGCTTCGCCCCCTACGCACTGGCGGCGGTGGCGCTGTGGACGCTGGCAGCGGCGCTGCGGCTGCTGGCGCCGCAGTTCCGGACGTTCCCGTGAACGGCCATGAGTTTCGGATCGCAGGCATGAAGGAGTTCGGGTCATGAGATCGGCAATCGGCTACCTCGTCGTGGCGCTCGTCCTGTTCGTGGGCGGCCGCGTCCTCTTCGGCGCCGCCAGCCTGGAGCAGCGCACGTCGGACGCCGAGCAGGCGTTGCTCACGCTGCGCTACGGCGACCTCGACGCCACCTACGAGGCGCTGGCCACCGAGGCCACCGACCGGGCGCCGATTCCACGGGTGTCGCAGGCGCTGGTCTCGTCGCTGCGCGCGCAGCAGTCGACCACCCGCTACTGGCTCGGCAACTACGGCCGCCTCGAACCTCAGCGCGACGCCGCCGGCGCGCTGGCCGAGGCCGACCCGCTGATGCTCGAGCTGGGCGCCCACGCCGCCTACCGCACGGCGCAGAACATGGCCGATCAGGGCGTCGCGGTGAAGCGCATCGACGACATCGTGCGCGCCTACACCGACGTGGTGCGGGCGCGGCCGGGCGACGAGACCGCGGCCTGGAACCTCGAGTTCGTGTCGCGGGTGCGGGCGCAGTTCGCCCAGAGCCGGCAGCCGGCCTTCCCCGAGCCCGACACCCGCGGCCTGGCCGGCGACCTGCCGCTCGGTCCGACGCTGCACGGCGCCCCCGGCGAGCCGCCGCCGGGCGCCGACATGAAGCAGTTCAAGGTCGTGGTGCCGATGCGCCCGGACGAGCGCAAGCAGCTGCCGCAGGGCGCCAGCGAGGGCGAACCGCGCAAGAAGCGGGGCTGATGTTCACGCTGCCGAGCATCGACTGGCAGGCGCTGGAATTCGGGCAGCCTGAGTATCTGTGGCTGCTGGCCGGTCCGGCGGCGCTGCTGGTCGTCTGGGTCTGGCAGTTCGCCCGGCGGCGCGCCGACATCCGCCGCTATCTGCGCCACCGCGCCGTGCCGGTGCGCGAGCGCTTCTCGTTCTTCGGTGGGCTGTTCTTCTGGCTGTGCCTGGTCGCCGCCACCGCATGCGTGGTCCTGGCGCTGGCGCGGCCGCAGGTCGTGACGACGCGGGTGCGGCGCGCCGGCATCGACCTCGTGGTGCTGCAGGACGGCTCGACGTCGATGCGGGTCGGCGACATGCCCGGCGACCGCTGGCGCCGGTCGATGCAGTTCCTGCGCACGCTCGGCGAGGCCATGCGCTGGGACGGCGACCGGTTGGCGATGACCTCGTTCGCCCGCATCGCCACCCCGCAGGTGCGGCTGACCAAGGACCCGAACACGTTCTTCTTCTTCGTCGATCACCTCACCGAGCCGCCGTTTCGCTCCGAGGACGACGCCTCGTGGGACACCAACATCGAGATGGGCGTCGACTGGGCGCTGAAGCTCCTCGACCAGGACGAGCGCGTCACCGGCCGGCCGTCGGTGAACGCCAAGGCGTTCGTGCTGCTGTCCGACGGCCAGGCGTGGAGCGGCGAAGTCGAACGGGCGCTCGGCCGGGCCCGTGAGCGGCGCATCCCGGTGTACGTGGTCGGCGTCGGCACCAGCAGCGGCGGGTTCATCCCGCAGCCGCCGAGCGACAATCCCGACGAGCCGGTCGTGCCGGTCTACTCGCGGCTCGATCGCGAGTCGCTGGCGACCATCGCTTCGGCCGGCGGCGGCCGCTACATGGAGCTGGACCGCGAGAGCGACACCGACATCGCGGTGACGGTGATCGAGGCGGCGCGCAAGCTGGCCCGCGGCGGTGTCGAGGAAGGCGCCGACGACGTCTACTGGCCGTGCCTGGCGGCCGCGAGCGCTGTTCCTGCTGCTCGGCATCGCCTGCGTGCGCGACCGCGTCGAACTGGCGCTGGCCACTGTCGGGGCGATGGCGACGCTGGCGGTGGTGCAGCTGCTGTAAGCGGCGCTTCAGCTCCACCGCACGATCCGAGTGCCGGCGGAGGGCTGACTCGGCCCCTGCGGCCGAGCCCTCCGCAGGCCGTCAAACGCCAGCGGGGGCGAGTGTCGGCGGAACGCAGGGTCCCGGGCGGTGCTGCGCGACGTGACGACAACACGGATGTAGGGCAGAGCTTCAGCTCTGCCCCGGCGACAAACGCCTCGATCTGCACGTCGCCGCTGCGCCAGAACACCCTACGTGGACTTCGGCGCCGCCTCGG
Source organism: uncultured Acidobacteriota bacterium (assembly GCA_963741665.1). Classification (GTDB taxonomy): domain Bacteria; phylum Acidobacteriota; class Vicinamibacteria; order Vicinamibacterales; family UBA2999; genus CAWAYR01. The sequence goes on from CAVUIM010000003.1 coordinate 952,543, forward strand.
CGTTTGACGACTGACGCGCGCGCGGCCTGCTCCGGACGGCCGCAGGGGCCGAGCCAGCCCTCCGCCGGCGCCCGCGCGCGTGCGCGGATCTGCGTCCGCGACCACGGAGTCCGCGAAGAACTGCGTCATCGGGCATTGCCGCACCTTGCGTGCGCCCGCCCGGGGGATCGGGCACCTCCGTTTGTTAGGTGGAAGTGTCTACTTTAGTGAAGGAAGCTCCGCGTCGGCTGCATTCGGAGGTTAGCCGGCGTGTGTTCGCTCATGGAGCGATTGGCTTCCGTGCAAGGAAACGCACCACGCGGCCCTTGTTTCGCAGATCGTAGTCCGGATAGTCCTCGTCTTCGCTGTATCGAAGCACGTCGAGGCCCGTGAACAACTTTGGCAAGGAACCGGCCTCGAAGCCGCCCGCGAAGTGCTCAATGAGGAGATACCCGCCTGGTTTCAACGCGCGCACCAATCGTTCGCCCAAGTCGCCGACCGGCCCCATGTACGTGAAAAGCGCGAGATCGTACCGATTGGTGCCGTAGTCGAACTTGAACATGTCCGATTGCACGGCTGCGAACGACAGCTTGTTCGCAGAGGCTCGCGCCCGAGCGCGCTCCACACCCACTGCCGAGGTATCGACTCCGGTGACACGCCAACCGGCCTGAGCCAAGTACAGGGCATTGCGGCCCGAACCCATGCCCACGTCGATCGCGTCGCCCGGTTTGAGCGTGGGCGCGACTTCCGTGAGAAATCGCGTCGGCTCCCAACGGATGTGTGCAGGCTCAGTCGCAAACATCCTGTCCCAGCGCGCGAGTTCTTCTTCTGGTGAACGGGGCGCGGCCGATTGATCGGCGAACACCGGCAACCCGAGAGCAAGCCCCACGGCCAGTAGTGTTCCCGCGCGTACCATGGTCACCTCAGGAATCGAGTCCGGCTAACGTTAGGCGCCGGTCATCCGCATAGGAAGTCGCTCGCCTCTTCAGCCACCGCTGACCACGTTGCGCCAAGATGCCGGCTGGCCTTGCGAATCCTGTGATTGTCACGCCACTGCTCGAAAGAGCTCTGGCCACCGACGTACGCGAGGTCCGCGTCGGTCCTAGCCACGGACTCCCAGATGTGAGCATCGCCGACGTTCGGATGGACACCAATAACGAGGACGCGGTCGGCGCGAAGAACATGTGCCGCCCACCTCTGCTGAGCACCGACAATTGGCGCCGGCGACATCGCAATGGCCTTGCCTGCCGCATACAAAGCCATCGCCGGGTACAGCGCCGTGTTTCCTTTGTAGTGAGCCCTGACAGCGCCTGGATTTATCGGCTCAATTCCACCGCCGAACACGACGCCCGTTCCGAAGCTCACGCCGCGCGTCGCCTCGAGGCCAGTAACCTTGAAGTTGCAAGAACCGTGGAGCTTCCAGACCGGCACGCTCGACGCGTCAGTCTCTTCTGGTTCTCCGAAGTACGAAATGCGCTTGCTTCTCGCAGCCGCAGTTTCCAAAATGCACTCGTAGTTGAGTGTGCTCCACAGAATGTCTTTTCGGCCACTCGCGCGGCCGAGCAGGGCGCTGTAGAGGTTGTCTCCACTATCGGCCACGCCAAAAATCGAAAAGAACACCGCCAAGTCCTGCATCAGCGGCGCGATCGCCATGCTGTACTTCGCGACGACTTCCGCCATTCCGGCTTCGAAATCGCGGTCGAACTGCGCCGCTGCCTCGTCGGGTACGGACCTCCATGACGAATACAGCCGTCTCAAGACCGCGAACAGTTCACTGCCTAGTGGTGGCTGTCTTGGCGCGACCGCCCCACTGCCGTAGCTGGCCCCGGCTCCAAACAAAACGACTCGCATTCGCTAGCCGATGAGACCAAGTTTCATCGCAGAGAAGTGCAGTACGTGGTAGCAGTCATTACACGTGACACTTACGACCGGGTAGACACTTCCCTCGACCGGCTGTCGATAGGCGGGGTCGAGAACCCCGAGGAATTGGACGTCCGCTTCAACCGACATGCTTCTCGACCCACACGCTGGACAACCCATGCGGACGTTGGACGATAAGTGCGAAATGATGCGTTGCTGCTGGTCGGCCGTAAGTCCCACCCTACGCTCCTCCCGTGCGCCTAACCTAACGCCCCGGCTTCAGCCGCGGCGGCCCTCATGATGCGCCCGGGCCGCCGCCGGCTGCAAGCCGTGGTTAGCACTACTTTGTCAGGTTGAGCGCGCGTGAGCTGACCGATTTCCACTTGTACTGCGACCCGCGATCCCGTACGCTGCGGGCGTGACGACGGGGCCGGCGCGGGCGCTCTTGCGACGCCTGGGCCAGTTCCTCGACGGCTTTAGTGCGTGCTTCAACCGGCGCCCTCAGCGCGAGGCGGCCAGCCAGTATCTCGACGGCCTGCTCAACGACAGCGAGCGGAAGTCGATGCAGGCGATGCATGGCCGGCTGAGTGATCCCGGTCAGTATCAGGCGCTGCAGCACTTCATCACGCACTCGCCGTGGGACGCGCAGCGTGTCTGGACCCACCTGCGCACCGTGGTGCCGGTGCGCACCGGCATTCTCGCGATCGACGATACCGGGTTCCCCAAGCAGGGGACGCAATCGGTCGGTGTGCAACGCCAGTACCGTGGGGCGCTCGGCAAGATCGGCAATTGCCAGGTGGCAGTGTCGAGCGCGTTGATCGCGGACGGCCGCACGTGGCCGCTGGCCTTCGACCTCTATCTCCCGGTCGCGTGGACCGAGGACGCCGACCGGCGCGCCACTGGGGGGCTGCCGTCGACCGTTCAGTTTCGCGAGAAATGGCGCATCGCGTTGGCGCAAGTGCGCGCGATTCGGGACGCCGGGTTCGACATCACGGCCGTCGTCGTCGATGCGGACTACGGGAGCAACGCCGCCTTTCGCGCGGCGCTGGAACGCCTCGGCCTCCCGTACGGCGTCGCGATCCGGGGCGAAGCCGTGTTCACTGAGCCGGGCGGAAGCGGCGACGCGCTGCCGGCCACGATTCTCGCGGACGCGGCGCCCGACGACGCGTGGGAGACGGTGACCTGGGGCACCGGCACGGCGGGGCCGCTCACCGCGCGCTTCTGTGCACTGCGCGTGCGGCCCCCGACCGGCCGCGGCGACCGCTGGCTGCTCTGTGAACGCTCCGACACGGATGTGCGGAAGTTTTACCTGCTGCATCTGCCGACGACCACCACGCTCGTCGACCTCGTGGCGCTCGCTCGCAGTCGTTGGCCGATTGAGCAGCAGTATCGCGAGCTCAAGGACGACCTGGGGCTCGACCACTTCGAGGGCCGCAGCTATACGGGCTGGACGCATCACGTCGTGCTCGCCGCCGTCGCCTTCACCTTCTTACAAATCGAACGCGCGCGACACCCTGACGCCGCCCGCCCGACGCTGCCGGTCGTCCGTGGCTGGGTCCGCGAAGTGCTCGGCCTGCTCTACATCATTCACAACCGTCGGCTGCTCGGCATGCTCGACAGCTTCCGCCGCAACGCGCCGCTCCGAAGGTGACAAAGTAGTGTTAGACCGAGAGCCCAGGATCGGCGGGGTCGACAAGCACCCAGAAGTCGGAGCCATTGAAGGTGGTGTGCCCGATTCGCAGCCGCAGCCCAGCGACGGCTTCACGAACGTGCCCCGGCACGGTCGTGTTCCAACGAAAGTTCGGATACCGGTATGGGAAACAGACGTCGCCGACGCTCTGAGAGTGGTAGTACAGCGCATCTTCGCCGCAGTTCTCGGGAGCCGCCAATTGAACGAAGACCTGGGTAGGCTGCCTCGCATGGGCGGCGGCCTCCCGAGTACGTTCAAACGCATCGAGCAGCAGCCGCCGACGGGCGACGCGGAGTCGCGCCGACCGCTCCCCGTAGCCACTAAGGTCGAAGTGGTGATGCCCGAGTTCGCAAGCCGTGCCTGAACGAATCAGCGCCACCAACTCGTCCGTCTCGCGCCGCCGGCGTGCGAAGTATCGGCGGCCTCCTCGAAGCCTGCGTGCCTTCAGCGCAGTTGTCGCCATGATCGCGAAGCCGGCTTCACTCCAGGTGTTCGTCGATTCGGTCTAACAAACATTAGGCAGGTCTGCATAGCACCGCAGATCCCGCCAGAGTTCGTAGCTTACCGCGACGGCTGCTTGCCGCGGATACCGCCAACCGTGTGATCTGCAACGAGTTGCACGATCTGCTGCTGTCCACCAAGGTCGTCGCGGTGCTTTGCGGTTCGGAGACGCTCGGTCGGCATATTGCGCACGGCGGCGGAGGGCTGGCTCGGCCCCTGTGGCCGTCCGGAGCAGGCCGCGCGCGCGTCAGTCGTCAAACGCCGAGGCGGCGCCGAAGTCCACGTAGGGTGTTCTGGCGCAGCGGCGACGTGCAGATCGAGGCGTTTGTCGCCGGGGCAGAGCTGAAGCTCTGCCCTACATCCGTGTTGTCGTCACGTCGCGCAGCACCGCCCGGGACCCTGCGTTCCGCCGACACTCGCCCCCGCTGGCGTTTGACGGCCTGCGGAAGGCTCGGCCGCAGGGGCCGGGTCAGCACTCCGCCGCCGGTTCGCCCAGCGTCCACCACAGTAGGCGGCGGACCTTCGGAGCCGCCGTCGAACGGGCACGGTAGACTGGGCGCGCTCGAGCCCGCATGCTGCACCACGATCTGCTCTTCGTCCTCGGGCTGCTCTTCGCGGTGTCGCTGCTGACGCTGCTCGGCACGAAGCTGCGGGTCGCGCAGCCGCTGGTGCTGGTCGTCGGCGGCCTGGCCATCGCCTTCGTGCCCGGGCTGCCGCACATCCAGCTCGCCGCCGACCTGGTGTTCCTAATCTTCCTGCCGCCGCTGCTCTACGAAGCGGCGTGGTTCACCTCGTGGCGCGAGTTCTGGCGCTGGAAGCGCAGCATCTCGATGCTGGCGTTCGGGCTGGTGCTCTTCACCTCGGTCATCGTCGCCTACGTGACGGCGTCGGTCATCCCCGGCTTCACCCTGGCGACCGGCTTCCTGCTCGGCGGCATCGTCAGCCCGCCCGACGCGGTGGCCGCCACCTCGGTGCTGAAGGGCGTGCGCATCCCCAAGCGCGCCACCACCATCCTCGAGGGCGAGAGCCTGGTCAACGACGCCTCGAGCCTGATCGTGTTCCGGTTCGCGCTCGCCGCCATCCTCACCGGGCACTTCTCGGCCGGCGAGGCGGTGCAGCAGTTCTTTCTCGCCGCCGGCGGCGGCGTGCTGGTGGGCGTCGGGCTGGCGGCGGCCGTCTATCACCTGCACCGCGCCCTGCCCACCACCGCGGCGATCGACACGGCGCTCACGCTGATGACGCCCTATGTGATGTACATCGTCGCCGAGGAACTCCATTGTTCCGGCGTGATGAGCGTAGTCAGCGGCGGGCTGTTCCTGTCGCAGCGGGCCCACTCGTTCCTCGACTACAAGGCGCGGATGCAGGCCTATGGCGTCTGGTCAACGGTCATCTTCGTGCTGAACGGGCTGGTCTTCATCCTGATCGGCCTGGAGCTCCCCTACATCCGCAGCCTGCTCGACCCGGGTGAGTTCCAGCGCGCCATCGGCTACGGCCTGTTCGTCAGCGCGCTCGTCATCGCCATCCGCTTCGTGTGGATGTACCCCGCGGCGCACCTCCCGCGGCTGCTGTTCCCGTCGATCGGCCGGCGCGAGCCCAGCCCGGGCTGGCGCATGCCTACGGTGCTGGCCTGGGCCGGCATGCGTGGCGTGGTGTCGCTGGCCGCGGCGCTGTCGATCCCGCAGACGCTGCCCGGCGGCGAGCCGTTTCCACAGCGCGGCGTGCTGCTGGTCATCACCTTCGTCGTCATCCTGGTGACGCTGGTCGGCCAGGGCCTCACGCTGCCGTGGATCGTCCGTCGCGTGCAGATCGACGACGTCGACCACCACGTCGCCGAGGAGGAGCAGGAGCTGGCGCTGCGCGCCGATCTGGCCGGTGCCGTCGTCGCCCACCTGGCCGCGCATCCCGACGCCGCGAGCCCGACGGTGTCGCGGGCCCACGCGCACTACACGCGGGTGGCCGCCCGCACCAAGGCCGCGCTCGACGAGCTGCGCGCCACCGCCCACGCCACCCACGCCGAGGGCCGCGACTTCCAGCGCGCGATCGTCGCCGTGAAGCGCGACGCCCTGGGGCAGATCCGCGACACGGCTGCCTACGACGACGAAGTCGTCCGCAAGGTGGAGAGCGCCCTCGACCTCGAGGAAGCCCGACTGAACGGGTGACACGCCTATCCTGCTGTGACCATGACCGACGCCGCCCGCCACCTCGCCACCGTCCGCCAGCACTACCCCGACGCCGTGACCACGGTCGAAACCGTCGATCGGCAGTTCGATCTGCTGCACGCCCGCTATGGACTGCGGCCGGGACAGATGGTGCTGGCCGACAGCATCTGCGCCGACGACGTCATCAGCGTCGAGTACCCCGAGCGGGCCTACGAGATGGTGGGCCCCTTCAAGCTCGGCGGCCTCAACGGCTTCCCGTTCGCCGGGCTGACTGGGATGGGCGCGCTCGCCGCCCACGTGCCCGACGACGGCGCGGTCTACGTCTACCACGCGCCGCACATCGGCATCTCGAAGGACGGCAGCGTCGGGACGATCCTGCGGCTCGGCCAACACACGCCGAGCGGCTGCTGCGGCGCCTGCCGTGCGGCCGTGGCCAAGCTGCAGGCCGGACGCATCATCGCGGGCGAGGTCGACCATCTCGACTACCAGCAGCACACGCTCGAGCAGATTCTTCTGGCCCAGGCGCCGCGCATCGCCGCGGCGGCGCACCCGCTGATGGCAGCCACCGAGGTGATCGGCGAGGCGATCACCGCCCGCATCGACCTGCTGGCGTCGCGCACCACCTACAACGCCCGCTACCTCATCCGGGTCGGCGCCATCCTCATCAACGGGGATCACGACATGGGCTCGTTCACCTCGATCCGGCGGATGTGCGTCACCGACCTCCGTTCCGGCGTGACCGAGGATCTGCTACCCGCGTATCTCGGCTGACGCCGCTGGCCGCGGTCAACCGCGGTCAACCTTTCGGCCCGCGCTCCCGTCGATTCCTATTGCCAGGCCATAGGAGAGACGCTATTCTTCCTATTGGAGGGCCATAGGACACTTGTCCAGCGGCTGGCGGCTAGCGGCTCGGCAGGAGATGGCACGGACGACATGACACAGGCCGACCGCAACGCGGTGTGGCAGGGCACGCTGTCGCTGATGGTGCTGCGGACCCTGCTGACGATGGGGGAGCAGCACGGCTACGGCATCGCCCGGCGTATCGAGCAGACCAGTCAGGGCCAGTTGTCGATCAACTACGGCACGCTCTACCCGGCGCTGCTCAAGCTCGAGCAGGAAGGGCTGGTGGCGTCGTCGTGGGGCGTCTCGGACAACAACCGCAAGGCAAAGTTCTACCGGCTGACCAGGGCAGGACGGAAGCAGATCGAGCGCGACACCCGGCAGTGGGCGGCGACGGCGGCGATCATGACGCGTTTCCTCACTCCGAGCGAGGATTGACATGCGAGGGCTGCGCGCCTGGCTGTCGCGACTGGCCGGCTTCCTCCGGCCGGAACGTGGCGAGCGCGACTTCGACGCCGAGCTCGAGAGCCACCTCGAGCTGCACGTCGCCGACGCGCTGCGCGCCGGCCAGTCACCGGAGGACGCCCGGCGACGTGCGCTGATGTCGCTCGGCAGCCTCGCCGCCGTGCGCGAGGCGCAGCGCGAGCGGCGCGGCGTGCCGCGGCTCGACTCGCTGGGACAGGATCTGCGCTACGCCCTGCGCGGCCTGCGGCGCCGGCCAGGGTTCGCGGCGGCGTGCGTCGCCACGCTCGCTCTGGGCATCGGCGTCAACAGCGCGATCTTCAGCGTCGTCCAGGCGGTGCTGCTGGCACCGCTGCCGTACCGCGCGCCAGATCAGCTGCTGGCGCTGTGGATCGAGAACCCGGCCGTGGGGCGCGGGCCCGGCCCGATGGCCGGCGCCGACGCGCTGGAGTTGCGCGAGGCGTTCGCCAACGTCGGCGGCGTGGCGGCCTTCCAGGCCAACGTGATCCCGATCTCGGTCGGCAGCGGCAGCGACACGGTCGACGCGCAGGCCGTCCGGGTCGCGCCCGGCGTCTTCGAGCTGCTGGGCCGCGACGCCCTGGTGGGCCGCGTGTTACTCGACGCCGATCGCCAGGAGGCGGTCGTGCTCAGCCACGGGTTCTGGCAGCGCCGGTTTGGCGCCGATCCGACCATCGTCGGCCGCGGCGTCGCGGTCGGCGGCCGCGTCGTCACCGTCGTCGGGGTGATGCCGGCGGGCTTCACGTTCCCGTATCCGTCGATGCTTCGCGCGCCCGTCAGCTTCACGGCGTCGTCGGACGTCGATCTCTGGCTGGCGCTCGACCTGCAGGCCGCTCGCACCGCGCCGGCCGGGGCCCGCCTGATCGGCGCCGTCGCTCGAGCCGCACCCGGCCGGAGCCTGGCTGATGCCGAACCGCCGCTCAAGGCGGCGTGGGCGCGGATCGTCGCGGCCAACCCGTCGACCCACGACGGCTGGCAGCTCCGGGTGGGCTCCTTGCACGAGGACGCCGTGGCGCCGGTGCGGCCGATGCTTTTCCTGCTGCTGGGGTGCGTCGGCGTCGTGCTGCTCACCGCGTGTGTCAACGTCGCCAACCTCCTGCTGGCGCGTGGCGTCGCCCGGCAGGGCGAGCTGGCCATGCGTCAGGCGCTCGGTGCCGGCCGCGCGCGATTGTGGCAACAAGGGCTGGTCGAGAGTCTGGTGATCGCTGGCCTGGGGGCGGCGACCGGGCTGCTGTTCGCGCGCTGGGCGACGCCGCTCCTGGTCCGCGCCGCCCCGGCCGGCACGCCACGGCTCGCCGAGGTGTCCACCGACGGGACGGTCGCCGCGTTCGCGGCCGCGATCGCCGTGGTCTGCGCCGTGGCGATGGCGACGATACAGGCGAGCGGACGCCGTGTCCCGTCGCTGACGGCGGCGATGGACGGCGGCCGCACCGTCACCGCCGGGCGTCGGACGCTGCGTCACGCCCTGGTGGCCGTCGAGGTCGCCCTGGCGGTGGCGCTCGCGGTTGGCGGCGGTCTGCTGACCCGCAGCCTGATTGCGGTGCTGCAGGTCGATCCCGGCTACCGCACCGACCACGTGCTCACGATCGGCCTGACCGTGCCCGGCCGATACCGCAGCGACGCGATGCGCGTCGACTTCTATCGCGCGATCTTCGACCGGCTGCAGCGTATCCCAGGCGTGATTTCGGTCGGCGGCGTGACCAGGCTGCCGCTCGGCGGCGCGAACTCGTCGACCCCGGTGGCCGTCGAAGGCCGGGTGCCGCCGCCCGGCCAGTGGCCCGAAGCCGACTTCCGCCGCGCCTTGCACGACTACTTCACCACGATGGGCATCCCGCTGCAGCGCGGCCGCACGTTCACCGACGCCGACCGCGGCGGCGCGCCGCCCGTGGCCGTGGTCAACGCCGCGTTCGCGGCCCGGATGTTCGGCGCCGAAGACCCGATCGGGCGCGAGATCCATCTGGGCTCGGCGTCGCCATTGCCGCGCGCAACGGTGATCGGCGTGGTCGGCGATCTGCGCCATTCCCGCCTCGATGCCCCGCCGCTGCCCGAGGTCTACGTGCACTACCTGCAGGCGGTGCCCGTTGCGCCGTTCGTCGTGATCCGCACGGCGGACGATCCCGCCGCGCTGGCGTCGGCGGTGCGTGCCGTGCTCGGCGAGCTCGACTCGACGATGACGCTGTACAACGTCCGCACGATGGCCGACCTGCGAACCGCCTCGATGGCCGGCCGGCGCTTCGTGATGGGCCTGGTCGTCGCGTTCGGCCTGTTGGCGCTCACGCTCGCCGCCGTCGGCGTATTCGGAGTGGTGGCGTTGACGGTGGCCGAACGGACCCGCGAGATGGCCATCCGGCTCGCGCTCGGCGCGCCGCCCCGCCGCCTCACCGTCATGGTCGTCGTCCAGATCCTCGGCGTGGCCACCACCGGCGTCGTTGCCGGACTGTTGCTGGCGCTCGCCGCCTCGCCGCTGGTCACCGGGCAGTTGTACGGCGTCGGCGCCACCGACCCGCTCACCCACGCCGGCGTGGCCGCGCTGATCCTCGGCGTGGCCGGTCTCGCCGCGGCGATTCCCGCCGCCCGCCTCGTTCGCGTCGATCCGCTGTCGACGCTTCGCGCCCAGTAGGTGTCGCCACGAAGGCCGTGCTGCCGGCGGTGTTCGCCGGCCTGGCGCTGGGCGCTCCCTCACCCTGGTGGCGGCACTCGTCGTTGCCGTCGGGCTGGTAGCGACGTTGCTGCCGGCGTGGCGGGCCACCCGCGTCGACCCGATCGTGACGCTGCGAGCCGAGTAGCCGGTCCTCCGTGGCGTCAACACGCTGACTCACCGCAGGTACGCTGGTTGCAGATTGCCGCCTCATGAGCCGCGGTGCGCACGTGCCCTCCGCCACAATGGTCGGTCAAGGGCCGATCCTGGGGCGCAGCCTGCCCAATCGCGTGCCGGCCGTGGTTGATTCGCGCCCGGCCCGGGCGACCAGACCGGGGATGAAGCGGCGCCACGTCGCCGCCCTGGCGTTCGCGGCCACCTGCGGCTTCCTGGCCGGCATGGCGGTGATGGCGGTGATCACGCTGCTCTACCGTGCCGACGGCCCGGCACCCGCGACGATCCGCGACGCCGTGAACCGCGCCCCCGGGCCATCGAGCGCCGATGCGCGCGCCGCCGCGAGCGACACCGTGGTCGCGGCGCTGCCCGACGCCGCCGGCCCCGACGTGGCGAGGACCGTGGCGCCGGAACCGCGACCCGACCCCAATGCTGTGGACGCCGCGATTGCCGACCTGCGGCGCCGCCGTCTCGACGTGCCGCTCGCCGCCGTCGGCCGGGCCCAGCTGCGCAGTTCGTTCGACGAGGCCCGCGGCGGGTCGCGCCGTCACGAGGCGATGGATCTGCTGGCGCCGCGCCACACCCCGGTGATCGCGGTCGAGGACGGCATCGTCGCCCGGCTGCTCACCAGTCCGGCCGGCGGCATCACCGTCTACCAACTCGACCCGACGACCACCTACGCCTACTACTACGCGCATCTGGAGCGCTACGCCGCGGGACTCGCCGAAGGGGCAACGGTGTCGCGCGGGCAGGTGCTGGGCTATGTCGGCACGTCGGGCAACGCGCCGCGCAACACCCCGCACCTGCATTTCGGGATCTTCGCGCTGAACGACGACAAGCGCTGGTGGCAGGGCACGCCGATCGACCCCTTCCTCGTGCTCAGATAGCGGCAGTGCGGGCGGCCGTAGCTTCGTCGGTCGCCGACACCAGCGCCTCGATTCTCAGCAACTCACCCACCGACCACGCCTGGAACGGACACCCGCGCGGCGTGTGCGGTGGTTCGCCGTCCACGATCTCCGAGACATGGCCGAGTCCGGCCTGCGTCAGATGATGGCGCAGCGGCAGCACGAAGCGGCGATCGGCCTCGGCGCGCCGGTCGGCGCCGCTGCCGTGCACGCGCAGCCAGGCGTCCACGAACGGCCCCAGCAGCCACGGCCATGCCGTGCCCTGGTGATAGACGGCATCCCGCGCGTCTGGCGAGCCCTCGTAGCGGCCGGCGTAGCCTGGTTCTCCCGGCGACAGCGTGCGCAAGCCCAGCGGCGTCCACAGTTCCCGCTCGACCACGGCCACAACCGCGGCCGCATGCTCGCCGGTCACCACCGGCATCGGCAGCCCGCCCACGGCCAGAATCTGGTTCGGGCGCAGCGTGCCATCGGCGGTCCCTGGCCGATGATCGACGTCCACGACGTCGAACAGGCAACCGCGGCTGGCGTTCCAGAAGCGGCGCTCGAACGACTCGCGCCCACGCGTGAGCGCCTCCGACCAGTGGGTGTCGAAGGCCGCGGCCGTCTGCACCGCGTTCAGCCACAGCGCCTGGATCTCGACCGGCTTGCCGATGCGCGGCGTGATCTCGCGGCCGCCGACCCTGGCGTCCATCCAGGTGAGCTGCTGCCCCGGCTCGCCGGCGGCGATGAGCCCGTCGTCGTCGAGGTGGATGCCGTAGCGGGTGCCGGCGGCGTAGCCGGACAGGATCGCGATCACCGCGTCCCGCAGCCGGTTGCGCTGGCCGCGTGACAGCAGCCGTGGACGTCGGTCGGCCTCGGACAGGAGTTCGCCGACGGCGACGACGAACCACAGCGACGCGTCGACGGCGTTGAACTCCGGCGTGTCGCCGGCGTCGGGGAAGCGGTTGGGGAGCATGCCGCGATCGACCGCGCCGCTCCATTCGAGCAGGATGTCGCGCGCGTCGGCGAACCGGCCGGTCGCCAGGCACAGCCCGCGGAGCGCGATGAAGGTGTCGCGGCCCCAGTCGGTGAACCACGGGTAGCCGGCGATGATCGTGCGGCCGCTGCCGCGGCGCACGACGTAGGCGTCGGCGGACCGGTGCAGCGGCGTCGGAAACGCTTTGCGGCGCCGCCGTTCGGCGCCGATCAGCCGGGTGGCCTGCTGGCGTACGGCGTGCGCGTCGGTCAGCGGCGGCGTGGCGAACGGCCCGGACTCGAACACACAGATTGACCGGCCGCCGTACATCGAGCAGCGAATGACGCCGGGGCTGGCCAGGTCCTCGGTGTCGTCGAGGCCGCGCTCGCGCTCGACGCCATACAGGTAGTGGCGGAACCACTCGGGCGCGGCCTGGAACGTCCCGGTCGTCGAGCAGCGGATGGCCGGCAGGCCGGCGTAGGGCTGCCACTCGAGTGCGGCGCCCTCGACGCGGGTCGCGGGGTCGAACGCGGGATTCTCGTGGTGCAGCGCGTGGTAGTCGCGGCCCGACAGCAGCGGCCGAATCTCGAGGGTGACGGGGCCAGGCCCGTGCAGAGCCCACAGGCAGAGGGTGCGGGCGGCGCCGTGAGTGACGACGATCTCGCCGGTCAGCGTCCGGCCGTCGCCGAGGTCCCAGGTCCAGGTCGGCCACGGATCAGCCGTGAACGCCGTCAGACGCCGCACGCCGTCGGGATGCTGCACGCCGGGCGCGTAGAGATGCGTCGACAGGGCGACGCGTCCTTCCGGCGTCGTCGCCCACACCTCGAGCCCGTTCACCAGCATCACGCGGCCGGTGGGCGGGGTCGTCGCCGCCAGCAACAGCCCGTGGTAGCGGCGCGTGCGGATGCCGCTCGCGGTGCCGCTGGCGAAGCCGCCCAGACCATCGGGCTCGATCCACTCACGCGACGAGGCGCAGTTCAGGTCCACGGTCCCTCCTTCCGCGCTTCGATGCGACGCCGCCCGCGGCGTTTCCACCTGACGCCGCCAGACACCGCCACCAGGAGCATGCATCCAAGGTTCGCAAAACGGAGACCCGAGATGCACGACTCCCTGGACACCCTGCTGCGCCGCGTGCGTGACGAGTTCGTCGAGATGCCCGGCCTGTCGCTCACCGAAATCCAAGCCTCGCGGCTGTGGCAGGTGGATCCGATGACCGCCGCCGATCTGCTGCGCCAGCTGGTGGACGCGCGGTTCCTCGCCCGTACTGGCGCCGGCCTCTATCGCCGCATGAGCGTGGTGTGATGACGTCCCACTGGCGGGAGTACGCGGCGGAGGCCCTGGCGCTGGGGCTGTTCATGGTGTCGGCCACGGCCTGCACCGTCGTGCTCGAACACCCGGCGTCGCCGCTGCGCGCGGCCCTGCCCGACGCGTTCTCCCGCCGCGTGCTCATGGGGTTGGCGATGGGGGCCACTGCCGCCGCCATCATCTACTCCCCGCTCGGCGCCCGCTCGGGCGCGCACATGAACCCGGCGGTCACCCTGGCGTTCCTGTGGCTCGGCCGGATCCGCCGGGGTGACGCTGCCGGCTACATCGCCGCGCAGACCGTCGGCGGCATCGCCGGGTCGGCGGCGAGCGTCGCTGCTCTCGGCTCCCTCGCGTCGGCGCCGGCCGTGAACTACGTGTTGACCCTGCCGGGTCCTGACGGCATCGGACCGGCCATCGCCGGCGAGCTGGCAATCTCGTTCCTCACGCTGTCGGTCCTGCTCGCGGTGTCGGCGGCGCCCGCGACGATGCGCTTCACCGGCGTCGTCGCCGGGCTGGTGGTGATGCTGAACATCGCCTTCGAAGCGCCGCTGTCGGGCATGAGCATGAACCCGGCGCGCAGCCTCGGCCCGGCGCTCGTCGCCGGCCACTTCGCCGATCTCTGGATCTACCTGGTCGTGCCGCCGGTCGGCATGTGGCTGGCGGCCGTGGCGCACCGCGCCGCCGGCACGGCCGGCTGCGCCAAGTTCAACCACTCGTCGCGCGTCACCTGCATCTTCTGCGAGGCCTGACTGCCATGCATTACGACGTCATCATCATCGGCACCGGCGCCGGGGGCGGCACGCTCGCCCATCGCCTGTCACGGTCGGGCAAGCGGGTGCTGCTGCTCGAGCGCGGCGGCTACGTCACCCGCGAGAAGGACAACTGGAGCTCGCGCGCGGTGAACGTCGACGGCAAGTATCACACCCGGGAGGTGTGGCACGACGGCGACGGCCGGCCGCTCCATCCCCACACCAGCTACTGTGTCGGCGGCAACACCAAGTTCTACGGCGCCGCGCTGTTTCGCCTGCGCGAGCGCGACTTCGGCGAACTGCGCCATCACGACGGCACGTCGCCAGCCTGGCCGATCAGCTACGCCGATCTCGAACCCTACTACGCCGCGGCCGAACGGATGTACCACGTGCACGGCGAACGCGGCTCCGACCCGACCGAGCCATGGGCGTCGGGTCCGTATCCGCACCCGGCGGTGTCACACGAGCCGCGGATCAAGGCGCTGCACGAGGACTTCGCCGCCGCGGGTGCCCGGCCCTTTCACGTGCCGCTGGGCGTGATGCTGGACGAGCAGCGGCCCGCGACCAGTCCGTGCATCCGCTGCGCCACCTGTGATGGCTTCCCGTGTCTGGTCCACGCCAAGAGCGACGCGCACGTGGTGGCGGTCGCCCCGGCGCTGGCGAGCGGGGCGGTGACGCTGCTCACCGAGGCCTACGTCGAGCGGCTCGAAACCAGTGCCAGCGGACGTGAGATCTCCGGGGTGGTCGTCCGCCACGACGGCGGCACGGAGCGGCTGACCGCCGACATCGTCGTGTCGAGCTGCGGCGCCATCAACTCGGCGGCGTTGCTGCTCAGATCGGCCAACGACCGCCACCCGCACGGGCTCGCCAACGGCTCGGGCGTCGTCGGCCGGCACTACATGGGCCACGTGAACTCGGTGCTGATGGCGGTGTCGCGCTGTCCCAACCCGACAGTGTTCCAGAAGACGCTGGCGGTGAACGACTACTACTTCGGCGACGCCGAATTCCCCTACCCGATGGGCCACATCTCGTTTGTCGGCAAGCTCGACGGCGTGGCGCTGTCGGCCGGCGCCCCGAAGATCGCACCGGGCTTCACGCTCGACCTGATGGCCGGCCACTCGCTCGACTTCTGGCTCACTTCGGAGGATCTACCCGACCGGAAGAACCGCGTGACCCTCGACAAGGACGGCGGCATCGTGCTGAGCTACACCCCCAACAATGGCGCCGCCCACGAACAGCTGCAATCGCGGCTGCGCCGGCTGGTGCAGGGCCAGCGCCACTGCGCGGTCCACGGCGACTCGTGCCACGCCGGGCTGTTCGGCCGGAGCCTCTTCGTCGGCCAGCGCATCCCGCTGGCCGGTGTCGCCCATCAGTGCGGCACGGTGCGCTTCGGCCACGACCCGGCGACCTCGGCACTCGACGTCCACTGCAAGGCACACGAGGTCGACAACCTCTACGTCGTGGACGGCAGCTTCTTCCCGTCGAGCGGCGCGGTGAATCCCGCCCTCACGATCATGGCCAACGCGCTGCGCGTCGGCGACCATCTGCTGAACCGGCTCGGCGCTTCGGCGACGACGGAGGTGGCCGATGCGGCGCGGGCGTAGCGCCGTCACGGCGGCGCTGTGCGCGGCGCTGCTGGTCCTCGCCGGTGGTGCCGGTCGCGCGCGGGCGTCAGGCGATCGTGTCGCCGTCGAGGCCGTCGCGATGGTCGGCACCACGGTCGCGGACCTCGCCGCCTCGATCCGCTTCTTCGTCGACGTGCTCGGCTTCGCCGTCGAGGGCGCCCGGCCGATCGAGCGGGCGGGCCGCCACTTCGAGCTGCTGCACGGGCTGTTCGGGGCTCGGGCCCGGGTGGCGACGCTAAGCCTCGGCCGCGAGCGGATCGAGCTCACCGAGTACCTGGCGCCGCGGGGCCGGCCCTATCCCGGCGACACCCGCGGCAACGATCGCTGGTTCCAGCACATCGCGATCATCACGTCGGACATGGACCGGGCCTACGCGCGGCTGCGCGAGCACGGCGTTGCCCATGCCTCCACCGGCCCACAGCGTCTGCCAGAGTGGAACCCGGGCGCGGCCGGCATCCAGGCCTTCTACTTCCGTGATCCCGACGGCCACTTCCTCGAGGTGCTGCAGTTTCCGGCCGGCAAGGGCGAGGCCCGCTGGCAGGCCACCGACGCGCTGTTCCTCGGCATCGACCACACCGCCATCACCGTCGGCAGCACCGCCGTGTCGCTGGCCTTCTATCGTGACGGCCTCGGCCTGACGGTCGCCGGCCAGGGCGAGAACCACGGCGAGGAGCAGGAGCACCTGAACAACGTCTTCGGCGCCCGGCTCCGCATCACGACGCTGCGGGCCAAGGACGGCCCTGGCGTGGAGCTGCTGGAGTATCTGGCACCGCGCACCGGACGCCCGTCGCCGCTCGACCTGGCAGCCAACGACCTCGCGCATTGGCAGACCACGCTGGTCGCCGCCGATCCCTCACCGCTCCTTGCCGATCAGCACGGCGGCGGCCTCGTCTCGCCCGATGTGGTGCCGATCGACGCCCCGACCCTCGGCTTCTCCCGCGGCGTGATGCTGCGCGACCCCGACGGCCACGCGATGCGCGTCGTCGCGAGATGGGGCACGCAGTCGTGCGAGCAGGCGCCCGCCCGGCGTCACCCGCCAGCCCGCTTGCACGACTGCGTGGATTCTCCGCGCAATAACACCACGCGCGTTGACCTCGCCCCCGTCGCGCCAGCCGGCCGGGGGTAGCGGCGGCGGGGCGCCCGCTCTACGGCGAAGATACTGTAGCACCGGGCGCTTGCCGGACTGGCCCAGCGACCGCTGGTGCCGTCCTGGCAGCCCGGACGCGAAGCGTGAGCCGTGGAGGGGATACCGCGTCGACGCCGGTCAGGGCGGCTCCGACGCGTCGCCGGAAACGCGCCGACCTCCCTCCGCATCCTAGGCTCGTTCGTCGCACTCGCCGCAATGACGCGGCCGCGACCCGTCACTCGACACAAGAGGAGATTGCAATGACCCGTCACATCATCCGCGCCACCGTCGGCGCCCTGGCCCTGATGTTCATGGCCGCCACCGCGCAGGCGCAGATGCACACCAGCATGAAGTTCGAAGGCGGCAAGGCCAACACCGGCACGGTGACCCACTCGGTCGTCAACGGCAAGAACGTGCTGACGCTCTCGAACGACTTCGTCACCCCCGACACGCCGGATCCGCACTGGCAGATCGTCGACAGCAAGGGCCAGGCGTTCCTGCTGCAGCGCCTCGCCATCAAGGACGACAAGATGAACCGCTCGATCACGCTGCCCGGGTTCATCGGCGACATCGCCAAGGTGCAGATCTACTGCGCGTGGGCGGAGGCGGTGCTCGGCGAGACCACCTTCGGCTCGACGATGCGGCTGACCAACTAGTCATGAAGACGTTGGTCGCAGCACTGCTCGTCGCGTGTGCCGGTGTGATGCCGGCGCACGCCGACGACCTGACCCTCGACGCGGCACGGCAGGCCATGGCGGCCGCCACCGCGACGGCGGCTCGCCTGAAGGCTCCCGGTGGCGCCATTGCCATCGTCGACGCGGGCGGTCACCTGGTGATGCTGGAGCGTCTCGACGGCTCGTTCCCGGCCGGCGCGGCGGTGTCGATCGAGAAGGCACGGACGGCGGCGGTGTTCCGCATGCCGACGCGCAACCTCGAGGACGCGGTGAGCAAGGGCCGCACCTCGCTCGTCGCCGTCGACGTGATGCTGCCGCTGCGTGGTGGCGTGCCGCTCAGCCGCGGCGGCCGCATCTACGGCGCGGTGGGCGTCAGCGGCGCCGCCAGCGCCGCGCAGGACGACGAGATTGCCCAGGCGGTGGCCGACGCGTTCGCGAGCGCACCGGCGACGGCGATGATGGCGACGCCGGCAGCGGTCGAGGCCCTCGCCTCGGCCGACGTGACGGCGGCGTTCAAAGCCGGCAGGCCGCTGCTCGAGACCGGTCAGTTCAAGATCCACGCGAGCCGCCGCGAGGCCGCGGGGATGGCCGAGGTCCACACCCGCGACACCGACATCGTCTACGTCCTCGATGGCTCGGCGACGCTGGTGACCGGCGGCACCGTGGTCGCCGGCACGACCACGGCGATGGACGAGATTCGCGGCGCCTCGATCAGCGGCGGCGACACCCGCCAGCTGACGAAGGGCGACGTGGTGGTGGTGCCCAACGGGGTGCCGCATTGGTTCAAGCAGGTGAACGGCCCGCTCCTCTACTACGTGGTGAAGGTGACTGCGCCGTCGATGACCGAGATCGGAGGCAGCCGGTGACTCGTACCGCCCTGGCACTGCTGGGCGCGCTCCTGATGGCAGGGCTGGCGTCGCTCGATGCGACGCCGGCCGCCGAGCGCGGCCTGTTCGACGGCCGGCCCGAGGCGATTGTCGACCTCGACACCCGCGACGGCCTGCAGCTGATTCGCGGCGAATGGCGCTACGAGGAGGCCGCCGCCGGTGCGCCGGTGCGAAGAGTCGGCGCGGAGGAGTTCGACGACTCGCAGTGGGAGATTGTCCCGGCCGGAGCGCTGCAGCAGCGGCGCACCAACGGCGGGTCGGCGTTCGCGTGGTACCGCCTGTCGTTCACGATGCCGGCCCGCGTCGGTAGGTTCGACACGGCCGGCGCCACGGTGGCGTTCGAGATCGTCGTCGACGACTACGCCGAGGTGTGGGTGCACGGCCAGCTGCCGCGAATGCTGGGACAGCCCGGCGGCGCGCTCGTGGCCGGCTTCAACGCCCCCAACCGGGTGGTCGTCACCCGCAACGCCGAACCGGGCCAGGAAGTCCGGATCGCGGTGTTCGCGGCCAACGGCCCGCTCTCCGATCCGCCGTCCAACCGCATCTGGATCCGGTCCGCCACGCTCGACTTCTACAAGGCGCCCGCGCCTGGCGGCACGACGCTCGACGTCACCCGCGCCGACGCGGCGCTCGATGCGGTGGTGCCACCCGGCACCCGGCTCGAGAAGCTGGCCGGCGGATTCTCCTTCGTCGAAGGCCCGGTGTGGGTCCCGGCCGAGGGCGCGCTGCTCTTCAGCGATCCCAACGACAACCGCATCTACCGCTGGTCGCCGGACCACGGCGTGTCGGTGTTCCGCACCAAGAGCGGCTATACCGGCGTCGACATCGGCGAGTACCGTCAGCCCGGCTCGAACGGCCTCACGCTCGATGCGGCCGGGCGACTCACCATCGCCGAACACGGCAACCGTCGCATCACCCGGCTGGAGAAGAACGGCGACCTCACGGTGCTCGCCGATCGCCATGACGGCAAACGGCTGAACAGCCCGAACGATCTCGTCTATCGATCGGATGGCTCGCTCTACTTCAGCGATCCCTACTTCGGCCTGCCGCAGTTCGAGCGGGATCGGCGTGCCGAGCAGCCCCACGCCGGCGTCTATCGTCTGGCGCCGGATGGGCGTCTGTCGCTGCTCACCACCGAGCTGAAGGGGCCGAACGGCCTGGCGTTCTCGCCCGACGAGCGCACGCTCTACGTGGCCAACTGGGACGAGCGCCGCAAGATCGTCATGGCCTGGGACGTCGCCGCCGACGGCTCGATCAGCCACGGACGCGTCTTCGCGGACATGACCACGGCCCCGGGTGAGGAGGCGCTCGACGGCCTCAAGGTCGACAGCCGCGGCCATGTGTTCGTGTCGGGGCCCGGCGGGCTGTGGGTCTACGCGCCCGACGGCCGGCACCTGGGCACGATCCATCTGCCGGAACTGGCCGCCAACATGGCGTGGGGCGACGCCGATGGGCAGACGCTCTACCTGGCGGCTCGCACGGGGCTCTACCGGATGCGCCTGGCCCATTTGTCACAGGGACTGTCACGAAGACAATTGCCGACAGCGCAGAAAGCGCCACGGTAGCCGTTTCTGCAACGCCGCCAGATGTAACTGGGACAGTCCCGATTACATCCGGCGGCGTGTGCGGATTCGCACAGGGGCGTTCCGTGGCTGGACGCACGGACGGCCAGTCACGGGTCGAACCGTCAGAACCATTGAGGGCGGGTGGAGCCGGTGACCGCGCTCCGAGCCGAATATCGGCTATACACCATTACACCATTAGTGATATACCATGGTGTAATCATGGCGCTGAACCTCAAGAACCCCGAGGTCGAACGGCTGGCCGCGGAGGTGGCTCGCCTCACCGGCGAGTCGAAGACCGAGGCGATCCGGCGGGCGCTGGAGGAACGGCGGCGCCGGCTCAAAGGTCCGGCGATGGCCGAGCGGCGAGTCCGGGTGCTGCGGTTCCTCGAGACCAAGGTCTGGCCGACGCTGCCCAAGCAGCAGCTGGGCCGCCGCCTGACCCGCAAGGAGGAGGACGAGATCCTCGGCTACGGGCCCGGAGGCGTGTGACGCTCGACTCGTCGGCGCTGGTCGCCATCCTGTTCTCGGAGCCCGGGTACCTGGAGCTCGTAGACCGCATTCTCGAAGCCGATTCGGTAAGGGTAGGTGCCCCAACCCTCGTGGAAACGGGCATGGTCGTGGCCGGACGCAAGGGCGGCAAGGCCGGCCGGGAAGTGGAAGACCTGGTCCGCGAGCTGGCCGTCACCATCGTCCCCTTCGGCGAAGCGGAGTGGCAGGCGGCCACGGCCGCCTACACGCGCTACGGCCGCGGGCGGCACAGGGCCGCGCTCAACTTCGGCGACTGCCTGGCCTATGCCACCGCGGCGGTGGCCGCCGACTCGCTGCTCTACGTGGGCGGCGACTTCCGCCACACCGACATCCCGCCGGTGCTCCGACCCCGGGAATTCCAGCCTCCGGCGCGGCGTCCGGGCCGCGAGGCCCTGAAAAACAGGCCTCCGCGTGTAAATAAGTGCGCAAGACCGTGAAATTACGGGTAATCTATGCAGCGACTCTTGCGCCGCGACCGTTCGCGGCTCCGGCCTCTCCGCCGGGAAGAGCGGCACTCACGGGACAGGCGGTGGCGGTCTCGAAGTGCTCTGGTGCGGTGCGCCACTGATATTCGCTCCGGCCGTGCGCCGGGCAAGGGGACGTGATGGCCAAGATGATGTCCAAGTCAGAGCTCGTTGGGAAGATTGCGGCCGACGGCGGCGGCAAGCTCTCGAACAAGGACGTGAAGGGCGTGCTCGAGTCGCTGGCCAAGGTCGGCTACAAGGAGCTCAAGAAGAGCGGCGTGTTCCTGGTGCCCGGCTTCGCCAAGTTCGTCGTGGTGAAGAAGGCCGCGACCAAGGCTCGCAAGGGCGTGAACCCGTTCACGGGTGAGCCCACCGTGTTCAAGGCGAAGCCGGCCCGCAAGATCGTCCGCGCGCGTCCCGTCAAGGCCGCGAAGGACTCGGTGGCCTAGGTTCGTTCGACCACGGCCAGGGACGGGGGCCAGCCGGCTCCCGTCCTTGACGGGTCGCTGGTTCTGCGCCCGCTCCGCACCTTCGCACGTCGCCGCCCGCCGCTCACGCGAGGATCCGATCGAGGATCAGCGCGCCCACGCCGTTCTGATACAGCCACAACCCGTTGGTCTGCCCGCGGAAGCTGGGCTCGCCGCCGAGCGCGCCGCTGACGCGGAAGCCCGACGCGAGGCCGATGCCATAGAGGTTCGGCACCACCGCGCCGCGGGCGTCGAGCACCCGGCACTCGCCATCGACCAGCGGCGGCGCCGTTGAGTACGACACTAGATCGGCGATCGCCGATGGCAGCACTGCGCCCGGCGCCGGACCGGCGTCGGCCATGAGCGCGATGCGATCGCCGCGCGCGTCGTACAGCGGCACCGTCGTCGGCCGGTAGCCGAACGCCGGAATCACCAGCGCCGCTTCGTCGAGCAGCGCCGTCAGATCGAACGCATTGCCACGGCCACTGCGATCGAGCGGGAACAGGCGCACGCGCGGTTCGGGCCGGGCGCCGCCGACGTCGAGGAACTGCTTCACGAGGTCGCGGCTGTCGAGGCGCAGGCCGGCCAGCCGATAGACCCGGCCGGTGAGCGGGCACAGGTCGTCGTCGCCGAAGTCGGTGTAGCCGTCGGCCAGCGCCGCCTCGCGGCTCGGATAGAAAATGCGAAACGGGCCGCGGTGCAGGAGGGTGATGTCGCCGGGCCCGAACGCGACCCGGGTGCGATTGAGCAGCACCCAGGTGGACGAGGTCGTGCTGTGCGACGCGCCGATGATCACCACCTTCCGGTTCGGCGCGCCGAGCAGCCGCTCGCGCAGTGCGGGAAGGCCGGCAGCGCTGAGCACATCGTTGGTCAGCATCGTCTTCTCGCGCCAGAGAGCGCGCGACAGATCGACGCCGGGCACGATCGGCGAGGTCAGCGTGCGGTCGCGGTGCTGACGCGCGCCCATCGCCGAGACCACGTGCGTGGCCGTCACCGCGCTCCGGCCGCCGCCGTGCTGCAATTCCACACGGAAGGTGCCGTCGGCCTGCTGATGCAGCGCCGTGACCTCGGTGCGTAGACTGAAGCCGCTGCGCGGATGGTCGTCGAGGATGCGCCGCAGCGCGGCGCCGAGTTCGGCCAGGAACGCCGCCGCCCGCGGCAGTGGCACCGCGCCGCCCTTGAACAGCGCGATCTCGGCGGTGATCGGGGCGGCCCGCATCTGGGCGAGCACCCGCGGATCGCCGCGGTCGAGGCATTCGAGCAGGGTGTCGGCGTAGGTGTCGGAGTTGATGCCGTACTGGCCGATGGTGCCGTGCCCGATCGAGGCGCCGCGATCGACCAGCAGCACCCCGGCGTCGAGCAGCCGCGCCAGGTCGCCGCGCTGGTGCGCGCAGACCAGCGGACCGGTGCCGGCCGGGCCGGCGCCGAGGACGACGGCGTGGAAGTGCGAGAGCGCCACGACTCGACTACACCATGAACCTGGGCGCGAACGCTGGGCGACCCGTGCGCAGGTCGTCGTACGCCGCGAGCGCCTGCGCGGCGAAGGCCGTGACCCACACGTTCACGTGCGGCATCGGCGTGCCGTCGGACAGGCGTCCGAACGCGAATCCGCCATCGATGCGTGGATCCTGACTGGTCATCTGGTTGGCGAGGATATGTCCGGCGAGCAGGTCGAGACGCCGGCGCAGGGCCGGCGAATCGGCGATGCGCCCTTCGGCGAGATGGATGGCGGCCAGGCGCAGCGTCTGGCCCAGCACGTCGACCCGCTCGTGATACACCGGCTGACCGTCGTGCCAGTGGCGCGGAATCATGCCGTCGGCCGACTGCATCGCCAGCAGCCAGTCGGTGGCGCGGGCCGACGCGGCGAGGAAGTCGTCACGCTCGAGCAGACGGCCCACCACCCACAGCCCCTCGGCGGCGTAGGCATGCGGATGGCAGTTGGTGCCGCCGTCAGGAGGGAACGTCACGAACCGTCCGTCGGGTCGCTGCAGCGCCAGCGCGGCGTCGCAGGCGGCCACTGCGGCGTCGCGGTACGCCGCGGCCCCGGTGACCTCGAACAGGTTCAGCAGACCGAGCGCCACCTTGGTGTGATACGCCCCCGCACACAACGACCACTCGGCCGGGGATTCCGCCGGCGGCGTGCCGGCGGCGATGTCGTAGACCGGCAGGAACAGGCCGTCGCGCTTCTGCATCACGCGCAGCAGCCAGTCGGCGGCGGTGCGCGCGGCGGCGAGGTGGCGCGCGTCTCCGCCCGCCCGGTAGAGGTTCACCAGCCCGCTGACGATGACGCCGGTGTCGAAGGTGTAGATCTGATCGATCTTGTAGTCGAAGCGCGACGGCGTGAGCGGCCACAGGCAGCGGAACCCGCCGGTGTCGGGATGCGCGGTGCGCAGCAGCCAGTCGCCGGCGGCGGTGGCGCTGGCCAGCGTCCGCGGATCGCCAGTGCGGGCATGACTCGCGCACATGGACGTCACCAGGTAGCCGGTGATCTCCGAGTAGACGTAGGGCATCGACTGCGTGCCGGTGTCGTACCAGCTCGCGAAGCCGCCGTGGTGCCGCGGGTCGTCGCCGACCACCTGCACGCCGGATGTCAACAGCCAGTCGGTGGCACGCGCCACCGGCACCTGCAGGTCGACGAGTCCCTCCGTCGTCATCGCCGATCCCGCCGGTGCCGCACGGCCTCCTCCAGACGCGCCTCGAAGGCCGCGCCGATCACCCGCCAGTCGTACTTGCGTTCGACCAGCGCCCGCCCCTGGCGGCTGAGGCGCTGGCGCAACGCCGCATCGCCGAGCAGCCGCACGGTGGCGTCGGCGAGTTCCTGGGCGGTGTCGGCGACCAGAATCTCCTCGCCGTCCCGAGCCTCGACGCCGTTGGCCGCCCACCGCGTGGCGATCACCGGCGTGCCCAGCGCCAGCGACTCGAACAGCTTGATGCGGGTGCCGCCGCCGACCCGCTCGGGGACGACGCTGGCCCACGCCCCCTGGACCAGCGGGCGAACGTCGGTATGGTGGCCGACATGGGTGGCGCTGTCGTAGACCGGCAACTCGGCCGCGCGCGTGCCCTCGAGGCGGCCGGCCATCTGCAGCCGCGCCGACGGCCGCCGCGCCAGCACCCGCGGCCACACGTCGCGCAGCCAGAAGTCCATGGCGTCCATGTTCACGTAGTAGGTGAGCGCGCCGGTGTAGACCAGCGTGTCGGGCACGGGGTCGGCGAAGTGTCCGCTGAGCCGCGTCAGAATCGGCGCCGTTGGGCACCACGGCCAGGCGCGCGTAACCGGGAGTGATCGCGAAGAGCGGCTCCGCTTCGCGCTGCGACACCACCGTCACCAGATCGACGTCGTCCATCACCTGCCGCAGGAAGCGCTGCCACTTGCTCCACATCAGCGCCTTGCGGGCGTGGGCCGCGAGTCCCTCGGCGCGATGCAGCTGCTCGCGGAAGATGCTGACCTCGACCTCCTCGAGCACCTTCGCCGGTCCCTGCAGATCGCGCATGTAGATCGGCATGTCGATCTGCGACGCGATGACGACGTCGTAAGGTGTGGCGGCAGCCATGGCGGCGACCACGCCGGCAAACTCGTGGCTGTGGCTGTCGACGAGCGAGCGCGGCATCGCCCCGAACAGCCCGGCCACGGCGCGCAGCGAGCCTGGCGCGAACGGGCGGTAGGGCACCGTCCGCACGTCGCGGCAATGGGCGCGCATCGCGTCGAGGTCGGCGTCGCTGACCGCTTCGTCCGGGGCGTGGAACGACACCAGGTCCACCTGGTGGGTGCGGCCGAGGTGCGCCAGCAGGTTGTAGACGCGGATCTTGGAGCCGTTGGTCGCCGGGAACGGGTGCCAGCGCGAGAGAAAGAGGATGCGCATCGGCTGCAGGGTTCAGCGGGGCTAGTGGCCTGTCCTCGTCATATGCACAGCGCCTTCCTCGCGGGGCATCCCGCCTCGCGGCGTTGCTCGTCGCTCACATATCGGCCAATATGCTCACTCCTCGCGCCTTGCGATCCGGGCGCCGCGCGTCGGAATTCGCTGTGCATATGACGAGGGCAGGCCACTAGTTGAGCCTCGCGCCCGACTCGCGATCGAGGATGGCGCGGACGATGCGCTGGCTGGCGGTACCGTCGCCGTAGGGGTTGGCGACGCCGGCCATCCGCTGGTACAGCGCGTCGTCCTCCATCAACCCGGCAACCGAATCGACGATGGCGCAGGTGTCGGTGCCGACCAGCAGCGCCGCGCCGGCTTCGACCAGCTCCTGCCGCTCCGTGAGTTCCCTCATCACGACCAATGGCTTGTTCAGGCTCGGCGCCTCTTCCTGCACCCCGCCCGAGTCAGTGAGCACGACATGGGCGCGGGCCATCAGCTTGACCATCGTGCGGTAGTCGACCGGGTCGACGAGGTGGACGTTGGCGAAGCCGCCGAGGATCTCGTGCGCGGGCTCGCGCACGTTGGGGTTGTAGTGCACCGGAAACACGACGTGCGCATCGCCGGCGTAGCGCTCGGCCAGGTCGCGCACCGCGGTGCAGATGTCACGAAACGGCGTGCCGAAGCTCTCGCGGCGATGCGAGGTGACCAGGATCAGCCGCTTGCCGTCGAGGTCGGCGTCGATCTCGTGCAGCGGCTCGTCGTCGACCTGGCCGGCCATGTGCAGCAGCGCGTCGATCACGGTGTTGCCGGTGACGACGATGTCGCCGTCTGACACACCTTCGCGCAGCAGGTTGGCCCGGGTGCGCTCGGTGGGCGTGAAATAGAGATCGCTCATCAAATCGGTGATGCGGCGGTTGATCTCTTCGGGGAATGGTTGGCGGCGATGCCCGGTGCGCAGGCCGGCCTCGATGTGCCCGATCTTCACCTCGTGGTAGAAGGCGACGAGCCCCGCGGCCATCGCCGAGGTCGTGTCGCCCTGCACGAGCACCCAGTCGGGGCGCGTGTCGCGCACCGCCGCGTCGACTCCGGTCATCACCTTGGCGGTGAGGCTGGCCAGGCTCTGATTCGGCGCCATCACGTCGAGATCGATGTCGGCGGCGATGTCGAAGAGCTGGAGGACCTGGTCGAGCATCTCGCGGTGCTGACCCGTGACCAGCACCACGGGACGCAGGCGATCGCCCTGGGCGCGCAGCGCCCGCACGACCGGCGCCATCTTGATGGCCTCCGGCCGGGTGCCGATGACGACCATCACGGTCAACACGGCCGGCCCGCTGGCTGTGGCAACGGACCGGACACGGACCAGTCCACCTGGCATCCAAGGGCCACCGTGCGGACCATGCCGTTCACTTGCGCCGACCTGCTGCCGCGACGTGTCGCCCTGCTGGCGCCGGCAATCGACCGGCTGAGCGGCCTGACGGCGCTGCAACGTCTGTACGAGCAATCCGGGAATGTGCCTGCCGAGGGGTATCCGGAGTTCGCCCTCGATCGCCTCGCTGTCACTGCGGCCTTAAGTAACTCCGCCGACCTGTCCCGTATTCCCGCCACTGGTCCGTTGCTGGTGGTATCCAATCATCCGCACGGGGCACTCGATGGTCTGGCCCTGGCCAGCCTTCTTCGCCAGGTGCGAAGCGACGTGAAGCTGCTCGGCAATCAGCTGCTCTGCCGCATCCCGGAGATGCGGCCGCACGTGGTGCCGATCGACAGCTTCTACCCGGGCGGCGCGCACAACACTGGTGGCGTCAAGGCGGCGCTGCAGTGGCTGCGCGGCGGCCACGTGCTGGTCGTGTTTCCGGCCGGCGAGGTGTCGCACGTGCGGGCGGCGGATGGCCGGGTGGTGGACGCGCCGTGGCGCGACGGCGCCGCGCGGCTGGCGGCCAAGGCCGACGCGCCGGTGCTGCCGGTGTGCGTGCACGGCCGAAACAGCGGGCTCTTCGTCCAGGCCGGCCGGGTCAGCCCGTGGCTGCGCTCGGCGCTGCTGCCGCGCGAGCTGCTGCGGCAGCGCGGCCGGCCGGTCACGATCACGCTGGGACGCGTGGTGTCGCAACGGCGGCTGGCGGCGGTGGGCGACGTCGCGGCGCAGTCGGCGTATCTGCGGGTGCGCAGCTACGGGCTGGCCCCGGACGCTCCGGCCCGCGGCTCGCTGCTGCGCACCGCCGTGCGGCCGGCCCGCCCGGAGGCAGTGGCGGCGCCGGTAGACGCCGAGGCGTTGGCGCGCGAGGTGGCCGCGCTGCCGTCGCGCTGCCGGCTGGTCAGCGCGTCACCCTGGCACGTGTTCTACGTGACCGAGACCGACGCGCCGCTGGTCGTCCAGGAGATCGGACGCCTGCGCGAGCGGACGTTCCGCGCCGCCGGCGAAGGGACCGGACGCGCCGTCAATCTCGACCGCTTCGACAGCCACTACCGGCATCTCTTCGTGTGGCACGAGGAGCGGCGGCTGGTGGCCGGCGCCTACCGCGTGGCCGCCACCGACGAGGTATTGCGTGAACGCGGGCTGCACGGGCTCTACACCCGCACGCTGTTCCGCTACCCGGCGGCGCTGCTGCGCGACCTCGGGCCGGCGCTCGAGCTCGGGCGTTCGTTCGTGCGGCCGGAGTTCCAGCGCGACTACCAGCCACTGCTGCAGCTGTGGCGCGGCATCGGCGCGGTCGTGGCCGCCAATCCCCGCTACCGCACGCTGTTCGGTCCGGTGAGCATCAGCGCCGAGTACGGACCGACGACGCGTCAGCTGCTGGCGCGCGTGCTGCTGGCGCGCCGCGGCAGCCTGCTGCAGTCGTTCGTGGTGCCACGGCGTCCGCTGCCGGAACCGGCCGACGGCACCGACGCGCTCGTCCACAGCCGCGTCGCCGGCACGTTGCAGGACGTGGAAGCGCTCGTCCGCGAACTGGAATCGGATCGACGCGGCATGCCGGTGCTGCTGCGCCACTACCTGAAGCTCAACGCGAAGCTGCTCGGCTTCAGCGTCGACCCGGCGTTTGGCGGCGTGCTCGACGGGCTGGTGGTGGTGGATCTGCTCGACGTCGATCGCGCGCTGCTGGCGCGCTATCTGGGCAAGGACGCCGCGCAGACGTTCGTGGCCGCCCACGAACGCCGGCGCGAGCTGGAGGTCGCGGAAGCGGTCTAGACGAGTCCGGCTTTGTAGGTCGCCAGCAGGCGCACCCACGCCCGATCCGCTTCAGCCTTGTCGTAGATCGGCTTGCCCTCGGCTGGCGGCATGTCGGCCACGCACCAGCCGTGCAGGCCCTTGTAGACCTCGATCTCGTTCGGCACCTTGGCGGCGTCGAGCGCCTTCTTGAGATCGTCCTTCGCGGTCGGCTGCCGCGCGTCGTCGTTCGACGCCACGGCGATGAGCAGCCGGCCCTTGATCTTCGGCGCCAGCAGGTGCGGGCTGGTCGGCTGATCGGTGACCAGTCCGCCGCCGTGGAACGACGCGCCGGCGCCCATCCGGTCGGGCAGCGCCGCCAGCGTGCGCACGGTGAGCGGTCCGCCCATGCAGTAGCCCTGCGCGCCCATCTTCTTCGCCTTGTCGACCTGCGGCTGCTGGTCGAGCCAGGCGACGAACGCCGCGGCGTCCTTCTCGGCGCCGCCGGCGGCGGTGGCCGAGGCCATGAGCGGCTGCACCTTGGCGCGGTCGGTCGGGTTGCTGAAGCTGAAGGTGGAGATGTCGCCGAAGTGCGGCGCCTTGCCCATGCGGTAGAACGGGTTGGGCACCAGCACGGCGTAGCCGCTGCCGGCCAGCCGCTTGCCGATGTCGCGCATCGACGGCCGCAGGCCGAACGCGTCGGGCCACACGATCACGGCGGCGTGCGCCCCGGTCGTGGGGTGGATGAACGCCGCGTCGCAGGTGCCGTCGGGGGTCTTGATCTCCACCATCTTCTCGGTCACCGGCAGCGCCGGCTGGGCGCTGGCGTCGCCGGCCGCGCCGATGCCGGCGGCAATCGACATCGCCACGAAATCGCGTCTGGTCAGGTCGTCCATCGGTCGTCTCCTTCTACTGCGTGGCGCCGTCCTTGATGGTCGGGTACTTGATGCCGAACTGCGCCGCCATCTGGTCCATGTAGGTCTTGTACTTCGTCGGAATCGAAGTAGTACTTCTTCAGCTCGGGCCGGTAGCGGTCCATCGTCGCCTTGTTCATCCAGATGGCCGGCTGGTCGGTGGGCCGGATGAACGGCGTGTAGGTGCGCTGCTTGAGCTGCACGTTCTGGAAGTAGTCCTTGGCGGCCTGCGACCAGCTCCGGCCGCAGCACCAGGTCGAGTGCGGTCAGCGCCTGCACCCGGGCGCCGGCATTCACGCCCTTGTGGGCGATCGGCGTCGCCATCGGGATGGCGTTGGCCCAGTTGTGGCCGGGGCCGGCCTGGAAGTTGGCCGGGTAGCTGAGCGACACCGTCGGCACGTTCCAGGTGACGTCGCCGATGTCGTCGGAGGGGCCGCCGAACTTCTCTTCGTCCGGAATCACTTCACGGCCGCGCAGCGGGCCGATGGCGCCGGTGGCCAGGCCGATCTCGGGCACCTTCATCACGCGCTGCGTGGCCTTCGCCAGCGCGACGTCGGCGTCGCTCCACGTCGGCAGGCCGACATGCTGGATGTTCGCGTGCATCGCCTCGGCTACGGCGCGGTTGGTGTGGCGCGGCCAGGCGGTGCCGAGCACGCGCGACGTCCACTTGGTGTTGGTCATCAGCGCGGCGCCATCGGCCATCTTGTCGCCGATGTTCCACATGTTCCTGATGGTGTCGTAGTCGGTCTCGCGGATGTAGTACCAGACGCTGGCGTTGCGCGGCACGACGTTGGGCTGGTCGCCGCCGTTGGTGATCACGTAGTGGGTGCGCTGGGCGAGCCGCAGATGCTCGCGGCGATAGTTCCAGCCGACGTTCATCAGCTCCACGGCGTCGAGCGCCGAGCGGCCCCGCCACGGCGCGCCGGCGCTGTGCGCCGTTTCGCCCTCGAAGGTGTACTCGACCGAGACCAGGCCGCTGCCGCCGCCGTCGCCCCAGCTGGTGCCGAGGTTCGAGCCGACGTGGTTGTAGAGCACCACGTCCACGTCCTTGAACAGTCCGGCGCGGACGAAGTGCGCCTTGGTGCCGAGCAGCTCCTCGGCCACACCGGGCCAGATCATCAGCGTGCCCGACAGCTTCTCGCGCTCCATGACGCGCTTCACGGCCAGCGCCGCCACGATGTTGAGCGGCGTGCCGGAGTTGTGGCCCTCGCCGTGGCCGGGCGCGCCCTCGATCATCGGGTCGTGATACGCCACGCCCGGCTTCTGGTTGCCCTGCGGGATGCCGTCGATGTCGGAGCCGAAGGCGATCACCGGCTTGCCGCTGCCCCACTTCGCCACCCACGCCGTGGGGATGCCGGCGACGCCGTCCTCCACGGTGAAGCCGTTGTCGCGCAGCAGCTTGCCCAGGTAGCGCTGGGTCTCGAACTCCTGGAAGCCAATCTCGCCGAAGCTGAAGACCATGTCGTTCATCTGCTGGCCGAGGTCGTACATGGCCGGCGACGACACGTCCGCGTCGAGCGCGTCCTTGAGGGCCGCCACGCGCGGGTTCACCGGCGCGGCGGGCGCGGTAGCCGCCGTGGGTGCCGGCGCGGGCCGCTGGGCCTGCGGCAGGGCGGTGAGGGCCAGGACGACGGCACCGGCAGCGAGGGCAATGGCAGTGGTCTTCATGCCGCGGATTCTACTGCGTGGCTGCCGGATTGCGGTCGAGTCGACGCGGTATCCCGCTGCGGCTCACGCTTCGGCGGCGATGGCCGAGGCAGCGGTGCGTCCCCTGTGGCTCACGCTTCGCTCCGGGCTGCCGGGAGGGCAAGAACCTTCGGCTGGCCATGCCCGGCAGAGCGCCCGGTGCTCAGATTTCGCCCCAGGGAACGCCCCGCCGCCTCGACCACCGCGTGTCTGCCCGCAACGTGACATCGTAGAGGCGACGATGAATCCCTGGAATCTGCTGGGCAAGACCACGACCCCGGGCGGCGACGAGATGGCCTTGATGCATCGGCCGGGGGAGCACCTGATCCTGGCCAGCGGCAAACCGCTGATGTCGAGCCGCATGCACGGCTCGGAAGAGGCGATGGCCGAGATGGCCTGCCGCCGCGCCGGCACGCTCGAAGCACCGACGGTGCTCGTCGGCGGCCTGGGGATGGGGTTCACGCTGCGCGCCACGCTCGATCTGCTGCCGGCCGATGCCACCGTGGTGGTGGCGGAGCTGGTCGAAGGCGTGGTCGAGTGGAACCGCGGCCCGCTCGGCCATCTGGCAAACCATCCGCTGCAGGACAAGCGCGTGCAGGTGGAGGTGACGCCGGTGGATCACCTGCTGCGGGCCACCAAGGGCCGCTTCGACGTGGTGCTGCTCGACGTCGACAACGGCCCGTCGGCGTTCACCACCGAGAGTAACGGCTGGCTCTACACGGATTCCGGGCTGGCGGCCATCAAGCGGGCGCTGCGCGAGTTCGGCACGCTGGCGGTGTGGTCGGCCCACGAGGATCGCCGCTTCGAACAGCGGCTGAAGTACGCCGGCTTCTGGGTGACCGTGGAGCGGGTGCGGGCGCGGCTGAAGAAGGGCGGGGCGCATCACGTGATCTTCATCGGTCAGCTCGGGGCGCTACCCGGACCAACCGGCCGATAGGATCACGTTCCTGGCCTGAGCGAAGCCGAAGGCAGGGCTGCCCGAGCTACTGCTCGTGGTCTATCGGCGCCAGCGCGTAGCTGGTGCTGCGGCCTCCCGCGTCGCTCCTCACCAGAACGCCGGCCTGCACCAGCGTCAGGATGTCGCGCAGGGCCGTGTCCGGCGACGTCCTGGTCAGCGTCGCCCACTTCGACGTGGTGAGCTTGCCCTCGAAGCCGTCGAGCAGCCGCGTGATCACCGCCCGCTGCCGATCGTTCAGCGGCACGCCGCGCAGCCGCTCCCATATCCGCGAGCGGTCGAGCACCCCGCCCAGGGTCGCCTGTGCGCCGTCGATGGCCCGGCCGAGGCACTGGAGGAACCACGCCATCCACGGCGTGATGTCGAGCCTGCCGCGCTGGGTCTGCTCCAGGATGCGGTAGTAGTCATCGCGCTGCCGGCGGATCTCGGCCGACATGCTGTAGAACCGGCGCGGGCTGCCCTCGGCGCGCGCCAGCGCCATGTCGGCGATGGCCCGCGCGATGCGTCCGTTGCCGTCGTCGAACGGGTGGACGGTGACGAACCAGAAATGAGCGTGCGCGGCCCTCATCACCGGATCGCTCCCGCCGGCGTCGGCGTTGAACCAGTCGAGAAACGCGCGCATCTCCTCCGGCAACCGCGCCGCGGCCGGCGCTTCGAAGTGCACGCGCTCGCGGCCCACCGGGCCGGACACCACTTGCATCGGCGAACTGCTGTCGGTGCGCCAGCCGCCCACGGTGATGCGATGCATCCCGCTGCGTCCGGTGGGAAACATCGCCGCATGCCACGCGAAGAGCCGATCGCCGGTGAGCGGCTGGTCGTAGCCGCGGGTGGCGTCGAGCATCATCTCCACCACGCCCTCGACGTGACGGTCGGCGGCGACGAGACCACCGATGTCGAGGCCGAGGCGACGGGCGACCGACGAACGCACCTGATCGGCGTCGAGCACCTCTCCCTCGATCGCGCTGGACGTCAGGACGTCGGTCGTCAGCGTGCGCAGCACGGCTTCGTCCTGCTCGCCGAAGCCCAGCGCCTCGAGTCGGCCGAGGAGACGCCCCTGCCGATGGCGCACGTCGGCCAGCGACGACGCGAGGGTGTCCTGGCTCCAGGTGAGGGACGGCCAGCCCGGCAGTTCGTGGATGTAGGAGGTCATTCTCCGCAGACCATGCGGAAATTATGCGGAGATTAGAGCGGTGAAGTCAACTATTCTCCGCATTTCGTGCGGAGAATATCGCCCCAATCGCCGCAGGCCGTGCAGAAGCGTGCAGTCACCGCTTCGCGGCCTGCACGATCACCGGCCGCATCGCCGCCGTCCACGCCTGATACCCAGCCTCGTTCAGGTTGAGGCCGTTGGCCTGGTAGAACTCGGGCCGCGGCAGGCCGTTGGCGCCGAGCAGCGCCGGTCCGGGATCGGCGAACGCCGCCAGCGGGTCGCCTTTGAGGGCGGCCTGGATGCTCGCGTTGGCCGCGCCGATGGTCTCCTGATGCTTCCAGTGCAGCGGGCTCGGCTTGGTGCCGATGACCACCACCCGCGCCTGCGGCAGCGTCTTGTGGATGAGCGCGAGCAGCGCGGCGGTGTCGCTGGCGATCTGCTCGGCGTTCTTGCCGCCGGCCACATCCGCGTCGCCGGCGTAGAACACGATGAGCGACGGCTTGTAGGGCCAGATGATCCGCGGCGCGAAGTGGATCGTGTCGGTGACGTGCGAGCCGCCGTAGCCGCGCTTCATCGGCTTCAGATCCGCGAACTCGCGGGCGACGTCCCACTGCGTGATGCTGGAGCTGCCGACGAACAGCGTGCCGCCGGGCGCCGGCATCGACGCCTTGTCCTGCGCCTCGAACGCGGCGATGTCCTTCTCGAAGCGCGCCGGATCGGGATTGGGCGCGGCGGCCACCTGCCAGCCCTCGGCCTTCCCGTCCGTGGTGACGGTGGTGGTGACGCGGAAGAGCTCGCCTTCCGCCGCGGGAATCACGTAGTTGAAACCCACCGACGACGAGCTGGCGATGGTGGTCCAGGCGCCGGTGGCGCGGTCGAGCCGGTCGATCGCGTACTTGAACTGCTTCGGCGCGTACCACGGCGCGATGCCCAGCCACTTGGACTGCAGCTTCATCACCAGGTTCTGCGCCTCGCGGTAGTCGCGGTTGGCGACCAGCACGTAGTCGCGGCCCTGGGCGTCGCGGAACATGCCGGTGACGAAGCCGGCGCGGCCATCCTCGGCGATCGTCTGGACCCAGTGCTCCTTGGGAGCGCTGCGCGTGCCGGCGGGATACGGCGCGGTGTGGAAGACGTCCACCGATGTGAGTGGCGCCAGCGCCCGCCCGAGCGGGGTGATCTCCTTGTTGATGGCGGCCACGTCGCGTCCCACCGGCGTGAGCGCGCCACTGCCGGCGGCGAAGATCATGTCGGCCTGGAACCACTCGATGCCGGTGACGCCGTAGGCCAGCGACGTAAAGACGCTCTGGCGTAGCTTGCGATCGTTGTCGGGCAGGCGCGTCTGGTCGCCCCACTCGATGCCGGGATTGGCCGACACCTCGAAGCACGCGGCCAACGGCACGCCGGCGCGGACAGCGGCCTCGCGGAACTGCTCGAGCTTCTCGAAGTAGCGGTCGCTGCCCCACCACCACTGGTAGTAGTCGAAGCTGAGCAGCGTGGGCCGCGCGTCGGCCATGTAGCTGCGCAGGAACTCGCCGGTGGTCGAGAGCATGTTCACGAACGGCACCTGACGCGGCGCCGCCGCCTCGAAGGCGCGGAACCGGCGCCCGATGCCGGGGAACACCGCCTCGGGCCACGGCTCGTCGCCCAGGTGATAGCCCCACACGGCGGCATTGGCCGCCAGCCGTTTGGCCACCGCGACGTCCTTGGTCTCGACCATGGCCTTCAGGCCATGCCTGGCGATGACGTCCAGCTCCTCCGGCGCGGCGTTCACCACCGTGAATCCGGCGTCGGCCATGGCCTTGGCGCGGGCGTCCACGCCGTCGATCTTTGGCGTGCGCCAGGCGTAGATCCAGAAGTCGCGAGGCGCAGCGGGTTGCGACGCCGGCTGGGCGAGAACGGCCGCCGAGCCGGCGAGGGCCAGCCCGGCGACCGTAGCGAAGAGCCAATGCTTCATGCGCGCATTCTACGCGCCGAGCACCTTCATCACGTCCTCGTCGTTGTTGACCGGGATCACCTCGAACTCGAGGAGATCGGTCCACTCCTGCATCCACTTGCCGATGGCCACGCTGTCGCTGCTTTCGGCCAGGAGGAAGCCATGGCCGCCGCCGATGGCGTGCCAGCGGCCGTGCATCTTCACGCCGGCGCCGGGCATGCCGCCGGTCTTCTTGAACCGCTCCTGGGCGGCGTTGCGAGCGTCGGAGGAGAACGCGTAGGTGATCATGAACAGCATTGGGGAGCTCCTTTGGCGTGGCCGCGTGATGGCGGCCTGCCGATCCGCCCAATCCTACGCCCGAGCTGGCCTGATAGCGTCGCCTATTCCGCAGCTATCTGACAGACAGAGGCACGCGAGTCGACGCAGTGCCTTAGCCTCGCGCTCCAACAGAATGAGAGAGACACCACGCCGCTTGCGCGCTGTGGGTCGTCACGTGCCGCCCGCGCTATGATTCGCGCGGCGTGACCGTAACCCTGCCCAGCCGCGAGGTACCAGCCCACTACTGGGCCGACATTCAGGACTTCCTTGCCACCAGCGGCGACGAGATCCTCGGCACTCTGGTTAGGGGAGCAGGCGGCGACGTTGACGCCACCCAGCGCGACGCATGGATCGAGTCGGTGGGTGTTCTCAAATCCGCGCTACCTGGTATTTCGGGAACGGTCCTTCTCGAGTTCGCCGTACCCCGCGTTGGCAGTCGGATCGATGCGGTCGTGTTAGCTGGCGCCGCCCTTCTGCCAATCGAGTTCAAGTGCGGCGAGCAATCGTTTGCCACCAGCGCATACAGCCAAGCCTGGGACTATGGTCTCGACCTAAAGAACTTCCACGAAGCCAGCCACGACGCCTGCATCCTTCCCCTCCTCATCGCTACGGCCGCCAGCACAACCGACAGCGCGTGGGGCCAGCGAGCGGACGACAACGTTTGGGCTCCCCGACGCGCAACACCCGGCAGCCTACGTCAGGCGCTCCTAGAAGCGACTGCACTAGCTGAGGGACCGGCAATCGATCCGACCGCGTGGAGCAAAGCCCCATACCGCCCGAGCCCAACCATCATCGATGCGGCTCGGAGTCTGTACGCGAGACATACCGTCGCAGACATCACCCGCAGCGACGCCGGAGCCACGAACCTCAGCATCACCGCGGCTGCTGTAGAGGACATTGCGGAACGAGCACGGAGCCTCGGAGAGAAAGCGATTGTGTTCGTCACCGGCGTACCAGGAGCCGGCAAGACGCTCGTTGGCCTCGACGTCGCGACCAGGCGCCGGAAACAAGGCGACGACCATGCCGTCTATCTGTCGGGCAACGGTCCGCTCCTTGCGGTCTTGCACGAGGCGCTGACCCGCGACGAGCTCAGCCGGCGGGTCGGCGCACGCAAAGGAGCTATTGGTCAAGAAGTCAAGGCCTTCATCCAGAACATCCATCATTTCCGCGATGAAGGCCTCAGACACCCCGATTTGCCTCCAGTGGACCGCATTGTGATCTTCGACGAAGCGCAAAGAGCATGGAACGAGCGCAAAGCATCGACCTGGATGAAGCTTCGGAAGAATGTGCCAGATTTCGGCCAGTCCGAGTCGGCATTTCTTATCTCGTATCTTCAGCGGCATCAGGGTTGGGCTGTCATCGTCTGCCTCGTCGGCGGAGGACAGGAGATTCACGACGGAGAAGCGGGCATCGCCGCGTGGCTAGATGCCGTTCAAGGTGCGAGACCTCTTTGGAAGGCATACGTATCGCCGCACTTGTCGGACTCCGAGTACGGGGCAGCAGCGGCACTACGGCTTATGCCAGACCTGGTCCATACAGATGCCCGCTTGCACCTCGCCACCTCGATGCGTTCGTTTCGTGCCGATCAAGTATCGTCGTTTGTGAAGGCCCTTCTTGACCGCGATATGTCGAGTGCGCGTGATGCGCTCAGCACGCTGGCGAATCGCTATCCAATAGCGCTGACTCGGCGGCTCGACCGCGCCAGGGATTGGGTGCGAGCCCACTCACGAGGGTCAGAGCGGTTCGGACTCGTAGCCTCATCGCAGGCTCAGCGGCTGAAACCCTTGGCGATCGATGTGCGCGTCGATGTGAATCCGATTCATTGGTTTCTTGGCGCTCCGGGCGACGTGCGGTCAAGCAACTACCTCGAGGATGCTGCCACCGAGTTTCAGGTGCAGGGTTTGGAGCTGGACTGGACTTGCGTCACGTGGGACGCCGACCTCCGACTGAGCCAAGGTGAGTGGAGTCACCACTCTTTTCATGGCAGCCGCTGGAAGAACGTCAATGCACCAGATCGGCAGACGTTCTTAGTTAACGCTTACCGCGTCCTGCTCACTCGGGCTCGTCAGGGCATGGTGATCTGCGTGCCCGAGGGCGATATAGAAGACCCCACGCGCAAGCCTGATTTCTACAACGGGACCTTCGAATACCTGACCGGCTTAGGCATCCCCACGATCTGAGCGCTGTGGGCAAGGCAGGGCCCTCGTCGACTCGAGTGCGCGCTTCGGTGCCGTCTGCAGTAGCATCCCGCCAAGAGGACTCATCATGCTGACCCGCCGCACCTTCCTCACCTCCACCACCCTCGCCGCCGCCCTCCCCTCGCGCGCCGTGGAGGCCCGCGGCCGGTCGGCCGAGCTGCTGATCCAGCGCACCGTCAAGCCGGTGGTCATCTCCGACTACTCCGGTTTCCAGTTCACCAACTCCGGCCCCGAGAACTGCGTCACCCGCGCCTTCCGGCTCATCACCGAGGGCAAGGACGTGCTCGACGCGCTCATCGCCGGGGTGAACATCCCCGAGCTCGATCCGACCGAGACCGGGATCGGCTACGGCGCGCTGCCCAATGGCGACGGCGTGGTCGAACTCGACGCCTCGTGCATGCACGGGCCGCTGAAGCGGGCCGGGGCGGTCGCCAGTCTCCAGGGCGTGCGCACCCCGTCGCTGGTCGCCCGCGCGGTGATGGACTACACCGACCACCACCTGCTGGTCGGCGCTGGCGCGCAGCAGTTCGCGCGCAGCATGGGCTTCACCATCGAGGACGACCTCAACACCGAGAACTCGCGGCGGCTGTGGCTCGAGTGGAAGCGCCGCGCCGACCCCGAGCACTACCTGGACCCGAAGGGCGAGGGGCGCAAACCCAAGGACAGCCACGAGAAGGACCCGGGGCTCGAAGCCGGGCTGTCGATGGTGCGCGACGGGCTCATCCCCGAAGGCAGCTTCTGGGGCACCATCAACTGCAACGGCATCAATCCCAACGGCGACATCTGCGGCGTCACCACCACCAGCGGCCTGGCGTGGAAGATCGCCGGCCGCACTGGTGACTCGCCCATCCTTGGCGCCGGGCTCTACGTGGACAACGAAGTCGGCGCCGCCGGCTCCACCGGGCGCGGCGAGGCCAATCTCTACAACCTGTGCTCGTTCCTGATCGTCGAGCAGATGCGGATGGGCAAGTCGCCCAAGGACGCCGGCATGGAGGCGCTGCGCCGCATCAAGGCCAACACTATCGAGAAGCGGCTGCTGAACGCGCGCGGCGAGCCCAACTTCAACATCCGCTTCTTCGCGCTCAACAAACGCGGCGAGTACGCCGGCGTGGCGATGTATCGCGCCGGCGAGACCAAGTACGCCGTGTGCACCGAGAACGGCGCGCAGGCGCTGGAGCTGGAGCCGCTGCTGCCCGGCGCGCCCACGGAGGCCTGACCATGAGCCGCGTCGCTCGTCTTGCTGGCCCTCGTCGGCACTCGTTGCTGGCGCCGGGCCGGCCCTCGCGCAATCGCCGTCGGCCGACGAAGCCGCCATCCTCGCCGTGATCGATCAGTTCATGCACGCGGTGACGTCGGGCGACTCCGCCGCGATGGCGCGCATCAGGCGGGAGGGCACCACGACGACCATCGAGCGTCCCAACCCCGCGGGCGAAATGCAGGTGTCGCATCGGCCGTTCCCGGCCCCGGCCGCAGCCTCCCCGAGCACCGCGCCCACACCCGCGACCGGCGGCTCGCAGCGCGAGCGCTACTGGGATCCCGTGGTGCACGTCCGAGGCAGCCTGGCCATCGTGTGGACGCCGTACGAGTTCTGGCGCGACGGCAAGACCAGCCACTGCGGCGTGGACGTGTTCGAGCTGGTGAAGCAGGCCGGCGCCTGGAAGATCGGCAACGTGATGTACACCGTGGAGCCCGACGCCTGCCCGGCGATGCGGCCGAAGGACATGACGCGCGTCCGCCCGGCGCCGTGACGCCCGCCTGAGTCAGCCTACGACGGGGATCAGTGATTCTGGTCGCCTTCGGTACGGGCCAGCACTCCCTCGACGTCGTCGAGACTCCCAATCAGGCTGGCACCCAGGTCGAAGCCCGTGGTCCGAAACGGCACTCGGATCGGCGGCTTCTCGAGTTCGGCCAGGCCGACCCGAAGCACGTCGTTCACCACGATGCTTGGCCGCTGGCGGCGTAGGCGGATCAGCCGCTTCAAGCGGGCGGCAACGTCCTCGTCGAGCGTCAACGAAATCCTCATGACGTGATACCGGGACACTGACGTCCGTGTTGACACCGTTCCGCAATGATTCTACGGTCATCCGTATGCTTACAACCCTCGACCTCCCGGCCGGTCTCCTCGACGAGGCGCATGATGCCTGCGGCTTCGCGTCGAAGACAGAAACGGTCGTCTTTGCGCTGACCGAGGTCATTCGCCGGAGCCGGGTCGACCAGTTGAAGGCATCTGTGCGGCACGTCGATTTCGAGTTCGACCCGACCAGGCTGCGAGAGCTCGATCGAGCCAGGAGCACGAAGTAGCTTCGCCTGGTCCGCTACAATCGGTGGACATGGCTCTTCGCCTCTCCGCCAAGGAACGCGTCCACCTGAAGGGCCGGGCGCACGCGCTCGAGCCGGTCGTCCACATCGGCAACGCCGGCGTCACCGACGCCGTGATCGCCGAGGTCGAGCGGGCGCTGACGGCGCACGAGCTGATCAAGGTGCGCGCCGGTGGTCAGGAGCGCGACGCGCGCGAGGGCATTCTCGAGACCATCCTCGCCCGCACCGGCGCCGTCGCCGTGCAGACCGTGGGCAAGGTGATGGTGCTGTGGCGGCCGAAGCCCGAGGACGGCTAGCGCGCCTCGGTGCCGGCGGTGCCGATCGAGACGTCGGCCAGACCCGATCGCACCATGTAGGCGTAGAGCGCCACGCCTGGAAAAGCGATCAGCGTCGTCAGCAGATAGAAGTTCACGTAGCCCATCGCGTCGATCAGCGACCCGGCCGTGCTGCCGGTCAGGAAACGCCCGGCGATGCTGGCCAGCGCTGACAACAGCGCGTACTGCGTGGCCGTGAAGCGCAGGTTGCACAGCGCCGACAGGTACGCCACCACCGCGACGCCGCCGATGCCGCTGGCGAAGTTCTCGAAGCCGATCGCCGCGGCCATGCCGATGTTGCTGTGGCCGTAAGCGGCCAGCGCCGCAAAGCTGAAGTTGCTGACCGCCATCAGCACCAGGCTGACGAACACCGACCGCTTCATGCCCATCGACGCGTACATCCAGCCGCCGACGAACACGCCGGCGAGCAGCGCGGCGAAGCCGACGAACACGTCGTAGAACGCGATCTCGTCGTTGGTGAACTGCAGATCCTCGAACAGCAGCCGCAGCGTGAGGTTGGCCAGGGTGTCGCCGATCTTGTGGATGAGCACGAACGCCAGCACCACCCAGGCGCCGCGACGCTGCAGGAACTCCTTGAGCGGGCTGAAGAAGGCGATCAGGGTCTCGGCCACGCCGCGGGGCGGCGGCACTGGACGCCGCCGCGGCGGCTCGCCCATCACCAGGCCGACGAGCATCGCCGGCAGCGCGAACAAGGCGACGGTGGAATAGGCGGCGGACCAGCCGTAGCGGGCGGCGATCACCAATGCCAGCGCGCCAGCCGAGGCCGAGCCGATCCGCCACCCATACTGGGACATCCCCGAGCCGACGCCGAGTTGCGGCGGCTCCAACAACTCGATGCGGTAGGCGTCGATGACGATGTCGAAGGTGGCCCCGGCGACGCCGACGAGAATCGCCGCCACCACCACCTGCGATAGCGCCGACGCCGGATCCAGGCTGCCCAGATAGACGACGGCCGCCATCACCAGGACGCCGACGAACCACAGCCACGACCGGCGTTGTCCGTAGCGACTCAGTCCGGGCAGGCGGACTGTGTCGACCATCGGTGCCCACAGGAACTTGAAGTTATAGGCCAGGAACGTGAACGCGAACGCCGTCACCGCGCTCTTCCGGATGCCGTACTGGGCCAGCCGGGTCGTGAGTGTGGCGGCGATCATCGCGAAGGCGAAGCCCGACGAGACGCCGAGGAACGCCGCCGCCAGCGGCGCCGCCTCCAGGTAGGGCCGCACGCCATGAGGAAGGCGCGCGGCCCAGCCGGGCGACGACGTCGCGCTTGGGTGCGTCATGTCCTGCTAACTCTACCCTCCGCCGCCGCCGGCGCCCGGCTACTTCGGCCGCGCCACCATCGGGGAGTCGAAGCTGAAGCCGGTCGCGGGTTCGAGGGCGACGGCCTTCCCGACCAGGTCGCCGTAGCGGGCCGTGTGCGAGATCGTGATCGTGCCTGAGGTCCCGGCCACGTTGGCGACGGTGGCGGTCGGCAGCACGAGTGCCGCCTTGGCCGCCAGCACGAACGCCTGACCACCGGCGTTGAGCAGCGTGCCACCGGCGTCCCAGAAGAAGATGGTGCCGCTCACGCTGTAGTCAGTCGGGTTCTGCAGCAGCAGCACGGTCACCTGCGTGCCGCTGTTGTTGAAGCGCGGAACCGCGTAGGTGGTCTCGTAGGCGCGCAGGCGGTAGAGCTCGTTGGCCGAGCACGGGCCAGGACAGATGCTGCTCGTCACCCGAATCCGATGGGCGTCCTGCGCGCTGGCCGAGGCGTTCTGCCAGCGCAGGCTCTGGGAATGATCGATCGCCGCCGTCACCGCGGAGCCGGACTGCAGGACGGTGGTGCCGGAGGCGTCGAGTCGATCGAGCCCGAGCTGCGGGTCGCCGGCCACGGCGTCGACGACGACCTCGTAGGACGAGAACGGCCGCTGGCCGATGCGATAGCGATCGGGGGCGCCGCCGAGATCGTCGACCAGATCGCTGCCGTGCATCACCTCGATGGCGTCGAGCACGATGACGGTTCCGAACTGGCCCGCGCCGGGCGACCCATGCGGCTGGCAGTGATAGCCGAACGTGCCGGCGCTTCCAAACGCGAAGCTGAAGGTGAACGCCCCGGCGGCGCTGCCGCTGGAGAATAGACCGCCGTCGGAGACGATGTTGTGGGAACCGGCGCCCGCCGGGTTCACCCAGGTGACGGTGTCGCCGACGCGGATGGTGACGACCGGCGGCACGAAGGTGTTGGCCGCGGTCAGCGTCACCGTATGGGTTGCGGCCACGGCAGGCGCCGCGGCGGCGCACACCACCAGTATCCCGGCGACGACGAGCGAGCGAGGCGTCATGGCACTCCTCCCCGGGGGTGCGCGGATGCTAGCACGTGGCTCGTCCCATCGGTCGTCCCCGTCAAGTGCCCCCGCCTGCGGCCTCCCGCGCAGCCAAACCCGCGACGACGGCGTATGAACACACATGCGCCTGACCGGTCTCGGTTCCGACCTCCGTTTCGCCCTGCGTCTCGTCCGCGCCGACTGGCGCTTCTCGGCCACGCTGGTGGCCACGCTCGCCATTGGCATCGCCGCCAGCGGCGCCATCTTCAACGTAGTCAACGCCACGCTGCTGCGGCCGCTGCCGATCCCCGACGAGACCCGCGTCTACCGTCTCCAGGACTACACGGTGGCCGGCGACGGCAGCCGGGTGCGGCGGTCGAACCGGGTCCTGAACTTCCTGGCCATCCGCGACGAATCGCGCGCCTTCTCGCAGGTGGTCGGCATGCGCAGCCTGGAGTGGGGACTCGTCGACGGCGCCGCCCCGGTGCCGGTGTCGATCGGCTTCGTGTCGGAGGGCTCGTTCGCACTGCTGGGCGTGCGGCCGCAGCTCGGGCGGCTCTTCACGGCCGACGAGGAGCGGACCGGCGTGGACGCCAACGTGCTGCTGCTCAGCCACTCGCTGTGGCAGCGGCAGTTCGCCGGCCGTGCCGACATCGTCGGCCAGACGGTGCGGCTCGAGAGCCGCATGGTCACGGTGGTCGGCGTGCTCACGCCCGGCTTCCGCTTCCCTTACGACGTCGAGGCGTGGATGCCGGAACGCGTCGACGCCGCCACCGAGGCGTCGCTCGCGGTGTTCGCGCGGCTGGCGCCGGGCGTGACGGCGCAGCAGGCACAGGCCGAGCTCGATGCGATTGCCACCCGGGCCGAAGCGATCCGGCCAGTGGTCAACCGCGGCGTCGGCTTCGCGATGACGCCGGTGCGCGAGTTCATGCTCGAGGATCGCACTGCGACATCGCTGGCGCTGATGGGCGCGGCGGTGCTGCTGCTGATCCTGGCGTCGGCCAACGTCGCCAACCTGCTGCTGGCGCGCGGTATCCGCCGGGCGAAGGAGATCGCCGTGCGGGCCGCGCTGGGCGCCGAACGATCGCGGCAGATCCGCCAGATGCTGGTCGAGAGCCTGCTGTTCGCGGCCATGGGCACCGCCGTCGGCCTCGCCGCCGCGCATCCGCTGAGCACGCTGCTGGTTGGTCTCGTCCCCAACAACCTCAGCGATCAGCTCGGCCTCACGCCGACCACGATGGACATCCGCGCGGCGTTGTTCGCGGCGCTGGTCACGAGCACCGCCGGCGTGCTGTCGGGGCTGATTCCGGCGCTGAAGCTGGCCCGGGCCGACGTGAGCGACACCTTGCGCCAGCACACCCGCGGTGGATCGAGCGGCCATCGGTTGATGCGCGGGCTGGTCGTCGGCGAGGTGGCGCTGGCGGTGGTGCTGCTGGTCAGCGCCGGGCTGATGGTGGACAACCTGCAGCGACTGCTCGCCGCCAATCTCGGTCTCCGGGCCGACGCGCTCGTCGCCGTGCGGCTGACGTTGCCGGTGCGCTACGACACGGCCGAGCGGCGCGTGCAGCTGGTGAGGCAGCTGCAGGAATCGGCGCGCGCGCTGCCCGGTGTCGAACGGGCGGGGCTGACGTCGTGGAATCCGCTGGCCCGCGGCAGCTTCGGCGCGGCGCTCGAGACCGCCGACCGTCCGCTGGGGCCCGGACAGAGCGGGCTCATCGTCAACCATCGCCTGGTGACGCCCGACTGGATGACCACGGCCGGTGTGCCGCTGCTGCAGGGCCGGCACTTCAGCGGCGGCGACGGCGCCGGCGCTCCGCCGGTGGCCATCGTCAGCCGGCGACTTGCCGATCGGCTGTGGCCCGGCGAGGACGCCGTCGGCAAGCGGCTCCGGCAGGCGCGGCCGACCGACCCGTGGATCGCGGTCGTCGGCGTGGCCGGCGACGTGCGCGATTCGGGCACCTGGGCCGAGACGTGGTACGTGCCTTACGAGCAGCACGCTGCCACGCTGGCCGGCGGCACCGTCCATCTGATGGTGCGCTCGTCGCTCGACGCCGGCACGGTGATCGCCGGGCTGCGTCAGGCCACGACGGCGATCGATCCGCTGCTGCCGGTGCCCGAACCGGCGGTGATGACCACGCTGTGGCGCGAGGCGCAGACGCCGCAGCGCATGGGCGCGCTGGTGGCCGCGTTGTTCGGCGTCAGCGGACTGCTGCTGGCGGCGCTCGGCACCTACGGCGTGCTGGCGTATCTGGTGTCGGCGCGGGCGCGCGAGTTCGGCATCCGCCAGG
Source organism: uncultured Acidobacteriota bacterium (assembly GCA_963741665.1). Classification (GTDB taxonomy): domain Bacteria; phylum Acidobacteriota; class Vicinamibacteria; order Vicinamibacterales; family UBA2999; genus CAWAYR01. Next base: position 997,506 of record CAVUIM010000003.1, read on the forward strand.
CGCTGGGCGCCCGGCCGCGCGACGTGCAGACGATGGTGCTGCGCGACGGCGTCGTGCTGGCGGTGGCGGGATTGGCCGTCGGCGCGGCGCTCAGCGTCGGCGCGGTGCAGGCGCTGCGGTCGGTGACTACCGAGCTCACCGGCGTGTCGTCGGTGCTGCCGTGGCTGGTGGCCGCCGCGCTCGCCGGCGCCGCGCTGCTGGCGTCGTGGGTGCCGGCGCGTCGCGCCACCCGCGTGCATCCGATCGAGGCGATGCGCAGCGAATGAGTACAGCGCAGATTCTGCGATCGGGGTCTGGCACCGATGGCACGGATCTCGTGCCATCGGTGCCAGACCCCTCTTATTCTGCGACTACAACTACTCGGCGATGTAGCGCCAGGGCGCCGTGGCGCTCGGGCGATGCCAGATGGTGAAGAACGGCGTGCCGGTGGCCGGCGCGCCTTCGGGCGGCTTGCCGTTGGGGCGGATGTAGCCGAACGAGATGCCGAGGTCGCCGCTCGACGCCACCAGCGCGACGTCGGTGGACCATTCCACCGGGCTCGTCGACCCTGGCGCGCCGGCGCCGACGCTCTTGCCAATCGCCGCGGCGCCCACGACGTAGCCGGCGCTGTTCGGTCCGCCCATGTTGACCGCGGTGGCGCTGCCCCATTTCGTGAACGCGGCGCCCAGCCCCACCTGCTGCGCTTCGTCCGAGAACGCGCGCTCCGCGGCCGTCAGGTTCTGTCGCAGCGCCTCGAGATGCGCGGCGTCGTTGTTTGCTGGCACCAGCGCTGCCGGCAGCACTGGCGTCATCGGCGTCGTCACCACGTCGCCCTCGGGGCGCCGCGCCCGCTTGTAGCCGGCCACGCGCCAGCCCGACGCGCCCTTCACCCAGTAGGCCATGTATTTCAGCGGCAGGGTGCTGCCGTCCTTCTTGCGCAGCGTCATGAAGCCGAACGTGAACCCATGCTGGCCGTCGGCCGACAGCCCCAACCGGATCGGCGCCCACTCGACGCGGCCCTCGACGTTGTCGGGATTGGCGCGCAGCGACGCCGTCACCGCTGCGAGTCCGCGATGCAGCGTCCCCGGCGGCCCGGGCATGATGACGTCGGGGGCGAACATGGCGGCCAATGCCGTCACCGCGTCGGTGGTCGCAGCGCCCGCCGCAAACGCCTTCTCGGCGGCGAGCAGCGTCTCGCCCTCGCTGCCGGGGCTCGGCTGCGCCGCCGCGGCGCCCGTCCCCAGCGCACACACCAGCGTCGCCAGCAACAGCGTCGTCCTCGTGATCGGAGTCCTCATCTCTTGGATGCTCGCCCATCCGCGCGCGGTCGCCAACCGCCGGCGGTCGGGCTCGCCCGAGATCCTGGGACGAACCCCGGGGCCGGATCGGTGCGTGAGGGACGGCGGCCGCCATCGTCGCCTTGTGCTACAAGTCCCATTCGCCGGTCCTCGTCCATCCCAGGCTTCCCCCGCCGCGGACCCTGAACGCACCGTGAACCGGAGGATCCGTCCATGGCCAAGAGGAAGCCCCGTCCATCGAAGTCCCGTCCGACGCCACGCCCACGCTCACGCCCACGCCCACGCGCGAAGTCCCCGGCGCCGGCCACCGGCCCCGTCACCCTCGCGCAGGCGCGGCTGCTGGCCAAGGCGGTAGTGCCGCTGCCCAAGGGCGGCAAGGCCGCGCTCGTCTCTGCGTCACCGGCGGCGGTCGGCGTCGAGCGCCGCAAGCTGGAATTGAGGCAGGAACAGGAGCGCCGGCGGCGCATCCGGGAATACAAGGCCACGCTCACGATCATGAAGAAGCGCGGCGTGAAGGGCCTCGGGCCGACGCGGAAGAAGGGCGCCCCGGCGCCCAAGGCGCCGCCCCGGCCGCTGCAGGTGTTCGCCGAGGGCGACTCGTGGTTCGACTATCCGGTGCCGTTCTTCGGCGGCGGCGTCATCCCGCGGCTCGAAGACAAACTCGGCGTGCCGATCCTCAACCTGGCCAAGGCCGGCGACGAAGTGCGCTACATGCTGGGCGTCAAGGAACGCAAGCTCCTCGTCGGGCAGTTCACGAACGGTTGCCCGGCCGGGGGGGCGTGGGACGTGCTGCTCTTCTCGGGCGGCGGCAACGACATCGTCGACAACCCGATGGCGTTGTGGGTGCGCGACTTCAACGCCACGCTGCCGCCGGCGGCCCTCCTCCATCAGGGCCGGCTCGACGCCGCGCTGGCGCTGGTGCGGGCCGGCTACGAGGACCTCATCGGGCTGCGCGATCGGCTCAGCCCGCAGACCCATCTCGTCTTCCACGGCTACGATTTCGCGATCCCCGACGGCCGCGGCATCTGCCATCTCGGGCCGTGGCTCAAGCCGACGTTCGACCTGCGCGGCTTCCCGACCCAGGCCGCCGCATTCGCCGTGACCAAGATCCTGCTGCAGCAGTTCGCGGCGATGCTCGCCTCACTCGAGGTGGCGCATCAGAAGGTGACGTTCATCAACGGTCAGGGGACGCTGGCGCCGACGGCCAGCTCGTGGCACAACGAACTGCATCCGTCGAAGGACGGATTCAAGACTTTCGCTTCGCTCTTCCACCAGACGCTGAAGGCGCTGTTCCCGACGAAGGTGCCGTAGCCGGCGGGCCGGCGGGCTTCAGCGCCTTGGCGATGAACAGCCGATCGCGCCGCAGTCCGTCGGCCACCACATCCTGACCGGCCATTGCTTCGAGCACCGGGTCGCGCATGCTGGGACCGTCGAAGCGGCGCAGCTGCATCCGCTCGCCGTCGGCGGTCACCAGGAACGCCTGGTGCTGGCGTGCGCTCTTCGACACGCCGCCGAAGGGTCCGATCTCGATCCGCCCCTGGACGCGCATGCCGAGATTGTATGTCCGGCCCTGCGGCTAGCGGCTGACCACGATCCGCGTCACCACCTCGCCGTTCACCTGATACGCCAGCAGCCCGTCGATGCGCGGCGGCGTCTTCGCGCCGCTGGCGGGCGTCTTGCGCCGCTTCGTGGCGACGAACACGTGCTGCGCCTTGGGCATCGTCCTCAGCGCCTTGCCCATCACCGCTTTCGCCGCGGCCGGTTCGTGCACCTGGAACATCCGCAGGTGCTTGAAGCGGCGGCGGATGCCGGTCAGAGACTTGCGGCGCAGCACCGCGGCGGCCGTCCGCGGCGAGGTGGCGGGCACGGTGTAGGCGGTCTCGCGCGACAATCGCTCGCCGGCCTTCATCAACCGGACACGACGCTGCAGCCGGGCGGCGTGCGCGGCCGACCTGGCCGCCGGTGACGTCGCGGTCTTGGGTGCGGCGGCCTCGACGAAGGGATGCAGCGACGGATCGCCGACCAGCACGAACTGCGCCAGCGTCTTCTCGTCGTAGGGATCGACCACGCTCTGCTGACGCACGTAGGCGAGGCGCGCTTCGAGCAGCGCGCGGCCGAGCGACGCTCCGCGCAGCAGCTGCTCGATGAACAGCTGGCAGATGATGTCGGCGTTGCCGTTGTCGTCGGCCGGCCCGTAGGCGATGGTCGTCGCGGCCACCAGTCCGGCCGCGCCTCTGGCGAGATAGGTGTTGGCGATGCTCATCGCCGGCAGGCCCTGCGGGTCGTAGAGCTCGGCGCCGTAGCAGCATTCGAACGCCGCCACCGTGCCGGCGCCGACGCCGGTCAGCTTGCGCGCGTCCATCGCCGTGGCGTACGTGTCGTCGGGGAACTCGCCGCTGAAGGTGTGTTCCGACTGGTTGCCGTGGCAGTTCACGAAGTGCACCTTCTGGCCGAGCTGTGTCCTGGTGAAGGTGGGGCCGGCGGACGGCGACGTCAGCACGACCGGTACGGCGCCCATGATGTTGCGCACGCTCATCTTGGTGGACTTCACCCACACCTTGGCCGACAGCGCGAAGCACGAGTCGGGGCGCGGCTGCGGCGTGGCGGCGGCGATCGCCTTGAACTGCGCCAGCAGGTAGACCGGGGTCGCCGCGCCGGTGAGATCCGGTATCCGGCCGACCACCCGCGTCGGCCCGAGGAACTTCGTCACGACCTGGCTGTAGGGCGCTTCGCAGGCGTACGGCAGGTCGCTGCCCGCGAAGCGGTCGGGGTCGGAATCGGGATCAGCCGGGTCGTGCAGCTTGTTCTTCAGGTCCTGATACGGGACCACGTCGTGCGAACCGAGGATGACCAGGTACTCCGGCCGGTGCTTCCTGGCCACGGCATCGACTGCGGCCTTGTTCTCCACCGGGTCGGTCGGATCGCTCACCGCCGCGCGACCGAGGGCGGCGCCGTCGAGGTAGACGAGCGTGGTCGCGATGCCACGCTTGGCGTCGGCCGTCGCCAGGGTCTTGACCGCCTGCTCGATGGCCCGGACGCCGGCGGTGCCGTACTTGGCCATCAGGGCCGCCCGGTTCGTGACCAGAATCTTCTTCGACAGTGTCTTCCTGGCCGCTTTCCTGGCCGGCTTCTTCGCTGGCTTGGTCGCCATGGACCCTCCCAGACGCGGTTGGGGGGAGCGCCCTGCCCGCGGCTCGACTATGGCCCAGATAGCGACATCTGCCGTCGCCCGGCATCGCAGATTCCGTGCAATGTCACCTGGCACGAATCTCGTGCCATCGGTGCCAGACCCCTCAACTAGATATGGGCATCGGCGGGGCGCCGAGCAGATAGGCCAGGGTCAGTTTCAGCAACCGTCGCAGATTCAGCGGTGCGGCGCCGCGGGCGCGGTTGGCGGCGCCGATCTCGAACACCAGCTGCCACTGGCGCGCCAGCGTCCGCCACGCCCGCCACGCGCCGTAGTCCGGGTCGTAGATGTTGGTCGACTCCGACGTGACGCCGTTCAGCTCGACAATCGTCAGGTCGTCGCCGCGGCGGAACGCCGCGAGGCTGGCGTAGCGAATGTCGAACCGGCCGATGAAGAAGCCGGGCACCTGCCGGGCAATGTCGTCGATGCGGGCCGACAGTCCGGGCGTGATGAGCGCCTCGCCGTCGAGGAACACCGCCCCCTGGCAGTGGTTGCCGGAGGTGACCAGCGCCAGGGGCTCGCCGTCGCCGAGCACGCGCGCGCCGTCGTGACGGCGCAGGAACAGCGGCACCTGCAGCCGGTAGCGCGGATGGTCCCACAGGAGCTGCTCCACGGTGGACGCGCCGTCGCCGACCAGCACCGGGAAGCGCTTGTCGGTGATGCTGAAGATGCGCCCGCGCGCCTCGTCGGGACGCCGGTAGTAGAAGATGCCGGCCTCGAATGGGCCGGGGTGATAGCGCTGCACGATCACCGGCCCCGGTTCAGCGGCGAGGTACGCCACCGCCTCGGCGCGCGATTCGATGCGGCGCACGCCGACGCCCTTCTGTCCGACGTCCGGCTTGAGGATCACCGGGAACGTCCACGCGCCCTCGCGCATCGCGTCGTCGAACGCGCGGAGCCGCGCGAGCGGATCGCCGGAAATCACGAGCGCCGACGCCGCTGTCCACGCCGGCGGCAACGCCTGGAGGATCGCGGACTTCGATTCGCCGACGAAGCCGCCGTCCTCGAAACCGGGGTTGGCGGCGCCGAGGCTGCCGATGCCGCCGTGACGCGACCGCCAGCCACAGCAGCCACGGTCCGAGCGGCGCATAGACGAGCCACGCCGGCCAGAACTCCGGCCGGGTCCAGCGGCCGAGGCGCGCCGCCACCCGGCGCCAGATCCGCTGCCCGCGCTCCGTCCGTGCGCCGCGGACGAGCGCCACCACCATCACGCCGCCGACCAGCAGCTCGGACGTGCCGAGCACGATGAGCGGCGTCCACAGCGCCACGGCGACCGCGGTCCAGCCGAAAAACCGTGCCGGCTGCGTGCCCAGGGCGCCGGCCGCGAGATAGAGCGGCAAGCGCGAGCCGGGCAGGAACCGGCTCGCCACGAGCGCCGCCGGTTCGTCGACGGCGAGTGCCAGCGCCCGCCCGAGCACGCGCGGCAGACGGCGCACGCACCAGCGATGACAGCGCTCCGATCGCGCCAACGCCCGCCCGGCCAGCCACAACCCGGCGTCGCCCAGGTAGATGCCGAGGCCGCAGGCGCCGAGCGCAACGGCTGGGGTCAGTTCGCCCGTGCGCACCAGCCATCCGGCCCACAGGGCCGCGGCGTCTTCGGACACGAACGTCGCGAGCAGAATCCACAGCGCCATCGCCCACCCCCGATCAGGACGCCATCGCGACCAGGCCGGCCGCCGTCGCGCGATCCTCGGGGCACGCTTTGGCGGCCAAGACATGGCGGCGTTCGATCGACAGCCACGCCGGCTGGCCGATCACCTCGCGCGTCGACTCGTAGCGCATCCGCACCCGCGTCGGCGACACGTCGACGGTCGTGATGCTCTGCGTCCCCAGGTCGTGACGGCGCAGGTGGACGCTGAGGTGCGGACGATCCGGCCAGCGATGGCGATGAAAGGCGTCCTGACCATCCATCGGGTCCGCGGCGCCGGCGACGAGCTCGTCGAACAGGACGCGCCGGGCCGGTTCGGCCGCCACGTCGCCCACCGGCACCGACGTGAAGCCCACCGGACCGCGCATCTCGTAGGTGTCGACGCTGAGACCGCCGGGACGGACGCGGAGTTCGAGCGTCCTGCGGCCGTCGCAGGCCAGCAGCCGGTGTGGCGGCCAGCCGCGCCAGGTCAGCGACTGGGCGCGCGCCTGCACCTGCCGCAGGTCCATGCAGTCGAGCAGTTCCAGGATCAAGCGGCCGCGGCTCGGCGCGGCAGACGGAACCTCGCCGGTGCCGTTCAGCAGCGCGAAGACCAGACCGGCCGAGGTCGCCGCGATCCAGGTGCCGCCGCCCTGCGGATCGACCGGCATCAGGGCCAGCGCGCCGCCGGCGCGCGAGATGAGCGGCGGATGCGCCACCGGACGGTCGTGCCGTTCGTCGCGGTTGGCCATCACCCGCAGGTGATCGCCGATCGGCAGCAGGGTGACGGTGCACATGTCAGATCACCTTGAGGCCGTCGCGGTGCAGCCACGCGGTGGCGGCGCCGCACAGGAACACCACACAGGCGAGGGCGAAGAGCAGCCCGCCGTCGCCCTGCACCTCGATGCCGAGCCGCGTCAGATGGCTGCCGATCGCGCCGGCCATCAGCCCCATCGCGAGCACGCCGCCGAGCCCGGCGGTGCCGGTCCACAGCAGCAGACCCGAGGCGATGAGCTCGGCGACGCCGCTGCCGATGCGGCCCCACGGCTCGGCGCCGAGCGTGGTGAAGATGTAGACCGACTCGGGCGCGCCGGTGAACTTGAAGAACAGCGTCTGCAGCAGGATCACCGCGGCGACGAGGCGCACGATCCAGTCGAGGGCAGCCATCACCGGCCGCCCTTCTTCGCCGCCGCGGCGCTCGACGCGGCGGCCGCGGTCGACCGCCTGGCCGTCGCCGTGGCCAGCAGTCCGGGCCAGTTGACGTGGCCCTTCTGGATGTTGCCGGCGCGGTCGAGCCGCCACCGTGCCTGCACGAACGACGAGTAGTTCACGTAGAGCTTGCCGTCCACCACCGCAAACGCGTTGGGGTCGATGTCGGCGGTGTAGTTGCGGCTCACCGCCCAGGCGCAGTAACCGCCGAACTGCGGCGCGTACTGCTCGGGCTGCTTCGCGAACAGGTCGCGATTGGCGGCCGTCGCAAAGCGCCAGCGGGCGCCGTTCCACGTATGCTCGAACTGCGCCGTGCCAGGCACCGCCTTACCCTGGGTGAAATAGGCGACGGCGTCGTGGCCGTGCAAGGCCACGCCTTCGGCGTTCACGTTCACCGGGGCTGCCGGCGGCCCCTGGGCGGCCGTCCCGCCCGACAGCACGAGTCCGATCAGCAATGTCAGTAGTGCTCGACGCATGACCTTCACGCTCCTTGCCGCCTCTGATGTCCCTGGCCCGTGCCGGGTGTCGCGACACGCCAGACTCGCTCCGGCATCTGAGGCCGCATGACGCCCGAACATCTGCGGCTCGAGGAGGACGCGGCCCGCACCCGCCACTGGAAGCGCTGGGGGCCCTACGTGAGCGACCGCGCCTGGGGCACGGTGCGCGAGGACTACAGCGCCTACGGCACGGCCTGGGACTACCTCCCCCACGACCACGCGCGGTCACGCGCCTACCGGTGGAACGAGGACGGCCTGCTCGGCATCAGCGACCGGCACCAGCGCATCTGCTTTGCCTTGGCGCTCTGGAACGGCCGCGATCCCATCCTGAAGGAGCGGCTGTTCGGGCTCACCGGCAGCGAGGGCAACCACGGCGAGGACGTGAAGGAGTACTACTTCTACCTCGACAGCACGCCGACCCATTCCTACATGCGGGCGCTCTACAAGTACCCGCAGGCCGCGTACCCCTACCGCGCGTTGGTCGAGGAGAACGCCCGCCGCGGCCGCAGCGCCCCGGAGTTCGAGCTGGTCGACACCGGCGTCTTCGCCGAGTCGCGCTACTTCGACGTAGAGATCGAATACGCCAAGGCCGACACCGACGACATGCTGATCCGCGTGTCGGTGACCAATCGCGGACCGGACGACGCGTCGCTGCGCCTGCTGCCCACGGTGTGGTTCCGCAACACCTGGGCCTGGCACGACGGAGCGGGCAAACCGCGGCTCACGGCCGAGGGACTCGACACGATTCGCCTCGACGAGCCGAGCTACGGCGCGCGCTGGCTCTACTGCGAAGGTGCCGATCAGTTGCTGTTCACCGAGAACGACACCAACACCGCGCGGATCTTCGGCACGCCGACGTCCGGCTACGCCAAGGACGGCATCAACGACTTCGTCGTCGACGGCCGGACCGCGGCGGTGAATCCGGCCCGCGTCGGCACCAAGGCGGCGGCCGACTACGCGTTGCGGGTGCCCGCTGGCGGCACCGCGGTCGTCCGGCTGCGGCTCAGCGACCGAGACGCCGACCGTCTGCCCGGCGGCCCGTTCGGCCCGGCCTTCGACCAGATGTTCGCCCGCCGCCGCCGTGAGGCCGACGAGTTCTACGCCGAGGTGATCCCGGCCGAGCTCGACGCCGACGCCCGGCAGGTGATGCGCCAGGCCCTGGCCGGCGTGCTGTGGTCCAAGCAGTTCTACCACTACGTGGTGCGCTACTGGCTGCAGGGCGACCTCACGCAGCCGCCACCGCCGGACGCGCGTCTGGCCGGCCGCAACAACGAGTGGACGCACCTCTACAACGCCGACGTCATCTCGATGCCCGACAAGTGGGAGTACCCGTGGTACGCGGCGTGGGACCTCGCGTTTCACTGTCTGCCGCTGGCGCTGGTCGACCCGCAGTTCGCCAAGGATCAGCTCGTGCTGATGCTGCGCGAGTGGTACATGCATCCCAACGGCCAGCTGCCGGCCTACGAGTGGGCGTTCGGCGACGTCAATCCGCCGGTGCACGCGTGGGCGGCGTGGCGGGTCTACAAGATCGAGAAGCGCCGCACCGGCGTCGGCGATCGGGTGTTCCTCGAGCGCGTCTTCCAGAAGCTGCTGCTCAACTTCACCTGGTGGGTGAACCGCAAGGACGCCGAAGGCAAGAACGTCTTCCAGGGCGGTTTCCTCGGCCTCGACAACATCGGCGTGTTCGATCGCAGCGCGGCGCTGCCGACCGGCGGCCACCTGGAACAGAGCGACGGCACCAGCTGGATGGCGATGTACTGCCTGAACATGCTGGCCATCGCGCTGGAGCTGGCCAACGAGAACCCGGCCTACGAAGATCTGGCCAGCAAGTTCTGGGAGCACTTCCTCTACATCGCCCACGCCATGGGCACCCACGGCGAGAGCGGCGTCGACCTGTGGGACGAGGAGGACGGCTTCTTCTACGACGTGCTGCACCGGCCCGACGGCAGCAAGCTGCCGCTGAAGGTACGGTCGATGGTCGGATTGATCCCGCTGTTCGCCGTGGAGACGCTCGAGCCCGAGATGCTCGAGAAGCTGCCCGGCTTCAAGCGGCGGCTCGAGTGGTTCGTCGATCACCGGCCCGACCTCACGCGCCACGTCGCCTGCATGCGCAGTCCGGGCCGGGCCGAGCGCCGGCTGCTCTCGGTGGTCGATCCGGATCGGCTGCGCCAGGTGCTGAAGGTGATGCTCGACGAAACCGAGTTCCTGTCGCCGTTCGGCGTGCGGGCGCTATCGCGCCGCCATCTGGCCGAGCCGTACACGCTGGTCGTCGACGGCCACGAGCACCGCGTCGCGTACGAACCGGCCGAGTCGTCCACCGGACTCTTCGGCGGCAACTCCAACTGGCGCGGGCCGATCTGGTTCCCGGTGAACTTCCTGCTGGTCGAGTCGCTGCAGAAGTTCCATCACTACCTCGGCGACGGCTTCACGGTGGAGTGTCCCACCGGCTCGGGGCGGATGCTGACGCTGTGGCAGGTGGCCGACGAGATCTCGCGGCGTCTCACCGCGATCTTCGTCGCGGGCCCCGACGGCCGCCGCCCGGTGTTCGGCGATCAGGCGTTGTTCCAGACCGATCCGCACTGGCGCGAGCTGGTGCCGTTCCATGAGTACTTCCACGGCGATACCGGCGCCGGCGTCGGCGCCAGCCATCAAACCGGCTGGACCGCGCTCGTCGCCAAGCTGCTGCAGCAGCGGGCCGGCAGCGACGGCGCCCGGGCCGGCCGTGACGCCGCCGCCGCGGAACGCGCGTGATAAACTCGCGCGCTCGATGGATCCCGCGCTCGACCCGGACGCGGCTGCCGAAGCCGCGGCCGAAGCGACCCTGCTCGCCGGGCTGCGCGCCGGATCCGACGGCGCCTACGAGGCGCTGGTCCGCACCAACTCCACCCGGCTGCTGACCGTGGCCCGCCGCATCCTCGGCAGCGAAGAAGACGCCCGCGACGCCCTGCAGGAGGCGTTCATCTCGGCGTTCAAGGCGCTGCCGCGCTTCGAAGGACAGGCCCGGCTGTCGACCTGGCTGCATCGCATCGTCGTGAACACCGCGCTGATGAAGCTGCGCAGCCGCAAGCGCCGGCCCGAGGAGCCGATCGACACGCTGCTGCCGGGCTACAAGGACGACGGCCATCAGACCTTCGAACCGGTGGAATGGAGCGACGGCGCCGACGTGGTGCTGGAACGGGCCGAGACCCGGGCCTTCGTCCGTGCACAAATCGACAAATTACCGGAGAACTACCGTACCGTCCTGCTGCTCCGTGACATCGAAGAGATGAGCACCCCGGAAGCGGCCGACGCGCTGGGCATCACCGAGAACGCCGTGAAGATCCGACTCCACCGCGCCCGTCAGGCGCTCCGCGCCCTCATCGATCAGGGCCTTCGACGCGCGCCGGGAACCGGCGCGCAGGGGACGCTGCCGTGACCTGTCGCGAGTTCGCCGAGTTCATCATGGAGTATCTCGACGGGGAGCTGCCGGGCGACGTGCACACCCCGTTCGAACATCACATCTCGCGCTGTCCCGCCTGCGATCGCTATCTGCGGCAGTACAAGGCGACGGTGGCGGCCGGACGGGCCGCCTTCCTGCAGTGCGAAGAGAACGAAGTGCCGGCCGACGTGCCCGAGGAGCTGATCAGCGCGATCCTCGAGAGCCGGCGGCGGCTGCCGCAGTCGTAGTCGCCGGCACCGTCGCGGTGGCCCGTACGTAGGGCGCCAGCTCGCGTTCGATCGGCACGAACACCGCCCACCCCAATCCGTCCTCCTTCATCGCCTTCAAATATCTGGCCACGGCGTCTCCGTCGCCGAGCCCGGCGGCAATCAGCGCGAACTCGAACGGCGAGACATATCGCGTCGCCGCCACGGCCTGCAGCTCCTCGAGCAAGGCGCGCGCCCCGGCCACGTCGCCGTCGAGCGCCTTCGAATAGGCCGTGTAGGCCTTGACGTAGGTGCGTCCGCCGGCCCGTGGCCCGGCTTCAGCGACGGCACCCCGGGCCTGGTCGGCCTGGCCGAGCGCGCGGTACGTCTGCGCCTTGCCGATCCACGCCGAGGCGTAGTCCGGTGCGCCTTCGAGGGCGCGGTCGAACTCGCGCAGCGCCTCGTCGTACTGTCCGGCGTAGTAGAGACGGTAGCCCACCGTGGTGCCCGACGCCGGAGACAGAGGGTCGAGCTGCAGGGCGCGGCGGGCCGACGCCACAGCGTCCTCGGCGCGACCAGTGGCGACCAGCACCGTCGACAGATACCGATGGGCCAGCGCGTCGCTGGGGTTGAGCGCGATGGCGTGGCGGATGTCGTCTTCGGCGCCTGCCACGTCGCCCTGCCAGAGACGGCACATGCCGCGGACGGCATAGCCGTCGGGCAGCCTGGGATCGAGCTCGATGGCGCGGCGGGCCGATGCGAGCGCCTTGGCCACCAGGACGCGGGGCCGGTCGAACTCCCAGCCGGGGCCGGCCAGCACCACGTAGACGTCGGCCAGCCCGGCGTGGGCCGGCGCGTAGGTGGGGTCGAGCGTCACCGCCTGCTCGAAGTACTCGCGGGCCCGCGTCAGCGAGGCCTCGGTGGCGGTGTTGCGCAGCGCCCGGCCACGCAGCGTTGCGTCGTAGGCGTCGGCCGACGGCATGTGCCGCACCGGCACTACCCGCAGCACCGACATGGTGAGTGAATCGGCGACGCGCATGGCGACGTCGCGCTGGGTGAGCAGCACGTCGCGGACGTCGTGGTCGTAGCTTTCGGCCCACAGCTGGGTCTGGCTCATCACGTCGATGAGCTGCGCGGTGATGCGCACGTGGTCGCCGGCGCGGCGGATACTGCCTTCGAGCACGTACTGGACGTTGAGGGCGCGGCCAATCTCGTCCACGCTCTGGCGGCCGTCACGGTAGCGGGCCACCGTGGTGCGCGCGATCACGCCGAGCGCGTCGGGGTTGAGGGCGCCGAGCTGGCCGATGAGTTCGTCGGTGAAGCCGTCGCTGAAGTAGCTCTGATCCGGCGAGCCGCTCAGGTTCTCGAACGGCAGCACCGCGATCATCGCCCGGTCAGGACGCGAGGCGCCACGCCAGCCGCTGGTCGTGCCGGTGAGGACCAGTCCCGCCACCACGGCCACGGCCACAGTGGCGGCCGCGGCCAGCCACGTCCACGTCGCGGAACGGGAGCGCGGGGCGGGCGGGACGATCGGGGCGGACACGAGCGACGGGACGGACGCGACCGGAACGTCGATCGGCGGGGTCGGCATCAGGCGCTGGACCGGGGCGATGAACCGGTAGCCGCGGCGGGGAATCGTCTGGATGAAGCGCGGGTTGTCGGCGGTGTCGCCCAGGGCGTCGCGCAGCCGGTTCATGGCCGCGTTCAGGCCGTGGTCGAAGTCGACGAAGGTGTCGGCGGTCCACAGGTGATGGCGCAGCTCGTCGCGGGTCACCAGGTCCCCCGGGCGCTCCAGCAGGTAGAGCAGGATGTCGAACGGCTTGCCGCGCAGGCGCACCTGGGCGCCGTCTTTGGTGAGCGCGGCCGCCGGACATTCCACCTCGAAGACCCCGAAGCGATAGCCCCTGGGGGCGCAGCCGTCCTGAGCCATGGTGCCGGGTCGGATGCCGCGGCCCCGGCCGGGGTTTCGCGGGCCGATGAGACATGCCCGTAACTGCTTCACCGGGCACGAGTTCACGAATGAGGTCGGGCTGAGCGACATGTGCGCTCCGCGTGTCGCGTTTGGCGTATCGGCGGCGGTAGGCGGCGGCGTCGAACCCGCGACCGAGGAGAGCCCGATGACCTACGACACGACGCTGGCCGAGACCGATCGCGGGTGGGACGAGCAGCAGGTGCTGGGCGGCCTGCGCCGCGGCGACGACGATGCCTACGAGCAGGTGTTCCGGCGCTACGGCGGCCGGATGCTGTCGACGGCCCGGCGACTGCTGGGCAACGACGAGGACGCCCGCGACGCGGTCCAGGAGGCGATGCTGTCGGCGTTCAAGGCCGTCGGCCGGTTCGAGGGCGGCGCCCAGATCGGCACCTGGCTGCATCGCATCGTCGTGAACGCGGCGCTGATGCGGATGCGCTCGCGCCGGCGCAAGCCCGAGGCGTCGATCGAGGACCTGCTGCCCGACTACCAGGCGGACGGGCATCGGCTGCTCAAGGCCGAGGGCGACCCGTACCCGGACGAGCAGGTGGAGAAGGCGCAGTTGTTGGCGCTGCTCCGCTCGTGCGTGGGCGACCTGCCGGAGGGCTACCGGCAGGTCTACGTGCTGCGGGATGTCGAGGAACTCTCGAACGACGAGGTGGCGCTTGCGATGGGCCTCACGCCCAACGCGGTGAAGATTCGGCTGCATCGCGCCCGGCAGGCGCTGATGACCCTGGTGCAGCAGCGCTACGCCCGCCGCAATCCCTAGCGGTGGGGTCTGACCCCTACGGCACGCCGATTGCGCCGGGTGGCAGATCCCGCATTACTTTTCGCAGAAACTGCCACGACGATCGCAGAAGTTTACTGTTCCTGGTAGAACCAGGTCAGGCCGCCGTCGACGACGTAGGTCGATCCGGTGACGTAGGCCGCCTCGTCCGACGCCAGGAACACCGCCACGCCGGTGACGTCGTCGGTGGTGCCGAGCCGCGCCAGCGGGATCTGCTCGGTGAGCGACTTGAGCTTCACCGGGTCGTTCAGCAGGGCCGTGTTGATTGGCGTCGCAATCGCCCCGGGCGCGACCGAGTTGATGGTGATGCCAAGCGGGCCCAACTCCACCGCCAGATTGCGGGTCAGCATCTTCAAGCCGCCCTTCGACGCGCAGTAGGCGGCGAAATTCGGAAACGGCAGCTCCTCGTGCACCGAGCTGATGTTCACGATGCGGCCCGGACGCCCAGTGGCGCGCAGATGCCGAACCATCGCCTGGGTGGCGAAGAACGGCCCCTTGAGGTTCACGCCGAGCACCTTGTCGTAGTCCGCCTCGGCGACGTCCCAGAACGGCGCATGCGTCTCGACGCCGGCGTTGTTCACCAGGATGTCGAGCCGGCCCATCTCGGCCGCGGCCTGCTCGACGAGCCGGCGGACGTCGCCGACCTGCGCCACGTCGGCCTGGATCGCCACGGCGCGGACACCGACCGCGCGCGCCGCCTGCACGACCTCGTCGGCCATCGCCGGGCCGCTGCGATAGTTCACGACCACGTCGGCGCCCTCACGGGCGAACCGCTCCACGATCGCCCGGCCGATGCCCTGGGCGCTGCCGGTCACGAGCGCCACTTTCCCTTGCAGTCTCACGATGTCACCTCAGATGACGGCCGCCATCCACGCGGATGGTCTCGCCGGTGATGAAGTCCGTCTCGATCAGGGCCAGGACGGCCTTGACGATCTCCTGTTCCCCGCCCCACCGGCCGAGCGGTGTCGCCGCGGCGACCTCGGCCTTCTCGTCGTCGCTCATGTCGGGAGGCGCGAGGATCGGCCCCGGCGCAATCGCATTCACGAGGATGTTCGCAGGTGCCAGCTCGAGCGCCAGCGCCTCGGTGAGCGCGATGACGCCGGCTTTGGCGACGTAGTAGGCGACGAAGTCGGGATAGTGCGGCCGGCCGCTGCGGGCCAGCCAGTCGGCGAAGTTGACGATGCGGCCGCCCTCGCCGCGCGCGCGCATCTGGCGCGACGCCGCCTGCCCGCACAGGAACGCCGACTTGAGATTGATGGCGAGGTTGCGATCCCAGGCCGCCTCGGTGAGCGTGTCGAGTGGCTCCGGACCGTAGACCGACGCCATGTTGATCACGACGTCGATGCGGCCCAGGGCCGTCACCGTACCGGACACCAGCGCCTCGCAGTCGGCCGCCTTCGAGACATCGGCCTGAATGGCCACGCCGCGCCGGCCCTGCGCGACGGCGTCGGCGACGCCCTGCTCGGCCTCGCCTTTGGATCCGCGATAGGCCAGCGCGATGTCGGCGCCGCGCGCCGCCAGCTCGTGAGCGACGGCCAGGCCGATGCGGCGGCCGCCGGTGATGAGCACGACTTTGTCGGTAAGGGTCATGGTGGCTCTGATGAAGTGACGCGCGCGGCGTTTCGCGCGGCGCCGGTGGAAACTCGGGCAGAGATGGCGGCATCGAAGGCCCGTGAGCGAGGCCCTGGCACACATTGTGGTCTGGATCACCGGCACCTACCTCGGCGCCGGCGCGGCGTTCGCCGTGGTGTTCGTCACCACCGGCGTGCAGCGGATCGATCCGGGGGCGCAACACGGCACCTGGGGGTTCCGCGTGCTGATCGTGCCGGGCGTGATGCTGCTCTGGCCGCTGCTGGCCAGGCGCTGGGCGGTGGGATCGATCCATCCACCGATCGAATCGCACGCGCACCGCCGACGCTCGCGGCTCCGGGCGGAGGGGGCATGATTCGCCCGCTGCGACGCACTCACCGGCACGTGATGCTGCTGCTGGCGCTGCTGCTGCCGGCGATTCTGGTCCTGGCCACGACCGGGCGGGAGGCGACGCCGGTGCAGCAGCCGTGGCCACTCGGAGACGGCCGATGAGCGTGGCCTATCGCGCGGTCGGCTGGAACCCGCAGAAGCGTCGCTACGACCTCGTCCTCGGCGGCGCCGTCATGGGGCTCCTTGTACTGCTGATCGGCGGCGGCGTATTCGTCCAGCCGCACGCGACGATCGAAACGCTGGCGATCCGCGGCCTGGCGGTCACCGCCCTCGTGCTCCTGCACGTCGTGCTGTCGATCGGCCCGCTGTGCCGACTCGATCGGCGGCTGCTGCCGCTGCTCTACAACCGCCGGCACCTCGGGGTGACGATGTGTCTGCTGGCGGTCGCGCACGGCGTGTTCGCGCTGATTCAGTTCCACGCCGGTGGCGTGGTCAATCCGTTCGTGAGCGTGCTGTCGAGCGGCGGGTGGACGTCGGCCGGGGACGTGCCGTTCGAGCTGTTCGGCGCCGCCGCGCTGGCCATCCTGGTGCTGATGGCGGCGACCAGCCACGACTTCTGGCTGCATACGCTGACGGCGCCGGTGTGGAAGGCGCTGCACATGGCCGTGTATCTCGCCTATGCGCTGATCGTGGCGCACGTGGCCTTTGGCGCGTTGCAGTCGGAGCGGCATCCGGGGCTGCTTCTGGGCGTCGGCGCCGGCGCGTGCTGGATCGTCGGGGTGCACGCGCTCGCCGCGCGACGCGAGCGACAGCGCGACATCGAGAGGACGCCGCCGGGGCCGTGGGTCGACGTGTGCGCCGTCGATGACATCCCGGACACCCGGGCCATCACGGCGTGTCTATCGGGGGAACGCGTGGCCGTGTTCCGCAATGGCGATCGGCTATCGGCGGTGTCGAGCGTGTGCCAGCACCAGAACGGCCCGCTCGGCGAGGGCAAGATCGTGAACGGCTGCATCGTCTGTCCGTGGCACGGCTACGAGTACGCGCCCGAGACCGGGGCATCGCCGGCGCCGTTCACCGAGAAGATCCCCACGTTCCGCGTGCGCATCGAGGGCGGCCGGGTGCTGGTCGATCCGCGTCCCAATCCGCCCGGCACCTATGTCGAGCCGGCGCGCATCGCCGCCGACGCGAGGATCGCATGACGCCGCCCGACCCGATCGGCGGGGACGAGTTCTACATCGGCTACGAGCCGGATACGCCACCGCACATCGCCAGGCACGTGGGCCGCGTCGTCATCGCGGTGGTCTCGCTGTCGGCGCTGGCCGCGGTGGGCGCGCTCGCCGCCCACCACCGACTGGCCCCGTCGACGTTCGCGTTCGGTCACCCTGCGGCCGCCGCTGGCGAGCTGCGCCGGGATCCTTACCCGCGCCTGCTGACCGAGGGCCGCACGACCTGGCTGGTTGGGCCCGGCAAGTCAGGCGCCGAGTCGGCGCTCGGCGGCATCGCCGAGCGGCACGTGGCGCTGACCGGCACGCGCATCGCGCGCGGCACGCACGTCATGTTGGAGGTGGTGCCTGGCTCGGCGCGGCCGGATCATGAACATGGCACGAAACCCGTGCCATCGGGGCCTGGCACCGATGGCACCGATCGTGTGCCAGACGACGCAGAAACGGCAGTACGTCAGGTTCATGGCGGCCGCGACGTCACTGTCCGCGGCGAGATCGTCGACAGCAAGTGCTTCCTCGGCGTGATGAACCCGGGCGAGGGCACCGTGCATCGCGACTGCGCGCGCGTCTGCTTGCGCGGCGGCATTCCGCCGATGCTGCTGGTCCGCGGCGCGGCTGCCGAAGAGGCGCTGATGCTGCTGGTGGACGCGACCGGGGCGCCGATCGGGCGTCAGCTCGCCGATCGGGCCGGGCAGACCGTGGAGGTGCGGGGACGCCTCACCCGCGACGGCGACGTCCTCGTGCTCGCTACCACCCGGGCGCAGGTCGTGCGGCTCGGCCGCTGACCGTCAGCGGAGCGAGAACGGCGGATACTCGTCCACCATCAGCAGCGTGTAGGCCTCGACGCGCAGCCGCCACCGCAGCACGCCGACGCCGAAGTCGTAGAACGACGCCGGATACGCCCCGGTGAGCAGAATCGTGAACCACGCGATGATGGTCGTGACGCTCCACGCCAGGAACAGGAAGAACAGCACGCAGTAGTGCGGGATGACCATCAGCGGCCGAAAGAACACGGTCAGGCGATTCCGGGCCGCCGTCGGATCGACGATCCCGAGCGCGGCGGGATAGCGGTCGTCGCCGAACGGCGGATACGCGTCCTCGAGCAGCATCAGATACGCGAGCGCGCGCACCCGCCAGCGCAGATACAGCGCCGTCAGCCCGCGCACCCCTTCGAAATGCGTGCCGGCAAAGAGGAGCGTGAACCAGCTGACGATCGCCAGCGCAATCGCCACGGCTCCGAACAGGCCGCTCTCGCCCACCACCCACGTCTGGCCGTCGCTCTGCTGGGTGGCGAAACCGATGCCGACGCCGCCGACGAGAATCACGTGGGGAATAGCGAGGAACACCCGAAACGCGGCGGTCAACCGGTTGCGACTGGCGATCGCCGGCTCGACCGACACCGACACGGGATACGACACGCGCTGACAGTAGCAGAATCGCGCCCACCGCGCCGGGCCGAGGACGACGCCGTCACGATTCCTGTTGCCAGAGTCCGGGGTACGCCGTCACGAACCCCGCGGCGCCGGTTTCGAGAGCATCGTCGTTGTGGTGGCCGCGACGTCATTGGACGCGTGGCGCCACTACGGCCGGTCCCGATAGGTCAGGAAGATCTCGTAGACGCGAGGATTCAGCGACTGCATCGCCGGATGGCCTGAGGAGAACTCGCGATCGCCAGAGACCTCGGCGGTTCGCGGCGAGCGCCCGGCCGGCGACAGCCGGAACCTCGGCCAGCACGGGTGGTTACCCGGCGGTTCGAGACGGCCCCCGCTCCACGACATCACCGTGCCACCGTAGTCCCAATGAAACCCGAGCAATCTGAATGGCCGCCGATTCAGCCGTTCAATGGACCTGAGCGCCGTGCCGATCCCGATGCCCTCGGGCGTGCGCCAGCGGCTGGCAGCGTCGCGGACACTGACCCAGCGCGGCAGCCGCCGACCGGCGATGTCGGCCCAAAGGAGCGTCACGCGGTCTTCGGGCGAGTGCGGAAAGAGCGTCGTGCCATCTTCGGTCTGCCCTTCGCCGATCTCCACGAGACCGGCGACGACGTTGGCGTCACCGAACTGCCGACGAAGATCGCCTTCACTGACCGTCGATGTGAACACCGAGACGCAGTCGAACGCGCGGACCGACCCGGCGGCCGTCTGAGCGCGGCCCGCCTGCCACGGCCACATCGCCGTCAATGCCACGACGCCGAGCCATGCGAGCGGCGTCATCGAGGCCGGTAGCGCTGCGCCACGAGTCCTGGCCCCGGGCCGAGCAGCAGCGTGCCGTCAGCCATCACGTCCATGCCATGGTTGCCAGCCGACGGGGCCCATCCAACCAGCCGTCCAGACGCGCCGTCCACCTTCAGCAGCCATCCCGGCGACAGATTGGGCTGCTGACGCGGCTGCGTCGCCAGCCACATCGCCGCGCCGTCGGCCTTCAAGCCGAAGGTCTTGCCGAAGCCGGTCCACTCACCGAGGAAGCGGCCCGACTGATCGAAGCGCTGCACCCGGCCGTTCTCGCGATCGGCGACGTAGACCACGCCGGCGCTGTCGATCTGAATCGAGTGCGGCAGGTTGAACTGCCCCGGGCCGGTGCCGGCACTGCCCCATTCGCGCACCTTCCGGCCGTCGCCGGTGTACTCGAGCACGCGGGCGTTGGCATAGCCGTCGGCGATGAACACGTGGCCGTTGGCGGCGAACGCCACGTCGGTGGTGCCGCAGAAGTTGTTGCGGCACGACGTTGGCTGCCCGCCGACGGCGATGTCGAGCAGCTGGCGTCCGTCGGGCGTGAACTTGCGGACGTGCGAGCTGGCGGCGTCGGTCGTCCAGACGTCGCCGTGCGGGTCGACGCGGATGGCGTGCGGCATCACGAACAGGCCGCGGCCCCACGAGCGCCGGACCGTGCCGTCGGGTCCGACCGCGACGATCGGATCGGCCTGGTCGCCGCGCTGGAGCAGGTAGACGGTGCCGTCGGGTGCGGCCGCCACCCACGACACCATGCCCAACGTCCATCCTGGCCGTGGCGACGTGACCACCAGCGGCGCGGGCTGCTGGGCCACGCTCGGCGCCGCGTTCACCAGCAACCGCAGTGCGGTCTCGGCCGCATCGGCCGGCTGCTGGGGCGGCATCTGTGGCGGCGTTGCCGCGGGTTGCGCGACGACGGCGACGGCGGCCGACAGCGCGCCGGCGACCGCGAAGCCCGCCAAGGCGATCGTCACGACGCGTCGACGCGGTGCCGTCACGGCCATCCCGTCACGGCATGTCGGGCGGCGGCACCCGCTTCTTGCCGGCCTGTTCGAAGGCGTAGGCAATCGTGATGAGCGTCGGCTCGCTGCACGCGGCGCCGGTGAAGGTCACGCCGAACGGCGCCGGCCTGGCATTGAAGCCCGCAGGCAGCGCCGGCGTCGGCGCGTTGGGCACCAGGCCGAAGGGCACCGCGATGATGGGATAGCCGGCCCGCGAGGCCAGGTTCGCGCCGCTTCCGGCGGGGGTCAGGATGGCGTCGAGCGTGTGGGCGGCCAGCACGGCGTCGATGCCCTGCGTGCGGCTCAGGCGCGCGTCCTTGGCGACATCCTGGTCGTTGCGGGCCTTGTCCTTCTCCAGATCCATCTCGTCGGAGATGTCGAGCCGCGACTGCCCGAAACGCATCGCATCGGCCTTCGCGTGCGCCAGATTCCACGCGCGCAGCTCGGTCAGGGTCTTCACCGGCGCTTTGTCGCCGAGGCTCTTCAGCCACGCATTGAAGTCGCGCTTCATGCCGTACTTGAAGTTCACCGTGCACGTGGCATCGCCGCCCCGTTTGTGCTCGGCGCCCTGGCAGTAGGTGAAGAGCAGGAAGTTGTCGGCCGCGTTGGTGGCCGAGATGCTCGGCACCTCCACTGGATCGACGACCTCGGCCCCCTGGGCCTTCAACAGCGCGATGGCCTCCGCCATCACCGCGGCCTGCTCGGTGGTCAACCCGCCCTGGGACGTCTTCTCGCCCGGCGGCGTCACCGCGTCGTAGAAGAACGCCCGCGGCACGCCGATGCGCTTGCCTTTCAGGCCATCGGCCCTGAGGAACGGCGTGTAGTCGCGATTCGCCGGCGGCGTGCAGGCCGACGTCGCGGCGTCGTTCGAATCCGGCGCGGCACTCTCGAGGACGCCCATCAGGATCGCGGCGTCCTGCACCGTGCGGGCCATCGGCCCGGCGGTGTCGTGATCGGCGGTGATCGGGATGACGCCGTAGCGGCTGATGCGGCCAATCGTCGGCCGGATGCCGGCCAGCATGTTGGCGTTCGACGGGCTGATGATCGAGCCGCCGGTGTCCGAGCCGACGCTCGCCGCCCAGAAGCTCGCCGCCGTGCCCGCGCCCGAGCTCGAACCACCCGTCTGCAGCACCGGACGTCCGTCGAAGGTCTCGGGACGCGGATCCATGCGCGGGTCGTAGGGGTTGTAGGCGAAGCCGGCCACGCCGGTGTAGTTGGCCACCATTGGCGTCGGCGCGCCGGCGGTCCAGTGCGCCAGCTCGGTCAGCACCGTCTTGGCGATGATGACGGCGCCGCCGTCGCGCAGGTTCTTCGTCAGCGTCGCGTCGTAGGGCGGGATGAGGTCGCGGAAGGCCAGCGCCCCGCCGGTGGTGCGGATGTCGGTGGTGTGGATGTTGTCCTTGAGCGCGATCGGGATGCCGTGCAGCGGCCCACGCACCCGGCCGGCGGCGCGCTCGCGATCCATCGCATCGGCTTCGTCCAGCGCCTGGGGATTCACCGTGATGATCGCGTTCAGCCGATCCTCGTAGGTCGCGATGCGTTCGAGGTAGCGCTCGGTGATCTGGCGGGAGGTGACCCGTCCGGACTGCAGCGCCTGCTGCAGCGTGGCGATGTCGGTCTCGACGATCGAGAACGGCGCCGGGTTCGCGGCCGGCGATGGCGCGCTCGCTGGTCCACCGCATCCGGTCAGGCCGACGCCCGCCGACAGCATCCACACCGCCACACGTCGAGTCATCGCGTCGCTCCTGGAAGGCGATGCTACTCGATTCCCGGCGCCGGTATAGTGGACGCGGCGCCGCGCCGCGGCGGCGATTCATCAGGAGCATCCACACCATGCGCCGAGTTCTACTGCTCGTCCTCGCCGCGACCTGCGTCGCCACCCAGCCCGTGCGCTCCCAGCCGCGCGGCCTGAAGGTGCATATCTCGGTCGACATGGAAGGCATCGCCGGAGTCGTCACCGGCGACCAGATCAGCCCGGCGGGATTCGAGTACGGGCGATTCCGCGAGTTCATGACCCGCGAGGCGATGGCGGCGGTCACCGCCGCGAAGGAGGCCGGCGCCACCGAGATCGTCGTCGCCGACGCCCACGGCAACGGCGAGAACCTGCTCATCGAGCAGTTCCCGAACGACGTCCGGATCGTGCGGTCGTGGCCGCGGCCGCTGTCGATGATGGGCGGCGTCGACGCGTCGTTCGACGCGGCGATCTTCATCGGCTATCACGCCTCGACCAACAGCCTCGCCGGGGTCCGCGCTCATACGTTCTCGAGCGCGACGCTCACGCGCGTGGCACTGAACGGCGTCGAGATGACCGAGGGGTCGTGGAACGCCGCGATCGCCGGCCACTTCAACGTGCCGATCGTGATGATCTCCGGCGACGACGCGGCAATCGCCGAGGTGCGGAAGGTGGTCGGCGATCTCGAAGGCGCCGAAACCAAGAAGGCGCTCGGCTTCCACGCCGCGATCACCGTGACGCCGGCGGCGGCGCAGGCCGACATCGCCGCCAAGGTGAAGGCGGCGCTGGGCCGGCGGGCGAGCTTCCGGCCCTACAAGCCGCAGGGGCAGATCGTCGTGGAGGTGAGCTTCAAGAACTACATGCCGGCCGAGGTTCTCGCCTACCTGCCGCTGTTCGAGCGCACCAGCGCGCACTCGATTCGCTTCCGCGCCAAAGACATGGTCGAGGCGTCGGCGATCATGGAGTTCGTCGGCGAGTACCGGCCCGACCTGACGCCCTGATTGAACCTGCGACCTTCGCAGAGATCGCCACTGTTTGAGATGTCTCCCGTGACAGTTCCGGAGACATCTGTCAGAGGATCTCGTCAGGGTGCACGGCGCGGGTCACGGCGTCGGCACGGTCGACGAGACCGTCGCGCACCAGCCGGTTCAGCGAGTCCTCGAGCGTAAACGATCCGGCCTTGCGGGTGAGCGTGATCTCCTGGTGCAGGTGCTGCAGCGCGTTCTTGCGCACGTGCTGGCGGGCGCCGTAGCTCATGAGCAGCAGCTCGCCCGCCGGCACCAGCCCGCCGCCGGGGCGCGGCAGCAGCGTCTGCACGTAGACCGCGGCCAGCGCCATCGCCAGATCCTGGCGGACGGTGGCCTGGCGATCCCCCGGGAAGGCGTCGGCGATCCGGCCGATGGTCGACGCGGCGTCGGTCGTGTGCACGCTCGAATAGACGACGTGGCCGGTTTCGGCGGCGGCCAGCGCGATCTGCATCGTCTCGGGATCGCGCATCTCGCCGACGACGATGACGTCCGGCGCCTGGCGCACCGCGGCCCGCAACGCCGTCGGGAAATCGGGGGCGTCGATGCCGATCTCGACCTGTTCGACGATCGACGCCTGGTGGCGATGCTCGTACTCGATCGGATCCTCGATGGTGACGATGTGCTTGCGGTCGCGGCGGTTGATCTCGTCGACGAAGGCGGCGAGCGTGGTGGTCTTGCCCATGCCGGTGGCGCCGCCGACCAGCACCAGGCCGCGCGGGATGCGCGACAGCGCCTCCACGCCGGCCGGCAGGTTGAGTCCGGAGAGTCGCGGCGGCTGGCTCGGCAGGACGCGGATGGCGGCGGCGGCGCGGCCGCGCTCGCGATGCAGGTTGATGCGGAAGCGGCCGACACCGGTGCGCAGCCGGGCGTCGACGGCGGCGCCGCCGGTGAACGCGCGCACCGCGTGCGGCGGCAGGGCGCCGAGCACCGCCTGCACGACGTCGTCGCCGTCGAGCGTCGCCTCGCCGTCGAGCGGCGTCATCCGGCCGTCGATACGCGCGCTGGGCGGGGCACCGGCCACCAGCAGCAGGTCGGTGGCGCCGAGCCGGCGTACCTCGGTGAGCCAGTGCTCGAGTCGCGGCGACGCGGCGGATGTCGCCGGTTGCCGCGGCGGGGCGTCGCCGAGCGCGTTCAGCTCGTCGACGGCGCGATCGAAGTCGTCCGACATCGTGGTGGCAGTATCTGCGAAGAATGAAGATCCAGCATCGGTTGGCACAAGATCCGCGCCGTCGGTGCCAGACCCCTCCACCAGGGATAGTGTCGGCCCGGCGGTGAAGCGGATCAGCGCTTCGGCAGCAGGTCCTTCCTCACCTTGGCCACGACGGTGAAGTTGGGGTCGACGACGTTGGCGACGTCGATCTCCAGCGCCTGGCCCATGAAGATCTGCGCGCCGCGTTCGGACATGCCGTGGTCGGTCATCAGCCAGCGCTGCATCTCGCTGTTGGCGTGCTGCAGCGCCTGCAGCAGCGGCCGGGCGCTGCCGAGCGTCATGAGGTGCGTGTCGCTCTCGATGCGTGGCCACGCCGCGGCCGTCTTCTTCACCAGATCGACCGTGAACTCGACGTCCATCGAGGTCTCGATGCCGGTGCCGACGACCTCGCCCTCGCCCTGCCGGGCGTGGCCGTCGCCGATGAACAGCAGCGCGCCCGGCTCGTTCACCGGCAGCACCACCTTCACGCCGGCGACCAGGCCGGCGTAGTCCATGTTGCCGCCGTAGGCGCCCGGTGTCGCCGTGCTCCACGCTTCCTTGCGCGCCGGCGCGACGCCGACGCAGCCGAGCATCGGCCGTAGCGGCAGCGTGATCGCCGGGCGGATGTCGGCGTCCGCGAGCGTGGCGGTGCCGGCGGCCTTGTCGATGCGCCAGTTGACCCGCCGCGGCTCCCGGTCCTGCCGGCTGGCGATCGCCGCCGGGTCGGTGGCGTACGGCGCCAGCAGGCTGCTCGAATAGCCGGTCGCGCGGTTGGTGTCGATCCTGACGATCGTCACGACCAGCACATCCCCCGGCTCGGCGCCGTCCACGAAAAACGGCCCGGTCTGCGGATTCGGACCCGGCGCGCGCTGCTGGCCAGCCGCGTCCATGCCGCTGGCGTCGAGCGTGGACGTCACCACACGGTCGCCCGCCTTGATCCGCAAGGCCGGCGGATGCGCGAACGAGAACGTGTTGTAGAACCGCTCCGGCACGAAGCGGTGGGTGTCGGCGGCGACCGACGCCGCAGACAGGATCAGCACGGCGAGGACGGCAAGGACGCGGGTCATGCCGTGCATCCTACCGCCGGCGTCGCGATCTGCAACGCATGCGCCGGCCAGATGCACCCGCCGGCCCCGCGCCCGCGACGCGGCGCCGCCGCTACTCCGCCGTCGCCGGATCGATGATCGCGTGCACCCGGGCGACGCTGTTGGCCGGGAAGCCGCCCTGCCGCGCGTGCTCGCGCACCATCGCCTCGTCGGGCGCCTGGTAGATGCAGTAGATCTTGTCGGCGGTTACGTAGCTGTGGATCCACTGGATCTGCGGGCCCATGCCGTTCAGCACGCCGCATGACGTCTGCGAGATGGCGTGCAGCTGGTCGGACGAGAGGGCACCGGCCCCGGGGATCTCGCGTTCGATGACGAACTTGGGCATGAGTGTCTCCCGCGAAGGGGCGGACGGCGTCCGCCATGACCCGGCATCCTACACCCGGTCAGCGGCGGCCGCGCGGGGCCGCAGTCACGACCCGCCGAGCCGTCGATTCAGCTCGGCCGATGGCGTGCCCGTCGTCAGTCCGGTGAACGTCCCGGTCTCGGCAATCTCCCGGGCCGCACGCATGAACCCGCCCCACGCGGCGCGGGCCAGCGCGCCGCCGACGCTGATGCGGCGGACGCCGAGCGCCGCCAGCTCGGCGACGGTGGCGAAATCGGTGTGCGCCAGCACGTTCACCGGGTGCGGCGCCACGGCGCGCACCACCGTGGCGATCTCCTCGGGGGTGCGGATGCCCGGCGCGTAGAGGCACTCGGCGCCAGCCTCGGCATAGGCGACGAGCCGGCGCACGGTCTCGGCCAGGTCGGGCCGGCCGACGATGAAGCCCTCGGAGCGTCCGGTCAGCAGCACCCCCGTGCCGCTGGCATCGATCGCCTGGCGCGCGGCCCGCACCCGCTCGACCGCGAGGTCGAAGGCAAACAGCGGCGCGGCGGCGTCGCCGGTGGAATCCTCGATCGACAGCCCGGCCACGCCGGTGGCGACTGCCATGGCGACGTTGGCGGCCACGCCTTCGGGCGCCACGGCGAACCCGGCCTCGAAGTCGGCGTTCACCGGTAGTTCGACCGCGGTGGCGATCGCCGCCAGGTGTTCGAGGACGTCTTCCAGCGTGACGTCGTTGTCGCGCCGGCCCATCCCCCAGGCCATGCCGGCGCTGGTCGTGGCGAGCGCCGGGAAGCCGAGCTGGGCGAGGACCCGGGCGCTGCCGGCGTCCCAGGGATTGGGCATCACGAAGCAACCGGAGCCGTGGAGCGCCCGAAACGCCGTCACCCGCGTCGCCTGATGCCCGTTCACGTCCGTCCTCCCTGCGCCCGGGACGGGGCGCTCATCGGGGCGGGGTCTAGTCCTCGAAGGCGTGGAGGACGCGCTGCGCCTGACGGAACTGCGCGAACAGGGTGTCGCGCTCGGCGGCGAAGGTGGTCTGCATCGCGGCCGGCACCGGCTCGCCGGGCGGCAGGTTCTGGTGCTCGGTGATCGGATTCACGTAGCGGCCGTCGCGGCGCAGGCCGTAGTGCAGGTGCGGACCGGTGGCCAGGCCCGAGCTGCCGACGTTGCCCAACGACTCTCCCTGGCCGACCCGGGCACCTGGACGGATGCCATCGGCGATCGCCGAGAGATGCAGATACTCGCTCTCGTAGCCGCTCGTGTGCCTGATGCGCACGGTGCGGCCGCCGCCATTGGTCCAGCCAGCGAAGCTGACCACCCCGGCCGACACGCTGATGACCGGCGCGCCCGACGGCGCGCCGTAGTCGACGCCGTTGTGGGCGCGGGCGTACTTCAGCACCGGGTGCAGGCGCGAACGCGAGAAGCGCGAGGTGATGCGCGGCTCGAACTTGAGCGGCGATTTCAGGAAGAAGCGGCGCAGCGAGCGGCCCGCGGCGTCGAAGTACGACGCCTTGCCGTCGTCGAGCGTGAAGCGCATCGCCTGGAGCGTGCGGCCGTTGTTGACGAACTCGGCGGCCTGCACCGGGCCGTAGCCGACGAACTGCCCGTCGTCGCGCACCGACTTCTCCACCACCAGGCGGAACGCGTCGCCGGGCTGCAGGTCGCTGTTGAA
Organism: uncultured Acidobacteriota bacterium; assembly: GCA_963741665.1. Taxonomy (GTDB): domain Bacteria; phylum Acidobacteriota; class Vicinamibacteria; order Vicinamibacterales; family UBA2999; genus CAWAYR01. Next base: position 1,025,107 of record CAVUIM010000003.1, read on the forward strand.
GTCGATCTCGCCGCCGAAGATCTCGGCCAGCGCCAGCGCCAGATCGATGCGTTCGCCGGCGTTGTCGAGCGCCTCGCTCAGCGACGAGGCGTCGCGGTCGATCCGGCCCTCGACCACCGCGCGGGTGGTGGTGCGCGGCAGCTCGACCACCTCGGCGGTGAACAGACCGATGTCGCCGTCGCGGCGGCTGGCGCGCAGCGCCCTGGTCGGGTCGATCTCGTACTCGAACGAGCGGATGCGGCCGTCGAACAGCCGGTCGATGCGGTAGATGTTGCCGGCGCGCAGCCGGCGCACGTCGAAGCTCGACGTCACCGCCTGGACCAGCGCCGAGAGTTCCGATTCCGGCAGCAGGTGCTTGCCGAGCATGCCGGCCACCGTGGTGCCGCTCGGCACCACCGCCGAGATCACGTCTGAATCGCGCGGCAGCAGGATGTCGGCGATGCGGCGCGGGGCGTCGGCGAAGACGTTGCCGGTGTCGTGCGGCAGCCGGTCGCGCACCAGCGCCAGGCTGGCGCTGATGGCCAGGCTGACGACGCCGATGAGCAGCTGGGTGCGGCCGCGCATGCGCATGAGTGTGTAGACGCCCCGAGGACGGCGCCGGCCTGAGGTCCGCCCCGCGGGCGGCTAGCGGCCTCCCGGGCGTGGCGCGGTGGCGCGTTCGGTGGAGGGCGGGACCAGGCCCTTGATCCGCATGTAGGTCACCAGATTGCCGTAGTGCTCGTTGCTGTGGCTGATGTTCTGCACGAGCACCTGTCCCTTCGGCTGCTGGCTCTGGCCCATGGTGATCATTTCGGACAAAGCGGCGTCGGTCTGCATCTTGTAGACGGCGTCGCAGTAGGCCACGGCGGCCTTCAGGCCGGCGACCAGCGCCGCCTTGCCGGCGACCTTCTCGAAGTCCTGCTTATTGGGGTTGGCCTCGCCCTTGACACGGGCGCAGTAGCCGAACTCCGAATTGGCGACGTGACCGACGAAGCCGGCAAACGTGCGCACGTCCCTGGTCGGCTGGAACGCGAAATCGGCCTCGGGCATCTTTTCGGCGGCCTCGACCACGTTGCGAGCTACGCCGGTATGCATCCGGTCGAGCGCCTCGGCGAGGGCCTTGGTCTGCGCCGCGGCAGGGGTGGCGACGGCCAGCGTGAGGATACAGATCGCGATCGCGCGCATTGGGCGTCCCTCCGAGGAAAGCGGCCATTGTAGCAGCCCGTAGCTGCCCGCCCGCGCCGCCGCCGCGATATGCACGCCAGTTACCGGATTGGCACCACCAGCTGGGCGACGGTGCCCGGCTCGATATGGACGACCTGGGTGGACTTCCAGCCGGCCCGCTCGAGCACGACCTGATAGTCACCGGGCGTGACGTCGCGCAAGGTGAGCGGCGTCGATCCGCGGGCCTGGCCGTCGATGGTCACGCGCGCCGGCGACGGCTCGCTGCGCACTTCGAGCACGCCGGTGGACGACACGCCCTGCAGCTCGACGTACTGCGCGGTCTGGGTGCCGGCGCGGATCATGAGCGGAATCACCCGCGGCTCGGCCGCGCCGACGCGCACCTGCAACACGTGCGTGCCGGGTGAGACGCGCACGGTGAGCGGCGTGACGCCGCGATCTTCGTCGTCGATGGTGACGCGGGCGCCCTCGGGCCGCGACTGCACCACCAGTTCGCCTTCACCGGTGAGGGCCTCGGACGGCCGCGTGAACTGCCACGCCAGCAGCCCGCCCTGCAACAGCACCAGGGCGGCCATCGCGGCCACCGCCCGGGCCGAGCGCCACCACGGCACCACCGTCGGCGGCGCCGGAAGGTCGTCAGTCCCGGTCTCCACCGGCTCAGCGGCGCCGAAGCGGCCGCGCATCGGCGTGGCCGCGGGGGCAACAGGGGTTGCGGGGGCGGGGACAGGTTCAGGTTCGGGCTCGGGTGCCGGCCGCGAGAAGAGTGCCGGGGCGGACGGCGCGACCGGCGGCGCCACACTGAACGCCGTGACCGCCCGCTGAACCGCCGGGGCGGTGGGCGGCGGCGCCACAGGAATGACCACCTCGACCGGCGCCGGTTCCTGCACCGGGTCGGTGACCAGCAGGCGCGGACGCGCCTCGACGCCGCGGGCGGCAATCGCCGGGCCGGGCGCCGTCCACGGCTCGGCGATCGGCTCCGGGGCGACGGCGACGGCCGTGGCGGAGGCCGCCGCGGCCACCAGCACCGGACCGCCCTTCGCCCTCGCCGGCGTGTCGAAGGCCACGGCCGGCAACGCCCAGTCGTAGGTCGGCGCCGGCATGTCCAGCAGCGGCGGCGCCGACGGCGCGGGCGGCGGCGGGGGCAGTTCGAACGCCGGCATCAGCCGCTCGAGCCGGCTCATCGCCACGTCGAGCTCCATCGGCTGAGCGATGAGCGAGGTCTCGGTGGCCAGCAGCTGCTCCAGCGCCCGGCGGGCGTCGAACAGCGAGGCGAAGCTGCGGCTGTCGAGCTGCAGCGCCCGGCGCAGCCACGTGCGCAGGCCATCGGAAAGCGGCGCGTCGACGATGGTCGGCGTCCGCTGGCGGGCGCTGCCGACCAGCCCGTCGAGCCGTTCCGGGAACTCGTCGTCGCGCAGCCGGCGCCCGACGACCAGCGACAGCATCGTCACGCCGACCTGGGCGGTGTCGCCGCGCGGCGAGACGGCCTTGCCGGACGAGCCGACCGGCGGAGTGGCGACGCGCAGCCGCCGCCACAGACGCTCGGCGTCCCAGCCCAGCGTTTCGATCGCCGGGCCCAAGGCGTAGTCGGTCAGCGCCACCCGGCCCTGGGGCGTGAGCAGCAGGTGCTCCGGGCCGAGCGCGCCGCTGGCGGTGTCGCGGCTCTGGTTGGAGAGCATGGCGGCGGTCGGCAGCAGCTGGCGCAGCAGCAGCATCACGACGCCGATGTCGAAGGTCAGGTTCTCGGTCTCCGCCACGTCGAGCAAGTCGGCCAGCCGCCAGCCCTTTACGTACTCCGACACGACCGTCAGGCCGCCCTGGGCGTCGGTCTCGACCTTCTGCGTCCGGGCGTAGGAGGTCAGGCGCAGGCTGGAGAACCGGGTGACTCGCTCGCGCAGGGCGTCGGCGAACCCGGGATGCTCGGCCAGGGCCGGATCGATCTGCAGCAACTCGACCGGCGCGTCGTCGCGGCTGACACGCACCACGCGACGGCCGAAGCCATCGGCGAACACGGGACTCGACTCAATCATGGGAACCCAGGCGGAGCTACAAACTCCGCACCACCCCTCACGCCCGCCGGGCTGGGTCGAGCGGGCGAGGAATCGCCCATGAACTCCGCCCCTCGGCGCCCGGAGCGGGTCGACGGCGCCCCGGGCTCAGCTGCCCGATCTGGCTGACGCATTACAATCACGTAATCCCGGGATGCCAGAAATAGGACTCGGGGTCCCACTGCGGGCCAGGGCTGCTACACTGCGCCGGTCCGCACAGTTCTGCCGCCGCCGGCGCATCGAGACACCGCGCTGGCAGGGCCGTCGTCGCCCGTCGCATGGATACAGTCCTTCTGCTGTCGCTGCTGGCTGGATTCGCCACCGGCGCGCTCGCCACCTGGGTGCTGGCGCGAGCGCAGTTCCGGCGCGAGCTCACCGAGTCGATCACGACCCATCAGGCCACGGTCAGCGCCGCGCAGGCGCTGTTCCACCAGACCACCCGCCGGCTCGGCGAAGTGCAAGGCGAACTGGTGCGGGCGCGCGACGACCTGGACAAGGCGCGCGCCGACGGCTCGACGGTGCGCGAGACCCTGGCCCGCACCAATGCCGAGCTCGAGCACCAGCACCAGATCCTGCCGCAGCAGATGGCCGTGCTGGAGCAGGCCCAGACGCAGCTGCGCGACAGCTTCCAGGCGCTGGCCGGTTCGGCGCTCAAGTCGAGCAACGAGGAGTTCCTCAAGCTGGCCCACGAGCGATTGTCAGGGCTGCAGAAAGACGCGTCGTCCGAGATCGCCCGCAAGCATCAGGCCTTCGACGACCTGGTGGCGCCGATTCGCGACGTGCTGAAGCAGGTCGACCAGAAGCTCGGCGAGGTCGAGAAGAACCGGGTCGAGACCGGCGCCGAGATCTCGTCGCTGCTCGAGGCGATCGGCCGCAGCCAGACGCAGTTGCGGGCCGAGACCACCAACCTGGTGCGGGCCCTGCGCACGCCCACCGTGCGCGGCCGCTGGGGCGAGATGCAGCTGCGGCGGGTGGTCGAGATGGCCGGCATGCTCGAGTACCGCGACTTCCACGAGCAGTCGACCAGCGGCCCGGAAGGCGGGCGCATCCGCCCCGACCTGCTGGTGCGGCTGCCGGGCGGCCGCACGGTGGTGGTCGACGCGAAGGTGCCGCTCGAGGCGTATCTGGACGCCCAGGACGCCACCGATGATCACGGCCGCGAGCTCAAGCTCGCCGATCACGCCCGCCAGGTGCGCGACCACATGACCAAGCTCGGCGCCAAGGGCTACTGGGAGCAGTTCCAGCCCTCGCCCGAGTTCGTCGTGATGTTCCTGCCCGGCGAGGCGATCTTCCAGGCAGCGCTGCAGAACGACGCCCGGCTCATCGACTTCGGCGTCGGCGCGCAGGTGTTCCCGTCGAGCCCGCTCACGCTCATCGCGCTGTTGCGCGCCGTGGCGCACGGCTGGCGGCAGGAGCGGTTGACCCGCAACGCCGAACAGGTCAGCCGGCTCGGCAAGGACCTGTACGACCGCGTGCGCCACCTCACCGACCGTATGGAGACGCTGCGCAGCCGGCTCGACGGCACGGTGCGCGCCTTCAACGACACGGTCGCCACCTACGAAGGCCGGGTGCTGGTGACCGCCCGCCGCTTCCGCGACCTGGGCGCCGCCACCGGCGACGAGATCGGCGCGGTTGGCGAAGTGGAGGCGACGCCGCGCTCGCCGCACGGCGTGGCACGGCTGTTCCTGGCCCACGGCGGCGTCGAGGGCGATGGTCCGGGCGGGCTGGAACCGGCGGCGTCGACCGACGTCTTCGAGCCCGACGCCTCGCCGGCCATCGCCAGTGACCGCTGACCGCTGCCCCCCGGGGGCGTCCCCGTTCGACTTGCGCTTTTCCTGTTGGAGGTTCCCGTGCTTCGAGTGACGCGCTTCGCCACCCTCGCCAGTGTCTGCCTGCTCGTCGCGTGCGGCGGCGGCGAACCCGCGGCGCCGGCCCCAGCGCCCGCAGCGGCGCCCGCCCCGGCGGCGACGCCGGCACCGGAGGCGCTGTCGGTGACCGGCACGCCGCTGGTGCCGATGGAACTGGCCAACCGCGCCGAGCTCGAGGCCAATCTCAAGACCGCCGAGGACAACCTGGCCACGTCGCCCGACAGCGCCGACGCGCTCATCTGGGTGGGCCGGCGCCAGGGCTATCTGTGGCAGTACAAGAACGCGATCGCGACCTTCACGAAGGGCATCGAGAGGTTCCCGAACGACCCGCGCTTCTATCGTCACCGCGGCCACCGCAACATCACGGTGCGCAACTTCGACGGCGCCGTCGCCGACTTCGAGAAGGCGGCCGCGCTCATCACGGGCAAGCCCGACGAGATCGAACCCGACGGCGCCCCCAATGCGGCCGGCAAGCCGCGCAGCTCGCTGCAGTTCAACATCTGGTACCACCTCGGCCTCGCCTACTACCTGAAAGGCGACTACGCCAACGCGAAGCGCGCCTACGACGAATGCATGAAGGTGTCGACCAACGACGATTCGATCACCGCGACCAGCGACTGGCAGTGGATGACCTTCATGCGGCTGGGCGACAAGGCCGCCGCCGCCAAGGTGCTGGAGCGCATCACGGCGAAGATGGACATCCTCGAGAACGGCTCCTACCACCGGCGACTGCTGATGTACAAGGGCCTCGAGAAGCCCGAGACGCTGCTCGACACGACCAGCGCCGACGACCTCACCATCGCCACGCAGGGGTACGGCGTCGGCAACTACTACTTCGTGACCGGCGACACCGCCCGGGCGAAAGCGATCTTCGACCGCGTGCTGGCCGGCAAGCAGTGGGCGGCGTTCGGCTACATCGCCGCCGAGGTCGACCGCGCGAAGATGCCGTAGGCGCGGCGCATTCCGCCGTGCTGCGCCACCGTCTCCGGCCCCGCCAGTACGCGCCGCGACCGTTCACCGTGCCGGTGCCGCCGGTCCCGGCGGTGGCTGACGGCGCGTTGCCGTCGATCGCGGTGGTGACGCCGTCGTTCGAGCAGGGCGAGTTCCTCGAGCGCACCATCCGCAGCGTGCTGTCGCAGGGCTATCCGCGGCTGCGCTACGCGGTCCAGGACGGCGGGTCACGTGACGGCTCGGTGGCGATCCTCGAACGCTGGGCGCCGCGGCTCGACGCCTGGGCGTCGGCCGGCGACGACGGCCAGGCCGACGCGGTGAATCGCGGCTTCGCCGGTCTCGACGGCGAGGTCATGGCCTGGCTCAACTCCGACGACCTCTACCTGCCGGGCGCGCTGCGCCAGGTGGGCGAGTTCTTCGCCGCCCACCCCGAGGTCGACGTGGTCTACGGCAACCGCATCGTCATCGACGCCGACGACCGCGAGATCGGCCGCTGGATCCTGCCTGGCCACGACCAGGCGCTGCTCGCCTGGGCCGACTACGTGCCGCAGGAGACGCTGTTCTGGCGCCGCCGGGTCTGGGAGGCGGTCGGCGGCCGCGTCGACGTCGCGTTCCGCTACGCGCTCGACTGGGATCTGCTGCTGCGGTTTCGCGCCGCGGGCGCCCGCTTCGCGCATCTGCCGCGGTTCCTGGGCGCGTTCCGGTTCCACGCGCGCCAGAAGACCGAAACCATGACCCACGACGTCGGCGCCGCCGAGATGCAGCGGCTGCGCGTCGGCGGGCTGGGGTTCGCGCCGTCGCGGGCCCGGGTACGCTGGCGGATCGCGCCGTTTGCCGTGCGCTGCGCGGTGGCGGGCCTGCGTCAGGATCTGGCGCGGGCGCGGGGGGCCAGCGTCGAGGTGCCCTACGCGACGCCGGATTGACGCGGCGACCGGGCGGAACGAATAATGACGGTCCGTTGCGGCCGGCCGTCATCCGCCGCGCGCCCGGGATTTCTCGACGATGGCGCGGGCCCCGCTTCCGGGACCGGCGCCGGTGGGAGGACGCGATGAAGCGGTCGCTCGGCTGGCACTCGGTTCTGATGTTCGTCGGCGCGGCCACGGTAGCGCAGGCGCAGACGCCGCCGGCGGGGCCACCCACTCCCACCGACGTCAAGCCGGGGAGCATCACCTGCGACGAGTGTCCGTACCCGTATCCGAGCAAGTACCTCGACATCAGCGTCTACGACCAGGACGTGCGCATCGCCTACATGGACACGCCGGCCCAGGGCACGCCCAACGGCCGCACCGTCCTGCTGCTGCACGGCAACAACTTCGGCGGCTTCTACTTCAAGGCCATCATCGACGCCCTGACGAAGGAGGGCTTCCGCGTCATCACGCCCGACCAGATCGGCTACGGCCGCTCGTCGAAGCCGATTGCGCCCTACAACTTCAACTCGCAGGTGCGCAACACCTACCGCATCCTGCAGCACGAGAAGATCGAGCGCGTGATGGTCATCGGCCACTCCATGGGCGGGATGATGGCGGCGCGCTTCGCCACGCAGTTCCCGAAGGCCACCGAGAAGGTCGTGATCTACAACCCGATCGGCCTGACCGACGGCCGCTACGAGCGGCCGATGACGCCGATCGACGAGGCCTACAAGTCGAATCTGAAGACCGACTACCAGTCGACCCGCGCCGGCCTCGGCCGCTACGTCGCGCACGATCCCAGCAAGTGGAACGACCAGTTCGAGACCTACACCCGCATCCGCTATTCATGGACGCTCAGCAGCGACTGGCCCCGCCTGGCGATGGTGCAGGCGCTGATCGGCCAGATGCTCTACGCCGACCCGGTGGTCTACGACTGGTCGCACATCCAGGTGCCGACGCTCGCCTTCGGCGGCGCCGAGGACATGCTGCTCGGCCCGGCCAAGAACTTCCAGGACCGCATGAAGGTGATCGCCGACAGCGTGCCCAACAAGAACGGGCGGCTGCACCTCATCCCCGGACTGGGCCATGTGCCGCACCTCGAGGCGCCCGAGAAGGTGCTGCCGCCGCTCATCGCGTTCCTGAAGGAAGGGCTGGGCGCGCCGACGCAGGCCCGGTAGCGCCGCGGACGCTCAACCGGTAGCCCGTCCACGTCAGCAGCATCCCGACCAGTTCGGTCACGTAGAGCACCTCGACGTGGCCCATGCGGGTCGCGGTGCCGCCGATGCCCGGCAGGATCGCGCCGACGGCGATGAACACGTTGGCCCACATCCGATGCCGCGTGCTGACGTCGGCGCTGTAGCGCAGCGCCGACAGCACGGCGCCGCCGATCAGGAACACCACCGCGTAGAGGTTGACCAGCGGGCTGAAGGCCCGCACCCACTGCCAGGCGAAGACTCGCCCGCTCAGGCGATGGGTCTCGACGGCGGCGTAGTCGATCGGCGACAGCACCACCGCCAGCGACGCCACCAGCACGTAGGCCACCAGCACGCCGGTGAGCGCGTGCGCCACTCTGCGCGACAGCAGCAGGTAGACGGTGCCCTGGGCCAGCGGCGCCGCTCCGAGCAGCGCGCCGGAGATGTACCACGCGCGGAACACCGGCTCCTGCCATCCGAGCAGCGTGGTCAACGACTCGGTGAGCGTCCCCACCCCGTAGGTGGCGATGCCCACCGCCCACCACCACAGATGCAGGCGCTCGGGATGGGCGCGATACCGCCGGTAGATCTCCAGCGCGAACGGCACGGCCAAGAGGGTCGTGACAATCGGCACGTAGTGGACAAACGATGGGCTCATCGGTACACCCGGAGGGAACAGGGAACGGGGAACAGGTACGTCAATCGCGACGCGGCGTTCCGCGTCGAGCGTATTCAGAGCACGCAGCTGGCATTTCTGTTCCCTGTTCCCTGTTCCCTGTTCCCTGTTCCCTGTTCCCTGTTCCCTGTTCCCTGTTCCCTGTTCCCTGTTCCCTGTCCTAAAAGGCGCCGATCGAGAGGCCGATGGTGAGCGAACGGCCTCGGGAAGGGGCGAACTGGAAGTGCTCCCGGTAGTAGGCGTTGGTCAGGTTCTCGACCGCGAAGGTCACGCCGACGCGGTTGCGACGCTGACTGAGGTTCACGCCCCAGGCGACGCGCTGCACGGTGAAGCCGTCGAGCGACAGCAGGTCCTGGGCGATGAGGAACGGCGAGTCGAGCAGCGCCGTCGCCACCCGGTCGACGTCGGTCTGCGCGCGGACGCCGTACTCCGCCCACCACCGGCCGCGCGGCTCGGTGAAGCGCGCCGCCGCCACCACCTTCACCGGCGTGATGTTGTCGGCCGGCGTGTCGTCGAGGTCGAGACCACCGGGACCGACGCCCTCGGTGATGGTGCCGCGCGTGAACGCGCCCGAGCCGGCCAGCGTCAGGACGCCGTAGCGGGTCACCACCGGCGCGTCGAGCGAGAGTTCGATCCCCTGGATCCGCACGTCGCCGAAGTTGATGGCCTGGGCCAGCGGTCCGCCGGCGGTGGTCGCCACGAACTCCTGGGAGATGAAGTTCGAGGTACTGGTTGAGGAAAGCGTAGGCGCCGCCGGTGACCCGGCCGATCGCGAACTTCGCGCCGATGTCAAAGTTGTTGCCGGTCTCGGGCTCGACGGTGATGTTCGGGGCGATGCTGCCGGCGGTCGCCGGACCGGCAAACAGCAGCTCTTCGAGATTGGGGTGGCGGTAGCTGCGGCCATAGTGGACAAACGGGCTGACCGCGCCGCCGACGTTGGCGACGATGCCGATGTCCCCGGTGAGCGAGTTGCGGGTGATGCTCTCGCCGTTCACGTCCGGCAGCGTCGACGGATCGATGGCCGGCACCGCCCCGGCGACCACCGGGGCGACGTCGTAGCCGGCGGTGGCGTCGGTGGACACGTCGTAGAAGTCGCCGCGCAGGCCGCCGATCACCGACACCCTCGGGGTCACACGCCACTCGTCCTGGGCGAAGAACGCGATGTCGCGCAGCGCCGCCTCGGGCACCCGCACTGGCCGGGCAATCGACGGCGGGCCCAGCGGCACCGGCGTGGGAAACACGACCGGCGCCGGGCCGCGGGCGCCGAGCACCACCTGTCCGACCATCGAGGTGGTGGTGTTGGTCAGGCGGCGATCGCTGCTCTGATCCCGGTAGAACGTGGCGCCGGTCGTGACCACGTGGTTCGGTGCCGGCGTGATCACCGCCTGCAGTTCGACCCCGGGCGTCCACACGCGCTGCTCGGTTTCCGAGACGATCGACAGCCGCATCACGCTGATCGGGAAGAACGCGCCGGCGGTCGGCGCCGGGAACTGCACCGGCAGGGTGTTCTTCAGCAGCCGCTCGACGCGCTGGTAGTAGGCGGTGAGCGACAGGTTGGCCAGCCACGGCGTGATCGCCTGGGCTTCGTAGCGCGCCGACACTTTGTCGAGGTTGCTGTGCGGGAGCGAGGTCGCGTTGAAGAAGTACGGCGCGGCGAAGTCTGGGAACCCGATGTCCTCCACCCGGCGGCGCTGGTAGCGGACCCGCAGGCGGCGGTTGTCGCCGAGCCGCACGAGACCAGTGGCGTTGACGAACGAGCCCTTGGCCTGCGAGTTGGGTACGGTGGCGTCGGTGCGGGTGTACGGCGCGTTGAACGGGTCGGGAAAGGCGTTGAAGGCGAAGCCGAAGTTGTCGTCGATGGTGTCGGCCTGGTCGATCTGACCCGAGGCGAAGAACGGCCGGGTGTCCTCGACGTCGAGCTTCCCGGCCTGGTAATTGCCGTAGTCTTCGGCGCCGCTCTGGATGCGGAAGGCGTAGCGCGGGGCCGTGGCGCCGATGGTGACGCTGCCGCGGCGACCGTCCTCGTTGGAGCTGTAGTAGCCGTTGGCGCCGTAAATCCACTGAGTCGTGGGGGTGAAGGTCGGTTCGTTGGTCACGATGTTCACGGTGCCGGCGAGCGCGTCCGACCCGTAGAGGAGCGTGCCGCCGCCGTTGACGATCTCGATGCGGCTGATGGTGTCGGTGGGAACGAGGCCCACTTCGGCGCCGGTGCGGTCGGTGGCCTGGCGGGCGGTGTTCAGCCGCTCGCCGTCGACCAGCACGAGCATGCGGGTCGAATCGAGACCGCGCATCCGCGGCCGCACGCCGAACGGACCGTTGCCCACCTGGGTGACGTTCGGGGCCATCGCCAGCGCGTCACCGGTCGAGAGCGGATTGGCCTGTTCGATGGCCGCGGCGCCGATCGAGTCGACGTGCAGCGGGATCTGCCGGATCTCGCGTTGGGCGCGGGCGGCGGTGACGCTGACGGCGCTCGACAGCGATCCGAGCTCCAGGCTGACCGACACGTCGGCGGCGGCATCGGCGCTGGCGAGCACCACCGTGCGGGCGGCCTCGGCGAACGACGCCCGCGTGATGAGCACGAGGTACGTGCCCGTGCTCGGCGTGGTGAGTTCATAGCGGCCATCCGCGCCGGTCTGGCCCTGCACTTCCTGCCCGGTCGCGACGTCGCGCAGCACGACACGGGCGTCGGGCAGCGGTGCGCCGGTGGAATCGGTCACGAGGCCGCTGATGGTCGCCGCCATCGAAGGAAGCGCCCAGCCCAGCTGGACGACACAGACGAACAGAATCAATCGCGTACGCATGACACACTCCAAATAGAGCCAAGGACTCTCGGCAGAGCTGAAGCTCTGCCCTACGAGGGATCACGACCAGGGGACTCCTGGTCGCGTCGTAGGGCCGCTGCGCTCAATCGGTCGAAGGGCGGCTGCGCTCAATCGGTCGTTGGGCAGCTCTTTAGAGCTGCCTCCCGACGAAGCTGCAGCTCCGCCCGACGAAAGAAGAACCTGGGGTCTAGCGGAGAGGCGGTGGCCGCGGCAGGAAGCCGAGACCGGAGGCGGCGCTTCGAGGACGCGCCGGCACACGGGCGACGACGGCGGCGACGGCGCAGGTGGTGAGGCCGGCGGACGTCGCGCGCAGCCACAGGGCGAGGAGCGCCAGGCCGAGCGCCGTCACCGACAGCGACGCGTGCGTGAGCGCCACCGCGGCTTCGGGCAGCGACGGCGTGGCGAATCCGTCGAGGTCGTTGGCGAGCGCCGGACCGTGAAGGACGGCCGCGAGCAGCCACACGGCGATGGCCTGCCGGCTGAACACCACTGGCACGCCGCGGCGGCCGAGCGCGGCCAGCCCGGCGACGAGCGCCGCGGCGGCCAGCCAGCGCAGCAGCACGTCTGGCTGTGCGACGTGACCCGACCAGACCTGCGTGGCGAGGAGCCACGCATGGAATCCGGCCAGCAAGGCCCCCGCCGCGAGTGCGCTCCGGCGCAGCATGCGGCTATTGTAACCAGCAGGTTCCATGCCGTCGCAATTTCCCGCGTGCGAAGTGCTGGTGGTGGGCGGCGGTCCGGCGGCAGCGACTGCCGGTCGCCTCCTGGCACTGTGGGGACGACGCGTGGTCATCGCCGCGCGTCCCCAGGGCGACGAGCCGGACCTGCCCGAGTCGCTGACCCCGTCGTGCGGGAAGTTCTTCGATCTCCTGGGGATTCGTCCACGCATCGAGGCCGCCGGTTTCGTGCCCAGCCGCGGCCACACCGTGTGGTGGGGAGGACCGGAGCCGCGGGTCGAGCCGTTCGCCGACGGCCAGCACGGCTGGCAGGCCACGACCGGCCGCCTCGGTGCGGTGATGGTCGCGGCGGCGGCCGACGCCGGGTGCGTCGTGGTGCGGCAGACCGTCACGGCCGACCAGGTGCTGGCGTGGCCAGCCACCTATCGCGTGGATTGCACGGGCCGCGCCGGGGTGCTGGCCAAGCCGTTGGGCGGCCGCCGCTACGAGCCGGGCCATCGCACGGTGGCGCTGATTGGACGATGGCACCACCCGGCCGGCTGGCCGCTGGCCGACCCCTCCCACACCCTGCTCGAGTCGTACGCCGACGGCTGGGCGTGGTCGGTCCCGTTCGATGGCGGCGACCGGGCCATCGCCGTGATGGTCGATCCGAGGACGACCGCCCTGGCGCGCGGCGACGGGGCGGCCAGTGTCTATCTCAACGAGGTCGGGAAGGCCGTCCAGCTCAACCGTATAACCCGAGGGGCCAGCCTCGAGGGCGGACCGTGGGGCTGGGACGCCTCGATGTACTCGTCGGAGCGGCCGGCGGGGGACACCTGGCTGCTGGCCGGAGACGCCGCGTCGTTCATCGATCCGCTGTCGTCGGCGGGGGTCAGGAAGGCGATGGCGTCGGGGTGGCTGGCGGCGGTCACAGTAAACACCGCCTTGGCCGACTCCCGGCACCAGGCGATGGCCTTTGCGTTCCACGCCGCCAGGGAGGCCGAGACCTACGCCCAGTTCCTGGCCTTGACCCGCCAGCACCTGCGTGACGGCGCCCCATCGGACCACCCGTTCTGGGCCGACCGGGCCGCGCCGCCGCCGGTCACGGCCGGCGACCGCGCGGAGATCCAGGCCGCCTACGACCGGATCCGTGCCGCCCCCGCCTTGACCTTGCAGGTGGCGCCGGGAGTGGGGTTCGAAGCTCGCCCGGCGCTGACCGAACGGGCCATCGTTCTCGAGCGGCACCTCGTGCCGCCGGGCGGCGGAGAGGCCGTCCGTCACCTCCACGGCGTCGACGTCGTGGTGCTGGCGGAGCTCGCCCCCGGGGTCGCCGACGTGCCGGCGATCTACGAGGCGTACGTGCGCCAGATGGGTCCGGTGGACCTGCCGTCGTTCCTCACGACATTGGCCACCGCGGTGGCGCGCGGCTGGCTCAACGGGGTGTGAATTCTGTGCTACAACTGCCCTTCACCCCATGGCTAAGCTCGCCCGTCTTTCCCTGATTGCGGTCGGCACCAGCTGGGCGCTGCTAGTCGCGCTCACCGCTACACCGGCGGCCCAGGCGCCGGCTCAGCCCGCCGCCGCCCCCGCCGCCGCGCCCCAGGTGGGCATCCCCATCACCGATCAGACGGTGGTGAAAGCCTGCGGCGGCTGCCATCGGCCCGACGACAAGCAGCAGCTGTCGCGCATCTCGTTCCGGCGTACGACGCCCGAGGGCTGGGAGCGGACGATCACGCGGATGATGGCCTTGAACGGCGTCAAGATCGACGCGCCGACCGCGCGGCAGGTGGTGAAGTACCTGTCCAACAACCTCGGCCTGGCGCCGGAGGAGGCACGCCCGGTGCGCTACGAGGTCGAGCGCCGGCTGCAGGACGAGACGGTACCCAAGGCGATCGAGGGCACCTGCAATTCGTGCCACTCCGCCGGCCGCGTGCTGTCGCAGCGCCGCACCAAGCCGGACTGGGAGCTGCTGATTGCGATGCATCGCGGCTACTACCCGATCATCGACCGGCAGACCTACCGCCGCATGGGCCCGGCGCCCACCGGCCGCGACGAATCGGGCCGCCCGCCCGACCTGCGTCACCCCTCGGAGAAGGCCATCGATCATCTGGCCGACGCGCAGCCGCTGCTGACCAAGGAGTGGGCGGAGTGGGCGGCGGCGATGCGCCCGGCCCGCATCGACGGCACCTGGGCGCTGGCGGGCTGGGAGCCCGGCAAGGGCGCCGTGTTCGGCCGCGTCGTGCTCGCGCCGGTCGCCGGCACGACCGACGAGTTCACCAGCCAGATCACCTACACCTACACCCGTGGCGGCCAGTCGGTGACGCGCGCCGGGCGGGTCACCATCTACACCGGCTTCCAGTGGCGCGGCCGCTCCACCGTGGCCGGCGCCGAGGACTCGGCGCAGCGCGAGGTGATGTTCGTCGAGCGCGACTGGTCGAAGATCGAGGGGCGCTGGTTCAGCGGCGGCTACGACGAGCTCGGCCTCGACGTCACGCTCACCCGCGTCGGCCGCGACATGACCATCGTCGGGCTCGACCACACCGGCCTGCGCGCCGGCGGCACCGGTCAGGTGGTGAAGATCTTCGCGGCCAACCCGCCGGCCTCGCTGCAGCCGCGCGATCTGGACTTCGGCGCCGGCGTGACCGCCACCGCGGCCACCGTCGCCGGCGACGTCATCACCGCCACCGTGGACGTGGCGCAGAACGCCGCGGTCGGCCCGCGCACGCTGGTGGTCGGCACGGTGAGTGCCCCGACGGCGGTCACCGTCTACGACAAGGTCGAGGCGATTCGCGTCACTCCGGGCTGGAACATGGCCCGCACCGGCGGCGTGGTGTTCCCGAAGCAGTTCGCCAGCTTCGACGCCTGGGCCTACCACAACGGCGCCGACAAGAAGCCCAACACCGCCGACGACCTCAGGCTCGACGCGGTCACCGCCGGCTGGAGCGTCGAGGAGTACAAGGCGACGTTCGACGACGAGGACATCAAGTTCGTCGGCGCCATCGACCCGGCGACCGGGCTGTTCACGCCGAACATCGACGGCCCGAATCCGCAGCGTAAGGGCGAACGCAACAACATCGGCGACGTGTGGGTGGTCGCCACCTACACCCCGCCCGGCGCGACCACGCCGCTGCGCGCACGCTCGCACCTGCTGGTGGCGCCCCCGCTCTACATCAAGTTCGACCCGACGGTCACGCCATGAGCACACCCCATCCCGCGACGCTCGGCGTCGGCGAGTTCCATCCGTTCGAGGCCTCGGGGCAGCGTTTCGCCTACATGGTGCCGAGCGCGGCGGTGTTCGCCTTCGACGACTGCTCCACGGCGGTCATCGAATTGCTGCGCCAGCGGCCGCAGACGCCGGCGGAACTGCTGGCGGTGCTCGGCGATCGCTTCAGCCCGGCCGATCTGCGCGACACCCTGACCGAACTGCACCGGGTCCGCGCCATCGAGGATCAGCTGGTCCGGCCGCCGACGCCGAAGATCATCCCGCTGGCGCCGATGCCGATTCAGACGCTGGTGGTCAACGTCACCAACCAGTGCAACCTGGCGTGCGACGTACTGCTACGAGTACGGCGAGGACAAGATCGTCGACACCGAGAACGGCAGCCAGCCGAAGTTCATGAGCGAGGAGACGGCGCAGGCGGCCGTCGACCTGGCGCTCAAGGAAGCCGGCGCCGGCAAGACCGCGCACATCACCTTCTTCGGCGGCGAGACGCTTGATGAACTTCAAGGTGCTGAAGACCACCGTCGGCTACGCCAGGCGCACTGCCGCCGCGCAGGGCAAGCTGGTCGACTTCAGCCTGACCACCAACGCCACGCTGCTGCAGCCCGACGTCATCGACTTCCTGGCCGACGAGCGCGATCGGCGTGACCATCTCGATCGACGGGCCCGAAGACATCCAGGACAAGTTCCGCGTCTTCAGCAACGGCCAGGGCAGCTACGCGATGGCGGCACCGAAGATCAAGGCGCTGCTGGCCCGGCACCGCGCCCGTCCGATCGGCGCCCGGGTCACCCTGACCAAGCAGACGCTGGACGTCAAGCGCATCTACAAGCACCTGTTCGAGGATCTCGGTTTCTGGGAGGTCGGCTTCGCGCCGGTGACCACCGCGCCGCAGCGCGGCCACGCCATCGACGACACCGGCTACGACGACCTGCTGGCGCAGTTCCGGGCTCTGGCCCAGGACTTCCTGCAGGCGTCGCTGCAGAACAAGCACCACGGCTTCTCCAACGTCCGCGAGACGCTGCAGGAGATCCACCACGGCCACGCCAAGGCGTATCCGTGCGGCGCCGGCATCGGCCTGCTCGGCGTCGCCACCGACGGCCAGGTGTCGCTGTGCCACCGCTTCGCCGGTTCGGACGCCCACCGCTTCGGATCGGTGACCGAGGGCATCGACCGCGCCAAGCAGGCGTCGTTCCTCGAGGATCACCACGTCGCGCACAAGACCGACTGCAGCCAGTGCTGGGCCCGTCCGATCTGCGGCGGCGGCTGCTACCACGAAGCCCACACCCGCTACGGCGACACCACCCGGCCCAACCTGCACTACTGCGAGTGGATCCGCGGCTGGACCCACACCTGCCTCGAGATCTACGGCGAGCTCGCCGTGAAGAATCCCGCGTTCCTGAAGCAGTTCGACGGAGACGACGATGAAGCACCTCAGCGCCATTAACAAGAAGGCCGCGCGGGTCGTGGCGGCGACGGAAGCCGACGTGGTGGCCCTGCAGGGCGGCGGCACACCGCAGCAGCCCGAGCAGCCGCACATCCCGCCGGGCTGTTCGCTGGTGTTCTCGCCCGGCTGGGAAGCCGACCACGCCGGCGGCACCGCCGGGCTGTGCTCGCCGGTCGAGCGCGACCTGTTCGACTGTCACATGGGCTGCTTCTGGCCGGCCCACGTGCCCGATCAGCTCAACCACGCCCCCGACTGGACCGCCAAGTGCGCGGTGGCGCAGAAGGACTGGCGCAAGATCGACCTGGTGTTCCCCGGATGAGGCTGGCCATGCGTCCCCTGCTCACCGCCGCGGCCGCCGCGGCCGTCGTCGCCGCGATGATGCCCGCCGTGTCGGGTCAGACGGCGCGCGGCGCCAAGCCGGCGCCGATGCTCTCGGGTGGCAACGGCACGATGTACATCGGCACCTACAAGGGCGAAATCGAGATCTACGACGAAGCCACCGAGAAGATGGTGGACAAGATCGCCCTCAAGACCGGGATTCCGCGCTCGCTCACCCCGTCCCCGGATCGCACGCGGTTCTACGCGCTGGACTCGCGGTTCGAGGAGATCGAGATCATCGACATCGCGACGCGCAAGACCATCGACAGCTTCAAGCTGACCGTGGGCAGCAAGCACGTGCGGGTCAACAACCTGCAGCCCGACCCGAACAACAAGTTCCTGATTCTGATGTACCGCACCGCCACCAAGCTGGTCGACCGCTGGGAGATCGGGCCGCCGACCATCCAGCAGTACCGACCTGGCCACGCACCAGTTCACCCGCACGATTCCCTGGCCCAAGGGCGACGAGCGCGAATCGGTGAACATGCGCCTCGGCCCCGACGGCAAGCACCTGTTCATCTTCGGCGACGAGGTGACGGTGCTCGAGACCACCAACTTCACCGAGGTGGAGTCGTGGCCGTACGCGGCGCCGACCGAGGCCGGGCTCGGCCGCATCAACCTCGGCCCGTCGCACGACTTCTACGATCCGCCGGGGTCGTTCACCGGCCTCTTCACGATGGCCGACGCGGTCCAGAAGCGGCGGCTGATGGGCATCGGCCGCGTCGACCTGGTGAACCGCAAGGTCGACTTCCAGCCGATCGGACCGGCGACGCCGGTGTTCCCGTTCGCCAAGTCGCCCGACGGCAAGCGGGCCTACGGCCTCATCCAGGAGATCGGCCGCTACGAGATGTGGACCTTCGATCTGGAGAAGCCGGCGGTGGTGAAGCGCACCGAGTTCGAGGGCCGGCCGCGCATGGCGGTGCGGGTCAGCTCGAACGGCAAGCTGGTCTACGTCTACGTCGCCGGCGCCACCGTCGACATCTGGGACGCCGCCACGCACAAGTACCTGCGGACCATGCCGCTCGGCGGCGACCAGACGACCGAGTTGTTCGTGGTGCCCGCGGCCACGCCCACGGCCACCGCGGCCCGTTGATTGCGGGCAGGACGCCCGTGACCTCTCGAGCGCCCGACGCGGACCTGCGTCGGGCGTTTGCATTTCTCACCCCCTATTGGCGCCGGCTGGTGCTGGTGATGGTCATCAGCCTGGTCAGCACCGGGCTGTCGCTGGTCACGCCGTACCTGTCGAAGGACCTGGTCGATCACGCGCTGGTCGGCCGCGACCTCACCGCGCTCGTCCGCATCGTCGGGCTGTTCGCGCTGCTCGGCGTCGCCAGCTACGTGCTGAACGTGGTGAGCGGCCTGCGCTACACGCGGGTGTCGGCGGCGATCCTCTTCGACATGCGGCTGGCGGTGTACGCGCACCTGCAGCAGCTGTCGCCGCGCTTCTACGCCCGCACCCGGCTGGGCGACATCGTGTCGCGGCTCAACAGCGACATCGGCGAGATCCAGCGCGTCGCCGCCGAGGCCGCGCTGGCCTGGGTCGGCAACGTCCTGTTCCTGGTCGGCTGCGTGGCGATGCTGCTGTGGCTCGACTGGCGGCTGGCAGTGGTGACGGCGGCGATCATGCCGCTCAGCCTGTGGACGCTGGTCCGCTACCGGCGGCAGCTCGAAGCGCGGGTCGCCGACCTGCGCCAGCGCAGCGCCGACATCGGCAGCTTCCTGATCGAGACGCTGCAGGCCTCGACGCTGGTCGTCACGTCGAACGCGCAGGCGCGCGAGCGCGGCCGCTTCCAGGCGCTGAACGATCGGTTCGTCAGCGCGCTGATGGGCATGCAGCGGCTCACGTATCTCGCCGGCGGCCTGCCGGGACTGATCGTCTCGCTCGGCGCCTCGGTGGTCTTCCTCTACGGCGGCTCACGGGTCGTCGACGGCACCCTCACCCTGGGCACGTTCGCCGCGTTCATCGCCTACCAGATGCGGGTGATGGCGCCGGTGCAGGCGCTGATGGGGCTGTACACGTCGTTGGCCACGGCCACGGTGTCGTGGCGGCGCGTGCTGGAGCTGCTCGACGCGCCCCTCGACGTGCGCGAGCCGGCCGGGGCCCACGCGTTGCCGGCGGTGCGGGGGGCGGTGGAGTTCGACGGCGTGTCGGTGACCACCGAGCGCGGCGTGCCGGTGCTCGACGGCTTCAGCCTGCGGGTCGAGCCGGGCACGTCGGTGGCGATCGTCGGCGCCAGCGGCAGCGGCAAGTCGACGCTGGCCCACCTGCTGCTGCGGCTGCTCGATCCCGACGCCGGCACGGTGCGGCTCGACGGCCACGATCTGCGGACGGTGCGGCTCGAGGACGTGCGGCGCCACGTCGTGCTGGTGGAGCAGGAGCCGACGCTACTCCACGCGTCGATCGCCGAGAACATCCGCTACGCCCGGCCCGGTGCCGACGACGAGGCCGTCACGCTGGCGGTCGACGCCGCCGGCCTGCGGCCGTTCGTCGAGCGGCTGCCGCAGGGACTGGCCACGGTCGTCGGGGAGCGCGGCCAGCAGCTGTCGGCCGGCGAACGCCAGCGCGTGGCCATCGCCCGCGCGTTCCTGGCCAACCCGTCGGTGCTGGTGCTCGACGAGCCGACGGCGGCGCTCGATCCGGTGCAGGAGCGCCACGTCGTCGACAGCTACCAGGCGGTGATGCGCGGCCGCACCTCGATCGTCATCTCGCACCGCGAGGCGGTGGCGAAGGCCGCCGACCGGGTGGCGGTGCTGGAAGGCGCACGGCTGATCGAGTCCGACACCCCCGAGGCGCTGGCCCGGGCCGGCGGCGCGTTCGCGCGCCTGTTCGCCGGCGCCGCGGCGCGCGCATGAGGGGCGGGACGCTCGAGGGCTTCGGCCCTGGGACGATCCGCGTCGCCGACTTCGGTGCCGCCGCCGGACGCGGGGTCCGCGTCGCGGTGATCGACAGCGGGGTGCACCCGTCGCATCCGCACGTCGGCCCGGTCGCGGCCGGCGTCAGCGTCGCCGCCGACGGCCGGATCGGCGCCGACGCCCTCGACCGCCTCGGGCACGGCACCGCGGTCGCCGCGGCCATCCGCGACCAGGCCGGCGCGGTCGAGATCGTGCCGGTGAAGGTGTTCGATCGCCAGTTGCGGGCCACGGTGGATGCGCTGGAGGCCGCCATCGACTGGGCGGTCCAGGCCGGCGTGGACGTGATCAACCTCAGCCTCGGCACCGCCAATCCCGCCCACGAGGCCCGCCTCACGGCGGCAGTCGGCACGGCGGTGGCCGCCGGCGTGGTGCTGGTGGCCGCCGGTCCCGACGCCGGCACGCGGTGGCTGCCGGGCAGCCTGCCCGGCGCGCTGCCGGTGCTGGTCGACTGGGAATGCCCGCGCGACGAGGTGCGCATCAGCGTCGACGGTCCGGTCACGACCCACCGGCGCATCGTCCGGGCCAGCGGCTATCCCCGTCCGATTCCGGGGATCTCGCCCGAACGCAACCTGAAGGGCATCAGCTTCGCCGTGGCCAACGCCACCGGTCTGCTCGCGCTCCACCTGTCGTCGCGCCCGTCGCGGTAGCCGAGAGCGATTGCCGACGCTGCCGTGGCGGTCGCAGAATCTGCACTTGGCACAAGAACAGTGCCATCGGTGCCAGACCCCTCCACCAGGGATGGTGGGCGGCGGCAGCGACATCACATGCGTCGACTCTCACGACTCCAGCCGGTCAGTGCGGCGGCGCGCTCGACCCACTCGGGCGAATCGCGCCAGGTGTCCATCAGCACCGGCACCCGCCACGTCCAGTTGGCGTCGCTGACCGTGGCCGGCGTGTTGACCCGCGCGTCCCAGCCGAAGACGTCCTGAATCGGCAGCATCACGTAGCGCGATGCGCTCGCCAGCAGTGTCCTCAGCACGGCGTCGCGCACCTCTGGCACGAAGGGCCGGTCCACGCGATCGCCCGGCGTGAGGTGGCAGATGCGCAACAGCGACGCCTTGAGCGACGGCGAGGCCTCCGCCCACCACTGCGCCATCGCCTCGGTGTCGTGCGTGCCCGAGAGCGCCACTGACACTTCGGGATAGTTGGCCGGATCGACCAGCGGTTGGTCGGGCTCCTGATAGGCCCGCTCCCAGCGCATCACCTTGAACCCGGGCACGCCGATGCGGGCCATCGACCAGCGGACGAAGTCGGGCACCGTGCCGAGGTCCTCGGCGATCACCTCGACGCCGCTTGCCAGGTAGATGCCGAGCAGCTTCGCGCCGAGCAGGCTCTGCGTGCGCTCGTCGGGCGGCGCGAACACCTTGGGCTGCACCTCGTCGACCGGGCGGATGTAGACGCGGTAGAGGCCCACCAGGTGATCGATGCGGACGCCGTCGAAGAGCGCCGCCGTCCGCCGTGCCCGCCCCCGCATCCACTGGAAGCCGGTGTCCTGCATCGCCGCCCATCGCCACGGCGGCAGGCCCCAATCCTGGCCGGTGTCGCTGAACGCATCGGGCGGCACGCCGACCGTGGCGTCGAGCATGAACTCCTGCTTGCGCGTCCACACGTCCGGGCTGTCGCCCGACACCATGAACGGCAGATCGCCGAACACGCGGATGTCCGCCGCCGCTCGCGCCGCCTGCCACTGCGACTCGGCGATCCACTGCAGGTAGGCACGGTAGCGGCGCTCTTCGCCGAGCGCGACGGCAGCCTCGCGGACGGCCGCCGGATCCGCATAGGCCAGGCCCGGCGGCCAATCCCACCACGCGCGCTCCTCGTGGGCGGCGTGAATCGCCCGGAACGTCACGTAGGCGTCGAGCCACCACGACTCGCGGGCCTCGTAGGCGCGGAACGCCTCGCCGCGCGGTGTCCCGCGCACCAGTTCCTCATCGACGAACCGCAGATAGCCGCGCCGCAGCCACTTCGACTTGAGGGCGCGCACCTCGTTGTAGCGCACCCGCACCGCGGCGCGCACCTCCGCCAGCACGCGGCGATCATCGGCGTCGAGGGCGGCATCGCCGCCCAGCGCCGTGAAGTCCTCGACGTCGGGGACGCGGATGTAGATCGGGTCGAGCGCCATCGCCGTCATCGAAGAGTAGGGCGAGGTCTCGCCCGGCGAGATCTCGTTCAGCGGCAGTAGCTGCACGTAGCGCTGGCCGGCCGCCGCGCACCACGAGCCGAGCGCCGGCAGATCGGCGAACTCGCCGATGCCCCAGCTGCGTGCCGACACGAGCGAGAACAGCGGCACGCCGATGCCGCTCTGGCGCACCGCGGCTGGACTCATGGCAGCGCTCCCAGGCGCGCCAGGACCGTGCCGACGCCGGCATCGAACACCACCGGCTCGGGCAGCAGGCTCACGACGACGAAGGCCTCGCGCGGGAAGTCGAAGAAGTAGCCTGGGTGCACCAGCACGCCGTCGTCCTCGACCAGCCGCACCACCAGCGACTCCTCGCTCTCGGTCGCCGGCACCTGCAGCACCGCCGACCAGCCGCCGCGCGGCGCCTGCAGGCTCACGGCCGGCGCGGTCGTCACGGCGGCGGCCAGCGATTCCAGGTTGCGGCGGGTCCGCGCCGCAATCTGCGCCCGCACCGTCGCGCCCGACCGCAGCAGCTCGGGCAGCGCCAGCTGCGCCGGCGTCGACACGGACAGGAACGTGTCGGAGACGATCTCGAGGCCATTGAGCGCGTCGTCCACGGCGGCGTCCGGGCCCGACACGCCAATCCACGCCACCTTCACCTGCGGCAGCCCGACCGACTTCGACAGCCCGCCCAGCCCGAACGCCAGCGCCTTCGATTGCTGCAGCACCGACACCCCGCCGGCGCCGCGCTGCAACGGGTAGTCGGCGAACACCTCGTCGCCGATGAGGGCCACGCCGCGTTCGGCGGCTACGGCGGCCAGCGCATTCAGCTCGCGGCGGTCGAGCGTCGATCCAGTGGGGTTGTTCGGCGAGACGACGAGCACGGCCTTGGTCCGAGCGTCGATGGCGGCAGACACGGCGCCGACGTCCATGCCCCACCCGGCGTGCGCGTCGAGCAGGTAGGGCACCGCAACCACCGACTCGAGCGCCGTGAGGTGCTCGAACAGCGGATAGCTGGGCCGCGGGACGAGGACGCGGTCGCCGGGGTCGCACAGCAGCTTGAAGAGCAGCGCGTAGGCTTCGCTGGTGCTCGCCGTCAGGGCGATGCGCGCCGCCGGCACCGTCACGCCGCGGCGGGCGTAGTCGCTCGACACCGCCTGCCGGGCCGATCGCGACCCGAAGGGCTCGGGCACGTACTGCAACGCCTCGGGTGAGCCCAGCGGCGCGAGCAGGTCCGGCGGGTAGGTCAGTCCGACCCGGGTCGGGTTCGACTCGGTGAGATCGAGCAGCGCCGCCCCGCCCGCCTTGCGCCGCGCGACCGCCGCCGTCAGCCGGTTGGGCGTGAGATCGCGTGGCAGCCGGCCCGACCGGATGCTCACCGGCGCGGCGCGTCCACCAGCTCCACGCGCGCCATGACGTCGCCTTCGAGCACGCGGTCGGCCACGTCCATCCCGCGCTCGACCACGGCGAACACCGTGTAGGCGTGATCAAGGCGTGACGAGTCCACGAGGTTGACGAAGATCTGCGCGTCGCCGGTGTCGCGCCCGCGCGTGGAGATGCCCACAGCGCCGCGATTGTGCGCCATGCCGGGCTCGTCGCGCATGTAGAGGCCGTCGCCCATGAACTCGTTGGCGCCGGGGCTGCCGCCTTGGAGGACGAAGGTCGGCTCGACGCGGTGGAACGTCAGGCCGTTGTAGTAGCCGCTCCCGGCCAGTCCAGTCACGCGCAGCACGGTCGCCGGCGCCTCGTCGGGCAGCAGCCGCAAGTCCATCACGCCGCCGCCATTGGCCATGGTGATCCGCAGCCACTTCCCGCGCAGTGCCGCCAGCACGCTGGCGTCGGGGGCCAGCTGGGTACGCAGCCGTGGCGAGGCCTCGCGCGGCGTGCCGGTCCACTGGCCGATCGCCTTGGCGGCAAGCTCGGCGACGCGCGGATCCCAGTCTTCGAGATAGCGCTCGATCCGCGCCACGTCGGCCGCGCTGCCGGTGGCCGCCAGCGTCGTCAGGATCGCGACGCGCGGATCGCGCGACGTGTCGTGGCCCTGCGCGGTCAGCCGCTCGAGCGCCGGGATCAAGGCGGCCGCGGCCCTGGCCTTGTCGGTCTCGGCCGCCAGCGTCCGCGCCGCGGTCATCACCAGCTGGTAGTCGGGTCGGGTCAACGCCTCGTAGGCCAGCACCAGCGCTTCGGCCCGCTTCAACCGCGCCAGCTCCTCGATCGCCGCCTCGCGCACGTTGTCGTGGGCATCGGCGCCGAGCCGGGCGAGCGGCTCGAACGACTCCATCTGCGCGGCGGCACGGGCGGCGTACATCCGCACCTGCCAGGTCTGGTGGCCGACGAAGCGTGGCAGCAGCAGCCGGGCGTCGGCCGGGGCCACGCGAGCCAGACTGACGATGGCGTGGGCGGCGCGATGCCACGTGGCGCCGGTCGGCGGCAGCGCCTCGGCGTCCTTCTGCAGCGTCGCCGACACCGCCACGCCGGCCGGGCAGCCGGCCCCGAGCAGGTCGATCGCCTGCAGCGCGACGTGCGTGCTGGAATCGGCCACGGCGGCGACGATCGGCTGACAGTCCCGCGTCTGCAGGTGGCGGCCCCAGCCACGCAGCGCGTCGAGGCGCACCCGCGGCTCCACGTCCTTGAGCCCGGCACGGAGCACGGCTTCGCGCGCCGGCTCCGGCACCGCCGCGCTGTCGGCCGCCGGCGCCGCCGCTGCGGTCATCGCCAGCCTTCGCACCTCGTCGTCCGGGTCCTTGGCGGCGACGAGCGCCAGCTCGCCGTCCACCGCCCTGGCGTTGCGCAGGGCCAGCAGCGCCAACCGCCGCGCCCGCGCCAATCCTCGCGCCGTCGTTCCCTGTTGTGCCTCGACCACCGCGTAGAGACGCGACCGCGTGTCGGCGGTGGGCGCGCCGAGCTTGCCGTTCACGCGCACGAGCGCCTCGATGCCGCGCGCCGCCCCCTCGACCCGCGCCGGATCCATCGGCCGCAGCGCCGGCCGGGCCGGACGCACGACCTGCGCCCGCAGCTCGACGGCGGGCAGCCCGGCGGCGAGCGTCTGCTCGACGGCGGTGAACGTGCCGGCGTCTGGCAGGCTGATCCGGCCGAGCGAGGCGGCGAACACCGCCCAATCGGCCGGCGGCGCCGTGTTCATCGCCGTGGTCAGCGCTTCGATCGCCTGGCCGGGAAACACCTTCGCGGCGTTGGCGGCGGCGATGGCCGCCGCGTGCCGCACACCGGGGTCGGCATCCGACAGCAGCGGCACGATCTGGCTGACCAGCGCCGGCGACTCGAAGCGGCCCATCGCCCGCACCGCCTGCGCGCGAATCCGCGGGTTCGAGTCCTTGAGCCCCTCGCCGAACGTCGCCAGGGCTTGCGGACTCAGCTCGCGGGCATCTTCGGCCTGGAGGATGCGTGCCGACAGCGCCTGGGCGACAGCGTCAGCGGGGGAGGAAACGGCAGCGGCGAGGACGGCAACGACCGCGAAGACGCGGGGACCAGCGAACATAGGACTCAAGTGTGGCCCAACTCGCCGCGGATTGTCGCGCCGCGACAGCCTGCGGCAGCCGGTCAGCGGGACTTCCCCGGCGGCGTCTTCCAGTAGGTGAACTCGGGCTGATGGCACACGCCGTCCAGATCGGTGGTTCGCTCCTGGAAGTAGGCCTGCGCATCGGCGATGGCACGGTTGTAGACGACGGCGCCGATTTCGGCGAGGCAGAAGTCGAGCAGCAGCGTGGCCTTCAGATCGCCGATCTCCTCGTCGAGATTGGCGGCCGCGTACTGCTTGAGCGAGGCGATGAGCTGCGTGCGGGTCTCGGGCGGGAGGGTGATGGGCATCTCAGGCCGTTGCCTCGGGCGGGCAGGGGGCGTTGCTGTAGCCCGAGCGAAACGCCTTCACCGCGCCGGTGGCCGGTTCGAACCGGTGCCGCCACACGCACGCGGTGTCGTTGGCGAGCAGGTGGAGCGACACCGACGGGACGGCGGACACGGTCTTCACGTAGTGGATGTCGTCGCGCGGCGGCAGCAGCGCGTAGAACTCGCCGGTGTCCATCGTGTGGGTGCGGGTCACTTCGAGATCGGCGCGATCGGCGTCCGCGCCCTCGTCGGTACGGCGATACACCGTTTCGAACTGCTGCCCGCGATAGACGCCGATGAGGCCCCAGGCGAGATGGTCGTGCACCGGCGTCTCGGCGCCGGCCGGAATCACCAGCGAGAACAACGTCAGCGAGCCGTCTTCGGCCCGGTAGAGCGCGTACTGGCCGATGCCGCTGCCCATGCCGCTCTTCAGATCCGGCGCGCCGTACTCGTCGGGCAGCCACCCATCGGCCGCCAGCAGCGTCGCAAACGCCGGCTTCAGCGCCTCGACGCGAGCGGCGACGTCCGGCATCGCCGCCATCAGCCGCCGGGTCTCGGCGACGAGCGCGCGGATCTCCGGCGTGTCGACCAGGTAGCCGAAGGCGTGATGGTGGTGCTGGCCGAAGTCGCACATGACGGGCGATGGTACACCCGCCGGCGCGCACGCCGGTTACCAGGCCATCAGCGCCAGGATGCCGCAGGCCGCCGACGCCAGCGCGGCCACCGTGCGCAGGTGGTTCCAGAACGTCCACTCGCGGACGTAGGTCGGCCAGTAGCCGTGGGCCGCGTCCGAATCGGCCGGCATGGCGGCCAGGCGATCGTTGCGCGGCACGTTGAGCGCCACCGTCACGCCGAACGTGCCAACCAGATAGAGTGCCGCGCCGGCCACCAGCAGCGGCGACCGCTGCGGCACCCACGCGATGAGGGAGAGCCCGGCCGCCATCCCCTCCACCAGCGCCGTGCCGATGAACACGGCGAGGAACAGCGGATTCAGCACCACGACGTTGATGCGCTGCATGGCGGCGACGCCGTGCGCCGGCGGCAGCTGCGCCAGCGCCCGCATCACGAAGGTGGAGAAGGCGAAGAACACCCCGCCGATCGTGGCCGCGCCGAGGACGCCGATCAGGATGAGCGCGTTCATCGCCGCGAGGTCTACTGCCCCAGCACTACGACATCCGACGCGGCCGGGCCATCCGGTTGCGGAACACGGGTGAATTCCACGCGCTGGCCGGCGCTCAGCATCCGGAACTCGGGCCTGACGCCCGTCAGGCGAATGAACGAGAAGTGCACGAACAGTTGCTCGCCTCCGCCGTCCGACGCAATCCGGCCGTGACCCTCGCTGGCGTCGAACGAGGCGACTGTGCCGCGCTCTCGTGTCGTCATGGCACCGACGGGCATCGCTCTGCTGGCGTGTCGCCGTGGTGTCCCGTTGCGGCGAAATCTGAGGACCGGGCGTTCTGCCGGACATGGCCAGCCGCAGGGTCGTGCCTTCCCGGCAGCCCGGACCGAAGCGTGAGCCGCGGCGGGATACCACGGCGGCGCGCCAGGTGCTCAGTCCGCGAGTGCGTCACAGACGTCAGCCTCGGCGGCGTTCCGCTGAATAACTCAGCATCTGCGCCGCGAAGTCGCAGCCGTAGGAGATGGCCACGTCGCTGATCGTCCCGTCGGCGTCGAGCAGCGGCGTCAGCGTCGGCATCACGAACCCGGTGTAGGACGGCAGGTTCAGGCGGTCGACGCGCGCGACGATCTCGTTGCGCAGCTCCGGGTCGAAGTGCACGCCGTAGGTGTCGAACAGCACGCGCGCGGCGGCGTAGTCGCCCTCGCTCTTGATGCGCTGCACCTCACGCAGCATCTCGCCGACGCCAGCACGGAAGCGATCGACGCTCTCGAGCACGTGGAACGTCTTGCCGTCGCGCACCCGCACCGAGATGGCGTCGGTGTTGGCCAGCAGCCAGTGCACGATGGCCTGGCGGTTGCGCATGTGATCTTCCTCGAGCTGCGTGCCCTCGCGGACCCGGCGCAGCTGCACGAGCGCGGCGCGGGCGAACGCCTCGTACTCGGTGCGGATGATCTCGGCGTGGTGCCCGGCCGGCACGATGTCGAGCTCCGCCAGCACCGGGTCGGCGCAGAAGTAGAGCGCGACGAGATCGGCGCGCGTCTCCTCCAGGGCCGAGTACTGCTCCTTCAGCAGCTCCTGCGGCTGCGCGGTGACGTACGCCGCCATGCGGCCGGAGCCGTGCCCGAGCACCTCGTGAATCTCGGTGGCCAGCTCGCCGGCGGTGGCGCCCCAGCGCTTGGCGCGCGCGAACTCGGCGTCGTCCCAGGTGAACTCCTGCCGGAACTCGTCGGTGGTGCTGTTCTCGTAGGCCTCGGTGACGTTGGACAGCGTCACCGACTTGCTGCCGTGGGCCTCGCGCACCCGCTGATCGTTGGGCAGGTTGACGCCGATCGGCGTGACCGGACCCGAGTCGCCGGCCTCGACGACCACGTCGATGGCGGTGGCGGTGACGCCGAGCACGACCGGCTTGCGGTAGGCCGGCTCGATCGGCATGCGGTCTTCGAACCACTGCGCGTGCTCGGCCAGGCGCTGGATGCGCGACGTCTTCTCGACGTTGACGTAGTAGACCAGGCCTTCCCACGCGCCCTTGATGCCGCGCGCGTCCATGTAGACCTCGATGAAACCGTTCATCGTGTCGACCGGGGTGTCGGTGGCCTTCACCCAGGCGATGTCGAACGCGGTGCGATCGCTGTCCTCGCCGCTGCGATACCACTGCACGAGCGCGCGCAGCGCCGCGGCGAACGACGGCGTGGCGTAGGGAATCGCCGCCTCGACGTGGCGGACGACGTTGGACAGCTCGCGATCGTAGCGTCCGCCGACGCGGTAGACCTCTTCGACCAGCCGTCCGTCCTGCTTCACCAGCCGCGAGTTCAGCGGATGACGTTCCTCGAAGCCCTCGAGGTCGGCCGTCGTCACGCCGTGGTACAGGTTGTTGGCGCTGTCGCGCAGGATGTCGCCGCCGGCCCCGGGCGTCTTGCAGGTGACCATCGGGTCGGTCGCCGCGTCGAGGAAGCTCGGCGCCAGACGACGCGCCAGCCCGGCCACCGACTCGCCCTCCCCGGTGCGGAAGCGGGCGCCAGCGGTGGCGGCGGCCTCGGCGGCGGCGACCAGCTGCGCTTCTTTCAGCTTGAGAACGAACTTCCGCGCGGTGAGGTTGTTGTAGCCGCCGCTGTTCAGCCAGAACAGCTTCGTGTAGCGCCACACCTCGGCGCGCACGTCGGGCGCGAGCGCCTGGTCGTGGGTGACCAGCGCTTCGAGCAGGTCGCGCATCGCCAGGTTGTGGCGGTAGCGCTGGTCGTAATAGATGTCCCGGCCGGCCAGCGCCGCCTCGTAGAGGTGCCAGATGAGCACCTTCTGGTCGGGCGGCAGGGCGGCGAATCCGTCGGCATAGAGCTGGACGATGGCGGCGTCGTCGACCCGTTCGAGCAGATACGGCCGGGTGGGAGCCGGCGCCTCCACCGGAGCGGAGGGTTTGGGGGCAGCGGATTCGGATGCGTGCATGTGCGGTCGGGGGCGTGAGGGGTCCCTGGGCTCTAGAGCGGCAACGGCACGCGGTCGCCGTGCTTGGGAATTTGCACGTTCCAGGCCAACTCCCGGTCCAGGCGCAATTTCAGGGCGTCCTGGGCAGTCGGCTCGCCATGGACGAGATAGGTCACCTGCGGCGGGGCCGGGAAGGTGCGCAACCAGCGCACGATTTCGCTCGCATCTGCATGGGCTGACATCCCGTTCAGCTTCTCGATCCTGGCCTGGACGGGAACGAACTGCCCATGAATCCTGACCTCTTGGGAACCTTCTATCAACTGGCGGCCGCGGGTGCCAGCCGCCTGGAATCCGACGAACAGCACCGTATTCCTGGCGTCGGGCAGGCCCTGGGCCAGGTGGTGCAGCACTCGCCCGCCGGTGGCCATGCCGCTGGCCGAGACGACAATCGACGGGCCGGCGCTCTCGGTGACCGCCTTGGACTCCTGGGCGCTGGCGACAGGCGTGAAACGGGCTGTGCAGAATGCGCACACTTCGCCGCGCGCGACGCTGATGTCCGGGTCCAGCTCGCGGGCGTGCCGCTGGTAGAACTTGAGGGCTTCGAGCGCCATTGGGCTGTCGACGTAGACGGGCAGCGGGCGGATCTTCCCGGCGTCTTCGAGCTTCTTGATGGCGTAGAGCACTTCTTCGACGCGGCCGATGGCGAACGCGGGAATGATGAGCTTGCCCTGCTTCTGGGCGATGTCGTTGATGATCGCCGCCAGCCGCTCCTGTTCGTCGCCGTCGAGGTGCTCGCGGTCGCCGTAGGTGGATTCCACCAGCAGGACGTCGGCCTGTGACCCGGCGGCCGGATCCTGGAGGATCGGCCGGTTGTAGCGTCCGAGGTCGCCGCCGAAGATCACCGTGCCGCCGGTGCGGTCGGCGCGCCGCATGCGGACGTAGGCGGCGC
This sequence comes from uncultured Acidobacteriota bacterium, assembly GCA_963741665.1. GTDB lineage: Bacteria > Acidobacteriota > Vicinamibacteria > Vicinamibacterales > UBA2999 > CAWAYR01. Next base: position 1,055,792 of record CAVUIM010000003.1, read on the forward strand.
CGAGCAGGTGCCCGGTGGGAATGAACTCCACCTCGAGGCCGTTCGCCACCGGGATGGGTCGTTCATACCCAACCGGCTGCAACCGCGACAGCGTGATCATCGCCTGCTCTTCGGTGAAGAGCGGTCTGGCCGGCCGGTGCTTGGTGTAGCCCTTGCGGTTGGCGCGTTCCGCTTCCTCTTCCTGAAGCCGCCCGGCATCGGGCAGCACCAGCGAACACAGGTCCTTGGTCCCGGGAGTGCAGAAAATGCGCCCCTTGAATCCCTGGGCGACGAGCCGCGGCAGCATCCCGCAGTGGTCCAGGTGCGCGTGGGTCAGCACCACGGCGTCGATCGTCGCCGGCGGCACCGGCGAATCCGCCCAGTTGCGCAGCCGCAGGTCCTTCAACCCTTGGAACATGCCGCAATCGACCAGCACGCGACGTCCGGCCGCTTCCACCAGATACCGTGACCCGGTGACCGTACGGGCCGCCCCCAAGAACGTCAGCGTCGATGACATGGACGCTCGGACTCTACCAGATACCCTCCCTCCCTCGCCCGCCCCCGCGCCGGGCAGTCGATGACGCGCTAAGCTACGGAGTGCGGCAATCGAGGCACGCCGCAGAGGAGCCTGCATGCGTCTCGGACTCGCCGTGCTGACGGCACTGACCGTCGCCACCCCGGTGCTGGCGCAGCCGCGCCCCCTGACCATCGACGACCTCTACGACCCTCAGAAGCGCATCGACTTCTCGGGCGGCGCACCGGCGGGACTGGTGTGGGTCTCCGATACCCACTACGTGTGGCCGCGCCCCGGGTCGGCCGGCGTGGACTGGGTCACCGTGGAGGCCGCCACCGGCACCGTGACGCCGCTGTTCGACGCCGTGGCGGTAAGCGAACGGGCCGCTGAAGCGGTGGGACTGGAGTCGGCGGCGATCGGCCGCGCCCTGGCCAGCCGCGGTCTCGAGATGAACCCGGCGCGGACCGCCGCCGTGGTCGCCATCGATCACGACCTCTACTACATCCCGTTCGGCGGCAACGACCGCACCCAGCGCCTCACCTCGACGGCGGAGCTCGAAGAAGAGTTCACCTTCAGCCCCAACGGCGAGTTCGTGAGCTTCCTCCGCGGCAACGACCTCTACGTCGTCGACGTCGATCACCGGCGCGAGCGCCGGCTCACCGTGGACGGCGGCCCGCAGCTGCTGAACGGCAAGCTCGACTGGGTCTACCAGGAGGAGATCTACGGCCGCGGCAACTACCGCGCCTACTGGTGGAGTCCCACCTCGCGGCATCTCGCCTTCCTGCAGCTCGACGAGCAGCCGGTGCCCGAGTTCACCGTGGTCGATCACATCCCGCGCCGGCTCACCGTGGAGACATGGGACTACCCCAAGCCGGGCGATCCGAACCCGGGCGTGAAGCTCGGCGTGGTCAGCGTCACCGGCAGCGCGCCATCGTGGGTCAGCCTCGATCGCTACGCGCCGACGCAGCACCTGGTGGTGAACGTCAGCTGGATCCCCGACGGGTCGCGCGTGGTCTACCAGGTGCAGAACCGCGAGCAGACCTGGCTCGATCTGAACACCGCCGCCACCGACGGCGGCGAACCGACGACGCTCTTCCGCGAGACCACCAAAGCCTGGGTGAACGACAACGGCGCGCCGACGTGGCTGAACGACGGCACGTTCGTCTGGGTCAGCGAGCGCACCGGCTGGAAGCACCTCTACCACTACAAAGCCGATGGCACGCTCGTCCGGCCGATCACCGCCGGCGCGTGGGACGCGCGCAGCTTCCACGGCGTGGACCAAGCCGGCGGCTGGGCCTACTTCTCGGGCACCGAACGCAGTTACATCGGCGGCGACGTCTATCGCATCAAGCTCGACGGCACCGGGCTGATCCGGCTGTCGCAAAAGGCCGGCACGCACGGCGCCAGCTTCAGCCCGGGATTCACGCACTACCTCGACACCTGGAGCGACCTGACCACGCCGCCGCAGGTGCGCGTGCACAAGGCCGACGGCGCCGAAGTACGGCTGGTGCACGAGAGCGCCATCGCCGGCCTGGCCGACCTGCGGCTGGTCAAGCCCGAGTTCCTCCAGGTCAAGACCCGCGACGGCTTCGTGATGGAGGCGATCCTCTACCGGCCGGCCGCGGCGTCGGCCTCGCGCAAGGTGCCGGTGATGCAGTTCACCTACGGCGGGCCGTATGCGCCGCGGGTCGCCAACCGCTGGGGCGGCGTGAACAGCATGTACTACCAGCTGCTCGCCGATCGCGGCATCGCGGTGTGGATCTGCGACAACCGCTCGGCCAGCGGCAAGGGCATCCAGTCGGCGTGGACGTCCTACAAACAGCTCGGCGTGCAGGAGCTGGCCGACATCGAAGACGGGCTGTCGTGGCTGCGCAAGCAGCCGTGGACCACTGGCACGTTCGGGCTCGACGGCTGGAGCTACGGCGGCTTCATGACCACCTACGCGCTCACCCACTCCAGGAGCTTCACCATGGGCATCGGCGGCGGCAACGTCACCGACTGGCGGCTCTACGACAGCATCTACACCGAGCGGCTGATGCTGATGCCGCAGAACAACCCCGAGGGCTACGACAAGACGTCGGTGATCAAGGCCGCGAAGGATCTCCACGGCGACCTGCTGCTCCTGCACGGGGTGATCGACGACAACGTCCATCTGCAGAACACGATGGCCTTCACCTACGAGCTGCAGAAGGCCGGCAAGCCGTTCCGGCTGATGCTCTACGAGAAGTCGCGGCACGGCGTCGTCGACCCGCTGCTCGTGAAGCACATGCGCCAGACCATGCTCGACTTCACGCTCGAGACGCTGCTGAAGACGCGGCCGGCGACGGCGACGACCGACGCCGGACAGGATCGGCGCTGATGGCGAGACCGCCGCTGGCCCCGGGGCGCAGGCGACGCGCCTCCGCTCAGGCGGCGCACCTGGTGGTGGCGGCGCTGGCCGCCGGCGCGGCCTCGCCGTCGATCGCCCACGCGCAGGCAGCAGCCCGCGCGGTGCCGACGGTGGTGTCGCTCGCCGACATCAGCCGATCGTTCGAAGGGCTGGCGGCGAAGGTGGGGCCGAGTACCGTGCAGGTCATCGCCTCCGGGCTGGTCGTCGACCCCGACGCCTCGTCGGCGGATGGCCTGGTCGAGCGGCGCCGCTCCTCCGGCTCGGGAGTGATCCTCGACGCCGCCGGCTACGTGATGACCAACTACCACGTGGTGCAGGGCGCCCGGCGGGTGCAGGTGGTGCTGGCCGGACGCACCGAGGGCCAGTCGATCGTGCGCCCGCGCGGCCGGACGCTCGAAGCGACGGTGGCCGGTGTCGACGAGGAGACCGACCTGGCGCTGCTCAAGGTGGAGACCACCGGACTGGCGCCGCTCGCCCTCGGCGATTCCGACACCCTGCGGGCCGGTCAGCTCGTGTTCGCGTTCGGCAGTCCACTCGGCCTCGACAACACGGTGACCATGGGCGTCGTGAGCGCCGTGGGCCGACAGCTCGAACCCGACGACCCGATGGTCTACCTGCAGACCGACGCGCCGATCAACCCGGGCAGCAGCGGCGGGCCGCTGGTGAACGCCGCCGGCCAGGTGGTGGGCATCAACACGCTGATCCTGTCGCAGGGCGGCGGCAACGAAGGCCTGGGCTTCGCGGCGCCGAGCAACATCGTGCGCACGGTCTACGACCAGCTGCGCCAGCACGGCCGGGTGCGCCGCGGCACCATCGGCGCGGTGGTGCAGTCGATCACGCCGACCCTGGCGCGGGCGCTCGATCTGGCGCAGGACTCCGGCGCGATCGTGTCGGACGTCGATCGCGAAGGGCCGGCCGGCGTGGCCGGACTGCGCGTCGGCGACATCGTGCTGACGCTCGATGGCAAGACGATCGAGAACGGGCGGCAACTCGAGGTGAACCTCTACCGGCGCGCCGCCGGTGACGTCGCGCAGCTCGAGGTGTTGCGCGAGGGTCAGCGCGTGAAGCTGCCGGTGGCGGTCGGCGAGCGCGACGACGACCCGATGCGCTTTGCCGAGATGGTCACGCGCGAGCAGCATCTCATCCCCCGCCTCGGCGTGCTGGCACTCACCCTCACCGACGCGTTGCGTGAGGAGATCGGCGTCGGCGCCAACACCACCGGGGCGCTGGTGGCGGCGCGGGCCAGTGAGACCGCCGGCGAGTACGGCATCCTGCCCGGCGATCTCGTGGTGTCGGTGAACCGGACGGCGGTCAAGGGGCTCGACGACTTCCGGCAGGTGATCGCCCGGCTGCCGGCGGCGGCGCCGTGCGCCCTGCAGGTGCTGCGGCAGGGGCAGTTCCTGTTCCTGGCGTTCGAGCTGGATTAGCAGCCGGTGGTGACCGCCATGACGTTCACCAAGGGCTGCTAGTGCGCGACGCCGGCGAGGCGAGGCGGATCCTCGAGGCCCACACCGCGGCCGTGGACGCCGCCTACCGCCACTCGCACGGCGCCCGCTGGGACGTGTCGCTGGCGGTGTTCGGCGAGGCGGTCGCGCGCAGCGTGGCGAAGCGCGTCGGCGACGCTGGGGCGGGGCGCTCGCGCGACGACGTCGACACGTACATCGCCAGCCTGCACGCCGACGATCTGGCGCTGGCCTGCGCCTGCGCGGCCGGCCACGGCGCCGCCTGGGATCACTTCGTCCTCACCTTTCGGCCGGAGCTGTATCGTGCCGCGCGGGCCATCGCCGGTGAATCGGCGGCGCGCGAGCTGGCCGATTCGCTCTACGCCGATCTGTTCGGGCTCACCACGTCCGACGGCGTCCGTCGATCGCTGTTCCGCTACTACCACGGCCGCGCGAAGCTCTCGACGTGGCTGCGCAGCGTCCTGTCGCAGCGCCACGTGGACGGGATCCGCGCCGCGAGGCGGCTCACATCGCTCGACGATCCCGACGAGGGCGCGCCCGAGCCGGTCGCGACGGCTGCCGCCATGGAGCCGGATGCGGCGGCGCGGATGCGGGAGGCCGCGACGTGCGTGTCGGCTGCGCTGGCCGGGCTGGACGCGCCGTCGCGGCTGCGATTGGCGTACTACTACGTGCATGGCCTCACGCTCGCCGAGGCGGGCCGGCTCTTCGGGGAGCACGAGGCCACGGCGTCGCGCAAGCTGGAGAAGGCGCGAACGGCGCTGCGCCGGCTGATCGAGACCGCGCTGGCGGAGCGCGGCGTGCGCGTCGAGGACGTGGATAGCTGGAGCGACGTCGCCACGCAGGCGTGGGATGCGGCGCTGGGCGAGGCGCTGGGCGTCGCGGCGCCCGGGTCAGCGGACCCGGCGGATGCGGCAGCGGGCCGAGCGGGACCGCAAGAACCTGCCCGGCCGGCGTTCAAAGGAAAGAGGACGCCGTGAGCGAACACGACGATCGAATCGTGCGACGCGTGGTCGGGGCCGCCAGCGGCCGCGACGCGGCGGAGCCGTGTCCCGACGCGGAGGTGCTGGGGCTCTATGCGGAGCGCCAGCTCGACGGCGCCGAGCGGGCGGGGGTCGAGACCCACGTCGCCGGCTGCGCCCGGTGCCAGGCGACGCTGGCGGTATTCGTGCGGAGCGCGCCCGACGGCGTCGAGGCCGCCGGTGCAGGTGTGCGAGCGGGGGCGGGCGACGTGGGCGCGGCGTGGTGGTCTGGATGGAAGTGGCTGGTGCCGGTGGCGGCAACGGCGGCCGTGGTGACCATCGCGGTGTGGGTGCGGCCGCCGAGCGGGCCGGGCGAGGCGGTGGTGCAGGAGCCGGCGGCACCCGAGGCGGTGGCGATGCGCCAGCCGGTTCAGAGCCAGCCCGCAGCGCCAGCGGATGCGCCGGGCGGAGCGCCGGGGCCAGCACCATCCGCGGCGATGGACCGTCGGGCACAAGTTCCCGCCACGGAACTGGTCGGATCGGCGGTGGCGTCAGCGTCGCCCTCGGCCGAGGCGCGGCAGGAAGCCGTCGCCGTGCCGGCTCCGGACGCGCGGGCGAAGGCGCTGGCATCGTCGGCGGGGGCTCGTCTGGCGGACGCCGGGGCCGACGCCCGGGAGCGAGCGGCGCCGGCCGCGCCCGTGCCGCCGCCGGCCGCTCCAGCCGTCGCGCCGGCCGAGCCGCGCGAGGCCGAGGCATTCGCACGTCGCCTGGAAGAGACCATCTCGGTCAGCCGGGCCGATTCGGCGACGCCCGCACCGGCCAAGGCCGCGGCCGCCCAGGAGTCGGCGGTAGGGGCGAGCCGCGGTCTCGGCGCCGCGGCGACGGCGGGAGCGGCCAGGCGGCCGGCGCAGCTCACCGGCCGTGTCACCTACCGGACGCGGGCCGCGCTGCCGGCAGGCGCCGTCGTCGACGTGCGGTTGCTCGACGTCTCGCGCATGGACGCTCCAGCGACGCTGCTGGGCCGCGTCGAGATCGTCACCCGGGGGGAGCAGGTGCCGGTGCCGTTCACGATCGGCTACGACGCCGCCGCCATCGACGCGCGGTTCCGCTACACGCTGCAGGTCACGATCACGATCGAGGGGCGCGTCGCCTACCGCACCACCACGGCGCACCCGGTGCTCACGAGCGGCGCGCCGGCGGCCAACGTCGAGGTGGTCGTGGAGCCGATGCGGTGATCGCAGAATCGACAACACGTTGTCTGGGTGGTGGCACAAGATCCGCGCCATCGGTGCCAGACCCCACTACGACCTGTGGGGGCAACGGGGCGCGGCAGCGGACCGGCATCGCAGGTTCTGCGCGAGGTACCGTTCCAGCATGAATTTCGGCAGCGACAACGTCTCGGGCGTGCACGACGCCATCCTCGACGCCCTTCGCGACGCCAACTCGGGCACGGCGGTGGCCTATGGGCACGACGACTGGACGGCGCGCGCCGTCGCCCGGCTGCGCGACGTGTTCGAGTGCGATCTCAGTGCGTATCTCGTCGTCACCGGCACGGCGGCCAACGCGCTGGCGCTCGCCGCCTGCTGTCCACCGCACGGCGCGGTGGTCTGTCATCACGAAGCGCACATCGCCACCGACGAGTGTGGCGCGCCGGAGATGTTCACCGGTGGCGCCAAGCTGCTGGGCGTGCGCGGGCCGGCCGGCAAACTGACGCCGGCGGCGGTGGCGGCGATGCTCGACACGATGGGCCGTGGCGAACACGAACAGCGTCCGAGCGTGCTCTCGCTCTCGCAGGTCACCGAGCTCGGCACGGTCTATCTGCCGGCGGAGGTCGCGGCGCTGGCCGAGCTCGCCCGCGCGCGACGCATGCACGTGCACATGGACGGCGCCCGGTTCGCCAACGCGCTTGTCCGCCTCGCCTGCACCCCGGCGGAACTCACCTGGAAGTCTGGCGTGGACGTGCTGTCGTTCGGCGCCACCAAGAACGGCGCGCTCGGCGTGGAAGCCGTCGTCTTCTTCGACACGGCGCTCGCCGAGGACTTTCGCTACCGCCGCAAACGCGCCGGCCACCTCGTGTCGAAGGGCCGGTACCTCGGCGCGCAGATGCTCGCGTATCTCGATCACGAGCTGTGGCTGACCAACGCCCGCCACGCCAACGCGATGGCCGATCGGCTCGCGGCCGGTCTGGCCAGCCGGCCCGGCGTCCGCCTGCCGTTGCCGGTCGACGCCAACGAGGTGTTCGCGATCGTCCCGCAGGCGCTGCACGAGCGGCTGCGCGCGGCCGGCGCGCGTTATCTGGAGTGGCCCGGGGAAGGCCCCGGCACCGACTCGGTGCGCGAGGGCGAGACGTTCATCCGCCTGCTGACGTCGTTCCAGACGACCGAGGACGACGTCCGCGCGTTCCTCTATGCGATGTCGATGCTGAAGATGTAGCCCGTGTGCGGGCTCTCGCCGGGTTTCCAGCCGGGGTGGTTGCCGGCGCCGCAGCTGATGAGGCGTTTGTCGTGCCACACCAGCCCGTGCGGATCACAGGAGCCGGGCACCAGCGCCACGGTCATGAGGAGCTGGCCGGTCTTGCCGTCGTACTTGTTCAAACCGGACTTGCCTTCTGCGTAGCTCGTGCTGTTGTTCCCGGTGACGACCCAGATGTTGTCGTCGTCGTCGAGCGCGACGTCGTGGAGACGGGGCTGTGCGTCCGAACTCACGCGGATCAGCACTTCCGGAACCCACGTCGTCGGGTCGACACGCAGTGAGCTTCTGCTGGCCGATCCACACGCCCCCGGGCGCGTCCGTCATGACCGCAAGCGCGTTGGGATACAAACCAGGTGACTTGAACATCCTGGTGGTCTTCGCCGTTCGGGCCGGGACCGGCACCGGCCGACCTGGCCCGCCGGGCGCGGCACCTTGATTGGCCAGCGCGATGGCCGCCGGGGAGAACGTCATCGCGAGGCCGGCCGCCAGGAAGTCTCTTCGCTGCATGGTCATGGCTCAACCGCTCACGACTCGAGATGGTGTGAGAACGTCCGCCTGCGTTCGAGGCAGGTGTCAATAGCACGGACCTGGCTACGGCTGGAGATAGGCGAGCAGGCTGGTCAGAGCGGCGCGTAGCGAATCGACGATCGCCTCCGTCAGCGGCGCCAGATCTCCGGAGGCGGCGACGTCGGCAGCGACCGACGGATCCGACAGCACCAGCCATGCGCCGAGACCGGTCACCGAGGTGAGGCTCGCCCCGATCCCGATCGCCAGCGGCGCGGCCAGCGACGGCCAGCGGCGGGTCTGGATGCGCGGACGGTCGGCCATGACAGCGGGCGGAGGAGCGAGACCCGTGCCAGGACGGGCGCGTGGCCGGCGGCGGCGGAACCTTCGGGAAACCGCCGGAATGGGCCGATTGCGGTGGCCGGGTGGCGCGCCGACACGGCGGAGACATGTCCGGATCCGGGACGCGTCCGAATCGGCGCGGACAGGCGTGACGACACCGTCTCTGGTAGCGTGATCGGCCATGACCACCGCGCCCCCTCGCCGCGCCTTCGTCCGCCGGACCGGAGCAGCGCTCCTCGCACTGATGGCGGCCGGCGCGGTCGTGGTGAGCGCACGCCAGGCGGCGCCCGCGGCCGCGCGCACGGTGCTGGTGCGGGCCGCGCGCGTCATCGACGGCCGCGGCGGTGCGCCGCTGCGCGACGGCGGCGTGCTCATCCGCGGCGATCGCATCGAGCGGGTGGGACCAGCAGCCGGCATGACCGCCGACCAGGTGGTCGATCTGGGCGGCGCGACGGTCCTGCCCGGGCTGATCGATCTGCACACCCATCTCACCGACGAGGTCGGCACCAACTGGGAGTCGGCGCTGCTGACGACGACGCCCGGACGAGCCGCGATCTACGGCGCCGTGAACGCGCGCACCACGTTGATGGCCGGCTTCACGTCGGCGCGCGACATGGGGCCGACCTGGCCGTACGTCGATATCGACCTGCGCTATGCCATCGACAAGGGCTCGGTGCCCGGACCGCGGCTGCAGGTGGCCGGCAACTACGTGTCGGCCACCGGTGGCGCCGGCGACGCGCGTCAGTTCTCGATCTACGTGGACGTGCCGATCGTGCGCAATCTCGCCGACGGCGTCGACCAGGTGCGGCAGGTGGTGCGGACCAACCTGAAGAACGGCGCCGACTTCGTGAAGATCCTCGCCACCGGCGCCGTCATGTCCAAGGGCATCCCGCCGGGGGCACAGCAGTACTCCGACGCCGAACTCGCGGTGGCGGTAGAGGAAGCGAATCGCTGGGGACGCTTCGTCGCCGCGCATGCGCACGGCGCAGAGGGCATCAAGGCGGCGGTACGGGCCGGCGTCCGCACCGTGGACCACGGCAGCATGCTCGACGAAGAGGGTGCCCGGCTGATGAAGGAGAAGGGCACCTACTTCGCGCCGACGCTGTACGTCGGGCACACCATCCTCAACGACAACCAGGCGCTCAACATCCCGGCGCATCAGGTCGAGCGTGAGCGGGCGATGCAGGGCACGCAGGAGCGGGCGTTCAAGACGGCGCTGGCGCACGGCCTGCCAATCGCGTTCGCCACCGACGCCGGCGTGTTCCCGCACGGCGACAACGCCCGCGAGTTCAAGCTGCGGGTGGGACTCGGGCAGACGCCGATGGCGGCGATCGAAGGCGCCACGCGCATCGCCGCGGACGCGATGGGCTGGGGCGATCGCGTCGGGACGCTGCAGCCCGGCCGCTTCGCCGATCTCATCGCCGTGGCCGGCGATCCGCTGGCCGACATCACCGAGCTGGAGCGCGTCCAGTTCGTGATGCAAGGTGGCAAGGTATACAAGTCCAAGTAAGCAGAACCGGCCGCGTTTGAAAGACGCATGCCATAGGTGCCAGACCCCTCCCCAAGGGCTGGGGGTCGGCGCCGCTCTGACCACGATCGCGCGGCGCAGAAAATGCGACGCCTGCCTACGGCACGCGTTCGACGTAGCTGTCGCCGGTGATCATCCGCACCACCCGGCCGCCCTCCTCCACGAAGCGCACGATCTCGCCGACCGGACCGCCGCCGGTCGGCGCGGTGAAGCGGAACTGGCCATTGCCGATCGGCACCAGCTGCACCGGGGTGTCGAGCGTCGGCGCGTTGGGCGAGATGACGACCAGGCGCTTGTTCAGTTCGATCACCTGCGACTCGCCGCCGCGGCCGCGATACAGCCCGGCGAAGCGCGACCAGGCCGGATCCCAGGTCGGCGTCGCCGATTCCTCGCCGGGCGTCGCCGCCTTGGCCACCGCCTCGCCCACGGTGTTCATCAACTGCGTGGCGATGGCGCCGGGATTGGCGTCGTCGGCGTTGGTGAGCACGATCACCGCCACCTTGGCGTCGAGCTGCAGGACTGTGACGGTCTGATACCCGGGGTAGCTGCCGCCGTGCTGCACGTAGACCTTGTCGCGGTCGCGGCGCACCGCGAAACCGATGGCGTTGCCCTGCGTCCAGTTGGTCTCCAGCACGCGCACGCGGTGCATGTCGCGCAGCGAGCCGGTGCTGAGCACGCGCGATCCGCCCATCGGACCGCGCCGGAACTGCGCCGAGGCGAACCTGGCCATGTCCTCGACCGTGGACGTGATGCCGGTCGCCGCAGCCATGCCCCGAGCGTCGATGAAGGGATTGGCGGCGCGGGTGCCGTCCGGCATCAGCCGGCCGTAGCCGACCGCCAGGCCCGGCGCGTCGACGTCCACGCTCGACGACGTCATGCCCAGCGGCGCGTAGATGTGCTGCTGCACGTAGTCGGCCCAGCGCTGGCCGCTCACCGCCTCGATCACCAGGCCGGCTATCGAATACGCGAGGTTCGAGTACTTCCAGCGGACGTCTGGCGAGAACGGCGCCACGCGCTCCGCCATCAGCCCCTGCAGCTCCGCACTGGTCGGGAAGTCGAAGGTGGTCCAGTGCGAGCCGGCCTCGCGCGGCAACCCCGAGCTGTGCGTGAGCAGTTCCTCGATGGTGATCGGCGGATCGTCGGGATCGGCCGGGCGGACGCGGAACCACGGCAGGTACTTCGCGACCGGGTCGTCGAGCCGCAGCTTGCCCTGCTCGCGCAGCTGCATCACCGCGGTGGCGGTGAACAGCTTGCTGTGCGAGGCCATGCGGAACTTCGTCTGCGGCGTCATCGGCCGCTTCGCCGCGGTGTCGGCGAAGCCAAAGCCGGCGGCCCACACGAGATCCTGATCGGCGACGACGCCGATCGCCACGCCGGGGAGATGTCGATACAGCATCTGGCCCTCGAGCCAGGCGGTGAAGAGGCGCTGCGCGCCCTGCACCTCGGGGTCTCGTGTCACGCGGTCGGCGAGCGGCGACTGCGCCGAGAGCGGTGGCCCCGTGAGCAGCGCTCCGACCATCGCGACCACGCCGATTAGACCGACCATCCGCGCCCCATGCCCGCACTCGACTGAGTCCCGCATCGCCATCGTGACCTCCCGTGCGGCGGATTATGTGCCGGCGACGTGTGTCCGGGGGACGGTCACGGAGACAAACTTGACACGCGGCGCCACGAGGCGTAGCGTGCGATCAGGTTCATCACTCGCCGTCAGGCGACGGGGCCGGATGAATCAGAACACCTCAACAGGCCCCGGTTCGGAAAGGAGGTCGCGCGATGACCGTCGTCACGAGCGGAGATCCACCGGGCCAGGCACGGCCGTTCTGACGGCCCGTTCCCTTCCCTGACGCCCTCGCGCATGGCGCACTCGACGTCGCATCCACAGGCCTGAGGCCTGCGCGTGCCGTTGCCATCCGGCAATCGCACTGCGCCGCTCGGATGTTCGACTCGTGCAGCCGCCGAGGCTCCACCAGGGATTCGCACGGGCCGTGCCGAACGGCCTTCCGCACCCAGCACGGCCCACGTCCCCTGTGGCGTGGGCGGAGAAGGGCATCCTGACCAGCGGATGCCCTTCTCTTTTTCTGCACCCTGGCACAAGAGCGGCGCCATCGGTGCCAGACCCCGCCCCGAGGGGTGGGGGTGGGTCGGCGCAGAGACACAAGCGGCGTGCGCTACACTCGCAGATCCTGCGACGTTCCCCCGAGGTGCGCATGATTCGCCACAGTCTCCTCGTTGCCGCGATTGCGCTTATTGCGATCGCTCCCGCCGCCGCGCAGCCGCCCACCCGGGCGATCGAACTGGCCGACTACTACCGCGTCGAAGCCGTCAACGGCACGGCGCTGTCACCCGACGGCCGCACCGTGGCGTTCGTACGAACGTTCATCGTCGAGGCCGAGAACCGGCGGCACAGCGAGATCTGGACGGCGCCGGCCGACGGCTCGACGCCGCCGCGCCGCCTGACCAATCCGGCGTTCTCGTCGAGCGCACCGCGCTGGAGCCCCGACGGCCGGCTGCTCGCCTTCACGTCGCGCCGAGCCGCGGTGGAGCCGGGCGGACCGGTCACCGACTCGGTGTGGTTCCTGCGTATGGACGCGCCGGGCGGCGAGGCGTTCCGCATCCCCGGGGTCGACGGGACGCCGATCTTCAGCCCCGACAGCCGGTGGATCGCCTTCACCAAGGCGGTGCCACCGGCCACGCCGCGACCCGCGGCGCCGAGAACCGCCTTCGAGACGCTGACCGACGAGCGCTTCAAGGGCCGCGTCTACGACTGGATGAACGCCCGCTTCGACGGCCGCGGCTACCTCGCCGACCCGCGCGACCCGTACGCCACGCCGCCGCAGGAGCTCTTCGTCGTCGCCCGCGACGGCGGCACGCCGCGCCAGCTCACCCGGCAGGGCGTCGATGTGCAGGCGCCGTCGTGGCGGCCCGACAGCCGGGCGCTGGTGTTCGCGGCCAACATGTTCCAGCGCGACGAGTACATCTACGAGCGGGCCGACCTCTTCACTGTCGATCTCGACGGCCGGACGACCCGCGTCACCGACGACGGCTTCGACCACGGCGCGCCGATCTGGGCCGCCGACGGCTCGATCGTCGCGGTGCGCGAGCAGAGCCTCAACCAGATTCTCGCCGCGAAGCAGACGCACGGGTCGCCCACCGACCTCTACCGCTTCCCGGCCGGCGGCGGCACGCCGGTGAACCTCACCGCCGCGTGGGACTACATCCCCGGCACGCCGCGCATCGCCCCCGAGGGCCGCGTGCTCGCCTTCACCGCCGGCGTCGCCGGATCGACGCATCTCTTCCGCGTGCCACTCACCGGCGGCGCGGTCGAGCAGGTCACCCGCGGCAACCGCCGGCTCGCCGACGCATCGATCGCCTGGGACGCCCAGCGCGTCGCCTACGTGGCCGGCGATGCGACCCATCCGGCCGAGGTCCACGTCGCCGCCCTCGACGGCAGCGGCGAGCGCAAGCTGTCGAGCTTCAACGACGCGCTGGTCGCCGCCATCGCCCCGCGGCCGGCCGAGCCGGTGCGCTTCACCAGTAAGGACGGCGCGGCGGTGGAGGGCTGGGTGATCCTGCCGGCGTCGGCCAGTCCGTCGAACCGGGTGCCGCTCATCCTCGCCATCCACGGCGGCCCGCACAGCGCCTACGGCAACGACTTCTCGGTGCAGTTCCAGATGTGGGCGTCCAAGGGTTACGCGGTGCTCTACACCAACCCGCGCGGGTCGACCGAGTACGGCGAGAAGCACCTGTGGGACACGTGGAGCGGCTGGGGCGGACGCGACTACGACGACGTCATGGCCGGCGTCGACCACGTGGTGACGCGCTACCCCGTCGATCCGAAGCGGCTGGCCGTCACCGGCTACTCCTACGGCGGCTTCCTCACCAACTGGGTGATCACGCAGACCCAGCGCTTCCAGGCGGCCATCGTCGGCGCCGGCATCTCCAACTGGGTGAGCGACTACGGCACCGCCGACATCCCGCGCACCAAGGAGAGCGAGTTCGGCGGCACGCCGTGGGAGGCCAAGGGCGGCGAGACGCTGCTGAAGTGGTCGCCGGTGATGCGGGCCGCGGCGGTGACGACCCCGACCCTCTTCGTGCACGGCGAGGCCGACCTGCGCGTGCCAATCGAGCAGGGCGAGCAGATGTACACCGCGCTCAAGAAGCTCAAGGTGCCGGCGAAGTTCATCCGCTATCCCGACAGCTATCACACCGGCTGGTCGCCGTGGAACACCGTGCACCGCTACCAGCAGGAGCTGGCGTGGTGGCAGGCGCACCTCCAGGCGCCGGTGTCGTCCGAGCGCGCGCCGCGGTGATTGCGTCGCTCGAGTCGGGCCGCCCGGTCGCTCGAGCGCGAACCGGCGTCGACCAGCGACGGCCTGTCGTCCTGGCGGCGCTGGCGTTGGCCGCGGCAACGGCCGCGTGCAGCCAGCACGTCGCGTTCGTCCATCCGGCGCTGCAGCCGGCATCGTCCCCGGCTCGCGTCGACTACCGGCTGGTCCTCATCGGCGATGCCGGCGAGCCGAAGGACCCGGAGCCGGTGCTGACCGCAGCGCGCGACTGGGGCAGCCGCCTGCCTGGTCGGACGGCGGTGGTCTACCTCGGCGACAACGCCTACCCGCGCGGCTTCATCGAGCGGCGGCTGGTCGACGCCGAGGCCCGGGTGGCACGGCAGATCGACGCGGTGCGTGGCATCGGCGCCGAGATCGTCGTCCTGCCAGGCAATCACGACTGGGACAAGAGCGACAAGGACGGCCTGCTGGCGATTCGCCGCCAGGCCGCGTTCGTCAACGGCCGGGGCGCCACGTTCCGGCCCGCGCCCGGCTGCGCCGGTCCAGAGGTGCTCGATCTGCCGGCCGGCGCGCCGGCCGTCCGCGTCGTCTTCCTCGACACGCAGTGGTGGCTGCACCGCTGGAGCCGTGCCGACGGCTGCGCCGCCGCGACGCCACCCGACATCGTCGCGGCGCTGTCGCGCGCCCTCGAGACGCCGCTGCCGGTGGTGGTCACCGCCCATCACCCGATCGCCACCCACGGCCCGCACGGCGGGTTCTACGACTGGCGCGCCCACCTCTTTCCGTTGGGCGATCTGTGGCGATGGGCTCGCCGGCTGCCGCTGCCGATCGTCGGGTCGCTCTATCCGATCACCCGCACGCTGCTCCGCTCGCGCCAGGATCTCGGCAATCGCACCAACCGGCTGATGCGCGACGCGCTTGGCAGCGCCCTGGCCGGTGCGACTCAACCGGCGCTGAAGGTCTTCGCCGCCGGGCACGAGCACTCGCTCCAGGTGCTCAGCCACGACGCCGTCGACTACGCGCTGGTCAGCGGCGCCGGATCGAGTGACCACCACACGCCGGTGGCCAGACGATCCGACACCTTGTTCGCGCTGTCGGGCGACGGCTTCATGGTGCTCGACGTCGTGCCCGATGGCGTGCGGCTCACGGTGGTACACACGCCGACCGCGGCCAACTCTCCGCCGCTGGCGTTCCGACTGAGCCGGCGGCCGACCACCTGAGCGCCGCCGGCATCCGTGCGATACTGCCTCGTTCCTGGGGCCGCCCTGGCTGGGAGGATCAATGCCGGAGTTCGTCATCGAGCGAGAAGTTCCGAATGCCGGGGAGTTGACCGACGCCGAGCTCACCGCGCTGTCGCTGAAGTCGCTGGACGTCGTGCGCGGACTTGGTCCCGGAGTGCAGTGGCTGCACAGCTACGTCTGCGACAACAAGGTCTACTGTGTCTATCTGGCACCCGACGAGTCCGCCATCATGACGCACGCCACGACCCTCGGTTTACCCGCGAACCGGGTGTCGAGGGTGCGACGGATGCTGGAGCCCGAGGCCGACGCCGCCAATCCCGTCAGGCCGCCGCGAGCGTAGCGCGCGAAGCGCGCCGGCGGTCAGGGTCGGGCCGACTCGGTAACGGCCTCGGCGACGAGGGTCGCATCGTCCAGCATCGCCCCGGCCTTCCACGCCGCGTCGCCGTGCTGAGCCCGGACGCGGTCGATTAGCGGACGGAATCTGGTTTGCTCGGCCGCGGTGGCCCGACCGACCAGCCGTCGCATGGCATCGGCAGCCCCGGCCAGCCGCAGTGCCACCGTGACTCGACCCTCATCGGCGGCTACCAGCGACAACTCTTCGATGGCGCGAACCAGGCCGCGCCGATAGCCGAGACTGCGGAGCTCTGTCAGGGCCTGGGCGAGTTCGGCGCGCGCCGTGCCGAAGCGGCCCTCGACGCGATCGAGCGACGCCAGATCGATCCGGACGCCGGCGCCGGCCTGGAGGTCGCCTCGCGCCAATGCGCGTTCGAGCGCTTCGGTATAGTAGCGGCGCGCGGCATCGAGGCGGCCGGACCGCGCACAGGTGTCGCCCATGCCCTGGAGTGCGAACGCAGCGCTCCCGGTATCGCCGATGCTACGGAAGATCTCGAGCGCTTCGACCAGCAGACCATGGCTGCGCTCGCTCTCCCCGATCGCGACAGCGGTCGTGGCGAGGTTGACCAGCGACCGCGCGACGCTCGCCAGGTCGCCCAGTTCGCGCCAGGCGGCAAGGGCCTTCTCGTGATATTCGACAGCGCGGGCGTAATCGCCCCACATGCCGCGATCGATGCCGATGTTGTTGAGCGCAACGGCGCGTGCTTCGCGGTCGCCGTTGGCTTCGGCGATCGTCAGGCTTTCATGAAACACGCGGATCGCGCCCTCGCCGTCGCCCGTGTCCGTGGCCAGGATGCCCTGGAACAACAGCACGCGGGCCCAGTCGCGCGACATCGCCCCCTGTCGGCGCGCACAGAGCGCCCGCAATCGTTCGCGCCCCTCGTTGATGTGGCCGCGCCACTGCCAGAAGCTGAACAGCGCCAATCCAAGCCGCAGCGCCCAATCGAGCCGGTCGGCGGCGAGCGTCCAATCGAAGGCAGCACGCAGGTTGTCGTGGTCGGCGTCGAGCCGCTGCAGCCACAGATCTCGCTCGGGGCCTGACATAGCGGCGGCGGCGTCTTCGGCGAGCAACACGTAGTAGGCCGCGTGCGCCTTGGTGGAGGCGGTCCGTTCGCCGGCCGCCGCGAGGGCCTCGGCGGCGAACTCCTGGATCGTCTGCAGCATCGTCAGACGGGTGTCGCCGTCGGCCTGTGCTCGCTGGTTGACCAGGCTGTGGTCGCTGAGCGACGACACGCCGTCGATGACGGCAACGCCGAGGTCGCCGGCCGCATCGCCGACCGCCTCGGCTGCTTCCAGTGTGCAGCCACCGACGAACACCGCCAGCCGCCGCAGCAGCCGGCGCTCTGGCTCTTCGAGCAGGCCGGTACTCCAGGCAACGGTACCGCGCAGCGTCCTTTGGCGGGCCGGGAGGTCGCGGGCTCCCGAGATGAGCACTTCGAGCCGACGATCGAGCTTCGAGAGCAGCGTCTGCGGAGTGAACGTCCTGACGCGGGCAGCGGCCAGCTCGAGTGCAAGGGGCAAACCGTCGAGCTTGGCGCAGATCGCGGCCACCGCGCTGGCATTGCGGGCGTCGAGGGCGAAACCGGCGTTGGCATCACGAGCCCGCTCGACGAACAGGGCCACGGCGGGCACGGTGGCCAGCTCCTGCAGGGCCAGCGGAGTGGCCGGGTTGGGAACCGCGAGCGGCGGCACGGGGAACTCGTGTTCGCCGCGCAAACGGAGCAGGCTTCGGCTGGTCACGACGACGGTCAACGCCGGCACGGCCGCGACCAGTGCGGCGACGGTCGGGGCAGCATCGACCAGCTGCTCGAAATTGTCGAGCACGAGGAGGGTCTGGCCGCGACGGCTCCGCGCGAACGCCGCCGCTGCCGCGGTATCCAGGTCGCCGGCGCCGGGACCTTCGACGTCGAGCTCGCGGGCTAGCGTCGCCACCAGCACTTCTCGATCGACGACCGGCGCGAGATCGACGAACTGGACGCCGCCTGGATAGCGCGACCGCACGTGACGGGCGACTTCGATGGCCAACCGCGTCTTCCCGGTGCCGCCGGCGCCGGTCAGTGTGAGCAGTCGCACACCGGGACGATGGAGGGCGGCCACGATGGCTTCCACCTCGCGGTCGCGCCCAATCAACGGCGTCACCGGCTCGTACCGCAACGACGCGGCCGACGGGGTCACCGTAGCCGCCAATGCCGCGCACAGCGCTGAGGCGGCGGCCGACGCGCTGGCCGGACGGCGCGTCGGGTCTCGTTCGAGCGCGTGGGCCAGCGCCTCGTCGACGGCAGTCGGCAGTTCCGCTCGCCGCGAGGACGCCGGCGTGACCTGGCCGATGAAGAGCGCCGACAGACTGTCCGCGGCGTGCTCGCGTCGAAACGCCGGATGGCCCGTCAGCAGCTCGTAACAGACGAGGGCGAAGGCGAAGATGTCGGCCGGCGCGCCGACCGGTGCGCCGGCCGCCTGTTCAGGCGACATGTAGCCAGGCGTGCCGATGACGTCGCCGCGAGCGGTCGCCGGCACGCCCGTGCGGGTGTCGTCCGCAGCGCCTCCGTCGACGGACGAGCGCAGCAGCGCCACCCCGAAGTCGAGGAGCTTGACGCCGTCGGACGTAATCATCACGTTCGACGGTTTGAGGTCGCGATGCACCACGCCCTGGCGGTGCGCGACCTCGAGCGCCGCGCCGAGCTGGGCGATCCACGCGGCCGCCTCGGTCAGCGTCACGGCACCGGCGTCGAGACGTTCCGCCAGTGTCGGGCCGCTCAACAACTCGAGCACCAGGAACGGGACATCGCCGACGCCGACGTCGAACAGGGTGCAGATGTGGGGGTGCTGGAGCCGAGCCACCACTTGCGCCTCGCGCAGGAACCGGGTGCGCCGTTCCGGGTCTGCGATCAAGTCCGCCGGCAGCACTTTGATGGCCACGCCGCGGTCCAGCCGGGTATCACGGGCCCGATACACCTCGCCCATGCCGCCACGCCCGAGGAGCGCCTCTATCGCATAGGGCCCGAGGGTCGTCCCGGCCGGAAGCGGCACGTCGCCATTGTACGCGTGCGCGATCGGCGCTACTGCGCCGTCGTGCGCCGCTCGCCCAGGTCGATCGGCGCCGCCGCATCGGCGGCGAGCCGGACGTCGAGAATCGCCGCCAGGGTCGGCGCCACCTGCGTCATGCGGATCACCCCGACGCTGCCGCGGCGCTGCACCGCCGGTCCGGCCATCACGAACGACGCATGCAGCGCCGGCCGCTCTGGCCCGAAGCCATGCCCGCCCTTGTTCGGCGCCGCCTTGACCAGCACGTCGTGGCCGCCGCCGGTGTAGAAGCCGTCGACGACGTCGAGGCCGAACGCGGCATCGGGATGCGATCCGCGCGCGGCCAGATCCTGGCTTGACCACACCTCGCGGATACCGTTGGCCGGGTCGCGCTTCAGGTCGGCCAGCAGGGCCGCCACCCGCGGCCGATCGGCGGCGTCCTTCACGTAGACGAAACCGGCGCCGCCGCTGGCATGGAACCACGCCCGCCAGCCCGTCACCGCGTTGCGGTCGTTGACGTCGATCAGTCCGGCCTGTCGGAACGCGGCGTTGGGCTGCACCATCTTCTCGATCGGCAGGAAGCCGTGGTCGGACACGACCGCGATCGTGGTGCGGTCGGCGCGGCCGCTCTGCCGTACCGCCGCGACGATCTCGCCGACGTGGCCGTCGATGCGGGCCAAGGTCTCGAGCGCCTGCGACGAGCCGATGCCGGCGTCGTGCTGGGCGCTGTCGAGCTGAATCAGGTGCAGGAGGAACACGTGCGGGTCGTACAACTTCAGGATGAACAGGCTGAGGTCGGTGCGATCGCGATCGGTCTGCGGCCAGCCGAACGGCTTGCCACGCGCCACTTCGGCCGCCTGGATCAGCCCGCGCGGCTGGGCCAGCGCCTTCAGCATGCCGATACTCTCGGGATGGCGTGACGAGCCGACGTACTCCGGCGCCAGATAGTCGAGGTCCATGCCGATGGTCACCGGCCAGGTCACCGCGCCGGCGCGGAGACCACGGGCGCGCGCCGCCATCGGCAGCGTCGGCACCTTGATGGCATCCGCATACCAGTACCAGGCGCCGCGCGAGTGGCCCTCGGGGTCGAGGATCTGGTTGTCGTAGATGCCGTGCCGCGCCGGCTCCACGCCGGTGATGAGCGTGGTGTGCGACGGGTAGGTCACGGTGGGCAGCACGCCGACGACGCCGTCGGCCCAGACGCCGGCCCGGGCCAGCGCCCGCAGGTTCGGCGTGCGCGAGGCGAGCGCCGGATCCAGGTAGGCCGACGGCATCAGGCCGTCGATCGAGATGAGGATGACGCGGGCGTCGTCAGCGCCCTGCGCGGCCGTCAACGGCATGCACAGGACGGCGACGGCGAAGAGGGCGAGCGGGGCCAGGATGCGGCGCATTGGGCCTCCTAGAAGCTGAATCGAGCGGCGAGCTGGAACTGGCGCGCCGTCTCGGCCGCGGTCGGCGTGTTGAAGGTGGCGTTGGCCGTGGCGTTCGGTCCCCACGTGCGGTTCACGTTGGTCGGGTTGAGCCGGTTGGTCAGGTTGAAGCCCTCGGCGATGAGCGACAGCGTGCGGCCGCCGCCAATCGGCACCGACCGGTCGAGACGCAGGTCGAGCGTGAAGTAGCCGGGCAGCTCGAAGCTGTTGTAGCCCTGGCCGCTCGGCCGATCGTTGAAAACGGTGTCGCCGTTGGCGTCCTGGCCGGTGGTGGCGTTGAAGCGGAAGCCGTCCGAGGCGACGACCCGCGACGACAGCTGCCAGCCGTTGACGAGCGACGGCACCACGCCGGTGCCGGGCATCGACGGCTCGAGCACGACCGTCGCCGACAGCCGATGCCGCATGTCGAAGTCCGACGGGCCGTCGTCGGCCGACGGGTCGAGCGGGTCGGACGGCGACGTGAAGACGCCGAAGCCGGTGAAGTCGTTGACGAACGCCGTGCCGCGGGTCTTCGACAGGTGGTAGGACACCTGGGCGCTGGTCCCGCCGGAGAAGCGCTTGGTCGCCGTGGCCACCAGGCCGTCGTAGCGCTGCTCGCCAATCGACGACGAGACGAAGATGTTGCCGAAGCGCGGATCGGGGCGGTTGGTCGTCGACCAGCGGCGGCGCCCGTCGGGCAGTTCGCCGGCCGGCGCGAGGTTCTCGTTCAACGCCATCGGCAGGTTGGTGGCGCGGTTACCCTGATAGGTCAGCGACAATCCGAGGCTGCGCGCCAGCTGCTGCTCCCAGGTGGCGAACCACGTCGCCACCTGCACGTCCTCGAAGTCCTCGGCCATCACCCGCACGTCCGAGACGACGCTGACCCCGGCCGGCGGCGTCACCCGGCCGCGCGTGAAGGCCGGCGCGCCGGTGGTCGCCGGCGTGACGTTGACGTTCACCACGTCGAGGCCGTTGCCGCGCAGGAACGTGTTGTAGGTCTGCGCGACCACCACGTTGTAGTAGAGCCCGGCGCCGGCGCGCAGCACCGTGCGGCCCGATCCCGTGGGGTCGAAGGCCAGGCCGATCCGCGGGGCGAAGTTGTTGCCGTCGGTCGGGAACGTCCCCGACCGCGCCAGGGCCGGGTTCTCGTTGGCCGCGGGACGTCCGAAGTACTCGTAGCGCAGGCCGACGTTGACCTTCAGCCGGTCGCTGACGCGGATGTCGTCCTGGACGAAGTAACCCTGGTTGAAAGTAGTGGCGTCGAAGTACTCGGCGCCGATCGACTGCGTGAAGCGTGAGTACGAGTAGGGCCGGCCGGTGGCCGGGTCGACCGCCCCCTGCTCGGTCAGCAGGAGCTGGTTGAGCGGAGTCACGGCGTCGCGGACTCCAGCCACGGCGGTGAGCCCGCCGAAGACGAACGCGCCGTTGATGTTGGTGGTGCGCTCGCGGAAGTTCACCGGCAGCAGGTCGAACCCCGCCTTGACTTGATGCCGCCCGGCCGTCCACGTCAGGTTGTTCACGACGTGCAGGCCGCGTTCACGCGTCCGGCGCACGCCGTTGGCGTTGCCGTTGAAGCTGCCGATGCCGCTGACGTCGATGTTCGGCGCATCCGGGTCGGCGGCGACGCCGTTCTCGATGCTGCGGGTGGCGAACAGCACGCGGGCCTCGTTGACCAGCGTCGGCCGGATCACCGACACGAGCTGGGCGGTGTAGGAGTAGGGGTTCTCATCGAAGCGGGTGCTGACCTCGCGCGAGATGAGGCCGCCGTTCAGCGGCGATTCCCGGTCGTAGTAGTAGTTGAAGCGGAACGACAGGCGGTGGTTCGCCGATAGCTGGGTGTCGTTGCGGGCGGTCACGGTGTGGGCGCGGAAGGTCGAGGTATAGGCGCCGATGCTGTCGGCGGGAATGCCGAGCACTGCGGCGTTGGCCGCCGTGATGGTCGAGACCACCGGCAGGTCCTGCGACCAACGCTCGTAGCTCAGGAAGTAGAACGAGCGGTCGCGCACCAGCGGCCCGCCGACGGTACCGCCGTAGTTGTAGCGCTGGAACTCGGGCTTCGGCGCGGTCGGCGCCAGCAGGAACGGCCGTTCCGCCAGCCAGTCCTGCCGGGTGAAGAGATAGGCCGAGCCGTGGAGCGCGTTGCTGCCTGATCTGGTGAACGCGTTCTGGAGGCCGCCCGCCACCCGGCCGAACTCGGCCGAGAAGTTGGTCACCGTCTGGAACTCTTGCACGGCGTCCTGGCTGATGACGAGGTTGCGCGCCCCGCCCTGCAGGTTGTTCGAGACCCCGTCGACGTTCATCTGGCGCAAGCCGAGCCCGCCGTAGACAGTGGACGGCGTGCCGGTGCCCGATTCCGCCGCTCGAGATCGGCGGCGCGTTCACGCCCGGCTGGAGGACGAAGAAGTCGAGGATGCTGCGGCCGACGGTCGGGATGGAGCGCACCACCCGCTCGTCGTAGGTGTTGCTCTGCACGGTGCGGCTCATCTCGACGACCGGCTGCTCGGCGGTCACGCTCACGGTCTCTGCGAAGGCCGTCGTCGACATCGCGAACTCCACAGTCAGCACCTGCCCGGCCCGCAGGTTGAGCCCGGCCTGGCTCATCGTGGCGAACGCCGGCGCCTCGGCGATGACCACGTACTCGCCGGGCGGCATCAGCGGCATGGCGTAGCGCCCAGCGGCGTCGCTGACGACCGTGCGCTCGTAGCCGGTGCCCGCGTTGAAGGCGCGGACGCTCGCCCCAGCCACCGGCACGCCATCGGCCTGGGCCCGCACCACGCCTTCGATGATGCCGTCGATGGCCTGGCCCTGGGCCGAGGCCGACCCCGATGACGCCATGAGCGCCAGCAAGCCGAACAGGAACACGTGCACACGCAGTCGCATGACCCCTCCAAGGACGCCCTCGATGGGGCGGAGCGTCCATTGGGCCAGGCGGGCGTGTCGGCCACGCGGCGGTCGTGGCTCAGCGGTGTGACGGACGAAGAGTTTGCGTGGCCGTTACGGCAGGCCGATCGCGGCGAGCCAGGCGGACCGGTGGCCGGCGAGCGGCACCCCGCCGAGCGCGTCGAGGCGGGTCAGAGTCTCGCTGGGCGGCACGCCAAAGAGCGCGACCAGCGGCTCGAGAGCGGCCCGGCTGGCCAGGAACTTCGTGAACGACAACGCACACGTGTAGAAGGTCGGCGCGAAGCGGGCCCGCTCGGTGGTGAACAGCACGTCGGGGCGCCCGGGACCGGCCACGAACGGCAGCATCGTCGCCCCGTCGGCGGTGCGGGCGCGTTCGGCGCACACGCGGTCGGCGCCGTTCAATCCGCCGCTGGCGAACGGTCCTTCCTCGGTCATGCCGATCTCGGTGGCCACGAGTTGCGCCACGTAGTCGGGCAGTCCTTCGGTGAGCCACAGCGGACGGCGAACGGGAGGTGTGCCAGCAGCCGGTGCCGGGTCCATGCGGGTCGACGCCAGCAGCTCGTGCGTGGCTTCGTGCAGATACGGCGCCCGCCCGTCGATCACCCGGGCCATCGGCACGAACACGGCGCCACGTCCCGAGGCGTGCGACACGAAGCTGTCGTCGCTGAGGTAGAAGGTGATGCGGCCCTTGGGCACGGCCTGCCAGTCGTGCGTGCCGACGCGCGCCCACAGCGCGGCGATCGCCGGATCGAGCCGCCGCAGGATCCGATCGGCGTCCGACGGCAGCAGCGACGGCGGATGCCACACCACCATATGGGCGCCGTCGATCCGCCGGCCGCCCTTGGCCAGGGCGTCGATCCTGGCGCCGTCGTCGGCCGACCAGTTGAGAGCGGTCTGCGCACGCGCCGGCTCGGCGGCGCACAGCAGCGCACTCAGCATGAAGGCCACTGCCGGGATCTGGCGCGCCATCCCGCGAGTGTAGTGCACCGTGCCCGAGACGGCCAGGCTACGTCCGCTCGAACACCGCCGCATCACGGTTCTTCCGCACCTGATCCCACGGAAAGTACTGGCCGTTCATCGCGACGTAGACGCCCGGCGGCAGTACCTGCGCGAAGCTGAGGGCGCTGCCGAGGTTGAACAGCCCGTCGGAACTGCCGAAGGCGTAGGGAATCATCGCGCCGGTGAGCACCACGGTCTTGCCGGCGAGGCTGGCCGCGGCGATGGCCCGGGCCGTCTCGACCATCGTGTCGGTGCCGTGGGTGACGACCAGCCGGGGCTCGGCGCAGGCGCGGCACTGCTCGACGATCGACGCGCGGTCGGCGTCGGTCATCTCGAGGCTGTCGATCATCATCAGCGTCTGCACCGCCACCGGCACCAGCGACCGGCCCTTGGCCAGCATCTCGGGCACGTGGGTGTCCTTGAAGAACAGCCGCCCGCGCACCTCGTCGTAGTCCTTGTCGAAGGTCCCGCCGGTCACCAGGACACGAATCAGGGGCTGAGGGCCGGGGACGGGGGGCTGGGGCATGGCGGCGAGCCGTGGAATAATCCGGCCGCCATGTATGCTATCGCGCTCGTCCGCTATCGCCGCCCGATTCCCGAAGTCGAAGCCGTCACCGAGGAGCATCGCGCCTACCTGCGCCAGCTCAAGGCCGCCGGCACCCTCATCGCCGCCGGGCCGATGGATCCGCGCTACGGCGGCATCTTCCTGCTGAAGGTCGGCGACGAGAATCCGCAGCGGGCGCTCGACGCCGTCCGCGACAACGACCCGTTCCACACCAAGCACATCGCTCAGTACCAGCTGATGTGCTGGAACGTGGTGATGGGCAAGGACGCCCTCGATACGATCTCGAGCTGAGCGCGGCGCCCGGCCCGCGGGCCCGGACAGCGGGCGCGACAGCGCCGCCGCTCAGAGCAGGAAGCCGGCGATCGTCGCGGTGACGAAGTTGGCCAGCGTCCCGGCGATCATCGCCCGGATACCCAGCCGCGCCAGATCGTGCCGGCGGTTGGGAGCCAGCGCGCCGATGCCGCCGATCTGGATGCCGATCGAGCTGAAGTTGGCGAAGCCGCACAGCGCGAACGTCGCGATGGTGAACGACCGCGGGTCGAGCGTCGCCTTGAGCTCGCCAAGCTGGGCGTAGGCGACGAACTCGTTCAGCACCATGCGGGTGCCGAGCAGGTTGCCGATGGTGGCGGCGTCCTGCCACGGCACGCCCATGCTCCACGCCAGCGGCGCCAACACCCAGCCGAAGATCTGCTGCATGCTGAGCCCGACCAGGCCGAGGGTCGCGTTCACCAGCGCGATCAGCGCCAGGAACGAGATCAGCATCGCGCCGACGTTCAGCGCCAGCGACAGGCCCTCGGAGGTGCCGCGTCCCGCGGCGTCGATGACGTTGACGTCGGTGCGTTCGACCTCGAGCTTCACCGTGCCCATGGTCTGCGGCACCTCGGTTTCAGGGACGAAGATCTTGGCCATCATCAGCGTGCCCGGCGCGGTCATGATCACCGCCGTCAGCAGGTGGCTGGCCTCGATGCCGAACAGGATGTAGGCGGCCATGATGCCGCCGGAGATGTGCGCCATCCCCGAGGTCATCACCGTCATCAGCTCGGACTGGGTCATGTGCGGCAGATACGGCCGGATGGTCAGCGGCGCTTCGGTCTGGCCCATGAAGATGCTGGCGGCGACGTTGAGCGATTCGGCGCCGCTCGCCTTCATGAACCGGCGCATGCCGACGGCGAACAGCCGCACCACGAACTGCATCACGCCCAGGTAGTAGAGGATGGCGAACAGCGCGGCGATGAAGATGATCGTCGGCAGCACCTGGAAAGCGAACAGCACCGAGTAGCGGGCGCCGTCGGCGCCGAGCACCGCGGTCATGATCCGCGGCCACGCCTCCTTGTCGCCCAGCGGACCGAAAACGAACGCGGCGCCGACGTTGCCGAAGTCGAGCAGCCGGTTGATCGCCTGGCCGAGGGCGGCGAAGAGCTGCTGGCCGGGGGTGGTCTTCAGCACCAGCAGCGCGAACAGGATCTGCAGGCTCAGGCCCCAGGCCACGGTGCGCCGGTCGATGGCGTGGCGGGCGGAGGAGGCGCAGTAGGCGATGGTCAGAATCACCAGCAGCCCGACCAGCGACTGCGCCTTGGGCAGCTGCGCGGCGTAGGCGACGAAGGCGGCCGCGGCGGCGATCGCCAGGGCCGTCCCGGCGACGAGGGTGTCCCGGCGGGTCCAGGGCGATGAGGGCGGGGCCGCCGCCGGTTCCGTGGTCATGCGCGCAAGGGTATGCCGAGCGCGGATCGGCGGGCAACCGGGAACGACCTAACGGCGTCAGCGCTTGGGCCGCCGCTTCGTGGTCTTGCGCTGACGGAGGAATTCGCCGAGCGCCCACGACGCCACCAGCAGCAGCGCCACCAGTCCGAGCGCGATGAAGAGCGGGCGGTTGGCCACGGCGGCGCCGATCAGGCCGCGCGGCGGGCGGCCGGCCCGCCGGTGAGCGCGCTCACGGGAACACCGACGGCGAGCACCCCCGCTACTCCGACGATGTTCAGCCACAGGAACTCGACCGGGGTCTGGGTGGCGACGACCCACACCGCCACCATGCCGCCGATGAGCCCGGCGAAGGCGCCGTGGCCGTTGGTGCGCGGGAAGCCGATGGCGAGCACGAAGACACCGAGGATCGACCCGTAGAAGTAGGAGCCGAACCGGTTCACCACCTCGATCAGGGCGCCGAGGTTCACCGCATAGATGGCGATCACGCTGGCGAAGACCGCCCACACGGCGATGGCCACCCGCGACACGAACAGCAGCCGGTCGTCGGTCGCCTCCGGCGCCACCCAGCGGCGATAGAAGTCGATGACCGTCGCGGTGGAGAGCGAGGCGAGCTCGGCCGAGATCGTCGACATCGCCGCGGCGAGAATGGCGGCGATGAGCAGCCCGACGAGACCGACCGGCAGGTGCTGGAGGATGAAGGTCGGGAACACGTAGTTGACGTCGCTGTAGGCGCTTTCGCCCGACACGGCCTTGGTGATCGCCACCGCGTCGGCCCGTGCCGCCCGGATCTCGGTGCCGGCAACGTTGAGCGCCGCCGAGTACCTCGGCGATCCCCACGACATCGCCCTCGTGCCGCTCCCTGACCAGGTTGGCGCCGGCTTCACGCTGCGCATCGAAGGCGGTGGCGAAGCGGGCCTCGGCCGCGGCGTAGTCGGCGGCGCGCGGGCTGGCCTTGACCGTTGCCTCGTGCACGCGGTTGAAGAGCATCGGTGGCGGGGTAAAGATGAAGAAGACGAACATCAGCACGCCAACCAGCAGGACCAGCGCCTGCAGCGGAATCTTCCAGTAGGCGCTCATCAGCAGCGACGTGCGTCCCTCGTCCACCGATTTGGCGGCGAGGTATCGCTGCACCTGGCTCTGGTCGGTGCCGAAGTAGGAGCAGAACAGGAAGAACGCGGCGATGGTGCCCGACCAGAAGTTGAAGCGGTCGGTCACGTCGAAGCGGAAGTCGAAGGTCTGCATCCGGCCGGTGGCTCCAGCGACGTGCAGGGCATCGACGAGGCCGATGCCGTCGGGCAGGCCGGCGACCAGCATCACCACCGCCGCCCCCAGCCCGCCGACGATGATGCCCATCTGCTTGACGTCGGTCCAGGCCACCGCCTCGACGCCGCCGACCATGGTATAGAGAGCCGTCGGCAGGGCGATGAGCAGACAGGTGTTGGTGACACTCAGCCCGAGAATCACGCTCAGGATGACCGCCGGCGCGGCGATGACGACGCCGGTGCTCATCCCGCGCGAGACGAGGAACAGCAGCGACGTGAGGGCGCGGGTCTTGGCGTCGTAGCGCTGCTCCAGATACTCGTAGGCGGTGAAAATCCTGGCCTTGTGGAAGAACGGCACCAGCGTCGCCGACAGCACGATCATCGCCAGCGGCAGCGCGAAGTAGAACTGCAGGAAGCGCATGCCCTCGGCGTAGCCCTGACCGGTGGTCGTGGTCATGGTGATCGCGGACAGCTGCGTCGCCATCACCGACAGGCCGACCGCCCACCACGGCAGACTGCGGCCGGCCAGCAGATAGCCCTCGAGCTGATTGCCGGGCTTGGCGGGGCGCAATCCGTCCCACACAATCCAAACGAGATAGGCAGCGATGATGGCCCAGTCAATTGCAGACATAGGCAGCAACTAGGGAGTGAAGTACTCCTGAACGACGTAGAGGGCGACCAGGACGGCGACCCAGATCACCAGCACCCGGGTGTAGTCCTTGCGCCCGACGGTCACAGCCGGTTGGCCTCGTCGCGGAGGTGCGCAGCAGCCCGGCTCAGGGCGTCCCGGCGGCCGTGCCACCAGGCGTCGTCGGCCGCCAGCGCCGCCCGCGACGCGGCAATCGCTTCGCTCGTGCGCGCGGGCGCCGGGCCGCCCAGCGTCGTGCGGATTTCGACGAAATGACGCGGGCTGAGCACGTGCTCGAGGGCGGCATCGTCGTAGGTGATCGGCGCGCCGAGCACCTGGGTGGAGGCGCTGACCAGCAGCTGCGACAGGTTGGCGGCCGGGTTGTCGTTGCGCGCCCGGATCACCATGCCGGCGATCTTGTGGGCGGTGCCGAACGGCAGACCGTGGTCGCGGGCCAGCGTGTCGGCCAGCTCGGTAATCGTGGTGCCGCCCTCGCCGGCGCGGGCCGCCAGCCGCTCGACGTTGAACTGGGCGTCCTCGAGCGCCGCGGCGACGATCGTCACCATGCGGGTGGCGTCGCGGAACATCGACGCGACCAGCGGCTGCAGATCGTCCTCGGTGTCGACGATGTCGCCAAACGGCGTGTTGTGCACCGCAGTGATGATCGCCTGGGCCTGCCCCACCGCCTGGCTGCCGATGCCGCGGGCGTGCTCGAGGGCCACCGGGTTGCGCTTTTGCGGCATGATGCTGCTCGACTGCACGAAGCCGTCGGCGAGCCGCAGGTAGCCGAACTCCATCGTGCCCCACAGGAGCAGATCCTGGACGACGCGGCCGAGACCGACGATTGCGGTGGCCGTGGCGCTCACGCTCTCCAGCAGGTAGTCCACGGTGGCGATGCTGCCGTAGGTGTTGCCGGTCGGGCCGTCGAAGCCGAGCAGCTCGCTGGTGCGATGGCGGTCGATCGGGAAGCCGGTGCCGGTGATGGCGCAGGCGCCGAGCGGATTCTGGTTGGTGGAGCGATACGCCGCCTCGAGGCGCTTGGCGTCGCGTTCGAGCTGCTCGATGATCGACAGCAGGTAGTGCGCGATGGTCGAGACCTGGGCCGGCTGGGTGTGGGTGTGGGCGCCGTAGATGGTGTGGGTGTGCTGCGCTGCCAGATCGAGCAGCGCCCGGCGCAGCGCCAGCGTCCCATCCGCCAGGGTGCTGATCCACTCGCGCTGGCGCATCCGGTAGGTGGTCATCGCGATGTCGTTGCGGCTGCGGGCGGTGTGCAGGCGGCCGGCGGTCTGTTCGCCGGCGGCGACGCTGATCAGGTGCTCGAGGTAGAAGAACAGGTCCTCGTAGCTGCCGTCGAACGGCACCTCGCGCACCGCCTCCACCGAGATGCCGTCGAGCGCGCGGCGCAACACCCGGGCGTCCTCGCGCGAGATGATGTGCCGCTCGGTCAACATCACCAGATGCGCGTAGTGGATCGACATCAGCGGCGCCAGCAGCAGCGCCTTCGCGTCTTCGAAATTGTCGGTGAGCACGTGGGTGACGTACTCGGGGGCAAACCGCATCGTTCGCCAGTATACTGCGCCGATTCCGCCGGTTCCGGCGGCCAGCACGGCACGTGGAGGACCCATGCGCAGAATGACGCGTCTCGTCGGTGTGGTCGTCGTCGCGGTGATGACGGCGAGTTCAGTACCCGGGCGGCGTCGCGGCGCAGCGCGCGACCGCGGACACGCTGTCGGTGCCGGGCTTGACCCAACCCGTCGAGGTCATCCGCGATCGCTGGGGCCTGAACCACATCTATGCGAAGAACGAGGCCGATCTGTTCCAGGCCCAGGGTTATCTGGCGGCCAGGGATCGGCTGTTCCAGTTCGAGGTGTGGCGCCGCCGCGCCACCGGCACGGTGGCCGAGATCCTCGGGCCGCGTGAACTGAACCGCGACATCGGCACGCGTCTCCACATGTATCGTGGCGATCTCGACGCCGAGCTCAACCACTACCACCCGCGCGGCAGGCAGATCGTCGAGGCCTACGTGCGCGGCGTCAACGCCTACGTGGACGAAGCGATGCGCGATCCCGCGTCGTTGCCGATCGAGTTCAAGATGCTCGGCATCACGCCCGGCAGGTGGACGCCGCAGGTGGTGATCTCGCGCCACCAGGCGCTGACCTCGAACGTCCCGAACGAAGCCACGCACGTGCGCGCGATCGGCGCGCTCGGCGGTGCCGACAAGCTGCGCGAGCTGCTGCTCATCGAAGGCGGCACTCCGGCGCTGGTGCTGGACCCGCTCATCGACCCCAAGACATTCCCCGCCGACGTCCTCAAGGTCTACAACGCGTTCCGCGATCCGATCGACTTCGTCCCGGGCGACGTCGCTGCGACCTACCGCGGCGCGGCCCGCGCGGCCGCGGCCTTGGGCGTCGAAGCCCCCGGGGCGAAGGCGGCCGAAGCGCCGGTTGCGACGGCGGCCGGCAACGCGCCAGCCATCGCGGCGGCTGGTCGCGAGGTGATGGGCCGAGTGGTCGATACCGACATCGGCTCCAACAACTGGGTCATCAGCGGCGCCCTCACCCAGAGCACCCACCCGATCATGGCCAACGACCCGCACCGGGTGATCGAAGCGCCGTCGCTGCGCTACTGGGTACATCTGGTCGCCCCTGGGTGGAACGTGATCGGCGGTGGGGAGCCGGTGCTGCCCGGCGTGTCGATCGGCCACAACGAGTACGGCGCGTGGGGCCTGACGATCTTCGGGTCCGACAGCGAGGACCTCTACGTCTACGAGACCAACCCCGCCAACCCAAACGAGTACCGTTACCAGGGCCGGTGGGAGGCGATGCGGGTGATGCCCGACACCATCCCGGTGAAGGGTCAGGCCGACGCGAAGGTGGAGTTGAAGTTCACCCGGCACGGACCGGTGCTGCACGAGGACCGCGCCGCCCGGCGCGTCTACGCGCTGCGCGCGGCGTGGATGGAGACCGGCGGCGCGCCGTATCTGGCCAGCCTGCGGATGAACCAGGCCCGCACCTGGGAGGAGTTCCGCGACGCCTGCAGTTTCAACCGCATGCCGTCCGAGAACATGGTGTGGGTGGACAAGAAGGGCACGATTGGCTGGCAGGCGGCCGGCATCGCGCCGCTGCGATCGTGGAGCGGCCTGCTGCCGGTGCCGGGGGATGGCCGCTTCGAGTGGGACGGCTATCTGCCGATCACCGCGCTGCCGCAGGAGACCAACCCGGCGCGCGGCTACGTCGCCACCGCCAACCACTACCTGTTCCCGAACGACTACGCCTACGACGCCGCCCGGCACTGGACCTGGGCCGATCCGTATCGCGCCCGCCGCATCGAAGAGGTGCTGGGGTCGGGCAAGCGCTTCAGCGTGGCCGAGGTGGCGCGGCTGCAGAACGACGACCTGTCGCTGCCCGCCCGCGCCCTGGTGCCGCTGCTGCGCGATCTGCCGTTCGCCACTCCGGCCGTGGCCGCTGCCCGCGATCTGGTCCTGAAGTGGGATTTCGTCCTCGACAAGGACTCGGCTGCCGCCGCCGTGTTCCAGTTGTTCTCGCGCCAGCTCTACGCCAACGTCCGTCAGACGGTGATTCCGGCGTCGGCGCGCGGCGTCGTGCCCGGCAACCTCGTGAGCCTCAAGCGCATCATCGACTGGATGTACGCCCCCGACGGCCGCTTCGGCGCCGATCCGATCAAGGCCCGCGACGCGCTGGTGACGGCGAGCTTCGAGCAGGGCGTCGCCGAGGTCACCAAGCGGTTCGGCCCCGACATGGCCACCTGGAAGTGGGGCCACGAGAAGCTCCACCACGTGCTCATCAAGCACCCGCTGTCGAACGCGGTCAACGACGAGATGAAGAAGCGGCTGGAAGTGGGCCCGCTGCCCCGTGGCGGCGACGGCACCACGGTGAGCGCGACCGGCGGCACCGACAACCAGGGGTCGGGCGGGTCGCTCAAGATCATCGCCGACACCCAGGACTGGGACAACTCGGTCGGCCTCAACACCCCGGGCCAGGCCGGCAATCCCGACGACCCGCACTATCGCGATCTGTTCGAGCTGTGGGCCAAGGGCCGCTACTTCCCGGTGGCCTACTCGCGCGCCAAGGTGGAATCGGTGGCCGAGCGCACGAGCACGCTGACGCCGGCGGCGCCGTCGTCGGCTGGCCGGCAGTAGCCGAATCGTCGCGGACCGGCCTTCGACCGTACTGCGGCGGCTCGACCCGCCGATCACGATTCTGGGCTACAATTTAGTCATGAGAAAGGTCAGCGTCGCCGACGCCAAGGCCCAGCTGTCGAGCCTGCTCGACGAGGTCGAGCACGGCGGATCGGTGACCATCACCCGGCACAACGTCCCGATCGCCGAGATCCGGGCGGTGCCCAGGCCAGACGCGCGCCCGCGGCCGTGGGGGCTCGGGAAGGGCACCTTCGACGTGCCGGCCGACTTCGACGCCCCGCTGCCCGACGACGTGCTCGACGCGTTCGAGGGGCAGCGCCGCCCGTGAGGCTGCTGCTCGACACCCAGGTGTTCCTGTGGATGGTCGCGGGCAGTCCACGGATGCCGGCCGCCGTCCGCGAGCATGTCGTCGCCGGCGACAGCGAGGTGTGGCTGAGTGCCGCGTCGGTGTGGGAACTGGCCGTGAAGCAGGGGCTGGGGCGGATCGACCTGCCGGCGCCGGCCGCTGAGTTCGCCAGCGCCGAGCGCGCCCGGCACCGCGTGGCCCCGCTGCCGCTCGACGAGTCGGCGGCGGCGCATCTGCCGAAGCTGCCCGACATCCACCGCGACCCGTTCGACCGGATGCTCGTGTGCCAGGCCATCGAGCACGAACTGACGCTGGTGTCCGCAGACCGGATCCTGCGTCGCTATCCCATCAAGACCCTCTGGGCCGGAGAGTAACGTGGAATCCCGCACGACCGAGTCGCCAGCTGAGATCGACACCCGGCTCCGCACCGAGGTCGCTCGGCGGCGGACGTTTGCCATCATCTCGCACCCCGACGCCGGCAAGACCACGCTCACCGAGAAGCTGCTGCTCTACGCCGGCGCCATCGAACTGGCCGGCGCGGTGCGCGGCCGCAAGACCCAGCGCCACGCCGTGTCGGACTGGATGGACGTGGAGCGCGAACGCGGCATCTCGGTGACCTCGGCGGCGCTCGACTTCGACCTGGGCAACTGCCGGATCACGCTGCTCGACACACCTGGCCACCAGGACTTCAGCGAAGACACCTACCGCACACTCTACGCGGTGGACAGCGCGATCATGGTCATCGACGCCGCCAAGGGCATCGAGACCCAGACGCGCAAGCTGTTCGAGGTGGCGCGCCTCCGCCACCTGCCGCTCATCACCTTCATCAACAAGCTCGACCTGCCCGGCCGCGATCCGTTCGACCTGCTGCAGGAGATCGAGGACGTGCTCGGCATCCACGCCGCGCCGCTCAACTGGCCGATCGGCAGCGGCGATCGGTTCCGCGGCGTCTTCGACCTGGCGACCCGCGAGATTCGCCTCTACGAGCAGGTGCCGGGCGGCGGCTACCGCGCTCCGGTGCACACGACCGACCTCGCCGATCCGGCACTGGTCGAGTTGCTCGGCGACACCCTGCACGAGGCGCTGCGGAACGACACCGCGCTCATCGCCGGCGCCGGCACCCAGTTCGTCAAGACGGAGTATCTGGCCGGCCGGCAGACGCCGGTGTTCTTCGGCAGCGCGCTCGACAACTTCGGCCTCGAGGCGATCCTCGACGCACTCGAGACGCTGGCGCCGTCGCCGCAGCCACGGCCGACCGAGGACGGCACCGTGATCGACCCGGTGGCACCCGGCCTCTCGGGCTTCGTGTTCAAGATCCAGGCGAACATGAACCGCAAGCACCGCGACCGCGTCGCGTTCGTGCGGCTCTGTTCGGGCGTGTTCGAAAAGGACATGGCGCTCGTCAACGCCCGCGACGGCGAGATCGTGCGCGCCTCGCGCCCGTATCGCTTCTTCGGCGGCCAGCGCGAGACGGTCGAGCGCGGCTACCCGGGCGACGTCATCGGCCTGCCCAACCCCGGCCGCTTCGCCATCGGCGACACGCTCTACGTCGGCACGCCGGTGCGCTACCCCAAGGTGCCGCGCTTCCCCGCTGAGCACTTCGGGCGGGTGCGGCTGCTCGACACGCGGTCCAAGCAGCTCGACACCGGCGTCATCCAGCTCGAAGAGGAAGGCCTCATCCAGGTCGTCTTCCCGGTGCACGGGCGGCGCGAGCCGATCCTGGGCGTCGTCGGTCCGCTGCAGCTCGAGGTGGTCGAGGCCCGGCTGAAGCAGGAATACAACGTCGACTGCAAGATCGACACGATCTCCTACGTCGCCTTGCGCTGGGTGAAGTGCGATCCCAAGCAGCTCTCCGACCTGGAGAACCGCTCCACCGGCGTGCTGCGGGCGGTGGACCGCGACGAGCGGCCGGTGCTGCTGTTCGAGTCGCAGTGGGGGCTGAACTACGTCACCCAGCAGAACCCCGAGATCGAGTTCGCGACGTTCGGCTGATGACGGGGCCCTGAATGCGAGTCCTGGCCCTCATCGGCGGTCTGCTGGTGTTTCACGGCCCGCCGGCCTGGGCCGATGCGCCTGACCAGACTCCTGCTCAGCGCCTGGCCGAGGTGAATCAGGCCGTCGACGGCTTGCTCGCCCGTATCGCCACCGTCGACACAAGGGATCCGGGCAAGCACGAGCGACAACTCGCGGCTCTGCGCCGCGACGTCGACGCCTTGGTCCTCGAGTCCTGGAAGACGCTCGAGGGGCTGAAGGCAGACGTCGGGACCAACCCGGACGACGTCGCCAGAGTCATCTCGAAGCTGGAACTGGCGAAGCAGGCGACGGCCACGCCCGATGCGCTGGACGACCTGCTCGGCGAGTCGCTCGACTCCAGGTTCGAGGCGAACGACCCGACCAACATCTACTCGCTGAAAGCCCACAATCGCTTCCGCTATCTGGACGAAGGCCGCCAGCTGCGCGACGAGGTTTTCGAGACCATTCGCAGCGCGGAGACGTTCGTTCATCTGTCGTACTTCGAGCTCTTCCCGGACCGGATGGGTCACACCGTCGCCGGCATGCTCATCGCCAGGCGGCTCGGCTTTCGCACGCCGTGCGACATCGACAGGGTGCTGATGACGCTGGGCACTCCACGCCTGCTCAACGGCGACGACTGCGCCGACGTTGCCGTCGTGACGGGCCCGGTCGCCAGTGAGGCCTTTGCCTTCCCCGGCAGGGACCGGCTCCTGGCCAACGTGGCGCTCCTCGAGCGCCGCTATCCGGACCGCAGCCCGATTGCCATCAGGCTCTACCTGGATGACTTCAAGCAACTGGAGCGCAAGCTCACCGACGCCGGCATCATCCAGGCGCTCGACGCCTTCGGGATCCAGGTGCACAAGGAAGCGGCGGCCCTCATGTGGGGCAGCAATCACACCAAGATTGCCAGCAACGAGCGCCGCGCCGTCGTGAGTGGCGGCAACATCGTCGACAAGGTCATGGATTGGGTGCCCGGCGAACGCCGGTGGCGCGATGCGGCGATACTCGTCGAAGGCGAGCTGGTCAACGATCTCAATCATTTCTTCCTGGCCAGGTTCCACGACGTGAAGCACTGGGATTTGACCAGGTACCTCTGCTCCGACGACGCCGCCTGTCTGCGCGAGTACTTCCCGGAGCTCGGCGACGAAGAGAAGGCCGCCATGACCGCCGAGGGGCGTCTCGTCTGGAGCAGCAACTTCGACTTGAAGGAAAGCCCGACCTGGAAAGCCCTCGGCACGATCATCAGCACGGCGCAGCAGTCGCTGTATTTCGAGAACGCATTCTTCAGTGACGGGCTCTCCGCGCTGCTGATTCGCGGCAAGGCCCGCCAATGGCAGCTCCGGCGGGCCAAGGATCTCAACACCGCCAACGGCGAAGTCGGGATGAAGGCCACCTGCGGCCCCGACTACTTCGAGGTCGTGGCCGCCCGTCCGGGCGGCCGGTTCATCCTGGTGATCCTGCCCCGGCACATGGATCAGCCGATGGTCAAAGCCGCGGAGAAGGTGCTCACCAATCACCTGCTGTGGGAAGGCGTCGATGTGTGCCTGTGGAACGGCGACTTGAACAACCGAGTTCATGGCACGGCGCGCTCGGCGTTCGCGCCCCGGACGATGATGCACAGCAAGGTGTTCCTGGCCGATGACGATCTGGTGTACGTGGGCACGGCGAACCTCAATCGCCGGTCGATGCAGGGGGACCTCGAAGTCGGGATCCTGACCAACGACCGACAGACCGTCCTGGACATCAGACAGAAGATGTTCGTGAACGACGTGCAGGCGTCTGAGCGGGCGACCTTCAACGTGCTTCACTACCTGTACATGCCGCTGCAGCTGCTGCTGAACTTCATCCTGTGGCTGACGTGAGTCTCTGAAGACGGCCGGAGCGGGCGGCAACCCGCCCGGGCGGCCGGCGGCCGCCTCGCTCGGGACCAGTCGCAACGTGTCGGTTTCCAACTCCACGGGTCCGGCCCCCGTCCAATGCCCGAGGTGATGGGCATGGGCGCACGGGTCTGGACGGTCGGGCTGGCGGCAGCGGTTGTCGGAGCGGTGTTGACGATTCCCGCGGCCGAAGGGGATCAGACGGCTCGCCAGGCAGCGCCGGCCAGCGGCGCCTGGGAGGAGTCGGGCGACTGGACCGCCGACACCCGCAACGGGTGGCGCGACGACGACCGCACGCCGCGGCTGCAGCTCAACCTCCGCACCAGTGCCGGCAACGACCGCTGGGGCTTCGGCGTGCGGGTCACCGACCTGCAGGGGCTGCCGCCGGCGGCCCTCGACGGCAGCGCCGCCGACGTGCGCTTCACCCTGACGCGCGAGGCCGGCAGTTTCGCCTTCACGGGCTCGTTCACCGACCGGCGCGGCGCCGGCCGCTACACCTTCACGCCGAACGCCGCCTATCAATCGGCGATGGCCGGCTTCGGCTACCGCTCGTTGACGCGCGAGCAGGTCGTGAAGCTGGCGGTGCTCGACGTGAGCACGGCGTTCGTGCAGGAACTGCGCAGCGCCGGCCAGACCGCACTCGAGCTCGACGAGCTGACCCGCTTCCGCATCCACGGCGTGACCGGCGCGGGCATTCGCGAGCTCGAGGCGCTCGGCTTCACCGGTCTCGGTCCGCAGACGCTGGTAAAGCTGCGGATTCATGGCGCCACGCCGGCGCGGATCCGCGAGCTGCGCGCCGCCGGCCTGACCGCCGACGATCCCGAGGACGTGGTGCGGCTGCGCATCCACAACGTGACGCCCGAGTTCATCGCCGGGCTGAAGAGCCGCAACTACACCGGGCTCGCCGCCGACGACTACGTGAAGATGCGCATCCACGGCGTCTCGCTCGGCGAGATCGACGAGCTGGCCGCGCTCGGCCACCGCGGCCTCGACGCCGACGATCTGGTGCGGTTCCGCATCCACGGCGTCCGTCCGGCCTTCATCCGCGACATGCGCGGCGTCGGCTTCACCACCGCCGACGAACGCGACCTCGTCAAGATGCGCATCCACAACGTGAGCGCCGAGTTCGTGCGCGAGGCCCGCGCCGACGGGCTGTCGATCAACTCCCCAGACGACGCCGTGGAGCTGGCGATTCACGGCCGGCGGTGGCGCCGACGGTGACCGCTACATCCCGTAGCGCGCCTCGAGAATGTCGGCGTGGTGCTGGAAGTGCCCAGCCGTCACCCACGCCATGCCGCGCACCGTCGCGCGCTTGCCGCTGGCCGTGCCCTCGCGCTCCAGCGCCGCGGCGTCGAGCGAGCGGATGAGCGGCAGCGTCGACGCGCGGATGGCGCGCAGCTCAGCCACGACGCTGGCCAGCGTGCGCTGCTCGAAGCCGGCGACGCGCTGGTAGGCGTTCTCGTCGAAGCCTGGCAGCGGCGTGGCGTCGCCGCGGGCGATGCGCAGCAGCCGGTAGGCGAAGATGCGCTCGGCGTCGGCCATGTGGCCGACCACCTCGCGAACCGTCCACTTGCCGTCGGCGTAGCGATGGCCGGCCTTGGCCTCCGGCCACGCGGCCATGGCATCGAGCAGCGCCTGCTGCCCCTCGAGGATGGCCAGCGCGTCGTCGCCCCTGGCGGCGGCATCGTCGACGTAGGTCTGGAACGGCGGCGCGTAGTCGCCAGGTTGTGGCTTGCCAATCGTCATGCATGCGCTCCTGTGGCGGCCAGCAGCGCGTCGGCGATGGGCGCGAGGCTGGCCAGTCCGTAGACGTCCCTGGGACACTGCGGCAGCTGCACGCGCGGCCGATCGCCGAAGCGGCGCGCGATCTCGTCGAGGTAGATCCGTTCCTGGTCGCGGCGGGCCTGGAGAAATGCGTCGGTGGTCGAGGGCGGGAGCACGCGGTTCACGACCAGGCCGCCGACCCGCACGCCGGTCTCGTCGAGCTGCGCGAGCGCCCGGGCCGTTTCCTCGATCGGCAGCCGCTCGGGAATCAGCACCAGCACGAACGCGGTGGTGCGTCCGCCGACCAGGCGCGCACGCAGCAGCTGCAGCCGCTCGAACCGCTCCGACAGCGACTTCAGAATCGGGTCGTCCTGGTCGTCGCCCTCCACGCCGAGCATCGCCCGGCGCGACTTAGTGAGCGCACGGACCCACGCCTCCATCAGCTCGGGCATGCGGATGAGGCGCAGGGTGTGGCCGGTGGGCGCGGTGTCGAAGATCACCAGGTCGAAGCGCGGGTCTTCGCCCAGGATCAGCTGTCCCATCCGATCGAACAACGCGACCTCTTCGGCCCCGGGCATCGAGGCCGCGAGGTCGATTTGCTTGAAGGCTTCCTTGAGGATCGCATGTCCGAACAGCAGGCGGACCCGCTCCTTCACGTCGGCGACGTAGCGGGCGGATTCGGTGGCGGCGTCGATCTCGAGCGCCCACAGGCCGTGCTGCAACTCGACCGGCTGAGGCCCGATCGGCCGCTCGAAGATGTCGGACGTGGAATGTGCGGGATCGGTGGACACCAGCAGCACGCGCCGGCCGATGCGGCTGGCGGCCAGCGCCATCGCCGCGGCGCAGGTGGTCTTGCCGACGCCGCCCTTGCCGCCGAAGAACAGCACCTCCCGGTCGAGCAGCCCCGTCATCAGCAGCAGGGCAGGTTGCCGAGCGGCGAGCGGTCCATGCCCATGCGCCGGTGCCACAGGTGAAACTGCTCGAGCAGATGCGGGTAGACCTCGAGCAGGTAGAACGCGGCGGGATTGGGCAGCCCCACCACTTCCATGTAACAAAGCAGCAGGAAGTAGTCGTTCAGCTCCGCGGCCTCGAGCCGCAGCTCCCGTTCGTAGCGTCCGTAGGCTACGCCGCGCAGGATGTCGCGGAGGTTCTGCGCCACCGACATGGCGACATCTTACCCCTGGGGCCTGTCCCCACTTGTAGCCTTGGGACGCGGGACCACCATTAGTAGCCCGCGAACTCGGTGGACAGCCGTGGCCACAGCACGAACACGATGTCCAGGCCCATCGTCGCGATCACCGCCAGGTGGAAGTGGGCGGCGCCGAGCGCCACGCCGCCGACCCGCCACCGCAGGTCGCGCAGTCCCGGCGCCAGCGACAGCCGCGACACCGCGAACAGGAACGGCGCGATATGCGCCAGGAGCATCCGCAGCGTCGTGCCGGAAATCGGCTGGTAGAACGACACCGCGGCCGTGTAGATGACCGCATACAGGCCGAGGAACACGAACACGGCGGGATCCGCCCGGACCAGCGCCGCGATGTGACGCCGGCCGGCAACCAGCAGCGCCGCGGCGAAGAGCCCGTACATCGTCACCACCTTGAAGTACCAGAGTCGCGCGTACGACACCGTGAACATCTCGGCGAAGCCGGTCCAGAAGCGCCCGGCGATCTGTCCGGCGGTGTGTTCGCGCAGGTACTTCCCGGCGCTCGGAATCTGGTCGGGTGGGGTGGTCGGCCAGCCCTTGCCGTCGCCGTCCTTGTAGGTGCCGACGCTGGCAGCCGGCCAGTCGTCGTACCAGACGTAGAAGGTCGAATTCACGTTGTAGAACCAGTGCCCGAACACGCGCTTGCTGTTGGCGATGTACGGGAACAGCACCACCAGGAAGCACAGCACCAGCACGGCGGCCTCCGCGGCATGGCGTCCGGCTCGCGCCAGGCCGCCCGGTCCGGCCACGGCGGCCATCACCGCCCGCACCACCAGCGCGAGTCCGATCACGCCGACCAGCGGCAGCATCGACGCCTTGGTGAGCTGCGCGACCGCCAGCAGCCCGCCCGCCGCGGCGGCGAGCCCGAGGCCAGCACGCCACGTCGCGGCATACAGCAGCCGCCAGGATGCCAGCACCGTCAGGAAGAACAGCACGTAGAACAGCAGCTCCACCTGGGCATAGCCGGCCTTGAACACGAAGTAGCCGAACGCCACCGCAAGACCGAAGGCGGTCGTCTCGAGCGGCGGCAGATAACGCCGCACGACGACGACGAGCACCGCCAGCAGCACCAGCGACGCGCGGATGTTCCAGGTCTTGGCGACCTCGAAGAACTCGTCGGGCGACAGCGCCGGGTCGTAGAGCCATGACAGCAGCCACGGATACACCGGCATCCGGTTGCGTTCGCCGATGAGCCCGTCGGGCGAGCCGTAACGCATCATGTGGATGCCGACGGCGTCCCACAGGTAGCCGCTCTGGTCGGCGCGCGCCCGGGCGGTGTTGACGGTGGCGGCGTGGTGCGTCGCGCCCCAGGTATAGAAGATCGCCAGCGCGATCACGACGATCGCCGGCGCGAGCAGACGGAGAGGGCGCATAGGTGGGCCGGAGAGCCGGCGGGCCGCGGCGATTATCCTGCGCGCCACCTGGACCGTTCAAGACTGGCCGCCGTGACGGTGAGGGTGCAGCCGCGGGCACGGCGCTGATGCGGACATGGTAGCGTCGAAGACGCTCATGATGCGGTTACGACCGTCGGTCGCGTCCTGCCTCCTCGTCGCCATCGCGGTGCTGGCCGTCGTCGCGGCCGCACCGCAGGCCTCCACCTCCGCCGAGGCGTCGGCGGACGGGCGCCAGTCGCGCAGCACCGCCTGGCTCGACACGGCGGTGCGCCAGGCCCGCGCCACCGATCGGCTGGCGGTGTGGGTCTACTTCGCCGACAAGGGCGATGCCACGACTCCGGCGCAGGCCACCGCGGTGACCGCGCGGGCCCGGCAGCGCCGAGCCAGCCGCGGTGCGTCGACCGCCACAACGGCATTCGAGGATCGGGCGCTGTCGGCCGCCTACGTGCAGCGCGTGACCGGACTCGTGGAGCGGGTGCGGCAGCAGTCGCGCTGGCTCAACGCCCTCAGCGTGGAGGCGACGCCGGCCCAGATCGCCGAGCTGTCGGCGCTCACCTTCGTCGCGCGCGTGGACGTCGTCCGCCGCTACCGCCGCCTGCGCGACGAGCCGGTGGAGACACTGCCCTCGTCCGGCGGCGGTCCCCGGCTACGCGGTCAGGACGTGGCGGACGAGCCGCTCGACTACGGCACCGGCGTCGACCAGGTGCGCCAGCTGCGTGTGCCGGAGCTGCATCAGCGCGGCCTGCACGGCGAGGGCGTGGTGGTGGCGGTGTTCGATTCCGGGTTCCCCAACCTCGCGCACGAGGCCTTCGCCTCGATGACGATCGTCGCCGAGCACGACTTCGTCGCCGGCCGCGATTCGGTGCGCGAGAGCGTCGACGCGCATGGCACCAATACGCTGTCTTCGCTCGGCGGCTATGCGCCCGGACAGCTCATCGGCCCGGCCTACGCCGCCTCGTTCATCCTGGCGGTCACCGAGGACGTGCGCAGCGAGACGCCGATCGAAGAGGACAACTGGGCGGCCGCCGCCGAATGGGCCGAGGCGCTGGGCGCCGACGTGATCAGCTCGTCGCTCGGCTATCTCGATTTCGATCTGCCCTACACGTCCTACAGCGCGCAGGACATGAACGGCGAGACGGCGGTGACGACGCGGGCCGCGGCTCTGGCCGCCGAACGCGGCGTCGTCGTGGTCAACTCGGCCGGCAATCAGGGCCTGGATGTCACGCAGAACACGCTCGGCGCCCCGGCCGACGGCGTGCGCGTGGTGTCAGTCGGCGCCGTCACGCGGTCGGGCGCCCGCGCCCAGTTCAGCTCGGTGGGACCCACCGCCGATGGGCGTATCAAGCCCGATGTGGCGGCGATGGGCGTCAGCGTGAAGGTGGCGCGGCACTTCGAGCACGCCTACGGGCTGGCCAGCGGCACGTCGTTCTCGTGTCCGCTCACCGCCGGCGTGGTCGCGCTCGTGCTGCAGGCGCATCCCGAGTACACGCCCGACGACGTGCGCACGGTGCTGCGCGGCTCGGCCAGCCAGGCCGGCGCGCCGGATACGCTGCTCGGCTGGGGGATCGTGGATGCCGTCGGCGCCGTGGACATGCCATTGCCGGCGGTCCGGGGCGCCAGGTCTCCGGCCGCTCGCCGCTAGCCGCGTCAAGCGTCAGAAATTGAACCAGCGGCTGAACTTGATCAGAAAGACGTTGCGCGCCGGCGTGCCGAACAGCCCGCTCACGTCGCGGCCGACGCGGAAATCGCCGTACTCGCCCTCGATCCGCTCCTGCCGGCCCTGGTTGAAGACCACGAACAGCGCCGACCCCGGCTTGTATTCCCAGCGCAGCACGTTGGTGGTGCGGAAGGAACGGAAGTTGAAGTTGGCGTTGTCGGCGTAGGCGTAGGGCGAGTAGCGGTCGTCGTGACGATCGGCGCGGCCGCTCGTGACTTCCCGGTAGCGCTGGTAGGCGCCGGTGGAGATGAACGGCTCGGCGTAGCTCTGGAACGACAGGTTGGGCGAGATGGTGTAGTTGGCGCGGAAGGTCAGCGCCACCGTCTTCTGATCGAGACGCCCGATCACGTAGTGGATCGTGCCGTCGCTGTCTTCGACGTTCTCGACCCACTGCGCGTCGTTCTTGTTGCGGCTGAAGCGGAATCCAGCTTCCAGCCGCGCCGCCTGTGTCGGCCGCCACGTGAGCCTGGGGCGCGCGTCGAGCTCCATCGTGCCCTGGCCGTCGCCGCCGATGAAGCCGTTGTAGCTGGGATAGACCCGCTTGCGGTCGTCGAAGTCGACGTAGTGCCAGACGCCGATGAAACGGTTGCCGCGCACCACCGGACCGCCGCGGGTCATCCGGTCGCGCACCCCGCCGGCGTTGACGTTGACGCCGAAGCCGTT
Source organism: uncultured Acidobacteriota bacterium (assembly GCA_963741665.1). GTDB lineage: Bacteria > Acidobacteriota > Vicinamibacteria > Vicinamibacterales > UBA2999 > CAWAYR01. The sequence continues at coordinate 1,099,485 of CAVUIM010000003.1, forward strand.
GCGCCAGTTGTTCTGCCACCACCAGTGCATGTTGACGTTGCCGCCGCTGAACAGGTTGTCGCCGCCGAAGTTCCAGCCGCTCCACTGGTTGAGGTTGATCATGTACTGGCGCTTGTACTTGCCGGGCGTCTGCCACCGCCACTGCAGCCAGTGATTCATCGTGCGCTCGTCGGCGCGGCGCTGGAAGCCGAGGTCGTTGGTGTCGAAGCCGGGGCTCTTGAATCCGTAGTTGCCGCTGAAGCGGAAGCGCTCGCCGGCGATCTTCGACACGTTCATCGACCCAGCATGGCCGGCCAGCGACGTCGCGGTCTCGTCGAGCTCGACATGGTCGGCGCCGGGCTGCTGGAAGTAGTGCACGGCGTTTTCCTGCAGGCGCGTGATCGCCTCGGGATCACCGGCGACGCGACTGGCCGCCCAGAAGCCCGACACGCTGTAGCGCTCGCCCAGCCGCCAGTCGTAGTCGATGCCGCCGGTGACGGCCTGTTCGGTCAGGAACCGGGTCTCGGCGGTGAGCCGCCGGTTGGTGCTGGTGAGCATGACGCCGAGGTTGGAGCGGTTGGCGAACTCGCGCCGCGCCCGCAGCACGTTGAAGCCGCTGAGCGGCTCGACCACCGTACGGCGACGCGCCGACGACGAGGCGATGGTGGCGTGTTCCTCCTGGGTGGCGGCGCTGAGCGCGCCGACCGAGAAGGCGCCGATCCGGCCGGTGAGCTTGGCGGCGCCGAGAATCGTCGTCGTCGCCGGGGCGTGCTCGAACTCGCCGTCGGCGGTCTCGGGACTGCCCTGCGGCACGCGGCCGATGCGGCGCGAGTAGAGCAGGCCGGTGCATTCGCCGTCGTTGCAGTCGAGGTTGAAGCGGAAGATCCCCGAGCCCTCGACGAAGAACGGTCGCCGCTCGGAGAAGAACAGCTCGGCGGCGTCGAGGTTCACGGCCGCCGGGTCGGCCTCGACCTGGCCGAAGTCCGGGTTGAGTGTGGCGGTGAGCGTGAGCGCCGGGGTGACCGCGTACTTCAGGTCCACGCCGAGGCTGGCGCCTGGATTGGTGCCCTGCGAGAGCGGGTCGCCGGCCTCGACCTCGTCGGTGACGACCTCGCCGAGTGTGTAGGGCAGCAACTCGAGACGCTTCGGCGAGCCGCCCGGCCGCAGCCCGGTGACCTCGCCGAACTGCGACACGTAGCCCTGGGCGCTGCGGGCGATGAGCGGCCAGCTCGAGGTCTCGTTGGCGCGCGGGAACTCGCGGATCACCGCGAACCCGACCGGCCCGCCCGCCGATGAGAAGCGCAGCTGCGAGAACGGGATGCGGAACTCGGCCCGCCAGCCGTCGCCGTCGCGGGCGACCTGCACGTCCCACACCGCGTCCCAGCCGTCGTCGGTCTGGCCGTCGTTGAAGTGATAGCGGTCGGCCTTGACGCCCACCGGGTTGACGGCGAACTCGTAGGCGGTGCGGCGGTCGTGGAACGAGTCGATGGCGACCCTGATCCAATCCGAGGGCGATCGCTCGTCACGACGGGTCAGCAGCGCCGCGATGCGCGACGGCTCGCGGTCGAGGGCGCGGACGGCGACGTAGACCGCCTGGTCGTCGTAGGCGACACGCGCCTCGGTGCGTTCGGTGGGCGCCGCCCCTTCGGTGGGCTCGCGCTGGACGAAGTCGCCGATCGGCTGCGCATCGCGCCACACCGCCTCGTCGAAGTTGCCGTCGACCACGACCGGTGCGGTCAGCGGCACCGCCACGGCATCGAGTGTGGCCACCGTCCTGGCGCCGCCGGCGCCGTCGAGGGGCACCGCTCCCGCCACGCCTGCCCCGAGCAGGAATGCGCCGCCGAGCGCGAGCCGGAGCAGGGCGGAACGCATCAGATGGGCCGCACACATAGACGACGACTCATGCGAAAAGGTTGGGTGGGCAGCGTGATACCGTTTCGATGGATTGAGCACCTACCTGGTCGACGAACTCGGCGCGCTCGAAGCCGAGAGCATCCACATTCTGCGCGAGACCGCCGCCGAGTTCGAACGTCCGGTATTGCTCTACTCGGTCGGCAAGGACTCGTCGGTGCTGCTGCATCTCGCGCAGAAGGCGTTCGCCCCGGGGCGCGTGCCGTTCCCGTTCCTCCATATCGACACCGGCTTCAAGTTCCAGGAGATGTACACGTTCCGTGACAAACGGGCGCGCGACACCGGCATCGACCTGCGGGTATGGCGGAACGAAGCGGCGATCGCCGGCTCAGCCAATCCCTTCGCCCTGGGCACCGAACGCTGCTGCGGTCTGCTGAAGACCGAGGCGCTGCTCACCGGCCTGGCCAGCCTGCGTGCCGACGCCGCCATCGGCGGCGCCAGGCGCGAAGAGGAACGGTCGCGGGCCAAGGAACGGGTGTTCTCGGTGCGCAACGCCGCCGGTCAGTGGGACCCGCGGCGCCAGCGCCCTGAGCTGTGGCAGCTCTACAATTCGCGACTCGCCCCCGGGGAGTCGATGCGGGTCTTCCCGCTGTCGAACTGGACCGAGCTGAACGTCTGGCGCTACATCGAGCGCGAGCGCATCCCGGTGAACCCGCTCTACTTCGCGGAGGAACGCGAAGTGATCGAGCGCGGCGGCCAGTTGCTGCTGCTCGATGGCCCGTTCGCACGCGGCGGCGTGTATGGGCCGGCAGCCGGCGCCGACATTCAGCGCGTGCGCTGCCGATTCCGCAGCCTCGGCTGCGCGCCGTGCAGCGGCGCCGTGCGCTCGTCGGCGACGACCATTCCCGAAATCATCGAGGAGCTGCGCGCGTCGCGCATCTCGGAACGCAGCACCCGCGTCATCGACCACGACTCCGATGCGTCGATGGAGAAGAAGAAGCGCGAGGGCTACTTCTAGCGAGCCTCCGCCACGCGACCATGCCCAACAACGACACCATTCGGCTGCGCCTCGCTAGACGCAGTGTTGTTTGGCCCCGCCTCCGGCGGGGCGACGACGTCTTGCCGGCCGCAAACGTCAAGACTTATGGCCGACAAGACGTCTAGCGTCCGTACTCCGGATCTGGTGCGCATCTGCACGCTCGGCAGCGTCGACGACGGCAAGTCGACGCTGATCGGCCGGCTGCTGCACGACACGCACTCGCTGCCCGACGACCAGATCGAAGCAGTGCGGCTGGCCTCGGCGAAAAACGGCAGCGGGCTGGCCTTCGACTACTCGCTGGTCACCGACGGGCTGAAGGCCGAGCGCGAGCAGGGCATCACCATCGACGTCGCCTATCGCTACTTCTCCACCGCCAAGCGCACCTTCATCGTGGCGGACGTGCCGGGGCACGAGCAGTACACGCGCAACATGGCCACCGGCGCGTCCACCGCGCACCTGGCGCTGCTGCTCGTCGACGCCACCAAGGGCGTGCTGCCGCAGACCCGGCGCCATGCCTTCATCGCCAGCCTGCTCGGCATCCCGCGGCTGCTGGTGGCGGTGAACAAGATGGATCTCGTCGGCTACGCCGAGCCGGTGTTCGACGCCATCGCCGCCGAGCTGCGCGAATTCGCGGCCAGGCTCGGGCCACTCGACCTGCGGCTGGTGCCGGTGGCGTCGCGCGACGGCGCCAATCTGGTGACTCGCGACGACGCGGTGATGCCGTGGTACGGCGGCGAGTCGGTGCTCGAGATCCTCGAGTCGGTGTACGTCGGTGGCGACCGCAACCTGGTCGACCTGCGGCTGCCGGTGCAGTACGTGATCCGCGGCGTCGACGGCGCCAGGGCTCTGGCCGGCCAGGTCACGTCTGGCGTCGTGCGCGAAGGCGACGAGCTGATGGTGCTGCCGTCGCGGGCGACGGCGCGAGTGAAGACGCTGGCCACCGCGTCCGGTGACACCACGGCGTTTCCGCCGCACGCGGTCACGCTCACCCTCGACCGCGACGTGGACGTGGCCCGCGGCGACCTGCTGGTCCATCCGGGCAACGTGCCGGCTGGACGCACCTCGATCGAAGCGATGGTGGTGTGGCTCGACGACACGCCGCTCACCGTCGGCCGGCGCTACCTGTTGAAGCACACGACCCGCACCATCCCGACGATCGTGCAGAAGCTGGCCTACGTGGTCGACGTCAACACGCTGAGCCGCAGTGGGGACGCCACGCTGACGCAGCACGAGATCGGCCGGCTGACACTGAGCGCGTCGCAGCCGTTGTTCGTCGATCCGTACTCGCGCAATCGCGTCACCGGCAGCTTCATCCTGATCGACCCCGACACGCAGGCCACGGCCGCCGCCGGCATGGTCATCGAGCGCGGCGCGCCCGGCCGACGAGTGGAAGGCAGCCGCGATCGACTGGTGGTGCCCGAGACCTCAGGTGTTCCTGCCGTGGACCGCGCGCGGCGCATGGGCCAGCGCGGCCTCACCGTGTGGCTGACCGGCCTGTCGGGCTCGGGCAAATCGACCATCGCCCGCGAGCTGGAACGCGCGCTGCACTCCGAGGGCCGTCACGCCTTCGTGCTGGACGGCGACACGCTGCGCACCGGCCTCACGCGCGACCTCGGGTTCAGCCGCGAGGACCGCGCCGAGAACGTCCGCCGGACCGCCGAAGCCGCACGGCTGCTGACCGACGCCGGCCTGGTGGCGATCGTGTCGCTCATCTCGCCGTTCCGGGCCGAACGGGAGGCGGCGCGGACCATCGTCGGCGCCGAGCGCTTCGTCGAAGTCTACGTCGACACGCCGCTCGAGGTCTGCGAGGCCCGCGACGTGAAGGGGCTCTACGCCCGGGCGCGGAGCGGCGAGATCCCGGAGTTCACCGGCGTCAGTTCGCCGTATGAGGCGCCGGTCACACCGGAGCTGGTCCTGCGCGGGGGCAGCGAGCCGGTGACCCAGGTGGTCGCCCGGCTGCTCGCCGAGATCACGGACCGGATCGTTCTGAACTGAGGTCGTGCGGGCGCCGGGCGGCCGTCGAAAGTCCGCCGGTCACTCGGTGATCGCGGCCAACCTGAGGAACACGGGTCCGAGTTCGCGTATTGGCTCCTGGTCGCCGACCTGACGCACCACAGCGGTGTACACGCGATCGCGCCGGCCTTCGAGAAGCCAGACCGTGCCTTCGCCTGCAGGCGGAACTCCTACGGGGGGCAGCGACCAGAACCGTTCGCGCTCGATGGTTTCGACGAGTGTTTGCCACTCGACGGCCGAGAGCTGGCGGCTGGAATCGAGCGCGATGTCTCCCGGAGGCCACTTCCACCGTTCACCTTCGAGGCGGATGACCTCAAGGGTTGCGCGGCCTCCTGATGACCTTGCGAGTACAGTGAGCGGCGGAGCGGCGTCAACCCTCGTCAGGCGATACGCTTCATCGTCGTCCGCCGGGCAGTAGAGTGACTGGCCCTTCGCCGCTCGAAGGACTATCGACAGCGCTGCACGTTGCTGCCGATCGCGTACTCCGTCGAGATACAGTCGCCCTTCCGGAAAGTAGTAGTCGGCCGATTCGGGCTCCGCGCAGGTCATACGCTGTGGCACGGCAGCATTGAGCTCTGGCGGCGGTGTCTCGCGGGCAACCAGCCCCCAATACAACGCTGCGAGAGCTGCCGCGCCAGCTGCGAACACGACGCGTCTAGAGGTGAAGCGTACCGGGAATGTCGGAGACCGGATTCGTTGAATCAGGCCACCTTGGCCTGGGCATAGTACTGCGCTTCGAACTCGGCCGGCGGGATGTCACCGATCGGCCCGAGGAGTCGCTGGTGATTGAACCAGTCGACCCACACCAACGTGGCGAACTCGACGGCCTCGAGCGACCGCCACGGCCCCTTCCGCTGGATCACCTCCGTCTTGAACAGCCCGATCACCGACTCGGCGAGGGCGTTGTCGTAGGCGTCGCCGCGGCTCCCCACGGACGGGGCGATGCCGGCGTCGGCGAGCCGGTCGGTGTAGCGCATCGAGAGGTACTGCACACCCTGATCGCTGTGATGCACGAGGCCGGTGAGAGCGTCGTGGCCACGGGCATGAATCGCCTGCTCGAGCGCGTCCAGCACGAAGTCCGTCCGCATCGACGCGGACACGCGCCAGCCGACGATGCGCCGCGCGAACACATCCACGACGAACGCGACGAAGACGAAGCCGCTCCAGGTCGCCACGTAGGTGAAGTCCGACACCCAGAGCTGATTCGGCCGTGTCGCCACGAACTGCCGGTCGACGAGATCGCGCGGTCGCACGCCCTCGCCCGCGTGGGTCGTCGTGATCCACGCGCGTCCGCGCACGGCGCCCCGCAGGCCCATGGTACGCATCAGGCGCCCCACGGTGCAGCGCGCGACGCGGACTCCTTCGCGCTTCAACTGTCTCCACACCTTGCGCGGACCGTAGACCTGGTGATTCGCATCCCAGACGCGTCGAATCTCGACACGCAGTGCGTCGTCGCCTCGGGCACGCGCCGACCGCCGTGTCGGGTCAGCCTGGCGCTGCCGATGGCGGTGATACGTCGACGGGGCAATCGGCAGGACTCTGCAGATCGACTCGACCCCGAATCGGGCGCGATGTGCGTCGATGTACGCGACCATCGTGCCTACTTGGTCCGGCGGTCGAGTGCCGCCTGTGCGAAAAACGCCGAGGCCGTCTTCAGAATCTCGTTCGTCCGCTTCAGCTCGCGGACCTCCCGCTCCAACTCCGTCACCCGCTCCCGCTCGCTCGTCGTCAGGCCCGGGCGCTGACCCGTGTCGCGCTCCGCCTGCCGCACCCACTTGCGCAGCGTCTCGGCCGTCGTGCCCAGCTTCGGGGCCACCGCCTGGAGCGCCGCCCACTCCGACGGATGCGCCGGCCGCTGCTCCTGCACTAACCGGATCGCGCGCTCACGCACCTCCGGAGAAAACCGACTCGGACGTCCCATAGACCCCATCCTCCCAAGAAATGAGGTCTCCGAGAATCCCGGTACGCTTCAAGGCGCTCAGGGGAAGGTAACCCACGATTGGCCGATCCACTTGAACACGCTAAACCAAGACGACTCGTCAACCTCCGGCAAGTCGAATGATCAGATTGCCGAGTCTAGTAACTTCTTCGGCCTTGGGATTGAACCGCACGATCGCATAGTAGCGTCGACCGACCTTTCCTTCGATCAACCACAGATCGCCTGGTTCCGTGCCGACCATCCTCTCTCCAGTCGGCCACGCCCAAAAGCCTGCTTGCTCCACGCTTGTTGAGACAGCCTGCCATGCGGTGGCATCGACGGCACCTCTGACGTCGCTCACGATTGCGCCGGCACCTCGTCCTGATGGCCCCTCCAGCTTCGTGAGCCTATACGTCACGTCATCGGCACCATCGGTCACAGTCGCGATCTGGGGTGTCCCGTTCCAGTTGAGGTGTGCAACCCTGAACGTATCGGCCGCATCCGATCCACAGGAGATCGACTTCGCCTCAGCCGCGGTAAGAAAGCGAGAGATCCAGATGCTATTGGTGGCGGCAATCTCGGCATCCCACGGATAGATCGGCTCGGTCGGAAAGAAGTAATCTTGCGCATCTGCGGAGGGGCAAACCGGACGAATCGCCAGGGCTCGGTGCAGCTCCGGCAGGACCGGTGTCTGCCTCAGGGCGCGCGTAGCCAAGGCGACTGCCGCCAGTCCCACCAGCAGTACGGCGAGTCCGTACCTCACGGTTCGACGTGTTGCCACGTTCCAGCATTCGACGTTGAGGGCCTGAACGGCGCCACGCAATTCTCTCATCAGCTCGAACGCGGCATCTTGATGACCAGGGATGCCAGGTCGGTCGCGATACACACCTTTAGGACGACTTTGACGGACCGGGGGAGGGCTGATACCAGCCGGTCGTAGACCATTCGATGTCTTCGCCCTGTACAACGCTACTGCCTGTGGTCGGCGTCGACGTGGTCCAGACACTCTTGACGAGGTGATCGACATCAGCCAACCCCAACGACGTGGACGTAGAACTGCCGCTACTGGTGAGGCGAAGAATCGCATCCGTGCCGGCGAGCCGGTGGCCGAGGTCGTCGCCCCGCTGCTGGCCGGGATCACCGGGCATATCGCGTTGAACCGAGCGCTGCCGACTACTGTGGGCGGGTATCGTAGGGTGGCGGCGGCATCCCCGGCTGGGGGGTAAAAGGCCGTGGCGTCACGCCCGGTGCTCCTGCGAGCAGCTCACTCTCGCTGACTCCTGCAACCGCCAGCAGTTTCATCCCCAACTCTCGGTACGGCCCGTCGTGCGGACTCGCACGGTTGACGACGTGGTACGCCTCGCCGAGCCTGGCCTCGACGATCCACGCCGTGCCCGGCCCGTCGAGACTGCGAGACTCATGGGTCGCGAGGCTCCAGTACTCGCTGCCTTTCAGTGCTTCGATAATCTCTTGCCACGTGCCCGCCGACACCGGCGCGGATTGACGTCGGACGATCGCGCCTGGGGGAAGCTGCCAGGTGGGCGCTTCCAGTTTCACGACGTGGGCTGTGATCGTACGGCCGTCGTGTTCGACTCGCACCGAAACAGGCACGCCGGTGTACTCGAGCCGTAGCAATCGGACACTCTGGCGTCCCTCGCGACGGCAGTAAACAGACGGCTCGTGCATGGCGTCCAAGAACCCTCCGTAGTACTCCCGAAGCTGTTCATCGGTCGAGGGGACAACGGGGTCGAGCACCCCGCGCGGAAAGAACACCGCCGTCGCCGCACCATCGACGCACGCAGCAGGTTGCGCAGACGCGGGCACGTCATCGGCACCGGGCCGTCGGCATCCGTCGGCGCCTGCTAGCGCCGCGAGCGCGATCACAACACTCAGGGCGCGCCGCATTTGAGCTTCCACACCGCTCTGTGTTCTCTCGAACACTTTCGCCTGCCAGTTCCAGTAGCAGGTCTGGCTGACGACGTCGTCACCGGTTGGCCCAGGCGAGAGAACCCGACGGCCTCGGATCCGTGACCTACCTGACCACATCCTGAGAACAGACAGTGACTCTAGCGATGTTCTCGGCGTTGCCGAGGCGAAAGAACGTCCCTGACCTGCTGCAGGCGCCGTCGATCTCGAAGAGATACACCAGAATGAGCGTCGTGGGTCCGGGCTCGAACGTCCACTGCTTCACATTCGCCACCGCCGCCTCCGTAATGAGCCCGCCTCCCGACAACGCGACCGCTTCGGCCACTGCGCCCGTGCTGCCTATAGTCGCACGGACAACAACGGCCCCTTGTACCCGCGCCGTGCGCGCTACGGGCGGATAGTCCAGTTTCGAAAAGGAACGCACCCGCGCAGTGCCATCGGGCACGAACCCTTGGGGTGTCTGTGCCACCGCAGCGTCGGCTACGATCGATACCAGCAACGAGACAGCAACCAGCGCACTCCGAATCATGGTGTCAACCCCTGGATCAAGGCACTGCAATGACCATACACCGTTGCAGTGTTGAGTTCGCTCCGATTGGAAGGGGCGGCGACCGAAGTCCGACGGAATGACTTGAATCGCGACTTGCCCGGCGTCGAGAGGGGCCAGCGTCAACTGCTTGAATCCGGATGTTGCCGAGGTTTCCCTGTGCGAGCGGTCAGATCCCCACGTGCGGGCCTAGAGTGTTCGGTATGGACTACTCGCTCGTTGTCCTGTTCGGCCTGATCGTCTGCGCCCTCTTGGCGTCGACGAAGCTGCAAAGCCGCGCACGGCCTGGGCGTCGGGGCTCCGACTATCAGCGAGTCTTTTCCACGGCGGCTGTCGGTCTCCTGTTCTCGGTGGCGGGGGTGGTCGGCTGGGATCTGCGGCACGGCCACGGGTGGTTCCAGGGCACGACGTGGGTCGACGGCCCGGTGTGGTGGCAGATCGGCGTGGGTGTCGTCTCCCTCACGCTTTCGGCCATCTTCGCTCGCAGGCTGTCATCCACGGTCAGGCGGTAACCGCAAGGGCAAGGGCTGCCAGCTTGCCGTAGGTGAGCGCCCAGCAGTCGCCGTGTCCTGACGATTGCCGCTCCAGCCTACGTCGGCCACACGTCGAGGATCGCAACGACACCCCACAGGTCGTCGGCGCGCGGTGAGACGTCGTGCCGGGTGCGAACGAGGATGGCGTCGATCCCGACGCTCCGCGCCCCAGCGACATCGGCGATGGGGTTGTCACCGATCATCCAGATCCGCGGGTCTGGTGAGACGGCTCGCGCCGCCTCGAACAGGCGCGGGTCTGGCTTCTCGAATCCGACTCGAGCGGACGTGACAACCGCGTCGAACCAGCCCGCCAGTCCAAGTGCTTCCACCAACGCCGGGAGTTCCGGAACGTGATTCGAGACGATGACGTGCCGCCACCCGCGATCGCGCAACAGCGACAAGACCGGCTCGACGTCGTCGAAGACCCGATAGCGGTCTGGGTCGAGGATGCAATCTCGCAGCCGGCCGAATGGGCGGGCTCCGTGGGCATCGACCCAGCCGAGCCCGACAAACGCATCGGCGAAGCGATGGTCGACCGCGTCCCACCACGCCTCCGCCGTTGCCAGCCTCGTGTGATCGCGCTCCGGGTGATGCCATGGAAAGCCGCTTTCGAGCTCGCGGCCGAGCGTCTCGCGCTGGACGCCCAGGTGTGGACATCGTTCCGTCAACAGCAGGTGGCCGGCCTCGGCCCACATGGCGGGCCGACTCACGAGGGTCCCGTCGAAGTCCCACCACAGTGTGCCAGGCATCCGCTCTATTCGACGGCGTAGCCGAGCGCCACGGCGTTCTCTCGCACCCGGACGTCACGCGTAACGATCGTCACGAGCGCGGGCGGCTCGCCCAGTTGCTCGGCCGTCGCGAGATGCACGGCGTCAGGTGTGCGGATGGGTTCGACCGGAAAGGGACGGCCGACGCGCTCGAGCACCGCCTCCGTCACCGCCATCAGATCGCATCGTCGTGCAAAGAGCTGGAGCGCTCGCACTGCCGCGCGCTCGTCGGCCGCCGTCAGTCGCCCGGTCGCCCTGGCCCGAATGACCGCTCGCATCGCCTCGGCGAGCGTCAGCGATGACGATACGCGCCGCCCGCGTCCGCGAATCGCCGCCCGCACGGCGGCATCCTGCTCCAGCAGTGCCGCGACCAGCGCGCTCGACTCGATGTAGCGAAGCGCAAGCGCCGGGTCCGACGGCGCCGCCGCGATCGGCGGACGACGACGCCTTGGGCGAGCGATCTGGGCTCTACGCTTCGCCACGGTCGCTATCGATCAGGGCGGCGGCCGTGCCGGGCGGAAGCCGGAGGTCTGGCCAGTCCTCGAGCGGATCGCCATCCTCGAGCGCCGGTTGGACCACGCCTGTCGCCACCAACTGGTCGTACCGGCGGCGCCCCGCCTTCGATCCGAGCGCCGGGGGCACCAATTCGGCGACGACACGTCCGTGCGCCGTGACCGCGATACGCTCCCCGGCTTCGATCCGACGGAGGTATCGGCTCAGGTTGTCCTTCAGATTCCGCACGCCAGTTTCCATCGCCCTGATTATAGCCACATGTGGCCACAACCGGTGCGGGCAGTCCCGCGGCGGACAGTGGGCCCATGCCGAATGGTATCAGTATGATACCATTGCCCCAAGGAGGTCGGGCATGGCGAACGTGTTGGTTCGTGACCTCGACGACGATGTCTTGAAGGAACTGAAGGCGTCGGCGAAGGCGCACGGGCGGTCGCTCCAAGCGGAGATCCACGATGTCCTGGAGCGGGCCGGCACTCGCAATCTCGCCGAGACTCGGCGCTTGTCCGGCCAATGGCTCAAGCGGCTCCGCCGTTCATCGCATTCCGATAGCACCGCCCTCATACGCGACGACCGAGACGCGCGTTGAGCGTCTTCGTGCTCGACGCCAGTGTCGTGCTCAAGTGGTTCGTGCCAGAGGTTCACAGCGACGCGGCGTGTCGATTACTTGATGCTCCGCATCAATACTTCGCGCCCGACCTGCTCTTCGCCGAGACCGGCAACGCCATTTGGAAGAAGGTGCGACGGGGCGAGTTGACGCCGGAAGATGCGCAACGGCTGGTTGCCGATCTCTCCAGGGTGGCGGTCGACACCGTCGCCACGCGTGGACTGGTCGCTGACGCATACGCGCTCGCCAACGCGACCGGACGCAGCGTGTATGACTCGACCTACGTGGCTCTGGCGGTCCGACTCGAGACCCAGCTGATCACGGCCGACGACCGCCTCGAGAGTGCGCTCGCGGCCCATCCGATGCTCGCCGCGCACGTCTGCACGGTTCAGACGTTCGGCGCGTGATGGCCACAACCCGGACTGCGGCGCCCCCCAATCCTTCATGAACACATTGCACTTCATCGACAACCAGTGGCACGCAGGCAGCAGCAGCGACGGCATTCCGGTCGTCGACCCCAGCACCGGCGAGACGTTCGGCACGATGGCCCGCGGCACCGCCGGCGACATCGCGCATGCCGTCGCGTCCAGCCGCGCCGCCATCGGCGAGACGTTCGACGGCCCGTGGGGTCGCCTGCCGGCGGCACAGCGCGGCCGGCTGATGCTGCGGCTGTCCGCTGCCATCTCCGAACGCAGCGAGGAGCTGGCCCAGCTCGAGGCCCGCGACACCGGCAAGTCGCTGAAGACCGCGCGCGTCGACGCGACGGCACTGGCCCGCTACTTCGAGTACTACGGCGGCGCCTGCGACAAGCTGCACGGCGAGACGCTGCCCTACGAGGCCGGCTACACCGTGTTCACGATCCGTGAGCCTCACGGCGTCACCGGCCACATCATCCCGTGGAACTACCCGATGCAGATCTTCGGGCGCACCGTCGGCGCGTCGCTGGCGGCCGGCAACGCCTGCGTGGTGAAGCCGGCCGAGGACGCCAGCCTGTCGATCCTGCGCCTGGCCGAACTGGCTGCGGAGATCGGCTTCCCCGCCGGCGCGCTCAACGTGGTGACCGGCTACGGTCACGAAGCCGGCGCGGCCCTCACCGCGCACCCCGGCATCGACCACATCTCCTTCACTGGCTCGGCGATCACCGGCCGGCTGGTGGCAGAGGCGGCGGCCAAGCGGCACTGCCCGGTCACCCTGGAGCTCGGCGGCAAGTCGCCGCAGATCGTGTTCGACGACGCCGATCTCGACGCGGCACTGCCGGTGGTGGTCAACGCGATCATCCAGAACGCGGGACAGACCTGCTCGGCCGGCAGCCGCCTGCTGGTGCAGCGCGGCGTCTACGAGACGGTGCTCGAGCGGCTGGCCGAGCGTTTCTCGGCACTGCGCGCCGGCCCGCCGGCACTCGAACTCGAGATGGGACCGCTCGTCAACAGGAAGCAGTTCGACGTGGTGCAGCGCTTCGTCCAGCAGGCCGAGACGGCGCGCATTCCCGTGATGGCGCGCGGCACGGTTCATCCCGACGCCGCCGCATCGGGCTACTACCAGGCGGCGGTACTCTTTCGCGACGTCCCGCCTGACAGCGATCTGGCGCAGCACGAGATCTTCGGACCGGTCCTGGCGGCGATGCCGTTCGACGACGAGGCCGAGGCAATCCGCCTGGCCAACGGCACCGACTACGGGCTGGTGGCCGGCATCTGGACTCGCGACGGCGCCCGCCAGCTGCGCGTCGCCCGCAAGCTCCGCTGCGGTCAGGTGTTCGTCAACAACTACGGCGCCGGCGGCGGCGTGGAGCTGCCCTTCGGCGGCGTCAAGTCGAGCGGCCATGGCCGCGAGAAGGGGTTCGAGGCGTTGATGGGCTTCACGGTGCTGAAGACCATCGCCATCAAGCACGGGTGAACAATGGTGCGGGCAGACCTGAAGGTCTGCCCTACGAACCCTGGATCCGGATCACAGCGGCCTGGCGTTGAGCCACGCGGCGAGCCGCGCCTGTTGCTCCGTCGTCGCATCGGGCCTCACCTGCAGCCGCCACGGCCGGCCCGGCTCGGCGCCGAGCGTGATTGGCAGCGTCAGCAGGCGGTCGCGACGGGCCACCAGCACGCGCACGATGTCGCCGGCGCGGTACTGATCCATCCGGGCGACGAGGCCGTCGGCGCGCACGCGCAGGTCGTCGATGGCCAGGATCTCGTCGTCCACGTTCATGCCGGCGTCGTAGGCCGGCGTGTTGCGCCGCACCTGCGATACGACCAGCCGGCCGCCGTCGTTCCTGGTGAGCAGCCCGGTGGTCGCCCGCAGGCCCTTCGGATCGACCGGCGCGAAGCGCAGGCCGAAGTAGTCGATCGCGGCGCTGAAGTCGAGTTCCTCGGTGGTGGTGAGCACCTGCGCGAACCACGCCGACAGGTCCTTCCCCGCCGTCTCATTCATCGCCCGCTGAAATTCCTCGGGCGTGAAGCCTTTAGGGCCGGAGTAGCGCTGGTAGGCCAGCCGCATGGCGTCGTCGAGCGCCTTGGCGCCATTCGTCGCCTGCCGGATCGTGGCGTCGAGCAGGAACGCGATGGTGGCGCCCTTGTCGTAGTAGTCGATGCTCGTGTTCGGGCTGTTCTCGTCGGGCCGGTACTGCTTGATCCAGGTGTCGAACGACGCCATCTCCGCGCTCTGCACGCGCCGACCAGGTCGCGTCTGCACGGCCTCGATCGAGTTCGACAGCATGTCGAGGTACTCCGGCGTCGTGGTGAGGCCAGCGCGGCGCACCAGCAGCGCGCCGTAGTAATCGGTGACGCCCTCGGCCACCCACAGGCTCTTCGTGTAGTTCTCGGTCTCGTAGTCGAACGGCCCCAGCTCCACCGGCCGCAACCGCTTGATGTTCCAGTTGTGGAAGTACTCGTGCGCCGCCAGGCTCAGCCAGTTGATGTACGGCTGGCGGGTGCGGGTGACGAAGCGGCTCGACATCGTGAGGAACGAGTTCGTGTGCTCCAGGCCACCGCCGGTCTCGACCACCATGTTCAGGAAGTAGTAGTGGGGATACTCGAACGGCCCCATCGCGGCCGTGCCGGCCTCGACGATCTTCTTCAGGTCGGCGGCGACGCGATCGGCGTCGACGAGTGACGGGTCGCCTTCGAGCACCAGGTGGTGCGCCGTGCCGGCGACGTCGAAGCTCCGCATCACCGGGTTGCCGAGCACGATCGGGCTGTCCACCAGCGTGTCGAAGTCGTCGGCGCGATAGGCGTGCGGCTGCCCCACCACTGGCATCAGCGCCGTGGCCGAAACCAGCCACGCCGCCGGCAGCTCGATCCGCACCTCGTGCGGGCGCGGCGTGCGATCGGCCAGGGTGATGAAGGTCGGCGCGCCGTTCAGCATGGCGAAGCCGGCCTCGACCCAGTTGTTGCGGACGGTCATCTCGCGGCCGTAGACGCGGTAGCTGACCGTCACCGTGGGCGCTCCGCCGGTCTGCACGCGCCAGCGGTTCTTGGCCGGCTTGACCACCGTCAGCGTGCGGCCGTCCGGTCCCCTCGCCGTCAGCCCTTCGACGTGCCGCTCGTACTCGCGCACCAGGTACGACCCCGGCGTCCACACCGCCATCATCAGGTCCACTTCGGGCCGCCCGCCGGTTGGATAGCCCGCCTCGACCTCGAGGTAGTGGGTGTGCGGCGCCGGGAAGCGGAGCGTGTAGCGAATCGGGTCGGGGGTCTGTGCGGTGACGTCGGACATGCTCATCAGAAGGACCAGCGCGAGGGCGGCATACGAAGGGCGCGACATGCACGGTATTGTAGGGCGCGTGTCGCGTCTGCCCGACCACAAGCCGTTGGCGCTGCTCTACGGAGCCACGGCGTCCGGCTTCCTGCTCATCGGCTTCCTGCTCATGCTGCTGCTGCGCTGGCAGCTGGCGTGGCCGGGGCAGCCGATTGGCGTGGCGACGGCGATCTTCGGCGAGTCCAACGCCCCCGGCGGCGTGCTGCTGCCGGAGTTCTACTACCAGCTGGTGTCGATGCACGGCTCGGTGATGATCTTCCTGGCCGTGGTGCCGCTCGCCACCGGCGGCTTCGGCGGCTATCTCGTGCCGCTGCAGATCGGCGCCCGCGGCCTGGCGTTTCCGCGCCTCGGCGTCGCCGGTTACGTGGTCTACCTCATCGCCGGCCTGCTCATGCTGGCCAGCTTCGTGCTGCCGGGCGGCGCCGCCAACTCCGGCTGGACGTCGTATCCGCCGCTGGCCATCATCGCCTCGTCGGGCCAGTCGTGGTGGCTGGCCGGCATCTTCCTGCTCGGCGTGTCGTCGATGATCGGCGCCGTCAACCTGCTGGCCACCGTCGTCGCCTATCGCGCTCCTGGGCTGACGCTGCTGCGGCTGCCGTTCTTCGTGTGGGCGCAGGTCGTGACGGCGCTGCTGCTCCTGCTGGCGTTTCCGGCGCTGCAGGCGGCGGCGGTGTTCCAGTGGATGGACCGCGTCGTCGGCACCAGCTTCTTCCTGCCGTCGGGGCTGGCGGTGAGCAACGTGCCGCTCGCAGCCACCGGCGGCGGCAACCCGCTGCTGTGGCAGCACCTGTTCTGGTTCCTGGCCCACCCCGAGGTCTACGTGCTGGTGCTGCCCGCGATGGGCATCGTGGCCGAGGTGATCACGTCGCACGCGCGGCGCTCGCTGTGGCGCTACGGCCTGATGGTCGGCGCGGTGGCGGCGCTGGGCGCGTGGTCGATGGTGGTGTGGGCGCACCACATGTTCCTCACCGGCATGGGCACCACGCTCAGCAGCTTCTTCCAGATCACGACGATGGCGGTGTCGGTGCCGTCGGTCGTCGTGATCACCTGCCTGGTCGTGACGCTGTGGGGCGGGACGATTCGTTTCACGACGGCGATGTGCTTCGCGCTGGCGTTCCTGCCGATGTTCGGACTGGGCGGGGTCACCGGGCTGCCGCTCGGCCTCGGCCCGAGCAACGTCATCCTGCACGACACTTACTACGTCGTCGGACACTTCCACTATCTGGTCGCGCCGGGCACCCTCTTCGCGCTCTTCGCCGGCATCTACCACTGGTTCCCGAAGCTCACCGGCCGGCGGATGAACGAGCGGCTCGGCCTCGTGCACTTCGCTGGCTCGTTCGTGTGCATGAACGCGGTGTTCCTGCCGATGTTCCTGATGGGCATGATGGGCGTGAACCGGCGCCTCTACGACGCCGGCATGAGCTCGGCGCTGGGCGCGCCGACGCTGGCGTGGAACGCGCACATGACGTGGACGGCGGTGGCCCTCGGCCTCTTCCAGCTGGTGTTCCTGTGGAACATCCACTGGAGCGCCCGGCGCGGCGAGCCGGCGGAGAATCCGTGGCGGGCCACCACCCTCGAGTGGGCCACGACGTCGCCGCCGCCGCCCGGCAACTTCCCGGTCGAACCGGTGGTCGCAGGGTCGCCGTACCGCTACGACGAGGAGCCGGCATGAGCGCGCCGCTGGCCCTGCCCGACCGCGCCGATCGGGCCGCCGACGCCGGCATGTGGCTGTTCACGGCGTCGCTCGTGATGCTGATGGCGTCGCTGGTGTCGGGCTACGTGTTGCTACGCGCCGGCAGCGCCGCGTGGCCGACGCCGTGGGTCCGGGGCGGCGCCGGCGCCCTCGACGACCCGTGGTTCCGGCTGCTGTGCCTGCTGGTGGCGGCGGGCGCGTGCCGGCGCGGCGGCCCGTGGATGGCCGCACGGCACATCGCGCGATCGCGCGTTATCCGCTGCCAGCCGCGGCCTTCGCCGGCGCCGTGTTCAGCGGCCGGACGATCGCGGCGGCGCAGATGCTCCTCGGAGCCGGGCACGGCCCGGCCTCGCACATCGCTCCGGCGACGTGGTTCGCGTTGAACGGCACGCTGGCGGTGCTGGCCGCTGGTGGCGTCGTCGCGACGGTGGTCGTGAACCTCGGCACGGCGGATTCATCGAGGCGACTCCGGCGATGCCGGCTACTCGCCCGCTATTGGATCGTGCTGACGCTCTGTTTCGCGGCGATCGTCGCCGGGATGTACCTGCTATGACCACCGTCGTCGCCTGCATGGTGTGCGCGCAGCCGCTCGATGCGCTGCTCACCAATGGCCTGCACGCCGGCGTGCTGGTGATGGCGCTGGTCGCCATCGGCGTCCTCGCCGCCCTGGGCCACGGTGCGATGCGGCTGCTGCGCGAGGACCGCGCGGCGCTCGCCGCCGACGGCTCCCTGCATGTAGGGCAGAGCTTTCCGCCTTCGCCAAGGCTACGGCGAGACCTCGCCGAAGCTCGAAGAGCGGGGGCGGGTGGCTCTGCCCCCGGGGGCAGCTCTGCCTTCGACTGCGCTCAGGCCAAGAAAGAGCTGCCCTACATCGAACCGGTGTCCTGCATCGAACCGACGTCCACGTCAGGCGTGAGGCACGTTCGTGGCTGACTGGTTCGGCCGGCTGCTGCCGGCTCCGGCGTCGTCGCACGCAGCGGAATTCGACGCCGTGCTCGCCGCCGCGCACCTCGACGGGCTGATCGTCTTCGCCAGCTGGCTGCTGATCTTCGTGCTGATTCTCGTCAGGTTCCGCGCTGGACGTGGCCGGACACCCGGCGGCGCTGCCGGGGCGTGGCCGCTCGTGGCGATTGCGGCAGTGGTGCTCGGTGACGTGTGGCTGCTGGCCGGCTCGGCGCTCCCGGCGTGGTGGCGGCGGGCCACCCCGGCGCCGGCCGGCGCCGTCGAAGTGCGGGTCGTCGGCGAGCAGTTCGCCTGGAACGTGCACTATCCGGGACTCGACGGCGCGTTCGGGCGCACCGACCCCGCCTTCATCACGGCTGCCGATCCCATCGGCATCGACCGCGCCGACCCGGCGGCCACCGACGACTTCGTCCTCATCAACCTGCTGGTCGTGCCCGACGGCCGGCCGACGGTGGTGCACCTGGCCGCCAAGGACGTCATCCACAGCTTCACCCTGGCCGAGATGCGCGTGAAGCAGGACATCACGCCTGGGCTGCCGACGACCACCTGGTTCACACCGACGACCACAGGCACCTGGGAGATCGGCTGCTCCCAGCTCTGCGGCCTGGGTCACTACCGCATGCGCGGCGTGTTCGAGGTGCGCCCGGCCGCCGACTGGGAGGCGTTCGTCCGCGACGAAGTGGCGCTGGTCCGCTAGCGGTGCCGGCCGGCGCCACTACTGGTGGGGGCCGCCGTAAACCACACCCCAATTGGGGACAGACCCCGTTACACGTTGCGTATCAATTGACGACGGTCAGCGCCGAATCGTCGCCAGCGGATCCAGACGCGACGCCCGGCGGGCCGGGATCAGGCTGGCCACCAGCGCCACCGCGCAGAACAGCACCGGCACGGCCACGAACGTGAGGGGATCGTGCGGCTGGACGCCGTAGAGCTGCCCGGCAATCGCGCGGGCGAGCGAGCGCCGACAGCGCCACGCCCAGCGCGGCGCCGGCCGCGGTGAGCGCCACGCCTTCGCCCAGCACCAGCCGCAGGATCGATCGGCGTTCGGCCCCGAGCGCCAGACGCACGCCGATCTCCGGCGCCCGTTCGTCGGTGACGAGCGACACCGCGCCGTAGAGGCCGATGACCGCCAGCGCCACCGCCAGCGCCGCGAACGCCGCCAGCATCACCGCGGTGAAGCGCGCCGTGGCGATGTGTGTCGCCGCCAGGTCGTCCATCGTGCGCACGTTGCCGAGGGCGAGGCGCGGGTCGATCGCGCGCACGGTGGCGCGTAGCGCCGGCACCAGGGCCGCGGCGTCCTGCCGCGCCTTCACCACCACCGCCATGCCGCGCGGCGCCGACCCGATGTGCGCCGGCAACTGCGCGTGGGCGACGTACATCTCGGCGCGCGGCTCCTCGACCAGGGCGTTGTGGCGCACCTGGCGCAGGACGCCGACGACGGTGAGCCACGGCTTGTCGTCGGTGCCCATCATGAAGCGCTGGCCGATGGCGTCCTGTCCGGGCCAGTAGCGCGCCGCCATCGTCTCGTTCACCACCGCGACGAGCGGCGCGTCCTCGCGGTCGGCCGCGGTCAGGGTGCGGCCGCGGACCAGCTGCAGCCCCATCGCCGCGAAGTAGCCGGGCGTCACCGCCTGGAAGTCGGCGTTGGGGTTCTCCGCCGGATCGTAGGGCCGGCCCTCGAGCTTGATCGACCAGTCGCCGATGGTGCGGCTGAGCGGCAGCACGCGCACGGCCCCCGCGGCGTCGACGCCGGGGAGCACCGTCAGCGCGTCCTCGACCCGCCGGAAGAAGCGGACGACGTCGGCCGGGGCGGGATAGCCGGCTGGCGGCAGCTGGATCTCGGCGGTGAGCACCTGCGCGGTGGACAGTCCCAGATCGACCTGCTGCAGGGCGATCAGCGTGCGCGTGAGCAGCGTCGCGCCCAAGAGCAGCATCACCGACGCGGTGACCTGGAGCACGACCAGCGCCTGACGCGCCCGCTGGCGCGGCCGTGCGACCGTGCCGCGGGTGGCGTCGGCCAGGCTCGCGGCCCGCGTGCCCGACAGCCGCACCACCGGCAACACGCCGCAGACCACGCCGGCCACCAGCGCCGACAGCGCGAGCGCGGCCGCCGTCGTCCAGTCGAGCGCGAGATCGCCGGCGCGTGGCAGGTTGGCCGGACGAACGGCGACCACGGCGCGCACGCCAGCGGCGGCGATGCCCAGTCCGGCGAGCCCGCCGGCCAGGGCAAGCATCCCGTGCTCGACGGCCAGCTGGCGGACGAGGCGGCCGCGGCTGGCGCCGAGGGCGGCCCGCACCGCCATGTCCTGCCGCCGGGCGTCGGCGCCGATCATCACCAGGCCGGCGACGTTGGCCGAGGCGAGCAGCAGCATCAGCAGCACCGCAGCCACCAGCAGGGCCATGGCGCTGCGCACGCCGCCGGTCACCAGGTCGGCGACGGGCAGCGCGGAACGCTGCAGGCCGCCGTCGCCCTGGTCGGTCACGAAGCCGGCCTGCACCCAGCGGCTGGCAATCACCGCCAGCTCGCTGGTGGCGTCGGCGGGGGTGCGTCCGGGAGCGAGACGGGCGACGCCGATGTAGCTCCGATTGCCCCATGAGCCGAGATTGGCCGCGTCCCACGCCAGCACCGTCCACAGTTCGGTGGGCCGGTCGCCACGGAAATCGAGCGGAAGGCGAAAGGCGGCTGGCATCACCCCGACGACGGTGCGGGCGCGGCCGTCGAGCTGAATGGCGCGGCCGATCACGCCCGGGTCGCCGCCGAAGCGCCGCTGCCACAGCCCGTGGCCGATGACGATCGGGCCGGACGCGCCAGCGTCGGCGTCCGTGGACACGAACGTCCGTCCCACCGTGGGCGTCACGCGCAGCGTGTCGAAGAGGCCGGGCGTGACCGATGCCGAGACGACGCGTTCGGGTTCGTCGCCGTCGGTGAGACTGCTGGCCGTGGTGACGTAGGCAGCGACGTCCTGCACCGTGGCCGCGTCGCGCCGGTAGCTCGACACTTCCTGCGCCGACAGCCAGGTCGTCTCGCCCGGCTCGCGGGCGTTCCAGAGCAGCACGAGCCGGTCCGGCTCGCCGTAGGGCAGCGGCTGCAGCACCACGACGCGGGCCAGGCTGAGCACGACCGCGCTGGCGCCGATGCCAAGGCCCAGCACCAGCACGGCGGTGAGGGTGAACGCCGGCCGCTGGCGCAGCCGGCGCAGGGACACACGGATATCCGAGCCGAGGGCGGTCATGGCGGCGAGTTTGACGGCCGCGACACCCCCGGGGTTGGAATCGCGATCCGTGATTCAGTTGCCGCCCGGCGGCACCTGGGTGCGGCGGTTGGCCCTGAATCGGCCCCGCCCCTCTCCCTTGCATGAGAGCAGGGGGCGGCGCCGTTTCGCTCACCGGCCCGACTGGTCCCGCTGGTGGCGGTTTCGCGCGTTACTCGACAGTCCGGGGGCGAATCCCTCGCCGCCGGCACCATGGAGCGTCCGCATGCGTCTTTCATCCTTCGCGTCCATCGTCACCATCGCCGCCCTTCTCACCGCGGCTATTGCCACCCCGGCGACCGCCGACCCCAACGGCACGGCGCGGCCGGCGGCGACGGCCCTGCGCACGTCGATCGATCGCGCCGCCCGCGAGGCCGGGACGCAGGCGCCGACGCGTCCTCGCAGCACCACGCCGGTCCGCAAGGCGATGATGCAGGGCGGGGGCGGCGGCGGCGGGATGATGCTGATGGCCCTGATTGGCACCGCGGCGGGCCTCGCCGGCACCTACTTCATCGTGAAGGAGATGCGGAAGCAGAACGACCAGGCGCAGAGCGGTCAGTAGTCGTCGGCGCGACGAGGCGGTCACACGCGGCGTGCCATCTGGCGCGCCGCCGTGCAGTCCTGCCCGTCGACGCGAGGGGCGGAGCCGGTGACTGGCGCTATCCTCAGCGTCGTGGCCGGCACCGACGCTCGCTTGACCCAGCTCCTCCATGCCTGGCAGCACGGAGACGAGCGCGCCGCCGACGAGCTCATGCCGCTCGTTTATACCGAGCTGCGCCGGATCGCCGCCAACCGGCTGCGGGCCGAACGCGCCGGCCACACGCTGCAGCCGACCGTGCTCGTCCACGAGGCGTGGATGCGGCTCGCCGACCAGCGGGCCGACTGGCAGAACCGTGGTCATTTCTTCGCCATCGCCGCCCAGGCGATGCGGCGGATCCTGGTCGATCACGCGCGGCGGCGGTCCACCGCCAAGCGCGGCAGCACGCCGGTGAACGTCCCGGTCGACGACGTGGCGCACCTGCTGCCCAGCCCCATGCCCGACGACCGGCTGATCGCGCTCGACGCCGCCCTCGACGAACTGGCCCGCCTC
The DNA here is from genome assembly GCA_963741665.1 of uncultured Acidobacteriota bacterium. Lineage (GTDB taxonomy): Bacteria > Acidobacteriota > Vicinamibacteria > Vicinamibacterales > UBA2999 > CAWAYR01. The sequence goes on from CAVUIM010000003.1 coordinate 1,121,916, forward strand.
GACGCTCGCCAGGCCAAGGTGGTCGAGCTGCGGTTCTTCGGCGGCTTGTCGGTCGAGGACACCGCGACGCTGCTCGACATCTCGCCGACCACCGTGAAGCGGGAGTGGGCAACCGCGCGCGCCTGGCTGTTCGACGCCGTGCGCACCGACGAAGCGTGATGGTCCCCCGGGCCCGGCTTCCGCGCGTCAGCGGATGCCGGGAGTACCGGCGGGGAGGCCGTCATGGTTCGAGCGTCGAGGCTGTCGCTGGTTGCGTTGCTGGCCGTCGTCCTGGCCGCGCCCCTGGGCGCGCAGTCGCCCGTAGCGGCGCCACAGGCGCCGCGTAAGAAGGCTCCGGTCCGCCGAGCCACGCCCCGTCCGGCGACGCCGGCACCCCCACCCGCGGCGCCGGCCGCCGAACCCGCGCCGCCGCCACCCACCGATGTGAAGATCGTCACCGCCGTCACCCAGGGCGCGCAGGTGACGACGAGCACCACCTACATCCGCGGCGCGCGTCAGCGGACGGAGTTTCCGCGGATGGTCACACTCGACCAATGCGACCTGCAGCGGACGGTGATGCTCAGTCCGGCGACGCGCAAATACCGCGTGCAGGGCTACGCCCAGCCGGCCGCGCCGGCCGCACCGGTCGCGGCCGTGGCGCCTGACGGCGGATCGACGGCGGCTCCGCAGCGCGGCGGCGTCGTAGCGATGTCGACCACGGTGACCGACACCGGCGAGCGCCAGACGCTGTTCGGCCTCGAGGCGCGGCACATCCGCACCGTGGTCACACGTCAACCGGCGAAGGACGCCTGCGAGAAGACCCGTTGGCGCACCGAAGTGGACGCCTGGTACGTCGACCTGCCGTCGACCGGTGCGGCATGCACGCGGCCGGAGGCACCGGTGGAAGAGGGCGCCGGCGCCTGCCAGGACCGCGTCGAGAGCCAGCTCGTCGGCGAGGCGCGCCTCGGCTTCCCGGTGAAGACGACGACCACCGTGGTCAGCGGCGAGGGCGACGCGCAGAGCACCACGGTCAGCGCGACGGACGTGCGGGTCCTGGAGGTCACTCGGCTCGACGCCGCGCTGTTCGACGTGCCGCCGGACTTCGCCGAGACGTCGAGCGTCGTCGATCTCGGCGCCATCGCTCGGCACCGGTGACACGCTGCAGGACGCCCTGTTCGGCTCGACCGCCGACGGCACCGGCGACGCGGCGCCCAAAGCCGCCGGCGCGATCCGCATCGGCGTCCTCGAACCGGTGAACACGAGCGGTCGGCCGTCGCTGCAGATGCGCGCGCTACGCCAGGAGCTGGTGTCCCGGCTCAACCGGACGCCGTACGAAGCGCTGGCGCTGAAGGGCTCGTCGCCCCGTGACATCACCGCCGACATGACGCGGCTGGCCTGCGACTACGTGCTGCTCGCCGACGTCGTCGAGGCGAAGACGTCGAAACCCGGCAAGGTCGGCGGGATGCTGCGCATGGCGTCTGGCGGCGGACCGGCCAAGGACCGCCACGAGGTGAAGATCGCCTACCGCCTGTTCCCCGCCGATGGCACCGCGACGATCACGACGCAGGGCGACGCGAAGGCCGACAACGGCAGCGGCTTCAGCCTCGGCTCGGCGCTGCGCGTCGCCGCGTTCGCCGGCCAGATGTACATGGGCTTTGCCAGCGCCGGCATGATGCGTGGCCTCGGCGGCGGTGGCCTCGGCATGGGCATGGGGATGATGAACCCGATGATGTACGGATTCGGCGCCGGCGGGCTGGGCGCCGGGGGCGTGCCCGGCATGCCGGGGCTCGACAATGCCGATCAGGAGATCGCGCAGGTGGCCCTGCAGGCGGCCGGCGGCGTCGGTGGCGACGTGATCGAGGCCATGAAGAAAGGCCGTGGCACGCGATGAACCGCCGTGGAAGACTCGCCGCGGTCCTCGCCGTGGTCGCCGTCGCCGCCACCGGCCGCGGTGTCGGCGCACAGAGCCTCGGAACCTTCCGCTGGCAGCTGCAGCCGGTACTGCAACGTCGTCACTGTCACCGTCACCCAGCAGGGCGGCGCCTACACGATCGACGGCGTCGACGATCAGTGCGGCGCCGAACAGCGCGCGCCGCTGGTCGGCGTCGCGACGCCCAATCCGGACGGCTCGATCGGCTTCGGCCTGCACGTCGTCACCGTGCCCGGCGGCCGGCCGGTGCACGTCGAGGCGCGCATCGCCCTGGCCTCGCTGAGCGGCCCGTGGCGCGACAGCGCCGGCAACAGCGGCACCTTCGCCTTCAACGGCGCGGCGGCGGGCCCGCCGCGGCCGGCGCCGACCATTCCTGGCAGCGCGATCGCGCCCGGCACCGTCACGGCCACCCAGCTCGCGCCCGCGGCCGTCGGCGCGGCGCAGCTGGCGCCCGGAGTGATCGCCGGTACGGTCGCCGGCTTCGGCACCTGTCCGGTCGGCCAGTACCTGCGCGGCCTGCTGCCGGCCGGCACGCCGGTCTGCGAGCCAATCGGCACGCCGCCGATCTCGACCGGCGTCGACACCGCCAACATCGTCGGCGTCTACAGCGCGCTCGCCATCGGCGGCGACGGGCTGCCGATCGTCGCCCATCACGACCAGACCGCCGGCGACCTGCGCGTCACCCACTGCAGCAATCCGGCGTGCACCGCCGCGATCTCCACCAACGTCGACACCGGCGGCGGCGCCAGCGGCTGGTTCCCGGCGATTGCCGTCGGCGCCGACGGGCGGGCGATCGTCGCGCACTTCGACCCGGTCGACCTCGACCTGCGGGTGACCCACTGCACCAACGTCGTTTGCACGGCGGCCACGAGCACGGCCATAGACACCGCTGGCAACGTCGGCCAGCAGCCGGCGATTGCCATCGGCAGCGACGGACTGGCGATCATCAGCCACTTCGACGGCGGCAACGGCGATCTGCGGGTGACGCATTGCAGCAACGTCGCCTGCACCGCCGCGACGACGACGCCGGTGGAGACGGCCGGCGTGGTCGGCATCTCGAGCGGCATCGCCATCGGCGGCGACGGCCGCGCCGTCATCAGCCACACCGGCCAGGGCGGACCCGGCGTGCGCGTCACCCACTGCGCCAACGTCGTCTGCACCGCGGCGACGACCACGCCGATCACCGGCGAGGTCGCGACCGACACCGGCCTCATCATCGCGGCCGACGGCCGACCGGTGGTCCTGCACGCGATCGGGACAGCGCGAATGACCTTCTGCGCGAACGCCGGCTGCACGGCGTGGACGACCCGGCCGGTCCCCGACGCCGTCGGTGGCCTGTCGCTGGCGCTGGGCAGCGACGGCGCGCCGATCTACAGCTCGATTGACGCGACCGGCGGCCTCGCGATCACCAAGTGCGCCGACGCGGGCTGCACGGCGGCCGCGGTCACGACCGTGGACAGCGCCGGCCTGGTGGGCTACTTCTCGTCGATTGCGATCGGCGTGGACGGACTGCCGGTCATCAGCCACTTCGACCTCATCAACGGCGACCTGCGCGTGACCAAGTGCAACAGCCGCAACTGCCGGTGAGAGCCGCGCCGCGACCGCGTCACTGGACTGCGGCGCGCTTGGCGTCGAGCGCGGCGAGGCGGGCCGGCTCGTCGCCGAACAGCGTGCCGCCGCCGAGGCGACCGGCGTCGCGCAGCGCCGACAGCAACTGGCCGGCGCGGTCGTAGTGCGCCCGTCGGGTCGGCGCGGCGGGCTCGACCGCGTCGCCGAGGGCTTCGTAGCCGAGCGCCAATTCGCACTGCAGCCGCGCGTCGGCCGGATCGGCGGCGGCCGCTGCGGCCATCACGGCCACGGCCTCTTCGGCGGCGGCCACGGCGCCGCGCCGATCGCCGGTGAGCATCAGCGCGCGTGACAGCCGGTTCAGGCCCGAGGCCAGCGACAGTCGCATGAAGACGTAGCCCGGCGTGCGCGCCGCCAGCCGCTGGGCGCGATCGACGCCGGCGTGCAGCAACGGCAGGGCGGTATCAGGCCGCTGCCGCCGCAGCCACAGCTCGCCCAGCTCCAGCTCGGCGAAGCACACGTCGATCTCCGCCTGCTGGTCCGACGGATCCTGGACGGCGATCCGCTGACGCAGGTCGAGCGCGGTCTGCAGGTGCGCGGTCGCCTGGTCGGGACGGCCGAGGCGCGCCAGCACCTGGCCGATCTGGACGTGGGCGGTGGAGAGCCCGCGGCGCGCCGGCGTGGCGGTCGGGTCGGACGCGGCCGCCTGCGTGGCCAGCTCGAGACGTCGCGTCGACGCGACCAACGCTCCCGCGAAGTCGCCGGCACGCATTCTCGACACGGCTATTCGCCCGTGATCAATGGCGATCTCGGCGGCCAGCGTGCGGTCACCGGCGGCATCACGGCTCAACTTCTCGTGGCGTGCCAGCGCCTGCTCGGCCGAGGCGAGGGCCGATTCGATCCGACCGGCCTGCTCGAAGCCGTGGGCCCTCGCCATGGCGACACGGGCCGACGCCCGGAGCACCGCCGAATCGCCGGGCATCACCGCCTCGAGCGGCGCCAGGCGTTCGGCCGCCCGTTCGAGCAGCGTCAGCGTGCCGGCGGTGTCGGCGGTCTGACGCAGGATCTCCGCCACGTCGAGATAGCTCTCGAGGAGATCGAGCGACGCCGGCAGCGATGGATCGGTCGCGGCCAGCGCCTCGCGAATCGCCAGCGCCTTGCGGTAGCTGGCCAGTGCGCCGGGCGCGTCGCCGAAGTTGGACGCGTACGGCCGGCCCAGCACGCCGCCCAGCCGCCGATACGCCGCGGCGATCTCGCGCTGCAGCGGCGGGTTGTCGCGCTCGTCCGCCGCCAGCCGGTCGTAATAGGCGACGGCGCGCGCCACCAGCAGCTGGCGCGTCGCGGTCGCGCCGGGCACACGCTCGATGCCGTCGTGGATCTCGAAGATGAGGGTGTTGGCGAGCTGACGCACTTCGTCGAAGTGGCGCTCGGCGCGGACCCGCTGCTGCTCGGTGCGCCGGGCCTGCCACAGCGTCGTGCCGACACCGCCGGCCAGGGCGACGGTCGCCGCGGCCACCGCCGCCGTGCCGAGGCGGTGACGGGCCACGAACCGCCGCCCGCGGTAGGCCAGCGAATCGGGCGTCGCTTCGACCGGCCGGCCGGCCAGGAACCGGCCCAGGTCGGCGCCCATTCCGGCGGCGCTGTCGTAGCGATCGCCAGGCGCCTTCTTGAGCGCTTTGAGCGTGATCCGATCGAGGTCCGCCGGAATGCCGGCCGACGGCGCCAGCCGGCTCGGCGCCACCGGGTCGAGGTCGCAGATCGCGTGCAGCAGCGCCGCCGGGCTGGCGGCCTCGGCGAAGGGGGTCCGGCCGGTGAGCAGGCCGTACAACAGCACGCCCAGCCCGTACACGTCGGTGCCGACAGTGACTGGTTCGCCCCTGACCTGTTCGGGGCTGGCGCTGTGCGGCGTCATCGCCGCCTGGCCGGTAGCGGTGCGCCCCCAATCGTCACCGGCCAGCGCCTTGGCGATGCCGAAGTCGAGCAGCTTGGGGACGCCCTCGGACGTGACCAGGATGTTGCCCGGCTTGAGGTCGCGGTGGACGACCAGGTTGCGGTGCGCGTGCTGGACCGCGTCGCACAGGGTGATCACGAGCGCCAGGGATTCGCGAATGCCCAGGCGATGATCCCGGCAATAGACGTCGATCGGCACGCCGTCGACGTACTCCATCACCACGTACGGCACCCCGTCGGCGGAGGTGCCGCCATCGATCAGCCGGGCGATGTTCGGATGATCGAGGGTGGCCAGCAGCCGTCGCTCGAGGCGCAGGCGATCGGCCAGCGCCCCGCCGGCGTCGGGCCGCACCAGCTTGATCGCCACTTCCTTTCGAAAGGCGTCGTCAGCCCGGCTCGCCAGGTAGACCGCGCCCATGCCGCCCTGTCCGAGCAGACGCACGATGCGGTAGGCGCCAACCGAGTCGCCCTCCCGGACGAGTGGCGCGAGCGGGTGCTCGAGGAGGGTCGATGGCGTCGGGCCGACCGGCTCGGTCTCGAGGAAGCTGCCCGCTTCCGCGGCAGCGGCGACGAGCTTCTCGGCGTCGCGCCGAACCGCGTCCGGGGCCGGCTGGGCGTCCAGCCATGACGCACGCCGCCCGGGGTCGTGCTCCAAGGCACGGCCGACCAGGTCCTTGACGAGCTGCCAGTGTTCGGCGTCGGTCATCGCCAGCCCGGCGTGCCGTCTACGGCCGCGGCGGCGTCCGGTGCGCCGCCGCCATCTCCGCCGTGACCTCGGCGATCGATCCGCGGGCGCGGTCCACGGCGGCCCGCGCCTGGGCGTTCTGCGGATCGCCGCTCAAGGCCTGTTCGCGCAGCGTCAGTGCCTGGCGGTAGTGGGCCAATGAGGACCGCAGATCGCCGGTGGCCCGTTCGGTGAAGGCGACCGACGCCACGCTGTAGGAGAGGTCGAGCAGCCACGTCGTGTCGCCGGGCCGAAGCGCGAGGCGGGCCTCGTCGAGGGCCTGAGCGCGACGATACGAGGCGAGCGCCACCGGCCGTTCGCCCAGCTCCCACTCCAGCGCGCCGTAGTTCTTCAGCACGATCGACAGGTTGCGGCTGGCGTTGGGACGGGCCTCGTCGTCGGCCGAGTCGAGCAGCCGCTCGAACAGCGCCACCGACTGCTGGTAGGGGTCGCGGGCGGCGGCGAAGTCTTTCGCGCGCACGTGGGCCCCGGCGCGGCTCCACAGCAGCGAGGCGCGCAGGTTGAGCGCGCGGCGGTCCTCGCCGTACGACGGCGGAAGACCATCAAGCAACGCCAGCGCGTCGCTGACCATCGCCGTTTGTGCCTCGGCGGTGGCGGCCGCCCTGGCCTGCCCTTGAAGGCTGGTCGCCAGGTCGACCGTGTCCTGGGGAAGCGCGGCGGCATGCCCGACGATCCGGCGGCGCAGCGCCACCGCCTTGTCGCCGCTGGCGCGAGCGCCGTCGACGTCGCCGAGGTTGGCGTTGCCGGTGCGTCCTTGTACCTGCGCGAGGCGTTCGTAGCCTTCGGCCAGCTCGCGCAGCAGCGGCACGTCCTCGGTCGACTCCGAGGCCAGCCCGTCGAGGTACTGGAGAGCGTTCTCTACCAGCTGGCGCCGCGCCGGCGTCGATCCCGGCAACGGCTCGATCGCGTCGTGCAGATCGAACATCAGGCTGCGCGCCAGCCGCCGCACCTCGTCGAATCGTCGCTCGGCCCGCTGCCGCTCCGCGTCGGCGATGCGCGCCTGCCACAACGTGGCGGCCAGGCCGCCGCTCAACGCGACGATGCCGGTGGCGACGGCCACCGTGGCCAGACGATGTCGGGCGACGAATCGTCGCGCCCGATATCCCGCTGAATCGGGCGCGGCCTCGACCGGGCGTCCGGACAGATACCGGTTCAGGTCGGCCGCCAGCGACGCGGCGCTGTCGTAGCGTTCGGCCGGGCGCTTGCGCATGGCCTTGAGGATGATCAGGTCGACGTCGCGGGGCACCGGGCTCGGCGGCGCCGCTTTGCTGGGCGCGACCGGGTCGTGCTCGCCGATGGCGCGCAGCAGTGCGGCCGGACTGGCCGCGTCGGCGAACGGCATCCGCCCGCCGACCAGCCGGTAGAGGAGCGCGCCGAGCGCGTAGACGTCGGTGGCGACGGTGATCGGCAGCCCGAGCACCTGTTCCGGGCTGGCGCTCTCAGGGGTCATCGCGCCCAGACCGGTGACGGTGCGGTCGGTCGCGTCGCCAGCGAGTGCCTTGGCGATGCCGAAGTCGAGCAGCTTGGGCGTCCCGTCGGCCGTGACCAGGATGTTGCCGGCCTTGATATCCCGGTGGACCACCAGGTTGCCATGGGCGTGGTGGACCGCCTCGCACACCCGGCGCACGAGGTCGAGCCGGTGGCGAAGCGACAGACGATGGCGGTCGCAGTAGCCGTCGATCGGCACGCCGTCGACGTACTCCATGACCACGTAGGGCGCCCCGGACGCCGTCGTGCCGCCATCGAGGAGCCGGGCGATCAGCGGGTGGTCGAGCGTCGCGAGCAGCCGGCGTTCCTGCCGCAGTCGATCCGCGAGCGCGGCGTGTCCGCTGCCGCCGACCAGCTTGATCGCCACCTGCTTCTCGAAGGCCTCGTCGGCGCGGGTGGCGAGGTACACCTTTCCCATGCCGCCTTCGCCCAGCAGGCGCACGATCCGGTAGGCGCCGACCACGTCGCCGTCGCGAACGACGCTCGGCGCGCCATCGACCAACGACAGGTCGGTCGCCTCGCGGTCGAGGAAGCGGCCGGCGTCGGCCGCGGCGTCGGCGTCGAGCAGGCGGGCCGCGGCGCGGCGAACCTCGTCCGGCGCCGCCTGGGCGGCCAGCCATCCGGCGCGCGTCTCGGGGTCGTGTTCGAGGGCGCGGCCGGCCAGATCCTTCACGATCTGCCAGCGTTCGGCGTCGGTCATCAGGCCGCTCCGGCGGCGCACCCTTCTAACGCGCGAAACCGGGGCGCGGCGTGTCGCCGGCCCCGGTTCGGATTCGTGCCGACGCGGTTACGGCTTCTTGACGTCGACCTTCACGGCGCCGATCGCCGCGTCGTCGCCCTTCAGCTCGACCTGGCCGGCCGGGTAGCCGTTGATGCTCAGGAAGTAGGAGAGGATGTCGGCGTACTCCTGCGGGTTCAAGCTGCCGGGGTTGTCCATCGGCATCGACTTCACCGCCAGGTGCAGGTCGGTGAGCGGCTTGTCGGTCCAGGCGCTGGCGAAGTCCTTGCCCTTGAAGCGGCTGAGTTCGTGGCAGGACGCGCACTGGCCGTCGTAGATCGACATGCCGCGATCGGCCTGGGCCGACGTGTAGACGCCCGAGCTGGCCAGCGTGCCCTGCGCGCTCACCAGGTTGACCCAGACGGCTGCCGCCAGCACCGCACCCGCCATCACCACGAACTGACTCCGATGTGCCATGGTTCCTGTCCTCGTGTCGCCGCGCCTGGCGCTTCAGCGCGCCGGCGGCGGCGTGACGTTCTACTTTACCGCCTCCGGCAGTCCAGCCGTCCCAGCCGCCGGTCAGCACCCGGATGTTCTTGACCCCGACCCGCATCAGCTGCACGGCCACCCGGGCGGCGGTCAACTCGTCCCGGCAGGCGCAGTAGGCGACGATCGGCTTGGGCTCCTTCAGCAGCCGGTTGGCCATGATCTCGACGTCCACGAACGACACGTTCAGGGCACCGGGGATGTGGCCGTTGTCGAAGGCGTGCGGATCGCGCACGTCGATGGCGAGGATCTGTTTCGCCGCGTGCAGCTTCTTGAACTCGGCCAGCGTGACCCGCGGCACCGCCGCCAGGTCGGCGTTGGTCACCTGCGCCGCGGCCCCGGCCGCGAGTGTCACGGCCATCATCGCCGCCGCCAGCGCCGTCGTCAGGGGGTGGGTCTGCATCGGTCGCCTCACTTCGCTCGGGCCGCCAGCCAGGCGAGCCGGGCCTGACGTTGTTCGGGGGTCACCGACGCGCCGGTGCTCTCGGCGGTCACGATCTCCACCCGGGGATCCTCTTCGAGATTGGCGGCCGTCCGCACCGCCTCGCCGCCTCGCCGCACGATGCGCAGCTCGAGCCGCGCGCCCGGTGAGTGCTTCTGCAGTACCTCCTGCACGGTCTGGCCGGAGCTCACCTCGACGCCGGCAATCGACACGATCTGATCGCCTTCGGCCACGCCGGCCTGGTAGAGCGGCGAGTCGAAAGGCACCGTCCCGGTGCGCAGCCCGCCGCTGGCGAACGTGAGCGTGGTGTTGCCGAGCCACGCCTTGCCGGCGTTGCGCTTGCGCACGACCAGCCCGAGCCGATTGAAGAGGCGGGCGAAGTCGGGGACCTCGTGGCCCTGCACGTAGCTGGCGAAGAACTGCTGGGCGAAGGCGCCGTCGCCCGACAGCTGCGCCAGGCGGGCCTGCAGGTCCTCGCGCCCGTAGGTCCGCGCCACCATGCCCGGCGCCGCTTTCATGCCCGGCACGCCGTAGGAGGTCCACATCACCTTCATGTAGTCGTCCATGCTGGTCTTGCCCGCGGTCTTCTCCAGCAGCGACAGATCCATCGCCAGGCCGAGCATCGCGCCCCAGGTGTAATAGGAGATGAAGGTGTTGTTCCACGCCGTGCGATCGATCGACACGGCGGCGTCGACGAACGGCGCCAGCTGGCTCATCTCCTCGGCCGAGCGAATGCGCCGGCCGGGCGCGAGCGCCACCGAGTTGACCAGGCCGGCGTAGCTGGCCAGCAGGTCGTCGAGCGACTGCAGACCGGCCCGGTAGACGATCAGGTCGTCGTAGTAGCTGGTCACGCCCTCGCCGAACCACAAGTCGCTGGAGACATTGGCGTCCTCGTAGTCGAACGGCTCGATCGCCCGCGAGCGGATCCGCTCCATGTTCCAGGCATGGAAGAACTCGTGGGCGACGGTGCCGAGAATCCCCTGGCGCTGGCCGGGATTGCGCAGCGCGCCCGGCGACGACAGCACGGTGCTGTTGCGATGCTCCATGCCGTCGCCGCTGGCCCACGGCAGGTAGTCGGCCAGGAAGGTGTAGGTGCCGGCGTCGAACCGCGGCAGCTCGCCGAAGGTGGCGACGGTCTCGCGGACGATCTTCTCGACGTCGCGGGCGTAGGCGTCGGCGTCGCCGTCGCTGCCGTCGTGGTGCAGCGCGATGCGGATGGTCTGCGGGCCCTTGCCGTCGTCGACGGTGAAGAGGTGCAATCTGAACGCGCCGACCTCGGTCGGGCTGTCCATCAGGTAGTGCAGGTTCGGCGCGGTGAAGACCAGCGGGTCGCCGGTCGGGAAGAGCTGCGTGGCCACCTGCCACGGCTTGCCCGGCGGCGGCACGAACTGGACGCGCGCGGCGCGGGCTTCGAGTCCCTTGGCCCACATCAGCGCCGCCGGCATGTTGAGGTGCCCGTGCGTCGTGTCCACGGCCAGGTAGGTGCCGTCGACGCGGTCGCCGAACACGCGGTAGCTCATCACGACGGTGCCGTCGTGGCCGGCGACGTCCCACTGGTGCAGGTTGGGACGGGCCGCGGTCAGCGGCTTGCCCTTGCCGTCGGTGACGCGCACGTCGAAGACGTTCTTGGCGAACTCGTGCAGTGCGTAGCGGCCCGGCGACGTACGGCTCATCCGCACCCGCAGCGGCCCGGCCGGCGCGTCGGCGAAGGTGACGTCCACCTGCAGCCACCGATGCTCCGGCGTCGGGAACGAGACCCGGTAACTGACCGGCGCCTGCGCCCAGGCGGGGCCGGCCGCCACCAGCAGGAGCAGCAGCGCGTACGACACGATCCGCATGTCGGGCATTATCCGATGGAATCCCGGCCTCGCCAGCCTGGAGAATGCACGGGATGTCACGGCTCGTGTAGTAGCATCGCCGCCGCCCCGCTGGAACCGGCCAAACAAGGAGCGTCCCATGATCGTGCGCCGAATGCGACCGCTGTCGTTGGCGAAGTTGAGTGCGACGCTGTATGGGCTGATTGGCCTGCTCATCGGCGGCGTCGTCAGCCTGGTGTCGGTGGTCGGCGGCGCCATGGCCGGCAACGAGGCCGGGCCGATGGGGATGCTGTTCGGCGTGGCCGCGGTGATCCTGCTGCCGATCTTCTACGGCTGTATCGGCTTCGTGACCTCGCTCATCGGAGCGGCGCTGTACAACATGGTGGCCGGCTGGGTCGGCGGGATCGAACTGGAGGTCGAATGATCGCGCGGGGTGTTCGGCGCTAGTCGGGCGGCGCCGCGGCGGCCGGCGTGTCGCGCTGCGCCCGGCTCTGCCGCAGATACAGCGGGCTGACCTTCATGCCGAACGGCGTGGTCTGCTGGTGCCGGGGTTTTTCGGCCGCGAAGCGGTCCATGGCGGCGTGGAAGGCCACCCGCTCGTCGTCGCTGCCGTCGCGCAGCGTGACCTCTTCGCGCGGCACGAACAGCACCTGGCCGATCGGCAGCGTATGGCTGAGGCTCATGCCCTCGCCCGGCTGCAGCACGTAGCGGAACTCGGTCTCGTGCGCGTACCAGTCGGTTTCGACGCGCACGACCAGCATCGGCGCCACCGGGCGATCGATCATGTTGAAGATCGGCGTGTAGACGGTGTCCCAGCCGGCGGGCGTCTGGAAGCTGGTGGCGCCACGCAGCGCCACCGCGCCGGCCGGCGTGCCGAGATCCTGCGGCACCACGAACGCCCGGGCCATGTTGACGGCGTTCTGGTCGGACAGGTTCGGCGTGCGGAACTCCACCTCTTCGCGAATGGCGCCCAAGCTCCCCACCGGCATCACCAACGCCACCGAAAACACCTTGTCCCACGTCCCGCCGTGGCCCGCGAGGAAGAACCCGCAGGTGTAGCGGCCCTCGCCCTCGTAGGTGATGTGCGCGGCCTCGTTGGCCTCGAGCGGCGGATACACCAGGAAGCCGAGCGCGCTGCCGGCCTCGAGCACCGGGCAGTGCCGGGCGTGCTGCGGCAGCAGCGGCCGCTGGCCTTCACGCTTCGGCGGCTGGCCCACGCCGGGACGGCCCGAGCTCGAGAAGACGCGTACTTCCATGGCGGTGTGACGTGTGCATTCTAGCCGCTAGCCGCTGGCCGCCAGCCGCGTCAAGAAGCCAAGCGGGCCAATGCGCGCTTGGCCTCGACAACGATCGGCAGGTCGGCGTCGGCCATCGTCCAGAACTCGAGGAAGTCGGCGTAGGCCTTCCGCGCCTCGTCGCGCCGGCCGGCGCCTTCGTGGCCCTGCGCCAGGCGGAAGCGGGCGAACGCGCCGGTGGGCACCAGTTCGGCGCGTACGTGGTCGCGGACCCAGGTGAAGCCCGCGATCGCGTCGTCCCACTGGCGGGCCGCCAAGGCGATCTCCGCGCGCGCGAGCACCGCGTCGTATTCGCGCAAGCTGGGCGTGACCGGGCCAATCGTCGCCAGCGCGCCGGCGGCATCGCCAGTACCGAGTTGTGCCATGGCGCGGAACACGACGGCGATCCGTCGGCCGGCTTCGTCGTCGGGCAGCGTCGACAGCGCCGCCGGCAGGGTCCGCCGCGTCGCCGCCGCGTCGCGGTTCAGCGCCGCCACGATCAGCCGTTCGTCGGCCGTCTCGTCGTCGGTGCCATCGCCAGGCATCGCCGCGATCGCCGCCGTGGCGCGGTCGCGGGCCAGGGCGAACGCCAGGGAGATCGCCGTGCCGGCCTGCACCGAGTGGGCGATCGCCGGAACGCCGGCGGCGGTCAGCAGCCGCACCGCTTCGTCGCGGACCCGCTCGGCTTCGCGCATCTGGCCGCGGTAGACCGCCACGCCGAGCCGCAACTGCAGCGTCTCCTTGGGATCGTCGAACGTCCTGGCCCATTCCAGCTGCTCGGCCTCGAGCGCGGCGTCCTTGGTCATGCCGGCAATCGCCATCAGCAGCGTCCGCACGCCGCCGTCGTCGCGCAGCGCCGTCACGTCCTTCAGCACCTGGCGCGCTTCGTCGTAGCGGCCCTGGTCGAACAGCGCCTTGGCCAGATTGGTCTTGGCGTTGGGTTCCTCCGGCGCGATCGCCACGGCTTCCCGCAACAGCCGCACCGCCTCTTCGACGTCGCCGCCCTGCTGGAGGATGAGCGCCAGGTTGACGCGCGAGGCGTAGTCGGTCGGGAAGGTGGCGATGGTCACCCGGTAGGCTTCGGCCGCTCGTCCCGAATCGGGTTTCACGGTGGTGTAGTAGCGCGCGTCGATGTAGAGCCGCTCCACCTCGCTGACCTTGTCGCGCAGCTCGAACGCGCGCGTCGTGTGCAGCCGGCTGTTCACGACGTCGTTCAGATTCGAATAGGCGGTGCCGAGCCGGGCATGGGCCAGGGCGAAGTCCGGATCGAGTTCGACCGCCCGCCGGAACAGCGGCAGCGCCGCGCGATCGCCGGCGGAGCGCCGCGCGACCATGCCCTGGCTGTAGGCCTTGAGGGCCTCGATCGACGGCGTGGTCGCCGCTTCCACCGGCGCGTCGTAGCGCTTGATCGACGCCAGCGACTCGCCCAGCATCTCGCGGAAAGTCGAAGTGGCGTGCCCAAGTTCGCGCAGCACGTCTTCCTTGCGGGACGCCTGCACCTGCTGCTCGGCCAGCACGTCGCCGGTCACGCAGTCCTGCGCGCCCAGGGTGATGACGTAGCTGCTGCCGAGCGCGGCGATGGTGCTGGTCAGCAGCGCCCGCGCGCCCACCCGCTGGCAGACGTCGCGGCCGACCGCGGCGGTGAGCGGCGTGCCCGACGGCCGCGCTCCATCATCCGCAGCGTCGCCTGCACGCGCTGGTCGGGGACCAGGTTCAGGAACGGCGACTGCCGCAGCTGCACGGCCAGCGCTTCGCCGAGCGTGTCGTCGAACATCGTGTCGCCGGTGCGGTTGTCGAGCGCCGCCAGCACCACCAGATCCCGAGCCTCGAGCGCCGGGGTCTGCGTCGACTGCCAGCCGAGCACCGCGGCGATGACCACGGCGGTGGCCACGGGCGCGGCCAGCCACCACCAACGCGCCCGGCGGCCAGGCGCCGGCCGCACCGCCGCCGCGACCGACCCGGAGAGCTGCTCGGTGTCGCGCTGCAGCCGCTTGAGCTCGGCACGCAGGTCGGCGGCCGACTGGAAGCGGTGGGCCGGGTCCTTCTCGAGCGCCCGGCCGATCACCCGGTCGAGGCCATCCGGCAGGCCGGCACGGACGGTCGAGGGCGGCGGCGGCGTCTTGGTGAGGATGCCCTCGAAGATCGTCGCCGGCGTCGACCCCGGGAAGGGCGAGCCGCCGGTGGCCATCTCGTAGAGCACGACGCCGAGCGAGAACAGATCGCTGCGCGCGTCGATGTCCTGGCCGCGCGCCTGCTCCGGCGACATGTAGGCCACCGTGCCGATGGCGGTGCCGAGCGAGGTGAGCTGGTGCTCGCCGCCGTGCGTCGTCTCGGCGCTGCCGGAGCGCGAGGCCGAGCTTGGCGACGCCGAAATCGAGCACCTTGATGGCGCCGTGGGTGGTGACGAACAGGTTGGCCGGCTTGATGTCGCGATGCACCACGCCCTGGCGATGCGCGGCATCGAGGGCGCTGGCGAGGTCGCTGCCGAAGGTGAGCACCTGGTCGATGGCCACCGGTCCGCGCGCCAGCCGCGCCGACAGCGGCTCGCCGTCGAGCAGCTCCATCACCATGAACTGCCGGCCCTGGTGCTCGCCGATGTCGTAGAGCGTGCAGATGTTGGGGTGGTTCAGCGACGAGACGATGCGGGCTTCGCGCTGGAAGCGCTCGGTGGCGGCCGGGTCGCTGCCCAGTTCGGCCGGCAGCAGCTTCACGGCGACGCGACGGCCCAGCCGCACGTCCTCGGCGGCGAACACCTCGCCCATGGCGCCGCGGCCGAGCGGCGAGAGAATCCGGTAATGCGACAGCGTCTGGCCGATCATGCGGGTGCCTGAAGAATCATACGTGGACACTCCGCAGGCGGTTGCGCTGGGTGCGGGCGAACGGGTACAAGTCCGCACCATGCCCAAACGCACCTCGAGGTCGTTCCTGTGGCTGGCGCTCCTGACGTGGGCGGCGCCCGCGGCCGCGCAGGACCACCAGTACAGCACCGCCGACATCGACGTGGGGCGTGCGCGTCTACGGCGCCCAGTGTCAGCTCTGCCACGGGCCCAACGGCGACATGGTGGCCGGCGTGAACCTGCGGCTCGGGCGCTTCCCCCGGGCCGTGACCGACGACGACCTGGCGAAGGTGATCGTCAGCGGCGTGCCCGGCGGGCGGATGCCCGGCTTCAGCCTGGCCGCCGCTGAAACCACCGGGCTCATCGCGCTGATCCGCGCCGGCTTCGACCCCGCCGGCACCGCCGTGAAGGTCGGCAACATCGACCGCGGGAAGGCGCTGTTCGCCACCGAGAAGGCCAGCTGCGCCACCTGCCACCGCGTGCACGGCAGCGGCCCGCGCACGGCGCCCGACCTGAGCGACATCGGCGCCGCCCGCACCGCGGCGGCGCTGCAACGCTCGCTGCTCGAGCCCACCAGGGCCATGTTGCCGATCAACCGGCCGACCACGATCGTGACCACCGCCGGGGCGACGATTCGCGGCCGCCGCACCAACGAGGACACCTTCTCGGTGCAGCTGGTCGACGACCGGGAGCGGCTGGTCACGGTGTTGAAGAAGGACATCAAGACGATGACCGTGGCCAAGGAATCGCCGATGCCGTCGATGGCCACCCGGTTGTCGCCCGACGAAGTGGCCGATCTCGTCGCCTATCTGTTGTCGCTCCGAGGTGTCCAATGACACGTCCGTCCACACCCGTTCTGACGCTGCTGGCCGCCCTGGCGGCCGGGTCGTTGGTCCTCGACGCGCAGGTGACGAGCGACCGGCTGCTCAACGCCGCCAAGGAGCCGCACAACTGGATCACCTACAACGGCGACTACACCAGCCAGCGCCACAGCACGCTCACCCAGATCACGCCGGCCAACGTCGCCAGGCTCGAGTCCAAGTGGGTGGTGCAGAACCAGGTGTTCGGCGCCTGGCAGTCGAATCCGCTGGTCGTCGACGGGGTGATGTACCTGACCCAGCGGCCCAACGACGTGATGGCCGTGGACGCGAAGTCCGGCTCGCTCTACTGGCTCTACCGCCACACGCCCTCACCCGACGCGAAGGTGTGCTGCGGCGCCAACAACCGCGGCCTGGCGATGCTCGGCGACCTGCTGTTCATGGGCACGCTCGACGCCCGGCTCATCGCCATCGACGCGGTGACCGGCAAGGCGCGCTGGAACATCGCGGTCGGCGACGTGAAGGCCGGCTATTCGATCACGATGGCGCCGCTGGTCGTGAAGGACAAGGTGCTGGTCGGCGTCGGCGGCGGCGAGTACGGGATTCGCGGCTTCGTCGCCGCCTACGACGCGAAGACCGGCAAGGAGGCGTGGAAGTTCTACACGATTCCCGGCCCCGGCGAGCCCGGTCACGACACCTGGGACGCCGACGACTGGAAGACCGGCGGCGCGCCGGCGTGGATCACCGGCTCGTACGATCCGGCGCTCAACCTCGTCTACTGGGGCATCGGCAATCCCGGACCGGATTGGAACCCGAAGCAGCGGCCCGGCGACAACCTCTACGCCGATTGCGCGATCGCGCTCGACGCCGACACCGGGACGCTGAAGTGGCACTTCCAGTTCACGCCCAACGATCCCTACGACTACGACGCGGTGCAGGTGCCGGTGCTGGTCGATCGGCCGTGGAAGGGCACGCCGCGCAAGCTGATGCTGTGGGCCAACCGCAACGGCTACTTCTACGTGCTCGACCGCGTCACCGGCGAGTTCCTGGCCGGCACGCCGTTCGTGAACGGTGAACTGGGCGAGCGGCCTCGATGCCAAGGGCCGGCCGATCCAGACGCCGCAGCCACAGGGATCGCCCACTTATCCTGGCAACCAGGGCGGCACCAACTGGTACGTGCCGTCCTACAGCCCGCGCACCGGCCTCTTCTACTTCGCCGCCTGGGAGAACTACGGCACGATCTATCGGCCCGAGGAGGCCGAGTACAAGCCCGGACAGTTGTTCATGGGGGGCAGTTTCACCGTGGTGGCTCCTGCGCCGGGCGCGCCCACCATCGGCATCGGCCGGCGCGGCCCGATCAACAACTGGACCGACGAAGTGGGCAACGGCGCGGTGATGGCGATCGATCCCGACAGCGGCCAGGTGAAGTGGAAGCTGCGTCAGCACGATGTGAGCGACGCCGGCATGCTGACCACCGCCACCGACCTGCTCTTCACCGGCGGCCGCGAGGGCCACTTCATGGCCGTCGACGCCCGCACCGGCGCGCTGCTGTGGAAGGCGAGCCTGGGCGGACAGATCGTGATGGGCCCGGTCACCTACATGGTGGACGGCCAGCAGTATGTGTCGGTGATCGCCGGCAGCACGCTGGTCACGTTCGGCCTGCGCAACCAGTAGTGGTCGCGCGCGTCCCCACCACAAGTGGGGACAGGCCCCAATCCGCCGGCCAATCTGCCGGCACCCAGTCCGTCGGCAATCCGCCGGGCGGGCGGAGCCGTAGGAATGGGATCGAGGTCCAATTCCGGGATGTCTGCCGCCGTTCTGACGTATCGAGGGCCACGGCCGTCGGCCGGGAGCGATTGGGCGGCGCGGCCGCGCGACGCTTGTGCGCCCAGCGCGGGCTATGCCACGATCCCGGCCGTGTCCGGGGCGCCTGCCACCCCACCGGCCGATGTCGACCTGTTGCAGCGCATCGCCGCCCGCGACGACGGCGCGCTGGCTGCGCTCTACGATCGGCACGCCCGGCTCGCCTACAGCCTGATCCTGCGCATCCTCCGCAGCGCCGCCGACGCCGACGACGTGCTCCAGGAGACGTTCGTGGCGGTCTGGACCCGAGCCGAGAGCTACGACGCCAGGCTCGGCTCACCGGCGGCGTGGCTGGTGCGCATCGCGCGCAATCGCGCCATCGACAGGCTGCGGTCGCAGCGGGTCCGCGCCGCCATCTCGGTCGAACCGCCTGCGGACGCCAGCGGCAACGTGACCACGCCCGAGGGCTCGACCGACGAGACCCCGGAGACCGCGCTGCAGGAAACGCAGACCGCGCGGGCGGTCGGCGCGGCGCTCGCCGACCTGCCGGCCACGCAGCGGACGCTGATCGAGGCGGCGTTCTTCGAGGGCTACACCCATCACGAGCTGGCGAAGCGATTCGGCGTGCCGCTTGGCACGGTCAAAACGCGGATCCGCTCGGGCCTGGCGGCCTTGCGGGGTCATCTGGAGCAATTGGCATGATCCCCGAGGACGTGGAAGCGCTGGCGCTGGCCGATGCTGTCGGCGCGCTCGACGCCGACGAAAAGCGGGAGCTGGCGGCGCGCCTCGCCGACCTGACCCCCGAACTGCGGGCGCTGGTGGCCCGCCTCTACGACGGCGTCGTGGCCGTGGCCGGGAGCGCCGACAGCGTCGCGCCACCGGCCTACGTGCGCGAGCGGGTGCTCACCGCCGCTCGCACGGCCGGCTGCTACACCTTGCCGGCGGGCGACGGCGACTGGTTCGACACCGGCGTCGCCGGCATTCGCGCCCGCATCCTGTCGGTGGACCGCGAACGCGACATCGCGACGATGCTGATCCGCGCCGCGCCGGGCGCGGTCTATCCCTCGCACCGCCACCACGGCGGCGAGGAGTGCTATGTGATCCGCGGCTCGATCGTGATCGACGGCCGCACGCTCCGGGCCGGCGACTTCCACCACGCCGACAGCGGCTCGGACCACGAAGAGATCATGACCGTCGAGGGCGCCGAGGTGCTGATCGTCGGCGCCATCGAGGACTACCTGCCCGCCGTCTGACCGCAGAAGTCTGCGCCCGCCCTGAAAGAGGCCTGACCCCTATTTCTCGCTGGGTTTTGAATGGGGTCTGACCCCTACGGCGGTTACGGCGGCGGAATCGGCAGGCCGTAGGCGTAGGCCTGCGAGTCCTCGGCGTCGAGTGCCGCCTGGTCGAAGCGGAAGTAGGTGCGCGGCGGCAGGATGCCCCAGGTGTTCGACGAGTGCGGGTCGTCGGGGAACTGCCGCGGGGTGTGATCCGCCGGCAGCTGTTCGAGGTCGGCAAACAGCTCGACGAACAGCTCCTCCTCGCGCATGCGGAAGTAGCTGAACAGATTGCGGGCCATGCCGTGGCGGCCCGGGCCCCACACGATGTGACGACGGTTCTGCGCGAGGTGATCGAGCGCCACGCGCATCTCGCCCCAGTCCACCAGTTCGAACGCCAGGTGGTGGATGTGCGCGACGCGTTGGCCCAGAAACGCCAGCACGTGGTGATCGCGATCGACGTGCAGCCACACGCCCTCGGTGCCGATCCAGTCGGTGACGCCGAAGCCGAGGACGTTCGTGTACCACGCCACCTGCCGCTGCACGTCGCCGGTCAGGAAGTTCACGTGGCCGAACTTGCGCGGGTGCCAGCCGGGAATCCGCGACGACTCGCGGACCTCGGCGGGCCGCCGGTCGTCGGGACGCACGCGCGGCACGAGTCGAATACGGTTGCCGTCGGGATCGGCGGTCTCGAGCGCGTCGCCGCGAACCGGCACCGTGGCTCGGGCCACCGCGCCGCCGCGCGCCGTGATCGCGGCGGCCGCGTCGTCGAGCCCGACGCCCGCGGCCAGTTCGTAGCACACGTAGGCGAGTCCGGGCGGCGCGGTGCCGCCGGCCATCAGCGCCAGCCCGTAGTCTTCGTAGGTGCAGCGCAGGATCGCCGTCGTGGCGTCCACCGTCTCGCCATGCAGGCCGAGCAGGTGGCTCCACCGGCGCCGGGCCTCGTCCAGGTCGGCGACGCGGAGTCCGGCGTGGTGCAACGCGCCGACGAGCCGTGGCGGGGTCATGAGTGGGCTCCTGGCAGCAGCTCGCCGCGGGCGATGCGGGTCCGCGCCTCGTCCTCCGGCATCGCCAGCGCGACGTGCAGCGTCGCTTCGGTGACGCGCGGTGGATCGCCGACGACGACGAGGTCGCGGTCGAGCTCGACGACCGGGTTCTCGAGCCGGCCGATGCCGCTGATCGCCACGGCCACGACGTCGCCAGGCTGCACCGGCCGGCTGTGCGCCGGCGTGCCGGTGAGCAGCACGTCGCCGTCGTCGAGGGTGACCAGCCGTGAGATGTCGGCGATCTGATACGCCACGCTGAAGAGGAGGTCGGTGCCGGTGTGCGCTTCCTGCACCAGCTCGCCGTTGACGAAGGTGCGCAGCCAGGCGTCGGCGGGGTCGAAGTCGGCGGCGTCCACCAGCACCGGCCCGAGCGGACAGAAGCCGTCCTGACCCTTCACCCGGAACATCGCGCCGCGATCGGCATGACGAAAGTCGTGGACGCCGAAGTCGTTGGCGATGGTGTAGCCCTTCACGTAGTCGAGAGCCTGCGCCACCGGCACGTTCGAGCACGGCCGGCCGATCACCACCGCCAGCTCGCCCTCGTAGTTCAGGTAGTGGCAGCCGCGCGGACGCGCCACCGGCGCACCGTGCGCCGACACCGCGCCGAGCGGTTTCATGAAGTACGACGGATACGGCGGTGGCGCCGCCATCTGGTACTCGACGCAGCGGCTGCGATAGGTGAGATGCGTCGCGATGATCTGTCGCGGCGCGACCGGCGGCCCGTAGCGCGCGGTCGCCCGTGGCAGCCGCTCGCCGGACGCCAGGACCAGACGGTCCGCCTCGACCACGGCTGTCACCAGCGCGCCGTCGTGCCAGACACGCGCGCGGGTCATCGGTGCGCCGCCTTGTCGTGCTGGGTCAGGACCTGCCCGCCGTGCACCGTGTACGCGAACGTGAAGCGGAAGCCCTTGCCGATCCGGCGCGGGGCGATCGCCTGCAGCGGCTCGATCGTGTTGGCGCCGAGCGTCAGTTCGGCATCGCCTTCCCAGATGTCGGTCACTTCGCGATCCTGCCCGCCGGAGCGTACCAGCTCGAACACGTCGGGGATCAGCCCGTCATAGGCCGGGAAGTGTCGCGAGTTGGCCATCGGCGGCGCGTTCACCGTGGGCCCCTGCTCCGACACCCCGCGCAGCGTCACGACGGCACGGGCGATCTCGCGGCTGCCCGCGGTGCAGCTGGCGCCGAACCTGGCGCCGGGCTCGAGACGCGGCGTCGCCTTCCCCACGCTGTAGGTGCGCGTCATGTGCACGGCGCCCAACTTCTTGGGGAAGCCCTGAATCCAGCCGCGGTACATCGCGAAGTCCTTGTCCACCCAGATGTAGACGCAGCGGCTCATCGGCTGCCCCTGGTAGGTGCAGCCGACGACGAGGAAGAACTCCTTGTATTGCCCTTGCACCGGATCGAGCAGCTCGCCGCCGCCGGTGGAGCAGCACTGCCAGTCGGCGAAGATCGCGGCCACCGCGCCCGGGTCGGCGGCCGGCTCGAGCTCCTTTGGCAGCAGCGCGATCACCGCCTCCGGGTCGGTGTGGTACTCGACGATCAGGAAGTCGCCGCAGTAATGCCACGGTGGTGCGGGCACCAGTGCGGCGGAGCCATCGGGAGAAAGGGGCGTGGTGTAGCCCTTGGGATACGGTCGCGACATCACGTCTGCCTCACGCGCCGGGGCGGCGCCGCGCGGCATAGGCGCGGGCCTCGGCGATCAGATGCTCGAACAACGGCCGCTCGGCGACGGCCTCTTCCGGCGTCAGCTTCTCCGGATGCCACTGCACGCCGAGGCCGCACCAGCCGTCGGTGGATTCCACCGCCTCGATGAGCCCGGTGGGATCGGTGGCGGCCACCGCGAGCCCGCCGGCGTCGGCCACCGCCTGGTGGTGGATGGTGTTCACCTGCCGGCGCGTCGCGCCGTAGACCCGCCCGAGTTCACTCTGCGGCGCGATCGTCACGTCGTGGCGAGCGGCGAGGATCGCCGCCGCCGACAGCTCGCCCATGTCGGGATGGCCGGCGCGTCCGGCGATCTCCTGTTCGAGGCGGCCACCGGCAGCGACCGCCAGCACTTGCATGCCGCGGCAGATGCCGACCAGCGGCAGGCGGCGGGCCCGGGCCGCCCGCACCAAGTCGATCTCCCAGCGGTCGGCGTCGAGGCGCTGCTCCTTGGCGGCGAGATTGGCTTCGCCGTAGCTGCGTGGATCGAGATCGCCGCCGCCCGAGAGCAGCAACCCGTCGAGCGTGTCGAGCACGGCCTCCGCGTCGTCGCCGTGCGGCAGGATCAGCGGCAGGCCGCCAGCCGCCTGGACGGCCTCGGCGTACTCGACCCCCAGCGTGTAGAGATCGGTCGCCGCGCCGAGCGGCGTCGCCAGGGGCCGCCGCCAGGCGGTGATGCCGATGCGTGGCCGGGGCGACAGGTCAGACATGCCCGGCCGCGAACGTGCCCTTGCGGTGCACGATGTTCTTGACGTCGCAGTAGAAGTCGAAGCTCCAGTGCCCGCCCTCGCGGCCGATGCCCGACTGGCGCGCGCCGCCGAACGGCGCCGAGAGATCGCGGACGAAGAAGCAGTTCACCCACACCGTGCCGGCGACCAGCGCGTCGGAGATGCGGTCGGCGCGCCCCTGGTCGCGGGTGAAGACGACGCCGGCCAGGCCGTAAGCGGTGTCGTTGGCGCGCGCGATGGCCTCGGCGTCGTCGGCCACCGCCTGCAGCGTGAGCACCGGGCCGAACACCTCCTCGCGCAGGATCTCGGCGCCGTCGGGGACGTCGGCGAGCAGCGTCGGCTCGTAGTAGAGGCCGCCGAGGGCCGGCGACACGCGGCCGCCGCACACCACGCGCGCCCCGGCCGCCACCGCGCGCTCGACGAAGCCGGCGACCCGGGCGAGGTGCAGCGGATGGATCAACGGGCCGACCTGCGTGGCCGGGTCGCGCGGATCGCCCTGACGGATGGCCGCAATCGCCGCCGTCAGCCGCGCGGCGAACTGGTCGTGGATCGCCCGGTGCACCAGCAGGCGCGTGCCGGCGAGACACACCTGCCCGGCGTTGTCGTACTGGCCGGCGGCGGTGGCGACGGCGAGATCGAGATCGGCGTCGTCACACACGATGAGCGGCGACTTGCCGCCGAGTTCGAAACTCACCGGCGTGAGGTTGGCGGCCGCGGCGGCGCCGATGCGGCGCGCCGTCGGCGGCGAGCCGGTGAACGAGATGCGGCGGATGCCGGGATCGGCGACCAGCGCGGCGCCGGCCTCTGGGCCGAGCCCCTGGACGACGTTGAGCACACCCGCCGGCACCCCTGCCTCGACGGCGAGGTCGGCGAGCATCGACGCGGTGATCGGCGTCCACTCCGCCGGCTTCAGGACCACGGTGTTGCCGGCGGCCAGCGCCGGCCCGACCTTCCAGGTCGCCAGCATCAGCGGCGCGTTCCACGGCGTGATGAGCGCGGTGGGTCCGGCCGGGTCGTAGCGCACGCGGTTGTGCGCATTGGCGGCCTCGGTGTCCCAGGCCGGCGCGGCCAGCGATTCGGCCAGATCGGCGAAGAACTGGATGTTGTGGGCGGCCCGCTTCATCACCCGCAGGCGGCTCGCTTCGAACAGCGACCCGTTGTTGGTGGTCTCGACGAGCGCGAGCGTCTCGACGTCGCGCTCGACGAGCGCGGCGAGCCGGCGCAGGATTGGCCCGCGGCCGCCGGGTCCGAGCGCCGCCCACGCCGGGAACGCCTCGCGCGCGGCCGCGACCGCCTGGGTCGCGGCGGTGGCGTCGCCGGCGGCGATCGCGCCGAGCGAGGCGCCGTCGATCGGGCTGTGCACGGGCAGCGTGCGCGGCGAGGCGACGCGGCGGTTGGCGATGAAGTGATCGCCCGACACGGTGTGCCCGGCGCAGGTCAGGAGGGCCATCGACGACCGCGCAACGTTAGCACGCCGACTCCGACTGCCAGCCAGGTGCCGCCCACCGCGAGCGCCGTCGGCGACAGGCTCCACAGCAGCGTGGCCACGAACGCCGCGCCGGTCAGCGGCACGACCACGTGCCGGGCCCACACGCCGGCGGTGCGAACGGGATGCCGCGCCAGCCCCTCGCGCAGCGCCGCGGCGTGCACGGCGAGGAAACCGGTGAGCGCGCCGAAGTTGATGAGCGACACCACCTGCTCCAGGGTGAGAACGAAGGCGAGCACCCCGGCCACCGCCAGGACGCCGACGGCGCCGGTGGGCACCCGTCGCGTGGCGTGCACGCGATCGAGCAGGCCGTGGCCGAGCCCGGTCGCTCGACTGATGCCGAAGAGCAGCCGGGCGGCGCCGGCCTGACCGGCCAGTGCCGACGCGAACGAGCCCACCAGCTCGCCGACGGCGACCAGCGCCGCCAACGCCGCGCCGCCGACGGCGGCGGCCACCGTGAAGCCGGCGGCGTCGACGTCGTCGAACAGCGCGACGGGGTGCGCTCGATAGGCGGCGGCGCAGACGGTGACGAATAGGCCGCCGGCGACGAGGCACGTGAGCACGACCGCGCGCGGCACGTCGCGGCTCGGCTCGAGCGCCTCCTCGGCCAGCGTGGTCACGGCGTCGAAGCCGAGAAACGAGATGGCGACGATCGAGGCCGCGGCGAACACCGGCGACCAGCCGACCGCCACCGGATTGCCGACCGGTCCGTGGCCCGTCGCCAGCGCCACGCCGGTGAACGCCAGCAACGCCGCGATCTCGATGGCGAGCACGATCCGCGCCGAACGATCGGTGGTCTCGATGCCGAGCAGGTTCAGCGCCGAGACAGCGGCGAGCGACGCCGCCATCCACACCGGCGCCGGGATCGACGGCACCAGCGACGCTCCGAAGATGCCGGCGATCATGAAGTTGACGACCGGAATCATCACGTAGTCGAGCGCGATGACCCAGCCGGCGAGGAAGCCGACCGTGGGATGCAGCACCCGCGAGGCGTAGGTGTGCACCGAGCCGGCTTCGGGAAACCACCGCGCCAGGCTGGCGTAGGACAGCGCCGTGAGCAGCATCGCCATGGTCGCGACGACGTAGGCGAGCGCCAGCTGACCGTCCGACCGCGCCGAGGCCACGCCGTAGGTCGTGAACACGCTGATCGGCGCCACGTAGGCCAGTCCGAACACGAGCAGCGACGGCAAGCCGAGCGCGCGCTTGAGCGCGGGCGGCGGGGACGGAGCGGCGGTCAAGGCGCGCCATCGTAGCGGATCCGGCGGGGCGGGCGATGATCGCCGGCGATGGACCGGGCCGGACGCGTATAGTGAGCGGATGCGAACCCTCGCCAGCGCCCTGCTGCTCGCGATCACGTGTGTCGCGTCGCTGCCCGCGCATCAC
Organism: uncultured Acidobacteriota bacterium; assembly: GCA_963741665.1. Lineage (GTDB taxonomy): Bacteria > Acidobacteriota > Vicinamibacteria > Vicinamibacterales > UBA2999 > CAWAYR01. The sequence continues at coordinate 1,147,447 of CAVUIM010000003.1, forward strand.
TCGACGGCCATGTTCGACATGGCCCACCCGCTCACCCTCACGGGCACCGTCGCCGCCTTCGACTGGGCCAACCCGCACAGCTACATCCGCATCGACGTCAAGACCGACGGCGGCGCGATCGAGCGGTGGGACGTCGAGACCCACGCCATCAGCCTGCTCAGCCGCAAGGGCTGGACGCGCACCTCGTTCAAGGCCGGCGACGTCGTCACGGTGACCGGCGGACGCTTGCGCGATGGCGGCAAGACGTTGCGGCTGCTGCGCGGCACCAAGGCCGCCGACAACTGGCAGTTCTTCGGCGACGACTTCTCCACCACGGCCAAGCCGGGCGGGCGATGACGCGACCCGGGGTGCTGACCGGACTGGCGACGCTGGTGGCAGCGGCGGCGGCGGCGCTGCTGGTGGCGGGAGCCGCCGGCGCCTGGGCCGCGGCAGCGCAGCCGGCCGGGCAGGTGCCGGCATCGGGCCGCGACTTCTCGGGCGTGTGGATGCCATCGCACTGGTATCACCTGCTCGGCGGCGGCGATCCCGGCAACCTGCCGCGCAACACCCTGTTCTCGTTCCCGATGGCGAAGGCGGTGGCCGAGCGCGAAGCGCTGCTCACGCCGTGGGGCTGGCAACGGCGCAAGGCGTGGACGCCCGAGAACGACCCCGACGCGCGCTGCCTGTCGCCCGGCGCGGTGCGCTCCTACCAGTCGCCGTATCCGATCGAGTTCCTGGCCACGCCGGGACGCATGACGATCCTGTTCGAGTACCAGCACCTGGTCCGGCGCATCTACATGGACGGCCGCGGCCATCCGGTGGACTTCGACGTCGCGCCGATGGGCCATTCGATCGGCCGCTGGGAGGGCGACACGCTGGTCGTCGACACCGTCGGCCTGGCCGACACGACGCTGCTGAACGCCACCGGCCTGCCGCATTCGGACCAGATGACGCTCACCGAGCGCATCCGCAAGATCCTCGACGGCACCGTGCTGGAGATCGAGTTCCGGATCGCCGACCCGGTGGCCTACACCGCGCCGTGGACGGCGACCAGCTACTTCAAGCGCGACCCCGCCGGGCAGGTGATCGAATACAACTGCGACCTGGTGGTCGACTACCGCAAGCCCGCCCCGTAGCTACACCCAGGCCACCGTCACCGGCAGGCGCTTGATGCCGGCGATGAAGTTGGAGCGGAGGCGCGCGACCGGGCCGGTGACGCGGATGTCGGCCAGCGCCGGCAGCAGCTCCTCGAACAACACCCGCATCTCGAGCCGGGCCAGGTGCTCGCCCAGGCACTTGTGCGGGCTCTTGAGCCCGAAGGCGAGGTGCTCGTTGGGCGTGCGCCGGATGTCGAACGTGAACGGATCCGGGAAGCGGCGCTGGTCGAAGTCGCCGGCGATGAACCAGATGAGCAGCTTGTCGCCGCCGCGAATCGTGCGGCCGCCAAGCGTGGCGTCGGCGGTGGCGGTGCGGCGGAAGTGCATCGTCACCGTGCTCCAGCGCAGCATCTCTTCGACCGCGTCCGGCATGAGGCGCGGATCGTCGCGCAGCGCCGCCAGCTGATCCGGACGCTCGATGAGCGCCAGCAGTCCCGCCGCAATCGAGTAGCGCGTCGTGTCGTTGCCGGCGGCGACCAGCAAGGTGAAGAAGTTCTTGAACTCCTCGTCGCCGAGCGGGGCGCCGTCGCGGGTCGGCCGGAGCAGCAGCGAGATCACGTCGTCGGTCGGATGCTCGCGCCGCCGGCGGGCCTGTTCGGCGGCGTAGTCGAACAGCTCGCGGCTCACCGGGCTGCGAAACGGCAGCAGGCGGTAGGCGTCGGTGTCGGCCAGGTCCACGGGCGTGTCGGTGAACTCGGGATCGGCGTTGCCGATCAGCGCGTCGCCCTTGCTGACCAGCCACGGGCCGTCGGCGTCGGGCACGCCGAGCAGTCGGCCGAGCATCCGCATCGGCAGTTGCCGGGCCAGCAACTCGACGACGTCGAACGTGGTGTGCCGGCGCACGTCGGCGATCACCGTGCACGCCATCAGGCGCAGCGCCTGCTCGTAGGAGGCCACTTCACGGAACGAGAACGGCGGCTGCACCAGGCGGCGGTAGGTGGTGTGCGCCGGCGGGTCGAGCTCCATCATCGTGCGCCGGGCGGCCTGCTCGTCGGGCCGCATGTCCTCGATGCGGATGCCGTGCGCCGAGGAGAAAATCGCCGACTGGCGGCTGACGGCGACGATGTCGTCGTAGCGGGTCACCGCCCACAGCCCGCGGCCGCCGGCTTCGTCCCACCAGCTCACCGGATCCTGGTCGCGCAGGCGCTGGAACGCCGCGTGCGGCACCCCGTGCACGTAGACGTCGGGATCGAGGATGTCGGCGTGGCGGTCGCCCGCGGGGACGGAAGCAGGCATCAGAGAAACGGCAGGTAGGTCTTCAGCTCCCAGTCGGTGACGGCGGCGATGTAGCGGCTCCACTCGCCGCGCTTCACCGCCACGAACTGGGCCACCAGTTCGCGGCCGAGCGCGTCGACGAAGGCGGCGTCGGCCTCGAGGGCGTCGAGCGCCAGCGACAGGTTCTCCGGCACGTGGCGCGTGGCGCTCTGCGACGTCAGGCAGTCCTGCTCCTCTGGGGCCTGCGGCGTGAGGCCATGCACGACGCCGAGCCGCGCCGCCTGCAGCACCGCCGCCGTGGCCAGGTAGGGATTGGCGGCGCCGTCCGACATGCGGTGCTCGAGCCGCGTCGCCGCGCCGCGCTCGTGCGGCACCCGCACCGACACGCCGCGGTGGTCGTAGCCCCAGTTCACCCAGTAGCCGGCCAGTTGCGCCGGCTTGAGCCGCTTGTAGGCGTTCACCGTCGGGGCGCAGATGCCGGCACTCGCCTCGAAGTGCGCGAGCATCCCGGCGATGCCCTGCCGGGCCAGCGCCGACAGCCCGTCGGCGGCGGCGGGATCGTTGAGCGCGTTGGCGCCGGCGCGGTCCTCGAGCGACAGGTTGACGTGGAAGCCGCTGCCGCCGCGGTCGGCGAACGGCTTGCCGATGAAGGTGAGCAGCAGCCCGCGCCGCGCCGCCAGCTCGCGCGCCATCAGTTTGAACAGGAACGCGTCGTCCACCGCCTTGAGTGCGTCGTCGTAGACCAGCGTCAGCTCGAACTGCGGCGTGTCGTACTCGGAGTTGATCGACTCCACCGGCAGCCCGCAGGCCGCGGCGGTGCGCATGATGTCGTCGATCAGCCCGACCGGATCCACCGCCGGTCCGGTGCCGTAGACGTAGGCCGTCGGCGTGTCCCATTCGGTCCAGCCGCCCTTGCCGTCGGGCTGCAGCACGAACGCCTCGAGCTCGATGCCGACCTTGGCCCGGTAGCCGAGCGCCTGCCAGTCGTCGATCGCCCGCCGCAGCACATGGCGTGGCGCGATCGGCAGCGGAACGCCGCGGAACATCAGGTCGCCGATGACGACGCCGGTGTCGGCCTCCCACGACGGCCGCACCTCGTGCATCGGGACGACCAGGTCGCAGTCGGGCAGCCCCTCGAGCATCTTCGCGCCCGGGGCCGGCACCATCGTGCGGTCGAAGTTCAGCGCGAAGGTCGACAGGCAGTGGCGCGTGCCCTTGTGGGCGAGGTGCGCGGGCAGATACTTGCCGCGCGCCAACCCGAGGTGGTCGGGGAACAGCGCACGGATGCGGGAATACTCGGCCACGACGCCTCCAGCACGGGGCGACGGCCCGCGTGCGCGCCTAGTGTAGAGCCAGGCGAGGTGAATGGTTGCGCCGGTGCCCGTCTGCAGCACAATGCCGCCAGGCAGGGCGAACGATGGACGTGGTCAAGCGCATCCGCCGGTTCAACGAGGGGCGCGACCCCGAGCGCCTGGCGATGAAGTTCGCCGTCATGCGCGGCGACGCCTTCATCTTCCTGCGGGCGTCGTGCCACCTCTATTACGACCGCCTGCCCGACGCGCCGGTGCTGCGCAAGGCGCCGGCGGTGTGGGCCTGCGGCGACCTGCACCTCGAGAACTTCGGCAGCTACAAAGGCGACAACCGGCAGGTCTACTTCGACATCAACGACTTCGACGAGAGCGTGCTGGCGCCGGCGACGTGGGACGTGGTGCGGTTCCTGAGCAGCGTGATCGTCGGCCGCAAGAGCCTGGAGGCCGGCCGCAAGCGCGCCAAGGCCCTCGGCGAGGCGTTCATCACCGCCTACGCCGACGCGCTCGGCGACGGCCAGGCCCGCTGGCTGGAACGGGAGACCGCGCCGAGCCCGATCGGCGAGCTGCTGGCGTCGCTGCGCGGCCGCACGCGCGTCGACCTGCTGGACGCGCGCACGGTGTGGAAAGGCAAACGGCGGCGCCTGCTGGTGGACGGGCGCAAGGCGCTCGCCGCCACCGCCGACCAGCGCGATCGGGTGACCGCGGCGATCGAGCGGTGCTGGTCCCACGACCGCAACCGGAAGTTCTTCACGGTGGCGGACGTGGCCCGGCGCATCGCCGGCAACGGCAGCCTCGGTCAGGTTCGCTACGTGGTGCTGGTCCGCGGCCGCGGCCATCCCGACGGCAACTTCCTGCTCGACCTCAAGGCGGCACCGGCGTCGTCGCTGGCCGGCCACACCCCGCTGTCACAGCCCGCGTGGCCGAACGAGGCGGAGCGGATCGTGGCCGTGCAGCGGCGGCTGCAAGCCATCCCGCCGGCCTTCCTGCACACGTTGACGATGGACGGCGTGGCCTGCGTGCTGCGCGATCTGCAGCCCAGCCAGGACCGTGTGGAACTGGCCCGGGCCAAGGGCCAGCGCCGCCATGCCGAGAACCTGATGGCGGTGATGGGCCAGTGCCTGGCCTGGGCGCACCTGCGGGCCACCGGGCGACAGGGCTCGGCGTCGGCCGACGAGCTGATCGACTTCGGCGCCAGCCACCGCTGGCGTGACACGGTGCTCGACGCGGCAGAGGAAGCCGCCGAGCAGGTGCGGAAGGACTGGAAGACGTTCGCGGCGGCTTATGACGACGGGGCGTTCGACCTGTAGAGAGCCGCAGGCACTTGGGGGACACTGTCGGACGTGACTCGACGCCCCGACGCCACGTTGCCCTCAACTCGATTCGTCCTGGTCGTCGCCATCAGCCTGGCTGCTGCGTGTCGGCCGACGCCACCACCCGCACCGACCTGGACACTGGCGGCGGACTCCGCTGTCAAGACCAACGACGCCGCGCTGCTGGCGCGGATCGGCCGGGCGCTCGACGCCGCCGAGCACGCCGGCACCGACCCGTCGATCTCGAAGTTCCAGGTGCGCACGGCCACCGTCGTCACCTCCGGCGGCGAGGAGCACGTGGTGGTTGGCGGCAACACCGAGTACGCGTGGCCCGAGGCGGTTCACGGCGAGGTCTCGGTGGTGAACCACGTGATCGCGCGCTTCGGCGCCGGCGCCGCGCGCACGGTGCCCTTCATCGCCTTCTACTCGCAGAGCTGCGGCGACAGCCGGGGATGCGGCGACTGCCGCGACTACCTCCGCGCGGCGACGGAGTACGCAGCGCTGATGTTCGTGTGTGGCCGGGCCACCGACCACACCATCCACATCCGCCGGTTCTCCGACGGCCTGATCGACGAGGCGCAGTTCGCCGACGTCACCCCGGAAAGCATCGCGCTGCCGCGTGCCGATCTCGACCGCCTGCTCGCGGCGGCGAGGGCGGCGCAAGGCGGCGGCGTCACGCTGTTCACGGCCCCGGAGCGGCAGGTGGGCGCCGCGGCGCTGACCTCGACCGGCCGGATCTATCGCGCCGCCGGGGCCGACGACGCCGCGTTCCACTACCGCTACCCGGTCGGCGGCGTGCTTCAGCAGACCGCGACCACCTTCGATGCCGCGCTTCCCCATCCGTTCAGCGTCGCGCGCTTCAACCCGGAGGCGGTCGAGCGCTTCCTGACGCGGACCGGTGCGGCGCCGCCACAATGAGGGACAATCGACCGTGGAGCGCGATTCGATGATCCTTCAGCAGTTCTACTTGAACTGTCTTGCCCACGCCTCGTACGTCATCGGCGACGACAGCTCGAAGACGGCGGTGGTCGTCGACCCGCAGCGCGACGTCGAGCAGTACCTGGCGTTCGCGCGCGAGCACGACCTGCGCATCACGCACGTCTTCCTGACCCACCTCCACGCCGACTTCCTGGCCGGGCACCTCGAGCTGCGCGATCGCACCGGCGCCATCATCTGCCTGGGCGCGAAGGCGAGCGCCGAGTACGCGTTCCAGGCGATGAAGGACGGCGACAGCGTGGACCTCGGCCGCGTCCGGCTCACCGCGCTCGAGACGCCAGGCCACACGCCCGAGTCGATCTCGCTGTTGATCTTCGACCGCGATCGCAGCGACACCCATCCCTACGCGGTGCTCACCGGCGACACGCTGTTCGTCGGCGACGTCGGGCGGCCGGACCTGCGGGCGTCGCTCGGCTGGTCGGCGTCGTCGCTCGGCAACCTGCTCTACGACTCGGTGCAGACCAAGCTGATGGCGCTGCCCGACGACAGCCTGGTCTACCCGGCGCACGGCGCCGGATCGCTGTGCGGCAAGGCGCTCGGCAAGGAGACCTTCACCACCATCGGCGAACAGCGCCGCTCGAACTACGCGCTGCAGCCGATGAGCCGCGAGGCCTTCGTGGAGCTGGTCACCGCCGACCAGCCCGACGCCCCGGCCTACTTCGTCTACGACGCGGTGCTGAACGCCAAGGAGCACCCGACGCTCGACCAGTCGCTGGCCGCGGGGCTGAAGCCGCTGTCGCTCGACCAGCTGCTCGAACACCAGCGCGGCGGGGCGCAGGTGCTCGACACCCGCGAGCCGGGCGAGTTCGCAGCGGCGCATCTCGCCGGCACCCAGAACATCGGCCTGGGCGGGCAGTACGCGACGTGGGCCGGTTCGATCCTCGACCCCAAGCGGCCGATCGTGATCATCGCGGAGGCCGGACGTGAGCAGGAATCGGCCATGCGCCTGGGCCGCATCGGCTTCGACAACGTGGTCGGGTTCCTGGCCGACGTGCACAGCCTGGAGGCGCGGCCCGACCTGCGGGTGACGACTGAACGACTGAGCCCGGCGGTGGCCGCCGAGCGGCTGCACTCCAGTACGCCGCCGGTGATCGTCGACGTGCGCACGCCGACCGAGTTCGGGGCCAAGCGCATCGACGGCGCGCTGCCGATTCCGCTCAGCCGTCTGGGCGAGCGCGCCCGCGAGCTGCCGCACGACCGGCCGCTGCTGGTGCACTGCGCCGGCGGCTACCGCTCGTCGATCGCCGCCAGCCTGCTGCAACAGCAGGGGTTCTCACAGGTGAGCGAACTGGCCGGCGGCATCGCGGCGTGGGAAGCGGCGGGCCTGCCGGTGTCGCAGCCGCCGGAGGCCGCGGGCTCAGGAGCCGAGGCGCACTAGCCGGGCGATCCCCAGGGTGCTGCGGGCGTTCGGGGCGGGCCTCGAGGAGGGTGACTGATGACGGTCGAGAAGTTCCGGTCGGCCGAAGAGATGGACCGTGCCCTCGGAAATCCCCCGAAATCAGCCTATTCCTCTCGCGTCCTCCCCGGTCGGGGCAATCCCTTCACCCTGGCGGCATAGTTGCGCGTACCGCCATAGGCGCAAGAATTGTTGCGCCTAGTCCTGTTTTGTTGCGCCTAGAACTTGATTGTTGCGCCTAGACGTGTTTAGGTGCGTCTAGAACGCTTACGCGCAACAACTCAGAGGACCCCGCGAATGGCACGGCCCAAGCCCACCGACAAGCTCGACGAAATCGAACGGGCCGTACAGGCACATCCGGATGGGCTGAGCGCCCCGGAAATCGCCGCCGCCCTCGCCGCGCCTGTTCCCAGCCGCACGCTCCAAAGCCGCCTGAGCCGCCTGGTGCGCGACGGCAGGTTGGTCCGCACCGGCACAGGACGATGGACCAGATACAAGGTGTCTGCGCCAACGCCGGCAGGCCGCCCGGCCACGCCTGAGGCGGAGGATGCCGTCATCCCGCTTTCGGCGGAGGCCTCCGAGACACGGCGCCTCGTCCGGCAACCAGAGGCCGCCCGCCAGCCGGTCGGCTACGACCGCGACTTCCTTGATCGCTATCGCCCCGACGAGAGCTTTTACTTGAGCGCGGCCGACCGCACACGCCTTGCCGCCATCGCCCGGGGGCCCGCAGACGCGGCGCAGCCCGCCGGCACGTATGCGCGCCACATCCTCGGCCGGCTGCTGATCGATCTCGCGTGGAACTCAAGCCGCCTTGAAGGCAACACCTACTCCCTGCTCGACACCAAGCGGCTCATCGAGTTCGGCCTGGAAGCAGAAGGACGCGACCACCTCGACGCGCAGATGATCCTCAACCACAAGGACGCGATCGCGTTCCTCGTGGAAAACGCAGCCGACATCGGATTCAATCGCTACACCATCCTCAATCTGCACGGCATCCTCGCCAACAACCTGCTCGCCGATCCCACGGCCGCAGGACGCCTGCGGCACATTGGCGTCGGCATCGGCGCCTCGGTCTATCACCCGCCGGAAACGCCCCAGCTCATCGAAGAGTATTTCGTGCAGGTGCTGGCGACCGCCAGCGCCATCACCGACCCGTTCGAGCAGGCCTTCTTTGCGATGGTCCACCTGCCCTACCTGCAGCCCTTCGATGACGTGAACAAGCGTGTCTCGCGCCTCGCTGCCAACATCCCGTTCATCAGGGCCAACCTCTCGCCGCTCTCCTTCACGGATGTGCCGCGCGATCTGTATTCACACGCCATGCTCGGCGTCTACGAACTGAACCGCACCGATCTTCTGCGGGATGTCTTCCTATGGGGGTATGAGCGATCCGCCGACCGCTACGCGGCCATCCAGCAATCGCTCGGTCAACCTGACCCGTTCCGGCTGCGCCACCGCGAGGCGCTGCGCACGTTGATCGCGCACATCGTACGCGCACGCATGAACAGGCCATCCGCTGTCAGCCATATCAGTGAATGGACGCAAGGCAATATCGAGGAGCCCGATCGCAGCGCGTTTCGCGTCGCGGCCGAAGATGAATTGCTCGGGCTTCATGAGGGCAACTTCGCGCGCTACAGCCTCAGGCCTGTGGAGTTTCAGGCGTGGCAGGACGCGTGGGACGCTCGCTAGGTCGTCGCTACGGCCCAGCCCGTCAGCGCGCTCAAGACACCTCGCCGCCGTCTTCCCACTTGCAGCTGGAACAACGCAAGCCCGAATAGTGGTCGTCCCCGCTCCAGTCCTCCCACCCGACGAGCGTGTCGGTCTCGCCGCAACGGGGACAACAGACCATCGGAGGCAAGGCGGGATGGGTGATCCAGCTGCCGACGGAGCGTGCCAGCGCCTTGTCAGCGGTGTTGTGGCTCAGAAAGCAGCGCACGGGAGAACCCCAGCGTGATCACACACGGTCAACAACGTGCTGGCCGTGCTGAGCGTGCTGCTGAAAAAGGCCGTCGAGTGGGAAGTCATCGAGCCGATGCCATGCTCGATCAAGCTCCTGCCGGTCCCGAAAGGGTCCGCCGCGTTCTACGACTTCGACGAGTACGAACGGCTCGTCGAGGCGGCGCGCGTCCTCGATCGGCGCACCCTGCTCATCGTGCTGTTGGGCGGTGAGGCGGGGCTCCGGTGCGGCGAGATGGTCGCACTGGAGTGGGCCGACGTGGACCTGGTGAACCGGCAAGTCTGCGTGCGTCAGTCAGACTGGAACGGCCACGTGACGACGCCCAAGGGTGGGCGCCTCCGGCACGTGCCGCTCACGCGACGACTGGCGGCGGCGCTCGCCGAACACCGCCACCTGCGGAGCGCGCGTGTGCTCTATCAGGACGACGCCAAGCCGTTAACGCGGCAGATCGTCCAGAGCCGGGCGAAGCGGGCGGCACGGCGCGCCGGCTTGATGGCGGGCGTGTCGCGCGGCGGCAGCGGAGGGGTGCACATCCTGCGGCACTCGTTCTGTTCGCACTTGGCGATGCGAGGGGCGCCGGCCCGGGCGATTCAGGAGCTAGCGGGGCACAAGGATCTGGCGATGACCCAGCGGTACATGCACCTGAGTCCGGCGGCCTTGGATGCCGCGATTCGGCTGTTGGAGGAGCCGGCGGGACGGTCCCAGACGCTGCGCGGCTTGCAGAGTTTTGGAGACCTGGGGGAGACGGCGTCCCGGATTGAAAAACGATCAATGAATCCGGGTTGAAAACTGGCGGTGAGGCAGGGATTCGAACCCTGGGTAGGGGTTTAAGCCCCTACAACGGTTTAGCAAACCGCCGCTTTCGGCCACTCAGCCACCTCACCGGACCCTGTAAGTATACGAAAAACAGGCGTTTCCGAGATCGCCCGTTCCGCGAATTTGAGGCGACGGTTTTTGTAGATCCGCCTTCGCAAAAACATTGAGGAAAATGATGCGTTTTCGCTGATCGCGTGGGCACAGGTTTGGCCACAGTCGATGTGGAGCCCGTCAAATGGGCGCGAATTCGTTGATGGAAAGAGCGGCGGTGCATGTCGAAGGCGCTGACTGTGCCCCAGAATGTGCCCAGCAGGACGGATCGGGCGCTGTGCGAGAACCTCAGAGTAAAGCGCCTGGTTGATGGGAATGCTCGTCGGGCGGACAGCCCGATGATCCAGACGGCAATGGACAACACGCGACCGACCGTGAACCAGCAGTCTGCCCCGGAAGCGAAGATTCGCCTCTTCCGCTCGCTGTTTCGCGGCCGCGAGGACGTCTACCCTCGGCGCTTTGAGAGTCGCAAGACTGGTAAATCAGGATACGCGCCGGCGTGCTCGAACGAATGGGTCCGCGGCATCTGTGAGAAGCCACGAATCAAGTGCGCCGAGTGCCACCACCGCCGATTCCTGCCCGTGACGGATGACGTGATTCGCTGGCATCTCTCTGGCGAGGACGAGCACCACCAGCCGTTCGTCGCCGGCGTGTACCCGCTGCTCGCAGACGAATCGTGCTACCTCCTCGCCGCCGACTTCGATAAGGCCAACTGGCAGGACGACGTGACGGCGTTTCTGCAGACGTGTCGTCGCTTGGAGCTCGACGCCGTATTGGAGCGATCGCGGTCAGGTCGCGGCGGGCATGTCTGGATCTTTTTCGATCAAGCGATTCCGGCGGCGCTCGCGCGGCGACTCGGTGCACACCTGTTGACCGAGACCATGGAGGGGCACCCCGATATCGGCCTGGATTCCTACGACCGGCTGTTCCCCAACCAGGACACGTTGTCGCAGGGAGGATTCGGGAACCTCATCGCCCTGCCCTTGCAGAAGGGGCCGCGTGAGCGCGGCCACAGCGTGTTTCTGGACGAGCGGCTCGTGCCCTGGGACGATCAATGGGCGTATCTGTCGCGCATCCGCAGAGTGGGACGCGCGCAGGTCGAGCACCTTGTGCAGGAGGCCGAACGTCGTGGGCGTGTTCTCGGCGTTCGGTTGCCGCCTCACGAGGACGGCGACGACGAACCATGGACGATGCCGCCGTCTCGCCAGCGTCGCGAGCCTATGATCGACGGCGAGCTCCCTCCAACACTGGAGTTGGTCCTCGGCAACCAGATCTACATCGCCAAGGACGGGCTCAGCCCGGCCCTGCGGAACCGGCTGCTGCGACTGGCTGCGTTCCAGAATCCGGAGTTCTACAAGGCGCAGTCCATGCGGCTCTCCACGTACGACAAGCCGCGCGTCATCGCCTGTGCCGAGAATCTCCCCCAACACATCGGCCTTCCACGCGGCTGTCTTGACGATCTGCGAGACACGCTCCAGGACCTTGGGATTCGTCCAGCCGTTCGAGACGAGCGCCACTCCGGCCGCCCGCTGACTCTGACCTTTCAGGGAGAACTGCGGCGTGAGCAACAGGTCGCGGCGGACGCACTCCTCGCCCACGACACCGGTGTGCTGGCGGCCACCACGGCCTTTGGAAAGACCGTCGTGGGTGCGTGGCTGATCGCGAATCGTGGTGTCAGCACGCTCGTGCTGGTGCATCGGCGCCAGCTCCTCGATCAATGGGTGGAACGGCTCTCGACGTTCTTGGGCGTTCCGAGCAAGTCGATTGGGCGCATCGGGGGCGGTCGCAATACGGCGACAGGCCTACTAGATGTCGCCGTCATTCAGAGCCTCGTCAGGAAGGGTGTCGTCGATGACCGTGTGGCCGACTACGGTCACCTCATCGTCGATGAGTGCCACCACCTGTCGGCGCACAGCTTCGAACAGGTCGCACGGCAAGCGAAGGCACGGTTCGTCCTCGGACTATCAGCCACCGTCGCGCGAAAGGACGGGCACCACCCCATCAACTTCATGCAGTGCGGCCCGGTGCGGCATCGCGTGAGTGCACGCATGCAGGCGGCATCGCGACCGTTTGAACACTTCGCCGTCGTTCAGCCAACCTCGTTTCTGCCGGCACGTGCGCCCCATACGGACAAGCGGGTAGAGTTCCAGACGCTGTATCAGGAGTTGGTGATCGATGACGTGCGCAATCAGCGCATCTGCGCCGATGTCCTCGAGGCCGTCCACGCGGGACGATCGCCGCTCGTGCTCACGGAGCGCAACGACCACCTCGACCGGCTCGAGCGAGAGCTGGTGCGGAGCGTGCGCCACTTGGTCGTGCTGCGCGCGGGCATGGGCAAGAAGCAACGCCAAGCGCTCAGCGATCGGTTGGTGGCCATCCCTCGCGACGAGCCCAGGGTCATCCTGGCGACCGGCAAGTACGTAGGCGAGGGCTTTGACGACCCCCGTCTGGACACCCTGTTCCTGACGCTGCCGGTGTCGTGGCGCGGGACCATTGCCCAGTACGCCGGCCGCCTGCATCGGCTCTATGACAGCAAGCGGGAGGTCCGGATCTACGACTACGCGGACCTCAACGTCCCGATGCTGGCACGCATGTTCGACCGCCGCTGCCGCGGCTATGAAGCGGTCGGCTATACGGTTCTATTGCCGGCGAGCGCGATTCCTGGGTGGCCGTCCGACGTCGTCCTGCCATCCGATCCGGTCTGGAAGCGTGACTATTCAGGCAGCGTCCGCCGCCTGGTGCGGGACGGGGTCGATACACCGCTCGCGAGCTTGTTCGTGCACGCCGCTCGCAGGTTCCCCGAGGACGCCGACGGTGCCGATCGAGCCCGGAGCGCGACGGAGGCGTTTCTCTTCCGACGGCTCGAGACACTCCCCGAAACCAAAGGCCGATTCCGTCTCAATGTCGCGCTCTCGATTCCGTTTGGTGGCCAGAGCCAACTGGAAGTCGACTTGCTGTGCGCCGATGCACGCGTCGCGATCGAACTGGATGGCGCTCAACACCTCGCGGACCCCGTGGCGTACCGCAGGGATCGACGCAAGGATCAGCTGCTCCAGGAGAACGACTACTTCGTGCTTCGCTTTCTGGCAGAGGACGTGGGCAAGGATCTCGACCTGGTGCTCGATGCCGTGCTGCGTGCGCTCAGCCGCCGCACTGAACTTGCTTCGGCGACGAAGCCCTTGAGGGTCTTGAGGCGCTCGCCATCGTAGAGCCCAGGCAAGCATCCCTGCGCCTCGAACCTGGACGGGCGGCCCACCAAGATCAATCTTGCGCGATGGGCTCCCGCCCTTCGTCATCTACCGGGATGTCCTCCGGCTGGACCCACACGACCTGCCCGTCCTTCCACGTGGCCATGGGATTGCCGAGCGCCTTGTGCAGGCGCCGAGCGTCGCGCGCGGCCTCGCGCAGGGCGTCGTCGATGGCGCGCCCGTCCTGGAACAGTTCTTTGACCGTGGGCTCGTGACCACTCATGATTCGAATCCTTCGGCGGCTATGCGCCACACCTGCAGGTTTCGTACGCGTGTCGGCTCACCGGATCCGCCGGTGGCGACCAGTTTAGGGCCTCCAAGCGCCGTGGCGTCGTAGAGGCGCCACGCATCCGCCAGCGGCCGGTACAGCGTGAAGAAGTTGTGCCGTCCACGGTCGAACCGTCGGCGCACGGCGTCGGCCGGCACATCGTGCCCTCCGGCCCGAACCCTCGCAGCGACGCGCGCTAGAGCCAGTTCGGCAGTCGGCAGCCAAAGATACAGGATATGCACGCGATAGCCACCCTGCTTGAGCCGGTCGAGCCGGCGAGCCAGGCCCTGGCTGGCCAGTGTCGACTCGAAGGCAAAACTCTTCCGCTGCGACTCCAACACCGAGAGCCGTTGAAGGGTGATGCGGCCCGCCTCGACTGCGACGTCCTGGGGCCGAAACGCCGACAGGCCCTGGGCCAGGGTGTCCGCGTTCACGAACTCGTCGACCTTCAGCGGTGCGCGCAATAGGCGCTGCGCCGCCGTGGACTTGCCAGCGCCGTTGGGTCCACCCAACACGACGGCGTCCGGAGGTCGGCTGGTCCGCGCATGGTGAGCGCCTGCCCTTCGCCCTTGCGGCAAGACTCGATGAGCCGAGGTCCGGTCGACCCGATGTGAACCAGTTCGTCTACCGGCGATCCTCAATTCAGAGGCGGGCGACCGCTTACCGTCGGTGCCCACGCCCAAGAGGTCGCTGACGATGTCCTGCATCCATGCAGGGAGCGTCGGGAGCCCCGAGCGAAGGTCGTCACGAAGTGCGCGCCCGTAGCGACCGTCGGCGAGCAACGTGGCCAGCTGGGACGTGATGCGGCCACGGTCGCTGGGCAGCGTGTCCTTGAGCCAATGGAGCGCTTGCACGATCCGCATGGCGGGCCGCCCGGCCCAGGTACAACTTGCTTGGTGCCGTGTGTTTGAACTCGATGACCAAGTTGTCCAGTTGAATCGATCGGCGCCGCGCGTCTGTGTGAATGACGACGCGTGCTGGTACCGCCGTGGTCAGGCCCAGGTCATTCGCAGCGGTCATCCCATCGACGAGCATGCGCAACTGGTCGCGCCGCCCGATCGCGTCGATGATCCGACGGTAGTCGGCAACCGCCGGCTGACCTGTCAGGCGGTTAGCACGCGGTACGTCATAGAGGCCGCGGTCGATGCGTCGAAAGTCGCCCTGCTGTACGAGCCGCTGCAGGACCTTGTCAACGGCGGCGCGGCTACCGAGGTCGAGGAAATCGACGGGCGTCCAGACCTGGTCGCCAGGCGCCTTGGCGACACGGGCGGCGACAGCTTGCCTCAGGTCTCGCATCCGATATTTGTACACAAGTTTCGGACGCTTCACCAGAGCAAATCGTCCGATATTTGTCCACAAGTTTCGGACATCCACTGTGCCCAAAACTGTGCCCAGACGACCTCAAAAGGGGCTATCCAGGACCAACGCGGGCAATTGAAGTGTGGAAAATTAGGCCGAAAAACGCGAGACCTGGTTGGGTGGGATGGGTGCGACTGGGATTAGCAAACCGCCGCCTTAAGCCTCTCGGCCACCCCACCGCGCGGCAAGAAAGCCAAGCATACGACACGGTTGGACTGACACGACGCACTGCGCCGCGCAAGTGGCGGCGACGGTCAGCGCCACAAGTCGTTTGCCGGAAACGACTTGCACCACACAGGCCCCGACCATTCCGGCGCGGTTCGCCGTCAGCTCCGTGTTCCGCCCGCCACCTTTGCGGCGGCTCTATCCTCGAAGAACTTGCGAACGAGCCCGCGCGATTCTTCAGACACTAGGCACTTGGCAAATAGGTCGATCTCGCGCGCCGACCCGGCCGCGAAGCCGAGGGCAGCGCCGACATCGGCGATCCTCTCCGACAGAATCCCGCGTGCGGCGTGGACCGCGCCGGGCGGCCACGTCCCGTGCCCAGGCAAGGGACGCGGTCCGGAACTCGCCCCCGACCACCTCGTCCGCGATGCCCGCCGCGGCGGCTTCTGGCGCCGGGATCCTCCGGCCATCCGTGCACAGTCCCAGCGCGATGTCTGCGCCGGCGAGACGTGGCAGACGCTGCGTGCCGCCGGCACCGGGGATCAGTCCCAGACGGACTTCCGGCTGTCCCACCATGGCGTCCTCGGCCGCGATCCGGTAGTGACAGGCCATCGCCAGCTCCAGCCCGCCGCCGAGCGCGAAGCCTTGGATGGCGGCGACCACCGGAACGTGGCTGTCCTCGATCTCGGCCAGCACGCGATGGACCTGCGTCGAGCGCGCGACCGACTCCTCGGGCGTCCGCAGCGCCTGGAATACGCGAAGATCGGCGCCGCCGACGAACGTGCGAGCCGCACCGGTCACGACCACGGCGACGACGCCGGTGCCCTCGGCCGCGAGCACGCCGTCGCGAATCTGTTCGCGCATTCCAGTCGCAAGCGCGTTGACCGGAGGGTTGTCGATCTCGATCACGGCGACGTCCCCGACTCTTTCGCAGCGGATCCATTGGGGCGTCACGGTTCCTCCACCAGGTCTGGGGTGGCGAGCGGCACACCGAGCAGGGCTCGGCGCCGCAGCCACAGACTGGGGCGATAGCGCGGATCGCCGGTCACCCCATGCAGGTTCTCGAGAATCCTCAGCAGCCGGGGGGCGCCGATGCGGTCGCCCATCGTCAAGGGGCCGGCGGGATAGCCCAAGCCCAATTGGACGGCGTCGTCGATGTCGGCCGGGTCGGCGATGCGCTGTTGGGCGATGTCACAGCTGATGTTGGCGATGGTCGCCAGGATGCGCTGCGCGACGAATCCCGGGCTGTCGGCGATCAGCGTGACCGGCACACCGCCCGATCCCAGGATGCCGTGCGCCTGCCGCCGGTAGCTCGCGGATGTCAACGGCGTCGACATCAGGGTGAGGCGACCCGTGAAGTCGAAGATCGCGTCCACCGCCACGGTGCGGGTCGGATCGAGATGCTGTTCGACCGCCGTCGTGGTCGCGTCGGCGCCGAACGGCGTCACCAGGCACAGGGCGCCGGCGGAGGGGACGGCGCCGTGCTCGATCGCCGGCGGTGTGGGCAGCGCAGCGAGGAACGAGCCGAGCGTGGCCTGTGCGCGGGGCTCGGCGGCGCTGATCCAGATGGCGCTCGGCCGATCGGACGGTGCTGGTGGTTCCGCCGGGACGTCCGGCGCGCCGCCGTAGCGATAAAAGCCCTCGCCGGCCTTGCGGCCGAGGAGGCCGGCTTCGAGCCGGCGCTGCGCCTCTGGAGACGGACGGAATCGCGGCTCCTGGTAGAACTGGTGATAGATCGACTCCATCACCGGTTGGGACACGTCGAGCCCGGTGAGATCGAGCAGCTCGAACGGCCCCATGCGAAAGCCGGCGGCGTCGCGCATGACGCGATCGACGTCCACCGGGCGGGCCACGCCTTCGCTCATCACCCGCAACGCCTCGGTCACGTAGCCGCGACCGGCGTGGTTGACGAGGAAGCCGGGCATGTCCTTCACCCGCACCGGCTTGTGGCCCATCGCCGTCGCCAGCCGCGACAGCGTGTCGACGGTCTCCGGCGTGGTGCGTGCGCCGGCCACGACCTCGACGATCTTCATCAGCGGCGCCGGGTTGAAGAAGTGGAATCCGGCGCATCGGCCCGGCGCGCGAAGGCCGGCGGCAATCGCCGTCACCGACAGCGACGAGGTGTTCGTCGCCAGGATGCACCGGTCCGACACCAGGGCCTCGATGTCAGCCAACAGACGTTGCTTGACTGCGAGGTTCTCGACGATCGCTTCCACGACGACGTCGGCCGCGGCAATCTCGCCGAGGTCGCCGGCCACACGGATGCGGCCGATGATGCCGTCGGCAGCTGTCTGGTCGACGCGCCCTTTCTCGACCAGGCGACGCAGGACCGCGCCGATGGCCTCGCGTCCGGCGGCGGCGGCGCCCGCATTCACGTCGAACAGCCAGGTCTTGCATCCGGCCTGGGCCGACAACTGGGCGATACCCCGCCCCATGACGCCGGCGCCGACGACGGCCACGACAGTACCTGCAACGGTCGAATCGTTCATCCTGTACCGACTCTCTCACGACCGCTGGAGCACGACGGCCAGGCCATGCCCGCGGCGGCGCCGTGACGGCCTGACGCCGTCCCCGGCCGTCACACGTCGCAGAGCACCACGGCCTCACGCAACGACGTCAACGGGTCGCGCACCGGCACGAACTCGTGCGCCAGGTAGCCGGTGAACCCGGTGTCGACGATCGCCCGGCACACCGCCGCCCACTGCAGTTCCTGGGTGTCGTCGAGCTCGTGGCGGCCGGGCACGCCGCCGGTGTGGTAGTGCGCGATGTGGGCGTGGTGCTGGCGGATGGTGCGGATGACGTCGCCTTCCATGATCTGCATGTGGTAGGCGTCGTAGAGCAGCTTCACCCGCGGTGAGTTCACCGCGCCCACCACCTCGACGCCGAAGGCCGTGTGGTCGCCGTGATAGTCGGGATGATTCACTTTGCTGTTCAGCAGCTCGACGCAGATGGTCACGCCGTGCTGCTCGGCCGCGCCCTTCAGCCGGTTGAGCCCGGTCACGCAGTTGGCAATGGCCTCGGCGTCGGTGCGGCCCTGGCGGTTGCCGAAGAACGTGATCAGATTGGGCACGCCGAGCGCGGCGGCCTTGGGCAGCGCCGCGGTGAGGTTGGCGACGATGGCGTCGTGATTGGCCGGGTTGTTGAGCCCGTCGCTGATGGAGCCGCCACCGCCGTAGCCCATCGAGCAGACCAGGCCGTGCTCGCGCACGATCGGCCAGTCAGCGGGTTCGAGCAGGTCGATCGCCGGCACGCCCATCGCCGCCACCGCCCGGCACAGCTCCGGCAGCGGGATGCCCTTGTAACACCAGCGGCTCACCGACTGCTTGAGCCGCCCGCGGGTGACGGCTCGCCCGGCCGGCTGCGCTGCGAAGACCTGTCCGGGGCGGGACCACGCCGCCAGCGCGACCGCGGCCGCGGCCCGCAGCGCCGATCGACGGCTGATCGCCGGGCGAACGTCCGAGGATGCCTGAGCCATGGCCCGGCATGTTACCCGCGCAGCGCGGAATCAGGTACTCGGCGAACGCGTCGTCGGGATAGCAGTAGAGCCAGCGCTCGCCGGGCTCGGCCGACGCAATCACCGGATGGGTGCTGGCGGCGGCGTGCGCGCTGGCGTGGCGGTGGGGCGACGAATCGCAGCACAGCGTCACGCCGCAGGTCTGACAGGTGCGCAGGTGCACCCAGCGGGCGTGGACCTTCACGCACTCGGCGCATTCGCGTCTGGTGGCAGTGGTCACGGTGGCGACGGCGGTGATGTGGGCGCAAGCGGCGGCAGGCATGGTGAAATCCTACTCGGCGAGCACGCGATGCACGAAGGCCCCGGCGATTGCGCCTTCGCCGACGGCCGAGGCCACGCGCTTGATGTCGCCGCCGCGGACGTCGCCCACGGCGAAGACGCCGGGCAGGCTGGTCTCGAGCCGGCGATAGGCGGCGCCGGTGGCGATGTCACCGTCCGGGCCGGGACGGTGACGTCGTCGTCGATCTCGACCTTGTACGGCCGACGGGCGTAGGTGAGCTCGCGCGCTCCCTGGCGATGACGATCTGCGCGCCGAACTTCTGCGCCTGCGTGAACGCGCCGTCGACAGCGCCGGGAACATGTGGTCGGCCCAGTCGGAGCGGACCGCCGAGGTCGGCATGGGCTCAGGCATGGGACGCTCGTAGCTGAGCCGCGCCCGCCGTCCAGAAAGAAATCGTGCACGAGGAGCTGTTCTGCGGTTGACACGATCGCATCACGGGGTTACGGTGCCTGCCACGGGCCGCCTCCGCCCGCGCGAGTGTCGTTGTGTCTCCGGAGGGAGTGACGTGGACAAGACCGATCAGGCGGGCGACATCGGCGATCGGCTGAAGCAGGCCCGGGTCGCACGCGGGCTGAGCCTGTCCGACATCGCCGGCCGCACCAAGATCTCGCCGCCGTCGCTGACGGCGATGGAACGAAACGACTTCGCGCGCCTGCCCGGCGGCGTGTTCCGTCGGGCCTATGTCCGCGCCTTCGCCCAGGAAGTTGGCCTCGATGCCGAGGCCTTGGTCCGCGAGTACCGGGCCCGCTACGAACCCGACGAGCTGCCGGTGGCGCCCGCGCCGCCCCGTCGCGAGGTGACCGCGTGGATGCGCGGCTGGCCCGCCGTCGCCGCCTTGGGAGTCGCGGGCTGGCTGGTCGTGTCGTGGACCTGGTCCGGTCTCGACCGCCCGGGCGGCGACACCCGAGCGGCGAGTGGTGAGTCGGCGGGGGGCGGCGCGACCACCGCCAGCGCCCCTGAGTCCAGCGACGCGCCGGCCGCGCCCGACGATCCGGGCGACGTGCTGTTTGCGGGCGGGGACGACAATACGGCGGCGCCGCTTCGCCTGAAGCTGCGGTTGTCGAACCCGAGCTGGATCTCGGTGTATGCCGACGGCCAGCGGGTCGTCTACCGCCTGGTGCATTCCGGCGAAAGCCTGCGCGTCGAGGCCACCCGGGTCATCACCCTGCACGCCGGCGATGCCGGCGCTGTCGGCTACGCGCTGAACGGCGAGCACGCGCAGCCGCTCGGCCACACCGGTCAGGTGCGGACGGTGCGCTTCACCGGCAGCGGCGCCGAGCCGGCCCGTCCCCGCCCGTCCGGACCGCCCGAAGGCGTCTCGCCGGTCGGCTGATTTGCGCGGTCAGCCGAACGGGTTCTCGTCGGCGCTCGGGCCGTAGATCGACGGAATCGGCACGTCGAGTTCGCGCAGATAGGCCGAGAGCTGGCCACGGTGGTGATACCAGTGGTTCAGCATCACCGAGCGCAGGAACGCGCCGCGCGGGGCGTTGGCGAGTTCGCGTGTCCCGGCCATCAGGCGCCACGGCGCGGCGAGGGCGGCGTCGTCGAGCGCACCGACTCTCGCCTTGGCGGTGTCGAGGCTGCGCTCCAGCGCCGGGAGCAGGTCCGCCGCCGACGACGGCGACGGGTCGGCGCCGAACTGCGGCAGCTGCACCGGCGAGGGCTCGCACGCGAAGCTGGCGACGAGACCGGGCACGGTGGCCACGTGCAGCGCCAGTTCGCCCAGCGTCCGGGCTTTGGCGTGCGGCTTCCACGCGAGGCGATCGTCCGGTACGCGTTCGAGCAGTCGGCGGGTCGTCTGGCCTTCCTGGTCGAGTTCCTGCAGTAGGGCGGCGGTGTGGGTCGACGTCATGGGATCCTCGCGCGATGGATGGGACTCAGCCCTACTCGACGCGCGCCTTGACGCGCTTGAGCACTTCCGGGAAGCCTTCGGTCAGCGCCTCGCGGTAGCCGTCTGGGAACAGGCCGAGCGCGGTGTGGCGCAGCGTGAGCAGCGTGCCGCCGTCCTTCGGCGTCAGCCGGTATTGCACGTTCGAGCAGACCGCGAACGACATCATCAGCGGCCCGGAGATCTCGAGCAGCGTCGGCTGCTTGATCGCCTGCACGTGGCCCCACAGGTGGCCGTTGCCGTCGCCGAGGTCGCGGAACCAGCGGCCGCCGGGCCACGCTTCGAGCGTCATCGGCATCGGCGAATCGTTGTGGCCGACGTTGGCCGGGCCCATCTCGGCCAGCAACGCCGCGAAGGTGGCGGCGAGCGACGAGCGGACGTGGATCTCCTGGGTGATGTCGAGCGTGAGGCCGTCGATGGCCGGAGCAAGTGCGGGCATGGTGTCCTCCTGAGGTCGCCGGATGCGACGTGTGGTCAGTTGCGCTCGGCGCGGGTTTTCACGCGCGCGAGCTGGTCGTGCCGGTAGCGCTCGAACATCGCCGCCCAGGCATGCACCGGGCGGATGCCGTCGGCGTTGGTGCGATAGAAGGCCTGACGGCCGTCGCGCCGCACGTCCACCAAGCCCACGTCGAGCAGGACCCGCAGGTGCTTGGACACCGAGGGCTGGGCCATCTGCAGCGTGGCGGCGATGTCGCCCACCGGCCGTTCGGTGCCGGCCAGCAGCGCGAGGATGTCGCGGCGGCGCGGCTCGGCGATGGCGTTGAAGCTGTCGGTGGTGGTGGCGGCACGGGCCATGGACGCGATCGTATTCCCATGTGGGAATTTGTCAAGTGGGTGGATTTGGCTGGAAATCGCCGGTTGACAGGCGATCGGCGGTCATGTAATAAATCACTCAGTTAATTAACTGAATGGTTTCATGCATGGCTGCCGACCCTCTCAGCACGACGTTCGCCGCCCTCGCCGACCCCACCCGGCGGGCAATCCTGGCGCGCCTGGCGTCGGGCCATTGCACGGTCTCGGAGCTGGCGGCACCGTTTGCGATGAGCCTGCCGGCGGTGTCCAAGCACCTCCGTGTGCTCGAGCACGCCGGCCTCATCGCCAAGGGCCGCGAGGCTCAGTGGCGGCCGTGCCGGCTGCAGCCGGCGCCGATCAGGGACGTCGCCGAGTGGGCCGAGCGCTACCGCGACATCTGGGAAGGGCGGCTCGACCGCCTCGGCAGCTATCTGAACGACCTCACCACCACCGACCCGACCACCAGCGACAAGGAGTCACCCCATGGCCGTCACCCGCGGCGCAAATAGCCATACCTTCCAGATCACAACGCCCTCGGACACCGCGATCACCATGACGCGGCTCTTCGACGCGCCTCGCCACCTCGTGTTCGAGGCCATGACCAAGCCCGAACACATCCGCAAGTGGTGGGGCATCCTCGACGACGGCTATTCGGTGCCGGTCTGCGAGATGGACGCACGCCCCGGCGGCAAGTGGCGGTTCGTCGGCGCCGGCCCGAAGGGCCAGTCGCCGGACTTCTATGGCGAGGTGCGCGAGATCGTGGCGCCCGAGCGCATCGTCTACACCGAGATCTTCGCGCCGTTCCCCGACGTCGAGTCGCTCGTCACGGCGCTGCTCACGGTCGAGGGCGGCAAGACCCGGCTCACCGTGAGCTGCGAGTACCCGTCGAAGCAGGTGCGCGACATGGTCGTGTCCACCGGCATGGAACGCGGCGCCGCGATCAGCTACGACCGGCTCGACGACGTCGCCCGCGCGCTGGCGAGCTGAACGCCCGAGGCGGCGCGCCGGGCGTAGCCGGCGGCCGCTTCATTCGTGCGCGCGGGAACGCTTGGCGATCCGTGACGTCCGCGACCGGGAGCGCGTCCGGCGGTCCACGCTACGCCGCATCGACGCGATCGACGCCCTGTCCCGGCGGCTCGCCCAGGAACTCGACCCACGCCCGCTTCATGCACGGGTAGTGCGCTGCCGCCTCGGCCAGTGACAGGAACGCCTGCACGGTGGTGTCGAAGCGCGAGCGGAGCGCCGGGTCGGCCAGATCGTCGCCGGCGAACGCCTTGTGCGCCATGGACAACGAGAACATGTCGGGGTACACCCGCGTTCCGAGGTGTTCGAACGGCACCCGCAGCGCCCACAGGCCGCGGTTGCCGCCGGCCAGCGACGGCGACGCCGACATCAACAGGCCGTGCCGGCCATCGAACGGCTGCGGCCGGAACCGCGACGTCCAGTCGATCAGGTTCTTGAAGCCGCCCGGCATCGAGCCGTTGTACTCGGGCGAGGCGACGATGAAGGCGTCGCTGGCCGTGAGCCGGCGATGGAACGCGGCGGCGCCGTCCGGGATGCCCTGGGCCGCCTCGAGATCGCCGCTGTAGATCGGCACATCGAATTCGTCCATCGACGCCAGGTCCACGATGGCGCCCGCCGCGCCGGCGACACGCGCCGCCAGCGCCGCCAGTTTGCGGTTCAGCGACCCTTGGCGCAGCGACGCCGAACAGATGAACACCTTGGGGGCGGTCGAGAATGGTGGACTGGTCATGGGAAGCCCTCGAGCTGGAATCACGCGCCGCCCTTCACCGGATACGGGTGGCCCTGGGCCAGGGCCGCATCGAGCGCCTTGTCGTGGCCGTAGATGTCGTCGACGAAGAACGCCTCGTCCTCCGAGTTGACGTGCACGGTGGCGTAGAACAGCACTACGGTGAGCTTCTCCTTCAGGTTGACCCGGGTCGGCCGCTCGGCCTGCATCGCGGTGTCGATCCGCTCGCGGGTCCATTCCGGCTGATCGCGCAGCACCCACTCGGCGAAGCGGGCCGGGTCTTCCAGCCGGATGCAGCCGTGGCTCACGTCGCGCCGCGCCCGGGCGAACGCCGCGCGGGCCGGCGTGCCGTGCATGTAGACGTCTTCGGAGTTCGGGAAGATGAACTTGGCCAGACCGAGCGAGTTGCGCGGGCCCGGCTTCTGGCGCAGGAACAGCCGGCCTGACAGCACCTTGGACAGGTTCTCGGGGGTGTTCGCCACCGCCGCGGCGTTGTCGGCGCCGCTGGCCACGATCTCCATCTGCTGGCCGTCGAGATAGCCCGGCTCGCGCTGCGCGCGCGGGATGATCTCCTTGGTCAGGATGCTGCGCGGCGGATTCCAGTACGGCCGGAAGATCACGTACTCCATCTGCTCGACGAAGATCGGCGTGCGGTGGTCGAGTGAATCGCCGACCACGACGTTCATCCGCAGCGGCTCTTCGCCGGTGGCCGGGTCGGTGGCCCACATGCGGAACAAGGCGACGTTGACGAACACGTTGGGCCGGTCGCTCAACCTCGGCAGCCAGCGCATCCGTTCCATCGACAGCTCGATCTGACGGATCCGATCGGCCAACGACACGTTGAGCATGCGGATGGTGCCGGGGCCGATGACGCCATCGGTCTCGAGGCCGTGGCGGCGTTGGAAGCGCTTCACGCCTTCGACCACGGCGCCGGCATAGACCTGCGGGTCGGCTTCCGACAGGCCGGCATCGGCGGCCAGGTCGCCGAACCGGCGCAGCCGCGCCGCCAGTTGCGGCACGCCGGCCCATGGCGACCCGGGCTCGATCTTGCGGATGCCGCGCGTCAGGTCGGGCACCGCCACGGGCTCGCCGGCCCTGGCCAGGTCGCGATAGATGGCAGCCATCCGTCGTGCCCGCCGGTAGTGCGGGAAGGGCGGCTGCAGCGCCTCGAGGGCGTCGGCCAGGCCCCGCCCCTGACGCGCGCCGGCAACCGCCTGTGCCAAGTCGAGCTGCTTGGCGGTGATGTCGTAGCCCCACAGCATCGTCGCCGGATCGACGCGGCCGACGTGCACGGCCTTCAGCATCCGCGCCGCGCCGACGCTGAGTCCGAGGTCGAAGAGCGCCCGCTCGGGACCCGATCCGCCGGCACTCTTCAGCGTCTTCCACTGCTCGGCGAGCGGCGCCGCGTCGTAGTCACTGGCCGCCAGGCCGTGGTCGGCGGCGGCGGCGAGCGTGGCCAGTGTGGACTCGAGGAGCTGGCCGGGACGGTCGCCGTCGAACCACAGGAGCCGGTCCGCCTCGGCGTCGTAGTGCGGCTTCAACGCTGCCGCGACATCGGGAATCGCTCCCCAGGTCAGTCCGGGATGGGTGGCGGCGCTGAACACCTGATCGACCGTGGCGGTCACTTCGGCATCGGCCGTCGACGCCACCGGCGTGCCGACCGACACCGGCACGGTCGTCGCCGGCGGCGGCGCGGGCGGCGCCGTGGGGCCGCCGCAGCCACCGGCCAGCAGCGCCAGAGCGAGCGCGCCGCCGAGAACTACACATTCGCGTGTGTGGTAGTGTGTGTGCATGGCGACGAACCTGGCGCTCGACGATGCCCTGCTGGAAGAAGCCCTGCGGATCGGGGGAAAGGCCACGAAGAAGGATACCGTGACCGAGGCGCTGCAGGAGTACATCGGCCGGCGCAAGCAGGCCCGCGTCGTCGACCTGTTCGGCACCATCGACTACGACCCGAAGTACGACTACAAGAAGCAGCGACGGCGGCGATGAAGGTCCTGGTCGACACCTCCGTCTGGTCGCTGGCGCTGCGACGGCGCGCCCCGGCGCATGCGGCCGTCGACGAGCTTCGCCGGCTGGTGGCGAGCGGGCGGGCGGCACTCCTCGGCCCGGTGCGTCAGGAGCTGCTCAGCGGCATTCGCAACCAGGCGGACTTCGCGCGCCTGCGCGATCACCTCCAGGCGTTTCCCGACGAGCCCCTCGGCGTCACGGATTTCGAGCGCGCCGCCGAGTGCTTCAATCTGTGCCGCGCGAAAGGTGTCCAGGGGTCGAACTCCGACTTCCTGCTGTGTGCGGTGGCCGACCGGCATCAGCTGCCGATTTTCACCACCGACGACGATTTCACGCAGTTCGCACAGGTGCTGCCGATCGCGCTGCATCCGCTGCGGACCTGACCGTCGCTCCACGCCACTCGGCCAAGGCAGGCCGCTCATCGCCGAGTGCTGAGCAGCGCGCGCCAGTCGAGGACCACGTGAATCGCCGGCTGCTCCGCGTCGGCGGGCATGGTGTTCACGAGAAACCGCTGGCCGTCCGGTGACACCTCGTACGACCGCCGATAGGCGTTCCCCGTCGCGGGTACCCGGGTCTGAAACAGCGGTCGCGGCGCCCCGGGGACACCCGCGGACGATACCGGCGCGGCCGTCATGGTGCGGTTGTCGCTCAGAAAAAAGATCTCCCGTCCATCGCTCCGCCATTGCGGCTCGGTGCCGCCGCGCGACGACACCTGCTGGCGCTGTTCGCCGCCCGGGTACGACTGAATGAATACCTGTTGCGCGCCGGTCTCGTCCGAGGTGAAGGCCACCCACCGGCCGTCGGGCGAGAGTACTGGCTGGGCCTCGTTGAACTCGCCGCTGAGCAGCGGCTCGGCGGCCAGCGGCGACAACGCCAAGTCCATGATGTCGTACGACGTCCGCAACCCGGTCGTCATGTACAGCACGCGTGACCCGTCGGCGCTCAGCGACGACGCGATGATGCTCGATCTGTCGTCACCAGTCTCCCCGAAGATCATTTCCTCGGCGCGGCTGCCGTTGGCGGGTTTGACGTACAGGTTGTTCACCCCACGCCGGTTCGATCGGAAGTAGACCCGCGCACCGTCCGGCGCCCACATCACGCCGGCGTCGTTGAAGCGGTCGGACGTGAGCCGGGCCTCGACGCCACGCGCCAGGTCCAGGATCCAGACATCGGCGGTGTTGGCTTGCGGGTCGATGCGGCTCAGCGCCAGCCGACCGCCGTCAGGAGACACGGTGAAGTCGAGGTAATCGGCCAACGGCGCCACCCTGGCGCCAACCTGTCGCCCGCTACGGTCGAACCAGAAGAGCTCGCCGTGTGTCGGCCATGGCTCGGCGTAGGCCAGAGTTCCATCGTAGCTGACCGAGAATCCCGGGAATCCGCCCGTCGACCCGCCGACGCGGTCCAGCAACGGCTGCGGATCACCCCGCAACGTCGCTGCCGACAGGTCGAGGGGCTGCGCCATCAAGGTGCTGCCGCGCAGGTACAGCAGGTGGTCGTCGACGACGGCGGCACCCCAGTCGCTGCTCACCAGTTTCGTTCGCGACGGATTGCCCAACTCCCCGAGCACCACGCCTCGACGGTCCTCGTCGGGGCTGCGGACCACGGCCACGAAGTGGCGGCTGTCGGGCAGGAAGAACGGAAAGCGCAACGACGACTCCCCGGCCGCGGCATTCAGCGGCACGGCGAGATCGGTGGTGCCGTTGGCACTGACGCGCGCCAGGCCGGTCAACGCGGACAGGTTCGTCAACACGGTGCCGTCGGGCGCCCAGGAGCCGCCACGTGGGTCGAACGAGGCGGCCGTGACGACGATCGGGGTCCCGCCATCGGTACGCACGGTCTTGAATCGACCCTGCGAGAAGAACCCGATGGTGCGCCCGTCGGGCGACCACAGCGGATAGGTCGCGCCTTCAGTGCCCGGCAGCGCCCGGGCCCGAGACGCGGCCAGGGGCCGCACCCAGAGCATCGGGCGTCCGTCTCCGGTAGCCACGTAGGCCAGTTGGCTGCCGTCGTGCGACAACGCGAACTGCGGGGTGAGCACCGAGGCCGGGGGCGAAACCAGCTGGCTGCCAACCTCCGGATACACCAGAAACCGCACGTCCCGCGCCGGCCTCGGCGGCTCCGCCCGCCAGGCAGCGGTCCCGAAGGCGAGGGCCGCCGCCGCGGCGGCGGTCGCCAGCATGGGCCAGACGCGCCGTGCAGACGTAACCGGCCTCGACACATCGGCGCCCGAGACGCCGCCCGCCGTCCAGGTGAGCACGTGATGGAGGTCGGCGGCCGACTGCCACCGGGCATCGGGGTCCTTTTCCAGGCATCGCCCGACGATGCGATCGAGCAGCACCGGAGCGAGCGGTTGACGTGTCGACAGCGGCGCCGGCGTGTCCTTGAGAATCGCGCCGATGACGCTCGCCGGCGAGGCTCCAGTGAACGGCCGCGCCCCCGAAGCCATTTCGTAGATCACGACACCGAGCGCCCACAAATCGCTGCGGGCGTCCGCCTCGCGGCCCTCGACCTGCTCCGGCGCCATGTATGGCACTGTGCCCAGGAGCATCCCGTGCGCCGTGCCGGTCACCGACGTGGCCGCCTGGCCCAGCTCCGACATCGCGAGCGGCGCGGCCGGCCCCTTCAGCTTGGCTAGCCCGAAATCGAGCAGCGTCGCGCCGGCCTTGGTGAGCATGATGTTCGCCGGCTTGATGTCGCGGTGCACGATGCCGCGGCGATGCGCCTTGTCGAGCGCGTCGGTAAGCTGCGCCGCGATCGTCAGCACCTGCGCGATCGGCAGCGGGCCCTTCTCCACCTGGGCCGCCAGGGTTTGCCCGTCGAGTAGCGGCATCACCAGGAAGTACACGCCTTCGGCGTCGCCGACGTCGTAGACCCCGCAGATGTGCGGGTGCTCGAGCGCCGCCACCGCCCTGGCCTCGCGCGCGAAGCGGGCGCGCATCTCGACGTCGGCCGTAAGCTCGGCGGACAGCACCTTGATCGCCACGCTGCGGTCGAGGCGGGTATCGCGGGCGCGGTAGACCTCGCCCATACCCCCCGCGCCGAGGGGTCCGATCACTTCGTACGGGCCGAGTCGTGTGAGCGGCGCAAGGGCCATCAGCGTCTAACGGCAGCGATGAGCGACGAGCGAAGCCGGCAGATTATAGCGCCAGTGCTCAGACCGACAGCACTTTGCTCAGGAACCGCCGCGTGCGCTCTTCGCGCGGCCGGTCGAAGAGATCCCCAGGCGGCTCGTCTTCGACCAGCTGCCCCTCGTCCATGAAGATAACGCGGCCGGCCACCTGGCGGGCGAAGCCCATCTCATGGGTGACGACCACCATCGTCATCCCCTCGTCGGCCAGCGTCCGCATCACCGCCAGCACCTCGCCGACCATCTCGGGGTCGAGCGACGAGGTCGGCTCGTCGAACAGCATGATCCGCGGCTGCATCGCCAGCGCCCGGGCGATCGCCACCCGCTGCTGCTGACCGCCGGACAGCTGATTCGGCCAGGCGTCGCGCTTGTCGAGCACGCCGACCTTGGCCAGGAGCGCCTCGGCGCGGTCGCGCGCCTCGGCCGCGGAGAGCCCGCGCACCTTCGACGGCGCGAGCGTGAGGTTCTGGAGCACCGTCTTGTGCGGGAACAGATTGAAGCGCTGGAAGACCATGCCGATCTCGGTGCGCAGCGCATCCAGATCGGTGCCCGGGTCGTGCACCGCCACGCCGTGCACGACGACGCGGCCACTCGACGCCTCCTCGAGGCCGTTCAGGCAGCGCAGCAGCGTGCTCTTGCCCGAGCCCGACGGCCCGATCACGCACACCACCTCCGAGTCCTGCACGGCGCAGTCGATGCCGCGCAGCACCTCGAGGCGGCCGAAGCGCTTGGTCAGCGCCTCAACGCGTATCGCCTCGCCCATACCGTTCCTCGAGGCGCCGCACCACCAGGGTGAGGGCCAGCGTCAACAGCCAGTACATCACCGCGATCGTCAGGTACGGCTCCCAGTAGCGCGAATAGGCGCCGGCCACGGTGCGCGCGGCATAGGCCAGTTCCGACAGGCCGATCGCCGACACCAGCGACGAGTCCTTCAGCAGCGCGATGGCGTTGTTGCCGAGCGGCGGCAGCATGCGGCGGAACGCCTGCGGCAGCACCACGTGGTACATCGTCCGCCGGTACGACAGGCCGAGCGACCGGGCGGCCTCGACCTGACCGCGGTCGATCGACTGGATGCCGGCGCGAAACACCTCCGAGATGTAGGCACCGGAGTTGAGCGTGAGCGCCAGCACCCCCGAGAGCAGCGCGCCGTACTCCTGCCGCAGGTCGCGGGCGGCGTCGCCCGACAGCAGCAGGCCATCGTTGGGATTCACCAGCAGCGGCACCACGGCGAAGTGGATCAGCATGATCTGCACGAACAGCGGCGTGCCGCGGAAGAAGCTGACGTAGATCGTGGCCGGCCAGCGCAGCAGGTAGCGGCATACCTGGCGGGCCGGGGCGTGGCGCGCGTCGGCGAGCCGGGCCATCCCGACCAGCAACCCGAGCAACGACCCCTGGACGATGCCGATCGCCGTGATCCCCACGGTCATCCGCAGGCCCTGCCAGAACAGCTCGGCGTACTCCGCGATGATGTCGGCGCGGAACCAGCCGCACCACAGGACGGGCTCCATCGGCGCAGCCGCCTACGGCGTGGGCAGCACGGGCGGGTCGGTCTTGAACCAGGTGCGGTAGATGCGGGCGTAGCTGCCGTCGGCGACGATCGCGGCGAGCGCCGTGTCGAGACGATCGCGCAGCGCCAGGTTGCCCTGCTTCACCACGATGCCGAAGTACTCCTTCGGGAAAGCCGGATCGCTCACCGTCTTCAGGCTCTTGTGTTCCTGCACCCGGTAGGCGATGACGCCGTTGTCGCCGATCGCCGCATCCACGCCGCCGGCGACCAGCTCCGCGATGATGAGCGGGGTCGTGTCGAAACGGCGGATGTTCGGGCTGGTCTTGCCAAAGGTGCGCGACGCCACGTCGTCGGCGGTGCTGCCGGTGACGACGCCGATCTTCCTGCCGGTCAGATCCTGCAGCCCCCGCACCGGACTCGACGCCGGCACCGCGATGAGCTGCCGCGCCTCGAAGTACGGCGCGGTGAAGTCGTAGGACTGGCGCCGCCGGTCGGTGATGGTGACGCCCGAGATGATGAGGTCGAGGTCGCCGTTGTTCAGCGCGGCGAAGACGCCGGTGAACGGGGTGTTGACGACGCGGACGGTGAGCCCGGCCCTGGCCGCCACCGCCTGGATCACGTCGACGTCGAAGCCGACGATCTGCTTCGCCGGGGTCTCGTAGGCGAAGGGCGGATAGGTGGCGCTCGAGCCGACGACCAGCGTGCGGTTCTGCGCGCCGGCCGGCGCGACGGCGAGCACGGCAAGCACCGCAACGACCGCCCACCCGGTGGTCAACCGGCCAAGGACGTGGTTCGACACCGGGCCATTCTACGTGCGTTCGGCGCCTACTGGATGTCGTGACACGCCTGGCAGTCCTGCTGGATGGCCGTGCCGTCAGGCGCCTTGTGGTTGTCGTCGTGACAGCGGAAGCAGCCGGGGACGGCGACGTGCCCGATGTTGTTCGGGTAGGTTCCCCAGGCGACCTTCATGGCCGGGAACACGTTGCGCGCATAGACGGACTGGACGCCGGCGATCATGCGGGTCAGGCTCGCCGACGTCGTGCTGGCGTCGCCGGGATACGACTTGCGCAGTGCGCTCTCGATACCGGTCATGGCCGCCGTGCGCGATTCGAACGAGCTCTGCAACGCGGCCACCGCTTCGCGCCTGGCGAAGGACAGGTCGCGGGGAATCTGTCCGAGCGCGATGGCGGTGTCGACCGCGCGCTCTGGACTGGGGTCGAAGGTGTGCGCCGGACGGTTGTGGCAGTCCATGCAGTCCATCACCCGGTACTCGCCCGCGGCGAGCTGTTCGGCGGTCGTGCCGGGCACGGCGTACTCCTTGACCCGGCCGCTCCGGTCCGTGAACTTGACCCACGGAATGGTCTGGCGCTGCGGGTCGGTGGCGATGAACTCGACCCGGTTGTCGATGTTCATGTGCCAGTGGATGCCGCCGCCGGCGCCGAGCTCGGCGCGGCCGCC
This sequence comes from uncultured Acidobacteriota bacterium, assembly GCA_963741665.1. Classification (GTDB taxonomy): domain Bacteria; phylum Acidobacteriota; class Vicinamibacteria; order Vicinamibacterales; family UBA2999; genus CAWAYR01. The sequence goes on from CAVUIM010000003.1 coordinate 1,178,997, forward strand.
GCCGACGTGCAGCTGCAGCGTCGTCACGGTCTCGGTGCTGGTTTCGTCGTCGGCGTACTCGCGCACCTGGCGCAGCTTGTCGCCGTGGGATTTCTCCGCCCAGTGGCAATTGGTGCAGGTGTCGCGCGCTGGCCGCATCGAACGAACCGGGGCCGGCACTGGCGTCGTCACATTGTCGCTGGCCAGCTGCCACAGCTGTCGTAGGCCGGCCACCTTCGATTCCACGAGAGCGCCGGCGCCGGGCCCGACATGGCACGACACGCACGCCACCTGGGCGTGGGGGCTGACTTGGTAGGCGGCGTATTCCGGCTCCATCGTCGTATGACAGGTGGTGCCGCAGAACGTCGCCGATTCCATGTGGTGCACGGCGCCGTACGCCGCCAGCGAGAAGATGAGGACGTTGACCACGGTCAGCGCCGACACCGCGACGATCACCAGGCGGGTGCGCGGCAGCCGCAGATCGACGACCGGCCAGTCCTCCACTGCGCGGCCCAGCGCCAGCCGCCGCCGCCGTTGCCAGGCGCCAATCGGTATCAGCAGCAGGCCGATCAGGAACATCGCCGGCAGCGCGACGAAGAGCAGCAGACCCAGGTAGGGATTGCGCAGCTGGCCGGCCATGTCCAGCGCCACCAGTACCAGGAACGCCACGGCCATCGACGTGGCCACGGCCACCCCGACCAGGCTGGTCGGGTTGCGCGTCGCGGAGGGCAGATCGATACGCATGCGCGTCGGCTACGGCGTCTTCTTCTTGGCGTGGAGGAACGCCACCAGCGCGTCGAGATCCTCTTTGGGGAGATTCGGGTAGGCCCGCATCGCCGGCTTACGGGTGGCGTTGGCCTTGGCGGTCATCTCGGCCGGAGTGACGATCCATTGGCGGATCTCGTCGGCCGACAGCTTGCTGCCGACGCCGTCGAGCGGCCCCTTGGCCATGCCGCGGCCGTCGAGCGCGTGGCACATCGCGCACTTCTGCGCGCCGTACACCGTAGCGCCGCGGTCCGGAATCCCACCGGGTGCCGCGGCCTGGCTCGTGTTCGCCCAAGCGGCCGGCACCGACCCGAGGAGCATGACCACGGCCAGGCCCAGAACGTTCGATCGCTGTGTCATCGGTCCCTCGTCCTTCACGTCGTGCGGTAACTTTTCCCTGTCGGGTGGGAAATTCGCACGGTCTTCCCGCCTCGGCCACGAGCACGCCGTCGAAACGGGCCGGTTCTCGCGCGCTGCGGGCGATTGTCGAGTCCACCTATCAAGACCTGCGCCACCGTGGCGTGGACAGTGACGCCACCCCTAGGGCTGGCGTCGAGCGGCTCGGCGGCCGGTGAGCTGGTCGATGGTGATTCGATAGACGACCGGGGTGTCGCGGTCGTCGCCGAACGCCAGCCGGCCGGCGCCAGGCAGCCAAAAATCCGGGTTCCGTTGGAACAGCTCGAGCGCGCGCGCGCTGGGCCCGCCATCGACTCCGGTTTCGACCAGCTCTTCGTAGCGGCCGGTGACCAGCACGGTCGTCCAGTTGAAGGGGTCGGCGACCTCGTCGACCGCCACGCAGACGCGGGGATTGCCACGCATCCAGTCGATCTTCTGACCCACCGTAGCGAAGCTGTAGAGACATCGTGCGTGCGGATCGAAGTAGATCGAGATCGGGACGATGTAGGGCTGATTGTCACGGGCGCACCCGAGCCAGCCGATGGTCGTCGTCCCAAGCAACTGCTCGCACTCGGCGGCGCCCAGCTCGTGGATGACCATGGGCGCGAGTATAGACCTGCCGCAGGCGGTCGCCCGCCTGACGAACGGCGCACTCGTGATCCCGTGCTGCGGGACGGCGAGTCGCTCACCGACGAGCCGTTGCTGCGCGCCCCGCGGTTCGCGAATCGGTGGCCGGCCCGGCGCTTACCGGCACCCTCCTCCCGCCAGTATTTGAGCGCTTTGACTCGATTCGAGTCGATTTGAGTCTCGGCTCTGAACGATCTAGAGTTCAGGCGCGCTAACGGCGGAGGCTGGATGTCCGGAGTGAGAGTGGGGCGGGTGGGGCGAACGACTCGAGGGGTATCGCTGTCAGTCTGGCTGACGGTCGCTGGTGTCTTTGGCGCCGCGGCGACGCCGCCCGGGGCGCAGACCGCCGCCGGCCAGATCACTGGCCTCGTCCAGGATCAGGCGGGGTCCGCCGTACCGGGCGCGACGATCACCGTCACCGAGACACGGACGAATCTGCAGCGAGTAGTTGTCTCGACGGACGACGGCCTGTACACGGTCGCGAGCCTGGCACCAGGCGAGTACCGCCTCGATACCGCGCTGTCGGGGTTCAAGCCGGTGCGTCGCGAGGGCGTTCGTCTGGCGACCGGTGAGAAGGCGCGGATCGATTTCGATCTCGCGGTTGGCGGTGTTCAGGAACAAGTGACGGTGGTCGGCGACGCGCCCATCGTGCGACAGGAGACCGCGAGCCTCGGGACGGTCGTCGAGCACGAGCAGGTCGTGCGGCTGCCGTTGAACGGCCGCCTGTTCATCATGCTCGCCGCCATCGCGCCCGGCGTCGCCCTTCCGCCGAACTCCGTCCTGCCTCGCATCAACGGCGGCAGACCGCGAACCAACGAGTACCTCTTCGACGGCATCTCCGTGCTGCAGCCCGAGCCGGGGCAGCTCGCCTACTACCCGATCATCGACGCCATTCAAGAGTTCAAGATCGAGGGCAACAGCCCGCCGGCCGAATTCGGGCGGTTCAACGGCGGCGTGGTGAACCTCACGACCAAATCAGGCACCAACGCCTTCCACGGCAACGCGTTCGAGTTCTTTCGCAACGAGAGCCTGAACGCCAGGAACTACTTCCAGAAGAGCCATCCGGTGAAACCGGACTACCGGCGGAATCAGTACGGCGGCATGTTCGGCGGCCCGGTCGTGAAGAACCGGACGTTCTTCTTCGCCGACTATCAGGGGCAGCGCCAGAGCATCGGCCGCACGGTGACGTCGAACGTGCCGACGCTGGCCGAACGTTCAGGTGTCTTCCGGCAGAACATCTACGATCCGACGACGACGGTGGGTACGACGCGTCAGCAGTTCCCGAACAACACGATTCCGAGAAGCGTCATGGATCCGGTGGCGCTGGCCCTCCTCGAGCGCTTCCCGCTGCCGACGAATACCGCTACCGCGAACAACTACACCCGGACGGCCAACGAGATCGACGATCAGGATCAGGGCGACGTGCGGATCGACCACACGTTCGCCGGCGGCCGGGACCAGCTGTTCGCACGGTTGACGCACTTCCGCGGCCACGCCGAACCGGTGACGGCCTTCCCGGACGGCAGTGGGACCATCCTGGCCGGCAGCGTGGCGGTCGGCCCGCAGGACACGAGGTCGTGGGCGTTTGCGTCGAACTATCAGCACACCTTCTCTCCCAACCTGTTGAATGAGCTGCGCATCGGCGACACACGGCGAGCCGTCGAGCGGAGTGCGGTAGCGCTGCCATCGGCGGCCGGGGCGCTGCTCAGCCTTCCCGGCATCCCGTCGAATGCGCAGTTCGCCACCACCATGCCGACCTTCGCGCCGAACGGCTACCAGCAGATCGGGTCGCCGAGCAACACGGCCTCGGACTTCAGCACCAGCGTCACGCAGATTGCCGATTCGCTCACCTGGCTGAAGGGCCGTCACACGGTCAAGATGGGGCTCGACTGGCGCTGGGCGCGGCTCAACGTGGTTCAGCCGCCCTGGCCGACGGGACAGTTCGTCTTCAGCACCGTCGGCAGCGATCGACCAGGGGTCGCCAACACCGGGAACTCGTTTGCGAGCTTCCTGCTCGGACAGGTGCAGACCTTCGCCATCGACCTCCAGCAGACCGAGATCCAGGAGCGCGCCCGCATTCAGGAGTACTTCCTCCAGGACGACTGGAAGGTGTCCGACCGCATCACCATCAATGCCGGGCTGCGCTACACGCTCAATTTCCCATCCACGGAGATCAACGGTCAGACCGCGGTTTTCAATCTGCAGACACGGCAGCTCGAGTATCCCGGTGACGAGCCGGTCCGGCCGCTCGAGAAGGACAACTTCGGTCCACGCCTGGGTGCCGTCTACCGTCTGACGGACAAGACCGTCCTCAGCGCCGGATACGGAAGGATCTGGATCGAGATGGCGGGGATCACGACGCCATTCACGACGCCGAACTTCCCCTTCCTGCAGACCGTGTCGCAGCGCACGCTCGACAACATCGCGCCAGCATTCGTGCTGAGGAACGGCCCGACCGTCACTCCGGTCGGGGCGACCCCGAATGCCGGACTCGGACAAGGCGTGTTCACCGTCGACGGGAACCTCGGGTCGGGCTACGCGCAGCAATGGAACGTGTCGGTCCAGCGCGAGCTGACGACGAACACGGCCGTCGAAGTCTCCTACCTCGGATCGAAGATCACGAACATCGGGATCCCGGACAGCAATATCAATCAGCTGACCGAGGAGCAACTGAGACTCGGGGCGACGCTCCTCGAGAGAGTGCCCAACCCGTACTTCGGGATCGTGCCTCGCTCGTCCTCGATCGGCGACCCGACGATCACGAGGGCGCAGCTCCTGAAACCCCATCCGGACTACACCGCGGTCAGCTTCTACCGGAACAATGTCGGGACGACCAACTACCAGGGTCTCGCGGTCAGCATTCGTCAGCGCCTGTCACGCGGCTTGACCTATTCGGCCGCCTACACCCGGTCGAAGCTGACCGACATCGCCTCGTCGGTGTTCGACGCCTCGATTCTCACCGGGCCGCTGACCAACGCCGCCGTCGCTGACAGCGGCAATCTGGAGCGCGACCGCGACTACTCGACCGGAGACATTCCCCACTACTTCGCCGCCTCGGTCGTGTGGGACCTGCCGCTGGGTGAGGGCCGGGCCAAGCACCCCACTGGCCTGGTCGGCGCATTGGTCAACGATTGGAGCCTGGCGGGCTTCATGACCATGCAGTCCGGCGTGCCGGTTGCGGTGACACAGGCGAACTCGCTCGGCTACGCCGGCTTCACGACCCAGCGGCCGAATCTCGTCGGCGATCCGACCTTGCCGCCCAGCGAGCGGACGCCTGCTCGCTGGTTCAACACCGCCGCCTTCGCCGCGGCCAATCAGTTCACCATCGGGTCTGCGTCACGCAATCCTGTGCGGGGACCGACCTACCAGGACGTCGACCTCGCGCTGATGCGCCGCGTCGGCTTCGGCGGCGAGCGCGCGATCGAGCTTCGCGTGGAGGTGTTCAACCTGCTGAACACCGACAACTTCGGCGCACCTGCGGCGCAGCTCGGGCCGGCCAGTTTCGGGACGATCACGACGGCGCTCGATCCGCGTGTCGTGCAGTTAGCCGCGAAGTTCTGGTTCTGACCGGGGTGGCGAGCGCCTGGCTGGCCAGGGACGTCGGCGCTCGGCACGGGTCGCCAGCGTGCCGGCTCGGCACTGCGCCCTGAGTCGAGACGCAGCAGTCAACGGCGCGGGCCGCTGTTGTCGAGATCGGCGGCGATGAGCCACCGGCCATCCGTCCCGAGCTGCAACGCCAGGACGAAGCGTCCGCCCGGACCACCCGTCTGCGGATAGCGATAGCCGCCGACGATGTAGCCGACGGTGCCGGATACCGAGTAGGCGTAGGCGGTGAGCTGCAGCGCGCCGCCCGGCCCCTTGATGTTGCCGGCGATGGCCGTCCGACCGCGCGCCAGCGGGCTGCCGCTTTGCACCGCGAAGCCGTCGTCGGTGAAGAGCGACGCCAGGCGGGCGCCGTCGCCGTCGCGCCACGCCGCCTCGTAGTCGCGCAGCACGCGGTCGAGCGCGGGCGGCAGCGGGACCGCGGGCGGTGTCGCCTCGGTCGGGACAGGACGAGCTTCCTGGGTCACGGCCGCCGCCTCTCCCTGGCTCAGCATCAGTATCAACGTCAACGCCGCCGCCCGACGGTGGGTCATGCGGGCAGTGTGCGCTGCGACGCCGGCCGGCGCAAGCGTCGTCACGCACAGTTTGCCTCTTCGACGCGCCGCGGTTGCCGCGCCGTCATCTCGGGTTCGTAGGCTTCGGGCGGAAGCGAGGACCCGACGATGAGCACGAATGCCGAACGACGCGCGTTTCTGAAGTACCTGGGTGCCGGTATGGCCGGCGCCGCCGCCAGCGCCACCGATCCGCTCGGTCCGATTGCCCACGCCGAGGGCCTGATGCCGTTCTCCGCCGCTGCCGCCACCTCGGCCGACGCCGCGAGCTTCCTGAGCTTCGGCCCGATCGCTCCGACCGACCGCGACGACCTGATCCTCCCCAGCGGCTTCCGCTATCTCACCCTGCTCGCCTACGGCGACCGTTTCACGTCATCGGGCGAGCGGTTCGGCTTCAACGCCGACTTCACCGCCTTCATCCCGCGCAACGCCGCCGGCACCGAGGGGCTGCTGGTCGTCAACCACGAGTACGTCGGCACGACGACCGACAACTACGGCCAGGCCTTCACCGCGGCGGTCGGCGGCGTGCCGAACGTGGCCGACATGAAGTTCGACGTCGGCGTCAGCGTCGTCGATCTGTTCCTGTCGTCGGGCGGCAACTACTACGTGCGCCAGAACAGCCCGCTCAACCGCCGCATCACCGCCGACACCTTGATGATCGCGTCGGGGCCGGCGCTGCAGGGCGTCTCGAACGTCGGCGGCACGCTGGGCAACTGTTCGGGCTGCCACACGCCGTGGGACACGGTGCTGACCTGCGAGGAGAACTACCAGGACTACGTGCCCGAGAACCTCGTCACCGACGGCCAGGGCACCGTCGGCGGCGTGTTCAACAAGAACGGCACGCACTTCGGCTGGGTCGTCGAGATCGATCCGCACGACCCGAACGCGATCCCGGTGAAACACACCTGGCTCGGCCGCTTCCGCCACGAGAACGTGTCGATTCGCACCGCGCCCTCCGAGCCGGTCATCGCCTATCTGGGCGACGACCGCACCAACGGCCACGTCTACAAGTTCATCTCCGCGGGGCGCTACATTCCCGGCAGCGGCGCCAACAAGCAGCTGTTCGCCAGCGGCCGGCTGTTCTCGGCGCGCTTCAACGCCGACGGCACCGGCCAGTGGATCGAACTGGCGCCCGGCACGGCACTGAATCCCTACCCCGGCGCCCAGATGCCCACGGTCCCGACCGGCGCGACCACGCTCGGCGCGGTCTACGGCGGCTCGCAGGGCAACATCCTGATCGACGCCTACCGCGCCAGCAACCTCGTCGGCGCCACTCCGACCGGGCGGCCCGAGGACGTCGAGGTGCACCCGGTGGACAAGAGCGTCTTCATCGCCTTCACCGCCGCTGCCACCGCGCAGAACAGCCTGTTCACCAACATCTACGGCGAGCTGGTGCGCATCGTCGAGTCGAGCGCCGATGGCGCCGGCGCCACGTTCACGTGGCAGCGGTGGAAGGCCGGCGGCCCGAACGACGCGTCGCGCGCCGGCCAGGTGTTCGCGGCGCCAGACAACCTGTCGTTCGACAAAGCCGCCAACATGTGGGTGGTCACCGACATCTCGTCGGCCAACCTCAACGGCGGCAACGCCAACTACACCGCCTTCAAGAACAACGGCCTGTTCTTCATTCCGACCGCTGGCCAGCACGCCGGCACGGCATTTCAGTTTGCGTCGGGCCCGTGCGAATGCGAACTCACCGGACCGGCGTGGACGCCCGACGAAAGCACGCTGTTCTTGGCGATTCAGCACCCCGGCGAGACCAACGGCACGCGGCTCAGCAACACCGTCGCGCCGAAGGGCAGCAACTGGCCGCACCGCAGCCACGGCGCGCCGCTGCCGGCAGTGGTCCAAATTCGTCGCGGCTGACCGTCAGAAGCGGACGGTCAGCACGCCGCCAGTGAACTCGGTGGCCAGCCGCGGCAGCGCGGCTGGCGCCGGTCCCTGGACGACGGCGCCGCTGTGGTCGTAGCGCGATCCGTGGCACGGGCAGACGAAGATCGGCCGATCGAGCCCGGACACGATGCATCCTTCGTGGGTGCAGGTGCCCTGCAACGCGGTGATGGCCGCGGCGCCAGTCCGCATCAGCAGCACATAGCGGGTGATGCCGTCGTGCGGCGCCAAGGTGCGGGCGGCGCCCCACAACTCGGCCAGCGGCGATCCCGTGGCCACCGCCACGGTGAAGCCGCCGGGAACCGGCGTGGCGTCCACGAAGGGCAGCGTCAGCACGGAACCTGACGGCGGCGGAGGCGTGGGCGTCACCGGCGGCTCCGGGCCCGTCGGCGCCGGGGCTGGCGGCGCGCCGGCCGACGGGGCCGTTGGCGCGTTCGAGCCACCGCTGCACCCGGCCAGCGTCGGCGTGGTTGCGGCCAGGGCGGCCAGCCCACACCAGCGCAGGCAATCCCGGCGTCGCGCGTCGTGCGTCACGCCGGCGAGCGTAGCGCCGCCTGGTGACGCCGTCGTGACGGCCAGCGAACAGCGGCGCGGCAGCCGCAGAATCGGTGCACCCGGTGTATCGTAGGCGGCCATGCGCACCTTCATCGCCGCCGTCGTGTCGTCGCTTCTGCTCGTGCCGGCCGCCGCGTCCGCGCAGCTGGTCGCTGCCAAGGACGGGCCGATCGCCTACGGGCATCACCACATCAACGTCTCGGACCTGGCGGCGCACCGCAAGTTCTGGGTCGACGGCCTCGGTGGCACGCCGGTCATCATCGGCACCTCGAAGCCCGAGCGGATCAAGTTCCGCAACGTGCTGGTCTTCTTCACCGAGCAGAAGCCGACCGGGGGCACCAAGGGCACGGTGGTGAACCACGTCGGCTTCGAGGTACCGAACCTGCGCGCGGCGGTCGACAAGCTGAAGGCCGCCGGGTTCCAGATGGCGACCGCCGCCGAGTCGCCGGCGACGGCCAAGATCGCCGACGACATCGCGACCAACGCGGCCGGCGGCCGGCTGGCCTACGTCATGGGGCCCGACGAGACCAAGGTCGAGCTGATCGAGAACACCGCCGTGCCGTCGATGGTGATGCACCACATCCACTGGGCCGCGCCCGACGTCGCGGCGATGAAGGCGTGGTACGTGCAGATGTTCGGCGCCAAGCCGGGCATGCGCGGCACGTTCGAAGCCGGCGACCTGCCCGGCGTGAACCTCACCTTCGGCGGCGCCGCCGGCGCCACGGTGGTGCCGACCAAGGGCCGCGCCCTCGATCACATCGGCTTCGAGGTCCGCAACCTGGAGCAGCTGGTGAAGGACCTCGAGGCCAAGGGCGTGAAGTTCGACCGGCCGTACACCAAAGTGCCGGCGCTCGGCATCGCGATCGCGTTCCTCACCGATCCGTGGGGCACCTACATCGAGCTGACCGAGGGTCTGGCGGCGGTTCAGTAAACCCGCGGCAGGTAGTGCGGCAGCATCCGCCGCCACCACGGCCAGTCGTGGTTGACGTCGGCGCCCCAGAAGTCCATCACGTGCGGGATGCCCTTGGCGGTGAGCAGGTCCGAGAACGCCTGTGAGGCGTGCGGCGCCTCGTAGGCGCCGCGGCCGCTCACCAGCACGATCGCGCCGGCCGTGCGCAGCAGGCGCAGCGGATCGCCGTCGAGATTGCGGACGTACCACGCCGGGTTGTTGAAGTAGACGTTGTCGTCGGTGTAGCCCTTGAGGTAGCCGCCCTCGAGGTCGTAGAAGCCGCTCATCCCGATCAGGCCGTCGAACAGATCCGGCCGCCGGCACAGGCTGTTGGCGGCGTGGAAGGCGCCGAAGCTGGCCCCGGCCGTGGCGATCCGCGCCGTGGCGTCGCCGACGGCGCGGCGGATGTAGGGGACGGCTTCCTCTTCGATGTAGCGCGCATAGAGCGCCTGGCGGCGGGCCTGTTCGGCGACCGGGATGTCGGGGTCCATCCAGGCGTGCCGGTTGATGCTGTCGATCGAGAACACCCGCACCTGGCCGGCCAGAATCGCCGGCTCGATCGCCTTCACCAGGAAGAAGCGCTCGTTCTCGAGGTAGTCGGCGGCGGCGGTCGGGAACAGCAGCAGCGGCCGGCCGCGATCGCCGTAGGTGACGATCGGCATCGGCATCGACAGCACGGGGCTGTGCCAGCCGTCGAGACGGCGCGGCACGCGGGCATCCAGATACGACATGTCCATGGGCGTGCCTATCGGTACTGCCGGTGGCCGCCGCGCCTACTCGCCGCCGTAGGTCTTCAGCTTGCGATAGAGCGTCGCCGTGCCGATGCCGAGCGTGGCGGCGGCCTTGGCGCGATTGCCAGCGGAGGCGGCGAGCACCGCCTGGATGTGTTTGCGCTCCACTTCGGCCAGCGTGCACGGGCTGGCCCCGCCGGACCGTTCGGCCATCGCCCGGATCTCGTCGGGCAGATCCTCCACCTCGAGGCGGTCGCGGGTGGCGAGCACGGTCGCGCGTTCGACCGCGTTCTCGAGTTCGCGGACGTTGCCGGGCCAGTCGTGGCGCAGCAGCTGCTGGGCCGCCCCCGGCGACAACGACAGCCCCTTGCGGCCACTGCGCTCGGCCGCGGTCACGAGGAACGTGCGGGCCAGCGGCAGGATGTCGTCGCGCCGCTCGCGCAGCGCCGGCACCCGCAGCTCCACCACGCGCAGCCGGTAGTAGAGGTCCTGGCGGAAGCGGGCGGCGCGAATCTCCTCGACCAGGTCGCGGTTGGTGGCGGCCAGCACCCGCACGTTCACCGAGCGGGGCTTGTTCTCGCCGACCCGCCGCACCTCGCGCTCCTGCAGCACGCGCAGCAGCTTCACCTGCATCGCCGGCGGCACTTCGCCGATCTCGTCGAGCAGCAGCGTGCCGTTGTTGGCGGCCTCGAACAGCCCCGGCCGGTCCTGGGTGGCGCCGGTGAACGAGCCCTTGGCGTGGCCGAAGAGTTCGGATTCGAGCAGCGTCTCGGGCACGGCGCCGCAGTTGATCGCCACGAACGGCCCGGCGGTACGCGCCGACTCGTCGTGGATGAAACGGGCGACGCGCTCCTTGCCGACGCCGCTCTCGCCGGTGATGAGCACGGTGGAATCCACCTGCGCGACGCGCCGCGCCAGGTCGAGCACGCGCTGCATCCCGGTGCTCTGCGCGACGAGTCCGCCGGCGCTCTTCACCTCGGCGGCGACGGCGGGGCCGAGTTCGTGCCGCCGCGCCCGCAGCGTGCGCTCGACGCGCTTCAGCTGCTCGGTCACCTGGGTCAGCGCCGCCTCCATGCACGCCTTCTTGTAGAACGGCAGGTGATCGGCGAACGTCTCGCCCCACTCCTCGATCGGCCGGCCGACCAGGCGGCACACCGCGTCGCCCTTGCCGCGGCAGCGATCCTCCAGGCAGTAGATGTCGCGGCCATAGGCGCGGGACATGTAGCCGCTGGCGAAGCCGGTGAGCGTCCAGCACACGGCGTCGTCGGCCCGGCCCAGGTGCAGCAGGTGCTGTTCGGCTTCGTAGCTGTCCTGCCAGATCGACAGGGCAATGGGTTTGGGACCGTGGGCGGGATCCCAGGTGGCCGGTTCTGCCCGCACCAGGCCTTGGAGGGTGTGCAGCCAGCCGCCGGCGCGCTTCCACTCGTCTTCGCTGTCCCACGGGAAACCGTGCTCGAGCGACTCGGCGGTGCGCCAGCCGTGCGCGTAGCCGAAGCGGGTCAGCACGGCCCGCGCGCCGGTCAGCCCCAGGGTGTCGATGAGCTCGCGGCGCAGCAGGCCCATGGCCACGGCGTCCAGGATGAGCGCCCGCTCGTTGGCAAAGCGCAGCACGCCGCCCTTGGGGTCGAACTGGAGGAGCTCTCGGAGGTCGAGGTCAGCAGCGCGCATAGAGCATTGCAGTCAGTCAAAATGATCGTCGTACACATCATTTCGATTGTCAATTAGATACTGTGCGCCTGTAAGTTGTTGATTACAAGCATTTCAGTGTCGGCACGTCAGTTGCTTTTCTGACGGCGACGCCCGACAGACGGGCGGAAGGACAAGGAGACTGACATGGCCACGGAACGTTGGGAAATCGACAGCAGCCACTCGGGCATTCACTTCTCGGTTCGCCACCTGGTGATCGCCAAGGTGCGCGGCCAGTTCAGCCGCTGGACCGGCGCCGTGATCGTCCCGGACGGCGACTTCACCAAGGCCTCGGTCGAGGCGGTGATCGACGCGTCGAGCATCGAGACCGGCGTGGCCGACCGCGACACCCATCTGAAGTCGGCCGACTTCTTCGACGTGGCGCAGTTCCCAGAGGTGGTCTTCACGGCCACGCGCGTGGCGTCGAAGGGCGACGACCTGCAGCTGGTCGGCGCGCTGACGATCAAGGGCATCACCCGTGAAGTGGCGCTCGAGGTGGAGCAGCTCGGCACGGTGAAGGACCCGTGGGGCAACGAGCGCGCGGCCTTCTCGGCCAAGACGGCGCTCGACCGCAAGGATTTCGGGCTTACCTGGAACCAGGCGCTCGAGACCGGCGGCGTGGTCGTCGGCGACAAGGTGACCCTCGAGATCGAGGTCGAGGCGGTGCGTCAGGCCGGCGTCAAGGTGGCCTGACGGCGACGCTATCTGACCAGCACGGTATCGGGAAACTGCGCGATCCAGCCGAACCAGAAGGCGCGGTGTGCCGCGATCCGCGGCAGCCGCTCCCCGTCGGGGCCGACGAGGGCGTCCGGACCCGCGAACCACGACCGGCCGCTCCGGTCGCGGACCGTGCCGTCGGCGGCCACGGCGACGAAGTCGTGGCCGCCACGGTCGTACACGGCGTTGGCGCCGCCCTTCGAGGTGATCGCCACCAACGCGCGGCCGCCGGCGACGAACCCGAACACCGGCTCGCGACGCAGCTTCGATGCTGCGATCGCCGTGGCCGGACCGCCGCCAATCACTTCCGGCCGCAGCACCAGCACTTCGTCCTTGTTCTTGAGCCGCGTGTCGGTGGTCGGCACCTCGAACATCAGCCGGTCGGTGCCGAAGTAGTCGCGGTAGGCAGCGCCTTCGGAGTAGTCGCGCTCGAATCCGGTGTCGAGTGACAGCACGGTGGTCGCCGGGTACTGCCGGCGCCACTCGCCCCAGGTCGTGGTCACCACCGGGCGGAACGTCAGCTGCAGCCCGCTGTCGGCCAGCGGGCCGATGACCGGCACGCCCTCGAGCGACGACCACAGCGTGCGGGTCTCCTCGTCGAACATCAGCTTGTTCGAGCGGTAGAGCAGGCCGCTCGTGCCGAAGCCGAAATGGCGCGCGCCGACGGCGCTGTCGTACGGAATCACCGTGCCGCACAGCGTGCAATAGACGATCGTCAGCTCGGCGCCGCCGAGGCGGTCGATGGCCATCTCGTGCCAGGCCAGGATCCGCTTCGGGTAGGCCCGCGCCTCCCCGTTCACCACCAGGCCGAACACGAGGTGGCCGTCGCGCAGCCATGATGCGGCCGCGGCCGGAACGGTCTTCGGGAAGCGGAGCGGTGGAATGCCGTTGACCGTCACGCCGCCCCAGTCGACCTCGTCGAGCCGGATGCGCGAGGTGACGCCGGCGGGAAAGAAGGCGCGGAACCGCGGATCGAGCCGGGCGTAGACCTCGGCCTTGAACTGGGCGTAGTCGGGATGCGGCTCGTAGGGCTGGGACCAGATCCAGCGCCGCCAGGCCCGCAGGTCGTCGCCGAAGCGTTGACGCGTCTGCGTGCCGAGAAAGCTGGTGAGCCGGCGCCGCGTGTCGGCGCCAGGCGGCTGACGGACGACGGTCGGAAACTCGCCCCGTCCAGGCGTCGATTGCGACGGCTCGTCCTCGAACCCGGTGTCCAGTTGCGGCACGCCGATGTCGTCGGGGACGCCGACACCGCGCGGCGCGGGCAGCAACCGCGCGACGTCGACGATCATCGCGGCATAGCCGTTGCGCCATCGTCCGGCGATGTCGTCGAGCGCCGCCTCGGACTGGCGGCGGTCGGTGCCGGCGGCGACGACGAAGGCCTGCCAGGCTGGCGGGCTCTGCGCCTTCGCGGGCATCAACAGCTCCGGCGCGGCGAGCGCCAACGCGGCGAGGAAGGCCGCGGGTCGGACCACACGCTGACGTCGGTCACCGGTCATGAAGCGATCCTGGGGAGTGGCACCGCGGACCGGCGCCCGCGATGCCATCCCACCGTCGATATGCGCCCGCGGCTACCGGGCCGCCAGGCCGTTCGCGCCGGCCGGGATCCCGGCCGTGAACGGCAGCGCCACCAGCGAGCCATCGGCCGCAACCCTGAATGCGGCGATGGTGTTGGTCCCGGTGACCAGACTGTACAGGTAACGTCCGTTGTCGCTGAGCGCCAGGTCGATCGGCCCGCCGCCGGTCACGCCGGTGCGGCCGTCGTCGTCGAGCAGTGTCAGCTCGCCGGCGAAGGCGATGGCGTAGCCCGAGATCGATCCGCTGCCGGTGTTGGTGACATAGGCGTACCGTCCGTTGGGCGTCACCACGACCCAGCAATTGGCGGTCTCGTTCGTGCCCACCGAGGCGCTGATGGTCGACAGCAATCCCGCCTCGTCGACGTCGTACGACGAGGTGGCGCTGGCGTCGGGGGCGCCGCCGAAGGCCTCGGAAACCAGCAGCTGGCCGCGCTTGCCGAACGCGAAGCCGAACGGCGTCTGGCCGTTCGAGTTCTGCACCTGCGCGAGGCCGGCGTAGCCGTCGCGATCGACCTGGAACGTCGTGATCTTGTTGGTCGCCTTCTCGGTGACCACCAGCACGTCGCCGTCGGGCGAGAAGGCGACTTGGGCCGGGCCGGTCCCGGCGCCGCTCAGCGCGCGGGTCGAGTTGTAGAGGGGCTGCAGGCGGCCGCGAGCGGTGAGCCGGAACCCGGTGATCGCATCGCTGGCGGCGTTCAGCACATAGACGACGCCGCGATGCTCGGTGACACTCACCGGCTGGTCGCCGCCCGACGGCTGCACGTCGACCAGCTGCACGCCGCGATTGCGGACCGCGAACACCGACACCGTGTCGCTGCCGGCGTTGACGGCGAGCAGGAAGCGCTCGTGCCGCGCCAGCACGAGGGCGCCCTGGTTGCCGAGCCCGCCGCCGGTGCCGAGGCCACCGGTTGGCACGCTGGTCAGCGGCACGAGCCGGCCATCGGCCAGGCGGTCGAACACCAGCACGGCGTTGCCGGCCGGAGCGTTGGTCGTGGTGTAGACGGCGCCGGCGAACCGGCGATGCAGCAGACGCCGCTCAGCGGACGACTGCGCCCACGAGGCGCTGGCCGCGACGAGCAGCAGGGCGAGCACGAACGACAGGGTACGGACATGATTGCGCACGGGCAGTGCTCCTTCGTGTGAGTTCGCCGCATGACGCGGCGATCGACAACCAGGAACAGCGGTCGGCGCCGGGAAGTTCCACACCGCCGCCAGCCGTCAGACCCGCACGGCCTTGGCGAAGGCGAGGCGGACAGCCGCGTCGGCGTCGCCGTCGGCAGCCAGCGCGCACACGGCCTTCCCTTCCTGCCAGAACACGACCGTGACCTCGCCCAGGTGGTAGACCAGGAACTCGATGCCGTCGTTCGAGCGTCGTTCGTCCGGCGGCGGCAGCGTCGAGATGCTGCCGGCGTACATCTGGCACAGCAGCCGGCGGGTGTCGGGACCGTCGTAGGCGAACAGCGCGCTCGGCTGACCGCCGACGCGGTGGACGCCGCCGCCCGCGAGGCGATAGTTCATCATGCCGAAATCGAAGACGCGGGTCGGGATGCCGAGCGCCGCGTCGGCGAGGCGGCGCTCCAACTCGGCGCCGTTGGTCGTGGCGGTGTCGAACGCGAGGTCGCCGGAGCTGAACCTCCGGAAGTCGGCGGCGATCTCGGCCGGCGGCGGCACGGCGACGGCGGGGCGCAGGCCGCCCCAGAGGAACGACACGGCAAGGGTGGCAGCGACGACGGCGGCCCAGCCGGCCCACCGCCACGATACCGGCTGCGGCGGCGGCACCGCGCGCGTGGTCCGAATCGGCGGGCGATCCTCGGCGTCGAGCGCCGCACGCACGCGGGCTTCGAGATCGGTTGGCACGGCGATGTCGTTGCGCAACCGGTCGCCAAGGCCGCGTTTCACAGCGGCGAGCAGCTCGAACTGGCGGCGACAGACGGAACAGGCCTCGAGGTGCAACTCCAACGCCCGGCGGGCGTCGTCGTCGAGACGGCCATCGAGCGCGTCGTGAAGGGCGTCGAGCGGGTGGGCGTCAGGCGCGCTCATGTCGTCGAACTCCGGACGACGCCAATCGTCGTTGCGTAGGTCGTGAGCGAGGCGCAGAGCTGGCGACGGCCGCGGGCGAGGCGGGAACGAACCGTGCCGACGGGACAGGCCAGCGCCGCGGCCGCCTCCTCGTAGGTCAGCTCCTCCACGTCCACCAGCAGCACGGCCGCACGGTATGGCTCCGGCAGCGCGTCGAGCGCCCGCAGGATCTCGGGCGTCGCGCCGAGCCGATCGAGCAACACGCGCTCGGCGTTGGCGGCGGCGGCCAGGGGCACCCACGCATCGAGGTCGTCGAGCGCGACCTCGGCGGGGGCCCGCCGCGTGGCCTGCCAGCGGTTCGACATGATCGAGTACAGGATAGTGAACAGCCAGGCCTTCTCGTTGGTTCCCGCCTGGAAGTTGGCAAACGTCCGGTAGGCGCGCAGGAACGTCTCCTGCACCACGTCGCTGGCGTCGTCGACGCTGCGGGTGAGGCGTTGCGCGGTGCGATGCAGCGCGCGGGCGTGCGGCATGGCGAGCCGCTCGAACACCGCTCGCCGGTCGTCGAGCGCGGTCAGGCCGTCGTCCGATTCCGCCATGAGCTGGTGCGCCGACCGCGGCGTGGGCACGCCGGGCGCGGTCCGCGCCGCGGGGAACGGGCGGGCGCGCACGCCACGGTGCGCGCGCCCGGCCCCCGGGCTGCTCGGTCTACATCGCGCACTTGGCGGCGATCATCCGCAGGCTGCTCACGCTCATGACCGCCGCTGGCGCCGCCATGGCGCCCGGCTTGGCCATCGCATCGGGCTTGGCCATCGCGTCGGGCTTGGCCATCCCGCTCTCGGCCACGGTCACCGACACCTGATGGCCGACGTGGCCCTTCAGATCGACCGCGGCGCTGGTGATCGAGAGCGTCTGCCCCATGCCCATCGCGTCCTTGGCCATGGCGCCCGGCTTGGCCATGGCATCGGGCTTGGCCATCGCGTCCTTGCCCATCGCGCCGGCCATCTCCTCAGCAGCGTGGGTCAGGGTGAAGCTGCCGGCCATGGCGCCGGCGGTGACGCAGCCGGTGTAGGTCCTCTCCTTGGCCATGGCCATCGGCTTGGCCATCGAGCCGCCCTGCGCCTGCACTCCCGCGGTGGCCGCCAGGGCCGCCAGCGCCATCGCGCCAATCCGGTTCATCGTTCGCATCATCGTGTGACTCCCTCGTGCTGGTTCGGAACTCGTCGGGACCAGTGCGGCCCTCACCCGGCACAATCACCGCGGCGGGGCCGGATATTCCGGCCGCTGCTTCCAGCCGGTGAGCATCGAGGCGAAGTTGTCCCAGCCGTGCAGCACGACCATCACCAGGTGGCCGGGGACGAACGACAGCAGGCCGCACATCGCCACGAAGTGCACCAGGCGCGCGCCGTCGTAGCCGCCGAAGAGCCAGCCCAGGCTGGAGAGCTGCACCGGCTTGTACATCACCAGCCCGCTCAGCATCGACAGCGCGCCGAAGCCGAGGGCGCTGGTGTACGCCAGCTTCTGCAAGCCGTTGTACTGCGCGGTGGCGGGCGGCTTGGGGCCGAACAGAAAATAGTGGCGGGCCATCGGCCACACCTGGGCCACGTCAGCCCGGCTGAAGAGCACGGTGCGGTAGTGCCCGGACACGGCTTGGGACACGACGTAGAACGCCGCGCCGGCCATGAACACCCACATGAACGTGAAGTGCCACTGCAACGCGCCGCCCAGCCACCCGCCCAGGGTGATCGCCGCCGGCACGGCCTCGATCAGGTTCTCCTGCGGCACCTTCGACCCGAAGCTCGGAAAGGCGTTGAAGATCTGCAGGCCGCTCAGTGTCAGCACCGTGACGCTGACCGCGTTGGTCCAATGCGCCAGCCGCACCGCCCACGGATGTTCGTAGATCGGGCGGCGGACCTCGACCGTGGTCGTTTCAGAGTCCGGCATACCAGCTGTACCCCTGATCGCTCCAGTAGCCGTGACGGGCC
The DNA here is from genome assembly GCA_963741665.1 of uncultured Acidobacteriota bacterium. Lineage (GTDB taxonomy): Bacteria > Acidobacteriota > Vicinamibacteria > Vicinamibacterales > UBA2999 > CAWAYR01. The sequence goes on from CAVUIM010000003.1 coordinate 1,197,021, forward strand.
GGGCGCACGAAGCTCACGTCCAGCGTCATCAGGTACTTGGCGTGTTTGTAGCCGAGCTTGGTCGGCAGGCTGAGCCGCAGCGGCGCGCCGTGGCCGGCGTCGAGCGGCTGGTCGTACATCTCGTAGCAGAGCAGCGACTGCGGGTGACGTGCGGTCTCGATGTCGAGCGACTCGTAGTAGCCGTCGGCGCAGGTCATCGTCAGGAACGACGCGGCCGGATCGGCGCCGACCAGGGTCAGGAAGTCGGCGAGTCGCGCGCCGCCGAAGCGGCCGACGACGTCCCAGCCTTCGACGCACACGTGCCGCGTGTTCTGCACCTGCTTGGGCAGCGCCCGCACGGCGGCGAGATCGTAGGGGCCGGGCTTGGCCACCGCTCCGCCGACGGCCAGGGTCCAGGCGGCGAAGTCGATTGCCGGCGGCATGAACCCGTTGTAGGGAAACTGCTCGAACGGCGTCAGCGCGGCGTCGGGGAATGTCGCCGCGGTGTGGCGGCCGCGAAAGATCGCCGCCGACGCCCGGTCGCTCCAGTCCACGCCCGTGGTCAGCAGGCCCTCGCGCCAGGCCGGCACGGCGAAGGCGCCGAGCAGCAGCGCCGGGCTGAGCTTCAGCAGCTCGCGCCTGGTGGTGCCCGGTCCGGGACGACGGTTCATCGGCCGGCTCCCGCACGCGTGGCCGGCGCGTCGAGCCGGATCGCACCGCCGCCGTGGATCCGCCGGCTCGACGACTCCTGCACGAACGCCACCAGGCGCAGGTTCGACGTCGCCCACTCGGCGGCGAGCGGAACGGCGGCCTGCAGATCGACGGTGGCGACACCCGCCTCGAGCACGCCGATGGTGATGAGCGATCGCGTCACCGCGGCGTGCCGCAGCGTGCGCCCGCCGTTCTCGCCGCGGGCCACTGTGGTGGCCAGGCCGTCCTCGGTGACCGCGACGACCACGTCGGCCGGGCCCTGACGGCGGACGCCGGGGGGAACGTCGATCCGCACCCGCGCCATCACCCGGCCGTGGCCGTCGAGCACCGCGGTGACGCGCACCGCGGCTTTTGGCTGCGTGGCCGACTCGGTGATCGCGCGGCGTACGGCGGCGCGGTCGCTGCCAATCGCCTCGAGCTGACCGTCGATGACCAGCTGCGGGGTGTAGATGCGGCCGCTGCGGAACACCGACGCGTCGTAGGCGGATTGTCGCGCCGAGAAGTCCGCCGACGAGAACGGGTCGCGCCAGCCGAGGCGGTCCCAGTAGTCGACGTGCTCGCCGAGCGCGACGACCTCGACGCCGGGCACCGGCTGCGTCGCCAGCCACTCGCGCAGCAGGTCGTCGGCGGCGGGACAACTGGAGCAGCCTTCGGAGGTGAACAGCTCGGCGACGACGGTGGTTCGTTCCGTCGGTGGTGCGGGTGCGGGGCGCTGCCGGGCGGCGGTCACGGCGACGCCCAGGACCAGAACCACCAGCAGGAAGCCGGCCGTGCGGCCGATCGTGCTCATGCCGGTCTAATCACCGGCGGCGGCGCGGCTATTCCCTTCCGCTGTGTCGACTAGGCGCCGGCCAGCGCCCGCGCCACCGGGCCGGCCATCACCTGCGCCACCGCCTGCACGTCGGCGGCGGGAAGCGACGAGACCACGAACACCGTGTGCGCGGCGCCGCGGAACGAGAGCACCTGCTGTCCCTCGACGGGCGCCTGGGGCCGGGGCTCGTGATCGAGCTGCTGCCACGGAATCCACGACGACGAGGCGGCGCCGTTGCCGGCGACGACCACCGAGACGAGCGTGTCCTTGTAGCGCAGCACGAGATGGGCGAAGCGCACCCCGCCCCACACGCACGAATGGCGATCGACGACGCTGAGCGGTCCGCCCGGCAGCACGGTGGCCGACGGCTCCACCACGTCGAGGGAACGGAACGCCGCGTCGAAGTCGCGCGCCGCCTGCTCGAGCGAGATCGGCGGCTCCTCCAGGCGGAACGTGAGGGCGCAGTTCTGATGGTCGCCGACGGCGAGCCGGGCGAGCGCCGCCAGGCCCGAGGCGGACAGATACGGCAGCGCCGCCGCGCCCAGCCCGGCGACGACGATCAGGCTGGCGGCCAGTGCACCCCAGCGCCGCCACGCCATCGGTGCCACCGCCGGCGCCGCGGCCTCCGCCGCCAGGCGCATGCGCAGCGCCGCGACGAATTCGGCTCGCGGCTGCAACTCGGACGATCCGTCGAACGCCGACCGCAGCCCGTCGCGCAGCCGGCGGCGGGCGGCGAACTCCGCCTGGCAGGCCGGGCACGCGTCCAGGTGCCGCTGCACGTCCTGCATCGCCGCGACGGGCAGCTGCTCGCGCAGATAGGCGTCGGCGCGATCGCGGACCTCGCGGCAGTCCTCGGTCACGACGACCTCCTCGCCTCGACGGGCGTCGATGCGTCGGCCGCCGCCGTCGCCAACTGCTTGCGCAAGGCCGCCCGGCCGCGGTGCAGCCGCGACATCACGGTGCCGATCGGAATCTCGAGCGCCGCGGCGATCTCCTTGTAGGTCATGTCTTCGACGTCACACAGCAGGATGATGTCCTGATACGGCTCGGGAATTCCCCGCAGCGCGTTCAGCATGTCCTCGTCAGTGACGGTCTGGGCCACGGCCGGCACGAATGGCACGGTGTCGGCCAGCCCGTCGTCCACGTCCTGCACTTCGCGGCGCCGGTGCGCCGCCCGCCGGCGGTTGCTCCGCACGTGCTGCAGGATGGCCACCAGCCACGCCCGGCAGTTGGTCCCCGGCGTGTAGCGATGGAAGGATCGGAGCGCCTGGACCATGGTGTCCTGCACGAGATCTTCGGCCTGCTGCCGGTCGCGCTCGAACCACATCGCCAGGCGGAACAGGCGGTCGAGGTGCGGCAGCGCCTCGGTGTCGAAGGTCGCGGGGCTGGCGGGGTCGGCAGTCGGTGGGCGGTCGTTCATGCTGCGGGCTGCCGGCTCGCTCCAGGATACGCTCCTGATGCCGTCCGCCGAACCGTCGCGCGGCGCGCCGGCGTCCCACGGGGCATCGCCGCAACACGACCATGACCCTGAAGCGGCTGCCAGCCGGCGTCGTCGCCCTCATCCTCGCCACCGCGGCAGGCGCCCAGCCGGCCGGATTCGATCACACCTACGCGGCCTACGGGTCGGTCCTGGCCGGGCACGTCGCTGGCGACCGGGTGAACTACGCGAGCCTGACGGCCGGGAGGCCGGCGCTCGATCGGGTGGTCGAGGCGTTCGGGGCGGTCACGCGGTCCGAGGAGGCGGCGTGGAGCAGACCCCAGCGCCTGGCCTACTGGATCAACGCCTACAACCTGTTCACGCTGCGGGCTGTCGTCGATCACTACCCGATTCGAGGACGCTGGCTGAGCATCTACCCGCGGAGCAGCATCCGCCAGATCGACGGCGTGTGGACCGGGTTGCGTTGGAACGCCGCCGGGCGGCAGATGACGCTCGACGCGATCGAGCATCAGATCCTCCGGCCCGAGTTCGCCGAGCCGAGGCTGCACTTCGCCATCAACTGCGCCGCGGTGGGATGCCCGCCGCTGGCGACGGAACCCTATCGCCCCGAGCGGCTGGAAGCGCAGCTCGATGCCGCCGCGGAACGCTACGTGGCGAGTCCGCGCGGTCTGGTCGTGTCGGACACGACGCTGCGGCTGTCGAGCATCTTCAAGTGGTTCGGCGGCGACTTCGTCGCGAGGTTCGCCGGGCGCGGACCGGCCGGGCGATCCGCCACCGACCGCGCGGTGCTGGGCGTGGTCGCCGCCTACGGCCCGCCGGCGGCGCAAGCGCTGGCGCTGCGGGCCACGACGCGGATCGCGTACGTGAGCTACGACTGGTCGCTGAACGACACGGCGACGCCCCGCTGATCGCCCGCGCCGTGACCGCGGCGCCTCAGTCACCCGCGGGTTTGCGGTCGAGGGCCTTCAGCGTCACGGTGAAGCTGATCGGCACGCGCGCCGGATTGAAGCACACCTTGTCGTCGCACGCCTGGTACTCGAGCGCCCCGGTGATGGTCGCCGAGGGCATGCTGCCGAGCAGCTTCTGCATCTCCGGCGTGGCCAGGAACGTCACGTCGCGCTGCAGCCGGAAGGCCTTGGAGTAGACCTCGACCCGTTCGTCGAGCGGCTTGAAGTGGTAGATCTCCGAGGCCGGATACACGGTGTCGTGCAAGCGCAGCCACGGCTGCGGGTCGAGCGTGAGCTGCACCACCTGGTAGTCGTGCTGGCCCGGCGCGTAGAGGTGCATCGTCGGCCGCGGGGTGACCTGGGCGACGATGGTCAGCCGGTGTCCGGGCGCCGCCACGGTGTCGCTGATCGTCGCCGCCAGCGACAGATGGTTGGTGTTCGCCGTCACCGGCGTGCCGGGCGACGTGGTCCCGAGCGTGGCGAGAATGGTCGCCGCGGTGTAGCGCTCCTGATACGCGTCCTCGAAGAACCGCGCCACGACGACGCCCTTCGGATCGAGGATGAAGGTGCCCGGATGCGGGATGCCGTAGGCCCGCGTCTGTGGATCGACGGTGGCGTTGAACAGCCCGTAGCGCTTGATGATCGCCGACCCCGGATCCGAGACCAGCGGGAAGGTGATGCCGCGCGAATCGGCGAACTTCTTCAGTGTCTCAGGCGGATCGTAGGTGATCGAGACCAGCCCCAGCCCCTGCTTGCGGATGTCGTCGTAGCGGCCTTGCAGCTCCACGAGCTGCGTTTTGCAGTACGGTCACCAGTCGGCCGAGCGGCTGAACACCAGCATCAGCCCCTTCGGCCCGGAGAGCGCGGCCAGCGATTGCGGCTTGCCGAACTGGTCGACGCCGGACAGCGGCGGTACCGTGGCGCCGACTTGCGGACCCAGTGTCGAGGTGTCGATGGCGGGTGGCGCCGGGGCCTGTGCACCGCCGCTGGCGGCGGCGAGGCCCCACAGGGCCACCATCGCCCCACCCGCGAGCAGACGTTTCAGATTCACAGCTGGATCCATCTCGTGTTGCCGGTTCATCGTCTTGGATGATACCTCCTGGCCCTCTGGTGTCGCGCACCCCCCCCGAGTGATGCGATCCGATGTCGAGGGGCAGCGCTACGGAACGGCAGTGTAGTGCCCGTGGATACAGAGCCAGCGCCCGCCTTCGCGGACGAAGACGCGGGTCGATTTGCCGCGCGAGGTGAAGCGCTTGCCGTCGAGGAGGCCCGAATCCGTCCAGTAGTAGGTGATCCACGCGGTGTCGCCGCGGACGGTGACGGCCGGCTGGTGCATGTCGGTGTGCACGCCGGTGGCGCGCTGCAGGTAGGCCCGGTAGTTGCGCACTTCCGCCGCCTTGCCTTCGGTGAGATACGTGTCGTTCTCGCCGAACGACGTGAAGTCGGGGTGCACGTAGGTGGCGTAGCGGTCGACGTCGCCCTTCTCGATGGCGTCCCACATGGCGACGAGCGCCGCCTTGATCTCGGCGACGTCCCTCGACTCGGGTGGCTGGGCCATCGCGACGACGGGCAGAACGACGACGAACACGCTGGTCACGAGAGTTCGCATTCCGGGCTCCCCCGGCGGCCGTGCCGCCGTACCGCGTCATGATAGCCTCGCGTGATGCGACGGCGGAGCTGGTGGCCGGTCGGGCTCGTTGCCGGCCTCGCGACCGCGGCCTGCACGACCCCGGCCGCTCCGGCCGGTGATGGCAGTCGGCCCGGGGCGCCGGCCGCGACGTGGACCGTGGAACGCGGCCCCGAGCTGCCGATGCCGATCGCCAACAACGCCGTGGCGGCAGCCACCGTCGATGGCCGCCCGACGATCTTCTCCTTCCTGGGCCTGGGCGCCGGCCGCGACTACGCCGCTGTTTCGACCCGCGCGTTCGCCTTCGATCCCGGCGCCGGGCACTGGGAGTCGATTCCCGACGTGCCGGGTTCGACCGGCCGGCTGGCGGCGACCGCGCAGGCGGTGGGCCAACGCGTCTACGTCCTCGGAGGCTACGAGGTTGCGGCCGACGGGAAAGAGACGACCAGTCCGGCCACTGACATCTACCTGGTCGCGGAACGACGCTACCAGCGCGGCGCCGCCGCGCCGGTGCCGATTGACGACACGGTGTCGGGGGTGTGGCGCGATCGCCTGATCTACCTGGTGAGCGGCTGGTCCACCGACCGCACGGTCACGACCGTCCAGGCCTACGACCCGGATGCCGATCGCTGGCTGACGGCGACACCGGTTCCCGGCACGCCCGTCTTCGGTCATGCCGGCGGTGTCGTCGGCGACACGATCGTCTACTGCGGCGGGGCGAAGATGCTCGCCGGCGGGTCGCCGAAGTACGGCCCGAGCGCCGAGTGCTATCGCGGTGAAATCGATCCCGGCGACCCCGCCCGAATCGCCTGGCGGCCGATCGCCGCGCATCCCGGCGCGCCGCGCTACCGGGCCGCCGCCGGACCGGTGACGACGCCGGCCGTCACCGGCATCATGTTCGTCGGCGGCACCGCCACTCCCTACAACTACAACGGCATCGGCTACGACGGCCGGCCGGCCGAGCCCGAGCGGTCGTCGTGGATCTACGATCCGGCCGGTGACCAATGGGTCGCCGGACCCGATCTCGACCGGCCGACGATGGATCATCGCGGCCTGGTTCACGCCGCCGGGTCGTGGTGGACCGTCGGCGGATTCGATCCGGGACAGACCGTCTCGACGCGTGTGACCCGCCTGGCCGTCGGCGGCGCCAACAAGGAGTGATCGTGGCACCTCGCCGATTCGCCGTCGCTGTGCTGGCGGCGGTCGTCACGCTGGCGCCGCTGGCGGCGCAGCCGACACCGGAGCAGCGCTACTTCGACTGGGTAGGGCTGCCGTTCGCGCCGGCCGAGTACGCCGCCAGGCGTGCGGCGTTGTCGGCCGCGCTGGCCACCAGCGGCGGCGGCGTGTTCCTGTCGCCGGCGGCGGCGGGGGTGTCCGAGGGCTTCACGTTCCGACAGCTCGACACCTTCTGGTATCTCACCGGCCTCGAAGTACCCGACGCCGTCGTCGCGGTCGACAGCGACAGCGGCCGCACCACGTTGTATGCCCCGCCGCGTGACCTGCGCTTCGAGAACCCGGCACGCCGGAACGACTTTCCCGGCCGCCGGCTGCAGGCGGATTCCTCGCTGGGTGAACGCGCCGGCCTGCCCGAGGTGAGGCCGATGGCGCAGCTGGCCGGCAATCTCGCCGCATGGGTCGCCGGCGGGCGCCCGATTCGTCTCGACGCCGGACGGCCCGGACCGCTGCCGACCGGCGACGACGGACCGATCCTGGCGGCGTCGCCGCTCGCGCATCTGGTGCGCTGGGTCGCCCAGGCGCACCCCGCGGCGCGTCTGTCGAACGCCTATCGCGAGGTCGCGCTGACCCGGATGGTCAAGTCGGCTGCCGAGATCGATCGGCTGCGGCGGTCGGCCCGCCTCGGCGTCGACGGCATCGCGTACGCCGCGCGCTTCGTCACCGACGGCATCGACGAGCGCGGCCTCGAAGCCGAGCTCGAGGCGTTCTACAAGCGCGGCGGCGCCGCCCGGTTGCCGTTCGCCTCGATCATCAAGTCCGGCCCCAACGCGCTGTGGCCATGGCGCATCCTGGCCACGCACAGCGAACGGCGCAACCGGCGGATGCGCGACGGCGAGCTGGTCGTCTTCGACGTCGGCTGCGAGCTGCAGGGCTATGTCAGCGACACCGGACGGACCTTCCCGGTCTCGGGGCGCTTCACCGACAGCCAGCGTGCCGTGCTGGAGATGGAGGTGCGCGTCGCCGACGCGATCATCGCCGCGATGCGGCCGGGCGTGACCTTGCGCGACGTGCAGACGGTGGCCGAGCAGGCCATCCCCGCCGACGCCCGCCCCTACATGCAGACCGGGTCGTTCTTCGGCCACCACATCGGGCTGTCGTCGGGTGACCCGTCGGTCGACGACGTGCCGCTGGCCCCGGGCATGGTCATCACCGTCGAGCCGTGGTACTACGACCACGAGCGCGGCGTGAGCGTGTTCACCGAGGACGTCATCCTGATCACCCCCGACGGCCGCGAGAACCTCACCGGGCACGTCGCGCGTACGCCGGCCGGACTCGAGGCGCTGATGCGCGCCGCCGGCCGCTGACACCGGAACCAGCCATGGCGTTCATCGACTACGTCCCACCGGCCTCGCTCGCCCCCGCCGACCGTGTTGCCGACCCCGACAACATCATCCAGATCCACGCCGTGCACCCGGCGGTGATGCGCCAGCACTGGGACCTCTACAAGCAGCTGATGCACCGGCCCGGGCCACTCAGCCGGCGCGAGCGCGAGCTGCTCGGCGTGCGGGTGTCGGCGCTGAACGGCTGCCACTATTGAGTGCACCATCACGGAGCGGGACTCCGTGCCATTCTCACGACCGCGGGCGTCGGTGCGGTGGACCAGGACGCCGTCGTGGCCGGTCTGCAGACCACGCCGCTGTCGGCCCCCGGGTTGAGCGCCCGCGAAGTGGCGTTGCTCGGCTACGCCGACGTGCTCACGCGGTCGCCGGCGTCGATTCGCGCCGCCCACGTCGACGCGCTGCGGACGGCGGGCTGCGACGACCGGACGATTCACGACGCCTGCGCAATCGTGGCGTATTTCGCGTTCGTGAATCGCATCGCCGACGGGCTGGGCGTCGAGGTCGAGGGCGGCGACGGCGTCACAGCAACGTGATCACGAACCGGCCCATCGGCGCGGCGACCCCGTTCACTCCGACCGGCGGGTTGGTGAGCAGGGCAATCGGCTGGCGCGGGTTCACCGGCGCGTCTGGCGACTCGTAGCTCCGCCCGGCGTCGGTGCCGGCGTCCCACGGGCGCAGATCCACCGTCATCGACTCGACCCAGCGGCCATCGGCGAAGAGCGGCAGGCCGGCGACGCCGACGAACCAGTCGGGACTGGGCGCCACCATCGTCACCAGCGTGAGCTGTGAATGCGACTGGTGGACCTCGAACTCCACCGACACCGAGGCTGGGGACAACTGGATGCGGCCGCCGAGGATCAGCGCCCGGGCGGTGCCGGCGGCGATGGCGTCGTTGACGTGGGCGTCGAGCGGCGAGGTGAAGCCCTGCTCGGCCATCCGCTTGATGCCGTCGCTGGCGATGGCGCCGTCGCCCCAGAACCGGACGGCGGGTGAATGTGTCGCGCCGATGAGCGGCGAGAAATGCGGATTGCCGGGGTAGTCCTGGGGATGCGTGGCCTGGCTCCACAGCGCGTCGAACACCACCCGGTAGCGGACCGTGGTCGGCGCCGGGGGCGGGGGCGGAGGAGGTGGCGGTGCCGGCGAGGGCTGCTCGGGAGCAGCCGCCGTGCTCACCGCTGCGGCGCTGGGAGCCGTTGGCGAAGACGAGCTGGAGCAGGCGCCTGCGAGCACGGCCACGCCCAGCGCCACGGCCAGCGGCCACCAGGTACGGGTTGGCATCGTCCGGGGATGTCCCACGGCTCTTGGACGCATCGATGGCGGCAGGGTTTCCGGCATGCTGGCCTCATGTGCGGCCGGCGCGCGAGTATTCCCGCGACCGGCGGCGGCAAGCTCCGCCGCGAACTCCGGCGCTTCAGTGTCCGTTGTCGACGCGACGCCGGGGGGGCATCCGCCCTACCGGCACCCAGCGACGGTCGGCCAGCTCCCACAGGTCGCCGAACACGTTGTCGCCGTCGTGACCACCGATCAAGACGAATCGATCCCGCCGGGCGTCGAAGGCCATGGCCGAGTGATTGCGCGGCGCTGGACCGGACCGGGTGACCGGCTGCCATCCAGACGCCAGCAACCTCCAGGTGTCGCGCTGCCGACGCCGCCCGTCCCAACCGCCGAAGCGCAGTACCGGATCGCGATGGTCCAGGTCGCGGCCGAACAGCACCCGACGGCCGCCGAAGAGATGCACCTCACCTGGTTCGCCCGGTACCATGACGGGGAACGTCCGCGGCGACGGACCCGCCGCGTCGAGGCGGGTCCACGTGCGGCCGTCCCAGCCCCACGTGTCGCCCCGGACCGCAGCGTCGGCGGCGCCATCGAACAGCACGGTTCGATGGCCGTCGAACGCCAGCCCATGTGCATTGCGCACGCCCGGCCCGTCCGCCTGAGGCGGTCCGACCGGCAGCGACCATCCGGCAGCCAACCGCAGCGACGGCGATTCCGAGCAGCAGACGCGTCACGGTGCCGCGAGCATCGTAGCGAGCGCCGCGGCCGACGGCACGACGGTCGTCCCTGTCGTTCGTCCCTCGTGGCGGCCGGGTTCCTTGCGGGTGTGCAGCCTGCCGCAGCGGCGGCTGCACTTGAAGCGTCCTGCACTCCGGCGCAGAATCGCCAGCGTCGTGCCGCCTGCCACCAGGTCTCGCCGGGGTCCGTTCCGCGCCACCCTCGCCCGAGTGCCCGGCAAAGGCGGCTGGACCTACGTGAAGGTGCCAACGCGTTTGACGCCGCCGATCACCCGCGCCTGGGGCCGCACGCCGATTCGCTGCGAGGTCGACGGCGTCGGCTGGACGACCAGCGTCTGGCGCAGCAAGGACGGCTCGGGGTTCCTGCCCGTGCCCAAGCGCGTCCGTGGCGACAAGGACGAGGGCACCCGAGTGACCGTGACGTTCGAGTTCGACGACGACTGAGCCGCTGGCCTCGCGCTGGCTCAGCGCGCGATCGCGCACGGCACGCCGAGCATCTCGCCGTAGCGCGCCGCCTCGGCGGCGATGGCGGCGCGGGCCGCGGCCGACGGTCGCGCGTAGAACTTCGTCGTCACGCTGGCCGCTTTCGGCCCGAGCGTACGACGCCAGCTGCCGGCGACGCGTCCGTCGACGACGATGTGATGCGGATACTCCAGGCTGGTGAACACGCCGAGGTTGCGCGACCGCTGCGGGTCGATCACCGCGCCGCGATCGCGGTAGGCGATCAGATACTCGTCGTAGTTGGGCAACAGGTAGTGGGCACCGGCAACCGATTCGAGCGGCGGCGGCGTGCGCAGCACCAGCTCACCGGGCACGGTGGCGACCGCGCTGCGCGCGTCGCTCATCGTCAAGCCCGACCACCACGAGAAGTCCTGCACCGTGGCCGGCCCATGGCTCTGGAAGTAGCGCCGGGCCAGTTCGGCCAGGGCCTGGTCGCGCGACAGCGTGGGGCCGGCGGGAGCCCGTTCGGAGACCAGGGCGTAGGTGGACTGCTTGCCCTGGCGCGGCCCGCTGCAGATCACCGCGTCGGTCTCCAGATACATGACGAGGTGCGCCAGCCGCTGCCCGGTGGCCTCGATGCGGCCGCGCGCGCGCAGCTCGCCGGACAGCGCGTCGCGGGTCAGGAAGCGCCCGCCGTCGAGTGCCGCCTCGGCGATGCGCCTGACGCGCGTCAACAGTCGGGCGTCGATTTCGAGCCGGCGGTCGTAGGTCGCCAGCAGGCGCCGCAGCCGTGGCCCGGTGAGCGCCAGCATCCAGCGCAGGTCGGCCGGCGTGACCAGGTGCCACGTCGGGCGCAGGACGTGCGTCCGCAGAATCTCACCGGCGTCGAACGCCCGCTCGATCGCGGCGATGGTCAGCCCGCGTGCCCGCAAGGCGACGCCCCACTGCGCGCCGGCGTAGTCCTGCGCCTGGACGGCGCCGAGCCACGACACCACCTGGGCGGCGCGGCGAAATGTGGTGCCGGTCAGGCGCTGGTTGCGGAGCCGGGTGTCGAGCATCGGGCGGATCGGCAGTATACGAAGGGGCGTGGTCTGGCTGCACCCACTGGTAGACTGAGCGCACGTGTCGGAAGCGGTGCTCGACGACTTGTCGGCGGTGGCGCACGTGGCGCGCGGCGACGCCCTGGGGCTGGAGGCCTTGTACAATCGGCACTCCACCGCGGTGTATTCGCTGGCGATGCGCATCGTCCGCGACACCTCGGAGGCCGAGGACGTCACCCAGGAAGTGTTCGCGCAGGCCTGGTCTCAGGCCGGCCGCTACGACAGCACCCGCGGCGCGGTGGCGGCGTGGTTGCTCATGATGGCACGGTCGCGGGCGCTCGACCGGCTGCGCCGGAATCGCGCCGCGCTCAAACCCGGGGCCGGCGACGACGCGCTGGCCGAAATCCCCGACCCCGCTCCGAGCGTAGAGATCACGACGGCCGCTGATGAACAGGCGCGCACGGCGCGGGCCGCCATGGCCGCCCTTCCCGTCGTGGAGCGTGCCGCGCTGGAACTCGCCTACTTCGAGGGACTCACGCACGTGGAGATCGCGGCCCGCACGGCGACGCCGCTCGGCACGGTGAAGACCCGCATCCGCACAGCATTGCGGCGGATTCGCGAGACGATGACGGCCACGGACCGGCAGCCATGACGCACGACGACGCACGGGACCTCCTGCCGCTCCAGGCTCTGGGCGTCCTCGACGGGGCCGAACGCCAGGCTCTCGAGGCGCACCTGGCCGACTGCGCGTCGTGCCGTGACGCGCTGGCGGACGAAGTGCGCGTCGTCGAGGCGCTGGCAGAAGTGCCGGAGCAGGTGACGCCGCGGCCGGAACTGCGAGCGCGGGTTCTCGAGGTGACCAAGGCGCGCGGTCAGGTGGTGGACTTCAAGGCGCCGCCAGCCGGTCGCGCCGGCGCCGCGCCGGCGCCGTCCACGGTCCTGCCGTGGCTGGCCGCGGCCGCGGCGGCGGCGGTAGCCGTCGCGACCAGCGTGGGCCTGGTGCGCGCGCGCGCCGAACTGGCCGACCTGCGCGCCGAGATCGTCGCCGTGGAGGCGCAGCTGGCCGACGCCGACCAGCGCACCGTGCGGGCCACCGCCGAGGTGCGGGTGCAGCAGCAGGCGCTCGACGTCCTGGCCTCGCCCGACCTGGTGCGCACGACCCTCGAGGGCCTGCCGCCGGCCGCCGCGGCCCGCGCCCTGGCGCTGCTCAGCCCGTCGCGGGGCACCCTGGTGCTGAGCGCCACCGGGCTGCCGGCGCCGCCGCCCGGTCGCACCTACCAGCTGTGGGCGATCGTCGGCAGCCAGGCGGTGAGCGCCGGCGTGTTCACGCCCGACGCCGACGGCCTCAGCCGCGTGATCACCACGGTGGCCTTCGACGGCCCCCCGGTCGCACTGGCCGTCACCCTCGAGCCCGAGGGCGGCGTGCCGCAGCCGACCGGCCCGAAGTACCTGCTCGGCGTCCCGAGCAACTAGTTGTAGTCGCGCCGCTCCTGGCACTTGCGACGCGCCGGGTGGCTGCGGATAATCGGCCTCTCGTATGACCCTCGGCGTCCCCCCGCCGTCGGAACCGGCCGCGCCGGCCGCGCCCCTCGCCGGCGCCGCGGCTGGAGGTCCGCCGCCGGCGCTCGAACGCGTGCTGCTCGACCTGCAGGACGCCGGCCTCGCGCCGAGTCTGGTCGAACGCGTGGTCAGCTGGTGGAAGCGCTACGGCGGCCGCCGCGCCGCGATGTTCGCCCTCGCCGTCACGTTGCCGGTCCTGCGCTACGAGTACGTGCCGTACGTGCTGTCGAGCGCCGTGGAGACGATGGCCGCCGGCTATGGCCTGCAGCTCACTGTCGGCGAGTGGGACGGGTCGCTCACCGACATCAAGGTCATCGGCAAGGACGTCGTCGTCACCGCCGGCGGCCCGTTTCGCGAGACCCGGCTGTTCCAGGCCGACGCGATCGAATTCGACTGGAGTCTGTCGCGCGCCGTCGCCAACGGCTGGACGCGGGTGAAGGGCTGCTGGACCGCGGTCTTCCTGCAGCCGTGCACGCTGCCCGAGGAGGTCTTCCATCGCATCATCGTCCACGACGCGAGCCTGCATCTCGAACGCTCGATGGCCGGGGCCTGGAACACCGCGGCCGCCTTCGACATCGGCTCGCTCGATGACCTGTCCTCGCAGCTGCAGGGCTGGCGGTTTCCGGCGATCGAAGGGCGCAACGTCACGGTCTCGTGGGTCGAGCAGTTGCCGGGCGATTCCGGCGGCGGCCTGCTCGAGCAGCGCTTCTCGAACCTGGACTTCTCCAAGGTCACGGTGGGGCTGGCCAATCTCCAGCTCCCGGTCGACGACCGGGAGAACCCGACCCGGTTCACCTTCGACGGCCAGACGGCGGATGGGCAGGTGTCGGTCGCGGGCCTGTTGAACGTGTCGCGGTGGACCGCCGGCGCGTGGACGCCGTCCTACGATTTGTCGTTCACGCTCGCCAACGTCGGCGCCGCCACCGTCGGGCGTTTCGCTGCGCCCGATGCGTCGGTGGTGCCCAAGACCGGCACGGTCGATGGCACCGTGCGCCTGGCGTCGGATGGCGAGCGCATGACCGTGTGCCGGATCGACGTCGCGCTGCGCGACGTCACCTACGTCGCGAATCCGCGATCTCCGTATACCCGCACCGGCGGGACGCTGTTGGAGCAGCAGCTCGCGCCGATGCGTATCAACGAGGTGGTGTCGCGCGACTGCGGCGCGCCGGCCGAACTGCCCGGTCCCCGCAACGTCCCGCCGATGCCGGATCCAGCGATACCGCCGCGGGTGGTGCCGGCGTCGCGCCGCACCTCCGAGACGCTGCAAACCATGGTGACCAGCAGCGCGCTGCAGGACGGGCCACCGCTCGTGCGTGGCGCGGCGAGCTTCGACGAAGCCACCGTCGTCGGCGGCCAGACGCTGACGCCCGAGCAGATCACCGCCGACATCTCGGCGCAGCTCGGGCAGGCGATTGGCGGCGACCGCGGCGCCGCCGTGGCCAAGGCCCTCACCGCCGGCGACGGCTCCGGCGGCAACGTCGTGAGCCGTGGCGCCCGCAGCGTCGGCCGCGGCATTCGGCGCCTGTTCGGCGGCGGCTCGTCCGCGACGACGAGGAAGCCGTCGGGGCGCTGATTCAGCTACGCCGGCTCGCGCCCGTCGGCCGTGGACACCGCCGCACGCCGCCACAATCGGCGGCGCTGCCGCTCGAGCCACATCACGCCGCCGGTGATGCCGAGCACCCCGGGCGCCAGCCCGGCGAGCGCCCACAGCGCCTCCACGAGGTAGCCGGTGACCAATCCCAGCCGCTCGCCGAAATAGCCGAAATGCAGCGGGTCGAGCAGGTTGTAGAGGAACTCCGGCCATGACACCCGCCGCGCGTCGACGACCGTGTGCGTCATCCCGGTGCGCCGGTGCACGGCGTACTCGCTGGCGCCCTTGGCGATGAAGACGCTGGGATGGTCGCCGCGGACGACGATCGGGCCATCCACCGGCACCTCGACCGACGTCGGGCGGAAGCGGCCGTCGCGGGCGGTGACGCGCGCCACCGCCGCGCCCGGCGTGATCGGCGTCGCCAGGGCCGGCGCCGCCGCGAACACCGCCGGCGCCCGCGGCGCCGGCGGCCGGACGCGGAAGTACAGGTTCTCCAATCCCAGCACGGCCCCGGTGACGCCGAACATCAGATTGAAGGCCAGCGTCCACAGGCCCACGGCCTTGTGCAGGTCCATGTGGAAGATCCGCCGGCCGTGACCGCGGCGCAGCCGCACCAGCGACCGCAGCCACTCGCGGTAGATCCACACGCTGGTCAGCACCGACAGCACCAGCGTGACGCCGAACAGCCCGACGAACACCCGGCCCCAGTAGCCCATCAGCAGCCGCACGTGGAGCTGGCGCAGGAAGTAGCCGGTGTTGAAGGCATAGCCGTCCATCAGCTGATCGCTGCGGATCGCCGCGGTGGCCGGATCGATCAGCAGCAGCCGCTGCGATCGCCCGTCGTAGACGTAGGCGATGTGGGCCCAGCGTGGGCCGATCTGCAGATGGATGGCGAAGCGCCGGTCGGGGTGCCGGGCGTGGATCGCGGCGGCCACGTCGTCGATCGGCCGCACGCCCTGCGCCGGGTCGGCGCGGGCCGCCGGATTGACCAGCCATTCGATCTCGTCGTTGAAGACGACCAGCGATCCGCTCACCGCGATCGCCAGCAGGAACACGCCGGTGACGATGCCGAGCCACGAGTGCAGGCGGAAGAACGCGGCGCGGGTCATGGCGTCAACGCACTGTCCCGGCAGGCGCCGGGCGCTGTCAAGTCGCCGTACACGACAACGGCTGCCGGTACGACCCGGCAGCCGCTGGTCTTGTCAGGCGTAGGGCGGAACTTTCCGCCTTCGCAACGCTACGGCGAGACCTCGCCGAAGCTCGAAGAGCGGAGGCGGGCAGTTCCGCCTCACGGCTACTGCTACGGAACGACGAGACTCACCTGGTTCGAGAGTCCGCTCGACCCGACGGCGTTGTTGGCGATCACTTGCAGATAGTAGGTCCCGCTCGGGACGCCGCTGAAGCCCACGGCCGTCACTGACAACGCGAACTGTGCGAACACCGGTCCGGCCGGCGACAGCCGGACGATCAGGTTGTAGGACGACGGCGTGCCGCCGGCTCCCGGCGTCCACGACAGGCCGACGGTGTTGCCGGCGACGGTCGGCGTGTTCATCGTCGGCGTTCCGGGCGGCTGCGGGCCCGCCACGACCAGCTGCACCTCGTTGGTGGTCCCCGGACTGTTGCCACCGGCGTTGCTGGCGTAGATGCGCACGTACCAGGTGCCGGGCGGGATGCCGTTGATCAGGACGCCCGTCGCCGACCCGAGCACGAGCGTGGCGAGCGGCGTCGCGAAGCCGGGCGTCTGGCCGGCGATGAGCACGTAGTTGGCGACCGGGCCGCCGGTGGCCGGCGCCGTCCAGTTCAGCGTGGCGGAATTGCCCGTGACGTTGGCGACCAGTCCACTCGGCAGACCGGGCGGGGGCGGCAAGGTCGGCACCGTCACCGGCACGACGTTGGATTCGGGGCCGGCGCCGGAGGCGTTGCTCGCCTGGACGCTCAGGAAGAAGGCGCCGTTGGGCGCGTTGATGCCGAACGAGGTGACGTTGCCGAGCGGCAGCACGACGACGGGTGCCCCGCCACTCGCGACGCGGGCGATCAGGTTGTAGTTGGTGGGCGCCCCGCCGCTGGCCGGCAGCCCCCACGTCATGTTCAACGCGTTGCCGTTGGCGTTGACGGCGAAGCTGGTCGGCGCCCCTGGCACGCCACCACCGCCGCCGCCGAGCAGGGCCAGCCGAGCGGCGTTGACGTTGATGAGCTGGTGGGCCGTCCCGCCGCCACCCCGCTGGTCATTGATTGTCGAACCGGTGCCCTGCAGGGCGGCGAGCACCTGCGCCACGCCGGCGGCCGGCACGGCCTGTTTCAGGACTGCCCAGGCGCCGGCGACGTGCGGCGCCGCCATCGAGGTGCCGTTGAAGTTCGCAAACGCGTTGCCTTGCACCGACGAATCGATGCTGCTGCCGGGCGCGTACAGCGACAGGAACGGCGCGTTGTTGCTGAAGCTCGAGACCGCGAGTGCGTCAGTCACCGAGCCGACGCTGACGGCTTCCGAGATGCACGCCGGGCCACCCATCGACGTCGGGAAGCCGTTGTTCCCCGACGAGACGACGACGGCGATCCCCAACGACACGAGATTCTGGAAGGCGGCGCGCCGGCCGTTGGTGACGTTGGCGTTGTTGCACGTCGTTTGATCGAAGAACTGGCCGCCACCGAGACTCATGTTCACCGCGGCGATGCGGTTGACGTTGCCGGGCCCGGCGAGCGCGCCGATGCGAGTGAGCGCGAGGACCTGGTCCGAGGGGAACGTGCCCGTGCAGGGCGCCGGATCCGGCGAACAGTCCGCGGGGTCGGTGAACACGGTGAACACCTGGAACGCGCCCAGCGACGCCCCGGGCGCCACGCCGTTGATGCCTCCCGGCGCGTTGAACCCGGCAGCGATGCCCGCCACATGGGTCCCGTGGGAGCAGTCCGACGCCACCGAGCAGGGCGCGCCACTGCCGACCGCCGTGGACGCGACGGTGCCGCCGAGGCAGGTGCTGCCGCCGCCGCCAGCGCCGCCGGCGTTGACGTAGCAGCCCTCGGTGACGACCTTGCTGGTCAGGAAACTGTGCGTCTTCTCGATGCCGGTGTCGACGATCGCGACCATCCAGCCGGCGCCGGTATGTCCGGCCGCCCACGCCGGCGGCGCGTTGACGAGGGGAACACTGGACGCCAGGTGCACTCGCTCGAGTTCGTTCTCGGCGATGCTGACGACACCGGGCAGCGTCGCCAGCGCTTCGAGCGCCACGCGATCGAGCCTGGCGGTGAAGAACGGAAGGATCTCGTAGCTCGACCCTATGGTCGCGCCGGTGCCGGCCGCGCGCGTCATCACGTCGTCGAGGACGCGGGCGATGCTTTCGCGCTGACTGGCTACCGCATCAGCGCCGCCGAGATAGCCTTCGGGAACGAACGCGGCGTTCACGCCGACGATGACCGGCACCAATTCACCGGCAGCGGCGCGTTCGCTGACCCGCTGCGGCACGTCGACACGCGACTGCGTGCGCGGCGACGTCGTGCCCATGGCGAGGGCAAGGATCAGAACGACGAACCCCACGAGCTTCTGTTTCACGACCACCTCACTCAGTTGATACGCGTCAATCGACCGCCGCCGCCCTCAGTCCGGGGGCGGGCCGGGGCACGGCACCCGCCCGAGGGAGGGTATCCTGATCGGGCCCGCATGCTTGCCCAGAATGACAGTGTCCCTCGCGTCCGCTTCGCGCCCTCGCCCACCGGCTATCTGCACGTCGGCGGCGCGCGCACGGCGCTTTTCAACTGGCTGCTGGCACGCCGGCTCGGCGGCGTCTTCGTGCTGCGCATCGAAGACACCGATGTCGAGCGGTCCTCGACCGACATGGTCACCGGGATCCTCGACGGCCTGCGCTGGCTCGGCCTCGACTGGGACGAGGGGCCAGGCGTGGGCGGTCCGCACGCCCCGTATTTCCAGTCCGAGCGGCTCGACCGCTACCGGACAGCCGCCAACACGCTGGTGGCGGCGGGTCATGCCTATTACGATTTTGGCGAACCGGCGAAGCGCGGCGACGCCGCGGCGGAGGAGGACGGCAGCTACGAGCGGCGCTACGACCGCGACGCCTGCCTGGCGGTGCCAGCCGATGAGGTGGCGTGGCGCCTCGCCGCCGGCGAGCCGCACGCCATCCGGTTCCTGACGCCGCCGGGCGAGACGACGTTCGCCGATCTGGTGCACGGCCCGGTGCGCTTCGACAACGCGCACATCGAGGACTTCGTCGTGCTGCGCTCCGACGGCCATCCCACCTATCACCTGTCAGTGGTGGTCGACGACATCGCCATGGCGATCAGCCACGTCGTGCGCGGCGACGACCACATCTCGAACACCCCCAAACAGGTGCTGCTCTACGAGGCGTTCGGCGCGGCGGTGCCGCGCTTCGCGCACGTCCCGCTCATCATGGGCGCCGACAAGAAGCGGCTCAGCAAGCGTCACGGCGCCACCTCGGTGATGGAGTACGAGCGGCAGGGCTACCTGCCGGAGGCGCTGGTGAACTTCCTGGCGCTGCTCGGGTGGTCGCCCGGCAGCGACGACGAGCTGCTGACGATCGACGAGCTGGTGCGCCGCTTCTCACTCGAGGGCATCAGCACCGGCAACGCGGTGTTCAACACCGAGAAGCTCGACTGGTTCAATCACCAGTATCTGGGCCGGCTCGACGACGCCACGCTGGTGGCGCGGCTGCGGCCGTGGCTCGAGCGGGCCGGGCTGTGGCACGACGACCTGGCCGGCAGCCGCCGCGAGTGGTTCGCCGCCGTGCTGACGCTGCTGCGTCCGCGCAGCAAACGACTGGGCGATTTCGTCGCCGGCGCGCAGCCGTTCCTGGTGGCCCCGACCGAATACGACCCGGAGGGCGCCGCCAAGCATCTGGGGACGCCTGGACTGCGTGCGCACCTCGACGCGCTGCGCGGGACGCTGGCGGAGTTGCCGGTCTTCCAGGATGCCGAGCTCGAGGCGGCCCTGCGCCTGGTGGCCGCTACCCGGGGGGTGAAGCCCGGCGTGCTCATCCACGCCACACGGCTGGGCATGACCGGTCGCACCGTGAGCCCCGGAATGTTCGAGATGCTCCGCCTGCTCGGCCGGGGCGAAGTGCTGGCTCGCATGGACCGCCTGGTCGCGACGCTCGCGTAGCACAGCCCGCCACAAGTCTGCTTCCACCTTGACTGGGGACTGTCCCTTGTCTGCCTCGCCTTGACTGGGGACTGTCCCCATTCTGGTCCTGGCAAGACGTTGGTCGTGCGGAGCACGCTGGTAGAGGCTTTCGCAATCGGCGACATGTGATCGATCGCGCGAAAATCCAGCCGCCGCGACATTCCTGCAACCTGGCCCACTTCGTGCAGCCTGTAGTTGCGTCGCGCCGGCGCGGATGACGTCGTCGCGATCAAGGTCAACCTGGCTCCCCCCAGGTTTCGGCGTGAACCCGGGCATTCCGGCTCAACGCCGATATCCGAGCGCCGCGTGCGCGCAGCACGCGGCGTTTCGTATGTACGGGCGCCGCCCCACCCTCGGTGCTTCGCCGGGGTTTATGAGATGGGTTCCAGGTCGGGCGGCGGCGCGTGGTCGGCGCGCGAGCGCAGCGGCAGTTCGGGCAGCCACAGGTTGAGCAGCACCGAGGTGGCCATCACCAGCGCCGCCAGGTCGAAGATGCGCTGCATGCCCGCCGACAGGCTGGCGCGCACGCTGGCCGCGACGGCCGCGTCCAGCGGCGGCAACGGCGCCACGCCAGGGCGCGCTTCGCCGCCCTGATTCATCATGAGCGGGTTGTCGACGACGGTCCGCACGTGAGCCGGGGTGTCGGCCGGCAGCGACGCCGCCAGCCGCTGGTGATAGATGCCCAGCAGCAGCGTGCCAAACACGGCGACGCCGATGGTGCTGCCGATCGAGCGGAAGAACTGGCTGGTCGCGGTGGCCGCACCCAGTTGCGCCCGCGGCGCCGAGTTCTGCACCACCAGCGCGTAGACCGGCTGGGCGGCGCCGAAGCCGAAGCCGCACACCACCAGACACCAGAGAATCGTCGTCGCCGTGCCCGACGCACCCAGCCGCGCCAGCAGCGCCATGCCGGCGGTGGCCATCACCGCGCCGCCCACCGCCAGCAGCTTGTAGCGCCCGGTGCGCGACACGATCTGCCCCGAGGCGACGCTGGCCGAGATCATCGCGAAGATCATCGGCACGAATAGCGTGCCCGACGCCGCCGCCGACATCCCGAGCACGCCCTGCAGGTAGAGCGGCAGGTAGACGAACATGCCGAACATCGACATGCCGAGGACGAACACGCCGGCCGAGGCGATGGCGATGGTGCGGATGCCGAAGAGCGACAGCGGCATCAGCGGCTCGACGGCGCGCCGTTCGGCCCAGATGAAGCCGATGAACGAGGCGATGGCCAGCGCCATCAGCCCCTGCACGGCGGGGTCGGTCCACCCGGCCTCGGTCACCTGGCTGAGCGCGAGCAGCAGCGGGACGATCCAGCCGGTCAGCGTGACCAGCCCCCACCAGTCGATGGTCCGGTTGCTGCCGTGCGGCGGCACGAACGGGAAGGTCCGATAGAGGACGCCGAGTGCCACGATGCCGAGCGGCGCGTTCACGTAGAAGGCCCAGCGCCACGACAGGTGATCGGTGATCCAGCCGCCGGCGAGCGGCCCGACGATCGACGCCAGGCCGAACACCGCGCCGAACATGCCCTGGTAGCGGCCGCGTTCAGCCGGCGAGAACAGGTCGCCGATGATGGTGAAGGTGAGGCCCATCACCGCCCCGCCGCCGATGCCCTGCAGGCCGCGGAAGAGAATCAGCTGGTTCATCCCGTCGAGCGGGATCGGCACGTTGCCGGCGGCGCCGCACAGCCACGACGACCCGACGAAGATCATCAGGCCGATGAGATACAGCCACTTGCGTCCGTAGAGGTCCGAGAACTTCGCGAACACCGGCACCGCGATGGTGGAGGTGAGCAGGTAGGCCGTCGTCACCCACGGGTAGCGGTCGAAGCCGTTGAGGTTGGCGACCACCCGCGGCATCGCCGTGCCGACGATGGTCTGATCCATCGCCGCCAGCAGCAGCGTGAGCATGAGCCCGCCGAGCGTGACCAGGCGCTGGCGGGCGTCGAGGTGGGCGTAACTGGTGACCTCGCCCCAGCGTGCGGGTCGAGGGGGGGCGGGATCGGACATCCGGATGTCAAATCATACCGTGCGCGTGGGAACGACCGTCGCACGCAGGCACGCGACCACCGACGACACGTGGGGCTCATCGAGGATCGTCGTGTGCGTGCTGTCCGGGATCGACACCTCGCGGAAATCGCCGATCAACGTCGCCCAGCCGGCGCGCGGGTCGTCGAAACCGTCGGTGCGATGCGCCGACCGAATCGCGATCGCCGGACCGGCAAAGCGGCCCGGGCGGTAGGTCGCAAAGGCGGTCTTGTTCGCCCGCTCCACGTCTCGGACGGCCTGCGGTGTCGACGCGTCGGCATGGAACGGCACCAGCCGGCGGCGGAGTCCCAGGCGCGACTGCGCCGCCAGGTACGGCAGCCACCGCCGCGGCGGCAGGCGGCGCAGCTCGCGGCCGTGCCCCGTGACGACCGCAGCGACGTGGCGCATCCGGAGCCGCCACAGCAGGTGCGCCGGCAGTCCGCTCACGTGACGCGGCAGCAGGTGGACACCGCCGTCGATCAGCACGACCGTCGCCGCCTCGCCGGCCTGGTCGAGTTGCCGCGCCGCTTCGTAGGCCGGGAACGCCCCGAACGAGTAGCCGGCGATCACGTACGGCCCGGTCGGCTGCACCCGCCGCATCTCGCTGATGTAATGCGCGGCCAGCGCTTCGATGCTCGCCAGCGGTGTCGCGCCGTTGTCGGGCCCGGGCGGCACCAGCGCGTAGATCGGCCGGTCGCGCCCGAGATACCGGACCAAGCCGCGGAACCCGAGCGCGCTGAACCGGGCGACCAGGAACAGGGGCGGCCCCTGGCCCTCGGGCTGCAGCGGGATGAGTGACGACGTGAAGCGGCTGGTCGCGCCGCGCCGCAGGACCTCGGCCAGCCGGGCCACGGTCGGCGCTTCGAAGAGCACCGAGACCGGCAGGTGCCAGTCGAAGTCGTGGTTGATCCGGGCGATCAACCGGGCGGCGAGCAGCGAGTAGCCGCCCAGGGCGAAGAAGTCGTCGTGCACGCCGATCGGCCGGCGGTCCAGGATCTCCTCCCAGAGGCGAACCAGGGTGGCGGCCTTCTGATCGAGAGGCTCGTCCCGGCTGGACTCGACGTCGGTCGGCGGCAACGGCGCGGGGAGCTGCGCCCGATCGAGCTTGCCGTTGCTGGTCAGCGGCAACCGATCCAGTACCACGATCGCCGGCGGCACCAGGTGGGCCGGCAGACGATCGGCGAGAAACGCCCGCAACGCGTCCGGTTCGGGTGGCGGGACGCCGGCCTCGACGTAGGCGACCAGACGCGCATCCACGCCGTCGCCGTGGACGGCGGCCGCCGCCGCCCGCACCTGCGGGTGCTCGGCGAGCCGCGTTTCAATCTCTCCGAGCTCGATTCGGTGCCCGCGCAGCTTCACCTGGTTGTCGAGGCGGCGCAGGTGGACCAGTTGCCCGTCCGGCCGGTAGTAGACCAGGTCGCCGGAGCGATACACTCGCGCGCCGCCGGCGGCACCGGGCAAGGAGCCGAACCGGTCGGCCGTCAGTTCGGGCCGATGCAGGTAGCCGACGGCGACGCCGGCGCCAGCGATGAGCAGTTCGCCCGGCACGTTGGCCGGCACCGGCTGGCCCGCCGCGTCCACGACATGGACGTCGGTCTGCGCGATCGGGCGGCCGATCGGCACCGGGCCCTGGTCGGCCCGCTCCACGCGGGCGACCGTCGACCAGATGGTCGTCTCGGTCGGCCCGTAGAGGTTCCAGACGCTGTCACAGCGCTCGAACAGGGCGTCGGCCAGGGGCCGCGTCAGCGTTTCGCCGCCGCTCCATGCGCGCAACCCGCGGTGCCCGGCCCAGCCCGACTCGACCAGCAGCCGCCACGTCGACGGCGTGGCCTGCAGCACCGCCGGCGACTCGTCGGCAATCAAGCGCGCCAGCGCCGTCCCATCGGTGGCCGTCCGGCGGTCGGCGATGCGCACGCGGCCGCCGACCAGCAGCGGCAGGAAGAGTTCGGCCGCCGCGATGTCGAAGGAGATGGGCGTGACGGCGAGCAGCGACTCGCCGGCCGCGAAGCCGGGTTCCGCGGCCAGGCTGCTGAGGACGTTCGCGAGCGCGGCATGGGGAACCGCCACGCCCTTCGGCCGGCCGGTCGAGCCCGAGGTGTAGATCACGTAGGCGGGGTCGGACGGCGCTGCCACCACGCCGGGGTCGTCGCTGCTGGCCGCGTGCAGCGCGGGGTCGCGCCACAGCTCGTCGGCGACGACGAGGTCGGCCGCCGCGTCGGCCAGCACGCCCTCCCGCCACGCCGCCGGATAGTCGGGATCCACCGGCAGGTAGGCCGCGCCGGCCTTCAGAACCCCAAGCAGCGTGGCCACCATCTCGACCGAGCGGGACAGGCAGACGCCCACGACCGACCCGGGGGTCGCGCCGCGGGCTCGCAGATAGTGCGCCACCCGGTTGGCCAGCTCGTTCAACTGCTGGTAGGTCAGCGCGCGCGTGCCGTCGCGGGCGGCCACCTCGTGCGGCACGGCCGCGGCGTTCGCTTCGAACCGGTGGTGGATCGGCGCGTCCGCACCGGCCGGCCGGCGCGGACCGCGGCCCCAGACGTCGAGCACCAGGTGGCGCTCCTCCGTCGTGAGCAGCGGCAGTTCCGCGACTGGCCGATCGACGGCGGCGACCGCGGCCTCGAGCAGCGTCGCGAAGTGGCCGAGGATGCGCTCGGCCGAGGCGGCGGTGAAGAGATCCGCGTTGTAGTTCAGCGTGCAGCGCAGCCCGTCGGCCGAATCCACCGTCTCGAGCGTGGAGATCGACCTGGGCGATCCCGCCGTCGATGGCCTGGTCGTCGACGTCGAGTCCGGCCAGGCGCGGCACCGCGGGCGTGTAGTTGCGCAGCTGGAACATCAGCTGGAACACCGGCGAGGTGGCAAGGCTGCGGTCGGGCTGCAGCGCCTCGACCACCTGCTCGAACGGGACGTCCTGGTGCGCGTAGGCCTCGAGGGCCATCCGGCGCACGCGGCGCAGGACGTCGCGAAAGCTCGGGCTTCCAGCTAGGTCCGCGGGCAGGGCCAGCGTGTTGACGAACATGCCGATGAGCGGCTCGAGTTCGACGCGGGTCCGGCCGGCCACCGGCACGCCGACGCAGAAGGCGGTCTCGCCGGTGTAGCGGAACAGCAGCGACTGCCAGGCGGCCAGCAGCGTCATGAAGAGGGTGCAGTCCTCGCCGCGTCCGGTGGCTTTGACCGCCTGGAGCACGCCCACCGGCAGCGTCCGCCGCACCGTGGCGCCACGAAATGTCTGCCGCGCCGGACGCGGATGGTCGGCCGGCACCTGCAGCGGCGACGTCTTGCCGGCCAGCTCGCGAATCCAGAACGCCGTCTGTTCGCGCCACCCGCCGGCGGTGGCGCGTTGCCATGCCGCGTAGTCCCGGTAGCGAATCGGCGGCGCCGTCAACGCCGGCTCGCGGCCGCCGGCGAACGCCTCGTACAGCACCGTGAGTTCCCGCCAGAGGACGTCTTTCGACCAGCCGTCGGCGGCGAAGTGGTGGGTCTGCAGCAACAGCAGGTGTTCGGAGCGGCCGGCGCGGACCACGACGCACCGGATCAGCACCTCGGCGCCCAGGTCGAAGCCGCGCCGCACCGCCAGCGTGATGGCTTGTCGCGCGGCGGCGTCACGGCCGGGAGCCGGCACGGCGCTGACGTCGTGCACGATGGTCTCGATGGCGGCCGGGGGCAGGATGCGCCCCGCGAGACCCTGTTCGCTCATCGCGGCGCAGGTGCGCAGGGCGTCGTGGCGCTCCACGATCGCACTCAGCGCCCGGTTCAGCGCCGCAACATCGAGCGGCCCGGTGAGGCGATAGAGCAGCGGCGTGACGAAGAGCGTGGGCTCGCGCTGCTCCAGCGTCGAGATGAACCAGATGCGCTCCTGCTGGAACGACAGCGCCAGCGTGCCGGCGGCGGCCGCGGGCAGGATCCGCGTCACGGCCGGGTCGTGGGCGTGGCGCTGGTCGTCGAGATGGGCGGCCATCGCCGCCACCGTCTTCAGCTGGAACACGCGGGTCGGCGGCAGCGCGATGCCACGGGACTGCTGGATGCGCGCGACCAGACGCGTGGCCAGCACCGAATCGCCGCCGAGGTCGAAGAAGTCGTCGCTGGCGCCGGCGTGGGGAATCCCCAGCAGGTCGCGCCAGAGCGCGAGCAGCCACTGCTCCGTGGCGGTGCCGCGAGCGACGGCGGCGGGCGGCGGCGGGCCGTCGATGCCGAGCCGCTCGGCCAGGCCGACGCGCTGCAGCTTGCCGGTGGGGCCGCTGGGGATGGTCGCGACGAAGGCGAACCGCCGCGGCACCTTGAAATCGGCGATCCGCTCCGCGACGAAGGCCTCCAGATCCGCGGCGCCGACGGCCCGACCCGGACGCAGCACGATGGCGGCTCCGATCTCTTCGCCCAGCCGGGGCTCGGCGAACCCGAACGTCACGGCCTGGGCGACGGCCGGGTGTTCGAGCAGGATCTCGTCGACCTCCCGAGGCGAGATCTTCTCGCCGCCGCGGCTGATGATCTCCTTGGACCGGCCGGCCAGGACGAGCGCGCCCTCGCCGTCGAGACGACCCAGGTCTCCGGTCCGGAACCAGCCGTCCACGAAGGCCGCGGCGTTGGCCTCCGGGGCGTCGGCGTAGCCGCTGGTCACGCTCGGCCCGCGAATCACCACGTGGCCGACCTGGCCAGGCGGCAACGGCGCGTCGTCGTCGCCGAGGATCGCCAGTTCGGTCCCGGTGGGCTGGCCGACCGATCCGGGCATCCGGCGGCCCGGCGGCAACGGATTGCTGGTCATCTGATGCGCGGCCTCGGTCATGCCGTAGGCCTCGATGACCGGTGCCGCGAACACCCGCTCGAGTTCGGCCATGACCGCCGGCGGCAGCGGCGCCGACGACGAGCGAATCACCCGGAACGGCCGGCCGGGGGTGGCGGCGCCGGCGGCGATGCGGGCCAGGATCGCCTGGTGCATCGTCGGCACGGCGGTGTACCAGGTGGGCGCGGTCTGCGCGATCCAGTCGAAGAACTCGACCGCCGAGAACGCCGGCGTGCACACGCTCGACGCGCCGGCCGCCAGCGACGACAGCAGCCCGCCGACCAGGCCGTGAACGTGGAACAGCGGCATCACGTTCAGGCCGCGATCGTCCGGCGCCAGGCGCAGCGTGTCGCGGACGGCCGCCGCGGAGTGCCACAGGTTCGCGTGCGTCAGCGGCACCAGTTTCGGCCGCGACGTGGTGCCGGAGGTGTGCAGCAGCAGCGCGACGTCGCCCGGCTGCGGCCAGTCGATCGGCCCCGCCTGGTCGGTCGCCGGGATGTCGAGGTTGAACCAGCCGGCCGGCGCGTCGGCCAACGGGCGCAGCTCCAGCACGGGAATGCCTCGGGCCCGTGCCACCGCGCGGGCCGGCGATGCGACGCCGGCCGCAACGACGACGGCGCGCGGACGCAGGTCGTCGAGGAAGTAGGTGAACTCGGCGTCCCGATACTGCGGATTGAGCGGCGCCGCCGTGGCCACCGACGCGGTGGCGAGAAACGCCGCGGCCATCTCCGGACCGTTCGGCAGCACGATGGCGACGCGGTCGCACCGCTGGATGCCAGCGGCGCGCAACTGGGTCGCCACGCGGTCGATCAGATGCCGTAGACCCCCATAGGTGAGCGGCGCCCGGCCGGGCGCGAGCAGGGCGATGCGGTCTGGAGCCGCCGCGTGGACCAGGCCACGCACCGTGGGGGAATCAGGTGCAGACGATGAGGACATCCAGCCGACGCGCGGCGCGAGCCGCGGCGAGCGCGCCGCGACCACTGTAGCGCGATCTCGCGCGCGATCAGGCGGCTCGAAGGCACCGCGTCAGGCGCGGTGCACACGACCGCCGATCACTGCGTATGGCTGCGAACGGCCCCGACCGCCGCGGCCGATTGGCGCCCCCAGCCGGCCTCGCTCCCTGGCGTCGACCCCCATTCGGGCGGGGTGGGCGCG
The DNA here is from genome assembly GCA_963741665.1 of uncultured Acidobacteriota bacterium. Classification (GTDB taxonomy): domain Bacteria; phylum Acidobacteriota; class Vicinamibacteria; order Vicinamibacterales; family UBA2999; genus CAWAYR01. The sequence continues at coordinate 1,224,856 of CAVUIM010000003.1, forward strand.
TCACGGTTGCGCAACGGCGTGTGAGCCTCCTATAATCGGAGGTTCCGGCGACCGCTCATGTCGTGTGCGAGCGTCCGTCCGACCACCTACTGGGACGTCGTTCAACGGTAGGACACCACGCTCTGGACGTGGTTATCGGGGTTCGAATCCCTGCGTCCCAGCCACTTCACTCGCTCCGCTCGCTCGTGGCTGCTCCGCAGGGCACGAGCGTCACGCCGCGACTCGCTGGCTCGTCGCGAGCGGGACCGAATCCCTGCGTCCCAGCCAATCGCTTAAGTGCATCTCCTGCAAAGCCTTACCCTCGTCCGAGGGGCGCTCGCGATGCGTGCGTGGTCCGCTCGCCGCAGACCGATCTTGAAAGAATCTTGAAACTTTGACCGCGGGCGGCGCGAACATCTGCCCGCGTTCGAGCTTCGCCGCGGCGATCTGCAGGTTGGCCACGGTCTGGTTGTCGTAACGCTCCGTGGTCGTGATCGACGCGTGGCCGAGGAGGTCGCGCACCTGCGCCAGCGGCACGCCGTGCTCCACGAGCCGCGACGCGTACTCGTGCCGCAGGTCGTGCCAGCGCAGGTTGATGGCGCGGAACGCCTGCTGCGAGTCGTCCGACAGGCCCTGGTAGTTCAGTCGAGCGCCCCATGTGGGCGTGTGGCCGTGGGCACGCAGCACGAGCGTCTGCCACTGCCGGTGGAACACCCGGAGGGGCTGGCCCACTTCGTTGCTGAACACCAACGCGCCGTCGGCCTTGGGCTCGCCGTCCGCGTCGAGCCGCAGCCACTCCAGAACCGTACGCAGGCGCGCGGTTGAGATGGGCACCACGCGCGTCTTGCGGCTCTTGGTCGCTTCGCCCCGGAGCGTGAGCAGGCCGCGCGCGAGGTCTACGTCCGCGAAGCGCAGGGCGAGCATCTCGCCCTGGCGCATGCCGGTGTCGAGGGCCGCGATGATGAGCGCGCGCAGATGGGCGGTGGGGGCCGCCGCGAGCAACGCTGCCTCCTCCGCGTCGTCGATGCGCCGCCGGCGCGTGTTGTCTTCCCGCAGCTTGGTGATGATCATCTCGCTGCCGCGCTTGAACGGCGTCCGCTCGAGATACTCGCGGCCCACCGCCCAGTTGAGCATGTGGCGCAGCAGGTCCACGATCCGGTTCACCGTGGCCGGGCGGCGCACGCGCAGCCCCGGCCGGCGCCCGATGACGCGCGGGGCTTGAAGGTCTGCCACGAAGTCCTGCACGTCGGCCGCGCGGATCTCCGTCAACGGGCGGTCGCCGAAGCGGTCGAGGAACGGCCGAATCGACCAGTCGTAGTCGGCGGCGAGGGCCAGCCGCTTCGGAATGACGTGCCGGGTGCGATAGATCTCGGCAAACGCGCGAAACGTGAGCGGGGCCGGCCGCGTGGTGGCCGCGCTCTGCGGGGTGAAGGTGCCCGCCCGCACGGCCTGCCGCAGCTCGTCGAGGGCGGCGGCAGCCTCGGTTTTCGACCGGACCTCGCGGTTGGTCCACTTCGCCAGGCTGACGCGCACGCCGCGAAAGCTGCCCCACCACGGATGGTCGCAGCGATCGCGACTCCGGCCTGCGTGTTCGCAGAGTTTGTAGAGTCCCATCGCCGGCCTCAGAGGAACGCCGCGCCCATAACGCTCACGCGCGCACCTCGTCCACGCGTGGCTGAACCACCGCGCGGGCGCCCCGTTCGTACCACTCGTCGATCCACTCGCGCTTGAGGCGGATGGACCGGCGTCCGCCAACGCGCACATGTCGAATCTCGCGCCGCTCGCAGGCGGTGTAGATGGTGTCGCGGCAGACGCCTGCATACTCCGCGGCGTCGCCCACGGTGAGCCAGAGCTTCATGGTGGTCTCCTGGAATCTGGAACGGATGGGCTCGACCGGCCAGGGGCTGTGCCCCTGACGTGGCGAGCGGTGTTCGGTCCAGTGCGAGGAAGGTCCCGCCAGGTGCCCTGGAGGCACGCGCGCGAGAGGACGCCAGCGCGCGCTGAGACGCGCAGGGTGGACCGCGGGGCCGCTTCGCCGAGAGGCATCGCAACCCTTACTGATTGAACGCGCTTTCTGACCAGAATCTTGCGCTGCTGCCGAACCATGCCGAGGCCTGCCTGTTCCTCACGACGGGAACACAACCAAGTGACGCCGGATGCGTCGGGGTCAGAGGAAGGAGGGCCGCGGCGGTGGTGACGTGCGCAGCGCGTGCAGGTGGGTGACCCGACCGATCCGCAGAATAGCGTGACGGCCGGGCCCGGTCAATCGAACACGGCCGTCGGGCGACGCTAGCAGCCCGTGGTGGAAGTGACCGGTCGTTGTACTACACTGCCGGCCATGGCGATGGGCAAACGGCCACGGGATCGACAGCCGACGATGTGGGTACCGGCGACCGAGCTCCCCACGGCGGCCAGTCATCCGTTCTACGCGCGCTTGAATCGGCTGCTGCGTGACAGCGGCTTCGATGACTGTGCGGAGGCGCGATGTGCGCCGTTCTATGCGGCGACGATGGGCCGCCCGAGCCTGGCGCCGGGGATCTACTTCCGCCTGTTGCTGGTCGGGTACTTCGAAGGGCTCGACTCGGAGCGCGCCATCGCGTGGCGGACGGCGGATTCGCTGACCCTCCGCGACTTTCTCGGCCTCGCGTTTCCGGACGCGCCGCCGGATCATTCGTCGATTTCGCGCACCCGCCGGCTGATCGATGTCGAGACGCATCGCGCCCTGTTTGCCTGGGTGCTCGCGCGCCTCGGCGAGGCCGGCCTCGTGAAGGGCCACACCATCGCGATCGATGCGACGACGCTGGAGGCCAACGCGGCGCTGCGCCACATCGTGCGGCGCGACACCGGCGAGAGCTACCAGGCGTTCTTGACGACCCTGGCCCAGGCCTCGGGCATCGAGACGCCGACGCGCGCCGATCTGACGCGGCTGGACCGTCGGCGCAAGAAGAAGGGATCCAACGACGAGTGGACCTCGCCGTCCGATCCCGACGCGAAGATCACCAAGATGAAAGATGGGCGAACGCATTTGGCACACAAGGCCGAGCACGCCGTCGATCTCGAGACGGGCGCGATCGTGGCGGTCACGATTCAAGGCGCCGATGAAGGCGATACGCAGACGCTGCCGGACACGCTCGCCGAAGCCGTCGGGCAGCTCGATCAGGTCACCGATGCGGACGGCGACCCCGTGGCGCTCGCGGACGAAGTCGTCGCCGACAAGGGCTGCCACAGCCGCGCGGTGGTGCTCGACCTCACGACGCACGGGTTTCGGACCTATTTCAGCGAGCCGGATCGGGGTGCGCAATCGTGGATCGACCAAGCCGACGCGCGCGACGCCGTGTACGCCAACCGGCGCCGCATCCGCGGCGACCGTGGCAAGGCCCTCCTGCGCCAACGCGGCGAACGCGTGGAACGCAGCTTCGCGCACACCTACGACACCGGCGGCATGCGGCGCCTCCATCTGCGGGGCGCGCGCAACATCCTCAAGCGCGTGCTCGTGCACGCGAGCGGCTTCAATCTCGGGCTGGTAATGCGTCGTCTGATGGGCGTCGGCACGCCGCGCGGCCTCCAGGGCCGGCTGGCGGCCCTGATGACCTGCCTAGCGGCGCTCTGCCACGCACTCGTCGGCGTCGTCACCGCGCGATCAGGCTGGCCACACGATTACCATCACCGGGGCGCGTCACTCCTGCCGCAGGACTCACTTCACCCCGGCTGGCCGGAAATCGGCACTTGTACCACGGGCTGCTAGTGTCCCGTACCAGTGGTTCGCGACATAACTTGCTGACGGTCGTGGGCGGTCACGGTGCGCAGTGCGAATCGGGCAATGCTGGCCAGGATCTCATCAGCGGTCTTCGTCCACACGTATGGTTGTCCGGCCGTGTTGGAGGCGTCGATGAAGGCGCGAATGGCCGACTCAAGCGACCGGACGCTGTCGTGCACGCCGCGGCGTAGTTGTTTCGTCTCGAGGGCGGCGAACCAGCGCTCGACCAGATTGAGCCACGACGCGTAGGTCGGCGTGAAGTGCGGATGGAATCGTGGGTGCCGCGCAAACCACCGCCGGATCATCGCGGTCTTGTGGGTGCCGTAGTTGTCCATGATGACGTGCACGTCGAGGCCGGCCGGCACCTGCGCATCGAGCGCGGTCAAGAAGGCGCGAAACTCGACGGCGCGATGCCGCCGTCGGATCTGTCCCAGCACCTGACCGGTCCGCACGTCCAGCGCGGCGAAGAGCGACGTCGTGCCGTGTCGCTTGTAGTCGTGCGTCCGGCGTTCCGCTTGGCCGGGGCGCAGCGGCAGCAACGGCGCGGTGCGATCGAGCGCCTGGATCTGCGGCTTTTCATCGACGCAGAAGACCGCCGCGTGCTGCGGCGGGTTGAGATACAACCCGACGATGTCCCGCACTTTGTCGATCAGTAAGGGGTCGGGCGACAGCTTGAAGGTCTCGGTCCGGTGCGGCTGCAGACCGAACGCCTGCCAGATCCGATGCACGCTCATCGGGCTCACGCCGGTCGCTTTCGCGAGCGTCCGGGTGCTCCAGTGGGTCGCGCCGCGCGGCGTGCTCTCCAAGGTGCGAGTGACGATGTCTTCCACCTGGGCATCGGCGATCTTGCGCGGCGTGCCCGGCCGCGGCTCGTCGAGCAAGCCATCGACGCCTTGGTCGATGAATCGCTGACGCCACCGGCCCACGGTCGGCATCGACATGCGCAACTTCCTTGCCACGGTGGTGTTGTCGAGGCCGGTCGCACAGGCCAGCACGATCCGGGCGCGTCGCGCCAATTGCGGCGCGGTCCGCGCGCGGTGCGCCATCGAGTCGAGCACCTGGCGCTGGGCGTCCGTGACGGTCAGCGGGGCCTTGGGTCGAGCCATCGTGTTCCTCCTGCCGCGCTGTACGACAAGAGGGCAAACGTTATTTACATCACTTCAGGGACGGGACACTAGAGCTCAACCGCGGCATAACATCCAAATGCAGCCGACGCGCCGCGTGACACGTGGCGGCGCGCGGCTGATTTGGCATCGTTAGTTTAGCCGGACTACGAGTCGAGTGGCGCGTCCCGAAAGGTCCAACAGAATGCGACGACGATATGCAATCGTGAGTCTGATGGTCTGCCTCTTTGCCACGCCGGCGCGCGCGCAAACACCACGCGCCGACACGGGGGTCGAAGACATCATGATTCTTCGCTCGCTTCTCTTGTTGCGCATTGCGCCAACAGACTATTGTGCCGCATCGCGCATCGGGTTTGCGCGAGCGACCGTCGAGGACCGCTACGATTTCAAGCCGGTCGCTACGGACGCCGCCTCCGGGAGAATGACGAGCGCTGACGGCGGCCGTGCCGGGACGCTACATGCTTGCTTCGGGTCTACGCCAGACTCGCCACTCATCAGCTTCTATGCCGAGGGCGAAGTTGGCGGCGTGTCTTTCGTCGGCCGAGGGGAGTGCCGAACGACAAAACAAGACTTTCCTGAAGCCGGGCTCTCTGTGCGGACGTGCGTGCTCGATCTAACGGGACTACCCGACAGATACGTCGGCGGTCAGCTCACGACAAATACGGTCGTGTCCCGCCAGATACTCGGGGCGGTGTCCGACCCACCTGGCTATACCCAGCCATCGATCGCCACCGTCCGCCTTTGGAAGAAGCGATAGGGCCGGCTAACATCCAAATGCAGCCGACGCGCCGCGTGACACCCGGCGGCGCGCGGCTGATTTGGCATCGTTCGGCAGACAAGACCAACCACAAAGAATGACTTGCCATTGCCTTCGCGCGACGTTCATCACCACGATACTGCTGACGATCGCATCCAGTGCGATGGCCCAGGAGGCCCTGGTTCAGGTCTATCTCGTACGCCATCCGGAATCCGAGGCCGCCCCGGCCGACCCGAAAGCCATCCACTTGAGCAACGCTGGCCACCAACGCGCGGCGCTTCTGGTGTCTACGCTCGCCGGTGTACGAATCTCGCACCTCTTTGCGTCGCATACGGTGCGGACCCGCGAAACCCTCGACGCCCTGGCCCGCGACCGATCCCTTCCGGTCGTGCAGCTTCCTGCGCCGGGAAGCACGATCAACGGCCAGATCGTCACGGATGAGATCTCTCGACGGGAGGCGATCGAGCCAATCGCACGAGCGCTCTTGGGCCTCAGGCCAGGAAGCACTGCGATCGTCGGCTTGAACAGCGAGAACACCTTTGCGGTGCTCAATCGTCTGGGCGTACCGGTGGCGCCCGTCGGACAGACGTGTGCGGTCGGCGCACTCTGCGTGCCTTGTCTGAATAATTCGTGCTTTCCGCCGGTCTTCGATCGGCTTTGGTATGTCGCGCTTCGTGCCGGAACACCAGGCCCAGTCGTGTTTACTGAAGTCCGCTACGGCGTGGGCTGGTCTCCAAACCAACCGTGACGAATCGGCTGCCGAACCAGCGGTTGCAGCCGACGGCGCGCGGCGCGATACTGAACGCGCCGCGGCTGAACCGCGGTCGTTAGCGAACCAACAGACTCAAAGAGATTAAGAGCTATGGGCTCGGGCGACTCGACACGCGGGTGCGCGAGCAATCGGCTGGTGGTGGTTCGCTGCGTCGTCGAACACGGAGGCGTTGGCGTGGCCGCGAGCGGCACGCACGGCGGCGCGGTCGCGAGGCCTCAGCCTGGGCACCGTGGCGCTCGACGCGCTTCGGCGCGCGTTGATCGGTCGGCGGATCCAGCGGCGGGCGGTGTCGGGTCGTGCCGGGGAAGGCCTGCAGTGGGCCGTCCCGAACCTGAACTACTTGCGCTAACATCCCGCTCGAGCCGACTCGGCACGCGGGCGATTCTTGCGCGTGCCTCACGGCTCAGCGGCGACGTTGGGCGGACCGGACGTCTGTTCTTGGATGGAGAGGGAGAACGATGCACGGATTCGAGGATTCGCCAGCGTTGCTTACGTTCGACAACACCGTGTCCGAGCGGGCGCAGAAGGCGGATGCCGCATGAGTGCCTCGCCACGTTGGGTTCTCGTGGCCGTCGTCCTTTTCATTAGCGGTGTCACGGCCGCCGTCGTCGCTCAGAATGCGAACGTCTCGCTGGCCTTCAGCGCCGCGGCTCCGCAGGCAGTTGCACCCTCGCCCGGTTGTCAGAACGAGCAGGGACTCACCTACTTGTGTGGTCTCATCGTTCCCGAGGACATCCTGACCGTTGGATCCTCCGGCCTTCTGCTTGCGTCCGGTCACCTAGCGCCCGGTCACCTGTATCTGATCGATCCTGCGACACGGACGCAGTCGGAGCTCATCCACGGCGCCACCTTCAGGCTTCAGCACGACACCCGCGCCTATCCCGACTGTCCGGGGCCGCTGAACCTCCAGGCGTTCGATGTCCACGGGCTCAGCCTGGCCGAGACGTCGCCCCCTCGGTATTTCAGCCTGTACACCACGAGCCATGGCGCGCGCGAAGCCATCGAAATCTACGATCTCGACCTTCGCGACACGACGCCGATCCTCACCTGGAAGGGTTGTGTCCTGTTGCAGCAGGACAGTTACCACAACAGCGTCGCCCGGCTCGCCGACGGCGGATTCATCGCGACCAGAATGCGGGACCAGAACTACAGAGGTGGAGGAGGTGCCCCGGCCGGCATCACCGGCCATCTGGTCGAGTGGCATCCGGGTGGCCAGCCGCGGCCGCTCCCCGACACCGAGATGTCTCTGCCGAACGGCATCGACGTCTCGAAGGACGAGCGCTACATCTACGTGGCCGCCATCGGCTCGCAGGAGCTGGTTCGTTTCGATCGCCGGGCGACGCCGATGGCCAAGCGCACGGTGTCACTGCCCATTCGGCCGGACAACGTCCACTGGGCCACCAATGGCAAGCTTCTGACCGCCGGTCCCAACTATGTCTCCCCTGCGGCGTGCAGCGGCGCTGGCTGCGCCACGGGCTGGTCGGTGCTTGAAGTCGATCCGGACACATTGGCCTTCTCGCGACTCGGCGGCGCGGATCAAACGGCCGCGATGCAGCGCGTGAGCTCAGCCATGCGCGTGGGGGACGACATCTGGGTTGGCAGCAACGACGACCGTATAGCCAGCTTCTCGCTGCACCGGCGTTGAACACACAACGGGATTCGGTTACCTGCCTGCAACTCCTCGATGACACTCCCGTGAATCCGCCGCCCAACCTCGCGCTGGAGCCGACAGCGCGCCCCGGTGTATCGGGAGTTCGCGCTGCGGCTCAGCGCGCACGTTAGGCTGACAATTGCATGAACGAGATCCAAGTTCCTCTGCCGGACTCGCTCACGCCAGAAGAGTGGCGCTGCCTTGCGCAGTTCAAGCGACGGGCTCTGGAGCTGAAGTCGGCCAAGATGCTTTCGAGGGGCGAGGTGATGCGGGCTTCGCTCTCCGTCACCGAGGCAGACGGCTTTAAGGTAGAAGTGACGGGACTGCCGGACGAGGACGCCCTTCGGTCGCTGCTGGTCACGTTCCGGCTTTTCTTCCTCAACGACGAACCAACGAATTTCCGTCGCGTCGTGAACATCCTGACGAAGCACACCGAGCACGAGGCACTCCGAGCCTATTTGGGCCATCTGCGCGAACGATGGAAGGGCGCGCTGTTCACGAGCGCCATGTTCCTCCATTTCAACGAAGGCGTCGTAGATGCCGAGCGAATCCTGGATGTCTGGCTAATTTAGGCGCACGACTGACCGCCAAACTGGACGCGAACAAGATCGGGAGTCTGGAGGTCGCGCATGCGAGTTCGAACCCTGATTGAGACCGTCGCCGTGGCCGGCTGGGTAGCCGCGTTCGCCGTGAGCACCGCCGGCCAACCCGCCAATCCCTGGGTTGGCACGTGGCGAGTGAATCTGGCCAAGTCCACGTACAGCCCTGGCCCCGCCCCGAAGACTTTCGTCATGACGATTGTCGCGGCAGAGGGCGGCATCACACAGACTGTCGACAGTGTGTCCGCCGCGGGTACGACGGGGCACAGCGAAATCACCGTCCGGTTCGACGGCACCGACTATCCGATGAAGGGCAGCACGAACACGGACACACAGGCCTACACGCGGATCGACGACCGCACGCTGCAAATCGTAGAAAAGAAGGGGGGCAAGGTGACCGTCACGGCACGAGCGGTGATCTCAGCCGACGGAAAGACGCGGACGACGACGCAGACCGGTACGAATCCTCAAGGCCAGACCATCAAGAACGTCATCGTCTACGACAAGCAGTAGCGGGCTGCCACGTCGCCATTCAGAACCGCGGCACGGCTACTCGTGACACGAACCGCATTGCGAGCAACGCTCCCAACCCGATCGGCGCCTAACCACGGCTTGCAGCCGACGGCGGCCCGATGGATCATGAGGCCGCCGCGGCTGAAGCCGCGTCGTTAGGCCTACATACTGGCTCCCATGTTTGAGACTCGCCGAGCGTTCTTGGAGAAGCTACTGGTTGCAGCAACTGCCGCCGGAGTCGACCCATTTCGGTATGTCACGACAGTTGACGACCGATACAGCAATACCCGACTCGGCATTAGCCTTCGTCGGCCAATTCGATGGGAATTCAGCAGCATCGCGGACTTCGCGGCGCTCCGGGACCGCCAGATCGTAGGGGGTCTAGCGGATGAAGAAGTGCATCCGCTGAAAGACCCTGCCAATCTTCCGGTGTTCATTTTCGAGAACCCGGAGGGCCGAGAGGGGTTGTTCGCGCCGGCGATCGCGTTGTACGACGAGGCGCTCGAGGGCCCTCCACCGATCGATGAAGCGCTGGCCCACCAAGAAGTCATGTTGGCGGGCTTCGCTGCCTCATACCGGCGTTTCGAGACCCTTGAGGAACCCGTGTTGGTCGCGTTGCAGGGAGTTGTCGGCACCCGGTCATGTTGGTCGTACCTTCACGAGCTCGATGACGGCACGACCAAGCACGTGAGCGTACGCAGCTTGGTCGTGTTCCGGGCGCCACGGGTGCACACCTTTCATTTCGTCGAGTCCCCGAGGTCAGCTCGTCACCCTGAGAAGACGTGGAGTGAGTTCATCAATTCGATCTCGTACGCAGAGACACATGAGGCCTAACCACGGCTTGCAGCCGGCCGCAGCCCGGAGAGTGTTGAGGCCGCGGCGGCTGAAGCCGAGGCGTTAGGCCTCTAATCGAGCGCCAGTGCTATGACGATCCAGCACTTTCTGCAGACAACCGACGACATGACCCAGTTGTTCGATCGGTTCGTGGTGTCTGGCTGCAAGGTGCGCCTGATGGGTACAGCTGTGACGGTAGATTGCGACCCAGCAGACCAAAAAGGGGCACAGGCGCTCGTGGTCAACTACGTCGAGGCATTGCGCCAAGAAGGGTTCTTCATCCCACGCGTCCTGTCGCTCGAGGAGTTCGCGTCGCTTCCGCCCTGGTCGAGTTCCACCATGCCTGGCCCAAGAGCGAGCCTCCAAGATCTCGAAAGATCTCGAGAACGCATAGGGCGTGCGCGGCGTGCGATCGTTGAGCCTGTGCACCCTCGGCTGAGCCAATGCTACGACTACTTCGAGCAAGCCCTCCACGAGCCGAAGCACACCATGTACCAACTTGTACAAATTGGTCGAAACGGTCGAGGGCCACTTTGGCGGCGAGCAGAACGCCATCCGCGCTCTCGATGCCCGCGCGCTGATCAAGAGCTTGAAGAGCGACGCGAACAGGCTTCAACACGACCAACGTCACGCACCCAGCGAGCCGGGCAGCAGGCAGCCCCTTGACGAGAACGCACTTGCGGCGCGGGCCGACTCGGCACGAGAGCTACTCAACAGGTTCGAGGCGGCGATGGTGCCCCCTTCTGGGCTTACCCACGAACCGGAGTACGAGGCCTAGCAACGGCTTGCAGCCGACGGCGGCCCGCGGGATCATGAGGCCGCCGCGGCTGAAGCCGAGGCGTTAGCCCGATGCGCGTCCATCACATGTTGAGGCTGAATCGTTTCGACACGATCTTCGCGTGTGCGGCCTTCTTGCTGCCAGGTCCGAGTGTCGCCCAGCCTTCCGTCCAAGCGCCCGGTCCCTGGGCAGCGGAGGCGAGTTGGGAACTGGCCGTTGCCGCAGGGTACCCAGAAGTCGTGGCGCTGGAGGGGGCGGTCAGCGCCGGCGTAGGGCGTAGCCTTCAGCCAAGACGCTCGGGGCAGTTTCGAGGCATCGAGATCGGCGCAATGATCGGGCTGGGCGCGGCGACGGGCCGCGTCAGCTGGAGCGAGTACACCGCGAACGATATTGGGCGTTTGGGGTGGTCAGTCGACGCTATTGTCCTACGCCCTTGGGGGCCCAGCCTGGGCCTGGCGCGGCGTTCGTCGTACGTTGGCGGTGGGCTGAGCGTCCGCGCCCTCTACTCCCGTCTGTCGGTCGGGGTCTTGGTAGCGCCTGGAGGACGCGAGCGCCGCGTGCGACCGCGCGCGCTCTACAGCGTCGACTGGCCGTGGTAGCTCGAAGCACGGGCTAACCAGCGCATGCAGCCGTCGGCGGTCGAGCGTTGTGGCATCATTCGAGCAATCGCGCGCCGCGGCTGATGCGCGGGCGTTAGCCAGACGGAGCAAGCACCGAGAGCGAACACGGATCATGACATCGACCAACCTCGATTTCATGCGCTTGGTCGTGAACGGCGACATGGGCCAACTGGGTCGCCGCTTGGCTGCCAGCCCGGTCCTTGCTACGGCGTCGTCCGCCGTGGGCGCAACGCGGCGGGAGAGCTCCGCCTTCTTCTTCGCGGACATCGCGCACCACGTCTATGCGGGCGACACGGCTCTCCACATGGCCGCCGCGGCATTTCGGCGTCCCGTCGCCGTCCTCTTGATCGCGCACGGCGCAGAGTGCCGAGCGAAGAATCGCCGCGGAGCGGAGCCGCTCCACTACGCGGCTGACGCGAATCGGTGGGACCCCATCGCGCAGGCTGAAACGATTGAGTACCCTAATCTCTGTCGGTGCAGATCCCAACGCGTTGGATCGCTCAGGCGTGTCACCCCTGCATAGGGCCGTGCGAACACGATCGATGGCAGCTGTCCGAGCCCTTGTGGACGGCGGGGCGGATTCGCAAAGACCTAACCATTCCGGATCAACACCGCTGCATCTCGCCGTCCAAACCACGGGTCGAGGCGGGAGCGGTTCTCCGCGGGCGCGTGAACAACAGGCCGGCATCGTCAGGCTGCTGCTGGAACGCGGCGCCCGGGCAACCGACCAGGACGGGCGGGGCAGATCAGTGCACCAAGCAGCCACCGCTGGGTGGATCCGATCCTTACTACAGGAAGCGATCGCTGGCTAACATCCAAATGCAGCCGACGCACCGCGTGACGCTTGGCGGCGCGCGGCTGATTTGGCATCGTTATGCCGATCTGATCCGAACAATGACGGAACGAAATGCCTGAACTCTGTCGCTTTCTGGGAATCGTGATCGGGATGTTCTACCGAGAACACGGCGTGCCGCACTTCCACGCGGTGTACGGCGGGCACGAAATCGCGGTCGAAGTCGAGACCGGCCGAATTCACGGGCAGTTTCCGCCCCGCGCGTTGACTCTGGTTGTTGAATGGCGCGACCTGCACCGGACAGAATTGCTGGAGAACTGGGCGCTGGCCAAGGCAGGTCAGCCATTGAAGCCGATCGCCCCGCTGGAGTGAAAACCATGGACTACCACGTTGTCGAGGCTCGGTACTTGGGAGGCCACACGGTCTGGCTGCGCTTCCGTGATGGGACGGCAGGCGAGATCGACCTGGCATCGGTGCTAGAGGGGCCGATCTTCGAAGCGCTCCACGATCCGAAGGTGTTCCGGGAGTTTCAGGTCCATCCGGAGTTTCACACGCTGGTCTGGGCGAACGGCGCCGACTTCGCGCCGGAGTTCCTGCACGACAACATCAAAGTGACGGCATAACCACCGGTTCCAGCGGACGGCGCTCCGCGCCGCCGCTGAACCGGCGACGTTAGGCGGACTCCATGAGCATGGAAGGCGACCCAGTCGTTCTTTGGCTCATCATGCCAATCCTCGTAGCGTCGTCTGCAGTTCTCGGAGCGGGCTCATCCAACAGGCAGTATTGGGCGACGGCTTCTGCCTTGGCAGTGGCGCCCCTCATTTTCATCCTCTGGTGGGCGAATCTCGAGATCGACTTGCCGGCCGCCGTCGCTAGTTGGCTCGGGTTCTTCGCCGCTCCCACCGTCGCAGTGTTCGCCGTTGCCCGCCGTTTCAGAGTGCAGGCCCGGCCGCTGCTGGCCTGCTGCGCAGGAGTGGTTGGGTACGTGGTGGTGCTCGTGGTCGCTCTGAGCGTGTTGGTATCGCTCGAATGGGTGCGGCCGTAGGCTGGCGCACGCAAATCCTGGCTTTCGAATCGGGGTGTGCGGCGATCGCCGCCTAACACGCGCATGAACCCGGCGGCGGTCAGCTTCTGTGGCATCATCCGGGCATCTGGGCGCATCGATGCCGACGGAACCCTGGACCTACGTTTCACTGACACGCCTGGCGCACCTCGCCGGACAGAGTTTCGAGTCGGAGAGCGGTGGCTCGAAGTTGTAACGCGTGACGGAAAGCAAGGGGCCGTAGTCGATGGCGAGTTCATGTCAGCGGACGAAGCGCGGGTTCGCCTGCAGAAGCGGTAGCGGCTGGCTAACCAGCGCATGCAGCCGACGGCGGTCGGACGTTGTGGCCTCATACGGGGCATTCGACCGCCGCGGCTGATGCGCGGTCGTTAGGCAGGCCAATCGACACCTTGCCGATCGTCAATACATCGTGCATACTAAATTGGTCGAATGGCAAGTCTTGCCTTCACCTGGGATCCGGCGAAAGCACGAACCAACCTTCGGAAGCACGGCGTATCGTTCGTCGAGGCTCAATCGGTGTTCTACGACGATCACGCTCGGTTGGTCGACGATCCAGACCACTCCGAATCTGAAGACCGCTTCATCCTCGTGGGGCTCAGCGAAGCCGCGCGAGTGCTCATCGTAGTACACGCGTACCGCGAGCCAGAGAGGCTGATTCGGATCATCTCAGCCCGCAAGGCCACACCCAGGGAACGTGCGGGCTACGAGCGAGGGTCACGACAATGAGGAAAGAGTACGACTTCAGCAAGTCTCGTCCAAATCCGTACGCGGCTCGGCTCAAGCGGGCCGTCACGATCCGTCTTGACGAGCCCACGATCGCGTATTTCAAGGCTCTTGCCGACGAGGCCGGCATCGGCTACCAGACGTTGATCAACTCGTTCTTACGCGACTGCGCCTCCTCGAAGCGACGCCCGACCGTTCGCTGGGCACGATCAAAAGGGGCTGCCTAATCTAACCACGGCTTCAGCCGACGGCGGCCCGACGGATGATGAGGCCGCCGCGGCTGAAGCCGAGGCGTTAGCCCGACAACCGAACCGAGAGCACGATTCGACAGGATGCCGGTCGTGGTAGCCTCGCAGGTCGATGGGCGAATTCGAGTGGGACCCACGGAAGGCTACCGGCAACCTGAAGAAGCATGGCATCTCGTTCGCCGAGGCCGTGACGGTCTTCTCCGACCCGGCCGCGCGGATCTTCAACGATCCCGATCATTCGGTCGACGAACGGCGTGAGATCATCATTGGGTACTCGGCGCGTCCGCGGCTGCTGATCGTGGGCTTCACCGAACGGGTCGGTCGGGTTCGAATCATCACGGCGCGGCGAGCGTCGCGAGCCGAGACAAGACGTCATGAAGAAAACACCTAAGGCCAAGGCTCCGGCGAACGACCTCCGCGCGGAGTACGAGTTCGACTACAAGAAAAGCCGTGGGAACCGTTTCGCGGCTGGCGGCGCACCAACCGTCGCCGTGGTCCTTGAGCCTGACGTGGCGCGCGTGTTCGGCTCCTCGGCCAAGGTCAACCAGCTGCTTCGTTCGGTCATCAAGGCAGTGCCAGGCTCCGCGCCTGCAGATCGAAAACGCAAAGCGGGCTAATCACCAAATGCAGCCGACGCGCTGGGTGATGTGACCTGCCGGCTTTCTTCGGACCAATCGCTACTGGAGAATGGCGCCGGTCAGACCTGTTAGTGATTTCCTCGTTCTTCGTCCTGTCAGCGCGGGCCGGCAACGCCGGCGAGCGCCCCCTGTCAACCGAACCGGCAAGATGTTTCGCTTTGAACTCCGTTGGCGTCAAGTACCCGAGACTGGAGTGTGGCCGGACCTCGTTGTAGTGGCGCCGCCAAGCTTCGATGCTGACCTTGGCGTCGGCGCGATTGCGGAACCACTGCAGCGAGAGGTGCTGATCGCGCAGCTTCCCATTGAAGGACTCGTCCATGCCGTTTTGCCACGGCTTGCCTGGGTCGATGAAGGCCGTCTCGAGCTGCGTAGCCTGCAGCCAACGAAGAATGGCCCGTGCCACGAACTCGGGGCCATTGTCTGAGCGCAGGTAGCGTGGCGCGCCGTGCACGCTCACGAGCTGCGCCAGCACCTCGATGACGCGCCCTGAGCGGATGCCGCCTGCCACGTCGATGGCCAGGCACTCGCGCGTGAACTCGTCGATGACCGTCAGGCACTTCAGGGTGCGCCCGTCCGCGCAGGTGTCGAACACGAAGTCGTACGCCCAGACGTGATTGAACGCCGTCGGCGGCAGCGGCCGTGGCCGACTGGCCGCCACCCGTCGGCGGTGCCGCTTCTTCGGCACCTGGAGGCCCTCCTGCCGCCAGACGCGGTACATCCGGTCGGTCCCCAGCGCGTGGCCCTGGCGCTCCAGGAAGATCCGGATCGTGCGATAGCCGTACCGCGGATACTGCGCGGCCAAGGCCTTCATCGGCGGCGCCACGTCCGCGTCGCGGGCGATGAGGGTCGACACGTAGCCCAACGCCGACCGCGCGACCGAGAGTAAGGCGCACGCGCGGCGGCGGGACAGGCCGCGCCCCTCGGCGTAGGCGACCTGCTGCCGGCGCACGCGTGCGCCTACCATTTTTTTCGGGTGATCTCGTTGAGCACGTCGATCTCGAGCTCCCGGTCGGCCACCATCTTCTTCAGCCGGCCGTTTTACTGCTCGAGCTGCCGGAGCCGCTTCACGTCCGCGGGCTCGAGCGTCCCGAAATGCTTCCGCCAGCCATAGATCGTTTGTGCGCTGACGCCGTGCTTCTTGGCGACCTCGGGGACTGGCTTGGCGTCCGCCTCCCGCAGGATCGTCACCATCTGCTCTTCGGTGAATCGTGTCTTCTTCATGCCTCCCTCAGTGGCCCGAGGGCGCCATTCTCTCAAGCTTCAGCTGGTCCGAAAAACGCCAGGCAGGTCAGATGCGTGTCGGCGCGCGGCTGATTTGGGGTCGTTAGTTAGGCAGACTGGAGTCAGTCATGATCGAGATTCGCGGCGTTCATCCCATTGACGCAACCGAACCGGTGCACCTGGTTGACGTCGCCATCTCGGGCGGATTCGACGACGTGGACTGGGGTGCGATCACTCAGCCGGATCCTGAGCTTCCACCCGACAATTGGCAGGCCCCCTACGATGAACGGGAGTTGCCACCGCTCCCAGACGGTCGAGCGAGAGCCGTATTCTTTTTTCACTACCTCGACGTGACGAAGCCGATTCTGGTCTCGGCGAAGCCGACAGTGGTTCCTTCTCCGACGCCTGTTCCGGCGGACTTGGCGACAGTCCAATACGAGCAGCCATGAGGCCAGGCTAACATCGGCTTGCAGCCGACGGCGGCCCGGGCGCATCATGAGGCCGCTGCGGCTGAAGCCGCAACGTTATGCGTCATGACCCGAAAATGAGAGGACGATGACCATGCCAGACGCAACTCCTTTCATTTGGCACGAGCTCGTCACTGCTGACCAGCCAGCTAGCGGAGGATTCTTCAGTCAGCTATTTGGGTGGACCCGCAAGGAAGTCGACGCGGGGCCCTTCGGCACGTACACCCTCTTTCAGAAGAACGGCCAGGATGTCGCCGGAATGATGAACCCAACGCCCGACACACCTGGCAAGGGATTGTACTGGCACTCTTACTTCGCGGTAGAGGACGTCGACGACTGTGCCAAGCGCGCTGTTGCTCTCGGCGGAAGCGTGTTGGTGGCTCCGCATGATGTGCCCGATGTAGGGCGCGTGTGTGCTGTCGCGGATCCTACCGGGGCCGTCGCACACCTCATGCAACCTGTGAAACGATGACGCATAACAACCGGTTGCAGCGGCGCTGCGCGCCGCCGCTGAACCGGAGCGTTGGGCAGACCAGAGAGAGGGCACCCGTTCAACAGAAGTGATGATTCGAATCACGCCGGAGGCGACATGAGTTCACGAGCCGACCTACTCGCGCAGCGCGTCAGGCAAGGAGCGACTTCGATGGCAGAGTTTGCCGAGCGGCTGTCCGCGGAGGAATGGCGAACCGCTGTGCAACCTGACGGCAGAACGGCGGGGGTGATCGTCCATCACGTCGCGATCGCCTATCTGGGTGAGATCGAATGCGCGAAGCTCTTGGCCGCGGGCACGGCGCTTCACGTTACGTGGGAATGGGTAGCTCAGTACAACGCGACACATGCTCAGGAGCACGCCGAAGTCGGCAAAGACGAAACGATTGAGCTGCTGCGCCGGAACAGCAACACAGCGGCGGAGGCGGTCCGGGGATTTACGGACGCCGAACTCGACTCGGCCGCACCGGTTGGCATCTACGCAGACGCGCCGCTCACGGCCCAATTCTTCATTGAAGATCAGGCTGTCAGACACAGCTTCCATCACCTCAAGAAGATCAAGACTGCATTGGGTAAGTAAACTGCCGGACAGGGCTGCCCAACATCCAAATGCAGCCGACGCGCCGCCTGACGCGGGTCGGCGCGCGGCTGATTTGGCATCGTTAGACAGCCATGGGGAGACACATGATGCGAGCGCTCTTGAGTATCTGCCTCCTGATGGGAAGCGTGACCGCACAAACCCCGCATCGCTCTGTGGAGTTCGCGCGGGTCCATCGCTACTGCGAGGGCCCGGTCTTCGACGCGGACGGGAACCTCTTCGTGTCGCACACGCCCTACATCAGCAAGATTGCGCCAGATGGGACAGTGACGCGGTGGGCAGAGACCGGCCGGCCGAACGGCCACAAGGTCTTGCCCGACGGTACCCACCTCGTCGCTGACCTGAACGTCCTTCGGCTCGATCGCAACGGCACGATCGTCGGAACCGCCGCGACGGATTGCGGCGGTCGCCCCCTTGGACAGGTCAACGACATCACGCTCGATGCCAGCGGGGGTTTCTATTTCACCGACCCTGGCCAACTTCCGGAGGCGGTCGAGAAACCGATTGGGAAGGTGTGTTACGTCGACCGGGATGGCCGCAGTCGGTTGGTCGCAGAGGGGTTGCGCTACCCGAACGGTCTCGTGCTGACGGCCCGGGGCGACGCTCTCCTCCTCGGGGAGTTTCTCGAGAACCGAGTCTTCGAATTCCGTGTCACCGCACCTGGTGCTGTTGGCCAGCGCCGGGTCTTTGCCGAGTTGCCCAACAAGACGACGGCCATCCTCAGTGGGCCCGATGGCATGGCCCTCGACGCAGGAGGTCGCCTGTACGTGGCGCACTACGGCTTCGGCGCCGTGCGGGTGTTCGACACATCCGGTCGCCTCGTCGACAGTCTGCCGGTGCCCTTTGAGGGCACGAGCAATGTGGTCATTGCTGGTCCCTCGAAGAACCTGCTCTACGTCACCGGCGGAGGTGGAGGCCTGGTCTCAGAGGGCCCCGGCTTCGTCCACCGGTTCGACCTGAGCAAGCCCGCCGGCCGTTGACTCGCCCTCAGTAGGAATCCGGAATCCGAGCTGTCTAACCACGGCTTGCAGCCGCCGGCCGGCGCGATCATGAGGCCGCCGCGGCTGAAGCCGAGCGTTAGACAGCGCGAACAATCACCGTGCCATCTTGACAGGTGTATAGAATAGTCATATACATCGTCCATGGGCGTCCTGGAAGAGTTCCTCGCTGGTCTTGAGGGGTTCGACTGGGATGCGGGCAATTCTGATAAGAACTGGCGCAACCACAAGGTGCGACAGGCCGAAGCCGAACAGGTGCTGCTCAACCGGCCCGTCATGTTCGCGTCCGACCTCAAGCACTCGCAGACCGGGCCGCGATTCTACACGCTCGGCCGAACCGACAGGGGTCGTTATCTCACCGTGGTCTTCACGGCGCGTCGCCATCGGGTTCGCGTCAGCTCAGCTCGGCCGATGAGCCGGGCGGAACGAAGGGCATATGGCCAAGTCGAAGCGACGTCTCAAGCCGATTCCTGAGTTCGCGTCTGAGGCCGTCGAGCGTCAGTTCTGGGAGACGCACGACTCGGCCGCCTATGTGGACTGGTCGAACGCCTCGGTCGTGTCGCTGCCCAACCTGAAGCCATCGACCGAGACGATCTCGCTGCGGTTGCCAGCACCGTTGCTCAGCGACTTGAAGGCGCTCGCCAATATACGCGACGTACCCTATCAATCGTTGCTCAAGGTCTTCGTCGCGGACCGCGTCGCGGCGGAGTGGCGTGCCTCGAAGCATCGAGGCGCGCTGTCTAACAAGGCGTCGCAGCCGACGAGCCGCCGGCGGCCAAAGGCGGCGGTGAAGCGCGTCACTGGCGCGGCTCGCGACTGAACGCCGCTGCGTTAGCCAGTCTGAGCGACAAGCCAGGCCGGCTCCACGCGACGTGTAGAATCGACTGGTGATCTACGAGTGGGATCCAGCGAAGGCCGCGGCGAATCGCCGCAAGCATCGCGTCACGTTCGATGAGGCGACCTCGGTGTTTCGTGATGCCTTGGCGCTGACCTTCGACGATCCCGATCACTCGCTCGAAGAGCGGCGGTTCGTTACAATTGGGGTGTCGGCTCGTCAACGGGTGCTGTCCGTGTGCCACGCCGACCGTCGAGTCGACCGAATCCGAATCATCAGTGCGCGGCGAGCTACGCCACGTGAAGCCCATGCCTACCAAGAATCGCGCCGCTAGCAAGTCGAGCGACATGCGGGCCGAATACGACCTGTCGAAGCTGACAGGCCGCGTCCAAGGTAAGCACTACGCACAGGCCACGGCCGGCGTGGCCATGGTGCTGCTCGAATCCGACGTCGCAGAAGCATTCCCGACCGGCCGGGCTGTAAACAGAGCTCTTCGGGGCGTGTTGTTGGCGAAGCGCAAAGCCACGCTGGCTAACAAGGCGTTGCAGCCGACGAGCCGCGCGAAGAGCGGTGCCAAGACCGCGAATCGGGCGCGCGCGGCTCGCGGCTGAACGCCGCTGCGTTAGCCAGACTAGGACATGCCCACCGTTCGATCGACGCGACGACTATTGGGCCTACGCGCTGTCGCATGAGCTCGTTCACGGCAGCGACATTGCGTAGATCTTCGCGCGGAGGGCGATCGGTGATGGCGAGACTGCATTCCACGCAAAACGAATGACCCTGGTATCAGGTCAGCCTTCGCAGAGTTCGCCGCGAGCTCAGTGACCGCTGCCGCGGTCGCCACGACTTCTATGTTCGAGTGGCTGAAGATTGAGTCGCCGACCGAGCCGCTGACCGCGAGTCGACAGCTGTTATCGCCAAAGGCTGTCTGAGTTCAACCCTGAACTGCAACACAGCCGTCGTCCCGGTGCTGGAACGGGGCGCCACTGGCGCAAGATTGGTCTTCGGAGGCGACATGGCACTTCCAGACGACCTCGATCACGACAAACTCGCGGAGGCGGCCCCGGCCATCCTCGCGCTCACCGCATTCAGTAGTGGACACGAGTCGCGCGCGTGGAAGGGCCTGGACTGGGACGTCCTGGACCTCCTGTACCAGCGAGACTGGATCGAAGATCCAGTGGGCAAAGCCAAGTCCGTGGTGCTGACCGAGGCTGGCGAACGCCTTGGGCCTGACCTGCTGGCGCGCCACTTCGCCAAGGCTCGGCCATGACAGCTACCGCAAGCACGTCGTCAACCCGCCGCGCATGGTAGTGCTGCGAGCGACGCGGAAACTGCTGACGAGTCTTCACCGGCGAGGACGAAGGCAGCGGTCCCGTGCGGTTCGCCGGCAACGACCAGCCGGAGTACAAGCAGGAAGCCTGGAACTTCCCGACCGGCTACAACCCCGGAGACCAACGCTCGAAACTGCGGGGATGGGTGCAGTACCGCGTGCCGGCGCCGGCGGCGCTCGGCCGCGTCGACCTCAGCGTGCTCGAGCGCTGGGACTCGTCCGACGCGTCGAGTGCCGACGGAACGATTGACCCGCGCCCCTACGTGACCAATCCCGGCTATCAGGCGACGCCCTCCACGGTCACCTACTTCTTCGGCGAACGGGGCGCCCAGCGCTATGACGCTCTGTGGCGCACCGACCTGTCGCTCGTGTGGTCACGCCGGACCCGTGGCGTCGAGTTCTTCTTCCGCGGCATCCTCAATAACGTCTTCAACCAGGCCGCTCAGCTGGCGGGGAACGAGACGATTCTCACGCGCACCAACGACGCCTCGTTCGCGTTCTTCAACCCGTTCACGGAGACGCCGGTGCGCGGCACGCACTACCAGTTCGGTCCGCTGTACGGGCAGGCCACCGGCGTCGGCGACTACCAGACGCCGCGAGAGTTCAACTTCTCGGTGGGCGTGCGGTTCTGACGGCAGAGTCCGAACCAGGCAGCCGCCCAGCGAACTTTCACCGTGGGACCCAGCGACTTCAAGCTGCGGTGACAATCCAGTTGCGAAGTGCGTCCCAGATACCCGGCGGCCGATCTTGAAAGAAGAATCTCGAAACTTTGACCGTGGACGGCGCGAAGGTCTGACCGCGTTCGAGCTGGCCTGCGGCGATCTGCAGGGCGGCCACGGCCTGGTTGTCGTAGCGCTCCGTCGTCGTGATCCACGCGTGGGCGAGTAGGTCGCGCACCTGCGCGGGCGGCACGCCGTGCACGACCAGCCGCGACGCGTGCTCGTGCCGCAGGTCGTGCCAGCGGGGGTTGATGGCGCGGAACGCCTGCTGCGAGTCGTCCGACAGGCCCTGGTAGTTGAGTCGAGCTTCTGCGCGCCAAGTGGGAGGTCAACTGACGGATTGCCGCGTGGTCAGGCAACCCGTGAACGGCCGACCACGATGCGCACGTCGACGCCTGCGTGTCCGAGCATCGCTACCAGCGTATCGATGCTGAAACGGTCGATCTTGCCGCGCACGCGGTCGCTGACCCGCGAGTGAATCGACTGGCGTCCGGCTGGGGTGAAACGCGTCGCCCCGACATACGGCCCACGGCGTGCGTAGGGATCAGGCCGGTCGGGGCGGCCGCAGGAACAGCGGCGGCGTGCGGTCCCGGTAGGCGCGGTAGGCCGGGTCGCCGCCCCATCTTTCCTCGGCCCGGGCCTCGAGCAGCGGGATGCCGCTGACGCGGGTGAGAAGCAGATAGACGAACAGCGGCGACACCAGCGTCAGGTACTGCCAGCCGCCGAGCACCGGCGCTGCCAGCAGCGCGACGCCCGTCCACAAGGTGATCTCACCAAAGTAGTTCGGATGTCGCGACCAGGCCCAGAGGCCCGCCGTGATGAAGCGGCCGTGGTTGCCGGGATGCCGCCGGAACTCACGCTTCTGGCGATCGGCCACGACCTCGATCCCGAACCCGATCGCCCACACCGCCGGGCCGACCGCGGCGAACAGATCCAGCGGGCGTGCCTGCAGCGTCATGGCCGCCAGGGAGGGAGCCAGGGTGAGCAGCACCCACAACCCCTGCAGCGTCCAGGTCATCAGAAAGCGCGGCAGACTGGGCTTCAGGGCGTCGAAGCGCCCGTCGCGTCCATCACGCCGAATGCGCGCGAACAGGAAACTGCCCAGTCGCCCGGCCCAGACCACGACCAGCGCGGCCAGCAGCAGGGCACGAGCATCCGCAGCACCGCTCAGCACCAGCGGCGTCACCACCACGGTGACGTAGGTGAGGCTGCCGGTGAGATCGAAGTAGTGCTCGGTCTGCTGGATGAACGAAACGCCGGCGACGGCAACGGCCGCGCCAATGGCAACGCCTGCCAGGATGCCCACGACGGCTCGTCGCTCAGCACGAGTCATGGCGATAGCCTAGTCCGGGGCGGGCCGCGCCGCGACGCCGGTGGCGTCGGATCCAGGCGGCTCGACGCGGACAACTCGGCTACTATACTTCCCGCCACCATGCCGAAGTCCGCATCGCTTGCCGCCCTACTCGTCCTTCTGGCTCTTCCGCGGGTCGTCCACGGCCAGTCCACATCGCTGTTCATCGAGGATCTGACCTGGGAAGAAGTGGCCGCAGCGCTGAAGGCCGGCAAGACCACTGCCCTCATCTACACCGGTGGTGCGGAACAGAACGGCCCCCATCTGGCGTTTGGCAAACACAACGCCGTGGCGCGCTATCTCTCGGAGCGCATTGCGAGGGAACTCGGCAATGCGCTGGTCTATCCGGTGCTGCCATATTCACCCACTGGCGACCCGTCGAAGAAGGAAGGTCAGTTTGCGTTCCCGGGCACCAGCGGCCTCACCGACGAAACCTACGGCATGGTCGTGCGCGACCTCGTGCTGGGCGCCGCGACTGCCGGCTTCCAGGACATCATCCTGATTGGTGACCACGGCGGCGGCCAGGATGTGCTGAAGCAGACTGCCGCGACGCTCGATGCCAGGCTGAAAGCCTCCGGCGCGCGGGTGTTCTACTGCGACGATTTGTACTTCAAGTCCCGCGACGAGTTTTCCCAGTACCTGAAGGACCACAAGGTGACCGGGGAAGGCCATGCGGGCGTGGAGGATACGTCGGCGATCCTGTACGTGAAGCCCGAATGGGTCCGCACGGACAAGATTGCGGCGAAGGACTCCGCGAAGGGCGTCGAGGGCGACCCGCGAAACGGCAGGGCGGAGCTGGGCAAGGTGCAGCAGGACCTGAAGGTCAAGGTGGCCGTGGCCCAGATCCGGACCCAAGTTGCCAGCCACCACGGCAAGTAACCCGACGCCCGCCGCAGCGCGCGTGGCGCGCGCCGACCCGTTCCGCTCGCGGCCGATTGAATAGCGTCACGCCGAGTCTACGACGCAGCCGTCACCACCCAGTTGCGAAGGTCGTCCCAGATACCCAGCCAATCGCCTTCTCTAGAACACACGTCCCCTTACCCTGGGCTGCGGATCTTGCAGAGAGCGGCCGAGCGTGCCGCCGCGGGCGCGTGGCGGGGCATCGGCTGCCTGTCATTCGCGCACCATCGATATTACAGATGATGTAATAATTGATCCGTGACCAGTCTGCAGATGAAGCGGGCCCGGATGGCCCGGCAATGGACGCAGGCCGAACTCGCCACGTGCCTGGGCGTGTCGCAGGGCTACGTCTGCCTGCTCGAACGGGGCGCACGCCCCGTCCCAGCAGCGCTGGCAGGCACCCTGGCGCGCCTGCTCGAGATGCCGCCGTCGACACTGCCGGCCTCAGCGGACAGCAACGCCTATGACGCCGGCGGGGCCGCCCGAGCGCTGGCCGCGCTCGGCTACGCGCGATTCGCGGACCGCCCACGGCGTCGCGAGCGCCGGAATCCCGCCGAAGTGGTCCTGCGCTGCCTGCGCGCGCCGGATGTCGACGCCCGGGTCGTGGAGGCGCTCGTGTGGCTGCTGGTCGTGCACGCCGACCTCGACTGGACGTGGCTGGTCCGCCACGCCAAGGCAGACGACCTGCAGAACCGCCTGGGCTTCCTGGTGTCGCTGGCGGCAGAGGCCGCGCAACGCGAGGGTCAGGCAGAAGCCCGAGCGCAGCTCACATCCGCGCTCGCCTCGCTGGAGCGGTCGCGGCTTGTAGCCGAGGGCGCCTTCCGGACCACGCTGTCTGATGCCGAGCGGCGGTGGCTGCGGCAGCATCGCCCACCCGACGCCGCGCACTGGAATCTGTTGACGAATCTGACGGTGGCGGACATCACCGATGCGGCGTAAGGTCCTGCACGAACCGTGGCACACGTTTTTCGAGGCGCTCGACCAGGAGATATCGTCGCCGTGTGACCTGCACTGCGTCGGCGGCTTCGTCCTCACCGAGCCCTACGGCGTGGCTCGGCCCACGATCGACGTGGACGTCGTGGATGTCCGCGGTGCGGACATCGCCGAGATCGCGCGGCGTGCCGGCAGGGGCAGTCCGCTCCACCGCCGTCATCGTGCCTACATCGATATCGTCACGATCGCGGAGGTGCCCGACGACTATGAGTCGCGGCTGATCGACATGCACGTCGAGGGGCTGGCTCGAGTGAGGCTGCTGGCCTTCGAGCGTCACGACCTGGTGCTGGCCAAGCTGGCGCGCAACACCGACCGCGATCGTGAAGACGTCGTGGCGCTGGCGCGAGGCTCGGGGCTGGACACGGACGTGCTCCGTTCGCGTTACCAAGAAGAGAGTTGCGCCCCACACTGGGCCGGCCGGACCGCGAGGACCTGACGCTGGAACTCTGGATCGAGATGATTCTCGAGATCACAGGGGAGGCGCCGACGTCGTCGGCGACGCCAGTCATCGGCGCGAAGAATCCGGCGACACGATCGAAGTTCCGCCCAGTCCTCCATTCGGACGCCGCACCAGCCTCGACACATCAGCTATGCCGTTCGGATGAGTCTGACCGGATCGCCCACGCGAATCGTGCCCCTGCGCTCGACGGACGCGTTCAAGGCGAGACGCCCGCCAAACCGCCTGCCGATGTCCCGCAGCACCTCGGGATCGCGGACGAGTGTGTCCGGATCGACCGTCGTCATCGGACATCGGCCCCGTCGCGAGTCGAGGTACACGATCGCGTCGCCGATCTGGAGCTTCGCGCCGGCCCAGTCGAACTCGCCCAGACCTTCCACCCCACCGATCAGAATGTTTGGGCGCAACCGCCGCACGTCCCGCCCGAAGGCTTCCACCGCGCCGTCGGTGGCCACGAGGAGCGGCAGCACATCGAAGCGCTCGGGCCCGACATGGGCCTCGACCCAGGCGTCATCTCCCGCCGCCGCCTTCACCAGTGTCAGCGCGTCGGCACCGTCCCACGGCAGCCCGTTGACGAGTGGCTGGCCGAGGGGCCCCAGGGTGCCGCGCAGTCCCAGCAGTCGGTAGTGCCGTCGTGACGTTCGCACACCTTCAGGGCCATACACCTGCACGAGGCGGTCGCCGTCTACCCCGTCCGCGGTGAGCGTCGCCGCCGGCAGGCGTTCGCCGGCGAGGGTCTTGACCGGATACCGCCAGAGGCCGGCGACGAACCGGGGCGTCACCGTCGGCCTCCACTCGGTGCCGCCGACCGGTCCGATGCGCGGAGGCGACGCTCGTCCTCGCGGATCGGGGCGTCGTTGATGCTCGCGTAGCGACGGGCCATCAGGCCCTCGTCGTCGAACTCCCACATCTCGTTGCCGTACGACCGGAACCACTGGCCCGTGTCGTCATGCCACTCGTATTCGAAGCGCACGGCGATGCGATGCGTGTCGAAAGTCCAGAGCGCCTTCTGTAGCCGATAGTCCAGTTCCCGCTGCCACTTGCGTGCCAGAAAGGCGCGAATCTCTTCCCGCCCTCGCAGGAACTCCGCGCGGTTCCGCCACTCGGAGTCCACGGTGTAGGCGAGCACCACGCGGCCGGGGTCGCGGCTGTTCCAGGCATCCTCGGCCGCCTGTACTTTGGCGAGGGCCGTCTCACGGGTGAAGGGCGGACGAATTGGCGTCGTGCTCATGGCTGAACTCCTGGATTGTCGTGCGCGTCAGAGGCGTATGCGCCTGGTGCTCGTCGAACGGCCTTGAGCAGCAGATGCGTGAGCCGCGGGCGACTGGTCTGGCCGTGTCGGATGTGTTGAATGAGCCAGGCAGCGCGCGACATGTAGTCAGCACTCCAGCCGGCGCGATCGCCGCGATATAGCACGTCGTCTTCCCACATCACGTCCCCATCCTCGAACTCGGCGCAGGCCTCGACGTCGAAGACGCCGCTCGCCTCGACATGCCCGCGCCACCACGGCGCCGAGTGGTAGCGCGCGTAGTCCGCCTGCCAGCCGCCGCTGTCGCGGAAGGGCTCAGGGATCGCCGCGCACTCCTCCGAGAAACAGCCCTGTGCGATGCACATCGCGCCGCCCGGCCTGAGCAGGGTGGCGAGGTATCGGACCAAGGCCGCCGACGTGCCGAACGTGTGGAACGCCTGCACGCAGACGATCGCGTCGAAGCGTGGTGTCCGTGGCGGAAGTCCGCGCCTGATATCGCCCTGCCACGGGCTGATGCAGTGAGCCAGGCCTGCAGCGATGGCGGCGCGACGCCGTTCATCGGCGGTGATCCACAGGTCCACGGAGGTCACCGAGACGTCGTACCGCGAGGCGAAAAAGATCGACGACTGCCCCTGGCCGCAGCCTAGGTCCAGCACCGACTGCCCCGGTTGCAGCGCGAGATGTCGGCCAACGGCGTCGGCCAGAACCAAGCCTCCTGGTGCCATGCACCGACCCTCGTCGTAGACGACATCCCGCGTGCACTGCGCCAGGATCGGGTGACGGTCCGGCGTCAGACGCCGGAACGTCGACCGGATCCGTGCGGCGTCGACAACCCTGTCGTCAGTGGTCACGATAGCGACGCCTCGGTGGAGTCTGAAGCCGCAGTGCTCAGGCCGACGCGGGGACCACGACGTTGCGCGACTCGCCCGGGCGCAGGAGGACCAGCGCGTCGGTCAGTCCCGCCGTCTCGAATTCGCGCGCGATCGACCAGGAGCCCTGGCTGAAGTGTCGCCAACCCTCGAAGTGGGCCGGATAGACACGCTTCAGGCCCAGCGCCTTGGCTGCGCGCGCGCCCTCGGCCGAGCTCATCGTGAGGTAGTTCTCGCCGACGGCCGGCACGTTCGCCGCGCCCAGATGCAGGATGCCAGCCTCCACACGGAACCGCTTGGCGATCTCGAGGATCTCGTCGATCCACACGGTGTCTCCGGACACGTAGAAGGCGCCGCCCGCCGAGCCCTGCCACTCGATCATGAATCCCGTCACTTCGCCCACGGCATCGCGAAGATCGGGGTTGCTCGTGTGCACGGCCGGTGTGGCCGTGATCGTCAGACGTTCGCCTGCCGCATTGGTGACGGTGGTGCTCGTCCACGTGGCGAGCCCCTGTACTTTCTCGCCGGGAAGCGACATGGCGGCGCTGGCCGGCGTCGTGATCGTGGTGCCCACCCGCGCGAGCAGACGGCGCCCCTCGTTGTCGAGGTTGTCGAGGTGCTGGGCGTGGCTGAGGAGCACGACGTCTACGGGGCCGAGCTTGTCAACCGGAATGGGCGGCGCCATGACCTTGGTCAGGACGTGTCCGGGGCCTTCGCTCCGTTCCGTGCCCTGGGGGTCGAATCCCGGATCGGTGACGATGCGGAACTGACCGATCTCGATCAGGTAGGTCGGGCCGCCGAGGTAGGTGACGCGCGGCGACATCGCCAACGTCGAGGGCTTCGTCGCCATCTGGTCGAGGGCCAGCAGTTCCGGAGACGCGAGCGGGTCACCTCCGGTCTCGGCGCTGGCGGTCGACGTGCCGGCCAGTGTCGCCGAGGCTGCGAGCGTGGCCTTGAGGAAGTCGCGCCGATTCGCCGCGCTGCTGTCGTTCGGCGCGCCGGATGTCGTCGATGGGATGGTCATGGTGTCTCTCCAGGGTGGTGATGAGGCTGGGTGCGTATCGACGGCACAGGACTGCACGCGCGTCGCCAACCCACACAGGGTCGGAAGTAGTTGAAAACAAGGGATTAGTGCAGCGCGACGACTGTCGATAAATCATCATTTGGCGATAAATCAGTCACTGGTGATGATTTCTCGTGAGAGGATGCGCCGATGGAGCTGAACGCGCTTCCCTCGATCATCCTGGCGATCACCCAGCAGCGATCGCTGACCGCGGTCCTGCAGACTGTGATCGACGCCGTGGCCACGCAGCCCGATGTGGCGCTCGCGCGCATCTGGCTGCGCCAGACCGGCGACGCGTGTTCGCAGTGCGCCGAGCACGGTGGGGCGGAGATGGCGTTGCACCTGCGAGCCAGTGCCGGCGTGTCGCGACAATCCGGCGTGGACTGGACGCGCACCGAGCGGAACGTTCCACCGCATTCCGCTCGATGGCCGGCTGAAGCTGTCGCACATCGCGGCGACCGGGGAGTCGATCCGCGTCCAGCGGCTCGCCGAGGATCAGCAGTGGCTCCGCGATCCGGCGTGGGCCCAGGTGGAGGGGCTCGTCGGCTTCGCTGGGCATCCACTCGTGTTTCGTGGCGAGGTTGTCGGTGTGCTCGCCGTCTTCCGACGCAGCGAGCCCGACGATGCCTGCTGGGCCTGGTTGCGCGTGATGGCGGACGTGGCCGCGGTGGCGATCGCCAACGCCCAGGCGTTCGAGGCGCTCGAGGCGCTCCGATCGAACCTGGAGCACGAGCGCGACTACCTGCGCGAACAGGTCGAGGAGGTGGGCGCGTTCGGGAACATCCTGGGAAGAAGTGCCGCGTTGCGCCGCGTGCAGCAGCAAGTGGAGATCGTGGCGCCCACCGATGCCACGGTGCTGGTGCTGGGCGAGAGCGGCACGGGCAAGGAGCTCGTGGCCCGCGCGATTCACCAGCGCAGCACGAGAGCGGCCAAGCCACTCGTTCGGGTGAACTGCGCCTCAATCCCCCGGGAGCTCTTCGAGAGCGAGTTCTTCGGGCACGTGCGCGGCGCATTCACTGGCGCCGTGCGCGACCGTGTGGGCCGCTTTCAGCTCGCCGACGGCGGCACGTTGTTCCTCGACGAGGTCGGGGAGATCCCGCTCGATCTGCAAGTGAAGCTCCTGCGGGTCCTCCAGGAAGGAGAGTTCGAGCGCGTCGGCGACGAACGCACCAGGCGCGTCGATGTCCGCGTGATTGCGGCCACCAACCGCGACCTGCGACGCGAAGTGGACGAGGGGCGCTTCCGGCTGGACCTCTACTACCGGCTCGGCGTGTTCCCCCTCGAGACTCCGCCGCTCCGCGACCGGCGCGAGGACATCCCGGAGCTCGTGACGCACTTCCTGCGTCAGGCGAGCGAGCGCTTGCACGTGCCTGCCCCACGGCTGCGCGCGCAGGATCTTCAACTCGCCCAGCGCCACGACTGGCCGGGGAACGTGCGCGAGCTGCAGAATGCCGTTGAGCGCGCCGTCATCG
The DNA here is from genome assembly GCA_963741665.1 of uncultured Acidobacteriota bacterium. Lineage (GTDB taxonomy): Bacteria > Acidobacteriota > Vicinamibacteria > Vicinamibacterales > UBA2999 > CAWAYR01. The sequence goes on from CAVUIM010000003.1 coordinate 1,254,716, forward strand.
TGGCGCGAGGCGGGACGGCCACACTCGAGATCCCGGCCGGCGCGCGCCCGCGCCAGGTTCCGCGCGAGGCCGAGCGGACCTCGCAGGAGGTTGTGCCAGAGCATGAATGGCGCCGACGAGAGCGTGCCAACGTTCTGGCGGCGCTACGGCAAGCGGATTTTCGTGTCTCTGGTTCCGGCGGCGCCGCAGAACTACTCGGCGTGAACCCGCGCACGCTGGCGTCGCGCCTCAAGGTGCTCGGCCTGGATCGGCGCCGTCGGAACGACGAGCATCTACGGTGAGAGCGGTGGCGCTCGGGCGGGGATCAGACAACTGCCCAATCTTGCCAACTGTCGCAGTGGCACCCGGCGACTTCACGCTGCCGTGACGATCCAGTTGCGAAGTTCGTCCCAGATACCCAGCCACTCACTCCGCCTTTGGCTTCGTTCCGGCTGGGCCGCACGGCACGAGCGTCGAGGAGCAGCCGCGTGTGGGTTGCGCAAGCAGGGCGGACGCCGGAGCTATCCGCGCGGGAAGACTCCAGCTAGAATGTCAGCGTCTCAGCCTTGGAATCGAGGCGTTTCGCAGTCAGTCGGAGACACGATGACACGTCCTCACAACGAAAGCCCGCTGGTTGCAACGGCAACGATCCTCCTGGCCACGATCGTCGTCGGCGCGTCACAGCAAGCGCCCCCGTCGCCTCCGGCTGGCACGCCAGCGACGATTCCGGCCTCGGTCGTCGCTGCCGCGGAGAAGATCGCCACCGATCCGCAAGTTGCGGCGCTGCTCGAGGAGCAGCGCACGGATGCGGCCGCCAAGGCACGATGGAATCAGTTCCTGGAACTGGTGCGCATCCCCTCGCCGCCACGCCAGGAACACCTGAAGGCGGCCGAGATTCATCGCCGGCTCGTGAACGAGTGGGGCTTCGCTCCAGAGGACGTGATGACGCGCGCCGACGGGGTCGTCGCCGGCAGCGACACCAACATCGTCGATGGTCTTCCGGTCTACAACGCGTGCGTGGTGATCAGGGGATCGTACGCCGGCCGTGCCGACGCAGAACACTACAAGGGCCAGTTTCCGAAGGTGCTCGTCGAAGGGCACATCGACGTCGTCAATCCCGAGGAACTGCCGAGGTCGGGTGACCCGTCCATCCGCATCAAGCTCCAGCCCTACGCACAGCCGGTGGTCGCCACGCCGGAGGAGTTGGCCGCGATCCCCGACGAACTGTCGTTCGACCCGCGAGGCCGGGTCGTCGAGAACGACAAGTACGCCACGGCCAGCAAGGTCTTCGCCAACGCCAAGGAAGCCGAAGCCGGCGGCGGCGTGCGCATCTACGTGCCAGGCTACGGCGACATGATGCCGAGCACGTCCAACGCCTTCGTGCTCGCGGCCGCGATGAAGAAGCACAACATCAAGCCGGTCTACGACATCTGGATCTGCGGCACCGCCGGTGAGGAGGGCAAGGGCAACCTGGCAGGCGTCAAGCAGCTCTACGGTTTCGACCAGAAGGCCGGCACCGGCTCCAATCCCCTCAACATCGTCGCCAACTTCGGTCTCGAGGGCGGCGGGATCGTCAACTTCGTCGGCAGTTACCGTTTCGAGATGAAGTTCAAGGCGCCGTTCGCGCGCCCGAACGGTCCAAGCGCGCCTGCGGCCATGGCGGCGGCGATCGCGAAGATCGCCGAGGTCAAGACGCCGACCGACCTGCAGGACGGCGCGCCGAAAACCACCTACACCGTCGGCCGCGCCAGTTGCGAGCCGCCGCCTGGGCCTGCCATGGGCGTGCCGAGCTGCTCGCTCGAAGTGGACATGCGCTCGACGCGCAAGGACACGCTCGAGGACATCCGCAGTGCCATCGAGCCCACGTTCCAGGCCGGCGTGTCCGCGGAAAACGCCAGGCATGGCCGCAAGGACGGCAGCGATGAAGGCATCGGCCTCGAGCTGATGTGGTTCGGTTTGCGGCCGGCCTTCGTGGCGGAGAGCGTCGACAACGTCGCAGTGCACGCCGGACTGCAGTCGGGCATTCAGTTGGGCACGATCAACTCCCCGATGGTCGGCACCGGTTCGGGCAGCCTGAACGACAACGTGCCTGCGCACACGGGCGTCCCGACCTATCAGTTCACGCTGGCGTCTTCGGCCGCGGGCGCGGGCGGACACGCCTTCTGGGAGTGGGGCACGCGCGGCGCGCCGGCCACGGAAGTGGCGCGCATGCATCGCGTCCTCACGGCGGCGCTGATCGTGTCGGGATTCCACGCGGCGGATGGCACGGTCGTGCCGCCATCCGTCGGGCCGCTTGGCAAGCGCACGCGAGACGTCGTCCGCTGACTCTGGAGCAGCCGATCATGAAGCGCCTGATTCTTACGCTCGCGTTCGTCGTCGCCGCAGCCGGCACACCCGCCTTCGCCCAGCCGTCCGTAGGGGTGCGGGTCGAGTTCCAGGGCCCTGGTGGCCACAGCTTCGGCGCCTATGGACGCGTCAGCGCCCTGCATGCCGCCTCCCGCACCGTGATCCTGCTTCAGAAAGCCTTGCCCGCCGGCAGCTACCAGATCACGAACTTGACCGGTGGCAACTCGGTGAATGCCATCGCGTCGGACGGCCTCATCGAGCTGAAGTTGACCGCGCGAGGCGCCAAAGCGTACGAGACGCTCGTGGCGGCAGTGACAAAGGCCGCGGAAGAGGGCGCCGCCGCCGAGAATGCGTTTCGTGGCGTGAAGATCGGAGACCTGACCAGCGGTGCTCCGGCCACGGTCAGGTCCAGCGTCACACGATTCTGAAGTCGGTCGCGATCGCACTGACGGCCGAAGGCATAGACGGCGTCGAGGCCGCGTTGCCGCAGCCGCCGGCGGCGGCCGATCGGTGAGACGGGACGAACGCGCGATCTGGGACTGATTCACCGCTACTGACCGCCGAGCCGCTCAGCTCGCTTTGCTCGCTCTGGCTCCTCCGCAAGGCATAGTGCGCCGCGTCCCGACGTTGGTCATCGCGGCCCGAATGACTTGCATTCCTGCATCCCGGCGATATCATCGCGTCGTTCTGATGGCTGTGTCGGAACTCATCCGTCCAGCCCATGCAGTGGAGACCCGCCGTGGTATCAAGAAGACGACCCGCCTGCTCGTTGCCCGTCACGCTCGCCACCCTGGTGGCGCTCACCGCGATCCTCGTTCCGCCAACCGCTCTGGCCCAGCAGTCGGGCACGCTGGCTGGTGCTGTGCGCGACGCCCAGGGAGGCGTGCTGCCCGGAGTCGCCATCACCGTGGCGGGCGACGCCCTGATCGGCGGGGTCCGTACCACCGTGACCGGCGAGGCCGGCGGCTATCAGTTCGCGCTGCCGCCCGGCACCTACATCGTGAGCTTCGAACTCACCGGCTTCGCTCCGCTGCGGCGTGAGGGCATCCTCGTGCAGGTGGCGCGCACGGTGCGCGTCGATGTCGAGCTCGGCGTCGGCACTCTGCAGGAAACCGTCACGGTGAGCGGCGCGTCCCCGGTGGTGGACGTCTCCACCACCGTCACCCAGACCAACATCTCCAAAGATCTCGCCGAGAACATCCCGACCGGACGCAATCCGTGGGTGATGGCCGGTCTCGTGCCCGGGGTCGTCACCGGGCGGCTCGACGTCGGCGGCACGGAGGGCGCGCAGCAGTACAACATCGAGGCCTTCGGCTCGGCTAACAGCCAGAAGTCGTTCAGCATCGACGGCCTCAAGGTCAACTGGGCCGGCGGGGACGGCGGCGCCACGATGATGTACTACGGCTTTGAAATGTACGACGAGTACAACATGCAGACCGCCTCGGGCACCGCGGAAAGCGACGTGGCCGGCGTGTTCATGAACATGGTCACCAAATCAGGCGGCAACCGCTTCACCTCGGATCACAACGTCTACTTCATGAACGACGCCCTGCAAGGCAGCAACCTCGACGATCGGTTGCGCACTCGCCTCGGCATCCAGCCCGGGCAGACCAGCGGCGCGGCCGGCAACCCGGTCGACATCAGCTACGACTGGAGTTCGACCCTGGGTGGACCGGTGTGGAAGGACAAGGCCTGGTTCTTCTCGGCGATCCGCTGGTGGCGGCTCGACCAGTTCCAGATCGGCGCGAACAACCCGGACGGCTCGCAAGCCATCGACGACAACCGCATCCGCAACTTCATGGGCAAGGCGACGTGGCAGGCGACGCCCGCCCTGCGCACGTCGTTGCTGTTCAACCGCAACATCAACGACCGCTTCCACCGGCGCGACTCGCCGTACCTCTTCGTCGAGGACAAGGCCACGGTGCTGCAGAACCAGCCGGCGCAGAACTACGTCGCGCAGTACAACCACGTGCTCGGCCAGCGGCTGGTGCTCGACGCGCGCGTCGGCCGGATGTGGGGCGTGTTCCCGGTCCGCTACCAGCCCGACGTCCGGCCCACCGACATCGCCATCCGCGACGTCGTGCGGTTCACCCGCATCAACGCCGCCGAGACCCAGTCGCTCAACCCGAACGGCCGCTACCAGGGCAGCTTCACCGGCAGCTACTTCCTGGACTCGGCCGGCGCCGGCACCCATGACGTCAAGCTCGGGCTTCAAGTGTCGCGGGAGCAGGTCGAGTACGAGCGCATCCGCAACGGCGACGTGCTGCTGGAACTGCGCGACGGCGTGCCATTCCAGGCGCAGCTGTCCAACACCCCGATTAATTCCGACCACCGCCTGAACACCTGGGGCATCTTCCTGCAGGACCGCTGGACCATCGGCCGCGCGACGATCAACGCCGGCGTGCGCATCGACGCGGTGAGCGCGTACCTGCCCGCGCAGACGAGTCCGGCCGGCACCTACGTCGAGGCGCGGAGCTTCCCCAAGACCGATGTGTTCGACTTCGGCCCCAACGTCGCGCCGCGGCTGGGCTTCTCGTACGACCTGTTCGGCAACGGCAGGACCGCCCTGAAGGCATACTACGGCCGCTTCTACAATCAGTTCGGCTCCCAGATCGCCGAGGCCGCCAACCCCAACGCGATCGTCAACCAGGCGGTGACCTGGACCGACCTGAACGGCAACGTCGTCCTCGAGCCGGGCGAACTCGGCACCTTCACGGGGTTCCCGCGCGGCCTGTTCCCGACCGTCGACGGCGGCGCCACCCGGCCGTTCAGCCAGGAGTACAACGTCGGTTTCGAGCAGCAGCTCCCCGGCAACATCGCCGTCGGCGTCAGCTACCATCGCCGCGAGCATCGCAACGGGCTCGGCATCCTCGACCGTGCCCGCGGGCCCGAGACCTACGCGCCGATCCAGCGCAGCTACGTCGACCCGGTCTCGGGCCAGACGCAGTCGATCACCATCTACAATCTCAGGCCCGAGTTCATCAACGCCCGCGAACGCTACATCAGCAACGTCGACATCCTGCGCAGCAACTACGACGGCATCCAGTTCGACTTCCAGAAGCGCATGTCGAACCGCTGGCAGGTGCTGGCCGGCGCCAGCTTCCAGAAGCACCGCGGCTTCGACCACAGCGGCACCTACACGGGCGTCGACTTCAGCAACCCGAACTCGGCGATCAACCGCGACGACGGCTCGGTGTTCATCGACCTGCCGTGGACCGTCACTGCGTCGGGCACCTATCAGCTGCCCTACGGCGTGCTCTTCTCGGGCAAGTACACCGCCCGCGCCGGTGACCCGCTCAATCGCACCACCGTGTTCACGGGGCTGACCGCGTCGCAGGCGAGCGAGACGATCCGGCTGGCGCAGCGCGGCAGCGACCGCACCGAGAAGGTGACGAAGTTCGTCGACCTCCGCCTGGCCCGCCGCTTCCGGATCGGCGGCGCCAGCGTCGAGCCGGCGCTCGACCTGTTCAACGTCCTGAACGCCAATCACGTCCTGCTGCAGACCGAACAGATCGGCACGACGTGGGGGCGTCCCACGCGTATCCTGACGCCGCGCATCATCCGCTTCGGCCTGACCGCGAGGTTCTGACCATGAGACTGACGTCCGCCATCGCCTGCCTGGTCGGCGTCACGCTGACGACCGCTGCCGCTGCCTTGGCCGAGCCGCCGAAGGGCAGCATCACCATCGAGCGCATCGCCGACATCAAGTACCCGACCAACCCGGCCTGGTCGCCCGACGGCACGAAGGTGGCGTTCCTGTGGGACGCGGCCGGCAAGCAGGACCTGTTCGTCGTCACGCCCGGCAGCCGGCCGGTGGCACTCACCGACTTCCCGGTCGATCCGCACCTGCTGCAGTCCGACCTCGGGGCCTTCGCCTGGATCTCGAACGACGAGATCCTGTTCGGCCGCAACGGGCGGCTGTGGAAGGTGAGCGCCGCCAGCGGCACGCCGGCGCCGATGCCGGGTGCCCTCGGCGACGCCGGCGCCTTCAGCCTGTCACGCGACCGCCAGGTGATCGCCTTCCTGCGCCGCGGCAACCTGTGGGTCGGCAACGTCGCGGCCGGCACCGAACGGCAGCTCACCAACCTGCCCGACGGACTGGCGGCCAACGTGCCCACCTTCTCGACCGACGGCCGCTGGCTGACGTTCACGGCGGCACGGGGCGGGCTCGAACCCGAGGACTTGCCGTGGAACGGCACGCTGGTCCGCTCGATGGAGACCGTCAACCGCGAGCGGCGCCTGGGAATGGTGGCGGTGCAGGGGGGCGACGTGCACTGGGTGCCGACGGTCGGCGCCACGAGCAGCGCGCAGTTCGCCGCGGACGGCGCCCTCGTCTACCAGGAGCTGTCACCCGACGGCAAGACGCGCGAGATCAAGTCGACCCGTATTGGAGCGATGCCGCGGGTGCTGTGGCGCGACCGGGACGAACGGTGGTGGTCGCCCACCAACCGCGACGTGAAGCTGCTGGTCTCACCGGACGGCACCCAGCTGGCCTTCGTCAGCGATCGCACCGGCTGGATCCACGTCTACGTGATGCCACTCGACGCGACCAGCGAGTCACAGGCGCGACAGCTCACCAGCGGCAGCTTCGGCACCGGGCTCGGCAGCTGGTCGCCGGACGGCCGGCGAATCGCCTACCACCACAGCGCCGACAAGAATCAGTACCGAGCGGTTCGTCGCGGTGGTCGACGTCGCCACCAGGCACAGCGAGGCGGTGGTCACCACCCGCGGCGTGAACCTCGATCCGCTGTTCTCGCCCGACGGCCGTTCGCTGGTGCTCCAGCGCAGCGATCCGCAGAACTCGCTGGACCTCTACGTGGCGCCGGCGCGAGCTGGAGCTGCGCTCACGCGCCTGAGCGACTCGATGCCGGCCGGGCTCAATCGCGACGAGATCGTCGCCCCCGAGGCGGTCAGCTTCCCCAGCCGCCTCGACAAGGCGCCGGTGCCGGGCACGATCATGGTGCCGCGCAACCTCGACACGGCGAAGAAGCATCCGGCCATCGTCTGGATTCACGGCTCGGGCTCGGACCAGAACTTCCTCGGCTGGCATCCGGGCAGCTACCGGATGTACTACTCCGCGTCGGTGTACCTGGCCCAGCAGGGCTACGTCGTCATCACGCCCGACTACCGTGGCAGCTCGGGATTCAGCCGCGACTGGGCCACCGGCGTGCACATGGGCCTCGGCATCAAGGACTCGGCCGACGTCCTGGCCAGCGCCGACTACCTGAAGACGTTGCCATACGTCGACCCGGAGCGCATCGCGGTGTGGGGGCTGAGCTACGGCGGCTACCTCACCCTTTCGGCGATGACCCAGGATCCGACGCTGTTCAAGGCCGGCATCAACGTGGCCGGTGTCGTCGACTGGGCCACCTATGGGGCCGGCTACACGACACCGCGCCTCGGCACGCCGGTCGACAACCCCGGGGTCTACCATGAGTCGGCGCCGATCTACTTCATGGAGAAACTGGCGCGGCCGCTGCTCGTGCTGCACGGCACCAACGACCGCAACGTGCAGTTCCGCGATTCGCTGCGCTTGTGGGACGTGCTGCTGAAGCTGGGCAAGCCGTTCGAGATGGGCGTATATCCCGGCGAGATCCACTTCTTCCGTCGGGCGCACATCCTGCGTGATGCCTGGCGTCGTGCCGAGGAGTTCTTCGACCGCCACCTCAAGACCGGCGTAGCCCCGGCCTCGAGCCCCACGGCGCCGGCGCTGCGCGGAGCCGAGCCGCCGCTTCGCGGTGGACGCCTTCATCACCACCTACAGCGAGGACGTCCCCCTGCTGCGGCAGACGACACGGGCGGGCATCGCGATGCGGGTGCTGCATCGCACCTGCCTGTGCGATGACGGCCGGCGGCCCGAGATAGCCGCGCTGGCCGTTCACGCGTCGGGCTCGTCAGCCAGGACACGGGCGTCACGCCGCGATTCGCAGGCTCATGCTTTCACTCCTTCAGCAACGCGGGCCAGTTCCGTCATCAACACGGCCAACCCTGGCCACAGACGACCTGGTCGCGACGGAATCGACGGCTCGGGCTGCGCGGCGACCAAGCGCAGTGCGTGCCTGACGTCGCGCGCCGACTGCCAGCGCTTTTCAGGATCCTTCTCGAGGCAGGTCCGCACCAGTTCTGCGAGCCCGCGCGGCGTTCGCGGCTGCATCTCGAGCAGTGGTCGCGGCTCGTCCTTGAGGATCGACGCGACGAGGCTGGCTTGCGACTTGCCGGTGAAAGGACGCGTGCCGACGATCAGCTCGTAGAGCACGACGCCGAACGCGAAGATGTCGCTGCGCGCGTCAGCGTCGCGGCCTTCGACCTGCTCCGGGGCCATGTACGGCAGCGTGCCCAGGATGGAGCCTTTCGCCGTCAGAAGCGCGACGTCGGTTTGCGTGACGCCGGGGTCGTCGACAGCGGGCGCGCGCGTGATCTTCGCGAGTCCGAAGTCGAGCACCTTCACGCCGCTCTTGGTGAGCAGGATGTTGCTGGGCTTCAAGTCGCGGTGGACGATGCCCTGTTCGTGCGCGGCATCGAGCGCGTCCAGGATCTGCTCAGCCAGTTCGAGCGCCCGAGCGACCGGCACCGGTCCGTGCAGCCACTCGCCCTCGACGTACTCCATGACGAGGTAGTCAGGGCCGACGTCGTACAGCGAACACACATGAGGATGGTTCACCGCCGCGATGGCCCGAGCCTCACGTTCGAAGCGCTCGGTGAACGGGCCGAGACTCGTCTTGATGGCGACCAGCCGATTGAGGCGGGTATCTCGCGCCTTCCAGACCTCGCCCATGCCGCCAGCGCCAAGGGCGGAAAGGAATTCGCCGCGCTCTCCTATACTTGCGCCTGATGCGTCGGTTCGCGTTTGCCATCCTCGTCGGCCTCGCCGTTCCAGTGGCGGGGGGGCCTCTCGGTGCGCAATCGCCGGCGGTCACGCAGATCGCGGCGTCGTGGCACATCCTCTCCCTGCTGTCCGACGGCACGGTGTCGGCGACGGGCAACAATCGCTCGGGGCAGTTGGGTCGCCCCAAAGTGGTCCGGGGATTCCTGCCCGCCGCTCGTGTCGACCTGCCGGGCAAGGCGGTCCAGGTGGCCGCTGGCGACGATGACGCCTCGTACGCGTTGCTCGAGGACGGTACGGTGTGGGCGTGGGGACGGGGAGTCAGCAACAACCTGGGCGTCTCACTCAAGGGCGCGACGGAGCGGCACACGCCGGCCCAGGTCCCAGGTCTGGCCGACGTGGCGCGCATCGTCGCGTCGAATGCGGCGGTGATGGCGGTGATGCGCGACGGCAGCGTGCGGGTCTGGGGCGGCGAGCTGCCGACCTTTTTCACCGGCGGCAACCGAGTCTATCCGGGCGTCGCCACGCCGAAGGTGGTCGCCGGGCTCGCCGACATCTCGGACATCGCTGGCGGGCCGCACGGGGGCTATGCCGTGACGCGCGACGGCCATGTCTTCGCGTGGGGCAGCAACGTGAAAGGCCAGCTCGGCACGGGCAGCGCGACGGTCGAGGAGCGTGCGCCGGCGCTCGTGCCTGGCGTCAGCGACGTAGTGTCGATCGCCACGGTGAACGGCGCCGCCGTGGCCGTGACGCGCGATGGCCGTGTGTGGAGCTGGGGCAGCAACGAGCAGGGCGGCCTGGGCCACGGCACGCAGGCCGACGTCATGGAGCCGGGACAACCGACACCTGCAGTCGCGACTGGCATCTCGGATGCCGTCGAGGTGAGGGCCGGCACGTTCGGCCGTCACTTCATCGTGCGCCGCCGGAACGGCACGTTGACCGGCTGGGGCAACAGCGACTGGGGACAACTCGGCGCCGGCGTGGGCGGAAACTTCCAGCTCAAGCCGACGCCGATCAAGCTGCCAGACGTGGAGGCCTACTGGCTCGGCGGGAACTTCAGTTTCGCCCGCACGAAGGACGGCGCCGTGTGGTTCTGGGGCGAGGAGTCCGCGGCGTGGGGCCTGCTCGGCGTGCGCGGCAACCAGCGCATCCCCGCCAGGGTGCCGCTCTCGAAGCTCGTCCCTTCGTAGGGTTGGCGCGAACCCCAGCCCGAACGCGGTGTTCGGATGTACCTACCGGCTGGTCGTCGCCTTGGGCGTGATCTTCAGCAGCCGGCCGTTGGCGCCTTCGGTGAGCACGTAGACCGCGCCGTCGGGAAACACCTGGACGTCGCGGATGCGCGCGCCCAGGTTGCCCTTGTAGAACGCCAGCGCGCCCGGGGCAATCACCGGGTCCCAGTAGTAGCGCGGCTGCTCCATGCCGGCCTTCTCGACGATCGCGTCGCCGATCGTCGTCCCGGGGTAGTTGATACCGTGCACGATCACCGGCCGGCCGTAGTTCTTGCCCTTCTCGATGACGTTCAGCTCGTCACCGCCGCGCGGGCCGTGCTCCACTTCCCACAGCCGGCCCTCGGGCGTGATGTGAATCACCTTGCCCTGGTAGGTTGTCCAGGTGCTGCGCCTGCAATGGGGAGCGGATCGCCCGTGGTCTCGACCGGCATCTGCGGACGCACGTTGGCGCGGTACCAGTTCAATGCGGCGGTCAGCGCCCCCGGTCGCGCGAGGTCTTTGACATACCGATCGGTATCGCCCTGCCCGCGCGACCATTCCCTGAAGAACGCCCAATCGTTGCGCATCAACGTCGTTTCAGCGATGCCCTCGAACTGGAAGAACAGGAAGTACCAGGACTTCTCGCGCTGTGCCAGGGTCGACGCGCCAGAGTTGCCGTTGGCGCCCACCGACAACGCGACGACTCGCTCGACGCGGTCGGGTCGCGTCAACGCCAGATACCAGGTCAGTGCGGCGCCCCAGTCGTGACCGACGATGCGGACCTGCGTGACGCCCAGCGCGTCAAGAATTCCGATGACATCGCCGGCGATGATCGGCAAGCGGTAGTCCTCAACCGCCGGCGGCTTCGGCGCATCGCCAAAGCCGCGCAGATCGGGGGCAATCACGCGAAAGCCGGCATCGAGCAGCGGCCCGATCTGATTGCGCCAGAGCCATCGCGAGTCGGGAAAGCCATGCAGCAACAACACCGCCGGCCCCGTGCCCTGGTCGATCACGGGAAACGACATGCCGTTCAGGGTGATGGTCTTGGTGATGTGCCGAGCCCCGGCTGAAGCGACCGCGCCAATGGCGATGGCGCAGAGAGCGACCGCAATCGTGCTGCCCACGCGCTACCCGGCCGGCGGCGGCGTCGTTCCGAAGAAGGCCCAGCTCGACCCCGTCCAGCGCCACCAACGCGTGTTGTCCGAACCGAGGACGTAGATGGTGCCCTGCAACCAGACGATCCTGAACCCGGTGCCGGCAGCGGCGTGCACGCCGTTGCGGAGGATCACCTGGCCGCTCAAGGTCCACACCGCACCTGCGGCGTCGACGATTTGCGCGGCCGGCGGCACCGCGGTCCCGTCCGCCGACGGAGTGCCTCCGGTCGGCGGCGGGGGTGGCGGCAGCACTATCGTGCCAGGCCGCGTGGTGCCGACGTTGGTCCAGCCGCTGCCGAGCCACTTCCACCAGCTCCCGCCGAAGCTGCTCTGCACGTAGATCGAGCCGCTCGACCACAGGATCGCCACGCCGGTACCACCCGCCGCGGAGACGCCGTTGCGAAGGATGGTCCCGCCGCTGATCGTCCACACCGCGCCCAGCGCATCGACGATCTGCCCGGCCGGCGGCACCTCGGTCCCGTCCGCCGACGGCGTGCCTCCGGTTGGCGGCGGGGGCGGCGGCGTGACCGTGCCGCCAGGCTGAGTGAGGCCGACGTTGGTCCAGGTGCTGCCCAGCCACTTCCACCAGCTCCCGCCGGTGGCCCCGAGCACGTAGATCGAGCCGCCCGTCCACAGCGTCTTCACGCCCGAGCCGCCGCCCGCGGACACGCCGTCGCGAAGAATCGCGGCGCCGTTCATCGTCCACACCGCACCCAGCGCATCGACGATCTGCGCGGCCGGCGGCACCTCCGTCCCGTCCGCCGACGGAGTGCCTCCGGTTGGCGGCGGGGGCGGCGGCGTGACCGTGCCGCCAGGCTGCGTGGTGCCGACGTTGGCCCAGGTGCTGCCCAGCCACTTCCACCAGCTCCCGCCGGGGGCCCCGAGCACGTAGATCGAGCCGCCCGTCCACAGCGTCTTCACGCCCGAGCCGCCGCCCGCGGACACGCCGTTGCGAAGAACCGCGGCGCCGTTCATCGTCCACACCGCACCCAGCGCATCGACGATCTGCGCGGCCGGCGGCACCTCGGTCCCGTCCGCCGACGGTGGCCCGCCAGCAGGCGGCGGGGGCGGCGCGACCGTGCCGCCGGGCTGCGTGAGGCCGACGTTGGTCCAGCTGGCGCCGAGCCACTTCCACCAGCTCCCGCCGGGGGCGCCGAGCACGTAGATCGAGCCGCCCGTCCACAGCATCGTCACGCCCGAGCCGCCGCCCGCCGACACGCCGTTGCGGAGGATCGCGGCGCCGTTCATCGTCCACACCGCACCCAGCGCATCGACGATCTGCCCGGCCGGCGGCACCAGCGTGCCGTCGGGCGACTCGTTGCTCGGCAGATTGACGAGGGTCGTCACCGACGCGGCCGCGCTGGCCGTCTGCCCCGCGGCGTCGGTCGACTGCACCGACAGCTGATAGGCCGTTCCGGCGGTGAGCCCGCTCAGGCTCACGCTGTGCGTCGTGGTCCGGGCGGCGCTCCCGGCGACACAGCCCGCCGCCGGGCAGGGCAGCGGTCCCAGGATCTCCACGCGGCTGTCGGCGGCGACATCGGTTCGCCACGTCAGCACCGCCGCGGTCTCGGTCACCGTCCCCACTTGCAACTGCGTGATCGTCGGCTGCCCGACGACGGTGAGGGCCGCGACGTTGCTGAAGACGGTGCCGAATGTGTTCGAGACGCGGAGCCGAAACTGCGCGCCGCTATCGACGAGGGTCGTCGCCGGCAGCACATAGCTGGTTGACGTCGCGCCGTCGATGTCGGCGCCACTCCGCTGCCATTGGTAGCTGAGCGGCGCCGCACCCGTTGCCGTGGCCGAGAACGTCGCCGGTTGACCGGCGGCCACCGTGACGTCGGCCGGGTGGGTCGACATGACGGGCACGTCGTTCGAGTACTGCACGCGGAACACCGTGCCTTGTCCGCGCGACAGGTAGTAGAGGCCGCCGTCGCTGCCGACCTTGAGGTCGACCGGGAGGGAGATGCCGGTCGCGAAATCGATCGCGGACGGCGACGCCAGCGTCGGGTCGACACGCTTGATCCAGCCTGCGCAGAAGTCGGCGAAGAAATAGCTGTTGCGGTAGGCGTCTGGAAAGGTCGCGCTGGTGGGGTTGTAGAACGCGCCGCCGGTGATGGCGCATCCGGTCGGCGTCCCGACACCGCTCAACGTCCACACCGCGCCTTCGGCATCGACGATCTGCGCGGCCGGCGGCACCGCCGTCCCGTCCGGGGAGGCGGTGCCCGATGGCGGCGGAGGCGGCACCGTCGCGGCCGGCCGGGTCGGGCCGACATTGGTCCAGCCGCCGCCCAGCCACTTCCACCAGCTCCCGCCCTGAGCCCCGAGCACATAGATCGAGCCGCCCGCCCACAGGATCTCGACGCCCGAGCCGTCGGCCGCCCACACGCCGTCGCGAAGAATCAAGTGATGCCCGTAGGCGTATCGCGGCGTCTGGTAGGCCGGATCGGTCGTCGGGCCCTCGGTGGCGGGCCATCCGTAGTTCGCGCCGGCGATGCCTTCGTTCACTTCCTCCCAGTTCTCCTGCCCGACGTCGTTGATGAGCATCCGGGGCGACGGACCGGTGGGGTTGTGGGCGAATGTGAACGGGTTGCGAAGGCCCAGGGCCCAGATCGCGCGATTGGGACCGGACGCGGTGAGATAGAACGGGTTGTCGGCGGGAATCGTGCCGTCGGGGTCGATCCGCAGCATCTTGCCGTGACGGGTGGACATCGACTGGGCGTTGCTGGCGACGCCGTTGTCGCCGACGGCGACGTAGAGCTTGCCATCGGGTCCGAAGTCGATCGTGCCACCGATGTGTTCGGAGCCGGTCTGGCTGTCGAGGTCCATGACCACGAATTCGCTGCCCGGCACGGCAACGTCGCCGTTGGCGGTGAAGCGGCTGACCCGACCGTGCGCGGGCGTGCCACCACTGGCCGGCACCGTGTAGTAGACGTACAGAAACTGGTTGGTCGAAAAATCCGGGTCGAAGGCGACCCCAAGCAGGCCGCGCTCGCCGGCCGAGTCTGCGGCGAGCGTCACGAACGGCGTCGGCTCCAGCACTCCGGCCTTCACCACCCGGAGCCGGCCGATCTGTTCACACACGAACAATCGCCCGTCCGGGGCGAACTGCATCGCCGTCGGACGCGAGAAGCTGCCGGGGGCGAGGAACGCCGCGACGGCGAATCCCGGCGGCACCCCCGCGGCCGCGGTCGTCACCGACGCGGCCACGCTGGCCGGGTTCCCGGCGGCGTCGGTGGACTGCACCACCAGCTGATAGGTCGTGCGGACTTTGAGCCCGCTCAGCACCACGCTGTGCGCGGTCGTGAAGATCGCGCTCGAGGTGACACAGCCCGTCGCCGGGCAGGGCAGCGGTCCGACGATCGTCACCTGGCTGTCGGCGGCCTCGTCGGTCAGCCAGGTCAGCTCCGCCGTGGTGTCGGTCGCCGTCCCGGCCTGCACCTGGGTGATCGTCGGCGCGGTCGTGTCGGGCGGAGGGGCCTGCCTCGCCGCCGTCAGGGTCAAAAGCGCCAGCGCGCCGATCGCGACCGAACGACGGAAATGCAGGGTGAGAAGCGACGAAATACGCGTACGCAAGACTGGCGACACTAGCACGGCCCGTGGCGGCGATGGGACCTGAATTTACAGACCCAAACGGCTTCAGCTCATCAATTCTGGAAGTCCAGGCGGAGCCAGAACACGCCGGGCCTGGTAATTAGTCTTGAGATTGACTATCAGAATACTTACTACTTGGCGCCATGCCACGAGCCCGGGCGGCGGCGGCCCGTCAAGCGGAAGAGAGCGGTGAGGCCATGAACGCACGAGGCGGTTGGCGCACGGCGTCGTCGGTGCTGTTCGCCGCCGGGCTGGCGAGTACCAGCGCGTGTGATCGCGGCAGTCACTCCTCTGACTGGCCGACGCGTCCGGTCAGAGTGATCGTGCCGTTTGGCCCGGGCACCGCTGTCGCCGCTGCTGCGCACCGGACGCGCACGCCTTCGGCGTCGTCGGCCACCTGCTGAAGGCGCGCGGCTTCGAGCCGGCGCCGTTGCTGCTCGGGTTCGTGCTCAGTCAGCCGCTGCGCGAGAACCTGCATCGCGCCCTGGTCTTCTCGAACGGCGATGTCACGACGTTCGTGACCCATCCGATCAGTGCGACGCTGCTGGTGATTGCCGCCGCGACGCTGCTCGTGACGGCGTTGCCACGTGAGGTGAGAACGGATGCGCCGCCCCTAGCTCCTCAGCGCGCTTCGAAGTTCCAGGAACCGGAGAAGGTCGTTCCGGCCGCGGTCAACGGCGTCATGGTGCCGCTGATCCGGGCGCCGGCCACCGACCCGGTCATCTTGAGGTCCATCTGCACGCTGGTCTCGGCCTGCGCGGCGCCGGTCGGGCAGCTGATGTTGACGGGGAACATGGTGTCTGGCAGCGTCACCCTGCCGCCTATGGTGCCGCTGGCTGAGACGTACAGGAAGCCGTCGCTCCTCTTCATCAGCACATCCCAGCTGCCGGCGCCGTAGCTGCAGGGCCCGACGCTGCCGGTGTGGGTGAGCTTCAAGAGGCCCGGTCTGAGCACGTAGGTCGCCGCGCCGGCGGGGACCAGGGGCGCGAGCAGGTCCGGCGGCTCGTACGTCGCGCCGATGTCTCCGAGCTCGAAGGTGACGGTGCCCTCGAACGTCTGTGTCGTGTCGAGGGCCGCCACCTGCGTGCGCCGCACCGCCGTCAGCGTGCCCTGCCAGCTCGTGGCGGGGGTGGGGCTTGGCGCGGGCGTCGGCGTCGGCGTCGGCGTCGGGGGGGTCGAGGCGGTCGGCGCCTGGCTGGGGCTGGTCGGCGTCGCCGTGCCGCCGCCTCCGCCGCAACCCGACGCCATCGTCAACGCGGCCAGCACGAGTATCAGACGGTGCATCGTGTCTCTCCGTCTATCTACGCGTGAGGCCGCGACGAACGGGCCCAGGCGTCGTCTGCCCGGTTGCCGCGATGGCCCGGCACGACCGGTGCTCGATCGAGCTTGGCCGGGTCGTCGGTGTCGCCGAGAAAGTAGTCACGGCTGCGCACGACGACCAGATCCCGCAGCGGCGCATCGCCGAGCGCCACCGCGTCGTCGAGCGCGAACCCGAGCGCGAACGCCGTGTTCGGGTGAACCCCGGTGCGAGGAATCCTACGGAGCGCTTCTCGGTCCGTAGTGGGGCAGCGGCGCGTCGCGCTCGAGGGCGCCCAGGTCCGGGGCCGATCCCGTGTGGCCGTTGGTAATCGTCGGCACCGGCGTCCCCTTGTCGACGGCGGCCGACCCTGGCTTGAGCCTGAAGTCCAGATCCTCGCGCTTGTAGACCTTCTGCACCGTCGTCCTGTCCTGGGCGTTCAGCGGCGGCACCTTGACGAAGATGTCGTAGTCGACCAGCACGCTGTGCGTGTCCTGCCTGGTCGCCGCGCTGTAGTCCGCGAGCGTCTTGAACTGCCGCGTCTCCAGCGTCGAGGGACTGCCAGGCGGCCGCGTCAGCTGGCTGAAGTCGGCCGGCGTGCCGAACGGCGGCGAGTTCCAGGCGAACGAGAACGGCGCCGACGGATTCGGGCGGAAGCCGTTGTAGTCGGACGACGAGTAGTTGGTCAGCGTGCTGATCGTCCAGATCGCCGGCGTCGCCTGTTCGCCGAGGATCAGGTTGTTCACCCAGTGGGTGTTCGACGTCGCCGCCGCGGTGGTCTCGGACAGGATGGTGTTGTTGAAGAAGAGCACGCCCGCCGAGCCGCCGGTCAGCCGCGTGGAGCCGCCCGGCAGGTGGTAGCCGATGTTGCGCACCCAGTAGGTCGGCCCGCCCAACGTCGGCTGGTTGCAGAAGGCGTGCGACGCCGAGTTCAGCATCAGGTTGCGCATCACCCGGATGTTGTGCATCCCGCCGTCGGTTTCGAACGGGTTGTCGTGAAAGTTCGTCATCAGGTTGTTGTAGAAGTCGATCGCCACCGGCCGCAGGTGCCAGGCGTCCCGCGGCGGGTACGCCGGCCCGCCCTCCGCCGCCGATCCATCCGGGTTGCCGTAGGTCTCGATGTCGATCCCGTCGTGGAAGTTGGCGACGTGATTGAACGCGATGACGTGGCCCGGTCCGTAGACCTTCACCGCCACGTACGACGCCATCACCGGCGGGAACTTCTGGCCCTCGACGCCGTCGAACGGCTGCCAGAAGGGGCCGTTCCAGCCGATCACGTGATCGGGATCGTCGCGGCCGATGAAGGTGTTGTCGGCGATGTAGAAGTTGCTGGACCCGGAGTAGTTGGTCCAGACGCCGGCGCCGACGTCTTCGAAGCGGCTCCTCTTGACGGTCAGGCCCTTGGCGCCGATCTGAAACTGCGTCCCGGCGAGGATGGCGTAGTCGGCGTTGCGAAACGTGATGCCCTCGAAATAGGTGTAGTCGGCCGCCCGGACGTCGAACAGCGCGTAGTTGCCGGCGCCGTCGAAGATCACCTCGCCGTCGCCCGCGGCCTTGATGGCGATCGGCCGGTTCGCCGTCCCGTCGGCGGTGAGAAAGTAGGTGCCGTCCAGCGGCGTCGTCCGATTCACGGCCGGATTGTTGGTGTACTCGAGCCGGTTGTATCGGTAGACGCCGGCGTGCACCAGGATCGTGTCACCGGCCTTGACGCGCGGCCGGCCGGCCGTGGCCCAGTCGGTGCCGGCACACGTCAGGTTGTAGGCGCACATCAGCCCTTCGAATGCCGGCTCGGCCTTCTGGCCGGTGAAGCCGTGCGGGTAGACGTGGTAGGTCGTGCCGTCGCGGGCCGGCGTCGGTTCGGCGCGGGTCCGGACCGTGACCACCTTGCGCGCCTCGCCACGCACCCCGTCCGGGTCCTTCAGCACGAACTGCGCCTCGTAGCTCGTGTCCGGCTCCAGATCGAGGATGCTGCCGGCGAACATGTTGGGCACCGTCACGTCGAGTTGCGTCGCCTGCCTGATGCGCTCGCCGTTCAGCCGCAACAGCGGCAGCGCCGGCTGCCACGTGGTGGCGCCCGATTTTCGATACGACACGTCGACGGACGCCGAGCGGTTGGCATCGCCGTCGATGAACCACTCGAAGCCGAGGTTGATGAGCGTCGCCGGTTCGACCAGGAACTCGCCGGCAGTGACCGCATTGGCGCCCGGTGCCTGCGCGCGCGCACCGGCGCCGGGAGTGAGAACGGAGGCGAGAAGGACGGCAGCGAGCGGAAGCAGGCGCGTCATGCGCCGCATCCTAGTCGATATGGCTACCGGCTGCTCGTCCCGGCCTTGGGCGTGATCTTCAGCAGCCGGCCATTGGCGCCTTCGGTGAGCACGTAGACCGCGCCGTCGGGAAACACCTGGACGTCGCGGATGCGCGCGCCGAGGTCGAGCAGCAGCGGCTCCTCGTTGATCACCTTGTCGTCTTTGCCGAGCTCGAGCCGGAACAGGGCCTGACCGGCCAGGGCGCCGACCAGGGCACTCGACTTCCACTGCAGGAAGAGGTCGCCCTTGTAGAAGGCCAGGGCCGACGGCGCGATCACCGGGTCCCAGTAGTAGCGCGGCTGTTCCAGGCCCGCCTTCTCCACGATCGCATCGCCGATTTTCGTGCCGGGGTAGTTGATGCCATGCACGATCACCGGCCAGCCGTAGTTCTTGCCCTTCTCGATGACGTTCAGCTCGTCGCCGCCGCGCGGGCCGTGCTCCACTTCCCACAGCCGGCCGTCGGGCGCGAAGGTGAGCCCCTGCGGCGTCCGGTGGCCCATCGACCAGGTGCCGGGCAGGCCCAGCGACGGGTTGCCGGGTGCCGGCTTGCCCTCGGGCGTGATGTGGATCACCTTGCCCAAGTAGGTGTCGAGGTGCTGCGCCTGCAGCGGCAGCGGATCACCCGTCGAGCGATCGCCCACCGCGACGAAGAGATTGCCGTCCCGCGGATCGATGGCGATGCGGGAACCCGACTGCGACACCGCGCGGTTGGTGAACGGGGCGGCCTGGAAGATCGTGGTGACGTTCGAGATCGTGCCGACGGTCTCGTCGAGGATGGCGCTGTCGACCGCGTGGGCGCAGGTGTCCGCGTCGATGTTGCGCAGGTAGACGAAGAAGATGCGATGATTGCGGGCGAAGTCCTTGTCCAGCGCCACGTCGAGCAGGCCGGCCTGGCCGCGGAAGTACACCGGCGGCATGTTCGCCGTGATCGTGTGCAGCGGCGACCCGTCCTTGTTCAGGATCCGCAGCCGGCCGACCTTCTCGGTGATGAGGTAGCGGCCGCTCGGCAGCAGCTCCACCGCCCACGGCACGTCGAGGCCGGTGGCGATGGTCGTGACCTCGAGATCCACGGTCTTGTGGTACGGCGCGCGCGTCTGGCCGGGGAAGACCGGGTGATCGGTGTCGAGCTCCGGAGCGCGCCGGTCGACGGGTTGCCCTTCGATCGTGAACTTCTCCCACGGCTGGCGCACCGCGCGCGGCGGCGCCTGGGCCGCCGGGGTCTGGGCCAGCCCGGCCGCGGGCAACACGGCGAGGCCGGCGACGGCGCAGGCGATGGCAAGTCGGGTCATTTCAATCTCCCTTGGATCACCAAGGTTACCGCAGCATCGTGTTGGCCAGCTTCGTCAGCGCCGCCAGCTCCTTCTTCTCGACGTCTGCCAGCGAGGTTTTGCGCTCCTGGATGCCGTCGGTCAACCGCCGCAGCAGGTCCTTGGCGCCGTCGGTGGGCGGACCGTCGCCCATCGACGCAAAGCCCAGGAGCTGCGCCAGCTTGCTGTCGATGCCCGTGGGGTTGGCGATGAGGTCCTGTCCGGCCTTCGCCCGGAACTGCACGAGCCGCTCCTCGATCGTGTAGAGGCGGTTGTTCAGATCCTGCAGCGCTTTGTCGAGCACCGCGGCGGCCTCGGGCCGCTGTCCGCGCCTGGTCTGCTTGGCCTGCTTCACGAGATCTTCAGCTTTCGCCCGCGTCTCACGCACGGTGCCAACCGTGGTCATCGTCTCGCTGAGCTTGTCGCGCACGGTCATCAGGAACGTGAACTGCTCTTCCAGCTCGGCGTCGGTGTAGGTGAGGCGTGGGTCCTTGACGATGGTCGCCGTGGTCGTCGTCGTGACGCCGTTGGCGGTCAGCGCCAGGGAGTAGGTGCCGGGAGGCGCCAGCGGGCCGACGGCGCGGCCCTGGAACACCGCTCCAGGCAGCACCGTGGGCGGCGGGTAGCGCATGTCCCATACGTAGGTGTTCGCCCCGGCGCGCGCCACCGGGCGGCGCGACCCGGCGGGTCGGGCGCCATCGGGATCGAACGTGATCGTCGTGACGGGTCCGGCGCCGGGACCACTGCCCTCCTTGGTGATCGCCAGCGTCACCGGGCCCGTGGGACGGTCCTTCAGGAAGAACGACACCACCACCCCGGCCGGCGGATTCACGCCGTCGGCGCCGTTGCCGGTCGCGAAATTGCCGGCCAGCGACGCGCCTCGCCCGTACCGCACGGTGGTGCGGGGCTGGAACACCCGGGCGGCGTCGGTGAGGGCCGCCGGCGTCATCTGGTGCAGCAGCGCGATGTTGTCGAGCACCCAGAACGAACGGCCGTGCGTGGCGGCTACGACGTCGCCGTTCTTGAACATCAGGTCGTGGACCGGCACGACCGGCAGGTTGCGGCGCAGCGACTGCCAGTGGCCGCCGTCGTCGAGTGACACGTAGACGCCGGTCTCGGTGCCGGCCACGAGCAGACCCCTACGGCCCGGATCCTCGCGAATCACCCGCGTGAAGTCGTCGGCGGGAATACCGTCGACGATCTTCGTCCAGGTGGCGCCGTAATCGGTCGTCTTGTAGAGATACGGCTTGTTGTCCTGCAGCTTGAAGCGCGTGGCCGCCACGTAGGCCGTGGCGGCGTCGTGCGGCGACGGGTCGATGATGCTGATGAGCGCGAACTCGGGCAGGTCGGGAGGCGTCACCTTGGTCCACGACGTCCCGTTGTCGCGCGACACGTGGATGTAGCCGTCGTCCGAGCCGGCCCACAGCACGCCGGCCTGCTTCGGCGATTCCGCGAACGCGAAGATCGTGGCGTACCACTCGGGGCCGTAGGCTTCGCGGGTGATCGGCCCCCAGAACTCGCCCGGCGACGGGCTCAGGTACGACGGCGTCTTCTCCAGCGTCTTCGGGTCGGCGCGCGACAGATCCGGGCTGATCACTTCCCAGCTCTGGCCCTCGTTGCGGGTGCGATGCACCTTCTGCGAGGTGACGTAGAGCGTCTTGGGATCGTGCGGCGACACCATGACCGGGAACGTCCACCAGAACCGGAAGTTGATGTCGGCGGCGCCCCACCCGTAGTGGGTCTCGGGGTTGGGCGAGATGTCGCGCACCTGCTTGGTGCGGCGATCGTAGCGGTGCAGCCAGTGATGATCCGCCGCGTAGACGATGTCCGGGTCGGTCGGATGCGGCGCCACGTAGCCGTCCTCGCCGCCGCCCACCGTTTCCCATTCCTCGATCGTGATCCGGCCGTGGTCGGAGCGGCTCGGCACCGAGATCGTCGTGTTGTCCTGCTGGGCGGCATACACGCGATACGGCGTCGCGTTGTCGACCGCGACGTGGTAGAGCTGCGCCGTGGGCTGATTGAGAATCGTCGACCACGACCGGCCGCCGTTGAAGGTGACCGTGGCGCCGCCGTCGTTGCCGTTCACCATCCGCATCGGGTCCTTCGGGTCGATCCACAGGCCATGGAAGTCGCCGTGCGGCGCCGTCACCTCGGTGAACGTGGTGCCGCCGTCGGTGGACTTCCACAGGTCGACGTTGAGCGCCCACAGCACCTCGGCGTTCTTCGGGTCGGCGAAGATGTGATGGTAGTACCAGGGCCGCTGGGTGAGGTCGGCGTTGTCGGTGAGCTGCGTCCACGTCTCGCCGCCGTCGTCGGTGCGGTAGACGCCCTGCGCGGCGCCGGCAGCGTCGATGATGGCCCACACGCGATTGGGCTTCGACGGCGCCAGCGCGATGCCGATGCGGCCCTTGTCGCCCTGAGGCAGCCCTTTCCTGCTGCTCAGGTCCGTCCAGGTGTCGCCGCCGTCGGTGGACTTGTAGAGCGCCGTCCCCGGCCCGGCGCTGCGAAATCCCCAGGGATAGCGGCGCAGCTCGAGCGTCGAGGCGTACAGGACGTTGGGGTCGTTCGGATCGAGGACGATGTCGATGGCCCCGGCGTTGTCGCTGCGATACAGCACCTTCTGCCAGGTGCGCCCGCCGTCGCGGGTGCGGAACACGCCGCGGTCCGGACTCGGCCCCCACGCATCACCCAGCGCCGCCACGTAGACGATGTCGGGGTTGGTCGGGTGAATCTGGAGGCGCCCGATCTGACGCGTGGCCTCGAGCCCGATCTTCGCCCACGTCTTTCCGGCATCGGTGGACTTGTAGACGCCGTCGCCGTGCGAGGCGTTGCCGCGGAAGCACGCCTCGCCCATGCCGACGTAGATCACGCTGGGGTTCGACGGCGCCACTTCGATGGCGCCCACCGAGCCGGTCGCGAGGTAGCCGTCGGACACGTTCGCCCAGTTGATGCCGCCATCGTCGGTCTTCCACACACCGCCGCCGGTGGTGCCCTGATAGAAGGTGAACCTGTCCACCGGATCCCCGGTCACCGCCAGCACGCGGCCACCGCGCGACGGGCCAATCGATCGCCAGCGCAGCAGCTCGAGATGCGGCGCGTCGACCGCCGGCGCCGACTGCGCGCCCAGCCGCGCGCCAGGCTGCGGCGCGGCGGCCGCGGCGGCCAGGATCAGGAGGACGGACGCCAGGCGGGAACGCATCATGACAGCTCCAGTGAAACGCGCACGATATCACGCGACATCGACGGTCGCAGTTACTGGCCCCGCCACACCCCACGGCACCGACGCCGCGACCGCCGCACGGTAGCACCCAATTGCCAAGTCTGCGCCTGGCCGCGAATGACGAGACGTCCCGCAGGGCTGCGCCCGCGGACGCTACACTCGCTCTGCGGCGTCGAGCCTGGCCAGGGTGCGGTCGAAGGTGCCCAACGGAAGATGGCCGGCCTTCCGTGCGACCTCCAGGACGAGACAGTCCGAAAACCCCAACGCCGGTCGCCGGCGGAACTGTTCGACTGCGGCCGCGACCACGTCGGCGTCCTGCAGGGTCAGGTGTTCGTGGTTGAGGAGCATCTCGAGCGCGGTCCGGATCGCCGCGGGATCGCGTTCGTAGACGGCGCTGAGCACCCATGTCGCTTTGGCCAGTACCAGATGCGAGACCCACGCTCCCCGTTCGACGAATCGCTCCGCCGCCTCGACCTGTCCGGCATCGTCTCGCGTGATGAGTCGGACCAGAACGTTCGTGTCAACGGAGCGCACGGCGCCTCCTGACGTCGCGCCGAACCCCGTCCTTCAGGTCCGCGAGCGTCTTCGCCTGCGGTGGGGTCGGGAACAGCGAGCGGTGGACATCCTCGGATGAGTACCGTCCGACGCGGCGGACGACAATGCGCTCGCCATCCTGGTCCCACTCGAGGACCGACCCCGGACCGATGCCGAGTTTCCGGCGCACTTCCGCGGGTACGGAGACCTGACCTTGCGCGGTGAGCTTCGACTGGGCGAGCGCCATAGGCGGTATATTACCACGGTAATGTGCCGACCTGGAGCCGGCGGGCGTCGGCACGCCCCGATGCCGGCCTTGGCCCAGCCATAGAATGGCGGCCACCATGCGATCCCTGATCCTGATCCGGCTCCTGATCCTGCTCCTGTCCGGCACGCTGGCGGCGTCGGCAGCCCACGCCGACACCTATCCCAGGAACACGGGCGTCGACGTGCGGCACTACGCCTTCCTGCTCGACTTGCAGGACCAGCACGATCGCATCGCCGGCTCGGCGGCCATCGACGTCGTGTTCACCCGCGACGGCGAGACCTCACTCCGCTTCGACCTGGTCAATCGCACCGCGACCGGCAAGGGCATGACCGTGGAAGGCGTGACGGCGGACGGCGCCGCTCTCGCCCATGTGCATCGCGACGATGTGCTCTCGGTCACGCTGCCCCGCCCATCGACACGAGGACAGCGGCTGCGCGTGCAGGTCACCTACACCGGCGAGCCGGCATCGGGCCTGCGAATCGCGAACAACCGGCACGGCGACCGCACGTTCTTCAGCGACAACTGGCCCAACCGCGCGCGCCACTGGCTGCCGACGGTGGATCATCCGTACGACAAGGCCACGGCCGAGATGGTCGTCACGGCGCCGGCCCACTATCAGGTCGTCTCGAACGGCCTGCTCGTCGAGCAGACCGACCTGCCCGGAAGCCGCCGCCGCACGCACTGGCGGCAGTCGGTGCCGATCGCCCCGTGGCTCTACGTCCTCGGCGTGGCCCGCTTCGCCGTCCAGCACGTCGACACGTTCCAGGGCAAGGCCATCCAGACGTGGGTTTATGCGCAAGATCGCGACAAGGGGTTCTACGACTTCGCCGTGCCCACGAAGGCGGCCCTCGAGTACTACACCGACAAGGTCGGTCCCTTCGCCTACGAGAAGCTGGCCAACGTGCAATCCAACAGCGTCAGCGGTGGCATGGAAGCGGCCAGCGCGATCTTCTATAGCGAATCGTCGGTGGTCGGCGATCGCAACGAGCGATGGCGCAACGTGGTCATCCACGAAATCGCCCATCAGTGGTTCGGGAACGCCGTCACCGAGTCCGACTGGGACGACGTGTGGCTGAGCGAGGGGTTCGCCACCTACTTCACCCTACTGTTCATCGAACATCAGTACGGCCGGGACGAGTTTCTGCGCGGCCTGACGTCGAGCCGTGAGCGCATCCTCGCGTTCGACAAGGAGCAACCCGACTACCGGATCGTGCACGACAACCTCGACGACATGGCGAAGGTGACGACGGGGCAGATCTATCAGAAGGGCGCCTGGATCCTGCACATGCTGCGCGGTGTGGTCGGTGACGAGGCGTTCTGGGCCGGCATCCGCAGCTACTACCAGGCGCACATGAACAGCCACGCGACCACGGCCGACTTCCGTGCCGCCATGGAACGGGCCTCCGGCCGCGACCTCCGGCAGTTCTTCGACCAGTGGCTCACGCGGGGCGGTCTCGTCCGCCTCTCGGGCGACTGGCAGCACGACGCCAGCGCCGGCGTGGTGACGATTCGGCTCACGCAGACCGACCGTGCGCGCACGTTCGCCATGCCGATCCAGATCGCGGTCTACCAGGCCGGTAAGCCCGTGCCGGCCATCTCGACAGTCGAGGTGTCGGGCCCCGTCAGCGAGTTCCGGATTGTCGCGCCCGTGAAGCCGGAGCGGGTCGTGCTGGACCCGAACCAGTTCGTGCTGATGGAGGCGCAGTTCGCCGAACGGCGACCATGAGCGCGGCTCCGGCCGGCCCACGCACGCGACGCCGCGTCCTCAGGGCAGGCGCGGCACGCGCGGGAGGATCCCGTCCTGCCGCATCACCGCTTCGATCTCTTCCGGCGTGCTGGCGAGGTCGGGTGTGAAGTTTTCCATGCCGTCGGTCGTGACGACGATGGTGTCCTCCATGCGGACGTACAGCTTCTCGTCCGGAAGCCACATCATCGGGTCGACGGTGAACACGACCCCCGCCTGGAACGGCTTGCCCCAGATGACGCCGGGATCGTGGACGGTCATGCCGACCGGGTGCTGGAGGTGACCGCGGAACGTCAGCATCTCTTCGGCCGCCTTCCTGTGGCCCTCGCGTGCGAATCGGGTCTTCGCCAGCACACCTTCCATGTCCTTCCGAGCCCGGACCAGCACGTCGTCCGGCGTGACACCGGGCCGGATGTAGCGGAAGAACGCCTGGCGATACTCGAGGATGAACCGGGCCAGAGTGCGCTGGGCCTCGCTGTGGCGGCCGTTCACCGGCCACATCCGCGTCACGTCGCTGGTGTAGTAGCGAAGGTCCGGCGCGTAGTCCATCAGCACCATGTCGCCGTCGTTCAGGGCGTCGAGGTTGCGCGAGTAGTGGCCCATCCAGGCGTTGGTGCCGCCGCCGGCGATCGGGTTGTAGCCGTCGAACCGCGCGCCATTGGCCAGGAACGTGAACCGCGCGACCGCCGCCACCTGGTACTCGAACACGCCAGGCTGCGTGCTCTTCATGGCTTCCGCCAGGCCCAGCCCGGCCAGCAGCGACGCCTGTCGTATGAGCGCGATCTCGCGCGGGCTCTTGACGTACCTGAGCGTGTCGAGAATCGGCGTCAGGTCGCGGCGATCGAGCGCGGGATAGCGATCGGCGAGCAGCCGCAGGAAGTGGGCTTCGCGTGACGGCCGGCCGTCCCATGGATCGCCGGCCACTCCAGCCTGATGGGCAAGCAGCTCGTCGCGGCTCTGGGCTTCCCCTTCGGCCGGGCTGAACGGCACGTACAGCACCGGCCGCGGCGGCCGGAGCATCGCGTTGAACGTCTCGCGCGACAGCCGCTCCACCGGCGCCACGGCATCGACGCCCGTGAGCCGCCGCACCTCGACGTCGTCCTCGGCCGACCAGACCGTGCCGGTGCTCCGCTCCAGCGCCGCGTCGCGATGCGACAGATAGAGCGTGGTTCTGCGGCTGCGGCCGTCGATGACCAGGTAGGCGTGAGGGCTCTCGAGGCCGGTGAGGTAGTAGAACTCGTTCGACTGCCGGAACACCTTGAAGCCGTCCACCCCGGGCGCGCCCTGGACGATGGCGATGGCCTGGTTGCCGATGGCGTCCATGACCTTGCCACGGCGCGCGACGAACTCGTCGGCCGGGAAGTCGGTCTGGAAGGGCGCAACGCCCTGCCCGCGCAGCAGGACCGTGGCGGCGAGCACGAGCGGAACGAGGAGGACGGGGCGGGCCATGAGCTGCCGATTATCACGCAGGCCGAGGCCGTATACTTCGAACGATTCCACGCCACGACCAACGATGACGACGACACCGTTCGGCCTGCAGACCGTGTCCCGAGCGGTCGCCGCAGGGGTCGTCATCGTCGCGGCCGCGCTGGCGACCGCCTGCCGCGGCGATCAGCCGGGCGCCGTGGCTCCACCGCCGGCAGCCGCACCGGTCACGTGGCGCCAGATCGGGACGTGGTCGGGGCGTCTCAGCCAGCAGACCGAATCGTTCGAGGTCTCGACCGCGGCGATGCGCTTGCGCTGGCAGACGACGCGCGAGACGGTGGCCGGCGCCGGCCGCCTGACCGTGACGTTGCACAGCGCCGTGTCGGGACGTCTGCTCCAGACGATCGTCGATGCGCCGGGCGTGGCCGCGGCCACCGTGGACATCGCGGACGAGCCACGGTGGTGCTACCTGGTCATCGAGGCCTCGGACGTCGAGTGGCAGATGACGCTGGAGCAGGGGTTCGCGAGCGACTCACGCTGACGCCTGATCCCGCCATCGCGTTCGTCAGTCCTGGCCGCCGGCCGATCCGAGGCCCTGGGCCACACGCGCCGTCACGCGTCGCCCGATTCTCGCGCATCTTGGCGCGCACCGCGGCGCCGTCGACGCTGACGACCCGCCGCTCGTCGACCACCACTTTGCCGTGCACGACCGTGGTGCGGACGTCGCCGGGCGTGGCAGCGTAGACCAGCGCGGAATACACGTCGTAGAGCGGCACCATCGCCGGCCGATCGGCGTCGATGACGACGAGATCGGCGAGCTTGCCGGCTTCGAGTGAGCCGATGCGGTCTTCCATGTGCAGCGCGCGGGCGCCGCCGATCGTCGCCATCTCGACGACGTCGATGGCCGGCATCACGTTGCGGTTCTTCCGGTCGAGCTTGTGTACCTTGGCGACGTAGCCGAGCTGCCCGATGATGTCGAGGGTGTTGCCGCTCATCGGCCCGTCGGTGCCGAGGCCGACGCGAACGCCCTGCGTGAACATCGACAGCGCCGGGGCCACGCCCTTGGCCGACTTGATGTTGGCCACCATCGCGTGCGCGACGCCGACGTCGCGGCGGCGCAGGATGGCGATGTCGGACTCGGTGACGAAGATGCAGTGGGCCGCCACCACCCGCGGGCCGAGCACGCCAATCGCCTCGAGGTACTCGACCGGCGTCTGGTTGCGAGTCTTGCGGAACGTGTCGACCTCGTCGGCCATCTCGGCGACGTGCATCAGCATCGGCACGCCGGCGGCATCGGCCTCGGCGTAGACCTGCTTCAGCCGCGCCTCGTCGAGCGAGTACGGCGCATGCGGCGCGAACGCCGGCGTGACCAGCGGGTGGCCCTTGAACTTCGCGACGAACGACCGGGCGTAAGCGAGGCCACCGTACGGCTGCGGGGCGTCGGGCGCCGGGAAGTCGACGATGGTCTCGCCGAGCACGCCGCGCATGCCGACCGTCTCGGCGGCGCGCGCCACCTCGTCTTCGAAGTAGTACATGTCGGCGAAGGTCGTCACGCCCCCTTCGAGCATCTCGACCATCCCGTGCAGGCCGCCCCAGTAGACCAGCTCACGATCGACGAGGGCCTTCTCGAGCGGGAAGATGAGCGCCCGCAGCCGGTCGGGGACGTCGTCGCCGAGACCGCGGAACACCGTCATCGACGCGTGCGTGTGGGTGTTGACGAAGCCCGGCGTCACCAGGCCGCCACGCGCGTCGATGGTGCGGGCCGCCGTGAACGAGCCGGCGGTCGCCGCCGGCCCGACCGCGACGATCTGCGACCCGCGTACCGCGACGACGCCGTTCTCGATGACGTCACGGGCCCGGTTCATCGTCACCACCGTGCCGTTGGTGACCAGCAGATCGACCGCCGTCGTCGCCTGGGCGCCGGCCGTACCGCACCCGGCGGCCGCGACGGCGGCCAGGATGACGAGCAGCGCCGACGGGAGTGGCAGGTGCGAGAGTGAGGGCATACCCGAATACTAGCTGCCCGGCGTCCAGATGCGCGACGGACCGTCGCCGGCCAGCATCAGCATCAACCCGTTCAGCCGCTTGACGAACGCCGCCGGGTCCTCGATCTGGCCGCCTTCGGCCAGCGTCGCCTGGTCGAACAGGATCTGGCTCCAGTCGTTGAACTTCGCCGGGTCGGTCTCGTCGGCGACGCGGCGGACGATCGGATGCGCCGGGTTCAGCTCCAGGATGGGCTTGCCGGCCGGCACCGCCTGCCCCGCCGCTTTCAGCATCCGCTCGAGGTTGGTGCTGAGGCCGTCTTCGCCGCTCACCAGGCAGGCCGGCGAATCGGTGAGCCGGTTGGTCACCCGCACCGCGCTGGCGCGGCCCTCGAGCGCCCGCTGCATGCGCTCGAGCAGCTCGGCGTGCTCGCCGGTCGGGGCCTGCTCCGCCGGCGCCGGCGCTTCGCCGCCGATGGCGCTGAGGTCGAGGTCCTTGGCCGCCGCTGACTGCAGACGCCTGCCGTCGTACTCGTGGAGCGACGACACCACCCACTCGTCGATGCGCTCGTGCAACAGCAGCACCTCGATGCCGAGCTTGCGGAAGATCTCGAGGTGCGGGCTGTTGCGCGCCGCGGCGTAGCCGTCGGCGGTGATGTAGTAGACGTCCTTCTGGCCGTCCTTCATGCGGCCGACGTAGTCGGCGAGCGACACGGTCTGGGCGTCGTCGGCGTTGTGCGTGGACGAGAACCGCAGCAGCTTCGCCAGCCGCTCGCGATGAGCCTGGTCCTCCGGGATGCCTTCCTTCAGCACACGGCCGAACGTCGTCCAGAACGTCTGGTACTTCTCCGGTTCCTTCTCGGCCAGCTCCTCGAGCAGCGTCAGGACGCGCTTGATCGCCGCGGTGCGAATCCCCTGCACGTCCTTGGACTGCTGCAGGATCTCGCGCGACACGTTGAGCGGCAGGTCGTTCGAGTCGACCACGCCACGGACGAAGCGCAGCCAGGCCGGCATCAGCTGCTCGGCGTCGTCCATGATGAAGACCCGGCGCACGTACAGCTTCACGCCGCGCCGGTGCTCGCGGTCCCACAGGTCGAACGGCGCCCGTGACGGCACGTAGAGGAGCAGCGTGAACTCCTGCCGGCCCTCGACCCTGGCGTGCGTGTATGCCAGCGGCGCGTCCATGTCGTGCGCGACGTGCTTGTAGAGCTCGTGGTACTGCTCCTCGGTGATCTCGCTCTTGGGGCGGGCCCAGAGCGCCGAGGCGCGGTTGACCTGTTCGTCCTCGTCGGTGGCGACCTGCTTCTTCGCCTCGGCGTCCCACTGTTCCTTTGTCATCAGGATGGGGACGGCGATGTGGTCGGAGTACTTGCGCAGGATCTCGCGCAGGCGATACCCCGACAGCAGGTCGTCCTCCTCGGGCCGCAGGTGAAGGACGACGTCGGTGCCCCGCGTGGCCTTCTCCACGGTCTCCACCGTGTAGCTGCCCTCGCCGCTGCTCTCCCACTGGACGCCGTGCTCCGCGGTGAGACCGGCGCGGCGAGTGACGAGCGTCACCCGGTCGGCGACGATGAACGCAGCGTAGAACCCGACGCCGAACTGCCCGATGAGGTGCGCGTCCTTGGCCCGGTCGGCGGTCAGCTGGGCGAGGAACTCGCGCGTGCCCGACTTGGCGATGGTGCCGATGTTGTCGACGACCTCCTGCCGGGTCATGCCGATGCCGTTGTCGGTCACGGTGATGGTGCGCGCCGCCGCGTCGTAGCCGACGCGAATGCGAAGTTCGGGGTCGTCCTCGAACAGCGCGTCGTCGGTCATGGCCTCGAACCGCAGCTTGTCGGCGGCGTCCGACGCATTCGAGACCAGCTCGCGCAGGAATATCTCCTTGTTCCCGTACAAGGAGTGAATCATCAGGTGCAGCAATTGCGAGACCTCGGCCTGGAATCCGAGGGTCTCCTTCGTCGACGTGCCTGTCATGGAACGATTCTGCCACGCCGGCCACTCGGCGCGGCTCAGCCCCGCCGCGCCGCCTCGATGGCCGCGGTTGAGACCGAGGCGACAGATCAGGCGCCGGCCAGCACGCCGTCGATCTGCCCCATCGCCGCGCGCAGGCCCTCTTCCATCCCCATGCCGAGCACCTGTTCGAGGGCGGCGACGGACGGGAACGTCGTCACCGTCACCATCCGCGTCCCGCCGTCGTGGGGCTCGAAGGTGAAGCGCATCCGCATCGTCGGCATCCCCGGCGCCGGCGCGCCGTCGTCGCCGAGGAAGCCATCGAGGACCTCGAACTCGCGCGGCGCGTCGACGTTCAGGAACTCGAAGTAGCCGCCCGACTTCTCGCCGTTCGGTCCGGTCATGTAGTACTCGGAGCGGCCGCCGACGGCGAAGTCGTGGCGGACGAAGGTCGCCGGCCATTCGGGCGGACCCCAGAAGCGCTCCATCTGGCGCGGGTCAGCGTAGGCGGCCCAGACGCGGGCGACGGGTGCGGCGAACTGGGCGACGACGGTCATCGTCAGCGCCTGCGGGTCCTTGCGAACTTCGACGACGGGCATGCGGAGCTCCTTGATCTGGTGCGGTCAACAACTCGTCCAGGCGGCCGACGCGCGCCTGCCACTGCTGCTCGAACTGCGCCAGCAGCCGATTGGCGCGACGTACGGCGTCGGGATTGCCGGTCACGCGCTGCAGCCGGCCGTCCTTCTGCTTGGTGACCAGCCGGGCCCGCGCCAGCACGGCGACGTGCTTCTGCACCGCGGCGAACGACATGTCGTAGCGGGCGGCCAGCTCGCTCACCGACGCGTCGGTGTTCATCACCCGGGCCAGGATGTCGCGCCGGGTGGCGTCGGCCAGCGCCCCGAACAAGTGGTCGAGGTCGACGGCCGACCGCTGGGAATCTACAACCATCTGGTTGTAGATAGTACCACAGCCTCCGCCGCGAAAAGGCGGTGGCGGCTCAGGTCACCCGCGGAGCCGTGCGACCACTCGCGTCCGTGTCGCCTCGTCGAGGTCGTCGGCGTAGAGGCGCTCGAAGAGCTTGACGCGCTGCTCGACGGGGCTGAGGGCGGGATCGCGTCTGCCGATGTCAGCGCCGATCAGGGCGCGGGCCATGGTGAACATCTCGCACGCCATGCGCACGCGGTCGCTTCCGGATCGCGCCGCCAGGAGCGCACGGACTCTGGCCTCGACCTCAGGCGGCGTGTCGGTCACGGACGCACCTCACCGAGCAAGACTTCGATGCCCAGAGCGCCGGCCCACAGGTCCAGGTAGTGCCAGTCACACTCGAACTCGGCGCGGAAGAGCGCGACCACCCGTTCGGCATCGGCGAGCTCCAGATCGACCACGAAATCGAGGTCGCGCGTCATACGCGGCTGCGCATAGTGCCCCGCGGCGACCGAGCCGGTGATCATGCAGGGGATGTCCGCCGCGTCGAGCCGCGCTGCGACGGGCTTGAGCACTGTCAACTGGTCGGGTGGCGGTGACGTCGCCGTCAATGGCGCTCCACGGGACGATTCCAACGCGGACAGATCATCCTCCTCGTCGAGCCGGTGCAGCTTGGTGGTGCCGGGAATCGGCGCGATCCACGGCTGCTGCGCCAGCAGCCACGCCAGCGCGACCTGCGCCGGGGTCGCCTGCCTGCGCGCCGCGAACGCCTTCAGCCAGTCCACGAACGCCAGGTTCGCCGTGCGGTTCTCGGCGGAGAAACGCGGCACGACAGTGCGGAAGTCGATCGTGCCGGTGAGGTAGCCCTTGCCGAGCGGGCTGAAGGGCACCAGCCCGATGCCCAGCTCCTCGAGCGCCGGCAGCACCGCCGCCTCCGGCCGCCCGAAGTGCCGGACCTCGCCTTGCTGGATCAGCTGCTTGACGTAGGAGGTCGATCGTCTCGACCTTCAGCCGCGCGGGCGGGTCCGGTAGCGCTGCCGCTATGATGGCCGGCGCGAGGACATTCCATGAGCGCACGCGACGTGATTGCCAATCTCCGCGCCCTGGCGACGCGGACCAGCGACGCCAACGGCGCCCAGCGCGTGGCCTGGGGGCCGGTGTGGCGGGACGCCCGACGCTGGCTCGACGAAATGCTCGCGGCCGATGGCCTGCGCACCGAGACCGACGCCGCCGGCAATAACTGGATCACCGTGCCGGGCGCGCGTCCCGACACGGTGATCATCGGCGGTCACCTCGATTCGGTCCCCAACGGCGGCTGGCTCGACGGGGCGCTGGGTGTGCTGGCCGGCGTCGAGGCGCTGCGCCGCTACCACGGCACGACGCCGCCGGTGACGCTCGCGGTCGCCGACTTCGCCGACGAAGAGGGCGCGCGCTTCTCGCGCAGCCTGCTGGGCTCGTCGGGGGCCAGCGGCAGTCTGGTTCCCGACAGCGTGCGCGCGCTGGTCGATCGGCAAGGCGTGCGGCTGGTCGACGCGCTGGCCGAGAACGGCGTCGACCTCGATCGCATGCCAGCGGCGCGCCACGCCCTCGATCGCCGCCAGCCACGAGCGTATCTGGAGCTGCACATCGAGCAGGGACCGGTGCTCGAGTCGATGGGCCGCTCCACCGGGGCGGTGATCGGCACCTACGGCGTCGAGCGGCACGTGCTGCGCTTCGTCGGCCAGGCCGCGCATTCGGGATCGACGCCGATTGCGATGCGCCGCGATGCCTTCCTGGCCGCCGCCGAAACCGCGCTCGCCTGCCGCGACATCGCCCGGCGGCACTCGACGCCGGCCGTGGGCATGGTCTGCACCGTCGGCACGGTGGCGGTGGAGCCGGGGATCGTCACCGCGGTGCCGGGCGTGTGCGAGATCGCGCTCGATCAGCGGGCGCTCGACCCAGGCACGCTGCGCCAGGCGCTGGCCGACGCGAGAGACGTCGCGGCGCGCGCCGCCGCGGCCAACAACGTGTCGGTGGAGTGGCGTCACGTGTGGCGGATCGATCCGTGCCGGTTCGATCCACGGCTCGTGGAGCTGTGCGCCGAAGCGGTGCAGGAAGCCACCGGACACGCGCCGCGTCTGCCGTCGGGACCGCTGCACGACGCCGTCGAGATGGGACGGATCATGCCGGCGGTGATGATGTTCGCGGTCTCCACCAACGGCCTGTCGCACTGCAAGGAAGAAGACACCCCCGAGGCCGACCTCGAGGTGACCATCGACGCCTTCCTGCGGCTGGTGGACAAGACGGTGGCGGCCGTCGCCGCCGACTAGTACGTCCGGGCGTCACGGCGCCGCCGTGACACAATCCGCCCCCATGGCTAGCAAGGCTCCGCCTCAGACCGACGCCCATTGAGGAGAGGCTGCGCCTCGCTAGCCACTGTGTTGATTGGCCCACGCTCCGCGTGGGCGTAGACGCCTTGAGAGGCCGGCGGGAAACTTGACGCATTCGCACGAACTCAAACCTCTCAAGACGTCTAGTTCAGCGAGCGACCGCCGCGGCGTCGTCGGTCTGCTCATGCTGCTGTTCGCGATCACCTATCTCGATCGCGTCTGCATCTCGGTGGCTGGACCGAGGATGCAGGAGGACCTGGGCATCGACCCGGTCGGGTGGGGCTGGGTGACCGGCATGTTCACCCTCGCCTACTGCCTGTTCGAGATCCCGACCGGCACGATGGGCGACCGCATCGGCCCCCGGCGCGTGCTGACGCGCATCGTGGTGTGGTGGTCGGCGTTCACGGTCCTGACCGGTACCGTCACCAGCTTCATCCCCCTGCTGATCGTGCGGTTCCTGTTCGGCGCCGGCGAGGCGGGCGTGTTTCCCAACGCGTCGATCGTCGTGGCGCGGTGGTTCCCGCCGCGGCAGCGCGCGACCTTGTCGGGCGTGAACCTGATGGCCAGCCAGTTCGGCGGCGCCGTCGCTCCGCTGCTGGTGCTGCCGATCCAGATGCGCTACGGCTGGCGGATGTCGTTCTACGTGTTCGGCGTGGCCGGGCTGGTGTGGGCGGCGGTCTGGTTCTGGTGGTTCCGCGATTCGCCCGAGGAGAAGCGCGGGCTCCCGCCGCCGGCCGAACACGCCGCGGCCATCGCCGGTCACGCCTTCCCGTGGCGGCTGGCCTCGCAGTCGACCACGGTGTGGGCGATTCTCGGCGTGGCGTTCTGCTACATCTACGTCTACAACTTCTTCCAGACGTGGTTCCACACGTTCCTGGTCCGCGGCCGCGACTTCTCCGAGGCGACGCTGCTCCTGTCGGCGTTGCCGTTCGTGGTCGCGGCGTGCGCGAACCTCGCCGGAGGCGCCGCCAGCGACGCCACGGTGCGGCGGCTCGGGCCCAAGCGCGGCCGGCGGGCGATCGGGGCCGGTTCGCTCGCCGTCGCCGCGGCCTTCACGGTGGCGGCGATGCTCACCCAGCATCAGGTGCTCACGGTGGTGTTCCTGGCGATGACCTACGGCGCCATCACCTTTCAGCAGTCGGGGGTCTTCGGCGTGTGCCTCGACATCGGCGGCCCGCGCGCCGGGGCGATGGTCGGGCTGATGAACACCGTCGCCCAGGTGGGCGGACTGGTCGGCTCGGTGGCCTACGGCTACATCGTCGAACGATCGGGCAGCTACGACGCGCCGTTCGTGCCGATGGCGGCGCTGCTCCTCGTCGGTGCGCTACTGTGGGCCAAGGTCGACGCGTCGGAAGAGCTGGGTGGCGCGGCGAGTCGCGCCGTTCCGTCATGACAGGAGGACACGTGCCACATCGTCGCGACTTCCTCAGGATGCTGGCGGCCGGCGCGCTCGCCACGCGCGGGGCCGTCCATGCGTCGACGACCAGTCAGGCGCCGGTGGCGCGACGGCGGGTCGCCATCGCCGGTCGGCCGATACGGGTGGTCGACGTCCACGCGCACTGCGTGATTCCGGTGGAGGAGGTCGTCGCCGGCACGCCGCTGGCGGGGCGCGGCGGCAGCGCCGTCAGCAATCTCCTCGGGCCGGGCCGGCTCGCAGTGATGGATGAGCAGGGCGTGGACGTGCAGGCGCTGACCATCAACGGCTTCTGGTGGTACGCGGCAGCCGATCGCGACCTGGCCGGCCGGATCGTACGGGCGCAGAACGAGGGGCTCGCCCGCTGGGTCACGGCACACCCCGACCGCTTCGTCGCGATGGCCTCGGTGGCCCTGCAGCATCCCGAGCAGGCCGCCGCGCAGCTCGAGGACGGCGTCACGCGGCTCGGCTTCCGCGGCGCCTCGATCGGCGGCCACGTGAACGGCGAGGATCTGTCCTTGCCGAAGTTCGATCCGTTCTGGGCCAAGGCCGCCGCGCTCGACGTGCCGGTCGTGATGCACCCGAACGGGGCCGAGAACATCGTCAAGGACGGGGCGCTGCGCGGACGCGGCGAACTCGGCAACATCATCGGCAACCCGCTCGAGACGACCTACTTCCTGTCGCGGCTGATCTTCGACGGCGTGTTCGATCGCCATCCGGGCCTGCGGGTGTGGGCGGCGCATGCCGGCGGCTACCTGCCGTCGTATCTGGGCCGTACCGAGGCGGCGTGCACGGTGCGCCAGAATGCCGAGTGCGCCAACAAGAAGCCGCCGAGCGCGTACCTCAAGTCGCAGATCGGCATCGACACGATGGTGTTCTCGGCCGAAGGGCTGCGCCATCTGGTGGCGGAGGTCGGCGTCGGCCAGGTCATGTACGGCACCGACGTGCCCTTCAACTGGCCGGTCACGGTCGATCTGGTGCTCGAGGCGCCGTTCCTCAGCAACGACGACAAGGCGGCGATCCTCGGCGGCAACGCCGCCCGGCTGCTGCGCCTCTGACGCGCGCGGCCGGAGCGAACCCGAATCGTGGCGAGGGCGAGCAGCGCCGTCCGTGCTGGGCGGGCGTTTGACTTGCGCGAGGCGGGGCGCTACTTTGCGCGCCATGTCCTCTCCCATCTTCAGCCGTCGCGAACTGCTGGCCGGCGCCGGCGCGAGCGCCGCCGCCCTACTGCTCGATCCGAAGGCGGCGCACGCCCAAGCGGCCGCCGGCCGGCCGGTGGTCTTCGCCAACACCACGGTCGTCACCGGCGACACGGTGCAGCTCGACGCCGCCCTGGCGGTGACCGGCACCACCATCGCGGCCATCGGCCCGACCGATCAGGTGCTCAAGGCCTATCCGCAGGCCGAGGTCTACAACGGCCGCGGCAAGGCGCTGCTGCCCGGGCTCATCAACTGTCACGCCCACCTCGGCGCCACCATCGCCCGCGGCTTCAACGAGGACTTCGGCTTCCCCAACAGCTACCGGCTGAAGGTGCAGCCAGGCAGCCTGATGTCGCGTGACGAGAACACGCTGATGGCGGTGGTCGGCGCGCTCGAAGCGATCCGCACCGGCAGCACCACCGTGGTCGAGAACGTCGGCGGCACGGCGTCGACCGCGTCGGAACTGGCCAAGACCGGACTGCGCTGGGTGTTCGCCGAGTCGGCCACCGATCGCGAGGGCGGATCGCCGATGACGCCCGAGATCCTGGCCCGCGGCGAGGCGCCGCGGTTCTCGCCGAAGATGCGCGAGGACGGCATGAAGCGCATCGCCGACCTGCACGCCGCCTGGCACGGCAAGGAGCAGGGCCGCATCAGCGTCTTCCCCGCCGCCGCCCTCGCCGAGAACTCGTCTCCCGAGCTGCTGCGCGCGGTATTCGACTTCGCCGCGAAGCACGACCTCGGCTACACCATTCACCTGTCGCAGAGCCGCGCCGAGGTCGACTACATGCGCCGTCACCACGGCATGAGTCCGGTGGCGTTCCTGGCCAAGCACGGCTTCCTCGGGCCGCGGCTGTTCGCGGCGCATGCCCGCTACGTCGACGACGCCGACATCGCGCTGCTCGCCAAGTCGGGCACCATCGTCACGCACCAGGCCGGCATGGCCGCCAACCGCGGCGTGGCCCCGCCGATTCCGAAGCTGCGCGCCGCCGGCATCCCGATCGCCAACGGCACCGACAACAACACCACCGACATGTTCTCGGTGATGCGCACCGCGATGCTGATGGAGCGGGTGCTGCGCGCCGACGATCCGATCCCGGGCATGAACCCGCAGCCCGAGGACGTGCTCTACGACGCCACGATGGGCTCGGCCAGAGCGGTGCGCCAGGAGAAGGCGCTGGGCACGCTGGAGGTCGGCAAGAAGGCCGACCTGCTCGTGCTCGACACCCAGAAGATCTATCTGGTGCCGGCGGTGCGGATCGTGTCGGCGTGGATCCACAACGGCCAGCCCTCCGACATCGAGTCGGTGATGATCGACGGCAGCTTCGTGATGCGCGACCACAAGATCCTGACGATGGACGAGGCGGCCATCATCGCCGAGGCCGACAAGGTGAGCCGGCGGGTGTGGACTGAGGTGCAGAAGGCCGGGCCGATCGTGATTCCGCACCAGCGCCGGCGCTGAACACCAGCGCGAGGGGCGGCGGGGGCCGAATCCTCGTCCCAGCGTCAGTCCCCGCGAAACGGACTCCCAGGCCCCCCGCGCCGATGCTCGCTGCTACGCTGGCCGGCATGACGCCCGCTCTGCTCGTGCCACTGGCCGTCGTCCTGGCGATGACCCAGGTGACGCCGGCCACGCCCACCGCGCCGCCGCCGCGCGAGATCGCGCCGGATACCGCGCTGCTGCCGGGGGCGATGCTGCCCGAGCGCGGCCCCGACGGCAACACCGTGGTGTTCACCGGGCCCGATGGCCTCGTCGTCGTCGACACCGGCCGCCACGCGTGGCACAGCGACGGCATCCTGGCGTTTGCACGGACGCGGAAGCGGCCGATCGTCGCCATCGTCAATACGCATTGGCACCTCGATCACTCGAGCGGCAACGGCCGCGTGAAGGCCGAGCATCCGAGGGCGCGGGTCTACACGACCACCGCCGTCGATCGCGTGCTCGCCGCCGGCGGCTTCCTGGTGCGCAATCTCACTGGCGCAAAGGCGCAGGCCGACGACCCGAAGGTGTCGGCGACGAGACGGGAGGAAACGGCGATCTTCATCGCGACGATGGCGTCGTCCGAGACGCTGCGGCCCGACGTGCCGGTGGAGCGATCCGGCACGCTGCGGCTCGCCGGCCGTCCGCTGTCGGTGCGCGTGGCCACCGACGCGGTGACCGACGCCGACGTGTGGCTGTACGACGAGGCGACCGGCGTGGCGGTCCTCGGCGATCTCGTGACGCTGCCGGCGCCGTTCTTCGAGACGGCGTGCCCCGGCCGCTGGCAGAGCGCGCTCGACGAGGTGTGGGCGACGCCGTTCCAGCTCGCCGTGCCCGGCCACGGCGAGCCGATGAGCCGACCGCGTTTCGACACCTATCGTCAGGCGTTCGCGGCGTTCCGCGCCTGCGTGGCCAGCGACGCCACGCCGGCAGCGTGCGCCGACGGCTGGACGACGGGCGTCGCGTCGCTGCTCGCCGCCGACGAGCGATCGTAAGCAGGCGACCGGCTACGCCACTTACTACGTCGACTTCCTCAGGAAGAACGGCGGCGCCAGCCCCGATTGTCGCGTGAAGTAATCGGCTGGCCCAGCCGCGACCATCGCCGTGGTGGTCATCGGCGGCCAGACGTTTCCGCTGTTCCTGACGCTCTAGCAGCCTGGGCGGTGCCTGTTCGCGTCCGAGCCGGACACCGCCTCCTCCCTGCGTCCTCGCAAGATCTCCATCCAATCATCTCGGACTCCGGAAGGAGACGGCGCCCGACTCGAACGCGGCACGACGTTCGGGCAGCACTGCGTTGGGCGACGTACGTTGAATCATCGCGTCGTGGGTGAATCATCGTCGCCCGACCCAGTACGCGGGGCGACGACGGAGGTGCATGACCGCCAGGACTCGGATCTCGTCGCCGATGATGACGTAGAGCAACCCATACGGGAACCGCACGCACAGACGTCTTCGAATCTGGCCGCGCACAGCCGGGGCGGCCTGCGGATGTTCCTGGATCGCCGCCGCGCAGCGCTGCACATCAACAATGAACGCGGCGCCCAGCCCGATCTGTTCCTGTTCGTCGTACTGCGCCGCGTCGTTGAGCTCGCGTTCGGCCAGCTCGTTGAACGTGACGCGCACGCTCAGACTCGGGCGCGCGCGTCGCGGAACACGCTCTCAGCCGGGCGCGTCGAAAGGCCCCCGGCGTCCGTCGCAGCCGCGCGCTGCTCGGCCTCTTCGGCCCAGATCTGCGTGTTCTCTTCGGGCGTGAGGTCGTCGAGGCTCTCGAGCAGACGGCCGGCGAGCCGGGCCCGCCCTTTGGGATCGAGCCGGAGCGCCTCCGCTTCAAGCTCTTCGATGCTCATGGATCGATCCTACGCCGATCTCGGGCCCGCGCAAGCGTCCGTCGCGGGCGTCGCCAGCGGTGTTCGTCTGTCGGCCCAACAATCATTAGACCGGTCGGCATATCACCCGACCGGCCGCCAGAAAGTAGTGTAACGGGGTTCTAGCCGTTGGCGCGTGGCGGCAAGTGCCTCTCAGTAAAGGACGTGCGGGCCGGTCGGCATAGTTCGGCGGCCAACCGCCGGCTCCAGGTGCTATCGGCGATTAGTCCAGGGCAGAGCTGAAGCTCTGTCCGACGTCTTGCATGGCCGGGAACAAGCCGTAGACGTTCTACGTCCTAGAGCCGTAGAATGTCTACGCCATGGCCAAGACCCCCGACGACCGCCGCCTGGATCTGCTCCAGGGCACCCTCGACATGCTGATCCTGCGCACGCTGCAGTGGGGACCGCAGCACGGCCACGGCATCGGCCAGGCGATCCGCGCGCAGTCGGATGACCTGCTGCGGGTCGAGACCGGCTCGCTCTACCCGGCGCTGCACCGGCTCGAGAAACGCGGCTGGCTGAAGTCCGAGTGGGGCGTCAGCGAAGCCAACCAGCGCGCCAAGTACTACCGGCTCACCGCCCCGGGCAAGGCCCAGCTCACGCGCGAGCGTGATCGCTGGACCCAGCTGGTGGGCGCGATCGGCCGGATCATGAACCCGGCCGCGGCCGGCGACGACTAATCCCGCCTGCTCCAGGAGAGCGTGTCATGCGACCCGATCAGGACGACCTCGACGACGAGATACGCGGCCATCTCGCGCTCAGCATCAAAGAGCGCATCGAGCGTGGCGAGGATCCGGAGGCGGCGCGGCTCGCCGCGATCAGGGAGTTCGGCTACGTCCCGGCCGTCCGCGACTCGATGCGCCGGGTGTGGTACAGCCGCTGGTTCGACGCCATCACCGCGCTTCTCCAGGACATGCGTGTGGGCATGCGGTCGCTGGCCCGCGCCCGCGGCATGGCGCTCACGGTGGTGTTCACACTCGCCCTCGGTATCGGCGCCAACGCCGCCATCTTCAGCGTGGTGCGAGGAGTGTTGCTGCGCCCGCTGGTCAACCGCGACGAAGACCGCCTCGTATACATTCGTCAGAGCTCGCCGGGACTGGGCGCCGACAACGTCACGTTCTCGGTGCCGGAGATCGACGACCTCGAAGCGCGCGCCACCACCATCGAACGGTTCGGCGACTTCTCGACCATCAGCTTCACGATGCTCGGCGTCGGCGAGCCGCGCGTGGTGCAGGCCGGCGTCGTCAGCGGATCGTTCTTCGCGGTGATGGGACTGCGCCCGGTCCTGGGCCGCCTCATCGACGCCACCGACGACGGCCCCGATGCGGCCGGCGTCGCCGTCCTGACCCATCGCTTCTGGACCCAGATGCTCGGCAGCGACCCGGCAGTGATCGGCCGGACGGTGACCCTCGGGACGCGGGCCGCCACCATCGTCGGCGTGCTCGAGCCGTCGGTGCCGTATCCGGCCGACACCGAGATCATCGCCAACGTCGTCACGAGTCCTCACCACCTCGGGGCGACGATGGTGACCGGTCGTACCCACCGGATGACCGAACTGTTCGGGCGCCTGGCACCTGGCGCGACGGTTGAGGCGGCCCGCGCCGAGCTGACGGCGGTGCACGAGGCGATGCGGAGCGAACATCCCGAGGCCTATCCGGCCGCCGCTGACACGCAGCTGCGCGTGTCCCAGCTGCGCGATCAGATCGCCGCGCCGGCGCGCACCGTGCTGCTGCTCCTGCTGGCGGCGGCGGCCATCGTGTTCGTGATCGCCTGCTCCAACGTCGCCAATCTGATCCTGGCGCGATCGGTGCGGCGGGAAGGCGAGCTGGCGGTGCGGGCCGCTCTGTGCGCCAGCCGCGGCGCGTTGCGGCGCACGCTGCTGGCAGAGAGTCTGGTCCTGTGCGGTGCCGGCGCCATCCTAGGGATCCTCCTCGCCCGTCCGCTGGTCGCGGTCGTGGCGCGCTTCGCCGCTCGTTTCTCGGTGCGCGCCCTCGAGGTCACGGTCGACGCCAGTCTGCTGTGGGTCGGCGCGGGCCTGGCGCTGGCAGCCGCCGTGCTGCTCGCCTATGTCCCGAAGCTGCCCTCGGCGGGTCCCTCGAGCTCCTCCCGGTGGTGGTGGTGGCCGCGCCGACGCGACGCCGAAGCCGGGACCGGGTTTGGCCTGGCCGCCGGCGGCCTGCGTATTACGCCGGCCACCAACCGTCGGCTGCGGCTGTTCGCGACGGCGCAGATCGCGTTCTCGTTCGTCATGCTCGCCGGCGCCGGCATGCTGTTGACCGCGCTGGTGGCACTGCAGACCGCGGCCACCGGCTACGACACGCGACAGGTGCTGGCCATCGACATGCCGGCCAGCTCGGTCGGCCAGCGCAACAGCGAAGAGATGACCGCGCATCACGAGATCGCCCGCCGGGTGGCCACGCTGCCAGGCGTGTCGGGCGTCGCCCTGGGCAGCTTCGTCCCGTGGCGCGACGCCGGCAGCTTCGGGCCCGGCTTCACGTTCCGGGTCGAGGGCTACACGCCGGCCGACGGCGAAGCCGATCCCCACGCCCGCCTGCGGATGACCTCGCCGGGCTTCTTCGCGGTGCTCGGCGTGCCCCTTCTCGCCGGTCGCGACTTCACTGACGACGACCGCCGCGACGCCGCGCCGGTGGCCATCGTCAGCCAGAGCGTGGCGCAACGGCTGTTTCCCGACGGCGAGGCCGTGAACCGCATGTTCTGGTGGACCGACAGCGTGCTGACGGGCGGCAAGGTTATGCCGCGGCGCATCGTCGGTGTCGTTGCCGACGTCGACGACGAGAACGTCGTGCGCGGGCCGGCCCTCACCGTCTACCAGCCAGTGCAGCAGGTCGGCGTGGCCGGCCGCTTGTTCATCCACGCCGAGGGCGATCCGCGCCGTCTGGTGGCGCCGGTGACGCGCATCATCCGCGAGCGTCTGGCCAACCAGCCGGTCGAACGCGCCGCCACCCTCGAGGACATCCGCGCCGAAGTACTGGCGCCGGATCGTCTGAACGCGTTCGTGCTCACGGGATTCGCGGCGGTGGCGCTGCTCATTGCCGTGGTCGGCGTCGCCGGCGTGCTGGCATTCTCGGTCAGTGCGCGGACGCGCGAGTTCGGCGTCCGCCTCGCGATTGGCTCCACGCCGCGCGGCCTGCTCCTCGGCGTGCTGTCCGAGGGCGCCGCCATCGTCGCCGTGGGCATCACCGCCGGCGTGATTGGCGGCTACGCTTTCGCCGGCATCGCGGCCAGTTACCTCGACAGCGTGCGGATGCCTGGTGCGGTGCCGCTGGTAGTGGCGGCCGCCGTACTCGGCGCCGCCGCGGTCGCCGCCGCGCTGCTGCCGGCGGCGAATGCGTCGCGCGTCGACGTGCTGCAGGCGCTCAGGACC
Source organism: uncultured Acidobacteriota bacterium (assembly GCA_963741665.1). Taxonomy (GTDB): domain Bacteria; phylum Acidobacteriota; class Vicinamibacteria; order Vicinamibacterales; family UBA2999; genus CAWAYR01. Next base: position 1,298,483 of record CAVUIM010000003.1, read on the forward strand.
GAGTGACCCGGAGGGCTTCGCCGGGGCACCCGAGCGATCGCGTCACCGCAGCGCCGCTGCCTCGGTCCGCGTCTCGCGAGCGAGCCCGAAGTCGACGTCGGCGCCGCTCCACAGCGTCAGGAGGTCCTGGTAGGCTGCCCGGGCCTGATCCCGTTCGCCCGAGGCAGCCAGGGCGCGGGCCAGGTGCAGGCGGGCCATGGCGCCCACAGGATCGGTGAACACGAGCCTGCGGTGGTCGAGGATCTTCTGGAACTCGGCGGCCGCTTCGACCGATCGACCGAGCGCCTGGAACGCCTGTCCCCGGACGTAAGCCGAATACAGACCGCCGAAGAACGCCACGAAGTTGGTGGCCGGACTGCCGCGCTCGTTGCCCAGCGCCGCCTCGAGGTGCGTGATCGCCTCGGCTGGCCGCGCCCGACGCAAGGCGAGCAACCCGCGCAGCGTCGGCAGGTAGTGCGTGAGCACCGAGGTGTCTTCGGGAAAGCGCATCGCGAGTTCGGCGCCGAGCGTCTCGGCGCCAGTCACGTCGCCGCTGAGCGCCAGCGCAATCGCCGCGCTGTAGACGACGTCGCGGCCCCGCGACAGCCGCAGCGAATCTCGCGCCAATTGCTGTGCAGCGTCGGCATATCCGTAGAAGGCTTCCCACACCGCCGCCCCGGTCTGGAACACGGCGGCTCTCTCCTGCTGGCCGGCCTTCAGCGTGCGCTCTACGGCCCGACGCGACATGGTGCGCGCCCGCTGCAGTTGCCCAGACCGGGCCACGGTGAGGGCGTCGGTGTGCTGCAACAGCACGTCCATCTCCGAATCGCTTCGCGCGGCAGCAACCTCGCGATCCATCGCGACCTGATCGCCGGCCAGGAAGGCCAGCAGGTAGCGCATCAGTCGAACATCCTGCGGCTCGACCCTGCGGGCGACCGCCCGCTCGAGCGCCTGCCGGGCGTCCTCGAACCTCCCAAGGTAGAGGTTGCAGTCGACCAGATTGAGAAGGGCAGGCGCGAAGTCGGGGTCGATGGTCAGCGCCCGGCTCGCCGCGACGAGGGCCTTTTCGTAGTCCCCGGTGCCTCTGTAGACAAAGCCCGACGACAGGGCCGCGGGGATGATGTCGCGGGGATACATCTTGCCCCACGTCTCGAAGATGCGCTGCGCGGCAACCAAGTTCCCGGTGACTTGCCGTTCATAGGTCGCCATGATGAAGAACCGCTCACGATCGGTGGCGCGATCCCGCAGGCGGTAGGCTTCGCTGGTGCTCCGGGCGGCCAGCACGGATTCTCCGAGGATGCTGTATTCGAGACCCAGCCGGGCATGGGCCAGGGCGAATCCCGGGTCGATCTCGACCGCGCGCCTGAAGAGCGGCACGGCGGCGCTCAGTCCCTCGCTGAACGACATCTTCACCCCGGAGCTGTACGCCTTGAGCGCGTCGAGCGACGGCGTGCTGGCTTCTTCGAGTGGCCGGTTGTGCTGTCCGACGGTGGTCAGCGATTCGCCGACCCGAGTTCGAAGGGCGCTCGCGCCGCGGCTCAAAGCGGCGAGCACGTCCTCCTTGCTCGCCGCCTGGACCTGCTCCTCGGCCAGGACGTCGCCGCTGCCGCAGTCCTCGGCGCGTAGTCCCAGCACGTACTGGGTGCCGAGGCTGGCAATCGACCCCTCGAGCAGCGCCCCGCCGCCGATGCGTTCGCAGACCTCGCGGGCGGCGTTCCCGGTAAGGGGCGCGTCGGCGGCATGGCCCATCAATCGCAGCGTGTGTCTGATGCGCTGGTCAGAGGCGAGGCTCAGGAACGGCGATTGCTGCAGTTGCACCGACAAACCCTGCCGGAGGGTGTCGTCGAACACCGGGTCGCCGGTGGTGTTCACGAAATCGGCGAGGACGAGCGTGGCGGTGTCGGTGAGCAGCGGTGCCGGACGGCGACGCGAGAATATCCCAGCCGCGAGGCTCACTGCGATCACCGCCGCGACCGCGGCCAGGGCCGGCCGGGATGGGAACCGGCGCGACATGGATCGTGGCGGCGGCACGACCGCCGCGCTGGAATCGCGTTTGACCCGCTGCAGATCGGCGCGCATCTCCGCGGCGCTCTGATATCGCAGTACGCGGTCCTTCTCGAGTGCCTTGAGCACCACCTCGTCGATCCGCGGCGACAGCCCGGGCCGCAGCGTCGACGGCGTCACCGCGGTGTGGTGCAAAATCGCCGCGGCGATGGCGACGGTGGTGCCGCCCGAGAAGGCCGGCCGGCCGGTCGCCAGCTCGAACAGCACCAGCCCAAACGAGAAGAGATCGCTTCGCGCGTCAACCGCCTCGCCCCGCAGTTGCTCGGGAGACATGTAGGCCACCGTGCCCACGGACGCGCCCGGCGCCGTCAACTGCAGCTCTGGCAGCGCCGTGCCGGCCGAAGAGGCGGGCGCCACGGGACGCATCTGCGCCACGCCGAAATCGAGGATCTTGGGACCGCGTTCGGTCAGGACGACGTTCGCCGGCTTGATGTCGCGATGCACTATGCCGGCCGCATGCGCGGTTTCGAGGGCGTCGGCCAGCGCGATCCCGGCATCCACGAGCGTCGCGACCTCGAGCGGCCCCTGACCCATGCGCTGCTGCGCGGTCTCGCCGTGCAGCAGCTCCATGACCAGGAAGACCTCGCCGTCACCGGTCTCGCCGACATCGTGCAGCGTGCAGATGTTGGGGTGTGACAGCGAGGCCACGGCCCGCGCTTCACGCAGGAACCGCTCGCGCGCCGCGGTTTCGCCCGTCAGCGCAGCGGGCAGCACCTTGAGGGCCACGTCGCGATGCAGCCGCGTGTCGCGCGCCCGGTAGACCTCGCCCATGCCCCCAGCGCCAATGGCTACGATGATCTCGTACGGTCCGAACCGGGTGCCAGGGGCGACAGCCATCGCTGTCATTCTATGCACCGGTCGCGCGCCGGCTTGGCGGTTTCGCTCGCGCCGAAACGCGGGGCCAGCCGCACCGTCACATCCTTACAAGCGTCCTCGCCGGAGTTGGGCGAGAATCGGCGACTGTGACCGCCTGGACTCGTCTTCGCGCGCGCCCGGAGTGGCAGTTCTTCGCCGCGCTGCCGCGCGCCGACCGTCCCCTGGCGCTGCTGTGGTGGGCGGTGGTGCTGTTGCACGGCCTGCTGCCGGCGGGGTTCGCGGTGGCCATGGGAACGCTGGTCGGCGCGGTGCAGCACGGCACGGATCTCGCGGCCCCGCTCGCGGTCGTCGGCGTCGTCTTCGTCCTGCTGCAGGTCGTCACCCCGATCCAGACGGCGGTCAGCCACACCCTCGGCGATCGCACCGCCGCCTGGCTCTACGACCGCCTGACCTGGGCCAGCGTGCAGCCGCCGGGCATGGCTCACCTCGAAGATCCGGCGCTGGCGTCCGACCTCACCGTGGCGCGCGAGTTCGACCGCGGCATGACCGGTCCGCCGCTGTCGTACTCGATGGACTTCATCGCCGGCGGCCTGGTCGGCATGATCGGCGGCCTGGCGGCCGCCGCGGTGCTGTTCGGGTTCGCGTGGTGGGCGCCGATCGTCCTGGCGGGGGCGTGGTTGTCCACGCACTGGCTGCTGCGCGAGAGCGCGGTCTGGTTCGATCGCAACACCGACGAGGTGCGCGCCGCCCAGCGCACCGCCGATTACGCCTACCGGCTGGCGGTCGACGCGCCGGCCAGCAAGGAACTGCGCCTGTTCGGTCTGGTGGACTGGACGATTGCCCGATTCGTGACCGTGCGCACGCGCCTGCATCGGCTGCAGTACGACGCGACGCGGTTGCGCGAACGCCCGCTCGCCTGGAGCGTGCTGATCGTGGCCGTCGCCAACCTCGCCGTGATGTGGGCACTGTGGTCGGCGGCCGCCGCCGGCCGCCTCGATCTCGGCGCGCTCGTCGTCTATACGCAGTGCGCCGTCGCCACCTCGCTCATCGCCTTCGGCGGCTTGAGCTGGGCGCTCGACGGCGCGGCGGCGCCGGTGGCCGCCGGCGCCCGTCTCGAACCGAAGATGGCTGCGGCCGGGGCGATGGCTCCCGGCGACGACCGCGCCATCGGCGTGCCGGCGCGCGAGATCCGGTTTCGCGGCGTGACCTTCGCCTACCCGAACGGCGCGCCGGTGCTCGACGGATTCGACCTGACGATTCCCGCCGGTTCGTCGCTGGCGATCGTCGGCCAGAACGGCGCCGGCAAGACCACGCTCGCCAAGCTGCTGTGCCGCTTCTACGATCCGCAGGCCGGGGCGATCGAGGTGGATGGCCGTGACCTGCGATCGTTCGACGTGGCGGCGTGGCGATCGCGCCTCACGGCGGTGTTCCAGGACTTCCTGCGGCTCGAGCTGCCGCTGCGTGACAACGTCGCGCCTGGCGGAGCGCCCGACGACGCCATTGCCGGCGCGCTGACCAAGGCGGGCGCCGCCGACCTGGCCGGCCTCGACACCGTGCTGGCCCGCGGCTACGACGGCGGCACCGACCTGTCGGGCGGCCAGTGGCAGCGGGTGGCGCTGGCCCGGGCGCTGTGTGCGGTGACGACCGGCGCCACCGTCGTGCTGCTCGACGAACCGACCGCCCAGCTCGACGTCCGCGGCGAGGCCGAGATCTTCGAGCGGCTGCTGGCGGCCACCCGGCACTGCACGACGATCCTCATCTCGCACCGTTTCTCGACCGTGCGCCAGGCCGATCGGATCTGCGTGCTCGAGCACGGCAAAGTCGTCGAGCTGGGGTCACACGACGAGCTGATGGCACTGAACGGGCGCTACCGCACGATGTTCGACCTGCAGGCGCAGCGCTTCACCGCCGGCGAGGAGGGCCAGACCTATGACGTCCTCGCCTGAGCGTGCGCCCGGTGATCGAGCCGCTGCCGCCAGCGCTGTCGTCGATCTGGCGTTTGTGCGTGCTCGGCTACCAGCACGAGCCGCGGCTGATCCTGGCGGCGTTCGGGCTGGCGCTCGTCGCGGCCGTGCCCGACGCGCTGCTCGCCTACTGGTTCAAGCTGCTCGGCGACGGCGCACTGCGGGGTGACTGGACGCTCGTTCGCGTGGCCGTGCTGGCGCTCGGCCTCTCGGCGACGGCGACCTGGTTCCTGGTGACGGTGAGCACGCGGGTCCAGCGACGCTTTCGCGACAAGGTGACGATCGCCCTCGAATCGCATGTCGCGACGCTGCTGGCGTCGATCTCGACCATCGCGCATCACGAGCGTCCCGAGTACCTCGACCGCCTGTCGGTGCTGCGCAACCAGGTGTTCATGCTCGACCACATGTACATGTCGCTGTTCTCGACCTGTGGCTGGATTCTGCGCCTCGCCGTGACCGTCGGGCTGCTCGTGTCGATCCATCCGGCCCTGGCGCTGCTGGTGCTCTTCGCGCTGCCGCCGGTGTGGACCTCGTCGTGGCGGCCGGACGTGGAACGCCGGGCGCAGGAACGAGGCGCCGCGGCCCATCGCCTGTCGCGCCATCTGTTCGATGTCGCGACCACGGCGTCCCCGGGCAAAGACGTGCGCCTCACCGGCATCGCCGAACTCCTGATCGGCAGGCGCCGGCAGACATGGGAGGCGGGCCAGGCGCCGATTGCCGCGGCCCGCTGGACGTCGGCGGCGTGGCACGCGGCGGCGTGGGCGGTGTTCGGCGCCGGCTACGTCGGCGCGGTCGTGTTCGTGACGCGGGTCGGCGCCGCCGCCGGCGACGTGCTGCTGGCGCTGGCCGCCGGATCGCGCCTGTCGTTCTACGTCGGCGCCGCGGTGGGCGAGATCGGCTTCCTGCGCGGCGTCTGGATGGACTCGGCGCGGCGCCTGGCGTGGCTGGAAGACTACGCCGCCGCGGTGCTGGCACCCGCCGACCAGCCCGCGCCAACGCGCCTCGGTCGTGGCGTGCGTTTCGACCACGTGTCGTTCGCCTATCCCGGCACCGATCGGCTGGTGCTCGACGACGTGACGCTCGATCTGCCGGCCGGCACGGTGGTGGCGATCGTCGGCGAGAACGGCGCCGGCAAGACCACGCTGGTGAAGCTGCTGGCGAAGTTCTACGCGCCCACCCAGGGGCGCATCCTGCTCGACGACGCGGATCTGGCGGCGGTGTCGGCCGCCGACTGGCGCACGCGACTGGCCGGCGCCTTCCAGGACTTCTTCCGCTTCGAGTTCCCGGCCCGTCAATCGGTCGGGCTGGGCGACCTGCCGCGCCTCGACGACCTCGCTGCGGTGACCGCAGCGGTGAGCCGCGCCGGCGCCGACGATGTGATCGCGCGGCTGCCGGCCGGACTCGAGACGCAGCTGGGACCGACCTGGCCCGGAGGCGTCGAGGTCAGCTTCGGCCAATGGCAGAAGCTGGCACTGGCGCGCGGGTTCATGCGCGACCGGCCGCTGGTGCTGGTGCTCGACGAGCCGACCGCGTCACTCGACGCCGAAACCGAGCACGCCCTGTTCGAACGCTATGCGGCGGCGCTGCGCGGCCACGACGGCGCCGGCCGGATCACCATCCTGGTCTCGCACCGCTTCTCCACGGTGCGGATGGCCGATCTCATCGTGGTCCTCGACGGCGCGAAGGTGGTGGAGAGCGGTTCCCACGATGCCTTGATCGCGCGCGGCGGCCAGTACGCGCAGCTCTACGCGATTCAGGCCGCGGCGTATGGGTAGGCGGATCGTCGGCGACGTCCCCGGGTGCGGCCGACTCCCCGTAAGGTGTCACCTGACCCCGATGTCTGGCGGTAAGGACCTCAGCGCGTAGTGCCCACCAGCACTGGCGCAGCGCGATAACGATCGGGAAACACCCGCTGCAGTTCGGCCAGCTTCGGCAGATCGTTGATGACGATGTAGGGGTTGCGCGGGTTGCGGACCAGATAGTCCTGGTGGTACGCCTCGGCGCGGAAGAACGGTCGGTCGCGTTCGATACGCGTGGCGATCTCGCGCGGGAAGGCGCGCGCCGCGGTCAGTTGCGCGACATAGGCGGTGGCGATCTGCTCCTGCCCGGCGTTGACCGGGAAGATCGCCGAGCGATACTGCGGGCCCACGTCCGGTCCCTGCCGATTGCGCTGGGTCGGATCGTGCGCCACCGAGAAATACACGTGCAGCAGCTGGCCGTAGCTGACCTGCTGCGGGTCGAAGGTGACCTCCACCGCTTCGGCGTGACCGGTATCGCCGTCGCCGATGCGGTCGTAGCGCGCGGTGCTCTTCTCGCCACCGGCATAGCCCGACACCGCGCCGGTCACGCCCTTGACGTGCTGGAACACCGCCTGCACGCCCCAAAAGCAGCCGCCCGCGAACACCGCCACCTCGGGCCGGGCGCCGCCAGTCCTGCTATCGACTGTCGGGGCGGGAATGACCGTGGCCCGCTCGGCCTGGGCCGAGTAGAGCAGCGTCCCGGCCAACACGCCGAGCATGACCGCCGCGGGCAGAACACGAATCACCGCCGAGCTCACACGCGAGGATGTCATGGGGACCTCTACTGTCCTTGGATTGTAGGGCCGGCCACGGCGATACAACGGCCACGGACGAGCCGGCTCTTGAACGAGGAGTGTGTGCGAGACTGCGGCATCAGGCCATGCTCACGCCCGTCGCGGCCCCGGGCCGAATCCTCCACGTCGCCAACGGCACCTGCACCACCGATCTCATCATCGCCGCCGGCCTGCCGGGCGCGACCTCACTGTGGGCGGATCCGCTCCACGACGGCCCGGTGCCGGGCGGCCTGACCGACGACCAGCTCGTCGCGGTGCGCGCCCGTCATCTCGGTGGCGACGGCGATCCCGTGCACGACCTGCGCCGCTGGCGCGCGGCCATCGCCGCGCACGAGGCCTACGACGAGCTGGTGCTGTGGTACGAACACGACCTCTTCGACCAGTTGAACCTCATCCAGGTGCTGCCGTGGGTGCGCGAGCGGCTGCCGTCGAGCGCCGTCGTCAGCCTGATCTGCATCGGCTCGTTTCCCGGGCGGCCGGCGTTCAAGGGACTCGGCGAGCTGGCGCCCTCCGAGCTGGCGCCGCTGTTCGCCGACCGCGAGCGGGTGCGCCACGCGCAGTTTGCGCTGGCCGCCCGCGCCTGGGACGCCTTCGGCGCCGAAGCGCCGGACGCCCTCGACGACCTGCGCCGCGGCGACACCTCCGACCTGCCGTTCCTCGGCGCCGCGATCACCCGGTTCCTCGAGGACTACCCGTGGACCCGCGACGGCCTGTCGCGCACGGAGCGCCGGCTGTTGTCGCTGGCCAGCCACGGGCCGATCGCGCTGTCGGCGGCGTTTCCGCGGATGACCGGCGACGGCGATGCGTATCACGTCACCGACCGGGCGCTCATCGACCTCGCCGACGGGCTCGCCGGCGCGTCACCTGCACTCGTCACGCTCAGCGCGTCGGCGTCACCGGGGCCGCTCGATCGTCACGTGGCCCTCACCGACGCCGGCCGCGACGTGCTGGCCGGCCGCGCCGATCGCATCGCGCTGTGCGGCATGGACCGCTGGTATGGCGGCGTGCACGTGGCAGGCCGCGCGCGGGTCTGGCGCTGGGACGACCGGGCGCAGCGGGTGACGCGAGCCGGCGGGTAGAATCGCGGTGCGCCGCGCCGGTCCGCCCCCGACGGCGGTCATGCCCGAACGTTCAAGCGCTCATCACGCTGGCGCGGTCGTCGTCGAGCACGTGGACGCGCGCTTCCCCGGCTTCGAGCATCCCGACGAACACCCGGACGATGTCGGGATCGAACTCGGAGCCGGCGCGGCTCTTCAGGTAGTCGAGCGTCTGCGCCGCCGGCCAGGCGTCCCGATACGGCCGATGCGTGCGCAGCGCGTCATAGACGTCGCAGACGTGGACGAGGCGGCTCGGGAGCGAGCACGCGCGCCGGAAGTGCGGGTGGGGATACCCGCCGCCGTCGAGCATGATGTGGTGTTCGTAGGCGACGATCGCCGCCACTTCCAGGTCGCCGTCGCTCTGCAGCAGCAGCCGGGCGCCGTCCGCCGGGTGGGCACGCATGATGCACAGTTCCTCGTCGGTCAGGCGCCCGGGCTTGGTGAGCACGTCGAGCGGAATGCGGATCTTGCCGATGTCGTGCAGCAGTCCGGCGACGCCGTAGGCACGGACGTCCCGGTCGCGGCAGCCGAGCGCCTCCGCCAGCCCCATCGCGAGCACGGCGACGTTGAGCGAGTGCGTGGTCGTGTACTGGTCGAACGCCTTCAGTTGGAGCAGCGGCAGCACGATCCGCTGATCGCCGTGCATCGCCACCGACAGCGACCGCACCACGGCCTCGGCCTCGATCATCGGCACGGCGCCGCGATGCTCGGCCTCGTGCTGCAGCCAGCGCAGCGTGTCGGCTTCTTCGCCGAGCGTGAGTTCCAGGGTGGTCGTCGGCAGCGACGCGATCTCGCTGTCGGCGGGTCCCTGCAGGCCGACCTCGCCGAAGCGGATACCGAGCGCCCGCATCTCGCGGTTCGCCGACGTGCTCGACGGCTCGTTGGCGACGCGGGCCAGGACTTCTTCCAGGAAGCCGTCGAACTCGTCGCGCGTGACCCGCCGCTGCACCTCCATGCGCTGGATGCCGGCCTGTGCCAGCCGGCTGCCCCACTCCCACGCCTTCAGCTCGCGTAACGGCTCCCGGCCGAATACCACTTCGTCGTCGATGAACGTGAACGCCGGCAGCATCGTGTCGGTCACCAGCTCGTCAAGGGCCTGATGGGCCTCGTCCACTGCGCGCTCGCGGGCGGGATGGCCGGCCGGGTAGAGGCTCATGACCGATGCCGCGTGCGCGAACGCGTGCAGGAACCGGATCGGATCGCCCATCACCGCTCCGCGGCTGCTGCGCGCCGCACGGCTGGATCGTTCGAGGATTCCGCGAGTCGGACCAGCGCGTCGGCGCGCGGATCGGAGCGCCAGGCGCCGGCGAGCGCCGACACGGCCGCCAGCATCAGCGGCGTGCGCGCCGCGAGGCGCGGCCGTCCGAGCAGCGTGCGTCCGCGAGCCACGAGGCTGAGCAGCGGCTCGACCGCCTGCCGATCCGGGCAGTGGCCGAGGGCGCGAATCGCAAGATCGCGGATCTCCTCGCTGGCGTGCAGGTCGAGCGCGACGCCGGCGACGTCGTGGACGAGCGTCGCCGGGCAGTCGTGCTGCACCTCGACGAGCCCGCGATGGACCAGCCGCGGATGGCCGTCGGCCAGGGCGGCGCGCACCGCCGCCTCGCGTTCGCCCGGCAGGCGAAGCTGCACGCGAATCGCCTCGTGCCGCACGCGCACGTCCGCGTGGGTGAGGAACGGCGTCAGCGAGACCCCCGCGGGCAGCCGGCCGAGGCGTTCGAGCAGCACCAGCATGTTGCGCTGGACGAACCAGCGGGGATCGGCGAGGCGGGCGGCGATGAGCGGACCGAGCTCCACCGGCGCGACGGCCAGCCGCTCGAGCAGCCGCCGCCGTACCGATGCGGTGTTCCGAGGTGACCAGCAGATCGAGCATGGCCGCGTAGCTGACCTCGGTGAACTGCGGTTCGAGCCGATCGAGCGCGGCGAAATCCGCCGTCGTGCCGTCGAGCAGCGCCCGGAGCCCGTCGCGGTCGATGAGCCGGCTCCGGATCCGCGCCGCGACCGGCCCAGCCGGCTCGGGGGCGTCGTCCACCGCATCGAGCAGCACCGAGGCCCGGCCGTCGTGGACGAGTGTGTCGAGGGCGCGGTCGACCATCGGTCCGGGCTCGCCGACCTCGAGGCTCATCTGCACGATCCGCAGGGGGTCCAGCGGCGCGTCCTCGATGGTCGCGAGGGCCCCGCCCAGGTGGACGGCAGGCGCGACGGCGACATGCTGCAGGACGGCGGTATACCCCGTGGGATTCGGATCCGCGAGCTGCCACCCGGCCAGCAGCTCCCCAACCTGCTCGCGCAACGCGGCATCGGCCAGGGGACGCGTGCGCGAGGCGCCGAATTCGGCGTGCGCCGCCAGCTTCGACAACATGCGGACCAGGCCGTGCGAAATCGTCTGGCCGCTCGCGTCGGCGGCGGCGCGCACGATGTCGACGACGGCATCGACAGCCATGCCCTGCGCGGCGTCCAGCACGAAGGCGTGTCGCTGCACCAGATCGCCGCCCATCTCCACCAGACGGCGCAGCGTCTCGGGGCTGAGCGCGCTGATGAGGCGCGCCGTGCGGCGGCGTAACGCGGCCAGGTCGGCCCCGCCGGCGCGCAGCTCGCGCGAGATCTGCAGCAGGTAGCCGACAATCACCTGGTCGTAGGCGGCGGGCCCGGCCCGGGCATCGATCGCCCGGGCGATCACCGTCGGCTCGAGGCGCGCCGCATCGGAGCCCAGATCGTCGGCGTCGGGGTCGATCGCGATGGGCGTGGCCATCGGATCCCGCGCCTGCAGGCCGTCTGGATCGAGCCCGCTGCCGGCGTCCCGTTCGGCGGCGGGCGCGGCCACACCCTCGGCCTTGGGCATCTGCCCGTCACTCATCGCGGCCCGCGCGAGCCCGATCCACAGCTCGGCGCCGCGCAATCCGCCGCCCGATCCCGCCGTGCCCGTGATCGGCGCGTCGGATGCGAGCGTGAGCCCGTCGAAGGTCAGCGGATGCAGCCGCAGGTGCGGCCAGGTGAGCTCCGCGACGGTCTGCTGCAGACCGAGCGGCCCGTCTACCTCCGGCTCTCGGGCGAGGGCCTGCAGCGCCGCACCGAGTTCGCCTGGATCGAGCCCGCGCAGGACGGTGACGGCGCCGAAATGGTGACGATGCAGGCCCTCGGCCAGCCGGCGAAGCACCGGCTGGGCCTCGTTGGTGGCGATCCCCTCGATGATGAGTTGACGGCGCGCCACGCCGAACGCGATCTGCGCGCGGTCGAGGAGCAACGGCGCTGCCCGCGCGACCACCGCCTCGGTCGCGGGCCCGAGGGCTGGATGCCCATCGGGATACATGCTGAACTTGTGGAGCGCGATGGAGAGCTCGACCAGGAATTGGCTGTATTCCCGGGAAAGCGCTGCGCGTTCGCCCCTCGCGGTGTCTGACACCACCGCGGAGGGTACGGCAGACCAGCTCAACTGACAAGCCGTCTTGCGCGGCGTCCGGTGGGGCCCGTGGCGGCACGCGCGAGACGCCGCGGCCGTCCGCGCCTGGGACGCCTTACCGGCTGCCGGGCGCGGCCGGCATGATGCCGGCGGGCATCTTGCCCTGGCCTTGGACCAGCTGGCGGGCGATGTAGTTCACGACGGCGGCGTCGTCGCGGGCGGCGCCGAGGAAGGCGGCGCGCAGCAGCTGCTCCTTGCGCGCCTTCAGCGTCGCGGTGATGCGTTCCTGCACCGCCGGATCCTTCAGCTCGCGCTGACCGGCGGTTTCCTTGGCGACCAGCAGCACGATGGTGTGGCCGCCGGCCGAGCTGACCACGTTGACGGTGCCGGGTTCGGCCTTCAGCACCGCGTCGCGCAGCGCCGGCGGCGCCGCGCGCAGCGCCGAAATCGGCACGAAGCCGAGGTCGCCGCCGCGCGGGCCGCTCTGCGGATCCTCGGACAGGTCGCGGGCCAGCTCGGAGAACGACTCGCCCTGCTTCAGCCGCCCCATCACCATCTGCGCCTTGGCGCCGGCCTCCTGCGGGTTGGCGGCGTCGTCGCCGGTGCGGTTGACCGGTTGCGGCGCGCGCTCCGCGGTGATCACGATCTGGGCGATGTGGTACGAGTCCTCGGGGAAGTTGAACTGCTGCCGGTTGGCCGAGTAGAAGTCGGTGATCTCCTGCTCGCCGATCGACACCTTCGACACCACCTCGCGGTCGAGCACCTTCTGGGCCAGCATCTCGCGCCGCAGCCCTTCCTTCATGTCGTCGGCGCTGAGGTTGCGGCGGGTCAGCTCCTGCTGGAAGGCGGCATCGGGAATGCTCTTGCGGGCCTCGCCGAAGGCCGAGTCGAGCTCGGTCGGCGTCACTTCCACCTTCAGCGCCGCCGCCTTGGCCAGCAGGATGTCCTGCACGACCAGATCGTTCAGCAGGTTGAGCTTGGCGGTAAGGGCTTCCTCTTCCGACGGGGCCGTGGCGCCCTGCCCGACGCGGCGATACGCCTTCTCGACGTCGTCGCGCTTGATCGCCCGTCCGTCCACGGTGGCCCAGGTGTCGGAGGACACTGCTGCGGCCGGCGCGGTCGACGTGGAGCGGCAGCCGGCGGCGAGGGCCGCCAGCACGAGAACGCCGGGAACGGACAGCCGGACGAGCGGAGACACTGAAGACATCTGTTTAGTATGGCCCAGATTGCGGCCGTCGCTCGGCTGGAGCGGACAGCGGACTCGCGGTGGTTGTTTCGGCGCCGACGCGGCGCCGTCGCCGCGCCGACATCGGCGCGCGGCACACTGGCGAGGCCATCCGGGAGCCCTCCATGCCGCCGCCCGACCTGGTCACGCCGGCGCGACTCATCGACGTCGTCCGCTACTGTCTCCGCCATCCCGAGGACGCGCTGATCCGGCGGTGGAACTACAAGGCGGCGATCACCAGCGCCGGGGTCCGGAGCGTGATCTTCCTCGTCGCCAATGCCAGCGCGGGCGCCGAGGCCGCGACCACCGCGGCGGCCACTGAGCTTGCCTACCGTCTGGTCACCGCCGGCTTCTACGGCGCGCTGACCCAGCATTTGGGGCGGGTCACCCCGCCGCGCGTCGGCTGGCTGGCCGCGATGGTCTGCCTGCCGCTGTTGGGACACAGCGGGGAGCTGCTGGTGCACTGGTGGCGGGGCACGCCGAACCTCGGCGCCAGTCTGTTCGCCTCGGTGGGCCTGACTCTAGCTCTCCACGTCGTTCAACCTCTTCGCGATGCGCCGGGGCGTGCTCGTCGTCGGCGTGCCCGGACGACCGAGCCTGTGGGCCGATCTGCGCGCGCTTCCGGGGTTGGGCGTGGAGTTCGGCGTGGCCGTCGCAACCGGGGCCCTGCGGGGGCTGGCCGCCGCGGTCACGCGCGACGGAACGGCAGCACGCCCGACAGGTCGTCTTCAGCCGTAGCGATCATCCAGCTCATCGCCTTTTCCGGCAGGCACGACTCGCGCACGAAGCCGCGGTTGGCGACCTGCCGTACCTCCCATTCGAGCCGATCGGCGTAGACGCGATAGACGCGATAGGTGTTCGGCCATTCGACGAACGCGGCGTTCTGCACGAAGGGCAGGCCGTCGAGGACGTTGACCTCGTCCCAGTGGTCGTGGCCGTTCACGCACGCGACGAGGTTCGGCGTCGCGCGCAGCAGGTCCAGAATCGACGACCGGCCGAGCTCGCTCCAGTCGTGCATCCGGAAGCCGCTGGCGGCGATGCCGCCGCGGTTGTACGGCGGGTAGTGCCACACGAAAATCGTCGGTGTGTCCCGGTCGGCGGCGAGCGTGTCGCGCAGCCAGGCGATCTTCGCCTCGCGCTGCGGCGTGAGTTCGACCGCCACGTCGAAGACGACGAAGCGCAGTGGCGGATGGGACACCACGTAGTCGAGGGCGCCGCCCGGGAAGTGCGGAGCGAGCAGGTCCAGGGCATCCGGACGTGACGTCTCGAGGTAGCGATCGTGATTGCCGATGCACCCGTAGACCGGCAGGGGCTGCGCGGCCAGCACGTCGCGCATCAGCATGAACTCGTCGCGGGTGGCCCGCTCCGTCATGTCGCCGCCGTGGATGACGAACCGCACGCCCTCGGCCGCCAGATCGCGCAGCGTCGCCAGCAGCGCCGGGCCGGTGGCCTCGCCCATCTTGCGGTTCATCCAGTCCTCGCGCCCGTGGCGCCGAAGGTGGGTGTCGCTGATGAACGCGAACCGGAACAGCGGCGGCTCAGCGGCTCGGGCGATCGGTTCGAGGCGCAGCCGGCCGACCCGCCCGCCGGCCCTGACGTGTGGGCCGGCCACCGTCAGATAGTGGCGGCCGGGCTCCAGCCGCCACGGGGCGAGGGCCACCTGCGTCGCCGCCGCCGCGCCGGCGACCGCCGGTGCCGGATCGGTGATCTCGCGCACCCCCCACGGCGCGGCGTTGACCATCGGCGCGGCCACGACGACGTCGTCGCAGAGCACGGTGGCGCGAAGACCGGGACGCCGATCGGCATCCGGTTCGAGGTCGAGGGTGCCGTGCACCCAGCACGGCCGGCGCACGTCGAAGGCGAAGGTGAGCTGCCCATCCGGTGGAATGGGCACCGCGGCGCCCGATGGCCGCGTCACGGCCACGATGTCGAGCGACGACGCGACGGCGCCGTCTCGAGGCCGCAGCTCCAAACCGGCGTCAGTCAGCGGGCGCGCCCGGTTGTCGGCGCTCGCGCGCAGCGCCGAGCGAATCTCGGGATAGATGGACAGGCGGTCGACCGGGGCCCGCGCCGACGCCGTCCGCGCCAACCCGGCGGTCGCCGTGAGCGCCAGCCACTCGCGCCGGCTGATCCACATGGTCGAGACTCCAGTGCCGGCGGTCAGGCCGGCGGGACCGCCAACGGGTCAGCGAGGCGCGCCGCGGCGCCCCGCCGGCCCGTCGGCTCTAGCGGAACAGGTTCCAGTAGCGGCCCAGCCCGAAGAACCAGGTCTCGCCCGACCAGCCGTCGACGCCGTCGTTGTCGGTGACGACGAACAGCCGGCCGTTCGGCAGCACCGCCACGCCCTCCGGCTTGTCGGTGATCCACCCGCGCGTCGCCGTGAGTCGCGGTCGCAGGTCGTAGAACGCCTTCTCGCCGCGGGTGAACGCGCCGTCGCTTCCCGGGGTCAGCGGCAGCTTGACGAGCTTCTTGAACACGCCGAAGTCGCCGGTGAGGTTGTCGCGCTCGATCAGCACCCAGCCGTCGTCCACGAGCGTGATCTCGGACAGGCCGATCCACGCCGCGTTCACCGGCTTCGTCTCGAGCTGGTACGGAATGTGGCTCCACGTGCCGGCCTGCGGATCGTAGACCCAGATCCGCGTCCACTGCGGCTCGAGCGTGTCCAGGTCGGCGGGGTCGTCGTCGAGGGCGTCGCACGCCGGGGACGTCGTGTAGTTCCATCCGCGCTGCTGCGCCACGAAGACCAGGTACCCGCCGCCGGGCTTGCGCTGAATGTCCAGACCCTCGAAGCCGGATCCCAACGTGCCCGTGCCGTTGGCGGGTGGCGGTGTCGACGACGCGGCCTTCGCCCGTTCGGCGGCGCGGCAGGCGACGACGTTTGCCGGCAAACCGATCTCCAGGTCGACGACGCCGGTGACCGCGTTCACCTTCAGCAGCCGATTGGCCCGGCTGTCGGCGAGGTTGCCTTCACTGGCCAGCCACAGCGAGCCGTCCGGCGCGTAGGCCAGCCCCTCGGGGTCGAAGTTGGTGGCGACGCCGCCGGGCCGCGTGAGGGTCAGTGCCCGCTCGATCTTCGCCGGTGACTCGTCGACGTCGATCGTGAACACCGTGCTCTTGGCGTAGAAGCCGTCCCACACCGCCTGGATCCTGCCCCACTCGCCCGGCACCTCGGTGAGCCCCGACAGCGCCGACCACGGAATGGCGGCGCCGGTCGCGTCGTTGCCCGAGTAGATCTGCGGATAGGTCGGCTCGCCCGGCTTCAGCTCGTAGATCATCACCGTTGAACGGACGCCGTAGGGCGGAGTGTCGGTCTCGCCCGACGCGACGAGGAGATTGCGGTGCGGAATCGCCAGCAGGCCTTCGGGTCCGAGCGGCGCCGGCAGGAGCTGCGAGAACTCGGGCCGGCCGCGGCGATCGAGCTGGAACACGGCGACGAAGCTGCCGCGTTCGCTGCCGACGAACAGCACGTCGTTGGGCCCGTACCTGGCGTACGCGATGGATTCGGGCTCGGTGCCCTTGGCGTCGGAGCGGCGCTCGGGATAGTGGCCGAAGCGCACCGCCAGCCGGTCGAGCAGCGTGCCGCTGTCGTAGAACACCGACCCGTCGGCATCGAACAGCGTGAAGCCGCGGCTGCCGCCGTCGAGGTCGCCCTCGTTGGCGGTGGCGATGCGACGCCCGACCCACGCGGTGGCGTCGGGCTCGCGCAGGACGTCGGCCGCGGTCTCGACCGGCGCGATGATCAGGTTGTCGGTGAGGTCGACGCCGCTCAGCGTCACCGCGCCGGCCGGGAAGTGGTTCACGACGGTGCGGCTGGCAAGGTCCACGACCACGATGTGGTTGTTCTCCTGGAGCGTGACCACGGCCTGGTTGGCGTGGTTGACGTCGACGAATTCCGGTTCCGGATCGTCCGGGTAGAGCGCGGCCAGACCGGTGAGCGAGACATCCTGCCGGAACCAGCTGGTGGGCGGCCCCTGCAGCCGGACGACGGCGAGATAGCCGGCCGGCAACTGCGGCAGGCCGCCTTCGACGCCGCCGACCTCGATGTCCTCGTCGCGTTCGTTTTCGATGGCGATCGCCAGGTAGCGATGGTCGGGGCTGATCTTGGCCGAGTCCGGCTGCCCGCCGAGGTCGAGTTCGGTCACGACAGTGCGGCGGTCGATGTCGACGACGACCAGCCGGCCGCTCGGATTCGCCTTCGACTCACTGGTGTCGGCCGTGACCAGGGCGTAGCGGTTCTGGAGCACGTCGACCGAGGTCGGCGAGTAGTCGACGTCGTCGGACGGATCGGGGTCGAGCGCCACCGTGCCAGCCGGCAACGGGCGCGCCGGATTGGTGATGTCGATGAAGCCGAGGGTGCCGCGGACGCCGTCGGTGTAGACCAATGTCTTGCCGTCGGCCGTGGCGGCGATGATCTCGGCGACGGTCTGGTCGGCGAGCGGCGCGTTGCGGTAGTTGGCGAAGGTGCCGACGCGCTGGAAGCTCCACTCGCTCTTGCCGTGGGCGAACGTCTCGTGGGTGGCCATGACGCCGAGCAGGGCGGCGCCGAACAGACAGCAAGCGGTTCTCATCATCGTGGGCCTGGGCTCCAGGGAACAGCGGAACGACACCAGGTGATGGTAGGAAGGCCGCATGGCGGTCGTGCGGCGGCGGTGTAACGTTCCTGCGTCGGGCGCTGGCGCGCTATCGTTGGAGCGATGGTCCGACTGTCCGTGCTCGACCTCGCCCCGATCGTCGAAGGGGGCACCGCCGCCGACGCGTTCCGGGCGGCGCTGGACCTGGCGCGCCACGCCGAGGCGCTCGGCTACACCCGCTACTGGCTGGCCGAGCACCACAACATGCCGGGCATCGCCAGCGCGGCCACCGCGGTGCTGCTCGCGCACATCGGCGGCGGCACCGCGCGCATCCGCATCGGCGCCGGCGGCGTCATGCTGCCCAATCACGCGCCGCTACAAGTGGTCGAACAGTTCGGCACGCTGGAATCGCTGTTCCCGGGCCGGGTGGATCTCGGCCTCGGCCGCGCGCCCGGCACCGATCCGGCAGCCGCCGCGGCGCTGCGCCGCACGCTGCACGCCGATCCCGACGCGTTCCCCGACGACGTGCAGGAGGTGCTGGCGCTGCTCGGCGATCCGCAGCCGGGGCAGCGCGTGCGCGCGGTGCCTGGCGCCGGGCTGCGGGTGCCGGTGTGGATCCTCGGATCGAGTACGTTCGGCGCGCAGGTCGCGGCGGCGCTGGGGCTGCCGTTCGCGTTCGCCTCGCACTTCGCGCCGGCGCTGCTCGCCGAGGCCTCGCGCATCTATCGCGAGCGCTTCACGCCGTCGGAGTATCTGGCCGCGCCGTACCTGATGCTCGGCGCCAACGTGGTCGCCGCCGACAGCGACGACGAGGCCCGCTTCCTCGCCTCGTCGGGCCGCCAGTCGTTCGCCAGCCTGCGCGCCGGCCACCCGATTGCGCTGCCGCCGCCGTCGGCCGAGTGGGCCCGCGACGCGGCCAATGAACCCGACGACCCGCTGCGTCGCACCCGGGTGTCGTTCGTCGGCAGCCCCACCACTGTGATCGCCGAGATGCGCGACTTCATCGCCCGCACCGGCGCCGACGAAGTGATCGTCGCCGCGCACATCTACGATCACGCGGCGCGGCTGCGCTCCTACGAGATCGCCGCCACGGCGCTGGCCGGTTGAGGCCCGGCTACCGCGTCGCGCGCGTCCGCGCCCGCACCAGGTCCTGCTGGTTCGCGTCGACCGTGGCCTCGAGATGATCGACGGCCGAGCGGAACGCCGCGCGCGCCTCGGGGGCCCGCCCCTCGGCGGCCAGCACGTCGCCGAGCGCGAGGTAAGACACCCCGACGGTCGACGCATGGTTGCCCTGACCGACGCGCTCGACGGCGATCGCCAGCGCCCGCTCGGCGTCCTGGCGGGCCGGCGCGAACTCCCCGAAGTGCGCGCGGAGCACCGCACGTCGCCGTAGCACCGGCGGCTGGACCGCACGGCCGGCCGCAGCGTCCACCGCCGCCACCTGATCGACGAGCGTCCTGGCGCTGGCCCAGTCGCCGCGTTCCTGGGCCAGCCGGGCCCGATCCATGCCCACGGCCATGAAGGCGGCATGCGTCGGCGGGAACATCGTCTTGAAACGGGCCTCGACGTCGTTCAACAGACGCTCGCCGAGTTCCAGCGCACCGCTCGCCACGTGGTAACGGGCGCGGACCAGCATCGCCTGGTCGGCCACGATGGCGTTGCCGGCGCGCACGGCTTCCGTGTAGGCACGGGTGGAGAGTGCGATGGCCTCGGCCACGCGGCCTTGGTCGAACACCGCCTGTGCGAGGTTGTTCCACAGCACGGGGTCGACGCGGGCAGCCGCGGCGCCTTCGGCGCTGATGGCCACCGACCGGCGGAACATCACGCTCGGCCTGGCGCGGCTTGCCGAGTGCGTTCAACACCAGGCCCCAGTTGTTCAGCACCGTGCCGGCGCGCTCGGTGTCGGCCCGGCCGAGGGCCTCGAGCCGGGCGTAGACGGCGGCGAAGGCCGTGTCGGCCTCGACGAAGCGGCCGGCGTTGCGCAGCGCTTCGGCCAGGTCCATGCCGATCCGCGACTCCAGGGCGGGCGTCAACGTGCCGGCCTCGGCGGCGACTGTGCGGGCCGCGCGGGCGTGCTCCACGGCCTGGTTGCCGTCGCCCGACCAGTTGGTCACGGCCACGGCAGCGAGGTGACAGGCGATGCGGGCCGCGGCGTACTGAGCGGCATCGGACAGCTCGGCGTGCCCTTCCTCCAGCAGCCGCCTGGCCCTGGCGGGATCGCCCGTGTGGACGACGGCCGGCGCCAGGCCGCACGAGGCCTGGGCGCGGACCGACGGGTCGGTCAGGGCGCGCGACAGCTCGTAGGCCTGCGTCAAGGTGCGAGTGGCGTTGGTGGTCTCGCCCAGCGAGCTGTAGAGACGTCCGATCGAGACCAGCAGCTCCACGCGCACGTCAGGGGCCTCGTCCTGCTGGCTCGAGACGGTGCGCTCGGCCCGCGCCAGCAGGTCGCGGGCGGTGAAGGTGGCGCCGAGCGGTGCCGCATCGGCGATGAGGAAGGCGTTCAGATCGTTGAGGGCCTCGGCGCGGGCCAGCTGGCGCCGCGCGAAATCGCGCTGCGCCGTGGCGGCGGCGGCTTCCTGGTCGGCTCGCTCGGCCTGGGCCGTGGCACGCCGTGACTGGGTGATCGTGCCGATGAGCCCGGCCACCAGCGCCACCAACGCCACCGCGGCGAATGCCACCGGCGCGCGATGCCGCCGCACGAACTTGCCCACCCGGTAGAGCAGCGAGTCGGGCCGGGCGGCAATCGGCTGGTCGTGGAGGAAGCGGCGCACGTCGTCGGCGAACGCCGACACCGTCTGGTAGCGCTCGGCCGGGTCCTTCTTGAGCGCGGTCGCCAGGATGGTGTCGAGATCGCCGTCGAGGGCCTGCTGGAGCCGGATCGGCGTCGTGCTGCGCCACGCCGCCAGCGATTCGGCCGTCGCGTCGGGGGCCAGCGGCGCCGCCATCACGGCCGCGGAGGCCGGCGGCGGTGGCCGATCGACCACGTTCTTGATGAGCCCGGCGGGCGTGAGCACCCCGTCGGCCGAGGGGTGGCGCCCGGTGAGCAGCTGATACAGCAGCACGCCGAGGGCGTAGACGTCGGTGCGCGTCGTCACGTCGCCACCGGTGAGCTGCTCGGGCGCGGCACACGCCGGCGTCAACGCGTGCTCGTGCGTCAACATCGTGGCCGGGCCCCGGGCGTCATCGGCCAGGAGCAGCTTGGCGATGCCGAAGTCGAGCAGCTTCACGTGGCCAGCGTCGGTGACGAGCACGTTCGACAGCTTGAGGTCGCGGTGCACGACCAGGTTGGCATGCGCGTGCGCCACCGGCGCCAGCACGCCGAGGAAGAGCTCCAGCCGGCCGCGGACGCCGAGGCGCCGGGCGTCGCAGTGACGGTCGATGTGCTCGCCGGCGACGTGCTCGAGGACGAGATACGGCGTGCCCGCGGGCGTGATCCCGGCGTCGAGCAGATGCGCGATCTGGGGATGCGTGAGGCGGGCGAGAAACCCGGCTTCGCGGGCGAATCGTTCCGCCGCATGCGGCCCGAGGAGCGCCGCGTTCAGCAGCTTGACGGCCGCCCGCTGCTCGAACCGGCCGTCGTTGCGCCCGGCCAGCCACACCGTGCCCATGCCGCCCTGGCCAATCGGCTCGACCAGCCGGTAGGCGCCCACCTGCAGGCCGGCGCCGGCGCTCTCGACCATCGCCTGATCGAGCCGCTCCTCGAGGAACCCGGTGGACTGCATCTGGTCGAACTCACCCAGCCAGCCGGCGACCGCCGACACGACGCCCGGCTCGACCGCGGTCAGCGACGCCAGCCACGCGGCCCTGGCCTCGGGCGCCAGCTCCATCGCCACGTCGAGCAGCGCGCTGACCTGCGACCAGCTGTCGCGAGGCGGTCTCGGCGCCGGCAGGTCCCCGTTCACGTCCTAGTCCTCGATCGACAGATGGCGCACGGCGCGGTGGAGGTAGAGGCGCGCCTTCTGCCACTGACGCTGCACGGTGCGCTCGGAGCTGCCCTTCATGGCGGCGATCTCGGTGAACGAGAAGCCGCAGAAGAACTTCAGGTCGACGACGTCGGCCAGTTGCTGGTCGATCGCCGCCAGCTCGTCGAGCGCGGTGCCCACCTCGGTGAGCTCCTCCACGTTGGCGATCGACTCGGCCACATCAGTACTGATCGAAGTCAGCTCGAACTTCCCGCCACGCTTCTGGGTCTGGCGGTGCCGGGCGTAGTCGATGATGAGCCCGCGCATCACCCGGGCGGCATAGGCCATGAAGTGCTGGCGGTCGGGAAACTTGCTGCCGTCGACCTTCGAGAGGTCGAGATAGGCCTCGTGCAGGAGGCTGGTCGCCCCGAGCGACACGTTCCACCCCTGCCGCGACAGCTCGCGCCGGGCGATCCGGTGCAACTGGGCGTACAGCGCCGTGAACAGGGCCTCGGAGGCCCCGGGGTCCTTGCGGTCGGCGGCCTCGATCAGCGCGGAGAGCGGCGCGTCCACGGGCGTGTCCGGCGCCGAGTGTAGCAGGCGTGGCGGGTTCCCCGCGGCGTTCTCGATACCCCAAATGAGCGCGCCCACGACCGGGCGTTCTCGATTCCAGGAGGTTGTCGTGCGTTGTCCGACTGTCGTTTCCGTGTTGCTCGCTGCCGGTGTGTCGTTGTCGACGTCTCCGGCGGTTCACGCTCAGAGCCTTGGCACCTTTCGTTGGCAGCTGCAGCCCTATTGCAACGTCGTGACCGTGAATGTCACCGGCGTCGCCGGCGTCTACACCGTCGAGGGCTACGACGACCAGTGCGGCGCGCCGACGCGCGCGCCACTCACCGGGGTGGCGACGCCGAACCCCGACGGCACCATCGGCTTCGGCCTGCACGTCGTGACGTCACCCGGAGGTCGGGGCGTGCAAATCGACGCGCGGATTTCGATGGCGACGTTGACCGGGCCGTGGACCGACAGCGACCGGAACACGGGCACGTTCGCGTTCGGCACGAGCACGGGCGGCAGTCCGCGGCCGCGGCCGGTGGGCGCGCCAATCATTCCGACGGCGTTCGGTCTGTCCGCCGACGGGGGCTTCGTGGCGGGTGGCGCCCTCGGCGCCGGTGCAATCCCGGCCTCGGGAGCCGGCACCAGGATGATGTGGCATCCGGCGAAGGGCGCGTTCCGCGCCGGGTGGGTGACCGACCCGAGCCCCGACGCCTGGGACGAGCCGGCCATCGGCCAGGGCAGCGCGGCGTTCGGCCAGATACCCGGGCCAGCGGCAAGGGCGACTTCGCGGCGGGCGTGAACACATCGGCCACCGGGAACTTCTCGGCCGCGTTCGGCGGCGGCTCCCAGGCCACGGCGCCGTTCTCGCTGGTCGCCGGCGACAACTCGCTGGCGGCGGGGAGGGCCAGTGTCGCCCTCGGCGAGCGGGTGCGTGCTTACGGCCCGTCGAGCGTCGCGCTGGGCCTGCGCACGATGGCCGCCGGCACGGGCAGCATCGCGGCCGGCAGCGACTCGTCGGCAATCGGCTACGCCAGTGTGGCGTTCGGCACGGCGGCGGCATCCGGCCACTACGCGGTGGCGATGGGCAGGAACCTCGACGCGGCCGGCGAGTCGAGCGTGGTGCTGGGCACCAACGTGACGACGACCGCCGGGGCCGTCGGCACGTTCGTCTTCGGCGACGCTTCGACGCCGAATCAGCTCCAGGCGTTCCTGCCCAACCAGTTCAGGGTGCGGGCGAGCCGGGGCACGTTCTTCTACTCGAGCCCCAATCTCTCGTCCGGTGTCGTTCTCGGCATCGGCGCCAACGCCTGGTCGTCGCTCTCGGACGTCAACAGCAAGGACAACTTCCGCGACCTCGATGGCGCCGACGTGCTCGCGAAGCTCGCGCGAATGCCCATCCGCGAATGGAACTACAAGGCGCAAGACGCGGCGATTCGTCACGTCGGGCCGACCGCGCAGGACTTCCACGCCGCGTTCGGCCTGGGCGAAGACCCGCTGCGCATCAGCACCATCGACGCCGACGGCATCGCGCTGGCAGGGGTGAAGGCGCTGGGCGAGGAAAACCGGGCACTGAAGAACGCTCTGGCGGAACTCCAGGCGCGGGTGGAACGATTGGAGGCACAGCGATGATGTCCCAGGGAGAGACGACCATGACTGGCACGGTGCAAGCCCACAACGAACGGCCCGCCACGGTGTGGAGCACCGGCGGGAAGGACTACCAGCAGATCAGCCGCGGTATCGCCGATTCGATCGAGCACTGCGTGCTGCGGCTCGACCCGCGGGCGGGCGAGCGGATCCTCGACCTGGCGACCGGCACGGGCTGGACGTCGCGGCTCGTGGCCCGGCGCGGCGCCACCGTGATCGGCGCCGACATCGCCGCTGGCTTGATCGACGCCGCCCGGGCCCAGGCGGCGGCCGACGGGCTCGCCATCGACTACCAGATCGGCGACGCCGAGCAGCTGCCCTTCGAGGACGGCGCCTTCGACGCCGTCGTATCGACCTGCGGCGTGATGTTCGCCAGCCGGCCCGAGGCCGCGGCGGCGGAGCTGGCACGGGTGGTCCGCCCCGGCGGCCGCATCGCGCTGACGACGTGGCTGTCGGACGGCAACCTGTTCAAGATGTTCCAGGTGATGAAGGCCTACATGCCGGCGCCGCCCACGCCGGCCCCGCCATCGCCCTTCGCGTGGGGCCGCACCGAGCGGATCCAGGAGTTGCTCGGCGGCGCCTTCGATCTGACGTTCGAAGCCGGCACGTCCTACTACCGCGAGCCGAACGCCGAAGCGGCGTGGCAGACCTTCTCCACCGGCTACGGGCCGACCAAGATGCTGGCGGCCAGCCTCGACGACGAGCGGCGCGCCGCGTTCCGCCGCGACTTCATCGCCTTCCACGCTGGTTTCCCGAGCGCGCTCGGCATCACCGTGCCGCGCGACTACTGGCTGACCGTCGGCGTCCGGCGCTGATCGCCGGTGCTGCCCTACACCGGCACGGCGACGCTCAGCGTCGCCGTGAAGCCTTCGGCGGCGCCGCCGCTCATCGTCGCCAGCTGCAGCGACGAACCGTCGCTGAAGATGCCGTCGGAAGCCAGCGTGACGCCGGCGGCGTTTCGGATGCTGGCCTCGTAGCCGGCGGTGGCGTAGACCAGGTCGTTGGTCGCCTTCGGCAGGGCGATCTGCGAGGTGGCGATCTTGTTCCCCACGCTGGTCGCCGTCGCCAGGCTGCGGAACACCTCGAAGTGGATGTGCGGCCAGCGTCCCGCGTAGCACCCGGGGTAGATCATCGTGAAGCGGACGGCGCCGTTGGCGTCGCCGGCCTGCACGCCGCGCTGGTAGTTCTGGTTGGTGACGCCGTTCGTGTAGAGCGAGTAGCGGCCCTCGCGATCGCACGCCCAGATGTAGACGGCATAGCCGGCCAGCGGCGCGCACGTGGA
This sequence comes from uncultured Acidobacteriota bacterium, assembly GCA_963741665.1. Taxonomy (GTDB): domain Bacteria; phylum Acidobacteriota; class Vicinamibacteria; order Vicinamibacterales; family UBA2999; genus CAWAYR01. The sequence goes on from CAVUIM010000003.1 coordinate 1,323,572, forward strand.
CGACGAGACGATGGTGAGGGCGACGTCGAGACGGACGCCCTCGGCGGTGCCGCTCAGGCCCGCGAAGCTCGCGCGGATGTCGCTGCGGACGACGCCGCTGGCGCTGAGCACGGTCGGGCCGTTCGAGCCGTCGCCCGGATACGGTCCCGCCGTCTCCTCGGGCACCCGGCTGCAGACCCCTGACGTCGGGGTCGTGGTGGTCGGGGTCGTCGTGGTGCCGGTGGTCGTGGTCGTGGCGCTCGGCGACGTCGGGCTGTCGCCACCGCAGCCCACCAGCTGGAGGGTGCCGGCCGCGGCGCCCAGACGCGCGGCCATCCGCAGCCAGCGCCGCCGGCCAATCACCGCGCCGGTGGCGCGCAGGTCGCGGTGCAGTCCGCCGTGGTCGTCGTGGTCGTGCTCGTCGTGGTGATGCATGTCGTCTCCCAGGTCGCCGGGCGGCCCCGTGCCGTCCCGAGCACCACTATCGCGGGCGGGTGTTGGGAGAGTGTGACAGGGGTGAGAAAAGATGGCCGGACGGTTATCTGGCCTTGGCCGTGGCCGTCGCCTTCTTTGCCGTCGCCTTCGTGGCCGCTCGCGGCGCCGTGGCCGTGGCTTTTCGCCTGGCGAGCACGTCCTGCAGGGCGTAGGCCTCGGCCAGCCAGTCGGTGAGCGGCGCTTCCACTTCGTCGCGGTGCTGGATGTGCACCAGGTTGGCGAACTTGACCTTGGAGCTCTTGTCGGCGCGCCGGACCCGCCGGTCCTTCACGGCGCGGTCGAGGAAGATGCAGATCTCGAGCACCTTGCGCTTAGGCCGCACGAACACGTGGCAGACCTCGCGCGAGAACATGATGCAGCTGCCCGAAGCGTAGATGCGCTGCTCGCCGAGCGCGACCATCGCCTCGCGCAGCCGCTCCCACGCGTCACGCAGGTCCTCGGACAGGTCCGCGGTGAGCGCCGCTTCAGTGGTGGTCCAGCAGTCGTGGGCTTCGCCCGCCTCGATCCACTGCCGGCAGTGGTAGCACTCCCGTCCAGCCATCACGGGATTCTACGGGGCGGGCGGCTGCTCCAGGGTAAGGCCGGGTTCGGGTCCCGATTCGAGCGTGAAGGCGGTCTGCCCGAGCGCGTTCTCGGTGAAGCGCCCCCAGGCGCGATAGCCCGATTGCAGCACGGCGAGCGCCGCGGCTTCCTGCCCGTGGACGAGGAACACGTCGATGCGCAGACGCTCGTCGGGATCGTCGGTGGCGCTGATCGTCGGGTCGTAGTCGTGCGCGCCCCGTTCGAAGGTGAGGTAGACCCCCGCGGTCTGCCCGCCGCCCGGGCCGTGCGCGGTGCCGCGCAGGTGGATGACCGTGCGCTGCCGGATCTTGCGGCCGCCGAATGCCTTGCGGTGCTGATTCGTGACCAGGCACGACCAGTTGTCCACGCTGATGTCGAATCGCCCCTCGGCCATCCCGCCTCCCGGCGCAGCCTACCTGCTCTCGCGCGCCGCTGTCTATCGCGGCGCCGTCAATTTCACGGCCTTTTGTCTGCCTTCGACTTCGCTCAGGCCAGGAAAGCTCTGCCCTACGAATCGCACCGCGCTCTAGCGCTTCTTCCGTCCGTACCACCGGCACAGCCACGCGGCCAGCGCCGAGGCGGTCAGATGCACGAGGTAGAAGTCGAGAACCGGGCCCGGCCGGCGTAGGATCGGGGCACGCCATGGACCACGCGATCAGCCACGTCCTCGACGGCCACAAGGGCGCGTTCGTCATCGACCGCGACGGCGCGCGCCTGGCGACCATGACCTACACGCTGGCCGGCGACGGCATCGTCATCATCGACCACACCGACGTCGACGGCTCGCTGCGCGGCACCGGCGCCGGGCAGGCGTTGGTGGCGGCGGCGGTGGCGTGGGCCCGCGACAGCGCCCGCAAGATCATGCCGCTGTGCCCGTTCGCCAAGTCGGTGTTCGACAAGACGCCCGAGTACGCCGATATCCGGGCGTAGACGTGATGCTCGCCGCTCCCCGCACGGTCAGGGTCACCCGCTACGTGACGCCGCTCCGCGAAGGCGGATCGTTGCCGGCGATCGTCGAAGCCGACGACGACGGTCTGTACGTGCTGAAGTTCCGCGGCGCCGGCCAGGGCGTGCGGGCGCTGGTCGCCGAGCTGGTGTCGGGCGAGATCGCCCGCGCCCTCGGCCTGCCGGTGCCGGAACTGGTGTTCGCCGCGCTCGATCGCGAGCTGGCGCGCACCGAACCCGATCCGGAGATCCACGCCCTCATCCACGACAGCGCCGGGCTGAACCTGGCGCTCGACTTCCTGCCCGGCTCGGTCACCTACGACCCCCTGGTGCACACGCTCGACGCCGGCCTGGTCTCGCGCGTCGTGTGGTTCGACGGACTGGTCACCAACGTCGACCGCACCGCCCGCAACACCAACATGCTGACGTGGCATCGGCGGCCGTGGCTGATCGACCACGGGGCGACGCTGTATTTCCACCACTCGCCGGGCTGGGAGCTCGATCCGGCGCGGCCGCGCGATCCGTTCCCGCTGCTGTCGTCGCACGTGCTGCTGCCCAAGGCGCGGACACTCGCCGCCGTGGACGCGGCGATGGCCGAGGCGCTCGGGCCGGACGTGATCGAGACGATCCTGAGCTGGGTGCCCGACGTCTGGCTGGCCAGCGCGCGGCCGGACCGATCGCCCGCCGACACGCGGGCGGCCTACGTGCAGTATCTGCGGGCGCGCCTGGTGGCGCCGCGGCCGTTCCTGCCGGAGGCGCGCGGTGGCCGCTGAGGTGACCTACGACTACGCCGTCATCCGCGTGATGCCGCGGGTCGAGCGCGGCGAACAGGTGAACGTCGGCGTGATCCTGTCGTGCGTCGACGCCGAGTTCCTGGAAGCGCTGATCGAGCTCGACTTGAGCCGCGTGCAGGCCCTCGATCCGACGCTCGATCTCGACGCCGTGCGCACCGGACTGGACCTGTTCCCGCTGGTCTGCGCCGGCGGACTCGGCGCCGGGCCGATCGGCGAGCTGCCGCCGCGCGGCCGGTTTCGCTGGCTGGTGTCGCCGCGCAGCACCGTGATTCAGGCGTCGCCGGTGCACACCGGACGCAGCGCCGACCCGGCTGCCACGCTGCAAAGGCTGTTCGACTGCCTGGTGCGGCCGCCGGCCGGCGACTGACTCAGACCGTTGGCAGGAAGAACTCGCTCAGGTCCAGCGACCAGCCGGGCAACAGCGGTGTGGACAGCTGATGCTCGTCCTCCGCAGTGAACTCGTCCACCCGGCGGAGCCGCCCGTCCACAGGGCGGAAGCATGGCCCGTCCTGATCTGTCGTAGGGCAGAGCTTTAGCTCTGCCCAAGGGCAGCTCTGACCAGCCTCCGCTCTTCGAGCCACGGCGGTCCGCCGAAGCCTTGGCGAAGGCGGAAGAGCTGCCCTACGAATGCGGGAGCGGAGCCCTACGACTGCAGTGGCACGACGCCGACGTACTTCGCGCGCGGGCGGATCAGTTGGCCGGTGGCGTATTGCTCGATCGCCTGGCCCACCCAGCCGATCGCACGGCCGATGGCGAACAGCGTCAGCGGCGCCCCGGTGGGCAGCTTCAGCACGCGCGCCGTGGCCGCCAGCGCGAAGTCGAGGTTCGGACGCTCGCCCGTGGCCGCCGCCGCGGCCTGGGCCACGGCCCGCACGAACGTCTGTTCGGGCGCGCTGGGGTAGGCGGTGCGCAACCACTCGAGCATCGCCGTCGCCCGCGGGTCGCCGTCCGGATACAGCGGATGCCCGAAGCCGTCGACGCGTTCGCCGCGCTTCAGCCTGGCCGCCAGCGCCGCCCGCACGTGACGTTCCTTGCGCAATCCGCCAATCATGGCTTCGGCGCGTGCGCTCGACCCGCCATGACGCGGCCCCTCGAGCGCGGCCAATCCGGCGATGACCACGCCGTAGGGCGACGACCCGGCAGACGCGACGCAACGCGCCGTGAACGACGACACGTTCAGCTCGTGGTCGGCGCACAGCACCAGCACCGCGCGGAGCAGATCGGCGCCACGCGCCGGCACCCCCCACGCCACCGCGAGCTGACGCTCGATCGCGTCACTCGTGACGTGCGCACGGGTGGCCGCACCGGTGAGCACCCGCAGGATCCGCCAACCGCACCGGGTGACGGCCTCTGGACGCGTGTCGAACGCGGCGGGATCGGCAGCAGCGGCCATCGCCAGCTGCGTCTGCGCGCGGGCGACGAACGGCAGCCCGGCGCTGGCCGACGGCCGTGGCGGTCGTTGCCGCCGAACATCACCGCGGGCACCTTGGCCATCGCCAGGTCGAGCGGCGACGGCGACGGCCGGTTCGGCGCCGAACGCGCCGGTCCATATGAGCGACGCCACGTCGGTCAACGCCCGGGTGCGGGCCAACGTCACGGCGTCGTGGCCGCGATAGAACAGCCGCTGGCCGTCGATGAGCGTGATCGCCGATTCCAGCACCGGCAGGCCCCACTGCAGCGATCGGGCCGCGGCCTTGTCGGGCGCCCGCCGCTCCTCGGTCCGCCGCCGCAGGGCCTCGACGTCGTCGCGGGCGTAGCCACGGGCGCGCGTGTTGCCCGCCATCGCCTGCGACCGGACACGGCCGCGGCTGACGTAGGCATACAGCGTCGCGCGGCTCACCCCGAGAGCGGCAGCGGCCTGTGCAGCGGTCATCCATGGCATCTGTGGCAATGCGACTCCGTGTTCCGTGATTCATGTAGGGCAGAGCTTCAGCTCTGCCCCCGGGGCAGCTCTAAAGAGCTGCCCTACGAGCGCTTCGCCGGTGTTCCGTGTTCCGCGTTCCGTGTTCCGTGTTCCCTAGTCCCTGGTCCCTGGTCCCTGGTCCCTGGTCCCCAGTCCCCGTCGTGTTGATTTTCGAATCAACGTTGACGCGATGATACATGACAGCTACGTTGGTCGCATGGCACTCGTACAGGCGGGACTCGACGGCGTGGTGGCAGCGGCCACCGCGCTCAGCGACGTGGACGGCGAACGCGGCGAGCTGACAATCGCCGGCTACCCCCTGCAGGCACTCGCCGCCCACGCCACCTTCGAGGAGACGACGTGGCTGCTGTGGCACGGCGCGCTGCCCACTGCGGCCCAACTCGACGGCTTCCGCGCGGAGCTGGCGGCGGCCCGGCCGCTGGCGCCGGCCACGCTGGCCCTGGTCCGCGAATGCGCGGGCGCCGGCCTCGACGCGATGGACACGCTGCGCATCGCCGCCGGGACGATCTCGCTCGGCGCCGGCGACGCCGCGGCTGGCCCGAAGCTGGTGTCGCAGTGCCCCGGCATCGTCGCCGCCTTCTGGCGGCTGCGGCGCGGCCTGGAGCCGGTCGCGCCACACCCGATGCTGGGCCACGCCGCCAACTTCCTCTACATGCTCGACGGCACGGAGCCCGATCCCGAGCGTGTGCGGGGCCTGGAGACCTACCTCAACACCGTGGTGGACCATGGCCTGAACGCGTCCACGTTCACCGCGCGGGTGATCACCTCGACCGGATCGGACCTGGTGTCGGCCGTCGTCGGCGCCCTCGGCGCCCTGAAGGGCCCGCTCCACGGCGGCGCGCCCGGACCGGCGCTCGACATGGTGTTCGAGATCGGCGACGCGTCGCGCGCCGAGGCGGTGCTGCGCGCGAAGCTGGCCCGCGGCGAGAAGCTGATGGGCTTCGGCCACCGCATCTACAAGGTGCGCGATCCGCGCGCGGACGTGCTGGCCGCCGCCGCCGAGCGGCTGTTCACCCGGGCCGGCGACATGACGCTGTATCGCCTGGCGCGCGCCGTCGAGGCCACGGCGCTGCGGCTGCTGGAGGAGCAGAAGCCAGGCCGGCGGCTGCAGACCAACGTCGAGTTCTACACGGCGCTGCTGCTCCACGGCCTCGGCCTCGAGACCGGCTTGTTCACGCCGGCGTTCGCGCTCAGCCGGGTCAGCGGCTGGATCGCCCATGCCGGGGAACAGCGCCGCGCCAACCGCATCATCCGGCCGCAGTCCGAGTACGTCGGACCGCGCGGCCGCGCATGGGTGCCGGTGGCGGAACGCATGGGTTGACAGGCGCGGCTGGGACGCCAGACAGTGGGGCGGCCATGGCCTCCCCCTCGGACGCGGCACCGGTCACGCCGCCGCATCTCGCCCGGCTCGCGCACTTCAACAGCTACGCGCTCGGCACCGCCTACGACGAGATGTTCGACGCGCAGGGCCAGCCGCGGCCGCAGTACCGAAGCGCTCTACGACCGGCTGCAGGCGGTGGGCGCGGGCGAGATGCACCAGCGGCAGTCGGCCGCCGACCTCGCCTTCCTGCACCAGGGCATCACCTTCACGGTCTACGGGCGCGCCACATTACCCGGTTCACCTACAGCGTGCCGGTGAGCGAAAGCGTCATGGAGCTGCGGATGCGCCCGGCCACCGACGGCCCGCAGCGCTGCCTGCAGTTCGAGGTCGAGGTGTCGCCGCGCGCCCGCGTGTTCGCCTACCGCGACTTCCTCGGCAACTGGGTGCACCACTTCGACATCCCCCGCCGCCACGCCCACCTCCACATCACCGCCCGCGCCCAGGTGCAGCTGGACGAGCCGCCGCCGCTGCCGCTCCGCCTGCCCGACGAGGCGTGGACGATCGTCGACGGCTGGGAGGCGACCGGCGACCACTGGGACTTCCGCCAGCCGAGCCACTTCGCCACCTGGTCGCCGGCGCTGCTGGCCTTCGTCGAATCGCTGGGACCGGTGGCCACCCGCCAGGCCGATCCGCTCACCACCGCGCGCGCGCTGATGAGCGCGGTCCACGGCGGCTTCGAGTACGCCCCCAACTCCACGCGTGTGGATTCGCCGATCGACGACGCGCTGGCGGCCCGCCGCGGCGTGTGCCAGGACTTCACCCACGTGATGATCGCGGCGCTGCGGCGGCTGGGCCTGCCGTGCCGCTACGTGAGCGGCTACATCGCGCCACGCACTGGCGACGACGGCCCCGACGCGAGTGCGATCGCGACGCACGCGTGGATGGAGGTGTGCCTCCCCGAACTCGGCTGGGTCGGCCTCGACCCGACGCACGACATGGCGGCCGGCCTGCGCCACGTGCGCGTGGCGATCGGACGCGACTACGCCGACGTCCCGCCGACGCGCGGCACCTTCAAGGGCACCACGTCGAGCACGCTCGCCGTGTCGGTGGAGGTGACGCCGGCCGAGGCGTTGCCAACGCTCGATCCGTCGGTGATCGAAGCGTCGTGGACGGCGCCACCCGAGGTGACCGACGACGAACGCGAGCGGCAGATGCAGCAGCAGCAACAGTGACGCTGCGTGATCTTCACAGTGTGCAAATTGCGATCGACTGTCGCGCGATTTCAGAGATAATAACCAGCCCTGAACGACTACCTGTTGCGGGGCTGCAAGGTATTTGTCTGGCTGGAGCACGAACTATTTATGGGATCGCCGGCCATTCAGCTTTCGAGGCGTGGCGCGCGCGTTGCTGGAGGTCTACCTCCGCGGCGCGCAGGGCGGTTCCGGAACGACTCGGTTTTTGTTTTTCCTGTAAGTGAAGGGGCGAAGCTCTACCTTAGCGGTTCTTAGGGCGCTCGACATAACGCATCGTCAGCGAGCCTCCCGCCAGAGCAGCGCGGTCACTTCCTGGCCGCCGACGCGGAGTTCCGAGGCCACCAGCCCATTCGTATCGAGGGCAATCGCCGCCGGCGTTCCAGACGCGCCGAAGGCGGTTCCGGTGTCGAAACGTGGGTCGAGAAGCAGCGAGGATGTCAGTCCTTGCGCCACGTTCGCTTCAACCGAGCCGGTGCTCACGACGCGTAGCACCGGCCCAGCCTCGCCGGTGCCTCGCTCCCATCGCTTGATCTCCGGCAGCAACTCCTGGCAGTAGCTGCACTCGGGATTCCAGAACAGCAGGATCTGCGAGCGGCCCTTCGGCCCTGACAGATCGATCGGATTGCCAGCCAGGTCTGTCGCGGTGAGTGGCGGCGGCCGATCGCCCGGCGCGAGCCGCGTCGTATCCTCGACCAACACGCGAATGGCCTCTGGCCCAACCGCAAGCGGACTGGCAATCGTCGATTGCCACACCACGACCGCGCTTGGCGTCGCCGTGACGCCGAACGCGTCGGCCGCCTCCTGGTCGCCACTGATGACGACGATCGACACCCGGTCCACGAACGACTGCTGCCAGCGGGCCACCTCGGGCAGCAGGTCGTCGCAGGCCCGGCAGGTTGGCTCGGTGAACACCAGCACGACGCGCTTCCCCGCTTCGGCCAGGCTCGGGCCCACCTTCGGGGCCGGGGCACCAACGGGAAGCCCGGATGGCTCCGGATTCACCGGTTCCGCGGCGCCGAGTCGAGCTTCCACGGCGTCGAGCCTGAGGAGGATGCGCCCGTTCTGGCGGAGCAGGTGGACGAGCGCGACGAGCAGCAGGGCCGAGACCACGCCGTTCAGAAGCGCGAGAACTTGCCACGCGGTCCCGTCTAGCCAAAGCGTGGAGACAGTCGAGGCTTCGAGCGCGGCCGGCCCCAGCCACACCAGTGGCGCGGCCATCGCTGCGAGCAGAGCGTTTCGTGCCAGCGTTTTCGCGCCGATCGGCTCGGACCGCACCTGGCCGAAGCACTGGCATTGCGGCCTGCGTCCGCGCAACAGGTTGACGCCAATCGCCAGGGTGAAGACCGCCAGGAGCGCGAGTACGCCTAGTGCTCCCCACCAGGCAGAACCCGCGGGAACCAAGGCCACGGCGCAGACGAGTTCGGCAATCGGCAGGAGCACGGCGCCGGTTGGAGCGAGCGCGGCCGGTACTCCGAACGCGATGAGCGACCGCACCGTGCCGGCGCGGTCGGCCACCTTGGCGACCCCGGCCAGAGCGAAGACCGCGGCCAGGCCCCAGCGCGCGATCAGCATCACCGCCGACATGTCGCCGCCATCTTACGAAGCTTCCGCGCGGTAACGGAAAGGTATTTCGATGGTTCTTCGGCGCAGAACACACAAGGTCACCTTCCGCGTCTCGGAGCACGAACTCGAAGCGCTCAAGATCAAGTCCGAGGCAGAAGGCGCCCGCAGCGTGTCCGACTTCGCCCGGCTCGCCTTGTGCGGTTCACCCAATGGGAACGGAATCGATCACCTCAGCAACGAAATCCAGCAACTCAGTGCGCACGTGCGCCGCGTCACCGAAATTCTCGAAAAGAACGGCAAGGGCTGAAGCAATGCACTCATTCTTCCTGGCTTCTCTGCTCGGCGCGCTGCTGTGCGCGCCGGTCCTGGCTACCGCGCAGGTTCCCGTGGCGGCCGCAACCGCGCCCACCACCTATGTCCTAGGGCCCGACGACCAGATCACCATCCAGGTCGCGGATGCTCCCAGACATCAGCGGCAAACCGCAGCGCATCGATCCCAGCGGCGACCTGCGGTTGCCCATGGTGGGTCGGGTCCGTGCCGAGGGCTTGACGGTGGACCAACTGGAAGCCGAACTGATCAGCTTGCTGAAGGTGCACCTGCAGGAGCCAGACGTGGCCGTCACCGTCACCGCGTTCCGCAGCCAGCCGGTGTCGGTGATTGGCGCGGTGACTCAATCAGGAGTTCGCCCGCTCGAAGGGCGCAAGACGCTCATCGAGGTGTTGTCGCAGGCGGGTGGCGTCACCGCGGATGCCGGACCAACGCTCAGGATGACGCGCCGGATCGACGTCGGCGCCATCCCGCTGCCGAACGCCGCCGCCGACCCGAGCGGCCAGTTCAGCGTCGTCGACATCGACCTGAAGGCGCTCCTCGACGGCAGGAGCCCCGACGACAACATCGTCATCCAGCCGCACGACGTGATCTCGATTCCACGTGCCGAGGTGGTGTTCGTCATCGGCGAGGTCGGGCGGCCCGGGCCCGTGCCGCTGAGCGGCGGGCCCTCGTTGTCGGTGATGGAGGCCGTCTCGTCGGCCGGTGGCACCCTGCGCACGGCGGCATCCAGCAACGTCCGCATCCTGCGACGCGCCGTTGCCAACCAGCAGCGTACCGAGGTGAAAGTCGACCTCAAGCAGATGATGCGGGGCAAGGCCAGACGATCCTGACCCTTGCCGCCGGCGACATCCTGGTCGTCCCCAGCAGCAACAGCAAGCGTGCCGCTGCACGCACGCTCGAAGTGGCCATCCAGGCCGGACTGCTGATCGCCACCTACGGCCTAATCCGTTAGAGCCTTCACGAGTCGGGTCGACCACAGTGGACGAACTCCAGCCTATCCCTCGCAGCACCTTGACTCGCCAGACGGCCGACGGCTTTCGGCGGAATCCAAGGGCCGGATGTCATCGACGATCGCCGGTTCCGGGCTGAAGCGCGACTACTCCGGCTTGCTCGACTACTGGCAGATGCTCCGGCGCCACCCTGGCGCGGTTGTCCTGGCGACGATCCTCGGCGGCGTCCTCGCCTTCCTGCTCACGCTCCCGTCCAGCCGCGTGTACCAGGCGCATACCTCGCTCGAGATTCAGGGCTTGAACGACGAGTTCCTGAACATGCGCAACGTCAATCCAACCGCCACCGAAGGCAGCTCGGGTCTTTCCGTCGACATCCAGACCCAGGTCAAGATTCTGCAGAGCAATCGGCTGCTCGAACGCGTCCGCCAGAAGCTGGAGGCACAGCCCGATCGGCCCAGTCACCTTCAGCCGTCCGACCGCCTTGGCACTGTGGCGGCAGGTCTTGAACATCAATCCGCCCGAGCAGGAGGTCGCTGTGGCGCGACGCCCTTCGGACGGCAGTTCGCGGTGTGCGCGTCCGCTCGTCGGGCACCAACCGGATCGTCGACGTGACGTGCGATTCGACCAGCGCTCAACTGGCGGCCGACTTCTGCAACCTGCTCACCCAGGAGTTCATCGACCAGAACATGGAGATGCGGTGGCAGTCCACGGAATACACCGGGCAGTGGCTCACCAAGCAGCTCCAGGACCTGAAGATGAAGCTCGAGCAGTCCGAAGAGGAACTGCAGGCGTATGCACGTGAGACGAGCCTGGTGGTCACGGGCGAGGACGGCGTCGGGCACGAGACCAAGCTCGCCGATCTGCAGAAGGAGCTGTCGGCCGCCCAGACCGACCTCTTCAGCAAGCAGTCGCAGTACGAGGTCGCCGCCGCCAGCCCCGCGGGTGCGCTGCCCGCGGTGATCGACGACGTGTCACTGAAGGAAACCCAGGCGACGTTGAGCGAGCTTCAGGCGAAGCTGGCGCAGCTCCAGGTCACCTTCACGCCGAACAACGCCGAGGTGCGGCGCACGCAGGCGCAGATCGAGGTGATCGAGGCCTCCCTGGAGCGGGCGCGGGCGAACGTCTCTGAAGCGCATCGGCAACGACTACGAGGCGGCGGAACGCCGGGAAGCGCTGTTGTCGGAGGCCTACGAAGAGCAGATGCGCCTGGTCACCGGCCAGGCCGAGGAACTGGCGCACTACCAGTTGCTGAAGCGGGAGGTCGATTCGAGCCGAACGCTCTACGACAACCTCCTCCAGAGGCTCAAGGAGGCGAGCATCGCCTCGGCGCTGCGGGCCAGCAACATGCGGGTGGTGGACGCCGCCGACACGCCGACGATCCCATACAAGCCCAACGTGAGGCGAACGGCGAGTGCTGGGGTCCTGTTCGGGTCTGATGGCAGGCATCGCCTTCGCGGTGATGCGGGAGCGCGCCAACCGCACCCTGCAGGACCCGGGCGACGCCGCCTACTACCTGGGGGTGCCCGAGCTTGGCGTGATTCCGGTTGGCACGCACGGCAACCCTGGCGCCGCGGCAGTGGTGCTGCGGGTTGGCGGCTCACGCCGCAAGCCGGCCAGAACTGGACGGGTCACGCGGCTCGGTGAGTCGGCAGACCGCATCGAGACGATCTCCTGGCGCAAGAAGACGTCGCTGCTCGCCGAGTCGTACCGGACCACGCTCACGTCAATCCTCTTCGCACGCCGAGGCGGCCAGCGACCGCGCCTGATCGTGTTCACCAGCGCCAGCCCGAAGGAAGGCAAGACCACAACCGTCTGCAACCTGGGCATCGGCCTGGCGGAGGTGAACCAGTCGGTGCTGCTCATCGACGGCGACATGCGCAAGCCGCGACTGCACTCGGTGTTCGACGTGTCGAACAGCCACGGCTTCAGCGACTTGCTGCTCGAGAAGACGCCGCTGGATGCCGAGGCGCTCGAGACCGCGTGCGTGCCTACGTCGGTTCCCGGACTGTATGTGTTGCCATCGGGTGGATCGAGACGCGGTGCCTCGAGCCTGCTCCACTCCGCCCGGTTGCCGGAGCTGCTCAGCCTGCTGCGCGGGCGGTTCGACACGGTGCTGATCGACACGCCGCCGATGGTGAACATCGCCGATGCGCGGATGTTCGGCGGTTTCGCCGACGGGCTGATCCTGGTGCTTCGCTCGGGCGTGACGACGCGCGACGCCGCCCTGCTGGCGACGAACCGGTTCGCGGAAGATGGCATTCCCGTGCTCGGCACGATCCTCAATTTCTGGAATCCGAACACGCCGGGCTACGGCTACTACCGGAACTACTACCAGGGCTACTACCACTACTACGGCAAGGACAGCGGCGGCGATTCCGGCGACGGCGATGGCGGCGCTGGCGTATCGGACGAGGGAGGCGCGACCCGGCTGCATCCTTTCGGCCGGCTGGCGCCGAATGCCGACCTCGGGTCGTCTTCTCCGCGGGAGTCGGCGTCCTAGGCGGCAGCGTTCCTGGCGCATGGTCCGCAAGGTTCTGCACGTGATCCCGTCGGTGGGACCACTGCGGGGCGGACCGAGCGTGATGGTGCGGCAACTGGCGGCCAGTCTGGCCAGCGCCGGCATCGACACGCACGTGGCGACGACCGACGACAACGGACCAGGCACACTGCCCACGCGCTATGGCGAGCCGATCCTGCAGGACGGCGTGACCTACTGGTTCTTTCCCCGCCAGCTGCGCTTCTATACCGCGTCCTGGCCCTTGGCTCGCTGGTTGTCGCAGCACGTCGGCCGACTTCGACCTCGTGCACATCCACGCGCTGTTTTCGTTTGCGGCGCTTCCGGCCTCATATCTGGCCGCGCGACGCGGCGTCCCGTACATCGTCCGGCCGCTCGGCACCTTGAATCACTGGGGCATGACGATGCGGCGGCCGTGGTTGAAGGGCCTGTCGTTCCGTCTGATCGAACGTCGCATACTGACGGCATGCCGCGCTGGTGCACTACACCAGTGCGCAGGAGCAGCTCGAGGCCGAGACACTGGGCGTGGCCGGGGCGAATCGGTGGTCATCCCCAATGGCCTTACCGGATGCGCCGCGGCCGGCCGCCCAGGCACGTTCCTCGAGCGATATCCCCAGCTCCGCGGGCGTCGCATCATCCTCTTCCTGTCACGGCTCGATCCCAAGAAGGGACTCGACCTGCTGCTGAGTTCGTTTGCCGAGGTGCAACGGC
>CAVUIM010000004.1:0-1224532 GCA_963741665.1 uncultured Acidobacteriota bacterium
GGCCCACGCTCTTGCGAACGTGGGCCCGCGATTGGCCGGGGAGGTCGATCCTTACATGTCGAACAGGCGCGTGAACTTGATGACGAACGAGCGGCCCACCGTGTCGTAGGAGGTGGTGTCGAGCACGTCGCGGCGGTCGTTATAGACGATGAACAGCCCGGTGCCCGAGCGGTTGAGCAGCGCGAGCCGGGCGTTGGCCGAGTACTGGCCGGTCTGGCCGTTGTACTGCGCCAGCACCGACAGGCTGGCCAGGTTGGTGAAGGCGACCGTCGCCTTGACCGGCACCAGGTTGGCGACGAACGCGCCCTGCGGCAGGTCGACGTCCTGCCGGGTCCAGCCGACGCTGGCGGTGACCCGCGCCGTGAAGCGGAAGTCGCTGGTCAGCTCGAGCGCGTTGAAGTCGCCGTTGTAGTAGTTGCCGATGCGGTAACGGACCGTGCCGGTGACCGGCGCGCTCGGGTCGTAGAAATACTCGAACGCGTGCTGCGTCCAGCTGTATTCACCGACCGGAATGACGACCCGCTTGCCGTCGCGGTTGTAGACCTGGAACGGCCGGATCGGGTTGTCCTTGTTGACGTCGAAGAACCACCCGAACCGGCCGCCGCGCATCGGCTGGATCTCGAAGGGATGCACGTGCCACATGGCGGTCTGCAGCTTGCGATCACCGCTGCTCACTTTGCGGCCGGCGGTGTCGACCGGGTCGGCGTCGTAGAAGGCGTTGGCCGAGATGTGCGGGGCGATGCGGCGAATCCACTTCGGCCGGCTCGGCTGCGGCTGGAAGAAGATGCGCAACTCGGGCCGGATGAAGTTGCGCCGCGGCAGGAACCCGACTTCCGGGTTGAAGTTGTAGCCGACGCGGCTCAGGCCGGCGCCGACCTGCCACAGCCGGTTCCTGAAGTCGTAGAAGCTACGTGCCGACCAGTCGCTGCCCCGCGGCGCGGTCGCCGCCAGGCCGCCGGTGTCTTCGGGCGTGTCGGTGCGGGCGACGAACGCCGACAACCGCTGGCCGGCCGAGAGCTGCCAGTTGGCGTCGACGCCGTACGCGCGGTTCCACTTGTTGAAGGTGTTGCGGTTGGTGTTGCCGGTGACGTACTTGCCGACGAAGATGGCGCCGTAGCTCGATCGACCCACTTCTTTCTGCACGCGGGCAACGCTGAAGTTGGTGTCCTTGGCGAGCGGGTTGCCGTTCGGGTCGCTGGCGTCGTTGGTCTGGATGTTGAGCAGACCGAGATTCCATGATCCGGCGACCTTGCCACTCAGGCGCGAACCAGCCAGGATGTCGATCGGCAGCAGCGTGCCGCCGGCGCCCGACAGGCCGATGTTGCGCGAGAAGAACAGATCGATCGACTGCGGCTGACCGAACTGAAAGGTGGTGGCGTTCTCGAGGAAGAACGGGCGCTTCTCCGGGAAGAACAGGTCGAAGCGGGTCAGGTTGACCTGCTCTTCGTCGGCTTCCACCTGCGCGAAGTCGGTATTGGCGGTGACGTCGAGGGTGAGGTTGGGACGCACGCCCCACTTCAAGTCGCCGCCGACGTCGATGCGGTTGTCGATCTGATCCGACGACCGGGTGAAGTCCTTGTTGGTGGCGCCGAGCACGTAGGGGATGAACTTGATGTCGCGGCGGTTCGGCAGCGACAGCCCCGGCACCTTGGCGGCCAGCGAGATGCGGTAGATGTCGAAGCCGCGCGGGATCTCGGCCAGGTAGACCTGCTCGTTCTTGTGGCGGATGTTGCGCAGGACGTTGAAGCCCCAGGTCTGGTTCTCGCCGGCGCCGTAGCGCAGCGTCTTCAAGGGGATGGCCATCTCGGCCTCCCAGCCGCGCTCGGTGATTTGCGCCCGCACCACCCAGTCGCCGTCCCAGTTGGGGTTGAAGGCGCTGATGCCGCCGCGCTGGGTGCCGGCGGCGCCGCCGCCGAACGCCGTGCCGCTGGTCTGGCCTTCGCGGGCGACCTGGCCGTCGTACTCGATGCCAAGCGGATTGGTGCCGAAGACGAAGGCGTTCTGGCTGTCGTTGAAGGTGTCGAAGATGGCGATCACCGAGTCGGTCTCGGCCAGCGACGCGTCGCGGCGGGCCTGCGAGACGATGATCTTCGACGGGTCGACGTCGAAGCAGATGAAGCTGGCGTAGACGTGGGTGTTGCTGAACAGCAGCCGCACCTCGGTGCGCTCGGTCGCCGGTTCGCCGAGCCGCGGATCCTGCTGGGTGAAGGTGGTATGCGGCGTGATCGCCGTCCAGACCGCTTCGTCGACCTTGCCGTCGATGGTCGGCGGCGTGCCTTCGGCCGGCAGCTGGCCGGCATTGACGACAGTGGAGGAGGTGTTGCCTTGGGCGAACAGGGGGGAGACCGAGGCGAGGACGAGCACGAGCGCGGCTGACCGGGTCAGCGCGCTCCCCCAACACGAGCAGGTGACGTTTTTCACAATCAAGAAGTTTACGGGATGCGTATGGGACCCACAAGCGGATCGTGTTAATTTGTCGCAGCGCCACCCGCGACAAGATGTCGCAGCACGCCGAGGCACGGACATGCACTTGTCACGACTTGTCGTCGTCGCTGTCGTCGCCGTGGCCGTCATCTCCCGCGCGGACGTCGCGGCTCAGGCGCCACCGACTCCTCGCCTCGACAAACCTCAGCAGACCGTGCTCGAGGCCATCGTGCTGGCCGTCGATCAGGCCCGCGCCAACCCGGCCGCCACGTCCCGTTCGGAATGGCAGGTCCATGTCCTGCGGGCGTCCGATGGATCGCACTACGTGGCACTACGTGGCCGAGCGCCAGGTCTTATCGCCCCCAAAGAACCGGTGATGCTCTACGTGCGGCTGGAATCGCGCCGCGACCCGCGGACGACCGCGCTGCAACGATCGGCCGTGCTGGAATGGCTGAAGGGCGAGCGCGCCGATCCGCTGCCGATGCGGGCCCGCGGCACCATGAACGTGCCGCAAGGCGAGATGCCGGTCGGCGGCGCCGCGTCGATCCTCGGGTTGCGGCCCGATCTCGGGCTCGAGAACACCGCGCAACTCCGGATGATGGACCGGGAGCGCCAGCAGGCCGCCCGCCAGCGCGAGGAGCTCGCGGCCAAGCGCAAGGCCGAGCTCGAAAGCGCGGTGCGCACCGGCGTCCCGCTCCTGCATCCGTTCGAGGACTTCGAAGCCGCCGGGCGGCTCGACGTCGACGCGCGCGGCACGACCGTCCTGCGCAGCGTTCGCGCCGGCCCCGGCGACTACACCTTGTCGGTGGCCTGGGCCGAGCCTGGCGGCGGCGGCCGCCCGCCAACCGTGCGCGTCCTGACCCACGCGCTGTCGCTGCCGGCGGCCTCGCCCGACTTCGCGCTGAGCGACATCGTGCTCGCCGACAGCGTCCGCACCCTCGACGCCGCGTATCCCGCGGCGCTCCAGAACGCGCACCCGTACGCCATCGGCGCCCTCGAAGCCTCTCCCGCCATCGACGACGCGTTTCGTGTCGATGAACGGCTGTCGGTGGTGTTCCAGGTGATCAACCCGGCGGCCAGCCCGGCCGGCAAGCCCGACGTCGAGGTGAACTTCGCCTTCACGCGGCTGGTCGCCGGCCGCGAGGACAAGGTCGGCACGCTGCCCGCCCAGCGCCATGCCGCCGAGACGCTGCCCGCGGACTTCGACGTCGCCAAGGGCCATCCGCTCTTCGCCGCGGTCCAGGCCTCGCTCGCCACGTTCACCCGGGGACGGTATCGCCTGACCGCCACCGCCACCGACCGGCTGACCGGCCAGCAGACCGCGCGGGCCGCCGACTTCTCGGTGGTCGGCACCCCGCACAGCCTGCTGAACGAGGCGCCGGCGCCCGGCCAGGCGTTCCGTCGCGAGGCGCTGTTGACGCCGCCGATGGTGGCCGCGATCACGACCGGGCTGGCGCCGGCTGCCCCGTCCGACGGTCTGAAGCGCCTGCTCGACGCCGCGCTTGCCGCTCGCTACGCCGATCTCGTGAAGGAAGCGCCGATCGCGCCCGAGGAGCGGCCGACCGCCCAGGCGCTCCGCGCCCTTGGCCTGTTCGCCGTCGGCGACTCGCCGCGGGCGGTGGCGGTGCAGCTGCAACAGGCCCTGGCGCAAGGAGCGCCGCCGGGGCCGGTGCTGCTGATGCTGGGCGCCACCTACGCCCAGGGCGGCGACGACAAGGGCGCGGTGTCGGCCTGGAACCAGGCCCGCGACGGCACCGTGGCCGACGCCGCCGTGGCCACGTTGATGGTCGACGCCTACATGCGGCAGGGCGACGTGGCGAGGGCCACCGCCATGGCCCAGGCCGCCGTCGACGCCCAGCCGGGCAGTGCCGCCGCGGCGCGCGGGCTCGCGGCCACGCGCATCGCCGCGGGACAGTACGCCGACGCCCTCACCGTGCTCGACCGGCTCGCCAGCAGCGACGCCGACACCGACACCGACTTCCTGGTCGTCCACGCCCTGTACGGCGGCGTCGTCGGCGAAACCGCGCCCGGCAACACCGCCACCGGGCGCGAGCGGCTGCGGGCGGTCGGCCATCGCTACGTCGACGGCGGCGGCCGGCACGCCGCGCTGGTCACCGAGTGGCTGGCGGTGGTGGCCGCGCTATCGGGCCCGGCCGCGCCGTAGTCAGCGCTTCTTGGTGGGTGGCGCGGTGACCGGCGACGGCACCGCCCCGGGGGTCTTCAGTGAGTAGCCCTTGCGCGCCGAGACGTCGACGTTCGGCCGGCGCACCTTCACCTCGAGTTCGCGTACCCGGCGTTTGGTGTCGGGATTCGACGAGGTGAAACCGAGGATGTAGTAGTCGCTGGTCTCGGCGTCGATCTTCTTGAACTCGCTCGGAAAGTCGTTGACGTTCACCACCGCGAAGCCGCCGGTCGATTCGGCCATCAGCCGCAGCGTGCTCTGGGTCTTCTGAATGAACGTGCGCCACTCGCTCTGATCCAGGTACTGCCCGGCATCGGTCACGCCCTGCAGGCCACGCGGGTCGACCGAATAGATGCTGACGTTGGCGCGGTTGGCGGTGAGGATCAGCTCGCGCATGTACTGGTAGAGGTCGATGTCCGAGGTCGCGGTCCCGAGCCGGAAGAACGGGTTGTCCTGCTGATTCTGATACAGGAACCGGGTCGGCTCGGCGAAGCGGCCACCCTGGATGCGGTCGCGCGAGTTGCGGCCTTCGGCGAACGGATCGAAGTCGTAGCCGGCGCTGATGTAGAGCAGCACCTTGCGCTTGTTCTGCACCTGCTCGAGGTCGGCGAGCAGGTTGTAGGCGGCATAGAAGGCCATCTGCGCCCGGTTGCGGACGTCGGCCGGCCCCTGCGCGGTCTCGAGGTTCTGGAAGATGTCGCGGGCGGTCAGTCCGCTGCCGCGGATCTTCGACGCCGAGGCCGCGACCAGCCGGCGATCGTAGGTCAGGCCGGTAGCGATGCTCGACGGGCCGCTCGACAGCATCGCCACGAGATCGCCGTCGTGCAGCAGGTTCTGCGCCAGGTCTTCGATGATCCGCTTGACGTGCGGGGTGTACTCGGCCTCGACGTGGACGTCGTCGACGAAGATGACGACGACGCGGCCGGCGACGTTCTCCACCACCCGGCGGGCCTTGGGCAGCACGATACCTTCGGGGGCGGCGGTCACTTCCGGCGCCGCCAGCCCGGTGAAGGTCCGGCCGCCGTGCACCAGCGCGAACGAGGTGATCGTCTGCGGCACGCCGTCCTCGAGCACCGTGAAGTCGTCCTTGGTCAGGTCCGAGATGAACCGGCCGTCGCGATCGCGGGTGATGACGTCGGTGGTCACCGCGGTCACTGCCGACCGGAACGTCGGCTGCCCCGTCGCTGGCGGCTGCTGCGCGGCGACACCGAGCGTCGCCAGGGCCAGCAGGCCGGCCGCCAGGGGCACGCGAGGGACGAGAGGCATGGCCATGCTCCCGATTATACGAGGCGCGTATGGAATACTGGGGCCGTGGCACCGGCGCCCGACATGGACCAGCGGCCCTCGCGCCGTCGATTTCTGGCACATGCCCTTGCCCTCGGGGGCTTGGCCGCACCGTTCGATCCTTACCTGGCCCGGCTGTGGGCGCAGGTTGGCTGTGATGACGAGCCCGCCGGCACGTTGGTGCGACTGCTTCCGCTCTATGGCGTCGGCGCCCAGGACGTGCCCCTGGGACAGATGGTCGGGGGTCCCGGCCTGGACGCCCGTCAGTTCACCGATCTCTCCGGGCTGTCGGCGGCGACGCTGGTCACGCCGACCGAACAGGTATTCGTGCGCACCTCGGCGCCGCGACGACTCGACCACGATGCCGCCGCCTGGCCCGTCGCGGTCGGTCGCTCGGCCGCCGGCGGAGGCGCGACGGTGACCGCCGCCGCGCTCGCTGGCGAGGCCGCGCCGATGGGCGTTCACGTCATCGAGTGTTCCGGCAACGCCAACCCGCAGAACTTCGGCCTGATGAGCGCCGTCGCGTGGGATGGCGTGCCGCTCACCCGGGTGCTCGACCGCGTTCCGCGCCCGCCAGGCGCCACCGGGGTCCTCGTCGCCGGTGTGGACCACGAGGTGCAGAGTTCCCGACAGTCGCTGGCCGGCGCCAGCTGGGTGCTGCCGCTCGACGCCATCGACCGGCTCCGGCCATTCCTGGCCGTGCGGATGAACGGCCAGCCGCTCACCGCCGACCACGGCGCCCCGGTCCGGCTCGCCGTCCCCGGGTGGTACGGCTGCGCCTGGATCAAGTGGGTCAACGAGCTGCGCTGGGTCGGCGCCGACGAAGCCGCCACCACCCAGATGATGGAGTTCGCTTTCCGCACCCACCAGGACGGTATTCCCGCGCTCGCCCGCGGCTACGCCGAGCCGGCGATCGACACCGCGGCCATGCCGATCCGGATCGAGCAGCGCCGGGTCGCCGGCCGGATCGAGTACCGCGTCGTCGGACTCGTGTGGGGCGGCGCCCAGCCGGTCGATCGCCTGCTGATCCGGTTCGGCTCACGCGACCGCGGCACCGCCTTCCCGATCTGCCCGGCGCCGTCCTCGCACCACTCCTGGTCGCTGTGGAGCTACCGCTGGCGGCCGGAAGAACCGGGGTACTACGACATCACGCTGCGCGCCGCCGACCCGCAGGTCCGCACCCGGCGCCTCGACCTGTCCTTCTACATCCGTCGCGTCCGCATCGACGAGGTCTGAACGCTCTGCTCGCACCCATGCTTCACGCCGTCATCACCCCGCTCATCGTCGTGTGCCTGCTGCACGGCGCCTCGACCCCCGCCGCCGGCCAGCACACGCACGACCGTCAGGTCTGGGTGCAGGCCCTGACCCTCGGCCGGATCGGCGACTGGCGCACCCACCTCGAGATCCAGCCGCGCGTCTTCGACGACGGGTCGGAACTGGGCCTGACGATCGTCCGCACCGCCATCGGCCGTGCGCTCACGCCGCGCGTGTCGGCGTGGCTGGGCTACGCCTCGGTACCGCGCACCTTCGGGCCAGGGGTGCGCCACGAGCAGCGGATCTTCCAGCAGCTACTCGTCACCCCGCCAGCCGTCGGCGGCTGGACGCCGTCGGTTCGCCTGCGCCTCGAGCAGCGCTGGCAGAACGAGCCGTGGGACGGCTCGTCGCACCGGTTGCGCACTTTGGTGCGGGCGCAGCGGCCGCTCGACGCCGCCCGACGCTGGCAGCTGGCCTCGTACAACGAGCTGATGGTCACCGTCGACGACACGCCGCGCGGCCCGGCCAGCGGCTACGACCGCAATCGCTTCTATGCCGGTCTGATGCGCACGGTCAGCCCGGCAGCGACCGTGGAAGCGGGCTACATCTGGGAGCACTCGCCGCTCCGTGGGCGTGGCGACCGGCACGATCACGCCGCCATCGCGGTGATGACGCTGCAGTGGCCGCGGCGGTGATTCAGCGCCCGACCGCTGCTCGCGCTTCGGCCAGCTCCGGCAGGCCGGCATCGGCGGCGTTCCAGTTCTCGAGGAACTGCGCGTACATCGTGCGGCTCCTGGCGTCGTCGCCGGCCTTGGCGGCGGCGCGGGCCAGGCCCAGCACGGCGCGGCTGCGGTTGGGCGTGCGGACGAGCGTCTTCTCGAACCAGCCGATCGCGTCCTTCGCCCGGCCCAGCTCGAGCAGCAGCTCGCCGTAGAGCTCGTCGGCGCCCTTCACCGGAAACGGCCGGCCGATCGGCTTGGGCATGCGGTCCTGCATCCGCGCCGCTTCGTCCATCTTGGACGTGGCCACGCCGGGCAGGCCGTCGACGACGGCGGCGACCGCCTCGAGTTCGAGCAGCAGGATCGTCGCCTGCTCGCGCAGTCCGGGATCCATCTCCGGTGCCGACGCCTTCTGCAGCTCGCCGCGCACCGCCAGCGCCCGCGGCGCGTCCTGCAGCCGCAGGGCGCTCACCCCGACGACGAACAGCTCGTCGAGGTTGTCGAACGAGCTCTGGCCGCGCATCTCGGCCCAGCGCTCGCTCTCGATCACGTAGCGCGCCCGCATCGAGCCCTTGTCGTTCTGCAGCGCCAGGCGGCCACTGCCGCGGCCGATGACGCTGTCGGCGTACTGATAGCCGCCGATGGCGTCAGTGGCAGTGGCCACGGCCAGAGCCTTGTCGACCTCGGCGGCGATGCGCTGGGCCTCGGCGAACTGCCCGAGCTGGGTGAGCTGGTACTGCAGCCAGGTCAGGCTGTGGAAGTCGCGCTGCACGACCGAGCGCTTCCCGCGCTCGACCCAGGCCACCGAGGCCGCCCACGATGCCCGGTCGGTGGCCGCCGCCTCACGCCAATGCCCGAGTTGCAGGAAGAAGTGCGCCGGCATGTGGAGCGCGTGGCTGGAGGCTGGGGCGATCGCCGCGTAGGCGCGAGCCGCCGCCAGTCCGCGCGGCGCCAGCGTGCCGTGGTCGTAGGCATGGAGGATGAGGTGCGCGGCGCCGGGGTGCTTCGGGTTGCGAGCGAACACCGCCTCGGCGATGGCGCCGGCCTGCTCGCGCAGCGGCAACGAGCCGTCGCCGCGCGGCATCGTGCCGAGCAGCGCCAGGGCGTAGAACACCTGCGCCTCGTCGTCGCCGGGGTTCGCCGCGGCCACCGCGGCCATCGCGTCGGCGAAGGCCTTCGCGCGGACCGGCTGCACGCCCGGCCCCCACAACACGTCGACCGCCGCGAGATAGCCCTGCTCGCGCGGCGTCCGGCCCTTGGCGATGCGCGCCTCTGGGGTCGCGCCGAGCTTGGCCAGCGCCGCCCGGCCCTGCTCGGGCTCCTCGAAGTACCAGAGTGGCTGACTGAAGGACATCGCCTCGCCCCAGTAGGCCATCGCGAAGCCGGGGTCCTTGGCCTGCGCGGCCCGGAAGGCGGCAATCGCGTCCTCATAGCCGAAGCTGTGGAGCCAGGCGATACCGCGCAGGAAGTCGTCCTGGGCCGCCGCCGCGCCGCTGTTGGGAAACGCGAGCGTGCCAAGGCTGCCGGTCCGTTGTGCCGGATCGGCGATTGGTGCTGGTGACGCGGTCGCGGCAGCCACGCTCGCGGCGTCAGGCGCGTCGCTCGCCCCGCCGCAGGCCGTGGCGAGGGCCGCCAGCAGCAGCACGCACCCGCTCAGTCGTGGGCTCATCATCGCGATCGTACTCCGTACAGACGAAGGGCGGCTCGTCGTTCGAGCCGCCCTCGTCGTGTGGCGGAATCGGGCCCGGGTTCTACCTGGTCCCCGGTCCCTGGTCCCCAGTCCCTGCTCTTAGAAGCTGAGCCGGAACATCAGCTGCGTCAGGCGCATGAAGCCCGACTGGGTGTCGATCTTGCCGAAGAGCGCGTTGCCCTGAATCAGGTTCGGCCCGACCGTCTTCACGGTGTTGGTGATGTTCAGAACCTCGAGCTTGATTTCGCCGCGGACGTTGCCCTTGAAGCGCACGTCCTTGGCGGCCACGAAGTCCCAATTGTTGCGCATCGGCGTCCGCACGTCGTCCAGGGTGCGCGGCATGGTGCTGAGGTAAAGGCCGGCGTGTCGGCAAACGCCGCCGGGTTCAGCCAGCCGGTGGCCGGGTTCACCCGCTCGGTGCGGCTGCCGCTGGTGTAGGGATCGGCGCCGGTCAGCGTCGAACGCTGGACGCGGTTGAACAGGTTCATGTTGTTGTTGGTGTCGGTGATGATCACCGGGAAGCCGCTCTCGATCGACACGATCGACGACAGCGTCCACCCGCCGAGGATCCAGTTGGCGACGCCGGAGTTGGCCCAGCGCTTGCCCTCGCCGAATGGCAGTTCGACAATCGGCGAGAACACCAGCTTGTGCGGCACGTCGAGGTGGCCGATCGAATACTCGTCCTCGAGGTTGTAGATGTTCTGTGACTCCATCCTCGCGCCGGTGTTGTTCGAGAAGAAGTTGGTCTCACCGAACTGGTTGTCCTTCAGGCGGCTGAAGGTGTAGTTGATGCGGCCGCCCCAACCGCTGGAGAGGCGCTTTTCGATCTTGAACACCGCGGCGTGGTACTGGCTCTCGCCCGAGGTGTTCTGGCGCATCAGGATGTCGCCGAACTGCGGGAACGGCCGCAGCAGCTGGCGGCGCTGAATGGTCGAGCTGTTGACGTTGAAGCCCTGGCCGTTGGGCATCCCGAAGAACGGGTTGGCCACGTTGTCGAGCAGCGCCTGGCCGAGCGAGAGGTAGCTCGGGTCGACCTGGTTGATGTTGAGGATGCCGTCGTTAGATCCGCCCAGACCGAGGTCACGGCCGGTGGCACCCACGTATTCGAAGCCCAGGGCGATGTTCCCGGGAATCTCGCGGGCGATGTCGATCGAGTACTGGTGGATCTGGGGCGCGGTGCGCTCCTGATCGATGAACTCCACCGTCTGGCCGACGCCGGTGAGCGCGCCGCGGGTGTTGCCGAACGGCGTCAGCACGCCGTCCGGGAACGGGTTCACCATGTTCAGGTTCGGCCGGAACTGGTTCTGCGGCGATGTCGTGACCTGGGTGAAGCCGATGTTGCCGTAGTTGTTGGCGCCCACCGCCTGGTAGTTCCACGGCGCCCAGTAGATGCCGTAGCCGGCGCGGACGACCGTCTTCGAATCCAGCGAGTAGACGAAGCCGATGCGCGGCGACACCTTGACCGCCGGCGGGTCACCCTGATACCGGTTGGCGCCGTTCTGACCGGCGTAGATGAGACCGCCGCGCATTGGCTGGCCGGTCAGCGGGTTCACCAGGCTTCCGAGCGCGCCGCCGGGGTTCAGCGTGCGATCGAAGCCAACGGTGAAGCCGTCGTTCTGCTCGACCAGGCCGGTCTCGCGCTCGAGACGCACGCCGTAGTTCAGTGTGAACTTCGGCCCGACGCGCCAGTCGTCCTGGGCGTAGCCACCGAAGTAGTGCACCTTGGCGTTGAACGGGCTCGACACGGTGACCGTGCTCTGGTTGCTCGGGTCGCCCGACGGGTAGCCCAGCAGCATGCTGGCGATGGCGTTGCCGCCGTTCAGGACGGTGGGTGTCGCCGAGGTGAAGAACCGGTCGAACGCGAACAGGCCGGCGCCGCCCGAGAACGACTGCGTGTCGACGCCGATCTGGCGATAGTCGCCACCCAGCTTGAAGGTGTGACGGCCGACCAGCTTCGACACCGCGACGTTGGCGGCTTGCGAGTACCACACCAAGCGGTTCGGGTCGATGGCGCCGATCGACGTGTAGTCGGTCATCGTCGCGCGCGGGAACTTGTCCACCTGCAGATTCTGCAGGAAGCTCTGCGAGAAGCCGAGCTCGGCCGGGTCGTACTCGACCGACAGCGTGTTCTGGTCCTTGAAGCGCGTGTAGCCGTAGCGGGCCGTGACGACGGTGTTGTTGCCCGGCAGCCAGGTGTTGTTGACGGCGGCGATGTGCACGCGGCGCTTCAAGATGTAGTCGTTGCGCTCGGCGAACGCGTTCGGCTCACCCTGTTTGATCAGCTGATTGGCGCACGGCTCGTTGGTGAGGTTGTAGAGGTAGAAGCCCTGCGACGACAGCTTGTCGGTCCACCGGTGGTCGACCTTGCCCGTGTACATGATGGCGCGGTCTTCGATCTCGGCGATGCTGTCGAAGTTGTTGCTGCCGTTGCTGATGTCCCGCGTCGGGTTCGGCAGGTAGCTCAGCATCTTGGTCGTGACCGGGTTCAGCCGGCCGGCCGGGATAACGTTGCCCGCGAACGGCGTGCGGCCGTTGCCGTTGGCGTCGCCGGTGAGCGGGTCGTAGATGACCACTAGCTGGCCGGCGGCGTTGAAGGACTGCGAGAAGTCACCGGCCTTTTCACGCGCTGTCGGCACGCGGCTGCCCTGGTTGCGCGAGGTGTTCGAGCCGTAGCCTTCCGACGACAGCCAGAAGAAGGTACGGTCGCGAATCACCGGACCACCGATGCCGGCAGCGCCGGTGTGGAAGTACAACTCGGGCTTGGCCACGCCCTGCAGCTCCGAGTAGAAGTTGTTGGCGGCGCCCCAGTTCGGCCGCGTCTGGTAGAAGCCGCTGCCGTGCCACTGGTTGCCGCCCGACTTGGTGGCGACGTTGAAGGTGCCGCCGCCGGTGCGGCCGGTCTCGGCGTCGTACTGGTGCACCTGGACGTTCACGCCTTCCAGCGCCTCGAGGCTCGGGTTCGCCGTGGCGCGGTTGCGCAGGTCGGTGACCGGCACGCCGTCGATGAGGTAGTTGTTGGCCCGGCGGGCGCCGCCGCCCAGCGAGAGGAGCGAGGCGTTGGTCTGGTCCTGCTGGCGATTGAACTGCGAGTCGCCCGAAGCGATGACCGTCGGCACCGTGACCGCGAACAGGAACGCCGAACGGCCGCCGCTCGGCAGCGTGGCCAGCTGCGTCGAGTCGATCACCGCGCCGGTCGAGGCATTGGACGTGTCGATGAGGGGCGCGGCGCCGGTGACCGTGATGGTCTCCTGCAGCTGACCGACCTCGAGCGTGATGTCCAGGGTGACGAACTGCTGGGTCGCGATCCGGATGCCCTTGTTCTCGTACGTCCGGAAGCCAGTCAGCGTGGCCCGCACCGTGTAGGAACCTGGAGCGACGGCGCCGAAGCTGTATTCACCAGACTCGTTGGACACCGCTTCGCGCGGCGCATTCGTCGCCTCGTTGATCAACTCCACTGTCACACCGGGAATCACCCCGTTGGCGTCCCGAACTGCCCCTCGCAAACCGCCCGTGAACGTCTGGGCGAAAGCGAAGCTTCCGGTCACGGCCACCATCAGGCCGACAACCAGTGCTTGACGCACTGTCTTCATGGTCACCTCTCGTTGTAAGTCCCTAAACACTCACGCCATCCTCGAACCATTCACGTGAGCGCGCAATCGCGCGGGACGTCCCGAGAGCTATCCACCACTCGTGCCAACGAGACGGGGAAGCGGCCGGGGCGAGCCGCACGAAAACGGCAGGATTTTAGGGCGTATTCCTTCGTAACGCAAGCGATACCTCACAAACGGGCATCGTGCCCATGACTGGATCCAATGTTGATGCGGGCAATCATCCAATCGAATGGATCAGGAAGTGGTCGGTCTTGGAGGGGGCGGCCCGGGCGAGCCGGGAGCGTCCGCCCATCCCGACGGCCGAAGCCCGGGAGAGATTGCATATACTCCGGCCATGCGGCCCACCGCGTGGCGCTCGGTCGGACCAGGCATCGCGGTGCTGTACCTGATGGCGTCGGGGCTCGTGCTCGGCCAGGGACAGACGTCGAGCCCCGCGGCCTCACAACCGCCGGACTTCCGCGTCGCCGTCGATCTGGTCACGCTCGACGTGATCCCGCGTACTGCCACCGGCCAGTTCGTGCCCGATCTCACCAAGGACGAGTTCCAGGTGCTCGAGGACGGCGTCGCGCAACAGGTGACGTCGATTGTGATGGTAAATGGCGGCCGGGTGTTCAACCTCCTCAGCCCGCCGACTCCGGCCCTTGCCGCCGCCGAAGGCATCATCCTGCCGCGCGGCAAGCCGGCCACCGACACTGCCGGGCGGATCTTCATACTGCTCGTCGACGATCTGCATTTCACTGCGACGGAGACGCCGTTGGTGCGGGCGCTGCTCAAGAAGATCGTCGCTCAGTTGTTTCATGCCGGCGACATGCTGGCGATGTTCAGCACCGGGCCGTCGTCGATCGAGATTCCGGTGTCGTACGACAAGCGCTTGCTCGAGGAAGCGATCAGCCGGGTCGGTGGCCATGGCATGTCGTATCGCGACATCATGGACACGCGCGACGGCGCGCAGGGCCCGCAGGGGCTGCGCTACAACGCCCACGTCGCCTTCAAGACGGCGTTCGAGCTGATCGGCAACCTCGAAAAAGTGAGCCAGCGCCGCAAAGTGGTTCTGCTCGTGAGCAACGGCTACGACTTCGATCCGTTCCCAGGCGGCCGAACCGGTACCGATCAAGTGTTCGGCGGCCGCTACGGCACGCCGATCGCCGACCCAGAGCGCGGCGATCGCTTCATGCAAGCCGAGGAGCGGCACAACGTCTTCGCCGATAGCGACCTCGCCTCCGAGATGGCCGCCGTCACCGGCGCGGCCAACCGCGTCAACGCCGTCATCTACACTCTGGACCCGCGGGGCGTGGTCGGGACGACCAATCTCGAGCAGAACGTCGACATCAGCGAGTTGCGGACCCACATCAGCAAGACGCAGAGCAGCCTGCGGGTGCTGGCCGACGCGACCGGCGGCTTCGCCGTCGTGAACGACAACACCTACGTCGAGGCGCTGGCGCGCATCGACGCCGAGACCAGCGACTACTACATCCTCGGCTACTACGCCCTCCAACCCCGATCGCAAGCACCGCAACCGCGCCGGTCGAGGTGGCGGCCACTCGCCCTGGTGTCCAAGTGGCCTCGCGCGGCTGGTATCGCACGCGCGCCGACGCGCCGCCGCCGCTCAAGCGCTGACAGGCCGTGCGGGTCACGTTTGTGAGACGGGCACTCGCGCTCGCGATCGCCGGGCTGGCCGGACTGGCCGGAGTGTCCGCTCAGGGTGGTCGCGGCGAGGCCGCGGCGGCGCTCGCGGAGGGTCTGGCCGCCCTCCACAGCTTCGAGTACGAGGACGCCAACGCCGCCTTCCTGCGCGCGCAGCGGCTCGACCCCGGCTTGGCCCTGGCCTACTGGGGCGAGGCAATGAGCTATCACCAGACGCTGTGGGGCAACGAAGACATCGCCGGCCGGGCGACGAGCGCTCAGCCGCCTGCCGGCGACGCGCTGCGAGGCGGCCGATCCGCAGGCCCGCGCGCCTCATCGCCGCGGCGCGGATGCGCTGTTCGGCGACGGTGAGGCGGCCACGCGCCGCCAACGCTACGCCGAAGCGATGGCCGCCGCTCATGCCGCCGCCGAGGGCGATCCGGACGTGGCCTCACTTCTACGCGCTCGCGCTGCTCGGCACGACCATCGCGGAGCCTGATCGGCACGTGGACGACGCACGAAGGACACAGCGCCGACGCTCGCCGGCAGCGCCGATGCAGACCCGCGTCGGCGCAATTCTCGAGCCGCGTGCTCGAATCGCATCCCCGGCATCCGGGCGCCCTGCACTACCTGCTGCACGACTACGACGATCCGGCGCATGCGCGTCTGGGCCTCGACGCCGCACTGGCGTACGCCTCGGTCGCGCCCGAGTCGAGCCACGCGCGCCACATGCCGGCCCACATCTTCCTGCAGCTCGGCATGTGGACCGACGCGGAGGCGTCGGACCGCGCGGCGTTCGCCGCTTCGGAGGCGTGGGTGAAGCGCAGGGGATTCGCGCCGGCGTTGCGCAGCTACCACTCGCTCGCCTGGCGTCAGTACGAGCTGCTCCAGCTGGGACGGTTTCGCGATGCGGCGCTGCTCATCGACGAGATCGGGCCGGTGGTCGATGCGACCGGCGACCTGACCCTGGTGAGCGACCTGGCGTCGATGCGGGCGCGGCAGGTTGTCGAAACCCGACGCTGGGAGGCGATGGCCAACGAGCGCAACTTCGGCAACGTCAACGAGCTGTGTGCCATCGGCTTCAGCGCCGCACGTTCGGGCAACCCCGGGCTGGCCGAACTGGCGCGCTCCAGGCTGGCGGCACGGGCGACGGCGCCCGACGAAGGCGATCTACGCCCGGCCATCGCGATCATGGAGCGCCAGGTGGCGGCGGTGATGGCGCTCGCTGCCGGTCGCGGCAGCGAGGCGGTCGACATCCTGACCGCGGCGACTCGTGCCGAACTGGCGCTCCCGGCGCCGCTCGGCCTGCCGATCCCGCTCATCCCGGCGCCGGAGCTGCTCGGCGAGGTGCTGCTGGAGCTGGACCGGCCGGCCGAGGCGCTGCCCGCCTTCGCGCAGGCGCTGGCCCGCAACGCCAATCGGACGCGATCGGTCCTGGGATCGGCGCGGGCCGCCGCCCGGCTCGCCCAGACCGAAATCGCTCGCGAGCACTACCAGCGTTTCCTCGACAACTATGCCGGCGCCGACCCCGTCCTGCCCGAGATCGCCGAAGCCCGCGCCGCCCTGGCGCCGGCGACCGAAGCGATCACGCCGGCAAGCAGCACTGGCTGGCCGGTGTTGCCAATCGCCGCGGCGATCGCGGGTCTCGCCGGCGTCGTCGGTGCGTGGCTGGTCCTTCGCCGCCGAACCGCCGCAGCGCCCTCGCAGACCGCGGCGCACAAGGCGCCCGTGGCGAATCGACAACGCCGTACCAAGCGCGGCAGGAAGTAGGCCGTACACGAAACGAGGCGGCCCGAAGGCCGCCCCGTTTGCGTGTGTCCTAGCCGCTAGCCCCTAGCCGCTAGCCGCTGATCGGGTATCAGAAGGTGTAGCGGAAGCTCAGCTGCCAGATCCGCATGAATCCGGCCTGCTGCGTGATCGGCCGAAGCTGGTCGAGTCGACGGCGTTGTGTCGATGCCGCGGAACTTCGCCGTGTTGGTCAGGTTCAGGATCTCGAACCGCACCTGCCCGACGTGGTTGCCGTACAACGTCGTGTCCTTGGCGATCACGAGGTCGACGTTCTTGCGGAACTGATACCGGGCGTCGCCGTTGGTGCGCTGCGGCGTTGCCGTAGGTGCCCGCGCCGGGATTGGCGAAGGCGCTGCTGTCGAAGTAGCGGGCCGACTCGTTGCCCTCGTAGACCGCGCGGTCGGTGTCGCTGCCGTCGGTGTTCGGATCGCCGCTCAGGTTCGGGCGCTGCCGCCCGCCGAACAGCCCGAGGTTGGCGTCGGACACGCCGGCCGACATGACCGCGTTCAGCGGCGAGCCGCTCACCAGCTCGACCACCGCCGACGCGTTCCAGCCGTCGAGGAACACCCGCGCGACTCCGCTCTTGCCGGAGTTGGGGAACTTCACGATCGGCGCCAGGATGATGCGGTGCGGCGAGTCGAAGTTGCTGATGCCGTACTCGGCGTCGAGGTCGTAGTTGTTCTGCGGCAGCGCCGTTCGGGTCTGGAAGGTGCTGGCCTGCCCGAACTGGTTGTCCTTGGATCTGGCTCAGCGTGTAGCTGAAGCGGCCGCCCCACCAGTCGGTCGTCCGCTTCTCGAGCACGAATGTCGCGGCGTGGTACTGCCGCTTGCCGCCCTCGGTCATCTCGAACTCGAAGATGTCGCCGAACTGCGGGAACGGCCGCAGCAGCTGGCCGGCCTGAATGGTGGCGTCGGCCGCCGAACTCGCCGGCGCCGGCCACGCCGAAGAACGGGTTGGGACCGATTGGCGCGCAGAGCCGCGGCGTTCCACGTGCCGTTGGGACCGGGGAAGGCCCGACGCGCCACCGCCGGATCGATCTGGTTGATGTTGATGGCTTCGTACCGCCGCCGCCGGCGGTGCCGAAATAGCCGATGTCGCGTCCGGTGGCGCCGATGTAGCCGATGGTGAGCGCCATGTCGCCCGGCAGCTCGCGCTGCACGTCGACCGAGTACTGGTGCACCTTCGGGTCGCCCTTGTTCTGGTCGACGTAGCTGATCGTGCCGCCGGTGCCGGTCAGCAAGCCCAGCGAGCTGCCAATCGGCTGCGAACGAGGCCACCCGGGAACGGGTTGTCCAGCGACGTGATCGGCACGCGCGGTCGTGGAGTCGGACTGGTTGAGCGATGTCGTATCGCGCGTGAAGCCGGCCTGGCCGTGCTGGCCTCGGGTGTAGTTCCACGGCGCGTAGAACAGGCCGTAGCCGCCGCGCAGGACCGTTTGGCTTGTTGAGCGAGTAGCTGAAGCCGGCCGCGCGGCGCGATCTTGACCGCCGCCGGGTTGCCCTGCTCCTCGGGCGCGCCGTCGACGCCGGCGAAGATCAGGCCGCCGTTGAGCGTCCGGCCGGCAAGCAGGCCGGTCTTCGGCACGATCGAATTCAGCGGACTGACCACGGCTTCGTCGAAAGCCACCGTCTGGCGGTTCTCGACTTCCTTGCAGGCCGTCTTCGTGCTCGAACCGCACGCCGAAGTTCACGGTGAGCTTCTGGTTCACCCGCCAGTCGTCCTGGATGTAGGCGCCGTAATACTTGGTGTACCACTCGAACGGGCCATCGTCGAACGGCACAGAGCCCGACGCCGGCGCGCCGAGCAGCACGCTGGCCAGTTCGTGGCCGCCGACGCCGTTGTTGCTGGTGAAGAGACGGTCGAAGGTGAACGTGCCGCCCATCGACGGTGTCGGACACGGTGTCCACGCCCATGCTTCCGCATGTCGGCGCCGGCCTTGAGGCTGTGGTTGCCCCACAGCTTCGACAGCGTGGCGTTGAACGTGTAGGGGCTGTTCCAGCGGTTGGGAATCGCGCCCCAACCGCCGACGTCCGCGACGTCGTTGAAGAGGAGCTCGGGGAAGACGTCGGTCTGCGACAGGGCGCTGGCTGTAGTTCGAGCTGAAGCCCAGCGACCCGATGCCAGCCGAGAACGGCTGCTTGTCGCACGAGTCCTGCCAGGTGGAGAAGCCATAGCGCAGCGTGAGCACCGTCGTGTCGTTCAGGATGTTGGTGTTGTTCACGACCGCGACGTGCGGCCGCCGGCGCAAGCGGACCGAAGAAGTTGTCCTGGCTGGCGATGTACCAGGCCTCCGGCTTCATGATCGTGCTGCCCGGCTCGTCGGTCTTGTTGTAGATGTAGAGCGCCGCTCAACGACCACGTGTCGGTGAACTTGTGCTCGGCCTTGAACGTGAACATGTCCGCCTTGTCGACGATCGGACCGGTGCGCCGAAGCGTTCGGCTGGTTGTTCTCGTTGGCGGCTAATCGCCCCGCCGATCGACTCGGTCGGCCACGCGCCGAGCAGGCCGAAGCCGGCGGCGTTGGCCGCCGGATGGGTGCGCGGGATGATCGCGCCGGTGAACAGGCCGCCGGTGGCGAGCGATCCGGTGCCGGTGGCCGGGCACTTGGCGCTGGCTGCGCCGCCGCGGCAGTACGGATTGTAGATGCTCACCGGCACGCCGCCGACCGTCGAGCGTCGAGAAGTCGCCGACGCGCTGCTTCAGGCTCGGCCAGATCTGCTGCTCGTTGCGCGTCGTGTTCGATCGATAGCCCTCGGTGGCGGCCCAGAAGAACGTCCGGTTCCTGATGATCGGGCCGCCGATGCCGCCGCCGTAGAGGCGGTAGTAGGTATCGGCCAGCCCGCTCTCCTCTTTTGACTGACCGGTCTTGGCCACGAAGAAGTTCTCGTTGACGCCCCACACCGGCCGGGTCTGGTAGAACCCCGACCCGTGGAACTCGTTGGTCCCGGAGCGCGCCGTCACGTTGAACACGCCGCCGCCGGTCCGGCCCATCTCGGCGTCGTAGGTGTGGACCTGCACCTTCACTTCTTCGACCGCCTCGATGGTCGGGTTCAGCACCGCGCGTCCGACCAGCTCGGTGATCGGCACGCCGTCGAGCAGGTAGTTGTTGGCCCGGATGCCGCCGCCGCCGAGCGACACGAGCGAGGCGTTGGTCTGATCCTGCTGGCGGTTGAACTGCGGATCGCCGGCGGTCATGACCGTCGGAACCGTGATGCCAATGAGGAAGGCGTTGCGGCCCGGGGCCGGCAGCGTCTCGAGCACTTCGCGGTCGAGGGTGCCGCCGGTCGAGGCGTTGGACGTCTCGATGAGCGGCGCCGCGCCGGTGACCGTGACCGTCTCCTGCAGCGTGCCGACTTCGAGCACCAAGTCGAGCGTGAGGAACTGCTGGGTGCCGACCCGGACGCCCTTGCTCTCGTAGGTCTTGAAGCCGGTCGAGCATCGCCTTGATCGTGTAGGTGCCCGGCGCCACCGCCGGGAAAGTTGTACTCGCCTGAAGCGTTGGTGGAGGTGTCGCGGGCGACCGTCGTCGCCTCGTTGATCAACTGCACCGCCACTCCCGGAATCACGCCGTTGGCATCGCGGACCGCGCCGCGCACACCGCCCGTAAAGGTCTGGGCCGCCGCTATGCCGGAACCCAGGGCTAACACGACAAGGAGCCTGACGATCGGTTGCAGGGTCTTCATGGTCACCTCATGCGACGAGGTCCCAATCCGCACGTCGGCCCGGGACCGCTGGGGCCTGTCTCAACGAGATGAGATAGTTACATCCGCAAACACACAATCACGAACGGTTGCATCCTAGGGTGGAACAGCCGTGCTGGCAAGTCCCATCTGACGAAAGTGAGGGTCGCCCATGAGGTCAGCGGCGCCGGCTGACGCCGTCCGCCTCGGCCCGCGGCACGTCGGTGACCGCGCCGTCGCTGGCCGACGACACCAGCCGCGCGTACTTGGCCAGGGCGCCGCGGGTGGCGCGGACCGGCTTGGGTCGCCACGCCTTGCGGCGGGCCGCCAGCGCGCGCGCCGGCACGTCCAGGTGGATGGTACGGGCCTTCGCGTCGATGGTGATGACGTCACCGCGCCGGACCAGCGCCAGCGGGCCGCCCACCGCCGCCTCCGGGGTGACATGGCCGACGACGAAGCCGTGCGTGCCGCCCGAGAAGCGGCCGTCGGTGATGAGCGCCACCGCGTCGCCGAGCCCGCGGCCGATGAGGGCGCTGGTCGGCGACAGCATCTCGCGCATGCCCGGCCCGCCCTGCGGCCCCTCGTAGCGGATGACCACCACGTGTCCGGCCTTGACCTGGCCGCGCAGGATCGCCTCGAGCGCCGCTTCCTCGCGGTCGAACACGATGGCCTGTGCCGGTGAAGCGCTCGCCTTCCTTGCCGCTGATCTTGGCGACGGCGCCGTCGGGGGCGAGGTTGCCGCGCAGGACCACGAGGTGGCTGTCCTTCTTCACTGGCGCGTCGAAGCCGCGGACCACGGTCTGCCCCGCCGGGTAGTCGCCCACAGCGGCCAGGTTCTCGGCCAGGGTCCGGCCGGTCACCGTCAGCGCCTCGCCGTGCAGCAGGCCGCGGTCGAGCAGCCGCTTCATCAGCGGCGTCAGCCCGCCGATGCGGACCAGTTCGGCCATCATGTTGGCGCCACTCGGCTTCAGGTCGGCCAGCACCGGCACGCGCTTGCCGACGCGGGTGAAATCGTCGAGCGTCAGCTTGACGCCGGCGGCGCTGGCGATCGCCAGCAGATGGAGCACGGCGTTGGTCGATCCGCCGAGCGCCGACCGTGACGGTGATGGCGTTCTCGAACGCCTTTCGGGTCAGGATGCGACGCGGCGTGAGCCCCTCGGCGAGCAGCCGCGAGACCGCGGCGCCGGCCCGCCGGCAGTCGTCGAGCTTGTCGGCCGAGATCGCCGCCTGCGCCGAGCTGTTGGGCAGGCTGAGGCCGAGCGCCTCGATCGCCGAGGCCATCGTGTTGGCGGTGTACATGCCGCCGCACGAGCCGGCGCCCGGGCAGGCGTGCTGCTCGAGATCGGCCAGGTCGGCGTCGGTGATCTCGACCGGCGGCGTGCTGGCCGACCGCCTCGAACACCGACACGATGTCCACCGGCCGGCCGCGCCAGTCGCCGGGCATGATCGTGCCGCCGTAGACGAACACCGCCGGCCGGTCGAGCCGGGCGATGGCCATCGCGCAGGCCGGCATGTTCTTGTCGCAGCCGCCGATCGCGACCAGGCCGTCGAAGCCCTCGGCGCCGACCACCGTCTCGATCGAGTCGGCGATCACCTCGCGCGACACCAGCGAGTAGCGCATGCCCTCCGTGCCCATCGAGATGCCGTCCGACACGGTGATGGTGTTGAAGATGACGGCTTTGACGCCGGCCCCGTCGGCGCCGGCGGCCGCGGCCACGGCCAGCCGGTCGATGTGCATGTTGCACGGCGTCACCTGGCTCCAGGTGGAACAGATGCCGACCTGCGGCTTGGCGAAGTCGTCGCGGGTGAAGCCGACGGCGTGCAGCATCGCGCGTCCGGCGGCGCGCGACGGACCGTCGACGACGGCGGCGGAGAAACGGCGGGACGACAACGACAACGACGACGGACGACGCCGGCTCATGCGACCGGACTGTATCATCCGGAGCGTGGTTCCGAGTGCCCCGCTGCCCGCGATGCGGCTCGACGTCTGGCTCGACGTAGCCTGCCTCTTCCGCACCCGCTCGGAGGCGCAGAAGGCCTGCCGCAACGGCAAGGTGGACGTGAACGGCGCCACCGCCAAGCCGCACCGCGAGCTGCGCGTCGGCGACGCCCTGCGCATCGAACGACCACTCGGCCGGGTCCAGCTGGTGGTCGTCCGCGGCCTCGCCGATCGGCACATCGCCAAGGCCGAGGCGCGGGCGCTCTACGACGACCAGACGCCGGCCCCGAGCGCCGAAGAGGTGGCGATGCGGCGGATCGAGCGGGTGTTCCGCGCCACCATGGCGCCGCGACAGCGCCCTGACAAGCGCGAACGTCGGATGCTGCGCGGCCTGAAGGGCAACTGAGCCCGGCGCCGTCCCGCCGCGACAGCGGACGGTGGCCCGACTACACTGAGGGTGCCCTCATGCGACTGCCCTTCCGCGTCCTCGTCCTCGCCGTCGCCGCCCTCCTGGCCTTCGTCCTGCCCAACGCGGTCGAGCTGGCCACCGACTGGTGGTGGTTCGAGCGAGGTCGGGCACCGGCAGGTGTTCAGCACCGCGCTGGCTCTCCAGGCGGGACTCGGCCTGGCCACGCTCGTCGTGGCACTGGCCTGGCTGGTCGCGCACGTGAAGATCGCCGCGCGCACGCTGCCGGTCGAATCGCAGGTCGTCTCGACGCCGGAAGGCCTCACCATGGCGCTGCCGGCCCGCCGCGAGGTCGAGACGCTCGGCACGGTGCTGGCCGCCGGCGCCGCCGTCGTGGCCGCGCTGTATGCCGCGTCGACGTGGCAGGAGGTCATCGGCTGGCGCGAAGGCGAGTCCTTCGGGGTGGCCGATCCGGTGCTCGGCTACGACGTGGCCTTCTACGTCTTCACCCTGCCGGTGCTCGAGCAGGTCCGGTCGCTGATGATGACGCTGGTCGGGCTGGCCGCCGCCGGCGCCGGCGCCCTGTATCTGCTCGGCGGCCAGGTGGCCATCACGCCGTTCGGCGTGCGGCTCGGCGACCGCGCCCGCCGCCACCTCGGGCTGCTCGTCGCCCTGGTCCTGGTGCTGCTGGCGGCCGGCGCCTGGCTCGATCGGCCGCGCATCCTGCTGACGCCGACCGGCATCATCCGTGGCGCCGGCTACACCGACGTCCATGCGCGGTTGCCGTTCGCGCTGGCCGAGATGTTCGCGGCCCTGGCCGGCGCCGCGCTCGCCGCCGCCTACGCCTTCACCGGCCGCCAGACTGCGGCGATCGCCGCCGCGGTGCTCTACGGCGTCGTCGCGCTCGGCGGGCAGATCTACGCCACGGCGATCCAGCGCTTCGTCGTCAGCGCCCAACGAGCAGGTGCGCGAGGCGCCGTACATCCAATACAACATCGAGGCGACGCGGCGGGCGTTCGCCCTCGATCGCATCGTGCAGCGGCCGCTGACCGGCGACGCCGAGCTGACCCGCGCCGACATCGATCGCAACCGCTCCACGCTGGACAACGTGCGGCTGTGGGATCACCAGCCGCTGCTCGAGACGTTCGGCCAGATCCAGGAGATCCGCACCTACTACGACTTCACGGCGGTGGACAACGACCGCTATGAGATCGACGGCCAGCTGCGCCAGGTGATGCTGTCGGCGCGCGAGCTCAATCCGGCCGCGCTCCCCAACCGCACCTGGGTCAACGAGCGGCTCACCTTCACGCACGGCCACGGTCTCACGCTCGGCCCGGTGAACCAGGTGACGGCCGAAGGCCTGCCGGTGCTGTTCATCCGCGATCTGCCGCCGGTCTCCACGGTGAACATCCCGGTCACCGAACCGAGCCTGTACTTCGGCGAGCTGTCCAACGAGTACGCGATCGTGCGGACCAGGGCCCGCGAGTTCCACTATCCGAAGGGCGACGACAACGTCTTCACGACCTACGAGGGCAGCGGCGGCATCGTCCTCGACTCGCTGTGGAAGAAGCTGGCGTTCGCCACCCGCTTCCGCGACTACCAGCTGCTGCTGACCGACGACATCACGCCCGAGAGCCGGCTGATCTTCGACCGCCAGATCGCCCGCCGCGCCCAGAAGATCGCGCCGTTCCTGACCTACGACGACGATCCGTACCTGGTCGTCGACGGCGGCCGGCTCTTCTGGATCCTCGACGCCTACACGACGACCGACCGCTATCCCTATGCGTCGGAGGCGGCCTCGCGCGTCAGCTACATCCGCAACTCCGTCAAGGTGGTGGTCGACGCCTATCACGGCACGACGACGTTCTACCTGGCCGAGCCCGACGACCCGATCGTGCAGGCCTACGCCAAGGCGTTTCCGGGCTTGTTCACGCCGCTCGACCGAGATGCCGGCTGGTCTGCGCCGCCACGTGCGCTATCCCGAGGGCATCTTCGGGCTGCAGGCGGCGGTCTACTCGACCTACCACATGACCAGTCCCGCGGTGTTCTACAACAAGGAAGACCAGTGGGAGGTGCCGACCATCGACAGCAGCGGGCAGGCGGTGCGGATGTCGCCGTACTACACGATCATGAAGCTGCCCGGCGAACAGCGCGCCGAGTTCATCCAGATGCTGCCGTTCACGCCGCGCCGCCGCGACAACCTGGCCTCGTGGCTGGTCGCGCGATCCGACGGCGAGCAGTACGGTCAGCTGATGGCGTTCGAGTTCCCGAAGCAGAAGCTGGTCTTCGGCCCGCGCCAGGTGGTCGCCCGCATCAACCAGGACCAGGTGATCGCGCCGCAGATCACGTTGTGGAATCAGCAGGGCTCGGAAGTGATCCAGGGCACGCTGATGGTGATTCCGATCGAGGAGTCGCTGCTCTACGTGCGGCCGATGTACCTGCGGGCGCAGGCCGGCCGGATCCCCGAACTGACGCGGGTGATCGTCGCCTACCAGAATTCGATCGTGATGGAGCCGCACGCTCGACGCGGCGCTGGCCCGGCTGTTCTCGCCTGAAGCGGTGGCGGCGCGCAAGGCACAGCCGAAGGACACCGCCTACGCGCCGCCCGACGCCGCGGCCGCGGCGGCACCGCTGCCAGCCGGCGCGACCACGGCGCCGGCAGCCCCGCCGGGGGTCGCAGCCGTGCCGACGACGCTGCCGCCGGCGATCGCCGTGCTGCCTCCTGCTGCGCTCACCGCCGAGGCGCACGCCACGTATCAGCGGGCGATCGCCGCGCAGCGCGCCGGCGACTGGGCGACCTACGGCACCGAGATCGCCCGGCTCGGACAGATCCTCGAGCGACTCGCGGCGCCGCGCTGAACGCGGCGTCAGTAGACCGCGCGCGCCGCCGTCGACGTCTTCGCCGCCAGCGCGAACCGCGGCTCCACGGTCGCCCGTCCGCTCAGCAGATCGGCGACGTGGCCGCCCACCGCCGGTCCGTGCTTGAAGCCGTGGCCGGAGCCGCCGCCGGCGATCCACACGTTCGGCCAGGTCGGATGGACGTCGATCAGGAAGTCGCCCGACGACGTGTTCTCGTACTGGCAGACCCGCGCGTCGACGAGCGGCGCGGTGGCCAGCGCCGGGAACCGCCGCGCCAGGAACGCGCGCGCAGTGGCGACGGCGGCTTCGTCCACCAGGCGATCGGCGGTATCGGGATCGATCGGCGGGCCGTGACGATCGAGGCCGACCTTGAACCCGTGCGCGTCGAGGTCGGGGATGCCGTAGACGCCGGCGGCGAAGTCGATCCACGCCGGCAGCTGCGCGACGCCGAAACGCGAATCGCCGGCCGGCACGCCGAAGTAGAGCACCTCCTGCCGGGTCGCACGGATGCGGCCGCCAACCGCCAGCGGCAGCAGGCTCGGCAGCCACGGCCCGCAGGCCAGCACATACGCATCCGCTTGCAGCGTCACGCCGGTCGTCGTTTGGACGACCGGCTCGGTACGGGTCTCGTCGAGCGGCACCACCCGAGCCTCGAGGTACTCGACGCCGCGAGACCGCGCCAGGGCCACCGCCGCCGTCACGGCTTGCCGCGCACGAATCGCGCCGGCCCGCGGCTCGTACAGGGCGTCGCCCAGCCCAATCACGCCCAGCTGCGGGAACCGCGCCGCTACCACTGGCGCCGTCAGCCGTTCGTGGGCCACGCCCAGATCGCGAAACACCTGCGCGGTCTCGTCGAGTTGCGGGTGGCCGTGCGCGCCGAGGAACAGGACGCCGCACTCCTCCACCAGATGCGTGCCAGTCAGCTTGGCCAGCCAGTGCCACGCCCCGAGCGATTCGGTCGCCCACCGGGTGTAGATCTCGAGCGCGCCGTAGCCAGCCCGGATGACCCGCGAATGGTCCGACGAGCTGGCGCGGCCGTTCGCCGCGCCGTACGCCTCGACCAGCGTGACCCGCCAGCCGTCGCGAGCCAGCCGCAACGCGGTCCACGCGCCGAACACGCCCGCGCCTACCACCACTGCGCTCCGTCGTGTCATGAGTCTCCTAGACGCTCCAATACCACCGGCGGCGATGCAGCCACGCCAGCAGCGCGTAGAGCGCGGCCAGCGTCGTCAGGGCGAACAGCAGCGACGCCGTCTTCGGCGACGCCAGCGGCGCGAACGCCGCGCGATAGATCGCCGGCTGCACGGCGATCCGGCCGCCGTCGCCGTCGGCCACCGTCGCCAGCATCATCGTCTTGGCGGCCAGGCCCGAGAGCACGAACAGCAGCAATGCGTTGCGGCCAAGCGCCACGAAGGGCTCAGCGAGGCGCGCCGCGGCCGGCGAGGCCCGGCCGTCGTCGAGCCAGGCGTGCAACGGTCCCAGCACCATCGCGGCGGTGCCGGCGGTGAAGAGCACATAGGAACTCGTCCACAGCGCCTTGTTGATCGGAAAGCTCAGCCCCCACGTGAGCCCCGCGGCGGAGAGCGCCGCTCCGGCGGCCACGAGCGTCGTCGCCGCGCTGTCCGGCCGGCGCGCCTGAATCGCCAGCCCGGCGATCACTCCGAGCAGCGTCGAGCCGATCGCCGGCATCGTGCCTAGCAGGCCTTCGGGATCCCAGTCGGGCCGCCACAGATGCCCGGCCAGAAGCGTGCGGTCGAGCCACGCGCCGAGATTGCCGGCCGGCGTGAGGTCGCCAGCGACGCCGCCCGGCGGCGTCACCAGCGTGAGCAGCGCCCAGTAGCCGCCGAGGATCACGACCACGGCGACGGCCAGCCGTCGCATCGTCGCCGGCGCGTCCCCCGGCCGCGCCAGCAGCCGCCACAGAACAGCGGCGCCCACGTAGCACAGGGCGATCCGCATCAGCACGCCGGGGATCCGCCACCGCGTCGGGTTGAAGTACGGGAAGCCGGCCATCACCAGGCCGAGGCTGGCGATGGTCGCCGTGCGGCGCAGCACTACCGGCCACGCCGCGCGCGCCGGACCCGCCAGCGCCATCGCCGTCCCCATGATCACGAGAAACCACGGGAACACCAGGTCGGTGGGGGTCCAGCCGTGCCAGTCGGCGTGCAGCAACGGCGCGTACACCGTGTTCCAGTCCCCGGGGTTGTTCACGATGACCATGCCGGCCATGGTCAGGCCGCGAAAGACGTCCACCGAGCGCAGGCGCAAGGGCTGTGGCAGGCCCGCCAAGTCTGCCACGGGCCGCGTGTCATAATCCAGGCAGCCGCCGCATGCTCCTCGACACGCTGCAGCGCCCGCTGCGCAACCTCCGGCTCTCGGTCACCGATCGCTGCAACCTGCGATGCCAGTACCTGCATGCCCGAGGCCGAGTACGCCTGGCTGCCGAAGCAGGACCTGCTGACCTTCGAGGAGATCGACCGGCTGGCCGGCGTGTTCGTCGGGCTCGGCGTAGACAAGCTGCGGATTACCGGTGGCGAGCCGCTGCTGCGCACCAACCTGCCCGTGCTCATCGAGCGGCTCGCCCGCCACGGCGCCGTGCGCGATCTGGCGATGACGACCAACGGCATCCTGCTCACGCCGCTCGCCCCGGCGCTCAAGGCCGCCGGCCTCGGCCGCGTCACCGTCAGCCTCGACACCTTGCGGCGCGAACGCTTCGTCGCGCTGTCACGCCAGGACGAGCTCGCCCGCACGCTCGCCGGCATCGACACCGCGGCGCGCGAGTTCCCGGGGTTCAAGATCGACACGGTGGTCATCCGCGGCGTCAACGACGACGAAATCGTCGATCTCGTCGCCTTCGCACGCGAACGCGGCGGCGAGATCCGCTTCATCGAGTACATGGACGTCGGCGGCGCCACCGGCTGGTCGGCGGCGCAGGTGATGTCACGCGCCGAGATCCTCGAACGCGTCGTCGACGCCTTCGGCCCGGTCGCTCCGGCGGCCAAGGAGCCGGCGGCACCGGCTGACCGCTTCCGGCTGCCCGACGGCACGCCGTTCGGCGTCATCGCGTCGACGACCGCGCCGTTCTGCCGCGACTGTGACCGCGCCCGGCTGACCGCCGACGGCGTGCTCTACCTGTGCCTCTACGCCACCCGCGGCCTCGACCTGCGCGCGCCGCTGCGGGCCGGAGCCAGCGACGCCGACCTGACGGCGCTCATCACCACGACGTGGCAGGCGCGCACCGACCGCGGCGCCGAAGCCCGGCTCGGCGTGTCCGATCGCCGGCCGCTCATTCCGGTCAGCTCACTGAAGCGCGACCCGCATTTGGAAATGCACACGCGAGGCGGCTAGCGCCTGGCGCCCGCAGGGAGCGCGAACGCGTAGAGCGTCGTCCCCGACGGCAGCACCACCCACTGACGGCCGTCCAGCATGTAGGTGGTCGGCGCGGCGTAGATCCCCGACCCGGTCTGGAAGTGCCACAGGTTCTTGCCCGCGGCGGCGTCGAAGGCCATCAGGTTGCCGTCCATGTCGCCGCCGAAGATCAATCCCGATTCGGTGGACAGCACGCCGGCCATCGACGGCGTGTGCAGCTTGAACTCCCAGCGGACGCTGCCGGTGGCCGGATCGATCGCCCGCATGGCGCCGAAGCCGCGATCGGTGCGCTGCGCGGCGCCGCCGAAGTAGTACTCGCCGGGCACGAACTCCTGTTCCCAGCCGTAGTAGGTGGCGCACACCTCGCGCGCGGTCACGTAGAGCAGGCCGGTCTTCGGATTGAACGCCGGCGACTGGAAGTTGGTGCCGCCGGTGATGTCGGGGCAGACTTCGGTGCCGGTCTCGGTCGGATCGGTGTTGGGCTTCACGTTGGGCCGCCCGTTGGGCGCGATGGTCTCGGCCCATGTGGTCTTGACGAACGGCCGCCACGCCAGCAGCTCGCCGTTGGTGCGGTCGAGCGTGTAGTAGAAGCCGTTGCGATTGGCGAACAGCAGCGTCTTCCTGCGGACGCCGTTGATCACCGTCTCGGCCAGGACCGGCACCTGCGTCGCGTCCCAGTCGTGGGTGTCGTGCGGCGTGAACTGGTAGTGCCACTTCAGGGTGCCGGTGTCGGCGTCGAGCGCGACGACCGAGTCGGTGTAGAGGTTGTCGCCCTCACGGTCCTT
This sequence comes from uncultured Acidobacteriota bacterium, assembly GCA_963741665.1. Lineage (GTDB taxonomy): Bacteria > Acidobacteriota > Vicinamibacteria > Vicinamibacterales > UBA2999 > CAWAYR01. The sequence continues at coordinate 29,615 of CAVUIM010000004.1, forward strand.
GCCGTAGAGGTCGGGCCCGGGATTGCCGGTGCCCCAGTAGATGAGATTCAGCGCCGGATCGTAGGAGCCGGTGACCCACGTGGAGCCGCCGCCGCGCTTCCAGGAGTCGCCTTCCCACGTCTCGCTGCCCTTCTCGCCTGGCCCCGGTACCACCCAGAAGCGCCACGCCCGCTTGCCGGTGGCGGCGTCGAACGCGTCGATGAAGCCGCGGATGCCGTACTCGGCGCCGGCGATGCCGACCACGACCTTGTCCTTGACGATGAGCGGCGCCGAGGTGGCGCTGTAGCCAGCCTTGTAGTCGTCGATGACCACGTCCCACACCACCGCCCCGGTCTTCATGTCGAAGGCCAGCAGATGGGCGTCGAGCGTGTTCATGTAGAGGCGGTTGCCGAGCACCGCGAAGCCGCGGTTCACCAATCCGCAGCAGATGTCCATGCCTTCGGGTAGCTGGCGCTGATAGCGCCACAGCTGGCGGCCGGTGCGAGCGTCGATCGCCCACGCCGAGTTGTTTGGCCCGGTGATGTAGATCACCCCGTCGAGCACGATCGGCGTTGCCTCGAACTTGCCGAGCTGCGCCGTCTGGAACGCCCACTGCGCCGACAACTGGCCGACATTGGCCGGAGTGATCTGCGTGAGCGGACTGTGACGCTGGCTCCCGTAGTCGCCGCCGTAGGTCAGCCAGGCGCCGGGGTCGGCCAGGCCTTTCTCGAGCTGTGCGGTGGTCACCGTCTGAGCGGCGGCCGCGGCCGACAGCGCGGCCGCGACGGCGGCGGCGATTCCGAGTCCCGAGACGAAGCGATTCCTCATCGCGTTCCCTCCACCTACTGAGCCTGTCCACGCAGCGACCGGAGGTAGCGGACCATGTCCGCCAGATCGGAGTCGTTCAGACGGTCGGTCCCGTAGGCCGGCATCAGCGAGCGCAGCGGCTCGGGGTCCACCTGCGCCGCCGGCTTGGCGAACGACATCAGCCGCTCGTCGGCGGTCATCACCTGCACCGAGAAGGTGTCCTCGTTCTTGCGCAGGCCGCGCACCTTCTTGCCGTCGGGCGTGGTCACGCTGATGGTCTCGAAGCCCACCGGGATGACCTCGCCGGGCCGCCGGATCTCGCGCTCGAGCGCCGCCGCCGACCGCGACGCGCCAATCCGCGACAGCACCGGGCCGAGCCGCCCGCCCCGCCCACCCACCATGTGACAGCGACCGCAGTTGGCGCCGCCCGCCGCCCAGAACAGCTGCTCGCCGCGGGCCGCGTCACCGCGATCGGCCGCCGGACCGCCGGGCGCGCTGAGCGTCCGCAGGTACGCGACGAGCATCCACACTTCCTCGTCGGAGAGGGTGGCGTTGGCCGGCATCTCGGTGCCGGGCACGCCGGTGGCGATCGTCCTGGCGATGTGTGCGTCGCTCCCGCCGTGCACCCAGTCGCCGGTCGTCAGGTCGCTGCCGCGGTAGCCCTTGGCGTCGATGCCGTGGCAGACGGCGCAGCGCCCGCGGTAGATGTTCTGGCCCTGGCGGACCGCCGCGGGATCGCCGGCCAGCGGATTCACGGTGGGCTTCTCCTGCGCGGAGGCCTCGACCAGCGCCAGCCACACGACCGCACACGCCGCGATGCCCAGTGCCACACTTCGCCGCGATCGCGAGGCCATGCCACCTCCAGTATGGGGACTGGCCCCAATAGGGCTCTTGACGCCCGGGGCCTGTCCCCAGTGCGCCCACTACCGCTGTCGACGCCGGGGACCTGTCCCCAGGCACGTGCGCCCGTATTGTGCGCCGCCCCGCGGCATTGTCAAGGCTGGGCTGCCCAGGCGCCGCAGTCGTTACCGTGGACGCTCGACCGGCTTGGTCTCCACCGGCGGCAGCTTCTGCCCGGCCGCGGCCTTGTTGAAGTTGGCCAGGTAGGACCGCTGAATCTCGGCGAAGGCGGCTTCCTGCTTCTTCAGGTCGGCGCCGAGCATCGCGAAGATCTCGTAAGCGGCGTCGGTCGGCCGCGCGTCGCCGGTCTCGACACTGCGCCGCAGCGCCGCCAGCCGGTTGTTGATCTTGATCGGGAAGTTGAGCGGGTCCTGGCCACTGCGGTTGCGCACCTGGTAGATCTCTTCCTCGACGCTGCTCAACTGCCGGGTGACCACGTCGCCCAGTTCCTTCAGCCGCGAGTTCTTGGACTTCTCCACCCGTTCCTGCACCTGTGCCTTCAGGTCGCGGATGCGGACGATGGCCTCGTTGGCGTCGCTGGTGCGATCGCGGATCTGCACGGCCAAGTCGAACTGGCGCTGCAGGTCGGCCTGCGACACGTTCTCCCAGAGCGGGTGCCTCTGGACGCTCAGCGGCACCGTGCGGGTCTGGCCACCGGCCGTCACCCGCACCTGATATTGCCCGGGGACCGCGAACGGCCCGTTGGCGGGGTTGCCGCTCCAGATGATCATGCCCGGGAAGGTCGTCGCGCCCGGATAGCGCAGGTTCCACGAGAAGCGGTTCATCCCGGCCTTGGTCGACGGCGGCAGCTGCGGCGGGCCGCCGCCGAAACCACCGCCGGCGCCGGCCGCCGGCTTCTTCTCGTCGGCCTTCTCCTCCTCGGCCGTGCGCGTGAAGGTGCGCACGACACTGCCGCCGCCGTCGAGGATCTCCACGGTAATCCGGTCGCTGGCCGAGGTCAGGAAGTAGTCGACGTCGGCGCGGTTGAAGCCGCGAATGGCGGCCCGCGGCGTGAACACCGTGAGCGGCGCGGTCGCCGTCTCGGGCGTGAGCTGGCGCAGCGTCGAGATGTTCTCGAGCACCCAGAACGAGCGGCCGTGGGTGGCGACGACGAGGTCGTCGCCCTTCACCGCCAGGTCCGAGATCTGCGTGTCGGGCATGTCGAGCCGCAGCGGCTGCCACTCGGCGCCGTCGGTGAACGACACGTAGACGCCGTGTTCGGTGCCGGCGAAGAGCAGACCAGGACGACCCGGATCCTCGCGGATCGAATGGGTGTAGTGATGCGGGGCGATGCCGGCGACGATCTTCGTCCAGGTCTTGCCGTAGTCGTCGGTCCTGAAGAGATACGGCGAGCGGTCGCCAGGCGGCACGAGATACCGCTTGCCGGCGACGTAGGCGGTCCCGGGCTTGCTCTTGTGCGGCGACGGTTCGACGGTGCTGATGCGCGTGTAGTCGCCGATGCCCGGCGGGGTGACGTTGGCCCAGTTGGCGCCGCCGTTCTGCGTGACGTGCACCCGGCCGTCGTCCGAGCCGGTCCAGATGAGCCCCTTCTGCACCGCCGACGGCCCGATGGCGAAGACCGTCGCGAAGATCTCGGGGCCGTTCATGTCGCGGGTGATCGGGCCGCCGGAATCGCCGAGGGTCATCGGATCGGCGCGCGTCAGGTCGGGACTCATCCGCGTCCAGGTCTGGCCGTCGTTGGTCGTCTTCCACACGTGCTGCGACGCGATCATCAGCGTGTTGGCGTCGAACGGGTCGAAGACGATCGGGAACGTCCACTGCCAGCGCTCCGGCAGTTCGCGCGCCGGCTCGCCGGAGAAGAAGCGCGGGTAGGGCTGGATGTCGCGGATGTGTCCGGTCGTGCGGTCGAAACGGGTGATGAGCGCCCCCTGGCTGCCCGAGTAGAACAGGTTGGGCGTGGTCGGGTGCGGGGTGACGTAGCCGCTCTCGCCACCGCCGGCTTCGACATAGCCGGCGCCCAGGTCGCCGCGCGCCACCTGCACCGGCACGCACACCGTGGTGTTGTCCTGCTGGCCGCCGCACGCCGAATACGGGAAGGTGTTGGTCACACCGAGCCGATAGATCTGCGCGGTCGGAAAGTCGAGGTCGGTCCAGGTGGCACCCCAGTTGGTCGACACCGTGCCGCCGCCGTCGTTGGCGTTGACGAGATGCTGCGGGTCGTCGGGATCGATCCACAGGTCGTGGTAGTCGCCGTGTGGCGCGGTGACGCTGGTCAGCGTCTTGCCGGCATCCACCGACCGGTACATGTTGACGTTCAGCATCCACACCGTGTCGCGGTTCTTCGGGTCGGCGTAGACCCGCGAGTAGTAGAACGAGCGCTGACGGATGTTGCGGTCGGCGTTGACGAGCGTCCACGACGCGCCGGCGTCGTCGCTCATGAACAGGCCGCCGTTCTCGTGTTCGAGCAGCACCCACAGCCGATTCGAGTCGGCGCGCGACACGGCGATGCCGATCTTGCCGACCGGGCCTTGCGCCGGCAGGCCCTTGGCCCGGGTGATCTCGGTCCAGGTGTCGCCGGCGTCGGTCGACTTGAACAGCCCGCTGCCCGGTCCGCCGCTCGACATCTGCCACGAGCGCCGGTACGCCTCCCACAGCGACGCGTAGACGACGGTCGGGTCGTTGGCGTCGATCTGCACTTCGATGCCGGCGCTCTTGTCGTCGCGGTGCAGGACCCGCTGCCAGCTCTTGCCGCCATCCCGCGTGCGGTAGATGCCGCGCTCGGCGTTGTCGGCGACGACATTGCCGAAGACGGCGACGTAGACGATGTCGGGGTTGGCGGGATGGATGCGGATGCGCGAGATGGTGACGCCCGGCGTCTTGAAGCCGACGCTGGTCCAGGTCTTGCCGGCGTCGCTGGACTTGTAGATGCCGTCGCCCTGCATGATGTTGCCGCGGATGTGCGACTCGCCCATCCCCATGTAGACGACGTCGGGATGCGACTCCGACACCGCCACCGCGCCGACCGACGAGCTGTCGATCTGCCCATCGGTGACCGGGCTCCAGGTCTGGCCGCCGTCAGTGGTCTTCCACAGTCCGCCGCCGGTCGCCCCGAAGTAGGCCTCGAGCGGACGCCGGCGCACCCCTGACGCGGCGATCGAGCGGCCGCCGCGCACCGGACCGATGTTGCGCCACTGCATGCCCTGGAACAACGACGGGTCGATGGCGGCCGCGCGCTGCGCCGTGGGGACACTGGCGGCGGCGGAGGCGAGCGCGGCGAGGACGAGCGCCGTGCGGACGAACCGGTCGCGGCGGGGCGTGCGGGGCATCACGAACCTCGAAGTGAAACGCGAGCGTGGGTCCGCGGCACGGGAGGCGCCGGGGCCAGAGTCAGCGGCGGCTCAGCAGTGCTCGTCGAACGCCTGCACCAGCGCTTGCGCGATCCGCTCGGCGGGACGGCCTTCGATATCGCGGCGCTCGAGCATGAAGGCGACCTTGCCGTCCTTCAGCAGGGCGATCGCCGGCGACGACGGCGGATACGGCGCGAGATGCGCACGCGCCTGGGCGGTGGCCTCGACGTCGCCACCGGCGAACACCGTGGTCAGGTGCGAGGGCTTGGCGGTGTGCGCCAGCGCCATGGCGATGCCGGGACGGGCTTTGCCGGCGGCGCAGCCACAGACCGAGTTCACCACCAGCAGCGTCGTGCCGGGCCGCGCCACGGCGGCGTCGACGGCCTCGGGCGTGTGCAGGTCCTCGAACCCGAGGACGGTGAGTTCCTCGCGCATCGGGGCGATGAAGTGCTCGGGGTAGCGCTGGACGATCATGTGGGACTCGATTCTGCTGGTATCGGACGTCGTCGGGGACGCTGGGCCGCCGCGGCGCGTCCTACCGGACGTGCCGTTGTGTTCAGGTCCGATGATAGCCCAGCCCCCCGCCTCCGGCCGCTGCCTGCGGGGTGGCCGATGACGCCTGACATGCGCGTCCGCGCGGTGAACGATGCGCCGATCGCATCCGGCGGGCGCTACGTCCTCTACTGGATGATCGCGGCCCGGCGGGCGCGATCGAACTTCGCGCTCGACCGGGCCATCGAGCACGCCCGCGCCCTCGGCCGGCCGCTGCTGGTCTTCGAGGCGCTCCGCGCCGGCTACCCGTGGGCCTCGGCGCGCGTGCACCAGTTCGTCCTTGACGGCATGCACGACAACGTCGGCGCCTTCGACCAGCCCGGCGTCCGCTACTTCGCCTACCTCGAGCCACAGCCAGGCGACGGCCAGGGGCTGCTCGAGGCGCTGGCCGCCGACGCCGCGGTCGTCGTCACCGACGACTTCCCGTGCTTCTTCCTGCCGCGCATGGTCGCCAGCGCCGGGCGCCGGCTGCCGGTGCGGCTGGAGGCCGTCGACGGCAATGGCCTGCTGCCGATGCGCGCCGCCGACCGCGTGTTCCCGACCGCCTTCGCGCTGCGCCGTCATCTGCAGCAGGTGCTGGCCACCCACATCGGCGACGTCCCGGATCCGACGCCGTTCGCGCGCGCCGTGCCGGGCGGCCGGCCGGCGCTGCCAGAGGGCGTGCTCGAGCGCTGGCCGGACGTGTTCACCTGGCTCGAGCGCGGCGGCACGGTAGCAAGCCTCCCGATCGATCAGCGCGTCGCGCCGACCGCGATGCGCGGCGGGGCGACCGCGGCCGCGGCCCGTCTCGACGAGTTCATCGCCCGCGATCTCGATCGCTACGTCGACGACCGCAACGACCCCGGCGCGGACGTCGGCAGCCGCCTGTCTCCATGTCTCCACTTCGGACACCTCTCGCCGCACGAGGTGTTCGCCGCGGTGATGCAGCGCGAGGGGTGGCTCGGCGCGGTGCCGCGCGGTGGCGGCGGCGCGCGGCAAGGCTGGTGGGGGGTGTCGCCGGCCGCCGAGTCGTATCTCGATCAGCTGGTCACCTGGCGCGAACTCGGCGTCAACATGTGCCACGGCCGCGCCGACTACGACCAGTTCGCGTCGCTCCCCAGCTGGGCGATCGCCACCTTGAACCGCCACGCTGGCGACGACCGGCCCGAGATCTACAGCCACGCCGAGTTCGACGAGGCGCGCACCGCCGATCCGCTGTGGAACGCGGCCCAGCGTCAGCTGCGCCGCGATGGCCGCATCCACAACTACCTGCGGATGCTGTGGGGTAAGAAGATCCTGCAGTGGTCGCCGACGCCGCAGGACGCGCTGGCGACGATGATCGACCTCAACAACCGCTACGCCCTGGATGGCCGCAACCCCAACTCCTACAGCGGCATCTTCTGGATCTTCGGCCGCTACGACCGGCCGTGGGGGCCGGAGCGGCCGATCTTCGGCACCGTGCGCTACATGTCATCCGAGAATACGGCGCGCAAAGTTCGCGTACGCGACTACCTGGCACAGTACGCAGATCAGCCGACGCTCTGGGCCTCGGCCCCGTAGGCCCACTACCTCTGGTGGGGGCGTCTGGGCGACACCACAGTTGGGGACAGGCCCCAGGAGATCCAGGAGATCGCGGGGCGCTGCTAGAATCGCCGCCATGGCAAGAACTGCATTCGCGGCGATTCTCCTCTCCGTGGGCCTCACCGCCCACGCCAACGCACAGGTCACGGCCTTCGTCGACGGCCGCGTCATCGACGGCACCGGCCGCGTGACCGAGCGGGCGACCGTCGTCGTCCGCGACGGCCGCATCGCCGAGGTCGGTCCGGCGGCGAGCGTCCGCGTCCCCGACGGCGCCACCCGCGTATCGCTCACCGGCAAGACGCTGATGCCGGGGCTGGTCAACGCCCACGGCCATCTGTCGCCGGTCGACGGCCTGCGCACCGGCGCCGAGTTCTACACCCGCGCCAACCTCGAGCGGCAGCTCCGCGCCTACGCCACCTACGGCGTGACGACCGTGTTCTCGCTCGGCGACGATCAGCCCGACGCCTTCGCCCTGCGCGACGCGCAGGCCGCGGCGCCGCCCGGCCGCGCCCGGGTGTTCGTCGCCGGCCCGATCGTTACGGCGACCACCGCCGACGCGGCGCGGGCCGATACCGACAAGGTGATCGCGACCAAGCCCGACCTGCTGAAGATCCGCGTCGACGACAACCTCGGCACCTCGAAGAAGATGCCGGAAGCGGCGTGGCGCGCCACGCTCGACCGGGCCAAGGCCGCCAAGCTGACGCTGGCCGCGCACATCTTCTATCTGTCGGATGCGACCGCGCTGGCGCAGGCCGGCAACGTCTTCATCGCCCACAGCGTGCGCGACCTGCCCGTCGATCAGCCGTTCCTCACGGCGATGAAGGCGGCCAACGCCTGCTACTCGCCGACGCTGATGCGCGAGGTCTCGACCTTCATCTACGACAGCACGCCGCCGTGGATTGCCGACCCGTTCTTCCGCCGCGGCTACTCCGCGGCCATCGCCGCCGAACTCGCCGACCCGGCGCGCCAGGCCCGGATCAAGGCCAGCCCGGCGTGGGCGCAGGGCCAGAAGTACAAGGCCGGACTCGAGGTGGCGAAGGCCAACGTCAAGCGCGTGCACGACGCCGGCATCCGCATCGCGTTCGGCACCGACACCGGGCCGGCGGCGCGCTTCCAGGGCTTCTTCGAGCATCTCGAGCTGGCGATGATGGTCGAGGCCGGGCTGACGCCGATGCAGGCGATCGTCAGCGCGACCGGCACCGCGGCCGACTGCTGGGGCATGGCCGGCCGGATCGGCACCATCGCGCCGGGCGCCGCCGCCGACCTGCTGGTGCTGTCGGCCAATCCGCTCGATCGCATCGCCAACACCCGCGCCATCGATGCCATCTACATCGGCGGCCGCCGCTTCGACACCCCGCGCTGAGCGCGTGTCATCGCCATTCACATCCGAGGAGATCGCATGAGACGTCGTGACGCCATCAAGGGATTGGTGGTCGGCACACCGGCGACCCTCGCCGCGGGATGTGCGAGCCCCGCCGACACACCCGCGCCGCCGGCCGCAGGTGTCACGCTGGCGGACTTCGCCGCACGGCCCGTCGATCGCGAGGCCCTCATCGCGAGTCTCGGGCTCGAGTTCACCGCAGCCGAGCGTGCGCTGGTCTTTCCCCTTCTGGACGGGATCCACGCCGGAGACGCCGCCCTGGACAAGATTCCGGATCCCGCGCTTCCCGTGAAGTACCCCGCGAACGCGGGTCGCGACCTGCCGATGCCGACAACACGCTCGGGGCGTGGTACTGGCGCAGCACCGTCAAGGGCGCCGCGGCCGGCTCGCTCGCCGGCACGACCATCGCGCTCAAGGACAACATCTTCCTGGCCGGCGTGCCGATGATGGTCGGGTCGTCGGTGTTCGAGGGCTTCGTGCCCGACGAGGACGCCACTGTCGCCACGCGCGTACTGGACGCCGGCGCCGAGATCCTGGGGAAGGCGGTCTGTGAGAACCTGTGCCTCGACTTCGGCAGCCACACGGCGGCCACCGGTCCCGTACGCAACCCGCACGATCCCATGCGCGTCACCGGCGGCTCCTCGTCGGGATGCGCAGCGCTCGTGGCCTCGAAGGCTGTTGACCTGGCCGTCGGCGGCGATCAGGGTGGATCGATTCGGGTACCGGCGGCGTTCTGCGGCATCGTCGGACACAAACCCAGCTGGGGCCTGGTGCCGTACACCGGTGCCGTGCCCCTGGACTACTCGATCGACCATCTCGGGCCCATGGCGCGCACCGTGCGCGAGTGCGCGCGGCTCCTCGAAGTGCTCGCCGGCCCCGACGGCATCGATCCGCGTCAGAGTGCAGGGCTGGCGTCGCAGCCGTACGTCAGGCTGCTGGACCAGGGGGCACGAGGCCTGCGCGTGGCGGTGTTGGACGAGGGCTTCGGCCTGAACGGCGCGGAGGCCGACGTGGAAGACGTGGTTCGAGCCGCGTTCCCGCGACTCGAGAAGGCCGGCATGCGCCTCAACCACGTCTCGATTCCCGAGCACCGGACCCATGCCGTCAACGCTGCCATCGCACTGCTGGGGGTCTCCGCGACTGGGCTCTCGCCGCTCGTGGGCGCCGGCAGCCGCGGGCCGTACCTGCTCGCCCTGCACGACTGGGTGCGCTCGCGGCGGAGCGGTTTTTCGGCCGGGTCGCAGCCGCTCAACCTCCGTGTCGGCCAGCTCTGGGCCGCCGAAGCCGTCAATCGCTCTGGCGGGCACAGATATGCGAAAGCGCAGAACCTCGCCCGGGCCCTGCGGGCCGCCTACGACCGCGCCTTTCGGAACGTGGATCTGCTGGTGATGCCCACCGTGGCCAGGCGGCCGCCGCGCATTCCCGCAACCGACGATCCGCAGGGCCAGCTCGATGCCGCCGGATACCTCGGCAACAATCCGGTCAACACGGGTCAGTTCGACAACTCGGGTCACCCTGCCATCTCGGTGCCGTGCGGCACGATCGATGGCTTGCCGGTCGGGCTGATGCTGGTCGGGCGCTTCGGGGAAGACGCGACGGTGCTGCGCGCGGCGCACGCGTTCGAGCAGGCCTGACCGACGCGCGCCCCTTCGGCGCTACGGGTCGAGCGGTCGCAATCGGAACGGCTTGCCGCGCTGCCCTCGCAGCGAACGGAAATGGCGCTCGTCGGTGCACAGGAGCTCGACGGTCCGGTAGCGGTCCGCAAGTACCACGACCGACGCATCCGCGAGTCCGATCCGCAGATCGGCGTAACGCTCCATGATGCGCTTGGCGTGGCCGAGATCCTCGGTGGAGAACGACTCGAGTTGGTATGCTCCGCGCGTGACCTCGTCGACGAGGGCCATCTGCGCCTGGTGGCCGACTCGACGCCCAATCAGATAGTCCAGTTCCGCCAGCACGAATGGGGACACGACGCGCGGAGGCGCCGATGCGACCAGGGCCGCGACCGCACGGCCGTGCAGCACTTCGTTGGCGTCGAGCGCGGCGTAGAGCCCGCCCGTGTCGAGCACGATCACCTGACGCCGAAGCCTTCGAGCGCGCCGTCGACGTCCTCGGCAATCGACGGGCCGGTTCCTCGGAACAACGGCAGCACGGGGACCGGTGCCTCGGCTTCGCTGGTGAGGCGCGTCACCGCCTCACGCAGTAGCGCCGCCTCGCTGCACCGCCGTTGACCGGCGACCCGCCGCAACGCCCGCTTGAGCTCAGCTGGGAGGTACACGGTCGTCTTTGTCATGCCCTACGTATACCATACGTCGTGCCATCACGAGGCAGCACAGAAGCGCCAGCCCGGCCCGCGGGTGCGGGCTCGCGTGTCTCTAGTTCGTCTTGGCGAGATGCGTGCGGCGCGCGCTGCAGGCGAAGTGGTCGAAGTACTTCTGCAGCGACGGGCCGGTGGACCGGTATTCGTTCGCCCCGGCGAAACAATCGACCACGACTTCTCGCGCGCGCGCGATTTCGCGCAGACGGGCGACCGACCCGCGATGCTGCGGGTCGTCGAGCATCATGTCGAACAGCTCGAGCCCGCGGTACAGGGCGGACTGAGATTGTTCCGGGTTCTTCGCCGACCAGCGGATCGCGCGGCTGATCTCGCTGCCGATATTGCCGAATTGCTCCGCGAGCGACAGGCGCCGCCACCCCGAGGTGTCCTGGTGCCACGCGGTCATCGGCGCACCACCTGTTCGATGAACGCGGCGATCGCTGCCCGCGTGGCTGGGTCATCCACACCCCGCGAGCGGTTGCCGAATGACGGCCGCAGATTGATCATGGAATCGAACTCCAGCCAGTCTTCCCCGGTGACGCCGGGATAGAGATTGATGCCCCAGAGATTCGCCTGGGCCGACCCGTCCGCCAGAAGCTCCGCTTCCTGATCGGCATGCAGGTCGGCATCAAGCAGCAGAACTCCGCGGTCGAGATCGACCACGCCTTTGATCATGTCGCCGAATCGCGCATGTCGCGAGCACACGGATTTCATCCAGGGAGATCGTGTCCGGCGCGGCTATGCGTCTCATGCAGGTGTCAAGAGGTTCAAGGGCGCTCCGGCGGCAACTTGGCGAGTGCGATGTCTGCCTGCTGCCTGTAAATGTTGATGTAGATCTCGCGCGCGTCCGGAGAGAGCCCGGCGCCGCCAAGAATCTCCCCCGCCGACGAGTACACGGGAGTGCTGATCTTGGTGGCGGTGTCGAGGAGCAACAACTCACGTCCGCTCGTTCCAACCGAACCGGCTCCGCCCGTGTAGAGCAGCCGCCGTCCATCGGGCAGCCAGGCCGGCGAACCGCCCGACGGCCTCAACTCCTCGTAGGTCCGCGACGCGACTGTGTAGATCACGACACCGCGTTCAGGCCGGCTGTTGCCATGTCCGGCTACCCGTGTGCCGTCCGCGGACCACGAGACTGCGCTGAAGCCGCCTGGAAAGGCCGGCAGCTCCTCGACGCGCTGTTGGCCGGCTGCCATTCGTGGATCGAACAGCAGCAGCTTGTTGTCCGAAATTGCAATGCTGGCGAGGGCGCGAGTGCCGTCGGGCGACCAGACAGGCTGGATCAGCATTCCGGGATGGTCGGTCACCTGCATCAGCGCGCTGCCGTCGGCCGCAATCGTCCACACCTGATACCTGCCGCTGCGGTCGGAGTAGAACAGCAAGCGCGTGCCGTCGGCCGACCACAGTGGTCGGCGATCACGGGCGGCGTCGTTGGTCACCTGGCGAAGGCCCGTGCCGTCCCTGTTCACCACCCAGAGATCTTCCCAGCCGTTCTGCAGCACCTGGTAGAACGCAATCCACCGTCCATCGGGCGACACTGATGGTGTCGCTGCCGTCTCTGAGCTGTTCGTGACCCGTCGCCGTGCCCCCACGGCTCCGCGGGCCGGGTCGAACATGAGGGCCTCGATGCCGCTCTCGGTTGTGAACGACGCCATGGCGATCGACGCGCCATCGGCAGAAACACTCAGGTGTCCGATGCGCTGCCGGGGAATCGGCACGGCCACCGGCTCCCCGAGCACGCGCCCGCTGGCCTCGTCGATGGCCACACGCCACAGGTTGAATCCACCCGAGCGGTTGCTCGAAAAATACAGGTACCGCCCGTCGGGCGACCACGCCGGAGTCCAGTCGATGGCCGGGTCGCTCGTGACGCGCACCGGCTCGCCGCCGCCCACCGCGATCGTCCAGAGGTCGCGCTGCGCGCTGTCGTTCGGCAAGCCCCAATAGGCGATGCGGTGCCCGTGGGGCGACCACGCAGGTTGCACCGCATCCCCAGTGGCGAGTTGCCGGCGTTCGCCCGTAGCCGTGGACGCTACCCAGAGCCGGCTCCTCGTCACGCGGTTACCTGGATTGTTTACGACTGATTCATTGGCGTAGACAATCGACGCGCCGTCTGGTGACCACGACGGGTTGAACCCCTCTGTGGTCAGGCGGCGCACCGACTCGCCGGTACGGCCCATCACGAACAAGCCGCCGCCGTCGCGCTCTGATCTGAAGGCGATGCGCTCGCCATCCGGCGAGAACGCCGCCTGCGAGTCCTCCGCGGCTGAGTCCTTCGTCAGATTGATCGCCGTCTGCCCGCCCACGGCACGCAGCAGGATGTCGGTCTGCCCCGTGCCCAGTTCGTCGCGTGTGTAGACGACCCACTTCCCATCCGGCGACAGGCTGGGGAACATCTCCACGCCGCCCTCAGACGTGAGCGACGTCACGGTGACGCTGACCGGTGCGTCGCTCGTAGCGGGCGTGACGCTCGCCGGTTCACGCCTCGACAGGGTGATACCGGCGCCCGCGGCCGCCACCACCGCCAGGCCTCCGGCCACCGCCGCCCACGGCACGCGCCGCGGAGCAGGTGCGGCCGCGCGGACCGCGGCGGTCTGGGCCGTGCTCGCCGTCAACTCGCCAGACTCCAGCTCCTTCCGCAAGTCGTCCAGCTCGTTGCGCAGGTCTTTGCCCGTCTGCTGACGACGCTCCGGGTCTTTGCTGAGCGCGCGACGGATCACGCGGCCGAGCTCCTTGGGAATCGCCGGATTCACCTCGGTCACCGGCTTCGGCGTGTCGCGCATGATCGCCGCCAGCGTCGACACACTGGTGTCGCCCTTGAACGGCCGCTCGCCGGTGGCCATCTCGTAGAGCATCACGCCCAGCGAGAAGATGTCCGACCGCGCGTCTACGGACTTCCCTTCCGCCTGCTCCGGCGCCATGTAGGCAATCGTGCCCAGGATCTTCCCTTGGCCCGTGATCACCTGCGTCGCCTCGGTGGCCATCGTGTCGGTGACCAGGCTCGCTTCGAGCAGCTTGGCCAGACCGAAGTCGAGCACCTTCACCTGCCGCGTGGGCGTCACCATCACGTTGGCGGGCTTCAGCGCGCGAGCCAGAGCGCAGGTTCTGCGCGCCGCGGCTCCCGAGCACCACGATCCATGCGTGAGATTCGGTGGCACGCCACTGGCAAGTCTCGGCTCCTGTGGCGGGGTGTAGAATCCGACCGAGGACGGGGAGGAGACGGTGCCAACGACATCTCATCGCGACACGCGCCTTACTTACGAGGATTTCTGCCGCATCCCAGACGACGGGATGCGCCACGAGATCATCGATGGGGTGCACTACGTGACGCCCTCGCCCGTGCTGCGGCATCAACAGCTGATTGGGCGGCTGTTCCTGGCCATCGCCAACTTCCTCGAAGAACATCCGGAGGTTGGGCAAGCCTTCCTCTCGCCGCTCGACACGGTGTTCTCGCCGTGGGATGTCGTGGAGCCCGACCTGGTGTTCGTGGCGGCGGACCAACTCGGGATCCTCACCGAGCCGAACATCCAGGGTGCTCCGGCGCTCGTCGTCGAGATTCTGTCGCCGAGCACACGCAGGCGGGATCTGGGAGTCAAACGGCAGCTCTTCGATCGCGGGGGTGTGCGCGAGTACTGGGTCGTCGATCCGAAGGCTCACGAACTGACGGTGTATCGTCGATCGCCCGACGGCACCCTCTCCAAGGCGGAGCAGCTGAGCGCCAGCGAAGCCGTCGCCCTGACGACGCCGCTCCTGCCCGGCTTCTCGCTCTCGCTGGCGAAGCTCTTCGCCTAGGCGAGCCCGAGCAGCGCCGGCACGTCGGCCACCGACGCGCACAGACGCGTGTGCGGCGCGGCCTCGAGGGTCGCGCGGTCGTGCGCGCCCGACCACACGCCGATGTTCCAGCGCACGCCGGCGGCGGCGCCGGCGCGCAGGTCGAGCGCCGTGTCACCGACATTGGCGACCCGGTCCGGCGCCAGCACGCCGGTCGCCGCCATCGCGCGCTGGATCAGATCCGGGGCGGGCCGGCCGGCGGCAACTTCGTCGCCGCACACGACAACGTCGGCGATCTCGCCCCACCCCATTGCGTCGAGCAGATGCGTCGTGAGCGCGCGGTCGAAGCCGGTATTTAACGCGACCTTGACGCCGGCGGCGCGCAGGCGCGCGATTGCCGCAGCCGCGCCCGGCACTTCAGCCACGGTCCCCGGCGCATACACAGCGCGCAGCCGAGCCTGGAACCGCCCGTACGCCCGCTCGACGCGCTGCGCGTGGCCCGGCCCTTCAGGCAGCAGCTGCGCCAGCGCCAGCCGCTTGGTGGCGCCGCGTACCCCCTGGATCTGCGCTGCGGTGAGCGTGAGGCCCTCGGCCGCCACCGCTTCGGCGAACGCGCGCGGTACGGCGTCGTCGGCCTGCACGGTGGTGCCGATGAGATCGAAGACGACCAGCCCGGGACCGCTCATCGCCCCGCGGCGACGCAGGTGGCGCAGCGGCGCGACGCGTCGCACAGCGCCGCCGGCGCCGGATAGCTGCAGACCACGCAGGTGGTGCCATCGTGGACGTCGGCGTCGGGCACCTCGTACGCCGTCAGCACCTCTCGTACGCGGCCGACGATCGCCACGCATTCCTCAGGTGTGAGCGGCGCCTTGCCCTGCGACCAGGCGAACCGATCGGCGAACGTCGGAAAGAACGGCGCCTCGCCCCACCGCCAGTCGGGATCGCCCGAGCGTGGGCTGCGGCCGATGAGGTGCTGGTGCAGCACCCGATGCGTCGGGCCGGGCTTGGCGCCGGGCGGCTCGGCGTCGTCGTTCAACGCCCAGTTGCCGGCGTCCCAGTAGTTGACGCAGCCGCTTTGCAGCTGCGGCAGGCAGTCGAGCATCGCCCGACCGGTGGCGGCGACGAGCAGGTTCCAGGCGATGAGCTCGGGCAGGTCGAGCGCGGTGCGTTCCCACACCCGGCGGGGCGGATTGACCACGAGCTGACCGCCGTCCTGTCGGTCGATCATGATCGTCTTCGGATCGGGCAGACAGAGGTCGCCGCCGGCGGCGCGCAGCAGGATGTGGCTCATGGATGCGGCGGCCTATGGCCTCGTCCGGCCCGGGCCGTGCAGCGCGCGGCCGGCCAGCCGGCCGGTGAGGCCCTGCGGACCGAGCGCCGGCACGCCGTTGACGATCACGTGGTCGATGCCGCGCGGGTAACTGTGCGGCGCGTCGTAGGTGGCGGTGTCGGCGACCGTGGCCGGGTCGAACACGACGAGATCGGCGAACGCTCCTTCGCGAATCACCCCGCGGTCGCGGATCTGGAATTGCTCCGCCGCCAGACCGGTCATGCGCCGCACGGCGTCTTCGAGCGACAGCAGCTTCTGATCGCGGACGTAGTGCCCGAGCACGCGCGGAAAGGTGCCGTAGGCGCGCGGATGCGGCTGGCCTTGCGCCAGCGGCCCCTCGTGACGGATGGCCGCCGAGTCGGTGCCGATCGACACGAACGGCGCCGCCAGTCCGGTGCGGACATCGGCCTCGCTCATCATGTGGTAGAGCGCGCCGGCCCGGCCCTTGGTGCCGCCGATGACCTCGAACAGCACGTCCCACGGGTCGGACTTGCGGGCCGTGGCCAGTTCGCTCAGCCGCTTCCCCACCACCGTCTGGTCGTACTCGGCCGGCACGGACGCGATCTGGATGCCCTCGAAGGTGGCAGCCATCAGCAGGTTCTCCCAGCCGTCGGTCGTGCCTTCGATCTCGCGGCGCATCCGGGCGCGTTGCGCCGGATCGGCGAGCCGCGCCAGCATCGCGTCGGTGCCGCCTTCCTGCGCCCATAGCGGCAGCACTGCCGCCAGACGCGTGCCGCCGGCGGCGTAGGGGTACATCGTCGCCGACACGCGCTGTCCGGACGCGCCGGCATCGGCGAGCTTCCTCACCGCCTCGCCCATCCGGCCCCAGTTGGCGCGGGCGCCGACCTTCAAGTGGAAGACCACCACCGGGAGCGCGCCCTCGCGGCCGATACGCAGCGCCTCGTCGAGCGCGTTGAACAGGTTGAAGCTCTCGCCGCGGATATGCGTGACGTAGATGCCGCGATGCCGCCCGGCCGTAGTGGCCAGCGCGATCAGCTCCTCGGTGGTGGCAAACGATCCCGGCATGTAGATGAGCGCGCTCGACAGCCCGAACGCGCCGTCCTGCATGGCGCGCTCGACCATCGTGGTCATCCGGGTCAGCTCGTCGGCGGTCGGCGGGCGGTTCTCCAACCCGATGACCTCGCTGCGCACGAGCGTGGCCGGCACCAGCGTGCCGACGTTGACCGCCGTTCCTGACGACACCAGGCGCTTGAAGTAGCTGTCGTAGTTGGTCCAGTCGACGGACTGGCCGGCGCGGGCCAGCGCCTCGCCGCTGGCGGTCCGCGCGGTCCAGAACGCCGGTGAGTCGCCCTCGCCGATGATCTCGCTGGTGATGCCCTGCCGCAGATGGCTCTCGCCGCGCCCGTCGATGAGCAGCGTCGTGCCCGACTGCCCCTGCACGTCGATGAACCCCGGGCTCACCACCTTGCCGGCGGCGTCGATGACCGTGGCGGCCGTGGCGCCGGACAGATCGCCGAGCGCCACGATGCGGTCGCCGCTCACGCCGATGTCGGAGCGCCGCGCCGGTGTCCCGCGCCCGTCGAGCACCTGGCCGCCGCGCACGACGAGGTCGAACTGCGGGCCGGCCGGGCCGCAGGCGGCGAGCGCCGTCAGCGCCGCACTCACTGTCATCATCCGTGCGATCGCTGTCCTCACTCGCTGCTCCCACCGCGCCCGCGCCCGGACGCCTCGCTCGGTATACTGGCCGGCCTCGGCGTCACCTTGGACGCCGGCCCGCATGTCCTTCGCCTATCTCCCGTCCCGCTCCTCGTCGCCCGAGCCGGCGCGCGGTCTGTTCGACGCCTCCGAGTATGCCCGCCAGCGCGCGTTCTTCACAACGCACCCGGCGACCCCGCTGGTGTCGCGGCCGGCGCTGGCTACGTCGCTCGGCCTCGGCGGGCTGCTGGTGAAGGACGAGACCAGCCGGTTCGGCCTGCCCGCCTTCAAGAGCGTGGGCGTGGAGTTCGCGATACACGCACTCGGGGCGCGCGGCGAACTCGCCGGGGTGACCACCCTGGTTTGCGCCAGCGCCGGCAATCACGGCCGGGCGGTGGCGCGGGCCGCCCGCTCGGCCGGTCTCGCCGCCACGATCTTCCTCGACGCCGACGTCGCGCCGGCGCGAGTGGCCGCCATCGCCTCCGAGGGGGCGGCGATCGTGCGGGTGGCTGGCACCTACGACGACGCCGTGCGGGACGCCGCCGCGCACGCCGCCGCCACTGGCGGGCTGGTGGTCTCGGACACGTCGTATCCGGGCTACGAGCGCATCCCGCACGACATCATGCTCGGCTACACCCGGCTGATGGACGAGGCGGAGCGCTCCTGGGGGGCTACCCCGCCCGACCTGCTCGTCATTCAGGCCGGCGTCGGCGGTCTGCTGGCCGCCGTAGCCAGCTGGTCGGCGTGGCGGTTCGGCGATGCCCGGCCGCGGCTGCTGGCGGTGGAACCGGCGCGGGCGGCGTGCGTCCAGGCCTCGGCCCGGGCCGGAAGACCCGACGTCGTGCCGGGTCCGCTCACCACGGTGATGGCCGGCTTGCGCTGCGGCGAGGTCTCGCCGCTGGCGTTCACGGCCATCGCCCCGCTGGTGGACGGCTACCTCGCCGTGGACGACGCGTGGACCCTGGCCGCGATGCGCCACCTGGCTCGTCCCGAGGCCGGCGACCAGGCGCTGGCGGTGGGCGCGTCGGGGGCCGCCGGAGTGGCGGCGCTGCTGGCGCTCCGCGACGATCCCGCCCTGGGCGGCGTCGGAGCCGCGATCGGCGTGACACCCGCCACCCATGCGTTTGTCATCGCCACGGAGGGCGTCACCGAACCCGACCTGTGGAGAGACGCCGTCGGGGATCGCCCTGGCTCCGTCACCGAGCCAGAGATCAGGCGAGGTGGCTGAGCCGACCGCCGAGCTCGAGAGCCAGGCGAGGCGGATTTCGGGGACAGATCGAACTGTCCACCCGCGGCCGACTCGTCCCAGTTCCGGACGACCCGATTCGGCCGAGGCGGAACCGAAGCGCCAGAACTCTCGTTGAATCAGGATGTTGAGGCGATCGCGGGGTGGCACGCCGTTTGAGACATAGTCTGGCAATGGATACCATCCGTTTGGCCATCCGCACCGTCTAAGGAGCGATTCGAGTTCATGGACGTCCAACGCCCCGCATCCGTCGCCCGTCAGAAGAAGCTGCGCCGCATCTACATGGCGATCGGCGCCGTCGCCGTCGTCGGCCTGGTGTCGGTCTTCCTCGCCCGCCTGAAACCGGCGGCGCCCACGGTGGAGGCGGCCACGGTGTGGCGCGACACGGTGAAGCGCGGCCCGATGGTGCGCCAGGTGCGCGGCCTCGGCACGCTGGTGCCGGTGGACGAGGCGCGCCGCTGGCTGGCCTCGTCGACCCAGGGCCGGGTCGAGCGCATCGTGCTGCGCCCGGGCGCCCAGGTGACGCCCGACACCGTCATCCTGGAGCTCAACGATCCGCAGCTCCAGCAGCAGCTGCTCGAAGCGGAAACCCAGTTGCGAGCGTCGGAAGCCGACCTCGCCGCCACGCGGGCCCGCCTCGACAGCCGAGCGGCTCAACCAGCGGTCGCTGGCCGCCACGGTGCAAGCCGACTTCGAACAGGCCCGACTCGAGCGCGAGGTGAACGAGGACCTGGCCAGGGACGGCCTGGTCTCGAACCTGATCCTCAAGCAGTCCACCGTGCGGTCCGAGTCGCTGCGCACACGCGTCGCAGCTGGAGGAGGAGCGCGTGGCCGTCTCCGAGGAAAGCGTCCGAGCGCAGCTGCTGGCCCAGCAGGCCCGGGTCGACCAGCTCCGTACGCTCTACAACCTGCGCCGCCAGCAGGTCGATCAGCTCCGCGTGCGCGCCGGCATGACCGGCGTGCTCGAACAGGTGCCGGTCGAAGTCGGCCAGCAGGTGGCGCCGGGCACCAACGTGGCCCGCGTCGCCGATCCGACCCGCCTGAAGGCCGAGCTGCGCATCGCGGAGACCCAGGCCCGGGACCTCACCATCGGCCAGGTCGCCTCGGTCGACACCCGCAACGGCATCATCCCCGGCAAGGTCATCCGCATCGACCCGGCGGCCCAGAACGGCACCGTCACCGTCGACGTCGCGCTCGAGGGCGAGCTGCCACGCGGCGCCCGGCCCGACCTGAGCGTCGACGGCACGGTTGAACTCGAGCGGCTGGAGAACGTCCTGTTCGTCGGGCGCCCGGCGTTCGGGCAGGAGAACAGCGCCGTCGGCCTCTTCCTGGTCGATCAGGGCACCGATGGAAGCCAGCCGCGTCCAGGTACAACTCGGCCGCAGCTCGGTGAACACGATCGAAGTGAAGGGCGGCGTCAAGGAAGGCGATCAAGTGGTGCTGTCGGACATGTCCGCCTGGGACGCGTTCGACCGCGTGCGGTTGCGGTAGTGGACGGGTCCGGGACCTCCCCTGGTCCCCGGTCCCTGGTCCCCGGTCCCTGTTTTGGAGGAGTCACGATGTCCGAGTCCGCTCAGTCCCTCATTCGGCTCGAAGGCATCAAGAAGGTGTTCTTGACCGACGAGGTGGAGACGCACGCCCTCTCGGGCATTCACATGGAGATCAAGCAGGGCGAATACGTCGCCATCTCCGGGCCGTCGGGCTGCGGCAAGTCGACGCTGCTGGCGATCCTCGGACTGCTCGACTCGCCCACCGACGGCAAGTACTGGCTGAACGGCCAGGAAGTGGCCGAGCTGCCGCTGTCGCAGCGCGCCCGCGTCCGCAACCGCGAGATCGGGTTCATCTTCCAGAGCTTCAACCTGATCGGCGACCTGACGGTGTTCGAGAACGTCGAGCTGCCGCTGATCTACCGCGGCATGAAGTCGGCCGAACGGCGCGAGCGCGTCAACGCCGCCCTCGAGCGCGTCGGCATGGCGCACCGCGCCAAGCACCTGCCGTCGCAGCTCTCGGGCGGTCAGCAGCAGCGCGTCGCCGTGGCCCGCGCCGTCGGCGGCCAGCCGTCGATCCTGCTCGCCGACGAGCCCACCGGCAACCTCGACTCGAAGAACGGCGAAGCGGTGATGGACCTGCTGCGCGAACTGCACCGCGCCGGCGCCACCATCTGCATGGTGACCCACGATCCGCGCTACGCGGCGCACGCCGACCGCTCGATTCACCTCTTCGACGGCCGCGTCGTCGAAGACAGCGTCGCGGCGCTGGCGTAGTCCGGGCCGCGCTGGTGGTCCCGCCACGGGGCGGGATCGCGCCCGCGCACGCTGCCAACGTCAATGAGGGGATTTCTCGACGACCTGCGGCAGGGCGTGCGGGCCCTGGTCCGTGCGCCGGGCTTCTGCGCGCTGGCGCTGACCACGCTGGCGCTGGGCATCGGCGCCACGGCGGCGATGTTCAGCGTCGTCTACGGCGTGCTGTTCCGGCCGCTGCCCTTCACGGCGCCGGAACAGCTCGTCCGGATGTGGCAGACCACCGCCGGCAACGGCCAGCGCGGGTCGTTCTCGCCCGGCGTCTTCCTCGACCTCCAGCGCGAGGCGCGTAGCCTCTCGGGAGCCGCCGGCTACATCGGCACGTTCGCCGGCGTGGCGCTGGGTGCCGAGCCGGTGCGCCTGCCGGGCGCCGAGGTGACCGCCTCGTTCTTCGACGTGCTCGGCGCGTCGGCGGCGCGCGGCCGCGTCTTCGACGCCACCGGGGACGCCTCGGGCGCCGCCCTGGTCGTGCTGTCCGACGGCGCCTGGCGCCAACACTTCGGCGCCGATCCGCAGGTCGTCGGCCGCTCCCTGCGCGTCGACGGCCAGCCCTACGAAGTGGTCGGCGTGATGCCAGCCGACTTCTCCTTCCCGCAGCGCGCCCAGTTCTGGCGGCTCGCCCCGCAGCGCGTGCCGACCCCGCCGATGCAGGTCGAAGGCGACCTGCTGACCCAACGGGACCTGGGCTACATGGACGTCGTCGCGCGCCTCGTGCCGGGCGTGACCCCGAGCGAAGCGATGGCCGAACTGCGGGTCCTCGCCGCGAGCTTCGCCGAGCGGTATCCCGACAACGATCGCGGCCGCGGCTTCGACGTCGAACCGGTCTACGACACCATCGTCGGCGAGGCCCGGCCGTCGCTGCTGCTGCTGTTCGCGGCGGTCGGCGCCGTGCTGCTCATCGCCTGCACCAATGTGGCCGGGCTGATGCTGGCCCGCGCCGTCGGGCGTCGCCGCGAGCTGGCGGTGCGCACCGCGCTCGGCGCGCCGCGCGGCCGGCTCGCCCGTCAGCTCCTGGTCGAGAGCTCGGCGCTGGCGCTGGCCGGCGGCGCCCTCGGCGTGCTGGTCGCGGCGTGGGCGCTCGAGGGACTGCGGGCCGTGCTGCCGGCGACGGTGCCGCGCGCGTCGTCGATTCGTCTCGACTGGCGCGGCCGTCGGGTTCGCCGCCGCGGTCTCGCTCGTGGTCGGCCTGGCGTTCGGCACCGCGCCGGCGTGGATGAGCGCCGCGCTGGCCTCCTTCGACGCGCTGCGTGACGGCGGCCGCACCAGCAGTTCCGGCCGGCAGTGGCTGCGGCGCGGGCTGGTCGTCGGCCAGGTCGCGGTCGCCGCGGTGCTGCTGGTGGCCGCTGGCGTCATGGGCGCCAGCCTGCTGAAGCTGCAGCGGGTCGAGGTCGGGTTCGCGGCCGCCGGGGTCGTCACCCAGCAGCTGGTGCTGCCGCAGTCGCGCTACGACCAAGCCGCGCAGACCCGCTTCTACGACGCGCTCACCAGCCGGCTCATGGCGGATCCACGAGTGTCGGCCGCGGCGGTGGTGTTCCCGTCGCCGTTCGTCAGCAGCCAGGCCTCGGCGTCGATCCGCCTCGATCGGCCCGCGCCGGGCGAGGCGCCGGACAAGGAGTACACCGTCCGTCTGGGGTCGATCACCCCGCAGTTCTTCGCCGCGATGGGCATCCCGCTGCTCGCCGGCCGCACCTTCACGCCGACCGACCTGCCGGAGACCGCGACCAGCGTGATCGTGAGCCGCGCGTTTGCGGAGCAGCTGTTCGGCGGCGGCGACGTCATCGGCCGCCGGTTGCAACTGGGCGACGATCCCGACGACTGGTACACGGTGATCGGCGTGGCCGGCGACGCCCGCTCGGCCAAGGTCGACACCGCCGCCGAACCGATCGCCTACCTGCCCTACACCCATCTGACGCTGCCGTTCATGCGGCTGATCGTGCGCGGGCCGGGCGCCGATGCCGTCACGACCGAGGCGCTGCTCGCCGCGGTGCGGGCCGAAGATCCGCAGCTCGCGCTCGACCCGCCCGAGACACTGAGTGCGCTGGTCTTCGGATCCACGGCCGAGCCGCGATTCCGCAGCTGGCTGGTCGGCGCGTTCGCGGTGACGGCCCTCGGCCTGGCGGTGCTCGGGCTCTACAGCCTCATCAGCTACACCGTCACCGGCCGGACCCGCGAGATCGCCACCCGGCTCGCCCTCGGTGCGACGCCGGCGGCGATGCGCGCCGGCGTCATGCGGGAAGGCCTGACCCTCACCGGCGCCGGCCTGGCGCTGGGTCTGGGCGCCGCCGCCGCGCTGGGCCGCCTCCTCGAACGTCTCCTCTACGAGACCTCGCCGATCGATCCGGCCGTGGTCGCCGGGCTGGTGGCGACGATGGCGCTGGCCTCGCTCGTGGCATGCTATCTCCCGGCCCGGCGCGCGATGCGCGTCGAGCCCACCGTCGCGCTCCGCGCCGAATGACACCGACTGCTGCGTGGCTCTTCAGCCGCTAGCCCCTAGCCCCTAGCCCTGAGCCGGCGAATCATGATCCGCCTGACCAACATCGAGAAGTCGTACCGCCACGGCGTCAGCCAGACCTTCGTGCTGCGCCGCGTCACCGCCGAGATCGCCCAGGGCGACTTCGTGTCGATCATGGGCCCGTCGGGCGCCGGCAAGAGCACGCTGCTCCACATCCTCGGCATGCACGACTCGCGCGTGGACCGGCGAGTACTGGCTGCACGATCGAGCCCGATTCACGCGCTGTCGGACAAGGACCGGCTGCGGCTGCAGAAGCAGCACATCGGGTTCGTGTTCCAGAGCTACCACCTGCTCGACAACCTGACCGTCTACGAGAACATCGACCTGCCGCTCTCCTACCGCGACGTCAAGCGCACCGAGCGCCAGGGCATGGTCGGCCGACATCCTCGATCGCTTCAACATCGTCGGCAAGAAGGACCTCTATCCGAACCAGCTGTCGGGCGGCCAGCAGCAGCTGGTCGCCATCGCCCGCGCCGTGGTCGCCAAGCCGTCGATCATCCTGGCCGACGAGCCGACCGGCAACCTGCACTCGGATCAGGGCCGCGAGATCATGGAGCTGTTCGCCAAGCTGAACGCGCCAGGGCACCACGATCGTCCAGGTGACGCACTCGGAGGCCAACGCCGCCTTCGGCCGCCGCGTCATCCGTCTGAAGGACGGCTGGATCGTCGATGCGGCCTGACGTTCCGCCGCGCATCCTCATCAGCCGACGACCAGGCCGACGTCCTCGAGGCGCTGCGGCTGCTGCTGAAGCCCGAGGGCTACGTCATCGACACCGCCACCTCGCCGGCGCAGCTGACCCGCGCGCGCTCGAGCTGAAGGACTACGACGTCGTCCTGATCGACCTCAACTACGCCCGCGACACCACCTCCGGCGAAGAGGGGCTCGACCTGCTGACCGCGCATCCACACCGCCGACGAGTCGCTGCCGGTGGTGGTGATGACGGCGTGGGGCTCGGTGGACGTCGCCGTCGAAGCGATGCGGCGCGGCGCCCGCGACTTCATCCAGAAGCCGTGGGACAACGAGCGGCTGCTGTCGATCGTGCGCACGCAGACCGAACTCGGCCGCGCCATCCGCCGCGGCCGCCGGCTCGAAGCTGGCCAACCAGGCGCTGCAGGCCGACGGCCACTCGCCGCTCCTGGCCGAATCGGCGGCGATGCGCCCGGTGCTCGAGGTGATCGCGCGGGTCGGCCCGTCGGACGCCAACGTGCTCATCACCGGCGAGAACGGCACCGGCAAGAGCCTGGTCGCGCAGGCGCTGCACGCGGTGTCGCCGCGGGCGACGCGGCCGATGGTCACGGTGAACGCCGGCGGCATGGCCGAGGGCGTGTTCGAGAGCGAGCTCTTCGGCCACGTGCACGGCGCCTTCACCGACGCCAAGGCCGATCGCGTCGGCCGCTTCGAGCTGGCCGACGGCAGCACGCTGTTCCTCGACGAGATCGCCAACGTGCCGCTGAGCCAGCAGCCAAGCTGCTGCGCGTGATCGAGACCGGCGAGTTCGAGCGGGTCGGCTCGTCGAAGACCCGCAAGGTCAACGTGCGGATCGATCTCGGCGACCAACGCCGACCTCGAACGCCGAGGTCGCGGCCGGGCGCTTCCGCCAGGACCTGCTGTTCCGGCTGAACACGATCGAGATCGCGCTGCCGCCGCTGCGCGATCGGCGCGAGGACATCCCGCTGCTGGCGCGGCACTTCCTGCGGCCAGCACGCGCAGCGCTATCGCAAGTCGCTCACCGGCTTCGACCCGAGCGCGCATGCAGCTGCTGCTCGATCACCGCTGGCCGGGCAACGTGCGCGAGCTCGATCACGCGGTCGAGCGCGCGGTGCTGATGGCGCAGGGCAACGTCGTGCGCGTCGGCCGACCTCGGCCTGCGGGTCGAGAGGCCGGCGCCGCGCGCGGCTCGAGGACATGAGCCTCGAGGACGTCGAGGCCTTCCTGATCAAGAAGGCGATGGCCCGCTACGGCAACGTCAGCCAGGCCGCCCGCGCGCTCGGCCTGTCGCGCAGCGCCCTCTATCGGCGGCTCGAACGCTACAAGCTGTAGGCGGTGACTCTGTGGGTGCCGCCCGCCCACCTCATGAGCCGCCTGTCGCTTCGATCACCATGCGCGTCGCCCTGGCGCTCGGCGCGTCGCTGCCGGCGCTCGCCGTCGCCGTCATCCTGCTGTGGACCGGGCGGCTACTCGGCCAAGGTGCAGTGGACGCTGACGCACCGTCCTGGCGGCGCGTCGGCCGCCGGCTGTCTCGTGTCGCTGCGCGTCCACGTCGTCACGCCGCTGCAGACGCTGGCCAACCTGCTCGCGGCGCTGCGCGAGGACGACTTCTCGATCCGCGGCCGCACCGTGTCGGCCGGCGATCCGCTCGGCGACGTCGATGACCGAGGTCAACGCGCTGGCCGAGACGCTGCACGAGCAGCGGCTGGGCGCGGTCGAGGCGACGGCGCTGCTGCGCACGGTGATGGAGCAGATCGACGTCGCGGTGCTTCGCCTTCGATCCGGAGCAGCGCCTGCGCCTGGTCAACCGCACCGGCGAGCGGCTGCTCGGCCGCGCCGCCGAGCAGCTGCTCGGCCGCACCGCCGGTGGAGCTGGGCGTGACCGACTGGTTCGGCGCGGCGCCGCGCGATCGTCGATCTCGCCGTGCCGCGGCGGCGTCGGCCGCTGGGAGGTGCGGCGCACGACGTTCCGCCTCGGCGGCCAGCGCCACGACCTGCTGGTGCTGTCGGACGTGAGCCGGCCGCTGCGCGAAGAGGAGCGCCAGGCCTGGCAGCGCCTGATCCGCGTCATCGGCCACGAGCTGGGCAACTCGCTCGGGCCGATCAAGTCGATCGCCGGATCGCTCGACGCGCTGCTGCACCGCGACCCGCCGCCGCCCGACATGGCGCGAGGACCTGCAGCGCGGCCTGCAGGTGATCGGCTCGCGCGCCGAATCGCTCAGCCGCTTCACCGCCGCCTACGCCCAGCTGGCCAAGCTGCCGCCGCCGCGCTTCGCGCCGGTCGTGCTGAAGCCGCTGCTGCAGCGCGTCGCCGGCCTCGAGACGCGCGTGCCGGTGGCGCTGCGGCCGGGCCCCGACGTCACGCTCGACGGCCGACAGCCGATCAGCTCGAGCAGCTGCTCATCAACCTGCTGCGCAACGCCGCCGAGGCCACGCTCGACGCCGGCGGCCACGGCATCGTCGCTCGGCTGGCGGCCGTCGGCGCGCGGCGTCGACATCTGGGTGGACGACGAAGGGCCAGGCCCGCCCAAGACCGCCAACCTGTTCGTGCCGTTCTTCACCACCAAGCCCGGCGGCTCGGGCATCGGGCTGGTGCTGTGCCGGCAGATCGCCGAGGCGCACGGCGGCACGCTCGCACTCGACGCCGGTCCCGGCGGGCGCGGCTGTCGGGCCATCCTCACGCTGCCGATATGAGCTAGCGTGGAGCGCTGACCACCTGCAGACTGGCCCGCATGCGGGTACTGCCCGAGCTGTGACCGTCGTGTGCCACCTGGTGTCGAGGTGTGCCGATGTGGCACGGCCCTCGACTCCGCGGCGCCGGTGCCGCTGCCTCCGCCAGCACGCTCCGGTGGGATGAACCCGGCCATCGTGTGGATCGGCACGCTGGCGCTGGTCGCCGCCGGCGGCGTCTGGCTGTGGTCGACGGTGGCGCTGCCATCGGTATCGAGCGCGCCATCCGGCCCAACCGTCACGACCGCGCTGGCCGCGCCGCGCGCGGGAGACCCCTCCGCCGCGGCCCGACCGACGGTCGAGGTGGCGCCGACCTCCGAGAGCATGGCCGCCGAGTCGGCCCCAGCCAGCCTGGCCACGCCGCTGCCGTCGCCGCCCTCGCTTCACGGCGCCGGTGCGGCCGTCGACGCGTCGATCGGCCTCGAAGATCTCGTCGCCCGCACGTCCGGGGCCGTCGTCATGGTGGAGGCCGGCTCGTCGCGTGGCACCGGCTTCTTCGTGCAGCCCGACCTCATCGTCACCAACGATCACGTCGTCGCCGGTGCCTCGGCCGTCACCGTGCGGATGCACGACGGCAGCGCCCGTCCGCGCGCGGGTCGAGCGCACCGTCGCCGACGTCGACCTCGCGCTGCTGCGCACCTCCACACCCTCGGCCACCGTGCTGCCGCTCGGCCAGGTCGCCGCCGTGCGCACCGGTCAGGAAGTGATCGCCATCGGCTCGGCGCTGGGCCTGCAGAACACCGTCACCCGTGGCATCGTCAGCGCGCGCCGTCAGGCCGGCAGCATCGTGCTGCTGCAGACCGACGCCGCGATCAACCCGGGTAACAGCGGCGGGCCACTGCTCGACCGTCAGGGCGTGGTGGTCGGCGTCACCACGCTGAAGATGGGCGGGCAGGCCGAGGGCCTCGGCTTCGCGGTCGCCGCCGACCACGTCGCGGCGCTGGTCGAGGGCCGATCGTCCACGCTCGTCGCCACCGCAGCCGGCCCGGCCTCGACGCCGCCGCCGGGCGCTGCCGCCAGCGGCAACGCGTTGCCGGGCTTCGGCGCGGAGAAGTCGTCGGCCGACGCCCGCCGCCTCCAGGGCGAGCAGGCGTTCGAACGCGACATCGCCGCGCTGGCGCAGCAGGCGGCGCAGGTGGACAGCTACTGGGATCGGTTCACGTCGTCGTGCGCGCCACGGCCGCGACAGAGCGGCGACCGCGGCTGGTTCGGTCTGGCCAACGCCCGACTCGAGTACACCGGGCGGGATCGCAACTGTCCGTACTGGCTGAACGACATGAACTCGATGAGCCGCGAGTTCGAAGCCGGGATGCGGACCATCGGCGAGAACGCCCGGCGGGCCGGCGTGTTCCCCGGCACATTGCGCGACGTGCGCCGCAAGTTCAAGCTCGACTGGTCGGGCTTCGACCGCTGAGCGCGGTCACGTCACCACGACACGGCCTTCGGCGGCGCGACGCAGGCGGTCCCAGACCGCGGCGCCCAGCGCGTCACGCACCGGCCCGGCTGCGACGATGACGTCCACGGCTTCGTCGTCGAGCCACCGGAGCGCCGCGAACAGCCGCCGGGCGGCCTCGGCCGGCACTGCGCGCTTCCCCAGCGACGCCACGACCACGCGTCCCTGCGACGCCGCGGCTGCCAGTTCCGGCGCCAGCGCCAGCAGATCTTCGTCCGGCGCGAGCACACCGACGCGCCGGCCGGATGCGGCGTGCGTGCGCGACTCGGCGGCCAGACGGCGCACCACGGCCGATGGTTCGCCGGTGTAGACGGTGAGCGGCGCCGCCGGCGCGTAGTGACGCAGCAGCTGGCCCGGCGCGACCTGCGCGGCGTCCGGCGAGGCGTCGCCTGCGGTGGCCACCACGACCTCCGGGACCACGGCCCGCAACGCCTCGAGGGTGATGCCGCCGGCGCGCCGCACCACCGGCGGGGTCACCGTGCAATCGACGATCGTCGACTCGACGCCGACGTCGGATGCTCCGGCGTCGAGCACGACGTCAATCGCCCCGCCGAGGTCGGCCAGCACGTGCGCGGCGGCGGTCGGGCTCGGCCGCGAGAACCGATTGGCGCTCGGGGCCGCAATCGGCACACCGGCGGCGCGCAGCAGCGCCAGCGCCACCGGATGCGCTGGCACGCGCACGGCGACGGTGGCGAGGCCGGCGGTGACGGCCGCCGGTACCTGCCTCGCCCTTCGGCACGATGATCGTCAGCGGCCCGGGCCAGAACGCCCGGGCCAGTCGCGTGGCCACCGGCGGCACCGACGCGGCCACGTGCGGCAGGTCGTCGATGCTGGCCAGATGGACGATCACCGGGTCGGTCGACGGACGTCCCTTGGCCGCGAAGATGCCGGCGACGGCGGTGGCGTCGAGCGCGGCGGCGCCGAGGCCGTAGACCGTCTCGGTCGGAAACGCGACCAACCCGCCGCGACGGATGATGGCCGCGGCCTGCGCGACGGTCCCCGGATCGGGGGCCTCGCGGTCGACGGCGAGGCAGAGCGTCGGGCGCGGCACGCCTCTATTGTGGTGCGGGGATCGGCTTGCCCGACAGGTCGACGAGTTCGACGTTGGCGAACGCGGTGAGCTGGTCCTTCACCTTGGTGTAGTCGCCGACCACCACGACCAGTGAGTCGGCCGAGCCGAGCAGCATGCGGGCACCGGTGACCACGGCTTCCGGCGCCAGCGCGGTCATCCGCGCCTGGAACGTCTCGGGGTAGTCGGCCGGCAGCCCGAAGGTGTTGACCGTGTTCAGCGTCGCGGCCAGCCCGCTCTGCGTGGCGTTCTGAATCACGAACAGGCCGCGCGCGTAAGCCTTGGCGCCGTCCAGCTCCGGCGTGGCCGGCGGCGTCGTCCGCAGGCCGTCCATCTCGGCGTAGATCTCCTTGAGCGTCGCGCCGGTGACGTCGTTGCGCACGTCGGCGACCGCGCGGTAGACGCCGGTGTCGCCGAACGCCGCGAACTGCGACTGCGGCGAGTAGGTGTAGCCCTTCTCCTCGCGGATGTTGCGCACCAGCCGCGAATCGAAGGCGCCGCCGTAGATCTGGTTGGCCAGCTGCAGCATGAACCAGCGCGGGTCGTCGCGCTTGACCGTGACGTTGCCGACCGAGATCGACGACTGCACGCTGCCGGGGCGATGCACGAACACCAGCCGGCGGCCCGTCAGCGCCGGCGGCGCCGGATAGGCCGGCCGCGGCGACCTCGCCGCGGGCCCAGTCGCCGAAGGCCCGCTCGACGGCCGGCAGCACCGGCGTCGGCGTCGACGTCGCCGCTGACGACCAGGAACGCGTTGTTCGGCCGGTAGTGCGCCGCGTGATAGCGCGACGATCGCGGCGCGGTCGATCGCCGTCACCGACTCGGCGGTGGCGCCGATGCGGCTGTAGGGATGTGTCGCCGAACAGCGCGGTGCGGAACTGGCGGTTCGACACGAACGACGCCGACGCCAGCTGCGCCTGCGCGCGCTGCGCGGCGTTGGCGATGAGCAGCTGCACTTCGGCCTCGGGAAAGGTCGGGCGGCGCACGACGTCGGTGAGCACAGCCGAGCATCTGCGGCAGCGTCTCGGCCAGGCCGCGCATCGTGAACGTCGTCGCGTCCTGTCCGACCGCGGCGCCGAGCGACGCGCCCATGGCGAAGACCTCGTCGCGCAGCTGCGCGGCTGGCACGCGTGGTCGTGCCTTCCTGCGCGGCGTCGGCGACGAACTGCGCCAGCCCGGCTCTTGTCGGCGGGATCGGCGGCGAGGCCCGACCGCAACGGTGAGCGACACCGACACCTTCGGCACCGTGGCGAAGCGGGCCACGACCACCTTGAGGCCGTTGGCGAGCGTCCGCTCCACGCGCGGCGGCGGCGCGAACGCGCGTTCGGGTCCGACCGCTGGACGCGGCGGCGCCGCGGTTTGCGCCGCCGGCCGACGCCGCGGCGCCGAGCGCGAGCGCCGTCGGCACGAGCACGGTCCGCAGCAGCGTGCGAATCATCGCGCACCTCCCGGCGCCGACGGCGCCGCCGCCGGCCGGCTGTCGAGGGTGGTGCGGTTGGCCGGCACGAACCACCGGCCGGCCGCCGCCTTCACGTCGTCGAGCGTCACCGCGTCGAGCGAGGCGAGAATGGTGTTGACGCGCCCCGGGTCGTCGTCGAACAGCGCGAACGCCGCCGAGCAGGTTGGCGCGGCCGAAGCGCGGCAGTCCGCCGCCTTCGAGGTCTTCGAGGAACGCCGAGCGCAATGCGCGTCTTGGCGCTGGCCAGTTCGGCGGCGGTGATGCCCTGGCTGCGCACCTCGGCCAGCACCTCGTCCACGGTCGCGATGCACCTGGTCGGCGGTCGTGTCGGGCCGGTAGTCGACCCGCACGGTGAAGAGCATCGGCCCCTTCATGTCCCAGTTGGTGCCGAGCAGGTTGAACGCGCCGGCCACCGACGTGGCCTGGCGCGTCTCGCGCACCAGCTTCTGATGGAGCCGCGCGCTCTGGTCGCCGACGATGAGCGGATCGAGCACCGCCAGCGCGAAGAAGTCCTTCGACATCCGCGGCGGCAGGTGCCAGGCCATGGCCAGCGCCGGCGTGCGCGCCAGCTTGTCGTCGCGCGTCGCGCGCTTCTCGGCGCGTCTGCGGCGGCTCGCTGACGTCGGCCGGCGGCGCCGGCGGTGCCGCGTGGGATGCCGCCGAAGTGCTTCTCGGCCAGCGCCCGCACTTCGGCCGCGGTGGTGTCGCCGACGACGACGAGCACGGCGTTGTTGGGCGCGTAGTAGGTCTGGAAGAACGCCCGCACGTCGTCGAGCGTGGCCGCCTCGAGCTCACGCAGGTCGCCGTAGAAGTTGTGGGCGTTGTGCCAGTTGGTGTTGGCCTGCTCCCACAGGTCGAGCCACTCGAAGCCGCCATGCGGCTGGTTGAGCACGTTGACCCGCACTTCCTCGCTGACCACGTTCTGCTGGTTCTTCAGGTTCTCGGGGCTCAGGTCGAGCGACGCGCATCCGGTCGGCCTCGAGCCACAGCGTGAGCTCGAGCGCGTTGGACGGCACCACCTGGAAGTAGTTGGTGTAGTCGAACCGCGTCGAGCCGTTGAGAACGCCGCCGGCCCGCGACACGTAGCTGGATGTGCTCGAGCTTCTTCAGCGACGCCGAGCCCTGGAACATCATGTGCTCGAACAGATGGGCGAAGCCGGTGCGGCCCTTCGGCTCGATTCGGAAGCCGATGTTGTACATGACCTCGACCAGCACCACCGGCGCGGTGCGATCGGGGCTGACCACCACCTTCAGCCCGTTCGGCAGGGTGAAGTACTCGTACGGCACCGTGAAGGGCGGCGGGCCCGGCGCCGGCTGCGCGCCCGTCGACGCGGCGGCGAGCACGGCGAGCGCAGACGCGAGGACGACGGTTCGAACGGTCATGGCAGGGCTCCTGGGAACGGGCGACACCGGAGAGACGTCGTGGCGCGGCGTTTGGTTCGTCATGGGTTCATGGCTGGGATGGAAGCGGGGACGAACGGCCGGCGCGCTCGAAGCGCACCAGCAATTCGATGACCCGCGAGTAACTGCGCACGCCTTCGGCGACGCCCTGCGAGCGCAGATAGCCGTCGTAGACGCGCCAGCCGAGCCGCTGCACGACGTCCACCTGCGTCGCCGCCCGCCGCTCGATCGCCGCCAGGTCCTCTCGGGGACCGCCGGCCAGCGCGGCCAGAGCCTCGCGCCCCGCCGCGCGCGGCACCTGACGCGCGGCCTCACCGAGCAGGAACAGCCAGCCGCTGTAGCGCGCGGCGGCGCCGCCCCGCATGACGGCGCGGAAGGCGGCGAAGTTGGCGTCGGCCTCGGGCGCGTAGCCGGCGAGGTGCGCCCACTCGTGCGCCAGCACGAACGGCCGCTCGGGGCCGGTGAGGTCGGGATTGAGCAGCGTCTCGAGCAGCGCCGGCGCGGTCAGGCCGTCGACGCCGGCCATGCGGAAGTACGGCGCGAGGAGCGTCGCCTTCGGGCGGCCGGCAATGGTCGGATACGCGCGACCGTCGGCCCGTTCCACGTCGTGCAGCGCCGCGACGAGCGTCGCCGGCACGTCGCGCCGGCCGGGAAAGCCCGCCGCGTGTGCTGCGCCGTGGTCGGCGTTGGCGCTGGCGACGGCACGCGTCAACAGCGCCGCGACCTCGGCGGCGCTCGGCGCCTCGGGCGGCAGCGCCAGTCGGACATCCACCGGAGGTCGGGCGTAGTTGAGCCCCCAGGCCAGCTGGAACCACACCACGGCGAGACCGGCGACGAGCAGGGTGCGGGCCAGCGCGGCGACGAGCGGCCGCCACGACCGGGTCGGCCGGCGCGCCAGAACTGCGCGCCACCAGATGCGCACGGTCACGGCCACCAGTCCGACGCAGACGACGTCGAAGATCGCAAACGGCACCAGGTTCGACGCGCTGGTGAGCGCGCGCTGGATCCAGGGATACGCGATGGTGGCGTAGATCGCTTCGGCGAACGAGGCCGGCGTCTGCGACAGCGCACCAGCCGTGGCGGCGGCCGCGGCGACACTCCGCCATGGGCCCGGCGACGCGGCGGAGCGCACGGTCATCGCTCTGGCCAGGCCGCCATCGGCGTCCCTACGGCATGGTGATGACGAGCTCGTTCGAGGCCGGGCTGGTGCCGCAGGCGTTGCGGGCGAAGAGCCGCACGAAGTACTGCCCCGGCGGCGCCTGGCGGTCCATCGACGTCGCCGACCCGGCGGCGACGAACGTGCCGATGTCGTTCTTGCCCTCGCCGGTGCCGGCTTCGAGGATGAACGTCGTCGGCCGCTCGCCGGAGGTCGGTGCGGCCCAGGTGAGGCGCACCAGATCCGCGGCCGCCTTCTGCGACTGCAGCGGTCCCGGCGCCGCCGGCGCCGCTGCACAGTCGAACTGCCGGGCACCGGCGCGCTGCTGGCCGGTGCGCACGACCCACAGGCCGATCAGAATCACCGCCGCCACGACCACGACGACCGCGAGGATGCCGTTCTTGTTCATACGCAGGAAGTTGCGGGCCCGTCGGGACCGGCGGCGGAAGGAAATGAAGGGTTGGTCGGGATGCCGGGATTCGAACCCGGGACCTCCTGCACCCCAAGCAGGCGCGCTACCAGGCTACGCTACATCCCGTCTGTCGAACTGCCATCACGCCGTACGCTTTGCCTTTCGCGCGCCCTTCGCGGCGCGCCCCGCGGTGTCAGGCGCCGCCGCGGCGACCAGTTCGAACGGCGCGGCGTTCGGACGGCTCAACAGGTCGAGCACGCTCTGCAGCCCCTGCCGCACGTTCTGAATCCGCGTCCGCGTCTGCGCGTCGACCATCACGTAGTCGTCCACCGCTGACGCGGTCGAGTCCGGCGCCGATTCCTCGATCCGGCGCCGCGCGCCCGCCAGCGTGAGGCCTTCGACGTAGACGAGTTCGCGAATCCGCAGCACGCGCTCGACATCGGCGCGCCCGTAGATTCGCGGCCCGCCGTTGGTCGGCTGGCCAAGGTCCGGGAACTCTGCCTCCCAGCTGCGCAGTACATACGGCTGCACCTGGGCGATCTGACAGACGTCCGCGGCCTTGAGGCGCTCGAGTTTCGGAGCGACCATACACGTGGCGTCCGCGCGCCGCGCTACCGGCGCGACCCGCGGAAAATCGGAGTATAGCACGCTGATCTCGGGTCCGGTCACGAGCGGCCGGAGGCGTCTTTCCGGGCCGTTCGGGCGCGGCGGCGCACGTGCAGGCGGATCGGCGAGCCGGCGAAGCCGTACTTCTCGCGCAGCTGGTTGGTGAGATAGCGGAGGTAGGAGAAGTGCAGCGTGGCCGCGACGTTCGTGAACATCACGAAGGTCGGCGGGGCGACGCCGGTCTGGGCGGCGAACAGCACCCGGACCGACCGCCGGCCCTCGGCCACCGGTGGATGGGCCGCGGTGGCGGCGGCGATGAAGCGGTTCAGCTCGGGCGTCGGCACCCGGCGGCGGCGTTCGAGCGCCACCCGATCGATCACCTCGAGCAACCGCGGCGTCTTGGCCCCGGTGCGGGCCGAGATGTGGAGAATGGGCGCGAAGTCGAGGAACGGCAGGCGGCGGCGGATTCTCGTCGTCGATGGCCCGCGCGCCGTCGGGGCCGCGGTCCTCGACCAGGTCCCACTTGTTCACCGCGACGACCACGCCGCGGCCGGCGTCCACGGCTTCGCCGGCAATCGCCGCGTCCTGATCGGTGACGCCGGCCACAGCGTCGATGACCACGACGACCACATCGGCCTGCGCGATCGAGCGCTTCGCCAGCAGCACGCTGAGCGTCTCCACGGCGCCGCCGCGGGCGACGCGGCCGGCCTTTCGGATGCCGGCGGTGTCGACAATCCGCACCTTCTTGCGATGCCACGCCAGCACGCTGTCGACCGGATCGCGGGTCGTGCCGGGCGTCTCCGAGACGATCATCCGGTCTTCGCGCAGCAGGCGGTTGACCAGCGACGACTTGCCGGCGTTGGGACGGCCGACGATCGCCACGGCGAGTTCCGCCGGCGCATGGTCGCCGTGCCGCTCTTCTTCCTCGGTCGACGCCGCGGTCGCGCTGTCCGGCTGGCGCGGCAGCCGCCGGCCGATCTCGTCCATCAGGTCGCCGACCCCGCGGCCGTGCTCGGCGCTCATCTCGATCACCGGATCGAACCCGAGCCGGTACAGGTCGAGCGCGCCCGACACCGATCGCTTGTCGTCGGTCTTGTTGATCGCCAGCAGCACCGGGCGGCCGGTGCCGCGCACCGTCCTGGCAATCTCCTCGTCGCCGGCGACCAGCCCTTCGCGCCCGTCGACCACGAAGACGATGAGGTCGGCGGTCACGAGGGCCCGGCGCCCGGCATCGACCACCAGCTCGTGCAGCGGGTCCGTGCTCTCGCCGAACATGCCGCCGGTGTCGGTCAGCATGAAGCCGCCGTCGGCCACCGGCACCGGATGAGCCAGGAAATCCCGGGTGGTGCCCGGGATCGGCGTGACGATCGCCCGGCGAGTACCGGTCATCCGGTTGAACAGCGTGGACTTACCCACGTTGGGCCGGCCAACCAGCACGACGGTGGGAAGGGAACGTCGCACAGCGCCCTCAGTGTATATGCCCACCGTGGCGCAACCCGGCGCAGCTCGGCCGCCGGCGCCCCCGCACCATCGGCGTTGACAGCGTAAGTCGTTCTATTTATGCTAGTTACCGTGTTCCGAGGATCCGGGTCCGGCGCCGATGATCAAGGTCGACATCGTCAACGAGGTGTCGCGCCTCGCCGAGATCACGAAAGTGAAGGCCGAGCTCGCCGTCGATGCGGTGTTCGACGCCATGCGGATCTCGATGCAGCGCGGCGAACGCATTGAGCTGCGGGGGTTTGGCGTCTTCCAGGTGAAGCCCCGCAAGCGTGGGATCGGCCGCAATCCGCGCACCGGGCGCGAGGTGCGCATCCCGCCCGGGCGGACGATTCGCTTCAAGCCCGGCAAAGACCTCCAGAACATCGGCTAGCGCGGTCGTCCCGGCCGAAGCTGATGGACACCGGCGCCGCGCCCTCCGAGGAGATCGCTTCGACTGCCCCACCGCCCGAGCGGTGGCGCGACCCGATCCTCGGCCACCTCGCCGCGCTGCTGCTCACGCTGCTCTCGACCACGTTCGTCGGCGCCATGCACTGGGCCGCGTTCGGGTCCGGGTCGGACGCGCCGGCCATCGACACCGGGTCGCTGGCGTTCTGGCTCGGCGGGCTCATCTTCAGCCTGCCGGTGCTGGCCATCCTCGGATCGCACGAACTCGGGCACTATCTGGCCTGCCGCTACTACGACGTCGACGCGACGCTGCCGTGGTTCCTGCCGGCGCCACTGCCGCTCACCGGCACGCTCGGCGCGTTCATCCGCTTGCGCGAGCCCATTCCTCACGCCCGCGCGCTGTTCGACATCGCGGTGGCCGGGCCGCTCGCCGGCTTCGTCGTCGCCGTGCCGCTGCTCATCGCCGGGGTCGCCGCGTCGAAGGTGGTGCCGCTTCCGGCCGATGGCGGTGGGCTGGTGCTGGGCGACCCGCTGCTCTTCCAGCTGGTCGAGCGCGTGGTCTGGGGCGCGATCCCCGACGACCAGGCGCTGAACGTCCACCCGATGGGGCTGGCGGCGTGGTTCGGCCTGCTGGCCACCGCGCTCAATCTGTTTCCGTTCGGCCAGCTCGATGGCGGCCACATCACCTACGCGCTCTTCGGCAGCCGCGCCCGCTGGCTGTCGATGGCGACGATCGCTGCCACGCTGGCGCTCGCCTACGGATCGCTCAGCTGGGCGGCATGGACGGTGATGCTGCTGGTGATGACGGCGATGCAGGGCGTCGGCCATCCGCCGACCGGCGACGACGCGCAGCCGCTCGGCCGCACGCGCCTGGCACTGGCCGTGGCGGCGGCGCTGGTCCTCGTGCTGTCGTTCACACCACGGCCGATCGAGCCCATGGAGCTCATGGAGCCGAGCGACCACAGTGCGGTCGCTCGAGGGCAAGGAACAGGGACCAGGGACCAGGGACCAGGAACAGGGAACAGGGAACAGGTAAGAACCTGCGACGGAACTGACGCGCTGTTACTTACGACGAGCACCGGCCGAGCATCGTCTGCGTCCCTGTTCCCTGTTCCCTGTTCCCTGTTCCCTGTTCCCTGCTGTCCCTGCCCTACAGCATGCTCACCGGATCGACGTCCACCGACGTGCGCCGGGCCAGCGACGGATGCGCGGCGAGCGCGGCGCGCATCGCCTCGCGCAGCCGGCCGCGGTGTCCGCCCTTCAGGAAGAACTGGGCGCGATGCTCGCCGCGCAGCCTGGCCAGCGGCGCTGGCGCCGGACCGAGCACGACGGCGCCCGATCCGCGCACCGACTGGCCGGCGACCCGCGCCAGCTGCCCCGCCCCGCGCATCGCCTCGTCGGCGGTCGCGCCGCGCACGACGACGTTCACCATCGCCGTGATCGGCGGGTAGCGCAGCGCCGTCCGGTAGTCGAGTTCCTTGGCCACGAACGCGTCGTAGTCCTGGGCACTGCCGCAGCGCACGGCGTAGTGCTCGGGAACAGCGTCTGGACGATCGCCTCGCCGGGCGTCTCGCCGCGACCGGCGCGGCCGGCCACCTGCGTGAGCAGCTGGAACGTGCGCTCGGCGGCGCGGAAGTCGGCCAGGCCGAGCCCGACGTCGGCCGAGACCACGCCGACCAGCGTCACGTGCGGGAAGTCGTGGCCTTTGGCGATCATCTGCGTGCCGACCAGCACGTCGAGCTCGCGCCGGGCGAACCGCGCCAGCAGCGCCGTCAGGCTGCCGCGCCGCCGCACGGTGTCGCGATCGACGCGGCCGAGCCGGGCGCCGGGCAGCCGGGCGCGCAGATCCTGCTTCGACCCGCTCGGTGCCGAAGCCGACGTGCTCGAGATACGGCGCCGCGCACTGCGGACACGCCGTCGGCACCGGCTGCGCGAAGTTGCAGTAGTGGCAGCGGGCGCGGGCCCGTGGCCCGCTGCCGTGCACGGTCAGCGACACACTGCAGTTCGGACACTCGACCGTCGACCGCACTGCCGGCAGAGCACCGCCGTGGCCACGCCGCGCCGGTTGAGCAGCACCAGGCTCTGCTCGCCGGCGGCGAGCCGCGCCGCCAGCGCCGTCGCCAGCGGCCGGCTCGATGATCACGTCCTCGCCGGCCTCGGCCCACTCCTCGCGCATGTTGACGACGCGGACCGCGGCCAGCGGCCGGTCGGCGACCCGCCGCGCGAGCGTCACCAGCGGTGTAGCGGCCGCGCTGCGCGTTGTGGAAGGTCTCGAGCGACGGCGTCGCCGAGCCGAGCACGACCAGCGCGCCGGCCTGGTGCGCCCGCATCACCGCCACGTCGCGGCCGTGATAGCGCGGCGTCTCGTCCTGCTTGTACGAGGTGTCGTGCTCCTCGTCGACGATGATCGAGCCCGAGCCGGTCGAGCGGCGCGAACACCGCCGACCGCGTGCCGACCACGACGTCGACGTCGCCGCCGCGGATGCGGTGCCACTGGTCGTGGCGCTCGCCGTCGGACAGGCCGCTGTGCTGGATGGCCACGCGGTCGCCGAAGCGGGCGCGGACGCGGCCGGCCACCGCCGGCGTCAGCGCGATCTCGGGCACCAGCACCAGCGCCTGGCGGCCCTGCCGGCGCACGTGATCGGCCAGGCGCAGGTAGATCTCGGTCTTGCCGCTGCCGGTCACGCCGTGAACGAGCGCCGCGTGGAAGGCGCCCGCGTCGGCCAGCGGCATCAGCACGTCGAGCGCCGCGTGCTGCTCGTCGGTGAGCGTCGGTCACGCGCGACGCCGGCGGCGACAGCGAATGCGCGCTCGAACGGATCGCGATCGACCGCTTCGTGGCGCACCACGACGAGCCCGCGTCTGCACGAGCCGCGCGACCGTCGCCGCGGTGATGCCGCGCTCGGCGAGCGCCGCCATCGGCCAGTCCTGCCGGCGACGCCGGCCAGCAGGATCAGCGCCTCGCGCTGGCGGCGGCCAAGACGCAGGGCGTCGGCGCCGTCGTCGCCGGGTGGTGCGCAGCGCGGCCCGATGCGCGCCTGCTCGGCGGCATGGACGCCGGCGGCGGTGAGCGCCGCGACGCGGCGGCGGCGGAACGTCCGCTCGTCGCCGGTGAGCACCCGCGGCGGCAGCGCCGTCGCCAGCACGTCGCCGGGCCCGGCCAGGTAGTAGTCGGCCACCCAGCGCGCCAGCGTCACAGACTCGGCGGCACGAACGGCGCTGGTCGTCGCGCACCGCCGCGACGTCGCGCACCGTGAACCGGCTGTCGGGCGCAGCCGACCGCCGCGTCGACGACGATGCCGGTGACGCGACGCGCGCCGAGCGGCACGACGACGCGCGCGCCGGGCACCGGCACGGCCATCGCCTCCGGCACGCGATAGGTCAGCAGGTCGAGCGCGGGCACCGGCACCGCGACCGGACACGAACCGCGATGCACACTGCGCCTACGCCTCGCCTGCAGCATGGCGCGGACCTTCTTCATGTCCTCCCAGACCTCGCGCTTGGCCGAGGGATTGCGCAGCAGGTACGCCGGGTGGAACGTCGGGATCAGCATGGCGCCGCGGTACTCGAACACGCCGGCCGCGCAGCTTGCGTGATCGGCTCGGTGCTGCGCAGCAGCGACTGCGCCGCGAACTTGCCGAGCGCCACGATCACCTTCGGCTTGATCGCGTCGATCTGCCGGAACAGGAACGGCTCGCACGTCGCCACTTCGTCGGGCTCGGGATTGCGGTTGCCCGGCGGCCGGCACTTGATGACGTTGGCGATGTAGACCTGCTCGCGCGTCAGCCCGATCGCCTCGATGATCTTGGTCAGCAGCTGCCCGGCCCGGCCGACGAACGGCTCGCCCTGCATGTCTTCGTCCTCGCCCGGCGCCTCGCCGACGAACATCAGCGCGCGCCGTCGGGTTGCCGACGCCGAACACGATCTGCTGGCGGCCGAGCGTGTGCAGCTTGCAGCGCGTGCAGTCCGGGCCGATGTCGACCGCGAGCGCCGCCAGCGACTCCGCCGCCGAGGCCAGCGGCGCCAGCCGGGTCAGTGCCGGCTGTCGCCGCGATGACGGCCGCCTCGGCGCCGCCGGCGCAGACGCCGCCGCGGCGCGGGTGCGCCACTCGGGGCTGCGGCTCACGCCGTCCACGCCGAGTTCACGGAAATAGTCGACGTGGCGCGCGCAGGTCCTCTCGGCTCATCGCGGCGCTCCGGCACCGGGCGCGACGCCGAGCAGCCGCTCGACGCGGTCGAGGATGCGCGGCGGCCACCGCCGCCTTCGACTGCAGCGGCAGCGTCTCGACGCCCGCCGTCGCCGACGAAGCGTGACCGCGTTGGTGTCGACCTCGAACCCGGCGTCGGCTGCGCGACACGTCGTTGGCGACGATGAGGTCGACGCCCTTGCGCGCGCGCTTGCCGTCGGCGTGCGCGACGCACGTCGTGGGTCTCGGCGGCGAAGCCGACGAGCACCGGCCGGCCCGTGCGCGCGCGACGGCAGCCGGCCGAGCTCGGCGAGGATGTCGGGCGTGCGCATCGAGCGTCAGCGTCAGCGCGCCGTCGCTTCTTGGCGATCTTCTGTCGGCGACGGTCTGCCGGCGTGTAGTCGGCCACGGCGGCCGCCATGATCACCACATCCGGCCGCCGGTCGCGCGCGCCATCACCGCCGCGTGCATCTCGGCGGCGCTGCGCACCCGCACGACGCTCGACGCCGGCCGGCGGCTCGAGGTGCGTCGGGCCGGTCACGAGGATCACGGCGGCGCCGCGGCGCGCCGCTTCGGCGGCCAGGGCGAAGCCCATGCGGCCGCTCGACCGGTTGCCGACGAAGCGCACCGGATCGATGTCTTCGAAGGTCGGGCCGGCCGTCACCAGCACCGCGCCGCCCGGCCAGCGTCGCGGCGTCCGCCGAGCAGCCGGCTCGGCCGCGGCGACGACGTCGTCGGGCTCGGCGAGCCGGCCCTTGCCGATCCAGCCGCAGGCCAGATACCCGTCGCCGGGATCGACGAACCGCACGCCGCGCGCCGTCAGCGTCTCGAGGTTCGCCTGCACCGCCGGGATGCTCGAGCATGTGCGTGTTCATCGCCGGCGCCAGCAGCACCGGCGCCGTCGTCGCCAGGTACAGCGACGACAGGAAGTCGTCGGCGAGGCCGTTGGCGAACTTGCCGATCATGTTGGCCGTGGCCGGCGCGACCAGCAGCAGGTCGATGGTCGGACGCGAGGGCGATGTGCTCGATGTCGGCGTTCGCGCCCGGCGTCCACTGGCTCGGTGATCACCGCGCGGCGGGTGATCGCCTCGAAGGTCAGCGCGCCGACGAACCGCCGGGCGCTGCGGGTCATCACGGCGACGACGTCGTGCCCGTGCTTCTGCAGCCCGCGCGCGACCTCGACCGCCTTGTAGGCGCCGATGCCGCCGGTGACGCCGAGTGCGATGAGTGCCATGTGCCTGTCCTAGCCGTCCGAGCTGAAGAACGTGCGGACGATCGCTTCGGCGACGCGGCCCATCCGGTGCATGCGCGACCGCTCGGCGGCGATGATCTCCTGCAGCCGCACCACGGTCGACTCGAGCTCGTCGTTGACCACGACGTAGTCGTACTCGCCGGTAGCGCGCGACTTCGGCCCGGGCGGTCGTCGAGCCGGCGCTGCATCGCCTCTTCGCTGTCCTTGCTGCGGCCGCGCAGCCGCCGCTCGAGCACCTCGAACGACGGCGGCAGCACGAAGATCGCGGTGTGGTCGGCGCCGCGCTGCCGCACCTGCCGGGCGCCCTGCACGTCGATCACCAGCACGACGTCCTGGCCGTCGCCGAGCAGGCGCTCGGTGTCGGCGGCGCGCGGTGCCGTAGAGGTTGCCGAAGACGTCGGCCCACTCGAGGAACTCGCCGCGCGGCGATCATCGCCTCGAACTCGGTCGCGGCTGACGAAATTATAGTCGACGCCGTCGCGCTCGCCGGCGCGCGCCGGCCGCGACGTGTACGAGCGCGACATCCGCAGGTTCGGCAGGATCTGCACGAGCCGCTCGACGAGCGTCGTCTTGCCGGTGCCCGACGGCGCCGAGACGATGAACAGCAGGCCGCGCCGCTACTCGACATTCTGAACCTGCTCGCGCATCTTCTCGAGCTCGGCCTTGGCCTGCGATGATGAGCTCCGAGACCCGCAGGCCGTCGGCCTTCGAGCCGATGGTGTTGACCTCGCGGTTCATCTCCTGCAGCAGGAAGTCGAGCTTGCGGCCGCACGGCTCGGC
Organism: uncultured Acidobacteriota bacterium; assembly: GCA_963741665.1. Taxonomy (GTDB): domain Bacteria; phylum Acidobacteriota; class Vicinamibacteria; order Vicinamibacterales; family UBA2999; genus CAWAYR01. The sequence goes on from CAVUIM010000004.1 coordinate 72,326, forward strand.
GCTGTCGGCCAGCGCGTCCCAGTGCGCCAGGTGGCCGCGGAAGCGCGTGACCTCTTCGCTGATGTCCGAGCGCTGCGCGACCCGCACCATCTCCTGCGCCAGCGCCGCCTGATCGATCGGCAGCGACGCGCTCAGCTCGCGGGCCCGCTCGAGCAGCCGCGCCTCGATCTGCGGCGCGGCCGTCGTCGGCGGCGCCGGCAATCGCGCTCGATCGAGCCCGCCGAGCAGCCGCCTTGCGCGACGTCGAGGTCGGCGCGCAGATGCGCGCCTTCGCGCGCGCGCATCTCGTCGAGCTGCGTCGATGGCCCGCGCCAGCACCGCCTCGGCCGCCGCGGCCCACACTGCGCCGCCGTCCTCTCCGGCCGGCCGCTCGCGGATCGACAGCGCCTGCGGCAGCCGCAGCAGGTCGCCCGGCGTCAGCGCGCCGGTGACCAGTCCGCGTCGCGCGCGCCTGCTCGAGCGCGGCCGTCGAGCGCGCGCGCGAACGCCTCGTTGAGCTCGACCTCGGCGCCGGGCCTGCCGCAGTCTGCAGCGACACGCTGCAGCTCGACCCGGCCGCGCGCCACGCGCTTCTGCACGCAGCGCGCGCACGCCGCGGCTCGAGCGTCGGCGAGCGCCGGCGGCAGCCGCAGCTGCAGGTCGAGGAACCGATGGTTGACCGCGCGGATGCGTCACGCCGATGGCGCCGCGCTCGTCGTCGTGCGAGGCGCTGACGCGAACCCGGTCATGCTCTTGATCATGCGGCGGTGCTCCTCCCGTGCCGGCGATCAGCTCTGGACCACGCCGGCGCGCTCCGGCCGCCGGGTGTCGAGGAACTGCAGCCGGTGCAGCCGGGCGTAGAGCCCCTGCGGCCGCGCCAGCAGCTCGTCGTGGCGGCCGATCTCGACGATCCGGCCGCGCTCGAGCACGATGATCGCGTCGGCGCGCCGGACCGTCGACAGCCGGTGCGCGATGACGAACGACGTGCGGTTCAGCATCAGCGTCGCCAGCGCGTCCTGCACCAGCCGCTCGGACTCGGAGTCGAGCGCCGAGGTCGCCTCGTCGAGGATCAGGATCGGCGCGTTCTTCAGCAGCGCGCGCGCGATCGCCAGCCGCTGGCGCTGGCCGCCCGACAGCCGCTGGCCGCGCTCGCCGATCGATCGTCTCGTAGCCGTGCGGCAGCGCCTGCGATGAAGTCGTGCGCGTGGGCGGCGCGGGCCGCGGCCTCGATCTGCTCGGCGGCTGGCGTCGGGCATGCCGTAGGCGATGTTGGTCGCGATGGTGTCGTCGAACAGCACGGTCTCCTGCGTGACGATGCCGATCTGGCGGCGCAGCGACGCGAGCGTGACGTCGCGGATGTCGCGGCCGTCGATCGAGATGCGCGCCGCTCGTGACGTCGTAGAACCGCGGCAGCAGGTTGACGAGCGTCGTCTTGCCGGCGCCGCTGCGGCCGACGATGGCGACCATCTGGCCGGCCGGCACGGTGAACGACACGCCGCGCAGCATCCGCGGCCGTGGCCGTCGTCGTAGCCGAACGACGACGTCGCGGAACTCGATGGCGCCGCGTGAACGGCGGCAGCGCGCATGCGCGTCCGGCCGCTCGGCCACCTCGGTGTGGGTGTCGAGCAGCTCGAAGATGCGCTCCGACGGCGGCGATCGCCTGCTGCAGGTTGGCGTTCACGCGGCTCAGCTTCTTGGCCGGCCCGTACATCAGCAGCAGCGCCGCGAGGAACGACGTGAACTCGCCCGGCGGTCAGCCGGCCCGGCGGCGATCTCGCCGGCTGCCGTACCACAGCGCGCCGGCGATGGCGACGCCGCCGAGCAGCTCCATCAGCGGCGGCAGCAGCGACAGCACGCGCGGTGACCTTCATGTTGGTGCGATAGAGCTGGTCGCCGGCGCGCGCGGAACTTCGCCGCCTCGCGCCGCTTCGGCACCGAACGCCTTGACGATGCGATGGCCGGCGAACGCCTCGGCGGCGACGTGCGACATCTGCTCGAGCGCCTCCTGGCTGCGCCGCGTCACGCGTCCGCACGCGCTGCCCGAGCCGCACCAGCGGATAGACGACCAGCGGCGCCGCCGTCAGGCACACCAGCGCCAGCCCGGCGTCGATAGTAGAACAGCAGCGCCGGCGTAGCCGACGAGCGCGAGCGACTCGCGCGCCAGGTCGCCGACCGTCTCGGAGACCGCCGCTGCACCTGGCCGACGTCGTTGTTGATGCGCGACAGCAGCTGCCCGGTGGTGCGCCGCGCGAAGAACGCCGCCGACTGACCGAGCATGTGCGCGGAACAGATCGGTTGCGCAGCGTCCATGACGACCCGCTGGCCGACGTCGTCCATCAGGTAGCTGGAGAAGATACGCGCCGACGCCCTTGACGAAGTAGACGACCGACGATCGCCGCGTGCCGACGAAGGCCAGCGACTCGCTGCGCCGGCAGCACGTCGTCGAGGATCGGCTTGATGAGCTAGGCCAGCGCCGCCGACGCCGCGCCGTACACCACCATGGCCGGCGACACGCGCCGGCGATGACCAGCCGGTGCGGGGCTGCGTAGCGGAGCAGGCGCAGCGAGCGGGTCCATCACTGGGCCACTGCCGCCCGGTACCCTCCAGGGTGGGCGGCCGTGCCACGCCCAGGCGTGCGCGACGATGGTCGTCGAGGTCGCGCATCACGCGGCCGCCAGCCGAGCTCGTCCTGCGCCCGGGCGCTCGAGGCGTAGAGCGCCGCCGGATCGCCGGCGCGGCGCGGCGCGGCGTGCCACGGCACCGGTGCGCCCGACCACGCGCGTCGACCGCGTCGATCACCTCGCGCACCGACTGCGGCGTCCGGTGCCGACGTTGTAGACGCCGCCGGACCGGCCGCCGGCCGAGCGCGTCGAGGGCTCGCACGTGCGCCTCGGCCAGGTCGCATGACGTGGATGTAGTCGCGCAGGCAGGTGCCGTCCGGCGTCGGATAGTCCTCGCCGAACACCTGCAGCGCCGGTCCGCCCGTCGCCGCGTCGATGGCCCGCGGGATCAGGTGAATCTCCGGGTCGTGGTCCTCGCCGAGTCGCCGTCCGGGTCGGCGCCGGCGGCGTTGAAGTAGCGCAGCGCGATCCCACCGCAGCCCGTGCGCCGCGCTCGAAGTGCGGCAGGGCGCGCTCGATCGCCAGCTTCGACTCGCCGTAGGCGTTGATCGGCGCGGTCGGATGCGTCTCGGTGAATCGGCAGCGTCCGCGGCTCGCCGTACGACGCGCAGGTCGACGAGAACACCAGCTGGCGCGACACCGCTCGGCGACCATCGCCTCGAGCACGCGCCAGCGTGCCGATGACGTTGTTCTCGGTAGTACTTGACCGGCTCGCGCACCGACTCGCCGACGTCGAGCCAGGCGGCGAAGTGCATCACCGCGTCGATGCGATGGTCGCGCAGCGCCGCGCGCACCGCCGCGGTGTCGTGGACGCCGGCGCGTCACCAGCGGCACGGCCGCGCACCGCTTCGCGATGCCCGGCCGACAGGTCGTCGAGCACCACCACGCCGTGTCCGGCGCCGACGAGCGCCTGCACGCGTGGCTGCCGATGTAGCCGGCCCCGCCGGTGACCAGCACCCGCGACGGGTCTACCGCCCGATCGAGTAGTAGGTGAAGCCGAGCGCCTTCATCTGCTCCGGCTGGTAGATGTTGCGGCCGTCGAAGATCACCGGGTTCTTGCAGCAGCTTGCGCATCGCGGTGAAGTCCGGCTCCCGGAACTCCTGCCACTCGGTGACGACCGCCAGCGCGTCGGCGCCCTTCAGCGCGTCGTAGTTCTTCTTGACGAGCGTGACGCCCTTCGCCGAAGATCCCCTTGGCGACGGTCATCGCCTCCGGATCGTAGGCCTGCACCTTGGCGCCCTTCTCGAGCAGCGCCGTCGATGATCGGCACGGCCGGCGCCTCGCGCATGTCGTCGGTCTTGGGCTTGAACGCCAGGCCCCAGACGGCGATGGTCTTGCCCTTCAGCGAGCCGAAGTGCGCGTCGATCTTCCGGACCAGCAGCCGCTTCTGGGACTCGTTCACCGCCTCGACCGCCTTCAGGATCTGGAAGTCGTACTTCTTGTCGGCCGAGAACTTGACGAGCGCCTTGACGTCCTTCGGGAAGCAGCTGCCGCCGTAGCCGACGCCCGGGAACAGGAACGACGGCCCGATGCGCCGGTCGGCGCCCATCGCCTGGCGCACCCGGTCGACGTCGGCGCCGAACGGCCTCGCAGACGTTGGCGATCTCGTTCATGAACGAGATCTTGGTCGCCAGCATGGCGTTGGCGGCGTACTTCGACAGCTCGGCGCTGGCGCAGTCCATCACCATGATCGGCGCGCCGGTGCGCGTGAACGGCTTGTGCAGCGCCACCATCAGCTCGGCCGCCCGTTCGTCCTCGGCGCCGATGACGACGCGGTCGGGCTTCATGAAGTCGTCGACGGCGGCGCCCTGCTTCAGGAACTCGGGGTTGCTGACGACGCTGAACGGGTGGGTCGTCTCGCGCCGGATGACCTCGCGGACCTTCGCGGCGGTGCCGACCGGCACCGTGCTCTTGTCGACGATGACCTTGTAGCCGTTCATCGCCACGGCGATGTCCCGGGCCACGCCCATCACGTGCTGCAGGTCGGCCGAGCCGTCTTCGCCCTGCGGCGTGCCGACGGCGATGAAGATGATCTGGGAGGCCCGCACCGCCTTGGGCAGGTCGGTCGTGAACGTCAGCCGCCCCTCCGCCGTGTTGCGCCGGAGCAGATTCCTCGAGGCCTGGCTCGTAGATCGGGCTCTTGCCGCGGCGCAGCATCCGCACCTTGGCCGCGTCCTTGTCCACGCAGATGACGTCGTTGCCGCTCTCGGCCAGACAGGCGCCGACGACCAGCCCTACATACCCCGTTCCGACCACCGCGATCTTCATGCGCCTCTTCGCTCCCTCTGGCCAGCCCGAGCACGGGCGCGCCGAACACGACACGGTACCATCCGTCACGAACCGGTGTCAACATACTGACCCACAAGGACTTGTTGTCGCCTGCCGGTCGTGGTACCGTCAGCCGGCGTGCACGTGATCGTGGACTACCGCCCGGCGCTCCGGGCCCGCACCGGCATCGGCGAGTACGTGCACGAGCTGGCGCGCGCCCTGGGGACCACGGCGGCCCCCGGCGATCGGCTCACGCTGTTTTCGAGTTCGTGGGCCGACCGGCTGCCGGCCGGCCTGGCCGCGGACATTCCCAGTGCTGCCCGAATCGACCGGCGGGTGCCCGTGCGCGCGTTGACCTGGGCGTGGCACCGCGCCGGCTGGCCGCCGATCGAACGCCTGGCTGGCGCCTGCGACGTCGTCCACTCGCCAACCCCGCTGCTGGTGCCGGCGGCGCGGGCCGCGCAGGTGGTGACGGTGTTCGATCTGCACTTCTTGAAGGCTCGCGCGGAGGTGTCGGGGCCGGCGCAGCGCGACTTCCCGGACCTGGTGCGCGACCATGTGCGCCGCGCCGATCACGTCATCGCCGGATCCGTCTACGCCGCCGGTCTGGTCACCGGCGAGCTCGGTGTCCCGGCCAGCCGGGTGACGACGACGCCGCTCGGCGCACCGCCATGGGCGGCCGAAGTGCGGGCGGCGCGCGGCATCACGCCGGGCACGACGGTGCTGTTCCTCGGCACCCTCGAACCGCGTAAGAACCTCGGCGTGCTGCTCGACGCCTACACACAGCTCCTGGCCTCGCGGCCGGATGTGCCGCCGCTGGTGCTCGCCGGCCGGGCCACCGACGCCGCCGCCGGGTGGCTCGTTCGCGCTGCCGCCCCGCCGCTGGCCGGCCACGTGCAGGTTCTCGGCTACGTCGACGAGGCGACGCGGCGCCGGCTGTATCGCGACGCGCGCGTCCTGGTGCTGCCGTCGATCGACGAAGGCTTCGGATTGCCGGCCCTCGAAGCGCTGGCCTGCGGCGTGCCGGTGGTGGCGGCCGCGGCCGGCTCGCTGCCCGAGGTGGTCGGCGATGCCGGCGCGCTGGTCGACCCGGGCGATCCATCGGCGTGGGCGGCGGCGCTGACGTCGCTGCTCGACGACGATCGGGCCCGCGAGCTGGCGGCCCGCGGGCCGGCCCGGGCCGCGGCCTTCACCTGGGCAGTCACCGCCGCTCGCACGCGTGACGCCTACGGGGCCGCTGTCGCCGCGCGCGGGGAGCGCCCCTGATGCGGGTCGCCATCGATGCCCGCGAGCTGGCCGGACGGCCCACCGGCGTCGGCCGGTACCTGGCCGAGCTGCTGCAGGAATGGCGCGAGCCGGCCGCCGCTGGCGGCCACGAGCTGGTGCTCTACAGCCATCGGCCGCCGCCCGATCCAGACGACCGCTGGCCGGTGCGCGTCGTGCCCGGCTCGGGCGGCACGCGCTGGGAGCAATGGGAGTTCGCCCGGGCCCTTGGCCGCGATCGCCCCGACGTGCTCTTCGCGCCGGGCTACACCGCGCCGCTCGCCTGTCCGGCGCCGGTGGCGCTGGCTGTGCACGACGTCTCGTACTTCGCCCACCCCGAGTGGTTCACGGCGCGCGAAGGCCTGCGCCGGCGGCAGATCACCGCGTGGGCGGCGCGGCGCGCCCACGTCGTCCTGGCCCCGTCGGCGTTCTCGGCCCGCGAGATCGTCCGCTTCACCGGCGTCCCCGAGTCGCGGGTGCGGGTGGTTTACCTGGGTGTGCGCGAGATGGCCACGCCGCCGGTCGCGCGGCGTCCGGCCGTGCTCTACGTCGGCTCGCTGTTCCAGCGCCGCCACCTCGACGTGCTGATCGACGCGTTCGCGCGCGTCGCCGCCCGCTTTCCGGACGCGCACCTCGACATCGTCGGCGAGAACCGCACGGTGCCGCGGGTGGACTACACCACCCAGGTCGCGGCGCTGGGGCTGGGCGGCCAGGTCAGCGTGCGTCACTGGGTGGACGATGACGCCCTGGCCACGCTCTACGCCGAGGCGTCGGCGTTCGCCTTCCTGTCGGAATACGAGGGCTTCGGCTTCACGCCACTCGAAGCGCTGGCCCACGGCGCCGTGCCGGTGGTGCTCGACACGCCGGTGGCGCGTGAGATCTACGGCGACGCAGCGGTGCGGGTCGCCGACAGCCCGACGCTGGTCGACGACCTCGCCGCGGCGCTGGGACGACTGCTCGCCGATCCCGCGTCGCGAGCGCCGTATCTGGCGGCAGCGGCGCCGCTCCTGGCCAGCTACCGGTGGGCCGACACCGCCGCCCGCACCTGGCGTGCCCTCGAGGAGGCCGCGGGTGCCTGAGCCCAGCCTCGCAATCGTCATCGTCAGCTACAACGTGCGGCCGGACCTCGAGCGCTGTCTGCACAGCCTGGCGGTGCATCCACCGTCCCGACCGACGACGGTCGTCGTCGTCGACAACGCCTCGACCGACGGCACGCTCGACGCCGTGCGGCGCGACTTCCCCGCCGTGCAGGCCATCGACGCGGGTGGCAACCTGGGCTTCGCCCGCGCCAACAACCTCGGCATCCGCGCCACGACCGGCGACCTGGTCCTGCTCCTGAACCCCGACACCGTGGTCGAAGACGGCCAGATCGATCGGCTGGTGGACGGCTTGCGCGCCACTCTCGAGGCCGCGGCGGCTGGACCGCGGCTGGTCGACGCCAGCGGCCGCCCCGAGCTGTCGTTCGGCCCGCCGCTCTCGCCGTGGGGCGAGTTCCGGCAACGCCGGCTGATGCGGGCGCTCGAGCGCGGCGAGCCGTGGGCCGTGACCCGGGTCGAGCGCCTCACCACGACGCCCGGAGCCCGGGCCTGGGTGAGCGGCGCCTGTCTGCTGGCGTGGCGCGCCGATCTCGAGGCCGTCAGGCTCTTCGACGAGCGCTACTTCCTCTACACCGAGGACGTGGACCTGTGCGCCGCGTTCCGGGCGCGCGGCCGGCGGGTGATCTTCGTGCCGGCGGCGACCGTGCGACACCTGCGCGGCCGGTCGGGGGCGGCCGCGCCGGCGGCCACCGAGCAGCGCCGCCGCGAGAGCCAGCTGGCCTTCTACCGCAAGCACCATCCGGCCTGGGCGCCGCTGCTGGCCTGGTGGCTGCGCCGCCGCGGCGTCGATGTCCGATAATCCGGCGGAGTGGTCAGTCCCCGATGAGTCACGGTCGAATGCCGGAGCGCGGCGCCCGGATCGCAAGGCGAGAGGAGCGAGCATATTGGACGATATGTGAGCGACGAGCAACGCAGCGAGGCGGGATGCCCCGCCCGGCAGACGGGCGTGACTCATCGGGGACGGGCCACTAATGCGAATCGCCATCGACGCGCGCAAGCTCCACGACTTCGGCATCGGCACCTACATCCGGAACCTGGTGCACGAGCTGGCGGAGATCGACCCGGCCACGGAGTACGTGCTGTTTGCGCGTCCCGGCGATCTGACCGAGATCGCCGCCACCGGCCGCAACGTCCGCGGCATCGCCGAACCGGCGCGGCCGTACTCGTTCGGCGAGCAGCTGCGGCTGCCCCTGGCCTGCCGGCGGGCGCACGCCGATCTCTTCCACGCGCCGCACTACGTGCTGCCGCCGCTCATCACCGGCCCCACGGTGGTGACCATCCACGACTGCATCCACCTGCGCTTTCCGCAGTACCTCCCCAGCCGGGCGGCGTGGGTCTATGCCCACGCGATGATCCGGCTGGCCGCCCGCAAGGCGACGCGCATCCTCACCGTCTCGGAGGCATCCAAGCGCGACATCCTCCACTACACCGGCGTCCGCGCCGACAAGGTGGTGGTGGTCCACAACGGCCTCGACGCGCGATTTGCCACGCCACCGGATGCCGAGGCGCTGGAGCGTGTGCGGCAGCGCTTCGACCTGGGCCACCCGTTCGTGCTCTACGTCGGCAACATCAAGCCGCACAAGAACCTCGAGCGGCTGATCGAAGGTTTCGCCCTGGCCCGCGCCGGCGGCCCCGACGACCTGCGGCTGGTCCTCATCGGCGATGAGATCTCCAAGTACCCGGCCCTCCGCCAGTCGGTGCACCGCCACCGCCTCGACAAGCACGTCCGCTACTTCGGCTTCCAGCCGGCGGCGACGCTGGTGGCGTTCTACCGGCTGGCCCGGGCGTTCGTCTTTCCGTCGCTCTACGAGGGCTTCGGCCTGCCGCCGCTCGAAGCGATGGCCAACCTGACGCCGGTCGTCACCTCGAACCTGTCGTCGCTGCCCGAGGTGGTCGGCGACGCGGCCGTGCTGGTCGATCCGTACGACAGCCAGTCGATTGCCGACGGCATCCACCGCGCCGTCACCGACGAGCCGCTGCGCCAGGCGCTGATCGAACGCGGCCGGCTGCGGGCGCAGACGTTCTCGTGGCGGCACGCCGCCGAACGCACGCTGGCGGTGTACCACGAAGCGCTGGGGCGCGCCTGATGCGCGTCGCCCTGGTGCACGACTGGCTCACCGGCATGCGCGGCGGCGAGAAGGCCCTCGAACAGATCGCGGCGCTCTTCCCGGGCGCCGACCTCTTCACGCTGGTGCACGTACCGGGCAGCGTCTCGCCGGCGATCGAGGCCCACCGGATCCACACCGCCTTCATCCAGCGGCTGCCCTTCGTAGCCCGCGCCTACCGCCATTACCTGCCGCTGTTCCCGGCCGCCATCGAGCGGCTCGACCTGACCGGCTTCGACCTGGTGGTCAGCTGCAGCCACTGCGTGGCGAAGTCGGTGATCGTGCCACCCGGGGCCCGCCACCTCTGCTATTGCCTGACCCCGATGCGCTACGCCTGGGATCAGTTCGACGCCTACTTCGGCCCCGAGCGCGTCGGCCGGGTGGCCAGTGCGGCGCTGAAGCCGGTGATGAACCGGCTGGCCCGCTGGGACCGCGCCACGGCCCATCGCCCCAACCGCTATCTCGCTATTTCTCAATATGTTGCGCGGAGGATCGCGCTGTACTATAATCGTCAGTCGGCGATTGTCTATCCGCCGGTCGATACCGAGGCCTTCACGCCCGGTGGCCCGGACCGGCACGGCGCCCTCGTCATCGTGTCGGCCTTGGTGCCCTACAAACGCCTGGAGTTGGCCATCGCAGCCGCTCACGCCGCAGAGCTGCCGCTCGACATCATCGGCGACGGTCCCGAACGCGCGCATCTCGAGGCGCTGGCGGCCGGCGCCCCTGGCGTCAGGCTGCTCGGCCGTCTCGACGACGACGCCGTGCGCGCCCACTACCGGTCCGCGACCGCGGTCCTCCTCCCTGGCGAGGAAGACTTCGGGCTGGTGCCGGTCGAGGCCCAGGCCTGTGGCCGCCCGGTGGTGGCGCTGGGACGAGGCGGAGCGACCGAAACAGTGATCGACGGAGAAACCGGCCTGCTGGTGCCCGACGACAGCGTCACGTCGTGGGCGGCGGCGCTGCGCCGGGCCGCGGGCATGGCCTGGGATGCCGGCCGGATCCGCGCCAACGCCGAGCGGTTCGGCGCGGCCCGGTTCCGGGCCGAATTCCAATCCGCGGTGGACGAGGTGCTGGCCGCGCCAGCCGACGCTCGATGGTAAGACGCTACAACCGACTGCTCGTCGTCCTGCACGTGCTGACCGACGCCTCGATCGGCGTGGTCGCGTTCCTGATCGCCTATCTCGTCCGCTTCGAGCTCGGTGTCTTCGACGTCACCAAGGGCCAGCCGCCGTTCGCGCAGTACGTGAACGTGCTGCCGTTCGTCGCGGTGATCGTCCCGCTCGGCTTCCACCTCCAGGGCCTCTACCGGCTGCGCCGCGGCCGCTCGCGCATCGACGACTTCTTCAACGTCCTGGTCGGCAGCATCTTCGCCGTGGTCATCGGCGTGGTCGGGACGTTGTACTTCCAGGCCTACTACGTCCCGGACGAACTGAAGAGCCGCGGCACCTACGAGGTGTCGCAGCTGGTGTGGGGCATCTTCCTCGTCTGCACCATCGTGCTCGGCTACCTGGCCCGCAAGGTGGTGCGCGAGATCCTCGAACGGCGCTGGATGTCCGGACTCGGCCTCCGCCGGGTGCTCATCGCCGGCGCCGGCGACCTCGGCCGCATGGTCGCCGACCGGATGTTCGAGCACCGCGAGCTCGGCTATCACGTGGTCGGCTTCGTCGACGACCGCGCCGGCGGCGACCACCTCGGCTACCGCGGCCTGCCGCTGCTCGGCACGCTGGCCGAGGCGCCGGAGATCTCGGCCCGCGAGCAGATCGACCACCTCTACGTCGCCCTGCCGATGGAAGAGCACGTCAAGATGCTCGACCTGGTCGAAGGCGCCAGCCGCGAGTGCGTCGACGTCAAGGTGGTGCCCGACCTGCTGCAGTTCATCGCCCTGCGGGCCCGGCTCGAGGACCTCGACGGCATCCCGGTCATCAACGTCAACGACGTGCCGCTGCAGGGGCTGAACGCGGTCGTCAAGCGGGCGCTCGACGTCGCCATCTCGTTCGTGGCGCTGGCGGCGATGGCGATCCCCGGGCTGCTCATCTCCTGGCTCATCAAGCGCAGCTCGCCCGGTCCGGTGTTCTACCAGCAGACCCGCATGGGCCTCGACGGCCGCGCCTTCTCGGTCTACAAGTTCCGCACCATGCCGCTCGACGCCGAGGACGGCACCGGCCCGGTGTGGGCCAACGACGACGACCCGCGCGCCACCGCCATCGGCCGCTGGCTGCGCCGCTTCGACCTCGACGAATGGCCGCAGTTCGTCAACGTGCTGAAGGGCGAGATGTCGATCGTCGGGCCGCGGCCGGAGCGGCCGTACTTCGTCGAGCAGTTCAAGCACCGTATCCCGCAGTACATGCTGCGCCACAAGGTCAAGGCCGGCATCACCGGCTGGGCCCAGGTGAACGGCTGGCGCGGCAACACCTCGCTCGAGAAGCGCATCGAGTACGACCTGTACTACATCGAGAACTGGTCCGTGTCGCTGGACCTCAAGATCATCTGGCTCACCGTGGTGCGCGGGATCTTCTCGCATCGCCCCGCGTACTGATCCCTTTCGCGTCCGGATTCCCCAATGTCCAAGAGAGTCGTCATCACCGGCGCGGCCGGTTTCATCGGGTCGCACCTCAGCGACGCCCTGCTCGACCGCGGCTTCGCGGTGGTCGGCATCGACAACCTGCTCACCGGCGACCTCGCCAACATCGGCCACATCAAGAACCGCGATTTCGAGTTCATCAAGCACGACGTCACCAACTACATCAACGTCGACGGCCCGGTCGACTACGTGCTGCACTGGGCCAGCCCGGCCAGCCCGATCGACTACCTGGAGCTGCCGATTCCGACCCTGAAGGTCGGCGCGCTCGGCACCCACAACGCGCTCGGCCTGGCCAAGGCCAAGGGCGCGGCGTTCGTGATCGCCTCGACCTCCGAGGTCTACGGCGATCCGCTCGAGCATCCCCAGAAAGAGACCTACTGGGGCAACGTCAACCCGGTGGGACCGCGCGGCGTCTACGACGAAGCAAAGCGCTTCGCGGAAGCGATGACCATGGCCTATCACCGCTATCACGGGGTCGACGCCAAGATCGTCCGCATCTTCAACACCTACGGCCCGCGGATGCGGGTGCGCGACGGCCGCGCCGTGCCGGCGTTCATGTCGCAGGCGCTGAAGAACGAGGACGTGACGGTGTTCGGCGACGGCAGCCAGACGCGCAGCTTCTGTTACGTGAGCGACCTGGTCGACGGCATCATCAAGCTGATGCTGTCGAAGGAGAACATGCCGACCAACATCGGCAACCCGGCCGAGATGACCATCAAGCAGATCGCCGAGACGATCATCGAGATGACCGGCTCGACCAGCACGATCATCTACAAGCCGCTGCCCGAGGACGACCCCAAGGTGCGCAAGCCGGATATCACCCGCGCCCGGACGCTGCTCGGCTGGGAGCCGAAGGTCGAACTGCGCGAAGGCCTGACCAAGACCATCGACTACTTCAAGACCAAGGTGCTGTAGGTCGTCCAGATGTAGGGCAGCTCTTCAGAGCTGCTCGAAGTGCCCTTGTCGAGGTCGGCTGTTCCCCGACGGCATTGCCAATCGTCGACAGCGGAGCGGGCACCCGGCGGGGCCTGTCACGGGGCAGCCCACCGGTGCTCACGCCCGGTCATGGGGCTCAACGGTCACCGAGCGCTCCGCGCCGGCGGGCGCCCGCCCCGTGCCACCCGCCAGCCCGCTTGGCTGTCGACTGCGTCCCGCCAGTAGTGGGTGGTTACGCTAAGCGACTTCGCCGTTGGGCCCGCACGGCACCAGTTGCGCCAGTGCTACGTGAGCGCACAGGATGTGGCCGTTTCGCGTCCCGTCAATGGCTGACTCGATCTCGACACTGACGGCGCCGGCTGTCCCATTGAATCGAAGTTCGAAGAGCGTGTCCGCGCCGTAGTCGGGTGGAAGCGTCCACACCTGTATTCCACGCATCCGGAACGTCGCGAGGTGGTGGTCGACATCGACGAAATAACCACGGTCATCGACCTCGGCCGTCGGGCGCCAGACATGAATCGTGATATCGCCACGCGTCTCCATGGCGCCGGACGTGCACCACGTTCATGTCGTGGAAGGACGGCCACGCACCAACGGCGGCGACCAGTCGCTCGGCGTCCTCGACGACGACTCTGGCCTCTCCGTGCGTCATGCCACCGTGGCGCTGCGGTCAGCGAGCAATACTCGCAGCACCAATCGGTGGCAGTGCGCCTCGTCCTCGCAGTAGCAACCCACCGAGAAGTCGGTCGTCTTCGACAGCGCGGCCAGCACGTCGAGTGTCTGACTTGCGGCTGGCTCGGACATCTCGCTGCGGTACTTCCTGACGAAAGCCGCCCACTGCGCTGGCGTCTCCGCGGCCTGACCCAGCTTCATCGTCTCGACGCTCGGCGCCAGCACCGGGAACCACACGTCGTACCAGTTGCCCGAGGAAAATTCGCTCTTGGGCACGCCGCGCGGCGGCCGGCGCACCGTGCCGATGCGCAGACCTTCCTTCGGGTGACGGGCCGTTCCCAGCCTCACGATACGAACGGCCATCTCCTACTCCCTCTGCAACGAGCCGCCGACACCGTCAGATCGAACCCCGAGCCGCTCCGCTGCCCGCATGAGTCGCGCGTCCTTCGTCCACAAGCGAACTCCCGCCAGCCGGGCCGCCGCCAGGAGGTGGGCATCGACCCAACCTATTCCGATTCCGGCCAGCGCATTCGCGTCCACGAACGTGAGGACATCGTCGGTATCGGCAACGGGAGCGTGCGGCAGATTCCGCAGCAATGCCAGGACCTCCGGTCGCCGGCGCATCGTGCCGCAGGCGAGTTCGCCCACGACGAAATCGTGCGTCATCGCCGCACCGTCCTCGAGCAGACCGGACAGCCGGTGCGCGGGAATCCTCAGATGGTCGATCCACACCGACGTGTCGACAAGAATCACGCCGACGTCCGGGTTCGGGGTCGCCGACGCGGTGCCACCCGTGCCTTGGCATCGCTGCCGCCGAGCGCCGCAAGGCGCCGGGCACTCTCGCGGGCGATGAGCGCTTGGAGGCCGGCATGAACGACGGCGGTCTTCTCACGGAGACCGCTCAGCTTCGTCGCCCTCCCGAGCAGGTCATCGTCGATGTTCAACGTCGTGCGCATATGCATGAGTATGCGCGTTCTGTGCATACGCGGTCAACGTGACGCCACGGCGCGTTCGACCGGCCGCCCCTGGGGACCGGCTATCAGACGGCGTCGAGAGTCGAGCGGGCTGGCGGGTGGCACGGGGCGGGCGCCCGCCGGCGCGCAGCGCTCGGTTACCGTTGAGCCCCATGACCGGGCGTGAGCACCGGTGGGCTGCCCCGTGACGGGACCCGCCGGGTGCCCGCTTCACTCTCGACGTGCGGCGGTGGTCAGGCGACCGGATGGCTCTTGAGCCACGCGATCACCTGTTCGGCGTGCGTGTCCGGCGGGAACACCGGATAGAACACGTGCTCGATGCGGCCGGCGCTGGCAACGATCGTCAGCCGCTTGATCAACGTCATACCGCCGGCGGTGAAGGTCGGCAGCTTCAACGCGCGCACCAGCGCCATGTCGGCGTCGCTCAACACCTCGAACGGCACCTTCAGGCGCTCGACCATCTCCTGCTGATAGTCGGTGGTCTGGACGCTCACGCCGTACACCTCGGTCTGCAGTTTGCCGAGGTCGGCGTGATGGTCACGGAACCCGCAGGTCTCGAGCGTGCAGCCGCGCGCGCCGGGGATGTCGTCCCAGCCGGCGGGCAGCGTCACGCCGGGCCGCCCGGTCATCGGGTAGGCGTAGACGACCACTCGCGTGGCCGTCACCTTCGACAGGTTGACGCGCCGGTTGCGCGTCGACGGCAGCGCCAGATCCGGCAGCCGCATGCCGACCAGGTGGCTGCACCCACCGTCGTCGGTCGGGACCGGCAGGTTCGCCGGCAGCTGATCCAGCGGCGTCTGCTGCCCACGCACATCGCGCCCCGTCATCGCCAGGCCAGCCGTCAACGCCAGTACGTCGCGACGCGTCCAGATGGCCATCGGCTACTGCGCGCGCGGCGGGAGCGCCAGCGCCACGAGTTCTGCCGCGGCGCCCTGCCCCGACACGGCGACGACGATGTACTGCCGGCCCTCGTGCAGGTAGGTCATCGGCGATCCGCTCTGCGGGCCGGGAATCGGCACTGCGCCCAGTTCCTTGCCGGTCGTCTTGTCGTAGGCCCGGAACATGCCGCTGCGTTGTCCGTTCGGGTGCGTGGCCATGCCGCCGTCGCCGGCCATGACCAGCGTCTTGGTCGTCAGCACGCCGACCCGGCCGGTGCGGCCGGTGCGCGGGATCTTCACGCCCTTGAGCGCCGGATGATTCGTCACCGCGTCGTCGGTCTCGCCGTGCACCGTCTGCCAGAGCAGCTCGCCCTTGTTGAGATCGATGGCCGAAATCGTGCCCCACGGCGGACGGATGATCGGCAGGTTGTCGATCGCGAGGCGCTGTCCGCCTTCGCTGCCGCCGCCGTTGATGTAGTCCATGTTGGAACGCTTCTCGTCCTTCACCATCGACACCAGCGCCGGTTCGTCCTTCGAGTAGATGTAGACGACGTTGGTCTCCGGATCCATCGATCCGCCCTGCCAGTTCGGGCCGCCGGTCGATCCCGGCAGCTGCAAGGTGCCTTGCGTGCCGCCCGCGATCCGCGCCGACGGCGGCTCCCAGATCGAGCCGATCCGGTAGTTCTTCACGAACTCCAGCGCCTTGGCCTTGAGTTCGGGCGTGAAGTCGAGCAGGTCTTCGGGCTTGATGCCCTGACGCCCGAACGCCGGCGGCTTGCTCGGAATCGGCTGGGTCGCCGCGTACCACTCGCCCGGCAGGTCGCCTTTCGGCACCGGCGTCTCGACAATCGGCCACACCGGCCTGCCGTTGGTGCGGTCGAAGACGTAGAGCCAGTTCTGTTTGGTCGGCACGGCCACGGCCTTGATCGCGCGGCCGTCGACGGTGATGTCGGCGAGAATCGGCGCGCTCGGCATGTCCCAGTCCCAGATGTCGTGGTGGGTGGTCTGGAAGTGCCAGACCTTCTTGCCGCTCTTGATGTCGAGCGCGACCAGCGAGCTCGAAAACAGGTTGTCGCCGTGGCGATGGCCGCCGTACCAGTCGCCGGTCGGCGCCTCCACCGGCACGTAGACGAGCCCGAGCTGCTCGTCGGCCGACATCTGCGCCCACGAGCCGGTGTTGCCGGTGTAGGTCCACGACTCGTTGAGCCAGGTCTCGTTGCCCTTCTCGCCGTGGCCGGGAATCGCGCTGAAGCCCCACACCTTCTTGCCGGTGCGGGCGTCGAAGCCCATGATCACGCCCTTGATGTGCTCCTTGGTCGCCGGCGCGCCCCCGGGCAGATGCGCGGCGCCGACGACGATGACGCCGTTGGCGACGATCGGCGCGGAATGCAGGCCGATCTCGGCCTTGTCGACGTCCGGCACGTCGTAACCGAGCTGGCGGCGCATGTCGACGACGCCCTTCGCGCCGAAGGCCGGGTCGAGCTCGCCGGTGACGGCGTCGATGGCCAGCAGCTGATAGCCCGGCGAGACGAAGAACACCCGCTTGGCCGGGCCGTTCTCCCAATACGCGACGCCACGGCCAGACAGGCCGCGCGGAAAGGTCCGCGGCCGCTCGTCGAAGCGCTTCGCCCACAGCAGCTCGCCGGTGAGCGGGTCGAGGCTCACCGGTGTCCGCCGGTTGCCGACCGTGGCATAGAGACGGCCGTCAGCGTAGAGCGGCGTGGTCTGCAGCTGGATCTCGGGGCGCGGCCCGAAGTTGTCGGTGCGGAAGCGCCAGGCCACCCGCAGGGTGCCGAAGTTTTCGGCGGTGATCTGGTCGAGCGGCGAATACCGCGTACTGGCCAGGTCGCCACCGTAGGTGCGCCACTGCCCCGCGGCCGGCGCCGCCGGGGCGCCCGACTGCGCCGCCACGGCCGCAAGCGTTCCCACGAACAAGGCACCCGCCAACCCATTCCGTACGCTCATCCGTGTCCGTCCCATGCTCGGGCCTCCGATGCGCCGCCGATTCTAACAGTCCAGCCGGGCCCCGCCAGCATCCTTCACTGGCCGGCCCGGGTCGTCAACCGGCGCAGGTAGTCGAGCGACGAGGCCAGGGTGATCGCCAGCGACGCCCACACGAACCAGTCCACGACTACCGAGGGGTAGCCCAGGTAGTTGAAGAACAGCACCACCACGCAGGTCACGATGAACAGCGCCGTCGCCGCCTTCCCGAGCGGCGAGGGCCGGAACGTCCGCGGCCCGGTGGCGAGGTTGACCACCGCCACGGTCAGCACGATGGCGATGTCGCGGCTGATGATGAGAATCGTGAGCCACAGCGGCACCCGGTTCGGCAGGCCGAGGTTGGGCAGGGTCAGCACGATGAAGGTCGTCACCAGCAGCAGCTTGTCGGCGGCGGGATCGAGCCAGGCCCCCAGCGATGTGCGCTGGTTGGCGCGGCGGGCGATCAGGCCGTCGAGTGCGTCGGTGGCGCCGGCGACGACGAAGATCACCAGCGCCCAGCCGAAGCGGCCGTAGACCACGCAGAGCACGAACGCCGGAATCAGCAGCAGGCGCAGCAGCGTGAGCTGGTTCGCCAGCGTCAGGATCGGCTCGGTGGTCAACGCGCGCCCCGCAGGCTCTCGAGCCGATCGACGATGCCGGCCAGTTCGGCGCCGGTCACCGGCTGCAACGGCCCGAAGGCGCCGTTGTCCAGCCTCATCACGCCGGCCGCGACGGCGCGGCGGACGGCGGGATACGCCAGGTGTCCGGGCGGCACGTCGGCGATCGCCACGGCGGTGGGCTCCGCACGCTGCGCGGCGCTGTCCGCGCTCAGCAGCGAGAGGACGCGGCTGACCACCTCGGCGACGTCGGCGCGGCGCAGCGGTGTCGCCGGCTGGAACGTGTAGTTGGAGAAGACCTCGATGGCGCCGGACCGCGCCGCGGCGTCGATCCACTGCTGCGCCCAATGGCCGCGCACGTCGGTCACGACGGTCTGGCGCTGCGGCGCCGCGGCGAGCACGGCACCCAGGCGCACGCCGAGCAGGGCCGCCAGGTCGGCACGGGTCGCGGTCGATGCGGTGGCGATGGCGTGGTACTCGGCCGGCAGCGCCGCGAGCCGGGCCCGCTCGCGCAGGCGCGCGATCGCCTCGCTCACCCCCGGCGCCGAGTCGATGGCGGCGGCCCGTTGGTAGGCGGCCAGCGCCCCGGCCGGGTCGTTGCCGGCCTCGAGCACCTCGGCGGCGATCAGATGGTTGCGCGCGTCCTCGCCGTCGAGCGCCAGGGCCTGGCGGGCGTGATCGAGGGCGGCGTCGAAACGCTCGGCGCGCAGCTCCATGCGGGCGAGATCGCGATGCAGGAACGGCGACTCCGGCGACGCGGCAATCGCCGCCAGATACGCCTCGCGCGCCTCGTCCCAGCGACCGGCGGCCGCCGCCCGTTCGCCGCGGCTGACGCGGTCCTGCAGTTGCTGCACGCGCAACAGCTCGATCCGCGTGCCGACGTCGGGCAGCGTCGCGTCGGCGGCCAGCGCCGCCTCGAACGCCGCCAGCGCGTCATCGTCGCGGCCGGCGCCGAGCAGGGTCAGCGCCCGGCCGACCAGCGCCGGGGCATACCCGGGTGCCACCGCCGCCGCACGGTCGAAGGCCGTCAGCGCCTCATCGCTGCGGCGCCGGGCCAGCTCGACATAGCCCTGTCCGGCGAGGGCCGGCGCGAACGAGCGATTGGCGCGCAGCAGCGTCGCGAACTCGCGCTCGGCCGCGGCCGGGTCGCTCGACTGCAGCAGCCGCCAGCCGCGATCGAGGCGCTCGAGCGTCGCCGGCGGCGTCCCCGGCGCGGCCGCCGGGTACACGAAGTCGGGATGGGCCGGCGAGGTCGGGGCGACGACGACCGGCGGGGGCGGCGCACACGCCGCCGTCACGGCGATCAGCACGGCCAGCGCCGCCCTACGCACTGGCCTTCCCTGACACGGGCCGCTGAGCGTGGGCGGCGAGGCGGCGCGGGATGTCGACGTCGAGATGCATGCGCGACCCGACCGACACCTGTGACACCACGCGGCCGTGGCGGAACAGGAACCGCATCCGCTCGGCGTCGGCCGGGTCGTCGGGATCGAGCTGCACCGAGATCCGCTGGCGGTCGAGCGCCACCGCCGCCGCCACCGCCTCGAGCAGCGCCGGACAGCCCTCGCCGGTCTTCGCCGAAATGCAGAACCGGCCGGGCACCGCCCGTTCGAGCGCCGTCCGCTCGTCGCCGGGCAGCTGATCGACCTTGTTGTAGACCTCGAGCCGCGGCACGTGCACCGCGTCGACGCTTTCGAGCACGCGCATCACCGCGGCGATCATCCGCTCGCGATCCGGGTGCGACGCGTCGATCACGTGCAGCAGCAGCTCGGCATCGGCGGCTTCCTCCAGGGTGGCGCGGAAGGCGGCGATGAGCGCATGCGGCAGCCGGTCGATGAAGCCGACGGTGTCGGAGACGAGCAGTTCACGCGCATCCGGCAGCCGCACCCGCCGCACCAGCGGGTCGAGGGTGACGAACAGCGCGTCCGACGCCACCGCGTCGGACCGGGTCAGGCGGTTGAAGAGCGTGGTCTTGCCGGCGTTGGTGTAGCCGACCAGCGCCACGGTGGGCACCAGGCTCTTGTCGCGGCGCTCGCGCAGCTGGCCGCGACGCTTGCGCACCTGCTCGATCTCGTCCTTCACCACCTTGATGCGGGTGCGGATGCGGCGGCGGTCCATCTCGAGCTTGGTCTCGCCCGGGCCACGGGTGCCGATGCCGCCACCCAGCCGCGACAGCGCCGAGCTGGCGCCGACCAGCCGCGGCAGCAGGTACTGGAGCTGCGCCAGTTCGACCTGGAGCTTGCCTTCGCGGGTGCGGGCGCGCCGGGCGAAGATGTCGAGGATGAGCTGCGTGCGGTCGATGACCTTGCACGCCACCACCTCCTGCAGTTCGCGCAGCTGCGCCGGGGTGAGTTCGTTGTCGACGATCACGACGTCGACGCGGGCCTCGGCACACGCCGTGGCCAGCGCCTTGGCCTTGCCGCGGCCGATGAAGGTGGCCGAATCGGGCGTGACGCGCTCCTGCAACGCGCGCACCACCGTCGTGGCGCCCGCGGCGTGGGCCAGTCCATCGAGCTCGTCGAGAGATTGCTCGGCGTCGGCACGGCGCATGGTGCCCGTGACGAGCCCGACGAGGGCCGCGCGCTCGAGCGCGGCGAGCCGCCGTTCGGTCATGTCGATCCTGCACGCGTATAATCGCACACTTGGCCGCCTCGAGGCGGTCCATGCCACGAGCCACCGTGCCGGAAATCCCCGTCGACTTCGTGCTCTTCGCCCTCACGCTGCTGGGGGTCGCGCTGTTCCATCACCACACCCTGCGGGTCGCCGTGGTCGGGCTGGCGGTGATCGCCGCGTACAAGGTCACGGCGAGTCCGTTTCGTGAAGGACCTGGACTAGCCGGGCTGGGCGCCCACCTGCTGCACGAATGGGTGGTGATCGCCAACCTCGGGCTGCTGCTGACCGGCTTCGCGCTGCTCGCCCGTCACTTCGAGGAGAGCGGCGTCCCCGAATCGTTGCCGCGGGTGCTCCCGACCGGTGTCGCCGGGGCCTTTGCACTGCTGGCGGTCACCTTCGTCCTGTCGTCGTTCCTCGACAACATCGCCGCCGCGCTCATCGGCGCGACGATCGCCAAGATCGTCTTCCCGACGGTGCACCTCGGCTACCTGGCGGCGATCGTCGCCGCCTCCAACGCCGGCGGATCGGGCAGCGTGGTCGGCGACACCACCACGACGATGATGTGGATCGACGGCGTGTCGCCGCTCGACGTCGTGCACGCCTATGTGGCGGCGGTGCCGGCCCTGTTCGTGTGCGGCTGGATCGCCTCGCGCCAGCAGCACGCCCACGCGCCGATGCGTCCGGCGGCGGTTGCGGCGCATCCGGTGGACGTTGGCCGGCTTGGCGTCGTCGCCGCGCTGCTCGGCGCGGCGCTGGCCGCCAACATCGGCGTCAACGCGACCGCGCCGGCGCTGGCCAACGCCTTCCCGGTGCTGGGCGCCGCGCTGTGGGCGGCACTGCTGATCACGGCGCCAGTCCGGCGGCCCGACTGGTCGGTGCTGCCGGCGGCGATCACCGGATCGGTGTTCCTGTTGTCGCTGGTGCTGGCGGCGTCGATGATGCCGGTGGAGCGGCTGCCGGCGGCCTCGTGGGTCACCGCGTTCGGCCTCGGCGTCGTCTCGGCGGTGTTCGACAACATCCCGCTCACCGCGCTGGCACTGCGTCAGGGCGGCTACGACTGGGGGATGCTCGCCTACGCGGTCGGCTTCGGCGGCTCGATGATCTGGTTCGGCTCCTCGGCGGGCGTGGCGGTCACCAACGTGTTCCCCGAAGCCAAGTCGGTGGCGCAGTGGCTGCGGCACGGCTGGCACGTGGCGCTGGCCTACGTCATCGGCTTCGCGATTCTGCTGGCGACGCTCGGCTGGCAGCCGCACGATCCGCACCGCGAGTCCGCAGCCGCGCCGCCGGCGGCGCACGACTAGCCAACGGTCATTTCGCCATCCACGCCCACACCGCCGCTGCCAGCAGCACCATCAGCACGATGTCGGCCTCGAAGACCAGCCGCAGCTCGGGGCCGCTGATGAGCCCGGCGACGATCGGGCTCGCCGCCAGGCCGATGAGCGATGCCGTCATCATCAGGCCGAAGCCGGTGGCGTGGGCATCCGGCGGCAGCAGCGCCCCGCCCGAGGTGTAGGCCGCGGTCATGCCGACGCCGATGGCGACGCCGGCGGCGGCCAGGGCGACGGCGAACGCCCACACCGACGGCGTCCACACGATCAGGCCGACGCCGGCGGCGGTGATCAGTGCCGAGCCGGCGATGAGGCCGCGCGGCGACCAGCGCGCCAGCAGCGGCGCCGCCACCCAGTGGCCCAACGCAGCGAAGATCGCCGCCAGCGAGAACAGCAGACCGGCCACGAGCGGCACCTGCGCCGCTGGCACGAGCCGCTCGACGTAGAGCGGCAGGATCGGCCCGAAGCTGCGATCGACGAGCTGCAGGGCGAGGATGACGACGAACACCATCCAGAAACCGGGCGTGGCCGACAGCTCGCGGAACACCTCGCCGAGGCCGCGGGTGGCGGCCCGGGCCTGGCGCGTGCGCGGCTCACGGTAGGCGACGGCGATGGTCACCACCGCGGTCAGATAGAAGAGCGCGGCAACCAGGAACGACGCCCGCAGGCCGACCAGCGGCGCCAGCACCCCGCCGACGACCGGGCCGAGCGCCGGCCCGAGCCGCTGCGCCACCTGCACCGTCCCGATCGCCTCGGCCATGCGTTCGCGCGGCACCGATTCAGCGGCCATCGACACCGTGAGCGCGCCGTAGCCGGCGAAGACGCCGAGCAGCGCCCGCAGCGCAAAGAGCTGCCACGGCGCGGTGACGAACGCCATCGCCGCCTTGGTGACGACGAACGCGCCGAGCGAGCGGATGACCAGGATCTTGCTGCCGTAGCGATCGCCGACGCGGCCCCACAGCGGCGCGCTCACCGCCGTCACCGCCGGCGTGGCGCCGAGCGTCAGGCCGGTCCACAGCGCGATGTCCGCGACGTCGGTGACGCCGAGCTCGCGGATGTAGAGCGGCAGGAACGGCATCACGATGGTGAAGCCGGCAAAGCCGATCCCGTTGGCCGCGGCGGCGGCCAGGACGTTGCGGCGCGGGGAGAACTCGGCCGGAGGGCCGGGCGCGCTCACGCTCGGCCCTAAAAGCGGATGCGCACGGCGGGCCCGGCGTAGACCTGGATGCTGTCGATGAAGCGGATGCGATGCGGGTTGTTCTGCATCACGATCGAGCTGGTGCGGATGCCGTCGCCGAAGAAACGCACGCCCTTCAGCAGGCTGCCGTCGGTGACGCCGGTCGCGGCGAAGATGATGCTCTTGCCACAGGCGAGATCGGCCGAGGTGTAGACCCGCTTGGTGTCGGTGATGCCCATCTGCCGGCACCGCTCTTCGTCCTCCGGCTTGGCAATGACCAGCCGGGCGAAGATCTCGCCGTTCAGGCAGCGCATCGCCGCCGCCGTCAACACCCCTTCCGGGGCGCCGCCAATGCCCATGACCGCGTGAACGCCGCTGCCCGACACCGCCGCGGCGATGCCCGCCGACAGGTCGCCGTCGCCGATGAGGCGGATGCGGGCGCCGGTGGCGCGGATGTCGCCGATCAGCTTCTCGTGGCGCGGCCGGTCGAGAACCACGATGCTGAGCTCGTCGACCTGCCGTCCGAGCGCGCGGGCGATGGCGCGGAGGTTCTCGCGCACCGGCGCGTCGAGGTCGACCATGTGCTTGGGGCCGGGCCCGACCACCAGCTTCTCCATGTAGAGGTCGGGCGCGTGCAGCAGTCCGCCTTCGTCGGACGCGGCCAGCACGGCGATGGCGTTGGGCGTGCCCATGGCGCACAGATTGGTGCCTTCGAGCGGATCGACGGCGATGTCGACCTTCTCGTAGCTGCGACGGTCGCCCTCGACCTTCCCGGCCAGTCCGACCTTCTCGCCGATGTAGAGCATCGGGGCTTCGTCCCGCTCACCCTCGCCGATGACGATGGTGCCGTCGATCGGCACGGTGTCGAGCTCGCGGCGCATCGCCTCGACCGCGGCCTGATCCGAGCCGTGGCGGTCGCCCTGGCCCATCGTGTGGGCGCAGGCGATGGCGGCCTGTTCCACGACCCGCAGGAACTCGAGGGACAGGTCCGACTCCATGGCGGGACCGTTGTTCGTGCGCTTGCGGGCGTTGGACATGGGTGAGCGGCTCCGGCACCTGACCGGCCACCTTCGTGCGCGTCAACCCTGTGCAGGGTAACGACTTACAGGCCGGCCGTCTAGCCTACCACAGGCCCGGGCGACGCAGCTGCACGCCGGTGCCCACTCCGTGCCCGAGTGTTGCCGCGGCGCTGCCGCCGCAGACCGCAATCTCGAGCCGGTCGCTGCTGCCGAAGAGCGCGCACAGCTCGCCGGCGCCCGCCTCGGCGTAGGTGCCGACCAGTCGCGGCACCGGCCGCCCGGCGACGGTGATGTCGACGGCCCCGGCGTGGACGAAGCGCTCCACGACCTCGCGGCCCAGGTTGGTGATGAGGTTGCCGAAACGATCGACCAGCTCGACTTCCCCGTCGACGCCGTCGGGACGTTCGACGATCGGTGGCCACGCCAACCGCACCGGCTCGGCCACCGAACGGCCCAGCGTGCTGATGGCCGCGCCCCTGGCCAGCCACGCCGCCGCCGGCGCGAAGCGGTCGCGGCCTTCGAAGGTGCGGCTGATCGTCGGCCGCGCGAACTTGCGCTCGGTGAGTTCGACGACGCGACGGGCCGGCGTCTCGTCGAGCACCGCACTCAGCACGCCGTTGTCCGGGGCGACGAAGCGGTAGTCAGCGGTTTCCACCGCCAGCCCGCGCCGCGCCGAACCGACCCCGGGATCGACGACGACCAGGAAGACGGTGCCGGCCGGAAAGTAGCGGTACGACGCCGCCAGCTGGCGTGCGCCGGCGTGCACGTCGTGCGGCGGGATGTCGTGGGTGATGTCGACCAGGGTCACGTCCGGGCAGATGCCGAGCGCCACGCCCTTCATCGTGCCGACGTAGTGGTCGGCGGTGCCGAAGTCGGTGAGCAGCGCCATCAGGGGGCGTGACATGCGCGCCTCTCCCCGCCGCGCGTCGCGCTCGCGGCGACGGTCAGAGCCCGGCCAGGTAGGCGGGCTTGCGGAAGATGATCTCCCGCATGTTGGTCTTCATCAGGAACGAGTCGGAGACGCGCAGGGTCTCGAACAACTTGATGATGTCGCGGTTCTGCAGACTGCGCTGGCGCGCCTGATGGCCGCCGTAGGTGCGGTAGCGCAGCGTGCCGCGATCGACGACGATGTACTTCGTGTAGAGGGCGCGGCCCGGTTCGACCGAGGTGCTGAAGAAGCCGAGCAGCGAGCCGTCGGCCACCAGCAGCTTGGCCAGCGTCGCCGCCAGCGCGGTCGCCGCCGCGCGATCGAGGAAGTCGAACACGTCCCAGCACAGGATGCCGTCGACGCTGCCCGGCTCGCTCTTGAAGCGGGTGCGGAAGAACGCCGGCAGCTGATCCAGCGTGCCGGCCACGGCATGCCGCTCGATGTCGGCGAAGAGATCTTCGACGCGGATCCGGCAGCCGAGTTCCTCGCCGAAGAACGACACGTTACTGCCGACGACCGGGCCCAGATCGAGCAGCGCCGGCGCCGGCTTGACCGCGACGTTGGCCAGGAACTTCGGCAGCGCTTTCGTGGGATAGACGAGCTCCGGCGTGTCGGCGGCCGCGGGTCCCGACGGGGTCCCCGACGGCGCGCCGCGACGGCCGCCGAAGCGGGACAGGAGATCGTGCAGTCCGCCAGCCACAGCAGGCTCTGAGCGCGGAGGCTGGGGCGCGCCTCCGCGCCGCGAGATCCTAGACGCCGGCCTTGGCCGGAACCGGGGCTGCCGCGGGAGTGTCCTTCGCGGGCGTCGCCGGCGTGCCTGGCTTGGCCGCCGCCTTCTGCTGCATGTCGATGGCACCGCGGAAGTGCGCGCCCTCGGCGATGGCCACGCGCGGCGCGGTGACGTCGCCGTCGACCGAGCCGTTGTCGCGGATGTCGACCTTCTCCGAGGCGGTCACGTTGCCGGTGACCTCGCCGAGCACGATGACCTGCTTGGCGAACACCTCCGCGCGGATCTTGCCGTTGGGGCCGATCGTGAGCGTGTTGTCGCGCAGCTCGATCTTGCCCTCGACGTTGCCTTCGATGGTGAGATCTTCGCTACCGCTCAGCTCACCCTTGATGACCACAGACTTCCCGATGTTCACGTTGTCCCTCCCCGTCGCCTGCTGCAGGCGATGATCGCCGCCACTGGGGACGGCCGGTGAATGCGCCGGCACTGCCGCGGGCGCGGGTGCCGGTGCCGGAGGTGCGGCCGGCTTTGGCGACTCGTCACGCTTCCACATTGCTGCTGCCTCCCGATGCGGGCGTACAGATGCCCGCGCTGCTCGCCGTAGTCACCTGGGGAAGGGCTCCTGGAACGAAGCCCGGCCAGTATAGGCACCGGACGAAATGCCTGTCTACCCCTTTTGTTGCTGACGTTTAGGGCGAATGTTACGATCCGGGCAGTGCCGCGCATCTATCTGGACCACAACGCTACGACACCGATGGTCCCGGCCGCCCTCGACCGGTTCACGGCGGTGGCGCGCGACACCTGGGGCAACGCTTCGAGCGTGCACCACTTCGGCCAGCAGGCCAAGGCCGTGCTCGACGAGGCGCGGGCCGCGGTGGCGGCGCTCATCGGCGCGGCGGCGTCCGAGGTCGTATTCACGGCCGGCGGGACCGAAGGCGACAACGCCGCGGTCCGCGGCGCGGTCGAGGCGCTGGAAGCGACCGGCCGGCGTCATCTGATCGTGTCCGCGATCGAGCACGAGGCCGTGCTGCAGACCGCCAAGTCGTTGGTGCGGAGGGGTTTCGAGGTGAGCGTGCTGCCAGTGGGAAGCTCCGGCGTCGCCGATCCCGAGGCCCTGCGTGGGCTCATGACTGCTCGCACGGCCCTCGTATCGGTCATGCACGCCAATAACGAGATAGGCACGCTGCAGCCGGTAACGGCGCTGGCCGCGGTGGCCCGGGCCGCCGGCGCCCTGTTCCACACCGACGCCGTCCAGACCGCCGGCAAAGTCCCGGTCGACGTCGCCGCGCTGGGCATCGACCTGCTGTCGATCTCGGCGCACAAGTTCGGCGGGCCCAAGGGCATCGGGGCGCTGTGGATCCGTCGCGGCGTCCGCCTGACGCCGTTCGTCACCGGCGGGCGCCAGGAGCGCAACCGGCGGTCCGGGACCGAGAACGTGCCGGCCATCGCCGGCATGGGCGCGGCGGCCGACGAGGCCCGGGCCCACGCCGTCGCCGCGGCGCCGCGCATCGCCGCGCTGCGCGACCGCCTCGAACAGGGCGTGCTCGCCGCCATCCCCGGCACCGCGGTGAACGGCGAGCCGACGGCGCGCGTGCCCAACACCACCAACCTCTCGTTCGATCGCGTCGAGTCGGAGTCGCTGCTGATCGCGCTCGACCTCGAGGGCATCGCCGTGTCGTCGGGCTCGGCCTGCTCGTCGGGGACGCTCGAGCCGTCGCACGTGCTCAAGGCGATGGGCCACCCGCATCAGCGCACCCTGAACTCGCTGCGCTTCAGTTTAGGCAGCGGCACCACCGAGGCCGAAATCGATCACGTCGTGCAGGTGCTGCCGGCGCTGGTCGAGAAGCTGCGGCGCCTGGCGCCGGCCAGGCGATGACCGCCGCCGGCCGCGTCGTCGTCGCGATGTCGGGCGGAGTCGACTCGTCGGTGGCCGCGGCGCTGCTGGTGGCTGCCGGGCACGACGTGGTCGGCGTGTCGATGCAGCTCTACGACCAGCGCGACGGCGGCTTCGGCACCTGCTGCACCATCGACGACCTGCACGACGCGCGGGCGGTCGCCGCGCGTCTGGGTATCCCCCACTACATCGTCAACTTCGAATCGCACTTCCACGCCCACGTCCAGCAGGACTTCGTCGCCGAGTACGCGCGCGGCCGCACGCCGATCCCGTGCGCGCACTGCAACAGCGAGGTCAAGTTCAGCGAGCTGCTGTCGCGTGCCAGTGGTTACGGCGCCGACGCGCTGGCGACCGGACACTACGCGCGCGTTGCGCCCGCCGATGACGGGCGCGTGCGGCTGCGGCGCGGCCGCGACGCCGGCAAGGACCAGAGCTACTTCCTGTTCTCGCTGACCCAGGCGCAACTGGCGCAGGCGCGCTTCCCGGTCGGCGATCTGTCGAAGGACGACGTCCGGGCCGAGGCCCGGCGGCTTGGACTGGCCACCGCCGACAAGCCCGACAGCCAGGAGATCTGCTTCGTTCCCGACGGCGACTACGCGGCGTTTCTCGAACGGGTCGAGCCGGCCCTGGCCACCACCGGGGCGATCGTCGATCAACACGGCGCCCAGCTCGGCGCCCACGCCGGCGTACACCGCTTCACCATCGGCCAGCGCAAGGGCCTCGGCCTATCAACCGGCGTGCCGCTCTACGTGGTCGACATCGACGCCGCGGCGCAGCGCGTCACCGTCGGCCCGCGCGAAGCGCTCGATCGCACGACGCTCAGCGCATCGCGAGTGAACTGGATCGCCGGCACCGCGCCAGACGGCTGGGTGGCCGTCACCGCGCAGATCCGCCATCGCCACCGCCCCGCGCCGGCTCGTGTCCGCGCCATCGACGCTGCCCGGGTCGAGGTCGAGTTCGACGCGCCGCAGCAGGCGATCACGCCGGGCCAGGCCGCGGTGTGGTACGACGGCGACGAGGTGCTCGGCGGCGGGTGGATCGACTGACGCTGGATCAGCGGCTAGTGGCTAGGCCCGCACGATGCCGACGTGCCGCTTCGCGCTCGCGGTCACGCCGGCCGTGGCTGAGCTTGCGGTACCTCAGACGGGCGGCTAGAGTGACGCCTCCCCCATCGGTTGGTGTCCATGTCCCTGCGCACGGTCACGTCCCTTCTCGTCGTCGTGTCGCTGGCCGTGGCCGCGCACCCGGCCGGGCCGCTGCTCGCCGAGCCGCTGACGACGTCCCGGTTGTCTTGGGTCGTCAACGGGCCGGTGTATGCGGCGGCCGCCCTCGGCGACCGGCTGTTCATCGGCGGAATCTTCACCAGAGTGGCGCCGCGATCGGCGGCTCTCGGGTCGCTGTTTGCGCTGTCGCAAACGACCGGCGCGGTGGTTCCGCCGCTCCCGCTCGTGGACGGCGAGGTGTTCGACATCGAGCCAGACGGGGCGGGCGGCGTCTACATCGGCGGCCGGTTCAGCACCGTCGGTGGAGTTGCCCGCCCAAACCTGGCCCGCGTGCTCGCCGACGGCAGCGTGGACATCGCGTTCGCCCCGGCGGTGAACGCTCCAGTTCGCTCGATCGCGCGAGGTACGACGGCGCTCTTCATCGCCGGCGACTTCGGGCTGGTGAACGGCGCAACGCGGACGCGGTTGGCGGCGGTCGACCCCGCTTCCGGTGCCACTACACCATTCACCGGTGTGGCCTTCCCCCTGAAGATCGGTCTCGCCAACGGCCTGCTTCTGGCAAAGGGACCGTCGTCGCTGACCGCCCTCGACCAGACGTCGGGCGCAACGGTGTGGACGGCCCCGATTGACGGCGACACCTTCGAGGCGATCGTCGTCGGGGCACGCCTGATCGTCGTCAGCAACAGCTCGAACCCGGCGGTGAACCAGACGCGGCGATCGGTCGTGGCGCTGGTACCCGAGACCGGCGCAGTCGACAGCAGCTGGCCGGCGGTGGTGTCGTCACAGCAAACGTCGGTCCTCGCGATGGCCGTGTCTGGCACGACGCTGTACGTCGGCGGCAGCTTCGCATCGTTCGGCGGAGTTGCGCGCACGAACCTCGCCGCCGTCGACCTCACGACTGGCGCGGTCACGTCGTGGGCGCCGGTGACCGACGGCGCGGTGTCCGCGATGGCGGCGACGGCCGGTGGCATCGTGGCCGGGGGCGAGTTTCTGGTCGCGGGCGGTGCCGCACGCGAACGGCTGGCCGAGTTCGACACCGCGGGCGCGCTCACCGCGTGGACTTCGGGTGCCTATCCCTGGAGCGTTCACACGCTACGGGCCGCGAGCGGCGGCCGCGTGCTGGTCGGCGGCCGGGTGGCGGTCAACGGCGGCGTAGCGAGAACCAATCTGGCCGCTTTCGATCTCGGCGGCGACGCCCTGGCGGCGTGGGCGCCGGTCGCGGCGGATCAGGTGGTGGCCCTCGAGGCTCGCGCCAACACCGTATTCGTGAACACCTTGCATGTGGCCCAGTCCGCCGGAACGTGGACGCTGTCGGCGGTGTCCGCAGACAGCGGAGCCCCGCTGCCATGGGCGGTCACGCCACCGGTGACGGCTCCGCAGTTGCTCGCCTCGACGGACGACCACGTGTACGTCACGGCCTCCGACGGCCCGACCGCGGGTGTTCGACGAGCCGATGTCCACACGGGAGCGCTCGATCCAGGGTGGCTCGCGCCGTCGGCGTCGAGTGCCGACATCGCCGACGGGGTGATGTATCTCGGCGGGGGCACCGTCTCGGGCGGAACGACGGCGTTGCGATCCGTGGACGTCGAGTCGGGAACGGTCAGCCCGTTCGCACCTGCCATCGGCGTCGGCGGTCTACCCGAGCCACCGCACATCAACGTGTTGGACATCGCCGTCGACGGCAGCACGGTCAATGCCGCGCTGATGGCCGCCTTCAGCTTCGGGTTCGGCGCGTTCGACGCGATTGCCAGCGCGTCGGTCCAGGGCAACTTCACGGCAGCCGGGATTCTCGGGCAAGTGGGCGACGGCTTGTCGATCGCGATGGCCGACGGCCAGGTCGTCGTCGCCAAGTCTGCGGGCGGCTACGGCGAGGGCTTGAGCGCAGGAGCGCCGGGCCAGCCGCTCTGGCGGCCTGGACGACCGCCTTCCCGTTCGGTCAGCTCGGCGTGCTCCGTCCGCACGTGATCGTCACGCCAACGGATGTCATCGCCGTCGGGCTCGAGGGCGGCGCGCCCTCCGAGTACGTGCAGGGCGTGGGCGTGTTCGCGCGACAACCCGCAGTCGCGCCGCACAACTTGAAGTGGTCGGCGGTCGGCAACATCGTGACCTTCTCGTGGAGCGCACCGGGCATCGCACCGGCGGGCTACGTCCTGGAAGTCGGCTCGCAGCCTGGCGCCACGAACCTGCTGGCGCTGCCGATCGGCGCGGGCGCGACGTCGTTCACCGCTGCCGCCCCGAATGGCACGTTCTTCGTGCGGGTCCGTGCCGCCGGTGCCGTCGGCGCGGCCGCCGTGCCGTCGAACGAGGTGGCCGCCATCATGGGCTGCGCGGCGCCACCACCGCCGCCGACCGCGCTGTCCGCCGAACTCGCCGGGCCGGTCGTGACGCTGCGCTGGAACGCGCCGCTCTTTGCGACGCCGACCGGGTACGTGCTCGAAGCAGGGAGCGCATCGGGCGCCGCCAATATCGCCAATGTCGGCCTCGGGCCTGACGCCACGGCATTCAGCGCCGCCGCGCCGCCGGGGACCTACTTCGTACGCGTCCGCGCCGCGAATGGCTGCGGCCAGAGTGTGCCGTCGGCAGAAGTGTTCGTGACGGTCGGGACGGGACAGGATCTGCCTGGAGCGGCCGGTCCGTTGTCGGCCACGGTGAGCGCGACGTTCCCGCCGAACGTCGCCGTCCAGTGGCCGGCGGTGCCGAACGCCGTCGGCTACGTCGTGGAAGTGGGCAGCGCGCCGCGCCGGGCCAACATCCTCACGGTGCGCACCGCAGCGCCCGGACTGTTCGCGCCGAATGTACCCAGGGGCGTCTATTACCTGCGGGTGCGTGCGATCTCAGCGGCCGGGGTCGGTCCGCCGAGTCCCGACCACGTCGTCGTCGTGCCCTGATCCGCCGTCGACGCAAGAAGAGGCGGCCCCGCGCCGGGCGCCGCCTCCTTCCGGAGTCCGAGATGATTGGATGGAGATCTTGCGAGGACGGAGGGAGGAGGCGGCGCCCGGCGCGGTGGTGACGCCCGCCCCCGCTGAGGTCTGACGGCCGGCTAGTGGCCGACGCCGCTCAGAAAGCGTTCCGCGTCCATCGCGGCCATGCAGCCCGATCCGGCGGCGGTCACGGCTTGCCGGTAGATGTGGTCCTGCACGTCGCCGGCGGCGAACACGCCCTGGATGTTGGTGCGCGAGCCGTCGTGGGTCTGGATGTAGCCGGCGTCGTTCAGCGTGATCTGTCCGGCCACCAGCGTGGTGTTCGGCGTGTGACCGATGCCGATGAACACGCCATCGACGGCCAGCTCGCTGACCGCGCCGGTCACCGTGTCGGTCAGCACCAGCCCGGTGACCTCGCCCTTGGTCACGTCCTTGATGTCGGTGACGGCGGTGTTCCACAGGAACGAGATCTTCGGGTCGTTCAGCGCCTTGTCCTGCATCACCTTCGAGGCGCGCAGGGTATCGCGGCGATGGATCACCGTGACGTGCGACGCCAGCTTCGACAGGTAGATCGCTTCTTCCATCGCGGTGTCGCCGCCGCCGACGACGGCGACGTGCCGGCCCTTGAAGAAGAACCCGTCGCAGGTCGCGCAGGTCGACACGCCGCGACCCGACAGCTGCTTGTCGACGCCGAGGTCGAGCCACTTGGCCGACGCACCGGTGGCGATGATGAGCGCCTGCGCGGTGTGGGTGGTCTTCCCCACCTGGATCTTGAACGGCCGCGTCGACAGGTCGAGCGAGGCGACGTCGCCCTGGATGATGCGGGCGCCGAACCGTTCGGCCTGCGCGCGCAGCTCGGTCATCAGATCCGGACCGAGGATGCCGTCGCGGTAGCCGGGCCAGTTCTCGACCATCGTGGTGAGCATCAGCTGGCCGCCGGCTTCCACGCCTTCGATGACCAGCGGCGCGAGATTGGCGCGCGCCGTGTAGAGCGCGGCCGTCAACCCCGCCGGCCCCGACCCGATGACGACGACCTGGTGGTCGTGCGAGGTCTCGCCGCTCACAGGTGCTTGTCGATCATGCGGGCCAGATCGTCCTTGCCCGCCAGCCCCACCACCGATTCGGCCAGGTTGCCGTCCTTGAACAGCAGCAGCGTGGGAATGCCGCGGACGCCGAACTTCGACGGCGTCATCGGATGGTCGTCGATGTTCATCTTCGCGACGGTGACGCGGCCTGCGTAGTCCTCGGCCAGCTGATCCACGGTGGGGGCGAGACGCCGGCAGGGGGCGCACCATTCGGCCCAGAAGTCCACGAGGACCACGCCCTGCTTGACTGCCGTGTCGAAGTCGCCGTCGCCGAGGGTCTTGATCTTGTCCGAAGCCATTTTTCTCCTCAGTCGTTCTGATGCCGCGTGCCCGCCGCCGGTGTCACGCCGTCGGCGCCGGCCGACTCTGTCGGCGGCCCCGCCGGGCGGCGATCACTCCTTTATACACCTTCACGTAGTCGCGCGCCGAACGCTCCCAGGAGTGGTCTTGTTTCATCCCGTTCTGCTGCAGCCGCTGCCACTCAGCTGGCTGCTGGAACGCATGCAGCGCGGCCCGCAGCGCTGCCAGCATCGCCTCGCCGCTGTACTCGGCGAACAGGAAGCCGGTGCCGCGCCGCGTCGCCGGATCCCACGGCTGCACCGAGTCCACCAGGCCGCCGGTGGCGCGCACCACCGGCACCGTGCCGTAGCGCAGGCTGTACATCTGATTGAGGCCGCACGGCTCATAGCGCGACGGCATCAGGAACAGGTCGGCGCCGCCCTCGATGAGGTGCGCCAGCCGCTCGTCGAAGCCGAGCACGGCTCCGATTCTGGACGGGCGATGCGCCGCCAGCGTCCGCCACAGCTGCTCGTGACGCGGTTCGCCGCTGCCGAGCACGACGAACCCGGCGTCGAGGTCGGCGAGCTCCGCCGCGACTTGTGCCACTAGGTCGAAGCCTTTCTGATCGACCAGCCGCGAGACCACGCCGACGAGCGGACGCGCCAGCGCCGCGGCGTCGGCCGCCAGGCCGAACGCCTCGAGCACGGCGCGCTTGGCCGCCGCCTTGCCGGCGATCGACTTTGCCGAGAACGACGCCGGCAGATAGGGATCGCGATCCGGATCCCACGTCTCGACGTCGATGCCGTTGAGAATGCCGGTGAGCACGCCGGCCCGGGCGCGGATGACGCCGTCGAAGCCGGCGCCGTACTCGGGCCGCTGAATCTCCTGGGCGTAGGTCGGGCTCACGGTGGTCACGGCGTCGCTGAAGTTCACGCCGGATTTCAGCAGGCTGACGTGATCCCAGAACTCCAGTCCATCGACGGTGAACAGATCCCAGCCGAGACCGAGACGCGGCAGCCACGACTTGTCGACGACACCCTGATACGCCAGGTTGTGGATGGTGAACACCGACGGCACCGCGCCGAGCGTCGGGTGGCGGGCGAAGTGCTGACGCAGATACGCCGGCGCCAGCCCTGCCTGCCAGTCGTGGGCGTGGACGACGTCGATCGGCGCCGCCTGTTGCGCCGCCCACTCGAGCGCGGCGATCACCAGGAACGCGAAGCGGAGCGCGTTGTCCGCGAAGTCGACCCCGCCGCTGTTGTAGAGCCCGGGTCGATGGTAGAGCGGCGGGCAGTCCACCAGCAGCGCCCGCGCGCCGACGCCGATCGTCTCCTCGAACAGTCCGGCCGAGAAGGTCGCGCCGCCCACCGCCGCCGAGACGTCGTGCCGCCACCGCCCGGCCGACACACCGGCGTAGCGGGGCGTGAAGAGCGTCACCTCGTGGCCGAGGCAGCCGAGCGCCCGGGGCAGCGCGCTGGCCACGTCGGCCAGCCCCCCGGTCTTCGAGAACGGCGTCGCTTCCGAGGCGATCATCAGCACACGGAGCGGCGGCGGCGGACGGCGCGGGGCTCGTGGTTGGCGCGCCGTGACGGCGGGAGCGGGGGCAACGGCAGGCCGGGGGCCCCGCAGGATGCGGGCTGGGGTGGCGGACCGGGGCATGGCTTTACCTTACCGAGCCGGCGGCCCCGATCGCCAGCCTTGTGTAGAATCTCGGCCGTGGCCTCTCCCCCACGCCCCGAGCGGGCGGCGCCGCGCGAGATCGCGGCTCTCACTGATCTGGCGGCGCAGCATCCTGAACTGGCGCCGGCCGTGGCCCTCGAGCGGGAACTGCTCGACGGCGAGCGCCGCCTGCAGCGGCGCATCGGCACGCCGTGGATCGACGCCGCGCCCGAGGCACTGGCCGAACGCCTGGCTCGCGGCGAGTGCCTGGTCGAGCTGGCCCATCTCGGCCTCGACTGGAACGAGTTGCGGCTCCGGGTGCGGCAGGTGATCGACATCCTGCGCCGCCACGACGTGCTCGAGCCCGACGACGCCCGGCGGCTCCAGGCCCTCGACCGTGGCGCCGAGCTGCCCGAGGTGGTCGGCCGCTGGTTCGAATCGGCGCCCGGACGGCCGGTTCGCGCCGACGGCGGCGTAGACCCGGTCATGGGCGACGTCCTGGCGCTGTCGGTGCGGCCCTTCCTCACCCGGGCTGCCGACGTCCTGCTCCAGCGGGTCTCGGTCGAGGAATGGCCCCATGCCACCTGCCCGATGTGCGGCGGCCGGCCGATCTTCGGCGTGCTGGGAGCGAACGGCGATCGCCGCCTGATCTGCGGACGGTGTCAGGGCCGCTGGCCCTTCGCCTCCCGCCGCTGCCATCATTGCCTCGGCCGCGACGCCATCCGCGTCTTCTCGGCCCACGACGGCATCTACCAGGTGACCGCCTGCGGGTCGTGCCGGCGCTACCTGAAGGCGATCGACGTCAAGCGCGCCGGCCGGCCGTTCTTCCTGCCGCTCGACACGGTCGCCACGCTCCCTATCGATCAGGCGGTGGTGGAACAGGGGTTTCAGGCGGGCTGACGGCGGAGCGCCGTTGGCGGGACGGGCCGGGCGCAGCTACTGCTGCTGGTTCTGCTGAGCGCCGTCGGTGGCGAGCGTCGTCGTCATGTGGCCGCTCAGCCAGTTGAACAGGTGCTTGGTCTCGGCGAAGCGGCCGGCATTCGACTTGGCGCCGAGCACCACCACCGCGACCTGACGGCCGGTCTGCGGCAGGCGCACGAGCGTGGCCAGACAGTAGCCCGAGCTGCTGATGAAGCCGGTCTTGCCACCGAGCACTTCCAGCTCGCCGGTGCGCACCAGGCGGTTGGTGCTGTTGACGTGCACGGCGCGACGGCCGCCGGCGAAGTCGTAGCCTTGCTTCCGCATGATCGCGCCGACGCGCTCGTCGGCCGCGGCGTAGGCGATGAGCCGGGCCATGTCGTAGGCCGACGAGACATTGGCCGACAGCAGCCCCGAGGTGTCTTCGTAGTGCGTGTGCTCCAGGCCGAGCTCGCTGGCCTTGGCGTTCATCCGTTCGATGAACCCGTCGGTGCCATACGACGAGGTGCGGGCGATCACCCGGGCGGCGGCGTTGTCCGAGCCGATGAGCAGCAGATGGAGCAGATCGTCGCCGCTCACCGAGTAGCCGGTGCGCAGGTAGGTCGTGGACGCCCGGGCGACGTCGACGCGCTCGACCTTCACCACCTGGGTGAGGTCGGGCAGGGTCTCGAGGAACACGAGCGCAGTCATCACCTTGGTGATGCTGGCGATCGAGCGCAGCTCCTGGGCGTTCTCTTCGAACAGCACCTGGTTGGTCTCGGGGTCGTAGATGATGGCAGCGGCGGCGCGCGGCGCCGGCACTTCCTGGCCGGAGCCGTCGAGCTTGAAGCGCGGCGTCGCCAGTTCCCTGGCTTCGCGGGCGCGGGCCGCGGCCCGCGACCTGGCGATGGCGCGGCGGCGGGCGGCCGAGGTGGTGCGGGTGCGGCTGCTGACACTGGCGCGCGCCGGCGTCTTCTTTTTGCTGGCGGTGGCGGTGCGGGTCGGTGTCCGCGTGTGCGCGGTGGCTTTGGCCTTCTGCGCGCGCGTGGTGGCCGGCGCACGGCTGGCCGCGGCCTTGGCGCGCGTGGCGGGTTCAGCCGACGACGCCGCGACGAGCGTGGCGAGCACGGCGGCCAACGCGCTTGTTAGCGCACGACGGATTCGCAGGCGTCCCGGCATGTCTCCTTACGGCAGGTTCGAAAATCGCCCGCGCGTTACAGAAGTGTCGGCATTGTAGCAGACGATCAGCAGATCGCAACCCTACTTCCTGTCGTTCTCGCGTCGATCTGTGGCGTCGGCTACACTGGCGCCGTGGCCGGGCCGGGACACGCCGACGAGTTTCGCGCGCTCAGACACGTCATTGCGCACCGCGGCACCGCGCGCGTCGCCCTGCAGTGGACGGGGCTGGCTACCTGGGCGGCGCTGCTCGTCGCCGTCCTCGTGACGTTGCCCTATCCGATCGCCGCGGTCATCCCGCTGCTGGTCCTCGCCGCCGCCTTCGAACTTGCGCGTGGCCTCCATCTCGGCGTCGAGCGTCTCGGCCGGTATCTGCAGGTGTTCCATGAGCAGGACGCATCGAGCGCCGATGGCCCGCGGTGGGAGCACGTCGCCATGGCGCTCGGCCCGCGGGTGCCGGGGGCCGGCGGCCATCCGCTGGCGCTGCCCTTCTTTCTGATCGCCACGGTGGTCAACGGCCTGGCCGTGATCCTGCCCGGACCGCAGCCGATCGAGTGGGCGACGCTGCTGGTGCCGCACCTCGCCTTCGTCGCGTGGATGATCGTCAGCGATCGGCGCATGCGCGCGCAGCGCGCGACGGAGCTGGCCGAGTTCGAGCGGCTGTGGCGCGAGAACCCGACACGCCCCAGTCCCTAGTCCCTAGTCCCTAGTCCCTAGTCCCTAGTCCCTAGTCCCTAGTCCCTAGTCCCTAGTTCTGCGCCAGCGCGATCGTCAGCAGCAGCGCGCGCTGCGTGCCCATCCAGGAATCGGTCGTGTCGAACGACTCGTCGAGGGCGTGCGCGCCGCGGCCGCGGCCGCCGCCGTCGATGGTGATGGCGGGAATGCCGAGGCTCTGCGGGTAGTTGGCGTCGGTCGACCCCTCGTCGAGCGTCACCGGGAAGCCGAGCGCGCGGGTGACCGACACCGCGGCCTGCACGATCGGCGCGGTGGCCGGCGCGCGGCCGGCCGGCCGGTTGCCGACCAGCGCCTTGTCGACGCTGAGCGCGCGGCTGTTCCAGCGGACGTTCTCGGCCGCCACCGCGTCGTCGACGGCCTTGTGGAACTTGGCGTCGAGCGACTGCAGCGACGCCGCGTCAGCCGAGCGCATGTCCATTTCCATCCACGCCTCGAAGGGGATCGAGTTGACCGACGTGCCGCCGCCAATCCGTCCGACGTTGAAGGTGGTCTTCGGTTCGTTGGGCACCTGGAAGTCGCCGATCGTGGCCATCGCCCGGCCGAGCGCGTGAATCGGATTCACCATGCCGAAGGCGCCGTAGCTGTGGCCGCCCGGGCCCTTGAACGTCACGCGGTAGCGCAGGCTGCCGACCGAGATGTGCGTGATGCCCAGGCCGGTGCCGTCGATCGACACGAAGCGGTCGATGCGGCCCTTCAGCCCGTCGTCGAACAGGTGCTTCACGCCGCGCAGGTCGCCGAGGCCTTCCTCGCCGACGTTGCCGACGAAGGTGATGGCGCCGGGCGTCTGGACGTTGCCGGCCTTCAGCGCCCGCACCACCGCCAGCACCACGGCGAGCCCGCGGCAGTCGTCGCCGATGCCGGGGCCGCGGATCACCGTGCCTTCCTGGGTGGTCTTGACGTTGGTGCCCTCGGGAAACACGGTGTCGAGGTGCGCGGCCAGCATGAAGTGCGGCCGCGGCGCGGCGCCCGGCCGTTCGCCGAGCACGTTGCCGACCTTGTCGATGCGCACGTTCTGCAGGCCCAGCTCGCGGAACTTGCGGGCGTAGAGTTCGGCCCGTTTCGACTCCTTGAACGGCGGCGCCTCGACTTCGCAGATCTCGACCTGTTCGGCCAGGGTGCGGGCCTCGTCGGCGCGGGCGGCGGCGAGCGCCGCTGTGACGGTGGCGTCCTGCAGCAGCTTCGGTCCCAGGTCGGTGGCCGCCTGCTGGGCGGGCGCCGGGACGGCCAGGACCAGCGCGACGAGGACAACGGAGGCGGTCAGGCGCATGGCGTCGCATTCTAACCGCCGGGCCAGACCCCGGGACACGCGCCTCGGGCAACGGCTGCCGGGCAGATTCGGCCACCCCGCCATTCGCCCCCCAAGTCTCCGGAGGGAGTGGATCCGGAAATACGGATCTCGTCTAGAATGTGCCGGCCGTCCGACGGGCCCGCGCCAGTCCACCGACGGTTTTCCGGCCGTTTTTCTCTCGTATTCGCGGAGCGCCCCTGAAACGGCCGGGGCCAGCCGTGGCACTGCGTTTGCTGCTTGTACGAGGCTACGACGCCCTTGTGGGCGCGCGGCAAGGTAGTCCGTGTGGGTCGGCCCCATGTTGGGGGGACGACCGCGGTTGGAGCCCGGCCCGGTCCGGAGCTCTGGAGGGATGTCCATGAGGTTGAAGACGACAGGTTTCATCCTGTGTCTGGCGGCGCTGCTCTTCGGCGTGATTCCCGCGTCGGCACAGGACTTCCGAGGGCGAGTCAACGGAACGGTCACCGACAACACCGGCGCGGTCCTGCCCGGCGTCACGGTCACGGTCACGAGCCCGGCGCTGATTCAGCCGCAGGTGCAGGTGACCGGCGCTGAGGGCGACTACCGCTTCCTCGCCCTGCCCCCGGGCGTCTACGCGGTGGATTTCGAGCTCACCGGCTTCCAGACGGTGAAGCGCACAGGACATCCGCGTCGTCATCAACCAGACGCTCACGCGTCGACCAGCAGCTGCAGGTCGCCACGCTGCAGGAGACGGTCACGGTCACGGGCGCCTCGCCGGTCGTCGACACCTCGACGACCACGATGGGCACCAACTTCACCAAGGAACTGCTCACCGAGAATCCCGAACGCCCGCGACGTCTGGGCGGCGATGGCGCCAGGCGCCCGGCATGCAGATGACCGCCTACGACGTCGGCGGCTCGCGACACCGGCAACCAGACCGGCTACCGCGCCTACGGGATGGACGACCAGAACCAGACCCGGCTCGAGGGCATCGACACGACCGAAGCCACCAACGCCAACGCCGGCTACTTCGACTTCGGCAGCTTCGAAGAGTTCCAGGTCGGCGGCGCCGGCGCCGACGCCTCGGCATTCGCCGGCGGCGCGGTGCTCAGCATCAGCGTCAAGTCGGGCGGCGACCGGTTCACCGGCAACTGGTACAGCGACTACCAGAACGAGGACATGATCGCCGACAACGTGCCGAGCTTCCTGCAGACGGCCAACACCCGCGACGACGACGGCTTCTTCACCCGCGTCGCCGCTCGACGCGCGGCAACCAGATCAAGAAGCAGTACGACCTCAACGGCAACATCGGCGGGCCGCTGTGGCAGCGGAAGGCCTGGTTCTTCTACAGCTACCGCCTGAACGACCAGTACAAGTACATCGCCGGCCTGCCGAGCAACATCGAGCGCTCGAAGCTGACCAACCCCTACACCTTCAAGGGCACCTTCCAGGTGTCGCAGAACAACCAGATGATCGGCTTCATCAACAAGCGCGAGAAGCTGCAGGACAAGCGCGGCATCAGCCTGACGACGCCGCTGTCGGCCGCCTACTACCAGACGTCGCGGAACTATCCGATGAAGGCCGAATGGACCAGCGTGCTCGGCAGCCGCGCGTTCCTCGACGTGCTCGCCGGCAACTGGTGGAACTTCTTCCCGCTGCGCCCGGTCCGCGACTTCGGCCTGTATGACGGGCCGTGGGCGCCCCGGCCGCATCGACACCTGGCGACCAGCCAGATCTTCGACGGCGGCGCCAACAACGGCTACCAGGACCAGAAGCGCTGCAAGCCGCAGGTCTACATCAGCCTGTCGTACTTCAAGGACGGCTGGGCCGGCAGCCACGACTTCAAGGTCGGCTACGACTGGAAGCGCGACCGCCGCAGCCTCTTCCGCGACCAGCCGTTCGACATCTTCTACCGCGACAACGGCGCCGGCACGTGCCGGCCTCTCGCAGGTCGACATCTACAACTCGTCGCGTCACCGGCATCAACGACGTCGTCTACACCGTCGGGGTGGATCAACGACACCTGGAAGCTCACCAACCGCCTGACCGTGAACCTGGGCGTGCGCTATCGAGCACTACCTCGACCAGCTGGCCGGAGCAGGAGTTCGCGCCGAACGGCATTCCGGCGCTGGCCGGCTGGACCGACACGCGCTATCAGAACGTTCATCGCGCCGCGCACGGTCGAAGCCGCGCACCGTGGCCAACACCAAGCGACTTCTCGCCGCCGCGTCGGCTTCGCCTACGACCTGACCGGCGACAACCGCACGGTGCTCAAGGCCTACTACGGCCAGTCGCGCTGGAACTCGGCCGACACGCTGGCCGACAAGGAGAACCCGGTCGGCCTCGCGCAGCTGCGCTACGCGTTCGTCGCCGTGCGCCGCCGGCCAGACCACCGGTTGCGACCTGAACGGCGACCGTCTGGTCGAGCAGCCCGCCGAACTCGGCGCCTTCAACTCCACCGCAGGGCGGCGCCGGCTTCGTCACGGTCGATCGCGACCTCAACCGCCCGATCAGCAACGAGGTGTCGACCGAACGTCGAGCGCGAGCTGGTCACCGGCCTGTCGGCCCGCGTCTCGTACGTCTACAAGAACATGCGCAACGTCTGGGGCGAAGACGACCCGATCCGCAACGGCGCCTACACCGTGCCGTTCACCATCACCGATCCGGGCGCCGGACAACGTGCTCGGCACCGGCGACGACCAGACGTTCCAGACCTTCGATCGGCCGGCGGCCACCGGCACAGGACGCGTCTACACCAACCCCGACGGCTACGACGCCGACTTCCACACCGTCGAGTTCGCGCTCAACCGCCGCATGATCGGGCAAGTGGATGCTGCTGACCTCGTTCGGCTACACCTGGTCGAAGATGCAGCACGTGCACAACGCCACCGCGCCAGTGCCGACCGGCTACACGCGCTTCTACTCGTTCCGGCCGGTCGACCGGCTGTTCGGCGACGAGTTCGGCACGCGAGACCTCCACGCTGTGGAACTACAAGGTGATCGGCCGCTACGTGCTGCCCTGGGACATCGGCTTCTCGGGCTCGTGGCGGGTGCAGAGCGGCCAGAACTACGGCCGCACGATCACGCGTCACCATGCCGGGCGACGGCGCCCGCGTGTTCCGCGTCGAGCCGATCGACGCCAACCGCTACCCGAACATCTCGATCCTCGACCTGCGGCTCGACAAGTCGTTCACGCTGCCGAAGCAGGCCGGCAAGGTCACCTTCCAGCTCGACGTCTTCAACCTGGCCAACAGCGGCGCGATCACGCTGTTCCGTCAGACCACCGTCAACTACCGCGAGGTCACCGAGACCCTGGCGCCGCGCATCTTCCGCGTCGGCTTCCGCTGGGATTTCTAGGGATGCTCGTCTAGCGGCTAGGGACTAGCGGCTATGCGGCTAGGGACGAACGAAGGGCGGCTTCCAGAGATGGAAGCCGCCCTTCTCATTTGTGCTCCAAATCTTCGAATCTTCTTCCGATGTAACTTACTGACGTGCTAGGGTTCCCACCGCCTGCAACATGGCGCGACGCGGCTGGTCCCTCCACCTCGCGGCGGTGCTTGGCTACGCGGTGGTGGCGGTGGCGTTCTCGTGGCCGCTGTTGCCCAACGCCGCCACGCACCTGACCGGTGATCCCGGCGGCGACACGGGTGTGTACGTCTGGAACCAGTGGGTGTTCGAAGAAGGCCTGCTGGTGGAGCGGCGCAATCCGCTCACGACCGAACGCATCTTCTCGCTCACGCCGCGGCCGGTCGACCTCACCCAGCACAACTACACCCTGTTCCTGAACCTCGTGGCGCTGCCGCTCATCGGCTGGCTCGGCCCGGTGGCGTCGTTCAACCTCGTCTACCTGCTGATGGTCGTGCTCACCGCCTGGGTCACGTTCGTGCTGGCCCGGCGCGTGACCGAAGGCGCCACGACGGAAGCCTGGCTGGCCGGTCTCGCGTTCGCGTGGGCGCCGGTCCTGACCGCCCGGTCGACCGGGCACTTCAGTCTGGTCGCGGCGGCGCCGCTGGCCGCCTTCCTGTGGGCACTGCATCGCGTCGAACGATCGCAGCGCCTCAGCGATTCGGTGCTCGCCGGCGTGATCGTCGCGTGGGCGGCGTTCTGCGATGCCTACTACGCGGTGTACTGCCTGATGATGGCGTCGATCTACGTCACGTCGCGCCTGTTGCGCCTGCAGTGGCGGCCGACGTGGAAGCAGGGCCCGGGCACGTGGGTCCTGGACCTG
This sequence comes from uncultured Acidobacteriota bacterium, assembly GCA_963741665.1. Lineage (GTDB taxonomy): Bacteria > Acidobacteriota > Vicinamibacteria > Vicinamibacterales > UBA2999 > CAWAYR01. The sequence continues at coordinate 115,430 of CAVUIM010000004.1, forward strand.
TGCATCCTCCTGGCCGGCGGCCTGGTGGCCGGACTGACCCTCGGTCGCGGCGGCCACCTCGACTTCTTCGGCGTCGGGGTCAGCATCCGCGGTCTCTACACGCCGATCCTGCTCACCACGTCGCTGGTCCTCATCCGGGTGCTGGTGTACCTGCGGCCGCAGTTGTCGATCATGGCGCTGCCCAATCCGCGATCGGTCCGCGCCGTCGTCGGCGGCGGCCTGGCCGGCGCGGTGCTGTTGTCGCCGGTGCTCTACGGCGCCTCGCAGCGACTGTTCGACGGCACCTGGGTGTCGCCGCCGACCTACTGGCGCAGCAGCCCCCGCGGTGTCGATCTGCTGGCGCTGGTCACGCCGAACCCATCGCACCCCCTGATGACGTGGGCGGTCGGGAATCCACAGGCCGCGGCGCCGACGATCTTCGTCGAATACACCGCGGCGCTCGGGCTGGTCACGCTCGCGGTCGTGCTCTTCGCGAGGTGGCGGCTGCGCTTCCGTCATCCGGGACTCGTGACCTTCACCACCCTCTTCGCGCTGATGTCGCTGGGCCCCTTCATCCACGTCGCCGGCGTCAACAGCCACGTGCCAGGGCCGTGGGCGCTGCTGCGTTATGTCCCGGTGATCGGCCTGGCGCGCATGCCGACGCGCTTTGCGATCGTCGCGGCGCTCGGCCTCAGCCTGTTGTTCGCGCTGGCCCTCGTCCAGATCAACCAGCGATGGCCGCGCCAGCGGCGCCGCGTCCTGCTCGGCATCGGCGCCGTGCTGGTATTCGAGCTGTGGCCCGGCGCCACGCCCGCTCTACTCGGCGGCGGTGCCCGCGGTGTACGACCACGTGCGTGACGACCCGCGCCCGGTGCGCATCCTCGAACTGCCCTTCGGCGTGCGCGACGGCGTCACCTCCGAGGGCGATTTCAGCGCCCGCTACCAGTTCTACCAGACGGCCCACGGCAAGCGCCTGATGGGCGGCTACCTGTCCCGGGTGTCGTCGCGGCGCTTCGGCGAAGTGCGCGAATCGCCGATGCTGTCGGCGCTGATGTCGCTCAGCGGTGGGCAGCGGATCGGCGCCGACGAGCAGGCGACGCTCATCGCCGACGCGCCGGACTTCGTCACGCGCGCTGAGCTCGGATGGGTGGTGATCCACCCGTCACGCACGCCGCCGGCGCTCCAGGACTTCGCCGTGCGGGCGTTGTCGCTCGAACGCATCGCCGAAGACGGCGACGCCGTGCTCTACCGCCCGCGCATCGGCCAGGTCGCCGCGGCCGCCGTTCCGCAGACCCACTAGCGGCACGGTCACCGCGGCACGTCGCCGCGCTACACTCCATCCTCGATGGTTCCCCCGCGTTGGTTCCTGCTGGTGTACGCCGCGTCTGGCGCGGCGGCCCTCATCTACGAGGTGGCGTGGACCCGGTTGCTGACGCTGTACCTGGGACACGGCGTGGCCGCAGCCAGCACGGTGCTCGCGGCGTTCATGGGTGGCCTGGCCATCGGCGCCGCCGTCGCCGGTCCGCGCAGCGACCGCCTGACCCGCCAGGCGGCGATGCAGCTCTATGCGCGGCTCGAAATCGGCATCGCGGTGCTCGCGGTGCTGGTGCCGTTCGCCCTCGCGGCGACGACTCCCCTCCTGCGCGGCGCCTATTCCGACGGGAACAGCGGCCTGGCTTTCCCGGTGCTGCGTCTGCTCGTCAGCGTGGTGTTCATCGCGGTGCCGGCGGTGGCGATGGGCGCGACCTTCCCGGTGGTGGCCCGATGGTACGTGCCCGACGCCGCGGCGGCGACCCGCGACGCCGGCGCGCTCTATGCCGCCAACACGGTGGGCGCGGCCCTCGGCGCCCTCGCGGCCGGGTTCCTGCTGTTGCCAGCCGTGGGCCTGCGAATGACCACGGCCGCGGGCGTCGCCCTGAACCTGGCCGTCGCCGCCGTCGCCTGGCGGCTCGCGCGCCGTCCAGACGCTGAGACGGCCCCCACCGCTCCGGCCGAGGCGGCCGTCAAACCGGCGAAGGGCAAACGCCGGCCGGCGGCAGAGGTCGCGGTGGCGGTGGTCCCGGCTGGCGGGATGGGCCGTGTCTGGACCGCGGCGCTGGCACTCGGCGTGTCGGGCTTCGTCTCGCTGACGCTCCAGGTGGTGTGGTCGCGGCTGCTCGCCCAGATCCTCGGGCCGACCACCTACGCCTTCAGCCTGGTCGTCGCCCTGTTCATCACCGGTCTGGCGGTGGGCGCCGTCATCGGCCGTCGGCTGGCCAGCCGGATGCGTCAGCCGGCCGCGGGATTGGCCATCTGCATCGCCGTGGCCATCCTGGCGGCGATGGCCGCGGCCTCGACCGTCGATCGTGGCCTGCTGGCGATGGCGGCCGCCGTTGCCGCCCCGGACGCCACCTTCGGGTCGGTCCTGCAGCGTCAGGTGCTCCTCGCGGCGGCGTGGCTCCTGCCACTGGCCGTCGCACTCGGGTGCGCGTTCCCGTTCGCGGTCCGAACCGGCACCGGCGCCGACGACTCGCTGGGCGCCGACCTCGGCCTCATCTACGCCGTGAACACCATCGGCGCGATCGCCGGGTCGCTGGCCGCCGGGTTCGTCCTGATTCCCCAATTCGGGCTGTACGACACGCTGCGGATGCTGGGCGTGGCCGCCGGCCTCGCCGCCGTCGGCCTGGCGCTGCGGGCGGGCCTGACCGGGCGTGCCCGGACCGGCGCCGCGGCGGCCGGCCTCGCCGCCGCTGTGGCCAGCGCCATGTTGCCCTCGTGGAACCCGGCCCTGCTGTCGAGCGGCGCCTACAAGTACGCCTCGGCGATGACCGACGACATGCTGGGCCTCTCGCTGGCCGCCGGGCGGCTGCTCTACTATCGCGACGGCGCGATGGCCACGGTGGCGGTCCGTGACGCCGCCGGCACCACGTCGCTCGCGATCGACGGCAAGGTCGACGCGTCGAACGCCGGCGACATGCTGACGCAGCGGCTCCTGGCGCACGTGCCGCTGATGCTGCACCCGGCGCCACGGCGCGCCGCCATCCTCGGCCTGGGCAGCGGCGTCACCGCCGGGGCGGCGCTGCGCCATCCGCTGGAGCGGGTGGACGTGCTCGAGATCTCGCCCGAGGTCGTCCAGGCGTCGCGGTTCTTCGAGCCCGAGAACGACAGGGCGCTCGCCGATCCGCGCACCCGGCTCATCGTCGGCGACGGCCGCACCCACCTGATGCTGGGCCGCGAGACCTACGACGTGATCGTCTCCGAGCCGTCGAATCCGTGGATGGCCGGCATCGCGTCGCTCTTCACCCGCGAATTCTTCCAGGCGGCCCGGGCCCGGCTCGCGCCCGGGGGCGTGCTGTGCCAATGGGCGCACACCTACGACATCAGCGCCGAGGACCTGCGGGCCATCGTCGGCACGTTCGCCGAGGTCTTCCCGGACGGGACCCTCTGGCTGATCGGCGACGGCGACGTCCTGCTGGTCGGCAGCACCGAGCCGCTCGGCCCGCGCGTGGCGGCGCTGGCGCAGGTGTGGGCCAGCCGACCCGAAGCGATCGGCGACCTGGCGCAGGTCGGCGCCCGCGACGCCTTCAGCCTGCTGTCGCTGCTCATCGCCGACGGGCCGGGACTGAGCCGCTACGCGGCCGGGGCGACACCGCTCACCGACGACTACGCGCGGGTGGAGTTCTCCGGCCCGCGCACCGTCTTCTCGCGGTCCCGCATCGACAACGCGGCGGCGCTCCGGGCCCTCGCGGCCGAGCTGCCGGTGGCGTCGGTCGAGGCCGCCCGGGTGGCGGCCGGGGCGGTGTCGTGGCGCGACCGCGGCTGGATGCTGCTCGAGGCCAGTGCCCCGCGGGCGGCGTGGAGCGACTTCGAGACAGCGCTCCGTCGCGACCCGAACGACCTGCGGACCCTGGAGGGGCTGGTGCGCGCCGGCGCCTCGGCCAACCGCCAGGCCGAATCCGTGGCGCTCCTGCGCGAGCTGGCCGCGCCGCCCGACCGGATCGGCGCGCAGACGTTCCTGTCGCGCTTCCTGGCGTCGGTGGGCGCGGTCGAGGAGGCCGCGCAGGTGGCGTTCGCGGCCGCCGAGCGCCACCCGTCGGACGTCACCGCTCTGGAGCAACTGGCGTCGATCCTCACCGATGTCCGCGACAAGGAGCGGCTCGTGCCCGTGGTCGGCCGGCTGCGGACCGTCGCGCCGACCGCCGACGCCACCCGCTACTACACGGCCTCGCTCTACTTCCTGGACGGCCAGATCGACCAGGCGATCGCCGAAGCGCGGCTGCTCGTGGCCGCCAACCCGCTCCACAGCCGCGGCTACAACCTGCTCGGCGCCGCGCTGGCCACGGCGGGCCGCCGCGAAGGGGCGCGCGACGCCTTCCTGGCCTCGCTCAAGGCCGAACCGCGCGATCCGTCCACCTACACGAACCTCGGGTTGCTGGAACTCGAGGGCGGCAACCGCGAGGCTGGTTTGCAGCGCCTCGCCGAGGCGCTGATCCTCGACCCGACCGCCGCCGCGGCCCGCGACGCCTACAGCCGCGAAGCGGTTGCCGCGCCACGCTGACCGCCGCCGCTCAGTCACGCGCGCGTTGCGCTGCATCCAATTCACTGAAGCCTGATCCACGACGACGGACGCTGCCTCACGCCGATGTGACGCGCGCCGGCACCCGGTGACGGCCGTGATGACCAATTGCGACCGAATTCCATACGCGCTGAGGGAGCGATCAACGCAATCGCGCTTATCAGTCACAGGTCGACTTCGGTACGGAACTTGCTCAGAGTCGAACGCAAGGAGAAAGTCGGATGAGCGTTGTCAAGCTGTTGGGGTTCGGGACGATGGCCTGTGGCTGCGTCGTGGGCCGCTACCGCGACATGGCCAGCCTCCGCGAAGTGGTCTACGTGGAGGAGAAGGGCCCGCAGTGCGCGAGCGCCGCCCACCGTCAGAACCACACGATTTCGGCGTTGCGGGACGGACGGACTGCCGACGGCTTCCAGCCGGCGCTGGCCGCGACCCGGGCGTCCTGAAACACACCCGCACCGCGCGGGCCGGCCGCAAGGCTGCCCGCACCGCGGAGGCGCTACAATCGCCCCGCGTGCCTTCCCGTCCCCCCAAGCCCTACGACACCGTCCAGGCCGGACGGGCGTCGATCCAGTTCTTCCTCGGCGACTGCCTCGACATCCTCGGCGCGCTTCCGGAACGCTCCGTCGACGTCGTCGTCACCTCGCCGCCCTACAACCTGGGCATCCAGTACCGCACCTACGACGACGGGCAGCCCCACCAGGACTACCTCGACTGGACCGGCCGCTGGGTGGCCGCCACCGCGCGGGTGCTCGCGCCGCAAGGCTCGCTGTTCCTGAACGTCGGCGCCAAGCCTACCGAGCCGTGGACCGCGCTGGACGTCGCGCAGGCCGCCCGGCCCCACCTGCGCCTGCAGAACATCGTCCACTGGATCAAGTCGATCGCCATCGAGGCCGAGGCCGCCGGCGGCCGCGCCGGCTTGACCGGGGACCTGGCCGTCGGCCACTACAAGCCGATCAACTCGACCCGCTTCCTGAACGACTGTCACGAGTTCGTCTTCCACTTCACGCCCGAAGGCGTGACCCGGCTCGACCGCCTGGCCCTCGGCGTCAAGTACCAGGACGCCTCGAACGTCGGCCGGTGGCGCGGCGCCGCCGGCGGCCGCCGGTGCCGCGGCAACACCTGGTTCATCCCCTACGAGACGATCCAGAGCCGCGAAAAGGACCGCCCGCATCCGGCCACGTTCCCGTCGCGCCTGCCGGAGTACTGCCTGCGGCTGCACGGCGCCGCCGCGGTCACGACCGTCGCCGACCCCTTTCTCGGTCTCGGCTCCACGACGGTGGCCTGCGCCCGGATGGGCATTGGCGCCATCGGCGTCGAACTCGACGAGCACTACCTCAAGGAAGCGATCGCCCGCACCCGGGCGGCGGTCACCAGCCGCGATCGGCGCCGGCCAGCGCGGCGCTCGGCGGTCTGACGCCGGGCCGCGGTTCCCGCGGCCACGTTCTGGTTCCACCCCGACCCATCTCGCAATCGCCGCGCATCCAGAAACGCAACTTGTCCGATGCATTCCTGCGGGCTCACGATTCTTTTGAGTCCATCTCGTCGTGAGATATATGCTGTTGGCCACCAGGAGCCCCAGTGGACTTACGCCAACTCGAGATCATCCGCGCCATCGCCGAAACGGGCTCGTTCACCGCCGCCGGCCACAAACTGCACGTCTCCCAGTCGGCGATCAGCCGGCAGATCCTGCTGCTCGAAGACGAGCTGAAGACGCCGGTCTTCCTGCGCATCGGCCGCCGCATCCGCATCACTCCAGCCGGCGAGTCGCTGCTGCAGTTGAGCCACCGGATGTTCCAGGATCTGACCGACACGGTGGCCGGCATCGGCGACAGCCAGGAGACGCTGCGCGGCACCATCCGCATCCTCGGCGGCATGACCGTGTGTCTCTACGTGTTCCCGACGCTGCTGTCCGAACTCACCCGCCAGCATCCCGGGGTCGAGGTGAAGATCATCAACGACAGCGCCGAACGCTGCATCCAGCACCTGCGCGCCGGCACCGGCGACCTGGCGCTGCTCACCCTGCCGATCAAGGACGCCGACATGGTGACCGTGCCGGTGCTGCAGGAAGAGCTGCTGGTGGTGACGGCGGCGAAGCACCCGCTGTCGAAGAAGCGCAAGGTCAGCGCCAGCGACCTGGCCCAGTATCCGTTCGTGCTGTTCGAATCGGGCTCGAACACCCGGCGGGTCATCGACGAGTTCTTCGCCACGGCCAAGGTCGAGCCGCGCATCGTGATGGAAACCGAGAACGTCGAGATCATCAAGGCGCTGGTGCGCCACGGCCTCGGCATCACCATCGTCTCGCACCAGTCGGTGGCCCGCGACGTCGCCAGCGGCCACCTCTACTCGGTGCGGATCGAAGGCCGGCCGATGATCCGCGAGACCGGCTGGGTCTATCCGAAGATGAGCCGCACGCCGCGCGCCGTCGACGAGGTGATCAAGGCGTTCGAGAAGGTCAGACCGAAGTTGCGGCTGGCGCCGTAGCCGCTGACGCGGCCGCCTCGTCGAGGACGCGGCCGAGGATCGCCACCGCCTCGCGGATCTGATCGACGCTCAGGGTGACGAAGCTGAGGCGCATGGTGCGCGGGTCGGCGGCGCCGGCGAAGAACGGCGCGCCCGGCACGAACGCCACGCCGGCCTCGACCGCGCGGTCGAGCAGCGCCATCGCGTCGTAGCCCGCGGGCAGCCGCAGCCAGAAGAACATGCCGCCGCGCGGCGTCTGCCAGGTGGTGCCGGCCGGCAGGTGCGCGGTGAGCGCGTCGGCCATGGCATCGCGCTGAGCGCGGTAGCGCTCGCGGATCGTCGGCACGTGGCGGTCGAGGAAGCCGTCCTTGACCACTTCGTAGACCACGCGCTGGTTGAACCCGGGCGTGTGCAGGTCGGCGGCCTGCTTGGCCGACAGCAGCTTCGGGTAGACCGAGGCCGGGGCGACGATGTAGCCGAGCCGGAAGCCGGGGGTCAGGATCTTCGAGAACGAACCCAGATAGAGGCACCCCTCCGACCAGCGCGCGCTCAGCGGCGCCGGCGGCTCCTGGTCGTACCAGAGGTCGCCGTACGGGTTGTCTTCGACGATCGGCACGCCGGCCGACTGCGCCGCCGCCACCAAGGCGTCGCGCCGATCGGCGGGAATCTGCAGACCGGTGGGGTTCTGGAAGTTCGGCAGGAGGTAGGCGAAGCGGGTGCCCGGCGAGGTTCGCGGCAGTTCGGCGATCGCTTCAGGACGCGGGCCGTCGGCGTCGCAGGCCAGGCTGGTGAACACCGGTTCGTAGGGCACGTAGGCCTGCAGCGCGCCCAGGTAGGTCGGCGCTTCGACCGCCACCGGCGCGCCGGCGTCGATCAGCACCTTGCCGACGAGGTCCAGACCCTGCTGCGACCCCGTGGTGATGAGGACCTGATCGGGCGTCGTCCGCAGACCGGCCTGGCCGAGCCGGGCGACGACCCACTCGCGCAACGGGAGGAAGCCCTCGCTCGACGCGTACTGCAGGGCCTCGCGGCCCTGGCCGCGCAGCACCGTGTCGCAGGCGGCGCGCAACGCCTCGACCGGGAAGGTGTCGGGGGACGGCAGCCCGCCGGCCATCGATCGCACCCCGGGCTTCTCGGCCACCTTGAGGATCTCTCGGAGGATCGACGGGTTCATCCGCGTCGTCCGCTGCGCCATCGTCCACGTGCTCATATGCGTCGGGGCTCCCTGTCGGTCGTGCGGGTGATTATCGCTCCGCGCCACCGCCGGGCCCAAATCGGCGCGGGTCGCGGCGCCCGGACATCAGCGGACGGCATTGGTCCAATTCGATCATTCTATTTTGGGCGTGGGTCGCGGGCGCTAGGATCGGATGGTCGTTCCATCCCTGGAGGTGCCCTTGACCATGAACACCGAACGCGTCATCAGCATCGCCCTGCCCGACGAAGTGTGGCGGGCGTTCACGCAGGCCCAGCCCGAACCGGTGCAGTGGCTGAAGGCGCGCATTCAGGAGTCGATCGACTCGACGCGCTCCGGATCGGCGCCGTCCGGTCAGCCGCCGGTCGGCCGCGCGTAGGGTTCGATGTAGGGCAGAGCTTTCCTGGCCTGAGCGGAAGTCGAAGGCAGCTCTGCCCCAAGCAGATCTGAACACCCAGAGGCAGCTCGAAAGAGCTGCCCTAGTTCTATACGGTCACTTGCTGGGGGGCGTCGGCTGGCGCAGCGTGTAGGACGTGCGCGACCAGACGTTCAGGCCCTCGCGCTTCACCTTCACCTCGATCTTGCGCGTGCGCTTCAGCGGATCCGGGTTGGTCGAGTAGTAGCCCACCACGTAGTAGTCGCTGGTCTCGGCGTCGATCCGCTTCAGGCCCTTGTCGAAGTTGTTCTGATTGACGATGGCGATGCCGCCGGTCTCCTGAGCGAGCACGCGCAAGCTGTCCTGGGTCGTGCGCAGGTACTCCTGGAAATCCATCGGATCCACGGTCTCGTCGAGGTCCTGCCCGGCGACCAGTCCCCGTGGGTCGATCGTGTAGAAGGTGGCGTTGGCGCGGTTGGCGGAGCGCGTGAGGTCGGCCATCTCGCGGGCCAGGTCGGCGTCGGCGAACTGCGCCCCCTGGTTGAACTGCTGGTTGAACTGCTGGCCTTCTTCCTGCGTCTGCCCCTGCCGCCCGCCGTAGATCGGGTCTTCGCCCGCGCGCTGCTTCTCGAACGGGTTGAAGTCGAAGCCGTTGCTCACCCAGATCACCGCCTTGCGCCGGTTGTTGATGCGCTCGAGCTGCGTGACCAGGTCGCGGGCGGTCGAGAACGCCACCTGGGCGCGGTAGCGGACTTCGGCCGGCCCCTGCGCGCCGTCCTGGCCCTGGATGATGTCCGACGGCTTCAGGCCGTTGCCGGTGATCTTCTTGATCGCTTCGTCGAGCACCTTGCGGTCGTAGGTGAGATCGATGGCCAGCGACGACGGCCCGGTGGAGACGATACCGAACATGTCGCCTTCGTGGACCAACGTGCGGGCGATGCGCTTGAACAGGTCGCGGATGCGGCCGGTGTTGCGGAAGTCCAGGTGCAGGTCGTCGACGATGATGAGGAAGATGCGGCCGGCGGCGTCGTTGCGCGGCCGCGCGGTGGGCAGGATGATGCCTTCCTGCGGCGGCGGCGGCGGCGGGGCCTGCAGGTTGAGCACGCGGCCGCCGTGCACCAGCGTCATCGACGCCAGCCCTTGCAGGACGCCGTCTTCGTAGATCTCGATGTCGTCCTTGGTGAGGTCGGCGACGAACTGATCGCGCTCGTCGCGGGCGATGACGTCGGTGGTCACCAGGTCGATGGCGACGCGGAAGTCGGGCGGCGCCGGCTGCGCGGGCGTGGCCGCGGCCGGTTGCGCCGGCCGCGCCGGAGGCGGCGCCTGCGCCTGACGGGCAGACGCGGAAGCCCCGAGCATCACGCCGAGCGCGAGCCCGGCACAGGCGGCGGCGAATCGGCGGGTGCGCATGATGGACCTCAGTATAGACGTGTATACCCCAACAGCGGCTGGTCGCACCCGGTGAACCGCCAGGGTTCGCCAGGTCGACCGTCCCGGTTCCGCTAGCCCTGAGCGAGGGCTCGTTCCACGGCGTCGACTTCGGTGTCGATCCGCGCCATTCCGGCCAGCACCGCGTCGGGCGTGGCCCAGCCGTCGGGATCGATCGCCGCCAATCGGCCGACCGCGGCCTGACGGGCGGGTTCGTCCGGCCAGGCATGGGCGGCGACCTCCGCGACCAGCCCGCGGTGCCGGGCACGGAGGCTGGCGGCAATCCCGCGCCCGAGCAATTCAGCGAGCACGTCGGGGCCGAAATCGCCGTCAGGGTCGTCGGCCGGCCCGAGCGGCGGCAGCCCGGGATCGGCGTCGGCGGCTGACGGCGCGGCCGAGGCGGCGGGAGCGGTGCCCGACGGCGAGCGGGTCAGGTCGTCCCCCGGCTCGTCCGCCACTCGCGGCGGGGGTTTGCGCCGGCGCGGCGGCACCGGTGCTTCGACCTCGACCGGGGTCATCGTGCCCATGTCGAGGATGTAGCCCCAGTCGAAGTCGATGTCAGGGTACTGGGCTTCGAGCGACCGCATGGCGGCATCGTCGAGCGCCGGCCGGCCAATCCGGAGCCCGGGCGCCGTGCGATACCAGTAGAGCACGCGCGGCGCCTCGCCCGGCGTCGCGACGTGGAGCAGGAACGTGTTCTCGAACCCGCGCCAATCCGCGGTCAATCGCAGGTACGGCACGGCTCGTCAGCGCCGCTTGGCGGCCTTCGCCGGCACGGCCGCCTTGGCCTTGACGGGCGGCGCCGCCTTCTTCAGCGGCTTGGGTACGGGTTTCGGCGCCGGCTTGGCGACCGCCTTGGCCGCGGGTTTGGCGGCCTGGGCAGGCTTGAGCGCCGGCTTCGCCGCGGTCTTGGCCGCGGCAGCCGGGGGCGCCTTGGCGGCCACGGCCGACTTGGCCGCGGCGACCGGCTTGACCGGCGCAGATGGCTTAACGGGAGCGACTGGCTTCGCTGGTGCCGCTGGTGCCACTGGTTTCGCTGGCGCCGCTGGCTTGGCGGCGACCGCTGGCTTCGCCGGCACGACGGCCGCCTTCGGCGTGGCGGCGGCAATCTTCGCCGGCGCGGCGGCCGGCTTCGCGACGACCTTGACCACCGGCGCGGCCGCTGGCGCCGCGGCGGGTTTCGCCGCCGGCTTCGCCGCCGGCTTGGCGGCAGCAGGAGCCGTGGTCTGCGCACCAGCCGGCGCCGGGCCACCCGCCGCGCTCTTGGCGGCAGAGGCCTTGGCGGCCGCGGCGACGAACTTGCCGAGGGCAGCCTTCTGGGCCGCAGTTCGCACCGGGGCCTTCGCCTCGGCGCTGCGTACCGGCGGCGGAGGCGGTGGGGGCGGCGGAGGCGGCGGGGGCGGGGGCGGCGCCACCTTCAGTTTCGGGACGCCGGCGACGCCAAGCTTCCGGGCCGCGGCGAGCTGGGCGTCGGTGGCCTTCTGAATCAGCGTGAAGCGCACCTGGTCGAGATTGGTGTGGTAGGTCCACAGCTCCGCCACGGTGACGTTGTGCTCGCGGCACAGCCGGCGCACCGTGTCGAGCGTGTGCGGCGGCACGTACAGGTGGAACTGCACCCGCATCTTGTTGAACGGCACCCACTGGGCCAGGGTCTCGAGCGAGTTCACCGACTCGCCGGTCTCGACCTCGACGATGCCGTCGAGCTTCCGCGCCTTGTCGTTGGTGAGCAGAATCACGTCGGGCACGAACTCGGTCGTGCCGATGACGACCGTGGTCGGCGGCTCACCGCCGATGTTGGTCACCGGATCGTGCTTCTTCCTGTAACGGGCCTGGAGGAGTCTGATGATGCGGTCGTGCTCGAGTTGTTCGCGCACGGGCCTGACAAGGATGGGCACGGTGCCTCCACGCTGGTGGCTGCAGAAGGGTCGGAGAAGAACAAACCCCATAATATAGCACGCAGATCGGGCGACGACGCTACATCCTGCGTGGTGCGGTATTCTTCCTGGCACCCCATGCCTTCTGCGCATCTGATTGGCGTTCCGCTCGACCTCGGCGGCAATCGCCGCGGGGTGGATATGGGGCCGTCGGCCATCCGCATCTCGGGGCTGGCCGACCAGCTGGGCAGCCTCGGCGTGACCGTGACCGACAAGGGCGACGTCCCGTCGCCCCTTCCTGAAATCAAGGGCCCAGGCGATCCTCGCAAGCGCTACATCCGCGACATCACTCGGGTGTGTCAGAAGCTCTATCAGTCGGCGCTCGCCTCGCTGCACGAGGGCGCCCTGCCGATCGTGCTCGGCGGCGACCACAGCCTGGGCGCCGGGTCGGTGGCCGCCACCGCCACGTGGATGCGCAGCCGGTCGCAGCCACTCGGCCTCATCTGGGTCGATGCCCACGCCGACATCAACTCGCCGGCCACCTCGCCGTCGGGCAACGTCCACGGCATGCCGCTGGCCGCCCTGCTCGGCGGCGAACCGCTCGAACTGGCCCGCATCGGCGGTCCCGACGTGTCGGTCCGCCCCGAGCACACCGTGCTCGTCGGCATCCGCAATCTCGACGACCGCGAAAAGGAGATCGTCAAGGCCTCCGGCGTCCACGCCTTCACGATGAAGGACATCGACCGGCTCGGGATCGCCGGCGTGATGGATCGGGCATTGGCAGCCGCGTCGGCCGGCACCGGCGGCATCCACGTGTCGTTCGACCTCGACGTGTGCGACCCGGCGATTGCGCCGGGTGTCGGCACCCCGGTGAAGGGCGGCCTCGACTACCGCGAAGCCCACTACGTCATGGAGGCCGTGGCCGAATCCGGCCGGCTGGTGGCGCTCGATCTCGTCGAGGTGAACCCGGCACTGGATCTGCGGAACACGACCGCGGAGCTGGCCACCGAGCTGGCGATGTCGGCACTCGGCAAGCGGATTCTGTAGCCGCCAGCGGCGCGCGGGAAACCGCGGCGCGGGTGCTATAGTCCAAAGGTTGTGGATTCATTCAAGGAGAGACCCGTGACCCAGCGTCGTGCCCTGATTGCCGCGGCGATTGCCGCCGTGCTCGCCATCCCCGGCGCGGCCCTCGTGGCCGCGCAGCAGAAGCGCGCCAGCCCCCACGACACCGTCAAGGCGGTGATCGACGGCGCCAACGTCAGCATCACCTACGGCCGCCCCTACGTGAAGGGCCGCAAGATCTTCGGCGGACTGGTCCCCTACGGCCAGGTCTGGCGCACCGGCGCCGACGAAGCGACCATCCTCGAAACCGACAAGATGCTGATGCTCGGGGCGCTGCACCTGAACCCCGGCAAGTACTCGCTCTACTCGGTGATCGACGAGAAGACCTGGAAGCTGGTCGTGAACAAGCAGGTCGGCCAGTGGGGCACCGAGTACCAGCAGGGCCAGGATCTCGGCCGGGTCGACATGCGCGTCGAAGCGCTGGCGGCGCCCGTGGAGCAGTTCGCGATCGCCATCGACAAGGGCGCCAGCGGCAAGGGCGGCGTGCTGACGATGCAGTGGGAGACGAAGAAGGCCACGCTCGCTTTCAGCGCGATGTAGACCGATCACCCCCGGACCAGCGAAGGGCCCGCCGATGCGCGGGCCCTTTCGCCGTACGGCCGCCGCCTAGCGGGCGACCTGCAGGATGGCGGTCGCGTTGCGCTTCGGCACCTGCCCGACCGGAATCCTCGCCACTTCCTTCATCGTCGTCGCGTCCACGACGAACACCGCGTTGTCGCCGGCCGCCGCCACGTAGACGTACCTGCCATCCGGCGTGAAGGTCAGCCACTCCGGGTGCTGACCGACGAACACCCGCCCCACTTCCTTCAGATCCGGCAGGCTGTGCACGTAGGCGTAGCCGAACACCTTGCTCGTCGACCACAACCGCGTGCCGTCCGGGGACACGGCCAGGCCGTGCGCCGGCGCGCCTTGCAAGCCGTCGCGATGCGGGTGCTCGCCGGGGATGTCGGGATGTTCGACCCGGGCGGTCTCCTTCCCGGTCGCGAAGTCCACGGTGGCGAAGCCGTGAAAGTCCGACAGCTGCACGATGATCGTCCTGGTCGAGCCGTCGGGGTTGGTGGTGAAGGCCATCGGCCGGATGCCGGCCGACATCGGGATGGTGCGGGCCAGCGTGTCGGTGGCGACGTCGACGATGCTGATCGTCCGCGCCGGAATCGAGCCGGCCACCGCCCACTTGCTGTCGGGCGTGACGTAGACGTTGTGGATGCCGCCCTTGGTCGGCACCGTCTTGATGTTCTTCAGCGCCACCGTGTCGATGACGTCGAGCGCTCCTGGCTCCGAGCGGATGCCGACGTAGACCTTGCGGCCGTCGGTGGTGATGCTGACGTTGTTCGGCTGACCGCTGAGCGGCACGCGCGCGGTGATCGCGAGCGTCTTCGCATCGACGACGTCGAGGGTGTGGCGCACCTCGTTGGTGAGGTACAGCCGCGCGCCATCGGGCGACGAGGTGACGCCGTGCGGGATGTCGACGCCTTTCAGGATGCTGGTGACGAGGTTGGTCTGCGGGTCGATCAGGTGGGCGCCATCACCGGCGGCGTTGGTCTGGATGATCCGCACCGCGGTGCCCGGCCGGGTCGCGGCCGCCGTCGGCATGGTGCGTGTGCCGCGTACCCACGCAGCGAGGATCTGCCATTCCGGATCGGTCTGCGACGCCCAGTGCTTGCCGCCGCCGTGGAAGGAGTCGCCGCCGGCGTCGCGGGTGAGCGGATGCGTCAGCAGCCGGCTGGTCGTCGGCGATCCGGGCACGACCAGCGACGCCGCCCGCTGGAAGTTCTTCCGCGCCGCCTCCTCGCTCCAGCCGGTAGCGCCGTCGGGCAGCGGCTCGAGCACCAGCCGGGTGCCGACCTTGCCGCTGTGGCACGTCGCACAGCTCATCAGCCCGTCGCGCTTGGCCAGAAACAGCGGCTGCACGCGCGTGGCGAAGGTGGCGAAGTCGAGCGCGGCCGCCGCGGCGGGCGGCGTCTGCGCAGCAGCGAGGGCGGGCAGGCCGATCGCCAGGGCGACCGGCACGATCAGCGAACGCGTCAACGGCGGCAGCGGCATGACGAGCCCTCCAGGGCAGAGGCGACGATCGGGCGGAGTGTAGCCGATCTCTTCCCTTGCGGCACGGCCCGGTGGCAGGCAAGATACGCCCGCCCATGCTGGCCCCCATCCCGCTGCTGCTCGTTGGTCTCGGCCTCGTCGTCGCCGTGTTCGTCGTCACGTGGTGGCGCAGCGCGACCGGCGGGCACCCGCACCGGGCCCCGACGCCGCTCCAGCTCGGCCTCGGCGCGGTGACCCTCTTCTTCGACACGCTGGGCATCGGCAACTACGCGCCGACGACGGCGGCGTTCCGTTTCCTGAAGATGGTGCGCGACGAATACATCCCCGGCACGTTGAACGTCGGGTCGTCGGTGCCGGTCGCCCTCGAAGCCTTTGCGTTCGTGGCCGCCATCGCCGTGGACCCGACGACGCTGCTGGTGATGGTGCCGATTGGCGCCCTCGGCGGCTACGTCGGCGCCGGGATCGTGTCGCGGCTCCCCCGCCGTCCGATCCAGATCGGCATGGGCGGAGCACTGCTGACCGGCGCGGTGTTCATGTTCCTCACCAACATGCAGTGGATCCCGGGCGGCGGCAACGCCATCGGCTTCTACGGCGGGCTGCTGGTGCTGGCCACCGCCGTGAACTTCGTGCTCGGCGCGTTGAACTCGCTCGGCATCGGCAGCTACGCGCCGAGCCTGATCGTGTTCAGCCTGTTGGGCATGGATCCCCGGTCGGCGTTTCCGATCATGATGGGCTCGGCCGCCTACATGCTGCCGATGTGCGGCATGCGCTTCGCGAAGGCCAACAAGTACGACGGCCAGGCCGCGCTCGGCATCGCCCTGGGCGGCATTCCGGGCGTGCTCGTGGCCGCCTACGTGGTGAAGAGCCTCGAGCTGGCCACGGTCCGCTGGCTGGTGGTGGTGGTCGTGCTCTACGCCGGCCTGTCGCTGCTCAGGACGGCGTTGGCCCGCCAGCGGGAGTAAGCCCGGTTCCCGCTACCGGTCCCTGGACGCGCGGCCCTCGAGGGCCTTGCCGCGTTCGAGCTCGCGGGCCGCTTCGTCCAGCCGTCCGGCCCGCATCGCCACGTCGGCGAGCACGAAGTGGCCGAGCGGCGCCGTGGCCGAGGTCGCGCCGACGGCGAGGCCGTCGCGAGCCGCCCGCGCCGCGCCGTCGAGGTCTCCGCCGGCCAGTCGCGCTTGCGCCAGGTAGAAGAATCCCTCCGCGAAGCGGCTGTTGACGGCGACCGCCCGTTCGAGGAGCTGGCGCGCTCCGGTGCTGTCGCCGCCCTGCTGCAGCAGCCGCGCGGCGTTGAACATCGCCCGGTAGGCATCGGCGTGGTGGTCGAGCTCGCGACGGTAGGCGTCCAGGGCCCCGGCCCGGTCGCCGCGCGACTCGGCCAGCACGCCGAGATTGAAGTGAGCCAGCCGCACGTCGGGCCGGACGGCGAGCGCCGCCTGGATCTCGCGCTCGGCCGCCGCGCCGTCGCCTCGGGTGATCGCCACGGCCCCCAGTGCCACCCGCGCCGGCGCCACCTTGGGATCGATGGACAAAGCGGCCGCGAAGAAGTCCGTCGCGCGGTCGACCCGGCCGTGATCCAGATGAATCTCGCCGGCCTGGTACTGGACCCAGGCGTTCTTCGGATCGACGCGCAGGTAGTGCTCGTAGCCGGCCAGCGCCTCGTCGTCCTGACCCAGCGCCCGATAGGCGTTGGCCATGTTGATGAGGGCGAGGTCGTAGTCGGGTTTGAGGGCCAGGGCGGCGCGGAAATAGCCAATCGCCTCCTGGTGCTGGCCCAGTCGGACATGGACGTTGCCGAGGTTGAACCAGGCGTCGATCACCTGGGGATCGTCGGCGACGACCTTGCGCAGCAACGTGATGCTGGTCTGCAGGCGGCCCGACTCGTCCTGGGCGACGTCGCGGGCTTCCGACATCAGGTTGAAGAGCGCGATCTTGTCCTTGGGATCGGCGCGGGTCACGCCCGGCGCGTCCTCGGTCGCGACGAAGCTCGAGACGTACCCGAGCGAAGCCAGTCGGGCGCGGGTCTCGGGATCGACCTCGGCGGGCGGCGGTGATGTCGCCCGCTCGAAGCCGGCCTCCATCGCCCGGAGCGACCGTTGCAGCCGGTTGGCCACGTCGCGCTCGCGGTCGTAGAGGTTGACCGTCTCGCCCGGATCGGCGACGAGGTCGAACAGCTCCGGCCGTGGCGCATCGACGAGCTTGAAGCGGCCGCTGCGAATCGCCTTCAGTGCGCTCCAGCCGTAGTGGTGGAGCGGATACATCGCTTCGGCGTAGCCATCGGCGTCGATCGCCGCGCGATCGCCGGTCATCACCGGCGCCAGCGTGCGTCCGCTCGGCATGGCCGGGTCGCCGCTGGCCGGGCCGAGGAGATCGAGCAGCGTCGGCATGAGGTCCGCGGTGCGCACCAGACCGCCGACGCGGCGCGCCGCCGTCCGACTGAACGGGGCACGGATCAGGAACGGCACTCGCGTGGCGGTCTCGTAGACGAAGAACCCGTGGCTGCCCTCGTCGTGCTCGCCGAGACTCTCGCCGTGATCGCCGAGGACGACGACGATGGTGCGATCGAGCAGACCGCCGCGTTCGAGGAAGTCGACGACGCGGCCGAGTTGGGCGTCGGCGAAGGCCACCTCGCCGTTGTAGGGCTGCGCCGCGTACTGCGAGCGGTACGGCTCGGGCGCGTCGTAGGGGGCGTGGGCGTCGTAGAAGTGCAGCCAGGCGAAGAACCGCTGCCCGGCCACCGCGCTCAGCCACGGCAGCGCCAGGTCGACGACCGCATCGGCCCGGCGCGCGACGTTGCCGAGCGACACCGCCTTGACCGTCGACAGGTCGAAGTCGTCGGCGTAGTGCTCGAACCCCTGGTCGAGGCCCCACTTCGAATCGAGCACATAGGCGCCGACGAACGCGCCGGTGCGATAGCCGCGCGCCGCCAGCCGCTCGGCCAGCGTCGTGGCACCTGGATCGAGGAAGAACCCGCCGTTGTCGCGAACGCCGTGCTGGGGCGGGAACCCGCCGGTGAACATCGTCGCGTGGGCCGGCAGGGTGAGCGGCGCAGAGGTCATCGCCTGCTCGAACAGGATGCCCTCCCGGGCCAGCCGATCGAAGACCGGCGTCGCCGCCGCCGCGGGATGTCCGTAGGCGCCGATCCGGTCGGCGCGGGTGGTGTCGAGGGTCACGACCACCACGTTCAGATCGGTCCGGTCCGCGTAATTGGGCAGTCGCCCGAGGTCGACGCCGTTTGCGGCGATATGGCGAGGCGGTGCCGCCCACCACCACGCAGACAGCCCGGCCGTAGCGACGAGCGCCACCAGGCCAACCGCCGGTCCCAACCGCCTGAAAACTGGGATCAGTTGCACGATATCAGTGTCGGATGGCGGCCATCACTAGAGACAAACGGTTGTAACATCGCCGTGACTCGGCTAGCCTGCGCTCCGCACGCCGTCTTGTTCCACGGAGGATTCGAGGATGCCCACCCAGTCTATCCGCTCCAGGCTGACTACCTGGGGATGCGTCGCATTGACGGCAGGATTTCTCCTGCCGTGCACCGCCACCGCCAACCCGTCGCAGCGGCGCACCCCGCTGCTCGATGCCGCCCGCGCCGCGGCCAGCCGCGAAGCGGCGGCGATGAAGGAACGCCAGCCGACCCAGACTCCGGAGAACCCACGCACCGACCTGCGCACCAAGTCGTTCTTCAAGACCCGGGCCGGTATCGCCACGATCATCATCTTCGGCGCTGGCGTGGGCTACGCGCTGTATTCGGCCAAAGACGACCGGATCCTGAGCGAGGGGCGGTAGACCATGGCTACCCTCGCGCGCCTCGCGATCGTCGCTCTCGTCCTCGCCCTCGATGTCCGCGCCGAGGCACAGAACCTGGTCGGGGTGATTGCCGGTCAGGTGACCGACACCCAGGATCGGGCGCTGCCCGGCGCCACCGTGGTCCTCACCGGCCGCACCGGATCCCAGGAGCAGGTCACCGACGCGGCGGGCAACTTCCGCTTCATCGGCCTGAACCCCGGTGACTACTCCATCCGCGCCGAGCTGGCCGGCTTCCAGCCGTTCGAGCAGCGCGGCATTACCGTGTCCATCGGCGCGACCGTGCAGGTCCGTCCGACGCTCCCGGTCGGCGGCGTCCAGGAATCGGTCACGGTCACGGCGCTCTCGGCCGCGGTCGACACCACCTCGACGTCCACCGACACCACCATCGGCCAGGACCTGCTGTTCGCGATGCCGTTCTCGCGCACCAACGCCGCCGTGAACATGCTCAACAACGCCCCCGGCGTGAACTCGGGCTCGGCCTACGGCGGCGGCGCCGGATCGGCGAATGCGCTGCTGCTCGACGGCGTCGACACCCGCGACCCCGAGGGCGGCACGGCGTGGACGTTCTTCAACTACAACATCATCGACACGATCGAAGTCGGTGGCCTCGGTCAGGCGGCGGAGTACGGCGGGTTCACCGGCGCGGTGGTCAACACCATCACCAAGTCGGGTGGCAACGCCTTCTCGGCGCTGCAGGAGTTCCGCTACACCGGCAAGGACCTGCGCGGCGACAACGTCAGCCGCGAGGTCAACACCGCCAACCCCACGTTGCTGGCCAGCGGCGTCGACAGCAGCAAGGACTACACGGTGCAGCTCGGCGGGCCGCTGGCCCGCGATCGGGCGTTCTTCTTCGCCAGCATCCAGCGCTACGCCATCAGAGAGGACCCGGCCGGCCCGCGCACCGTCCGCACCGAGGTGAGCCCGCGTTTCAACGTCAAGCTCACCTTCCAGCCAACGCCGAGCGACTCCTTCTCGGTGAACGGCCAGTACGACCAGTACAACCAGACCGGCCGGTCCAGTTTCCTGGCCACCGCCGACGGCACCACCGACGCCCTCAGCGTCGAGCAGGATTCGCCGGAGTACATCTGGAACGGCTCGTACCGCAAGGTGCTCGGCGGCTCGTCGCTGTTCGAGGCGAAGTTCACGGGCTACTGGGGCTACTTCGACCTCGACCCGAAGACCCCGCTGCCGGCGCGCCTGGACGACGACGGCACGTGGTCGGGCGGGGCCGGTTACAGCGCCAAGTACGACCGGCTGCGCAACCAGGTCAACGCCTCCTTCAACCGCTACGTCGAGGCCGGTGGCACCCACAACTTCAAGTTCGGCGTCGAGATCGAACGCAGCACGATCCGCAACCGGCAGGAGTACACCGACGGCGTCTACTACTACGACATCGGCGGCCAACCCTATCTGGCCTACGGCTACAGCTACGACGTCGAGGGCACCAACAAGCGGACCACTGTCTACGCGCAGGACCAGTGGACCATCGGCCGCGTGACCGCCAACGTCGGGCTGCGCTTCGACGGCATCGGCGGCGACGGCAGCGATGGCAACCAGTACCTACAGCTCCAACATGTTCAGCCCGCGGCTGGGTCTGGCCTGGGACGTGACCGGACGCGGCACCTCGGTGCTGAAGGGCTACTACGGGCACCTCTACGACGGCGCCGTGTTCTCGATCTGGAACCGCGCCGTGCCCGGCATCGGCGACTACGTCACCTACGACGTGCTCCCCGGTAACCGGCTGGTCGAGGCCGATCGCGTGTCGGGGGACAGCAAGTACGTCGTCGCCAACGACATCAAGCATCCGCGCACCGACGAGTTCAACGTCTCCTACGAGCAGCAGTTGTGGGGCAACTGGCGGGCGACCGCCACCTACATCCGCCGCAGCGCCACCAACTTCACCAACTCGACGCTGATCGGCGGGATCTGGAGTCCGACGGCGTTCACCAATCCGAAGACCAACCAGCCGATGACGATCTACAGCTGGGGCAATCGCGCCACGACGACCCAGCGGTTCCAGATCGACAATCTCGACACGGTGGCCTTCTCAGGCGCCGGAGCGATCGACGCCGATCGCGACTACAACGCCGGGATGTTCGTGCTCAGCCGGCGCTTCACCAACCGCTGGCAGGCGCAGGTCTCGTATGTCTACTCCAAGACGGCCGGGACGGTCACGAGTGCGTCCCAGGCGTCGTTCGCGAGTGCCCTGTGGGAGACGCCCAACACCAGCCTGATCAACCGCGACGGCCGGGTCCCACTCGACCGGCCGCACGAGCTCAAGCTGTTCGCCGGCTACCAGGTGCCGGTGATCGAGGTGTCGCTGAACGCGTCGTTCCGCGGCACCAGCGGCACCACCTACACGCCGTTCAACCGCGTCGCCTCGGGCCGGGTCAACTGGACGTCGTCGGTGGACGTGCAGCTCGAGCCGCAGGGCAGCTACCGCAACGACCCGATCCGCATCCTCGACTTGCGGGTCGAGAAGGTGTTCTCGTACGACGTCCACCGCTTCGGCCTCTACGCCGACGTCGAGAACGCCCTCAACAACGGCGTAGTCACCGCCCGCAACGCGCGCTTCCCGAGCGTCGGCATCTCGGGCAACACGGTGTTGTTCGGCAGCGCCACGGCGGTGACGCCGGCGCGACAGATCACGATCGGCGCGCGCTGGTCGTTCTGACCCTCGGGTCGGTCACCCGCTGAGGCGCACGCGCGCCGGCGGGCAGGAAGTCCGCGGGTCATGGCACCTCTTGGCGCCGGAGGTGCCATGGCCTCACTTTTCTGGGAGCCGGCGCGGTGAATGAGACCGGTCTGGGAGTCGAACCCAGCGACTCGCCGGCGGCGGCGAGCCCGAACGGGTTTGCAGCCCGCGGGGAGCCCGGCTCCCTCTCCCGGCCATGAGCGCACGTGGGATGCTCCAGCCGCAGGGCAGGTTCGATTCGCGGCCCACCTACGCCAAGGCTACGGCGGGCAATCTTCGCGTGGGTTGGCTTGCCAACCGAAGCTCCCGCAAGCGGTACCGGGAGCGAAGGTTGGTGGGCCCCGTGGGGATCGAACCCACGACCACCTGATTAAAAGTCAGATGCTCTACCACTGAGCTAGGGGCCCGGCTGAACGATTGTACCAGCGCCGGGCGCGCGCCCCGCGCCTACCCCGCCGCGCTGGCCGGCGCCGCCCGCAGGTCGAGCAGCCGCCGCGTCGCCTCGTGCGTCGGCGACGTCAGCACCGTGCGCGGGTGACCCTGCTCCACAAGCTGGCCGTCGGCCAGGACCAGCACGCGGGTGGCGAAGTCGCGGACGAAGTCGTCGTCGTGACAGGTGAGCAGCAGGCTGCGGCCGGTGGCGGCCAGCCGCCGCAGGGTGTCGCCGAGTTCCCCGCGGCGCGCCGGATCGAGCGACGCCGTGGGCTCGTCCATCAGCAGCAGCTTCGGATCGGCCGCGAGTGCCCGGGCGATGGCCACGCGCTGCGCTTCCCCGCCCGACAGCTCGCCGGGCAGCGCCGTCTCGCGGTGGCCGACGCCGAGGTCGGCGAGCAGCTCGCGGGCGCGGCCCTGCGCCTCGGATGGCAGCGTGCCGTAGACGTGCACCGGCGCCAGCCACACGTTCTCGCCGGCGGTCAGGTGATCCCACAGGCAGTGGAACTGGAACACCATCCCCACCTTGTGATGCAGCTCGGCGTGGTGGGCCGCGGCGGCATCCAGCGTGAGGCCATCCACGATGATGCGGCCTCCGGAGAACGGTTCCAGCCCTGCAACCGCGCGCAGCACGGTGGTCTTGCCCGAGCCCGACAGCCCCATCAACGCCACCAGCTCGCCGCGCTCCACCTGAATGTCGACGCCGCGCAGGATCTCGCGCGTGCCGCGGGTGAGCCGCAGTCCCTCGACGCTGAGCACGGTGCTGGTCATGGCGTGGGTGCCTTCCACCGAAGTTCGAGCCGCCGCGCGAGCCTGGCCAGCGGCCACGACATCGCCAGATAGAGTAACGCGCACAGCGCGCCGGGAATCGCCCACGAGCCGAGATTGGTGGCGAAGATCTGCGTCTGCTTGGTCAGCTCGACCACCGTGAGCACCGACACCAGCGACGAGTCCTTGAGCAGCGCCACGAAGTCGTTGGTCATCGGCGCCAGCGCATAGCGGAACGCCTGCGGGCCGCGGATGAGCCGCAGCGTCTGCCAGGTGCTGAAGCCGAGCGTCCGCGCCGCTTCGAGCTGGCCCTTGGGCACGGCCTCGAGCGAGGCGCGATAGATCTCGGCCTCGTAGGCGGCGTAGTTCAGGCCGAGCCCGAGCAGCGCCGCGACGAACGGCGGCAGCCGGACGATCGACGCCAGCCCGTAGTAGAGGACGAAGAGCTGCAGCAGCACCGGCGTGCCGCGGACGACCTCGACGTAGACGGTGAGCGCTCCCCGCACCCAGCCACGGCCGTAGACCCGGCCGACGGCCACGGCCGCGCCCACCGCCACCGCCAGGAACATCGCCGCGCACGACAGCACCAGCGTGATCGCCGCGGCCCGGAACAGCGACGGCAGATAGCGCCGGGTCAGCTCCCAGCTCGACGGCGGCGTCGCCGGCGCCGCGCTCTGCCCTTCGCCAAGCAGCGAATCGGCGCCGCCGAGGACGCGCGAGTAGAGCTGGCGCTGGTCGTCGTTCCACACGTCCCAGCGCCGGAACACCGCCTCGAGCCGCCCGTCGGCCATCGCCGCCCGCAGCGCCTCGTTCACCTGATCGCGCAGCGCCGTCTGCTCCGGCGCGAGCAGGGCCACGTAGAAGCCGACGGCCACGGCGTCCGGATTCGTGGCCAGCCCGGGCTGGCGGCGCATGCCGCGTTCGGCGATGACGTGATCGAGCAGCACCGCATCCACGCGGCCGATGGCGAGGTCCGAGTACGGATGGACGTCGTCGTCGTAGGACACCGGCTCGATGCCGTGCTCGGTCTGCGCGGCGGTGAGCAGCTCCCAGGCCAGCGTGCCGCCGAGCGTGGCCACTTTGCGGCCGGCCAGATCCTGCAGCGTGCGGAAGCGCTCGCGGTCGCCCTCGCGCACCGTGATCACCTCGCGGAACTGGTAGTAGGGGACGCTGACCGCCAGCTCGGCGCGCTTGGCCGGCGAATCCTCGACGCCGCTCAGCGCGACGTCGAAGTCGCCACGCTTCACCGACTGGTCGAGCGCGGTGTAGGCGGCCTGGATGAACAGCGGCGTGCGGCCCAGGGCGGTGGCCAGGATCTCCGCCACCTCGACGTCGAAGCCGCGCAGCACCGACGGGTCGTTCGGGTCGGCCTCCACGAACGGCGCCCCACCTTCCGAATCCCCGCCCCAGCGGAACACGTCGGGCTGCCGGGCCGACGGCGCGGCGGCCGCCAGCGCGAGCAGGGTCAGAACGAGCAGGAACCGGCGGTGCACGTCGGGGGGAGTATACGGCCCGGTCGAGCGAGCGTGCTACGATTGGCTGCTGTTCGACCTGCGTCCCCGTCGTCCAGAGGCCTAGGACGTGGCCCTTTCAAGGCTAAAACACGGGTTCGAATCCCGTCGGGGACGCCACCTTCCGCTGGAGGCGTGCATGGAGATTGCCATTCCCAAAGGCCTCGAGGCCTTGGTCCGCCGCAAAGTGGAAGAGGGGCACTACAGCACCGAGGCCGAGGTCGTGGCCGACGCCCTCCGCCTCATGCAGGTCCGCGACGAGGTCATGAGGGTCAGGCGGGATCGCCTTAAAGATGCCCTCGACCGTGGCTACGACGACGTCGCAGCCGGGCGCGTCGTTCAGCTCGAAACCGACGACGAGATCGACGCGCTGTTCGCCAGTTTGTGAAGCGACTCGACCTCACCGAGATCGCTCGGGCAGATCTATCGTCGATACGCCGGTACTCCACCCGGACATGGGGGCGTGACCAGACCGCCACGTATATGAACGCCCTCAGGGACACGTTCAAGGCGTTGGCGCGAGGCGCCATCGTCACCCGGGCCCGGGACGACCTCAGACCAGGCGTTCAGATGGTACAGAGCGGCCGCCACACCATCTTCTTCGAGGGCGACGGCTCGCGCGTAGTCGTCCTGCGCGTGCTCCACGACAGGATGGACTACCGTCGACACCTCCGGCATTCCGACGATCCTGACGACGACTGAGGGCCTGCGCTGAGACGCCCCGGTGCAGGCTGAAGGCTCAGCTGGTCGCCGGAGACGTCGTCCGATGGTCCGACCTTGTGGCGGGGCCGTTTTAGGAGATGGCCGGTACGCTTCACCCCTTTTCCGAGTAGCCTGTCGCGGCGACAGATGGAGGAGGAGCATGCGTAACGCCCGTCGTTGGCTCGGTATCGCAATCTCGATGTGGGGTCTGCTGACGGCCACCTCGGCCTCGGCGCAGGTGCTCGGGCAGTTCCGCTGGCAGTTTGCGCCCTTCTGCAACACGGTCACGCTCACAGTCGAACTGAAGGGCACCCTGTATACGCTGACGGGCTTCGACGACATGTGTGGAGGGCCCAAGCGCGGCGCCGCCACGGGCATCGCGCAGCTCAACCCGGACGGCACCATCGGCCTCGGCATCACCGTGGTGAGACCGGACGGGCTGGCGGTGCAGCACACGGCGTTCATCACGCTGGCCGCGTTGTCGGGCACGTGGTCCGACGATAGCGGTAACAACGGCACCTTCGCCTACAACGCGCCGAGCCCGGCGCCAGGGGCACCTCGTCCCGTCGTACTACGCGGCGAGTACGGCGCGCGAGATAACTCGGCGGGGGCCTCCTTGTCGTCGGCGCAGGTGCTGGCGCCCATCTCGTTCGGCCGCGCCTTGCCAATCACGCCCCAGGCCCGCTTCGTAACGCTGGGTGGCGCCTTCACCGCGCAATGCCCTGGCCCTGCCGCCCTGCCGGAGGCCGCGGCCGGGTTCCTCTGCGTCTACGAGCGCTCGCAGACCAACCGGCAGCTTCCGCTGATGTTCGACTCGAACTTCAACAACGGCGTGGCAGATCGCGTGGGCGCGCTCGTGTACATCGCCAACACCGCGGCCGGTGTCTACGGCAGCAGCGGCACGTGGGCGGTCTCCGTGCCCTGAGCCCTCGCGCTGACCCTACGCGCTACCTGTGCGTCGCGTTCGCGTCACTCTTGTAGGTGAGCGACAGCACGGCGTATGCGGTGGCGGCGTCGCTCAGGAACTTGCCCGCGTCGGACTGCGGGTCGCGTTGCTTGTTCGGCGACACGGCCGTCCAGCGCCCGGTCGTGCGGTCCTGATTGCGACGAAGCCACTCCAACCCCTTGCCGAGCCGAGGATCGGTGGCGGGCACGCCCGCTGACTGCAGTGCCAGAGTTGCCAGCGCCGTGGCGAACCCGTCGGTCCGCGGGTCGCTCTCGGTGCCGTCCATCCGTGTGTAGGCGCCGATCGCCACCGTGCTCCAGGCGCCGTCCGGCTGCTGCAGCGCGAACGCCGCGTCGATCGTCGCCTGGCGCTGCGCGGCGGTGAGCAGGTCGGACACGCGGCTCGACGCCCACAGGCCCATGAACTGATTCAGCAACGAGACGTTGGGGTGCTGGCGCTGGAAGTAGCCGCGAAGCGCGTTCAGGCGCTCCGCGTTCTCGGCCGCGGCCGCGTAGCCCTCGGGCGCGGACCCGATGGCCAGCGCGGCGAGCGACGCGCCGAAATACGGCGAGTTCGGCGACTCCCACGGCTCCATCTTGAAGTTCAGCCAGGTCCAGCCGCCCGCTTCGGGCCCGGTCTTCATCTGCAGGGCCCACATCACGCCGAGGGCGGTCCGGGTGTCGTCGCTCATCTTGCCCGTCGCGGCATCGCGCCGGCTGAGCACCAGCGCATTCATCACCGCTTCGATGGCGCGGGACTCGCTGGTCTTGGGCAGGCCGCGCGTCTGGTCGGGATACCACGGGTCCACGTCTCGCCAACTCCTGGCTCGAGTCAGCAGGTTGCCCATGATCTTGGTCTCGGATGGCGACGGCCCGCGCTCGTTGAGCAGGCCGCGCAGTTCCGGGCGCGCCAGCGCATACGGCAGAGTCGTGTGGCAGGACATGCAATAGGTCCCGCGATCACGCGCGGCATTGGGCCAGGTGGTCCACCACTCGGCACGGCCGTCGAGGTAGGTGGCGGCGGCCTTCGCATCCCATCCCGGGGCCTCCGGCGCGGCGCTCAGCCGCACCCCGAGCGTTGCCGCGATCACCAACAGGCCGGCGGGGACGACGAACCGAATCGAGGTGCGCATCTCAACGACGCATTCTACGGCCCTTTCATCCATTGCCGCTGTCGCACCGCCGGTTCGACCCGAGGTCAAGGATTGACACAGCAACATAAGTACAGATACTGAAACATCTGTTACGTACTCAATTGTCATCCCACGGAGGCGGCCATGGAACTCGACCGGCGTTCGTTTCTCGGAGCCTGGGGCGTCGCGGCGATGGGCAGCCGGCTGATCTGGCCGGGCGGGGCCGCCCAGGGCTCTGCAGCCCGGTCCGGCGGGACGACCGTCGAACTCTGGCGGCAGGCGTTCCCGGCCCTCGGCCAGCAGGTCAACGGTCAACCGCTCGCCTACCTCGACAGCGCCGCCACGACCCTGCGCCCGCGCGCAGTCATCGACGCGGTGTCCCGTTTCTACGAGTCGGACAACGCCAACCCGGCCGCGGCGCTCCACACCCTGGCCCGACGGGCGGCGGAGCGGTACGGGGCGGCCCGGGCCACGGTGGCGCGCTTCCTCAACGCGTCGTCGCCGAGCGAAGTGGTGTTCACCAAAGGGACGACCGAGGCCATCAACCTCGTGGCCTCGACCTGGGGCGCCGCCAACATCACCCGCGGCGACGAGATCGTCCTCAGCATCGCGGAGCACTACTCCAACCTGTTGCCGTGGCGGGCGGTGGCCGAACGGGCCGGCGCCCGCGTGATCGTCGTCGACGTCGACGATCACGGTCGGCTGTTGCCGGAGCGTGTCGCGGCCGCGTTCACCGCTCGTACCACACTGCTCGCCTTCAGCCACGTCTCCAACGTGCTCGGCCTGGTCACTCCGGCCGAGGAGCTGTGCCGCCTCGCGCGGGCCAGGAACATCGCCGTGCTGGTCGACGCCGCGCAGTCGGCGCCGCACCGCCGGATCGACGTGCAGGCGCTCGGCTGCGACTTCCTGGCCTGTTCCGGGCACAAGCTGCTTGGGCCGATGGGCACCGGCGTGCTGTGGGCGAAGCAATCGACCCTCGACGCGATGCCCCCCTATCAACTGGGCAGCAACATGGCGCACGAGGTGGACGCGTCCGCCGCGCAGTTCGAACACGGCGCGCTCAAATACCAGGCTGGCACCCCGAACGTGTCGGGTGCGGTGGGGCTGGCGGCGGCGCTCGACACCCTGACCGCCTTCGATCTGACGGCCATCGCCGCGCACGATTCAGCGCTGGTCGGCCACTTCCGCAACCGCGCCGCCGGCGTGCCGGGGCTGCGCGTGTTCGGCGCCCTCGACGATCTCGGCGCGCGGGTGCCGGTCTTCACCTTCGCGCTGGCCGGGGTGCCCGTGGCCGCCATCGTGAAGGGGCTGGATGATCGCGGCATCGCCGTACGGGCGGGCGACATGGCCGCCCTGCCGCTGCTGAGGCGATTCGGAGTGGCCGAGGCGGTACGCGCCTCGTGCTATCTCTACACCACCGTCGCGGAGGTGGACCGCCTGGTCGACGGGCTCCGCGACCTCGCGCGCGGACGTCGCTGATCGGCAACGCCCGCCGAGCCGCCACGAGCGTCGCTCGCGCTACTTGAACGGCAATTCGCTCACGTTGTGGCAGGTGCCGCACGCCGCGGTGTAGGGAATCGGCATCGCCCGGCCCGGCGGCACGCCGTCCACGCCGACGTTGGTCTTGCGTGGCACGTCGAACACGTGGGACTTCAGCGGGCCCTGCCAGTAGACGTTGCTCTCTTCGTCCTGCGCGCTGGCGTAGGGCGGAGTCTTGATCATCCGGCCGGAGTCGCCGGCGATGCCGCCGGTGTTGGCC
This sequence comes from uncultured Acidobacteriota bacterium, assembly GCA_963741665.1. Taxonomy (GTDB): domain Bacteria; phylum Acidobacteriota; class Vicinamibacteria; order Vicinamibacterales; family UBA2999; genus CAWAYR01. The sequence continues at coordinate 144,214 of CAVUIM010000004.1, forward strand.
GTCCCGGGCATGTGACAGTCGATGCAGCGGGTCTGCTCGCCCTTCATCCTGGCGTTCAGCTTCGTCTCCATGTGCGGCAGCAGGTCCACGCGATGGCACCGCTGGCACAGGGGCGACGCCGAATCGTCGCTGTCGTGGATCAGCGCCCGGGGATAGGGCGTGCCGCCGTGCAGGTCGTGGCAATCCGAGCAGGCCACCAGCAGTCGATCGTTCCGATACATCTTGGACTTCAGGAAATCCGAGTACTGCTGGTGCGGCTTGTTCGAGTGGACGTCGTCGGGCCAGATGTTGTCTTCGCGGCCGGGGCCGCGCACCGTCGGGCCCTTCTTGACCGGGTCGGTGTAGGTCGTCAGCAGCTCCTGGCGACTGATGCCGGGCCGGGCCAGGTCACCGGCTTCGCTGATGGCCTGGGTGTAACCGTTGATCGGCCCGCCGAAGCCCTGCCGGCGGTCGTGACACCGGCCGCAGACGAGGCTCGACCGCTCGGCCGACAACAGCTTCGGGTTGACGATGAAGCGGGCGGTGCCGCCGGCGGCGATGTGCTCGGATCCCGGGCCGTGGCAGCTCTCGCAGCCGACGTTGATCTCGTCGCGGGCCGGGTCGTCGTCGATGTTCAGCTCCCCGCCCGGGTCGTCCACCGCACGGACCAGGAACTGGCCGGTCGCCTTGTCCTGATACCGTTCCCAACCCGTGAGGTGGCAGGCCGCGCACATGGTCTGCACGGCGTTATTGTTGATCGGCGGCGCGGTGAGCAGGTCGTCGCCGGTCCCATACCTCGCGTCCGCGCCGGACGACCACCACATGTAGAACTTGTAGTCCTGCCACACCCGCCGCTCGCGGTGCCGCCGCTCGTCGCGGCCGGTCATGTTGTAGCGCAGCACGGTGTACCAGCCTTGACGCGGCGCCAAGCTGGGCGGCACCGACACGATGTAGCGCTGGTCGTGGACCTCACCGCCATAGAGCAGCTTGATCTCCAGGTGCGCCGGGCTGTTGGCGTCCTGCGGATTCAGCCGGTTCGCCATCGTGATGAAGTACTTGCCGTCCACCTTGTTCTTCCACAGGTACACGTCGGCGTACGGGGTCTCGATCGCGACGCGGCTGTCGCCGAACCCGCGCAGCGTGAACTTGTCGTCGCCGCGGGCCGCGTCGTAGTCCCCGAGTTCCAACCGGGTACCGCGGGTGTAGTCGTCGGCTTCGACGAACGACTCGAGCGGCCTGGCGTAGTCACCGTGGCGCGAGAAGTCCTGCAGGGGACCGGGCGCACCCGGCACCGTCCAGCCAAGCTTGTGCGCCGTCTGCTGCCAGTGCCGCTTGTCGTCGTGACAGACCAGACACGCCGAGCTGCCGGCATACCGAGCCGCCGACGACGGACGACTCGACAGCCTGATCGTCATTGGCTGGCCCCGCAACTGGTCGGCTGTATAGCTCTGCCGGCTGCGATCCCCACCAGGCAGATGCTCCGTGTCCTGCGCCCGCGGAGTCACGTGGACGAAGAACGTCCCGCTGGCCGGGGCGGCGACGGCGAAGCTGCCGCGGGCGTCGGTGGTGGCGCGCGGAAATCCCGTGCCGTTGGTGCGAATCGCGTCTTCGAGCGGTTCGTCGTAGGCCTCGGCCGGGAATGGGGCGGCGTAGATGGCGCTCGCGGTCATCTTCGTCGTGGTGTCGATGGCCGCGACCGGCACCAGGTGGACGGTGGCACCGGCCACCGGCCGCGCCGGATCGGCGCTGACCACCCGCCCGGTGAACTGGGTCGACGGCACTGGCGCGCGCCCGTCCTGGGTGGCGGCCGTGACCGCACCGGCCCAGATGACGACCATCGCCGACAGCGTCTTCGTCCACGTGTTCATGGCGCTACCCTACTTCTCGACGTTCAGGATGATCTGCAGCCGGCTGTTCAGACTGTCGTCGTTGGCCGTCACCCGGTTCTTGAACTGATAGTCGATGCCGATGCGCGAGTGTCCGCCGACCCTGCGCAGGTAGCCCATGTTGAAGGCCCGCACGTCGTAGCCGAACACCGGATCGCCGTCGAAGGCGTCGAACCTTCCGTAGATCTGGTCGCGATCGGTCAGGCGCAGCGAGGAAGACACCGCGCCACCGGTCGACGTCGCACCGGGGGTGAACGCGGGAGCGAACTCCGGCGCCAGGTCGAGGAGCGTGGACGGGCGGTTGCCGGTCACGAACTCCGCGCGCACGCCCAGGCGGCGCCACGCCCACTGGACGTCGGCGCCGACGAGATGCTCGTGGTCGTTGCCGGTGACGCCGGCAGGGAGCAGCTGCTGGCCGATCTGGGTCGAGACGCCGGTGGCCAGGCCCAGCCGCTCGAACACCTTGCGGACTCGAGCGTTGACGTTCACCCGACGATTGCTGTCGGCGAAAAAGCGGTTGCCGTTGAAGGCGCCGAGGAACAGCTGAAGCCCGGGCGCCACCTCGGCCTGCAGCATGACGCCGCGATCGCGTTGCCCCGGGAAGAAGTACCCGGCGAAGATGCCGCGTTCGGGCGACTCCCGGTCCGAGCTCGAGTGCTGGATGTCGAAGCCGAAGGGCTTGACGAACTGGCCGACGCGGATCGAGAGCCGCTCGGCCGGGTAGTACTCGACGAAGGCGTCGTTCACCAGCTCGAACGCACCGCCGTCGGGCGCCGGATGGTACTGAATCTCGAACCCCATGCCGACCTTCGGCGACAATCGGCCGGCCCAGCGGGTCTCCATCCGCGACAAGTCGAAGTTGGTCGGCGCGTCGGCCACCGACGTGTCGGCCATGGCCAGCCCCTGGAAGCGGGTCTGGACGAACAGCTCGGGCGCGACGGTCAGTTCGTGGCTGCGCTCATCACCGCCCAGGTCGGGGCGGACGATCTGCTCACGGTAGGCCGCGGCGCTGCCCTGCTCGGTCGCGCGCCCCGGCGCGGTTGCCGCCGCCTCCGCCCGTGGCGGCGTCTTCAGCGTCTGCAGGTCAGCGGCCAGCGCGGCGATCGTCGCCTGCAGCGCCTCCGCCTGAATCCGGGCGGACGCGAGCTTCCGATCGAGGTCGGCGACGCGAGTCGCATGATCCTGGGCGAACGCGCCGGTCGCTCCCAGTCCGATCGCGGCGATGAAGACGATCGTCGTGCGCACGGTGACCCTCCCGAGGCGCGGCGACACCAGCCCGTTGATCGCCGCGTAACGAAGCGACTATACTTGAAACACTCGTTACGGCATCAATTCATGGCCAAGCCTGCCTCGTCTCGACCCGCCCAGCTGCCGGCCGCACTGCCCTCGCCGCGCGGTGGGCGGCGCTGGCTGTTGTTCGTGCACCAGCTCCCGGCCTCGCCGTCCAACTTGCGGGTCCGCACCTGGCGCCGGCTCCAGCAGATCGGCGCCGTGCCCGTGAAGCAGGCCGTCTACGTGCTGCCTGATTCGCCCGCGGCCCGCGAGGACTTCGAGTGGCTGAAGACCGAGGTCAAGGACGCCGGTGGTGACGCCAGCGTCTTCACGGCCAACAACGTCGACGCCTGGTCCGACGACGCGCTGGTCGAGGAGTTCCGCCGCATCCGTCAGGACGCCTACCTGGCCCTGGCGCGGGAGATCGAAGACGTCGTCACCAGGCTCAACGTGAGCCGCCGGAAACGCGGCACGCGCAAGCCCGCGGTCGGCCGGCTGGTCGCCGGGTTTCGCGAACGCCTGTCGGCCCTCGTCCACATCGACTTTTTCGGCAGTGCCGGTCGGGACCGGGTGGTCACGCTGCTGTCCCAGCTCGAGGAACGAACACGGGTCGAGACGAAGACTTCCACGGCAACCGAAGCGGGCGGCCCGGCTGATCGCGCGGCCTACGCCGGACGCCTGTGGGTCACCCGGCCGCGCCCCGGGGTCGACCGCATGAGCTCGGCGTGGTTGATTCGGCGCTTCATCGACCCGGCGGCGCGGGTCGGGTTCGCCGCCGATCGGGAGTCGCTGCCCGCGCCGGACGCCGTGCCGTTCGACATGTTCGGCGTCGCGTTCAGCCACCAGGGTGACGGCTGCACGTTCGAGACGCTGTGCGCGGCCTTCGCGATCGTCGACCCGGCGGTCGCGCGGATCGCCGAGATCGTGCATGACCTCGACCTGAAGGACGGGCGCTTCGGTGCCACGGATGCCACCACGGTGGCTGCGGTCATCGACGGGCTGCAGCTCGCCACCGCCGACGACACGCTGCTGCTGGAGCGCGGCGTCACCCTGTTCGAGTCGCTGTATCTCGCCTTCGCGCAGGCGGCTCACCCCACCGGTCCGCGCCGCGTTGCCGCGCCGACGGCGCGGCGGACTCGGGCCTCGGCTGCAAAGGGCGCTCGACGCGGGCGTTCCTCGTAGACCCGACGAGGCAGCCACGGGCGCCGCGCCTGGCGACCGCCGTCGAAAGAGCCGTCCACACGATGATGGCCGCGCCACCTCGGCGCTCCGCCATGCGCGACTCACCCTGTGCCAGCGCCGTACTGTGCGTCGCCGCGATCTTCGCGGTGGTCGCGCCCCACCCGCACGCGCAGACGCGCCGGTTCGACGTCACGTCGGCGGGTATCCAGGACATCCACGACGCCGTCGACCGCGGCGCGCTCACCTACGAGCGGCTGGTCGGCCTCTATCTCGATCGGGTCAAGGCGAATCGGTGGCCGATGCCGTGCTGGTGCTGGACGCGATTCGTGGCTTCGACGTCGACGACCTCTCCACCGCGGCGTCGCTCGAGCCGTCTGCGCCGCCGGCGCTCCCTGACGTGCCGGCCGCACCGCCGGCGACGATTCGCGCCGGCGTGCTGAAGGATCTCGTGCATTCAGGCAACGCGTTCGCGAGAAGAACCCCGACTACTTCGCCCGGCTGGCGCGCCAGCGCCAGGTGCAGCGCGCCCTGGTCGACCTGAACGCCTCGATGCGCTGGTCTACCCGGTGAAGGCCCTGCCGGCGCCGCTGCTCGGGGCCGGCGACGACGGCCCGCGTGACAACAACATCAGCGCGATCACGGGCCTGCCCGCGATCGTCCTGCCAGCGGGCTCACGGCCGCGGGTCTGCCGATCACGATCGAGCTGCTGGGGCGGCCGTTCTCGGAGGCGCGGTTGATCGCGCTCGCGCGCGACATCGAGTCCGCCAGCGGCGCCAGACCGACGTCCGCGATCGCCCCAGCCCTGCCGGGCAGCATCAGCCCGCGTTGAAGTCGACCCGGAGCGCCTGAACCGGACGGCCGGAGTCGTCCGCAGGGCGGCGCGTGGATCAGGCGCGGCGGCTGGTCGGCCGGGCCGCCACCACCAGCTCGAGCCCCAGCGCGTCGAACGCCTTCTCCACCTGGTCCATCTTCGACGCGTAGCGCACGTCGAGCAGGCGATCGATCTGCGGGCGGTGCCACTGCAGGCGCTTGCGCATGGCGCTCTTGCGCAGGCCGCGGCGGCGCATCTCGTTGTGGAGGGCAATCTTCGCCGCGACCAGCGCCGGCACGCGAATCGCCTCCCCGGCCGCCGGAGCGGTGTAGCCCTCGGGGATCGGCTGGCGGGCGCGCACGAAGTCGTCGATCACGGTGACCACGGCATCGGTGGCACGGCTGAGCGCCTCGGCCTTCGAGGCGCCGGTCGAACGCACCTGCGGAAAGTCGGGCAGCCGCACGTGCCAGCCGCGCGTCTCGGAGTGAGTCAGAAGGACGGGATAGAACACGGCGTTGCTCTCCTCGCATGGTAGCGAGGGGCACCGCCCGCAGTTGTTAAAAGGTTGTCAAACCGCAACCGGGCGGCGCAGCTCGTCGAAGCGGGCGATCTGCGCGCGCGTGCCCAGCACCGCCACCAGGTCGCCACGTTCGAGCCGCGACTCGCCATCCGGATTGGCGATGAGCTTGCCGTCGCGGATGATGCCCACCACCGACACGCCGGTCGTCGCCCGCAGCCGCAGGCTGGCCAGCGTCTGCCCGTCGAGCGGACTGGCGTGGGGCACCGCCACCCAGGTGAAGTCGAGCTGGCGGGCGATCTCGCCGATCTGCGACATCAGCGCCAGCGGCGACTCCCCGGCCTGCGAATAGCGCTCGTGGCGGATGGCCGAGGCCACCAGAGCACGTCGTGCGCCGGCACGTTGAAGTGCATCAGCGCCTGGCGCGTCATCTCGATCGCCGCCTCGAACTCCGGCGACGTGACCTCCTGGATGCCCAGCACGTAGAGGGCGCGCACCGCGTCGATGCCGTCGGCGCGGGCGATGATCGGGATGTCGGGGCGCAGCACGCGCGCGGCGGTGACGATGCTGCGCACGTCGGAATACACCGGCACGGTGATCAGGATGGCGCGGGCCCGGGCCAGTCCGGCGGCCTCGAGCACCACCGGCTGGCTGGCGTCGCCGTAGATGATCGGCACGCCGGCGCGGCGCGCCTGCTGGACGCGCCGGTCGTCGGATTCCACGACCACGAACGACAGCTTCAGGGGCAGCAGCGCGTCGGCGATGCTGCGGCCCGACCCGGCCGAGGCCGCAGATCACGACATGATCGCGCAAGCCAGTCTCGGGGATGTTGGTGGCCTCGAAGGTCTCGCGCGACTTCCGCGGCCACAGCCGCTCGTACAGGTTCGGCACCTGCCCGGAGATCACCGGCGTCAGCACCATGGTGACGATCGCGGCGTTCATCGCCAGGTTGTAGACGTCGGCCGACAGCGCGCCGCTCGACAGCCCGACTCGCGCCAGCACGAACGCGAACTCGCCGACCTGGAACAGCGTCATGCCGACCGCCAGCGGAATCACGTTCCAGTAGCCGAAGGCGCGGACCACGCCGGCCAGGATCAGCCCCTTGCCGACGACGATCGCCGCCACCACCAGGCTGATCACGCCGAGCTGTTCCCACAGCCTGGCCGGATCGAGCAGCATCCCCACCGACACGAAGAACAACATGCCGAACAAGTCGCGCAGCGGCGCCACGTCGCTCAGCGCCTGGTGCGCGTACTCCGATTCGGCCACGACGAGTCCGGCCACGAACGCGCCGATGGCCATCGACAGGCCGAAGAGGTACGCCACGTAGCCGACGCCCACCGCCAGCGTGATGGTCGACAGGAAGAACAGCTCGCGGGAATTCCAGCGCGCCACGACCGCCATCAACCGCGGCACCACCTTGGTCGAGAACAGCACGATCACGCCGAGCAGCAGCGCCGCGCGCACCGCCGCGACGCCCACTTTGGCCAGCCCGCCGGCCGGGTCGCTGAGTTCCGGCAGCACGATCATCAGCGGCACCACCGCCAGGTCCTGCACCACCAGGATGCCGAGCATCACCCGGCTCGACAGCGTGCCCAACCGGCCCTGCGCCTGGATGGTCTTCAGCGCCACCATCGTGCTCGACAGCGAGATGATCGCGCCGAACCACACCGCTGGCCGCCAATCCCAGCCCAGGCCCAGGCCGATGGCGAGGCCCAGGGCGATGGTCGTCAGTACCTGGATGACGCCGCCAATCAGCGCCACGCGACGCACCGGCGCCAGTTCGCTGAACGACACCTCGAGGCCGAGCGAGAACAGCAGCAGGACGACCCCGAGTTCGGCCATCCGCTCGATGTCGTGGACGTTGCCCACGGTGGGCCCGCCGCTGAACGGGCCGACGATCACCCCGGCCAGGATGTAGCCGACGATCAGCGGCTGCCCGATGCGCTGCGCCAGGAAACCGCCGCCGAGGGCGGCGAGCAGCACGAGGGCGAGGTCGGCAATCAGATCCATCCGCCGCCTATTCTCCCATCACCTTCACCACCACGCGCTTGCGGCGCTGGCCGTCGAACTCGGCGTAGAACACCTGCTCCCACGGACCCAGGTCGAGGTCGCCGGCGGTGATCGGCACGATCACCTGGTGGCCCATCAGGGTGCGCTTCAGGTGGGCATCGGCGTTGTCCTCGCCGGTCTGGTGGTGGCGATACGGCAGGCCGGCCGGGGCCAGCTTCTCGAGCCAGACCTGGAAGTCGTGGATGAGGCCGTCCTCCCAGTCGTTGACGTAGACGCCGGCCGTGATGTGCATCGCTGACACCAGCACCATGCCGTCGGTGATGCCGCTCTGCTGGACGATGGCCCGCACCTGGTCGGTGATGCGGACGAACTCCTGCCGGGCGGCGGTGGTGAACCAGAGGTAGTCGGTGTGGGTGGCCATTGCTCCGTATAATTCCCGGGGGATGCACCCGGAGGCAACCGCCGATCGGCTGGACGGTCTCGACGCCGGACGCGACCGCGACCATGCGCGCCGCGTGGTCGGGCTCGCCGTCGTCACCCTCGCCGTCGGCATCCCGCTCGACGCCGGGGGCGCGTGGTGGGCGCAGCCGGTGGTCTCGGCCTGGAGCTGGGGCGCGCTGCTGTGGATCGCCGCCGGCGCGACGGCGGCCGGAGCGCCGGGCCCTGGCGGCGTGCGTGGTGCTGGCCACCGCCGGCGAGCTCTTCCTCAAGGACGTCTGGGGACTCTACGAGTACCGGCTGCACAACCTGCCGCTCTTCATCCCGGCCGGCCACGCCCTGGTCTACGCCGCGGCCGCACGGATGAGCCTGCGGGCGCCGCGCTGGCTGCCCGGCCTGGTGGCGGGCGGTTTCGCCGTCTACGCCGCGGCCGGCGCCTGGACCGGCATCGACACCTTCGGCGTGCCGTGGTTCGTGGTGTTCGTGGCCTACCTGGCGGTCAGCGCCGACCGGCGGCTGTGCGCCACGCTGTTCCTCTTCGCCCTGGCCATCGAGGTCTATGGCACCAGCCTGCGGGCTGGCGTTACGACACCGTGGAGCCGTGGTTCGGGCTCACCACCACCAATCCGCCGGTCTGGATCGGGGCGGTCTACTGCACGCTGGAGACCCTCGTCCGGCTCGTCGCAACCCGTCGCAGCGCGGCCGGGTTTCGCCTTGCGGCGGGCGGCGCGGCGCGCTACTGTGAGGGGCGCCAACCACGGGTGTTGGCGCATCGAATCTGAAAGGGACGACCATGGACCTGCAGCACACGCGGCGTGAGATTCTTCGAGGCGGGCTCGCGGCCGCCGGCCTCGGCATGATGGGCGTGCCCGAGTGGGTGCTGCCGGCCCTCGCGCAGGGCGCGGCAGTGGTGCCGTTCCTCGACTTCCCGGAGACCTTCAACGCCAACCCGGCGCCCGATCGCCGGCTGTTCGACTCGCGGACGCTCACCTCGTTCACGACGCCGAAGGATCAGTTCTTCACCACCCAGCACTACGGTCACCCGGTGCTCGACGAGGCCACCTTCAAGCTCAAGGTCACCGGCCTCGTCAACGCGCCGAAGGCGTTCTCGATCGCCGAGCTGAAGGCGATGCCCAAGGCCGACGTGATGTTCGGCTTCGAGTGCTCGGGCAACCGCGCCCCGGTGCAGGGGCTGTGCAGCAACGGCAAGTGGACCGGCGTGCCGCTGGCGACCGTGCTCAAGAACGCCGGCCTCAAGGCCGACGCCCGCGAGATTCGTCTTCCTCGGCGCCGACCACGGCGTGGAAGAAGTCGAGTGGCGCACGCAGAAGTACAGCCTCGACCAGCAGTTCGGCCGCAGCATGCAGCGCGACAAGGCGCTGTCGGCGGAGCCGCTGGTGGCCTACGCCTACAACGACGAGCCGCTCACCCGCCACCAGGGCTTCCCGCTGCGCCTGATCGTGCCCGGCTGGTACGGCGTCGCCAACGTCAAGTGGCTGTCCGACATCGTCGCGCAGCAGGATCCGTATCTGGGCAAGTACCAGGCGCGCTGGTACCGCACCGTGCGCGGCGAGATGATCAACGGCGAGATGAAGTGGATGGAGAGCGCCGTCACCCATCTGCAGCTGAAGTCGTACGTCGCCCGCATCACCAAGGAAGGCGACACCCACAAGGTGGTCGGCGTCGCGCTGAACGACGGCACGCCGATGAAGGTCGGTCGAGGTGAAGGTCGACGACGGTCCGTGGCAGGCCGCGACGTTCGACAAGCAGAACAGCAAGTACTCGTGGAAGCTGTTCCACTTCGACTGGAAGGGCGCGACCGCCGGCGAGCACACCATCGTGTCGCGGGTGACCGACGTCAACGGCCAGGTGCAGCCGACCGAGAAGGACCTCGAGAACAAGAAGTCGTTCCTCGAGCACAACGCGCAGCATCCGCGCCGCGTGATGATCAGCTAGACCTGACGCCCGACGCCCGACTTCCAACTGCCCGACGCGGCCGTGGCTCAGCGAGCGACGGCCGTTGTCGTGTACGCGTCTGGCAGGTCGCTGCGGGTGGCGCGCAGGATCTCGATGATGGCCTGGCGGTCGGCCTTGCTCACATGCGCGTACTTGGCCTGTGTGTCCTTGCCCGACAGCACGTCCCACAGCCGCTGGTAGACGGCCATCTTCACCGGCAACGGCAGCGTCTCGAATGCCGCCGAATACACCGTGTAGCTCAGCGGGTAGCGCATCAGCCGGCCGTTCAGCTGAAGCTGACGCAGCGATCGTCCGGTCGCGTCCTTCGGGCCCTGCGCGCTGAACCATTCCGTGAAGCCGACGTTGCCCTGCACCACGCCGAGCGGCACCTCGTCGACGAACAGCAGGTAGTCGACCAGTTCGTCGACGGCATCGACGCACGCGGGCCGACAGCGGCCCGGACGGCGCCGGCGCGGCGGCGCCGCGACCGCGGCCAGTCGGCCAAGCGATGCTCCCAGGCGGCGCGCGTCATCAGGTTCATCTGCGTGCAGCTGGTGTTCGAGCACGAGCAGCGCCGCGATGTCGCTGTACGGCGTCAGGTAGTCGGCCACGTCGCGCACCAGCCCGGCGCCGGCCAGGGTCGGCAGCACCGGCGGCGGCGCGCGTCTTCTCGGGCGAGGTCGCTGCCGGGAAGATCAGCGGCACGTTGCCCATGTGCCGGCGCGGCACCTGCGCGCCGGTCACGTACCAGCCGCCCCAGCGCCGGTCGAGCGCCTCGCGATGGTCGGTGATGCCGCCGTTGGCGTAGTCGCGATCGGACTTGCGTGGGAAGGTCGAGAGCACGAACGGCCCCGGCACCGCGCGGGTGTCCCACGACAGGTGGCACGACAGGCACGTCTCGCTGCGATTGAACCGCGGCGTCGGGCTGTCGGTCTGCGACAGCTGGTAGAACACCGTGCCGAGGGCCGGATCCTGCGACGCAGATTTCGACCAGCGGCGCGCCGCGGATGAAGGCCACCGCGACGTTGTCGTTGAAGTAGATCGCCCGCGGGTTGGCCTGGCAGATGTGCGAGGCCTGGAAGCTGGTCTGCGAGTAGACCAGCGACCTGCGAGGTGGGCGAGATGCCCAGCGCCTCGAGCACGCTCGGCAGGTAGCCACGCGGCCCCGCGCTGTGCGTCAGCCGCACCTCGCCCCGCTCGATCCGGGCGTTCAGCTTCGCGATGGCGTCGCTCGGCGCCGTGGCCCCGAACCGAAGCGCCGGATGATGCCGCGATTCCTGGAACGCGTCGTTGCGCTGGGCGGCGACGCCGGCGACCGACAGCCACAGGCCGAGCGCAGCGGCAGCGAGCGACGCGAATCGGGCGGCGTGTCATATCGTTCAGAAAGACGAAGGGCGGAGGCGCCGTTGCGCCTCCGCCCTCATTATGCCCCTGGTCTGCCGGTCCCTGGCCTCGGGTCGCTGCCTACAGCGGATTGTCCGGGAACATCATCGTGCGCCACATGTGCGCCGTCGGGCTGCCGTCGTTCCCCAGCCCTTCCTTGGGCTGCTTGAACTGCCGGCCGATGATGTCGATGAACGGATCGATCGACACCACGGCGTTCGGATCGAACGCGTAGAGGTCGTTCACCGTCACCATCCGCGCCTCGAAGTACCACTTGTGGTTGCGGGCGTACTCGTAGGCGGCCTTGATGTGCGGCTGCGGCTCGTAGTCCTTGCCGAAGATGCGGTTGTAGAGCTCGGGATACTCGTAGCCGTGGGCCGAGTCGGGGTAGAAGCGCAGGGCCTGGTGGTAGCGGATGGCCCAGCTCACCTTCTCGGACACGTAGGGCTCGACCATCTGCGCGCCCCACCAGCCGTGGTCCACCTTCACCAGGTTGAGGACGACGTCGTGCAGCAGGCAGGCCATGACGATCTCTTCGCTCATGCCGGTCTTGAGCGCCCGGGTGGCGCTCTGCAGCACGTGGTTGGCCGGCGCGAACCGCTTCTCGTAGAACTCGAGCAGCGTCGGCCTGGCCGACATCGCCGCCAGCTGCGCCATCTTGCGGTTGTCGGCCGGGCCCTGGGGGCCGAAGAGGCTGCCCGGCGCCGCGGCGGATGGTCGCCTCGGGCGGCGCCGCCACCACCTGGGCTTCCCCACCGACGAGGGTCAGGCCACCGGCGGCCTCCTCGTCGAGCTTGTCCATCATGTAGTGCTCGAGGGCCTCGGCCCGAGCTTCAGGGTCCATGGCCTCCGCCGCCGCCACACCGCCGATGCTCACGAGGAATGCGCGTCGATCGATCTCCATGTGCCGCCGCCCTCCTGAAAAGAGAAACCGGGTTCCTTCGTCCCGCTCGCGCAGTGAAAGAAACCCGGTGTCGGTCAACCCGCTGGCCGGCATCGCTGGCCGATGTCGGCGCCGCCCGTCTACGCGGCAGCCGCCTTGGCCGGAGTGGCCAGCACCTTCTCGAACACCTGGACGGCGCTGCTGCATCTCGGCCATGGTGCCGACCGAAATCCGCACGTGCGACTTCTCGTACGGCGGGAAGTCGCGGGCGACCAGCACGCCGTCCTTGAGGCACGCCTCGCGGAACTCGCGCGAGCCGCGCTTGATGTCCACGAACATGAAGTTGGTCTGCGAATCGGTCGGCGTGTAGCCGTGATCGGCGAACCACTTCTGGGTGAAGCTGCGGGCCGCGGCGTTGCGCGTCTGCTCCTCCTTCACCCAGGTCTCCGGCACCGCCAGCGCCGCCTTGGCGCCCTGCAGCGCCATGACACTGATGTTGCCGATGGCGTCCCAGGCCGCCATCTTGGCGATGGTGTCCTTGTGGCCGATGGCGTAGCCGATGCGCAGACCGGCCATCCCGAAGCACTTCGAGAAGGTGCGCGCGACGACGATGCGCGGGTTCTCGACCGCCGCCGGGATGAAGGTCTCGTAGCCCGGCATCGTGCCGTACTCGAAGTAGGCCTCGTCGACCAGCACCGTGGTGTTCGGCGACTGCTTCATCAGCGTGGCCAGATAGGTGCGGGTGTCCGCTCCGCCGATGGCGGTGGCCACCGGGTTGTTGGGATTGCAGTAGAACACCAGGCCGGCGCCCTTCGAGGCCGCCTGCAGGGCGTCGAGATCCATCTTCAGGTCGGCGCCGAGCTTCACGCCGGTGATCGGGTGGCCCATCAGCCGGGCGTAGTCGGCGCATTCCTCGTAGGCGGGAATCGCCGCTACCAGCCCCGCCGTCTTGGTCGTGAAGACGTGGGTGGAGGTGCGGAGGATCTGCGTCGAGCCCGAATCCGAGCAGCACGTTCTCGGGCTTGACGTTGTGCTTCTTGGCGACCAGCGACGTCACCTCGAAGGCAGTCGGCGAACGGGTAGCGCCCGGCCTCGGTCAGCGCGCCGCGGACAGCGGCGAGCACGTCGCGATGGCAGCCGAGCGGGTTCTCGTTGCTCGACAGGATCACCGCCGGCGTCTGCCCCTGCGCGAGGAGCGATTCGCCGCCGAACAGCGACCCTTCACGGCCGCGGGCGCCAACCCAGAGGCCGGCGGCGCCGGCGCCCAGCGTGTGCACGAACGAACGTCGCGACAGCGACATGGCTGAAACCTCCTTCACCTTCGACATGGTCAGCGCCCCTGCCGGGAGGTGCTCGTCGCCCCGCCCAGCACCGTCTTGAACACCGCCACCGCGCGCTGCATCTCGTCCATCGTGCCGATCGAGATGCGGGCAGTGAGTGTTCTGGAACGGCGGGAAGTCGCGTCCCACCATGACGCCCGCGGCGCGGCAGGCGTCGCGGAAGCCGGCCGCCGGCCGCTTGATGTCCATGAACAGGAAGTTGGTCTGCGAATCGGTGCCCGAGATGCCCAGGTCGGCGAACGCCTTCACGGTGAACGCCCGCACCTCGGTGTTGCGCTTCGTCTCGGCGTCGATGTGCTTCTGGTTGGCCAGCCCGACGAGGGCGCCGCCCAGGGTCAGCGTGCCGAGTCCGTACGGCGTCTTGTAGGCCGTGACGGCCTTGATCGTCGCGGCGTGGCCGATGGCGTAGCCGGCGCGCAGCCCGGCCATGCCGTAGGCCTTGGAGAAGGTGCGGGTCACGAACACGTTCGGCGTGGCCAGGGCGACGTCGACGCCCGACTGGTAGGCCGGGTCGGTCACGTAGTCGTGATACGCCTCGTCGAGCAGGATGACGGTGTCGGGCGAGGCCGCCCGGATCGCCTTCACCATGTCGGCCACGGCGGTCTTGCCGTGCACCGTGGCGGTGGGGTTGTTCGGGTTGCAGAAGAACACCAGACCGGCGCCCTTCGACGCTTCGACCATCTTGGCGATGTCGATGCGCAGCGTGCCGTCGAAGCCCACTTCGCGTACCGGCGTGCCGATCTTCTTGGCGGTGTCGCGCGGGTTCTCGAACGACGGCCAGGCGGTGACCAGCGGCTTGGTCGGGGAGGTGAAGGCGCGCACGGCGTGGGTCAGGATCTCGCCCGAGCCCGGACCGAGAACGATGTTCTCGTTCTTCGCGGCGAACTTCTGCGCCAGGGCGGCAATCAGCGCCCCTTCCTTCTGGGTGGCGTTGAAGGGGTATCGGGCCGCCTCGGGGAACTTCCCGACGATGGCGTCGACGACGTGCTGGCCCGGCCCGAGCGGGTTCTCGTTGCTCGAGATGCGAATCACCCTCGTCGCCGGGGCGCCCATCTGGGCCTCGGAGTCGCCAGCCATCGCGGCTTCGCGGCCCCGCGCCGAAATCCACTCGCCGTGGCGAGGGGCTTCGACCATCCCGGTGAAGAGCCGCCGACGTGTCAGCGACATAGCGTGTCCTCCTTCGCCTCGCGGCGCCCAATGCAATTACGGAATCCGAACGATGCGCCGCATTGTAGCTGGTTGTCTTCAGCGGGTCGTTAAGACCTTGTCAATTCTTCACTTCGGCCACGACCAGGGCCATCCAGCGGCCGTCCCGCGAGACCGCCAGCCGTGACAGCGGCCCGACCCCGGGGTCACCGACCAGCCGGAAGCCGTCCTGACCGGGCCGCCAGGCGTGCACTTCCGAGCCGCGGGTCATGAACAGGCTGCCGTCGGGTCCCCAGGCCGTATCGCGCTCGACGCTGCCCTCCAGGGCGGCCACCAGCGGGCGGATCTCTCCGCTCGCCGGGTCGAATTCCTTCACCATCCAGCTCTCGCCCTCCCGCTGCACGAAGCTGATCGTCCCGCTCGGCCGCCTCAGCAGTGAGCGGCCGATGCCTGGGGCCAGCACCTTGGCGGCACCGCCCGCGGTCGAGGCCATCTGCAGGGTCGGCGGCTGGCCGAGCACGAACACCGCCAGGCGCTGGGCGTCGATCCAGGCGTGATAGCCGGCCGGCATCACGTCGGGCAGGACCAACGCCGGGGCCGCGCCGCTCTCGGCGAACGTCCACACCCGCTGCGTGCCGTCGGCCTCGACCCGAATCGCCGACACCCCGGCGTCGTCGGGCATCACGGTGGGCGAGTACTCCGATTCCGGGGTGCGGGTGAACTGCCGAATCTGGCGTGTCTGCAGTTCGAGGAAGTAGATGTCGGTCTGCTTGCCGTCGCGATTCGACGCAAACAGCATGCTCCGGCCGTCGGAGCCGAAGAACGGCTGGTTGTCGTAGCGGCCGGGGTTCTCGGTGGCGTTCCTGGCCGGGCCCACCAGCGGTCCGGTCGGCCCGAACTTCATCGGCGCCAGGTAGATCTCGGTGGCCGGCTGCTGCACCGCGGCGGGCGGGGCCGGTGCCTGGGCGAAGGGATGGCCGGCCAGGCCGGCGAGGAGGGCGGCGAGCACCGGGACGCATCGAGACGGCATGGGGCATCACTATACTGATCGGCAGTGAGCGACGCCGATGTGCTGTCCATGGCCGCGCTCTTCGCGGTCGGCGTCGTGTCTGGGGCGCTGAACGTCGTCGCCGGCGGCGGGTCGTTCCTCACGCTGCCGGTCCTGCTCTTCGTCGGCCTCCCGGCCGGCGAGGCCAACGCCACCAATCGCATCGGGGTCCTGGCGCAGAACCTCACCGGGGTCTGGGGCTTCCACCGATCGAGCGCGCTCGACTGGCGGTGGGCCGGCGCGGCCAGCGTTCCGGCGCTGGCCGGCGCCGCCGTCGGCGCCTGGATGGCGCTGCAGATGTCCGACTTCGCGTTCAAGCGCCTGCTGTCCATTGCCATGCTGGCGATGACGCTGTGGACGGTGCTGGCCCGCCCGCGTGCGTCCTCCGCCCCGGCGCTCACCTCGCCGTGGCACCCCGGGATGGTCGTGGCCTTCCTGCTCATCGGCGTCTACGGCGGCCTGATCCAGGCCGGCGTCGGCTTCGCGGTGCTGGCGGCCACGAGCCTGGCCGGCATGGACTTGGTGAAGGGCAACGCGGTGAAGCTGGCGACGGTGCTGCTCGTCACGGTGCTGTCCCTGGCGATCTTCGCCGCCGGCGGGGTGGTCCAATGGGCCCTCGGAATCGCCCTCGGCCTTGGCAACGCCCTGGGCGCATTCTTCGGCGTGCGGCTTGCGGTGGCGCGCGGCCACGAGTGGATCCGTCGGGTGGTCACCGCGGCGGTCGTGGTGATGGCCGTCCTGCTCTGGTTCGAGTCCTGAGCTGGTGGAAGTTGGTGGGGACAGTCCCAAAGTGCGGGACAGTCCCCACCAACTCCCACATCTCCCGTCCCTGCAAGGATTTACACAGACGTTACCGCGGCCGGGCGGGAGCCCTTTGGTATGCTGGGGCGGCCAGATCATGGCTCGCGTCCGCGTCCCCCAAACTCCCGACGAGCTCCCGCAAACCGGTCCCGCGTCGCCCGCCGGCCGGCGCCGTCGCGCCGCGTCGTCGCGCCCGCCCGAGACCGACGCCGCGGCCCTGGCCCATCTCGACCCCAACGACCTCACCACCCCGGCTCTCTATATCAATAGGGAGCTCAGCTGGCTGGAGTTCAACCGGCGGGTGCTGGCCCAGGCCTCCGACCCGAGCCATCCGCTGCTCGAGCGGGTGAAGTTCCTGGCCATCTCGGCCACCAACCTCGACGAGTTCTTCATGGTGCGGGTCGCCACCCTGCTCAAGAAGTTCCGCGCCGGAATCGACGACACCTCGATCGACGGACTGAGCATCGACGAGGAGCTCGACGTGATCCGCGCCCGGGCCGGCGACCAGATGGCCGAGCAGACCCGGGTGTGGATGGAAGCGCTGCGGCCGCAGCTGGCGGCCGAGGGCATCCGCTTCCTCGACGCCGCCGATTACACCCCGGCCATCGACGCCTGGCTCACCGAGTACTTCGAGACCCAGGTGTTCCCCGTCCTCACCCCGCTGGCCTTCGACCCGGGCCACCCGTTCCCGTTCATCTCGAACCTCAGCATGAACCTCGCGGTGCGGGTCCGCCACGCCGGCCGCATCAAGTTCGCCCGCGTGAAGGTGCCGGGCATGCTGCCACGGCTGGTGGCGCTGCCGGCCGGGCTGTCGACCACGCCGGGCACCACCTTCGTGTTCCTGGAAGACGTCATCCGCCGCAACGTGCGGGCGCTCTTCCCCGGCACCCAGGTCGAGGGCGTCCATCTCTTCCGCGTCATCCGCGACACCGACATGGTGATCCAGGAGGACGAGGCCGACGACCTGCTCGAGACCGTCGACCGCGGACTGAAGCAGCTGCGCTACGGCGCGCTGTCGCTGCTGCAGGTGGAAGCCGACATGCCGCGCCGGGTGCTCGACATCCTGATCGACAACTTCGAAGTCGATCACGACGTCGTCGTCCGCACCAGCGCCCGGATGGAACTGGGCGATCTGTCGGCGGTCTACGCGCTGCACCGCCCGGCGCTCAAGGACCCCAGCTTCCATCCGCGCACCCTGTGGGGTCCCGACGACACCGACAAGGTGTTCGAGCACATCGCCGACCAGGACTTCCTGGTGCACCACCCGTTCGACTCGTTCACCTCGGTGGAGACGTTCCTGAAGGCGGCGGTGGCCGACCCGCACGTCGTGGCGATCAAGATCACGCTCTACCGCATCGGCGCCGATTCGCCGCTGGTCGATCTGCTGATCCAGGCCGCCGACCAGGGCAAGCAGGTGGCGGTGCTGGTCGAACTCAAGGCCCGCTTCGACGAGAAGAACAACATCGCCTGGGCGACGCGGCTGGAATCGGCCGGCGTCCACGTGGTCTACGGCCTGGTCAACCTCAAGGTGCACTGCAAGCTGTGTCTGGTGGTGCGCCAGGAATCGGGCGGCATCCGCCGCTACGCCCACCTCGCCACCGGCAATTACAACCGCACCACCTCGCGGATCTACACCGACATCGGTCTGTTCACCGCCGACCCGGCCATCGTCGACGACGTCAGCGAGGTGTTCAACACGCTGACCGGCTACTCGAACAAGCGCAGCTACCGGGCGCTGCTGGTCGCCCCGGTCGGGCTGCGCACCGGCATCCGGGCGCTCATCGAACGCGAGATGGAACACGCCGCGGCCGGCCGGCCGGCGCGCATCGTGATCAAGAACAACGCGGTGGCCGACCTGCCGACGATCCGTACGCTCTACAAGGCATCACAGGCCGGCGTGCCGATCGACCTGGTGGTGCGCGGCGTGTGTTGCCTGCGGCCCGGCGTCCCTGGCATCAGCGACCACATCCGCGTCCGCTCGATCGTCGGGCGGCTGCTCGAGCACTCGCGCCTCTACTCGTTCGAGAACGGCGGCGACCACGAGCTCTACATCGGCTCGGCCGATCTGATGGAACGCAATCTCGACCGCCGCGTCGAGGTGCTGGTGCCGGTCACCGACCCCGACCTGCGCGCGCACCTGCGCGAAGCGGTGCTCGAGGCGCTGCTCGCCGACAACACCCGCGCGTGGCTGCTGACGCCCGGCGGCCGCTACGAGCGCTCCACCGTCCCCGAGGGCGCTCCCGCCGTGGACGCGCAGAAGGGGCTGCTCGAGCACTACGCCGCCGAGCGTGCCAGGGACGAGGTGACGGTTTAGCTCCAGCGAAAGAGCCGTAGCGCGGCCGTGAAGGAGATCCCGCCCCACGCCGCCAGAATCGCCAGCTCGCTCCAGATCGCCCGCAGCGGCTCGCCGTCGTTCATCACCGCCCGCAGGGCGTCGTTCAGGGCCGTGAGCGGCAGCGCCTGCACGAACGGCTGGACGGCCTCGGGGAAGTTCGACGAGGCGAAGAACACGCCCGAGAACACCCACATCGGCACCATCACCAGATTGAGCAGGCCCGACACGCCCTCGATGGTCCGGGCGCGGCTGGCGGTGAGCAGCGCGATGCCGCCGAAGGCCAGCGCCCCGGCCAGGCACACCAACGCCAGCGTGCCGAGGTGGCCGTGCACCGCCACACCGAACACCGCCCAGGCGAAGGCGACCAGCACGGCGACTTCGGCGGCGAGGAACGCCAGCCGGCTGAGGAGCAGCGACACCAGGTAATGTGACCGCGGCATCGGCGTGGCCACCAGGCGCTTCAGCAGCTTGCGGGTGCGGGCGGTGACGATCGCGAAGCTGGTGCTCCACATCCCGGTGCCCATGATGTTCATACCGAGCAGCCCGGGCACCAGCCAGTCGATGTAGCGCGAGCCGACCGCGCGCACGGCGTCGTGGCGGGCCGAGAACGCGTCGGCGCGTCCCGCCGCCCGCTGCAGCGCGGCGTCGACGGTGAGTCGCGCCACCTGGCTTTCGGCCCGCGCCGGATCGAAACGGTAGGTCGGCGGATCGCCGGGCACGACGACCACCTGGACCCGCCCGTCGCGCAGCGCGCGATCGACGCCGGCGGCGTCGACCTCGCGGATGACGAAGCCGCCGGCCCGCTCGAGTGCGGCCGCCAGCGCCACCGCCTGCGTGCCGCGTTCGACGCCGACGATCACCGGCTCGTCGGCGCGGCTGCGAAACGCGACGCCGAGCGCGCAGGTCATGATCACCGGAAACGCGAACACCCAGAACACCGCCTCGGGTTCGCGCAGGAACTCGCGCATGCGGACCAGGGTCAGCTCGCGGAGCGGGTGGAGCCGCTCCTGCGCGGCGGGCGCGGTCGCCCCAGGCGCTTTGAATGGCTGGAGGTTTTCAGAATCAGTCACGATTGAGGACCAGCCATTCGAGGCGCCTGCGCCCGCCCGGAGGGCGGGCAAAGCAACACTGGGCCGAGCGAGGCGGAGCCGAACCCGGTCGCACCGATTTGAAGAGAGAGGCAGCTCTGAGGCGCCGCATCGCTCGAGCTAGCCATCGCGCAGATGCCTTCCGGTGAGCGACACGAACACGTCTTCGAGGGTCGCACTGTGCGTCGCCAGCTCGCGCACCGGCACGGCAGCGGCGGCCAGGGCGGCGAGTACCGCCGGGATCGTCTCGTGGATCGCCAGGCTGCCCAGCGACACCCGCGGCGGCGTCAGCCGCACGTCGCGCACCCCGGCCATGGCGGCCAGGGCCGCGTGCGACGGCAGCGCCGCGCCGTCGTCGACCGTGATCTCGACGACGTGGGGGGTGCCGAGCGACGCCACCAGCTCGGCCGGGGTGCCCAGCGCGATGAGCCGGCCGCGATCGACGACCCCGACCCGGTCGCAGAGCGTGGCCGCCTCGTCCATGTAGTGGGTCGTCAGCAGGATCGTGCCGCCCCCGGCCTTGAACCGCTCGAGGACGTCCCAGAGCTGCAGACGCGACTGCGGATCGAGACCGGTGGTGGGCTCGTCGAGGAACAGCACGTCGGGCCGTCCGGCCAGCGCGCAGGCCACCGACAGACGCTGCTTCTGCCCACCGGACAGCTTCCCCACCCACGCGTCGCGCTTGGCCTCGAGGCCGACCAGGGCCAGCAGTTCGGCCACGCTGGGTCCGTGCAGGTAGAACGACCGGAACAGCCGCAGGGTCTCTTCGACAGAGAGCTTCTCGGACAGCTGGGTCTCCTGCAGCTGGATGCCGAGCCGGCGGCGCAGCGCCACGGCGTCGTGATCCCAGCGCATGCCGAGCACCCGGACCTCACCGGCATCCGGCGTGAGCAGGCCCTCGAGCATCTCGATGGTCGTGGTCTTGCCAGCGCCGTTCGGGCCCAGCAGACCGAAGCACTCGCCGCGCCGCACCTCGAGATCCAGCCCGTCCACGGCGACGACATCGGCGTAGCGCTTCACCACCGCCCGGCAGTGCAGGGCCACTTCATGCAGCATTGGACAATTCTAAGCGCGGGCCTGAATCGGCAGCCCGCCGGCACCAGGGACTGGGGACTGGGGACTAGGTAGACCTCTTGTCACGACTCGCATGCTGACTGCTCCGCAACTGCGTGATAGCTCGTTTCCGTCCTTTCCTGTCGCCCTAGTCCCTGGTCCCTAGTCCCTGCCAGTGCCGTTACACTGGGATCCTCGTGTCGGCCACCATCGTCGTCATCGGTCCGGAGCCCACGCTCCCGACTCTGCGGGCCCGCTTCGAAACCGGCGGCCGCGTCCACAGCTTCACCGACGGCGAGGCCATCGAGGCGCTGGAACACATCTTCAAGCACCGCCCGCGCATCGTCGCGGTCGAGCGCGAGTTCTCGGGCACCTCACGCGGCGCCGCGCTCATCGGCCGCGTCAAGGACGACCCGACGCTGGCCGAGTGCGAAGTGCGGGTCGTCGCTCACGACGCCAGCCCGCGCCCGTCCGGGGTGCGGCGGCCGCCCGCGCCCGGCACCGTCGAGCCGGTCGCGAAGCCCGCGCAGCAGGGCATCCGGCGCGCGCCGCGGGTGCGCATCGCCGAGGGGATCGAGGTGCTGGTCGACGGCGACTCGGCGGTGCTGGTCGATTTGTCGGTGCTCGGCGCGCAGGTGCTCGCCCCGTTCAACCTCAAGCCCAACCAGCGCGTCCGGGTGTCGTTCGCCGACGCGCGCGGCGTCGTCCGCTGCCTGGGCTCGGTGGCCTGGGCCTCCTACGAGATGCCCAAGAGCCTGTCGCCCCGCTACCGCGCCGGCGTCGAGTTCACCGGCGCGAACGCCGAGGCGCTCTCGCTGTTCTGCGAGAAACACCGACGAACATAGCGACTAGGGACCAGGGACTAGTCCCTGCAACGATCGGCGCGCGGCCGCGAGCGCTACATCAGCCAAGCGGCCAGGGGCCGATCGTCGCGAATGATCGTCTCTTCCCGATCCGATCCGGTCGAGACGAGCGCGATCGGCACGCCGCTCACCTCTTCGAGCCGGGCGACGTAGCGTCTGGCGGCCTCGGGCAGGGCGTCGAAGCTGGTCACGCCCTTGGTCGGCGCGGTCCAGCCGGGCCAGCGCTCGTAGACCGGCTCGCACGGTTCACCCGGAGCGAGCGCCGCCGGGAACTCCTCCACCACCCGGCCGCCGATCCGGTAGGCCACCGCCACTTCGATCTCGTCGAGGCCGTCGAGGACGTCGAGCTTGGTGAGCGCGATCGCATTGCAGGCCGTTGATGCGGGCGGCGTAGCGCACCGCCACCGCGTCGTACCAGCCGCAGCGGCGCGGCCGGCCGGTCGAGGCGCCGTATTCGTTGCCGCTCTCGCGCAGCCGGGTGCCCATGTCGCCGTGCAGTTCGGTGGGCAGCGGTCCTTCGCCGACGCGGGTCGTGTAGGCCTTGGCCACGCCGAGCACCCCGCCGACCGCCTGCGGCGGCACGCCGAGGCCGGTGCACACGCCGCCGATCGAGGCATTCGACGAGGTGACATAGGGATAGGTGCCGTGGTCGATGTCGAGCATCGTGCCCTGCGCGCCCTCGAAGAGCACGCGCTGGCCGGCGGCCATCGCCTGGTGCAGCTTCAGCGACACGTCGGTGGTCCACGGCTTCAGCCGCTCGGCCTGCGCCAGCAGCGTGTCGTAGACCTGACGCCACTCGAGGTGCGAGTCCTTGATGATCTGGTTGCGGGCGTGGACGTTGTGCTCGACTTCCTCGGCCAGCGCCGGCGCGTCGGTCAGATCGCAGAGGCGCACGCCGCGGCGGCCGATCTTGTCCTCGTAGGCCGGGCCGATGCCGCGCGACGTCGTGCCGATCTTGCGTTCGCCGCGGCGCGCTTCGCTCAGCACGTCGAGCTCGCGGTGGTACGGCAGGATGAGGTGGGCGCGGTCGCTGATGAACAGCCGGCCCTCGGCATCGATGCCGAGGCCCTTGATCTCGTCGACCTCGGCGAACAGCGCCGCCGGATCGACGACGACCCCGTTGCCGATGAGGCAGGTCACGCCCGGGTGCAGGATGCCCGACGGAATCAGGTGCAGCACGAACTTCTGGCCGCGGACGTAGACGGTGTGGCCGGCGTTGTGACCGCCCTGATAGCGGCCGACCACGGAGAAATGCGGCGTCAGCAGATCGACGATCTTGCCTTTGCCTTCGTCGCCCCACTGGGCGCCCAACACGGCGATGTTCATGTGACGGTATCCGCTTACCGGCCGCATGACGGCGACGGGCTGCGGCCCGTCCGTGCGCCGGACATCACAGGATAGTGCAGCGCTCACCGCCAGCGCCAGTCCACAGCCTCGACGTCGTGGCGCGCGTCAATCGTTGCCGGTAAGTCATGCCTGCTATGCTGCGCGGATGATCGTGCTCGATGGGCAGACGCTCACGCTCGAAGCGATCGCCGCGGTGGCCGACGGCGCGCCGGTGACGCTGGCCGCGGCGGCCCGCGACGCGGTGGCGGCGTCGCGCGCGGTGATCGATCGCGCCGCCGCCGGCGACGTCGCCGTCTACGGCGTGAACACCGGCTTCGGCTCGTTCGCGCAGACCCGCATCGACAAGGCCGACCTCGACGCGCTGCAGATGAACCTCGTGCGCAGCCACGCCGCCGGCGTCGGCGAGCCGCTGCCGGTACGCACGGTGCGCGCGGCGATGGCGCTGCGCGCCAACGTGCTGGCCAAAGGACACTCGGGCATCCGCCCCGAGACGCTCGACGCGCTGATCGCGCTGTTGAACGCCGGCGTGCATCCGTTCGTCCCCAGCCGCGGCTCGGTCGGGGCCAGTGGCGATCTGGCGCCGCTCGCCCACATCGCGCTGGCGCTGGTCGGCGAAGGCGACGTCTGGGACGGCACCGAACGCCGTCCCGCCGCCGCGGCGCTGCGCGCCGCCGGGCTCGCGCCGGTACGGCCCACCGCCAAGGAAGGGCTCGCGCTCGTGAACGGCACGCAGGCGTCCACCGCCGTGCTGGCGCTGGCCGTCGCCGACGCCGCCCGGCTGGCCCGCGCCGCCGATGTCGTCGCCGCGCTGACCATCGACGCGCTGCGCGGCTCGATCACGCCGTTCGACGCACGGATTCATGCCGCCCGGCCGCATCCCGGCCAGCAGCACTCGGCCGGCAATCTGCGCCGCCTGGTGGCCGGCAGTCCGCTCAACCAGTCGCACGCCAACTGCGGCCGGGTCCAGGACGCCTACTCGATGCGCTGCGTCCCGCAGGTGCACGGCGCGGCCCGCGACGTCATCGCCTATGCCGCCGGCGTCGTCGCCGTCGAAGCCAACGCCGCCACCGACAACCCGATGGTCTTCGCCGACGACGGCGCGGTGATCTCCGGCGGCAACTTCCACGGCGCGCCGGTGGCGCTGGCCGCCGACGCCCTGGCGATCGCGGTGGTGCAGCTGGCGACGATCAGCGAACGACGATCCGAACGGCTGGTCAATCCGGCGCTGAGCGGGTTGCCGGCGTTCCTCACCCGCCACGGCGGGCTCGAGTCGGGGCTGATGCTGGCGCAGGTCACCGCCGCGGCGATCACGTCCGAGCTGAAGACGCTGGCGCACCCGGCCAGTGTCGACACGATTCCGACCTCGGCCAACCAGGAAGACCACGTCAGCATGAGCATGCACGCGGCGCTGAAGGCCGAACGCGCGGTCGGGTTCGTCGCGCACGTGCTCGCCGTCGAACTCGTGTGCGCGTGTCAGGCACTCGACCTGCTGGCGCCGCTGGTGACATCGGTGCCGCTGCAGGCGGTGCATGCGCGCGTACGCGCCGCGGTGCCGCCGCTCACCGCCGACCGTCCGCCGGCGCCCGACCTCGACGCGGCGCGGCGGCTCATCGCCGACGGCGCGGTCGAGTACGCGTGCGGGCTGGTTGTCAACTGATTTCAGATCTGCGTGTCAGAGATTCGGATTGACAACGTGTCGTCACCTGCTTAGCTTCTACACTTCGTTCGCGCCGCCCCCGCGCGACTCGGCTCATGACCACCGCCGTCCGTTCGATCCGCGCGCCGCGAGGCACGACACTCAGCTGCAAGGGCTGGCCGCAGGAAGCGGCGCTCCGCATGCTGATGAACAACCTCGATCCCGACGTCGCCGAACGCCCCGAGGATCTCGTGGTCTATGGCGGCACCGGCCGCGCCGCGCGGAGCTGGGCGGCCTACGACGCGATCGTCGCGTCGCTGCGCGCGCTCGAGAACGACGAGACGCTGCTGGTGCAGTCGGGCAAGCCGGTCGGCGTGTTCCGCACCCATGCCGACGCGCCGCGCGTGCTGATCGCCAACGCCAACCTGGTGCCGGCGTGGGCGACCTGGGACACGTTCCGCGATCTCGAGGACCGCGGCCTGACGATGTACGGGCAGATGACCGCCGGCAGCTGGATCTACATCGGCTCGCAGGGCATCCTCCAGGGCACCTACGAGACGCTCGCCGCGCTGGCGGCGCGCCACTTCGGCGGCACGCTGGCCGGCCGCCTCACCGTCACCGCCGGACTCGGCGGCATGGGCGGCGCCCAGCCGCTGGCCGTGACGATGAACGGGGGCGTGGCGCTGGTCGTCGAAGTCGACCGCAGCCGGATCGAGCGGCGCCTGGCCACCCGCTATCTCGACGAAGCGACCGACTCGCTCGACCGGGCCCTGGCGCGCTGCGCCGAGTGGACCGCCGCCGGCGTCGCCCGCTCGATCGGCCTGTGCGCCAACGCCGCCGAGGTGCTGCCGGCGCTGGTCGCGCGCGGCGTGGTGCCCGATGTCGTCACCGATCAGACCTCGGCGCACGACGCGCTCGGCGGCTACGTGCCCGACGGACTGTCGCTCGACCAGGCCGCCGCGCTGCGGACCCGCGATCCGCGCGCCTACGAGGCGCGCAGTGTCGCCGCGATGGGCCGGCACGTCGCGGCGATGCTGGCGCTGAAGCGCCGCGGCGCCGTCACCTTCGACTACGGCAACAACATCCGCGCCCAGGCCGTGCGGGCCGGCGTCGCCGACGCGTTCGAGATTCCCGGCTTCGTCCCCGAGTTCGTCCGGCCGCTCTTCTGCGAGGGCAAGGGCCCGTTCCGCTGGGCGGTGCTGTCGGGCGACCCGGCCGACCTGGCCGCCACCGATGCGGCGGCGCTCGAGATGTTCGCGGCTGACGCGTCGCTGGTGCGCTGGATCCATCTCGCCCAGGAGCGGGTGGCGTTCCAGGGGCTGCCGGCGCGTATCTTCTGGCTCGGCTACGGCGACCGGGCGCGGTTCGGGCTGAAGCTCAACCAGCTGGTGCGCGAGGGCACGGTCTCGGCGCCGATCGTCATCGGCCGCGACCACCTCGACGCCGGCTCGGTGGCGTCGCCGAACCGCGAGACCGAAGGCATGCGCGACGGCAGCGACGCCATCGCCGACTGGCCGCTGCTGAACGCGCTGCTGAACACCGCGGCCGGCGCCACCTGGGTGTCGCTGCATCACGGCGGCGGCGTCGGCATCGGCTACTCGATCCACGCCGGCATGGTCGTGGTCGCCGACGGCACACCCGAGGCCGACCGCCGGCTCGAGCGCGTGCTCACCTGCGATCCCGGGATGGG
Source organism: uncultured Acidobacteriota bacterium (assembly GCA_963741665.1). Taxonomy (GTDB): domain Bacteria; phylum Acidobacteriota; class Vicinamibacteria; order Vicinamibacterales; family UBA2999; genus CAWAYR01. The sequence goes on from CAVUIM010000004.1 coordinate 170,881, forward strand.
TGTCGTCCGCCACGCCGACGCCGGCTATCCCGAGGCCGTGGCCGCGGCGCACGCCCGCGGCGTGCACATCCCGATGGAGCGGGCGGCGTCATGATGGCGCCGCACGCCGGACTGGAGCGCCGGATCGTCGCGGCGCTCGACGCCGCGCCGTCGCGCGTGCCGGTGGTCCTCGGCGGCTGCGGCACCGGCCGCACGACGCTGCTGCACGCGCTGGTCGATCGCCTCGGCCGGCCGAGCTGCCAGTACATCGACGTCGAGCGCGCCGCGAGTACCCCCGAGCGATTCTTCCACGCGGTGTTCACCAGCTCGCCGTTCGTCGATCTGGGGCTCACCCGCGGCGAAGTGCCGACGCCGACCAACGCCCGCGACGCCTTCGACCGCACGCTCGCCTTCTTCCAGCGCGCCCGCACGCCCGATGGCCAGGCGGCGACGTTCCTGCTCGACGAAGTGCTCGAGCTGCGCACGTTCGAGAACTTCCCCGGGCTGCGCTACGTGCTGCGCGAGCTGGTCCAGGCGATTGGCGACAGCCCGAACCGCTTCGTGTGCTCGAGCCGCTACGTCACCCGCGCCCACCGGGCGCTGCGCGACGCCGCCGCGCGCTTCGAAGTGGTGCACCTGCCGCCGCTGTCGGTGGCGGATGTCGCCGCGATGCTGCCGCCGAGCGAAGGCGCCGGCAAGCGACGATCTCGCGCTGAGCGTGCACGCGCTGGCCGACGGCCGCGCCGCCTACGTCCGTGCGCTCGGCGAAGCCACCGCCGGCATGAGCCAGCGTGGCGGCGATCCGGTCAGCGCACTCACCGCGCTGCTCACCACCGATGGCGGCCTGACGGCGTGGTGCGGCTACCGCTACGAGCTGCGCCTGCAGCGCGCCCGCGGCTACGGCGCGCTCAAGGCCATCCTCGAGATTCTCGCCGAGGACGAGCCGCTCACCCTCACCGAGATCTCGCAGCGCATGCGCCGCACGCCGGGCTCGACCAAGGACTACCTGTCGTGGCTCGAAGACGTCGACCTGGTGGTGGCCCGGCACAAGCGCTACAGCTTCGCCGACCCGATGCTGCGCCTGTGGGTGCGGCTGCACGCCCGGCCGATGCCGCCCGGCGTCGACGACGTCGCCCGCGAAGTGCACACCTACGCGCTGGCCCGGTTGCCGCAGAGCGAGCCGACGATGGTCGCCGCCGGCGCCCCCGCCGAGCGCAAGGGCGGGTGGGGGATCATCGAGATCGACTAGGGAACAGGGAACAGGGAGAGCACTTGTCACGCTGCGCGTGCTCATCGGTCCCGAGCATCGAGTCGGCTAGCGGCGTTCAGTCTGTTCCCTGTTCCCTGTTCCCTGTTCCCTGTTCCCTGTTCCCTGTTCCCTGTTCCCTGTTCCCTATTCGAAGCCGCCCGGCGGAGCGTCGAGCGAAGCGAGCGCGAGCCGGGCGGCTTCCTGCTCGGCGTCCTTCTTCGTCCGCCCCGTCCCGGTCGCCGCCACGGTCCCGTCGATCCGCACGTCGACGTGGAAGATCTTCTGGTGGTCGGGTCCGGATTCGCTCGAGATGCGATAGGTCGGCAACGGCCGCCCCCGGCCCTGCAGCTGCTCCTGCAACGCCGACTTGTGGTCGTGGCCGAAAACCGTCGACTGGCGCACCTCGGCGAGCAGCGGACGGAGCTGGCGCTCGATGAAGCCGCGCGCCGGCTCGATGCCGCCGTCGAGGTAGATCGCCGCGATGACCGCTTCGAACACGTCGGCGAGCAGCGCCTGCTTGGTGCGGCCGCCGGTCTTCTCCTCGCCGCGGCCGAGCAGCAGCGCCTCGCCGAGACCGACCGTGCGGCTCATCCCGGCCAGCGCCGTGGTCGAGACCAGCGCCGCCTTGGCCTTCGACTTCGGTCCTTCGGAGTACTCCGGGAACTCCCGGTAGAGCAGGTCGGCGACGACGAAGCCGAGCACGGCGTCGCCGAGGAACTCGAGCGACTCGTTGTCGGCCACGCCGCCGCTCGGGTCTTCGGCGGTGCGGGACTTGTGCGTCAGCGCATGCTCGAGCAACCCGCGGTCGCGGAACCGGTAGCCGATGCGGGCCTCGATCGCCGCGAAGTGGCTCTCGAGCGGCACCACGATGCCGCCGCCGCTGGCGTCGCCGTGGGTCTGCAGCACGCGCCGGGCGTCGGCGGCGTCGTCGGCCGCCACCGCGATGCAGATGTCGCCGAGCGGGCTCACCGAGAAGGCGAACACGCCAGGCGGCGGGCCCGACAGCCGCACCACCCGCAGGCCCTGGCTCTCGAGCAGGCCCTGGACCACCGAGGCTTCGATCTCCGACCGGGTACGGAACACCACCTCGATGTCGGTCACGACGCGTCCCGGTCCATCGCCGCGGTCAAATGGCCGGCCGGCGGTCCGGTCAGCGCCTCGGCCCTGAGCAGCAGCATCGTCATGTCGTCGTGCTGGCCGGCGCCGGCCCCGAACGATCGCACTTCATGGATCAGCGTGGCGGCCAGCTGCTCGATCGGCAGATCGCGGTAGACGCCGGCCAACTCGGCGAGGCGCCCCTCGCCGAAGCAGTCGTGCTCGTGATTCATCATCTCGCTGATGCCATCGGTGAAGAGCACCACCAGGTCGCCGGGCACGAACGGCACCGTGACCTCTTCGAGCAACGAGTCGAACAACGTGCGGTCGTCGAGCGTCAAGCCGACCACCAGCCCGTCGGGCGCGAGTGTCTTCACTGGCGGCAACACGCTGCCCCGCCGCGCCGGCACCAGCAGCAACGGGCAGTGCCCGGCGCGGGCGTAGGTGATCACCTGCCGCTGCAGGTCGACGACGATGTAGGTCATGGTGATGAAGCTGCGTCCGTCGAGGTGATCGGCGATGACCCGGTTGACGGCGATCAGCAGATCGCGCGGCGACAGGTAGCGGCGCACGAGCGACAGCACCAGGCCCTTCAGCTGGGCCATGTACAGGCCGGCCCCGACCCCTTTGCCCGACACGTCGGCGATCAGGAATCCGAACTGGTGCTCGCCCACCGGGAAGACGTCGTAGTAGTCGCCGCCGACCTCGCGGGCCGGTTCGCAGTAGGCCGAGACCCCGATCCCAGGGACGGTCAGCGGGCCCTGCGGCAGGAGCTTCATCTGGATGTCGCGGGCGGTCTGGAACTCCTGCTCGAGGCGCTCCTTGTGCGCCACGTCGGTGAGCAGCCGCGTCACCTCGCCGGTCATGGCGTTGAACGAATCGGCCAGCTCCCCGAGCTGATCGCGGGCCCGCACCGGGATGGCGTGGGTGAAGTCGCGGTTGCGCAGGTGCTGCGTGCCGGTGAACAGGTCGTGCACGGCGCCGGTGATCTGCCGGGCGAGGGCCAGGCCGAGCAGCAGCGCCACGCCCTGGATGATCAGGAACAGGCAGCCGACGGCGAGCAGCATCAGCAGGACGACGTTGCTCATCGCGCCGCCGAGCGCCGACTCGGAGCTGATGCGGCGATACATCTCGACCAACCCGAGCGACAGCTCGACGCTGACCGTCCCCGACCCGCCGGTGGCCCAGTCGAGATGCTCGACCAGCACCACCCAGCGGCGCAGGATCTGGTCGGTGGTCGTGCCCGACAGCGGCGCGCCGGGCCGGGCGTCGCTACGGCGGCCCACCGCCAGGGCCGGGGCGTCGTCGATCGGCACCCGGTCGATTGAGCCGAGCCGGATGCCGGTCTCATCGCCGATCCGGGTCTCGACGGCCGCCGAAATCGGCAGGTCGAGCACCACCGCCCAGGTCGGCGTCACGACCGGGGGCAGGGCCACCGCCCGGGCCACCAAGCGCACGTCGGGCTCGGCGCCGTCGCCACCCGCGGCGTCGTAGGCAATCACGCGGGCGATGCCGTCGCAGGTCAGCCACGCCGGCAGCGTCAGCGGCGCGGACAGGTGCGCCCAGGGGCCGGCGGTGATCGGCAATCCGATCGGCGGCATGCGGCCCGACGCCTGCGGCGCCACGGCCTGCGGACACGACATCCCCTTGACCGGCACGAGCGCGAACGAGAAGAAGGGATAGCGGGCCGCGGCACTCGTCTGCTGCCGCTCGAGCGTGTCGCGCACCGCCTCGGCGGTGGCGGCCCGCTGCACGTCGAGCAACACCGTCTGGGCGAGGAACCGCGCCTGCTCGGCGTGGGCGTTGAAACGCGTCTGCACCAGGTAGCTGGCCATGTTGCGGAAGAGCAGCAGGCCGGCCAGCATGAAGAAGGTGACGATGAGCAGGCTCGGGACCAGCCCGACGAAGATGTAGGACAGGATGAGCTTGCGCCGGACCCGCCACAGCAGACGGCGGCGCATCCAGACGGCACCGCGGGCGGCCAGGTAGCCCAGGCCGAGCACGAGCGCCAGCGTCCCGGCCGAATCGACCGGCGACCACCACGGCGACAGCGGATCGGCGACCAGCCGCGCCGTGCCGACCATCACCTTGATGCCCAGGCCGAGCAGCAGCGCCTTCCCCGGAATCGTGCGCACCAGCCAGCCGGACGCGATGCCGACGGTGGAAGTACGACCGGGGAGCGCGCCGACGACCCACGGACGCGTGATCGCATCGGACGTCAGCGCGTCACCCGACGGCGACGTCGGTGGCCGTGATGGCGGGATGCGTGGGGAATCGGCCATGCGGTCGGTCGCGGCCGTGCGCGCGCGTCGCGCGCCGATTGCAGGGCGGAATGATATCAGAGTAACGTGGCCACGCCGTGAAACTCACCGCTTCCGCACGCTTCGCCACCGTCTGTGTCCACGCCGGGCAGGTGCCGGATCCGACCACCGGCGCGATCATCACGCCGATCTACCAGACCTCGACCTACGTGCAGGAGGGACTCGGCCAGCACAAGGGCTTCGAGTACGGGCGCACCCAGAATCCCACCCGCATGGCGCTCGAGGCCAACGTCGCGGCGATCGAAGCCGGCCGCGCCGGGTTCGCCTTCGCCTCGGGTATGGCGGCGATCGACGCGGTGCTCACGCGCCTCCAGTCGGGCGACCATGTCGTCGTCAGCGACAACACCTACGGCGGCACGTTCCGGTTGTTCGAGAAGGTGCGACGCAAGTTCGGCCTCGACTTCACCTACGTCGACACGTCGCGGCTCGAGACCATCGCTCCGGCGTTCACGGCGGCGACGAAGTACCTGTTCATGGAGTCGCCGACCAATCCGATGCTGTCGGTGACCGACATCGCCGCGGCGAGCGAGATCGCGCACCGCCACGGCGTCCGCGTCGTGGTCGACAACACGTTCGCCAGTCCGTACGTCCAGCGACCGCTCATGCTCGGCGCCGACATCGTCCTGCACAGCACCACCAAGTTCCTCAACGGCCACAGCGACAGCGTCGGCGGCGTGGTCGTCGTCGCCCACCAGGACGACGAAGACTGGCTCCGCTTCGTGCAGAACGCCGCTGGCGCCATACTCGGGCCGATGGACGCCTGGCTGGTGCTGCGCGGCACCAAGACGCTGCCGATCCGCATGGAGCGCACCAACGCCAACACGATGCGGATCGCCGAGCACCTGGCGGGCCACCCGCGGGTCACGCGCACGATCTATCCGGGCCTGCCCAGCCACCCGCACCACGCCCTGGCCACGCGGCAGATGCAGGGCTTCGGCGGGCTCATCTCGTTCGACGTCGGCTCGATGGAGCGCGCCCGCGAGGTGCTGGGCCGGTTCCGTCTGATGGCGTTGGCTGAAAGCCTCGGCGGCGTCGAGACGCTCATCTCGCACCCGGCGATGATGACCCACGCCTCGGTGCCGGCCGACCGCCGCGCCGCCCTGGGCATCACCGACGGCCTGATCCGGATCTCGGTCGGGATCGAGGACGCGGACGATCTGCTCGACGATCTGCGTCAAGCCCTCGAGTAAGGGACCAGGGACCGCCGTGCATCGCCTCGGATTCGCGGCGATGCGAGGCGCGACATGGGCACGCCCCAGTCCCTAGTCCCTAGTCCCGGTCGAGTTTCTGACCCAGTCCCCATACGCCTGGCTGGCGGTCGCGTCCAGGACCACGATCTCGGGGACCTCGTAGGGGTGCAGGGCCCGTAGCCGCTCGGTCAGTGCCGCCACCCGCGCCGGCGTCGTCTTCATCACGAGCTGCACTTCTTGTGTTCGCTCGAGCCTCCCCTCCCACATGTAGTGGGAGGTCATCGGCGCCAGGACGTTCACGCAGGCGGCCAGCCGTTCGCTCACGAGCGCGGCCGCCAGCGCGTCGGTGTCGCGGCTGGCCGGCCAGGTCGTGAGCACGAGGCAGAGCTGGGATGAAGTTTCCACTTGTACTCGCGCGAAAGTTCTTGTACTTTTGTCGCCGGCGCGGTACAACGCCACTTGTACTTCGACCGACAACCCGGTATTCTGCCACCGACGATGCCCGAGACCACCGCCCGCGACGACGCCCGCGCGCCCCGCCCGCTGGGGAGCTCGACGGCCCGTCGGCTCGTCCGCTACGGTCTGATGGTCGCCACGGCGGTGGTGGTGATCGACGCCGTGGTCGGCGAAAAAGGGCTGCTCGCGCTGATGCGCGCCCGGCAGGACTACCAGGTGCTCGAGTCGTCGCTGCGGGCAGTGCGGGCGGAGAACCAGCGGCTGCGCGAACAGGCCCGCCGCTACCGCGAGGACCCGGTCACGATCGAAGAGCTGGCGCGCACGGATCTGGGCCTCATCAAGCCCGGCGAGAAGCTCTTCATCATCCGCGACCTGCCGCCGTCGCCGCCGCGCTGATCCGGTCATCGGCACGCCGAAAGGCGTGTGCTACGCTACCCGTTCGGCCGTGCCCGCCGGCGTCTCGCCGTGCGACCGCGCTGCCGCGGCGAGGGATTCCCAATGGCACGGACGGCGACGGCGGAGTGGAAGGGCGATCTGATGGGCGGCGGCGGTACGTTCGCTCTGGGGAGCGGCGCCTACGCGGGCACCTATTCGTTTGCGACGCGCTTCGGCGAGGCCGTCGGCGCCAATCCCGAGGAGCTGCTCGGCGCGGCCCACGCCGGCTGTTTCTCGATGGCGCTGGCCAATTCGCTCGCCAAGGCCGGCCACGTCGCCACCTCGGTCAAGACCACCGCCAGCGTGCACCTCGGCAAGGACGACAAGGGCTTCCTCATCAATCGCATCGACCTGGCGGTCGACGCCGTGGTCCCCGGACTCGACGACGCGACGTTCCAGGAGCACGCCGCCAACACCAAGGCCGGGTGCATCATCTCGCGCGCCCTGGCCGCCAACGAGATCACGCTCACGGCGACGCTGCACGCCTGACCGTCGGACGCTGCCGCCGATGGCCCGCCTGTTCCTGGTGCACTGGGATCCGGACGAGGGACGGCGGCGGCAGCAGTCCCTCGAACGGCTCGGCCACGACGTCGCCTTCTTCGCCGACCTCGCCGGCACGCCGCTGCTGCGCGCGTTGCGGGCCGGCGGGGCCGACGCCGTGCTGTTCGACCTGTCGCGACGGCCATCACACGCCCGCGAGATCGCGATGTCGATGCGCACCAGCGCGGCGACGCGGCAGACCCCGCTGCTGTTCGTGGACGGCGAACCGGCGAAGGTCGCGGCCCTGAAGGCGGTGCTGCCCGACGCGACCTATACCACCTGGGGGCGCCTCAAGACCGCGGTGCCGCGGGCCATCCGCACGGCCCCGGCCGCGCCGTTCGTCCCGCCCGATGCGCTGTATGCCGGCCGCACGCTGGCCCAGAAGCTCGGCATCCGCGCCGGCGAACGCGTCGCCGTGCTCGGCGCCCCGAAAGACTTCGCCACCACGCTGGGGGCCGTCCCGGACAAGGCCCGGCTCACCGCGGTGTTCGACGCCGCCAGCGACCGCGTCGTCTGGTTCCTGCGCAGCCGGGCGGAATTGCGGGTCGCGCTCGGCCGCCTGTCCGCCACGCTGCAGCAGCAGGTGGCCTGGCTCGCGTGGCCCAAGAAGACGTCCGGCGTGCCGTCCGATCTCGACGGCAACGTCGTGCGCGACGCCGGCCTCGCCGCCGGCCTGGTCGACTTCAAGGTGTGCAGCGTCGACGCCACCTGGTCGGGGCTGGCCTTCAAGCGCGCGAAGCGGTGAGACTCAGCGCGCCGGCGGCTTCTCGGCCTTGAGCTGATCGATGTACCAGCTGATCCGGGCCACGGCGTCGCCGTGCGGCTCGAGGCCGCGCACTTCGTAGCGGATGACCCCGCCGGCGTCGACGTAGAACGTCCACGGCGTGTCCTGCACGTCGAGCAGCGCCGCCGCCTGCTCGCGGGTCATCCGCAGCACCGGCATCTGGAACTTGCGCTCGGCCATGTAGCGTTCGAGGCGCGCCGGATCGTCGTCGAGACTGACCAGGACGAAGCGCACCGCCGGGTCGCCCTGGTAGCGTTCGTAGGCCTTCTGGATGAGCGGTAACTCCGCCCTGCAGGCCCCTCACCAGGCGGCGAAGAAATTCAGCAGCGTGACGTTGCCGCGTTCGGCGAGCAGGTCCACCGGCGTCCCGGCGACCGTCGTCGTCGGCAGCCGGGGCAACGGCCGGCCGACCGCCGAGGCGAGCAGCGATCGCCGCCGTTCGTCGCGGCGGCGCTCGAGCTCGCGGGCGATGTTCGTCGCGGTGTCCGCCGCCGACGTCCCTGCGGCGACGGAGATCGCGGTGAGCGCGGCTTCCGCCGCCGCGCGCAGCGGCGCCAGGGGCAACGGCGCGTCGAGCGACAAGGCATCGAAGAAGCGTTCGCGGGCGGCATCCGCGTCGCCCGTGCGCCGGGCCAGCTGGCCGCGGTGGAACTGGTTCAGGAAGTCGTTGCCGCTGGAATACCGCGCCGCTTCGTCGAGCCGCTGCCCGGCGGTGGCCAGATCGCCTTGGAGGAACGCGGTCCAGCCGAGCAGGTCGGTGAACTGGGCGCGATTGCGGTCGCGCGATGCCTGCACCTTGCCGTCGAGTTTGTAGGACGGCTCGTTCTCGGTGATGAACCGCTCCCCCGCCGCCAGGCCGGCCAGGGCCAGCTCGCGGGCGCGATCGAGACGCACGCCGCGCGTCGTGAGCAGGTTGATCGCCGTGCTGTAGGCCAGCGGATCGGGCCGCAGCGCCAGACGGCCGTCGATCGCCGCGTCGATGTCCGCGACCGGACTGTCGGCCCAGCCTTGCAGCCCCGACAGCAGACGGGCGTAGGCGTCGTAGATTCGCGGGCTGTCCGGGCGGGACGTGATGAAGGCTCGCGCCAACGCCACGTGATTCGCCGATTGCCTTGCCTTCATCGCCGCGTCGATGGCGGCGATCGCGGCGGCGTCCGGATCCGCCACCGGCGCGCCCGCGGCACGAGCCAGGCCGCGCGTCGCCGCCGGATGGCCGGCGGCCAGCGTCAGCGCCCGCTCGAAGGCGGCGCGGGCCTCGCCCGTCCGGCCGTCGAGGAGCAGCGCCTCGCCGACCGCCACGTGCGGCTCCGCCCAGGTCGGCCGCAACTGGGCGGCGCGGCGATACGCCGCCAGGGCGAGTGGCCGCTGGTCGACCTCCTCGTGCCAGCCCGGGAACGCGCCCTCGGCCTGCCAGCCGCGAAACGCCCGGATGCGGCCGATGCCGAGCCAGGCGTCGGCGGCGAGCTGCGGATCGGCGGCGGCCTGCTCGAAGCCCCGCAGCGCCGACGCGGTGTGGAAGTGGCGGCGATCGCGCTCGGCCTGGGCCAGCACCGACGCCGTGTCCTGCGCCGGCGCTGGCCGCGCCGCCAGGACCGCGGCGACGGCCGCCACGGCCATCAGTCCTCTGCCGCTACTGCGCACTGCTTGCCTTGCTGTCGATGATCGCCTTGATGTGCGGCTCGATCTGCTCGAGCGTCATCTGACCCGGGTGATAGAGCCGGACGACGCCGGCGCGATCGACGAGGACGACGGTCGGCGTGGTGCTGGCGCCGTAGTTCTTGAGGTTCTCCTCGCTGACCGGCACCCACTCCTTGGCCATCCACGGATACACCTGGTCGCGGATCTGCGCCATGTAGGCCATCTCCTCGGCCGCGGCGGCCGGGGCGCGCTTGGCGACGTAGCCGTAGCGCTGGGTCGGCGCGACGACGGTGAGCCCCTGGTCGCGATAGCGCGTCAGCAGCGACTCGAGCACCGTCGACATCACCTTGCAGTCCGGACACCAATGCGCCCAGAAGAACAGCACCACCGGCTTGCCCTTGAGCGCGGCGACGGCGCCCGGCGCCACCGTGCCCAGGTACTCCGCGGTGTCGAGCGTCGGCGCGGCCTTGCCTTCGAGCGACAGCAGGTTGATGTTCTTCTGGATGCGGGTGCGGATCGAGGTCGTGCGATATGCCGCCAGTTCCTGCTGGAGCAGATACACCGCGTCGGCGCGGGCGCCGCGCTCGGCATGGACGTGGGCGCGGACCTCGATGGCGGCGCCGATGGCAATCGGCAACCGCGGCTCGTCGTCCATCTTCCGGGTCTTCAGCGCCTCGACGCACAGATCGTAGGTCTCGAGCGCGTAGTTCTCGGCCTGGTCGAACTGCCGGGCGGCCAGCGCGCCGCGGCCGAGCCACGACAGCGCTTCGAGCGCCTCGGGGGTCGTGCCCTTGCCGGTCCGGTGGGCGGCGATCAGCTGCTCGGCGCCGGCGAAGTCGCCCTTGGCGATCGCCGCGCGCACGTCGGCAATCAGGTTGGGCGGCTTGACGGTGGCAGCGGCGGCCGGCGGAGGCAGGGCGGGCGCGGTCTGGGCCAGCGCGGGCGCGGCCGGCGCCAGCGCCGCGATGACGGCCAGGAGGCGGATCGCAAACCGGGTCAGGTGCATCACGTGTCGATCTCCCACCGAAGGCGGCCCGGAAGCAAGCCGTGCCCCGTGGGCATCTTACCCGCTCGCGGGAAGGTTTCGGCCGGAGAGTATCATTCGGCCCGGCCGCACCTGAGCCCGCGCGGGCCGCCACGCCGAGCCAGCGGCTGGCACCCGGCTTGCCTCCACGATTCATCCATGCGCTACGGCGTTCTGGCCATCGACTACGACGGCACCCTGTCCGACGACGGGCGTCTGACGCCGGACGTCCGAGCGGCGCTGGGCGAGGTGCGGACGTGCGGCGTCGCGGTGGTCCTGGTCACCGGCCGGATCCTGACCGAGTTGCGCCAGCTGGCCGGCGCGCTCGACTTCGCCGACGCCGTCGTCGCCGAGAACGGCGCGGTGCTGTCGTTCCCGGCCACCGGCCGGACCCACGCGCTGCACCCACCGCCGGATCCGGCCTTCATGGTGGAACTGGGCCGGCGCGGCGTGGCGCTGAAGGCCGGCGAGTGCGTCGTCGAGGCCGCGGCCGACGACGCCCCGGTGGCCCTCGACGTGCTGCGCCGGCTGGAACTGCCGCTGGTGCTTGCCTTCAACCGCGGCCGGGTGATGGTGCTGCCGCAGGCGATCAGCAAAGCCACCGGCCTGCGCGAGGCCCTGACCACGCTGCGCCTGTCGGTGCACAACACCCTGGCCATCGGCGACGCCGAGAACGACCACGAGCTGCTGGCCGCGGCGGAGGTCGGCGTGGCAGTGGCGTGGGGCTCTCCGGCGCTGCAGCGCCATGCCGACCTGGTGCTGGCAGGCACCTCGCCGGCGGCCGTGCCGGGCTTCCTGCGCTCGCTCTGCGGCCAGCGCCAGCTGCCGGCCACCAACGGCCGTCGCCGGCTGCTCCTGGGACGTACCGCCGACGATCGGCCGCTCGCGCTGGCGGTCCGCGATCGCAACGTGCTCGTCACCGGCGATCCGCGCTCGGGTAAATCGTGGGTCGCCGGCCTGCTCTGCGAGCAGCTGATGCTGGCGCGCTACTGCGTCTGCGTCATCGACCCCGAGGGCGACTACCGGACGCTGGAGGCCTTGCCCGGCGTCCGCGTGGTCGGCGATGCCGGCCTGCCGACGCCCGCCGACCTGGAGCGGGCGTTCCGTTTCCCCGACGGCAGTCTGGTGATCGACCTGTCGCACGTCGACCACGCCAGGAAGGTCGAGTATCTGGCCACGCTGCTGCCGGCGCTGGCGGCGCTGCGGGCCCGCACCGGCCTGCCGCACCGCATCGTGGTCGACGAGGCGCACTACTTCCTGCCCGCGGGCGACGGCACCGACCGGCTCGACCTCGACGCCGGCGGCTACACCTTCGTGACCTATCGCCCGTCGCAGCTCGACGCCGCCGTGCGCGCGCACCTGGGTCCGGTCGTCGCGACCCGGCACAGCGATCCGCGCGACCTCGAGACGCTGGTCGCGCTGTGCGCCGGCGCCGCGCCCGATCTGGCGACCACGCTCGGGTCGCTGAGCGTCTCGGAGGCGGTGCTGCTGCCGACCGCCACCGAGGCGCACGGCGCCGCCGTCCGCTTCACCGTCGCGCCGCGGCTCACCCCGCACGTGCGGCACCGCCACAAGTACGCCGACCTGCCGGTGCCGCTGTCGCGCCGCTTCGTCTTCACCGCCGCGCCCGGCCGTCCGGCCGCGGCGTCACTGGCCGGCTTCGCCGCGATGCTCGAGCAGGTCGCCGCCGCCGATCTCGACTGGCACCTGCGGCACCACGACTTCTCGCGCTGGCTGAGCGACGTGTTCGGCGACCACACGCTGGCCCGCGACGTCGCCGCGGTCGAGACCGCACACGTCATGGGCCAGGCGGTCGATCCGACCGGCACCATCGTCGCCGCGATCCGCCGCCGCTACGACCTGAAGGGCGTCCCGGCGTGACCTGGGAGGTCGTCCTGCCGCTGGTCATCGCCGCGCTCGGCGGCGCCGCCGTAGGTCTCGAGCGGCAGACCTCCGGCCACGCCGACGGGCCACGGGCACGATTCGCCGGCATCCGCACGTTCACGCTCCTCGGCCTGCTCGGCGGGGTGGCCGGCCTGCTGGCGGCGCAGGGCTGGCTGGCCCCGGCCGGCGCGCTGCTCGCCGGCGGTGGCGCGCTGGTGGTGGCGGCGTACGTCGCGGCGAGCCGCGTCGACATCGACGGCACCACCGAGGTCGCGGCGCTGGTCGTGTTGGCCGCCGGCACGCTGGCCGGCGCCGGCCAGGCCGCGGTGGCCAGCGGCCTCATCGCGCTCACCGGGCTGCTCCTGGCGGAGAAGACCCGGCTCCATGCCTTCGCGGCGCGCATCGACAGCGCCGATCTGCGCTCGGGGCTGCGCTTTGCGGCGATGGCACTGGTCATCCTGCCGCTGCTGCCCCAGGGGCCGTACGGGCCCGGCGTCGGGGTGCGCCCGCGCGAACTGTGGGCGCTGGTGCTCTTCTTCAGCGGCCTGACCTTCGCGGGGCATCTGGCCCGGCGGGCGCTCGGTCCCGGGCACGGCCTGACCGCCGCCGGCGCGCTCGGCGGCCTGGTGTCGTCCACCAACGTCACCCTCAGCTTCGCGCGCACGAGCCGCGCCGAACCCGACCACGCGCACGCCCTCGGCGTCGGCGCCCTGGCCGCCAACGCCATGCTCTTCCCGCGTGTGCTGCTGGCCACCGCGGTGCTGAATCCTCCGCTCGCCGCGGCGCTGCTGCCGCTGCTGGCGGCGCCGCTGGTGATCGCCGCTGCCAGCGCCGCAGCGGGCGCGTGGCGCAGCCAGGCGACGAGCGACGCGCCGGCGACCACCGCCAATCCGCTGAAGGTCGGCGCCGCGCTGCAGATGACCGCGCTCTTCCAGCTGGTCCTCTACGGCGTCGATGCGGCGCGGGCGTGGTTCGGCGCGGCCGGCCTGCTCGCCTCCGGCGCCGTGCTCGGCGTCACCGACGTCGACGCCCTCACGGTGACCATGGCGCGCGGCGCCAGCGGCGACCTGGCCGTGGCGGCCCGGGCCATCGTGGTGGGCGTACTGGCGAACACGATCTTGAAGTTCGGCCTCGCGGTCGGGCTGGGCACCGGGCCGTTCCGCCGGACCTGCGGGGCCGGGTTGGCGGCGATGGCCGTGGCGCTCGGCCTGGCGTTGGCGTGGTGAGGGACGGGGCTTTCCCAACCACGGGCGGACTATGCTCAGCACGGGGCGGGTCGGAGTCGACCACGGTGGCGATTGCCCGGTGGACGGCGCCACTGCGCGAGGCACGAGGTTTGCGGCGACGCCTGGCCAGGAGATACGAATGACGCGATTCATCCGTCGTGTGCTCGGTGCGCTCAGTCTCGACCGCGGCACCTTCGAAGAGATCGAGGCCGATGGCGCGGCGCTGCCGCAGGCGCTGCTCGTCGTCGTGCTGGCCGGCGTCGGCGCCGGCATCGGCACGGCCGGCGTGGGCGACGCCGCGCCGCCGGCGATCGCGGTGATTGCCGTGGCGTCGGTCGTGGCGTGGGTGGCCTGGGCCGGCTTGGTCTATCAGGTCGGCGGCCGGATCCTGGCCGAGCCCGGCACGTCGGTCGATCTGGGTCAGGTGCTGCGCACGCTGGGGTTCGCCGCCGCGCCGGGCATGTTCCGCGCCTTCGAGGTGTTCGGCGGCACGCGCTGGCTGGTCTTCCCGCTCACCGCGGTCTGGATGATCGTCGCGATGACCGTCGCCATCCGCCAGGCCTTCGACTACGGCTCGCTGTGGCGCGCGGTGGCGGTGAGCCTGCTCGGCTGGGGCGTGCTGGTCGCGATCGGCGCCGCCGTGGGCGTACTGATGTCGGTGCCGGTGTCGTGACGCCGACCGCCGCGGGCGGCGGCCTCCGCGCTAGGCCGCGGTCGGCCGGACGTAGTGCCCGGCGTCGTCGAGGTCGAGATAGCCGGCCCTGACCAGGTCGGTCAAGACCTTCGCGCACAGGCCGGGGTCCAGTGCCCACAGGCGCCGCGCCTGCTCGGCCGTCAGCGACAGACCGGGCATCTCTTCGAACTCGAGCTGCACCACCCGCAACAGTCCGCTCACGTCGCCGCCATCGATTCGCTGTGCCATCGTGCCCTCCGCGGATCGAGCAGCACCAGAGCCAAACACATGCCAGCGTGAGGACGCGGCGATTGCTCCGTCCGGCCGCCGGTGCCGGATTCGCCGTGTGCGGAGAATTCCCGCCGCGGCGCGAAACTTCAGGCCGGCCGGGGCGCCGGCAGCTCGATGACGACCGTCGTCCCCTGGCCCGGCGCCGATTCCACCCGCAACGTGCCGTGGTGTTCCTCGACGACGCGCATGGCGATCGGCAGCCCGAGCCCGGTCCCGCGCGTCTTGGTGGTGAAGAACGGCTCTTGACAGCGGGCCGCCACGTCGGCCGACATGCCCGGACCCTCGTCGATCAGGCTGAGGCGGTAGAGCGACTCGCTGCGCTCCCCGACGACCCGCACGACGCCGCCCTGCCGCATCGCCTGCGCGGCGTTGGTCATCAGGTTCAGCAGCGCGCGGCCCATCTGACCGGGGTCCACCGACAGCTCGGACTCCGGGCCATCGACGTCGAAGCGCACCCGGGCGGACAGCGGGTCGGCGGCCGCCAGCGCCACGGTCTCGCGAACCAGGCCGAGGAACGGCACCGTCGTGAAGGCCGGCGGCGCCGGCCGGGCGTAGACGAGCAGATCGCTCACCAGCTGGTCCAGTGAATCGACCCGGGTGAGCAGGTCGCCGAGGATCTTGCGGTCGGGCGAATCGGCGGGAAAGCGCGTCTGGATGACCTCGACCACGCCCTTGATCGCCGCCAGCGGATTGCGGACCTCGTGGGCGACGACCGCCGCCAGCTCGCCGACTCGGGCCAGGGTCTGGCGCTCCTGCAGGAGCATCTCCATGCGCTTCTGGGCCGAGAGGTCGCGCAGGATGCCGGTGAACTTACGGGCGCCGCCGATGACCGTTTCACCCACTGCCAGCGACAACGGGAACTCGCTGCCGTCGGCGCGCCGGCCGCGCACCTCGCGGCCGATGCCGATGATCCGCCGTTCGCCGGTGGTGAGGTAGCGGCGCAGGTAGCCATCGTGCTCGTCGTGGAACGGCGCCGGCATCAGGACCTTGACGTTCTGGCCGCGCATCGCCGCGACGGCGCAGCCGAACATCGCCGACGCCGCCTGGTTCATCCACTCGATCGCCCCGTATTCGTCAATGACCACCAGGCCGTCGACGACGGTCTCGGCGACGGCGCGATACAGCGAGTCGTGGAGCTCCCCGGCCGCGACGTGCCCCGCGGGGGGCGTCGCGCCGGCGGCGCGCGCGGCGGGATCGGAGGTCATCGTGCGGAGTGTACCGCGGGGCCCACGCCCGGCGGGTGGCTATACTACGGCGGATGTCGATGGCCACCATCCTCGTCGTGGACGACGAGCAGCTGATTCGCTGGACGCTCAAGGAGCGTCTGGCGGCGCATGGCTACGACGTGGTGGAGGCGGCGAGCGGCGCCGAGGCGCTGGCCGCCTTCGGCGACGCCATCGACCTGGTGCTGCTCGACTTCCGCCTGCCCGACACCGACGGCCTGACGGTGCTGCGCCAGTTGAAGGAACAGCAGCCGCTGGTGCCGGTGATCCTGCTCACCGCGTTCGCGTCGATCCAGACCGCGGTCGAAGCGATCAAACAGGGCGCCTACGACTACGCCCGCAAGCCGTTCGAGTTCGAGGCCCTGCAGCTGACCATCGCCAAGGCGCTCGAGACCAGCCAGCTGCGCCGCGAGGTGAAGGCGCTGCGCGCCCGCGAGATCGAGCCGCACGCCTTCGACCGGGTGGTCGGCGAGTCGCCGGCGCTGCAGGCGGTGAAGGCGGTGATGGCCAAGGTGGCGGCGAGCCCGGCCTCGACGGTGCTGCTGCAGGGTGAGACCGGCACCGGCAAGGATCTGGCCGCCAAGGCCATCCACTACAACAGCGATCGGGCCGGCAAGCCGTTCGTGAACATCACCTGTTCGGCGCTGCCCGAGCATCTGCTCGAGAGCGAGCTCTTCGGCCACGAGCGCGGCGCCTTCACCGACGCTCGCCAGCAGAAGCGCGGCTTGTTCGAGACCGCCGCCGGCGGCACCATCTTCCTCGACGAGATCGGCGAGATGACGCCGACCTTGCAGGCCAAGCTGCTGCGCTTCCTCGAAGAGAAGACGTTCAAGCGCGTCGGCGGCCTGTCGGACGTGAAGGTCGACGTGCGGGTGATCGCCGCCACGCATCGCAACCTGGCCCAGGCGGTGCGCGAGGGCCGCTTCCGCGAGGACCTCTACTACCGGCTCGGGGTGATGCCGATCACGCTGCCGCCGCTGCGCGACCGGGCCGGTGACGTGCCGCGGCTCACCGAGCACTTCATCGCCGCCTTCAACCGCGAGTTCAAGAAGAGCGTCACCGGCGTGACCGCGGCGGCGATGCGAGCCCTCGAGGCCTACCCCTGGCCCGGCAACGTCCGCGAACTGCGCAATGCGATCGAGCGCGCGATGCTGCTGGCCGACGCCACCGTCCTCGGGCCGGAGGACTTCACCATGCTGGCGGCGCCGACGCCGGTCAGTTCGGCCTTCTCGCTGCCCGCCGAAGGGGTGAACCTGGAATCCCTCGAGCGCGACCTGCTCGTGCAGGCCCTCCAGCGCGCCCAGGGCAACCAGACCCAGGCGGCCCAGCTCCTCGGGATGAACCGCGACCAGATCCGCTACCGGCTGGAGAAGTTCGGCCTCGACAAGCTCGGCCGGCCGGCCAGCTGATCGCCAGCGGCCCGGGCCGCTGACCCCGCGCGGGAAAGTCCCACCGGGACAGCGGACATCTGCCCGGCCGGCCGCCGGCCGCGGCGAAAACGGCCGCGTTCCCGCCGGGGCCGGCAACGGCACGGACGTTGCTCACTCCACGATTTGGACAAGCCGTGGCCAACGTGATCGTTGCCGACGACGAGGAGCTGTTGCGATGGGCGCTCAGCCAGCGCCTGAGCCGTGACGGCCACGCCGTCAGCGAAGCGATCGACGGCGCGGCGGCGCTCGCCCTGCTCGTCCTGGTGGGGCCGCCGACGGTGGTCCTGCTCGACGTGAACCTGCCCGATATGAGCGGCCTGGAGGTGCTGGCCGAGATCCGGCGCCGCCGGCCGGATGCGGCGGTGGTGATGATGACCGCCTATCTGGCCGCCGGAGCGCTCGAACAGGCCCAGACGCTCGGCGCCCAGGCGGTGCTGGCCAAACCGCTGAATCTGGACCGGGTCGCCGCGGCGGTGACCGAGGCCACCCCGAAGCCCCTGCGAGGAGACGCGCGATGCTGACGCTCACCCACATCCTGTGTCCGACCGACTTCTCGGACGTCTCGACCGCGGCCGAAACCTATGCCGCGGCCCTGGCGGCGCGCTACGAGGCCCGGCTGACCTTGCTGCACGTCGACCCGCCGGTGCCGATCATGGCGCCTTACGGCGAGATCCCGGTCGATGTGCGGCTGTTCGAGGAGCAGCGCGCCCAGGCGGAGCGGGACCTGGCCGCGGCGCGCGATCGGGCCCGCACCGCCGGCGTGGCGGTGGCGTCCACGCTCGTCGGCGGTTATCCGGGCCGCGAGATCCTGGCGACGGCCAGTGACGAAGAGGCCGATCTCATCGTCCTCGGGTCGCACGGTCGCGGCGGCGTCGAACATCTGCTGCTCGGATCGGTGGCCGAAAAGGTGCTGCGCAAGGCGCCGTGCCCGGTGATGGTCGTGCCAGCCACCGCCACGCCGCGCGCCGGAGCGCTCTTCGCCCGCATTCTCTGCCCCATCGACGGATCGGCCGGATCGGCCGAGGCGATCGAGTACGCGGTGTCGCTGGCCCGCGAGACCGACGGCCAGCTGACGCTGGTCGCCGTCGTCGAACCGCTCCCCGAGGCCGGCGAGTTCACGGCCATCGACGCCGCCGAGTACCAGCGGTCGGCCGAAGCCCGGACCGCGACGATGCTGCGGGACGCGGTGCCGGCGGCGATGCGCGAATGGTGCCGCATCGACGAGCGGGTCGTGGTCGGCAAGCCGAGCACCCGGATTCTGGAGACCGCCGCCGACATCGGCGCCGACGTCATCGTGATGGGCGTCCGCGGCCGTGGCGCCGTCGATCTGCTGGCCTTCGGCTCCACCACCAACGACGTGGTGCGCCGGGCGCCGTGCCCGGTCTTCGTCGTGCACCCCAACGCCCGCGACCGGCGGCAACCGGCGCTGACGCCCGCCGTCGTCCTGGTATAACCTGCCGGCGAGGTGGTCATGGCGACGATTGCCCTCAAGCACATCCTGGTCCCCACCGACTTCAGCGAGACCTCGCGGGTGGCGCTGCGCTATGCGCTGGCGCTGGCCGATCGCTTCGGGGCCTGCGTCCACCTGCTGCACGCCGTGCAGAGCCCGCTCGATCAGCCCTGGGCGGCCGAGATCTACGCGGTGTCGGCGCCTGATTTCGAGGCGGCGGCGCGGCGCGAATCGGACGCGCAGCTGGCGGCGATGCTGAACGAGACCGAGCGTCAGAAATACTGCGCCTGCCTGGTGACCGAGAGCGGGCCGCCGTTCCTGGCGATCATCCGCTACGCGCAGCGCGAGCCCATCGACCTCATCGTGCTGGGCACGCACGGCCGTGGGGCTATGGCCCATCTGCTCATCGGCAGCGTCGCCGAGAACGTGGTGCGCAAGGCGCCGTGTCCGGTGCTGACCGTGCGCCACCCCGAGCACGAGTTCGTCACGCCCTGAGCTCGCAGATCGCGATCCCGACGCGCTAGCGCGCGTCGGGATTGGCGAGCCGTTCGAACAGCGCCGCCAGCCGTGCCCGCGCCGTCACCAGCCGATCCTGCAGCTGGTCGTAGACGAACGCGTGGCCGGCCTGGGTGGCCTCGATGATCGGCACCTCGGCCTGTTGCGCCGCCTGCTCGAGCGAGGCGCGCCGGGCCGGGTCCTTCACGCGGCCGATGGCGTTGCGGGCGTCCTTCAGCAGCGCCCGGGTCTCACGCAACCCCTCGAGCGCCAACCGGCCGTTGGCCGGGTACTCGGGTCGCGGCGCGATCTTGCCGGCGCCGTGGCACTGCGCGCACTGCCCTTCCAGCGCCCGCGGCGACAGCCGCACACCCGCCGCCTCGCCGTGACAGGTGGCGCAGGTCGGCGCGGTCTTGTCGCCGGCGCGCAGCAGCTCGTAGTGCTTGCTCTTCTGGAACTGCACGAACGGCCCGGTGTGGCAGGTGCCGCAGGTCTTGCCCAGGTTCATGCTGTGCACGGGACTCGCCGGGTTGGTGCGCGCCAGGATGTTCTGGTGGGCGACGAACGGCTCGAAGCTCCTCGGGTCGCCGCCGTGGCAGCTCTCGCAGCCGACGTTGCGCCGTGCGTGCGCCGAGGTGTCCCAGTCCGACAGATGGGAGGCCGACACCGATCCGGGATTGGCGAAGTGGCAGTCCGCGCAGCGGCTCTGTGACAGGCCTTGCGCGTCCGCCGTTGCCGCCACCGCCAACAGCACGATTCCCACCAGGCCCAGCCACGCCGTCTGCCTCATTACACGACCTCCGAGGTGGGTGGATACATGGTCCGTGCCACCGTGATGCGGTGGCCGAGGTTGCGCGCACACCGCGGCGCGAGCGGCGAACGACCGCGACGTCGGGGTGCACGGGAGACACCACGCGGCGGGATGTTCCCCATCTCGAGCGGAGAATTCCTTCGTCCCGTGGACCGTCGCCTCCTCTTTCGCTCAGCAAGCCCCTGGCAGCGTTCTTGCGGAAGAGCTCTGCGGACCTGACGGGTCCAAGGAGCAGGGATGCGCACCAACGAAGCCGGGTGGGATTCGAGGCGTACGGGTGATCGTGGGTATGGGGCTGATTGCCCTGGCCATCGGCGGCGTGTGGTGGCCGTGGGGGCTGGTCGGCGCGGTGCCGCTGCTGACCGGCGTGACCGGCAACTGCCCGCTGTACACGGTGTTCGGCGTGAGCACCTGCAAGGTGAACAACGCATGACCAATGGGAGACTGCCGATGACTCGATGGCTCATCGCGGTGATGGCGCTGGCGTTTGCCGCCGCCCCGGCACTCGCGCAGCACGGTCCGGGCGGCATGGGGCAGGGTCGCCACGACGGCGCGCACATGGACGACATGCGCGGCATCCAGGCGCTGCTCGACCAGCGCGCCGACATCACCCGCACGGTCACGCGGCGGCCCGACGGGGTCGAGACCCTGACCGAGTCGACCGTCCCGGAGGTGGCGCGACTCATCCAGACCCACGTCGCGGCGATGTACGCCCGCGTCGACGGCGGTCGGCCGATTCACCAGCGCGACCCGCTCTTCCGCGAGGTGTTCGCGCACGCGCGGCAGATCGTGATGCGCCACGAGGCGACGCCGGCCGGCGTCCGGGTCGTCGAGACCTCCACCGACCCGTACGTCGCGCGGCTCATTCAGGCGCACGCCGAGGTGGTGTCGGCGTTCCTGGCCAACGGCCGATCGGAGATGATGAAGGACCATCCCGTGCCGCCCCGGCCGCAATGACCCCGACACCGCGCGTGTGACCGCCGACCCCCAGCGCTACCGGATTCGCGACGGTCGGGCTCGCATCGAACTCACCGCCCGCGAGGCGCGGCAGCTGTTCGACAGCCGCGACCCGGCGCCGTTTCGCGAACGCGACCTCGACGAGGGCGCCGTCGAGTATGTGATGGGTGCCGCCCAGGAGATCCCGCGGCACGTGCCGCTGTCGCTGGTCGTGAGCCTGTCGACCCCGCCTGATCCGGGTCTGCCCGACGCGCTCATCACCGAGGCCATCCGCGGGCACTTCACGTTCGCGCGGACGCAGATCGTGCGCCGGCTCCGCCAGCACGTGCGGCGCGGCCGCATGGCGCTCGGTGTCGGCCTGGTCGTGCTGGTCGCCTGTCTGGCGCTGGCCCAGCTGGCCGTCGCGACGCTCGACGGCGCGCTCCGCGACGTCGTGCGCGAGGGCCTGGTGATCACCGGCTGGGTGGCGATGTGGCGGCCGCTCGACGTGCTGCTCTACGACTGGTGGCCGCTCGTCGACGAGCGCCGGCACCTCGACCGGGTGCTCGCCGCCGAGGTGGCGATCGTCCATCCCGGGCTCGATCCAGCCGACTGATTTTCGGGGAGACGGCCGCGGGGGCCACCTGCTACCATGCCGGGGTGACGCGCTGCACCCGCCGTCAGGCCCTGGCCGCGCTCGCGGCCGCCACCGTCGGCACGCTGCTGCCCGGACGCACCTGGGCGGCCAGCCGGGCCGGCTCCCGCGCCCTAGAGTTCGCCCACCTGCACACCGGCGAACGGCTGGCCGTCGAGTACTGCACCGCCGGTCAGTACGTGCCGGACGCGCTCGCGGCGGTGAACAGCCTGTTGCGCGACTTCCGCACCGGCGACGTCCGGGCGATCGACCCGGCGCTGCTCGACCTGCTCTTCGACCTACAGGATGCGACCGGCGCGGCCAAGCCCTTCCAGGTGATCTCCGGGTTCCGTTCGCCGGTGACCAATGCCGCGCTGCGGCGCCGCAGTCACGGCGTCGCGTCTGGCAGCCTGCACATGATCGGGCGCGCCATCGACATCCGCGTTGCCGACGTGCCGCTGGCGGGGCTGCGCCGGGCCGCCCTGACGCTACGGCAAGGCGGCGTCGGCTACTACCCCGCCTCGAACTTCGTTCACGTCGACACCGGCCGCATCCGCACCTGGTGACGCGGCGGGCCGTCGCCAGGACAGCGCCCGCGCCAGCACCGCGTCGTGGCCGTAGATGTCTTCGGCGAAGTGCACCGGCCCGCCGTCGGGCAGCACCGCCGCCGTGAGATAGAAGATCACCACATCGATCGGCACGTCGAGTTCCACCGCCATGTTGTTGGCGCCCTGCATGGCCTGGTCGATCCTGGTCGGCGGCCACGGTGTCCCCTGCTGTGACAGCACCCACGCCGCCAGGCCGGCCGGGTCGGCGACCCGGATGCAGCCGTGGCTGAAGTCGCGTCGGTCGCGGGCGAACAGTCCTTTGGTCGGCGTGTCGTGCATGTAGACGGAGGCGTCGTTCGGGAACAGGAACTTCACGAGACCGAGCGCATTGGCCGGCCCGGGCCGCTGGCGCACCCGCAGCCGGCCCGCCGCCAGACCGTCGAACGCCGCGGCGTCGAGCGGCACCACCGCTCCGTCGTCGCCGTCGCCCGCCACCACCTCCATTCCCTGCCGATCGAGGTAGCCCGGGTCGCGGCGCAGCGCCGGCAGCACTTCCTGCCGGAGGATCGACGCCGGCACGTTCCAATACGGCCGGAAGATCACCCGCTCCATCGCGTCGACGAACACCGGCGTCTGCGTGCGGACGGCCCGGCCGACGATTACGTCCATCGTCAGCGCCGGCGTGGCGTCGTCGCGGGCGGCGTCCCAGGCCCAGGCGCGGAACATCGGGATGTTCACAGCCACCAGACGCCGGGTGCCCAGGTCGGGCAGCCAGCGGAGTCGCTCGAGCGCCAGAGTGATCTGCTGCACACGGGCCGCCGGCTCGACGCGCAGCGCGGCGGCAGTGCGGGCGCCCAGCACGCCGTCGGGCGTCAGTCCATGGCGGCGCTGGAACCGGCTCAGCGCGTCGACGATGGCGCCGGCGAGCCGATCAGGATCATCGCCGGGCGGGGGCAGTCCATCCGGCAGGTCGCCGAACGCCCGAAGCCGCGTGTCGAGGGCGACGCGATCGCGATACAGCTCGCCCGGCCGCACCGGCGTCGGCGGCACGGCCAGATCGGGCAGGGGCCCCGCGTCGGCGAGCGCCCGGTAGGCGCGGAGCGCGTCGCGCAGACGGGCATACAGCGCAAACGGCGGCGCCAGTCCGCTGATCGCCGCGGCCGGCGTTCCGCCGTCGACGCCGGCGACGAGAATCGTGGCGAAGTCGTGCGGCTCGGCCCACGTCGGCAGGCGCAGCCCCAGCGACCGCGGATCGACGCGGCCCAGGTGCAGGTCGTGCATCGCCCGGAGGGCGCTTACGGTGAGCGCGACGTCGGACCCGAGCGAGTCCGGAGGCGCCGGCACCCGATAGTCCCCGGGATCGAGGCCATGGCTGTCGAGCCCGGCGAGCAGTTCGCGTACCGCGTCCGCGCCAGCCGTCGGCCGGCCGGCCGCGTCGTGCCAGAGCCACCGGCCGCCGCGCCGCTCGTAGAGCCCGAGAACGGCCGACCGCTCGGCGGGGGACGCCTCGGTGACGGCGGCGACAGTGCGGCCGAGCGCGAGTGGATCGACGGCCTGCGGCGCCGCCGCGAGGCTTGCGAGGGCGGTGAGACAAACGGCGAGGGTTCCAGCGACGGAGCGACGGCGATCGGTCATGCGTAACTGACCATGACCGTTGCAGGCGCCGTGCCACACCGCACTACCTCGACGGCGTCCAGCGGCGGCGGCGCGCCACATACACCACCGCACCGAGCCCGGCCCAGACCAGGCCGGTCAGCTGGGCGATGCGACTGGCCTCGACCAGCACCCACGCCGTCACCACCGCTCCAGCCACCGGCACCAGCGTGTGCGTCCAGCGCCGGTCGGAGCGGCGGCCGGCGACGAAGTAGCCGACCACCGACGCGTGCAGCAGCGCAAAGGCGGCCAGCGCGCCGACATCGACGATCGACACGAGCAGCGGCAGGCCGTCGCTGCGCCGCGCCGCCCACACCGACACCGCCAGCGTCAGCGTCCCGGTGGACAGCAGCGCCACGGTGGGCACGCCGCGGGCCCGGTCGACGTCGGCGAGCACCGCCGGCAGGCGGCCATCGCGGGCCATGCCGAGCAGCAGACGGGCCGCGGCGGCCTGCGCGGTCATCGCCGCGAAGGCCGGCCCGATCGCCTTGGTGACGGCGACGAGCGTGGCCAGCCAGCCGCCGAGTGCCACGCGGGTCACGTCGTAGAAGGCCGTGCCCTGACGTTCCGGGTACGCGGCCAGTTCGGCCGGGGTGGTCGTGCTGAGGAGCGCCGCCAGCGCGGACTGCGCCACGAAGGCCAGGCCGGCGACCGACAGGCACAGGAAGATCGCCCGCCCGACCTGGCGCGCCTCGCCGGCGTTCTCCTCGGCGAACGACGCAATCGCGTCGAAGCCGAGGAACGACAGCACGGCGATCGACACGCCGCCGAGAATCATCGAGCGATCGATGGCGGTGAGTCCGACCAGCGGCGACAGCCACGGCCGCGACGGCCCGTCAGCGGCGAGGACGACGGCCGCGGCGACCAGGAACACGACCAGCGCGGCCAGCTCGATGAGCAGCACGACGAAGCCAACGCGGGCGGCGACGTCGACACCGCGCAGGTTCAGCGCGGTCGTCGCCGCGAACGCCGCCACGGTGAAGACCCAGGCCGGGACCGCCGGCATCAGCGCGTGCATGGCGATGCCGGAGAAGAGATAGGCTACCGACGGGATGAGCAGGTAGTCGAGCATCGCCAGCCAGCCGGCGAAGAAGCCGGCCGTGCCGCCGAGCCCGGCCGTGGCATAAGCGAAGACCGATCCGGCGTGCGGCACGACGCGCGACATCTCGGCGTAGGACCAGGCGGTGAAGGCCATGGCGACGGTAGCGACGAGATACACCAGAGCGACCGCGCCGTCGGCGCGCGCGTCGAGGACGCCGAACACTCCGACCGGCGCCAGTGGACCGATGAAGAGCAGGCCGTAGACGACCAGGTCGCGCAGCGACAGCCGGCGGTGCAGGGCCGAGGGCGCCGTCATCAGGCCACCTCCGGCGGCGCGACGTAGCCGCCGCACACTGCTTCGATGCGCGCCGCGACCGCCATCACCCGCGCCTCCTCGAAGGGCCGGCCGACCACCTGGACGCCAATCGGCAGTCCATCGGCGCTGCGCCCGGCCGGGACCACCACCACCGGCAGACCGAGCACGTTGAACCACTGCGTGAAGCGCATCGCCTCCAGATAGCCGACGCTGCCACCACCGACGTCCCACCGCCGCTCGTCGTGACGAAACGCCGGCATCGCCGTGACCGGGCAGACGAGCACGCGGTGGCGGCGCATCGCCGCGAGCACGTCGGCGCGGGCCAGGTCGCGGGCAATCCACGCGTCGGTGAGCCGCGCCGCGGTCAGGGCGCGACGGTCGGGAAAGGCGGCGGCGTAGGCGGCGAGGATCGGCAGCGCGCGCGCCGCCGCGCCGAGACTGGCCGTGAGCAGCTGCCCGCCGACCTCGCAGAAGAACACGTGCCAGAGGTCGGTCACCGGGTCGAGCACGGCCGGCGACCACGGCTCGGCGACGAGGCCCTGCGCCTCGAGCCCGGCGACGGCCGTACGCACCGCCGCGGCGGTCTCGCCCGTGACCGGTAGGTCGGGATGGCCGTCAAACCAGCCGACGCGCCAGTCGTCGTCGTAGTCGTCGAGGCCGGCGCCCGCGGCCAGCGGCGTGGCCAGCGGATCGACCGGATCCCAGCCGGCCGTCACGCGGTAGAAGAGATCGAGATCGGCCACCGTCCGCGCCATCGGCCCGACCACGCCGATGAGCGAGAACGGCCCGAGACACGCGGGCTGATGGCCGGTCGAGGGAATGCGCCCCGGCGTCGGCTTCAGGCCGCAGATGCCGGTGAAGTGCGCCGGCACGCGGATCGAGCCGCCGCCGTCACTGCCGATGCCGCCAGCCGAACACCCGGCGGCAATCGCCGCCGATTCTCCGCCGCTCGACCCGCCCGGCGTGCGCGCCAGATCCCATGGGTTGGCGGTGCGTCCGTGCAGCGGGTTCGCCGTTTCATAGCCCATCAGCATCTCGGCGACGTTGGTGGTGCCAAGGACGATCGCGCCGGCGGCACGCAGCCGGGCCACGACCACGGCATCGGCGGCGGCGACGACGCCCAGCCGCGACGCGCTGCCGGTCTCGCAGCGAAGCCCCGCGACCTCGATGGCGCTCTTGATGCTGACTGGCACTCCGCCCAACGGCCCGCGGGGCTCCCCCCGGGCGACCCGGTCGTCCTGCGCGCGGGCGCCCGCCAGCGCCCGTTCGGCGTCGACATCGACGAAGGCGCGGACACGGCCGTCGACCGCCGCAATCCGATCCAGATGGGCCTGGACGACCTCGGCCGCCGACAGCTGCCCCTCTGCCACCGCCGCCGCGATCCGCCGCGCCGGCCATCCACACGGGTCGGTCATCCGTCGCAAGTATCCCATCGGTTTCAGGGGGCCGACCTGTGCGATCATCGGCCACCGGATCTGGCGGTCCGGGAATGGAGAGGCTATGAGTGGCATCGGTCGTCGAGAGTTCCTGGCGGGCGCGAGCGCGTTGGCATGGTCGGCGCGGCCGGCATTGGCGGGTCTCGAGCAGGCGGCGATGCGCCCCGGCGCGGTCTTCCCGGCCTCGGTCCGCGACGACTTTCCGCTCGCCGCGGTCGAAACCTACATGAACGCGGCGGCGCTCCATCCGGTCGGCCGGTTCGCCGCCCGCGCGATCGAGCAGGGCCTGCAGTACCGCCTGCACGGCGCCGGCCCCGGACGCGCCGACTTCAACAACGACCGCCAGGCCGACCTGAAGAAGCGCTTTGCGACGATGATCGGTGCCGCGCCGACCGAGATCGCCTTCACCTCGAGCACTTCCGACGGCGAGAACATCGTCGTGATGGGCATGGACCTGGCGAAGAAGAAGGGCAACGTCGTCATCGACGAGCTGCACTTCACCACCTCGCTCTACATGTACAAGGAGCTCGAGAAGCAGGGCGTCGAGCTGCGCATCGTCAAGCACCGCAACTGGGCGATCGACCCGGCCGACATGGACAGGGCCATCGACCGCAACACCCGGCTGGTGTCGCTGGCGCTGGTCTCGAACGTCAACGGCTTCATGCACGACTGCAAGGCGGTGAGCGATCTGGCGCACGCCAAAGGCGCCTACGTGTTCGCGGACATCATCCAGGCCGTGGGCGCCGTGCCGGTCGACGTCAAGGCGCTCGGCATCGACTTCGCCGCCACCGGCACCTACAAGTGGATCATGGGCGAGCGCGGCTTCGGGTTCCTCTACGTGAAGGAGAATCTGCAGGGCACGGTGCTGCCGACGACCCGCTACGGCCATCGTCAGGTGAGCAACTTCAACCGCGCCGAGCTGACCTGGGAGCCGATGCCGGGTGCCGCCCGCTACGAGACCGGCGGTATCGCGGTGCTGCTGGCCGCCGCCGTGTCCGAAGGCATCGACTACGTCAACGGCCTCGGCCTCGATCGGATCCGCACCCACGCCACGCAGCTCACCGAACGGCTGCAGCAGGAACTGCCGCCGCTCGGCTACGCGCCGCTGACGCCGCGCGGCAACCCGACGCCGATTCTCGCCTTCGCCGTGAAGGACGCCGCCGCCACCAGCAAGGCGCTGCGCGACGGCAAGGTGACGGCGACAGTGGTCGGCAACGAGAGCCGGCTGCGCCTGTCGGTGTCGGTCTTCAACACCCACGACGACATCGACAAGGTCGTCGAGGTGCTGGGCGGACGCCGGCCGAGCATGGCGCGCGGCTGACCGTCGTCAGAACCGGACGCCGGCCCCGAGGCCGATGAACCAGTGCGCGACGCGCACCCGCGTCTGCGGGAACGGCGCGGTGCCGTCTGACACCACCTCGATGGGCCCGAGCGGCTGACGCCCGAGCCAGCGCTCCTGCGCCGACAACTCGACGAACACCCGCGACCGCCGCGGGAACGTCAGACTCGCCTCCGCAAGCAGGCCCGGCCGACGCGTCGTCGTCAGCGGCTGCGGGTCGAGACCGGTGCGGGCGAACCTCGTGCTGAAGACGGCGGGGCCGGCGCCAACACGCACGCCCGACGTCGGTGTGAAGGTGACAAGCGGCGCCACGTGTGTGATCGCAGTCTCGATCTCTATGTAGGCGCCAGTGCCCCGCTGCCGACCGTTCGTCCAGCCGATGAGCGTGCGGCCGCCCGTGACGCTCACGCCCAGACGACGACCGATGCGCCGGTTGATCCCAGCCGTCCAGGAATCGCGGAACGGCCGACCGCGGATCGAATAGGGCATGTTCGTGGGCCCGAAACACAGGTCGAAGAAGCACCCCCCCGAGTCGAGATCGAAGCCGGTGTCGCGCATGGTGTTTTCGAGGTCATCGAGGGGGCCTCTCGACGGCAGGCCCGTGACGACAGACACTGTCCACGGGCGCGACGGGCGCTGTGGTGCCGCCGGCGCCGGCGCCAATTGACCTGGCCGCCCGTCCTCCGCCGCAATCGGTCCGTCGCGCGAGGCCGAAGACGGCACCACGGGCTGCGCGGCGGCGACGCCCACGCCGACCAGCAAGACAGCGAGACACGCCAGACGTCTCATCGGAGCCTCCTCGGCTGACGCCGACGCGCTACCACGACACGGTCGCGCCCACGGCGACAGCGGTGCCGTGCTGCGGCCGCCACCGCGCGCTGGCCGTCGGCACCTGGAATACCGTGGTCGCGCCCGTGTGCATGGCGTCGACGGCCAGCCCGAGACCGGCGCCGGCGGCTCCGAAAATGAGGAACCCCTGCATGCAGTCACTGGCGCGGAACTCGCCCGAGAACAGGCCCCCGAACGCGCATCCGGCAGCGCCGCCCACGAGCGCGCCGATGCGGACGCCGTTGCCGAGCCCATCGCCCCGCCGGCGCACCCGCTGAACGTCCGCGGCGGTGAACACGCGTTCACGCGCGTCGGGGCCGGTCACGGCGAGCTGCTCGGGCGCCATTCGCACCACCCGCCCCGCCACCGACACGCCCGACCGCGTCTCGATGGTGACGTGGTCGCCGGTGTTCAGGCGCAGCGGCAGGTCTGCGAACCTGGTGACCTCCTGCGCGGAAGCCGTCGCGACCTGGCCAGCCAGCGCCAGCATCGTCAGCCAGGTTGCACGAAACAGCCGCGCCAGCACGACACGACGGATGACCACGGCGACCTCCGCCCTCCTCGGGTGCCAGTCGCGTGCCAAGCCGCGCGATTGAAATCGCCGCCGTGGTGCCGTGAGCCTCTCTCCTCTCGGCCGCTGCGCATCCAGCGACGGGGACTAGTTCGCGGGCTCGGTCGCGGAATTCGCGCCTGCAGGACTGCGCTTCTAATCCGTCGAAGCCGACTGATAAGATTCGCAGCCATGATGTGGTACTACCGCCGGCTCGACACCGGCCTGGTCGTGATGCACGCGCGGCCCGAGCACGCCGAGCCGCTCGAGGCGCTGCAGCTCGTGTGCTTCCCCACGCTCGCCGACGAGGAACGCTTCAAGGCGCGGCATTACCGCAAGCACCTCGAGGTCTTCGACGAAGGCCAGTTCGTGGTGCTGGACGGCGACCGGGTCGTCGGCGCCACCGCCACCATCCGGCTGCATTTCGATTTCGAGCACATCACGCACACCTTCGGCGACGTCATTCAGGGCGGCTGGCTGACATCGCACGAGCCCGACGGCGACTGGCTCTACGGTGCCGACATCGGCGTGCACCCCGACTACCGCGGCCGCGGCCTGGCCACGGCGCTCTATGCCGCCCGGCAGGAACTGGTGTGGCGGCGCGGCCTCAAGGGTCAGGTCACCGGCGGCATGCTGCGCGGCTACGGCGCGGTGAAGGACACCATCTCGGCCGAGGACTACTACGCCGAGGTCGTCGCCGGACGGCGCAGCGACCCGACCTTGTCGGCGCAACTGCGGGTCGGGTTCGAGCCGCGCGCCCTGCTGAAGGACTACCTGAACGACCCGGTCTCCGACAACTACAGCGCGCTCATCGTGCTCGACGCGGCGAAAGATGTCCCCGGCGCCTCGCGCGCGCTGGCCCACCGCTACGTGCGGCTGACGACGCCGGTGCCTGGCCCTCGGGCCACGGCGATGCTGGCACGACGCGCCGCCGCGTTGCCGGCCGGCCTCGGCAAAGCCACCGACGTGGTGGTCGAGCGCGCCCACGACGCGCTCATCTTCGACGTCGACGGCAACACCTTCATCGACATGGCCAGCGGCATCGGCGTGACCGGCGTCGGCCATGCCCCAGCCGCGGTCGTCGACGCCGTGACGGCGCAGACCGCGAAGTTCCTGCACACCTGCGCGCTCGTCACCACCTACGAGCCGATGGTGCGGCTGGCCGAGCTGCTGAACGAGATCACGCCCGGCGACTTCCCGAAGAAGACGATCTTCGCCAACAGCGGCGCCGAGAGCGTCGAGAACGCAGTCAAGCTCGCGCGCAAGTTCACCGGCCGCCCGGCGGTGGTGTGCTTCGAAGGCGGCTATCACGGCCGCACCCTGCTCACGCTCAGCCTCACCAGCAAGTACGGATTGTTCAAGAGCGGCTTCGGGCCGTTCGCCTCCGACATCGTGCGGCTGCCGCTGCCGCAGCTCTATCGCACACCGGCCGGGATGACCGAGGACCAGTACGTGGACTTCGCCATCCGCCAGCTCGATCAGGCGATGGTGGCGCAGGTCGACCCGTCGGCCATCGCCGCGATGATCATCGAGCCGGTCCAGGGCGAGGCCGGGTTCCTGCCGGTGCCGGCGCGCTTCCTGCAGCGCATCCGCGAGCTGTGCACGCAGCACGGCATCGTGATGATCGCCGACGAGGTGCAGTGCGGCATGGGCCGCACCGGACGCGTCTTCGCGATCGAGCACTACGGCATCGTCCCCGACCTCATCACGACCGCGAAGTCGCTCGGCGGCGGCATGCCGATTGGCGCCGTCACCGGGCGGGCGCCGATCATGGACGCCGCGCACCCGGGCGGGGTCGGCGGCACCTACGGCGGCAACCCGGTGGCGTGCGCCGCGGCGCTCGCGGCCGTCGAGATGATCCGCCAGCCGGCGTTCCTCGCTCACGCCGGACGGCTCGGCGAGGTCATGCGCGAGGTGATGACTGATTGGCAGCGCGAGTGGCCGATCGTCGGCGACGTGCGCGGCCTGGGCCCGATGATGCTGGTCGAGTTCGTCAAGGATCGCCGGACCAAGGCTCCGCTGCCGCCGGAGGACACGCTGCAGATCGTGCGCCACGCCGTCGCCAACGGCGTCGTGCTGATGCGCGCGGGTCTCTACAGCAACGGCGTGCGGCTGCTGCCGCCCCTGACGATGCCCGAGGACATGCTGCGCGAAGGCCTCGACGGCCTCGGCACGGCGATCCGGGTCGTCTCGGAACGCCTGACCGCGGCGTCGGTGTAATGGATCTGGTTCTTGAGCATGGCCGCGTGCTGTCGCCTGCGGACAGCCCGCCTGCGACCACCGTCGTCATCCGAGACGGCATCATCGCGGCGGTCGGCGACGCGGGCATCGCCAGCGGGGCCCGGCCTGGCGCGCAGCGGATCGACCTCGGTGGCCGCACTGTCATTCCCGCCTTCCACGACGCGCACGCGCACGTCTGGAAGATCGGGCATCTGCTCACGACCATGCTCGACCTGCGCGGCGTCGAGAGCATCGCGGCGATCGTGGCGAAGGTCGCGGCGTTCCGCGGACGGATCCCCGAGGGCGCGTGGCTGCTCGGCCGCGGCTTCAACGAAGCCACGATGGCTGAGGGCCGGATGCCGACGCGGGCCGACCTCGATGGTGCGGCGCCCGATCAACCCGTGGTGTTGACCCGCACCTGCGGTCACATCTATGCCACCAACTCCGTGGCGCTCGCCCGTGCCGGCATCACCGCCGCCACGGTGCCGCCGGTCGGCGGCGACATCGACCGCGGCGAGGACGGCACGCCCACCGGTGTGTTGCGCGAGACCGCGATGGGCCTCATCACGAAGGTGATGCCGCCGCCCAGCGACGACGACTACGAGCGGATGATCACGGCGGCGCTGCGCCATCAGCTGTCGCTCGGCATCACCATGTCGTCGTGCTGCGGCGTCAACCCGCAGCTGCTCGGCGTCTATCGGGCGATGGACGCCGGCGGCCGGCTGCCGGCGCGGATGAACGTCATGCCGTTCCGGCGCGTCGACGGCGTGCCGACGCCGATCCCGCTGCCCGAGCGCCACCGTTCGCCGATGCTCCACGTCGACACGGTGAAGTTCCTCGCCGACGGCGGGCTGAGCGGAGCCACCGCGGCGCTCAGCGTCGACTACCGGCACACGCCGTCGCGGGGACTGCTGCGCTTCGAACACGACGAGCTGGCCGCGCTCTGCCGCGAAAGTCACGACGCCGGCTGGCGCATCGCCACGCATGCCATCGGCGACGTCGCCATCGACCAGATGCTCGACATCTACGAAGCGCTCGGGCCACGGCCGCCGGGGCTCGGCCACCGGATCGAGCACCTCGGGCTGCCGAGCGCCGCGCAGCTCGCCCGGGCCGCGCGGCTCGGCGTCGTCGCCGCGCCGCAGTCGATCTTCCTCTACGAACTCGGCCGCAACTTCCGGGAGTATCTGCCCGACTCGTTGCTTCCCCGCTGCTATCCACTGCGCGCGATGCTCGACGCCGGCGTGACCGTGGCGCTGTCGTCGGACGCGCCGGTGGTCGAGAACGACAACCCGCTCGCCGGCATCACCGCCGCCGTGACGCGGAAAGACCGCGCCGGCCGGCCGCTGGTGCCGGAGCAGGCGATCACCGCTGCTGAAGCGCTGGACGCTTACACGCGCGGCGGCGCGGTCGCCGTCGGCTTGCCAGATGTCCTCGGAACGATCGCCCCTGGCTTCCGCGCCGACCTCGCCGTGCTGTCCGCCGATCCCCTCACTACCCCACCCGACGCGCTGGCGTCGCTCACCGTGGACCTGACGATGCTCGGCGGCGAGATCGTCTACGAACGCTCATGAGTAGCTTCAAGCAGTACATCGGCGGCGAATGGCGCGACGCCGCGAACGGCGGCACCTGGGACGTCCTCAATCCGGCGACCGAGGAGGTCGTGGCGACGGTGCCGTTCGGTACGGCGGCCGACTGCGACCGGGCCATCGACGCCGCCAGGGTCGCGTTCGATGGGTGGAGCCACGCCACCGCCTACGAGCGCGGCGCTGTGCTCGACAAGGCGGCCGCGCTCATCCGCGCCGACCTCGACGCCTTGGGAACCGCGACGGTGCTCGAGAGCGGAAAGCCGCTGGCGCAGGCCCGCGGCGAGTGGGCGGCGTCGGCCGATCTGCTCGAGTGGTTCGCCGAGGAGGGCAAGCGCGCCTACGGGCGGGTGATCCCGTCGCGCACGCCAAGCAAGCGGATGCTGGTGTTGAAGCAGCCGCTCGGCGTCGTCGGGCTGATCACCGCCTGGAACTTCCCGGCCTGGAATATCGCGCGCGCCGGTGGCGCCGCCCTCGCCGCCGGCTGCCCGATCGTCGTGCGGCCGTCCGAGTACACGCCGATGACCGGCATGAACCTGGTGCGGATCCTGGCCGAGGCCGGCGCGCCGCCGGGCGTCGTCAATCTCGTGAACGGCGAGCCAGGCCCGATGGGCCAGGCGATGCTCGCGCATCCGGCGCTGGCGAAGATTCACTTCACCGGCAGCACGCGGGTGGGCCGTTTGCTGATGGACGGCGCCTCGAAGACGGTGACGCGCCTGTCGCTCGAACTGGGCGGCAACGCGCCGGTGCTCGTCTTCCCGGATGTCGATCTGGATCAGGTCGTGGCTGGCGCCACCGCCGCGAAGTTTCGCAACGGCGGCCAGGTGTGCGTGTCGCCGCAGCGCTTCCTGGTCGCCCGCGACGCCGCCCCGGCGTTCGCCGAGAAGGTGTCGGCGGCGGTCGGGGCGCTGCGGGTCGGCGCCGGTATCGACGCCGGCACGCAAGTTGGTCCGCTCATCAACGCGAAGCAGCGCGACCGCGTCGAGGCGATGGTCGCCGCCGCGCGGGCGGCAGGCGCGCTCGTCGCGGTGGGCGGTGAGCGACCGCACGACCGCGACAAGGGCTACTTCTATCAGCCCACGGTCGTCACCGGCGTCGCCCCCGAGACCGCGCTCTACCGCGACGAGATCTTCGGACCAGTCCTGCCGGTGAGCACGTTCGAGGGTGTCGACGAGGCCATCGCCCTCGCCAACCGGACGCGCTACGGCCTGGCCGCGTACGTGTGGACCAACCACCTGCCGACGGCGCTGCGAGTGGCCGAGCGGCTGGAGTTCGGCATGGTCGGGGTGAACGAGTGGACGCCGCACGCCACCGAAGCGCCATTCGTCGGCTGGAAAGAAAGCGGTCTCGGTCGCGAATCTGGCGCCGAAGGGCTCGAGGAGTACCCTCGAGACCAAGCTCGTCGCCTTCGGCGGGCTGCCGCGATGAGCGGCCCACGAGAGGGCCCCATGCATCCTGCGCACCCGGTCGCCGTCGTCTTCCTGGTGGCGATCGCCGCCAGCGGATGCACGTCGTCGCCGCCCGCCGCTCCCGCCGACCTCATCGTCACCAACGCGCATGTCTACACGGTGAACCCGCAGCAGCCGCGGGCCGAGGCGGTCGCGATCCGCGGCGGCTCGATCGCGGCCGTCGGCATCGCGGCCGAGATCGGCGCCTTGCGCGGCCCGGCCACGCAGGTGATCGACGCCGGCGGCCGCCTGGTACTGCCCGGCCTCACCGACACGCACGTCCACTTCATCGGCGGCGCGCTCGGTCGCCAGCGCGTGCAGCTCGACGACGCCACCACCATCGAGGACGCGCAGCGACGAATCAAGGCCTACGCCGATGCCCATCCGGATCGCCCGTGGATCCTCGGCGGCGGCTGGTACTACTCGCTCTTCGGCGCCGCGGCGCTGCCCGACCGGCGGCTGCTCGACGCCGTGGTCCCCGACCGGCCGGTCTACCTCACCGCCTACGACGGCCACTCGAGCTGGGCGAACACCAAGGCGCTGGAACTGGCGGGCATCACCCGGGCCACGCCCGATCCCGCCAACGGCATCATCGTCCGCGATCCGCGCACCGGCGAGGCCACCGGCGCCCTCAAAGAGACCGCCGGCGGGCTGGTCGAGAAGGCGATTCCCTCGACCACCCGCGAGGAGCGACTGGCCGCACTCAAGGACGCGATCCGCTACGTGAACGGGCTCGGCGTGACCCGCGTGCACAGCGCCGGCGGCGACGCCGAGGTGCTGGATCTGCTGGCGGCGCTACGGGCTGAGAAGGCGCTGACGTTGCGGTTCGTCGTCACGCCGTTCATCAACCCACCAGCGGTCACGCCCGACGTCGTCGCCGCTGCCGAGGCCCTGCGGACGACGTATCACGACGAGTGGCTGAACGTCGGCGCGGTGAAGTTCATGCTCGACGGGGTGATCGAGGCCCACACGGCGGCGGTGCTGGCGCCGTACGCCGACGACGCGGCCACGTCCGGCATCCTCAACTGGGATCCGGCGGTCTATGCCGCCGGCGTCGCCGAGTTCGATCGGCGCGGCTTCCAGATCTTCACGCACGCCATCGGCGATCGCGCCATCCGGGTCGCGCTCGACACCTACGAACGCGCCGCGCCGGCCGCCGAGCGGGCCGCCCGCCGCTTCCGCATCGAGCACATCGAGAGCCCGGCGGCCGCCGACATCCCGCGCTTCGGCGCCCTCGGCGTCATCGCCAGCATGCAGCCGCTGCACGCCACGCCGGGTGCCAACAACCTGAATGTCTGGGCCAAGGCGATCGGGCCCGAGCGCGCCGCCCGCGCCTGGCCGTGGCAGCAGCTGCGCGCCGGCGGCGCCACGCTGGCCTTCGGCAGCGATTGGCCGGTCGTGACCATCGATCCCTGGCAGGGCCTGCGGATGCTGCGGCTGCGCCAGACCCTCGACGGCGCGCCGCCCGACGGCTGGCTGCCGGCCGAGCGCCTGACGATCGAGCAGGCGATCGCCGGCTACACCCGCGACGCCGCCGTCGCCGGGCGGCTCGAGCGCACCGAAGGCTCGATCGAACCGGGCAAGGTGGCGGATCTGATCCTGCTGTCGGACGACATCCTCGCCGCCCCGGCAGATGCCGTCGCCCGAACCCGCGTGCTGGTCACGATCGCCGGTGGCGCGGTCGTCCACGACGCCCGCTGACGGGCCCGTCGCCGGCATGGGCCACCCCGGGCAAGCGCATGACACACAAAGACTTGACAGCGTCAGGCCGGCCGCTTAGGGTGAGCGGGGAAGGATGGGTATGCGCCGAGTCCTGCCAGTGGTCGTGGTCTCTGTACTCGCTGCCGCCAGTGTCTCGGCGGATCGCCGGCAGGCACCGGCCGGTACGCCACCTCAACCCGCGCCAGTCGCCTCGCACGCGGTAGCGCCCCTCACCGCCGACGCGCAGAACGCTCTCGTCGCCCGCTACTGCGCCACCTGCCACAGCGATCGCGCCAAAGCCGGCGGGTTGTCGCTCGCCCGCTTCGACGCGTCGGCCCACGTCGCGAGCGGCGAACTCACCGAGAAGATCATCAAGAAGCTGCGCGCCGGCATGATGCCGCCGGCCGGCTCGACGCGACCCGACGCGACGACGATGGCGGGCATGGTGAACGCCCTCGAGTCGGCGATGGACGTCGCCGCGGTCGCCGATGCCCGGCCCGGGTGGCGGCCCTTCCAGCGGTTGAACCGGGCGGAGTACGGCGCCGCCGTGCGCGATCTGCTCGGTCTCGACATCGACGTCAGCGCCTACCTCCCCGCCGACACCATCAGCGCCGGCTTCGACAACGTCGCCGACGTGCAGAACTTCTCGCCGCAGCTGCTGCAGGGCTACCTGCGCGCCGCCAGCCAGATCAGCCGCCTGGCGGTCGGCGATCGCCAGGCCAGCGCCACCTCGGCCACCTTCAAGATCGAACACAGCCGCTCGCAGATGGCGCACGCACCGGGCACGCCGATGGGCACGCGCGGCGGCCACTCGGTGGTGCACGTCTTCCCCGCCGACGGCGACTACGTGATCAAGGCGTCGATGGTCTACGCCGCGCTGGGCGGGCTGTTCGGCCGGACGCCGCTCCTGGCGATGGGCTTCACCGAACAGGTCGACGTGTCGGTGGACGGCCAGCGCGTGGCCCTGCTCGACGTCAGCCCGGCGATGACCGAGACCGACTTCGGCCAGAACAAGGGCCAGAACGGCATGGAGCTGCGGACGGCACCGATCCACATCGCAGCCGGCCCGCACCGCATCTCGGCCGCCTTCATCCAGCGGCTCGACGGCCCGGTCGACGACCTGCTCGCGCCGATCGAGAACACCGCCGAGGGCGGCGACGGCTACGGCACGACGACGCTGCCGCACATGCGCGACCTGACCATCGTCGGGCCGGTCGCGGTGACCGGGGTCTCCAATACCATCAGCCGCCGCCAGGTGTTCACCTGCCGGCCGACGACGGCGCGCGAAGAAGAGCCATGCGCCGCGGCGATCATCAAGGACCTCACCGGCCGCGCCTATCGCGGCAAACACACGCCGCAGGCCACCGCCGACGCCATGCGCTTCTACCTCGAGGGCCGGCGCACCGGCGACTTCGAGGAGGGCATCCGCATGGCCCTGCAGTCGATCCTGGTGTCGCCGCTGTTCGTGTTCCGGCTCGAACGCGGTCCGGCCGCCGGCACCGACGGCGCCTATCGCATCGCCGACGAGGACCTGGCGTCGCGGCTCTCCTTCTTCCTCTGGGGCACCGGACCGGACGCCGAGCTGGTCAAGGCGGCGCAGGCCGGCACCCTGCGGACCAGCGCGCAGATCGAGCGCCAGGTGCGGCGGATGCTCGCCGACCCGCGCGCCACGGCGCTGTCGACGCGCTTCGCCAGCCAGTGGTTGCGGCTGCAGGATCTCGACGCGCTCCGCCCCGAGTTCACCGAGTACCCGCTGTTCGACGAGGCGCTGCGCGACGCGATGCGCCGCGAGACCCAGCTCTTCGTCGAGAGCATCGTGCGCGAGGACCGCAGCGTGCTCGACCTGCTGACCGCCGACTACTCGTTCGTCAACGAGCGGCTGGCCCGCCACTACGGCATCACCAGCGTCAACGGCCCGGCCTTCCAGCGGGTCACGCTGCCGCCCTACCGCCGCGGCCTGCTCGGCCAGGGCAGCATCCTCACGCTCACCTCGGTGGCCAACCGCACCTCGCCGGTGCTGCGCGGCAAGTGGGTGATGGAGGTGCTGCTCGGCACGCCGCCGCCCCCGCCGCCGCCCGACGTGCCGGCGCTCGACGAGTCGGCCACCGCATCGGCCGAGGGCAAGCGCCTCACCACGCGGCAGCGCATGGAAGAGCACCGCAAGAGCCCGGCCTGCACCTCGTGCCACAAGGTGATCGACCCGCTCGGCCTGGCGCTCGACAACTTCGACGTCACCGGGGCGTGGCGCACCAAGGAGAACCAGGTGCCGGTGGATTCGGGCGGCGTCCTCTACGACGGCACCCCGATGGCGGGGCCGGCCGGGCTGCAGGCGGCGCTACTCGCCCACCGCGACATGGTGCTGCGCAGCTTCACCGAGAACCTGATGACCTATGCGCTCGGCCGGCGTCTCGAGTACACCGACATGCCGGCGGTGCGGGCGGTCGTCACCGGCGCCGGCAAGGCCGACCACAAGCTGTCGGCCTACGTGCTCGCCGTGGTCAACAGCCCGGCCTTCCGGATGAGCGCGCCGGAGCCGGCGCGCACCGTCACGACGACGGCCGGCGCACCGGCGGGACGTCAGTGAGTCAGCGAACGACAGCGAAGGACGGCCGGCCACGAGCCGGCACAAGGAGCCGCACGTCATGATCAATACCGGCCGACATCTTCCGCGCCGCACGATGCTCAAGGGACTCGGCGTCTCGCTGGCGCTGCCATTCCTCGACGCGATGACGCCGGCCCTGGCGGCACGGGCGGCGGCGCCCAAGGTGCGTCTCATCGCCATCGAGATGGTGCACGGCTCGGCCGGCAGCACGCCGTGGGGCCTGACCCAGCATCTCTGGGCGCCCAAGGCCACCGGCCGCGACTTCGACCTCACGCCCTCGAGCCTGAAGCCGCTCGAGGCCTATCGCGACCACCTGACCATCGTCAGCAACACCGACGTGCGCAACGCCGAGGCCTTCACGCTGCCCGAGATCGGCGGCGACCACTTCCGGTCGAGTGCGGTGTTCCTCACCCAGGAACACCCCAAGCAGACGCAGGGCTCCGACGTCCACGTCGGCACCTCGCTCGACCAGCTCTATGCCCAGCGCTTCGGGCAGGAGACGCCGATTCCGTCGCTGCAGCTGTGCATCGAGAACGTCGACCAGTCGGGCGGCTGCTCCTACGGCTACTCGTGCACCTACACCGACTCGATCAGCTGGGCCTCACCCGAGCAGCCGCTGCCGATGGTGCGCGACCCGCGCGTGGTCTTCGATTCGCTGTTCGGCGTCGGCGCGACGCCGGGCGAACGGCGCCAGCGGCGGGTCGAGGACAAGAGCCTGCTCGACTGGCTCGGCACCGCCGTCACCCAGCTGAAGCGCGACCTCGGCGCCGGCGACCGCGCCCGGCTCGACGACTACCTGACCGAGATGCGGGAGGTCGAACGGCGCATCCAGCGCGTCGAGGCCGCCAACAGCACCGGCGAGGCGCGCGAACTGCCTGGCGCCCCGATCGGCGTGCCCGACTCGTTCTCCGAGCACGTCAAGCTGATGTTCGACCTGCAGGCGCTGGCGTTCGCGTCGGACGTCACCCGTGTCTTCGCCTTCAAGCTGGGCCGCGACGCCTCCAACCGCACCTACCCGGAAAGCGGGTTCGGCGGCGCGTTCCACTCCACCTCGCACCACGGCGAGCGCGAGAACACGATCCGCGAGTTCGCGACCATCAACACCTACCACGTCGGCATGGTGCCGTATCTGCTCGACAAGCTGAAGGCCACCGCCGATGGCGACGGCACGCTGCTCGACAACTCGCTCGTCATCTACGGTTCGCCGATGGGCGATTCGCACGTCCACAACCACAAGCGCTGCCCGCTGTTCCTGGCCGGTCACGCCGGCGGCCGGCTCAAGGGCGGGGTGCACGTCGCCACGCCCGACGGCACGCCGATGGCCAACGCGATGCTGTCGGTGATGCACGCCCTCGGCTTCGACGACTTGACCAGCTTCGGCGACAGCACTGGGGCGCTCGACCTGTCGGCGGCCGGACCGGTGACGGCCGCCGCCCGGTGATGGCCATGACGCACCGGATCGTCTCGCTGGTGGGCGCGGCACTGGTCGTGGCGCTCTCGGTTCCCATCGCCGCCGACGCGACGGTCGCCCTTCGACTCACGGGCGAGGAGTCCGCTCAGGACGGCACTGCGCAGAATCAGAGTGCCGCCGACGCCGCCGAACGGGGCGACGCCGCCACCGTCCGATCGCTGCTCACCCGCAGCGCCGACGTCAACGCGCCGCAGGGTGACGGCATGACGGCGCTGCACTGGGCCGCGATGCGCGGCGACGCCGAGCTGACGGCGCTGCTGCTCGGCGCCGGCGCGAACGTGAAGGCGGCGACCCGCATCGGCAGCTACACACCCCTCTACCTGGCCGCCAAGCACGGCTACGGCCCGGTGGTCACGCAGCTGCTGAAGGCCGGCGCCGACGCGCGCGGCACCACCGTCAACGGCACCACCGTGCTGATGGTCGCGGCGGCGTCGGGCGACGTCGGCTCGGTCGAGGCCCTCGTCACCGCCGGCGCACCGCTCGAGGCGCGCGAGTCCACCCGCGGCCTGACCGCGACGATGTTCGCGGCGGCGGCCGACCGCGCCGAGGTGATCGCCGCACTGAAGCGCCACGGCGCCGATCTGTCGGCGGCCTCGACCGCGCTCGATCTGCAGGTGCTCGACCGCAGCCGCTTCGCCG
The DNA here is from genome assembly GCA_963741665.1 of uncultured Acidobacteriota bacterium. GTDB lineage: Bacteria > Acidobacteriota > Vicinamibacteria > Vicinamibacterales > UBA2999 > CAWAYR01. The sequence goes on from CAVUIM010000004.1 coordinate 212,020, forward strand.
GGGTGCTGTTCGGCAACCCGTCGCAGCCCAAGACACCGGGCGGCGAAGCCGGGTCGGTGGAGGGCGGCGGCCGCAACGGCATGAACCGCCCGACCGCCCAGCAGGCGCGGCGCGCCGGCGTCGATCGCGACTTCTCCGGCAACGAGCTGGTCAACACGCACGGCGGTATGACACCGCTGCTGTTCGCCGCCCGCCAGGGGTTCATCGCCACGGCCACGACGCTGCTCGACGCAGGCGTCGCGGTGAACCAAGTCAAAGCCGGCGACCTGACCAGTCCGCTGCTGATGGCGACCATCAACGGCCACTACGACCTGGCCGCGCTGCTGCTCGAACGCGGCGCCGATCCGAACCTGGCGGCCCTCAACGGCGTCACCCCGCTCTACTCGGTGCTCAACCTGCAGTGGGCGGCGCGGGCCGGACGGCCGCGACTCCAGGCGCATCGCGATCAGAAACTCTCGTATCTCGACCTGATGACCCGGCTGCTCGACAAGGGCGCCGATCCCGATGCCCGGCTCGCCACGCGGGTCTGGTACTCGGGCGGCCTGTCCGGGGTGGACGAGATCGGCTCGACGGCGTTCTGGCGCGCCGCCTATGCCAGCGACCTCGACGCGATGAAGCTGCTCGTCGCCCGCGGCGCCGATCCGACCATTCCGACGGTCAAGGGCATCGGCCGGCCGCCGACCGACGACGGCCAGCGCGACTACACCGACGTGTCGGGGCTGCCGGCGATTCCCGTTGGTGGGCCGGGCGTGCCGCCACTCGTCGCCGCCGCCGGCGTCGGCTACGGCGAGGGCTTCGCCGCCAACACCCATCACTACGCGCCGACCGGCATGATGGCGGCGGTGCGGTACCTGATCGAGGAACTGGGCGCCGACGTCAACGCCAAGGACCACGAGGGCAACACCGCGCTGCACAACGCCGCCGCCCGCGGCGACGTCGCGATGATCAAGTACCTGGTGGCCAGGGGCGCCGACGTCCGCGTCACCAACCGCGAGGGCAACAGCGTCGCCGACATGGCCAACGGCCCGGTCCAGCGCATCCAGCCGTGGCCGGAGGCGCTGGCCCTGCTCGAACAGCTCGGCGCCATCAACCACCACCGCTGCGTGTCGTGCTGATGCGCGGTTCGGACCAGCCCCGTCCGCCCTACGTTCGCGAGGACCTCATGCTCCGACTCGTCATCGCCCTGGTCGCGCTGTGGCTGCCGAGCGCCGCGGCGGCCCAGCCCCACACGCTGGTCGCCCTGAGCCATTCGGATCACACCGCCTACGAGATCGACCCGGCGACCGGACAGGTGGTCCACAAGTTCACGGCGCAGAACCAGCCGCACGAAGGCGTCGCCTCGCCCGACGGCCGTACCTACTACCTGGCGGTGCCGAACGGTCCGCACGTGGTGGTACTCGACGGGACGACGTTCGCGCAGAAGGCGATCGTCGAGTCGCCGTTCTTCACATCGACGAAGAACAAGGGCTCGGCTTCGCCGCACGGCATCGCCATCACCGACGACGGCCGTAAGGTCTACGTCGGGCTCGAGAACGCCGACATCCCCGGCATCGTCGTCATCGACACGGCCACCAACACCGTGCTGAAGAAGATCGACGTGGTGTTGCAGGGCGGCCATTTCCTGGCCATCCAGCCCAAGACCGGCAAGCTCTACTACCCGATGCGCGAGGACCATCGGGTGCTGGTGATCGACACCCGCACCGACGCCATCACCAAGGTGATCCCGATTCCCGGCGGCCCGGTCGGCGTCGGTTTCGCGCCCAACGGCGAGGTGTGGATCCACAACGACGGCGACGGCACGGTGCACGTCATCGACTCGGCGAAGGACGAGGTGGTGAAGACGCTGCCGGGGCTCGGCAAGGGCGCCGGGCGTATGGCGGTATCGGCCGATGGGCGCTGGGCCGCCTCGACCCACGGCGGCACGCAGGACGTCGCGCTGATCGACGCACGGACCAAGGAAGTCGCCGCGACGATCCCGCTCGGCCGCGGCCCGGGCTTCCCGGTGTTCTCGCCGGATGGATCGAAGCTCTACGTGATGAACTCGGGCGCCGGCGACGTCGCGGTGATCGACACGGCCACCAGAGCGGTCGTCGCCCGGCACAAGGTCGGCGTCAACCCGTTCGGCGGCAGCCTGCGGACCACCGCCGCGTCGACCCGCCGTTGATCGGCCGCGGGGTCGCGGCGTGCCTCGCCCTGTCGGGGGCCATCAGCTGCGCGGGTGCGCCGTCCGACCCGGCCGGCGCCGCCGTGCCGATGCGCGGCTTCACGGCCGCCGGTGGCGACGCGCAGCGCGCGCTCGAGGTCAGGTTCCGCGCCCTGCCGTCCGCCGCAGCCATCGGCCAGTGGCATCGCTACTTCACCCGCGAGCCGCATCCAGCCACCTCGCCACGCACGAAAGAGATCGCGGAGTACATCGCCAGTCAGTGGCGCGGCCAGGGGCTGGAGGACGTGACCATCCACCGCTACGACGTGCTGTCGTCGAACCCCCGGCGGGTGCACGTGGAGATGGTCGCCCCGCGGCGCTACGTGCCGACGTTGCGCGAAGATCCCTACCCTGACGATCCGGACACGTCACAGCCGGCGGTGAGCGGCGCCTGGACGTCGTTCTCGGCTTCGGGCGACGTCACCGCGCCGGTCGTCTACGCCAACAGCGGCAACCCCGCCGACTACGACCTGCTGCGCGCCAACGGCATCGACCCACGCGGCAAGATCGTCGTCGTCCGCTACTCGAATCCGTACAGCTACCGCGGCTTCAAAGCCTTGACCGCCGAGCGCGAAGGCGCCGCCGCGATGATCGTCTACTCCGACCCGGCCGAGGACGGCTCCGCCAAAGGCGAGGTCTACCCGAAGGGGCCATGGGGCCCGGCCAGCCACCTGCAGCGCGGCGGCATCGCCTACGACTACATCGTCCCCGGTGATCCGCTCACGCCGGGCTGGGCGTCCACCGCGGAGGCGCGGCGGATTCCAGCCGCCGAGGCGGTGTCGATCCCCAAGGTGATGGCGCTGCCGATGTCGCACCGCGACATCCAGCCGATTCTCGACGCGCTCGGCGGCCCGCCGGCGCCCGACACCTGGACCGGCGCGCTGCCGATCACCTATCGCCTGGGCGGCGTGGCCCGGCTGCGCGTCCAGATCGACATGCAGACCGACGTGCAGCCCAACTACGTCGTCGAGGGACGCATCCGCGGCGCCGAGCGGCCCGACGAATGGGTGGTGCTCGGCAACCATCACGACGCCTGGGTCTTCGGCGGCGTCGATCCGTCGAGCGGTACGGCGTCGATGCTCGAGCTGACCAAGGCGCTCGGCCAGCTCGCCCGCGACGGCGTGCGGCCGCGACGCACGCTGGTCTTCGGCAGCTGGGACGGCGAGGAGGTGACGCTCACCGGTTCGACCGAGTGGGGCGAGCACTTCGCGGCGGAGCTGAAGGCCAAGGCGGTCGCCTACCTCAACGTCGACTCGTCGGCCTCGGGGCCGTCGCTGGGCGTCTCGGCGGTCGGCACGCTGGCGCCGATGATCGAGGAGCTCACCCACGACCTGACCGATCCGTCAGGGCGCACGCTGCACGACGCCTGGCGCAGCAGCACGACCGAGGCCTCGACCCTGCCGACCGGGGCGCGCTCGGCCGAGTCGCTGGTCGTCACCAGGATCGGCAGCGGCTCGGATCACACGGTGTTCATCAACCACCTCGGCGTGCCAGTGGTGGACATGAGCTTCAACGGGCCGTACGGGGTCTACCACTCGGCCTACGACAGCCACGACTGGGTGTCGCGGATCGGCGACCCGGGCTTCCGCTACGCCCACCTGATGACGCAGCTCTGGGGCGTGATGGCACTGCGGCTGGCCAACGCGACGTTGCTGCCGCTCGATGTCGAGGTCTACGCCCGGGCGCTCGATGGCTTCATCACCAGGCTCGACGAGATCCCCAACCGGGCCGCGCGGCTCGACGTGGCGCCGCTGACGGCGGCCGTCCGTGACTTGACGGAGGCCGGACGGATGCTGAACGCGCGCACCGCCGCCGCACTCGCCGCCGGCCGCCTCGACGCGAGCCGCGCCGACGGCGTGAACCGCGCGCTCCTGCAGTTCGAGCGCACCTGGCTCCACGACGCCGGCATTCCCGGGCGGCCGTGGTTCAAGCACCTGCTGTTCGCGCCGCGCTATACCTACGCGGCGATGACGCTGCCGGGCATCACCGAGGCGGCCGAGGCCGCGGACTGGGCCACGGCGTCGGCGCAGCGCGACCTGCTGGTCGAGAAGGTGCGCGCCAACGTCACGCTGGTGCGTCAGGCGATCGCCGCGCTGCCGTAGCGGGCGGCGCCCAGACCGTCGTTGCGCCGTTCACCCGCGAGCGAGGTCCGGTCGCAGCGCCGAGAGCCCCGCCATCAGCCGCGTCACCGCCCGCTCCACCGCGGCCAGCCGCGCCGGCAACCGATCGGGCAGCCCGGCGCGAGCCGCGGCTTCGAGCGTGCGCGTCGACGTGTACGGCGCGGCCACCGAGAACAGCGACACCGCGCCTTTGAGCGCATGCGCGGCCGCGGTGATCGCCGGCGCGTCCTCGGCGGCGACCGCGCGCCGCAGGGCGTCGAGCTGTGCCGGGGCGTCGGCGAGGAACACGCCGATCGTCTCGTCGAGCAATCCGTGGTCGTCGCCGAAGGCGGCCAGGAGCGCCGCGAGGTCGATGGCCGCCGGCCGGGGCGTGGCTGGCCGCCGGCGCGACGGCGCCGGCACCGCGCCGCGGCCCTCGAACAGACCGTCGATGGTCGCCAACAGCGTGTCGGGGCGCACCGGCTTGGACACGAACGCATTCATCCCAGCGGCGAGACAACGCTCGCGATCGCCCGAGAGCGCGTGCGCGGTCACCGCGACGATCGGCGTGACGGCATTGGGACCGGCCGTGCCGGTGCGGATCGCGGCGGTGGCCTCGAAGCCGTCCATGCCCGGCATCTGCACGTCCATCAGAATCACGTCGAAACGCTGGCCGCCGGCCAGGGACACGGCCTCCGCGCCGGTGGCGGCCGCCGTCACCCGGTGGCCGCGCTGCTTCAGCACGTGCGTGATCACCGTGCGATTGGTGACGTTGTCCTCGACGACGAGCACGTCGAGCCGTCGTTGCGCCGCGGGCAGCGCGCGGGCCGGTGCCGGAGCGACGGCGGCCGGCGGCGTCACGGCGGCCAGCAGAGCCGCCAGCAGCTCCGACTGCCGGAGCGGTTTGGTCAGCTGGGCGACGACCACCCGGTCGGCCAGCCGGCGCTGCGGCCGCGGCGGTGCGCCGGCCGGCAGCAGCAGGATGACCTTGATGCCGGCATGGCGGGGGTCGGCGACGATCTGCCGGGTGAGCGCGAAGCCATCGGTACCCGGCATCTCGACGTCGAGCAGCGCCAGCGGCAACGCCGCGCCGCGGTCGGCCGCCGCGCCCAGCGCGGCGAGCGCCGCCGAGGCCGAGTCGACGACCGTCGGCGCCATCCCCCAGCTGGTCAGCAGATCGCCGATCACCGCCCGCGCCGTGCCGCTGTCGTCCACCGCCAGCACCCGCTGCCCGCGCAGCGCCTCGGTGGACGGGTCGGCCGCGACGCTCGCGGGGTCGGCGAGCGGGAACCGCAGCACGACATGGAACTGGCTGCCCTGCCCGGGTTCGCTCGTCAGCCAGATCCGCCCGCCCATCAGCTCGACCAGCTGCGCGCTGATCGTCAGGCCCAGGCCGGTGCCGCCGAAGCGCCGGCTGGTCGACGCATCGGCCTGGACGAACGCGCCGAAGATCTGCCACTGCTGTTCCTGCGGGATGCCGATGCCGGTGTCGGCGACGGTGAACCGCACCGCGACCTCGCCGTCACTGAGGCCGTCGCGCACCACGTCGACGTCGATGTGCCCGGTCGCGGTGAACTTGATGGCGTTGCCGATGAGATTCAGGATCACCTGACGGAGGCGTCCGGAATCGCCGACGACGGCGTCGGGCACGTCGGGTCGCACCCGACAGGTCAGCTCCAGGCCCTTCTCGTGGGCGCGACTGGCCATCAGCCTGACCGCGTCCTCGACGGTCTGGCGCAGGCTGAACGGGGCGCGGTCGATCACCAGCCGCCCGGCCTCGACCTTCGACACGTCGAGGATGTCGTTGAGGATCACCAGCAGCGCTTCGGCCGACTGGTTGGCGGTCTTGACGAACTCGCGCTGCCGCGGGGTCAGCCGGGTCTGCAGCGCCAGCGCGGTCATGCCGATCACCGCGTTCATCGGCGTGCGGATCTCGTGGCTCATGTTGGCGAGGAACTCGCCCTTGGCGACGGTGGCCGCCTCGGCCCGCCGGCGGGCGACGTCGAGCTCGCGCACCATGCGGCCGAGCCGCTCGGTCGATTCGACCTGCAGCGCATCGGCTCGCTTGCGGTCGGTGACGTCGCGCGCCGCGGCGTAGACCGCCCGCTCGTGCACGTAGGGCACCGCCGTCCATTCCAGCCAGCGGTAGCCGCCGTCGACGGCGCGGTAGCGGTTCTCGAACTCGGCGACCCGCCCGCCGGTGGTGAGCGCGGCGAGCGCCGCCGCGGTCGCGTCGCGGTCGTCGGGATGGACGAAGGACATGAACGGCTGTCCCTGCAGCGTCGCGACGTCGTAGCCGAGCACCCGCGTCCACGCCGGGTTGACGCGGATGAAGTAGCCGTCGAGGTTGGCCACGCACAACAGGTCGAGCGACAGGACGAAGAACCGCTCGAGTTCGTCGGCGGCGCGCTGGCGCTCGACGTAGATGCCGATCTCCTGGCCGATGGCAGCCATCACCGCCAGAACCTCCGGCGCCACCGCCCCCGGCCGCCGGCTGAAGAACTCCATCACGCCGACCACGGCGTCGCCGTGCTGGATGGGCACGGCGGCGGCGCCGTGCAGGCCGACCTCGGCGGCGACCGCGGCGCGCGGGAAGTTGCTGTCGACGACGACATCGGGCAGGGCCACCGGCGCCCGCGACGTCCACACCCGCCCGGGCAGCCCGACGCCAGCGCCGAAGGCCATCTGGCACGTGGCGTTGGCGAAGGCGGCAAACGGGCCCGGGTCGGCCGGCCAGGTACCGACGCAGTGCAGCGCCCGCCGATCGCGATCGACGTCCCAGAAGGCCGCCCATTCCCAGCCGAATGGCGCCGCGACGGCGGCCAGCATCTCCGGCGCCGCGTCGGCCAGCGTCCCCGCCTGGGCGAGCAGGCGGGCGAGGGTCTGCACGATCGGGTCATGCGCCCCGCGGCTGTCCGCGGTGGTGGCCGGCCGGTCGTCGCTCACAGGTTTCGTGTCCCTCCGTAAACGGAGCGACTACACTACTGCCATTCGCCGGATTCGTGATCGGCGGTCGTCCCCGAGGAGGCTCCTGCATGCCGGCTCCCGCACAGGTCGCCCCGCACGTGCTCGTCGTCGACGACGACCGCGCCTTCCGGCACGTCATCGCCACGCTGCTGCAGAAGGCCGGCTACACGACCGATCAGACCGGCGATGGCGCCGACGCGCTGGCCCGGATCGAGCGCGGCCCGGTCGATCTGGTGCTGCTCGACATCAGCCTGCCGGGGCTGAGCGGCCTCGAGGTGCTGGCGGCGGTGCGCCGCACCGCACTGGCGCCGCGGGTCGTGATGCTCACCGCCGATGACACCCCCGACGCGCTCATGGAGGCGATGAAGGGCCAGGCCGATCGGTTCGTTCGCAAGCCGGTGACGCCCGGCCGGGTCATCGACGTGGTCAAGGAGGTGCTGGCCACCGCCCCGGCCACGGCGCTGCCGATCGCGGTGGTGTCGGCCCGGCCGGAGTGGATCGAGCTGGTCGCGCCGTGTTCGCTCGATGTCGCCGATCGCATCCAGGAGTTCGTGATGCACCTCGATGCCGACCTGCCCGAGGACGTCCGCGAGTCGATAGCGCAGGCGTTTCGCGAGCTGCTGTCGAACGCCATCGAATGGGGCGGGCGCCTCGACCCCACCCAGTCGGTCCGGATCTCGTGCCTGCGTACCAAGCGGCTGCGGATGTACCGCATCGCCGACCCTGGCGACGGTTTCGACATCGATCAGCTGTCGCACGCCGCGGTCTCGAACCCCGCCGACGATCCGCTCGAGCATGCTCGGATCCGCGAAGAGAAAGGCCTGCGGCCAGGTGGCCTCGGACTGCTGATGTCCAAGGCGCTGGTCGACGAGGTGATCTACAACCAGAAGCGCAACGAGGTCGTGCTCGTGAAGTACCTCGACTGAGAGAGCGAGCGATGCTGACCATCACGACGCGCATGAGGGGAGACGTCGCGGTGCTGTGCCTCACCGGACGCCTCGTCCTCGAGGACACCGAGTCGGCGCTGCGCAGCGAGATCGAGCGGCTGGTCCGCGACGGCCACGTCAAACTGGTGCTCGACCTGGCCGCCGTGTCCTACATCGACAGCGCCGGCCTCGGCCTGCTGGTCGCCAAGTTCGTCAGCCTGCGCGGCCGCGGCGGCGACCTGCGGCTGGTGCACCCGACGCCGCGCAGCATGCACCTGATGACCATCACCAACCTGGCGACGGTGTTCGAGACCCACGCCACCGAGGACGCGGCCGTCGACAGCTTCGCGTCTCACTGACCTCGAGGAACGACTGCATCATGCCCACCCGGCTCATCGGCCAGAACTACACCACCCCCGACCTCGTGGCCAAGGTCACCGGCCGCGCCCGGTACGCCGAGGACTACCGCGCCGAGGGCATGCTCTTCTGCAAGCTGCTGCTGAGCCCGATGCCGCACTGCCGGGTGCGAAGCATCGACGCCAGTCGGGCGCTGGCGCTGCCCGGTGTGAAGGCGATCCTCACCGCCGACGACATGCCGGCGCCCACCGTCGCCGAGGGCGCCTTGCGGCCCGAAGCGGGGCTCACCAACGAGCCGGTCTACCAGGGCGAGCCGATCCTGGCCATCGCCGCCGTCGACGAGTGGACGGCGGCCGAGGCGATCGATGCGATCCGCGTCGACCTCGAGCCGCTCCCGTTCGTGGTCGATCCCGATCGCCAGCCTGCGTCCGGGCGGCGCCAATGCGCGGCTCCAGGGCAACGCCTTCGTCGGCGGCAAGCTGGCCACGGTCGAAGTGGAGCGGCGAGGCGTTCGCCGCCGCCGGCGACGGCGCGCTGCCGCTGGGCGAGCCCGGCACCGAGTGGGCCTACGGCGACGTCGAGGCCGGCTTCCGCGACGCCGCGCTGGTGCTCGACGAGACGTTCCACACCAACGCCACCGGCCACGAGCCGCTCGAGACCCGCTCGGCGATGGCCTACTGGCAGAACGGCAAGCTCTATCCTGCACGGCTCCACGCAGAGCGTGGCGCAGACGGTCGAGAGCGTGGCGCGCTGGACCGGCGTCGACGCCGCCAAGGTGGTGATCGTCAGCGAGTACACCGGCGGCGGATTCGGCAGCAAGATCCCCGGCGCGCACTCGATGGCGATTCCCGCGCTGCTCGCCAGGAAGACCGGCACGCCGGTGATGATGCGCGATCAGCCGCGAGGAGGAGCACTACATCGGCCGCACCAGGCCCAACCTGATCGGCCGCGTGAAGATCGGGCTGCGCAAGGACGGCCGCATCACCGCCATCGATCTCTTCGTGGTCCAGGACGCCGGCCCCTACGAAGACCAGTACGACCTCGTCTCGGCGCCCGGCATCTGCTCGCTGGCCTATCAGCCGCTGGCGATGCGTTTCCGCGGCCTCTCGGTGCTCACCAACAACCCGCCGCGCACGTCGCAGCGCTCGCCGGGCGGGATGCAGCAGAACGCCATCCTCGAGCCGGTGCTGGCCAAGGCGGCGCGCCAGCTCGGCCTCGACTCGGTCGAGCTGCACAAGGTGAATGCGCCGTCGGGCAAGGCGCCTCTCGGTCCGGCGCTCAAGGAGGGCCGGCGCAGCTACGTCACGAGCGCGTTCGTCCGCGAGGCGCTCGACAAAGGCGCCGAGCTCTTCAACTGGAACGAGCGCAAGACCCGCAGCCGGCAGCGGCGCGGCGCCGCGGTGCGCGGCGTCGGCGTGGCGGTGAGCCCGTTCATCGGCGGCTACTCGGTGAACTACGACGGGCTGCTCACGATCCGCCCGGACGGACGGCTGGTCGTCCAGTCGGGCGCCGGCAACCTCGGCACCCACTCGGTGATCGACGTGGCGCGCGTGCCGGCCGAGATCCTCGACGTGCCGTGGGATCAGGTCGACGTGGTGTTTGGCGACACCAGCAAGCACCTGCCGTGGACCTGCACGTCGGACGGCAGCCAGACGATCCACGCGATGACCCGCGCCAACCACGCGGCGGCGCACGACGCCATCGCCAAGCTGCGGGTGATCGCCGCCGGTGATCTCGGCGGCCGCCCGAGGACTACGAGGTCGGCGGCGCGCGCGTGTATCGCCGCGGATCGCCGGGACGCGGCCTGACGTTCGCGCAGGCGGCGGCGCGGGCGATCGTGCTCGGCGGCGCCTACGACGGCCACGAACTGCCGGCCGACATCCACGCCATGACCCGGGCCTCGGCCACCGCGCTGGCTGGCACCGGGTTGATGGGGGTGGCCAAGGACACCTATCCCGCACGACGGCGAGACGCATTCATACGTCGTCGGCTTCGCCGAAGTGGAAGTCGACGTCGAGACCGGCGTCGTGCGGCTCATCGAGTACACCGCCGTCGCCGATGTCGGCACGGTGATCAACCCGCGCAGTCTCGGCGGGCAGATCCTCGGCGGCAGCTGCCTCGGCATCGGCCACGCGCTGTGCCAGCGCTCGGTTTACGACCAGCAGTACGGCGTGGCCCTCGCCCGCCGCTTCCACCACACGCGGCCGCTCACCATCATGGACATCCCGGCCACGGGGATGCATCAGGCGGCGCTCGATCTCGCCGATCCGGACACGCCGGTCGGCGCCCGCGGCGTCGGCGAGCCGCCGGTCGGCGCGGGGTTCGGCGCGGTGCTGGCGGCGATCGCCGATGCGGTCGGCGACGACGTGTTCCGCCGCGCCCCGGTCACGCCGGACCTCATCCTGACGTCGCTCGAGGCCGGGAGGCGGGTGCACGACGTGCTCACGTCGCACATCTAGAGCAGGGAACGGGGAACAGGGAACGGGGAACAGGTAGGACACCTGTCACGCCGCGTTCCGCGGCGTGGGTACCTTGCCCGCGTGGGTCAGCCGCTAGCTGTGTTCCCTGTTCCCTGTTCCCTGTTCCCTGTTCCCTGTTCCCTTCCCTGTCCCGCATAGATGACGAACGTCATGTATTTATATATGATGCCAGTCATCTATAGAGGGAAGCCATGCCGCGCGTCTCCAAAGCCCAGTCCCAGGCCAATCACCAGGCGATCGAAGCCGCCGCATCGCGGCTGTTCCGTGAGCGGGGCCTGACCGGGGTCAGCGTCGCCGATCTCATGGCCGAAGCCGGCCTGACGCACGGCGGCTTCTATGCGCACTACCCGTCGAAAGACGCCCTTGCCGCCGCCGCCTGCGCCGCCGCGTTCACCCAGGCCGGCGCCAAGTGGCGGGCCCGGGTCGAGACCGCCACCGACCACGCCGCGGCACGGCGGGCGATCGCCGCCGGTTACCTGCGCGAGACCTATCGCGATCCGCACGCGGCCGCGTGCCCGACCGCGACGCTGGCCACCGACGTGGCGCGCGAACCAGCGAGCCACCCGATTCACACCGCGTACGTCGACGGCGTGCGATCGCAGATCGCGCTGCTGGCCGGACTCGGCCCGAGCGGCGACGCCGCGCGCGACCGCGCCGACGCCTGCGTGCTGCTGGCGACGATGATGGGGGCGCTGCTGCTGGCGCGAGCCACGCACGGCGATCCGATCTCCGCCGAGGTGCTGGCCGCCGCGCGCGAGCACCTGACCGCCGCGGCCGCCCGCGACACGTCGCCGCCGATCCCGCCACGCCGGGCGCCACGGCGCCGCGGACTGCCCCACGCGGAGCGGGCCTCGTGACCGGCACGCCGTCGCCGGCCGCGCGGCTGCACTACGCGTGGGTCGTGGCCGCCGTCACCTTCGTGGTGCTGCTCGTCACCGCCGGCATCCGGGCGACGCCGGGCCTGTTCATGGTGCCGCTCGAACAGGAGTTCGGCTGGACCCGCGCCGTCATCTCCGCCGCCGTGGCGGTGAACATCGCGCTGTTCGGACTGATCGGCCCCTTCGCCGCGTCGGTGATGGATCGCTGGGGCGTGCGCCGCACGGTGCTGTGCGCGCTGGCGCTGCTGGCGGCGTCGGTGGCCGTCTCGACGCGCATGCAGAGCGAATGGCAGCTGATGCTGCTGTGGGGCGTCCTGGTCGGATCGGGCACCGGCGTCACCGCGATGGTGCTCGCCGCCATCGTCGCGACCCGCTGGTTCGACCAGCGCCGCGGCGTCGTCCTCGGCGCGCTGTCGGCGGCCAACGCCACCGGGCAGCTGGTGTTCCTGCCGCTGCTCGCCGGCGTGGTCGAGTCGAGCGGCTGGCGCAGCGCGGCGCTGATCGTCGCCGCCGCGGCCGCAGTGGTGTTCGTGGTGGTGTTCCTCTTCATGCGCGATCACCCGGCCGATCTCGGCCTGCGGCCCTACGGCCAGGCGGCCGACGCCGCGAGCGGCACGTCGCCACGGCCGCTGGCGCCATTGGCGGCGCTGGCGCACGCGGCGCGCACGCCGGCGTTCTGGATCCTCGCCGGCACGTTCTTCGTGTGCGGCGCCAGTACCAACGGCCTCATCGGCACCCATCTCATCTCGGCCTGTCACGACGTCGGCATCACGCCGGTGCGATCGGCGCAGCTGCTGGCGGTGATGGGGATCTTCGACATCCTCGGCACCACCGCGTCGGGCTGGCTCACCGATCGCTACTCGGCGCGCCACCTGCTGTTCGGCTACTACACCCTGCGCGGCCTGTCGCTGCTGGCGCTGCCGGCGACGCTGGCCGCCGGCGGTCCCAGTCTCGGTATCTTCGCGGTGTTCTACGGCCTCGACTGGATCGCGACCGTGCCGCCGACGGTGAAGCTGACGAGCGAGGCCTTCGGCCGCGAGAACACCGGCGTCGTCTACGGCTGGATCGGCGCCAGCCACCAGCTGGGCGCATCGATGGCGGCGTTCGGGGCCGGGGCGATTCGGACCGAGTTCGGCGACTATCGCCTGGCGTTCCTTATGGCCGGCGTGCTGTGCCTTCTGGCCGGGGCGTCGTTCCTCGCGGTCGGCCGCCGAGCGTTGTACCGGACCGCCGTCGGCCCGGCGCACGCGTGACGGCCGGCTCAGTCTCAGCTCGCCTGGGCCACCACCGCTGGGCGGCGGTGCGCGCAGACCGATCGCAGCATCGCGATGACCGGATCCTTGGCCGCGGCCGGCGGGCCGTGGAGGACGATGTCGTTCACCGACAAGACGCCGAGGAGCACGCCGCCAATCCCGACGACCGGCAGGCGCCGGACGCGGTGCTTCTGCATCAGGGCCAACGCTTCGGTGATTGTGTCCTGCGGCGCACAGGTGACGACGTCCTGCGCCATGACGTCCGCCACCCGCAGCGCTGCCGCCGTGGTGCCGCGTGAACCGAGCGCGATCGCGATGTCGCGATCGGTGACGACACCGAGCACCTCGCTGCGCTCGTTCACGACCGGGACGATGCCGCAGTCGGCTTCCCACATGATGCCGGTGGCCTCGGCCAACGTGGCGGCGGGCCGGCAGCTACGGACCGGGGTGGTCATCGAGTCCTGCACTTTCATGTCGTTCCTCCAGGGCGGACGGACTGCAACGGGCCGGACCCGACGCGACGTCAGCGACGGGCCGGCGTGACCGGCTTGTGTTCGAAGCGATAGCCGAGATTCAGCGTGGCGAGCGTCACCGCGTGATGGCGCCCGCCATTGACGACGAACAGCACCCGGACGTCCGGGCGCAACACCACCGTCCGGGATAGCGCGATGTCGACGCCGGCGCCCCCTACCAGCGTCGGATCGGTGAACGATCGCCGCACGCCGAGCACGCCCGCCGAGTTGCCGAGGCGGCGGCGATAGAACCCCGGAACGTCGTCGAGCACCGTCGTGTCGTGCACGTCGAAGGTGCGCCGGTGCATGCCCACGCCGAGTACCAGGTACGGTACGGCGGTCTCGCGCGTGCCACCCAGTCCGATGAGGGCGGACAGTTCGCCAGCGTAGGCGTCGGCCTGCGCGCCACGGTCCATCCATCGGCCGGCGCCCTCGACCGCGAGGTGCGCGGTGAGTTCCCAGAGCGCCGCTCCCCCGAGTGTCACGCGGGTGTCGTCATTGGCGAGCGACAGGCCGGGCGACACCGCCAGTCCGGTGCCGCGTCCCCACGACGCGGCCCCCTGCGAGACGCTTTGCGCGGCCGCCGGAAGCGTCAGACCCGCCGACACGATGAGCGCGAGCCACGGTGTTCTCATTGGGAGACCTCTAGAACCCCGGCGTCAGGCTGAACTGGAACAGCCAGCCGCGCCCGGGTCGTTGAAAGGGCCGGACCAGACTCAGCTGGACCACGGCGAAGCCGAATACGTTGACGCGGGCGCTGGCGCCGGCGCTGGTCGCCCAATCCCGGTTGCCGCCGGCGAAGGCCGGCTTCGACGCCCGTGACCACGCCACGCCGGCATCGCCGAAGAGCGCCAGCTCGATCGGCAGCGGTCCGTACATCCGGCTCCCGGTGCCGAACGGCCGCAGCAGCGGGAAGCGGAGTTCCGCATTGGCGACGAGCACGCGGCTGCCGACCAGCCGATCGAACACCTCACAGCCGGCGGCGTCGCACTCCTCCGCCCGGAACGAGCCCAGGTCGTAGCCGCGCACCAGCTCCGGATAACCGAGGAACAACGGCGAGAGCCGCTCGTCGTCGCCACCGGCGCCGTAGCGGCCGTAGTGCATGACGCGGCCGGCCAGCGTGTAGAACGAGACCGGCATGAGATAGCGCCGGTAGTCGGCCAGCAGCCCGGTGTAGCGGATGGTGCCCACGGTGGGCGACACCTCTACCCGGTAGCGCTCACCGAGCACCGGGCTGGTCGCGCCAAAGGAGGTGCGGTCGTAGACGAGCGCCGACATCGATCGCCCCAGGGTGAGCCCGCTCAGGCCCGGCACGTCGGCACGCGCATCGAGAATCTCCCGGCCGCTCGCGATCGAGAAGGCGATCGTGCGAACCCGCTCCGAGAAGGTGTAGCGCTGCACGCCGGCGCCGAGTTCTACCCGCATGGCCTCGTTGAATGGGTAGCTGGCCACGCCCGACCCCGCCTGGATGGTCTGCCGGAAGACGACTTCCCGCTCGACGACGGCCGCTTCCCCGTCGACGCGGCCGAATCCGCCTTCGAGGTAGCCTGTCCGGTACGGCGTCTGCTCGGCCGTGGCGGTCCAGATCCAGCGGTGGGAGCGATCGGTGTAGCTGACGACGCTCCCGAGATCGCGATACGAGAAGCTCGAATCGAGGGTCGTACTCGCCTGGAACGCGGTCACCAGGCTGCGGTCGCCCAGCATGTCGCTCCACAGCAGCGCGATCTGCCCGGCCCCGTAGGAGCCGAAGCGGTCGACGGCGATGCCGACGCTCGGCTGGATGACGGCATCGAGCCCGAACCGGGATCGGTACGGCACGTCGTCGAACACGCGCGTGGCGTCGGGCAATCCGGCGGCGGCGGCCAGGTACGCCGCCACCTCGCTGGCGCCTCTCGGCACCGGCGGCATGACGGCGCCGTCAAGCGCCGGGGCGCCCGGAGCGACGGTGGTCAGCCGCTCCGTCGGGGTGACGAAGATCCGATACCCGGAATTGTCGAGCACGCTGAAGGCCGTGCGGCCGGCCGCCGGGGCCGTGCTGAGCGCGGGGCTGAGCGGGGTGATTCCGGCGACGCCGGTGGTCACGTCGGTCACGGCGTCGAGACGCCGCGATGCCAGGTCGAGCCGCCACAGGTTCGGCGCGCCGCCGCGATCGCCGATGAAGAGCAGCTGCGCGCCGGCGGCATCGGCCCATTGCGGATTCAGCATGTGGCCGGGCCACGGCTCTGACAGCGGCTCGACGCGGCCGCCGTCGAGCCAGACCCGGGCCAACTGGTACTGCCCGGCCTGACCCGACGCCGGCAGGGTCGTGAAGCGGTCGGTCGCCACGACGATCGAGCGGCCGTCGGGCGCCCACAACGGATGCACTTCGGCAAAGGCGTCGTCGGTGAGCCCGCGCACGTCGCCGGTGGCCACCGTGACCACGAAAAGGTCGAGCACGCCGGCGTGCATGCCGGCGAACGCGAGGCGCTCGCCGTCTGGCGACCACACCGGCGTGAGGATCTCGTCGATGCCGGCGGGCGAGACCGGCGGCAGCAGCCGCCGGGCATCCACGTCGTAGACGTCGACCGTGGCCGCCGCGCCGCGCCGCGTCGCGTAGGCGAGGCGCCGGCCAGCCGTGTCCCAACTGCCGGCCGAGGCGATGTAGGTGAGCGAACTCAGGTGCGCATCGCGCGCCGTGCTCGCCACCTTCGCAATCGTGCGGCCCGTCTCGACGTCTGCCACGAAGAGGTCCACGCTCAGCAAGTCGCGCTCCGACAGGTACGCCAGCCGGCGGCCATCGGGAGACAACGCCGGCCCGACGTTCAGCTCGCCGGCTCGCCGGGCTGGGAAGGGCGGACGCGCGAAGGTCTCGGGGGCGCGCGACGCGGCCAGCCACGGCGCATAGGTCTCGGCCAGCGCGCCGTGCCAAGCCGCGCTCAGCTCCTTCGTCGTCACCCCGAGGGTGGAGGCCAGCGCCGCCGGCGCCGACCCCGAACGCCCCGCCTCGCGAAGGGCGGTGACCATCGCTGCCTCGCCCCAGCGCCCGGCGACGTAGGCCCACAGCGCGTGTCCCCAGCGATACGGGAAGTACTTGGGATTGTCGAGCCGATCGACGCTCGGCAGCGCCTCGTGAGCCACGGCATCCCGCAGCCACATGGCGGTCTGCGCGTCGGCCGGCCCGAGGGAGAGGTATTCCGCCATGCCCTCCACGAACCACAACGGCAGCTGCTGCGCACCGTTCGTCCCGCTGGCCGTCGATCGCTGCGCCTTGGCCGTGATATCGAACTGGAACGCGTGGACCAGCTCGTGGCCGATCACGTGGTCGGTCGCTGCCAGCGATCCGGCCAGCGGCAGAACGATTCGCCGCCGCAGCGATTCGGTGACCCCGCCAGTGCCCTCGCCGAGCTCGCCCTCGACGACATTGGTCTGCCGGAACGCGGCCGGCGAGGCGTAGAGGATCAGCGGCTGGCGGCCGCGCAGCTCGTGATCGAAGAACCGGCTGAGCCGCGTATACCAGCGCTCAGCCAGGCGCGCGGCCTCCTCCGCGGGGCGGCGCTCGGCGGGGTCGTAGTAGACGTCGAAGTGGTCGGTCACCAGCACGCGGAACGCCGGCGTGTCGTACCGCACCTTGTTTCGGCCGAAGTACTGCGCGGAGGCCGGATCGGCGAGCGCGCACACGGCGACCAGCAACCCCGCCCTCCACCCTCTCCGCCACAGCACCGGTGTCACCACGTCCCTCAACACGCAGTTCCTCCACAACGCGTGCCAGCAGTAGTGGGCCGCATGCGAGTTCGCCCGGCGGCCGCGACCTCGAAGGATTCCCCGAACGTCGCGGAGAAACACCCTTCAATCACGTCGGCCCGGCCGGACGCCCGCGATGCGGCGTGAGAGTCACGGCAGCAACACTGCAATCCTGGCTTGGGAGGGCGCGGGCATGCCGTTTGCCCCAGGCAAGGCGGACGGACCTCATGACCACTGCGCTGCCTGACGTCACACTGGACCGGATCCTCTGCCCCGACGGACTTCTCGGAGTTCTCGACCGCCGCGGTCGCATACGCGGCAGCGCTGGCCGCCACCTATGGGGCCGCGCTGAAGCTGCTCCACGTCGCGACGCCGTTTCCAATCGTCGCGCCGTACTCGAACCTCCCTGGCAACACCCGCGTCTACGACGTCCACCGCGACCAGGCCGCCGAGGGCCTGGCGGCCGAGGCGGCGCGACTCCGCGGCGAAGGGGTCTCGGTCGACACCGAGCTGCGTGAGGGACACGTCGTGCGCGAGGTCCTGGCCGCCGCCGACGCCTTCGCGGCCGACCTCATCGTCCTCGGCACGCACGGCCGGGAAGGCTTCGAGCGCCTGGTGCTCGGGTCGGTGACCGAGAAGGTGCTGCGCCGGGCCTCGTGCGCCGTGCTCACGGTGCCGACCGCCGCCGTCGGCCGCGCCACGACCCCGACCCGATGGGCGCGGATCCTCTGCGCCCACGACGGGTCGGCGGCGTCACGCGCAGGCGTGGCCTACGCGGTGTCGCTGGCGGAGCGCACAAGGGCGCACCTGACGCTGCTGTCGGTCGTCGAGGCGCTGCCCTACGGCGGCGATTTCACCGGACCGGCATTTGCCGCGTTCCATGCCGACCGGGAGCGTCACGCCGTCGAAGCGCTCGATGCGGCGCTCCCTCGCGGCACCCGGTCGCGGCTCCACGTCGACGATCGGATCGTGTACGGCAAGCCGTCGCAGCAGATCCTCGAAGTCGCGGCACAAGAGCACCCCGACTTGATCGTGCTGGGCGTCCAGGGGCGCGGCGCCCTCGACCAGTTGATGTTCGGATCGACCGCCAATCACGTGGTGCGGCATGCCGAGCAGCCCGTGATGACGGTGCGCTCTCCGGCCGAGGGCGCCTGACATGGCGACGATCACCCTGCGGCGGATTCTCGTGCCGACCGATTTCAGCGATCCGGCCGCCGTGGCCGTGCGCTACGCGGTCGAACTCGCGACGGTGTTCTCCGCGCAGCTCCACCTGCTGCACGTCTTCGAGCCGTGGACCGGCCAGCAGTGGGCGGCGTCCATGGCCCTGGTCCCCGGCGGACTCGATCTCGAGGCCCAGTCTCGCGCCAGTGCGGAGACCGCACTCAGCGAGGTGCTGACCCGCGACGAGCGCGAGCGCCATTCGGCGCGGGTGGTCACGGCGACCGGCGCGCCGTTCGCCGAGATCGTGAAATACGCCCGGCGCGAGGACATCGACCTCATCGTCATGGGCACACACGGCCGCGGCCGCCTCGCTCACCTGCTGATCGGCAGCGTCGCCGAGAACGTCGTGCGCAAGGCGCCGTGCCCGGTGCTGACGGTGCCAGTGGCCGGCCACGACTTCGTCAAGCCCTGAGTGCCGTCCGAGAGGAAGACGCAGATGACTGGCGTGATGCGTTCCCGTGGAGTCACCGCAGTGCTCGCCTGGGCGGTGCTGTTGTCGCTGGCGTCCCCCGCTGCCGCTCAGCGCGGCTGGTCCGGCACGGCCACCACCCTCGCGCAGATCACCGGGTCCAGCAGCTGGTTCCGGACCGATCTGACGGTCGCGTTCGATCCGTCAGGTAATGGCATCGCGGTGTGGACCCGCTACGACTTCATCCCACACAACAACGAGACCGTCCATGCCGCTCGCTTCACGGCCTCCACGGGGTCGTGGAGCAGTCCGCTCCTGATCTCGCCGCCGGCGGACGATGTCGCGCGCCCCCGGCTCGGCATGGACCAGTCGGGCAACGCGTTCGTCGCCTGGCAGCGGGGCAGCGCGAGCGGGGAGATCATCGAGGCCGTGCGCTTCACGGCCGCGAGTGGCACCTGGTCGAGCCCGGTGGACATCGGTGGCGGAGCCAACGGGGCTGTCTACGAGGTGGCCGCGGCGGTCAGCGCCAGCGGTGACGCCTTCGTCGTCTGGGAGCGATCGGCCGCGATTGCCACCACCAGCAGTGTGCGCGCGGTGCGATATGACAGGACTGCTGGCACGTGGGGCAGTGTCGCCGAGCTCTCCAGCAGCACCGAAGACGCGGGCTGGCCCGCTATCGGCGCTGATCCCGCCGGCAACGCCGTCGCGGTGTGGACATCATGGACGGTCGGCACCGGCGCGGGCTTCGTGCGTGCGGCTCGCTACGACGTAGTCACTGGCGCGTGGGGCGCTCAGGTGGCGATCGTGAGCGGCGCCGGCTATCAGGACCCGCAGGTGGCGCTGGACGCGGCCGGCAATGCCGTGGCCGGATGGAGCCGCTCGGACGCGATCGAAGCGTCCCGCTATGACGTCGCCACCGATTCCTGGAGCCCACGCACGGTGCTGGCGGCCGCAGGCGCGCACGGCGGTCCGTCGATCGCGGTCAATGCCCAGGGCGCGGCGGCGGCAGTCTGGGGAGAATCGCAGGTGATCCGCGGCGCTAGCTACCAGACGCTGGCCGGCGCGTGGACCAATCCTGCGACCCTGTCTGGCGCCACCACGTTTCTGTCTCTCCATGACGTGGCGGTGGACCCGGCCGGTAACGGCGTGGCGGCGTGGCTCGCCGGCGACGGTGTCTCCCTCGTCGTCCAGTCCTCGCGATTCACGACCGCCTTCGACGGGTGGGTTGGCCCCACACCCTTGTCCCAGCCGTGGCCGACCGGGCACGGGGGCTGGCCCTCGGTGGCCGTCGATGCCGCGGGCAACGTCGCGGTGGTCTGGGCGGAAGGGCGACCTGGAGCGTCGAGCGTGCTCACCAGGCGATGGGAGGCCACTCCCCCCGCACCGATCGTCACGGCCGTGTCGCCGGGCTCGGGCCTGCTGTCAATCGCACTCGCGCCGCAGCCGACGCTCAATCCAGCGTTCGCGCCGCAGACGTATCAGGTCCTCGCTCGACGGTGGCGCGACGTGGATGGCGCGCGGCCCGGCGTCGCCGGCCTCGCCGATCGTCATCGGCGGACTCGTGGATTTCACGGTCCATACGCTGCGCGTGCGTGCGGTCAACGTCGCGGGCGCGGGCGTCGCGTCGCTGCCCCTCGACGCCATTCCAGGAGCAGGGTCCGAATCGCCGTCGGGTCTCGTGACCACGGCGGTGGCCGGGAACACGGTGACGCTCGCCTGGGCACCGCCGGCGGTCGGCCTGGTGCCCGTCGGCTACGTGCTCGAAGGCGGCGTGGCGCCCGGGCAGGTGCTCGCCAGCATCCCCACGGGATCGGCCGGTTCGGCCTTCACGTTTGCCGCCCCCTCGGGGACGTTCTTCGTCCGCGTGCATGCAGTCACGCCGCTGTCACGCAGCGCGGCCTCGAACGAGCTTCAGATCTTCGTCAACGTGGCGGTGCCGCCCTCCGCCCCAGCCAGTCTGCTCGGCCTGGTCAACGGCTCGGCTCTCGCCCTCTCGTGGACCAACACCTTCGCCGGCGGCGCGCCGACCGGCCTGGCGCTCAGCGTGACCGGCGCGATCACCGGCACGATTCCACTGCCCCTGGGCGAGACCTTCGCCTTCCCTGGCGTGCCGCCCGGCACCTACACGCTGCGCGTCATCGCCACCAATGCCAGCGGCGCGAGCCCACCCTCCAGCCCGATCACACTCACCTTCCCGGGCGCGTGCACCGGTGTCCCGGGTGTGCCCAGCCGCATCGTGGCGACGAAGGGCGGCAACACGATCCGGGTGACCTGGGCTCCGCCAGAGACGGGAGCGGCGCTGACGGCCTACTGGCTGCTCGTGAGCGGCAGCTTCACCGGCATGTTCCCGACGACCGGACGTGCCCTGGCCGGCACCGTCGGGCCCGGCAGCTACACCTTCCGTGTGGCCGCTGTGAACCCGTGCGGCCCCGGCTCGCCGAGCGCGCCGCTCACCATCACCGTGCCGTGAGGCACCGGGGGCTCCATGACTCTCATCGGTCACGCGCGGCAACGCTTCACCGGGGCGATTGCGATCTGGGCATCGCTGTGGTCCCTCGCCACGCCGGCTGCCGCACAACAGGGGTGGGCCTCAGCCACGACGTTCTCCCTCGATACGCCTGACGTCGCGCACGTCGCCGTCAACGCCAGCGGGACGACCGTCGCCGTCTGGGTCAGCTGTGGTCTGCTACCTCCGGACGACTGCACCATCGCTACGGCCAGGCGCACGCCGACCCAGGGATGGATGATCACCACGGGCATCACGGCGCCGGGCAGCTACGCCACCCCCGAGGCAGCGGTCGATCCGGCTGGCAACATCATCGTCGTCTGGAACAGCGGCTCGGTGATCCAGGCCACGCGGTCCACGCCGAACGGCCTCTGGCAGCTCCCTCCGGCGACGCTATCCACGACCGCCGCCCGCGATCCACACGTGGCGGTCGACGGCACCGGCAACGCGATCGCCGTCTGGGTCGGTCCGGGCGGCATCGACGATCAGTTCGAGGTGGTACAGTCCGCCCGCTACACCGCCGCCAGCGACACGTGGAGCAGCGCCAGGTCGCTCTCGGCCGTTGGTGTCGTCGATCCTCACGTGGCGGTGGACCCTGCCGGTAATGCCACGGTCGTGTGGGGCAAGACCGCCGGGACGATCTCGGCCCCGATTGCCTTGGTCGAAGCAGTGCGGTACACCGCGGCCAGCGATAGCTGGGGGTTCATCGAGGCGCTCACCGCGACCTCGGCTACCTCGGTGGATTCCGTGCGGGTGGTCTCCGACGGTGCCGGCAACGCCACGGCCGTTTGGCAGCGCATCAACGGCGGGATGGGACAGATCGCTGCGGCGCGGTTCTCGGTGACGACCGGCGCCTGGGCCATCGGCACGCTGCTGTCACCGCCAGCGGCAGACGCCGGTCTTCCCGAGGTCGCTATCGACCCGGCCGGCAACATCACCGCGGTATGGATGCGGTCCGATTTCACCGTCGAGGCGTCGCGGTCGACGGCTGCGGGCGTGTGGAGCGGTCCGGCCATCCTGACCGACGAGCTGACGGCGGCGTTCCTGCCCAACGTGGCGATGGACGGCGTCGGCAACACCACGTTCGTCTGGCTCGAGCTCACTGGAGCGGCCGCGATCCTCCGGACCGCGCGACTCACCGCCGACGGAAGGTTCCTGCCGGTCATGACCATTCCGACCGCCGACGCCCTCCTGGCACGGCCAGTCGCGGACACCGGCGGCAACATCACCGTCATCTGGCAGGACGTGCCGCTGAGCGGCGGGAACACGAGCCTGAAGGCCGTCCGCTGGGAAGCGACGCCACGCGCGCCCGTCATCACCTCAGTCATCCCGGGCGACGGCTCGCTCACCATCGCCTTCGCCGCGCCGGTGACGACGGAACCCTTGTTCGCGCCGATTGACTACGAGGTACTCGACGAACTTCGGCACGACGTGGACGAGCCGCACCCCGGCATCCACGGCGTCGCCGCTGGTCATCGGCGGTCTGACCAACGGCGTCAGCTCCCTGGTGCTGTTGCGGGCTGTCAACCGGGCGGGCGGAGGCGTCGACGCACGTGTCGCAGCCACGCCAGTGCCAGCGCCGGGTCCGCCCAGCGACCTCAGGGCCGAGGCAGTCTCCGGCAACTCGGTCACGCTCTCGTGGACGCCACCGAGCGGCGGCGTCGCGCCAACGGCGTTCGTCCTGGAGGGTGGCGTCCAGCCTGGTCAGGTTCTGGCCAGCATTCCCACCGGCGGCGTGTCGTCGCGTTTCACCTTCGTAGCGCCCTCAGGCGTGTTCTTCGTCCGCATGCACGCGGTTTCTGGCGCGTCGCGCAGCGTCGCCTCGAACGAGGTTCAGATCTTCGTCAACGTGCCGGTGCCCCCGTCTGCCCCAGCGAACCTGCTGGGTCTGGTCAACGGCCCCGCGCTGGCGTTGTCGTGGACCAATTCCTACGGCGGCGGCGCGCCCACCGGCCTGCAGCTGCACGTGAGCGGCGCCGTCAACGCGGTGCTGCCGCTCGGCCTCGCGGAGACGTTCGCCGTGCCGGTCGTTCCACCGGGCACGTACACGATCCGTCTGGCCGCCACCAACGCCAGCGGCGTGAGCGGGTTGTCGAATCCGGTGGCGCTCACCGTGCCGGGCGCGTGCAGCGGTGTGCCAGGGGTGCCGACCCGCGTCGTCGCGACCAGAACCGGAAGCGCGATTCGTGTCGCCTGGGATCCGCCCGAGACCGGAGCGGCGGTGAGCGCCTACTGGCTCATCGTCGGCGGCAGCTTCGTCGGGGCGTTTCCGACCACGGCGCGCACGCTTGCCGGCACCGTCGGCCCCGGCACCTACTCGTTCGCGGTCGTGGCGGTGAACGCCTGCGGGCCCGGCGCGCAGAGCCTGCCGGAGACCGTCGTGGTGCCGTAACCGGCACGGGAGGCTCGGCGCGATGGTCGGTCAGTGCCAGACCCGCAGGCCAACCGCCAGCCGGGCCCCGCCCACGGCGTCGCCGGCCGCGCGGGCGTAGTCGGCCGTGCCGAAGAACCGGCGCTGCCAGGTGACGCCGACATAGGGCGCGAACTCACGTTTGAACTCGTAGCGCATCCGCACCCCGGCTTCCACCGACGTCAAGCCGGCGCCGATCCTCCGGCTCGGGTCGCGCTTGCCGTACACCTCGGCTTCGACGAGCGGCTGCAGGATCAGGCGGTTGGTGAGCAGCAGCTCGTACTCGGTCTCGACGCGCAGATGCGTCCGGCCGGAGGCGCCGATGTAGGCCGTCGCTTCGATCTCGAAGAGATACGGCGCCAGGCCCTGCAGACCAACCGCCGCCCAGGTCTGGGCAGCGCCGGGGCGCGCATCCTGTCGCACGCCGGCGACGACGTCCCACCAGCGCGCGATCGACCGGCCGTAGAGGGCGTGCACGTGAGCCGATTCGAGGCGGCCGTCGTTGCCCTCGCCTTCGGCGCGGAACCAGAACCGGTTACGATCCTTGCCGATCCAGCCGCGAGTGTCCCAGGTGACGCCGCCAGCGGCGCCGCCCTGCCACTCGAGCTGATCGAACAGCACGAAGTAGTTCACCGCGCTGTCATGCACCGAGTGCCCCATCACGTCGGGGAACGCGGCGACGCGGTCGGCGGCGGTCACCGGCGGGATGAACGGCGGCAGCTCGACGGCGGGCGGCAGGTGCGCCGAGTGATCCTCCCCCGCCGGCGCCGCAGGCGGCGGTGGGGCGTGCTGGTGCGGCGGGTCTTGTACCTGCGCGGCGGCCAGCGCCGGAAACGCCGCGACGAGCACCGCCAGCGCGAGCCGGCGTCTCACGACTGCCGCCCCTCGTCGACACGGACCTCGCGGAACATGCCGGCCTCCATGTGGAACAGCAGGTGGCAGTGGTAGGCCCATCGGCCCAGCGCGTCGGCGGTCACCCGATAGCTGCGGCGGCTGCCCGGCGGCATGTCGATGGTGTGCTTGCGCACCAGGAACCGTCCGGCCTCGTCCTCGAGATCGCTCCACATGCCATGGAGATGAATCGGGTGCGTCATCATGGTGTCGTTCACGAGCACGACCCGCACGCGTTCGCCGTAGACGAGCCGCACCGGTTCGGCGTCCGAGAACTTGATGCCGTCGAACGACCAGGCGAAGCGCGCCATGTGGCCGGTGAGGTGCAGCTCGATGGTGCGGCTCGGCTCGCGGCCGTCGGGATCAGGGAAGGCACTGGCG
The DNA here is from genome assembly GCA_963741665.1 of uncultured Acidobacteriota bacterium. Lineage (GTDB taxonomy): Bacteria > Acidobacteriota > Vicinamibacteria > Vicinamibacterales > UBA2999 > CAWAYR01. The sequence goes on from CAVUIM010000004.1 coordinate 237,233, forward strand.
AGGTCGGCATAGGTCAACACCCGCCGGCCGTTGTTCCTGAGCCCGATGCCCGGGTCGTCGAGCTTCGCCGACGGCGACATCGTCTGCATGTCGACAAGGGGGTTGCCCTGCTCGCTGGCGGGATGGGCCAACGGCGCCGCGGCCATCGACGACATGTCGTGACCGGCGTGGGGGTCGGCAGGCGTTGCCGGCGGCGGCATGACGTGTCCGGCATGCGGATCGGCGGCGGTCGCCGGCGCCGGCGACGCGGTCATGGCGCCCATGTCGTGCCCCGGGCCACCGTGCCCCATGTCGGCCATCGTCAGCACCACCCGCGGGTCGGGCTCGGGCACCGGAGCGCGCAGACCGGCGCGCACCGCCAGCGTGCCGGCGGCGAACCCGGTGCGGTCCATGGCTTGCGCGAAGATGGTGAACGCCTCCAGGCCGGTGGGCTCGACGATGACGTCGTAGGCCTCAGCCGTGGCGATACGGAACTCGTCGACCGCGACCGGCCGCACGTACTGCCCGTCGGCGGCGACGACGGTCATCTTCAGTCCGGGGATGCGGACGTCGAAGTACGACATCGCCGATCCGTTGATGATCCGCAGCCGGATCTTCTCGCCGGGCGTGAAGAGCCCGGTCCAGTTGGCCGCCGGCGCCAAGCCGTTCATCAGATAGGTGTAGGTGTAACCGCTGACATCGGCGAGGTCGGCGGCGTTCATCCGCATCCGGCCCCAGGCGCGGCGTTCGGCCAGCGTCGCACTCAGCCCCTGGCGGCGCACGTCCTGCAGGAACGTCGCGACCGTGCGCTGGCGGAAGTTGTAGTAGTCCGACTGCTTCTTGAGCCGCGCGAACATCCCCTCGGCGCTCTCGTCGGTCCAATCGGTGAGCAGCACGACGTGCTCGCGGTCGTAGTGGAACGGCTCGGGCTCGCGCGCCTCGACGACGAGCGGGCCGTAGACGCCGTGCTGCTCCTGGAATCCCGAGTGGCTGTGATACCAGTAGCTGCCGTTCTGCTTCACCGTGAACCGATAGTCGTAGGCGGTGCCGGGATGGATGCCCGAGAAGCTGAACCCGGGCACGCCGTCCATGTTGGCCGGCAGGATGATGCCGTGCCAGTGGATCGAGGTGTCCTCGTCCAGAGCGTTGGCGACGCGCAGCCGCACGGTGTCGCCTTCGCGCCAGCGCAGCAGCGGCCCCGGCAGCGAGCCGTTGATGGTCATCGCGGTGCGCGTCCGGCCGGTGACGTTGACGGTCGTTTCGCCGATGCGCAGGTCGAAGTCGGTACCGGTGAGCACGCCGGGCACGGCCCGCGGCGGTGTCTGCGCGGCGACCGGCTGACGCAGCCAGCCGAGGCTGGCCACCGTGCCGATGGCCAGCCCCTTGACGAAGGTGCGGCGTGAGGTTGACGAGGCGGTGATGGAGGACGGCGCGTTCATCTGATTGACCCTGCACGAGGTGGACGTCACGGCGAGTCCTGGCGGAGGCGGGCACGCCGCGGCGTGCCTCGGCCCGCGAGGGGCGAGCGTGAACTGGTCGCGGCGGACGCCGCGGCCGATGTGCGGGGGATCGAGATCCGAAGGACGAGCGGCCGTCGAGCGGGAGCGCGGAGCGGAGGGTGCAGCGTCCCGGCGCGCGCGCTGCCCGTCGGCAGACGCTCCGCCAACACTGCGACGGCCACGGCCGGCGACGCGGCGAGGAGGCCGCCATCCGCGCGGCCCGACGCCGTTGCCGCGATGCTCACCGTCTGAGCGTCGGGGCAGCACGACGCCTCGACGCCGGCCATCTGCGGCGCGTGCTCGGGAACGCCGGTCGGGCTCGAGGCGACGGCGCCGTCGTGTGCGCCGTGGTGCGCATGGCCGGGGGGCGGCGCCTCGCGCTGCGGCAGGCAGCACGCCGCGTGTGGTGACACCGCCGCGGCGGTGGCCACGTGGGTCGACGACGGCACGCACAGCAGCGCGCACGCCGCCAGCAGCGCCGGCGTGCCCGACAGCGCCAGCGCCATCACGACGCCGGCCAGCGGCCTGGAAATCGCACCCACGGTTCGAGTATACCCTCCGGCGCTCACAGTGCCGCTCGCCGCAGCCGCAGGGCATTGCCGATCACCGACACCGAGCTGAACGTCATGGCGGCGCCGGCAATCATGGGGCTCAGCAGCAGCCCGAAGGCCGGATACAGGATGCCGGCCGCCACCGGGACGCCAAGCACGTTGTAGATGAAGGCGAAGAACAGATTCTGGCGGATGTTGCGCATCGTCGCCCGGCTCAACCGGCGGGCCCGCACGAGCCCGCGGAGGTCGCCCTGCACAAGGGTGACCCCGGCACTCTCCATCGCCACGTCGGTGCCCGTGCCCATGGCGATACCGACGTCCGCCTGCGCCAGCGCGGGTGCATCGTTGATACCGTCTCCCGCCATGGCCACCCTGCGGCCTTCGGCCTGCAGGCGCTTGACGACGGCCGCTTTCTGCTCGGGGAGCACCTCCGCCTCCACGACGTCGATTCCCACGGAGCGGGCGACCGCCTCGGCGGTCACGCGGCTATCGCCGGTCAACATCACGATCCGCAGCCCTTCGTCGTGCAGCGCCTTGATGGCCTCCACGGTCGTGGCCTTGACGCGGTCCGCCACGCCCACCAAGCCCGCATAGGCGCCATCGACCGCCACGAACATCACCGTCTCGCCGTTGCGCCGCAGCACATCCACGCGATCCGTCGCGGTCACCGTCGCGCCCATCTCGGTCAGCATCGCCGTGTTGCCACCCGCGACGAGGCGGCCATCCACAGTGCCGACCACGCCCTTTCCCGTCACGGATCGGAAACCGGTGACCGGATCGGTCGGCACCGCCCGCTCGTCGGCGCCGCGCACGATGGCCTCCGCCAACGGATGCTCGCTCACCTTCTCGAGACTCGCGACCAGCCGCAACAGCGTAGCCTCGTCGATCGGCGCCGCAGGGATGACGGTCGTGAGTGCGGGCCTGCCTTGGGTCAGGGTCCCGGTCTTGTCCACGACCACCGTGTCGATCTTCTCCATCACTTCGAGTGCCTCGGCATGGCGGAGCAGCACGCCGATCTCCGCGCCGCGGCCCGTGCCCACCATGATCGACATCGGCGTGGCCAGGCCGAGCGCGCACGGGCAGGCGATGATCAGCACGGCCACCGCGTTGACGAGGGCGTGCGCCAGTCGCGGCTCGGGGCCCCACACGGCCCAGACGCCGAACGTGACCACCGCCACCAGGATGACGATCGGCACGAACCAGCCGGAGACGGTGTCCGCCAGCCGTTGAATCGGCGCCCGTGACCGCTGCGCTTCGCCAACCAGCCGCACAATTTGCGCGAGCAGCGTATCGCTGCCGACGCGCTGCGCCTCCATCACGAACGTGCCGGTGCCGTTGACAGTGCCGCCCGTCACCTTGCTCGTCGCCGTCTTCTCCACCGGAATCGGCTCGCCGGTCACCATCGACTCGTCGACCGTGGTCATGCCCTCGACGACGACGCCGTCCACGGGCACGCGTTCGCCGGGGCGGACGCGCAGGCGGTCGCCGACGTGCACGTGCTCGAGCGGCACGTCCTGCTCGGCACCGGAGGCATCGATGCGCCTCGCGGTCGTCGGCGTCAGGCCCAACAGCTTCTTGATGGCCGAACTGGTGCGGCTTCTGGCGCGCAGCTCCAGCACCTGGCCCAGGAGGACGAGCACGACGATGACGGCTGCCGGCTCGAAGTAGACACCTATCTGGTCGCCATGCGTGCGGAACGACGCCGGGAAGAGCCCGGGAGCGAGTGTCGCGACCACGCTGAAGGCGAACGCCGCGCCCACGCCCAGGGCGATCAGCGTGAACATGTTCAGGTGGCGGTTCACCACCGACGCCCAGCCGCGCACGAAGAACGGCCAGCCGCCCCACAGCACCACCGGAGTCGCCAGCAGGAACTGCGACCAGGTCATCGCCGCCGGCGGCAGCGCGTGCTGCAGTGGCTGGCCGGGCAGGAACTCCGACACCATGAACGCCAGAATCGGCACCGTCACGCCAAGAGACCACCAGAACCGGCGCGTCATGTCGTCGAGCTCGGGATTCTGTTCGTCGAGCGTCGCGACCCGAGGCTCCAGGGCCATGCCGCAGATCGGGCATGAACCCGGCTGGTCGCGAACGATCTCGGGTGCATCGGACAGGTCCACTCGGTCTTCGTCAGCGGCGCGGCCGACACGGGCTCGAGCGCCATGCCGCACTTCGGGCATGGGCCGGGACCAATCTGGCGGACCTCCGGATCCATCGGGCAGGTGTACTCGCGGGTGTCGCCACTCGACTGAGGCGCCGGCGTTGCCTGGGGAGTCAGGTGGGCCTCGGGACGCCTGTCGAACTTCGCCTTGCAGCCCTTCGAGCAGAAGTAGTAGGTCTGCCCCTGGTACTGTCTCGTCCCCGCGGCCTCGGCCGGGTCCACTTTCATGCCGCACACCGGATCTTTCATCTGCAACCTCCTTCTACTCTCCTTCACGCAGCCGCCGCTGTTTCATTACAGACACGGTTCTCTCAGAGCCCTCCACACGAGCAGTCGACACAACCGTGCTCGGTGCACGTTCCACGGGAGGCCGCAACCCGGCCAACGCGCGTGAGGGGCTCCGTCATTCGGGCAGTAGAGGCACCGGTCGCGCTCGACGAACCAAGCCGGGCCGCCGGTGGTCATGACGGCGACGACACTGCCGGCTGTGGGGGGGGGCGGCCCGATAGGTCTTGCGAGGCGACGAGGAGTATCCCTTCGACTGGTGCGTCGGCCGTGCGCCAGCCAGTCACACGGTGAGAACGGGCAGAATCGTCAGCTGCGCCACGGGCCAGAATTCGACACCACGGATCGGTAGTCTGGGCATGAGCGCGTTGTCGCTCCATCTCCCACTGGATAGCGCCATGCGTTCCGCCACTACGGCGCTGACCGCACCAAGCGCGGCCATGGCAGTGAAGCGCCATGCCGCCTCTCGGCGTCGGATCGCACCTTTCCCGATGGCCCACAGCGCCAGCGTCCAGACGGCGTCGGTCCCGGCCATCGGCAGGCAGTGTCGCAGGCGGTGCGGAAACGGCCCCGTGGTCTCCACGTACGAAGAGGCGTGCGTCGCCTCCCACAACCAGTTGAGAGGGAACGCCAGCGCGAAGATCCGTAACGCCTCCTGCATGACAGCTCTTGTCAGCGGATCCCGAACAGCAGCACTCCCAGCAGTGCGGCCAGCAGGCGCCAGCGCAATACGTACAGCGCCACCACCCATGCGGGGCTCTTCGCGCCGCCGGTCGCTTCGCGGCGATGCTCGTCCCACATCCCGACCGCGTGTACGGGCACGCCGACAATGGTGATCGGTCTTGCGGTGGGGCCACCCCATCGCGAGAGCAGCGCCCCAAGGCCCAGCCCCAGCACCAGCACGCCGACAACCGAGGTCGGTTCAGTGAGCTTCAGTCGAGTCATGACGATGGCTCTGGTTCGGCTACGAGCGTCGTTGCGGCGAGGGCGGGGCGCGCGCCATTCGCCCTCCGCACCTGACCCCGGCGCCACATCGCATAGCCGGCCGGCAGCACGAGCAGGGTCAGGAGCATGCACGACCACAACCCGCCCACCACCGGAGCCGCCGTGCGCGCCGACACATCGGCGCCGACGCCGCCTTCCCACAGCAGGGGCAGGAGGCCGAGCACGGTCGTGGCAACCGTCATCAGCAGCGGTCGCACTCGGGCGGAGGCGCCTTCGACAACGGCGGCATCGACATCGGCCGGCACCTGGATGCGTCCCTCCTGCATGTAGCGCGCAAAGGCCTCGTCCAGGTAGACGACCATGACAATGCCCGTCTCAGCGGCGACACCCGCTACCGCGATGAGCCCGACCCACACGGCCGTGGACAGGTTGTAGTGCATGTACGCCAGCAGCCAGACGCTGCCGGCGACGGCAAAGGGCAGGCTCGACAACACGATGAAGGTCTGCGGCCATCCCTGCATCGCCATGTAGAGCAGCGCGACGACGAGGACGAGCGTGAGCGGGATGACATACTGCAGCCGCGCCTCCATTTCCTCGAGGAACTCGGTACTGGCCGGTCCACTGCAGCCGGTAGCCGGCGGGGAGCACGAGTTGCGACGCCACGACCGCTTTGGCATCGTCCACCCAGCCCCCGAGGTCACGCTGGGTCTGATCGATGTCGGCGTAGACGTAGCCGACGAGCACGCCGTTTTCGTCCTTGATCATCGGAGGACCGCTGGTAACGCGGACCTCGGCGAGCTGCCCGAGCGGCACCGAGGCCCCAGGCTGCCGCCATTGCTCGAGGAGATCGGGACCCGCCTGGGCGCTCCCCGTCATCGGCGGCTGCGGGAGGCCCGCCGACAGGGCGGACGACGCGCCTGCCGCCTGTGCCCTGCCGCCGCCCATGCCCATGTCGCTGGCCGATGGGCTCGCGCCTGAGGCCCCTCCCATTGCCGTGGACGCGCCGACCCCGGCGCCCGTGTTGGTCCCGTCTCCCGCGTTGCTGAGGCTGCCCATGGACCGCACCGGCACGAGCAACGCGCGCAGGGCCTGCGGATCGGCGCGATAGTCGGCCGCCAGTCGGATGTTGATGGAGAACCGCGCCCGCCCGGCGATGGCAGTCGACACCGGCATGCCGCCAATGGCGGCCTCGACCACGTCCTGCACGTCGCGGACGGTCAGGCCGTAGCGGGCAATCGCGTCGCGATTCGGCGCGATGTCGACGTACTCGCGGCCCGTCTGGCGCTCGGCGAACGTGCTCCGCGTCCCCGGCACCTGGCGGAGCATGCCTTCCAGGCTGACGCTGAGGCGCTCGATCTCCGTCAGATCGTCGCCGAACACCTTGATGCCCACGGGCGTCCGCACCCCGGTCGTCAGCATATCGATGCGGGTCCGAATCGGGGGGGCGATGGCCATCTGGTAGCCAGGCATCTGCAACGCGCCGTCCAGATCCCGGGCGAGCTGCGCCAGAGTGCGCGACGCCTGCTCTGGCCAGACCCGTCGCAGCACCGCCCGCTTGGCCCAGTCCGGCGCGTACGGGCTGTACCAGCGCGCCGTGTAGCGCGTCGGCCACTCGTCGCGCGGCTTGAGCGCAATCACCGACTCGATCATGTCGAGCTGCGCCGGATCGGTCGCGGTCTCGGCCCGCCCGGCCTTGCCATGCACGGACTGGACCTCGGGAAAGCCCATGATGATGCGGTCCTGCGCGACCAGCGCCCGGCGCGCCTCTTCGATGGCGATGCCCGGGAACGTCGTGGGCATGACCAGCAGGGAACCCTCGTCGAGCGGCGGCATGAACTCCGATCCCAGGCGCTGGAACACCGGCACCGTGGCCACCATGAGCACGATGGCGGCCGCGACGACGAGGAACCGGAAGCGCACGACGAGCACGGCGATCGGCCGGTAGACGGCCCCGAGCAGCCGGCTGACCGGGTTCGTCGCCTCGGTGCGGAAGCGGCCCCGCAGCAGCACCACCATCAACGGCGGCGCCAGCGTGATCGACAGGATCGCGGCCGCGAACATGGCAAAGGTCTTGGTGTAGGCGAGCGGCGTGAACAGTCGCCCGGCCTGCCCCGCTAGCGTGAAGATCGGCAGGAAGCTGATCGTGATGAGCAGCAGCGAGAAGAAGATCGGCCGGCCCACTTCCTTGCACGCATCGACGATGACGCGCTGGCGATCGCTGTCTTTCGGCGCCGCGGCGAGCCGCACATGGGCGTTCTCGATCAGCACGATGACGGCATCGGCCAGTTCGCCGATCGCGATCGCGATGCCGCCGAGCGACATGATGTTCGAGGTCAGGCCGAGGTAGCGGATGCCGATGAACGACATCAGCACCGACAGCGGCAGCACGATCATCACGACCAGGGCCGAACGGGCATGGAACAGGAAGACGAGGCAGATGATCGTGACGATCACCGCCTGCTGCATCAGCGTGTTCGTCAGCGTGGCGACCGCGCCCACGATCAGCTCCGAACGGTCGTAGGTGGGGATGAGCCGCACACCCTCCGGCAACCTGAGCGTCGTGATCTGCGCCTCGATGGCCCGGATCACCTCCAGTGCGTTCGACCCGAGGCGCATCACGATGATGCCGCCCACCGTCTCGCCGGTGCCGTTGTAGTCGGCGGCGCCGCGACGGATGTCCGGCCCGAACTGCACGCGGGCGATGTCGCCGAGCCGGATCGGGATGCCGCCCGGCCCCACCGCGACAACGCTCTGCTCGAGATCGGCCAGGTTCTTCACGTAGCCCCGTCCGCGCAGCACGTACTCGCGGCCGGCCAGTTCGAGAACGCGGGCCCCGACTTCGGCATTCGCGTCACGCACGGACCTGGTGACATCCCCGAGCGTGAGACCGAACCCGACGAGGCGGTCGGGGTCGAGGAGGATCTGATATTGGCGCTGGAACCCGCCGAGCGAGGCCACCTCCGCAACGCCGGCCACCGCCTGCAACGCCGGACGCACCGTGAAGTCCTGGAAGGCGCGGAGCTCGGCCAAGTCCATCCGTCCGGTGTCGTCCTTCAACACGTATTGATAGACCCAGCCCACGCCGCTGGCGTCCGGACCCAGTGTGGGTGTCACGTCTGGAGGCAGCAGCTGCTGCACGCGGCCCAGCTGCTCGAGCACCCGGGTACGGGCCCAGTAGATGTCGGTGCCCTCGTTGAACAGCGCGTAGGTGAAGCTCATGCCGAACATCGAGTAGCCACGCACGGTCACGACGCCAGGCGTGCTCTGCAGCGTGCGGACGAGCGGGTAGGTGATCTGGTCCTCCACCAGATCCGGACTGCGCCCCATCCACTCGGTGTAGACGATGACCTGCGGGTCGGAGATGTCGGGCAGCGCATCAAGCGGCGTCTTCCGGACAGAATCCACCGCCCACGCGGTGAGCACCAGCACGATGCCGAACACGATCCACTTGTGCTTGGCCGACAATTCGATGAGACGTTCGACCATGGCGGTTACTCCCGGTGCCCGGCATGCGCGTCGGGCGGCGGAGTGGCCGGGCGGGCCTCGGGCGGTGCGGCGGCGTCCTGAGGGGTCGGGGACGCACCGTGGGCGTGTCCGCCCATGCCGCCCGTGGCACGCAACCGGCTCTCGGAGTCGAGCAGGAACACGCCGGCGGAGACGATGCGCTCGCCCGCGGTCAGCCCGGAGAGAATCTCGATGCGATCGGCCAGTTGCACGCCGAGGGTGACCGGGCGGGGCTCGAACCGGTCGCCCGTCGAGACGAACACGTGCTGTTGGCGTCCGGTGTCGACCACGGCGTCGCGCGGCACCGTGAGCGTCGTGGCCCCCGGCAGTTCGAAGATCGCGTTGCCGTAGAGGCCCGGTCGCAGCGTGCCTCTGGGATTGCCGACCGAGAATCGCACCCGAAGCGTCCGCGTGCGCTCGGTGAGCGTCGGGTACAGGAAGTCCACGCGAGCCGCAAACGGGCCACGGCCAGAGGCGGGGAACTCCAGACGGGCGGTGCTGCCGAGCCGGATGGCCGCCATCCCCGCCTCCGGGACTTCGGCCAAGACCCAGACGCGCGACAGATCCGCAATCGTGAGAAGCGGCGTGGACGGATCCACGGCCGTCCCCACGCTGATCCCGCGGTTCACGACCACGCCACTGCGCGGGGCCACCAGGGTCACCAGCCGCTTGGGCTCGCCCGTCTGTTCGATCTCCGTGATCTCCTCTGGCGACATGCCGAGCACGGTGAGACGGGTGCGCCCACTGGCGATGACCGCGCTCGCGATGCCCGATGCGGCGGTGGCGCGACGAGCTGCCAGGTACTCGGTCTGCGACGACAGCAACTCCTGCGAGAAGATGCGGGCGAGCGGCTGGCCGGCGCGCACCATTTCGCCGGTCGTGTTGACGTCGAGCTGCTCCACCCACCCACTGACCCGCGTGTGGGCGTGGGAGATGCGCGCTTCGTCCGGCGCGACGGTCGCCACGGCCTGGATGGTCTGGGTCAACGACTCTCGCCCGACCTCCTCAATCCGCACACCCAGCGCCTGCAGCATCGACGGAGTGACGTCCACCGGCACGCGGTCGGGCATCGCGCTGGCACCCATGCCGGCCATGTCCTGCGAGCCCGCCACGGGTGCCGCCGCGGGTACCACCGCCTGGTCGCGCGGTGCGAAGGGCCACCCGCCGCGGGCGTGCTGAATCCACAGGGCGCCGCTGAGCAGAGCGGTGGTCGTGACTGCGGTCACGAGCGGCGCAACGACGCGGCCCAGTCTGGACGTGGAGGTCATCGAAGGATCCCTTCATACGAGCCCACGGCGCGTCCAAGACGCGCCCAGGCGAGGCCAAGCTCGATGTCGGCCGCGATCAGGTCTGCTTGGACCAGCCAGAGCGCCTGCACGGCTTCAATGACGCTGACGAGCGGCAGTTGACCGGACGTGTAGCCGGCCACGGCGGGTTCGATGGCCATCCGCGCCCGGGGCAGGACGTCGGTGCGGATCGCGGCCTGACGATCGCGGGCGGCGTGCACTTGGTTGACCGCCACGGCCGCGTCGCCCTCGATCATGCGCGTCATGGCGCGCAACTCGGCCTCGGACATGGCACGCATCGCCTGCGCTTCGGCGACGCCGGCGCGCAGTTTGCCGCGCCAGATCGGCAGACTGACACCGACCATGGCCATCCAGCCCTTGCCGTCCGCCATCGTGTAGGACGGCCCTGTGCGGATCGTCGCCATCGGCCGGTACATGTCGCGCATCACCTGCACGTCGGCGTCTGCCCGCGCGATCTCCGCCCTCACGGCGACGAGTTCCGGGCGCTCGGTCAGCGCCGCCTTGATTCCGGCCCACGCGGGCACGGGTTCGGCGAGCACGAGCGGCGCCAGTGGCGGGACGGGCTGGTCGGCGTCGAGCGCGAGGGTCGTGTTGAGCATGGCTTCGGCGCCGCGCACCTCGCTGACGAGCGCGCGCGCCAGGGCTTCGAGCCGGGCCACCTCGACCTCCGCGCGCAGCACATCCGACTGCGGCGCCGTGCCGCTGGCGTATCGTGCGTTCGCGGCGGTGACGACGTCGCGGGCGAAGGTCAGTTGCTCGTCGACGAGCGCCGGTCGTCCGCCGGCGCTCCTGGAGCATCAGGAACGCGTTGGCGGCTTGCACGCCGACGTCGAGGACGGTCCGCCGCGCGTCGGCGCGCAGCCGGTCCACGTCCGCCAGGGCCGAGGCGCGACGGTGTCTCCGGATGCCCGACAAGGGAATCCGCTGCTCGATGGTGACGCTGACGTCCGCGCCTTCCAGCATGAAGGGCAGGTGATCCAGCGACGGCGAGATCATGGGGTCTTCGAGTGCGGAGACGATGTCGGGTCGGGCTTCGCCCGCCCGGGTCCGCGCCCGGGCCGCCTCGATCTCGTCCCGGCGCTCACCCGCCAGGCGAACGACGTCGCTCAGGGTGAGCGGGTCTGGCCATTCCCCGGGTGGCTGCGCGACTGCGCGCACGGGCAGCACAGCCAGCCACAGCCCCAGCGCGGCCGCGCGCCATCTGACAACGGACATGACAATCTCCTCCTTCACTCCCGGACATGCGAGATGCCTGAGGCCCGCGGTGGCGTCACGCTGAGCGCGTGACGCCCGGGCGGCAGGGTTGGGGGTGGTGCCCCGAGAGGGCCGCGCCGGTACGGTCCGATGAGACCGTCTGCGGCCGAGGAGAAGTCAGAATCCGGAGCGGTGCGGTGAGGGGGCGTCGGGACTCACAGGCCGCGCGCGGCACCCCGTAAGCGGCACGCCTGCGCGAGGTCGCGGCCACGAACTGGAAGGAGGCGACGGGAATCGCCACGAGGCCGTCGGCCGAGGCCATGCGGCGCTCGGCCTCTTTCAGCATTGCGACGGCGCCGAGCCTGACGGGCTGACACCCGAGGTGCCGGCCAGCCTCGGGGCCGCTGCCGCCCGGGTCGTGACGGCAATCACTGGCTGCCGCCGTGGTGGCGTCGAACCATTCGCCGCAGCACAACGAGACGCCCGGCCCGGCGGCGAGCGCCAACACGACCGACAGGATGGTTGCCCTGACCACGATCACGTCTCTGATCGGAGTGAGCAAGAACGGCGCCAGCCGTCGGCCGTGGAGTCCCGGACGAATTTCTTCCGTTCCGGGAGCAGCATCGCCTGCGGCTACGGAGTATCTCGGCCCTGAGCCCACCTGGCCGCGGAAGAATCAGCTTTCCTGGCCGCGTCGGCGCCGACGACGATGTCGGTGACGGCGGGCCGGCCTTCGGCTACGGTGCCCGTCTTGTCGAGCACGACCGTCGTGATCGAACCGGCGCGCTGCAGCGCCTCGCCGCGGAGCCCGACGACGCAGCATGGCCTGACCGGGAGCAACGCCGGCGTGCGGGTGGTCCGCGACCGGCTGGCGCTCCGCTCGCGGGTGGCGGCCTCCTGGCGCACGTGTGCGGATCACGGCTGTCTCGACTGCTCGTGCGGCCGTCCGGGGGCCTGATCCCCCACGATGCCCGTTGCCCCGCGACCCTGCCGGAGGTTTCATTACACCCCGGCACGCCTTCGCTTATCATCGGCCGATGAGCACGCGTGCCACGGCCCTTTCGCTCGGGATCCTCGCCAGCCTGGCGGTGGTCAGCGCCCGGCAGGACGCCCGCCCGACCTCCGCGGCCGATTGGCGCCCGGCCATCGCCGCCCTCGCCTCGCCGGCCGGTGATCGGAGCGCGCAGCCGCAGATGACGGTCTCGCCGCGCGGCATCCTGCTCAGCTGGATCGAACGGTCGGAGGCCGTCGCGACCCTGAAGTTCGCCGAGCGGACCGCGACCGGCTGGACGCCGGCCCGGACGGCCGCGTCGGGCAGCGACTGGTTCGTCAACTGGGCCGACGTGCCCTCGGTGCTGCGGCTCGACGACGGCACGCTGGCCGCGCACTGGCTGCAGAAGAGCGGCGCCGACACCTACGCCTACGACGTGCGGCTGGCGTATTCGAAGGACGACGGCCGGACGTGGTCGCCGTCGTTCACCCCGCACCACGACGGCACGAGGACGGAACATGGGTTCGCATCGCTGTTCCAGATGCCGGGCGCCGGGCTCGGCCTCATCTGGCTCGATGGCCGGGGCATGGCGTCGGCCGCCGGCCACGACGCTCACGAAGGATCCGGCGGCGCGATGAGCGTCCGCTTCGGCGCCTTCGACGCGGCCTGGAAGCAGACCAGCGACCTGCCGGTCGATCTGCGGGTGTGCGAATGCTGCCCGACCACCGCGGCGATGACCAGCGACGGGCCGATCGTCGCCTTCAGGAACCGCACCGAGGACGAGGTCCGCGACATCTACGTCTCGCGCTTCGTCCAGGGACAGTGGAGCGAGCCCGCGGCCGTGCACGACGACGGCTGGAAGATCGCCGCCTGTCCCGTCAACGGGCCGATGCTGAGCGCCCGCGGCCGCGATGTGGTCCTGAGCTGGTTCACGCTCAAGAACGAGGTCGGCCACGCCTACGTGGCGTTCTCAAGCGACGCCGGCCGCACCTTCGGCGCGCCGATCCAGCTCGACGAGGCGGCGGCGCTCGGCCGGGTCGACGTGGTGCTGCTCCCCGACGGATCGGCGGCAGCCACCTGGATCGAGTTCGCCGCCGAGCGATCGTCGTTCGCGATGCGCCGGGTCGAGCCCTCCGGCCGTACGTCGCCGGCAGTCGCCGTCGCGGCGATCGCCGGCGCGCGGGCCAGCGGCTATCCGCGCCTGGCGCACCATGGCGACGAGCTCGTTTTGGCCTGGACCGAAACCGACGCCGGCGAGATGCGGGTCAAGACGGCGGCCGCGCCGTGGCGGCCGATGGTCCCGCGCTCGGCGCGCTGACAACGGCCGATTCGGTCGCCGTCATGAGGCGCGACCTGGGGCCTTCATTCCAGTGTCGACGACGAGGAACACCGCGCACGCCAGAAGCACGTGTCGGCAGCGACACCGAGCACCACTGCCGCCGAGCCCCCGACGAGCGCCCACAGCACGGGCACGACGACCACGGGAATGGGCGGGCGATTCGCCGTTGTGAGCAAGAGTCCGGCAGTGAGAATCCCCGTCGGACACGGCACGCCGAACGTCGGCGCGGCCGGGTAGTCGTGGCCGGCCAGGACGGTCAGTGCCGGATACGCCAGCGCGTAGGATGCGAGGCCGATACCCAGCCCGCCCGCCAGGCCGGTCGCCGTCCCGAAGCCCAACCGGCGCTGGACCACCCCATACCAGACCAGGAGCGCGGCCTCGCCGATGAAGAGCGCGGCGAAGCCCCACGCCGCCGGATTGATGCTCGTGAAGTAGGTGGCGTGATAGACGAGCCCGCCCCACGCCCAGAGCACCACAAGTACCGCTGATAAGAATCGACTGGAGCGTTCGCCGGGCCCGTGCACGACAGCCACCAGCGCACCCGCCGCCACTATCCACAGGGCGACCACGACGGGCCACACCGCGGCGTTGTAGCGGGCGAACACCTCGAAGAACGCGTCCGTGGTGAACGGCAGGCTCATCGCTTCGCCCACGGCTACTTCTTCTTAGGTCGCGTGAACCTCACCTCGGTGGCTTTCAGGGTCTGTCCGCCACGTTCGTCGTCCTCCCAGTCCACCGAGACGATTGCACGCTGCCCGATCATGCCGTCGAGCGACGTCAGCCGCTCTTTGTCGATTCGGAACCGGGTCTCGGGCTGCAGTTGCACCCGGACCCTGGTCGTGCCGCCGCCACCCGTGTCGAGTACCTCGACGACGATCGCCTCAGGCGTCACTTCCCGGAGCGGGCCCATCACTACCTTGGACCCGTGTCCGGGGTGTTCACGGGCAGTCACGGGCGCCGCGACACACACGAGGGTCGCCAGCACGAAGGTCCGGCTCCAGACGTGGTGCCGACTCCACCGACCAATCGTCCGCACGGGCGTCATCGGAGGCTGCACGGGTCAGGGCCTCGTCGGCGGTGGCACCAGCCTGACCTCGAGCACCGCCAACTCCTCGAGGCTGTCACCCCGCGCGTCGACGACGACGTTCAGCCCCGTCCTCAGCTCGGTGCGCTCCACCCTCTTCTTGTCGCGCGTCACCAGAGTCGCCGAGTCCATCTTCATGGCGATGGTCTTCCCATCTTTCGTCTGTTTCACGTCCAGGGTCGTGGCCGTCACCCTGGCGATCGTTCCGATGATCCGGTAGTCGTCATGTGCGAGCGCCGGCGCCACCCCGACGGTGAGCGCGGCGAGGGTCACGAGCAGGAATCGTCTGCACATCTGCCTTCCGGGATGTCGACTTCGGCCGCGACAGTCGCCACTTTGCCTTCGGTGGGCACGCGCAGCGTGTACTTCTCTGTAGCGCCGGCCATCGACTGAATGGGGGCGATGGTGATGTGCGCCGAGGCGATCGACGACGTGAACAGGGTGGTTGCGGCGACGAAACAGATGTGAGCGAACGATCTGGTCATGGTCTTGGGTCCTTCCGGTGAATGGTTGACAAGGAGCAGGGCCTTGCAGGGGCGGTCGGCAGCTACTTGAGGGTCAGGCCGGCGGCCAGCGCCTTCGGCTGCTCGGCCAGCGAAATGTACTTGAATCCGAGCTGACGTTCGATGTCCTCATGATTGAAGTAGATCGTGCTGGTGTGAATCTTCCCGTCGCGAACGCCGTAGACGGCGTGGAACTGGAACGTGGCCATCTTGGCGTCGCCGTAGTCAGGCGTCGCCGGGTAGTCAATCGCCAGGTCGCCCCACTCATAGACCCAGTCGCCTTTCGGGCGGCCGCGACCGCCATCCGCGCTGGTCGAGTCGGCGACGGCGGTGATGCGGCTGTAGCGCTTGCCGCCGTACTTGTACTCTTCCCAGTGATGGCGGATGCTCTCGAGGGTCTCGGCCTTGGTCGACACGCTGTTCACGCCGAGGCCGTACTGCTTGAAGTCGTCGGTCATCAGCGCGCCCATCGCGGCGATGTCCCCACGGTGCTCGGCCTGCAGGTAGCGGTTCACGAGCTCCTTGTTGGCGTCGCCGGTCGGATCGGTCGCGGCCTGAGCCGCCGGGATCGCCGGAGCGGTCGAACCGCCACAACCAGTCGACACGGCAACTGGGGCCAGGACAGCCGTGAGGGCCAGGACGAACCGAAGAGCAGGAACGCGACGAGACGTCGGGGTCATGAGTGTGCTCCCTCGCAAATGGTTGAGATGGCCGACTTCACAGTTCCTGCGGTTGGCTGTCACGAGCGAACAGTCGATACAGCACCGGCAGTACCAGCAGCGTCAACGCCGTGGACGACAGGATGCCGCCGACCACAACCGTGGCGAGCGGCCGCTGCACCTCGGCGCCTCGACCGGTCGCCAGCATCATCGGCAGGAAGCCCAGCGAGGCCACCAGCGCCGTCATCAGCACCGGGCGCAGCCGTGCGAGGGCTCCGTGGTGCACCGCCCGGTCGAGAGACGCGCCCTCCTGCCGGAGTGTGTTGATGAACGTGATCATGACCAGGCCGTTCAGCACGGCGACCCCTGACAGCGCGATGAACCCGACCGCCGCGGAGATCGAGAACGGGATGTCACGGGCCCACAGGAACAGCACGCCGCCGGTCAATGCCAGCGGCACACCCGTGAAGACCAGCAAGGCGTCACGCGCCGATCCGAACGTGGCGAAGAGCAGCCCGAAGATGAGCAGCAGCGCCACCGGCACGACCACCAGCAGCCGGTCGCGGGCCGAGATCAGCTGCTCGAACTGTCCGCCCCACCCCGTCCAGTAACCGGCCGGGACGGCAACGTCGTTGCGGATGCGGGCCTCGGCCTCGGCCACGAACGACCCGATGTCGCGGCCACGGACGTTGGCGGTCACGACCACGCGGCGTTTGCCGTTCTCGCGGCTCACCTGATTCGGGCCAGGCGCCACGTCGAAGTCGGCGACGGCACCGAGCGGGACGTAGGCGCGTGCCGCCGGCAATGGCACCGGGATCCGCTTCATCTGCTCGATGTCGGATCGAAGCGCCTGGGGGAGCCGGACCAGGATGTCGAACCGCCGGTCGCCTTCGAACACCTGTCCCACCGTGCGGCCGCCAATGGCCACGTCGATGACATCCTGCACGTCACTCACGTTGAGGCCCAGCCGTGCCATCTCCGGCCGGTTGAGGTGGATGGACAGCATCGGCAGCCCGGTGGTCTGTTCGACCGTCGTATCCACCGCACCCGGCACCGACGCCAGCACGGCCTCGATGCGATCGCCGACTTCTGCCAGCACCTCGATGTCGTCGCCGAAGACCTTCACGGCGATGTCGCTGCGCACGCCGGCAATGAGCTCGTTGAAGCGCATCTGAATCGGCTGGATGAACTCGTAGTTGTTGCCGGGCACGAGCGGCAGGTCCTTCTGCAGCTGCGCCACGAACTCTGCCTTGCTGCGCCGGGGCGTCGGCCATAGGTTTTCCGGCTTCAACATCACGTAGGTGTCGGCGACGCTCGGCGGCATCGGATCGGTCGCGATCTCGGCGGTGCCGATCTTGGAGAACACGTAGTCGACCTCCGGATAGGTCTTGAACTTGCGTTCGAGCGTGTGCTGCATGTCGATTGCAGTGGTCAGGCTGGTCCCGGGAATTCGCAGGGCGTGGACGAGCAGGTCGCCCTCGTCCAGGCTGGGCAGGAACTCGCTGCCGAGCCGGGTCGCCATGGCGCCGGTCACGACCATGAGCGCGCCGGCCACGGCGACCGTGGCGGCGCGATTGCGAAGGGCGACGGCCAGGGCCGGCTCGTACAGCCGTTCGGCCCAGCGCACGACCGGGCTCTCCTTTTCGGCGACCCGGCCGGTCACGAACAGCGCCACCGCCGCCGGCACGAACGTGACCGACAGAATCATCGCGGCAAGCAGCGCGGCCAGCACCGTGAACGCCATCGGGTAGAACATCTTGCCCTCGATGCCGGTGAGGGTGAGGATCGGCAGGTAGACGATCATGATGATCAGCTCGCCGAACATGGTGGCGCGGCGTACTTCCTTCGAGGCATCGAACACGGTCTCGAAGCGCTCGGCCCGCGTGAGCACGCGGCCCAGCTGACGCTGCCGCCCGGCAAGGCGGCGCATGCAGTTCTCGACGATGATGACGGCGCCGTCGATGATGATCCCGAAATCGAGGGCCCCGAGGCTGAGTAGATTGCCACTCACCCCGCCTTCGACCATCCCCGTGATCGTCATGAGCATCGACAGCGGAATCACACACGCCGTGATGATCGCGGCGCGGATGTTGCCCAGGAATACGAACAGGATGACGATGACGAGCAGCGCGCCGAGGGCGAGATTGTTGCTGACGGTCTCGATGGTGGCGTCGACGAGCTTGGTGCGGTCGTAGACCGTGCGCGCCACGACGCCCGGGGGCAGGGTGCGGTTGACCTCTTCCATGCGGGCAGCCACCCGCTGGGCCACGACGCGGCTGTTCTCGCCCATCAGCATGAAGACCGTGCCCAGCACGACTTCCCTGCCGTCTTCGGTCGCCGCACCCGTGCGCAGCTCGCTGCCCAGCGCGACCTCGGCCACGCTGCCGAGGAACACCGGGGTGCCGCGTGCGGCGCCAATGACGATCTGCCGGATCTCCTCGATGTTCTGCACCTGGCCAGGAGCGCGAATCAGGTACTGCTCACCGGCTTTTTCGATGTAGCCGGCGCCGACGTTGGTGTTGTTCCGGCCCAGCGACTCCACCACGTCGCGCAGTGTCAACCCGTAGGCCATCAGCCGCACGGGGTCGGGCGTGATGTGAAACTGCTTGGTGAAGCCGCCGATCGTGTTGACATCCGCCACACCGGGCACGGTCTTCACCTGCGGGCGCACGATCCAATCCTGAATGGTCCGCAGGTCCATCTCCGAGTACGGCGCGCCGTCGGCATTGGTCGCGCCGGGCTGGGCCTCGACGGTCCACAGGAAGATCTCGCCGAGGCCGGTGGCGATCGGTCCCATCGAGGGCTCGAGTCCCTCGGGCAGCCGGTTCTTCACTTCCTGAATGCGCTCGGCGATGAGCTGGCGGGCCCAATAGATGTCGGTGCCATCTTCGAAGATGACGGTGACCTGCGACAGTCCATAGCGTGAGATGGAGCGGGTCTCCTGGAGCCTGGGCAAGCCGGCCATCGCCGTCTCCACCAGGTAGGTGACCCGTTGTTCTGATTCAAACGGCGAGTAGCCCGGCGCCTCGGTGTTGATCTGCACCTGGACGTTCGTGATGTCGGGCACGGCGTCGATCGGCAGCCGCGTGTAGTTGTAGAGGCCGAAGGCGGCCACCGCCATCGAGGCGATGACGACCAGCCAGCGCTGGCGGATCGAGAACTGCAGAATTCGTTCGAGCATCGCGGCCTCAGTGGTCGTGCGTGGCGCCGAGCTTGCCGATCTCGGCTTTCACGGCAAAGCTGTTGCGCGCCGCATAGCGATCGCCGGCCTTCAGCCCGCTGCGCACCTCGACCCAGTGGCCGTCGGTGCGTCCCAACTCGAGGGGACGCGCCTCGAACCAGTCGCCGTAGTTGACGAACACGACCTGCCAGTCACGAAAGGCCTGAATCGCTTCGGACGACACCGCGAGCGGCACCTCCACCTCTTCGCGGACGAGGCGCACGGTCACGAAGAGGCCGGGGCGCCACTCGCCGGTGGGGTTGCGCAGCACCAGCCGGGCCGGCGCCGAACGGGTCGCCTCGCCGACCAGCCGCCCGATGTAGTTGATCCTGCCAGTGGCTTCCTTGCCGAGGTCGGAGGAGACGACCGTCGCGTCCTGGCCGATGCGCACCGCGCCGAGGTCGCGCGCATAGACCGACAGTTCGATCCACACCGACGAGAAGTCGGCCACCGTGAAGATGGACTGCTCGGCGGTGACGGCCTCGCCCGTGGTCACGTCCCGCTCGATCACGGAGCCGGTCAGCGGTGCCCGGATATCGAATCGAGACAAGCTCTCAGGCGGCTGAGCAGCAATGGCGCTCAGACTGCTGGCCGGCAGCCCGAGGGCCACGAGCTTCTGCGCAGCCACGTTTTCCGCCAGCACGGCCTCTTCGGCGTCGCGTCTCGCGGCCAGGAGGTCGCGTTCGGCGGAGATCTTCTTCTGCCACAGACTCTCTTCGCGCTCGAGCGCCACGCGGGTAAACTCGCGATGGTGCGACGATTCGATGTAGGCGCTTTTGGCGTCGGCCAGTTCACGGCTGCTGATGACCGCCATGACCTCCCCGCGCTGCACATCGTCGCCTGCCTGCTTTCGCACCTCGAGCACCACTCCCGCCAGGCGCGGAACAACGCGGGCCTCCTGAGTGGCGTCGGCCTTGACCTCGGCAGGAAGTTCCAGTGTGGTCTGCATCCTGCGCGGGCCGACGTGCAGGATCTCGATGCCGGCGCTCCGCACCTGATCGGCACCCAGCTGAACCTTGCCCTCGATCTGTGCATACGACCACGCGTGCTGACGCCCGGCTCTTCGGGCCGTCACCTTGACGTCGAAGGAATGCGGCTCCTCGACGACGCCGTTGCCGCGCAGATAATCTGCCTCGGGCGTGAATGTCATGCGGTCGACGCGGCCACCGACGCGATGTAGTTCGACGGCCAGATCGACCTCGCGCGGCGACACCGGTGCGCCGCTGCCCTGGTACGGATAGATCCGGAAGTGCGGCGGCACGCCGGTCTCGTAGATCGTCATTTCGAGCCGCAAGGCGCCGTCGGACAGGAGCCGGGCACCATGCGGGCCGCGGGGATAATCGAGCAGGTCCGGGCTCTCGTTGCCCGCAGGTGCCGTGCCCCCGGGCTCCGAACGAAGGATGCCGACGGTCAGCACCGCTGCGAGCGCGATGATGGCGCCAACGATCGCGAATGTCTTGGTCTGCATGATGTCGGTTCCTAGGGCTTCGTTGCCACGGCGCCGGCCAGGGGCGCGCCAATCAGGCGCTCGATGCCGGCCACGGCCTTGAGATAATTCGACAGGGCGGTCACGTGCTGGGTCACGGCGGCCACGAGGGTGCGTTGCGCTTCGAGCACGTCGACCAGACCGAAGCGACCCAGCCGATATCCCTCGCTGATCGCCTCGAACGCCTGCTCGGCCCCCGGCAGCACGTCGGCGCGCAGCAGTGTGACCTCGTCGAAGGTCCCGGCCAGTGTGGCGTAGGCATCCGCCAGGGCGGCGCCAACCCGGGTCTGCGCCGCCCGCTCTTCTTCACGCGCTCGGGCGGCCCGACTCTGCGCTTCTCGAACGCCGTCGCGGTTCTTGTCGAAGAACGGCAGCGACACCGTCGCCCCCGTGACCAGCGCATTGGCGTCGACGCCGGTGTAGCGGCGGTATCCCGCGGTCACCGCGACGTCGGGCACGCCTTTCGATCGCTCCACCTCGACCGCCGCCTCGCGGTGCGCGTGCTCGGTGGCCCAGCGCGCCAGTTCAGGATTCTGCAGCAACAGGCCGGCTATGCTGTCGAGCGGCGGCAGCGTCACGTCGACGCTGCTCAGGTCCCCCTCGACACTGGCGAACGTTGCCTGCGCGCTACCCCAGAACAGCGCCAGCCGCGTCCGCCGCGCCTCGAGCTGGCGACGGGCGCGGGCCAACTCCACGCGCGTGGAACCGAGCGCCACGGCCGCGCGCGTCTCTTCGATCGGCGACACGTCCCCGGCGGCGACCCGCTGCGCCACGCTCTGCCGCACCTCGTCGACGAGACGGGTGGTCTCTTCTGCTTGCGCCACCATGGCTTGCGCGGCCAGCACGTCTGTGAACGCACGCGAGACCTCGGTGAGCACCTCGATGCGGGCGGTCTCGTAGTCCCACGCCGCCAGATCGCGATTGAGCGTCGCAAGGTGCGCGCGTGCAGCGCGTTTGCCGCCGAGTTCGATCGCCTGACTGAGCTGGATAGTGCTTTGCGGCTGCACCGGCTCGTTCACACCGCCGTCGGCGAATCGTCTGGCGCCGTAGTCTTCCAACAGCGCGGTCGCCTCTGGATTGCGCCGGCG
Organism: uncultured Acidobacteriota bacterium; assembly: GCA_963741665.1. GTDB lineage: Bacteria > Acidobacteriota > Vicinamibacteria > Vicinamibacterales > UBA2999 > CAWAYR01. The sequence continues at coordinate 259,025 of CAVUIM010000004.1, forward strand.
GGCCGCCTGGAGGGCGCGGGCCTCGCGCGCCCGCACTTCCCAGCCGAACACCGCGAGGGTGGGATTCTGGAACAGGGCCAGCGCCAGCGCGTCGGCGAGCGCGAGCGTACCGACTGGGTTCTCCATCGCGGGCTCGCGACGCGCGGTGTCCCCCGGTGCCGGCATGTAGACCGGCAGACCGCTGCCGAGCGGCCGCTTCGGCACCGGTTCCTGCGCACGCAGTGGCAGCGCGGACGCGACCACCGAGACGCAAGTCAGCGCGCAGAAAACGATGGCGCGTCGTGCTCGACGACGGGCGACGCCGTGGCCAACAGGCATGGCACCCTCAACGGATGTGAGAAAAACGATGGTTTGGAGAACGAACGGGAGGCGCGCGGACGGTCGCGCGCACGTGCAGGCGGGTCTTAGGCGGGCGGGGCGCGGAGCGGGGCGTCGGTCAGGCGAGGCGGACTATGGGCCCGAACGTCGGACCGGGCGACAGGGCGCCACGCCTGCTGCTGCGGCGGCGACGCGATGATCCTCTCGAACATGACCGGAAGGGGCACGTGGTCGGGGTGAGGCGCCACGTAGGTGAAGGCCACGGACACGGCATGCGCACCGGGGTCACAGCCTTCGAGCCGCGCCGCACCTTCCGGCGCGGACGCGTCGGGCGCGTGCGAGTCCGGCAGATGTGAATGCGGCACCGCGGAATGCCCGTGCGACGCGGGGCCGTGCTGGTGGTCGGGGTGATCGTGATCGACGTACGCGTGGACGTGCTGCCATGCGGCCGACCCTGAGATCGACAGCATGGCGACGGCGACCAGCACTGCCAGCACGCGATGCACTGCCGGCAGTCTACGGGCAACGCGCATCCCGGTCAACTCAGCCCCGGGGCCATGGACCTACCGCCGCCAGGCATACTGCACCTTCATCACCAGTTGGTTCGAGTCGAGCTGCCACCGATCGACGACCGAACGGATGTTGTGGTTGTAGACGACAAACAGGTCGGCTTCGGGCCTGAATGTCCACCGCAGGCGAGTGTTCACCCCGACGGAGTCTGTGATCGTGTCGTACTGCACGTAGCTGGAGACCGACAAGTCGGGGGACACGTTGAGTCGGATGCGGTTGCCGATGAGTGTCTGGTCGAAGTCTCCCGACGGGAGTCGGCCCATGTTCCGCTCACCCGTGAATTCGACCGTGAAGAGCGCGCTCGGGTTCCAGGCGCCGGTCCACACGATCTGGTCGATTGAGCCGTCGTAGAACCCTCCGAACCACCACGTGACCTGCGTGTAGAGCCGCCGCTTCTGCGCAGTCCCGACCTCCAAGCGGTACTGCTTCCAGTGATAGCGCCCTGGGGCGACCACAACGCCTTCCGACACCTCGAACGGGGCCACGAGCCGTTCACCAACAGGGTTCACGTTGACCTCGAAGCGGTCGCCGCTGCGAAACCGCCAGTTGATCGGCGCGAAGAAGACCCGGTAGCTCTCCCATCGGCCGGCGAGGTCCGTGGCTACGAAGGGCCGGAACTCGTGCACCAGCTGCTGAAACGGACCGCGCGTGATCCGCGTCCGGTTGTCGATGCCGAGGTTGAAGAGTTGCACGGCGGGCCGGGGCACGAACCCGATGGCCGGGCGAAAGTCCCGCCCGATGCGCTTGTAGTTCAGCGCGATGTCCCATTTGTCGTTCGGGTAGTCGACCTTGATGCCATAGGCGCTGGCGTCGTCGCCGGCCTCTTCGTCCGTGGCCAGGCCCCACACGCCGACCAGGAAGTTCTTGTCGCCACGAAGGCGAGACGTCGCGTAGGTGAAATCTCCGCCGGCGAGCCAACGGCCTGTCCCTCCCAGCGGGTCCCCGACGGTCCCGATCGCGCCCACCCACGACTCGCGCCAGATGTTCTGCTTCACGCGCGCCACGGCCATGACCGCCTCGTCGTCAACCACCCCCGTGCGGTCGTTCGTTCCGACGATCAGTGCGCCGACGTTGGTGTTTCCAATACGACCATTCACCTTGCCGCCCGCAAGAATTGGCACCTCCGACCCGGCGACGAGGCCAATGCGCCGGCTGAAGTACGGCAACACGTCCTGATCAAGGCCCAGCCCGAAGGCGAAGATGTCGTCGCCTTCGAGGAAGAACGTCCGCTTCTCGGGAAAGAACAGCGGGAACCGTGTCAGATTCGTGCGCCGGGTATCGACCTCGGTTTCGGCGAAGTCGGTGTTGACGGTCGCTGAAGCGAGCACGTTCGCCCCGAGTCGCTTCGTGACGTCAAGGCTTCCTCGGAAGTCGCCATCGACCTGGGCCGATGGTGCTGGAACACCAGCGCCGGCCCGCACTGCCGGCCTGACGCTCACCCCCCGGCCCAGGTCGATGACGGGCAGGTTGGTCAGCAGTCCCGCCCGGCTCGTCTGGGTGACTTGGTACTGGCGCGCCGCCGACGCCCACCGGTCCGTCTCGAGCAGTCCCTGGATGCGCCTCTGGACGTTGAAATGCCATGCGCGGAGGTCCGGGTTGAAGCTCAGGGTGAGAAACGGAATCCACACCTCCGCACTCCAGCCATCCGTTCGACTCACTGTGGCGGCGTCCCAGATCCCGTCCCACTCGGCGTTGTCGGACTCGCCACCGGGATTGACGATGCCGTCGTAACGCGCACCGCTGGGGTTCAGCGCGAAGACATAGCCCGAGCGCCCGTCCATGAAGGGACCGAGGACCACCCGCACGTGGTCCTCCTGTGTGAGCGCGGCGTCGCGTCGCACGTTGAAGCTGACGACACCGACGCCAGCGGGCTGGTCGCAGTCGATGCCAATGACCAGCGCCGTGGGACCGGCCAGCACGCGCACCGTCGTCCGCGCTGACGCAGGCGCTCCTTCGCGGGGATCCGCCTGCGTGAATGCATCGATGGTCGCGGCCGTCGCCCAGGCGGGCTCGTCGAGGCGGCCGTCGATGCTGTGCGAAGGCTCAAGCGCGCCAGCCCGAAGTTCGGGAGCCTGGACTACCTGCGCCTGCGCCAGGAGCGCGTGACCGAGGAGCACAACAGCGAGCGGTGGGACCCGGGGATGTGTCACTGAAGTCAGGACAGGGGCAAGGTCTGAACCGTGGTGTTGACGCCGGCCTACGTACCCGGGCGCCTCCCTGGCTCAACGTAGTGTGTCGATCAAGGCCCGGACATGACGGACGATGGCGTCCCGCATCGGCCCGTAACCCTGATCGTCGGGCACGTCGTCCCAGGACGTGGCCTTCCCGGACTGCGTGGCACTGGCTGGCAGAGCGCAGCCGATGGCAAACACGCGCCTGGCCGCCGTCACGTCAGAGGCCGTGATAGTGGTGGGCCGACCGTCGGGAATCGGGAGCCCGTCCTCCCTCAGGCCGGCCACGGCCCGGACCGACAACGCATCCTGCGGGTCCACGCCGCGGAACGTGGCACGAGCCACAAGGCCACGCTCAGCCGCGAGCTTGTTGAAATACGCGGTCGCAATCAGGCTCTTGGCGGCACCGTGTTCGCACACGAACACAACCATCGGCGAGACACTGGCTCCCTGAGCCTGATCGAACGAGGCGAACACTGAAAGCGCCAGTACCGACGATTGGGATCATGGGTGGCCCTGTGGCACGGGATTACTTCCAGGTGATTTCCATACCGAAGAAGTGCAGGAACACTTGTCGCGCCGGCTTGTTCCTTGGATTCTGCTGCGGGCTGCGGATATAGAAGTCAATCTGCTGCGTGGCGGGGTTGGTTTCGCCACCCGGCAGCTTCTTGCCAGCCAAGGGGTAGTTCACGCGCACGGTCTTCCGGTCGCGCAACCCCTGCGTAACCATGAAGTGCATCTCGTAGTCCTGATGCAGCGGCTTGCCATTCAACGTGGAATGCCCGTAGCCCCAGCCTGCAAGGAACCCGACGGTCTTCGGCCAGTTGTTGTCGCCGCAACCCGAATCGGTGCCGTGCTCGTGAATGTAGGCGACGATACCTCCGTTCTGGCACGGGCTGAACTCGTTCCATCGGTCCATGGTGAGCACCAGGTCACCGTCTGGAATCCGAAGCTTGGCCTCGAACGTCCCGGTGTTCTTGATCTCGTCGACGTCAATCTCGGCGCTGCCGGTCACGGGCCGGACGTTCTTGGCCTCGTTGTCCAGGTGATCCCACCCTTCGGCATCGTTCAGGCCACCGACCATGTACACGCGGTTGGCCGACATGACGAAGTGCCCGTCGTAGAGATCGTGCTGCTCCGGCGCGAAGACATGCACCGCGGCACCTGGCTGCTTACGCGGATCCGGGGATTGCCTGGCGGGTCGGCGCCGCCCCGCCGAGCAGCCACCAAGACGTGCACGCGGCCACCGCCGCCATCGCGAGAGATCGCTTCACTACTGCCTCCACCCGCCTACCCGCACACCCTCGCCCCGGCCGTCCGAATGGTCGGGCCGGCGGCTGGACTGTTGCCACGTAACAATGTGAATATACTATGAAACTATTGTTACATGCTCAAGAAGATGCCGCCACTGTGGAACGAATCGTCACGATCGTCGACGACCTCGACCTGAAGGATGGCCGCTTCGGGGCGCCCGCCGGCACCGGCGGTATGCTGATTGACGGCCCGCAGCTGGCGACGGCCGCGGACGATCGCCTGCTGACACGAGGCATCACTCTTTTCGAGTCGCTGTATCGCGCCTTTGCTCAGACCGCCTGCCCGTCCGGACCGCGACAGGTCGCCAAGCCGCGGCCCCCGGCGTCGCAGGCCCGCCCCGCACCGGCCTCGAGTCGCCGCCGCTCACGATGATCTGCCCATGCCACGTGACTCAGGCGAACTCACGCGGTTGTGCGCCGCCGCCTTCTTCGCCTATTGCAGCTACGCCCTCTGTCGCTCGCCGCTGCTGCCGCTGTTCGCCGAAGACCTCGGCGCCGGTCCATCACTGGTTGGCTTTGTCGTCGCCGCTTCGACCCTGACAGGGGTCGTCGTCAAGCTGCCAGCAGGGGCGCTGTCCGACGTGTTCGGACGGCGTCCGCTGCTGCTGGCGGGCGCACTCGTGTTCGCGCTGATGCCGTTCACCTACCTCGCGGTGTCGTCTCTGGCAGGGCTGATCGCCGTCAGATTCGTCCACGGACACGCCACCGCCATCTTCGGCCCGGTGGCGTCGGCGAGCGTGTCCGACCTGGCGCCGGCCGAGCGACGCGGCGCGTGGCTGGGCGCGTATGCGACGGCGCAGGGAGCCGGACAGGCGCTGGGCCCGCTCCTGGCGGGCTATCTGCTCGCGACCGGACGGTTCGATCTCACGTTCGTCACTGCCGGGGTCATCGGACTCGCCGCCCCGGTCATCGTGGCCGGCCTGAGCAAGCCCCGTGAACAGCACCAGCCAGGTGCTCGGTGGCCGGCGTTCCGACACGGGATTGTCGAGGTCCTCGGCGACCGGCTGGTGCTCGTCACGAGCGCCGCCCATGCGTCCCAGTTCGTCTTGAACGGCGCGCTGAACGCGTTCCTCCCGCTCTACGCGCGTGACGCCATCGGACTCACGACACCGCAGATCGGCTGGCTGTTCGCTGCGCAGACCCTGACGACACTGACGACGCGGCCGATCATCGGTGCGGCTTCGGACGCCTTGGGCCGCCGCGCCGTCATCGTCGCGGGACTCTCGCTGTGCGGCACCACGGTCTGGGCGCTCCCACTCGCCGGAGACGGCTGGACGCTGGCCGCATGTCTCGTGGTCTATGCGGCCGGAGTCGCCACGACGTCAGCGGCAACCAGCGCCTTCATTACCGACGTCACGCGCCGTGCACGTTACGGGGCCGCCCACGGCGCCTTCGGCACCATCTACGACATCGGCGACGCATCTGGGCCGATCGCCGCTGGCCTGCTGGTCGCTGCCATCGGCTATACGGCGATGTTCCGCGTGATGGCGTTACTGGGCCTGGCGGCCGCGGCCGCGTTCTGGGCGCTGTCGCGACCGGACCGGCGGTGACTCGAGGCGGCTCGAATCGAGGCCGCCCTCGCGGTCAGTAGGCCACGGCGTAGCAGTCGCGGCGCGGATCGGCGCCGGCGATGCGGCTCTTCGTCGCCGGGTCGATCATCACCGTGGTGGCGCAGCCCGACATCCCGAATGCGCGGATGCGGCTCACGTCGTGGCCGCGCGCCTTCAGTTCGTTGAAGACGTCGTCGGGGATCGTCGCTTCCAGGTTCAGCTTGTTGAAGCCGGCGTCGTGCGGCCAGAACGAGCCGTGGAAGTGCAGCGTCTGGAAGCGCGGCCACTCGAGCGCGCTGTGGACGTTGGGATACCAGCGATCCCAGAACTCGACGATGTTGAGGAACGCCTGCAGGATGGTCTGATCCTGGTTGTCGCCGCCCGGCGTGCCCAGCGCCATCAGCGGCTGGCCGTCCTTGAACACCATGCTCGGGGTCAGGGTGTAGCGCGGCCGGGCCCGCGGCCGGATCTGATTCGCCCGCGTCTTGTCGAGCCAGAACTGCTCGCCGCGCACGCTCATGCCGATGCCGGTGTCGCCGAGGATCACCGCGCCCGGCACCCAGCCGCCGCTCGGCGTGACGTCGAACACGTTGCCGGCCTTGTCGATGACCGCCATGTGCGTGGTGTCCTTCGACACGCCCGCCGAATCGAGACCACGCGACATCACGAGCGAGGCATCGTCGCCCGCGGTGGTCGTGGTCCCGTCGGCGATGTTGTACTTCGCGAACGGCCAGGTCTTGACCTTGCTGTCGTGCACCAGCGGGTCGCCGGCGATGAACGCGCGGGAGGCCTGACGGGGATTGATGAGCGCGGCGCGCTGCTTCGCGTAGGCCTTCGACAGCAGTCCCTCGCCCGGCACCTGCACGAACGCCGTGTCGGCGTAGTAGGTGTCGCGATCGGCGTAGGCCAGCTTCATCGCCTCGGTGATCGTGTGCACGTAATCGGCGCTGTCGTGACGCATCGCCGCCAGGTCGAACGTCTCGAGGATGTTGAGGGCCTGCAGCATCACCGGGCCCTGGCTGCTGAAGCCGTGCTTGTAGACGGTGTAGCCGCGATAGGTGGTCGACGCCGGCGCCTCGACGCGGGCGAAGTACTCGGCGAAGTCGCTGAGATCGAACGGCGCCTGGTGCTTCTGCAGGAACGCCACCATCTCCTGCGCGATGTCGCCCTTGTAGAAGCGATCGCGGGCGGCGACGATGCCGGCGACACGGCCACGCCGCTTTGCCTGCGCGTTCGGCCTCGACCATCCGGGTCAGCGTGCGGGCCAGGGTCGGCAGCTTGATGGTCTCGCCGGCCTTGTGCGGCGTGCCGTCGGGCTTCAGCCAGTAGCGCTGGTTGTCGGGCCACTGCTTGAAGAACTCGAGCTGACGGACTACCCCGCCGGCGGTGCTCTGCCGCAGCGGGAAGCCGTCGCGCGCGTACTCGATGGCCCGGGCCGACACTGTCTCGAAGCTCATCGTGCCCCACTTCTCGAGCACGGTGAGCGCCGCGTGCAGCGCACCCGGCACCACGGCAGGATCGAGTCCTGCCCCTTCCAGCGTCTTGCCGCGCGACGTGTACCAGTCGACGTCCACGGCCTTGGGCGCCCAGCCCTGCCCGACAATCGACGTCACCTTCTTCTCGGCCACCGGATAGACGAGCACCAGCGCCTCGCCGCCGAGACTGTAGAGATCCTGCTCGAGCACACCGCCGGCGATGAGCGACGCCACCCCGGCGTCGAACGCGTTGCCGCCCTTGTGGAGAATCTCGAGCGCCGCCGACGTGACCAGCGGATGCCCGGTAGAGACGCCGGCGTTGGGCCCGGCCACCAGCGGCCGCAGCGCCGCGGGCGGCGCCGCGCCGCGCATCGGCGGCTCGACGTCTGGTACCCGCTGCTGTCCCGAGACGCCTACGGTGAGCGCGATCACAGCCGAGCCGACGATCCAGTGGCGTACGGTCATCCTGATCATGAGCGTCTCCTTCGGGCTGCGCGCATGATACTGCGCTCGCTATCCACCCAGTGCCTTGAGCGCGGCCACCCGGGCGTCGTAGCACGCCTTGTAGAACGGTCGCGTCTCGCCGTCGAGCCGTGCCTCGGCTTGCTGACGCGCCGTCTTCCCTTCGGCGTCCTTGGCCGCCACGCTGGCTCCGGCGGCGACCAGCGCGCGGACCAGCGGCACATCGAAGTCCTGATGCTCGCAGCCGATGACGACCACGTGCAGGGCGGGCGGCTCGTTCGGCAGCACGGTCTGATTCGGGTTGGCCTTGGCCTTCAGCAGGGCCTGCACCAAAGGCAGCGTCTTCTGCTGCACCGCGAACATCAGTGGCGTGCCGCCGATACCTGGGACGGTGTGATCGGCGCCGCCCTCGAGCAGCGCCGTCACGACGTCGACGTGCCCGGCCTGCACCGCGACCACCAGCGCCGTGCTCGACGACGCGTCGACGCGCGCGTTGACGTCGGCGCGGCCCTTGAGCAGCGCGCGCACCACCTGCGCATGCCCCTCCTTGGCCGCGGCCTGCAGCGCCGATTCGCCCCAGGACCACTGGTTCGGATCGGCCTTGGCCGCCAGCAGGGCCTCGACGACGGCGCCCTGGCCGAACGCGGCTGCCCGGAGAAGCAGGCTGTCCTTGTGCGGATCCTCGACGTTCACGTCAACGCCGGCGGCCAGCGCCGCCTTCACCGCGGCGACATCGCCGATGCGGGCGGCATGGAAGAGCGCCGAATGCGGTCCAGCCGACTCGCGCGCGCCCTTGGGCTCGAGGTAGGCAATCACGGGATGGTGCCGCTCGGCCACGGCCGAGCCGAGGGCCGTCGGTCCGGTAGCCGTGTTCACGGGCGCCCCGGCCTCAACGAACTGCTGCAGCAGTTCTAGGTCGCCGCTGTGTGCCGCCGTCACCACCGCCTGGGCCGTGCGGTCGCTCTTCATGTCGAGCCCGGCCTCGCGCAGCGCGACGATGACCTCGTCGGCGCTGCCATAGGCGGCCCACTCGGCCAACGAATACGTCGTCGTCTTGGAGTCGCTGGTCGTGCGGGTCACGCCCCCCGAGCGGACGCTCTTCGTCCCCCCGCTGATGACATTGAACGTGGCGTTCGGATCCAGCCCGGCCTTCAACATCGCCCGCAGGATCTGGACACCTTCTGCCGACTGCTCGGCGAGGTCGATGGCGTCCTTCGCCGGCTGGCAGGTCCACTGCTGGCGCAGCCAATCCACCGGGCCGGCGCGCAGCACCGCTTCGGCCTTGGCGACGTCCTTGGCGGCAATGGCCTCGCACAGCGCGGCCGCACCAGGATCAGTGCATCCGGCGATGGCGACCCAGCCTGCCAGCAGGGAACAGGCGTACAAGTTTCGCATTGTGCCCGGCAGTGTAGCCCGCCCCGCCGCCCCGCCGCCCCGCCGCCCCGCCGCCCCGCGGTGGCACTGGACTATCCTCTTGCGCGATGCCCATCAGCGAGCGCGCCGCGCGTCTCCACCGCGAGTCGATCATCATCGACCCGTGCGTCCAGTACCTGCTCCGCCGCACCGACCGCACCGACCGCTCGGGGCTGACCGCGGTTGGCCTCACCATCCCGATGCCCAACGAGGACGCGGCGCGGACCTATGCGCGGGTCCAGGCGTTCCTGAAGGTGATCCACGACGAGCCCACCTTCTGCCTGGGCGACTCCCCCGCCGCGATCCGCCGCGCCAAGGCCGAGGGCAAGCTGGCGCACATCCTCCTGTCGCAGGACGCGCACTTCATCGGCGCCGACCCGGCGTCGCTGCTGGTGTGGAAGCAGCTCGGTCTGCGGATCTGCCAGCTCACCTACAACGAGCAGAACCTGCTCGGATCGGGCTGCCTCGAGCGCCACGACGCCGGACTGAGCCAGCTCGGTCGCGTGATGGTGCGCGAGATGGAACGCTACGGCGTCACCCTCGACCTGACCCACGCCGGGCGGCGGACGTTCATGGACATCTGCGGCGTGGCGACCGCGCCGCTCATCGCCTCGCACTCGAACCCCACGGCGGTGGCCGCCAACCCGCGCAACATCGACGACGACCAGATCCGGGCGGTGGCCGCCTCGGGCGGCGTGGTCTGCATCACCACCTGGGCGCCGCTCGTCTGGAGGGGCACCCCGGGGATGCCCACCCTGGCCGACTGGCTCGGTTGTCTGGACCACGCCGTCGGGCTCGTCGGCATCGACCACGTCGGGGTCTCCACCGACTCGATGGGCACGATGGGGGCGTATCCGAAGCACGACCGCGACCCCGACGCCCTGGCCTATGGCGCGGTGACCGACCGGTTCGACCGCCTGGCCCAGCCGCCCGACAACAACAACCGCCAGCCCGCCGATTTCAACGGCATCCAGGACTTTCCCGCCCTGGTCGACACGCTCTGCCGGCACGGCGTCGGCGACGCCGACATCGCCAAGCTGCTGGGCGGCAACCTGCTCCGCGTCTTCGACGCCACCTGGAAGCCGGGATGGCTCGGCTGACGCCGCAGGTCGATTGCGGACATATTCGGTCGGGTTTTGACGGGTCCGCCAGTCCGGCCGTCGGCCTGCCCGCCACTGTCTTTTCCTGCTACTATCGCGCGCTGTAACCCTCGGTACCACCCCTCTCTCGCAAAGCGAGGACCGAATGTCAGACATGGACATGGGCCAGAGCGCTCCAGAAGCACCGCGCGGCGGGGCGACCCGGCGCGGCTTCATCAAGGGCGTGATTGCGGCCGGCGCCGCGGTTTCCACGAGTGCGTATCTGTTCCGCACCTCGATTGCGGGTCAGCCCTCGGCACCCGGATCGGTCGAGCGCCTGATCTCGATCACCGTCAACGGCCAGGTGCGTCGCGTCGACGTGCTGAAGCAGGAAACCCTGGCGATGACCTTGCGCTACAAGCTCGGGCTCACCGGGACCAAGCTCGGCTGCGACCGCGCCGAATGCGGCGCCTGCACGGTGCTCATCGACGACACGCCGCACTACGCGTGCTCGATGCTGACGCACTCGCTGCGCGGCCGCAAGGTGCAGACCATCGAGGGCCTCGCCGCCCCCGACGGCACCCTGCACCCGGTGCAGCAGGGCGTGGTCGCCGAGCAGGGCTTCCAGTGCGCGTTCTGCATGCCCGGCTTCGTGATGGCCACGGTCGGCTTCCTCAAGACCAACCCGAACCCGACGCGGCAGGAACTCGCCCACGGCGTCTCGGGCAACCTGTGCCGGTGCCAGGACTACGACAAGATTCTCACCGCGCTCATGCACGGCGCCGAGCTGTCTCGGAGGGCATAACGTGGCGAACAACTACAAGTACATCGGCCACAACTACACGACGCCCGATCTGGTGGCGAAGGTCACCGGCCGGGCGCGCTACGCCGAAGACCACCGCGCCGAGGGCATGCTGTTCATCAAGATGCTGCTCAGCCCGATGCCGCACGCCCGCGTCGTGGCCGTCGACGACGCCGCGGCGCTGGCGCTGCCCGGCGTGAAGGCGATCCTGCGCGCCAGCGACTTCCCGGCCCCGCCGGCGCCGCCCACTCCGCCCGGCGGACAGCCGCCGCCACCGCCGCCGCTGCCGCCCGAAACCGCGCTCACCGACGAGCCGGTCTACCAGGGCGAGCCGATTCTGGCCATCGCCGCCGTCGACGAGGCCACCGCGGCCGAGGCGATCGAGCTGGTGAACGTCACCTACGAGCCGCTGCCGTTCGTGACCGATCCGCTCGACAGCCTGCGACCGGGCGGCGCCAATGCCCGCACCCAGGGCAACGTCTACACCGGCGCCGGCGCGACGCTGAAGGTCGCCGACGTGAAGTGGACCGCAGCCGACTTCGCCGAGGCGGCCGAAGGCCGGCTGCCGATGGGCGAGGCGCCCGACACCTTCACCTTCGGCGACATCGAGGCCGGCTTCAAGGCCGCCGACCTGATTCTCGACGAGACCATCCTGTCGCAGGGCACCGGCCACCAGCCGCTCGAGACGCGCACGGCGATGGCCTACTGGCAGAACGGCAAGCTCTACCTGCACGGCTCCACGCAGAGCGTCGCCCAGACCGTGCCGAACATCGCCCGCATGGTCGGCCTCAAGCCCGAAGAGGTGGTGCTCATCAGCGAGTACACGGGCGGCGGCTTCGGCAGCAAGATTCCGGGCAGCCACAGCATGGCGATTCCGGCGCTGATGGCCAAGAAGACCGGCACGCCGGTGATGATGCGCATCACCCGCGAGGAAGAGCACTACATCGGCCGGGCCCGCGCCGGCATCCAGGGTCGCGCCAAGGTCGGCTTCCGCAAGGACGGCAAGATCCTGGCAATGGACTTCTTCACGCTCCAGGACAACGGCCCCTACAACCCGCAGGGCGACCACCGCTCCGCGGGGTCGATGGCCACGCTCAACTTCCAGCCCGAGGCCTACCGCTGGCGCGGCATCTCGGTCCTCACCAACACCCCGCCGCGCACCTCGCAGCGCTCGCCCGGCGGCATGCAGATGAACGCGATCCTCGACCCGATCATGGCGCAGGCCGCCAAGAAGCTCGGGCTCGATCACGTGCAGCTGCTGAAGGTGAACGCCCCGGTCGGCAAGGCGCCCTACGGTCCGCTCAACCCGCAGACCAACAAGCAGGCCTATGTCACCGGCGCCAACGTCCGCGAAGCGCTCGACAAGGGCGCCGAGCTGTTCGGCTGGGAAGCCAAGAAAGCCGTCAGCGGCCAGAAGCGCGGCACCAAGGTGCGCGGCATCGGCGTGGCCGTCGGTCCGTACACCGCCGGCTCGATCGGCTTCGACGGCCTGGCCATCATCCGGCCCGACGGCAAGGTGCAGGTGCAGAGCGGCATCGGCAACCTCGGCACCGAGTCGGTGTTCGACTGCCAGCGGGTCTACGCCGAGGTGCTCGACACCCCGTGGGAGCAGTTCGAAGTGGTCTGGGGCAACACCGACAAGGGCCTGTCGTGGACCTGCGTCTCGGCCGGCAGCCAGACCGTGCACGCGATGACCCGCGCCGGCCACGCCGGCCGCGACCGACCTCAAGGCCAAGCTGCAGGAAGTGGCGGCCCGCGTCCTGGGCGGCAACGCCGCCAGCTATCAGGTGGCCAACGGCCGCGTGTTCAGCGGCGGCCGCGGCCTCAGCTTCGCCGACGCGGCCAAGAAGGCCATCGAGTTCGGCGGCAAGTTCGACGGCCACGAAGGGCCGGAGGACATCAACGTCTTCACCAAGCGCGCGCTGGCCACGGTGGCCGGCCAGGGCCTCATCGGCGTGGCCAAGGACAACTACAAGCGCGACGGCAACACGCACTCGTTCGTCGCCGGCTTCGCCGAAGTCGAAGTCGACGTCGAGACCGGTGCGTGGCGGGTGGTCGAATACGCGGCGGTCGGGGACGTCGGCACCGTCCTGCATCCGCGCAACCTGTTCGGCCAGACCTTCGGCGGCTCGATGCTCGGCATCGGCCACACCCAGGCGCAGAAATGGGTCTACGACAAGCAGTACGGCGTGGCCCTGGCGCGGCGTTTCCACCACAACAAGCCGCCGACGATCATGGACATCCCGGGCATCGTCAAGATCGACGCGCTCGACATCCCCGATCCCGAGACGCCAGTCGGCGCCCGCGGCATCGGTGAGCCGCCGGTCGGCGCCGGCTGCGGCGCGGTGGCCGCGGCGCTGGTCGATGCCCTCGGGCCCGAGGCGTTCCGGCGCATGCCGATCACATCCGACCTCATCCTGACGTCGATCGAAGCGAAGACCTGGCAGCACGATGCGCTCACGGCGCACATTTAAGGGGAGCATCGAATCATGGCTGTAATTCACGACATGATGCCGGCGTTCGAGCTGTTCCTGCCGTCGAGCGTCGACGACGCGCTGGCGCTGCTGGATCGGCACGGCAGCGACGCCTGGGTGATGGCCGGCGGGCTCGACAGCTTCGACTGGCTGAAGGACCGCATCCGCAAGCCCCGCTACGTCGTCGATCTGGGTGGCGTCGAGGCCCTGCGCGGGGTCAAGGCGGCGGGCGACGGCATCGAGATCGGGGCGATGACCACGCTCACCGAAGTGGTCCGCAGTCCGCTCGTGCGCGAGAAGTTCGGCGTGCTCTTCCAGGGCGCGGAAGCGGCGGCCTCGCCGCAGATCCGCAACCAGGGCACGATCGGCGGCAACCTCACGCAGGACGCCCGGTGCTGGTACTACCGCGCCGGCTGGTCGTGCTACCGGGCCGGCGGCAACATCTGCTACGCCGACACCCCGACCGCGATCAACCGCGAGCACGCCATCTTCGGCGCCGACCGCTGCGTGGCGGTGAACCCGTCCGACACGGCGCCGGCGATGATCGCGCTCGACGCCCAGTTCGTCATCCGCTCGTCGGGCGGCGAACGGGTGGTCAGCGCCCAGGACTACTTCATCGGACCGGGCACCGACATCACCCGGATGACCGTGCTGCGGCCGGGCGAACTGCTCACCGCCATCCGGATTCCGGGCACGTGGGCGGGGGCGCAGTTCTACACGGAGAAGGTCGCCGACCGCAAGGTGTGGGACTTCCCGCTGCTGAACATCGCCTCGGCGATGAAGAGCTCGGGGCAGAACATCGAGTCGATGCGCATCGCGGTCAACGCCGTGGCCGCGCATCCGGTGCGGCTCGAGGCGGTCGAACGGTACGTGGCCGGCAAGCCGCGCAACGAAGAAACGGCGGCCGCCGCCGGTGAACTCGCCGTGGCCGGCGCGGTGCCGCTGGCCCACAATGCCTACAAGATTCCGCTGCTGCGCAACTTGGTGAAGCGGGCCATTCGCGGGGGGGACATCGGATGGGCATCGACTTCCTAACCCGGGGCATCAGCCCCTGGGGCCAGCAGATCTTCACGCACATCTCGTGGGACCTGCTGTGGGTCTCGTTCTTCGCCGGCGTGGTGTTCCTGGCGGCGCACTCGGTCTACATGCTGCTGTCGGCGCACTCCAAGCGCGCGCCGGCGGAAGTCGACGCCCTCGAGGCGAAGATGCCGGGGCTGCCGGCGAAGATCAAGCGTCACAGCGGCGCCGCGCGGATGTTCCACTGGGTGATGGCGGCGTCGATGTTCGCGCTGCTCTTCACCTCGTTCCTGCCGATCGTCGGGGTGCAGTTCGCGTGGGTGCAGTGGCACTGGATCGCCGGCGTGGTGCTGACCGCGTCGATCCTGTTCCACCTCGTGCACGCGACCTTCTTCATGGACTTCTGGTCGATCTGGGTCGGCCCGAAGGACATCCCGGAGTTCAAGGCCGAGATGATGCGCGAGATCGGGCGGGAGATCGGCGGCCCCAAGCCGGCGAAGTATCCGCTCGGCAACCGGCTCTACCACCTGGCGCTGGTGGTCACCGGCCTCACCGCCATCGTGACCGGGCTCTACATGATGAAGAGGGTGCAGACGCCCTTCTTCACGCGCGATCCCTACATCCTGGCCGACACCACCTGGGGCTGGATGTACGTGAGCCACGGCGTCGCCGGCGTCGCGCTGGTCGGGCTGACCATGGCCCACGTCTACTTCGCCATCCGGCCCGAAAAGTTCTGGCTCACCAAGTCGATGCTGTTCGGGACGATCACCCGCCGGCAGGACCTCGAACATCACGATCCGACCCGCTGGCGCGTGCCCGGTTCGGAGCCGGTCGGCGGCCGCCCGTCGGAATAGCAGGTAGTCACTAGATGCGCGAACAGATGGTCGCCCGGTGCGACCACATCGAAGAAGCCTACGAGTTCATGCTCGCCTACGCCGCGCAGGGCCTGGCGAGCGACGCGGGTTCGAACGCCGGGTCGCAGGTGCGGCACTTCCTGTCGCGCCTCGACGCGGCGCTCACGGGTGTCGGCGACGTCTTCCGCGCCGTGGTCGCGGCCGAAGTCCCGGCCGAGGCCGCCAGGTTCGAGCCGTTCATCGCGGTGCTGGACCGGGACGCCCAGTCGGCGCAGGCCGCCGTGCAGCTGGTGCTGGCGCAGCCCGGCATCAGCTCGCAACTGGTCGACAACCTCAACGCCTCGATCCACCTGCGGGCGTTGCTGACCGACATCTTCCTGGTCGACGAGGTCCTCAAGACCTCGCAGCCCGCCAAAGCCGACGCCTGACCCGCCCTACTTCGGGTCGAAGCGAAACACCAGATAGCTGATCGGCGAGTCGAGTTCGCTGAAGCTGTGCGGCGTTCCGGCCGGGATGATCACGATGTCGCCCGGGCCGACGCGCCGGCTGTCGCCGCCCTGCCGTGTCCCGGTCAGGCTGGGCCCGGCACCGAGCCGCGTCAGGTCGGTGGGCTTCGGGCGTACCGAGCGAGCCGCCGGTGACGATCGTGCCGCTGCCGTGCAGGATGTAGTAGGTCTCGGTGGCCCGCTCGTGGATGAGCGCGCCGGCCTCGGCACGATCGCGGTGCAGCATCGCCACGACCGCTTTGCCACCGTGGACGTCGACGCTTTGCAGCGGCTGATCCACGGCGCTCTTGACGATGCCGTTCTCGAGCATCCTGGCGATGTCGGCGGGCGAGACGAACGCCGCCGGCACCGGGACGGCGGGAGCGGCGGGAGCAGCAGGCGCGGCGGCTTGGGCCGCAGCGGCGAGCACGAACGCGAGAACGGTCAGCATCGGCGGCACTCCCCCATCGCGGGCGATCCGCGTGGCGCGGTGTCCGCGGCAGGCGGACCACCGCCGGCATTATGGTCGCCCCGCCGTGGCGGTTCAAGCCGCTCGGCGCGTCAGTGCTGCAGCACCTCGCACATCGCGCCCACGCTCCGCGCGCACATGCGGCCGTTGGCGACGTCGGCCTGCAGCATCGCCGTCACCCGCTCCACCTCGAGTCCGGCGCGATAGGGCCGGTCCGAGCGCAGCGCGTCGGTCACGTCGGCCACGGCCAGGACGCGCGCGGCCGGGCCGAGCGCGGCGCCGGCAAGTCCCAGGTGGTAGCCGGACCCGTCGAGCCGCTCGTGATGGCAGGCGGCGTCGAAGGCGACGTCGCGGAAGAGCGGCACGGCCGCGAGGATCTCGTGGGTATGGCGGGTATGGGCGCGCATCAACGCCCACTCGTCCGCGCTCAGGCCGCCCGGCTTGTCGAGCACGCTGTTGGGGACGCCGAGCTTGCCGATGTCGTGCAGCATCGCCGCGCGACGCAGCCGCACCAGCCCGGGCGCCGAGAAGCCGAGACGCGTGGCGGCGGCGACGGCGTAGTCGGCGACGCGGCGAGAGTGGTCGTGCGTGTACGGCGACTTGGCGTCGATCACTCCGGCGAACGCCGCCACCAGCCGGTCGAGCCGGGCGTCGTCGGCGTCGACCATGGCCGGCGCCGGCGCGATGCGGCGCAGCAGATCGACCGGGTCGGTGGTGGCCAGGTCATGCCAGAAGCTGTCGTCGCGGCCGATCGTCTCGATCGCCGCGACGAGTCTGGGCGAGAACCAGCGACCGGAACGCTGCCGGACGACGTCGAGCGCGGCGGCCAGCCCGCCCTCCTGCCAGAAGATCTCGGTCACCTGCGCGATGCCGACAATCTGCGCCAGCAGCGAGATGTCGTCGCCGCGCAGCCGCGCCGGCATGCCGCCGCCGTCCCAGTGCTCGTCCATCGCCCGGATCGCCTCGGCGGTGGCCGGCGACAAGCCGAGGTCGAGGGCAATGGCCGCGCCGCGGTCGCAGCGAATCTGGAACAGCTCGGTCTCGGCCTTCAACCCACCGGCCGCCAGTTTCAGCACCCGGCCGGCCCGCCGGCCGCAGGCCTTCGCCGCGGCCCGCGAACGCCAGCCCGTAGCCGACCTTCTCGGTCCAGTTGCGCCAGTCGGTGAGCCACACGGCGCGCTTGGCCTGATGGTCGTGGCCGCCGAACAGCTGGTGGACCCGGGCGGCGTTGCTCGAACAGCCGGCGTCCTTCAGCAGCAACGCGTAGAACAGGTCGGCGCGCGCGACGTCATCGAGGGCGAGGTGACGGGCGCAGCGCATGCCGATCAGCGCCGAGCGGGCCGCGTGCCCTTGCGGATGGCCTTCGGTGATGTCGAGGGCCCGCGACAGGCCAGCCATCACGTCCATCACCGACACGGTCGGCGTGACGGCGGCCAGACGGACGGCAGAGCGCTTCACGGGTCATGGCTAAGCAAGCTAGTTGCCGGACTGCGCGTGCCTGCGCAGGCCCACGTGTGCGCAGACCGGCAAGCGGACGGTGCCGCCCGGCGTCAGACCGCGGACGGGGGCCGTCAATGCCCCGTTGCGCTCAGACGGTGACGGTCTTGTCGACCACGAAGAGGTTGTTCTCGGTCTCCTGGATCGTCACTTCGATGCGGTAGGCCAGGCCGCGTCCCGGATACTGGGCGACGATGAGCCCGGCGACCCGGTCGAACACGTAGTGGGCGACGTTCTCCACGCTCGGGCCCTTGCCCGGCAGCACCACGACGCCTTCGGGTTCGAACAGCGCCGGGTTCATGAACGTGGTGTCCGACTCGACGACCAGCATCTTGTGGTCGAGCTCGCGCATCACGTCCTTGATGTGCCCGAAGTCGAGCGACATGTCGAGCTCGTCGCGCGGGAACGCCTCGGTGGCGATGATGACGGTCCCGCGCCAGGTGTGGCCGTGCACGAACCGGCACTCGCCGGGGTAGCCGAGCTGGCGGTGGCCGGTGTGGAACTTGGCGTGGACGATGATCTTTTCCATGGCGGGACGCGCGGCTCGAGGCCGGTCGTCCCAGTATAGGTGACGCCTCGAACAGCGGGCCCGGCCCCGCTGTTGTTCTGTCCGGATCCAGACCTCGACGCCGGGCAGCGCCGTGCAGCGGGTCGGCATCGTGATTGTTTCCGGCCTGATCTCGCGCGGCACGCTCCATGCACTGTCGAGCGTCATGCAGATGACGACCACCGCGACTCCTCACATCGGATTGCGCGGCGCGCGGCTCCGCTTGTTCGCCGTCCTGTGGCTCGCCTGCGTGGTTCCCGCCGCTGCCGACGCGCCCGAACGCGACACCCGGACCTGGACCGAGGGCAAGATCAGCGTCACCTTCTCCACCCCCGAGACGTATGGCAGCTGCCGTCCGCGCGACCTCACCGACGAGCTCTACACTGTCGGCGTGCCGACATCGTGGCGGCTGGCCGGCCAGATCAACGTCGGTTTCGTTCGTGAGGGCGTCTTCACGATTCTGAAGGTCGTGCCCGTCGACACCTACGGCGACCTGGCTCTCACCATCGAGTACCCGCCGCATTCGGAACTGCTGCCGCATGCGCACGGCGTCCTCGAGTACCACGTCGATTCACAGATCGAGGTGTTCGACGACCGGGGCCGCAAGAACCACTTCATCGGCGGCGACCTCGATCGCGCGCCGGGCACGCTGGGGCCCGGCGGCCAGGACTGGGACGTCTTCTGCGCCACCACGACCACCGGCTCGTCGCGCTAGTCCGCCCGGCCGTGTGACGGCCGGCGGCCGCGCCGCGCTACGGTAGGATCGGGCGGCATGCTCGCCGGCCTGGGCCGCTTCGTGCCGCCAGGGGCGCGGCGATGGATCCGACGCTCGCTCGAGGGTCCGACTCCTCCCGCGGAACCGGCGCCACGACGCCGCCCGCGCGCCGCGGGTGACCGGCGGCTCCACGTCCACATCGGCGTGAACTTCTTCGGCGCCGGCAACCTCGGCGACGACCTGATGCTGGCCGGCTTCCTGACGGCGCTCGGCCCGCGCGCCGACCGGCTGGCCTTCACCTGCTGCACGCCCTACGACGTGGCGTCGCAACAGCGCCGCTTCCCGGCCATCGCGTGGCTGGCCGACGACCCGGCCACGCGCGGCCAGGCGCTGGCCGACGCCGACCTCTGGCTGGCACTCGGCGACACCCCGTTCCAGCTGCTGTCGGGGCCGTGGATGCGCGACCACCTGACGGCGCAGATCGACGCCGTCGCGCGCCAGGCGCTGCCGATGTTCTATCTTGGCGTCGGTACCGAAGGCGACGAGGTGTTCGGTGACCCACTCTTTCGCGGGCTGGCGGCCGGCGCCGAGAGGATTCTGGTGCCGCGACGCCGCCTCGGCACGCCGGCTGGCGCCGCACGCCTCGAGCGCCGTCGCCACTGGCGCGGACCTGTGCCACGCCTACCTCGGACGACGCGAGACGTGGCCGGAGTGGCACGGCGGCCCGGGACGGTCGGAGGCCGATCTCGGCCTGGTGATCGCCTTCGAGTCGCCAGACCGTTTCGACGCCGAGGCCGTGACCAGAGCGATCGCCGGCGCCGCCGCGCCGGTGTGGCTGATTCAGGAGGTCCGCGGCTTCGCCGGCAGCGAACGCCACGGCCTGTCCCGCCTGTCCGCGCGCGCGCGCCGCCGCCTCGCCGTCGCCGCGCCGGACTATGCCGGGGCTCCCCACGTGGCGGCGCTGCTGGCGGCATGGCCACGCTGCGGCACCGTGGCCTCGAGCCGGTATCACGCGCTGTGCATCCATGCCTGGCGCGGCAGCCGGCTGGTCGCGGTGCAGCGGTCCGGAAAGATCGGCGGCATCGCCGAGGACTTCGATCTGCCGCACGCCGAGCTGGCCGACCTCGCCGCCGCGCTGCCCGACGCACGGCCGGCATCCCCGGCCCGCCTCGAGGCGCTGGCCGACGCGTCACGGGCGATGGTCGACGACTTCTGCCGCGTGGTCGGCGTGTCACCGGCGGCGACGGCGCCGCGGTGGCGCGGTCCGGTGGCGCCGCGGATTGCCGTGGTAAAACTCGACGGCCTCGGCGACTTCGTCCTGGCGACGCCGTTCCTGCGCGCGCTGCGGCGACTGTGGCCGCAGAGCGACATCACGCTGCTGGTGCGGCCGGCCGTAGCGCCGCTGGCCAGGCTGTGCCCGCACGTGAGCCGCGTCGTCGAGATCGATGACACCGCGGTGTCACCCGCGCCCGGCGACGTCTTCGACCTCGTGTTCGTGCCACGGCCGGCGCACGACTACTTCGGTGGCGTGGCGACGGCATCGCGGCTCCGGGCCACTGCCCGCTGGGGCTTTGCCGGCACCGCCTTCGACGAGACCGCGCTGACCCACCTGGTGCCGATCCCGTCCGCCGACAGCCACGCCCGGCTCAACCTGCAGCTGCTGTGGGCGTTCACGCGCGAGGTGCCCGATGACCGGCTCGAGGTCTGGCCGAGCAGCGGCGCCCTGGCCCGCTGGCGCGCGACGTTCGCCGCCGCCATGTCCACGGACGCCCGGCCGTTGTGCCTCATCGGCATCGGCGCGCGCGACCCCTGGAAGCGGTGGCCGGCGGAGCGATGGGCCGAAGTGGCGGCCGCGGTCCGCGATGGCCACGGCCTGGTACCGGTGATCGTCGGCGGCCCGGAGGATGCGCACCTGGCCGACGTGCTGCTGGGCCGCGAGTCCCGCGGCGTCGTCAACGCAGTCGGGGCGACGATCGACGACCTGTGCGCGCTGGCCACGCTGGCACGCCTCTTCGTCGGCAACGACTCGGGCCCCAAGCACGTCGCCGCGGCCGCCGGCGCGCGCGTGGTCGAAGTCAATGCCTTCCCGCCCGACGAACCGAGTCTGGCCGAATCGCAGCCGGTGTACTTCGCGCCGCACGGCGTGCCCCACGAGGTGCTGCAACCCGGCCGCGGGTTCACCCGCGCGGCGTTCCTCGAGGGCGCCGCGGTGCGGGCGATCGCCGTCTCGCGGGTCGTCGCCGCGGTCGCCCGGGTGCTGGCCGCGCCCGACCCGCCCGACGGTCACGTCCCGGGGTAATCTCGCCGGACGTACAGAACCGGCGGCGGCGCGGACTATAGAGCGGCAGGGCGCCGGACTGCTGCGCCAGCACGGGATTGACAGTACCCCGGCCGCCGCAGTACAAAGCTGTGGTCATTTAACACTACGGTTACATACACGATGAGCCTCCTCACCGACGTCCGCTACGCCCTCCGCTCGCTGGCCCGCGTCAAAGGCCTCGCCTTCACCGTCGTCGCCACCCTGGCGCTGGGCATCGGCGCCAACGCCGCCATCTTCAGCGTGGTGCGCGGGGTGCTGCTCCGCCCGCTGGTCAACGAGGACCAGGACCGACTGATCTACCTGCGCCAGAGCGCCCCCGGCATCGCCAGCACCAACGCCAATTTCTCGGTCCCCGAGCTGCGCGATCTGCAGGGCCGGGTGACGACGCTGTCGGAGTTCGGCGACTTCTCGGTCATCCCGTTCACGATGATCGGCCTGGGCGAGCCGCGGCAAGTGAGCGCCGGCGTGGTCGGCGGCTCCTACTTCAAGGTCATGGGCTTGAAGCCAGTCCTCGGACGGCTGCTCGGCCCGGGCGATGACGGTCCCAACGCCGCCGGGGCCGCGGTGCTCACCCACCGCTTCTGGACCGCCGCCTTCCAGGCCGATCCCTCGGTCATCGGCAAGGTCGTGCGCTTCGGCGACCGGTCGGCGACGATCGTCGGCGTCCTCGAGCCGTCGGTGCCGTATCCGACCGAGACCGAGATCATCGCCAACGTCGTCACCAGCCCGCACCACCTCGACGCGACGATGGTCGACGGCCGGGTGCACCGCATGACCGAGCTGTTCGGGCGGCTGGCGCCCGGTGTCGACCTGGCGACCGCCAAGGCCGAGCTGCAGACGGCGCACGCGGCGATCGTCAAGGAACACCCCGAGGCGTATCCCGCGCAGGCCAACTTCCGCATCGACGCCGTCGGCCTGCGCGATCAGATCATCTCGCCGGCGCGCACCGTGCTGCTGGTGCTGCTGGCGGCGTCGGCCCTCATCTTCGTCATCGCCTGCTCCAACGTCGCCAACCTGATCCTGGCGCGGTCGGTGCGGCGCGAAGGCGAGCTGGCGGTGCGCGCCGCGCTCGGCGCATCCACCGCGGCCCTGCGACGAACGCTGCTGGCCGAAAGTCTGATCCTGTGCGGCGCCGGCGCGGCCCTGGCGCTGGTCATCGCCCGGCCGATGGTCGGCGTGCTGTCGCGCTATGCGGCCCGCTATTCGGTGCGGGCGCTCGACGTCACCGTCGACGCCACCCTGCTGTGGGTCGGCGCGGCGCTGGCGGTGATCGCCGCGGTGCTCCTCGCCTTCGTCCCGAAGCTGCCGACCGCCGACGGCGCCAGCACCGTGAGTCTGGCGACGGCCGGCGGCGCCCGCCTGACCTCGGGCACCAACCGCCGCCTGCGGCTGTTCGCGGTGACGCAGATCGCCGCGTCGTTCGTGCTCCTGGCCGGCGCCGGCATGCTGCTGACCACGCTGGTCGCGCTGCAGCGCACCCGCACCGGGTTCGTCACCGAGAACGTACTCGCGGTGAACGTGCCGATCGTCGACTACTCGCGCAAGCCCGAAGAGATCGTCGGCCTCTACCGCGAAGCGGTCCGCGCGCTGAGCGCCCTGCCGGGCGTCGAGAGTGTCGCCGTCGGCACGACGGTGCCGTGGCGCGACCCTGGCTTCTTCGCCGCGCAGTTCTCGGTGGAGGGCTACAACAAGGCCGCCGGCGAGGACGACCCGCGGGCCCAGTTCCGCACCGTGACCCCCAACTACTTCGCCACGCTCGGCGTGCCGATCGTCGCCGGCCGCGACTTCAACGAGGGCGACCGGCGCGGCGAGGAACGCGTGGTGATCGTCAGCCAGAGCCTGGCCGAACGCATGTTCCCCGGCCAGGACGCCGTCAACCGCCACTTCCAGTGGACCGACCCGGTGATCAAATTCATCGACGTGAGCGGCGACATGCGGCGCATCGTCGGCGTCGCCGCCGACGTCGACGACGAGAACATCATCCCGACGCCGCGGATGACCGTCTACCATCCGCTCGAGCAGGAAATGGGCGGCGGGCGGCTGTTCCTGAAGACCAGCGTCGACCCCTACTCGCTGGTCCCGACGGTCAGCCGGACGATTCGCGAGCTGTCGGCCGACCAGCCGGTGGAACGGGCGGCCACGCTCGACGACGTCCGCGCCGAGGTGCTGTCGCCCAACCGGCTCAGCGCGCTGGTCTTCGGCGGCTTCGCCTCGGTGGCGCTGCTCATCGCCGTGGTCGGCGTGGCCGGGGTGCTGGCGTTCTCGGTGAGCGCGCGGACGCGGGAATTCGGCGTCCGACTGGCGGTCGGCTCGGCGCCGCGGCACCTGCTGATGGGCGTGCTGCGCGAAGGGGCCGTGATCGCCGGCGCCGGCATCCTGACCGGCGCCATCAGCGGCGTCGTGCTGGCGCGCGTCGCCGGCAGCTACATCGAAGGCGTCGGGGTCCCCGATGTCCTGCCGACGTTGCTGGCGGCGGTGGTGCTGATCGCGGCGGCCGTCCTGGCGTCGTTCATCCCGGCCGTGCGGGCGGCCCGGGTGGACGTGATGCAGGCGCTGCGGTCCGAGTAGCCGGCCCGACGGCCGGCAGCGGCCTACGCCTCCTGACTGGCGCCGTGACCGAGCTCGCGCTCCGCGGCGAGCCAGTCTTCAACCGGGTTGCCCGGCCGGCCCCGCCGCTCGAGCGACAGATAGTAGGCGCGGGTCCGGACGTGCTCGGCGTAGTCGATCGACGCCGCGGCCGGCGTTTCGATCGCGCTGTCAGCGCTCGCCGGTTCGTCGGTCATGGTCTCGGGCGCCGGCGCGGCGGTGCGGGTCGCCGTGCGCCGACGCGGCGCGGCGGGACGGGCCGGGGTGGTGCTCTTCGTCGCGCGCGCCCGGGTCGGGGTGTTCGGATTCTTGCTGGCCATCGCTGCCTGTCCTCCTGGCGTTCAGCCGCCATCCCTATTGTATGTGGCGGCTGTAACGCATGGATGACCCGGCGTGCCGCTATCCGCGCTTGGCAACGGATCCATTCGATGGTGTAGTGGGACGAGCCTGCGGAGGGGCTCGCTCATGACATCACCGCGCCGCATCGTCTGCATCGTCATCGCGTCGCTGTCGACCGCGACGATGGCCGCGTCACAGACGCCGGCGCCCTCCCCGCGCGAGCCGATCGCGCTCGGCGCCACCACCGCTCAACGCAACGACGCGGCGCGGGTCCTCGTGCCGCTGCTGCGCGACGTGCGGCGCCGCGCGCAGCGGCCGGTGGAGGTGCGTCCTGGCACCGTGCCCGACTCGCCCTTCACCGGCACCCAGACCACGCTCTTCGCCTTCAGCGTGAGCAAGCGCTCGGTGCCGGTCGACACGCGGGTCGTCGCGGCGATGGACCGGCTGATTGCCTGGCAGATCGACGACCCGGCGGCCGCTGAGACCGGCCGGCTGTTCGACCAGTGGCTCGACGCGCTGATGCAGGAGAACATGGGCTCGGTGCTCATTCGCGGCGGTGGTCCGTGCGACCTGGGGTGCATGACGCGCCGGATGGCGAAGCTGGACGAGACGTGGGGCGCCGACCCGCGGAACCGGTCCGAGAGCCGTGACGAAGTGCTGCTCGACGCGCTGACGGCCGTCGCCGTCAAGTAGCCGGACGCGACGTCAGACGCTGTCGCGGGCGTCGAGCGCGAGCACCGCGCCCAGCAGTACCTGCGCGCCGCGCGTGCAGTCGGTCCAGGTCGTCAGTTCCCGCGGCGAGTGGCTGATGCCGCCGACGCTCGGCACGAAGATCATCCCCATCGGGCACAGCGCGGCGATCATCTGGGCGTCGTGTCCGGCGCCGCTCGGCAGCCGCCGCGTCGCCACGCCGAGCCGGTCGGCGGCCTGGCCCACGGCGTCCTGCACCCCGGCATGGGCCAGCGCCGGAGGATTGGTCGACGCCAGGGTCAGGGTGATGGCGGTCCCGGTCTCACGGGCAATCGCCGCGGCCTGCGCCCGCGTGGCGGCGCCGAGCGCGTCGAGCGTCGCCGGCAACAGGTCGCGGAACTCGACGCTGAGGGTCACGCGGCCGGGCACGACGTTGGGCGAGTTGGGCTCGACCTCGAGCCGGCCCACGGTCCCGACCTGCCGGCCCTGCCGCTCAGAGGCGATCTGGCGCACGGCCAGAATCAGGCGCGAGGCGGCGACGAGGGCGTCCTGGCGGCCGTCCATCGGCGTGGTGCCGGCGTGGTTGGCCATGCCCTCGACGACCACGTCGTAGCGGTGGATGGCGACGATGCCTTCGACGACGCCGACCGGCACCACGGCGGCGTCGAGCGTGCCGCCCTGCTCGATGTGCAGCTCCAGGTAGGCGTGCCACGCCCCGGCCGGACGCACCGCCGCGTCGATGCGGGCCGGGTCGCCGCCGATCCGGCGCAAGGCCTCGCGGCGGCTCAGTCCGTTCCACTGCTGATCGAGATCGCCGGCCTTGAGGTCGCCGGCGACGATCCGGCTGCAGGCCGTGCCCTTGCCGAAGGCCGTGCTCTCCTCGTGCGCCCACAGCACCATCTCGAGCGGCCGCCGGGTGGTGAGTCGCGCCGCCTGAACGGCCTGCAGCACTTCCAGCGCCGCCAGCGTGCCCAGGTCGCCGTCGAAATTGCCGCCGCCCGGCACCGAGTCGATGTGCGAGCCGAAGAGGATCGCCGGCCGCGGGCCCTCGCCCAGCCGCACGAAGACGTTGCCGGCCGGATCGAGCTGCGGGCGCAGACCGGCGCCGCGGATCTCGTCGAGCAGCCAGGTCCGGGCGGCGACATCGGCGTCGGAGTAGGCCACACGGCTCACGCCCGACGCGAAGGTGCCTCCGGCGGGACGGCCGAAGGTGCTGAGGCGCTCGAGCCGCCGCTGCAGGCGGGCCCCGTCGACCAGCGCCGCCGGCTGGCGCGCCAGCAGCGGCCGCACCGGTGCGATCGCCGCTGTCCCGGTGAGCGCCAGCCAGTCGCGGCGAGTCAGGGAGAGCACGCCACATTATGGGCCGCCCTGACCGGCGACGCATCGCTCGCGGCCAGGCCGCGGCCAGCGGTGGTAAGGTGAACCCGCCGCCCGGCGGGCGGCGTCATGGTCTATCTGCATTTCTGGCTCACCCGCGGCGGCGTCGGCGAGGTGTCGCGTCTGGTCGTCCTCGACGACCCCGGCACCGCGCCGGGACTGTCGGGCGACGTCGTCGCCGAACTGCGGCAGCTGTTTCCCGCCGCGACGGTCACCCACCCACCGTCGGGCACGCCGGTGATCGGACAACCCGGCGACCTCGTCGTCGTGGTGTTCGGCGCTGCGTTCCGCACCCCGCTCGAGGACGTGATCTACGACCACCTCGACCGCCTGACGTCACTGGCCCGCACCGTCGGCCACGACGGACACGTGCTGCTCTATCGGGTGTGGTGGCGTGAAGTCGAGGTCATCGCCGCGAGCGCGATGCGCCGACGCCTCCGGCGCTTGCGCCTGGAGCGATGGCTGATTCGCGGGCTGCGCGCGGTGCAGGCGCATCGCTGGCTGCTGCGGCCGCGGTATCACGGGAACTGACCGTGCCATCGGTGCTGATCGTCGCCGGCACGCAGGTCTCGGCCAGCGACCTCCATCTGCTCTTCCACCGTGCGTTCGCCCGCCTCGGCTGGCGCACCGCGTTCCTGGCCCACGACAGCGGGCTGCCGCTCGCCGAGAAGGTGCTGCAGCAGACCCGCGCCCGCTACACCCCGCTGCACTTCGCGCTGTTCAATCGGCGCCTGAAGCGGATGGCCCGCGACGTGTCGCCCGACCTGGTCGTGATCGCCGGTTCGAACTGGTACGTGTGGCCCGCCACCGTGCGGTGGCTGCGCCGGACCGGCGCGCGCGTGGTGCTGAACGAACAGCATCTGCAGGTGTTCCGGCCCTATCAGGTCGCCTGCCTCGGCCTCTACGACCACGTGTTCACGCAGGACAGCGCGCTGGCCGCGGTGCTGCTCGGCGGCTCCCCCGCCCGGTCGGTATCGGTGCTCGGCCCGGCCTGCGACCCCGACGAGCATCGGCCGCTCGCGCTGTCGGCCGACGAACGCGCCGACCTCGACGCCGACGTCGGCTGCGTCGGCTACGGCTATCCCAACCGGCTGACGCTGTTCGAGCAGCTCGCCGAGTTCAAGCTGCGGCTGTGGGGCCGGGCCTGGGACGCGTCGGCGGCGCTGGCGCCGTTCGTGCGGCTCGACCCGGTCTCGGGATTGAAGAAGACCAAGATCTACAACGCCACGCGGGTGAACGTGAACCTGCAGTCGACGGTGTATCAGGCGTCGGGCGTGACCTGCCGTCCGTTCGAAGTGGCGGCGTGCGGCGGCTTCTGCCTGGCCGACCAGCGCGCCGACCTCGCGCTGTACTTCACGCCCGGCGACGACCTGGTCACCTACGACGACGCCGACGACCTGCGCGTCAAGGTGCGCCACTACCTGAGCCACGACGACGAGCGGCTGGCGATTGCCGCGCGCGGCCGCGCCCGGGTGCTGGCGGCGCACACCTACGACCACCGCGTGCGCGAGATGGCCGCGACCGTCGGACTGGCGTGAAGGGGCGCTAGACCTTCGCGGCCTTCAGCGCCTCGAGCACGCGCGGCGCCCGGAACGGCACGCGGCGCAGCCGCACGCCGGTCGCGTCGAAGACGGCGTTGGCCACGGCGGCCAGCATCGGCTTGCACACCGTCTCGCCAGCGCCGTAGTGCGGCAGATCTTCGCGCGCCGGCCGCGGGTCGCCGTTGACCAGCACGATGTCCATGCGCTCGGGCGTGTCGGCGTGGGTCAGGGTCGGCGAGCTGACCCAGTCCACGCTCGTCACCTTCTGGGTGTCGAACCGCACCTCTTCGTGCAGCGCCCGGCTCAGCGAGTGGAGGACGCCGCATTCGAGCGTGCGCCGCAGCGCCTCGGGGTTGATGACCAGGCCGCAGTCGTGTGCGCAGACGATCCGCTTCGCCCAGATCCGTCCGGTCGTGCGGTTGACCTCGACCTCGACGATCGTCACGGCGATGGTCTGACTGCGATACGCGTAAGCGAGACCACGGCCGGTCACGATCTCGCCCGCGGCGCGGGCCTGCGGCGACGGCCGCGCGTCCCAGCCGTACGCCTTCAGCGCCGCGTCGAGCACGGCGATGGAGCGGGCCCGCTTGAAGCCGCTGTCATCCGCGGTCGACGCCGTGAAGAGCCGGCGGCGGAACGCCGCCGGATCGGCGGTGGCCGCGACCGCCAGTTCGTCGATGAACGACTCTGAGGCGAACGTCACCTGGGGGCCGTCGGGGTCGCGCAGGTTGCCGGTGCGTACCGGGGTCTCCCACACCAGCGGGAGACTCACGACGTGGGTCGTCTGGCGGCGATGCGGCACGACGTAGACGTCGGAGGGCAGCGACGCCCGGCCGCGCGCCGGCGTGGCCTTGCGCTGTCCAGTGAGCTGCGCGATGAGCACCGTGTCGTGCTCGTTGTAGCCGAGGTGATTGTGATCGGCCGCCCGGGCGTCGTACTCGAGCGCGGTGAGCTGTCCCGTCGCGTCGAGCCCGCCACGCATCGTCACCGCGTACGCCGGACCCTTGGTGTCCCAGGCCGTCTCTTCGTCGCGCATCCACTGTACCCGCACTGGCCGGCCCAGCTCGGTGGCGAGGAACGCCGCTTCGAAGCCGGCGTCGTCGGCGGCGGTGCGGCCATAGGCCTGCGGCCCGTCCATCCACACCACGCGCACCCGGTCGCGCGGCATCTTCAGGAACTCGGCCACGCCGTTGCGGAGGCCATACGACTTCATGTCGTTGGAGTAGATGGTGAGCTGGCCGCCGGTCGGATCGGCGGTGGCGTGCGCCGGGCCGATCGCCGTGTGGCCCTGGAACGGGACATCGTAGCGAGCCTCGACGACCGTCGCCGCCTGGCTGAGGGCGGTGGCCGGATCGCCGGTCACGACCGGCTCGCCGCTCGACGCCGGCGTGGCGGCGCGCATGAAGGCGAACAGATCGTCGGAGGCCGGGAACGGCGCCGTGGCCGGCGGGCGCCACTGGCACTTCAACTGGCGCGCGCCGCGGATCGCCTGCTCCTCGCGCTCGAAGACCACCGCCACGTAGTTGCCACGCGTCACCACGCGCACGAACCCAGGCAGCACCCGCACCGACGCCTCGTCCACCGACACCAGCGTGGCGCCGGCCAGCGGCGGCTTGACGTTGCGGGCATGGACCATCCCGGGCAGCTTCACGTCCACGGCCCAGGTGAGCGAGCCGTCGACCTTGGCCGGGATGTCGTAGCGCGGCGGCGACTGGCCGGCGTGCTTGAGCGCCGATACCGGCTTGACCGTGGCCCGTCCGGTCGTGGCGTCGATATTGCGGCCCTCGAGCGTGACGTTGAACCGGCGGCCGCCGATGAGCTGTCCATAGGTGACGCGCCGGGTGGCCTCGCCGCGCACGCTCACCACGCCGTCGCTGACGACGAGGTCGGCCACCGGCGCCCCGAGGCGCGCCGCCGCCTGGTCGAGCAGCACGCGCCGGGCTTCGGCGGCCACGCGCCGCATCGGCCAGCCGTCGACCTGCAGCGCGTCCGAACCGCCGGACCCGCCCTGATCGACGGTGACGTCGGTGCTGCCCATCACCACGCTGGTCTGCGCATAGGCGACGTCGAGCTCGTCAGCCAGCAGCTGGCGGAACGCGGTGCCGGTGCCCTGCCCGAGGTCGGTCTTGCCGACGAACAGCGTCGCCGAGTTGTCCTCGCGGATGACGATCCACGAGTCGAGCTGAAGGAAGTCCGGGTCGGGATAGGGCCCGGCCGCGGTCGCCGTCTGGGCGGCGAAGGCCAGCGACTCGGGCAGCGCCGCAAGGGTCACGACGAACAGACCTGACTGGGTGAGGAACTGGCGACGGCTGGCCTGCAGCGTGCGCTCAGCGGCCTCGACCCGGCGCGGGACGGCGGTGA
The DNA here is from genome assembly GCA_963741665.1 of uncultured Acidobacteriota bacterium. GTDB lineage: Bacteria > Acidobacteriota > Vicinamibacteria > Vicinamibacterales > UBA2999 > CAWAYR01. The sequence goes on from CAVUIM010000004.1 coordinate 289,450, forward strand.
AGGGCGTCATTCCGCACCTCCGTCGCCGGCGGCCACCGCGGTGCTGGTGATGCCGGCGGCGCGCTTGATCGCCGCCTGCACGCGGTAGTAGGTCATGCAGCGGCACAACGTGCGCGACATCGCCTGGCGGATTTCGGCGTCGCTCGGCCGCGGCGTCTTGTCGAGCAGCACCTTGGCGGTGAGGATCTGGCCGTTCTGGCAGAAGCCGCACTGCGGCACCTGCTCGTCGATCCACGCCTGCTGCAGCGGGTGCAGCCGGCCGTTCTGCGCCAGGCCCTCGAGCGTGGTGATCTCGGCGCCGGTCACCGTCGAGGTGGCGCGCACGCACGAGCGCACCGCCTCGCCGTTGACGAGCACCGTGCAGGCGCCACACTGCCCCAGCCCGCAGCCGAAACGCGGGCCGCGCAGATCGAGGTCGTTGCGGAGGACGTAGAGCAGCGGCGTGGACGGATCGACGTCCACAGTGTGGCTGCGCCCGTTGACGCGAAGCGTGATGGCAGGCATACGAGTGCAGTCTCCCGATCACGCGCGCCGAATGCAAGCCCCCGCCGGGGCTGTCACCCGGGCTGCTAACGGTCGGTCGCCGGCCCGCGGGCGCGCCACCGTGGCACCGGACCGCGCGTCGGCGTCACCACGCCGGCCAGCGCCATGGCCCGAGCGGTGCCGCTCTCGAACGGCGACGGCGCGACCGGCTCGCAGTCGATGACGGCAGGCCCGCCCCGCCTGGCCGGTCCGATGGCGCCCGGGAAGGCGTGGCCGTGATCGGCGGTGCGTCGCTGCTCGCGGCGTTCGAGGAACTGCGCGTAGCCGATGAGGTCGCTCACAGCTGGTCCTTGGGCCGGTTGTGCAGCATCTGGCCGACCGTCGGCTGGACCGCGCCGACGCCCAAGGCGTAGGCGACGCCGAGCGGTCCCGCAAACAGCACCAGCAGCAACGCCGTGAGCCACGTCCCGGCGCCGGTCGAGACGCTCCAGGCCACGAGGCTCAGGGTCAACACCGTCCAGGCGGCCATCGCCATGCGAGTGCGAAGGGTCATCGGCATCATCTGGTCGCCCCTCCCCGGGGCGGTCGTGCCCGTTCATCGCGGCGCCGTCGCCCCAACGGGAGACAGGCGGCCGCCGGCCGTCCCGGAACGTGGGGCGGAACGGACTCGATGACGGTTGTTCGTGCGAGGCGCCCGAAGAGGGCCTGTCGGCGCGCACCCGCGCGGGGCGGATGCTGCGGAACGCTGGCGGGCTCAGTGCGGTAGGACAACTCGACTATACCGGAAGGACTCGCCGGACATGTCTTCGAATGACGGCCGTAAGATCAGGGGCACCGCATGGTGCCGGACGACGACGCCGACCCGGTCGCAATTCCCATCGAGCGCGAGCTCGACCTGCACGCCTTCCGGCCGCGCGACATCCCGGCCGTCGTCGACGAGTTCGTCACCGCCGCGCGCGCCGCCGGCATCCGCGAGGTGCGGCTGGTGCACGGGCGCGGCACCGGCGTCCAACGCGGGGTCGTGCAGGCGGTGCTCGAACGACACCCCGCCGTGACCGCGTTCTGGGACGACGCACGGTCACACCTCGGGGCGACCGTCGCGGCGCTCGTGGCCGCCGACGCGGTGCCCGAGTCGGACGCGCCGCGGTAGAATCGCCGCCGTCACGCCGCCAGACCTGAGCCGACGGAGACGAGATGCCCCACCAGATCGAACGCGCGGCCACGGGGCGCGCAAAGTGCCGGGCCTGCGGCGCGGCCGTCGCCAAGGGGGCGTGGCGGATCGGCGAGGTCGTACCGAACCTCTACGCCAACGCCGACGGCGCCGAGGTGATCCACTGGTATCACCCGTGGTGCGCGGCGTACCACCGTCCGGAGGCCGCCCTTCAGGCGCTCGCCACCGCCACGGACGGCCCCGACGACCGTCCCGCACTCGTGGCAGCCGCCCAGCTTGGAGTCGACCATCATCGCGCCGCGCGGCTGCACGCCGCCGGCCGGGCGGCGTCGGGCCGCGCCGCGTGCCGCCACTGCCGTGCCGCGATCGCAAAGGACGCGTGGCGCATCGCACTGCTCTTCTGGCAGGACGGCCGCTTCGCGCCAGCCGGCTTCATCCACGTCGCGTGCGTGGCGCCGTACGTGGGCACGGCCGCCGTCATCGACCGGGTGCGCTACGCCACGCCGGCGCTGACCGACGACGACATCGCCGAGCTGACCGCCGAACTCACCCGCCCGCCGGCGGCGGTCGGCGACGTCGAGGTGTGACGCCCCGCGGCGCTCAGCGCCGGCCGCGTTCGAAGATCGCGACGTGTTCGCCGCGGCTGACGAGCGCCAGGAGCACGAAGCCGCGCTCGGCGGTGTCGGCCATCTCCTTCTGCATCGTGCCGGTGCGGCTGGTGGCGACGACGTGGTAGGCCAGGCCGGGCGGCGTGTCGGGGCCCTTCTCCATCAGCACCAGCAGCTCCCCCTCGTCGCGGTTGTTGTTGCTGCTGAACACGCCGCCGAGCGTCCGCTTGGTGGTGACGCCCCGCGGCACGACACGGTAGCCGGCTTCTGCCGCCTCGGCAATCTCCCGTTGCAGGGTGCCGGTCCGGGTGGTGGCGATCAGCCGGTAGTCGTAGGCGCCGGTCGTCCGTTCCATCGCCACGATGACCTCGGCGTTTTCGGTGCGGCTGGCGCCGACCACACGGTAACCGCGGCCGGCCGACTGGTTGATCTCGTCCTGCATGGTCGACGTGCGGGTGGCGGCGAGCAGCAGGTAGCGTTCTGCCTCCTGCGCCGGCGACGGCGCCGCGGCGAACACGGCCGCCAGGACGAGCAGGGACGTCACGCGCATATGCACCTCCGAGGGAAGGCGGGCCACGGCCAGCCGGGTCAGTATGCCTGAATGCGACGCGGAGGGCGTCGCGGAGGCTGCGGCCAGGTCCGCGCGTCGGGACCCCGCCTGTGTCTCAAGTCCGGCCCAAATTGGAAACGGCCGCGAGCTCTCGCTCGACGGCGTTGTTGGTTGCGGGAGCATGCAACCGCCGCCTTTGCGGGCTGTGGAATGAGGGGGCGTGAAGCAGCCCGAGGCGACGTCTGATGACAAGACTGGCTAGCCCAGCCTCGAAAGAGCAAATGTCGGTGATCCGGCCACGTCGTCGGCCGCCCGTTCGGCAAGGACTGGACTTGGGCTTTCAGAAGCCCTTGAGATGCTGGAGCCGCACCACGGGCACTCATGTCAAGGGCTCGTTCCGAGTGGCTAGCCGCTTCGCCAGGGTGCGCGTCAGGTCTTGGGAGCAGGGACCTGTTCCCTTCTGAGCCCGCCCGAGCACCACAGATATAACTCTTGACGCATAATTCTTCAAATGGCATATTCAGCCATGGCCTGGCAAGTTGAGGGCACCGACGAATTTGCCGGGTGGTTCTCGACCTGAACGAGGACGAACAGGTAGACGTCGGGCGGGTCGTCGAGCTACTGGTCGAGCATGGGCCGGCGCTGCCGTTTCCGTTCTCCTCGGGAATCGCTGGGTCGCGTCATCGCCACATGCGCGAACTCCGGATACAGCATCGCGGCCGACCCTATCGTGTGCTCTACGCGTTCGACCCACGGCGAGCCGCCATCCTGCTCCTTGGCGGGGACAAGACCGGGAACAACCGCTGGTACGACGAGAACATCTCGGTGGCCGACGACCGATACGACGACTACCTGCGCGAGCTGAAGAAGGAAGGGCTGATATGAAGCGCCACACATGGGCCGACATCAAGTCGCGAGTGAAGCCGGGGACCCGCGCGCAGATTGAAGCAGAGGCCCGACGCCTGTCCGAAGAGCTTCATCTGTCGCAGCTCCGAAAGGCGCGAGGGTTGACGCAGGAAGCCATGGCCGAACTGCTCGGTGTCAGCCAGGCCGAGGTGTCGAAGATGGAGCGTCGGAGCGAGCTGTACATCGGCACGCTGAAGAAGTTCATCGAGGCGATGAACGGCGAGTTGGTGTTGGCCGCGCGGTTTGCCGACGGGGTCGAAGTGCCGATCAAGTTGGCTGAGACGGAAGACGCCGCGTAACGGTAGTCCCTGCGCACCGTCGCGCGCCCTCGAAACCTCGATGCGGTCACCAGAGGGGATGAGGACCGGGATGAGGGCTCAGGGGGTGTCATCCCCCCTGGACGACGCGGATTCCGGCAGCTTCGGTCAGGGGATTGCGCGCCGGTCGGAGTTACAGGCGACGTCATGTCGTTGAGCACTCTGACGATAGTCGCACTCCGACGGAAGCCGTCCTTGATGGCCTGAATCATCCGGCGGATGTCTTGCTGCAAGCGCTCCAGCTCGCGCTCGTCGGCCACGCGGCCGGAGCGGAGTTGCGAGCGTAGCCGGTTCATCTCGCGCGTGAACTCGTCGCAGAACTCATCGAAGCAGTCCTGCCGCAGCAGCTTGTCTTTCAGCGCCGTGAGGACGCGCGCCTCTACCTCCTCGCGCTTGATAGTCAGGCGGTTGTTGCACGTCGCCTGGTCGCGAGCGCCGAAGTACGCAAGGCGGTTACCGGAGCTGAGCACGAACCCCGCGCCACAGACTCCGCACTTCGTCAGGCCAGAGAACAGGCACTTCGGCCGGTTCGCCGCGGCCAGCGTGCCCGTCTGCCGCACGGCGTAGCGCGAGCGTTCCTGCCGCTCTTTGGCCGCTGTCCAGACCTCGTCAGCCACGATGCGAAGCTGTGGGACTTCCTTCGCGATCCACTCTGCGCGCGGGTTCATGCGCGCGACGCGCTTGCCCGTGTCCGGGTTCTTCACGAAGCGTTGCCGGTTCCACACAAGGCGGCCCACGTACAACTCGTTGTTCAGCAGTCCTGTGCCGCGCTTTGCGTTGCCGTACAGCGTGCTCGGGCTCCACTTGCCGCCGAACGGTCCGGGGACGCCTTCACGGTTTCAGCGTCCACGAAATGCCCGCTCAAGCGCGACCTGAGTTGCAGACACTATTCATGGTGTATTACCTCCTAATATTTGAGGTTATATGCCTCTTCAAGCATCTTCATCACAGCGGCTCTACGACGTGGCTTCTGGCCAAGGGGGATACTTCACCTCCCGGCAAGCCCTCGACGCCGGATACGGCGACAACCTGCATCCGTATCACGGGCGCGCCGGCAACTGGGTCCGGGAACGACGCGGCGTGTACCGGCTGACACAGTTCCCCCAGCCGTCCAGGCCCGACCTGATAGTGCTGCAGCTGTGGTCCCGTAATCGCCAGGATGAGCCACAAGGTGTGTTCAGTCACACCACCGCCCTCACCCTGCACGACCTGTCAGACGCCATGCCAGTCAAGGTCGACATGACGGTGCCGCCGGGGTTCCGCCGCATGGCCGCTATTCCGGGCGTGCTGCGCCTTCACCGAGGGAGCGTGCCCACGCGAGATGTAGAGACCATCGACGGCGTCCGCGTCACTACACCACTGCGCACCCTCATCGACGTGATCGTCGACGGTGCCTCGCGTCGGAAGTGCTCGTGCAGGCCGTGGACCAAGCCATTCGGCGCGGGCTCGTGAGGCGACAACAGTTCGACGCGGCCGACGTGAGCACGCGCGCGCGCCAGAGAGTCAACCGTATCCTGAAGCAGGTGCCCGATGACCGCCCCACGCCAGTGCGCAACAGCCGGCGCCCTGCGGGCCGCACTGGAAGCGCGACTCCTCGACCGCGCACTTCGTGATCTTATCGACCTGCAGCGCCTGCGACGCCAGGTAGCGTTCGACCGCCTGCTCGCGCGCATGTTCGCCCCTGCGAACCGCGGTCGAGACGGATGGGTCCTCAAGGGCGGCTACGCGATGGAGCTTCGGTTCCGCTAGGCGAGGTCAACCAAGGACCTCGACCTGACCGTTCGAGCCAGCAGCGACAATTCGGCGGCGGCGCTCCGAGAGCGGCTCCAGATCGCGGCCGCCGTTCAGCTGCCGGACTTCTTCATGTTCGTGGTCGATGAGGCGATGGCGGAGCTGAACCAGGCGCCCGATGGCGGCGCTCGCTTCCCCGTCGATGCGCGCCTCGACGGCCGCACGTTCGTGAAGTTCCACGTGGACCACGGGGTGGGCGACGAAGCGCGGCCTGGACAAGCGCCGTGCGCTCCCGCTGGTCCGGCAACTACCGGAGCGTCGGCGAGGGCTGGCGTCGTGCACAAAGCCGGTGCACGTGACCGATCTCAGGCCGAAGCAGCGAGCGATTCCAGGCGCTTCAACATGTCGGGGTACTTCCGCACGAGCCAGATCAACGCCGCGGCCTGCTCGTTCGGTTTGCTGCGTCCCTGCTCCCACCGTTCCAGCGTCCTCGGGTTGACGCCGAGCTTGAACGCGAACACGTGCCGCGACATCTTCAGCGCCTCGCGCGTCTCACGAACGATGTCGGGGTCAATGGGCGGCACCGCGATCGGGCGCACGTCCCGGGTCTTCAGCGTGATGCGCCCTTCCCGGTGGTCACGCATGGCAGCGACACCGGTGATGAGTTCGGTGAACAGGCTGCGCTTCTTCGTGTTCTGCGGTCGCTTCTGGGTGGTAGCCATCACTCACGTCCTTCTGGGTGCCCGGCGAACAGATCGCCGGGCTAGTTCCGCATCGAGAGCCGACTTCAGCGCGCGCTTCTCAGCCGCGTTCAGGTCTGACATCTCCCCTTTGTTGTAGAGGGTCATCAGCCAGATCTGGGCATCGCTCAGGAGGTAGTAGTAGATCACCCTGAGGCCACCGCGCTTGCCCTTGCCCCGGGCGGGGTCTGCCCATCTCAGCTTCCGGAAGCCACCGGTTCCAGGGATGACGTCGCCGGCTTCCGGATCTCCCGCCAGGAATGCCTGCAAGGCCCGGTATTCATCGTCCACGAGGTAGCCCGCCAGATGCGCGGTGAACGTCGGGGCCTCGATGAACTCCACGGCTCAATCATACGCGATTTGCGTATGTTTACGCACCCAAGGGGCTCGCCTCGCCGATGTCAGCCGCCAACGCCCCAGCGGCGGCTGTACGCCGACAGCACCCAGGCCTCCACCCGTGCCTGGTCAGGATCGGCTGGCAGCGGGCTCGTCGCGGCCAAGCGCGTCAGCTGCTGTTCCAGCTCGCCGGCCCGCTCCAGGCATTCCTGTTCGCTGACTTTGCCCCGGCGCACGTCCAGTAGGAACGAGCGAGCGGGCTCCTGCATCGGCAGGCTCAAGCGTCCCGTCGTCAGCAGCTCCACACCTTGGAAGCCGAGGCGCAGCATGTGCATCGCGTACTTGGTGTCGAAGCCGTACATCGCCTCGAGTTCCGGCCGATGGACGCGCTTCTGGCCACGCTGGCCGGTGAGGCGCTGCTTTTGCGCTTGCAGGTAACCGAGGTACGGCTGCTGGGCACGACGCGACACGATGGCCGGCGCCAGTGCGCGCAGTTCCGTTCCAAGCGTGTCGCACGCGACGAGTTGTTCGTCCGGTGTGAACAGCAGCAGGAGGATCGTCGGATTGCCCTTGAGCGCAAGCCGCATCCACTTGCGGAGGCTGTAGATGGTCAGGTCGAGGTCGCCTGCACTGCTGCGGGCATCACGGCGCCCCTCACGCTCCGCCGCCGACCGGTAGATGAACTGCGCGAACGGCTCCCTGAGGGACATCGCCGCCTCGAACGACTCGACGCAGACGCCCATTTCGTCGCGGTCCTCGATGCCGTCGTTGACGTTGAGGCCGTGAACAGTCGAGCCGACCAGGCCGCGGAGAATGGTGAAGCGTTCTGCGGCTTGTCGATTCTAGCGCCATGCGGTCACCTTCGTGCAGGATACCCCTTGCGGAAGTTCGACACGATCTGCCGGCCACCGGGACGGACAGCTGGCGCGACCGACGCCACGCGATTTCGCAGCCGCCCATCTCGAACGCGGAAGCCTTCCGCCGCATGATGCGAAAGCGACTACGGGTCGCCCGCGAAAGGCCAGCTGCCGACCCTACCGTGTGCTCTTCGCGTTCGACCCACGGCGAGTCGCCATCCTGCTCCTTGGCGGGGACAAGACCGGGAACAACCGCTGGTACGACGAGAACATCCCAGTGGCCGACGACCGATACGACGACTACCTGCGCGAGTTGAAAAAGGAAGGGCTGATGTGAAGCGCCACACGTGGGCCGAGACCAAGTCGCGAGTGAAGCCGGGGACCCGCACACAGATCGAAGCCGAGGCCCGTCGCCTGTCCGAAGAGCTTCATCTGTCGCAGCTCCGCAAGGCGCGGGGTTGACCCAGGAAGCCATGGCCGAACTGCTCGGCGTCAGCCAGGCCGAGGTGTCGAAGATGGAGCGGCGCAGCGAGCTGTACATCGGCACGCTGAAGAAGTTCATCGAGGCGATGAACGGCGAGTTGGTGTTGGCCGCGAGGTTCGCCGACGGCGTAGAAGTGCGGATTACGCTGGCCTGGACGGAAGACGCTGCGTAAGGACGGACCCAGCGACCCGACGCGTTGCGAGCCTGACGGCCGCCAAACGCAAAACGGCCGCCGGTTGCCCGGCGGCCGCTGCTGAAAGTGGTTGCGGGGGCGGGATTTGAACCCGCGACCTTTGGGTTATGAGCCCAACGAGCTACCGGACTGCTCCACCCCGCGACAGAAGAATAGCAGCTTATCACACGGGGAGGAAGTCATTCCCGTTGGCGTGCCACGGCAACGCCACGCACCGGGCGGCTGGTAGAATCTCTGCTCGGTCGACGCTGGTCCCCGCGTCGTGTCGTTCGGAGGATTCCATGCGCCCGATGCCCGTCAACTCGCTGCTCGCGGCGATTCGCCCCGGTTTCTGCACGCTGGCCGGGATAGCGCTGCTGACGGTGGCCGCCTGTTCCAACCCGACGGCGGAGCGGAGCCGCGCCATCGGCGTCGCCACAACGGCTCCCGCACCGGTCGCTGCGCCGGCGCCAGAGCCCGCGCAGACCACCCCGGCGGCGGTGTCCCCCGCCGCTCAGCCCCCCGCGCCACTGGCGGCGCCTCCCGCAGCAGCGGCTGTCGACATCGACCCGGCTCTCAAGGCGCGTGTCGAGGCGTACTGGGCGGCCCGGATGAAGCTGAACCTGCTCGCCGCCTATCCGTTCTACGACGCCACCTTCCGCGCCGCGTATTCAGAAGATCAGTTCCTGCAGAACTTCCAGCGGCTGCTGCGCTTCCGTCCGGAGTACCTCGGCATCGACCGGGTGACGCTGACGCCGTCGAAGACGGTGGCCGTCCTGGGCATCAGGCTGAGGACGAGGCCGTCGGAACTCGACGGGATGGAGCTGGTGAGCGTGTCCGAGGAGAAGTGGCAGAAGAACGGCGACACCTGGTTCAAGCAAGGCGAGGCGCTGATGCCGGACCTGGGCGGTCGATGACGCAGCGGCGCCGGCGGCGCTGAAACGGCGTGCGGCCGACGGTCAGGGAATCTTGCCGACGTCGATCGCTTTGCGGCGTGCCACCACGTCGGGCCGCATCTTGTAGGGGACGAACCCTGGCGTGGTCACGACCGCCGAGTCCTCCACGACCTTGAACTGGACCACTTCGGCGCCGACGAGGAAGCCGAATTGATCCGCGGTCTCGTCCGAGACCGTGGCCGAACCGTCGCTCGCCACGCCGCCAATCCCGCCCTGCGACGGCACGACAACACTCCCCGTCGACGCAGCCGCGACTCGTTCCGCCTCGGTGTTGCGCGCGTCGGCATCTCCCGCGAGCCCCGCCTCGCCCCGGGCCACCGCGGTCTCGACGCGCCCCGGAGCCGCCTGGCCGGCGCCGCCGGCGAGCAGCCGCGTCCCTGACATCACGTAGTCGACGTTGGACGCCTTCAACACCAGCAACATCGCCTCGGTCACCGGCACCCGCTCGGCGTCGAGGGTCACCAGCGCGCTGAGCGCGGCCGGGGCAACCTTCAGGCGGTCCATCGCCACCAAGGTCGACAACTGGCGCAGCAGGTCGCCCAGCGGCACGCCGTCAGCCTTCACGGTGACCAGACCTGGCGCCACCACCGTAATAGCCGCCGTTTGCGCCGTCGCCGTCCACGCCGACACCGCCACGACAGTCCCGACGCACAACGCTAGGAAGTCTTTGCGCATGACTCGCTTACGGTAGCGCCGTCGCCCCGCGGAGTCAATCACGCCGGGCGGCCCCGGGCCGGGTCGGGTCGGGCGGGTCCACGCGACGCGGCCGGGCCTCGATCCCGGTGAGCACGGCGCGCGTGCGGACGGCGCCGCCGGCGCGGCGCAGCAGGGCCCGCAGGTCGGCCTCGGTGTCCACGTCGTGCCACGCGCGCACCCGCACCACCGCGCCACCGGCCGCCTCGGCCCGCGCGGTCACCGCCGCCAGCACGTCGTCGCGGCTCCAGACCACGCCGTCGAACGCCGCCGCCGGCGCCTGGCGCCCGGCGACGAGATAGAAGCCGCCGTCGGCGGCAGGGCCCAGCACCATCCGCCGGCCAGTGGCGTCGTCCTGCAGCGCCGCCACGGCGTCGGCGATCACGGCGGCCGGAAGGTCGGGCGCATCGGATCCCACCAGCACCACCGCGTCGTGGCCGTGCGCCAGCGTCGCCTGCATCGCGTGGGTCATGCGGACCGCGAGAATCGCCGGGCGCCTGTGCGGCACACGTGATCCGCGCGCCGCGCGATGCCAGGCCCGGATCGCCGCCGACCAGCGCGCGAACCGCGGGGACCGACTCGGACGGGGTCACGTAGACGAACACCGGCCACCCCGCCTGGGCCACGACGTCGAGCGAATCGAGGAGCAGCGCGCCGCGCAGCGCCGGCGCCGCGGCGTCGTCGGCGGGCCTCAGCCGCGTCTTGCCTGGCGCCGCCGGATCGCGGGCCAGCATCGCCACCGCGGGGTTGAGGATGCGGCTCACCACACGCGCCGCGACCGCATCACCCGGCTCACACCTGCGGGGCGACCCGCACCGGGCGGGCCGCTGGCGGCGCCGTGCGCCGCCTGGCCACCGCCTTCCAGACGCGGGCGCCGAGCAGCGTGGCGACGATCACCGCGTAGAGCGCCGGGCTCGAGGTGTCGAGCTTCACCTTCCACCAGTAGTGCAGCACCGCCAGCACCGCCGTCGCGTAGACCAGCCGGTGCAGCAGGTTCCAGTTGCGGCCGCCGAGCCTGCGGATCCAGCCTTGCGTGGACGTGACGGCCAGCGGGATCAGCAGCACGAACGCGGTGAAGCCGGCGGTGATGTAGGGCCGCTTCACCACGTCGTCCCACAGGCCGCTGAACTCCAGCGAGTGGTCGAGCACGAAGTAGGTCAGGAAGTGGAGCGTGCCGTAGAAGAAGGCGAACAGGCCGAGCATGCGGCGCAGCTGTATCACCCGGTTCCAGCCGGTGAGCCAGCGCAGCGGCGTCACCGCCAGCGAGATCGCCACCAGGCGCAGCGTCCAGATGCCGGTGTAGTTGGTGATCGTCTCGACCGGGTTGACCCCGAGGTCGCCGCCCAGGAACGCGCCGTAGACCAGCCACGCGGCCGGGCCCAGACAGGCCAGGAACACCGCGGGCTTCAACCACCGGATCACCGCGCCCCCGTCAGGTACTGGCGCCGCAGGTCCATGCCGGCGTAGAGCGACGCCACCTTGTCGCCGTAGCCGTTGAACGGCAGCGTCTTGCGCCGGAAGAACTCGCCGATGCGCCGTTCGGAGGCCTGGGTCCAGCGCGGATGATCGACGGCCGGATTGACGTTGGCGTAGAAGCCGTACTCCTCGGCGCGGGTCTGCTGCCAGGTGTTGAGCGGCTCCTTCTCGACGAACTTCACGTTGACGATCGACTTGATGCCCTTGAAGCCGTACTTCCACGGCACCACCAGCCGGATCGGCGCGCCGTTCTGGTTCGGCAGCACTTCGCCGTAGAGCCCGACGGCGAGCATGGCGAGCGGGTTCATCGCTTCGTCGAGCCGCAGGCCCTCGCGGTACGGCCACTGCAGCGCCGGCTCGGTCTGGCCGGGCATCTGACGGAAGTCGACCAGCGTGCGGAACTCGACGTACTTGGCCTTGCCGGTCGGCTCCATCCGCTTCACGAAGTCACCGAGCGGGAAGCCGATCCACGGAATCACCATCGACCACGCCTCGACGCACCGCATCCGGTAGATGCGCTCTTCGAGCGGGAACCACTTGAGGATGTCCTCGATGTTGTAGGTGCCCGGCTTGGCGCACTCGCCTTCGACCTTCACCGACCACGGACGCGGCTTGAGGGCGCTGGCGTACTTCGCCGGGTCGCCCTTGTCGAGACCGTACTCGTAGAAGTTGTTGTAGGTGGTGACGTCGCGGTAGGAGTTGAGCGGCTCGGTCGTGCTGAGGTCGCTCTTGCGCGCGGTGAGCTTCTGCGCCGCCGGATTCTGGGCGAACGCGCTGGGTGCGGTGAGCCCGCTGGTGGCCACGGCGGCCGCGGCCGCACCGGCGGTGCCGATGAACTCACGCCGCCTCAGATAGAGGCCGTGGGGCGTCACCTCGGACTCGCGGATATCGGACGCCGGTTTGATCAACATAAGGCTCACCCTCTGGGAACGGTCCCTCGATCATACCTACGCGCGAGCCGCTCCGGGCGGATGCCCAGGAAGTAGCCCGACAGCGTCAGCAGATTGGCGCTGCTGCGCCGCCACCAGCCGTCGCGTTCCCAGCGTCGCGCCGACGTCGTCACCTGCTGGCTCAGATGCACCACCCGCCCCTGGCGTGTCAGGCGGCGGACGAACTCGACGTCTTCCATCAGCGGCCACGGCGCGAACCCACGCATCGCGGTGAAGACGTCGCGGCGCACGAACAGCCCCTGGTCGCCGTAGGGCAGGCCGAACCAGCGAACGCGCCACGCGACGCCGCGCTCGATCACCCGCGCCTGCCAGGCCGGCGAGTCGAGTCGAAAGGCGAAGCTGCCGCCGACCGGCGCCGGCTGCGCCAGGTCGAGGCTGCGGAAGGCGTCGAGCCAGTCCGCGGGCAGGCGGCTGTCGGCGTGCACGAACCACAGCCAACGCCCGGTGGCGGCGGCGGCTCCGGCGTTCAGCTGCACGCCGCGGCCGGGCGGACCGTCGACCCACACGAGGTCGGGCCGCGCGCCGCGCAGCGTGGCTTCGGCGGCGTCGCCGGGCCCGGTGCGGCTCACGATGTACTCGACGCCGGGCGACGGCGCGAGGTCCCCGGCCAGCCGCGCCAGCGGGGTGGCGTCTCCCCTGGTCGGGACGACGACGGTGACCAGCAGGGCGGCGTGCGACATCGAGGCGTTCGCCATAGTACCGTGTGCGTCATGACGACGCGTGACTCTCCCAGTCTGCTCACGCTGCTCGGACACGAGTTACGGGCCCCTGCCGGCGTGATCGGCGGGTATCTGACCATGCTCGAACGCCATCCGCTCACCCCGGAGCAGGAACGGGCCCTCGACGGCGCGCGGCGGGCCCAACAGACCCTGGTCGACGTCCTCGACGACGTGCGCCGGCTGGTCGATGTCTGGCGCGACGAAGGCCCGGCGGTGCGGCGGCTGCCGCTCGCCGACGTGCTCGACCGCACGGTGGCTCACTGCGCCGAGCTGGCGGTCGACCTCGACGTGTCGATCCACCCCGACGCCGACTTCAGCATCACCGCCAACCGCGATCTGCTGGTGCAGTCCCTGGCGGCCATTGCCACGACGGTGGCCCGCGAACACGGCGCGCCGGTCGTGTGCGACGTCACCCGCGAAGGCCCCGGCCGCGCGCACGCGTTCGCGCTGCTCGCCTTCCTGCCGCGCGGCAAGAACTTCCGCGCCGATCCCAAGCGGGTCGAGTTCCACCACCTGCGGCCGGGCCTCGGGCTGCGGCTGGTCGTGGCGCTCGAACACGTGCAGCGCGCCGGCGGCGACGCGCGCGATCTGCTGAGCGGCGATCGCCCGGCCGGCGTGGAGCTGCGTCTGCCCCTGGCCTGACGCGGTTGAGACACGGCGCGACCGGCAAGGCGGAGCCACACCAGTAGTGCTCGCCGGCTGAGGCGAAGTCTCGCTGGGTATACTGGCGGTCGTGTCGTCCGCCAGCCGCGTGCATGGCTCGTCAGCGATGGCCGGTGTCGCCGCCGCGGTGCTGCTCGCCGTCGTGCTGACGACGCATGCGACGGCCGACGTGCCACGGATCGCCGCCGGCGATCGCGCTGCGTTCCGGCACTGGTTCGTGCTGGTCGCCGACGCCCAGTTCGAAGCGGCGGCGCCCGAGGTGACCGACTGTGCGGCGCTGGTGCGCTACGCCTTCCGCGAAGCGCTCCGCCCCCACTCGCCGGAGTGGGCCCGGCGCACCGGCCTCACCTTCGTGCCCCGCTTCCCCGATGTGCACTCGGGCCCGCGACCCGGGCCCGGCGGCTGGCCGCTGTTTCGCACGGCACTCGCCGGCGACGCCCGCTTCAGCGAGTTCGCCGACGCCCGCACGCTGGTGCGGTTGAACAGCCGCGCGGTCAGTCGCGTGACCGCCGACGCGCGCCCTGGCGATCTGCTGTACTTCCACCGGCCGGGCGTGGCGCAGCCCGATCACGTCATGGTGGTCGTCGGCCGTTCGGCGTTCGATCCCGGCGACGACTGGGTCGTGTACCACACCGGGCCCGACGGGACGTCCGCGGGCGAGGTGCGCAAGGTGCGGCTCGCCGACCTGCGCCGGCATCCCTCGCCCACCTGGCGACCGCTGCCGGGCAACCCCGCCTTCGTCGGCGTCTTCCGCTGGGATTTCCTATGACTCGTGCATCACGCGCCGCCGTCGTCACCGCGCTGGCCGTGCTGGCCGTGGCCCGCGGAGCGGCGGCCCGCCAGGACCAGCCGCAGACGCCGGCCGGGCCGGCGTTCTCGTTGTCGACCAGTCAGGCGACGACGACGCGCGACCGCGCCGAGGTGTGGCTCACGTTCCGCCAGCTCGCCTCGCTCGACTTCCGGATCTACAAGGTGCGCGACCCGCTCGACTTCTTCGCCGGCCTGCGCGACCCGCATCAGTTCGGCACCGGCGAGCCGCTGCCGGTGCCGCTGGAGCCGACGCTGATCGAACGCATCGCGTCGTGGAAGGCGGCGCAGCGCCGCCGCGTCCGCGACTTCTTCCGCACCCAGACCACCGCCGAGTACCGCCAGGCGCGGCGCGCAACCGACGACACGACCCGGGTCTCGAAGCGGGTGATGCTGCAGGTCAGCACGTTCGCGCAGGTGCCGCTGCTCAACCCCGATCAGCTGATCAGCTCGTGGCGGGAGCTGCTGCCCAACTACCGCGACGCCGAGGTGCGGCACCTGCCGCTCGATCTGCCTGGGCCTGGGGTCTACGTCGTCGAAGCCGTGCACGATCGCCAGCGCGCTTACACGGTGGCGGTCGTCTCGGACGTCGGCGTCGTCGCCAAGGCAGCGCCTGGGCAGATGCTGCTCTTCGCGGCCGATCGCCACACCGGCGAGCCGCGCGGCGCGTGTCAGGCCCGGGTGATCTCCGCAGGCACGAGCGTCGCTACCGGCATCACCTCCGCGGACGGCGTCGTCGACGCGGTGCTGCCCGACGACACGCCTCAAGGCGCGCTCGGTGTCGTCCAGTGCGGCGATCACGTCGGCGTCGCCGACCCGGGCAGCTGGGTGTTCGGACGCGGCGGCCGCGAGCTGACCGCGTTCATCTACACCGACAAGCCGATCTACCGCCCCGGCCACACCGCGCACGTGAAAGCCGTGCTGCGCTGGCGCCACCGCGACGCCCTGGCCGCCTTCGACGCGCCCGAGGTCGAGGTGGTGGTCACCGATTCGACCGAGACGGTGGTCAGCCGGCAGCGCGCCCGGGTCGACGAGTTCGGCGGCGTGGCCATCGACGTGCCACTCGGCGCCGGCGCGGCGCTCGGGGTCTACGGCGTGGCGGTCGTCAGCGGCGCGGCGCAGGCCAGCGGCGCGTTCGAGGTGCAGGAGTATCGGCGAGCCCGAATACGAGGTGATCGTCACCGTCGCCAACCGCTTCGCGGTGCAAGGCAGCGAGGTCGTCGCCGACGTGCAGGCGCGCTATTACTTCGGGCAGCCGGTCGCCAACGCCACCGTCCACTACGTGGTCGAGAAACAGCCCGTACTTCTCGCCGCTGCGCTGGGCCGACGACGCCGATCCCGAAGACGGCGGCGGCTGGTACGGCGGCGACCTGCGATCCGAAGGCGATTCCACGCTCGGCGCCGACGGCCGCGGCCAGATCCGCCTGCCGCTCGAACCCGACAGCGACGGCCGCGACTACCGGGCCCGCATCGAGGCGCGGGTGTCGGACGCCAGCGGCCACGAAGTCACCGGCGCCGGCGTCGTGCATGCCACGGTCGGCACGTTCCTGGTCGCGGCGCGCCTCGATCAGTACATGGCGCGGCCCGGCGCCAGCGTCGCCCTGAGCGCCCGCAGCGTCGACTACCTGGGTGTGACGCGTGCCGGCGTCCAGGTGCGCGTGCTGGTCGAGCGCCTCGAGTACCGCGACGGCTACTACAGCGCACCGACGGTCACCGTCATGAGCGAGGCGACCGCCCGCACCGACGCCGATGGCCGCCTCGACACCACCGTCGCCGTGCCCCAGGCGCCGGGAAGCTACCGGGTCGCCGTGGTCGCACGCGACAGCGGACGCGACATCCGCGACGACGCGTTCCTCTGGGTACCCGGGCCCACCGAGGCCGCCGGCGACGGCGAGAGCGACTACCTCGAATTGCTCGCCGACAAACGCAGCTACGCGCCGGGCGACACTGCCAGGATCGTGGTACGCGGCCGCGACGTGGTCGGGCCGGTGCTGCTCACCAAGGAAGGCCAGCACGTCTCGTGGCACCAGGTGGTGCGGCCCACGGTGGCCGGCGCGTTCGAGATTCCCGTCACCGCCGACGACATCGGCGACATCTACGTCCACGTCACGCTGCTGCGTGACGGCCGGCTGCTGCAGGCCGAGCGCCGGCTGGCGGTGCCGCCGGTGTCGCGCACGCTCGACATCGCCCTCACCGCCGACCGGCCGGTGGCCAAGCCCCAGGACCCGGCCACCTTCGCCGTACAGGTCCGCGACGCGCAGGGCCGGCCGGTGCGCGCCAGCGTCAGCCTGGCGGTGATCGACGAGGCGGTGTTCGGCGTGAAGGCCGACGACACGCCGGATCCGGCCCGCGTCTTCTACCGCCGCGAGTATTCGCGGGTCGGCACGGCGTTCTCGCGCGACTATCACTTCACTGGCTTCTCCGGCACCGACCGGCTGCGGCTGGCCTCACGGCGCCGCCGGCCGATGTCGCTCGCCGACTTCAAGGCCGACCGACTGGCGCAGCCGCAGGTCCGCAAGGAGTTCCCCGACGCGATCCACTGGGTGGCGTCGCTCGTGACCGACGCCGACGGCCGCGGCCGCGTCACCGTGCGCTATCCGGATTCGCTGACGACGTGGCGTCTGACGGCGCGCGCCGTGACCACCGACACGCGGGTCGGCGTGGCGATCGCCCGCACCACGACCACCAAGGACCTCATCGTGCGGCTGGTCACGCCGCGGTTCCTCACCGAGGGCGACGCGGTGGCGACGCCGACCATCGTCCACAACTACGTGGACGAGGCGCGCGAGACGCGCGTGCAGGTGACCGCCACCGGCGTCACCGCGACCGGCGGCACCGCGCCGGTCTCGAGCGCCGTCGCCGCCGGCGGCGAACGCCGCGACGCCTGGAGCTACAGCGCGACGACACCGGGCCGCGCCGTCTTCACCGCCACGGCGACGACCAGCGCCGATCGCGACGCCCTCGAGCTCACCGTGCCGATCGTGCCCTACGGCGTGCGCCGCGAGGTCGCGGCCACCGGATCGGTCGCCGGCGGCGGCGAAGCCGCGCCGTCCCTGGACGTGCCGGCCTCGGCCAACCCCTCGGCGCGTACCATCCGCGTGTCGCTGGCGCCGTCGATCGCCGGCGCGATGCTCGGCGCCGCCGACCTGCTCACGAGCTTCCCCTACGGCTGCACCGAACAGACCCTGTCGAGCTTCGTGCCCAACCTGGTGGTCACACGTGCGCTGAGCGATCTGCAGCTGGCGCCGACCGAACGGCTGTCGGTCCTCGGCCGCCAAGTCACCGATGGCCTGCGCCGTCTCTACGACTTGCAGCACGACGACGGCGGGTGGGGATGGTGGAAGTCCGACGGCAATCACCCGTTCATGACCGCGTATGCGTTGGCCGGCTTGGTGGACGCGCAGGCGCACGGCTACCCGGTGGACCAGGGCCGGCGCGAGCGGGCGCTGCAGACACTGGCGGCGATGGCGCTCGACTATCCGCGCGCCGAGCCCGCGCTCAAGGTCTACATGGCGTGGGTGCTGGGGCGGGCGCTCGGCGATCGCAGCGAGCTGACGCTCTACGGCGACGGCGACGTGCGCACCTACACGCACCGCGCCATGCTCGACGACGTGTGGAGCGCCCGCGATCGGATGTCGCCGTACGGACATGCGCTGCTCACGCTCGCGCTGGCCGGGGCCGGCGACGCCCGCGCCGACGACGTCGTCCGGCGGCTCGCCGCCGCCGCCGTCACCGAGGGCGCGCTGGCGCACTGGGCGAGCGAGGGCGACCCGCTGCTGTTCGACGGCGCGGACACGAGCGTGGAGGCCACGGCATGGGCGGTGCGGGCGCTGGCCGCGCGCCAGCCCGATTCGCCGCTGCTCGAGCCGGCGGTGCGCTGGCTGGTCCTCAACCGGCGTGGCGGCTGGTGGGGCTCCACCAAGCAGACCGCACTCGCCCTCGACGGCGTGCTGGCCTACATGCGGGCCCGTCGCGACACCGGCGCCATCGGCACCGTGGACGTGCTGGTGAACGGCACGGCGGTCGGGTCGCACACCTTCACCCGCGAGTCGCTCGTCGCCTCGACGCCGGCCGTCATCACCGCGGCGGCGGTGGCCGGGGCCAACACCGTGCGCATCGTCGCCCGCGGCACCGGCACCGTGCACTGGACCGCCGCGGCGGAGTACTTCGATCCCGCCGCGGCCACCCACCGGCGGGGCTCGAGCGACCTGGCGATCACCCGCAGCTACGGCAAGCTCGAGTCGGTGCAGCAGAACGGCCGTCTGGTCTATCGCGAAGCGCCGATCACCGCGCCGCTGCAGACCGGCGACGTCATCGCCGTGCGCCTCACGGTGGCGGGCGGCGGCGACTGGCGGTATCTGCTGGTGGAGGATCCGATTCCGGCCGGCACCGAAGCGTTGCGGGCGCGCGAGTCCTACCCGCTGCAGCGCGACGCGGCCTGGGCGCGGGTGTCGCAAGAGGAGTTCCGCGACGACCGATCGGCGTTCTTCCTCGAGCAGCTCGAGCGCGGTCGCGCCGACCTCGTCTACCTGCTGAAGGTGGTGTCGGACGGCACGTTCCGAGCCGCGCCGGCCCGGGTCGTGCCGATGTACGTGCCTGACGTGCACGCCTCGTCGGAGCCCTTCACGCTGACCGTCGCCGCGCCGCCCGGAGGGACGCGATGATCGCGCCGCTCGCCCGCGTCGCCCTGTGGCTGGCGGTGGCGCTGCACCTCATCGCGGCGCTGTTCTGGGCGCTCGTCTCCACGCCGGAATCGAACGTGTGGATGCTGGCGCTGTCGGCCCTGCTGGTGCTGGCGCTGCTCGCGACCTCGGGACTGGCCATCGACGTCGCGATGCGGCTGTGGCGCGGCCGTCCGGCCCGGCCAGGCGCGGTCAGCGGCTACCTGTGGCCAGGGCTGCGGCTGGTGCCGGCGCTGCTCGTCTTCGCGGCCGGGTGGTGGATGGCGCAGGCGCTCGGCGCGCAGGTGGAGACGTCGCGCGGCCGGATCACCGCGGCGATCATCGCGCGCACCGGCTGGGCCAATCCGGAGGCGGTGTTCACCGCCGCGCGGTGGCTCGTCGCGCTGGCGGCGTGGGTCGTGGCGCCGCTGCTCGCCTTCGGGCTGTTCGGCGCGCTCACCCACGGCACCGCGCTCAGTGCCGGCGGCCGCTGGCTGCGCCAGGCGCTGTCGTGGCGGGCGCTGGCGGCCGGCGCGCTGATGACCGTCGCGACTGCGTGGTTCTGGCCGTGGCTCGACGCGTGGCGGCCGGCCCTGCCGCCGACCTGGGTGCAGCTGGTCTTCGTCGCCGCCAAGGCGGCCGCCGGTCTCGCCGCCCTCGCGCTCGTGCTGGCCAGCTTCATCCGCCTCGCCTCGCTCGACCCCGACCGCGCGCATCCGGGGTCGGCGCCGCCGCTGTAGCTTGCCGTTCTCTTTGGCCCATTCTGTTGGGGCTCTGCACCCCCGCACCACAAGTGGGGACAGGCCCCAATTGACGGTCACAGCGCGCGCGCCACAAGTGGGGCCAGGCCCCACTCCGTCGCCCCCACTCCGTCGCCCCACCCCGTCACCCCCGGCAGGACGCCTGTCAGTGGGACAGCCACCTCCCCCGATCCTCGAACTCGGTGACAGTCCCTCTAGCGGAGATCGCGCCAGGCCGTGCCGGACGCGATCGCGCGCCGGACGCAGCGCTCGGCGCGGCTGTAGGCCTCCCGCTGGGCGCCGGCTGACACCGGACGCAGCAGTTCGGCGTCGCTCGGACACGCCGGGCGGCCGGTTGGCACCGCCGGGCCGTCCGGGGTCGCAAAATACTGGGCGACGCCTTCGCGGACCCACATCCGCCGCGAGGCGATCGCCGGGTCGGCGACGACGTGCGCGATCTCGTGGCGCACGGTGGACTCGAGGATGCCGCGCTGGCGCAGCACCGTCACCGGCAGCAGGTCGATCGTCGTGCCGACCGTCGCCGCCGCCACCCACCACGGCTGGCCGGTGGCCCGCCCGAAGCTCTCGACCGTCGGGTGCACGGTGAGGGTGAGCCCTTGCGGCTCGGCCACGCCAGCGCGGGTGGCGATGTCGGTGCGCGCCCGCCGCACCAGCCCCATCAGGACCGCGCGCTCGCGCTCCTCGGCCGCTGGAAGCGCCAGCTTGATGTCGGCGGACGTCGACGCTGGCGGCAGCGCCACCGGCGGCACGGGCCGCGGAGGCGGCTGCGCCACGCTGACGGCGGTGTCGACCGGCGGTGCGCCGCTCACCGTGAGCGGACCGAAATAGGCGCGCAGAATCTGCGCCGCCGATTCACCCCGGGCGGCGCGTCGCCCGGCGCCGATGACGCACAGACCGACGCCATGGCCGTAACCAACGCCGCGAAACCGGTAGCCGGCCGACGTCCGCGTCACGTCGAACGCGGTGCTGCGCAGTAGCTGCCAGCCGAGCGTGCGGCCCACCGCCATCCGCAGCTCGTGCGCCGAAATCTCCGCCGGCGTGAAGCCTTCGGCGCGCAGCGTGCCAGCCCGCTGCGACGTCGTCCGATCGACCACCCGCAGACCACGCAGCCGCTGGCCGCGCAGACCGGCCGCCCGTAGCGCGCCCTCGATCTGGTCGGCGCGCAGCTCGTTGGACCACGCCGGCTCGTCGTCACACGCGTCGTCGTGGGCAGCCTCGGGGCGGTAATCGGTGGCGCCCGGCCACACCTCCGACGCCAGCGCCGGGATGCCGCCGCACAACGCCGAGTAATAAACGAACGCCGGCGTGCCGCGATCGAGCAGCACGCGGCCAGCGGTGGCCAGCGCCGCCTGCGCGTGCCACGGCGATCGCCGGCCGCATCACCTGGCAGTGCGTGGTGTCGCACAGGTCGTAGCCCTCGGCGCGGTGCCGCCGATGGTTGGCGGCCGCGAAGGTCCGGATCACGATGGCCAGCGCCTCGTGCGCCGCCGGACCGGCCCTGGGCTGCCCCTCGCCGGAGATGACGCGAGCGACGTACTCCTCGACCGCGATCGTCTCGGGCCGCACCGATCCGTCGCGCGCGGTGACGCCGACGCGGATCGTGCGTCCCTGACTGGCAGCGCGCAGGGCCTCGTCGGTCACTGGGACAGGCGCCAGACTCGTCGGCGCACGCGACACGACCGCTGCCGCAGGCGCCGTGACTGCCGCCGGCGGCGCCGCCAGCAGTTCCCCCGCCAGTTGCGCAGCGTCGATGCCGGCACCGCCCGGAGCGGCCACGACCGCGGCCCGCGCCGGCGCGTCGCCCGGCGCGAACGCGACGGCGAGGCCGAGCGAACGTCCACCTGGCATCGGCGCGGTGCCGGTCTTGGCCAGCGCCCCGGGCAGTCGCGATCCGAGCGTGATCGCCGACCCGTACTCCGCCGCGCCGCGCATGCCGTCGCGCACCAGCGCTCGCGTGGCCGGGGCGAGCGCGACCGCGGGATCAGGTCCGACGCCCACTACACGGGCCACCGCCCGCAGCAAGGCGCGGGGGCTGGCCGGCGGACCGGCCAGGCCGAGCACCGCGGTCGTGTAGGGCGTGGCGTCGGCGATCGCCTCGAGCCCGGCGCGACGACGCAGGTCGTTCAGCTGGGCGCGCGGCAACCGCGCCGCCAGCTGCACGAAGAAGTCGTTGCAGGAGTACGCCAGGGCCTCGGACGGCGACAGCGGCCGCTTCAGGTCGGGATGGGAGCACACGAATCGCCGGCCGTCGGCGGTGGCGACCCGGCGGCACAGATGGCCGGTGCCGGGCGGCACCAATCCGGCCTCGGCGGCGGCCGCCAACGCGAACACCTTGGCGATCGACCCCGGCGGCACCGGCGTGTCGAGCACGTCGGCCCGGCTCTCGGACACGGTGCGGCCCGACGGCAACTCCAGCACCAGGGTCGCCGCCTGGGGCGGCACGGCCGGAGCCTGCCTGGCGCTCACCGCGGCCACCCACGGCAGCGCCGCCAGCACCAGCATCGCCACCCGGCGCCGGGTCAGAGCTTGTTCTTGCAGCCGGGCCTGCAGCGACATGGGATGGTCTTGTCGCCCTCGGTGTTGTAGTCGTAGGTCAGCTCGTCGCCCGGCTCGATGCGCTTGGCGGCGCGGATCCAGATCGTCTTGCCGTCCACCGCGCTGTAACAGTTGGGCGTGCACGAGTGGTTGATGAAGCGGGCGACGTTGCCGCCGACGTGGGCGTCGCGCGACCAGTTGCGGTTGATCCGGAAGACCCAGATGCAGCCCTGGTTCAGGTAGCGATCCTCGCGGACGTCGCTCTGCTTGTTGGTGATGAGCTCGCCGGCGTAGTCGATGATGATCTTGTTCTTGTTGAGGGGTTCGGCCGCGAACACGCCGAAGCCGTGGAGCTTCGAGCGCCGGCGGACGATTTTCGGCAGATAGAGCGACGACGGCATGTGGCCGACAGTTTAGCAGCCGGAGTGGGCGTCGCGCCCGGGGATCCGCGCGCGCCGCCGCCGGGCGATGCGCGGGCCACATCGACGGCACCGGGGGCATCACGGTTTGAGGTAGAGTGAACGCCGATCGCGGACCGGACAGCAGGTCCGGAGGAGGCAACGTGCGACGACTGGTGGCGACCGTACTCATCGGGCTCGTGGGCGTGGGAGGCAGCAGCATGGCGGCGCAGATCCAGCGGTGGGGTGGACCCACGCAGTTCCCCTTCAGCTCGGCCACCAAGGCGGATGGCCTGGTGTACGTGGCCGGAACGATCGTCGCCGAGGGCGACATCCGCAACCAGACCCGCAAGGTGCTGGAGAGCATCGACCAGACCCTGCAGAAGGCCGGATCGAGCCTGGCCAACGCCGCGTCGCTGCAGGTCTACCTCAAGAACGCCGGCGACTTCGCGGCGATGAACGAGGTCTACCGCACCTTCTGGAGGGCCGACCCGCCGACGCGCACGACCGTCGTCGCCGACTTCGTCGTGCCCAACGCGCTGATCGAGATCTCGGCCGTGGCGGTGCCGACCGGCGGCAACCGCCAGGTCATTCACCCGTCGACGTGGGCGAAGTCGCTCAATCCCTACAGCTACGGCATCAAGAGCGGCAACACGCTGTTCCTGGCTGGCCTGGTCGCCCGCAACGGCCGCGACAACAGCGTCGTCGACGGCGACATGGCGGCGCAGACCAAGGCCGTGCTCGACAACGGCGGCGAGATCCTGAAGGCCGCCGGCATGGGCTACGGCGACGTCGTCGCCGCGCGCGTCTTCATCACCGACGTCAAGAACTTCCAGGCGATGAACGACGTCTACCGCACCGTCTTCACCGCCACTCCGCCGGCCCGGGCCACCGTCGTGGCGCCGCTGATGGGCCCGCAGTTCCAGGTCGAGATCACGATGACCGCGGTGAGCGGAGCGAAGCAGGCGTTCACGACGCCCGCCGCCGACGGCACACCCGGCAAGCCGAGCCCGATCCTGAGCAGCGCGATCAAGGTCGGCAACCGGCTGTATCTGTCGGGCATGCTCGGCAACACGCCGGACACCAAAGGCAACATGGAAGCGCAGACCCGCGAGACGCTGGCCCGCATCGGCCGGACGATGCAGGCCGCCGGCTACGGCTGGGGCGACCTGGTCGACGGCGTCGTCTACATCACCGACCCGGCGCAGTTCGCCGCGATGAACACCGGCTACCGGTCGGTGATCAAGGAGCTGCCGGCGCGCGCCACGGTGAAGGCCGGCCTGGTCAACGCCGACGGCCTGGTCGAGATCATGTTCGTGGCGTCGAAATAACCTACGTAGGGCAGCTCTTTAGAGCTGCCCCAAGGGGCAGAGCCAACGCGCGCTACGGCGTGATCCGCCAGATCGACGCGTCGTAACTCCAGGCCGTGAAGGCCAGCCGCCGGCCATCGGGTGACCACGCCGGCTGCGACTTGTGCATCGGGCCGGTGGTCAGCTGCTCCACCGGCCCGCCGGCCACCGCCCGGCGGAACAACTGGAAGAGGCCGTCGCCGGCCGGCGCGACGAAGGTGAACGCCGCACCGTCGGGCGAGACCGACAGCCCCGGGAAGTCGTGCTCGGAGGCGAAGCGGTGCAGCACCTGCACGACCGGCGTCCCGGCGGTGCCGGCGAGCAGCACCGCGTGCCGGCCCGGCCCCTCCTTGGCGATGCCGACGACGCGGCGGCTGTCGGGCAGCCACTCGCCGTGGGTCACCTCGTCGAAGCCCGGGGTGGACACCTCACGAAGCTCCGAGGTGACCTCACCCGTCGCCTGGTCCACGCCGATCGTGAACATCACGCCGCGGCCGTCTTTGGTCGTGCCGTCGAGCAGCACCGTGCGGCCATCGGGCGACCAGCGCGGCCAGCCCACTTCGGCGCCGCGGCCCAGCATGGTGATGCGGCGGTCGGGCGTGCTCCCGTCGGTGGGCCGCAACCACACGTCGTCGGACTGCTCACGGTGCGAGTGGAAGACGATCCAGCGGCCGTTGGGCGACCACGCCATGCCTTGATCCTCGGAGTTCGAGTCCTCGAGGACCGCGCCCGGGCGGCCGGCCGGCATGGTGTCACGCACGTCGATGACTCCGACCTCCTGCGCGATGTCGGGATAATTGGCGTCGTCGATCTGGCGCCGCCACGTGCCATAGGTCATCGACAGCAGCGGCTCGGTCGGATGCCACCACGGCGTCTCGGCCTGGAAGGTCGTCAGTGGACGGACCTGCCCGTCGACCTGCTCGGCAAGGAAAGCGCGGTACTCCTGCGTCTTGAAGACGACGGTGCCGTCGAGCGCGACGCTCGGGCCGTAGGTGTCGCGGGCGGTGGCCGAGATCATGGTCGCCGCGCCGGTCTGGCGGTCGATCCGCCACAGGTCGACGAAGCCGCGGTCGTTGCTGGCTGGCGCGTAGACGCCGGTGCCATCCGGGGAGAAGGCGATGCTGCCGGCGATGTCGAGCACCGGCGCGGTCGTCATCGGCACGCCGCCGCAGGGGATCGAGATCCGCCCGCCGTCCGGGCCCGATACGACGCAGGCCATCTCGGTCGACGACGGCCAGGCCGGCCACGACGCCCGGCCGGACGTGATCGCCGTGCGCCACAGTTCCTGGCCGTCCAGTCGAACCCGCCACAGCTCTGGCCCCTCGGACGCCGTCGCGATCGCCGCGACCCACCTGCCGTCGGGACTGACCGACAGCTGGCGCAGCGCGTTGGCGGCCAGCGTGACGCCGCTCGTGGCCCCGGTGCCGGTGAGCATCGCCGCCGGCCACAGCGGGCGAACACCGACGCCGGTCTCGAGCAACTGCCAGCGGACCGCGGCGCCACCGTCCTCGAAGATCACCCGCCGATCGTCGATCCACGCCACGTGCCGGATCTGCCCCTGGCCGAGCGCCGTCGCCACGTCCACGCCGCCGCCGATCGGCACGACGCGCAACGCGCGGCCTTCTGAATACGCCACCAGGCGTCCGCCCGGCGCCACCGCGACCGCCGGATCGCGGTAGCCGACGATGCCGCGCTGGTGAGCGGTGGCGACCCAGTGCAGGGGGCGCCGGGGTGCCGTCGCGACGGGCTCGGCGGCGGGAACCGGACGCAGCCAGGCCGCCGCACCCGCGGCCGCCAGCACCGCCAGCAGGAGCAGCACGCGGGTGGACATGCGGCGCATTGTAACGTCGCGGCGACGCCGGGCCGACGCCTGTCAGTGGGACAGTCACCTCGCCTGGATCTCCTGGCTCGGTGACAGTCCCTAGGCGCGGTTGCGGTACAGCGATCCGTCGACCGCCCGGGCCATCGCAGCCTGGTCGAGGGAACGCCCGACCAGTGCCGCCACCTGGGCGGCAGCGGCCGCCGGGTGGGCGACGGCCTCGCTGTACTGGACGTGCAGGGGACGGAAGCAGGAACGACCGGCAAGGAAGCGCTGCACCTGATCGAGATGCGCGGTGTACAGCTCGCGCATCCGGGCCTCGTCGCCGTCCCCGGCCGGCTCGCCGCGGCGGACCAGCATCGCCTGCTGCGACGCCAGCACCTCGCCGAGGTCGCGGTGCATGAACACTACCCGATAGTCGCAGGTCTCCGGGAGCCACGTGAGCAGCTGCGAGATGATCTTCACCGCCTTGCCGCGCGCCGCGGGCAGCCAGGCACGATCGCCGTCCTTGTCGAGCCCCTTCACGGGCTCGAACTCGAAGTAGCCGTTCGGATTGCTGACGTCGGCCGCGCGGATGCCGTCGACCAGGGGCGGCACGCCGCCGGCGACCAGCATCCGCATCATCATCGAGGTGCCTGACCGCGGCAGACCCGACACGACCACGATCGGTTGGCCGTAGCGCACGCGGCGCACGAGCGCGTCGATCATCGGCGCCAACCGGCCGGCGCCGCCCCGCCGCGCGGCGGTACAATACCGGCCGGACGTCCGCCGCTGTCGATCCGCACCCGCATGGGCAGATTTGTACCACACGCACGCGCGCTCGCCGCGGCCGCCACCGTGACCGCGGTGCTGCTGCCCGAGCCGGCGCTCGCCTACATCGGGCCCGGGGCCGGGTTCGCGGTGATGTCGTCGTTCCTGGTGGTGTTCGTCACGCTGCTGGTCGTGGTGGCGTCCGTGCTGGCGTGGCCCTTCCGGGCGCTGTGGCGTCTGGTGCGGCGCAGCGGACCACCGCCGTCGTCGATCGGCCGCCTGGTCGTCATCGGCTTCGACGGCCAGGACCCGGCGCTCACCGATCGCTTCCTGGCCGACGGCCTGCTGCCCAACTTCGCGCGCCTGGCGGCGACCGGCGCCTACCGTCGGCTGCAGACCACCTACCCGGCGCTGTCGCCGGTGGCGTGGTCGTCGTTCAGCACCGGCACGCACCCGGCGCGGCACAACATCTTCGACTTCCTCGACCGCGACCGCCGCACCTACCTGCCGCGGCTGTCGTCGACGCGCATCGGCAAGGTCGAGCGCTTCTTCCGCCTCGGCAAGTACCTGATCCCCCGCCATCGTCCCGAGCTCACCAACCTGCGGCGGTCCACGCCGTTCTGGACGCTGCTCGGCCAGCGGCGCATCTGGAGCACGATCCTCCGCGTCCCGATCACCTTCCCGCCCGACAACTTCTACGGGGCGGAGCTGAGCGCGATGTGCGTCCCCGATCTGCTCGGCACGCAGGGGACGTTCCTGCTCTTCACGACCCGGCCGCCGCGCGCGGCCTTCAAAGAGGGTGGCATCCGCGTGCCGATCGCGGTGCAGGACGGCCAGGTCCACGGCGTCGTCACCGGCCCGGAGAACGGCTTCGTCGCCGGCCACCCGCCGCTCGAAGCGCCGTTCGCGCTCGCCCTGGATCGCGGCGCGCGGCGCGCCACCCTCACCATCGGCGGCACGGCGGTGCCGTTGCCGCTCGGCGAGCTCACCGGTTGGGTGGCGATCCCGTTCCCGGCCGCGCCCGGCGTCACCGTCGCCGGCATCGCCCGCTGCCAGCTGCTCGAGATCGACGAGCACGTCTCGCTCTACATGTCGCCGATCAACCTCGACCCCGAGCAGCCGGCGATGCCGATCTCGCATCCGTCCTACTACTCGGGTTATCTCGCCAAGCGGCATGGCCCGTACGCGACGCTCGGCCTGGCCGAAGACACCTGGGCACTGAACGAAGGCGTCACCGACGACGCCACGTTCCTGCGCCAGGCCCACGACATCGACGACGAGCGGCGGACGATGTGCCTCACGGCGCTCGACCAGCTGCGCACCGGCACGCTGGTCTGCGTGTTCGACGCCACCGACCGCATCCAGCACATGTTCTGGCGCTACCTGGACGCCAGTCATCCGGCCCATCGCGCCGACGCGCCAGAGCCGCACAGACACGCCATCCGCGAGCTGTACAAGAAGAACGACGCGCTGGTCGGCGAGGTGCTCGGCAAGCTCCGTCCCGACGACGTGTTGATGGTCCTCTCCGACCACGGATTCAGCGCGTTCCGTCGCGGCGTCAACCTCAACGCCTGGCTGCTGCGCCACGGCTACCTGACGCTGCTGCCGGGACGCGACGGCTCCGCCGAGTGGCTGCGCGACGTCGACTGGTCGCGCACGCGCGCCTACTGCGTCGGCCTGAGCGGTATGTATCTGAACGTGCGCGGTCGCGAACAGGAAGGCGTCGTAGCACCGGGCGCCGAGGCGGTGGCGCTGAAGGCCGAGATCATCGCCGCGCTCAAGGGCCTGCACGACGACGAACGGACCGAGGTCGGGGTGCGCGAGGCCTTCGACACCGCCACCCTCTACAGCGGTCCGTATCTCGAGAACGCACCGGACCTCATCATCGGCTACAACGCCGGCTACCGGGCGTCGTGGGACGGGGCGAGCGGAGTCGTCGCGGGACCGGTGTTCGAAGACAACACCAAGGCGTGGAGCGGCGACCACTGCATCGACCCACGGCTCGTGCCCGGGGTGTTCTTCTGCAACCGCAAGGTCACCGCCGAGGGCGACTTGTCGATCGTGGACGTCGCGCCGACGGCGCTGCGTCTGTTCGGCCTGACCCCACCCGCGCACATGGACGGCCGGCCGTGGGCCGTCGCCTCATGAGCGGCCGAGCCGGGCACCGGGGTGTCGCGTGGCTGCTGGCGGGGCTCGCCCTCGTCGCGGCCTGCGGGCCGCGCCATGTCGCCACCGGCCGCCGCGTCGTGGTGCTCGGCATCGACGGCCTCGACTATCGCCTGGTCCGCGACCTCATCGCGCTGGGACGGCTGCCGAACCTGGCCACGCTCGGCGCGGGCGGCCGCTTCACCTCGCTGGCGACGACGACGCCGCCGCAAAGCCCGGTGGCGTGGTCGACCTTCATCACCGGCCTCGATCCGGGCGAGCACGGCATCTTCGACTTCATCCACCGCCATCCGGACACGATCGAGTCGTTCCTGTCGACGTCGCGCACCGTGCCGCCAGGCCGGATGCTCACCGTGGGGCGCTGGCAGTTCCCGCTCGAGGGCGGCCGGGTCGAGCTGCTGCGGCAGGGCACGCCGTTCTGGGAGGTGCTCGAGCAACGCGGCGTCGAGACGACGATCGTCCGCATGCCGGCCAACTTCCCGCCGTCGGGCACCGCCACGCGCGAGCTGAGCGGCATGGGCACGCCCGACATGCTCGGCACCTACGGCATCTTCACGCTGTTCACGTCGCGGCCCGAAGTGTTCGAACGCCAGGACGTCTCGGGCGGGATGATCCTCCCCATCGACGTCATCGACGGCGTCGGCCGCGCCGCGATCGAGGGGCCACCGAACCCGTACCTGGTCACGCCGGTGCCGACGAAGGTCGAGTTCGAGGCGCACGTGGACGCGGCCGGCGGCGCGGTGAAGATTGTCGTCGGCGACCAGTCGCAGGTGCTGCGGCCAGGCGAATGGGGCGACTGGCTGCCGGTGTCGCTGCCACTGGCCCCGCTCACCGACATCCCTGGCGAGGTCCGCTTCCTGCTGAAGCGGATCAGGCCGCACTTCGAGCTCTACGTGAGCCCGATCAACCTCGATCCACTGGCGCCGGCCCTGCCGATCTCGTCGCCGGAGGACTACGCCGGCGAACTGGCCGAGGCCGGCGGCCGCTTCTACACCCAAGGCATGCCCGAGGACACCCGCGGCATGAACGCCGGCGTGCTCGACACCGACGAGCTGCTGGCCCAGGCGCGGATCACCTTCGCCGAGAACCTGCGCCAGTTCGACTACGTGCTGCCGCGGGCCGCCGACGGACTGCTCTTCTACTACTTCGGCCACGTCGATCAGGTGTCGCACATGATGTGGCGGGCCATGGACCCGACCCATCCCGCCTACACCGAGGCCGACGCGAAGTACCGGCAGGTGGTCGAAGATCTCTACGTGGAGATGGACGGCGTCGTCGGCCGTACCGCCGCCGCGCTCGGGCCCGACGACCTGCTGGTGGTGATGTCGGACCACGGTTTCGCGCCCTGGCGGCGGGCCGTCAATCTCAATAGCTGGCTGCGCGATCACGGCTACCTGGTGGTGACCAGCGCCCGCGCCGCCGCGGCGCCGGCCCTGGCCGGCGTGGACTGGACCAGGACGCGAGCCTACGCGCTGGGTCTGAATGGCCTCTACGTCAACACGCAAGGCCGCGAGGGCCAGGGCATCGTGCCGCCCGGCGAGCGCGAAGCGCTCGCCGCCGAGATCGCGGCGCGGCTGCAGACCACCCTCGATCCGGCCACCGGTCAGCCGGCCGTGACCCGGGCGTTCCTCCGCGAGCAGGCCTATGCCGGGCGGGCACACCTCGACCTGTCGCCCGACATCGTCGTCGGCTACGCCCGCGGCACCAGGGTGTCGAGCGATTCGGCCCTCGGCATCGTCTCTCCCGACGTGTTCAGCGACAACCGCGAGGCGTGGAGCGGCGACCACAGCATGGACCCGGCGCACGTCCCCGGGGTGCTGTTCACCAGCCGGCCGCTCAAGGTGCCGGCGCCGGGGCTGCAACAGCTCGCGGCGTCGATTCTGGCGGAGTTCGGGATCACAGAATTCCCGGTACAGGAGGACCAACCCGTGATGTTCGGATCGCGCGTCAAGCTCGACAAGGCCCTGCTGGCCAAGCTGAAGCGGTACTCGGACCTGGCCGGGTACGCGTCGGTCGAGGAGTTCATCACCCACGCCCTCGAGAAGGAGATCGCCCAGCTCGAAGGCACCGAGTCGGAGCAGGAGCTGAAGAAGAAGCTCAAGGGCCTGGGTTATCTCTCGTAGGAGCCCGTGACCCTGCTGAACGCGCTCCTCGTGCGCGCCGCCGATCTGGTGCTGACGCCACTCGCCGCCCTGCCGGCGGTGGTCGGCGTCGGACTGGCCGCGCTGGTCACCGCGCTGGTGATCCTCGGGCTGGTGCGGGTCACCTCCGATCAAGTGGCCCTGGCGGCCGTGAAACGGCAGATCCAGGCCGACCTGTTCGAGATGCGGCTCTTCAACGACGACCTGCGGGCGCTCCTGCGGGCACAGGTCGCGGTGCTGGCGCACAACGGCCGCTATCTGCGGCTGTCGCTGCTGCCGCTGGTCTGCACGACCATCCCGCTGGCCCTCGGCATCGCCCAGTTGCAGGCGTGGTACGGCTACAGCGGCCTGACGGTCGACGTGCCAGTGCTGGTCACGGCGGACCTCGCGCCGGACGTCGTGCCGGCGGGTCCACGGCTCGACGGCGACGGCGTGCGGGTGGACGGCGACGCGATGCACTTCCCCACGCTCGGGCAGCTGGTCTGGCGCGTCGTTCCCACCGGGCCTGGCACCCACCGTCTTCAGCTCCACGTGAACGGCGTCGGCTACGACAAGTCGCTGGTGGCGGCCGACGGGCTGGCGCGGCGTTCGCCGCTGCGGCCGACGGCGACGCTCCTCGACCAGCTGCTCGAGCCCTCGGAGCCGCCACTTGACGCTGGGGGCCCGCTGGTCGCCATCCACGTGCCCTATCCTGAGCGCAGCGTCGACGTCTTCGGATTCGGAATGCACTGGCTCGTGCTCTACTTGGTGGCGTCGTTCGTCTTCGTGCTGCTGCTGCGCAAGCCGCTCGGCGTGATCATCTGAGGTCGGTCGCGGGAGGGGGAACGCGCATGGTGAAATCCATCGGCCTGATGCTGGGGGCCGCGATAGTCGCCGCGGGGCTGCCCGGGCTCGCTGCTGCCCAGGCTCCCACGCCCACGACCAGCGGCCCGGTACGGGGCGTGACGACGGTTGATCGGAAGGTGACCGCGTTCAAGGGCCTGCCTTACGCGGCCGCGCCGGTCGGCGATCGACGGTGGCGCACGCCGCAGCCCCCGGCGCGATGGACCGCCGTCCGGCAGGCCGACCAGTTCGGCAGCAGCTGCATGCAGAACATCGTCGACGAGCGGAAGCCGTGGACCTACGAGTTCATGGCCCACAACGCCGTCAGCGAAGACTGCCTGTTCCTCAACGTGTGGACGTCGGCGCGGATCTCCGAGGCGCCGCTGCCGGTCTTGTTCTGGATTCACGGCGGTGGCAACGTCGAAGGATCGGCGGCGATTCCGATCTACGACGGCGAGCCGCTGGCGCGGCGCGGCGTCGTTGTCGTCTCGATCAACTATCGCCTCGGCGTCTTCGGCTTCCTCGCCCATCCCGAGCTGACCAAGGAAGCCGGCCGGTCGGGCAACTACGGCCTGCTCGACCAGCTGGCGGCCCTGCGGTGGGTGCAGCAGAACATCGCGGCGTTCGGCGGCGACCCGAAGCGCGTCACGATCGCCGGCCAGTCCGCCGGCGCCAGCGGCGTGCACAACCTCGTGGCGTCGCCCCTGGCCAAGGGGCTGTTCCATCGCGCCATCGCCGAGAGCGGTTCGGCGTACGCGTCCCCGAATCCGATGCCACGTCTGGCCGATGCGGAGAAGGTCGGCGTCGCGTTCGCCGCAGCCAAGGGCGCCGCCAGCGTGAAGGACCTCCGCGCCTTGCCGGCCGAGCAGCTGATGGCCCGGGTGGGCGACGCGCCAGGACCGTCCTTTCGACCCGCGATCGACGGCCACTTCCTGCCCGCCGACCCGATCGCGATCTACGCGCGCGGCGATCAGAACGACGTGCCCGAGCTCACCGGCTTGAACCTCGACGAGCAGAGCTCCGCGAGAGACTACGGCGTCGTCCCGATGGCGCAACACGAGAAGGTCATGACGGACCGCTACGGCGCGACCGCGGCGACCTTCTTCGGGCTGTATCCCAACGGCACGCAGGAGCAGTCGGGCGCGTCCCAGAGAGCCGCGGTCCGCGACGCTGGCCTCGTGTCGATGTACCTCTGGGCCGAGCACCGCGCGAAGACGGCCAGGACCAACGCCTTCACCTACTACTGGACACACCCGATGCCGGGCCCGGACAGCGCGCGCTACGGCGCATTCCATACCTCCGAAGTTCCCTATGTGTTCAACACGCTCGACCAGTCGAAGCGGCCCTGGAGCGGCCAGGATCGCGCGCTCGCCGACCTGACGGGGGCGTACTGGGTGAACTTCATGAAGACCGGCGACCCGAACGGCGAGGGCCTGCCACGGTGGGCGCCGTTCACGTCCGGATCGGCCGTCACGATGGAGCTGGGCGAGAAGCCCGGGCCGCGGCCAGTGGCCCGGCCCGACCTGCTGCAGTTCTGGCGGACGTACTTCATGCGGCCGGCTGCAGTGACTCGCTAGTCCGTGACGAGTGCGGCTCGCCCGATCGCGGGCCCGCGGCCCCTGGGTACAATTGCCAGGATGTCTTGGGCAGGTCTGATGCGAGGGGCGCTGGTGGCGGTTCTGGTCGCGGGTGCCGGAGCCGCGGTCGGCTGCGGCGGCACGACGTCGCCACGCAACGTGTTGATCGTCACCCTCGACACGCTGCGCGCGGACCGGGTCGGGAGTTACGGCTACAAGGGTGCGCAGACGCCGGTGCTCGACGCCCTGGCGGCGCGCGGGGCACGGTTCACGTCGGCGACGACGACCACCCCGTTGACGCTGTCGGCCCATACCAGCCTCTTCACGGGCACGTGGCCGACCACACACGGCGTGCGCGACAACACCGGGTTCTACGTCGACGACCGGGTGCAGACGCTGGCCGAGACCTTGAAGGCCCAGGGCTACCGCACGGGTGGCTTCGTCGGCGCGTTCGTACTCGATGCCCGCTGGGGCATCGCGCAGGGCTTCGACACGTACTTCGACGACTTCGACCTGTCCGAGGACGTCGGCCCCGGGCTCGACGCCATCCAGCGGCGAGGCGGCGAGGTCGTGGATCAGGCGCTAGCCTGGCTCGCCCAGCAATCCGACCAGCCGTTCTTCGGCTGGGTGCACCTCTACGACCCACACTCTCCATATGCCGCACCGGCTGAATTCGCGTCACGCTTCCCCGCCACCCGTGACGGCGCCTACGACGGCGAGATCGCCTACACCGACAGCCAGGTCGGCAGGTTGCTGGCCGCGCTCGACGCCGCTGGCCGCCGCGACGATACGCTGGTCGTCGTCCTCGCCGACCACGGCGAACAGCTCGGCGAACACCGCGAACAATCGCACGGCTTCTTCGTCTATGACGCGTCGGTTCAGATCCCGCTGCTCATCGTCGGGCCAGGCATCGGCCCGCGGGTGGTGCCCGATCAGGTGCGAATCGTCGACGTGCAGCCCACGGTGCTCGATCTGCTCGGTGTCGCGGCGTCGGCCGACGTGCAGGGCGTGTCGCTGCGGCCGGTGCTCGAGGGCCAGCGTCAGGAACTGCTGGCCTTCTCCGAAACCTGGTACCCGCGCTTCCACTACGGCTGGAGTGAACTCCAGGCGGTGCGGGACGGCGCCTACAAGTTCATCCTGGCCCCCACCCGTGAGCTCTACGACGTCGCCAGGGATCCCGCTGAGCTGACCAACCTGGCCGCGACCGACACGCCGCGCGCCGACCGGATGGAACGGGCGCTGCGGGCGCTGGTGGCGCAGACCACCCGAGCCGACGCGGTCAAGGGGCCGCAAGCGGTCGATGCCGCCGCCGAACAGCGGCTGCGCGCCCTTGGCTACGTCGGCTCGACGTCGGCGCGTCACCTCGAGGACCGGCCGCGGCGTGACCCCAAGGACACCATCGAGCTCTATAACCTGCTGCAGCTGGCCGGGTCGGATTCAGAGGCCGGTCGCTACGACAACGCCGCGGAGAAAGTCCTGAAGGCGCTGGCCGTCGATCCGGAGATGATCGAGGGCCACACGCGGCTCGGCAACATTCACACCAAGGCGGGGCGGCACACCGAGGCCATCGCCGCATATCAACGCGCGCTGGCCTTGGATCCGTCCAACCTACTCTCGATATACAACCTGGCTCTTGCCTACCGCGCCGCCGGAAAGATCGACGAAGCCATCGTCGGTTTTGAGCGCACGCAGCAGCTCGATCCGCGCAGCGGCCGGGCTCACTTCCAGCTCGGCGACATTTACATGCGGCGCGGCGATCCCGCCAAGGCACTGGCGGTGCTCCAGGCCGGGCTGAGCCTCGAAGTCGACCGAGCGCCGTTTCTGGTGAAGCTCGGCGAGGCCCACCTCGAGCTGAAGCAGTACGACCAGGCTGAGAAAGTGCTGCAGGACGCCGTCAAGCTGCGGCCGGATGTGCCGCGCGGTCAGTACAACCTGGCGCTCGTCGCCGAACAGCGCGGCAACGCGGCCGCCGCCCGTACCGCTTACGAGACCGAGGTGGTCGCGAACCCGAAGAATCACGGCGCGCAGTTCAACCTTGGCAAGCTGCTGCTCAAGGAGGGCCGGCTCCCGGAGGCGACGGCCCGGTTTCGTGCCGCCGTCGAGGCCCGCACGGAGTTCGCCGAGGGCTATCTGTATCTGGCCAAGGCGTTGCTCGACGGCGGTAACCTGCAGGGCGCGGCGCAAGCGGCGACCGAGGGGTTGTCGAAACGGCCCGACCGGTCGATTGCGCCGCTCGGCCACTACGTACTGGCCGACGTCTACAGCCGCATGGGCCGGGAGAACGAGGCGGCCCGCGAGGTGGCGCGGGCTCGGGCCCTGGAGCGCGGTCGATGAGGGCTCTACGCCCGGCACTGGCTGCCGCCCTTCTGGTCGCCGCCGTAGCAGGGTGCGGATCACCGCCGGCGACGCCACCCGCCGCCACTGTCCCCAAGAATCTAGTGATCGTGACCATCGATACCTTGCGCGCCGATCGGCTCGGCGCCTACGGCAGCACTACGGTGCCGACCCCACACTTCGATCGTATCGCCCGCGAGGGCGTCCGCGCGCTCGACGCCACGGCCCACGTGCCGATCACCCGCCCGTCGCACGCGTCCCTCTTCACCGCCCGCTACCCGGCCGAGCATGGCGTGCGCGACAACATCTCGCTGCCCCTGGCCGCCAGCGTGCCGACGCTAGCCGAGACGCTCAAGGCCCAGGGCTTTGCCACGGCGGCGTTCGTCTCGACCTTCGTGCTGACCTCGTCGTCGGGGCTCGACCGCGGTTTCGACCACTACGACGATCGCTTCGAGGCCCCCGGCGGTGACGAGAGCCTGATGATCAGCTCGGTGCAGCGTCGCGGCGACGAGACCCTTGCCCACATGGAACAGTGGTTGGACGCGCGGCCGCCCGACGTGCGCGCGAAGCGGACCGCGCTGTGGGTCCACCTCTACGACCCGCACGACCCCTACGAGCCGCCAGAGCCGTTCGCGTCGCGCTTCGCCGAGCGACTCTACGACGGCGAGGTGGCGTGGACCGACACGCTGCTCGGACGGCTTCGCGCCAGCCTCGAAGCGCGGCAGTTGTGGGACGACGCGCTGGTCGTGGTCACCGCCGATCACGGCGAGGCGCTCGGCGAGCACGACGAGAGCGGCCACGGCTTCTTCGCCTACGAAACGACGCTCAAGGTGCCGCTGGTGATTCGTGGGCCTGGCATTCCGGCCAATCGCACCCTCGACGGGACGCTGCGCTTGATCGATGTCGCGCCGACGGCCCTGCAGTTGCTGCAGATGCCGGCGCTGGCCGGCGCCACCGGCAGCAGCGCTGTGCCGCAGCTCGCCGCCGGCGCATCGCCGGTCGTCCATGCGACCTATGCCGAGTCGCTGACCCCGCTGGTCCACTACCAATGGAGCGATCTCCGTGTCCTGCGCGAGGGCCAGTGGAAGTACATCCTGGCGCCGCGGCCGGAACTGTACGACCTGGCCACCGACCCGGGCGAGACTCGCGATCTCTCGACCACCAACAGCGCCACCGCCCGCCGCCTGCGGGCTGGGCTGGAGACGCTGCTGCGCGCCGAACGCGAGCGGGCGCTCAGCCCCGACACCGCGGCGCCGGCGCTGTCGGCCGCGACGCTGCAGAAGCTCGGGGCGCTCGGCTACGTAAGCCCGGGCGCCGCCAAGGGATCGGTGGCGCAGGGCGCCGACCCGAAGGACAAGATCGCTGAATTCCGCACCCTCAGCACCCTGATGCGCGAGGGCCTGGAGCTGCTCAACCAGCAGCAGTTCGCCGAGAGCGCGTCCCGCTTCGCGGCGCTGCGCAAGGCCGGCGCCGACAGCTTCCAGCTGCACTTCTACAACGCCCGTGCGCTGGTCGGCCTCGGCCGGCTGCGCGAAGCCGAGCAGGGGTTCGTACAAACGATCGCCATCATGCCGAGTTTCAGCCAGGCCCATCTCGGGCTGGCCGACGTGCGCATCGCCCGGAAGAACCGCTCCGGCGCCATCGACGCCTTGCAGCAGGGCCAGCGCGAAGCGCCCAACGACCCGCAGCTCATCGATCGCGAGGGTCAGCTGTGGCAGGAGGCCGGCGATCTCGACCGGGCCGCGGCCGCGTATCAAAAGGTGGCGGCGCTGGCGCCCAAGGACGCCCTGGTGCGCTGGCGCCTGGGCGAGATCCTGATCAGCCAGCGGCAGCCCGAGCGGGCGCTGGCGCTGTTTCGCGGGGCCACGACGCTCGACCCGGCCGTGGCCGACTACTGGAATTCGCTGGGCATGGTGCTGGGCGGCGGCGGCCAGCACGACGAGGCGGCGCGCGCGTTCACCGAAGCGACGACGCGGGCGCCGAAGAACGCGCGCTATGCCTACAACCTGGGCCTGGTGCTGATGCGGGCCGGCCGGCCCGACGCCGCCGAGTGGTTCCGCCGCGCCCTGACGCTCGACCCGTCGTTCGCCCCCGCCCGACAGCGCCTTGCGGAACTGTCGCGATGAGCCGGCTCGGCCTGGCGGCGGCAGTGCTGCTTGCGGCAGCCACCGTCCTGACCTTTCGGCCGGTCCTCGACCATCCCTTCCTGAACTGGGACGACCCCGACGTCGTCGCCGCCAACCCGGCACTCGCCCAACCGGTCGCCACGCTGGTGCCGTGGGCGTTCACGACCCGCGAGATGGGCCACTACCAGCCGCTGTCGTGGCTGGTGCTGGCCGCGGCGGCCGGGTCGCCGCCCTCGCCGGCCCGCGTCCACACGGCGGCAGTAGCACTGCACGCGCTCAACGCGCTACTGCTTGTCTGGCTCATCGCCCGGCTCGTCGACCGCAGCGACGGCGATCTCGCGCGGTGGGCGGTGGCGCTGGGGGCGGCCGCGCTGTTTGCGGTCCATCCGCTGCGGGTCGAGCCTGTGGCCTGGGCGAGCGCGCTCTCCTATCCGTTGTCCTACACGCTGGTGCTGGCGGGCGTCGGCGCCTGGGTGGCCTGGACCCGCCACGAGCGACGCGCGTTGCTGTGGATCGCCGTGGGCCTGTTTGCGCTGTCGCAGCTGGCCCGGGTCACGGCACCGCTCTTGGTGGTGGTCCTCGCCGCCCTGGCCTGGCTCGACCCGCGGGCCCGGCCTCGCCCGGTCGGCGCTCTGCTGCAAGCCTTGGCGCCGTTCGCGGTGGTCGGCCTGGGCCTGGCCATGGTCGAGGGCAGCGCTCGCGAGGTCGAGACCGTCACCGACTTCGGTGTCGGACAACGCTTAGCGTGGGCGCTGACGCATCCGGCTCTGTATCTGTGGCGCACCGTCGCGCCGGTGGCTCTCTCCACGCTCGACGCGCTGCCACGGCAGCCCCAGGCGAACTGGGGACTGGCCCTGGCGGCCTTCGCCGCCTTGGCAGCGGCGGTTGCAGCCACCTGGCGCTGGGGGTCGCGCGCGGCGGCCCTCGGCGTGTGGGGCAGCTATCTGGCGCTGCTGGCGCCGGTCGTCGGGCTGTTTCCGTCGGGCCTGCAGGTCACCGCTGACCGCTACACCTATGGCCCGGCACTGGTGCTGTCGGTGGCGGTGGCGGCCGCCCTGGCCTCGGCGCGCGCGGGCACGCGGCTCGCCGCCGGCGCCGGCATGGCGGTGCTGGCTGGGGGGCTGGCCTTGGCCGCGCACGCACAGACCGCCTACTGGCGGGACTCGGTCGCTCTCTGGTCGCGCGCCGTCGCCCTCGACGCCGACAACGACGTGGCCCGCTACAATCTGGCCCTGGCCTTGGTCGACGCCGGCCGGCCGGCCGACGCCGAGGCGCAGCTCGATGTACTGGTCGCGCAGGTGCCGGACCACCACCTCGGCGTGGCCCGCCGCGCCGGCATGCGCGCCGAGCGGGCGCAGCGCGCCGCCGATGCCGCCGCTACGGCAGGCCGACTCACCGAGGCGGTGAGCGGCTATACCGAGGTGCTGGCGAACGATCCGGGGCGGATCCGGGCCCGCCTGAACCGCGGGATGGCCCTGCTGCAGCTCGGCGATCCCGGCCGCGCCGTCGACGATCTCGAGGCGGCCGGCGCCGCCGAGGCGCCCGACCCGTCGGTGGCTGGCGCGCTGGCGCTGGCCTGGGCTGAGACCGGCCGCGCCGCCGACGCGATCGCGTTGCTCCAGGGCCTCCGCGATCGGGCGCCGGCAGACTTGGCCGTCGCGATGAATCTGGCGCGGCTGCTGTTGACCGTGCCGGCCGACGCAGGCCGCGACCCGTTCGCCGCGCTCGAGATCGTCGCCGCCGTCAACGACGCCACCGGCGGCCGCGATCCCCGGGTGCTGGCTACACTGGCCGAAGCCCTCGCCGCCACCGGTCGGCCGCGCGACGCTGCTGAAGCGTGGACCGTGGCCATCACGGTGGCCGACGAATCAGGCAACGCTCCACTGGCCGCCGACCTGCGTCGGCGTCGCGCGACCTCCGGCCGTTAGTTAGTCGTCGTACAAGCGAAGGGGCGGCACCGTGATGCCGCCCCTCAGCGTGACGTTGTGGGTCTAGCCGCTAGCCCCTATCCGCTTCAGTCGTTAGAAGCGGAACTTCGCGCCGATCATCAAGCGGCGCGGCAGGGTGAATGTCGACGGCACCGCGAAGTTGGCGACCGACGCTCGGCGGTCCAGCAAGTTCACCGCTGCGTCGTTGTTGAGGGCGTTGAGCAGGTCGCCGAAGACGGCACCCTCGATGCCGTGAGCGAAGCTCAAAGCCTTTTCGAGTCGAACGTTCATCTCATTCAGCGGATCGACCCGCTGGTCGTCATTCAACGGCGCAAACAGCACCCGGGTGGCACCGGGCGCGAGTCCGTTGAAACGAATCTCACGCCCCCATGGACGACCGGACTGGTACTGGTAGCCGGTCGCCAGCGTCATCCCCCACCCCAACTGATAGACGACTTGCGCCTTCAGCACCACCGGTCGGTCGCCCGGCAACAGGCCATCGGTGTTGACGAAGTCATTGGGGTTCCATCCGAACGAGACGCCCCCAGACGCCGCTGCGGTGCTGAGGGGGCTCGTGGCCGGGCTGGATCTGACCCAGCTCGAACCTGTGCGACCCTCGCTCTTCGAGTACGTGATACCGAAGTTCGCCTGCCACCGGTTCGACATCCGCTTGTTGATTTGGAAGTTGACCCCTTTGTAGGTCGACTCCATTATGTCGAGGTTGGTGAGCTGAAAGAGCTGGCTGGCGGCGCCGCTGGTCAGCTGCAGGAGGTTGAACGTCTGGCCTTCGCCCGTGCGCTGCACCGGGATATAGGTGCCACCGATATCGTTCCAGCTCGACTGGTTGTCGTTCTTCTTGTAAACGCCGCTGGCACTGACGCCCAGCCGGTCCGTGAACTGATGCTCGACGGTGAAAATGTACTGATCGGTGTAGGGGTTCTCAAAGCCCGGGTCAACGGCCAGCTTTGAATTGTCGCTGACCAACTCCAGGTCCAGAGGAACGCCTTGCGGGCTGTAGCGGCCGGAGAACAAGTAGCGCGGCGAAATCGACGGTGTGGCGTCGTCGAACTCACCGGTGACGATGCCACGGTAGTAGCGTCCCCAGCTGGCCTTGAGCAGCGTCGTCCCGGCTTCGTTCAACTTGACGATCGCCCCGATCCGCGGCGAGAACACGCTCCAGTCGAACAGCTTATCGACCGCTGGTGAGGTGCCGATCTCGTTCTCATTGCGGTCGAGCAGCGGGAACGAGTTGAAGTAGCCCTTGCTGTAGTCGTAGCGCAAGCCGACGTTGAGCGTGAAGCGATTGAAACGTATCGTGTCGTCCACGTACACGCCGGTGGCCTTCAGGCGCCCGCCCTCCCAATAGGGATCCTGCGTGTACCCGTATTCGGGGACGCCGCCGGAGGTGTAGATGTAGTCGTTCACACCGTTGATGGACTCGCCGCCGCCGCTGTTGTACTGCACGCCCAATTTGAAGTCGTGCTGGGCGCCCATGAAGTTGTCGGCGTACTTGGTCAGCTTGCCGGCGAACGCGGTCTTGAACGACTTGCCGTCGTACCAGTAGAGATCCCGCCGGTCACGTTGCCGGTGTCGAGGTCCTGGAACCGACGGGCGTTCTTGGGTCCGCCGTTGAGCGGCAGGGTGTCGGCGGTGCCGTAGAAGCCCGAGTAGCGGGCCTCGAAGACCGTGGTCGGGTTGATCACGGCCGTGTAGAGCAGCCCCGGCGAGGGGTTGTGGCCGGCGTTCAGCCCGATGGAGCTCGGCGCGTTGTCAGCCGAGGCCCGTTCAGGGATCTCGTAGAAGTCGTCGTGCACCTGGAACTGCAGGCGGTGGTTCTGGTTGAGGCTGTAGTTGAACTTGTAGAAATAGCGCTTGGCATTGGACTTGGCCGGGAACTCCGCCGGCGTGCCAGGCTGCGACTCGTGGTCTTCCTGGTACTGGAATGACCCGAAGAACCACAGCTTGTCCCTGAGGATGGGGCCGCCCAACTGGGTGGTCGAGTCGATGAACTTGGCGCGGTTATAGGGGTCGCCGCTCGGCAGGTTCTGTTCGGCTGTAGTGTTCCCGGAGGTCAGGCTCTGGTTCTGATAATAGATGTTCGAGTCGCCGTGGAACTGGTTCGAACCCTGGCGGGTGACGATGTTGAACACGGCGCCGGCGACGTTCCCGTACTCGGCGTTGGCGCCGAGCGAGAGCACCTGCACCTCTTCGATGGCGTCGGTGTTGGGCCACGGCCAGGCGGCCCCGGACAGCGGCGCCGTGAAGTCGGTGCCGTCGAGCAGGTAGAGGTTCTCGTTCGTTGCCGACCCAAACGACTGCGAACGCGAACCCGACGTGTTGCCCATCGACACGCCCGGTGACCCGTTGATCAGATCGAAGAATGTGAACCGGCGCTGCGGCGCGTTCTCGACCCACTCGCGCGTCATGCTGGTGCTGAGCTCGGTGGTGGCGGCGTCGACGATCGGAGACTCGGCGACAACGACAACCGTCTCCTGCTGCGTGCTGACGCTCATTTGCACCGGCACTTCCTGCGTGATGCCGAGAGTGACCGGGATGTTGGTCTGCTTCCTGTTACCGAAGCCGGCCAGCTCCACCTCGATCTCGTAAACACCCGGCGCCAAGTTAGGGAAGCGGTAGACACCCGACTCGTTCGATACCGTCGTCGGCGCGCCCTGAACCGCCGGCCCACGCAGTGTGACGGTGACGCCCGGCAGCACCGCACCAGATTCGTCGGTGATCACTCCACGTATGTCCCCGGTCGTACGCTGCGCCCATCCAGGGGATGGTGCGGCTAGCAGCGCGACGGCCGTGCACAGCCAAAGCAAGCGAGATCGCATGTGAGACCTCCAGCCCGCCCCAGGGAATCGACAGATTCCTAGCCGGAGCGTGACGCGAAATTGTGGAGCGGCTGTTACGGATGTGTCAAGGCGGATCACGACATACGACCGATGCGTCTCCGGCGTGTTCCTGCAATAGTTTCGGGCCGATCCAAGTGACCGGATCGCAGTGAGGCCGATTCGCCAAAATCTTGTCCGGGACGACCTGCGGGGCGAGCGTCGGCGCGCGGTTCGGCGCGTCCGCGGCTACAATCCCGCGCATGAGCGACTCACGCGACCGCGACCTCGGCATGCACCGGCCCATTTCCCGCCGCGACTTCATCGGCGGCGTCGCCGTCGGCATCGGCGGCGCCACGTGGGCGGCGGGCTGCGGGCCGGGCGAGCCGCCGCTGCCGCCCGATCCCGGCTTCGAGCGAGTGGCCGGCTACTACCCGCCCGCGAAGTCGGGCCTGCGCGGCAGCCACGACGGCAGCTTCGAGGCCGCCCACCGCCTGAAGGACGGGCGCCTCGCCCTCGACGGCGCCGTCGATCTGCGCGAGACCTACGACCTGGTGGTGGTCGGCGGCGGCATCAGCGGGCTGGCGGCGGCGCACTACTTCCGGCAGCGGGCCGGAGCCTCGGCCCGGGTGCTGGTGCTCGACAACCACGACGACTTCGGCGGCCACGCCAAGCGCAACGAGTTCACGCACGGCGGCCGCACCTACATCGGCTACGGCGGCACCCAGTCGATCGACAGCCCGGGGCCGTATTCGGCGACCGCCAAGGCCCTCATCACCGACCTGGGCATCGACGTCGCCAGCTACGCCCGGGTCCTCGACGGCAATCTCTACCGCTCGCGCGGGCTGTCGGGCGGCACCTTCTTCGACCAGGAGACCTTCGGCGCCGACAAGCTGGTGGTCGGCACGTCCCGCAACCCCGCGAAGGAGTTCCTGGCGCAGTCGCCGCTGCCGGCCGACATTCAGGTCCAGATCCTGCGGCTGAACGCCGAGAAGCGCGACATCTTCCCGGGGCTGTCCTCGGCGGAGAAGAAGGCGCGCCTGGCGCGCATCAGCTACACCGACTTCGTCACCAAGGAGTGGAAGCTCGACCCGCGCGTGCTCGGCATCTACCAGACCCGCACCTATGGCCTGTTCGGCTTCGGGGTGGACGCAGTGCCGGCGCAGGACG
The DNA here is from genome assembly GCA_963741665.1 of uncultured Acidobacteriota bacterium. Classification (GTDB taxonomy): domain Bacteria; phylum Acidobacteriota; class Vicinamibacteria; order Vicinamibacterales; family UBA2999; genus CAWAYR01. The sequence continues at coordinate 333,440 of CAVUIM010000004.1, forward strand.
CCTGGGCGCTCGGCCTGCCCGGCTTCCAGGGAATGAACCTCGAGCCCGGCAACGGCCCCGGCCAGAACTACGACTCGATCCGCCACCCCGACGCCGAGGACTACTACTTCCACTTCCCCGACGGCAACGCCACGATCGCCAGGCTGCTGGTGCGCCGGCTGGTGCCGGCGGCGGTGCCCGGCATCTCCGCCGACGACGTCGTGACGTCGCGGGTCGATTACGCGAAGCTCGACGACGCGGCGTCGCCGGCGCGCATTCGCCTCAACAGCACGGTGATGCGCGTCGCCCACGACGGCGACCCGGCGGCGGCGCGCGGCGTGACCGTGACCTATCTGCGCGGCGACAAGCTCTACCGGGTGACCGGCGCGGCCTGCGTCCTGGCCTGCTGGCATCACGTGATCCCGCACATCTGCCCCGAGCTGCCGGCGGCGCAGCTGACCGCGCTCGGCTACGCCAAGAAGGTGCCGCTGGTCTACACCAACGTGTTCGTGAAGCAGTGGACGGCGTTCGAGAAGCTCAAGGTCAACAACGTCTCGTCGCCCGGCATGTGGCACGCCTCGACCAACCTCGACTTCCCGGTGAGCATCGGCAACTACGCCCACTCGAAGACGCCGGCCGAGCCGGTGGTGCTGCACATGACCAAGGCGGCGTGCAAACCTGGACTGCCGGGACCGGCGCAGCACGTGGCGGGTCGGGCCGAGCTGCTGCGCACGTCGTTCGAGACCATCGAGCGCGGCATCCGCGACCAGCTCGGGCGGATGCTGGGCGGCGGCGGCTTCGACCCGGCGGCCGACATCCTCGGCATCACCGTCAACAGATGGCCGCACGGCTACGCCTATCAGTACAGCTCGTTGTGGGATCCGTTCTGGATCGACGGCGGCGAACAGCCGTGCGTGGCCGCCCGCAAGCCGCACGGCCGCATCGCCATCGCGAATTCCGACGCCGGCGCCTATGCCTACACCGATGCCGCCATCGACCATGCGCACCGGGCCGTGCAGGAACTGACCGCCGCCACGACCTGATCCGGCCGCCCTGGCGGCGGCGGTCTACGGCACCGTGACGGTCACCTGGTTGGACGCCGGCCCACTACCGCACGCGGTCGTGGCGAGCACACGGATGTAGTACGCCCCGGGCCCGACCGGCGCCGACACGCCGTTGACCAGTCCCACCGACGCGTTGAACAGGTTGCTGGCCCCGCTGACGCTCCCGGCCTGCACCGTGTAGGCGGTGACCGGGCCACCCGGGGGCGTCGTCCACTGGATGGTGATGATGCCGCCGGTGCTCGAACCGGTCAGCACCGGCGCCGCCGGCACGGTGCACGACGGGCCGACGGCGAGCGCGATCTCGTTCGACGCCGCGCTGGTCCCGGAGCCGTTCTGGGCGAAGACCCGCACGTAGTAGGTGCCGGGCGGCAGGGCGCCGCTGGCCCCCGTGGCCAGTCCGACCGCGCCGTTGAAGACGTTGGCGGCACCAGGACTGGTGCCGACCTGGGCCACGTAGGTGGTCACCGCCCCGCCGCTCACCGGGGGCGCCCACGCGACGCTGACGATCGATCCGGACACGCCTCCCGTCAGACCCTGCGGCGGCCCGGGGGGCGCAACGACGCCGACGTTCACCGTCACCTCCGACGACGCCGGGCCGGTGCCGGCCGCGTTGGTCGCGAAGACCCTGGCGTAGGTACACGCCGGCGGGAAGCGGCGCCGAGATCGCCGTCGTCAGACCGGCCGAACCGGCGAACAGGTTGGCCGCGCCGGGCGCGGTGCCCACCTGGAGAACGTAGGCGGTCGGCACTCCCGTGGCCGGCGCCTGCCACGACAGACTCACCAGGTTGCCGTTGACCGTCGACGCCAGATTGCGCGGGGCGCCCGGCGCGACCGCCGGCGGAACCGCGCTGCGGAACCCCTGCACGATCGGAAAGGCTTCGCGCAGCGCCAGGGCGTTGCGCTGGGTGGCGCTGCCGGTGGCCCGGCCGTTGTGCAGGACGTCGGGATTCGAGAAATTCAGGATGCGCGCGCCCGGCGCGTAGGCCATCACGGTGCGGAAGTTGGCGGTGTAGTCCTTGTAGCCGTAGGCGTAGGTCTTCCACGCGCCGCTGGCGCCGTCCTCGGGCGCGTGGTGCGACCCGAGGTTGTGTCCGACCTCGTGGGCGAAGGTGTAGTTGCCGACGATGCAGGTGCGGGCGGTGACGCTGTGCGCATAGGACGCGCTCGGACCCAGATAGCCGATGCCGCAGGCGCCGCCGGTCGACGCGGCGACGATCAGCGCGACGAGATCGGCGCCGACGCTGTCGCGGGCGGCGGCAACGCCGGCGTTGCCGCGCAGGAAATTCAAGTCGTTGCTCATGTCGGCCGACTCGACGTAGCCGGTCAACTCGACGGCGGCGGCCAGGCGCAGGGTCGCGGCGATGCCGCTGCGACCGTAGGCGGTGTTGGCGTCGGCGACAGCGGTGGCGATCAACGCCTCGATCGCCGCGGTGCCGCCCTGCGCGCTTCGCGCGGCGGGGGTGTAGTAGACGAGGATGTCGGCCACTTCGCCGTCGGCCGCCACGGGTGGCGGCGCCGCCGGCCAGATCGCCAGGGCGTCGGCCGCAACCGCCACCGGTTCCCGTTCCTCGCCGAACGAGGCCGGGTCGACCTGCTCGATGACCGCGGCGTCCATCGTGCCCTGCACGCGATACACGGTGTCGGCGGTCTGGACGCCGCCGACGACGATGCCGTCGCGCCAGGTGAGGGTGACGGTGCTCAACGGGTCGCCGGCGATGCGGCCGACCCAGGTACGGTGGCCGAGCCGGTCGGTCGCGAAGCGCTCGAACACGCCGCGAAGCGCGGCGTCGGGGAAGAGATTGAGCTCGAGATCAGCCGTGGCGACGCCGGCCAGGCCGTCGCGGGCGGCGGCGTCGAGCGCGGCGGCGCGCAGCCGGGCGGTACGGGCCCTGAGCACGCGCGGGCCGCCGGCGTCGCGGGCCATCCGCGGCGAGTCGATGTCGCCGTCTTCGAACAGCCGGGCTGACGACTGCGCCCGTGCCGGCCCGGCCAGAGCGCCGGCGACGATGAGCAGTGACCCGAGAAGGAACAGCTGATTACGAGACCGCACGTGGACTCCTCATGCCGGACGCGGCCGGGGCGGCGGCATCCATACGCCGAGATATGCCAAATCGACGGCTCGGGACCACATTCCGGCGCGGTTGCCGTGCTCCCGAGGCCCGAACCTGCCACATGCCGGTGGCGGAGAGCACGGTCCGTGCCGCCGCGGCCGCCGGGACAGCACCGGGCGGAATCGTGGCTGCGGTGGTCCAGGCGCCGTGTCAGTGGAAGTCGTGCGACTCGACGGCCATCGCGGCCAGCAGGCCTTCGAGCCGTTCCATCCGCTCGGCCTTGATCGCGGTGACGCCGTCCTGGACCTGCAGGATGCCCTCGACCAGCAGGAACGGCGAGTCGACGACAATCGCCCGGTCACGCGCGTAGACGTCGGGCCGCACGATGATGTTGGCGACGCCGGTCTCGTCCTCGAGCGTGAGGAACACGAAGCCCTTGGCCGTCCCTGGCCGCTGCCGGGTGATCACCATGCCGGCGGTGCGCACCCGCCGGCCGGTCCTGACCTGCGGCAGATCGCTGGCCCGCAACACGCCCTTGGTCGCCAGCTCGTGCCGCCGGAAGCTCATCGGATGCGGCCCCACGGTGATGCCGGTGCCGGCATAGTCGGCGACGAGCCGCTCGCCCGCGGACATCTCGGGGAGCGGACTCGCGGAAGCAGGCAACGGGGAACCGGGAACAGGGAACGGGGTTGGCGTCGGCGCTAATCGCGCCGACCTCTCTTCTTCTTCCTGTTCGCGTTCGTGCCCTGTTCCCTGTTCCCTGTTCCCTGTTCCCTGTTCGGCCCGCCCTTCGAACTCTTCGCTGTGTTCTTCCTGTGCGAAGAGTTCCCCCGCGGGCCTCACCACCCGTTCCACCTGCCACAACGCGCTCCGCCGGTCGTAGCCGAGCGAGTTGAGCGCGCCGATCTCGGCCAGTACCGTCACCTCGTCCCGCCGCATGCCGGTGACGCGGATGAGCTCGTCGATCGAGCGAAAGCGGCGATCCTCGGCGCCGTCGGACCACTGGTGAGAGCAGACGTTGCAAAACAGGGAACGGGGAACAGGGAACAGGGAACGGGTAGAACGCTCGTCCACCTGTCGCGCTGTCACGCTGCCGCTACCAGCGTCCTCGATCATCGACGGATCATCGCAGCCGCACTTCGGGCACCGGATCAGCGGGACGCTCGGGCGCACACCACCGAGATCCTCGCGCGGACGAAGTCCGCGCCCTCCCTGTTCCCTGTTCCCCGTTCCCTGTTCCCTGCCTTTGGCGGCAATCATCTGCCCGACGTCGGCCCGCAGGCCGGCGACGAAGCGCAAGCCGAGGCGGATCGTGCCGTCCACCTCCACCGTGCAGTTCCAGTCCGACACCTGCACGTCGACCGGGGCGAAGCGCACGCCGCGGCGCTGGGCGTCCTTCACCAGCGTGGCCGGATGGTAGAAGCCCATCGGCTGGTTGTTGAGCAGCGCGGTGTAGAACGCCGCCGGGTAGTGGGCCTTGAGATAGGCGCTGGCATAGGCGATGAGCGCGAAGCTGGCGGCGTGCGATTCGGGGAAGCCGTAGAGCGCGAACGAGCCGATCGACAGCACGATGCGATCGGCGACCGCGCCCGAGATGCCGCGCTCGGCCATCCCGGCGCGCAGCTGCACCTCGATCGCCTTCATGCGTTTCTCGGATCGCTTGAAGCCCATCGCACGCCGCAGATCCTCCGCCTGCCCACCGGTGAATCCCGCCACGACCATCGCCATCCGCAGCAGCTGCTCCTGGAACAGCGGCACACCCAGCGTGCGTTTCAGCACCGGCTCGAGCAGCGGATGGTCGTAGACCACCGGCTCGCGGCCGGCGCGGCGGTCGAGAAACGGATGCACCATCTGCCCGACGATCGGGCCGGGACGGATGATCGCCACCTGCACCACCAGGTCGTAGAAACAGGCCGGCTTGAGCCGCGGCAGCGTGGCCATCTGGGCCCTGGACTCGACTTGGAAGAGGCCGATGGTGTCGGCGGACTGGAGCATCCGGTAGACGGCCGGATCGTTTTCCGGCAGGTGCGCGAGGTCGACCCGCGGTGTCGTGGTGTCGACGTTGATGATCGAGAGGGCGTCCTGCAGCGCCGACATCATGCCGAGCCCGAGCAGATCGACCTTGATGAGGCCCATGTCGGCGCAGTCTTCCTTGTCCCACTGCACCACCACCCGGCCGGGCATGCTGGCGTTCTCGAGCGGCACCACCGACGACAGGGCGCCCTGGCAGATCACCATGCCGCCGGAGTGCTGGCCGAGGTGGCGCGGCAGGTCCTGCATCTGCCGCCACAGCGCGGCGAAGTGCACGACCTGCGGCTGCTGCGCGTCGACGCCGGCCGTCTGCATGTTCTTCGCCAGCGAGTCGTCGGCGTCCTGGAACTCGAAGTTGTGCATCACCCGGGCCAGCCGATCGACCTGGCCGACGTCGAGGTTGAGCGCCTTGCCGACCTCGCGGGCGGCGCTCTTGCCGCGATAGGTGATGACGTTGGCGGTCATCGCGGCGCCGTGCTGGCCGTACTTCTCGTAGACGTGCTGGATGACGCGTTCGCGGCGATCGCCGCTCGGCAGATCGAGATCGATGTCGGGCCACTCGCCGCGTTCCTCGGACAGGAAGCGCTCGAACAGCAGCTCCATGCCCACCGGATCGACGGCGGTGATGCCCAGGCTGTAGCACACGGCGCTGTTGGCGGCCGAGCCGCGGCCCTGCACCAGGATGTCGTGCTGGCGGCAGAAGTTGACGATGTCCCAGACGATCAGGAAGTAGCCGGCCAGATCGAGCTTGGCGATGAGATCGAGCTCGCGCAGCACCTGGGCCCGGGCCTTGTCGTGGTACGGCCGGTAGCGATCGCGGGCGCCGAGGTCGGCGATCTTGCGCAGGAACGACGCCTCGGTCTCGCCCGGCGGCACCGGATAGGTCGGGAAGCGGTAGCCGAGGTCCTGCATCGAGAACTCGAGCCGGTCGGCCAGGTCGCGCGTGGCGGTCACCGCCTGCGGCAGATCGGCGAACAGCCGGGCCATCTGCGCCGGCGACTTCAGATAGCGCTCGGCGTTGGCCGCCAGCCGCCGGCCCGCCTGGGCCAGCGTGGTGTGCTCGCGGATGCAGGTGAGCACGTCGTGCAGCGGCCGTTCGGCCGGCGTGGCGAAGCGCACGCCGTTGGTGGCCACGACCGGCACGCGGAACGCCTCGGCAAGCGAGACCAGCATCTCGTTGTCCCAGGTCTCGTCGCGCTGCAGGTGGCGCTGCACCTCCACGTAGACCTGCTGGCGGCCGAAGATGCCGACCAGCCGGTCGAGCAGCCCGCCGACCCCGTGCCGGTCGGAGTGCAGCAGCGGCCGGCCGGCCAGCGCCACCAGCCCGCCGACGTGGCCGTCGAGATCGGCGAGCGTGAGCGCGCCTTCGCCCTTCGGCGCGCGCAGCTTCATCTTCGTGATGAGCCGGCAGAGGTTGCGGTAACCCTCTTGGGAGGAGACGAGGACGGGAACAGGGAACGGGGAACAGGGAACGGGGAACAGGGAAGGACTCTTGTCACGCCCGTCCGGCTGTCGCGCTTTATCCGCGTCCCTGTTCCCTGCTCCCTGTTCCCCGTTCCCTACAAGAGTCAGTTCGGCGCCGATGATCGGCTTCAGGCCGGCGGCCTTCGCCGCCTTGTGGAAGCGAGGGGCGCCGTAGACGCCGTCGCGATCGAGCAGCGCCACGGCCGGATAGCCGAGCATGGCCGCGCGGTCGACGAGCGGCTCGGGCAGGCTGGCGGCCCGAAGGAAGCTGAAGGCGGAGGAGGAGTGAAGTTCGAGGTACACGTGGCAGGGAACAGGGAACGGGGAACAGGGAACAGGTCGAACACGTCACGATGCGACTTGAGACGCTTCCAACGCATGAACAAGTGCCAGCATCAACTTGCCAGTGTGTCGAGCCAACTCCTGCGTTGACTCAATCTCTGGCGCCTTTACAAAGCCCAGTTCAGCAGCCAGAACAATTTGAGTTTCAAGTTCTGCCAGTGAGCCTATGGCGATGTTGACGTGATTTATATAGGCCTGCCTGGTGCGGCGCGCATTGCCTTCCGCGAGATTGCTCGCGACAGATACCGCAGCTCTACGAATCTGCTGAGTTAAACCAAATCGTTCGAACACCGGGAACCGTTCGGTCAAGCGGTAACAGTCCTTAGCAAGCCGCATCGACATCTTCCAGGCATCAAGATCTCGATAAGTCTGCACGGCCGCCATGGTTTCACCTGTTCCCTGTTCCCTGTTCCCCGCTAGTCAAACGTCCCATCAATGAACCATTGCCCGACTTCCCGCTCGAGAAAAACGCGGCAGGAGACGCCGTCGGCGAGCACGACGTCCCACTCGTCGCGATCCCAGCGCGTGGCGGTGCGGGGAGACGGGGTGGTGGTGGCGGGGTCGTCCCACCAATGACCTGACGTGCGCCAGGGGCCGGCGCAGTCGACCACGGCGCCGCCGCTGATGCCGCGTCGATCGGGCGTCAGCCGCACCGGACGACCGTCGTGCACCGTGACGCGCGCCGGCACCGGGAGGCGGAAGCGGCGGAAAGCGACAGAGCAGGGACTAGGGACTGGGGACTGGGGACCAGGGCGCGCCGCAGTCACGCCACTTGGAACTGCGTCTTCCAGAACAGTCACGCCGTCACGCTGTTCGTCTTCTGCGCGTGCCTGTCGATCCTTCGTGTCAACTCGATGACCCTGGTCCCTCAACGCGAAAGCCTTCATCGCGAACGCACCAGGGCGCCAGGAGTCAACCAGCTGCGGCGAGCCGACGTGCGACTCGCCCATCAGTGCGCTCAGCCGGGCCAGCAGCGTCGACACCTGTTCGGGCGACGGCTGGGCCCGCTCGAGCAGCGACCACTGCACGATGCGGCCGGGCGTGGGCTCGACGCGCACCACCACGCGATCGATGGCGGCGCTGGGCGGATGCGATTCGAGATCGAGCAGGATCAGCGTGCGCAGCGTCTTCGGATCGCGCATCGGCGCCGGCAGCTGCAGCGTACGGACGTGCTGCTCGCGGGTGGTGAGATGCAGTTCGGTGTGCAGCACGGCGGCGCCGCGGTCGGCGCGTTCGAGGCGGGCGGCCAGCGGCTCGAGCACGCGGCCGAGCACGAAGGAGAGCGGCTCGAGCCCCTCGACCGGCCATTCGAGCGCCAGCGACGCTTCGAACGGCTCGTCGTCGACGAGCGGCACCAGCGGCGACATGTCGTGGCCGCACGCCGCGCGTTGCCAGCGCGGGCCGAGCGGTCCCAGGCGCGCCGACAGCTCCGCGGCCGGCAACGCCGCATACTGCCCGAGCGTGCGGATGCCCCAGCGGCGCAGCACGTCGAGCGCCTGCGTGGCGCGGGTGCGGGCGGCGGCGTCGGCCGTGCGGCTGCCGCGTGGCACCTGCACGCGGCCGCGCACCTGCCGCCGGGTCTGGGGTCCCTGATGTGTGTCGCGCGGGTGCACCCATCCCGAGGCCAGGGCCGGCGCGCGCCTGGACGCGTCGTCGGGCGGCGCGGCGTGGATCGTGTCCCATTCCGCCAGCGTGGCCACCGGCAACTGCGCCAGCACCGCGCGCGCGGCGTCGGTGCTGGCCACCACGCTGACGCCTGGCCGGCCCAGCGCCAGCAGCGCCGCAGCGGTGTGCGTGGGCGCCACGGCCACCCGTACGGCGCCGGCGTCGACGAGCGCCCGGCGCAGGTGCTCGGCGATGTCGCGGGCGCCGCCGAAGAGCCGGGCGACGCCGATGAGATCGCACAGCACGAGGCGGCCGGCCACCTCCACGCGCGGCGAGAACGACTGGGCCACGCCGGTGAGCGTGGTCACGGGAGCCGACAGCGAATAGAGCGCGGCGAACATGACGTCCCTCCCTAGCAGCTAGCGCTCGGCCCAGCGCCGGTCGGCGCGTGGCTCGGCGGCCAGCGACACACGCCCGGCCGCCTGACGCCGCGACGACGACACGCGCGCGTCGAAGCGCAGCCCGTCGAACCGGCGGGCCCGCGCGCCCTGTCCCCGCCACGCCACGTGCGTGGTGACGGCAGCGTCGGCCACCGACGGTCGGCCCGGCCCGGCCACCGTCACCGGCACGCCACGCCCCGGCGTCTGCATGGTGAGCGTGACGCCGCCGGCGCTGCGCGCCATCGGCTCGGGCGCCACCAGCACGCACGTCGTGTCGCTGTCTTCGATCACCCGCTGCACCCGCAGCCACGTGGTGTAGGGGATGCGGCGCAGCGCCGTGGCCGGCACATCCGCCATGTCCATCACCACCACCGGGCACACGCCCGACTGCAGCACCAGATTGAGCGCTTTCAGCGCCCGGTCGACCGTCCGCTCCACCATCGTGCCGGGCCCGTCCACGGTGCGGACGCCAGGCAGCCACACCGGATCCACGGCCCCGCCGGTCTTGGAGATGGCCTGGCCGCGTACCCAGAGGAGACGGTCGAGATCGATGCCGGCGGCCGCCGCCGATTCGGGGTCGAAGCGATCGAAGGTGTCGATGAGCGCCACCGTGTCGCCCCGGCGGGTGGCCGCCGCCATCCACTGCCACGCCACGGTGGTGCGGCCCGACGACCCTGGCCCCACCACTTCGGAGAGCTGCCCGGCCGGCAGCCCGCCCTGCAGATAGGTGTCGAGCGGCTGGACGTCGAACGGCACCCCGGGATCGGGCGTGGCGACCGGCCGCGCCGAGGTGAGCGTGCGGTCGAGCTGGCGGGCGCGCAGCAGGGATTCCACGGCGGCACGGGCCAGAACCGGCGAGTCGAGACGGGCGGAGGCGGTGCTCATAGTGTTTCGCCTTTTGTTTGCGTGGGAGAGCATCATAGCGAACTAAAAGCGAAAGTCAAGGCCCAGGGACGGCACACCTGGCCGCTAGCCGCCAGCCGCTGTTCGTGTAACTCTCTTGCGCCATGCGCACCAGAATCACTGCCGCCCTGCTCCTCCTCGCCGGTTTCGCCGCCGGCGCCCTCACCCAGCACACGCTCACCGCGCAGTCGGCAGCGCGCGTCTTCGAACTGCGCACCTACACCGCTCCCGAGGGCAAGCTCGGCGATCTGCACGCGCGGTTCCGCAACCACACGCTGCGGATCTTCGAGAAACACGGGATGCGCAACGTGATTTATCTGTCGCCGATGGACGCCCCGGCGGCGGACAACCAGCTCGTGTATCTCATCTCGCACCAGAGCCGCGAGGCGGCCAAGGCGAGCTGGGCCGCGTTCCAGAACGACCCCGAATGGAAGAAGGTGGCGTCGGAATCACAGGTCAACGGCCGCATCATCACCAAAGTGGACTCGGTGTTCCTCACCGCCACCGACTACTCGCCGTTGAAGTAGCCGCACCGGCGTTCAGCTAAGATCGCTCTCGTTGCACGCCCATCTCGTCACGGCCATGCGCCGTCTGGCCGTCGCCCTCACCCACCGCGACTTCCGTCTGCTGTGGACCGGCGCGCTCGGCTCGAGCATCGGCACCTGGATGCAGAAGGTGGCGCAGGCGTGGCTCATCGTCACGCTCACCGGCACCTCGTCGGCGTTCTTCCTCGGCCTCGACTCGTTCGTCGGCGAACTGCCGATCCTGCTGCTCACGCTGGTCGGCGGCGTGGTCGCCGATCGCAAGGATCGGCGGCAGCTGCTGCTGATGTCGCAGTACACGCAGATGGCCGCCGCCTTCACCCTGGCGGCGCTCGTCTACTTCGACCTGATCCAGGTCTGGCACGTGATCGGGCTGTCGGCGATCACCGGCGTCGCCCAGGCATTCGGCGGTCCGGCCTACCAGTCGCTCATCCCGTCGCTGGTCAGCAAGGAACATCTGCCCAACGCCATCGCCTTGAACTCGATCCAGTTCAACCTCGCCAGGGTCATCGGCCCGCTCATCGCCGGGGCGGCGCTGACCGCCTTCGGCATGGTGGCCTGCTTCGGCCTGAACGGCGTGTCGTTCCTGTTCGTGATCGCGGCGCTGATGGCCCTGCAGGTCAAGCACATCCCGCCCAGCAACCAGCAGCGGATGATCGACGAGATGAAGGGCGGGCTGCGCTACGTGCAGGGCCAGCCGCAGCTGGTGCTGCTGACCATCCTCGGCTTCGTCGCCGCCTTCCTCGGCCTGCCGCTGCTCACCTTCCTGCCGGTGATCGTCCGCGACACCTTCCACCAGGACGTCGGTCTCTACACCCGGATGATGGCGTTCTCCGGCACCGGCGCGGTCATCGGCGCGCTCACCATCGCCTGGATCGGCAAATCGCGGGCGATGGGCCGCACCCTGCTCGGCGGCGTGCTGGCCTTCGGCCTGGTGATGGTCGGCTTCGCCTTCTCGCGCCAGCTGTGGCTCAGCCAGCTGCTGCTGTTCCTCGGCGGCGGGCTGCTGGTGGCCACCTTCTCGATGACCACCTCGCTCGTCCAGCTCATCGCCCCCAACGAGATGCGCGGCCGGGTGATGAGCATCTACATGGTGGCGTTCCGCGGCGCGTCACCGCTCGGCAATTTCGTCAGCGGCAACATCGCCACCGCCACCTCGGTGCCGGCCGTCATCGCCCTGAACGGCAGCCTGCTGATGCTGGCGGCGATCGTCTTCTGGATCCAGGGCCGCAAGGTGCGCGAAACCGACGCCGCTCGGCCCTCCTGATCCGGCGCCTTGCCTATGGCATCGTCGCGCGATTGACGGCGACGCCGCGCAGATAGACGGCCGAGATCCGGCGGGTGTTCTTGATGTCGTCGAGCGGGTTGGCGTCGAGCACCAGCAGATCGGCGTTCTTGCCGGTGGCGATCGTGCCGGTGTCGGCCATGCGGAGGAAGGCGGCGCCGTTGCGCGTGGCGGCGACGATCACCTGCGACGGCGTCATCCCGGCCGCGACCATGTCTTCCATCTCCACGTGCGGCGCCCAGGCGGTGTTGCCGTCGGTACCCACGGCGATGGTCATGCCGGCGTCGGCCATCTTCTTCAGGTTGCGGCCCTGGATACTCCAGGTGGCGTGCGCTTGCGGTCGATCGGTGGCGGCGGCCTGCAGTTTGGCCACTTCCCCGTCGGGCAGGCTGCCCTTCAGCCAGCTGTAATCGCCAACGACGCCGCGGTCGGGCATGTTGGGGATGAGCACGACGTTCGGCCGCGCCTTGACCAGCGCGATCACCTCGTCGTCGGCGTCGACGTCGCGGATGCCGTGGGCGAAGGCATCGAGGCCGGCCTTGAGCAGCCCCTTGGCGTCCGACAGGTTGAATATGTGGGCGGCGACGCGGAGCTTGGCCTTGTGGGCCTCGTCGATCACAGCCGAGTAGATGTCGGGCGTCATCTTCGGGAACTTGCCGTCGCGGTCGTCGACCCAGATCTTGATGACGTCCACCTTGAGCGCGGCCTGCTCTTGCACGCCCTTCCGGGCCTCGGCCGGGCTCTTCACCCAGTAGGGCACGTCGCTGCGGCCGGGCTCGGGCATGGTGATGCCACGGCCGGCCGTGAAGTAGCGCGCCGCTCCGGCCGGCGGCTGCGCCCGCACCTGGAACGGATCGCCGGGCGGATCGAGACCGAGACTCATCGCCGCGCTGATGCCGAAGTAGGCGCGGCGACGCAGGTCGCCGACGAGGGCGTCGCGAGTCGTGCTGAGGTGGACGTGGGTATCGACGATGGTCGGCATCACCGTCTTGCCGGCCAGGCTCACGCGCGTGGCCCCCGCCGGCACCGTCACCCGGGCCGCCGGGCCCACCTGGGCGATGCGGCCGCCGGTCACCACGATCGTGGCGTTCTCGATCGGCGCGGTCCCGTCACCGGCGATGACCCGGACCCCCTCGAACGCCGTGGTTCCGGGCGCCTGCGCGCCGGGCACGACGGACCACGAGGCCGTGGCACCGAGTGCGACGGCCAGAACGAGCGAACGGCGGGAACGTGACATCGCATGCGGCATGACGGCCTCCAGGTCACCGGGAGCGTAGCCCGGCCCCGCGCGAGGTTCAAGCGGCGGCACGAACGCGCTACGCTGCGGACATGAACGCCGCATGGCACCGCTCCCATCCGATGCCGCCGCGCGCCACGCTGGCCCAGCGCGCCAATTGGCACGTCGCGCATGCCCGCCACTGCGGCTGCCGCCCGGTGCCCGGTCCGGTCGAGGTCGAGGTCCGGCGGCGCGCGGCCGCCGCCAGGCAACGCACGCGTGGCCGGGCGCCAACGGTGACGCTGGCGGCGTACTTCGCCGGGCGTCCGGAGTCGCGGCGTCTCTATCGTGGGCTGCGGCAGCTCGTCGACGCCGCCGGCCCGGCCACGGTGCGGGTCACGAAGAGTCAGATCGCGTTTCGACGCGTGCGAGCGTTCGCCTGGGCGTGGATTCCGGGGCGCTACCTCCGCGGCCACCGGCCGCCGCTGGTGCTGAGCATCGCCCTGCCGGCCCGCGACCGTTCGAGCCGCTGGAAGGAGATCGCCTCCCCCGCATCCGGCCAGTTCGTCCACCACCTGGAACTGCACGGCCTGGCCGACCTCGATCGCCAGGTGGCGCGCTGGCTCGTACGAGCCGGGAAGGCGGCCGACGGCGACGGGCTATGATCGGCAGGATGACCACCCGACGTACCCGCCCGGCGACTCCGCCAGCGCCCATCGCGCCCGCCGCCATCAACCACTTCCGTCCCCACCCCTGGCACGGCCTCGAGGTCGGCCCGGAGCCGCCGGCGCTGCTGAACGCCTACATCGAGATCACGCCCTTCGACCTGATGAAGTACGAGGTCGACAAGGCCTCTGGCTACCTGCGCGTCGACCGGCCGCAGCGCTCGTCGGCCCAGCACCCCAGCCTCTACGGCTTCGTCCCGCGGACCTACTGCGGCGAACGGGTGCGGCGGCTGGCGCCCGGCGCCACCCGCGGCGACGGCGATCCGCTCGACATCTGCGTGCTCAGCGAGCGGGCCATCACCCGCAACGAGATCATCGTCCGCGCCCGGGTCATCGGCGGCCTGCAGATGGTCGACCGAGGCGAGGCCGACGACAAGATCATCAGCGTCCTCGAGGGCGACTACGTGTGGGGCGAGGCTCGCGACCTGCGCGACCTGCCGGCGGTGCTGGTCGAACGGCTGCAGCACTACTTCCTCACCTACCGCCTCGTGCCCGGTGAGAAGCCGCTGGTCAGCATCGCCAAGGTCTACGGCCGCAGCCACGCCACGAAGGTGGTGCAGGCGGCGATGGACGACTACGTCGACATGTTCGCGAGGTAGTGGCCGCCACCACGGCCATGCCCAGGACCGCCCCGACCCTCGTCGCCCGTCCGCCACGCGAGATCGCCCGGGCCGTCGCGGAGCTGGGCGTGACCAAGGCGCGACTGCACGGCGTGCCCCTGCTGGCGCTGTCGGTGCTGGCCGGTGCGTTCATCTCGCTGGGCGCGCTGCTCTACGTAGTGGTCACCACCGATCCGCGCCTCGGCTTCGGGCTGACGCGGCTGGTTGGGGGACTGGCCTTCGCGCTCGGCTTGATCCTGGTCGTCGTGGCGGGCGCGGAGCTCTTCACCGGCAACAACCTGGTGGCCATGGCGTGGGCGAGCGGCCTGGTCACCATGCCCGAACTCGTGCGGCACTGGGCGCTCGTCTACGCCGGCAATGTCCTGGGCTGTCTGCTCACCGTGGCGATCGTCCAGTGGGCCGGCACGGCCTCGCTCGGCGACGGCCTGGTGGGCGACATGGCCGTGCAGATCGCCGCCGCCAAGGCCGCCCTCTCCGCTGGCCAGATCTTCGCCCGCGGCGTGCTCTGCAACGCCCTGGTCTGCCTGGGCGTCTGGCTGGCGATGGCGGGACGGTCGGTCGCGGACAAGGTCATCGCGCTGCCGCTGCCGATCGCCGCCTTCGTCGCGCTGGGCTTCGAGCATTCCATCGCCAACTGGTTCTTGCTGCCGTACGCGCTCACACTCGGCGGCACCACAGCGGTGCCGCTGGCCGGAGCGGTCACGAATCTGGTCGTCTCGACGGCCGGCAACGTCGTCGGTGGCACGCTGCTGGTGGCGTTGGTGTACTGGGCGGCCTACCTCCGCCCGTCCGAGTGACGCCAGCGCGTCGTCGCCGGCGTCAGCCGACGACCCGCGGCCGCGCTCACTGCCCCGGCGGCACGAGCGTGGTCAGATCCACCGTGAACGACAGCGGCACCTTGGCCGGAGCGTAGCAGATCTTGTCGTCGCAGGCCTGGTACTCGAGCGTGCCGCTCACCGTCAGGGTCTTCTCGCCGGCGAGCAGCTTCTGCGCCTCCGGCGTCGCCAGGACGGTCAGGTCCTGGACGAGCGTGAACGGCTTGAGATAGGTCTCGACCCGCTCGTCGAGCGGCACGAAGTGGTAGATCTCCGATGGCGGATACTGCAGCGGCTGCGCCCGCAGCCACGGCCGGGTGTCGGGAACGAACCGCACCACCTGGTAGTCGTGCTTGCCCGGCGCATAGACGTGCATGCCGCGTCGCGGCGTCACTTCGATCGACAGCGAGAAGCGGCTGCCCGGCGACACCGTGGTGTCGCTGGCGGCGGCCTGCACGGTGAGGTGCGAGGTGCGCACCGTGGCGACCGGGCCCGACGGCTCGCGGCTCTGCAGGCCCAGGCCCCCCGCGGCGGTCGCGGGTGGCGGCGACCGCTGGCCGACGGCCACCGGAGTCTGCGCCGAGGTGACGATCGCCATCGCCACGACGGCCGCGGCCACCACGGTGCACAGGACCGGCAGGTCCGTCCGATGCACGGGCGGCGGCGACAGCGTCATGCGGCTATCCTACCCTGCCTGCTCGGACGCGCGGCCCGACACACCGGCGACGTATACTTTCGGCGGCATGAGCCGCATCCTCGTGGCCGAAGACGACGCCGACATCGCGTCGCTGGTCCGCCACTACCTCGAGAAGGCCGGATACACCGTCGACGTCACCGAGTCGGGCCGCGAGGTCATGCCGCGGCTGCGCCGCAGCCCGGTCGACGTGGTGATCCTCGACGTCATGCTGCCCGGCATGGACGGCCTCGACGTCTGCCGGGCGATGCGCGCCGATCCGACCACCGCCGCCGTCCCGGTGATCATGCTCACCGCCAAGGCCGAGGAGTCGGACCGCATCGTCGGCCTCGAACTGGGCGCCGACGACTACATCACCAAGCCGTTCAGCCCGGGCGAGGTCGTGGCCAGGGTGCGGGCGCTGCTGCGCCGGGCGCAACGGCCGGTGCCGGTGAGCGGCACGCTCACCTACGGTCCGCTCAGCATCGATGTCGATCGGCATGTCGTCAAGATCGACGGGCAGGAGGCGAAACTCACGGCCAAGGAGTTCCTGCTGCTGCAGTACCTGCTCCAGCACCGTGGCCGGGTCCTGTCGCGCGACCTGCTGCTGTCCGACGTCTGGGATTACGCCTACACCGGCGGCACCCGCACCGTGGACGTGCACGTGCGGCGGCTGCGCGAGAAGCTGCCGTTCCTGACCGAGGCGCTGGTCACCGTGAAGCAGTTCGGCTACAAGCTGGTCGACCCGGCGCCGGCGGCGGGGACGCTGCCCGCGGCGCGCCCGGCCCGCGGCTGATCGGCGAGGAACGGGCGTGCGTCTCGACTACCGCGCCTCGATTCTGACCACCGCGCTCGGCGCGCTGGCCGTGGCGCTGGTGTTCCTGGCGGTGGTGGCCGGCGACAGCCCGACCATGCTGGCGCTGGCCGGCGGCCTCGGCGCAATCGTGGCGGTGGTCGCCTCGTCGGCACTGGCGGCCCGGCATCGCGGCCGCGCGCTGGCGATCGCCGACGTCGGACGGCGCTATGCCCTGGGCGATCTGTCGCGCCCCGGGCCCGACTATGGCGACGACGACCTCGGCGTCGCCGCTCGCGCGCTCGACGCCGCGGTGCGCGAACAGGGCCGCCGCGTCGACACGCTGTCGCGCGACCGGGCGCGCATGGAAGCCATCCTCGGCAGCATGGTCGAAGGCGTGCTGGTCGTCGACGAGACCGGCAAGCTGCAGCTGGTCAACGAGGCGGCCCGCCGGATGCTGCGCGTCGAGAGCAACGCGCCGGGGCGTCCCTACGTCGAGGCCATCCGCCACCCGGGCATCGTCGAACGCTTCGATCTCGTGCTCGCCGGCGCCCCGGCCCAGGCCTTCGAGCTGGCGGTGAGCCGCGACGGCGCCCGCGACCTGGTGGCCCGTCTGGCGCCGGTGGTGGCCACCGGCCGAGGCGCCATCCTGGTCCTGCACGACGTCACCGATCTCAAACGCGCCGACCAGATCCGCCGCGACTTCGTCGCCAACGTCTCGCACGAGCTGCGCACCCCGCTCACGGCGATCAAGGGCTACGCCGAGGCGCTGCTCGACGAGCCCGACGACGACGAGGCGCGCCAGCGCTTCCTCGAGATCATCCAGCGCCACGCCGCCAGGATGGAGCGTCTGGTCAAGGACTTGCTGCGGCTGGCCCGGCTCGATGCCCGGCAGGAACAGCTCGAGCGCGTGCCCACCGACGTGCCGGCGCTGCTGCGCGGCATCGTCGACGACATGACGCCGGCGATTGCCGGCAAGGACCTCGCCGTGTCGGTCGAGATTGGGCCCGGGATGCCGCTGCTGTGGATCGACGGGACGAAGCTCCACGACATCGTCCGCAACCTGGTCGAGAACGCCGTCAACTACACCCAGTCCGGGGGGGCCGTGCGAGTGCAGGCGGCGCGCAGCGGCGACGCGCTGAGCGTGACGGTGATCGACAACGGCCCGGGGATTCCGGCCGAAGACCTCGGCCGCGTCTTCGAGCGGTTCTACCGGGTCGACAAGTCGCGTGGCCGGCCGGGCGGCACCGGCCTCGGCCTGGCCATCGTGAAGCACCTGGCCGACCTGCACGGCGGCAGCGTCACGGTCGCGAACGAACCGGCCGGGGGCGCCCGCTTCGAGCTGCGCCTGCCGGCGCCCGAACCGCCGGTCAGTTGAGGCCGGCGGCCGCCAGCAGGTAGTAGGTGGCGGCGGCGATGAGCGCCGAGGCGGGGATGGTCAGCACCCACGCCCAGACGATCTGACCGGCGATGCCCCAGCGGACGGCCGACAACCGGCGGACCGAGCCGACGCCGACGATCGCCCCGGTGATGGTGTGGGTGGTGCTGACCGGCACGCCGAGCGCGGTGGCCGTGAAGAGCGAGACGGCGCCGGCGGTCTCGGCGGCGAAGCCTCCGACCGGCTGCAGACGGGTGATCTTCGAGCCCATCGTGTGGATGATGCGCCAGCCTCCCGAGAGCGTGCCGGCGGCAATCGCGGTGTAGGCCGCCAATTCGACCCACAGCGGAATCTCGAAGGTGCTGATGTAGCCGCCGGCGAACAGCGCACTGGCGATGATGCCCATCGTCTTCTGCGCGTCGTTGGCGCCGTGCCCGAGGGAGAACATCGCCGCCGAGAGCAGCTGCAGCCGCCGGAACAGCGCATCGACGCGCGACGGCGCCGTCTTGCGGCACAGCCAGTAGATGACCACCATGATGCCGAAACCGAGGCCGAGCCCGATGAGCGGTGACAGCACGATGAACAGCAGCGTCTTGGTCCAGCCCGACACCAGGATCGCCGTCGGCCCGGCCTTGGCCACCGCCGCGCCGGCGTAGCCGCCGATGAGCGCGTGCGACGAGCTGGTCGGCAGGCCGTAGTACCAGGTGATGAGGTCCCACACGATGGCGCCGATGAGGCCGCCGAGCACGACCGAACTGGTCACCACTTTGAGGTCGATCATCCCCGACCCCATCGTCTTGGCGACGGCGGTGCCGAACACGAAGATGGCGGCGAAGTTGAAGAACGCCGCCCACACCACCGCCTTGCCCGGCGACAGCACCCGGGTCGAGACCACGGTGGCGATCGAGTTGGCGGCGTCGTGGAAGCCGTTGATGTAGTCGAAGACCAGCGCCGCCACGACGACGACGATGACGAGCGAGTACTCCATGACGCGCTACCCGTGCTTGACGATGACGCTCTCGAGCGCGTTGGCGACGTCCTCGCACGCATCGGTCGCCAGCTCCAGCAGGTCGAGCATCTCCTTGCACTTGATGATCGCGACGGCGTCCTTCTCGTGCTCGAACAGCCGCCGCAACGCCTCGTCGTGCACCTGGTCGGCGGCGTTCTCGAGGCGGTTGATCTCGACCGTGCGGTCGTGGACGCCGGTCTTCTTCTCGAGCGCCTCGACCGCCACCTTCACCTGCATCGTCGACCGCCAGATGAGCGAGGCCAGCTCGCGCGCGCCGTAGGGCATCGCCGGGATGCGGTAGCGCCGGACCACGCCGGCGGCGGCGTCGATGGCGTCCATCACGTCGTCGAGCGACTTGGCGATCTGGTAGATGTCTTCGCGATCGATCGGGGTGACGAAGGTGCGGTTCAGCCGCTGGATGATCTCGTGGGTGACGGTGTCGCAGGCCTCTTCCACCTGCTTGATCTCGATGCCCATCTCCCAGGCCGGCGGGTCGGTGGCCAGCATCTTCTCGAGCAGCGTCGCCCCCGAGACGATGCGATCGGCCAGCGCGATGAAGTCGGCGTAGAACTTCTCTTCTCTGGGGATCAGGCGGAACGCAGCCACGGGGCACTCCTCCGCCAAGCGCCAACGGGCCGGGCGAGCACCGGGAGTGTGCCACAGTTTCTGTTACATGGAAGTTACAAATGTCTCCGGACCCCGGCGTGGATCGCCAGGGTCCGGGCAGGACGGTCGCGCCGGTCAGGCGCAGCAGGTCGGACCGCAGCAGCTCGCCTCGGCGGCGCCGCCCGGTTTGGTCGCGCGCACGAACGCGCTCATGAACCGGCCGTCGATCGCCTCGACCAGCCCCGGCCGGTCGAGCCCGGCCTCGGCGAGAAAGGCCCGGGCGTCGTTGGCCTGGTAGACGCGGGTGGGCTCGAGGTCGATCGCCGCGAAGCCGGCGCCGGCCAGCAACTGCCGGTACTCCGCCTCCTCGAGCGCGCCGGCGACGCAGCCGATCCACAGCTCCATGCTCTTGCGGATGTCGGCCGGCACGTCGCCGCGCACGACCACGTCCGACACCGCGAAGCGGCCGCCGGGCTTCAGCACGCGGAACGCCTCGCGCAGCACCCGCGGCTTGTCGCCCGACAGGTTGATGACGCAGTTCGAGATGATGACGTCGACCGAGTTGTCGGGCAGCGGGATGTGCTCGATCTCGCCCTTCAGGAACTCGACGTTCTGCACACCGGCCTTGGCCTGGTTGGCGCGCGCCAGGGCCAGCATCTCGTCGGTCATGTCGAGACCGTAGGCCTTGCCGGTCGGCCCGACCCGCTTGGCCGACAGCAGCACGTCGATGCCGCCGCCCGAGCCGAGGTCGAGCACGGTCTCGCCGGCCTTGAGTTCGGCCAGCGCGGTCGGATTGCCGCAGCCGAGCGACGCGGCCACGGCCAGTTCGGGAAGGCCGGCCTGCTGGTCGGCGTCGTAGAGGTTCGAGGTAATCGGGTCGGGCCCACCGCACCCGGTCGGGCTGCCGCAGCAGCCGATCGCCTGCGCGCCGCTGGCGGCGCGGGTCGCGGCCTGGCCGTATTTCTCCTTCACCGTGCTCTTGATATCCACCGTCGTGTCCATCGCTGACTCCTTATGGCCGGATATGCAGTCCAGCCGGATAAACATTTGCCAATGCAAATATATCGACCGGTGCTATATTTGTCAACGCGAATATGTCAGCCTGCTGCTCGACCACCCCTGTCCCCCGCGTCCGCAACGCCGCGGCCCTGACCGGCCTCTACCAGGCGCTGGCCGACGGCACCCGCCTGCGCATCCTGGCGATCCTCGCGCAGCAGGCGCCCGATGGCCCGGGCGGCGAACTGTGCGTATGCCACATCCACGACAGCCTCGGCGTGTCGCAGCCGACCGCGTCGCGGCATCTCGCCTACCTGCGCAAGGCCGGCCTGGTCGACACCCGGCGCGACGGCGTCTGGATGCACTACCGCATCGTCCGTCCCGAGGATCCGGTGCTGGCCGCCGTGTTCGACGCCGCGCTGCACGCCCTCGGCCACGCCGAGAGCACCGCGAAGGATCGCGCGCGTCTGCGCCGCGTCGCCGCCGCCTCCTCCGTTCCCGCCTGATCGCGGCCGTACCGGCTGGGCGCGCGACATAGAATGGCGCCGACATGTCCCCCGCCGCCGGTGCGTCCGCTCGGGCCGGCCGGCTGGCCCTGCTGGTCGCGATCTTCCTCGCCATCACCCTGCTGGTCCCCCGCCCCGAGGCGGTGACGGCGGCCGGGTGGCGCACCTTCGCGATCTTCTTCTGCGTCATCGCCGGCATGGTGGTGCAGCCGCTCCCTGGCGCCGCGCTGGTGGTGATCGGCCTGGCGGCGATGACCGCCAACGGCACTCCGATGCGCGAAGCACTCGGCGGCTACGCCGAGCCGTCGGTCTGGCTGGTCCTGGCCGCGATGCTGATGGCCCGGGCAATCTTCGCCTCCGGACTGGCCCGGCGCATCGCGCTGCTCTTCATCCGTCGCTTCGGGCACACGTCGCTCGGCATCGCCTACGCGCTGGTGATGACCGATGTCACGCTGGCGTCGGGGGTGCCGTCGATCACGGCCCGCTCCGCCGGCATGGTGCTGCCGGTCGGCCGCAGCATCGCCGAACTGTTCGGCTCGCTGCCCGGTGCGACAGCGCCGCGCCTCGGCCGCTATCTGCTGTCGGCGATGTACCAGGGCTCGGCCGTGGCCTGCGCCATGTTCCTCACCGGCCAGGCGAGCAACGTCCTCGCCGTCGGCCTGGCGGCCAAACTGGCCGGGGTCGAGGTGACCTGGTCGGGATGGCTCGTCGCCGCGCTGGTGCCGGGACTGGTGTCGTGTCTCGCGGTGCCCTGGGTGGTGTTCAAGATGGTGCCGCCCGACGTGGTCCGCACGCCCGAAGCGACGGCGTTCGCCGCCCGCGAGCTCGAGATCCTCGGCCGCGTCGGCCGCGACGAAGGCATCACGCTGGCGGTGTTCGTCGCCGTCGGCCTGCTGTGGTTGACCACCGGCTGGCACCGCCTCGACGTCACGTTCGTCGCGCTGCTCGGCCTCTCCGTCCTGCTCGTCACCGGCACGCTGCAGTGGCCCGACGTAGTGGCGGAACGCTCGGCGTGGGACGTCTTCATCTGGTACGGCGGACTGCTGAAGATGGGCGAGCTGCTGAACGCCACCGGCGTGACGACGGCGTTCGCCACCGCGGTCGGCGCGCTGCTCGGCGGCCTGGACTGGTTCACCGTCCTGGTTCTGACGCTCTTCATCTACTTCGTGACCCACTACTTCTTCGCCAGCATCACCGCGCACATGCTGGCGCTGTTCCCGCCGTTCACGGCGCTGCTGCTCAGCGTCGGCGTGCCGCCGAAGCTCGCGGTCTACAGCCTGATGTGCCTGGCCAACCTGCCCGCCGGCCTGACCCACTACGGCACGACCACGGCGCCGATCTACTTCAGCCAGGGCTACATCACGTTCGGCGAGTGGTGGCGGACCGGCGCCGTCGTCGGCGCGGTGAATCTCGCCATCTGGCTCACCGTCGGCCTGGCGTGGTGGCGCGTGCTCGGCTTCTGGTAGCGCGGGCGCCGGTCAGCGCCCCGAGCTCGGACACGCGCGCGCCGTTCCGAAGCGCCGCGCGCCGGCCTCAGCGGCCATGCGCGTGTCGTGGATACGATCGACGGTGGCGAAATAGCGGTCGACGGCCCGCGCCCAGGCATGCTCACTGGCGGTCTCGCGCGCCCTGGCGATGCGGGCATCGGTCGGACCGGCACGTAGCGCCGCCGTGATCGCGGCGGCCAGACCGTCGGCGCCTGGCCGGGCCAGCCAGGCATTCTGTTCGCTGGCATACGCGCGCACACCGCCGGCATCGGGCACGACCACCGGCACGCCCGCCGCCATCGCCTCGAGCGGGCCGATGCCGAACGGCTCGCGCGGGTTGGGATGGACGAAGACGTCCGCCGCAGCGAGGTGCGCGGCCAGCGACCGACGATCGGACACATGACGGAGGAAGGCGATCCGGCCGCCATCGACCTGCGCCGCCAGGCGCCGCAAACGCGGCTCGGCCGGCCCCTCGCCGACCATCACAAGACGCACATCCGGCCCGCCCGCGCCCTGGGCTCGGTGCAGGGTAGCGACCGCGTCGATCAGCAGGTCGAGGCGTTTCTCGGGCGACAGCCGGCCGGCGTAGAGCACCAGCGCGCCGTGCTCGTCGCCGCCGGCGAGGCGGAGGAGGCGGCGGCGCAGTGTCTCGTCGCGGCAGGCGGCGCCGAACGTCGCCTCGTCCACGCCCATGCCGCACAAATGCACGGCCTCCGCGGCGGCGCCGTTCTCCACCAGTTCCGCCGCCGTGTAGGACGAGTTGGCCAGGTGCGCATCGAACGGCGGCACGTAGATCCGTCGCACGTATGCGCGAGCGATCGCACGCGCCACCCCGCTATCCGCCACATAGGCGGTGACGTTGTCGTCCATGCGCTCGCAACTGAAGCCGACCAGCGTCGGGCGGTCGGCAATGCGGCGCATGAGCCACGCCGCCGGCGCCAGCGTGTACTTGTCGCACACCTCGACGACGTCGGGACGCAGCGTCGCCAGCAACTGCCGCACTGGCGAGCCGGACCGCGCATAGTGGCGCGGCGTCAGCAGCCGGTAGCGCCGGTCGAATCCCGGGGCACGGGCCGCCGCCAGATGGTGAATCGCACTGGCCCGTCCCACCGGCTCGGTGCTGGTGTGCTCCGCCGGCACCACCAGATGCATCGCGCGGCCGCGGTCGTCGGCGCCGTCGAGCAGCGCGCGGTAGAACGTGCGGATCCCCCCGGACGTCGGGTGATAGGCGTTGGTCAGGTGAAGCGTCACCGCGCGGCGCACGGCGCTCACGCGACCCGGCGCGGATCGACGACGACGCGGGGGGACCGCGGCCCGGCGCCCGAGGCGTCCCGATACGACTGGTAGAGCGGCGCCAGCGCCCGTTCCCAGGTGCGGGTGAGCGCGAACTCGCGGGCCGCCACGCCCATGGCGCGCCGCGTCGCGGTGTCGGTCAGCAACGCCGCCACGGCGATCGTCCAGGCTTCGAGTTCGTCACGGCAGACGACGCCGGTCGTGCCTGCGCTCATCTGCTCGCGCGGGCCGCCGCTGGCCGAGACGACCACCGGCAGCCCCGACGCCTGCGCCTCGAGGACGACATTGCCAGCGGTGTCGGTGCGGCTGGGGAACACGAAGAGGTCGGCCGAGGCGTAGAACTCCGCCAGGCGGTCGCGCCCCACCACGCCGGGACACACCGCGCCCGGACACGCCGCTGCGATCGACGCCCGCAGCGGTCCGTCACCGACGATCACGAGACGGTGGTCGATCCCCAGCCGCGTCAACTGCTCGTGGAGCATCGGCAGCCGCTCGACGTCCTTTTCACGCGACAGACGGCCGGCATAGAGGAGCACCGGCCGGTCGTCGCGGGCGCGCCATTCGGCACGCAGGGCCAGCGAGCGCCGCGCCGGCGAAAAGGCCGTGGCATCTACGCCGCGACCCCAGATTCCGAGCGTGGCGTCCGGCATGCCGCTGCCGGCCACCAGCGTCCGGGTCGCCTCCGACGGTACCAGCACGCGCTGACAGTGTCCGTACAGCCAGCGCATGTAGCGCCGCATGAACGCCTCGAGGGCGCGCGACCCGCTGAGCACGGCGGTATAGCGCGCCAAATCGGTGTGAAAGCTGCCGACCATGGGCAGACCCAGTCGACGGGCGGCGGCCAGCGCGGCCAACCCCAGCGGCCCGGGCGTCGTCAGGTGCACGACGTTGATGCGGTCGTCGGCCAGCCGCCGGAGCAGCGTGCGATACGGCGGCCAGTACATCAGCATGTCGGGGTAGAACGGCACGCCGATGCCCCACGATGGCAGCGCCAGGTACTGGGGCGTGTCGCTGCCCAGCCTCGAGGCGGTGTAGACCCGGACGGAGACATCCGACGGCACGCCGGCCAGCACGGCGCCGAGCGCCGTGGTCACGCCGTTCACCTTGTCGAAGTCGTTGTCCGTGAAGATGGCCACCCGGGTGGCCGGCGTCACGCCGCCAGCTCCGGCAGCCGGCGCAGGGTCTCGGCCGGGCGGGCGACCAGGTCGAACAGCAGGTCGCGGTTGAAACGCTGCTCGTGCACGAAGTGCAGGAACCCGCCCGCCAGGGCGATTGCGACCAGCGGCAAGCCGATCACCCCTCCGACGAGCACTGCCGGGGTCCGCCACGACAACGGCGACCGTGCCGCCTCGCGGCCCTGCTCGACGCACAGATTGGTGGCGAAGCGCACGATGTCGGAGGACATCGTCCACTGATGCCCGTGCCGGCCGCCGACGACGCCGCGCCCGGAGCGCAGCCCGGCGAAGAACTGCTGGGCGTTGGTGGCGCCGGGTACTTCGGTCCAGGTGCCGCCGATGCCGCGTTCGGTGTGCGAGTCGCTGCCGCCCAGCGTCACCTTGCCGGCCGCTGCGGCCAGACATTCGGCGGTGCGGTTCTGCGCGACCAGGCGCGACCCGTTGCGCACCTCGAGGCCATCGATCCACGGCAGCAGCGCCGCGACGTGGGCGGCGGTGAGGGGGCCGTTGATACCGCTCGCCACGTGGTTCAGCGAGATGAACAGGCCGTGGCTCGACACGTACGGCAGCAGGGTGCGGACGTCGTGGCGCAGGCGCTGGATCTCGGCGTGAGTGTCGGGGGTGAGGCCGAAGACGTTCAGATGGACACGGACGCCGTCGTCGGGGAACACCCCGGTCACCTCGCAGCCGACGATGACGTCAGGGCGATGAGCGATCGTGAGGGCACCGCTGATCTCGTCGTGGTCGGTGATGGCCACCAGGTCCATGCCACGGGCCTTGGCCACCGCGTAGACCCGGTCCGGCGTGTTGTACGACTCGCGCATGACCCGATGCAGCGGGCGAATCGTGGTATTCCCAGAGTGCCACGTGTGGACGTGCGTATCGAGCTTCATGTCGCCTCCTTGCCAGGGGCCGCGCACCATCGGCGCCACCCGCTGGGAATCGGGCGTCGCTGGTGGACTCGCGGGCCGGGACCCGTGAGCACAGTGTGACCGGCCGAGGTCACGGGGCGGTGGCGCCGGAACGACGGCCGCGCAAATTCGCCCGGGTCGGACGCTAGCGGATGTCGACGTGGACCCGGTCGCTCGGACGGTGACGCAGGATCTCGGACCAGAAGTTGCGGACGTACAGCCCGATCACCGCCCAGGTGCCCATCGCCTGGTAGCGGCGCGCCGACGTGTGCACGTAGCAGTCACCGCGCAGTTCGACCCGGCCGCGGGCGTGCAGGCGGCGGCCCAGGTTGGTGTCTTCGCCGTGGAACTCGATCGAGGTGTCGAAGCCGCCGATGTCGACCAGTGCGGCGGCGCGGACGGCGAAGTTGCCGCCGTAGAAGACCACGCCGGCATCGAGGACGTGCTTCACCAGCAGATGCGTGGCCGGCCCGACCGTGAAGTCGTAGGCCCGGATGAGGCCCCGCCCGAAGCGATGCCAGTCGTAGAACCGGTACGCCCCCGACAGCGCCAGCAGGTCGGGACGGTCCAGGAACCGCCGCTCGACGCGCTCGACCCAGTGCAGCGGCGCGCGGCAATCGGCGTCGACGAACAGCAGGAGGTCCGCGTCGGTGGAACGCCGTCCCCGCTCACGGGCGCGCACCAGCCCCTTCACCGGCTCGGATACGACTCGCACGCCGGGAATCGCCGCGGCGATCGTCGCGGTGGCGTCACGACTGGCGTTGTCGACGACGACGATGTCGTCGGGGACGCGGGTCTGAGCGCGCAGCGAGTGGAGACACGGACCGATGAACGCGGCCTCGTCGTGAGCACAGACGATGACCGCCAGGCGCAACGGCGGCGTCGGTGACGAGGCGGACTCGACCACTCGGGTCGACGCTACAGCGCGGACGTGACAGCGCTGCCTCGTTGCGGCGACGAACTGGCAACGGCCGGGTTGGTCGCATCCACACCTCGCACTACACTCATGCCAGATGCGGGACACCCTTGCGCTCATCCTCGGCGGCGGACAAGGCAGTCGTCTCTTTCCCCTCACCCAGCACCGCTCGAAGCCGGCGGTGCCGATTGGCGGCAAGTACCGGCTGATCGACGTGCCGATCAGCAATTGCCTGCACGCCGACCTGCGGCGCATCTTCGTGTTGACCCAGTTCAACTCGGCGTCGCTCAACCGTCACGTCGCCGGCGCCTACCGGATGGACACCTTCTCGAGCGGCTTCGTCGAGATCCTGGCCGCCGAGCAGACCCCCGAGAGCACCGCCTGGTTCCAGGGCACGGCCGACGCCGTCCGCAAGGCGGCGCGCCACTTCGCCCAGTACGACGCCGACTACTACCTGATCCTGGCCGGCGACCATCTCTACCGCATGGACTACGCGGCGGTGCTCGGCGCGCACATCGACCGTCAGGCCGACGTCACCATCGCGGCGCTGGCGGTGGATGCCGCCGGGGCCTCCGGGATGGGGATCTTCCACTTCGACGCCCGCGGGGCGATTCAACGCTTCGAGGAGAAGCCGTCGCCGGAGCGTCTCGCCGCCATCGGCCGCAGCGCCCCGCCGGGATCGACCTTCATGCCCGAGGACGCCCGACGGCCGTTCGTCGCGTCGATGGGCATCTACGTCTTCACCCGCGACGTGCTGTTCGATCTGCTGGCGCGTGGGAGCGGCGTCGACTTCGGGCGCGAGCTGATCCCCGCCGCACTCGAACGCTACCGCGTCGTCGCCCACCTCCACGACAGCTACTGGGCCGACGTCGGCACGGTGGAGTCGTTCTACGACGCCAACATCATGCTCACGCAGCCCGGGGCGCCGTTCAACTTCTACGACCCCAAGCGGCCGATCTACACCCACCCGCGGTTCCTGCCGCCGTCACAGGTGGACGACTCGCGCCTCAATCGCACGCTCGTCGCCGAGGGCTGCGACATCGTCCGCGCCGAGGTCGAGGATTCGGTCGTCGGCATCCGCACCGCGATCGGCGCCGGCGCGCGCATCCGGCGCTCGGTGCTGCTCGGCGCCGACTTCTACGACAGCGCGCCGCGCGGCCGCGGGCCGGCAGTGCCGCTGGGCATCGGCCCGGGCGTCGAACTCGACCGCGTCATCGTCGACAAGAACGCTAGGATCGGCGCCGGCGCCCGGCTGGTGAACGTGGCCGGGCTGCGCGAAGCCGACGGATCGAACTACTTCATCCGCGAAGGCATCGTGATCGTCCCCAAAGGCGCGGTCATCCCGCCCGGCACCGTCGTCTGAGGGCGATCCGTTCCGTCAGCCGCGGGCTCGCCCGGGCTACCGCGGGTAGTGCCGGCGTAACTCAGAATTAACGGCGCCGTCACGACCCGGCAACCTGCCGGCGCTAGCGTGAGGCGATGCAGGCTGAGGCTCACGCTGATCGTCCTTCGAAAACCGACATCCGGGCGGAAACCGCTCCCGGCCTCCAGGGGCCGCAGCGGACCGGCGCGCGGACCAACGCCGGCCCCCGGCCCGTGCCCGTTCCCCGCGGCGGGCGTCGCCGGGTGCTCGTGGTCGAGGACGAACAGGACATCGCCGATCTCATCCGCCATACGCTGGAGCGCGGCGGCGACATCGAAGTGGAGCTGGTCACCAGCGGCGACGCCGCCCTGAAGGCCTGCACCGAGCAGCCGCCCGATCTCGTCCTGCTCGATTTGAACGTCCCGGTCCTGAGCGGACTCGAAGTGTGCCGCATCCTGCGCCAGCGGCCGGCCACCGCGACCGTGCCCATCATCATCGTGACCGCCAGCGCCAGCGAGAGCGAGCGGGTCGCCGGCCTCGACACCGGCGCCGACGACTACGTGACCAAACCGTTCAGCCCGCGCGAGCTGGCCGCCCGGGTGCGGGCGGCGCTGCGCCGCGGCCGCGGTGCCCCGGCGGTGACGGCGCCGGTCGTCTATCGCGGCACGCACCTGCTGGCCGACTTCGACGCCGTGTCGGTGGAAGTGGACGGTGTCTCGGTCAAGCTCACCCGGCGCGAGTTCGAACTGCTCCGCTACCTGGTCGAGAACCGCAACCGGGTGCTGTCGCGCGATCGCCTGCTCGAACGGGTGTGGGGCTACGACCGGCTGATCGAGACCCGGTCTGTGGACGTACACGTCGGACGGCTGCGCGCCAAGCTGGGCACCGCCGGGCAGCAGATCGAGACGGTGGTCGGGCTCGGCTACCGATTCGTCGAATAGCGGCAGCTGCGCCCGGCGTCAGGACCGGGCGTCGGTCCAACCTTCGTTGCGCAGGCTGGTCATCTCGACCACGAACGCGCGCCGCGCCCGCTCCACGCGATGCCAATCGCTGTAGACGGCCTCGCGGATCACGCGGGTGTCCTCGCGCTCGAGCACCCGCCAGCCATGGGCGTCGGGCAGGATCTCGTAGCGGCGGACGTGGGAGTCTTTCTGCAGGGTCTTGGCAAAGGGCGTCATAGGCAGCGCGTCACCGCGCGATCCCAATCCTGCCCCCGGTCTGGCCATGACAGATGTAAATTCCGTGAAACATCGCACGGCGGACTGCAACCTGTTGTGCACTAACGAGTTGAAGCCCGCGGCGCGGTCGAGTCGAGCGGCGCGACGACGCTGATCGCGGCCGGATGCACCTGCACGTCGAGGGCGTTGCTCCCGGCGCTCGGCTCGCCGTCGAGATGCAGCTCCCACTCCGCCGACGTGGCGATCCGCGCCCGCGTGAACGGCCGCATCACCACGCCGTTCCCGGGCTGCAGCGTGCCGCGAAAGAAGCTGGGCACCCGCTGCAGCACGCGCCACAGCGGCAGGTCGTCCACCACCACCAGATCGAGCCGGCCGTCGTCGAGCACCGCCCGCGGGGCGATGCAGCCGTGGCCGCCGTATTGACGCGAGTTGGCCAGCGCGATGAACAGCGCCCGCGTCGCGGCCCGGCCCTCGTGCCAATCGATCTCGTACTCGCGCGCCCGGTAGCGCATCAGCTCGCGCGCGCCGATCTGCACATAGCGACCGAGACCGCGACGGCCGGTGTTGGCGGCGAAGGCATGCGCGATGCGCGCATCCAGGCCCAGACCCGCCACGTTGAAGAACAGCGCGCCGTTCACGGCGCCGGCGTCGATGCGCCAGGGACGCCCCGCGGTGGCGACGGCGAGCGCCGCCCGCGGTTCACGCGGCACGCCGAGATCGCGGGCCAGGCCGTTGCCCGAACCGGCCGGCACCAGTGCCAGCGGCACCGGCCCGAAGGCCAGCACGCGCGCCACCTCGTTCATCGTGCCGTCGCCGCCCCACGCGACGACGAGCGCCGCGCCGGCGGCGCAGGCTTGCCTGGTGGCCTCGGAGGCATGCCCGGGGCCGGTCGTGACGACGACGGTGGCAGCGAAGCCGCCGTCAGCGAGTGCGGTACGCGCCGCCTCGACCTCGGCGGCGCCACCGCCGTCGCGCCGGCCGGCGCCAGACACCGGATTGATGACGACCAGGGCCGGCTTCACGGAGCAAGGCCCCGCAGCGCCCGCGGCGGCAGCAGCCACCGCAGCGCGCCGGGACCGGCGGGCATCGCCCGATCGAGATCGATCCGGCACACCGCGCCCTTCTTGAACTCGACGACGCCCTTGGCGCCGAGCAGCCGGGTGGCCAGTTCGCCGAGGTCGGGCTCGTGGCCGACCAGCGCGATCCGCGACGCCCCGCGCGGCGCCGCGGCGTACTTCGCGATCACCGCCAGCACCTCGGCCGGCTTCCGGCCGGGCGTGAGCGCTTCGCAGGCGAGCAGCCGCGGCTTCGGCTTCAGTCCCGCCACGAGCAAGTCGGCGGTTTCGTGGGCGCGGACGAGCGGGCTGGCCAGCACCAGATCGAGGGTGACGCCCAGATCGCGCAGTCCGGCGACCGATCGGCGCCAGCGCGTGACGCCTTCCGGCGTCAGCGGCCGTTGCTCGTCTTCCGGATAGTCGGGGCCGCGTTCGGCGGCCACCGCGTGGCGAACGAGGTATAGCTCGAGGGAGGTTGGCACGGCGAGACTATGCCACCGACTGCTGGCGCGGCGTGGCGCCGGCCTCGATCGCGTCGCACAGGGTGACGAGCCCGCGGCGGCGGCTCATGAACGCCGCGTGCACGGTGCGGCAGTCGTCGTCGAGCGCGTCAGCCAGGCGTCCGAGGCTGGCGGCGGTCGGCCGCGACGTCCGCACCACCGCCGTCTGCACCTGCCGCACGCGTTCGGCGAGCACGTGCAGGTCGTGCGCCCGCCCCAGCAGATCCTGGATCCGGCGCAGCTGGGTGACCCGTGCCGACGGACGGCCGCGGCGCAGATCGCCGGCCACTTCCAGCGCATAGCGCAGCTGCTTGACGGCGATCCGTACTCGATGGAGCCGTTCGGGGACGTAGAGGGCGCCGGCGCGGTCGAGGGCGGCGCGCACCCGGCGGCCACGGCGGGCCACCCGCGCATTGACCGCCGCGCTCAGACGGACGGCCGCATCGGCCGAGTGTGGATCGCCCAGGGCGTCGAGCGTGGCGACGAGCCGTTCATGGCGTCGCGCGGTGAGCGCGGCGCGCATCTGGCGCTGCGCACGGTCGCGATCACCGGTCATGGCCCGCACCACCGCCAGCCGGGCTGCGGCGTCGAGGGCATGGCGGGCAGCCAGTTCGTCGAAGAGCGCGATCGCGACATCGAGCTCGCGCACCGGGCCGAGGGCCCGGGTCACCCGGCGCACTTCGCCGCGCGCGCGCTCGGCGGCTTCGTCGGTGAACAGTTCGCGCAGCGGCGCCAGCACTTCCCGCAGGCGCCGCGAGCCGACGCGGGCCCGATGGACGGCCGTCGCGTCGCCCTCCAGCGCGGCGGGCAGCGTGTCGCGCAGCGCCGCGATGCGCGGGGCCAGCAGCGTAGCGATGAGGGACCGTCGTGCCATACTGGGCGGCGTCGGCGGCACCGGCGCTGCGAAAGGCGCTTATTATAGCCGCCACTGCCCCATGCGTCTCGCCGCCATCGACATCGGCACCAACTCGGTCCACATGATCGTGGTCCAGGTCCGCGCCGACTTCTCCTTCGAAGTCATCGACCGCGAGAAGGAGATGGTCCGGCTCGGCGCCGGCGGACTGGACGGCAAGAAACTGACCCGCGAGGCGATGTCGGCGGCGCTGCAGGCGTTGTCGAAGTTCGAGCGGCTCGCCCGCTCCTACCAGGTCGACGAGATCCTCGCCGCCGCGACCAGCGCCACCCGCGAGGCCGAGAACGGCGGCGAGCTGCTGGCCGAGATCGAGCGCCAGACCGGCATCCGTCCGCGCATCATCACCGGCACCGAGGAAGCGCGGCTGATCCACCTGGCCGCGGTCTACGGCGTCGACACGCCGAAGCCGGCGGTGGTCATCGACATCGGCGGCGGCAGCGTCGAGGTCACGCTCGGCGCCGGCGATCAGGTGCGGTTCGCGCGCAGCTTCAAGCTCGGCGTCATCCGTCTCACCGAGCGCTTCGTCACCTCCGACCCGCTCAGCGGCCGCGACGAACGCAAGCTCCTCGAGCACATCTCGGCCCAGGTCGACCGCTACCTCGGCCACATCGTCAACGCCGGCTACGACCGCGTGATCGGCACGTCGGGCACGATTCTCTCGCTCGGCACGGTGGCCACGGCGGTGGAGTCGGGAACGGCGCCGGCCGAGATCCGCAACCTGCGCGTCCCGGCCAAGGCGATCCGCAAGGTCCGCAAGATGGTCTGCGATCTGCCGCTCGAACGGCGGCTGCAGATCCCGGCGATGGACCCGCGGCGCGCCGACCTGGTGGTGGCCGGCGCGGTGCTGCTCGACGCGCTGCTGCGCACGCTCGACGCCAAGGACATCACGCTGTGCGATCTGGCGCTGCGCGAAGGGCTGGTGCTCGACTTCATCCAGCGCAACCGCAAGCACATCCGCCAGGTCGACGAGATCCCCGACGTGCGCCGGCGCTCGGCGCTGGAGCTGGCCGAGCGGTGCGGCTGGGAAGCCGAGCACTCGCAACAGGTGGCGACGCTGGCGCTCGGGCTCTTCGACGGCCTGGCGGGTATTCACGGGCTCGGGGCCCGCGAGCGCGAATGGCTCGAGTACGCCGCCTGGCTGCACGACATCGGCAACCACATCAGCTACGAAGGCCACCACCGCCACTCCTACTACCTCATCAAGCACGGCGACCTGCGCGGCTTCGAGCCGACCGAGATCGAGACCATCGCGCTGGCCGCCCGCTATCACCGCCGGACCGAGCCCCGCCGCGGCCACGAGGGCTTCAAGGACCTGTCGAAGCCGCTGCGCCGGACCGTGCGGCTGTTCGGCGCCATTCTGCGGCTGGCCGAATCGCTCGACCGCAGCCGCCACGGCACGATCCGCGGACTCAACGTGAACACCCGCGACGATCAGGTGCTGGTGGAACTCAAGGGCCGCGGCGACGCCGAGCTCGAGATGTGGGCCGCCAACCGCCAGCTGGTGCCGCTCGAACGCGAGATTGGCCGGACGGTGCGCCTGCAGGTGCGAATCGTCGAGGAGCACGAGCCGGCCGCCAAGCCGGCGACGGGCAAGGTGACGCGCACACCGGCGCGCACGCTGACGCGCCAACGGGCCGTCACCACGGCGGGTTAACGTCGAATTTACACGGCGGAAACTGCCGCGAAACTGCATTCTCGCTACGATTCCGGCATGACCATTCCGACAACCGTTCTCGCGGTGGCGGGCGCCGCTCTGCTGCTCGGCGGCTGTGGCGGCGGCCAGTCGTCATCGTCGCCCGGCGGTGGCGCACCCGCGGTGGTCACCCTCGACGGCTCGAGCACGGTCTTCCCGGTCAGTGAAGCGGTCGCCGAGGAGTTCCAGAAAGCCAACCAGGGCGTCCGCGTCACGGTGGGCATCTCGGGCACCGGCGGCGGCTTCCAGAAGTTCTGCCGCGGCGAGACCGACATCAGCAACGCGTCCCGGCCGATCACGGCCAGCGAGACCGCCGCCTGCGCCACCGCCGGCATCGCCTTCATCGAGCTGCCGGTCGCCTACGACGGCCTGGCGGTGGTGGTCAGCCCGAAGGCCACGTGGGTCGACAGCATCACCACGGCGGAACTGAAGACCATCTGGGCGCCCGAGGCGCAGGACAAGGTCAAGCGGTGGTCGCAGGTGCGGGCCGGATGGCCTGATCGCGAACTCCACCTCTTCGGCGCCGGCGTCGACTCTGGTACCTACGACTACTTCACCCAGGCGATCGTCGGCAAGGAAGGCGCCAGCCGCGGCGACTTCACGTCGAGCGAGGACGACAACGTGCTGGTGCAGGGCATCGCCAGCGACGATCTCGCGCTCGGCTTCATGCCCTACGCCTACTACGCCGAGAACAAGGGCGCGCTGAAGCTGGTGGGCGTCGACGACGGCAAGGCCGACAACGGCACCGGGCCGATTCAGCCGAGCATCGAGTCGGTGAAGGGCGGCACCTACCAGCCGCTGTCGCGGCCGGTGTTCATCTACGTCTCCACCAAGGCGCTCGACCGGCCGGAAGTCGCCCGCTTCGTCGAGTTCTATCTGAAGGAAGGCGGCGCCCTCGCCGAGGAGGTCGGCTACGTGCCGCTCGGCGACCAGGGCTACCAGCTCGTCGCCACGCACTTCACGGCGCGCAAGACCGGCAGCGTGTTCGAACACGCCGGTTCCCAGGTCGGGCTCACCATCGAGCAGCTGCTGGCCCGCGAGTCGAAGTAGAGCCGCGGATGCACCCACGTCGGGCCGAACGCCTCATCGAGACCCTGCTGTTCGTGTGCGCGCTGCTGTCGGTGGGCACCACCGCCGGGATCATCGGCGTGCTGGCGTTCGAGACGGTGGCGTTCTTCGCCGAGGTGCCGGTGCTCGATTTCCTGACCGGCACCGAATGGACGCCGCTCTTCTCCACCCAGCGCTTCGGCGTTCTGCCGCTGGTGCTCGGGACGCTGCTGGTCTCGGCCATCGCCATGGCCGTCGCCGTGCCAACCGGGCTGCTGAGCGCCATCTACCTGAGCGAGTACGCACCCGATCGCGTCCGCCGGGTCGTCAAGCCGGTGCTCGAGATCCTCGCCGGCGTGCCGACCGTGGTCTACGGGTTCTTCGCCCTGACGTTCGTCACCCCACTCCTGCAGCAGGTCGTCCCCGGCCTGAGCGGCTTCAACGCGCTCAGCCCCGGCATCGTCATGGGCCTGATGATCCTGCCGCTCGTCAGCTCGCTGGCCGAAGACGCGATGCGGGCGGTGCCAGGCGGATTGCGCGAGGCGGCCTACGCCCTCGGCGCCACGCGCATGCAGACGGCGGTGCAGGTGGTGGTGCCGGCGGCGTTCTCCGGGATCACCGCCGCCTTCATCCTGGCGGCGTCGCGGGCGATCGGCGAGACGATGATCGTCGCCATCGCCGCCGGCCAGCAGCCGCGGCTGACCGTCAACCCGCTGGTGCCGCTCGAGACGATGACCGCCTACATCGTCCAGGTCAGCCTCGGCGACACGCCCCAGGGCACGCTCGAGTACCGCACCATCTTCGCGGTCGGCATGCTGCTGTTCCTGATGACCCTGGTCCTCAACCTGGTGAGCGGCTGGCTGCGCGCGAAGTTCCGTGAGGAGTACACGTAGTGGCGATGGATCTGGCCCGCTCGGCGTCGAGCACGGCCCGTCGCCGCGCCGATCTGGTCTTCCAGGCGACCGCCCTGGCGGTGCTGGTCGTCGCGCTCGGCTCACTCGCCGTCCTCGTCGGTACGGTCTGGAGCGAGGGCATCGGCCGGCTCAACTGGCAGTTCCTCACCAGCTTCCCGTCGCGGCGTGCCGAGAGCGCCGGCATCTACCACGCCATCGCCGGCAGTCTGTTCGTGATCGCGCTCACCGCCGCGCTGGCGCTGCCGGTCGGCGTCGCCGCCGCCGTCTATCTCGAGGAGTACGGCGGGCGCAGCCGGGTCGCCCGCTTCATCGAACTGAACATTGCCAATCTGGCGGCGGTGCCGTCGATCATCTACGGCCTGCTCGGCCTGGGGCTGTTCGTGCGGGCCATGGGCATGGGCCGCAGCGTGCTCGCCGGCGCCGCGACACTGGCGCTGCTGGCGCTGCCGGTCGTCATCCTGTCGACCCGCGAGGCGCTGCGCACCGTGCCGAGCTCGATTCGCGAGGGGTCATACGCGCTCGGCGCCACCAAGTGGCAGACTATCTGGTATCAGGTGCTGCCGATGGCGCTCCCCGGCATCCTGACCGGTCTGATCCTGGCGCTGTCGCGGGCCATCGGCGAGACCGCGCCGCTCATCACCATCGGCGCCCTCACCTACATCCCGTTCGCGCCCGACAGCGTGTGGTCGCCGTTCACCGTGCTGCCGATCCAGATCTTCAACTGGGTATCCCGTCCGCAGGCCGCCTTCCAGGAGAACGCCGCGGCGGGTATCCTGGTGCTGCTCGCGCTGCTGCTCTCCATGAACGCCATCGCCATCGTGCTTCGCGACCGCTTTCAGCGGAAGGTCCGGCTGTGACTACCGACGCCCGTCCTGCGCCCCCTGCCCTGTCGAGCCTGGTCCGGACGCCGCTGTCGGCCGCCGAAACCGCGCCGGTCAAGATCGACGTCGCCGGCATGAACTTCTACTACGGCGACAAGCGGGCGCTCGACGGCATCTCGATCCGCATCCACGCCAACCGGGTCACCGCCTTCATCGGCCCGTCGGGCTGCGGCAAGAGCACCTTCCTGCGCACCCTGAACCGGATGAACGACATCATCCCGGGCACGCGGGTCGAGGGCCGGGTGCTCATCGACGGCCGCGACGCCTACGGGCCGGGCGTGGACGTAGTGTCGCTGCGCCGTCAGGTCGGCATGGTGTTCCAGAAGTCGAATCCGTTCCCGAAGTCGATCTTCGAGAACGTCGCCTACGGCCTGCGCATCAACGGCCTGGTGCAGAGCAAGGCCGACCTCGCCGCCCGGGTCGAGGAGAGCCTGCGCGCCGCCGCGATCTGGGACGAGGTGAAGGACCGGCTCACCGAATCGGCGCTGGCGCTGTCGGGCGGCCAGCAGCAGCGGCTGTGCATCGCCC
The DNA here is from genome assembly GCA_963741665.1 of uncultured Acidobacteriota bacterium. Classification (GTDB taxonomy): domain Bacteria; phylum Acidobacteriota; class Vicinamibacteria; order Vicinamibacterales; family UBA2999; genus CAWAYR01. The sequence continues at coordinate 370,337 of CAVUIM010000004.1, forward strand.
GGGCGCTGGCCATCCGCCCCGAAGTGCTGCTGATGGACGAGCCGGCCTCGGCCCTCGATCCGATCGCCACCCAGCGCATCGAGGAGCTGGTCTACGATCTGAAGAAGGACTACACCATCGTCATCGTCACCCACAACATGCAGCAGGCCGCCCGGGTCTCGGACCACACGGCGTTCTTCTGGCTGGGCCGGCTGGTCGAGTACGACCGCACCGATCGGATCTTCACGGCGCCGGCCGAGAAGCTGACCGAGGACTACATCACCGGCCGGTGCGGATAGGGCGGAGGAGATCACTGTGGAGCGCGTCGTCCGTCACTTCCAGGAAGAGCTCGTGACGCTGCAGGAACGCCTGCTGGCGATGGGTGGCTTCGCCGAGGAGCGGGTCCGCGAGGCCGTGCGCGGCCTGGCCGCGCGCGAGGCCGCGCTGGTCGAGCGCGTGCTCAACGGCGACGAGCCGATCAACGACCTGCACATCGAGATCGACGATCGATCGTTCAAACTGCTGGCGCTGCACCAGCCGATGGCCGCCGACCTGCGGGTGATCGTCGCTGCGGTGAAGATCAACAGCGATCTGGAACGGGTCGGCGATCTGGCGGTGAACATCGCCGAGGCGGCCAAGCGCTACCTGCTCCATCCGCCGGTCAAGCCGCTGATCGACATCCCGAGGATGGGCGACATCGCCCAGCGCATGCTGCGCGACGCCCTCGACGCGTTCGTCCGCCGCGACATGGTGCTGGCCGAGGCGGTCCTGGCCGCCGACGACGAGCTCGACGCGCTCAAGTCGCAGATCTTTCGCGAGCTGCTGACCTACATGATGCAGGACGGCAGCACCATCGAGCCGGCCCTCGACCTGATCCTGGTCTCGCGCCACCTCGAGCGCATCGGCGACCATGCCACCAACGTCGCCGAAGACGTGATCTTCATGGTCTCGGCGCGCGACGTCCGCCATCACGGCCAGTCCGCCGACCCCGCCTGAGCGACGTCCCTGGCGGCGCATGGCTGCCATGCGCACGGCACATCGGCCACGCCGCCGCCGTGCGAAGCACGGCCTGGCCAGAAGAACCAGCGTGCGAAGCACGGCCTGGCCAGAAGAACCAGCGTGCGAAGCACGGCCTGGCCAGACGCCCGCGCATGCCCCGGGAACGGCCGGCGACCTGCGCATCCCGGCGGACGCCTGACGTAGAATGGGTCGGATGGAGCAACGGGCGGTGTGCGCCTTGTGCGGGCTCCGTCCGGTGGAGCCGGAGTGGAGACCGTTCTGCAGCCGGCGCTGCCAGCAGGAAGACCTCGCACGCTGGGCCGAGGGCACCTACCGGGTGCCAGGGGCAGCCGTCGAGGAACGTGACCACGAAGACGACGACAATGAACCTGCCTAGCAGGCCGTCCGCTGGCGTTCCGCTAGCCGCTAGCCGCTGGCCCCTAGCCGCGTAGATCCAATGGCCGACACCCTCAGCATCACCGACAACCGCACCGGCAAGCACTACGAGGTCCCGATCACCGACGGCACCATCAAGGCGATGGACTTGCGCAAGATCAAGTCGGACGAGGAGGACTTCGGCCTCACCACCTACGACCCGGCGTTCATGAACACCGCGTCGTGCCGCAGCAAGATCACCTACATCGACGGCGACAAGGGCGTCTTGATGTACCGCGGCTACCCGATCGAGCAGCTGGCCGACAAGAGCACGTTCCTCGAAACCGCCTATCTGATCCTGTTCGGCGAGCTGCCCACCGCCGACCAGCTGAAGGGGTGGACGCATGAAATCACCATGCACACCATGGTGCACGAGAACATCAAGAAGTTCATGGAGGGCTTCACCTACGACGCCCATCCGATGAGCGTGTTCGTCAGCACCGTCGGCGCGATGTCGACCTTCTACCCCGACGGCAAGGACATCTTCGACGCCAAGTCACGGCGCAAGCAGATGGTGCGGCTGATCGCCAAGGTGCCGACCATCGCCGCCTTCGCCTATCGCCACAGCATGGGCCGGCCCTACGTCTACCCCGACAACGACCTCACCTTCACCGGCAACTTCCTGAACATGCTGTTCAAGATGACCGAGGTGAAGTACACGCCGAATCCGGCGCTCGAACGCGCCCTCGACGTGCTGTTCATCCTCCACGCCGACCACGAACAGAACTGTTCGACCAGCGCGATGCGCGGCATCGGCAGCTCGCACGTCGATCCGTATTCGGCGATGGCCGGCGCCGCCGCCGCCCTCTATGGCCCGCTCCACGGCGGCGCCAACGAAGCGGTGCTGAAGATGCTCAACGAGATCGGCTCGGTGAACAACATCCCGGCCTTCATCAAGGGCGTCAAGGCCGGCGACGGCCGTCTGATGGGTTTCGGCCACCGCGTCTACAAGTCCTACGACCCGCGGGCGCGGATCATCAAGCAGACCGCCTACGAGGTGTTCGAGGTCACCGGCAAGAACCCGCTGCTCGACATCGCCATCGAGCTCGAGCGGATCGCCCTGCAGGACGAGTACTTCATCTCGCGCAAGCTCTACCCCAACGTCGACTTCTACTCGGGGCTCATCTACGAGGCGATGGGCTTCCAGATGGCGATGTTCCCGGTGATGTTCGCCATCGCCCGCACCGTCGGCTGGGCGGCGCAGTGGGAAGAGATGCTGCTCGACCCGGATCAGAAGATCGCCCGGCCGCGGCAGATCTACGCCGGCTACCAGTCGCGCGACTACATCGACGTCGGCGCCCGCGGCTAACACTACTTTGTCAGGTTGAGCGCGCGTGAGCTGACCGATTTCCACTTGTACTGCGACCCGCGATCCCGTACGCTGCGGGCGTGACGACGGGGCCGGCGCGGGCGCTCTTGCGACGCCTGGGCCAGTTCCTCGACGGCTTTAGTGCGTGCTTCAACCGGCGCCCTCAGCGCGAGGCGGCCAGCCAGTATCTCGACGGCCTGCTCAACGACAGCGAGCGGAAGTCGATGCAGGCGATGCATGGCCGGCTGAGTGATCCCGGTCAGTATCAGGCGCTGCAGCACTTCATCACGCACTCGCCGTGGGACGCGCAGCGTGTCTGGACCCACCTGCGCACCGTGGTGCCGGTGCGCACCGGCATTCTCGCGATCGACGATACCGGGTTCCCCAAGCAGGGGACGCAATCGGTCGGTGTGCAACGCCAGTACCTGTGGGGCGCTCGGCAAGATCGGCAATTGCCAGGTGGCAGTGTCGAGCGCGTTGATCGCGGACGGCCGCACGTGGCCGCTGGCCTTCGACCTCTATCTCCCGGTCGCGTGGACCGAGGACGCCGACCGGCGCGCCACTGGGGGGCTGCCGTCGACCGTTCAGTTTCGCGAGAAATGGCGCATCGCGTTGGCGCAAGTGCGCGCGATTCGGGACGCCGGGTTCGACATCACGGCCGTCGTCGTCGATGCGGACTACGGGAGCAACGCCGCCTTTCGCGCGGCGCTGGAACGCCTCGGCCTCCCGTACGGCGTCGCGATCCGGGGCGAAGCCGTGTTCACTGAGCCGGGCGGAAGCGGCGACGCGCTGCCGGCCACGATTCTCGCGGACGCGGCGCCCGACGACGCGTGGGAGACGGTGACCTGGGGCACCGGCACGGCGGGGCCGCTCACCGCGCGCTTCTGTGCACTGCGCGTGCGGCCCCCGACCGGCCGCGGCGACCGCTGGCTGCTCTGTGAACGCTCCGACACGGATGTGCGGAAGTTTTACCTGCTGCATCTGCCGACGACCACCACGCTCGTCGACCTCGTGGCGCTCGCTCGCAGTCGTTGGCCGATTGAGCAGCAGTATCGCGAGCTCAAGGACGACCTGGGGCTCGACCACTTCGAGGGCCGCAGCTATACGGGCTGGACGCATCACGTCGTGCTCGCCGCCGTCGCCTTCACCTTCTTACAAATCGAACGCGCGCGACACCCTGACGCCGCCCGCCCGACGCTGCCGGTCGTCCGTGGCTGGGTCCGCGAAGTGCTCGGCCTGCTCTACATCATTCACAACCGTCGGCTGCTCGGCATGCTCGACAGCTTCCGCCGCAACGCGCCGCTCCGAAGGTGACAAAGTAGTGCTAAGCCGGGCGGTCAGGCGCGGGCGGCGTCGGGTCGGCCCACCGGCGCCGCGCCGATCTCGGCGAGGATCTCGGCATCGGTCAACACCGCCGACGCCCGCTTGGCCTTCTGGAAGATCCGATCGACCAGATCCTCGGTGACGGTCAGGCCGCGTTTCTCCAGCCAGTAGGTGACGTTCGAGCGGCCCGACATCGGCCCGATCTCGATCTCCTGCTCGCGCCCGACCATGGTCGCGGGAATCGCCGAGTAGACCAGGTCCATCAGCTCGCGGTCGCCCTTGCGCGCCGCCTTCACCACCGCCGCGGCGTGCACGCCGGTGGCGGTGCGGAAGGCATCGCGGCCGAGCACCGGGTAGTTGTCGGGCAACGGCACGCCGCAGGCCCGCGACACCGTGCGGCAGTAGTCGTCGAGCGGCAGCAGATCGCGCTCGAGATAGCCGAGCAGCACCAGGTTCACCAGCAGCAGATCCATCGGGGTGTTGCCGACCCGCTCGCCGATGCCCAGCGCGGCGCCGTGCACCCGGGTGGCCCCGGCGTCGATCGCCGCCAGGCTGTAGGCCACCGCCAGATCGCGATCGCGGTGGCCGTGCCAGTCGATCCCGACCGGCGCCGCCGCTTCGGCGATCACGGCGGCGACGAACCGCACCACCGCCGCCGCGCCGACCGGCGTCGCGAAGCCGACGGTATCGGCGACACAGATGCGCGACGCCCCGGCGTGGATGGCGCAGCGGTAGATGGCGCGCAGGGTGTCGGGATGGGCCCGGGTGGTGTCCTCGGTGACGTACATCACCCGCAGGCCCTCCTTCACGGCGAAGCTGATCGCGTCGTCGGTCTTGCGGAGGAGCCACTCGAGGGTCCAGCCCTCGGCGTACTGGCGGATCGGCGAGCTGCCGATGAACAGCGCCGCTTCGATCGGCACGCCGGTGCGCTGCTGGATCTCGGCGATCGGCCGGACGTCGTCGATGTGGGTGCGGCCGGCGCAGTTGGCCGCCACCGACAGCCGCTGGCTGCCGATCTCGCGGGCCAGCCGCTCGACGTCGCGGCGGACGTCGGCGCCGGCGCCGGGCAGGCCGATGTCGGCGGTGTGGATGCCGAGCGTGTCGATGAGATGGAGGATCCGGAGCTTGTCCTCGATCGACGGGGTCCGCACCGACGGCGACTGCAGGCCGTCGCGCAGGGTCTCGTCGTCGAGCATCACGGTGCGCGGCCGGGGCGGCGCGTTGATCCGGTTCCAGTCGTAGACCAGCCCGTCGATCATGCCGGCGGCCCTGCGACGACGTTGCCGTCAGGCCCCATGTAGCGGGCCACCAGCACCGTCACGTCGTCGCTCTGCGAGGCGCCACCGGCGAAGGCCTGCACGGCCGTGATCACCCCCTGCAGGATGTCGGGCAGCGGCGCGGTGCGGGTCTTCATCAGCTCGGTGGCCAGGCGGTCCTCGCCGAACTCGTCGCCGGCCAGGTTGAGCGCCTCGGTCACGCCGTCGCTGTAGATCACCAGCACGTCGCCCGGGTCGAGCTGGATGCGTTCGTCGCTGTAGGCGGCGCTGGAGAACAGCCCGACCGGCACGCTGCCGGAGGCCAGCTGCCCGACGCCGGACGGGCGCACGACCACCGGCGGATTGTGTCCGGCGTTGCAGTAGGTCAACGTGCCGCCGGGGGTGAGCGTGGCGAAGAACACGGTGGCGTAGCGGGCGTCGATCTGGCGCTTGAGCAGGCCGTTGTTGACCAGCTTCATCGCCGAGGCCGGACTGCCGTCGCCCGACTGCGCCGAGAACAGCCCCTGGATCTTGGCGGTGAGCAGCGCCGCCGCCGGCCCCTTGCCGGCGACGTCGCCGAGGATGACGCCGATGGCGCCGTCATCCATGTCGGTGTACTCGAAGAAGTCGCCGCCGATCGATCGCGACGGCAGCGAGGCGCCCATCGCCTGGAAGAAGGTCCCTTCGCGCTTGCCGAGCGGCAGCAGCGACCGCTGGATCTCGGCGGCGATGCGCAGCTCGTGCTCGATGCGCGCCTTCTCGAGCGTCTCGCGGTAGAGCCGGGCGTTCTCGATGGCCACGCCGGCTTCGTTGGCCAGGGTGTCGAGGGCGCCGCGGGTGGCCTGCGACAGCAGCTGCCCCTTCTCGCGGCTGTCGAGGTAGAGCACGCCGATGGCGCGGGCTTCCGGCTGCATGTCGGGCCGATCGAGGTAGCGGACGAGGCGCAGCGGCGTGCACAACACCTGGCGGATGCCGAGCGCGACCGTGCCCTGGTGCTCCTTGGCGAGCTGATCGTCGAGCAGGTCCGGCACCACCTTCAGCTCGCCGGTCGAGAAGACCTCTTCGGGGATCTTGCGGCTGGTGTCGAAGCGGTTGCCCGGCAGGGTGACGCGGCCGCGCGAGCGGGCCAGCTTCATCTCGAGCTGACGGTCGTCACCGGCCAGCATGATGAAGCCGCGTTCGGCGCCGGTCACGCCGATGGCGGCGTCGAGCACCAGCGCCAGCACCTCGTCGAGGACACGGCCGGAGCCGAGCGCGCGCAGCCCCTCGAGCAGCGTCGCCATCTGGCGGATGTCGCCGACCGCGGTGCCGGCGGTCGAGGTGCCGGAACTGCCGGCGGCATCGGTCAGGAACACGACCTCGGCGCCGCCGGTGCGACCGAACTGGACGCGGTCGCCGTGCGCCAGCCGGTGTTCGGTGACCGCTTCGCCGTTGACGAACGTGCCGTAGCGCGAGCCGCGGTCGAGCAGCACCAGCCCGCCGTCCTTCTGGATGATCTCGGCGTGCTCGCGCGACACGTCGCTGCCCACCAGACGCACGTCGCTCTCGGTGCGGCGGCCGATCGTCAGCGTCGGCTTGTCGATGGGGATGATGCGGCGGCCGAGCCCATCGTTGACTTCGAGGCGGGGGTCAGCCATGTCAGGGTCTGCCAGCGATCATAGCGCACCGGCAGGCGGCCGGCGCCGTCACCGCCGGCCGCGCAGCCACCACAGGGCAGTGCCGACGGCGGCCGCGCCCAGACCGCCCCAGCCGGCCCACAGCTCGGCACCATCGGCCAGCGACGGCAGCAGCGCGGCGCCGCCAGCCAGCGCGGCCAGCAGTGTCGCGGCCACGCCGGTCGGGGCCGGGCGACGGATCGTCGCGGGCGCCACCTTCGGGTCGGTCGTGGCCTTCCCGCAGCGGTAGCAGATGAGCGCCTTGGCGGCGATCTCGGTGTCACAGAATCGGCAGCGCATGCGACGGTTGGGCCAACACCTGAGCATACGCAATACTGAGGACACCGAGCCACCCGTGATTCCGCTGCGCGACGTCATCCCCTCCCGCACCCGCCCGGTCACCACCGTGGCCCTGCTGGTGCTGAACGCCGCCGTGTTCCTGCTGCAGTTCGGTCTCGACGAACCAGGGATGGAGCGCTTCGTCCGGGCGTCGGGGCTGGTCCCGGCCTTCTTCTCGTGGACGGCGGTCGTCACCTCGATGTTCGTGCACGGCGGGTTCCTGCACTTCGCCGGCAACATGCTCTACCTGTGGATCTTCGGCGACAACGTCGAGGACCGCATGGGCCACGGCCGCTTCCTGGTGTTCTATCTGCTGTGCGGCGCCGGCGCGGCGGTGGCGCAGACCGTGGTGTCGGCCGGATTCGCTCGTGCCGATGGTCGGCGCGTCGGGCGCGATCGCCGGCGTGATGGGCGCCTATTTCGTGCTCTACCCGCGCTCGCGGGTGCTGACGCTCTTCCCGTTCCCGCTGATGCTGTTCGAGATGCCGGCGGTGTATCTGCTCGGCCTGTGGTTCGTGATGCAGTTCGTCAACGGCCTCGGTTCGCTGTCGATCGCCGCCGAGAGCGAACTGGCCGGCGGCGTGGCGTTCTGGGCCCACGTCGCCGGGTTCGCGGTGGGCGCCGTGCTGGTCCTGGTGTTGCGCCGGCCGGAGCGCCAGCGGGTCGAGTGGTGGGACACGGCAGACAATCAGAAGACCTCGTGACGGCGTACGCGCCGGCGCTCAGGAGCGCTGACGGATCTCGCGCGACACCCGCGCCAGCTCGATCATCAGCCGTTCGAACTCGGCTCCCCACGCCGCCGGCATCGGCGGCCGACTTCTTCTGGATGAGCGCCTCGGCCTCGGCCTCGAGCGCCCGGCGTCTGGCGATGAGCGCCTGCACTTCGGGGCTGGCGTTCTCGGCGCCGACGTCGCGATCGAGGAACAACGAGCGCGACAGCGTGCCCTGCGGCCCGGTGGCCGAGGCCTGCACGCCGACCTTCTCGCCGGTGTCGCTCAGCACCGCCCGTTCGGTCGTCAGCTGCGCCCGTTCGGTGTAGTGCCGGGCGACGGCGCCGCTGGCCGCGGCGAACACTTCCCAGATCGACGTCTTGCCGTTCTTGTCGAGGTCCGCTCCGGGCGTCGTTGAGGGCCTTGGCGAAGTACTCGGGGAAGACCGTGGCGTATTTCTGCGCCGCCGAATCGGTGGCGGTGATCACCACGCGCCCCTTGGCGGCCAGGGCCTCGAGGAACGGCGCGCTCGATTCGGTGGTGTTCACCACCACCACGCGCCCTGGCAGCGTGCCGAGCATCACGGCCCAGTCGCCGGCCGTCAGGTCGGGGCCGACCAGGTTGAACTTGGCCTGATCGCCGTCGTAGGTGCCGTGGCCGAGGAGCACGACCAGCGCCAGGTCGTCCTTCCCCATCCGGCCACGCAGGGTCGTGAACGTCTTGCGGACGTTCTCGGCGGTGGCCGGGGTGCCCGTCGCTCGCGCCGTCTCGTCGACCAGTTCGACGATGCGATCGGCCGCGAAGCCGAAGCGGGTCGGCCAGGCCGGCGCTGATGTCGCGACGCCAGCGCGCCATCTGCTCGGCGTAAGCCGCGCCACCCGACGCGCCGGACACGATCACCGCCCAGCGCGGATCGCCGGGCGCGCCGGCCGGCTGCGCCGCCGCCGTCGCGGCGAACCCCCACAGCGCCATCGCCCCGGCCAGGACGCCCTTCGTCATGCTCTTCATGCCAACCCCATGCGCCGCCTGAGCGCCCATTCTGCGCCGAGCAGCGCGATCACGCCGAGAAGACTCCACGCGCCGTGCCACAGGTCGCGCACATCGGGTGGGCCCACCGGGCCGCCGGTCGTGCGCAGCAGCGGCGGAATCCGCGCCACGTCGGCGGCGCGGACGTAGGTGCCGCCGCTGGCCGCGGCCAGCCGCTGCAGCACTGGTTCGTTCAGCCGAGGATCGGCCATCTCGAGGATCGGCGCCGCCCGACAGCACCGCCGCGCTCGGCCGCGCCGAGCGCCTCGCTGCCGCGCCTGGCATCGGCGCGAATCCGGTAGACGCCGGTGTCGTCGAAACGCACCGACGCGGTGTAGCGGCCCTCGGCGGCGTCGGCCAGGGTCGCCGTCGCCTGGCGCTCGGCGCCGCCGGGCTCGACCACCGTGAGGCGCACTTCGGCGTCGCGCACCGGCGCGAACTCGCGGTCGCGGACGACCACGGCGACGACCTCGGCGACCCCGGGCGACGACGCCGCGGCCGAGGTGATGGCGACCGGCTCGGTCGCGCCAGCGCGTCAGCCAGCGCGCCATCTGCCGCCAGATCGTGTCGTAGGAGCTGTCGGCCGCCGGCAGCATCATCCGCCACCGCCACGACGCCTCGCCGGCGAACACCATCGCCCGGCCCTGGCCGTAGCGCTGCACCGCCAGCAGCGGCCGCGGTCTCGCCCGCCGCGCCGCCGGCCACGGCCAGCACCTGCGCGCCGGGCCGGGGGCCGCCGACGATCGCCACCGAGGCGAGCGGCGGCAACGCCTGCCACATCCGCCGCGCGTCGTCAGCGGTCGCACCGCTGCGCGTCGCCGGATGATCGGCGCCGTCGGCAGTCAACGCCACCGGCGTTCCAGCCGGCGCCTGGGCATTGGACACCCGCGCCACCAGCGCCCGGCGATCCGACATGTCCACCGGCAGCACCTCGTCGAGCGGCGTCCCGGCCAGACCCTGCTGTTCGAACGATCGGCCGCCGAACACCAGCAGCCCGCCGCCGCGCTGGGCGACGAAGGCCGCGGTGCTCTCGAGCTGAGCGCGGCTGAAGAACGCCGCTTCGACGTTGCCGAAGACCACCGCGTCGTAGGCGAACAGCTCGGAGCGCTGCTCGGGGAATCCGGCCGCCAGTGTCGCCGCCCGCGACGCCGCGGCCTGCACGAAGAAGGTCGGCCGGCCGTCGTCGGTCACGCCCTTGCGCACCACCGAATCGACGTCGAGGCTGGGGTCGCGCGCCAGCGCCCGCTTCAGGAAGGTGTGCTCGTAGCCGGGGGCGCCCTCCACCAGCAGCAGCCGGCGCCGCCGGCCCGGCGGCTCGACCAGCACGCTGCGGGTGTTGTTCTCGCCGGCAATCTCGCCCGGCGCCACCGGCACCGACACCTGGTAGACGGTCGGCGCGGTCGGATCGCGGCGACACCGTGAACACGGTGTGCACCGGCGCGCCGTCGGACGCCGGCACCCGCCGCACGTCCACCGGGCGGCCGTTGGCGGTGAGCGTGAGGTCGAGCGGTTGGCTGCCGTACCCGGTGCTCGACGCCGAGACGTGGACGTCGACGGTGGAATCGGCGAGCCGCGGCTCCCCGGCCGTCATCGCCACCACCTCCCGGTCGCGGGTGATGACCGGCGTGCCGACGCCGACGGTGAACACGGGCGCCGCCGCGCCGTCGACCCGCGCGTCGTCGCTGGCGGTGGTATCGCCGCCGTCCGAGATGACGACGATGCCGCCGAGGGCGCGGCCGCGGTAGCGATCGGTGATCGCCGTCAGCCCGCCGCCGATGTCCGAGCGCCCGGCCGAGGCCTGGAGCCGGCTGAGATCGCCCGGCGCCACGCCGTCGCCGAACGTCCACACCTCGGTCTTGTAGGACGTCGCCAGCGCCGCGACCAGCGTGTCGGCCGCCGCCCGCGCCTGCTGCAACCGCGCCGGACCCTCGCCGTCGGCGATGCGCATGCTGCGCGACACGTCGACGAGAATCGGGACGACGCGGTCGCGGGCCGCGGCCGGCGGCACCAGCCGCACCGGCCGGAGCACCGCGGCGATGAGCAACAGCAGGGTCAGCGCCCGCAGCGCCGACAGGCCGAGTCGCGCCCGTGGCGCCAGAGCCGCCGTGGCGTAGCTGTACCACGCCAACGCCAGCGCCGCTCCGAACGCAAGCGCGTAGCCCCACCACGGCAGCGCAACGGCGAATCTCACGGCCGCTAACGCTCCTGTCGCCGGGGGGCGGCGAGGGATCGGTAGTACTTCTCCACCATGGCGCGATAGTCGTCGGGCACGGCGTCGGAGGCCCCGGCGTTGAGACGATCCTTGGTCTCCTGGTCGCGCAGCTGGGTGGTGAGGCTGCGCTCCACCTTCTCGAGGGCCGCCAGCAGGTTCGACTTCAACGACTCCCAGCGGGCGAAGTCCTGCTTGAAGGCTTCGGTGCCCGGCGCCGAGACGCTGGGCTGCCACTGTTCAGGCGTGGCCGGACCGCGCAGTTCCGGATTGTCGCGGCTGAGCGATTCGACCCGCTCGCGGGTCTCGCGCAGCTGCGCGGCGAGCTGCCGCTGCAGATCGGCGACCTCGGCGGTGCTCGCCGACGGCTCGCCGTCAGGGCCTTGCTGTTGCGAAGCCCGCCCGCCCTGGCGCTGGCCGGGGCGGCCCTCGGCGGCGCGCTCCTGGCCGGCGGCGCCGTCACGTCGCTGCCCTTCGGCGGTGAGGCGCTCGAGCGAGCGTTCGACGTCACCGAGCCGGTCGCGCAGCTCGCGCGCGCGCGACAACTCGTCCGAGAGCCGCTGCGCGGCGCCGCGGTCGCCGTCACGGGCGGCGTCGAGACGCGCGGCCACTTCGTCGAGCGCGCGAGCGATCGCCGCCCCCTCGCGGCCCGCTGACGCCTCGCGGCCTGCGGGCGTGGCCGTCGGTTCGGACGGCGTGGTGGTGGTCGACGCGGAGCCGCCGGGCTCGGCGCCGTCCCGCACGCTCCGGGCGGCCTGTCGCATGCGCTCGGCGATGCGCTGCGTGTCGAGTTCGCGCGCGGCGCGGCCGACCGCCTCGCGCTCGGCGGCGGTCTCAGTCTGGCCGCTCAGCTCGCGGAGCTGACGCTGCAGTCGATCGGCACGTCCGGCCAGCCGCTCCTGGTCGGCGGCAGCCTGACGGCGGGCATCGCTGCCGGCACCAGCGGTTGCGGCCCGCTGCAGTTCCTCCGACACTCGACGCTCGGCGTCGGCGAGCTGCCGCGTCTCGAGCTGTAGATCGCCCAGCTGCCGCCGGCGGTCGTCGGCCGTCGACCCGCGCAGTCCGCGTTCGGCCTGACGCAGCCGCTCGAGGGCCCGGTCAGCGCTCTCGCTGGCCCGCGCCGGATCCTGCTGCTGCAGCCCGCTCGCCGACCGCCGCATGTCCTCGGCCGCGTCGCGCAAGGCCTGGCGCTCGCTGCCTTGCCCGCTCTGCTGCCCGGGCTGCCCGCCACTCTGCGCCTGCGCCTGCGACTGCCCCTGCCCTTGGCTGCTGCTGCCGGGCTGCCCGGGCTGGCCGCTCTGCTGCTGCCCTTGCTGCTCGCCCTGTTGTCCCTGCTGGCCGGGCTGGTTCTGCGACTGGTTGCCCGCTTGCCGCTCGGCGTCGCGCGGCGGGAGCTGCCTGGCCAGCTCTTCGAGTTCCTTACGCAGAGTCTCCTGATCCCGCGTCAGGCGCTCCAGGCGGCGCTTCACCGTGTCGGCGTCGAGTTCGCCGCGGTTGCGGGCGAGGTCGCGCTGCTCGCGGCTCATCGCCTCCTGGCGGCGGGCCAGCTCGCGCAGTCGCTCGAGCGGGTCGTCCGGCGAGCCGTCGTCCTGGCGGGTCTCGGAGGAGTCGGGCGTTTCGTAGTTGGTCTGCTGCTGCTTGCGCAGCTCCTGATCGAAGAGCGACGACAGGTCTGGCGTGTTGCGGTTCCCGCCGCCGCCACCGCCGCTCTGCTGACGCGCCACCTGCCGGCGCCGCACGTCGGCCTCGGCCTTGAGCAGCTGGTTCAGGGCTTCGAGCTCGTGCGGCATCGCCGCGGCGGTCTGCAGCCGTTCGAGCTCGCCGGCCGCGCGCCGCATCGCCTCGATGGCCAGCCCGATCGGGTTCTCGCCGACCTCGTTGGCCGTCGCGCGGCCACGGCGGCGCCGCGGATCGCCGCTCGGGGTGGAGCCCTGGAGTTGGCTGCCGGCCTCCTTGGCCGCACGCTGCTCGAGCGCCCGCTGCGCCGTGGCCACCGCCCGCACGTCGGTGGCCGATTGGGCGGTGCGCGCGCGGCGTCCGCGCGCGTCGAGCTTCCAGGTGGCGACGACGATCTCCTTCTGCGCCGCGGCCAGGTCCTGCACGCCCTGACTCTGGCCGCCCGCCGCCATCGCCTGGCTTTGCGCCGCGACGAACTCGTCGTCGAAGGCCTTCACCTCGAGGAAGAACATGTCGCTGCGCGACTCGGCCGGCGGCTTGCCGCGGCCGATGTCGCGGGCGCGCACGAAGTAGGTGACGAAGTCACCGGGTGACACTTCGAGATCCTCGAGGAAGAGCAGGTAGCTGCCGCTGGCGGTGAGGCCGTCGCGCGGGCCGGGCAGCGGCACGACCACCTCGGGGTCGCCGGGCTTCTGCAGCACCAGGTCGAGCGCCGAGACGCCGAAGTCGTCGTCGGCACGGGCCTCGATCAGCACCTCCTCGAGCGGCGTCACCTGGCGATCGCCGGCCGGACGCAGCACCCGCACGTCGGGTGGCCGGTCGAGGAGCATCCGGATGAAGTATTCGGTGTCGTCGGGGGTCGCCGCGCCGTCGTCGTCGACCAGCGTGACGCGGTAGGCGTCGTCGGCGGCGATCGTCAACGTGCCGGTCACGGTGCGGCCGGCCACCGCCAGCGGCACGCGGGTGCCGCCGGCCAGCATCAGCGCGCTGTCGGTCACCGGCCGATCGGTGGTGATGGTGAAGCGCACCTCGGTGCCCGACGGCGCGTAGATGTCGCCGCCGTCTTCTTCCACGCGGGTCGGCAGACCGAGCGCCTTCGGATAGACGTACTCGAGGGCGATCCGTTCCACCGCGGGCGGGTGCACCACCGTGATCGCATACAGGTTGGACGCGCGCGCCCCGGCCATGACGTGGTACCCGAACGACTGGGTGACCGCGTCGACCGTCGCCAGCCAGGTGCCGTCGTCCTGCCGCGTCATGGCCACCGGCACGGCGTCGGCGCCCGCGCCGGCGACCAGCACCGGCGTGACGCCGTCGGCCCCGCGCACCGTCGCGCGCACGGTCAGCGGCTGACCGGCGCGGACCCGTGCGTCGCCGGGCTCGACGTCGATGGCAATGCGCGACGGCAGCACGTAGGCAGAGACCACGCTGGCGGCGTCGCCGAACGGCCGCACGAACACCGCCAGGCCGGCCAGCAGCAGCACGCCGGCGGCCACGGCGGTTCGACCGCTGTGGGTCAGCGCCGACGGATCGACGACGGCATCCGCGCCCAGCCCGGAGACGGCGCGCACCGCGGCGCGGGCCAGCCGTTCGGCCATCGCGGGGTCGTGCCCGGGACGCGCCGCGTAATCGACGGCGGTGACGACCACGTCGTCGAGTCCGCCGTGGCGCTCCTCGACGAGCCGGGCGATCTCGGATCGGCGTCGTGGACCCGCGTGTCGACCACAGCGACAGCGCCAGCGCGGCGAGGGCGACGGCGATGCTGAGCCCGACCGTGACGACGAGGATCAACTGACCAGGGGCCGCGAGGCGGAGGGCGGCGCCGGTGACGATCAGCACCACCGCGGCCATCCCGGCGCCGACCGTGAACGCGCGTCGCCACGACAGCGCGGCACGCCGACGCGCGATGTCGTCGAGAACGGTGCGGAGTGCCTGGAGGCCCTCGGTCATGGCGGTGGCCCGCTTAGTGTCCTGGACACGCTTATCCTACCTTGGGACCGCAGACCCGGCGGCGCGTCGGCCCCGGCCCAGCAGACTCTCCGCGGCGAGCACGGCCAGCATCACCAGCAGGCCGATCTGCCATAAGCGCTGTGCATCCTCCTGCACCCGCGCGTCGTCGCCGGCACGCGGCGGCGGCACCTCGGTAGTGCGCGGCACCCTGGCCAGGAACGCCTCGGCGCTCATCGCCGCCGGGTCGCTCTCGGCCTGGCTCACGTTCACCACCACGGCGCGGGCGCCGGCCGCGGTCGTGAGCGTATGGATGCCGGGCATCGCCGGCACGCCGTCGGGCACGTCGGGCAGTGTGAAGCTGGCGCGGGCCTGCGGGCCGCCGGTGAGGTAGCGGGCGGTCTCGACCACGAACGGCGCAAAGCTCGGCTCCAGCGGGAAGCGATTCCAGCGGTTGTCGAGGTCCGAGGTGAAGAGCACGAGCGCGCCCTCGCCGACCCGCCGCTCGGCCAGCGCCATGCTGCCGCCGGCGAACCGCGCGAGCACGTCCCACCCCTGTTCGTCGAGCACGCGCCGGTAGCGCTCGATCGGCAACCGGCTCAACGCCGAGGCGGTGCCGGCGAGGCGCCGCAACATCGGGTGCCGCCGGTCGGACGGGACCAGCGCCGCCTCGTCGCCCGACGCCACCACCGGATCCGGTGCCAGCCGCAGCGGCAGCCCCAGCGTCTCGGACAGCGTCGGCACGTCGACGTCCGGACCCAGCGACAGCCAGACGCGGCCCCCAGACGCCAGGTACGCGGCCACGCTGGCCCGGCCAGCGCGCGTCAGCGTGCGCGTCCCGACGACGACGATCGCGTCGGGACGGCGCGCCGACAGATCGAGCCGCCGGCCATCGACGACCGTCACCTCCGCGGCACTGCCGGGCGGCGCCGCTTCGAGCGCGCGTTGGACGTAGAGCCCGGTGGTGGCCGATTCCGGCGGGTCGGCGGTGAGCACCAGGATCGACGCTGGCGCATGGCGATCGAGCAGCAGGTAGCGGCGATTGTCCGCCGGGTAGCCCTCGCGATCGTCGACCGCGACGTCGACGGCGCCGGCGGCCGGCCAGGCGCCACTGAGCCGCACGTCGGCCGATGCCAGCGGCGCCAGCTCGACGCGGGCCCGCGACACCTCGCGGCCGCCGGTCTGTGCCGACAGCGTCGCGACGCGTGGGCCCGGGGCGAAGCTCTGCACCACCGCCGTGATGGTGCCGTCGTCCATCCGCACGCTGGTCACGGCGAGGTTCCCGGCGGGAGGCGGCACGGTCCGCACCTCGACCTCGACCGCATCCGGTGTCGGCGCCGATTCCGCGGCGTCCCAGCCGCTGGCCTGCCCGTCGGTCACGACGACGACGCGGCCGCCGCCCGCGGCCAGCGCATCGGCGGCGCGGGCGAAGGCCGACGCGTAGCGGGTGCCGCCGGCACCGGGCTGCAGCGCGGCGATCGTGGCGCGCGCCGCGGCGCGATCGGGCGTCGGCGCCACCACGAGATCGGCGCGATCGTCGAACGCGACGACGGCCACCAGGTGCGTGGCCGGGGCGGCGCCGATCGCATCGGACGCGAGCCGCACGGCTTCGGCCCATTGGCCCGGCGCACCGAGACTGAGCGAGCGATCGACGGCGACGACCGTCACTGGCGACGGCAGCGCCGTGCCGCCCGAGACCAGGTACGGCCGCGCGAACGACACCGCCAGCAGGACCAGCGCCGCGGCCCGCAACGCCAGCAACAGCAGATCGCGCAGCCGGCGCCGTTCCTGGCGTTCGGCCGGCGCCTCGGGCAGCATCTGCATCGCCGGAAAGTCGACCACCCGATCGGTGCGCCGCCGGAACAGGTGCAGCGCGATCGGAATCGCCACGGCCAGCAGGCCGGCGAGGAACGCGGGGGCGAGGAAGCTCATTCAGGCACGCCCTCGGGCGTTGAGGTAGGCCATGAGCGCCAGGTCGAGCGGCTTGGACGTGTCGAGCAGGTGGTAGTCGATGCCGGCGCCGCCGAGCTCACGCCGGTAGGTGGCGATGAACTGCTCGATGCGTTGCAGATACCGGGCACGGACGGCGGCCGGATCGGCGAAGACTTCGGCGGCGGTTTCGATGTCGCGGAAGCGGGCGGCATCGTCGAACTGGAAATGCAGCTCCTCGTGGTCGAGCAGGTGGAAGACGATGACGTCGGTGCCGCGCTGCCGGAAGTGGCGCAGCCCGTCGATCACCCGCGTCGGCTCGTCGAGCAGATCCGAAATCACGACCACGAGACCACGCTTGGCCAGCACCACGGCGAGGTCGCCGAGCGGCTTGGCGACGTCGGTGCGCTGTCCCACCGGCAGCCGTTCGAGCGCCAGCAGCACCGTCTTGAGGTGCCCGGCCCGCGCGCTGGGCGGCACCCGGTGCACGATCCGGTCGTCGAAGGCGATGAGGCCGACGGCGTCGCGCTGGCGGTGCATCAGGTAGGCCAGCGACGCCGCCAGATAACAGCCGTACTCGCGCTTGGTGAGCGCGCCGGAGCCGTAGCTCATCGAGCCGCTGACGTCGAGCAGGAGATGGCAGTCGAGGTTGGTGTCGGCCTCGAACTTCTTGACGTAGTGGCGATCCGAGCGCGCGAACACCTTCCAGTCGATGGTGCTCAGCGCATCGCCAGGCATGTACTGGCGATATTCGGCGAACTCGACGCTGAAGCCGCGGAAGGGACTGCGGTGCAGGCCGCTCAGCACGCCCTCGACGATGGTCTTGGCCTTGAGATCGAGCGTGCCGAGCCGCGCCAGCACCGCCGGATCGAGATAGCGGGTGCGCGCCGGCATCTAGCGAGGCTCCGCCTCAGGCCGGCGAGTCACAGCCCGCTCGCCGGCAGGGTCACCGCCTGGATCAGCCGCTCGACCACCGCATCCGAGGTGATGCCCTCGGCCTCGCCGTAGAAATTGGCCAGCACGCGGTGGCGGAGGATCGGCGCGGCCAGCGCGTGGATGTCCTTCACCGACACGTGGTGCCGGCCGTGGATGAGCGCCCGGGCCTTGCCGCCGAGGATGAGCGCCTGCGACGCCCGCAGACCCGCGCCCCACTTGACGTACTTCTCGACGAATTCCAGCTTCGGGCCGCGGCCCGGGCGCGACGCATCGACCAGCCGCACCGCGTAGCGCGCCACCTCTTCGGCGACCACGACCTGGCGGACGTAGCCCTGGTAGGCCAGGATGTCGTCGCCGCTGAGCACCCGCTCGGGCTGGTGGTGGCCGCTGCCGGTCGTCTGGGTGACGACGCGGACCTCGTCGTCCTCGGACAGGTACGACATCGTGACATTGAACATGAACCGATCGAGCTGGGCCTCGGGCAGCGGATAGGTGCCCTCCAGTTCGATCGGGTTCTGGGTCGCCAGCACGAAGAACGGCCGGTCGAGCGCGTAGGTGCGGCCGGCGGCGGTGACGTGGAACTCCTGCATCGCCTCGAGCAGCGCCGCCTGGGTCTTGGGCGGCGTGCGGTTGATCTCGTCGGCGAGCAGAATCTGCGCGAAGATCGGGCCGCGGACGAAGCGCAACGCGCGAACGCCGTCGGTCTCGTCGAGGATCTCGGTGCCGGTGATGTCGGCCGGCATCAGGTCGGGCGTGAACTGGATGCGCTTGAAGCTGAGGTCGAGGATGCTGGCCAGCGTCTTGATGAGCAGGGTCTTGGCCAGCCCGGGCACGCCGGTGAGCAGACAGTGCCCGCCGGTGAAGAGCGCGATCAGCACCTGATCGACCACCTCATCCTGCCCGACGATCACCTTGCGCAGCTGTTCGAGGATCCGATCGCGCCCCGCCGCGACTCGTGCCGCCAGATCTTCGCCGTGCTCTTCCGCCACTCGATGCATTCCGGTTTCCGGCTTCCTAGCCGCTAGCCGCCAGCCGCTAGCCGCTGTTAGTGCGTGAGGGTATAGACGACCTCGTTGATCATCATCTGATACGCCACCGCCGTCCACTTGAGATAGCCGGGATAGTCCTCGGCGTTCGACCACTCCCAGCCGTCGCCCATGTCGGTGTTCCAGTTGATGAGCACCATCGGCCGGCCGGAGTCGTCGAGGATGGCGCGCAGTCGGGCGGTGAAACCGCCCTTCTCCCACGTCCGGCCGTTGAAGAACGAGCCGAGGCCGGGCACCTGCGGGTAGCGGTCGAGCTGATAGAAGCAGGTGAAGATCGGATGCGTCGGCGGCAGATCGACGATCTCGCGATCGGGAAAGATCTTGGCCATCTGGCGCACGGTGAGTTCCCACTCGAACGAGCCGTGGAAATCGTCGAGCGTGAGGGTGCCGCCGCGCAGCAGGAACTCGCGGAGCGTCGCCGCCTCGTCGTCGCTCAACACCAGATTGCTCGGCTCGACGAGGTAGAGCCACGGATACTGCCAGAGGCGCGGGTCGTCGAGCGCCATCACCAGCGGCTCGCCGACCTCGATGGCGGTGGCGGTCTGCACCCGGCGCGACAGGTTCTGCTCGGCGGCCGGAGCGTCGATGGCCCACGGGTCGTCCCAGAAGCCGAACCGCGTGCGCATCGCCAGGTCGCCGGTGGTCGGCGTGTACTTGACCCGCACGAAGGTCCACTGCAGGCCGGCCAGCTTGTCTTCCTTGAACACCCCGGCCTGGGCCACCGCGTCGCGGACCAGCGACGACAGGGCCGGCACGACGAAGGCGACCAGCGCGATCGCCGCGGCCACGAGCGGGCCATGCCGGCGCATCCGGCGCGACGGCGTCGCCCGGCCGCGCGGCACGGCCGCGCTCATTGCCGTGGCTCCACCAGCCGCAGCAGCAGCTCCTGCGCGCGGACGTAGGACGGCGCCACCTCGAGGGCCAGCAGCGCCTGGCGCTTGGCGTCGTCGCGGGCGCCGGTCTTCTCGAGCGCCTCGCCGAGGTCGGCATGCGCGCCGGCCCGGTCCTGGGAACCGGCGGCGATGGCGACACGGAACGCCTGCAGCGCCGCCGGCGCGTTGCCATCGGCGAGGGCGAAGCGGCCGAGTTCGGAGTGGGCGGCGGCGTCGAACGGGTCGACCGCCACCAGTTTGGCCAGCGCGCTCTTGCGCCGGGCGGCGTCGCCGGGCTGATCCAGCAACCCGACCAGCTGACGGGCGGAGACGACGTCGGTGTGGTCGTTGGTCGTGAGGGTTTCGAGCGCCCGCGCGGCCCGCGTCTTGTCGCCACGCTTCAAGGTGAGCGCGGCGATCCGCGACTGCGGGCTGCCCTCCCCCGAGGCGATCGGGATGAGCGTCGCGGCCCGTTCATAGGCGACCAGCGCGGCGTCGGGATCGCTGCCCTCGAGCGTGCGCCCGAGCGCCAGCTGCACCGGGAAGCTGGCAGGGTTGGCAGTAGCCAGCGCCCGCAGCCGCTCGGCCGGCTCGTCGCCTTCGAAGCCCTCGGGCGCCGCCAGCGCCCGGCGCAGACGGCCGAAGCGCTCGTCCAGGAATACGTCGAAGGTCTTCTGGACGTCGTCGATCGACACCGCCAGCGCCTTCTGGATCGCCTGCTCGGTGTCGAGGTCGTCGGCGAACACCCGCACCAGCTCGCGCAGCGCCGGCTCCTTGAACCGGGCCACGATGTGTTCCACCAGCAGCGACGCTTGGTAGTAGGCCAGCGAGATCGTCTCCGGGTTGCTGAAGCCCGAGTTCAGGTCGCGCAGCCGCATCACCTGCTTGCGGTCCATCGCACCGGCGAAGGTGACTTCCATCTCGCGGCCCCACTCCGGCCGGCCGCGGGTCTCCTCCCACACCGAGATGCCTTCGGTGAGCCAGCGCGGCACCCGCTGGTTCGACAGCTGCAAGGTGATCACGTGCGCCAGCTCATGCCACAGCGTGGCGCCCCAGTTGAACTCACCCGGCGGACGCGCCTTGGGCGAGTCCATGGTGACGACGCGGCCGAAGCAGGCGCCGAGCGCGCCGATCATCCCGGGCAGGCCCAGGGTGCGCACCGCGAAGTCATCGTGGCGCGGGAAGACCTCGATCAGGATCGGCCCGGTCGGGGTGAAGTTCCACTGCTTGGACAGCTTGGCCAGCGCTTCCTTGGCCAGCCCGGGCACGTATTCGCGCATCACGCCAGCTTCGTCGGGGTGCAGACGAATCACCAGGTCGCCGTCGCGGATGGTCTCGAACTGGTCGAGCGTGTCGAGGAGGTCGAGGAGATTCTTGGTGACCGCGTCGAACGGATCCGACCGGAACGCCGTCTCGAGCGCGCGGCGCGCCGCGCGCTCGTCGCCGGTGCGCATCAGGTGCCCGCCCAGATCGGCGAAGGCGCGATAGTTCTCGCGGTCGGCGGTCGTGGCCTTGCGGGCGAACTCGGCGGCCTCGTCGAAGCGGTAGGCCCGCGCCGACACGCCGCCGATGACGCGGTGCACCTCGCCGTAGAGCGGGTTGATCTTGAGTGCGGCCTCGGTCGCCGCCGCCTGATCGGCCGGGCGCTTCTCGAGCCAGGCCAGCGCCGCCGAGAGCGACAGCGCCTCGAGGGAATTCGGGTTGATGGCCAGCGCCTTGTCGATCTCGACCTTGGCTTCGGCCCGCTTCAGATCATCCAGTGCGAGTTCGGCCAGCAACACCCGGGCGCCGGCCTCGTTCGGATTGACGGCGAGCGCCTGCGCGGCATATTTCCGGGCCAGCGGCGGATTGTCGGCGGCGACGGTGCGGGCCATGCCGAGCAGCGCCGCAGGGTGCTGTGCGTCGGTGCGTAGCGCCGCCTCGAACGATCGCGCCGCTTCGCTCCGCTCGTACTTCTCGAAGAACAGCTCACCCCAGGCGAGGTTGGCGTTCAGGTCGGTGGGCGCCTGGCGGACCGCCTCGCGAAAGAAGTCGTTGGCCTGCTGGAAGCGGCCGAGTGCCCGCGCCGCCCGGCCGGCCCGGACGTAGTCGGCCGCGGCAGCGCCGGCGATGTCGCGCGACAGGATGAGCGCGAGCGTCCGCAGCGCTTCGACGCGCCGGCCCTGGAGCCGCCGCAGCAGTCCCAGCTCGACCGCGGCGTCGCTGATCGGACTTTCGGCGACCGCCGGTTGCAGCACCTTCTCCGCCTCGGCGTAGCGGCCGACGGCGGTGTAGGCGCGGGCGCGTAGCACGGCCACGGCCGGATCCGCACCGAGCGCGGCCGCCAGCGTGTGGACCTCGTCGTAGCGTCCGGTGAGGAGCGCCCGTTCGACGGCGGCGCGGCCGCCCGCCGCGGCCTGCGCATCGAGCGGCTGCGGCGAGGTGGCGACCAGGCTCGCGCACAACAGCGCGAGCACGGCTCGCGCGACGAGCGGACGGCCGGCGACGGGGAGGAGATCGGCCTGCATGGGGCGTACTGGGCTCAGTATACGGCCTCGTCGGAGGTGCCCGTACAGACGGCGCGGGCCCCGCCTTGGCCGGTTCGGCGCCGGCGCCGGGTGCCGATCAGAAGAGCGGGCGCCAGGTGAAGAAGAGGATCGCCGCGAAGGCCTGGAGCCCGGCGAACGCCACGAACCACACCGTGCGCTGGCGCGCCGGGACGACATCGGCCAGCCACAGGAACGTCGGAAAAAGCACCGCCGTGGCCCGTCCCACCGACAGCCACCCGCCACTGGCAATCGAGGGGACGACGTTCAGCACCACCAGCACGGCCGGCGCGAGGCCGAAGCGCCGGAAAATCGGGATGAGCCCGGCCGTGACCAGCGCGGCCGCCAGGATGTTGAGGAAGTCTGGGACGTTGCTGCCGACGTAGCGATACACGCCCTGGTCGCCGACCGAGTCCAACTCCCCCAGCAGGAACGACGAGAGCCCGAGGTTCTGCCGGCCCCACGCCACCTGCAGGCGGATCCACATGAACGGGTCGCCGGTGCGGTCGTAGACGTAGGCCGAGTAGATCAGCATGCCGAGTCCAGGCGAGGCGGCCACGACCATCCGGTCGGCGAGACTGCCCCAGCCGCCCGGTGGCCGCTGCAATCGGCCGTGCCGCCACAGCGGCGCGAGCACGACGAGCGCGAGCGGGATCGACAGCAGGCAGCCGTTGGGCCGGGTCAACCCGGCCAGCAGGCCCCAGCCGAATGCCGGCCACCGCTCGTCGCGGCGCAGGTGGTACCACGCCCCGACCATTGCAAGCAGGAACAGCCCTTCGGTATAGGCGGCGCTGTAGAAGAGCGCGAAGGGATACAGCGCCGCGAACGTCACCGCGGCGGCGGCGCGGTCGGCGTCCATCAGCTCTCGGGCCAGACGGTAGAGGTAGCGGGAGGCCCACACGAAGGCGAAGATGGAGATGAGCGTCCCGCTCCATAGCACCTGCCGTCCGGTCACCAGCGCGCCGGCCGACATCAACGCCGGGAACGCCGGGAAGAACACCAGGTTCTGCTGGCGATCGAAGCGGTTCGGCAGGTACTCGTAGCCGGTGGTCGCGATCGTCAGGTACCAGCCGGCGTCGAAGCGCGCCGGCAGATTGCCCAGTTCGGTGTCGGCGACGCGGAAGGCGGCCCGGCCCTGCGGAAAGCCGATGGCGTGCGCGGCCATCAGGCCCAGCACCAGCACGCCGACCCGGCTGGTGACGACCAACGGCGCGATCGCCCGCGTCACCTCGTCGCGCCGCCAGCGCTGCAGCCCGGCCCACAGCCGCACCGGCATCGACGGCGTGCGCCACGCCGCATGGCGGCCGAGGGCGACCAGCGCGGCCAGCAACAGCGGACGCCACCACGAGGTCATCGACACCCGCAGGCCGACGACCTCGGTCCGGAATCCGCCGGTGATCGCCGACGACAGGCCGACCAGGAGCAGCAGCAGCACGACGACATCGGTAAGGCGGACCCAGAGCGAGGCCGGGCGGTGGTCCGGCGACGGCGCGCGCATGGCCGACGGCGTCATGCGCGACGCCCCAGGGCCCGATCCTCGACGGCGATGCGCTGGAGCAGCAGCCAGCCGAAGCCGAGCAGCGCGGCGATGCCGGTGATCGGCGCCCACACCGTGAGCGCCACGCCGACGATCTCCCCGCACACCGCGACGTAGTTGGGATGGCGCAGCAGCCGGTACGGGCCGCGCGTCACCAGAGGTTCGCCCGGCGGCACCAGGACGCGAAACGTCCAGCGCACGCCCAGCGACGAAATCGCCGATGCCTTCAGCGCCTTGGCGGCGCCGAACACCGCCAGTCCGGCGCCGAGAGCGACGGCCGGCGCTGGGCCGCTCAGGGCGCCTTCGAGGCCCATGGCCAGGAACGCGGCGGGATACGCCCACTGCATCGTGCGGTAGACGTCATCAACCGGTTCCACCGCGCCGCGGCTGCGCAGCAGCGTCGCGTTGTAGGCCGACAGCGCCGCCTCTCCCGCCATCACCGCGATCACCGCGGCAGTGGTGACGAGCGCGATGCTCACCGCGACGGGCACGGCGCCTCCAGTGTCGTCGGCGCCGCGGCCCGCACGTCGCCGGCGTAGCAGACCATTGCCTCGAACAGCCGCGGCCAGACTCGTGCCGCGATGGCCGCGCCGCGTACCGCGTGGCTGCCTACCAGGCCGCGGACCGCCCGGTTGAACCGCCACTTGCCGGCAAACGCAGCACGGCGGCGACCGGCGAGTATCAACGGCGCGGCCGCGGCGGTCAGCCGGCCACGCAGCACCGCGTCGGCGACGTCGGCGGCGAACTCGGCCCCGGCCAGGGCCAGGCGAATGCCGTCACCGGTCATCGGATCGATGAAGCCGGCCGCGTCGCCGGCCAGGAGCAGTCCGGCGGTCCCCGGCACGGCGACGTCGAGGGCCATCGGCCCAAGCACCACCGGCGGCGACGCCAGCCGCGCGCCGCCGAACCGGGGCGCCGTCCACCGATCGTGGCGGGCGGCGGTGAGCATCGCCCCGCCGGCGTCGGTGACCGCCGCGCGCGCCGCCGAGAACGGCACCACGAGGCAGACATTGGTGAGCCCGGACGGCACCGGCGACAGCCCCAGGTAGCGGCCGGCCCTGACATGCATCTCGCCGTAGTCGGGTCGCACGTCCTGCACGCCCTCCACGTAGGCGCCCACCGCCCAGCGTCGCGGCGCGCGCGGCGTCGCCGCCAGTCGCAACTGGACCGCGAGGGCCGATCGACGGCCGTCGGCGCCAATCACCATCCGCGCCGGCACGTCGACGGGCCCGGCCGCGGCGCGCACGCAGACACCGGAGACATGGCCCGCGGTGAGCAGCGCCCCGGTCACCGGCGTGGCCTCCTCGACTGTCACGCCGGCGTGGACCGCCTGGCGCAGCAGCCAGCCGTCCAGGTCGGCACGGGTCACGCTGAGGCCGGCCACGCCGGCCGGATAGGTGCCGCAGATCGCCACCCCGCCCGGCCCGCTCAGCCGCATGCCGCGAATCGGACGGCCGATCGCCTGCAGCGGCGCGACGTCGAGATGCCGGCCGAGCACCGCGAGGGCGCCCGGGTTCAAGGTGTCGCCGCAGAGCTTGGGCCGCGGGAACCGGTCGCGATCGAAGAGCCGCACGCGCCAGCCGCGACGCGCCAGCAGCAGCGCCGTCATCGCCCCGGCCGGCCCGCCGCCGGCGACGACGACATCGTCGCGGCGTTGCTGGCTCACGCCACCGCTCCCAGCACCAGGGCGCTGTTCTTGGATCCGAAGCCGAGACAGTTGCACAGCGCCGCCGCTGGCCGTGCGACGCGGCCCGCGCCGGGCAGGAAGTCGAGATCACAGGCCGGATCCTGATCGCGCAGGTTGATGGTCGGCGGCAGGAACCCGCGATCGAGCGCGAGCGCCGTGGTGACGACGCCGGCCGCGCCGCTGGCGCCTTGCGGATGCCCGATCATCGACTTGGTCGACGAACCGGGAAGCCGCTCGGCCAGCGCGCCGAAGGCCCGCCGCGTGCAGCGCGCCTCGACCGCGTCGTTCAGCTGGGTCGAGGTGCCGTGGTAGTTCACGTAGCCGATGTCGTCGAGGGCCCGCCCCGACCGGGCCACCGCCGTCTGCATGCAGCGGACGATCTCATGGCCGTCGGGATCCATCTGCACGCGGTGATAGGCATCGCAGGTGGAGGCGTAGCCGTCGATGGTGGCGTAGATGTGCGCGCCGCGGGCCCGGGCCCGATCCTCGCGCTCGACCACCACCATCCACGCGCCCTCGCCGAGCACGAACCCGTCGCGGCCGCGGTCGAACGGCCGGGACGCTTCGGCCGGCCGATCGTTGTAGTGGGTGGACACCGCCCGCATGCGCGAGAATCCGAAGATCATCCCCGGCAGCACGCAGCCGTCGGTGCCGCCCGACAGCACGACGTCGGCGTCGCCGCTGCGCACGAGCGCGGCGGCATAGCCGATCGCGTCGGTGGACGAGGTGCAGCCGGTGGAGAGGACGTGGCTGACGCCGCGCAGCCCCAGCGAGATCGACATCTCGCTCGATACCATGCCGCAGATGCCGATGGCGATGGCGTAGGGCGTGACCTGCCGGCCGCCGTTGGTGAAGAAGTCCTGATATTGCCGCTCGCCGACGTCGATGCCGCCGCCGCCGCTGCCGATGATCACGCCGGCACCCGGCTCCCCCACCCGCAGGCCGGCGTCGCGCCAGGCCTCGCGGCCGGCGATCACGCCAAAGAGCGCGGCCCGCGAGTAGCGGCGCGGATCGGCGCGGGTGATCCAGTCGTCGGCGTCCTCGCCGTCGACGGCGACCGCGGCCGACATGTCGAGCGGCGGTACGTCGGCGGCAACCTGGCAGGCGTAGTCCGAGGCGTCGAAGGCCGAGATGGCCCGTGTGCCGCTCACCCCGCGCGAGATGTGATCCCAGAACACGTCGCGGCCGACGCCGAAGGTCGAGACCACGCCGATGCCGGAGATGACGATGCGAGGATCAGGCACGCTGAGACATGCTCTCTTGGGGGCGTCGGACGGCCGGCGCTGGCTGGCGTCCCTATAATACGTGTCTCGCCCACGCGCCATGCCGCCCACCGATCGACCGTCGCGCGCGGGACTCGCCGTCGCCTGGCTGGGCGGCGCGGTGTTCGTCGCGGCGCTCGCCACCTGCGCGCACTTCGTTCTGGTCCGGCTGGCGACGCCGGCCGCGGCGTCGTGGCCCCTGGCGCTGGCGCTGGCGTGGAACGCGACGCTCTTCGCCGTCTTCGCCGCGCATCACAGCGTGATGGCCCGGGCCGGCGCCAAGGCCTGGATCGCGCGGCACGTCCCGGCGGCCTACGAACGATCGATCTACGTGTGGATCGCGTCGGTGCTGCTGATCCTGGTCACGCTGGGCTGGCAACGGGTGCCGGGCCTCGTCTACGCCGCACCCGCGCCGTGGGCGTGGCTGCTCGGCGCGGTGCAGGGCGCAGGGCTGGTGTTGACCGTGGCCGCCGCCCGGGTGCTGAGCGCCACCGATCTGGCCGGCATTCGTCAGGCCGCGGGCCGGCCGGCGCGGACCGACGTGCGGGTGGTGTGGCCGTTCACGCTGGTGCGCCACCCGATCTATCTCGGTTGGGCACTCCTGGTCCTGGCGGTCCCGGTGATGACCGTGGACCGGCTCTGGTGGGCGCTCGTCACCACCAGCTACCTCGTCATCGCCATACCTTGGGAGGAGCGTAGCCTTTCCGCTGTCGCGGGGCCGGCGTACCAGGCGTACCGGCAGCGGGTCCGGTGGCGGATGGTGCCGGGGGTGTACCAGCCGGCGCGGCCGGCTCGTCGTCCTCGTCGTCCATCTTCGGCAGGCCGTCGATCTGGTCGACGAAGACCAGCGAGTGCATCGACGGAATCTCGAAGCGCTTGCTGCACGTCTTACAGGTGAGTTCGTCGTCGACGCGGATGAGGTGGTCGCGCAGCTTGGCGAACTTGGCCTTGTCGGTCGGGTCGGCGTTGGCCGGCGGCCGGTCCTTCTTGGTGCGCCGCACCCAGCGCAACTGGTAGTCGTTCACGCGGCGGCAGCGCGGGCAGGTGTAGCGTCCGTTCCGCTGCTCGGGTCGCTCGGTGAAGAAGGCGCGTTCGTCGAGAGCCATGCCGCGATCTTAACAGCCCCACCCCTTCGGGCCGCGTATGATCGGACGAGCGCCGTTGCGCCTTCAGATCTCATGGCCGAACCGCAAACACCCCCCTCGCTGCCCACGTCGCTCCCGGTCCTGCCGCTGCGCCGCACCGTGGCGTTCCCGCTCACCTTGCAGCCGCTGGCGGTGAACCGGCCCGCCTCGGTCGAGTCGGTCAACGCCGCGCTGGCCAGCGACCGCATGCTGCTGCTCGTGCTGCAGACCACCGACGCCGACGACGCCGATCCGGCCCAGCTCGAGCCAGTCGGCACGATCTGCGTCGTGCGGCAGATGGCCCGCGCCGAACACGGCTTGAACATCATCTTCGAGGGCGTGGCCCGCGTCGCCGTCAAGACCGTGAGCCGCTCCGGCACGACCATGCGGGCCGAGGTCGAACCGCTGCCCGAGCGGCTCGACACCGGCGTGGAAACCGAAGCCTACGAGCGCCGCATCCGCGAGCTGGCCGAGAAGGCGGTCACGCTGGCGACCGGCGCCTCGGCCGAGGTGCGCCAGCTGGTCCTGGGCATCGAAGATCCGCTGCGCCTCACCTACCTGCTCGGCTCGATGCTCGACGCCTCGGCCAAGGAGAAGCAGGACATCCTGGCCGCCGACCCGCTGGTGAAGAAGCTCGAGCTGGTGCACGCGCTGCTCGCCCGCGAAGTGTCGGTGCTGGAGCTGAAGGGCAAGATCGAATCGCAGGCCCAGGCCGAGATGTCGGAGTCGCAGCGCCATTACTACCTGCGCCAGCAGCTCAAGGCGATCCAGGAGCAGCTCGGCGAGGGCGAAGCCAGCGAAGTCACCGAGGTCCGCGAGAAGGTCGAGCAGGCGAACCTGCCCGCGCACGTGAAGACCGCCGTCGATCGCGAGATCGACCGGCTGGCCCGCATGGGCGGCAGCGGCTCGGGCGAAGCCCAGATGATCCGCACCTATCTCGACTGGGTGCTCGAAGTGCCGTGGTCGGTGACCACCCCGGACCGGATCGACCCGGTGGCGGCGCGGGCGGTGCTCGACGACGATCACTACGACCTCGACAAGGTGAAGGAGCGGATCGTCGAGTACCTGGCCGTCCGCAAGCTCAAGGGCGACATGAAGGGGCCGATCCTGTGCTTCGTCGGCCCGCCGGGCGTCGGTAAGACGTCGCTCGGCCAGTCGATCGCCCGGGCGATGGACCGCAAGTTCGTCCGGATCTCGCTCGGCGGCTTGCGCGACGAGGCCGAGATCCGCGGCCACCGCCGCACCTACATCGGCGCCATGCCCGGCCGCATCGTGCAGGCGCTGAAGCAGGCCGGCTCGATGAACCCGGTGTTCATGCTCGACGAGCTCGACAAGCTGGCGGTGGGCTTCCAGGGCGACCCGGCGGCGGCGCTGCTCGAGGTGCTCGACCCGGCGCAGAACCACACCTTCCGCGATCACTACCTCGAGGTGCCGATCGACCTGTCGAAGGTGCTGTTCATCGCCACCGCGAACCAGCTCGGGCCGGTGCACCCGGCACTGCTCGACCGCATGGAGATCATCTCGCTGTCGGGCTACACCGAAGAGGACAAGATCCACATCGCCCGCAAGTACCTGATTCCCCGCCAGCTGCACGAGCACGGGCTGGCCGCCGGGGCGCTCGCGCTGGACGACGCCGCGCTGCGGGTCGTGATTGCCGAGTACACCCGCGAAGCCGGGGTGCGCAGCCTCGAGCGGCTGCTCGGCACGATCGCCCGCAAGGTGGCGGCGAAGGTGGTGTCGTCGGGCGGCGACGCGTCGGCGCCGCCGACGACGGTCACCGCCGATCAGATCGACGACTACCTCGGCCCGGCCCGCTTCAAGAAGGAAGTCGCCTTCCGCACCTCGCGCGCCGGGGTGGCTACTGGCTTGGCGTGGACCGAGGCCGGCGGCGACGTGCTGTTCATCGAGGCCTCGCTGCTGCCCGGCGGCAAGGAACAGATCATCCTCACCGGCCAGCTCGGCAACGTCATGCAGGAATCGGCGCGGGCCGCGGTGAGCCACATCCGATCGGACGCCGCGCTGCTGGGTGTCGACCCGGCATTCCTCAACCAGCGCGATCTGCACGTCCATGTCCCGGCCGGGGCGATTCCCAAGGACGGTCCGTCGGCCGGCGTGACCATGGCCACGGCGATCCTGTCGGCGGCCACCGGCCGCGCGGTGCGCGAGGACGTGGCGATGACCGGCGAGATCACGCTGAGCGGTCTCGTCCTGCCGGTGGGCGGCATCCGCGAGAAGGCACTGGCGGCGCGACGCATGGGCATCAAGACCGTGATCCTGCCGGCCCTGAACGAGCCCGACCTCGTCGACATCCCCGAGGAACTGCGCCGCGACATGACGTTCGTGTTCGCCCGGACGCTGGAAGACGTGCTGCGCGCCGCCCTGCCGGCCCCGGCACCGGCGGCGGCAGCCGTGGCGGTGACCCCGACGGCGGACGCGTGAAGCGGCCGCTCGTCTACTACATCTCCGGCCACGGCTTCGGACACGCCTCGCGATCGATCGAGGTGGTGAACGCCGTGCTGGCCCGCCGGCCCGACCAGCCGGTGCACATCCGCACGGCGGCGCCGCGCTGGCTGTTCGACCTCACGGTGCGCGGGCCGTTCGTGTTCGACGCGGTCGACACCGATCCGGGCGTGGTGCAGCACGACAGCCTGAGCCTGGATGCCGCCGAGACCGTGCGTCGCGCCGTGGCCTACGCCGCGGCCCTGCCCGATCTGGCGGCGGCTGAGGCCGGGGTGCTCCGCACGCTCGACGCCGCGCTGGTCGTCGCCGACATCCCGCCACTGGGTCTCGAAGCCGCGCGGCTGGCCGGCGTGCCGGCGACCGCGCTCGGCAACTTCACCTGGGACTGGATCTATCGCGACTACCCGGGAGGCGAGGCCGCCGCCGACGCCCTCGGCGAGGCGTATCGCCGCACTGGCCGCGCGTTCCGTTTGCCGCTTGCCGGCGGATTCGACACCTTCGCCACGGTGACCGACCTGCCGTTCATCGCCCGGCACGCCCGGCACGCGCCGGCCGACACCCGGATGCGCCTCGGACTGCCCGAGGGCAAGCTGGCCCTGGTGTCGTTCGGAGGGTACGGCGTGGCCGGCATCGACCTCGAGGCGCTCAGCCACACCGCCGGCTGGACGCTGCTGGTCAGCGCCAGCGTGCCGTTCGGGCCCGACCGCGGGCCGCTCGCCCAGGCGGGCGCGCGCGGCTCGCTCTTCCCGCTCGACGAACCGGCGATGTACGCGCAGGGGCTGCGCTACGAGGACGTCGTCGCCGCCGTCGACGTGGTGGTGACCAAGCCCGGCTACGGCATCATCAGCGAGTGCCGCGCCAACGACACGGCGCTGCTCTACACCGACCGCGGCCACTTCATCGAGTACGACGTGCTGGTCGCCGAGATGCCACGACACGTGCGTTGCGGCTACCTGCCGCAAGCCGAGATCCTGCGCGGCGACTGGCGTGACGCGCTCGAGGCGGTGCGCTCCGCACCTCGGCCGGTGTCACCGCTCGGCACCGACGGCGCCGCCGTAGCCGCCGACTGGATCGTGGCGCAGCTCGACCTGATCGCTGTCCCGCCGGCTATACTTCCGCCGGTTCCCTGAGTCTCGAGTCCCTGTTCCCTGTCTCCAGGAGTTTCCGTCGATGATTTCCCGCCGCTCCCTGCTCACCTCAGGCGCCCTCGCCGCCGGCACCCTTGCGACCTCGTGCGCCCGCAGCGAGCCCCCCGCTCCGGCGGCGGCTCTTGCCGCGACCGACGCGCTGCCGCCGTCGATCACGTCACTGACGTCGATGCGCGGTCCGGCCACGCCCATCACCGCCGACGAACGCCGTGGCCGGGTCGAGAAGGCACGCCGGCTGATGGCCGAGCAGAAGATCGACGCGCTGCTGCTGACCGGCGGCACCTCACTCGTGTATTTCAGCGGCATCCAGTGGGGACTCAGCGAGCGGCTGTTCGGCCTGGTGATTCCACGCACCGGTGAGCCGTTCGTGGTCTGCCCGGCCTTCGAGGAGGACCGCGCGCGCGAGCAGTTCGCGACCAGCCCGTTCACCGGCACCGCCGACGTGCGCACGTGGGAAGAGCACGAGAGCCCGTACGAACGAGTCGCCCAGGGCCTCAAGGACCGCGGCGTCGCCGCCGGCCGGCTCGGCATCGAAGAGACCGTGCGTCACATGTTCAGCGACGGCATTGCGCAGGCCGTCCCGGCGCTGAGGCTGGTGAGCGGCACGCCGGTAACGGCCGGCTGCCGGGTGGTGAAGGACCAGCACGAGCTGGCGCTGATGAAGATCGCCTCGGCGGTGACGCTGAAGGCGTACGAGGCGGCGTGGCAGGCGCTCAAGGAGGGCATGACCCAGGACGACTTCCAGGGGCTCATTGCCGCCGCCCACGACAAGCTCGGCTACCCCGGCGGCGCCTCGGTGCAGACGGCGGAGTTCTCGGCGCTGCCACACGGCTCGATCCAGCCGCAGGTGATCCGCGAGGGCACCATCATCCTCATCGACGGCGGCTGCAGCGTCGAGGGCTACGTGTCGGACATCAGCCGCACGTTCGTCCTCGGCAAAGCGACCGACAAGATGAAGGCGGTGTTCGACATCGAGTTCGCGGCGCAGACCGCGGCCTTGAAGGCGGCGCGTCCGGGTGTGCCGTGCGAAGCCGTGGACGCCGCGGCGCGCAAGGTGATCGAGGACGGCGGCTACGGGCCCGGCTACAAGTACTTCACCCACCGGGTCGGCCACGGCATGGGCATGGACGGCCACGAATGGCCGTACCTCGTGAAGGGCAACACGCTGCCGCTGGCGCCGGGGATGACCTTCAGCGACGAGCCGGGGATCTACATCCCGGGCGAGTTCGGCGTGCGGCTCGAGGACGACATGTTCATCACCGAGAACGGCGCCGAGCTGATGACGCCGCAGAGCCGGTCGCTGGAGACGCCGTTCGCGACGACGTAGGCGCGTTCACCCCAATCGATAGGGCGGAGCTTCAACTCCGCCCCAAAGGGGCAGCTCTGAAGAGCTGCCCTACGGATGATGGTGGGCCGCTACGCGTGATCCTTGACGCAGGTGACCAGCGACCACATCGGCGGCAGGTTCACCTTCTGGATCGAGATCGGCGTCAGGTCGGCCTGGTGCAGGAAACCGTGCAGGTCGAGGTCGCTCTTGAAGCCGATGTGCACGGTCATCGGGGAGATGGCCGTTTCGATCCGCGACAGCACCGGGTTGTCGCTCTTGAAGTGGTTCAGGATGACGATGCGGCCGCCGGGCTTGCACACCCGGCGCATCTCGCGGGCGACGGCGACCGGGTCGGGCACCACGCTGATGAGGTACGGCGCGTAGACGATGTCGAAGGTGTCGTCCTCGAAGGTCAGCGCCGCGGCGTCCATCTCCATGACCCGGCAGTTGCGCAGGCCCTTCTTGACGATCCGCTCACGGGCCTTCTCGAGCATCCCGGACGACAGGTCGATGCCGGTGATCTGGCAGGCGCGCGGATAGAGACCGAGGTTGATGCCGGTGCCGACGCCGACTTCGAGCACCGACTTGCCGTCGGCGATGGCCATGCGGTCCAGCGCCTGCAGACGGCCTGGGTGGAGGGTCGGTCCGAACGTGAAGTCGTAGACGCCGGCGATCTTCTCGTAGACCCGCTCGACGAACGCGGTCTCGACCGCGGTCGACGACAGGGCCCGGGTGGCGGTATCGCCCCCGAAAATCTTCTCTGTCGGTCGTTCGCTGAACAAGGCCATTCGGGACCCTCCCGGGCGATGGGCACTATAACAGAACCGTTACAAGGGCGAGGCGGCGATGTCGGCCACGGTCATTGACGGAGGACCGTCAATGCCCGTTCACTCTGCCCCTGCGGGCTGAACACGATGGCCCCGGCCGATAGCGGCCGCAGCGCGGCCAGCAGCTCCGAGGCAATCCGCGTGCCTTCGTCGAGCCCGGCCTCGAGTCCGCTGGTCCCGCGCATGCGCTGCACGAGCGTCTCGGGCACGACCACGTCGGGCACCTCGTTGGCCATGAACTCGGCGTTCAGGGCCGAGTCGAACACCCACAGCCCGGCCAGGATCGGCACGCGGCAATGGGCCGTTTTCTCGAGAAAGCGTTCGAATGCGGACACGTCGAAGATCGGCCGCGTCACCGCGAATTCGGCGCCGGCCTCGACCTTGTATTCGAACCGGCGCAGCTCGCGATCCAGATCGCGGGCGGCCGGGTTGACCATCACGCCGGCCAGCAGGGCGGTCGGTGCGCCAATCGGTTGACCGGCGATGTCGAGACCGTGATTGAGGCGGCTGAGCACGTGCGTCAGTCCGATCGAGTCGACGTCGAACACCGCGGTCGCGTCCGGGTAGTCGCCGATCCGGCGCACGTCGCCGGTGATGCCGAGGATGTTCCGGACGCCCATCGCCTGGGCGCCGAGCAGGTCCGACTGGATGCCGAGCAGATTGCGGTCACGGCACGAATACTGGAGCAACGGCTCGAGGCCGGCGTGCTGCTGGATGAGCGCCGCCAGCGCCGAGGCGCCGACCCGGGCGCCGCCACGGGCGGCGTCGGAGATCATCACGAGGTCGAGGCCATCGGCGGCGAGCGCACGGGCCGCCGCCACGGCCCGCGAGGTGTCGTGGCCGCGCGGCGGGGTCATCTCCACGCCGCGCACGAAGCGCCCGGTGGCCAGCGCCGCTCCGAGCCGTGACTTCTCCGCCCGCGGCACCGGCGGCTGGGCGTGCGGCGTCTCGACGGTGATCGCGGTGTGGCTCGACGCGCTCGCCGCCACGTCTGGCGCCAGCTGCTTCACCGCCAGCGCGATCTGCCGGATGTGCTCGGGCGTGGTGCCGCAACAGCCGCCGACCAGGCGGACGCCGCTGGCGATGAACCGCCGGGCGTAGGACGCCATGTACTCGGGCGAGCACAGATAGATGTTGCGGCCCTCGATGTCGCGCGGCTTGCCGGCGTTGGGCTGGGCCGACAGCGGCACGTCGCACACCGCCGACAGACGCTCCACGGTTTCGAGCATCGGCGCCGGGCCGACGCTGCAGTTCACGCCGACCACGTCGGCACCACGCGCCGCCAGCGCCGGACCGAACTGCTCGGGCGGGGTGCCGTCGAGGCTGTTGCCGTCCTCCTCGGTCGTGACCAGCGCCACGATCGGCAGCGTGCACACCGACCGTGACGGCATCGACGGCGGCAGCGGCCTCGTTCCAGTCGCGGAAGGTCTCGAGGATCAGCAGGTCGACCCCGCCTTCGACCAGCGCCGCGGCCTGCTCGCGGAAGTACTCGCGGGCTTCGTCGATGCCGGTCTTGCCCCACGGCTCGATGCGCACGCCGAGCGGGCCGATCGCCCCGGCGACGTAGGCACTGTCCCCGGCCACCTCACGCGCCAGCCGGGCCCCGGCCAGGTTGATCGCGTGCACCTGGTCGCCCAGGCCGAAGCCGCGCAGCTTCACCCGCGACGCACCGAAGGTGTTGGTCTCGAGCACGTCGGCGCCGGCCGCCAGGTACTCGCGGTGGACGCCGGTCACCAGCTCCGGCTGCGACAGGTTCAGCGACTCGAAGCAGCGATTGATGAAGATGCCCTTGCCGTAGAGCATCGTGCCCATCGCGCCGTCACAGACGAGCACGCGGGAGCGCAGGGCGTCGAGAAAAGGCGGACGAGGCAACTACCGCCCGGCCTGGGGCGCGGTCACTCCGGCGGGGGCGGGCACGAGCAGCTCGGTCTTGTCCCAGACGAAGTCGTCTTTGCTGTAGACCGCCAGCTCGTAGTCCTTGCCCATGAAGATGGCCGCCACCGGGCACGCCTCTTCGCAGTAGCCGCAGAAGATGCAGCGCGTCTTGTGAATCTGGTAGACCGCGGCGTAGCGGGGACCGGCCAGCACCGTGCCGTCGTTCTCGGCCGCCTCGAGGTAGATGGCGTCGGCCGGGCAGGCCACCGAACACAGCCCGCAGGCCACGCACTTCTCCATGCCGTGCTCGTCGCGCATCAGCACCTGCTTCCCGCGGTACCGGGGGAACATCGGCACCTTCTGGTTCGGGTAGTCCACCGTGATGGGCCGGCGGAACAAGTGCTTGAAGGTCAGCGAAAAGCCGTCGATCAACGGACGAATCATGAAGCTCCCCTGCCGGGCGCCAGACGGCCCCGACCACCGTGCAATTGTAGCACCCGGGCTGCGCCGCCCGGCCGACCCCTGGGCGACGCGTTCGTTTACCATAGGGAAGGTGACGGCCGGGTAAACCTGGGCCGGCCGACATTCGTAACTGGAACGAGGAGACCGCCTACGTGGACCACGTCGAACCCCGCCAGGACGACCCGGCGCCGCTGCCAGACGACGGCGTGGCGGTCGCCCTGCCTCAGCCGCTCGACCCGGTGACGCCGGTCGTCGAAGCCCCGGCGGCGGCCGTGGCGGTGCCGCTCACCGGCTTCGACGGCTCGGCCGCCGCGCCGGCAGCCCTTCCCGGGTTCACGACCGCGCCGCCCAAGCCGACCACGGCCGAACGGCTGGCCGCCTGGCACGACGAGTTCTGGGCGTGGGTGAAGACGCTGGCCTCAGCCGCCGTCTACGCCACGCTGATCGTCACCTTCGGCTTCCAGGTCGCCCGGGTCGAAGGCCTGAGCATGGCTCCGACCCTCGACGACCAGGACCGGCTGATCGTCAACAAACTGGTCTATCGCCTGTCGTCGCCCCGCCGCAGCGACATCGTGATGCTCTACTACCCGCTCAACCCCGACAAGTCGTTCGTCAAGCGGGTGATCGCCGAGGAAGGCGACCAGGTGCGGATCGTCGACGGCCGGGTCTACGTGAACGACGTGCCGGTGCCCGACGACTACGTGCCCGAGGAATACCGCAGCCACGACGACTGGGGGCCGCAGGTGATTCCCGAGGGCTACTACTTCGTGATGGGCGACCACCGGAACAACAGCTCCGACAGCCGTCACTGGGGCATGGTGCCGAAGAAGTACATCATCGGGAAGGTGCAGGTCCGCTGGTGGCCGGTGCCCCAGGCCCGGGTGTTCTGAGCCACACGCCCGCCCATCCCCGCGCCGATCCGGCCGCGGGTCCCGATCGCTACCGCCAGGTCTCGGCGGTCCTGCGCCGGGTGCTCGTCCTCAACCTCGTCGTCGCCCTCGCCAAGGTGCTGTTCGGCCTCTCCAGCGGCGCCATCTCGATCCTGTCCGATGGCCTGCACTCGGTGACCGACAGCGCTTCGAACGTCGTGGCGCTGGTCGGCGTCCGCCTGGCCAGCCGGCCGCCGGACGACGACCATCCCTACGGCCACCGCAAGTTCGAGACGATGGCCTCGGTCGGCATCCTGCTGTTCCTGCTCGTCGCGCTGGTGCAGGTGCTGGTCACCACGATCGACCGCCTGCGCGCGGGCGGCGCCCCGGAGGTGTCGATGGCCAGCTTCGGCGTGATGGGGCTCACGCTGGCGGTGAACCTGATGGTGGTCGCCTACGAACGCCGCGAGGGCCGGCGACTGGTGAGCGAAGTGCTGATGGCCGATGCCCGGCACACCACCAGCGACATCCTGACCTCGTGCGCGGTGATCGCGGCGTTGTGGGGGGTGTGGGCCGGCTACCCGGCCGCCGACGCCTGGGCGGCGCTGCTGGTGGCGGGCTTCATCGCCTACGCGTGCTGGGGCGTCTTCGACGAGACCGCACGCATCCTCGGCGATCGCATCGTCATCGCCGAGAGCGACGTCAGCGACGTGGTGCGGGCGGTGCCAGGGGTGGTCGGCTGCCACCAGATCCGCACCCGCGGCTCGGCCGATCACGTGTTCCTCGACCTCCACGTGTGGCTGCCGCCCGAGATGACGCTGCACGACGCGCACGCGCTGTCGCACGTGGTGAAGGACCGCGTCATGCAGCGCTTCCCGCAGATCAAGGACGCGCTCATCCACATCGAGCCACCGCCGGCGACTCAGCCCTAGCCGCCAGCCGCTCGCCGCTGTTCGGGCGTCAGTTCGGCGTGCGCGGCGTCGCCGTGGCCGGCTTCGACAGCGGCTCGCCGGTCTTGCCGATGATGACCACCGAGATCGCCGCCGGTTCGGTGGCGCTGGCGTTGGCCGAGGTGCTGTGCACCGAGCCGAGCGGCTCGAAGAAGGTCTGCCCCGCCGTGAGCGTCTTCGCCGGCTGGCCGTCGATCGCCCATTTGATGCTGCCGCGCAGGACGTAGCCGAAGGTCGGCCCGGGGTGCTGGTGCGACGCGCTGACCTGGCCGGGGGCGTAGTTCACTTCGAGCAACGTCCCGGTCCACCCTTCGAACGGGCCACTGAGCGGGTGCACGCCGAGCGGTTTCGACGGCGACGCCGGCGGCGCGGCGGTTTGCGATGCGGCCTCGGCGCGGGTGCCGATCGCGGTGCCGGCAATGGCGGTCAGACCGGCTTGGAGCAACTCTCGACGATCCATAGGTGTGGACTCCTCGTGGTGAACGCTAGCACGAGACGGCGGGACTCGGGGCTCGGGATCGGGGGCTGGGCGGACGACGACGCGACCGCCGCTGTTACAGTGACGGGATGCCCGATCTGCGGATGTACGCCGATCTCGCGGTGTGGTGGCCGCTGTTGTCGCCACCCGCCGACTATGCCGAAGAGGCGGCCGAGCTGATTCCGGCGCTCCAGGCCGCCCCCGACCGGCCGCCGGCCACGGTGCTCGAACTGGGCTCGGGCGGCGGCAGCCTGGCGTCGCAACTCAAGGCGCATTTCGCCATGACGCTGGCCGACCCGGCGCCGGCGATGCTCGCGGTGAGCCGCACGGTCAACCCCGAGTGTGAACATGTCGTCGGCGACATGCGCACCCTCGATCTGGGCCGCACCTTCGACCTCGTGCTCATCCACGACGCGGTGATGTACATGACGACGCCCGACGACCTGCGGGCGGCGCTGGCCACGGCGGCGCTCCACTGCCGGCCCGGCGGCGGCATCGCCGTCCTGCCCGACTGCGTCACCGAGACCTTCGAGTCGGATGCCAACACCGGTGGCTACGATGCCCCCGACGGCCGCGGCCTGCGCTACCTCGAGTGGTCGTGGGATCCCAATCCCACCGACACCACCTTCGAGGTGGTCTATGCCTTCGTGATGCGCCACCACGACGGCCGGGTCGAGGCCACGCACGAGGTGCACCGCAACGGGCTGTTCCCGCGCAGCGACTGGCACCGATGGCTGCGCGAGGCCGGGTTCACCGTGACCTCGCATGTCGATCAGTGGGGCCGCGACGTGTTCGTCGGCCGGCACACCCCGACGGCCACGGCGGCATCGCCGCCGTCCTAGCGATATGCCGACGCCGCAGCGCTCCGCGGTCGTGGTCGCGCTGGTCGCCAGCGCCATGCTGGTGGTCCCCTCGAGCCACGCCACGTCACAGACCGCAACCGGCGCGTCCGCGGAGATCGTCGGCCGCGGCGTCGTCTCCAGCGACGGGCCGGAGTTTGCGACCACGCTGACGCCGGACGGGCGCGAGATCTATTTCAACCGCGCGTCGGCCGACCGCAACCGGCTCACGATCATGACCGCGCGCCGGGCCGGCGACGGCAGCTGGGCCACGCCGGTCGTGGCGCCGTTCTCGGGCACCTACCGCGACGTCGATCCTTTCGTCGCCCCGGATGGACGACGGCTGTACTTCTCCTCCGATCGGCCGCGGAGCATCGGCGGCGAGGCCCGATTCACCACGTGGTACGTGGACCGTGTCGGCGATGGCTGGGGCGCGCCCGTCGATCCGGGACCGCCGCTCAACTCCACACTCGGCGACGTGTTCGTGTCGATCGCCCGCGACGGCCTGCTGACCTTCACGTCGAGCCGGCAGGGCGCGTCGCGCGTGTTCTCGAGCCGTCAGGTCGATGGCCGATGGCCGACGCCGGAGCCGGTCTCCTTCGGCACCGTGACCGAGAGCGGCAATCCGGCGATCGCCCCGAGCGGCCGCTTCCTGGTGATGGTAAGGGTGCTCGCCGGCGGCTCGCCTGATCTGTTCGTGAGCTGCCGCACCGCGCGCGGCTGGGACGAACCCCGGGCGCTGCCGGCGGTCAACTCGCCCTTCGCCGACTTCGCGCCGTACATCGACGCCGGCGAACAGATGCTGTATTTCACGTCGGAGCGGCCAGGCGTGGTCGCGGCACCAGCGACAGGGATGCGGCCGCCGGGCGATCTGTACCGCATGCCGATCGACGGTGCCGGCATCCGCTGCCCCTGACCTGCCACGCCCGCGGCAGCTCGCCCGCGGCGGTTCACGGGTACGGCACGCGGGATTTCCAGGCGAGGACGGGCCGCTCCACCCAGCGCCACATGAGGCCGGCCAGCACCAGCGTGGTGACGGCGTAGACGGCGGCCCGCGCCGACGCCGATGCCGGCAGCCACGCCTCGAGACCGAGCGCGCCGGCGACGCCGAACACCACCACTGGCGCGAACGCGTGGATCAGGTACACCCCGTAGCTGATCCGGCCGAGGCCGGTCGCCAGCGGATGCGCCAAGGCGCGTCCGCCCGGCCCGGCGAACCCGGCGACGGCGCGGCTCACCACCCACGCGAAGACCACACCTTGCAGCACCTGCCGCCACACCGCCACGGCCGGCGGCACGGGCGCGACCGCCTCGGCGATCTGGAGCCCGATCCACAGGCTGGCCGCCAGCACCGGCAGCCAGAGGCGCACGGCGATCGGCGCGCGGCCGTGGAGGCGAGGCGTCGCGGCGAGCGCCACCCACGC
Organism: uncultured Acidobacteriota bacterium; assembly: GCA_963741665.1. GTDB lineage: Bacteria > Acidobacteriota > Vicinamibacteria > Vicinamibacterales > UBA2999 > CAWAYR01. The sequence goes on from CAVUIM010000004.1 coordinate 410,778, forward strand.
ACCGAGACCAAGCGAATCGGCGCTGCCGCCGGGCACGAGCGCCCAGAACCCCTCGGTCAGTCCAGCCGAGGCCGCGGCGAACCGCGACAGCGGGCCGAGCACGACCGCCGTCGCGACGACGGCTCCGAGCCAACGCGCCGGCGCGAAGACGATGAGCCACGGCCAGACCAGGTAGAACTGCTCCTCGACGGCCAGCGACCAGAAGTGGCTCAGGTGTCCTTGCCACTGGGCTTCGCCGGCGATGAACACGTTCGACAGATAGGCGGCATGCCACGGCCACGTCTCGCGGGCGAGCGGCACCGCGGCCCACACGGCCACGCCGAGCACCAGGAAGAAGGCCGGGAACAGCCGCAGTGTCCGGCGCACGTAGAAGCGGCCGATCGCCGGCAGGCGCCGCGGCGCCGCGCGCAGGTCGAGCAGGATCCGCGTGATCAGGAACCCGCTGAGGACGAAGAAGAGGTGGACGCCGGCGCCGAGCGGCAGCCCGAACTGCCAGGACGGCAACCAGTGCGACCAGGCAACGGCGGTGACCGCCACGGCGCGCAGCCCGTCGAGCTGCGGCGAATAGGCAGGCGCGTCGCGAGCGGTCACGGGCGCCGGCGGTAGTGACCGGACCGGCCGCCCGACTTCTCTTCGAGCCGCACCGCGTCGATGACCATCGCCTTGTCGACGGCCTTGACCATGTCGTACACCGTGAGGGCGGCGCCGGCCACCGCGGTGAGCGCCTCCATCTCGACCCCGGTCTGGCCGGCCACCCGGACCCGGGCGCGAATCGCCACGCCACGGGCGGTCGGGGTGACCTCGACCTCGATGCCGGTGAGCGCCAGCGGATGGCAGAGCGGGATGATCTCAGCGGTGCGCTTGGCGGCCATGATGCCGGCCAGCCGCGCGGCTTCGAGCGGGTTGCCCTTCTTCAGGGTGCCGCGGCGAATGGCGTCGCGGGCGGCCTTCGACATCGAGACGTGACCCGACGCGGTGGCCTCGCGGCTGGTCACCGCCTTGTCGCCGACGTCGACCATGCGGATGCGTCCCCGGTCGTCGACGTGCGTCAGCCGGGTCCGTGCCGCCATGGCGCCTATTGTATGCAGGGGGGCGCAGCGCGCCGTCGTGCGGCCATCAGGCGCCGTCGCCGTGCGCCAGGAAGAACGAGAGGCTCTCGAGCGACACGGTCAGGTCCACGCTCTTGAGTTTGATGCCCGCCGGCACCTTCAGCGTACCGGGCGAGAAGTTGAGCACCGCCTTCACGCCGCTGCCCGCCACCTGATCGAGCACGTGCTGCGCCGATTCGGCCGGCACCGCCAGCACCACGATGTCGACGCGCTCGCGGCGGAGCACCTTCTTCAGCTCCTTGATGTCGTGGATCGGCACGCCCGACCGCGACTCGTCGCCGATCTTGGCGTCGGCGCTGTCGAAGAGGGCGACGATCTCGAACCCCTCGCGGCGGAAGCCCGGGTAGTCGGCCAGGGCCAGGCCGAGGTTGCCGGCGCCGAGCACCGCCACGCGCAGCTTGCGGTCGAGACCGAGGATCTGGCGCAGGTGCAGCTTCAGATCCTTCACGTAGTAGCCGACGCCGCGCACCCCGAACTCGCCGAAGTAGGCCAGGTCCTTGCGGATCTGAGCGGCGTTCAGGTGGAACTGCTCCGCCAGCGCCTGCGACGAGATCGTCTCGACGCCCGCGCTCTCGAGCTGGGTCAGGCAGCGGAGATAGACGGAGAGGCGGCCGGTCGTGAGTTCGGAGACCTGTTCGGCGGCGGCCTTCCGCTTGTTCGGAGAATTCACAAGCGAACCCAGAATAGGCCAAAGGGCCGGCCGGGTAAAGCCGCGGGCCGGCGTGCGTCCTGCGTTACCATCCCGCGCATGGCTCAGCCGCCCTCGCCGTCCCGCCCCGCCGCCGACGCTCCGCGCGCCTTCACGCCCTACGTAGCGGCCGACCAGTCGGTGGCCGAGTTCACCGCCAAGGCGATCTTCCTGGGGGTCCTGTTCGGCCTCATCTTCGGGGCGTCCACGGTGTATCTCGGCCTGCGCGCCGGACTCACGGTCTCGGCGTCGATCCCGATTGCCGTGCTCGCCATCTCGGTGTTGAAGAAGCTCGGCGGCTCGACGATTCTCGAGAACAACATCGTCCAGACCATCGGGTCGGCCGGCGAATCGGTGGCCGGCGGCGTGGTCTTCACCATCCCGGCCCTCATCTTCCTGGTGCCAGACGACCCCGGCTACTTCAACTACGCCAAGATCACGATGCTGGCGTTCGCCGGCGGGATCCTGGGCGTGCTGATGATGGTGCCGCTGCGCCGTGCGCTCATCGTCAAGGAGCACGGCATCCTGCCCTACCCCGAGGGCACGGCGTGCGCCGAGGTGCTGGTGGCCGGCGAGCGCGGCGGCAAGCTGGCCGGGCTGGTCTTCGCCGGCCTCGGCGTCGGCGCGCTCTGGAAGTCGCTGTCGTGGACCTTCAACATCTTCCGCCAGGAAGTCGGCCACTCGTTCGCGCGCACCAGCCAGTTCCCCAACGCCACGCTGAACGTCGACATCTCGCCGGAATACATGGGCGTCGGTTACGTCATCGGGCCGCGCATCGCCGGCACGATGTTCGCCGGCGGCGTGCTGTCGTGGCTGGTGCTGCTGCCGCTGCTGTCGATTCTCGGCGAGTACATCACCGTGCCGTTCCCGCCGATCCATCCGGGCATGGCTACCAACCCGGCCACCGGCCAGCCGTTCCTCATCTCGGAGATGTCGCCGGGGCAGATCTGGAGCGCCTACATCCGCTACATCGGCGCCGGCGCGGTGCTGGCGGCCGGGCTCATCACTCTGGCCCGCACCATCCCGACCATCGTCTCGTCGGCACGCGACGGCCTGAAGGGCATCGGCACCGGGGCCGGCGGCGCGCAGCTGCGGACCGAGCGCGATCTCCCGATGACGTTCGTCATCGGCGGGTCGCTGCTGCTCGCCTTGTTCCTGGCGCTGGCCCCCGGCCTGCCGACGCAGGGCAACTTCCTGGTCGCCGTCCTCATCATCATCTTCGGCTTCTTCTTCGCGACGGTGTCGTCACGCATCACCGGGCTCATCGGCTCGTCGTCGAACCCGATCTCGGGGATGACGATCGCGACGCTGATCATCACCTGCCTCATCTTCGTGGCGCTCGGCTGGACCGGCGACGTCTATGCCCCGATCGCGCTCTCGGTCGGCGCGATCGTCTGTATCGCCGCCGCCAATGCCGGCAACACCTCGCAGGACCTGAAGACCGGCTACATCGTCGGCGCGACGCCGATCTACCAGCAGATCGGCCTGGCCATCGGCGTCATCACCTCGGCCTTCGTCATCGGCTGGACCGTGCTCTACCTGCACCAGGTGTTCACGATCGGATCGGCCGCGGTCGCCGCGCCGCAAGCCACGCTGATGGCCACGCTCATCCAGGGCCTGCTGTCGCAGAACCTGCCGTGGGGCCTGGTGCTGGTCGGCATGTTCATCGCCGTCACCCTCGAGCTGTGCGGGATCCACTCGCTGTCGTTCGCCGTGGGCTCCTACCTGCCGATTGCGACGACGGCGCCGATCTTCGCCGGCGGCCTGGTGCGGTGGTACGTCGAGCGCAAGACCGGCACGACCAGCGAGTCGGACATCAGCGCCGGCACGCTCTACAGCTCCGGTCTGATCGCCGGCGGCTCGCTGGCCGGCATCCTGTTCGCGGTGCTGGTCGGCACCGAGACCATCGCGCCGTTCCAGGCGATCGGCAATGCGCTGCCGTTCCTGCACGGCGAGAACGCGATGGGCCACCTGCTCGGCGCCGCGCTGTTCCTGGCCCTGGCGGCCATCCTGGCGCGGGCGGGCCAGCGGACGATCTGAAGTGCAGGGAACAGGGAACGGGGAACAGGTAGAGCGCCTGTTCGCCCTGACGATGTCACGCTGCCTCAGCCTGTGCCGTGCCCGCTTCGTGTTCGCGTCCCGAACCCTGATGGGTGCCTTCCCTGTTCCCTGTTCCCTGTTCCCTGCTCCCTGCTCCCTGCTCTATGGAATCATCCTGAACCCGTAGCTCACCGTCGACGTCGCGCCGCCCTTGGTCGCGGCGACTTCGACCACGTACTCGCCCGGCGCCAGCGGCGCCAGCGTGAGTTCGGCCAGCGACACCCGCAGCTGCAGGCTCTCGTCGATTCGCTCGGCCAGTGTCACGGGCACGGCCATCGGCTGCCCGAGACGGTTCAGCAGCCGCGCCGACACCGTGGCATCGGCGGCCAGCAGCGGGGTCTCGACGATCAGTCGCTCGGTGCGCCGGAAGCGCGGATCCGCGGTCGGTTGGAACAGCCGGCCGGTCCCCGGCCCGCGGCGTGACGCCACGGCGGCCGAGCCCAGCAGCGCATTCGTCGCCGGCACGTCGGCGACAGTGGTGAGCGTCAATGGCGACTGCGCACCGGCAGCCGTCGCCCGGACACGCACCTGATAGCGCCCGGGCGCGAGGAGATCGCGGGCCGGATGGCGCAGCGAGTAGACGCGCTGCCCGGGCGTGAGCACGACCTCTTCGACGTGGCGGTCCTTGTCCGACAGATCGGCTGGGCCGATCTCGAGCCGCATCGCGCCGCCGTTGGCCCATGCCGGCGCGCTGGACGTCGCCCGATCGATCTCGACGGTGATCTGCAGGTAGCCCGAGCCGCCGGCCGCCTGCAGGTACATCGGCGGCGCCGTCCGGCCGCCCGGCAGCCGCGACAACGCCTCGCGGACTGCGCTCGATGGCCCGCTGGGGGCGGCAGTCGTCGGGCCCTGCGCGGCCGAGAACTCCGAGGCGGTGGGGGCCAGATAACCCGGGCGCGACCGCACCTCGACGCCCGGACGCTTCACCCGCACGGTGAGCCGCCGATAGCGGCCGTCGAGCTTCTGGTTGGTCGAGACGTAGCCGAGCAGGTAGTAGGCGCCGATGTCGGTGAGCAGCCGCGGCAACGCCCGCTCGATGTTGGTGTTGAGGACCACGGTCCCGTCGGTCTCCGCCGCGAGCGTGCGCAGGCCGTCCTGGCGAACGCTCAAGCGCCGCATATCGGCCACCGGACCAGCAGGGCGACCCGGGCCAATCGGATCGTCGAACGGCACCAGGCCGCGCGGGTCGATGGGATAGAAGCTGACGTTGGCGCGGTTGGCGCGCCGAGTGAGCTGCTGGAACTCCATCTGCAGGTCGGCCAGCGCCAGCAGCGACCGTTCCCGCTCGCACGACTGCAGGAGGTTGGCCGGCGAACCGGCGCCCGACAGCCGACCGCCGGGACCGACGCCTACCGAGTCCGGTCCGCCCGGCAGCATGCTGCCGCCGCGAGTCTCGAGGGTTCGCGCCAAGCGCTCGTCAGCACGCGGCAAGGTCCAGCCTTCGGTGAGGAGCAGCACGAAGGTGCGCTCCTCGCGTTGGCGCTCGAGCTCGCCGATGAGATCGCCCAACGCGTTCAAGGTCTTCTGTTCCCGGCGGCGTTCGATCAGCGCCTTGGCGATCCCTTCGGTGCTTTCGCCCGGGATGTCTGGATAGCACCCCGCCAGGTCGTTCTCCCGAGGATCGGTTGGTGTCGCGGCGCCGCGCTCGCCCCACGCCCAGTTGGCGGCGAGCATCTCGCCGACCGACGCGGTGCGCGGCGAGAACGTCATGTTCCGCGCGCTCATCTCGGGCGTCATCACGCCAACGAGGTCGTCCGCGCCGATGACACGATCCAGCAGCGTCGCAATCGGATTGGCGGCGCGATACGACCCTTCCACCTGGACGTGCAAGGTGTCGAGGAACAGCACGAACGCGCGGGTGTCCGGCGCGGCGAGGCGCTCGCGCATCTCGCGGGTGGAGTTCGTCTCGACCCGGGCGGACTCCGGCACGGCGCCGCGGGCCTGAATAAGTTCGAAACTGGTCACCTGCTGCGGGGCGCTGTCCTCCAGCACCTCGAAGTCGTCGGCGGTGAGATCGGTGACGGCGGCGCCGTCTTGCGACACGTAGACGTCGAGCCGCACCAGGTTGGTGCCGCCGCGGAACTGCGGCTCTTGGGCCGGCTGCGCGCTGACCGTCACCGCGGCGAGCGCCACCGTGGCCACCAGCGCGGCCACGGGACGGCGCCGTTCAGACGGCGGTCGGTGCGGGCGGAATGCGTATGTCATCGGGGGGTGCGGCGGCGGCCCGCCGGATCCAGCGTAGCAGCTTGCGGGCCAGCAGCACGATCACGACTACGCACACCCCGGTGACGATCAGCGCCGCCAGCGGGAACTTCAGGGCCAGCAGCCCGAGGCCGACCACGAACACGTCTTCGGCCAGGCTGAACGCCCAATTGCTGAACGGCTCGGGGCTGACGTTGACCGCCGCCCGCGTGCCGGCCTTGGTGAAATGACCGCCAGCGGCCAGCGTCCCGCCGGCGACGGCGATGAGCCCCTGCAGCCACGGCGACGCCTCACCCAGCGTGGTGACCGCGACCAGCGCGCCGCCCAGCGGCCGTACCACCGTGTGCACGGCGTCCCACAACGTGTCCACCCACGGCACCTTGTCGGCGATGAACTCGACCGCATAGAGCACCAGCGCGACGGCGATGAGCCAGCTGTTGTCGAAGACGGCGAACTGCGGCGGCAGGCTGACCAGATCGAACCTGGCGGCCAGACCGATCATCGCCACCGTCGCGTAGAGGTTGACGCCGGCGGCCAGTGAGAAGGCCAGCGTGCGTCCCGCCGTGGCCAGCAGTTCCATGCCGTTATCCTCGCGACCGCCGCGGAATCGGTCCTTCGGCCACCAGCGCCTCGACGCGGGCGCGGACCTCGTCGATGAGTCGATCGCGATCGTCGAGCGTGAGCCCCGCGGTGGGAATCGGGGCGCCGATCCGCACGGACATCATCACCGGTCGCACGATGGCGCTCCCCCGGCGCATCGCATCGCGGCCCCCGGTGACGGCCACCGGCAGGATCGGCGCCTGCGCCTTGATCGCCATGATGAAGCCTCCCTTCTTGAAGGGCAAGAGCTCATCGGTGCGGCTGCGCGTGCCTTCGGGAAAGATGAGGAACGAGTTGCCGGCGCGGATCGACGACGCCGCCACCTCGATCGACGCCAGCGCCTCGTCGCGCTTGCCGCGCTCGACCGGCACGAAGCCGCCGGTCTCCATGACCACGCCGAGGATCGGCAGCTTGCGGAGTTCGGCCTTGAAGAGGATGTGGAGGCGCCGGTGCAGCGCCCGATAGAGTACCGGCGGGTCGACGTTGCTCTGGTGGTTGGCGCAGAAGACCACCGCCCGGCCCGGCGGCACGTGTTCGCGGCCGGCGACCCGGTAACGGATACCGGCCGAGCCCAGGGCCAGGCCGACGCCGATGTGCGCCAGTTCGTAGAGCACGCCCTTCCAGCGCAGCGGCACCGCGATGAGCAGGCCGATCGGACCGGCCACCGCGACGTAGGCGGCGGTGACGACGTACGCACACACCGAACGCACGGCGGCGATGGCCGTGGCGACCGCTTCTGGCACGGGGCTCCTCGTCCGCGCAGCGACCGCGGCGCAGACACACGAATGCCCGGCGCGGACAGCGTCCGGACCGGGCATTCTACCTGTCTTCGCGTGCGGTTATGACGCGCGCGCCTGGCGGGCCTTGGCGGCCGCGACCGGCCGCGGCGCACTGGCCTTGACCGGCGCCGCCTTCACTGCCACCGCCGCCGACTTCACGGCGATCGGCGCGGCCTTCACGGGAGCGGGAGCGGGCGCGGCTTTCACCGGCGCCGCCTTGCGGGTTTCCGCGCGGGTCTCGGCCCGCTGCGCGTTACGGGCCTTGGTCGTGAAGCCGCGCTCGAGCGCCTTCTCGACCCGATCCTCGATGTCGAGCGCCGTCACGTTCATCACTTCCGACACCTCGGAGACGATGAGTGACTTGGCGCGATCGAGCATCCGCTTCTCGCGGAACGAGAGGCTCTTCGACTTGGCCAGGAACGTGAGGCTCTTCAGCACGTCGGCCATGTCGGCGATCGAACCACTCCGCATCTTGTCGGAGTTGTCCTTGAAGCGGCCTTTCCAGTTCGTGTGGTTGTCGATCTTGCCGTCGCCGAGCTTGCCGAACAGCCGCTCGACTTCGTCGTCGTCGATGGCCCGCCGCAGGCCGACGTTGTCGACGTTCGCCACCGGAACGAGCACCGTCGTGTCGTTGGAGAGAATTCGAAGATGGAAGAAACCGCAGGTGGTGCCGAGGATGGTCTTCTCTTCGACCTTCTCTACGACGCCGAGACCGTGATTGGGGTAGATGACCTTGTCGCCGACCTGGAATGACACGTGGCCCCCGTTTCAGGATTGGGTGGGTCCGCGAGGGCGGGAACTCACCCTCGAGACCCTCCCATTATAGCCCAGGATTCGGGCATCTGCCAGCGGATCTGGCCTGTTTCCCTAGGGTTTTCGGGTGCTCGGGGCTGCACACGCCGCCGCCGCTAAAGTGCCGGGCCACGTGGGGTTAGGCGGTGAGTTCGGCCCTCTGGCGGGAGGGGATTGCCGGTATCCTGAGCGCCATGGACCGTCGCCACGTCCTCACGCTGACGCCGCTACTGCTGAGCTCGGTCCTGGGCCTGGCCTCCGCCCGGGCACCCCAGACGCGCCGGCCCGACGCCCCCAACCTGGCGCCGTACGTGCCGACCCCGCAGGAGGTGGTGGACCGCATGCTCGCCCTGGCCAAGGTGACCAAGGACGACGTCCTCATCGACCTCGGCTGCGGCGACGGGCGCATTCCGATCACCGCGGCGAAGGTCTTCGGCGCGCGCGGCATCGGCGTGGACATCGATCCGCAGCGCATCGCTGAGGCCAACGCCAATGCCCGGCGCGACGGCGTCTCGCACCTGGTGACCTTCAAGCTCGAGAACGCGCTCACCACCGACGTCTCGACCGCCACCGTCGTCACGACCTACCTGCTGTCGGCGTCGAACCTGAAGCTGCGTCCGGTGCTGACGCGCGCGCTCAAGCCCGGCACCCGCATCGTCGCCCACAACTACGGCTTCGGCGATTGGGTCCCCGAGAAGACCGAGACCTTCACCGACAACGCCAAGACCCGGCGCACGATCTACTTGTGGACCGCCGACGGGATCGGTACGGCCGTAACGGCCGCGGCCGCCGTCGCCGCCGACTACACGGCTCGGCGCACGGCCCACCGCGAGCGCGCCGCCGCGCTCGACGCGCGGCACCACACGCTGGCGCTGGCCCGGCTCGCGACCGGCGGTGCGGCGATGGCCGTCGCGGTGGGCGCGTTCGGCCTGCAGCGGCTGTCGGCGTGGTGGCTGCTGCTGCCGATCGCCGCGTTCGTCGCGCTGGCCGTCGCCCATGCGCGGCTGCTCGACGCGCTGACGCGCGCCCGCCGTGCCGAAGCCTTTGTCGACGCCGGCCTCGCCCGGCTCGAGCATCGCTGGCAGGGCACGGGCGCCAGCGGACTCGCCTACCTCCCTGCCGATCACCTGTACGCCGAGGACTTGGACCTCGTCGGCGCCGGCAGCCTGTTCGAACTGCTGTCGAGCGCGCGCACCACCGCCGGCGAATCGACGCTGGCCGGATGGCTCCTGGCGCCGGCGGTGCCGGCCATCGTCGTCGAGCGGCAGGACGCGGTGCGCGATCTGGCTGGCCGCGGCCAGTTTCGTGAGGACCTCGCGGTGCTGGGCCCCGACGTGCGCGCGGGCGCCGATTCGGCCGCGTTGGTCGCCTGGGCGAAGCAGCCGGTGGCGGCGCCGGCATGGTGGGGTCACGCCGTCCTCGTCGCGGTCGCCGCAGCGACGATCGGCGGCCTGGTCCAGTGGGTCCGCACCGACACCCCACCGGTGTGGCTGCCAATCAGCGCCGCCCTGCAGGCACTGCTCGGCTGGTGGTGGCGTGGCCGGGTGCTGGCGTCGATCCGCGAACTCGAGTCGCGAGCGCGGGACCTGGCGATCGTCGCCGCGGCGCTCGCGCGCGTCGAAGCCGAGCCCGTCGCGGCGCCCCGCCTGCTCGCGTTGCGGGCGCGGCTGTCCGGCACCGGGGCACCGGCTTCGGTGGAAGTGCATCGGCTGTCGCGGCTGGTCGAGCTGCTGACCTCGCGCCGAAACCAGTTCTTCGCACCGGTGGCGTTCCTGGTGTTCTGGGCCACGCACCTGGCGTGGGCCGTGGACCGCTGGCGTCTCCGCGTCGGCGTCTCGGTGCCCGGCTGGCTCGAGGCCCTGGGCGAACTCGAAGCGCTGTCGTCGCTCGGCGGCTACGCGGCGGAGCACCCCGACGACGTCTACCCGCAGTTCGTCGCCGGTCCACCGCGCCTGGTCGCGGAGTCCCTGGCGCATCCGCTGCTGGCTCCCGGCACCGCCGTCGGCAACGACCTGGCCATCGGCGGCGACGCGCCCGCGCTGTGGCTGGTGAGCGGCTCGAACATGTCGGGCAAGAGCACGTGGCTGCGGGCGGTCGGGGTCAACGTCGTGCTGGCGCAGGCCGGCGCGCCGGTGCGGGCCGCCGGTTTCGCGCTCACCCCGCTCCTGCCCGCCGGCACGCTGCGGGTGCAGGACTCGCTGCAGGCCGGGCGCTCGCGCTTCTTCGCCGAGATCACCAAGCTGCGCCAGATCGTCGACGCGGCGCGACGCAGCCGCGACGGCGGGCCGGCGACGCTCTTCCTGATCGACGAGCTGCTGGCCGGCACCAACTCCCACGATCGCCGGCTCGGCGCCGAAGGCGTGCTGCGCGGCCTGCTCGATCTCGGCGCCGTCGGCCTCGCCACCACGCACGATCTCGCGCTCACCGACCTCGCCGACGCGCTGACACCACGCGCCGCCAACGCCCACTTCGCCGATCGCTTCGACGGCGGCGGCCTGGAGTTCGACTACCGCCTCCGCGCCGGCGTGGTCGGCACGTCGAACGCCCTGGCGCTGATGCGCTCGGTCGGCCTCGACGTGTAACCGGCGAGCGCCGCCGCACGGTCGGCCTACAATGGCCGGCGTCATGGACTACGAGAAGCTGGGGCTCTTCTACCTCGGGCAGCGCTACGATGCCGCCACTCGCCGGCGGTTGCCCGAACCGGTGCTCTACGACTCGTCGGACCTGCTCACCCATGCGGTGTGCATCGGCATGACCGGCAGCGGCAAGACCGGCCTCGGCGTCGCCCTGATCGAGGAAGCGGCGATCGACGGCCTGCCGGTGCTGGCGATCGACCCCAAGGGCGATCTCGCCAACCTCGCGCTGCGCTTCCCGACGCTCTCGGCCGGCGAATTCGCGCCGTGGGTGAACCCCGACGAGGCCCGCGCGCAGCAAATGACCCCCGAGGCCTTTGCGGCGGCCGAAGCGGCGCGGTGGACGGCTGGGCTCGCCGATTGGGGCCAGGACGCCACCCGCGTCGCCCGCCTCGCCGCCGCGGCCGACGTCGCCGTTTACACGCCGGGCAGCCGTGCCGGGCTGCCGCTGTCGATTCTGGAGACCTTCAACCCGCCGCCCACGGCGATCCTCGACGAACCCGAACTGCTCGCGGCGCGCGTGCAGTCGGTGGCGACGAGCGTGCTGGCGCTGGCGGGCATCGAGGGCGAGGCCACGACGAAACGCGAGCACGTGCTGGTCGCGACCCTGCTGCAGGAAGCGTGGCGCGCCGGCCGCGCGTTGGACCTGGCGTCGCTCATCGGCCAGGTGCAGTCGCCGCCGATGACCAAGGTGGGCGTGCTGGAGCTCGAGTCGTTCTTCCCCGCCACCGAGCGCTTCGCGCTGGCGATGCGCCTCAACAACGTGCTGGCCGCGCCCGGCTTCGCCGCGTGGCTCGACGGCGCGCCGCTCGACGTGGCGAAGATGCTCTACACCGCCGCTGGCCGGCCGCGCATCGCGGTCGTGTCGATCGCGCACCTGAACGACGCCGAACGGATGTTCTTCGTGGCGCTGCTGCTCGAGCAGGTGCTGGCGTGGGTGCGGGCGCAGCGCGGCACGACGTCGCTGCGCGCGGTGCTCTACATGGACGAACTCTTCGGCTACCTGCCGCCGACGGCCAACCCGCCCAGCAAAGTGCCGCTGCTCACGCTGCTCAAGCAGGCACGGGCCTATGGCCTCGGCTGCGTGCTGTCGACGCAGAACCCGGTCGACCTCGACTACAAGGCGCTGTCGAACGCCGGCACCTGGTTCCTCGGCCGGCTGCAGACCGAGCGCGACAAGGCGCGCGTCCTCGACGGGCTCGAAGGCGTCGCCTCGGGCTCCGGCCAGGGCTTCGATCGGGCCGGACTCGACACGCTGCTCTCCAGCCTCGACAAGCGGGTCTTCCTGCTCCACAACGTCCACGACCGTGAGCCGCTGCTGTTCCAGACCCGCTGGGCGATGTCGTACCTGCGCGGCCCGATGGGCCGCGACGAGATCCGGGCGCTGATGGATCCGGTGCGGGCCGCGGCTGCCCTGCCCGCCGCCACGCCGAGCGTCGCGCCGGCGCCAGCCGTGCCTGCGGGCGCAGCGGCTCCGGCAGCGGCAGCCACTCCGGCCGCACCCGCCGCGGCGCGGCCGATCGTCCCACCCGACGTGCCGCAGTTCTTCGCACCGGGGACCGGCCGATCGTGGGTGCCGATGCTGGTCGGGGCCGCCCGGGTGAGCTACAGCGACGCCAAGCTCGGCCTCGACGAGACCAGCGACATCGTGATGTGGACGCCGCTCACCGAGGGTCCGGTGGCCGCCGACTGGGAGCACGCCGAGCCGGCCGACTTCGTCGTCGGCGACCTGACGCGCGACCCCGATGGCGGCGGCGCGTTCGCGGCGCTGCCGCCGCCGGCCGCCAAGCCGAAGAGCTACGCCGCCTGGACCAAGGAGTTCGTCGCCTGGGCCTCGCGTTCGCAGACCGTGGAGCTGCTGCGGTCGTCGCGCGGCAAGGTCACCTCGCATCCCGGCGAGTCCGAGGGCGACTTCCGGATTCGCGTGCAGCACGCCTTGCGCGAGAAGCGCGACGAGGCGGTGGAAGCGCTCCGCGCCAGGCAGGCGCCGAAGTTGGCGGCAATTGAGGAGAAGCTCCGCAAGGCTCGACAGGCCGTCCAGCGCGAGACCGAGCAGGCCTCGGATCAGAAGCGCTCGGCGATGGTGTCGATGGGCGCCGCGGTGCTGGGCATGGTGCTGGGCCGCAAGGCGATCAGCGCCACCAACATCGGTCGAGCGACCACCGCGGCACGCAGCGCCAGCCGGATCGGCAGCGCGTCCGAGGACGTGGCCCGCGCTGGGGCCACGGTCGACGCCTTGACGGCGCAGCGCGATGAACTGGCCGCCGCCTTCGAGGCCGACCTGCAAGGGGTGCAGGCCGAGTGGAGCACCGAGGAGGCCTTCGAACGCGTGGTCGTCAAGCCCAAGCGCGGCGGCGTGCAGCCGCAGCTCGTGGCGCTGGTCTGGCGGCCCGAAGCCTGAGCTACTCGCCGACCACGCGGCGGAACGGCGTGACGTCCCTCACGCCTCACGCTTCGGTCCGGGCTGCCAGGAAGGCACGACCTGTCGCTGGGCCAGTCCGGCAAAGCGCCGGTCCTCAGACTTCGGCGTGACGGACGTCATACCGTCCCGCCCCTGGCGCCAGCCGCCGCGTGGCCGCCGACGCTCGCCCGCTGCCTACGCTCGTAGTAAGCTGATCAGCGCACCACGTGCCGGCGTGGCGGAACTGGCAGACGCGCGGGACTCAAAATCCTGTGCTCCTAACGGGGCGTGTGGGTTCGATTCCCTCCGCCGGCACCATCTATCTCACTGATTCGAAAGACTTCTACCTTTCGACGCCCGTCTCAAGATATCTCCAAAATTTCCGGCGTTCGGCCCGCATCGAGGAGCTGATGCCTGCACCGTCGCCGCCGGGCTCAGGTGCATGTACCGCTGCGTCGTCGCCAGATCCTTGTGACCAGCGAGCTCCTGAATCGCTCTGGCGGGCGCTCGACGCATCGCGAGATGCGAGCAGAACGAGTGTCGTAGCAGAGAACGCCTTCGTGCTTGAGTCCGCTCGTCGCGCTGCAGCCCCACGAGCCCCGCAGCACCTTCTGGGTCAGTGGCCGCCCATCCGCTTGGCAAAGCACGCGCAGCCCCTTGAGGTGCTGGTGGCCGCGCAGCGCCGCCGAGCCGCCGCGCATCGGCACGTAGCGCAACGCCCGCCCTTCGGGCTGGTCACCTGCCCTTCGAGTCGGACCGCTCTACGCAGACTTGGCCCTTGACGAAGTCGAAGTCCTTACGCTCGAGCGCCATCATCTCGCCCGCTCGAAGTCTGGCCTCCCGCCGAACAGCACGGCGAGGTGGGCGCGCGCATCGACCCCACGCAGCTTCGACGAGACGTTCGTACTCGTCGAAGTGGTGGAGTTGCGGCTGTGGCAGCGCCGTAGGCAGCAATCGGATTCGACACGGGACGGCGCAATCACGTCCCACTCCACCGCTACCCGCAGCAGCGTGTTCAAGACCGTCAGCACGTTGTTGACCGTCTTGGGCGCCTTGTCCTTCAGGTGGACCTTCAGTCGCTGCACGTCCTCGTTCGCGATGGCGTCCAGCTTCTTCGTGCCCATCGTGGCGTGAGGTGGGCGCGGAGGATCGACGACCTTGTTGGCGATCCCGCTTGGCTTCTGTCGATTCGCAACGCGCGTAGCCTTCCAGAAACGCGGCGCAAACTCTGCAAGTGTTGGACTCTCCTTCCTCGCCGGAACGGTCACCGCACCAGCAGATAACGCTCGATGCTCTCGGCCGACCGCGTCGCGGCGGACTAGCCTATGCAGGGCGTCTTCTTGCGGACCCGGAGCTCCCGCCATCGGGATGAGTGACACGGACATCCGCCTCCCAACCGCCCCGCCGATACGGCCTGATCTTCACGCTCGTCGCCTACTCCTTCGGCGACGGCGCACGGTTCTGGTCGAACCATGCTCGCCCGCGCGGTGGCCAACGAAGGTGCCACGATCATGGGGCGCCACACGAGGAAGCCTGACGGCGGATGATCTCGCCACCAGCAGGCGGTAGAATACCAGGGCACGTGACGCTCCCTAGACGACTGGAAACGACTGAAAGAAGTATACGAGGACGCGCGGGCGTAGCCGACGAAACGGAGAGAGGAGTACCTGGCAGAGGAGTGCGGCGGCGACGAGGCGTTGCACCAAGAGGTGGAAGCGCTGCTAGCGCTGGACACGCAAGCGAAGAGCTTTCTCGAGATGCTAGCCGTGCTGCGCGCTGACACGCAAGGAGACGAAGCGCCTGGAAGGCCAGCGCATAGGCGCGTAACGAGGTCGCGTCGCGGATCGGCGCCGGCGGGATGGGCGAGGTCTACCGCGCACGCGACGCACAGCTCGGCCGCGACGTGGCGATCAAGATTCTGCCGCGCGTCTTCGCGCAGTGATCCCGATCGGCTCGCGCGCTTCGAACGCGAGGCGCGGATGCTCGGCGTCGCTGAACCATCCGCACATCGGCGCGATCTACGGCTTCGAGGAGTCGGACGGCGTCCGCCGCGCTCGATCCTCGAACTGGTCGAAGGGCCGACGCTGGCCGATCGACTGGCGCAGCGGTCCGATCCCGCTCGACGGAAGCACTCGCGATCGCGCGGCAGATCGCGGAGGCGCTCGAGGCCGCGCACGACAAGGGGATCGTCCACCGGGACCTGAAGCCGGCGAACATCAAGATCACGCCCGACGGCGTCGTGAAGGTGCTCGACTTCGGGCTGGCCAAGGCCGTCGCCGAGCGACGGCGACGCCGATGATCTGCTCGCCGTCGCCGACGGTGACGTTCGAGCGGCACGCGCGAGGGCGTCATCCTGGGCACGGCCGGCGTACATGAGCCCGGAGCAGGCGCGCGGGCAGACGGTCGACAAGCGGACGGACATCTGGGCGTTCGGCTGCGTGCTGTACGAGATGCTGACCGGCCGCACGGCGTTTCGCGGGCAAGACGGTCTCCGATCACGATCGCGGCGATCCTCGAACGCGAACCGGACTGGACTGCGCTGCCCGCGGCGACGCCGCCGGATCTTCGACGGATGCTGCGCCGCTGCCTGCGAGAAAGATTCGACGCGTCGGTTGCAGGACGATCGGCGACGCGCGCCTCGAGATCGAAGACTTGCTCTCGGGTGCGCCGGCAGAATCCGCGAGTGCCATGCCCTCGCATGCTCTGCCGCCTGGCCGACGCGCGTGCCGTGGCTCGTTGACGGCGCGCTCGCCGTCGCCCTCATCCTCGTGCTGTGGGCACCGCGGCAGCTGACGCCGCGGCTCATGCCGCTGCAACTGAGCGTCGAGCTCGCTGCGGGTGTCTCGACAGCGAACTCTGGGGCCGCCGCGATCCGTATCGCCCGATGGCGCTGTGGTGGCGTTTGTCGGGCAACCGGGCCTCGGTGGCAGTCGCCAGCTCCAGTGCAGCGACTCAACCAGCTCCAGGCCACGCCACTGACCGGGACCGAAGGCGCTGAATACCCGTTCTTCTCGCCGGACGGGCAGTGGATAGGGTTTTTCGCCGACGGGAAGCTGAAGAAAATCGCCAACACGGGAGGAGCGACCGTGACACTGAGCGGACGCGCCTCGAAACTGCGGCGGCGAGTGGGATGAGGACGACACAATCGTTTTACGCCCGGCCACGATGGACCTCGGCTTGCGGCGAGTGTCATCGGCGGGAGGGAAGGCGGAAGCGCTGACGCAGCTCGTCGACGGCGAGCTTACCCAGCGGTGGCCGCAAGCCCTGCCTCTTGGTAAGGGTGTGCTCTATACCAGCAGCAGCGACCTCGACGACTAAGACGACGCGACGCTCGTGGTGCAGCGGCTACCGACGGGCACGCGTACGATGGTTCTGCGAGGCGGATAGCATGGCCGTTATCTGCCAAGCGGGCACCTGGTCTACATGCACGACGGGACGCTCTCGCGGAGCCGTTCGATCTCGATCGATTGGAGGTCACGGGCCAGCCTGTGCCCGCGCTCGACAATGTGATGTCGAACGCGACCACGGGAAGCGCGCAGTTTGCCGTGTCGGCAGGCGGCACGTTGGTGTACCTGGCGGGACGAAGCACTGGCGCCGGGGTTCCGATCCACTGGATGGATCGAGACGGGCACGACGACACCGCTGCGAGCCAGCCGGCGAACTGGTTAGATCTGCACTTCTCTCCAGACGGCGATCGTCTCGCGATGGCGATCATTGATGGTCTATCCAACATTTGGGTCTACGATTGGGCGCGCGACGCACTGACTCGCCTCACGTCTGACCCGGTCAGTGCAGAGTCACCGGCATGGACGCCTGATGGGCGCCGTATCGCATTCGCATCCACACGCGCGGACAAATCGACGTTCAATTTGTATTGGCAGCGAACGGATGGGACAGGTGCCGCCGAGCGCCTCACGGACAGCAAGAACCAACAATATCCCGGCTCGTGGCATCCGAACGGCAGCTGGCTGGCATTCTATGAGCAGAACCCGACCACAGATTGGGACCTGATGATCCTCCCCATGGAAGGCGACGACGTGTCAGGTTGGAGGCCCGGAAAGCCCGTCGCCTTCCTGAACAGCCCCGACGAGGAACAGGGGCCGATATTCTCGCCTGACGGGCGATGGCTGGCGTATAGCTAGTACGAAACCGGGCGCAATGAAATCATACGTACGGCCATTTCCGGGTCCCGGCGGCAAGACGCAGATCTCCAGCGGTGGCGGACAATTTTCGACCTGGTCACGCACCAAACACGAAATCTTCTACGGCACACTCGACAAACGCATGATGGTCGCCGGGTATTCGGTGGAGGGCGACTCGTTTGAGTGCCGAGAAGCCGCGGCTCTGGTCCGAGGCGCGATACGTGGCGGACCGACCCTGGCGTCCCTTCGATCTGCACCCAGACGGCGAGCGGTTCGCGATCGCGCCAAGTCTACCAGCGACCGGCAGCACGAACCAGGGCAAGGTCGTCTTGACCTTCAACTTCTTCGACGAGCTGCGACGGATTGCCCCGGCGCGGTGAGAAAGATGTCAGTGACGGGCCAGGTTGCAACGTGTGCAACCTGGCCGCGCACATGAGGCCCCGACGCCGTGTTGGCGAAGCTGGCTGTGCGCGCGCCGTGCTCAGTCCCGGGGGGCGCGGCCAATGTGGATAGTGCCCACGAAGCACGTCTTGTTGTCTGGTGCCCCCGCGCAGCTCGGCATCCCAACAATTGCGAGATACCTCTGATACACGACCTGCACTCGCGCGCCGGCGCGCCACCCGGCCAGGATGACGCCGTCGAAGTGGGCCGCGCCGGCCGAATTCTGTCCTCCCCGGATGAGCGCCGTGAACGAACGGTCTCCGTCTACGACCTCGTACATGGCCGTGAGTCCAACGACGTGCCCGTTCAGGCTCGCTTGTCGCCAGAGAACCTCCCCGACGATACGAGCCGACCAGACCGTCACCAGCGAAGCCTTCGAGGAGACCAAACGGGGGCTGCGGCGCGGGCAGAGGAGGTGCGGCCACCCCCCACTT
Organism: uncultured Acidobacteriota bacterium; assembly: GCA_963741665.1. Lineage (GTDB taxonomy): Bacteria > Acidobacteriota > Vicinamibacteria > Vicinamibacterales > UBA2999 > CAWAYR01. The sequence goes on from CAVUIM010000004.1 coordinate 429,099, forward strand.
CGTGAAGGTGACGTTGACGGGCCGATTGCGATCGTCGTCGCTCGCGGCCATGGCCGGCGCGATCTGGGACAGCAGCGCCATCGCAACGACGAAGCAGGCAGCGCGGCTGTGAGTACGAACGGTGCTCATGGAGGCTCCTTGGGTTGAGTGGTCCGATAAGATGAGAAGCGCAACCCGGCGCCATTTCCTCTCATGAGCCAATGACGGACCGCGCAGACGATGTCACGGGGCTGCTCCTGTCCTGGCGCCAGGGAGACGCCGCGGCGCTCGAACGCCTGGTCCCCCTTGTGTATCAAGAGCTGCGCCGCGTGGCGGGCCGCCATCTTCGGCGGCGAAGCGCCAGGGCACTCCCTCCAGGCGACGGCGCTGGTGCACGAGGTCTACCTGCGACTCGTGGATGTGGACCGCATGACGCTGAAGAACCGGGCCCACTTCTACGGGGTGGCCGCCGTGCTCATGCGCCAGATCCTCGTCGACCACGCCCGCCGGCAACGCGCCGACAAGCGCGGCGGCGGCGTCACGATGGTGAGCCTCGACGACGTGTCGCCGGCCACCCAGCCAGCCAGTGTGGACGTGCTCGCCCTCGACCAGGCGCTGGAGGCGCTGTCCGCACTCGATGCGCGGCAGTGCCGCGTCGTGGAATTGCGCTTCTTCGCAGGGCTCGACGTCGACGAGACGGCCGACGCGCTCGAGATCTCGCCCGCTACGGTCGCTCGCGACTGGGCCTTGGCCAAGGTGTGGCTCTATCGGCGACTGTCGTCCCGCGAGTAAGAGGGTCTTCTCGTCAGCCCATGATGCGCTTGAGCGCGCTCATCGCTTCGAGCGCGGCCACGGCCACGGATGATATTCCACCCAGGCAGCCGAACATCTCGGCCCAGGATGACCGTGGTGACGGACCGGCGCTCCTGCGCATCGGACGACCCCATCCCCGGCGTCGGCGTGATTCACGGCGAACGTCGGCCAATTGCAGTGACTGGACGTGCCCGACATCAACCCGTCTCCAAGTCGTCTCCACGAGCCCGGTTGACTCGAGGCGACTGGAGAGGAACGGCGATGAATACTCACCGCTGTGGAAGCGACGGCGGCTCAACGACTTGGACCAGAACTCGTGTGCCGTCAACTATTTATGAAAATTGCACCTTAAGGGCTCGATTCCCTCCGCCGGCACCAGCCTTCGCTCATGAATGCAGGCGAAGGCTGTCCGCCATAGCACCGCAGGTGCGACGGCGGACACCCCCGACTTACGTGCCGGCGTGGCGGAACTGGCAGACGCGCGGGACTCAAAATCCTGTGCTCCTAACGGGGCGTGTGGGTTCGATTCCCTCCGCCGGCACCAACCTTCGCTCGGCGTTAGTTCGCGAAGGTTGCGCGCCGAAGCGCCGGAGGCGCGAAGGCGGGCCGGTCCCACCGAGCTTCGGCTGGCAAGCCCCGCGTCCTGATCGCAGGCGAAGGCGTCGCGCCGCAGGCGCGACGGCGGACACCCCGGCTTGCGAACGAGCTACGGCTGGCCAGCCCCTACACCGCGTCCCAGCCGAGCCCGAGCATCTCCTGGCGCTTGGCCTCGGCGTCGACGTCGAACTGCGCGACGTCGTCGAGGCCGTAGTTGCGCGACCACAGCAGCTCGCCGTTGACGTAGACGCGGAACTCGCGGCGCGCGAACTTGATGCACTTGCGCGCTTCGGCCCGGTCGGGGCCCTTGTGGAGCTGCCAGAGCCGGGTCTCGATGCGCGAGTTGTAGTCGACGCGGGCGTCGGTCGGGGTGGTGGCGGGGGCGGCCGGCGCCGCGTCGGGCGCGGGGCGCGGATTCGAAAGCTCTTCGCTCATGTCGGCGCTCGTCGACCAGAGCCTAGTGGCCCGCGACGGCGATTCGCAACACAATTCCGGGCCGGACAGACCGTTCTAGACGTCTTGAACGGACAGGCAGGGTCCCTGTCGTTGAGTCAGGTGGTTGCGAGCCCGTTCAAGACGTCTACGCCCGACCGGACCGAAGGGAGGCCGGCGCAGGTCCGAGGCTCCGCCTCGCTAGTTCTTGAGGCCGAGCCGGTCAATCTCGCCGCAGTAGTTGCGGCGGATCTTGAACGCGGCGAGGCCGTCGCGGGTCGCCGGCGCGCGGATGCTGCTCGACGGCGAGATCACCTGCTGCAGCGCCATCGCGTCGTACATGTCGATCGGCTGGCCCATCGCGTCGGTGTAGTAGTCCTCGCCGCCGCCGCTGTTGTACCAGTAGCCCGGCTGCGCGTAGCTCTCGCGGTCGCAGCCGCGGTTGCCGCTCCAGTCGTTGTCGGGGAAGGCGCGCGACGCGAACATCCGTGGCTCCCACGCATAGATGACCTCGGTGGGGTTCTTGCGGTCGAACACGGTGATGGGATCGAACACCGCCGGCGTGGCGAACGACCGATAGACTTCGGCGCCGCCATCGGCGTGCACCGACTGCTGCGTCGTCCAGATCTCGTAACCGCTCAGCACCCGGCAGGGCGAGTCCACCTGCATCACGTCTTTCACGGCGCCGCCGACCCGCGGGTCGCACACGGCGCCGACCCCGCCGGTGTCCATCATCAACTGGGTGAACGCCTTCAGGCCGAACTCGGGATGCACGAGCCGGATCTCGGCGGAGTGGTGCCGGGTGGTGAAACGGCGCGGACCGCCGGTGCCCATGTGGAACACCGACCGCGAGAAGACGCGGTTCACCCGCCGTTCGTCGTTCACCTCGCCCGGCACCGCGATGAACACCTTGAAGCCCTCGTGCGGCTCCTCGTGACCGGCCGGCTCGCCGTCCATCGGGTGGCGCCGGCCGATGTAGCCGAAGCGCACCGGCGACGCGGCGATGTCGAGGTGGGTCATGCGCGCCGGATCGTCGCCGTGCTCGTGGGCGTAGACACAGCCGGTCGGATCGATCTGCGCGTGCCACGTGCGGTAGCGATAGCCGTCACCGCCGGCGACGACGTGCGCGTCGTGCACGGCCGCCGAACACTCGCCCAGAATCACCGGATCGACCGCGCCCCAGATCGGACCGTCGGGATGCGGCGCCAGAATCGGACCGACCTGTGCCTGGGACGTCGCGGCGTGCACGCCGTGCGCGGGCACTTCGCCGCGGGCGAGCAGGGCGCCGCCGAGAACGGCCATCGCTCCGACTGCCAACCACCTGTGCACGAACGGTCCTCCTCCACGCCCGGCTGGGGGCGCGGTCTTGCGGCGCTGCCTTCACACCGTAGCAAAAGCATCGCGGTGAGGCCAGCGCCCTGATTCCGGCCGGGGTTGGCGCCGAAACTTGGAGGGAATGGCTCCCGGTCGGCCCCTGATCACCCTTCGTCTGCCGTTCGGCGTCCGAACGCGGCGGGCTGTGGAGCAGGAGCCGATGACCGATGCGTCGGTCGTTGCCGTCGCCGGCGATAGGCCTCCGACGCCAGACGCCGAAGCGTCCGCGCGCCATTCGGCGCCGCGCCGGGCGGACACCGAGCCGCCGTCGTCTCCGCCCGCCGCGCCGGCCGCGGCCGCCCCGGCGGCGTCTCCTCCTCCGGCCGAGCCCACCGGCGAAGTCGTCGACGAAGCGTCCTCGACGCTGGTGTGGCTGGCCTTCACCTCGACGCTGTCGGCGCGGGCGACGACGCTCGAGGACGCGGCGCTCGCCGCGCTCGAAGGCCGGCTCGATCCGGCGCCGCGGCGGCGGGCGGCACGCGACACCCACAAGCTCGCCACGTCGCTCTGGCTGGTCGGCGCCCGCGATGCCGCGCGCCAGGCGTGGGAGGCGGCCGGGCTGCTCGACGCCGGGACGCTGCTCGGCACCGCCAACGCCCTGCGCCTGTCGCAGATCGTCGAGAGCCTGCACGGCGCGCTGCGTGCCCTGCCGCCGCCCGAAGCGCTGTCGACCAGCGGCCGGGCCCACGCCCCGCTCCTGGTCGTGGTCGACGACGACGACGCTCTCGCGCGCGAGCTGCCGATCGAGGCCGCGGTGCGCGGCTGGCGCGCCAAGGTGATCCGCCACCTCGCGGCGCCGATCGACGACGACCCGGCGGTGATCGTGCTCGGGCCCGACAGCCTCGGCGACAACGACGCCGCCGCCCGCGGCCGGCTGCTGGCCGCGCATCCCGCGGCGGCGGTGGCCACGCTGGTGTCCGGATCGTCGATCCTCGAACGCACCAGCGCCCACGGCGTGCGCGCCCTGCGCACGCTCTGCAAGCCGATCGCCCCGGCGGCGATCGTCGACGAGGCCACCGATCTGCTGCGCCGCGGCCAGGCCACCATCGCCACGGTGCTCGTGAGCGTCGCCGATCCGGCGCTGCGGGCCACGGTGCATCAGCGCCTCACCGGACTGGGCGTGCTGGTGGACGTGGCGCCGACCTCGGAAGCGCTGTGGACGGCGATCACACAGTCGCGGCCGGAGTTGTGCGTGTTCGACGATCGGGCCGCTGGCGGCGCGGCGTTCCACACTGTCCTGGCGATGCGCCGCGAATGGGAGGTGGCGCACACCGGCGTGCTGCTCGTCGCCGCCGACGGCGCCACGGTGGCGGTGGCCGCCGCCGAAGCCGGGGTGGACGACTGCGTGCCCCTGGCCGCCGTCGACGCCCTGCTGCGCGGGGTCGCCCACAATCGCCTCGAACGCAGCCGGGCGTTGCGGCTGGCGGCGGACCTGGATCCGGCGACGCGGCTGGCGCAACTGCGGGCGGTGATGCCGATCATGGAGCGCATGGTCAGCATCGCGCGCCGCTACAGCCATCCGCTGGCCGTGGTCGTCGCCGAAGTGGACCAGCTGCGGGCCATCGCGGCGAGTCACGACGACGCCACCGCCGAGCGTCTCGCCGCGCTGCTCGGCCGGCGCCTCGGCCGGGCGTTCCGCAACGAGGACGTGGTCGCCCACGTCTCCCCCGGGCGCTTCCTGGTGACCGCCTTCGGCATGAAGGCCGAGGACGGCGTGCAGCGCATGGCCGAACTGCTCGAGGGCTTCCGCGAACAGACGGTCGAGGGCCCGGACCGGACGCCGGTGCGGGCCTCGTTCAGCGCCGGCATCGCCCAGCTGCGCGCCGACGGCACCGACACGCCGGCCCTGGTCCGCGCCGCCGACGCCGCGCTCGCCTCGGCCCAGCGCCTCGGCGGCGACCGCGTGGAGGCGTCGAGCCGGACGGAAGCGGCCCGCGTCGAATGGACCGCCGATGCGATCATCGTCGACGCCGACGCGCCGTTCGCCGCGCTGGTCGAACACGCGCTCGAGACCCGCGGCCATCGCGTCCGCACGATCGGCGACGGCCGCGAGGCGCTGGCGCTGCTGACCAACGCCGAAGCCCCGGTGCGGGCCCGCCTGATCGTCCTCGAGCTCGGCCTGCCCGGGCTCGACGGCCTGTCGCTGCTGCGCCAGATCGCCGAGGCCGGGGTGCTCAAGACCTCGAAGGTGGTGGTGGTCACGACCCGCTCGGTCGAGGCCGAGATGATCAAGGCGATGGAACTCGGCGCCGCCGACTACGTCACCAAGCCAGTCAGCCTGCCGGTGCTGATGCGGCGCCTGCGCTCGGCGCTGACGGGAGCCGCTGGTGTCGCCTGACGCGCTGGTCCGCATGGTGCTCTTCGCCGAGACGCTGGCCCTGGCCGTCGGCGTCACGCTGCTTGCCGCCCACGCTGCCTGGTGGTGGTGGTACGAACGCTGGAGCACCGGCCGGCTCGACGCCGTCCGGCGGTCGTTGCGCGAAGCGCTGGCCGAGGGCGAACGTCATCCCACGTTCACCCGCGAGTTCGTCCGCCTGCCGATGCGTCTGCAGATCTACCTGCTGGCCGAACTGGCGCCGCACCTGTCCGGGGTCGAGCAGCAGGCGCTGCGCCGGCTGGCGATGCGGGCCGGGCTGCTGCCCAAGGCCGAGCGGCTGTGCCGCAGCTGGTTCTGGTCGCGCCGGCTGTTCGGCGCCAAGATCTGCACGCTGGTGGGCCATCCGGCGCCGGTCGTGCGCGGCCTGCTCGCCGACCGCAACCGCAGCGTGCGCGCCCAGGCGGTGGAATGGGCCGTGCACGCCCCCGACGACGAGATCGTGGCGCAGCTCCTGCAGATGCTCGGCGACCGCGACGGCCGTTGCCGCTTCGCCGCGCAGGACACGCTGGTGCGGCTCGGCCACGCCGCCATCGACCCGCTCATCCGCTATCTGGAACACGCCGACCACGACGGCGTGCTCGGCGCGCTCGAAGTGGCGCTGACGATGGCCGACGCGCGTCTGATCGGCCCGGCGAGTCAGCTCGCCCGGTCGGCCGCGCCCGACGTCCGGGCCCGCGCGGTGGCGTTGCTCGGCGCGCTCGGCAGCGAAGCTGGGCTCTCGCTCATCGCCGGCGCGCTCGACGACGCTCATCCGGCCGTCCGCCTCGCCGCGCTGCGCGCGCTGGCCGGGCTCGGCCACTGGCCGGCCGCACCGGCGGTGGCGCGGCGCCTGCACGACACCGCCTGGGACGTGCGGCGGCAGGCGGCGCTCACGCTGCGGGCGCTCGGGTCGCCGGGGCACATCTTCCTGCGCCGGCTGCGCGACGGCGACGACCAGGTGGCGTCGGCCGTGGCCCGCTACGCCCTCGACCTCGCCGCGGCGGGCGTCAGCTCGTGAGCGGCCAGGCCGCGGCGTGGATCGAGGCCCTGGCCGGGCCGATCGACACCGCCGTGCTCGTCTACTTCGGGCTGCTCAACTTCTGCTACCTCACGTTGCTGGTCGCCGCGGTGGTCGAGATGCGGCGGACCAGGAACGAGGCGGTCGGCATCAGCGACCACATCGTCGTCGGATCGCGGCTGGCGCCGACGATCAGCATCCTGGCGCCGGCCTACAACGAGGAAGCGACCATCGCCGCCAGCGTCCAGTCGCTGCTGACGCTCGACTATCCCAATCTCGAAGTCGTGGTCATCGCCGACGGCTGCAAGGACGACACCATCGGCGTACTGGCGCGCGAGTTCGCGCTGGTGGAGGTCTACCGCGCGTACGCGCCGCGGGTGCCGACCAAGGGCGTGGTCGCGCTCTATCGTTCGCTGCGTCACGCCAACCTGGTGGTGGTCAACAAGCTGAATGGCGGCAAGGCCGACGCGCTCAACGTCGGCCTCAACCTGGCCAGCGGCGAACTCGTCTGCGCCATCGACGCCGATACGCTCATCGAACGCGGGGCGCTGGTCCGGCTGATGCGGCCGATGCTCATCGACCCCAACGTCGTCGCCACCGGCGGCACGATCCGCCCGGTGAACGCGGTGACGACCCGGCACGGCAGCGTGGTGGACGTGAACGTCCCGCGCACGTGGCTCGCCGGCATCCAGGTGGTCGAGTACCTGCGCGCATTCCTGCTCGGACGGCTCGGCCTCAACCGGCTGGGCGGCAACCTCATCATCTCGGGCGCGTTCGGACTGTTCCGCCGCGAGCCGATGATCGCCGCCGGCGGCTGGCTCCACGACACGGTCGGCGAGGACATGGAGCTGGTGGTGCGGCTGCGCCGCCTCGGCTACGAGCGCGGCACCGCCCACGACGTGGTGTTCGTGCCCGACCCGACGGCCTGGACCGAGGTTCCCGAATCGCTCGGCGTGCTCGGCCGGCAGCGCGATCGCTGGCATCGCGGCCTCACCGACACGTTGTGGCGCCACCGGCACCTCATCGGCAACCCGCGCTACGGCGCGATGGGACTGGTGGTCTTTCCGTACTTCGTCGTCGTCGAGCTGCTGGCGCCGATCGTCGAGGCGCTGGGCCTGGTGATGCTGGTGGCCACGCTCGCCGTCGGACTGGTCGATCGCACGTTCGCAATCCTGTTCTTCGCGCTCGCCGTCGGCATCGGGCTGGTGTTGAGCGTGGCGACGCTGCTGCTCGACCAGGCCTCGTTCCTGCGCTACAGGAAGCCCGGCGACCTGGCCTGGCTGCTGTGGTGGGCGGTGGTGGAAAACGTCGGCTATCGCCAGCTCACCGTCTACTGGCGGCTGCGCGGGCTCGTGAAATACATGCGCGGCCGCTCCGACTGGGGCGCGATGACGCGCAAGGGCTTCGCGACGCAGCCGGCCGCGACCGCGGCGCCGACGCCGACGCCGGCGCGCCTCAACTGACTCGCACGGGTCAGAACAACCGCGCGCCGTCGACGCGCAGCCAGCGCCGGGCCTCGACGTAGCGCGGACACGCGGCGGCGACATGCCGCCAGAATCTTGCCGAGTGGTTCAGCTCGCGGCGGTGCATCAGCTCGTGGACCAGCACGTACTCACGCACGAACGGCGGCGCCTGCACCAGGCGCCAGTTGAGCGAGATGGTCCCGCGCCGCGAGCACGAGCCCCAGCGCGACTGCTGGTTGCGCACGCTCACCCGCGTCACCGCGATGCCGTGCCGCTCGGCCAGCGCCATCAGTTCGCCGGGCAGCTGCTCGATCGCGCGCCGCCGCAACCAGCGTTCGACCGACGGTCGGAGGTCGTCGTCGCCGGGCGCGGCAGCCACCGCGACACCGGCGCACCACACCTGCGCCGGACGCGCGGCGTCGATTGTCAGCGCCGCCGGCGCGCCGTCGAGCAGCACCGCGTCGCCGGCCCGCCAGCGCCGATCCGGCGCTTCGGCGCGCCGGACCCGCTGCCGGGCGATCCACGCCGCCTGCGCCGCGACGAACGCGCGGGCCTCGCGCTTGCTGCCCCACCACGGCAGCGTCACCCGCAGCGATCCGTCGCCGAGCACGCGCAGGATGTAGCGGCGGGTGCCGCGCCGGCGGACGAACTGCGGCTCGCCGGCCGGTGGTGGCAACGCCGGCGCCGCCGGCACGGGCTCCGGGACGAGCGGAGCGGACAGCGGCAGCGCGAGCTGGCGCAGCGGGATCATCGGCGCATCGCCGTCCAGCCGACGACGAGCATGTGGGCATTCACCCCGGGGTTGCGGGCGACGCGGTTGCCGTTGGAGATGTGATGCAGGCGGTAGCCGACGATCACGCCGTGGGACCCGGCACCGAGGACGCGCACGCCAGCCCCGGCGTGGGTCATGAAGTTGCTGCCGGTGGTCCCCGCCGGCACCGCCTCGCTGGTCCACAGGGCGCCGCCGCCGACCTCGAGGTACGGGAAGACGGTGCCGTGCGGTTCGAGGTTCCAGCGCCACCCGAGCGGCACGACGCCAGCGCCGCGCGCCGCGCCCTCGCGCCACTCGACGAAGAAGGGCGCCACCTCGACCACCCACTCGAAGCGTCCGCGCAGCCAGCCGGGACCGCGCAGGTCACTGAGCACGCGGCCCCAGGCCAGGGCCGGCATGGCGTAGCGCTGGCCGCCGGCCGACTGCAGGACCTCCGCGCCGCGGGCGACGCCGGCCGACGCCGTCCATTCCGACGCGCCGCGCGTCACCGGCGCCGGCGCCGCGGGCGCCTGCGCCCACGCTGGAACCGACGAGGCGGCGACGGCGATCAGGACGACGCCGAGACGGGCCGCGTACAATGTCACTGTGTCCGACGCTTTCACACCGCTGTCGTCCGATCTCGATCTCGACCACGCGCTGGCGGCTTCCCACAGCGGCCCGGTCATCGTGTTCAAGCATAGCGAATCGTGCGGCGCCAGTTGGATGGCCGAGTCGGCGCTCGGCGACGGTGTGCTGCCGGCGCCGGTCCATCGGCTGGTGGTGCAGCGCAGCCGCGCGGTCTCGGAGCGGCTGGCGCGGGTGGTGAACATCCGCCACGAATCGCCGCAGGTGGTGATCCTCGTGGACGGCAAGGCGGCCTGGCACACGTCTCACGCCGGCGTCACCTGGGAGCGCGTCGCCGACGCGTGGACGCGTCTCGCCGCGGCGCACCAGCCCGTCACCGCCTGATCGCCACCACCGACGCGATGGCCCGGCCGTCGACGTCGCCCTCGCGCGATCGCACGACCTCGAGCGGCGCCACCAGCGTCGGCAGTTCGCCCGGCTCGAGCAGGAACGCCGGATTGGTCGGCCGGCCGCGCGCCGCCTGCGCCCGCGTGAAGGTCTCGTAGATCAGCACGCCGCCCGGCGCGACCGCGCCGACCACGACCGGCATGAGCGGCCGGTGCAGGTAGTTGGTGACCAGCACGAGGTCGAAGGCGCCGTCACCGAGGTCGGGGGTGCCGGTCTCGAGGTCGATCGCCCGCGTCGTGATCGGCGCGCCCATCGCGAGCGCGATGGCCGCGAGGCGGGCCAGACGATCGCCGTCGCGGTCGACCGCCGTCACCGCGAAACCCGCCGTCGCGAACACCAGCGCGTGACGCCCGCGGCCCGCCGCCACGTCGAGCACCCGCATCCCCGACCGCAGCAGATCGAGGTTGTCGAGCAGCCACGCGGCCGGGCCCGCGACGACGCCGGGGCCGAAGGCGCGCGGCCCGGTCCACGCCGACAGCCCGTGGCGGAGTTCGAGCACCGGCGCGACGGCGGCCGCGGCCAGCACCTCGGCGGCGTGCCGGCTGCGGATGCCATGCTCGCAGTAGACGAGCAGCGGGCGGCCGTCGTCGGGCAGCACGGCCGGTCCGGCGGCGACGACGTCCACCGGCAGGAGGTGCGCGCCCGGCACGTGGCCGAGTCGCGCGTACTCGTCAGGAGTGCGGACATCGACGACGGTGACCGCCCCGGCGGCGATGAGCCGGGCGGCCTCGTCGTGATCGACGAGGCGCGCCGGCGCTGGATCGCTCACGGAGCGGCCACGCGCTCGGCGAAGGTGATGAGATGCCCGTCGGGATCGTAGACCGCGAATTCCCGCATGCCGTAGAACTGGGTGTGCAGCGGCATCGCCACCGGCACGTGCGGCGACACCTGCGCGTGGAGCGCGTCGACGCCGTCGACGGTGACGAACAGCGTGGCGGTGCCGCCAAACACCGGCTCGGCCATCGACGGCACGTCCTTGGCGACGGCGGCAGGGTCGTTCAGGAAGACGGTGACGTCGCCGCGTTCGAGCCAGACGAAGACGAACGGCGCGGTGTCGGGGACGGTCTGCTTCACCGCGAAGCCGAGGACGTCGCAGTAGAAGCGGGTGCTGCGCGCGATGTCGCGCACGACGAGATTGGGGGTGACGGTCTTGAAGGTGACGGTCGGCGTGGTCATGGCTGCTCCCCGGCGTGATCGACGGATGGCGACAGAGGTCGCGCCGCGCACACGCCTGGCGTGTGCTCGCGCCACCTCCATCCGAACCGGAGCGAGCACCCGGCGCGAGTAGGACCCCTGATTGAGTGTGGTGAGCGGGGTCCGCGAGGAACGTCGTCAGTCTACCGAGCGCCCGCCGATGCCGCAACCGCCGGAACCGGCCGGCGCGCCATTCGCTGTTATCCTCGGCCCCATGGCCCGTGGGTGGGAGAGCAAGGCGGTCGAGGATCAGCAAGCCGAGGCACGCCGGCCGGTCAGCACCGCCCCGCCGCTCACCGAGACCGAACGGGCCCGGAGGCAGGAGGCCGACGGCCTGCGGCTGGCCCTGGCCGACGCCACCGCCCAGCTCCAGGCGGCCTGCCGGGCCGTGCACCGCGACATGCTCCGCCAGCGGATCGCCGCCCTCGAGGCCCGGCTGGCCGAGGTACAAGGCGCGCCGGGGCGGGGCCGGGACTGACCGCGCCGAGGCGGCCACCGCATTGCATGCCCCGGCCCTTCCTGCTATGCTCCGTCATCCGAGGATTGCGTTCTGTCCCGATCCCTCCCCGCGCGTCACCGTCGTCACGACGCACCCCCTGACCATCCCACGCCGATTGCCTGAACCGCGCGAGGGAGCGATCGCACCCGTTCACCCCTGAGCCGATCACCGGATCCCTGAGAGAATCACGCCGTGCCTGCCGTTCGATTGTTCATCGGAAATCTTCCGTACAACGCCACCGAAGAAGACATCCGCACGCACTTTGCGACGGTGGCGGTGCCCACGCAGATCGTCCGGCCGCTCGACCGCGAAACCGGGCGCGCCCGCGGCTTCGCCTTCGTCGAGTACGCCGAGCGGACTCACGCGGAGGAGGCGATCAAGCGCTTCGACGGCCAGCTGTTCATGGGCCGGCCGCTGGCGGTGAGCGAAGCGCGCGCCCGCGACGATCGCGGTCCCTCCGGCCCACCGCGTCCGGGCGGCGGCTATCCGCCGCGGCCTGGCGGCATGGGCGCCGGCCCGTCCGGGCCCCGGCCCGGCGGCTACACCTCGCGCCCACCCGGCGAGGGCGGCTACGCCGGCCGTCCGGGCGGCTATCGGACCAACCCCGGCGACCCGCCGCTGACCGAGGCCGCCCTGGCGCGGCAGCGCAACTTCGGCCCGCCGGCCCCGCCCAAGGGCAAGAAGGGACCGAAGCCCGGGTTCGCCCAGAAGGAGCGCGGCCCCAAGGGGCCGATTCCGACCAAGTTCACCGGCCGGGTCTACGGCCTGGACGACGAGGCCGAAGCCGCCAGCGCCGCCGCCGACGACGCGCTGCCGGATTTCATGAAGGCCGAACCAGTCGAACCGGTCGAGCCGGCCGAGCCGGTCGAGACGCCGGACACCGACGACAAGGACTGACACGCGCCGTCCCCGGCGCGTGAGGTCGAGGAGCCGGAGCGATGGTCGTCACGACGCTGGCCGCCGAGTTCCGCAAGGTGAAAGCGCTCGCCGACGCGGCCATCGCGCAGCTCGACGACGCCCAGCTCCACGCCCGGCTCGACGCCGAGGCCAACAGCGTGGCGACGCTGATGCAGCACCTGGCCGGCAACATGCGGTCGCGATGGACCGACTTCCTCACCACCGACGGCGAGAAGGCGTGGCGACGGCGCGACCAGGAGTTCGAGCCGCCGGCCGGCAATCGCGCCGGCCTGCTCGCGGCGTGGGAGGCCGGGTGGGCCACCCTGTTCATCGCCCTCGACGGCTTGACTGACGACGACCTCGCACGGCGCGTCGTCATCCGCGGCGAGTCGCCGACCGTGCTGGCGGCGATCGCCCGTCAGCTCGCCCACTACGCCGGCCACGTCCATCAGATCGTGCTGCTCGGCAAGCACCTGCGCGGCCCCGGCTGGCGCGTGTTGTCGATTCCACGTGGCGAGTCGCAGGCCTACACCGACCGGCTGAAGGCCACCGTCGTCCCGCCGGCGTGACGCCGGCCAGCGGCGGACACCGCGGTAGAATCGAAGCGATGGACGCGTCCACCCCCACCGTCCTGTGGCGGCTGTGGCACGGAAGCGGCGCCGAAAGCCGCGCGGTGCTCATCCCCGGCGATCCCCAGAGTACGCTGACCGTCTTCGTGAACGACGTGATGGACCGCGCCGAGAACTTCGACACGCTCGACCTCGCCCTGTTCCGCGCCGACGACCTGCGCGCGGCGCTGCTGGCCGACGGCTGGCGGGACAGGCCCGCCCGATCATGATTCAACTCCAGGGACGGCACCGCACCGTACCGGTGAAGGTCGGCGGCGTGACCGTGGGCGGCGGCGCCCCGGTGGTCGTGCAGTCGATGACGATGACCGACACCGCCGACGCCGCCGGCACCGCCCGCCAGTGCCTCGAGCTGTGGGAGGCCGGGTCCGAGATGGTGCGGGTGACCGTGAATCTGCCCGAGGCCGCGGCCGCGGTGCCCGAGATCAAACAGCGGATGCTCGACGCCGGCTGCACGGCGCCGCTCATCGGCGACTTCCACTACAACGGGCACCTGCTGCTCACCCGCCATCCCGACTGCGCCGCCGCACTCGACAAGTACCGGATCAATCCCGGCAACGTCGGCACCGGCAAGCGGCGCGACGAGCAGTTCGCCACCATCTGCGCGGTGGCCGCCGATCGCGGCAAGCCGGTGCGCATCGGCGTCAACGGCGGCTCCCTCAACCAGGAGCTGGTGATGGCGCGGATGCAGGAGAACACCGACCGCGGCCTGGGGCTGAGCTCCGACGACATCATCAACGAGTGCATGGTGCTGTCGGCGCTGCAGTCCACCGAACTGGCGCTCGAGTCGGGGCTCACGGCGAATCAGATCATCATCTCGTGCAAGGTGTCGCGGCCGACGCATCTGCTGGCGGTCTACCGCGCGCTGGCCCGGCAGACAGCGCAGCCGCTGCATCTCGGCCTCACCGAAGCGGGGATGGGCATCAAGGGGCTCACCTGGTCGGCGGCGGCGCTCGGCGCGCTGCTGGCCGAGGGCATCGGCGACACCATCCGCGTGTCGCTCACGCCGCGTCCGGGCGGCGACCGCCGCGAAGAGGTCTACGCCGCGTGCGAGATCCTCCAGGCGATGGGCCTGCGCTCGTTCGCGCCGAGCGTCACGGCCTGCCCGGGCTGCGGCCGCACGACCAGCACGACCTTCCAGGAACTGGCCGAGCGGGTGCAGGGCTACATCCGTGAGCGGATGCCGGAATGGAAGCGCACCCACGACGGCGTCGAGACGCTGACGCTGGCGGTGATGGGGTGCGTCGTGAACGGACCCGGCGAATCGAAGGCCGCCAACATCGGCATCTCGCTGCCGGGCACCGGCGAAGCGCCGACCTGTCCGGTGTTCATCGACGGCGAGCACCGGATGACGCTGCGCGGCGGCTCCGACGAGCTGGCGGCGCAGTTCCAGGCGCTGGTGGAGGACTACGTCGCCACCAATTACCCAGCCAAAGCAGCGGCTGGGGACTAGCGGCTAGCGGCTAGGAAGACCACGCAGCGGCCGTCAGACACCGAAGCCGTATCCCTCGTCGTCGCTGATGTCGAGCGACGGCAGCGACGGCGCGTCGTCCAGATCCGACCCGAAGCCGTCCGGCTGATCGACCGACAACTCTCCCCAGCGCTCGTCGAAGGCGCGGCGGATCCAGGCCGGCGGCCATTGGAGGTCGGTGGGAAGGGGCGTCCGGTCCGTCATCGCGCTACCTGATCTATCGGCCGCTGCTGCGCGCGGCGTCACCGCAGTGCACGCCGGCTGCGTGGTGGCTACAATTGCCTTGGTTTCCGCTCGTCCCGGTCGACCTACACCACCGCTCGTAGAGGGGTCTGGCACCAATGGCACGGATTTCTCGCCAATTGCAGTTCGTGCGACGAGGCGTGGCGCTGTCGGCGATGCTCGCCGCCGGTGTCGCCCTCGGGTGGCCGGTCGCGCCCGACGCCCAGAGCCGATTCGATGTCCTGCTCCGCGGCGGCCAGGTGCTCGACGGCACCGGCGGCCCGGCCCGGCGCGCCGATGTCGGGGTCATCGGCGATCGCATCACCGCCGTTGGCGATCTCGCGGCCGCCACCGCCACCACCGTGCTCGACGTCACCGGCAAGTACGTGACGCCGGGATTCATCGACGTGCACTCCCACGCCGGGCCCGGCCTCGCCACCGCAGAGCTGAAGCACGGGCGGCCGGTGCTGGCGCAGGGGATCACCACCGTGCTCGTGAACCCCGACGGCGGCGGGCCTGTGGACCTGGCGGCACAGCGCGCCGCGTTCGACCGCGACGGCCTCGGCCTGAACGTCGGCCTGCTCGTCCCGCACGGCTCGGTGCGCCGCGAAGTGCTCGCCATGTCCGACCGCGAGCCGACGCCGGCCGAACTCGCCCGCATGGTCGGCCTGGTGCGCGACGGCATGCGCGCCGGCGCCTTCGGGCTGTCGAGCGGCCTCTACTACGCGCCGGGCAGTTACTCCACCACGGCCGAAGTCGTCGCGATGGCCAAGGCGGCGGCCGAGGGCGGCGGCAGCTACACCAGCCACATCCGCGACGAGGCCGACTACGGCGTCGGGGTCGTCGCCGCCGTCGACGAGGTGATCGCAATTGCCGAGACCGCGGGCCTCACCGGCGTCGTCACCCACATGAAGGCGCTCGGGCCGGCGAGCTGGGGTCTGTCGAAGACACTGGTCGCGCACATCGAGGCGGCGCGCCGGCGCGGGGTGAAGGTCTTCGCCGATCAGTATCCCTACGAGGCCAGCGGCACCGGCATCGTCGGCGCCCTGATGCCGCGCTGGGCGCAGGTCGGCGGCCGCGACGTCATGCAGCGGCGGATCACCGGCGAGCTGCGCGGCAAGGTGCGCGACGAAGTGAAAGCCAACCTCGCCCGCCGCGGCGGCGCCGACACGTTCCTGGTCGCCGAGTACGCGCCGGATCCGTCGATCGAAGGACAACGGCTCTCGGCGCTGGCCGCCCGGGCCGGCCTCGCACCGGAAGAGTACGCGCTGACGCTGCTCGAGAAGGACGACGCCGGGCTGGTGTCGTTCAACATGGCCGAGGACGACATCGGGCTCATCATGCGCCAGCCGTGGACGATGACCTGCACCGACGGCGGGCTGCAGCCGATGACCGAGGGCAAGCCGCATCCGCGCGCCTACGGCGCCTTCCCCCGCAAGCTCGCCCGCTACGTGCGCGACCGCGGCGTCGTCGATCTGCCGTTCGCCATCCGCTCGATGACCGCCCTCGCTGCCGAAGTGTTCGGCATCAAGGATCGCGGCGTCGTCCGGCCGGGGGCGTTCGCCGATCTGGTCGCCTTCGACCTCGCCGCCGTCGCCGAGGCGGCGACCTACGAACAGCCGCATCAGCTGGCCAGGGGCCTCGACACGATCGTGGTCAACGGCCGGGTGGTACGCGCCAGCGCCGCCTTCGCCGATGTCCTGCCTGGACGCGTGCTGCGGCTGGACCGCAAATAGGCGGCTTCAGGGCCGGTCGCCTGGCGGGTCGTGGCCGGTGATGAGCCGCACTCCCCGCTGGCGGGTGACGTAGGCCGTGAGCCACTGCACCAGCACCACCATCCGGTTCTTGAAGCCGATGAGGAAGACCAAGTGCAGGAACAGCCACGCGAGCCACGCCGGATACCCCGTGAGCGTGATCCACCCGAGGTCGGCGATCGCGTGAGCGCGGCCGATCGTCGCCATGTTGCCGAGGTCGCGGTAAGTGAACGGCTCGGTCGGACGGCCGCCGAGCATCCGCAACACGTTGGCCGCCGACGCCCGCCCGGCCTGCATCGCCGCTTGCGCGACGCCGGGCATCGGCCGGCCGTCCGCGCCTGGACGCACCATCAGGTCGCCGGCGACGAACACCTCGGGATGACCCGGCACCGATAGATCCGGCAGCACCTCGACGCGGCCCAGCCGGTCGACCGGGGCGCCGAGCGTGCGGCCGAGCGGCGAGGCCTGAACCCCTGCGGCCCACACCACGGTGCCGGCCGGAACGTGTTCGTCGCCGACGTGCACCGCGTGGCCGTCGATGCCGGTGACGATGCTGCTCTCGCGGACCTCGACGCCCAGACCGGCCAGGGCCCGCCGAGCCGCCGCGCGCAGTGGCTCGCCGTAGGTCGCCAGGATGGTCGCGCCGCCCTCGAGCAGGAGCACGCGCGCGGTCTGCGGCGCGATCGCGTCGAACTCGTCGCGCAGCGCCTGGCGAGCGATCTCGGCAATCGCGCCGGCCATCTCGACACCGGTCGGGCCGCCGCCGATGACGACGAACGTGAGCAGCTCGCGCTGGCGGATCGGATCGGTCTCACGCTCGGCGCGCTCGAAGGCCACCAGCACGCGGCGCCGGATCGCCACCGCGTCGTCGAGCGTCTTCAGTCCGGGCGCCCGCTCGGCCCATTCGTCGTGGCCGAAATAGGTGTGCGTCACGCCGGTGGCGACGACCAGTGCGTCGTAGGTCAGCACGTCGCCGCCGGCCAGCACCACGTGGCGGGCCGCCGGCTCGACGCGCTCCACCTCGGCCAGGAGCACGCGCGCGTTGCGCTGACGGCGCAGGATCCAGCGGATCGGCGCGGCGATCTCGGCCGGCGACAACCCGGCCGTCGCCACCTGGTAGAGAAGCGGCTGGAACACGTGGTGGTTGTGGCGATCGACCACGGTGACGCGAACCGCTGCCGCGCGCAGCGCCCGTGCCGCGGCCAATCCGGCGAACCCGCCGCCGACGATGAGGACGTGCGGCACGGCGGTCATTCGTAGCGCAACGCCTCCACCGGATCGAGCGAGGCCGCCCGGCGCGCCGGCCAGTAGCCGGCGACCACGCCGACGAGCACGGAGGTGGCCAGGCCCGAGCCGACGGCCCACAGCGGCGGCACGGCGGGAAACGCCGGGGCCACGGCGGTGGCGGCGAGCCCCAGCAGCGTGGCCGTGACCACGCCGGCCACGCCGCCGGCCGCGGCGAGCATCGCCGCTTCGAACAGGAACTGCCGCAGGACCTCGTTCCGCCGCGCGCCAATCGCCAGCCGCACGCCAATCTCCCGCGTCCGCTCGGTGACGCTCATCACCATTACGTTGGCGATGCCGATGCCGCCGATGACCAGGCTCACCGCGGCCAGCGCCAGCGTCGCCAGGAACAGCTGCGCCCCGAGCCGGTCGAACTGCGCGATGATCTGGTCTGACGTCGACAGGGTGAAGTCGCTCGGCGCGTCGTCGCGCACGCGCCGCAGCAGCCGCAGGATGGTCTCGGCTTCGAGCCGAGCCTGGTCGCGCTGGCCGGCCTTCGCGCGCACGTAGAGCACGGTGTTCTCGGCCTCGGGAAAGCGCCGGCCGGCGGTGGCGATCGGCAGCGACACGACGTTGTCGTTGCGGTTCTCGCCGAAGAAGGTGCCCTTGCGCCGGGCCAGGACCCCCACCACGTAATAGCGTGCGCCGCCCAGGAGGAACGGCCGCCCGACCGCGTCCTCGGGGCCGAAGAGCGCGTCGGCGACGTTGGCGCCGAGGACCGCGACCGGCGCCGCGACCCGGTTCTCGACCTCGCCGAACGGCCGGCCAGCGGCGAACTCGGCGCCGGTGATGTCGAAGAAGTTCGCCGACACGCCCTCGATCAGCACCGCGTCGGATTCGTTGCCACCGGCCCGGGCGGTGATGGTGCGCGTCGCGGTGACGGCCGGCACCAGCAGCTGCGCGCCGACGTCGCGCACCGCCGGTCCCAGGCGGGCGATGGTCGCGGCGAACGCCGGCGACAGCGGCCGCCGCAGCGCGTCGCGATCGGACGCCGGCGTGTAGGGATCGCCGTTGCGGTGGAAGGCGAAGATGTTGTCGGTGCCGAGTTCGCGGAACAGCTGCGCGACGCTGTTGCGCAGCCCGACCAGCACCGACGCCACCAGCACCACCGTGACGATGCCGATGACGACGCCGCCAATCGCCAGTGCCGATCGCGCCGGCTGCGAACGCAGCGACTCCCAGGCGAGGCGGGCGGCCTCGGCGATCGAGGTCGACAGGCGCGGCCGGGGCGCCGTCATTCGGACCTCAGCGCGGCGATGACGTCCAGCCGCGTCGCCCGGCGGGCCGGATACCAGCCGGCGAGCATCCCGCTGGCCGCGGCCGCCGTCACGCCCAGCGCCAGGGTGGTCATGCGTACCTCGATCGGCACGCCGAGCCGGGCCGCGAGCAGCGCGACGACGGCCGCGGAGATCGCCGCGCCGGCCACGCCGCCGACCACCGCCACGACCACGGCTTCGGCCAGTACCTCGCGCTGGATCTGCCCGCGAGTCGCTCCCAGCGCGCGGCGGACGCCGATCTCCCGCGTGCGGGTGGTGACCGACACCAGCACGGTGTTGGTGACGACGACGATCGCCGCCAGCAGCGCCATCGCGGAAATCGGCGCCGCGGCGGCGCCGATCCGCTGCGACAGGTTGAGGACGAAGTCGCGCGCCGCATCCGGCGTCAGCAGGTCGAAGCTGTCGGGTGTCGCGGGCGCCAGGCCGCGGGCCGCCCGCAGCGAGATGCGGGCCCGGTCCTCGCCGTCGACCGATGGCCGCCCAGCGGCGGTGCGGGCGAAGATCTGCAGGCTGCGCGGAGCGCCGAACGCCCGCTCGTAGGCACTGAGCGGCAGCCACACATAGCGATCGAGCGAGGCGCCGCCGGAGTTGCCCAGCCGGTCCTGCAGGCCGATCACCTCGAACCGGCGGCCGGCGACACGAATCGCCCGGCCGAGCGGGTCGACGGCCGGGAACAGCTCGGCGGCGACATCGGCGCCGATCACCGCCACCGGCGCGCCTGAACGGTCCTCGTCGGCGGTCAGAAAACGGCCGCGGATGATCGCCAGGTCACGCAGGTCGGCCAGCGACGAGGTCGTCCCGGTGATGGCGCCGTTCTCGAACGTCCGTCCCCCCGCCGACACCTCGGCGGTGGTCTGTGCGTTGGGCGCGTAGTCCACCAGCCCGCCGGCAAGACGTTCGAGCTGGCGCAGCTCGCTGCGCCGGATCGGCGGATTGCGCTGCAGCTGGGCCTGCAGCTCGCGGCGCGAGATCCGGCCGGGTGAGGCCACCTGGGCGATGAGGAACGTGTCCGAGCCGAACGCCCGGGCAGTCGTCGTGCGCGCATAGCGGGCCACGCCGTCGAGCGCCGCGACCACGACGACGATGGTGGCGACGGCGGCGGCGATTGCCAGTGCCCCCAGCGTCGTACGCAGACGATGAGCGGTCGCGGCCGCCACGCCCTGGCCGACGGCGTCGGAGATCGCGTGGAGGGCGGAAGCCGCGGGCATTGGGGACACGAGTTGGACGCCGGAACGGGCCGCCCCGCCCCCACCCGTCGCACCGGGGACGTCGGGACGGTGGAATGCGTCTGAGCATACACTTGGCCTCGCAGGTCTTCGTCTCCTCGCCCGCATGACCCCTCGCCGCCTCCTCCTGGTCGCTGTCGGTCTGCTCGTGATCGCGGCCGTCTGGTTCCGTCCGCGCGGACCCGAGGCGCGCGAGGTCGACCTCGCCGCGGTGGCCCGCGTGGCCCGGCTGCAATCCTTCGTCACCGCGTCGGGCGAGATCGTCGCCACCCGCTACGCGGACATCGGCTCGAGCGCGATGGGCCGGCTGGATGAACTGCGCGTGAAGGAAGGCGACCGCGTTCGCGTCGGCCAGGTGCTGGCCCGCATCGATCGGGTGCAGGCCGCCAGTTCGGCCAGCGCGGCCAGCGAAGGCCTCGCCGCCCTCGAGGCCGATGCCCGTGGCGTGCGGGACCAGGTGCAGCAGGCCCGGGCCGATCTCGACGCTGCCCGCGCCCGGGCGACCGAGGCCCAGAAGGCGCGGACGCGGGCTGACGACCTGCGCTCGGCCGGGCTCATCCCACAGTCGGACCTCGATGCTGCGATCGCTGCCGCCGACAGCGCCGCGGCGCAGGTGGCCGCCGCGACCGCTGCCGTCGCCCGCGCCGAGCAGGCCGGCGACGCCGCCGACCGGCGTGTGGCGCAGGGCCGCGCCGATCGCACCCGCGCCCGCGATCAGCTCGACAAGACCGAGATCACCTCGCCGATCGACGGCGTCGTCACCCGCCTGGACGTCGAAGCTGGTGAGATGGTCGTGATCGGCATCCAGAATCAGCCGGGCACGATCCTCATGACCGTGTCGGATCTCAGCGCCGTGAACGCCGAAGTGAAGGTGGCGGAGGCCGACGTGCTGCGGCTCGCCCTCGACAACCGCGCCACCGTGTCGCTCGAGGCCGCTGGCGGCCGCACCTTTCCAGGGCGCGTCGTCGAGATCGGCGCCAGTGCCCTGCCGCAGGTCGGCGCGCAGGCGGCGGCCCGCGAGTTCCGGGTCAGGGTGCGGCTCGACGGCGACGTCGCGATGCTGCGTCCGGGCCTGACCTGCGACGCCGAGATCCTGGTCGCCGAACGCGAGCAGGTGCTGACCGTGCCGCTCCAGGCGGTGGTGCAGCGCGGTGACGCCGTCGGCGTCCATGTCGTGTCCGACGGCGTCGCGCGCTTCACGCCGGTGACCACGGGCATCATCGGCGGCCTCGCCATCGAGGTGTCGGGAGTGCCAGAGGGCGCCACTGTCGTCGCGGGACCGTTCCAGGTGCTGCGCGAACTCGCCGACGGCGCCCGCGTCCGCGCCCGTACGCCAGCGCCGTAGTCGCCCGCGCCGCCTGCTCCACAGCGGCGCGGTAAGATGGCCCATGGCCATCCGCCCTGCCATCGCGCCGCCGGAATCCACCGTTCACACCGCGTGTCCGCTGGATTGTCCGGACGCCTGTTCACTGACCGTCACGGTACGCGGCGGCCGCATCACCACCATCGACGGAGGCCAGGCCAATCCGGTGACGGGCGGCTACATTTGCGCCAAAGTGCGACGGTTCGACCGTCGTGTCTACGGCGACGACCGGCTCCATTTCCCGGCCATACGCGTCGGCGCCAAGGGCGAGGCGCGGTTCCAGCGCGTGAGCTGGAGCGACGCCCTGGATCGCATCGCCGAGCGCTTCACCGCCATCCGCGACGCGGCCAGCGGCGAGGCGATCCTGCCGCTCTGTTACGGCGGGTCGAACGGCTTTCTCACCCAGGATGCCGCCGACGCGATGCTGTTCCGGCGCCTCGGGGCGGCGCGGCTGGCGCGCACGGTGTGCGCGGCGCCGACGGGCGCCGCCAACCACGCCCTCTACGGCAAGATGGCGTCGGTGGTCTACCAGGACTACGCCGAGGCGCGGCTGATCCTGCTGTGGGGCGTGAACCCGGCGGTGTCGGGCATCCATCTGATGCCGTACCTCAAGGAGGCTCGCCAGCGCGGCGCGACCATCGTGGTCGTCGATCCGCGGGCGACCGCGATTGCCCGCCAGGCCGATCTGCACCTGGCGATCCGGCCCGGCACCGACGTCGTCGTCGCCCTGGCGCTCCATCGACATCTGTTCGAGAGTGGCGCCGCCGATGCTGCTTTTCTCGCCGCACACACCACCGGCGCCGAGCGACTGCGCGAACGGGCGCTGCCGTGGACCTTCGGACGGGCCGCCGAGGTGAGCGGCCTGCGCGCCGCCGACATCGAGCAGTTGGCACGGCTGTACGCCACGAGCCAGCCGGCGCTGGTCAAGTGCGGGTGGGGCCTCGAGCGGAACCGCAACGGCGGCAACGCCGCGCTGGCCGTGCTGGCATTGCCCGCCGTGGGCGGCAAGTTCGGGGTGCGCGGGGGCGGATACTCGATGAGCAACTCCGCGTCGTGGGGCATCAACCGCACCTGGCTGCACGACGCCGAACCGCAGACGCGCGTCGTCAACATGAACCGCGTCGGCCGCGAACTGCTCGAGCCGTCGGGCACACCGATTCAGGGACTGTTCGTCTACAACTGCAACCCGGCGGTGACCTTGCCCGATCAGCAGCGGGTGCTGGCCGGCCTGGCGCGTGAGGACCTGTTCACCGTGGTCTTCGATCAGGTGCTCACCGACACCGCCGCCTACGCCGACGTCGTGCTGCCGGCAACGACGTTCCTCGAGCACTACGACTTCGCCAAGAGTTACGGCCCGCTCAACCTGCAGCTGACCCGGCCGGTGATCGAGCCGGTCGCCGAAGCGCGGCCGAATGCCGACGTGTTCCACGATCTTGCGACGCGGCTCGGCCTGGCCAACGACGCCGATCCCGTCGATGAACTGGAGCAGATGCTGGGCGTGATGGGCGGGCTGCCAGCGGCGATCGGCGCGCAGATCCAGGAGCACGGCGTGGCGACGGCACCCTTCGACGGACGGCCGGTGCAGTTCGTCGATGTCTTTCCGCTGACCCCGGATCGCAAGGTGGCGCTGTGGCCCGAGGCGATCGCCGCCGACGCGCCGCTCGGACTCTATGCCTACGTCGCCGACCCGGGCACGGCGGAGTTTCCACTGGCGCTCATCTCTCCGGCCTCGGATCGCAGCGTGAGTTCGACCCTGGGCGAACTGGATCGCCCGCGCGTGCTGCTGGAGATGCACCCCGACGACGCCTCACCACGAGGGATCAGCGATGGTGACGACGTGCGGGTGTTCAACGCCCTCGGCGAGATGGAGTGCGGCGTGAAGATCACGCCGCTGGTGCGGCCCGGGACGGTGTCGTTTCCGAAGGGCGTGTGGCGGCGCCATACCGGCAACCGCCTCACCTCGAACGCCCTGGTGCCCGACACCCTGACCGACCTCGGCGGCGGCGCGTGCTTCAACGACGCGCGGGTGGACGTCGCGGTGAGAGCGTCCACGCACGGCGCGCGGCGGGGATCCGCGCGCGTCAACTGAAGCGGCGCCGTCGCGGTTAGGCGGCTTCGCTCGACTGCGGCAATTTGCCGCGCCCGCCGCGGCTCACCATGCCGCCTTTGCGGCCGGCGTCACGCGCTTCTCCCGAGGACCACTCGTGGGCGGTGCCTTTGGCGTGGGCCGCGCGGCCGCCCTTGCTGGCGATCTCACGCTGCTTCTCCGGGGACATGGATGCGAAACCTCGACGAGCCTTGGGTCTGTCGTTCACTGGAGCACCTCGCTTGGCTACTGCTCATCTGTGCAGTGTGCGTACCAGCTGGACCGGACCTGGCGATCGGCCCTATGTCGATGAAAACATTGGTCATGCGCGCCGATCACATCCGCTGACAACTCGGCCAGCCGTCTAAAACCATACGCATTGCCATTGTTGAGTATTGAAACACATCACAGTGTGACGAGTGATGGGTCGACCGGGCAGCTGGGCCAGCGGCCCCCTCAGGAGTGCCGAATGGGGACCGCGCGAGCCTGACGGAAGTAGTCGCACTCGGCGCAGTTGCTGACGTCGAACTCGTACCCGACGATCGGCCACAGCATCGGGTGGGCGCAGTAGACGAGCTGGCCGTCGATGATGGTGTGAAGACCCACGTCGGCCGGGACCGTGGCCGTACGACGGCTGTACCAACAGACGCGATGACGTTCTTCGGGGGTCACGACGGGCCGAACCGCGATGATACGACGGGCGCGGACGCGCCGGACTGGTACAATCGACGGCCATGAGCACGACGCCTCCCGCCCCACGCCTGGTCATGTGCGTGAAGCTCCAGGAAGAGCTGCCCGGTCTGCCGGCGCCGCCGTGGCCCGGCGAGGTCGGCCAGCGGATCTACGACCAGGTGTCGGCCAAAGCGTGGAAGCTCTGGGAGGAACGTCAGAAGATGATCCTCAACGAGTACCGCGTGATGCCGTGGCAGAAGGAAGGCCAGGAACTCATCCTCAAGCAGATGGAGGAGTTCTTCTTCGGCACCGGCGCGGCGCTGCCGCCCGGCTACGTCCCGCCACAGTCGAAGTAGCCGCCGGCGGTCAGCGGGGATTCACCGGAATCGCCGCGTCGATGGCCACGTCGAGCCGCGCCTGTGCCTGGCGCAGCGCCCTTTCCACCGCCGCGCCGTCCGGCGCGGACGCGAACACGAATCCCAGGTAGGTCGATCCCTCGGGTAGCGCCTCGAGGCGCTGCCCCGGCTTGGCGCTGATGACGACCTCGTCGACGTGCGGCTCCCGCCGCGCCTGGTCGACGCCGGTGACGTCGCGCAGGATACCGGTGCGGGGAATCGGCACCATCAACACGCCCGACGCTTCCGCCATCCGCCGCCAGCCGGTGAGCGAGTCCCCCACCGCCGCCGCCAGCAGCACCGCCTCGAGCGAAGCCCGTTCACCGCGTGGCCCGTCGAACCGCAGGGCCCGCGCGCACAGCCCGCCGATCGGCCGCGCCGCGACTTCGAGCACCACCACGCCGGCGTCGTTGACCCGGCACTCGGCATGGATCGGCCCGTGGCGCAGACCGGCCGCGGCGGCCGCCTGCGTCACGGCGGCGACGACCGCCATCTGCACGGCCTCGGCCCGCGCGGTCGGGGTCACGTAGAGGGTCTCTTCGAAGTACGGGCCGTCGAGCGGATCCGGCTTGTCGAAGAGCGCCAGCGGATGCAGCGCGCCGTGGTCGATCACGCCCTCGAGCGCCACCTCGAAGCCGGGCACGAACGCCTCGATCTGCAGGAGGTCGGCCGCCGGATCGCGCAGCGCCACGACGTCGGGCGCCCGCAGGATGCGGCCGATGCGCTCGATGGCGGCGGCCAGCCCGGCCGGGCCGTCGGCGCGAATCACACCGCGGCTGCCCGACAGGACCAGCGGCTTCACCACGCACGGCCACGGCACGTCGGCCAGCAGCGCCGCGGGCGGGTCGAGCGGCACCACCCGCGACCACGGGACCGGCAGCCCGGCGTCGCGCAGACGCGTCTTGAAGAGCCGCTTGTCGCGGCTGGCCCGCGCCCCCTCCACCTCGTGCCACGGCAGGCCCAGGCGTTCCGCGACGAGCGCCGCCAGCACCACCGGCCGATCGCCCACCGCGATCACCCCATCGAGTCGGCGGGTGTCGAGACGGTCGAGCACCGCCGCGCACGACGCCGCCTCGTCGTGGAACCGCACGGGAATGGCGCGATCGCGCCACGGGTCGTCGAGGTGATCGCAGCGGTCGGTGGCCAGCACGAGTTCGATGCCGAGCGCCGCCGCGGCGTCGTCGAAGCTGCGGGTCTGATAGCCCGTCGTCGTCGCGCACAGCAGCACGCGACGCGGCTCGTTCGCGGCCATTCCTGGTCCCCGGTCCCTGGTCCCTGGTCCCTGCACTAGAGGAGAGCCACCTGCTCTCCCGTCGGTTCCGCTCAACAGTACCAGGGCTCGGTGAGATACGGAATGGCGGCGCGGGCCACCAGCGGGACGTCGGCGCCGGGAGCCCGTCCCAGCGCCGCGTCGGCCAGCCGCCGGATCGCCGCGAACAGCACGCCGCGCGGCGCGGTGGCCCGCACGCCGACCAGCTGCATCACCTCGCGCTGCAGGGCATCGACCGCGGGATCGGGGTGGCGCCACGGGTAGGTCAGCGTCGCCGGATCGAATGCGCCGACCAGCGCCCTGATGTCGTCGAGCTCGAGCAGCCGCGACTGCCACGTCACGAGCAGGCGCAGCGTCAGCTGCACCGGCGCCACGTGTGCCACGAGATCCAGTGCCGCCAGGTCGTCGAGGAATCGGGCGAAGCCCTCCAGCGTCGTCCACGGCGTGAAGGCGATGAAGGTCGGCGACAGCGCCAGCCCGAGCTCGCGACACCGGGCGGCCACGACGTCGACGTCGGCGCGGGTATGGCCCTTCTCGAGGCGCAGGAGCACCGCGTCGTCGAGCGACTCGACCGCCGTCGTCACGAACGCGCAGCCGGTGTCGCGCAGCACCGGCAGCAACGCATCGTGGCCGCGCAGATGCTCGACCTTGATCGTCGCGTCGTAGGTGAGCGCGGGCCATTCCGCGTGCAGCGCCTCGACCAGGCGGCGGGCATGGGTGGGGCCGTTGAAGAAATCGGGGTCGCCGAAGGTGATGTGCTCGGCGCCGGCCGCGACCTGGGCGCGGATGTCGGCCAGCACGACCTCGACCGGCACGACGCGGAACTGCCCGTCGTAGACCGGCACGATCGGGCAGTGCCGGCAGCGGTGCTTGCAGCCGCGCGTCGCCTCGGTGGCGCCGACGACCGCCAGGCGTCCGTCGGGGCGTTGCAGCTTCGCGTAACGCTCGAGCGCCGGCAGCCCGGCGCGATCGGGGACGCGAAACGCCAGCCGCGGCAGGGCGGTCGCGGCCGCCGGCGGCGCGTCACCGCGGAGCGTGGCGGTCGCCAGCGCCACCAGATCCGCTTCCGCCTCGGGACCGAACACCGCGGTGACGCCGACGGCTTCGAGTTGCGCCCGATTGAGCGGCCCGTACAAACCGTAGGCCGCGATCGGCACCTCCGGCCGCTGCCGGCGGATCGCGGCGATCACCGGCAGCGCCAGGCGGGTCGCGGTGTGCATCGGGAGGTGGACGGCGACAAGAGCGACCCCGTCCAATGCGGCGAGCGTCATGCGCTCGACCGACAGATCCGCGGTCCGCACCTCGAGCCCGGCATCGCGCAACCACGCCGCCGGCGACGCCAGGCCGAACGGCTGGCGGCCGAGCTCGTAGGTCGAGAGGAGGAGAACCAGAGCCCGGCCTAGGCCTTCCCGGCCGGCTCCGCGTCGGTGAGCCGGCTCATCGGCTTGACGAACACCGCCAGGATCAGCCCGGATACGATGGCGAACGCGCCGACCGCGCCGAACAACGTCGGCAGTGCCATCGACTCGTACAGTCCGGCGACACGGCCGCCGATGAAGTTGCCGACCGAGGTGCCGAGGAACCACACCCCCATGACCAGTCCGCCGATCCTCGCCGGTGCCAGCCGGGTCATCGCGCTCAGGCCCACCGGCGACAGCGACAGCTCGCCCATCGTGTGCAGCAGGTAGGTGAGGATGAGCCACAGCGGGCTGGCCAGCGTCCCGGCCTCGGCGGCCCGCGCCGGCCCGACCAGCACGACGAAGCCCAGTCCGACCAGCACCAGACCCCAGACGAACTTCCCGGGGCTGGTCGGCTCCTGGCCGCGGGCGGCGAGCCGGAGCCACAGCCACGCGAACACCGGGGCGAGCGTGAAGATGAAGAACGAGTTCACGCTCTGGAACCAGCTGCTCGGGAACGCCAGGCCGAAGACCTCGGTGCGGGTGTTGCGGTCGGCGAACAGATTCAACGTCGATCCCGCCTGTTCGAACACCGACCAGAACAGCGCCGACGCGAAGAACAGCACGGCGATGACGTAGAGCCGGCGCCGCTCGCCGCGGGTCCAGTCGCCGGCGAAGAACAACCAGCCGAAGAAGGCCACCGTGCTGAGCAGCAGCAACGCGCCGCCGACGTCGGCGACCGCGACCGCCGTGATCGGCAGCGCGCCGGTGTAGCCGCCGAGGGCGATGACGAGGAACGCGGCGAGGGCCACTCCGCCCCACAGCCGGGCCTGGCGCCAGGCCACCGCGGTCTCGGCCGGGGACGCCGCTGGATGGAGACCGGCATCGCCGAGCAGCGACTTCGCCGTGAGGGTGTACTGGATCACCCCCAACGTCATGCCGACGCCGGCGGCGGCGAAGCCGGTGTGCCAGCTGACCCGTTGGCCCAGGTAGCCGCAGACCAGCGGCGCCAGGAACGCCCCGAGGTTGATCCCCATGTAGAAGATGGAGAAGCCGGCGTCGCGGCGCTGATCCTCCGGCGTGTAGATCTGCCCGACGATGACGCTGACGTTGCCCTTGAGCAGCCCCGTGCCGACGACGATCATCGTGAGGCCCAGATAGAACGTCGGCAGCGACGGAATCGCCGCCGTGAAGTGGCCGGCGGCGATGATGACCCCGCCCCAGAGCACCGCCCGGCGCGGCCCGATCAGCCGGTCGGCGACCCAGCCTCCGGGCAACGCCGCCATGTAGGCCATCGATGTATAGAGCGCGTAGATGGCGCCGCCTTCCGACGCCGAGAACCCGAGCCCGCCGGCGGCCAGCGGCGCGGTGACGTACAACAGGAGCAGCGCGCGCATCCCGTAGAAGCTGAACCGCTCCCACATCTCGGTGAAGAAGAGCGTGGAGAGGCCACGCGGGTGACCGAAGAATGCGGTGTCCGTCGAAGGCGCGTGGGCCATAGGCGCGGGTATTGTATCCTTCGCCTCAGCCGGTCCCGCCCATGCCGCTCGACGAATACCGCAAGAAACGCGACTTCGCGAAGACGCCCGAGCCCTCGGGCGACGGGCAGGGGCGCACCGCGGAGGGCTCGCGCTACTTCTGCGTCCAGAAGCACCTGGCCAGCCACCTCCACTACGACCTGCGGCTCGAGCACGGCGGGGTGCTGCTGTCGTGGGCGGTCCCCAAGGGGCCGTCGATCGACCCGCGTGACAAGCGGCTGGCGATGCAGACCGAGGATCATCCGTTCGACTACGGCTCGTTCGAGGGCGTGATCCCCGAAGGCTACGGCGCCGGCGTCGTGATGCTCTGGGACCGCGGGACGTGGGTGCCCGAGTCGCCGGACGTCGATGCTGCCTTGAAGAAGGGCGACCTGAAGTTCCGCCTCGAAGGCTACAAGCTGAAGGGCTCGTGGGCGCTGGTGCGCA
Organism: uncultured Acidobacteriota bacterium; assembly: GCA_963741665.1. GTDB lineage: Bacteria > Acidobacteriota > Vicinamibacteria > Vicinamibacterales > UBA2999 > CAWAYR01. Next base: position 458,511 of record CAVUIM010000004.1, read on the forward strand.
CGCGCGGCTACGGCGACAGCAGCAAGCCGAGCTGGCTGCTCATCAAGCATCGCGACGAGTGGGCCGGGCCGATCGCCATCGCCGAGTTCGCGCCGCTCAGCGTCAAGACCCCCGACGCCGACTTCGCCGACATCCTCGCCGCCGACACCCCGGAGATCTGGCACAGCAACCCGCCGGCGAAGACCGGCGACACCGGCAAGCTGTTCCAGCGCATCATTGCCACCGCTCTCGAACTGCGGGCCGACCGCCACGCCGATCCGCCGGCGCCCGTGAGGTCGAGCCGCGCCAGGAAGAAACCGACTGGAGGTACCCGATGACCCGCCCGGTGTCCACGCCACTCACCCGCCGTGCCTTCGTCGGCGCCGCCGCCGCGGCTCACGTCTGGATCCCCTCGGGCGCCAGCGGCTACACCCCCGCCGAGGTGACCGCGGCGGTCGAGAACGGCGTCGGGATGTCGAAGTGGGACCTCGACACACCGGCGCTCTGTGTCGATCTCGACGCCCTCGAATCGAACATCCAGACGATGCAGTCCCGGCTGAAGGGTTTCGGCCTGGGCGCGCGGCCGCATGCCAAGACGCACAAGACCGCGGCCATCGCCAAGCTGCAGATGGCCGCCGGCGCCCTCGGCATCTGCACCGCCAAGGTCAGCGAAGCCGAAGTGCTGATGGCGGCCGGCCTCGACCGGATCTGCATGACGACGAGCAACCCGTCGAAGAGCAAGATCCAGCGGGCCCTGGCCCTCAGCCGCCGCTCGCCGGAATTCATCCACGCAGTGGACGAGCCAGGCAACGCCCGGGACCTGTCGGATGCGGCCAGGGCCGCCGGCCTCACCGCGAGCGTCGTCGTCGACGTCGCGGTCGGCACCCGCAGCGGCATCCCGGCCGGTGACGCGCTGGCGCTGGCCCAGACGATCGACCGGCTGCCCAACCTGCGGCTGCGCGGCCTGCTCTCGTACGACGGCGGCGCCCAGCACATCACTGGTTTTGCGACCCGGAAGGCGAAGACGCTCGACAACATCGCCGCCAACGCCGCGGCCTTCGCGGCAATGCAGAAGAGCGGACTGACGACCGAGATCTTCAGCGGCGGCGGCACCGGCACCTACAACCTTCAGCACCACGTGCCGGGGTTCACCGATGTCCAGGTCGGCAGCTATCTGTTCATGGACATGCAGTACCTCGCCATCGGCAGCGAGGACGGCGACCCCGTCTACAAGGACTTCCGGTCGTCGCTCACCGTGCTCGGCACGATTCTCAACAACCGTTTCGCCGGCCGCCTCACCACCGATGCCGGCGCCAAGGCGCTCACCCTGAACACGCCGCGGGCGGGCGTGGTCGGCGAACCGGGGATGGACTACAACGCCGGCTCGGACGAGTTCGGCGTCATCACGTTCAGCACCGCCGCGAAGTCGTACCGCATCGGCGACCGGCTCGAGATGATCGTCCCACACTGCGATCCGGTGGTGAACCTCTACGACCAGATGTACGGCATCCGCAAGGACCGGGTCGAGGTGGTGTGGCCGATCACGGCCCGCGGCAAGTCGCAGTAGCTCAGTAGAGGACCCGCCGGCTGAGCACGCTCCAGATGGCGTGCGACAGGCGCCGGCGATCGTGGCGGGCGATCTGGCGGGTCCACAACGCCGCCTCGACCAGCATCGTGTGAGTCGGCAGCGCGCCGAGCTCGAGCGGCTCTTTCTGCTCCTGCGCGTAGCTGCCGAGCAGGGCTGGCGGCAGCTTCGCGGTGTTGAAGACGACGATGTCGACCGGACGCTCAATCGTCTTCTCGACCCAGACCACCGCGTCGGCGGCGGTGAAGCCGCGCATGCCGAGCCCTTCGGTCAACAGGTTGCTGACGAAGATGATCGGCCCCGGCATCTCACGCAGGGCCTCGCGGACGCCGTCGACCAGCAGCGTCGGCATGAGGCTGGTGAAGAAGCTGCCTGGACCGATGATCACCGCGTCGAAGCTGCGCACCGCGCCGGCCACCGCCGGATGGATCGCCGCCGGCGGCTCGAGCCAGATCCGCTGGATGGCGTGACCGGTGTCGAGCCAGGCGTCGACCTCGACCTCGCCGCGGGTCACCCGGCCGTCGGCGTGCTCGGCGCACAGCGACGCGCGGGTCACGCTCACCGGCCAGACCCGGCCCGAGCACCCGAGCAGGGCGCGCAGGCCGTCGATGGCGGCCAGGAAGTCGCCGCTGTACTGCTCCATCATCGACAGCAGCAGGTTGCCGCCGGTGTGGCCGCCCAGCTTCTGGTGCTCGAAGAGCGTCGGCAGCCGCGACAGCAGCACCCGCCGGGCCTCGCCCTCGTTGCGGGCCAGCGCCAGCGCGCAGCGCAGCACGTCGCCGGGCGGCAGGACGCCGAGTTCGTCGCGCAACTGACCGGAGCTGCCGCCGCTGTCGAAGGTGGTGACGACGGCGTTCAGCCGCAGCCACGGGTTGCGCTTCAGGCCGCCGAGCAGGCTGGGCAGGCCGGTGCCGCCGCCGAAGCACCCGATGTTCAGTTGTCGAAGCCGCATCGCGCCTTGATTGTATCGTCCGCTTGACGCCCGGCCGCGGCCGACGCTACGGTGCGGGCGCGCCATATGCGGAGCTGCCTAATGACGATCGTCATCGGCGACACCGTCGACGTGTTCCCGCGCAAGACCATGTCGGACAAGTGAGGGCGCCGCGGCGGCGTCGGGGGAGCGTGTAGACTGGCTTCATGTCCAGCGGTGCGTCGACGCCGGCTCAGGTGGTGCTCGCGGACCTGCAGGCGATCTTCGGAGCGCGCCTCGAGGCCTTCGTCGTCTACGCTCCCACCCACACTCCGCGGCCCAGCGTCGCCATCGTCCAGTCGCTGGAGCTCACCGACCTGACCGCCTGCGCCGGCCGCGCGGCGCGCTGGCAGCGGGCTGGCGCGGCGACGCCGGTGGTGCTGACCCGGCGCGAGTTCGCCCGCTCGCTCGACGCGTTCCCGGTCGAGTTCGGCGAGATCATCGACAGCCACGAGACGCTGCTCGGCGACGACCCGTTCGCCGGCCTGGCGGTGGCGATGGCCGACCTGCGCCGGGCGTGTGAGAGCCAGACCCGCTCGCTGCTGCTGCACCTGCGCGAGGACTACATGGAGGCCGGCGGCGACGGCCGGGCCGTGGCAGCGCTGGTCGCCGACTCGGCGCCGGAGTTCCGGGCGCTGGTCGGCCTGCTCGCCCGGCTCGACGGCCACCGCATCAGCGGCCGCGACCTGGCGGCGTGGGCCGCCGAGCGCCTGAGTCTCGACCCGCGCACCGTGTCCGACGTACTGCACGTGGCCAACGCACCCGACGGGAGCGGTGTCGACACCGTGCGGCTGTTCCCGGGCTATCTCGCCGCCGTCGAACACCTGGCGCGGCGCGTGGATGAATGGTGAGGCTGCCGACGATCGCGGGCGGCCGGCTGGGGCGCGGCCGCGCGGCCCTTCGCGCCATGCTGGTCGCCGGCCTCGTGGCGCTGGCCGTTCCGGCCGCGGCCCAGCCGGCGCCGCCCGAACTGACCGCGCCGGTGAACGACTTCGCCGCGGTGATCGACGCCGAATCGGCGCGGGCGATCGACGCGCTCAGCCGCGCGCTGCTCGCCGCCAGCGGCGACACCGTGGTGGTCGCCACCGTCAAGACATTCCAGCCGTGGGGCGACGTCCAGAGCTACGCCACCAGGATGTTCGAGAACGGCGGCCGCGGCATCGGCCAGAAGGGCAAGGACAACGGCCTGCTCGTGCTGCTGGCGGTGGACGACCGCCAGGTGTGGGTCGAAGTCGGTTACGACCTGGAAGGCATCGTCACCGACGGCTTCGCCGGCGAGACCAGCCGCCAGGTGATGACGCCGTACTTCCGGCAGGGCCAGTACGGCCAGGGCTTGCTGGCCGGGACGTCGCGGCTCGTCGAGCGAATCGCCGCCGACCGCAACGTGACCGTGACCGGCGTCCGGGTGACGGCGCCGCCCGAGCCGACCCGCGATCCGGTGTCGCTCGACTGGATCGTCGTGCTGTTCATCGTGCTGTTCGTGGTGCTGCCGCTCATCAACCGGCGCGGCCGGCGGCGGGGGCGCGGCTGGCGCGGGGGCGTCGGGTCGTGGGGCGGCGGCTACTATGGGGGCACCTGGGGCGGCGGGTCGTCCTGGGGCGGCTCGTCGGGCGGGTTCGGCGGATTTGGCGGCGGTCGCAGCGGCGGCGGGGGCGGCGGCGCGTCGTGGTGAGTCGCGGGCGGACGTCCGCGGCGACGACATGGGAGGACTCATGCGGAAGCTAGTGACGGCGGCGTGCATGGTGGTGGCGGCGACGATGGCCAGCGGCTGTTCGTACAACCGCTTCGTGAGCCAGGAAGAGGCCGTGAAGACCCAGTGGGCGCAGGTGGAGAACCAGCTCAAACGGCGCAACGACCTGATTCCGAACCTGGTCGCGACGACGCAGGGATTCGCCCAGCAGGAACGGGATGTGTTCCAGGCCATCGCCGACTCGCGCGCCAAGCTGGCCGGGGCGCGCACCCCGCAGGAGACGATCCAGGCCGCCAACGAGCAGTCGAGCGCGCTGTCGCGCCTGCTGGTGGTGGTCGAGAACTACCCGGACCTCAAGTCGAGCGAGATCTTCGCCCGGCTGACCGATGAACTCGCCGGCACCGAGAACCGCATCGCCACCGAACGCATGCGCTACAACGAGCGGGTGCAGGAGTACAACACCTCCCGCCGTCAGTTCCCGGCCAACGTCACCAACGCCATCTTCCGGTTCCAGGACTACCCGCTGTTCGAGGCGCCCCCTGAGGCACGCGAGGCCCCGAAGGTGGACTTCTCGCGGCCCAAGACCTAGCGCGGCGGACCCTCACTTCCAACCCTCCGGCAGGTCCCGCCATCCAATGGGGTAACGGAGCCGACGCGCCTGGACCGCGGTGTGAACAGCACAACTCACTCCCGGCCCGAGTCGGAGGCCGACGATGTCGCACGCGCGGTCGCGGGCGACGCCGCGGCCTTCGAGCGCCTCTATCGCATCCACGTGCCTCGCATCCTCGCCCTCGCCCGTCGCATGGCCGGCGCCGACAGCGCCGACGAGCTGACCCAGGACGTCTTCGTCCGGGCGTGGCAGAAGCTCGGCAGCTTCCGCGGCGAGTCGTCGCTGGCCACCTGGCTGCACAGGATGGCCGTCAACGTCATCATCGAGCGCTTTCGCACGCTGGGCACCCAGCGCGACCGGTTCCTGGCCGACGGCGACGACGCCCTGACCCGCATGGCCACGCCGGCCTCGGCGGCGCGCGGCTGGGACGTCGGGCTCGACCTCGAATCAGCGGTGGATCGGCTGCCGCCGGGGGCCCGGTCGGTGTTCGTCCTGCACGACGTCGAGGGCTACAAACACGAAGAGATCGGCACGCTGCTCGGCGTCTCGATCGGCACCTCCAAGTCGCAGCTGCACCGCGCGCGGATGACGCTGCGCGGCCATCTCACCCAGGCGGTTCCCGCTCATGACTGACCATCCCGGCGAGGCCCTCTCGGCCTATCTGGACGACGAACTCGAACCGGCGGCGCGGGCCGCGGTGGAGACGCACCTGGCGGCGTGCCCGCCGTGTCGCGATGTCGTCGACGACCTGCAGCAGCTGCGCAGCCGCGCCGCCGGCTGGGGCGCCGAGACGGCGGCGCCCTCACCCGCCCTGTGGGCCGGTGTCGCCGCGCGCCTCGATCCGCCCGCGATCGGCAGCGGCGCCCGAGTACTGCCATGGCACCAGCGCCGCTGGTCGCTGGGCGTCGTCGAGCTCGCCGTCGCCGCCTCGCTGGTCGCCGCGGTCACCGCCGGCCTGCTGTGGCGCGGCGTCCCGGCCGCGGCGCCGGCGCCCGAGGCCGGTCCGGCCCCGGTACTGGCCCAGGTCGAGCCGGGCGGCGTGCCCGACGGCGCGGTCACCACGGTGAGCTTCGCCGACGCGCAGTTCGACGCCGCCGTCGCCGACCTCGAACGCGTGCTGCGCGAGCAGCGCGATCAGCTGAACCCGCGCACCGTGCTGGTGCTCGAACGAAACCTGCAGGTGATCGACGACGCCATCCGCGAGGCGCGGACGGCGCTCGACACCGATCCGGCCAACGCGCTGCTGAACGCGCACCTGGCCAGCGCCCGCCAGCGCAAGCTGAACCTGCTGCGGCGCGCCGCGCTGATCTCCGAAGGAGTCTGATGCTCATGTCCCGCCGCTTGCCCTCGTTGCTGTCGGCCGCCGTGCTGCTCGCGGCCACCTCCGCTGCCGCCAGTCCGCAGGACGCGGCCGATGCCCAGTCGCCGCAGGCGCCGGTCCAGGCGCGGCCGGGCGGCCCGGAAACCGAAGCGCCGCGCACCGACCAGACCGTGGACGTCGCCCGCGGCACCCAGCTCGTGCTCTCGAGCCAGGCCGGCGAGGCGACGATCCGCACCTGGGATCGCGACGCGGTCCGGATCCAGGCCTCCCACGGCGCGCGCGAGCGCATCGATGTCCAGACCGCCGATAACGCGGTGCGGGTGCGGGCGCGCACGGCGTCGGGTTCGCGCGGCCCCGCCGGGCTGATCGACTACACGATCACCGTGCCGCGCTGGATGCCGGTGAGCCTGTCGGGCACGTATCTGGCGGCGACCATCGAGGGCGCCGGCGCCGAGGTCAACGTCGAGACCGTGGGCGGTGACATCACCGTGAAGGGCGGCACCGGCGCGGTGACGCTGCGGTCGATCGAAGGCGAGATCCTGGTCGAGAACGCCGCCGGCAAAGTGCAGGCGACCACCGTCAACGACTCGATCGAGCTGCGCGGGGTGAGCGGCGACATCATCGCCGAGACCACCAACGGCGACGTGGTGGTGGCGGCATCCAAGGCCTCGAGCCTGGAAGTATCGACGGTGAACGGCGACGTGCGCTTCGAAGGGCCCACTGCCGACAAGGGCCTCTATCGGGTGACGACGCACAACGGCGACATCCGCGTCAGCCTCGGCGCCCAGGCCAACGCGACGGTGTTCGTCCGCACCTTCGGCGGGGACTTCAGCAGCGACTTCCCGGTGACGCTGCCCGACGGGATGAGCAACCGCGACGGCAACAAACGCTTCAACTTCACGCTCGGCGGCGGCAGCGCCCGCGTCGAGCTGCAGTCGTTCCAGGGCGACATCCACGTCGCGCGCGGCGCGCTCCCGGTCCGCCGCCGCAACAACCAGGCGCAGATCGAACACTGGCTCGGCGATCATCCGACGGCGATCGCGGTGGACCTGCCGCTGGACGCGCATCTGGAGCATCGGATCGAAACGCAGATCGAGTCGCAGATCGAGTCGCAGATCGAAACGCAGATCGAGGCCCAGATCGAGACCCAGATCGCCCGGCAGGTGAAGGCCGCGGCGAAGGCGTGGAAGCGCTAGCGCGCCACACCGCGTGACGCCGGGCCGATCCGCTCGGCGCGAAGGACCCGCGCATCGCCCGGCGTCGTCCGGATCTCGAAGCCCACCCGGCGCACCACCGCCCGCATCGCGTCGTTGTCGGCGAACATGTCGCCGTACAGCCGTCGCACCGCCAGGCGATCCGCCGCCTCGATGAGCGCTCTGGTCATCGCCGTGCCCAGGCCCTGACCGTGCACGCGATCGGCGACGAGCACGGCGATCTCGGCGTCGCCCGGCTCGCCGGTGCGGCGGATGCGGCCGAGCGCCAGGACCTCGACGCCGCCATCGGCCGCGTGCTCGGCGACCAGCGCCGCGCCCTGCGCGGCGTCGACGCGGCAGGTGAGCGCAAGGCGTTGCTGAGTAGTGCGCTGCTCGAGCGTCGAGATGTGGAAGTAGCGCTGATAGACCGACCGCGGTGACAGGCCGGCGTGGAAGGTGGCGATCAACGCTTCGTCATCGGGGCGAATCGGACGGATCGTCACGTCCAGGCCGTTCCGCAAGGCGACGTGCGTGGTGCCGTCGGCCGCCGGATCACCCGAAGTCATGGTGATAGCATAGCCGTCGGCTTCCACTCCGGACCACGCGCCGTATGACGATCGCCGAAACCCTGCTGCCCGAGTTCGACCGCGAGATGGCCACCACGCGCCGTCTGCTGGAACGGATACCCGAGGACAAGCTGACCTGGGCGCCCCATCCCAAGAGCATGCCGCTCGGCACGCTGTCGGAACATCTCGGGCAACTGGCGCTGTGGGGCCGGATGACGATCGGCGCCTCGGAGGTCGACCTCGAGACGATGGCCCGCCCGCCGGACTACCAGCCGCTGGCGACCCGCGAGGCGCTGCTGGCGCACTTCGACCGCGAGGTCGCCGCCTGCCGGGCCGCACTCGTCGGCCGCACCGACGCCGAGATGATGGCGCCGTGGACCTTGCGGCGCGGCGCCAAGGCGTTCTTCACGATGCCCAAGGCCGCGTGCTGGCGCTCGTTCGTGATGAACCACGTCGTGCACCATCGCGGCCAGTTGAGCGTGTACCTGCGGCTGCTCGACGTGCCTGTGCCGTCGATCTACGGGCCGAGTGCCGACGAATCGCCGTTCTGATCCGGCCTCGGCTGGCCGGCGGTCGCCGCCGCCGGCCTCGCCTTCGCGGTGCTGGCCACTGTCAACGCCGGCGGCTACCGCTACGGCGCCTCCGACCAGGCCTTCTACATCCCCGCCATCCGGCACCAGCTCGACCCGTCGCTCTATCCGCGCGACTGGGCGATGATCGGCGCGCAGGGCCGCTACTTCCTGCTCGACGAACTGGTCGCCGGGCTGGTGCACGCCACCGGCGTGCCGCTGCCGGCGTGGTTCGCCGCGCTGCAGGTCACCACCCTGGCGGCGCTCTTCGCGGGCGCCTGGTGGCTCGGCCGCTCGGTGCTGGCGACGCCGTGGGCGATGGCGGCGTGGATCGCCGCGCTCACGCTGCGGCATCGCATCGCCAAGACCGGCGTGAACACGCTCGAGGGCTACTTCCACCCGCGCGTGCTGGTGTGCGGCATCGGCCTGGTCAGCGTCGCGCTGCTGCTGCGCGGCCGGCCGTGGTGGGCACTGGCGCTGGCGGCGGCCAGCGCCGCGCTCCATCCGACGACGGCGGCCTGCTTTGTCGCGATCATCGCGACCGCCATCGTGGTGACCACGCCGGCGGCGCGGGCGCCTCTCGCCGGCGCCGGCGCGGTGATCGTGGCGACGGCCGGATTGGCCTGGTGGCGCGGCTCCGGATTCTTCGACCTCACGGTGATGGACGCGCCGTGGCGCGGCCTCGTCGCCACCAAGGACTACACCTTCCCCACTGAATGGTCGGGCGCGACCTGGACGCTGAACCTCCTGGGACCGGTGCTGTTGACCGGCGCCGTCGCGGCGCGACACCGCGCCGGACTGGCCACGCCGGCCGAACGCGGGGTGGTCGCCGGATCTCTGCTGCTCGTCGCCGGGTTCCTGGCGTCGCTGCCCTTCATCGCCAGCGGCGTCGCCCTCGCCGTGCAGCTCCAGACCTCGCGCGTGTTCTGGCCGGTGGAGCTGCTGGCGACGCTGATGGCCGTCTGGTGGGTGGCCGAATCGCCAGCGGCCGGCCAGGCTCGCCGGTGGCTGCCACGGGCGCTGGCCATCGTGCTGCTCGCCACGAGCGTGGCACGCGGCGTCTACGTCGGCTTCTTCGAAAGCCCCGGCCGGCCGACGCTGGCGCTCGACCTGCCCGACGACGAGTGGGGCGCGGCCCTCGGGTGGGTGGCCGCGCACACCCCTTCCGACGCCTTCGTCCTGGCCGACCCCGGGCACGCCTGGAAGTTCGGCACCGCCGTCAGAATCGGCGCCGAACGCGACGTCTACCTCGAGGAGACCAAGGACGTCGCGATGGCGATGTACTCGAAGGCCGCTGCCGCCCGGGTCGCCGCTCGCATCGACCAGGTGGCCGGCTTCGACGCGCTCGACGAGGCGGCGATCCTCGCCCTCGCCCGCCGCGACGGGCTCACGGTGCTGGTCACCGAACGGCGGCTGCAGCTGCCGATCCTGCACGTGCAGGGGGCCGTCACCATCTACCGGCTCGGGGTGTAGTCACGCGAAGGCGGGCGAAGCCCGCCGAAGCGCCGCAGGCGCGAAGGCGGGTATACTCGCGCCGATTGCCGGGCCGCTGCCCGGCCGGAGGAATCGTGATGTCCACCAGCCACACCGCCGTCTCGCGCCGTTCGTTCGCCCGGCTGTTCGCGCTCGGCGGCTCGGCCGCGCTCTTCGCGGACCCGGCCTGGGCCAAGGCCGCCGGCGCCGCTCCCGTGCTCAGCGGCGGCCCCGAAGACGGCGAGGTGTTCTGGAAGGGCGTCCGCGACCAGTTCGTGATGCCGCCCGGCCTGGCGGTGATGAACGCCGCCAACCTGTGCCCGGCGTCGCGGCCGGTCGCCGAGGTGCTGACTCGCGAGAGCCGAAGCGTCGACGGCGACCCGTCGCCCAACAACCGCGCCCGGCTGATGCCTGAAAAAGAGAACACCCGCAAGGCGCTGGCGGCGTTCCTGCGGGTGACGCCCGAAGAGATCATCATCACGCGCAACACCAGCGAGTCGAACAACATGGTGTCGAACGGCCTGGACCTCAAGGCCGGCGACGAGGTGCTGCTGCACGAGGACAACCACCCCAGCAACCTCACCGCGTGGCGCGAGAAGGCGAAGCGCTTCGGCTTCTCAGTGGTGGTGGTGCCGCAGAAGAACCCGCATCCCGGCGCCGAGTACTACGTCGACGCCTTCGCCAAGGCGATCACGCCGCGCACCAAGGTGATGTCGGTGACCCACCTGTCCAGCACCGTCGGCGACATGATGCCGGCCAAGGAACTGGCGGCGCTGGCCCGCTCGCGCGGCGCCAGGTTCCTGCTCGACGGCGCCCAGAGCTTCGGCCTGCTCGACGTGAATCTGGCCGACATCCAGCCCGACTTCTATTCCGGCAGCGCGCACAAGTGGCCGTGCGGCGCCCGCGAGTGCGGCGTGCTCTACGTCAAGGCGAGCGCGCAGGCGACGCTCTGGCCGAGCGTCTACAGCGCCTATCCGGGCGCGGTCGGCTTCTCGAAGACCTTCGAGAGCTTCGGGCAGCGCGACGAGGCGACGATGATCGCGTTCCACGAGGCGCTGAAGTTCCAGACGACCATCGGCCGGGCGGCCATCGAGGCCCGCGCCCGGGCGTTGACGACGCAACTGATGGACGGCCTGGCCAAGCTCCCCGGCGTCACGGTGTGGACGTCGCCGGTGCCCGAGCGCCGTGCCGCCGTCGTGTCGTTCGTGCCCGGCACGCTGGACGCCGGCAAGCTCGCCGACGCGCTCTACACCAACGACAAGGTCGGGGTCACGACCCGCGGCGGCAAGGATCGGCCCGGCCTGCGGGTGTCGCCGCACTTCTACAACAGCCCGGCCGAAGTGGACCGGCTGCTGGCCAGCCTGTCGAAGTACCTCAAGACCGGCGTCTAGCGGCCACACGGCCTCACGCTGGTGCGAGCTGGCGGTCGTAGTCGGCCTGGTTGAAGTGTCCCTGGGACTCGGCGATCAGGCCGTCGGGCCCGAGCCGCCATTCCTCGTAGCCGCTGACGCGCACCGTCCGGCCGCTGCCACCGGGTCCCGCATTGGTGCCCGTGAGCGTCCATCGGTAGACGGCGTGATCGACGCCGACCTCGAGGCCGTCCATCGCGACGACCAGGTCCGGGAACGCGGACATGAAGCCCTGCGCCGCTGTCGTGATCGCCGCGCGTCCTACCGACGGCGCGCCGCCGTTGATGGTCAGCGAGCCGCGCTCGGCGAAGAACGCCGCCACGCTCGCGGCGTGCTGGCTGCACCACGCCGCCGTATAGCTGGCAGCGAACGCCTCGAGCGATGCGGCGTCGTTCGACTGTTCCGGGCTGGTGACCATGGCGAGGCTCCTTGGTCGTTGACTGGCGCGACTCAGCGCCCGGACATGGGGGGCGATGGTAGCTCCCCGGCCGTGCCCCCACGGGCCGTCTCGGCCCTGTTTTTTCGCGGTCGCCGGCCGATAGTAGAAAGAGAGTGCTTGAGTTAACGCAGATTTAACATTACCGTAACTTCACCGACATGCGAATCAGGGTGTTGGCAGGCCTTCGGGGCGTGGCGATCGTGGCTGGCGTGATGACGGCGCTGGTGCGCCCGGACGCCGCTTCTGAGTCCGCGGGGAATCCCCTCGGGGTCCCTGGGCCCGGCCCGACCGTCGTCGCCACCAGCCCGGCCATTCGGAACAGCCTCGACCGCCTCACGCAAGGCAGCGCCGCATGGCGCGACGCGATCGCGCAGATTCGCGGCTTCGGACTGCGCGTGGTGGTGCTCACCCCCGACCAGGTCGTCGTTCAGGATCCGGACGACCCGCGCCGGCAGCGGCCCTTCGACCACGACGTGCTGGCCGAGGTCTCCCCGGTGGTGGAGCCGGGCGGCGTCGTCCGCCAGGTGATGGTGGTGGTCAACCTGCCGCTGGTCGAAACCGCGCACGACCGCCGCCGGTCGGTGCCGCGCGATCTGCACGCCGACCTCGACCGCATCCTCGCGCACGAAATCTACGGACACGCCCTGCCCTACCTGCTGGCCGGCCACGTCTCGGGCGCCTGCGCCGACCCGAAGCCGGACGAGCGCCCGACCGACGCCTGCGCGATCCAGCGCGAGAACACCGTGCGGGCGGAGCTGGCGCTCGGCCTGCGCACCGACGCCGGGATGTACTCCCTGGCGCTGGCCCGCGCCGCTCGCCCCTGACGCGTCGCGCCGCTGGTGCGGGCGATCAGGCGGCCGGCTCGTCGACGCCGGCCCACAGGTTCATCGTTCCCAATTCGCCGTGGCCGCAGGCTTTGAGATACAGGAACAGCTGCGTACGATAGGCGGCGCCACCGTTGAGCACCCACGTGACCAGCGCGGCACCGCGCGAACTGGTGGCGCCGAAGAGCGTGACCGCCGACCGCAGGTCGGCATCGGACACGGCCCCGAGCACGGCCGCGTACTCGGCGGACTGCGCGCCGATCACGGCCAGCGTCTGGTCGAAGTCGCGGGCCGCCGCAGCGGCCTCGGCGGCAGTCCAAGCGACCTCGTCGAACCGCCCGGCGAGGACGTCGCGGGTGAGCTCCGGCCCCATGAAGCTCAGATACTGCAGGAGTTCGAGTGCGCTGCGCTGTTTCGCGGTCGGACGGTAGCCGAGATCGGCGACCGAGAGCTTGCCGGCCAGGTGCAGAATGATGCGGACGTCGTTCTGCAGGGCGGCGACGAGCTCGGGGGTGGTCAGGACCATGTGGTGGGCTCCGGGGAACTACGGGAGCCGCACGTTACCACGGGGCGGACGCGTCACCGCGCCCGCCCCACAGCCGTTACTGCTCGTTCTGCCGCGGCGACGCCGGCGCGGTGCGCACCGTCGGGTACTCGATGCCGAGCTGATCGAGGTAGGTCGGGTACTTGCTGGGGTCGTAGTAGGTACTTCTTCATCTCCTCGCGGTATTTCGCCAGGATGGTGGTGTTGAGGAAGGTCGGCGCCGGCGTGTCCCGCTTGATGAACGGGATGTACTTCACGTCCTTGGTCTGTACGGTGTTGAAGTAGGCCCACGCCTGGGTGACGATCTCGGGCTTGGTCAGGATGTCGAGGATGGTCATGGCCTGCACCTTGGCGCCGGCGACCACGCCCTTGTGGGCGATCGGCGTCGCGCTGGCGATCGCGCTCGACCAGTTGTGGCCGGGCAACCCGGGGATGTTGGCCGGGTAGCGCAGCGTCACCGTCGGCACGTTCCACGAGATGTCGCCGATGTCGTCCGAGCCGCCGCCCATGTTGTCCTCGGGCTTCACCGGCTGGCCGAGGTCCGATACCTTGGTGGCCAGCCCCAGCTGCGTGGCGTTGCCGAGTTCCTTCTGCAGGCCCTTGGCCAGCGCCTGATCGGCCTCGCTCCACTCCGGCAGCCCGACCTTCACGATGTTGGCGTACATCGTCTCGGCCACCGGCTTGTTGAAATGCCGCGGGTAGGCGGTGCCGAGAATCCGCGAGGTCCACTTGGTGTTGGTCATCAGCGCGGCGCCCTCGGCCATCTTGTTGCCGATGTCCCACAGCTCCTGGATGTGCGGCTGGTCGGTCTCGCGGAAGTAGAACCAGATGCTGGCGTTGCGCGGCACGACATTGGGCTGGTCGCCGCCGTTGACGATGACCGAGTGGGAGCGCTGCGACAGGCGCAGGTGTTCGCGCCGGTAGTTCCAGCCGACGCTCATCAGCTCGACGGCGTCGAGCGCCGAGCGGCCGCGCCACGGCGCGCCGGCGCTGTGTGCGGTCTCGCCCTCGAACGTGTACTCGACCGAGATCAGGCCGTTGCCGCCGCCATCGCCCCACGACACGTCGAGGTTGTTGCCGACGTGCGTGAACAAGCGTGATGTCGACGTCCTTGAACATGCCGTCGCGGACGAACCAGGCCTTGCTCGCCACCAGCTCCTCGGCCACGCCCGGCCACAGCATCAGCGTGCCCGGCAGCTTCTCGCGCTCCATCACCCGCTTCACGGCGATGGCAGCGACGATGTTGAGCGGCATGCCGGTGTTGTGCCCCTCGCCGTGCCCCGGCGCGCCCTCGATGATCGGGTCGTGGTAGGCGACGCCCGGCTTCTGCGAGGCCTGCGGAATGCCGTCGATGTCGGAGCCGAGCGCGATCACCGGCTTGCCGCTGCCGAACGTGGCCACCCAGGCGGTGGGAATGCCCGACTGACCGCGCTCGATCTTGAAGCCGTTCTTCTCGAGCACGCCGGTCAGGTACTTCGAGGTCTCGACTTCCTGGAAGCCGAGCTCGCCGAAGCTGAACACCGAGTCGACCGCTTCCTGCGCCAGCTTGGCCAGGCCGTCCACGTGCTCGACGACGCCGCGCTTGAGGGCGGTGAGCGTCGCGCTGTCGGTGGACGCCGGCGGTGCCGCCGGCTTGGCGGCCGGCGTCTGGGCCAGCGCCGTGGCGGCGCCGAACGCCGCCGCCGCGACCGTCAATCCAAGGGTTTTCATCCGTGCCATCGTGCTCCTCCGGAGCGCGGGCGCGCCCCTCGTGGCGTCAGGGTGTCGTCCCCGGCGCAGCGCTCGGATTGTACTCCGCGCTAAACTGGCCGGGTGCGGATGAGGTTCGGGCTCGCGACGGCCACATGGATTGCATGCGCGGCGGCCATGACGGTGGATTTGCCGGCCCGTCAGCGGGCGGTGCCGACGGCGCGCGTCACCTCGGCGCCGCGCCTGGCGCTGCCCGGCCGTGTCGACTCGAACAACCCGCTCGCCTGGTTCGACGACGGCGCCACGGCCGTGCTCACCGCACTCAGCTCATGGGGCGGACTGCCGACCGTCGCCCGCGGTCCGTCCGTCGACGCGCTGCAGCTCGCCGGCGATGCGGTCTTCGTGACCCATCCGGGCCACGGCGTGTGGTTCGAGGCGGTGGTGCCCGACAGCGACGGCCGGTGGTACGGCTTCTATCACCACGAACGGCCGGCCGACGACTGCGGACGGCCCGAACGCCAGCTGCCGCGCATCGGACTGGCGCGCTCCGCCGATCACGGCACCACCTGGGAGGACCTCGGCATCGTCCTCGACGCGCCGCCCGGCACCGCGGCATGCGACTCAGCCAACCGCTTCGTGCTCGGCGGGGTCGGCGACGTCACAGCAGTGCTCGATCACGACGCGCAGGATCTGTTCCTCTACTTCAGCCAGTACCAGCGCTCGCCGAGCCAGCAGGGCGTGGCGGTGGCACGGCTGGCGTGGGCCGACCGCGACACGCCGGCCGGCAAGGTGACGATCTGGAACGACGGCGCGTGGCTGCCGGCGCAGTGGACGCCAGTCGACGAGGCGTCGCCCGAGGTCGGCACGTGGAGCTACCCCGCCGGTACGCCGCTGGTGGCGCCGTCGCGGCCCTTCCACGACGGCCAGTCGACGGCCGACGTGTTCTGGGGCCCGTCGATTCACTGGAACACCTATCTCGAGCAGTACGTGATGCTGCTCAACCGCGCCAAGGACGACCAGTTCGGCCAGGACGGGATCTATGTGGCGTTCGCGCCGACGCTCGGCGATCCCGCGGCGTGGTCGGCCCCGACCCGCGTGCTCAGCGGCGGCGGCTGGTATCCGCAGGTCGCCGGCCTCGAGGCGGGGAGCGGCACCGACCGCCTCGCCGGCCAGCGGGCCCGGCTGTTCCTCACCGGCGTGTCGACGCACACCATCGAGTTCGAACGCTAGCGCCGTCTCACATTCGGCGTGGCATCTGTCGTGAACGACGGCGACGCGCTGACCCACCTCTCGCGTCCGAAACCTCCGCAGGCCGTCAAACGCCATCGGGGGCGAACGTCGATTGAAGCGCGGGGCCCCGGGCGGTGCCGTGCGACGCAATCGCGGTGTCACTCGTAGGGCAGAGCTTCAGATGTAGGGCAGAGCTTCAGCTCTGCCCAGGAGACCGGGCGACGCGATCCGCACGTCGCCGCTGCGCCAGAACACCCCACGCGGACTTCGCCGCCGCCTCGTCGTTTGACGACTGACGAATGCGCGGCCTGCTCCGGACGGCCGCGGGAGCCGGGCCAGCCCTTCGCCGCCGCAATCGGGCGCACCTGAGAACGGATTGTCGGTGCCTGTGCTAGCTACCGGCTGGGCTCGCTCCACCCGGTCGGCGAGTCCCCTCCGACCCGATAGACGAACGTGTCTACTTCAGTGAGGCTCTCCGTCGGGTTCATGATGGTTAGACCGCTCATTGGCCTCTGGCGAAGCCGTCTCGGACCCACCTGATGGTGCGACCGCCGACGTACAACGCAATGCAGGGTGCAATCCACCATGCGAGCGCAGTGAGGTAGTGCTCACGACGCTCCACCTCCATGGTTGTGTCTGCCGCTAAGAAATAGTCTTCAGCAATCGCCGCGATGGATGACTCAGTCGTTCCCGCCGGGAACTCTACTTTCCGGCCGGCAAAGTCGACCCTGATTGGTCGCTCCCCGGGGCGCTCAAGAGTAGCCTGGCTTTCCGCCGACAATCTCAAACGGATTTCGGACTCAGGCAGGGTCTCCCATTGTGGAACGGTCAAGGTAGTGACGGCTCCGACAACGATGAGGTACGCAGCGCACACTACCACCCACAATCGATGCCAGCCCCCCAAGGTCACGTGAGAATGCTCCACACTTGGATAATTCCAAAGACGGTCAGACAGCCGTATCAAGGTTGAAGCTTCAGCCGCGGCGGCATCATGATCCATCGGTCTGCCGTCGGCTGAACGCCGTGGCTAGACTAGGCCGGGAGTTGTCAACGAAGCTTGTTCCGAATTCCGATCAACCACTGTGTCAGTGTTGGGCCGTCCTTGAGTTCGAGCCGATACGGAACGAAGGGCTTGAGACCGGCGTCGGACTCGATTCCTGGGGCGAATCGGCTCGTGGTTGTGACGATTCCTTTAGAAGCATTGCTACCTGTGAGGGTTCCCAGCATTGCCCGAACGTCGTTGGCCTTCACAACGTGGTGCGGCGCGTAGGCCTTGATCTGATCGAGGATTCTGATCGAGCCGACACCGGGCCGACTCGCGATGACGTCTACGCCCCCGTCACCGCTGCCAGGAGTCAGTACAACGTCGCTCCAACCTTCTCGCTCGTAGGCGCCCGCAACGAGCTCTTCGACCTTGCGCCAAGGGACGGTGTGCAGAAAGAGCGGATCACGCTCAAGTTGAGAGATTATCTCGAACCAGGCGATCGACACTCCAATGACGAGTTGGCCCTCAGCCGTCTCGCCGCCTGTAGTGATGATTGCAGCCTGAATTAGGAGATCTGGTGGTAGTTGCTGGATCGACGGCGGAAATACGGCGGCGGTCGACGCGATGCTGGCCGACATGCCGAGCGTGAAGCTGGCCATGTGCACGCGCGCGTTGCGCTGCTGGCGCCAATGAGCGATCAGCGCTGACATCGCCGAGTCGGCCGAGGCGTTCCCTGGTGAGAGTGAGTCTCCCGGCATGGAAGTATCGTCCCGTCTATTCGTCCCAACGACCGCGGTTCAGCCGGCTCGGGCAACAATGGTCGTCGCGGCAACAACGGCTCGCCACGTGCCAGCACCGAAGCAGGCAATGGATACTACATCGAAGCTGCATTCGACCCAGTAGGCGGTCGAGAGCCATTGAGAGAATCGGTCGCGCCACCTTGTTGCGTCTCGGCAGTCAATCTCGCAGATGTAGAGGTGCCACATCGCTGACTTGTACAGGAGCGCGAGGCCAATCTGTGCGGCAATTCCCACCGCGAACAGCAGCGTAACCAACGCCGCTTCACCGCTAGCCGCGACCCTGTCGACTAAATGGGCTTGGCCCAGCAGCAACGCCGGGCCTCCGACGCCGTACGCCAGCAGCCACTGCCTAAGGCCTCTGATCAGAATTACGTAGGCAACTTCCGAGGGCGGAGTTCATAGTTCCAGTCCCCGTGAAAGACGTGGGGATGCAGAGCCCAGTCGCGCATCTGGGCGCGCGTGACGACGACGCCGGTCGCGTAGCGGCGCTTGTCGAGTCGGGCTTGCACGCGCAGGCCCGTGGTCGTCCGCGTGTGGCCGATCAACGCGACGACCGTTTCGAAGGTGCGCAGCGGGCGGCCGCGCCAGTTCTGCGTGATGTGGCAGAACAGCCGGTGCTCGATCTTGTTCCACTTGCTCGTGCCGGGCGGGAAGTGCGAGACGTGAATCGTGAGGCGGAGGTCGTCCGCAAGGCGTTGCAGTCCGGCCTTCCAGGCGCGCGACCGATACCCATTGCTGCCGCCCGCGTCCGCGGTGATGTAGAGCCGCGTGGCCTGCGGATACGCCCGCCGGCCCATCATCGTCCACCACTGGCGAATCGACGCGACCGCGAAGGCCGGCGTGTCGTGGTCGCGACCGACGCTCACCCAGGCTTCGTTCCGCGCCATGTCGTAGACCCCGTAGGGAATCGCCTTGCCCACCGCGTCGCTGGGGAAGTCATGGACGCGGACCGGTTCGGGCGCCCCGGACGGCTGCCACTCCCGGCCCGCATTCTTGAAATCCCCGACCAATTCCTTCTTCTTGGTGTCGACGGAGATCACCGGCTGGCCGGCGCGGAGGAAGGCCGCGGCGGTGGCGTTGATGTGCTCGAACTGGGCGTTGCGATCGGGATGCGCCGCGCCTTCGCGGCGCTTCTGCAGCGCCTGGAGGCTATAGCCCAGCGTGTGCAGCACGCGCCCCACCGTCGTGGAGCTCACGTGCCAGCCGTCTTGGACCAAGGCGGCGGTCAACTTCGCGCGACTCTTACACGTCCAGCGCAGCGGCGACATCGGATCGCCGCGCGTCAGCGGCTCCACGAGCACCTCCAACGCGGCGGCGAGGCCCGGTTGCGTGTCGTCAATGCCCGGGCGCCCCGCCCCGGCCCGCCGGATGCGCGTGGTCGTCGCGACGCCGGCCGCCAATTCGTGCCGCCCGTTCGCGATCGTTTGGCGGGCCAGGCCGGTGGCCGCCGACACCAGCGCGTCGCCGCCGTAGCCGACCGCGACCGATTCCGCCGCGGCCCACAGCCGCCGCGCGCGCTCATCGAGCAGCGGCGCCATCACGACATACTTGGCAACGATCGTCGCTTCGAGCTCCGTGTTGCGGGTCACCCGTCCGTTAGATCATGGAACCGCCGAAGATGCCAAGCTAATTCTGGTCAGAGGCCTAAGGCTGCGGGCAAAACTCGCGTAAGCTTCGAAGTAGCCAGTCTCTTCTGTTGGCGACGGCCCCGCAACCGGAGTCACCTCCTTGGGCGCTGCGTCCCGGGTTGGCCTTGGCCTTCGGCGCGATGTCATCGCATTCTCAAATCCGGCTAAGACGCCGAATCAGCCGCGCGCCGCCAAACGACACGCGGCGCGTCGGCTGCATTCGGGATGTTAGCCAGCTCGTTCAAGTACCTAGCACGTCCGGGTCCGAGACACGCCTGCCGCACTCGGAGAAGCCGAGCCTGAGCGCCAAAGCCAGACCCCCGCTGTTCTGTTCATGCACACAAGCAAGAACGCGTAGCCAGCCTCGAGTCTGCACACCCCACGACAACAGCGCCGTACAGGCTTCAGACGCCACGCCACGGCCTTGATGAGCTACGGCGATGACACAGATCAGCTCCCAGTCCTTGCCGTCGAAGGCCTGTGACCTAACGAATCCGCCCAAGCCGATTGGCAGCCCCTCTTGCTCAATGACGAACAGAGTGTTTGCAGCCTCACCCGTAGGTACAGGCAGGCTCCCGATGAACCGCATGACCCCGTCGACGGTCTCAAGCTCTGCAAGACATGCAGCGTCTTCGGGCAGAGAGCGACGGTAGGTCAACCGCGTTGATGCGGGAGTCACATGAAGTGTCTGGCTAACAGTCATTTTGCCGGTCGGCATAGCACACGACCGGCCACCAGTAGGCAGTGTAACGGGTTCCAACCGTCGGGCGCGTAACGGCAAGTGACTCGGAGTAAAGGCCGCGCGGGAACGCGCCCCACTGTGCGCGCCGGTCGGCATAGTTCTCATACTCGGTGAGGCTGGTCGTCGCCCACAGCCGTCCTTCGAATCGGCTGGCGCTGCCTCCTTGGCGCCTCCTCCCGGAGGCCGAGATGATTGGATGGAGATCTTGCGAGGCCGGAGGGAGGAGGCGGTGCCAGGCGATGGACGACGGCTGCTCTCGACGCACCCTCAGTCGAGCGTCGGCTTGTAGGTCGGCGGCCTTGCGCGCCTTGGCGCGCTGCTCGAACGCGTAGCCCCAGGCAAGCAAATCGGCGTCAGCATAGGCGCGGCCGAGGAACGCCAGGCCCAGTGGCAGCCCGCTCGTCTCGCCCATCGGCACGGTGAGGCTCGGCGTGCCGGCCACCGCGGCCATGCCGTAGCCGGCGCCGACGAAGTGGTCGCCGAGCACGTGGTCGGTCGGCCAGGTCGGGGCCATCGCCGGCGCGACCAGCGCGTCGAGCTTGTGGCGATCGAGCACCGCCAGCAGCCCGTCTCTGCCGGCCAGCCGCCGCGACTCGTCGCGCGCCTTCACGTAGGCGGCGTCGGTCAGCGGGCCCTTGGCCTGCGCCTGCTCGAAGATCTCCTGGCCGAAGAACGGCATCGCCCGCGCCGCGTTCTGCGTGTTCCACGCGATCAGCGCCTCGAGCGAGCCGTGCGGCGCTTTGCTCGCCGCCAGGTACTTGTTCAGGCCGTCCTTGAATTCGTAGAGCAGCACCTGGAACTCGGCGTCGTTCCAGGCGTTGTAGGTCGGCACGCGCACATCGATCACCTCGGCCCCGGCCGCGGTCAGCGTCGCCAGCGCCGTGGTCATCGCCGCGTCGACGCCGGGGTGGTAGCCCATCGCCTGGCGGAGCACGCCGAAGCGCCGGCCGGTGAGCGCATCGGCCTTCAGCACGGTGGTGAAATCGGCGGGCAGCTTGCCGCGCGACACCTCACCCGACGGGTCGGCCGGATCGGCTCCGGCGATGGCCGACAGCAACAATGCCGCGTCGGTCACGGTGCGGGTCATCGGCCCGGCGGTGTCCTGCGAGATCGAGATCGGGATGATGCCGCCGCGGCTCACCACGCCGACCGTCGGCTTGAGGCCAACCAGGCCGCTGACCGCGGCCGGGCACAGGATGCTGCCGTCGGTCTCGGTGCCGATCCCCAAGGCGGCCAGGCTCGCGGCCATCGCCGTGCCGGTGCCGGCACTCGAGCCGCACGGGTTGCGGTCGAGGACGTAGGCATGCCGGGTCTGGCCGCCGCGTGAGCTCCAGCCCGACGACGACCGCGTCGACCGGAAGTTGGCCCACTCGCTGAGATTGGTCTTGCCGAGGATGACGGCCCCGGCGGCGCGCAGCCGCGCGACCAGGAACGCGTCGTTCGCCGGCCGATGGCCGGCCAGGGCCAGCGAGCCGGCGGAATTGACCATCCCGACGGCGTCGATGTTGTCCTTGAGCAGCACCGGCAGCCCGTGCAACGGGCCGCGCACGCTTGCCGGCGGTGCGTTCGGCGTCGAGCCGCTCGGCGTCGGCGACCGCGGCCGCGTTCACCTCGATCACCGCGTTGAGCGTCGGGCCGGCCTTGTCCACGGCGGCGATGCGGGCCAGATACGCTTCGGTCAGCGCCCTGGCCGTGATCGCGCCGGTGGCCAGGCGATCGCGGGCCTCAGCGGCACTGAGTTCGACCACGTCGAGCGGCGGTGCGGCCGGCGGGGCCAGGGCCGGCGCCGTCGACGACGGCGCGGTACACGCCATGAGCAGCACGATCACGGCGACGGGCGGCAGCGGGCGTACGGTCATCACAGGGGCGGCTCCACGGTGGACGGCGACGCCCGATTATCGCCGACCCGCGATGCCCTCTAGAATCAGAGCGTGGCGCTCGCCGCCCCCGCCTCGTTCGCTCCCGAGCCGTTCGTCCCACATCCCGCCCTCGCCGGCGGCCACCGGATGACGATGTACGCGTGGGCGCGGCCGCGACGCTTCCCGGGCCTGCCGCCGGCCGAGCCGCGGTTGTTCCGGGTGTCCGACGACACCGAAGTGCTCGGCCACTGTCACTGGCAACGCGACCGCGGGGTGGCGCTCACCGTCATCCTGCTGCACGGCCTGGAAGGGTCGAGCGACGGCCACTACATGCGCGGGATGGCCGACAAGGCCTGGGCACGCGGCTTCAACGTCGTCCGGCTCAACCAGCGCAACTGCGGCGGCACCGAGCACCTGACGCGCGGGCTGTATCACTCGGGCCTCACCGCCGATCCGCTGGCGGTGATGCGGCACCTGGCCGACGGCGGGCTGTCCCGCTTCGCGTTCGCCGGCTACTCACTGGGCGGGAATCTGGCGCTCAAGCTGGCCGGCGAGCTCGACGGCGACGACCGCGCCCGGGTCGTGGCCGTCACTGCAGTCTCGCCGCCGATCGAGCTCGGCGCCTGTGTCGATGCGCTGGAGCGGCGCGAGAACTTCGCCTACCACTGGAACTTCCTGCGCGGGCTGCGCGGCCGGTTGCGGCGCAAGGCGCGACTGTTTCCCGGCGCCTGGGACACCGCGCCGTTGCGGCGGATCCGCACCGTGCGGGGCTTCGACGACGCCTATACCGCGCCGCACCACGGTTTTGCCGGGGCCGCCGACTACTACCATCGCGCCAGCGCGCGTCGGGTGCTCGACCGGGTGAGGGTGCCGTCGCTGCTCATCACCGCCGACGACGACCCGTTCGTGCCGTCGGACACGGCGCGGGATCCGGCGCTGGCCGGGGTGGCGGGCCTGACGCGCGTGTTGACGGCTCACGGCGGACACTGCGGCTTCGTGGGTCGTGCCGCCGGCGAGGGCGACGACGGCTACTGGGCCGAGCGCCAGGTGATGGCGTTCCTGGCGGCGCACGACCGCCGCTGAGCCGCGGGCCGGATCGCCCTCAGGCGAGCAGTTCCAGCATGCGCTGGCCGAACGCCGCGCCTTTTCCGGCGTCCTCGTGCTTGAAGTAGACGAAGACATCGCGGCAGGTCGTGGACAGGTCCTGCGCGACACCGGTCCAGCGGCGGATCGCCTCGTCGTCGTAGCCCTCGTCGCGCAGCCGCAGATAGGCGTAGTCAGCGGTCGCGACGACCGGCACCGATCGCGTTTCGGTATCGGCGACACAGAGCGCCAGATTGCGCGCCTTCAGGCGAGCGTAGACTTCCTCGCTCAGCCACGAGTCGTGACGGAACTCGAAGGCCGCCACCAATCCTTCGGGGACGGTGGCGAGGAAGGCGTCGAACACCTCGAGGTTGCACTTGAGGTTCGGCGGCGTCTGGAACAGCACCGCCGCCAGCTGCGGTCCGAGATCGCGCGCCGTCCGCACGAACAGATCGACGCTGTCGCCGACGTCCTTCAGACGGCGGTCGTGGGTGATCCGGCGATTGGCCTTGAGGGTGAAGCGGAAGGAGGGGGGAACTTGCGCCGCCCAGCCGGCGACGACCTTCGCGGTCGGCATCCGGTAGAACGTGGCGTTGATCTCGACCGAGGGGAACCGCTCAGCGTAGAAGGGCAGCATCTTTGCCGCAGGCAGGTCCTGCGGATAGAAGCTGCCCTTCCACTCCGGATAGTTGTAGCCCGACGTGCCGACGAGAATCATGGCCGCATCCTCGGCGACGAGGGGCGCAGCCGCCGGGCGCTAGGACCCGGGGCGGAGCCTGGCGAGTGCTACCAGCGGGGCTCGCGCCGGCCGCCGCCGTCGCGTCCGCCACCGCCGCCGCCGCGGCCCATGCCGCCACCGCCACCGCCGCCGAAGCCACCACCGCTCGGCTTGGGACGCGCTTCGTTGACGACCAGCGCGCGGCCGTCCATCTTGAACTCGTGGAGCTCGTCGATGGCCTTCTGCGCGCCTTCATCGGTGGTCATTTCCACGAAGGCAAAGCCGCGTGCCCGGCCCGTGGCCTGGTCGCGCATCACGTGCACGTTGGCCACCGCCCCGGCGCGGCTGAAAAGTTCGTTCAGTTCTTCGTCAGTCGCGCTGTAGGGCAGGTTGCCCACATAAAGTCTACGGCCCATCGTTCACTCGCTCCATCCGCGCTGCGGTCGATCAGCCCGGCGCGCGCGAACGCCGGTACTTCCCCTCGACCACCTCACCAGCAGGACGGGGGAAACGACCGTTTCGCCGACCAGCACAAGCGGGTACCCAGGGACGTAAAGTCCGCGAAGTATAACAGACCCGGCGTCAAGGGACCGGCGGAACCCCGGGCGCCCCGGAGCCCCGTGGTACAGTCGCCGGGATGCGTTTTGCGGCGGTTCTCGGGCTCCTGGCGTTGGCCGTTGCGTGCACCGGCGGCCCCGCCAGCCCGGCCGCCACCCGCTACGCCCTGACCGGGCAACTGGTGGCGGTCCAGCTCGACACCGGGCAGGTGCTGGTCAAGCACGACGCCGTCCCCGGCTACATGGACGCCATGACCATGCCGTTCCAGGTCGCCGACCGCACCACCATCCGCGACCGCCGCCCTGGCGACCTCATCACCGCGACGCTGGTCGTGACCGCCGAGCGGAGCCACCTCGAAGACGTCCAGTGGAGCGGACGGGCCCCGCTCGAGGCGGCGCCGGCCCGGCCGGTGGCCGAGGGGCTGCACATCCTGGCGCCGGGCGATCAGGCGCCCGATGCCCCGCTCGTCTCACACCGGGGCGGTGCGATATCGCTGGCCGACTGGCGCGGAACGGCGGTCGTGGTGACCTTCATCTACACCCGGTGTCCCCTGCCCGACTTCTGCCCGCTGCTCGACCGGCGCTTCGCGGCGATTCAGGCCGCCGGCGCCGCCGACCCAACCCTCGCCGGCCGGGTCCGGCTGCTGTCGGTCAGCTTCGATCCGGATGCCGACACCCCGGAGGTGCTGGCCGCCCACGCCGCCAGGGTCGGCGCGCTCGGCGGCTGGCATTTCGCCACCGCGCCGCGCGAGGCCGTCGATCGCTTCGCCGCCAGCTTCGGCGTCAACGTGATCCGCGAAGCCGACCGCACCATCACCCACAACCTGCGCACCGCGGTCATTGGACCCGACGGCCGCGTCGCGGTGCTGCGCTCGGGCAACGACTGGAGCGCCGACGACATCCTCGCCGACCTGCGCCAGGCGCTCGGCCAGACGACGAACCGCTGATGCGCCTGCCGGTCCCCACGCGGCCGCAACCGCTTGCCGCAATCCTCGCCGCCCACGCGCCGGCGCCGCCGCGCGATCGGTTCACTCGCCGCGAGCGGCTGCTCGTCGATCGGCTGCGGACGCCCGCCGCGGTGCAGGCGTGGCTGAACGCGCTGCCTTACAACACCGAGATCGGCGGCGAGACGCTGCGCACCTTCCGCGGCGTCGTCGCCCACGGCACGGCGCATTGTCTCGAAGCCGCGCTCTTTGCCGCCGTCACTCTGGAGCAGCACGGCTACCCGCCGCTGCTGCTCAGCTTCGAGTCGATCGACCGGCTCGATCACGTGATCTTCGTCTACCGCGGAGCGCGCGGCTGGGGGTCGATCGCCCGCTCGCGCGATCCCGGCCTGCACGGCCGGCGGCCGGTGTTCGCCACGCCACGGGCGCTGGCCCTCAGCTACGTCGATCCCTACGTGGACTTCACCGGCCGGGTGCGCGCCTACGGCGTCGTGCACCTGGCGGCGATGGGCAGCTACGACTGGCGCTTCTCGACGAAGAGCGTGTGGGCGGTCGAACAGCTCCTCATCGACTGGCCGCATCACGGCATCCGCACCTCGGACGAGCGCTTCCGCCGGCTCAAGCGCCGCTACCGTGAGTACCGCCGCGTCCACGGCGTGAAGCCCATCTACTACCGCGGCCGCGAGCGCTGGATGCCGCTGCCTCGTGAATTCACCACGCCCGCGCCGCAAACGTGAATGGGACGCCGCATGGCGGCTGTGTCGGCGGGGAGTCTCCCGGTCGGCGAGATTGATGGCCAGCACGCCAGGACAGGTCCTCAATCCACCGGGCGTGCGCCAGCCGAGCGCGAGCCGACGGGAGATTCCCCGACGGCGCAGCCTTACCCCCGGCGTCAGTCCAGGTCGAAGTTGCGGAGCGGCTTGGTGATCGGCTCCTTCTTGGCTTGTTCGAGCGCCTCCTCGAAGCGGCGCGACAGCGCGTCGTCGCGGCCCTTCTCGGTCTGCACCGACTGCTCGAAGATGGCCTCGCGGCGCCGCGCCTGCTCGTGCAACACCCGCTGGGCGTTGTCGAGGGCGACGCCGTGAGCGCTCGGCGCGTCCTGGTGCGACACCACCCGGCCGAGGTTGATGTCCACGACCAGCGTCGCGCCGCAGCACGGGCAGGTCACTTGGCGTTCGCTCTGCAGGATGGCCATCGGCGTCGTCTCCGCGCCCCGCGCTTGCCGGCGGGCGCTTTCGCCCTCAAGATTAGTGATGTGAGGGGCAATGGGGCAAGATGAGCGCCGCAGCCGCGCGCTGCGGGTCGTCACCTACAACGTGCACCGCTGCCGCGGCATGGACGCGCGCACCGTGCCGCAACGCATCGCCTCGGTGCTCGCCGACCTCGACGCCGACGCGATCGCCCTGCAGGAGGTGCTCGGCGCCAGCCAGCGGCGGCCGGGACAGGCCGCTGAACTCGGCGCCGCGCTCGGCATGGGTTGGGTGATGGCGCCGACCCGGCACCTGCGCGGGTCGCTCTACGGCAACGTCGTGCTGTCGCGCCTGCCGATTCGGCAGCACGTGACCCACGACCTGTCGTGGAAGACCTGTGAGCCGCGCGGCGTGCAGCGGGTCGACCTGGCGCTCGACGACGAGCACAGCCTCCACCTCTACAACGTCCACCTCGGGACCGCCCTGCTCGAGCGCCGCTATCAGGCCGATCGCCTCGCGCACCTCATCCACGACCGCCGGACCCGCGGCCCCAAGGTGGTGCTCGGCGACTTCAACGAGTGGGCCCGCGGTCTCGCCACCGACATCCTGTCGGCGCGGCTGCACAGCGTCGATCTGACGAAGTACCTCAAGCGCGGGCGCACCTATCCGGGGTTCTTCCCGCTCTTCCACCTCGACCACATCTACTACGAGGGCCGGGTCGAGGTCCGTCACGTCGAGCTCATTCGCAACCGGCAGGCGTTGATGGCCTCCGATCACCTGCCGCTGGTCGCCGACCTCACCGTCTGGTACTGACCGCTCCTAGCGGCCCGGGGTGAAACCCCGGCGAGCACCGAGAGCGACGAGGCGCGCCGCTGGCAAGGCGCGACGACTGAGAATATCGGCCTATATTCGAAGAAGGAGCAACGCCGCCAGCGGTGATGCATCGTCGGTCGAATGCCGGCGGGGCTTTCACCCCGGGCTGCTAAGCCAGGTCGTCGCCGACCCGGGCGAGCGTCACGTGCAGCAAGCCGAGGTTGCGGCTACGGAACGCCGCCTCGCAGCTCGCCAGGTAGTACTCCCAGGTCCGCACGAAGCGCTGGTCGAAGCCGAGCGCGGCGACCTCGGTCTGGGCCGCCATGAAACGCGTGCGCCACTCGCGCAGCGTGCGGGCGTAGTCGAGTGGCCGGTCCTCGACGCCGATGACGGCGAGCCCGGTGTGCTCGGCCGTCACCGCGCAGATCTCGCGCAAGCACGGCAACAGGCCGCCTGGGAAGATGTGCTTCTGGATCCAGTCCGAGCGCCCCACGTAGGCGTCGAAGCGGCCGTCCGGAATGGTGATGGCCTGGATACCCACCTTGCCGCCCGGTGCCAGCACGCGGTCGAGGGTCTGGAAGAACGCCGGCCAGTACCTCGCGCCCGACGGCCTCGATCATCTCCACCGACAGGACGTGAGAGTACCGTCCCGTGACCGCACGGTAGTCGCGCAGTTGAATGTCGACTCGATCGGCCAGGCCAGCCGCGGCGACCCGGGCCGACGCCAGCCGCTGCTGCTCGGCCGACACCGTCACGCTGGTGACCCGACACTCGTAGGTGCGGGCGAGGTGGATCGCCATCGCGCCCCAGCCCGAGCCGATCTCGAGCACGTGGTCGCCCGGCCGCGGTGCGAGGCGCTCGCCCCAGCGCCGGATCTTCTCCTGCTGCGCCGCCTCGAGCGTGTCGCGGGGCGAGTCGTAGACGGCGCTCGAATACGCCATCGTCGGATCGAGGAACAGCGAGAAGAAGGCGTTGCCGAGATCGTAGTGGGCGTGGATGTTGCGCCGGCTGCCGGCGGTGGTGTTGCGGCGGCGGCGATGCCGCCAGGTGTCGGCGGTGTTCATCAGCGCCGACAGCGGCGAGTCAATCGGCGCGTGCTGCTGGTTGCGCAGCGCCAACTCGGCCACCAGGGCCAGGTCGTCGGCGAACCAGTCGCCGTCGATGTAGGCGTCGCCGGCGCCGAGGTCGCCGTGCAGCAGCACCCGGCGGAAGAAGCGGTCGCGGACGATGTAGACCGTCGCATGCGGTTCGGCCTCGGCGCGGCCGAGCACCGTCGAGCTCCCGTCGGGCAGCACCACCGTGAGCCGGCCGGTCGTCCAGTTCGAGAATCCGTCGAGTACCCGAGCGACGGGCCAGCGCGCCCAGCCAGCGGTCGATCCAGGCCGCGTCGGCGCGGTGGGTGTCAGGCAGCGAGTTGTCGGCGCGGGCGCCGGGTGAGGCGGGCATGGGCGGTCCTCGAGGTCGAGACGTCAGGGGCGAGTGAGACGGGCGGCGGCCGGGTCGTAGCGCGGCTTCGGGTGGTAGGTCAGGCCCTTGCGCCACAAGCGCAGCGCCTGCCAGTGGATGGCGCCGATGACATGAGCGGTCATCAGCGGCCAGCGCAGCAGCACGCGACCGAGAGAATCGGTCAGTGAGCGGACGCGCGGCCAGGGCCAGGTGCGAGACGAACACCGGCCGGCCGTCGCGGTGGAGGTCGATCCGGATGTCCGCGCCGGCGGCGGAGAACTGCAGGGCGAACTGGTAGGTGCCGTCGAGCGTGAAGAACGGCGAGACGTGCAGCACCTTCTTCTCGACCCACCGGCACTCGCCCGCCGCCGTTGCCGCCGGCAGCACGTAGGCATGGCGCTCGCCGAAGGTGTTGTGGACGTCGGCGATGACGGCGAGTGGCGTGGTCCCGTCGGTCCGGTAGCAGACGACGAAGCTGACCGGGTTGAAGACATAGCCGAGCACCCGGGCGTGCGCGACCAGCGTGATGCGGCCGACCGGCTCGCGCACGCCGTGGGCGTCGAGGAGCGCCTCGGCCGCCTGGCGCAGCGCCCGGGCCGTGGCCACCGGGCCGGCGGCCCGCTCGGTGATGCCGAGATGATCGCGGGCGTCGAGCCGAAGCGGCGCCCAGCGGCGGGTGCCGAACAGGCGCAGGCGCGCCGCCAGCGCCGGCAGCTCGTCGAGATCGACGGCCAACATGAACAGCCCATACGCGAAGGCATGGGCCCGTGGTGTCAGCCGGCTGTGCGCGACGCGGCCGACGAGCAGGCGTGAGTGCCGCACGCTGGTCATGCGTGGCCGCCGAGCCCGGCGACGGCGGCGAGCGCCGACTGCACGCCGTCCTCGTGGAAACCGTAGCGGAGATGCGCCCCGCAGAACCAGGTGTGGCGCGCGCCGTTCACCGCGGCGATCGCCGCCTGGGCCGCCAGCGCCGGCCGGTCGAGGATCGGATGGGTGTAACGCATGCAGGCGAGCGCCCGTCCGGAAGCCGGTGGCGACCCATTCAGCGTGCACAGCAGCGGTCCGGCGCCGTCGAGGCCCTGCAGGCGCGTCAGGTCGTAGGTGACGCTCACCGGCGACCAATCGGATCGGCAGTCGTCCATCGCCACGTTCCACGACGCGCGGGCCGCGGCACGCCGCGGCAGCTGCGTGACGTCGTCGTGGAGGACGGCGCGGTTCTCGGAGTACCGGAACGCCGACAGCGCGGCGTGTTCGGCGTCGCTCGCGTCGGCGAGCAGCGCCAGGGCGTCGTCGGCGTGGGTGGCGACGACGACAGCGTCGGCGTGAATCGGCGGCCGCCCGTCCACCTCGAGGGCGACGCCGCGGTCGAGCCGGGTGATGCGCCGCACCGCTCGCCCGGCCACGACGCGGTCGCCGAGGCCGGCCCGCACGCGCTCGACGTAGCGGCGGCTGCCGCCAGGAATGGTCCGCCACAGCGGCTGTCCCGTCGCGGCGAGCAAGCCGTGGTTGTCGAGGAAGCGCAGGTACGACGCCGCCGGGAAGTCGCGCATGTCCCCGGCCGACGCCGACCAGATCGCCCCGCCCATCGGCAGCACGAAGTGGCGGCACAGCTCGTCGCTGAACCGGTGGGCGTCGAGGAACGCGCCGAGCGTGAGCGGCGCCGCCGAGCCGTCGGCGAGAGCCCGGCGCGCGGTGCGGAAGAACCGCAGCACGTCGAACACCATCGCCAGATGTGCCGTCGTGAAGGCGCGGCGCGGCTGAGCGAACAGCCCGCGGACACCGACGCTCGAGTACTCGACGTCGCAGCGCCGGCACTGCACGCTGAACGACATGTCGCTCGGCCGGCTCTCCACCCCGAGAGCTTCGAGCAGGCGCACGAAGCCCGGGTAGGTCCGCTCGTTGAACACCATGAAGCCGGTGTCCACGGCCCAGGCGCGGCCGTTCCGGGTGACCTCGTGGGTGTGCGCGTGGCCGCCGAGCCGGTCGTCGCGTTCGAAGAGCCAGGTCTCGTGGCTGCGCGACAGATACCACGCCGCCGTCAGACCCGACACTCCCCCGCCGACGACCGCCACTTTCACTTCTGGAGTAACCCCGACCGGAGGGCCTGCTATTCCCGCGGCGCCTGCGGCATCATGGTCGGCCATGACGTATCCCCTGGTCGATCAGCAGCTGGCGGCGCGGCTCGAAGGCGCCGAGGCGGCGGCGAGCTGCCACTTCGTGACCGCGCGGCGACGGTTGGCCCCGGCCAGCGGCGCCGAATGGCAGGACGTCGACGGCGCGCGGGCCATCTACGACGGCCCGGGGTCGCCGCTGAACCAGTCGTTCGGCCTCGGCATGCAGGGCGAGGTGACCGACGCCACGCTCGCTGGCCTCGAGGCGTTCTTCGCCGCCCACGACGTGCCGAGCGAGCACGAAGTGAGTCCGCTGGCGCTGGGCGATGCGCTGGCGGTGCTGTCGCGGCGGGGCTACGAGCCCTTCGAGCTGACCAGCGTGCTCTACCAGCCGACCGCCGGCCTGCAGGCGGCGGCCGCACCGGGTCTGACTGTGCGCGTCATCGGCGCCGACGAGGCCGACGCCTGGGCCGGCGTCGCGGCCGACGGCTGGGGTGACACGCCCGAGGTGGTGCCGTTCGTCCACGCCATCGGCGGCGTCTACGCCCGCATGTCCGAGGCGCAGTGCTTTCTGGTCGAACACGACGGCCGTGCCGCGGCCGCCGGCGTGCTGGCGATCCACGACGGCGTGGCGCTGCTGGCCGGGGCCAGCACCCGTCCGGCGCACCGCCGGAAGGGCGCGCAGCTGGCGTTGCTCGGAGCGCGGCTGGCTGCCGCCCGGCAGCACGGTTGCGACTTGGCGATGATGGCGGCGCGGCCGGGCAGCGCATCGCAGCGCAACGCCGAACGCCACGGCTTCCGCATCGCCTACACGCGGATCAAGTGGCGGCGGCGCGCGGCGTGAGCGGTCACGATCCGTCGACGGCCGGGGTCGCCGCGGGCCTGCGTCGGGCTTCCTCGTAGATGCGCGGCGGTACCGGCTGGAGGTTCCAGGCCAGCCCGAGAGCCGCCATCGCCCTCACCACGTACCAGGTCGGATCGAACTCCCACCAGTAGAACCCGTTGCGCGCCGCGCGCTGGTAGCGGTGGTGGTTGTTGTGCCAGCCCTCACCGACCGCGAAGAACGCGGTGAGCGGGTTGTTGCGCGAGTCGTCCGGGGTGTCGAAGCGCCGCGATCCCCACAAGTGGTTCACGGTGTTGATCGCGAAGGTGGCGTGCGCCAGCGTGGTCGTCGCCAGACAGAAGCCCCAGACCAGCCACGGCCAGCCGCCCGCCAGCGCCAGGCCCAGCGCCCACAGCAGCGGCGGCACGGCGTACCACCGATCGAGCCACGCGATCTCGGGAGCGGCGCCGAAGTCGCGGATCACCGGGTTGGTCGCCGGCAGCGCGTCGTGCCGGGCGTCGTGGAGGAACCAGCCGATGTGCGCGTGGTAGAAACCACTCACCGCCGGGCTGTGCGGATCGCCGTCACGGTCGGCGTAGGTGTGATGGCTCAGGTGATGGCCGGCCCACCACAGCGGGCCCTTCTGCATCGCCGCGGTACCGAGGAACGCCCACGCGAAGCGCGCCGGCCGCGACAGCTCGAAGGCACGGTGCGCGAAATAGCGGTGGAACGCCAGGGTGAGGCCGATCGCGCGCACGAAGTGCGACACCGCCCACACGGCGACGAACGACCAGCTGAACGGAACGGTGAAGACCAGGAGGGAGGAGGCCTGGACGCCCCAGAAGACCCAGATCGCCGCGGAACGGGCGCCTAGCTTTCTTCTTCGTAGCCCTCTTCCATCGGCAGCGGACGCGTCGCCGGACGCAGCGCCTCGCGATGGTCGTAGATGGGCACGTCGCGCACGTGCATCGGATTGGAACACGCCGGTGACTTCTGGTCGACGACGACCGTGACAGGGCTGCCGCCGGTGCCCTCGCGAAACGCGAGCTGGCATCCGCAGGCGAGCCGGGCGTGTGTGAATCCCTTCAGCATGGTGCTGCGAGAATCATACTACACGCGGTTAGAGCAACGCTTTGATCTCGCGTTCGAATTGCGCCTTCGGTGCAATCCCGAGATGCCGCTTGCAGACCTTCCCGTCGCGGCTGATCAGAAAGGACGCTGGAATCCCGTAGATCGGTCCATAGGCGTCCTGGATGTCGTCGCGACCCAGGCCGAGCACCATCGGGTAGTTGACCTTGTACTGGTCGGCGAACGCCTTGGCCTTGTCGGCCGGGTCGTCCACCGACAGCCCGAGCACGACGAGATCGTTCTTGTACTGCTGCTGCAGCTCGACGAAGCCAGGGATTTCGGCCTTGCACGGCCCGCACCACGTGGCCCAGAAATTCAGCAGCACCACTTTTCCCTTGAAGCTGCTGAGCGACAGCTGCTTGCCGTCGAGCGTCGGCAGGGTGAAGTCCTTGGCCGGCTTGGCGTCGGCGAGGCACGCGCCGGTGTCGGCCGAGCTGGCCGGCGCCTGCGCGACGTCGTGAGCCGCCACCGGCTCGATGAACGGGGCGGTGATGCCCTCCCCGTC
Organism: uncultured Acidobacteriota bacterium; assembly: GCA_963741665.1. GTDB lineage: Bacteria > Acidobacteriota > Vicinamibacteria > Vicinamibacterales > UBA2999 > CAWAYR01. The sequence goes on from CAVUIM010000004.1 coordinate 491,934, forward strand.
AAGTTCGGCGTGCGACATCCAGGTGAACGGCAGGCTGATGCCGAGCAGGGCCACCACGGTGGCGACGATGGCTACCGTGCGCAGCGTGTCGCGGCTGACAGAGGGCGAAGCAGGCTCGGACATAGAAGTCATTCTGCCTCAAGTCCCACGGCCTCAGCTACGCCGGTGAGGGCGGCCGGAGCGACCAGCACGTAGGTCACGCCGTGGCGAGTCAGCACCTGCGCGTGGCGCCCGAAGGCCGAGATATCGGCCTGACTGGCGTCGCGATCGGGCATCACGAACAGCGACACCGGCTGGTCCTGCACCCGATAGAGCACGTGGGCGACCATGCCCTCGCCGTAGAGGCAGCGCCGCACCGACACCAGGTGCACGTCGGGCCGGGCGGCCGGGGTCGGAATCGCCACCGACCACCCGAACTGTTCCTGCATCCGCGCCTCGGCGACGTCGGCCGAGTAGTGATCGGCGTGGTCGTCGCCGTCGACGATGAAGCACTTGATGTGATCGAGCGTGAGCTGCGCCGCCAGCAGCACCGACGAGCGGCCGGTGCCCCACACGAAGCCCGCGGTCACCGCCAGCACCAGCGCGGCCGCGGCCGCCAGCGCCGAGAGCCGACCGCCCCGGCCGAGCGCCGGCGCAGCGATGTTCCGGCCTGTCGTCCCGCGGGCGGCGGCCCGCACCTCGGCCGCCAGTCCGGGCGGCGCGGCGACACGCAGGGCCTCGCGCCGGTCGCGAAGCAGCTGGTGCACGGCCCCCTGGGCCTCGGCGATCTGCCGGCAGGCCGCGCACCAATCGAGGTGTGCGGCGACCCGGGCGTGGTCGATTTCGCTGGCCGCCCCGTCCACGAACGTGGGCAGCAGTGCTTCAATCTGGCGACAGTCGCCGCGGTCGGAAGGGAACTCGAGCGTCATACCGTCCTTGCCGTGCCGGTGTGGCGGGCGGGCGCCGCCCCTTCGGTCAGATAGCCATGGAGCAGCTTGCGGCCGCGGGAAATCCGCGACATCACGGTGCCGATGGGCACCGACAGTGCGTCGGCAATCTCCTGGTAAGCGAGGTCCTCGACATCGCGCAGCCACACCGCCTCTCGGAAGGTCTCGGGCAGCCGGTCGAGCGCCGCCTGCAGGTCGGCATCCAGCACCGTGCGCAGCAGCAGGGTTTCGGGCGTGGTCCGCTCGACCACGCCAGGACGGCCGGCATCCACCGCGGCATCCACGGTGTCGCTGTCGAACGACACCCGGGCCCGGGCGCCGTCGCGCCGGCGGTTGCGCCAAGTGTTGTGGAGGATGGTGTAGAGCCAGGCCTTCAGATTGGTGCCGGGTTCGAAGCGGGACTGGGCCCGCAGGGCTTTGAGATAGGTGTCCTGCACCAGGTCGCGCGCGGCGTCCCCGTTGCGGGTCAGCCGTACCGCGGTGCCGTAGAGCCCGTTCATGCAGGCGAGTGCTTCTTCCATGAATCGACCAGAGTCGCCGGGCGGCGCGGCGTCGGGTCGTCTAGACCAGAACATCGCGAGAATCCACAGGCGTCAATCGGGAGAACCCCCCGGACTCGGTCGTTATTCCCGGCATGCGGTGCGCCGTGGCGTCTCCAGTATAGGACACGCAATGCGGGTCCGAATCTTGCTGCGGGAACCGGCTGGAGATGGTCTCTGACGCGCCACGTCGCCAAGGTAAGATGCCTTCAGTTGCGGGCGCCCGCCGGTGATCGATGCCACGACGTCCCCTGCCATTTCGAGGAGTTAGCCGTATGCGCACCCGCACGCTGGGTCTGGCCGTGAAGCCCTCGTTCGCCGCGCTCGTCCTGGCCGTCGTGGCCGCCACCACCGTTCCGGCCGGCGCGCAGACGCAGTTTGCGCCGTACTACGGCAAGAACGCGATCCGCTACGACCACTTCCGGTGGCAGACCTACCAGACCGACCACTTCGAGATCTACTTCTACGACGAGATCGAGCCGCACCTGGAGCGGATGGCGAGCTACGCCGAGAGCGCCTACCAGCACATCAGCTCCGAGCTGAAGCACGACCTGGCCAGCAAGGTGCCGCTGATCCTGTTCCAGACCAGCGCCGAGTTCTATCAGCAGAACGTCATTCCCGGCGCCGCCCAGGAAGGCGTCGGCGCCTTCGCCGAGCCGAGCCGCTACCGCATCCTGATGCCGATGGACGAACCGCCGGATCTGCTCTACCGGCTGGTGGTCCACGAGCTCACCCACATCTTCCAGTTCGACATCATCCCGACCTCGCTCATCCGCAACACCACGCCGCTGTGGGTGAACGAGGGCATGTCGGACTACATGACCGGGGTGTGGAAGCCGCTCGACATCATGATGGTGCGCGACGCGGCGATTGCCGACGTCGTCCCGAAGATGAGCCAGCTCCAGGGCTACGGCAACCTGGGCAACCTGCGCGGCATCTACAACCTGGGCCACGCCGCCTTCGAGTTCATGGAGGCGCGGTGGGGCAAGGAGGGCGTGCGCCAGTTCGTGTTCGCCCTGCGCAAGAGCATCATCGGCGGCGGCGACGACGCCTACCAGGAGGCGTTCCAGATCTCGGCCGAGGAATGGGACACCGAGTTCGACCGCTACCTCAAGGAACGCTTCAAGCCGTTCCGTGACAAGGAGCGCCCGGCCGACTACGGCCGCAACCTCGCGCCCAATCCCGACAAGGGCCGCTACGCCCAGGCCTACTCGATCGAGCCGTCGCCGTCTGGCGATCTGATGGCGGCGATGACCGGCAACTCCGGCGACCGCGAGCTCGACATCGTGCTGCTGTCGACCAAGGACGGCTCGGTGGTGCGCAACCTCACCCCCGGCTTCGACCAGTCGCGCGGCTTCGAGTACATCATCCAGCCGGGCGGCCGGTGGATCTCGGTGCCGTGGATGTCGTGGTCGCCGGCTGGCGACCGGCTGGCGTTCTTCGTCCGTACCGAGAAGGATCGGTCGCTGGTGCTCGAGGACGTGCTCACCAGGCGGATCGTGCAGCGGGTGGAGCTGAACGACGTCGACGCGCCCGAGTCGCCCGACGTCTCGCCCGACGGCGCCAAGGTGGCGTTCTCGGGGATGCGCAACGGCGTCACCGACGTGTTCGTGCTCGACCTCGGCAGCCGGCAGATCACCAACGTCACCAAGGACAGCTTCGCCGACTACGCGCCGACCTGGACACCCGACGGCCGCGCCCTCATCGTCAGCACCCGGGTGAGCGGCAACGAGAAGCTGTTCCGGGTCGAGGTGCCCGACGGCAAGCGCACCCAGCTCACCTTCGGCACGCACGACGAGGGCGGCGCGCAGTTCCTCGACGACAACACGCTGGTCTTCGCCTCGACCGCCGTCGATCCGAACGAGACGGTCGATCCCGAGGTGGCCAAGAACGGGACCATCTACAACATCTGGACGCTGAACCTGAAGAGCGGCGAGCTGGCCCGCTACACCGACGCGGTCGCCGGCAACCACTCGCCGGTGGCGCTGAGGGGCGGCGCCGAAGGCCCGCGCATCGGCTTCGTCAGCTACTACAAGGGCGACTACGGCGTGCACATCCTCGACCGCAAGGAGCCGATCGGCAAGGCCACCACCGAGGACTTCGGCGCCCCCGGCCCGATCGTCGACTTCCAGGCGCCGCTCACCCACTCGCTGGTGTCGTCCAACGTCAAGCGCAAGGGCAAGTTCGACAAGCTCTACCTCGAGGGCCGGCCGCCGGTGAACGTCGGCCTGACCAGCGGCGGCGACTTCCTGGGCGGCACCGCCATCGCCTTCAGCGACGTGCTCGGCGATCAGCAGTTCTCGCTGTTCGCCACTTCGATCTCGCAGTATCGGTCGTTCTCGGGGTCGTACATCAACCTCGAACGCCGCTTCCAGTACGCGGTCCAGGGCTTCTCGAGCACGCAGTTCTTCTACGGCCAGCTGCAGAACATCTTCTACGACCCCTCGTTCAGCGGACTCATCGACCGCGACCTGGCGGTGGCCACCACCACGTCGCGCGGCGCCACGGCGTTCGGCATCTGGCCGTTCAATCGCTACCGCCGGATCGAGCTCTCGGCCGGCGTCGTCAACTACCGCGAGGAGTTCGAGGACCCGGGCCTGCAGCAGTACTCGCAGCAGTACCAGGAACAGCAGTTCGGCCGCCAGCTGCTGAACAACGGCACGATGACGCCGCTCGGCCTGACCTTCGTGCAGGAGACGACGGTGTTCCGCGAGTTCGGCCCGCTGGCCGGCAACACCATGCGGTTGGCCTACGAATTCGCGCCCGGCGGCGGCAGCCTGCTGTCGCGCCAGACCATGGACGGCGACGTCCGCAAGTACTTCCGCCTCGGCGGTTCCGGGCTGCTCGCGCTGCGCGCGCGTGGCTTCAAGAGCTGGGGTGACAACCCCGGCTACTACTTCTTCGGCGGCAACTCCGAGATGCGCGGCTACAACTACCTGGAGTTCGTCGGCCAGAACGCGGCGCACGTGAACACCGAATTGCGGATTCCGCTGATCCATGCCATGGCCACGCCGATCGGCATCCTCGGCGGCGTGCGCGGCACGCTGTTCGCGAACGTCGGCGGCGCGTCGTGGGCCAGCCAGAGCTTCAAGGTGTACTCACGCGAGACGACGATCGAGCGTCCGATCGTCAACTACATCCCGACCGGGCCGACCACGGCGGATCCCGTCTACGGCGATCCGATCCTCGTCGACGGGTTCCGGCTGGTCGATGCGCGGGCCAGCTACGGCATCGGCCTGCAGACCTTCGCGCTCGGCTTCCCGATCCACTTCGACTGGAGCTGGCGGACGCTCTTCAACCGCAACTGGGAGGACGTCGTCTTCGCCCAGCAAGGCGGCAGTTCGGCGTTCCGCAAGGCCAAGTTCACGATGTGGATTGGCTACGACTTCTAGGGAACGGGGAACACCAGGGCCGCGATGACGCCGCGATCGTGGCGGGATTCCGCCACTGAAACCGTGCAGGTGGTGCTGCCCAACGACTCGAATCCGTTGGGCTTCATCCTCGGCGGCACGGTGATGCATCTCATCGACATCACCGGCGCGATCGCCTGCCACCGGCACACCAACAGCCTGGCGCTCACCGCCGCGGTCGACGGGCTGGAGTTCGTCCACACCATCCGCGTCGGCGACATGATCATCCTGAAGTCGCGGGTGACCGGAACGTTCACGACCTCGCTCGAAGTGGAGGTCGAGGTGTTCAGCGAGGCGGTGACCACCGGCGAGCGGCGGCTGACCAGCCGCGCCTATCTGACCTTCGTCGCGATCGACGCCGAAGGCCGGCCACAGCCGGTGCCGCCACTGCTGCTCGAGAGCGACGACGATCGGCGGCGCTCGGCGGCCGCGCACGCCCGGCGCGCCGAACGCCTGGCCCGCAAGCGCGAACGCCTGGCCGAGACCACGGCCGGCGCGCCGCGCTAGTTGGTGCTGGCGGCGCCGCGGCGGTTCAGCCGAGTGAGCCGCACCTCGCTGCGCTCGAGATCGAGCGCGACCCGGTACGGACTCAGGAACCGGTGGCCGACGATGCCGCCGAGCTGGAAGCCGAGCAGCACGCTGGGCGCCCGCAGGTTCAGCACCACCACCGAGAAGTTGCGGTACTCGATGTCGTGGAACTGCAGGTTGAGCCCCTGCATCAGGAACGCGTCGCGATCCCAGCCCGAGGTGCCGTAGACCTTCAGCGCGATGCGGCGGCCCAGCGGCCGGCCCGGCGCCAGGGCGTCGGCGGTGGCCTTGCTGATCGAGATCACCTCGCCGCCGGTGTCGACCACGAAGTAGGCCGGGCGCTCGGCGTTGATGAGCCCGCGGACCATCGCCAGCCGGTGCATCCGCATCGGCAGCGTGATATCGGCGGGTTCATCGGTGAGCGTCTCGCCGATCGTCAGCTTGCGGGTCGAGTAGTCGATGGTCATCGACAGCCCCAGGGCCATCGGCGAGAAGCTCTCCATCTCGCGCCGCGGGATGCCGCGCAGCGCCGGGTTCTTGATGAGCACCGGCACGTCGTGCACCTTCAGCGTGCCGACCTCGAACGAGCTCAGCCGGGCCAGCTGCAGGCCGCGCAGCCCGACTTCGCCGACGCCGGCGCTGAGCGTGTAGGTGATCGGCACGACGCCGGCCGACTGGGCGATCTGCCGCGACACCGTCGTCTGCTCGGACCCGGTGTCGAGCACGAAGTCGACCCAGCGGCCGCCGTTCACCCTGGCCTTGACGATCACCTTGTCCTGGACCAGCTTGAAGTCCACGGTGTGCAGCCGGCCGCGCGAGTTCTCGTCGAGGCTGTTGGCCTGGCGGTCCTTGAAGGCCTGCAGGAAACGGATCTGCGCCTTCGACCACGCCGCCTTGTCGCTGCCATCCTTGTTGGGCAGCAGGTTGACGTAGTTGGTGTAGGCCGCCGCCGCCTGGTCGTAGCGGCGCAGCCGCTCCAGGATGCTGCCGGCGGTGTGGTGCAATTCGCCGTCGCGGGGCGAGCTGCGCAGGGCCGCCTGCACCTCGTCGAGCGCCTCGTCGAGCTTCGAGCGCGACGCGAGGGCCTTGGCCAGGCCGTGCCGCCCGCGCGACATCTCGGGCGCGATGGCCAGGGCATCACGGAACTCGCGTTCGGATTCGTCGAACAGGCCGGCCGACCACAGCGCGTCGGCGTGCACCGCCATCGCTTCGGGATTGCGCGGCGAGTCGTCGCGCAGCGACGCCGCTTCCTTCTGCGCTTCCTCGAACGCGCCGACCAGCAGCGCCGTCTTCACCACGCCGATGCGCGCCCGCATCCGCAGCTGGGGATCGTCGGTATCGGCAGCCAGACGGAACGCCTGGCGCGCTTCGTCGAAACGCGTCTCGTCGTAGAGCAAGGCAGCGAGCTGGTACTGCAGCTCGGCATCGTCGCCTGGCCCGCGGCCGTCGAGTGACAATCCCACCGCGGCACACATCGCCGCGACCAGTAGTCCACGAACGCCCATCCGCATACTGGCCCTCCCTGGCGCGGGCCCTGGCCCGCCTCGGGATGCTCGCGCGCCACCCGGCGCCGGGGCGCGCAATCGTCCAAGGCCCCGGAGCCGGACGGCCCCGGGGTGCCCCACAGTCTACTTCTGATAGTGGGCGGCGTTGATCTCGATGTAGTTCTTCCACTTCTCCGGCACCTCGTCGAGGGCGAATATCGCCTCGACCGGGCAGGCCGGGACGCAGGCACCGCAGTCGATGCACTCGTCGGGGTGGATGAAGAGCATGGTCGCCGCCTCGAAATCGCCTTCGTCCTTGCGCGGGTGGATGCAATCCACCGGGCAGACGTCGACGCACGCCGAGTCCTTGGTGCCGATGCAGGGTTCCGTGATGATGTACGCCATCTCTGCTCCTTCGAAACGTATCGGCCGCCCGCCGGGGGCGGCCAGCCCAGCGGCTAGCCCGCGGCCTCCAGCGCCGTCGGCAGCACATAGCCCAGCCGCACCGAGACCTGGGCGGCGAGATTCCACACACCGCGGTAGCCGTCGGCGACCAGCGGCCGCTCGTCGACACCGTGGACGAACACCCCGACGCGGCCGACTTCCTGGGTGGTGTAGTCACGAATCGGCGCGCACGTGCACACCAGGCGCTGGGCGCCCGACGGCAGGTCACCGGCCGGACCGAGCCGCAGCAACGGGCCCTCGGGACGGGCCACATCGGCGGTGGTCGAGAGCTTCAGGCAGGTCAGCCGCCGCGGCGTCGCCTGCGGCGCGGCGAAGTAGAGCGCGCAGTGCGCCGGCATCTCGCGGCCGAACGCGGTGCGCATCGCCACCTCGTCGGGACCGCCCGGCCAGAAGTAACTGACGTCGCCGCTGGAGGGAATCGCCAGGAACGCCCGGTGGCCGGTCCGCAGCACGTATTCGCGCACCAGCGGATAGGCGTGCAGTCGCAGTTCCGACCCGCCTAGCGCCCGGAAACCGAGGTCGAGCATCTTCAGCGTCAGGCTGTAGCGGGCCGTCTCTTCGTCCTGCCGCACGTAGCCGCGCCGCTTCAACACCGCCAGCAGCCGATGCGCGCTCGACACCGGCAGGCGCAAGGTGCGGGCGACATCCGACACGCTGAGCCCGCGGGGCGCCCGGCTGAGCACTTCGCACACGTCCAGCGCCTTGTCGGTGGAGGTGGCTGGCTGGGCCTTGATCATCGCGGCTCGGTTTCCATTATACGGAAACATGTTTCAAAACTGTGAAACCCAAGAGTATGCGCGCATTCCACGGGCGGTCAAGGGACGGGCCGCCGATTTGACTCCGTTGCACCGCGCCCGTACGATGATGCGTTCGCCGTGTCCAACCTCTCTGGCCAGCAACTCGGACACTACAAGGTCCTCGAGCCGTTGGGTGCCGGCGGCATGGGTGTCGTCTACCGCGCGCAGGACTCGGTGCTCGGCCGGATGGTGGCGCTCAAGGTCCTGCCCACCACCACCTCGGCGGATCCGGAGGCGGTCAACCGCTTCCGCCGCGAAGCCCGCACGGCGTCGAGCCTCAACCATCCGAACATCTGCACCATCTACGGCTTCGACGACCAGGATGGCCGCTGCTACCTGGCGATGGAGCTGCTCGAGGGCGAGACCCTCGATCGGCGGCTCCTGCAGGGCCCGCTCGACATGCCGCTGCTGCTCGACCTGGCGATCCAGGTCGCCGACGCGCTCGATGCCGCGCACGCGGAGGGCATCCTGCACCGCGACATCAAGCCGGCGAACATCTTCCTGACCAAGCGCGGCCAGGCCAAGGTGCTCGACTTCGGCCTGGCGAAACTGGCCGACCCGGCGGGACGGCGCGGCGGCTTCGACGTCTCCACCACCGTCGAACCGGCGTTCACCAGCGTGGTCGGCACGACCGTCGGCACGGTGGCGTACATGTCGCCCGAGCAGGCCCGCGCCGAGACACTCGATTCACGCACCGATCTCTTCTCGTTCGGCGTGGTGCTCTACGAGATGGCCACCGGGCGAGTCACCTTTCCGGGCAACACGACCGCGGTGATCTTCGACGGCATCCTGAACCGCGATCCGACGCCGGCCTCGGCGCTGAACGCCCACGTCTCACCCGACCTCGATCGCATCGTCGCCAAGGCGCTGGAGAAGGATCGCGCCATGCGCTACCAGACCGCCGCCGACCTGCGCGCCGATCTGCAGCGCATGCGTCGCGATTCCAGCGCGCGGCGCGCCTCGACGTCGATCCCGCCGAGCGGGGCGGCGAGCGCCGCGGCGCCGCGCAGCTCCGATCCGACCGTGGCCCTGCCGCCGGTGCGCAACAGCATGGCCGCCTACGACCCGTCCAGCGCCGTCACGATGGCCGTGCCGGCGGCCGGGTCGTCGGGAGCGATGCCGACCGCGGCGGTGCCGGCCGCGACTGCGCCTCGGCCCGCCTCGGCTGGCGTTCCGGCGCCGCCGAGGGCCGCGGCCAAGCGTTCGTCGACGCTGCTCCTGGCCGCGGTGGGCGCAGCGGCCGCGGCCGTCGTCGCCGCCGTGCTCGTCATGCCGCGCGACCAGGCGGCCGAACCGGCGCCATTGGAAACGGCGACGACGACGCCGGCGCTCGACCCGCCGGCGCCTGCGCCCCCCCCAGACGCGGCCATTCCCGCGGCAGTCGCGCCCGAGGCGCCGAAGACGCCTGGCGCCGCCGTGCCGCCGAAGGGCGCCACCACCGCGGTCACCGTGCCGCCCAGCACGCGTCCCCCGGCCAAGACCGCGCCCGGCTCTGCGGCGGCCACGCCGCTGCCCGATTCGAACAGCGAGGCGGCGACGCGTCTCGAGGTGGCGCGCGCCAAGTTGAAGAGCAACCTCGTCGACCAGGGCATCGCCGATCTGCGGGCCATCGTCAGCGAGTACCCGTCGAGCGCAGTGGCCGCCGACGCCTCGTTCCTGGCCGCCGACACCCTCACGCGCCTGGGCCGCGCCGACGACGCGATGGCCGCGCATCTGGAGTTCGCCAACCGCTTCGGCGGCGATCCCCGGCTCGCCGACAGTCAGCTGACCCTGGCCGAACTGACGCTCAAGTCGCGCCAGCCGAATCGCGAAGACGCCGCCCGCGCCGTCTTCGGTCGCGCCGCCGCCGCGGCCACGCCGGGATCGCCGACGGCGCTGCGCGCGCTGCAGGCCAAGGCGAGCATCGAGGAGCGGCGGCGTATTCGCGAGCGCGATGCCACGCTCGGCCGCGACGTGCCGGCGCAGCTGCTCACGCTGCGCCAGCTCGCCGATCAGTTCGCCGATTCGCCGCACGGCATGCTGGCGCTCTACCGCCTGGCCACCGGCTGGTCGGACGTCGATCAATGGGAGATGGCCGCCGCCGCCTACACCGACCTGGCGACGCGCTACCCGGCCAATCCGCACGACGCGTGGTGGCAGCTCGGCGAGCTCTACGAGCGGCGGCTGCGGGACGACGGCCGCGCCAAAGCCGCCTACGCGCAGGTGCCCTCGACCTCGAAGCGCTATCAGGACGCGCAGCGCAAGCTGACGCGCCGTTAGAACCCGTCTCATAAACCCTGGCGGCATTCGGCCAGCGCGGCATCCCGCGTCCCACCCCACGACGCACACCCCGCGTCGTGGGGGCCCCGGCTCGCGGCGTTGCTCCTCCTTCGGATATACGCCATATCCTCAGTCGTCGCGCCTGGCGATCCGGGCGCCGCGCCGCCCTCGGGTACTGCGCCGGGGTTTATGAGATGGGTTCTAGCCGCCGATCATCCCCGGCGGGATGGCGCCTCGATGCGGATGTCGCCGGTGACCACGTCGAGCGACACCACCGGCTCGCCCCGGCCGATCGTCGCCTCGCCCCAGCGCGGGCCCCAGCCGGTCTTGAGCGTCAGCGGCAGTTGCGAGGTGACGGTGCCGTTCAACGCCAGCGCCATCAGGCGCGCGTCGGTGGGCACCTCGGCGAAGGCCAGGCGCACGTCGCCGTTGAACGTGCGCAGGCGGATCAGCCCGTCCGCGGTCAGCCGCGCCTGACGCACGTCGACATCGCCAATTCCGGTCTCGAGACGCAGGGCACCGCTTACCCGAGTGGCGACGATCGGCCCACGGCGCACATCGGCGGTGAGCATCCCGCGCAGATCGGCGACCTCCAACCGGCCCTCGGCGATCCGCAGGGCGGTGATGCGCGCCGCGGCCGGCACCTCGAGGCGGATGGCGGCCTGCAGCCGCGCATCGGTGCCGGCCTGCACGACGGCGATGCGCACGCGCGCGCTGTCGTCCTCGACGACCAGCGGAAAGCGGGCGAAGTCGGCCGCCAGCGGCGCGGTGCGGACGACCTCGAGTCGGACGTCGTCGCGGGCGCTGCCGGTGACGTGCACCTCGGCCATCGAGGCCTCGATCTCGATCACCCGGCCGGGCGGCAGCGCCATGGTCCGAACGACCCGATCCTCCGCGGCGCTGACCGGCCGCAACCCGGCGGCCATCGCCGCGGCGACGAGCGCCAGGACATCACGGCGGCCCGGCCGGTCGTGGCGTCGCTGTCCGCGGGAGCCGCACATGGCGGGGATTATAATGAGCCACTCGCCGCGCGCCACGTGTCGAGCCGTCGGACTCCCGGTGCGGACGCACGCCATCCTCCTGCTGCTCGCCTCGGTCGTGCCGGCAGCGGCGCAGACCGCCGACACCGCGCCGGCCCCGGCGCCGCGCGTCGCCGTCGGCGGCGAAGTCACCGCCACATTCGGATCGCACGACCCCGGCTTCTTCAACTACGCGTCCTACGACTACAGCCCGCTGCGCAACCTTCGCGTGGTGCTCAACGCGGCGGTGCGGGCGACTCGCCGACTCGAGCTGCTGGCGCAGGTGCGCACCGACGGGCTGTCCCACGCGCAGGTCACCGCGCTGTACCTGCGGGTGCGTCCGTGGATCGCGCGCGAGTTCGACGTGCAGATCGGCCGCGTGCCGCCGACGTTCGGCCTGTTCGGCGCCGCCGGCTACGGGAGTGACAACCCGCTGGTGAGCCGGCCGCTCGCCTACGGCTATCTGACGTCGCTGCGCCGCGACGCCCTGCCCCGCGTGGCCGCCGATCTGGTGCAGATGCGCGGCCGCGGCTGGCTGTCGCAGTTCCCGCTCGGCAACCGCACGCCCGACCGCGGCTTGCCGCTCATCGACGCAGAGCACTGGGACACCGGCCTGCAGGGCCGGGTGAACGCCGGCCCGATCGAGTGGATCGCGTCGGTGACCGCCGGTTCGCTGGCCAGTCCCCGGGTGCGCGACGACAACGGCGGCCGGTCGCTGCAGACCCGCGTGATCGTGCGGCCGCACCCGGCCATCGCCCTCGGTGCCTCCGGCGCACGCGGCGCCTTCCTGGCCGACTCGCTGGCCGCGGTGCTGCCGGCCGGCGGTGCCGTCGATCGCTTCCGGCAACGGGCCGCCGCGGGCGACGTCACCGTGTCGGCGGGCCGGTGGGAAGTGCGCGGCGAGGCCGTGCGCACGTGGTGGTCGCTGCCGGCGGCGAGCGACCCCGCGCTTGCGCCGGCGCTGACCAGCCTGGCGTTGTGGGGCGAGGGCCGCGTGCGGGTGTGGCCGGGCGTCGATGTCACGGCGCGCACCGAGCGGCTGACCTTCGGCGACGTCGCGACCGCGTCGGGTCCGACGCCGTGGGAGGCCGACGTGTCCCGCGTGGAGGCGGGGGTATCGGCCGCGGTGCATCGGCGCGTCCGGGTGAAAGCGGCGTGGCAGCGCAACTGGCGGCCGCGGGGCGGACGGGTCCGCGACGACGCGCTGGTGGCCGGTCAGCTGGTGGTGTGGTTCTGATGGCCGCGCGGGCGACGGCGTGGCTGGCCGCGTGGGCCGCCGTCGTCGTGGCGATCACTCCGGCCGACGCCACGCGGGCCCAGGGGCTGGCACCTGGCGTCATTCGCGGCCGGCTCGACGTCCGCCGGCTGGCGGCGCCACCGCAGCCGCGGCCCGGCGTCGGCGACCACGGCGCGCGGCCGCCGCGGCGGGGCGTCGCCGACGTCCGTCGCGGCCTGGTCTACCTCGACACGGCCCCCCGCGGCGCCTTCGACGAGCCCGAGCCCGGCCGCGCCGTCATGGATCAGCGCAACGAGACGTTCGTGCCGCGGCTGCTCGCGGTGACCGTCGGCACGGTCGTCGACTTCCCCAACAGCGACCGCACCTACCACAACGTCTTCTCGCTGTCGCGGCCGCGGCGCTTCGATCTCGGCCGCTACGCCACCGGCCGCTCGAAGGCGGTGCGCTTCGACCGGCCCGGCGTGGTCCGGGTGTTCTGCGACATCCACTCGCACATGAGCGCGTTCGTGGTCGTGTTCACCCACCCGTTCTACCGGGTCACCGACGGCGACGGGCGCTACCGGCTCGAGCAGGTGCCGCCCGGCGCCTATACCGTCGTCGGCTGGTACGAAGGCGAGCCCCGCGTGCAGCGCAGCGTCACCGTCTCTCCCGGGGCCACGGTGGAGCTCGACCTGGAGGTGCCGTGATTCCCGGACTGGCGTCGCTCCGCACCCGGATCTTCGTGGCCAGCACGCTGCTGGCCACCGCGTCGATCGGCGCGGCGGTCTACTTCGTGAGCGTGCGGCTCACTGCCGAAGCCGAAGCCGAACTGCAGCGCGATCTGCTGGAAGCCGCGGGACTGGTCGATCAGCAGAGCGTCTCGCTCTTCGACAGCTTCACCCGGACGGCCACGCTCATCGCCGATCTGCCCAAGTTCAAGGCGGCGGTCGAGACCCGCGACGGCCCGACCATCGAGCCGATTGCCCGCGACTACTTGATGCAGGCCGGCGCCGACCTCGTGATCGTCGCCGACCGCGCCGGCGAACGGCTGGCCGCGGTGACCGCTCCGGCCCGTCCGGCCAGCCTGCCCGAGCCGTCCGCGCTCACCGACGTCGTCGACGGCCGGCCGCGCACCGCCTTCTGGCCGCATCCGAACGGCGTGCTGCAGGTCGTGACGGTGCCGGTGACGATCGACCTCGAACGGCCGGAGCTGCTGGGTGCGCTCACCATGGGGTATCTGCTCGACGCCGAACGGGCCGGCGCGCTGAAGGCGCTCACCGGCGCCGAGGTCGCCTTCGCCTACGATGGCACCGTGCGCGCCTCGTCGCTGCCGATCGACATCGGCGCCGCGGTGGCGCCGTGGATCCATGCCGACCAGCACGTCCCGGCGCTGGCCATCGGCGACGAGGACTACTCGGCGCTGGTCCGGCCGTTGGCCACGGCCCAGGCCGCCGCCTCGCCCGGGGGCGAACCGCCTCGGGCGGTGGTGCTGCGCTCGCGCACGGCGCGGATGCAGACGCTCGACGCCATCCGCACCGCCCTGGCCGGGATCGCCCTGGCCACCGTGGCCCTCGCAGCGGTGCTCAGCTACGCGATCGCCCGCACCGTCACCAAACCGCTGGCGACGATCACTGCGCATATGCGCGAGGTGGCGGCGACCGGCGACCTCACCCGCAAGGTGGCGCTGCCCGCCTCCGCGTGGAACGACGAGGACGCGACGGTGATGGCGGCGACGTTCAACGCGCTGACCGAATCGGTGGCGGCATCGCAGCGCGACGCCGCGCAGCGCGAGCGGCTGTCGGCGCTCGGCCGCCTGTCGACGGTGATCGCCCACGAGATCCGCAATCCGCTGATGATCATCAAGGGCGCGCTGCGGCCGTTGCTGCGGGCCGACGGGTCGGCCGACGACCGCCGCGACGCCGCCCACGACATCAACGGCGAGGTCGATCGCCTGAACCGCGTGGTCAACGAGGTGCTCGACTTCGCCCGTCCGATCCGCTTCGACGTCGCCGCCGCCGATGTCAACGACATCTGCCGGTCGGCTCGCGACGCCGTCCTCGCCGCGACGCCGAGCCCCGACGTGGCGCTGAGGCTCGATCCGGCGTGCGGGTCGCTGGTGACCGACGCCGAACGGGTCCGCACCGTCCTGGTGAACCTGCTGACCAACGCCCGGGCGGCGGTGGCCGACCCCGACGGCGGCGACGGCCCGCCGGTGGTGCTCAGCAGCACCCGGATGGGCCCGGCCCGGGTGGCGATCGTGGTCCGCGACCGCGGCGTCGGCATCCGCGACGACGACCTCGCCCGGGTGTTCGATCCATACTTCACGACGCGACGCACCGGCAGCGGACTGGGCCTGGCGATCGCCAAGAACGTGGTCGAAGGCCTCGGCGGCGTCATCACCGCGACCAGCACGGTGGGCGCCGGCACCGAATTGCGCGTCGAGCTGCCCGACCGGACCGAGAGCGACCGACGACGATGACGGTGACCGGACGCGTGCTCCTCGTCGACGACGAGGAGAAGATCGTGAAGACGCTCGGCCGCGCGCTGCGCGAGGACGGCCATCTCGTGACCACGACGTCGCGGGCGGTGGACGGCCAGCGCCTGCTGGCCGAACAGTCCTTCGACCTGCTGATCATCGACTACCGCATGCCCGATCGGTCGGGGATGGAGGTGCTGAAGGAGCTGGTCGCGACCACCCCGGACGGCGAACGCCCGGCGGTGGTGATGATGACCGCGCATGGCAGCGTCGAGAGCGCTGTCGAGGCGATGAAGCTCGGCGCCCACGACTACCTGCAGAAGCCGTTCGAGGTCGACGATCTGCTGCTCACCGCCCGCCGCGCCCTGGCGGCGCAGCGGGCCCGCACCGAGCTGACCTACTTGCGCAGCGAACGCGACGCCGAGTTCGACCACTACGGCATCGTCGGCCGCTCCAAGGTGATGCTCGAAGTGTCACGGCGCATCGAGCTGGTGGCCCAGTCGCGCAGCACGGTGCTGCTCACCGGCGAGACCGGCACCGGCAAGGAGCTGGTCGCGCGCGCCATCCACGACCGCAGTCAGCAGCGCCACATGCCGCTCATCAAGGTGAACTGCGCCGCCATTCCCGAGACGCTGATCGAGTCCGAGCTGTTCGGCCACGTCCGCGGTGCCTTCACCGGCGCCATCTCGGCCAAAAAGGGCCGCTTCAGCCTGGCCGACGGCGGCACCATCTTCCTCGACGAGATCGCCACGCTCGGGGCAGCGGTGCAATCGAAGCTGCTGCGCGTGCTCCAGGAACGCGAGTTCGAGCCGCTCGGCTCCGAGCGCACCGAGAAGGTCGACGTCCGGGTGATTGCCGCCACCAATCGCGACCTGCGGGCGATGGTGGCCGAGGGCCGGTTCCAGGAGGACCTCTACTACCGGCTGCACGTCATCCCGATCGAACTCCCGGCGCTGCGCCAGCGGCTCGACGACCTGCCGGCGCTGGTCGATCACTTCGTGCAGAAATTCGCGCAGCGACTCGGCAAACGCATCCTCGGCGTCGACGACGCGGCGATGGTCGAGTTGAAGCGCTACCACTGGCCGGGCAACGTCCGCGAACTGGAGAACACCATCGAGCGGGCGGTGGTGCTCACGCCGGGCCCGCGGCTCACGCCCGAGTCGGTGTGGCTGATGGGGGCCACACCGGCACCCACCGCCGGCCTGCCGTCGCTGCGGCTGCACCAGAACGTCGAGTGGGTGGAGCGCGAGACGATCCGCCATGCCCTGGAGCAGTCGCGCGGCGTCAAGAAGGACGCCGCGGAGCTGATGGGGCTCAGCCAGCGGGCCCTCAGCCACTATCTGGCGAAGCACCGCATCGACTAGCGAAGCGGAGCCGGACGTCGAGCGTCGCTTTACGTCGGCGGTAACGGATTACGGACGGCGTAATCCATCTTCCCGAATCCCGCGCAGCGCCGACGCCAATCGGCGCAAACTCAGCCGTACCGCGCCGCGGTCCGGCGGCACTCTGCTTGCACACATCGACGGCAGCGCGTGCGGGCGATCCCGCGCGACACTCTCGATGCGAATCGGATTGCTGTTCGCAGCTGTTGCCGTGGCGGGGATGGCGCTCCTCCCTGAAGCGCTGGCGAACGCCGGCGTGGGGAAGGACCCCGCCACGGCATTCGCGCCATCTCCCGCGGCCGCCGGCCCCTCCGGTGCGCCGCAGTCCTCTCCCCCGAGAACGATCGACGTGGTCGCGCGGCGCTTCGCGTTCGAGCCGGCGACCATCGAAGTGGCGGTCGGCGAGCGCGTGCGGCTGCTCGTGCGATCGGCCGACGGCGTCCACGGCGTCGGCATCCGCAAGCTCAAGGTGAACACGCTCATCCCGCGCGGCGGCGCTCCGGTGACGATCGACTTCGTCGCCACCGAGGCCGGCACATTCCCGATGTTGTGCTCGGAGGCCTGTGGCGACGGGCATGCCGAGATGCGCGGCTCACTCGTCGTCACGTCCCACTGAGGTATCCTTCGCTATGCGCAATACACGGTTGTGGATATGTCTGTGTGTGTCGATCGTGGCGGGCGCCAGTGCCGGCTGTGACGAGAAGCTGTCGGACCTCACCGGCCCGACGCCCGATCTGACGACGACGTTCGCGAGTATCCAGCGCGAGATCTTCAACACCACCGATTCGAGCGGCCGGTCGGCCTGCATCCAGTGCCACGTCACCGGCGGGGCTGCAGCCGGCACCGGATTGATTCTGACCAGCGACGTCGCCTACGCCAATCTCGTGAATCGGGCGAGCCGGCTGCGGGCCGGCGAGACTCTGGTGGTTCCCGGCGACCCGGACCGGAGTTACCTGGTGCGCAAACTCGAAGGCGGTCCTGACATTACCGGCCTGCGCATGCCTCGCAATACCGGACCGTTCCTCACTGCCGGTCAAATGGCGGTCCTCCGGCGCTGGATCGCGCTGGGCGCGGCCAACGACTAGTGCCTTCGATCCTCTCGATGCGTCGCGCCCGCGGCGAGGAGTTGCCCGTGACGACTGTGTTTCGTTCGCTGATGTTCATTGCGCTGCTAATCGTGGTGTCGCCAATTCCGGCCGTGGCGCAGGCCCCGCCCGATCCAGCCGAGGGCGCGGCCGCCGCGGCGGTCCAGGACGACGATCCAGACCTGGATGTGAACCGGGCCCAGCCCGACTTCACGCTGATCGGCCTGCCGACGACGCTGCGCCTGGCGGCGCGCAAGGGCGCGTTCCGTATCACCCACCGGTTCGGCCGCCCGCTCGGTCAAGGCGATTTCGGCGACCTCGTCGAGGACTTCTTCGGTTTCGACAGCGGCGCGCAGATCGGCTTCGAGTACCGCTATGGGTTGTTCAAGGCTACCCAGCTGGCGGTGCACCGCACCAACAACCGGACGATCCAGTTCCTACTGCAGCGGCAGATCGTCGGCCAGGATGCCGACTTCCCCGTCTCGATCGACGCCATCGCCGCCGCCGAGGGCACCAACAACTTCAGGGACAGCTACTCGCCGGCGCTGGGCGTGCTGGTCTCGCGCGAGTTCACCGACCGCGCGGCGATCTACGCCGAGCCAATCTGGGTGAACAACACCAACGACCTGCCGAGCGAGCTGGCCGACGACAACAGCACGTTCATGGTCGGCCTGGGCACGCGGGTGCGGTTCACGAACACGCTCTACGGCGTGTTCGAGTACACGCCGCGGCTGGCCGGCTTCGACCCGGGCGACCACCAGGTCGGCTTCGCAGTCGAGAAGCGCCTCGGCGGCCACAGCTTCCAGATCAGTGTCGGCAACGCGTTCGGGACCACCTTCGGGCAGATGGCACGTGGCGGCACCGACCAGTGGTACCTTGGATTCAACATCTCGCGGAAGTTCTACTGAGGGTGGACGGGGGCCGGCCGGCGATGTAACGCTGGCCGTCAGCCGCGGTCCAAGCACGTGAGGGGTATCTCGATGCGACGTCAGGCGTGGACACTTGCGGCACTGATCGCGCTGACGTCGGCCTGCGGGGGCGGCGGCGGGGGCAGCAGCCCGACGGCGCCGAGCGGCGGCGGCGGCACGGGCGGGACCGGCGGCGGCGGGACCGGGGGTGGGGCGACGTCCACTGCCACCGTCACCATCGGCAGCGACGGCCGCGTCAGCCCGTCCACGGTGACGATCACCGCCGGCGGGCGGGTGACGTTCGTCAACAACCACAACCGCCCGCACGACATGGCATCGGATCCGCATCCCAGCCACGAGGACTGCCCGCCGATGGATCAGGTGGGGTTCCTGAGCGCCGGACAGACGAAGACCTCAGGCAACTTCAACACGCCGCGGCGCTGTGGCTTCCACGATCACAACGAGCCGACCAACGCCGGGCTGATCGGCACGATCGTCATTCAGTAGTCGTAGACGCCCGGTCAGCGGCCGGTGAAGCGCGGCGGCCGCTTCTCGAGGTGGGCGGCCAGCCCCTCGGCGGCGTCGGCGCTCTCGAACAGCCGCTGCTGCAGCTCGCGCTCGAGCGCCAGGCCTTCGGAGAAGCTCGATTCGAGCCCCGACTGCACCGCCCGCTTGATGTGCCCGACCGCCCGGCTGGCCCGGTGCGGCGGCGCGAACGTCTTGGCGTAGTCGACGGCGGTGTCGCGAAACGACCGCCCGGCCAGCACGTCCTCGCCCCACACCTGATGCACCAGGCCGGCAGTCTGCGCTTCCTCCATCGTCATGAGCGCGCCGGTGACCATCAGCTCCATCGCCTTGGCCTTGCCGACCAGCCGCGCCAGGCGCTGGGTGCCGCCGGTGCCCGGCAGCACGCCCAGCGCCACCTCGGGCAGGCCGATCTTGCCGGCGCCCTTGCGTGCCACGCGCAGGTCGGCGGCCATCGCCACCTCGAGCCCGCCGCCGACGCAGTGGCCGTTCACCGCCGCGATGACCAGCTTGGGCGTCTGCTCGAGCCGGTTCATGGTCTCGTTGGCGTGGAGGCAGAAGTAGTACTTGAACGTCGGATCGGCGTCCTTGAGCATGGCGATGTTGGCGCCGGCGCAGAAGAACCGCTCCCCCGCCCCGATGAGGACGATGACATGCACCGCGGCGTCCATGCGCGCGGCCAGCACCGCGTCGTCGAGCTCGCGCATCATCTCGTAGGAGTAGGTGTTGGCCGGCGGGTCGTTCAGCTCGAGAACGGCCACGCCGTCGGCGGTTGACGAGACGATCTTGGACAAGCGTTCTACCTGTTCCCTGTTCCCGGCCGTGAACTCGTGCGCCTACGCCTCGGTCCGGACGTATTCGAAGTCCAAGGGCATGCGGTTGATGCCCCGCTGCGGCGGGGCGATGTAGTTGGCGAACTGCCCGGGCGTGTAGACCGGGTCGACCTGGATGCTGTGCAGGTACGCTTTGTCCGCCGGCGACGGCAGCCATTCGTATTTCCGGCGTTCCCAGTCCTCGTCGCTCAGCCTCTGACCGTACGGGTCGAAGTGGTTGCCGGCGTAGACGCCGACCTTGCGGTTGAACTTGCGCGACGGCAGGACGATCCGTTCGGACATGCCGTGGGCCTCGAGCACGCGCTTGTTCCAGCGCTCGACGCCGGCCTGGCAATCGCCGACGTACCAGTCGCGCAGCACCTCGTTCAAGGCGTTGCGCATCGGCACTTCTTCGCGAATGATGAGCCCGCTGTCGTCCATCAGGTCGAGCACGTACATGTTGCCGGCCAGGATGTGGTCGTCGTCGAACTTGTCCTCTTCGGCGCGGCCCTTGAGGCCGTTCGAGAAATAGGCGGCGGCGTTGCTCGACACCTCGCTGCCGTGCAGGTCGAGGCTCTGGCTGAACCAGAAATTGACGAACTTCTGGATGAGCGGCAGGTCGATGCCGCCGGCCGTGCGGACGTCGCCCGAAAAGCCGGTCTCGCGCAGCAGCTGGCAGGTGCGTTCGAGGATACGGGCCATGCCGCTCTCGCCGACGAACATGTGGTGCGCTTCCTCGGTGAGCATGAACCGCGTGGTGCGGGCCAGCGGATCGAGTGAGCTTTCCGACAGCGACAGCAGCTGCGACTTGCCGTCGCGGTCGGTGAACATCGTGAAGGCGAAGAAGTCGAGCCAGGTGTCGATCGGTTCGTTGAACGCCTCGAGCATGCGCGGCGTGTCGTCGTTGCCGCTGCGGCGCTCGAGCAGCGCCTCGGCTTCCTCGCGGCCATCGCGGCCGAAGTAGGAGTGCAGCAGGTAGACCATCGCCCACAGGTGACGGCCCTCCTCGACGTTGACCTGGAACAGGTTGCGCAGGTCGTAGAGGCTCGGGCAGTGCGCGCCGAGCGACCGCTGCTGCTCGACGCTGGCCGGCTCGGTGTCGCCCTGGATGACGATCAGGCGGCGCAGCTGGTTGCGGAACTCGCCCGGCACTTCCTGCCACACCGGCTGGCCCTTGAAGTCGCCGAAGCCGATGCGGCGATCGTGCGTCGGCTCGGCCAGGAAGATACCCCAGCGGTACTCGGGCAGCTTCACGTAGTCGAAGTGCGCCCAGCCGGCGGCGTCGACGCTGACGGCGGTGCGCAGGTAGACCTGGTGGGAGTCCTGGAACCCGGGCGGGCCCATGTCGCGCCACCAGTCGAGGTAGGCCGGCTGCCAGTGCTCGAGCGCGCGCTGCAGCCGCTTGTTGCCGCCGAGGTCGACGTTGTTCGGAATGCGTTCGCTGGAAATCACGTGCGTCTCCAATCGAAGGCGGGACGCCCTTCGCGTCCGTAGGTCATCAGCGCCCCCTTCTCCCCGACGGCGTTGGGACGCTGGAAGATCCAGTTCTGCCAGGCGGTGAGCCGGCCGAAGATCTTGGTCTCCATCGTCTCGGGCCCCGCAAAGCGCAAGTTCGCCTCCATCCCGGTGAGCGCGTCGGGAGAGAACGCGCGCCGCTCTTCGAGCGCCAGCCGCACCTCGTCGTCCCAGTCGATCTCGTCAGGGGCCGAGAACACCAGCCCGGCCGCGACGGCCGCGGGTGCGACGAACGGGCCGTCGTGGGCCAGCACCGCCGCGACCTGGTGCGGTTCGCCCAGGAAACGCACCTGCAGCCGGCTGATGCCGTTGCTCATCGGAAAGACCCCGGCGTTCATCGCCGACAGCTGGACGCTGTTGGCCTCGTCGTCATCGTGCAGCATGTAGGCGCGGTCGGCGGCCAGCACCAGTTCGAACAGCGTGCCGGCGAAAGCGTTCCCGGGCTCCACCAGGGCGAAGAAGGTCCGCGAGGTCAGATCCACCCGCTTCAGCGTGCGGCGGATGTGGTTGACGATCTCGCGCACCAGCCAATGGCCGCCGTGTGCGGCCAGCGTCCGATCGACGGCGATCACGGCCCGCGGATCGCCGGTGGCGCGCAGCACCACGGTGCCGATCTCGGGCTCGTTCAGGCGCAGCCGCAGGAGCGCGTCGTCGAACTCGCGAAAGGCCCGCAGCGCCCACGCCTGGTCGCCCGCGGCCAGGAACCCGTCCGGCGTCTCCGGCTGCGGCGTGTCCGGCGCCAGGATGGTCAGCTCGCACAGCCGCTTGGCGCGGTCGATGACGCCGGTGACGTACTTGTAGGCGATGCGGTCGCCGTCGATGACCGGCGCCAGCGGTCCAAGGGCGATGCCGGGCCCGGCGCCCGGGCGATCCGAGCGGGCCGCGAGCGCCGCCGCGCGCGCCGCCACGCCGTCCTTGAACTGGCTGGTCGGACGTACTTCGTCGACGAAGCGCCACTCCACCGCGCGCTTGCCGCGCACGCCCTCGGTGAGGGTGCTGAAGTAGTCGGCGATGTCGCGCCGCACCTTGCGCTTGTCCACCACCCGAGTCAGCCCGCCGGTGCCGGGCAGCACGCCGAGGAGCGGTGTCTCGGGCAGCGACACCGCCGCGGAGCCGTCGTCGACCAGGAGAATCTCGTCGCAGGCCAGCGCCAGCTCGTAGCCGCCGCCGGCGCAGATGCCGTTCAGCGCCGCCAGGAATTTCAGGCCGCTGCGGTCGCTGGCGTCCTCCATTCCGAGCCGGGTCTCGTTGGTGAACTTGCAGAAGTTCACCTTGAACACGTGCGACGAGCTGCCGAGCATGAAGATGTTGGCGCCGGCGCAGAAGATGCGCGGCTTCAGGCTGGTGACGACGACCGCCTTCACCTCGGGATGCTCGAAGCGCAGCCGCTGCAGCGCGTCGGCCAGTTCGATGTCGACGCCGAGGTCGTAGGAGTTGAGCTTGAGCTTGTAGTCGTCGGGACGCAGGCCGGCGTCTTCCTGCACGTCCATGGCCAGGGTCGCGATCGTCCCCTCGACGGTCAGCTTCCAGTGGTGGTACTGCGCGGGCGAGGTCTCGAAGCCAATCGACGGGAGCTGAGCGGTCTGTTCCACGAGGTCCTCGTGCGGGCGAGTAGCGCGTTTGGCCCGCGTTTTTCAGCCGAGAATCGCAGTCTAGCGCACTTTGAACGCTCGTTCAACGCTGTGCTACAGTGGTGTCCGTTCGCCTCAGCTGATGCCCTCTCCGACCCGCATCGCGCCCGGTTCCGACCGGCGCATCGACATCCTGAAAAGCGCCGCCGCGGCGTTTCGCCGGCGCGGCTACCACGGCGCCAGCGTCGACGAGATCGCCAGCGCGCTCGAGATGACGAAGGGGAATCTCTACTACTACTTCACGAACAAGGAAGAGATTCTCTACGCCTGCCACGACTACTCGCTCGACGTGCTGCTCGCCCTGCTCGACGACGTGCAGGCGTCGGCCGCGCCGCCCGACGAGAAGCTGCGCACGCTGGTGCTCGCGTTCGTGCACCTGATTCTCGACGAACTGCAAGGGACGGCGCTGACGCTCGATCTGCAGGCGCTGTCGCCGCCGCTGTTGCGCAAGGTGATCGCGCGCCGCGACCTCTTCGACCGCGGCGTCCGCGCGATCGTGCAGCAGGGCATGGACCAGGGCCTCTTCGCGCCCGGCGATCCGAAGATGGTGACGTTCGCGCTGCTCGGCGCGGTGAACTGGATCAACCGCTGGTTCGACCCCGCGGGGCCGATGTCGTCCGAGGCGATCGGAAGCGCTTTCGCCGACTATCTGGTCGGCGGACTCACGCGCTCAGCCTCCGCTCGCTGACAAGCGCGCGCTATTCCGCGGTCTGGCCCGGTTGCAGTTCCAGCACCTCGATGCCCGACCCGGCGAGGTGCTCCTTCAGCCGCGCCGGGGTGCCGGTGAGCAGCGGGAACGTGCCCCAGTGCATCGGCACGACCTGCTTCACGCCGAGCCACTTCGCGGCGATGGCCGCGGTATCGGGGCCCATCGTGAAGCGGTCGCCGATCGGCAGAAACGCGATGTCGGGCCGGTAGAGCTCGGCGATGATCTTCATGTCGCCGAACAGGCACGTGTCGCCGGCGTAGTAGATGGTCTGGCCGTTCTCGAGCTTCACCACGAACCCGGCTGGTTCGCCCAGATAGGTCAGGTCGTCGACGCTGCTGCTGTGCCGCGCGTCGGTCATCGTCACCCGCAGGCCGTGCGTCGTGATGGTGCCGCCCTTGTTCATCGGCTCGACCTTCTGCACGCCTTTGGCCCCGAGCCACGAGGTGATCTCGTAGATGCCGACCACGGTGGCGCCGGTGGCCTTGGCCGTCGCCGCCGCGTCGGTGCTGTGGTCGCTGTGGCCGTGCGACAGCAGGATGAGGTCCGCGGCCTTGGGCTCGCGCCCGGCCGGGAAGCTCGGGTTGCCGGTGTACCACGGGTCGAACAGCACGGTCTTGCCGCCAGGGGTCCGGAGGGAGAAGGCGCTGTGGCCCAGCCAGGTAATTGCCAGTCGTCCAGATGCCATGCCGTGAAGAATACCCCGGCCCGGACGCCGGTCGTCCGGGGCCACGCGACCCTGGCACCCCACCTGATAAACTGGAGGCAGTGGAAGCGCCCCTGCACTTCATCAAGCCGCGTGAGCCGAAGCCGGACTGGCTGAAGGTCCGCGCCCCGGGCTCGGAGAACTACCTCCGGCTCAAGGGCATCATGCGCGACCTGAAGCTCAACACCGTCTGCGAAGACGCGCACTGCCCGAACATCGGCGAGTGCTGGCACCACGGCACCGCCACGTTCATGATCCTCGGCGACGTGTGCACGCGGGCCTGCGCCTACTGCGCCGTCAAGCACGGCAAGCCGGCGACGCTCGACCTCGACGAGCCGGTGCGCGTCGGTGAAGCAGTGCAGGCGATGGGCCTCCGCTATGCCGTCGTCACCTCGGTCGATCGCGACGACCTGGCCGACGGCGGCGCGTCGATCTTCGCCGGCACCATCCGCGAGATCAAGGCGCGGATACCCGACTGCCGCGTCGAGGTGCTGATTCCCGACTTCAAGGGCGAGGAAGCCCCGCTGCGCGCCGTGCTGGCGGCGCGGCCGGACATCCTGAACCACAACACCGAAACGGTGCCGCGGCTCTACCGGATGGCGCGCTCGGGCGGGAAGTACTCGCGGTGTCTCGAGCTGCTCGAACGCGCGACCCACATCGCGCCGGCCATCCCAACCAAGACCGGACTCATGGTCGGGCTGGGCGAGGAACACGACGAGCTGGTGCAGGTGTTCAAGGACCTGCGGAAGGTCGGCGTCGCCATCCTCACGCTCGGGCAGTACCTGCGGCCGTCGGCCGATCACGCGCCGATGACCCGCTATTACCACCCCGACGAGTTCGCAGAACTGAAGCGCATCGCGCTCGGCCTCGGCTTCGTGCACGTCGAAGCCGGCCCGCTCGTGCGCAGCTCGTACCACGCCCACGAACAGGCCGACGCGGCCACCCGCGCCCTGGCCCGCTGACGGCGGCGCCGCAGGGGTCGTGCGGCCGGCAGGCCGTGATGAAAGTGGTGCCGGCATTCGGCCGGCGCTGCATCGCGCCTCACTTCGTTGCTCCTCCCTCGAATATTGCGCGATATTCTCGGTCGTCGCGCCTTGCGATCCGCGCGCATCGCCACCCTCGGTGCTACGCCACCACTTCCATCAAGGCCTGCTAGAATCCGCGCCAATCCCCTGTGATGTCCGTGCCTGCCCGACGTCTTGCCGCCCTCCTGCTCCTGACGGCGGCGGCTGCGTGCGGCGGCACTGCCCCGGCACCTGCGACGCCGCGTGACGCCGCCCTGGTCGCAGCGGTGAACCGCGCCGTGGCGCAGATGGGCCAGTACGACTTCTCCGCCGCCATCGCCACGCTCGAACCCCTGGCTACGGCGCATCCCGCCGATGCGGGCATCACGGTGAACCTCGCACTCGCCCGGATCAACCGCCAGGGCGAGGGAGACGCCGCCGTCGCCGAGCAGCTGCTGTCCGCCGTCGTCGATGACACCGCGATGGGCCCGCGCGCGCAGTACGCCCTCGGCCTCTTGCGACTCTACGCCGGCCGCGACGCCGACGCGGCGCCACTGCTCGCGGCAGTCGCCGCCGGCGCCCCCGGTGACGCCTATCCGACCTACTTCGCCGGTCAGGCGCGGCTCGCTGCGGCCCCCGAGGAGGCGCTTGCCTGGTTCACCAAGGCACAGGCGATCGACCCGCGCCTGCGCAGTGCCTACTACGGCGCGTTCCAGGCGCTGCAGCGCCTCGGCCGCGCGGACGACGCCGCCGCAATGCTCGCCCGCTTCCAGGCGCTCGAGCGCGATCCGCGGGCACAGCTGGCCGAGTTCAAGTACACGCGGATGGGGCCGCTGGCAATGGCGGTGACAGTCGACGCGCCACCGCCGGCTGCCGCGCCGGCGTTGCCACCGGTACCCGCGATGGCGTTCTCGCCGGCGCGGTCACTCGCCTTCCCGGTGCCGCCGGCGGGCAGGTGGCGACCGGCGAGTTCCGGGGCGATCACCGTCGCCGACATCGACGGCGACGGTGCGGTCGATCTGTTCCTGGCCAACGTGGTTGCCGGCACCAGCCCCAACGTGGTGGTGCTCGGCGGCACCGACCGTCAGACCGTCGAGTTCGGTCACCCGCTGTCGGCGATCCCTGGAGTACGCAGTGCTCTGTGGGGCGACATCGACGACGACGGACTGGTCGACGTCGTGCTGCTCGGCAACGGCACGACCAGTATCTGGCGGCAGTCGCCGGCCAACCAATGGCGCGATGTCACGACCGCGATGCGGGCGCCCACCCGCGACATCGACGCCGTCGACGGCGCCCTCTACGACGCCGATCACGATGGCGATCTGGATGTGTGGCTGGTGAACGGCCGCGGGCCCAACGAGCTGCTCAACAACGACGGCAACGGGACGTTCCGGCGGATCGGCGTTCAGGGTGGACTGGCCGGCGATCGCCGTCCTTCCACGGGCGTCGCCGTGGCCGACCTCGATGGCGACCGCGACCACGACCTGGTCGTGCTCAAAGCCTCACCGCCGCACGAGGTGTACCTCAACGATCGCGTCTGGCGCTACGTGCCGGCACCGGGGCTTGAACGGTTCGTGGCCGCCGACATCGACGCCGTCGTCGCCGCCGACCGCGATGCGGATGGCCAGGTGGAGCTCTACTCCGCCGGGCCGCGCGGCCTCGAACGTTGGGAGCCGGATGCCTCGGGCGCCTGGGACCGCACGTCGATTGGACCACCGGGCCGGGCGGAGCCGGGGCCCCTGGCCATCGTCGACGTCGATGGCGACGGCGGGCTGGATCTGCTGGCTGGCGCCGCCCGCGGTTGGACGGCCTGGCCGCTGGCGTCAGCCGCGGCGGCGCCGCTCGCCACCTCGTCATCGCCGGGCGTCGGCGCGTGGGCGGTCGTGCACGACGATCCCGCGCGTGGTCCGTCGGTTGTGGGCCTCGGCGAGAATGGGCTGGTCGAATGGCGCCCTGGACCGCAGCGGCCGCGGTATCTGTCAGTGACGCCAACCGGCCGTGAGATCGCCAGCGATCAGCGCCGTTCGAACACCTCGGGCATCGGCACGCGCCTGACGGTGCGGACCGGCTCTCGCTGGACCGCGCTGGACACCGCCCGCACGGCGTCGGGCCCAGGGCAGAGTCTGCAGCCCGTGTCGCTGGGATTGGGCGGCACGGACCGCGCCGACTTCGTCTCGCTGGTCTGGTCCGATGGGATTCTGCAGACCGAGATCGCCCTCGAAGGCGGCCGCGTCCATCGCATCCAGGAAACGCAGCGCCAGCTCTCGAGTTGCCCGGTGCTCTTCACCTGGGACGGCAGCGGCTTCCGCTTCGTCACCGACATCCTCGGCGTCGGCGGCATCGGCTTCCTGGAGCGTCCCGGCGTCTACAGCTCGCCGCATCCGCACGAGCGGGTGCTGCTGCCCGACGGCGCGCTGGCCGCCCGCGACGGCCGCTTCCATCTCGTGCTCGGCGAGCCGATGGAGGAGGTGGCGTATCTCGACCGCGCCGCCCTCGTCGTCTACGACCTGCCGCCCGGCTGGCAGATGACCCTCGACGAACGCAAGGCGATCGCCGGCGCCGTGCCGACCGGGGCGCCGGTGTTCTATCGCGAGGAGCGGCTGCCGCGGCGCGTCGTGAACGACCGCGGCGACGACGTGACCGCCGCCACCGCCACCGCCGACCTCGTCGCCGCCCCACCCGGCGCCGTCGATCCGCGCTTCATCGGCCGCGCCGCCCAGCATGCTGTAACCCTGGAGTTCGACGCGCCGATCGAACGCGGCCCAGGCACGCCGGTGCTGATGATCGACGGCTGGGTCGAGTATCCCTACGCGCAGACGGTGTTTGCCGCCTGGCAGGCCGGCGCGCCGTATCAGGCGCCGACGCTCGAAGCGCGTGACCGCGATGGCCGCTGGCACGTCGTGGCTTCCGAGTTCGGCTACCCCGCCGGCATGCCGAGGCGGATGACCCTGCCGCTCCCTGCCCTGCCCAGCGACACCGTGGCACTGCGTCTGCACACCACGCAGGAAATCTACTGGGACCGGCTGAGCGTGGTCTACAGCGAGCCGGCTCCCGACGTCGTCGTCCGTGCGGCCGGGCTGGCGGCCGCAACAGTGCGCGCGTCCGGGTTCGCGCTTCGCACGACCGGACCTCAGCGCGCGCCGCACTACGACTACGCGCGGCGGGTGCCGCTGCTCGACACCCGCCATCCGCGCGGATGGTACAGTCGCTTCGGCCCGGTCGCCCCGCTCGTCGAGCGCGACGACGACGCGGTGGCGATCATCGGCCCCGGCGAGGACGTGCTGCTGGAGTTCGAGGCGCCCGACGCGCCGCCGCCAGCCGGCTGGACGCGCCGGGTCGTCCTCGACGCCAAGGGCTGGTGCAAGGACATGGACCTCTACACCAAGGACGGCGAGACGGTGGCGCCGCTCCCCGGCCAGGAGTCCGCGGCGCGGCGCAGTCTCCACGCGCGGTTCAACACCCGTTACGAGGGGGGACGATGACGGCCTCGGAGTCCGCACGCGCGGTGCCGGTGGGACCACGGCTGCGCTGGCTGCTGCGACTGCTCTATGTTCTGACCGGCCTGCTGACCGCCACCGCCGCCTATCTGGGCGGCGTCACCGCCGCCGAGTTCGTCGCCGGCGGGACGTATCAGGGCTACGTCTACCAGTGGGCCGTGCTGCTGCACCTGGCGGTCGGCGTCGCCGTGACGCTGCCCTTCGTGCTGTTCGCCCCGGCGCATGCGCTGGCCGCGCGGACGCACCCCAATCGCCGCGCCGCGCGCATGGGCTACGTCCTCGCCGCGTTGGCGCTCGCCGTCCTGCTCACCGGCCTGGCGCTGATGCGCGTCGCCGGTATCGAGCTGCGCGCCCCCGGGGTCCGGGCCGTCGTCTACTGGGCCCACGTCCTGGCGCCGATCGGCGTCGCCTGGGCGTTCCTCAACCATCGCCGCCGCGGACGGGCGCTGCGACCGGCCGCGGTGTGGACCTGGGCCACGGCGACGATGGCGCTCGTCGCCCTCACCGCGGCCATCGACGTCCGCACCAGCCGGCCGCTGGCCACCACCGACAGCACGGTCAGCTTCGCGCCGTCGTTGGCGCGGACCGCCAGCGGACGCACCATCCCCGCTCAGGCGCTGATGGTGGACGACTACTGCGCCGAGTGCCACACCGACGCCCATCAGTCGTGGCTGTCGAGCGCACACCGCTTCAGCTCGTTCAACAACAAGGTCTACGGCGCCAGCGTCAAGGAAACGCGTCAGGTGATGCTGGCCCGCGACGGCAACGTCGACGGCAGCCGCTGGTGCGCCGGCTGTCACGACCCGGTGCCGCTGTTCAGCGGCGCCTTCGCCCGCGCTGATTTCGACCCCGACAAGGATCCGACGTCGCAGGCCGGCCTCACGTGTACCGCCTGCCACGCGATCGAGTCGGTGAACAGCACCCGCGGCAACGCCGACTTCACCATCGGCGAGCCCCGCCACTACCCGTTCGCGTTCTCGAACTCGCCGGCCCTGCGCGAGCTGAGCAAGCAGCTCATCAAGGCCAAGCCGGACTTCCACAAGGCCACGTTCCTCAAGCCGGTCCATCGCACTGCCGAGTTCTGCTCGTCGTGCCACAAGGTGCACATTCCCGGCGCCCTCAACGACTACAAGGAGTTCCTGCGCGGCCAGAACCACTACGACAGCTTCATCCTCAGCGGCGTCTCGGGACGCGGGGCGCGCAGCTTCTACTACCCGCCCAAGGCCGAAGCCCGCTGCGCCGGCTGCCACATGCCGCTGGTCACCTCGCGCGACTTCGGGGCGCAGCCGTTCGACGGCAGCGGCGCGCTGCAGATCCACAACCACCGCTTCCTCGCCGCCAACACCGGCGTGGCGCACTTGCGCGGCGACGGCGACACGGTGACGGCGCAGCAGGCGTTCCTCGACAAGGTCGTCACGCTCGACATCTTCGGGCTGCGCGAGGGGGGCACCATCTCCGGGCGGTTGATCGGGCCGCTCGGCGCCGATGCGCCGGCGTTGCAGCCCGGCCAGAAGTATCTCGTCGAGATCGTGCTGCGCACGCGCAAGGTCGGCCATCACTTCACGCAGGGCACGGCCGACTCGAACGAAGTGTGGGTAGACGTCACCGCCAGGGCCGGCGAACGGGTGATCGGCCGCAGCGGCGCGCTCGAGCCCGACGGGCGGGTCGATCCGTGGTCGCACTTCACCAACGTCTACATGCTCGACCGGCAGGGCCGGAAGGTCGACCGGCGCAACGTGCAGGACATCTACGTGCCGCTCTACGACAAGCAGATCCCGCCGGGCGCCGCGCAGGTGGTGCACTACGCCATCGAGGTGCCGCGCGATGCCCGCGGCCCGATCACGCTGGAAGCGCGGCTCCAGTACCGCAAGTTCGACCCCACGATGATGCGGCTGACGATGGGCGACACCTACAAGATCGACCTGCCGGTGACGACGATTGCGGTCGGGGCGCTGGCCCTGCCGGCGGCCGCCGGGGCCGCAGCGCCGGCGCAGCCGGTGTGGGAGCGGTGGAACGACTACGGCATCGGCCTGCTGCTCGAGGGTAACGCCGGCAGCGAGAAGGGCGAACTGCGCCAGGCCGAAGCCGCCTTCGCCGAAGTGGAGCGGCTGGGCTGGCCAGAAGGCCCGCTCAACCTGGCCCGTGTGTATCACAAGGAAGGACGCCTCGAGGACGCGGTCACGGCGTTGGGCCGCGCCCGCACCGCCGGCGCGGCGCCGTGGACCGTCGCCTGGCTCACCGGCCTGGTCAACAAGGAGAACGGCCACCTCGGCGAAGCGATCGCCAACTTCGAGGCGGCACTCGGCGCCACCTCGCCGGAGCTGCGCGCCCGAGGGTTCGACTTCAGCCAGGACTACGAGGTGCTGAACGAGCTTGGCCTGGCGCGGTTCGAGCGGGCCAAGCAGGAACGGGGAGCGGCCAGGTCTGACGCCCGGGCCAGCGTGCTGCGCCAGGCCGCCGAGGCGTTCGAGCGCACGCTGGCCATCGACACCGAGAACGTCACGGCGCACTACGCATTGGGCCTCGTCTACGGCGAGCTCGGCGACGACGCGCGAGCCGCGCAGCACCGCGAGGCGCATCTGCGCTACGCACCGGACGAGCAGTCACGCAGCCGGGTCATCGCCCAGCACCGGCTGGCCAACCCGGCCGCGAACCACGCCGCCCAGGCGCTGGTGATCTACGATCTTCAGCGTCGCCCCGGCGCCGCGCCGGCCGCGATTCCGCCGCCCGTCGTCCCGCCGTCGAGGTAATCGCGTGTCCGTCATCACCCGTTCTGCCCTGCTCCGCTCCGCCGCCGTGGCGGCCGCCGTCTTCGTCGGCCTGCTCGCCTGGCGCAGCTGGAACGGCCGCGCGACGGTCTCACCCGGCCCCGACGCCACCGCCAGGACCGACGTCGCCGCCCCGCCGGCGATGTTCGTCGACGTGACGGAGGCGGCCGGGCTGAGCGCCGCCGGCCGGGAGAACGGCGCCGACGGCGAGAAGCTGCTGCCCGAGACCACCGGGGGCGGCGGCGGCTTCGTCGACGTCGACAACGACGGCGATCTGGATCTGCTGATCGTCAACGGACGGAAGTGGCCGTGGTCGGCGCGCGGCGACGCGCCGCGGGTGTCGACGCTGTCGCTGTATCTCAACGACGGGCATGGGCAATTCATCGATCGCTCAGCCGTGGCTGGCTTGAAACTCGACGCCTACGGCATGGGCCTCGCGGCCGGCGACTACGACAACGACGGCTGGGTCG
Organism: uncultured Acidobacteriota bacterium; assembly: GCA_963741665.1. Taxonomy (GTDB): domain Bacteria; phylum Acidobacteriota; class Vicinamibacteria; order Vicinamibacterales; family UBA2999; genus CAWAYR01. The sequence goes on from CAVUIM010000004.1 coordinate 524,062, forward strand.
ACCTCTACGTCACCGCGGTCGGCCGCAACACGCTGCTGCGCAACATCGGCGGCCGCTTCCACGACGTCACCGCGGCGGCGGGTGTCGGCGGGGGCAACGGCCAGTGGAGCACCTGCGCGACCTGGCTCGACGCCGACACCGACGGCGATCTCGACCTGTTCGTCTGCCGCTACGTGCAATGGTCCCGCGATCTCGACCTCAAGCAGGACTTCAGTCTCGCCGGCATCGGCCGCGCCTACGGCCCGCCGCGCAACTTCGCCGGCGCCGCCCCGGCCTACTACGTCAACGACGGCACCGGCCAGTTCGTCGAACGCGCGGCCGCCTCGGGGCTGGTGGTGACCGATCCGGTCACCAGGCAGCCGGCGGCCAAGTCGCTCGGCGTCGCCCTCGCCTTCCTCGACGACGATCGCTGCGTGGATCTGGTGGTCGCCAACGACACCGTCCGCAATTTCGCGTTCCGCAGCCGCTGCGACGGCACGTTCGAGGAGGTCGGCACGACCCTGGGCGTGGCCTACGACGGCTACGGCAACGCGCGATCGGGGATGGGCATCGACATCGCCGAGGCCAGGAACGACGGCGCGCCGATGATCGCCATCGGCAACTTCGCCAACGAGATGGCGTCGCTGTTCGTCAAGCAGGCGGGCTCCGGCCAGTTCGTCGACGAGGCCATCCCGGCCGGCATCGGCGCGGTGAGCCGGGCCTCGCTGACCTTCGGCGTGTTCTTCTTCGACTACGACCTCGACGGCCGGCTCGACCTGCTGACCATCAACGGCCATGTCGAGGACCAGATCGCGCTGGTGCAGGCCAGCCAGCAGCACGCGCAGGCGCCGCAGTTGTTCTGGAACGCCGGACCCGACGCAGCGAGCACGTTCGCTCACGTGACCGGCACCGGCGGCCTGGCGGCGCCGATGGTCGGCCGCGGCGGGGCCTACGGCGACCTCGACGGCGACGGCGATCTCGATCTGCTGCTGGTGCCGGTGGCCGGCCGGCCGCGGCTGCTGCGCAACGACACGCCGGGCGGCCGCTGGCTGCGGTTCACGCTGGTCGGCGTGGCCAGCAACCGCGACGCCGTCGGCGCCGAGGTGACGCTGACGACCAGCCTCGGCACCCGGCGGCGCCTCGTCACCCGCACGCACGGCTATCTGTCGCAGTCGGAGCCGACGCTCACCTTCGGCCTGGCCGAGGGCGAATCGGCGACGTCGCTGAAGGTGCAGTGGCCGATGGGCGCGGTGCAGACGTTGACCGGTCTGGCGCTCAACCAGGTGACGACGATCACCGAAGTGCCTTAAGAGCAGGGACTAGGGCTGACTGGTCCCCAGGCCCCGCTTGATCGTGACGATCCGATCGGCCTCGAAGGGACCGAAGCGCTCTGTCACGCCGTCCGGCCAGCGGACGTCGATCGCCTCCACTGCTGTGACTGTGCCGAGCCCGACGTGGACACGCGGGTCGTTGGCCGCCAGGTAGCTATAGGCTGTGCGGACGTCGCGGCGCAGCGACCGGCCACCGGCTCGAATCGTCAGCTGCGCGCCCAGGGCGTCGGCGCCGCGGGCGTCCTTCGCCGACACCATCAGCCAGTGGCCGCGGGTCGGGACGACGTTGTGCAGCAGGGTCGGCGTCTCGTCGCGATTGGCGACCAGGACGTCGATGCCGCCGTCGTTGTCGATGTCGCCGAAGGCGGCCGCGCGGGCCGTCCGGATGATCGGCGCGGCGACGCCGCCGCGCAGCTGCACTTCCTCGAACCGCGGACCGTCCATCCCGCGGAACAGCAGGCTCGGTTCGGCATACGGATCGGCGGCGAATGTCTCGCCCTGGAGCCCGACGCGGCCGTTCGCCTCGTACAGGTCGAGGCGGCCGTCGTTGTCGAAATCGAGCATCGCCATGCCGAAGCGGGTGAAGCGGCGGCTGGCCACCCGCAGGCCGACGCTGTTGGTGGCGTCGACGAAGAAGCGGCCGTCGTTGCGGAAGTACGAGTCGGACTCGGTGTCGAGGTTCATCACCAGCAGGTCGTTGTCGGCGTCGCCGTCGACGTCGGCGACGTGTACGCCCATGCCGGCCTTGGCCGCGCCGTCCTGGTCGATGGCCACGCCGCGCTGCAGCGCGGCCTCGGCGAAGCGGCCGGCGCCCTGGTTGATCCACAGATGATTCGGCGTCCCGTCGTTGGCGACGAAGAGGTCGATGCGGCCGTCGCCGTCGACGTCGTCGGCGACCACGCCCAGGCCGTTCCCGACCGCGCCGGTGATCCCCGACGACGCCGAGACGTCGGCGAACGTCCCCTGTCCAGTGTTGCGGAACAGCAGGTCGGCCGACGGCGCGTCGTAGTTCTTGGGACTGCAGTAGTCGACCACGCCGGTCAGGCTGAAACACTGGCGCTCGCGCTGGGGCGTCCAGTCGAGGTACCGCGTGACGAACAGATCCAGCCACCCGTCGGCGTCGATGTCGACGAACGCGGCGCTGGTGCTCCATCCGGAGCCGGCGACGCCAGTCGCCGCGGTGACGTCGGTGAACCGACCCCCGCTGTCGTTGCGCAGCAGCACGTTGCCGCCGAGGTTGGTGAGATAGACGTCAGGATCGCCGTCGCCGTCGTAGTCGCCGGTGGCCACGCCCATGCCGTAGCCGGCGACGTCCACGCCGCTGCCGGCGGTGACGTCGGCGAACCGCCCGCTGCCGTCGTTGCGGTAGAGCCCATGCCGCGGGCCGGTGTCGAGGCCGCCGAGCGTGCCGCTCTGAACCAGCAACGCGTCGAGGTCGCCGTCGCCGTCCATGTCGAACAGCGCGGCGCCGCCGCCCATGATCTCGGGCAGCCGAAACACGGTCCCGGCATGCCCGGAGCGATGGCGGAGCGTGAGTCCTCGCGCCGCCGCCTCGTCGGCGAACCACGGCGACGACGCCGCCGGAGGCGCCGCGCCTGGCGCCGATGTGGGTGCCTCACCGCCGCACGCCGCGACGGTGCACGCCATCGCGAGCGCGCCGACCCAGCCAAGAAATCGGCGGGTCACGACCGCCCGCCCTCGGCCGCACGCCGTTCGAGTTCGCCGACGCGGGCGTCGCCGGGAGCCAGCCGCTTGGCCCGCGCCAGCCACTGGACGGCGTCCTCGCGAGCGCCGGCGTCGAAGCCGACGGCGGCGGCGCCGACGAGCGCGTCCACCAGCAGCGGATCACGAGACAGGGCGCGGCGATACGCGGCCAGTGCCTCGGCCGGCCGGCCGCGCTCACGGGCAATCGCCCCGACCCACGCCAGGACCTTGGCGTCGCGTGGATCGGCGCCGGCCGCGGCTTCGAGGTAGCGCCAGGCGTCGTCGAGACGGGCCGCGCGCCACGCGATCACCCCGCGCAGCCGCGTCGCCTCGGGACTGCCCGGCCGCAGCTCCAGGGCGCGGCTCACGGTGCGTTCCGCCGCGTCGTAGTCGCTGGCGAAGAGGTGCGCCGTGGCCAGGTGCATCGTCGCGTCGAAGTTCTCGGGATGCGCGGTCAGCGTCGCATCGAGCAGCGACCGGGCCTCGGCAACGCGGCCGGCACTGGCGTAGACGCCGCCCAGGTAGGTGCGAAGCTCCTGGTCGTCCGGACGCTCGCCGCGCAGCCGTTCGAGCAGCGCAATCGCGTCCGGGAACCGGCCGGCCATCGCCAGCGACGTCGCGTCCTTCAGCGACGACGCGAACCCACGGCGCAGCGACCCGAGTTCGTCGGACCACGGGTCGTTCCACAGCGGCTCGCCGCCGGATCCGGCCGCCAACGCCACCTCGGCGTCGGCCACCCGTCCCATCTGCCGATACGCGGCGCCGAGCAGCTGGTGGGCGTAGCGGTCGGCCGGGGTGCGTTCGAGCAGCGCCTCGAGTCGGGCCGCGGCCTGGTCGGCCTGGCCACGCGCCATCAGCACGCGGGCCAGCCCGGTGACGCCAGCCGGATCGGCCGGCGCGAGATTGGTGGCCACGCGGAACGCCGCTTCGGCGCCGCCGAGGTCGCCGCGGTCGAGCAGCAGCAGGCCGCGCCGCCACCGCGCCGGCACCACGTCGGGCGACAACTCGATGGCGCGATCGAAGCCGGCCAGCGCCGCATCGGTGTCGCCGTCGCGCTGGGCCAGGAGCGCCAGCCGGTACCACCAACGGCCGTGGTCGTTGTCGAGCGCCGTCGCCGCGCGGTAGGCCTCGCGCGCCTGCGGCGTGAACCCGTTGGCCTCGTAGGCCATGCCGAGCGTGCCCCACCGGTCGGCGCCATCGGGCGCCTCGCGAACGGCCGCCGTGTGCTCGTCGAGCAGCGCCCGCACCGCGGGATCGAGAGCGCCGAGCGCGGCCGGGTCGGGCGGCGCCAGCCCGCGCGCGCACGCGACCGCAACGACCAGCCACACGGCACCGAGACCGAGACGCCCCTGCACGAATCCGGAAGCCACAGCGAACCCGCTCAGGCTACACCAACACCACCACACCAGCCCGAACCGGCGCAGGCGCAGTGTCCCCCGTATAATCCGAGGGCCCTCCATGGCGCTGCCTCCCGGCCTGCGACTCGGCGCCTACGAGATCGGCCCGGCGCTCGGCGCCGGCGGGATGGGTGAGGTCTACCGCGCCACCGATACGCGGCTGAAGCGCCAGGTCGCCATCAAGGTCCTGCCGCCGTCGTTCGCCGACGACCCGGAGCGGCTGGCGCGGTTCCAGCGCGAAGCCGAGCTTCTGGCCGCGATGAACCATCCGCACATCGCCACCGTGTACGGGCTGGAGGACGCCGGCGGCATCACGGCGCTGGTGATGGAACTCATCGAGGGCGAGGATCTCGCGCAACGCATCGCCCGTGGGCCAGTGCCGATCGGCGAGGCCCTGGCCATCGCCCGGCAGATTGCCGACGCACTCGACGCCGCCCACGACCGCGGCGTGATCCATCGCGATCTGAAGCCCGCCAACATCAAGGTGCGCACAGACGGCACGGTGAAGGTGCTCGACTTCGGTCTGGCCAAGGCCATCGGCGGCGCGGGCGGATCGTCGCCAGACCCGTCGCCCACGGTCACGCGCGCCGAGCTGACCCAGCCGGGTGCCATGCTCGGGACGGTGGCCTACATGAGCCCCGAGCAGATCGACGCCCGGCCGGCGACGCGCCGTAGCGACATCTGGGCGTTCGGCTGCGTCGTGTTCGAGATGCTCACCGGCCAGGCGCCGTTTGCCGGCGGCACGACCAGCGCGGTGCTCGCCAACGTCTTGAAGAGCGATCCGGACTGGCAGCGGCTGCCCGCCGACACGCCCGAACCGATTCGACGGATGCTCCGCCGTTCGCTGGTCAAGGACGACCAGGCGCGTCTCCACGACATCGCCGATGCACGGCTCGAGCTCGACGACGCGCGCGCCGGCGCCGCGCCCGGCACGACCGGCCCGCGGCGTACAGCGTCGCGCGGCGAGCGGCTGGCGTGGCTCGCCGCCGTGGTCGCTCTGGCTGCCGCAGCTGGCACCCAGGTGCTGCGCCCGACGCCATCGATCACACCGGCGAAGCTGGTGCTCGACCTCACGACCCCACCGGTCGTCGACCCACAGGACCTGGCGTCGTTCGCGCTGTCGCCCGACGGCACGCAGGTGGTGACGACGGGCATCGTCGACGGGCGCTCGCAGCTGCTCCTGCGCGGACTCGACTCGGCGACGTCGCGCCCAGTGCCTGGCACCGTCGGCGGAATGTATCCGTTCTGGTCCCCAGACGGGCGCTCCGTCGGCTTCTTCGTCAGTGGCTATCTCCGGCGTCTGGACGTCGACGGGGGACTGGTCCGGCCAGTCGCGCAGGCGACCGTCGGCGTCGGCGGTTCGTGGAATGCCGATGGTGCCATCCTGTTTGCGCCAACGCCGGCCAGTCCCATAATGCGCACGTCGTCTGAAGGCGCCGCGCCGACTCCCGTCACAGCGTTCGCCGCTGGACACGCCGGGCATGCCTTCCCGAACTTCCTGCCTGATGGCCGCCACTTCCTTTATTTCGTCGTCGGCAGTCCAGACACCCGTGGCGTCTATGTCGGACAGCTCGACGGATCGGCGGCAACCCGTCTGTTCGATGCCGATGCGCCGGCCGCGTACACGGCGGGGCACTTGCTGTTCGTCCGCAACGGCACGCTTTACGCCCAGCCGTTCGACGCGGCGCAGCTCGCGCTGCGCGGCAGCCCATTCCCGGTGGCGGACGGCATCATGGGCAATACCGGCTACTACGTCACCGTCTCGGCCGGTGCCGGGACCGTCGCATTCCGCGCCGGCTCGGGCCGGCGACAGCGACAGTTCGTGCGGGTCGACCGCAGCGGCCGCGAGCTCGAACGGCTCGGCCAGCCCGATGACGCGCAGCCAGTCGGCCCGACGCCGTCGCCAGACGGCGATCGCGTCGCGGTCTTCCGGCGCGGCGCCACCGACTCGGACATCTGGCTGTTCGACACCCGGCGCGGCGTGCTGAGCCGGTTCACGACCACCACCGGCGAGGACATCTTTCCCGCCTGGTCGCGCGACGGCTCGCGCATCGCGTTCACGTCGGTTCGCATCCACCAGGGAGTTGGGATCTATTCCAAGCCGACAGCTGGGGGCGACAACGACACGCTGCTCGTCGCGCCCACCCCGCAAGAGACCTTCCCGTCCGACTGGTCGCCGGACGGTCGCACGTTGGTGTTCGAGCGCCGGAGTGAGAACACCGGTTGGGACGTGTGGACAGTGCCGGTTTCTGGCAGCGGTGGCACTCCGTCGCCGCTGATCCAGACGGACTCCGATGAACGCTGCGCGCAGATTTCTCCGGACGGCAGGTGGATCGCCTACGTCGCCAACACCTCCGGCCGCGAGGAGGTCTACGTTCAACGGTTCCCGACCGGCGGCACAGCGATTCAGGTGTCGGTCAACGGCGGCGCACAAGTGCGGTGGCGCCCGGATGGCCGCGAGTTGTTCTATCTCACGCTCGACTCGCGACAACTCGTGGCGGTTGCCGTCGGCTTGGGCGGCGACGGCAGACTCGTGCTCGGCACCGGTGCGCAGCTCTTCGCCATGAACGTCGGACACGTATTGAACGCCGGGCCGGCGCCCGAATACGTGCCCTCCGCCGATGGGCAGCGCTTCCTGATCAACGTCGTGCTTGAAGATCCGCGGCCGACGCCGCTGCGCCTGGTAATGCACTGGGCCCCCGGCCCCTGACGTTCGCCGCGCCGACCCATCGTAAGACGCGGCCGATCCATTGCGCGGTGCGGCGGCAACTTCGTCCGCATGCCGCGGAGTGTGCGCACGGCCATCGGCGGTCCATCCTTCGCTCTCACGGCCGGCCACTGGCCGGCGCACACGGAGGGCGAACATTGAGCGACACGATTGACGTCAATAAGGCCATCGTCGGGCGGTGGTTCACGGAGTTCTGGGGAACTCCCTGGAATCCGAAGGTGATCGACGATCTCGCCGCGCCCGACATGCGGCTGCGGTACTCGTTGCACGCGCCGCGCAAGGGCCGGGAGGACGTGCGCGCCTTCATCACCGGGTTCCGCGCGGCGTTCCCTGATCTGGGCTTCGCCGGCGCCGCGGATCTCATCGCCGAGGGCGATTACGTCGTCGGCCGCTGGGTCGGCGGCGGCACGCACACCGGACCGGCGTTCAGCGACTTCCTGGCCGGATCGCTGCCGGCGGCGTCGGGCCGCACCATGCGATTCACCGGCACCACCGTCGTCAAGGTCGTGAACGGGAAGATCGCCGAGGAGATCGGGCTCGACGACGGCGTGACCGCGCTGACGCAGCTCGGGTTGCTCCGGCGGCCGTAGAGGCCGGGACGTTTGGGGGCTGCGGGACACGCACCGTCCCGCGGCCCCCGTATAATCCGTGGCGCTGATTCATGGCGCTCGCACCCGGCACCCGCCTCGGCGCCTATGAGATCGTCGCGGCCCTCGGCGCCGGCGGGATGGGCGAGGTCTATCGCGCCACCGACTTGACCCTCAAGCGCCAGGTGGCGATCAAGGTGCTCCCGGCGGCGCTGTCCGGCAACCCGGAGCGCCTGGCGCGCTTCCAGCGCGAAGCAGAACTGCTCGCCGCGATCGACCATCCGCGTATTGCGGCGATCCATGGACTCGAGCGGTCCGACGGCATCCATGCCATCGTGATGGAGCTGGTCGAAGGCGAGGACCTGGCGACCCTGATCGCTCGCGGCGCACTGCCCCTCGCCGACGCCGTCGCGGTGGCGCAGCAGATTGCCGACGCCCTTGAAGCGGCGCACGAGCAAGGCATCGTGCATCGCGATCTGAAGCCGGCCAACGTCAGAGTGCGATCCGATGGCAGCGTCAAGATCCTGGATTTCGGTCTGGCCAAGGTCCTGCCGACCGCCGACGCCGAGGGGGCGGACACTCAGACGGTGACCCACGCCAGCCTGACCGATCAGCACACGCTGCTCGGCACCATCGCCTACATGAGTCCCGAGCAGCTGAGCGGCCGACCCGGCAGCCGGCGCGGCGACATCTGGGCATTCGGCTGCGTGCTCTACGAGATGCTCACGGGGACGCGGCCATTCCAGGGGCGGGCCACCGGGGACATCATGGCGGCAGTGCTGCGGGCCGAGCCCGACTGGCGGCAACTCCCAGCCGACACGCCCATCGCCGTGCGACGTCTGCTCGAGCGCTGCCTGCGCAAGGCGCCGGCGAGCCGGTTGCGCCACATCGGGGACGCCCGGCTCGAACTCGAGGATCCGGCGGTGGCCGCAGCCGCGCCGCTCGCCACCACCACGTCGCCGATCCGACGCTGGTTGCCGTGGGCGGCCGCGGCCCTGGCAGCGGTCATCGCGGTGGCCGCCGTCGTGCGGCGACCGCCAGTGCCCGCCGAGGTGCGGCTCGAGTTCAGCACACCGCCCACGATGGAGCCGGCCTTGGCCATCTCGCCGGATGGCCGTACCGTGGCGTTCGTCAGCCTGATCGATGGTCGGAGGCAGATGTCATTGCGCCGGCTCGACGACGCGGAAGCGCGGCAACTTCCGGGCACCGACAACGCGATCGCACCGTTCTGGTCGCCTGACGGCCGATCGATCGGGTTCTTCGCCGACGGTCGACTAAACCTGGCGTCGCTGGAGACCGGGACGGTGCAAGCCCTGGTCTCCGGTCTGGCGGCGCCCAACGGCGCCACGCTGAGCGGCGACAACGTCCTCCTCTACTCCGGCAACCCCGGGTCGCCGCTCTCACGTCTGTCAATTCCGGGCGGCACGCCGACCGCGGCGACTCAGCTCCAAGCGGGGCATCGGCAGCACGCCTCTCCAAGCTTCCTGCCCGACGGCCGCCACTTCCTGTTCTTCGTCAGCACGCAGTCCGACGACCGCGGCATTCACGTTGGACAGCTCGACAGCCTCGAGAGCCGGCACCTGCTCGACAGCGACGGCGCGGCCGTATTCAGTGCCGCCTCCGGCTGCCTCTTCTTCGTCCGTGATGGCAAGCTGGTGGCGCAGCGATTCGATCCGGATCGGCTCGCACTCGGTCCCGATGTCATCGCCGTCGACCCGCGCGGGTCGGGCGCTCTTTCGCTGGCGGCATCGCCCACCGGGGCGCTCGTGTATCGGCCGCCGACGCCGGCCAACGACCGGCGGCAACTCGCCTGGCTCGATCGCTCTGGCACGGAGACGCATCGGGTGATCTACCGGGACACAGTGCCGCTCGGTCCGGCGTTGTCGCGCGACGGCCGCAAGGTGGCGGTGTTCCGATACACCGACGACAACGTCGACCTGTGGAACTACGACGTGGTTCGTGGTACGTGGGACCGCCTCACCTTCGACGCCGGCGACGACATCTATCCGTTGTGGTCGAGCGACGGAGGGCGGCTGATCTTCGGGTCGCGGCGCGGCACGATGGATCTGTATTCGCTGACACTCGGCGGCGGTCCGGCCACCGAGCGGCTCGAACTGAGAACCCAGCAGCCGAAGTTTCCGACCGATTGGTCGCCGGACGATCGCCTCGTCCTGTTCAACACCATCGGCCCCGAGAGCGGGGTCGACATCGCGGCGCTGCACCTCGACGGAACACACCAGTCGTTCGACGTGGTCAAGACACCTGCCAACGAGCAGCACGCGCAGTTCAGTCCCGACGGTCGCTGGATCGCCTATCAGTCGGACAAGACGGGCCGGGACGAGATCTACCTGCGCCCGTACCCGGGGCCGGGCGCCGACGTGCCGGTGTCGACCAACGGCGGATCGCAGGCGCGCTGGAATCCCCGCGGCGAGGAGCTGTTCTACATCGCCGCCGACGACCGTCTGATGAGCGTGCCACTGCACGGGCGGGCCGGACAACTCGAGCCCGGCGCGGCGACGGCGCTGTTCCTGACCACGGTAGGAAGCACGGCCCCCAACACCAATCGCCAGCAGTACAGCGTGGCGGCGGACGGCCGCACGTTCCTGATGAACGGGCTGGTCGAGCCGGCCAGGTCGTCGCCGGTGACGGTGCTGCTCAACTGGAGGGCGCCGCAGTAGAGCGGCGGATCAGCTCTTCTTCTTCGGCCGGTAAACGTGGGTGGCCTGGCCGAAGAACACCTCGGCGGCCTCCATCACCGTTTCCGACAGCGTCGGATGCGGGTGGATGGTGAGCTTCACGTCGGAGGCGGTGGCGCCCATCTCGATCGCCAGCACGCCTTCGGCGATGAGCTCGCCGGCACCCGAGCCGACCATGCCGACGCCGAGAATGCGTTCGGTGTCGGGATCGATGATGAGCTTGGTCACGCCGTCGACGCGGTCGATGGCAATGGCCCGGCCCGACGCCGCCCACGGGAAGCGCACGACCTCGACCTTGCGGCCCTCTTTCTCGGCTTCTGCCTCGGTGAGGCCGGCCCAGGCGATCTCCGGATCGGTGAACACCACCGCGGGAATCGCCGCCGGCTCGAACACCGCCTTGTGGCCGGCGATGGCCTCGATGGCGACCCGCGCCTCGTGCGACGCCTTGTGCGCCAGCATCGGCTCACCCGCCACGTCGCCAATCGCGAACACCGTCGGCTCGGCGGTGCGACGCTGGCTGTCGGTCTCGATGAAGCCCTTGGCGTTCACCTTCACCTTGGTGGTCTCGAGCCCGGGCACCTTCGAGTTCGGCCGCCGGCCGATCGAGACGAGCACGTAATCGTAGGTCTCCGACGCCGGTGCGCCGTCGCCCTCGAACGTGACCGCGATGCCGCTCTTCGCGGCGACCATCCCGGTCACCTTGGTCGACAGCATCACCTTGGCGAAGGTCTTGTCGATGCGCTGGGCCAGCGGCTTCACCAGGTCGCGGTCGGCGCCGGGCAGCAGGCCGGAGGTCATCTCGACCACCGACACCCTGGTGCCCAGGGCGGCGTAGACCGAGCCGAGTTCGAGGCCGATGTAGCCGCCGCCGATCACGAGCAGGGTCTTCGGGATCGCCGGCAGGTCGAGCGCGCCGGTCGAATCGAGCAGCCGGGGGCTGTCCACCGACAAGCCGGGGATCCGCGTCGGGCTCGAGCCGGTGGCCAGCACGAGGTACTCGCTCTTGACCTCCTGCGTGCCGGTGGCGGTCACCACCGACAGCGACGTCGGGCCGGTGATGGTCGCGCGACCTTGCACGTAGGTGATCTTGCGGAGCTTGGCGACCTGGCCGGTGCCGCCGGTGAGCCGCTCCACGACCTGGTTCTTGTGGGCGCGCAGCTTGTCGAGATCGACCTTCGGCGTGCCGAACTCGATGCCCCAGGCGGCGGCGTGCTTCGCCTCGTCGAGCACCTTGGCGACGTGCAGCAGCGCCTTCGAGGGAATGCAGCCGCGATAGAGGCACACGCCGCCGGGGTTCTTCTCCTCGTCGACGAGGGTGACCTGCATGCCGAGGTCCGCGGCGTAGAACGCCGCGGCATAGCCGCCCGGCCCGGCCCCGAGAACTGTGACTGAAGGCATCTGAAGTCCCCGCCGTGACCTAGCCGCGCAGCGCGAGCGTGAACGGCTGCTCCAGCGCGTCGACGACCCAGCGCAGGAAGCGGATGGCGTCGGCGCCGTCGATCAGCCGGTGGTCGTAGCTGAGCGACAGCGGCAGCATCTGCCGCGGCTCGAAGGCGGTGCCGTTCCACACCGGCTCGAACCCGCCGCGCGAGATGCCGAGGATCGCCACTTCGGGCCAGTTGACGATCGGCGTGAACGCGGTGCCGCCGATGCCGCCAAGGTTCGAGATCGACATCGACCCGCCGGACATCTCGTCGAGGGTCAGCTTGCGGGCCTTGGCCTTCTCGGCCAGGGCCTGGATCTCCACCGAGATCTCGGTCAGGTTCTTCTGGTCGGCGTTGCGGATCACCGGCACCAGCAGGCCGTTCTCGGTGTCCACGGCGATGCCGACGTTGACGTACTTCTTGTAGACGATCGCCTGGCCGGCGGCGTCGACCGAGGCGTTGAATTGCGGGAACACCTTGAGGGCGCTGGCGATCACCTTGGCGGCGATCGCGGTGACGGTGAGGTTGCCGCCGGCCTTCTCCACCTCGGGCCGGAACTTCTTGCGCACCTGCTCGAGCTGGGTGATGTCGGCCTTGTCGAACTGGGTGACGTGCGGAATCGTGTTCCACGCGTGCGACAGGTGCTCCGCGGTCTTGCGGCGGATACCCGACATCGCCTTGCGCTCGACCGCGCCCCACTTCGAGAAGTCGGGCAGCGCCACCGAGCCGCCCGACAGGGTGGCCACGTTGGCCTGCCCGCCGCCGCCCAGGCTCGACATGACGTGCTTGGTGAAGGTCTTCACGTCGTCCTGGCTGATTCGGCCGCCGGGGCCGGTGCCGGGCACCTGATGCAGATCCACGCCCAGCTCGCGGGCGAGCCGGCGCACCGACGGCGCCGCGGGCGCCAGCGGGCCGCGATCGGCGGGCGGCGACGCCGGACGGCTCGGGGCGAACGACAGCACCTTCTCGCTGCGTTCGGCGGCGTCGTCCACCACCGCCGCCGCGCTCTTGCCGCGATCGGTGGGGCTGTCACCTTCGCCCGGACCTTTGGCGGCGGGAACCGCCACCGCCGGTGGGGGCGCCACGACCGCAGCCGCGGCAGCCGCCGCACCAGCCGCGGCGCCAGCGTCGTCGACGGTCAGCACGGTCTGGCCGGGCTTCACCTTGTCGCCTTGCTTGACGCGTATCTCGGCCACCTTGCCGGCGACCGTGGACGGCACTTCCAGCGTGGCCTTGTCGGTCTCCAGTTCGAGCACCGGCTGGTCCTCGGCGAGCATGTCGCCGACCTTCACCATCACGCGGAGCACGTCGCCCGCGGCCACACCGTCGCCCAGGTTGGGCAGAATGAACTCTTTCACGTCGTTACCTCGCGTCCGCAGACGCGTCCATTACGAGACGGCGGGGTCCGCCTTCTCCGTGTCGATGCCCAGGTCCGTGATCGCCTGCGCGACCACCTTCGCGTCGACCTGCTTCTCCTGCAGCAGTGCGTACAGCGTGGCCAGCGTGATGAAGCGCGCGTCCACTTCGAAGAAGTTGCGGAGCGCCGCGCGGCTCTCGCTGCGGCCGAAGCCGTCGGTGCCCAGGCTGTGCAGTTTGCGCGGCAGCCACTGGTCGATGGCGTCGGGCAGCACCTTCAGGTAGTCGGAGGCGGCCACGAAGACGCCGGGCGCGTCCTTGGTCACCTGGGTGACGTAGGGCAGACGCGGCGGTTCGGCCGGATGCAGGCGGTTCCAGCGGTCGGCGGCGTGGCCGTCCTTGTAGAGATTGGTGTAGCTGGTGACGCTCCACACGTCGGCGCCGACGTTGTACTTCTCCTCGAGGATCTGCTGCGCCTTGAGCGCCTCGGTCAGGATGGTGCCGCTGCCGAACAGCTGCGCCCGCAGCTTGGCCTTCGGCTTGGCGGTCGGCTTCACGACGTACATCCCCTTGAGGATGCCGTCGCGCGAGCCGTCCGGCATCGCCGGATGCGCGTACTGTTCGTTCATCACCGTCAGGTAGTAGAAGACCTTCTCCTGTTTGGCGTACATCCGCTTGATGCCGTCCTCGATGATCACCGCCAGCTCGTAGGCGAAGGTCGGGTCGTAGGACAGGCAGGTCGGCACCGGCAGCGCCAGCACGTGGCTGTTGCCGTCCTCGTGCTGCAGGCCTTCGCCGTTGAGCGTGGTGCGGCCCGCGGTGCCGCCGACCACGAAGCCGCGCATGCGCATGTCGGCGCCGGCCCAGATGAGGTCGCCGACGCGCTGGAAGCCGAACATCGAATAGAAGATGTAGAACGGAATCGTGTTGATGCCGTGGTTGGCGTAGGCGGTGCCGGCGGCGATGAACGACGACATCGAGCCGGCCTCGTTGATTCCCTCTTCCAGGATCTGACCGTCCTCGGCTTCCTTGTAGTAGAGCAAGGTGTCGCGGTCGACCGGCTCGTAGAGCTGGCCGGCATGGGCGTAGATGCCCACCTGGCGGAACAGCGCCTCCATGCCGAAGGTGCGGGCCTCGTCGGGGACGATCGGCACCACCAGCTTGCCGATGCTCTCTTCGCGCAGCAGCTTCGACAGCATGCGCACGAACACCATCGTCGTCGAGGCGGTGCGGCCCTCGGTGCCGGTGTGGAACTCGGCGAACGTCTCGCTGAGGTCGGGCGCAATCGGCTCGGCGCGTTCGCGGCGGGACGGCACCGGACCGAACATCGCCTGGCGGCGTTCGGCGATGTACTTGGCCTCCACGCTGTCTGGCGCCGGCTTGTAGAACGGCGCGTTGGCGACGTCCTCGTCCGAGATCGGGATGCCGAAGCGGGTGCGGAACTCCATCACCTCGCTGTCGTTCAGCTTCTTCTGGTTGTGGGTGACGTTCTTCCCCTCACCCGATTCGCCGATGCCGTAGCCCTTGATGGTACGGGCCAGCACGACGGTGGGCATCTCCTTGGTGTCGACCGCGCGCTTGAAGGCGTTGTAGACCTTTTCGGGGTCGTGGCCGCCGAGCGTGAGCTTCTTCAGCTGCTCGTCGGACAGGTGCTTGACCATCTCGAGCAGCTTGGGGTCGGCGCCCCAGAAGTGCTGGCGGACGTAGGCGCCCGATTCGACGGCGTACTTCTGGTATTGGCCGTCGACGGTCTCGCCCATGCGCTTGACCAGCCGGCCCTCGTGGTCGTTGGCGAGCAGGGCATCCCATTCCGAACCCCAGATCGCTTTGACGACGTTCCAGCCGGCGCCGCGGAACGCCGCTTCGAGTTCCTGGATGATCTGGCCGTTGCCGCGCACCGGCCCGTCGAGGCGCTGCAGGTTGCAGTTGATGACGAAGATCAGGTTGTCGAGCTTTTCGCGCGAGGCCAGGGTGATGGCGCCGAGCGACTCGGGCTCGTCGGTCTCGCCGTCGCCGAGGAACGCCCAGACCTTCGCATCCGTGACCGGCTTGAGCTTGCGGTCTTCCAGGTAGCGGTTGAACCGCGCCTGGTAGATGGCCATGATCGGGCCGAGGCCCATCGACACCGTGGGGAATTCCCAGAAGTCGGGCATCAGCCACGGATGCGGGTAGCTCGACAGGCCGCCGGGGGCGGGCGTGAGCTCGCGGCGGAAGTTCTCGAGCTGCTCGGCCGACAGGCGGCCCTCGAGGAACGCGCGGGCGTAGATGCCGGGCGAGGCGTGGCCCTGGAAGTAGACCATGTCGCCTTCGTGGCCGTCGCGACCGCGGAAGAAGTGGTTGAACGCCACTTCGTAGAGCGTCGCCGCCGAGGCGTAGGTCGAAATGTGGCCGCCGATGCCGTCTTCGTGCCGGTTGGCGCGCACCACCATGGCCATGGCGTTCCAGCGGACCAGGCTCTTGATCCGCCGCTCGATCTCGCGGCTGCCCGGGTAGGGCACCTGCTCGTCGGCGTGGATGGTGTTGATGTAGGGGGTGTTGGCGGTGAACGGCAGCTTCACGCCGCTGGCGTGCGCGTGGCGGCCCAGTTCGCCGAGGAGCCGGCCCACTCGGGCCGGGCCACCGGACTTCAGCACGTAGTCCAAGGACTCGAGCCACTCCCGCGTTTCGAGGGCCTCGAGCTCGGCGGCATCCGATGGGGCTGTATTTCTCATGTCTCCTATTACCCTTTCGTCACGTCCTGTCGATCCGAACCATTGTAGCCAGCTGACTCAAACCGTAGCAAGCACGGCACTTCGCGCCGTTGACGCGGGCTGAGACATCTTCGAGACATCGCCATGCCCGGCCCCACCGCCCCTCGTCGTCTTATCGGTCCGGCGCCACTCCTTCGCGCGCAGAGCGCGATTGTCCGCTGCGAGGCGTGCCCGCGCCTGCGGCGCTACTGCGTGGAGGTGGCGCGGTTCAAACGAGCGGCCTACCGGGATGACGCCTACTGGGGCCGCCCGGTCCCGGGCTTCGGCGACCCGGCGGCCCGGATCCTGCTGCTGGGCCTGGCGCCGGCGGCGCACGGCGCGAATCGCACCGGTCGGGTGTTCACGGGCGACGGCCGCGGCGGTTCCGGGGACTTCCTGATGGCGGCGCTGCACCGCGCGGCACTGGCCAACCGCGCGACGTCGCAACGCGCCGACGACGGCCTGGCGCTCCGCGGCGTGTACATCGCCGCGGCGGCCCGGTGCGCCCCGCCGGCGAACAGGCCGCTTCCAGAAGAGCTGGCGGCCTGCCGGCCGCATCTGGCCGCCGAGGTGGCGGCGCTACCCGACTTGCGGGTCGTCGTCGCGCTCGGCAAGGTGGCCTGGGATGCCTGGCTGGCGTTCGTCGGCGAACTGGCGCCACTGCCTCGGCCGCGGCCGGTCTTCGGCCACGGCGCGGTTGCGAGGCTGGCGCCGGACGGGAGCCGGGGGCCGGCTGGTCTGACGCTGGTTGGGTGCTTCCACCCGTCGCGGCAGAACACGCATACGGGGAAGGTGACGCCGGTCATGTACGACGACCTGCTCGCCGTCGTGGCTGGCCTGATCGCCGCCGAGCCGGCGTCGAGCGTCAGCGGCGCCAGGAGCCAGGACGGCGATCTGGACACATGAGGTGACCAGTCGTACCATATGACCATGAAATACATCGCCGCGGCGAAGTTCAAGGAAACCTGCCTCGCACTGCTCGACGACGTCGATCCCAGTGGCATCGTCATCACGAAACGAGGGAAGCCGGTGGCCAAGCTGATTCCGTTCGGCACGAACTCGTCCGAACTGATCGGCGCGTTGGCCGGCAAGGTGGTGATCAAGGGGAACGTTCTTTCGACGGGGGTCGACTGGGATGCTCAACCTTGACACGCACGTGCTGCTCCACGCGGTGGCGGGCACGCTGACGGCCGCGGAGCGCCGCTTGCTCGGTCGCGCGCGCTGGACCATCTCGGCGATCGTGCTCTGGGAGATCGCCAAGCTCGCGCAGATCGGACGCATCGCCGTCGATCTGGAGGACCCCGAAGTGATCCGGGTGCTGAACCAGGTGCACGTGTGGCCGATCACGCGCGAGGTCGCTCACGTCAGCACCCAACTCGACGTCAGCGGCGACCCCGCGGATCAGATCATCGCAGCGACGAGCGTGGTGAGCAGGGTGCCTCTCGTTACACGCGACAAGGCGCTCCGCCGATCGAAGCGCGTGCCGTTCCCGGCCTGACCTCGACCCGCGACGACGAGCCCAACGGCCGCGGCGCTCCGGCGTCGCACTGCGCCGACACTCAGATGGGCGGTCGCCGACGATGCCACTCCGTGGCCTGCTCGTACCGGTGCGCCACGCGCAGCACCGTCCCTTCGTCGAATGCCCGCCCGACCAGTTGCAGGCTCACCGGGAACCCGTCGTCCGAAAAGCCGCACGGCACCGAGATCGCCGGCAGGCCCAGGATGTCGAACGGAATCGTGTAGCGCAGCGCATCCTCGAACGTGGCCGCCCGTCCGTCGAGGTCGGGCCAGGCGCCGAAGGGGCGTCGATCGAATGGGTAGCTCGGACACGCCAGCACGTCGATCCCGCGCGTGGCCGTGGCGTACTGCCGCGCCAGCATCCGCCGACGCTGCTGGCCGCGGATGTAGTCGACCGCCGGCACCATCTCGCCGGCCGCGTTCCATGCGGTGTCCTCGGCACTGAACTCGGTCGGGTGGTCGCGCCAGAGGCCGCCGAGGCTGACGCTGAATTCTGGCCCCATCGCATACGAGACCGCGTCGAACTCGGCGTACGGCGGAATGCGCACCTCACGAATCGAGGCGCCCAGCTGTTCCAGCACCGCTACCGCCCTCGCGACCCGGTCCAGGACGACTGGCTGCGCCAGCCGCCCGTACTCGGCGTCGATGCCGATGCGCACACCGCCGAGTGGCACCTCGCCCATCCCACCAGTGCCGATCAATGCCCCCAGTTCGTAGGGGCCGAGACGGGTGCCGGCCGTCATGGGTGGTGCATTGTAGCCGGAGCGAGAGATCTGGGTCCGCCTGTACGCACGAAGGGCCCGGCGGACGCTCCGCCGGGCCCTTCGTCGTCGATCGAATCCAGCCGCTAACCGCTAGGCGCCCGGCTTGTACGAGAAGCCGCCGTCCGCGGCCTTGTCACGGGTACTTTCCGTGGCAGCCGGCGCAGAACTTCCCCAGCTCGCCGGCCGGCGCCTTGGCGGCATCGGCAGTTGCCGCGAGGGCGATACCGTCGGCAGCTTTCTTCGCGGCCTGCGCCCATTCCACGCCGTCGGCCTTGCCGTGGCTCTTGAAGAAGGCCTCGGTCTCCACGAACGACTTCGACAGGCTCTCGGCCGCGGTCTTGGCCGCCGCCATATCACCAGCCTCCAGGGCCTTGCGGGCGGCGCCGAACGCCGGCCCGACGGCCTTCATCGTCTTGTCGATCATCGCTGCGTCCTGCGCCTGCTCCGCGCGCATTGCCGGAGCCGCCAGGGCCAACCCGAGGGCGACGCCACTCACTGCCAACACGATCCGCCGCATGCCTGCCTCCTCATGTCCGCACCGTGGGCGCTGTCTGCCCCGAAATTGGAGCCACGGCCGCGCGGACACGCTTGTGTGCCGTCAATGCTGCCCGAAGAGCATGGCCGAGGTAAAGCCCGAGACCCGAGAACTAGACGTGCGCCTGCAGCGGCGGATGCGTGCGCCGTCCCGTCGTGAGCGACTGCAGCACCACGTCAGAGGTGACCGGCGCGCGGCGGAAGGCATCCACACCGATGGCGTCGGCAATCGCGTTCAGCACCGCGCCGTATCCGGCGCCGACCGGCGGCTCGCCCACGCCTTTGGCTCCCGTCGGCGTCTCGGGATCCGGGATGTCGAGCGCCACCGCCTTCATCTGCGGGATGTCGAGGATGGTCAGCGGTTTGTTGTGGTGGAACCGCCGCGCCAGCGAGACGCCGTAGTGGGGGTCGTAGACCAGCTTCTGGAACAGCGCATGGGCAATGCCCAGACAGCACCCGCCGTGCAGCTGCGCGATCAGACTGCGCGGGTTCACCACCGTGCCGACGTCGCCGACCGACAGGAAGTCGATGAGCGAGACCACGCCGGTCTCGACGTCGACCTCGACCTCGGCGAAGCCGGCGACGAAGCCGTAGGTGTCGCCGTCGCGCGGGTAGGTGTCCTTGGCAACGCCCATCAACCCGAGGCCGGTGAGCCGAGCCGCCGACGTCTTCGTGAACGGATGGATCTCCTCGGGCAGCTCGTGGCCGTCGAATCGTCCGCCGAGCGCGATCGCGCGTTCGCCCGCTTGCGCGTACGAGAGTCCGCGGCCCGGCGCGCCGATCCGGTGCACGCGTTCACCCGACAACATGTAGTCCTCGGGCCGGCCGCCCAGCTCCTGCGCCGCGAGCGCCTGCAGCTGGCGCTTGAGGTGCTCGGCACCGGCCAGGTTGGCGCGGGTCATCGCATGGGTCGTCTGGCTGCCCACCGACATGCAGGTCCACGGCAACCCTTTGCCGGTGTCGCCCCATACGACGTCGACCTTGTCCCACGGGATGGCGATGACATCGGCGGCGACGCGGGCCAGGTCGATGGTCGAGTGGGTGCCCAGGTTGCCGACGCCCGACTGCACCTGGAGCCGGCCGTCGGGCCGCAGGATCATCAGGCCGTCGAAACCGACCGACCCGGCGCCGTGTGGTCCGACGGCGACGCCGATGCCACGCGCCTTGGTGCCCCGGCGCTGACCGGATCGCGCCAGACGGGCCTGCCAGTCGAACAGCTCCGCGCCGCGATCGAGCGCGTCTTTCACGAACGCCCCGGTCACGTAGCGGCGCTGCCCCTCCGCGTTGGCCGGACCGTAGCGGGCCTTCCCTTCCGGCGCGTTGATGCGGCGCATCGCCACCTGATCGACACCGAGCTGCTTGGCCGCCTTGGTCAGTACGCCCTCGACGATGCCGTTGAACTGCATCGGGCCGGGCGAGCGCTGCTGAGTGCGCGGCGGCGTGTTGGTGAAGACGTTGGCGACGCGCACGCGCATCGCCGCGGGCTGGTAGACCAGCGACGCCGACAGCGCCCCCGAGCGCCAGTCGCCCATCGGGCCGTAGGGGCCGTTGTCCTGGACGACGAACAGGTCCATGGCCTGGATACGGCCGTCGGTGGCGAACCCGATCCTGGCGCGGCCGGTCATGTTGGTGCGGGCGCGGCCGAAATAGCTCTCCTCCTCGCGGCTGACGCGCATCATCACCGGCGCGCCGACCTTCTTCGACAGCACCGCCGGAATCGCCATCGAGACCGCGCCGGCGCCCTTGCTGCCGAAGCCGCCGCCGGTGTATTCGCAGATCAGCACCACCTTCGAGGGATCGATCCCGACCCAGCGCGCCACCGGCTCCACCGTGCGCACCACGCTCTGCGTCGAGCAGTGCAGGTAGAGCGTGTCGCCGCGCCAGTAGGCCATGGCGCTGCGCGTCTCCATCGGGTGGTGACCAGTGGCGTTCACCACGAAGGTCTCGTCGAGCACCAGCGCGGCGTCGGCGAAGCCGCGTTCGAGATCGCCGTACAGACCACTGCTCCTTCGGCTCGCCCATCGGCAGCTGACCGTCCGGCGCGGCGGCAAAGTCGGCGGCGGTCCATTTGAGGCGCTCGATCGGCGGCCGGCCCGGCGGCTGGCCCGGGGCTGGCGCCGCCGCGACGCCCCACACGTTGCCCTCGAGCCGGGCGTCGGGCCCGTCGGGCCGCAGGCTGTCGAGCGGATCCACCGTGAACGGCAGCGGCTCGTAGTCCACCTCGATGAGCTCGATGGCCTCGGCGGCGACGTCCTCGCTCACCGCGGCGAGCGCCAGGATCGGCTCGCCCTGGTAGAGCGGCTCGTTGGTCAGCGCGCGTTCGGCCCCGCCGAGGTCGGGCAGGTCGTCGGCGGTGATGACGCCGCGCACGCCGGGCAGCGCCAGCGCCCGGCTGGTGTCGATGCGGCGCACGCGGGCGTGCGGCATCGGGCTCGACAGCAGCTTGCAGAACAGCATGCCGTCGGCCCGGAAGTCCTCGGCGTAGCGGGCGCGGCCGGTGACCTTGGCCACGATATCCGGCGTCGTGTAGTTCGAGCCGACGAGACGGTCCGCCATGCTGACCTCCGGGTTGACGAGCGACGTGGGGATTATAGGGCGGCGGCTGGCGATCCAGACGCCGTGTCATGCTGGGCGCGGTGTCGTCGATGTTCACGAGGCGGGCCGTCACGCGCGAGACCTGGATTGCCGCGCTGGCGCTGGCCGGTATCGCCCTGTCGCTGGCGCTGTCGTGGAGCGGCGCCTCCCCGGGCACTGTGCGGCTGCCGCTGATGGCGGTGCTGGGGGGCGGCGGCCTGCCGCTCGTCGTCGACCTGGTCCGCTCGGCGCTGGCCGGCCGGTTCGGCGCCGATCTGCTCGCCGGCATCTCGATCGTCACCGCGACGATCCTCGGCGAGTATCTGGCCGGCGCGCTGGTGGTGCTGATGCTGTCGGGCGGCGAGGCGCTGGAAGCCTATGCCGTCGGCCGCGCCTCCTCGGTGCTGCAGGCCCTGGCCAACCGCATGCCGTCGGTGGCCCACCGCCGGACGGACGGACACGTCGAAGACATCGCCCTCGACGCCATCGCCATCGGCGATCACATCGTCGTCTTCCCGCACGAGATCTGCCCGGTGGACGGCGAGGTCATCGAGGGCCACGGGGTGATGGACGAGTCGTACCTCACCGGCGAGCCGTTCCAGATGCCGAAGGCGCCGGGCAGCGCCGCGTTCTCGGGCGCGATCAACGGCGAGCATGCGCTGACACTGCGCGCCATCCGGCTCGCCGTCGACTCGCGCTATGCGCGGATCATGCACGTCATGCGCGACTCGGAGCAACGCCGGCCGCGCCTGCGCCGGCTCGGCGACCAGCTCGGCGCGTGGTACACACCGCTGGCACTGGCCATCGCAGCGGCCTCGTGGGCGTGGAGCGGCGACCCGGTGCGCTTCCTGGCGGTGCTGGTGGTGGCGACGCCGTGTCCGCTGCTCATCGCGATTCCGGTCGCGATCATCGGCGCGATCTCGCTGGCGGCGCGGCGGAGCATCGTCATCCGCGACCCGGCGGTGCTCGAGACCATCGACCGCTGCCGCACGATGGTGCTCGACAAGACCGGCACCCTCACCTACGGCCAGCCCTCGCTCACCGAGCAGATCGTCGCGCCCGGCGCCGACCGCGACACGGTGCTGCGCCTGGCCGCGAGCCTCGAGCGCTACTCGAAGCATCCGCTGGCGCGGCCGCTGCTCAGCGCCGCCACCGACGCCCGCCTGGTGCTGACCGATGCGGCGAACCTCCGCGAGCCGCCTGGACAAGGGCTCGAAGGCGAGGTCGAGGGACGCACGGTACGGATCCTGGGCCGCCGGCAGGCGGAAGCCCTCGGCCTGGGCGACCGGCTGCCGCCGCTGGCGGCCGGCTTGGAGTGCGTCGTGCTCCTCGACGGCCAGCTGGCCGCCACCTACCGCTTCCGCGATGCGCCGCGCGAAGACAGCCGCGCGTTCGTCCACCACCTCGGTCCGCGCCATCACCTGTCCCGGATCCTGCTCGTGTCGGGGGATCGCGCTTCGGAAGTGCGCTACCTCGCCGAGCGCGTCGGCATCACCGAAGTCCACGCCGAGTGCACGCCCGAGCAGAAGGTCGCGATCACCCGAGCGGAAGTCGAGCGGGCGCCGACGATCTTCATCGGCGACGGCATCAACGACGCTCCGGCGCTCATCACCGCCACCGTCGGTCTTGCCTTCGGCCACGCCAGCGAGATCACCGCCGACGCCGCCGGCGCTGTCGTGATGGACACGTCGCTGAAGCGCGTCGACGAACTGCTGCACATCGCCCGGCGGATGCGCATGGTGGCGCTGCAGAGCGCCGTGGGCGGAATGGCCCTCAGCGTGGTCGGGATGGGATTGGCCGCGGCGGGGCTGCTGCCGCCGGTCGCCGGCGCCGTCACCCAGGAGGTGATCGACCTGGCGGCGGTGCTGAACGCGCTGCGTGCGGCCACGCCTGGCGGCCCGCTGAGCGATTACTGAGTCATTCTCCCGAGGGGCAGAGCTGAAGCTCTGCCCTACGACTGCCCCTGGTGGGTGTATGACAGGTCATTCGTAGGGCAGCTGCTGCCCGGGCGATACGCCGCGCTGCCAGGCGTCGCGCACCGGCACGACCAAGTCGGGCCGATCGGTGATGACGCCGTCGGCGCCCCAGTCGAACAGCCGGCGCACGGCCTCGGCGGCGTCCACCGTCCACACCTGCGCGGCGCAGCCCTCGCGGTGCACCCGACGGAAGAACCCGGGTGAGGTGACCCGCAGCCGTCCGGCCGACTCCGGCACCTGCAGCGCCACGAACGGCGCCCGGCGGACGCGCGGCCAGTGGATGCGCGAGCGCAGCAGCAGCATCCGCGCCTCTGGCTGCGAGGCGCTCGTGGCGAGCTCCGGCGCGTAGGCGCGCGCAGCGCGCACCACCCCGTGGTGGAACGAGCCGATGCACACCCGGTCGCCGGCGCCGGCCCTGCGGACCACGTCAGCCACCGCGGTGGCCAGCGCCGGGCTGTCGTCCTTCACCTCGACGATCAGGCGGGCCCGCGGAAACGCGTGCAGCACCTCAGCCAACGGCACGATGCCGGCTCGCGGTGTCGGCCGGGCGACATCGACGGCCGGCTGGAAGCGACAGGTGGCGTCGACGCGGGCGAGCTCACCGGCGGAAAGGGCGGCCACGGCGCCAGTGCGATCGGTCGTACGGTCGAGCGTGGCGTCGTGAATCACCACCGGCACGCCGTCGGCCGACTGCCGTACGTCGCACTCGACGCCGTCGGCGCCGGCCTCGAGTCCGCGCGCGAACGCCGGCATCGTGTTCTCGGGCCCGAGCTTGGCCCCGCCGCGGTGCGCGAAGACCAGTGGCCGGTCGGTCGCGAAGACGGCGGCCGCAGCCCGAACACCCTCGGCGCGAGTCACGGCGTCATAATAGCCATATGAACAAGACGGCACGGCCCGCGACGCTCGGGGCCCTGAAGGCAGCAGTGGCCCGCGGCGAGATCGCGCGGCGCTCCGTTCGCGACGAAGTCCGGCAGAACCTGATGGTCAAGCTGCGGACCGGCGAGCGGCTCTTCCCGGGCGTCGTCGGCTACGACGAAACCGTGATTCCGCAACTGGTTAACGCGATCCTGGCGAAACACCACTTCATCCTGCTCGGGCTGCGCGGCCAGGCCAAGACCCGGCTCATCCGGGCGCTGGTCGACCTGCTGGACGACGCGATTCCGGTGGTGCCCGGCAGCGAGATCCACGACGACCCGCTGGCGCCGCTGTCGGCCCACGGCCGGGCACTGGTGGCCACGGAAGGCGACGACCTGCCGATCGAGTGGCGGCCGCGCGAGGCCCGCTACGTGGAGAAGCTGGCCACGCCCGACGTGACGATCGCCGACCTCATCGGCGACATCGATCCGATCAAGGCGGCCAGGTCCGGGCTGCAGCTGGGATCCGAGCTGGCGATGCACTTCGGGCTGCTGCCGCGCGCCAACCGCGGCCTGTTCGCCATCAACGAGTTGCCCGATCTGGCCGGCAAGGTGCAGGTCGGGCTGTTCAACATCCTCCAGGAAGGCGACGTCCAGATCAAAGGCTTCCCGGTCCGCCTGCCGCTCGACGTGATGATGGTCTTCACCGCCAACCCCGAGGACTACACCGCGCGCGGCAAGATCATCACGCCGCTCAAGGACCGCATCGGCGCCGAGATCCGCACCCACTACCTGACCTCGCGCGCCCAGGCGATGGAGGTGACCACCCAGGAAGCGTGGGTCGAACGCGGCCTGAAGACCGAGGTGCCGGTCTACGTGCGTGAAGTGGTCGAGGAGGTGGCCTTCCAGGCCCGCAACGACCGCCGCGTCGACCGCCGCTCGGGCGTCAGCCAGCGCCTGCCGATCAGCGCGCTCGAAACCGTGATGTCCAACGCCGAACGGCGGGCGCTGCTGGCCGGCGAAGGCCTGGTCGTGCCGCGCGTCACCGACCTCTACGCGGCGCTGCCGTCGATCACCGGCAAGATCGAATTGGAGTACGAGGGCGAGCTGAAGGGCGCCGACACCATCGCCCGCGAGCTGATTCGCGGCGCCGTGGCGCAGGTGTTCGACGGCTACTTCGTCGACGCCGACGTCTCGAGCACCGTCACCTGGTTCGACAACGGCGGCTCGGTGATGCTCGGCGACGGCCTGCCGGCCTCGGCGCTGGTCGTCGAAGCGTCGAAGGTGCCCGGGCTGCTCGACCTGGCGGGACGCGCCGGACTGGCCAAGGGCGCCGCGGCGCCGCTGGTCGCTGCCGCCGTCGACTTCGTGCTCGAAGGGCTCTACGCCCAGAAGCGGATCGGCCGGACCGACGCCGGCGGTTATGTCGGCACCGAACCGGTGCGCCGGCCCGCCTCGGTCCGCCAGGCCCCGGCCATCTCGCTCGACGACGACGAAGAGCCGGTGCCGGGGAAGAAGAAGCGGTATTACAACTGACCGAGCCCGTCCATGAAATTCAAGTACGGCAAATACGTCCCGAGCCTGGCCGATGAAGTCGACATGGAGGAACTCGTGTCGGCGCTGTCCGAGATGCTGCTGTCGAGCGGGTTCCAGAGCCCGTACGGCGACGGCTCGCTCGACGGCGATCGGACCATGCAGGCGCTGCACGACGCGATTCTCGACGCGCTGCTGAACGGCGGGCTGCTGCCTGACGATCTGCTCGAGCAGCTCTTCGGCGAGGACGCGGCCACCGCCAAGCAGCAGCTCGACGAGCTGGTGCAGCAGCTGATGGAGCGGATGCAGGAGGCCGGCTACATCACGCCGTCGCCGGAGCTCGACGAAGAGCGTCAGCGTCGAGCGGAAGCCGGCGGTGCGGGCGACGGCGAACCCGGCCAGACGAAATTCGAGGTCACCGACAAGGCCCTGGACTTCCTCGGCTTCCGGGCGCTGCGCGACCTGCTCGGCTCGGTGGGTCACTCGAGCGCCGGGCGGCACGACACCCGCGACATGGCCACCGGCATCGAGGCCAGCGGCGCTCCGAAGCGCTACGAGTTCGGCGACACCCTCAATCTCGACGCCAGCAGCACGGTGCTGAACGCCGTCGCTCGTGCCCATCGCGAGGCCGGGGAGGGCGGCGGCGCCGACCCAGGCGCGCTCGACATCACTTACGACGACCTGATGGTGGCGCAAGGCGAGTACCAGAGCTCGTGCGCCACGGTGATCATGCTCGACTGCTCGCACAGCATGATCCTCTACGGCGAGGATCGCTTCACGCCGGCCAAGCGGGTGGCCATGGCGCTGGCGCAGTTGATCCGCACCCAGTATCCGGGCGACACCCTGCAGGTGGTGCTGTTCCACGACAGCGCCGAGGAGATTCCACTGCGCGAGCTCGGCCGGGTGCGGGTCGGTCCGTACTACACCAACACCCGCGAAGGTCTGAAGATGGCGCGCCGCCTGCTCGAGAAGCAGCGCAAGGACATGCGCCAGATCATCATGATCACCGACGGCAAGCCGTCGGCGATCACCCAACCCGACGGCCGGGTCTACAAGAACGCCTTCGGCCTCGACCCAATCGTCATCCGCGAGACGTTCAGCGAGGTGTCGGCGTGCGCCAAGGCCGGCATCCTGATCAACACGTTCATGCTGGCGCGCGACCACGACCTGGTGGCGTTCGTGCGGCGGGTGGCGGCGATGTGCCGCGGCAAGGCCTACTTCACCACGCCGCACACGCTCGGCCAGTACGTGCTGATGGACTACCTCGACAAGAAGACGAGAACGATTCACTAGGGCGCCAGCCATCCGGGCCGTCACCCGGACCGCACCGCCCGCGTCCCCGCATGCTGCCACCGCTCCTCCCGCTGTTCCCGCTGCCCTCGGTGGTGCTCTTCCCGAGCGTGTTCCTGCCGCTCCACATCTTCGAGCCGCGCTACAAGCAGATGATCACCAAGGCGCTCGAAGGCGATCGCATCATCGGCGTGGCGCTGCTCCGGCCCGGGCACGATGAGGAGTACGAGGGACGGCCGCCGATCTTCGACGTCGGCTGCGCCGGGCTCATCACCCACGTCGAACGACAGAGCGACGGACGCTTCAACCTCATCCTGCGCGGGCTGGAGAAGTTCAGGATCGACGTCGAGGAGCCGGCGACCGACGGCGTGCTCTACCGCATCGCCCACGTCACGCCGTTCGAGGAGACGATCAGCGACGCCGACCGGGCGGCGCTGCGCGGCGAGCGGCGGCGGCTCGAGGTGATGCTCGAGCCGACGATCGACCGCGACGGCGGCGGCCGGCTGCCGCGTGACATGGCCGACGACGAGCTGGTCAACGCGCTGTCCCAGTACCTCGAACTCGACCCGGTCGAGAAGCAGGCCCTGCTCGAACGGCCCGGATCGCTCGAACGCTGCCGCACGCTCATCGAGCTCATCGAGATGAAGGTGCTGCTCCAGCAGCGCCCCGACGGCGGGCTCAGACACTGACGTCTTACACCACCCGATGTAGGGCAGAGCTTCAGCTCTGCCCGGGGCAGCTCTAAAGAGCTGCCCTACAGAGAATTCGTGGGCCAGCGAATCACGCTACACTGCCGCCCATGAGCGACCTGACCCGCCGGCAGTGGACGAAGTTGACGGCGGCCGGCGCCCTCGGCGCGGTACCGGCGCTGGCGTCGGCCCAGAGCGTCGAAGGCGCGGCGGGCCGACTGGCCAACCTGCGGCGCTACCTGCACTACGACGTCTTCACCGAGACGCCGCATGCCGGCAATCAGCTCGCGGTCTTCATGCAGCCGTCGGGTCTCACGACCGAGCAGATGGCGGCGATGACCCGCGAGATGAACTTCTCGGAGTGCACCTTCGTGTTCCCGGCCGAGGCCGCCGGCACCGACCTGCGGCTGCGGATCTTCGGCCGCGCCGGCAACGAGATGCCCTTTGCCGGCCACCCGGTCATCGGCTCGGTCTTCGCGCTCGCCGACGACGGCGTCATCGCCGCGGGCCGGGCCGACTACACGCTGGGCCTGGGCATCGGTCCGACCGCGCTGGCGCTCGAATGGGAACGCGGGCGCCTCCGCTTCGCGTGGATGACGCAGCAGCGTCCGACCTACGGCGCCTCGCTGCAGCCAGGTCCCGCCCTGGCGTCGGCGATGGGCCTGGATCCCGCACAGCTCGTGGCCACGCTGCCGATTCAGGAAGTGTCGTGCGGCTCGGCGTTCTTCTACGCCCCGCTCACGACGCGGGCGGCGGTCGACGCGGTGCAGATGAACGCCCGCGAACTCGACGCCGTCTTCAAGCAGGCCGGGATCCAGCGCCGCGGCATCTTCGTCTTCACGACCGAGGCCGGCAGCGACGGCGCCACGGTTTACAGCCGCATGGTCGGTGCCACCGGCTCGGAAGACCCGGCGACCGGTTCGGCCAGTGGCCCGCTCGGCTGCTATCTCGTCCGGCATGGCCTGGTGGCGCCGTCGGCCGCCGGCGCCATCGTCAGCGCGCAAGGCGTGAAGATGGGCCGGCCCAGCCGGATCCACATCCGCCTCGCCGTGTCGGGGCAGGACGTGACCCGCGTGCAGGTCGGCGGCACCAGCGTGCTGGTGGGTGACGGCCGGTTGCGGTCGGCCTAGACGCCCGTGATCGTCCGGCCTGGCGACGGCGTACGTCATCTCATCACCCAGCCCGATCACGCCGCCCTCGCCGGCCGGATCATGGAGCACTGGGCGTCGCTCGGCGTGGCCGAGCGCCGCGACCCGATCCTGCGGGCCGTGGCCGAGCACGACGACGGCTGGCACGAACCCGACGCCGCGCCCACCGTCGATCCGTCGACCGGCGCCATCCTCGACTTCGTCGCCATCGGCACGGCGGTGAAACAGGGAGTCTGGCGACGGTGCCTGGCCGGTCTCGCCGACGCGCCGTGGACGGCGACGCTGGTTGCCCATCACGCCCTCTCGGTCTACGACCGCTTCCGCGGCGATCCGTCGTGGGACGCCTTCTTCGCCGACCTGGAGCGCGTGCGCGCGGATTTGCTGTCGCAGACCGGCGGGGCAATGGACGCGCTGGTCCGCGACTACGTCTACGTGCGGCTCGGCGACCTGGCGTCGCTGGCATTCTGCAACGCCTGGAGCGAGCCGCAGGTGCTGGGGCCATGGACCATCCGGCTGCTCGACGGCCGGCACCTCCTGGTCGAACCGAACCCGTTCGCCCACGACGTGCCGATCGCCGTCGCGGCGCGCGCCGTGCCGCTCACGCCCTTCGCCAGCGACCAGGCGCTCGCCGCCGCCCTGCAGATGGCGCCGGTCGTCACGCTGACCGGGCTGGTCGTCGGCCGCACCCGGACGTCCTAGCTGGGATCGCACCACTTTCGCCACCGCCGCCGTTGACGGCCACGCGCCGGCATGGGAGGCTGCGGCGTGGATTTCGTGGCCAGCCTGCGCGCCGAATTCGAACGCCGCCGCGCGGCCAACCCTCGCTACTCGCTGCGGCGTTTTGCCGTGACCCTGGGCACGAGTCACAGCTCGCTGAGCCGGCTGTACCACGGCGTCCAGCGGCCGCGGCCGGCGACCATCGCCGCGCTCGGCCCACGCCTCGGCCTCACACCGCTCGCGATCGCCGACGCGATCCGTCGCCTGCAGGTCGAGCGCCTGCGCGACGCCGTCTCGTCTCCGACGTTTCGAGCCGATGCCCGGTGGCTCGCGACACACGCCAACCTGTCGCTCGACGACGTGCAGCTGGCGCTGCACGAGGCGCTGCGTACGGGGCAGCTCACGATGGCGGCCGCTGGCCGGTGGCAGACGGAGGAATGATGGCCGATCCAGTCGTACGCTGGCAGATGATCTCGCCACGGCCCGATGACGTCGCGCAATTCTATGGCGAGGTCTTCGGGTGGACGGTGTCCCGGGCCAACGCGCTCGGCTACCGGCAATTCGACGGTGGCGGCAGCTGCCCAGGCGGCGTCTGGCCGGCGCCTCCCGCGGCGCCGACCTTCGTGCAGTTGATCGTGCAGGTCGCGGACGTGGACGCGGCAGTCGCGGCCGTCGTCGCTCGTGGCGGCCAGGTCGTGGTCCCGCGGTCGGTGCTGCCCGACGGCGAGGTGATGGCGATCCTGCGAGACCCGTTCGGGACGACGGTGGGCGTGATGACGCCGCCAGGCTGACTCGGCTACCCGCGCAGGCGGTCGGCCAGCACCTGCGCGATACGCTCGCCGTGGAGGCGGCCGTTCTCGATGAAGATCGTGCCGGTGCGCTTCCCCGCCAGCTGGCCCCCGGCGATGAACACGTTCGGCACGTTGGTCTCGAACGACTCGGGATCGTAGGCCGGCACCAGCGTCTCCTCGTCCACCGCGATGCCGATGCCGCGCAGGAACGCCGGATCGGCGCGGTAGCCGGTGAGCAGCAGCACGCCCTCGGCCGGAATCGTCTCGCGGTCCCCGGCCGACTCGACCGCGACGTCGGTGGGACTGATGGCGACGACCCGGCTGGCGAAGCGGACGGCGATCGACCCCTCCTTGATCCGGTTCTCGATGTCGGGCCGCACCCAGTACTTGACCGAGTCGCCGAGCGTCTCGCCGCGGTGCACCATCGTCACGTGCGCGCCGTTGCGATAGAGCTCGAGCGCGGCCTCGCACGCCGAGTTCTTGCCGCCGACGATCACCACCCGCTGACGGTAGTAAGTGTGCGCCTCGCCGTAGTAGTGCGCGACGTGCGGCAGATCCTCACCGGGCACGCCGAGCAGATTCGGCAGGCCGTAGTAGCCCATGGCCAGGACCACGGCGCGGGCCTCGCGCACCCGCTCCACGCCGAGACGGCTGCGCGACTGGACGACCAGCCGCCGGTCCTCGCCCTCGCCCTCGGGCTCGATGGCCAGCACCTCCTCGTGCATCGCGATCTGAAGCTGGAAGACGTCGGTGACCTTGCGGTAGTAGCGCAACGCCTCCGCCCGGGTCGGTTTCTCGAACGGCGTGGTCAGCGGCACGCCGCCGATCTCCAGCAGCTCGGGCGTGGTGAAGAACACCATGTTGGTCGGAAACCGCGCGATGGCGTCGACGAGGGTGCCCTGTTCGAGCACCTGGTAGTCGAGGCCGTGATGGCGGCAGGCAATGGCGGTGGCGAGGCCCGACGGGCCGGCGCCGACGATGAGAACGTCACGTACGGGCATGCGCGTCGATCATACCGGACGCGATCGCGACGCCCGTGCGCGCCGGCCGTCCCCGGACCATAATGGGCGCGGCGTGGGACCGGCGGCGCTGCCGGTTCCGCGGGGTCGCGGCCATCGCCGGCCGTGGTGCCGACCAGTACCCGGGGGCTTGCCATGATCCCAGTTCGCGCCACAGCCATCCTCCTGGGGCTCGCCGTCGCCGCGACGCTCCAGGCCCAGACCCCGCCACCGCAGGCGCCCGCGCCGGTGCCGGTCCCGGCACCGGCCGCACCGGCGACGCCCGCGTCCGAGCAACCGCCGGTCTTTCGCACCGGCGTCGAGGTGCTGCCGATCGACGTCACCGTCCTCGATCGTGATGGCCGCCAGGTGGTGGATCTCACGGCCACCGACTTCCAGGTCGAAGTGGACGGCCGACCACGCAAGGTGCTGACCGCCGAGTACATCAAGCAGTACGACCCGCTGGTCGCCGGCCAGCGCCGCCCGACCTACGACAACCGCGTCGTCGAGGTCGCGGATACCGGCATCTCCAGCAACGGCGCCACCGGCGAGCCGCCCGGCCGCGCCATCCTGCTGCTGGTCGACCAGGGGAACATCCGCTTCGGATCGGCCCGGCCGGTGATGCAGAACGCCCTCAAGTTCGTGGACCGGCTGCAGCCCAACGATCGGATCGCGCTCGTCGCGGTGCCGTCCCCCGGCGAACTGGTGGACTTCACGACCGATCACGCCAAGGTGCGCGAAGGGCTGCTGCGGGTGACCGGCCGCCACACCGCACAGCCCCGCCGCTTCAACGTCTCGATCACCGAGGCCTTCGCCCTCTACCGGCAAAGCGACGCGCTGCTCATCTCGCAGGTGATCCTGCGCGAGTGCTCGGGCCTGCTCGGCGCCACCGATCTGGAGCGCTGCGAACGCGACGTGGAGCAGGAGGCCAGCGAGATCGTCGGCGACCTGCGGCAGCAGACCGACCGCTCGGTGAGCGCGATCCGGGCGGTGCTGTCGAGTCTGGGCGCACTCGACGGGCCCAAGTCGGTGGTGTTCATCTCGGAAGGTCTGGTGCTCGAGAGTCTGGGCGGCGAACTGGACGACCTGGCCTCGGTCGCCGCCGACGTGCGGGCGTCGCTCGACGTGCTGCTGCTCGACGTGCCGATGTTCGATGCGTCGCAGAGCAACCGTCCGACCACGGCCAACGCCGATCGGCGGTTGCAGGAGGAGGGCCTCGAGATGCTGGCCGGCATGGCCCGTGGCACGCTGCACCGGATCGTCAGCGGCGGCGACTTCGCGTTCCGGCGCATCGAGATGGCCCTGGCCGGCTACTACCTGCTCGGCGTCGAGCCGACCGTGAACGACCGCGACGGCAAGCGGCACAAGATCGAAGTGAAGACGGCGCGCCGCGCCGTCTCGGTGCAGTCGCGACGCGCGTTCCTGTCGCCCGAAGGGCCGCCGCCGGCCACCCCGGCCGAAGCGCTGACCCGGTCGCTGAAGTCGCCGTCGCCGGCTACCGGGCTGCCGGTGCGGATGTCGACCTGGACCTACAAGGAGCCGGGGTCGTCGCGGGTGCGGGTGCTGGTCGCCGCCGAAGTGGA
Organism: uncultured Acidobacteriota bacterium; assembly: GCA_963741665.1. Classification (GTDB taxonomy): domain Bacteria; phylum Acidobacteriota; class Vicinamibacteria; order Vicinamibacterales; family UBA2999; genus CAWAYR01. The sequence continues at coordinate 556,962 of CAVUIM010000004.1, forward strand.
CCGCGGCGCCACCGAATCGCTGTCCTACGCGGCCGGGCTGGTGGTGGCCACCAAGGCCGGCAAGGTGGTCGCGGCCAACGCCGAGCCGCGCGAGCTGACGATGCTCGAAGGCGACGAGGGCATCGCCGTCTACGCCGGCAGTATCACGGTCGATCCTGGTGAGTACCGCGTGCGCCTCGGTGTCGCCAATGCCGACAAGAAGGTGGGCAGCGTCGAACGCGCGGTCACCGCCTGGCAGATGAGCGGCGAGACGCTGGCCCTGGGCGACCTGCTGCTGGCGCCTGAGCCCGACGCCCGCCAGACGTCGCTGGCGCCGGCGGTCGAACCGCGCGTCCACAACGGCACGCTGGTCGCGCTCGCCGAGGCTTATGCCCCGGCGTCCGGCACCGTCACCGACCTCAGCGCCCGGCTCGAAGTATTGAAAGAGGAGTCCGGGCGTCCGCTGGCCTCCGCGCCGCTGCAGATCGCCGTCGGCGCGTCGCCCGAAGTGCGGGTCGCCCAGGGCCGGGTGCCGGTGGGCGCCATCCCGCCCGGCGCCTATCTCGCGCGCGTCACCTTCAGTGAAGGCGGCACGTCCCGCGGGGCGCTCACCCGCCCGTTCCGTATCGTGGCGCCGCGCGGCGACGCCACGGCGATGGCCAACCGCCCGGGAGGCGGTGCGCCGGCCGAGCTGCTCACGGCGGTGCTCGCCTCGCTGCCACTCGCCTCGAAGGACGACGTGCTCGACCCGGCGACGAACGCGGCGGTGTGGGCCTCGGCGGAACAGGGGCGCTCGCCGCAGGTGCTGGCCGCCATCAAGACGGCGCGCGGCGGCCAGATGCTCGACGGCGCGCTCGCGGCGCTGTCGGCTGGCGATCAGGGCGCGGCGGCGTTCGTCCGCGGCATGGACTACATGGCCCGGGCGCAGCTCACCCAGGCGGCGACGCAGTTCGAAACGGCGATGCGGATTCAGTCCAGCTTCGCGGCGGCGCGGGCGATGCTCGGCGCCTGCCTGTTGCTGGCCAATCGCGAGAAGGAGGCGGCCGGGCTGCTGATGAGCCTGCCGGCGTCGTCGGTGCCGTCGCTCGGCCTGATGGCTGGCGAGGCGTGGCTGCGGGCCGGCCAGCCGGCGGCGGCGATTGCCCCACTCGAACAGACCGCCAGCGCGCGCAAGAGCGACGGCCGCAGCGCCCGCATCCTCGCGCTCGCCTACGCGCTGTCTGGCGAAGCGGAGAAGGGACTGCCGGCGCTGACTACCTACCTGAACGGCGCCGGCGCCAAGGACGGCCCGGCGCTGGCCGCCGGCGTGTATGCGGCCTATCGCCGCCACCTGAGCGCGCCGAACGCCGCGACGCTGGCCGCCGACCGCACCCAGGCGCGCAGCTGGGCCCGGGCCTACGCGATTACGAAGGGCCCGCTGGTGCCGCTGGTCGAGGCCTGGGCGGGATATCTCGAGACCGCCAAGTAGCGACTATCCGCGGTGCCCCATCAGCTCGAGTGACGCCAGCGCGATCACCTTGGTCGCCGACACGAGGTCGGCCACGCTGCAGTACTCGTCGGGCTGGTGCGCCAGCACCAGTTCACCGGGACCGTAGGCCACGCAGTGCGGCACGCCGGCCACCTTCGCCACGTGCTTGTGGTCGTAGGTGCCGGGGCTGGCGACGAGCGACGCCTCGCGGCCCAGCACGGTGCGGATCGCGCCGGTGAGCGCCGGGATGATCGGCGAGTCGTCGGGGGTGCGCGTCGGATGCACGATCAGACGGTCGTGCAGGTCGAAGCGGATGTTGGGCACCAGCCGGCCGGCTTCGGCGACCAGCGCCGCGATCTCGTCGCGGGCGGCGTCGAGCCCCTCTTCCAGCAGGAACCGGCGATCGAAGACCGCGCGGCAGCGATCGGCCACGCACGGCGTCTGCACGCCGTCGACCGGCTGCCCGCCTTCGATGCCGTTGGTGTTGATGGTGGCGTGACGCGCCCCCGGCGGCACCACCGGCACGTCGGTGCGGCGCGCGGCCAGGCGCGGCTTCAGTTCGTGCTCGACGAGGTGCAGGAACTCACCCAGCCCTTCGATGGCGCTGGCGCCGAGAAACGGCATGCTGCCGTGGCCGATGCGGCCGTGCGCCTCGACCTCGAACCAGTAGACGCCGCGGTGGCCGATGCAGACCCGGTCGACGTCGAGCGGCTCGGGGATGATCACGAAGTCGGTCTTGTCCTTGGCCAGCCACCGCTGCTCGGCCAGCAGATGCACGCCGGCGAGGCCGCCGCTCTCTTCGTCCACCGTGCCGCTGATCTCGAAGGTGCCCGGCAGGTCGATGCCGGCCCGGCGCACCGCCTCGGCCGCGTAGACCGCGGCGGCGATGCCCGCCTTCATGTCGCAGGCGCCGCGGCCGTAGATCCGGCCGTCGCGCACCAGGCCGCCGAACGGATCGACGGTCCAGCCGTCACCGGCCGGCACCACGTCGAAGTGGCCGTTCAGGTGCACCAGCGGGTGAGCCTGGCGGCCGGTCCGACGACCGATGACGTTGACGCGCGGATACGCCCGCGTGTGCTCGGGGCGGCCATCGGCGGCGACGTAGGCGACGTCGAAGTCGAACAGCTGCAGGCGCTCGCCGATGAGGCGCGCGCATGTCTCGTATTCTTCGCCAGGCGGATTGACGGTGGGCACGCGGATCAGAGCGGCGGCGAAGTCGACGATTTCCTCAGCGGTCTCGTCGACGCGCTCGGCCACCCGGCGAACGACATCGGGATGCAGGGCCACGCCGCACCATCTTCTCTCAACACGACGCTTGGTCGCGAGCGGGAGAATCCCGTAACATCGTCGCGGCCCTCCGGGCCATAGAGGTGACTTCCATGCACGACCGCCGTCCCGCCCGCCGCGCCCTCGTCCGCTCTGCCCTGCCGATGGCCCTGGCGCTCGCGGCGATGGCCGGCGGCGTCGTGGTCCGCTCGGCCGGCCCCGATGCCCGCGGGCTCACCGCAGTCGACGGCTTGCGCGTCGGATCGATCACCCTGACCGAGCGGCCGACCGGATGCACGGTGATCGTCGTCGACGGCGTCGGCGCGGTGGGCGGTGTGGCGCAGCGCGGCGGCGCGCCCGGTACTCGCGAGACCGACCTGCTCGATCCGGCCAACATGGTCGACAAGGTGAACGCGGTGGTGCTGTCCGGCGGCAGCGCCTTCGGGCTCGACGCCGCCACCGGCGCGGTGCGCTGGCTCGAGGAACAGAACATGGGCTGGGACGTGCGCATCGCCAAGGTGCCGATCGTGCCGGCGGCGATCCTGTTCGACCTGCCGGTGGGCGGCAATCCCAAGGTGCGGCCGACCGCCGATTGCGGCTACCGCGCCGCGGCCGCGGCCACGACCGGACCGGTGCTGGAAGGATCGGTCGGCGCCGGCGCCGGCGCCACCGTGGGCAAGTCGGGCGGCCCGGGCCGCTCGATGAAGGCCGGGCTGGGCAGCTACGCCATCGTGATGCCGAACGGCCTGGTCGTGGCGGCGATCGTCGCGGTGAACGCGGTGGGCGACATCATCGACCCCGACACCGGGACGGTGGTGGCCGGTGTCCGTGCCGCCGACGGCACCCTGGCCGACGCGCGCAAGCTGCTGCGAGCCGGCCCGCCACTGCAGACGCCCCGGCCCGGCGAGAACACCACCATCGGTCTCGTCGCCACCAACGCCCGACTGACCAAGGCCGAGGTGAATCGGATGGCGCTGATGGCCGACGACGGCTTCGCCCGCGCCATTTTCCCTGCCCACACCATGGGCGACGGCGACACCGTGTTCTCGCTGGCCACCGGCAAGTGGACCGGCGAGGCCAACGTCACGCAGATCGGCGCGCTCGCTGCCGATGTGATGGCCAGGGCGATCGTCCGCGCCGCCACCGAAGCCACCGGGCTGCCGAACCTGCCGGCCGCACGCGACTTGCCGAAGCGCTAGACCAGTCGGCCGCTGATGCAACTCGCGCTGCTGCTCGCCTACGCCGTCGGCCTGACGGTGTTCGGCGTCTGGATCGGCCGCAGAGTGCGCGGCAGCAGCGACTTCTTCGTCGCCGGACGGCGCCTCACCGCGCCGCTCCTGTTCTCGACGGTGCTGGCCGCCAACATCGGCGCCGGCACCACCATCGGCGCCGCCGGCCAGGCCTACATCGACGGGGTGAGCGCGTGGTGGTGGAACGGCGCCGCCGGTCTCGGCGCCATCGTGCTCGCCTTCTGGGTCGGGCCGAAGCTGTGGCGCGAGGCCTCGGCCAACGGCTTTCTCACCGCCGGCGACTATCTGGAGCACCGCTACGGCCCGCTGGTCCGCGGCCTGCTGTCATCGCTGATCTGGCTGGGCACACTGGCCATCCTCGCCGGTCAGCTGATCGCCGGGGCGGCCGTGCTCACTGCCGTGGCCGGCATCCCTCGACCGATCGGCGCGGCGATCGGCGGCCTCGCGATGACCATCTACTTCACCGCCGGCGGGCTCCTCAGCTCGGCGTGGGTGAATGCCGTGCAACTCGTCGTCCTGCTCGTCGGCCTCGTCGTCGCCGTGCCGCTGGCCATCAGCGCCGCCGGCGGGCTCGACGCGATCATGGCCACACCCGGCCTGCCCGACACCTTCTGGGATCCCATGCATTCCACGGGGCCGGGGTCGGGCTATGCGTTCCTGGCGCTGCTCGGGCCGGCGTTCGTCATCTCCCCGGGTCTCGTGCAGAAGGCCTACGGCGGAGTGAGCGCCCGCGCGGTACGCGCCGGCATCGGCGCCGCCGGCGTGGCGCAGCTGCTGTTCGCCTTCGTGCCCGTGCTGCTCGGCCTGGCGGCGCGCCATCTCCATCCCGATCTGACCAACCGCGACCTGGTGCTGCCAACGCTGCTGGTCGAGTCGCTGCCGTGGCTGGTCGGCACGGTGGCGCTGGCGGCGGTGTTCAGCGCCGAGGTCAGCACCTGCGACGCCATCCTGTTCATGCTGTCGACGTCGCTGTCCCAGGATCTATACAAGCGCTTCATCAATCGGCAGGCCAGCGACGCGCAGGTCCTCAAGGTGGCGCGGGCCGCGGCGCTGGCCGGGGGACTCGCCGGCGTGCTGCTGGCGGTGCGGCTGCCCAACGTGATCGCGGCGCTGTCGATCTTCTATTCGCTGCTCGGCGTCAGCCTGTTCGTGCCGATCGTGGCCGGGCTGTATGTGAAGCGCGCCGGCTCACCCGAGGCGCTGGCCTCGGTGGCGGCCGGCATGGCCACGCTGCTCTACCTGAACAGCCAACCGTGGGCGATGCGCAGCATCTGGTTCAACCCCAGCCTCGCCGGGCTGGTGGCCGCGGCGCTGGCGTTCTTCGTCATGGCGGCGGTCCGGAGACCGGCGGCGACCACCGCGTGATCAGATCCCCCTTAGGGTCCCCCGATTGTAATTGGGACTGTCACGAAGACATTTGACGACGTCGCAGAAACTGCACGCATGGGAGTTCGCACGTGAAGGCAGACATGTTTCGACTCGACGGCAAGGTCGTGGCCGTGATCGGCGCCGGCAGCGGCATCGGCGCGGCGGTGGCGCTCGGCGTGGCGCAGCAAGGCGGCCACGCCATCTGCTACGACGTGAAGGCCGACAGCGCCGCGGCGACGGCCACGGCGATTCGCGCGGCCGGCGGCACGGCTGACAGCGCCGTGCTCGACATTACCGACGAGGCCGGCGTCAACGCCGCGCTCGACGCCGCCGCCGCCACGCACGGCCATCTCGACGGGTTGGTGTGCACACCGGCGATCAACGTCCGCACGCCGATCCTGAAATACACCGGCGCGCAGTTCGACACGGTGGTCGCCGTCAACCTGCGCGGCAACTTCAACGTGCTGCACGCGGCCGGCCGGATCATGACCGCGCAGAAGTCCGGCAGCGTGGTGCTGTTCAGCTCGATCCGCTCGCTCGTCACCGAGCCCGGGCAGTCGGTCTACTCGATGACCAAGGCCGGCATTCTGCAGCTCGCCAAGTCGGCGGCCACTGAATGGGCCACGTCCGGCGTGCGGGTGAACGCCATCGGCCCCGGCGTGACCGAAACGCCGCTCACCGCGCCGATCAAGGCGGTGCCCGACTGGTACAACGCCTACGCCGCCAAGAGCCCAATGAACCGCTGGGCCCGCGCCGACGAGATGGCCGGCCCCACCGTTTTCCTGCTGTCGGATGCCGCCAGCTATGTGACCGGCACGATCCTCTACGTGGACGGCGGATGGCTGGCCAACGACGGCCGCTACACGCCACCGGGAATGTAGCGAACCTGTATTGGGGTCTGACCCCAATTGCGGCCTGAATGAGTCTGACCCCTACTGGTAGGCCCCATATGCCCGTTCACCGTCACTACGACGTCGCCGTCATCGCCGGCGACGGCATCGGCAAGGAAGTCACCCCGGCGGCACTGGCCGTCGTCGCCGCGGCAGCACAGCGGCATGGCTTCTCGGTGTCCGCCACCGAGCAGCCATGGGGCTGCGAGTACTACCTGGCCGAGGGGCGGATGATGCCGGCCGACGGCTTCGACCGTCTGGGCGGCGCCGACGCCATCTTCCTGGGCGCCATCGGCGCTCCGACCGTGCCCGATCACATCTCGGTCTGGGAGCTGATCCTGCCGATCCGGCAACGGTTCGAGCAGTACGTCAACCTGCGGCCGATGCGGCTGCTCGCCGGCGTGCCAGGACCGCTGCGCGATCGCACCCCGGCCGACGTGAACTGGGTGTGCGTGCGCGAGAACTCCGAGGGCGAGTACGCGGGCCTGGGCGGCCGGCTGCACCGCGGCACGCCGCACGAAGTCGCCGAGCAGACCGGCCTCTTCACCCGCCGCGGCATCGAACGGGTGGTGCGCTACGCCTGCGAGCTGGCGATGACGCGGCCGCGACGTCTGCTGGCCAGCGCCACCAAGTCGAACGCGCTGCAGCACTCGATGGTGCTGTGGGACGAAGTGGTCGAGGCGGTGGCCGCCGACTTCCCCGCCCTGACCATCCGCAAGTACCACGTCGATGCGCTGGCCGCCCGGATGGTCACCCATCCGCAGACCCTCGACGTGATGGTGGCGTCGAACCTGTTCGGCGACATCCTCACCGACCTGGGCGCCGCGGTGAGCGGCAGCCTGGGCGTCGCGCCCGGGGCGAACCTCAATCCGACCCGCGAACACCCGTCGATGTTCGAGCCGATCCACGGCTCGGCGCCCGACATCGCCGGCAAGAGCATCGCCAACCCGATCGGCGCGATCTGGGCGGCGGCGCTGATGCTCGATCACCTCGGCCAGCCCGACGCCAGCCGCGAGGTCGTCGCTGCCATCGAGCGCGTCCTCGCCGAGGGCCGCGTGCGCACGCCCGACCTGGGCGGCACGGCGACCACGCGCGACATGACTGACGCGGTGATCGCCGCGGCGCCGCGGTCGAATCGTTAGCGCGACGCGGTCTGCGTCTTCGCGTGGCTCAGCGCCGGCCGGTCGCCCGACGCGCCACCGGTCTGCTCGAGCAGCTTCTTGTAGAGCGCGGCTGCTCCGGCCTTGTCGCCGGCCGCCTCGGCGGCCCGCGCAGCTCCGTACAGCCCGAGGAACCGTCCTGGCTCCTTGAGGATGGTGGCCTGGAACGCCGCCTGCGCCTCCTTCGGCTGGCCGGCCTCGAGCAGCATGAAGCCGAGCAGCTCACGCGCCGGCGCGATCGGGCCCGGGGTAACGGCCGACTTGTCGGTGAGGTCCTCGGCGTCGGCGGCGGCGCGCAGCAGCTCGACGCCCTTGGCCTTGTCGCCGCGCGCGAACACCTGCCACGCCTCGCTGACGCGACGCTGGATATCCACTTGCTCGGCCCAGTACCGGGTCCTTCGCGGCGACGAGCAAGGCCTTGATGGCGGCCAGGCGCTCGATCGCCGGCGTCGCCGCGTCGGGCGTACCGGCCCGCGCCGCGCCGATGGCGCGCGCGAAATGGGTGATCGCCTCGGCATACGGCGCCGACGGTGACGGCCGCGCCGTGAGCGCCGCCGCCTCAGCCCATGCCTGGCGTTCCAGGGCGAATCGGGCCGGGATGGCGGCGATGGCGAAGGCATACGGCCCGCCGGCCGCGCCGGGGTCGAACGTCACCGCATGGTCACGCACGGCCCGCGCGGCGGTGTCGTCGGCCAGTTGCAGATAGGCGTAGGTCTGATAGTCGAGCGCGTGCAGCTCCTCGCCGGAACCGGCGAGGCCGCCGGCCTTGCGGGCCGCCTCGGCCGATTTGCGGTTGGTCTCGACCGATTCCTTCCAATAGCCGACGCGGGTGAAGGTGTGCGACGGCATGTGGAGCGCATGTGGCACGACCGGCGCGATCGACGCATAGCTGCGCGCCGCGTCGAGGCCGCGTGGCGCCAGCGGCGGCGCGTCGTAGGCATGGATGATGTAGTGCGCGATGCCGGGATGGCCGGGCATCTTCTTGAACATCGGCTCCAGCAGTTCGGCGGCCCGCAGGTTGGCGGCATAGGTCTTGTCGGAGGGCGTCGCGGTCTGGGCGACGGCCAGCGCCCAGAAGATGCGCGCCTCGGTGTCGCCGGGGTTGTCCTTGGCGATCTGGCCCATCGTCTGCTCGAAGGCGACGACACGGGCGCGCTGCGTCGTCACGTCGTCGCTGGCGACCAGCGCCGCCACCGCGTCGATGTAGCCCTGCTCACGCCGGCTCGGCGTGCCGGTCTGCCCCTTGGCGATGGCCGCCTTGGCGTTGGCGATCGTCTGCGCGGTGCGCAGGCCGCCGAACGGATTGCCCCAGTAGGTCAGCGCGACGCCCCAATGCGCGATGGCGCAGGACGGATCCTTGACGGCCACGGCCTCGAACTCCTGGCGCGCTTCAGGAAACCAGAACGAGTGCAATAGCGCCACCGCCCGGTTCATGTCGGCCTTCACGGCCGGACTGCACGAGGTCTGGAAGTCCACCGTGCCCACCTGGTCCGCCGACAGCGCGCCCCCACCGTGGGTCTCGTGCTGCGCAAACGCCGGTGGACACACCAAACACACCGAAAACGTCACAATCGCCGTACAGATTCTGGTCATCGCGTGGCTCCTGAAATCCGAGGTCGTGCGCCGAGAACGCTACTTGCCGAAGGTCAGTCGATCGAGTCCGAGACGGCCGTTGCTCACCACGAGCAGCGGGTCGAGCAGTGTGCGCGGGTGATCCAGCGGATTGGCGTCCACCACGATCAGGTCGGCTTCGAAGCCGGCACGCAGCTGGCCGATCTGCTTGTCGAGGCGCAGCAGCTCGGCGTTGACGGTGGTCGCGGCCTGGATCGCCTGCAGCGGTGTGTACCCCGCCTCGACCAGCTCGAGCACTTCACGTGAGATGCGGGCGATGCTGGACGGCCCATAGCCGGTGTCGGACCCGGCCACCACCTTCACCCCGGCGGCCCGGGCGCGGCGGATGGTGTCCACCAGCACCGGCTTCAGCATCTGTCCGCGCCGCTGCAATCCGGCGTGGTCGTAGTCGCCGCCCGGTGCCGCCAGGTCGTTGACGACATCGGCGGTGGGGTCGAAGAACGTGCCACGCTGCGCCATCAGCTTCAGCGTCTCGTCGGTGAGATAGGTGCCGTGCTCGATGCTGCGGACGCCGGCCTTCACCGCTGCCAGCGCGCCTTCGGCGCCGTGTGCGTGGGCCAGCACCGGCACCCCGCGGGCGTTGGCCTCGGCCACCACCACCGCCAATTCGGCCTCGGTGTAGACCTGCTTGCGCGGGTCGGTGTCGGGAGTGCCGGCCCGCTCGGTGGCCAGCACCTTGATCCAGTCCACACCGCGGCCCAGGTTCATCCGCACGAATCGGCGCAGGGCGTCCGGGGTGGTCAGTCCGGGCGCCAGCAGGTCGCCCAGGTCGGGAGCGTCCATATACGCCTCGGCCGCAGCCTGCGGGCGCACATGATAGCCGGCGGCCAGCACGTCGGGCCCGGGCAGCACGCCGCGCTTGACCAGCTCGCGCAGCCCGACGTCGACGAAGTGCGAGACGCCGGCGCTGCGCACGGTGGTGACACCGCTGTCGAGCGCCGCCCGCATCGCCGCCGGGGTGGCGATGTGTACGTGGGCGTCGATGAGGCCGGGCACGACATAGCGGCCGCCCAGGTCGAGGCGGCGCGGCGTCACGGCGGCGGCGGGCGGGGTCGTGCCGATGGACTCGATCCGGCCGTCGCGCAGGACGATGATCTGGCCGCGGCGCACCTCGCCCGTGGACACATCCACCACCGAAGCGTTGGCCAGCATCAGCGGCGCCGCGGGGCCGCCGCCCGGGCCCTGGGCCGCCGACACCCCGGCCAGCACGAAGGCGAGACCGCCGATGGCCGTCAGCTTGCACAGTAGCGGCGGCATCGCGCCGAGTGTACAGCGGAGCGCCTCAATGTAGGAAACGGTCTACCCGGGGCACGCCACCGGACGGCAATACCAACGTCAACTTGACGACGCCGATGAAACCGCACTACAGAAATGGAATCCAAGGGGTCATTTCCCTCTGGCCGGCGTCGCCCTTCCTCAGTGACCGGAGTGTCGGCGCCCTCCCGGAAAGGAGACCGTTGTGAAGCATGCTCCTGCCAAGTACGTGGAAAAGGGGCTGTCGTTGGCCGCCCGCGGCGCGTGGGCGGTGTTTTCCAGAGCGAACAGCGTCCGGCCCGGCAAGGCCATCACCCCCGCGTGGTCCGACCTGCCCATGCTGAAGTCGGACGAGAAGACCAAGCCGCCCTTGGGGTGGCCGCGCCAGACCGACTCGCTGTGCCCCGTGTGTGTCCGGGAGGCCCGCCAGGCCATCCTCGATGGCCAGAAGCCGGTCTCGTCGCTGCTCGACGAGAAGGTCGGCGAGATCACGGCCACCATCCTCGAACGCGACGGCCGCATCCTGATGGTCAAGGACTGTCCGCAGCACGGCCACTTCGAGGACGTGATGGCCATCGACACCGAATTCTTCCGCCATCTGGAGGAAGTATTCCCCGGCCGCGACATCCGGGCGCACAACGACGCGACGCTCCACAACCACGGCAGCAGCACCATCAAGTACGGCCGCGGGTCGGTGCTCACGGTCGACCTGACCAACCGCTGCAACATGATGTGCGACCCGTGCTTCATGGACGCCAACCAGGTCGGCTTCGTGCACGAGCTGACCTGGGAGGACATCACGACGGTGCTCGACAACGCCATCAGCATCAAGCCGCGGCGGCAGATGTCGGTGCAGTTCTCGGGCGGCGAACCGACGCTGTCGCCCTACTTCCTCGACGCCATCCGCCACGCCCGCAAGGTCGGCTACACCTCGGTGCAGGCAGCGACCAACGGCATCGAGTTCGCCAAGAGCGCCGATTTCGCCAAGGCGGCGGCCGCGGCCGGCCTCCGCTTCGCCTACCTGCAATTCGACGGCATCGGCAACGCCGCCAACGCGCACCGGCGCGTCGGCAACCTGTTCGACGTCAAGCTGCAGGCGATCGAGAACCTGCATGCGGCGGGCGTCGAGATCGTGCCGGTCATCACGATCGTCAACGGCGTCAACAACGAACAGGTCGGAGAGGTGATCAAGTTCGCCCTCGACAACCCCAAGAAGATCAACTTCCTGTCGTTCCAGCCGGTCAGCTTCACCGGTCGCGACGAGGCGATCACGCCCGAACGCCGAGCCGCGCAGCGCTACACGCTGTCGCATCTGGCCCACGACGTGAAGAACCAGACCGGCATGGGTGAGCCGGCTCGAGACTGGTTCCCGATCTCGTTCATGGGCGCCTTCACGGACTGGGCCGACCACGTGCACGGTCCCGAGCACCCGTGGGGGAACGTGACCTGTGGCTGCCATCCCAACTGCGGCATCGGCATGGCGGTGATGGTCGACAAGGAGACGAAGGAGGCGGTGCCGGTGACCGCGTTCCTGAACGGCGAGCGGCTGGCCAAGGACGTGCAGGCAGTGACCGACGCCGGACGCGGCCGCTGGCTCTCGGTCGCGGGAATGGCGCTGGCGTTGATGCGGAACTACGACCCCTTCAAATCGCCGACCCACTTCCGCCTGAAGGACTTGCTCGCGAAGTTCGACAAGACCTTCGGCGCCACCAAGGACGCCGACACGCGCTACGGCACGGTGGAAGCCACCCGCACCCAGGCCGACATCGAGAAGCGACGGGCCGACCGCTGGAACTTCCTCTTCATCGCCGGGATGTGGTTCCAGGATCTGTTCAACTACGACTTCCGACGCACCGAGATGTGCATCATCCCCTACGCCACCCAGCAGGGCGAGATCTCGTTCTGCGCCTACAACACCGGCGTCGGCTGGCGGAACATCATCGAGCAGATGCACATGACCGCCACGCTCACCAAATGGTACGAGGAGCACGGCCGCCACGAGATCTTCGCCGGCAACAAGTCGGTGCCGCTGCCGACCACCGCGCACTCGCTGCAGCTCAACGCCGAGGCCGTGGCCAAGGGGGCCCAGACCGACCTCGACGAGCTGGGCGTGGCCAAGAACGCGCGCGAGGAACTGGTCCAGGCGCGCCAGCGCAAGGACCGCTCGCCCGAGGACGCGCGACGCCACGCCGAGATGGAGCGGTTGTACCGCCAGCACGTGCTGAAGGAGCCAGCCGTGCCGGTGGTGCAGATCCAGGGCCTGAAGAAGGCGCCGCCGGTCGAGCACACCGTCGTGCACTGACACGGCGGCCCTGGTGTTCGATGTAGGGCCGAGCGTTCCTGGTTCGATCGAGGGCAGAGCTTCCTCGTTCGATGTAGCGGAGCTTCAGCTCTGCCCCAAGCGGCGGACGCTCGATCTCAATCGCGCCGGACACGATGTGACCGACCAGGCCGAGCCGGACTGGTCGTCGACCGCCTGCCGGCTACCCTGCTGGGCGACATGGCGGGTGCCGAGCGCGCGGTGACAGCTGTGCTGCTGGCGCTGCCCCTCGACGCCGCGCCCACCGCGGTGATGCGGACCCGCACCGCCGACGAATGGGCAGCGTTCGCCGCGGCGAACGACCTTCCCGTCGCCGCCGTCCGCCTCCGGCGATGATCCCGAACGGTTGAAGAGCCCGACGACTTCGCCGGGCTCTTCGTCGTGATCGCCGTTGTCGTAGGGCAGCGCTTTAGCGCTGCCCTGGGCAGCGCTCTTGTTCTGCCCTCATCCCGCTCTGCCTCCGGGGCGGCTCTAAAGAGCCGCCCTACGTCTGCATCATCAGAACGCCAGCCGGAACGCCAACTGCGCGATGCGCGGCTGATACGCGTTCAGCAGGTTCTGCCGGGGGTCGCCGAAGCCGGGATTGTTCAGCACGCTCTGATACGCGCCGTAGTTCTTGTGGTTCAGGGCGTTGAACACCTCGGCGATGCCGGTGATGGTCATGCCGCCGGGCAGCGGAATCTCCTTGGCGACGCGGAAGTCGATGCGGTGCAGCGGGTCGCCTTTGAGAGCGTTCCGCGGCACGACCTCGCCAATCGCGAACGAGTCCGGCCCGTCGAAACGATCGCGCGCCGACTCCGGCACGGTGATTGGCGCAGTGACATATCGATTGGTGCCTGGCGCCACCGGTCCGAACGGATTGGCCCCGACGGTCGTCGCGTAGTGGTTGCCCGAGCCGAAGAAGTACGCGCCCGACAGGTTGATCCCCCACGGTCCGCGCCACAGCCCGTTCAGGCGCAGCGTGTGCCGCTGGAACTCGGTGGACCGCGCCCATTCGGCGTCCGGGTCGAACGGGTTGTTGCCCTGGAACTGGAAATTGGTGGTGTTGTCGTTGAAGAAGAACATGTAGGTATAGGTCAACGACGACTGCCAGTTGCTGGAGTAGCGCTTGGTGATTCCGGTCTGCAGCGACGCCTGGTCGGCCTTGCCGGTCGACTCCAGCCACTGGATCTGGCCGAACTTCGGATCGGGACGAGTCGCCGCGGTCGGCGCCACGTTGTAGCCGGTGGCCGGATTGAACGCCAGGTTCGGATCGCGCTGGCGGGCAAAGTTGTAGCCCTTCCAGTGGGTGAGGTCGGCCTCGAAACCCCACCGGGTGCCGACCTGCGTCTGGAAGCCGATGCTGCTCTGCCAGGTGTAGGGCATCTGGTAGTCGCTGGCGATCACCCGGGGCGATTGCGCCGGCAACGGCACCCGCCCGGCGAAGATGTCGGCTGCCGTGATCCCGCGGGTCGGGTTCTGGATGAACCCGGGCTGGTTGTCGTTCGGGAACGAATTCACCAGGATGCGCTCGCCGTTGAACGACTGGTGGCTGAACGTCGTGTTCGAGTCCGGGATGCTGAAGTAGAGGCCGCTGCCGCCGCGCACCACCAGACTGCCCTGCCCGCCGACGTTCCAGGTGAAGCCGCCGCGGGGTGCGATGTTGTTGATGTCGCGGAGATTGCCGGGATAGAGACGGTCGCCGGGCTGCAGGTTCGACAGCGGGACGTAGCCTGGCCGCGGGTCGAAGGTCACCTGGGTGGTGATGTGCGGCGGGTCGAGGGCGCCGAAGTCGGCGTCCCACCGCAGCCCACCGTTGATCGTCAGCGAGTTGTTGAGCTTCCAGGTGTCGCCGATCCACAGCGCCACCGTCGGCCGCGGGATGTCGATGGTCCAGTCGCCGAAGTTCTGGTCGAAGCGCGAGACCGTGGCATCGAGACCGGTCAGGTCCCACTTCGTCGGATCGTTCCAGGCATCCGCCGGGAAGCGCCGCGCCAGGTCGGCTGGGGTGGTGCTGAAGATGAACTCGCCGCGCGACAGCAGCTCCCACGAACCGGTGTCCTTCCACCGCAGGTACTCGGCGCCGATCTTCAGGTCATGGGCGCCGACGCTGGTGGTGAGATCGTAGCGGCCGCTGAAGGTGTTCTGATTGAAGTTCTGCGGGTAGTTCCGCCGCTGACCGACGGTGAGCGTCGGGAAGACGTAGTTGGGCGTGCTGGCCAGTGCCGACTCGGCCAAGGCGTTCTTCCAGTCGAAGTGGCTGTAGCTGAGGCGCACTTCCTGTACCGTGCTGTCGCTCAGCACCTTCGCCCAGGTGTTCGACACGTTGAAGGCCTTGCGCGAGCGGGCGGCGGCCTGCGACGGGTGCTCGATACCGGAGACCTGGGTGAACGGGTTGTCCCAGTCCCAGTACCGACCAGCGCGAGGTGATGTGATCCCCCTGGCGCAGCTGCCAGTCGGCGCGGCCGAGGAAGCTGTTCTGCACCAGCTTGGTGTCGAACGTCCAGTTCTGGCCGCCGAGCGCCGGTGGCGTCGTGAAAATGGTGTTCGGCTCGTTCTCCCGTTCGTACGACAAGAAGTAGTGCAGCTTGTCGCGGACGATCGGCCCGCCGACCGCGGCGCCGATCTGCTGATTGGCGTAGGGCAGCACGCGGTTGGCGATGAAATCCTTGGCGTTCAGCTTGTCGTCGCGGAAGAAGCCGTAGACGGCGCCATCGAGGTTGTTGGTGCCGGAACGCGAGATCGCCTGCACCTGGATGCCGAGCGAGCGGCCCTGGGTGATGTCGAACAGGTTGGTGATGACCTGGAACTCGGCGATCGCCTCGCGGCTGAAGCGCGGCTGGCCGAAGCCGCCGCCGGCCACCTGCTGGGTGATCTCCTGGCCGTCGAGATTGAGCTGGAAGGCGCGGTCGCGGACGCCCGGGTTGTTGTCCACGGCGTTGGCGGTGATGCCCTTCACCTGCATCGCCAGCTCCATCCAGTTGCGGCCCTGCAGCGGCAGTTCCTCCATCTGGCGGCGGTCGACGTTGCCGGCCACCTGCGTGGAGCTGATGTCGACGAGCGGCGCCTCGCCGGTGACCGTGAGGGTCTCGCTGAGCGTGGCCACCTGCATGGCGAACGGCACCGGGCGGTTCTGGCCGACCAGCACCTCCACTTCGGGCACGAGCACGGTGGCGAAGCCCGACAGCTCCGCCTGCACCTTGTAGCGATCCGGCGCCAGGCCGCGCAGGCGGTAGTCGCCGCGCTCATCGCTGACGCTGCTGAAGACGCGCCCGTTGGTCAGGGACGTCGCGGTGATGGTCACCCCCGGCAGGGCGCCGCTGGTCGAATCCGTCACCGCGCCGAAGATGGTCGCTTCCTGCGCGAACGCCGACGCTGCGCACAGCACGATGGCGGCGGCAAAGAGACCGATGGAACGCACGCGCATATCCGCCCCCTGTTTCTTTCTGGCCCGTGTGGGGCTGTGACGCCCGAGGCACGAACAAGTCAAACGTCTCCGTCTGCACGCCGAAATTACCCGTGTAAACAGAGCTCGATCGGGCGGACTATAGCACACGGGGATGCGTCGTACGGGGTGCCGCGCATTCGCCAGATGGATGGCACCGGCCACCCCGCCGGGCCCCGACTGCTATGATTCCGCCCGCCTCGCTTCCGCGAGCCGTCCGCACCCTATGACCACACCCGTCTCGTCAAACCACGCCGCGCTCGAGTCGCTGGCGGCCGCCCGGTCGCGGATCGCCATCGGCCTCACGGCGGCGATGACCGTGATCTACGTGTCGTTCATCCTGCTCGTCGCCTTCGGTAAGGCCTGGATGGGGTCGCTGCTCACTCCCGGATTGAGCCTCGGCATCGTCCTCGGCGTGCTGGTGATCCTGTCGGCCTGGGTGCTGGTTCTGGCCTACGTGCAGTGGGCGAACACGCACTACGACCACCGTGTCGTGACCATCCGCGCCGGGAGGGTGCGATGACCGGGGGCATCGGCGAGCCCAACGTGGTCGCGATGGGCGGGTTCTTCCTGTTCATCGCCATCTCGCTGGGCATCACGTGGTTCGCGGCGCGGCGTACCAAGAGCGCCGACGACTTCTATGCCGCCGGCCG
Source organism: uncultured Acidobacteriota bacterium (assembly GCA_963741665.1). Classification (GTDB taxonomy): domain Bacteria; phylum Acidobacteriota; class Vicinamibacteria; order Vicinamibacterales; family UBA2999; genus CAWAYR01. The sequence goes on from CAVUIM010000004.1 coordinate 573,626, forward strand.
CAAGGTGACGGCGCTGCAGAACGGCCTGGCGCTGGCCGGCGACTACATGAGCGCCGCCAGCTTCCTCGGCATCGCCGGCCTCGTGTCCCTCTCCGGGTTCGACGGGCTGATCTACTCGATCGGCTTCTTCGTCGGCTGGCCGGTGGTGCTGTGCCTCATCGCCGAGCCGCTGCGCAATCTCGGCCGCTACACGTTCGCCGATGTCGTCGCCTTTCGTCTCCGGCAGGGGCCGGTCCGCGTCGCGTCGGCGTTCGGCGGCCTGGCGGTGATCGCCTTCTACCTGATCGCGCAGATGGTCGGCTCGGGCAACCTGATCCGGCTGCTGTTCGGCATTTCGTTCGAACTGGCCGTGGTGATCGTCGGGATGGTGATGCTGGCCTACGTGCTGTTCGGCGGCATGCTGGCGACGACCTGGGTGCAGATCGTCAAGGCGGTACTGCTCATGACCGGCGCGGCGCTGCTGGCGCTGCTGGTGCTGTGGCGCTACTCCTTCAATCCGCTGGCCCTCTTCGCCGACGCCGCGTCGCGCTACGGCGACGCCGTGCTCGCGCCGGGCCGGCTGGTGTCCGACCCCCTCGACGCCATCTCGCTTGGCATTGCCCTGATGTTCGGCACCGCCGGCCTGCCGCACATTCTGATGCGTTTCTACACCGTGCCGGACGCCCGCACCGCCCGGGTGTCGGTGGTCTACGCCACCACGGCCATCGGCAGTTTCTTCCTCATGACCTTCATCCTCGGCTTCGGCGCGATGGTGATCGTCGGCCAGGACGCCATCCGCGCCGTCGACGCCGGCGGCAACATGGCGGCGCCGTTGCTCGCCGAAGCGGTGGGTGGCCAGGCGTTTCTGGGGTTCATCGCCGCGGTGGCCTTTGCCACGATCCTGGCGGTGGTCGCCGGACTGACGCTGGCCGGGGCCGCGGCCCTGTCCCACGACATCTGGGTGAACGTGGTGCGCCACGGCGCCGCCGACTCGAAGGAACAGTTGCAGGTGGCGCGCGGCGCGACGATCCTGCTGGCGATCGTCTCGGTCGTGCTCGGCATCGCCTTCAAGGGCCAGAACGTGGCCTACATGGTGGGCCTGGCCTTCGCGATTGCCGCCAGCGCCAACTTCCCGGCCCTGGTGCTGTCGATGTTCTGGAAGCCGTTCACGACCAACGGCGCAGTGGCGTCGATCCTCGTCGGTACCACCGCGGCGCTGGGCCTGATCTATTTCTCGCCGACCATCCAGGTGGATCTGCTGAAGAACCCGGCGGCGATGTTCCCGCTGCGCAACCCCGGCATCATCTCGATCCCGCTGTCGTTCGCCGTCGGCATCGTGGTGTCGCTGCTCGCGCCCGAGCGCGAGGCGGCGGCGAAGTTCCCCGCGGCCGAGCGGCGGCTGCACCTCGGGGAAGAGGCGTAGCGGCCCGGCGGCTACGACCGGTGGTCGGGCCGGGCGTCACCGAGCAACCGCTCGACGATGAGGACGTCGCGCCAGACGCCGTCGAGCATCGCATGGCGACGGTAGGTCCCGACTTCGCGGAAGCCGTGCCGGGCGCACAACGCGCGCGACGCGGCGTTCTCCGGAAAGAGACGCGACAGCACCTTCCAGAAGCCGGCCTGCTCCAGCGTGGTCAAGAACGCCGGCATCAGCAGGTTGCCGATGCCCTGCCCGTGATGACTGCTGGCGACGTAGATCGAGTATTCGGCGATGCCGGCGTAGCAGGCGCGGGCGCGGTAACTCGAGGCCGCCGCCCACCCGACCACGACTCCCCCGTGCTCGGCCACCAGTATCGGGAAGCGTGGATCGTCGAACCACGCACGCACGTCGTCGGCCGAGCGCTCGCGGGTCTCGAACGTGGCGCCGCGGCCACGGATCCCTTCGTTGTAGATGCGCGTGATCGCGGCGGCGTCGTCGCGCGTCGCGGGGCGGATGGAGATCGGTGCGGCCATGACGTCGTGAGGCGACGGCAACTATAGCGAAGTCGAGCGCCGCTCAGCGCGGGCGTCGTTCCCCGAAGATCGTCTCGGTCGCGACCGGCGCGCCGGCCAGATAGCGGTCGCGGTCCTCGGGCAGGAAGATGCGGACGCGGCGGTCGACGTCGTAGCGCGGTGGCCAGTCGAGCCCACCGTAGGTCTGGCCGGCAAACCGGGTCCGGAATCCCTCTTCCTCCCAGCGCTCGACCACGATCGCCGGCTGGCGGCCGTGAATCTGCATCCAGCTCACCGCCTCGTCGAGCCACCGCGGGTCGAGCGCGTCCCAGACCACGACCTCGCGCCCGGGCCAGAAGCGCAGCCCGCCGCTCTGCCAGATCGTGATCGGCACTGCGCCGGGGTCGAGACGGGTGGCCACCACCGCGGCGGTGTCCGGGAATCGAGCCTCGAGGCCGCGCAGGGCCAGGGCCTCGTGCGCGTACGGCGTGCGGGCGGTGTAGATCGCCGCCGCGCCGGCGACGACCAGCGCCAGCAGCGCGGCGTGGCGCGGCAGCCAGCGTTCCGTGATTCGCACCAGCGTCACCGCCGTGAGCACGGCGGCCAACGCCACCGCCGGCAACAGGAACCGCAGGTACCACCACTCGTCGAACGGGCGATAGGCCAGATACACCAGCGACAGCGCCACCCCCAGCGACGCCACGCCGGCCACCTCGAGACGCCGCGCCCGCGGCGCCCACCACCAGGCCGCGAGCGACAGCAGGACGATCGGCGTCCCTGTCACCAGCCACGTCGCGCCGTAACGCATGACGTTCACGGGCACGTGCCCGGCGGCGAACAGCACGCCGAGATCGCCGTAGCCGGACTGGAACGGCGACCCATACAGCGCCCGGTTCAGCATCAAGGCGGCCAGCACTCCGGGACTCGCCGTCATGCCGCTCAGCACCAACGAGCGCAGCGCTCGGCCCGGCCATCCGGCCGTCGCCGCGGCGGCGTGCAGCGACGCCGCCACCGCCATGGCCAGCGCGCCGGCCACGGCCAGATTCGGACGCACGAGCAGCGCCACGCCAACCAGCGCTCCGGTCAGGGCGGGGCGCCCGGACGACATCGCCAGCGCCACGGCGGCCCACAGCGCGCCGGTGGTGATGTCGTTCATCGGCTGCACGGCCTGGAACAGCACGATCGGCGTCGTGGCCACCAGCAGCGCCGCCGCGACCCCGCCGATCGGCGACGCGGACAGACGGCGGGCCAGCAGGAACGCGCACCACACTAGACACGCCGCGGCCACGGGCGGCACGACGTGCACCGCTCCGGGACCGAACGCGCGTACGAGCGGAGCGACGAGCAGCGAGTAGCCAGGCGCACACACCGGCACGGCGGCCGCCGGATGCATGGCCGACGGCAGGAATCCCGCCGGCGCCGCCACGCGCGACGCCTCGGGCCACGGCGCTTCGGTCGCCAGCACGCTCATCGGCTGCCAGGCGCCGGCGGCGAACACCTGCGCCATCAAGGCGTAACAGGCCGAATCGGATCCGCCGACCGCGCCGGTGCGCCACGACCACGCGACGGCGCCCAGCCCCACGCTGAGCGCGGCCGCGGCCACCGGCGCCCACGTTTTGGGCGTCATCACGGGCAACTCCCGACAGCAGTGTGCACGTGACGAAGGCACCGGCGCATGGCGTGCGCGTTAGTCTAGTTGAGAGGTCTCATCCCCCGAGCGCCTCGAGGCAGGAATGGATGTCACTCGTCTGTCACTTGCGCGTGTGCTCGACCTCCGGGTCCCGATCACGTGGCGCGAAGCAGCCGCAGTTCTCGTCGAGGCGGTCGATCGCGCGCAGCAACTCGGCGGTGCCAGCCCGGAGCCGGTGCCGCCGGCGAGCGTGATGCTCACGCGCGGCGGCGACGTCGTGCTCACCGATCAGGCCGAACGCGCGCGCGGCGAGGCGGTCGCCGGCCTCGCCACCGATCTGCTCCGCGGGTGCGACGACCCCGGCGACCTTGGGATCGCGCTGCGATCCGGAGAGCTGCTGCCCTTTCTCGAACTGGTCGCCGAAGAGACGACGTGGAAGCGGCGGCGGGCGCAGATTGCGACACTGGCGCTGCGCGCCCTGGCGGCGCAAGCCGACCAGGGACTGACCGGCGAGGCGGTCGCGGCGGGGTCAGGGCACGCCCCCGGACAGTACATCCGGCGGTCGTCTCGCCCCCGCGCCATCGACGCGCCGCCGCCACACCGTCAGCGCCCGCCGGTGGGCCGGCCGGCCGAGCATTCCCGACGGGTGAGCGGCCGGGTCGTGATATTCGCGGCGATCGCGCTTTCGGCCGGCGCCGCTGGAATGGGCCTGTGGCGCGCCGCCGCGTCGCGGCCGCGGCCGGGTTCCCCGGTGTCTCGACGTGCACCTGGTTTCCTCGTCCCGGTCGTCGCGACCGTGCCCGCACCAGACCCGCCGCTGCCCTCGCCGTCGCCGGCGACGGACAGCGCGCCAGACTGAGCCGGACCCCACGCCGGTGACCGGAGACGCATTTGCGGCGGGCCTTGGTGTAGGCTGAAAGCCAAGCCGTTTCTCGGCCCGACCATGGAGTCGACCCGAATCTCTCTCGCGCGGGTGCTCGACCTCGGCGTCACCATCGGCTGGCGCGAGGCCGCGGCGATCGTCCACGAGGCGGTGGCCCGGACCGGACCCACCAAGGGCGCCCGCCCGACCCGCATCACGCCGGCGCAGTGTGAGCTGACGCGCGGCGGTGACATTCACTTGCTGGGCGACGCGGCCCGGGCCAGGCCGGAGACCGTGCTCGGGCTGCTCGAGTACCTGCTGCCCGCGTGCGACTCACAAGGGGGACTTGGCGTCGCGTTCGAGTCCGGACGGGCAATCTCGTTTCTGGAGGAGCTCGGACTCCAGGTCACCGCCAAACGCCGCCGCGTCGAAATTGCCGGCGTGGCGCTGAGGGCGCTGTGCGTGGACGCGGATCGACTCCGGGCCGAGGCCGAGCGCGCGCGCGCCACGCCGCCACCCGCGGCCGCCCCGGCGCCAGCCACCGACGACGCCTGGGACGAGCCGGTCGAGCTCCCGACCGATCTGCCATACGACCTCGTACCCGTCGACCAGCGCCCGGCTCACGCATCGGAACGCCGGAGCCTGGACCTCGCCATGCCGACGGCGCGGCGCCAGGCGCTCGAGCCGGTGGTCAGCGACGATGCCGGGCCATGGTCGGCGCCGCCGGAGTGGAATCGCATCCCGATTCGGCGGACGCAGCCGATCGCCGCCGCCGCGGCGGCGACGATGTCGAACGAGTTCGAACAGCTGCGGGCGGCGACACTCCGTGCCGCGGTCAACGCCAATCAGTTCGACGTTCAGGCCGCCCTCCGCCGGGCACTGCACGCGGTCGGCGCGCCGGCCGCGATCGGCGTCGTCGGCGTCGGGCTGGCCGTCGCGGCGTGGCAGCTGTGGCCGGCGCCGGCGACGCGCCCACTCGCGCGCCCCACGCCGGCCGCAACCACCGCGGCCGCCGTCCCCGAGGCTGCGCCCATGCCGTCCGCCCCCGCGACACCTGCGCCTCCACCAGTGAGCCCAGGGCCCGCCGCATCGTTCGACCCGGCCCCGGCCCCGGTCGCCGTCGCGCCCGTGGCCCGGTCGCTCCCGGCCCGGGTGGTTCGAGGTACGCCGCCTGGCCCGGCGGTGGGCTCGACGATCTCGCCGCCGTCCAGGCCGGTCGTGAGCGCCGCACCGGTCGAGACTGCCGCGGCGCCGCCCGCTCCCGCGCGTACTGACGTCGTGGCCACCAGCCCTCCACCGGCGGCGGTGGTCGCTCTGGCCGGCAACGGCGAGGCGAGGACCACCCCGAGGGCGGCGGACCTCGCCGGCGACACCTCCGGGGCCGACACGCTGTATTCCTGGGTGACGCCGGGCGTGCAGCCTCCGGTCCTGCGGTATCCGTCGCTGGCGAGCACCGCGCTGAAGGACCCGGGGGCGGTCATCGACGGGCCGTACTTCGAGGTGCTGGTCGGCACCGACGGCAGCGTCGAGACGGTGCGCATCCGCGGCCAGATCGACCCGGGCGAGACGTTCTATCGCCACCGCATGATGCTGGCAGCGGCGAAGCTGTGGCGGTTCACGCCGGCGACGGTCAACGGCCGCCCCGTCCGCTACGTGACCCGCGTCGTCCTCGACGAGCCCTAAGCGGCTCTTCCAGCTAGGGCCAGCGGTGCTTGACCAGCACCTGCAGCGCCCGCACCCCGTCGCGCCAGCCGATCTTCTTGCCCTGCGCGCGGCTGCGCGGCTCGAAGCGAACCGGCCGCTCGACGATGACGTGGCCGCGCCGCAGCAGTTTTGCCGTGATTTCTGGTTCGATGTCGAAGCGGTTCGCCTCGAGCCCGAGTCCACGGGCAACCTCGGTCTCCATGATCTTGTAACAGGTCTCCATGTCGGTGATGCGCGACCCATAGAGCAGATTGGTGGCGGCGGTCAGCGTCTTGTTGGCGACCACCGTGAGCCACGGCGCGGTCGAGGTCGGCTGCAGGAAACGCGACCCGTAGACCACGCGGGCCTGGCCGTCGACAATCGGCGACACCAGATCGGCGAGCTGCGCCGGATCGAGTTCGAGGTCGGCGTCCTGAATCGCGACGATGGTGCCACGGGCTTCGGCGAGCCCGAGCCGGATGGCGCTGCCCTTGCCGCCGTTGACCCTGGCATGAATGACGCGGACGGCGGGATCGGCCGGCAGCGCGTCGAGCACCTCGCGGGTGCCGTCGGTGGAGCCGTCGTTGACGACCAGAATCTCCCGGGCCGCGGGCAGCGGCACCTCGAGGAGGCGCGCGACCACGGCCGCGACGGTCGCCGACTCGTTGAACACCGGCACGATGATCGTGACGAGGGCGGCCGGCATGTCGTCCGGTCAGCGCTTCTTCCGCGCCGCAGGCGCCGGACGGTACTCGACCATGACGTTGCTGATGGTCGCCACTGGGCGGCCGGCCGAGGTGAACATGTCGCTGCCGTCCGGACGCACGACCGACAGCTTCTCGCCGAGCACGCTCACTTCACTGACCTCTTCGCCGAGGGTGAACTGGACGAACTCGCTGCCGGTGGGCGCCACGGCCTTCATTCCGCCGGGCCCGGCGCCGCCGGAGATGCGGTCGTAGAGGTCGCGCTCGGATCGGAACTCGGAGTCGATGACCGCCCGATCGACCAGCGTGTTGTCCATCGTCAGGACGCCGATCGTCGCCGTGTAGTGCCGGTAGGCCCGCTTGGCCCGGACCAGCTCGGCCGAGTAGGTATGCCGGTTGTGGACCTCGAAGGACAGGATCGCCGTGCCGCGGTGCGGCGGCACGGTCACGACGACGCCTTCGGCCGGGTCGCGTCCGCTGAGGACGTCGCAGAACCGCCGTTTCGTGGTCATCCCGACGCCGAGTTCCGACGGGCAGACCAGGGACGCCGGAATGCGGGTTGGCGCCGGCAAGGCCGCTGCCTTGCGGGTCGGGGCCGGGCGGCGGGCAGGCGCCTTCTTCGTCTGGGCCTGGGCGGGAACGACGATCAGGCCCCCGACGGCCAGGGCCAGGAGGACGGCGCGCATGACGAGTCAGCTTACCGGACTTCGGGCTTCAAGCGATTGCACGAATCTGCACGGCGGCCGAGGACTCGCCTGGCCGGCGCCGGATCCAGTAGGCTGCCGTGGTCGGCCACCTCATGAACCGCGCGCATTTCCTCGAGCCGGCGGTGGATCTGCGGGTGCCGTGGGGTCTTCGGCTGGCCGGGCGCGGCACCTGGCTGGCCAGCGACGGGTTCCTGGCCGATACGTCCCGGGCCCGCCGGCGTGGCCTCATCGGCCAAACCGGGCTGGCCGCCGGTCATGCCCTGGTCATCGCACCGTCCCAGGGCATCCACACCTTCGGCATGGCATTCGCTATCGACGTCATCGGGATCGGGCGCGACGGGGTCATCGTCGGGTTGAGGCGGGCGGTTCCGCGGCGGCGTCTCGTGTTCATGTGGCGGGCCTTCGCCGTGGTCGAGATGGCCGCCGGAACCATCGATGCGGTCGCCTGCAGGATCGGCGACCAGGTGGTGGTCGAGACGGGATCCGATCGTGACCGGTGAAGATTTTAGTCAGGGCCGCAAAGGTAATCTTGTCTACCTCGAAGACCTCCGACGGTCCGCGATCGATCGCGTGTTTTCCCAGCAGTTCAGTGTATCTTGCACGAAAATGCACACCGCCCACCCGACCAACGCGTCAAGGCACGGCAGTTGCTGACTACCCTCTCGCCGGCGGAGGGACGACCACGGGCGAGTGGGCCTGGTGCGAGCGCCCTTGGCGGCGGCTGTCGTCTGGGACGCGGCCGAACTCGATTCGTGCCTTTTGATTGTCGGAGACCACCAATGACGCAGCTCCTCCGTAGACTGATTCGCGAAGACGACGGCCAGGACATCATCGAATACGTGCTGATTGCCGCGGCGATCTCGGTGATCGCCATTCCGATCGTGCCGACGATCGGCGCGCGCCTGAATGTGATCTGGACGTACGTCCAGACCCAGACCAACACTATTCCGACTGCTGCTCCGTAGTGGGGCGCGCAGCGAGGGCTCGCGAGAGTGCCGCGCGAACCCGTCGCGACTGAGCAGTCTGCCGCGATGCTTCAGCTGTTGGTGCGCCTCTTTCGCGATGAGAGCGCCCAAGACATCATCGAGTACGTCCTGCTCACCGCCGCGATCGGCGTCGCGACAGTGGCCACGTGGCCGCTGATCGAAGCCGCCATTCGCTCCAGTTACCAGGCGTTGGATGGCGACACCCAGGGTCTGTGGGAGCCTCCGCCGCCGTCGGGAGGAGGTCCGTGACCGGATTCGAAATCGCCGCCGTGCTCGTCGGGCTGGCCGGCTGCGCCACCGACATCGCGTCACGTCGGATACCGAACGCGCTCACGCTGCCGGCGGTCGGGTTCGGAGTCGTGGCACACGCCCTGGGCGGCGGTTGGCCGGAGGCGTCGGCCGCGCTGCTCGGAGGCCTGGTCGGACTGGCGGTGTTCCTGCCGATCTTCGCCCTCGGCGGCATGGGCGGCGGCGATGTGAAGCTGATGGCGGCGCTGGGTTCCTGGATCGGCGCCGGCCCGGTCGGCTGGACGGCGTTGTATGGGGCCCTGGCCGGCGGCGTCATGGCCATCGGCGTCGGCGCCGTCCACGGGTATCTGGGCCAGGCGCTGGTCAACATCCGCGGCCTGTTCGTGTTCTGGGCGGTCCAAGGCGTCCGGCCGATGCCGGCGTTGACGCTCGAGCACGGGCGCGGCCCACGACTGCCGTATGCGCTGCCGATTTTCGCTGGACTGCTGGTGACGCTATGGCGGCATTGACGAGACCGCCGCGTTGGGCGTCGGACCGCGGCGCCGAACTCATCGAGATGGTGGTGGTGCTCCCACTCCTGATGCTCATGATGTTCGGCATCATCGACTTCGGATTCATGTTCCAGCGCTATGTCGTGCTGACCAACGCGGCGATGGAGGGGGCGCGGGTCGGCGTGCTCCCGGGCTACAGCGCGGCGGACGCCCAGGACCGGGCGGCGACCTATGCGTCGACCGGCGGTGTCCCGGGGACCGTCACCGCGGTGGCCGTGCCGGTGTCGCTGGCCGATTCCGGCGGCGGCACCTGGCCGGGGCTCGAGGTCACGGTCACCTATCCCTACTCTTATCAGTTCATCGGGCCGATCGTGTCGATGTTCGGCGGCTCCTTCACTTCGGTCACCCTCACCGCGCGCTCGACGATGCGCCGCCAGCTCGGCTCCTGAGACAGCGACGACGAGACCCCATAAATGTCACGAACCACTCGCACCACCCTCGTGCTCGCCTTCTCGCTGCTCGTGGCCAGCGCCGCCAGCCTTCTGGTGCTGCGCCAGGTGCAGCTGACGCCGGTCCGGGAAGTCGAGGTCCGCAACTACCAGGTGGCCGTCGCCGCCCGTGACCTGCCGATGGGCACCCTGCTGGCAGCGGCCGATGTGAAACTCATCGCCTGGCCGGCGTCCAACCCGATCGCCGGCGCGTTCTCGACGACCGAGGAAGTGGTCAACCGCGGTCTGGTCGCCGGGGTGGTGACCAACGAACCGCTCACCGGGTCCAAGGTCGCGGCTCGCGAGGCCGGCGCCGGTCTGCCGCCGATCATCACGCCGGGCATGCGCGCGGTCTCGGTCAAGGTCGACGACGTGGTCGGCGTCGCCGGCTTCGTCGTCCCGGGCACGCGCGTGGACGTGGTCGTCACCATCAATCAGCAGCAGCAGAGCGTGGCCCGCGTCGTCGTCGCCAACAGCCAGGTGCTCGCCGCCGGGACCAAGATCGACCAGCAACAGGCTCGGGATGGACGCCCGGTGCCGGCCACGGTCGTGACCCTGCTGGTCACGCCCGAGGAAGCCGAACGCATCTCGCTCGCGTCGTCGGTCGGACGCATCACGCTCGCCTTGCGCAATCCGCTCGACACCGCGCCGACCGAGACGGCGGGCACTCGCGTTTCCGCCCTGATGGGGCGACCCGAAGAGCCGCCGCCCGCGCCAGCGGCGCCGCGACCACAGCCCCGGGAACGGACCAGTGCGGCCGCCCCGCCGCCGGCCGCACCGGCGCCGTCGATCTACACCGTGGAGACGATTCGCGCCGCCAAGCGCACGGCGGAGGTGGTGCGATGAGGGCAGCGGCGATGGGACGGCGGCTGATGGCCGGCGGCCTCGTGGTGGCCCTCGCTTCCGCGCTGCTGATGGCCTCGGTCGCGGCACAGGCGCCGCAACCCGCGCCGGCCGGAGGCGTCGCGGAGCGGGTGCTGCTCACGGCCGGACGTTCGACCGTGCTGCTCACCGAATTCGACATCACCCGGATCGCGGTGACCAATCCGGCCGTAGCCGACGCCGTGGTCGTGAAGCCGCGCGAGGTCCTCGTCGACGGCAAAGGCGCCGGGACGGTGAGCCTCATCGTGTGGGGCGCTTCGGAGCGCAAGCACTACGACGTCGTCGTCGATCCGGGCGTGACCAACCTCCAGCAGAACTTCCAGCAGCTGTTCGCCGGTGAGGACATCGGCGTGGCGGTCACCGACGAGGCGGTCATCCTGTCGGGCGCCGTCTCCAGCAACGAAGTGATGCTCCGCGCCGGCGAGCTCGCCAAGGCGGCGATGCCGAAGCACTCGGTCATCAACATGCTGGCCCTGCCGAGCGGCTCGCCGAGCAAACAGGTCATGCTGCAGGTGCGCTTCGCGGAGGTCAACCGCAACGCCCTGCAGCAGGCCGGGCTGTCGCTCTTCAGCACCCGGGACACCGCGACCGGGCGGGCGACGACCCAGCAGTTCGCGGCCCCCGACTTCTCGAACGACGGCGATGTCGACACCCTGGAGTTCTCCGACTTCCTCAACATCTTCCTGTTCTCGCGGACCCAGGGGATCGGCGGCGTGCTCAAGGCCCTGCAGGGCCGTGGCTTCCTGCAGAGCCTGGCCGAGCCGAATCTCATCGCCTACAACGGCCAGGAGGCCAGCTTCCTGGCCGGCGGCGAGATCCCGATTCCCCTGGTGTCTGGCATCGGCCAGGTGTCGGTGCAATACAAGGAGTTCGGCGTCCGCCTCACCTTCACGCCGACGATCGCCGGCGACGTCATCCGGCTGCGGCTGCGGCCCGAAGTGAGCACGCTGGACTACACCAACGGCATCGTGCTGTCGGGCTTCCGCATCCCGGCGCTCAACACCCGGCGGGCCGAAACCGACGTCGAGCTGCGCGACGGACAGTCGTTCGCGATCGCCGGCCTGCTGAACAACCTCACCCAGACCGATCGCCAGGCCATCCCGCTGCTGAGCCGGCTGCCGGTGATCGGCACGCTGTTCCGCAGCCGGGCCCTGCGCGCCGAGCAGACCGAGCTGATGGTGCTGGTCACGCCGCGTCTGGTCCGGGCGCTCGACCCCGACGAAGTGCCGACGCTGCCGGTGCGGCCGGGTGCGTTCATCAACCCGACCGACGACGAGAACGACGCCGTACCGGGCGCCAGCGAATCCGATCGCCCCGGCCTGATCGACGCACCGCCGCCGCCGACCCGCCGGCCGCCCACCCCCGCGGGCACCGTGCCGCCGCGTCCCCCCGGCCGGTAGCCACCGATGCCCCTGTCCCACCGATCCGCGCCTCGTCCGCCGGCGGCCGGCCCGCGACTGCCGGCCGAACGCGGCGCCGTGCTGGTGCATGTCGCGATCGCGCTCATCGGCCTCATCGCGTTCAGCAGCTTCGTCGTCGACTACGGCGTGCTGTGGACGGCCCGGCGCCAGGCCCAGAACGCCGCCGACGCCGCCGCGCTGGCGGCGGCGTCCGAGCTCGGGTTCAATGGCGGCGACGAAGGCCGGGCGCGGGCCGCGGCGATCGACGCCTCGCGCGCCAACCTCGTGTGGGGCGAACCGCCGGACGTGACCGGCGCCGATGTCGACTTCAACCAGCCGTGTCCGGCCGGTGCACCCGAGGCCGGCGGCGGGCGCTGCGTGCGCGTCGACGTCTATCGCAATCAGCAACGCGGCAACCCGCTGCCGACCATCTTCGCGGGCCTGGTCGGGGTGGCCTCGCAAGGCGTGCGGGCCACCGCGACCGCCGAGGTCCTCTTCGCCAACGCCGCCAGCTGCGTGAAGCCGCTGGCCGTGCTCGACAAGTGGGTCGAGGCGCAGTCACCGCCATGGGACCCGGACGACGTGTTCGAGCGCTACACGCCGGGGGCGCCGGGCACCCTGGTGTTCAACCCCGACAGCTACCTGCCGACGCAACCGGGCAGCAACGGCACGGGGCTCGACCTGGCGCTCGAATACGGGCTGCAGCTGCGGCTCGCCCGCCGGCAGAACGGCATGCCCGACAGCGCCAATTGGTACATGCCGATTCAACTCGATTGCCCGGGCAACGCGCCGGGGAGCATCGAGTGCTTTACCTGGAACGTCCGGAACTGCAGCCCGCAGGTGGTGGGCGCCGGAGCCGTCGTCCAGGCGCACGCCGGCGGCTTCGTCGACCTGCTCGGCGTCAACCAGCTCGCCGTGGCGCTCGCCGATGTGATGGCGGCCGACGCGGCGGCGACGTGGGACGCTGGAGCGAACGGCGGTCGTGGCGGTGTCGCCGGCGGCTGCATGACCAGCGGCGCCTGTTCGGTCAGCCCCCGGATCATCGCGCTGCCGATCGTCGACCCCGACGTCTGGGGTCAGCAGAGCGCCGTCGACCCCGACCTCCATCCGTCGGTCAACGTCACCCGCGTCGTCGGCCTGTTCATCGAGCAGGTGAACTTCACCGAGATCGTCGGGCGCCTGATGCCGTACCCGAGTGCGCCGACCACGACGACGATCGACAACCTCGGCGTCCACAACTCGGCCTTCGTGGTCAGTACGTTGCTGGTGCGATAGCCGTGTCGCTGTCGATCACCGTCATCGAATCCGTCGATCGCGACCTGGTCGCGACGCTGCGCGCCCGCGGCTTTCGCGCCCACGAATCGACCATCGCGGATGTCGCCAGCGTGCATCCGCAGGGCTCCCAGGGACCCGACGCGTTCGTCATCGACATCCGCGAGACCGGCAGCCTGCCGCGCGACCTGGCCGCGGTCAAGCGCCAGTTTCCTCGCGCCGGGATCGTCGTGGTCGCGGCGTCGCTCGACCCCGGTGGCATGCTCGAGGCGATGCGGCTCGGCATCACCGAATGGCTGCCGGCGCCCCTGGTGCCGGTCGACCTCGAAGCCGCGCTGCAGCGCGTGTCCCGCGCCGTGTCGACGCGCACGCTGCAGGGCCGGTCGGTCGCGGTCGTCGGCGGCAAGGGCGGCGTCGGCTGTACGACCACGGCGGTCAACCTGGCGGCGGCCATCCGCAGCGCCACCCGCGACGCCACGCTGCTGGTCGATCTCCACATGGCGTTCGGCGACACCTCGGTGTTCCTGGGCGTCGAACCGCGCTTCACGGTGGCCGACGCGCTCGAGAACATCCACCGGCTCGACGACACCTACTTCAAGGGCCTGGTCACGCCGACGCCGTCGGGCGTCGACCTGTTGGCGTCGGCCAACCGTCCGATGCTGGGTTCGATCGACGTGCTGCGGGTCCAGGCCCTGCTCGAGTTCGTGACGGCGGCCTACCCCTGGGTCGTGGTCGACTGTCCGCGCTCAGACCCGAGCGTGATCGACGCGCTGGACGTGGCCTCGACCATCGTCATCGTCGCCAATCAGGAGCTGCCGACGCTGCGCAGCGCCAGCCGGCTGGCGGCCCTGCTGCGCCAGCGGTGCGGCACCCAGCGGGTCAAGCTGGCGATCAACCGTTTCGACACCGAGTCCGAGATCGGCCGCAAGGACGTCGAGCGGGTGCTCGGCGGGATCATCGACTTCACGTTCCCGAGCGACTACCGGGCCGCGGTCGCGGCGCTGAACAAGGGCGAACCGCTGGTGGCCAGTCCGCAGGGGCGCCTGTCGGCGAGCTTCGAAGAGGCGGCCCGGGAACTGGCCGGGCTCCCCGCGGTCGCCCGCGACACGGTGAAACCCGGGCTGTTCGGCCGCTTCGGCGGCAAGCGTTGACAGAGGACCCGTCATGGCCGTTCCCGACCGTTCACGCGTGACTCCCGGCGGCGCAGTCGACGTCCGCCAGGCGCACTATCAGGACAGCAAGGAACGCATCCATCGATCGCTGCTGAACCGGTTGAACCTCGACCGGTTGAACCGCGTCGGACGGGCCCAGGCCGAACCGGAGATCCGCAGCCTGATCATGACGTTGCTCGACACCGAGTCGTCCAACGTGCCGCTCAGCATGTCGGAGCGCGAAGCGCTCATCACCGACGTGTTCCACGAGCTGTTCGGCCTCGGTCCGCTCGAAGCCCTGCTCGCCGACTCCTCGGTGTCGGACATCCTCGTCAACCGGTTCGATCAGATTTACGTGGAGCGCGAAGGCCGGCTCGAGCCGAGCCTGCTGGTCTTCAAGGACGACCAGCACCTGCTGCGCATCATCGAGCGCATCGTCAGCTCGGTCGGCCGGCGGATCGACGAATCGAGCCCGATGGTCGACGCACGCCTGGCCGACGGATCGCGCGTCAACGCGGTGATTCCGCCGCTGTCCCTCGACGGCCCGGTGCTGTCGATCCGCCGGTTCCGCACCGATCGGCTCGGCGCCCGCGATCTGGTCGACCGCCAGTCGCTCACGCAGCCGATGCTGGAGTTCATGCGCGGCGCCGTCGGCGCCCGCCTCAACGTGCTGGTGTCGGGTGGCACCGGCGCCGGCAAGACCACGTTCCTGAACGTGCTGTCGGGATTCATCTCGGACCGCGAGCGCATCGTCACCATCGAGGATGCCGCGGAGCTGATGCTGCGCCAGCGTCATGTCGTGCGGCTCGAGACCCGGCCGGCCAACATCGAAGGCAAGGGCGCCGTCGCCCAGCGCCAGCTGGTGATCAACGCCCTGCGCATGCGTCCCGATCGCATCGTCGTCGGCGAGGTCCGCGGCGAGGAAGCGCTCGACATGCTGCAGGCCATGAACACCGGCCACGACGGCAGCATGACGACGATTCACGCCAACAGCCCGCGCGACGCGCTGTATCGGCTCGACACGATGATCGCGATGGCCGACCTGAACATTCCGGAGAAGGCGGTCCGGCAGCAGGTCGCCTCGGCGCTCCACGTGGTGGTGCAGCTCACGCGGCTGTCCGACGGGCGGCGCCGGGTCACCGCGATCAGCGAAATCACCGGGATGGAGCAGGGGGTGATCACGATGCAGGACATCTTCCTGTTCGAACGGAGCGGCCTGGCCGCCGACGGCCGCGTCGAGGGGGTGTTCCGGGCCACCGGCATCCGGCCCCGCTGCGCCCAGCTGCTGGCGCAGGCCGGCTTCCCGCTCCCGGCCGCGCTGTTCGAGCACCGGGTCAACGCGAGCTGACGACATGGGATTCGCCGCCGCAATCTTCGTGTTCTGCCTGGTCGCCATTCTCGGGCTGTACTGGGCGCTGATCGTCCGGCCCGAGGAACAGCAGTCGCGGGCCGTGACCGACCGCCTGAGACAGCTCGACCAGCCACGGGCCGTCTCGACCACTGGTGTCGCGACGGCGGATGTGCGTCAGGCCCGGGTGCCGATGATCGAGGCGCTGCTGGCCCGCCACCGTGGCCTGGCCGCGTCGCTCGACCGGCTGGTGCTCGAAGCGGGACTGTCGCTGTCGGCGGGCACCGTCCTCACCCTCAGTCTGGCGTCGGGCGTGACCGTGGCGCTGGTCACGCTGCTGGCGCTGCGGCAGCCGGCGATCGCGCTGGTGCTCGGCGTCCTGGCCGGCGGGGTCCCCTACGCCGTGATCGCCAGGAAGCGTACCCAGCGGCTGCGCATCTTCGAAGAACAGTTCCCCGAGGCCATCGACCTGGTGGCAAGAGCGCTGCGGGCCGGGCATGCGTTCACGACCGGACTCAGCATCGCCGCCGAAGAGATGCCGGCGCCGGTCGGTCTCGAGTTCCGCCGCGTCTACGACGAGCAGAACTTCGGACTGTCGATGTCCGAGGCGCTCCGTGGCATGGCGCGGCGGGTGCCGGTGCTCGACGCCCGCTTCTTCGTGACGGCGGTGCTGACGCAACGTGAGTCGGGCGGCAACCTGGCGGAGGTGCTCGACAACCTCTCGGCGGTGATGCGCGACCGCTTCAAGGTCAAGCGCCAGATCCGGGTGATCTCGGCCCACGGCCGCATCAGCGGTCTGGTCCTGTCGCTGGTGCCGCCGGCCCTGGCGGCGTTCCTCTACGTCCTCCAGCCGGGCTTCATCCGCATCCTGATCGACGACCCGCTCGGGATGCGGCTGGTCATCGTCGCGGTCGTCCTGCAGCTGACCGGCACCTACATCATCTCGCGGCTGGTCCGCATCGAGTACTGAGCGATGGAACTCCAGCTGATCGCGCTGTTCGTGGTGCTGTTCGCGGCGGTGGCCTCGGCGATGATGGCCCTGCTGTGGCCGTTGACCGCGCCCCGCGTCGCCCGGCGCCGCTTGACCGAGGTGGCCGTCGGAGGCCGCGGCGCGACGCCGTTCGAGTCGGTGCTCGGCGAAGTGCCGAGCGCCCTGGTCAATCGAGCCAGAGCCCTGGTCCCGCGCTCGCCCGCGGCCATGGACCGCGTGCAGCGGCAGATGACGGCGGCCGGCTTCCGCGGCCATTGGCCGGGAATCCTGTTCGCGCTGGTGCAGCTGGTGCTGCCGCTGCTGCTCGTGGCGACGACGGTGGCCGTCTACGGCACCGGCCGTCCGTTGGCCATGGCCGGCCTGGGAGCCATCTTCGTCTACTACCTGCTGCAGCTCTGGCTCGATCGCCAGGTCGAACGGCGGCGGACCGAGATTCGCAACGGATTGCCCGACGCCATCGACCTGCTGATCGTCTGCATCGAGGCCGGCTCGGGCATCGATCAGGCGCTGCTGCGGGTATCCGAAGAGCTCGGCATCGCCTATCCGACGCTGGCCACGGAGCTCGAAACCATCACCACCGAGATTCGCGCCGGCAAGCCGCGCATCGAGGCGTTCAAGAACTTCGCCGAGCGCACCAAGGTCGACGACGTCAGGTCGCTGGTCGCGATGCTGGTGCAGACCGACCGCTTCGGCACCAGTCTCGGCCAGGCGCTGCGGACGCACGCCGATACGTCGCGCACCAAGCGACGCCAGCGGGCCGAGGAGCGGGCGGCGAAGCTGGGGGTCAAGATGCTGTTCCCGCTGGTGTTCTGTCTGTTCCCCGCGTTCTATCTCGTGGTGCTCGGGCCGTCCCTGCTGCGGATCTTTCGCGAGCTCGTCTGGGGCCCGCTGGCACGGTGAGCGGCACGTCTGGTGAAGTCATGTCGGTGACAAGGAGGATCCGTGGAGACTTGGCAGATCGTCATGTATGTGGTCGGCGCCGTACTGCTGGTGCTCTATTTCAAGCGGCGGAGCGATCGGCTCAGTCGCGGCGAGTGACGCCGCGCGCCGCTGCCGGGGGCGTGCTGCTCGCGCTGACGGCCCTCGCAGCAGCTGGCTGCGCGGCATCGCGGGCGCCGACCCTGGCCTCGCGGCTGATCACGCCGGGGCGGCCGGCGGTGGACGTCGGCGGGCCCGTGCCGGTGACGACGGCCGGTCGAGCGAGGGCTCGGCCCGACGCGCGCGACCGCCATCAGGTCCAGGTGGCTGCCCGCCGATCGACCAACCTCGGCACGCTCGAGGCGACGTCACCGCCGCTGCAACGCGCCCTGCTGGCCCTGTCGCTGCTGCCCTCGCCCGCGCACTATCTCCAGGTGGCGGCGGCGTATCGGCGCGCGGGGATCGGCGACCGGGCGTTCGACTACCTCGACGCCGGGGTCAAGCACCATCCGTCGGAAGCGGCGCTGCACGACGCCCTGGCCCGGCTGTGGCGCGATTGGGGCTTCGCCGCGCGCGGCCTGGCCGCCGCGCACCGTGCGGTCTTCCACGCTCCGCGCTCCGCCGAGGCGCGTAACACGCTCGGCACGGTGCTGTGGGCGCTCGGCGAGCGGGCCGAGGCCCGTCACGCGTTCGCCGCGGCCACGCAGCTCGACCCGCGTGCGTGGTATGCCTGGCACAACCTGTGCGCGTCGTCGCCGGGTGCCGGCACCGCCGACGCGGACAGCTCGTGCCGTCGCGCCGCCGACCGCGCGCCGGGCGGAGCCCCGGAGTGACGACCGACCACCGGGTCGACGCCGTCGCACGGCGCCGGGCGGTGATGCCGGCGGCGCCGCGGACCCTGGCCGAAAGCGGTCTGAGCTTCGACCAGGTCCTGCAGCTCGTCGTCAAGGTCCTGCACGTCGCCGGCGAACTCAGCGGCGCGGAGCTCGGAGTCAGGCTCGGCCTTCGGCACTCGGTGCTCGAACCGGTGCTGCAGCATCTCCGCTCGACCTATCTGTGCGAGGTGCAGGGCGGCGGGCTGGTCGGCGGACCGTCGTTCATCTATCGGGTCAGCGACGCGGGACGCGCCCGGGCGATCCAGTTGCTCGAGCAGAATCGCTACATCGGCGCGGCGCCGGTGCCGTTCCCGCAGTACGAGGCCTACATGCGGGCGTTCGACGAGCAGGTGGCGCGCCGGGTGACCCGCGCCGACGTCGATCGCGCGATGTCGCATCTCGTCCTCGGCGAGCGCGTGCTCGATCAGATCGGCCCGGCGGTCAACGGCGGCCATTCGCTGTTCGTCTACGGTCCTCCCGGCAACGGCAAGACCGTGATTGCGCAGGGCGTCAAGAACCTGCTCGACGGCGACATCGCCATCCCGTTCGCCATCGAGCAGGGCAATCACCTGGTGCAGGTCTACGATCCGGTGGTCCACGAGGATCGTCCAGAGGCTCAGCTCGACCAGCTCGACAGCGGCGATCAACCGGACGGTCGCTGGCTGCGGTGCCGCCGGCCGCTCGTCACCGTCGGCGGTGAGCTCACCCTGGGCTCGCTCGAACTGGCGGTCGACACCAGTGCCGGCTATTATCGCGCCCCGATTCAGCTCAGCGCCAACGGCGGCGTGCTGGTCATCGACGATTTCGGCCGCCAGCGCTGCTCGGCCATCGACCTGCTGAACCGCTGGATCACCCCGCTCGAAAGCCGCACCGACTATCTGACCCTGGCGTCTGGCCAGAAGCTGCCGGTGCCGTTCGTGGTCCTGGTCGTGCTCGCCACCAACATCAGGCCCATCGACCTCGTCGACGAGGCGTTCCTGCGCCGCATCCACTACAAGGTGTTCGCCGAGAACCCGACCGTGCCGCAGTTCAAGCAGATCTTCCGGCGTTGCTGCCGGGAGCGCAGCGTCGACTACGACGAGTCGGTCATCGACTGGCTGGTCACCCGCTACCTGCGCAAGCGCAGCATCCCGCTGCGCGGCTGCCAGCCTCGCGACCTGCTCGACCATGCGCTGGCGCTGGCCGACTATCGCAATCAGCCGCGGGTCCTGACCGAAGCGCTGATGCAGGCGGCGTGCGAGAGCTACTTCCTCGACGACGAACTCCTCCAGCGCGCGGGTGGCGATGCCTAGGTTCGCCGCGGGCGCCGTCACGGTCTGGCTGCTCGCCGGCGCATTGCTGCCGGCGCAGCGCAGCAACGGCACGACCGTCCGCATCACCTCGCCGCTCGGCCGCACCGGCGTGCCCGGCGTGATCCGCGTGGTCGCCCAGGTGCAGACGCCGGTCGATGGCGGCGTGCTGCCGGTCCGCTTCTTCGTCGACGATGCGCCGATCGGCGCCGACGAAGACGGCGCGCCGTATGCCGTCGAATGGACCGATGAGAACCCCTACGAGGCCAGGACGATCCGCGTCGACGCAGAGCCGGCCCCGGGCGTCGTGGTCAGCGACAGCGTCACCCTGCCGCCGCTCGAGATCCTGGAAGAGACCAGCGTGTCGTCGGTCCTGGTCGAGGCGACGGTGCAGGACCCCGACGGCCGCTACGTGTCGTGGCTGAACAAAGACGACTTCTCGATCGCCGAAGACGGCGTCGCCCAGGCACTCGATCTCGTGCAGCTCCAGGACATCCCGACCACCTTCACGCTGCTCATCGACAGCAGCCAGAGCCTGAACCGCCGAATGCTGATGGTGAAGGCGGCGGCCCGACGCCTGGCGACCGAACTGCGGAAGGGCGACCGGGTGATCGTCGCGCCGTTCCGGACCCGCGTCGAATCGACCACCGGACCCACCGATGACGGCCAGACCATCGCCGACGCCATCGACGCCATTCAATCGCGCGGCGGCACGGCGATTCTCGACGCGCTGAGCACGCTGCCGGAGATGTTCGGCGCCGTCGAAGGCCGGCACGTGGTGATCCTGTTGACCGACGGCTACGACGAGAACAGCAGCACCAGCTACGACGACTCCGTCCGGGCCTTGCAGAAGCTGCAGGCCACCGTCTACGTCGTCGGTATCGGCGGC
This sequence comes from uncultured Acidobacteriota bacterium, assembly GCA_963741665.1. Classification (GTDB taxonomy): domain Bacteria; phylum Acidobacteriota; class Vicinamibacteria; order Vicinamibacterales; family UBA2999; genus CAWAYR01. The sequence goes on from CAVUIM010000004.1 coordinate 594,352, forward strand.
GTCGCCGGCATCTCGCTCAAGGGCGAGACGCTGCTGCGGCGTATCGCCTCGCAGATGGGCGGCCGGGCGTTCTTTCCCAATCGCGAAGATCAGTTGCCCAACGTCCATGCCACGGTGGCCGCCGACGCGTTTCGCCGCTATCTGCTGAGCTACACGCCGAAGAACCAGGAGGCCGATGGCACCTTCCGCGCCATCGCCCTCAGCGTCGTCAATCCCGGGTATCGCATCCGCACCCGCGAGGGCTACTTCGCCCCCAAGCCGCCGCCGGTCAAGCCGACCATCGAGTTCGGCGCGCTCGATGCTGCCCGCGGCATGCCGGAACTGACCGCCGAGGATCTGGTGGTCGTCGAGGACGGCGTGGTGCAGAAGGTGGAGTCGTTCCAGGAGGCGATTGCGCCGATGGCGATCGCCCTGGTGATGGACACCAGCGGCAGCATGCGCCGGGCGATCGACACCGCCAAGCAGGCCGCCCGATCGTTCGTGACCGCGCTGCGGCCCACCGATCCTCTGGCGCTGGTGCGCTTCTCGGACCAAGTGGTGTTCGAACACGAGCTGTCCGACCGGCGGCAGACCACGCTCGACGCCATCGACCGCCTGGAGGCCAACGGCGGCACCGCGCTGTTCGACGCGCTCTACGACTCGATGGCGTTCCTCAAGCAACGCCAGGCCCGCCGGGCCATCGTGCTGCTGTCCGACGGCCGCGACGAGAACAACCCGGGGACCGCGCCTGGCAGCGTGCACACCGTGGCCGATGCGCTGGCGATGGTCCGCGATTCCGACACGACGGTCTACGCGATCGGCCTGGGCTCGAACGTCGATCGCGCCGCGCTGGAGCAGCTGGCCGAGCGGTCGGGCGGCACGGCGACGTTCCCGGCCGATGCCAGCCAGCTCGATGCCGAGTTCCGTCGCGTGCTCGACGAACTGCGCCGGCGCTACGTCGTTGGCTACACCTCGACCAACTCGAAGCGCGACGGCGGCTGGCGGCAGGTAGTAGTGGGCGTGCGTCAGCCCGGCATCACCATCAGAAGTGCCGGTGGCTACTACGCGCCGATCGCGGCCCGACCGCCGCAGGGCGACCGCTGACGATCGGCGTCACGGACGAGGTCACCGCTTCTTCAGCAGCTGGAGGAACTCCAGCCGGGTGCGGGCGTCTTCGTGGAACGCGCCGAGCATCGCGCTGGTCACCGTGGTCGACGCCTGCTTCTCCACGCCGCGCATCGCCATGCACAGATGCGTGCCCTCACAGACCACCGCCACGCCGAGCGGCGACACCGCGTCACGGATCGTCTCGGCGATCTGACTGGTCATCCGTTCCTGCAACTGGAGCCGGCGGGCGAACATGTCGACCAGCCGCGGCACCTTGCTGAGGCCGATGACCCGGCCGTTCGGAATGTAGGCGACGTGGCATTTCCCGAAGAACGGCAGCAGATGGTGTTCGCATAGACTGTAGAAGTCGATGTCGCGCACGATCACCATCTCGTTGTAGTCCACCGAGAAGAGCGCGCCGTTGAGCACCTCGGCCACGTTCGTCCGGTAGCCGCTGGTGAGATATTCCATGGATCGCGCCACACGTTCCGGCGTCCGCACCAGCCCTTCCCGGGTCGGATCCTCGCCGACTTCGACGAGGAGCCGCGTGATCAACTCGTGCATCGCCGTATCATACCTTGCGCTCATCGTCGCTCTCGGACCGCCCGTTTCCGGTTTGGACGCACGTGAGGTGCAGAGCGATCCCGACGCGCTGTACCGCGACCGGGAACGCCCGGCGAGTGCGTTGGCGGCGGAGCGCCTGTGGGCCGCACGTGTCACCGCCGACGGCCGCGACTTCGAATCGGCATGGAAGCTGGCCCGGACCCGTTACTGGCTCGGCACCAACGGCCCGGCCCGGCCCGACGAACGCAAGCAGGTGCTCGAGCGCGGAATCGAGGCCGGCCGCGTCGCCATCGCCGCGCGCCCCGACGCTCCGCACGGCCACTTCTGGGTGGCCGCCAACATGGGCGCGCTCGCCGAAGCGCACGGCTTGCGCCAGGGCATCCGCTATCGCACCACGATCCGCGCGGCGCTCGAAACCGCGCTGCGGCTCGACGCCGCCTTTCTCGACGGTTCGGCTGACCGGGCGCTCGGCCGCTGGTACTTCAAGGTGCCACGGCTGTTCGGCGGCGACGTCCGCAAATCGGAACAGCACCTGCGCAAGGCGCTCACCTACAAGAGCGACAGCGTCCTCACGCTGCTGTTCCTCGCCGAGACCCTGATCGAACTCGATCGTCCGGCCCGACGCTCGTGCCGTGCTCGACGCCGCGATCGCCGCGCCGTCGGATCCGGAATGGATCCCAGAAGACACGCGATTCAAGGCCGAGGCGACGCGGCTACTGGGCACGCTTCCCCGCTGAGCGCGTCGCTGGTGTAAGGTGAGCGCCATGTCCACGCTCACCCGCCGGGCCTTTACCGCCTCCCTCGTCGCCGGCGCCGCCATCGCCCGTCCACCGCGGCTAGGCGCTGCGCAGCGGCCGGCCACGCCCACCGATCTGGCGTGGCTCTCGCTCGCCGAGGCGGCCTCGCTCGTCGCCGCCAGGCGCGTGTCGTCGGTCGAGCTCGTGACCGCGTGTCTCGATCGCATCCGCGTCTACAACCCCAAGCTGAATGCCTTCATCACGGTGACCGGCGATTCGGCGCTGGCCCGGGCCAAGGCGCTCGATGCCCTGCCGTCCAGCGCGGCCCGCGGACCATTGCACGGCGTGCCGATCGCGCTCAAGGACAACATCGACACCGCCGGAATCCGCACCACCGCCGCCAGCAGCGTGTTCGACGACCGGGTGCCGACGCGCCGACGCCGAGGTGGCGCGGCGGCTCACCGCCGCCGGCGCGATCGTGCTCGGCAAGCTGAATCTCCACGAGTTCGCCAATGGCGGCACCTCGGCGACCAGCTACTACGGGCCGGTGCGCAACCCCTGGGCGCTCGACCGCAATCCCGGCGGCTCGTCGGGTGGCTCGGCGGCGGCAGTCGCGGCCGGGTTGTGCTACGGCGCGCTCGGCACCGACACCGGCGGTTCGATCCGCACGCCGGCGTCGTTCTGCAGCATCGTCGGCCTCAAGCCCACCTACGGCCTGGTGTCGATTCGCGGCATCATCCCGCTCGTGCTGTCGCTCGATCACTGCGGGCCGATGACCCGCACCGTCGCCGACGCGGCGCTGATGCTGAAGGTGCTGGCCGGCTACGACCGGCTCGACATCGCCAGCGTGGAGCACCCGGCCGAGGACTACGTGGCGGCGCTGGCCGGTCCGGTGAAGGGCCTGCGGGTGGGCGTGGCCCGAGCGCCGTTCTTCGATCACCTCGACGCCGATGTCGCGGCGGCGACCGACGCGGCCCTGAAGACCATCGCCGGTCTCACCGCGAGCATGACCGACGTGATACTGCCGACCACCCGCGAGGTCAACCTCAACGGCGAGATGTTCGCGTATCACGAGGCGCTGTTCGCGCAGATGTCTGGCCGCTATCAGATTCCGACCCGGCGCAACCTGCAGAACGGCGGCGGCACCAAGGCCGCCGACTACATCCGCGGGCGGTGGGCGCTCGAGACACTGCGGCGGACCATCGACGACAGCTTCACGGACGTGGACGTGGTGGTGCTGCCGACCCGTCGCCACACGCCGCGAACGGTGGACGCCGCCCTCGAGCGCGAGGAGACCGACAAGCCGCGCAACCCCGAGCTCGAGAACACCGGCCAGTTCAACGTCTACGGCATCCCGGCGATCTCGGTGCCCTGCGGCTTCACCGCCGCCGGCCTGCCGGTGGGCCTGATGATCGCCGGCCCACGCTTCTCGGAAGGCCGCGTCCTGGCACTGGCCCAGGCCTTCGAGCGCGCGACCGAGTGGCACACACGACGTCCGTCGCTCACGCCAGACACGCCCGTTCCGCCATTGGCGAGAACGAGCGGTGACTAGTAGCTGTAGAAGCCCTTCCCGGCCTTCTTGCCGAGATGTCCGGCCAGCACCATCCGCTTCAGCAGCGGCGGTGGCGCGAAGCGCGTCTCACGGAACTCGTCGAACAGGATGTTGGCGATGAAGTAGGTGGTGTCGAGGCCGACGAAGTCGAGCAGCGTGAACGGCCCCATCGGGTAGCCGCAGCCGAGCCTCATGCCCTTGTCGATGTCCTCGACCGTGCCGAGGCCTTCTTCCAGGCAGCGGACGGCGTCGAGCAGGTACGGAACGAGCAGACGATTGACGATGAAGCCGCCGCGATCGGGGGCGCTGATCGGCTCCTTGCCGATCGCCGTGGCGAACGCCATCAGCGCGTCGTGCGTGGCCTGGCTGGTGGTGAGGGCGCGAATCACCTCCACCAGCTTCATCAACGGCACCGGGTTGAAGAAGTGCAGGCCGCCGAAGCGGTCGGGCCGTCTGGTGCTGGCCGCCAGCTCGGTGACGCACAGCGACGAGGTGTTCGAGGCGAGCAGGCAGTCTGGACCGACCACCGCCTCGACCTGGGCATAGGCCTGGCGCTTGGCGTCGACGTTCTCGACGATCGCTTCGATCACCAGATCGCAGCCGGCCAGCTCGGCGTACGACGTCGTCCCGGACAACCGCGCCAGGATCGCCGCCTTGGCGTCGGCGGTCATCTTGCCCTTGGCCACGCCGCCTTCGAGGAACGTGTCGATGCGCGCCAGCCCCTTGGCCAGCACACCCTCGTTCACCTCGAGCACGATCGTCTTGAACCCGGCGGCCGCCGCGACCTGCGCGATCCCCGCCCCCATCAACCCGCATCCGAGTACGCCTACCGTCGTGATTGCCATCTCGCCACGTCTCCTGGAAGAGCACCGTTACGCTCGTAGGGCAGCCCTTTGGGGCTGCCCAGGGCAGAGCTGCCCGCCTCCGCTCTTCGAGCTTCGGCGAGGTCTCGCCGCAGCCTTGGCGAAGGCGGAAAGCTCTGCCCTACATTGCGGCTTCGCTGCCGCGCGGCTACACCCGCTCGATGATCATCGCGATGCCCTGCCCGCCGCCGATGCAGGCCGAGGCGACACCGTATCGCGCGTTGCGGCGCCGCAGCTCGAGCGCCAACGTCAGCAGCAGACGCGCGCCGCTCGCCCCCAGCGGATGGCCGAGGGCGATCGCCCCGCCGTTGACGTTGGAGCGCTCGGGGTCGAGGCCCAGTTCCTTTTCGCAGGCGAGATACTGCGGCGCGAACGCCTCGTTGATCTCGACCAGATCGAGCTGACCGATCGACAGGCCGGCCCGCGCCAGCGCCTTGCGGATGGCCGGCGCCGGCCCCATCCCCATCAGCGTCGGCTCGACGCCGACCGCCGCCCACGAGACGATCCGCGCCAGCGGCGTCAGCCCACGCGCCGTGGCGGCGGCGCCAGAGGCGATGATCAACGCCGCTGCGCCGTCGACGATGCCGCTGGCGTTGCCGGCGGTGACGACGCCGTCCTTCTTGAACACGGTGGGTAGCGCCGCCAGAGCTTCGAGCGTCGTCTCGGGACGCAGGTGGTCGTCGCGGTCGATGGTCGTGACGCCCTTCCGCGTCTTCACCTCCACCGGCACCACTTCGTCGGCCATCACGCCCGCGGTCCAGGCGGCGTGGGCCCGCTGCTGGCTGCGCAGCGCATAGCGGTCGGCATCCTCGCGCGTGATGCCGTACTTGGCGGCGCAGTTCTCGGCGGTGATCGCCATCGAGCATCCGGCGTACGGGTCGTTCAGGCCCTCCCACAGCCAGTCCTCGAGCTTGCCCTGGCCCAGGCGCAGGCCGCTGCGCAGGCCGCGAATCACGTGCGGCACCTGGCTCATGCTCTCCATGCCGCCGGCCACCACGATGGCCGCTTCGTCGAGCAGGATCTGCTGCGCGCCGTTGACCGCCGCCTGGATGCCCGACCCGCACAGGCGGTTCACGGTCAGCGCTGGCACCTCGATCGGCAGGCCGGCGCGAAGGCCGACGTGCCGGGCGCCGTAGTGGGCGTCGGTGCTGCTCTGCTGGACGTTGCCGAACACGACGTGATCGACGGCGTCGGCGGGGACGCCGGTGCGCGCCAGCGCGCCGCGCGTGGCGATGGCGCCCAGTTCGATCGCCGACAGGTCCTTGAGCGCGCCGACATGCTGGGTCATGGGCGTGCGCGCGCCGCCGAGAATGAAGAGATCGTGGCTCATCGTCGTGTGTCCTTCGGTATCAGTTGGCCAGGCCGGCGGCGGCCGCGGCCACCGCGTCGCCCACGGCGGTCGTGCCGAGCGTGCCGCCGATGTCGGTGGTGGTGTGACCGTCGGCGACCGCGCGCTCGACCGCCCGCTCGATGAGCGCGGCCTCCGCCGTCCAGCCGATCGTCTCGAGCATCAGCGCCGCCGACAGGATCGCGCCCGATCGGGTTGGCGACGTTCTTGCCGGCCAGCTGCGGCGCCGAGCCGTGCACCGGCTCGAACAGCGACGTGCGGCCGGGATGGATGTTGCCAGATGCCGCCATCCCCAGCCCGCCCTGCAGCGCGCCGCCGATGTCGGTGACGATGTCGCCGAACAGGTTGTTGGTGACGATGACTTCGAACTGGCCGGGGTCCTTGACCAGGAACATCGCCAGCGCGTCGATGTAGAGATGCGAGGCGGTGACGGCCGGGAACTCCGCCGCCACGTCCTTGAACACGCGCTGCCACAGCGCGTGGCCGTGCTGCATGGCGTTGCTCTTGTCGGCCATGCAGACGCGGGTCAGGCCGCGCGCGGCGGCGAACTCGAAGGCGTGGCGGATGATGCGGTGCACGCCCTTCCAGGTGTTGATCTCTTCCTGGATCGCCACTTCGTCGGTGGTGCCGGCCTTGAAGCGTCCGCCGACGCCGACGTAGACCCCTTCGGTGTTCTCGCGGAAGACCGTGAAGTTGACGTCGGCGCGGCCGCGGCCCTTCAGCGGGCACAAGCGGTCGTTGAGCAGCCGTACCGGCCGGTAGTTGACGTAGAGGTCGAGCTCGAAGCGGGCGCCGAGCAGGATGTCGCGCGCATGGCGGTTGTCGGGCACGCGCGGATCGCCCAGTGCGCCGACCAGCACGGCCCCGAAATCGTCGCGGAGCATGCGGTAGCCGTCGGCAGGGATGGTCTCGCCGGTGGCCAGGTAGTGATCGGCGCTCCACGGCAGTGGCTGCAGATCGAGCGACTTCCCCGCCGCCTCGCACACGCGGCGCAGCACCTTGACCGCCTCGGCGGTCACCTCCTTGCCGATCCCGTCGCCGGGAATTACCGCAATCCGCATCTGCTCTCGTCCGTTCCCTGTTCCCTGTTCCCTACGAGAGCACTTCAATCCCCATGGCCATGCCGAGTCCGCCACTGACGCACAGCGTCGCGATGCCGCGGGACGCGCCGCGCCGCCGCAGTTCGTGCAGCAGCGTGACGACGATCCGCGTGCCCGTGCAGCCGATCGGATGGCCGAGCGCGATGGCGCCGCCGTTGACATTCAACTTGTCCTGGGCAATCGGCACGTCGCGCGTCACCGCGATCACCTGCGCGGCGAACGCCTCGTTCAACTCGACGAGATCGACGTCGTCCACCGTCAGCCCAGTGCGCGCCTTCAGCTTCTGCAGCGCCGGTACCGGGCCGATGCCCATGATCCGCGGGTCGACGCCGGCGCTGGCCCACCCGAGCAGCCGGGCCAGCGGCCGCACGCCATGGGCCCGGGCCCATTCGGCCGTGCTGAGCACGACCGCGGCGCCGCCGTCGGTGATGCCCGAGGCCGAACCGGCCGTGATGATGCCCGGGTGGCCCTCGACCACAGGGAATGTCAGGGGCAATCTGGCCAGCCCCTCGAGCGTGGAGCCGGCCCGTGGGTGCTCATCGGCGGCGAGGGTGACCGTCTTGCCCCGTTCGGTCACCGCGACGGGCGCGATCTCGGCATCGAACCGCCCCTCGCGCTGGGCACGTTCGGCCTTGTGCTGGCTGTCGAGCGCGAAGGCGTCGGATTCGGCGCGGGTGATGCCGTACTGGCGGGCCAGGACCTCGGCCGTCTCGCCCATGATCAGCCCGGACAGCGGGTCGGAGAAGCCGTCGCGGTACATCGCGTCGACGAACTGGAAGTGACCCATCTTGTGGCCCCACCGCGCGTCGGCGGCATCCACCAGATACGGCATGCGGCTCATCGACTCGATGCCGCCGGCCACGACCACCGACGACTCGTCGAGCAGCAGACTCTGCGCGCCCGAGGCAATCGCCTGCAGGCCCGACGCACACGCTTTGTTGATTGTCTGGGCCGGAGCGGTGTGCGGCACCCCGGCGCGATGTCCGACCTGGCGAGCAGTGTTCGGACCGGAGCCGGCCTGTCGGCCGTGGCCGATCAGCACCTCGTCCACGGCGTCAGCGGCCACGCCGGCACGGGCGAGAGCCGCCCGGACGGCGACGGCGCCAAGCTCCGCCGGGTGCGTGTCCTTCAGCGAGCCGCCGTAGCGGCCAATCGGCGTCCGCGCCGCTCCGAGAATCACGACCTCGCGGGGATCCATCGCTTCGCGATGATATCAAACGCTTGTTCAAATTCCGGGGCTTGCACTCGGCTGTCTGCTCTGTCAAGCCGCCGGTCACTGGTCCCACCGTTCGACGCTCATCACACAGCCCGACAGGCGAAAACGGTCGTTCGAATCCATTCATGGCACTCATATCCCTTGGACGATCCAAGAATACAGATCGAAATCCCCAGCGATCCGGGGATTCGTCCCTGACGGACGAGTTTGTCGATGGATGTCACAGCGATATCTCGAACAAATCTGACTTGCCCGAAGTGGCACGGTCTTTTCTATAGACCAAACGTTCGGTAACACACAGTCCAATCCAATGCTGGGAGCAGAGACCGTTATGAGAACCCAACTGAGTGCCTTGGTCGTGGCTCTCGCGCTGGCTTTCGCCGGGACAGCCGCGGCGCAGGTCGCCAATACCGGATCCATCCTGGTCACCGTCGAAGATGCAGACGGCGGCCGGTTGCCGGGCGTGACAGTAACGGCCAGCGCCACTGACACGATCACGCGTCGAAGCGCGGTCACCGATGGACAGGGCGTCGCCAATCTCGAGGCCTTGGCCCCATCGACCCAATACGTCGTCACCGTCGAGCTGCCGGGCTTTCAGAACGGCACCCGGCCGCAGATCCTGGTCCGCGCCGGGCAGACGACCTCGATCCCGTTCAGCATGGCGGTGGCCGGGCTGACCGAGGTCGTCCAGGTCACCGCGGCCTCGCCGGTCGTCGACGTGAAGAGCGCCACCAGCGGTCAGGACATCACGCTCCAGCTCACCGAGTCGCTGCCGACGGGCCGCAGCTATCAGAGCTATCTGCAGCTGGTGCCAGGCGTCCTGCCCGACGATCAGACGTCAGGCGGCAATCCGGCCGCCCGCTCGGGGATGAACTACAGCGACATCGCCGGGAACATGGGCATCTCGACCGACAACGTCTATTACTTCGACGGCATGAACGTGACCGACCCGGTCACTGGCACCTTCGGCGCCAACCTCAACACGGAGATCATCCAGGAGCAGAAGGTGATCACCGGCGGCATCCCCGCCGAGTACATCGGCGCCACGGGGCTCATCTCCAACGTCGTCACCAAGTCGGGCAGCAATACCTGGCACGGATCGGCCAACTACTTCTTCCAGAACTCCGATCTGGTCGCCGAGAACAAGAACGGCGCCGCCCTCGAGTTCTCGACCAAGGACAACGCCTATACCTTCGGCGGGCCGTTCCTGCGCGACAAGGCCTGGTTCTTCGGCAGCTACCGCTACACCAACCGTCAGGACGACGTCACCACGCTCGACACCAATCAGTTCCTGCGCAGCGTCGACAACACGCAGCACCAGGGGTTTGCCAAGGGCAGCTGGGCGATCTCGAACGACGACCTGCTCAGCTTCACGTATCTCAGCGATCCCACCGAGATCACCGGCCGCCGCGACCGCGACATCACCAACGCCCGCGACCGCGCCCGTGAACAGGGCGGCCACCGCTACCTGGCCAACTTCACCCGCGTCTGGGGCAACACCCTGCTCGAGATCAGTGCCAACAAGCACAACGGCGAGGTCACCGACCTGTCGGCGATCCGCGAGTCGCGCCTCGACGTGCTGTTCCGCGGCACCGACAGCCGCACGCTGACCGACGAGCAGGTTGGCGGCTACGGCCGCGACCTGGTCGACAAGCGCGACAACCGGGCCATCCGCGCCACGCTGCAGCGCGTCTTCGGATCGCATGCGGTCAAGGTCGGCGCCGGGTGGGAGAACCCGGTCAACTTCCGCGACACCATCTACGTCAACAGCGAAGGCCTCTACAACCTGGCCGGGCGCTACTCGAACGTCACCGCCTTCGACGTGGCGACCAGCGGCTGGTCCAACCTGCAGTTCGACGTCACTAACACCAGCGACTTCGGCGGGTTCATCGGCACCATCAACGGGCGCGCCGATCGGGCCCGCTTCTACGCCGCATACGACGCCAACGGCGACGGCACGATCACCTCGGTGGAACTCGGCTCGCGCCTGCAGTTCAACGGCCGCTACGACCGCGACTTCCAGTCGGCACTGGGACCGCAGGAGACCGAATCGCGCGGCCTGATGTTCTTCGTCCAGGACGAGTGGACGCTGAACCGCCTCACGCTGAACCTGGGCGTTCGCACCGAGCAGTGGAAGCACTACGCCACCACCGGCGACGAGATCTTCACCTTCGACTGGGCATTCGCGCCGCGGGTGAGCGCGGTCTACGACGTGCGCGGCGACGGCCGCCACAAGGCCTCGGTCTACTGGGGCCGCTATTACGACCCGATCCGCAACGACATGACCAACTTCGCCGGCACCCTCACCGGCTCGATCCTCGAGGAGCAGGTCTACGCCCTCGGGGAATACGTCACCTACCGCACCCGCGGCGGCCCGGCGGTGCAGGACGCGTTCTTCTCGCCCACCACCAAGACGCCGTACACCGACGAACTGCAGCTCGGCTACGCGGTCGACCTCGGCTACGGGATGAGCTTCGACGCGCTCTACTTCAACCGCCGTTCGCGCGACATCTTCGAGGACTACGACCTGCACCTCTATGGCGACCCCGAAGGCTACGCCAGCCTGAGCGGCGTCCCCGGCGACCCGAACGCGCCGGACTCGCTGTTCCTCGGCTACGACTACTTCGGCTACGACGCCAACCCGGGCTCGAACTTCGTCCTCGGCACGCTGGCCGGCGGCAAGCGCAACTTCCAGGGCCTGGAGTTCGTGTTCCGGAAGCGCTTCGCCAACAACTGGCAGTTCCTGACCTCCTACAACTGGAACGACGCCAAGGGCAACACCAACTCCGACGGCAACGCCGACTTCCAGGGCGACGTGCTGTTCCTCGATCCGCGCGCGCCGAATCAGTACGGCACCCAGCCTGGTCTCATCCGCAACGTCCTGAAGGGCGGCGGATCCTACTCGTTCCCGTTCGGCCTGCAGCTGGGCGCGACCGCGTCGTGGAACTCGGGCACGATCGCCAGCCGCACGTTCCGGACGTCGGGCCGCAACCTGCCGTTGCGCATTACAGCGGCCGAAGCCTTCCTGTTCGGCGGGATCACCGACCGGTGGCTGGCGCCGGACTCGGTCGGCTCGCTCGAAAACCCGTCGTGGGGCCAGATCGATCTGCGCGCGCAGTACGTGCGCAACATCGGTCGCGCCGCCGCCGAGGTCTTCGTCGATATGTTCAATATCCTCGACAACCAGGACTCGGTCCGCAACCAGGATCTCGTGGCTGGTCAGGGCGGGGTGGCGTTCGGCAACGGGCTGCAGTTCATTCAGCCGCGCCGCGCGTTCCTCGGCGTGCGCCTGCGCTTCTAAGGTCCGGGCCCGGTCCGGATTCCAACACCGTGCGGGGGGTCGGTGGCCGTGCCACCGACCCCCTTTTCGTGTACGCCCGGCGCGGTCGTGGCGCTCCCGGTACGCACGCTGTGCCATGTCGAGTGACGCGGAGTGTCGCTCGCGGGTGCCGTCCGCAGGATGCCCGGTGACGCTTCCGTGGGAATCCTGCGAAATTCGTGGCAGTCCTGCCATGGCGCCGCTTGGCGCGCTTCTTGAAATCACGGCACGCAACGGTCATGCAGACACACAGGACAGCTTCGGAGCACACCATGCACGTGATGGTGGTTGGCGGCGGCCCGGACGTGCTGCCGCGCGTCGAGCCGCTGCTGCCAGCCGGCGCCTACGAGGTCGAGTTCGTCGCCCTCGACCAGGAGCCGTACGGGTGCATCACCGATGTTCCGCCCGACCTGCTGGTGGTGTGTTTGCGAATCGAAGACGCGGCCGGCTTCCAGTTCCTCAGCATGCTGCAGATGGATCCGGGCACGCGGCGCATCCCGGTACTCACCTACACCACCGAGGCCGAAGGCCAGATGCTGCCTGGCGTCGACGACGTTCCGGCACGCCGCTTCACGTCACGGCGCGGCGCGCACCGGCTCGCGCGGCACTGATGCTATAGTCGGGGCCCTTCGGAATGAGCGACGAACACCACCGTGCGCACGTGCGCCACGACCTGCCGGGGCACGTGCCGGGCGAGGTGAAGATTTACCACTCCATGGAGATCCGCCAGGTGAGCGCCGGCGGGGCGCTCATCGAGATCGGCGTGCCGCTCCAGTTGGATTCGCTCCACGACTTCCGACTCTCACTCGGCGAGCGATCGCTCGTGGTGAAGGGCCGGGTCGTGCATTCGCGGGTCACCAACGTCGGCTCCGATCGGCTCACCTACCGGACGGGCATCGAGTTCGTCGACCTGTCCGGGCCGGTGAGCGAGGCCATCGCCGGTTTCATCGAGGCGCTGGCGGCGCAGCGAGTCACCGAACCCTGAGCCCACACGGGCTCCGTACAGGACGACGGCCGGCCCCGGGGCCGACCGTTCGTCGTTTCAGCGCGGTCGTGACTCAGCGCGGCGCGTCGGCCCCCGGCGTCGCACTCTTCTGGCGCATCGCCTCGAGGACGTCGAACACCTCCGAGGGCACCGAGAACGCCACCGCCACGGTGCGGCCCTCGCCGCCGAGCTGCAGCGAATCGGCCATCGCCTTGAGCCCCGGGTTGTCGCCGGTCTGCAGCTTCACCATCGCCACGACGCCGCGCAGCATGTCGCGCAGGTTTGCCGCCGCTTCGTCGTCCTTCGCCTCGGCCTTGAGCGTGCCCGAGACGCCACCGTTCAGGTGGCCGGCGGCCGAGAACCACGACAGCGTCGGCATCTTCTGCTGCAGGCCCCCTGGCAGGTCGGCCTGAGCGGCCAGCGCATCGAACCTCCCCACCGCCCAGGCGTTGCTGGCGTCGAGGTCGTTGACCAGGCGCATCAGGTCGGTGTTGGAGAGCACGTTGCGGCCGCTGCGCTTGGCGTCGATAGCCGCCCGCACCGCGTCGGCCGAACCCACCGCCAGCACGCCGGGCTCGACAAAGCCCAGGGCCATCGGCTTGTCGCCGTCGGTGTGGGTGAGGAGCCGCGCGCCCTGGTAGTCGGTCACCTGCGCGCCGTGCTCGCGGGCCAAGCCTTCGATCTTCACCTGGTCGAAGCGGCCGCGGGCGACCACGAGCGGCCGGTGATCGCGGTCGCCGCCCGGTCCGTTGGGCAGCATCGCCCCGACCACGCTGTCGATGTCGCGTTCGATGTCGACGCCGGTCTTGGCCTCGAAGTCGTCCCGCTCGCGGGTGTCGGGCTCGATCTTGCGGAGGCGCTGGCGCAGGTCGGAGGCCATCACCTCCTGGACGTTGGCGTAGCCGACCGCCATCGCCTCGGTGGGGATGTATTCGAGCTCGGCCGGGCCGGCGGCCCTGGAGAGCGCCACGGGCAGGCCCAGCGAGGCCACCAGACCCGTCGTCAGGCCGATGGCCAGAATCCCGGCCGCGCCCAGGACGAAGTTCCGTGTCTTCTTCGTCATCGAAGTCCCCCTGGCGGAGTATACGGACGACTTTCCCGCAAAGTTCGGGCCACCGTCGTCATTGTTCCAGCACGTATTCGCGGCGGGCGACCAGCCGCATGGCCAGCCACAGGAACACGGCCAGAATCGCCGCCAGCCACGCCACCGAGGTGGCTGCCCCGGGCGCCTGGCGGAAGAAGCTCTGCAGCACGCTGAGGGCGTTGTCGCTCGGCAGGGCATGCGGCACCAGGGCCTGGAGCCAGTGGGCCACGGTGAACTGCCGCAGGTAACCTGGCAGGGCCATCGCCACCTGTTCCCAGCCGAAGGCGAAGACCAGACCGACCACCAGCGGCCGCTTCAGCCAGGTGCCGACGAAGGCGAACACCGCCCCGTAGACGGCCAGGCCGAGGGCCAGAATCGCCAGGTCGAGCACCAGCGACCGGAAGGTCGCGCCGACCTCGGCGAACGGCACCACCAGGAAATACGTGAGCATCACCGACGGCAGCACCACGAGCGAGGTGCACGCCAGGTAGGCGAGGTACTTCCCGAGCAGCACCGCCCCACGCGGAATCGGCCGCGTGAACAGATAGGTCAGCGTCTTGTCCTCGACCTCGTCGGCCATCAGCGCCGTGCCGTAGAACACGCCCAGCACCGGCACGATGAAGCGGATGTAGAGCATCCACATCATCACGCCGAAGATGCTGGAGCCGGCCACCCGGGCGCCGTTCACCCGCAACGCCGGCATGCCGAGCGACTCGATCACCCGGAAGACCAGCGCCAGCAGCACCGGACCGCCGACGACCAGCGCCATGAAGATGGTGCGCCGCGACCACAGCATCTCGCCGAACGACAGCTCGAAGACGCGGCGGGCGGCGGTGACGAGCGACGGCGGGGCGACACGCGAGGAGGTCATTGCCGCACCAGGTACTTGAAGACCGCCTGCAGGTTGTCGTCGGGTGAGGTCACCTCGTCGATCGCCCCGACTTCCTTCGAGGCGGCCAGCTCGGTGATCTGACGGTAGAAGGCGTCGGGCTGGCGGGTCTCGATGACCACCGCGCCGGGCTCGAAGCTGAGGCTCATCACGCCCTCGTCGGCGAGCAGGCGATGGGCCAGCGCCCGTGGATCGGCGGCGCGGACGTGCACCGTGTGCGGATGGGTGTCGATGAGGTCGCGGATCTGGTGCACGTTGCCCTCGGCGACGATCCGCCCGTTGTTGATGAGCAGGATGTTCGAGGTCATCGCCTCGATCTCGTGCAGGATGTGGCTCGACACGATGACGTGCTTGCCGAGCCGGGCCCAGTCCTTGATCAGACGGATGGTCTTGCGCCGCTGCAGCGGGTCCATGCCGGTCAGCGGCTCGTCGAGGATCAGCACCTCGGGGTCGTGCACCAGCGCCTGCGCCAGCTTGACCCGCTGGCGCATGCCCTTGCTGTAGGCGCCGATCTTCTTGTCGGCGGCATCGGTGAGGTCGACCTGGGCCAGGGCGCGCCCGGCCGCGGCTGCCGCCTCGTCGTCGGACAAGCCGTTCAGCCGGACCAGCGCCGTGACCCATTCGCGGCCGGTCATCCGGTCGTAGAAGGCGTCCTGCTCGGGACAGAAGCCGACGCGCGCGAACGCGTCGGGATGGTCCCACAACGAGGTTGCCGAGCACCTGAATCGAGCCCTGGCTCGGCTTCAGCTGGCCGGTCATCAGCTTCATGAACGTCGACTTGCCGGCGCCGTTCGGCCCGAGCAGCCCGGTCACGCCGGGCGGGATCGCCACGGTGATGTCGTTCAGGCCGTTGACCTGTCCGTACCACTTCGACAGGTGCTCGGCGCGCACGATCGGCTCGCTCATCGCGCCCTCGCTCATCGCACCACCTCGACGGCGCGGACCCGGCGTTCGAGCACCAGGAGCGAGCCGCCGATGAGCCCGACCACGACCAGCGCCGACACCCACACCGGGAAATCGAAGCGCGGCGGCAGCCGGAACATGACGTCGCCGAGCTGCTCGAGCGCGTCGGTGGGCGACAGCCACGCCAGCCACGTCCGGCCGGTGATGCCGCGCACGGCGTTGAACAGCGCGCCGGTGAAGAAGATCAGCCCGGCATACATGATGCCGACGAAGCGGCTGCTGTTGGACAGCGACGACAGCGCCAGGATCGTGCACGAGGCCAGCAGCACCTGCACCAGCGAGAACAGCGTGATGGCCGGCACGAGATACAGGTTCTGCCGCACGAAGGTGAGGCTGCCGGCGAACCCGATCTGCACCAGCAGCAGCGACATCGCCGGCACGAAGGTGACCAGCACCAGGAAGACGAACAGGATGGCCAGCTTGCCGGCGACGTATTCCCACCGCGTCAGCGGTTTCGACAGATACAGCTGCAGCGCGTTGGCGCGGCGGTCGGCGGCGATCAGCCCGGCGCCGACGTAGATGGTGACGAAGAAGACGAAGATGCCCTGCTGGTCGAGGAACTCGCGGAAGGTCTCGCCCTTGGGCTGGAGGAACGACGCCTGCTGAGAAGTTGGCGGCGATGTAGACCTGCACCGCCCGGACCAGGAACGGGCCCCACGCCATCAGCAGCAGGGCAAGGAACTTGCGCTCGGCGAGCACCGTGCGGATTCCGGCCGTGGCGATCACCTGCCAGGCGGCACCCGATCGGCCGCGCTCGCCGAGATAGCGGTGGTAGCCCTGATCGTGAATCGGCACGGACTAGTCGCTCCCCACCGCACGGGCGAATGCGTCTTCGAGCGTCGGCACGCTCGGCCGCAGGTGTCGCACCTGCAGGCCGTGCGCCGCCGCCATGGCGAAGATCGGCCCGGCGTCGCCGTCGCCGGGCACGAACACCCGCATCACGTCGTCGTCGGTGTCGTGTACTTCGTAACCGGCGGCGCGCAGCAGCGCCACCATCTGCTCGGTGCCGTCCTTCACGCGCAGCTCGAAGACCTGGCCCTTGGGCCCTTTCACGGCTTCGATCGTGCCGTGGGTGGCGACCCGGCCCTTGTCCATCACGACGACGTGGTCGCAGGTGAACTCGACATCGGGCAGCAGGTGCGACGAGAGGATGAGATTGACGCCCTTGTTGTGCGCGAGATCGCGGATGAGCTCGAGCATCTCGTCGCGGCCCTTCGGATCCATGCCGTTGGTCGGCTCGTCGAGGAACAGCAGATCGGGATCGTGGACCAGCGCCTGGGCCAGCTTGATGCGCTGCTTCATGCCGGTGGAGTAGGTCTCGAGCGTGCGGTAGCGGGCCTCGCCGAGGCCCACGTAGTAGAGCACCTCGTGCGCCCGTTGCATGGCGTCGGCCGGCGGCAGGCCGGCCAGCTGCCCGCAGTAGGCGACGAAGCTGACCGCGGTCATGCCCGGAATGTGCGCGTCGGTTTCCGGCATGTAGCCGATGCGGCTGCGAATCGCCAGCGGATCGGCGGCGACATCGAGCCCGAGCACCCGCATCGTCCCGTGCGACGGCGCGACGAAGCCGAGCAGGGCCTTGAGCAGCGTGCTCTTGCCGGCGCCATTGGGCCCGAGCAGGCCGACGGCGCCCGGGGGAAAGGTGGCCGACACGTCCTTGAGCGCCCACTGCGTGCCGTAGGCGACGCTCACGGTCTGCAGGTCCACGACCGGGCCGGTGGCCGGGTCGCGGAGCGAGGGGTCGGAGGGAGACGGGCCGGTCATCCGCTGGTAGATACGGTGGGCGGGGGATGGGTGTTCGGGCTACAACGCCCCGCGCAGCCCGAGATCGTCGGCGCGCTCGCGCATGAAGCCGATGACGTTGGTGACGTGGACGTCGAGCGGCAGCCCCATCAGCTCGGCGCCGCGACGCAGGTGCTCGCGCGGCACGGCGCGGGCGAAGGCCTTGTCCTTCATGCGCTTGACGACCGACGACGCCTCGAGATCGAGCACGCTCTTGCTCGGCCGCACCAGCGCCGCGGCGGTCACGAACCCGGCCATCTCGTCGCACGCCACCAGGGCCTTCTCGACCGGTGATTCCGGTTCGACGCCGGTGATCTCCCAGGCATGTGCCTGAATGGCCCGCATCACCCATTCGGGATAGCCGAGCGACCGGAGGTGCTCGCAGCCTTTGTTGGGATGGTCGCCGAGCGTCGGATAGCGCTCGTAGTCGAAGTCGTGCAGCAACGCGACGATGCCCCACTCCTCCTCGTTGGCGCCGGCCAGGCGGGCATAGCCGCGCACGGCGGCCTCGACGGCCAGCGCGTGCTTGCGCAGGCTGTCACTGGCGGTCCACTCGGTGAGCAGCGCCCACGCGGCGGCACGGTCGAAAGTCATATGCCGCTCATCCTACCTGCGTTCCGTGGCGGCTTGAAGCGCGAAGGCGGCATCGACCACGGCGGCGACATGCGCGTTCACCGCGTACCCCGCCAGCGCCTCGCGCGACGCCCACACCGCGTCGGCGGCGTCGTCGCCCGGCCGCAGCGTCCCGCCGATCGGCCGGCACAGGTAGTCGGCGATCACGAAGTGATAGCGGACGCCGCCAGCGTCGTCGCGGTGGACGCGGTCGAAGCACTCGACGAGCGGCCCGACCTCGACCTCCAGCCCGGTCTCCTCGCGCACTTCGCGGCGGACGGCGTCGGTCAGGCTCTCCCCCAGTTCCACCTTGCCGCCGGGCAGCGACCACTCGCCCTGCCGCGGCGGATGCGCCCGCCGGACCAGCACCACCCGCTCGCCGTCGAGCACGACGCCGCCGACCCCGACGACGGGCGCCGTTGGGTACTCGTGGGCCACCGCCTCACCCCAGCGCCAGCGACGGGACGACGTTCACGTCGGCGGAGGAGAAACGGCCGGCCTCGGCCAGCCGCAACCCGGCCGCGCCGATCATCGCCGCGTTGTCGGTGGCGAGCGCCAGCGGCGGCACGAACACCGGCAGGCCGCGCGCCCGGCCCAGCATCTCGAGCTCCGCCCGCAGACGGCTGTTGGCTGACACGCCGCCGGCCACTCCGATCGCGCGGGCGCCGTGCCGGCTGGCGGCCTCGTCGGTGCGGGCGAGCAATGTCTGGACCACGGTGCGTTGGAAGCTGGCGCACAGCCCGGCGATCTCGGCATCGGGCAGGCGCTCGACGCCGAGCGCCGCCTGTCGGGCCCGCACGTGACGCAGCACCGCCGTCTTGACTCCGCTGAAGCTGAAGTCGAAGCGCCCCTCGAGCTGGGGCGCGTTGCGATCGCGATGCGTCAGCTTGGTGAAGGGCAGGTCGACCGCGGTGTCGTCGCCGGTGGCGGCGAGGCGATCGATCAGCGGTCCACCTGGATACGGCAGACCGAGCAACTTCGCGACCTTGTCGTAGGCCTCGCCGGCGGCATCGTCCCTGGTGCGGCCCAGCAACTGGTAGGCGCCGGCCTCTCGCACCAGGTACAGACTGGTGTGCCCGCCCGACACCACCAGCACCACCGCCGGCAGGGGCAGCGGCCCGTGCGCCAGCCATAGCGACTCGATGTGGCCGGCCAGGTGGTTCACGGCGACGAGCGGCAGGCCATGTGCCCAGGCGGCCGCCTTGGCGAAGGCGAGACCGACGAGGAGCGATCCGACCAGCCCGGGGCCGTGGGTGACAGCCACGCCGTCGAGCGACGCCCAGGTGGCGCCGGCCTCGGCGAGCGCCTGCTCCACCACGCCGCAGATGTCGCGGACGTGCTGGCGCGATGCCAGTTCCGGCACCACCCCGCCCCACTCCCGATGGATCGCCACCTGCGACGCGACGACGTTGGACCTGATGGCCCACGGCCGCGCGGCGTCACCGGTGGTGGCGACCACGGCGGCCGCCGTCTCGTCGCACGAGGTCTCGATGCCGAGCAGCGTCACGACAACTGCGCCAGTCCAATATCGAAGGGCGGATGGACGACGCCGCGATCGGTCACGATGGCGGTGACGTAGCGGTGCGGCGTGACGTCGAAGGCGGGGTTACGCACCGCCGCGCCGTCGGGTACCAGCTGGGTGTTCCCGATGTGGGTGACCTCGGCGGCGGCGCGCTCCTCGATCGGGATGCCGGCGCCGGTGGCCGTTCCGAGGTCCACCGTGGACCACGGCGCCGCGACGTAGAACGGAATGCCATGAGCGTGCGCCAGGATCGCCACGCCGTAGGTGCCGATCTTGTTGGCCGTGTCGCCGTTGGCGGCGATGCGATCGGCGCCGACGACGACGGCGTTGACGTGGCCGGCGGCCATCATCGCCGCGGTCATGCCGTCGGTGATGACGGTGGTGTCGATGCCGTCCTTCACGAGTTCCCAGGCGGTGAGCCGCGCGCCTTGCAGGAACGGGCGGGTCTCGTCGGCCATCACCGTCACGGTCTTGCCGGCGTCGACCGCGCCGCGGATCACGCCGAGGGCCGTGCCGTAGCCGGCGGTGGCCAGCGCGCCGGCGTTGCAGTGGGTCAGCACGCGGGCCACGTCGGGCAGCAGCGCCGCGCCGTGGCGGCCGATGGCCCGGCAGCTGGTCACGTCTTCGTCGTGGATGGCATCGGCTTCGCGGCGCAGCCGCGCCGTGAGTTCCGCCACGCTCTCGCCGGCGAGGGCGCCGGCGGCGAAGGCCTGCTGCATCCGCTCGATCGCCCAGAAGAGGTTCACGGCG
The DNA here is from genome assembly GCA_963741665.1 of uncultured Acidobacteriota bacterium. Lineage (GTDB taxonomy): Bacteria > Acidobacteriota > Vicinamibacteria > Vicinamibacterales > UBA2999 > CAWAYR01. The sequence goes on from CAVUIM010000004.1 coordinate 614,721, forward strand.
GTCGGCCGGGTGGCGGCCAACGCGTCGGCCAGGCGCTGGAATTCGGTGACGAACTGACGGGTGCCGGTCGCCGAGCTCTTCTGCGCGCCGAGCGCCAACCCCATCGCCGCGGCCACGCCGATGGCCGGAGCGCCGCGGATGACCATCGTGGTGATGGCCTTGGCCACCTCGTGGCCGGAGCGGCAGCGCACGTACACCTCGCGACCAGGCAGCTTGCGCTGGTCGATCATCACGATGTCATCGCCGTCCCAGGCGATCGTCGGGAGCATGGAACTCGATTCTAGTAGGGACCGGGGACCAGGGAGTGGGGACTGGGGACCGAGTCAGGTCCCTGGTCCCTTCGAGCTCCGCGGTTCTTCGTTCAGAAGCGATCCGTCGAAGGGCAGCGGCAGCAGCTCTGACAGGCGCATCCGGCCGGTCTCGTGTTCGAGGTTGGCGAGCACGATCTCGACGTCGCCGCAGTACTCCCACAGGAGCTGGCGGCACGCGCCGCACGGCGGCGTGGGCCGCGCGGTGTCGGCGACCACGACCACTCGCGTGAACGCGGTCCTGCCCTCCGACAGCGCCTTCCAGAGCGCCACCCGCTCGGCGCACACGGTGAGCCCATAGGTGGCGTTCTCGATGTTGCAGCCGGTCGCCACCGTGCCGTCGGCGCACGCGATGGCGGCACCGACCTGGAAGCCCGAGTACGGCGCCTGGGCGTGGCGCCGCGCCGCGCGGGCGGCCTCGATCAACGGATCAGAGGCGCTCAACGACGCCCTCCAGCACGGCGATGAAGTCGCCGCGCACCCGCGCCGCGACCTGCATCACCTCGTCGTGCTCGAGCGGCCGATCGACGACCCCGGCGGCGGGATTGGTGATGCAGGAGATGCCGAGCACCTCGAGACCCATGTGGCGGGCGACGATGGCCTCCGGCGCGGTGGACATACCGACGGCATCGGCACCCAGCGTCCGGAACGCCCGAATCTCGGCCGGGGTCTCGTAGCTGGGCCCGAGCACGGCGACGTAGACACCGTGCTCGACGCGGACACCGCGCGCGGCCGCCGCCTCGGTGGCCAGCGCGCGCAGCCGGCGCGAGTAGACCTCGGTCATGTCCGGGAAGCGCGCGCCGAGCCGCGGGTCGTGCCGGCCGACGAGCGGGTTGCGGCCCATCAGGTTGATGTGATCGTCGATGAGCATCAGCGCGCCGGTGGCGAAGCTGGTGTTGATGCCGCCGGCGGCGTTGGTCAGGATGACATGCGGCACGCCGAGCGCGCCGATCACCCGCATGCCGAAGGTGACGTCGTCGAGCGGGTGGCCCTCATAGACGTGCGCCCGCCCCGACAGCGCGATCACCTGGCGCGGGCCGAGCCGGCCGGCCACCAGGGTTCCGGCGTGGCCGATCACGGCCGACGCCGGCCAATGCGGGATCTCGCCGTAGGGCACGCGGGCGGCGCGGTCGAGGCGGTCGGCGAACGCGCCGAGCCCTGAGCCGAGGACGATCGCGACGTCGGCGGATTCGACGCCGCGGGCGCGCAGGAACGCCGCGGCGGCGGCGACCCGTTCGATTTGACCGATCGGCATGGCCGTCCTTAGCAGTCCGTGGTGCAAGTCATGGCGCAGCACCGAGACGCGCGAGACGCCCGGCGGGCCAGGCGCGACGACCGAAGATATCGAGCAATATCTGAGGGAGGAGCAACGCCGCCCCCCGGGATGTATCGCGCGTCGAATGCCGGCATGATTTGCACCACGGGCTGCTAAGGGTCGAGCGTCTCGCCGTCGCGGTGGACCCAGGCCCGCACGAGCGGCACCGGCGGCGGCGGCGCACCGAAGCTCACCGCCCGCAGGGCGAGGGCGCGGGCCTCGTCGAGCCGGGCGTCGGCGTTGTAGTGGAGTTCGAGCAGCGGCGTGCCGCGCGTCACCGCGACGCCGGCGGTCACGTGCAGGCGGATGCCGGCGGCGTGGTCCACCGGATCGCCGGCGCGGTCCCGCCCGGCGCCGAGCAGCACCGTGGCGCGGCCGATGAGCTCGGCGTCCACCGCCGCGACGACGCCGTCGGCCGGCGCCGCGAGCAGCGCGACGTGCGCCGCCCGTGGCAGGCGGCCGGGCTCGTCGATGACGCCGGGGTCACCGCCCTGCGCCGCCACCATCGCCCGCAGCGTCGCCAGCGCGCGGCCGTCGGCGATCGCCGCCGCGATCTGCGCCCGGCCGTCGGCATCGCTGGCGGCGCGGCCGGCCAGTTGCAGCGCCCGCCCGCCGAGCGTCTCGACCAGCGCGCGCAGATCGGCCGGCCCGGCGCCGCCGAGTACCTCGAGGCATTCGGCGATCTCGAGCGCATTGCCGACCGCGCGGCCGAGCGGACCGTCCATCGCGGTGACGAACGCCTCGGTGCGCACGCCGTGCGCGGTGCCGATGGCGACCAGCGATCGGGCCAGCGCCAGGGCGTCGTCGCGGGTCTTCATGAACGCGCCGCGGCCGCACTTCACGTCGAGGACCAGCGCCTGGCTGCCTTCCGCCAGCTTCTTGCTCATCACCGACGCCGAGATGAGCGGCACGCTCTCGATCGTGGCGGTCACATCACGCAGCGCGTAGAGCACCTTGTCGGCCGGGGCGATGTCGGCGGTCTGGCCGATGATCGCGCAGCCGACCGTCTGCAGCACGGCGACGAACTCGTCGGGGGACAGGGCGACACGGAAGCCGGGAATCGACTCGAGCTTGTCGAGGGTGCCGCCGGTGTGGCCCAGCCCGCGGCCGGACATCTTCGGCATGATCGCCCCGCACGCCGCCACCGCCGGCGCCAGCACGATCGACACCTTGTCGCCAACCCCGCCGGTGCTGTGCTTCCCGACCGTCGGCCGGCCGAGCGACGACAGATCCAGGCGCCGGCCGCTGCGGACCATGGCGTCGGTGAGCGCAGCGGTCTCCTCGGCGGTCATCCCGCGGAGCACGATCGCCATCAGCAGCGCGGAGGTCTGGTAGTCCGCCCAGGCACCGTCGAGCACCCCGGTCACGAAGGCGTCGATGGCCTGCCGGCCCAGCGCTCCGCCGTCGCGCTTGGCGCGGATGATGTCGACCGCGCGCATGAGTGGGAGCGAAGTATAGCAGCGCGATCCAGACGGGACGAGGGCCGGTTGGCGTCTATAATTGCCAGCGGACCGGCCGGCAGGCGACCGTCCCATTGCTGCTGAGCCCGGCCCCGCATGTCGCACGCCACCGAACCGCTGTCAGCCGAGACGAGCGCCAAACTGGTGGATCTGGCCCGTGCCTGCAAGGGCGCGGCGCGGGTCGTGGCCATGTATCCCGCCACGCATCCGGCGATTCAAGACGCCCTGGGCCGGATGTCGGCCGCCGGCAACGCCGCCGTGGCCGACGGCCCCTTTCAGATCTCGGTCACGCCCGACACGCTGCTGGTGGGCGGTCGGGCGCTGGCCCGCCCGGATCTCGGCGGTCGCCGAACTGGCCACGCTGCTCCACTCCCACAGCGTCGGGGAACTGCACCTGGCCGGCGTGCTGACGCCGCCGGCCTGGCACGCGTTCCTGCTCCTCATCACCCAGTCGCCCGCCGACGTGCGTGGCGAAGGCGGCATCACCCGCGCCTGGGCGGCGGCCGGTGGCGGCCCGATCGAGATCCGCCAGATCGACTACGGGGAGGTGCTGCGCGAGCGGTCGAGCGGCGACGAGTCGAGCTGGGAGTTCATCCTCACCGCCTATCTCGAAGGCGAGCAGTCCGACCTCGACGAGGCGACGCTCGCCGCGCTGTGCGAGATCGTCACCGACCCCCAGCGGATGGCCGCCTTCATGGACAAGGTGGTCGAGAAGAGCACCCAGGAGAACTGGCTGAGCCGCAAGCAGGCGCAGCTCGCCAAGCTGCTCCAGGCCCTGGCGGCGTACCTGACCAAGACCGACCCGTCCGGCCTCGATACGCTGCTGCGCGGCGTGACCAACAACGTGCCGCGGATGTCGCCCGAGGTGGTGACCGGCCTGCTCTCCGAGCCGCGCCCGGTCGACGAGCTCGGCCAACCGGCGGGCATCGATCTGGGCGAGTGAGCTGCTCGCACGGGTGAACGACGGCCTGGCCGCGCGCTTCGTCGCCAACGTGATCTCGCGCGAGCGCACGGCGTCTGGCCGGCTGGCCGAGGCGTTCCAGTCGCTCGTCCCCGACGAGCAGCAGCGCGGGCGCGTGCTGGAGCTGGCCGAAGGCGTCGCCGCCCAGGGCCCGCTCGGCAAAGATCCGATGTTCAGCGACCTGTGGCAGCAGGCCGCCGAGATGCTCCAGTCCTATTCCGACGAGAAATACATCTCCGACGAGTACGCCTCCGATCTGTCGAAGGCCCGCGCCGCCGCGGTCGAAATGGAGCGGATCAGCGAGGACCCGCCCGAGCGGGTCGCCGCCTGGATGGCCACGGTCAGCGACGAGCAGATCCGCCGCCTCGATCAGATGGTGCTGGGTGATCTGCTGGTGGTCGAGACCCGGCGCGAGGACTGGCGGAAGGTCCACGCCCTGGCGCTGGCCCGGATCGAACAGCTCGTGCTGGTCGGCGACCTGCCGCCGGCGCAGGAGCTGCTCGACACGCTGCTCCGGCTGTCGCGCGATCCCGCATCGCAGGTGGCGGGTGATGCCAAGGACGGCGTCGCCCAGCTGGCCGCCGGCGAGATCATGACCCACCTCGTGCTGTTCATCCGACAGGCCGAGGAAGCCGAACTGCCGCGGGCCACCCGCTTTTGCCTGTCGCTCGGCAAGGGCGTGTCCGGACGTCTCGTCGACGCGATCCTGGTCGAAGACAGCGCCCGGACCATCCGCCGGCTGCGCGAGGTGCTGCTGTCGTTCGGTTCGGCCGCCAAGGCCCGGATCGCCGAGCTGTGCGGCGCCCGTAACCCCGCCGTCCGGCGGACCGCGATCGAGCTGCTGCGCATGCTCGGTGGCACCGACGCGCTGACCCATCTGGTGAAGCTGCTCGACGACGACGAATCGCAGGTGCAGCGCGACGCCTTGCGCGCGGTGATGCAGCTGGGCACCGACGAGGCGTTCACGGCGCTCCAAACCGCGCTCACCGCCGGCCCGGCCCGCACCCGCGAGATGATCATGCATTCGGTGGGGACGCTGCGCGACGAGCGGGCGGCGCCGCTGTTCGCCTTCATCGCCCGCCAGTCCGACCATCGTGGCGACTACGAGGACTTCTATCGCTCGGCGCTCGAGACCCTCGGCCACCTCGGCGTCTCCTCCGACGCCACGCTGCAGGCGCTGCGCGGCGCGTTCGAACGCGGCGAGTGGTGGGCGCCGATGCGGACGCGGAAGCTGCACGCGTCGGCGGCGACCGCCCTGCGGGCGATCGGCTCTCCCGCCGCCCTGGAAGCGCTGGAGGTGGCGGCGGCCACCGGCAAGCGCAGCGTGCGCGCCGCGGCGCGCGCCGCGCTTCGCCACCAGCCGCCGGCCCGTCCGGCCGGCGATGCCGCCGAGGGTTCCACCGACCAGCCGATCGACCCGCCGGGCGCCGATAGCGACGCGTCCCCCACCGAGAGGAGCGCTTCGTGAGCGACGCCGCCCGACAACTGCGCCAGGCCGATGAGTTCGTGAGGCGCATGACGGCCGCCGTCAGGACCAACCAGCTGTATGCCCCGTCGCATCCGCTGGCCGGGCGGGCGTTGAAGGCGCTGGCCGAGAGCGCCGGACAGCTGCTCGCCGAGGACGCCACCGTCGCCGTCGGCTTCATCGACAACGAGGTGGTGGTCGGCGAGATCCCGCTGGTGCAGGTCGGTGATGCGTTCGCCGAGCTGCTGCGGCGGGTGCGCCAGGTGGGCATCGAGCGGATCGCCTTCGATCGCGGCGTCACGCCCGAAGAGCTGGCGCTGCTGGTCGAGACGCTGGCCCGTCCCGAGCGCGCCGGCGTCACGCTGCCCGGCCAGGCGGCCGATCCGCTGGCGGTGCTGGGCGGTCTCGCCCGGATCCGCGTCGGCCGGCTGAGCCTGGACGAGCGGGTCGAAGCCTCGGCCGCCGACGTGGCGACGATCCGCCGCCTCTACACCGACGGCGTGTCGATTGCCGGGGCGCTGTGGGAGATGACCCAGCGCGAAGGCATCCCCGACCCCAAGCAGGCCAAGGCGCTGGTCGATTCGCTGGCCCAGGCGGTGGCGCAGAACCGCACCGCGCTGATGGCGCTGACCGCGCTCAAGGACTACGACAACTACACCTTCACCCACATGGTGAACGTGTCGATTCTGGTGATGGCCCAGGCGCGCAGCCTCGGCATCGACGGCACGCTGCTGCGCGAGTTCGGGCTGGCGGCGCTGATGCACGACATCGGCAAGGTCCGTACGCCGCTGGAAGTGCTGAACAAGCCCGACAAGCTGAGCGACGCCGAGTTCGCGATCATGCGGATGCACGTCGTCGACGGCGCCGAGATCCTGCGCCGTACTCCCGAGATCCCGGCGCTGGCGCCGGTCGTGGCGTTCGAACACCACTTGCGGCTCGACGGCACCGGCTACCCGATGGGCGTCAAACGCGCCTCGCTCAACCTCGGCACGATGCTGTGCAGCATCTCGGACGTCTACGATGCGATGCGCTCGCAGCGCGCCTATCAGGGCGCGTATCCGACCGATCGCATTCTCGCGGTGCTCCAGAAGAGCGACGGGCTGCACTTCGATCAGCATCTCGTCCGGCGCTTCTCGCAGCTCATGGGCCTGTATCCGCCCGGCAACATGGTGCGGCTCGACACCGGCCACGTCGGCGTCGTCATCCGCTCCTTCGCACCCGACCCGCGGCGGCCGCGGGTGCGGGTGATCATCGACGCCGCCGGCCACCGCCTGATCCGCCCCTTCGACGTCAACCTGTGGGAAGTCGACAGCGAGACCCCGGGGCCGCGGACGATCTCGACGCCGGTCGACCCGAAGGACTTCGGCGTCGATCCCCTCACCTATCTCTGAGGCCGCGCCGCCATGACGCAGTCCTCCACTTCTCGGCGTCGGGCGGGTGTCGTGGTCGCGGGGCTGGTCGCTGCGGTGGCGGCCGGCGTCGCGGTGGGCGGGCGGAGCACGCTGGCGCAGGGCGGCGGGCCGACGCTGCTCGTGCTGGTCGTCGTCGATCAGATGCGCGCCGACTACCTGACCCGCTTCGACGCCCGGTTCACCGCCGGGTTCCGCCGTCTCGTCAACGAAGGCCGGGTGTTCGAGCAGGCGTTCTATCCCTACCTGAACACGGTGACCTGCGCCGGGCACGCCACGCTCGGCACCGGCGCGTGGCCGAAGACCCACGGCATCATCCTCAACGAGTGGTACCGGCGCGAGCTCGGCCGCGTGCGCTCGTGCACGGCCGACGAGACCACGACACCCGTGCAGTACGGCGGCGTTCCGGAGAAGGAGAGCCACAGCGCCCGCGAGCTGCGCGCGCCAAGCCTGGCCGAACGGCTCCGCCAACGCTGGCCGGAGTCACGGTCGGTGTCACTCGCGGTGAAGCCGCGCTCGGCGGTGATGATGGCCGGCAAGGGCGCCACCGCCGTGACCTGGGTCGGCGCCGACGGCTGGCAGACCTCGACGGCGTTTGCGACCGGCCCGGTGCCGGAGGTGGTGCGTGCGCTCGGCCCTCGGCCGTTCGAGCGCGAACGCGGACTGGTGTGGGAGCGCCTGCTGCCAGAGGCCAGCTACACCGGCACCGACGCCGGCCTCGGCGAACGGCCGCCCACCGGCTGGACCAACCTCTTTCCGCATTCGCTGCTCAGCCCCGACCATCCGAAGGAGCTCATCGAGCTGTGGCAAACGAGTCCGTATGCCGATGAACAGCTGGGCGCCGTGGCCGCATCGCTCGTCGAGAGCTACCGGCTGGGCCGGCGCGACGCCGTCGACTTCCTGGGCGTGAGCTTCCCGGCCACCGACAAAGTCGGGCACGACTTCGGGCCAGAGAGCCATGAGCTGCAGGACACGTTGATCCGTCTGGATCGCACGCTCGGGACGTTGTTGTCGGCGCTCGATCGTCTGGTCGGGCGCGACCGCTACGTGCTGGCTCTGTCGGCCGACCACGGCGTGGCGCCGGTGCCGGAACAGCGGATCGCCGCCGGCGAGGTCGCTGGCCGCGTGGCGCTGGCGACGGTCGGCGACGCGGTGAACACCGCGCTCACCAGCGCCGGCCTCGGGCCCGGGCCGCACGTCGCGCGCGTCGAGTACACCGAGGTCTATCTGACCGAGGCCGCGCGCACACAGGTCACGGCCGAGGTGATGGCGCCGGCGCTGGCCGCGATCCGCGCCCTGCCGGGCGTGCGCACCGCGGTGTGGACGCCGGCCCTGGCGTCGCTCGACGCCGCCGACCCGGTGATTCGGGCGATGCAGGCCGGGTTCGTGCCCGAGCGAAGCGGCGACATCACGCTGGCCCCGACGCCGGTACTGGATCTTCGTTCCCGGCCGCAATCCCAACGGCGGCAACGCCACCACCCACGGCTCGTCGAACGAGTACGACCAGCACGTGCCGCTGGTGTTCCTCGGCGCGCCCTTCGCGCCGGGCCGGGTCCGCGACGCCGCCTCGCCGGCCGACGCCGCGCCGACCCTGGCCGCCACGGTGGGGCTGTCCTTCGCCGGCGTCGAGGGCCGGGCCCTCCATGCGGCGCCGCGGCCGTAGGCGCTAGAATCGAGGGGCCTGCCCTCGCGACGGCCTCAGCCATGACACACCTTCCTCGACGTTGGCGGACTCCGGTCGGATCGATCGTCCTCGGCGTGCTGGCGCTTACCGCGGCCGTCCCCGCTGGCCAGGACGCCTCCGGGCTCGGGACCTGGCGAACCCTGCAGAACGAGTACGGCTTGCCGGGGATCGATCGCGGCCTGGCCGCGCACGAACTGCCGGCCGCACCCGGCGACCGGGTGCGGCGGCTGAGCACCGCCGTCGGCGACGACCCGCCGAGCCGTGAGGCGTTCGAGCGTGGCAGCGTCATCGTCAAGTTCCGCGCCGAGGCATCGGCACGCGCCGCGGCGATGCGCGCGCTCGGCGGGCGGACGATCACCCAGCCCGCGTGGGCCGACTTCGAGGTGATGACGATCCCGATGGACGCCGACCCCGAGGCGGCCGCGGCGGAGCTGGCCGCCCGGCCCGATGTCGAGTACGCGCAGCCGCGCTACCTGAACCACCTGATGCTGCGGCCGAACGACCAGTTCTACGCGCAGCAGTGGAACTTCCCGGCCATCGACATGGAGCGGGCGTGGGATATCCAGCCGGGCGCCACCAGCGACGTGATCGTCGCGGTGATCGACAGCGGGGTGGCGTTCAGGAACGGCGCCTTCCAGTACCGGACCCGGGCCTTCCGCCTGGAGCAGGGCGGCCCGGTCTATCCGTCGCTCGGCGTCATCACGGTGCCGTTCGCCGCCGCGCCCGACTTCGGCGATCCCACGCGCTTCGTCGCGCCGCGCGATTTCGTCTGGAACGACAACGATCCGGTCGATCTCGACGGCCACGGCACCCACGTCGCCGGCACCATCGGGCAGGCCACCAACAACGGCGTCGGCGTGGCCGGCATGGCCTTCAACGTGCGGATCATGCCCATCAAGGTGATCGCCGGCGAATGGGATTTCATCTTCAGCAACGACAACGGCGCCACCGACGACGTCGTCGCGCAGGCGGTGCGCTACGCCGCCGACAACGGCGCGCACGTGATCAACATGAGCATCGGCCGCGAAGAGGGCGGCGCGGCGCCGGCGATCGAATCCGCCGTGCGTTACGCCGTCTCGCGCGGCGCCTTCGTGGTCATCTCGTCGGGCAACGAGGGCAACGAAGGCAACCGCCCCAACCGCACCGCGGAGTTCGCCAGCCGGGTCGACGGGGCCGTCGCGGTCGCGGCGGTGGGTCGCAATCTGAACCGGGCCTACTACTCCACCAGCGGCAGCTACGTGGAACTGTCAGCGCCGGGCGGGGATCAGCGGCTGAACGGCACCGACGGCGGCATCCTGCAGCAGACACTCGATGCCGGCCTGGCCGAGACGTTCCAGCTCGCCCCGGCGCTCTACCGCGCCCCACGCTTCGACGCCTTCCAGTATCGCTACTTCCAGGGCACGTCGATGGCGGCGCCGCACGTCTCGGGCTTCGCCGCGCTGCTGCGCCAGCAGGGACTCACCGCGCCGGCGGCGATCGAGGCGGCGATGAAGCGCTTCGCCACCGACCGCGGCGCCAGCGGACGCGACGACGACTACGGCGCCGGGCTCATCAACCCGCGGGCGACGCTGCGCGGGCTGGGGCTCGCCCGATGATCGTGCGGCGTCCTGCGCTCGCCGTCATCGTCGCGATCGCGTTGCTCGTCGCTCCGGCTCTGGCCAGCGCGCAGACCACGCCGCGTCCCACACCGGCCCGCCGGGCGCCGTTGCCCCGTGAGCCGCTGAGCGTGCAGGGGTTCGCGCTGGCCGGTCTCTCGTTCTTCACCGCCTCGCAGACCTTCGACGCGATTCTCGACGACCGCCAGCGGCCGATCTTCGGCGGCGGCCTGCGCCTGATCGTGCCGGGTGGCCCGTACCTCGAAATCGGGGCGTGGCGTTTCCAGCAGGACGGCGAACGCGTGTTCGTCGGCGATGACAAGGGGGTGTTCCGGCTCGGCATCCCGACCACCGTCCGCATGACGCCGCTCGAAGTCACCGGCGGCTGGCGGTTCCGCGGGCTCCTGGGCCGGCGCGTCACGCCGTATCTCGGCGGTGGCTTGACGTCGCTGCGCTACGAGGAGACCTCGGACTTCGCCGCCGACGGCGAGGACGTCGCGGAGCGGCACACCGGCTTCCATCTCACCGGCGGGACCGAGGTGCGCGTGGGGCGCTGGATCGCGCTCACCGGCGACGTCGTCTGGACCTCCATCGGCGACGCGATCGGCACCGGCGGCGCCTCGGCGGTGTTCGGAGAGGACGACCTTGGCGGGTCGAGCATCAGGCTCCGGCTCATCCTCGGCCGCTGATCGGTTCGCGCGCCGGGTGCTGGCAGTGGTGACCCGGATTCCGCCCGGCCGGGTCTGCACCTACGGCGAGGTGGCGGCGATGGCCGGGGCCCCGGGCGCCGCCCGGGCCGCCGGCAACGTGCTGGCCCAGGCCCGGATCCCCGGCGTGCCCTATCACCGCGTCATCGCCGCCGGCGGACGCCTGGGCGGCTACAGCGACCTGGCGACCAAGCGCGCCCTGCTGGCCGCCGAAGGGCTCGAGGTGACGCGCGCCGCCGTGCGCCACTTCGATCAGGTGCGCTGGCCGCGGCGTAGATAAACGTCTCCACGCCGCCCGCCGTCTAAGCTGTCAGAGTCGTGGACGACGCCGAGGCCACGCTGGTGGCGCGCTGCCGGGCCGGCGACGGGCCGGCGTTCGAAGAGATTTACGCCCGGCACGCCGGGCGTGTCTATTCGCTCGCCTATCGGATGGTCGGGGCGGACGACGCCGAGGATCTGGTGCAGGACATCTTCTTGCTGGCACATCGCAAACTGGCGGGCTTCCGCGGCGAGTCGTCGCTCGGCACGTGGCTGTACCGGATGGCCACCAATCACTGTCTCGACGTGCTGCGCAGCCGGCATGCCCGGATGATGGAGCGCACGACCTCGCTCGACGCGCCGGACGCGATCGAGCCGGCCGCGCCGCCGCTCGGGCGGGTGGCGGCCCTCGACCTCGAACGGGCGATTCAGACGCTGCCACCGGCCTGCCGGGCCGCGTTCGTCCTCCACGACGTCGAAGGCCTCGGCCACCTGGAGGTCGGCGCCGCGCTCGGCATCTCGGAGGGCACCTCCAAATCGCAGGTGCACAAGGCGCGGATGCGCATCCGGGCGTTCCTCGCCCAGACCGCGCCCGCGGGCTCTGGAGCCACGCGATGACCGTCTTCGCATGCGCGGCGTTCGAACGGCGGCTGGCCGAGTGGGACGACGAGCGCGCGGCGGTCGCCGCCGGCGCCGGGGACCACCTGGCGGCGTGCCCGCGGTGCCGGGCGCTGGCCATGGACCTGTGGGCGATTCGCGCCGCGGCGGGCGCCTTGCCGCCACTCGCCGTACCGCCCGCGGTGTGGACTCGGCTGGCCCCGCGACTGGTCGCGCCACCGGCAGCCGCGGCGGCGGGCCGCCATGTGCGAACGCCGTGGCTGGCCGCGGCCGCGGCGCTGCTGCTCGCCGTCGGCGCGGCGCTGGGCATGCTGGCCAGCGGCGGGCGTCCGGCCCCGGCCGACGATTCCGTGGCGCAAGTGGCGGCCGATCTCGAGGCCGCCGAAGCGCACTACCTGCGGGCGATCGCCGGACTCGAGCGCCTGGCGCGCACCGACGACCCGGCCCTGCCTGCCGACGTCGCCCGCGTGCTCCAGGCCAACCTGCACGCCCTCGACGGCGCGATTCGCGATACCCGCGCCGCACTTGCCGCGCAACCCGACGACGAACTGGCCCGGCGTGGATTGTTCGACGCGCTCGACGGCAAGGTGGCGCTGCTCGAGCAGACGGTGTCGCTCATCGACGCCGAGCGCGTGCTCGACCTCCCGGCCTCCCGTTCCCAGGACTGACCGCCGTGCGCAACCGACTCCTCACCTCCTGGCTGCTGATCGCCTTCGTCATCGCGACGGCTGGTGTCGCCTCCGCCGGGGATCGCCAGGGCACGCGCGCCGGCACGGCGCTGCCGGCGGCCGACGTGCAGAGCAGCCGCGAGCGGCGCGTGTTCCCGGTGACCGCCGGCAGCGCCGTCGATGTCTCGAACATCGCCGGCGAGGTGCGCGTCGCCGCCGGCGCCGGCGACAGCGTCGTCGTCGAGAGCGTGCGGCGCGGCCGCAGCCGCGGCGAGGCGCTGCGGCTCGAGATGCGCCAGGTCGGCAACCGGGTCGTCGTCCGCGTCACCGGAACGCGGGCGAACCGCGGCAACGACAGCATCGACATCACGGTGACCGCCCCGCGGGACGCCGCCGTGGTGGCGCGGTCGGTGTCGGGCAGCGTCGGACTGACCGGGCTCGACGGCGAGTCCAGGCTCGAGACGGTGAGCGGCGACGTCGAGGTGACGCGCGCGGCCAACCTCACGCTGGCCAAGACCGTGTCGGGAACGGTGACCGTCCGTCAGTCGGCGAGCGCCGGGACGATGACGCTCGGCACGGTGAGCGGCTCGGTCGTGGCCGCGGATCTGCGGGCGCGCGGACTCGACGCCGCCACCGTGTCGGGCGCCGTGCGGCTCGAGCGCGTCGACGCGCAACGGGTGCTGGGAAAGTCAGTGAGCGGCGGGGTCGAGTTCGCCGGCCCGATCGCCGCCGGCGGGCGCTTCGAGTTCACGTCGCATTCCGGCGACGTGCGGCTGCGGCTGCCGGCCGGGGCCAGCTTCGACCTGACCGCCGACAGCTTCAGCGGACGCCTGACCTCGGATTTCCCGGTCACGCTGCGCAGCACCCGGAGCTCACGCGGGGCGTCGCGGGCCATCCGCGGCGTCGTCGGCGACGGCGCCGCCGAGCTCCTGGTACGCAGCTTCAGCGGGTCGGTGACGATCGGCCGGCAGTAGCCGCGTGTCCTCGTCTCACGTAGGGCGGCTCTTCAGAGCCGCCCGGAGGAACACTGAGCGCTGCTACGTTTGTGGTGCGCCTGGCCTCCAGGCAGAACTAAAGTTCTGCCCTACATTTGAGAGGGCTCGCCGATGCGCATCGTGATCGCTGCCGTTCTGCTATCGCTCGCCGCCGCAGTCGCACCCGCCGACGCCGCCCCGACGTGGCGCCTCGACGTGTTCCACACCGGCGGCCGCGGCACCGAGGTGTTCGCGGTGGACGAGGTGGTCGTCGAACCCCTGCCGTGGCCAGGACACCCCGGCGGCCATCTCGACACCACCGGCTACGGCAGCTACCGCTACGAAGTCCGCGAGCCGGGCGGGCGGGTGATCTTCTCGCGCGGTTACGGGCCGATCTTCGCCGAGTGGGTCACCACCGCCGAAGCGGCCACCGCCTACCGCACGTTCCACGAGTCGTTCCGCTTCCCCGCGCCCGAGGCGCCGGTCGACGTCGTGGTGTTCCGCCGCGACGCCAGCCAGGCGTTCGGCGAGGTGTGGCGCACCCGAGTCGATCCGCGAGGCCTGTTCGTCAATCGCGCCGCGCCGCCGCCGCAATCGCTCATCGAGGTGGAGAAGCACGGCGACCCGGAGCGGGCCGTGGATCTGCTGCTGCTCGGCGATGGCTACACCGCCGCGCAGTGCGACACCAAGTTCCGCGCCGACGCCACCCGGATGGCCAACGCGCTCTTCGCCCGTGAGCCTTTCCGCGAGCGCCGCCGCGATTTCAACGTGTGGGGCATCTGCGCGCCGGCCGCCGCGGCCGGCGTCGCCCGGCCGTCGGCCGACGTCCAGCGGCGCACCGCCGTCGGCGCCACCTACGACATCTTCGGCTCGGAACGCTACGTCCTCACCTATCAGAACCGCGCCTTCCGCGACGTCGCCGCCTGGGCGCCGTACGAGTTCGTGACCATCCTGGTCAACAGCGCCACCTACGGCGGCGGCGGGCTCTACAACGTCTACTCGACCGCGGCCGTCGACAGCGCCTGGGCCGAGGTACCTGTTCGTCCACGAGTTCGCGCATCACTTCGCGGCGTTGGCGGACGAGTACTACACGTCGCCGGTGGCGTATGCGACGCCGGCCACGGTCGTCGAGCCCTGGGAGCCCAACGTCACCGCCCTGTTGCCCGGCTCGCGCCTCAAGTGGGCCGACCTGGTGACCCCGGGCACTGCCCTCCCGACGAAGTGGCCGAAAGAGGCGTTCGAGGCCTACCAGCGTCCGGCCCAAGCCCGGCGGGCCAAGCTTCGGACCGACCGGCGGCCCGAGGCCGAGATGGACGCCCTGTTCCGGGACGAGCTGGCCTTCACCACCCGCACGTTCGAGCCCCACAGCGGCCAGGTCGGCGCCTTCCAGGGGGCGTATTACGACGCCGGCGCCTACTACCGGCCGGAGGTGGACTGCGTGATGTTCACCCGGAACCTGGCGAGGTTCTGCGCCGTGTGCCGCCGTGTGCTGAGCGACGTCATCGCGCGCCATCTGCCGTAGGTCTCGAGCTCATCCGTAGAGCGACAGTCCCACCTGCCGCTCCCGTTGCACGCTTTCGTGCCGATACCCAGGGATGAGCACCGCCTTTCGGGGACGAACATGCCTCTCCGAGGGTCTAATTTTCTTTGGGTTGCATTGGAACGCCGGGACCAACGGCGCCTTTCTGGTGGGAGACCGACCATGTTCCGACTGACTTCGCTCTGCCTGATGGCCCTGTTGTCGGCCGCCTTCGCGGCGCCAGCCCTGGCCCAGCCAGCCCAGACCGGCACCATCGCCGGCGTGGTGGAGGACGCATCCGGCGCGGTGCTGCCGGGTGTGACCGTGACGATCACCAGCCAGGAACGCGGGTTCGTGCGCTCCACGACCAGCGACGAGAACGGCCGCTACGTGTTCGCGGCCGTCTCGATCGGCAACTACACGATCGAGGCCAACCTGGCCGGCTTCGCGCCACTGCGCCAGACCGACAACCTCGTCGAGACCGAGAAGACGACGACGGTGCCGTTCAGCCTCAAGGTCGGCGGCCTCACCGACAGCGTCACCGTCACCGGTGAGACGCCGATCGTCGACCTGACCAACGTCACGTCCAACCTGCGGGTCCGGCGCGAGGAGTTCGAGCGCCTGCCGGTCGGCCGCAGCTACCAGTCGCTGGTCATCGCCTCGCCGGGCGTCGTCGGCGGCACGCAGCAGACCGGCAACTCGAACGTCAACGCGCTCGGCTCGCCGCAGGGCGGCAACCTGTACGTGATGGATTCGATCGACACCACCGACCCGACCACCGGCACCTTCGGCGCCAACCTCAACTTCGAGGCGATCCAGGAAGTGTCGGTGTCGACCTCGGCGGTCTCGGTGGAATACGGCCGGGCCCAGGGCGCGATCGTCAACGTCATCACCAAGTCGGGCACCAACCGCTTCGAAGGATCGGCCAAGTACATCGCCATCAACGACAACTGGGACAAGCAGAACTCGACCACCAGCGAGACCACCAACGCGTCGCTGGCGCGGGTGATCTTCGACCAGGTCAACCCGACCTATACGTTCACCGGCGGCGGCCCGCTGTGGCGCGACCGCGCGTGGTTCTTCGGCGCCTACGAGTACGCCACCAACACCACGCCGCGACGCCAGACCGTCGGGCCGATCCCCGAGGACTACCAGCAGTCCACCGAGAACAAGTTCCTCAACCTCCGCGGCACGGTCCAGCTCGCCGCCGGCCACCAGGTGTGGGTGAAGTACTTCCGCTCGCCGACCGACGGCTTCGTCATCGACTACTGGGGCACGCAGCCGGCCGGTGAACTCGAAGCCTTGACCGCCCAGAACCAGAGTTCGGATTCGTGGGCGGCGCAGTGGAACGGCGTCATCCGCGGCAACTGGGCGGTGGAAGCCGCCGTCGGCACCTACAGCAGCCTGATCGACGTCACCACCTTCGAGAGCGGCCGGATCGGCTCGAACGCGCCGGTGCTGTCGCAGGCCGACAACCGCAACTACAACGGCGCCACCTTCGACGGCTTCGTCGACCGGCCGCGCACGCAGGCCAACCTCGCCAGCACCTGGTTCTTCAACACCGGCTGGCGCACCCACAGCGTGAAGGCCGGCTTCGATTTCCAGACGGTGGAGTCGGGGTCGCTGTTCAACTACCCGAACAGCCAGCGCTTCATCGCCGAGTCGTTCAACCAGGCGGCCGGCACCCTCGTGCCGCTGTTCCGTCAGGACTACCTGTCGGGCGCATCGACGTCCAAAGGCCGTAACTACGCCTTCTATCTGCGCGACAAGTTCGACGTGACCCGCCGGATCTTCGTCGAAGCCGGACTCCGCGGCGAGAAGCAGACCGGGTCGAGCGACCTCGGCGCCGACACTGTCGACACCTTCGTCGTGGCGCCGCGGCTGTCGGCCAGCTTCGACATCAGCGGCGACGGCAAGACCATCGCCACCGCCAGCTACGGCCGGTTCTACACCGGCATCATCCAAAGCTTCTCGGACGGCTTCGCCGGCGTGCCTCAGCAGGCCGACTACGACAACTTTGTGTGGAACGGCTCGACCTACGTGTTCCAGAACAGCGTCCGCGTCGGCGGTTCGACCTTCCGGCCCAACGAGGACCTGAAGCCGTCGTACCTCGACGAGGTGACGGTCGGCGCGCAGCGGCAGATCGGCCGCAACTTCGCCGCCGGCCTGCGCTTCGTCGGCCGCAAGTGGAGCGACCTCATCGACGACATCCGCACCTTCAACGCCGACGGCTCGGTCAACCGGCAGGTGGTGAACTACGGCCCGGCCGAACGCGCCTATCGCGGTGTGATCGCCAGCGTCGAGAAGCGCTTCTCGTCGAACTGGAACGCCCAGGCCAGCTACACCTTCTCGCGCACCACCGGCAACCACTTCGAGCCGACGTTCACGACGCTGGGCGACTACATCGACGCCCAGTGCCGCACGACGCTGGATTCGACCATCGGCACCAACGGCGTGCTTCCCTGCAGCGAAGTGCAGGACGGCGCCAACAAGACCGGCCGGCCAATCTACGACCGCCCGCACAACTTCAAGTTCTACGGCGGCTACGTTCGTCCGTTCGGGCCAATCACCCTGTCGCTCGGCGCTCTCGGCGAGGCCCTCTCGAAGCGCCGCTACGAGAAGGTACGGGCCGTGAACGTGCTGCTGCCCGGCACCCAGACCAATGCCGGGCCGACCGCGACCTACTTCTACAACGAGCGCGGCACGGATCAGCTCGACGGATTGCAGTGGTTCATCGACAACTCGATCGAGCTGACCTGGCGCGGCCCGTCGACGACGCAGGTCGGCGTCAAGGGCGAGATCTTCAACGTCACCAACCGCGAGGAGAAGATCGCGAACAACAACACGGCGTTCTGCGGCTCGACCGCCAACGCCGCCTGCCAGACCGCGGTCGACAACTTCGGCAAGGCCACGGCGCGCGGCTCGTTCCAGACGCCGCGGCAGTTCCGCATCTCGGCGATCTTCCGGTTCTGACGCTCGCTGGGACCGCGGACCAGGGAAAGGAAAGGGCCCGGTGGGCGTTGCCCCCGGGCCCTCATCGTGTACCGCGATCCCCTGGTCCCTAGTCCCTACAGCGTCCCTATCCGCCAATCGACATGACGTCGAACTGCTCGTGGTGCAGCTGGACGTCGGCCTTGACGATGATGTCCTTGCCGAGCGTCTGCTTCAGGTCGCGCAGCACGGCGCGCTCCTCGTCCTTCAGCGCCCGGGCGATGTCGGGGTTGACGCGCAGCAGCACGCCGAGGCCGTCGAGGTCCGGGCCGACCTTCTTCACCTCGGTCAGGATCTCGTAGCACACCGTCGAGCTCGACTTGATGGTGCCGGTGCCCGAGCAGTACGGGCACGGCTCGGTCAGCGTGCGCTCGAGGCTCTGCTTGACGCGCTTGCGGGTGACGATGACCAGGCCGAAGTCGGACACCTGCAGCGCCTTCGACGGCGAGCGATCGCGGCGCAGCTCCTGCTCCACCGCCTGGAACACCTTCTGGCGGTTCTTCTTCTCCTCCATGTCGATGAAGTCGAGGACGATGATGCCGCCCAGGTCGCGCAGCCGGATCTGACGCACGATCTCCTTGGCCGCCTCGAGGTTGGTCTTGATGATCGTGTCCTCGAGCCGTCCCGCGGTCTTCTTGCCGACGTAGCGGCCGGTGTTGACGTCGATCGCCACCAGCGCCTCGGTCTGGTTGATGACGATCGAGCCGCCCGACTTCAGCCAGACCTTGCTCTTCAGGGCCTTGTCGAGTTCGGCCTGCACGCCGTATTCCTCGAAGATCGGGAACGGCTTGTCGTGCAGCCTCACCCGCGGGGCCATCGCCGGCATGATCCGGTCGAGCAGTTCGACGATACGGGCGTGTTCGCGCGGGTCGTCGATGCGGATGGCGGTGTAGTCGTCGGTCAGCAGGTCGCGCAGCAGCTTGGCGACCAGACTGGCTTCGCGGAACACCACCGCCGGCGCCCGGCTCGACTCCGACTTCTGGCGCATCTCGGTCCACACGCGGTGGAAGTACTGCAGGTCCGAGACGATGTCCTCTTTCGGCCGGCCCTCGGCCGCGGTGCGGATGATCACGCCGCCGCCGAAGTGGTGCTGATCGCGAAACTCCTTGACGATGCCGCGCAGGCGGTTGCGCTCTTCGCGCGTCGAGATCTTGCGCGACACGCCGACGTGGTCGACGGTCGGCATGAACACCAGGAAGCGGCCGGGCATGGTGACATGCGAGGTGAGCCGCGCGCCCTTGGTGCCGAGCGGCTCCTTGGCCACCTGCACGATGATGTCCTGGCCTTCCTTGACCAGTTCCTCGATCTTCGCCTCGGGGCCCTTCTCCCGCTCGCCGCGATCGCCGCGGCCACGGCCGCGCCCGCGGCCGCCGCCATTGGCCGCCGGAGCGCTCTCGGCGGCGACGTCGGCCGCGCCGCTGCCGACCGCGCCGGTGGCCGGGACCGCCGGCTCGTCGTCCTCGTCATCGCCGCTCAGCCGCTCGAACTCCTCCATCGTGTTGACGACGTCGGAGACATAGAGGAACCCGTCGCGCTCGAGTCCGAGGTCGACGAACGCCGACTGCATGCCCGGCAGCACCTTCGACACCCGGCCCTTGTAGACGTTGCCGACCACGCCGCGATTGCGCTCGCGCTCGACGAAGACCTCGGCGAGCAGGTCGTCCTCGAGAATGGCCACGCGGGTCTCGTGGCCGTTGGTCGAGATGATCATTTCCTTGGTCATCGGTATCGGTATCCGATCAATTCGTGAAGCGGCGCATCTTGACGCCGAGAATGAGGCCGAAGCCGGCCAGGGTCGCGATCATGGAGGACCCGCCGTAGCTCATGAGCGGCAGGGTGAGCCCCTTGACCGGCGCCAGGCCGGCCGACATGGTGATGTTGTAGACGACCTGGAACGTGAAGCTGGCCAGGACGCCGAGCACCAGGAACACGCCGACGCGGTCCTTCGACAGCCGGGCGGCGTCGAGCGACCGCATGATGACGAACAGGTAGAGCGCCAGGGCCACCACCACGCCGGCGAAGCCCTGCTCCTCGGCCAGCACCGAGAAGATGAAGTCGTTGTGGGCCACCGGCAGGAACCGCAGCTGGCCCTGCGTCCCCTCCATGAAGCCTTTGCCCATCACCCCGCCCGAGCCGACGGTGATGCGCGCCTGGATCTGCTGGTAGCCGGCGCCGCGCGGGTCCTGTTCCGGGTCGAGGAAGGTGACGATGCGGGATTTCTGGTAGTCCTCGAGCGCGAAGGTCCAGGCAATCGGCGCCAGCACCAGCGCGACCAGAGCGCCGATCACCAGGTAGCGGGTCGACATCCCGGCCACGAACACGATCGCGCCCAGGACCGGCAACAGGGTGACCGCGGTGCCGAGGTCGGGCTGCCGGGCGATGAGCACCAGCGGCACCAGGGTGAGCACCGTCGCCAGGAAGAGGTCATGGTTCGACAGTTCGGTCCGGCGGCTTTCACCGAGCAGCTTGGCGAGCACCAGGGCGACACCGGCCTTCACGAACTCCGACGGCTGCAGGTTGAAGGCGCCGAGATCGAGCCAGCGCCGTGACCCGCCGCGCACCGCGCCGAAGAGCAGCACCCCGAGCAGCGCGACGAGCAGCGCCAGGTAGACCCAGTGCGCCTTGTCGACCAGCGAGCGGTAGTCCACCGCCAAGCACGCCACCATCGCGACCAGCCCGAGCCCGATGGCGTAGACCTGGGTCCAGTACTCGCGGCTGGCGCCGCCGGTGGTGCTGTAGATCATCACCACGCCGAGGGCCGTCAGGGCCAGGACCGCCACCAGCAGCGGCCAGTCGAGATGGGACGAGAGCCGGCGTTCGAACACGGTCAGTGCTGTCCGGCGCCGCCGGCGCCGCCGCCGGCGGCCACCGCGGTGCGGGTCGGCGCCACGGGCACGACGTAACCGGGCGTGCCGGGCACGGCCGGCATGACCGGTAACGGCCGGCCTTCCTTCCGCGCGTAATAGGTTTCGATGACGTGACGCGCGATCGGCGCCGCCAGATAGCCGTGCTCGGAGTGCTCGGCGAAGATCACCCCGGCCAGTTCGGGGTTGTCCTTCGGCACCATGAACACGAACCAGCCGTGATCGCGCAGGTCCTTGCCGCTGCCGCGCGCCCGCAGGCGTCCCTGCAGGGAGATGACCTGCGCCGTGCCGGTCTTGCCGGCGACGTCGCGCCCGGCGATCCTGGCGCGCACCGCCGTGCCGGCGCCGTTCACCGCCATCCACAGGCCGTCGTGCACGGCCGAGACCGTCTCGGGCCGGAGCGTGACCGGCGCGGCGGCGCTGGGGGCCGGTACCTGTTCCCACGCGCCGCCGTCCGAGGTGGCCCTGACGAGCCGCGGCACGACCCGGGCGCCCTGGGCCACCGACGCCATCATCACCGCCATCGACATCGGCGTCACCGACACCTGGCCCTGGCCGATGGCCACCGAGATGGTCTCGCCCGGATACCAGCGCTCGCCCGTGCGCTGCTTCTTCCATTCGGTCGACGGCACGATGCTCTCGACCTCGTTGGGCAGGTCGACGCCCGACTTCGCCGCCAGGCCCAGCTTCTGCGACCAGTCGTGGATCTTGTCGACGCCGAGCTGATTGCCGACCGTGTAGAAGAAGGTATTGCAGGACTTCTCGAGCGCGTGGCGCACGTCCATCCAGCCGTGCTGGCCGAGGCACTGGAAGAAGCGGCCGTAGAAGGTGCCGCCGCCGGCGCAGTAGATCTTGGTCTCCGGCGTGATGACGCCTTCTTCGAGCGCGGCCGTCGCCATCACCACCTTGAACGTCGAGCCGGGCGAGTAGCGGCCCTGGATGGCCCGGTTCTGCAGCGGCCGCAGCGCGTCGGTATTCAGGGCCTGCCAGGTGGCGCGATCGATGCCGGACGCAAATGCGTTCGGATCGTAGGCCGGCAGGCTGACCAGCGTCAGGACGTCGCCGGAGCGCGGATCGAGCACCACGGCCGAGCCCCAGTAGCCGGTGACCTTGAAGCCCTCCTCGGCGGCGCGCTGCAGCGAGGCGTCGAGCGTCAACTGCACGCGCCGGCCTTCAGACGGCTTCTCCTCATCGAGCGTGCGGATCTCGCGGCCGACGCTGTTGACGACGACGCGGCGGGCGCCGTCGGCGCCCATCAACACCTTGTTATAGGTACGTTCGAGGCCCGACTGGCCGATCACCGTGCCCGACGGCACGCCGGCGTCGCCCATCTGCTGTTCGTTGGCTTCGCCGACGTAGCCGAGCAGATGTGCGCCGAGCGCCTGCGCCGGATAACGACGGGTCGGCACTTCCTGGACGACGACGTCGGGCAGCTCGAAGTCGAGGCGCCGGGCCGTGACCGCTGCCACCTGGGCCAGCGAGGCGTCCTGCACCATCACGATCGGACGGTACGAGGGCTCACGACGATGCCGTTCGACGATCTCGCGCAGGTCCTGCTCGTCGCGGCCGACCACCTGGGCCAGCAGCCGCACGGTGCGGTCGAGGTCGCGCGAATGCTCGCGCATGATCGAGATGTTGAACGAGGCGCGGTTCTCGACCAGGACCTCGCCGTGGCGGTCGAAGATCACCCCGCGCGGCGCCCGCAGCGGCAGCGTCCGCTGGTGGTTGTTCTCGGCCATCTCGCGGAACTTGGCGTGCTGGAAGATCTGGAAGTACCAGAAGCCGCCGAGGAGCAGCGCGAAGATGGTGACGACGGCCGCGCGCAGCATGACGACCCGCGCCTGCAGGCGGCGGCGGTCCTCGACGACGGACATGCTGTTGATGCGCATAGTTACGCCTTGTCTCTCACATTATCGGCGGTCAGCGCTTCACCCGCATCCCCCGATTCGCCCGGCGGCGTTCGATCATGCGGGGGATGGCGTCGACGGCCCGCACCCCGACCACGCCGATCACGGCGTTGGCCACCGCCTGGGTCGCCACAGCGGTGACCGGATCCGGGAACGACCGGAGACCGAGCAGGGTGTAGAGGCCCATGAACAGGGCGGCGTGGGCGGCAGTGGCGGCCGCGAAGACCAGCAGCCGGGGCACCAGCGCGGTCACGATGAACTGGGTGGCGAAGTGGCCGGCGGCGAAGCCGACGATGGTCTTGGCGAGCCCGCCCATGCCCAGGATGCCGGACGACAGAGCGTCCTGGACCAGCCCGCCGACCGTGCCGGCGACCAGTCCGGTCACCGGGCCGAACGCCAGGGCCGCGGCGACCACCACCACCAGCACCAGGTCGACCGGCGCCGCCCCCGGCAGGCTGGTCTGCACCACCAGGGCCACGGCCAGCGCCGCAACCACGCCGAGCAGTCTCACGGCTGGGTCTCGGCGGGCGGCGCGGTCAGCACCACCAGCACTTCCTCGAGGCGCGCGACGTCCACCGCCGGCCGCACGCTGATGACGTGATAGAGGCCGTCGCCGCGCTCGACCCGCTCGACCGTGCCGATGGCGAAGCCCTTGGGATAAAGGCCGTCGATGCCCGAGGTGACCACGAGATCGCCGGCGACGACATCGCCGGTGGCGGCGACGAAGTCCATCCTGAGCGTGCCGTCGCCGACGCCGACGACGATGCCCTGGACGCGGGTGCGCTCGACCAGCGCGCCGGCGGCGGCGTTGCGGTCGACCAGCAACTGGACCAGTGACGCCCGGGCACTCGGCAGCGTGATGCGGCCGACGATGCCGCCCGGCGCCAGCACCGCCAGGTTGGCGACCAGGCCGTCGCCGCTGCCCTTGTCGATGGTGATGGTGCGGAACTCGGGGCTGGCGCCGGTGCCGATGACCTCGGCGCCGGTCGTGGCGAGCGGCGTGCGCGCGCGGAACTCGAGCAGGCGGCGCAGCGCCTCGGCGCGTTCGGCCGCGACGCGCTCCTGCTGCAGGGCGATCCGCAGGTCGCCGACCTCACGGCGCAGGGCATCGTTGTCGCCCCGCACGCGCCGGAGGTCGAGGTAGCCGTCCCACAGCGACTGCACGCTGCCGGTGGCGCCCGACGCGCCGCGTTGCGCCTCGGCGACGCCGCCGAAGACCACTGCATGGAACACGGTGACTCCGGCCTGCGTGGTGACCTGCAGCGAGATGAGGGCCACGTGCAGGGCCACGGCGGCGCCGAGCAGGAGGCCGGGCCGGTGCTGGATGTCCGCGACTGCCATCAGGGTGCGCGACCTTCGGTCGCTGGTTCAGGGACGAGGGACTAGGGACGAGCGACCAGGGATCGACTCAGTCGATGGCGATCTTCCGCAACAGGTCGAAGTTCGACAGCATCTTCCCGGCGCCGAGCACCACCGACGAGAGCGGGTCCTCGGCGTTGGTCACCGGCAGGCCGGTCTCCTCGCGCAGGCGCTTGTCGAGATTGCGCAGCATCGACCCGCCGCCGGTGAGCACGATGCCGCGGTCGACGATGTCCGCGGACAGTTCCGGCGGCGTGCGCTCGAGCGCGACACGCACCGCGTCGACGATGACGTTCACGGTCTCGGCCAGCGCCAGGCGGATTTCCTCGTCGGTGATGGTGATCGTCTTGGGCACGCCCTCGATGAGGTGCCGGCCCTTGATCTCCATGGTCGTCGTCTCTTCGAGCGGAAAGGCCGACCCGACCTCGATCTTGATCGCTTCGGCGGTGCGTTCGCCGATCAGCAGGTTGTAGGTCTTCTTGATGTAGTGGATGATCGCCTCGTCCATCTCGTTGCCGGCGACCCGCACCGCCTTGCTGTAGACGATGCCGGCCAGCGAGATGACGGCGATGTCGGTGGTGCCGCCGCCGATGTCGACCACCATGTTGCCGGACGGCTCCTCGATCGGCAGGCCGGCGCCGATCGCCGCGGCCATCGCTTCCTCGACCAGGTGCACTTCGCTGGCCTTGGCGCGGTAGGCGCTGTCCTTGACCGCGCGCTTCTCCACCTGGGTGATCTCGGAGGGCACGCCGATGACGATGCGCGGCCGCACCCACACCGTTCCGTTGTGGGCCTTCTTGATGAAGTAGGTCAGCATCTTCTCGGTGACGTCGAAGTCGGCGATGACACCGTCCTTCATCGGCTTGATCGCCACGATGTTGCCGGGCGTACGGCCGAGCATCTCCTTGGCTTCACGGCCGACGGCTTCGACGCGGCCATTCAGCTTGTTGACCGCCACGATCGAAGGCTCGTTGACGACGATGCCCTTCCCCTTGGCGTAGACGCAGGTGTTGGCCGTGCCGAGGTCGATGGCAAGGTCGGTGGAGAAGGCGGAGAAGAGCGACCCAAGTCCCACGTATCGGGCTCCTGATTCCAGTCCAAGGTGCACGTATTGGCGCAGTACGGCGACGTCGACGAGGCACTCGAGGGCGAGGCGCGACGATCTAGGATATCGGACGATGTCCCAGGGCGGAACACATCTGCGCGGAAAGAATCGTCAGGGGTTGGCGACGAAGACGCCGTCTTTGCCCGATTCCTTGACCCGGTACATGGCGATGTCGGCGGCGCGGACCAGTTCTTCGGCCGACGTCGCGACATCGGGCAGGGTGGCGACGCCGACCGACACGGTGAGCCGGACGTCGAGGCCGTCGGCGGCCAGGAAGACGAACTGACGCACCCGGTCGCGCACCCGGTCGCCGACGCCGAGGGCCCCCTCGGTGCCGGTGTCGGGCAGGACGATGGCGAATTCGTCGCCGCCGAAGCGGGCGACGACGTCGGTTTCACGGGCCGATCCGCGGATCACCCCGGCCGCCTCGACCAGCGCCCGGCTGCCGGCCAGGTGGCCGAATGAGTCGTTCACCCGCTTGAAGCCGTCGAGATCGATGAACAGCAGCGAGAGCGGCCGGCCACTGCGCGACGCCCGCTTGGCTTCGCGCCGCAGCACCTGATTCAGATAGCGGGAGTTGTAGAGCTGGGTGAGGTCGTCGGTCACCGACAGGGCCTCGGCCCGGCGGATGGCCAGGGCGTTGTCGAGGGCCAGGGCCGGCCCTTCGAGGACCTCGGCCAGCGCGTCGACGACGGCCGGGGCGAGTCGTGGCTCCGCGGCCGCGACGGCCCGATCGATGAGGACCAGGGCCGCCACCACCCGGCCCCGGCAGCGCAGCGGCACGCCGAAGACGGCGCCGGCGGCACCGCGCACCCGCAGGTCGTGACGCAGGTCGGCGCTGGCGAACTCGCGGCCATGAGACAGCACCCAGCGGCCCACGGCCGCGGCCGGCGCCGACAGCGACGCCATCATCTCGCGCGCGGCCATCAACCCGACCTGGCCGTCCATGTCGACGGCGTAGACGGCCAGCGCCGACGCCCGCAGCCACGCCGAGGCGTGGGTCGCGACCAGTTCGCCGATGGCTTCCGGGTCGAGCGTCTCGTGCGCCGATCGCATGAGCGCGAGCTGGACGTCGGGCCGGCTGAGACGCACCTTCAGCGAACGCTGGGCGGCACGCAGTCGGGTGGCGAGGTCGGGGCGGGCAGCCGCTGCAGATGGCATGGGCTTCAGCCGTGACTGGGGAGAGTCAGGGGCAAATTCGCGCCCGATCCGGCGGGTTCTCTCGAGCGCCGACTATACCACAGCGATTCGGCCGTCCTTGCGCGCGACGGCACGCAAAACCAGCGGCCGCGCGTCCGGCTTGGGGATTCAGCGAGGACCTTGTTAGGATGAGGGGTTCAAGGACACAGACCAATGACGATGCTCGATCGGATGCGGCGGCACAAGGGCTGGCTCAAGTGGAGCCTCGCGCTCGTCATCCTGACGTTCGCCTTCTTCTTCGTGCCGAACAACGGCGCCACCACCGCCGGCGTATCGCCCGACCAGGTGCTTGCCGACGTCGACGGCGAGGCCATCACGGTCGGACAGTTCCAGCGTCGCTACACCGCGCAGCTGCAGGCCTACCGGCAGGCCTACGGCGGCCAGATCAGCGAGCCGATGCTGCGCCAGCTCGGCATCGACCAGCAGATTCTGCAGTCCCTGGTCGACGAGCAGGCGGTGGCCGTGGAAGCCCGGCGCCAGAACTTGCGCGTGAGCGACGTCGAGGTGCGCCAGCGCATCCTGTCGCTGCCGGCGTTCATGGAGAACGGCGTGTTCATCGGCGAGACGCGTTACCGGCAGCTGCTCTCGAGCCAGCCGGTGCCGCTGTCGACCCGCGAGTTCGAGGACCAGCTGCGCAGCGCCATCCTGCAGGAGAAGCTGCGCACGTCGGTCACCGGCTGGATGTCGGTGCCCGACGCCGATGTCGCCGCCGAGTTCAAGCGCCGCAACGAGAAGGTCAAGCTGGACCTGGTCACGCTCACCGCCGACGGGTTCCGCAACCAGGTGGCGGTGACCGCCGCCGACGTGCAGGCCCGCTTCGACGCCAACAAGGAAACCTACCGCATCGGCGAGAAGCGCAAGGTGCGCTACGCCCTGGTCGAAGTCGACAAGGTGCGCGAGCGCGTCGAAGTGCCACCGGCCGACATCCAGGCCTTCTACGACCAGAACAAGGCGCAATACACCAGCGAGGGCCGGGTCCGGGCCAGCCACATCCTGCTGAAGACCGAAGGCAAGGACGAGGCGGCCGTACGGGCCAAGGCCGACGAGCTGCTCAAGCAGGCCCGGGGCGGCGCCGACTTCGCGGCGTTGGCCAAGGCCAACTCCGAGGACGAGGGCTCGGCCGCCAACGGCGGCGACCTCAACTACTTCGGCCGCGGCCAGATGGTGCCGGAGTTCGAGCAGGCGGCCTTCGCCTTGAAGTCCGGTGACGTCAGCGACGTGATCAAGACGCCGTTCGGCTTCCACATCATCAAGGCGATCGACAGCCAGCCGGAGACGACGCGGCCGCTGGCCGAGGTGACGCCCGAAATCGTCGACCAGCTGAAGTGGCAGAAGGCCCAGCAGCAGGCCGAGCAGGACGCCAAGGCCATGGAGCCGTCGATCAAGACCGCCGCCGACCTCGACCGCGTGGCCAAGGAGCGCGGCCTCACCGTGGTGGAATCGCCGCTGTTCCTGCGCGACGAGCCGATTGGCGATCTCGGCGCCTCGCCCGACCTGGCGTCGCGCGCGTTCTCGATGAAGGACGGCGAGGTGACGCCGGTCCTGCGCGTCACCCGCGGCTGGGTCTTCGCCACCCCCGCCGGCAAGCAGGACTCCTACCTGCCGCCGCTGTCCGAAGTGGCCGATCGAGTCCGCGAGGACGCGGTGCGCGACAAGGCCGCCGAGCTGATGACGACGCGGGCCGCGGCGATCGCCGACGACCTGAAGAAGGCCACCGACTTCGCCGCCGCCGCCAAGCGCGCCGGGTTCGAGGCCAAGCCGACCGAACTGGTGGCGCGCGGCGCCGCGCTGCCCGACATCGGCGTCAACCCCGAGATCGAGACCGCGGCCTTCGCGCTGCCGGCGGGCGGCGTCACCGCGCCGGTCACCACGCCGAACGGGACGGTCATCGCCCGCGTCGCCGAACGCGCCGACGTCACCGACGCGCAGATCGCCGAGGGGCGCGACGCGCTGCGCCAGGAGCTCGTCAACCAGCAGCGCGACCGCTTCTTCGCCGCCTACATGGCCAAGGCCAAGACGTCGCTCAAGATCGCCGTCCGTCAGGACCTGCTGACCCAGCTGATGGGCCCGATGCCGGCCCAGCCGGCCTTCCCCGCCCCGGTGCCCGGCGCGCAGTAACGCAGAACCTCACCGCGGCATCGCAGGACTCTGGCTCTCGCCAGCGTCGGCATCGGCGTCATGGCTGGCGCCGCCCCGGCACGAGCGCGGCATCGACGGCGGCCGACACCTCTGTCCATGCCGCCAGCACCTGCGGCGTCGGCGGCAGGTCGGCCCCATCGACCAGCCCGAGCAGCTGCGTCGCCTGGCCCTGGAGCCGCGCCAGCGCGGTGGTCGCGGCCGACGCCGGTCCGGCTCCGCTCGACGTTCGCGCCTCGGTCAGTGCCGCCGTCAGCCGGACGAGCGCCGCACTGATCGCCCGCGACGTCGTGTACTGCAGCTGAAGGCCGGCCGGCGGCGTCTTCACCCGCGGGTCCATCCGGACCACCAGCGGCGCCGTCCGCTCGACCCCGCCGGCCCGCAGCCGCACGGTGTAGGTGCCGGGCGGCACCAACGTGCCCTGCGGCGTGCGCGCCGTGGCGCCGCGAATCGCCGCGATCGGATACGAGAACGACGCCACCGCCGGCGGCGCATGACGCAAGTCCCACACGACGCGGTGCAGCCCGGCGCTGGCCGGCAGCGCGCGGTGCGGACGCAGCCAGTAGTCCGGCGTGTTGCGGCCCGCGACGAAGGGCTCCAGCGGGTCGTCGCTGGCCAGGCGGCGGATGACCTCGCCGCGGCTATCCAGGATCTCGACCTCGACGCGGGCCGCCTCGGGCAGGCGATAGTGCAGCACGGCGCCGTCGGGCGGGTTCTGTCCCGCCGGTTCGTCCGGCGGCAGCGGCGTGTCGGTGTTCATGTTCCAGCGCACCCGCCAGGCCGGGGCCGGCGTGAACAGGTGCAGGCCGCGGTCGAGGGCTCCGGTGGCGATCTGGCGCAGCGGCGTGATGTCGTCGAGGATCCAGAACGAGCGGCCGTGAGTGCCGATGACCAGGTCGTCGTCCTTGACGACCAGATCGCGGATCGACGTCGCCGGCAGGTTGTTCCGCAGCGACTGCCAGTGGTCGCCGTCGTCGAACGACACGTAGACGGTCTGCTCGGTGCCGGCGAACAGCAGCCCACGCTGCCGCGGGTCCTCGCGGACCACGTTGACGATGGTGCCGGCGGGCAGGCCGGCGGAGATGCGCGTCCAGGTCGCGCCGTCGTCGCGGGTGCGGTAGACGTGCGGCGTGAGGTCGTCGAGGCGGATGGTGTTGACGGCCGCGTAGGCGGCGCGCGGGTCGGTGTGCGACGCGTCGATCAGCGACACCTTCGCCCACGGTCCCAGCGCCGGCGGCGTGACGTCGCGCCAGTTGGCACCGCTGTTGTGCGTGACGTGGATGAGGCCATCGTCGGTGCCGGCCCACACCGTCCTCTCGTCCACCGGCGAGGGCGCGATCGTGTAGACGACACCGCGCCGCGTCGGCGCCGCCGCCGGCGAGCCGCGGTAGATGCCGACGTTGGCCGGCACGTCCCACTGCGGCCGGGTCAGATCGGGGCTGATGGCGGTCCAGTGCTGGCCGCCGTCGAGGGTGCGCCAGACGACGTTCGAGGCGAAGTAGAGCGCGCGCGGGTTGATCGGCGAAAACACCACCGGCATCGTCCGCACGACGCGGTAGTCGTCACCGCGCAGCGGCCGTGGGCCGACCTGCTGCACCTGACCGGTGCGCCGGTCGTAGCGGCTCACCTTGCCGCCGTAGACGATGTCGGGATCGAGCGGATCCGGCGCGACGTAGCCGTATTCCTCGACGCCGACCGGATGCCATTCACGAAAGGTGATCTGGCCGTCGTTGCCGCGGCTCGACACACACGCCGAACCGCTCTCCTGCTGTCCGCCGCACACCCGGTAGGGGAAGGCGTTGTCGGTGGACACATGGTAGAAGGCGGCGGTCGCCTGGTTGTACCAGCTGCTCCACGTCTCGCCGCCGTTGAGCGTGATGACCGCGCCCTGATCCGACGACATGAGCATCACGTCGGGCATCTGCGGGTTGATCCACAGCTCCTGGTAGTCGTCGCCGCCGGGGGCGCCGCGAAACGCGGTGAAGGCGCGGCCGCCATCGGTGGACTTCCACGCCACGATGGTCGGCACGTAGACCTCGTCAGGGCGGGTCGGGTGCACCTGGATGTCGGCGGCGTCGCTGGGCCGGGCGACGACGCGTGGATCGGCGTTGGATTGAAACCACGTCTCGCCGGCGTCGTCCGAGCGGTAGATCCCGGCGCCGCGCCGCGCCTCGACCACCGCGTAGAGCCGCGACGGCAGCGTCGGCGCCACCGTGACGCCGATGCGGCCGAGGCCGCCGTCGGCCCAGTCGGGCAGGCCCTTGGTCAGCGGCCGCCACGTCGTCCCGCCGTCCACCGACTTGAAGAGACCGCTGCCCGGTCCGCGGAAGTCGCCGTTCTCCCACGGCCCCTGCCGGGCCTCCCACAGCGACGCGTACAGGACGTCGGGATTCGAAGGATCGAAGGTGACGTCGGCGGCGCCGGTGTTCTCGTCGCGGAAGAGCACACGCTCGAAGCTGTCGCCGCCGTCGGTCGAGCGGAAGACGCCGCGCTCGGTGTTGGGCCCATAGGGGTGACCGAGCGCGGCGACGAACAGCCGGCGCGGATCGGTGGGATGGACGATGAGCGCGGCGATCTGCTGGGTGTCGCGCAGGCCTGGCAGGTGGGTCCAGGTGCGCCCGGTATCGGTCGAGCGATAGACGCCGTTGCCCACCGACAGGTCGGGCCGCTGATGCGCCTCGCCGGTGCCGACGTAGATCACGCGCGGCTCGGACGGCGCGACGGCGATGGCGCCGATCGAGCCGGTGGCCTCGCGATCGAAGATCGGCTGCCATGTCCGGCCGGCGTCGGTGGTCCGCCACACGCCGCCATTCGAGACGCCGATGTAGAAGGTGTGCGGCTGCTGCACGACACCGACGGCGGCGCGGGTCCGGCTGGCACGGTGCGGACCGATCGACCGCCACTCGAGCGGAGTGAGCAGCGCCGGATCGATGCCCGCCGGGCCGCCCGGCGCCGGCGACTGCGCCGCCGGCCACGCGCTGGTCAGCGCCGCCATCAGACCGAAACCTACCAGCGTGCGCCGCATGCCATGTACTCCTGGACGAAGCGCGCGACCACGGCCACGCGCGGATGAGGCCGAAAACACGACGAGCACCAGCGGCGGCGCTGGTGCTCGTCGGAGGCGTCGGGACGGCGGGCCCTACGGGCGGGCCGACGTGGCGGTGCGCGCCGGGAAGATCTGCTTGAAGGCGGCCACGAACTTGCCCATGTCCTCCTCGGTGCCGACCGACACGCGCAGGTGCTGCGTCATCGGCGGGAACGGCCGGCCGACCAGGATGCCCTTCTCGCGGAACTCGCCGATCACCGGCTGCACGTCGCGGCCGATGCCGACCATGAAGAAGTTGGTCTCCGACGGAATCACGTCGTAGCCGTGGGCCAGCAGCGCCGCCGCGGTGGTCTTGCGGTTCTGCAGAGTCATCCGCTTGACCTTCTCGGTCGCGGCCGGGTCGTTCAGCGCCGCCGCGGCGCCGTGCTTCACCAGCACGTTGATGCTGCCCATGGCGTAGGGCCGCATCCGCTGCACGATCTCCCGCGGGGCGATCGCATAGCCGAGGCGCATCGCCGCCAGGCCGACGATCTTCGAGAAGGTGCGGGCGACGATCACCGGCCGGCCCTCCTTCACGTAGGGAATCGAGGTGGCGTAGGCCGGGTCGTCGACGTAGTGGTGGTAGGCCTCGTCGATCAGCACCGGCATGTCCTTCGGGATGTTGTCGAGGAGCTGGCGCACGTCCTTGGCCGAGACGACCACGCCGGTCGGGTTGTTCGGGTTGCACAAGTAGACGAAGCCGAGATCGCGGGCATTGCGGTTGGTGGCTTCGATGAGCGTGCCCATGTCCTGCCGGTAGTCGGCGGTCAGCGGCAGCTTGATGGCGTCGGCCTTGATCGCGGTGGCGTGCTGGTAGACCGAGCCGTACGACGGGTCGACGCCGACGACCTTCTTCTCACCGAGCAGGAACGTCGTGCCGACGACGTCGAGGATCTCGCCGGACCCGGCGCCGAGCAGGATGTTCTCGGGCTTGACGCCGTCGTGCTCGGCGATGACGTTGACGATGTTGGCGTCGGGATAGCCGTAGCGCCCGACGTATTTCCAGGCGTTGTTCATCGCCGTCATCACCGACGGCGGCGGGCCCCAGTTGTTCTCGTTGTTGCCGAGCTTCACCATGGCGTCGTAGGCGGCCTCGGACATCGGGCCACGGGCGCGCTGCGCCGCGACGGCCGCGGGTCCGCCCTGCGCCCACAGCTCCGCGCTGGGCCGGGTGCCGACGTAACCGAGGGTGGCCGCGAGTCCGCCGACGAAGCGGCGTCGGGACACAGCGTTTCTATGGGTCATGAGTCCTCCAGGACGCGGTCCGGTGGCGATCACGAGCTGCCGGCCGCGCCGGTCATTCTACCTCCCCGGTCGCGGCCTCCGCCATGCGCGCCGCCGCCGGGACCTGCCGCGCCGACGCTCGGCGAGACCCACGCCAGCGAAGGCGGGACGCTCAGTTCTCCCGGGTGAACGAAAAGCGGCCGCCGTTGGCCGCGGCCTGATGCTCGGCGACGGCCAGAAACGCCCGCACCGCATGCGACAGCTCGCCCTGTCGGCGCATCACCAGCCGCAGTTCGCGCTGCAGCGCCAGCTCCGGTACCGGCACCCGTACCAGGTCGCCGCGCGACAGCTCGGCCTCGACCGACAGGTTGGGCAACAGGGCCACGCCGTGGCCGAGGGCTACGAACCGCTTGATCGCCTCGATGGTCGGCATCTCCACCGGCATGTGCAGGGTGACCCGGTGCCGGCGGAACGCCTCCAGCACCCGCGCCCGGTACGGCGACGACACGTGGTGAGCGACGAACGACTCGTTGCCGAGCATGGCGATGCCGACGTCGTCGCGCTTGGCCAGCGGATGGCCCGGCGGCACGACGAAGACCAGTTCGTCGCGATACACGATCACCGATCGCAGCCCGGGCTCGGCGATTTCGTAGGTGACCACGCCCATGTCCACGGCGTAATCGAGCACGCTGCCTGGGACCCGGCTGGCGAGCGAGCGCTGCACGGTGACGCTGACGCCGGGGTACAGCCGCCGGAACTCGTGCAGCACCGGCAGCAGATAGAGACAGGTGAGCTCGTTGGCCGCGATGCCGAGCCGGCCGGCCCGCAGCGCCCGGACGTCCTCGAGCGCGACCAGCGCCTGTTGACGCATCCCGATCAGCCGTTCGGCGAACTCGACCAGGGTCTTGCCGGCGTCGGTCAACCCGCCGCGCCGGCCAGGCCGTTCGAACAACCGCTGCCCGACTTCCTCCTCCAGCCGGCTGATGACCTGGCTGATGGCCGGCTGCGTGCGGCCCAGTCCCTTAGCCGCCCCGGAGAAGCTGCCCTCGCGCACGACCGCCAGGAAGGTCTCGAGCTGGTGCAGGTCCATAACCTCAACCCCAGAGAGAGGAGAAAGATGCCGGCAAAATGTTAGTTTAGATTATACAAACAGTAGTCATCATCATCTTGACTTATTTTGTGCCGCCGTGGCCCAATTGGGCATGGTCAATCGCCCCACCGTCGCCGTGTTCGACACGACGCTTCGAGATGGCGAGCAAGCCCCCGGATTCAGCATGAGTCCGGCCGACAAGGTCCAGCTGGCAATCCAGCTCGAGCGCCTTGGTGTCACCGTGATCGAGGCCGGCTTCCCGGTCGCCTCCGGCGCCGACTTCGACGGCGTGGTCGCGGTGAGCCGCGCGGTGCGCACCGTGACCGTCGCGGCCCTGGCCCGCGCCGTACCCGAGGACGTCATCACCGCCTGGAACGCCGTGCGCGGCGCCGCCCACCCGCGGATCCACGTGTTCCTGGCCACCTCGGATCTGCATCTGTCGGCCAAACTGCGCATCACCCGCGAGGAATGCCTCGAGCGGGCGGTCGCCGCGGTGAAGCTGGCGCGGTCGTTCTGCGACGACGTCGAGTTCTCGGCCGAGGACGCCACCCGCAGCGATCTCGACTTCCTGGTTCAGGTGGCCGACGCCGTCGCCGCTGCCGGCGCCACCACGATCAACCTCCCCGACACCGTCGGCTTCGCGCTGCCCGACGACATCCGCCGCATGTTCACGGCGGTCGGCGCCGTGGTCGGCGATCGCGCGGTGCTCTCGGCGCACTGCCACAACGACCTCGGGCTGGCCGTGGCCAATTCGCTGGCGGCAGTGCAGGCCGGGGCGCGCCAGGTGGAGTGCACGGTGAACGGCATCGGCGAGCGGGCCGGCAACGCCGCCCTCGAAGAGATCGTGATGGCGCTCGAAGTGCGCGGCGACGTCTTCGGCTGCCGCACCACGGTGGTGACCACCGAGCTCTACCCCACCAGCCGGACGCTGTCGGCGGTGGTCTCGGTGCCGGTCCAGCCCAACAAGGCCATCGTCGGCGACAACGCCTTCGCGCATGAGGCCGGGATTCACCAGGACGGCATGGTGAAGAATCCGCTCACCTACGAGATCATGCGGCCCGAGTCGGTCGGCGCGCCGCCCACCCGCCTGGTACTCGGTCGTCACTCCGGCATGCGAGGCCTCGACGCCCGCTGCCGCGACCTGGGCCACCGCCTGCGGGTCGAAGATCTGCGCCGGCTGTACGCGAGAATGCTGGAGGCGGCCGACCGCGCCAAGGAAGTGGACGACGACGAGCTCGCCGGGCTGATCCGCGAACTCGAGACGCCGCATGGCTTCGGCCCGGTGCCCGGAACTCCCGATGAAGATACGACTCGTCACGCTACCTGGTGACGGCATAGGCCCGGAGGTCATCCGTCAGGCCGTCCGCGTGCTGCACGCGGTGGCCGACGTGACCGGGCTGTCCGTCGAGATCACCGAACACCCGATCGGCGCCGCCGCGTTGCGCACGACCGGCGTGCCGCTGCCCGAACCCACGCTGGCCGCCTGCCTGAAGGCCACTGCGGTGCTGCTCGGCGCGGTCGGCGACCCGGCCTACGACAACCATCCGCCGACGCTGCGCCCCGAGGCCGGCCTGCTCGCGCTGCGCACCGCGCTCGGCGGGTTCGCCAACCTGCGGCCGGCGGTGGCGTTCGAACCGGTGCTCGACGTCTCGCCGCTCAAGCGCGAGCGCGTCCGCGGTGCCGACGTGCTGGTGGTGCGCGAGCTGCTCGGCGGGCTGTACTACGGCGAGCCACGCGGCCGCGAGCCCGACGGCCGCGGCGCCTTCAACACGCTGCGCTACTCCACCGCCGAGATCGAACGCGTGGCCCGGGTGGCCTTCGAGGAGGCGGGGCGCCGCCGCCGCAAGGTCACCTCGGTCGACAAGGCCAACGTGCTCGAGGTGTCGCGGCTGTGGCGCGACGTGGTGACGCGGGTCGCCAAGGACTATCCGGACGTGGCCCTGTCCCACATGTACGTCGACAGCTTCGCGATGCGCCTGGCGACCGCTCCCACCGAGTTCGACGTCGTGCTGACCGACAACCTGTTCGGCGACATCCTCAGCGACGAAGCCGCGGTCATCTCGGGATCGCTGGGGCTGCTGCCGTCGGCGACCCTCGGCGGTTCGGTGGCGCTCTACGAGCCGGTGCACGGCTCGGCGCCGGACATCGCCGGCAAGGACATCGCCAACCCGATCGGCGCCATCGGCTGCGTGGCGATGCTGCTGCGCCACACCGCCAACATGGCCCGCGAAGCCGATGCCGTGGATGCGGCCACCCGCGAGGTGCTGGCCCACGGCCTGCGGCCCGCCGACCTGGCCCGCCCCGGTGACACGCCGTCGAGCACCACCGAGGTCGGCGCCGCGGTGGAACGGGCGGTGATCGACGCCCTGGAACGCCACTGGGCGTATCACGCGGTCTAGTGGCGAACGCCGTGACCGCGCCGCGCACGCTGCTCGACAAACTGTGGGACGCGCACGTCGTCGAATCCCTCGACGGCGGCCGCGACCTCGTCTACATCGACCTCCACCTGATTCACGAGGTGACCACGCCGCAGGCGTTCGAAGGCCTGCGGCTCGCCGGACGGAAGGTCCGGCGTCCCGACCTGACCGTCGCCACGCTCGACCACAACGTCTCGACCGGCCCGCGCCACCTGCCGATGGCCGACCAGCTGGCCGAAGCGCAGATGCGGGCGCTGCGCGAGAACTGCGACGCGCACGGCATCCGGCTGCACGATCTCGACGCGCCGACCCAGGGCATCGTCCACGTCATCGGCCCCGAGCTCGGGCTGACCCAGCCGGGCAAGACCATCGTCTGCGGCGACAGCCACACGACGACGCACGGCGCCTTCGGCGCGCTGGCGTTCGGGATCGGCACGTCGGAGGTCGAGCACGTGCTGGCCACGCAGTGCCTCGGCCTGACCCGGCCCAAGGCGATGCGGGTCTGGCTCGACGGCCGGCCCGGGCCCGGCGTCGGCGCGAAGGACCTGGCGCTGGCGGTGATCGACACCCTGACCTGCGCCGGCGGCGCCGGCTACACCATCGAGTTTGCCGGCGAGGCGGTGCGCGCGCTGTCGATGGAAGGGCGGATGACGCTCTGCAACATGAGCATCGAGGCCGGAGCGCGGTCGAGCCTGGTGGCGCCCGACGAGGTCACCGTCGCGTATCTGGCTGGCCGACCGCATGCGCCGGCCGGCGCCGCGTGGGACGCCGCGGTGACCTACTGGCGCACGCTGGTCTCCGACCCCGGCGCGGTCTTCGAGCGCGAGATCCACATCGACACGACCGCGGTGGCCCCGCAGGTCACCTGGGGCACGCGCCCCGACCAGGTGGCGCCGGTCACCGGTAAGGTGCCTGATCCGGCGGCCGCGGCCTCGACGGCCGCCCGCGACGGTCAGACGCAGGCCCTCACCTACATGGGCCTCGTGCCGGGCACCGCCATCGACGCCATCGATGTCGACCGCGTCTTCATCGGCTCGTGCACCAATGCGCGGATCGAGGACCTGCGCGAGGCGGCGCGGGTGGCGCGCGGCCACCATGTGGCGTCGTCGGTGCGGGCGATGGTGGTGCCGGGCTCGCAGCAGGTGAAGCGCGCGGCCGAGGCCGAAGGGCTCGACACCGTGTTCACCGCCGCCGGCTTCGAATGGCGTGAACCGGGCTGCTCGATGTGCCTGGGCATGAACGACGACGTGCTGGAGCCCGGACAGCGCTGCGCCTCGACCAGCAACCGCAACTTCGAGGGCCGGCAGGGCCGCGGCGGCCGCACCCATCTGGTCAGCCCGGCGATGGCCGCGGCGGCGGCGATTCGAGGCCACTTCACCGACGTGCGCGGCTGGGACTTCCGCTGATGGACGCCTTCCACTCGCACGCCGGTGTCGTCGCGCCGCTGGTCCAGCGCGACGTCGACACCGACCAGATCATTCCGAAGCAGTTCCTGAAGCGGCTCGGCCGCACCGGCTTCGCCGATGCGCTGTTCTACGACTGGCGCGCCGACGGCCAGGGCCAGCCGCGCCCCGACTTCGTGCTCAACCAGCCGCAGTTCGCCGGCGCCTCGATCCTGCTGGCCGGCGCCAACTTCGGCTGCGGCTCGTCGCGCGAACACGCGGTGTGGGCCCTGCGCGACTTCGGCTTCCGCGTGGTGCTGGCGCCGAGCTTCGCCGACATCTTCGCGAGTAACGCCTTGGCCAACGGCTTCCTGGCCGCCCGCATCGACGAGGCGACGCTCGAGGCGCTGGCCGCCCGGGCCGCCGGCGGCTACCACCTCACGGTCGATCTCGAAGCGAGCCAGCTGCGCGGCGAAGACGGCTTCAGCGCGCCGATCGCCGTCGATCCGGAAACGCGCCGGCGCCTGCTCGCCGGCCTCGACGACATCGGCCTCATCCTCCAGCACGACGCGGCGATCCGCCGCTACGAAGCGTCCCACCGCTAGCGGCGCGCCGATCAGCGGTCGGCGCGGGCGCCGGCCAGACCGCGGATGAGCGACAGCAGCAGGTCGACGGCGACGGCGTTGTGGCCGCCGCGCGGCACGATGAGGTCGGCGTAGCGCTTGCTCGGCTCGACGAACTCGAGGTGCATGGGCTTCACGGTGCTCAGGTACTGCTCGATCACCGACTCCATGGTCCGGCCGCGTTCGGCGACGTCGCGCTGCAGCCGGCGAATCACCCGCGTGTCGTCGTCGGTGTCGACGAACACCTTGATGTCCATCAGCCGGCGCAGCTCGGCGTCGGCGAAGATGAGGATCCCTTCGACGATGATCGCCCGGCGCGACGCCAGCCGATCGGTGGCCTGGGTGCGGGCGTGCCGGGCGAAGTCGTAGACCGGCGCGTCGATGGCGTGGCCGTCGCGCATGGCGACGACGTGGCGCACCATCAGCTCGGTTTCGAGCGAGTCGGGATGGTCGTAGTTCAGCGCCGCCCGCTCCTCGAGCCGCAGGTCGTTGCGGTCGCGGTAGTAGCGATCGTGCTCGAGCACGGTGACCTGGTCGTCGCCCAGGCTCTCGACGATGCGCCGGACGACGGTGGTCTTGCCCGAACCCGATCCGCCGGCCACGCCGATGACGATGGGAGCCATTTGCGCCGGCCACGATAGCACGCGGGTGCAAGGGGACCGGGAGTGGCACGCCGCTTGCCCTGCAAGGGCCATCATGCCCAGACGACCCGGCTCCGTGGATCTCACGCACGAACAGCTGCTGCAGGCGATCGCGCTGCTGAACGGCATCGAACGGGCCGCCTTCGACGTCGCCCGCGACCGGCCCGAACTCGACGAGTTCGTCGGCAATGTGCGGCTCTGGCTGCGCGAAGTGCGGGCCATCTTCCGCACGCCGAGCACCGAGACGCACGCCCACGTGCTGCGCCGGCTGCTCGATGAAGTGGAAGCGATCGACCAGCGGATGTCGCGCCACTAGCCACCGAGACGTCCTGCCACTGTTCCATATCGAGAACGCGCGACACAGCGCTGGCCCATTCCGGCACACGCCGGCCCTCGCGTACGGTATACACGAAGGCATGGGCCTGCACTCGCGACTGGCGCCGGCGGTATTCGCCGCGGCGCTGTCGATCGCGGCGGGTCAATCCACACCGCCGCTCCCCGCCGCCGCTCGGCCCTTCCCCGACGGACTCACCGGCGTCGTGGTCTTCCAATCCGACATCGCCGGCCGGCCGGCGATCTACACCCTGCAGCTGGCCACCGGCGCGGTCGCTCGTCTGAGCGGCGACGCGCGGTGGACCGAGACCAACCCGCGCTGGTCGCCCGACGCCACCCGCGTCGTCTTCGCCTCGAACCGTGCCCACTACGACGGGCCGACCCCGGATTCGGGCACTCCCGACCTGGACCTGTGGGTGATCGGTGCCGACGGCCGCGGGTTGCGCCGCCTCACCTCCGACCCGGCCAACGACACCGACCCGGCGTGGGACGCCGACGGCCGCGGGGTCGTGTTCTCGTCGGACCGCGACAGCCGCGGCGACCTCTACCACGTGGCCCTCGACTCCGGCGCCACGACCCGGCTGACGCGTCACTTCGTCGGCCGCGCGATCATGCCGGCAACCTCGCCCACCAGTCCGCGCGTGGCGTTCGCCGCCCAGACGCTGCGCCTGGGTGCGTTCTGGGATTTCCAGGTGCACGTGCTCGACCGCGCCACCGGCGCGACGACGCCGCTGGCCGCTTCGGCCGGAGCCTGCTGGCCGGCGTGGTCGCGCGACGGCCGCCGCCTTGCCCACGTGACGCTGTCGCCGAACGAGCCGTCGACGCTATCGGTGCGCGGCGTCGCCGATGCCGCCAGCACCCGCGTGCCGACGCCTAAGGATCTGTGGAGCTACTACCCCGAGTGGTCGCCCGACGACACGCGGCTCGCCTTCTCGGTGAGCCCGGAACATCACGAGAGCGAGAACTGGGATCTGGCGGTGATCGACCTGAAGACCGGCGCGTGGGGACGGCTCACGACTGGCGCAGGGAACGATCGACTGCCGGACTGGAAGCCCTAGGACGCAGGACCAGTGGCTGGCGGCTAGGAGTGACGCTACCGCGCGACGTCCCGCTGCCTCAGGCCTGATTCCGCACCAGGAGCGAACAGACCGCCGAGAGGGCCGCCACGCCCACGCAGCGAGCCGAGGCCCGCAGGGCCGATGGCTGGTGAGGACTCGTGGCGCCGAGACCGAGCCCGGAGGGCGACGGCCGGCTGGGCTTGCCAGCCGTAGCTCATTCGCCGATGCGAATCAGCCCGCCTTCGCCTGAATTGATGAGCGAAGGCTGGTGCGGAAGAAAGGACTCGAACCTTCACCCTCTTGCGAGGACTAGCTCCTGAGGCTAGCGCGTCTGCCAATTCCGCCACTTCCGCACGAAGGGTCGAACCGACCGGCAGGAACTCCGCATTGTATCGAAATTGCGCGGCCGCGGCAACTCTGCGGAGCCGGCCCCGCGGTCCCGCGTGGCCGCTCGTACAATGCCGGCGTGCCTTCACTCACCGCACTCACCGACTTCCTGGCCGGCGTTCCGCGCCTTCCGCTCGGCACGTTCCCGACGCCCTTGGTGGCGCTCGAACGCCTGAGCGACAGGCTCGGGATTGACCTGTGGATGAAGCGCGACGAGTGCTCCGGCGTGGCCCTCGGCGGCAACAAGACCCGCAAGCTCGAATACGTCCTCGCCGATGCCATGGCCCGCGGGTTCACGGCCATCGTCACGCCAGGGCCGCTGACCTCGAACCACACGATGATGACGGCCACCGCCTGCCGCCGCGTCGGACTCGACGTCCACTGCATCGTCGCCGGCACGCCGCCGGCCGGCCCCGGCGACTGGCACGGCAACCTTCTGCTGCTCGACTATCTCGGCGCGCACCTGCACTTCTGCCCGATGGACTTCGCACACCCGACCGCCGAGGACGGGGACCGGATCGACGCGCTCTGTCGCGAGGTGACGGCGAGCACTGGCGGCTACTTCGTGCCGGGCGGTGGGACGATGCCCGCAGCCGAGCCCGGCTATATGCAGTGCGTGGCGGAGATCGCCGCCCAGCGCGGCGGCCGCTTCGACTTCGAGCACGTGGTGGTTGCCTACGGCACCGGCTCGACGACGACCGGCATCCTGCTCGGCCTGGCGCTCGGCGGTTTCACCACGCGCCTCCACCCAATAGCCATCGAGACCCGCTTCGCGGTCGAAGAGGCGTTCAGGCTCACGCCGCCGGCAACGTTGTTCC
This sequence comes from uncultured Acidobacteriota bacterium, assembly GCA_963741665.1. Lineage (GTDB taxonomy): Bacteria > Acidobacteriota > Vicinamibacteria > Vicinamibacterales > UBA2999 > CAWAYR01. The sequence continues at coordinate 656,282 of CAVUIM010000004.1, forward strand.
ATGAGTCGGCCTCACACTTCGGCCTGCCGCTCGGCCGTGGAGACGTCCCCGCGCACGACATCGTCTACGGCTTCGCCGAGGAAGGCTACGGCGTCGCCAATCGCGCCAGCGACGACGCGATGCGCCTGATCGCGACGGTCGAGGGCTACTTCCTGGACACCGTGTACACGGCCAAGGCCTTCGCCGGCCTCTGCGGGCTCGTCGCCCGTGGTGACATCGCGCCTGGCAGCCGGGTGCTCTTCGTCCATACCGGCGGCCTGTCGATGACGGCGGCGGCCGAAAAGCGCTTCAACGGCTGACAGCCAGACTGGCGCGATCAGCGGCCGCCGAGGTTGTATTTCTGCAGGACGGCGCGGACCCGGTCCACCGGCAGCGCCTCCACGGTGGCGCCACGGCTGGTCGTCGTCGTCGCGCGCAGCAGCGAGTTGTAGACCGCCTCCTCGGTGGCTTCGAGCGCCGCCTGGAACAGCGGCGACACGCCGTCGGTCGGCAGCACGGAGCGCGACGCCGGGGCCGAGGCGCCGAAGGCGGTGCGCAGCGACGGGTGGGTCGAGAACGCGATCGCGAAGTCGCCACTGCCGTTGCTGAACGAACTGCCGGTGCGCGCCAGGCCGAAGATCGCCCGCGCTGCCAGGCGCTTCAAATCGCGGGCGTCGAGCGGCGCGTCGGTGGCCACCACCACCATGCACGATCCGTCGCCGGCGTCGTCGCCGCGCGACGACGGCGCGTAGGCATACCGGCCCAGTTCGCGGCCCACAGGGGCGCCGCCCATGGTCAGGACGCCGCCGTAGTTGCTCTGCACGAGCACGCCCACGGTGTAGCCGCCGAGCGCCGCGGTCAGTCGACGCGACGACGTGCCGATGCCGCCCTTCCACCCGAACGCCTGGGTGCCGGTGCCGGCGCCGACGCTGCCCTCCTCGACCACGCCGCCGCGCGCCGCCCGGAGCGCCTCGACGACATGCTCGGGCCGCACCGCCAGTGCGCGGATGTCGTTCAGGCCGCCGTCGTTGGTCTCGCCGACCAGCGCGTTCACGGACCGCACGCTGGCGTTGCCGTCCTGGGCCAGCGTCCAGCGCACCACGCCTTCGATCGCCGCGCCGACGCCGAGCGTGTTGGTGAGCACGATCGGCGTCTCGATCGTGCCGAGCTCGTCCACTTGCGTCGAGCCGGCCAGCTTGCCGAAGGCGTTGCCGACGAACACGGCGCCGGGCACCTTGTCCTGGAACAGGTTGCCGCCGTGCGGCACGACGGCGGTGACGCCGGTGCGGATCGTGTCGCCAGTGACCAGCGTCACCTGGCCGACGCGCACGCCGTCGACATCGGTGATGGCGTTGAGCGGTCCGGGTGTGAACACGCCGGGTGCGAGGCCCAGATCGCGCGCCCGCGGCCGCAGGTCAGACGTCTGTGCCGCCGCCGTCACCCCGAGCCCGGCGGCGACGAGCGCCGCGATCATGCGAGTGCGCATGGTGTCCCCCTCATCGCCGCATTCTACGCACATGTCCGGACATCACAGCGGGCGATGGCGTGCGTGATACGATCCGCGATCGTCACGATGCGTCACATTTCGCTGGCCGCGGTCGAAGATGCGGCCACGGCGATCTACGCCGCCGCTGTCCGCACCCCGCTGGTGCGCCTCGATCTGCCGTTCGCGCCGGCGGGCCCGGCCCGCCCCGAGATCTACCTCAAACTCGAGTGCCTGCAGCCGATCGGCTCGTTCAAGCTGCGTGGCGCCTACAACGCCGTGCGCCAGCTCTCGCCGGCGCAGCTGGCCGGCGGCGTCTGGACGGTGAGCGCCGGCAACGCCGCGCAGGGCGTGGCCTTCGCGGCCAAGGCGATGGGCGCGCCGTGCTCGGTGATGGTGATGGACACCGCGCCCGAGACCAAGGTGCGGTCGATCGAACGGCTCGGCGCGACGATCGTCCGCGCCACCTACGACGAGTGCTGGCGCACCGTGGAATCGCACCGCTCCGACCGCATGCACGGCCACTTCGTGCATCCGTTCGACGACGACCGGTTCATCGCCGGTAACGCCACCGCCGCGCTCGAGATCCTCGCCGACCTGCCCGACGTGGACGCCGTGGTCGCGGCGATCGGCGGCGGCGGGCTGCTGGCCGGTGTCGCCGCGGTGATGGCCGCCCGCCGGCCGGCCACCCGGCTCTACGCGGCCGAACCCGAGACCGCCTCCCCGCTGGCGGTGTCGCTCGCGGCCGGCGAGCCGCGCCGCTACGACGCGTGGCAGGCGTCGTTCGTCGACGGCGCCGGCGGCAAGTCGGTGCTGCCCTCGATGTGGCCGCTGCTGCAGCCGCACCTCGCCGGCTCGATCGTCGTGACGCTCGACGACGCCGCCGCGGCGATGAAACTGGTCGCCGAGCGCGTCCACGTCGTGATCGAAGGCGCCGCGGCCTGCGCCGTCGCCGCCGCGCTGTCCGGGCGCATGGGCACCGGCAAGATCGTGGCGATCGTCTCGGGCGGCAACATCGACCTGAAGCGCTTCGCCGCCCTGGTCGGCGCCTGCCCATGAACCGTGACTCGAGGCGCTGGAGAACCAGCGCCGTGGATCCGAAACAAGAAGCGCCGGCCGTCCGGCACGCCCCAGTCCCTAGTCCCTAGTCCCTGAGTCCCCGTCCCAGTCCCCAGCTATGGAACGCTTCGCCACTCCCTTTCCCGGTCGTATCCACCGTCTCGGCGAGCTCGCCACCGATGTCTGGTGGAGCTGGCAGCCCGAGGCCCGATCGCTGTTCCGCCGCCTCGACCTCGCCGCGTGGCGCGCCACCGCGCACAACCCGGCGCGGATGCTCCGCACGCTCGGCGCCGAGGCGCTGCAGCGAGCCGCCGACGACCCCGGGTTCGTGCAGCTCTACGACCGCGCGATCGCCGGCCTCGACGCCGCCCGCCAGCCGACCGACTCGTGGTGGCGCAGCCAGCAGGGCGCGGGCGACGGCCGGGTGATCGCCTACTTTTCGGCCGAGTTCGCCCTGCACCAGTCGCTGCCGATCTACGCCGGCGGCCTGGGCGTGCTCGCCGGCGACCACTGCAAGGAGGCCAGCGACCTCGGCCTGCCGCTGGTCGGCATCGGCTTCATGTATCCGCAGGGCTACTTCCACCAGCGCGTCACCAACGACGGCTGGCAGCAGGAACACTACGAGCGGATCAACTGGGCCGACTCTCCGATCGAAACCGCGATCACGCCCGACGGCAAGCCGTGCATCACCGCCGTGCCGCTCGGCGATCGCACGGTACTGGCCGCGGTGTGGCGGGTGCGGGTCGGCCATGTCCGCCTCTACCTGCTCGACACCGACCTCGAAGAGAACGCGCCGTGGGATCGCGAGCTGTCGGCGCGGCTCTATGGCGGCGACCGCGAAACCCGCATCCAGCAGGAAGTCATCCTCGGCATCGGCGGCGTCCGCGTCCTGCGGGCGATGGGCATCGAGCCGGCGGTCTGGCATCTCAACGAAGGCCACGCCGCGTTCGTCGTGCTGCAGCGGATTCGCGAGCATCTCGAGCACGGCAAGTCGTTCGACGAGGCCCTGGCTCTGGTCCGCGCGACCACTGTCTTCACCACCCACACACCGGTGCCGGCCGGCCACGACGCCTTCCCGTTCCACCTGGTCGAGAACCACCTCGCCGGCTGCTGGGGCGAGCTGGGGCAGCACCGCGCCCGCTTCCTGGCGCTGGGGGAGTACGACAACGGCCACGGCTCGCAGTTCAACATGACCGCGCTGGCCCTGCGCACCGCCGAAGGCATCAACGCCGTGAGTGAGCTGCACGGCCACGTCACCCGTGAGATGTGGCAGCCGATGTGGCCCGATCGTCCGGTCGACGGCGTGCCGGTGCAGGCCATCACCAACGGCGTGCACGTGCCCACCTGGGTGGCCGGCGATCTGCGCACGCTGCTCGATTCGCATCTGGGCGCCGACTGGACCGCCCACGTCGACGACCCGGCGCTGTGGGCGCGCTTCGACGCCATTCCCGACGCCGATCTGTGGCGGGTGCGGCTGACGCTGCGGGCCTCGCTCTTCGCGTGGATCCGCGCCCGCGCCCGCCAGCGCTGGACCGTCGAGCGGGTCGCGCCGGCGCGGGTCCTGGCCCACGGAACGCTGCTCGACCCCAACGCGCTCACCATCGGCTTCGCGCGCCGCTTCGCCTCCTACAAGCGCCCCGAGCTGCTGTTCCACGACGCCGAACGGCTGGCCTCGATTCTCAACGCCGCCGGCCGATCGGTGCAGATCGTCTTCGCCGGCAAGGCCCATCCCGCCGACGACCCGGCCAAGCACCATCTGCAGCGGGTGTTCCGGCGGGCCCTCGATCCGCAGTTCGGCGGCCGCGTCGCCTTCATCGACGACTACGACCTGCACGTCGCCCATCTGCTGGTGCAGGGCTGCGACGTGTGGCTCAACAACCCGCGCAAGCCGCTCGAGGCCAGCGGCACCAGCGGGATGAAGGCGGCGCTGAACGGCGTGCCGCACCTCAGCATCGGCGACGGCTGGTGGGCCGAGGGCTACACCGGCGACAACGGCTGGCTCATCGACGGGCACGTCGACCCCAAGGACCACGACGCCGCCGACGCCGCCGACGCCGCCGCGCTCTACACGCTGCTGGAACAGCAGGTCGTGCCGGCGTTCTACGACCGCGACGGCGACGGTGTGCCGACCCGCTGGCTGCGCGTGGTCAGAGAAGCCATGCGCACCACCATGCCACGCTTCTCCACCCGGCGCATGCTCAAGGAGTACGTCCACCGCCTGTACGCACCGGCGATCGCCCGCCGCTGACGCCGGAACCGGCGTCCCCCGGCCGTTCGGCCGGGGGGAGGCCCGGTCGCCTGCACTACAATGGGCGGATGTCCCGGAAGTCCACGTCCAACAAGGTGCACTGCGCGCTGTGCGGCGCCAAGGAGGTCTCCGAGCCCAAGGGCGAGGAGCGCTACTGCGGCGACTGCTGGGACAAGAAGATCGCGGTCGAGGAGATCGTCGCCCGCGAGTTCGTCCTGAAGCGATACATCCGGGCCCACAGCGCCGAGAAGTACCTGGTCTATCACTCGACGCAGAAACCGCCCTGCGGCCAGCTCATCGTCGTCGACGACGGCTACGATCTGTTCCTGACGATGACGTTGTACCCGAACTTCGCGTGGGACGACCCCGCCTACCACCTCGAGGGCGACCCCGAGGCCCGCACCTTCGCCGAGCTGCTGGTCGACGTCGTCGCCACCGAGGTGATCGAACCCTGGGGCGGCGGCAAGTGGCACCTCGAGGTGTTCCGGTCGGCCACGGCCGAGCCCGAGGACTGGAACGGAGAGATGTGAGGCGGCGGCCCCAGCGGGCCGCTGCAGACTTTCGTCATGGGCTGTTATACTCGCCCCAGCTGGCGGTCCTGTGCCGCGAGCGGAGATCGGAGGAATTCGATGAAGCGCCTTGGGCAGTGGATGGTGGCCGTCGCGGTGGTGGGCCTGGCAACCGGGGGGGCGATGGCGCAGGAGCGCAAGCTCATTCCGCCGATTCGCGGTGAAGCCACGCTCGAAATCACCAAGCCGGCCACACGCGTGGCAGGCAATGAAGTGATCACGACCTTCGTGGTACGCAACCCGGCCACGACGGGGGCGATCGCCGGCCTGAAGGTGGAAGAGAACTGGTACGACAAGGGTGGCAACCCGGTCACCGGCGACACCTACCGCCACCCGCGACCGCTGCGCGCCGGCGAGATCATCAGCATCACGCTGCGCACGCCGCGCAACCCGGCGATGAACAGCAACCAGTACCAGTTCAGCCACGGCAACGGCACCATCAAGACCAGCATCGTGGCGAAGCTGGAAGTGCCCAAGTCCTAGCCGCGACGCGGCGAAGCCCCCGGCCCGCGGCCCGTCAGGTGCGCGGGCCGTGTCGTGTACGGCGGTCGCGGTCAGGGCAACGCGGCCAGACGATCGACCAGGCGCGCCGTGCCGGGCACCCGCCACGTCTCGCCGCGCCCGGCCTTCAGCAGCAGCCACGCCCACAACAGCGCCCCGGCCAGCCAGGTGAGGTTGGTCACGGCCAGCAGCACGCGGAAGAGGGTGGCCGACACCAGCGCGCCGGCCAGCGCCGCCAGATATGTCAGCGCCATCAACACCGACAGGCCGCCGAACACCACCACGGCCTGCGCCGCATGGAGCCGCACCCCGGCGTGACGTCGTTCGATCGCCAGGAACAGCGCCCCGGTGACCCAGCCGGCCAGATAGGCCAGCGCCGAGGCCAGGCGGGCGTCGAGGCCGCTGGTGGTCGGGTCGGGCGTCGCGCCGGGCGCACTCATCGGGCCGGCGGCGCGACCACCTGGATGATGGTCTCGCGCGCGGCTTCCGGCTGGTCGCCCACCCGCGAGCGGCCCTGCACCCGCAGCACGTAGAGGCCGGGCGCCACGTCCTTCAGCGGCACCCGGGCCGTGAACCCGTAGCCGCCGGGGCCGCCCGCCAGCTCGCTGCTGTCGCGTTCCTCGCGGCTCTGGAACACGGTCTGCCCGCCTTCCGCCTTGAGCGTTGCCTCGATGTCGACCTTGTGCGGCTGCTTGCCGCTGTTGTCGTAGACCTCGGCGAACAACGCCAGCTCGTCGCCGACGACGAAATCGCGGTAGGTCGTCATCGGCCCGGGCAGCATCTTGGCCAGCGGGTCCTTCGAGCGCGCCGTCGGCGTCAGGCCGCTCGACGCCGAGGTCAGCGCCAAGCCGCTGATGGCCAGCTTCTCCTTGGAGAAGTCGGGGACGTCGAGGTCGTAGACCACCGAACCGGCCCGCTTCGAGTTGTCCTCGAGCACCGCGACGCGCAGCTGGTAGCGGCCGGGCGGCAGGTCGATCTGGTTGAGCACCCGGAAGCCGCCGGCGCGCAGGCGCGGCACCGAGTCGGGCTTCAGTCCCAGGCTCAGCGTGGAACGGTCGCCCGGGTAGGCCTTGCCGGCGTAGTCGGACGCCGACACCACGACCTCGAGCTTGTTGTTGAAGGTGCCGTTGCCCTCGGTGAGCGGCAGGTCGCGGGCGGCGATCAGCGTCGACAGCACCACGGCGCCCTTGTTGTCGGCGCCCTTGAACACCGCCGCCGACAGCGCCAGCGGCAGGCCCGAGGTCGGCAGCGGGCTGACCAGGGCGTCGCGCAGTTCCGGCGGCGTCTTGCCGTCGCCCTTCTCGGACTCGGCGCGGCCGCGGGCCGCGACGTAGCCCTTGCGGGCCCGGACGGTCAGGCCTGGCTGCCGCACTTTGACTTCGATCTTGCGGTAGCGGCCGTCGCGCCGCTCGTTGCTCGAGTAGTAGCCAATCAGGTAGTAGGCGCTGTTGTCGGCGACCAGCCGCTCGAACCCGGTGGCGAAGTCGTTCTGGTTGACGATGGCGAACCCGCCGGTCTCGCTCGACAGCACGCGCAGGTTGTCCTGGCCCATCCGCACCTCGTTGTAGAAGGCGGTGGTACCCAGGTTCAACGTCGGGTCGGTGGGCATGTCCTGAACGTCGATGAGGTCGTCGCTGCCGGCGCCGAGGCCGCGCGCGTCGACGCCGTAGATGGCGACGTTGGCGCGGGTGGCGGCGGCGATGGCGTCCTGGGTCGCCTGCATGATGGTCGACGCGCTGCGGTTGTTGAAGACGTCGGTGATGTCGTAGTCGATGCCTTCGCTGAAGTAGACGATGGCCTTGCGACGGCCGGAGATGCCGCCGAGGTAGGTGGACAGGCTGCGGATGGAGTCGAGCGTCGTGCGAGCCTGGAGCCCGCGCTCGGGGTCGAGCATGTCGTCGATCCGCTCGCCCTGCTGGCGCATGCCGCGGGTCCGCTGCTCCTCGTCGATGCGCTCCATGGTCGCAGAGCGGATCTTGCGGCCCATGAACCTGTCGACCGCGGCCAGCAGGCGGCGCTGGCTGCCGGTGAATTCCTGCGCCGCGTCGGAGCGGCCGCTGGTGAAGACGATGGCGGCGCGGTCGTTGGCGCCGATGTAGCGCTGCACGAACTGCCGGGCGGCCGCCTTGGTCCGCTGGCTGCGCAGGGCGTTGGTGTGGATGTCGTCGAGGACCAGGACGTAGACGCGGCCGTCGATGCCGGTGACGTTGTCGGCGACGTCGGGTTCGATCGGCGCCTTGGCGAAGAGCGGCCGCTGCTGGCGTTCGACCGGGATGTTCACGAAGGAGAACGCCGCCACCTTCTGCGGTCGGCCGTCCTCCAGGACCTCGAAGTCGGCCTCGCCGAGGCCGGGCACGAACCCGCCCTTGGCGTCGAGCACCCGGGCATCGACCTCGACGTAGTTGATCTCGGCGCGGAAGGTCACCGGCGGTTGCGCCGTCGGTTCCTGGGCGGGCGGCGGCGTCGCCGGCGTCTGGGCGGACAGCACGGCCCCAGCCGCCAGCGCCGCGAGGAAACCTGGCCAAGTGCTGCGAGTCATATGCGTGTTCCTGATCGGGAAACGAGATCCGCCGGAGGCATCCTCCGGACGGCACGGCGCGGCTCTCCGATTATAGGACGGGCGGCCGCCACCGGCGGTTGCCCGCCGGACGGCCAACCGGCGGCGAGACATGCGGTGAAAACTTTCGGCGCGTCAGGGGCGTCCAACCTTGCAGAGGGCCGGCGCGATGGACCATCGGGTCGCGGCCGAGCCTCTCGCAAACCGGCTATACTCGAAATTCGTATGTCTCTCGACATCCGCGCCGTACAAGAGGCCCTGCGAGCCGAAGGCCTCGGCGGCTGGCTCCTCTACGACTTCCGCGGATCGAATCCGCTGGCCCAGCGGCTCGCCGGTCTCGACAGCGGCGGGCACCTGGCCACCCGGCGGTGGTTCTATCTGATCCCGGCGCACGGCGAGCCGCGCGGACTGGTGCACAAGATCGAGCGCCGCACGCTGGCGCATCTGCCGGGCACGACCACACACTACGCCGGGCGTAGCGAACTCGAGAGCGGTCTGGCCACGCTGCTGGCGGGGCTCGGGCGGGTGGCGATGGAGTACTCGCCGAAGTGCGCGATCCCCTACGTGTCGCGCGTCGACGCCGGCACCGTGGAGCTGGTGCGCGCCCAGGGCGTCGAGGTGGTCACCTCGGCCGACCTCATCCAGCAGTTCGAGGCGATGTGGACGGCGGAAGGTTTCCGCACCCATCACGAAGCGGCGGCCCGGCTCTACCGGGTGAAGGACCGCGCCTTCGCCGCCATCTCCGAGCGGCTGCGCGACCACCGGCCGACCACCGAGTTCGACATCCAGTCGATGATGATGGACTGGTTCGAGGAAGAGGGCCTGGTCACCGACGCCGCGCCGATCGTCGCCGCCCAGGAGAACGCCGGCGACCCGCACTATCAGCCGAGCGCCGGCGCGTCGCGGCCGATCGCGCCCGGGAACGTCGTGCTGCTCGATCTGTGGGGCAAGCTGCCCTCGGCCGGATCGGTGTTCGCCGACATCAGCTGGATGGGCTACACCGGACCGGTCGTTCCGGCCCCGGTCACCGCGGCGTTCACGGCCGCGCGCGACGCCCGCGACGCTGCCGTGAGCCTGATCGAGTCGGCGGCCGCCGACGGCCGTCCGATCCGCGGCTGGGAAGCCGACCGCGCGGCGCGCACCGTGCTCGAGTCGGCGGGTTTCGCCGGCGCCATCCTGCACCGCACCGGGCACAGCCTGGGCGAAGAGATCCACGGCAACGGCGCCCATCTCGACGACTACGAAACGCGCGACGACCGCCGCCTGTTGCCGGGCACCGGTTTCACGATCGAGCCGGGCCTGTACTTCGACGACTTCGGCGTGCGCACGGAGATCAACGTCGCCTGGGGCCCGAACGGCCCTGAAGTGACGGGCCCACGGCAGATGGCCGTGGTGCCGCTGGTGTAAGTGTCAGTGGAGGAACAGATGTCGACCCGAAAAACCACGGTGTTCTACGGCCTGCTCATCGCTGTCGCGTCGGTGGCCGTCGGCATGGTGATCGCGTCCCGGCTCGAGCTGTCGCCGACCTCCTCGGCGCAGACGGTGTCGGCCGGCATGCCGCCGGCCAACAACGCGCCGCTCAGCGGCCCGGTCGACGCCTCGACCTTCCGCACCATCGCCAAGTCGATGAGCCCGGCGGTGGTCAACATCCGCACCGAGTCGCGGCAGCGCTCGTCGCAGATGACGCAGTTCTTCGGCGGCGACGACGACCTGCTCGAGCGCTTCTTCGGCGGCGGCGGCGTCCAGCCGCGCGGCCGTCAGGAACGTCCGCAGGTGACCCAGGCCGCCGGCACCGGCTTCATCATCAGCAAGGACGGCTTCATCCTCACCAACAACCACGTGGTCGAGGGCGCCACCAAGATCCAGGTGTCGTTCTACGGCGACGATCCCGATGTGACCTACCTGGCACAGGTGGTCGGCCGCGATCCGCTGACCGACAGCGCCCTCATCGAGCTCACCGAGAAGCCCAAGCGAGAGCTGACCGAAGTGAAGTTCGGCGACTCGGCGCAGATGCAGCCGGGCGACTGGGTGATGGCGATCGGCAATCCGTTCGGCCTCGCCCACACCGTCAGCGTCGGCGTCGTCAGCGCCACCGAGCGGCCCTTCCCCATCACCGACGGCCGCAGCCAGGACGTGCTGCAGACCGACGCCGCGATCAATCCGGGCAACTCGGGCGGACCGCTGCTCAACGTGCGCGGCGAGGTGATCGGCGTCAACACCGCCATCTACACCGACTCCCGCCAGGCCGGCAACATCGGCATCGGCTTCGCCATTCCGATCAACACCGTGCGCGAACTGCTGCCGCAGCTGCGCTCCGGCAAGGTCACCCGCGGCGTCATCGGCGTGTCGGTCGGCACCATCCCGCTCGACGCGATCGAACAGCTCGGGCTCAAGGAGCGGTCCGGCGCCCTGGTCTCGTCGGTGAACGGCGGCGGCCCGGCCGCCAAGGCCGGCGTCGAGCCCGGCGACGTGATCGTCGAGTACAACGGCAAGCCGGTGCGCAGCCGCGACGACCTGGTCGGCATGGTCACCCGCACCAAGCCCGGCACGACCGTGCCGCTGAAGGTGCTGCGCGACAAGGTCGAAAAGCGTCTCGACGTGACTGTCGACGAGCTGAATCTCGAGGCCGAGAACACCCGCGCCGCCGCGCCCGACGCCGAACCCGAAGAGCAGGCCGGCGAAGGCTTCGGCATGACCGTCACGGCGCTCAGCTCCGAGATGGCGCGCCGGCTGCGCGTGCCCTCCGGCACCGACGGCGTCGTCATCAGCGACGTCGAGGCCGGCAGTCCGGCGCAGCGCGCCGGGCTGACCCGTGGCGACGTGCTGCTGCAGGTGAACCGCCGGCCGGTCACCTCGGTGGGCGAAGCGGCGCGCGAACTTGGCCGCGTGGCGTCGGGCTCGACCGCGTTCCTGCTCATCCTGCGCAACGGCCAGGAGAGCTTCGTCACCGTCCGCAAGGAGTAGGCGCTGGGCGACGGCGTCGAGCGCGAGATCAAACTCCGGGTCGCCACCGCCGGCGACGCGCGGGCGCGTGTCCTCGGGCTCGGGGCCACGCTCCTGACACCCCGGCGCCTCCAGCACGACGTCCTCGTCGACACGCCCGACCGGCGGCTGCTCGCCGCCGGCACGGCGCTGCGGGTCCGCGCCGACGGCGACCGTGCGTTCCTGACCTTCAAGGGCCCGGTGCAGCCCGGGCCGCTCAAGGTGCGTCAGGAAATCGAGACCGAAGCCCACAGCAGCGCGACGCTGCTCGCCATCCTCGACGCGCTGGGCTTCGCGCCGGTCTTCCGCTACGAGAAATACCGCGAGGAATACCGCGCCGACGGCGCCGTGATCGCCATCGACGAGACGCCGATCGGCACGTTCGTCGAGATCGAAGGCGACGCCGCGGCGATCGCCGGGCTGGCGGCGCGGCTCGGCTTCGCGGTCGGCGACTACGTGACCGCGTCCTATCGCACGCTGTTCGTCGCCGCCGTCCCGGGCGGCACCGACATGCTGTTCGACGCCGGCCGCCGATGATCGACACGGCGCTCATCCTGGCCGCCGGGCTCGGCACCCGACTGGCGCCGCTGTCGGCACTGCGGGCCAAGGCGGCGCTGCCGGTGGCCGGCGAGGCGCTCATCCGGCGGCAGGTGCGCTGGCTGGCCGCAGCGGGGGTCACCCGCGTGATCGTCAATCTGCACCACCGGCCGTCGACCATCACCGCGCTGCTCGGGCATGGCGACGACCTCGGGGTCTCGGTGCGCTACTCCTGGGAACCCAGGGTCCTGGGTTCGGCCGGCGGACCGCGCCGGGCCTGCGATCTGGTCGACGCCGACCGCGTCTTCATCGTGAACGGCGACACGTTGACCGACCTCGATCTCCACGCCCTCGCCGCCGCCCACGCCAGCGGCGGCGCCTTCGTGACGATGGCCGCCGTCGCCGCCCGCCCTGGGTACAACGCGCTGCGGGTCGCCGACGGCGCCTTCGCCGGCGTGATCCCGGCCGCCGGGGTCGCCGCCGCCGGGGCCGCGGCCGCTCACTTCATCGGCGTGCAGGTGGCCGAGCCGCGGGCGTTCGCCGCCGTCCCGCCCGATGCCCCGGCCGACACGCTGCGGGGCGTGTATCCGCAGCTGGTGGCGGCGGCGCCCCGGGCGGTCCGCGTGTGGATCACCAGCGCGGCGTTCCACGACGTCGGCACGCCGGCCGAATATCTGCGCACCGCCGCGGACATCGCCGCGGCCGAGGGCCGGCCACTCGATCGTGGCGCCGGCGGGCGAATTGCCGGCTCGGCCCGGCTCGAGGGCACGGTCTGCTGGGACGCGGTCGAGATCGGCGACGGCGCGGAGCTGGTCGACTGCGTCGTCGGCGACGGCGCACGCGTCCCGGCCGGACTGCGCGCCCGCCGTTCGAGCATCGTGCCGGCGGCGACGGGCGTCGCCGGCCACGTCACCGGCGAGGTCGTGGTCGTGCCGTTCGCCGCGGCCGGGTAGAATTCCGCGGTGGCCAGCGATCTCGATTCGCGGGTCGGCGACTACCTGCGCCGGCACGACCTGACGGCCGGCGTCAAACGCGTGGTCGCGCTGACCGGCGACGCCTCCGATCGCCGCTACGTCCGGATCCTGCTCGCCGCGCAGCCGTCGATCGTGCTGGCGGTGCACGCCGGACCGATCGACTATCCGGCCCTGCCCTTCGTCCGTGTCGCCGCGTTGTTCGCCCAGGTGCCGGTGCCGATCCCGCAGCTGCTGCACCACGACGACGCCCTGGGCATCATCGGCCTGCAGGATCTCGGCGACGTCACGCTGCAGGCCCACCTGGGCGGCGCGACCGCCACCGAGCGGGCCCGCCGCTACCGACAGGCCGTGGGCCTCATCGCCCGGCTGCAGCAGCGCGGCGCCGCGCTGGCCTCCCCGGCCTACCCACCCTACGGCGTCGCCTTCGACGTCGAGAAGCTCACCTGGGAGCTCGAGTTCTTCGTCCGCCATTTCCTGCTGGCCTATCGCGGCGCGCTGCCGGAGGAGCCGGTGCGGGTGGCACTGCGCGAGGAATGGGCCCGGATCGTCGAGGAGCTCGCCGCCGAACCGCGGGTGCTGTGCCACCGCGACTACCACAGCCGCAACCTGATGTGGCACGACGAGACGCTCTACGTCATCGACTTCCAGGACGCCCGGATGGGGCCCGACACCTACGACCTGGTGTCGCTGCTGCGCGATTCCTACGTCGACCTGCCCGAGCCGGCGGTCGACGACCTGGTCGACTACTTCGTCGCGCTCACCACCGGCACGTCGACGCCGGCCGGCGACCGCGAGTTCCGCCGCCGGTTCGACCTGATGGCGCTGCAGCGCAACCTGAAGGCGCTCGGCACGTTCGGTTACCAGACGACCACGCGCAGCAACCCGGTCTACATGCAGTACGTGCCGCGCACACTCAGCTACGTGCGGCGCACCCTGACCGCCGATGCGCGATTCGGCCGGCTGGCCGAGCTGCTGGCCGGACTCGTCGACGAATTGCGCTAGAATCCGGCAGCCGTGGCCGGCGCAGCCTTCGCAATCTCGACCTACCTGTTCCATCCCCAGCGGCTCGATCGTGAGCACCTGGTCGACGTCGCCGCGCACAACTTCGCCGCCATCGAGCTGTTCGCCCTGCGCTCGCACTTCGACTACGGCGATCCGGAGGCCGTGGCGCATCTGGCCGAGTGGCTCGACGACACCCGGCTGACGCTGACGGCGGTGCACGCCCCGGTCGCAATGCGCGCCGATGCCGCCGGGCTGCACGACGTCTGCTCGATCGCGTCGGCAAACGGCGAACGGCGGGCCCGCGCCGTCGACGAGATCCGTCAGACGCTGGACCTGGCCGCGGTGCTGCCCTATCGCCAGCTGGTGGTGCATGTCGGCGTGCCCGATCGTCATGCCGCCGACGACGACAACGACACCGCCGCCGCCCGCCGCAGCCTCGAGCAGCTGGTGCCGCTGGCCGAAACCCGCGGCGTCGAGCTGGCGCTCGAGGTGATGACCAACCGGTTGTCCACGCCCGACGCGCTCGTCGAACTGATCGAAGACGTGCTCGACACGCCGGCCGCCGGCGTCTGCCTCGACGTCGGCCACGCCCGGCTGCTGGGTGACCCCGTGGACGCCATCGAAGCGGCGTCGGGTCACATCATCGCGGCGCACGTCCACGACACGCGGGGCGCCCGCGACGAGCATCTGGTGCCCTACGATGGCTCGATCGACTGGACCCGCGTCTTGCTGGCGTTCCAGAAAGTGGGATACACCGGTCCCTGGACCTTCGAGCTGGCGCCTGGACCAGCGGCGGCCACCCTGGCCAAGGCGGCCCAGGCGCGACAGCGCTTCGAGCAGCGCCTCGGCATCAACGACGAGCTGATGAGCCAATGACGACCACCGCACACGTGCCGATCAACCGCCTCGGCGACCACGCCGGCGAGACCGTGACCCTCAAGGGCTGGCTGCACAACCGCCGGTCCAGCGGCAAGATCCACTTCCTGGTGCTGCGCGACGGCACCGGTTTCGTGCAGGTGGTGATGGGCAAGAACGACGTCGGCGAGGAGACCTTCACGGCCGCCGATCACCTGTCGCAGGAGACCTCGCTGGTCGTCACCGGCACGGTGCGGGCCGACGCCCGCGCCAAGGGCGGCTACGAAGTCGTCGCGACCGGCATGGCGGTGATCGGCGCCTCGCACGACTTCCCGATCTCCCCGAAGGAGCACGGCGTCGACTTCCTGCTCGACCGGCGGCATCTGTGGATCCGCAGCGAGCGCCAGACGGCGATCCTGCGGGTGCGCCACGAAGTGGTCAATGCCGTGCGCGACTTCTTCAACGGCGAGGGCTTCATCCTGGCCGACACGCCGATCTTCACGCCGGCGGCGTGCGAGGGGACCTCGACGCTGTTCCCGGTGCAGTACTTCGAAGACAACACCGCCTTCCTGACGCAGAGCGGTCAGCTCTACAACGAAGCCAACGCGATGGCGCTCGGCAAGGTCTACTGCTTCGGACCGACGTTCCGGGCCGAGAAGAGCAAGACCCGCCGCCACCTCACCGAGTTCTGGATGGTCGAGCCCGAGATGGCCTTCGCCGATCTCGATGACGTCATCGGCCTGGCCGAACGGCTGGTGTCGAGCGTGGTCGCGCGCGTGCTCGACAAGCGCGGCGCCGAACTGAAGATCCTCGAACGCGACACCAGCAAGCTCGACGCGGTCAAGGCGCCGTTCCCGCGGATCTCCTACGACGACGCCGCGACGCTGCTCGTCGGCAAGGGACTGCCCTTCCAGCACGGCACCGACCTGGGCGGCACCGACGAAACCGTGCTGTCGGAGCAGTTCGACCGCCCGGTCTGCGTCACGCACTATCCGGCGGCGGTGAAGGCGTTCTACATGAAGCCGGCGCCCGACCAGCCCGACAAGGCCCTGTGCGTCGACGTGCTCGCGCCCGAAGGCTACGGCGAGATCATCGGCGGCGGCCAGCGCCTCGACGATCTCGACCTGCTGCTGCAGCGCATCAAGGAGCACGAGCTGCCGCAGGAAGCGTTCGAGTGGTATCTCGACCTGCGCCGCTACGGCACGGTGCCGCACGGCGGCTTCGGCATGGGCATCGAGCGGGTCGTCACCTGGATCTGCGGCCTCGAGCACCTGCGCGAGACGATTCCCTACCCGCGGATGCTCTACCGCCTCTACCCCTGAGGACCCGGCGCTCTGGCCAGCCGGAAGCCAGCGCAGGCGGTGTACAGTGGGAAGATGCTCCGGCACTCCGGGCGCCGGCCGGCGCCTCCCCCTGGTCCCCGGTCCCTGGTCCCTGGTCCCTGTGAAGATCGGGTTCCTCTCCCTCGGCTGCCCCAAGAACCTCGTCGATTCCGAGGTGATGCTGGGCATCGCCGAGCAGGCCGGACACGAGATCACCACTGACGCCGACGGCGCCGATGTGGTCATCGTCAACACCTGCGCCTTCATCGACCGCGCCAAGCAGGAATCGATCGACACCATCCTGGAGATGGCCGAGCGCAAGAAGGCCACCGGGGCCCGTCTGGTGGTGACTGGCTGCCTGGCCGAGCGCTACCGCGCCGACCTGCAGAAGGAGATGCCGGAGATCGACGCGATCCTCGGCACCGGCGACGTCCCGAACATCCTCGAGGCCATCCAGCCAGGTTCGACCGATGCCCGCGGCACGGGCGCCTCGCCGCTGACGTTCTACAAGCGCGATCCGAAGGCGTCGAACGAAGCGACGACGTCCGCAGTCCCTGTCTTCGGCGTGGATCTGCCCACGTACCTTTACGGCGCCGAGACGCCACGCCGTCTGTCGACCCCCGGCCACTACGCCTACGTGAAGATCGCCGAGGGCTGCGACTACAAGTGCGCGTTCTGCGTGATCCCCAAGATGCGCGGCCACTATCGCAGCCGCAGCGTCGAGTCGGTGGTCGCCGAGGCGCACGCGCTGGCGGCCCGCGGCGTGAAGGAACTGCTCCTGGTGTCGCAGGACACTACCTTCTACGGGCTCGACCGCAAGGAACGGGACGCTCTGCCGCGCCTCATCCGGGCGCTCGACACCGTCGACGGCATCGAGTGGGTGCGGCTGCTCTACCTGTATCCCACGACCATCACCGACGCCACCATCGACGCCATCGCCGCCAGCCGCAAGGTGGTGCGCTACATCGACCTGCCGCTCCAGCACGCCTCGGACCCGGTGCTGAAGCGCATGAAGCGCCCGGGCACGCGCGCCTCCTACGAGCGCCTGCTGGCGAACATCCGCGCGAAGATGCCCGACGTCGCCCTGCGAACGACCTTCATCGTCGGCTTCCCGGGCGAAACCGCGGCCGACGTCGAGGAGCTGCTGGCCTTCGTCAGCGCCGTGGGCTTCGACCACGTCGGCGTGTTCACCTACAGCCACGAAGAAGACACCTCGGCCCACGACCTGGTGGACGACGTGCCGGCCGCCGAGAAGGCCCGCCGCCAGAAGCGGGTGATGGCCCTGCAGAAGCGGCTGGTCGCGACCCGCCAGAAGGCGCGGGTGGGCAGCCGCGCCCGCCTGGTCGTCGACGGGCCCTCGCCCGAGCACGAATGGGTGGTCACCGGGCGGCTGCCCGGCCAGGCGCCCGAGATCGACCCCCAGGTGTTCCTGACCGAGGCCGACCCGGCCGAGCTTCGTCCGGGCCAGTTCCTCGACGTCGAAATCGTCGGCGCCCGAGGTTACGACCTGATCGCCAGACCGGTGAGCCCCGGCCTGTAACAGCTAAGGCCCACGCCGCGGCTCGCGCGTCAGCGCCCAAGAACACCGCCCCTCCGCCCGGGTCCTCACCCCCCGTCCATGTGCTAAACTCAAGGGTCCGGTGCTGATCTGGGAAAACCAGAGTGGGCTGAAGCCCACTCTTTTTTGTTTCTGGGGACGCGCGTGACGCCACTCGAACGGGTCAGGGAGCTCGCCGCGAACGTCGCGGCGGCGCACGGCCTCGAGCTGTTCGACGTGACGTACGGCCGCGAGAGCGGACGGAACGTGTTGCGGGTGGTGCTCGACCGGCCTGGGCCGTCGGCCACCGCCGAAGAGAGCGTCAGCCTCGAGCACTGCGCGCGGGTGAGCGAGGAACTGAGCGCGGTGCTCGACGTCGACGACGCCGTGCCCGACGCTTATACGTTGGAAGTGTCGTCTCCGGGGCTCGATCGACCGCTCCGGACACGCGGTGACTACGAGCGGTTCGCGGGACGGCTGGCCAAGGTGGTGACGGCCGAACCGGTGAACCGGCAGACGGCATTCGCCGGCTGGTTGCGGGGAGTGGACGGCGAGGACGTGCTGTTCGAGGCGATCGGCGGCACGGTGCACCGGTTGCCGCTCCGGCTGATCCGGCGGGCCCGACTCGACGTGGAGTTTTGAGGAACATGGCGACCAACCCGTTGATGCAGACCATCGAGGCCCTGGCCAAGGAAAAGGGCATCGAGCCCGGCGTGGTCATCGCCGCGATGGAAGAGGCCTACCTGACCGCCTCGCGGAAGCACTACAAGGGCGGCGAGGAACTGAAGGCCAGGCTCAACACCGAGACTGGCCAGATGGAACTGGTCGCCGTCAAGACCATCGTCGCCGAGGTCACCGACCCGGCCATCCGAGATCTCGCTGGCCGAGGCGCTCGAGATGTACGGCGCCGACTCGGGCGTCGTGGTCGACGACCAGATCGAGTTCCCGAAGAGCACCGAGATGCTCGGCCGCATCGCCGCCCAGACCGCCAAGCAGGTCATCTTCCAGAAGGTGCGCGAGGCCGAGCGCGAGAACGTGTTCCTGGAATTCGACCAGCGCGTCGGCGAGGTGCTGACCGGACTGGTGAAGCGCTTCGAGCAGGGCGACATGATCGTCGAGATCGGCCGCATCGAGGCCATCCTGCCCCGCAAGGAGCAGTCGCGAGCCGAGAGTTACAACCAGGGCGACCGCGTCCGGGCGGTGATCCGCGGCGTGAGCAAGAGCGCCAAGGGCCCGCAGGTGGTGCTGTCGCGCACCGACGCGGCGCTGCTCATCAAGCTGTTCGAGCAGGAAGTCCCCGAGATCTACGACGGCACCGTGATGATCCGCGGCGCGGTCCGCGAGGCCGGCGACCGCGCCAAGGTCGCGGTCTACTCGCGCGAGCGCGACATCGACCCGGTGGGCGCCTGCGTCGGCATGAAGGGCACGCGCGTGCAGGCGATCATCCGCGAGCTGCGCGGCGAGAAGATCGACATCGTCGAGTGGTCGGACGACCCGGTGCAGTTCGTCATGAACGCGCTGAGCCCGGCGAAGGTCCAGCGGGTGTCGATCACGTCGGAGCTCGACCGGGTGATGGAAGTGCTGGTCGAGGACAGTCAGCTGTCGCTGGCGATCGGCAAGAAGGGCCAGAACGTGCGCCTGGCCGCCAAGCTGACCGGCTGGAAGATCGACATCAAGAGCGAGGAAGAGAAGCGGCGCGAGGTCGAGGCCGAACTGGGGGCCCTCGAAGCGCCAGCCGCTGACGACGCCGCGATCGAGGCCGGAGCCGACGCTCCGGCCGAGGCCGACGCGGCGGCGACGCCGGTCGAGGCCGAGGCGGTCGAGGCGGCGGCACCGGCCGACGGCGCCGAGGACGCGAAGTAGGCAGCGAATCGGCGAAGAAGCCGGGCACGGGCCCGGCGCACTGGCGCGGCGACGCGTCATACCAGGGGTGACTGTTTGGCCACTGTCAGGATCTTCAAAGTCGCGGAGCTGTTGGGCACCACCAGCCAGGAGGTGCTCCATCTGCTCAAGCAGAACCACGGCATCGAGCTGAAGAGCGCGTCGAGCACCGTGGAGGAGATCGTGGCGCGCCAGTTCGTCGAGCGGCTGGCGCGGCAGCGCGGCGTCGAGCTGCCCAAGGGCGACATGTTCTCGGACGCGGCGGTCAAGTCTGCCAAGGCCAAGACGGTCGCGCCGAAGAAGGGCCAGCCCGCCCCCGAGCCGCCGAAGCCGACCGCGCCGGCCCTGCCGCCGCCGCGGCTCATCCGCACCGTGAAGCCAGCGGCCGTCGCCCCGGTCGCCGACGTGGCGCTGGAGCACGACGACGACCTGGCCGCCGCCGACATGGCGGACGCCCCGCCGTTCGACGAGTCGACGCCGGCCTTGGCGCCGCCGTCACCGCCGCCGGCCGCCCCGGCGTCGCCGCCCCTGGCGATGGCTCCCGAAGTGATCGACGCGCCTCCGACCGAGTCGGAAGACGAGGCCCCGGCGGCTGAACCCGAGCCGGAACCGGCCGCGCCGAGGGCTGCGGCCCCGGCCGCCCGGCCGGCGCCGACCGCCGGCCGCATCCTCCCGCCGAGCCTGCGCCTGCGCATCGAAGAGCCCGGCCAGGTGATTCCACAAGCGCGGCCCCTCGCCCCTGCGAAGCGTCCGCCGTCGCAGCCGCCGCCGCGCATCGTGGCGCCACCGCCGGCGCGGCCGGCCACGCCGGCCGGGGCCCGGCCGCCGGTCGGCGCGCGTCCGCCCTACGGTTCGCCGCGCCCCTACGGCGCCGCGCCGCTCGGTGGTCCGCGGCCGTTGCCGTCGCAGCCGGTGCGTCCGGGCCAGCCCGGGCTGCCGCCGCGGCCAGGCGCCTATCCGCAGCGGCCTGGCATGCCGCCGCCGCGGCCGCCGATGGGCACGCGGCCCGGCGGATTCCGCCCGGCCGGCCGGCCCACGGGAGGCCGGCGCGACAACTCGCCGCGCGCGCCGATTCAGGCGCCGCAGGTGGCGTTGCCGCCGATCAGCCGCACCATCACACTGGCCGAGGGCATGACCGTCAAGGACCTGTCCGACAAGCTCGAGGTGCGCGTCAAGGACGTGCTGAAGGTGCTGCTCGACCGCCGGATGATGATGAACATCAACTCGGCCGTCGACATGGACACGGCCCGCGAGGTCGCCCGCACTTTCGGCGCCGAAGTCGAGACCCGCAGCTTCGAAGAGGAGCTGCTCGAGGAGGCCGCCGAAGGCGTCGACGCCAAGGACCAGGTCACCCGCGCCCCGGTCGTCACGGTGATGGGCCACGTCGACCACGGCAAGACCACGCTGCTCGACTCGATCCGCACGACGCGGGTGGCCGAGCGCGAAGCCGGCGGCATCACCCAGCACATCGGTGCCTACCTGGTCGGCGGCGTCGGCGAGAAGAAAGACAAGAGCATCGTCTTCCTCGACACGCCCGGCCACGAGGCGTTCACGCTGATGCGCGCCCGCGGCGCCAAGGTGACCGACGTGGTCATCCTGGTGGTGGCGGCCGATGACGGCGTCATGCCCCAGACCCGCGAGGCCGTCGACCACGCGAAAGCGGCCGGCGTACCGATCATCGTGGCCGTCAACAAGATCGACAAGCCGGGCGCCAACCCCGAAGTCGTGAAGCGTCAGTTGTCGGACATCGGTCTGATGCCTGAGGCCTGGGGCGGCACGACCGTGTTCGTCGAAGTGTCGGCCAAGCAGAAGACCAATCTCGAGGGACTGCTCGAGATGATCCTGCTCGTCACCGAGATCGGCGAGCACAAGGCCAATCCGAAGCGCTCGGCGGTCGGCACCGTGCTCGAGACCAAGCTCGATCGCGGCCGCGGGCCGGTGGCGACGGTGCTGGTGCAGGACGGCACGCTCAACGTCGGCGACAACATCATCGCCGGCCCGGTCGTCGGCCGCGTCCGCGCCCTCATCGACGACCGCGGTCGCCCGACCAAGCACGCCGGCCCGTCGACGCCGGTCGAAGTGCTCGGGCTCGAAACACTCCCCTCCCCCGGCGACTCGTTCCAGTCGGTGACCGACCCGGCCAAGGCGCGCCAGATCGCCATGTTCCGGCAGGCGCGGGCCAAGGAGAAGCTGCTCGTCGCCAAGGGCAGCCGACTCACGCTCGAGACCCTCCAGCAGCAGATGGCCGAGGGCGCCGTCAAGGACCTGCCGATCATCGTCAAGGCCGACGTGCAGGGCTCGGCCGAAGTGCTGGCCAGCTCGCTGGCCAAGCTGTCGGACGACAAGGTGAAGGTCAAGGTCATCCACTCGGCGGTGGGCGCCATCAACGAGTCGGACGTGCTGCTCGCCACGGCCAGCAACGCCATCATCATCGGCTTCAACGTGCGGCCGGATCGCAACGCCGCCGATGTCGCCGAACGCGAGAAGGTCGACATCCGCCATCACTCGGTCATCTACACCGTGACCGAGGAGATCCAGAAGGCGATGGTCGGCATGCTGGATCCGACCTTCAAGGAAGTGCGGCTCGGCTCGGCGGAGGTGCGCGACACCTTCAAGGTGCCGAAGGCCGGCACCATCGCCGGCTGCATGGTCAAGGACGGCCGGATCACCCGTCAGGGCGACGCCCAGGTGCGCCTGCTGCGCGACAACGTCGTGGTCTGGGAGGGCAAGCTGGCCTCGCTGCGCCGCTTCAAGGACGACGTCAGCGAGGTCAAGGCCGGCATGGAGTGCGGCATCGGGCTGCACAACTACAACGACGTCAAGGTCGGCGACATCATCGAAGTGTTCCAGATGGAGCGCGTCGCCGCCTCGGCGTAGGACCGCCGGCGGACGGGGAGCAGGAACGTGGCCGTCGTGCTCCTCTCCGTCGACTTCCACTTCCCGTTCGCGCAGTCCCTCAAGGACAAGCGGATGATCCTGCGCGGCGTGAAAGACCGCACGAAGAAGTTCAACGTCAGCGTCGCCGAAGTCGACCACCACGACCTGTGGCAGCGGGCGACGCTCGCCGTCGTGGCCGTGGCTACCGACGGCGCCCACGCCGAACGCGAACTGCAGGCCGTGGTCGACGAGATCGAGCGCCACGAACCCGGGCTGATTACCAGGACCGAGATCGAGCATCTCGCCTAGCCGTCAGTCCCAGCCGCTAGCCGCTAGCCCCCAGCCGCTGGATAATGATCCTCATGCCCCTCAGCCATCGCACCGAACGCATCGCGGAACAGCTGCGGGAAGAAGTGAGCCAGATCCTGGCCACCGACGTCGCCGATCCCGATGTCGGCCTGGTGACCGTGAGCCGCGTCAAGGTGACGCCTGATCTGTCGCTGGCCCGCGTCTACTGGACCATCCTCGGCGACGCCGCCGAGCGCAAGAAAACCGAGAAGGCACTGCAGCGCGCCGCGCCCTTCGTTCGCCATGTGCTGGCCGGCCGGGTCACGCTGCGCCGCGTGCCCGAGGTGCACTTCCAGTTCGACGAAGGGCTGGCGGCGCACACCCGGGTCGAGGAGATTCTGCACCAGCTGCACCAGGAGGATGCGGCACGGGCCGATGCCGCCGAGCCGGCAGCCGACACCACTGCCGCTGCGTCCGACGACGCTGCCGCGGTCCCGCCGCCGTCCGATGATCCCGCCACCGACGCGTGAGCCGGCCGCGCTTGCCGAGATCGTAACGCGGCTGCGCGCGGCGCGCCGGGTCGTCGTGTCGTCGCACGAGCGGCCTGACGGCGACGCCATCGGCTCCGGCATGGCCCTGGTGCTGGCGCTGCGCGCCGGCGGCGTCGACGCCCGGATGGCCATGGCCGACGTGCCACCGCCCGCCCTGCGGCCGTTTCCCGGCGTGGCCGACCTGTGGGTGACGCCGGAGGTGACCGAGACGTTCGACGCCGCGGTGATCATGGAGTGCAGCAGCCTGTCACGCACCGGCGTCACCGGCCTCGATCGCTCGCCGGTCGTCAACATCGACCACCATCCCGGCAACACCGGCTACGGCGTGGTCAACTGGGTGGACGAATCGGCCGCCGCCTGCGGCGAGCTGGTGTTCACGCTGCTCGAGGCGCTCGACGCGCCGCTGACCGCCGCGGTCGCCACGCACGTCTACCTGGCGATCCTGACCGACACCGGCTCGTTCCACTTCTCGCACCTGACGCCGCGCACCTTCGAGATCGCGGCGCGCTGCGTGGCGGCCGGGGCCCAGCCCGAGTGGGTCGCGCGGACGCACTACGACAGCAACAGCATGGCGCGGGTACGCCTGTTCGGCACGGTGCTCTCGGCGATGACCGTGGACCCGAGCGGGCGGATTGCCATCCTCACGATCACGCCGGCGATGGCCGCCGCCGCCGGCGGCAGCTACGACGACACCGAAGGGCTCATCAACTTCCCGCTGTCGGTCGCCGGCGTGCGGGCGGTCGCCTTCCTGAAGGAGACCGCGACGCCCGGCGAGTGGCGCGTGAGTCTGCGCTCGAAGGGCGCGACCGACATCGGCCAGGTGGCCAAGGTCCGCGGCGGCGGCGGGCATCGCAACGCCGCCGGCTGCAGCGCCCGCGGCTCGCTCGACGCGGTGCGCGCCGAGTTCCTCGACGCCCTCGGCGTGGCGGTGGCGGCCGCGCCGGAGACGCCGTGACCAGCGCCGCCGACGGCGTGCTGGTCGTCGACAAGCCGTCGGGTCCGACCTCGCACGACGTGGTGCAGGTGGCCCGCCGGACCTTCGGTGCGCGGGTCGGCCACACCGGCACGCTCGACCCGCTGGCCAGCGGCGTGCTGCCGCTGGTGATCGGCCGGGCGACCCGTCTGGCGCAGTTCATGAGCGGCGCCGAGAAGACCTACGAGGCGACGCTGGCCTTCGGCCGCGAGACCGACACCTACGACGCCGCCGGCCAGACCACGGCCGAGAGCGGCCGCGTGCCCGACCGGGCGGCGCTGGCCGCCGCCGTGGCCGCGCTGCCCGGACGACGGCTGCAGACCCCGCCGGTCTACTCGGCCAAGAAGATCGCCGGCGAGGCCGCGCATCGGCTGGCCCGCCGGGCCACACCGGTGGTGCCGGCGGCCGTCGAAGTGGCGGTGCTCGAGGCCGAACTCCTCGGCGCGGACGGCGACGAGGCGCGGATCCGCGTGCGGGTCTCGGCCGGCTTCTACGTGCGCTCCATGGCCCACGATCTCGGCGTCACGCTCGGCGTCGGGGCGCACCTGCGGGCGCTGCGCCGGACCCGGTCTGGGGCCTTCGGACTCGCCGACGCGGTGGCCTGGGAACGAGTCGCGCTGGGCGGCGACGCGCTCGCGGCCGCGGTCGTGCCGCTGGAGCGCCTGCTGACCCACCTGCCGGCGGCACAGCTCGACGACGACGGGGTCGGCCGGGTGCGCCACGGCCAGCGCGTGTCGGCGCCGCTCGTCGCTCGGGACGGCCTGGGTGACGCGTCCAGCACTCTGGCGCCGGTCCGGCTGCTCGGCCCCGGCGGCCAGCTGGTCGGCATCGCCACCGCGGTCGACCAGGCGCCGGCGGACGGCGTCGGGCCCCGTCTTTTGCAGCCGGCCGTCGTCCTGGGGTAGGATTTAAGGTCATCCTGCGGTCGAACCCGCAGACATACGGCGGCGTGGAACGTCGGCAAGCCGCGTTCTGGGCCGTGCGTGGAGGCATTGTGGCACTGACGAAAGACAAGAAGACCGAACTCATCGGCTCGTACCGGACCCACGGCACCGACACCGGCTCTCCCGAGGTGCAGGTGGCGATCCTCAGCGAGCGCATCACCTACCTGACCGAGCATTTCAAGAGTCACGCGAAGGACCACCATTCGCGCCGCGGTCTCCTGAAGCTCGTCGGCCAGCGCCGGCGGCTGCTCGACTACCTGAAGAGCAAGGACACCGACCGTTACGCGGAGCTCATCAAGCGCCTCGGTATCCGCAAGTAGGCCGGCTCGAGCCACGCCGGCCGCCCGCGCGGACCGGCCGTGGACCTCGAGCGGACATCCAGCGCCGGCAGGCGGCGCGGGCCGGTTCGTGCGCCTGACGCGCGACGGCAACAAGCCCGGGGAACGTGACCCCGGCATCAGAGGTTTCCAATGGTAAAGCGCGAGATTCAGATCGGTCAGCACACCCTCTCCCTCGAGACCGGCCGGCTGGCCAAGCAGGCCGATGGCTCGGTTGTCGTCCGCATGGGCGACACGATGGTGCTCGTGACGGCCTGTCATTCGTCGAGCCCCCGCGAGGGCATCGATTTCCTGCCGCTCACGGTCGACTATCGTGAATACACCTACGCCTCGGGCCGCATCCCCGGCGGCTTCTTCAAGCGCGAAGGCAAGGCCACCGAGAAGGAGACGCTGACCAGCCGCATGATCGACCGGCCGATCCGTCCGCTCTTCCCGGGCGGCTGGAGCTACGAAACGCAGATCATCGCCTTCGTGCTGTCGGCCGACACCGAGAACGACTCGGACGTGCTGGCGATCACCGGCGCCTCGGCGGCGCTGGCGCTGTCGGAGATGCCGCTCGAGAAGACCATCGCCGGCGTGCGCGTCGGCCTGGTCGACGGCCAGTACATCGTCAACCCGACCTTCCCGCAGCGCAAGCAGAGCCGCCTGGACCTGATCGTCGCCGGCAGCAAGGACGGCATCGTGATGGTCGAAGCCGGCGCCAAGGAGGTGTCGGAGGAAGAGGTCGTGCGGGCCCTCGAAGTCGCCCACGAGGCGATCAAGGAGCTGTGCGCGGCCATCGACTCGCTGGCCGGTGAGGCTGGCCGCAAGAAGCTGGCAAAGCCCGAGCTCAAGGTCGACGCGGCGTTCCAGCAGGCGATCCAGGCCAAGGCCCTCGCGCCGCTGACCGCGGCGATGCGCATCAAGGGCAAGCTCGAGAACTACGCCACCGTCGCCAGGGTCGAGAAGGAGACCATCGCCGGTCTGCCGGACGACCAGGCCGGCCGCAAGGGCGAAGCCAAGGGCATCCTCCACGATCTGCAGGAGAAGGTGCTGCGCGACGAGATCCTCGAGCAAGCGGCGTCCGGCTCGACGGCCGCAAGTTCGACGAGATCCGCCCGATCACCATCGAGAACACCGTGCTGCCGCGCGTGCACGGCTCGTCGGTGTTCACGCGCGGTGAGACCCAGGCGCTGGTCACCGTCACGCTCGGCACCGCCGACGACCAGCAGAAGATCGAGATGGTCGACGGCGAGATGTGGAAGCGCTTCATGCTCCACTACAACTTCCCGCCCTTCTCGGTCGGCGAAGTCAAGCCGATGCGCGGCCCGGGCCGTCGCGAGATCGGCCACGGCGCGCTCGCCGAGCGGGCGCTGACTCCGATGATGCCGGCCGAAGCCGACTTCGCCTACACCGTCCGCGATCGTCTCGGACATCCTCGAGTCGAACGGCAGCTCGTCGATGGCGTCGGTGTGCGGCGGCTCGCTGGCGATGATGGACGCCGGCGTGCCGATCAAGGCGGCGGTGGCCGGCGTGGCCATGGGCCTGATCATGGACGAGGCGACCGGCAAGTACGCGGTGCTGAGCGACATCGCCGGCGCCGAGGATCACTACGGCGACATGGACTTCAAGGTCGCCGGCACGGCGGCGGGCATCACCGCGCTGCAGATGGACATCAAGGTCGAGCGGCATCTCGTCCGACGTCATGCGCGCGGCGCTGACCCAGGCCAAGGCCGGCCGCATGCACATCCTCGGCATCATGGATCGAGGCGCTGCCGGCGACCCGGCAGAACATGTCGGCCTACGCGCCGCGCATCGTCACCATCAAGATCCCGGTCGACAAGATCCGCGACGTCATCGGGCCGGGCGGCAAGATGATCCGCAGCATCATCGAGAAGACCGGCGTCAAGATCGACGTCGAGGACGACGGCCAGCGTCAACGTCGCGTCGTCGGACGAGGCCGCGGCCGCCAAGGCCATCGGCATGATCCAGGAGCTGACCGCGACGCGCCGAGCTGAACAAGACCTACCTCGGCAAGGTGCAGCGCATCACCGACTTCGGCGCGTTCGTCGAGATCATGCCCGGCACCGACGGCCTGCTGCACGTCTCGGAGATCGCGAACTACCGCGTCAAGGACGTGCGCGACGAGCTGAAGGAAGGCCAGCAGGTCCTGGTCAAGGTCATCAACATCGACCCGACCGGCAAGATCCGCCTGTCGCGCAAGGCGCTGCTGCCCTCCGAGGGCGGTCCGCCGGCCGCCGAGCCGGGCAGCGAGCCGTCGGGTGGCGACAGTGGCGGCGGTGGGGATCGTGGCGGCGACCGCGGTGGCGACCGGCCACGCGGCCCGCGCCGCGACGATCGCGGACCGCGCCGCAACTAACTGGATGCTGGATCAGCGGCTGGCGGCTAGGGGCCAGCGGCTCGGCTTGACCGAACACAGGTGAGGGCCCGGTGAGATTGCCGGGCCCTTTCCTTTTGCCCGGCTACAATCGGAGCATGCTCGGTTCCGCGCGTGCGATTGCCGTGACCGCCCTGTGCGTGGCGATGACCGGTCCAGGCGTCGCGCAGGAGACGGCGCCCAACCGCCGCACCTTCACCGTGGTGGCGCGCGAGGGCCGCTTCGAACCGGCGCTGCTCGAGGTGGTGAAGGACGAGCTGGTCACCATCCACCTGCGCAGCGAAGGCGCGCCGTACAGCTTCGCCATCGACGCCTACCGGCTGATGAAGCGGGCCGGCAGCGGCGAAACCGTGACCTTCCAGTTCCGCGCCGAACGCGCCGGGCGATTCACCTACTACTGCAGCCTGTCGACCGAGCCGCAGTGCCGCGACATGAAGGGCACGCTGGTCGTCACCGAGCGCTGAGGCGTCACCCGACACGGTGGCGAGCGCCGCCACCGCGCCAGCCACCGCCCCCTTCCTCCGTCCTCGCAAGATCTCCATCCAATCATCTCGGACTCCGGAAGGAGGCGGTGCCAGGCGCGAGGGACGGTCGGCCGTCATCGCCACCGCCTGTCCAGCGGGCGGCCGAGGGAGTCACTGCGCCGTCACAGAGGAGTTGAGCGGTGGTCCGAACTGGAACTCCAACGCGCCGTACAACTTCCGGCCATGTGAGAGTTCGCCGTTTGATTGACACGCACGGCCCGGCTTCGTGTCGTGGGGCTCCATGCACCACTGTCCGTCTGTCCGAGATGTGAACCGCACGGACGGGTCGGATAACGGGCGTTCCGTCACCCACCCCTCCTGATGTGGGTGTCCTCCCGTGATCAACTTCGAGAGCGCCATCGAAGGCGTCAGATGCCGCGGCGATCGCGAGGGCCGCCGTGGCGGGCGGTGCCGGGGGACGGAGCGTCTGCGACGAGGCTTCTGTCAGCGTCCCCCGCTAATCCTTCCTTGAAATCCTTCCTAACGTCCTCCAGCATGGCGAGGCCGTACAATCGTGGCGACTTGTCGCTGACTCCCGGCACGCGCCTCGGACCGTACGCCATCATCGCGCCGCTTGGCGTCGGCGGGATGGGCGAGGTCTACCGCGCTCGCGACACGACGCTCAATCGCGACGTCGCGATCAAGATTCTGCCCGACAGCTTCAGCGCCGACGCCGATCGTGTCGCCCGCTTCCGTCGGGAAGCCCAAGTGCTCGCCTCGCTCAACCATCCGCACATCGCCGCCATCTACGGGGTTGAGGAGATCGAGGGTTCACCAGCGCCCGGTCATGCTGCGCGCGCGCTCGTCCTGGAGCTGGTCGAGGGCGACACGCTCGCCACGCGCCTCCGGCGGGGTCCGCTGCCCGTGGCCGACGCGCTGACCCTGGCCCGGCAGATCGCCGACGCGCTGGAGGCCGCACACGAACGCGGCATCGTTCACCGCGACCTGAAGCCGGCCAACATCATCGTCACGACGGACGGCGTCGCGAAGGTGCTCGACTTCGGCCTCGCGAAGGTGACGTCCGCCGACGGGCCGGGGGCGGACAGTTCGCACTCCCCGACGACGACGGCGCACCGCACGCACGAGGGCACCATTCTGGGCACGGCGGCCTACATGAGCCCGGAGCAGGCCAAGGGGCTTGCCGTGGACCGGCGCTCGGATCTCTGGGCCTTCGGTGCCGTCCTCTACGAGATGCTCACCGGACGGCGAGCGTTCGATGGCGACGGCGGCTCCGAAATCCTGGCCCACATCCTGACGAAGGAGCCCGACTGGCAGCGACTGCCGGCGGACACGCCCCCGCCCGTCGTCACATTGCTGCGACGCTGTCTGGAGAAGGATCGGAAACGGCGGCTCGATTCTGCCGTCGTCGCGCGTCTGGAGATCGACGAGGCCTCGTCGTCGTCGACAGCAGCGGGGGCGGCGCCCGTCGGCATCTCGAGGCGCCGTGCAGCGGCGTGGACGCTGGCAACCGCAACGGCCGTTGCCAGCGTGACCTTCGGCATGGCGCGCACGTTCGTCGCGCCTGCGGCGCTGGAACCGGCGACGACGTCGCGCTTCGCGATCACGCTGCCGCCGTCGCAGCGGATGCCCGCCATCCTGCTGGATCGCGACCTCGCCATCTCACCCGACGGCGGGCACATGGTCTATCGCGTCGGCGGATCCACTGCCGGCGGACCATTGGCGTTGCGCGGCCTGAACGAGCTCGAAGGGCGCCTGCTGCCCGGCGTCGACAACGCGCGCTCACCCTTTTTCTCGCCCGATGGTCGCTGGATCGGATTCTTCGCGACCTCCGAGCTGAACACCGTTTTCGAGCTGAAGAAGATCTCCATCGAGGGCGGCCCGCCGATCACAATCGCCCGCAATGTGGACCCGGAAGCCAGCGCCAGCTGGGACGGCGACGACTCGATCATCGTTGCGGATGCCGGTAGTGGCCTGCTCCGGGTGGCGGCAGCGGGCGGCGAGCCCGCCCCACTCGTGGCCGCAGACCCCGACGGGATGACCGATTACGACTTCATGTCGGTACTACCCGAAGGCCGCGGCGTGCTGCTGACCGTCAGCCCGGTGGGAAACAGCTGGTTCAGCGATGCCAGCGATGCCCATGTGAACGTGCTCGACCCGAAGACTGGTAAGCGCAAGTCGCTGGTTCGCGGCAGTACGCCGACGTACGTGCCGGTGTCGGCACACGCGGGATACCTCGTGTACGCCTCAGCCGGGACCCTGTTCGCCGCGCGTTTCGACCTCGACCGTCTCGCCATCCAGGGCGACCCCATGCCGCTCGTCGAGGACATCGCCATGGCGCCGAACGGCGCCGCCAACTATGACGTCTCGGGGAACGGCACGCTGGTCTACGTGCCGTCGGTGGCGGCGGCATCGCGATCGCTCGTGTGGGTGGATCGCAGCAGACGGGAAACGCCGACGAGCCTGCCAGCGCGCGCGTATACCTTTCTCCGCCTGTCGCCCGATGGCACGCAGGTCGCGCTCACGGGCCTGGAGGACCGCCGCATCTGGATTGGGGATCTGCGCCAGGGGACCGTGCGACGCCTGACGCTGGGCTCGAGCGAAGACGGCTGGCCGATTTGGACACCCGACAGCCGCTCGATTGTGTTCGACTCCAACCGCGACGGCGCGCTCAACATGTACTCGCAACCGGCGGACGGTTCCGGACCAGCCGTCCGGCTGACGACGGGCTCGCAGGGGCAGTTCCCGAACTCCATGACACGCGATGGCCGGCACATCCTCGCGGCCGAGTACACGGTGTCCACGGGGCTCGACATCGTGATGTTCTCGCCGCCGGCGGCCGGTCCGGCACCTGGCGAGCCGGCGATGCCGTTCGTGCTGGCCCGGCCGCTCGTCAAGACGCGCGCGGGCGAGTACAACGCGATCGCCTCGCCAGACGGTCGCCTCTTCGCCTATCAATCCAACGAGTCGGGCCGAACCGAGGTGTACGTCAAGCCACTGTCCGGGGCGTTGGACGTGCGCTGGCAGGTCTCGACGTCCGGAGGCTCGTCGCCGGTATGGGCGCCGAAGAGCCGTGAGCTCTACTACAGGGATGTCTCGGGCGCCGTGATCGCGGTGCCATTCGAGACGAGCGGCGCCACGTGGCGCGCCGGCACGCCGACGAAGGTGATCGACGCGCAGTACGCGACGCCATCGGACATGTTCAACTACGACGTGTCCCCGGACGGCCAGCAATTCCTGATGTTAAAGGACACAGGTCGCGACGACCAGAAGGACACACACGCCAACATCGTCGTCGTCCTCAACTGGGCGGAGGAGTTGAAGCGCCGCCTGCCGGCCAGGTAGTGCGGTCCGCGCGCGTGCCGGTGCTGTTGCACTCACGCCCCCGCATCGCCGAGGTGGCGGCTGATCCAGGGAACCCCAGGCCGGGTCGACAGGTCACTCAGGACTCAATGAGACGGGGCTGGAGGCGGCACGGCCACCGTCGACGGCTGGCTGGCGGGCTGCGCGGCCGGACCACGCCAGTGTGCCAAACGCGCTAGGTTCCGCACATGATGGCGCGCGGCACCCAGCTGCCGTGGAACCGTCCCGTGAGGCGACGACCATTGGGCGTCACGAGATCGAACGAGCCGTCGACGTCGCTCGTCGCAGCGGTGCGCGCGAACGAGACCGTTCCTGCGAGGCTCGGAAACGCCGTCCCGCCGTAAGTGACGGCTCCGGTCGTCCCGTCGGTGTCTGGAAAACGATACGTGACGCCGTGGCGAGACTCGACCGGGTGCCAGATGGAGATTCGCAGCCACGGATGGTCCGGGTCGACCTTCGCACCCTGTTGCCCCACGGCAACCGTGAACGCCGGACCGTCCCACGGCGCGCAGTCGGCCCATGCCACCGCGTGGAGCGCCTCTGGTTGGGCCGCGGCCGGCGCGGGCGGCATGAGCACCGTCGTCATGAGCGCCAGCAGTCCGATTCGTTTCTTCATGTGTCCACCTATCGTCGCGACACGCGTCGGGCTTCAGCGTCGCGACTCGGATCGCGATCGCGCGCCGTACAGGCCCTCCGACGTGTGCTCGTACGAACGGACACCCTCACCTCCGCTCTCTGCGGAGCCGGGAGCCGACTATAGTCGCCAGTGTCCGATAGATGAGGTCATACTCCCCGTACGTCGCCAAGGGATCCGCCAGCGGCCCTGCGGCGCCGAAGACTGCTGCGCGCCGCGCACTTCTTGAACCGTCGACCACGGCTACTCGGGCGTCCAGGGATTGACGAGGGCGACGCCGGTCGGCGCGAAGTCTGAAGCGTTGCGCGTGACTACGGTCAACCCGTGCACCAGAGCCGTCGCCGCGATGAGTGCATCGCGAAAGGGGCGCGGATCCGGAACGTGCAGGCGCGCGCTGCGGCGTACGACCGCTGTATCTACAGGCAGGATGCGTGTCCCGAATCCCGCGACCACGCGGCCATCGAGCCACGCTCGCAGCAGTCTTCCTTGGCGCGGATCCCGACGCTCAGCGAGGAGAACGCCCACTTCCAGCTCGTGAATGGTGACGACCGACACGAAGAGTTGCGTCAGCGGAACGGGCGCGGCCCATGCCGCTACGTTGCGGTCAGCCTTGCCGGCCCGCGCCTTCCGGAGTTCTGAAACGACGTTGGTGTCGAGTAGATACATCAGCCAAGATCGGCCGGTCTGGCGGGATCGCAAAGGTCCGGCAGTTCCAGATCGACGTCCTCGACGCCGGCGGGCGCCCCTAGGAGGTCGATGACGCTGAGGCCTCGGGAGGCGAGACGGTTGTACTCCTCGAACGTCAGGAGCACGTGCGACGGCCGTCCCCGGTCGGTGATGACCACCGGTCCGCGCCGCGCCGCGCGCTTGGCTCGGCCGGTGTCCTGATTGAACTCGCGGCTCGACACGCTCGTCACGGGCTTCGATGTCGCCATGTAGCAATGTTACTACATAACGGGCGCAGGTCGAGCCAGGCGGAGGACGGAAGAAGGAAGCGGTACCCCGCTGCGCTGGGCGTCTACCGGCGCGGGAACTTGTCGGGGTTGTCGGTGAAGAGCGCGTCGACGCCGAGGGTGTAGAGGAAGTGCGCCATCTCGGCGTCTACTGACGCGAAGCCAGGGGTCGCCGCCGATCGGAAGGTGTAGGGTGTCACCGTCAGGCCGGCCGCATGGGCCAACCGGACGAACTCTGGCGCTTTCGCGACCACCTGCTTGGCCGGCCCGAAACCGCTGACCACGCCCTTCCAGCGCGCTACCATCGCCGCCGGATCGAACGCGTCCCTGGTGTCGAACAGCAGCACGACCGGCACGCCAATCTTCCGTTCCGCCAGCGTCCGCGCCGTCGATTCGCCGAAGGTCTGGAGGATCACCGGCGTCTTCGGATCGGCACCGGCGCCGCGTAGTTTCAGCCGGTCGAGCGCGGATTCGACCAGCGCCACGAAGTCGACGTCGCGGCCTTCGTAGATCTCCGGTGTCTTCAGCTCGGGATAGATCCCGGCCTTGCCACGGATGAGCGCGACCGCCTCGTCGAAGGTCGGCACGCGCTCGCCGGCGAACTTCGCCCCGAACCACGACCCGGCGTCGAGCGTCTTGATCTCGGCCAGCGTGAAGTCGTTGGCGAGCCATGCCTTGCGGGCCCGGCCTTCGTAGGTGACCGCGGTGAAGCGAGTCGGAAACCGCTCCTCGACGTCGGTGGTGCGTTCGAGCGACGGGTCGTGCAGGCAGACGAGCACGCCGTCCTTGGTCACGGCGAGGTCCTGCTCGACGAAGTCGGCGCCCTGTTCGAGGGCGAGGCGGTAGGCCGCGAGGGTGTGCTCAGGCGCGTAGGCCGAGGCGCCGCGGTGCGCGACGTTCATCTTGCGCGCCGGCTGCGCCAGCGGCACTGCCGCAGCGACGAGGACCAGTGCGACGACGGCTGCGGACAGATGGCGCATGCGGATCGATCACTCCTTGGCCGGCAGGATGCCATGCGCGTGTAACGGAGCGGCGACATCGGCCCACGCCTGCGCCGCGGCGATGCGCTCGCGCATCGGCGGGTGCGAGTAGAACAGCCAGCGAGCCAGCCGCGACGGCTCGTCTTCGGCGAGGTTCTGCTGCGACAGCCGCCGCATCGCGGTGACGAAGGCGGCGGGGTTGCGCGTCAGCCCGAGCGCGAAGCGGTCGGCGCGGCGTTCCTGCGCTCGTGACATGGCGTTGCCGAGCGGCAGCATCGCGAACGAGAACACGCCGGCGACCATCAGCAGCACCGGCGCGCCGGCAACATCGGTCGGGCCGCGCAGACCGAGCCACGGCACGGCGCGGTCGAGCACAGCGGCGGCGACGAAGAATCCGGCGACGATGGTGGCCGCCTGCAGCGCCATGCCGCGCCACAGATCGTGGTGCACGTGGTGCGACAGCTCGTGGGCGAGGATCACCTCGATCTCGTCCTCCGAGTAGGCGTCGAGCATCGTGTCGGAGATGAGGATGCGGCGCGAGCGGCCGATGCCGGCCAGCGCCGCGTTGGCCTTGCGGGTGTGGCCGCCGAGCGCCCACTCGTACGCGCCAATCACCGGCGCCCCGGCGCGGGCGCCGAGACTGACCAGCCGCGCCGACAGCTCGGGACGCGACAGCGGCCGCACGCGATAGAAGATCGGCAGCAGCACCACCGGGGCCAGCCGGGCCAGGCCGACCATCGCGACGACGAACAACCCTGCCGACACCGCCCACCACCACTGCGGCGTCCAGCGCATCGACAGGTAGACCGCCGACAACCCGGCCACCATCACGCCGACGCTGGCCACCGCCGCCTTGACGTGATCGGCGAGCCAGTGCGCCAGGATCTGGGTAGACAGGCCGTAGCGGCGTTCGAGCCAGTAACTCTGGTACCAGGCGAACGGCAGCTCGATGACGTGGACGGTGATCGCCAGACCGCCGGCGAACAGCGCCACGGCCGCCGACGGCGCCAGCGGCCACGGCAGCCACGAGGCCATCCATTCGGCCGCGGTGCGGAACAGCGCCGCGGCGCCGCTGGCCGACAGCACGAGCAGGAAGAGCCCGACCAAGGCGGTGCCGGCGGCGTCCGCGCGACGGCGGCGCCGGTGATAGCGGGTGGACTTGTCCTCGTTCACGGGCGGCGCACGCGACCGCTGTCCAGGGTACGACAGTCGGGGCCCCCGGACAACGCGGGTCAGGGCCTACGAGCGGCTGATCGTGACCCCGCCGTTGGTGGTCTGGAGGTCGATCCGGGCACCGCCGCCGTTCAGCCGTCCGGCGGCACGGCGGCGGGTCTGTTCGCCGTCGGCCTCGAACGGCAGATCCGACACCGAGACGCGACCATTGGTGCAGCGCGCAGTGAGGTCCCCGCCCGTGGTTTCAGGGACCGCCAGGCGGACCCCGCCGTTGACGCTGGCCAGGCTGACGCGGCCATCCCGCGCCAGGGCACCGGTCAGCTCCAGTTCGACCCCGCCGTTGGTCGTGCGGGCGTCCAGGACCGAGACGGCGGCCAAACGGCCGCGGACCCCGCCGTTGGTGGCGGTGGCTCGCACTTCCCCGCCGACGTTGTCGAGCCGCACGCCGCCGTTGACGGTGCGCAGGTCGACGTGCACGCCCGGTGGCACCTGCACGGTGTAGGTGACCTTGTGGCCGCCCCAGCGGCCGCGCGGCACGATCGTCTCGACGCGTACCCGGGTGGGGCCGACTTCCTCGCGAATCTCCAGCTTCTGGAGCATCTCCCGGGCGGCCTCATCGGAACTGGCCGTCACTCGCCGCTCCGCCCGCACCTGGACGGTGCCGCCGGGGGCCGCTTCGGCGCGAATCTCGCCGTTGACGTTGATAATCTCGAGCTGGCCGCCGGGCGCCACCGTATAGGTGCGCTCCCAGGTGTCCTGGGCGCTGCCCTTCCAGATGTCGAAGGAGAAGTCGCCGCCGTCGCCGGCCCGTACTTCGCACGCGGCCGAGCTCAGGACCGCCGCGAACACGACCGCCGCGCCGGTCGGCAACCGCCAGGTGATGCGCTGCATCGGTGTCTCCCCCTGAGGGAGAGATACGGCCGGCTGGCCCGGAAGGTTCGCCGCGGCCGCGGTCAGTTCATCTGCAGCGAGATCACCT
The DNA here is from genome assembly GCA_963741665.1 of uncultured Acidobacteriota bacterium. GTDB lineage: Bacteria > Acidobacteriota > Vicinamibacteria > Vicinamibacterales > UBA2999 > CAWAYR01. Next base: position 692,680 of record CAVUIM010000004.1, read on the forward strand.
TCGACACGCCCGGCTCCTCCATAGTCACGCCGTAGAGCCGGTTGGCGATCTCCATGGTCTTGCGGTTGTGGGTGATGACGATGAACTGGGTGCGGTCGAGCATGCTGCGCAGCATCTCGACGAAGCGGCCGATGTTGGCGTCGTCGAGCGGCGCGTCGATCTCGTCGAGCAGGCAGAACGGGCTCGGCTTGTAGCGGAAGATGGCGAACATCAGCGCAATCGCGGTCAGCGCCTTCTCGCCGCCCGACAGCAGCATCACGCTCTGCAGGCGTTTGCCCGGCGGCGAGGCGACGATGTCGATGCCGCTCTCGAGCGGATCCGACTCGTCGAGCAGCGTGAGGCCGGCGCGGCCGCCGCCGAACAGCGTCGTGAAGGTCTGCTGGAAGTTGCTGTTGATGGCCGAGAACGCGTCGCGGAAACGGGCGTGGGTGGTCTCGTCGATGCGTTTGATCGCCTCGTTGGTCTGGGCAATCGAGTCGACCAGATCCTGGCGCTGGGTGGTGAGGAACCCGCGCCGCTCGTCGAGCTCGGTGAACTGCTGGATGGCCATCATGTTCACCGGCCCGAGCCGGTCGATGCGGGCCCGCAGTTCGGCGATCGCTTCCTCGGCGGTCATCGCCGCAGCGGCAAGACCGGCCACCGCGTCTTCCGACCCCGGGGTGGCGACCACCACGTCGGCGTCGGCGGCCGCCGCCTCGACGTCGTCGTCGTCCGGTTCGGCGACGACGCTGCGGATGGCGCGGGCATCGGGCGCCATGATGCCGTGACGCTCCATCTCCGCCACGTCGGCGGCCACCGTGTCGAGGTCAGCCTGCACTGCATCGAGACTCTGCTGCGCCAGGTGGGCGAGGTCGGCCTCGGCCGTCGCCCGCGACACGTCGAGCTCAGCGGCCAGCGCCCGCACCGCATCGAGCGCCCGGCGGGCATCGCGAATCGTCTGCTCCTGCCGCTCGGTCGCCGCCTTCAACACCAGCGTCTCGTCGTCGGCGCGCAGCACTTCCTCGCGCAGCGCCTCGAGCGCCCGGACGCCCTCGTCCATCAGCCGCTGGCCCTCGACCGCGGTCTCGAGCAGCCGCGCCCGCTGGGTGCGCATCAGCTCGACGTCGCGGCGGCAGGCCTCGGCCCGATCCGACAGCTCGCGCGCGCCTTCCTCGAGGCGCTGCACGTCAGCCACCGCGGCCAGCGCCCGCTCGGCCAGCCCGGCGTGCTGGGCGCGGGCCTCGGCGGCGCGCTGGCTCAGCGTCTGGGCATCGTCGCGGGCCTCGGCCAACCGGCGCTGCGCCTCGGTCAGCGCCGTGTCGAGCGTCGCGCGTTCGCCCACCAGCCGGTCGATCGACGCCTGGGCCTCGGCCTGCCGGCCGTCGAGCCGGTCGATCGCTTCGCGGGCGCCGCGAGCTTCGGTAGCCACCAGATCCGCCCGCTGTCGCACCCGCGCCTCGTCGGCGGTAGCCCGCTGCAGATCGGCCTCGGCGCCGACGATCACCTTTTCGTGCCGGTGGGCGTCGCCGACCGTGGTCGCGAGCGCGCTGGTCGCGACGGCGATCGCGGTGTCGAATGCCGTGATCTCATCCTTGAGCGCCGCGAGCGCCGTGGCGGCCTCGGCCACGGTCTCGCGCAAGTCCTTGATCTCGCGCTTGGCCGCCAGGATGCCGCGCGCCTCGGTGCGGCTACCGCCGCTGACCACGTGCGCGCCGCGGTAGAGGTCGCCGTCGGTGGTCACCACCGGCAGATCGACCGACCCGGCCAGCGCGGCTGCCTCATCGAGAGTGGCGACGATCACCGCTTCGCCGATCACCTGGCGGAGGCTGTGCGCGAACGGCCCGGTGACGCGCACCACCTGCGTCAGCAACACCGCGCCCTCGGGCAGGGCCGGCGCCGGGGCCGGCCGCACCGGGGCCGGCGCGCCGGTGACGATGAAGCCGCAGCGGCCGGCGCCCTGGCTGCGCACCAGCGCGAAACCGGCGTGGGCCTGGGCGTGGTCGTCGACGACGACGTGCTGCAGCAGATCGCCGAGCGCCGCTTCCACGGCCCGCTCGTAGCGGGAGTCGACGTCGAGGTAATCGGCCAGCGCGCCGTGCTGGCCGACGGCGTCGTGCGCCCCGGCGAGCAGCATCCGCGCGCCGTCGCCGAACGCCGTCCGCGACGCGTCCATCTCTTCCAGCGAGCGCAGCCGGCCGGTCTGTCCGGCCAGGTCGTGCTCGCGCTCACGGGCGGTTCGCTCGCGCCACTGGTGCTCGCCGCGCGCCTGGGTCAGATCGGCTTCGTGCGCGGCCTTCGACGCGAGTGTCGCGTCGAGGGCCGAATGCGCGGCCTGGAGCGCCTGGGTGGCGCGGTCCTTGGCCTCGACCGCGCGGCCGAGTTCGGTCTGCAGATCGGCGGCCTCGACTTCCAGCCGCCCCAGCATCGCCGCGCTGCGCTCGCGCTCCGACGCCGCGTGCTCGATGGCCGTGGTGAGCGCGGTGACCGTGTTGATCACGGCGTAGACGTCGCCACGAGCGCGCTCGACGGCCTGCTCGGCGGCGGCGATGCCGCCTTGCGCCGCGGTGAACGACTCGGTGGTCAGGCGCACACCGTCGGCGGCGCTATCACGCGCGCCGGCCGCTTCGGCCATCGCCGCGCGGCGGTCCTCGAGCCGCAGGCGATCCGGCTCGCGCCGTTCGTCGAGACCGCGCAGTTCGGTTTCGAGCTCGGCGACGCGCGTCTCGAGCATCGTCCCCTGCTGGGCGTCGAGCGCCAGCTGCTGCTGCCGGCGGTTGACGTCGAGCTCGCACCCGTGGGCGTCTTCGCGCACGCGGGTGGCGTCCTGTTCGGCCTGAGCCAGCTCGAGACGCACGCGCGCCAGCTCGGTCTCCACTTCCGCCAACCGCGCCGTCGAGGCGGTTTCGTCCTGCCGGGCGTCGTTCAGGCGGGCGCGCGCCGACTCGATGTGTTCGGCCAGATGGCGATACCGGCGCGCGAACAGCACCTTCTCCCAGCGCCGCATCTCGTCGCGCAGCCGCTGGAAGCGGCGGGCCTTGGCCGACTGGCGCTTGAGCGAGCCGCACTGCTTCTCCACCTCGAAGACGATGTCGTCGAGACGGGTCAGGTTCTGCTGCGCCGCGTCGAGCTTCAACTCGGCGGAGCGACGGCGCGACTTGTACTTGGTGACGCCGGCGGCTTCCTCGATCAGCTGGCGGCGGTCGGTCGGCCGCGAGCTGAGGATCATGCCGATCTTGCCCTGCTCGATGATCGAGTAGGCCTTGGCGCCGAGGCCGGTGTCCATCAGCAGTTCGTGGACATCGCGCAGCCGGCAATGCGTGCCGTCGATGAGGTATTCGCTCTCGCCCGAGCGATAGAGCCGGCGGGTGACCTCGACGTCGCGGACCGCCTGGAACGGGTCGAGGTCGAGGCCGGCCACGGCGTCGCCGTTGGTCTCAGCCTTCGGTGGCAGCGGCACGCCGCTCAGCCGGAGCGTCACCTCGGCCGCGCCGGTCGGCTTGCGGGCGTCACTCCCGCTGAAGATGACGTCCTCCATCTTGTCGCCGCGCAGGCTCTTGGCGCTCTGCTCGCCGAGCACCCAGGTCAGGGCGTCGGCGACGTTGCTCTTGCCGCAGCCGTTGGGGCCGACGATGGCCGTGACGCCGCCGTCGAAGGCCAGTTCGGAGCGATCGGAAAACGACTTGAACCCAGAGATTTCGAGGCGATCGAGACGCATGGACACCCGCGGAGGCGAGGGCGGAAGGATGGTGCAGTCCCTCGCGGAGCTGACAGCGCGTCAGTCTAGCAAGGCCCTACCTGTGTGGCAAGGCGATTCCGGACCCCCAACATTTTGGGGTTTGCCAGAACCACCGGGCCCGGACGGCGCGGTCTACTTGGCGCCCTGGCCGGCCCGGGTGGTGCGGGTCTTGGCCATGGTCAGGAGCTGCTCGGCCTTGGGGAAGAGCGCCAGCGCGTGCTGGGCCTGCGGGTCCACGTCGAGCAGCCGGCGGCGGGCGACGCCCATGCCGAACACCGCCGCGTCGATCTCGAAGCGGATCATCGCGCCGATGAACGCCCGGTCCTGGGTCCAGGCGGCCTGGTCCATCTTCACGCGCCGCGACTCCACGTAGGCCTGGAAGTCAGCCACCATGGCGTCGTCGACGGCGAAGTCCTTGGCCACCGGCCGGCGGTCCTTGCCTCGCGTGCCCGGGCGGGTATCGCCCGCTTCGTAGAACCGCTCGGCGTAGCCGGCGAACAGCTGGCGGCCGTAGAGCGACCGGCCGAACCGGGTCGGGTTGAAGCCCTCGACCGGGCCGTCGAAGCGCTCGTCGGGCTCGATGCCGCCGCCGCTGTAGACCTTGCGCCCGGCGTCGGTGAGCTTCAGCTCCTCGGCGGTGTGCTGCCGGGCCGACTGCTCGCGCATCGTGTAGGTGAGGTACTCGTCGAAGGCGCCGTCCCACGGCCGCTGGATCAGCCGGCCGCTCGGCGTGTAGTAGCGCGCGGTGGTGAGCGCCAGCCCGGCGCCCTGGCTCACCCGGTAGACCGACTGCACCAGCGCCTTGCCGAAGGTCGTCTCGCCGGCGACGATCGCGCGGTCGTGGTCCTGCAGCGCGCCCGAGACGATCTCCGAGGCGCTGGCGCTGTTGCGGTTGACCATCACGACCATCGGCTGATCGAGGAACTCGCTCTGGCGCGTGGCGCGATAGTCCTCGTCGGAATTCGTCGACCCGGCCGCGGGTGTAGACGATGAGATCGCCGCGCGGCAGGAAGCGGTTCGAGACGCGGATCGCCTGGTCGAGCTGGCCGCCGGGATTGCCGCGCAGGTCGAGCACGATCCGTCGCATGCCTTGCGACTTCAGGCTCTCGAGCGCCTCGCCCAGTTCGTCGTCGGTGTGCTCGGCGAAGTCCTCGAGCCGGATGAAGCCGACATCGCCCCGGGTGATGAAGTGGGCCGGGATGCTCGGGATGGTGACCTGGTCGCGCATCACGTCCATCACCAGCAGGTCGTCGACGCCGCCCCGCTTCAGCGAGATGTTCACGAACGTGCCCTTGGGCCCGCGCAGCTTGGTCACCGCCTGCTCGGTGGTCCACCCGCTGAGATCCTGCTCGGCGGCCTTGGCGATGACGTCGCCGCGGCGCAGGCCCTTCTGGTGGGCCGGCGACCCTTCGAACACGCGGACCACGGTGATGTTGCGGTCGACCGACTGGATGGTGATGCCGAGACCGTAGTAGCGCTGCTCCTGGCGTTCGCGCATCTGGGCGTAGGTGCGCGGGTCCATGAAGCTCGAGTGCGGGTCGAGCGTCTGCAGCATGCCGTTGATCGCGCCGTAGACCAGGCGATCCGATTCCACCGGCTCGGCGTAGTTGGCCTCGATGGCCGCCAGCGCCGCGGTGAACGACTTGTAGTGCGCCGGGAGGCGGTCCTCGGTGGCGAGGGCGCTCTTCCCCATCACCCCGCCGAGTCCGGCCGACAGGCCGACCGCCAGCACCGAGACACCCAGGAATCGAGAGGTCCGCATAGAGGCATCCTACCGCGAGCAACCTCCAATTGGACAACGATTTCCGGCCGCCGCCGGTCCCCTCATCCGGCCCTTCTCCCGTCCCCCCTTCCGGCCTATACTGGACAGACGCGCCGCCCGCGGCGGCCGGCCGTGTCGATGGCGGCCGAGCGCAGTTCGGCCCGCGTTTGCCCTGGAGCTCGCGATGTTTGGATCGATTGGCATGCCGGAACTGGTCATCATCCTGGTGATCGCCCTCATCATTTTCGGGCCCAGGAAGCTGCCAGAGCTCGGGAAGTCGCTCGGCAAGAGCATCAACGAATTCAAGAAGGCGTCGACCGAGCTGCAGAACACCCTGGAGCAGGAGATCAAGCTCGAGGAAACGAAGGAAGAGAAGGCCCGCGCCGCGACGGTGACGCCGCCTCCCACCGTGCTCGACGCCGACGGCACCCACGGCCAGCCGGTGTCGCGGACCGAAGGCGGCAGCTAGTCAGCCCGCGCCGTGGCTCTGGTCCCGTTCAAGAAGGCGGAAGAGGACAAGCCCGCCCTCGGCTACTACGATGGCGGCGGTCCGGCCGAGCCGCCCGAGGATGACGACGACGCCCTCGATGGGCGGATGAGCTTCCTCGATCATCTCGACGAGCTGCGCAAGCGGCTCACCCACGCCATCGTCGCCCTCCTCGTCGGTTTCGTCGGCGCGTTCTCGATCGCCGGCCGGGCGCAGGAGTTCGTGATGAAGCCGCTGGTGGCGACACTGCCGCCCGGGGCCGAATTCGTCTTCACCGAACCGGGCGAGCAGTTCTTCCTCTACATCAAGATCGCCGCCATCGTCGGTCTGATGTTCGCCTCGCCCTACGTGATGCTGCAAGTGTGGCTGTTCGTGGCCCCCGGCCTCTACGCCAACGAGAAGAAGATGGCGGTGCCGTTCGTGTTCTTCTCGACCGCGCTGTTCGTGGCCGGCGCGGCGTTCTCCCACTACATCGCCTTCCCGATGGCGTTCAGCTTCTTCGCCAGCTTCCAGACACCGCAGGTCCGGTTCCTGCCACGGATCGCGCCGGTGTTCTCGATGTACGCGTGGCTGCTGCTGGCCCTCGGGGTGATGTTCCAGCTGCCGATGCTGGTGATGGTGCTGGCCCGGCTCGGGCTGGTCACCGCCGGCTTCCTGGCCCGCAATATCAAGTACGCGGTGCTCATCATCTTCGTCGTCGCCGCCGTGGCGTCGCCCGGCGGCGACCCGGTGAGCCAGACGGTCACCGCCGCACCGATGCTGGTGCTCTACGTCATCAGCATCGGCGTCGCCTGGGTCTTCCAGAAACGGCGCGACAAGGACGACGAGGACACGGGCCGGAACTAGCGTCAGTAGGCCTTGGCGAACCAGGCGTTCACGACGGCCGGCTGGTCGCAGCGCACGCACGTCCCGGTCGGCGTCGTCGATCCGAACGGGATGTTGCGGATCGTCGCCTGGGTCTCGGCCTTGATCGCCGCTTCGCACCCGTCGGTCTCGCACCACGGCGCGATGACGAACCCGGGGCGGCCTTCCATCGTCTGACGGAACTCGTCCCAGGTCGCGGCCGTGGAGGTGTGGGCCTCGCGGAACGCGCGGGCGCGGGCCAGCAGGTTGGCCTGGATCTCGTCGAGCAGCGCGCGCACGTGACCGGCGAGGCCGTCCATGGGCAGCGGTGCTTTCGCCTTGGTGTCGCGACGCGCCGAGAACACCGAGCGCTTCTCGATATCCTTCGGGCCGATTTCGAGACGCAGCGGCACGCCGCGCATCTCGTACTCGGCGTACTTCCAGCCTGGCGTCTGGCTCTCGTCGTCGTCGAGTTTCACGCGGATGCCGGCCGCTTTCAGCTCGTCGCGGATCGCCTGACACGCCGGCAGCACGGTCTCTTTCCAGGTGCCGCGCGGAATCGGGACGATCACCACCTGCCACGGCGCCACGTTGGGCGGCAGGATGAGGCCGCTGTCGTCGCCGTGGGTCATGATCACGCCGCCGATGAGCCGCGTCGACACGCCCCACGACGTCGTCCACACGTGCTGCAGCGTCTTGTCGCGGCCCTGGAACTGGATCTCGAACGCCATGGCGAAGTTCTGGCCGAGGTTGTGCGAGGTGCCGGCCTGCAGCGCCCGGCCGTCGCCCATCAGCGCCTCGATCGAGTAGGTGCGTTCGGCGCCGGCGAACTTCTCGCTGCTGCTCTTCTGCCCATCGACGACCGGCATGGCGAGGACGTTCTCGGAGAACTCCTTGTAGAGCGCCAGGATCTTCAGCGTCTCTTCCTGGGCTTCGTCGGCGGTCTCGTGGGCGGTGTGGCCTTCCTGCCAGAGGAACTCGGTGGTGCGCAGGAACGGCCGCGTCACCTTCTCCCAGCGCACGACGTTGGCCCACTGGTTGATGAGCAACGGCAGATCACGCCACGACTGAATCCACTTCTGGTACATCACGCCGAAGATGGTCTCGGAGGTCGGCCGCACGACCAGCCTCTCTTCCAGCTCCTCGGTGCCGCCCTTGGTCACCCAGGCGACCTGCGGGGCGAAGCCTTCGACGTGCTCCGCCTCCTTCATGCAGCAGGCTTTCGGGGATGAAGCAGCGGGAAGTAGGCGTTGACGTGCCCGGTCGCCTTGAAGCGATCGTCGAGCTGCCGCTGGATGAGTTCCCAGATGGCATAGCCGTACGGCCGGATCACCATGCAGCCCTTCACCGGCGAGTAGTCGGCGAGTTCGGCCTTGCGGACGACGTCGAGATACCACTTGGAGAAGTCGGCGGATTGGGGCGTGATCTCGGTGACCTGTCCGCCACCGCTGCCCTCACCAGACGTCTTGGAAGGTCGGGAATCGTTGGAATGAGTCAAGGGTCTGCAACTGCCCTTTCAAGACGTCTCGTCCGCACGCAGTGCGGGCCAGACGATACTGACGACCACCGAGGCACAGTCCATGTCAATCGAGTGCGCCGCCTCGGTGGTCATGCGCGCTCTCGGCTACGTGAACCATCCAGTGTAGATCGTCTCGCTGCGGGAAGTCGGCGCGGGCGTGTCCACCGCGGCTCTCCTGCCGGTCCAGCGCGCCACGCGCGACCAGCCACGCGACCGTCACCGCGTGGCCCAGCGCCGCGCGCGGCCGGATCGCCGGTGCCGTCCGCCAGTCCGCGCCGCCAGCCGTCCAGCGTGGTCACCGCGCCGGTGAGACCGGCGGCGTCGCGCATCAGACCGACCTGCTGCCACATCAGTGTCTGCACGTCGGCCAGCGACGCCGGCGTGGCCGCGCTGCCCTGCGGCATCGGCCGGCGCGAGCGGACCCCGGCGAGAACCGCGGCCTGCGCCGGCTGGCGCATCGCGTCGCCGGCGCGAGCGCCGAACACCAGGCCCTCGAGCAGCGAGTTGCTGGCCAGGCGGTTGGCGCCGTGCACGCCGGTGCAGGCGACCTCGCCGGCGGCGAACAGACCGGGCAGCGTCGTCCGGCCCGACAGGTCGGTGGCGACCCCGCCCATCACGTAGTGCGCTGCCGGCGACACCGGGATGCGGTCGCGGGCCAGGTCGAGGCCGCGCTCGTGGCACGCCGCGGCGATGGTCGGAAACCGCCCGTGCACCCAGGCGGCGTCGAGATGCTCCAGCGACAGCGTCACCGGCGCCGCGGTCCGCGTCTCTTCGCGCACGATCGCCCGCGAGACCAGATCGCGCGACGCCAGTTCGCCGGCCGCCTCGTAGCGGGTCATGAAGCGCTCGCCGTGCACGTTGAGCAGCCGGGCGCCCTCGCCGCGCAGCGCCTCCGACAACAGAAAGCGCGCCGTCCCCGGCACCGTGATCACCGTCGGATGGAACTGGACGAACTCCAGATCGCTCACCGCGGCGCCGGCGTACCAGCCCAGGGCGACGCCGTCGCCGGTCGCGATCGGCGGGTTCGTGGTCTCGCGGAAGATGCGGCCGGCGCCGCCGGTGGCCAGCAGCGTGGCCGCCGCCCGCACCTCGGCGATCCGTCCATCGCTCACATAGCGCGCGCCGACGCAGACGCCGCCGTCGACGACCAGCGACACCGCACGGGCGTCGGGAACAATCCGCACCCCGGCGCTGGCGGCGGCCCGCTGCCACAGGACGCGGCCGATCTCACGGCCGGTGGCGTCGCGCGCATGGAGAACACGGCGCACGCTGTGCGCGCCTTCGCGGCCGAGCGAGAAGCGGCCGGCGGCGTCGCGATCGAACGCCGCCCCCCAGTCGGCCAGTTCGGCGACCAGGCGCGGCCCTTCCTCGACCAGCACGTGCACGGCATCGGCGCGGCACAGGCCGTCGCCGGCGGCCATGGTGTCGTCGGCGTGCAGCGACGGCGAGTCGTCGGCGCCGACCGCCGCGGCGATGCCGCCCTGGGCATAGCCGGTGTTGCTCTCGTCGGGACGATCGGCCTTGGTGAGCACGAGCACGCGGCCGCTGGAGGCCAGTGACACCGCGGCGCGCAGTCCGGCGACGCCGCTGCCGATGACCAGGAAATCCGCCGTTTCTCGCACCGCGGTGTATCCTACCATCCGCGTTCCGACGGCCTGGAGCGCCTCTCCACGCATGCCTCCCATCTCGATTCCAGTGCGCGCCCGCGACGGCGACTACGTGATCCTCGTCGCGCCCGGCGCGCGGACGACGCTGCCCGCGCTGCTCGACGACGCCGCCCTCTCGGGCCCCCGCGTGGCGGTGACCTCGCCGCGAGTGTGGGCCGCGCAGGGCCGGTTCATCCGCACTGTCGGGCGCGGCAGCGCGCGGGTCACGGTGCCCGACGGCGAGCGCGCCAAGACGCTGCGCACGGTCAGCCGCGTGCACGACGGCCTGCTCGACGCCGGCGCCGATCGCGGAGCGGTCGTCGTCGCCATCGGCGGCGGCGTGATCGGCGATCTGGTCGGCTTCGCGGCCGCCACCTACATGCGCGGCGTGGGGCTGGTCCAGGTGCCGACGACGCTGATGGCCCAGGTCGACAGCGCCATCGGCGGCAAGGTCGGCGTGAACCACGCCCGCGGCAAGAACCTGATCGGCGCCTTCCATCCGCCGCGGCTGGTCGTGGTCGACCCCGCGGCGCTGGCGACGCTGCCGCGACGCGAGTTCCGCGCCGGCCTCTACGAGGTGGTCAAGTACGGCGTGATCGCCAGCGCGCCGCTGCTCGACCTGCTCGACGCCCGACTCGACCAGGTGCTGGCCCAGCGCGGCGACGCGCTGGCCGAGGTGGTGGCCACGTGCTGCCGCATCAAGGCCGAGATCGTCTCGGCCGACGAACGCGAGGGCGGCCTGCGCCGAATCCTGAACTTCGGCCACACCGCCGGCCACGCCTTCGAGAACGTCGGCGGCTACGGCCGGCTGCGCCACGGCGAAGCCGTCGCGCTCGGCATGCGGGTGGCGCTGGCGCTCGGCACGGCGCGCGGCGTGACGCCGCCGGCGCTGACCGCGCGCGTCACCGCCCTGCTGGATCGCCTGGGCCGGGTGCCCTCGGTGGCCTCGCTGCGCCGGGCCGACGTACTCGCGGCAATCGGCCGCGACAAGAAGGTCGTCGAGCGGCGGCTGCATTTCATCGCCGCCACCGCCGCCGGCGCCACGACCACGCTCACCGATGTGTCGCCGCGCGAACTGCGCGACGCGCTCGCGGTCGTCGGCATCCGCCGCTGACGGCGCGGTGTCAGTCGGCGCCGAGCCCGTGCTGGCGCATCCGCGTCACCAGGTCGCGGAACCCGAGACCCAGCGCGTCGGCGGTCCGCCGCGGGTCGTTGCCGTGGTCGGCCAGGGCCGCGGCGATCGCCCGGCGCTCGGTGTCGAGCCGCACGCGATCGAGCAGCTCGTCGAGCGGCCCGCTCAGATCCGGTGCGGCTGGCATGGCCGGCAACGGCGCCGGCATCACGATCGGCTGCAGATGCAGATGCCGGGCCGAGATCACGTCGCCGTCGACCAGCAGCGCGGCCCGCTCCAGGCAGTTCTGCAGCTCGCGCACGTTGCCGGGCCACCCATAGCCGGTGAGCGCCGCCACCGCCGACTCGTCGAGCATCGGCACGCGGCGGCCGCGATCGAGCGCCGCGCGCTCGAGGAAATGGCGGGCCAGCAGGGTCACGTCGTCGCCGCGCAGGCGCAGCGGCGGCACCGTTACCGGCACCACTGACAGCCGGAAGTAGAGATCTTCGCGGAAGCGCCGCTCCGCCACTTCGACGCGCAGCTGACGGTTGGTCGCCGCCACCAGCCGGACGTCGGCGTGGAGCGTGACGGTGCCGCCCACGCGCTCGAACTCGCGGGTTTCGAGCACGCGCAGGATCTTGGCCTGGATGGACGGGGCCAGCTCGCCGACCTCGTCGAGGAACAGGGTGCCGCGGTGCGCCAGCTCGAAGCGTCCGAGCTTGCGCTGGCCGGCGCCGGTGAACGCGCCCTTCTCGTAGCCGAAGAGTTCCGATTCGAGCAGCGTCTCGGGCAAGGCCGCGCAGTTGATGGCGATGAACGGCCCCTGCGCCCGGGCACTCCAGGCGTGGAGCGCGCGCGCGAACAGCTCCTTGCCGGTGCCGCTCTCGCCCTCGAGCAGGACGGTGATGTCGGCCGCCGCCGCCCGCTGCACCGCCTGCACCGACTGCCGCAACGCCGGCGCGTCGCCGAGGATGCGCGGCGCGCCGCGGCGGGCCGCCAGCTCCTCCTTGAGCAGGGCGTGCTCACGCAGCAGCCGGGTCTGCGCCAGCGCGCGATCGACGACGAGCGACAGGTGATCGGGATCGACCGGCTTGGCGAGGAAATCGAGCGCGCCGTCGCGCATCGCCGCGACCGCGTCCTGGATGCCGCCGTAGGCGGTCATCACCACCACCGGCACCGACGCGTCCACGGCTTTCACCGCGCGCAGCACGCCGAGGCCGTCGCCGGCGGGCAGGCGCAGGTCGGTGATGACGACGTCGGGCTGGGCGCGCGCCAGCGCGCGTTCGGCGTCGGGCTGGTCGCGGGCCTCGACCACGGCGTGGCCGTGGGCCTCGAGCGCGAGGCGCAGCATGGTGCGCAGCGCGTCGCGATCCTCGACGACCAGCACCACCGCGCCGGCCGGCGCGGCGTCGCGGCGGCTCACGTCAGCGGAGCCAGCCGGCCGGCACGCCCGCCTTGCGGGCTTCGTCCTCGATGGCGGTGATCGCCTTGGTCTGCGCGGCGACTTCGCGCTGCACGCGCTCGAGCTCGGCGAGGGCTTTGAGGCGGTTCTGCTCGACGACCGAGCGCTGCGCCGGGTCGTCGCGGTTCACGAAGTCGAGGGTCAGGGCGTCGATGCGCGACTGCAGCGCCGCGGCGAAGGTCTGCGACCGATCGAGCTGCTCGCGGGCCGCGGTCATGCGGCCGCGCCAGTACGCCTGGTCGCGGGCGGGTCCGGCCGGAGCGGCGGCGGCATCGGCGGCCGGCGCGGCCGCTGGAGCCGCACCCGAGGCCGGGGCAGGGGCGGCCGGGGCCGCCGCCGGCGTGGCATCCGTCGTGGCCGACGGCGACGAGGCCGTCGGCGTGGTCGGGTCGCGGCGCAGATTCTGGTTCGTGTAGACCTTGGACGGCTTGGCCAGGTCCTTGCGCCGGGCCTCCTCGGCCTTGGCCACCCCGGCCAGCGACTGGGCTCCTACCGTGGCCGGCAGGAAGCACGCCGCCAGCAAAAGGGCGCCGAACGAGAGACGGGTCCAGAAGTGTCGAGTCATGGCGTACTCCACGTATCGGGAGCGTACGCTCCGACACTAGGGGGGTCAAGGAACGCCCTCGCCCACCGTGCCCCAGGACTGCACGCGAATCCCTGGACAGACCGCGCCGGAGAGGCGGCACGGCTGCGCCACAAGCGCCTCGACCTCCGCCACCGCCCCGCCGGCGGCGAAGGCGGCGCCGCGAATCAGCACCGAGCCGTGCCCGGGGGTGCCGAGCGGGGCATCCGCCATCGGGTCGCCGTCGTCGTCGCCGGGATCATCGGCAATCCAGGCGACGAGATAGCAGGGGCAGCCGGCCGCGGCCGCGGGGTCGAGCCGGGCGAGTGGCAGGTGCACGAAGAGCCGCCACCGCGGGTTGCGCGCACCCCAGGGCCGGCCGTCGGTGGTGGCCGTCGTCGCGGCGTCGTCGCAGGGGGCCAACCGGCCGCAGGTGCGCCAGGAGGTCTCCGCCAACAGGTCGACGGTGAGGGTGTCGAGGGTGCGGACGCCCGGGCCGCCGTCGGTGAACGGCGAGGGAGGGCCGCCGGCCGGCAACGCGGTCCAATCCAGCCGTGCCGCCAGGTCGGTCAACGCCAGGGTCGCCGCCGACTCGGCCGCGCGGCGCAGCCGGACCCGGTCGTGGGCCGCAGCCGCCGCGGTCGGCTCGTACATCGTGACCAGCGCGACACCGAGCGCGAGGCTGGCGAGCAGCGCCAGCCACGCGAGGACGACGAGCAGGATGAAGCCACCGTCGCTCGCGCCGGAATGCCGCCGCTGGCTCACGGCGTCCCCGCCGCGCGGCCGGGCGCGAGCACGGTGGTGAGCGTGAGGCGCGGCACCAGTCTGAATCGTGCCCGCGGGCCGGCGTCGGGCGCACCCAGGGGCGGTATCCGCAGCAGCGCTGACGCCACCGCGACGTCGAGGCGAATCCGCACGCCGACCACGCGCGCCAGGTCGGCATCCCACCGCGACGGCGCTGCCGGCGACGGACACCATGGGCCGTCGGCTAGCCGCGCCAGCGGCACCGCCACCGCACCGGCGCCGAGCGGCGGCAGCCGCGGCACGATCCGGTCATCGGCATCGCGCGCGAAGAGGCAGTTCTCGCCCGGCGGCCAGGCCGGATCGCCGGTCTCCCCCACCGGAGGCGGCAGCGGTCCGACCGAGGCGAACTCGACGGTATCGTCGGGCGCGACGCGGACGGTCGGGGCGGCGCCGTCGAGCAGCCACTCGATGTCGAAGCGTTCGACGAAGTCGACCAGGGCGGTGGCCGGCCCGGGACCGTGCGTCCGCACAATCTGCTGCAGGCCCGTCGCCGCGTCGGGCCGGAGCGCATACGCTCGAGCCGTCACGACCGACACGCCGGTGCCGGCCGGCCAGCCCTGGGCCAGCGGCGCCGTCAAGTCGATCACCAGTGGCGGCGACGCGGTTCGCACGCTGGCCAACGCGAACGCTCCGTGCGGGCCGGCGAGCACCACGTCGTCGCCGGCGGCGAATCGGCAGGTCGGCGACGCCGGGCTGCAGAAGCCAGGCCGCTCGACCACCAGCCTCGACTCACCCGCCGTGACCGCGGCGGCCAGCCTGGCGTGCGCGGCGGTACGGGCGCCGGCGATGACCGCCAGCGTCGATGGCAGGGCGCCGACGCTCCACGGCCCCGCCCTGAGCATGTCGGGAAGCACCGCCGGCGTCGTGATTCCGGGCGGCGTCGCCGCGGCCAGCGCCACTCCGGCGCCGACGCGAGCCAGGTCGTCGGCGAGCACCGCCAGGGTGGCCCGGGCCCGCTGCTGTTGCTCTGCCGCGGCCGGATCGGCATCGAAGGCCGCCAGCAGGGCCGAGGACAGCGCCGCCAGCGCCGCCAGACCGGTGCTCGCCACGGCGAGCGCGACGAGCAGTTCGGCCAGCGTCAGCCCGGCGCTGTCGATGAGCAGCGCGCTGGCCCGAGGGCGCGGAGCGGCCGTCATGGCCACGGCTCCATCAGCACCCGGGTGGCGCAGGCACCGGCCGCCCGGGTCGCCGTCGCGCGCTCGGGGGCGGCCACCGCGCAGACGGTGAGAATTGTCGCCGGCACCGGACTCGACGGCACCGCGGCGGCATACCAGCGCACCGCGTACGCCGCAGCCGGCCCGGCGGCGACCTGGCCATCGCCGTCGCGGTACTCGACGCAGCCGGCGACGTCGCTCAGCAGGCAACCCGGCGACGAAGGCGCCACGCCGCGCGCCGCCAGTTCGGTCAGCGCCGCGTCGGCGAGGTGGACGCCCACGGCACGCTGGCGCGCCCGCACGACAGTGTGAGTGGCGCGCGACGCCAGCCCGGCCAATGCGACCACTCCGGTCACGATGATCGCAAGGGCGACGATCGTCTCCACGATCGAGAAGCCACGGTCCACATCGCCTCCTCCCGCCGCACGGCGGCAGCCGTCGTCGGAGCAAGGGCCGAGCCAGGGCCGACCGGACGCGAGACCGCGCGAAAACCACGGGCGATCGAGTGGCGCGCGCCGGCACGGCCCGCGGACAGGCGCGGAATCTGCGGCCGCCGCACCCCGGCGACAGCGCAGAATCGGCGCTGCTAGCGGCCCGTGGTGGCAGTGGTGTCGCAGCACCGAGGGCGGCGATGCGCCTGGACCCTCACCCCAACGTGCACAGTCCGCACGTTGGGGACCCCGGCAAGGCGCGACGACCGAGAATACCGTCGAGTATTTGAGGGAGGAGCAACGATGCGAGGCGGGATGCAGCGCCGGCCGAATGCCGGCACCACTTTCACCACGGGCTGCTAGGGTTGCGACGCCGCGCGGCGCAGTGGCAGGTGCACGGTGAACACCGCGCCGCCGTCGGCGCCGTTGCCGGCGCGGACTTGGCCGTTGTGGGTGACGACGAACTTCTGGACCAGCGCCAACCCCAGACCGGTGCCATCGGCGCGGGTCGTGAAGAACGGCTGGAACAGGCGATCGCGATCCCCTTCGGGCAGGCCGGGGCCGTTGTCGCTCACCGTGACCTCGGCGGTGTCGTCGCGATCGAGCACCGCGCCACGGACGACGATGCGCGGGACGATCCCGGCGCCGCGGCACGCCTCGAGCGCGTTGCGCACGAGATTCGAGAACGCCTGGCGCAGCAGCACGTCGTCGCCGTCCACGTGTCCGAACTCCCCGCTCACGCTCACCGCGCCGCCGTCGGGATCGACGTCGCCCACGGCGCGCCGCACCACCGCCTCGAGGTCGAGCGGCTGCAGCAGGACGCGCTCAGGCCGGGCGAAGTTGAGGAAGTTGGTCACCAGTTCGCCGAGCGTCTCGGTCTCGGCCCGCAGGCCGGTCGCGTAGGTGGCCTGCAGCGCCGGCAACTGCGCCGGGTCGAGCAGCCGGGCATAGCCGTGGATCGTGGCCAGACCGTTGCGGAACTCGTGGGCGAGGCCGGCCGTGAGCTCGCCGAGCCGGGCCAGCGCGTCCTTCAACCGCAACTGCTCTTCGAGCGTGACGACGCGCGACAGGTCGGTGAACAGGCAGATGACGCCGGTCTCCCCAGCCGCGCCGCCGGTCCACGGCGACAACGTGACGCCGAGGTGCGACGGACCGGCGACCTGGCCGGTCGCGACGTGGCGGCGCGATACCGCAGCGCCGTCGCCGCGCACCGCGGCACGGACCAGCGTGGCCAGCGCCGGCACGTCGGCCAGCAGGTCGCCGATCGGCACCGGCAGCGGCCGCGGCGCGATCGCCAGAATCCGGTGGCCGGCCGGGTTCAGGACCAGCACCTGCCCATCGCTGCGGGCCACCAGCAGGCCCGAGGTGAGGCCGGCGACGATCTGCGCGTTGAGTCGTTCCGAGGCCTCGGCGCGGGCCAGGGTGGAGCGCTCCTGCGCCCTCAGTTTGGTGACCGCCTCCTGCAGCGCCGCCGTGAGCAGCGCCGTCTCGACGTTCGACTCACGCAGGTGGCGGCTCGAATCGCGCGCCGCGCCCATGATCCGCAGCAGCGAGAAGGCGAGCACGCCGGCCAGGAAGCCGACGATCGCCGTGAGGCCCAGCAGCATGTAGCCGGCGGGCGTGAACTGCGGCATCAGCCCTCCGCTGCTAGGCGTAGAAGCCCAGGTACCAGTCGATGACCGGCTGCCCGGCCAGCATCGCGGCGACGGCGCCGAGCGCCAGGAAGGTGCCGAACGGCAGGGCGTATTTCATCGAGCCGCGCTGCAGCGCGATGATCGCCACGCCGACGATCGCGCCGGCGAACGACGCCAGCACCAGGGTCAGCAGCATCTGCTGCCAGCCAAGGAAGGCGCCGATCATCGCCAGCATCTTCACGTCGCCCATGCCCAGCCCGTCTTCGCGGCGCACGTAGTAATAGCCGGCGGCGATGGCGTAGAGCACCCCGCCGCCGAGTGCGGCGCCAAGCAGCGCGGCGCGCCAGCCGGGCGGGCCGACCAGCGCGAACGCCAGCCCGACGACGATGCCGGGCAGGGTGATCACGTTGGGCAGGATCTGGTGTTCGAGATCGATCGCGAAGAGCACCACCAGCGCACCGGCGAACAGCAACCGCGCCGCCAGGAGCGGCCCCACCGGAGTCACCGCCACGGTCGCCACGAACAGCACGCCGGTGACCAGCTCGACGAGCGGATACTGAATCGAGATCGGCGCCTGGCAGCGGGCGCACTTGCCGCCGAGCACCGCCCAGCTCACCACCGGGACGTTTTCGAACCAGCGCAGCTCTCGCTGGCAGCCGCCGCAGGCCGACGGCGGGAACACGACCGATTTGCCGCGCGGCAACCGGTAGATGCACACGTTCAGGAAGCTGCCGATCACCAGCCCGAACAGGCCGGCGATGACCAACGTGCCGGGCGTGGCGATCATCGGGGGGTCTCCAGCGCCGGCAGCGGAGCCAGGCCCGAGCCGTCGCCAAGCGTCACGCGGCCGTCCGGGCCGAGCGCGTACGCGATGCCGGCCGGGTCGGTCGGGACGCGACGCAACGCGCCCACGGCCACCAGTTCCTGCCAGGTCTGCGGCTGCCGCCCGGTGCGGCCGGCCACCTCGGCGACGCGCGCGGTGAGGGCATCGATGTCGTCGAGCGCCTGCAGCTGACCCAGCCGGTACTCCGCGGCGCGGCGCATCCAGTCGACCTCGGCCGAGGCGTACAGCTCCTGCCAGAGCCGGCGCGCGCCGGCGCGGTCGCCGCCGTCGAGCAGCGTGGTCCCGGCCAGCGACTTCAGCCAGTTGGGGGCACCGGGCAAGTCGGCGGCGCGCTGGAAATGCCGGCCGGCGGTGCGGTAGTCCTTGAGCCACCAGTAGTGCACGAAGCCGAGGTCGTGCTCGTACTGCCAGCGCGTCGGGTCCTGGCGCTGGCCCTTCTCCAGCAGCGCGATGGCCTGATCGGGCCGCCCCGGCCCGCCGGGATACCCTTCGCTCAGGAAGACCGCGCCGAGCCGTGCCGCGACGTCGAAGTGCGGATCGAGGCTGGTCGTCATGTCGAGCAGCGGGTAGAGCAGCGCGTAGGTCTGGCCAGTGGCCCGGCGGCGCTCGCCGCCGTAGTGGATGATCGCGCGCATCCAGTAGACGTCGGCGGCGACATCGTCGAATGACAGCGTCAGCCGGCGAGCCAGTTCCGGCGACTGCAGCCACAGCAGCGGAGCGGCGGCGGGGCCGGCCGGAGGCGTGACGCGGTCGCGTCCCAGCTGCAGCCCGACGACTGCGGCAAGCAGCAGTGTCAGCCTGACCCAGGGCACGGGCGGATGCGGCGCGGCAGCGGCGGTCATCGGCTACTTGAAATCCCGGCGCGCGAACACCGCGCTCGCCGCCGTGAGCACCAGGCCGACGTAGACGCCGATCGCGGCGACGCCCAGTCCGACCGCCGGCCACGCCACCGGCAGGCCGTGCACGACCTGGTTCTTCACGTCGAGCGCCGACAGGTTGGGCAGCAGATAGTAGAGCGCGCGGGTCACCGCGGCGGTCGCCGGGGCGTCGATGGCGGTGCCGAAGTCGCGCAGGTCGACGCTGAAGTGTCCGGCCACCCAGACGGCCAGCGTGAAGAGCGTGGCCAAGAGCGGGCTGGAGAAGGTGGAGAAGAACAGCGCCACCGCCGTCACCAGCGTCAGCTGCACCAGCGTGAGCCCGATCGGCGCCAGCAGCCGCAGATCGATCGCCGGTGCGCGCCAGCCCTGCTGCACCCAGTCGATGGTCGTCAGGTCCTGGTACAGCAGCATCAGGTAGAACGCGACGGTCATCATCGCCAGGTTGACGGCCAGGGTCAGCACCAGCCCCGAGAACTTGCCGAGCAGGAAGCTGGTGCGGCTGATCGGCTTGGCCAGCACGCTGTAGATGGAGCGCCGCTCCACTTCCTTCGCCACCAGCCCGGTGCCGATGAAGATGGCGATGAGCAGGCCGATCAGGTTCATCGCGGCCAGACCCAGGTCCTTGATCACCTTGAGGTCCTGCGACGCGGTGAGGCGGCTCATGAACACCGCCGCCGCCATGAGCACGACCGAGAACAGCACCAGGCTGAACGGCACGCGGTCGCGCACCGACTCTTTGAACACCGCCAGGGCCACGGCTCGAACGGCGCGACTGCTCATAGCCGTGAGGTGTCCCGGGCGGCGGTCGCCGCGACATGCTGCACGAAGAACGACTCGAGGGTGTCGCGGATCGGGTTGAGCGACAGCACCTGGGCGCCGGCGGCGGTCAACGCGCCGAGAATCGCCTCGGGCGGGTCGGGCGGCAGTTCCACCGTGTAGCGGCCGTGATCGAGCGCCACGAGATGCCGGGCCCTGGTGCGCAGCGCCGCCAGCGCTGGCTCCGAGACCCGGTCGATGACCAGCTCCCAGCCCTTGGTTTCGAAGGCCAGCAGCTCGGACAGCCGGCCCCCGGCCACGAGCTTCCCCTGGGCGACGATGCCCACCTGGCTGCACAGCGTCTCGGCGTCCGACAGGATGTGCGAACTGAAGAACACCGTGCAGCCGCGATCGCGCAGCCGAAGCATCAGCTGACGCACGTCGCGGCGGCCGAGCGGGTCGAGCCCCGACATCGGCTCGTCGAAGAAGACGATATCGGGCTGATTCAGGATCGCCTGGGCGATGCCGACGCGCTGGACCATGCCCTTCGAATAGGAACGCAGCCGCATGCGGCGTTCGCGGCCGATCCCGACCTCGTCGAGCACCGCCGCAACCCGCGCCGCGCGCTCGGCCGAGGGGATGCCGAACAGGCGGGCGAAGTAGGCCAGCAGCTCCTCGGCGGTCAGGTAGTCGTAGAAGGTCGGGTTCTCGGGCAGAAAGCCGAGCCGCCCCTTCACCCCGAGGTCGCCGACCGGCCGGCCGAGGATCCGCGCCTGGCCGCTGGTCGGGTAGATGAGCTGCATCAGCAGCTTGATCGCCGTGCTCTTGCCGGCGCCGTTGGGCCCGAGGAAGCCGTAGACCTCGCCCGGGGCGACCTGCAGGGTCAGCCCGTCGAGGGCCCGGTAGGGCCGCGGCCGCCAGAAGCCGACCTGGTAGTCCTTGGTGAGACCCTCGGTCTCGATGGCGAGCATGTCAGCGGTCCGTGGGGGAGGCGGTCTGCGCACGCCGGCGCGGCGCTGCACGCCCGACGGGCGGCGCCGCCACGGCGTCCTACTCCCCTGTTTCTCGGCTGGCGGCGCCCGGCCCTGCAGGCGGCCGCACCTGGCGGGCGCGCCTACTTGACGGCGACGCCGGCCTTCTTGAGCTCGATGGCGATCGCCGCGTCGAGGAACTCGGGCCGCAGCCCGGGCAACCGGATGCCGTTCAGGAAAAAGGTCGGCGTGCCCTGCACCTGCAGCTGGCCGCCCTGTTCGATGTCGCCTTTCACCAGCTGGAGCACCGACGCGTAGCGTGTGTCGAAGTCCGACACGCCACCGACCATCCGGACCGCCTCCTTGACGCGGGCCGGAGTCAGGGCCGGCTGGTTGGCGAACAGCCAGTCCTCCATCGCGTCGGCATTGCCCTTCTCGCGGGCCAGCCGTACCGACACCGCGGCCTCGCACGACGCCATGTGTGCGCCGCTCGGGGCGAGGCGGTTGCACTCGGGGTCGAGCGGGTAGTCCTTGGTGATGTACTTCACCTTGCCCGGGTACTCCTTGGCGTACTTGGCGAGGACCGGCTTGTACATCGCAAAGGTCTGGCCGCACGGCGGACACTGGTAGTCGTTGAACTTGACCAGCACCACGGCCGCGCCTTCGCTGGCGACCATGACCGGCACGCGCTGCTGCGCGCCCAGGAACGTCTCGAGCTCCTTCAGCTGCTCGGCCGGCAGGGCGGCGGCGGCCGGCGGCGCCGCCTGCTCCGCGCCGTCAGCGGCGGCAGCGGCGAGCGGCTCGGCCGGGAACCACCGCACCGCGCCGGCGGCGAGCACGACGAAGGCCAGCGCGGCGGCGGCGGCCGCCGGGGTACGCAGCATCGTCGACAGGTCGGCGGCGATCCGCTCGGGCAGAGTACGCATGGGAATCCTCGTGGCCGCAGCGGCCGAGACGAACAATCCGAGCACGGCCACATAGGTGGCCACGCACAGCAGGCAGACCGTCTGCAGCACCACGAACGACGCGTAGCCGAGATAGAACACCCCGGCGAGGCCGACGATGGCGGCGGCGAACACGTAGGCGGCGACATTGGGCCGCAGCGCGCGCGCGGCCGCACCGAACCCGAGCAGCAGCAGCACGCCGGTGAAGTACAGCGCCCCGAGCAGGGCCACCGAGATGCCGGCGAACGACCCGTAGCGGCTGGTGTAGGCGTTGGTGCAGCTCAGGCTCGAGCTGACGTCGCAGAAGCTGGCGTAGGCGGGATCGCTGATCACCTGGTGATGCACCCAGGTGGAACTGGCCGCGGCGACCAGACCGACGGTCGCGAAGAGGGCCATCCAGCGGAGGTCGACGGGGGCGGCGGGAGCGGATGCCGAGTGGGCCATCGCCGGCAATTGTAACTGGGTTCGAGTCCCGCTCAGCCGCCAGCCGGGGGCCCTAGCAGTCCGGGGTGAAATGGTGGCGCAGCACCGAGGGCGGCGATGAGCGCGGATCGCAAGGCGCGACGACCGAGAATATTCGCAATATTCGAGGGAGGAGCAACGCCGCGAGGCGCGATGCAGCGCCGGCCGAATGCCGGCACCACTTTCACCCCGGGCTGCTAGCCCTTAGCCCCCAGGCCGCTAGCCGCTTCGAGCATCCGAAAAGACGACGGGCGCGACCCGAAGGCCGCGCCCGTCCAATTACCCGTCTGATGACTGAGGCTTACTGGAGCGGCGTGCCGCCGCCACCGACGGCCATCTCGGCCAGCGTGGGCGCCGCGTTGGCGTTGGCGAAGAAGATGGTGCCCACCGTGCTCGACGCGAAGCTGCGGTTGCCCGAGGTGCCGAAGTTCACCGGCACGGCGGTCGCGTAGTAGCCGCCCACACCGGCGTTGCCGTTGCAGTCGGTGCCCTGCGCCGCGCCGTCCGGCGCCACTTCGACGTCGAAGCCGCTCTTCTCGACCGGGTCCGAAAGCGACAGGTCGGTCGACAGGAAGCCGACCGTGCTGCCCGGGCACGCGCCACCGAGCACCGTCATGTCGTCGCTGTAGGGGCTGCCGGTGCCGGCGGCCGCGAAGGCCTGCTCGGCGCTGTTGATGGCGCGGAGCGAGCCGATGGCCGAGGCCTCGTTGCCGGCCATGCGGGCGCGCAGCAGCCCGGGGATGGCGATCGCCGCGATGATGCCGATGATGGCCACCACGATCAGCAGTTCGATCAGGGTGAAGCCCTTGGTGTCACGAATACGCATGTCTGTGCTCCTCGATGTCCGTCGTTAGTCTTGCCGTAGAATCCGTCGCCGTTCCTGCCGTGACGCCGCCCGTCCCGAGCGGCGTCGACCTCATCCACTTCTGCAACCCTGGTGCCACGGCCGCGCGGGTTACCGATCACCCGTATTGGGCCGTAATTTCGCGGTTCGCCGGCCGCCAAGCCGTCCGGGCCGGCCCGAAACTGTGACCGCCCGTGTCAGTCCTGCCAATCTGCGGCGGTCCGGAAGTCGCCGTACGCGCCACGGGCGCGGCGGTGAGCCGCGCCCGTGACCGGTCGTCGAGCGACTCGACGGTTTACTGGAGCGGCGTGCCGCCGCCACCGACGGCCATCTCGGCCAGCGTGGGCGCCGCGTTGGCGTTGGCGAAGAAGATGGTGCCCACCGTGCTCGACGCGAAGCTGCGGTTGCCCGAGGTGCCGAAGTTGGTCGGCACGGCGGTCGCGTAGTAGCCGCCCACACCGGCGTTGCCGTTGCAGTCGGTGCCCTGCGCCGCGCCGTCCGGCGCCACTTCGACGTCGAAGCCGCTCTTCTCGATCGGGTCCGAGAGCGACAGGTCGGTCGACAGGAAGCCGACCGTGCTGCCCGGGCACGCGCCGCCCAGCACCGTCAGGTCGTCGCTGTAGGGGCTGCCGGTGCCGGCGGCCGCAAAGGCGCTCTCGGCGCTGTTGATGGCGCGCAGCGAGCCGATCGCCGAGGCCTCGTTGCCGGCCATGCGGGCGCGCAGCAGCCCGGGGATGGCGATCGCCGCGATGATGCCGATGATGGCCACCACGATCAGCAGTTCGATCAGGGTGAAGCCCTTGGTGTCACGAATACGCATGTCTGTGCTCCTCGAAGGTCTGGTTGCCGATGTCGTTCTGCGGTTGTCGTTCGTCCTGCGACGCCGCCAGTGCCGGGCGGCGTCGATGACCTGACATCAAGCAATGACGGTGCCAACATCGAACTGGACTGGATCAGAGACCATAAGAGATTGCAAACAATGGGTTTATCGACGACGTGACGACACCGTCATCGACCGATCCTGCACGGTGGCTGACGCCCGCTGTCAAGGCGCTGGCCGTGGTGACACGGATGGGCAGTGCTACCTACTTCAGCTGGTACTTCTTCGCCAGGTAGCGGAACTGGCGGAAGGTGATGCCGAGCAGGTCGGCGGCCTTCACCTGAACGCCTCCGGACTGCTTCAGGGCCCGCTCCAGGTGCATCCGCTCGATCTGCTGCAGGTGCGCCTCGAGGTTGAACCCGGCCGCCGGGATGGCCTCGACCGGCGCGGCCCCGCTCGACGGCGGCGCCTCGCGCAGGTGTGGCGGCAGGCTGTCGGCGCGCAGTTCCGCCGACTGTTCGAGGGCCACGCCGCGCTCCATCACGTTCTCGAGTTCGCGGACGTTACCGGGCCAGCGATAGGCCATCAGCAGCCGCATCGTGTCGTCGCTGATCCCACGCACCGGCCGCCCCATCCGGTCGGCGAACCGCTGGACGAACTGGTCGGCGAGAATCGAAATGTCCTCGGCGCGCTCACGCAGCGCCGGCAGCCGTACCGAGATGACGTTGATCCGGAAGAAGAAGTCCTCGCGGAAGCTCCCGGTGCGCACCATTTCCTCGAGGTTGCGGTTGGTGGCGGCGATGAAGCGGACGTCGGCCTCGAGTTCCTGGGTGCCGCCGACGCGGCGGAACCGGCGTTCCTGCAGCACCCGGAGCAGCTTCACCTGCATGCCGAGGCTGGTCTCCCCGACCTCGTCGAGGAACAACGTGCCGCGGTCGGCGGCTTCGAGCAGGCCCTTCTTGGTGTCCACGGCGCCCGTGAACGAGCCCTTCATGTGGCCGAACAGCTCCGACTCCAGGATCGACTCGGTGAAGGCGCCGCAGTTCACCGCGACGAACGGCTGTGCCTGGCGGCTCGACTGCAGGTGGATCTCGCGGGCGGTCCACTCCTTGCCGGTGCCGGACTCGCCGGTGATGAGCACGCTGGCGTCGGTGCGGGCCACCCGCGCCACCAGGCTGATGACGTCGAGGATCTGCTGGCTGCGGCCGGCCAGCACGAACCCGGGGCTCTTGCGGCCCTCGGCCGGGGTCGCCTGCGCCTCGCTCAGCCGCTTGGCCTCGAGATAGCGCGACACCCGCTGCTTCACGTCGTCGACGATGGTCGGCGTCTTGATCAGGTAGTCGACCGCCCCCAGCCGCATCGCTTCGACGGCGGTGTCGGCCGAGGCGAACGCGGTCAGCAGCAGGCCGACCGAACTCGGACTGCGCTCCTTGAGCGCACGCAGCACGTCGACGCCCGAGCCGTCGGGCATCTTGAGGTCGCTGATGAGCAGGTCGGGCGGCGGGCCGCGGCGAATCTGATCGAGCGCCGAGCCGACGTCTTCCGCGGTCGTGACCTCGTAGCCCTCGCGGCCGAGGACGATCGACAGCATCTCGCGCAGCGACCGCTCGTCGTCGACGATCAGGATGCGGGGCTTGGGGGGAGGAGCAGCGGCCATGATGGTGGTCAGTCTCCTGTCGGCGCCGCCGGCGTCCGGACACCAGAGGCGCGCGGGGCGGGGAACCGGGCGACGATCGTCGTGCCGTGGCCGACCGCCGACTGCACGTCGATGCGCCCATTGTAGTCGGTGACGATGCGGTGGACGATGGCCAGGCCGAGGCCGGTGCCGCGGCCGAACGAGCCGCGAAACGGATGGAAGATGGCGTCCACTTCCTCGGGCGGGATGCCGGTGCCCTGGTCACGCACGCCGATGAGCGCGTCGCCGCCCTCGATCGCCACGAACATCTCGAGCCGGCCGCCGCGCGGCATCGCCTTGAGGCCGTTGGTCGCCAGGTTCCAGACAATCTGGCGCAGCTGGTGCTCGTCGGCGTCGAGCCACACCGGTTCGGGCGGCACCACCACGTCGATGACGTGGTGCTCGGAGGTCTCGGGGCTGTTCTTCAGCAGGGCGGCGGCATCCTGCACCGATCGGCGGGCGTCGACCCGGGTGACGTCGACGCGGCCGGGCCGCGCGTACGCCAGGAACGACGAGATGGTGGCGTTCAGTCGGTCCGACTCGCGCAGGACGATGTCCATGAGCTGGGCCTGCTCCGCCGACAGCGGTAGTTCGCCGCGCAGCACCTGCATCGCCCCCGACATCGACGCCAGCGGGTTGCGGATCTCGTGGGCGATGCCGGCCGCCATCTCGCCCACCGCCGCCAGCCGCTGACGCATCTGGGCGGTGCGTTCCAGCCCCTTGATGTCGGTGACGTCCTGGAACGTGAAGATGACGCCGTGCTCGCCGCCGCCGAGTGGCAGCGGCGCGGCGCTGACGCCGAGCTCGATGAGCCGGCCGTCGGGGCGCCGGAAGCCGTAGTCGACCCGGCGCGCCCGGGCGGCGGCGCTGGCCGGGGCGAGGTCGGCGGCGAACTCGGCCGGCAGCTGCAGCGCTTCCACCGCCGAGCCACCGCTGACCGGTCCCGGCCAGCCGGTGATCGCCGCCGCCGCCCGGTTGGAGGTGAGGACCCGGCCGGCGGCGTCCATGGTCAGCAGACCGCTGGCCAGGTGATCGATGACGTTGCGGTTGAATGCTTCGAGGTCGGCGATCTTCTCCGACGCCGCCTCGACCATGACGTCGGCGCGGCGGAGGTTCTCGGCCAGCTGCCCGGCCAGGAACGCCACCGCGAAGAACGCGAAGACGTTGGCGCCGAGCGTGATCCGGGCGACGTCGGCCGGCGGCAGCAGCGCGCTGTCACCGCCGGGCGGCACGACCGTGTACTGGCCGACCACCACCGCGACCAGGCAGGCGCTCGCCAGCGCCGCCATCCGCAGGCTGCCGTAGCGGTACTGCACGCCGGCGGCGGCCACCACCGGCAGCGCGAACAGCGGCGTGAACACCGAGCTCACCCCGCCGGTGACGATCACGAAGCCGGTGATGAGCAGCGTGTCGAGCGCGAAGTGCAGATCGGCGGTCTGCTCGAAGCGATCGGCGAACCGTACCGTGATCGCATCGAGCAGCGCGATGCCGTAGAGACCGGCGACGGCCAGGATCGCCCGGTCGAACGGCCACAGCGTCGACCCGGCGGCGCGCAAAGCCAGCGCCAGACCGAGCAGGAGCGTCGCCGCCGCCACCCGGACGACGACGAGCCGCGCGAGCCGCGGGCGGAGCGCCGACATCCTGGTGTGACGTCCCCTCGTCCTAGGTCAGTTCGCTGATCAGGCCGAAGATCGGCAGATACATCGCGACGACGATACCACCCACGACGATGCCCAGGAAGGCGATCATCACCGGCTCGAGCAGGGTCAGCAGCCCGGCCACCGCCGTGTCGACCTCTTCTTCGTAGAAGTCGGCGATCTTCGACAGCATCGTGTCGAGCGCGCCGGTCGCCTCGCCGACGCCGATCATCTGCACCACCATGCCGGGGAACACCCCGGTCTGCTTGAGCGGCGCGGCCACCGTCTCGCCGCGCTCGATACTGCGCCGGACCTCGAACAGCGCGTCCTCGATGATGGCGTTGCCGGCGGTCTTGGCGGTGATCTCGAGGCCGTCGAGAATCGGCACGCCCGAGGTCATCAGCGTCGCCAGTGTGCGGCAGAACCGGGCGACGGCGATCTTGCGCAGGATGATGCCGAGAATCGGCAGCTTCAGCATCGTGCCGTCGACGACCCGCCGTCCCTTCTCGGTGGCGTAGTACTGCCGGAACGCGAACACGAAGGCGATCAGGCTGATGATGATGAACGGCATGAACGTCACCAGCAGGTTGCTGGCGGCGATGACCATGCGGGTGAGGAACGGCAGCTCGGCGCCGAGGCCGGCGAACAGGCTGGCGAAGGTCGGGATGACCTTCCACAGAATGACGGTCACCACGACGACGGCGATCGAGATGATCGCCACCGGGTAGATCATCGCCGACTTGACCTGGGCCTTGAGCTTGACCGCCTTCTCGATGTAGGTCGCCAGGCGCTTCAGGATGGTGTCGAGGATGCCGCCGGCTTCGCCAGCGGCGATCATGTTGGTGAACAGCGGGTCGAAGGTCTTGGGGTGCCGGCGCATCGCGTCGGCCAGCGAGGCGCCAGCCTCGACGTCGCTGCGGGTCGCCAGGATGACGGCCGAGAAGTGCTTGTCGTCTTCCTGGTTGCCGAGGATGTCGAGACACTGCACCAGCGGCAGACCGGCGTCGATCATGACCGAGAACTGGCGGGTGAACACCGCCAGGTTCTTCGGGTTGACGGACTTGGCGCGCAGCTTCTTGGGCGGCGCCGCCGCCTTGGCGGCCACCGCACCGATGCGGGTGACCATGATCTGCTCGCGCCGCAGTGAGTTCGTCACCGATTCGACGGTGTCGCCGAGGCGCTCGCCGCTGATGAGCTCGCCGCCGCGAGTGCGTCCGGAAAATGCGAAGGTCGGCATGTGCGTCGTCTCCTACTGGGGTCGTTAGCGCGCGATCAGCGGCTCATCGGCCGGGCCGGCCCGCCCGGCCGGCCCATGCCGGCGCCGGCGACCACGCCGACACCGCGGCTCATCATCTCGGTCAGCTCGTCGCGCAGCGACGAGGCGGCCATGGCGGTCTCGAGCGAGAATCATCCGCCGCTGGTGCAGCGTGACCAGCGACTGGTTCATGGTCTGCATGCCGAGCTTCTCCTGGCCGGCCTGCATCGCCGAGTAGATCTGGTGGACCTTGTCCTCGCGGATCAGGTTGCGGATACCCGGCGTCGGCACCAGGATCTCGAGCGCCACCACCCGCCCCTGCCCGTTGATCCGCGGCAGCAGCGACTGACAGACGATGCCCTCGAGCACCAGCGACAGCTGCACCCGGACCTGCGGCTGCTGGTGGGCCGGGAACACGTCGATGATGCGGTTGATGGTCGACGACGCCGAGTTGGTGTGCAGCGTGGCGAAGGTGAGGTGGCCGGTCTCGGCGATGCGCAGCGCCGACTCGACCGTCTCGAGGTCGCGCATTTCGCCGACCAGGACGATATCGGGGTCCTCGCGCAGGGCGGCGCGCAGCGCGTTGCTGAAGTTCTGCGTGTCGCTGTGCACCTCGCGCTGATTGATCAGACAGCCCTTGTGCTGGTGCAGGTACTCGATCGGATCCTCGATGGTGAGGATGTGGCCCTTGCGTTCGATGTTGATCTTGTCGATCATCGCCGCCAGCGTCGTCGACTTGCCGCTGCCGGTCGGTCCGGTCACCAGGACCAGGCCGCGGGCCCGTTCGGCCAGCTTGCCGATGACCGGCGGCAGCCCCAGCTCGTCGAAGGGGCGGACCCGCTCGGGAATCAGGCGGTAGACGGCGCCGACCGCGCCCTTCTGGTTGAACATGTTGCAGCGAAAGCGGGCCAGCCCGCGGATGCCGAACGAGAAGTCGAGCTCCTGGGTCTCCTCGAACCGCTTCTTCTGCGCGTCGGTCAGCACGCTGTAGGCCAGCGTCTTGGTGTCGGCGGGGGTCAGCGCCGGCTGATCCAGCCGGGTCAGCTCACCGTGCACGCGCACGACCGGCGGCGACTGGATCGACAGGTGCAAATCGGAGCCGTTCACTTCGACGGTCTTCTTCAGCAGTTCCGGCAACGTGGCCATGTAAGTGTCCTGTTCCCCGATCCCTAGTCCCTAGTCCCTAGTCCCTAGTCCCTACGCGTTACTTGACCGTCTCCCGCACCACTTCCTCGAGCGTCGTCACGCCGTCGGTGATCTTGCGCAGGCCGCTGCCGCGCAGCGTGATCATCCCTTCCTCGATCGCCTTGCGGCGCAGCTCGAGCGACGACGCCCCGACGAGAATCAGCTCGCGCAGCTCCTCGGTGATGTCCATCACCTCGTAGAGACCGACGCGGCCCTTGTAGCCGGTGCGGTTGCACTTCTCGCAGCCCTTGCCCTTCTTGGGCACCACCGTCTCGGCCAGTTCGGGCGTGAAGCCGATGTTGACCAGGGCCGGCGGCGGCACCGGGTCGTCGATCTTGCAGGCGGTGCAGATCCGGCGCACCAGACGCTGGGCGCACACGAGATTGAGCGAGCTGGCCACCAGGAACGGCTCGATGCCCATGTTCATCAGGCGGTTGATGGTGCTCGGTGCGTCGTTGGTGTGCAGCGTCGACAGCACCAGGTGGCCGGTGAGCGCCGCCTTGACGGCGATCTCGGCGGTCTCGAAGTCGCGGATCTCGCCGACCAGGATGATGTTGGGGTCCTGGCGCAGGAAGCTGCGCAGTGCCGCGGCGAAATTGAGGCCGATGGCTTCGCGCACCTGCACCTGGTTGACGCCGACGAGGTTGAACTCGACCGGGTCCTCGGCGGTCATGATGTTGGTCTCGGGGGTGTTGATCCGCGAGATCGACGAGTACAGCGTGTTGGTCTTGCCGCTGCCGGTCGGCCCGGTGACCAGCACCATGCCCCACGGCTTCTGGATCTGGGTCTCGAGCTTGACCAGCGACTCCGGCTCGAAGCCGAGCCTGGTCATGTCGAGCATCAGCTTGGTGCGGTCGAGCAGACGCATGACGATCTTCTCGCCGAAGAGCGTCGGCAGCACCGAGACGCGGAAGTCGATGTCGCGCTGGACGCCGTTGTCGGAGAAGCGGATCTTGATGCGGCCGTCCTGCGGCAGGCGCTTCTCGGCGATGTCGAGCTTGGCCATGATCTTGATGCGCGAGGTGATGGCGTCGCGCATCTTGAGCGACGGGCTCATCACGTTGTAGAGGATGCCGTCGACGCGATAGCGGACCCGGTACTCCTTCTCGTAGGGTTCGACGTGGATGTCGCTGGCGCCCTTGGAGATGGCCGACATCAGGATGACGTTGACCAGCTTGATGACCGGCGCTTCCTCACCCTGCCGGGTGAGCGCCTCGGCGCTGATCTCTTCCAGCTCGTCGAGCACTTCGACGTCGCCGGCATCGACCAGCGGCATCTCCTGCATCGCCCGGGCGGCGATTTCCAGCGCGCTTTCGCCGGACGCGGTGTCGATGATCTTCTGGTTGTTGCCGCCGCCCTTGTTGGGGCCGATCCCCGGGGCGCCGTAGTACTTCTGGATGGCGTCGAGGACCGCGGTTTCCCACGCCACCACCGGCTCGACGTTGTAGCCGGTCATGAACTTGAGGTCGTCGAGCGCGAAGACGTTGGTCGGATCGGTCATCGCGATGGTGAGCGTCGCGCCGACCCGGCTGAGCGGGATGATCTGGTACTTGTGGGCGGTCTCGGCCGGCACCAGCTTGATGACGGCCGGATCGATCTCGAACTGGTTGAGGGAGATCGAGGGCACGCCGTACTGCTTGGACAGCAGCGACGTGATCTCCTCGTCCTTCACGAAGCCGAGCTTCACCAGATTGGCGCCGAGCTTGCCGCCGCTCTGGCGCTGGTAGCTCAGCGCCTCCTGAAGTTGTTCCGGCGTGATGCGCTTCTCTTTGAGGAGCAACTCGCCAATCCGTACTGCCATGTCGTCGTGTCCGCCGTTCTTCGCCCTGCGGTCCCCGGAGCGTCAGTCCCCAGGGCCGGCCGTGGCTGGGAGGGCCCGGGCCGGCACCGGACACCCCGTCCTGGTGCGCACGACTGCACACCAGTACTCAGGGTTCCGGTTCCCCTTACCTTTTCGGTCTGCGGGTCCGCCCCCTGCAGATCCGTAGTCCGCGGTGGTCCGCGGACCGCACGTCCTCCATGTCATTCGGAAACTGCGAGTCAGCCGTTGAGCGGCGCAGGCCAATTACGAAATTGGTTTGACACCCTCAGGATTGCCGGCCCGCGCCGGACCATCAGCGGGACCGGACCGAAGCCCGACCTCCAGCCGGAAGTCCATCGCAGTCAGCCATTTGAGGCACCCAGCAGGAAACCCGGGCGCGGGCTCGGCCGTATTACAATCTGGAGCGCGGCCGACGTCCTTCCCCACCGAATGAGCCCTACTAGCAACCCCCCGGCCAGCGGACTGCTGGCGCGGCTGACCGGCATGGTGCTGCGCCCGCGGGCCACCCTGCACGCGGCGACACGCGCGTCCGGCGGTGCGGTGGCCCGCACGTGGCTGGCGATCCTGGCGATCTGGCTGGCGGCCGGCGGCTGGCTGCTCGCCCAGCCGGTGGGCCGCCAGGCCCTTGTCGACGAGCAGGTCCGGGTCGCCGAGGCGCTCGGCGGCACGGTCGACGACGTCCGCTACCAGGCGTGGCAGGCCGCACCGCCGTGGCCGACCTATTTCACGAGCGGCGGCCGCACCCTGCTGCTGCCCCTCACCACGCTGCTGGTGGCTGCCGGGCTCTACCTGTGGGCGCGGCGCCACGCGCCCGGCGTCCGCTACGTCGCGGCGCTGAGCGTCGCCGTCCACGCCAGCGTGGTCCTGGCGGTACAGCAGATGGTCGCCGCGCCGCTGCATGCCCTGCGCGAGTCGCTGACCAGCCCGTTCAACCTGGCGGCACTGCTGCCGTTCTTCGACGAAGGGTCGCTGCCCGCCCGGGTGCTCGGGACAGTGGAACTCTTCGGACTGTGGTGGGCGGTGCTGCTGGCGCTCGGCGCCGCGGTGTTGACCGGGCGCCAGGCCCGGGCATGCGTCGGGCCGGTGCTGGGCGCCTATCTGGGCGTGGCCGTCGCGGTGGCCGGCGTCGTCGTGCTGATGGGAGGGTCTTAGTGTTCCGGAAAAAATGGCCGTGGGTGGTGGGCCTGCTGGTGGTGCTCGGCGTGGCGGGCGGATTCTACTCGCGATCGCGTCAAGAGAAGGGCACGCTGGTCACGGCCGAGAACGTCCAGCTCCGCGACCTCGAGGCGCTGGTCTCGGCGTCGGGCAAGATCGAACCGAAGCGCTCGGTGAACATCAGCGCCCAGTCGATGGGCCGGGTCACGCGCATCGGTGTCCGCGAGGGCGACCGGGTGACGGCGGGCCAGTTCCTCCTGCAGATCGACCCGGTGGCGGTGCAGAGCGCGGTGCGGCGGGACGAGGCCGCCGTCGCCGGCGCCCGCACCGGACTGGAGCAGGCGCGGGTGCAGGTGCAGAGCGCGCAGGCCAGCCTGGACGTGGCCCGCCAGGCGCTCAAGCGCCAGCAGGAGCTGTGGGCGTCGGGCCTGACCACCCGCGAGACGCTCGAGAAGGCCGAGGCCGAAGTGCAGGTCCGCGACAGCGACCTGAACGCCCGGGCCCAGGAGATCCGCACCCGCGAGGAGCAGGTGCGCCAGCAGCAGGCCGGGCTCGTCAACAGCCAGTACAACCTGTCGCAGGCCCGCTTCGATTCGCCCTTCGACGGCATCGTCACCCGCCGCAACATCGAGGAGGGCGAGAACGTCGTCGTCGGCACCATGAACAACGCCGGCACCGTGCTGCTCACCGTCGCCGACATGTCGGTCGTCGAGGCCGAGGTCGAAGTCGACGAGACCGACATTCCGCTGGTGCAGATCGGCCAGAAGGCCGCCGTCACCATCGACGCGATCGACGGCCGGACGTTCACCGGCGTGGTGACCGAGATCGGCAACAGCCCGATCCAGGCCACCGGCCAGGCCGCCACGGCGCAGCGCACCGCCACCAACTTCAAGGTCACGATCACGCTCGACGCCGGCGCGCCGGAGATCCGCCCCGGGTTCACCTGCACCGCCGACATCTCCACGGCGACGAAGTCCGGCGTGGTGTCGGTGCCGATCCAGGCGCTGACGGTACGCGAACTCGAGTACGACGCGGCCGGCGCGGTGGTGCCGAAGCTGCGCCCGGCCGCGCCGTCGCGCTGGTCGTTCGGCGGCGCCGCGGCGAACGCCGGTCCGGCCGCGCCGACCGAACTGCCGGTCGGACACACCCGCAAGGAGATCGAGGGCGTGTTCCTCATCCGCGGCGGCAAAGCGGTCTTCGTCCCGGTCACCCTGGGCATCGCCGGCGAGCGCTACTTCGAGGTGACGCTCGGCCTGCAGCCCGGTGACCGCGTCGTCACCGGGCCGTTCGACTCGGTGCGCAACCTGTTCGAAGCCGACGACCTGCGGGAGAACACCACGCCGGCGGCCAGATAGCTTCGCGCCATGCATCAGCTCTACGAGTCGATCGTGCTGGCGCTCAGCTCGATCTGGGCCAACAAGCTCCGATCGCTGCTGACGCTGCTCGGCAACATCGTCGCGGTGTCGTCGATCATCGCCGTCGTCGCGCTGATCCAGGGCGTGAACGGCGCGGTCACGGACGCCATCGTCTCGGACCTGGGCGCCGACTCGTTCACCGTCCGGCGCACCGGCATCGCCCGCAACCAGGACGACATCGATCGGCAGCGCAACAACCCGCGGATCACCATCGACGAGGCCGCGGCGGTGAAGCGCTTCGGCACCGCGATCGCGGCGGTGATGGCCCAGGCGCAGCAGAACGCCACGGTCGGCTACCGGGCCGAGGAACTGCAGTCGATCCAGGTGCAAGGTGTCACCGAGAGCTACCTGGAGTTCTCGACGTTCGACGCCGAGCGCGGCCGGATGATGAGCCCGATCGAGGTCGCCCGCAATCGTCCGGTCGCGCTGGTCGGCTGGCAGGTGGCCGACCGGCTGTTCGGCTCCGAGGACCCGATCGACAAGGCCATCAAGGTGGCCGGGGTGCCGTTCCGGATCGTCGGCGTCAGCGCCAAGAAGGGCGCGTTCTTCGGCAACTCCCTCGACGAGTTCGTGGTCATCCCGCTCGGCAACTACCAGAAGCTGTTCGGTTCGCGCCAGTCGCTGGCCCTGATGGTCAAGCCGCGCGACGCGACCCAGGCCGCCGTGGCCCGCGACGAGGCGCGCATCGCCCTGCGGGTCGATCGCCACCTCCCGCCCGGCGCCGAGGACAACTTCGGCATCGTCGCCTCGGACTCGGTGCTCGACATCTTCGAGCAGGCGACTCGCGGCATCGCCGTGGTGCTGGTCGGCATCGTCGCGCTGTCGCTGGTCGTCGGCGGCATCGTCATCATGAACATCATGCTGATGGTGGTGAGCGAGCGGACCCGCGAGATCGGCTTGCGCAAGGCCCTCGGCGCCAAGAGCCGCGACATCATGTCGCAGGTGCTCACCGAATCGATCACCCTGTCGGTGACCGGCGGCATCATGGGCGCGGCGCTCGGGGCGTTGTTCGCCAAGGGCCTGGCGGCGGTGACGCCCCTGCCCGCGGTGATCGAGATGTGGTCGGTCGCGGTCGGGGTCGTGGTGACGGCGCTCGTCGGCCTGTTCTTCGGCTGGTATCCGGCGAAACGGGCGGCCAGTCTGGCGCCGATCGAAGCCTTGAGGCGCGAATGACCGGCCGATTCGCCGCCCGCCTGTCGCTGCTCCGGGAAACCGCCGGCATGGCCCTCGACACGCTGTGGGCCAACAAGCTGCGCTCCGCCCTGACCGTGCTCGGCGTGGTGATCGGCATCACCTCGATCGTCAGCATGACCGCGCTCATCCGCGGCTTCGACACCTCGCTGCGCGAGTCCATCAATGCGCTCGGGCCGCGGACCATCTTCGTGCAGCGCTTCGGCGCGGTGAGTTTTTCGTCGGGGGCGTCGTTCCTCGACCTGATCAAACGCCCCGGCCTCAACACCGACGACGGCGAAGCCATCCTGCGGCTGGCGCCGTCGGTGGCGCTGGTCGACACCTGGCTGGGCACCGGCGGCCCGCCGACGCAGGAGCGGATCTTCTATCAGAACGAACGGACCGCGCCGCAGGTCATCATGGGCGCCAGCGAGACCTTCGTCGACGTCAACTTCGCCAAGATCCTGCTCGGCCGATCGATGTCCGAGCAGGAGGTCGAGCGGCGCCGGCCGGTCGTAGTGCTGGGCTACGGCCCCTACGAGGCGCTGTTCCTGAAGAAGGGCATCGACCCGATCGGCAAGAAGGTGCGCATCGGCGTGCTGCAGTACAGCGTGGTCGGCGTCATCGACACGCGGCCGGGGGTCGGGCCGATCGGCGGCCAGGACGACTTCGCGATCATTCCCTACACCGCGTGGCGCAAGCAGTTCGGCTCCGAGAAGATCCGCGGCGGGCCGCTCGGCGCCGCCAGCGTGATGATCGCCGTGGTGCCGCACGAGTGGGCCGACCGCGACGACACCATGCGCGAGGTCGAGGCGGTGATGCGGATCCGCCACGGCCTGACCCTCGACAAGCCCAACGACTTCGACCTGGTGACCCAGGACGCGATCCTGCGGGTGTGGGACCAGATCTCCCAGGCGGTGCTGCTGTCGCTGGTGGTGATCTCGTCGATCGCGCTGATGGTCGGCGGCATCGGCGTGATGGCGATCATGACCATCTCGGTGACCGAACGAACCCGCGAGATCGGCGTCCGCAAGGCGATCGGGGCGCGGCGCGCCGAGATCCTGTTCCAGTTCCTGATCGAGGCGGTGGTCCTCACCAGCATCGGCGGCGTGCTCGGCATCGCGCTGGGCAGCGGCATCGGCCTGCTGGTCACGGTGCTGTCGGGCTTCCCGATTTCGCTGCCGTGGTGGTCGTTCGCGCTCGGGCTGGGCTTCTCGGCCAGCGTCGGCATCTTCTTCGGCATGCTCCCGGCCTGGCGCGCCTCCCGGCTCGACCCGATCGAAGCGCTGCGCTACGAGTAGCCGTGGACCGGCCCCGGGGCGGTCCCCCGCCGTTTTGCCGCCGCCCATGCCACGGACGCTTGACATCAGCCGCCGGAGGCATAGGCTAGCGCCTGGAGACGTCACCGGGCCGTGACCCGCACTGGCGGGGACCGGCCACGCGACGCCGCCGCAGGACACGCGGAGGGTCCGGCCTATGAAGGTCTACGACGCGGCAAGCATCCGTAACGTCGCCGTGGTGGGACACGGCGGCTGTGGCAAGACGCAGCTGGTCGCGGCGATGCTCTTCGCCGCCGGCATGGTCAACCGGCTCGGCCGGGTCGACGACGGGACCACCGTCACCGACTACGACCCCGAGGAGATCGCCCGCAAGCACACGTTGAGCACGTCGCTCGCCTACGCCGAGTGGCGCAAGACCAAGATCAACCTGCTCGACACCCCCGGCGTCGCCAACTTCTTCGCCGACACCCGGGCCGCCCTGCGGGTCGCCGACGCGGTGCTGGTCGTGGTCGATGCCGTGTCGGGCCCGGCCGTGCAGACCGAGAAGGCGTGGGCCGCCGCCGACGAGCTCGGCCTGCCCCGGCTGGTGGCGCTGAGCCGGTTCGACCGCGATCGCGCCTCGCTCGAACGCACCATCGTCGCGTTGCGCAAGACCTGCCACCGCAGCATCTTCCCGGTCCACATCCCGATCGGCGAAGGCGAGGCCTGCACCGGCGTCGTCGACGTGGTGGGCATGAAGGCCTTCATCGCGCCGGTCGACGGCGGCCCGGCGGTGGAGGGGCCGATTCCCGACGCGCTGGTCGGCGAGGCCCAGGCCAATCGCACCGCGCTCATCGAAGCGGTGGCCGAAGCCGACGAGGCGCTCATGGAGCGCTTCTTCGAGCAGGGCACGCTGAACGACCACGACCTCATCACCGGACTGCAGAAGGCGGTCGCCGCCGGCACGCTCTTCCCCGCCATCTGCACCGCGGCCATGAAGAACATCGGCGTCGAACCGGCGCTCAACGCCATCCTGAGCTGGCTGCCGGCCGCCGCCGACCGGCCGTTCCGGGCGGTCGCGGGCGGCGCCGAGGTGAGCAAGCCGGTGACCGATCAGGCGCCGATGGCGACGCTCGTGTGGAAGACGGTGGCCGATCAGTTCGCCGGCCGCATCTCGCTGTTCCGCGTCTACCAGGGCCACCTGACCGCCGATTCGACGGTCCGCAACCGCACCCGTGACCTCGACGAACGGCTCGGCAGCCTGAGCATCATGCAGGGCAAGACCGCGACCGCGGTGCCGGAGCTGAAAGCCGGCGACATCGGCGCGGTGGCGAAGCTGAAGGAAACCCGCACCGGCGACGCTCTGGCCGACGCCAAGGCGACGATCACCTTCCCGCCGATCCCGTGGCCGGAGCCGGTGCTCTCCTACGCGATCGAGCCGAAGAGCCGCGGTGACGAAGACAAGATCAGCACCGCGATGCACCGCCTCGAGGAGGAAGACGGCAGCATCCACTACGCCCGCGACCCCAACACCAACGAGCTGCTGCTGTCGGGTCAGGGCCAGCTGCACATCGAGGTCACCGTCGCCAAGTTGAAGCGGCGGTTCAGCGTGGAAGTGGTGCTGAAACCGCCGCGCATCCCCTACCGCGAGACCATCACCGCGGCGGTCGAGGCCCACGGCCGCCACAAGAAGCAGACCGGCGGCCACGGCCAGTTCGGCGACTGCAAGGTGCGCTTCGAGCCGCTGCCGCGCGGCGGCGGCTTCGAGTTCGTGGACGACATCTTCGGCGGCTCGATCCCGCGCCAGTTCATCCCGGCGGTCGAGAAGGGGCTGCAGGAATCACGGCAGCGCGGCTTCCTCGCCGGCTACCCGATGGTCGACCTCAAGGCGACGCTGTTCGACGGCTCGTATCACGACGTCGACTCCAACGAGCTGTCGTTCAAGACCGCTGGCCACCTGGCCTTCCGCGACGGCATGTCGCGGGCTCGCCCGACGCTGCTCGAGCCGGTGATGAACGTCGAGGTCTACGCGCCGAGCGACTTCGCCGGCGACCTGATGGGCGATCTGAACGGCCGGCGCGGCCGCATCGCCGGCATGGACACGCGCGGCGCCAGCACCGTGATCCGCGCCCAGGTGCCGATGTCGGAGATGCTGACCTACGAGCAGCACCTGACCTCGGTGACCGGCGGCCGCGGCAGCTACCACATGGACTACTCGCACTACGAGAACGTCCCGGCGCACGAGCAGACCAAGATCGTCGCCGCCTACAAAGCCGCGCACCCGCACGGCCACGGGCACGAGGCGTAAGAACAGGGACTGGGGACTGGGGACTGGGGCTCGGAATCGCATCAGATTCGGAATCGCGCGGCGGCGACATAGCCGCCCGCGAATCCCGATTCCTGGGCCGCTACGAGACGAGATTCACCCCCGGCTGAGATGCCGTCAGGCTCAACGCTGCCGATGCTTCAGAACCGCCCGAATTCAGGAGTTCGATGGCCGGCGTTGGCGTGGTGGGCCATCCTGTGCCCGCCGTTGTTCACTCTCGCGGTTTGGCGCGCGGCGTGGTGGCAGTGGAGGCTACCCGCCGAGGATGGCGCCCTCGAAAACCTCGAGGGCCTCGTAGCTTTCGGTCTCTCTTCCGGGATCGTCCTGGGCGTGGTCGCCTCCAGATCGGCGCGCGACTGGCGTCTCGTCCGCAGGTCTGGCGCCGGTCTCGTCGCGCTGGGCGTCTGCGAACTCCTGCTGACCGCGCTGCTCGATGGCAGAGCCCACCTGGTCTACACCCTGTTGCTGATCGGCCCGTGGATCTTCGCTGCCTTGGGCTACTACCCGGCGCATCGTTTCACTGGCGCCGCCCCGTGGGGAACGGCGTTGGCGACTGCGCTCGTGCCGCTCTTGGTCGCATCGTTCTTCGCACTGCCCATCGCCGATCAGCTCTAATGGTCATGGCCCTGGATGACGTTCCGCTCTCAGATCCTCGAGTTCCAGGCCAGCACCGACGCGGCTGCCGATCGTCTTGGCTTCCCGGTCGGGCGAAAGCTCACCGCCGAAGAACTCGCGACATGGTCTGCAGCGACGCCTTTGCGACTGAAGCTTGACTACCCCATCGTGGGCACCCAGGTCACCGTCAGCGTGGTCGCCCCGGGATCGGACGCGCGATTGGATCACGGCATGGTCTGGGCGTGGTGGGGCGGGCCGGGTCGACCCACATTCGGCTGGTTCGACGTGCGGAGAATGATGATCTTGTCGGCAGGTGACTGATCTGGCAGGCGTCGCGACAAGTGGTGGAGGCTGAGTCGTCAGCCGTCAGCACGCCGACTGAGGATTGGCCGATCACGCGGCCGTCCAGAGCAAGGCCGGTCGAGGACCTGCCGGACGGCGGACACGCCACTCGAGATGGCGTGGTGTCTCTCGACGACGAGATTGATGGCAAGCACGCTTGAGGCGTCGCGAGCCGCCCCACAAGCCGCGTTGAGCGTGCGCCAGCCGAGCGCGAGGCGGAGAGAGATACCGCGTCAGCTCGAGTGGCTCGGTGTCTGGGAATCGACACAGCAGTACAGAACAACAGCCTGGCCGCTTGTCCAGCAGCCAGGCTGTCGGGTTCCCGATCGGCTGACGTCTACGAGCCGCCGGCCTTGCGTGGCGTCGTCGACTTCTGCGGGGCCCGACGGGCCGGCTTCGACGCCTTGCCCAGATCGGCCTTGTCCTTCTTGTTCCCGCGGATCCGCGACGCCGCCGTGCGCAGACGCTCGCCGACGCTCTTCTGCGTCTTCGGCGCGTCGCCGCTCTCGGCCGCCGCGGCCTTCTCGGCCGCCGCCTTCTTCGGGTCGAACTCCGAGCCGACCAGTTCGATCAGCGCGGTCTCGGCGCCGTCGCCGCGACGGTGACCCAGCTTGAGGATGCGGGTGTAGCCGCCCGGGCGTTCCATGAAGCGCGGCGCCAGGTGGTCGAACAACTTGGCGACCACGTCCTCGTCGACGACGTGGCGCATCACCAGGCGCCGGGCCGAGAGCGTGACGCCCTTCGGATCGGCGGCCCGCACGCCGCGCTTGGCGGTGGTGATGAGCTTCTCCACGAACGGCCGCAGTTCCTTGGCCTTCGGGACGGTGGTGGTGATGTGCTCGTGGGTGAGCAGGGCCGAAGCCTGATTGCGCAGCAGCGCCATCCGGTGCTCGGTGACCCGCCCCAGCTTACGATGTCCGACTCTGTGTCTCATGGCGTCCCTCTAGCCGCTAGCCGCTAGCCCCTAGCCGCTAGATCAGTCCTGTCCCGCCTGATCCAGCCGCATCCCCAGGCCGAGGCCCATGGTCTGCAGGATCTCCTTGATCTCGTTCAGCGACTTGCGGCCGAAGTTCTTGGTCTTCAGCATGTCGCCTTCGGTCTTCTGGACCAGCTCGCGGATGGTGCGGATGTTGGCGTTCTTGAGGCAGTTGTACGACCGCACCGACAGCTCGAGTTCCTCGACGCTCTTGTCGAGATGCTCGTTGGCACCGCCGACCCGGGCGCCGTCACCGGCGGCCTCGGC
This sequence comes from uncultured Acidobacteriota bacterium, assembly GCA_963741665.1. Classification (GTDB taxonomy): domain Bacteria; phylum Acidobacteriota; class Vicinamibacteria; order Vicinamibacterales; family UBA2999; genus CAWAYR01. The sequence continues at coordinate 733,428 of CAVUIM010000004.1, forward strand.
GGCCGGCTCGTCCTCGTCGTCGAGGTTGACGAAGATGCTCATGTGGTCGCGGATCAGCTTGGCCGACAGCGACACCGCGTCGGTCGGGGTGACCGAGCCGTTGGTCCACACGTCGATGGTCAGCTTGTCGTAGTCGGTGGTCTGCCCGAGGCGCGCCGCCTCGACCAGGTAGTTGACCTTCTTCACCGGCGAGTGCACCGAGTCGATCGGAATCCAGCCGATGCCCAGGTCCTCGTCGAAGTTCTTGTCGGCCGAGACGTAGCCGCGGCCGCGCTTGACGCGCAGCTCCATGTGCAGCTTGCCGCCCTCGGAGATGGTGGCGATGTGGGCATCGGGCTCGAGGACCTCGATGTCGTGGTCGGTCTCGATGTCCTTGGCCGACACCTTACCGGCCTTGTTCACCCGCAGGGTCAGGGTCTTGGCCGCGTCGGTGTGCACCTTCAGCGGAATCTGCTTGAGGTTGAGGATGATGTCGGTGGCGTCTTCGACCACGCCCTTGATCGGCGAGAACTCGTGCAGCACGCCGTCGATCTTCACCGCGGTCACCGCCGCGCCTTCGATCGACGACAGCAGCACGCGCCGCAGCGCGTTGCCGACGGTGGTGCCGAAGCCGCGCTCGAACGGCTGGGCCGAGAACCGGCCGAACCGATCGGTCAGGGTGTCGCGCTCGAATTCAAGGCGCTTGGGGCGCTGAAAGCCTCTCCACAACATGGTCGTTCGTCCTTTCGCCACTGGGCCGGCAACCCGGCCTCCAGACCTGCGGATCGAGATCGCCGGCCTCCCGCTGCAGGTCTGAGAGCTGCGGGCCGGCGACTGGCGCCCGGGGGTGTCCCCCCGGGCCATGACTTACTTCGAGTACAACTCGACGATGAGCTGTTCCTGCACCGGCAGGTTGATCTGCTCGCGGGTCGGCATCGACACCACCTTGGCGCCGAGCTCGCCTTCGAGCGCGATCCAGTCCGGGATGCCGCGGCCCTTGACCTCGCCGACGGCATGGAGAATGGCCGCGTTCTCGCGGCTGGTCTGGCGCACCGACACGACGTCGCCGGCCTTGAGCGAGTACCGACGGGATGTCGACCTTCTTGGCGTTGACCAGGAAGTGGCCATGGCGCACCAGCTGGCGCGCCTGCGCCCGCGAGGTCGCAAAGCCCATCCGGTAGACGGCGTTGTCGAGCCGCCGTTCCAGCAGCTGGAGCAGCGTCACGCCGGTGATGCCGCGGGTGCGATCGGCCATCTCGAAGTAGCGGCGGAACTGATCCTCGAGCACGCCGTAGGTGCGCTTGACCTTCTGCTTCTCGCGCAGCTGCACGCCGTAGCCCTGGAGCTTGGAGGCGCGGCGGCGGCCGTGCTGCCCGGGCGGCATGTTGCGCTTCTCAATGCCGCACTTCTCCGTGTAGCAGCGCTCGCCCTTGAGGAACAGCTTCATGCCCTCACGGCGGCACAGACGGCAGACGGGACCGGTGTATCGAGCCATGTAACTCTGTCCTTCTCCCTGAAACTCGTGAACCGCGCGCTAGACGCGGCGCCGCTTCGGCGGCCGGCAGCCGTTGTGCGGGATGGGGGTGACGTCGCGGATCGACTTGACCTCGATCCCGGCGTTCTGGAGCGCGCGCACCGCCGATTCACGGCCGGAGCCCGGGCCCTTGACCAGCACCTCGCAGGATCGCATGCCGAAGGTCTTGGCGACGTTGCAGGCGGCCATCGCCGCCTGGGTGGCGGCGAACGGCGTGCCCTTGCGCGACCCCTTGAAGCCGATCGCACCGGCGCTCGACCACGACACGACGTTGCCTTCGGTGTCGGTGATGGTGATCAGGGTGTTGTTGAACGACGCCTGGATGTGGGCGTAGCCGTGGTGCACCACGCGCTTCTCGCCGCGCTTCTTGAACGTCTTCTTCTTCGGGGTGGCGGCGTCTTTGCCGCCTTCGGTCTTGGCCATGGGTTACACCGTCTTCTTCTTGGCGACCGCGCCCTTGCGCGGCCCCTTGCGCGTGCGCGCGTTGGTGCGCGTGCGCTGCCCGCGCGCCGGCAGGTTGCGGCGGTGGCGCATGCCGCGGTAGCTCCCGATCTCCATGAGCCGCTTGATGTTCATGGAGATTTCCTTGCGGAGGTCGCCCTCCACGCCGCCCTGCTCCTCGATGACCCGGCTGATCTTGCGCACGTCGTCGTCGGTCAGGTCCTTCACCCGGACGTCACCGCTGACGCCGGCGCTCACCAGGATCTTGCCGGCGCGGTCGCGCCCGATCCCGTAGATGTAGGTGAGCCCGATCTCGACCCGCTTCGTCCGCGGAAGATCAATTCCTGAAATTCGAGCCATGTGCCTTTACCCTTGCCGCTGCTTGTGCTTCGCGTTCGTGCAGATCACCCGCACGACGCCCTTCCGACGGACGACCTTGCACTTGTCGCAAATCTTCTTGACTGACGCTCGCACTTTCATCGCTCGCCTCTACAACTTCTCGACGATGCGGCCACGGGTCCGATCCGTGGGCGACAGCGTCAATCTCACCCGGTCTCCGACGACGACCCTGACGTAGTTGCGCGTCGGCGATCCGCCGGGATGCGCGACCACGTCGTGCCGCCCTTCGATACTCACCCGGACCAGCGCGCTCGGCAGCAGTTCCCGCACCACGCCCTCGACGTCCAGGGGCGAGCGGTCCGCCGCGTCGTGCACCGCCACCATCACGCCGCCACGTTGGCGGCGGCGTCGGGCCTGGTCAGCACCCGGCACCCGTCCGCGGTGACCGCGACCGTGTGCTCGAAGTGCGCCGACAGACTGCCGTCCTTGGTCACGGCCGTCCACCCGTCGCTCAACACCTTCACCCCCGGCTGGCCGACGTTGACCATCGGCTCGATCGCCAGGACCATTCCCTCGGCCAGCCGCGGTCCGCGGCCGGCCGTGCCGTAGTTCGGAATCTGCGGCTCTTCGTGCAGCGCCGTCCCGATCCCGTGGCCGACGAACTCCCGGACCACCGAGAACCCGTGTGCCTCGACGTGCCGCTGCACCGCCGCCCCGATATCGGACAGCCGCGCCCCGGCCTTCACCACCGCCAGCGCCTCGGCCAACGACTGCGCCGTCACCTCGAGCAGCAGCCCCGCCTGCGCGCTGACCTTCCCCACCGGCACGGTCACGGCGCTGTCGCCGAAGAAACCGTCGAGCTTGGCGCCCAGGTCGATCGACAGGATGTCGCCTTCGACCAGCGCCCGCGCCGACGGAAACCCGTGCACCACCTGCTCGTTCACCGACGCGCAAATCGTCGACGGATAGCCGTTGTAGCCCTTGAACGCCGGCTCGGCCCCCGCCTCGCGCAGCCGCTGCTCGGCCCGCGCGTCGATCTCCGCCGTCGTCATCCCGGGGGCGACCATCGTCCGCAGCTCGGCGAGCACGCGGGCGACCAGCGCATTGACCCGCGCCAGCCGCTCCAGCTCCGCCGCCGACCGACAGACGATCACCGCAGCCCCATCCGATTCCCGTTCATCTCGTCCACCGCCGCCGCGATTGCCGCGTAGACCGACACCGGCGGCTGGGCCCCGTCGACCCGGCGGAACGTCGGCCGGTCTTGGTAGAACCCGATCATCGGCTGGGTCTCGCGCCAGTAGATCTTCAACCGGTCGCGCACCACCTGCTCGCTGTCGTCGGACCGCTGCACCAGCCGTCCGCCGCACACCTTGCACACCAGCGCCAGCGACGGGTCGCCGTCGAACGCCGATACCGTCGTCCCGCACCGTTCGCAAATCCGCCGCCCGCGTACCCGCCGCACCAGCTCGTCGTCGGGCACCCGAATTTCCACCACTGCCAGCGGCGCCCCGCCGAGCAGCAGGTCGAGCGCCTCGGCCTGGACCACCGTCCGCGGAAACCCGTCGAGCACGAAGCCGTCGGAACAATCCGCCTCGGCCAGACGCTCGCGCACCAGCGCCACGATCACGTCGTCGCTGACCAGCGCGCCCCGTGCCACCGTCTCCTTGACGAGATGGCCCAGGCTGCTCCCCGACGCCACGGCGTTGCGGAGCATGTCGCCGGTGGAGATCTTCGGCACGCCGTGATCTCCCGCGATCCTCGCCGCCTGCGTCCCCTTACCCGCGCCGGGCGGCCCCAGCATCAACAACCGCAGCGCCATCGCTAGCGATGCTCCGCCTCGGACCGACGAACGTGCGGCTCCGCCTCGCTAGTGGCAGCGTCTCTTGGCCCGCCGTCTCCACCCCACCACGCACACCACGCGTGGCAGGGACCCCGGCCCGGGCGGGCGTGAAAACGTGACTCAATCCGTTGACCATTCATGGCGTCACGTTTTCTAGTCGCGCCGGCCACGAATCCGTGTCTTCTTCATGAACCCGTCGTAGTGCCGCATGATGAGCTGCGACTCGATCTGGCTCACGGTGTCCATGGCCACGCCGACCACGATCAGCAGCGACGTCCCGCCGAAGAAGAAGTTCACCCCCAGCCCGCTGGTGAACCAGTCGGGCAGGACGGCGTCGAGCCACTCGCCGACGAACGGAATCGGCGCCACCTGGAAGCCGGTGATCATGAATTCCGGCAGGATGGCGATCATGCACAGGTAGACCGCCCCGGCCAGCGTGATGCGGGTCAGGATGGTGTCGATGTGCTCGGCGGTCCGCTTGCCCGGACGGATGCCGGGGATGAAACCGCCGTACTTGCGCATGTTCTCCGAGACGTCGTCGGGATTGAAGATGATCGCCGTGTAGAAGTAGGCGAAGAACAGGATCAGACTGACGAACAGCAGGTTGTAGAGCGGCATCCCGTAGGCGAGCTGCCGCACCACCGCGTCGCCCCAGCCGCCGGCGGCGAAGAAGCCCTGCAGCGTCGCCGGGAAGGCCAGCAGCGAGCTGGCGAAGATCACCGGGATGACGCCGCCGGTGTTGACCTTGAGCGGGATGTGGGTGCTGGTGCCGGCGAACTGGCGCCGCCCGACCACCCGCTTGGCGTACTGGACGACGATGCGGCGCTGGCCGCGCTCGACGAAGATGATCGCCGCCACCACCGCCACCATCAGCGCCACCAGCAGCAGCAGCCGGATGAGGCCGATCTGGCCGGTGCGCAGCTGGTCGAAGGTCAGGGTGACCGCGCGCGGGAAGTTGACGACGATGCCGGCGAAGATCAGCAGCGACATGCCGTTGCCGATACCGCGCTCGGTGATCTGCTCGCCCAGCCACATCACGAACATCGTGCCGGTGGTGAGCGTGAGCACACACATCAGGCGGAAGCCCCAGCCCGGTTCGTAGACCAGCGGCAGCCCGCCGGCGATGTTGGTCTGACGCTCGAGATAGACGGCGATCGCCATCGCCTGCGCCACCGCCAGGATCACGGTGAGGTAGCGCGTGTACTGGGTGATCTTGCGCCGGCCCAGCTCGCCTTCCTTCGACAGCCGCTCGAGGTACGGCCACACCACCGTCAGCAGCTGCAGGATGATCGAGGCGCTGATGTACGGCATGACGCCGAGCGCGAAGATCGTCACCTGCGACAGGTTGCCGCCCGAGAACATGTCGTAGAAGCCGAACATGGTCCCGCGCGCCTGCTCGGCCAGCAGGGCCAGCGCGGCGGTGTTGACGCCGGGCGTCGGGATGTGGCTCCCGATGCGGTACACGCCGAGCATCGCCAGCGTGAACAACACGCGGTTCCGCAGGTCGGCGACGGCGAAGAGGTTCTTGAAAGCTTCGAGCATGTGGCTAACGCCTCGTCCCTCGCGGGCCGGGTCAGGCCGGGGTCCCCGCGGGGCGTGCTGTGCCCCGTGGGGTGGAGGCCGTGGCGGCGGCTCCGAGTACCGACGTCGTGCCGCCGGCGGCGGCGATTTTCTCGGCGGCCTTGCCGCTGAACTTGTGCGCGTGCACGGTCAGCGCCTTCGCCACCTCGCCGCGCGCCAGCACCTTGATCGGGGCGGTCCGGTCGCGGACCAGGCCCGACGCCCGCAGCGTGTCGGGGTCGACGACGGCGCCGGCCGCGAACCGCTCGCTGATCGCGTCGAGATTCACCACCGCGTACTCGATGCGGAAGATGTTGTTGAAGCCACGCTTCGGGATGCGGCGGTGGAGCGGCATCTGGCCGCCCTCGAAGCCGCGCTTCGACTTGTAGCCCGAGCGCGACTGGGCGCCCTTGTAGCCGCGGGCCGCGGTCTTGCCGCTGCCCGAGCCGGGGCCGCGGCCGACGCGCTTCTTGGTGAACTTCGAGCCTTTGGCCGGCTTGAGATTGCTGAGATTGGTTGCCATGGTCCTACTCGGCCACCGTGACCAGGTGGCGCACCTTGTGGATCATCCCGCGCGTCTCGGGGGTGTCGAGCAATTCGACGGTGTGCCGGATCCGGCGCAGGCCCATGCCGCGCACCGTCTCGCCCTGGGTGCGGTCGAACCCGATCGGGCTGCGCACCAGGGTGATCTTCACCATCTTCTCGGTGCCCTTCCCGGCGGCCTTCGCAGTAGCCTTGGTCGTTGCCTTCGCCATATGTCCCTCGTCGTCTACGCCGTGGCGCCGACGACGTCCTCGAGTGTCTTGCCGCGCAACCGGGCGACCATCCGCGGGTCCTTCAGCATCGACAGCGCCGTGAACGTGGCGCGGACGACGTTGTGCGGGTTGGCGGTCCCGAGTGACTTGGTGAGCACGTTGTGGATACCGCACGACTCGACCACGGCGCGGACGCCGCCGCCGGCGATGATGCCGGTGCCGTCCGGCGCCGGCTTCAGCAGCACCCGGCCGGCTCCGTAGCGGCCCAGCACCGGGTGCGGAATCGAGGTGCCCTTCAGCGGCACGCGGATCAGGTTCTTCTTGGCGGCTTCGATCCCCTTCTTGATCGCCGAGGGGACTTCCTTGGCCTTGCCGATGCCGAAGCCGACCACGCCCTGGCCGTCGCCGACGACGACCAGCGCGCTGAAGCTCAGGTTCTTGCCGCCCTTGACCACCTTGGTGACCCGGTTGATGGCCACCACCGTGTCCTTGATGTCGAGCTGGCCTGCGTCGATCCGTTCACGTGTCCGCATAATGTGCTTTCGCTTCTAGAACTCGAGCCCGGCCTTGCGCGCCGCCTCGGCGACTTCCTTGACCCGGCCGTGATAGAGGAACCCGTTGCGGTCGAACACGACCCGCGAGATCCCCTGGGCCTTCAGCCGCTCGGCGATGGCTTCGCCGACCACCCCGGCCCCCTTGTTGTTGCCGGCGCGGGCACCCTCGGCCATCTTGGCCTTCACCGCCGGCTCGACGCTCGACGCCGCGGCCAATGTCCGGCCGGCATGGTCGTCGATCACCTGCACGTAGATGTGCGTGACGCTGCGGAACACGCTCAGGCGCGGCCGCTCGGTCGTGCCCCGCACGCGCTTCCGGATCCGGTACTTGATCCGCTGCCGACGTTCGTCCCTGTTGGTGACCTTCATGGTCTTACGCCCCCGTCTTTCCGGCCTTCTTCTTCAGCACTTCGCCCATGTACCGCACGCCCTTCTGCTGGTACGGGTCGGGCTTGCGCAGCCGGCGCATGTTCGCCGCCACCTGGCCGACCAGCTGACGATCGACGCCGGTCACGGTGAGGTGGGTCTGCTTGTCGACGGCCACGTCGATCCCGGCCGGGATGTCGAACACCACCGGATGCGAATAGCCGAGCGCGAAGTGCACCTGCTTGCCCTTGAGCTCGGCGCGGTAGCCGACGCCGACGATGTCGAGCTCGCGCTTCCAGCCCTCGGTCACGCCCTGCACCGCGTTGGCGACCAGGCTGCGCGCCAGACCGTGGAACTTGGCGAGGGCCTTCTCGTCGCGCTCGCGGCGGGCCAGGACCTGGCCGTCCTCGACCGCGACCACCACGCCCGGCGGCAGCGCCTGGCGCATCTGGCCCTTCGGTCCCTTGACGTCCACGGCGGCGCCGTCGACCTTGACGGTGACGCCCTTCGGAATCGGGATTGGCTTCTTACCAATTCGTGACATGTCTAGAACCCCGTAGGGACCAGGGACCAGGGACCGGGGACCAGGGAGAGCAACGTGCTCGCATCCCTGTTCTCTGTTCCCTGTTCTCTGTTCCCTGCAATCACCACACGTTGCAGAGCACTTCGCCGCCGACGCCGGCCTTGGCCGCGTTGCGTCCGGTCATCACCCCTCGCGAGGTCGTCAGGATGCTCACGCCCAGCCCGCCGAGCACGACCGGCATGGCGTCGGAGCCGGCGTAGACCCGGCGTCCCGGCCGGCTCACGCGCGTGATCCCGGAGATCACGCGTTCGCCCCCCGGGCCGTACTTGAGCAGCAGCCGGATCATCGGCCGCACCGCCCCGCCCGGCCGCGCCGGCTTGTCGTCGACCAGCTTGTAGCCGGCGATGTAGCCCTCGTCCTGGAGGATCTTGGCGATCTCGGTCTTCAGCTTCGACGCCGGCATGTCGACGCGATTGTGTCGGGCCGACACCGCGTTCCGCACCCGGGTGAGCATGTCTGCGATCGGATCAGTCATTGTTCGCTTCTCTCAAGCCGCTAGCCGCTAGTCCCTAGCCGCTAGTCCTTACCAGCTGCTCTTGGTCACGCCCGCGACGTCGCCGGTCAGCGCGTGCTCGCGGAAACAGAGGCGGCACAGCGCGAACTTGCGCAGGTAGGCCCGGGGCCGCCCGCACCGCTGGCAGCGGTTGCGGTGGCGCACCTTGAACTTCAGCGTCTTCTTCTCACGAGCCATCTTCGCGGTCGTCGCCATCGCTCGGTCCTCGTCCTCAGTTGGTGCGGAACGGCATACCCAGCAGCTGGAGCAGCTTGCGGGCTTCCTCGTCGGTCTTGGCCGACGTCACCACGCACACGTTCATGCCACGGGCCTTGTCCACCTTGAGATAGTCGATCTCGGTGAACAGCAGCTGGTCGCGCAGACCGAGCGTGTAGTTGCCGCGACCGTCGAAGCCGCGCGGCGACACGCCGCGGAAATCGCGGACGCGCGGCAACGCGATGCTGACCAGCCGGTCGAGGAACTCGTACATCCGGTCGCCGCGCAGCGTGACCATCGCGCCGATCACCTGGCCCTCGCGGACCTTGAACTGGGCGATCGACTTCTTGGCCCGGCGCACCGCCGCCTTCTGGCCGGTGATCTTGGCCAGTTCATCGGCGCCGACGTCGACCACCTTGGCGTTCTGGGTCGCTTCGCCGAGGCCCATGTTGACCACGACCTTCTCGATCTTGGGCACGGCCATCACGTTGGCGTAGCCGAACTCCTTCGAAAGGGCCGGCACCACCTCCTTGAGGTAGCGCTCGCGCATCCGGCTGGTCGTCTTCTGCGTGCTCATTTCGCCCCCACGCCGCGCTTGCGGCGGACGCGCGCCTTGGTGCCGTCGCCGGCCATCTCCGCGCCCATCCGCGACGGCAGGTTCGAGTCGGTGTCGACCAGCATCACGTTGGAGACGTGGATCGCCGACTCGCGCTCGAGGATGCCACCCTTGATGTTCTTCTGCGGGTTCGGCCGGGTGTGGCGCTTGACCATGCCGATGCCCTCGACGACGATGCGGCTCTTGTCGGGCAGCACCTGCAGCACGCGGCCGCGCTTGCCGCGGTCCTTGCCGGCCCGCACCAGCACCGTGTCGTTCTTCTTGATCCGGACTTTGGCCATCGCTACAGCACCTCGGGCGCCAACGAGATGATCTTCATGAACCGGCGCTCGCGCAGCTCACGGGCGACCGGCCCGAACACGCGGGTGCCGACCGGCTCGTTGTTGTCGTTGACCAGCACGGCCGCGTTGCGGTCGAACCGGATGTAGCTGCCGTCGCGGCGGCGCTGTTCCTTGCGCACCCGCACGATGACCGCCTTCACGACCGTGCCCTTCTTGACGTTGGACTCGGGCGTCGCTTCCTTGACCGACGCGGTGACGATGTCCCCCAGCCGCGCGTAGCGCCCGGTCGACCCGCCGATCGGGTTGATCACCGAGAGCTTGCGCGCGCCGGAGTTGTCGGCCACGTCGAGAATCGTCCGCATCTGGATCATGGCGGCTCTCCTGTCCTCAGACCCGGACCGCGCGTTCGACGACGCGGGTAATGGTCCAGCGCTTGCGCTTGCTCATCGGCCGGGTCTCGGCGATCGTCACCGTGTCGCCGACCTTGGCCTCGTCGTTCTCGTTGTGGGCGAGGAACGTCGTCGTCCGCTTCTGGATCTTGCTGTAGACGTCGTGCTGGACACGGCGTTCGACGGCGACGACGACGCTCTTCTGCATCTTGTCGCTGACGACCACGCCCTGGACTTCGGTCTTCGAGGCCATGACTACTTCGCCTTCTCCCTGAGGATGGTCTGCACCCGGGCCAGGTCGCGGCGGGTGTCGCGGATCCGGGTCGGCTTCTCGAGCTGCCCCATCGATTTTCGGACGCGCATGCGGAACAGCTCGTCCTCGAGCTCGAGCGCCTTGGCGCGCAGCCCGTCGACGTCGATTTCCCGCAGGTCGACTGCCTTCATCACGGCTTCTCCTCGCCGAACCGAACGGCGAACTTGGTCAGGATGGGCAGCTTCGCGGCGGCGAGTTCCATGGCACGGCGTGCCTCGGTCTCGCTCACGCCCTCCATCTCGAACAGGATCTTGCCGGGGCGGACCACGGCGACCCAGCCTTCCGGCGAGCCCTTGCCCTTGCCCATGCGGGTTTCGAGCGGCTTCTTGGTGACCGGCTTGTCGGGGAACACGCGCACCCAGATCTTGCCGCCGCGCTTGATGAACCGTGTCATCGCGACGCGCGCGGCCTCGATCTGCCGATCGGTCATCCAGCAGGGCTCCAACGCCTTCAGCCCGTAGTCGCCGAACGACACGTCCGAACCGCGCCACGCCTTGCCGCACATGCGGCCGCGCTGCTGCTTCCGGAACTTGACCTTCTTCGGCATCAACATCGTCGTTACTCGCTATCCCCGAGCGCCCGCGGCCCGGCGCGGACGGTCGCGATATTCCTCATCGCGGCCGACCCGCGGGGTCAGCCGTTCGCCCTTGTACATCCACACCTTGACGCCGATCTGGCCGTAGGTGGTGTGGGCTTCGGCGAAGCCGAAGTCGATGTCGGCGCGCAGCGTCTGCAACGGCAGCTGGCCGTGCAGGTACCACTCCGAGCGGGCGATCTCGGCGCCGTTGAGCCGGCCGGAGACCCGCACCTTGATGCCGCGGGCGCCGAAGCGCAGCGCCGACTCGACCGCCTTGCGCATCGCCCGGCGGAACGCCACCCGCTTCTCGAGCTGCATGGCGACCGATTCGGCGACCAGCTGGGCGTCGAGCTCGGGCTTCTGGATCTCCTGGATGTTGATGAAGACCTCGCGCTTGGTGCGCTTCTGGATCTCCTGCTTCAGCTTGTCGACCTCGGTGCCCTTGCGCCCGATGATGATCCCGGGGCGCGAGGTGTGCACGTCGATCTTCAGCTTGTTGGCGGCGCGCTCGATCTCGATCTTGGCGACACCGGCGTGCTGGAACCGCTTCTTCAGGTCGACCTTCAGCCTCAGGTCTTCGTGGAGCAGCGTCGCGTAGTCCTTGTCGGCGAACCACCGCGACTTCCACGTCTTGTTGAAGCCGATCCGGAACCCGTACGGGTGAACTTTCTGGCCCACTGCGATCTCCTCGTGACTACTCGGCCGCCGCGGCCTTCTTGACCCGGGCGCGTCGCGCCGGGGTCGTCGCCTCGTCCTGGCCGACGGCCGCGATCTTCTGCGGGCGCTCGGTCACTACCACGGTCAGGTGGGCGGTGCGCTTCACGATGCGGAAGGCGCGACCCATCGGCGCCGGGCGCACCCGCTTCTGCGACGGGCCCTGGTTGGCGAACGCCGCCGAGACGAACAGCCGCTCGACGTCGCCGCCGAAGCCCTCGCGCTGCCGGGCGTTGGCCACCGCCGAGCGCAGCACCTTGGCCACGTCGCGGGCGACGGTCTTCTTGGCGAACTGCAGCACCGACAGCGCCCGGTTCACGTCCTTGCCGCGGATGAGGTCGCACACCAGCCCGGCCTTCTGGGCCGAGGTGCGCACGAACTTCGCGGTTGCCTGCGCGACGACCATGTCAGGCCTTCCCTCCTGCCGGCGACGCCGAGGCGGTCTTGTCGGCCTTGGCGGCGTGGCCCTTGAACTGCCGGGTCGGCGAGAACTCGCCGAGCTTGTGCCCGACCATGTTCTCGGTGAGGTAGACCGGCACGAACTTGCGGCCGTTGTGCACCGCCAGCGTGTGTCCGACCATCTCCGGGATCACGGTCGAGCGGCGCGACCAGGTCTTGACCACTTTCTTCTCGCCGGCACGGTTCATCGCCTCGACCTTCTCGAGGAGGTGCGTGTCGATGAACGGCCCCTTCTTCAGCGATCTGCTCATAGCGCCTACTTCTTCCGCCGCTGGACGATGAACTTGTTGCTCAGCTTCTTGTTCGAGCGGGTCTTGTAGCCCTTGGTCGGCACGCCCCACGGCGTGACCGGGTGCCGGCCGCCCGAGGTGCGGCCTTCGCCGCCGCCGAGCGGGTGGTCGACCGGGTTCATGGCGACGCCGCGCACGTGCGGCTTCTTGCCCAGCCAGCGGTTGCGGCCGGCCTTGCCAATCGACACGTTCTCGAAGTCGAGGTTGCCGACCTGCCCGACCGTGGCCTGGCAGTTGTGCAGGATCTTGCGGATCTCGCCCGACGGCATCTTGACCGAGACGTAGTCGCCTTCCTTGGCCACCACCTGGACCGCGGCGCCGGCGCTGCGCGCCAGCTGGCCGCCGCGCCCCGGCTTCAGCTCGACGTTGTGCACCAGCGTGCCGAGCGGGATGTGGCCGAGCGGCAGCGTGTTGCCGGGCAGGATGTCGGCGCTGTCGCCGGCGACGATGGTGTCGCCCACCTTCATCCCGAGCGGCTGCAGCACGTAGCGCTTCTCGCCGTCGGCGTAGGTGATGAGCGCAATCCGGGCCGACCGGTTCGGGTCGTACTCGATCGTCGACACCGTGCCCGGAATGTTCTTCTTGTCGCGCTTGAAGTCGATGATCCGGTAGAGGCGCTTGTGCCCGCCACCACGCCACCAGCTGGTGAGTTCGCCGGTATTGTTACGGCCGCCCGAGCGCTTGAGCGACTCGGTGAGCGGCCGGTGCGGCGTGTCGGTGGTGATCTCGTCGAACACCTGAACCGTCTGGAACCGCCGTCCCGGGGATGTCGGCTTGTACTTACGAATCGGCATGGCCGTCTCTCTCGATAACTGCGAACGTCCGCCCGCCCGTCGGGCTGGGCCAGACAACACTGCTAGGCGTTGTCGGCGAACTCCGGCATCGTCTCGCCCTTCTTCAGCACGACGTAGGCCTTCTTCCAGTCCGAACGCCGGCCGACGAACTGGCCCTGGCGCTTCTGTTTGCCGTGAGCCATCGCGGTCCGCACCGACGCCACCTTGGGCCCCAGCAGCTTCTCGACCGCCCGCTTCACGTCGATCTTGTTGGCGTCACGCGCCACTTCGAAGACCAGCGTCCGGCCGTCTTCCTTCATCACGGTGGTCTTCTCCGTGACGAGCGGGCGCCGGATCACCTCAGTGAGCTTCATGTCTGGTTCTCCCGCCTAGGCGCTGAGCGCCGACTGCAGCTTCTCGACCGCCGACTGCGTCAGCACCACCTTGATGGTGTCCATGACGTCGCGGGCGGTGATCCGCGAACTGGCGAGGAACTTCACGCCAGGAAGGTTGCGCACCGACAGCACCAGCTTCTCGTCGGGCTGGACGTCGACGAGCAACGCCTTGCCGTCGACGCCGATCGCCTTCAGCATCGTCGCCGCGGCCTGGGTCTTCACCGCCGCCGCGGCCAGCGCGTCGACGATCACCAGGTCGCCGTCCTGGGCCTTCTGGGCCAGCGCGGCGCCGAGCCCGGCCAGTTCGACCTTCTTGGGCGCGCTGAACGCGTAGCTGCGCGGCTGCGGTCCGAACACCGTGCCGCCCTTGCGCCACAGCGGGTTGCGGATCTCGCCGACCCGGGCCCGGCCGGTGCCCTTCTGCCGCCACGGCTTCTTGCCGCTGCCGCTGACCAGCGCCGCGGGTCTTGGTGGCGTGGGTGCCACGCCGATCGGCGGCGTTGCTGCGCACCACCGAGGCGTGGATCAGATCGGTCTTGACGCGGCCGCCGAACACGGCGTCGCTGAGCTCGACCGAGCCCACCTTCTTGTTCTCGCTGTTGACCACGTCTACGGTCATGGCGTCCTACTTCTTGCCCTTCTTGGGCTTCTCTTGCAGCTGCGGCTGCGGCTCCGGCTTGGCCGCGACGGCCTTGCGGATGATCACGTAGCCGCCGTTGGCGCCGGGCACGGCACCCCGCACCACCATCAGGTTGTTGTCGACGTCGATGCGCAGCACTTTGAGGTTGCGCACGGTCACCCGGTCGACGCCCATGTGACCGCCCATGCGCATCCCCTTGACCACGCGCGAGGGATACGACGACGCGCCAATCGAGCCCGGCGCGCGGTGGAACATCGAGCCGTGGGTCGCCTGTCCGCCGCCGAAGTGGTGGCGCTTCATGACGCCCTGGAAGCCGTGGCCCTTGCTGGTGCCGATGACGTCGACGCGCTCACCCTGGGCGAACACCGTGCCGACGACCACCGAATCTCCCGGCTTGGGCTGCTCGCCGCCGGTGACGCGCTTGACCTCGCGGCGCACGCGGGTCGGCGGCACCCCCGCCGACTTGTGGTGACCGACGGTGGCTTTGTTCGCCTTGTATTTCTTGGCCGAGACGAGCCCGAGCTGCACGGCTTCGTAGCCGTCGCGGTCGGCCGCCTTGGCCTGCACCACGACGCACGGTCCGGCCTGGAGTACGGTGGCCGGTTCGACCGTCCCGTCCTCGAGGAACAGCTGCGTCATGCCGATTTTCTTGCCGATGATTCCATTCACCATCGTGATCCCTTCCGAGCCCCGAGCCGCGAGCCCCGAGTCCCCGGTTACTTGCCGTGCTCTTTGCCGAACGCCTTGATCTCGACGTCGACCCCGGCCGGCAGATCCAGCTTCATCAGGGCGTCGACCGTCTGCGGCGTCGGCTCGAAGATGTCGATGAGCCGCTTGTGCGTCCGCACCTCGAACTGCTCACGCGACTTCTTGTCGACGTGCGGCGAACGGAGCACGGTCCACTTGTTGATTTCGGTCGGCAGCGGAATCGGTCCCGCCAGCCGCGCGCCGGTCCGCTTGGCGGTATCCACGATCTCGCCGGTGCTCTGGTCGAGCAGCCGGGCGTCGTAGGCCTTCAAGCGGATTCGAATCTTGTCGCCAACCATGTGCTGATCCTCGTCGGGTCTCGGGGCTCGGGGCTCGGGGTTACTTGGTGCTGGTGCCTTGCACCCGGGCGATGACCTCTTCACTCACATTGCGCGGCGCCTGTTCGTAGCGATCGAAATGCATCGAGTAGGTCGCCCGGCCCTGCGTGCGCGAGCGCAAGTCGGTGGCGTACCCGAACATGTCGCTGAGCGGCACCCGGGCCGAGATGATCTGCGTGCCGCCGCGGTCTTCCTGCGACTGGATGCGGCCGCGCCGCGACGCCAGGTCGCCCATGACGTCGCCGAGGTTGTCCTTCGGGCACACCACCTCGACCCGCATCACCGGCTCCATCAGCACCGGCGCCGCCTTCTTGGCGGCGTCCTGGAACGCCAGCGAGCCGGCGATCTTGAAGGCCATCTCCGACGAGTCGACGTCGTGGTAGTTGCCGTCGTAGAGCTCGATGCGGACGTCGTCGATCGGGAAGCCGGCCAGGATGCCGCGGGTGAGCGCTTCCTGGATGCCCTGGTCGATCGGCTTGATGAACTCGCGCGGAATCGAGCCGCCGACCGTCTCGTTCTCGAACTGGTAGCCGGTGCCGGGCTCGAGCGGGATGAGGCGGATCTTGGCGTGGCCGAACTGGCCGCGGCCACCGGTCTGACGCTTGAACAGGCCGTCGCCGTCGGCCGGGCGGGTCAGCGCCTCGCGGTAGGCGACCTGCGGCTTGCCGACGCTGGCCTCGACGCCGAACTCGCGCTTCAAACGGTCGACGATGATCTCGAGGTGCAGCTCGCCCATGCCGGCGATCACGACCTGGCCGGTCTGGTCGTCGGTCCGGACCCGGAACGTCGGGTCCTCGGCCATCAGCTTGGCCATGCCCTGGCCGAGCTTTTCCTGGTCGGCCTTGGTCTTCGGCTCGATCGCCAGCGAGATGACCGGTTCGGGGAACTCCATCTTCTCGAGGATGATCGACTTCTTCTCGTCGCACAGCGTGTCGCCGGTGGTGACCGACTTCAGGCCGACCGCGGCGGCGATGTCGCCGGCGTTGACTTCCTTGATCTCCTCACGCTTGTTGGCGTGCATCTTCAGCAGCCGGCCGATCCGCTCGGTCTTGCCCTTGGTGCTGTTGAGCACCGAGGTGCCGGCGTTGAGCGTGCCCGAGTAGACGCGGAAGAACGTCAGCTGACCGACGAACGGGTCGGTCATGATCTTGAACGCCAGCGCCGAAAACGGCGCGCTGTCGTCGGGCGCGCGCTCGACCAGGGCGCCTTCTTCCTTGGCATCGGGGTCGATGCCGGTGACGGCCGGGATGTCGAGCGGCGACGGCAGGTAGTCGACGACCGCGTCGAGCATCGGCTGGACGCCCTTGTTCTTGAACGCGGTGCCGCACACCACCGGCACGAACGGCGCCGCTTCCTTGCGCACCGATTCGATGACCCGCTTGCGCAGCGCCGCCTTGAGCTCGTCGGCGCTGATGGTTTCGCCGCTCAGGTACTTCTCGAGCAACTTGTCGTCGGCCTCGCTGGCCTTCTCGACCAGCTTCTCGTGGTAGAGCTTGGCCTCGTCGAGCATGTCGGCGGGGATGTCCTGGACGTCGTAGTCGGCGCCCATGGTCTCGTCCTTGTAGACGAGCGCCTTCATCTGCACCAGGTCGATGACGCCGACGAACTTGTCCTCGGCACCGATCGGCAGCTGGATGGCGACCGGATTGCCCTGCAGCTTCGACTCGATCTGCGAGAAGGTCTCGCGGAAGTCGGCGCCGATGCGGTCCATCTTGTTGACGAAACAGATCCGCGGCACCCGGTAGCGGTCGGCCTGACGCCACACCGTTTCCGACTGCGGCTCGACGCCCGACACCGCGTCGAACACCGCCACCGCGCCGTCGAGCACGCGCAGCGAGCGCTCGACTTCGACCGTGAAGTCGACGTGGCCCGGGGTGTCGATGATGTTGATGCGGTGATCGCGCCAGAAGCAGGTGGTGGCGGCCGAGGTGATGGTGATGCCGCGTTCCTGCTCCTGCTCCATCCAGTCCATCACCGCGGTGCCTTCGTGCACTTCACCGATCTTGTAGGTGATGCCGGTGTAGAACAGGATGCGCTCGGTCGTGGTGGTCTTGCCGGCATCGATGTGGGCCATGATGCCGATATTGCGCGTCCGATTGAGTGAGGCCGATCGAGCCATGATCAGTTCAAAACGTCCGGGGTCTCAGGGATCCGCTACCAGCGGTAATGCGCGAACGCCTTGTTCGCTTCGGCCATGCGGTGCGTGTCTTCACGCTTCTTGACCGCGCCGCCGCGCAGGTTGGCGGCGTCGAGCAGTTCGTTAGCCAGCTTCTCCTGCATCGTCTTGCCGTCGCCGCGCGAGCGGGCGAAGCTGACCAGCCAGCGGATGCTGAGCGACAGCCGGCGGTTCGGGTTGACCTCGATCGGCACCTGGTAGTTCGACCCGCCGACGCGCCGCGACTTCACTTCGAGCGACGGCTTGACGTTGTCGAGAGCCTTCTTGAAGACCTTGACCGGATCGTCGCCAGACTTCTCTTTGATGATCTCGAAGCTGCCGTAGACGATCTTCATCGAGGTCGACTGCTTGCCGTCGCTCATCATGCAGTTGATGAACTTGGTCACCAGCGGGCTGCCGTAGACGCCGTCGGCGGGGAGTTCGCGCTTAGCTACAATTCGTCTGCGAGGCATAACGTCGTTCCTACTGCTTCGGGCGCTTGGCGCCGTACTTCGACCGGCCCTGCTTGCGGCCCTGCACGCCGACGGCGTCGAGGGTGCCGCGCACCACGTGGTAGCGCACGCCCGGCAGGTCCTTCACACGGCCGCCGCGGATGAGCACCAGCGAGTGCTCCTGGAGGTTGTGGCCCACCCCCGGGATGTAGGTGGTGACCTCGATCTTGTTGGTGAGCCGCACGCGGGCGACCTTGCGAAGCGCCGAGTTCGGCTTCTTCGGGGTCTGCGTGAACACGCGGACGCAGACCCCGCGCTTCTGCGGGCTCTCCTGCAGCGCCGGGCTCTTCGTCTTCCACTTCACCGCGTCGCGGCCCTTGCGGACCAATTGGCTGATCGTCGGCACGATCTCTCCACTCGCGCGGTGAACCCCGGGCCCGCGCCGTCCCGTGACGGCTCACGCCGTCACTCCGTCCACGCGGACACGCCGCGGGACGGGCTCGTCATCGCTGACACCACGAGCCGCCCGATGCCCCGGGCGGCGGCGTGTTGCGTCGAGCCTGAAAGCCTCGCGGCTTGGCACCCGACGCGCGTAACCCTGCTGTCGACTTCTGCGGCACCGGCGGACGCACCACGAGCCAGGGAGAACCTGGCCCGCGACTGACGGCGTCACGGTGCTCCGAATCGAGGGGCGCTCACGAACCCGCGCACTTCCTCGAGGAGCGGACGATCCTAGATAGGGTGTCCTAGGACCACGAGAACCTTGCGAGCATAGCACACACCGGCGCACCCCGTGCAAGTCCACCCCGGCCATACCAGCCCCGGCGCTGCGGTCCGCCGGCCCTGGCGGGGCCGGCGCGGCGGGGCCACAACCTGTAGTAGGGCCGCCGGCGTCGCGTCCATGCGGTTGATTCCGGCTCGGAGGCCTCCTACACTTGCCCCCCGGAGGCAATCACCAATGCGAAGCCGTCGCGCGTTTCTACGACTGACCGGCGGCGCCGCGGGCGCCGCCTTTGCCACTGCCCGCTACGGCATCGACGAGGTGGCCGCGCTGACCGCC
Source organism: uncultured Acidobacteriota bacterium (assembly GCA_963741665.1). Classification (GTDB taxonomy): domain Bacteria; phylum Acidobacteriota; class Vicinamibacteria; order Vicinamibacterales; family UBA2999; genus CAWAYR01. The sequence goes on from CAVUIM010000004.1 coordinate 752,287, forward strand.
CAGGCCGCCGCCGGCGGCCGGACCCCGGCGCAGGTCGCCGCCGACGAGGACTACTGGCGCGAGATCCAGTTCGCCTTCACCCTCGACCGGACCATCATCAACCTGAACAACGGCAACTCCTGCCCGGCGCCGACCGTGGTGCACGAAGCCTGCAAGCGCTACAACGACTGGGCCAACCAGGCGCCGGTCCACCACCGCGGCATGACCGAGCGGAACATCGAAACGGTGCGCCGCCGCCTGGCGGCCGAGTTCGGCGCCGACCCCGAAGAGATCGCCATCACCCGCAACTCGAGCGAGTCGCTGCAGATCGCGCAGATGGGCCTCGACATGCGGGCCGGCGACGAGGTGCTGACCACCGAGCAGGACTACGGGCGGATGCTCACCACCTGGGATCAGCGGGTGCGGCGCGACAAGATCACGCTGACCAAAGTCGACTTCCCGGCGCCGACCACCGGCGAGGATCTGATCGGCCGGCTGACCCGCGCCATCACGCCGCAGACCAAGGTGATGCATTTCTGCCACATCACCAACCAGTCGGGGCAGCTCTTCCCGGTGCGTCAGCTCGCCGACATCGCCCGCGCCCGCAACATCATCACCATCGTCGACGGCGCCCACGCCGGCGGCCACTTCCCCTACAAGCTGAGCGAACTCGGCATGGACTACTACGGGATCTCCCTGCACAAGTGGCTGCTGGCGCCGATGGGCACCGGGCTGCTCTACGTCCGCAGGGAACGCATCGCCTCGACCTGGCCGCTGCAGGCCGCACCGGCCACCCGTGACACCGACATCCGCAAGTTCGAGGAGGTCGGGACCCAGGCGATCGGCGCCAAGGCGGCGATCAACGAGGCGATTGCCTTCCAGCAGGCGATCGGCATCGAGCGCAAGGCCGCGCGGCTGCGCTACCTGACGATGCGCTGGGCCAACGCGCTGCGCACCGAGAAGCGGATCAAGATCCACTCGAACCTGGCCGAGGGCCAGACCTGGGGCCTGGCCTGCGTCTCGATCGACGGCGTCGACAGCCGCAAGCTGGTCGATCACCTGTGGGACAAGCACCGCATCGTCATCACCAGCATCGGCCACGACAACCCCGACGACGCGGCGCTCAGCTACCGCGCGCTGCGGGTGACGCCGAACATCTACACGCCGCTCGAGGAGATCGACACCTTCGTCGAGGCGATGCGCGCGGTGATCAAGAACGGTATCGCGTGACCGGAGACCTCATGACGACACGTGCACTCGCCCTGGCCGCCACCGCGGCTCTCGGACTCGGCTCGATCGGCCTGACGGCGCGGCAGGCGCCGGCGACGCCGGCCACGCCGAAGGTCGTCGAGGCCGACAAGATCGCCGACACGCTCTACGTGCTGAAGGGCGGCGGCGGCAACACCGCGATGTTCCTGACCGCGGCCGGCGTGGTGCTGGTCGACACCAAGCTGCCCGGCTGGGGGCAGCCGCTGCTCGACAAGGTGAAGAGCCTCACCGACAAGCCGGTGACGATGGTGATCAACACCCACGCCCACTACGACCACACCAACGGCCAGGTGGAGTTTCCGGCGTCGGTGCAGGTGGTGGCCCACGCGAACACCAAGCGCTACATGGAGGAGGCCAACCCGGTCTACGCCCTGCAGACCGGTCCCCAGCCGAACATCTTCAAGGAACACGGCGGCCGCGGCCTGCCGAGCCGCACCTTCACCGACAAGCTGACCCTGAATCGCGGTGCCGACCAGATCGACCTCTACCACTTCGGCCGCGCCCACACCGGCGGCGACACCTACGTGGTGTTCCCGGCGCTGGGCGTGATGCACGTCGGCGATACGTTCCCCAACAAAGACCTGCCGATCATGGACAAGAACAACGGCGGCAGCGGCGTGGCGTTCCCGGGCACGCTGGCCAAGGCGGCGGCGGTGCCCGGCGTGACGACGATCATCAACGGCCATTTTGCCACTACCATGACGCCGGCCGACGTGAAGACCTACGCGGCGTTCATCGGCGAGTTCGTGGCCGCGGTGCAGGCGGCGAAGAACGCCGGCAAGACCGTGGACGACGTGGTGGCGACGTGGGCCACGCCGGCCAGCTACGCCGGCTACAACAAGCCGCAGCCGGCGCGGGTGAAGGCGAACGCGGAAGTGATCTGGGGCGAGACGAAGTGAGAGACCGAGCACTGGTGCTGGCGTTGGCACTCACGGCCGCGGGGATGGCCGCCGGCTCCGCCAGTGCCCAGGCGCCGCGCCGCTTGCCGCCGCTCGAGAACATCAAGATCCTCACCGGCTGGGACGGCGCCCAGGTCCGCGATGAGATGCGGCGGATGTCCGAGGCGATCGGCGTGAAGTGCGACCACTGCCACGTGCAGGGAAACTTCGCCAGCGACGAAAAGCGGGCCAAGCACACCGGCCGGCGCATGCTGGCGATGACGCTGGCGCTCAACCAGGAGCATTTCCCGTCGCATACCCCGGGCGAGGGCGAGTCGCGGCTCGGCCGCATCACGTGCTACACCTGCCACCAGGGTGCGGCGACGCCGAAAATCTCGACCGGGTTCGGAGCTGAACGATGAGCGTCGGCGGTTCGCCCCTCCTCGTGCGCACGGCGGCAGCCGCGCTCGTCATGCTGCTGCGCGCTGGGGTCGGATCGGCGCAGACGCCGGCGCCGGAACCGACCAGGCCGGCCGTCGCCGAGAGCCCGACCATCACCGTGCTCAAAGGGCTGATGGTGCCGCAGTTCGAGGTGGAGATGCGGCACTTCGTCCAGGCGCTGGGCGTCAATTGCGGCGGCTGCCACGTGCCGCGCAACTTCCCCAGCGACGACAACCCGCGCAAGGCCGTCGCCCGCCGCATGATCGAGATGACCCGGGCCCTGAACGCGAAGTACTTCCCCGCCTACACGCCGGCCGAAGGTGAGACCTCGCTCGGACGCGTCACCTGCTACACCTGCCACCAGGGCAGCACGCAGCCGGCCAAGGGCCCGGCGGCGCCGGCGGCCCGGTAACCCCCACCCTACTTGCGCGTCGCCAGGTAGGCCGCCAGCTCGGCGATCACCTCGGGGCCGAGCCGCGGCCCGTAGACCGGCATCATGGAATCGCCGTAGACGCTGTTCGGATCGGTGATGATCTGGCGGATGGTCTCGGCGTCGCGACGCGCCCCGATGTGAGTCAACTCGGGGCCGATTGCGCCGCCGTCGCCATCGATGGCGTGGCAGGCGACGCAGCGCGTGCCCAGCATCAGCAGCGGCCGCGCGCTCGCCGGCGCGACCAACGGGGCCAGCGCCCCGGCACGCAGCCGCCGCAGGTAGGCCAGCACGGCGCGCGCCTGGTCGTCGTCGAGCACCGGCACGAACGACTGCTCCGGTGGCCGCGCGCCCGGACCGATCGCCACCGGATCGGCCATGTGGAAGCGCAGCCAGTCGTCGTCGCGGCTGATCCTGGTGTCGCGCACCGGCGATCCCGGGCCGCCGTCGACGTGGCAACGGCGGCAGGTGGCATCGGCGCCGTCGGCCAGAAGATAGCCGGCGATCGACTGCGGTCCCCAGGCCTCGGGATCGAACCGCGGCGGGGCATCGCGCAGGCCGAGGGCCGTGAGGGTGGCGATGCCGACGCCCACCAGCGCGAATCCCGCGACGACGACTCGGCGACCGGGCGCCCAGGGCTGTCGGTGCAACCCGCGATCCAGGAAGGGCAGGGCGAACAGCGCGCCGACGACCAGGCCCGGCACGACCTGCGTCGCCACCAGTTCGAGCCGGCCGGGAAAGTATTTCAGCAGCTGGAACAGCGAGAGGAAGTACCACTCCGGCCGCGGTACGTAGGTGGCGTCGGCCGGATTGGCGATTTCGTCGAGGTCGGCGGGCAGCAGGATCGCGGCGGCCATCAAGGCGGCGAACACCGCGCCCATCACCAGGGTGTCCTTGATGACGTGCCACGGGTAGAACACAATCGGCGGTCCCGGCCGCGGCTCGAGCGGCCCCGAGATGCCGTGGCGGCGCATCAGCGCGATGTGCGCCACGATGAACGCGGCCAGCGCGGCGGGGAGCAGGAAGACGTGGGCGGCGTACCAGCGGCCGAGCGACAGCGCGCCCAGGTCGTGCCCGCCGCGCAGCACGTCGGCCAGCCACTCCCCCACGACCGGCGAGCTCTGCGCGACGCTGATGGTCACGGTCGTCGCCCAGTACGCCTTCTGATCCCACGGCAGCAAGTAGCCGGTCAGGGAGAACGCCAGCAGCAGCAGGAGCAGGACGACGCCGGTCATCCACGTGAGTTCGCGCGGCGCTTTGTAGGCGGCCGACCAGACCGCGCGCGTGAGATGTACGACGGCAGCGACCACCACGAAGCTGGCGCCCCACACGTGGAGCGCGCGCAGCAGCCACCCGAGCTGCACCTGGGTGATGAGGAAGCGCAGGCTGTCGTAGGCCAGCGCCGGCGACGGCACGTAGTACATCGCCAGCCCCACCCCGGTCGCCAGCTGCACGCCGACCAGCAGCGCGACCACGCTGCCGGTGGTGAAGGTCCAGCCGGTGCCCGGCGGCAGCGGTTCATCGAGCGCGTGCGCGCGCAGCGCACGGTAGCCGGTGCGGCTGTCGAGCCAATCGAGCAACGCGGTCATCATCGCGCCCCTCCTACACTTCCACGACGACGCGGCCGCCTTCGACGCGGGCGTTCAGACGTCTGAGGGGCGCCGGCGGCGGCCCCGCCACCACCTCTCCGTCCACGTCGTAGGCGCCGCCGTGGCACGGGCACACGAACTGGCGCCGCTCGGCGTCATAGCGGGTCCGGCAGCCCAGATGCGTGCAGGTCGAGTCGAGCGCGCGCACGCCGGCGGCGTCGTACGACAGATAGACGACGCGGCGATCGACGACCTGGCGATAGCCGTCCTGGCGGGCGATGCGGAGGGTGACCGGGGTTGGTCCGCGGGCGTCGAGGCCGTCGAGCGGCGCGGCGTCGATCCAACGGGATCGGTGGGCGGCGAAGCTGGGCGCCAGGATCGTGCTGCCCAGCACGTAGCCCAAGGCGGCGCCGATCGCCGCCTGCACGGCAGCGATGGCACGGACGAGTACACGGCGACGGGACGGATCACCGGGCGAAGCGGGATGGAACACGGCGTGCGCCTCTCTGACCGAACGACCCTGGACCCGAACCGGCGCACGGAGGGGGTCACCCGAGGGTCACGGGTAGCGGAATGATAGCGCAAGAAGCGGCCTGTGCTACAACGGGGAACGGACCCCCGTGGCCGCGCGCACCCTCGCCGACCTGATCCCCGTGCTCGATCCTCACGCGTTGCCGTGGCCGTCGCCGCTCGACGGCCAGGTCTTCGTGGTCGCCGGCGATCGCCGCGCCACGCGCCGCACCGCCGCCGCCGTGCTCCAGGCGGTGGCGCCGGCTGCCACCCGGCCGCTGGTGCTTCCGCCGCCCGCCGCCGACTGGCCGTTCGTCCATCCGCTCGTCGACGCCGACGCGTGGCCACCCGACGCCGTGATCTGGGTGCCCGATCTTCACCTCGCCTTCGAGAACGCGCAGACCAACAGCACCCGGCTGGTCACGACCCAGCCGCTCTACCTGCTGCAGCTCTGGGCCGATGCGCTGGCCCGGCGTCCCGACGTCAGGCTGGTGGCCACCGCCGACGCCGCGGCGATGGCCGAACACGCCCCGGAAGTCGCGGCCCGGCGCGGTGCGTGGCGGACGGCGCAGATGGTCGAAGCCCCGTCCGGCGACGTCGAGGCCGGGCCAGCCACGGCGCTCGGCGAACTGCCGCTCGCCTTTCGCGATCCGTCGCCGGCGGCACGACTCGCCGCGGTCGGCCGCGCGCTCGACGCGGCGCGGACGCCAGCCCACCTGCTGGCGATGGCCAGTGCCTGCCTCGAAGTCAACGACCTCGACAACGCCGTCGCGGTGGCGCAGGAAGCGGTAGGGTCGGCGCCGAACTGGGCCGCGGCCCGCTTCGAGCTCGGCAAGGCGTGGCTGCGCCGCGACGACATGGAACGCGCCGCGGCCGCGTTCGGCGACGCCGCGGCCATCATGCCGTCGTTCGCGTCGGCCGCTGCCAACTGGGGGGCGACGCTGGGCGAACTCGACCGGCCGGAGGAGGCACTGGCGGCATTCTCGCGCGCGCTGGCCGCGGATCCGGACAACCACCAGGCACTGAACAACCTCGGCGTCGTGTGCCGCGAACTGGGCCGGCTGGGCGAGTCCGAGGCCGCCTTTCGTCAGGTGATCGCGGTCACGCCGGGCCTGGCCTTCGGGCACTACAATCTGGGACACACGCTGTTCCTGCAGGGGCGGTATCAGGCCTCGCTGGCGGCGTATCTGACCGGGCAGCGTCACGACCCGGCGCGGAATCCGGTGCAGGCGAGCCGGCTGGCGCTGGCCCGGCTGGCGACCGGCGATGCCGCTGGGGCGCTGCGCGAGTTGCAGTCCAGCACGGCGATGCTGCCGGCGGCGTATCGCCGGCAGGTGCTGAGCGACACCCATGCGGTGGCGTGGGCGCTGCTTTCGACGACGCCTGAGCTGCCAGGCTGGCAGGTTGTGAGTGACTGGCTGACCGCCGAGCTGGCTCGTGGCTAGCTGGCGCGCGTGGACGACGGAGGCGACGATGGACGATGGCACCCCTGCGACCGAACGCCCGAGCCGCGACCCGCGTCGCCGCACCGGCCGCACCGGACGGCTGGGCCGGGTACTCGACGACCGCGGCCTCCGTCTCGGGGCCGCGCTCGCCGTGGTCGTCGCCATTCCGGTGTCGGTGCTGTTCTACTTCCAGTTCCGTTCGATCGACGATCTCGCCAGCACCTCGTCGGTGGTCCTGCGCCAACTGAGTCAGGAGACCGTCGACGCCGCCACCGCCGACGTCGAGGACGCCCTCAAACGGCCCCACATCAGCGTGCTGCTGGCCGTGCCCCAGACCCGCACCGACGCAATGGACCTGCCGGCGATCGACCCCGAGTTCCGCCAGGGGCTGCAGGAGAGCCCGTTCGTCGAGGCCTTCTACGTGTGGTCGTCGGTGTCGGCCCGGTTGCGCGGCACGATGTTCGTCTACAACCGCGACAGCCTGGCCGACGTCTCGGGCGATCTCGAACTGCGTTTCCGCGACGCCCCGGGCGTGGCCGCCGAGGTCCTGCCTCGACTGGAGCAACTGCTCGTGCACAAGCGGGCGATCGTCGCCTTCCCCGCCACCATCGGCGGCCGCAAGAAATACGTGCAGGTACAGCTCCGCTTCCCCAACCCCGAGCGCAACGAGATCTCGAGTTTCGTGGCCCTGGTGGTCGACGCCGCGGAGCTGCGTCACGCGCACCTGCCGGCCCTGATGAAGACGCGGCTGGCCAGCGTCCAGCACCTCGGCGGCTTCCCTCAGCTCGATCTCACCCTGCGGGACGCCGCCGGCGAGGCCATCTTCTCGTCGGCCCCGGCCAACGCCACCACGTTCGTCGACGAGCGCAGTTTCCCGCTGGTGTTCTTCGACCGCGAACTGCTCGAGTACACGGCCCCCTTCGAGGCCGAACCCGAGACCTGGACGCTGCAGACCGGCTTCGGCGACCGCACCATCGCCGAGATCGCCGAGACCAGCAGCCGGCCGCAACTGGTGCTGATGTCGATCCTCGCTTTGGTGATGGCCGCCGGCGTCCTGTTCGTCGCCGGCGCGGCCGCCCGGGAAGTACGGGTCGCCGAGCTGAAGTCGAACTTCGTCGCCTCGGTGTCGCACGACCTCAAGACGCCGCTGGCCCTGATCCAGCTGTTCGCCGAGACGCTCGAACTGGGCCGCGTCCGCACTCCGGAGCGGGCCGCCGAGTACTACCGGATCATCAACGACGAAGCCAAGAAGCTCACCCGGCTGATCGAGAACATCCTCGATTTCTCGCGCATGGAAGCCGGACTGCGGCCCTACCGCACCGCCCCGGCCGACCTCGGGGAGGTCACCCGCGACGTCGTCCGCCGGATGGAGAGCCAGTTCGAGCAAGGCCGTTTCACGGTGACGACCGACGTCGAGCCCGGATTGCCGGCCGTGGACATCGACACCGGCGCGGTGCAGCAGGCAATCGAGAACGTGCTGGCCAACGCCATGAAGTATTCTCGGGAGCGTCGCGAGATCGACGTCGGCGTCACGCGCCATGGGTCGTCGCTGCACGTGGCGGTGACCGACCATGGCATCGGCATCGACCAACGGAACCAGCGGCGAATCTTCCGGAAGTTCTACCGGGTGGACAGTGGACTTGGGGGCGGGCCCCAGGGCACGGGGCTGGGCCTGGCCATCGTCGAGCACACGATGCGCGGCCACGGCGGCGCCGTGAGAGTTCAGAGCGAACCGGGGCACGGCAGCACGTTCACGCTGGCGTTCCCGGTGCCGGCGGGCGCCGCCGACACGTACGGAGACCGACATGAAGCGCATTCTGGTCATCGAGGACGAGCCGCAGATGCTGCTCGGCCTGCGTGACAACCTCGAGCTGGAAGGCTATGAAGTCCAGACCGCGGCCGACGGCGAACAGGGCCTGGCCCGGGCCGCCACCTTCAATCCCGATCTGGTCATCCTCGACCTGATGCTGCCGCGCAAGAACGGCTTCGACGTCTGCCGCGAGCTGCGCGAGCGCTCGGTGACGACCTCGATCGTGATGCTGACCGCCCGCTCGGCCGAGACCGACAAGGTGCTCGGGCTGGAGCTGGGCGCCGACGACTACGTGACCAAGCCGTTCTCGATCACCGAACTGCTCGCCCGGGTGCGGGCGGTGCTGCGGCGCACCGGGGCGCGGCCGGCCACCGCCGACATCGTCCGCATCGGCGACCTCGAGGTCGACTTCAAACTGCACCAGGCCCGCCGCGACAAGCGCCGCGTCGAGTTCACCGCCCGCGAGTTCGAGCTGCTGCGCTACTTCGTCCAGCACACCGGCAAGGTGGTGACGCGCGAGCAGATCCTGAACGAGGTGTGGGGCTACGAGGAGTTCCCGACCACCCGCACCATCGACAACTTCGTCGCCAAGCTGCGCCAGAAGATCGAGCGCGCCCCGCACGAGCCGGAGCACATCCTGACGATACACGGCAGCGGCTATAAGTTCGTCGGCTGACGCACGAGGGACCGGCGTTCTCCCTGTTCCGTGTTCGGCGTTTCCTTCCCTAGTCCCTAGTCCCTAGTCCCTAGTCCCTAGTCCCCAGCCCCGTCACCTCGGCGTCCGTTCCGCTCCGGCCCCGGGGTACACTGCGGCCGGAGGCTCATTGGACGCCAAAACCCTGTTGATTGCGGCGATGGTCACCGTGACCGTCGTCTTCCTCATCCGCTGGTTCGTCGTCGCCCGCACCAGGCGCGCCGCCGCCGTGCACGGGTCGCACGAGCCGGTGCAGCCGACCGCGCTGCATCTCGTCGTCGGGGCCGTCACCAACTTCTTCGACACGCTCGGCATCGGCTCGTATGCCACGTCGACGGCGATGTTCCGCGCCTGGCGGCTGGTGCCGGACGAGCAGATCCCCGGCACCCTGAACGTCGGCCATGTGCTGCCGACGGTGGTGCAGGCGGTCATCTACATGACCATCGTCGAGGTCGATGTCACGACCCTGGCGCTGCTCCTGGCGGCGGCCGCGGCCGGCGCGTGGTTCGGCGCCGGCATCGTCGCCGGCATGCCGCGGCGCACGGTGCAGGTGGCGATGGGCTCGGCGCTGTTCGTCGCTGCCAGCATCATGCTGCTGCAGCTGCTGGGTCTCGTGCCGGGCGGCGGGGCGGCCCTGGGGCTGACCGGCGCCAAGCTGGCCATCGGCGTCGGCGTCAACTTCGTCCTCGGCGCGTTGATGACCCTCGGCATCGGCCTCTACGCGCCGTGCATGATCATGATCAGCCTGCTCGGTATGAACCCGGCCGCCGCCTTCCCGATCATGATGGGCTCGTGCGCGTTCCTGATGCCGGTCGGCGGCATGAAGTTCATCCAGAAGAACGCCTACAACCTGCGTGCCGCGGTCGGCCTCGCGCTCGGCGGCCCGCTGGCGGTGCTGGTCGCCGCCTTCATCGTCAAGTCGCTGCCGCTGCTCTACATGCGCTGGCTGGTCGTGGTCGTCGTGGTCTACACGGCCTCGTCGATGATCAGTGCGGCGTCGAAGAGCCGCACCGCCGTGCCGGCGGCGCGGCCGATGGCGACGCCATAGGGACAGGGACTGCGGAAGAACGAACATCCGCCGTCACGCGTACAAACAGAAGGGCGCGCGGAATCCGCGCGCCCTTCCCTTTCCTGCCTAGTCCCTGGTCCCTAGTCCCTGGTCCCTACTCGTTACTAGTACGAATCACCGGTTCCTCCGGCTCGACCAGGTACTCGAGCTCGCGGTCGAGCTCCAGTTCGTCGTCAGCCGGCTGCAACGGCGCCGGCGGCGGCGGCGGTTCGTCGGGCGGGATGCTCAGGTGGCGATACCACCAGAAGCCGGTACCGGCCGGGATGAGGCGGCCCATCGTGACGTTCTCCTTCAGGCCGCGGAGGTGATCCACCTTGCCTGAAATCGACGCCTCGGTCAGGACGCGCGTGGTCTCCTGGAACGACGCCGCCGAGATGAACGACTCGGTCGACAGCGACGCCTTGGTGATGCCGAGCAGCAGCGGCTGCGCGGTGGCCGGACGGCCGTTGTCGGCCAGCACCCGCTCGTTCTCGCTGAGGAAGCGGAACTTGTCGACCTGCTCGTCGATCAGGAACTCGGTGTCGCCGACGTCCTCGACGCGGACCCAGCGCAGCATCTGGCGGACCATCACCTCGATGTGCTTGTCGTTGATGTTCACGCCCTGCAGCCGGTAGACCTCCTGCACCTCGTTGACCAGGTACTTCTGGAGCTCCTTCTCGCCGAGCACGTGCAGGATGTCGTGCGGGTTGCTCGGACCGTCCATCAGCGGATCGCCGGCCCGGACGCGCTCGCCGTCCTGGACGTTGACGTGGACGCCGCGCGGGATCGAGTACTCCCGCGGCTCGCCGCCGCCTTCGTCCGGAACGATGAGGATCTTGCGCTGGCCCTTGACCACGCCGCCGTGCTTCACCGTGCCGTCGATCTCGCTGATCACGGCCGGGTCGCGCGGCTTGCGCGCCTCGAACAGCTCGACCACGCGCGGCAGACCGCCGGTGATGTCCTTGGTCTTGGTGGTCTCGCGCGGGATCTTGGCCAGCACGTCGCCGGCCTGGAGGGCCTCGCCGTCCTGCACCATCATGTGGGCGTGGACCGGCATGATGTACTTGCGGCTGACCTTGCCGTCGGCGCCGCGGATCTCCACCGTCGGCTGCCGCTTCTCGTCGGCCGAGTCGACGATGATCAGCCGTGACAGCCCGGTGATCTCGTCGAGATCCTCGTGGACGGTGACGCCTTCCACGATGTCCTTGAAGCGCACCTGCCCGGTTTCCTCGGTGAGGATCGAGAAGGTGTAGGGATCCCACTCGACCAGCACCTGGCCGGGTTCGACCTTCTGGCCGTCCTTGACCCGCAGGCGCGCGCCGTAGACCACCTGGTAGCGCTCGCGGTCGCGGCCCTTGTCGTCCTGGACCACGATGTGGCCGTTGCGGTTCATGACGATGATGTCGTCGGTCGCCGTCGGCCCCTCGCCCTTGGTCCGCTCGACCACGGCCAGGTTGTCGAACCGCACGGTGCCCTTGTGCTTGGCATCGAGCGCCGACTGCTCCGACACCCGCGACGCCGTGCCGCCGATGTGGAACGTACGCATCGTCAGCTGCGTGCCGGGCTCGCCGATCGACTGCGCGGCGATGACCCCGACCGCCAGGCCGAGCTCGACCACCTTGCCGGTGGCCAGATCGCGCCCGTAGCAGTGCGCGCAGACGCCGCGCCGCGACTGGCAGGTCAGCACCGAGCGGATCTTCACCTTCTCGATGCCGGCGTCCTGGACCTCGGCGGCCTTGTCCTCGTCGATGACGTCGTTGACGTCGAGGACGACGTTGCCGGTCACCGCGTCGGTGATCTTCTCGAGCGAGACGCGGCCGATGATCCGGTCGCGCAGCGGCTCGATGATCTCGCCACTCTCGACGATCGCCCGGGCCTCGATGCCGTCGACCGTGCCGCAGTCGTACTCCGAGATGATGACGTCCTGCGCCACGTCGACCAGCCGCCGGGTCAGGTAACCCGAGTCGGCGGTCTTCAGCGCCGTGTCGGCCAGACCCTTGCGGGCGCCGTGGGTCGAGATGAAGTACTCGAGCACCGACAGGCCCTCACGGAAGTTGGCCCGGATCGGCGTCTCGATGATCTCGCCCGAGGGCTTGGCCATCAGGCCGCGCATGCCGGCCAGCTGGCGGATCTGCTGCTTGCTGCCGCGGGCGCCCGAGTCGGCCATGATGTAGACCGGGTTGAACGTCCGGCCCTCACGGTCGAGCTTCTCCATCTCCGAGAACATCTCGTCGGCGACCTTCTCGGTCACGTCGGACCACACGGCGATGATCTTGTTCTTGCGCTCGCCGTTGGTGATCGCGCCCTCGAGGTACTGCTGCTCGACCCGGATCACCTCGTCGCTGGCCTTCGAGACCAGCTCCGGCTTGCTCTTCGGGATGATCAGGTCCTTGATGCCGACCGACAGCCCCGAGCGCGTCGCGTAGGTGAACCCGGTGGTCTTCAGGCCGTCGAGCATCTCGACGGTCTTCTGCAGCCCGTTGTGCAGGTAGCAGCGCTGGACCAGCTGCTGCAGCCCCTTCTTCTTGAGCAGCCCGTTGACGAACGGGATGCCGGCTGGCAGCGCTGCGTTGAACAGCACCCGGCCGACCGTGGTGTTGATGATCCGGTTCTCGACGTGCTGGACGTCGGTGTGCAGCACGTCCTGGTCGTCGCGCGAGGTGGTCAGGTCCTGGAGCGGCCCGGTGTAGCGCAGGCGGATCGGGGTCAGCGTCTCGAGCTCGCCGGCCTCGAGCGCCAGCACCACGTCGTCGATGCTGCCGAAGGCCTTGCCCTCACCCTTGGCGCCGGCCTTGGACTTGGTCATGTAGTAGCAGCCGAGGACGATGTCCTGCGACGGCACGGTGATCGGCGCGCCGTTGCTGGGCGACAGCACGTTGCGCGACGACATCATCAGCTCGGTCGCTTCGATCTGCGCCTCTGGCGACAGCGGGATGTGCACCGCCATCTGGTCGCCGTCGAAGTCGGCGTTGAACGCGGTGCAGACCAGCGGGTGGATGCGGATCGCCTTGCCCTCGACCAGCACCGGCTCGAAGGCCTGGATGCCGAGGCGGTGGAGCGTCGGCGCCCGGTTGAGCAGCACCGGGTGCTCCTTGATCACCTCTTCGAGGATGTCCCACACCTCGGGGACCTGCTTCTCGACCATCTCCTTGGCCTGCTTGATGGTCGCGACCAGGCCACGCTCTTCGAGCTTGTTGTAGATGAACGGCTTGAACAGCTCGAGCGCCATCTTCTTGGGCAGGCCGCACTGGTGCAGCTTCAGCTCGGGGCCGACGACGATGACCGACCGGCCGGAGTAGTCGACGCGCTTGCCGAGCAGGTTCTGACGGAACCGGCCCTGCTTGCCCTTGAGGGTGTCGGAGAGCGACTTGAGCGGCCGGTTGTTGGCGCCGCGCAGGACGCGGCCGCGGCGGCCGTTGTCGAACAGCGCGTCGACCGCCTCCTGCAGCATCCGCTTCTCGTTGCGGATGATGACGTCGGGGGCCTTCAGCTCCATCAGCTTCTTCAACCGGTTGTTGCGGTTGATGACGCGACGGTAGAGGTCGTTGAGGTCCGAGGTGGCGAAGCGGCCGCCGTCGAGCGGCACCAGCGGCCGCAGTTCCGGCGGGATCACCGGCACCACGTCGAGGATCATCCACTCCGGCTTGTTGCTCGACTTGCGGAACGAGTCGACGACCTTGAGCCGCTTGGCGAACTTGAGCTTCTTGGCCGCCGAGGTCTCGGTGCGCATCTTCTCGCGCAGTTCGACCGCCAGCGTCTCGATCTGGACCCGCTTGAGCAGCTCCTTGATCGCCTCGGCGCCCATCTGGGCCTTGAAGCGGGTGAACCCGTACTCTTCGCGGGCCTTGCGGAACTGATCCTCGTTCAGCAGCTGGTTCTGCTTGAGCTCGGTGTCGCCGGGATCGACGACGACGTAGGCCTCGAAGTAGAGCACCCGCTCGAGGTCGCGCAGCGCGATGTCGAGCAGGTGGCCGATGCGGCTGGGCAGGCCCTTGAAGAACCACACGTGGCTGACCGGGGTGGCCAGCCGGATGTGGCCGAGGCGCTCACGCCGGACCTTGGCCTGGGTGACCTCGACGCCGCACTTGTCGCAGATCACGCCGCGGTGCTTCATGCGCTTGTACTTGCCGCACAGGCACTCCCAGTCGGTGATCGGCCCGAAGATCTTGGCGCAGAACAGCCCGTCGCGCTCCGGCTTGAAGGTGCGGTAGTTGATGGTCTCCGGCTTGGTGACCTCGCCGAACGACCACTGCTCGATCTTCTCTGGAGAGGCGAGGCTGATGCGGATCGCGTCGAAGTCGGCGCGAAGCGCGGTCTTGCTGTCCGTGAAGCTTGGTCTCATGGATTCCTCAACCCTCCAGCACTGGCTCGGCCACCGCGTCGATCACTTCAGCGGGCCGGCGCTTGGTGGAAATCAGCTCCACGTCGAGGCAGAGCGACTGCAGCTCGCGGATGAGCACGTTGAACGACTCGGGCAGGCCCGGCGTGAAGCTGGCGTCGCCCTTGACGATCGACTCGTAGATCTTGGCCCGGCCGGTGACGTCGTCCGACTTGGCCGTGAGCAGTTCCTGGAGGATGTGCGCGGCGCCGTAGGCCTCGAGCGCCCACACCTCCATCTCGCCGAAGCGCTGGCCGCCGAACTGCGCCTTGCCGCCCAGCGGCTGCTGGGTGATGAGCGAGTACGGCCCGATCGACCGGGCGTGGATCTTGTCGTCGACCAGGTGCGAGAGCTTCAGCATGTAGATGTAGCCGACGGTGACCGGCTGTTCGAACAGGTCGCCGGTGAGGCCGTCGCGCAGCCGGGTCTTGCCGCCGGTCTGCTCCAAGCCGGCCTTGTCGAGCCACTCGGTGATCTCCGCTTCGGTGGCGCCGTCGAAGACCGGCGTGGCGAAGTAGAGGCCGAGGGCGTGCGCCGCCCAGCCGAGGTGGGTCTCGAGAATCTGCCCGACGTTCATGCGCGACGGCACGCCGAGCGGGTTGAGCACGATCTCCACCGGGGTGCCGTCCGGCAGATACGGCATGTCTTCTTCCGGCAGCACCCGGGCGATGACGCCCTTGTTGCCGTGCCGGCCGGCCATCTTGTCGCCGACCTGCAGCTTACGCTTCATGGCGACGTAGGCCTTGACCAGCTTGATCACGCCCGGCGGCAGCTCGTCGCCACGGCGGACCTTTTCCTTCTTCTCCTCGAAGATCTGGCGGATGACCTCGACCTGACGCTCGGTGCGCTCTTCGATGGCCCGCAGATCCGGCTCGAGGCCGGCGTCGTCGGTTTCGATCTTGGTACGGACCAGCACGGCGAACGGCAGATCCTGCATCAGCTCCGGCGTCAACGCCTGGCCTTTGCGCAGCAGCCGTTCACGTCCGAACTCGTCGAACAGATCGGCGCGAAGCACGCGGCCCGTCACCATGTGGGCGACGCGCTTCTTGGTTTCCTCGTGCAGGATGCGGATCTCGTCCTGCTGGTTCTTCTCCATGGTGTCGAGCTCTTCCTGCTCGATCGCCTTGGCCCGGTCGTCCTTCTCGATGCCCTTGCGCGAGAAGATCTTGACGCCGACGATGATGCCTTCGATGCCCGGCGGGCAGATCAGCGAGGCGTCGCGGACGTCGCCGGCCTTCTCGCCGAAGATCGCCCGGAGGAGCTTCTCTTCCGGCGTCAGCTGGGTCTCGCCCTTCGGCGTCACCTTGCCGACCAGGATGTCACCCGGCTTGACATACGCGCCGATGCGGATGATGCCGCTGTCGTCGAGATCGCGGAGATAGGTCTCCGACACGTTGGGGATGTCGCGGGTGATTTCCTCCGGCCCCAGCTTGGTGTCGCGCGCCTCGATCTCGAACTCCTCGATGTGGATCGAGGTGTAGTAGTCCTCTTTCACGGCCTTCTCGGACACCAGGATGGCGTCCTCGAAGTTGTAACCGCGCCACGGCATGAAGGCGACCAGCACGTTGCGGCCGAGCGCGAGCTCGCCCAGTTCCGTGCACGGCCCGTCGGCCAGTACCTGACCCTTGTGCACCTTCTGCCCGACCGAGACGATCGGCTTCTGGTTGATGCAGGTGTTCTGATTCGAGCGCTTGAACTTGGTCAGGGGGTAGATGTCGGCCCCCATCTCCTTGCTGGTGTCCTCGCCGCCCTCGACGCGCACGACGATGCGCGTGCTGTCGACGAAGTCGACCGTGCCGGTGCGGCGGGCGACGATCACCGCGCCGGAGTCGCGGGCGGTGATGTACTCCATGCCGGTGCCGACGTAGGGCGACTTGGCGCGGAGCAGCGGTACGGCCTGGCGCTGCATGTTCGAGCCCATCAGCGCGCGGTTGGCGTCGTCGTTCTCGAGGAACGGGATCAGCGACGCCGCCACCGAGACCAGCTGCTTGGGCGAGACGTCGATGAAGTCGACCTCGTCGCGCCGCGCCAGGATGAAGTCGCCCTGCTTGCGGGCGTTGACGCGCTCGCTGGTCAGGTGGCCGTCGTCGTCGATCTCGACGTTGGCCTGGGCGATGATGTACTGGTCTTCCTCCCACGCCGACAGGTAGAAGGCGTGCGGTTCGAACTCGACGCCCTTCTTCTTGCTGCGGCCGTCGGCGCCGACCAGTTCGTCGGCCGGGACCACGTCGCCGACCTTGTACTTGACGTTGCCGCCGGTGTTGGTGACGAGCACGTAGTCCATCACCCGGCCGTCCTTGACCTTGCGGTAGGGCGACTCGATGAACCCGAACTCGTTGATCCGCGCGTAGCAGCTGAGCGAGCTGATCAGGCCGATGTTCGGGCCTTCCGGCGTCTCGATCGGGCAGATGCGGCCGTAGTGCGTGGTGTGGACGTCGCGCACCTCGAAGCCGGCGCGTTCACGCGACAGACCGCCTGGCCCGAGGGCCGAGAGACGCCGCTTGTGCGTCACCTCGGACAGCGGGTTGGTCTGGTCCATGAACTGCGACAGCTGCGACGACCCGAAGAACTCGCGAATCGCCGCCATCACCGGCTTGGCGTTGATGAGGTCGTGAGGCATGGCCGTGGCCATTTCCTGGTAGACCGACATCTTCTCCTTGATCGCGCGTTCCATGCGGACCAGGCCGATCCTGAACTGGTTCTCGAGCAGCTCGCCGACCGAGCGGACCCGGCGGTTGCCGAGATGATCGATGTCGTCGACGTTGGTCGGGTTCTTCTTCAGCTTGAGCTGGTACTTGATCACCTCGTAGAAGTCCTGCGGGTGCAGGATCTTCTCGTCAAGCGGCGTGTTCAGGCCGAGTTTGGTGTTGAGCTTCAGCCGGCCGACCCGCGAGAAATCGTACTTCTGCGGGTTGAAGAACATGTTCTCGAACAGCGTGCGCGAGCTGTCGAGCGTCGGCGGGTCGCCTGGACGCAGCCGGCGGTAGATCTCGATCAACGCCTCTTCGTGCGTCCGGATCGGATCCTTGCGCAGCGTCGTCGACAGGATGGTGCCGATCTCGTCGCGCTCCGGGAAGAAGATGTCGATCACCTCGACGCCCTTCTCGTGGGCCAGCGAGACGATCCGCGCGGTCATCTCCTCGTTGGCCTCGAGCAGCACCTCGCCGGTGCCCGGGTCGACGATGTCGGCGGCGGCGAACGCCCCTTCCATCGCCTCCTCGGTGATGTCGATGGTCTCGATGCCAGCCTTGCGCATCGCGTCGACGTGGGCCTTGGTGATCTTCTTGCCTTCGGCCACCGAGACGTCGGCGCCGGGGATCTTCACGCCCTTCTTGGCGCGCAGCCCGACGATGGTGTCGTTGACCGCCCACTTGACCGCGTTGCCGGCCAGGTGCAGCCGGTCGACGCCGTAGAAGGCGCGGATGATCTCGTCGGCGCCGCGCAGGCCGAGGGCGCGCAGGAACACCGTGGCCAGGAACTTGCGCTTGCGGTCGATCCGGACGTAGAGCAGGTTCTTGGCGTCGTACTCGAACTCGACCCACGAACCGCGGTAGGGGATGATCTGGGCGACGTAGAGCGTCTTGTCTTCCGAATGGAAGAACGCACCCGGCGAGCGGTGCAGCTGGCTGACGATGACCCGTTCGGTGCCGTTGATGATGAAGGTGCCGTTGTCGGTCATCAGCGGGATGTCGCCGAAGTAGACCTCCTGCTCCTTGATGTCGCGGATGGTCTTGACACCGGTCTCCGGGTCCTTGTTCCAGACCACCAGCCGGATCGTCACCTTCAGCGGCACGGCGTAGGTCATGCCGCGCTCCTGGCACTCGTCGACGTCGTACTTGAGCTTCAGCGCGACGGTGTGGCCGCAAATGTCACAGACATCGCCCCGGGCCTGGTTCGAGGTGCCGCACTTGACGCAGATCACGTCCTTCTCGCCGTACGGATCGGCGACCAGGGTGAAGCCGCAGGCCTTGCACGGCTTGCGCAGGTGATGCAGCCCCGCCAGCTTGCCGCACTTGCACTCCCAGTTGCCGATCGAGTACTCGATGAACTCGAGCGACGAGTTCTCGCGGAAGTCGCTGATCGGGAACACCGACTTGAACACCGACTGCAGGCCCTGGTCCTCGCGTTCCGAGGGCATCCGGTTCATCTGCAGGAAGCGTTCGTACGAACGGCGCTGGATCTCGATCAGGTTCGGAATCGGAACCGTGGTCTTGATCTTGGAGAAGTCCTTGCGCTCGCGGTAGACGTTCTTGGGAAGGCTGTACATGCTGGGCAAACCCTCGGTTCGGGTCTCGGGGCTCGGGCCTCGGGGCTCGGGACGGACTGGGGCGGCCGGAACGCGGCTCGGGGCCTCGGGGTCTGGCGACCCCGGGCCCCGGATGCCTCATCCCGGGAAGACCACGGCGCGACGCGCCGTGTGACGCAATCCCGACTTACTTGATCTCGACCTTGGCGCCGGCTTCTTCGAACTTCTTCTTGATCGCCTGAGCCTCGTCCTTGGTCACGCCTTCCTTGATCGGCTTGGGGGCGCTCTCGACCAGGTCCTTGGCTTCCTTCAGTCCGAGGCTGGTGACTTCGCGGACCACCTTGATCACGTTGATCTTGTTGCCGCCGATATCGGTCAGCACCGCCGTGAACTCGGTCTGCTCCTCGACCGCGGCCGCGGCGCCGCCGCCACCGGCCATCGGCATCGCCATCATCGGCATGGCGGCCGCCGCCGACACTCCGAGCTCGGCCTCGAGCGTCTTCACGAGCTGCGACAGCTCCATCACGCTGATGCCCTTGATGTATTCCACCACCTGCTGCTGCGTCACGTCGGCCATTGGTCTTCTCTCCGTCTGTTTGATGCGAAAACTGGTTGAGAACTGGGTCTACGCCCGCGCCTTTTCGGCGTTGGCCAGCAGGTTCACGAGGTCGCGTGGCACCGCGCTCAGCACGCGGACCAGGTTCGTGGCCGGCGCCTGCAGCACGAACAGCAGCTTGGCGTAGAGCTCCGGCTTACCGGGCAGGCTGGCCAGTTCGACGACCTGCGCCGCCTTGATCGCCTGCCCCTGCACCACGGCTGCTTTGATCTGCAGCATCGGGGCGCCCTTCATGAACGTCGTGAGGGTCTTGGCCAGCGCCACCGGATCGGATCCGGTATAGGCGATGGCGGTCGTGCCCTCGAAGTGGGCGGCGAGCGTCTCGAAGGAGGTGCCCTTCAGCGCCCGCTTGGCCAGCGTGTTCTTCACCACCTTGTAGCTGGCGCTGGCTTTCTTCAGCTCGCGCCGCAGCTCGGTGACCTGGGGCACGTTGATGCCCTTGTAGTCGATCAGAATCGCCGCGTCGGCTCCGTGGAACATCCCCTCCAGGAGCTGCAGCTCGGCCTCTTTGTCGGCCCTGGTGACTGCCATGACTGCTGCTCTCCTAGTGCTTGGTCCCCGCCGACTCGAGCCGCACTTCGTCGATGCGGATGCCGGGGCCCATGGTGGACGACACGGTGATGCTGCGCAGGTACTTGCCCTTGGCAGCCGATGGCTTGGCCTTGACGATGCTGTCGAGCAGCGCCGAGGCGTTGTCGATCAGGTTCTGCGGCGGGAACGAGGTCTTGCCGACCGGGACGTGGACGATCCCGCCCTTGTCGACCCGGAACTCGACCTTGCCGGCCTTGATCTCCCTGACCGCCTTGGCGATGTCCACGGTGACCGTGCCGGTCTTCGGGTTGGGCATCAGGCCGCGCGGCCCGAGCACCTTGCCGAGCTTGCCCACCACCCGCATCATGTCGGGGGTGGCGACCACGGCGTCGAAGTCCATCCACCCGCCCTGGATCTTGTCCACGAGGTCGTCGCCGCCGACGGTGTCGGCGCCAGCTTCCTGGGCTTCTTTCTGCTTGTCGGGTCCGGCGATGACCAGCACGTTCTTGGTCTTGCCGAGCCCGTGCGGCAGCACGACGGTGCCGCGCACCATCTGATCCGCATGCTTGGGATCGACGCCCAGGCGGATCGACAGCGCGACGGTCTCGTCGAACTTGGCGAACTTGAGTTTCTGGAGCAGCGGCAGCGCCTCCTCCAGCCCGTAGGCGCGCTCTTCGACTTGCTGTCGCGCCGCGAGGTATTTCTTCCCGCGCTTCCTCATGTGCCTCCTCCGTGGTTCATGCGGGTGCGGAGCACCCTCCCACGCTCAAAGGCAGGGACTGGGGACTGCGGACTGGGGACTAGGAAGAGCTCTAGCAAGCGCTTTCCTGGTCCCTGGTCCCTGGTCCCTGGTCCCTGCATTACTGAATGACGTCTATTCCCATCGACCGGGCCGTGCCGGCCACGGTCTTGATCGCCGACGCCAGCGATTCGGTGTTGAGGTCGACCAGCTTCAGCTTGGCGATCTCTTCCACCTGCTTCATCGTCACGGTACCGACCTTGGCCTTGTTCGGCTCGGCCGAGCCCTTGGCGACGTTGGCGGCGCGCTTCAGCAGCACCGGCGCCGGCGGCGTCTTGGTGACGAAGGTGTAGGACCGGTCGGAGTAGATGGTGACCACCGCCGGGATGATCAGACCCTCGTCCTTGGCCGTCCGGGCGTTGAACGCCTTGACGAAGTCCATGATGTTGACGCCGTGCGGGCCGAGCGCCGTGCCGACCGGCGGGGCCGGGGTGGCCTTGCCGGCCGGAATCTGGAGCTTCACCAGTGCCTGAACTTTTTTTGCCATTGCTCTAGAGTTTCTCGACCTGCAGGAAATCCAGCTCGACCGGCGTGGCGCGACCGAAGATGGTCACCATCACCTTGAGCGTGTTCTTGTCGACGTTGACGTCGTCGACCGTGCCGTTGAAGCTGGTGAACGGCCCCTCGTTGATCCGCACCTGGTCGCCGCGCTCGAACGAGTACTTCGGCTTCGGCTTCTCGTGGGCGGTCCGCACCTGCAGGAGGATCTGTTCGACCTCGTCCTTGCTGAGCGGCGTCGGTTTGGCGCCGGCGCCGACGAACCCGGTGACCTTCGGCGTGTTCTTCACGACGTGCCACGCGTTGTCCGACATGTGCATCTCCACGAGCAGGTAGCCCGGGAAGAAGCGCTTGGAGCTGACCACCTTCTTGCCGCCGCGCATCTCGACCACGTCCTCGGTCGGGATCAGCACTTCGCCGATCTCGTCCTGGAGGCCGTAGGCCTGCACGCGCTGCACCAGCGACTCGGCGACCTTCTTTTCGAAGCCCGAGTAGGTGTGCACGATGTACCAGTGCTTGGCTGCGACGTCGGTCATGCGCCACCGAACCGCTGGAAGATGCGCTGGACCGCGGTGTTCAGCAGCAGGTCGATGCCGAAGAGATACAGGCCGAAGACGAGCGAGGTGAGGATCACGACCACCGTCGTGGCGTAGACCTCGGCCTTCGACGGCCAGGTCACGCGCTTCAGCTCGGCGCGCACCTCGGCGATGAACTCGAACAGCCGGCCCGGACCGCGCGTCGTCGAAACCGCGCCGTCGGCCGCGCCGTCGCCGGGCGGCGTGTTCATCTTGTCGAGCGTTTCGGTCGCCACGTCTCTCTCGATTCTGGCAGGCCAAGAGGGTCTCGAACCCCCAACCCCCGGTTTTGGAGACCGGTGCTCTACCAATTGAGCTATTGGCCTTCAAAAGCCGGGGCCCGGGTCCCGGGCCTCGGGGCTACTTCTGCTCTTTGTGAGCCGTGTGCTTGCGGCAGAAGCGGCAGTACTTGCTCAGCTCGAGCCGCTCGGTCGTCTTCTTCTTGTTCTTGGTCGTGCTGTAGTTGCGACGTTTGCAGTCGCCGCACGCCATCTGGATGATGTCTCTCATTGGAGGCTACGCCAGGGGGGACCGGGGACCGGGGATCAGCGTGACGGCGCCACACTGTTCTTCCATGGTCCCTGGTCCCTGGTCCCTGCCTTTCTTATTCGATGACTTCCGAAATCGTGCCGGCGCCGACGGTGCGGCCACCTTCACGAATCGCGAACCGGGCGCCCTTCTCGATGGCCACCGGGGTGATGAGCTCGGCAGTGATCGGCGTGTTGTCGCCCGGCATCACCATCTCGACGCCCTCGGGCAGCTTGAGCGTCCCGGTCACGTCGGTGGTGCGCAGGTAGAACTGCGGACGGTAGCCGTTGAAGAACGGCGTGTGGCGGCCACCCTCTTCCTTGCTGAGGATGTAGACCTCGGCCTTGAACTTCGTGTGCGGCTTGATCGAACCGGGCTTGGCCAGCACCTGGCCGCGCTCGATGTCGTCCTTTTCCACGCCGCGCAGCAGCACGCCGACGTTGTCGCCGGCGACGCCCTCGTCGAGCAGCTTGCGGAACATCTCGACGCCGGTGACCACCTTCTTCTCGGTGGGCTTGAAGCCGACGATCTCGATTTCCTCGCCGACCTTCACCTTGCCGCGCTCGATGCGGCCGGTGACGACGGTGCCGCGACCCGAGATCGAGAACACGTCTTCGATCGGCATCAGGTACGGCTTGTCGATTTCACGCTGCGGCATCGGGATATAGGTGTCGAGCGCTTCCATCAGCTTGATGACCGACTCGACGCCTTCGGGGTCGCCATTCAGGGCCTTGAGGGCCGAGACGCGTACCACCGGGGTCTTGTCGCCGGGGAAGCCGTAGCTGGTCAGCAGCTCACGCACTTCGAGCTCGACCAGGTCGACCAGTTCCGGGTCGTCCATCATGTCGACCTTGTTCAGGGCGACGACGAGGTACGGCACGTTGACCTGGCGGGCCAGCAGCACGTGCTCGCGCGTCTGCGGCATCGGGCCGTCGACGCAGCTGACCACCAGGATGGCGCCGTCCATCTGCGCCGCGCCGGTGATCATGTTCTTGATGTAGTCGGCGTGGCCCGGGCAGTCGACGTGGGCGTAGTGCCGGTTGGCGGTGCTGTACTCGACGTGGCTGGTGGCGATCGTCAGGATCTTGGTGTCGTCGCGACGCCCCTGCGATTCCGAGGCCTTGGCCACCTCGTCGTACGGGATGAACTTGGCCCAGCCCTTGTCGGCCGCAACCTTGGTCAGTGCCGCAGTGAGTGTGGTCTTGCCGTGGTCGATGTGGCCGATCGTGCCGACGTTGACGTGGGGTTTGGAACGGTCGAATTTCTCTTTCGCCATGACTCGTCTACGCTCGCTTCGTTTGCGTTACTGACCCGGCCCCGTGCCGGCGTCGGTGTTGGTTGCTCACTGCGTTCCGGCTGGACGCCCCAGCCTGTGCCTTGCCACTTTCCTGCCCCCTCGAGCGCCGGTGACTTGGCTTGCCAACCGTAGCTCTCTAACCGAACCGTGCTGTCCGCCTTCGCCCTTCGGGGCTACGGCGGACAACCTCCGCATGGCTTGAGAGCGGAGGTTGGAGCCGATGACCGGGATCGAACCGGTGACCTCGTCCTTACCAAGGACGTGCTCTGCCAACTGAGCTACATCGGCCTTCGCCCTCGACCGACGTGAAATATGGAGCGGGAGACGGGGATCGAACCCGCGACCAACAGCTTGGAAGGCTGTGACTCTACCACTGAGTTACTCCCGCCCTCGCCCCATGCCACGTGCCTCGACTGTTCTTCGTTCTCGCGCCCGATCCGGCTTGCCAGCCGTAGCTCGCCGCCCGGTCCATTGCCGTCCGCCGCCGGCTTGCCAGCCGTAGCTCTCGGCCCGAGACTTGCCGCCCGCCGTCGGCTTGCCAACCGTAGCTCCCGGCCCGGTCTATTGCCGTCCGCCTTCGCGGCTTTGCCGCTACGGCGGACAACCTTCGCCCGGCTTCAGAGCGAAGGTTGGTGGGCAGGGGAGGATTCGAACCTCCGTAGGCACAAGGCCGGCAGATTTACAGTCTGCTGCGATTGACCGCTCCGCCACCTACCCGTTAAGTTGTCCGCACACGACGATCCAGGAAGTGGCCGCCGCCGCGTGTCGTTGTTGTGTGGAATCCCTCGACGCTGACCCCGAAACCATACCGAAGCCGGCGAGCGACCCGGTGGAGCTGGCGGAGGGATTTGAACCCACGACCCGCTGATTACAAATCAGCCGCTCTACCGGGCTGAGCTACGCCAGCCAGACGAATCAAGGATGGTAGCACGAGCCGTACCAGTCGTGCAACCATGGTACATAGTGATGCTTTTCGGCCGGATGGCCGTGGTTGAGGCAGGCAAATCGAGATCCACGTTCCTCCTCCGGAGTCCAGACGGCTGAGCTAGGGCTCATGCCTCCCCCGGTTGCGCTGGCGGACCGCTTCGAACAACACCACAGCGGCCGCCACCGAGACGTTCAAGCTGCCAAGCTGCCCCCGCATTGGAATCGAGGCCAGCAGGTCGCACCGCTCCCGAACCAGACGCCGCAGTCCGGAGCCTTCGGCCCCGACCACGATCGCCGTCGGCAGCGTGAGGTCAACCTCATCGTAATGCCTTTCGGCGTCGGCGTCGAGTCCGACCGTCCAGACCCCGGCGGCCTTCAGGTCCTCGAGGGCCCGGGCGATATTGACGACGTCGGCCACCGGCACGTGGTACACCGCCCCGGCGCTGGCCTTGGCCGTGGCGCCGTCGAGCGGCGCCGCGTGCCGCGTCTGACGGATGACGCCGGAGCCGCCGGCGGCGTGCACCGAGCGCAGGATTGCCCCGACGTTGTGCGGGTCCTCGACGCCGTCGAGCACGACCAGGAGGGGTGGACCGGCGGCGGCGCTGGCGAGATCGTCGAGCGAGGCCTCGGGCAAACCGCGCGACCGGGCGACCACGCCCTGATGGGTGCCGCCCTTGGCCAGATGGCGCAGCGCCTCGGCGTCACCGTGGCGCACGGCGAGTCCGCGCCGCCGCGCCTCGGCCACCAGTTCGCGCACCCGTTCATTGCGCGTGTCCGCCACCCAGAGCTCGTCGACGCGCCCGGATCGCAGCGCCTCGAGGACGGGGTTGATGCCGTAGATGATCATTGCAGGGACCAGGGACCGGGGACCAGGGAACAGGGCTTGTCAAACTCGCTGGTCACGCTGCCCGACCGTCACGCCGTCACACTGACAGGCCGTCGAGTGCGGCCGCGAAGGCGGCGGCGCGCTCGCGGCAGCCGAGGACCGGCGCCAGGCCGTCGGCCGGCGTGAAGTCGGCGGCGCGCTCGATGGCCGGAATCAGCACGTCCAGTTCGGGGCCGTCGGGTGCGCCGGTGACGGCCAGCCGGATCGAGTGGAAGAGCGCCTTGCCCTTCGCACCGGTCGCGGCGCCCACCTGCTTGGCGACGCGCGCGGAACGCCTCCTTCGACGTCAGTCGCGGCGCGTCACGCAATGCATCGGCCCAGGCATGGACCACGGCGCTGGCGAGCGGTGTGCTCGCCTCGTCCCGTACCTCGTCGCGCGCCAGCGCCGC
Source organism: uncultured Acidobacteriota bacterium (assembly GCA_963741665.1). GTDB lineage: Bacteria > Acidobacteriota > Vicinamibacteria > Vicinamibacterales > UBA2999 > CAWAYR01. Next base: position 778,050 of record CAVUIM010000004.1, read on the forward strand.
CGCGGCATCGAACACGAAGATCTGCCGCATGCGGTCGGGATCTCGTTCATGCGATCCACCGACGCGGCGAGCGGCGGCACCACCTGCTCGAGCCACGCGGTCGCCGCCGATGAGCCCTTGCGCCCCGGGAGCCAGCCGGCCTCCGCCAGGGGGCCGATCGACATCGCGGCCAGGAGGTCCGGAGCCGCCGCCTTGAGGTAGTGGCGGTTGACCCACGCGAGCTTGGCCTCGTCGAAGACGCCGGCGCTGTGGCCCACGGCGGACAGATCGAAGCGGCGCGCCAGCTCCTCGAGCGGCAGCACCTCATCGCCGTTGCCCGGCGACCAGCCGATGAGGGCCAGGTAGTTGGCGAGCGCCTCGGGCAGATAGCCTTTGGCCCGGAACTCGGCGACCGAAGTCGCGCCGTGCCGCTTCGACAGCGGCGCGTGATCGGGACCGAGCACCAGCGACAGATGCGCGAACGCGGGCGGCGTCCACCCGAATGCCTCGTAGACCAGGATCTGGCGGGGCGTGTTGGAGATGTGGTCCTCGCCGCGCACGACGTGGGTGATGTGCATCAGCGCGTCGTCGATGACGACGGCGTAGTTGTAGGCGGCGATGCCGTCGGCGCGCACGATCACCGGATCGCCGATGACGTCGGTGTGGAAGGCGACGCGGCCGCGCACCAGGTCGTCGAACGCGACCTCACGGCCGGCCGGTACGCGCAGCCGAACCGCCGGGCGCTCGCCGCCGTCGCGACGGCCCCGGGCCTCGGCGAGCGGGATCGCCCGGCACCGGCCCGAGTACTTCGGCGGGTGGCCGGCCGCCAGCGCCGCCTGCCGCTCGGCCTCGAGCGTCTCGGGGGCGCAGAAGCAGTAGTAGGCATGGCCGCTCTCGAGCAGGCGCGTCGTGTGCTCGTCGTAGAGCCCCAGCCGTTCCGACTGGCGGTACGGCCCGACCTCGCCGCCGGCGTCGACGCCCTCGTCCCAGGCCAGCCCCAGCCACCGCAGGTCGTCCTTGATCGCCTGTTCGGACGCCGTCGTCGATCGCTCCCGATCGGTGTCCTCCACCCGCAGCAGGAACGTGCCGCCGTGGTGACGCGCCAGCAGCCAGTTGAAGAGCGCCGTGCGGGCGTTGCCGACGTGCAGGTGGCCGGTCGGGCTCGGAGCGAAACGGACTCTCATAACGGCAGGGACCAGGGACCGGGGATCAGGGACCAGGGAAGAGCAGCGCCACGGCGTGGCAGGCCATCGACTCGCCCCGGCCCATGCTGTCCACGCCCTCGTTGGTCTTGCCCTTCAGGCTGACCGCACCGGGCTCGACGTCCAGAGCCGCGGCGAGACTGGCGCGCATCGCCTCCAGATACGGCAGCAGCTTGGGCCGTTGCGCGATCACCGTGACGTCGACGTTGCCGACGCGGTAGCCGGCGTCGTGCACGCGGGCCACCGCGGTCCGCAGCAACGCCACGCTGTCGGCGTCTTTCCAGGCGGCGTCGGTGTCGGGAAAGAGCCGGCCGATGTCACCGAGCGCGGCGGCGCCGAGCACGGCGTCGGTCACCGCGTGACAGACGATGTCGGCGTCGGAATGGCCGTCGAGACCAAGGTCGAACGGCACGTCGATGCCGGCGAGCCGCAGCCGCCGGCCAGCCACGAGCCGATGCAGATCGTAGCCGGTGCCGATGCGTCCGGGGGCAGCCGGGGCCGCGCCTGATCGCAGATCGTCGGCGGTCGTAATCTTCACGTTCGACACCTCGCCCGCTACCAGCTGCACGGCGCCGCCGGCCCGCTCGACCAGCCCGGCCTCATCGGTGGCGTCGTCGGCGCCGGCGCGAGCGAACGCCTCGGCGAGCAGCGCACGGCTGAACGCCTGCGGGGTCTGCACCAGGTAGATCTCCTCGCGCGGCAGCGTGCCCGCCACCCACACGGCGCCGTCGCGCGGCACCCCGCGCTTCACGGTGTCGTGCGCGCGCACCGCCGGCACCGCCGCGCCCCCGGCGGCCACGGCGTCGATCATGCGGTCGATCAAGGCGGCGCTGACGAACGGCCGGGCCGCGTCGTGCACCAGCACCACGGCGGCCGCTGGCGCGACCCGGGCAAAGGCCGCGGCCACCGAGTCGCGACGCCTGGCCCCGCCGGCCACGGCGCGCACCGTCGCCGGCCAGGACGCCTGAAGGCACGCCGGCAGCGGATCGAGGTGCGCGGCCGGCAGCGCCACCACCACTTCGTCGACGCGCGGATGCCGCGCCAGGGCCGCCAGGCTGCGCTCGAGCAGGGTCTGGCCGCCGAGGGCGCGGAACTGCTTCGGCACGCCGCCACCCGCGCGGGTGCCGAGCCCGCCGGCGGCGAGGATCGCGCTCACGAACGGCCGTCCAGTCACGCCACCCACCGGGCGGTCTCGGACCCGCCGACGGTCGCCGCGATCCGAGCCGCCGTCCGATCCAGCACCTGGCGGACGTCCGCGCCGGTCGCGGATGCCGGGGCGTAGACCACGATCAGCGCGTCGACCGTGGCCGGCGTGACCATCGCTCGCGCCGAATCGGACGTGGGGTTGCCGAAGGGGCCGGTGGCGTCGGCGGCCGTCAACCGTCCCGCCACGTGCACGGTGTCCTTGCGGATGCCGGCGTACTCCTCGCCGTCCGCGCCGAGGCGGATGGTGATCGGCTCGCGCAGCGCCCGCCGATCGTAGACGCCGTAAGGCAGCTGCCATTCGAGCGAGCAGAGGTTGACGGCATCGACCAGCGCGTTGACGCGCGGGAACGGATCGCCGCGGCGCACGCGGCGCAGCAGCGCCTCGTTGGACGGCCGGGTCTTGGTCGGATCGAGACCGACGCGCCGGTACATCTCGCGCACCGCCTGCGTCTCGGCCGGCGGCGCGGCGAGCGTCCGGGCAGTCACCGCCGCCACGTCGGCGGCAAACGTCGCGCCCGGATCGACGACCGTGGCGCCGTCCCACCACAACACGCCGGGGCGAAGAATCGACGCCAGAGCCGGCGCGAGTGTCACGGCCGAATTCTACCCTGCCGTGTCGCCCCTCGATCGACGCGCCTGTACGCTGCCTGTACACTAGGGCGATGCTCGATTTTCTGTTGCACGTCGACGAGCGGCTGGTCGCCATCGTCGACGCCGCCGGCCCGTGGTCCTACGCCGTGCTGTTCGCGATCATCTTCGCCGAGACCGGACTCGTGGTGACGCCGTTCCTGCCAGGTGACTCGCTGCTCTTCGCGGCCGGGGCGCTCGGCGCTACCGGACTCCTGAGTCTGCAGGTGCTGATCCCGGTGCTCATCCTCGCCGCCGTCCTCGGCGACGCCGTGAACTACTCGGTGGGGGCGCGGATCGCGCACCGCTTCCTGGCGCCGTCAGGCGACGCCATCCCCGGCCTGATGGGCCGCTTCGTCAAACGCGAGCACGTCGCCCAGGCCCACGCCTTCTTCGTGAAGCACGGCGGCAAGGCGGTGGTGCTGGCGCGTTTCGTGCCCATCGTGCGGACGTTCCTGCCGTTCGTCGCCGGCGGCGCCGACATGCCCTATCGCACGTTCGCGTTCTACAACATCACCGGCGCCGTCGCCTGGGTGGGCATCTGCGCCGGCGCCGGATACCTGTTCGGCAACATCCCGGTCGTGAAAGAGAACTTCGAGCTGGTGGTGCTCGGCATCGTCGGCGTGTCGGTGCTGCCGATCGGGATCGAGCTGCTCAAGATGCGCCGCCGCCAGCCGGCAGCGTAGCACCCATCCGCCTTGCGGGCCACGCATCACCGGCCCGCGAAGGCCCGCCCGCACGAAGTGCGGGCCAAGGAATACTGCCGCTAGCGAGGCGGAGCCGCGGGTTCGTGCACTAGAGGCGTAGCCTCGCTAGCTTCGGCATCGGCCGGCGGCCGGACGATCTCGCGGACCCGCGCCGCCAGTTCGCGCATCGTGTCGGGCGAGGGATCAGGGTCGGCGGCGGTGGTCACCGGCGGATGCACCACCAGCACGACGTCGCCGGGCCGGGTCGTGAGTTCGCCTTTGCGCATCACGTGACGGCTCCCGACCACGGTAAGCGGCACGATCGGGATGCCGGTCTGCACCGCCGGAAAGAAGCTGCCGGCCTTGAACGGCGCGACCCGTCCGTCGCGGCTGCGCGTCCCCTCGGGGAACACGATGAGCGACAACCCGCGTGACGGCAGCGAGGTCGCCCACCGGAAGATGCCCGGCCGATCGGGCCGCCGGCGATCGACCAGCATGTGACCGGTGCGCCGCAGGTGCCAGCCGAGAAACGGGAAGCGGCCGAGCGATTCCTTGGCGATGATGCGCAGCTGGAACGGCAGCGAGCCGAACAGCACCGGAATGTCGTAGATGCTCTGGTGATTGGCGACGAACACGTAGGTGGCCCCGGGGGTCAGGTGCTCGAGGCCGCGCACTTCCACGCGCACGCCGGTCGTCGTCAGGATCAGCCATGACCACGCCCGCGCGCACCAGTGCGCAAAGTGCCCCGCGCCGCCCACGAGGGTCGAGCCGAGCGACAGCGTGCCGAGGACGACCGTGTAGACGGCGATCGCCGGAATCAGCCAGAAGACCGTGCGGAACAGATGGAACGACACGCGGCTAGCCGAGCAGCATGTCGAGCGCCTCGCCGACGTGGCGGACGCCGATGAGGGTCGTGCCGGCGTCGTCGGCGCCCCGCCGGCTGTCGTCGTCGACGTTGGAGGCCGGCAGCAGCACCCGCGAGAACCCCAGCTGCCGCGCCTCGCGCAGCCGCAGCGCCGCCTGTGGCACCCCGCGCACTTCCCCGCCCAGCCCGACCTCGCCGAACACCGCGGTGCCCTGGGGAATCGGCCGGTTGCGAACGCTCGAGGCGAGCGCGGCGAGCACCGCCAGGTCAGCGGCCGGCTCGTCCACCGTCATCCCGCCGGCGATGTTGACGTAGACGTCTTCGCCGACCAGCACCAGCCCGGCGCGCTTCTCGAGCACGGCCAGCAGCAACGCGACCCGGCCGGTGTCGATGCCGACGGCCATTCGCCGCGCCGTGCCGTAGGTGGCGGTGCTGACGAGCGCCTGCACTTCGACCAGCAGCGGCCGCGACCCTTCGACGCAGCACAGCACCGCCGAGCCGGGCACGGCCGTGGGCCGCTCGGCCAGGAACAGCTGCGACGGGTTCGGCACCGGGCGCAGCCCTTCGCTGGTCATCTCGAAGACGCCCAGCTCCGACACCGCGCCGAAGCGGTTCTTGATCGCCCGGACCACGCGGTGCGAGTGGTGACGCTCGCCCTCGAAGTAGAGCACCGTATCGACGACGTGTTCGAGCACCTTCGGGCCGGCGAGGTTGCCGTCCTTGGTGACGTGGCCGACCAGGAAGGTCGGCAGATCGTGGCCCTTGGCGGTGAACAGGAACTGCGTCGCCGCTTCGCGCACCTGACCGATGCTGCCGGGCGCCGACTGGAACTTGAGCGAGAACACTGTCTGGATCGAGTCGACCACCAGGAGCCGCGGCCGCACCCGCCCGATCTCCTCGAGGATGCGCTCGACGCAGGTCTCGGCCAGCAGGAACAGCGGCGCCTCGCCGACCCCGAGACGCTCGCCGCGGGCTTTGATCTGATGTTCCGATTCCTCGCCCGAGGCGTAGAGCACCGGGCCGTGCAGGCGGGCAAAGTTGGCGGCCGCCTGCAGCAGCAGCGTCGACTTACCGATGCCCGGTTCGCCGCCGAGCAGCACCAGGGACCCCGGCACGATGCCGCCGCCGAGCACGCGGTCGAACTCGTCGATGCCGGCGGTCAGGCGCGGCGTGTCGCTCAAGGCGACATCGGCGTAGCGCCGCGCGCCCTGCGTGCCGCCCGGCAGCGCATAACGATGCCCGCCACTCAGGCCCGCGCCGGCGGTGGTCTCCACCGGACGCTCCTCGACGAAGGAGTTCCACGACTCGCAGTCGGGACACCGCCCCAGCCACTTGCTCGCCTGGCTGCCGCACTCCTGGCACACGAAGACCGGCTTGGGCGCCTTGCTCATCCAGGGTGACTCATCCCGACGATCCTACCGTGTCCAGCCGCTCGCCCGCGGCGCCCCGGCTCCGGCCGAGGCACACGACCGACACCTGGCGGCGTTGAGCGCCGTCGCACTCCACGAACAGGACGCGCTGCCAGCGGCCCAGCGCCAGGCCGCCGCCGCGCACCGGCAGCGTCTCCGAGGTCCGAAGCAGCGCGGCCCGGCAGTGCGCGTGCCCGTTCCGCCGCTCCCCCGACGCCACGCTCTCGCGGCGGGCGAGGTCGTCGTGAGCGTAGGGCGCCCCGGCCGGCGCCAGCCGCTCGAACATCGCGGCGAGGTCGCCTTCGAGCAGCGGCTCCCGTTCGTTGACCAGCAGGCCCGTGGTCGTGTGCCGCGTGGTCACGGCGACCAGGCCCTCCCACAAACCGGCGCGCCGGACCACGGCCGCGACGAGCGGCGTGAGGTCGAGCAGCTGCAGCGCGCGATCGCTGTGAATGTCCAGCACCGCGTGATGCACCACGGTGGCGGCAACGACCTCAGCGACGGCCATCGCCGGCCTCCGGCAGCACCTGACCACGCGGGCCGGCCGGCGCGAACACCTCGTCCCACGAGACCCGCGCCGTCATCTGCATCATCACGAACAGCGTCAGCACCGCGCCGATGGCGATGGCCAGGCCGGTCATCCCCTGGAAGAAGAAGGCGTAGCTGAAGAGCACCAGGAACACGAGCTGCGCCGCGCCGGCCTCGCGCACCGCCCGGCGCATGCCGGTCACGACCCGCAGGTAGCTGACGACCAGGAACACGCTCACCCCGGCGGCGACGCCGAACGCCACGCCGACCGGCACCTGATCGACCAGGTACGCCAGCAGCAGGTGGAAGGCGAAGAACGCCGCCGACAGGAACCAGTAGTGCATGGGATGGAGCGAGTGGCCCGAGGTGACGCCGACCATGACCATCACGGCGAGGAAGAACAGCAGCGACACCGGCGCGAAGAAGGTGACGCGGGCGGCGAACGGGCCGGGGTTGATGCGCTCGGGCAACCCGAGGCCGATCGCTTGTCCGGTCACGAGGTTGGCGAAGGTCCAGGTCAGCGCCGAGCCCGACGGCCGCGCCGCGCGCTGTCCCGGCGAGAGCGATCCCGCCGGAAAGTCCACCTCACGGACGTTGGTGGTGAGGGCCAGCTCGAAGTCGCGGACCTGGGCGACACCCGAGGCCGCGAATGCGTAGGTCCAGGTGCCGACGCCGCGCGACCGGTAGCCGACCTCGAAGGTCACCTCGGCCGCCGGCGCGGCCGTGATCGAGGCGACCAGTTCCGATCCGGCATGCCCGGCGCCGGCCACCGGCTGGCCATTCACCGCGACGGTCACGTCGTCGAAGAGCACCTGGCCTTCGGGGAGCGGCAGGCGCAGCGTGAGCGACCGCGGCTCGCCGTCGGGATTGCGGAAGCGGTAGGTGGCCCGGAACCGCACCGCGTAGGTCGCGTACCAGAGCAGGCCTTTCTGCCGATGTTCGAGCTGGACATCGGCGCTGGCGCGGGTCGACTCGGGCGCCAGCGGGTGCGAGACCATCACGTCCTTGCGGGTCTCGGTGCGGGTCACCGTGCCGTCGGCGCCCTTGCTCTCGACCACTTCGGTGTCGACGGCGGCGCGCAGCAGCGTGCCGGAGGCCGCGAGCTGGCGCTGCGGCGCCCCCCACAGCGCGTGGACCTCCTGTTCGAGGCGCGAGTCGAACTCGCCGGTGCGGGCGACGAGCGAGGTGCCGAGGATGGCCCAAGCGGCGCTGGTGCCGAGGAAGATCCCGGCGATGGCGAAGAGTCTGCGGACGGTCACGATGCCCCCTGTCGGAGTGCCGGCGACGCCCGATGCGCCGCGGTGCTGGACAGAGTGACGGGCGCCATCGGCCGGCGTCGTCAGGGGCCGATGAGCGGCCGATGAGCGTTCGCTGATATCTGCGCCGGACGCCGCTATCGCCGCCGGGTCAGGGCGATTCCGGTGGCCAGCCCGAACATCGCGCCCTCGAACGCCGCGAGCAGCCGCTGCGTGAGCGGGCCGAAGGCCGGCTCGCCGATGAGCTGCGCCAGCGGCGCCAGGCCGAGCGGCGCATCACCGGACAGCCGGGCAATCTGATGGATCAGCCCGCCCACCAGCGGCCAGCCGAGCGCGCCGAGTCCGACGCCGGCGACGGCGCCGCCGGCGGCCGTCGTCGCGACGACGGCCAGGCGCCGATTGCCGGTCGGTGCGGGCAATCCTCCGCCGGCGGTCGTCCAGGTGGCGGCGACGTAGGCCAGCGCCACCGCGGCGCCGAGCGCCAGCCCCTCCACCGGACCGGGGATGGTCACAGACACGATGGCGAAGAGGCCCTCGAGCAACGTTCGCACCACCAGATGCGCGGCCAGACCGGCGAGCAGCGACGCCGCCGCCGCCGCGACCACGACCGCCAGGCCGCGCTGCGACCGCGCGGCGAGTTCGGCCGCCGCCACACCAGCCGCCATCGCGCTCACCCCCACTGCGCCGGCGCCGGCGCCGATGGCCGCCAGCGCCAGCGGCGCCGCGGCAGTCGCCGTCGAACCCGGGGCCCACGCCAGGGCGACACCGCCACCGCACCCGGCCACGGCGCCGACGACGGCGCCGGCGAGTGCCCCGGCGCGGCTGCGCGCCGCCACGAGCGCCGCCCCGTCGATCAGCCGCAGGCGCACCACCTCGAAGGCGGTGCGGGTGCGCTCCGGATCGCTGGCCACGGGAACGCCCCCGGCGGTCGGGTCGTCCCACCGGGCGTCACGCAGATAGGCCAGCGCCCGGGCATGGCCGGAGCGGGCGCGCAGCGCCGCGACGGCCGCGGCGGTGCCGATCGCGTGCAGCCGCCCGGCGGCATCTCGGGCATCGGCGCCGGCCTCCGCCGCGGCCGCGGCGATCAGTCGATCGACCTCCGCCTCGATGACCGCCGCGCTGGTGTCGACGGCGTCGGGCGCGGCGGTCACGGGGATTGCCGGGCCACCGGCGTCCGGCTCCTCGACCACGCCGGCCGCGACGAACTGGTAGCCGTGGCGTGAGACGGTGCGGATGTAGCGCGGCTCGCGCGAGTCGTCGTCGAGCGCCCGGCGGAGGGTGCGCACGGCCTGCGCCAGCGCGCCGTCGGTGACGATCACGTCGCTCCAGACGGCGGCGAAGATCTCGGCCTTGGCCACCGCGTCGGCCCGCCGCTCGACCAGCAGGTGGAGCACGTCGAAGTACTTGGGGATGAGCGGCACCGCCTGGCCGTCACGCGTGAGCATGCGGCCGCGCGGCGACAGCACGAACGCCCCGAAGCGGTAGCGGACCGGCACCATCGCTAGACGTCTTGAGAGGCCGAATTCCATGTCGACTGAGTCAAGTCTTCCACCGGCCTCTCGAGGCGTCTACGCCCACGCGGAGCGTGGGCCAAACAACACTGTGACTAGCGAGGCGCAGCCGCATCTCCATGCTCGCTGATCCGTGGCGGAGCCTCGCTAGTCGTAGCGGCGGGCGACCCGCGCCCCGAGTCGGCACAGCACCTCGTAGGGGATGGTGCCGATCCACGCCGCCATCTCGCGCGCGTCGATCGTCTGCCACGACTCGACGCCCTGCGTGCCCAGGAGCACCACCTCGTCGCCGGTCGACACGCCGGCGATGCCGGTGACGTCGACGGTCAGCATGTCCATGCTCACCGCGCCGACAATCGGCGCGCGGCGGCCGCGGACCAGCACGGCGCCGCGGCCCTCGAGCCGGCGGTCGAGCCCGTCGGCGTAACCGGCCGGCACCACCGCCAGCGTCTCCGGCGCGGCGGCCAGATGGCGGGCGCCGTAACCGACGCCCTCGCCTTCGCGCGCGCCTTTCACCGCCACGACGCGGCTGGTGAGCGTCATCGCCGGCCGCAGCGGCACGGTGACCGCGAGCGGCGGCGGCACGACGCCGTAGAGCAGCAGTCCGGGCCGCACCAGGTCGGCCCAGGTACGCGAATCGCGCAGGCAGGCGGCGCTGTTGGCGGCGTGCACGATCCGCGGCGCGGCGCCGTGGCGGGCGACCGCCGCCCGCGCCGTCTCGAAACGCACCCGCTGGAGGTCGAACAGCGGATGCTCGGGCTCGTCGGCGGTGGCGAAATGCGTGTAGACCGCCTCGACCTCGAGCCCCGGGTCGGCGAGCACGGCCGGCAGGGTCCGATCGAGGTTGTCGTGACGGAACCCCAGCCGGTTCATCCCGGTATCGATCTTCAGATGGCAGCGCAGGCGCGTGCCGCGAGCGCGGCTGGCGGCGCCGAGCGACAGCGCGGCGCCCGGGCTCGACACCGTCGGCGTCAGGTCGTGGCTGAAGACGCCGGCGACGTCGCTGACGCTGAGCGCGCCGAACACCAGGATGCGGCCGCGATCGCCCGACTCGCGCAGCTCGATGCCTTCCTCGATGTCGGCCACGGCCAGCCAGTCGGCGCCGGCGGCGCGCAGGGCGCGGGCCACGCGCACCGCGCCGTGCCCGTAGGCGTTGGCCTTGACGACGGCGAGAATGCCCGGTGCCGGCGCCACGGCGCCGGCCCGCCGGTTGAGCTCGGCCTCGTGCGACAGATACGCGGCGAGGGCCCGGTAGTTGCCCTGGATCGCCCCAAGCTCGACGCGCGCAGAAGTGCAGCGGGTCACATGCCGGGAGCCAGGGGCATGAACTTCGTCTGCCCCGCGATGAACGCGGTCTTCACCGTGCCGGTCGGACCGTTGCGCTGCTTCGAGATGATCAGCTCGGCGATGCCGTCGACCTCCGACGGCACGCTGCGATCGGGTTTGTACATCTCCTCGCGGAAGATCATGATGACGACGTCCGCATCCTGCTCGAGCGCGCCAGATTCGCGAAGATCCGACAGCATCGGCCGCTTGTCCGATCGCGCTTCCGGCGCCCGCGACAGCTGCGACAGCACGATGATCGGGACGTTCAGTTCCTTGGCCAGCCCCTTCAGCGAGCGCGAGATCGAGGCCAGTTCCAGGGTGCGGTTCTCGAACCGGCCGCGGCCGGTCATCAGCTGCACGTAGTCGACGGCGAGGATGTCGAGGCCGTGCTCGGCCTGGAGCCGGCGCGCCTTGGCCCGCATCTCGAGCACGCCGACGCCGGCCGAGTCGTCGACGAACAGCTGCGCCTCCGACAGCGTCTCCATCGCGTGGGTGATCTGGCCGTATTCGCGCTGGCCGATCTGGCCGCTGAGCAGCCGGAAGCTGTCGATCTTGGCCTCGGAGGACAGCATGCGCATGAACAGCTGCTCCTTCGACATCTCGAGGCTGAACACGCCGGCGACGCCGGTCCGGCTGGCGCCGTACGGCGCCGGCTGGGTGGCCACGTGCTGGCAGACGTTGAGCACCAGACTGGTCTTGCCCATCGACGGCCGGGCGGCGACGATCACCAGGTCGCCGGGCTGGAAGCCGCGGGTCATCTTGTCGAGGTCGGGCAGGTGCGTGGCGACGCCGGTGACGAACGACTGGTGCTCGAACAGCTTCTCGATCTTCGGGAAGCTCTCCTGCACCAGCTGACGCATCGGCACGAAGCCGGCCTTCACGCGGTCCTCGGCCACCGAGAAGATCGCGCTCTCGGCCTCGTCGAGGATCAGGTCGGCGTCCTGGTCGGCCTCGTAGGCGGTGCCGACGATCTTGTTGGCGGCGTAGATCAGGCTGCGCAGCGTCGCCTTTTCCTTGACGATGCGCGCGTAGTACTCGACGTTGGTGGAGCGCGGCACGCCGTCGACGAGCGCGGCGAGGTAGCCGGGCCCGCCGACGTCCTCGAGCTCGCCGCTGCGCTCGAGCTCCTCGCGCAGGGTGACGAAGTCGATCGCGGTGCGCCGCTCGGTCAGGTCGGTCATCCGCTCGAAGATGCGGCGGTGCGCGTCGCGGAAGAACGCCCCGGCGGTGACGATCGCGATGGCGGTGTTGAACGCCTCGTTGTCGATCAGGATCGCCCCGAGCACCGAGCGCTCGGCGTCGAGGTTGTGCGGCAACGTGCGCTCGGACGCGGCGACAGCGGTTTCGGCCATGACTACAGGGAACAGGGAACGGGGAACAGGGAACAGGGAGTCACGGCGCGCCGGAGAGTGAAACTCTACGCCCGACCAGTGTCATCTTCAAGAGTTGATCTGGCCGAAAAGACGAAGGGCCGAATGCAATTCCTGCATCCGGCCCCCAGCGTGACAGTGGGACAGTCCTGTTCCCTGTTCCCTGTTCCCTGTTCCCTACTCTTTGGCCACCGTCACCTTGAGCTGCGCCGTGACGTCACGGTGCAGCCTGACCGGCACGGTGAACTCGCCCAGCGCCTTGAGCGCGTCGGGCAGCAGGATCTTGCGCCGGTCGATGTCGAAGCCCTTGGCTTTGACCGCGTCGGCGATGTCCTGGCTGGTGACCGAGCCGTAGAGCTGCTCGGTGTCGCCGACCTTGCGGGTGAACGCCAACTCGAGCGCCGACAGCCGCGTCGCGATCGCTTCCGACGCGGAGCGCTCCTCGGCCTCGCGGGCCTCGGCGATCTTGCGCTCGCGTTCGACCCGCTTCTTGTTGGCCTCGGTGGCCAGCAGCGCCAGCTTGCGCGGCAGCAGGTAGTTGCGGGCGTAGCCGTCGGCGACCTTGACGATCTGCCCGCGGGTGCCCAGGTGTTCGACGTGGTCGCGGAGGATGATTTCCATCGCCCGCTCCTACTCGGTCACGTACGGCAGCAGCGCGATCTGCCGCGCCCGCATGATCGCCGTCCGCAGCTTGCGCTGGTGCAGCGCGCAGGTACCCGAGATGCGGCGCGGCAGTACCTTGCCGCGCTCCGGAACAAAGCCCGAGAGCATCCGCATGTCCTTGTAGTTGATGTCGTCGATCCGCTCCGCGCAGAACTTGCACACCTTGCGGCGGCGGAACATCCCGCGACGCTGGCCGTCCTTCTTGTCGCCGGCCGCCTTGGCGCCGCGGCCACGGCCCTTGCCCGCCGGAGCTTTTCTACCCATTGCCATGAAGTCTGTCCTCCGCGGGTTCGAACCCGTCGCGATCGTCGTCGTCGCCGTCCTGCGCCTGCGGCCCTTCACCGGGCTGGCGGTCGGGCGGCAGCCCGCGGGCGATGCGCCGGCGGCGCGAATCCTCCACGCGGATGGTCTTGGAGCGCTCGGCCTTCCGCTCGTGTTCGTCGACGCGGACGATCAGGTGGCGGAGCAGCCCTTCGGTCACGCGCAGCCGCCGGTCGATCTCCTTCATGAGCTCGCCGGTGCCGTTGATGACGTGGAGGACGTAGAAGCCCTCCTTGTGCTTGCCGATGTCGTAGGCCAGCTTGCGGCGGCCCCATACGTCGGTCTTCTCGAGGGCGCCGCCGACCCGCCCGATGATCGATTCGACCTGGGTCTGGAGCTCGGCCTGCTCCTGCTCGGTCGCGTCGGGCTTGAGGACGTAGATCAGTTCGTACTTGCGTGTCATCCGTTCTCCTTGTGGACCCGCCTTCGCCCTTCGGGCTTCGGCGAGGCAGGCTCGCTGAAACCGTGGGACGACGACGATGGCCACCGTAGTGGCAAGGAGACCTGCCGTCCCGTCACACGACGGGATCGGGGTCCTGCTTGTCGTTGGCTGCGTTGAACGCGTTCATCACGCGTTCGATGCCCTCGGTGACGAACATCACCGCGGCATCGGCGGCCCGCAGCACGGCCGCCTCCACTTCGTCGCGTTCCTCCCCGGCGAACGTGCCGAGGACGTGGTCCGCGAGTTCCTTCCGCCCGTCGCCCCGGCCGACGCCGATGCGCAGCCTCGGCACCTCGGTGGTGCCGAGCCGGGCGATGACCGACTTCAGGCCATTGTGCCCGCCGTGGCTGCCGCCCCGTCCAGCCCGCAGGCGCCCGAGTGGCAACGCCACTTCGTCGAGCACCACGAGCACGTCCGACACGGCCACCTTGTAGAACCCCGCCAGTCCGGCCACCGCCTCGCCGCTGAGGTTCATGAACGTCACGGGCTTGGCCACCAGCACCGGCTCGTCGCCGTCCCGCACCTTGGCCACCAGGGCCTGGTACTGCTCCCGCCACTGGTCCACCGACCACCGGCGGGCGAGCGCGTCGACCACCCGGAACCCGATATTGTGGCGCGTCTCGTGGTAGCGCGCCCCGGGATTCCCGAGCCCGACGATCAGCTTCACTTCTTCGGCTTGTCCTTGTCGTCGCCTTCCTTGTCGGTCTTGCCCTTCTTGGCGACTTCGGGTTCGGCCGGGGCGCCGGGCGCCGCGGCAGCGGCCTCGGCGACCGGTTCGGCCACCACCTTGGCGGCGACGACGTGCACCAGCATCAGATCGGCCTCGCTCACCGGCGTCCAGGTGGCGTTGGCGGCGATGTCCCTCATGTAGATCGCCTGGCCGAGCTCGAGGTTCGAGACGTCGAGATCGATATGCTCCGGGATCTCGGTGGGCAGGCACTCGACCTCGACTTCCTTGTGGAGGAATTCGAGGACGCCGTCCTGCTGCTTCACGCCCTTGGCCTCGCCGTGCAGCACCAGCGGCACGTTGACCGTGATCCGGCGCTCGAGGTTGACGCGGTAGAAGTCGGCGTGCAGCAGCTGCTCGGTCACCGGGTCGAGCTGGAACTCCCTGACCAGCACCCGCTGCGTGCTCTCGCCGGGCACGGTCAGGGTGATCAGGGTGTTCACGCCCGACGATGAGTGGAGGATGCGCATCATCTCCTTCGGGCTGACCGCGACGGCCACCGGGGCGACCTGGTCACCGGCCTTCTGCGCGCCGTAGACCACCGCCGGCACCTTGCCCTCGGCGCGCAGCCGCCGTGCCTCGTTCTTGCCCCTGCCCGACCGCTTGACTGCTTCGAGTGTCGCTTCCATGTTCGTTCCCTGTTCCCTGTTCCCTGTTCACTACACGAACAGCGAAGAAACCGATGTCTCTTCGTGGATGCTGCGGATCGCCTGGCCGAGCAGCCGGGCCACCGACAGTTCCACGATCTTGTCGCACTTCGCCCGCTTGTCTTCGAGCGGGATGGTGTTGGTCACGATCAGCTTGTCGAGCGGCGACTTCTCGATGCGCTCGATGGCCGGGCCCGACAGCACGCCGTGCACCGCGCAGGCCAGGACCCGTTCGGCGCCCGAATCCTTCAGCGCCTGCGCCGCCTTCTGCATGGTGCCGGCGGTGTCGATGATGTCGTCGGCGATGACGCAGGTGCGGCCGCGGATGTCGCCGATGACGTTCATCACCTCGGCGGTGCCGTCCTCGCTGCGCCGCTTGTCGATCACCGCCAGTTCGGCGTCGAGGCGCTTGGCATAGGCCCGGGCGCGTTCGGCACCGCCGGCATCCGGGGCGACGATGGTGATGTTCTTGAAGTCCTGGCGGGCCAGGTGGTCGATGATGACCGGCGCCGCGAACAAGTGGTCGACCGGGATGTCGAAGAACGCCTGGATCTGCGCCTTGTGCAGGTCCATGCAGAGCACCCGGTGGGCGCCGGCCGCGGCGATCACGTTGGCGACGAGCTTGGCCGAGATCGGCACCCGCGGCTTGTCTTTGCGGTCCTGGCGGGCGTAGCCGTAATACGGAATGACCGCGGTGATGCGCGCCGCCGACGAGCGGCGAAAGGCGTCGATCATGATCAGCATCTCGACCAGGTGCTGATCGACCGGGGCGCTGGTCGGCTGGATCAGGAAGACATCGGTGCCGCGGATGTTCTCGTCGATCTGGAACGACACTTCGGTGTCGGGGAAACGGCGCAGCCGGGCCTGCCCCATCGGCACGCCGAGGAACTGCGCGATCTCCCGGGCGAGCCGCGGATGGGCACTGCCGGCAAACACCTTGAGATCCCCGAAGCCCGTCTGTGGCATCGTCAGTCCGCGCACGTGACCTGTGACCGCTCCCGCGATCGACCTTCCCGAATATGGTTGGGGCGGAAGGATTCGAACCTTCGAATACGGGTTCCAAAGACCCGCGCCTTACCGCTTGGCCACGCCCCAATCGTCCTTGGCCGCCTGCCAAGCCGCCGCCGGCTCACCGTCCCGGCGGACCGTCCCGAAGGACCGGTCTGACAGGCGCGGCTCGCCTCGAACAGCCGAAACCCTAAGTCTATACGAGCCGTTCCGTCGCCGGCAAGCTACCGGGCGAGGATCCGCCGGCGCTGGCGGGACATCGCGGCACGGCCCAGCGTGGCGGTCAACAGGGCCCTGGCGCCCCGCCGCACCAGCGCCGCCTGGGCGCCGGCCGCCACCTCGGCGTCGAGAAACACGCCGAACACGGCCGAGCCGCTTCCAGACATCGCGGCGTGGTCGGCGCCGAGGCCCTTCAGGGTGCGGACCAGCCGGCCGACGGCGGGATGACGCCGAGTGACCGGCGGCTCGAGGTCGTTGCGCAATTCGGCAGCCCAGGCTGGCCACGTGGGCAGCACCGGGCCGCGGGCGCGCGGCCGGCGGAACGGGCCGTCGAGATCCAGCCAGCGGTAGGCGTCCGGGGTCGACACGCCGAAGGGCGGCATCACCAGCACCACCGACGACGGCGGCGGCTCGGCCAGCGGCGACACGTCGTCGCCCCGGCCGGTGCCGAGCGCGGTGCCGCCGGCGAGGAAGAACGGCACGTCGGCACCCAGCCTGGCGCCGAGGCTGGCCAGGTCGATGACGTCGAGGTCGAGGCGCCAGAGCCGGGTCAACGCCAGCAACGTCGCGGCGGCGTCGGCGCTGCCGCCGCCCAAGCCGGCCTGCGCTGGGATCCGCTTGGTCACGTGCACCGTGACCCCCGCCGGCGCGGCGCGGCGCGGGACCGCGGCGTGGCCGAGGACCTCGGCGGCCCGCCAGACCAGGTTGCGCGCGTCGGTGGGGATCGCCGGATCGTCGCAGGTGAGCACGAACGGCCCGCGACTGGCGGTGAAGGACAGGGTGTCGTGGACGCGCAACGACTGCAGTACCGGTCCGCACCTCGTGATAGCCGTCGGGGAGCAGCCCGAGCACACGGAGATCGAGGTTGACCTTGGCGTAGGCGCGCAGCGTCAGGGCCGCCCCGGCCAGGTCGCTCACCGACCGCCCCGAGGCGCCAGCGGGCTCGCGGCGCGCAGGTCGTCGAGGGTGATCGGGACGGCGTCGGCGGGCACGGCCAGCGCGAACGCCTCGGCCGGAAGGTCGACGTTCATCTGGACCTGCGACAGGCGGGCCGTGAGGTCGATGACGCCGCGGGCCAGCGTCCGGCGCACCCGCACCGCACGTCCGGTGCCGCCGGCCGGGGCGGCATAGTCCACCAGCCAGCCGCGGTAGTCGGCGGCCGCCATCCGGCCGCGCTGAAGATAGACGCGCACGCCGTCGGCGTCCACCGCCTGCCACTCGTCGTTGAAGCGCTGCCCGGCGCCGCCGTCGATCGCCAGACAACCGAACAGCACGTCGCGCAGTTCGCCGGCGCCGAGCGCCAGACCGGTGATCGCGTCGAGCACGTCGGCCACCGACGTCTCGCGCAGCACCTGCCGGTCGCGCGGGAAGAGCAGCGTCGTCGTCGCGCCATCCGAGGCCAGCAGCAGCGCCGGCGCGCCGAACGGCGCCAGCGCTTCGAGCCGCAGCGACGCCGGCGCGGCGAAGCCGCCGACCAGCCGCCCGCGCACCCGGTCGGCGCCGACCCGGCCAGACAACGCAATCTCCGCGGTGGCGGTGCGCAGCGGGCGGCAGTGCGGCGTGGCGGCGACGTAGGCGGCGACGGCCGACGGGTCGGGCACCGGTGTGCCGGCGGGACGCACCGGCAGGCGCGCGGCGCAGCCGCCGGCGGCGACGGCCAGCGCGATCAGGGCGGCAGCCGGCCAGCCGATCATCGGGCGCGCTGGCGCAGCTGGCGCAGGCGCCGTTCGAGGGCTGGGCGGTCCACGTCCTGGCCATCGCCGTTCAGGGCCAGCTCGAGGGCCGAGGCCGCGTCCTGCCGCTTGCCGACCGCCGCCAGCACTTCGGCGTAGTGCGACTGGATCACGGAGCTGCCGCGCAGCGCGGTGGTCGCGCGGCGAAGCGGCTCTTCGGCGTCGGCGGCGCGTCCGAGCTTGAAGAGCGCCCAGCCGCGGCTGTCGAGAAACGCCGGATTGCCGGGCTCGATGGCGAGCGCGCGATCGATGAGCGACAACGCGTCGCTGACTCGCAGGCCGCGCTCGGCGAGCATGTAGCCGAGGAAATTGAGCGCGTTGGCGTGCAGCGGATCGCGGGCCAGAATCGCCCGGAACACCCGCTCGGCATCGGGCACGCGTTCGGCCGCCTCGTAGGCGGCGGCGAGCCGAAAGGCGACCGCGTCGTCGGCGGGCGCGGCGCCGCCGAGCGCGGTCACCGCCTTGATGGCGTCGTCGTGGCGTCCCGCGGCTTCGTAGACGTCGGCGAGGACGAAGGCCGCGTCGGGCTGACTGCGGCGGTCGCCGATCGCTCGTTCCAGGAACCCGACCGCATCGGCGGAACGACCCGCCTTGACCCCGGCCATCGCCTCGACGCGCAGCAACCCGAGGTCGTCCTTGCCGACGACGCGGGCGTCACGAGCGACGCGCTGGGCCTCGCCGAACTGTCCCGCCAGCAGGTGCGCCTGGGCCAACGCCACTGCCACCGGCGCCGCCTCTGGGAGCAGCCGGCGGGCCCGTTCGAAGGTGCGCACCGCGGCGGCGGTGTCGCCCTGTTGCTGCTGCGCGCCGCCCAACTCCGCCAGCAGGCGCACGAACTCGCCGATGCGCGCTCCGGCCGGCGTCGCGTCCTCGCGCGTCACCGGCGCGAGCAGCGCGACGATGGCGGCAAAGTCGTAGCGGTCGCGGTAGATGCCGGCGAGCAGCCCGATCACCTGAAAGTTGGCCGGCTCGAGCGCCAGCGCCGCACGGGCGGTACGCTCGGCGTCCTCGCTGGCGCCGCGCTGGAGATAGGCGCGCACCAGGAGCGTGTGGCCGGTGAGGTCCTTGGGGTTGGTCGTGACGAACTCGGAGAGCAGCGCCACGGCGCGGTCCGCGCCGCCGCCGTCGGGGATGTTGAGCAGCGCCGCCGCGCGCCGCAGCCGCAACTCGCGGCCCGGACCACGCACCGCCGCGGTGCCCTTCTCATAGGCCGCGGCCGCGGCTTCCCACTTCGACTGGCGCTCGTAGACGTCGCCGAGCGCGAGGAAGTAGCGCGGGTTGGCAACCGCCGCCTGCTCGAGCGCCGCGGCCGCCCGATCCCACTGCCCCAGCGCGCGATGGGCTTCGGCCAGCAGGGCCAGCGGCTCGGGCGACTGGGTCTGGCCGACGATACGCTCCAGCAGCGGCACGGCTTTGGCCGCCGCGTCGGACTCCATCAACTGGCGCGCCAGCGTCATCTGGAGGCCGAGGTCGGTCGCCATCGTCGGCGACGTCTGGATCCGCGTGAGGTGGTCGATCGCCGCCGCCCGCCATTTCTCCGCGGTGCCGCCGGCCGGTCCGTCGACCGCGCCGTCGGCCCAGGCAGCGTAGACGAGACCGAGGATGCGATGTCCTTCTTCCGACGCCGCGTCCAGACCGACTGCGCGGTCGGCAGCGGCAACGGCATCGGCGGCGCGGTTCTGGCGGGCGAAGAATCCGGCCTGCTCGGCCCGCAGTTCGGCCGACGACGGGTCGAGCGCTATGGCACGGGCCAGCGCCGCTTCGGCCGCGGCGACATCGTCCTGCGCCTCGGCCCGGCGGGCGAGCAGGAACTCGTACATCGCGGCGCCGTTGGGCGGACGGGCCGCGGCGGCCACTGGCGCGGCCGCTGGACCGGGCTGCGCCGCGGCTGGCGGGGCGACGGCGAACGCGGCGGTCAGCACGAAGGCGGCGCGCACGATCAGCGGCATCCCCCGCATCTTTTCATACTTTCCCGCACCAGCGAGGACGGTCTCCGGCCCCTGCTGCACGGCCAGCGGGCGCACGGGTGCGCGCTATACTCCCGGCATGCCCATCGACGCGGAGCTGCTGGAGATTCTGGCGTGCCCGGCGTGCAAGACGCCGGTGCGCCTGGTGAAGGACGGCGCCGCCCTGAAGTGCGATGCATGCCACCGCGTCTACGCCATCAAGGACGACATTCCGGTGATGCTGCTCGACGAGGCGGTCGTCGAGCCCTGACCATTCCGTGAAGATCCTGCTCGTCCGCCTGCGACTCGTAGGCGATGTGGTCTTCACGACGCCGGCCATCCGCGCCCTGCGGCGGCACTACCCGTCGGCCGTCCTCGACTACCTGGTCGAACCCGCGGCGGCGCCGATCGTCCGGCACAACCCGCATCTGTCCAGCGTGATCGAGATCGCCCGGCCGCGCGGGCTGGCCCGGCTCGCCGTCGACCTGTCACTGGCCCGTCAACTGCGGGCCCGGCGCTACGACCTGGCGATCGATTTCCACGGCGGACCTCGCAGTGCCTGGCTGGTGCGGGCCAGCGGGGCGGCGCGGCGCATCGGCTACGACATCCCGGGCCGGCGCTGGGCCTACACCATCCGGGTGCCGTGGCATCCGAACCTCGAGCCGCCCCGCCATTCGGTGCTGAATCAGTGGGACTTGCTCGGACCGCTCGGAATCGGCCCGCCCGACCCGGCGGTGGACGCCGTCGAGATGGTGGCCGGAGAGGCGTCGGTGGCCGCCGCCGAGGCTCGACTCGCCGGCGCCGGCATCGCCGCCGCGGCGCCGCTCGTCGTCCTGCACGTGAGCGCCAGCAACCCGTTCCGGCGGTGGCCGCGGGCGGCGTTCGCGGAAGTGGCCGCGGGCCTGGCCGCCGCCGATCCGGCGCGCCGCATTATGATCACCGCCGGGCCGTCGGAGGCCGATGCCGCCGATGCGGTGGCCGCCGACGCGGCGCGGCTCGCCGGCCCCGCCGCTGACGCGATCGTGCGGTGCGGGGAGCCCTCCCTGGAGGAACTCGAGGTCATCGTGAGGCGTGCGCGGCTGTTCATCGGCGGAGACTCCGGCCCGCTGCACGTCGCGGCGACGACCCGGGTGCCGGTCGTGGCGTTGTTCGGCCCGACCCTGCCGGCCCGCTCGATGCCGTGGCGCTCGCCGGCGCTGCCGGCGATCGCGCTCGAACCGGGCCCGCTGCCCTGCCGGCCCTGCCATCAGCGCACCTGCGTGCCCGGCGACTTCCGGTGCCTGACCGCGATCACGCCGGCGGCGGTGCTCGACGCCGCGCGCCAGCTGCTGGCGGTGCGGCCGTGACCAGCGTCGCGGCGTCGCGTCTCGGGTCGTTCAGCTCGGCGCCAAGCCGGGAGCAGGTCGGCTGGTGGGCGCTGGTCGGCGTGGTCGCCTCGCTGCAGCTGTCGATCGCGGCGGCGCAGATCTGCCTGACCGTCGCCGTCATCGCGTGGCTGATGCGGGCGTACCAGACCGGCACGGTGGCCCTCCCCTCGATCGCCTGGCCGCTGGTCGCCTACGCGTTGTGGACCCTGATCTCGGCCGGCGTCTCGCGCGATCCGTCGGTGAGCGTGCCCGATACCAAGCAGCTGGTGCTCTTCCTGCTGGTGCCGGTGGTGTTCGAGTTCGCGCGTGGGCCGCGGGCCCGCACCGTGGCCACCGTGGCGCTGACCATCGGCGCCGCCAGCGCCTTCATCGGCGTGGTGCAGTACGGGTTGCTCAACTACGACAACCTGGGCCGGCGGCCGCAAGGCACGCTCTCGCACTGGATGACCTACTCGGGCACGCTGATGCTGGTGGTGTGCGGCAGCGTCGCCCGCCTGCTCTTCGATCAGCGCGACCGGGTGTGGGCGGCGGTGGTGATGCCGGCGCTGGTCGTCGCCCTCGGCCTCACCTTCACGCGCAGCGCCTGGGTGGGCGTGTTCGCCGGGGTCGGGGTGCTGTTCATGCTGAAGGACCGGCGATTGGTCGGCGTCCTGCCGATCGCCGCGGCGGTGTTCATCGCGCTGGCGCCGGCGGCGATCACCGACCGCGCCGCTTCGATGTTCGACCTGAACGACCCGACCAACCGCGATCGCGTCGCGATGCTCGAGGCCGGCCGGGCGATCATCCGCGACCATCCGCTCACCGGCGTCGGACCCGACATGGTGCGGGTGGTCTATCCGCGCTACCGGGTGCCGTGGGCGGTCGAGCCGACCAACCCGCACCTGCACAACGTGCCGGTGCAGATCGCCGCCGAGCGCGGCCTGCCGGCGCTGGCGGCGTGGACGTGGTTCGTGGTCGCCGCCGGGCGCGGGCTGTGGCGGCGGATGCCGCGCTCGCGAATGCCGGCGCTGGCCGCCGCCGGCCTGGCGTCGATGGCGGCGATGCTCGCCGCCGGCCTGTTCGAGTACAACTTCGGCGACTCGGAGTTCCTGATGCTGCTGCTCGTGTTCGTCACGCTGCCCTTCGCCGCCGATCGCGACGGAGGCTTGCCGTGAGTGCGACCGACGACACGGCGCCGCCGCTTCCGCCGCTCGACCGGGCGCGGGGGCTGGCAATCATCGCGGCCATCCGCGACGTCCACGTGGTGGTCGTCGGCGACGTCATGCTCGATCACTTCATGATCGGCAGGGTCAGCCGGGTGTCGCCGGAGGCGCCGGTCCCGATCGTCGAGTTCGAGCGCGAGTTCAGCGTGCCGGGCGGCGCCGCCAACGTCGCGCACAATGCCCGCGCGCTCGGCGCGCAGGTGACCCTGGTCGGACTGGTCGGCGACGACGGCGCGGCCGCCGATCTGCGCGGACTGCTCGAAGGGCGCGGCATCGCCGCCCGCGGGCTGGTCGTCGATCCGGGCCGCCCGACCACCCGCAAGACCCGGCTGGCCACCACCCGCAACCAGCAGGTGGCGCGAGTCGACGTGGAGCAGGCCGGCGACGCCGCCGGCGCGATCGACGACGCACTGGCCGCGGCGGTCGAGGCGGCCGTGGCCGCCGCGCACGTGATCGTCGTCTCGGACTATCTGAAGGGCGTGGTGACGCCGCGGGTCATGGCCCGGACGGTGGCGGCGGCGCGTCAACGCCGGGTGCCGCTGCTGGTCGATCCGAAGGTGCCGCATCTGGCCCGCTATGCCGGCGCGACCCTGCTCACGCCCAACCATCACGAAGCCGAGGCGGCGACCGGCGTGCGGATCCGCACCACGGGCGAGGCCCGGCGCGCGGCGCGTCTGCTGTCCGAACAGGCCCGGGTGGACGGCGTGCTCGTCACCTGGGGCGAGCACGGCATGTGGCTGTCGCACGGGACGGTGGAAGGTCACCTGCCGGCGACCGCCCGCGAAGTGGCCGACGTCACCGGCGCCGGTGACACCGTCGTCGCCACGCTCGGCGCGGCGCTGGCCGCCGGCGCCACCTCCGCCGAAGCGGCGCGGCTGGCCAACGAAGCCGCCGGCGTCGTCGTCACCCGCTTCGGCACGTCCGCGGCGACCGCCGACGACTTACGCGAGCGACTCAGCGGCTAGAACCCGTCTCATAAACCCCGCCGGCATTCGGCTGGCGCGGCATCCCGCCTCGCGGCGTTGCTCCTCCCTCGGATATACGCCATATCCTCGGTCGTCGCGCCTGGCGATCCGGGCGCCGCCCCACCCTCGGTGCTGCGCCGGGGTTTATGAGATGGGTTCTAGTGTCTGAAGTGCCGCCGGCCGGTGAGCACCATCGCCAGGCCGTGCTCGTCGGCGGCGGCGATGACCTCGGCGTCGCGCACCGATCCCCCGGGATGGACGACGGCGGTGGCACCGGCCGCAGCGACGGCGTCGAGGCCATCGCGGAACGGAAAGAACGCGTCGGACGCAGCGACGGTGCCGGCCAGCGGCCGGGCGACGCCCGGCTGCCAGCCGCACGCCTTCATCACCGCGACGTTCACGGCGTCGACGCGGCTCATCTGCCCGGCGCCGATCGCCCGCGTGCGGCCGGCCTCGGCGAACAGCACGGTGTTCGACTTGACGTGGGCGCAGACCCGCCAGGCAAAGCGCAGCGCCGTCCACTCGTCGGCGCTCGGCACCCGCGCGCTGACCACCCGCACGCCGTCGTGCGGCCACGGCTCGCCGGCCTCGGTGACGACGTCGCGGGCCTGCACCAGCAGCCCACCCAGCACCGAGCGGACGTCGCGCGCCAGCCGCGCCGAGCCTGGCCGGCGGAACGCCTCGGTGGCCATCACCAGCACTCGCAGGTTCGGCTTGGCGGCGAGGATCGGCTTTGCGTCGTCATCGACCGCCGGCGCCACGACGGCCTCGATGAAGGTGGCGGTGAGCACGCGGGCCGTCGCGGCGTCGAGCGCCCGGTTCAGGCCGACGATGCCGCCGAACGCCGACAGCGCGTCGGCGTCGCGGGCGGCGACCAGGGCCGACGCGGCATCGGCGCCGGTGGCCACGCCGCACGGGTTGGTGTGCTTGATCACCGCCGCCGCCGGCTCGTCGAACTCGAGCACGATGCGCGCAGCGGCGTCGAGGTCGAGCAGATTGGTGTAGGACAGCTCCTTGCCCTGCACCACGGTGGCGGCACCCAGCCCGGGACCGTCGCCGACGGCGTACCACGCCGCCGGCTGGTGCGGGTTCTCGCCGTAGCGCAGGTCGCGCAGTTTGGCGGCGTCGACGGCCAGCCGCGGCGGCGCCAGCGCCGCGTCGTGGCGCACCGGCGCGGGCTCGCGATACTCGATGGTGTCGAGCACCTGCGCGATGGTGGTGTCATAGGCCGCAGTGTGGGCGAAGGCACGACGGGCCAGCTCGAAGCGGAAGGCCAGATCGGGCGCCGGCGCGTCGATCGCCGCCAGCACCGCCGCGTAGTCCGCCGGATCGACCACGACCAGCACATCGCGGAAGTTCTTGGCCGCGGCTCTGACCATCGACGGGCCGCCGATGTCGATGTTCTCGATCAGGTGATCGAACGGCGCCGCCGGATCGGCGGCCGCGCGGGCGAACGGATACAGGTTCACGACCACGACGTCGATGAGGCCGATGCCCTCACGCGCCGCCGACGCCAGGTCCCCGGCGTCGTGACGGCGGGCGAGGATGCCGCCGTGCACCTTCGGGTGCAGCGTCTTCACCCGGCCGTCCATCATCTCTGGAAAGCCCGTCACCTCGGACACGCCGGTGACCGGCAGGCCGGCGGCAGCCAGCGCCGCCGCGGTTCCGCCGGTGGACACGAGTTCGAACCCGCGGGCCGTGAGGCCCCGCGCGAGCGCCACCACGCCGGTCTTGTCCGACACACTCAACAACGCTCGCCGCATGCCTTCAGGTCCTGTTCACGCCGCGGTGGCCGGCGAATCAAAAGCAAAAATGTGAAAGTGCCCGGAGAAACCCCCAGATGCATGTTGACACTTGGAGACACTCGTCGCTATTATCCCCATGCGATTCCCCATGTGGGGCACGCGGAAGGGCCGCGAACGCGCGGCCTTTTTTTGTGGCTTCGGGCGCCCGATCGGGCGGCTGGAGTCGAGAGCAAGGTGGCGACAGCCACAGCAAGCAGGAAGAGAACGATGCGTATCACAGGCAAGGTCAAGTGGTTCAACAACGCCAAGGGCTACGGTTTCATCGAGCGCGAAGGCGGGAGCGACGTGTTCGTGCACTACTCGGCGATCCAGGGCTCCGGCTTCCGTTCGCTGGAAGAGGGTCAGGGCGTGGAGTTCGAGATCGTCGACGGCCCCAAGGGCCCGCAGGCGGGTAACGTCCAGCTCGTCTGAACCACTGAATCCGCCCCGGCGCCAGTCGAGAGGCTGGCGCCGGTCAGCGCCGCCCGCCGGTTCGTCCCGCCCGCCCCTTCCCCTCACGATTCGTCGCTCTCGGATCCTTTCGGCTTCGCCGTGAAGGCCACCCGGCCGTCCTTGGTGCTCACCTTGAACACCACTTCCCCGCCGGCGCCGCCGAGCTTGGACATCTGCGCCCGCACCACGTCCTGGAACCGCTCGAACGGCACTTCCGCTTCGCCCGACTGCCGGCGCGCCTCGCGCAGCGTCTCGTAGAGCGCCCGCACCTTGTCGGGCTCGGCCGCTGGATCGCGCAGACTCGCCACTGCCGGCCGGGGCGTCGGATCGATGGGAGTGCCCTCGACCTCGGGCTCGCGCGGCAGCCGCGGCGGCGGCTCCACGCTAGGCCGCCCGCGTGGGCCGGGCCGCGTGCCTTCGCGCGACTTCAGGCTGCGCTCCCACAGCTCGCAAAAAGCGCTGAAGCGCGACTGCATGCCCTGGAAGCGGAACCGCTCGGCGGTGTTCTGGATCTGCAGCCGGTCGTAGCGCTTGATGAGCGCTTCGACGCGGGCCCGCGTCTCCCACGGCAGCTTGGGCAGCCGTCCGGCGAAGAACAGGTTGTACTCGACCTCGAGCTTCCTGATTTCGGCTTCGAGCTCGCGCAGCTGCCGATCGAACTCGCTGGTGGGTGGCGGCGGCACCGGATTACCTGAGCAGCTGCATCCACAGCAGCGGCAGCCACAACTCGCGGGCAAATGGGATCGGGCGATCGTCGAGCAGCACCTCGGTGTACGGCCGGTCGCCGACGATGACATAGAGGTCGCGCAGCGCCGCGACGTCCGACGAGAAGAAGCGGGCGCGCAGGCGGCGAGACTCGCCGGCGCCGAGCTCGCGGAACTCGGCCGAGGCCCGGGCCCGGGCAAGCGCCTCGTCGTAGGCGGGGCCGGTGAAGGGCGCGAAGACCAGCGTGACCGAGAACGGCAGGTTCCTGGCGCCGAACAGCGCCGCGTGGAGCTCGGGATCGAGCGCCGCCAGCTCCTCGTTCGTCGGCGTCTCGCTGAGCTCGACGTAGGGCCAGAAGCGTTCGAGCGGTCGCCGTGCGGGAACGGCGGCGGGAGGAGCAGGATCGTCGGACATCGCGGGCACGGCGCGCTGACGACGCAGGCACGTCAGAGCCAGGATGGTATCCTGATCCGCCACCCCCCGCAAGACGGCACCGATGGCCGACCTTCGCGCCCTGCCCTCCCTCGACACGCTGCTGCAGCGCCCCGCCGTCCGCATGCTCGACCAGCAGTACGGGCGTGACGCCACGGTGACGGCGCTGCGTGCCGGTCTGGCGGCGCAGCGCCAGGCGCTGCGCGATGGCGGCGCCGCCGGCGACCGCGAGACGCTGGCGGCGCACGTGGAGACCGCCGCCGCCGGCCGCCTCGCCGCCGCCGCCGCCGGCACCCTGCGCCCGGTGGTCAATGCGACCGGGGTCGTCATCCACACCAATCTCGGCCGGGCGCCGCTGGCGGAGGCCGCGCTCACCCGCATCACCGAGGTGGCCCGCGGCTACGCCACGCTCGAGTACGACCTCGACAGTGGGACTCGTGGCTCACGCACCGTTCACGCCGAGCGCCTGCTCACGGCGCTCACCGGCGCCGAGGCGGCGGTCGTCGTCAACAACAACGCCGCCGCGCTGATGCTGCTCCTGGCGGCGCTGGCCCGCGGCCGCGAGGTGATCATCTCGCGCGGCGAGCTGGTGGAAATCGGCGGCGGCTTCCGCGTGCCCGACGTGATGGCGCAGTCCGGCGCCGTGCTGCGCGAAGTCGGCACCACCAACCGCACCCGGATCTCGGACTACGCCGCCGCCTCGACCGGCGCCACCGCGCTGTGGCTGCGCGTGCACCCGTCCAACTTCCGCATCGAGGGCTTCACCGAGCGGCCGGCGCTCGATGGCCTGGTCGCCGCGGCTCGCACGGCCGGTGTCGCCGTGGCCGAAGACCTCGGCTCGGGCAATCTCGACCCCGCCTCGCCGTGGGAGCCGACCGTGCAGGCCTCGCTCGCCGCCGGCGTCGACGTGGTGTGCGTGAGCGGCGACAAGATGCTCGGCGGACCGCAGGCCGGCATCGTCCTCGGCCGGAAGGCGCTCGTCGATCGGCTGCGCAGCCATCCGCTGATGCGCGCCCTGCGCGTCGACAAGCTGACCTACGCCGCCCTCGAAGCGACGCTGGTCGAACACTGGGCCGGCCGCGCCCACGAGACGATGCCGGTGTTGCGGATGCTGCACGCGCCCGCGGAGGCGGTGCGGACCCGCGCCACCGCCCTCGCGGCGCGGCTCAACGCCTCGGGGTGGCAGGCAGACGTCGTCGACGGCCAGTCCGCGATCGGCGGCGGTAGCGCGCCTGGTGTCACCGTGCCGACGGCGCTGGTGCGGCTGTCACGCGACGGCTGGAGTGCCGACCGGCTGGAGAGCTGGCTGCGCGATCGCGACACGCCGATCATCGCCCGCATCCACGACGGCGCCGTGGTGCTGGATTTGAGAACCGTCGCCGAAGGCGACGACGAGTATTTGTCGGCGATCGCGCCTGAGATCAACGCCGACAACGGCCAGTGACCTCGACCACACGTCGTGTGACCGGCTCGGGACATTGCCGGCTACGGCACCGCCAGCTGCCACTCCCCAACCATCCTCCATGGGTTGCCGCCGTTGAAGTTGACGGCCGGCGAGTCCTTGTAGAGGGCCGTCGCGTTCGTCGGCGCCGCCGTGTTCAGCACATCTGACCCGCCCGTGGTGTGCAGATAGTGGTCGGTCGCCGCATTGGTGCCGAACGCCACCCCCAGCTTCGACGGGCGGTTCGGCGCGTCGTAGTAGAACCGCAGACCGGTGGCGTTGTTGTGCCCCTGGCACTTCGTGTCATTGGGGTTCGTGCCGATGCGGGTGGACAGCTTGAGCGTCAACAGCTCGCCCGAGGTCAGCGTCTCCGGAGTGAAGTCGGCGAACGGCGAGGCGACTTGCAGCGCGTTGTTGGGGTTGCGGGTGACGCCGGCGATGCAGCGGGTGAGCGCCGAGCTGACGAGGGTGCCGCCGCGATAAACCTCGGCCAGAAGATCGAACCGCGTGCCCTGGTCGTCGCTATTCTTCAGACCCAGCCAGGACGTGGCGCTGGTCAGGTCGGCGAGGACGACGGGAGGATCCCCCAGCCCCTCGCCCAGCAGCGTCACGCCCTCAGCAATGCTGCTGAAGCTGGTCTGAATCTCCAGCACTCCACGGATCGGCCCGGGAGCCGACGGCGAGAAGGAAACCACGGCCGTGCACGTGCCGCCCGGCAGCAGGGGCGACCGTTCCACGCAGTCGCTCTGGGCCGAGAACACGGCGGCGGGCGCCAGCGCACGAACGGAGCGGACCGTCATCTGATCGAAGCGGTGAGAATTTGTCAACGCAATCGAGCGCGTTTGACTGGTGCCGACTGGCTGGCTGCCGTACTGGACGATGGCTGGAACTGGCGTCAAGCTCGGCGGATCGACGCGCACGGCAATGGTCGCCGTCAGCGGCTGAGGGGGGGCGTCGTAGGTCGCGGTCACGACGGCGTTGCCTGCGCCAAGCGCTGACACCTGATTGATGTTGTCGACGATCGCGACCTGCGGATTGGAACTCGAGTACGACAACTTCGTCGACTCGGTGACGTCCAAGACCGCACCATCCGCAAATGCGGCCTTTACTTGGACCGGAGCATCGTAGCCAGGACTCTGAAACGGCAGCGTTCTATGCTCGAAACTGAGCGAGACTGGAGCGTCCTGGCGCTCGACGGCGATCCTTACCGATAGTGCTTCGATCACCTCTCCCTCGGTCGTGAAGCCCGTCGCATCTACGTGACCGACGCCCAACCTTTGGGTCACGGGAATGGTCAGGGTGACCGACGCAGGCATCGTGACCGGGAGGTCGGCCCAGGCACCGCTGACCAGCAGGCTCTTGAGGCTCAATCCAGCCGGCGAGCCGACAACGACCGTTACTGAATCGCCAGGATTGAACACCGATCCGGGCGCAGGCGACGTAATGACGAGGCCTGGAGGAGCCTGAGCTGAAGCGAGTATCACGGATCCCGCCAACAGCACAGGTACGAGCAGACCCCGTCGGTTGAACCGCCGGCCGAAAGTGTTCAGCGCACTGCGATCGTCGTTGGCACTCATGGCATCCCCTACGGCGTGGACCTGAAGAACGTCGCCGCATAATACGGCTCGTTCAACGCGCGAATGACCTGTACGGGCACCGGCCCAGGAAACAGTATGTTGGGAGGCTCGAAGCCGAGATCCTGGGTGCCCCGCGAATGGACGAAGTTCGAGAACTCGTGCACGCCCAGCTGATCGCTGCCGTTCATCTGGCTCTGACGGCCGACGACCCCGTCGCTCGGATCACCACCGAACAGGGCTGGCCACCCGGTCGACGTCAAGGCCCCCGCAAGTGGCGAGCTCGTGCAGGCTCGTCTGATCTGTGCCGAGCGTCCGAACGGCAATGACGAATCGAGACTTGACCACTGCTCGTACCGACCGGCAATGAAGGCGGTGGGAAGTGGCTTAAGCGCGTGCGTGGTAAGCCGCTGCAGGGCTGGGCTCAGCGGCAGGTCGGCAAGATCCCCGATCGCGCCGTCGGCGACGGCGCCACCAGCGAGGGTCGCCTGCGCGAGCGCGAAGTTGTTAATCGTGAAGAGATTGATGCCGAAGACTTCGGGCTGAGCTGTCAGAAGCTCCCTGAGGCAACTGTTCTCGGCTGCCAGCAGTCTTGTGGCGATTGGGGATCCGAGATGCGGGGTGTCGATTGTGACGAGCTTGTGAACACGACCCGCGCCGAACGTCTGTGGCTCCAGGTAATCGGAGAGAGTAGCCAACGTGCGCGCAATTGCGCCGCCCATGCTGTGACCGACTACGTCAGCTTGAACAGCCGCGACCGAGACGCCAGTGGGAGTGTCACCCGTTCTTAGCCGGTCGATCAGTATCTTCATCTGCTCGTCAACAGTGGTGGCGTTGTACCTGAAGCCGAGGGAGTTGCCGTTCACGCGAGCCAACTTGTCCGCGCTGAAAGCTGGGACGCTCGAGGTGACCGCAACCCGCGCCGAGTAGTCCGCGCGGCCGGTGACGAACCGTCCGTCGACACCGGTCGACAGGGGCGAGAAAGTGTCCCACGACCGGGGGTCCGACCACAGACCATGGACCAGGAAGACTGGCGGTCGGATGACCTCGACGGCCTGGGTGTACGGGGCCTCGCCCTGCGCCTGGATCTCGAGAAACACCTGACGCTTCGCCTTGGTTTCGTCCTGCCCACCTGCCCGAGGAAAATCCGCAGGTGAGCGATAGACCACGAAAGCGAAGTCCCCCGCCGCAGTGGATTCGGCGTTCGTGACGATCAGGTTTCCGCCGCTGGCTTGCGCGAGGATGGAGCTGATCTCCCCGTCCTCCAGGTCGGATGTGCTCGGCGCGTGGGGCTCGGCATCGTTCAGCAACCGCACGGTAAACTGTAGCCCTGGGCTGGCCGCCGGGATGCGAACGACGACCCTCGCAACTCCGTCTGCCGCAACGCCCTGGACCAGGCGGCCTTCGGTCCCCAAGAGCTCGAAGTCTTGCGTGATCGCGTTCTCGCGCCTGAGGTCGGGCAGCGGGTCCAGCAGCTCGACACGGCGCGACACGAAGCCGTGATAGCGCAGTTCCAACGTCAACGGGTCGTAGACTATATAGCTCCCGACAACGGTTCCCGACGCATTGATGCCGCCCGGGCCGGTCGCGAAGGCGCCCGGATAGGCGACGCGCTCGAAGCGTCCCCCAATCACCGCGAACGCGTGATAGCTTCCGTCTGGTGCGTTGTTGAGACACAAGCCGGAATATGAGCCGGTGTTGCTGATCGCGGATACCGAAGGCACGGCGCAGTCGCTGATCCCGGTCGCGGTCAGATCGATGACACTCATGACCCCGTTCGCGTAGCGGACGGAGCCCGGCATGAACGCTTCGTCGGTATAGCCGCCGACAGCCACCTCGGCGTTGCTGACGCTGGAGAAGTAGCCGCCGAGGCCCGGGAACGGCACGCCCTGCGATGGCTGTCCGGGCCTGGTGATGAATCCCGCGAACTGCTGTCCAGCTTCATAGAAACCGACGATCACACCGGCGTCGTTGATATCGAAGGCACCGCTCCGCAGACCTGGAGTGGCGACCGATGAGAACACGCCCTGATTCCAGCGAAAGGCACGTTCTTGCTGGACTCCGTTCGGGTCGCTGAAGGTCGCGTAGCCGACGATGTCGCCGTTGTTGTTGATGCCGAATGGTTGTGTTGCAATGGCGCCTGGATAGTCCAAGACGGTCGGCTGACCGTCGTTCAGCACGAAGCCATGTGTCGCTCCCTCTTGATCGGTATACGCACCGACCATAGCGCCGGCGTCGTTGATGTCGGCCAAGAACGTCCACCGCGCGCCCTCGATGTCTACCGTCCGATACTCCTGTGCGCGGGCGGTATCGGCCACAAGACACACCAGAAACGGTACGAGCAAGATGGAGGCCAGTCGGCGCGTCTTGCGCTGTCGAAGCAGGGGGCGAGTGACCATTAGGGTGCCTCGGGGCGTGGCGGCTGCCGCGGAGGCTGTGCCGCGAAGGTGACGGAGTGTGCCGTACCCCCCCCCCCCGCGAGTCAATATGGAAAGTTCTGCAACACCTGGGATGTGCCGGCCAAGGCGTGTCGCGTAGCGGCGCCCAGATCTCAAAAACGAGGCTGGGCCGCCGATTGTGTCACGGCGACCATCGCCGAGAAGCAGCCCGAGCCCCGAATCCCGGGACCCGAGCCCCGCTAGAAGATCGTCGAAATCGATCGTTCCGCCCAAGCGATCACCGGGGCCGGCAGCACGCCGAGCCACAGCACGGCGACGACCGACGCGATGAGTCCGCCCATCGCGATACCGGAGATCGGCGGCGGCACCGGGCGGGCGTCGCGCTCGGACATGTACATCATCACCACGATGCGCAGGTAGAAGTAGACCGACACCACGCTCGACAGCACGCCGATGATCGCCAGGCCGTAGTAGCCGGCACCGACAGCCGCGGTGAAGGTGTACCACTTGGCGATGAAGCCGGCGGTCGGCGGGAAGCCGCCGAGCGACAGCAGGAAGATGGTCATCAGCGCCGCCAGCGCCGGATGCGACCTGGCCAGGCCGGCGTAGTCGCGCAGTTCGTCGTTGCCCTGATGGCGCGAGCCGAGCAGGGCGATGATCGCCGAAGGCGCCGACGTTGGTGACGGCGTAGGCCGCCAGGTAGAACAGCAGCGACGCCTTGCCGACGTCGTTGGCGGCGATGATCGCCACCAGCAGGTAGCCGCCGTGGGCGATGCTCGAATAGGCGAGCATGCGCTTCAGGTTGGTCTGCGACACGCCGACCACGGTGCCGACCACCATCGTCGCCGCGGCGATCGCCCACAGGACCGGCGTCCAGTCGGCGACCATCGGGCTCGAGCGTCGACAGGAACAGCCGGGCGAACGCCGCCACCGCCGCCGCCTTCACGCCGGTGGACATGAAGCCCGTGATCACGCGCCGGCGCGCCTTCGTAGGCGTCGGGCGACCACATGTGGAACGGCACCGCCGCCACCTTGAAGGCGAAGCCGACCACGAGCAGGCCGATCGCCATCAGCAGCATCGGGTTGCCGGCCATCGACTGCGCGGCAATCGCGGCGCCGGCCCGTTCGAGGTGGGTGGTGCCGGTGACGCCGTAGATGAAGGCGATGCCGTAGAGGAAGAACGAACTGGCGAAGGCGCCGAGCAGGAAGTACTTGAAGGCCGCCTCGATGGCGTTGGGCTGATCGCGGCGCAGGCCGGTCAGGACGTAGACGGCGATCGACATCGTCTCGAGGGCCAGGAACACCAGCAGCAGGTCGGTGGCCTGGGCCATCAGCATCATGCCGACGATGGCGAAGAGCAGCAGCGCGTAGTACTCCCCCACGGGCAAGCCGTCGCGTTCGAGCGTCTGCGACGAGAACACCACGGTGAGGATGCCGATGACGACCAGCACCAGGTTGACGAACAGCGCGAAGTTGTCGGCGGTGACGACGCCGAAGCTGGTGGCGTTGCGGTCCCACAGCAGCACCGAGGCGACGCCGGCGCCGACCAGGCCGATGATGGCCAGCCCGCCGATCGGCATCCGCTCGCCCTTCTCGCGGAACGCCTCGGCGAGCAGGGCGAACAGCCCGGCCAGCGCGACGCAGATGACCGGGACGACGGCGTCGAAGGCGCTGTTGAACATCACTTGGCCTCGACGGCGCTGGTGGCGGCCACGGCGGTGTCAGGGGCGGTCTGGAACCACCGCCGCCAGCCGGCATCGACCCGCATCGGCTCGCGCGCTTCGAGCCGCTGGACGATGCGCGTCACCGCCGGCTCCATCGGCTCCAGGAACAGGTTGGGCGCGACGCCCATCACGATCGACATCGCGCATAGCGGCCGACGACCGCCCACTCGCGCACGCTGAGGTCCTTCAAGTGGCTGTTCTCGGGGTTGGTGATCGGCCCGTAGTAGACCCGCTGGAACATCCACAGCATGTAGACCGCCGACAGGATCACGCCCAGGCCGGCGACGACGACGAAGCGCGGATCCCAGCGGAAGGCGCCGAGCATGATCAGGAACTCGCCGATGAACCCGTTCATGCCCGGGCAGGCCGACCGACGCCAGGGTGATGATGAGGAAGGCCGCGGTCAGCCGCGGCATCACGCTCTTCAGGCCGCCGAACTCGCTGATCAGCCGGGTGTGGCGCCGGTCCGACAGCATGCCGACCACGGCGAACAGCCCGCCGGTGCTGACGCCGTGCGCCAGCATCTGGTAGGTGGCGCCCTGCACCCCCTGCACGTTCATCGCGGCGATGCCCAGCACCACGAAGCCCATGTGGCTGACCGACGAATACGCGACCAGCTTCTTCATGTCGGGCTGCACCATCGCCACCAGCGCGCCGTAGACGATGGCGATCACCGCCAGCGTCGCCAGCACCGGCGCGAAGGCCAGCGCCGCCTCCGGGAACAGCGGGAAGGCGAAGCGGATGAGGCCGTAGCCGCCCATCTTCAGCAGCACGCCGGCGAGGATGACCGAGCCCGGCGTCGGCGCCTGGACGTGGGCGTCGGGCAGCCAGGTGTGGAACGGGAACAGCGGCACCTTGATCGCGAAGGCGACGGCGAAAGCCAGGAAGAACCAGTACTGCAGCGTCTCGGGCACCCGTAGCTCGTAGAGCTTCAGCAGGTCGAAGCTGTACTGGCCGGTGGCCTGCTGGTGCAGCCAGGCGACGCCGATGATCGCGATCAGCATCAGCACGCTGCCCGCCATCGTGTAGAGCAGGAACTTGATCGACGCGTAGATGCGCTGGTCGTAGCCCCAGATCCCGATCAGGAAGTACATCGGGATCAGCATGAAGTCCCAGAACACGTAGAACAGGAACAGATCGAGCGAGATGAACACGCCGATCATCGCCGCCTCGAGCAGCAGCATGAAGATCGAGAAGCCGTCACCCGGTCGTGGATACCCTGCCACGACGTGAGCAGCGCAATCGGCGTGAGGAAGGTGGTGAGCACCAGCAGCATCAGGCTGATGCCGTCGATGCCGACGTAGTAGTCGATGCCGAAGGTCGGGATCCAGGCGTGGCGCTCCACTGCCTGGAACGCCGGCGCGGTCGCCGCGGCGTCGAACCCGGCCCACAGCCCCAGCGACAGCAGGAACGTCAGCAGCGACACGCCCAGGGCGATCCAGCGGACGGTGTCATCCTTGGCGCCGTCGCGATTGGGGAGCGCGAGCAGCAGCAGCGCGCCGAGCAGGGGCAGCGCCACGAGCAGCGTCAGGATCGGCAGGCCAGTCACATTATCTCCAGAGGTAGTAGCCGAGCACGAGCACGACGCCCACGAACGTGGATGCCGCATAGCTGCGCACCGAGCCGGTCTGCGTCAGCCGCAGCACCGCGCTCACGCCGGCCACCAGATACCCGGCGAGGTTCACCGCGCCGTCCACCACCTTGACGTCCAGACCCTGCCACAGCCCCTCGGTGGAGGCGCGCTGCATCGGCTGGACGATCGCCGCGTCGTAGATCTCGTCGACGTAGTACTTGTTCAGCAGCAGCCGGTGCAGGCCCGGGAACTGCGCGGCCAGCGTCGCCGGAATCTGCGGGTTCCTGATCCACAGGAATGCCGCCAGGCCGATGCCGACGAGCGCGATGAGCGACGACACGGCCATCAGCGTGAGCTCGAGCGCGGTCTCGTCGTGGCCGGATTCTTCGGCCTCGTTCGCGACGCCGACGTCGAGGCCGCCGGGCGCCGGGGTCGGCTGGGACGCGGACAGCGCCCGCTCCCCCGCCACCTGCGCCGACGACGCCAGCGCCGGCACCGCGTCGCCCGGCGCACATTCCGCCAGGGTCATGCCGGCCGGCGCGCCGGGCAGCGCCACCGGGACATTGCACTCGGCCAGCGCCTTCGGGGTGGCGACGAACGCCGGGTGCAGCCACTCGCCGAGCGCGTTGTGTCCGCCCAGCGCGTGCGGCACCCCGAGGTAGCCGGCCAGCACCGAGCCGAGCGCGAGGACGATGAGCGCGACCGCCATCGCCGGCGGGGCATCGTGAAGATGTCCAGCGTGCTCATGCGCATGTGCCGAGTGACCGCCCGAGCCCGCGTGTCCGTGATCGGGCGCGGGCGAAGCCGCGCCGAAGCCCGCGTGCTCCTGTTCGTGAGCGGGCGAAGGCGGGCGGCGCTCGCCGTGGAAGGTCAGGAACACCAGCCGGAACATGTAGGTGGCGGTCAGGAGCGAGGTGAGCGCGCCGACCACCCACAGCCAGGTGTGGCCATGGCGGAAGGTCTCGAACAGGATCTCGTCCTTCGAGAAGAAGCCGGCCAGCAGCGGCACGCCGGCGATCGCCAGCGAGGCGACCAGGAACGTCCAGTAGGTGATCGGCAGGTGCCTTCTTCAGCCCGCCCATGTTGCGGATGTCCTGCTCGCCGTGCAGCGCGTGAATCACCGCGCCCGAGCCGAGGAACAGGCAGGCCTTGAAGAAGGCGTGGGTGTAGAGGTGGAACATCCCGGCGCCGAACGCGCCGACGCCCATCGCCAGGAACATGTAGCCGAGCTGCGACACCGTCGAGTAGGCCAGCACCCGCTTGATGTCGTTCTGCACCAGGCCGATGGTGCCGGCGAACAGCGCCGTGGCGGCGCCGACCGCGGCGACGATGCCGAGCGTGATCGGCGCGTGCTCGAACAGCACGGCGTTGCGGCCGATCATGTAGACGCCGGCGGTGACCATGGTGGCGGCGTGGATCAGCGCCGAGACCGGCGTCGGCCCCTCCATCGCGTCGGGCAGCCAGGTGTAGAGCGGGATCTGCGCCGACTTGCCGGTGGCGCCGATGAACATCAGCAGGGTGATCAGGCTGAGGCGTCCCGAAGGCCACCTCGGGCGCCATCGGCGTCGCCTTGGCGGCGATCAGCTGGAAGTCGAGCGTGCCGAAGGTGACGAACGCCAGCAAGGCGCCGAGGATGAAGGCGTAGTCGCCGATGCGGTTGACGATGAACGCCTTCTTGCTGGCGTCGCCGGCCGACTTCTTCACGTAGTAGAAGCCGATCAGCAGGTACGAGCACAGCCCGACGCCCTCCCAGCCGACGAACATCACCAGGAAGTTCGCGCCGAGCACCAGCACGAGCATGAAGAAGACGAACAGGTTCAGGTAGGAGAAGAAGCGCGCGTAGTCGGCGTCGGTCTCCTCGTGCATGTAGGCCGTCGAGTAGATGTGGATCAGCGAGCCGATGCCGGTGATGACCAGGATCATCAGCGCCGACAGCGGGTCGAGCCTGAGGGCCAGGTCGAGCGTGAAGTCGCCCGACTGGATCCAGGTGAACACCGTCTGGCTGATCTCGCGGCCATCGGCCGGCAGGCCGGCCAGCGACATGACCTGCAGCACGGCAACGGCGAACGCCGCCAGCATCACCGCGCTGGCCAGTCCGCCCGACACCGTCTTGGACAGACGGCGGCCGACGCTGGCGTTGACCAGGAAGCCGAGGAACGGAAGCAGCGGAATCAGCGCGAGCACGGCGTCACCACTTGAGGTTCGTGAACGCCTCGGGGCTGAGCGATTCCCGATGGCGGAAGAGGGCGATGACGATCGCCAGGCCGACGGCGGCTTCGGCCGCGGCCACCGTCATCACGAAGAAGGTGATGATCTGGCCGTCGACGGTGCCGAACTGACGGCCGAACGCCACGAACGTCAGGTTCACGGCGTTCAGCATGATCTCGATGGAGAGCAGCAGGGTGATGACGTTGCGGCGCAGGAACACGCCGGCGGTGCCGATGGCGAACAGCAGCGCCGAGAGAATCAGGTAGTGGCCGATGGGGACCATGGTCTAGCTCCCCTTCTTTCCGGCCAGCACGACCGCGCCGACCATCGCCGCGATGATGAGGATGGAGGTGACTTCGAAGGCGAACATGTAGTCGGTGAACAGCACCCGGCCGAGCAGCCGCACGCTCGACGCCGCCGGCTGGGCGTCGCCGATGCCGTCGCTCAAGTTGCCGAGCCGCGAGAACGCCCACACCAGCTGCCCGAGCAGCACCACCGCGAGCACGCCGCCGATGCGGGTCGGGCCCGGTCGATAGTAGGGATGGGTCCGATCCCACTCGGCGCCGTCCTCGCGCGGCGCGTTGAGCAGCATCACCGTGAACAGGAACAGCACCATGATGGCGCCGGCGTAGATGATGATCTGCACCACCGCGACGAACGGCGCCTCGAGCAGCACGTAGAGCCCCGACAGGCCGAAGAACGACCCGACGATCGCGACCACGCTGTAGATCGGGTTGCGCTGCCCGACCACCAGCAGCGCACCGCCGACGGTCACTGCCGCGAACAGGTAGAAGAGCAGCAGATCAAAGGCCAAAGTAGATCACCCCCGCCGCCGTCGCCAGCAGGTTGACCGTGGCCACCGGCAGCAGCACCTTCCACCCCAAGGTCATCAGCTGGTCGTAGCGGAACCGAGGCAGCGTCCAGCGCAGCCACAGGTAGATGAAGAGCAGCACCGACAGCTTGATCAGGAACCAGAGCCAGCCGTAGGCCTCGGGAATGAGCGGACCGTGCCAGCCGCCGAGGAACAGGTTCACCGCCACCGCCGACACCGTGACCATGTTGATGTACTCGGCCATGAAGAACATGGCGAAGCGCATCGAGCTGTACTCGGTGTGATAGCCGGCGACCAGTTCCTGCTCCGCTTCCGGGAAGTCGAACGGCGCGCGGTTGGTCTCGGCGACTCCGGCGGTGAACAGCAGCAGGAACGCGATCAGTCCGCACGGGAACATCACGAACACGTTCCAGCGCGGGACGAGCCCGAAGTAGTAGCCGGTCTGGGCGTCGACGATCTCGCGGAACGACATCGACCCGGCCAGCAGCACCACGGTGGCCAGGGCCATGCCGTAGGCCAGCTCGTAGCTGATCATCTGCGCCGAGCTGCGCAGCCCGCCGAGCAGCGAGTACTTGGAGTTGCTGGCCCAGCCGGCCAGCACGATGCCGTAGACGCCCATCGAGGAGATGGCGAAGACGAACAGCACGCCGACGTTGAGGTCGGCGACCTGC
This sequence comes from uncultured Acidobacteriota bacterium, assembly GCA_963741665.1. Classification (GTDB taxonomy): domain Bacteria; phylum Acidobacteriota; class Vicinamibacteria; order Vicinamibacterales; family UBA2999; genus CAWAYR01. Next base: position 817,051 of record CAVUIM010000004.1, read on the forward strand.
AGCGCCATCGGCTCGTCGAGCCAGCCGAACAGCGTCGTCGTCGCCCCGAACGGCACCGGCGCGAAGGCGATGAAGCAGGCCGCCACCGAGATGATCGGCGCCAGCGAGAACAGCAGCGCGTCGGCAGCCTTGGGCTGCAGTTCTTCCTTGAAGAACAGCTTGACGATGTCGGCGATCGGCTGCAGCAGGCCCTTGGGACCGACCAGCCACGGGCCGTAGCGCTGCTGCATCAGCGCCGCCACCTTGCGCTCGGCGTAGACCATGACCGCCGCCGAGATCTGCAGCGCGAGGAACAGGCCGCCGACCAGGGCGGCATACGCCACCCACCAGTTGTTCGGCGGACGAAACAGCGAGAAAGCCCAGTCGATCATGGCGTCGGTCGGCCTCTAGTGATGCGCGCCCGTGGGCTGCGACGCACGGTAGTCGGCCGCCGCCGGCCGCTCACCCCGGGCGTAGACCTCGTACTCGTGCTTGAACAGCTTGAGCGTGGTCAGCACCGGCGTCGCCGCCGCGTCGCCGAACGCGCACAGCGTCTTGCCGTTGATCTGGTCGGCCACGCTCTTGAGCAGCGTGATGTCGCGAGTCGAGCCTTCGCCGTTCAGCATGCGGTGCAGCAGCTTGTACAGCCAGTCGGTGCCCTCGCGGCACGGCGTGCACTTGCCGCACGACTCGTGGCGGTAGAAGTGCAGCAGGTTCTCGGCCAGCCACACCATGTCGACGGTGTCGTCGAGCACCATGATGGCGGCCGAGCCGAGCAGCGAGCCGGCCTGCTGGACGGCGTCGAAACTGGCCGGGATGTCGATCTGGTCGGGCAGCAGGATCGGCACCGACGAGCCGCCGGGGATCACCGCCTTCATCGTGTGGCCGTCGCGCATGCCGCCGGCGTAGTCGTCGATGAGCTCGCGCAGGCTGACCTTCATCGGCGCCTCGAAGACGCCCGGGCGCTTGACCTGGCCGCTGACGCAGAACAGCTTCGGCCCGCCGTTCTTCTCGGGGCCGAGCGCCGCGAACCACTCGGGGCCGCGGGTCATCACCAGCGGCACGTTGCACAGCGTCTCGACGTTGTTGACCGCGGTCGGGCAGCCCCACAGGCCGGCCACCGCCGGGAACGGCGGCTTGAAGCGCGGCTGGGCCCGCTTGCCTTCGAGCGAGTCGAGCAGCGCGGTTTCCTCGCCGGCCTCGTAGGCGCCGGCGCCGCGGTGCAGGTAGACCTCGCAGTCGAAGCCGGTGCCGAGGATGTTGGCGCCGACGTAGCCGGCGGCCCGGGCGTCGTCGATGGCCTTCTGCAGCACCGGGAACAGGTGGTAGAACTCGCCGCGGATGTAGATGTAGGCGACCTTGGCGCCGATGGCGTGGCAGCCGATGAGGCAGCCCTCGACCAGCAGGTGCGGGTTGCGCTCCATCAGCAGGTGGTCCTTGAAGGTGCCCGGCTCGCTCTCGTCGGCGTTGCAGACGATGTACTTCGGCTTGGGCGACTTCTTGTCGACGAACTGCCACTTCAGCCCGGTCGGGAAGCCGGCGCCGCCGCGGCCGCGCAGCCCCGACGCCTTGACCTGCTCGATGACCTGATCCGGGGTCATCGCCAGGGCCTTCTTCAGTCCCTGGTAGCCCTGCTGGTGCGCGAGGTAGTGGTCGAGGGTGTTGCCGCCGGGCGTGAAGGCGTATCTGGTGAGCACCGGCTCGTAGCCGTTGACCGACGGCGGCTGCACCGGCACGGTCGACTTCCCCGCCGCGTCGCTGCGGTGTTCGACGTCGAGGTGGCAGCCGTTCAGCGCGCCGAGGCCGTCCTTGCGCATGCCGTCGAGGAACGCCGGGACCTGTTCGGGCGCCAGACACTCGTGCCAATGGACGTTGTTGACCATCACCACCGGCGCCTTGTCGCAGGCGCCAAGGCACTCCATCGGCATGATCGTGAACAGGCCCGAGGCGTCGGTCTCACCGGGCTTGACGCCGAGGATCTCGCTCATCCGCTCGACCACCCGCTCGGCCCCGGCCAGCGCGCACGACAGCGTCGTGCACACCTGCAGGACGTACTTGCCCGACCGGGTTGCGGTGGAACATCACGTAGTAGCTGACGACGTCCTCGACATCGGCGGTGGTGATGCCGACCACTTCGGCGACGTGCCGGGCGGCGTTGCCGGTGATGTAGCCCTGCTGATCCTGGGCCAGGTAGAGCGCGTAGAGCACCGACGACCGCCGGTGCTCGGGCGGATACATCGCCGCCAGCCGCTCGAACTCGGCGCGCCGTTCCGGCGTGAAGACGAACTCGGGCCCTTCCGGCAGCGTCTGGCGCTCCGAGCGATGCCAGCGCTCGGTGCCGTACGGCATCGCGGGATGAAAACTCATCGATCCACGTCTCCCATGACCACGTCGAGCGACCCGATCACCGCAATCACGTCGGCGATCATCCCGCCGACGATGAACTTGTGCAGCGCCTGGCTGGCCATCAGCCCGGGCGAGCGCATGTGCACGCGCCACGGCCGGTTGGTGCCGTCCGAGACCACGTAGCAGCCGTGCTCGCCGCGCGGCCCCTCGATCGGCACGTAGACGTCGCCGGCCGGCACGGTGAAGCCCTGCGAGTAGATCAGGAAGTGCTGAATCAGCGCCTCCATCTCGGTGTAGACCTCGTCCTTGGGCGGCGGGGCGATCTTGCGGTCGGCCACCTGCCAGTCGCCGACCGGCGCGATCCGTTCGAGCGCCTGACGGCAGATCTTCACGCACTCCCGCATCTCGGCGACGCGGGTGATGTAGCGGTCGTAGACGTCGCCGTTGCTGGCGCCGATGACGTCGAACTTGTAGGTCTCGTAGCCCGAATAGGGGAAGGCGCGGCGGACGTCGTAGTCACCGCCGGCGGCGCGGGCGATCGGCCCGAACAGCCCCCAGGCGTTGCAGTCGGCCAGGGTGATGGTGCCGACGCCGCGGGTGCGGTCGAGCCAGATCGGGTTCTTGGTGATGAGCGTCTCGTACTCGTCGAGCTTGCCCGGGAAGCGATCGAGGAACGCCGAGACCGCCTCCTTGAACCCGCGCGGGATGTCTTCGCGCAGGCCGCCGACCCGGATGTAGCTCGGGAAGAAGCGGAACCCGGCCAGCATCTCGTTCAGGTTCATGACGATCTCGCGCTCACGGAACGCGTAGAGCATCCCGGTGATCGCGCCGATCTCCATGGCGTGGGTGCCGAACCACACCAGGTGGCTGCTGATCCGCTGCAGCTCGGCGATCAGCACGCGGATGTCCTTGACCCGCTGCGGCACGTCGATGCCGAGCAGCTTCTCCACCGACAGGCAGTAGGCGAGGCTGTTCGACTGCGCGCCCAGGTAGTCCATGCGCTCGACCAGCGGGATCACCTGCTGCCACTTCTTCTGCTCGGCGGTCTTCTCGATGCCGGTGTGCAGGAAGCCGATGGTCGGCGACACCGAGACCACGGTCTCGCCGTCGAGCTCCAGCACCAGCCGCAGCACGCCGTGCGTGCTGGGGTGCTGCGGCCCCATGTTGACGGTCATCGTCTCGGTGCGTACTTCAGCCATCCGCCTAACCTTCCAGCTCGTCGTCGACCAGCTCGCACACCAGGTGCAGCATCGTCATGTGCGCCTCCTGGATCCGCGCGGTCATCGTCTCGGGCACGTTCAGGTGGATCTCGGCGAGCGGTGCCGGCGGCGCCGCCCGATCGGCCGGTGAGCGCCACCGTGACCAGGCCGCGGGCCCGCGCCGCTTCGAGGCCGCGCAGCACGTTGGGCGAGTCGCCGCTGGTGGTGATGCCGACGGCGACGTCGCCGGGCCGGCCGAGCGCCTCGATCTGCCGGGCGAACACCTGGTCGAAGCCGAAATCGTTGCCGATCGCGGTGAGGATGCTGGTGTCGGTGGTCAGGGCCACCGCCGGCCACGCCCGCCGGTTCTTGACGAACCGCCCGACCAGCTCGGCGACGACGTGCTGGGCGTCGGCGGCGCTGCCGCCGTTGCCGAACACCAGCACGGTGCCGCCAGCGCCGAGCGACGTGACGATGGCCGCCGCTGCGGCCGCGACGGCGTCGACCGTGGGACCGGCGGCGAGCCGCTCGTGGGTGGCCGCCGCCGCCCGCAGTCCGTCGGCCACCTTCGTCCGGCGGGCGGCTTCGCTCGTCGCCACGGTCACTTCGGCCGCGTCCGCGAGTAGCGGTCGCGCTCCATGTTGGCCCGGAACTCCTCGGCCGTCACCTGGAGCGGCATGTAGGTCTGGGCGTCCTTGCGCACCTGCACCGGGTAGTCCTTGCGCAGCGGGTGGCCTTCCCAGTCCTCGGTCATCATCAGGCGGCGCAGATCCTCGTGGCCCTCGAAGACGATGCCGAACAGGTCGTAGATCTCGCGTTCCGGCCAGCCGGCACCGGGGAACACCGGGGTCAGCGAGGCAATCGGCTGGTCGAGCCCGAGCGCCACCTTGAGCCGGATCCGCGTCCGCCGGTGCGGCGACACCAGGTGGTAGACCACGTCGAACCGCGGCGTGCGCCGCGGGTGGTGGTCGACGGTCGTGACGTTCGAGAACGCGACGAACTCGAGGCCCGGGGTGTCGCGCAGCGCGCGGCAGATCGGCACGATGTGCGCGGCCGACACCCACAGGCCGGGCGTGACGGCGTCGTCGGCGCCTGGGGCGGCCGAGAGCTCGGCCCCCGGCACGAGGGTCTGCAACTGATCGATGAGAGCCTGGGTGTCCATCGGCAACCGCTACATCTTCGAGGCGTCGATCTTCTTCTGCAGCATCACGATGCCGTAGAGCACCGCTTCCGGCCGCGGCGGGCAGCCGGGGATGTAGACGTCGATCGGCACGACCTGATCCGAACCCTGCACGATGGAGTAGTTGTCGAACACGCCGCCACACGACGCGCACGCCCCCATCGAGATCACCCACTTGGGCTCGGGCATCTGGTCGTAGATGCGGCGCAGCGCCGGGGCCATCTTGCGCGACAGCCGGCCGGCGATGATCATCAGGTCGGATTGACGCGGCGAACCGCGGAACACCTCGGCGCCGAAGCGCGAGATGTCGTAGCGGCTCGAGGCCATCGCCATCATCTCGATGGCGCAGCAGGCCAGGCCGAACGTGACGGGCCAGATCGCGGACCGCCGGCTCCACTGCACCACCTTCTCGAGCGAGGTGGTGAGCACCGGGATCTCCGGGAGATCAGTCTCGAGTCCCATAGCTGTATCTCTTCACGACGGCAGGACCCGGCCGCGGCGGGCGGACGTAATCGGGGTCGCTTTCCGGCCCCCAGTCGAGCACGCCCTTACGCCAGACGTACACGAACGCCACCGCGAGGATGACGAAGAACACCAGGATCTGCACGAACCCGGGCCAGCCGAGGTCGCGCAGCGCCATGGCCCACGGGCCGAGGAACGCCACCTCGATGTCGAACAGCAGGAAGATCATCGCGATCAGGTAGAACTTGACCGACTGCCGTTCGCGGGCATCGCCGACCGGCGGCATGCCACACTCGTAGGGCGCGAGTTTTTCAGGTGTAGGATGCCGCGGGCCGAGGAAGTAGGAGAGGATGACCGACACCACCCCGAACCCCAGGCCGATCGCGACCATGATGGCGATGCCGCCCCAGCCTTCCATATCCGTCCTGTCGTCAGCCGCGCATGCGGCCAGAATTGCTGGCCAAGGACGCTTGTGAAGGATTTCCCAAGAGTCGGTAGATGGTAGTCAACCACGGCGGGCACAGTCAAACGCCCTACCCACGAGCAGTTGTGGGCGGAAGGCGATGACAGCGCCACCACTGGACATGGCGGCGGCCGGCTTCGCCCCGCGGATCGCGTGGTTCACCCCGATGCCGCCGTCCTCGTCGGGCATCGCCGCCTACTCGGCCGAGGTCCTGCCGTACTTGCGGGCGCGCGGGCTCACCGTGGACGTCTACGTGGACCCGCTCCAGGGTCCCGATCCGGCCGCCGGAGTGGCCGGCGCGCACGACTTCGTGTGGCGCCACCGCCGGCAGCCGTACGACCTGGTGGTCTACCAGCTCGGCAACGCGTACTGCCACAGCTACATGTGGGGGTACCTGTTCCGCTACCCGGGGCTGGTCGTCCTCCACGACGCCCAGGTGCACCAGGCGCGGGCGCAGGCCCTGCTCGGCCACTGGATTCCGCGCCGCGACGACTACCTGGCCGAGTTCGCCGCCAACCATCCTGATGCGCCGCCCGACATCGGCCGGCTGATCGCCGAAGGGCTCGGCGGCACCCTCTTCGGCCATTGGCCGCACGTGCACCTGGTGCTGAAGGCGGCCCGCCTGGCGGTCGTGCACAGCCCGGTGCTGGCCCGTCACCTGAGCGACGTGCATGAGACGCCGGTGCGGGCCATTCCGATGGGCGTGGCCGATCCGATGGCCGTCCCCGGGCCAGTCACCGCCGCCGAGGTTCGCGCCCGGCACGGCCTGGCCGCCCACCATCTGGTGATTGGCGCCTTCGGCGGGCTCACCCCCGAGAAGCGCCTGCCGCAGGTGCTCGACGCGGTCACGTCGCTCATCCCCGATCACCCCGACCTGCACCTGCTGCTGGTCGGCACGCCGGCGCTGCACTACGACGTCGCCGAGGACGCCGCCGCGCACGGCATCGCCGACCGCGTGCATTTCACCGGCTTCGTGCCCGACGCCGAGCTGGCCGCGCACCTGCAGGCGGCCGACATCTGCGCCTGCCTGCGCTGGCCGACCAACGGCGAGACCTCGGCCTCGTGGCTGCGCGCCGTCGCCGCCGGCCGGGCCACGGTGATCACCGACCTGGCGCATCAGGCCGACGTGCCGGTGGTGCACCCGCGCGGCTGGCAGGGCACCCAGGCGCATCCCGTGGCGGTGGCCGTGCCGATCCTCGACGAGGCGACCGGACTGCGCGCCGCGCTCGACCAGCTGGCCCGCAGCCGTCAGCGCCGGGCCCGGCTCGGCGCCGCCGCCCGCGACTTCTGGCGCGCCCATCACACGCTGGACCACATGGCCGACGCCTACGTCACGGCGATCGCCGAGGCCATGACCCGCCCGGCCCCGCACCCGCCGCTGCCGTTCCATCTGCGCGATTCGGGCGGCGCGCGCCTGGCAGAGCTGCTCGCGCCGTTCGGCGTCGAGACGCCGGCCGGCGTGCGGGAGTGACGTGGCCCCATCGCGCAGCGCCGCCGACGCCTCGCCGGCCCTGACCACCGCCGTCCGGGTGGCCGTCGTGCTGGCCGCGCTGGCGGTCAGCGTGCAGCTGCTGGTGGTGCGACCGGCGGCGTTTCCGGCCGGCGCCGGCTTCACCCTGCGGGCCGGCGCCCTGGCCGGGCCGCTCGCCGACCCGCAGTCGCTGAAGCTGTCGCGCCCGCCCGACCTGTCGCGTGCCGCCTCGCCCCTGGTGGCCGAGGTCCAGCCGGGCAGCCCCGCCGACGCGGCCGGCTTGCGGCCCGGCGATCGCGTGGCGGAAGTGGCCGACGCGCGCGGCGGGCGGCTCGACCTGCGCGGGCTGGAGACGGCCACGCCGGAAGCGATGCTGGGTGTGTGGCGCGCCGCCTGGTGGCTCGACGTGCGGCGGCCGTTCGTCGTCACCGTCGAACGCGGCGGCGGCACTGTCGATCTGGCGCTCACGCCGCGGTGGTTCCCCGACGTCGCGGACGCGACGGTCGGTCCGTGGCTCGAGCGCCATCTGGGCGGTCTCATCCATGTCACCGCGATGCTGCTGGCCGCGGCCGCGCTGGTCGCGCTGCGGGTCCGCGGCTACGTCGCGGCGTTGATGACGCTGACGATGATCGTCAACGTCGCGGTCGGTGGTCAGCTCGCCGGCGGCGAAGCCTGGGTGCCGAGCCTGGTGCGCGAGCCGCTGACGCTCTTCAACTGGCTGCTGACACCGCTCGGCTTCCCGATCGTCGCCTGGACGGTCCTCAACTTTCCCTCACCGTCGGTCCACGTGAAGCGGTGGCCGGCGTTGCCCTGGGCGCTCGCCGCGCTGGCCGCGCCGTTGCTCGCGGCCAACGGACTGGCCGGGCTCTACCTGCTCGGGGCCACCCCGCTGGCGACGCCGCTGGCGTGGTTCGCGGCCCGGCCGCTCATCTGGTCGGCGACCTTCGTCGCCGCCGTGCTGGCCAACGCCGCGATCGTGATCGAAGGCCTCGACCGCTACAAACGCAATCCCGATCCGAACGAACGGCGCCGGATCCAGGTCGTCGTCTACACCGGCGTGCCCGGAGCGCTGGCCTGGGCCATCGCCGAAAGCGTGCCGCTGGCCAGCGCGCTGCTGTTCGGCCGGGCGCTGCAGCTGCCGTGGCTGGTCACGCTGGTCCTCAACCTGACGATGCTGCTGCCGGCCTTCGGCCTGCCCTACGCGGTGGCGGTCAAGCACGTGTTCAGCCCGCGCAACGTGTTGCGGCGCAGCCTGCAGTACGCACTCGCCCAGCGCACGCTGACCCTGCTCACGCTGCTGCCGGCGGTGCCGCTGGTGCTGTCGCTGGTCCGTCAACGCGACTTGTCGCTCACCGAGATCGTCACCGGGCGGCCGCTCTTCTACGCGGTGGGCATCGGCCTGCTGGTGCTCGCCGGCAAGTACCGCGAGCGGGCCGAGCGCTGGCTCGACCGGCGGTTCTTCCGCGCCGAATACGACGCCCGCGAGATCCTGATGTCGCTGGCCGGGCGGCTGCCGTTCGAAACCGATCCGAGCGAGCTGGTGGCGCTGGTGATCCACCACGTCGACTCGGCGCTGCACCCCGAGTCGGTGGCGGTGCTGGCCGAGGTGCAGCCCGGGCGATTCGAGACCATCGGTTCGCGTCCGGCCGGGCTGGCGCCGATGCCCGCCGGCGGCGGGCTGTCCACGGTGCTGCGCTGGTCGCGCGAGCCCTTCGAGGTGTTCCTCGACGACGACCGGTCCAGCGCCGCCCGTCTCCCGACCGACGACCGCGCCTGGCTGGCCGCGGCCAACGTCGCCTTGCTGGTGCCGCTGCTGTCGGGCAACACCAACGAGCCGACGCTCACCGGCGTCCTGGCGCTGGGACCCAAGCAGTCCGACGAGCCGTACGCGCGCGAAGACCGGGCGCTGCTGGCGGCGATCGCCGCCCAGATGGCGCTCAGCCTCGACGTCTCGCGGGTGCGGCGGCGGGCGGCGACGCCGACCGGACCGGTCCCGCTGCTCGACACCGCGCCGACCCTCGGCGCGGGCGAGCCGACGCTGGGGGTCTGCCCACGCTGTCAGCGCTGCGTCGAGCTGGCGCGGGCGACGTGTCCCGACGACGGCACCGCGCTCGTCCCGGTCCCCGGGCTGCCGCCGATCGTCGACGGCAAGTACCGCGTCGACGCGCAGGTTGGTCGCGGCGGCATGGGCGCGGTGTTCAAAGCGCGTGACGTGCGCCTCGACCGCGACGTGGCGGTGAAGGTGGTGCGGGCCGATCTGCTCGCCTCACCCGACGCCCGGGTGCGCTTCCGGCGCGAGGCGCAGGTGGTGGCGCGGCTGCAGCATCCGGCGGTCGTCGCCGTGTTCGACTACGGCACCTTCGCCGACGGCGCCGCCTACATCGTGATGGAGTTCGTGCGCGGCGAGGATCTGCGGCAGCGCCTGCGCCGCACGCCGGTGCTGCCGGTGGACGAAGTCGTGGCCCTCATCGGCGGCGTCGCCGCCGGCGTGCAGGCCGCCCACGACGCCAGCGTCCTCCACCGCGACCTCAAGCCCGAGAACATCCTGCTGCCCGAGAACGGCAGCGGACCGAAAGTGCTCGACTTCGGGGTGGCCAAGCTGGCGCCGGCCGAAGGCGGCGGTGGCGGGACGGTGACGGCGGGCGCGACGGTGGTGGGGACGCCGGCCTACATGGCGCCGGAGCAATTGCGCGGGCAGACCGTCGACGGCCGGGCCGATGTGTTCAGTCTCGGCGTGATGACCTTCGAGATGCTGACCGGCGGGCTGCCGTTCGGCGCCGGGTCGTTCGTGGACATCGGGATCGCGCACGCCGAGGGCCGCGTCAGCCACGCCGACGAGCTGCCGGATGGACTCCGTGCGGCCGTGCTGCAGGCGCTGGCACGCGATCCAGGGGCGCGGCCGGCCTCGCCGACCGCGTTCGCCGACGCGCTCAGAGCGGAAGCGGCGCGCCGGTAGCGGCGCCACCGGGGAGCGGCCCGTGGGGGACGGGCCGCGGCGGTGCGGGCAGCCCGGGCTGCTAGACCGCCAGGGTCTTCATGCGCCGGTCGAGCTCGGCGACGGCCGCCGTGAGCTGCTCGCGGCGTGCGGGGTGCGCCGTGGCCTCGAACTGGCGCTGCAGTTCGATGCGGGCCAGCCGGCACGACTCGATCTCGCGCACCTGGACCGGGTCCTTCGTCGGCGCGGCCTTGCGGGCGGCCTTGCGTTCCTGTTCGAGCTCCTCCATCCGTTCCTGGATGCGGAGGTCGGCGTCGATCAATCCTTCAGCTGCATCACCCATCGCGTGTGTCGGGCCTCCCCATGCGCGCGCCCCATCGGAACCGCCGATGGCGGTACGAACATCCGAAGCATTATACGACCGATGGCCGCCAACGTCCTCAGCCTCTTCCATCCGCCGGTGGCGGCGTGGTTCGCGTCGGCGTTCGCGGCGCCGACGCGGCCGCAGCGCCAGGGTTGGCCGGCGATCGCGCGCGGCGACTCGACGCTCATCCTGGCGCCGACCGGCACCGGCAAGACGCTGACCGCGTTTCTGGCCTGTCTCGACCGGCTGATGTTCGCGCCGCTGCCCGATCGCGACGCCCGCTGCCGCGTGCTGTACCTGTCGCCGCTCAAGGCGCTGGCGGTAGACGTCGAGCGCAATCTGCGGGCGCCGCTGGCCGGCATCGCCCACCTGGCCGCGGCCACCGGGGTCCGGTGTCACGTGCCGACGATGTCGATCCGCACCGGCGACACGCCGACGGCCGAACGCACGCGATTCCAGCGTGATCCAGCCGACATCCTGATCACGACGCCCGAATCGCTGTTCCTGCTGCTCACCTCGAACGCCCGCGATCGGCTGCGCACGGTGGACACCGTGATCGTCGACGAGATCCACGCGCTCGTCTCGACCAAACGCGGCGCGCACATGGCGCTGTCGCTCGAGCGGCTGGAACGGCTGGTGGCCGCGCCGCTCCAGCGCATCGGGCTGTCGGCCACGCAGCGCAACCTCGACGAGATCGCGCGCTTCCTGGGCGGCACCGCCACCGCCAAAGCGCGCCGCGCCGGCCCCCGCCGGCGGCGCGAGCCGGCGCCGGCGGCGGCGCTGCACGCCGAGTTCGCCGACGCCACGACCGCCGCGGCCCGGCCGGTGACCGTCGTCGACGCCCGCGAGCCGAAGAAGCTGGCGATCACCGTCGACGTGCCGATCGCCGACATGGCCAAAGTGGGCCAGCCGGTCGAGCAGCCCAGCGGCCCGGCGGCGCAGGCGCCGCCGGTGCAGACGATCTGGACGTCGATCCACCCGCGTCTGCTCGAACTCGTCCGGAGCCATCGCTCGACGCTGCTGTTCGTGAACAGCCGGCGGCTGGCCGAACGACTGGCGGCGGCGCTGAACGAACTGGCCGGCGAGTCGCTGGTGCGCGCGCACCACGGCTCGCTGGCCCGGGCCCAGCGCACCGAGATCGAGGACCTGCTGAAGGCCGGGCGGCTGCGCGGGCTGGTCGCGACCTCGTCGCTCGAACTCGGCATCGACATGGGCGCCATCGACCTGGTGGTGCAGATCGAGGCGCCGCCGTCAGTGGCCAGCGGGCTGCAGCGGATCGGCCGCTCCGGCCACCGCGTCGACGAGGTGAGCGAGGGCGTCATCTTCCCCAAGTTCCGCGGCGACCTGCTGGCCTGCGCGGCGGTGACCGGGGCGATGGCCAAAGGCCTGGTCGAGCCGTCGCGCTACCCGCGCAACCCGCTCGACGTGCTGGCCCAGCAGATCGTCGCCATGACCGCCGTCGATCACTGGTCGGTGGACGACCTCTACGCCACGGTGCGTGGCGCGGCGCCGTTCGCCGAACTCAGCCGCCGGGTGTTCGAGGGCGTGCTCGACATGCTGTCGGGCCGGTATCCCTCGGACGAGTTCGCCGAGCTGCGGCCGCGCGTCACCTGGGACCGCGTCAACGGCACGATCGCCGCGCGCCAGGGCGCCAAGCGGGTGGCCATCACGAACGCCGGCACCATTCCCGACCGCGGCCTCTACGGCGTGTTCCTCGCCGACGGCTCGCGCGACGGCGCCCGCGTCGGCGAGCTCGACGAGGAGATGGTGTTCGAGGCCCGCGCCGGCGAGACGTTCGTGCTCGGCGCCTCGAGCTGGCGCATCGAGCAGATCACTCACGACCGGGTGCTGGTGTCGCCGGCGCCTGGCGAGCCGGGCAAGATGCCGTTCTGGAAAGGCGAAGGTCCCGGCCGCCCGATCGAACTCGGCCAGGCGATCGGCAAGCTGACGCGCGAATTGCGGCACGCCGCGCCAGCCGACGCCGTGACCCGGCTCACCGCCGACCATGGGCTGAACCCGCTGGCCGCCGGCAACCTGCTGCAGTATCTCGACGATCAGCAGCGGGCCACCGGCGTCGTGCCTGACGACCGCACGATCCTCATCGAGCGTTCGCAGGACGAGATCGGCGACTGGCGGCTGTCGGTGCTGACCCCGTTCGGCAGCCGCGTCCATGCCCCGTGGGCGATGGCGGTGACGGCGCAGCTGCGCGACGAGCGCGGCCTCGACGCCGAGGTGATGTGGAGCGACGACGGCTTCGTCATCCGCATGCCCGAGGGCGACGCGCCGATCGATTCGGCGCTGCTCGTCCCCGATCCCGACGACGTCGAGCGGCTGGTCGTGCGTCAACTCGGCTCGACGGCGCTGTTCGCCGCCCGGTTCCGCGAAGCCGCCGGCCGGGCGCTGCTCCTGCCCAAGCGCCGGCCTGGCGCGCGGGCGCCGCTGTGGCAGCAGCGCAAACGCGCCGCCGATCTGCTGGCCGTGGCCGCCCGGTTCGGGTCGTTCCCGATCATCCTCGAGACCTACCGCGAGTGCCTGCGCGACGTCTTCGATCTGCCGGCGCTGGTCGACCTGCTGACCCGGGTGCGGAGCCGGTCGGTGCGCGTGCACACGGTGGACGTGCAGAAGTCGTCGCCGTTCGCCGCGTCGCTGCTCTTCGGCTACGTCGCCAACTACCTCTACGACGGCGACGCGCCGCTGGCCGAGCGCCGGGCCCACGCGCTGTCGGTGGATCAGGCGCAGCTGGCCGACCTCATCGGCGAGGGCGAGCTGCGAACGCTGGTCGATCCGGCGGCGCTCGCCGCGCTCGAACGCGATGCCCAGCAGCTGCCCGAGAAGTACCACGCGCGCTCGACCGACGCCGTCCACGATCTGCTGCTGCGTCTGGGCGATCTGTCGGTCGCCGAGATCGAGGCCCGCAGCGTCGCCGGCGTCGCCGCCGCCGCGCTGGATGAGCTCGTCACCCGGCGCCGGGCGCTGCCGGTGCGGATTGCCGGCGAGCCGCGGCTCATCGCCGTCGAGGACGCGGCCCGCTACCGCGACGGCGTCGGCACGCCGCTGCCGGCCGGGCTGCCGGCAGCGCTGGTCGAACCGGCGCCCGAGGCGATCACCGATCTCGTCCGCCGCTACGCTCGCACGCACGGCCCGTTCACCCCGGTCGAGGCGGCCGGCCGATTCGGCATCGGCGTCTCGGTGGTCGAGCAGACGCTGCGGCAGCTGGCCGACACCGGGCGGGTGGTCGAAGGCGAGTTCCGGCCCGGCGGCCACGGCCGCGAGTGGTGCGATGCCGACGTGCTGCGGGTCGTGCGCCGGCGATCGCTGGCGGCGCTGCGCAAGGAAGTCGAGCCGGTCGAGCCCCACGTGCTCGGGCGATTCCTGGTCGCGTGGCACGGCCTCATCCGCCCGCGACCCGGACTCGACGCGCTGCTCGACGTCGTCGAGCGGCTGCAGGGCGCGCCGCTGGTCGCCTCGGTGCTCGAGCGCGAGCTGTTGCCGTCGCGTGTCGCCGGCTACACGCCGGCGCTGCTCGACACCCTGGTCTCGGCCGGCGAAGTCACCTGGCTCGGCGTCGAGCCGCTCGGCGAACGCGACGGCCGGATCGCGCTCTACCTCACCGACCACTTGCGCCTGCTGGCGCCGCCGGCAGCCGGCGACGGGCTCGCCGATCGCGAGGCCCGGCTGCTCGCCTGGCTGCACAAGAGCGGCGCGTCGTTCTTCGGGCCGCTGCACGAGGCCGCGGGCGGCGGCTTTCCGCAGGAGACGGTGGACGCGCTGTGGAACCTGGTGTGGCAGGGGCTCGTCACCAACGACACCCTGCACCCGCTGCGCGCCTATCTCGCCAGCCCGGAGCGATCGCGGCGCGAGGCCCGCGCCCAGCGCTTCCGGTCACGGCGGCTGGTCCCGCCGTCGGCCGAGGGCCGCTGGGCCGCAGTGGCGATTGCCGAACGCGCCGCGCCGACGGCGTGGGCGGCGGCGCTCACCCAGCAACTGCTGTCGCGCCACGGCGTCGTCGCCCGCGACGTCACCGCGCTCGAGCCGGTGCCCGGTGGCTTCAGCACGATCTATCCGGTGCTGCGGCGGCTCGAGGACACCGGACGGGTCCGGCGCGGCTACTTCGTGGCCGGTCTTGGCGGCGCGCAGTTCGCCGAGCCCGGCGCCGTCGACTTGCTGCGCGCCGAGCGCGATCCTGGCGCCGCGCCGGCCGCGGTCACGCTGGCGGCCACCGATCCCGCCAATCCCTACGGGGCGCTGGTGGACTGGCCGATCTGGGGCGGCGGGCTGAAAGCGAGCCGGGTGGCCGGCGCCCGCGTGGTGCTGGTCGATGGCCACGCCGTGGCCTGGATCGGCCGCGGCGATCGCCAGCTGCTCGTCGCCGTGCCCGACGACGATCCGGATCGCTCGACCCGGACCCGCGCGCTGGCCCGCGAGCTCGTGCGGGTCGCGCACGACGCCAGCGGCGAGCGCCGCGGCTGGCTCGTCGCCGAGCTGAACGGCGAGCCGGCCACCGCGAGTCCGCTGGCCCGGTACTTCGTCGAAGCGGGCTTCGCGGTGACGAGCGGCGGCCTGCAGTTGCGCGTGCCCCGCGCGGCGTCTCTCCCGAGCCCCGCTGGCCCTGAGCCAGGTCGAAGGGAGCCCCGGGACCCGAATCCCGCCCAGGCCGATGCCTGAAGGCGACACCATCGCCCGGGCCGCGGCGGCGCTGCACCGCGCCCTCGCCGGCGCCACGGTGACGGCCTTCCAGACCGGACTGGCCGGACTGGCGCGCGTCGACGACGACACGCCGATTGCCGGCCGCACCATCGACGCGTGCGTCGCGCGCGGCAAGCACCTGCTGCTCCACTTCTCGGGCCGGCTCACGCTGCGTACGCACATGCGGATGCACGGCTCGTGGCACCTCTACCGCCCGGGCGAACGCTGGCAGCGGCCGGTCCGCGCGATGCGCATCCGCCTCGACACCGCGCAGTGGGTCGCAGTGGCCTTCGACGTCCCAGTGGCCGAATTCGTCCGCGACGCCGACCTGGCGCGCCACCGCCCGCTGGCGACGCTGGGCCCCGATCTCGCCGACCCGGGGTTCGATCGCGAGGCGGCGCTCGCCCGTTTGACGGCCGCGGCCGGCCTCGCGATCGGCGACGCCGTGCTCGACCAGCGCATCGTCGCCGGCATCGGCAACGTGCTGCGGTCGGAGACGCTGTTCCTCACCGGCCTGCATCCCCAGCGCGCGGTGGCGACGCTCGACCCGGCGACGCGGGCGGCGGTGCTCGACACCGCGGCGCGGCTCATCCAACGGAACAGCCGGCCGGCGGCCGGTCCGACCCGCAACACCACCGGGCGGACCGCGCCGGGGGAAGCGCTGTGGGTCTACGGCCGTACCGGGCGGCCATGCCGCCGCTGCGCCACGCCGATCCAATCGGCGGTGCCCGGCGTGGATGGCCGGCGCGTGTACTGGTGCGGCGCATGCCAGCCTGAGCAATCCCAGGGATAGCTCCACGCCGTGGCTTCGTGGCAAGCTCGCCACGACGATGCGACGGTGGACGAAGCTGGCCGAGATGATCGGCGTCAACTCGGTCCCGGTGCTGGGCGTCTTCGCCGGCGACTGGACCTCGTCGACCGCCTTGGCGGTCTACTGGTTCGAGAACCTGATCGCCTCGCTGCTCATCGCCGCGCGGCTGTGGCTGCATCGCCGCTGGCAGCCGCCCAAGGACGACGCCGGGCAGCGGTTGCCGCTCGCCAAGGCGCCGGCGGAGCTGCTCGCCACCGCGATCCCGTTCACGCTCGCCCACGGCGTGTTCCTGGTGCCGGTGTTCCTCATCGTCACCAAGCTCACCCCGGATCCGCAGCAACTCCGCCAGGCCGCCGTGGCGCTGCTGGCGATGCAGGGGATCGCGTTCGGCGTCGATCTGTGGTCGCTCGGCAGCTGGCCGGCGGCGCGCGTGAACGAGCGCGCCGATCACCTGATGGGCCGCGTGGTGCTGGTGCACCTCAGCATCATCATCGGGATGTTCCTGTTCGCGTGGCTGGAGCGGCCGGCGGCGTTCTTCGGGTTCTTCGTCGGCTGCAAGGTGCTGGCCGACCTGTCGTCGTTGCTGCCCAAGGCCGATCCGGGCACGTCGGAACGGCCGCCACGGTGGCTGGCGGCGGTGATGCGCCGCATCCCGCGCCAGAACGGCGAGACATTCGAAGAGGTCCTGGGCCCGCACCCACCGTCCACCCGGTGAGGGGACGGCTCCCGATCGCGCGCTCAGCCGGCGAGCCGCTCGCCGTGGGCGTAGACGTTGAAGGTGTCGCCGCGCACGAACCCGCACAGCGTGATGCCCGAGGCCCGCGCCAGGTCGATGGCCAGGCTCGACGGCGCCGAGACGGCGGCGACCAGCGGCACGCCGCCGAGCAGCGCCTTCTGCACCAGTTCATAGGAGGTGCGGCCGCTCACCACCAGCATCGTGCGGTCGAGCGGCAGCTCGCCGGCGAGCAGCGCGTGGCCGATGATCTTGTCGACGGCGTTGTGGCGGCCGACGTCTTCGGCGGCGCGCAGCACCCGCCCCTCCAGATCGGTGAGCGCGGCGGCGTGTACGCCGCCGGTCGTGTCGAAGGTCCGCTGCGCGGCCCGCAGCGCCAGCGGCAGCCGGCTGATCACCGCCACCGGCACGGTCCACCGGCCAGCCACCGTCGCCGCGCGCGACCGCAGCGATGCGATCGTCCGTCGTCCGCACAGTCCGCACGCCGCCGTCGTCGTGACCTGCCGGCGTTCGCCGAGCCGCACCGCCAGGCGGTCGACCGCGCCACCGACCACGGTGACGTTCAGCACGTTGCCGCGCGCCTCTGGCTCGACGTCGAGACACTGTTCGATCGCGCCGATCTCGGTGGCGTCGCGGACCACGTCCTCGGCCAGGAGGAAGCCGGCGGCCAGCGCCAGATCCTCGCCCGGCGTGCGCATGATCACGGCGAACGGCGCGCCGTTCACCCGGACCTCCATCGGCTCCTCGACCGCGACCCGATCGGCTTCGGTGCGGACCGCGGCCGCGGTGCGCCGTTCGATCTCGACGACGCGGACGGAGGGGACCTCACGAGGTGCTGAGCCCCGAGACCCGTCCGCCCTGGGCGACGTCGAAGGGGACCCCGAGTCCCGGTTCTCGATCGTCATGAGGCGCCCGGCGGCGGCGCGAGCGAGACCAGCCGCTCGAGCTCCGCGACCACGTCCTGCACCGGCGTCGGCTTCACCAGGAAGGCATCGCAGCCGGCGGCCAGCGCCCGGCGCGCCGTGTCGGCACCGACGTGACCCGACAGCGCCAGGACCGGAATGTGCCGGGTGCGGACGTCGCCCTTGAGCTGGCGGGTGGCTTCGAAGCCGTCGACACCGGGCAACGACAGGTCCATCAGGATCGCCGCCGGCGCGTCGCGCCGGGCCAGCGTCAGCGCGTCGCCGACGGTGCCAGCCACCGCCACGCGGTAGCCGCACACACGCAGCCACTCGGCGTACATCTCGCGCGCGTCGGGATAATCGTCCACGACCAGGACGAGCGGGTGCGCGTCGGTCACGGCCACAGCAGGTCGAGTATAAGCGGGCGCTGGCGGCCGCGGCGGGCGGTCATCTCCGGATCAGCTAGGATTTCTCCCATGGCCCAGACGTTCTCGTTCGACGTGACCTCGACCATCGATCTGCAGGAGGTCGACAACGCCATCAACCAGGCGCGCAAGGAGATCGGCCAGCGCTACGACTTCAAGGGCTCCTCCGCCGCCATCGAGCTCGACCAGAAGGCCGGCACCCTCACGCTCACCGCCGAAGACGCGTTCAAGCTCGGCGCCGTCTGGGAGGTGGTGCAGACGCGGCTGGTCCGCCGCTCCGTGCCGGTGAAGAACATGAAGCCGGGTGATCCACAGCCGGCGTCGGCAGGGTCGTACCGGCAGGTCATCACGCTGCAGCAGGGCATCCCGTCCGAGGCCGCGCGCGACATCGTCAAGTTCCTGAAGGACAAGAAGCTCAAGAAGGTGCAGGCGGCGATTCAGGGCGACCAGCTGCGCGTGACCTCGGCGTCGAAGGACGACCTGCAGGCGGCGATGGCGGCGCTGCGCGAGGAAGACTTCGGCGTCGCGCTGCAATTCGGCAACTACCGGTCATGACCCGGACGGAGCGGCGCGCCCGGCCGCGCCGGGTGGCCGGGTCGCCGCGGCCACCGGGACACGTGGCGCTGGCCCGGGCCCTGTCGAAGCTGGGCCTGGCATCACGCAGCGAGGCGATCGCGCTGGTGCTGGCCGGCCGCGTCCAGGTGAACGGGCGCATCCAGCGCGACCCCGGCCGCCTCGTGGTTCCCGAGCGCATCGCCGTGGCGATCGACGAGGTGGCGGCCGACCCGCCCGCGGCCCGGACCATCGCCTTTCACAAGCCGCGCGGGGTGATCACGACGCGGCGCGACCCCGACGGCCGGCCGACCGTGCAGGCACTCATCGCCGCGGCCGGCGACAGCCTGGCGCCGGTGGGCCGGCTCGACCAGGCAAGCACGGGCCTGCTCCTGTGCACGACCGACACGCAGCTGGCGGCCTGGCTGACGGCGCCGGCCAGCGCGGTGGAACGCGAGTACGCGGTCACGGTGCGCGGCCGGGTCGAGGCGGCCGACGCCGAGCGGCTCGTCGCTGGCGTGGTCGTCGATGGCGAGCACTACCAGGCAGCGGCGGTCCGCGTGCGCAAGGCGTCGGCCCGGGAGTCGCACCTGATGATCGTCCTGCTCGAAGGGAAGAACCGCGAGATTCGCCGGTTGTGTATGGCCATCGGTCACGAGGTGACCCGGCTGCACCGCATCCGCGTCGGCGGCATCCAGCTCGACGCCCTGGCGCCGGGCAGCTGGCGCCTTATCTCGGAAGAAATGCTCTCCGCTGCATTCCCGGGATATTCTGGACAGCGGTCGCGCCCACCCGACCGCACGCCGGCGGCTCGCCGGTCAAGGAACCGAGGAGGCTCTTTGTGAGAACCGTTCGATTGATGACGTTCGCCGCGGCGG
Organism: uncultured Acidobacteriota bacterium; assembly: GCA_963741665.1. GTDB lineage: Bacteria > Acidobacteriota > Vicinamibacteria > Vicinamibacterales > UBA2999 > CAWAYR01. The sequence goes on from CAVUIM010000004.1 coordinate 836,437, forward strand.
TCGTGGCGGCGGTATGGATGGCGGCGGTGCAGGTCGGCGCGCGACAGGCCGCCCCGGGCGCTCCGGCCAACCTGACCTACCTGGTGAACAACGCCAGCCTCCAGCTGCAATGGACGCACTCGAGCGGCCCGTTCACCCACTACCAGATCGAGGCCGGGCCGGGACCGGGCGCCCCGCCGTTCTTCGTCTTCCCGACCTCGGTGCTCGCCAACCCGTCGGACCCGAACTCCAAGCTGCCGCAGCTGCTGAACACGTTCGGCGCCGGGCCGATCGGCGGCGGCACCTACTACGTGAAGATCCGCGGCATGAACGGCGCCGTTGGCGGGGCGGCGTCCAACGAGATCGCGCTGCCGATCACCGGCGCCTGCCAGGCGCCCGGCGTCCCGACCAACTTCACGGTGATCACGCGCGGCACCACCGGCTTCCTGATGTGGAACCCGGGCGCCGGCGGCCTGCCCAGCGCCTACATCGTCCAGGCGGCCTTCGGCCCCAACGACCCGAACCCGCCCATCCAGATTCCGCTCGGCACGCCGTACTTCACGCTGGGCATCCCCGGCGGCACCTTCTATGTGAAGATCGCCGCCGCCAACGCCTGCGGCATCAGCGCGCCGTCGAACGAGGTGACCATCACCTCGCCCAGCAACACCGCCGACCGCGTCCCGGATCCGCCGGCCGGCCAGCGCCTGCCCCAGCCCTTCGTCCGCGACATCGTGTTCGCGCTGGCGGCCCAGGCCCGCAACCTCGGCTACCTCAACCCGCAGGTGGCCTGCCCGACGCGCCCGGGTTTCGCGGCTGATTTCGTCGAAGCCCGCAAGACCCAGCGCAACGCCTACATCGACTACATCGTGTCGAACCTCCGCACCATCGACCGCCGCTTCGGCTTCAACGCCAAGCCGACCCGCGCCTACATCCCGGCGATCATCGCCGGCGACGAAATCGCCTACCACTACGGCTCGGACGCCCCGGAAGGCTCGCCCAACGTCTACATCGTGGACGTGCTCGGCGGGCACTGCACCGGCATCCTCGGCGACGCCGACCGGCACACGCCCGACTACCGCGTGTTCTACGACGAATTCGGCCGCTGGACGGCGGCCGGCGCGTTCGTACCGTAGGCCGCGATGTCAACGATGTCGTTGCTGGCGTCCATTCACCGGCGTGCGGCCTTCGCCGTCGTCGCCCTGTCGATCGTCGCCGTCTCCTGCAGCTCGCCGTCCGGCTCGCCGACCTCGCCGTCGGCGGGCGACGGCGCCACGGCCGGCCTCGGCGTGGACGGCTCCACGCTGAAGACGCCGGCGCCGCGGCTGGCCTCGCCGACCAACGGCGCGACCGTGGCGGCCACGCCGACACTCATCGCCGAGCCGGTGGCCGGACGTTTCGCGAGCCTGACCGTGTCGACGCTGCGCTTCCAGCTGAGTGAAGGCAGCGATTTCGCCAGCCTGAGCGACGAGGGCACCGCAGCGGCCAACGCCGCCGGCCTCATCACCTACCGCGTGCAGCGGGCCCAGCGGGCGGCGGCGCGAATCTACTGGCGGGCGCGCGCGGAACTCGACGGCGCCTTCGGCCCGTGGTCGGCCACTGGCGAGTTCCTGGTCTCGGGCACCGCCGCTCCGGCGCCCTCGCCGTCGCCTGGCGGCGGAGCCCGGACGCCCAATCCCCCGGCTGGTCAGCGGCTGCCGCTGCCCGACGTCCGCGCGCTCATCGTGCAGTGGACCAACGAACGGCCCGACCTGTTCCCGTCGCAGCAGTGCCCGCAGGGCATCAAGTACGTGACCAACCCGTGGCAGAACCACATCATGGACCGCCTGCGCCAGCTCGACACCCGCTGGGGCTACAACGCCAAGCCGACCCGCACGGCGGCGGACAATGGCGGCGTGCCGGTGGTCGCCGCCGGCGACGAGATCCTCTACAACTACGGCTCGAACGCCGACGAGGGCAACACCAGCGAGGTCTACGCGGTGGACATCCTCGAACAGCACTGCGGCACCCCGCGCCCGACCTGGCGCGTGTTCACGGGGGAAGAACCCGTTCGCTGGACCGGGGCGGGACGGTTCTGATGCTTGCGGCGGGTAGGGACTAGCGGCTAGCCCCTACCCGCTTCAGTATCCAAGAAGAAGTCCGCCATCATCTCCGCCTCGACCGCGTCGGCCGGAAGATAACCGGAGAAGTCGGTCACGCCGGTCTCGGCCAGCACCTCGTCGTCGATCAGGAACCGGCCGGTGCAATCGCGGCTCGGGCGGGTGATGACGGCGTAGGCGGCGTCGGCCACGATCGAGGCCTTGCGGGTGCGGCGCTGGCGGGTCTCTTCGCCGGCGATCAGGGTGATGGCCGCCGTGTCGATCGCGGTGCGCGGCCACAGGGCGTTCACGGCGATTCCCTGCGCCTTGAATTCTTCGGCCATCCCCAGCACGCACAGGCTCATGCCGTACTTGGCCATCGTGTAGGCGACGTGCGGCGCGAACCAGCGCGGATTCAGGTTGAGCGGCGGCGAGATGTTCAGCACGTGCGGATTGGCCGCGCGCAGCAGGTGCGGCAGGCAGTGCTGGGTGGCCAGGAACGTCCCGCGCGTGTTCACCTGGTGCATCAGGTCGAAGCGGCGGATCGGCGTGTCGAGGGTGCCGGTCAGGTAGATGGCCGAGGCGTTGTTCACCAGCACGTCGACGCCGCCGAAGCGTTCGACCGCGGCCGCCACCGCCGCCTTCACCTGCGGCTCCTCGCGCACGTCCATCGCCACCGCCAGCGCCTGCCCGCCGGCCTGCGCAATCGCCTCGGCGGCGGTGAAGATGGTGCCCGGCAGCTTCGGATGCGGCTCGATGGTCTTGCCGGTGACGACCACGTTGGCGCCGTCGGCCGCCGCCCGCAGTCCGATCGCCAGTCCGATGCCCCGACTCGCCCCAGTGATGAAGACCGTTCGGCCCGCTAAGGACATGGGCGGATTCTCCCTCGGAGAAGGGACCAGGGACCAGGCCCTATTCCCTGGTCCCACCCGTACAAAGCAATGCCCGGCACGGCTGAAGCCGCCCGGGCGTTGCGGTCGTCGCGTCAGCGACGACTCACTCGACGTAGCTGTAGCCGCAGTTGTCGCACACCCACATGCGGCCCTGCTTGTACATGTTGTAGGCGCACTGCGGGCAGATGCGGTACTCGCGACCTTCCTGGTCGGTGTAGGTCTTCTCGCTGCCCTTCTTCTCGTCGTTGGCGAACGGGTCCTTCTTCTCCTGCGGCTTCTGGCGGCTCTGATCCTGGTCCTGATCCTGCTGAGCCGCCGCCGGGGACGCGACCTTCAGGCCGATGGCCGCGGCGAACAGCGCCGAACCACGAAGAAAACTCCGACGGTCAACCGTGGACTCGAACATCAGGCGTGCCTCCTGCAAGGGCCGTGCGGCTTGCTCATAGTGTAGGGCAACCGGGCCTGGAATTCACCACTCGCGGCCGGGCGCCCTGTCCCCTATTGGAACACGCGCAGCAGCCGGGCGATCGGGTCGTAGAAGCGGTCGACCACCCGTTCCTTGAGCGGGATGATGGCGTTGTCGGTGATGTGGATGTGCTCGGGGCACACCTTGGTGCAGCACTTGGTGATGTTGCAGTAGCCGATGCCGTGCTGGTCCTTGAGCGCCGGCACCCGGTCGGCGGTGTCGAGCGGATTGGTCTCGAGCGCTGCCGCGTAGACCAGAAGCCGCGGGCCGATGAACTCCTCGTGCTTGCCGTGGTCGCGCAGCACGTGGCAGACGTCCTGGCACAGGAAGCACTCGATGCACTTGCGGAATTCCTGCACGCGGTCGATGTCGCGCTGGGCCATCCGCCAGGTGCCGTCGGCGGCGTCGGCCGGCCGCGGCTTGAACTTCTTGATGGTCTTCTTCTTCCGGAAGTTCCACGACACGTCGGTGACCAGGTCCTTGATCAGCGGGAACGTGCGCATCGGCTCGACGGTGACCGGCTCGTTCAGGTCGAGCGTGTTCAGCCGGCACATGCACATCAGCTTGGGCTTGCCGTTGATCTCGGCCGAGCACGACCCGCACTTGCCGGCCTTGCAGTTCCACCGCACCGCCAGGTCGGGCGCCTGCTCGGCCTGGATGCGGTGCACCGCGTCGAGCACGACCATGCCCTCGGAGATCTCGGTGGTGTAGTCCTGGAACCCGCCGCTGCCGGGGGTCGCCGGGTCGCTGCGCCAGAGTTGGAACGTCGCCTGCTCATGACTTCTGCTCCTCGATGACCTGCTTCAGCTCCGCCGGCATGTCGGGGAGCGGCGCGCGCCCGAGCTGCATCGAGCCGTCGGCGGCGCGCTTGATGGTGAGGTTGAAGGTGGCGAACTCGGCCGATCTTCTCGGGATAGTCCTCGCGGAAGTGGCCGCCGCGGCTCTCCTTGCGCTCGATCGCCGAGCGGGCAATCGCCTCGGAGACGGTGAGCAGGTTGCGCAGGTCGAGCGCGGTGTGCCAGCCGGAGTTGTATTCGCGGTGGCCGGCCACGCCGACCCGCGCCGCCCGTTCGCTCAGCGCGGCGACCTTGCTGATCGCCTCGCGCATCTCGCTCTCGGTGCGGACGATGCCGACCAGGCCCTGCATGGTCTCCTGCAGGTCGGCCTGCACCTTGTAGGGGTTCTCGGCGCTGCCGCCGCGCTCGAACGGCGCCAGCGCGTCCTTGATCGCGCGGTCGACCGCACCGTCGTCGACCTTGGCCGGCGGATGCGTCTTGGCGTACTGCGCGGCGTACTCGCCGGCGCGCTTGCCGAAGACGATCAGGTCCGACAGCGAGTTGCCGCCCAGGCGGTTGGCGCCGTTGATCCCGGCGGCGCACTCGCCGGCCGCGAACAGCCCCGGCACGTTCGATTCCTGCGTGTCGGCGTCGACCCGGATGCCGCCCATGATGTAGTGCGTCGTCGGCCCGACTTCCATCGGCTCCTTCGTGATGTCGAGGTCGGCCAGCTCCTTGAACTGGTGGTACATGCTCGGCAGCTTGCGCTTGATGTGCGCCTCGCCGTCCGAGATCTTCTCCTTGATCCAGGCGATGTCGAGGAACACGCCGCCGTGCGGTGATCCGCGGCCGGCCTTGACCTCGCGGTTGATGCAGCGGGCGACGTGGTCGCGGGTGAGCAGCTCGGGCGGCCGCCGCGCGGTCTTGTCGCCCTGGGTGTAGCGCCAGCCTTCTTCGGGATCGGACGCGGTCTGCGGCTTGTAGTTGTCGGGGATGTCGTCGAACATGAAGCGACGGCCTTCGCTGTTCTTCAGCACGCCGCCTTCGCCGCGCACGCCCTCGGTGACCAGGATGCCCTTGACGCTGGGCGGCCAGACCATCCCGGTGGGATGGAACTGGATGAACTCCATGTCGATGAGCTCGGCGCCGGCGCGATAGGCCAGCGCGTGGCCGTCGCCGGTGCCTTCCCAGCTGTTGCTGGTGACCTGGTAGGCGCGGCCGACGCCGCCGGTGGCCAGGACGATCGCCTTGGCCTGGAACACGTGGAAGCGGCCGCGCTCGCGGTCGTAGCCCAGCGCGCCGGCGACCCGGCCGTCGTCGAGGATGAGCTCGACGACGGTGTGCTCCATGTGCACCGTCGCGCCCAGGTAGATGGTGTGGTCCTGCAGCGTGCGGATCAGCTCGAGGCCGGTGCGGTCGCCGACGTGGGCCAGCCGCGGGTAGCGGTGGCCGCCGAAGTTGCGCTGGTTGATGCGGCCATCGGGCGTGCGGTCGAACACCGCGCCCCAGCCTTCGAGTTCGCGCACGCGGTCGGGCGCTTCCTTGGCGTGCATCTCCGCCATCCGCCAGTTGTTCACGTACTGGCCGCCGCGCATGGTGTCGGCGAAGTGGACCTTCCAGTTGTCGCGGTCGTCGTTGTGGCCCATCGCCGCGGCCATGCCGCCTTCGGCCATCACCGTGTGGGCCTTGCCGAGCAGCGACTTGCAGATGAGGCCGACCGAGACGCCGGCGCCGCACGCCTCGATCGCGGCGCGCAGCCCGGCGCCGCCGGCGCCGATGACCAGCACGTCGTAGGAGTAAGTGGCCTGGACCGCCATCAGAGAAGCCTCAGGTCAGTCCAGATGCCCATCGAGCACAGCCGGATGTAGATGTCGCTGAACGCCACCGAGAACAGGCTGCACCAGGCGAACAGCTGGTGCTTGTAGTTGAGGGCGGTGCTGCAGGCGTAGGCCTTGTCGCACATCGGCGACGTGCTGACCTCGTCCTTGAAGCCGCCGACCAGGTGGCGGAAGGAGTGGCAGCCGAACGTGTAGCTGCCGAGCAGCACCACGTTGACCGCACAGGATCACGAGCCGAGGCCGATGCCGAACTCCTTCTGCCCGGTGGCCGGGTTCTCGAACCACAGCGCCAGCCAGGCGTCGTAGGCCAGCAGGCCGATGAACAGCACGGCGACGTAGAGGAAGTAGCGGTGGATGTTCTGCAGGATCAGCGGGAACGAGTTCTCGCCCAGGTAGCCCGTGCGCGGCTCGCCGACGGCGCACGACGGCGGGTCGGCCCAGAACGCCTTGTAGTAGGCGCCGCGGTAGTAGTAGCAGGTGAAGCGGAAGCCGCCGGGAAACGGCAGGATCAGCAGCGCCGGCGAGAACGGCACGAACCCCGGCCACCACGCCGGCTTGGGCCCGAACCAGGCGTGGGGCGAGTCGCCCCAGATCTCCGGGGCGTAGAACGGCGACAGGTACGGGCCGTGGGTGTAGTGGGCGTTCTGGAACGCCGCCCAGGTCGCGTAGATCAGGAAGGCCGACAGGCCCACGAAGACGCCGAGCGGCGCAACCCACCAGGTGTCGCGGCGCGAGGTCTTACCGAACCCCGCCGACCCCACCTGGGTGAGTGGAATGACCTCCATCAGATCAGCTCCTCACGAGTAACTTTCAAGCCAGCCGTACCACCACACAGGATACGTGCCCGCACACGACGATTGCAAACTCGGCGCGCCAGCGACTGCGACGATCTGCGACGAACGTCGAGTCTCAGCCCACGAACCCCACGCGCGCATGCGAGCCATCACAGAACGGCTTGTTGGCCGACTGGCCGCAGCGGCAGAACGAGGCCACCTTCGGCCGCTCGACGACGGTGCCGTCGGGCAGGGTCACGGCCAGCACGCCGTGCACGACCAGCGGGCCGTTCGGACGGGCCAGGATCTGGACGGCGGGAAGCGCGGTCACGGCCGGCGGCGGTGGCGCCGCCGACGGCCCGGCGGCCGGATCACGCTGCCACGACAGCGCGCCGGACGGGCACGCCTCCACCTGGCGGACGATTTCCTCGCTGGCGGCCGCGGCAATTCGCACCCACGGCCGCTCACGCGGGTCGAACACGGCCGGTAGGCCCTGGAAGCACTTGGTGGAATGCGCGCAGAGCGCGGGCTGCCACACCACCGTGATCTCGCCGTTGCTGTAGCGCTTGGTGATCGACATGGCAGTGGCCGGCGTCCGGATCAGGCGACCGATCGAATCGTCACGCCACTGGTGAGACGCTTCGAGACCGGGCAGCGTCCCGCGATGTCGAGGAGCCGGGCCCGCTGCTCGTCCGACAAGTCGCCCTCGAGCACGACCCGCCGCTCGATCACGTAGCTGCCCTGCTGGTCGCCGCCGCTCACCTCGACGCGGGCGTGCGTGAGCGGCCAGTCCTTCCGGCGGGCGTACATCTGCAGCGTCACCGCCACGCACGAGGCCAGCGCGGCAAGCAGCAGCTCCGACGGGGTCGGACCGGTATCGGCAGCGCCGAGCTCCGGCCCCTCGTCGGCGGTGACCCGGTGATGGCGGATGGCGACCGATTGGGCGTAGGGAGCGGCGCCGAATTCTGCGGAGGCGGTGATCATGGGGGGATCGGTCACTTCCCTATCCCTGCGCGTTGATCATGAACGTCGCCATGTGATGGAAGAACGGCTGCAGGACGGCCACGGCGTCTTCGGGCAGCGCCGCCTCGACCAGGGCGGCGTCCATCAGCTGGACCCAGCGGTTGCGCCCGGCCATGTCGATCGCAAACGGCATGTGGCGCATCCGCAGCCGCGGGTGACCGCGCTGTTCGATGTAGCGGGGCGGGCCACCGAAGCGGCCGACCAGGAAGTCGCGCAGCCGGTCCTCGGCGCCGGCCAGGTCGTGGGCGGGATACATCGGCCCGAGGATGTCGTCGCCCGGCACCTGCGCGTAGAACGCGCGCACCAGCCGCGCGAAACCGTCTTCGCCGATCCGGGCGTAGACGTCGCCCTCCGAGAGCACGGGAACCTGCATCCCGAGATCATATCCTTCGACTCGGCTCGCTCCCTGCCCTCGCTCAGGACAGGTCCTTCGACTCGGCTCGCTCCCTTCCCTCGCTCAGGACAGGTCTCCGCCCGGCGCGCTCGCTTCCCGCTCGGGATACGATGGCGGGATGAGCGAAGACGACGCACCGAAGAGCGCTTACGAAGTCGCGATGGCGCGCTTGAAGCAGCGGGACGCCGACGCCGGCACCGCCGAAACGCCGCTCACCGAGGCGCAGCGGGCGGAGATCGCCGAGGTCCGTCAGGTGTATGCGGCCCGCCGCGCCCAGGCCGAGATCATGCTGACCGCGTCGCGGTCCGCCGCGCAGGACGTCGAGACGCTGAGCCGGCTGAACGACGAGTTCCGGCGCGACACCGATCGCCTGGCCCGGGAACGCGACGAGAAGGTCGCCGCCATCCGCCGCGGCTGATCCGCGCGACCCGTCACGTCAGGCGCAGCAGGCAGGTCTGCAGATAGCGCGCCTCGGCGTCGGCGAGCTCGGTGGGATGGTCGGGCGGCAGCAGGCCCACGCCGACCACCTGGGCCCGCCGTCCCGCCGCCGCGGTGCCGTGCTGGGCGGCGCCGACGAGCGAGAAGCCGCGGGTGTTGCTGGCCACCCAGAGCAGCCCGCCGGGCGCCACCAGGCCGCAGACTTCGGCGATGAGCCCGCCGTAATCGCGATCGATGTGGAAGCCGGCGTCGCGCGCCGTCGAGAAGCTGGGCGGATCGACCAGCACCAGATCGAAGACCTCGCCGGTGGCGGCCGCGCTGGCGACGAAGCGCCGGGCGTCGGCGGCCACCGTCCGATGGCGGTCGGCCGCCACGTCGTTCAGGGCCGCGTTGTCGCGCGCCCACGCCAGCACGCCTTCCGACAGATCGACGCTGGTCACCTGCGCGGCGCCGCCGGTGGCCGCCGCCACCGACAGCGTCCCGGTGTAGGCGAAGAGATTCAGCACCCGCCGGCCGGCGGCGATCGACGCCAGGCGCTGGCGCTCGTGCCGCATATCGCCGAACAGCCCGACGTTGACGCCGGTGGTGAGGTGCACCTCGAACCGCCACGGCCCTTCGCGGACGACCAGCGCGTCGGGCGGGCGCGTCCCGGCGGTGGCCACCACGACGTCGCCGCCCTTGGACGCCGCGCCGCGGCCCCGATGCTTCACGACGATGCCGGCGGCGGCGCCGCGCGCGACCAGCCGGTGGGCCAGCGCGGTGGCCAGCGGCACCAGCGCCGCGGTCAGCGCCGACGCCACCCCGAAGTCGGCGTAGCGGTCGACGTAGATGCCCGGCAGCGCGTCGCCGGCGCCGTGCACCAGCCGGTACGTCGCCTCGGGGCCGGTGAGCCCGGCGGCGGTCCGCCAGGCGGTGGCGGCGTCGAGGCGGGCGTCGAGGAAACCGTCGCCGAGCGACGTCCACGGCTCCCCCGCCCGCGTCATCATCCGCCAGCAGCCGTCGGTGCGGTCGGCCAGCGCCAGGCCGATCGCGGCCCCACGGCGCGACTCCAGCCGGACGAGCGCGCCGTCGTCCACGGTGGCGTCGGGGCCAGCCAGCGTGAAGGGCAGGTCGCAGGCCCGTACCAGCCGCTCGAGTGCGCGATCGGGGACGACGAACGCCGGCAACCTCACGACGGCGGCTCCGCGGTCCAGTGGGCCTCGAGCCAGGCGGTGACCGCCTGCAGATCGGCGGGCCACGGGGCGGCGACGGCGACTCGCCGCGTCCCATCCGGGTGCGGGACGTCCAGGGCGCTGGCGTGGAGGGCGAGACGGCTGCACATGTGGTGGTCGGGCAACGACCGGATCCCGCGTCCGTAGACAGCATCGGCGAGAATCGGCGTCCCGATGGCACGCAGGTGCACGCGAATCTGGTGATGGCGGCCGGTTTCCGGCCGCGTCTCCACCAGCGCCACCGCCGCCGCCCCCTGGCGCCACACCTGCACCACCTCGTAGCCGGTGATCGCCGCCTTGGCGCCGGCCTCGCCGGGCGCGGCCGGGCGGCTCTTCCCTTTGCGCGCGTCGTGCAGCGGCAGGTCGATCAGGCCACGCCGGGACGGCGGCACGCCGGCGACCAGCGCCCGGTACACCTTGGTCACCGCCCGCCGCTCGAAGGCCTGCGACAGCGCCCGGTGCGCCTCGGCCGTCCGGGCGAAGGCCAGCGCGCCCGATGTCTCGCGGTCCAGGCGATGGACCACCCACAGACGGCTGCCGACGGCGGCGGCGGCCCGGGCCTGGACGGTGGCTTCCACCGGCCAACCGGGCGCGGCGATGACCGGCACGCCGGCCGGCTTGTCCACCACCACCAGCGCGTCGTCCTCGTACAGGAACGCGATCGGGAGCGCCGGGACGGCCATCGGAGTATCTTCTCGCGGATCGGCGGGGCGTCCCAGCCGGTGGAACGCGGTTTGTAACAGGCAGGCCGGAGAGGTGCAGATGGTCCACTTGCGAGGACACAAGACGCAGGGAACAGGGAACGGGGACCAGGGAACAGGGGCGCCCGCTGTCACGCCGATCGCTGCGCTCACCGTGTTGCTTTGTGCGCTTGGCCTCGCTCTGCCATCGACGGCGACAGCTCAGCAGGCGATTGGTTTCCAGGGCGGCGTGGCGGTGGATCCCGAGCAGGTCTTCGGCGGCGTCTTCTGGCAGTCGGGCGACGTGTTCGGCGGGTTGCGGATCCGGCCGGGTATCGACGGCGGCACCGGCGAGGGGTTCCGCATCGCCACCATCAACGTCGACTTCGTCTATGGCCTGCCGCTCGGCGGCAGCGGCTGGACGCTGGTCACCGGCGGCGGCCCGAGCATCGTCGTCACCCGCATTCCCGACTTCGACATCAAGGACACCGGCGTCGGCGGCCACTACCTGTTCGGCTTCGGCCACGACAGCGGCTTCTTCACGGAGATTCGCCTGGGCAGCGGCAACGCGCAGCGGCTGAAGCTGGGAGTGGGCTGGGCGATCACGTTGAACTGACCCGGCTCGCGCTGCGTGTGATACTGCGGCGATGTCGAGCCACACCCGCACCGTCACCTGGGACGACCCGCTGACCATGCCCGGCCGCGCCGCCGCGGCGCCCGGACTCGAGGTCTTGCGGCGCGTCGCCGCCGGCGAGTTGCCCTCGACGCCGATGGCCCGGCTGATGGACATCCGCCTCACCGTCGCCGACCCGGGTCGGGTGGTGTTCGAGGCGATGCCGTCCGACTTCCACTACAACTTCTCAGGGGCGGTGCACGGCGGCTTCGCCGCCACGCTGCTCGATTCGGCGATGGCGTGCGCGATCTACAGCACGCTCGACGCCGGCCAGAACTGCCCGACGCTCGAACTGAAGATCAACTACGTGAAGGCGATCACGCGCGAACTGGGCACGGTGCGCGGCATCGGCACGGTGATCCACCGCGGGCGCACGACCGGGCTGGCCGAGGGCCGGGTCGAGACGCTCGACGGGGTGCTGCTCGCCCACGCCACCACGACCTGTCTCATCGTGCCCGCCTCCGCTCCTCCGGAGCTTCGGCGAGGCGAGCGCATGGCCGAGCCCCGGCACGGCGGCACCAGCGACGTGTAGTTGTCGACATGGGCGGCGCACCTCTCCGTCGGCAGGCGTAGGGCAGCTCTTCCGCCTTCGCCAAGGCTTCGGCGGACCGCCGTAGCTCGAAGAGCGGAGGCTGGTCAGAGCTGCCCCGGGGGCAGAGCTAAAGCTCTGCCCTACGAGCGCTCTCGCGCACCGGGCGCGGCTCCACCAGCGGGCGCACCAGCCACGCCGCCAGGACCGCCAGCACCAGCAGCATCGCCCAGCGCAGCAGCGCCGCCAGGAACGCGGCGTCGACGATCGGCCACTGCAGCGGGTACTGCGCGAACACGTCCCACCGTTCGGTCAGCCAGTGCCAGGCGGTGTGGGCGACGAACGCCGACAGCAGGATGGTGCCGACCCGCTCGTCCACCACCCGGGCGAACAGGAGCCCCAGCACCGGCAGCAGCACCAGCAACACCAGCAACTGGCCCAGCTCGACGCCGAGGTTGAAGGCCAGGAGCGACGTCAGCAGGTGGCCGCCGGCGAACTGCAGCGACTCGCGCAGCGCGAACGAGAACCCGAAGCCGTGCACGAGACCGAAGGCGAAGGTGACCGCCCAGCGCCGCTGCAGGTGCGCGCCGGTGATGTTCTCGATCGCCATGTAGAGGATCGACGCGGCAATCAACGTCTCGATGAGCGGCGGGAACCACAAGGCCGAGGGCGCCATGTCGAACGCCGAGGCGATGAGGGTGATCGAGTGCGCCACGGTGAACGCCGTGACCACCGCCGCCAGCGGGCGCAGCCGGCGGAACGGGATCACGAGGCAGACCAGGAACAGCAGGTGGTCGATGCCGTCGAGGATGTGGAAGAAGCCGTCCTTGGTGAAGCGGAACGCGGCCTGGTGCCAGCGCGGGTCGAGCTCGACGATGCCGGGGTCGCCGTGCACGTCGAAGGCCCGCTCGGCGTTGCCGGGGGTCAGCAGCCGCATCACCACGTTGACCCGCATTCCCAGCCGGGTCAGGCCGGGACGGATGGCGAAGCGCGACTGGTCGGACTGGATCGGGTAGCTGAACTCGACGTCGAGCAGTCCGTCCTGCCAATAGAGCGTCGTCTCGGGCGGCAGGGGCGGGGCCGACAGGTGCGCGCGAGCCTCGTCGAAGCTGTTGAACGACTTGTCGGACGGCAGCGACACCCGCGCCGCCGTCACCCGGCTGGGCTTGGCCAGGGGCTGGCCGTTCTCGAACAACTCGACGAAGTCGCCGATCCAGAGGATCGCCGCGTCCTCCAGCGTGGGTCCGACCCTGGACAGGTCGAGGAACCCGTTCTCGCGCAACGGGATGTCGACGTCACGCATCGCCTTGAGCGGCGCCCGAACCAGGAACGTCAGGGTCCGCCCGTCCGGGCGCAGGAACGTCTGGACCGTGACTTCGTTGGGAATTTCGTGGCCGCGGGGCTCGACGCCGAGCACGAAGCACGCCACCACCACCGCCGCGAAGATCCGTCGCACGGGGCGCAGCGTACCGACTGGCGGGTGGTCTGGCAAGCGCGGCGGGCGCCGCCACCTGGCCGGGAGCCTGGCCGGCGGCCTCGCTCGCCGGCCGCATCGGCCCGGTGCGTTCCGTGTATACTCGCCGGGTTTCGGTACCCCCGCACCCGGCGGGGACCGTGTTCGGGAGGCACCATGAGCCGTGTAATCCGGTCGCGCAAGGTCAAGTTCGGCGGCGCACTCGTCCTGTTGGCGCTGGCATTGGGCTTGAGTGCGTCGTGGCTCGAGCAGCGCGCCGTGCTCGAAGCTCAGGCGGGCGCGGTGGCGCCGCGCTTCGAAGTCGATCCGCTGTGGCCGAAGCCGATGCCCAACAACTGGGTCATGGGCCAGACCATCGGGCTCACCGTCGACGATCGCGACCATGTCTGGTTGATCCATCGCGGCAACGACCCTGGCACCGCCGGTCTCGACCGCACCGAGCTCGCCGTGGTGACACCCGGCTCGCCGCGCGTCGGCGAATGCTGCGATGCCGCCCCGCCGGTGCTCGAGTTCGACGCCGCCGGCAACCTGGTCGGCTCGTGGGGCGGCAAGGTCGCCGGCGCGCCGTATGAATGGCCCGAGTCGAACCACGGCATCGTCGTCGATCACAAGGGCTTCGTGTGGATCGGCGGCAACGGCGGCAACGACGCGCACATCCTGAAGTTCACGCGCGACGGCAAGTTCGTGGCGCAGTACGGCAAGTCGGGCGCGCGCCGCGATCCGAAGTCGCCGGCCGAGAAGCCGGCCTACATCGCCAACAGCCACGACATGAACAACTTCGGCCGGGTGGCCAAGATCTTCATCGACCCCAAGGCCAACGAGGGCTACGTGGCCGACGGCTACTTCAACCACCGCGTCGCGGTCATCGACCTCGACAGCGGCAAGATCAAGCGCTACTGGGGCGCCTACGGCAAGCCGCCGACCGACGAGGTGCTGGGCCGCTACATCCCCGGTCAGCCGCCGGCGCAGCAGTTCCGCAACCCGGTGCACTGCTCGGAAGTGTCCAACGACGGCATGGTCTACGTCTGCGACCGTCCGAACGACCGCGTCCAGGTGTTCACCAAGGACGGCAAGTTCGTCAGCGAGCACTTCGTCGAGACCAACACGCTGGCCGACGGCTCGGTGTGGGACATCGCCTTCTCGAAGGACGCCGCCCAGAAGTACATCTACATGGCCGACGGCGTGAACGAGCACGTGCGGATCTTCGACCGCAAGTCGATGACCGAGCTCACCAACTTCGGCTACGGCGGCCGTCAGCCCGGGATGTTCCTGGGCGTGCACTCGATCGCCACCGACTCGAAGGGCAACATCTACACGACCGAGACCTACACCGGCAAGCGGCTGCAGAAGTTCGTGTTCAAGGGCGAGGGCCCGGTCACGAGCAAGAAGCAGGGCGTGCCGTGGCCGAAGACGAGCGGCAACTAGCCGCGTGACACGGCGCCCCCCGCGGGCGCCGTGGACGGGTGTCTGGAACGGCGGCGGCCTTCGGGCCGCCGCCGTTTTCATTTGGCGCGGGCCGCGGGCTATCCTGCGGCCACGACAGGAGCACGTACGACGATGGAACGGCTGGGGGCGCGCGGACACGTGGTGCTGTACGGACTGCTCGGCGGCGTGCTCATCGCCGGCTTGCGGTTCGTCGAGTACCGCTGGCTGGTCGTGCAGCACTCGGTCGAGATCTACGGCGGCCTGGTCGCCGCCATCTTCGCGACCCTGGGGGTGTGGCTCGGCCTGCGGCTGGCCCGGCCCCCGGCGGTGGTCATCCGCGAGGTCGTGGTGCCGGCGCCGGCGCAGTTCATCCGCGACGCCGCCCGGGTCGAGGCCCTGGGCCTGACCCGGCGCGAACTCGAGATCCTGGAGCTCATCGCCGCGGGCCTCAGCACCAGGGAGATCGCCGGGCGCCTGTTCGTGAGCGAGAACACCGTCAAGACCCATGCGAGCCGGGTGTTCGACAAGCTCGGCGCCCGGCGACGGACCCAGGCGGTGCAGCTGGGCCAGCAGTGGCGGCTCATCCCGTGACCGCCACGAACGGGTGATTTCACGCCGGCGCCAGCAGAATCGTCCGTTCGGGTGACGCGCGTCAGCCGGCCGGCCGGGTTGAATGGACCCGCGTTCAGCGAAACGGGGGTTCCCCATGCAGAAGATCGTCGTCACGTTCGGCCTCATCGGCGGTGCCCTCATCGCCGTGATGATGGCCATCACCCTGCCCTTCCAGGACCGCATCGGCTTCGACCAGGGCGTCGTGGTCGGCTACACCACGATGGTGCTGGCCTTTCTGATGGTCTATTTCGGCGTCCGTTCGTACCGCGACACGGTCGCCGGCGGCACCCTCACCTTCGGCCGCGCTTTCACGGTGGGCCTGCTCATCACCCTCGTCATCACCGTGTGCTACGTCGCCACCTGGCAGGTCATGTACTACGGCTTCATGCCCGACTTCCTCGACAAGTACACCGCCTACGCCATCGAGAAGGCCCGGCTGGCCGGCGCGTCCGAGAGCGAGCTGGCCACCCAGGCGAAAGAGCTCGCCGACTTCGCGACGATGTACAAGAACCCGCTCGTGAACATCGCGTTCTCGTTCCTGGAGCCGCTGCCCGTGGGGCTGGTGTTCACGCTCGTGACCGCGGGCGTGCTGAGTCGACGACGCGCGGATCGAACGGATACCGCAACGGCGGGCCCGCGAGCGTCGGCCACGCGGTAACTGCGGTGGCGGCGGCATGGGCGAGGTCTATCGGGGCCCGCGATATCCGACTCGGCCGCACCGTCGCACTCAAGGTGCTGCCCGCGGACGACGCGCTGAACCCGGACCGGCGGCGCCGGCTGGCGCCGGCATCAGGACGTCGCCGGATCGTTTACTCTGAGAGCATGAGACTTTCCAGAATCGGGCTCGTCGTCGTGCCCGTCGTGTGGCTGGCGCTCCTCGCGGCGGCACCCGAAGCGGCGCAGGAGCAGAGCGTGAACAGCGGCGTCTACACCGACGCCCAGGCCACGCGCGGCGCCGCCACCTTCAACAAGGAATGCGCGTCGTGCCACGGCGCCGGCCTCGAAGGCGGCGGGGAGGCGCCAGCGCTGACCGGCAGCGAGTTCCTGAGCAACTGGAACGGCACGACGGTGGGCGATCTCCTGGATCGCATCCGCATCTCGATGCCGCCAGGGAACCCGTCGAGCGTGCCAACCGACGCCAAGGCCGACATCATCGCGCACGTCCTGAAGTCGAACAAATACCCGGCTGGCACGACCGAAATCGGCAAGGATCCCGCGGCGTTGAAGCAGCTCAAGATCGAGCTGCCCAAGTAACGACGCTGGCGGCGAGTGTGCCGCCCAGGCGCACCCGCCTGTGCTGTTCCTGCACAGCCCGCCACCGAACTCGTCAACCGAAACTGCGCATCGCGACGCCGGGCGGTTGACGCCGTGGGACGGGTTGGGCGGAATTCTCGTGAAATCAGGCGAGACCGACCGGCCGGCCTCGGGTCGAAGTGCGGGCATAGGCATTGCACCGGCAGAAGTCGTGCTGGATACCCCGAGGCCGCTGGCGTCGCTGCCCGCGGACCTGTTGCACACCTGCCCGGTGTGCGGCCACGAGATGGCCGTGATGGTGGCCGACCTGCCCAAGGGACGGCTCACGCAGTGCGCCAGCTGCGGCGAGCTCGACTACCGCCGCAAGGTGCTGGCTGTCACGCAGCCGCGACCAGCGCCGGCCGCTTCCTGACACTCGTCCCCGCAGATTGCGCCCGGTCCGACGCGGGATAGGGTCGGTCTGGGATACTGGACGGGCCAGCCCTGAGGAGTCGTCGTTGTCATGAATCGCGTGTTCCCCACCGTCGTCATCCTGGTCGCGGCGTGTGCCCTGCCGCCGGCCGCCATTGCCCAGCCCGCCGCCGATACCGGCACGGTTTTCGTCGGTCTGTCGGGATTTGCCGACATCCGCCGGGCCCCGACCAGCGAAGTGCAGAACGGTCCCGATGACGACGCCAGCGGCACGGCGCCGGGCGGCGCGCTCGCCCTCGGCGTGCACGTGACGCCGCGGCTCTCGGTGCGGGCCGAGTGGTCGTTGAGCGACACGCTGTCGCTCGAGCGCAACAGCCCGATCTATCCGTACGCGGTCGAGGAGCTGGCCTTCCGCGCGCTGCCGCCGACCAGCCTGCTGGTGCCGCAGACGACCACCGAAGAACGCGACGTGAAGGCCGGCTTCGCCCTGCTCGGCTACCACCTGGGAGCGGGACGGGCCCAGATCGAACTGCTCGCCGGCCTCGGCGTGGTGAACGAACGGGTGACGACGATCACCGAGATCCAGCTGCCGGTGTTCCCGGGCGTGCCCAACTACCGCAACGAGTACGCCACCTCGGCGCATCACGCCGTGGCCGTCGTCGGCGCCGATGCCTCGGTGTCGCTCACCACCCGGGCGGCGCTGGTGCCGCAGGTGCGGGTCTACGCGCTGAACGGCGCGCTGCAGGTGCGTCCGGGTCTCGGGCTGCGCTGGACCTTCTGAGCCGTCGCGGGCCCGTGCTATCCTCGCGACAGACGAGGGCTGTCGCCGTGCCGATCTTCGAATACCGCTGCGATTCCTGCCACCACGAGTTCGAGACCCTGGTGCGCGCCGGCGACACGCCGGCCTGTCCCAAGTGCGCCGCCACGACGCTCGAAAAACTCCTGTCGCTGCCGGCGATCAAGTCCGACAGCACCCACGGCCTGGCGATGCGAGCGGCCAAGAAGCGGGATTCGGCGCAGGCCTCGGTCAACGCCCGCGTGCAGCGCGAGTACGAGCTGGCGCACGACGACTGAGGACGGGGACTAGGGATTGGGGACTAGGGCTTGAAGACGAAGGGCCGGGCGATGTCGCCCGGCCCTCGTTACGTACTTCGGTTCCGGAACTCGGCAGCTGGTCCCTGGTCCCCTGGTCCCTGGTCCCCCGAAGCTTGCAAGCGTCAGAACCGAGCGAGCACGGTGAGCTGCGCCGCTCTGGCCGGCTGCTGGTTGCGCAGCTGCAGGTAGTTGGAGGTGTTGAACACCTCGTTGGCGCCGTTGTAGTTGTACTGGCTGTAGTTGCCGTCGTTCAGCACGTTGAACACGGCCAGACCGAGCACCGCCTCGCGGCTGCCGCCGAGCTTCAGGGTCTTGTTGAGCGTCAGACCCAGCGTCTTGATCGGCGGCGCCTGCACCTGGCCCTCGCCGCGGGTCGGATTCACGAAGCGCATCCGGGTGGAGAGCGGGTTGCTCTGCGTGGTGCCGTTGGCCAAACGCACCGTCGCCGGCCCGAACGCCGCCAGCCTCGGATCGCCGACCGGCAGCTGATCGACGATCGGCCCCGACCACGGCCCGGCGAGGATGGTGTAGCTGGCCGCCAGCGTCACGCCCCATGGCGCGATGTAGCTGCCGCCGAAGCGCATCGAGTACTCCTGCCAGGTCGGCCCGTAGGTATGCACCGTGGTGCCGGTGGCGATCGGCAGGCTGTTCTCTTCGTTGTTGCCGCGCGGCATGTAGAGCAGCGTGTTGCTCTCGAAGGCGTCGGGCTGGATGAACCGGGCCGGGTCGGTCGGGTTCCAGGTACCGCCGAAGTGCTGCCACTGCTTGTTGATGCCGGCCATCAGCTGGAAGTTGTGCGACATGTTCTTGGCCACGGTCACTTCCAGGGCGCGGTACTCGAGCGTGCTCCACGAGTTGTTCTGCTGCTGGAACACGATGCCGCGGTTGGGATCGACGGCGCCGAAGCCGCCGAACGGCTGGTTGGGCCCCGACGGGTAGATGCCGTTGATGTCGACGCGCGCCCAGTTGTCCTGGTAGCTGCGGTAGATGCCGGCGATGTCGACGCTGAGCTGCCAGGGGAACTGGCGGCGCAGCCCGAGGATGAACTCGTCGACGTAGGGCTGGTGCAGATCGTCGGCGAACTCGAAGTCGGCGATCGCCGCGGCGCGGGCCGGCGTCACCACCGTCTCCGACGCCTCGAAGACGCCGTTGCCGTTCAGGTCGTAGATATTGGTGGCGCCGGCGGCCTCGTTGGCGCCGAACAGCGTGATCGCGTCGCGGCCCATCACCTGCTCGTGGACCCGCACCGCGCTGCCGCGCAACACCGTGCGGTTGTCGCCGGTGAGCATGTAGGAGAAGCCGAAGCGCGGGCCGATCTCGACGCTGCTCTGGCGGACAATGTCGAAGATCTTGTCGTTGCGCTTGACGAAGTCGGCGCGCACGCCGAGGTTGAACGTCAGCCGGTTGTTCGGCCGCCACGAGTCCTGGACGTAGACGGCGATATCGCGGTCCTCGGCCTGACGCGTCCTCAGGTCGACCGGCGACTGGTACAGCCGGCGGAACGGCACGGTGCCGGCGGCGATGTTGTTGACGTCGCGCAAACGGTGCTCCTCGAGCACGAAGCCGTCGTTCACGTAGCGGGTGTCCTGGTTGTAGGTGTTGCGCGGCGCAACGAAGAAGCCGGTCTGGAACTCGTGGTTCCCGAAGAAGCCGTCCTTGTAGTAGGTGAGGTCGCCGCGCAGGACGATCATCGACGCCGGCTGGTAGTTGTAGGACTGGAGGTTGCCGCCCTCCAGGATCCGGCCGGTGCCGGCCAGCGTCGCCCCCGAGGGCGTGGCGTTGTTGTGGATGACGACCTGCGGCCCGCTGCGCCCGAGCTTCTCGAAGGTCGAGGCATCCGACCCGCCCTTGCCGTTGTACGACGCGGTGAAGGTCGTGGTCACGCTGTTGCCCCACACCGACGTGATCTTGCCGCTGTAGAGCGGCCCGCCGGTCGACTGCGCCTGGATCGACTCGTAGTTGTATTCACGGTCGCCGGTGAGCAGCAGCCGATCGCGCTGGTAGAACGCCTGCACGTCGTGGCCGCCCAGTTTGCTGGTCACCTTGACGAACGGCTGCCAGCTCTCCGAGTCGTTGTCGAACAGCGCGGCGTCGGGCTTGAAGGCCTGGATCCGGGCCACTTCGGCGGCGGTGCGGCTGATGCCGCTCGACGACAGCCCGCGGCGCAGCGCGCCGAAGAACCACACCTTGTCGCGCATCAGCGGCCCGCCGAGCGCGCCGTCGAACTGGCGCACGTAGGCGGTGGTCGGCGTGCCGCCGGTGCCGGGCCGGCAGCCGGGCGCCTCCGAGCAGTTGTCGACGTTGTTGCCGTTCCAGTTGTACGGCTGGTAGGCGAAGGCGCCGCTGCCCTTGAACACGTTGCCGCCGCTCTTGGTGATGACGTTCATCACCAGCCCGGTGCCCATCGGCGAGGCGGCGTCGACGCCGCCGGTCTTCACCTGCGTGTCGGCGACCATGTCGGCGCCCATCGACACGTAGGTGAGCTGGGCGTCGTGGTAGTTGGTCGCGATGGTGCCTTCCAGCTGCAGCACGTGCGCGAAGTGCTCGGTGGCGTGGCCGAAGTAGACCTGGCGGCCGCTGCCGTCGTCGAAGCCGCGCGAGATGACGCCGGGGGTCAGCTCGAGGAAGTCGCTGTAGTTGCGCCGCGCCTGGATCGGCATCAGGCGCTGGAACTCGCCGTCGATGTTGAGGACGTTGCTGGCCTTGTCGACCTCGATCATCGGCGAGTCGCCGGTGACGGTGATGGTCTCCTGCAGGTTCGACAGCTGCATGGTGATGTCGACCTGGAAGGTGGCGCCGGTGCGGATGAGGATGCCCTCGCGGCGGAAGGTGGCGAAGCCGGTGATCTCGGCGGTGAGCGTGAACGTGCCCGGCGGCAGGTTGATCAACCGGTACTCGCCGTTCTCGTTGGTGACGCCGGTCTGCGGCCCGAGCATCTCGGGCGCCGTCGCGGTCACGGTGACGCCCGGCAGGGCGCCCCCCTGCGCGTCCACGACGATGCCGCGAAGACCGCCCAGGCCGGTCTGAGCCGACGCCGCGGTGGCCGACACGGCCAGCAGGACTGCGGCGATGAACAGTCGTCCCTTCCTCATGGATCCTCCTAACGGCGAACAGACGATGCGAACGAGAGAACCGGCCTTTCGGGAGGCGGGTGCGGCCGGCGGTCTCATGCGGACCCCGCGGCGCTCAGGGTGGGTGGATTATAGGCCCGTGTCCCTCGACGTCAATAGATGTCTCATGGAGCTGGGCTTGAGACGTCTGAGGTCCGGCGTCGTCCAGACTTCATCGCCCCTGGGAGGAGGTAGGATGCGGAGATGACTGCCCTTGAGGCGCTCGAGGCGCGCGAGCTCGCCACCTATCAGCACCGGACGCCCCAGTCAGGGGCGTTGTTCGACCGGGCCCGCCAGGTACTGCCTGGTGGCGACACGCGGACCGGCACCTTCCACGCCCCGTACCCCCTGTTCATCGCCCGCGGCGAGGGCTGCCACCTGTGGGACGCCGACGGCCATCAGTACCTGGACGTCCTGAACAACTTCACCTCGCTCGTGCACGGCCACGCGCACGGAGCGGTGACGCGGGCCATCGCCGACCAGGCCGGGAAGGGCACCGTGCACGGCACCGCCAATGCCCTCCAGGTGACGCTGGCCGAGGCGCTGTGCCGGCGGGTGCCGTCGGTGGAGCGCGTCCGCTTCTGCAACTCGGGCACCGAGGCCACCCTTGGCGCCCTCCGGGCCGCCAAGGCCTTCACCGGCCGCGCGAAGATCCTGAAGATGGCCGGCTGCTATCACGGCTCGCACGACCAGGTGGCGGTGGCCGTCTCCGCCCCGTACGACCAGGTGCCGCCCGGCCTGTCGCCCGGCGCCATCGGCGAGGTGATCGTCGGCGGCTTCAACGACCTCGATCGCACCGCGGCGCTCATCCGCGCCCACGCCCACGAACTGGCGGCGGTCATCGTCGAGCCGATGACCGGCACCGGAGCGCTGCCGGCCGATCGCGCCTACCTCGCCGGTCTGCGCGAGGTGACCGCCGAGTGCGGCGTGCTCCTCGTCTTCGACGAGGTGATCACCTTCCGGCTCGCCCCCGGCGGCCTGCAGGAGGTCCACGGGATCCGTCCCGACCTCACCGCCTTCGGGAAGATCATCGGCGGCGGCTTGCCGGCAGGCGCCTTCGGCGGCCGCGCCGACGTGATGGCCAGCTACGATCCCAGCCGGCCGGGCAGCATCAGTCATTCCGGCACCTACAACGGCAACGCGACGACGATGGCCGCCGGACTGGCCACGCTGCGGCTGTTCGACGGCGCCGCAGTGGGCCGGCTCAACGCCTCGGGCGACGCGGTGCGCGCGCGGCTGCAGGCCGCGGCCGACAAGCACGGTGTCGACGCCACGGTGACCGGCTACGGATCGCTGATGCAGCTGCATTTCGCGACCGGGCCGATCCGCACGCCGGAAGAGGCGGCGCGCAGCGACAAGCAGCTGGTGCGGCTGATGCACCTGCTGCTCCTGAACCGCGGCGTCTTCACCGCGACCCGCCAGACCTACGTGCTGTCCACGGTGATGCACCAGGCGGCGCTCGACGTGTTCGTCGATCGGGTGACCGACGCGCTCGGCGAGATCGCCAAGGCGCTCAAGGCGGCGCCGGTCGCGATGGCCCGCTAGCCGTCTTACTTCGCCCGCGCGTAGTCGAGCATCCCCTGGAAGTCGACGACCACCGCTGGTTCGTCGCCGACGGTCCAGGCGTCGTGACCCGAGGCGAAGAGCGACACGTCGCCGGCGCGACAGTCGAACTCGCGACCGTCGTCCATCCGCACCCGCAGCACCCCCGACACGTGGTACTGGAAGTGCGGCGCCTCGCAGCTGTGGGTCTTGGCGAGCGGCTGCACCGACGTGGACCACCGCCAGCCCGGCGCGAAGACGGCGCGGCCCACGGTGGCGCCGCCGATGGTCACCAGCTCGAGCCGGCCGAGCGGGAACTCGCGCACGTCGGGGTTGGCGTTGAACGAGACGACTTCGGCTGCGGCGGCGGTCGTGGCCATGATGCGCTCCAGGGAAGGTGGACGGCTCTGTGCCGTCTCCCTCCAATAGGCGGGAACGCGACTGGGGAACTGGCATCCGCCGCTTCGCCATCCCCGGCCGTAGAATCGAGCCCAGCGCCGACATGTCCGACCAGGCCGACCCGCCCTCCCCAGTCCGCGTCACCGCCCTCCTGCAGGCCTGGGGGAATGGCGACCAGGACGCCCTCCAGGCGCTCGTGCCGCTGGTCGAGCAGGAACTGCGGCGGCTGGCCCGGCACTACATGCGCGGCGAACGGCCCGGGCACACGCTGCAGCCGACCGCGCTCGTCAACGAAGCCTACCTGCGGCTCGTCGACATCGCCCACGTCCGCTGGCAGAACCGCGCCCACTTCCTCGCCGTGGCCGCCCGCACCATGCGCCGCGTGCTGGTGGACATGGCCCGCGCCAAGGGCTACCAGAAGCGCGGCGGCCGGGCGCCGCTGGTGCCGCTCGACGACGTGGACGTCGCGGCGCCGGCGCCAGCCACCGATGTGGTGGCGCTGCACGACGCCCTCGACGCCTTGGGCGCGCTCGATGCGCGCAAGGCGCAGGTGGTGGAGCTGCGCTACTTCGGCGGCCTCACGGTCGACGAGACCGCGGCCGTGATCGGCGTCTCGCCCGAGACGGTGATGCGCGACTGGAAGTTCGCCAAGGCGTGGCTGCTCCGGGCGATGTCGCCCGACGGCGCGCCGGCGCCGTGAGCGTCACAGGCCGAGCAGCGCCGGCCCACGGTGCGTCTCGAACACCTGCCAGACCTCCGCTTGCGCCGCCTCGACCCGCGCCATGAGCGCCGCCCACTCGGGCCGCGTCTGCAGCGGCGCCAGATAGGTGTCGCGGTCGTAGGCCGCGGCGCACAGGAAGCCGGCGTCCACGGCCTGGTGCAGGCGGGCGAACGCCCGCTCGGAGTCACCGATGAGGGCGTCGATCTCAGCGACATAGAACAGCATCTCGCCGTCGCTGTGCTGCCGCTGGTCGAACGGCCGCATCGCCTCGCGGGCCTCGTCGGCGCGGCCCTCGAGCCCCGCCCGCATTGCCGTGGCGAACGCCCGTAGCAGCGGAATGGCCGCGTAGCGCACTTCCTCGCGCGCCGCCGCGGGAATGGCCTCGGCGGTGCGGCCCATCGCCCCCAGCATCCGCGCCTCGATCGGGTCGCTGCTGCGGTGCAGCTGCTCGAGCGCCGCCGCGAAGGCCCGCTGGTGGTAGCAGGTGTGCAGGATGCTGGTCGGCACCGCCGGGTCGAGCCGCACGGCGGCGTGGTGTGCCGCCACCGACGCACCGAGCAGGCCGCCGTAGCGGCAGGCGTGCACCAGCGCGGCGAACACGTGCGGCTCGGCGCGCCGCAGCCAGCCGCGATCGAGCAGGCGGGCCAGCGAGTCGCCGACCCGGCCGAGATCGGTTTCGAGTTGCGCCAGGTAGTAGTGGGCGGCGCCGCTGTCGGGGTCGAGCGCCAGCGCCTGGCGCAGCGAGGCCTCGGCCATCACGAGCAGCGCCGGGTCTTCGAACTTGCCGAGCACGCGCTCGATCCGCCCGCGTTCGGCCCACGCCGCGGCGAACGCCGGGTCGCAGTCCAGGCTCTGCACGAAGAAGGCGTGAGCCTGGCGCCACGCCCCGGCCTCGGCGCGCAGCTGCATGCCGCGCAGATAGAGCTCGAACGCTTTCTCGTTGGCGGCGCTCGCGCGTGGCGCCCGTTTGTCGCGCGTGCTGACCGGCAGGGCGGCCAGTACCTGGTCGGCCAAGTCGTCGTGGAGCTCGAGCACCGCATCCGCGGCGCTGTCGATGACGCGCGACCACCAGACGTCGCCGCTCGGCGCGGCGACCAGTTCGGCGCTGACGCGAATGCGCCCTTTGGCCGGCAGCAGCGTCCCGGTGAGCACGACGTCGACCGCCAGGTCGGTGGCGAGGCGATCGAGATCCAGCGGCGGCTGGGCGTAGCGCGCCGACTTCAGTGTGGAGCGCACCACCAGCGACTCGAGGCCGGCGAGCGAGCTGGCCAGCGCGTCGGCGAGGCTGGGGCCGAGATACGCCGTGTCGGGGTCGGGCTTGAGGGCCCGGAACGGCAGCACCGCCAGTCGCAGAATGGGCCGCGCGTCCACCGCCTGGCTGCTGTCCACCATAGCCAGCGCGGCGCGCAGTTCAGCGGCGAACGCCGCGGCCGTTGGGTAGCGCTCCGCCGGCGATTTGGCCAGCGCGCGGTGCAGCACCCGATCGGCGGCGGCGACGGCGGCCGCACCGGTGAGCACCGGCGGCGCGTCGTACATCACCGCGTGGGCCAGCGCCGGCAACGTCGCGCCGGTGAACGGCGGCCGGCCAGCCAGCATCTCGAAGGCGACGACCGCGGCTGAAAAGAGGTCGGAGCGGACGTCCACGGTCGCGCCGGTGAGCTGCTCGGGCGAGGCGTACTGGGGCGTGCCGACGAACATGCCGGCGGCGGTGAGCGGCTGCCCCGTGGCGTCGCTGGGCGCGTGCAGCGCCCGCGCCAGTCCGAAGTCGAGCAGCTTGACGCCCGACGGGCTCAGGAAGATGTTCGACGGTTTGAGGTCGCGGTGCACGATGCCGTGGCCGTGCAGCACCGCCAGGGCATCGAGGATCGCGGCGGCAGTGCGCAGAGCGTCGGCCGGGGCCAGTGCGCCGCGCGCCAGGCGATCGGCGAGCGACTCCCCCGCCACCAGTTCCATCGCGATGAACGGCCGGCCGTCGGCGTTGCCCAGGTCGTAGACCTGGCAGATGAGCGGATGCACCACCCGGGCGGCGACGCGCGCCTCGCGGGTGAGCCGTTCGCCGGCACTCGGATCGGCGGCGTCCTGGCGCAGCAGCTTGAGCGCGACCGGCCGCTCGAGGCGTTCGTCGAACGCCTCGTAGACCACGCCCATGCCGCCCTCGCCGAGGCGGCGGACGATGCGGTAGTGGGCGACGCGTTCGGCCACCAGATCGAGACCGGGCGACCCCAGGGCGGGCGACGGCGTGGCCATCCGCGCCACGTCGTCGAGCGCCGGCGTCGCGAGAAACCCATCGCTGGCCGGCTCGCGCGCCAGCAGCGACCGCACCTCGGCTTCGAGTGCGCCGTCGCCGCCGCACGCGTTGGTCACGAAGGCCTCGCGCTCGGCGCCGCGACGCGTCAGCGCTTCGTGGAACAGCGTCTCCACCTGCTGCCAGCGGCCGTCGTCCATCGTCCGAGAGTCTACAGCGCCGCGTCGGGGTTCTCTGATACGCTCCCGGCCACAGGTTCACTGCGTGCCACAGTCCCCGTCGTCGTCGCCGATTCCCGCGGCCAGTTTCCTGAAGCTCGCCGGCCCTGGTCTGGTCGTGGCCGCCACCGGCATCGGCTCGGGCGACGTCGTCTCGGCCACGGTGGGCGGCGCGCGCTACGGCGTGGTGCTGCTCTGGGCCATCGTGCTCGGCGCCTTCTTCAAGTTCGTGCTGAGCGAGGGCATCGCCCGCTGGCAGCTGGCCACCGGGCAGACGGTGATCGAAGGCTGGGCCGAGCATCTGCACGCCTCGGTCAAGTTCTACTTCGGCGTGTATCTGGTGCTGTGGACCGTGGCGGTGAGCGCGGCGCTCACCAACGCCTGCGGTCTCGGGCTCACCAACCTCACCGGCGGCGCCGTGCCGCAGTCGTGGGGCGCGGTGCTCCACAGCCTGGTCGGCTTCGCGTTCGTCTGGCTGGGCGGCTACGGCAAGTTCGAGAAGCTGATGAAGCTGCTGGTCGGGGTGATGGGCTTCAGCATCCTGGTCTGCGCCGCGCTCACCATGACCAACCCGGGCCCGGCGGCGACCGGTCTGGTGCTGCCGATCATTCCCGCCGGCAGCGGCACCTACGTGCTGTCGCTCATCGGCGGCATCGGCGGTTCGGTGACGATGCTGTCCTACAACTACTGGATGCGCGAAGAAGGGATGCGCGGCTCCGGCTACCTGTCCTACGTGCGCGGCGACGTCGCGGTGGCCTACGTGTTCACGGCGATCTTCGGCATCTCGATCATGCTCATCGCCAACACCGCGTTCTTCGTGCCCGGCGTCGCCCTGCGCGATGCCGAAGCGGTGCCGCGGATGGCGTCGTTCCTCGGCACCATCCTGGGGCCGTTCGGGGTGTGGGCCTACTCGTTCGGCTTCTGGGCGGCGGTGTTCGCGTCGCTGCTGGGGGTATGGCAGAGCGTGCCGTATCTCTACGCCGACATCTTCGGGGTGATGAAGGGGCTGTCGGTGGAGGCCCGCAAGGAGATCACCAAGGTGACCAGCCGGCCCTACCGGCTCGGGCTGCTCTTCATCTCGCTGGTGCCGCTGCCGCTCGCCTTCACCGGCGCGCCGCTGCTCATCATCGTCACCTACACGGTGATCGGCAGCCTGTTCGTGCCGTTCCTGGCGGCGACGCTGCTCTACCTGAACAACCGCGTCGCCTGGGCCGACACCGCCGTGCCGAAGAACGCCGTGGTCACCAACCTGCTGCTGGTGGCCATCCTGGTGCTGTTCCTGTTCGTCGGCGCCCAGGAGGCGATGGGGGCGCTGCGCCGCATCATGAGCTAGCGGTCGTCGCGCGGCGACAGCCGCCGATAGAGCCACACCTTCGCCAGGGCCCAGTCGCGCGCGACCGTGGCGGGTGATGTCCCGAGCGCGTCGGCGGTCTCGTCGACGTTGAGCCCCGCGAAGAAGCGCAGTTCCACGACGCGGCACTGGCGCGCATCGAGTGCGGACAGCGCCTCCAGCGCCTGGTCGAGCGCGAGCACGTCCACACCGACCGGTTGCGTGGCTGGCGAGACGTCGTCCAGGCTCAGCATCGTGACGCCGCCGCCGCGCTTGTCAGCGCGTCGCCGACGGGCGTGGTCGACAAGGATCTGGCGCATCAACACGGCGGCCACTCCGAAGAAGTGGGCCCGGTTCTGCAGCGTCATGCGGTCCGCGTCCACGAGTCGCAGGTAGACCTCGTGCACCAGCGCCGTCGCCTGCAGGGCATGCCCTGACGCCTCGCGCCGGAGATGGCGGCCCGCCACCCGGCGCAGCTCCTGATACACGAGGGGAATCAGGCGTTCGAGCGCCGCGGCGTCTCCCTTGCGCCACGACAGGAGCAGTTCCGTGACGTCGTCGCCAGGGCCGGTCATTGGCTCATGAGAGGAAACGGGGCTGGATTGCGCTTCTCATCTAATAGACCCACTCAACCCTAGGAGTCCCTATGACCACCGCTCGTGTTCGCACCCGCGTTGCCTGCGTCGTCGGCGCGATGGCGCTGCTGTTCCCGTTCGCCCCCGGCCTGTCCGCGCGCGACGATCACAATCGGCCCGTTGAATTCACCTTTGCCAAGTGGTTCGTCTCGTCCACTGCTGATGGAAGGCTACTGGGGCGGCAACCTCGACAACAAGTACGTCGGCGAGCTTCTTCGGCGACAAGCGACCGCGAACCCAGCCGTGAACGCCGTCGCTCAGCTCGAGGCGGTCTATGAATTCCACCACGGAGACGCCTTTTTCACGGCGCTCATCCGGGGCGGCTCGAACGGCGTGACCGGCAAGGCCTATCTCGACGGCGTCGTCCTGGCCGGGTGGCGCACCGGCGCCGCCGTGCACGTGGAGTTCGACCGGATCGCCACCGGCTGCGTCGGTGCGCCAGCGGGCATTGCCTGCTTCGTCGGGACAGTTCAGGTGGGGCGCGCCCCACGCGACTGAGCACGCCGCGCGCAAAGCGTCGGGTCCACAGGCGTCGTCCTCACTGCGCCTGTGCGATCCGTCGCCCACGTTCGTCACGTGACATTATTCCTTCAACAACGGCGACGGCCAGTTCACGACGACGGTGATTGGAGAGGGCAGCTTCTGATCGGGCGCCACCAGCAGAAAGCGCTGACCGGACGGGTCGACGGCAAAGCGGTTTAGTCCGCCGCCAACGTGTCGTTGCATGAAAAGCATTCGCGGCGATCCGGCGCGCACCGTCGATCCGGAGGTGGTCACGTCGACCGCCATGAACGCGGTCTCGGCGACGAAAGTCCTCGACGAGGTTGCTTCCAGCGTCGAATACAGAACGGTGCGGCCATCTGCAGTCCACGTCGGCGACCGGCCATTGCCCCTCGACAGCTGCACCCTCGCCCCGGTCGGCGGGAATGGCTGCGCATACACCTGACTGACTCCGGAGTCATTGGACACGTAGGCGATGAAACGGCCGCTCGGCGAAAAGACGGCCGAGTGCTCGTTGAACTTCGTCTCGATGAGAGGAAACGGCTTACGGTCGCCGGTCATCGGGAGCGCCCACATGTCACCCGAGCCGCCGCTCACCCACCGGTCGACCAGCAGGATCCGTCCGTCGGGCGAAAAACCGCTCGGGCTCTTGGTTTCGCCTGACCGCCACAGCAACTCGGCGGTGGCGGCGCCGGCCGCCGGCTGTTGATACAGGTCGAACACGCCCTTACGCGTTCGGCTCGAGGAGAACACCACGCGTTGGCTGTCCGGCGACCACACGCTGGGCCAGAAGTCATCGCCCGGGTGGAACGTGGACCGGGTCGGAACGCCGTGAGCGAGATCGATCTGCCACAGATCCATCCCGACCGCGTCCTTGCTGAACGTCACCACCACGTGCCGGCCGTCCGGTGACACGCGCGGGTAGCGGTAGAAACCGTATTCGGCAACCGTGCCCAGCGTCTTGCCGCTGCGGTCGAACCACGTCAGGCGCCCGGATCCACCGGTCGCCGGTCCCGATCGGTAGATCAGCGCTCCATTTGCCGACACCGAGAACGTCGCGCGCCCGTTGATCGCGTCGGTGTCGACGCCTTCGGCGATCACCGCGGCGTCTCCGGTCAGACGCCCTCGCTTCTCGTCGAAGGAGTGCGCCATCACCGCGCCGCCGCGTTGATACAGCAAGAACCCAGTTGCGTAGTCCGGCTGCGAGTGGACGTCGAGTAGATGCGTGCGCGTCTGGGAATCGAGCGACGCCAGATAGATCGCACTCTTCGAGCGGTCGTTGCTCTGCCCGAGGAACAGGAACCGGCGCCCATCGGGCAGGAACATCGGATGGGCGTGCATCGACTCGTCGCGGGACCGGTCCAATTCGGTCACCAGCGTCGGCTGACCTCCATTGTCCGGGATTCGGTACAGGCCTCCTGAAAGGTCAAGTCGACTGTAGAGGATGACGCCTTGTGCGCTCCAGGCGGAGCGGCCGTAGGGATGCTCGGCGAGCGTGACCGGTGGACCTCCCGCCACGGCGATCTTCTTCAAGTTCCCGCCGGCGATGAACCCGACGAATCGGCTGTCCGGAGACCAGAAAGGCGACGAGGCGCCATCGGTTCCGGGAAGCATTCGCGCGCGCTCTGAACCGAGCGACCGGATGTACAGGACACCCGGACCAGTCTCGGTATCCGCAAAACGCCGGTTCACGTCTGTCGCGACAAACGCTACGGTACGGCCGTCCGGGGACAGGCTGAGTGAGCCGTAAATGCTCGAGGTACCGAAGCCCCTCGGGTGGTGGAAGCGTGAACGTGATCGGCGCGGCGATCGGTGACGGCCGCATCGCCGACCACGCGGCAAAGCCGATGGTGGCCAAAGCAATCACCAGCGCCGCCGCTGCGACATTCCTCCACGCGCGCTCGCGTGAGCGCGACGGCGCAGTCGCCGGCGCCTCAGCGGCGCCGCCCGGATCGCTGGCCGCATCGTCAAGTTCCAGACGCGCGACGGCGATGTCCGGCAGTCGACGTGCCGATTCCTTCTCGAGGCAGCGGCGCAGCAGGCGACGAATGCTCAGCGGCGTCGTCACCGGCAGCGCGGCCCAGTCCGGCTCGCCTTCGAGAATCGCTGCGATGTGATCGGAGGCCGTCTCGCCGACAACCACCGCGCGGGCCGGTGAGCATCTCGTACACGACGCAGCCGAACGCCCAGATATCCGTCCGCTTGTCGACCGGCTGCCCGCGTGCCTGCTCCGGGCTCATGTAGGCCGACGTGCCCAGGATGGCGCCGTCGTGCGTATCACTCGCCGTCCCGGCGAGTGACTGCGCCGGATCATGGACGCCGTCGCGCGCGACCGCCTTGGCCAGGCCGAAGTCGAGCACCTTCACGCTGCCATCGGGCGTGATCTTGATGTTGGCCGGCTTCAGGTCCCGGTGAACGATCCCTCGGGCATGTGCGGCCTCCAGCGCATCGGCAATCTGTCGAGCGATGCCAAGCACCTCTGTCAGCGGAATCGGACCGTGCGCCAGGCGATCCGCCAGCGTCGGGCCGTCGACCAGTTCGAGAATCAACGCCGGGGCGCCCTCCGACTGCTCTACGCCGTAGATCGCGCCGATGTGCGGATGGTTCAGCGCCGCGAGCATCCGCGCTTCGCGATCGAACCGCGCGAGCCGATCGGGATCGCGGGCAAAGATCGGCGGGAGCATCTTGATCGCGACGTCGCGGCCCAGCTGGGCGTCGTGCGCGCGGTAGACCTCACCCATCCCACCGGCGCCGATCCGCGACGCGATCTCGTACGGGCCAATGCGCTGGCCCGCCCAGCTCGCCGCCGCCACCGTGTCGCTGGACAGCACGGCCGGCGTCTCGAGGAAGCTCTTCGCCTGCGTGTCAAGCGCCAGCAGTGACACCACCTCGTGGTGCAGCGCAACGTCGCCGCCGCACGCATCGGCCAGGTACGTCGCGCGCAGGTCGGCCGGCAGGGCCCGCGCGTCCGCGAACACCTGCTTCAGGCGTGGCCAATCGTCAGGGGGAAGCGACACCTGTTCCGGAGTCTACGCCCGGCGGGCGGCAAGAATCGCGCGCGCCCGGAGAAACATCAGCAGGGCCGGGCGGCGGCTTGTCGCGATCGTGGCGGCAGAAGAATACGCCTCGCGGGCCCCCGGCGGTTACCCGCTCGACGACCGCGGTCGCCGAACGACGGGGAATCGGCGAGCGATCGCACTGCAGGCTGGCTGCGTTACACTCCCGGCGATCGCTCCCGTCCGCCTGGAGGAACCGCCATGACCCTTCGCCGCCTCGCCAGCTTGCTCGCCGCGCTGACCCTGCTCCCGACCGTGGCCCTCGCGCAGCGGCCGATGACGATCGTCGACCTCATCAGCGTGCCGGTGGTCAGCACGCCGCAGCTGTCGCCCGACGGCACGCAGGTGGTCTATGTCCAGGCCGACGCCGACTGGACGGCGAACAAGCGCGTCAGCCACCTGTGGCGGGTGAAGCTGGACGGCACCGGCGCCGTGCAGCTCACGTCCGGCAAGGACAGCGACACGCTGCCCCGCTGGTCGCCTGACGGCAAGTGGATCGCGTTCATCGGCAAGCGCGACGGCGCCGAGAGCGCCCAGGTGCTGCTGCTGCCGACGGAAGGCGGCGAGGCCCGCGCGCTGACCAGCCACGCCACCGCCGCCGCCAGTCCCGCGTGGTCGCCCGACGGGCGCTACGTCTACTTCATGGCCGAAGACGCGAAGTCGGCCGAGCAGGTAGCGCGTGAAAACGCCAAGGACGACGTCTACGCCTTCGACGAGAACATCCAGATGCGCCACCTGTGGCGGATCGACGTGGCCACGCGCACCGAGTCGCGGGTCACCTCGGGCGAGTTCTCGATCCTCAACTACGAGCTGTCGAACGACGGCCGCCGCATCGCCCATCATCGGGCGCCGAGCACCGTGCTGGGCGACGCCGAGCGCGGCGAGGTGTGGTTGATGGATGCCGACGGCGGCAACGCCGTGGCCGTCACGAAGAACACGGTGGCGGAAGGCGGCGCCAGCCTGTCGCCCGACGGCTCCCAGGTGCTGTTCCTGTCCGGATCGAACGAGCGGTTCGAGACCTACTACAACGCCAACCTGTTCGTGATGCCGGCCGCCGGCGGCGCTGTCCGCGATCTGACCAAGGACTTCGGCAACGAGATCAGCGACGCCGCATGGGCCAGAGACGGCCGCTCTATCTACGTCATCGCCAACATGGGCGTGCACAGCCAGCTGTTCGAGGTGCCGGTGACCGGCGGCGCGCCGCGGGCGATCACCACTGGCAACCACGCGATCGGCGGCTGGACGTTCGCGGCCGCGCACGGCCGGCACGTGTTCACCAAGGACGACCCGGCCAATGCCGGCGACGTGTTCACGCTGACCACCGGCACGCCGGCCCAGGTGAGCCACGTGTTCGACCGATTCGCCAAGGACTTCCGGCTGCCGCGGCAGGAGAAGGTCGAGTGGAAGGGCGCCGACGGCGTGATGGTGGAAGGCATGCTCTTCTACCCGCTCGACTACCAGGCCGGCCAGCGCTACCCGTTGGTGGTGCAGACGCACGGCGGGCCGCAGGCGTCGGACAAGTTCGGCTTCGGCCGCTGGGGCAACTACACGCAGGTGCTGGCGGCCAAGGGCTACATGGTGCTGCAGCCCAACTACCGCGGCAGCACCGGCTACGGCGATCCGTTCCTGCGCGACATGGTCGGCCACTACTTCGTGAACGCGCACCTCGACGTGATGACCGGCGTGGATCACCTGATCGCGCGCGGGCTGGTGGACGGCGACCGCATGGCCAAGATGGGCTGGAGCGGCGGCGGCCACATGACCAACAAGATCATCACCTTCACCGATCGCTTCAAGGCCGCGGCCTCGGGCGCCGGCGCCGCCAACTGGGTGTCGATGTACGCGCAGAGCGACGTGCGCACCTACCGCACGCCGTGGTTCGGCGGCACGCCGTGGCAGGCCAACGCGCCGACCGACGTCTACTGGGAGCACTCGCCACTGAAGTACGTGGCCAAGGTCAAGACGCCGACCATCTTCCTGGTGGGCGACGAAGACATCCGGGTGCCGCCGCCGCAGTCGGTGGAGATGTTCCGCGCGCTGCGCAGCCTGGGCGTGCCCACCCACCTCTACCGCGCCCCGCGCGAGCCGCACGGCTGGCAGGAGCTGCGGCACGAGCTGTTCAAGGTGAACGTCGAGCTGGCGTGGTTCGAACAGTGGGTGACGAAGCGCCCCTACGCCTGGGAGAAAGCGCCAGGCGATTCAGCGCCGCAGGCCACGACGACGACGGCGCAGCGCCCCTGAGGCTGGCCCTGGGGCGGCGCCTCGCCCGGCACCGCCTCCTCCCTCCGGCCTCGCACGATCTCCATCCAATCATCTCGGCCTCCGGAAGGAGGCCGTGCCGGGCTCGGGCGCGGCACGCTTCGGAGTCGGCCGCTTGTTGGGCAGCCCACCGGGGAGAGGTGAAGCCGTCGGATTTCCTGAACGTCACCTTCAACGCTGAGTGAGCAACTGGCCCGCCAGGATTGGGCCGACATGGTGTTTGCGTCTCACGACGATCAGGTCAGCGGGCCTGCTTCCGCCAGCGCGAGAAGCATGAACGGATGAATCTCGAGGGCCTCGGCGACCGCTTGCACCTCGACGTCTGGCAACTGACTGAGCTTCACCGCCTTGAGCCTGAACTGAAGGCTGTAGCGATGGGCTCTCCGGGGGCCCGCTCTGGGCATCTGACACCTCCGTCTGTTGGGTGGAAGTGTCTACTTTAGTGAGGGAGGCTCCCCGTCGGCTGCAACCGCTGGTTAGCCGTCGCACGGCAATTTCTTTCGGCCCTTGGGAAGCGCGAGTAATGCAGTACCTAAGAACGTGCCCGCTCTCGTCGCGCAGTGTCACCTTGCACGTAGCGCCGTAGCATCGGACTGAAAACGCTCCTGCAGACGTGCGGAACGCGGCGCTTACCAGCTTGCCGTGCTCGAGCTGAGAGTAGTTTTCTTTCTTCGTCCAGCTCGTGCCTTGGCCGGCCCAGAGATATCCGGAGATTCTCTTGCCCTTGAGTCTCCCTCGCATCGGGATGGCCTTCACGTTCACTCCTTCGTTGGCGGGCTCGCAGCGACGTTTTTTGTTGCGTGATCGTGAGAACTACACGGCTGTCTGCCGCGGCACTTCCGGGCACCTTCGGCGCATCGTCAGGTCGTGATTCGTCCGGCTAACTAATACTGGACCTGCGAACCCCGCCAGAATCCTGCGACGTTCGTCAGCCTAATTCGGGAAAGACGTAGAACCTGGCAACGCGGTAAGACCATTCGAGTCGCGATGCTAGCACTTGGTGTGCGGCCATACCGACCAAGGCCGACCTTGCAGCGGTTGTCAGGATGACAGTTCGTTCCACGGTTGGCACGAGGACACGCGGAACGCTGACGCACCCGAGCCCGACACTGTCTCCTCCCGAGTCCGAGATGATTGGATGGAGATCTTGCGAGGACGGAGGGAGGAGGCGGTGGCGGGCTCGTTCAAGTCAGGCGTCGCGGCGCCACCGTCGGTACGCCTGGCGAACGTAAGCCAGACGCTCTGCCCCGGTCGGATATCGGCGCCTGAACCAC
Organism: uncultured Acidobacteriota bacterium; assembly: GCA_963741665.1. Taxonomy (GTDB): domain Bacteria; phylum Acidobacteriota; class Vicinamibacteria; order Vicinamibacterales; family UBA2999; genus CAWAYR01. The sequence continues at coordinate 871,746 of CAVUIM010000004.1, forward strand.
TGGACCAGCTCGAGGGCCTGCGCACGCTCCGCTTCCGAGACCGGCGCCTCGAGATACCTAGTGGCCTCTTCGGGCGACAGCGTCCGCAGCTGTTCGGCCTCGAGTGCCGCACGCCGGCCGGCGCGATCGACGGTCATGGCTCGCCCTCGGGCCCGACGAGTTCGAGCAGGCGGATGTCTTCCAGGTCCTTCGGGCGCGACGCGAACCGCTTGGTCGCGATCAGGTCGGCATGCGATGGGAGCGCCACCGACACGGACGGCGTCAGGAGACACGCACGTCGACGGTCCCACACATCGTCGAAGACGACACGGTCGCCCTCGGTCGTAGGGACGGCCCGGGCGACCAGCACATCGATGTGTTCGTCGTTCTCCAGGGCGTAGCGGCCATGGCGTCGCGCCTGGTCAGGAGTGCGTGACGCAGCGAGATCGAACGGCGCTGCCGCCACGTTGAAGCGTTCGATGTCGTCGATGTGGATCCAGAAGTCGTAGTCGGCGGTCAGCACCGGAAATCCGAGAACGACGAGCGCGCGACGTCCGATCAGCAGCGCGCGGACACCGCCCCGTGCGATGGCGTCGAAGAAGGCCATTTCGTCGAAGTCGCTGCCTTTCATGCGTCAGGCGGATTATACGTGGCTGGGCCACGGGTGGTCGCCCGGTGACAGCCGACCCGCGCCTGAGCCTGGCACTGCTTCCTTCCGGAGTCCGAGATGATTGGATGGAGATCTTGCGAGGACGGAGGGAGGAGGCGGTGCCGGGCGAGGCGATTGGTCCGGGCTTCCTTCATCTATAGCGACGGGTGCTTCAGGTGATGATCGGTTCGCGCCTGGTAGGCGTGGGCCAGCAGCAGCAGTTCCGGCTCGCCGAACAGCTTCCCGGTCATCTGCAGTGCGGTCGGCGATCCCGCGAAGAAGCCATTGGGCAGGCTGATGGCCGGATGGCCGGTGCGATTGGTGAGCAGCAGGTTGGCGCCGATGAAGAGGTCCAGGTCGACCGATCGCGGCATCGAGCTGCTCCATCACGCGCAGCCGGTAGCGGTTCGCCTGGAGGTAGTCGACGGCGGGGATGAACCGCGCCGGCCGGATCTCGGCCGGTCGCCGGCTTTGCTCTGGACCGTCTTCTATCTGCCGGATCGTGCCGTCCCGGGTGGGCTGATCGAAGGCCGCGGCGGTCTCGGCGTAGCGGATGAAGTCGATCGCCTCGAGCGCCACCTCGGGCAGATCGAACGGACGCACCTCCACACCCAGGTCGCGGATCACCTGGAGCGCCGCCGCGGTGTTGCGGCGGGTTGCCTGGTCGGTCGGCGTCACGGCCGTCGGTCCCGCCGGACCTTCGCCGACGGCCGATCGGAGATAACCCACCCGCAGCCTGGTCACGTCGGCGGCGGCGTCCCATCCGAACGGGACGTCCAGCACCGAGTTGTCCTTGCCGTCGGGACCGTAGATCGCGTCGAACACCAGCGCGCAGTCCTCTGCCGACCGGCACATCGGGCCGACCGTGTCCTGCGTCCATGCCAGCGTCATCGCTCCGTGGCGGCTCACGTGGCCGAACGTCGGCCGCAGCCCGCTGAGACCGTTGCGGGCCGACGGCTGCATGATCGAGCCGCCGGTGTCGGAGCCGATCGAGAACCCAACCAGCCCGGCGGCGGTCGCCGCGCCTGGCCCAGCCGACGACCCCGAGGCATCCTGCTCGCTGTTCCAGGGGTTGCGAGTGAGACCGCCGAACCACTGCGCCGAAAGGGCGAGCGCGCCGGTGGACAACTTGGCCACCAGCACGGCGCCAGCCGTCCGCAGCCGCGTGTACACCGTCGCGTCGGTGTCGATGGTCTGATCGCGGTACGGCGACGCGCCCCACGTCGTCTTCGTGCCCTTCACCGCGAACAGGTCCTTCAGGCCGAAGGGGACGCCGTGCAGCGGACCGCGGTAGCGCCCGGCGGCGATCTCCGCGTCGGCGTCGCGGGCCTGGGCGCGCGCCAATTCCGGCGTGAGCGACACCACGCAACGAAGCCGGGGGTCGTATCTGGCCAACCGCGCCAGATAGATCTCCGTCAGCTCCGACGACGTCACCTGACGCGTCTGCAGCAGCGCGGCCAGCTGCGTCACGGGAAGGAACGCGAGCGCCTCGTCAGTGCGCGGTCTGGTGACGGCCGGCACCTGCCGCCTGACGCCGCGAGGCCGCGTCGGTAGCACCTTACCTGGCGGCACGGGATTGAACACGATCGCCGGCTGGGCAGCGTTGCCGAGGTTGGCGGTGCGCAGGAACGCAACCCCGTCGAGATAGCCGCGGTCGGCGTTCACCCGGACGACGATCGCTTCCTGCTCCGCGCGCGTGAAGGCCACGCCGGCCATTGCCTGCGCCGCCGCGATCATCTCGACCGTCACGGTGGTGGCGTCCTGCGCGGCGATGACCAGCGCGTCAGGGAGCACCGTGCTGGCCAGTCCCATGGCCGACAGCACTTCGAAGAAATGACGGCGGTTGAGCGAGACGCGGTCTTCGTCCATTGCCTGCGTCCTCAGTCGCGCAGGAGCTCGCGGATCTCGACGGTCCCGCCGGCCTCGTACACCGGGTTTCCGGCGACCAGCTCGCGCGCCGCGCTCAGACTGACCGCCTGAACGCGAATGTATCCAGAGAGGTGACGTGTCACGGCTGGCGACGTCGCCGCCTTTGACATGCAGATGCCGTCGCCAATCGCGCTCCCGCCTTGAAACGCGTTCGCGGCGCGGAGCCTGGCGAAATAGGCCGACCAGTCGTCGGCGCCACCGTCGCGGCCGTCAGGCGTATCGTCGTGCATGAGGAAGATGTAGTCGTTCATCGAGCCCCGCGAACGTCAGACGGCGATGATTCGCGTCTGGCCGGCCGCATAGCCCGCGATGCAGCTCAACACGAACACGGAACCGAATGCCGCAACGCTGCCAATCGCCCACAATGGCGTCGCGGCGAGCCAGTAGGCGGTGAAAGAGGAGAGTCCGACGGCGAACACCGCGCCGGCGATGGCGCCGACACGCGCGCCGAAGCGCTGAACGGCTTCGGACGACTCGCCGCGAAGTCGCTGGCGCCGGCCCGCGAGAAAGACCACCAGCGGCGCAACCATGCCGCTGACCACGTCGGGGTAGACGCTGACCAGGTGCGGATCGCCGCGAAGCACATTACCCGCGATGACGATGGCGCAGAGTGCCACGCCGAGCCCGACGCCGAGGATTCGGTCTTTCGTCATAGCTCCTACAGCGAGTGCCCGGCATCGTCTCCTTCCGGAGGCCGAGATGATTGGATGGAGATCTTGCGAGGCCGGAGGGAGGAGGCGGTGCCGGGCACTCGCCGTCCTCACTTCGCCGGCAACACCGGCACCAATCCAGGGAACACGTAGGCGAAGAGCATCGACACGACGCCCATCACGATCATCAGCCCGACGCTGTGCTTGATGGTGAAGCGGAACAGGCGGCTCTCGTCGGCGGCGGTCATGCCGGTGGCGGCCACCGCCACCGCGATGCTGTGCACCGAGATCATCTTGCCCATCACCCCGGCGGCCGAGTTCACCGACGCCGTGAGCACCGGGTTCAGGCCCAGGCTGTTGGCGGTCACCACCTGCAGGTTGCCGAAGAGCGCGTTGGCCGAGGTGTCGCTGCCGGTGAGGAACACGCCGAGCCAGCCGACGACGGCGCTGAAGAACGGAAACGCGAAGCCGGTGGTGGCCAGGGCCAGGCCGAGGGTCGAGGTCATCCCCGAGTAGTTCATCAGGTAGGCCAGGCCGAGCATCGAGGCGATGGTCGCCATCGCGAACGCCAGTTGCTTGAAGGTGGCAGCGTAGATGCCGGCCATCTTGCGCGGCGGCACCCGGAGCAGCAGGGCGGTGGCCAACGTGGCCAGGAAGCAGGCCGTGCCCGAGGCGCTCAGCCAATTGAGCGTGAACACGGCGGCGTAGGGCGCCGGCGCCGCCACCACTGGCGGCACCCGTTCGACCAGGTTGTGGAGCCCCGGCACGATGACGCCGTTCAGGCCCGTCGCGGCTTTGGGGAGGAACGACGGCATCACGCCGTTGGTCCAGGTGTCGATTGCCAGCTTGATCGACGCCTCGCCCCAGGCCAGCACGAACACCACCAGCATGAGGTACGGCAGCCAGGCCATGAAGATTTCGCCGCCGGAATGCCGCTTCGCCGCCGCGGTGATCGGCTGGTCGCCCTCGAGCCGCATGATCGTCTTCGGCTTCCACACCTTGAGCACCACCACCATCACGATGATGCAGGTGAGCGAGCTGAGGATGTCGGTGAGCTCGGGCCCGAGATAGTTCGACACCAGGAACTGCATGCCGGCGAAGCTGACACCGCAGGCGATGATGGCCGGCAGCACCTCCAGCGCGCGGGCGCGTCCGGCCATCACCACGACGAGATAGCCGGGGATGATGATCGAGATGAGCGCGCACAGCCGCCCGACCATCGCCGACAGCGGCATCACCGGCAGGCCGGTGACGGCGGCCAGCGTGGTCACCGGGATGCCAATCGATCCGAACGCCACCGGCGCGGTATTGGCCAGCAGGCAGATGCCGGCGGCGTAGAACGGGTTGAAGCCCAGGCCGGCGAGCATCGCGCCGGACACGGCCACCGGGGCGCCGAAGCCGGCCGCGCCCTCGATGAAGGCGCCGAAGGAGAAAGCGATGAACATCGCCTGCAGCCGCCGGTCGTCGGTGAGGCTGCCGACCGAGTCCTTGATGATCTCGAACTTGCCGGTGTCCACCGCCAGGCGGTAGAGCATGATCGACGAGAAGACGATCCACGCGATCGGGAAGACGCCGTAGGCCGCGCCGTACACCGTGGAGATGAGCGCGAGGGACACCGGCATGCCGTAGACCCCGATGGCCACCACCAGCGCGGTGCCCAGACCCGCGAGGGCCGCCTTCCAGGTGGGCGCCCGCCAGACGCCCAGCATCAGGAAGAGCACGACGAGCGGAAGCGCGGCGACGGGGGCGGAGAGCGCCAGGCTGTCGCCCAGCGGCTCGTAATTGTGCTGCCACATGCGGGGATAATCCTCCACGCCGCCGCGGATGGGCCGCAGCGTCGCGCGCCATCATACAGGCGGCCCGTCGCCGTTGGCGCGCAATTATCGATTTATAGTGAACGCGCATCATGGCCGATCTGCTGGCGGACCTTGCGCGGATCTATCCGGCCTCGAGGCTGCTGACCCAGGCGGCCTCCCTGGCGCCGTACGAGAGCGACGGCCTGACGGCCTTCCGCGCCAGGCCGCGCGCGGTGGTCCTGGCCGAAACGAAGGCCGAGGTCGTCGACACGGTGCGGTTGTGCCACGCCGCCAGCGTGCCCTTCGTGGCCCGCGGCTCGGGCACCAGCCTGTCGGGCGGCTCGGTGCCGCTGGAGGACGGCATCGTCATCGCCCTCAACCGGATGAACCGCATCCTGCGGGTCGATCCCGTGGACCGCATCGCCGTGGTCGAGCCCGGGGTGATCAACCTCGACATCTCGGCCGCCGTCGAGCGCTTCGGTCTCTACTACGCGCCCGACCCGTCGAGCCAGTCGGTGTGCACCATCGGCGGCAACGTCGCCTTCAACTCGGGAGGCGCCCACTGCTTCCGCCACGGCATGACCGCCAACCACGTGGTCGGGCTCGAGGTGGTGCTCCCCGACGGCGAGGTCGTGCACCTGGGCGGCGACAGCGTGGAGGAGGCGGGCCCCGATCTCACCGGCCTGTTCGTCGGCTCGGAGGGCCTGTTCGGCGTGGCGGTGGAGATCACCGTCCGGCTCATCCCCCGCCCGGAGGCGTATCGCACGGTGCTGGCCTCCTATGCGTCGCTCCAGGCGGCCGGCGACGCCGTCACCCGGGTGATCGCCGCGGGCCTGCTGCCCGGCGCGATGGAGATCATGGACCGCCTGGCCATCGAGGCCGCCGAGGCCGCCGTCCACGCCGGCTACCCGCGCGATGCCGCTGCCGTGCTGCTGGTGGAACTCGAAGGCGACCGCGCTCAGACCGACGCTGAACTCGCGCAGTTGATGGCCGTGCTCGACGCGTCCGCCCCGACCGAAGTACGGGTGGCCGCCAACGCCGACGAACGGGCCCTGCTGTGGAAAGGCCGCAAATGCGCGTTCTCGGCGGTGGGCCGGATCAGTCCAGACTTCATCGTCCAGGACGGCGTGGTGCCGCGCACCAAGCTCGGCGACGCGCTGGTCGCGATCGAGCAGCTGTCGGCGCGTCACGGCGTTCGCGTCGCCAACGTGTTCCATGCCGGCGACGGCAACCTGCACCCGCTCATCCTCTACGACGGCCGCGAGCCCGGGGCGCTCGAGCGCGCCGAAGCGCTGGCCACCGACATCCTGCGGCTGTGCATCCGCCTCGGCGGCTCGATCACCGGCGAACACGGCGTCGGGCTGGAGAAGCGCGCATTCCTGCCGGAGATGTACCGGCCGGAGGACATCGCCTTCATGCATCGGCTGCGCCAGTCGGTCGACGGACGCCAGCTGGCCAACCGCGGCAAGATGCTGGCTGCGTCATGACCACGCTGTCGCCCCGCTCGCTCGCGGAAGTGCAGGAGGCAGTGGCCGCCTCGGCGCCTGGATCGCTGGCCATCCACGGCGGCGCGACCAAGTGGCGCCCGGTGCGCGAGGTGGCCGCCAGCGTCGATACGCGAGCGCTGACCGGCATCGTCGCCTACGACCCGGCCGAGTGCGTGGTCACAGCGCTGGCCGGCACCACGGTGAGCGAGATCGACGCCGCGCTGGCCGCGCACGGGCAGTACCTGCCCTTCGATCCGCTGTTCGCACGGGCCGGAGCCACGTTGGGCGGCACCGTCGCGGCGGCCGCCAGCGGGCCGGGCCGTTACCGTTACGGCGGCGTGCGCGATTTCGTCATCGGCGCCGCGGTGGTGGACGGCGACGGGCGGCTGGTGCGCTCGGGAGGCCAGGTGGTGAAGAACGCCGCCGGATTCCTGCTGCATCACGGGCTGGTCGGCAGCGCGGGACGCTACGGCGTCGTCGCCGAGATCTCGCTGAAGGTGTTTCCGGCGCCGGAAGGGCGCGTCACGGTGCGGATGACGGCACCGAGCCTGGCGCTGGCGCTCGACGGGCACCGCCGCGTGCGCGACGTCGTCCACGACCTCGATGCGCTCGATGTCGATCTCACCGCCAACGTGCTGTGCGTCCGGCTGGCCGGGGCGCTCGCGGCATTGCCGGCGCGCACCGCCGCGGTCCGACGCGTGCTCGGCGCGGGCGCCACTGAGCTCGTCGAGGGCGACACCGACCGCCAGCTGTGGCACGACGCCGCCGAGTGCGCGTGGGCGCCGGCCGGGACCGCCATCGTGAAGGTGCCGTCCACGCCGGGCGGTCTGGCCCATCTGGCCGCTGCGCTCGCCGGCCTCGGCCCGCTGCGCGCCACCAGCGGCGGCGCGGCGGTGTGGCTGGCCACGACCGCGTCGATGGAGGTGGTGGCGGCGCGCCTGCCGGGCGCGGCGCGCGGCGTGATCGTCCGCGGCGCCGGCTGCGGCCGCGTGCTGGGGCGGCCGCTCGGCAACGTCTTCGACGAACGCGTCCGGCGGACGCTCGATCCACTAGGGCGATTTAGCTAGTGCAGCACCAGCTTCCTGTCGCGTCGCTCGGGCCTGCCGGACCCGCCATGGCCACCGCCGTGTCGTCGTGTGTGCACTGCGGCTTCTGTCTGCCGGCCTGCCCCACCTACAAGGTACTCGGCGAAGAGATGGACTCGCCGCGTGGCCGCATCGTGCTGATGAAGGAGGTGCTCGAGGGCACGCTGCCGCTGGCCGAGGCCGCCGTGCACCTCGACCGCTGCCTCGGCTGCCTGGCGTGCGAGACCGCGTGCCCGTCCGGGGTGCGCTACCGCGACCTCATCACGCCGATGCGGGCGCGGCTGGCGGCGAGCCGTTCTCGCTGGAGCCGCGCGCGTCTACGCACGTTGCTCGGCGTGATGGAGTCGCCGGGACGATTCCGGCGCGCACTGCAGGCCGGCCGGTTGGCGCGGCCGCTGGCCGGGCTGCTGCCGGCATCGCTCGGCGCGATGCTCGGGCTGCTGCCGGCACGCGTCCCCGCGGCCAACGCGCTCGCGCCGCTCACACCCGCCGCTGGGATCAGGCGCGGCCGGGTGGCCCTCATGACCGGCTGCGTCCAGCAGGTGCTGCGGCCGTCGATCGCCGCCGCCGCGGCCCGCGTGCTGGCCGCGCAAGGGGTGGAGGTCGTGGTGCCGCCGGGGCAGGGGTGCTGTGGCGCGCTCGCCGGTCACTGCGGCGAGCTGGACCGGGGCGCCGCCCTGGCCACCGCGCATCGGCGGGCCTTCCCCACCGACGTCGACGCCATCGTCGTCACCGCCGCCGGCTGCGGCTCGTGGATGAAGGACCACGGTGCCGACGGCGTTCCTGCGCTCGACGTCACCGAGTACCTCGACCGACTCGGCGTGCGCGACCGGTTCCGCCTGGCCACACCGGTCACTGCCGCCTACCAGGACGCCTGCCACTTGCTGCACGGCCAGCAGGTGGCCACCGCACCGCGCCGGCTGCTGGCGCAGGTGGACGGCCTCACCGTGGTGCCGCTGGCCGACGCCGGCATCTGCTGCGGCTCGGCCGGGCTCTACAACCTGGAGCAGCCGGACATCGCCGCCGAATTGGGCACGCGCAAGGCCGCCGCCATCGTCGCCGCGCAGGCCGCGATGGTCGTCAGCGGGAACATCGGCTGCCTCACCCAGCTCGAATCCAGCCTGGCCCGCGCCGCCGCGAGGGTCGAGGCCTGCCACACGATCGAGCTGCTCGATCGGGCGCTCGACCGGAGACAATAGGGGCGATGCGCGTCCATCTCGACTACGGCAGCGACGGCCTCGACGTGGACGTGCCCGACGACCGCACCGACATCGTCACGCCGCGCCACGAGGCCGCCGATCCCGATCCCCGCCAGGCCCTCGCCGCGGCGCTGGCCTCACCCACCGGCACGGCGCCCCTGGCCGAGCTGGTGCGGCCCGGGCAGCGCATCGCCATCTCGGTGTGCGACATCACGCGGGCGCAGCCGCGCCCGCTGATGCTCGAGGCGCTGTTCGCGGCGCTGCCCCACGTGTCGCCCGGCGACGTCACCATCCTGATCGCCACCGGCACGCACCGCGCCAACACGCCCGAGGAGCTGGCGCGCATGCTCGGGCCGGAGATCGCCGGGCGCTACCGCGTGGTCAATCACGACGCCCGCGACGACGCGTCGCTCGCCTTCGCTGGCCGCACCGCCTCGGACGTGCCGATCTGGCTCAATCGGCACTGGGTCGACGCCGACGTCCGCATCACCACCGGGTTCGTCGAGCCGCATTTCTTCGCTGGATTCAGCGGCGGGCCGAAGATGGTCGCGCCGGGCCTGGCCGGCCTCGCCACCACGCTGGTGCTGCACGACGCCCGGCACATCGGCCATCCTAAGGCCACCTGGGGCATCACCCACGGCAACCCGGTCCACGACGACGTGCGCGAGATCGCCCGGCTCACCGGCGTGACCTTCGCCCTCGACGTGGCGCTCAACCGCGATCAGGCGATCACCCGGGCGTTCGCCGGAGAGCTGTTCGCCGAGCATGCCGCCGCCTGCGCCCACGTGAAGCTGACGGCGATGCGCGCGGTGGAGGCGCCGGTCGATGTGGTGGTCACGACCAACTCGGGCTACCCGCTCGACCAGAACCTCTACCAAGCGGTGAAGGGGATGTCGGCCGCCGCTGGCATCGTCAAGTCCGGCGGCACAATCATCTGCGCCGCCGAGTGCCGCGACGGCATCCCCGACCACGGCCCGTACGGCCAGCTGCTGCGGCGTCAGCAGTCGCCGGAAGCGTTGCTGCGCATGGTGGAAGCGCCGGGCTTCGCCGAGCAGGACGGCTGGCAGGTGCAAGTGCAGGCGCTCATCCTGCGCAAGGCCCGGGTGATGGTGAAAGCCGACGGCCTCAGCCACGAGCAGCTGCGCGCCGCGCATTTCGAGCCGGTCACCGATCTCGGCATGGCCGTACGCGAGGCGCTGAGCGACGCCGGCCAGGGCGCGACGATGGCAGTGCTCCCGCACGGCCCGCAGACGATTCCGTATCTGCGAATGTAACGGGGACTGTCACCGTTACATTTCGCAGGACTGCCAATCCTGCAACTGGTGAGACATCTGCACTGCGGAAAATTGTCTCCGTGACAGTCCCAGTTACAAATCGACGCGGATCTGGCGCGTCCACTGCGCGTTGTCTTCACGCCCGCTGGCGATCTCGGCGTCGCGCTCCGGCTTGGTCGGCTGCACCTTGCCGCTGGCGTCGATGGCGCGGGAGACGAGCGTGTGCGGCCCGGGCGCGAGATTGAGGGTGCCCCACGACCACAGCACCCAGCCGTACTTCGCACGGCGCGCGTCGAGGGTCGCCGGCTGCCATTCGCCGCCGTCGACCTGCACCTCGACCTTCGCGATCGGCGTCGGCCCGCCCCACGCCGGTCCGGCGACGCGGTACATCCACTGACCGTCGTGGCGGCGCCGGGTGACCCGGGCGACGATCGACTTGAGGCGGTTCTTGCTGATCGAGGTGTCGATCCACGTCGGCCCGTCGGGCGTCTGGATCGAGCGCAGGCTCAGGTAGTTGCGCACCTGGTGCTGGCCCTCGTAGCGGCGGTCGAGCACCTCAATCCGGCCGAGCCACTTCACCTGCGTCATCCCGTACCAGCCGGGCACGAGCAGCCGCACAGGAAAGCCCTGATCGGGCGGAATCGGCTGCCCGTTCAGCGCGAACGCCAGCATCGTGTCGGGGTGCAGCGCGTCGAGCAGGTGGATGGCCCGGCCGTGCGGCGCCTCGGTACTCGCGGTTGCCGGCCTGGAACTTCTTCTCGCGCTCCATGTCGAGGCCGAGGAACAACACCTCGCGCGCGTCGGGCGTAACCCGGCACTCCTCGAGCAGCGACTTCAGGCCGACGCCGGTCCACACGCCATTCGACAGCAGCCCGCACATCCGGTTCGGGCGGGTGGAGTTGCCGGAGCATTCGAGCGTCACCGCCTCGTCGCGACGGTCGCGCCGGGCCTTCAGCTGGTCGAGCGTCAGCTCCACGGGCCGCTCGACGAAGCCGCCGATGCGCAGCCGGTAGGTCGCCGGATCGACGACGGGCGTGCTGGTCTGCGAGAACGTGTAGTGCTCGTCGTTGGGCGTGGTCCAGTCGGCGAGATTCCGCAGGTCGACGCAGCGCACGCGCGGCCGTGATTCCGAGGCCAGGATGCGGAAGGCGTCGGTGTAGTCGGTGAAGGTCACCGCGTCTTCGCCGGGCTGCAGCGCCCACAGCGACTCGGGCAGGCCGAGCGCCGCCAGGCCGGCCAGGCCGGCGGCAGTGCGGGTCATCATCTCTCGACGGCTCGGCGGCTGGCTCACACGTGGTCCCTCGCCGCAGATCTTATCTCAGGCACATTGAGAACAATTGAGCGTGTCTTGATGCTGCGCGAAAGACCGCACGACCTTCCGATTTCTACCCTGCTCGCATTGACCGGCGCTCTTCGAATGAGCGCGAGAGGATGCGATGCGGGAGCGTCTGGAGCGAGCCACGCGTGTATGCGTCCTGGCCTTGGCCGCCTCGGGAGCGGCGACAGCGCACACCGAGGTCCAGTCCCCCAGGCTGGCAGTCTGCCTCGTATTGTCGGCGCACCTGGCGATCAGCAGCCGGGCAGCGGCCGTCGTCCTGGCGGAATCGGATGCTATCTGGACGACGCACGGGGTGGATGTCCGCTGGGCGGACCCCTCCGACGAGAGCTGCGACCGCTTGATATCGGTGAAAGGCGACCAGGAAGCGCTGGCGGAAGACGCGACCACTGAGTCTGCGCTCGGCTGGGTGCCGTTCGTGCAGGGGCGCGCCCGACAGCTGGTGTTTCTCCGGGAGGGCCGCGCGCGCGCACTAATCGGCGCGCTCAGCCCGGGCACGCGCCCCGAGCCGCTCACCGAGTTCCTGGTCGCCAGGCTCCTCGGCCGCAGCCTCGGGCACGAGCTAGGGCACGTCCTCCTGAACAGCCGAGCGCACGCTGGCTCCGGGCTCATGCGGGCGCGCTATCGCGACCGCGATGTGCTGAGCATCCCTGCGTCGGCGTACACACTCAACCCGGCAGAACGGGCGCGACTCGTCGCGGGGACGGCCGGGGCGCCGCGTCTCGCCGCTCGTTAGTACGACTACAATCGCGGCCACGCGCGTGGTCACTTACCGGTTTGGCTCCTTCCGGCTCGTCCCGGACCAGCGTCGTCTCGAACGCGACGGCACTTCCATCGAAGTGACGCCCAAGGCCTTCGATCTGCTCGTCGCCCTGGTACGGCATCGAGCCCGCGCGTTGTCGAAGGACGAGATTCTCGCGCTGGTGTGGCCCGACTCGGTCGTCGAGGAGGGCAACCTTGCCCAGCAGGTGCTCATGTTGCGGCGCGCGCTGGCCGATGCCGGCGACTGCGTGGCCACACTGCCGCGTCACGGCTATCGCTTCGTCGCCTCCGTCATCGAGGCACCCGACGACGCTGGTGCAGCTCCACGCAGCCCGCATTGCGTCGTCTGGGATGGGCGCGAGTACCCACTTCGCGAGGGCATCACGGTGATTGGCCGCGCCGAGGACGCCGACCTGCGGATTCCCCTGCCGTCCCTTTCGCGCCATCACGCCCGCGTCGTCGTCCGCGGCCTCGACGCGACGCTCGAGGATCTTGGAAGCCGCCACGGCTCGTGGCGAGGCTCCATGCGTGTGCGTGATTCCGTCGGGCTCTCTGGTGGCGACGAGATCAGGCTCGGAACGGCGGTGCTCGTCTACTGCGTGGTCAGACCCGACGACACGACACGAGATTGACGCGGCCAGCAATCGGGACCGAGACGTAATGGCCGTGCCCCGCTCCACGCATCCGAGATTCCGGCGCCCGGTGGATGCCGGCACGGTAGACTTGCGGCGTCCGGCTCAAGGGTGACGCCAGACGATGGCCGCAATTCCCGACGGCGCCCGCCTCGGTCCTTACGAAATCCTCGGCCCGCTGGGTGCCGGTGGCATGGGCGAGGTGTATCGGGCGCGCGATGCCCGGCTGGGCCGCACGGTGGCGATCAAGCTGCTCAACGCGGACTCGAGCGGAACTGCGAGCCACCGGGAGCGCTTCGAGCGCGAAGCCCGCAGCCTCGCGGCCCTCACCCATCCGCACATCTGTACCGTGCACGACGTCGGCGATCACGAGGGCCATGCGTTCCTCGTGATGGAGGTGCTTGAGGGACTGACGCTGGCCGCACGTCTGGCCCGCGCAAAGGCTGGACTCCCACTCGACGAGGCCCTGGCGATCGCGACCCAGGTGGCCGAGGCCCTGGCCTTCGCACATCGCCATCACATCATCCATCGCGACATCAAGCCCGCAAACATCATGCTCACGCCGACGGGGGCGAAGCTCCTCGACTTCGGGTTGGCACAGCTGCGCGATCGCGATGGCGGGACGAGGCAGAGCCGGGCACAAAGCGCCTTGACTGGACCGCTGGGCGTTGTGGGCACTCTCGCCTATATGGCGCCCGAGCAGCTCGACGGGTGCGCCGATCAGCGGAGCGACATCTTTGCGTTTGGGGCCGTGCTGTTCGAAATGCTTGCCGGTCGCAAGGCGTTCGACGGCGCGACCTCGTCAACGGTGATCGGCGCGGTCGTCCAGACCCAGCCGCCGGCCGTCTCGTCGCTCCGCCCGGACGTCTCCCCATCTCTCGAGCGCGTCGTGCGACGCTGCCTCGCGAAGGACCCTGACGCCAGGTGGCAGTCCACAGCCGACCTGGCCGACGAGCTCAGGTGGATTGCTGGCCCTGCCGCACCCGGTAGGGATGCGATCGAGTCTCCCGCGCGTTCGCGAACAGGTCGACGCTTGGCTGTGGCGGCCCTCGCCGTGACCGCAGCCCTTGCCATCGGCGTGGCGGTTGGCAGCCAACTGCGCGGCGCGCCGCTCCAGCCCGCACCCGTGCGGTTCGTCGTCACGCCACCGGGCGACTTGAGTTTCTGGCCAACCATGGCGCTGTCCCCGGACGGACAGCGCCTCGCTTTGGTGACGTTCGACGAGAAGCGCCAGACGCAGCTCTGGCTCCGATCGATGAACTCCGAAGTGGCCGAGCGTGTCGCAGGGGGCGATGGCGTCTCCTATCCGTTCTGGTCACCGGATGGTCAGTCGATCGGATTCTTTGCAGGCGGTCAACTCAAACGTGTGTCGGCGGCCGGCGGCCCACCCATCGTGATCTGTGACGCGGAGGATGGCCGTGGCGGTTCCTGGAACCAGGAAGGCGTCATCGTGTTCGCGCCGCGCACCTTTTCACCACTCATGAGGGTGCCGGCGTCCGGTGGCACGCCACAGCCGGTCACTCAACTCGATCCATCAACTTATATCGCCAACCGATGGCCGCATTTCTTGCCCGACGGCGACCACTTCCTGTATTTGGCGGACTCGCCGCCTGGCGGCCAGTCGGCCCTGCGGGTGGGTTCTCTGCGAGACCATGACAGTAGGATCGTCCTCGAAGAAGTCACGGAGGGTCAGTACGCCGATGGGTTGCTGTTCTTCGTTCGCGCCGATGCGTTGCTCGCGCAGCCGTTCGACGTCGACCGGCTCGCTCTCGGCGGTGAGCCGCGAGCCGTCGTGCAGGACATCGCTTGGAGACACAGCGGCCGCAAGGCGTTTTCCGTGACGCCCGGCGGGACGCTGGCGTTTCTTCGACGCTCGGATCCGAACCCGGTTACGCGGCTGACCTGGTTCGACCGGAGCGGAACGCGGACCGGCAGCGTCGGGGAGCCGGGACGCTTCGACGATGTCTCGATCGCTCCTGACGGCCATCGTCTCGCGGTTACGCGATACGACGGCGACGGTTCGGCAATCTGGACCTTCGAGTTGAATCGCGGTACCGCGGCGCGGCTGACGGCGCCAGGACTTCAGCCGGTATGGTCGCCTGAGGGAAGTCGGATTGTGTTCAGCGCGGTCCCTCTCAAGGGCGGGCCCACCCACCACCTGTGGACGATCTCCGCGGATGGATCGGGACCGGCGGTGCCGCTGATCGAAAGCCAATTTCAGCTGCGCGCCCACGGCTGGTCCCCGGACGGGGCGCGACTGCTCTACCACTTGATGTTCGGGGATCAGGAGACCGCGAGCGGACTCTGGATGATGACGATGCCCGGGTCACGGTCGGTGCCATTTCGAAACGACAGATTCCTTTATACGCACGCCGCGCTCTCGCCCGATGGCCACTGGGTCGCCTACGCCTCGAATCAATCGGGGCGCTACGAGATCTACGTCGAGAGTTTTCCGACACGTGGAAGGCGAGTGCAAGTGTCAACCGACGGCGGAACACAGCCGAGATGGCGCCGCGATCAGAAGGAGCTGTACTTTCTGTCGGCGGAGAGTCGCCTGATCGCAGCCCCCGCGACTCTGGGAGTCGAGGCGACGTTGGGAGTACCAACGCCGTTGTTCACGCTGGCGACTCCTGGTGGCACGATAGGGTGGCAACCGTTCCACTACGACGTGGCGGCCGACGGCAGGTTCCTCGCCGCGATCGTCGAACCGCACGTCCCCGATCGCCCACCGGTCATCGTCGCATTCAACGCGACGGCCGGCCTGAAACCGGGCCCCGCTCGTCGATTCGCTCGGTGGTGACGTCAGACTCCACGAGCCACTTCCATAGCGCTTCGTCCTGCGGCCCTGCGAGCATCGGGCTGCCCGTGACCAGCCTCACCGGGTTCCCGATTCACGAGGCGCGCTGAGTCGCGAAGGTCGGCGTCATGCCCAGGTGGTGCATGACGAACGCGTAGACGTCGGCGGTGCTCTCGATCTGCTTCTTGGTGTTGCTGGCGCCGTGACCCGACTTGGTGTCGACGCGGATCAGCACTGGCGCCGGGCCACCCTGCGTCGCCTGCAGCGTCGCGGCGTACTTGAACGAGTGCGCCGGCACGACCCGATCGTCGTGGTCGGCGGTGGTGATGAGGGTCGGCGGATAGCGGGTGCCGGCCTTCAGGTTGTGGATCGGCGAGTAGGCGTAGAGCGCTGTGAACTCGTCCGGGTTGTCGCTCGAGCCGTAGTCGGCGATCCAGTTCCAGCCGATCGTGAAGGTGTGGAAGCGCAGCATGTCCATCACCCCGACCTGCGGCACCACCACGGCGAAGAGCTCCGGACGCTGGTTCATCACCGCACCGACCAGCAGCCCGCCGTTCGAGCCGCCGGTCATCGCCAGCTTCTCGCGCGACGTGTAGTTGTTGGCGACGAGCCATTCGGCGGCGGCGATGAAGTCGTCGAAGACGTTCTGCTTCTGCAGCTTGGTGCCGGCCGCGTGCCAGGCCTCGCCGTATTCGTTGCCACCGCGCAGGTTGACCGACGCGTAGACGACGCCCTGTTCGAGCAGCGCGATGCGCAGCGCGCTGAAGGCCGGCGACAGCGTGACGTTGAAGCCGCCGTAGCCGTACATCAGCGTCGGGTTGGCGCCGTTCAGCGTCAGCCCCTTCTTGAAGGTGAGGAACATCGGCACCCGGGCGCCGTCCCTGGCGGTGACGAAGACCTGCCGCACCTCGTAGTCGCCGGCGGCGAAGCCGGGAATGGCGACGTCGCGAAACACCGTCGACGCCTGCGACGTCACGTCGTACTTGAAGATGGTCGGCGGGTAGTTGAACGACGTGAAGGTGTAGAAGATCTCGGCGTCGTCGTCGCGTCCGGCCAGCCCCGACACGGTGCCCGGTCCGGGCAGCACGATTTCGTGCTCGAGCCGGCCGTCGAGGGCGAACACGTAGGCGCGCGACGTGACGTCCTTCAGGTAGCTGGCAAACAGCTTGCCGCCGCCGGTGGCGACGCCGTCGAGCGGCTCGGGCCGTTCGGGCAGGACGTCTTTCCACGCGCTCTCGGCCGGAGTCTTCGGGTCGAAGAGAAACACGCGGCCGTTGGCCGCCTTGCGATCGGTGTGCACCAGGAAACGGTCGCCGACGTTGTCGACCACGTTGAAGGTGTCGTCGCCGATCTCGGCCACGATCGGATGAAAGGTCGTGTCCTTGGCGCGCAGATCCCGGTAGTACACCGCGTTGCCCTTCTTGCCCTTGCCGCGATCCGACACCGTGAGGACGAGATAGCGCTCGTCCTCGGTGGTCTCCACGGTGTGGAAGCGCTCGGGGTTGGCCGGGTCCGAGAAGACCAGCGCGTCGGCCGATTGTGGCGTGCCCAGCCGGTGGAAGAACACCTCGTGGTTCACGTTCTTGGTCGACAGCTCCTTGCCCTTCTCGGGCGCCGGGTAGCGGCTGTAGAAGAAGCCGTCGCCGGCCCACGCCGCGCCGGACACCTTCACCCACTCCACCGAATCGCTGAGCGGCTGCTTGGTGGCGACGTCGAGCACCTTGTAGGTCTGCCAGTCGGAACCGCCCACCGACAAGCCGTAGACCGCCCGCCGGCCGTCGCGCGACACCGCGAAGACGCTCAGCTTGGTGGTGCCGTCTGGTGACAGCGTGTTGGGATCGAGCAGTACTTCAGGGGCGCCGTCGAGGCCGGTCTGCCGGTAGACCACCGCCTGGTTCTGCAGGCCGTCGTTCTTGAAGAAGAAGTAGGTGGCGCCGCGGCGGAACGGCTCGCCGAACTTCGGGTAGTTGAACAGCTCCTCCAGCCGGGCCGCCAGCGCGCCGCGGAACGGGATGGTCTCGAGGTGCGCGAACGTCACCGCGTTCTGCGCCTCCACCCACGCCGCCGTGTCGGCCGAGGTGTCGTCCTCGAGCCAGCGGTAGGGATCGGGCACCGACACGCCGTGATAGGTGTCGACGTGATCGACGGTACGGGTTACCGGATAGGTCATGCGCGGCGGCTCCGGTGCCGTGCACGCGGCCGTGAGCACCAAAGCCGAAGCGATCGCCCCGCGTCTGCAGGTTCTGTCCATGTCATGCTCGCGTGCGGTCGATGGTACTTCGGGAATCGCCCCCGGCGCTGATCCGAGGGCGCGGAGCGGCATTCCGTAAACGGCGACTACGGCACGACGACACGCGCCTCAAGTGACGGCAATCCGATCCCGAGGGCATTCTCGCCGCGCACGCGCACCGCGTAAGTGCCCGAAGGCACCGCCGTGAATACGGCCGTGGTGCCGGCGTCGGCGGTCGTCACGCGTACAACGGTGCCCTCCCCGGACGAGCCGCCGGCCTCCACGACGTAGCGCACCGCCGCCGACCCGCGGCCGGGCGGGGCCCACGTGAGGCGCACCGTGTGCCCCTGGATCTCCGGGCGGATCGTGCCCGGGGGCTCCGGCGGCGCGGCGACACCACCGACCACGACCTGCACTTCGGCCGACGGTGCGCCGGCGCCGCCCAGTCCCAGCGATCGGACTCGTACGTAGTAGACGCCGGGCGGCACCCCGCCGGCGATGAGGCCAGGAAGGCCGAGTTGCAGGCGCGCGAGCGCCGCACTTCCAGGGGTGCCGCCGGCTTCGAACTGGAACCCAGCGGCCCCGGAGGGCGGCGGTGTCCACTGCAGCGCCACCTGCGCCCCGAGGACGTCGGCGCGCAGGTGTTCAGGCGGTCGCGGCGGCGTATGGATGCCCGTTCGCACCTCGATCGGCACGTCGTTCGACGGCGGGCTCGTGCCGGCGCCGTTCGCGGCACGCACTCGCGCGAAGTAGCGCCCTGGCGGCGCAGCGGCACCGAACACGGTGTCGAGCGTCCCGGTGGCCGCGATGGCCACGTCGCTCCCGCCGGGAGCCGTGCCGGCTTCGATGACGTACTGCTCAGGACGTCCGCCGCCGCCGGCGGCGTGCCATTTCAGTCGCACCGCGGTATCCGATGTCTCCGCCCGCAGCATCTGCGGCGCGCTGGGCCGACCGACCGGCGCGTGCGTCATCATCACCACGGAGTCGACGATCTCACCGGGCGACGTCCCGATGAATGACATTTCGAGCCGTGGCCCGTCGACGTCGATGACAACCGAGCCGAGCTGGCTGAACGCTCGCACCATCGCCGGGTGGTTCAACGCCCCGCCGCTCAATTGACCCGAGCTGCCGGCCGTGACGTACACCGAGCCCGACGTCCCTCTTACCTTGCCGTAGCCGCCCGAATCGCCGTCGCCGGGGCGCGAGTCGAGGATCGAGCCGGCCGAGAGCGTCGACGACGCCCCGTAGTGCCCGGTGAGCAGATACGACCGCTCGTACGAGTGGCTGTGGCCGGCCAGCACCAGATCGACGCCGCCCGCCTCCAGAATCGGCAGCGCATACTCGCGCATCTCACGCAGCTCGACGTCGAGGTCGGAATCGTGGCTGCCCTTGGAATACGGGGGATGGTGGAAGAAGGCAATCGTCCAGTCGGCGGCATTTGCCGCCAGATCCTGCGCGAGCCACGTGAGCATCGGCCCCGACGGAGTTCGATTCGACTCCGACGAATCGAGGCACACGACGTGGAGATTGCCGTAATCGAAGGAGTAGTAGGCTTCCGTGCCCGAGGGCACACCGCCGGACTCGCCCCCGGCGGGCAGTGTGAACGCGTCGTAGTACGGTCCACGCTGGGTGGCCGAGTCGGCCGAGATCGCGTCGTGATTGCCGAACGTCGGCCACAGGACGGCCCGGCGCAGCAACGAGGGGTACATGTCGAAGACCGCCGTCTGGTACTCCGCGTCGGTGCCTGAAGAGTAGGCGTTGTCACCGAGCATCAGCCACAGGTCTGGGGCCCGGGTGCGCGCCATCGCCAGAAAAGCATCGCGCACCTGGCGAGCCTGCAGGTTGGCCGTGCCCGAGTCGCCCAGCACCCAGAGACGGGTCGGCACCCGCGCCCCGGGCGTCGGCGACGTGACGAAGCTGTGATCGAGATCGCCCCCGACCAGGGTCGACGCCGCACTGCCCACAGCGTAGAAGTAGCGGGTATGGGCCGACAGGCCGGTGAGGGTGACGGCGTGCTCCGTGGTTTGCGACGCGGTCTGCACGATGCCGGTGGGCGCGCCGGGCACGCGGCCGAAGCGGACGACGCTGTCGGTGGGACTCGAGGTGCGCCAGCGCACCACCACGCTGGTCGGGGCACCACGTTGCAGGTAGGGACCGCGGACGAGGGCGGTCGGCTGGGCCGACATCGCCACCGCCTGTGCGAGCAGCGCCGCGGCGCTCACACTGCACGCGATGGCGACACGAATGGGCGTGGACGACACCTGCAAACCAGTGAGTCTCCTCCACGTCTTATCGGCCGCTGACGTACCCGGGACCACGGAGGGCCCGGCCGGGGCGCTCAGAAGTGATGGCGCCGTCGGCCACCACCGCCTTGCCGTTCACGAGCACATGGCGCATGCCGGCCGAGTAGTTGTTCGGCTGCGCGAAGGTGGCCTCGTCCTTCACTGTGGCGGGGTCGAAGACCACGATGTCGGCGAACATCCCGGGACGCAGCAGGCCGCGGTCGGCGATGCCGACGCGAATCGCCGCCTGGGACGTGGCCTTACGCACCGCCTCCTCGAGCGTGAGCACCTTGTCGTCGCGGACGTACTTGCCCAGCACGCGCGTGAAGGTGCCCCAGGCCCGTGGATGCGACTTCGACTCGGAGAGCGGGCCGTCTTCGGCGCGGGCGCCCGAATCGGTGTCGAACGACACCCACGGCGTGCGCATCGCGGCGACGACGTCGTCCTCGCGCATGATCGAGATGATGACCGACGACTCGGCCTTGTCGGCGATCACCAGGTCGATGGCGGCATCGCGCGGGTCCGTGCCCATCGCCGCGCCGATCTCGACGAAGTTCATGCCCTCGTACTTGCGCAGCGACGGGTCGAGCACCGAACTGAGCAGCACCCCGGCAGGACCACCCGAGCCATACCACTGGTTCTCGTACGGCGCGTTCGGGTCGTCCATCTCGCGCTTGACCCGGGCGCGGGTCGCCGGGTCGTTCAGCCGTTCGAGCATCGCCGTCGTGCCGCCTTCGCGTACCCACACCGGCAGGCAGGCGTCGAGGCCGTTCGAGGCGCGGTCGTAGGGATAGATGTTGGCGCTCACCCGCAGACCGCGGGCCCGCGCCGCCTCGATCTTGCGGATCGCCTCGGGCATCTTGCCCCAGTTGGCCCGGTAGGCGGTCTTCAGGTGCCAGATCTCGGCCGGGATGTCGGCCTGTTCGGCGACGGCGATCACCTCGTCGAGCGACTCCATCACGCGGTTGCCCTCGGAGCGCTGGTGGGTGATGTAGATGCCGCCGTGGCGCGCCGCGGCCTTGGCCAGGGCGACCAGTTCGTCGGTGCTGGCGAAGCGGTTGGGGATGTACTGCAGCGACGAGCTGACGCCGAGCGCGCCGTGGCGCATCGCCTCGTCCACCAGCCCCTGCATCTTCGTGATCTCCTCAGCGGTGGCCGGCCGGTCGGCCTTGCCGATCACGTAGTCGCGCACCCCGCCCGAGCCGACGAAGGTGCCGACGTTCACCGCCGTGGTCGAACGGGCCAGCCGCGCGAAGTACTCGTCGAGGGTGCGCCAGTCCTGGGTGATCTTGAAGAAGTCGTAGGTGGCTTTGCGGTCGGCCGTCATCTGGTCGTTGACCGGGGCGATCGACACGCCCTCGCCGGTGATCTCGGTGGTGATGCCCTGGGTAATTTTGCTGGCGGCACGGCTGTCGACCAGGACGTTGAACTCCGATTGGCCGAGCAGGTCGATGAAGCCGGGCGCCACCACCTGCCCGGCCGCGTCGATGCGGGCGCCGGTCTGGGCCGCCGACAGGTTGCCGATCGCGGTGATGCGGTCGCCGACGATGCCGACATCGGCGCGGAACCACGGCGCACCGGTGCCGTCGACGACGCGGCCGTTGGCGATGACGAGGTCGAATCCGGGCGGTGCGGCAGTGGCCGGCGGCGTGGTCGTGGCGGGTGGCGTGGGGCTGCCGCAGCCGGTCAGGCTGACGGCGGCCAGCAGTACGGAACAGGCGGATCGGGCCAGGGACATGGCGGCGATTGTATCGTCTGGACAGTGCCGTACACTGCCGCCGTGCGTCGCGCTGCTGTTCTTCTCCACCTCGTCCTCGCCGTCGCTGCCTCTAGTCTCGTGGCGGGCCAGACGGCCCCGCCGGCGGTGGCGCCGCCGCAGACCCGCGTCGTCGATGCGTATCAGGGCATCCGCTACATCGAGC
Organism: uncultured Acidobacteriota bacterium; assembly: GCA_963741665.1. Classification (GTDB taxonomy): domain Bacteria; phylum Acidobacteriota; class Vicinamibacteria; order Vicinamibacterales; family UBA2999; genus CAWAYR01. Next base: position 893,755 of record CAVUIM010000004.1, read on the forward strand.
ACCTCGAGCGCGAGGCGCCACGGCTGCGGCTGCACGTCGCGCAGATCGACCTGCGTGCCCCGGGGCTGCGCGTGATGCTGTCGCCAGCGGGTGGCGGTCGTGAGGCGGTGCGCGAGACCACGCTGGACTTCGTCCGAAGGCAGGGCGCGCAGTTCGGCGTCAACGGCCACTTCTTCCTGCCCTTCCCGTCCGACGACGCCGAGGCGTTCGTGATCGGACTGGCGGCCTCCGAGGGCCACGTCTATTCCGCGTTCGAGACGCCCGAGCAGTCGTTCGCGCTGGTGCCCGACGCCCCGGCGCTGGCCATCGACCGCCGCAACCGCGCCGGCATCGTGCACCGCGCCCGAGGCGATGCCAGCGGCCGGCGGGTCCGTGAGCGCGGCTCGGTCTGGACCGCCGTGTCAGGCTCGGCCCAGGTCGTCACCGACGGCACGGTGACGGTGCCGCGGTACCGCGCTCCCGACCACCCGCAGGGACTGCTGCTGCCCGGTCTCAACGGGCGCTTCGACGCCGGCCGATCGTGGTACGACGTGGCCAACGCCCGCACCGTCATCGGCCTGTCACGCGATCGGCGGCGGCTCACCGTGATGGTCGTCGAGCGCAGCCCGATCAGCGATGGACTGGCGGTTGGCGAGGCGGCCCACCGGATGGTCCGGGACTACGGTGTGTGGAACGCGCTCAATCTCGACGGCGGCGGGTCGAGCACGATGGTCTGGCAGCACCCAGGGAGTCGTGACTACGCGCTGCTCAACACGTCGTCGGACAACCCGAATGGGCGGCGCGTGGCGACCAGCCTGGCGATCTTCGCCAGGCCGCGGCCCCCCACGCCTCAGGGCTGACTGGCCACCGGCTGCAGTTCGACGTAGCCGACGCCGTCGCGCGCCGTGATGCGCGTTCCGAACGGCGCCGACAGCCTGGTCAGATCGCCGAGGATCTTCGCGCCCAGTTCCGGCGCCGCCAGCATCGGCCGGCCGCGCACGTGGCGGGCGCCGCCGAAGCCGAGCGAGATCGGGTGCAGCGCCAGCTCGGCGAGCCGGCCGTTGCGGTAGCGCGGCATCGCCACCACCGATTCCCAGATCGGCGGGTCGGCCGGGAAGCCGGCCTTGTCGAAGTTGTAGCGGCGGTTCAGGTAGTCGTCGGGCGTCGCCGCCGGGCCGAGACGCTGGTCGTCGTAGTTGTCGGCCGGGTATCGCAGCAGCGTCTCGTTCTGGAAGATGAAGTCGCCGAGGCTGTAGAGAACCGGCGCGCCCTTGTAGATCTCGATGCCGCGCAGCACGTGCGGGCCGTGGCCGACGAAGAGGTCGGCGCCGGCGTCGATCATCGCATGCGCGAAGGTGACCAGGAACTCCGCCGGTTCGAGCCGCGACTTGCCGCCCTCGTGGGCGTGGATGGTCACGATCACCTGGTCGGCCAGCGTCGCCGCGCTCTTCACCACGGCGGCGATCTCGTCGACGTCCTCCTGACGCGGCTCGGTGCGGATGCCGGGCGACGCCCCGGCGACGAAGCGGCGGCCGGCGAAGGTCAGGCTGTCGCCGGCGGCCGGCGGCTGCCCCGTCACCTCGCGCGACATCTGGCGGAGCTGCTCGAGACGCTCCGGCGTGACGACGTAGGTGGTGGTGAAGCGCAGCGGGCTCAGGCCCGGGCGCGACGGCACGTCGCCGCGGGTGCGGCCGGCGCGCGAGTGGTCCGGGAAGGTCGAGGCGACCGAGATGAGGGCGACGCGGCCCTTGGCGGTCTCGAGAAACTTCGCTTCGCGGGCCTCGGGCAGGCTCTCGCCCGAGCCGGCGGCGACGATGCCAGCCTCGGCGACGTACTTCTTGGTCAGCCGCATGCCCAGGGCGCCGTAGTCGCCGGTGTGGTTGTTGGCGAGCGAGCCGAGGTCGAAGCCGGCCCACGCCAGCTCCTTCGCCAGCGCCGGTTCGGCGCGCATGTAGGTGCCGCCGCTCTCGTTCATCGGATACGGCTCGAAGTCGTGGAACAACATCTCGATGTTGGTGAACGCGGCATCGGCGCCGCGGACCAGGTCGATGAGCCGGGTGAATGCCGGCTCGGCGTAGACCGACAGCCGGCGCGTGATGATCGAATCGCCGGTCAGCGCGATGGTCAGGTCGGCGGCCGGGGTCTGTCCGGCGCCCGGCGTCGATCCCAGGGTGAGGACGATACCGACGACGGCCAGGGCAAGGGCGCGGGTGCGGGTCATGGTCACTCCATCAGCTTGCGCATCGTATTACCGAAGGCTTCGCGGCCGGTCGACGGATCGTAGACGATCACTGGCATCAGCCGGCCGCGGATGGTCTGGGGACTCGATTGGGCGTAGGCCATCAGGGTGGCCGCCAGCGCGGTCTTCTGTTCGGACAAGACGGGGTCGGCGGGCAGCGACGTGAACAGGCCGTTCAGCGACACCGGCCACGCCTCGCGGCGCAGCAGGGTGTCGACCACCGTGCCCTTCAGCACGTTGTGCGAGAAGTTGAAGAAGAACGACAGCGGCGAATAGGCCTGCGAGGTCGGCCGGAACGCCTCGAACTCCTCGCGCAGCTGGCCGCGATGGGCCAGCAGCTGGTCTCGCGCCCGGAGCCGCTCGGCCTCGTGATTCTTCAACGTGGCGATCGGGGCGCCGACGAAGGCGCGGGCGTCAGCCGTCAGGCCGTTCAACAGCGCCTCCACGACCACGTCCCGCGCCGGCCCGGTCTCGCCGGCCGCGGCCATGCGCGCATACTCGTCCACCGCCCCGGCCACGGCGAAGCACAGCCACGGATAGTCGGCGATGTTGTCGTCGCGCATCCGGATGGTGTCGCGGGCGTAGGTGGCTTCAAACCCGAAACGCAGATGGCAGCCCATCGCCGCCGCGTGCTGCAGCGCTACGCGCGTGCGCCGTCGCGGCTCGAGCGTCCGCACCCGATCGAGCAGCAGGTCGTAACCGTGCTCCTGCAGCTCGTAGTGAGCCGTGGCCACCAGCATCAGCGCTTCGGCATCGTCGCAGAAGCGCTGGCCGCCACCAGCCGGGCCCTGGACCTCGGCGAGGAGCGCGTCGAGCCTGGCCATGTTGGCGTCGGCGTCGCCGTCGTCCCACACTCGCAGCGACAGCAGGGCCAGCAGATACATCAGGTAGTAGTCGAGCAGCACCGCGAGGGTCACCACGTGCGGCGGCTCCGCCCCGCGCTGGCGGATCACGAAGTCGAGCACGTCCACGGCGATGGTGTCGACGTTGACGGCGTCGGCGACGCCGTCCCAGTCATTGAGGGCGTGCAGGCCTTCGGCCCGCGTCCGCGTGTCGTAGTCGGCCACCGCCCGGCTGAGGTCGATCGGGTGTCCGGCGATGTGCCAGACATGGCTGCGCATCCCCTCGCGCAGACGCAGCAGCGCGTGTTCGAGATTGCGCCCGGCGCCGGCGTGGGCGAGGATCGCCGGCCGCGCGGCCGCGACCTCGGCGATGAGGCCGCACACCTCGGTGAACGCCACCGACGGCGGCGTGGACGGGCGATGGGACGAACGTGAAGACACAGCCATCGGAGCAGAGCCGGCCCAGCATTATCGCGCCGGCCCGCGCCGGCCACCAAGTCTGGCTGCTAAAGTAATGATATGGATTCACGACGACGCATGCTGCCCGTGTGGGCAATGCCGGCCCTGCTGGCCGTGGCCCTGGCTGCTCCCGCCGCGGCCGCGCCACGCGCCCTGCTGGTCGGCACCGGCACCGGCGTGTCGGCGCTGGTCCAGGATCCGGTGCTCAGGGACACCTTCTACGTCGTGCAACTCGACGGCGTCATCAGGGTGATGCAGAACGGCACCGTCCTGCCGACGCCGTTCCTCGACCTGACCAGCGTCACCTACCCCGACCCCGGCGAACGCGGCCTGCTCGGCATGGCCTTCCCGGGCGACGCCGCCTCGACCGGCCGGGTCTTCGTCAACTTCGTCGACGTGGCCGGGAACACGGTGATCGCGCGCTTCACGCGCAGCGCCGCCAATCCGCGGGTGGCCGACCCGGCCTCGCGCAAAGACCTGCAGTTTCCGGCGGTGGGCGGCGGCCGGCAGGGCTTCATCCCGCAACCCGGCACGAACCACAAGGGCGGCCACCTGGCCTTCGGGCCCGATGGCTACCTCTACATCGGCCTCGGCGACGGCGGCGGGGATCGCAGCGGCACCCCGGGCAACGACGTCAACGACCCCAACAACAACGCGCAGAATCCGCAGTCGCTGCTCGGCAAGATGTTGCGAGTCAACGTCTCGGTGGCCACCGCGGATCCGATCGGCTACGCCATTCCTCCCGGCAACCCCACGTTCACGGTCGCCAACGCGTTCGCCGAAATCTGGGCGTTCGGGCTGCGCAACCCCTGGCGCTACAGCTTCGACGACTTCGGCATCGACGCCACCGACGCCCTGATCATCGGCGACGTCGGTCAGAGTGCGCGCGAAGAGATCGACTTCGAACCGCGCGGGCGCGGCGGCCGCAACTACGGGTGGCGGCCGTACGAGGGCACCATCCGGACCCCCAACCTGCCGCCGGAGGAACCGGTGTTCGGTCCGATCACGATGCCGATCTTCGAGTACCCACGGTCGGTCGGTGGCTCGGTCACCGGCGGCTACGTGTATCGCGGCGCCGTCCTCCCGGCGCTGGCCGGCCGCTATGTCCACGGCGACTGCGTCGCCGGCCGGGTGTGGGCGCTGGGTCTGACCGTCAACCCGGTCACGGGCGATGCCGCCGCCGCCGACGCCATCGACCTCACGGCGGACCTGGGCGGCCCGTTCGGCTGCATTACCTCGTTCGCCCGGGACTTCTCGGGCGAGCTGTACTTCACCGACCTCAGCTTCGCCACCGGCGCCAGCCGTGTCTTCAAGATCGTCGACGGTGCGGCGCTGCCACCAGACACCCCCACCGGGTTCGCCGCCACGGTGACGGGCTCCACGGTGGCGTTGACCTGGGCCGCATCGCCGAGCGGCGGGCCGACGTCGAGCTACCTGCTCGAAGCCGGCAGCGCGCCCGGAAGTGCCGACCTGGGTGTCGTGCCGCTGCCCACACCGTCGCTGACCGTGCCTGGGGTCGGCAACGGCCGGTACTACCTGCGCGTGCGCGCGGTCGGCCCAGCCGGCACCAGTCCGCCGACGGCGGACCTCCAGGTGGTGGTCGGCTGCAGCGCGCCGCCCGCTGCGCCCGACATCACGACGGTGGCCGTGGTCGGGCGGTCGGTCAGCCTCGCCTGGACGTTGCCGCCGGGCGCGACCGGCTCGCGGCTCGAGGTGGGCTTCACCACCGGCGCGACCGACCTCGTGATCCCGAACGACACGGCGGCGCTGACACTCGTCGCCGACGCCCCGCCCGGAACGTATTTCGCACGGCTGCGCGCCGTGAACGCATGTGGCACCGGAGCGCCGTCGGCCGAGCGAGTGATCGCCGTGCCCTAGCCGCTACGGCTGAGCGAATGCGCCAGCGAGCGTGCTAGGCTGACAGAGCCTCCCCCAAGAGAGGCCTCATGATCGTCCGGTTCCTGGCCCTGCTGGTTGCAGCCGCCTGCTCCGTTGGTATCGCGCACGCCCAGACTCCCATCCGCGCTCAGCTGCTCGGCGGCGGCTTCACGCGGCCGATCGCCGTGGTCTTCGATCCGGTTGTCCCCGGCGCGGTGCACCTGGTGCAACAGAGCGGGCGGGTCCTCACCTTCCACAACGGCGGCTTTCGCGCCCAGCCGTTCCTCGACCTGACCACCGTCGTCTCCGGCGGCGACGACGAGCGGGGGCTGCTCGGCCTGGCCTTTCCGCCCGATGCCGCCACCACCGGCCGGGTGTTCGTGAACTTCACCAACCGCACCGGCGCCGGCAACACGGTGATCGCGCGCTTCACCCGCAGCGCCACCGATCCGCTGGTCGTCGATCCGGCCTCGCGCTTCGACCTGCAGTGGCCGGCCACCGGCGGCGGACGCCAGGGCTTCATCACCCAGCCCTTCACCAACCACAACGGCGGCCACCTGGCCTTCGGCCCCGACGGGTTCCTCTACATCGGCCTGGGCGACGGCGGCGCCGGCGACGATCCCAACAACAACGCGCAGACGCCGACGACGCTCCTCGGCAAGATGCTGCGGGTGGACGTGGCCGGATCGCCGGCCAACGGCTACACCGTCCCGGCCAACAACCCCGACTTCACCACCAAGGGCATCGGCAACGCGCTGCCCGAGATCTGGGCGTTCGGCCTGCGCAATCCCTGGCGCTACTCGTTCGACGATCTCGGCGCCGGCGCCACCGGCGCCCTCGTCATCGGTGACGTCGGCCAGGGAACGCGCGAGGAGATCAACTACGAGCCGGCCGGGCGTGGCGGCCTCAACTACGGCTGGAGCACGTTCGAAGGCACGGTCACCAACCCGAACTCGGCCGCGGTGCCGGCGTTCCAGCCGGTGACGGCGCCGACCTTCGAGTACACCCACGCGGTCGGCCAGGTGATCACCGGCGGGTACGTCTACCGCGGGGCCGGACTGGGCGCCTTCTATCAGGGGCGCTACTTCTATTCCGACTGCGCCGCGGGACGGATCTGGTCGCTGGCGCTGACGGTCGGCGCGATGGGCGACGCGGTCGCCTCGGACAACCGCGATCACACCGCCGAACTCGGCGGGCCGTTCAACTGCGTGGCGTCGTTCACCCGCGACTCGGCCGGCGAGCTCTACTTCATGGACTTCGACGTCACCACCAGCGCGCCGGGCACCGGCCGGGTCTTCAAGATCAGCTCGGGATCGGCACCGGTAGCAGCGCCAGGTGCGCCCAGCGGCCTTGGCGCCAACGTGCAGGGCAACTCGGTGGCGCTGACGTGGACGGCGCCGACGACCGGCGGCGCCCCGACCGGCTACGTGCTCCAGGCCGGAAACACACCGGGCGGCACCGAGATCGGCTCGATTCCGTCGGCCTCGACCGGCCTCTTCTTCGCCAGCGTGCCCAACGGGCAGTACTACGTGCGGGTGCTGGCAGTGAACGGCGCGGGCGCCAGCGCGCCCACTGCCGACCTGCTGCTCAACGTCGGCTGCGCCGGGCCGCCGCTGGCGCCGACCACGCTCAACACCTCGGTCACCGGCCCGGTTGTCGGCGTGAACTGGAACCTCGAACCTGGCACGGTCAGGACGGTGCTGGAAGTGGGCTACGCTCCGGGCGCCACGACCTTGACGTTCTCGTTCACTGCTCCGACCACCGGACTCACGACGAACGCGCCGTCGAACACCTACTTCGTGCGGGCGCGGGCCGTGAACGGCTGCGGCCAGAGCGGACCGTCGATCGAACGGACCATCGTGGTGCCCTGATCCGTTGAAGGTATGCGCGGGGCGGCCGCTCGGGCGGCCGTCTCGCGCGGTCCTCTCGCGCCGCCCAGGTCCGCGCCCGCCCCGACAGCCCCGTCCGGCTCCGTCGTGAGACGATAGTCGCCGGCGTATGAACGATCTCGAGCGCTACTTCCGCCGCAACCGCGGCCGGCTGATCCACAAGTGGCAGCACTACTTCGCGATCTACGACCGCCATTTCGCCCGCTTTCGCGGCCGTGACGTCCGGGTCGTCGAGTTCGGGGTCTCGCACGGCGGGTCGCTGGCGATGTGGCGCGACTACTTCGGCCGCCGCGCCCACATCGTCGGCGTCGACATCGCCCCCGAATGCGCCACGCTGGCCGGACCGGGCATCGAGGTCGTCATCGGCGACCAGGAGGACCGCGCGTTCCTGCAGTCGCTCGCCGAGCGCTGGCCGCGGATCGACATCCTGATCGACGACGGCGGCCACACCATGGCGCAGCAGATCGCCACCTTCGACGTGCTGTTCCCGCGCGTCCACGCCGAGGGCGTCTACCTCTGCGAGGATCTCCACACGTCGTATCGCCCCAGCTGGGGCGGTGGCCGCGATCGACCGGGGACCTTCGTGGAACACGCCAAGCGGCACATCGATCTGCTGAACGCCTGGCATTCCGAGGAACCGGGCGTCCTCGACGTCACCGACTTCACGCGCACGGCGCAGTCGATGCACTTCTACGACAGCGTCGTGGTGATCGAGAAACGGCCGCGGACTCCGCCCGAACAGCTCCGCTCCGGTTACCCGGCGTTCGGCCCAGGGGCCAGGACACCGGACGTCTGGTCGGCGACGGTGAGCCGGCTGGCCCGGATCTACGACCGCGTGCGCCGCCGCTGACGCGTCAGCGCGGCAGCGCGAACGCCACCAGCGTCGCTGCGCTCCCCCGCCCGGTCGCGACCACCACGAACTGCCGCCCCCCCACCGCGTAGGTCATCGGCGTGCCGGTCGTCTCGAGCGTCTCCACCGACCACAAGTCCTTGCCGGTGGCCTTGTCGACGGCATGGAACGCGCGGTCGCCGCCGCCGATGAAGATCAGCCCGCCCTTGGTCACGACCAGTCCCGGCGGACCCTGGGCGCCCAGCGGCCCCTGCGGCTTCACGCCGAGCGCGTCGAGCCGCTCGCGCACCGCGGGCAGGTCGCCGAACGGCTCGCGCCAGGCGATCTCGCCCTTGTTCAAGTCGATCGCCACCAGATGCGCGTACGGCGGCTTGGTCAGCGGCAACCCGTCGTTGAAGTAGCCCGACAGGCCGCGGTTGACGTAGTCGGCGTCCACTTCACCCGGCCGGTTCGTCGGCGCGTTCGGGTCGCGCTTCTGGATGCGGAACACCTGCGGCAGGCCGACGGTCTTCAGGTAGAGCATCCCGGTATCGGGATCGAAGCCGCCGCCGCCCCAGTTGGCGCCGCCCCACACGCCCGGACGCACCAGCGTGCCTTCCATCGAGGGCGGCGTGTAGACCGGACCGAGGCGGAACTTCTTCATCTCCTCCTGGGCTTGCGTCTTCAGCTCGGGCGTCAGGTCGAAGGCGTCGTCGAGCGTGACGCCCTGCGGCGTGAACGCCGGCGGCTTGGTCGGGATCGGCTGCGTCGGCGAGCTCTGTTCACCAGGCACGTCGCTTTGCGGCACCGGCTGCTCCTCGATCGGCCACACCGGCATCCCGGTGACACGGTCGAAGACGAACGCGAAGCCCTGCTTGGTCAGCTGCACCACGGCGTCGACGCGGCGGCCGTTGACGCGGATGGTGACCAGGTTCGGCGGCGACGGCGGATCGTAGTCCCATAACCCGTGGTGCACCAGCTGGTAGTGCCACTTGCGGCGGCCGGTCCTGGCGTCGAGGCACAGCAGCGTCTCGGCGAACAGCGTGGAGCCGAGCCGCCGGCCACCGTAGTAGTCGTTGCTCGGCGTGCTCACCGGCAGGTAGACCAGGCCGCGCTCGGCGTCGAGCGTGAACGGCGGCCACACATTGGTGTGGCCGGTGTACTTCCAGGCGTCGTTCTGCCACGTCTCGTGGCCGAACTCCCCGGGCTGCGGAATGGTGTGGAACGACCACACCTGCCGTCCCGTCCGTGCGTCGAAGGCGCGGATGTCGCCGGGCGGGTCGTTCTTGTACATCAGCCGATCGCCGATGCCACTGCCAAGGATCACCAGATTCTGGTAGACGACCGGCGGCGACGTGTTCGAGTAGTGTTTGCGCTCGATCGGCCAGAGCAGGCCTTCGCCGAGATCCACTTCGCCGCCTTTGCCGAAGCTCGGCACCGGCACGCCGGTCTTGGCGTCGAGGCTGATCAGGCGGTGCCGGGTGTTGAGGAAGATGCGCAGGGCGCCGCGGTCGCGCCACGCGGCGACGCCGCGGTGGATGAAGCCCTGGCCGCTGGCCGGCTGGCCGTCCTGGTAGGACTTCGGGTCGAAGGCCCACAGTTCCTTGCCGGTCGCCGCCTCGAGGGCGACGACGCGGTTGTAGGGCGTGCTCACGTAGAGCACGCCCTCGATCATCAACGGCGTGTTCTGGAACGCCCCGGGAAAGGTGCCGAACTCTTTCTTCGGCTCCTCGCCCGGCTTCCACTCCCAGGCGACCTTCAGATTGGCGACGTTCTCGCGGGTGATGCCGGTCAGCGTCGAGTACTTGCGGCCACCCGGGTCGCCGCCGTAGACCGGCCAGTCGCCGCCCTGCTGGCGGGCACCGGCCACGGCGACGGCGCAGGCCACGCCCACCGCCGCCGCGCACGCGGCCCGCAGGCCGCGCCAGCGTCTACCAGGACGCACGGAAGCCTACCTGTCCCTGCCGCGGGATGCTCGCCGCCGACGGCTGGCCGAAGCGTGCCGTCGTCGCTGGGGCAGTGGCGCTCAGCTGGGTGAAGAACGCCGTGTAGTTGTTGTGGTTGAACACGTTGAAGACCTCGCCGATGAGCTGAATCTTCGCCCGGCCAGGCAGCGGGATGTCCTTGGACAGGCGCATGTCGAGGCGATGATACGCCGTGCCGCTCAGAGCGTTGCGGGGGATCACCCCGCCCGACGCCACCGTCATCGGCCCGTCCCAGCGATCGTCCATGTCGGCCGGCACCGTGATGGTGTTGGCGGCGCCACCGGCGGCCGTGAGGTTCAGGCGGTTCTGACCCGGCTTGCCGTACGGCGCGGTCGGGATCGTGGCGTTGAAGCGGTTGCCCGACCCGTAGGAATACGTCGCGCTGGTCGAGAACCCCCACGGCAGCTCGAACAGGCCCCAGAAGCGCAGCGTGTGGCGCTGGAACATGGTCGATGTCGCGTACTCGCCGTCGAGGTAGTCGAACTGGTTGTTGGCGGAGGGATTGGTCAGCGACGCCCCACCGTCGTCGTGCATCTGCGCCATCCAGGTGTAGGTCAGACCGCCCTGCATGCCGTGCTGCAGCCGGCGGTTGATGCCGGTGGCGAGCGCCGTGTAGTTCTGCCGGCCGGTGCTCACGAAATAGACGATCTGGCCCCACTGCGGATTGGGCCGCAGCGCCGCCGAGCGGTTGTAGCCGGTCGCCGGGTCGTAGACCAGGTTCGGATCCACCGTCCGCAGGTCGTTGTACATCGTGTAGTGCACCAGGTCGACCTCAACGCCGGTCACCGCGTTCAGCTGCTTCTGAAAGCCGACGCTGCTCTGCCAGGTGAAGGCGTTCCGGAAGTCGGCGTCGAAGATGCGGGCGGCCTGGGGCGGCGCCTTGGCGGTGGCCTGCTCGAAGGTCTCGATGCCGCGGGCCGGGTCGGTGAGGAAGCCGGGCAGACCGTCGTTGTTGAACGAGGCGGTGACCATGCGGCTGAACAGCTGCGGGCTGTAGGTGTACTGCGTCTGCGGCAGCGCGTAGTAGAGGCCGGTGCCGCCGCGGACCACGAAGTCGTTCTTGCCGCCGATGTTCCAGGTGAAGCCGCCGCGCGGCGCGATGTTGCCGAGGTCGCGGATGTCGTTGCGATAGCCGAAGTCGCCGGCGCCAATCTGCGGGATGTCGGTGGCGGCGGCGGCCGAGCCGTTGTCGATGAGGATCGTGTTCTCGACGGTGTCGGGGGTGGCGGCGGCGTTCCAGGCCACGTCCCACCGGACGCCCAGGTTCACGGTGAGATTGCCGCCGACCCGCCAGGTGTCGCCGAGCCAGATCGCCCACGTCGGCCCGGGCACCTCGAGTTCCCAGTCGCCGCGGTTGTAGTTGCGCTCGAAGCGCTGGATGGTGCTGTCGAGGCCGGTCAGGTTCCAGCGCGACACGTCGTAGGGCGCGTCGATCGGAATGCGGGTGTTGATGTCGGCCGGCACCGACGTGAAGGTCATGATCCCTTCACGCTGCAGATACCACAGCGCGTTGACGCGGGCGACCAGGAACTCGCCGCCGAGCTTCACGTCGTGGCGGCCGCGGTTCCACGTCAGGTCGTAACGGGCGTCGCCGTAGTGCTGGTAGAGCCACTGCGGGTAGTTGTAGGGCTTGCCGATGGTCAGCCCCGGGAACCGGTACTCGAAGGTGTTGCCGACTTGCGGCAGGCCCTCGTTGGCCCACTGGAAGTTGTTGTAGCCGACCTTCAGCTCCTGAATCAGGCTGCTCGACAGCACCCGCGACCACGTGCCGAGCACGTTGGTGGCTTGCTTGGTCTGGACCGAGGCATTGGACGGGTGCCCGGTGGTGGCCAGCACGAACGGGTTCGACCAGTCCCAAAAGGAACCGCGGACGCTGAACCAATCGTTGGCGGTCAGCTGGTAGTCGGCCCGGCCCAGGAAGCTCCACTGCGAGTTCTTGAACGGGATGGTGAAGGTCTGCGCCGGCAGCGCCGTCGGCGACGCGAACCGGGTACCGGGCTCGCGCTCGTACTCGTAGGAGGCGAAGTAGTGGAGCTTGTTCTGGATCACCGGGCCGCCGAGCGAGCCGCCGACCTGCTGGCTCTGGTAGGGCAGCACGGTGCGGGTAATCGGGTCCGCGGCGTTGATCCGGTCGTCGCGGAAGAAGCCGTAGAGGCTGCCCGACAGGTTGTTGGTGCCCGAGCGCGACACCGCCTGCACCTGCAGCCCAGCCGAGCGGCCCTGGGTGATGTCGAACATGTTGGTGATGATCTGGAACTCGGCGATGGCCTCGCGGCTGAAGCGCGGCTGGCCGAACCCGCCCGAGATCTTCTGGGTCACCTGCTGGCCGTCGAGGTTCAGCTGGAACATGTCGTCGCTGACACCGGGGTTGATCGACACCTCGTTGGCGGTCATCCCCTTGACCATCTTCGACAGCTCCATCCAGTTGCGGCCCTGCAGCGGCAGCGCCTCCATCTGGCGGGGGTTGACGTTGCCGGTCACCTGCGACGACGAGATGTCGACGAACGGCGCCTCGCCGGTGACGGTGATCGTCTCGTTGAGGTCGGCGAGCTTCAGCTCGAAGGGGATGGTGGCGTTCTGCCCGACCCGCAGCTCGACGACCGGAACGACGACGGTCGAGAAGCCGGTCAGCTCGGCCTGCACCTTGTAGGTCCCGGGCGACAGGTTCTGCAGCCGGTAGCGTCCGGCCTCGTCCGACACGGCGACCGTCGGCACGCCCGTGTCGACGTTGGTCGCCGTGACGGTGACGCCGGGGACCACCGCCTTGCTGCCGTCGACGACGGTGCCGGTGACCGACGCCTCCTGGGCGACGGCCGGCACGGCGGCGGCGGCCACCAGCCACAGCATGACGAGCAGACGACTGAGATTCTGACGCATGGAGACACTCCTGCTGAGTCCGCCCGCCCTACCCTTCACTCGGTCCGCGGTCTTGGCGGAGCCTCGTTAGAAGCTGATCCGCGCGCCGAGCTGGACCTGACGGGGATCGCGCGCCGCGTTCCGGATGAGGAACGCCGGCGAGATGATGCTGCCGTTGCCGCCACCGGCGTAGTTGACCCGGTTCAGCAGGTTGTAGCTCTCGAGGAAGAACTCGAACTGCGACGTGGCGACGCGCAGCTGCTTGGTGAGCCGCAGGTCGACGGTGAAGAACGGCTCCAGCTTGAGCTGATCCTCGGTGATCGGCGCCAGATTACGGCTGGCCCGCAGCTCGTTGAGGATCTGCAGCGACTCGGTGACCTTCTCGCGGCCGACGGTCGAGGGCAGGCCGAGCGGCCGATCGTTCTGGTTCTGGCCGTCGCCGTCGATGTCGAATCCGGCCGAGGCGTTGTAGGGCGTGCCGCTCAGCGCCCGGATGATGCCGCTCACCTGGATGCCCCACGGCACCGTCGTCGAACCGGCGATCGACAGGTTGTGGCGCGAGTCCATGTCGCTGTAGCCCTTCTCCTGCGGCGTGCGCATCGTGCCGGCGTAGGTCTGGTAGTGATTGACGCCGTCGCGGTAGCTGCGCGACAGGGTGTAGGAGATCTGCAGGCTGTCGAGCCCGCGCGGCCGCATCCGCAGCTGCGTTTCGAGCGCGTGGTACCAGCTCTTGGAGAAGTTCTCGAGGCTCTTCACCTCGGTGAACTGCGGCACCGGGCGCGGGTTGGTGGCGCTGATGCGGCCCGAGGCCGGCAGGTTCAGGTCGAACGCGCCGAGCTGGTTGTAGCCGTAGGCGCGCACGAAGTCGACGTCGAGACCGGTGTTGTCGTTGATCTGCCAGCCGACGCCGAGGGTGGTGTTCTGCGACTGCGGCAGCACGTAGTCGTCGGGGATGACGTAGAGGGAACGGGCGGCGCCGCTCGAGACGAAGTCGGTCAGCGACCGGCCGCCGAGCACGCCGCTGATGCTCGGGTAGTTGCGCAGCAGGTTGGGATCCTCGATGCGCACGGCGACGCCGAGCAGGCGGTCCTGGGCGGTCAGGCCGAAGTAGTGACGGTGCCGGGTGACATACATGCCCCAGCCGCCGCGCGCGACCAGCGTGCCCTTGCCGGTGAGGTCATAGGTGACGCCGAGGCGCGGCTGGAAGTTGTCGTAGTCGTTGCCACGGTCGGCGCTGACGAAGTTCTCGAGGCCGCGGTACTGCGGATCCTGCAGGGCGTCCTTGTAGACCTGGTTCATCCGCAGGTTGGTGTCGAGGTCGTAGCGCAACCCGAGATTGACCGTCAGCCGATTGTTCACGCGCCAGTCGTCCTGCAGGTAGGCGGCGAGGATGTGCGAGTCGTACTTGTAGACGCCGGTGGTCTGCATCACGAACGCGAACGGGTAGGTGGCGGTGTTGGTGACGTTGAACGCCGCGTCGGTGCCGAACTGCCACTGCCCGTTCTCGTAGAAGTGGGCGTCGTAGGTGTGCTTGGCGTAGGTGTAGTCGCCGCCCATCTTGATGTCGTGGCGGCCCTTGGTCATGTAGAACGACTCGAACAGCTGCAGGCGGGTGCGCGGGAAGAACTGCGGCGCGGTGAAGTTCTGGCCGGTGGTCACCGACGGCCGCACCTCGCCGGGTCCGAACGACACCGGCAGCGTCGCCACTTCGTTCCACATGTAGTGGCCGCGCAAGGTGTTGACCATGGTGTTGGAGATCACCCAGCTCTGCTCGCCGATCAGGCTGTGCATCTTGCTGGAGTCGTTGACGTTGGCGCTGTCCGAGCTGGGGTTGCCAGTGCGGGTCGCCCACTGGTCGTCGAAGGCGTAACGCAGGAACGCCGAGGTGCTGTCGGTGAAGCGGTGGTTGAACTTGGCCACCGCCATGTGCTCGCGGCTGCCGGCCGCGAACTCGCCGTTCTCTCGCGCCGCGAACGGGTTGCTCGCCGGCAGCGAGATGATCTTCTGGTTGTCGACGTGGTTGAACTCGTAGGCGGCGAAGAAGTGGGTGCGGTTGCGGAAGATCGGGCCGCCGATCGAGCCGCCGGTCCGCTGCTGCTCGTAGACCGGGACCGAGCGCTGGAAGGCGTTCTTGGCGTTCAGGCTGTCGTCGCGGCCGAAGAAGTAGCCGGTGCCGGCCAGGTCGTTGGTGCCGGAACGGGTGACGACGGTGACCACCGCGGCCAGCGCGGCGCCGTACTGGGCGTCGAACTGGTTGCGGAACACCTTGAACTCCTGCACCGCGTCCTGGCTGATGTTGACCGTCGGGTCGCCCCAGATGGCGTCGTCGAGGTCGCCGCCGTCGACGATCGTCGTGTAGCCGTTGCGCTGGTCGGCCGGGCCGCCGAACTTCACCCGCGAGAACTTGCTGGTGTAGTTGGGGGCGGCGCCTGGCATCATCTGGGCCAGCGACAGGAAGTTGCGCTCGAGCACCGGCAGCGCCTGGATCTGGTCAGACACGATGGTCGTCGACGGCGCCGACTTGGTCGCTTCGATGAGCGGCGCGGCGCCCGACACGGTGACCGTCTCCTGCAGCGTGGCGACGCCCATCTCGAGATCGGCGCGGACGTCGCCGCCGATCACCAGCGTCACGCCGCGCTTGGCGTTGCCAAACCCGGCCAGCTCGGCGGTGATTTCGTACGGGCCGGGCTGCAGCGCCACGGCGCGGAAGCGGCCGGCATCGTCGGTGACCAGCACCTGCTCGCGGCCAGTGGCGGTGTTGCGGATCGTCACCGTCACCCCCGGCAGGGCGGCCTTGCTCTGGTCGAGCACGGTGCCCGACAGGTTGGCGCCCACGACCTGGGCCGCGACCGGGACGACGCCGGCGTACAGCGCGACCAACGCGACGACGACGGCGATGCGAGTTCCGATGACGCTGCTCGACATGACTGCTCTCCTCGCGACACGCCGGAAATTCCGGCGCGCTCCTACCACCCCACCGCGTAGCCGGCGCGGCGGGGATCGGCGCCGGCAGCCATGGTGCCCTTCTTCTGATCGACCAGGATGCCCTGCATGCCGCCGACCGCCGCCGTGAACTCGGGCAGCGCGCGGATGGTGTGCCCCATCGCCTGCAGCCGCTCGCGCGTCGCCGCCGCCACCCGCCGCTCCATCGCCACCGTGATCGCGGCGCCCGGCTTGTAGAAGTTCGGCTCGGCGTCGAGGATGAAGCGCGGCGCCTCGATGGCTTCCTGGATCGGCATGCCGAAATCGAGCACGTTGACGATCGCCTGCAGCTGGGTCTGGCCGATGCCTTCACCGCCCGGGGTGCCGATCGCCAGCACCAGCTTGCCGTCCTTGAGGACGATGACCGGCGAGTTGTTGAGCAGCGGAATCTGCCCGCCGCGGACGTAGTTGGGGTTGTCCGGATACGGCGAGGTCGAACCCAGCCGCATGCCGTTGTTGAAGAGCAGCCCGGTGCGGCCGACGACGACGCTGGTGCCGAAGCCGCCGCCCAGGGTCGGCGTGGCCGCGACGGCGTTACCGGCGCGATCGACGATCGAGAAGCTGGTGGTCTCGGGGTCGCCGTCGTAGCGTTCGGGGAAGACCGGCCCGGCGGCGACGGCGCGCGGCGCTTGCGACGTGCCGCCGAACGCCTGCGGATTCCCGGCGGCCGGAAACGGCACCGCGCCGGTGGTGTTCATCAGCGCGCGGCGGGTGGCGGCGTACTCCTTCGACAGCAGCCCGGCCATCGGCATGGTGGTGAACTTGGGGTCACCGAGGAACGTGTAGACGTCGGCCTTGGCCACCTTGATCGCTTCGATGACCAGGTGCAGCGCCTCGGGGCTGCCCGGCTTCATCGTCGGCAGCGGGAAGCCCTCGAGCAGGTTGAACTGCATCACCATCTCGACGCCGCCGCGCGAGGTGACCGGGCTGCTGTAGATGTCGTAGCCGCGATAGGTCGTGTGCACCGGCGCGGTCCACTGCGGCGCGTAGGCGGCCAGATCGTCGAGCGTGAGCACGCCGCCGTTGGCGGCGAAGAAGCTGGCGATCTCCTTGGCGATATCGCCGCGGTAGAAGCGGTCGCTCGCCGCCTGCAGCGCCTGCGGCCTCGCCGCGCCCCGCTTGACGGCGGCCTGCTCGGCCTCGACCAGCTTGGTGAGCGTGGCGGCGTAGTCAGGCATCTTCACCAGCTCGCCGGCCTCGGGCGCCCGGCCGTTGGGCAGGAACACGGCGGCGCTGGTCGGGATCTTCTCGAAGGTCGCCCGGCTGCCGGCGATGCCGCTGGCCAAGCCGGCGTGAATCGGGTGCCCCTCGGTGGCGTAGCGGATCGCCGGGGCGAGCACGTCCTTCAGCGGCAGCGACCCGTGGCGGCTGAGCAGCGCGACCAGGCCGCCGAGGTTGCCGGGCACGATCGCCGCGGTGATGCCGCGGTTGAGTGTCTGCTCGGTCATCGTGTCGGCCTTGAGGGCCTTGGGCGCGGCGCCGGCCATCGACAGCGAGTGCACCGCGCCACTGGCCTTGTCGTAGTAGGTGACGAAGCCGTTGCCGCCGATGCCCGACGACTGCGGCTCGACCACGTTCAGCACCGCCGCCACGGCGACGGCGGCGTCGGCGGCGTTGCCGCCCTGCATGAGGATCTGGGCGCCGGCCATCGAGGCCAGTGGATGCGCCGAGGTCACCAGCTGGGTCCCGGGCACCGACGGCCGGTAGGCGCGCATCGTGCCTTGGGAAGCAGCGTCGCCGCGGTCCTGACCGCGGGCGACGAAGCCGGCGGCACCGACGATCAGGACAACGGCGGCCGGAACCGCCAGCAGGGTGGTGCGACGTGGCTGCCTCATCATCGGTGTCCTCTCGTGGCGGTTACGGACGGGCCGCGGTGCCGGGGCCGCGCGCCGGCGACGGCGCCGCGCCCTTCAGGACCGCGCCGCCCTTCACCACCGTCTCGACGTGGGCCAGCGCGGTGATGTCGAAGAGCGGGTTGCCGGTGACGACGATGATGTCGGCGAACTTGCCCGGCTCGATGGTGCCCAGGTCGCGGGTCTTGCCGAGAATGGCGGCGCCGGTGCGGGTCAAGGCGGTGATCACCTTGATCGGCGACATGCCCATGTCGACGTGCACCTTGGCTTCGCGCCACAGCGCCTCGGTGTGGAAGTTCATCGGCGTGCCCGAGTCGGTGCCCATGCCGAGCACGGTGCCCGACTCGGTGAACTGCTTGACGCCGCGTTCGCGGAAGACCATCTCGCGATCGGTGCGCTGGAAGTAGCCGAGCGCACGCCAGTTGCCGAGCGAGCGCTGGATCTCCGCGTAGATCGACGGCGGAAAGTCCTTCTTCAGCTGCGGGTCCTGCAGCCGCTCGGGGAACGCGACGGTGTCGGGATAGACCCAGGCGCGGTGCGCGGCGGTGATGACCACCGGCCGGCCGGCGTTGACGATGTCGGTGATGAGCTGCGGGCTGTAGGGCGGCGCGGTGCCGGCCGAGCCGGCGTGGCTGAGGACGTCGATGCCCATCTCGAGGGCGTTGCGGACGTCCTCCTCGGCGTAGACGTGGGCGTGGACGCGGATGTTGTGCTTGTGCGCGGTGTCGGCGATCGCCTTGTAGTCGTCGCGGGTCAGCCCGGAGTGCGCCTTGATCACGTCGACACCGGCGGTGGCCAGCTTCTCCACTTCCTGGGCCGCCTGCGCGGTGCTGGTCACGGCGATGCCGCCGAACTGATCGGTCATGCCGCCGCCGTTGCGGGTGATCCACGGGCCGCTCATCGACATCCGCGGGCCGGGGAGCTGGCCCTTGTTGATGCGGTCGCGGACATCGAGGCTCTGCGCCAGCGGCGCGCCGAGATCGACCGCCGAGGTCACGCCGGCCTCGACTAGCTGGCGGGCGGCGATCTCCATCACCGTGGTGAGCGTCGTCGGGCCCTGCTTGGCGATCCACGGGAACCACTGGCCGTAGTTGCCGTGCCCGAGCAGGATGAGGTGGCCGTGGAGCTCGATCATCCCCGGCATCATCGTGCGGCCGCTGGTGTCGATCACGGAGTAGTCGGGTGGAATCGGCGTCGACGCGGCCGGACCGACCTTGACGATGCGCTCGCCCTCGACCAGCACCGCGGCGTGATGGAGCGGGCCGGCGTCATAGCCGTCGAGCAGCATGCCGCCGACCAGCGCCAGCTTGCGGGCGCCGCCGGCGGCCGGGGCCGGCGTCTGCAGCGCCGCCGGGGCGGCGAGCGCCGCCAGCACGAAGATCACTGAAGCGAGCCGAAGGCCGGAGGACATGATCGCGGGGACCTTTCGTGACGTACCGGCGCGTCGCCGTTCGCGTAAACTCCGCCGCACGCCGATGGAACAAGCGCAGACTACACGTGGCGGTGCGCGTCTGGTTGTCGCAAGTTGTCCCAATGGCATGGACAGCGCTTCATTGATACGCCCACCGCACCGACTCGATGCGCCCGGCCGGAGGTGGATCCGGCTGCTCGTCGCGCTGGCGGTCGCCGCCGGCCACCCCGCCTGCGGCCGCGCCGGCGCGCCACCGCCGCCGCCCGCGGTGACCGTCCGGCTCACCAGCGGGATTCCCGGCGCGACCTTCCATCCGCTGGGCGAACGCCTGGCGCAAGGCTACACCCGCATGCTGCCGGCCGTGACGGTGCAGACGCAGGAGAGCCCGGGGTCGGTCCGCAACGTGCGAGCCCTGCAGGGAGGCACCGCCGACATCGGCTTCGCCTTCGCCGACGTCACCTACGTGGCGTTCGTCGGCCAGCTCGCCGAAGACCCCCGCCCCTTCGATCGACTGCGCGGCGTCGCGGTACTGCAGCTGACCCCGCTGCACCTGCTGGCCCGCGCCGGGCTCGACGTCCGCAGCATTCGCGACCTGCGCGGCAAACGCGTCGGCACCGGCCCGCCGGGCAGCGGCACCGCGCTCACCTCCGACATCCTGATGCGCGGGTTCGGCGTCGCCCCAGCTGACATCACCGCCGAAGCGCTGCCCTTCAACGACGCGGCGCGCCGGCTGGTCGCCGGCACCCTCGATGCCGCCTTCGTCAGCGCCGGCTACCCGTCCGAGTCGGTGCAGATCGCCACCCGCGCCGGCGCCCGCATCGTCGCCGTCGAAGGCGACCAGGTCACCCGGCTGCGCACCGACTACCCGTTCCTGCGGCTCACCTTCGTGCCTGGGGGCACCTACCCCGGCCACCCGGCGCCGGTGTCCACGGTCGGCGTCGACAGCCTGCTGCTGTGCCGCGCCGGCCTCGACGAAGACCTGGTCTATCGCCTCACCTCGGCGTTCTTCGATGTGCTGCCGACGTTGTCGACCGAACTCGAGTCGCTGCAGCTGATGGACGTCGCCCGGGCGTCGGCGACGCCAATTCCGCTGCACCGCGGCGCCGCACGCTACTATCGCGAACGGGAGCTCACGCGATGATGCCGCGCCGGGGCGCCACCGCCCGGACGCTGTCCGGGTGGCTGATTGCCGGGATCTGCGCCGCGGTCGGCGTGCTGGTCTGGTTCGGCTACACGACCAGCCTCGAATGGCGGCGCAGCTCCGAGCTGCTGCTGACCCGCCGCACCGAAGAGATGGCCGACCTGCTGGTGCGGGCGCTCGCCCGTGACATGCGCGGAGTGCACGACCAGGTGCTGCGCGGCGTCCAGCGCGACCAGATCACGCTCGATCACCCCGAAGAGCTCACCGACATCGTCAGCACGGCGTTCGCTCGCTATCCGTATCCGGAGTGCTTCTTCGCGTGGAGCCGTCCGGCCGACACCTCGGCCGGCACGTTCTTCACCCGTGCCGATCGGGTGCCATCGTGGTTGCCGCGCACCGCCGCCGACAGCCCGTTTCCGGTCGCCATCGCGCAGAGCCCCGACGCCTCGCGGGCGCTGGTGGAGCGGGCCTCGGCGGCGGCGTCGCACGGCCACGAGTTCGCCGTGTTCGAGACCACCCTCGGCGGCGAGCCCTACCAGGTCGTGGCCCGGCTGCTCTACGGCTCGGCGCGCCGGGTGCAGCTGGAACAGATCGTCGGCTTCGCGGTGAACCTGCGGTGGATCCGCTCGTCCTACTTCCCCGAGCTCACCTCCGAGGTGCAGCACGTCTCGGGCACCTACGAGGGACTCGACGTCGCGGTGCAGGACGAGGCCGGCGCCCTGGTCGCCGGCGCCAGCATCCCGGTCAACGCCGCGCCGATGACGGCGCGCGTCATCAGGCCGCTGTTCTTCGACCCGGCGCTGGTCGCCGTCGATCCGCCCGACGACCTGCCGTTGCGCCAATGGACGGTACGGGTCAGCGCCGCCGACGATCCGGCCCACGCCTCGGCCGTGGTCGGCGCCGACCGCACGCTGGCGGTGACGACGGCGGCGGCGATCGCGTTCGGCTTCGGGCTGCTGCTGACCGGGCGGGCGCTGCGCGACAGCGCCACGCTCGCCGATCTGCGCGCCGACTTCGTCGCCTCGGTGACCCACGAGCTCAAGACGCCGCTCTCGACGATCAGCGCCGTGGCCGAGACGCTGGCCCGCGGCCGGGTGCCCGACGGCGCCAGCGTCCGCGAGTACGCGCAGATTGTCGGCCAGGAATCCAAGCGCCTCATCCGGCTGGTCGACAACCTGCTCGCCTACTCGCGGGTCACCGACGTCGGTGAGATCTACTCGATCGAGCCGCTCGCCGTGGCCGATGTCGTCGACGACATCGCCCGCCGGTTCCAGCCGCAGTTCGTCCACCAGGCGGTCGACGTGCAGATCGACATCCCCGCCGACCTGCCGGCGATCGCCGCCGATCGCACCGCGCTCGATCTGGTGCTCGACAACGTGATCGACAACGCGCTGCGCTACTCGACCGACAACCGCCGTATCGCCATCCGCGCCCGCACCCGCGGCCGGCTGGTCGAGATCGCGGTCACCGACAACGGCATCGGCATCCCGGCCGACGAGCTGCACCGCGTCGAGCTGCGGTTCGTGCGCGGCCGGCAATCCGCCCAGGCCGGCAGCGGGCTCGGACTGGCGATCACCAGCCGGATTGTCCGCGATCACGGCGGCGAGTTCGCGCTCGACAGCATCGTGGGCCAGGGCACCACCGTATTCCTGCGGTTTCCGGCGAGCGAGATCTGAGAGGATCGACGCCATGAAGAAGCGGCTGCTGGTGGTGGAAGACGACGCGGCGCTGGCCCGCGTGCTGTGCGACAACCTGTCGTTCGCCGGCTTCCAGGTCGACTGGGCGCCGGACGGGGCCACGGCCGTGCGGAGCGTGCGCACGGTGACGCCGGACCTGATCCTGCTCGACATCATGTTGCCCGACCGCAGCGGCTTCGACCTGTGCGGGGTGCTGCGTCGCGGCACCAGGACGCCACTGGTGATGCTGACGGCGCGCGGCCAGAAAGCCGACAAGGTGCGCGGGCTCGAGCTCGGCGCCGACGACTACGTGACCAAGCCGTTTCACATCGAGGAGCTGCTGGCGCGCATCCAGGCGGTGCTGCGGCGGGCCCGGCCGGCGGTTCAACGCCTGACGCTGGGCGACGTCGTCATCGACCTGACGGCGATGCGAGCCACCGCCAGTGGCCGCGAGTTCCATCTCACCCACCGCGAGTTCGAGGTGCTGCGCTATCTGGCCGAGCGCGAGCCGAATGTCGTGGCGCGTAGCGAGCTGCTGCGCGAGGTGTGGGGCTACCTCGACAGTCCGACCACCCGTTCGGTCGACCACGCCGTGGCGCGGATCCGCAAGAAGATCGAGGCCGACCCGCACCGGCCGAAGTTCCTGCACACCGTGCACGGCGACGGCTACTGCCTGACTTCCAACGGCCCGGCAGAAGCGGCCGAACGGCCGTGACCCGTTTCAACCGCCCTGCCGGAAGGCCGCTAGAACCTGAACCTGGCCCCCCACTGCACCTGGCGCGCATCACGCGCACCCGTGCGGATGAGGAACGCTGGCAGGCTCATGTTGTTGGTCCCACCGGTCAGCGTGGTGTAGTTGGTCGCGTTGTATCCCTCGAGGAACGTCTCGATACGGCGGTTCGCGCCGATCGAGAACGACTTGGTCAGCCGTACGTCCACGCCGATGATCGGGTTGGGCTTCAGCAGGTCCGCGGAGATCGGCGCCTGGTTCCGGGTGGCGCGATACGCGTTGATGAGCTCGAGCTGCCGGCCGACGTCGCCACGGCCCACCGTGATTGGCAACCCCACCGGGCGGTCGTTCTGCGCATTGAGGTCGCCGTCCAGGTCGATGCCGGCGGTCACCCCTAGCGGCCCACCGCTGATGGCGCGGAACACGCCGCTCAGCTGCACCCCCCACGGCAGCGACGTCGAGGCGGCGATGCTCAGGTTGTGCGGCGTGTCGGTCGGGTTGTCGCCCTTCTCCTGCGGCGTGCGTTCGGTACCACGGAAGGTGCTGTAGAAAGTGACGCCGTCGAGCGTGCTCTTCGAGTACGCGTACGAATCTGCAGGCTGTCGGTGCCCCTGACCCTGGTCCGCAGCTGGACCTCCAGCGCGTCGTACCAGCTCTCGGAGAAGTTCACCAGCGTGCCGACCTGGCTGAACTGGGGCACGGGCCGTGGATTGGCGGCGGTGATGGCGCCGCTGGCCGGCAGGTTCACATCGGTGGTCCCGAGCTGGTGCTTCCCGACATTGTGGACGTAGTCCACGTCGAGCGAGGTGACGGCGTTGATCTGCCAGCCGATGCCAGCCGTGGTGTTGAACGAGTACGGCAGCACGTAGTCGTCGGAGATGAGGTAGAGCGAGCGGACCCCGCCGGCTCGCACGTACTCGTCGAGCGACCTGCCGCCGAGTACGGCGTTGATGTTCGGGAAGTTCCTGAGCAACTGCGGATCGGTGATGCGCACTGCCGCTCCGATCGTCTTGTCCATCGAGGTCTGCTGGAGCCACGGCCGGTTGCGCGTCACGTAGAGGCCGGTGGCCGCGCGGGCCACCAGCGTGCCGTTGCCGCGGAGGTCGTAGGTGGCGCCGACGCGCGGCTGCAGGTTGTTGTAGTCGTTGCCGCGATCGGCGCTGACGAAGGTTTCGATCCCCCGGTAGAGCGGATTGGCGAGCAGGTCCCGGTAGAGGTCGTTCTGGCGCAGGCTGGTATCGAGGTCGTAGCGCAGACCCAGGTTCAGCCGGAAGCGGTCGGTGACGCGCCAGTCGTCCTGCACGAAGGCGGCAATCTGATTCGACGAGTAGTTGTAGAGACCCGGGGTCTGCTGCACGAAGGTGAAGGGCCAAGTGCGAGAATCGTCGGGGTTGAACGGGGTGTCGGTCAGGAACGTGAACTGGCCGTTCTCGGTGAAATGCGCCTCGAAGTTGCTCGACGCCCGGGTGAACTCCCCGCCGATCTTGATGTCGTGGCGCGGCAGGTTGATGTAGAACGTCTCGAAGAAGCTGCCGATCTTGCGCGGGAAGTACTGCGGCGCCACGCCGTTCTGACCGAACGTGTACGACGGCCGCGCAATCTGCAGTTCGTAGTTGGCCGGCTCGGTGTAGAGATTGTGATCCAGGTAGTGCACACGCAGGGTGTTCACCATGTTCTGTGACAGCACCCAGTTGTGCTCGCCGACGACACTGTGCGAGATGCTGTTGTCGACGATCGAGCTGGCGGCGTTGGCCGGACCGCCGCTGGGCGTGAACTGCTTGTCGAAGGCGTAGCGGAGAAACCCCGACTGGGCCGAGTTGAAGCGATGGTCGATCCGGCCGTCGACGAGGTGCTCGTAGGAGTTGAACGGGTAGTTGCCGTTCTGCTGCGCCGCGAACGGATTGTTCGGGGGCAGGGAGACGATGGCGGCCTTGTCGATGGTCAGGTATTCGTAGGCCGTGAACATGTGAGTTCGGTTCTGGACGATCGGCCCGCCGTAGGTGCCCCCGAGCCGCGTCTGCTTGAACGGCGGCACGCTGGCCGCCTTGGCGTTGCGGGCGTTCAGCGATTTGTCGCGACCGAAGTAATAGCCAGTGCCAGTCGGGCGGTTGCCGCCCGCCTTGGTCACGACGTTGACGACGGCGTTCATCGCCGCCCCGTACTGCGCATCGAACTGGTTGCGGAAGACCTTGAACTCCTGCACCGCGTCCTGCGGCATGTTGATCACAGGACTGCCCCACGTCGAGTCGTCGATGGCGCCACCGTCGAGAATCGTCGTGTAGCCATTGCGCTGATCAGCCAGACCGCCGAACTTGGTGACCGCGAACCGGCTGTTCACGCCGGTGAGCGGCGCGGCGCCGGGCAGCAACTGCGCCAGCACGAGGAAGTTGCGGTCCAGCACCGGCAGCACAGCGAGCTGCTCGCCGACGATTACCGACGACGGTTGCGCTTTGGCAACTTCCACCAGCGGGCTCTCGCCGCTCACGATCACGTTTTCGGATAGTGTCGCGACGCTCAGCTGCAAGTTGACGGTGGAATTGGCGCCGACCAGTAGCGTCACGGCTCGCTTGTTGGTCGAGAAGCCGGGCAGCTCGGCGGTGATGGTGTACGGCCCGGGCTGGAGATTGACCGCCCGGTAATTGCCTTCCGGACCGGTGACCAGCACCTGCGTGGCGCCGTTGTTGCTGTTCACCAGCGTGATGGTCACCCCGGGCAATGCGGCATCGGTGTCGTCGGTCACGACGCCACCGATGTTGGCGCCTCCCTGACCGGCGACCGGACTCGCCAGCGCGAGGGCGATCGCGGCGACGGACAGCCAGGACGTTCCACGCTTCGTCGATTGGGATGCTGTGTCGAGCCAGGTCATCATGGTCACTGTCCTCAGTCCTGTTGCTGGCTGGCCCTGCCGGCCTGCGGTTTCACGTAGCTGGCGATCTGCTCGGCCGTGGCGAACCAGACACCGGGCTTGCTCTTGATGTAGGTGATGAACCTCTCGAGGTGCACCATGCGCGAGCGCCGCCCGACGATATGCGGGTGGAACGTCGCCATCAGCATCCCGCCTTCCTCGTAGGCCTTGTCGAACTCGTCCTGGTAGACCTTGAAGATGGCCTCTGGCGACGGCAGCGCGCCGGCGCGGTTGAAGTATGGCGCGTCATCGAGAATCCACGACACCGGCAGTTCGACGAGCCCGGTCTCCTCGCCGTTGGCGAGAATCAGGTACGGCGAGTCCATGGCCATGAGGCTGCTGTCGTAGAGCAGATTGGCCTTCCGCAGGATGTTCATCGTGTGATGACTGAAGGCCCATGCCCCGGCCCGATATCCGACGGGTCGCTTGCCGGTAACCCTGGTGAAGTAGTCGATCGACTGGGTCAGCAGCCGCTGCTCTTCCGCGGCGTCGTTCAACGTGGGGAGGCTTTCGTGGATCCAGCCGTGCAGGGCAATCTCGTGCCGGCCCGACTTCATGATCGCCGGCACCATCCCGGGCGCGAGGATGGCGCTCACCGCCGGGATGTAGAAGCTGGCTGGCAGCTTCTCGCGGTCGAGGGCCGCGAGCACGCGCGGCAGCCCTTCTTTGGCGCCGTACTCGGTCTCGGACATCGGGGTGGGCAGCGGCGCGAGATCCCGCGCCATGAGCGGCGCCTCGTTGTCGATGTCGACGCTGAGGCACACAGCCACCTTGGCGCCGTTCGGCCAGGTCTTCGGCACGAGTGAGCGTCCGGCCCGCACCTCGGCCGCCGCGACTCTCAGCTCGGCTTCCGACCGCTTGATCCCCGGCAGCGCACCGGGGCCGGTCTGCTGGAGATGCGCGGTCGCCGGCCAGAAGGCGACGGCCGCCACTACCAGGGCGAGCGTTCGGGCATGGTGGTTCAGAACATCGAGCATGGCGCACGCTCCACTGACGAGATTGAGATCACCGTCCTACCGCCGGGCCGTGCCGCCCGATGACGGCTGCAGCATCTGGGTGTGTTCGGTCACCGATTCGACACGAGCCCGCGAATAGAAGATCGGGAAGTAGCGGCCCCTGGACCACAGCTCGAACAGGTCCCGGTAGTGGGGGCTGCGGGGATCGCCCGATTGCCCGGGATTGTTCAGCGCGATCGAGCTGTCCCAGTCCTTCAGATCGGCAATCAGCTTGAGCGACCCTCCCGACGTCTGATTGTCGGTGCCGCCGGTGGCGGTCACCGTGTAGCTGTCGCCGCCACGGGGCGCGGGGCCGACGTCCAGACGCGAACGGAGGTCCGGCTTGACCGCGGTGCTGAGCGGATGGCGGATCAGCGCGTGGTGATAGCCAGCCTGTCCGTACTGCCACGTCGCGATGTCCGCGCCGAGCTTCTTTGTGAGTTCGGCCACGGCCTGCTCGAGACTCGATGTCAGCACCCTGTCGCGCCCGGCGATCGGGTTGTCGCCGAACCGGCCGTCGGGCGCGTGCAGCCAGGCGATGACCTTCTTCATGCCGAGGCCGCCGAAGGCGTCGCGGGCCGGTTCCGGCACCAGCAGATTGCGCATGTTGACGAGCAGGCGCCGCTGCCACATCTCGTAGATGCCGGCGGCGACCGAGTTCTTGTCGAGCACGTAGTCCCAGGCCAGCAGCGTCTGCTGGGCCTTGGCCGCCGCCGGATCGCCAATCGCCAGATCGCCCAGCAGCGGCACCAGCGATCGGGCCGGCAGCGACAGGTCGTCGTTCTGCAGGCGCACCATGTCGGCCACGGTGTGCAGCGGCCCGGCGCGCAGGACCTCGGTGATGCGCGCGGCCCGAAATGGATCGGTGCCGGTGTAGTGCTGCGCCTCCGGATGAGGGTAGTCGGGCGGGAACAGATAGTTGTTGGCGGTCACATAGAACCCGGCCGGCGGATTCACCACGTGCGGGAGCGCCTTGATCGGCAGAAAGCCGTCCCACTCGTAGCGTCCGTCGCCGGGCACCGGCACCAGGCCGCTCCAATTGCGACGGATCGGCGTGATCGCGACGGCCTGGTAGCCGATGGTGCCGGTGGTGTCGGCCCAGATCATGTTCTCGGCGGGAATCCGGCTGTAGGCGCACGCCTCGCGGAATTCTTCCCAGCTTCGCGCCTGGTTCATCCTGAGACTGGCCAGGTACGGTGCCGAGCCGATCTCCATCCATGCCGCCCGCAGCGCGTAGGCTTTGTGCCGCACCGGGTCTTCGTAGAGCACCGGCCCGTGACGCGTGTACTTGAGGTCCACCGCGGTCGCCGCGGCGGCCTTGACCGCAATGGTGTCCTTGACCACGCGCATGTCTTCCCAGCCCGAGCCGTACTTGTATTGATTGGGGTTGGCCGGGTTGGTGTCGTACACGTAGAGGTCTTCGCCATCGGTCCCGAAAATCGTCAACCCCCAGGCGCCGACGTCGTTGTGTCCGATTGACACGCCGGGCAGCATCGGCTCGCCGCCGCCGATCACGTTCCAGCCCGGCGCCACCAGGTGCGACCAGTAGCGCAGGGACGGCGCGCCCTGGACGCGGTGCGGATCGTTCATGAGCAGCGGTCGGCCGCTCTGCGTGAGGCTGCCGCTCACCACCCAGTTGTTGCTGCCGATGTCTTCCTGGCGCTGGCTCAGGTCGAGCGGCGAGGGGCCGGACGAGGCGTTGGCCAGTTGCGCGGCGGCGGCGGTGCTCCGATATTCTGGCCGCACGTCGTCGGGCGTGAAGCGCAGCGGCTCGCGAAACGCCGTGTAGAGCCCGAGGATGTCGCGGGTCAGGAGCGAGGCGTCGATGGCCGGGTCGATAGTCAGATCGGGATCGCCACCGTAGAATTCCGACAAGTCCTTGACCTTGGCCACGCCCATCGCCCGCACCGCCCGGGCCATGTTCAGTTCCTGGTTCAGGTTGCCGAGCAGTCCGTTGTGCCGCGAGATGACCACCGCGGGGGTCCAGCGCTCGGGCAGAATGCCGAGGATCTGGAACTCCACCGGCAGCTCCGCGGGTTGCAGGCGCGCGTGGTCGATGTAGGCGTTGATGCCGTCGACGAACGCCGTGACGATCGCCTCGCCACGTGGGTGATACCAGTTGAGCTCGGCCTTCAGATCCCCGCGGAACATGTGCAGGCGGGTGCCGATGTCCCGCTTCACGGCCTTGGGGCCCAGGATCTCGGCCACCGTGCCGGTGGCCTGCCGGCGCCAGATCTCGAACTGGAACAGGCGATCGCGGGCCGCCGCGTAGCCTTGCGCGAAGAACAGGTCGTGCTCGTTCTTGGCGTAGATGTGGTTGATGCCCCAGCGGTCGCGCAGCAGTTCGACCGGCGCGGTGAGTCCGGGGACCCGCAGCGCGTCGGCCGCCGATGCGGCCGGCGCCTGTGCGCGGGTGGGGGCCGCAGACGCCAGACTCAAGGCGACGAGCGCGAGCGCTACCGAAATCCGAACTGCCATTCCAGCGCCTTTCCCCGAGTCCTCGCGGTCTGGACCCGTGTTCGAATGGCGGAATCTTACGCAGGCGCGACGAGCAGGCGTTGTATCAAGTTGTCCCAGTGGCCAGTGCTTACGCCTCCGGTCGGCACTTCACGAGCCCGGCCGCCACGACGCGACACACATCCTTGAACGCGCGTTCAGCACGCGCGTCGGCGTGGTTAGCGCCGAGCCCTGACCGCCAGCGCGATCTGTTCGTGAGTGGCGAACCACACCCCGGGCTTCGCCTTCATGTAGGCGATGAGCTTCTCCAGCTGCGCGGCGCGCGAGCGATGCCCGATCACGTGGGGGTGCGTGGTCAGCACGAGCATCGTGCCGTCCTCGTAGGCGGCGTCGAACTCGGCCTTGTAGATCTCGTAGACGGCGGCCGGCGACGGAATCGCTCCCGAGGCGTTCGGACCGAAGTACGGGTAGTCGTCAAGGATCCACTCGATGGGGATTTCGATGAGGCCGGTCGGCTTTCCGTGCTGCACCAGCTCGTAGGGCTCGTCCATCGCCATGAAGCTGCTGTCATAGAGGAAACCGGCCTCGACAATCTGCGAGAGCGTATGAGGACTGAAGGCCCAGGACGGAGCCCGGTAGCCGACCGGCCGTTTCCCGGTGGCCTTGGTCAGATAGTCGATCGACTGAGTGAGAAGCCGCCGTTCGAGTGCTGCGTCGCTCAGGGCTGGCAAGTTCTCGTGAATCCATCCGTGCACGCCGATTTCGTGGCGTTTCGACTTCAGAATCGACGGGATCATCTCGCCGTCCAGCATCGCGCTCACGGCCGGCACGAAGAAGGTTGCGGGCACCTCGTGACGATCGAGCATCGCCAGAATGCGCGGCAGGCCGGTCGTGGCCCCGTACTGCCCTTGCGACAGCGGGACGGGAAGCGGGCTGTTGCGCGACAGCAGCTCGTTGTCGACGTCGAACGACAGTGCCACGGCCACTCGCCCGCCGCCGGGCCATGACGGCGGAGTCAGACGTCGTCCGGCGCGAACGGCGCCGACCACACGACGCACCTCCTCCGGGGATGCATCGACGGCGATCGGCTCGGCGCCAGGGATGCGAGGGGCCTGGGTGGCTGGCGGCTGCTCGGCGTGCAGCGACAGCACTGGCGTCGCCACGACCAGCGACAGGGCAAGAAGATGAATCGGTCTGGAAAGATGTGACATTGCGTCCCCTGAATCAGATCGGCTCGGCGCCCGACGAGCTGGATTGGTCCACCCCCGTCAGGCGCTGCACGGTTGGCGATAGTATCGCCAACACGATGCCTCACACCGCGCGCTGCCTGCTGGTGCCCTGCCTGGTACCTGCCGCGGCCTGCGACCGCCAGTACCGAAGGCGGCGGCGATCTGCGCGCCCAGCGCGTGGTGCTCGAACGCGAAGTCGAGGGGCTCCGCGGCATCGTCGAGCGGATGGAGCGCGGCGAGCCGATGCTGCCGGCCGGCGACCTGGCCATCGCGATCGACGACGCGCTGGTGCGCGACCTGATCGTCGCCCAGCTGCCCTTCGACGCCGACATCGACCGCTATCATCTGCGGCTGACCGGCGCCGACGTGCAGTTTCGCGGCAGCCCGGTGGTGCGGCTGAGCGGCGACCTCCAGGTGCGCGACCAGCCGAGCCTGGCCGCCGCCGTCACGCTGATCGGCGCCCTGGAGGACATTCAGGTCGACCAGCGGGCGTCCACGCTCACCGCGCGGGTGGCCGCCGACCACCTGACACTCGAACCCACGACCGGCCTCGCGCAGCTCCTGAGCAACGCGACGCTCGACGAGGTCGCGCGCGCGGTGCGGCTCGAGATCCGCAACCAGCTGCCGACGATCCACATCCCCGTCAAGGTGCAGCAGCAGATCGACTTCCCGGCGGTGACCGACGGCCCGGTGCGCATGGCCGGCGCCCGGCTGCCACTGGAGGTCGCCGTCTCCCAGGTGACGGCGGCCCGCGGCCGGTTGTCGATCAGCGTGCGCGTCACCCCCGGGGTGTTCGTGAAGACGGCCGACGCGCCCGAAGCCGGCGACACCAGCGCCCGCGACGCCGGCGCGGTACTCGACGATGCGCCGGCCACCCGGCCGGCGGCGCCGGCGGCGAGGCCACGGCGGTGACCCGGACGACGACGCGGCGTCTGATTGGGGCCGCATTCGCCGTCCTCGCCGTGCTCGCGGCGGCAGGTGTGTTCTGGTACTCCGCGTGGCGGCGCACCGACCGGCAGACGCCGGACCAGATTCGCGCCGAGATCGCCGCGCTCGAGGGCGAGCGGGGCCGCCTCCGCGAGCGCCTCGAAACGCTGACGGGCAGAGATCCTCGCCTCGAGGGCATGCCGTCGACGCCGGTGCGGCTGGCGGTGCCGACCTCGCTGGCCGGCGATCTGATCCAGCGTGTCCTCACCGGGGTCGCCGGCCAGATCACGCTCGAGCTGAAGAACCTCCGCGTCCGCAAGCAAGGCACGGTGCGGAAGATGATCACCCTGGGCGACTACGACCTGCGGGTGACGGTGAACCGCGTGGTCGGCACGCTCAGAACCGGCACGCCGACGGTCACCTTCGGCGGTAACGAGGTGGCGCTGGCGCTGCCACTCACCGTGGCGGCCGGCACCGGCACGGCGACGATCGACTTCGCCTGGGACGGACGCAACATCGGCGGCGCGGTCTGCGGCGACATGACCGTGCGCCAGGTCGTGAGCGGCGCGGTGCAGCCGCGCACCTACCCGATTGCCGGCCGCCTGCGCTTCACCTCCACGGCCACCGAGATCCTGGCCGAGCCGCGGCTACCGCCGGTGCGCCTGCACCTCGGCATCGTGCCGTC
This sequence comes from uncultured Acidobacteriota bacterium, assembly GCA_963741665.1. Classification (GTDB taxonomy): domain Bacteria; phylum Acidobacteriota; class Vicinamibacteria; order Vicinamibacterales; family UBA2999; genus CAWAYR01. Next base: position 925,702 of record CAVUIM010000004.1, read on the forward strand.
GGCGGCGTCGTGGCAGGCGGCGCAGAAGATTCTCGACGACAAGACCGGGCTGTGCGGCTTCGTGCTCGACCGTGTCGAGGTCATGGGCGCGGTGAAGCGGCTCGTCGACCGCGGTTTCCGGGTGCGGCTGCCGACGGAACGCGTGACGGCAGTGGCACTGCCGATCGGCGTCGAGCCGACGATGATGGTCCGCGGGGCGCCGGTGACGCTGGGCATCACGGTCGGGGATCTGGCGATCACCGAGCACGCGATCTGGCTCGGCGCCGACGTCTCGGTGGCGGTCGGCGGCGAGGCGATCGCGAAACGGGCATTGGCCGACGGCGCCCGCGTCGCGGCGGCAGCGCGCAAGAAGGCGCCGGCGAAGAAGGATGCGGCGGCACCGCGTACCCGCCGGTAGAATGACCGCTCGTCGCGATCGACCGGCTGGCGGTCGCAACATTGGAGGGGTTGATGTCAGAGCCGCAGACCGCCGTGTTGAAGGGCACCCAGGTGATGCCCAGTCTCACCGTCGACGACGTCACGAAGAGCGTCGCCTTCTTCGCAGCACTTGGCTTCGAGGTCGAGGACCGCTGGGAGCAGGACGGCGTCCTCCTCGGCGTGATGCTCAAGGCCGGCCAGGCCCGGATTGGACTCAGTCAGGACGACGGCAAGAAGGGGCGCGACCGGATCAAGGGCGTCGGGGTGCGGCTGTACCTCGAGGCCGACGACGACATCGACGCCGTGGCGGCGCGGGCCACGGCCGCCGGGGTCGCACTGCTGAAGGCGCCGCACGACACCGAGTGGGGCACGCGCGCCTTCGAGGTGACCGAGCCGAGCGGGTTCCTGCTGACCATCGCCTCGCCGTCGTCGCGCTGAGCACCAGTGTGATGAACCGACGACGCTTCCTCGGGACGGCAGTCGTCGGCGGCGCTGGCGTCATCGCCGGTCAGGCCGGGTGCGCCCCGGCCGCGCCGCCGACGCCTCCAGCTGGCGCTGCGCCGCCGACGCCTCCAGCTGGCGCTGCGCCGGCGGCGGCGACCGGCCCGCCTTCGCCTGATGGCTTCGGCGCGGCAAGCGAAGTGTTCGAGCTGCACGAGGCCACGGTGGATGGCCTGCAGGAAGCGATGCGCACCGGCCGGCTGACGGCCCGGCGCATCACCGAGCTGTACCTCGCCCGCATCGACGCCCTCAATCTGAATGGCCCGGAGCTGCGGGCGATCATCGAGGTCAATCCCGACGCGCTCACCATCGCCGACCAGCTCGACGCGGAGCGCAAGGCCGGCAAGGTCCGCGGCCCGTTGCACGGCATTCCGATCGCGCTCAAGGACAACATCGACACCCATGACCGGATGACGACCACGGCGGGCTCGCTGGCGCTCGAGGGCTCGATTCCGCCGCGGGATGCGTTCGTCGCCCAGCGCCTGCGCGAAGCCGGCGCTGTGCTGCTGGCCAAGGCCAACATGAGCGAGTGGGCCTACTGGCGCGGCATGAAGGCGTCGAGCGGCTGGAGCGCGCGCGGTGGCCAGTGCCGCAATCCCTATGCCCTCGATCGCAACCCCTGTGGATCGAGCTCCGGATCCGGGGTGGCGACCTCGGCCAACCTGGCGGCGCTCACGATCGGCACCGAAACCGGCGGCTCGATCATGTGCCCGGCGTCGACGAACGGCGTCGTCGGCCTCAAGCCCACGGTCGGGTTGTGGAGCCGCGCTGGCATCATCCCGATTTCGCACTCGCAGGATTCGGCCGGGCCGATGACGCGCACCGTGCGCGACGCCGCGATCTGCCTCGGCGCGGCGTACGGCGTCGATCCGCGCGACGGCGCCACCACGGCCAGCGCCGGGAAGTTCCACGCCGACTACACCCGGTTCCTCGACTCGGCCGGCCTGAAGGGCGCCCGGCTCGGCATCGTCCGCAACATCGCCTTCGACGCGCCGGTGGTGGCGTTGTTCGATCGCGCGGTCGCCGACCTTCGGGCGGCCGGCGCCACCATCGTCGATCCGGCCAACCTGCCCAACCTGGAGGCCGGCAGCGTGTTCCAGGAGCTGCCGATGGTCGTCCTGAACTACGAGTTCAAGGCGAACATCAATCAGTACCTCGCCAGCCTCGGCCCGACCGCACGCGTGAAGACGCTGGCCGAGCTCATCGCCTTCAACGAGGCGCACCGCGACCGGGAGATGCCGTTCTTCGGCCAGGAGCGGCTGGTGATCTCCGAAGCCACGACGTCACTCGACGCGCCGGAGTACCGGAAGGCGGTCGCGGCCATTCAGCGAGCGACGCGCGCCGACGGCATCGACGCGCTGATGGACCGGCACCAGCTGGATGCGATCGTCGCGCCGACGGCCGGGCCGGCCTGGCTCACCGACCACATCCGCGGCGATCGCTTCGACGGCGGCGACAGCGCCGGTACCGCGGCGATCGCCGGCTACCCCGACATCAGCGTGCCGATGGGGCTGGTGTCGGGCCTGCCGGTCGGACTGTCGTTCTTCGGCCGGCCGTGGAGCGAGCCGACGCTGCTGAAGATCGCCTACGCCTACGAGCGGGCCACGAAGCGTCGCCAGCCGCCGACGTTCGCGGCCACGCTGGGGTAATCGACTCCTGTCGCGGACGGGTGGCTGGACTACAGCGTGGTGGCCCGCCAGCCGACCCGCCGACGCCCTACGCCGGGGCGACCAGCGTCTGGCCGATGTCGCGCCAGCCGAGGCGGTCGCGCTCGGCCAGCAGCATCCGCTCGGCGCGCTCAATCGGCTCGTCGACCGGCTCGCGGCTGAGCGAGAACGACCGGTGGTGCACCGGCACGATCAGCCGGGCCCCGGCGGCGTCGGCCATGGTCACTGCCTGTTCCGGCGTGCAGTGGTTGCTGATCCACGGGTCGTAGGCGCCAATCGGCATCACCGCCGCCACGAACGGGCCGTAGCGCCGATGCGCCGCGAAGGCAGCGGTATTGGCGGTGTCGCCGCCGATGAGCAGCCGCCGGCCTTCGCGCTCGACGATGAACCCGCCGTAGCCGCGATGGGTGTCGCGTTGGATGCGGGCGCCCCAGTGCTTCACCTCGATGGCGCGGACGAGCGCGTCGCCGTGCGGCGTCGTCACCGTGACCGACTCGTTCCAGCGCAGCTCGTGCACCGCCGAGTAATGGCGGCGTGGCAGCAGGTCGGACGTGGCCGCGGCCATCACCGCGACCGGCCGGCCGCGAACGGCGGCGAGCGACGGCGTGTCGAGGTGATCGAAATGGGCGTGCGAGACCAGCACCAGGTCGATCTCGGGCAACGCCTCGGGCGTCAGGGCGCACTGGACGAGGCGCAGCGGGCCGAAGCTGCCGATGCCCAGGTCGACGCCGATGCGTTGGAACAGCACCGGGTCGGTGAGGATGCGCAGGCCGTAGAAGTTGATGAGCACGGTGGCGTGGCCGAGCCAGGCCAGCGTCACCGCGTTGTCGTTCCAGGTCGCCGGCGCCGGCGTGTGCGGAGCCGGCGGCACGTCCTGCCCGAACTCGGCCAGCCGCGAGCGCAGGAACCGGGCGCTCCAGGTGTCGGAAATGCTGGTCCAGGCCGCGCCCACCCCGGCCATTACGCCGGTGGCCAGCAGCCCACGCCGGTTGATTCGCGTCATCATCAGGTGAGACTCACGCTGGGCCCGGAATGTTCCCACAGGACGGGGTCCGGCAATCGAGCCCTGGCGTTGCCGGTCCGGCCGGCGGGCCCGTGGACGCCGCTGCAGCGGCAGCTCGTTATACTCCGGCCATGTGGACGATCGTGCTGTTGGTGTCCGCGATGGCGGCGGCAGCCGCGGACCAGGGGCCGGCCGCGCCTGGAGCTGCAGACGAGGCCGCGGTGCGCGCCGTCGTCGCACGGTATGTCGACGCCCGCGACAGCCGCGATGCCGCCGCCCTCGCCGCGCTCTTCACCGCGGATGCCGACCAGTACACGACCAGCGGCGACTGGCGCCGCGGCCGCGAACGCCTCCTTCCCGGCATGGCCGAGTCGTCGCGGCAGAACCCTGGCAGCCGCGGCATCCGCGTGCAGTCCGTGCGCTTCGTCACCGCAGACGTCGCCCTCGCCGACGGGTCGTACCTCATCGCCGGCAGCGACCTCGAGCGCTGGACGACGATCGTCCTCACCCGCGACGCCGGCACCTGGCGCATCGCCGCGATCCGCAACATGACGCCGGTGCGCCCCACCCGTCCGCCCGGCTGAGCTGGCCGTGGCCGACCGGGCGCGATCCGGGTTGAACCCGGACGCGACGGGGACTACCATCCCGGCGATCGGGAGGGCGGGCCATGAACCGATGGGTGAATTCGGCCGGTGCGTTCGTCGTGCTGTCGCTCGCGTTCGTCGTCGCGCTGCGGGGCCAGGAACCGCAGGTGGGCCGGGCGCCGGCGCCGCTCCCCGACGGTCCCGGCAAGGAGGCCGTCACCGCCACCTGCGGCAGTTGTCACGGCCTCAACATGATCACGGGCGCCGCCGGCTACTCGCAGGCGGCGTGGCGCGATCTCGTCGCGACGATGGTCAGGCTGCCGGCCGATCGCGAGACCGCAATCACCCAGTACCTCGCCGCGCATTTCCCGCCCAAGCCGGGACGCGCCCCCGAACTCGTCGCCGGCGACGTCGCGGTGACGTTCAAGGAGTGGACGGTGCCGACGCTGGGCCAGCGTTCGCGCGATCCGTTGCAGACGCGCGACGGCACGATCTGGTGGAACGGCCAGTTCATCAGCCTGATCGGCCGGCTCAATCCCGCCACCGGCGAGATGAAGGAGTTCCCGCTCGATCCGGCGTCCAAGCCGCACAGCATCGTCGACGACGCCGACGGCAACATCTGGTATCTCGGCAACGGCAACGGCACCATCGGCAAGTTCGTGCCGGCCACCGGCGCGGTCTCGGTGTTCACGATGCCCGACCCGGCGGCGAAGGACCCGCACACCGGCGTCTTCGACGCGAAGGGCACGCTGTACTTCACGCTGCAGCAGAGCAACATGCTCGGCCGGCTGGTGCCGGCCACCGGCGAGATCCGGCTGGTGACGCTACCGACGCCGAACGCGCGGCCCTACGGGTTGAACCAGGACTCCGCCGGCACCGTGTGGGTGTCCTACAACGGCGCCGGCAAGCTCGCCGCCATGGACCCGGTGACGATGGCGGTGCGGGAGTACGCGCTGCCGGATCCGGCGACGCGGTCGCGACGGCTGGCCATCACCAGCGACGACATGGTGTGGTTCGTCAACTCGTCGCTCGGCCGGCTTGGCCGTCTGAATCCGAAGACCGGCGAGGTGAAGGAATGGCGCTCGCCGAGCGGCGCGCGTTCACATCCCTACGCCATCGAGGTCATCGACGACGTCATCTGGTACAACGAGTCAGGCCAGCGCCCCGACGCGCTGGTGCGGTTCGATCCGAAGACCGAGCGCTTCCAGAGCTGGGCGGTTCCGTCGGGCGTCGGCATCATCCGGCACATGCGCAAGACGCCGGACGGCAACCTGGCGATCCACCAGACCAGCACCAACCGCGTCGGCCTGGCGATCATCGGCAAGGCGGCAGGATCGTCGCGCCAGCGGTAGTCACCTGCCCTACTGGTGCCGCAGGGCGCGCAGCGGATCGGTGCGCGACGCGCGCCACGCCGGCACCAGCGTCGCCACGATCACGCCGGCCAGCACCACCGCCAGCGCTCGCGAGTACGACACCGCGTCGGTCGCCGTGACCCCGAACAGCACGCGCTCGAGGAGCCGGCCGACGCCGAGCGCGGCGACGGCCCCGAGCGCCGCGCCGATCGCACCCAGGCGGAGGCCACGGGCGAGGAACCCGCGCAGCACCGACCCGCTCGACGCGCCGAGCGCGAGCCGGATGCCGATCTCGTGCCGGCTCTGGGTGACGGTGTGCGACACCAGCCCGTAGGTGCCCAGCGCCGCCAGGGCCATGCCGGCGGCGCCGAACACCGACAGCATCGCCGCCGCCAGATCGTAGAAGAGCAGCGCGCCCGTGATGTTCTCGGTGAACGGCCGGGCCGACGAGATCGGCAGATCGGCGTCGAGCGCCGCGACGCGGGCCCGGGCCTGGTCGAGGAGCGTCTCGATCGGTGCCGGCCCGCGGGTGTGCAGCAGCATGTTCGAGGCGTAGGACTGGAAGAAGGGCAGATAGAAGTACGGACGCGGCGCCTCGTTGACTCGCGAGTACTTCACGTCGGCGGCAACGCCGACGACCGTCCGCGCGACCCCGTCATCGAGCCGGATCCGCTTGCCGACGGCGTTGGCCGCGCCGCCCCAGAATCGCTGCGCGAGCGTGGCGTTGACCACCACCACCGGCGTGGACGTCTCGTCGTCGCGATCCGCGAACTCCCGTCCGGCGGTCACCGGAATCCGCAGCGTGCGGAAGTAGTCGGGGCCGACGGTGTTGAACATGAACGCCATGTCGTCGTCGCGACCAGGTTCGTAGCCGTCGATGGCGACGCGCTGCGACCGCGTGTCGAGCAGGCCCAGCGGATGGTGCGTGGCGAGCGTCGCGGACTCGATGCCGGCGTCGGTGCGCGCCGCGTCCAGCAGCCGCCGGTAGAACAGCCGGCCGCGGGCGCGGTCGTAGCCGTTCTGCCTGACATCCAGGTCGACCGAGGTCAGCTGCGTCGGATCGAAGCCGGGATCGGCGCGCCGGGCCGCCTCGGCGGTGCGCATCGCCAGTCCGGCACCGACCAGGAGCAGCAGCGAGACCGCGACTTGTGCGACCACCAGCGCCGAGCGCAGTCGGCCGCGCCGCGCCCCGCGGGGCGACGCGTCTTCGTTGATGACCGAGACGAGATCGACTCGCGTGCTCTGCAGCGCCGGGACCAGGCCGAACACGAGCGCGCTCACGCAGGCGACCAGCGCACTGTAGGCGATGACCAGGCCGCCGCCCTCGATGTTGAAGTACAGCCGCTGCGGCGCGGCCAACCACTCGGCATAGGTGACGAGCGGCGGGATCCCCTGCCAGGCAAGCAGCACGCCCAGGGCGGCGCCGGGCGCGGCGAGCACCAGGTTCTCGAGCACGAGCAGCCGGACGATGCGGCGCCGGGTCGCGCCGAGCGCCAGCCGGACGGCGATCTCGCCGCGCCGCGACACGCCGCGCACCAGCACCAGGCCGGCGATGTTCGCGCAGGCGATCATCAGGACCAGCAGTCCCATCACGCTCAGGAGGATCAGCACCGGCAGGATGTAGGTCTGGCCGCTGCCCGGCGACCGGAAGAACGGCACCACGCGCAGCCGCGCGGCCGTGGCCGTCGGCGGGCGATCGCGCACGAGCGTGGCCCAGAGCGCGTCGCTCTCGGCGGCGGCCGTGGCCAGGGTCGCGCCCGGCCGCAGGAAGCCTTGCGCAACGAAGACCGCCGCCGTGCGGTCGGCGAGGATGTCCGACGGCGCCTTCTGCTGGCTGGCGAAGGTGAAGCCGAGCTGCGGCGCCGTCATCAGCGGCACGAACACCTCGACGTCGTAGCTGACGATGGTGCCGTGATACGAGGCGTCGGCGACGCCGACAACCGTCAGCGGGACGTTGTTGATCTCGACCGACTTGCCGATGATGTCGGGGTCGGCCGCGAAGTCGTGGCGCCACAGGCCGTCGCTGATGACGACGACTGGATGGCGCCCGGGGGCGACCTCGTCCGACGGGAGGAGGGTGCGGCCGCGTTGCGCCGGAACACCGAGCACCCCGAAGTAGTTCCCGGTCACGAGCTCCGCCGACACCGGGCGGGCGCCGCGCCCGCGGCCGAGCGTCACGTTGGCCAGCGCCGAGCCGAACAGGCCGGAGAACGCCGTGGCGTGGTCGCGCAGGTGCAGATAGTCGGGATAGGACAACTTGATCGCCCGTCCGGTGCTGGTCTCGCCGTGGATCACGTGGAGCCGGGCGGAGCCGTCGACGCCGGCCAACGGCGTGAGCGCGATGCCCTTCAGCATCGTGAACACGGCGGCGTTCAACCCGATGCCGAGCGCCAGCACGCCGACCACGGTGAGCGCGAACGTCGGCTGCCTGGCCAGCGAGCGCACGGCGTAGCGGACGTCGCTGGTGAGGTCGCGGGCCGCCTCGAGCCACCACGGCGTCCATACCCGGCGGGCGGCCTCGGTCGTGAGGGTGACGTTGCCGAACTCTCTGAGCGCCGCGTAGTGGGCGGATTCCGGATCGGCCCCGCCGGCGATCCGCTCCTGCTTCGCGATGTCGAGGTGGGCGCGCACTTCCTCGTCGAACTCTCGCTGGTCGAGGTCGAGCTGTCGCCGCCGGGTGAACCAGGACAGGAATGACATCGGCTACTCCTCGGTGCCGGGCGCCGCGGCCGGCCGCATGACGCGACCGATCGCCTGCACCAGTTCCGCCCACCGCGATTCCTCGCGGACGAGCTGCTTCTTGCCGTCGGGGGTGAGCTGGTAGAACCGGGCCCGCTGGTTGGCGTCGGTCTGGCCCCACTGCGCGGTCACCCAGCCCTTCTTGGCCAGGCGCTGCAGGGCCGGATACAGCGAGCCGGTCTCGACCTGCAGCACGTCCGAGGACTGGGCGCGGATGGTCTGCGCGACGGCGTAGCCGTGCTGCGGCCCCCACTGCAGGATCCGCAGGATCAGCATGTCGAGGGTGCCGGGCAGCAGATCGGGGCGGGCGTCGTGGCGCGTCGAGTCCAGAGTCATGGCTGTAGAGAGACTACAGCCTGAGACGTAGACGGACTACATCCTGTTCCCTCCTGGCCGACCGTCCCGCCGCGGGGGCGCCTGGGACCGCCTGCGCCGGTCGACCCCGGACGTCCGCCGCGGTGCATATAATCGCCGCCCATGCCGATTCCGCCCGTGTCCCGCCGGCAGTTCGTCGCCACCGGCACCGCCCTGCTCGCCAGCCGGGCCGTGCCGGCGTGGACCGAACTCTTCCAGGCCGGCGCCAGCGCCGACGCGATCCGGGCCGAGGTGGCCGACGCCGCCCTGGCCCGGGCCACCGCCCTGGGCGCCTCCTACGCCGACATCCGCGTCAACCGCTACCGCCGCGAGTCGATCGCCACCCGCGAGCGGCAGGTGCAGAACGTGTCGCGATCGACCAGCTACGGCCTCGGTCTGCGGGTGCTGGTCAACGGCGCGTGGGGATTCGCCGCGACCAACCGCGTCGACCCCGCCGCCGCCCGGGCCGCCGCCGATCAGGCCGTGGCGATCGCGCGGGCCAACGCGGTGCTGGCGACGCGCAAGGTGGTGCTCGCGGCGGCCGACCGGGTGGTCACCACCTGGGCCAACCCGATCACCCGCGACCCGTTCGAGGTGCCGCTCGAAACCAAGACGGCGTTCCTGATGGCGCTGAACGAGAAGGCCCTCGGCCGTGGCGGGCGTGAGTTTCGTCAGCTCGCAGCTGCTGTTCGTCGACGAGCAGAAGTACTTCGCGTCGAGCGAGGGCTCGCGCATCACGCCAGCGGCTGGTGCGTACCTACCCGCAGTTCACGACCACCGCCGCCGACCGCGCCGCCGGCGACTTCCAGACCCGCGCCGTGGTCGATCGCGCCAAGCTGCTCGGCTACGAGTACGTCGAGGACTACCCGTGGCTGCAGGACGCCGAGCAGGCCGGGCACGAGGTGGTCGAGAAGCTGAAGGCCAAGCCGGTCGTACCCGGACGCTACGACATCGTCGTCGACCCGTCGCAGCTGTTCCTGGCCATCCACGAATCGGTCGGCCACTCCACCGAACTCGATCGCGTCGCTCGGCTGGGAAGCGAACATGGCCGGCACCAGCTTCATCAAGCCGGCCGACGCCGGCAAGCTACGCTTCGGCGCGCCGATCGTCAACCTGGTCGGCGACCGGACCCAACCCGGCGGGCTGGCGACGACCGGCTTCGACGACGAGGGCGTGAAGGCCGAACGGTGGCACCTGGTGCGCGACGGCCATGTTCGTGGACTGGCAGACGACGCGCGAGCTGGCGCCGCTGGTCGGCCAGACGCGTTCGCACGGCTGCCTGCACTCCGACGACTGGTCGAGCGTGCCGTTCCCGCGCATGCCCAACGTGTCGCTCGAACCGGCCGCGACCGAGGTCACGCTCGACGACCTGTTCCGCGACATCAAGCGCGGGCTGTTCGTCGAGTCGGCCGCGGCGTGTCGTCGATCGATCAGCAGCGCTACAACTTCCAGTTCGGCGGCGCGGTGATCCGCGAGATCACCAACGGCAAGCTCGGCGCGATGGTCCGCGACGCGCGCCTACCAGTCGCGGACGCCGGACTTCTGGGCGTCGTGCGACGGCCTGGGCGGACCGGCCACGTATCGGCTCTGGGGCACGTCCGCCGACGGCAAGGGCGAACCCGGGCAGACCAACGCGGTGAGTCACGGCTGTCCTCCGGCGCGGTTCCGCAACGTCACCGTTCTGAACACGGGAGCGGCGTGATGCTGACCCGCGACGAGTCCCTCACGCTCTGCGACGCCGTCCTGGCGCACGCCAAATCGGCCGGGGCCGAGGACGCGACGGTGTCGGTGCAGAGCACCGTCGAGTCGCACGCCCGTTTCGCCGACAACCGCATCACCACCAGCGGACGGGCCGACGACCTCGACATCACCGCCACGGTGTGGGTGGGCCGCCGGCGCGGCGCGGCGACCGGCAACGACCCCGGCGCAGCGGCGTTGCAGCTGCTGGCCGACGAAGCGGTGCAGATCGCCCGGGTGTCGCCGGTGCATCGCGAGTACGTGCCGACGCTGGGGCCGCTCGACTACCCGGCGGAGCGCGGGTTCGCCGCCGCCACGGCCGACGTCGATCTCGCGGCGCGCGCCGCCGCGCTCGAAGCCGTGCTGGCCGCCTGCCGCACCGCTGAAGGTCACCGGCGCCGGCTTTCACAACGCCCGGGCCTCGGCCACCGCCGCGGCCACCGCCAACGGCAACCGGCGCTACTTCCGCAGCAGCGAGGCCGCCTTCAGCGTCACCGCCCGCAGCGCCGATGGCACCGGCTCGGGCTACTACGCCGGCGACCATTTCGACCTGGCGCGCCTCGACGCTCCGGCCATCGCCGCGCCAGGCGGTGGACAAGGCGGTGCGCTCGCGCGGGCCGAAGCCGATCGAGCCGGGCGTCTACCCGGTGATCCTCGAACCGCAGGCGGTGGCCGATCTGCTCGGCTTCCTCACCAGCAGCTTCGACGCCCGCAACACCGACGAGGGCCGCAGCGCGTATTCCGGCAAGGACGGCGAGACGCAGGGTCGGCGAAGGACTGTTCAGCGAACGTCTGAACATCTACAGCGACCCGATGCATCCCGAGATGCCGGCGGCGCCGCTGACGACCGAAGGCGTACCGGCCTCGCGGCTGTCGCTGGTGAAAGCCGGCGTGCTGGAGAACCTCGAGTACTCGCGCTTCTGGGCGCAGGAGACGCAAGCGCGACGCCGACGCCTGGCCCGGTCAACTACATCGTCGAGAGCACCGCAGCCGCCGGTGGCGCATGGACGACATGATCAAGGGCATGGAGCGCGGGCTGGTGATCTCGCGGTTCTGGTACGTGCGGCTGATCGACCCGCGCATCGCTGATGCTCACCGGCCTCACCCGCGACGGCCTGTGGTGGGTCGAGAACGGCCAGGTGCGCTACCCGGTGCGCAATCTGCGCTTCAACCAGAGCGTGCTGGCGATGCTGGCGCCGTGGAACGTCGAGGCGATCGGCGCGGCGCGACGGCTGTCGCCGTTCATGGTGCCGGCGCTCCGCCTGTCGTCGTTCGCATTCACCTCGATTTCAGACGCGATCTGACGGCCGGCGGGCGCTCAGTGCGATGGCCTGCGCCACACCGCTCGGGCCAGCCCTTCAGCTGCCGCCCACGCCACGACGGCCGCCCCGAACACCAGCGGCCAGACCGCGGGGGGAAGGGCGGCGTTGCCGAGCATCTGCGCCGACGGCGCCCACGACGCGGCGCCCACCTGAACGGCGATGCCGAGGGCGACCGCCCCGTGCAGCGCGACATTGGACAGCGGCCGCGTCCAGGTGTGGCGTGAGGGATAGGTGAGGAACAGCTGGCCGATGGCCATGAAATGGAAGGTCGCGGCGCGGGCCACGTCCAGATCGTAGCCGAGCCGCCAGATCAGGCCGAGCAGCCCGAGCGCGCCGGCAGCCTTCATGGCCCCTGCGCTCACGATGAACCGCGCCGACGGCGGATCGAGCAGTGGCGCGTCGGCAGGCCGAGGCGCCTGACTCATCACGCCTGGGGTCCGATCGAAAGCCAGGGCCACGGCCGGCAGGCCGTCGGTCATCAGATTGATCCACAGGATCTGCGCGGCGGTGAGCGGCAGCAGAAGCGCGCCGGCGCTGTCCCGCAGGTCGGCGCCGAAGGCGATGAGTGCTCCCGCCGCGACCAGCAGGACCTCGGACAGATTGGTCGAGAACAGGAAGCGAAGGAACTTCTGGATGTTCTCGTAGATGCCCCGCCCCTCTTCCACGGCGCCGACGATGGTCGCGAAGTTGTCGTCGAGCAGGACCAGGTCGGCGACTTCGCGGCTCACGTCCGAGCCGCGCTGCCCCATCGCGACCGCGACGTCGGCGCGCTTCAGGGCCGGCGCGTCGTTGACGCCGTCGCCGGTCATGGCGACGACCTGCCGCTGGGCCTGCAGTCCCTCGACGATCTGCAGCTTCTGTTCAGGGCGGACGCGGGCGAAGACGTTGACCTCGGCGAGCGCGGTCTGCAGCGCCGCCGCGCCGTACTCGGCGAGATCCTCGCCGGTCAGCACCCGCACGCCGGGAATGCCGATCTGGCGCGCGACGGCCAGTGCCGTGGCCGGATGGTCGCCGGTGATCATGACGACGCGAATACCGGCGTCGAGGGCCTGGCGCACCGCGTCCGGCACTTCCGCTCGCGGCGGATCCCAGCACAGCACGAGGCCGAGCAGCGTGAGATTGTCCTCGGCCTCGCCGTCGCCGCACGCCAGGGCCAGCACGCGGAAGCCGTCGCCGGCGTAGGCCTCCGCTTTGCCGGTCCACGAGTCGCGATCGCCAGCCGACAGGTGACACCGCGCCAGCAGGACTTCCGGCGCGCCCTTGAGGTAGCTCACCAGCCGTCCGCCGTCGCGGATTGACACCCGCGCGAACTTCCACGCGCTGTCGAAGGGCCGCTCCGACACGACCGGGTGCGCGGCGCGAATCGTGGCGATGTCCGCGCCGTGCGCCACGGCGTGGCGCAGCAGCCCGAGATCGAGGGGATCGCCAGCGCCGGTCGCCAGGTCGGCGTCGTTGACCAGGACGACGGCGACGAGGGCCCGGGGGAGGTCGGTCACGTCGAGCGATCGCACCTCCATGCGGTTCTCGGTGAGCGTCCCGGTCTTGTCGGTGGCGATGACCGTGACCGAGCCGAGCGCTTCCACCGCCGAGAGCCGGCGTACGACGGCGCGCTGCCGGGCCATCCGCTCGACGCCGAGCGCGAGCGCCACCGTGAGCACCGCCGGCAGGCCCTCGGGCACGGCCGCCACGGCGAGCGCCACCGCGAACAGCACGATCTCTGGAGCGCGCCCCAACCCCTCGGCCGCGATGCCGAGGACCCCGAGCGCCGTGGCCAGGATCAGGACCCAGCGCGCGATCTGACGGCCGAGCCGATCGACGCGACGCTCGAGCGGCGTCTTGACGCTGCGGATGCCGCCGAGCATCGTCGCCAGCTGGCCCATGGCGCTGGCCGCGCCGGTGCGGGTCACCTCCAGGACCGCCTTGCCTCTGACGAGCAATGTGCCGCTGAACGCGTCGCCGCCGGTGGCTTTGTCGAGCGGCGCGGATTCGCCGGTGAGCAGCGACTCGTCGAGCATGACGCCGCGCGCCTCCACCAGCGTGCCGTCGGCCGGGACGCGGTCACCCGCTTCGAGCCGCACCCAGTCGGCAGGCACGACCGACTCGACGGGGATGCGAGTGAGGGCGCCGTCCCGGAATACCCACGCCTGTGCGCCGGCCAGTTCCCGCAGCCGGGTCAGGGCGGCCTCGGAGCGCTGCTCCTGATACAGGCCGAGGCCGGCATTGAACGCCAGGATGAGGGCGATGGCGCCGGCCTCAATCGGCCAGCCGTGCCGCCCTTCGAACAGCCACACGGCGAAGTCGAAGGCGAGCGCCAGCAGCAGGATCGTGATCAGGGGACTCGCGAACTGGCGCAGGAAGCGGCGCGCCAGCGATTCCGGGGGCTGCTGCGGCAGCGCGTTCGGGCCGAAGCGCGTGAGGCGATCGGCGGCGGCGGCAGACGACAGGCCACTCATGCGTAGCCCCGGCGCTCGAAGAACATGATATCGGCCTCTACTCCCGGCGACAGAATGTAGCAACTGGCCTGCCAGCAGCGACTGGCGCCAATTCGGTTGGCGCGCGCGGCACACGGCACCGCCGTGGAGGAGAGTGAACGTGGACCACCGAATGGTAGTGCTGGCCGGCCCGGCCAGCGTACGCCTCGGCGCCGAGGTCGGCGAGATTCTACGGGTGGCGCCGGCAGCGTACGAATGCCGCCGCTTCCCAGACGGCGAGACCCGCATCGACATCCAGCAGTCGGTCCGGGGCCATGACGTCTACGTGGTCCAGTCGACGAGTCCGCCCGTCGAGCTGCATCTGATGGAGCTGCTCCTCATCGCCGACGCGTGCCGGCGCGCCGGCGCGGCCCGGCTGACCGGGGTGATTCCCTACCTCGGATATGCCCGGCAGGAGCGCCGCAGCAACCGCCAGGCCCTCGGCTCCCGTGTGATGGCCGACGTGCTCGCGACCGCTCGATTCGATCGCCTGATGTTGATCGATGCGCATACCGCGGCGATCGAAGGCTTCTTCGGTATTCCGGTCGACCACCTCACCGCCGTGCCGCTCCTGGCCACTGCCGCCGCCGCGTCCGTCCACGACGATTCCGTCGTGGTGGCGCCCGACCTCGGCGCCGTCAAGCGGGCCCGCGAGTACGCGCGCCTGCTCCAGCTGCCGGTGGCGGTCGTCCACAAGACCCGCCTCGGTGGCGAGGAGGTGGAAGCCCACGGCGTCATCGGCGACGTACGCGGGAAGCGGCCACTCATCATCGACGACATGTTGAGCACCGGGGCCACCCTGGCGGCGGCGATCGGCGTGCTGCGCACCGCCGGGGCCCGCGAGCCGATGACCGCGGCGGTGACGCACCCGCTGCTGACCGGCCGCGCTCGCGAGATTCTGCAGACGCTTCCGCTCGGTCGCCTCATTGCCGCCGATACGGTCGCAATCGAGCCACCCGACGTCCCGCATCTCGAGCTCACCAGCGTGGCGCCGCTGATTGCCACGGCGATCCGGCGCGACCACCGCGGCGAATCGCTGACCAATCTCAGGCTGCCGTAGCGAGCCTGGCGTCGACGGCGCCGTCATCCCTGCCGCCGCGATGCCGCGGAACGGCCGCACGCCGCACTGCCACTCCGGAGTCAGACCCGAGCCGCGGCGACGGCCCGTGCCCAGCCTGCCAGCTGGTCCAGGGTCGTGGCGAGCGCGTCGGCGAGCCCGCTGTCCGGCGGGTCGTGCTCGGCAAGCACGCGCCGCCCACTCCGGCTCGGGCACGAACGCGCTGGCCGAGGCGGCGCTCCCGTGCCCCGCCAGCGCGGCGCGCACGCTGGCCACACCGAGGCGCGACAGCGGCTGGCGCGGCAGCGGCGGCACCGCAACGGCGGCGCGGACGACAACGCCTCCTGCAACGTCAGCGGCTCCACGGCCGGCCCGCGCAGGATCCCCCGGCCGGTCGCGTTGACGACCCGGCACGGCGCCGTGCGGCTGGCGTCGAGCAACGCGTCGCGGAACTGCACCAGGTGCGGCGCCGTGGCAATCGTCTCGTCGCCGTGGCGTTCGGTGACGGCCGGGTGCATGGCGATTGCGCCGCGCCAGATGTCCGCCAGCGACTGCCCGCTCGCCTGCCACGCGGTCCAGTCCTCCTCGTAGACGGTGCCGCGGCAATACGGCTGGCCGTCGGTGAACGCCAGGTCGGCGCCGATGAAGATCACCGGGTCGCCGCCCAGCCGCACCGCCAGGTCGAACGCGGTGATGAGCACCGACCCCCACGCCCGCAAGGTGGTCACGTCCACGCCGTGACCGTGCAGCCAGGGCCACGGGTGATGCGCGGCGACGCGGTAGAAGTAGCTACGGCCGGTGAACGCGGCGAGGGCGGCGCCGCGCAGGCTGGCTTCAGCGACCAGCGCCGGCGTCGCCCCCACGGGCAGGCCGACGAGGTGCCGCGCGTTGGCCGCGCCAGGGTCGACGGCGACGACGAGGTCGGGCGTCAGGCCCGCCGCCAGGCAGGGTCTGAGCGCGGTGTCGGCCGCCACCAGCACGACCCGGTCGCGGAGCGGCCGCAGTTCCTCCAGATTCCGGTTCAGTGACGGGCCGGCGCCGGCGACGACGACCGGACGCCGTGGACACAGGCCGAACAGCGCGGCGGCGTCGGACTCGTCGCTCATGCCCGGCAGGTTGGCGAGCGTCTGTATCAGATACGGTGCGGCAAAGCGCCGCCGGGCCTGTTCGTTCGATCGCGCATCGGCCAGCGCGCGCTGGACCAGCCGGGCCGCGGCCACCGTGGCCGGCCGACGTGCCACGGCGATCGCCGGGTGGATCAGCAGCGCGGGGTCGCTGACCCACCGGCCGAAGAGCCGCCACGCCACGGCGCCGCCCTCGAAGTCGGGACCGGCAATCACCATCAGCCGGCCGGCGGCGATGAGCGGCTGGTAGTCGCGACGGTCGAGCAACACCGGCACGAACGCCGGCTCGGGCTCGAGCACGAGCACCCGAGCGAGGTCCGAACGTTCGCTGATGGCGTCCACGATCCATCCCGCGCCGGCGCCGACGACACACAGCGTCGGCGGCACGCTGGCTTCTGGCCCGAGCGTCTGCCGGAGCCAATCGCGGGCGTCGTCGAGCGGCGCATCGGCCGGGTGCACGGGGTGCCAGCGCCCATCCTGCAGCTGGATCGCCAGCGCCGCGGCGGTCACACGCAGGTCGGACGGTGTCGGCGCTCCGACAGCGCCGCGACGTCCAGCCGACGGCGGCGCACACGGATCGAACCCCCACCGCGCCCGCAGGGCGGCGCGATTGGCGTCGAAATGCCCGCTGTCGTCGCGGAAAGTGGTGTCGGCGGCGGTCCGCGCCACGGCGTCTCCTGACAGCGCACGCGCAAAGGGCGTTCCCGGCGCGTCCCGGGACAGGCATCGCCTTTGCACCACAGCCGCCAGCGAGGTCGACCGCCGACGATGCCCCCTGCCCACACCGCCCCGCCCCGCAACCCCTCGCCCGACCTCGATCTCGCGGCGGCAACGGCCGCGCTCGAGGCGCGTTTGAGGACGATCGAGAGCGGCCTGCAGCGCGTGCTCTCAGTCGTGTGCACGCCGGCGCCGTCGGCCACCTATCTCGGCGACGGCGTGGTCTTCGTGCCGACATCGCTCGGGCTGCCGCTGCTCGGCTTCGCCGACGACCTGCAGATCACCGCATCTTTGCTGATGCATCGCTGCTGGGACGTGCCGACGACGCACCTGCTGGAGCGCATCCTTCGTCCCGGCGACGGCTTCCTCGACATCGGCGCGAACATCGGCTACTTCACCGTGTTCGGCGCCACCCAGGTCGGCGGCACCGGCCGCGTCCACGCGTTCGAGCCCAACCCGCGCACCTTCGATCTGCTCGCCCGCAACGTGCGGCTCAACACCTTCGGCCACGTCTGCACGCTGCACTCGTCGGCGCTGGCCGACACGCCGGGCCGCCGCGTGATGCACACCTTCACGCGCAACCAGGGCGGATCGACGCTGGCCGATCTTCCCGAGCGGCTGCTGGCCGAATGGCACGAACGTCCGACCGAACAGGAAGTCCCGGTCACCACGCTCGACGACGCCTTCGCCGGCATCGACACCGTCTTCTCGTGCATCAAGATGGACGCCGAAGGCAGCGAAGCGATGATCTGGGCGGGCGGCGAGCGGTTCTTCCGCGACCACGTCGGCCCGCAGACCGTCGTGCTGCTCGAGTGGAATCCGCCGGCGCTCCAGGGCGCTGGCGCCGATCGACACGCGCTGATGGCTCAGTTCGCCCGGGCCGGATTCTCGGTATGGCGTCGTGACGACCGATTGGCGGTGACGCCGGTGCGCGCGGTGGCCGACCTCGACGACTGGTGCATCACCGAACTGGTGCTGGCCCGCGATCCGGCTCGCGTCCGCGCCGTCTGTCCATGAGCGTCGCGCTGCTCAGCCTGTTCCCGCTCGCGACGATGGGCGGCGGCGAGCTGTACACCGTCGAGACCGCGCAGGCCATCGCCGCGTCCGGCACCCCCACCGTCATCGCCGCGCCGGTCGACGTGTCGCCGGCGCGCACCGACCTCCCGGCCCGGCTCCGCACCCGCTTTCTGTGGACCGACGTGGCCACGGCCGAGGCCCCCGAACTGCTCGACTGGGAAGCCGTCCTGACCCGCCTGGCCGCGCACGACCACGTGTGGGTGCATCAGTACCTGGCGTCCGACCAGGTCTTCGACGTCATCGCCGCGGTGGCCTCCGATCAGCAGCTGCTCTTCACCTCGCTCGGCTACGAGCCGGTGCGCGGGGTGTTCGCCGACGTCTACCAGCCGTGCCCGCGCCAGCACGTCGTGGAGATCTCGGCCTACGCCGCCAGCCGCGCTACGTCGTACGCCAGGCGCGCCACCTTCGTGCATGCCGGCATCTGGCGCGGCGATCTCGAGGCCACCGCCGCCGCGCCGCCGCGGCCGCACGAGTACGTGGCGCTCGGGCGGGTGCTGCCCCACAAGGGACTCGAGACGACCATCGACGCGCTCAGTGGCGACGAGGTGCTGCACGTCGTCGGCCCCGCGCCCGACGAGGCCTACGCGACGTTCCTGCGCCAGCGGGCCGGTGGCAAGCACGTGCGCTTCCACGGCTGCCTGCCCAGGCCCGACGTGCAGCAGATGCTGCGGTCGACCAGCGGGCTGGTCAGCGCGTCGACGCATCGCCTCTACGACGGCCGGCGCATCGAACAGCCGGAGCTGCTCGGCCTGGTCCTGTGCGAGGCGCTGCGCGACGGGACGTTGCCCGTGGCCTCCGACGTGCCGGCGTTCGTCGAGGTGATGACCGCGATCGGCCTGGGCGACTGGACCTTCGCCGAAGGCGACGCCGGAGCCCTGCGCCGCCGGCTGGATCGGCTCTCGGCCCTCGACGACGGCGAGCGGCGCCAGCGGCTGGCGGCGGCGCGTGAGGCGCTGGTGCGCGGGTTCGCCTGGGACGACTACTGGCCGCGGGTGATACAGCGCCTCGACGAGGACCGCCGATGCGCGTGATGGTCGTCTCGAACATCTTCCCGCCGCACGTGCGCGGCGGCTACGAGCTCGGACTCCTCGAGGTGGCGCGGACGTTCGCGCGGGCCGGGCACGAGGTGGAGGTGGTGACGTCGCGGGCGATCGGGACGCTGAAGAAAGTGGCGGCGCCCACCGATCTCCCGGTGCGCGAGGTGTTCGCGCCGGTCCTCGCCTACGAGGCCGATCTCTCGGCCCGTCTCGAAGGCGCCCGCGCGTGGCAGGAGCACCGGACCGACGCGCTCGGCGGCATCGACGCCGCCAGCGTCATCGCGCTCGACCTGGAGATCCGGCGGTTCCGCCCGGATCGCATCTGGATCGGCAACCCGCTGGGCGTCGGCCCGGTGAGCCTGCTGGAGACGGCGCTCGGCGCCGGGGTGCCGGTGATCGTCCACCTGATGGACGACATCGACCGCTATCTCCGCGGGTACGGGCGGCCCCTGCACTGGCTGGCCCGCGTTGCCCGCCTGAAACGCAGCCTGACGGCGGTGTCGTGTTCGACGCTGGTGCGTGAGCTGAACTCGGTGGTCGGCGAGTACGGCACGCACGTCGTCGTGCCCAACGGCTTCGACTTCGGTTCGGTCGCCAGCCCGACGCGGCCCGGCAGCCACGACGGCCCGCTCCGCCTGGTCTACTTCGGCCAGATCGAGCCCATGAAGGGAATCCCGCAGCTCGTCGCCGGCGTGGCGCAGTGGTCCCGCGACCCGCAGGCGCCGGCCTTCACGCTCGACCTCATCGGTCCGGCGGCTGCTTCTTACGCCGACGACCTGTCGCGCGACCTGCACGCCCGCGGCCTCGCCGACTGCGTCCGCCTCATCGGCCGGGTCGAGAAGGCCGAACTGCTGCGACGGCTGCCGTCCTACGACGCCGCCACTCTGCTGTTGAAGGCGGAGGAGCCGTTCGGCTACGCCTGGCTCGAAGCCGCGGCCTCGGGGCTGCCGGTCGTGGTCACGAACGGACACGCCGTCGCCGAGCTGTTCCCCGGCGAGTATCCGCTGTTCGTGACCGACCGGGACGATCCGGTGGCGGTGGCCGAGGCGCTGCGCTGGTGCGCGCGGCATCGCGGCACGCTGCCGGCGCTGGGGGCGTCGCTCGGGCGCCATCTCGAACGACGATGCGATACGACCACGGTGGTCACGCCGCGGTATCTCCAGGTCCTCGAGACGGCAACCGCGCCAGCGGTTGCGGCCGATGTCGAGAGCCTGCTCGCGTCGTTGCTCACGTGCCACACCGCGGCCCTGGCCGCCAACGAGTGGGGGGCGCGATGAGCGTCGCCGCGCCCCCGGCCATCAACGCGCGGAGTGCCGCGGCCCTGCACGCGCGCCTGCAGGCCGGGACCCGCGCGGCCCGGGCGGTCGCAACGGGCCCGGCGGTCCGGCCCGCACGACGGCGGCGTCCGGTTGGCGACGGAGACGTCTGGCGGCTGCTCAGCAGCCTGCAGCTGACCGGCGGCCCGGTGGAGCCGATGCTGTCGCGAGACCGCGCCCTGCGCCGCCTGGTGTCGCTGCTGCTCCACGAGTCGATGCCCGCCCAGGAGCCGGTGCCGCTGCCCGCGCTGACCGCGCCGGTGCTGATCGTCCGCTCGGGCCCCTGGCCGGTCCTGCGCAGCCTGCTGGAGCAGCTCGCCGGCGGCCCGGCGCGGCCGGCGGTGACGGTGCTGTGCCACCACCGCGACGCGGCCACGCTCGACGAGTTGCGGCAGAGCCTCGCCCTCGACCTGACGCCACTGTTCTACCCGCGCTTCGGATCCTTCCACCCCGATACGCTGTCGCGCGTCCTCGACGCCGGCCAGGGTGACTGGACCACCACGTTCGTGCTCGACGCATCACGGACCGGCGCCGGCCAGGCGCTGGAACATCTCACGGCGCGGCTGGCATCACGCCGCGGCGAGCTGTACGTGTGGAACGCGTCGGGCTCGCTGTTTCGGCGCCACTCGCTGCGCGAGACCCTGGGCCGCGAGCGCTACGAGCTCGTGCGCCGTCTGCTGCGCTGGCGCGCCAGCCAACCGCCCTCCGACTGAAGCCATCGTCCGCACATCACGCACGAGGTGACCTGATGGAATGTCTGACGCCCCAACTGGCGGACCGGCCTCGCCCGACCGACAGGGATCGCCACGCCCTGCCGACATTGTTCGAGCGACGCCGATTCGATCACGATCTGGTGGCGACCTGGAAGGCGGATATCACCAACAGCGCCAGCCCGCTGCTTCGTGCCGGCGCGAAGTTCTTCTCACAGTTCGACGAGGATGGCATCCTCGAGGCGATCTGCATCCGACTCGGACTGCGCTCGGGCACGTTCCTGGAGATCGGTGTCGGCGACGGCACCGAGAACAACACCGTGCTGTTGATGGCCAGCGGGTGGCGCGGGCAGTGGATCGGCGGCGAGCCACTCGCCTGGGCTCCGACCGGCACCCGCCTCGGGTTCACGCAGGCGTTCGTGACCGCCGAGAACGTCAACGGCCTGGTCAACCAGACCGACTGCGATGTGTTCTCGCTCGACATCGACGGCAACGATTATTGGGTCGCGCAGGCGCTGCTGCCGCACCTCGCGCCACGGGTCGTCGTGGTCGAGTACAACGCCAAGTTCCCACCGCCGGTACGCTTCGTGATGCCGTACGAACCCGGGTTTCGGTGGAACGGCGACGACTACTTCGGCGTCGCACTGAGCAGCTGGATTGATCTGCTCGCCCCGATGGGGTTTCGCCTCGTCTGTTGTTCGTACAGCGGAATCAACGCGTTCTTCGTCCAGGAAGCGGACGGAGCGGCGTTCGGCGACGTGCCGCGGGACCCGCGCCAGTTGTTTCGCCCCGCGCTCTATGTCGATCCGGTACAGCTGGGACACCCGACGTCTCCGAGAACCGTGGCTATGCTGGAGCGGATGGCCGCGGTGGCGCCCACGGCCTGACCGCACCCGACGAAGGGGAGGATCGCGCACCGCTGCGGAGGACTCCGCGGCCATCACCGACTCCGCCCGCAACACACGCGTTCGTCGGCGGCGATTGTTCGGCACGGGATGTGCTCCGCCGCCTTCCAGGAGCGCGGCCCGATGATCACCCCACCTTCTCCGTCCACGAGAACCGCCGGCCTCTGGTCGGCCATCCTCGCCACCGTCTTCAGCCTGACCTACGTCGTCGGCCAGCTGGCCGAGTGGGCGGGATGGCTGGGTTCGGCGGGCGGGCCCGAGAGCATGAGCACGCCGCTGGGCATCGCCGTGCTGCTGACGCCGTCGCTGTTCCTCGGTTCGTCGTTCCTGCTGCTGGCGGTCAGCGTCCACCAGATCACCCCGGCCGACCGCCGGGTCTGGAGCCTGGCCGGCGTGGCCTTCGCCACCGTCTACGCCGCGCTCATCAGCATCAACTACTACGTGCAGCTCGCCTGGGTGATGCCCCGCCTGGAGGCGGGCCGGACGGCCGGGATGGAGGCGTTCCTCTTCGTGCCGTTCGATTCGTTTCTGTACGCGGTCGACATCCTGGGCTACAGCTTCATGAGCGTCGCCACCCTGTGCATGGCGCTGGTGTTCACGGGCCCCGGCCTCGAACGGGTGGCGCGCCTGGCGCTTATCGCCAACGGCCTGCTGCTGCCGTTCATCTCCCTGCAGATGTACTGGCACGGCCTGATCTGGATCGCAGCGCTCTGGGCGCTGACGTTCCCGGCGGCGACATGGTCGCTGGCGCTCGTCTTCGGCCGCGCCGGGCGCGGGCCGCGGACGGCCAGTCCCGTCGCGCCGTGAGCCCGACATCCGGCACGGCGACCGTCGGCGCTCACATGCGCATCGCGTGGGCTGGGTCGACGAGCGCGGCGCGGCGCGCCGGAAACCCGCTGGCCGCCACGACCACCACCAGGAGCACGAACACCGCCGACACCAGCGTGACCGGATCCTGCGGCGCCACGCCGAACAGCAGCGTGCGGGCGAAGCGGCTCCCGGCCGCGGCGGCCGCGATGCCGATCGCGGCGCCGACCACGGCGAGCAGCAGCGACTCCGTCACGATCGACCGGGCGACCCGTTGCGGCGACGCCCCCAGCGCCATCCGCAGCGCGATCTCGCGCCGCCGCTCCGCCACGGTGTAGGCCAGCAGGGCGTAGACACCGGCGGCGGCGGTGACGAGTCCGGCCACCGCGAAGAGGGTGACGAGCAGCATCGCGAAGCGATCGAGCTGCACGGAATCGCCGAGCAGCTGCGCCATCGTGGTCACCGAATGGACCGGCTGATCCGGGTCGATGCGAAGCGCGCTGGCCCGCGCCGTCTGCGCCACCGCCATCGGATCCACGGTCGTCCTGGCGATGACATTCATGACCAGGTAGGGGTTCTGGGCGTGGGGAATGAAGATCTCCGGCACCGGCTCGCTGCGTGGCCCGTCGACCCGCGCGTCGCGGACCACGCCGACGACTTCATGCGGGTACGGCCCGCGCTGGTAGTCGAGGACGAGGTTGCGGCCAACCGGGTCGGCGGTGCCCCAGGCGACCCGCGCCAGCGTCTGGTTGACGATCACCACCCGGGGCGCGGCGGCGTCGTCGCGGTCGGCGAACTCGCGGCCGGCGACGAGCGGCAGACCCAGAGTCGCGAAGTAGCCAGGGGTGGCCATCCGGATGCTGGCCGACGGCACCGCGTTGCCTTCGGGGCGGGCCTGCTCGGGCCAATAGGGCCTGGTGAAGTCGGAGCCGATCGTGCTCATCGGCAGCGACGTGACGGCGGCCACCGAGGCGACCGCCGGCACGTCGCGCAGTGACTCGAGCACCCGGCGGTAGTAGTCGGTCGTCTGCACGTTGGTGCGATACCGCGCCGCATCCGGCGTGATGCGCAGGACCAGCAGGTTGCCGGTGTCGAAGCCGACGTCGACCCGGCGCAGCTCGGCGAAGGTGCGGGCCAGCAGTCCGGCGCCGACGAGCAGCATCACCGCCGCGGCGATCTCGGCCACCACCAACCCGGCGCGCAGCCGGCCCGAGGTGCGTGCCGACACCGCCGTCCCGTCCTTGAGCGCGCCGGCAATCGGCGTGCGGCTGGCGCGGAAGGTCGGCACGGCATTGCCAATCGCGGTGACCACGAGCGCGAGCACGACCGCGAACGTCGCCACCCGCGCATTCATCGCCACTTCGTGCAGGCGTGGAATACCGGCCGGGGCGATCGACAACGCCGCACCGACCCACCAGGTCGTGAGCAGCACGGCGATGATCGCGGTGACGATCGCACTCAGCGCGCTTTCGGCGACGAGCTGCCGGGTTACTCGGCCGCCGCCGGCACCGAGCGCCAGGCGGATGGCCATCTCCCGTGCCCGCGCCAGTCCCCGTGCGATCGCCAGACTGGCGACGTTGGCGCAGACCAGCAGCAGCAGGCACGACATCGCCGCGAAGACCAGGAGGAGCTCCAGGCGGCTGGTGCGCGACACCTCGTCGGCGAGCGGAGAGAGTTGAATGGTCCACCCGGCGTTGGTGGCCGGATACTCGGACGCGAGTGTGCTCGCCAGCGTCTGCAGGCGCGCCTCGGCGCCGTCGACCGTCAGGCCGGCCTTCATCCGGCCGACGACGCGCAGGAACCGGGCGTCGCGCGGCGGTCCGTTCGGCAACCGCGCGCGGTACGAGCGCGTCCATGTCCCACGGCGCCCAGAAGGCCGCGGCCGCGTCGGGGACCGCGAAGTCCTCGGGCATGACCCCAATGACGCGCCAGTCGCTGCCCTCCACGTGGATCGTCTGGTCGATGATCCCGGGATCGGCCCCCAGGCTCTGCCACAGCCGGTGGCTCAGCACGATCACCGGTTCGCCGCGCGACGGCTGGCGCGAGGTGATCGACATGGCGCCGGCGAACTCGCCGGCGTGGAACGTGCGCCCCAGCTGCGGCTGGCGGCGGAACACGTCGAAGAACCCGTGCGTGACGTGCACCCCGGTGAGCGGCGTGCCGCCGTCGCCGCCGCGCAGCGTCGCCGACACCGTCATCGACGCGGTGATGGCGTCGAACGCGTCGTTCCGCGCCACCCAGTCGACGACGTTGGCCGGCGACGGGCCCTCGCGCAGGCGGTCCAGGGCGAGGTTCGACTCCCACATCATCACCAGTCGATCCGGCTGGTCGTAGGGCAGCGGCCGGAGCAGCACCGCGTCGACGAACGCGAACAGCGTGGTGGTGGCGGCGACGCCCAGCCCGAGCAGGAGCGAGATGCCGAAGGTGAGGCCCGGCGAGCGCACCAGGGCACGCTGCGCCTGGGCGAGGTCGTGCCGGGTGCCGGCGACGACGTCCCAGACCAGCGCGAGCCACGTCGTCGCCAGGCTGACGCGGCCGTGGGTGTGGGCGGCCGCGAGCAGGCGCTCGCCGTCCTCACGGATGGCGTGGCGCTCCCGGCTGTCGCGGCTGCGGAGCACGCCGAGCAGCCGGGTGTAGCTCCGCGCGCACCACTGCAGGACGCGGTCGCCGGTCATGCGCGCTGCACCTTCCGCAAGGCGCGGCTCGACCGGGCGTGCTGGACGATCGCTTCGAGGCGCCGCACCTCGGCATCGAGCACGCGTTTGCCGAGCGGCGTGAGCGCGTAGTAGCGGCGCCGCTCGTCGTCGTCCGCGGCGGCCGGCCGCTTGGCCGACTCGACGATCCACTCGAGCTTCTCGAGTTCGCGCAGCAATCCGTACAGCGCTGCCGGCCACAGGCGCACCTGGCCATCGGTCCGCTCGGCGACCTCCTGCATGATGCTGTAGCCATGCCGGGGGCCATCGGCCACCGCCAGCAGCAGGTGGAGCACCTTGGCTTTGAGCGGCAACAGCGCGTCGACGCCGCGGAGCCTGTCAGCCATGGCCTCGCAGTATATATATTAGATTGTCTATAGTCGAATCGGACTCGACACGGCTCCGGACGGCGGCGCCCCGATCCGCCCGTGCCGCCGGCTCACAGCCGCCGGGCGTCGACGAAGATGGTGTTGTACATCGACCCGCCGCGTGGAATGTAGCCGCGGGAACCGAGGTATCTGGCCAGCCCGGATGCCCGTCCGGACTTCGTCGTCGGCACCGCCTCGGCGCAGATCGCTCCGGGCCGGAAGCGTGACAGGTCGAGCGTCCGGATGATCGCCTCGTCCAGGCCTTCGACATCGGTGGACAGCAGATCGGGCGCTCGTCCCAGATGTTCGGCAATGACGCGGTTGATGTTGAGGAGCGGCATCTTGACGACGCGTTCGACGACGTTCTCCGCCTTGCCACGCTGGAGGTGCGCGACCTGTTCGGCCGAGAAGGTGTTGAGCATCGCGTTGCTCTTGATCTGGTAGTAGTCGGCGTCGGCCTGGTCGGTAACGCCGATGCCGGCCTCGACCACGGTATCGGCGGGCCGTTTGTCGCGCAGCTGCGCCGCCAGCGCCGGATTGGGTTCGACCAGCACCCCGCGAGCGCCGGTCGTGTAGAGCAGGTAGGTGTTGTTGCCGTTGACGGGATAGGCGGCGCCGACGTCCATGTAGGTGGGCGCGGCGATCTTCAGCATCTCGTGCATGACGTGGTACAGCACGATGTCCTCGCCTTGCTGCGAGAAGCTGAGCCGGGCGTGTTCCGGCAATGGCGGCGGCGACGCGGGCGGAGGGGGCGGCAGAGGCGGAGGCGCGGTCCACCCCCGGGCGGCGGCCGCGCCGGCCACGGCGGCCGATCCGCACACGGCGCCGCCGAGGAAATCGCGTCGATTGATCACGTCGCCAATTATCCGCGATTGGCGGCGTCGACGGCGGCGTGAGGCGCGCATGGTACGATGCGCAGCCGCGACCCCGCCGTGCTGACGTTCCCCGACATCCTCGCCGCGCGCGATCGACTGGCGCCGTTCGTGCCGGTGACGCCGCTGCGGCATTACCCCAGCCTCGACCAGGCGGTGGGGGCAGGCGTCACGGTGTACGTCAAGCACGAGAACCACCTGCCGACCAACTCGTTCAAGTACCGCAACGGGCTGGCGGCGATGACCGCGCTCAGCGCGGCTGAGCGCGCCCGCGGCGTGATCGCCACGACGCTGGGCAACCATGGCCAGGGCGTGGCGGTGGCCGCGCGGATGCTGGGTGTGAAGGCGACGATCTTCGTGCCCCGCCACAACAACCCCGACAAGAACGCGGCGATTCGCGACTTCGGCGCCGAACTGGTCGAGGTCGGCGACGACTACAGCGAGACGATCCTCGCCGCCGAGCGGGCCGTCGCCGAGACCGGCAGGGTGTTCGTGCACTCGTTCACGAATCCCACGGTGGTGGCCGGGGCCGCCACGGTGGCACTGGAGATGCTCGAGCAGCAACCCGATCTCGACGCGCTCGTCCTCGCGGTGGGCGGCGGGTCTCACGCCGTCGGCGCCATCGTGGTCGCCCGCGAGCTGAAGCCCGGCCTGAAGATCTACGGCGTGCAGGCCGCCGGCGCGCCGGCCGTCCACGACTCGTGGCACGCCGGCACGATGCTGCGGTCGGCGAAGGCGGACACCTTCGCCGACGGCATACGTGTTTCAGCACCGGCGGGGTTCGGATTCACGATCCTGCAAGAGGGGCTGTCGGGCTTCGTGACAGTGAGCGAGCGGGCCATCGCCCAGGCCCTCCGGACCTACCTGCAGTGCACCCACAACCTGTGCGAGGGCGCCGGGGCGGCCGGACTGGCCGGCCTGAGCGACCTGGCTGGGCAGCTGGCCGGCAGGCGTGTCGGTCTCGTGATGACGGGCAGCAACATCGACCGGGCCACGCTGTCAGCGGTGCTCACCGAGCAACCGCTGTAGCTCGTCAGGCGCGACCGGCTTGACCAGGTGGCCGTTGCAGCCAGCGTGCCAGGAGCCCTGAGTTGCGCGATCAGCGTGACAAGACGGCGGGGAGCGCTGCCATGAAGCGACGAACGTCGTCGATCTGGGCGGTCGTCGAGATGAACTCGAACGCGGTCGGGCTGACGACGGTCGTGCGGCGCTCGAGAACGGCGGACAGCGCCGCCGGCAGGATGGGGCACTCGTCCAGCAGACCAACGACGCTGACCCAGGCGGTCATGTCGAGGATCGCAAGCACGTCGGCGGCGTCGCGCGCGAGCCACGGTGTGCCCGCCTTCCGCCCCTTCTGGAGCGTGCGCCGCAACGCCAGGAGGCCGCGGCGAGTGTCGGCGTCGTCGGAGCGGACCTCGGTCAACGTCGCGACGAGCTGATCCGCCACGAACAGGCTGACGTCCTGGTGCAGCCCCGCCCAGCCTGCTTCGAACGCCGTCACGAGGCCGTGATCGGCGAGGAACGTGTCTGGCGGTGCCGGCCCGTATTCGAGACCCAGGTTGCAAATGCACGCCGCCGCATCGGACGCCTCGCGGGGCGTGAACGGCCGCGACTGCACGGAGCAGCCGGCGAGCAGCGTATTGGCGAGGAATCCGAGCTCGCGGCTGCGCGTCAGGTAGGCGGCCTCCTCGTGCTGCCGCACGAATGCCATCAGCCGCTTCAGGAGCGGGACCGGCGTTGGCCGGGAGGCCTCGTCCCCGGCCTCCAGCAGCGCCCGCGGCCGTGCCGGCATCACGCCGGCCTCGGCCAGCAGGTCGATGACCGCGTCGATCGACGAGGGAATGTCGTCGCCGCCGCGCCCGTGCCCCGCCAACGCCACGGCGACCGTTGGCCCGTCCACCGCGCTGACCTCCGCGTCTTCGTCGACGGCGCGGAAGTAAGCCGTGGCGATGGGGTTGGGCGTGACCGCGGCCGACGTCTTCGACGCCCGCGACGGTTTCTGCGGCCGGCGCGCCATCTTCAGGAACGCGCGCGCGTCGGTGGGAGTCGCGTAGCCGTGCCGCGATCGGCGGCGATCTCGTTCGATCGCGACGTCGTGGAGGTGCTGCTCCGGCGCCATCAGCAGGTCGTCGAGGCCGTCGACCTCCGGCCGCGAGTTCGACAGCCGGCGGCATCCCTGCATCACCGCGTGAAAGAACTGGCCGTGCTCGGCCTCGAGCGCGACCAGCAGCGTGACGATCGCATCCCACGCGTCGGTGCGTCGCGCCCGCACCAGATAGCCACCGACCTCGCACTCGAGCACGTGGCGACTCGTCGCGCTGTGCATCATGTCGTGCCGGTCCATCGGCTCGTCGTCCGTCGATGCCGTCGGCTCGAAGGTGCCAGGATCGAACGGACGCAGGTAGCGGGAGAGGCCGGTGACGACCAGGTGCGGGTCGAGCGCGGCGACGGTTCGGGCCGCCACCGACTCTCCCGTCTCCACCAGCACCTCGAGCCACTCGCCGAAGCGCTCGACGTCGAACTGCTCGTCGCGTCCCGGCTGCTCGTGACGCCACAGGTCGAGGTCGAGCAGCGACGTGAGCTGCGCCGGCGTGGCGGTGGTGACCAGCTCACCGCACGCCTCGAGTCCGCGGTAGCGCAGCAGCTGATGCAGCGTCTCCGGAGCGAGGTGCGGGACGACCCGCGCGAAGAAGGTCGTCTCCAGGAGACGCGCGAGCCGATCGTCCACCGAGCCCCGGTCGCGGGGCGCCGTTTCGTGATGCGTGGTTGTCGACATGGGCCGGCGATGATAGCCGCCCTGCGGGCCAACGAACAGTCTTGAAGAGCACAGTGGTTCGCGGCGATACTGATAGTAGGGATGACGCTCGTCATCCGATCCCGCGCCTCCGGTCCTCACCGCGGAGGCGGCTCGTCACCAGATATCTGGCGCTTCGACGACCGTCACGCCCGCAGGAGCCTTCGCGGCGACCCGCACCAGCGTCCGCGCCACCGCCGTCGCCTCCGCTGGCGCGTAGCGACGCAGGGGTCCGACCAGGAGCGGGCCGAGCAGCTTCGCGGCCCCGATCGCGATGGTCTCGCCCAGGCGTCCCTTGGTGCGGCTCCCGATCAGAAACGACGGCCGCAGGATCATAACCGATGCGAACCCAAGGGCCTCGATCGCCGCTTCGCCTTCGCCCTTCGTCCGGGTGTAGAGGAGCGACGAGCGGGGTGAGGCGCCGACTGACGACACCAGCAGGAACCGCCGCGCTCCGGAGCGCTTCGCGAGCCGGGCAAAGGCCACGACGTAGTCGAAGTCGACGCGCCTGAACGCCGCCGCCGACCCGGCGGCGCGCCTCGTGGTGCCAAGGCAACAGAACGCATCGTCCACGTCCGCCAGAACGACGTCGTCGAGCCGATCGAAATCCACCCGCTGCACGGCGACCCCGGGTGGCGCCGGAACCTCGCGGCGAACCAGGCTGGTCACCCGATAGTAGCTGGCGTCGGCGCCCAGCAGCTGCAGCAGGGTGCCGCCGACCAGGCCGGTTCCGCCGGCGACGACAGCGCTCCGCGGTGCCGCGCGAGCGCCCGGCGTGGCAGGGTTACCGTCTGCCATCGCCAAGCCGTTCGCGCACATGCAGGCGGCCGACGCGCAGCTCGTCGATCTCGACGACATTCAGGCGGGTCCGCCGGATCGTCAGGCGGCCGATGACCAGCCGGCCGATGGCGAGCGCGCCAATCGCGACAGCACCGATTGCCAGGGCGCCGACGGCGAGCGCGCCGATGGCCTGGGCTTTGGTGGCCTGGGCGCCAATCGCCTCGGCGCCGATGGCGGCCGCGCCGATCGTGGTCGCCGGAGTGCGCGTCGATGGCAGCGGTTCGTCGCCGTGCTTCTTCATCTCGCTAGCGCGCCGTGCCGGCGGCTGCCGCCTTGTCGCCCCAGAAGATGTAGGTGCCATGCGTGGACGACGTCACGATGTCCGTCGCGCCGTCCTTGTCGATGTCCATCGCCACGATGTGGGATCCCGCGCCGGAGCGATTGTGCACCAGCTCCGGCACGAATTCGGCGCCGCCGGGAGCCCGTGGATTCCGCACGGTGCGGTAGACGTACAGCACCGGCGCTGCGTAAGGGTCGGGGTCGGTATAGCCGAAGTGCGACATGTACCGCTTGCCGACGATGAAGTCTGGAACCCCGTCACCGCTCATGTCGGCGGAGGTGGCGCCGTGCAGTTCGGTGAACGTCACGTCGCCGGCGTTCTTGGTCTGGAAGTTGTCCATGATCATGTGGCGAACGAAGGCCGGTTTCCCGTCCGCGCCCTTCTTCTGCTCGAACCAGGCCAGACCCCAGCCATGCGCTTCGAGAGAAGTGACGACGTCGTTCAGTCCGTCGCCGTTGACGTCGTAGACCGCCATTTCCGCGCCACCGGCCGCGCCCTGTGAGCGCCCCCTGCGGCCGAACGGCGCCGGATGATAGGTCCACAGCCTCTGGGTACTGCCCTTCGCCGGCTGTTCCCACCAGCCCCAGGCGGTGAGGATATCGAGACGTCCGTCGTGGGTGAGATCGCCGACCCCCAGCCCGTGCGAGTTGTTCGCGGCCCAGGGACCCGCTTCGGAAATCGGCGTCAGCGTCCACGGCTTCGTGGGGTTGGCCGGATCAGGCCGCGCCAGCACGATGGCTCCACCCGGAATGCCCATGATCAACTCGGGCCTGCCGTCGCCGTCGACGTCTTTCAGGGCGGTCACTTCGACCCATACGTCGGGCGTGACCTCGAAGCGCTCCCAGCGTCGCGGCTCGTTCCTGGGATTCACGTACAACACCCCGGGGCCCATGCCGTTGTTGCCGGTGGCGCACCACTGATCGGCCCAGCCGTCACCAGTGAAGTCGTAGGCGAAGTTGACGGCGCAAGCGCGCGGATACTGCTTGTGTACGTCGTAGCTCTCCGCGACGTAGATCTCGCGCGACGTCGTGTAGCTAGGGCCGTAGTAGACGTACGGGCCGCTCACGACGTCGTTCACCCCGTCGTGGTTGACATCGGCGACGCCGGCCGACCAGGTCACGTAGAACTCGCGCAGACGCTGCATCCGGAACCGGCTGGACGTTGCCTCCGTGGGATAGCTGAACCGGTTCAGATCCTTGTAGCCAAGGTCCTTGAAGCGAACCTCGCCGCTGCCGCCAACGTAGAGCGCGATCGGACCGAAGCCGCTGTAGGGGGCCGCCCCCGACAGCGCCACCCCGCCTTCGTTCAGCAGCAGCTTGGGCGATTGCGCGTCCATGATGATTTCCAGCTCGTTCCACTGACCGGCGTGCAGGGAACCGGCAGGGCGAGCGCGCATCACTTCGACGAGCGTTTCTTCGATGCCGGCCGGTGCGGCCGGAGTCATCTGTCCTGGAGGTGCGCCGCCCTGGCCCGAGCCTTCCGGCACGCCAGGGCGAGGCGGCATTCCAGCGCCCGCAGCCGCCTCGATCGTGTACATGTAGGTGGCCGGATCGGTGCGGCCAGTCGGTCCCGATTTCAGCCGCTCCCGGCTCAATTCTTTGCCGTGCGAGTCCAGGGTCACGGTGTACGCGTTCAAGTCGCCCGCGTTCAACGACACCAGAACGCCTTTCCTCCCGCCGTCGGGCGTCTTCTCGGCCCGAAACAGCACCCCGGTCTTGCATCCGCCAGTGCAGCGAAAATTCGCGACGACGCCGATGTCCTGATACGACGTGTCGAGCACCAGCCAGCCGCCGTCGGCGGTGGTCGGCGTGCCGACGATTTCGCCGTCGAGCGCCTTCCAATCCGCCTGTCCGACCGAGTGCCAGCCGTCCAGGCTGGAGCCCGCGAACACGACGTCCGGCACGAACGTCCGGGGAGCCGCGATTGCGGCCAGGCCGAACAGCAGTACCGCTCCCGAGACCGTCGCCAGACTGGCAGGCCAGTTCTTGTGCATTTCGCTTCTCCTTCCAAGACCACCGGCCGCAGAGTATATCGATTATCGATGGCCATGTGGTGTTCTGCGAAGGCATGCCAGAATCAGTGCGCGCGGACATCTCGCGCAAGGGAAGAAGTGCCATGGCGAGGCTCGTGTTCGGAATGAACCAGTCCCTGGACGGCTACGTCGATCACATGGCGTTCGCGCCAAGCCCCACGCTGTTCCGCCACTTCATCGAAGAGGCGCAGCGGCAGGCCGGCAGTATCTACGGTCGCCACATGTACGAGGTGATGCGCTACTGGGACGACGACCAGCCTGAATGGGGTGCCGCGGAACAGGCCTTCGCAGCGGCGTGGCGGAAGCAGCCGAAATGGGTCGTCTCGCGCTCGCTGACGTCGGTCGGGCCGAACGCCAGGCTGGTTGGGGCGGATCTCGAAGGCGCGATCCGCGCGTTGAAGGCCGAGCGCGACGGGGAGATCGAAGTGGCTGGCCCCGACCTGGCGAACAGCCTCACTGCACTTGGCCTGATCGACGAATATCGAATCTACCTGCACCCCGTCGTGCTCGGGCACGGCAAGCCCTATTTCGCCGGGCCCCGGCCGCGGCTCCGCCTGACGGCATACGATCGGATTGCCGACGAGGTGATCAGGCTGGTCTACGTACCTGCGTGATCTCGTGACCCGCCGGGATGAAGCCGTCGGCGGACCTCAGGTTCTGAACGGCACGCCCTGCTTCTGCAGGTACGCCTTGGCGATGGTGGCCGTCTCCAGTGCCGACATCGGCATGTTCCGGCCGCCGTCCAGTTCGACCATGATCATCCCGTCCATCGTCCGGCCTTCGAGCATGGTGAGGATGGCCGCAAGATCGACTTTCCCCTGGCCGAGCGGGCAATACCCCGCGAAGGCCTCGCCGCCGACCCAGTCCTTCAAATGGACGTGATGAACGGCCGGGAGGAAATCCTTGACCACCTGCACGGGATCCGAGCCGCCCTTCTGAAGCTGACCGATGTCGGGGCCGAACTTCAGATACCTGGTATCCACGGCCTCCATCACGGCGTAGGTTTCGTCGCGGGTCTCGATGCAGGTGCCGGTGTGCTGATGCAGCACCGCGGTCAATCCGAGGTCCGCAATGGCCTTCGCGCCCTCGTTCAGGCTGGACACGATGCCGGCCTTGTGGTCGGCGAAGACGAACGTCGTGCGATCCACACCGTTCGGTCCGAAGACGATGATCTTCCCGCCATGCTTCTTCACCACCTTGGCCGACTCGATCAGACGCTCGAGCGATGGCTTCCGCTGCGCGGGATCGGTGAGGTTCGGCCCACCGTAGCTGGCGATCAGCGGCAGGCGGTACTTCTCGATCAACCGGGTCAGGCCGCCATGCGCCTCCATGCCCTCGATCTGCCGGTCGAACAGCTCGACGCCGTGGAAGCCAAGACCTGACAGGTCGATGAAGATCTGCTCGATCGCCTTGGGGTCGACGGATGGCGGACCCGGTGGCGGGGCTACCAGCCCCGGATCGCCGGCCGGTACCTGAGCGCGGGCGCCGCCGGCACCAGCCGGGTTCCCGCGCGGCCAGGTAATCCCCGTGTGCCCGATGCGCAGATTCTTCCGACCCTGGGCCCACGCGGGCACGGCCGACGCGGCAAGGGCCAGCGTCACCGAACGCGAGAAGGTGCGACGGTCCGTCTTCATCGAGTCTCTCCTTGATCGGTCGGAGTCTACCTCACGGGGTCACGCCGTGGTCGCCCCGCCGGCGCGTCGCCTCGAGCTGGATCTCACAGCCGACGCCTCGCCTTGCATGCGCCAACCGGGATGTTTATACTGAGCCACATGGTTCAGTATTCGGGGACCCGCTTCGATGCCTCGTTTGCCGCGCTCTCGGACGCCACACGACGCGGTGTCCTGGAGCAGCTCGGGCGTGCCGACGCTTCGATCACGGACCT
Source organism: uncultured Acidobacteriota bacterium (assembly GCA_963741665.1). GTDB lineage: Bacteria > Acidobacteriota > Vicinamibacteria > Vicinamibacterales > UBA2999 > CAWAYR01. The sequence continues at coordinate 960,363 of CAVUIM010000004.1, forward strand.
TGCCGACAAGTTCCACATGACCCTGACGGGCATGAAGAAGCACGTCGGCGTCTTGGAGCAGGCGGGGCTCGTCACCACGGCGAAGGTCGGGCGCGTGCGGACATGCAGGCTCGGCCTGCGCAGACTGGATGACGAGGCGGCCTGGATCGAGAGGCACCGCCAGCGCTGGGCTGCACGGTTCGACGAGCTGGACGAAGTCGTCGAGGAACTGACACGGAAGGAGAAGGTTGATGGACGCAAGAAGAGAGAGTGAGCCCACGCCCATGAAGAACCGCACGACGGTGGAGCGGACGTCCGAGCGCGAGCTGGTCGTGACCCGAACCTTCAACGGCCCGGCCCGCATCGTGTTCGCGGCGTGGACCACGCCCGAGCTGTTCAGGCGGTGGTGGCTGCCGAAGTCGCTGGGCATGTCGCTGCGTTCCTGCGAGATGGATGTTCGGGTCGGGGGCCAGTACCGTCTCGAGTTCGAACCCGATGGCATGGCGTTCTTCGGCACGTACCTCGAAGTGACACCGCACTCGCGCCTCGTGTGGACCAACGAGGAAGGTGGTGAGGGTGGGACTGTCACTACGGTGACACTCGAGGAACAGCGTGGCAAGACGCTGCTGGTCATGCACGAGCTCTATTCCTCGAAGGACGCCCTCGACGCGGCCGGCACCGGGGCGGCGGATGCGACGGTCGAGACGTTCGCGCAACTGGACGAGCTTCTCCTCACCCTGGGCGCGAGCGTGGGGGACTGACGTCCCCCCGTCCGTCCCCCCGACGCGCCGGAGCGACAGCGCGTCGAACGTCTAGGTCGACGTGCGCCTGACGCTTTCAGCTCGCGGCCCCTTGGGACCTTCCGGGCCCAGTTCGAACTCCACGCTGTCGCCCTCGCGCAACATCTCGATACCCTCGCCGTAGATGGCGCTCTGATGAAAGAAATACTGCGAACCGTCCGAACCCTTGATGAAACCGAAGCCTTTGTCCGCCCGCAACGTCTTGATCACACCTTCCATGCAGTCCCCTCCTTGTTTGGAACCAGTATGCCGTCTGGATTTCGGTCCTGCTTGTTCCGAGGCGGAGCCGAAGAAGCGCTCGACGCCGAGAACGGACCGTGAGTGGCTCCTCGGGCTGGATTCGAACCAGCAACCCTCCGGTTAACAGCCGGATGCTCTGCCGTTGAGCTACCGAGGAACAGGCAGGAACGTCGCCACCCGCCACGAATCTGGCGGGCCGGACGAACGTTCATCGTAAACCGAAGCGCCGATGGCCTGCAAGCACGGCGCGATCGGGGACCTCGGCGCGGCAAGGCGGGTCATAGACTGTGACGATGCCCCTGCTCGCCGGCCACGACCTCGAGAAGACCTACACCGGCGGCGCCGCTCCGGTCACGGCGTTGCGCGGGGTGTCGATCACCCTGGAGGCCGGGGACTTCGTGGCCCTGATGGGCCCGTCGGGCTGTGGCAAATCGACGCTGCTCCATCTGTGCGGGGCCATGGACCGCCCCACCGGCGGCCGCCTGGCCATCGAGGGCCGCGACCTCACCGGCCTGGACGACGACGCCCTGACCCGGCTGCGCCGCGATCGCATCGGCTTCGTGTTCCAGTTCTTCAACCTCCTGCCCACGCTCACCCTCGCTGACAACATCGCGCTGCCCTGTCTCCTCGCCGGCATGCCGGTGCCGGAGGCCGAGGCGCGAGCCAAGGCGCTGGCCGATCGGGTCGGGATCGTCGACCGCCTGGCGCACTACCCGCAGCAGGTGTCGGGCGGCGAGGCCCAGCGGGCGGCCATCGCCCGGGCCCTGGTGCACCAGCCCGCGCTGGTCGTCGCCGACGAGCCGACCGGCAACCTCGATTCGACCAACGGCGCCACCGTGCTGGCGCTGCTGGCGGAGCTGAATCGCGACCTCGGCGTCACCATCCTGCTCGCTACCCACGCCGAGGACGTCGCCCGCACCGCCCACCGCACGGTGCGTTTGCGTGACGGCCGGCTCGCAGCCCATGGTTGAAGTGGTGGCGCAGCACCGAGGGCGGCGATGCGCCCGGCTCGCAAGGCGCGACGACCGAGGATATGGACAATATCCGAGGGAGGAGCAACGCCGCGAGCCGGGATGCAGCGCTGACCGAATGCCGGCACCACTTCAACCATGGGCTGCTGAAGCCGCCGCATGATCCGGCTGTTCCGCCAGTTCGTCGGGCGGCGCCTGCTCGGCGAACGTGCCCGCACGCTCACCACGGTCATCGGCATCGCGGTTGGCATCGCCATGGTCATCGCCATCCAACTCACCAACGCCAGCTCGGTGCGCGGGTTCGAGACCGCGCTCGAGACGGTGTCGGGACGGGCCTCGGTGGAGATCTCCGCTCCCGGCGGCGTGGACGAGACGCTCCTCGCCGGACTCGGCTGGCTGCGCGAGTTCGGCGCCGTGTCGCCGGTGATCGAAGGCGAGATGGCGCTCGTCACCGGCGACCGGCCGACCGTCTACCGGCCGCGGCGCACCGAAGCGGTGAAGGTGCTCGGCGTGGACATCCTGCGCGACCGCACGGTACGAGACTACGCCGTGGCGGCGTATGCGGGCGGGGCTGGCGACCGCAATGACGCAGCGGCGGAAGGGGCCGAGCTGACGTCGCAGCAGTTCCTGACGCTGCTCACCAGCCCGCAGAGCGTCGTCATCACCGAGAAGCTGGCTCGCCGACGTGGCTACGCCCTGGGCGACGAGATCCGGCTGATGACCGGCGACCGCATCGGCACCTACGTGATTCGCGCGCTGCTGAAGGACTCCGGACCGGCCCGGGTGATGGACGGCAGCTTCGTGCTGATGGACATCGCCGCGGCGCAGCTGGCGTTCGCGCGGCTGGGCCGCATCGACCGGGTAGACGTGCAGATCGTGCGCGAGCCCACTGACCTCGATGCGTCGCGGACGCCGACCAGCGCCGACATCGACCAGGCCGTTGACGCCATCGCGGCCCGGCTGCCCGATGGGCTCACCGCCGGCCGGCCGTCCCGCCGTGGCCAGCAGGTGGAGCGGATGCTGGCCGCCTTTCACCTCAACCTGTCGGCGCTGTCCTGGGTCGCGCTGGTCGTCGGCCTGTTCCTGGTCTACAACACCGCGACCATGAACGTCCTCGCCCGTCGCGAGGAAGTCGGCATGCTGCGCGCGCTCGGCGTCACGCGGCGCCAGGTGCTCGGCCTGTTCCTCGGCGAAGCGGCGCTGCTCGGCGTCGTCGGCACCGCGATCGGCGTCGGGCTCGGCCGGCTGCTCGCCGACTGGGCGGTCGGCATCACCGGCGCCACCGTGAGCACGCTCTACATCGCCACGGCCGCCGCGCCGCCGGCACTCACGCTGAGCCATCTGGCCCTGGCTGTCGCCATCGGCCTGCCGCTGTCGCTGCTGGCCGCGGCGCTGCCGGCCATCGAGGCGTCGCGGGTGCCGCCCACCGCTGCCATCCGCGGCAGCGACCGGCTCGAATCCCGCGTCAGGCTCGGCCTGCGGACGTTCCTGGCGCCGATCGCCGTCCTGGCCGGCGCCTTCGGACTTGCGCAACTGGGGCCGATAGACGGCCGTCCGCTCTTCGGCTACGCGTCGGCGTTTGCGACCATCATCGGCACGGCGCTGCTGGTGCCGGTGCTGCTCTTCGGGCTGGCGCGCGTGGTCCGCCAGCCGCTGCGCCGGTTGCTCGGCGCGGAAGGCCTGCTGGCCCATGCGCACCTCGCCGCGGCGATTCCGCGGCTGTCGATCTCGGTGGCGGCGCTGTCGGTGAGCCTGGCGATGATGGTGGCAGTGGCGGTGATGATCGGCAGCTTCCGCGACACCGTCGTCTACTGGGTGGGCCAGACGCTGCAGGCCGACCTTTTCATCGGCCCGGGCGTGCAGCCCACGGTCGGCTCGTCGCAGACGCTCTCCCCCGAGGTGATCGACGCGGTCCGCCGGCATCCCGACGTGGCGGCGGTGGACACGTTCCGCAATCTCGACCTCGTCTATCAGGGCAACCTGGTCGTGCTCGGCGCCGGCCAGTTCGACGTGGTGCTGTCGCACGGCGCGCTGCTCTTCAAGGTCCCGGCCGATGGCCGCGCGGCGCTGCGGCGGGCGCTCGGCAGCGACGGCGTCGTCGTCTCCGAAGCGTTCGCCAACCGCTACGGCACGGCGCCGGGGGACACGCTGCAACTGACCACGGCGGCCGGCGAGCGGCCGTTCCGCGTCGAAGGCGTCTACTACGATTACGCCATGGACCGTGGCGTCATCGCCATGGACCGCGGCACCTTCGTGAAGCACTTCGGCGACCTGCCGCCGACCAGCGTCGCCGCCTACCTGCGCGATGGCGCGTCGCCGGACACGGTGCGCCAGCAGATCCTCGACCGCCTCGACGACGGCCGCCGCGCCTTCATCTACACCAACCGCGCCCTGCGCACCGAGGTGCTGCGCATCTTCGACAGCACGTTCGCCATCACCTACGCGCTCGAACTCATCGCCATCGTGGTGGCGATGCTCGGCGTGGCGGCCACGCTGCTGACGCTGGTGCTGGAGCGCCGCCGCGAGCTGGGGATGCTGCGGCTGATCGGCGCCGGCCGCCGCCAGGTGCAGCGGATGATCGTGGTCGAAGCCTCGCTCATCGGCACCGCCAGCATGGCCATCGGCCTGGTCGTCGGCCTGCTGCTGTCACTGATCCTGGTGTTCGTCATCAACGTGCAGAGCTTCGGCTGGACGATTCAGTTCCGCGTGCCGTGGACGTTCCTGGCCCAGGTGTCGCTGGTGGTGATCGCCGCCACGGCGCTGGCTGGATTCCTGCCGGCGCGGCGGGCGACGCGGCTGGTGGTGGAACATGAGGAATAACGCAGGGATCGGGGACCGGGGACCAGGGACCAGGGGCGTCCGCGCCCTGCGGGCGCTCGCCGTCACGATACTGCTCGCCGCACTCACGCCCCTGCTCGCACAGACGCCGTGGCGCGAGGCGGCGCCGGGTTACACGTTCGCGTTTCCGCGCGACCATGCCAGCCACCCCGAGTTCAAGATCGAGTGGTGGTATTACACCGGCAACGTCGCCACAGCGACCGGCCGGCGCTTCGGCTACCAGCTCACGTTCTTTCGGGTCGGCGTCGATCAGACGCCGGTGAATCCGTCGCGGTGGGCGATTCGCGACATCCACATGGCGCACCTGGCGGTGTCGGATCCGCAGGGGCGGCGCTATCGCTTCGACGAGCGGCTCAGCCGCAGCGGCCCGGGGCTGTCGGGCGCGGCCCCTGATCGCTACGCCGTGTGGAACGACGACTGGCGGGCCGGCCTGAACGAGCAGGGGCAGCACGCGCTGATCGCGGACAGCTCCAAGGCGTCACTCTCGCTCGTGCTCGATCCCGGGAAGGCGCCGGCGGTGAACGGCGTCAACGGCATCAGCCAGAAGGGCGCGCGTCAGGGCAACGCCTCGCACTACTACTCGATGACCCGCATGCCCACGCGTGGCACCCTGGTCGTCGACGGCGAGCGCTTCGAGGTCACCGGCGACAGCTGGATGGACCACGAGTTCGGCACCAGCTTCCTTGAACCCGAACAGCAGGGCTGGGACTGGCTGTCGATGCAGCTCGACGACAACCGTGAGTTGATGCTCTACCAGTTGCGACGATCCGACGGCACCCGCGATCCGCGGTCGAGCGGCACGATCGTCGACGCGCAGGGGCGCGCGACGCATCTCACGGCCACCGACTTCACGATGACGGCAGCCGGCCGCACTTACGCCGCGCCGTCCGGCGCGCGCTATCCGATCGGATGGACGGTGGCGATCCCGTCGCAGCAGATTGCGCTCGAGACGTCGACGCCGCTCGACTCGCAGGAGCTGGCCACGCTCGGCGCGGCCGTCGCCTACTGGGAAGGGATGATCGACGTCCGCGGCACCGCCCGCGGACAGCCCGTCGGCGGGCGCGGCTATCTGGAGATGACCGGCTACAAGGGCAGCCTGGGCCGGGTGATGAGCCTGACCCCGGGCCGCTAGACGTCTTGAACGGCCAGAATCCTTGCCTCTGGGCCAAGTTGCGAGCCGTTCAAGACGTCTACGCCCGCCCGAAGGGCGGGCCAAACAACACTGAACTAGCGAGGCGCAGCCTTCCCTCCATGCTCGTCGGTCTGAGGCGGAGGCTCGCTAGAATGAGGACGATGACCGCCGACGACCTGCGGGCGTTCGCCAACCGCGACTGGGCGGCGGTCGAACGCCACAAGCGCGACTACTGGGCGGAACGCTTCCAGCACTCCGGTGCGGAAGCGGCGCGCACCGTCGCCAACGCGCTGCTGGAGCACGCGCGCCGCCTCGGCGTGACGGCGTCTCTCGAACAGCGGGACGACGACCTGGCTGGTCACGTCCTCGTGCGCGACCGATTGGATCGCGCCGCCCGTGCGTTCACCCGTCGCTGATCTTCTGGCCGACCTGGCCAGCGCCTTCGATGCCCTGGGCATGGCGTGGTACCTCTTCGGCGCCCAGGCGGCGATCGTCTACGGCGTGGCGCGGATGACCGCCGACGTCGATGTCACGGTACAGGCCCCGGCGGGGAGGACGACCGCCGACTGGCTCGCGGTGGTCGAGAGCCACGGGTTCGAGGCCCGGTTCGCCGATCCTGCCTTCGTGGCCGCCACCCGCGTCCTCCCCCTCGTCCATCGCGCGACTCAATTCCCGGTCGACGTCGTCATCGCCGGCCCCGGCCTCGAGGACGAGTTCATGACGCGTGCCGTGCGCCGCGAGGTCGAAGGGGTCGTCGTGCCGGTCGTGGATGTCTCCGATCTCGTCATCCTGAAGGTGCTGGCGGGGCGGCCGAAGGACGAGGAGGACGTGACGATGCTGGTCCGCATCCACGGCCACTCGCTGGACCACGCGCGCATCCGGCAGGTCCTGGGATCGTTGCAGGACGCGCTCGGACAAAGCGACCTGCTGCCGGCGCTGGCGCGGGCGCAGGCACGAGCCGCGCGGTGACCGCGCCTACTTCTTCTTGCTCTTCGCCAGGCGGCTGCCGCTGCCGCCCGTGACGTAGAGCTGCGCCAGCACGCCGACGACGCCGAGCGCGATCCACGCCCACGGCACCCAGGCCTGGCCGGGCGCCGGCTGCATCGGATAGGGCACCCACACGTCGCCAGCGGCCGCGGCCGCCAGCCTGGCTTTGTCGCCGGCGACGGCGAGCGCACCGACCAGCACCGCCCAGGCGCCGGCGAACGCCGTGCCGGCGATCGTCACGTAGCGCTGCAGCCACGTCGACAGCCACGCGCCGGCCACCGCGGCGAGGATCACCAGATACGGGTGCGGATCGCCGTTCACCTGCGTCCAGATGAGCGTGACGGCCAGCGCGCCGAGACCCGCGCCGACCAGGGCCACGCCGATGAACGACGCGGCCACCATGATGACCGCGCCGGCCAGGCCGCCGACGAGGAAGGCCCCGGCCATGTAGGCCGTCTCACTGGTGCCGAGAATCGAGCTGGCGGCCAGCCCGCCGATGATGAAGCCGAACGCGGCCAACACCCACCACAGGAGGCGATAGCCGGCCACGCAGGCCATCAAGCCGCACACGATGAGAACGACGGCGGCGGGCAGCTGGTAGGAGATGGGGAGCATGACTACGAGACGTCCCGCCGCCCCTCCATGGCCTTGCCCATCGTGAGCTCGTCGGCGTACTCGAGGTCGCTGCCCACGGGGATGCCGGTGGCAATGCGCGTCACCCGGACGCCGAGCGGACGCAGCAGCCTGGCCAGGTAGATGGCCGTCGCTTCGCCTTCCACGGTGGGGCTGGTGGCGAGGATCACCTCGTCGATGCGGTCGCCGTCGATGCGGGCGAGCAGCGCCTTGATCTTGAGGTCGTCGGGGCCGATGCCCTGGAGCGGCGAGATGGTGCCCATCAGCACGTGGTACATGCCGCGGAAGCCGCGCGACTTCTCGATCACGTTGACGTTCTGCGGCTCTTCGACCACGCAGATGATCTTCTGATCACGAGTGTCGTCGCCGCAGTAGCGGCACGGGTCGACGTCGGTGATGTTGTGGCACACCGAGCAGTAGGTGACGTTGTCCTTCACCTGCCGGATGGCGTCGCACAGCCGCTCGGTGTCCTCGCGCGGGGTCTTGAGCACGTGGAACGCCAGGCGCTGGGCGCTCTTGGCGCCGACGCCGGGCAGCTTGCGGAACTGTTCGATCAGCGCGTCGAGCGGACCTGGAAGCACAGGGACCTTACATTTCCTCGATTTTCGTGCGTTCGACGGGGAAGATCTCGAAGAGTGCCTGCACGCCCGGATCGGCCAGCGCCTCCTGGCGCAGCTCCTCGTCGCTGGCGCCGGTGACCACGGGCGTGCGCGCCGGAGCGGCCGCCGGCACGGTGGCAGGCGCGGGCGGCGGCGCGCCGGCCTCGCCCGGCGTCACCGTGGTGACGTGCACGGTCAGCTCCTGGCCGAACGTCTGAGCGGCGAGCGACGTCAGCCAGTCGCGATTCTCCTCGCACTGCGCCCGCGGCACCTTCTGGTTCGGCAGGAACGCGAAGGTGATGCGCGGCGGCGCGATGTCGATGCGATAGGCCTGGGCGACGACGGCGTTGAAGAAGAACTGCTTGCCGGCCCTGATCGCCGCGAGATACCGATCGCGGGCGTCGGATCCGCCGCCGCTGCCGGCGGGCGGCGCACTCGGCGCCGCTGGCACCGGCCCTGCCGCCGGTGCCGAGGCACGCGACGGCGCGGGCGGAGCGGCGGCCGCGCGAGCCGGCGGCATCGCCGGACGCGCGGCGGCGGCCGGCACCGCGGGGCGGGCGCTGCCCGCCATCGGACGGGCGCCGCCATCGAGCAGTTCGGCCAGCGGCACCAGTTTGCGCAGGTGCATCAGCCGCACCAGCGCCATCTCGAGCTGGAAGCGCGGATGGTCGGAGTGACGCACGTCGAACTCGGCGCGGGTGAAGGCGTCGAAGGCGCGCAGCAGATCCTCGCGCGAATACTGACCGCCGATCGCCGTCAGCCGCGGCCGCTCCGACTCCCCGGCCACGTCGGGATCCTTGAGGCGGGCCGGATCCACCGACACCAGCAGCAGGTCGCGGGTGGCGCGGGCCAGCTCGCGGCACAGGATCCGCAGGTCGTAGCCACGTTCGATCGCCGTCTCGACCAGCGCGAAGGCGGCGGCGGCGTCCTCGGCCGCCACGGCGTCGAGCACGTCGAACACCAGGTCGCGGCCGACCAGCCCGAGCACCGACGTCACGTCCTCGATGGTCAGGGTGTCGCCGGCGAACGCCCGCACCTGGTCGAAGGCGCTGAGCGAGTCGCGCATGCTGCCCTCGCCGGCCCGCGCCAGCACCAGCAGCGCGTCGTCGGGCACCGCGATGCCCTCCTGCTCTGCCACGTAGCGCAGCCGCTCGGCGACGGTCTTGGACGAGATGGTCTTGAACTCGTAGATCTGCGACCGCGACAGCACGGTGTCGGGGATCTTCTGCAGTTCGGTCGTCGCCATCATGAAGACGACGTGCGGCGGCGGCTCCTCGATCGACTTCAGCAGCGCGTTGAAGGACGAGGTCGAGAGCATGTGCACCTCGTCGATGAGGAACACCTTGTAGCGGTTGCGCACCGGGGCAATCGCCAGGCCCTCGATGATCACCTCGCGGACGTTGTCGACGCCGGTATGGGTGGCGGCGTCGATCTCGAGCACGTCGATGTCGCGGCCCTCGGCGATCTCGATGCAGGCGTCGCACACCCCGCACGGGGTCGGCGTCGGCCCCTCGGCGCAGTTGAGCGCCCGGGCGAGGATGCGCGCCGTGGTCGTCTTGCCGCAGCCGCGCGGCCCGGCGAAGACGAACGCCTGGGCGATCCGCCTGCTCTTCAGGGCGTTGCGCAGGGTGCGGGTGACGGCCTGCTGTCCCAGGACGTCGTCGAGCGTCTGGGGCCGCCACTTCCGCGCGAGCGCCTGGTAGGACATGGGGTCGAATCAGCTGACGGGACTCGAGCCCCACCGCAGCCCGGAGGTCCTGCAGCACATCTCAGGAGCTGCTGAGCGCTGCTGCCTTCCGGCCCTGACGCGGTTCGCAGACTGACATTGCACAGGTTCCGGGCCGCGGTGCGGCCCGCCGCCCCAGGCGCCGTGCTGGACGCGCAAAATGCGCCGGGACGAACGTTCAGTGTAGCGTGCCGGACGCCACAGCGGCAAGCGGAATGGCCGAGCTTCCGTGCTAGGATTTCCGCCACGTTCACAAGCTCGATTCACGTCAATCTTGGAGGTTGGCAATGCGTTGGTGTCATGCAAGCCGGGCCGTCGTGCTCGCCGTTCTCCTGGCCGGCGTCGAAGCCCTGTTCCCGGCCCACACGGGAGCCCAAACCCCGACGTTCACCGTCGAAGGCGTCATCACCGACGAGCAGCAGGCGGTGCTGCCCGGCGCGACGGTGACCATTCGTAATACCGCGACCAACCTGTCGCGCACCGCCGTCACCGACGAGAGCGGCCGCTACGTCTTCGCGGCGCTGCCCCCCGAGGGCCGCTACGAGATCAGCGTCGAGCTGACCGGCTTCTCGACCCAGCTGCGCAACAACCTGGCGTTCAACGCCGGGCAGCGCGCCGTGATCAACGTGCCGATGAAGCTGTCGAACATCCAGGAGACGATCACCGTGGCTGGCGAGGCGCCGCTGATTCAGGTGACCACCTCGGAGGTGTCGACCACCATCGATCGCCGGGCGTTCGAGACCCTGCCGGTGGCCCAGCGCAACTACATGCGGCTGCTGTCGCTCGACTCCAACGTCGTGCAGAGCCGGCCCGGCACCAACGCCGTCAACGTCGGCGGCGGCGAGGTGTGGAACTTCGGCACCTACGTCGACGGCACCAACAACCACTCCAAGTGGCTGACGCTGCAGCGCGCGCCGCAGCTGGGCTCGGGCGGCTTCGCGCTCGAGACGGTCAAAGAAGTGCAGCTCATCACCAACGCGTTCTCGGTGGAGTTCGGCGGCCACTCGGCCGGCGTCGCCAGCATGATCACCAAGAGCGGCACCAATTCGGTCGCCGGCTCGATCTTCGCGATGCTGCGGCCCGGCGATCTGGATGCGCGGCCGCCCCTGGCCCGCGTCGACGTGCCCTACAACCAGCAGCAGCTCGGCGGCGTCATCGGCGGCGCCCTGGTCCAGGACAAGATCTTCTACTTCGGCAGCTACGAGTATCGCCGCGAGCGCAGCGAAGTGGCCATCACGTCGGTCGCGTCACCGGTGCCGTCGGTCGAGACGCCGGCCAACGAGCACCAGGGTCACCTGCGGCTCGACTACCGCTTCAATCCCGTGCATACGGCCACCATCCGCTACAACACGGTGCGCTGGAACAAGGACAACGAGTCCGGCGGCCTGAACCTGGCCGGCACCGGCTTCATCTGGGACAACAACGTCGACACCGTGCACGGCATGTTCACCTCGGTGCTGTCGCCGCGGCTGCTGAACGAAGTGCGGGCGCAGTACCTCGCGCTACACCGACCGGCGCGCCGCCAAGCTCGACGCGGTCAGCATCCAGCGCACCAACTACGGCAACAGCGGCGGCAACGACCAGGGCACCTGGGGCGTCATCCCCGAAGTCACCTACGACCTCAGCAACACCGTGTCGATGTGGTTCGGCAAGCACACGATGAAGGCCGGCGCGTCGATCACCTACGACGTCACCGACCAGCTGTTCCAGCCGCTGCAGAACGGCGTCTACACCTTCAACGGCAGCCCCACAGCGGCACCGACACCGTCGCTCTACCGGCAGTCGTTCGCGCTGGTCCCCGAGGCACGGATGATGTACCCGAAGGCCACCGTCGTCAGCGGCTTCTTCCAGGAGGACTGGCGCGTCCGCGACAACCTCACCCTCAACCTCGGACTGCGCTACGACGTGGAGTTCATCAAGGACATCCCCGACTGGCCGGCCGGCACCGACGGCAACAACTTCGATCCGCGCGTCGGCTTCGCTTGGGATCCGACCGGCGAGCAGAAGTGGTCGGTCCGCGGCGGCTTCGGACGCTTCACCCAGCAGCATCCGATCTTCACCATCGTCAAGGGCGGGGTGAGCGGCCGCAACGGCCAGGTGGTGCTGTCGCTGACCCCCACCGACCCGCTGTTCCCGGTGTTCCCCAACACGCTGTCGGCGTTCCCGCCGGGCGCGGTGCTGCCGGCCCGCGACATCCAGGAGATTTCGCCCGACCTCGGCAACGAGTATGCCTGGGCCGGCAACATGTCGGTGCAGCGCCAGGTCGGCCCCCGCGCCAGCGTCGAGATCGCGGCCAACATCAACCGCGGCGTGAAGCACGGCTTCCTCGACGTCAACCAGTCGGCGCCCGTGGACAAGGCCGCCTTGAACGCGGCGATGGCCGCGGCGCCGCTGACCACGGTGTTCCGCAGCGCCGGCCTGGCCGACGCCACCCGGCCGATCACGCCGGCGGCCAACGGCTTCCGCCGGATGGACGTGCTGACCATGGAAGGCCGTTCCTGGTATCAGGGCGTTCGTGCCTCGGCGCGCCATCAGTCGACCGATCTCACCCTCACCGCCTCCTATACGCTGTCGAAGGCCGAGGATCGCCTGAACCACTGGTTCGCGCCCGAGGACAGCTCGGATCCTGAACTGGATCGTGGCCGCACCGGCGCCGACACGCCGCACAACTTCGTCGCCAGCGCCACCTGGGACCTGCCCGGCGACAACTTCGTCGTCAACGGCTGGCGCCTGAGCGCCGTGCAGCACTCGCAGAGCGGCACGCCGTACTCGCTGCGCTACGCCGGCAACAACCCGACCGGCACTGGCCTCACCCAGTGCACCAACCGTGGCTGCCAGGTGGCCCGCCCCGGGGACCGCAACACCGAACGCGGTCCGTTCATCAACTACACCGACGTCATGCTGTCGCGGACGTTCCAGATCGGCGAAGACCGGCTCGAGTTCCGCGCCGACAGCTTCAACCTGTTCAACAACTGGAACCTGACCTCCGACGGCATGGTCGGCATCATCGGCGCGGCCAACTTCGGCCAGCACACCGGCGGTTCGGCCGTGTTCCCGGGGCGGCAGTTCTCGTTCGCGGTCACCTACAGATACTGACTGGCGGCTAGCGGCTAGACCCACCGATACACGACGAGGGCGGGTGCTGCGGCATCCGCCCTCGAATCTTTTCTGGAGACACTCATGACACGGTCACGATTCCTCGCGGCGATCGCCGCGCTTGCCTTCTCCTTCAGCGTGGCGGCCGTCGCCGAGGCGCAGCCCGGCGCCAAACCGGTGCGCGTGCGGGTGCAGACCACGCTCGGCGACATCGTCCTCGAGCTCGATCCGGCCAAGGCGCCGGGCACGACCGCCAATTTCCTGAAGTACGTCGACGCCGGCCACTACGACGGCGGCACCTTCCATCGCACCGTCAAGATGGACAACCAGCCCGAGAGCACCATCAAGATCGAAGTGATCCAGGCCGGCGTGAACGAGAAGGTCGCCAAGTCGGGCTTCCCCGCCATCCCGCTCGAACGCACCACCGTCACCGGGTTGAAGCACGTCGACGGCGCGGTGTCGATGGCGCGTGGCACCGCCGACAGCGCGACCTCCGGCTGGTTCATCTGCATCAACGACCAGCCGTCGCTCGATTTCGGCGGCCAGCGCAACCCCGACGGCCAGGGCTTCGCCGCGTTCGGCCGCGTGGTCTCGGGCATGGACGTCGTGCGCAAGATCCAGCAGGCGCCGTCGTCGACCAACCGCACGACCAACCCGGAAGCGCAGCGCCTGACCCCGCCGATTGCCGTCACCAAGGTCGCACGCGTTCAGTGACCCGTACGGCCGCCCTCGTGATCGCGGCCGCGATCCTCGCGGCCGTGCTCGCCGTCGGCATCCAGCTGCAGCGGGCCGCCCTCGGCGTCGCCGACGTCGTCGCTCCGTTGCCGGCCCGGCCGGCGTCGATCACCGAGGCCATCGCCACGGCTCCGGCCGTGGCCCGCGGCGAGCGTCTCGATTTCCTGAAGCCGCGGCCGGTGGGTGAGGCGGTCACCGCCACCGACCGGCCGATGATCGCCAACGTCGCCGTCGTCGATCTCGACGGCGATGGCTTGGCCGACATCGTCGTCGCCGACGCCGCGACCAACCGCGTCACCTGGGTCCGGCAGTCGCCGGCCGGCCGCTTCACCGAACGCACGCTGGCCGACGTCCCCGGCCCGGCCCACGTGCACGCCGTCGACCTCGACGGCGATCGCGATCTCGACCTCGCCGTGGCCAGCCTCGGCGTGCTCTTCCCCAACAACGCGCGGATCGGCAGGGTCGTTCTGCTCGAGAACGACGGCGGCGAACGCTTCACGCCGCACGTGGTGCTGCGCGACGTGCCGCGGGTGGCCGACGTGCGGTCCGGCGATCTCGACGGCGACGGCGATCTCGATCTGTCGGTAGCGCTCTTCGGCTACGACCAGGGCGAGACCCGCTGGCTGCGCAATGCCGGCGGCTGGCGGTTCGAGAGTCACACGCTGCAGGAGCTGTCGGGGCCGATCAACGCCGAGATCGCCGATGTCGACGGCGACCGCGACCTCGACCTCGTCACGCTGGTCAGCCAGGAGTGGGAGGAGATCTACGTCCACGTCAACGACGGCCGTGGCGGCTTCACGCCGCGGCGGATCTTCGGCGCCAGCAACGAGGACTTCGGCTCGAGCTGGATCTCGCTCGCCGACCTCGACGCCGACGGCGACCCCGACGTGGTCTACAGCAACGGCGACGCGTTCGACTACGCCACCACCGGCGGGCGCAGCTGGAACGGGGTGCAGTGGCTCGAGAACACCGGCGGGGTCGCCTTCACCTATCACCGCATCGCCGACATCGCCGGCGCGTCCAGCCCGCAGGCCGCCGATCTCGACGGCGACGGCGACCTCGATATCGCGGTGGTGAGCGCGTACAACAACTGGGCCGACCCGGCGGCGCAGAGCCTGGTGTGGCTCGAGAACGACGGCACGGCCGCCTTCACTCTGCGCGACGTCGCGGGATCGCCGACGCATCTCGTCACGCTTGCGACGGGCGACCTCACCGGCGACGGCCGGCCCGACCTGGTGACCGGTGGCATGCATATGAGCTGGCCCTACGATCGGCTGTCGCGGCTCACGGTGTGGACGAATCAGTGGAGCGCCGCTACCCGTTAGTGTCCCGGAACCGAGGTTCGGTGACAGATATTTCGCGCGCGGCGCCCGGATCGCAAGGCGCGACGACCGAGGATATGGCGTATATCCGAGGGAGGATCAACGCAGCGAGGCGGGATGCCCCGCGGGAAATATGTTAGCGAACTTCGGTTTCGGGACACTAAGACTGCCGGCGTGGGGACTGGCGGTGGTCGCCGCCGTCACCGCGACCGCGTGGCTCGCCACCGGCGCGCTGGTGCGCCGGGCCCGCATCGCGCAGCTGCCGCCGCTGCAGGTGGAGGCCGCCCCGCCAGCCGCCCGCGACGCGATTGCCGCGGCCGATCGCGACGCGCGCGCCGCGCCGTCGGCGGACACCGTCGGCGCGCTGGCGGCCGCGTATCACGCCAGCCAGCTGCCGGCCCCGGCTCTCGCCGCCTACGCCGTCGCCGAGGCGCTGGCCCCGGACACGTGGCGGTGGACCTACCTGCGCGCGTTGCTGCTCGAGGAGCGAAGCGACGCCGACGGCGCGCGCGCGGCGTTCGATCAGGTGATCGCGCACTCGCCGGCCCACGGGCCGTCGTGGTTCCATCTCGGTGAACTCGCGTTCAAGAGCGGCCGGCTCGACGACGCGCACGCCGCCTACACCCGCGCCCGCGATGCCGCCGCGGAGGCGGCGTTCACGACCGCTGCCGTCGGCGCCCGGCAGACCGTGCCGCTCAGCGCCTACGCGCGGCTCGGCCTGGCCCGGGTCGCGCTCGAGCGCGGGTGGCCCGATGCCGCCGAACGGGAGTTGCAGGCGGCGGTGGCCGCCTCTCCGGGGTTCGGACCGGCCCGTGGCCTGCTGCGCGAGGTGGAACGACGGCGCGGCGGTACGCCGGTGGCGAGGGCACCAGCCTTCGAGAGTTCGTACGTCCCCGCCGGCCGATCCCCGGCTCGACGCCGTCGTCGCCGCGTCACATCACGCCGATGTGCTGCTGAAGCATGCCGGCCTGGCGGCCCGGGCTGGCGACGCGGCGTGGCGCGAGTTCCTGGTGCGCCGGGCCCAGACCGCGGCGCCGTCCGACCTGAACGTGCTGATGGAGATGGCGGCGATGCTGCAGTCGCAACGGCGCCTCTCAGAGGCGCTCGTCCCCTTGCAGCAGGCCGAGGCGCTCGCGCCCGGCGACCACCACGTGCTGGTCCAGCAAGGCAAGGTGCTGGCCGATCTCGGGCGCCTCGCCGAGGCCGAGGCGGTGTTGCGCCGGGCCGTCGCGGTTCGCGACACGACCGCCCAGTTCAACCTCGGCGCGGTACTCGATCAGCAGGGACGGTGGGACGAGGCTCGCGCCCGCTACGAAGCTGCGCTGGCCATCGACCCGTTCAACACCAGTGCGATGAACAACCTGGCCTCGGGCCTCGACCGGCGTGGCGACAACGCCGCCGCGCTCGCCCTCTTCGAACGGGCCATCGCCATCGCACCCGACCAGGCCGACTACTACACCAACTACGGCAGTGCGCTCGTCCAGGCGAAACGACTCGACGCTGCGGTCGACGCGCTGGCCGTCGCGATCACGCTCGATCCGCGCGCCGCCAACGCCCACAACAACCTCGGCATCGCCTTCGCACAGCAGCAGCGACTGGACCTGGCGGCGCAGGCATTCGAGCGGGCATTGCAGATCGACCCGGCGCACGCCAACGCACGGCGCAACCTGGAATTGACGCGGCAGGTCCTGGCCACCGGCCGACCCTAGACCAGGATCGCAATTGGTGCGATCAGTCCAGCCCGGCCTGGACTAGGGACTGTCCCTAGTCCTGCCCCGCCCAGAACAGGGACTGTCCCTACTGAGGGCGGGTGGCGATCTCCAGCAACTGAGGCGCCAGCAGGAAGTGGCCGGCGTTCTGTCCCTGGTTCATCAGCACCGCGACGGTCACACCGCTCTCCGGGTCGAAGAGCAGCAGGCTGCTGCCCAGGGCCATCCCGCCGCTGTGACCGAACTGCGGCCGGTCCAGGTAGTGATAGCCGCGGATGCCGAGGCCGGCACCGGTCTCGCCGGGGATGTTGCCCGCCGCCGGCACGAGCACGCGCAGCTCGGCCTGACGCTCGAGCGACACGACCGTGCCGGCGAAGAACGCGTGGCCCCACGACGCGATCGCGGCGGCATCCGCATACAGACCGAACGCCGCCTGGCCGATCGACAAGAGCGACAGCCGATCGAGCGGAGAGACGACGCCACCGCTCCGCCCCACCGCCGCGGCCACCGGCCCCGGCGGCTCGTCCACGCCGGGCATGAAGATGGCGTGGAGCCCGAGCGGCGTCCACAGCCGTTGGCGATAGAGTTCTTCGATCGACCGCCCCGTCGCCCGTTCGGCGACCAGGCCGAGCAGCAGGAATCCGGTGTTCGTGTACTCGGTGCGATCGCCGGGCGCGAAGCTCGGCGGCCCGACGAACGCCAGCAGCTCGTCCACGTTGAAGCGATGCGCGAGGTCGGCGTCGATCGCCGCGCCGAGGGCCGGATTCAGCGTGTAGTTGGCGAGCCCGGCGGTGTGCGTGAGCAGCTGGCGCAGCGTGATGGCGGGATCGACGTGCTCACGCGGGTCCAGCCAGCGCTCGACCGGATCGTCCAGCCGCAGCACCCCCTCGTCGACGAGCTGGAGAATCACGGCGGCGGTCATCGTCTTGGTGATGCTGGCGACGCCGACGAGATGTTCCGGACGCATCGGCTCATCGGGGCCGGCGAGACCTGACGCGCCGGTCCATGCCGCCCCGTCGGCCAGCACCACGGCGGCGGTGACGCCACGATGGCCTGGCCCGCGGGCCCAGTCGGACAGCGCCGATTGCAGCGCGGCGGCCAGGGCCTCGGGAACAGCGGCGACCTCTGCGGCGTCGCGTCCGGCGCTGGGCCGGAGTCCCGGCGCCAGGGGCCCGCTCGACGCGGCGGCCGTCACGGTCACGAGCAGCGCAGCGACTCTGAGCATCGGCGGCCTCAGAAACGGTACCCCAGGAGCAGTCCGAACGCGCGGGAACGGAATTCTGGTGGTGGGCCCTCGCTCAACTCCTTCAGCCCGATCGAGGTCCGCACGTCGACGATGACCGCACCGCGCCCAGTGGCCACCTCGAACCCGCCGCCCGCGGTCACGCCCGCATCGAGGTCGACGATCCGGTCCGAGATGTCCACCGACTGCCCGGCGGATCGCTGCCTGACGCGCGACACGACACTCAGGTAGGGGCCGGCATAGACCATGGGCCGGACCCGCCGTTGAGACCCCGCGATGACCTGCACCAGCAGCGGCACCTCGACGACGCGGCTGCGCACGCTGAATGCGATCGGCAGTCCCGCCGACGAGAAACGCCGCTCGGCATAGAGCACTTCCGCCTGCAGGCGGAGGCGCCGACCGATCTCGACGGCGACGAACCCGCCGGCCGTCGCGCCGGCGTCCGCCGAGGTGTCGAACGCCCCGGCGCCGTCGACGTTCAATCGGGCGGCGACGACTCCGGCCTTGACACCGGCGCTGACCGTCTGCGCCGCGGCCGGTTGACCCACGGCCAGCAGCGCCGCGCACACGATCGCCCACACGACTCCCGACTTGTCGTCTCGCACGTCGTCCTCCGTTGGATGTGAAGTCGTCTAGCGGCCGCCGAGGAACACGCTGACGTCGACGGCGAACTCGCGGCCGCGGAAGTCGTCGAACGGCGCGCTCTCGGACGTGAAGGGAAACGCGTTGTAGCCCGCCCGCCCGCCCACCGACCAGCGCCGCGTCAGGTGGACGTCGAGACCGGCCTGGAACTGCGTGCCCAGACCGTAGCCGACGCCGCTCGTGCGCAGCACCGGCAGCAGCCCGGCGCCGACGAACGGCTTCAGCCGCTGCGACGCCACCGCGCCGCGCCACGGGTTCCAGCGCACGCCGAGCGGCACCGCGAAGCCACCGAGGAACGCCTGCGCCTGCTCGGCGCCGAAGCCCTGCAGGCCGCCGGTGACCGCCCAGCGCTCGCCGAGGTAGTGGCTGACGTGGCCGCCGCCGGCGATGTCGAGCGACGATCCGCCGAGGGTCGTGCCGCGCGACCCCCAGCCGCCGAGGGTCATCGACAACCGGGTCGTGCCGTCGAGGGCGTATCGACCTCGCGAGTCGTTCTGCGCGTCGTCACCACGCAGCCGGGTCGGTTCACGCACCGCCACGGCGAACTGGGCGGCGTCGAGCCGACTGCGGCCGCCGTCGGCGAGGGTGACGCGGGTCCGGCGGCTCGAACGACCGGCGTCGACCCAGAGGTCGTAGACGCCCGGCTCCAGCCCGAGCGCTACCGTACGGCCGCGCGCTTTGCTGAGCTCGACGACCAGGGCCTGTGCGGCGGTCCGCACGTAGACGCGGCCCTCGACGTCGTCGCCCAGTTCGAGGGTCGCCGTCGTCTGCGCGACGTCGGTCATCACCACGTCCCCGGCCCCGGTCAGGTTGATGTCGTAGGACGGATGCTGCGCGCCGCCCGAGGTGCCGGCGGTGCGGCCGACGGTCTCGGCGAAGGCGAACTGGTAGGCCTCGTTGAGCGTGACCCGGCCGTCGCCCGACAGATCGGCGGCGCCGCGGAATCCCGACACCAGGTAGTGCGTGAAGTACCGAGGCGCCGATCCGGTCCGACTCCTGCGCCGCCTCGGTGGCGGCGCTCGAGGTGAGGAAGGCGTGGCCGCGCATGGTCG
Organism: uncultured Acidobacteriota bacterium; assembly: GCA_963741665.1. Lineage (GTDB taxonomy): Bacteria > Acidobacteriota > Vicinamibacteria > Vicinamibacterales > UBA2999 > CAWAYR01. Next base: position 980,067 of record CAVUIM010000004.1, read on the forward strand.
CCGACGCGTCGACGGCGAACGGCGGCCGGCGGCGGCCGCCCTTGAGCCGCGTGAAGGCGCCCGAGGCGCAGGCGTCGAGCACGGCGATGCGGACGTCGGCCGGCAGGGCATCGAGCCGGTCGCGCAGCGCGCGATACGACACCCGGTCTTCGCCGAGCAGCAGCCCCTTCTCGTCGGCGTGGCCTGAGTAGTAGAACAGCACCTCGATCCGTCCGCCGGCACCGGGCGTGCGCCGCTCGGCGGCCAGCCGCGCGCCGAGCCGCGACAGCGCCCCGAGCAGGTCGTCGGCACTGGGATCGCTGAGCAGCACGTCGTTGCCAGGCGCCACGCCGCCGAGTTCGCTGAGCACCTGACCGAAGCGCTCGGCGTCGGACACGGCGTAGCGCAGTCGCGGACAATCGTCGCCGCCGAAGTTGGCGCCGACGACCAGGGTGTAGCGCCGCAGGGTGTCGGCGTCCGCCGGTGGCGCCGCCGCGAGGAGCGTGGCGACGACGAGTGGCACGAGGCGCAGCAGGGTCATGGCGTGGGCTCCTTGACGAGCGACAACATCGAGTGTTCGAGTCCGGGCGGCGGGTCGCCGGCCGGACTGCCGAGGGTGTGCATCACCGTCGCGACGTCGAACGGCGCGTCGCTCGCAAACAGGTGGAAGCGCTCCCAGCGCGGGGCGTCGTCGAGTTCGAAGGCGTCGTCCAGCAGGACCAGCGTCCCGGCGTGGAGCGGAGCGGCGGTGTCGCCGTCAACCGGATAGTGGCGGGTGACCGCGCCGCGCCCGTCCACCGAGACGATGGCGCCGAAGCCGGCGCGCGTCGACTGATAGCCCACCCGCAGCACGTCGCCCGCGCGAGCCGGATCGCCGTCACGCAAGGCTTCGCTGCCCGCGGCGGTCTTGCGATAGACGGCCAGGGCGGCACCGGTGCCCTTGATCCGGGCATCAGCGGTATCGGCGCGGACCGCCCCGGCGGGGTCGCCCGCGGTGGGCAGCCACGGTGTCGCCGCCAGCGCCACGACGCCGGCTGCGGCCAGTGCCATCGCGGTGCGCCGCGGCCACGTGGACCGGACCTGGGCCGCCGCCATCGCCTGCCGCGACATCGTGTCGGCCGGGACGAGGGCGCGGATCTCGGCGGTCGAATGCTCGAGGGCCTCGAGTCGGGCCCGCAGCGCCGGCGACTGGGCCAGCTGGTCGTCGATCGCGCGTGTCGTCGCGGCATCGAGTTCGCCCAGGACGTACTGCTCGAGCCAGAGATCGGGCACCGCTGCGGCGTCACGTTCGGTGCTGGTCATGCGTTTGCCTCCCGCAGGCCGTCGCGCAACAGACGCAGGCGGCGGCGCACGCCCGACACCGACAACCCGGTCTGCGCCGCGGTCTCCTCGAGGGTCAGTCCGTCGACGAAGTGCAGCACGGCGATCGTCCGGCTCGACGCCGGATGGCGCGCGAACAGCCAGTCGAGCAGCAGGCGGGCGTCGCTCACCGCCCCAGGCTCCTCGGCGCACGCGATGCGCGCCAGCAGCGAGTCGTCGCCGCCGGCCGGCGTGCGGCGCCGGTCGCGAATCCAGTTGAGGCACACGTTGGTGGCGACGCGGAACAGCAGGCTGGACAGGCCGCGCTGGTCGAGCCGATGGCGCTGCCTGACAATCCGCACGAACACGTCCTGACAGGCATCCCGGGCGTCCTCCTCGTCGCCGAGGAGTCTCCGGCAACGCCGCAGGACCATCGGTCCGTAGCGACGGGTCAGCGCGGTGACATCCGACTCGGCGAGCACGTGTCTCCCTTCAACACCACGGCAGGGAGAAAGTGTCACCCAGGGGACGGCCCCTGGCTACGAGTCGAGCAGGCGGGCCGCCAGGTCGGCGTAGAGCTCCACGGCCCGCTCCAGGTCGGCGATCGCGACGTGCTCGCGGTCGGTGTGCGCCACGTGGATGGTGCCGGGGCCGAGCAGGAGCGGGGTGCCCCAGTTGGTCAGGAACGGGACGTCGCTGAAGTAGGCGAACACCTCGGTCGCGAAGCCGGGCACCGTGTGCAAGCGGACGGCCGGGAGCTCGAGGATCTCCTGGACGTCGACCCGGCCGGCCACCGCCGCGGTCAGCGCCGCGCGCAGCGCGTCGTGCCCGCCCACGGTGCGGAAGAACACCTCGGCTTCGGCGCGTGGCGGAATCACGTTCGGCGCGACGCCGCCGCTGATGAGCCCGACGGTGTAGTGGGTGCGGCCGAGCAGCGGATCGTCCGGCCAGCTGCCGGCGCGCAGGTCGTGCAGCACGTCGAGGAGCTTCTCGATCGCCGATTCGCCGAGCTCCGGGTAGCCCGAGTGCGCTGCCCGGCCATGCGCCGTGAGCCGCACGCGGAAGCAGCCGCGGGTGGCCAGCCCGAGCTTCAACTCGGTCGGCTCGCCGTTGATGAGATACCGCGACTTCGAGGCGATGGTGTTGGCCGCCTTGGCGCCGTCGCTGCCCCGCTCTTCACCGGCGACGAACACCAGGCCGACGCGGGTCTCGCCAGCGGCGCGCAGCCGCTCGGCGGCCGCGACCTGCGCCGCCAGGATGCCCTTGGCGTCGCAGGCGCCGCGGCCGTACAGCACGCCGCCCTCGACCCGGCTCGGGAAGAACGGCGGCACGCAGTCGAAGTGCGTCGAGAACACCAGCTCCGGCTCGCCGACGGCCGCGATCACGTTGATGCGATCGTTGTCGAGCGGCTGTTCGAGCACCGAGTAGCCGCGCTCCCGCAGGTAGCCGGCCAGCACCCGGCCGACCGCGCCCTCCTGCCCGGTGGTGGACTCGATGTCGACGAGGGTGCGCGACAGGCCGACGACGTCTACCGGATCCACTGTTCGAGCTCCGTACGGGTGTCGGTCTTGTCGTCGCGGTACTTGACGATCACCGGCGTCGCCAGCGACAGCCCCCAGTCCTTGCCGGCGCCGACGCTGACCGACCGCGCGCCGGGCACGACCACGGCGCCTTCCGGCACGACCAGCGGCTGCCCTGGCTCCGGCTTGATGATGCGGCCGTTCGGCAGGTCGTAGAGCGGCGTCGAGCCGGTGAGCACGGTGCCCGCCGCGATGACCGCGCGCCGTTTCACGACCGCGCCTTCGTAGATGCCGGTGTTGCCGCCGACCAGCACGTCGTCCTCGATGACCACCGGCATCGCGCCGACTGGCTCGATGACGCCGCCGATCTGGGCCGCGGCGCTGATGTGCACACGCGCGCCGACCTGCGCGCACGATCCGACCAGGGCGTGGGAATCGACCAGCGTGCCGTCGCCGACGTAGGCGCCGATGTTGATGTACATCGGCGGCATGCAGATGACGCCCTGGCCGAGATACGCGCCGGCGCGCACCGACGAGCCGCCCGGCACGATGCGGACGCCGGCGTGAGCGCCGGGCCGTTTCAAGGGCATCGTGTCCTTGTCGTAGAACGGCCAGTCGCCCATCGACATGTCGCGCAGGACGCCGAAGCGGAAGCCGAGCAGGATGCCCTGCTTCACCCAGGTGTTCACGCGCCAGCCGGTCGGCGACGCCGCATCCGGTTCGGCGGCCCGCACATCTCCGGCACCGAGCCGTTCCTGCAGCTGCCGGAACGCCTCGCGCGCGTCGCCCTTGTCGGCGTCCGCGCCAGCGGCGGCCAGCGCCTCGATCGTGCCCTGTAGATTCATGGTGACGGATGTCCTACGCTGCTTCGCTCGACACGATCGGCAGGTTCAGCTCGCGCAGCACGGCGAGCACCTTGTCGCGCGAGCCCTGGCGCGGCGGCACCATCGGCAGGCGGAACACTTCCTCGCACAGGCCCATCGCCGCCATCGCGAACTTCACCGGGCCGGGGCTCGACTCGCAGAAGTTCACCAGCATGATGCCGAGCAGGCGCTGGTGCAGCGCCCGCGCCGTGACGTAGTCGCCACGCTCGGCTGCTGCCACCAGCTGCGCCATCTCACCAGGAATCTGATTCGAGCACACCGAGATGATGCCGTGGCCGCCGATGGCCATGAGCGGCAACGTGAGCGCGTCGTCGCCCGAGAGCACCAGAAAATCGTTGGGCACGGCGTTGACGATCTCGGCCATCTGGGTCATGTTGCCGGCCGCCTCCTTCACGCCGACGATGGTCGGGATGGTGGCCAGGCGGGCCAGCGTCGTCGCATCGACGTTGCAGCCGGTGCGGCCCGGCACGTTGTAGACGACGATCGGCAGCGGCGTGGCGTCGGCGACGGCGCGGTAGTGCTGGTAGAGCCCTTCGGGGGTCGGACGGTTGTAGTACGGGGTGACGGACAGCAGGCCGGTGGCGCCGGCCGCGTGCATCTCGGCGGCGGCGTGGGCGACTTCGCGGGTGTCGTAGCCGCCGGCGCCGGCCAGCACCGGCGTCGTGCCGCCGGCTTCGTCGACGACGATCTCCACCACGTGCCGCCGCTCCTCGGCACTCAATGTCGGCACCTCGCCGGTGGTGCCGCACGGCACCAGGAAATGAATCCCGAGGTCGATTTGCCGGCGGGCCAGCCGTCTGACGGCGGCCTCATCGACCGCGCCGGAGCTCGTGAAGGGAGTGATGAGGGCCGTGCCGACGCCGGTGAACGCAGTTCGCATGTCAGTCTCCAGGAGTTCGAGTCGTCAAAACGTCGCGCATGGTGTACCAGCCGCGCCGGCCGACCAGCCAGCGCGCCGCTTCGAGCGCGCCGCGGGCGAAGACGCCGCGGTCGCGGACCTGATGCGTGAGGGTGACGGTCTCTGACGGACCGTCGAAGCCGATGGTGTGAGTGCCGGGGATGGACCCGGCGCGGGTGGCGGCGACGTCGATGTCGCGGGTGTATCCGGACTCGACCATCGCCCGCTGCAGCATGAGGGCGGTGCCGGAGGGGGCGTCTTTCTTGGCGGCGTGATGGAGTTCGTGGATCCACGCGCCGACGTCCTCGCGCGCCGCGAACAGCCGGGCGGCGTCTTCGGCCAGCAGCATGAACAGGTTCATGCCGAGCGAGAAGTTGGCCGACGCCACCACGCCGATTCCGGTGCGCTCGGCCTCGGCCTTGAGCGCCGCTTCGTGCGCCAGCCAGCCCGTGGTGCCGATGACGACGTTGATGCCGCGTGACGCCAGCTGCGGCAGGTTCACCGGCACCGCTTCGGGCACGGTGAAGTCGATGGCGACGTCGACCCGGCCGTAGTCGCGGGTGAAGGCGTCGGCGTCGCGTTCGGTCACCGCCGCGACCAGCTCGAAGCCGTAGGTCGGCGCCAGGCTTTCGACGATCTGCCCCATCCGCCCGTGGCCGACCAGCAGCAGACGGTTCACGGCCGGGCCCCGGCGCCGGCCGGCGCGAAGAAGTGGTCGTGCAGACGGCCAAGGGCCCTGGGCACGTCCGACTCGGGAATCACGAAGGTGATGTTACGGCGAGATGCCGCCTGCGAGAGCATTCGTACCGGAACGTCTCCAAGCGCCTGGAGGACGTGCCCGACCAGCGTCGGGTCCTGCTGCAGCCCCTCGCCCACCGCGCAGACGATGGCCATGTCTGGTTCGCAGTCGACCTCGGCGAAATCCGACAGCGCCGCGACGATCTCGGGCAGCCGGCGGCGGTCGTCGACGGTGACCGACACGCTCACCTCGGAGGTGGTCACGACGTCCACCGGCGTCTTGTGGCGCTCGAACGCCTCGAACAGCCGGCGCAGGAAGCCGTGCGCCATCAGCATCCGCGTCGAGGTGATGTCGACCACCGTGACGTGCTTCTTCGACGCCAGCGCGGTGAGCGGACGGTCGCTGGCCGGGCGATCGGCGGTGATGAGCGTGCCCGGGGCGTCGGCGCGCTTCGAATTCAGGATACGCACCGGGATGTTGCGGGCGACGGCCGGCTGGATCGTCGCCGGGTGCAGCACCTTGGCGCCGAAATAGGCCAGCTCTGAGGCCTCGGCGAACGACAGATGCGGCACCACCTGCGGCGCCGCGACCACCCGGGGATCGGCGGTGAGCATGCCGTCCACGTCGGTCCAGATCTGGATCTCGCGGGCGCCGAGACAGGCCCCGACGATGGCGCCCGAGAAGTCCGACCCGCCCCGGCCCAGCGTGGTGGTGACACCGGCCTCGTTGGCGCCGACGAACCCGCCGAGCACCGGGACCTTGCCGTCCGCGAGCAGCGGGTTGGCCAGCGTCATCAGCGCGGCCGTCGTCTCCGGATACTTCGGCGCGGCGGCCTGATGCTCGCCGCTCGTGACGATGGCCTGGCGCGCGTCCACCCACGCGCCGTCGAGTCCGTGCGAGGCGAGCGCCGCGGCGACCAGCCGGCTGCTGACGATCTCGCCGGCCGCGGCGATGGTGTCGAACCAGCGCGGCGACACCTCGCGCAGCACGCTCAGCGCCGCGGCGATCCGCTCGAGCTCGTCGAACTCGCGGTCGATGTCGGCCTGCGCCGCCGCCCGCAGCCCGGCGTCGCGCACGACCTCGCACACCGTCATGTGCCGGGCCCGCAGATCGCGCAGGTTGTGCCGCGCGCCTTCGGCATCGCCGGCCCCGGCCTCGGCCGCCACGCCGAGCAGCCGGTCGGTCACGCCCGACAGCGCCGACACCACCACCACCGGCCCGCGCACGCCGTGCCCTTCGGCCACGTCGCGTTCGCGCTGGCGCCGCACGATCGCCATCAGCCGCTCGATCGCCGCCTGATCCGCCACCGACGTTCCACCGAACTTCATCACTACCATCTATTCCTCGCTCGCTTCGCTCGCTCGCAGATCAGGGAACAGGGAACAGGGAGCAGGTAGAGCGCTTGTCTCGCTCCAACGGTGTCACGATGCCGTCAGCCTGTACCGTGCCCGCGTCGGCGTCGGCGTCGGCGTCGGCGTCGGCGTCGGCGTCAGCATCCGCGTCCGTGTCCCGTGCTCTTATCTGTGTCTCCCCTGTTCCCTGTTCCCTGTTCCCTGTTCCCTGTTCCCTGTTCCCTGTTCCCTGTTCCCTGTTCCCTGTTCCCTGTTCCCTGTTCCCTGTTCCCTGTTCCCTGACGTGTCACTAGACGATGCCCTCCGCCACCATCAGCTCCGCATTGAGAATCGCCGCGCCGGCGGCGCCACGCACCACGTTGTGGGCCATGGCCACGAACTTCACGTGGAAGACCGGGCAGGAGCGCACGCGGCCGACGCAGACCGCCATGCCGTCGCCGCGACCGGCGTCGAGGCGCGGCTGCGGGCGATTCGGCTCGGTCATCACCTCGATGGCCGGCACCGGGGCACTGGGCAGACCCAGTTCCTGCGGCCGGCCGCGGAAGGCGCGCATCGCCTCGATCACCTGGGCCACCTCGGGCGCCGATTCGAACTCGACCGACACGGTCATCGTGTGGCCGTCGAGCACCGGCACGCGGTTGGTGTGGGCGCTGATCCGCACCCCGTGGGGCACCCGGCCGCCGTCGCCGCCGAGAATCTTCTGCGTCTCGATCTCCATCTTCTCTTCCTCGCCGCCGATGAACGGGACGATGTTGCCGAGGATGTCGAGCGACGGGACGCCCGGATAGCCGGCGCCGGACACCGCCTGCATCGTGCTCACCACCAGGCGGCTGAGCCCGAACTGGCGCAGCGGCGCCAGCGCCGAGGCCAGCACGATGGTCGAGCAGTTGGGATTGGTGACGATCGCGCCGCTCCAGCCCTTGGCGGCGCGCTGCTCGGCGATCAGGCCGAGGTGGTCGGCGTTGACTTCGGGAATCAGCAGCGGCACCAGCGGATCCATGCGGTAGTTGCGGGCGTTGCTGACCACGATGTGGCCGGCGGCGGCGAAGGCCCCCTCGACCTCGCCGGCCACCGAGGCGTCGAGCCCCGAGAAGACGATCTGGGGTGCCTGGCCCGGCACGCACGCGTGCACGGTACGGGCCGCGGCCTCGGCCGGCAGCGGCGCGGCCAGCCGCCACGGCGCCGCCGCCGCGTAGGCTTTGCCTTCGGAGCGCTCGCTGGCCGCCAGCCACACCGGCTTGAACCACGGGTGCCGCGACAGCCGTGACACGAAATGCTGGCCGACCACCCCGGTGGCCCCCAGCACGCCCACTTCGATCGTCCGCTGCGCCATGAACCTGTCTCCGCCCTTTCCGCTGAACCGTCTGAAGATCGCCCTGAAAACACGAAACCCGCCATGCGCTCCGTGCGCTGGCGGGTAGCTGGGTGCCCGAGAGTGGACGTCTGTCCTGGTCTAGGTGCGCACCTTGCCCTCCGCCACGAGTCGCTTTCGCGTCGCACGCTTTCGAGTGGCGGAGAGGGCGGTGAGGACCGTCATCGGAACCCGAGCAGTATAGAAGCCCGCCGGCGCGAGCGTCAAGCCCGCGCGCTCACACCGACGGCCGCGGCGACGCCGCGGCGGCCGGACCGGCGGGCGCGGTGCCGGCCGCCGGCGGCGCGGCATCGGGCTGCAGTTTGCCGAAGTACTCGGGCATGTCGACGCCGGCGATGTCCTTCATGATCTTCATCGTCGGCGGCAGCGCGCCGGCCAGCGACTGCAGGAAGTTGGCGGTCGTGCCGTTGCCGCCGTCCCACACCACCACTTTGTCGAACTTGATGTTGGCGATGGCGCTGGCGGCGTTGGCCGACAGCGTGTCGAGGTGCTCGAGCATCAGCATCTGGAAGGCCTGCTGGGCGCCGCCACAGCTCTCGATCAGCGTCTTCATGCCCTCGCCCTTCCGGGCCAGGATCTCGTACTGGCCGCGCGCCTCGGCTTCGAGCTTGGCGTAGATCGCCCCGGCCTCGGCCAGCGCCGCGATCCGCACCCGCTCGGCGTCGGCCTCGGCGTCGACCACCACCTGCGCTTTCATCGCCTTGGCGACGGCTTCGAACTCGGCGCGCTTCTCGGCTTCCAGTTTCTTGGCCTGGGCGTCGGCGGCGCGCGCCTCGGCCAGGTACTGCGCCTCGCGCACCTGCGCATCGGCCTCGCGCTGCCGCGTCTCGCTCAGGCGGAACGCATCGGCCTCGCGGACGCGCAGGTCGGCGTTGGCCTGGGCGATGTCGGCCTTGGCCTTGTTCTCGCCGGCCACGGCGGTGGCATTGGCCTCGGCGACGCGGACGCGTTTGGCCTGATCGGCTTCCCGAACCAGGATTTCCTGTTCGTAGGCGGCGCGCTGCTGCCCGACCTGGGCGTCCTTGCCGAGCTCCGCCAGCCGCACCTGCTTGTCGCGGTCCGCTTCCTTGGTGCCGATCTCACGCAGCTTTTCGGCGCTGGCCACCTGGATCTGCCGCTCGCGCTCGGCGTCGGCGACGCCGATCGCCCCGAGCTTCTCCTGCTCGGCGACGTCGATCTTGGCCTGCTGGATCGCCTGCGACGCCGCCTTGCGGCCGATCGCCTCGATGTAGCCCGACTCGTCGGTGATGTCCTTGATGTTGACGTTGATCAGCACCAGGCCGATCTTCTTCAGTTCGGGTTCGAGCGAGGTCTGCACCTTGTTGAGGAAGAGATCGCGGTCGCGGTTGATGTCCTCGATGCGCATCGAGGCAATCACCTGGCGCAGCTGGCCCAGGATGATGTCCTCGGCCTGCTTCATCACCATCCGCTGGTCCTGTCCGAGCAGCCGGATCGCCGCGTTGGTCATCGCCTCTTCATCGGTGCCGATGGCGACGGTGAACACCGACGGGACGTTGACGCGGATGTTCTCGATCGACAGCGCGCCCTGCAGGGGGATCTCGATCTGCATCGGGTCGAGCGACAGGTACTCGAACGCCTGGATCAGCGGCCACACGAAGGCGCCGCCGCCGTGCAGCGTCCGCGCGGCCCGGCCGGCCTTCACCTTGCCGTAGATCACGAGGATGCGGTTCGACGGACACCGTTTGTAGCGCCGCACCAGCAGCATGACCATGCCGAACACGATCAGCACGACGGCCAGCGCCATCAGCACCGGGATCAGGGTGACGAACGGAACGATCTCTGGCATGTCAGCGGCCTCCGGCCGGCGCGTCGAGCGGCGCCACGACCACGGTATCTGGGGACACCAGGCGACGCACGATGACCAGCGTGCCCGTCGGGAGTTCGGCGCCGTCGCTCACCGCGGCGAGTTCGGCGGTGCGGCCCTGGACCTTCACATGCACCTTGCCGGCGCCCTGGCCGTGGGCCGGCACCCGCAGGTAGACCGTCGCGGTGACGCCGACGGCGTTGGCGGGATCGAGATTGCCCTCGACGTCGAGCCGCCGCTGCTGGCTGAGCATCCAGGCCACCGCGGCCATCGCCGCGCCCCCGGCCGCCAGCGACAGGAGCGCGCCCGGGACCGGACCGACGCCGGCGGCGGTGAGCCACCACCCGGTCAGGCCGAAGAACGCGAGGAACGCGCCGAGCGTGCGCACTGACAGCAGGCCGAAGCCACTGCCGTGGTCGCCGGCGTGGAGGTCGTGCACGTCGGCGGCGTCGTGATCGCCGATGCCCAGCACCGACAGGAGCAGCTGGAGCGCCAGGGTGAACAGCCCGACGGCGGCGCACCCGATGTAGAAGATCCGCAGGATCACCGCGCCGCCCCCTCCCGAAGGTGGCGCCATTCTAGCAGCGCCCGCGTCAGGACGATGTGGCCGGCCAGCGCCGTCGTCACCAGCACGGCGGGCAGCCAGACATAGGGGAAGAACAGCACCCACGTGTTCACGTGCCGCGGGTCGTCGCCGAAGGCACGCACCATCGGCGAACTGGCCACGGCGACCACGGTGATCACGGCCAGGCACCACAGCCCCCAGAGGTTCCAGATCCAGATCGCCAGCCGAGGCACGGCGACGCCAGCGCGCAGCAGCAACGCCAGGACGACGGCCCCGGCGCCGGTCACGATGTCGAGGTTGTAACCGGAGTACGACATCTCGGGCGGCATGATGCCGAGCGTCGCGGCGCGGTGCATCAGCAGTTCGAGCGGCAGGCGGAAGGCCTGCAGGCCCACCAGCGTGGCCACCGGCACCACGGGGGCCAGGCGTGCGCCGGTCGATCCCAGGCCGACGGCGAAGGCCAGCGCGAAGACCAGGACGATGAGGATGGCCATCGGCGGCGGCGCCATGTCGAATCGGCTGAGCCGCCCCGACAGCGAGACACCGGCCGTCAGCGTCATCCAGCCGATGACAGCGAGCGCCGCGGCTCGAGCGCGGGCCGGATCCCGGCGTGCCATGACCGCGACAACGACCACGGCCATCCCGACGGCAAGGCCGCCGATGCCCCAGGCGGCGACCGCGTCGAAGACAGGTACGGGTACGGACGCTGCAGCCGTCGGCATCGCCGACAGCCTAGATCAATCGAGGCCGAACGTGATCAGCGGCGCCCGAAGGTGATCGTGTAGTCGGAACGGCCGCCGAGGAAGAACCGGGCGGAGGGTCCGGCCACCGTGTCGGTCCCCTGCCCGGCGGTGAGGCCGATCACCTGCGGATACCAGATCCCGCCCTGGAACAGCCGTTCCGGCACCGTCCAGCCACCGGGTTCGTCGATCCGGGGATTGAAGGAGACGTAGACGCCGCCCTGCTTCCACTCGTTCGACGTCGCCTGGTTGAGCAGCATCACGTAGCTCTCGATCGAGGTGTTCCAGTGGATCGACGGTCCCCAGAACACGTTGACGCCGCTGTTGCCGTTGTCCCAGCGATCGCCGGCGACCATGATCGGCGAGGCCAGCGGATAGCGCCAGTCGTCGATGAGCGCGGGCACCTCGGGCGACGCGTCGTCGGCCGGCGCCGGCGCGAACTCCCCGATCTCGGTCTGCACGGCGGCCGGCGGTTGCCACACGCCGTCGGCGAAGACGTCGACGCGGCCGGCGGGGGCGTCGCGGTCGGCCCAGGCCAGTCGGGCGGCCGAGACTCCGGTGCGGCCCGTATCCTCCATGTACTGGGTGTAATAGAGGTAGACGAACAGGCGATCGGGATCGAGCACCGCCGAGAAGTCGCCGACGCCGCCGACGAAATAGTGGTTGTTGGTGGTGCAGCGGGTGGTGTCGGCCGGCGTCTCCAGGATCGGCCCGAGGTCGATCCACGACCGGCCGTGGTCGTCGGATCGCGCCGCGCCGATCCGCGGCCAGACCTTGCCGGAGCCGGCGCAGACCACCCCGTCGCGCTCGTTGTGGTAAAAGCCGTACCAGGCCTCGGTGTCGCGAATCACGCTCTCGAACCAGAAGCCGCCGTGCGGCGCCGCCGACGCGAACGCCACCGGGCCCTGAGCCGCCAGCCGCTGCACGCTGCGGCCCGCGCTCAACTGGGCCGTCCCGGCCACCGAGTTGAGCATCGACAGCCGCCACTCGCCGTCGGCCATCTCCCAGATGGCCGGGCTGTTGGAGTCGGCGTGGTTCGGAAAGTTCAGGCTGGCGCCGGGCACCAGCGTCGCGTACGGCTCCCCGGCGGAGGTGCGCGCCGACGACGCGACGGTGGCGACGATGCCGGCGACCACAATCGAGGCCGCCATGGCCAGCCGGTGACGCCGGCGGAGGTCGAAATTGGACAGTCCTGGCATGACCCGGGGCCGAGAAGCAACCGGCGTGCCTTAACGTCCTTTACAGGCGGATGACAATGCGTGACAGTATCGCGGTCGCCTGGGAGGCCCCGATGACCATCCGAGCCCGGATCGCCCTCGTTGGATTGGCCGTCGCGCTCGCGGCCGCGCCGCACGGCCTCACCGCGCAGCCACCGCTGCGGTCGCAGCTCGTCGGCCACTGGCGCCTGGTCGGCACCGAACAGGTGCGCGAGGGCGAACCGCCGGCGGCGACACTGGGCAGTGCGCCGTTGGGCCTCATCACCTACACCGCCGACGGACACATGCTGGCCCAGCTCGGTCCCGCCACTCGTCCCAAGGTGCGCGCCGCCGACGCCACGCCGGACCAGGTGCGCGAGCTGCTCCGCACCCAGACCAGCTACTTCGGCACGTTCACGGTCGACGAGCGCACCCGCACGGTGACGCACCACCGCGACGGCAGCCAGGTGCCAGGCGAACGCGACTTCGTCCGCACCATCGATCTGTCGGGCACGCGACTGGTGCTGACGACGCCGACCACCGTGGTGGACGGCAAGAAGCGCTTCGCCCGGATCACCTGGGAACGCGTCGCGCCGGCGCCAGCCCAGCCGCCCTACGACGCGGTGGCGCGCACGGCCGTGGCCGGCACCTGGGAGCTGGTGGCACACCAGACCACCTCGGCCAGCGGCGAGGTGCGGCGCGCGTTCGGTCCGTCGCCGAAGGGCCTCTTCATCTTCAGCGACAACGGCTACACCACCGTGCAGATCGTCAACCCGCAGCGCCCGGCGACGCCGCTCGACAAGGCCACCGACGACGAGGCCCGGGCGCTCGCCAGCTCGTATCTCGCCTACTTCGGCACCTACGACGTCGACCTGGCGGCGAAGAAGATCGTCGTCCACACCACGTCGGACTTGAATCCGTTGAACAACGGCGTCGATCAGATTCGCTTCTACGAGATCGACGGCGACACCATGTACCTGCAGCCGCCGCCGGCGGCCAACGGCAGCGTGTCGCGAATCACCTGGCGCCGCGTGCGCACCACGCCGTCGCAGGGGCGCTGACGCGCCGCTACACGAGGAGGCTGTCATGACTCACTATCCGCCAGCGCGTCGGGACATCCTGAAGCTCTCCGCCTGGGCCGCCGCGGCCGTGCCGCTGCTGGGCACGGGGCGCGGCGTCGCGGCCACAGGCGGCGCCCCGGCCTACGACCCTGGCGCCAGCTTCGACCTCGACGTGACCGAGGTGGAGATGCGCCGCAACCGCGCCGGACGCCTGCTGATGGCTCGCGTCTACCGTCCGAAAGGGCCCGGGCCGTTCCCCGTGGTCCTCGACCTCCACGGCGGCGCCTGGAACCGCAAGGACCGGACGGCCGAAGAACCGATGGACCGCGCCATCGCCGCCAGCGGCGTGCTGGTGGTGGCCATCGATCTCACCCTCGCTCCGGAGGCGCCGTATCCGGCGTCGGTGCAAGACGCCAACTACGGCGTGCGCTGGCTGAAATGGCAGGCGCCCACCTGGAACGGCGACGCCGCGCGGCTCGGCCTCTACGCCAGTTCGAGCGGCGGGCATGTGGCGCAGCTGCTCGCGATGCGTCCGCACGACCCGCGCTACAACGCGATTCCGCTCACCGGCGCCCCGCCGGTCGATGCCACCGTGGCCTTCGTCGCCATGCGCTCGCCGATCAGTGATCCCGTTGCCCGCTACGAGAACGCCGTGCGGCACAAGCGCGAGAGCATGATCGACAGCCACAAGACCTACTTCGTGCCGTGGGAGTCGATCCACGAGTCCAGCCCGCAGGCCATCCTCGAGCGCAAGGAGAAGGTGACGCTGCCGCCACTGCTGCTGATGCAGGGCGCGCTCGACGACAACGTGCTGCCGGCGGTGCAGGAGAGGTTCGCGGCCACCTACCGCGCTGCCGGCGGACACTGCCAGCTCGAGATTTTCGCCGGCAGCGAGCACGAATGGGTGGCCACGCCGGGCCCGCAGACCGACCGCGCCCGGGCGATGGTGAAGGCCTTCATCGCCGAGCAGTTGCGGCGCACGTAGGTAGCGACTGGCCCGGCGCGTGCTGCCGCGACGGGCGGCTACCGCGCGGCCGCCTTGAGTCGGCGCACCTTCAACGCGAGCGCCACGACCACGAGCAGGATGGCACCGAGCGACACGGCCAGGCCGCGCCTGCGGAAGGCCACTTCGTCCAGCGCGACCTGGCCAGCCGCGTCGACCCTGGCGGTGATGGCCAGGCCCTCCTGCAGCATCGTGCTCACCGGCGCCGGGTCGAACGCATGCATCTCGGTCCGCGCCAGGGTCAGGTGGTTGCCCGCCTCGCGAAGCGCCAGCGACTGATCGCCCATGTCCATGCCGGCGTTCTCGGCCGACGCGACCAGGGTCGAGGACCGATCGATCGCGGTCTTCAGCGTCTCGATCCCGGTGCGCATCGTCGTGGCCGCGCTTGATGTCCGTTGTCGCCCTCGCTGTGACAGGCGGAGCACAGCGCCGTGGCATCGGTGCCGAGCATCGCGTCGGTGGGCTTGGCGATCTCGTGGTTGCCGTGGCACTCCACGCAGCCGCGGTCGAAGATCTGGCTATGCGTGCTCAGCGCGAACTTGGTGGCGAACACGGTGTGGCAGGTGCCGCAGACGTTGGCGACCGCGCCGACGCCCGGCGGCGCGGCGCCGTGATTGCCGTGGCAGTCGTTGCACGTTGGCGCCGACAAGTCATTGCGCTCGGTCATGGCCGCGTGATGCACGCTGTTCTCGTACTTCGCGCGCTGGTCGGTCGGCAGCGGAGAGCCGTCGGCCGCCGTGTAGCCCTTCATGCGCTCGGCGTCGGCGTGGCACTAGGTGCAGGTGGTCGCGACGTTCGCCGGATAGACCGGCGACTGGGCGTCGCCGACCAGCCGCACGCCGTGCGCGCCGTGGCAACTGACGCAGGTGGCGACGTTGGTGTCGCCCGTGGCCAGGCGCTGGCCGTGCACGCTGGTGGCGTACTCGGTCGCCTGGTCGACGCGCTGCTTCGGGGCGTACTTCCGCATCAGCGCCGCGTCGCTGTGGCAACGCGAGCAGACGGCGATGACCGCCTGGCCCTCAGGCTTGCCGCGGAAGCCCGTCGGCGCCGCCTTCGCCTTCAGCTTGTCGGGCTCGCTGGCGTCGCCGCCGTGGCAATCGACGCAGCTGAAGCCCCGGTCGCGGTGGACGTCGGTGGCGGCGAAGTCGCGGGCCGGCGCCGCGAGATGCGCCGCGGTCTGGTCGCGATGGCAAGTCTGGCACGACGACACCGGTGCCGTCTGGGCGCCGGCTGGAGTCGCCCACGCCACGGCCGCCCACATCGCCGCGGCCACGCACAGTCGCCGCGCAGGCGACCAACGACCCGCCGGATGGTTCGCGTGTCTATGCGGCGACATAGCCATAGATGGTGAAGACGATGAGATAAATCACCGCGAGGACCCCCGCAGCAGTGATGAGCCGGTTGGGGCGCCCGGCGGCCGCTCCCGGGTCGAGGAACGGCACCACGACAATCAGCCCGGCAGCCAGGCCGAACCCCAGGACGCCCAGCATCTCGCCCTCGATCCCGAGCACGTGGCCGGAATCAGCTTCAGCGTCTGGAACATCGCCAGGAAGTACCACTCCGGCCGGATGCCAGCCGGCACGGCCGCGAACGCGTCGGCCTTCTTGCCCAGCTCCCAGGGCAGGAACAGCGCCAGCGCTGCCAGCACCGCCAGCGCGACGTACCACCACATCACGTCGTGCAGCACGTAGTTGGGGAAGAACGGCTCCTGCGGGATGCGTCTCGCCGGCCTTCTCCCGCGCTCTCGACGCTCGGCGGCACGCTCATGCCCTGACGCTGGATGAGCAGCAGGTGCAGACCCGAGCAGGACGGTGGTGATCGCCGGAAGGATCGCGACGTGGATGCCCGTAGAAGCGCGTCAGCGTCGCGCCGGTCACGTCGTCGCCGCCGCGCAGGAAGCGGACCAGGAAGTCGCCGACGACCGGCACGGCGCCGGCGATGCCGGTGCCGACCTTGGTCGCGAAGAACGCCAGCTCGTTCCACGGCAGGAGGTAGCCGCTGAAGCCGAAGCCCATCATGACGAAGAGCAGCAGCACGCCGGTGATCCACGTCAACTCGCGCGGCTTGCGATAGGCGCGGAGGAAGAACGTGCTGAACAGGTGAACGAACGCCATCAGGATGAGCAGGTTGGCCGACCAGCTGTGCACGTTGCGGATCAGCCAGCCGAACTGGCACCTGGCTGACGATGAACTTGACGCTCTCGTAGGCCTCGCTGGCGCTCGGCCGGTAGTAGAGCAGCAGCAGGATGCCGGTGGCCACCTGGACGCCCACCAGGAACAGCGTGATGCCGCCCATGAAATACCAGACGCTGTGCCGGTGCACGGGCACGCTCTTCTCGGCCACGAACGCGCGAAGCGCGCTGAGGTCGAGCCGCTCGTCGAGCCATGCGTAGACGCGCTCGGTCATGGCGCTCCAGGGCGTTCAGGTCCGCGAGATCACGACGTCTTCGTGGCCGGGCTCGCCGCGCAGATTGACCGCGAACGCATCGAGGGGCCGGGGCGGCGGCCCCGAGACGACGTTGCCGGACAGGTCGTACAGCCCGTTGTGGCAGGCGCACCAGATCTGCGACGTGTCGGCCTGGTACTGCACGGTGCAGTCGAGGTGGGTGCAGACGGCGGTGAACGCCTTGAACTGCCCGTCGCTCGTCCGCACCAGGATGGCCGGCTTGGTGCCGAACTTGACGACCGCGCCGGTGTTGGGCTTGAACTCGGCGGCCTTGCCGGCGACGACGCTGTCGGTGGCCGGCTCGGCGGTGGCCGGCGGAATCACGTACCGCCAGACCGGGTAGAAGACCGACAGGGCGGTCGAGACGAACCCGAAACCGAGCACCGTGTCCAGGAACGACCGTCGAGGCGAAGCCACCACGTCCGGACCTCCGACTGGAAGCCTGCCGTCACCACCCATAGGTGAGCCGGACGAAGCCGGCGTGGGCCGTGTAGGGACGATAGAGATAGCCGAGCAGCAGCGCGTTGGTGGCAGCCACCGGAGCGCCCTCCTGCACCGGCGGGAACGCGATGCCGGTGAGGGTCGTCGGTCCGAGCGCGAAATCCTGCACGTTGTAGTCGTCGAACCAGTAGGCGACGCCGAGCCTGAGATTCCGCGACAGCTCGTAGCTCAGGTCGATCTCCGAGCGCAGCAGCTCGTTCTTCACGGGCGGCAGCTGCTCGGGCACGGCCAGCGGGGAGCCGGCGACCAGACCGTAGAGATAGGTGTCGTTCGACCGGTTCCAGTCCACCGAGAGGCGGACGGTCGTCCGCTCGATGGCTTCGGCGATGTCGAGGGCCGCCTCGAGGAAGTGCACCTTGCCGGTGAAATCGGTGGTCCAGTCGCGGATGGGATTGGCCTGTTCAGCGGCGGAAGTCGCGTTGCGGGATCGCTGGAGGGAACGGTAGCGCTCCCAGCCGTAGCTGGTGGTCAGGCTGTAGCGATCGTCGGGAACCACACTGACGCCGGCCGAGTACTGATCGGAGTCGAACGACAGCAGGCCGTGGGTGCTGTCGGGATACTCGTCGCGCCCGATGCCGGCCGAGGCGGTCAAGCCGAAGATGCCCCCCGGCGTCACGTTGGCGATCAGCGTCAACCGCTGCCGGTCGCGATCGGCGATGTCGTAGTGACGCAGCCCGGCCAGCTCGCCGACTTCTTCCAGGGCCCCGGCCTCGAAGCCGTCGCCCTCGCGCTGCCGGTTCTCGTAGACGCCGCGCAGCATCACGTACTGGTTGCCGGTGGTGTCGACCGACAGCCGGAAGACATTCTCGGCGGTGCTTTCCCAGATGCGGCTCGTGTAATCGGTACCCAGGTGGCTGAAGCCCACCTTGATCGACGTCGACGGCACGACCTGGAACGCGCCATCGGCGTCGAACGTCGAACGCTTCACGCTGTGGTACTGCGACGAGCCGGCGACCGCCTGGAAGCTCGAGTCGTAGGCGACCGTGCCGCCTGGGCGGTCGAAGATTGGCGTCTGCACGTCGACGTCGGCGTAGCGGTACTTCGCGTTGAACGACAGCAGACGGGCCGGCCGGGCAGCGAAGGTCAGCTGCGCGATGGTCATCTGGTGGGTGGCGTCGGCGGTCGGCCGCGCCAGCGCGATCGGGGCAATCGCGGTGTTGATGGTGAAGGGCAGCAGATCCTGGTTGCTGCGCCCCTGTCCCACCGCCAGATAGCCGGTCAGCCGCCCGCGCGCCGGCAGAGTCATCGATCCGGTGCCGTGCAGGTAGTTGAGGGTGTTGCCTGGCCACAGCGCCATCCGCCCCTGTGACGGCGTCGCCGCGAGATCGGGCCCGAAGCGCAGCGGGTTGTCCCAGGTGACGCTCTCGACGGAATTGTGGAACGCCGAGCCATCCCAGCCGACGCGCAGCAGGCCCCTGGTGTTGGCCCACTCGAGCGCCGTCTGGATGTCGGTGGTCCGCGTATCGATCGGCACCGGCAACTCGACGGCGTTGTTGAAGCCGAACGTCCCGCCGAACGGAATCGCGCCCTCGCGGGTGGTGTTCCTCACCTTGACCAGCACGTCGGTGGACCGATCGACGTTGAAGACGATATCGGCCTGGCCGATCTTGCGCAGCGTCCGGACGTCGAAACGAACGGCCTGGTCGTCGAAGTTCCGCAGCGTCTTCGTTCCTGCCTGGATCTCCTGCTGCAGGCCGTCTTCGAGCCGGAAGACCCCGGCCGACGACGCGGTGTACAGCGTGCGGGTGTCGCGGCTGATGAACATGGGAATCTGATCCCACAAGAACGACACCGACAGGCGCCCGACCCGCTGGAAGTCGACCTGATACCGCTGGTCGCGGTAGCCGGCGTTCCACGCCTGGCCTTCGAGGTTCCACTCTTCGGTGCGCCGACCGATCAGCGCGTTGTTGCCGTAGATGCCGGGCCGCAAGTCGCGGTAGCGCTGGAATCGAGCCTGGTCGCCGTCGGTTTCGTTCAACCGGGCGCCGAAGTCGATCGTGCCGTACAGCTTGCCGCTCATCTCGCTGCGGCCGACCTCGACCGGGTCGGTGCGGGCCGGCAGCGTCGGGGGGGTCTGCGCCGATGCGCTCACTGCGGTGAGCAGGACGAGCGTCGCGGCGGTCGTGAGTGTGTGACGCATGGCCATCTCCCCTACTGCCGCAGGAAGGTCGCGCCCGCGGGGTGATTGGACCCATGGATGGCCGCGTGACAGGTCACGCAGCTGCGACTGAACAGCCGGTTGCTGGTCTGCAGGACTCGGTTGTCGTAGATCGTCGAGGGGTGGCGCGTGTGATTGTGGCAGCGCTGACAGAGGAACGGCAGCTTGGCCACCAGCATGCGATCGTTGTTCGAGCCGTGCGGGTCGTGACAGGTCGCGCAGCTCTCGCCGTTGATCCCGGCGTGCTCGAACAGGAACGGGCCGCGCTTCTCGGCGTGGCAGCTCGCGCACGACTCGTTGACGGTGTTGCCGGCCTTGAGCAGGCGCACGTTGGTCGAGCCGTGCGGGTTGTGACACGACGTGCATTCCATCTTGCCCTCGCGCACCGGCATGTGTCCCGAGCGGTCGAGCTTCGCCACCTTGTCGCGATGGCAGGTCATGCACTGCTGCTGCTGATTGACTGCTTTGAGCTGCGAACTCCGCCGACTTGGGCTTGTGGACGCTGTGGCAGCTCACGCACGAGACGTTGCGCGATTCATGCTGACTGCCTTTCCACAGCGCATGGGTGCCGCGGTTGTGGCAGGTGACGCAGGTGTCGGTCACCTCACTGGCGGCGATCCGGTCGAACTGGCGGGGCTTGACCTTCTCGGGATCGCTGGCGTGGGCCTCCCCCGGCCCGTGGCAGCTTTCGCACCCCTGCGCGGCCCAGGGCGATCGCGGGTCCTTCGCTTGACCGTGTTTGGTGGCCTTGATCGACGCCTCGTAGCCTTCGTGGCAGGTGGCGCAAGCCTCGGCGCCGATATACCCAGGCTGGGGGGTGGCCGGCGCCGTCTGTGCGGCGGGGGGGGCGGCCGGGCCGTCGCTGGACGGCGGCGGCGCGACCGCCGCGGTCTTGACCGCGGTCGCGGCCAGAGTGCCGGCGAACAGCAACGCGGCCGCGACGTTCAACAACGTGACGGAGCGTAGTCTCACGATCGGCCTCTTTCGCGAATCCACTACACCTTCTTCTTGGCGGCGAGAAACGTGACCAAGGCGTCCAGATCCTCCTTGGGCAAGCTGGGAAAAGCCCGCATTGCCGGTTTCCTGATGGCTTTCGCCGCCGCCGCCATGTCGGCCGGCGTGACGATCCACTTGCGGATGTCGTCGGCGCTGAGTTTGGTCCCGACCCCGTCGAGCGGCCCCTTCGCGTTGCCCTGGCCGTCAAGCGAATGGCATAGCGAGCACCGCTGGGCGGCGAACACCGCTGCGCCCTTGTCCTGGGCCCGCGCGTCAGCCACCGGGGCAGCCAACCACATCAGCGCGACTACCCCGCCCACTCGAAGGATGCCAGTCATCGCCCGCCTCCCAACTCTGAACGCCACTGCCTGCAACAACACTGCCGTCGCCCTACGGCGCGCCGGCGGGGCCTGCGGCGGGCAACCGGGAACATTCCCGCGCCGACGCGGGGAAGAGTCCCCAGGCTCGCCGTCGGTGACGACGTCGACCTCCCCTTCTGGCGCTGGGCACCCTCGGAGTGATCGAGTGGCGCGCGCCCCGACGCTAACCGTTAGAACTCGAACTGCAGCGACAACTGCGCCGCACGGGCGGCCTGGCGGTTCTGCCCGCGGAACGTGCCGTCGGGCGCGTAGGCGAAAGCTGCACTGCCGATCAGGTTGCTGCCGGTATTGACCCCGTCGCCGCCCAGGAATTCCTGCAACGCGTCGCGGTTGGTGATGTTCAGCACGCTGAGGGCGATATCGAGCTTCCGGCCGCCGAGCGCGAACCGCCGGCCGACGCGCGCGTTCCACTGCGCCAGGCTGGGCGCCTGCCGCTGCCCCTCGCCGCGCGTGGCGTACGCGAACCGGACGGTCGTCGCCAAGGGGTTCGACACGGTCCGCCCGTTCGACAGGACCAGCGTCGGCGGACCGAACTGCGGGTCGGGCGCTGCCAGGAGGGTAACGATCGGGCCGGTGTACGGTCCCGAGAAGACGTTCAGGTTGCTGGAGAGCGTGAGCCCCCACGGTGCGTTGTACGAGCCGGCGAGACGCAGCGCGTGCTTGATCCACATCGGGTTGCGCGACAGCGACGTGCCCGACAGGCTGTTGTTTTCGCCGCCACGGATCGAGCCGATGCCGCGATTGTTGGCGAACGCCGTGGTTTGGATGAACGCCGCCGGGTCGTTCGGTTGCCACGTCCCGTCGAGGTGCTGGAAGCCGCGCGTGTAGCCGACGATGAACTGCGAACGGCCCGTCCGCTGAGCGCCGATGACCTCCACCCCCGTGTAGATCGGCGTGTTCCACACGTTGTTGGTCTGGAGCAGGATGGCGTTCTGGGACTCGTCCGCGTAGCCGCGAAACACGCCGTCCGTATAGATGCCGTTGACGTCGATCTGGGCGGGCATGTCCTTGTAAGCACGCCGGATGAAGGTCGCGTCCAGGCTGATCTGGCCGGGCAGCTGGCGCCGATAGCCGAGCAGGATCTCGTCGGTGAACGGCTGATGCCGGTCCGGATCGACGCGCCGGTTGGCCGCCACCTGGGTCTGGGCGGGCGTCACCAGCACGGTCGCAAAGCTCCCGTCGCCACGGGTGTCGTAGGTGTCGGTCGTCGTCACCGTGACGCCACCCCCGAAGAAGCCACCCCCCAAGGTCGGCAGGTACAGCCACTCCGGCTTGGCGGCAAGGCGGCTGAAGCTCCCGTGGACGATGTTCCGGCTGTCGGCCGTCACGGCGTAGACCGCACCCACCCGCGGGCCGACCTCCAGACTCGACTGCGTCCGCACGCCGAACAGGTCGTCATCGTCGACCACGCGCTCGACGCGCAGACCACCGACGAGGGTCAATCGCGGCACCGGCTTCCAGGCGTCCTGGACGTAGACGGCGTAGTTCTGGGAATTTCTCTTTTCAGTGGTGAATACCAACCGGGTTGGATCGACGAACTGACGATGGAAGGGGATGTAGCCCGAGAACGGATCTCCCGGGACGCGCAGTCGAACATCCTCGAGGGTGAAGCCGCCATTCAGGTAGTTCGCTTCGGTGCTCAACCGCATCACCGGCTGGAGAAAAGCCCCCGCCTGGAACTCATGAGAGCCCAACCAGCCCGCGCGGTACCAGTTCACGTCGGCCTGCACGGTGAGCTTGCTCGACGGCGTGACGTTGAAGCTCTGGTTGTTGCCAACAGTGGCGACCAGGCCGTTGCCGACCAGCCGTCCCGCCGACGTGGCGACCGAGTCGTAGATGCGCACCCGCGGGCCGCCGTAGTCGAGGCCCTTGAAGGCCGCGAGCGACGTTCTGCCGCCGAACGTGTTGAACGAGGCGCCGACGGTCGTCGTCAGCGTGTTGGTCCACGCCGAGAAGAGCCGTGCGGCGGCGCCGTTGCCCGTCGTGCCGCTGTTGCTGAAGCGGCGGCTGTCCGTGGACGCACTGGGCTCCTCGAAGCCGTGCGGTTTCAGGAAGAATCCGTGCAGCTGATGTCGAGCGCGCAGCTGGGCGTTGACCTTGACGAATCCCGTATGGTGCCGGCTGCGGTTGTCGAACGGCTCCCACCCGGGGATCGACCCTCGGAGGTTGTTCAACTGGGTCGGGGTGCGTGAGATCTGACTGTTGCGGTGGAGGTAGAAATACGACGCGAAGAACCACGCGCGATCGCGCCGAATCGGCCCGCCAAGCGCTGCCTCGAGGTCCGTGGTTTCGGCAATCGCCGGCACACCGAGCGGGTCGTTGTCGGCGTTCCAGCCGCGATTCTGATGATGGACTCCTGCCGACCCTGCCAGCCGGTTGGTCCCGACCCTCGTCGTCACGTTGAACACCACGCCCAGCCCCGCCGGCGCCGACGCATCGGCACCGCCGGTCCGCACCTGGGAATCCGCGATGGCGTTGGTGGGAAGCCTGACGATCTCCATGCGTCCTTGACGGGACGACGCCATGTCGGCGCCGTCGATCAGCACCACGTGCTGCTCGACATCGGTGCCGCGCAGCATGTAGGTCTGGGTGCCGTTGTTGGCAATGAGGTTGCGGGCCGTCACCCCCGGAGTCACCTCGAGAGCGTCGGTGAGGTCGCGTCGGGTCGACAGCGGCAGCAGGCGCTGGAAATCGCCGGCGACGTTGACGGCCTGAATCGGCTTGTGCGATTCGAGCAATGGCGGCGCGCCGCTGACGACGATGGTCTCTTCGACGCTGCCGACCGCAAGGACGATGTCGAGGGTGAGGTTGAGCCCGGCCCGGACCTCGACGCGTTGCTGCGCATACTTGGTGAAACCCGCCAGCTCGGCGACGACGTCGAAGACGGCGGGCGGCAGGTTCAGGAGGCGATAGGTGCCGTCGGACTCGGTGACACTGACATGCGTGCCCGGGATGGTCGCGCTCACCGCGGTCACAGTGACCCCGGGCAGCACCCCGCCGCCAGCGTCGCGGACCACACCCCGCACCGTGCCTTCACTGGCGATCTGCGCGTCCACGGGTCCCGCCGTCAGGAACACCAGCACGGCCACCACGCTGAGGCGTCGGCGCATCGTCACTCCCTCCTGTGGCAGACGTCGATCCAGGAACACAGCCAGATCGCCGGGGCCACCTCGCGTTGGGCCGATCACGGCCACGGGACGGCTGGACAGAGGCGGGCGCAGTATAGTCGACCGGCCTCGGCCAATGGAGGTGATGCGACGCACGCAGGTTCTACGGAAATAGGCGCAGAAGCCGGCCGGGAGCTATCAGTCGAAGAAACGGCGAAGCTCACGTATGATGACGCCATCGGCGACCATGCCTGAGCGCATGAGCACGAGCGACACGGCTCCAGACGACGTCAGCGCGCTGCTTCGGGCATGGACCGCAGGCGACCAGCAGGCGCTCGCCCGGCTCACCCCGATCGTCTACGGCGAGCTCCACCGTCTGGCGCACTACTACCTGAAGCGCGAGCGGGCCGGCCACAGCCTGCAGACGACCGCGCTCGTCAACGAAGCCTATCTGCGGCTGGTCGACTACAAGCGCATGCAGTGGCAGAACCGGGCGCATTTCATGGCGGCGGCGGCGCAGGCCATCCGCCGCATCCTCGTCGATCACGCGCGGCGGCGCAACGCCAAGCGGGGCGCGAACGCACCGCATGTCTCGCTCGATGCCGAGGCGCTGCTCTGCCCCGATCGCTGCGACGACTTCGGGTTCCTGGACGACGCCCTGAACGCCCTGGCGGCGCGGGCGCCGCGCAAGGCGAAGGTCGTCGAGCTGCGCTTCTTCGGCGGCCTGAGTGTCGAGGACACCGCCGACGTGCTGCGCGTCTCGCCGATCACCGTGATGCGCGAGTGGAAGAGCGCCAAGGCCTGGCTGTACCGCGAGCTGACCGGCGAGGATGGCAATGGACGGCGACCGCTGGCACCAGGTCGATAGGCTGCTGCAGTCCGCCCTCGACGTTCCCCCGGCGGAGCGCGATGTCTTTCTACGGAACGCCTGCGGCGGCGACGGTCCGCTCGAACGCGACGTCCGCTCGCTGCTCGCTGCACACGACCGTGCCGACGGATTCCTCGACGCCCCGGCGATCGACCTTGCCGCGCGGGGGCTCGCCGGCGAGCCGGACGCCAAGGACGGCCGGGCCGCCCCGTCGACTTCGCTCAGGGCAAGCGGCGATCCGCTGATCGGCCAGACGTTCTCGCACTACCGCATCGTCGGCAGGCTCGGCGGCGGCGGGATGGGCGTGGTCTACAAAGCCGAGGATGGGCGGCTGCACCGTCCTGTGGCGCTGAAGTTCGTCGCCGGCGATCTGGCGAGTGACGCCGAGGCCCTGAGCCGCTTTCAGCGTGAAGCACGCACCGCCTCGGCACTCAACCATCCACACATCTGCACCATCTACGACATCGGCGAGCAGAACGGACGCGCGTTCATCGCCATGGAGTATCTCGAAGGCGAGACGCTGAAGGATCGACTCGCAGCCGGTCCCCTTGCACTCGAGACGGTGCTGCGGCTCGGGGTCCAGATCGCCGACGCCCTCGACGTCGCTCACAGCGCGAACATCATCCACCGCGACATCAAGCCGGCGAACATATTCATCACCGCGCGCGGGCATGCCAAGCTCCTCGACTTCGGTCTGGCGAAGCTGGGCCCAGCCATCTCACCCCAGGCAGACGTCACGACCGCGGCCGGGACGATGCAGGGTGTCGTGATGGGCACGGTCGCCTACATGGCGCCTGAGCAGGCGCGCGGCGGGACGGTCGATCACCGCGCCGACCTCTACAGCGTCGGCCTGGTGCTGTACGAAATGGCCATGGGCACGCGGCCGGCACCTGCCGTTCAGCTGCGGGTCGAGCACTCGCCCGATCTGGAACGCGTCATCTCGAAGTGCCTGGAGACGGATCCCCAGCTTCGGTATCGGCACGCCGCCGACCTGCGCACCGATCTCGGGCGCCTGACGAGTGGACCGAGCTCAGCGGCCGCCACCACACCTCAGGGGCCCGGTCGGATGCGCCGGTACCTCGTCGTGGCTGCCGGCCTGGCCGCGGCAGTCTTCGTCGGCGCCTACGTCTTCGCGCCGCGGGCGGCGACGCTGACCGACAAGGACACCCTCGTGCTCGCCGAATTCGCCAACACGACCGGCGACCCGGTATTCGATGGCACGCTACGCCAGGGGCTCGCGGCCCAGCTCCAGCAGTCTCCGTTTCTCAGCCTGGTGTCGGACGCGCGCATCGTGAAGACGCTGGCGCTGATGCAGCAGCCGCCGGACGCGCGGCTGACGCCGGAGATCGCCCACGGTGTGTGCGCCCGGACTGCCAGCGCCGTGGTGCTCGATGGATCGATCGGCAGCCTGGGTAGTCAGTACATCCTCTCCCTGCGGGCGAGAAACTGCTCCACCGGCGACATTCTCGCCGACGAGCAGGCGCAGGTCGCGCGCAAGGAGGATGTTCTTGGCTCCCTGAGTGAGATGGCCACCCAGGTCCGTGAGCGGCTCGGCGAATCGGTCGCCACCATCGAGAAATACTCCAGACCGCTGCAGGAAGCGACCACGGCGTCCCTGGACGCCTTGAAAGCCTTCACCACCGCCAGGCAGGTGTACGGGTCATCCGGCCGTGGGCGGGCCCAACCGCTGTTCGAGCGTGCCATCGCGCTCGACCCCGACTTCGCGCTCGCGCATGCCCAGCTCGGGATCTTCTACAGCAACGAGGGCGAGTCGGCGCTGTCGCGGCAGAGCACGATCAAGGCGTATCAGTTGCGTCATCGCGCCAGCGACGCCGAGCGATTTTTCATCGAGACGGTGTACGACCGGCAGGTGACCGGCAACATGGACCGGGAGATGGAGACGCTGGACGCGTGGGCGCAGAGCTACCCGCGCGATAGCATTCCGCACGGATTGCTGGCCGGCTTCGCCACGCGGAGCACCGGCCGATACGAGGAGTCGGTCGCCGCGGCCGACCGGTCGATGGCACGTGATCCCGAGGGTGGCTCCGCCGCTTCGACCAACAGCAAGGCGTACGCGGAACTTCACCTGAATCGACTGGACGCGGTCGAAGCGACCATCCGTCGGGCCGAAGAGCTCAAGCTGGACTCTGAGTTTGCCGTGATTCGCTACTTCATCGCGTTCTTGCACGGCGATGGCGAGGGCGTGGCCCAGCAGGCCGCGAAGGCTCGAGCCAGCCGCTCGACCGAAGACTTGATCTCGCATCTCGAAGCGCTGCGCCTGGCGGGCGCCGCCCGGCTCCAGGATGCCAGGCGGACATCCGCGACTGCCGCCGCCATCGCGAAGCAGTCTCGCAAACTCGAACGGGCGGCGTTATTCGAATCGGCCACCGCGGTGTGGGAGGCGCTCTACGGCAATCAGGCGGCAGCCCGACAGAAGGCCACCGAGACGCTCGCGCTCGGCCGGGGCCGCGAGGTCGACTATGCGGCCGCCTTCGCGCTGGCCGTGTCCGGTGACGTGTCACGGGCGCGCGCGCTCGCCGACCAGCTGGCCCGCGACTATCCGGAGGACACGTCGGTGCAGTTCATGTACCTGCCGACGCTTCGCGCCCTGTTCGCCCTGGAGGCCCGTGATGCGGCAGCGGCGATTCGGTCGATGGAGACGGCCTCCCGCTTCGATCTCGCCCTGGGCGGCATCGGCTTCAACGCGCATTTCGGCAAGCTGTATCCGATCTACGTTCGCGGTCTGGCCTACCTGGCGGCGCGGCAGCCGGCACAGGCCGCCGCCGAGTTCCAGCGGATCGTCGAACATCGCGGCATCGTCCTCGTCGATCCCATCGACGCGTTTGCACGCCTGCAGCTGGCGCGGGCGCTGGCGCTCGCCGGCGACCCCGCGAAGGCGAAGCTCGTCTACGGCGACCTCTTCACGCTGTGGAAGGACGCCGACCCGGAACTGACGGTCCTCAGGGAGGCGCGGTCGGAGCACGCGCGACTGCCGTGAGCATGCCGACACCGCCGCAACCCGGCCGATCGCCGAGGGACACCGAGCGCTGGACCCGCGTCGACCGGCTGCTGCAATCCGCGCTCGACGTTCCCGCGGCCGAGCGCGACGGCTATCTTCGCGACGCCTGCGGCGGCGACCGCGGCCTGGAAGGCGACGTCCGGTCGCTGCTCGCCGCCCACGACCGTGCCGACGGGTTCCTCGCCGCGCCGGCGATCGATCTCGCCGCACGCGCGCTGGCCGGCGGGCGCAGCGCCGACGGCCGCCCCGGCGCCGGCGATCCGTTGATCGGTCAGAAGCTCTCGCACTATCGGGTCGTCGAGCGGCTCGGTGGCGGCGGGATGGGCGTGGTCTACAGGGCCGAGGACTCGCGGCTGCACCGTCCCGTGGCGCTCAAGTTCGTCACCGACGACCTGGCGAGTGACGCCGAGGCCCTGAGCCGCTTCCAGCGGGAAGCGCGCACCGCGTCGGCACTCAACCATCCCCACATCTGCACCATCTACGACATCGGCGAGCAGGACGGACGCGCGTTCATCGCCATGGAGTATCTCGAGGGCGCGACGCTGAAGGACCGACTGTCGTCTGGTCCCCTCGCACTCGGGACGGTGCTGCGCCTTGGCATCCAGATCGCCGACGCCCTCGACGCCGCCCACAGCGCGAACATCGTCCACCGCGACATCAAACCGGCGAACATCTTCATCACCTCGCGCGGGCACGCCAAGCTCCTCGACTTCGGCCTCGCCAGGAGTGGGCCGGCCGCACCGCATGCGGATCTGACCACGATGGCCCGCACGCGCCCGGGCGTCGTCATGGGCACCGTCGCCTACATGGCGCCGGAGCAGGCCCGGGGCGACGCCGTGGATCACCGCGCAGACATCTGGAGCTTCGGCCTGGTGCTGTACGAGATGGCCAGGGGCACGCGGCCGGCGCCGGGCGTCCAGCTGCGCATCGAGGATGCTCCCGAGCTGGAACGCGTCGTGTCGAAGTGCCTGGAGACGGATCCAGGTCTCCGCTATCAGCACGCCGCCGACCTGCGCGCCGATCTCGAGCGCCTGACGAGCGGATCGAGCCCGGTGGTCGCCAGTGGACCTCCGGTGCCCAGTCGGACGCGCGGGCGCCTCGTCGTGGCTGCCGGCCTGGCCGCGGCCGTCCTCGTCGGCGCGTACGTCTTCGCGCCTCGGGCGGCGACGCTGACCGACAAGGACACGATCGTCCTCGCCGAGTTCACCAACACGACCGGCGATCCGGTGTTCGACGACACGCTGCGCCAGGGTCTGGCGGTGCAGCTCCAGCAGTCGCCGTTCCTGAGCCTCATCTCGGATCAACGTATCCGCGGGACCTTGGCGTTGATGAATCAACCGGCGGAGGCCAGGCTGACTCCCGAGGTCGCCCGGGGCGTCTGCGTCCGAACTGGCAGCGCGGCGGTACTCGAAGGCTCAATCGCGACGCTCGGCAGCCAGTACGTTCTCGGCCTGCGCGCGACGCAGTGCACGACCGGCGACGTCCTCGCCGACGAGCAGGCACAAGCGGCCCGGAAAGAAGAGGTCCTGAACACCCTCAGTCAGATTGCCACGCGCTTCCGAACGAGGGTCGGGGAATCGCTCGCTACCATCGAGAAACATTCGACGCCTCTCGCGGCAGCGACGACGCCCTCGCTCGAAGCGCTGCAGGCCTTCAGCGCCGGACACGACCTGGCGGATTTCAGCTGGGACAGACGGCTGCCCCACTACCAGCGCGCGATCGCCATCGATCCCGAGTTCGCCCTGGCTCATGCGCAAGTCGGGTTCGGCTACAGCACGCTGGGCGAGTCGGCGCTGGGGCGACAGAGCCTGCAGAAAGCCTACGAGCTGCGCCATCGCGCCAGCGACGTCGAGCGCCTCAACATCGAAACGCTGTACGACCGCGATGTCACCGGCAACCTGGAGCGCGAACGACGGACACTGGAGACGTGGGCCGAAAGCTATCCCCGCGACGCGCGAGCCCGTTCGTTGATGGCCGGCCTGGCGCTGACCAGCACCGGACAACACGAGCTGGCGATCGCCAAGAGCGAAGAAACCCTGGCTTTGGACCCGGACTCGACCCCCACCTATGGCAGCAAGGCATTCAACGAACTGTTCCTCAATCGCCTCGACGATGCGCTGCTGACCGTCCGTCGGGCCGCCGAGCGTAAGCTGCAATCGCCCGATCTGCGGTTGATTCCATATGCCGTCGCTTTCTTGAAGGGGGACGACGAGGAACTCGAACGAACCGGTACGGCCGCCAGGAACAGCCGCGGCCTCGACGATCTGATTCCGCAGTTGGAAGCCCTTGCCCTGGCTCGGTCCGGCCGCCTGCAGGACGCGAGACGAACGTCCACGGTCCCGGTTGAGCTCGCGGAGCGCTCGGGTCGTCGCGAGCGGGCCGCCCTGTTCGAGGCAGGCCGAGCCGTGTGGGAGGCGTTCTACGGCAATGCGCCCGCCGCCCGACAGAGCGCCAGCAAGGCGCTGGCGCTCGGAAAAGGCCGCAACGTCGACTACGCCACGGCGTTCGCGCTCGCCCTTTCAGATCGTCTGCCGCAGGCGCGCGCCCTCGCTGAGGATCTCGCCCGCGAGTATCCGGAGGATACGTTCGTTCAGTTCATGTATCTGCCGACGCTCCGGGCCCTGTTTTCGCTGAACGCCGGCGATCCGGCCGCAGCCATTCAGGCGCTGCAGGTCGCCTCGCGCTACGACCTCCATACCGGAGGCGTCGGCTTCATTCAGCGCTTCGGCGCCCTGTACCCGATCTACGTGCGCGGGGTTGCCTACCTCGCGGCCCGGCAGCCCGCCGCAGCCGCCGCCGAGTTCCAGCGGATTCTCGATCACCGGAGCATCGTCCTGTTCGATCCGATGGACGCGCTGGCGCGCCTGCAGCTGGCACGAGCGCTCGCGCTGGCCGGCGACACGGCGAAGGCAAAGAGTGCCTACAGCGATCTCTTCACTCTGTGGAAGGACGCCGACCCGGACCTTCCGGTTCTCACGGACGCTCGGGCCGAATACGCACGACTGCCGTAAGCGTGGCGAGGTCGATGCACACACCGCCGTGGCGACCGCGGCCTACTGGAACGGCTCGAATTGGATGCGAACGAAGTTGGCGCTGCCCGTGCGCGACCCCACCACAACACCTTGCAGATCGATGGTTTCCACCGTCGCCATCGCGCTGGCGCTATCGCGGTCATCGCCCAGCGTCATCTCGAGGCGGAGCCTGTTGTAGCGAAGCGGCTGGGCCGTGTTGACGTCGTAGAAGAGATCCCACAGCGTCACGCCGAACCGCCCTTTGCCAAGGTAGCGCCAGACGCCATGGGCCGCGGTGTGTGGCGGACGTGCGGGGTCGGTGCTGACTTCGCCTGGCACCGAGCGGAGGACGGTGCCATCGGCATGGAACGTGATGAGTTGTCTGATGCCGGTGGCGGTGGTGCCAAACCAGGAGCCGACGATGCCCCACGGTTGCCCCGGCTTGCTGTGTTCGTCGCTCCTCGGGTCCTGCCGCTCCTGACTGTGACCAGGTTGCGCGATGGATTGGGCCTGCATCCCGGTCGCCGCGAGCGCGAGTGTGCCGGTGAGCAGCAGTGTTTCGACGATGTTCTTCACCATATGGATAGCTCCTTCGCCCGGCCATTCCACCAGCCTCGGGCTCTACCGAAATAGGCGCAGAACCCCGGGAAGAGCTATCAGGCGAAGAAACGGAGAAGACCGATATAATGCCGCGTGCGCGAGTCGAGAAGCGCCAATGCCTGGCTGTATCGCGAGTTGACCGGCGAGGATGGCAATGGACGGCGACCGCTGGAACCAGGTCGATAAGCTGTTGCAGTCCGCGCTCGACGTTCCCCCGGCGGAGCGCGATGGCTTTCTGCGGAACGCTTGCGGGGGCGACGACCCGCTCGAACGCGACGTCCGCTCGCTGCTCGCCGCGCACGACCGTGCCGGCGGGTTCCTCGACGCGCCGGCGATCGATCTCGCCGCACGCGGGCTGGCCGGCGGGCGCAGCGCCGACGACGGAATGGCCGACCCTTCGACTTCGCTCAGGGCAGGCGGCGATCCGCTGATCGGTCAGACGCTCTCGCACTATCGGGTGGTCGAGCGGCTCGGCGGCGGCGGGATGGGCGTCGTGTACAAGGCCGAGGACTCGCGGCTGCACCGTCCCGTGGCGCTGAAGTTCGTCACCGACGATCTGGCAAGTGATGCCGAGGCACTGAGCCGGTTTCAGCGTGAAGCGCGCGCCGCCTCGGCGCTCAACCATCCACACATCTGCACCATCCACGACATCGGCGAGCAGGACGGGCGGCCGTTCATCGTCATGGAGTACCTGGAGGGCACGACCCTGAAGGACCGGCTCGCGGCCGGTCCGCTCGGACTCCCTACGGTGCTGCGCCTTGGCATCCAGATCGCCGACGCCCTCGACGCCGCCCACAGCGCGAACATCGTCCACCGCGACATCAAACCGGCGAACATCTTCATCAGCGCGCGTGGTCACGCCAAGCTCCTCGACTTCGGCCTGGCGAAGATGGGTGCGCCGACGCCGCGCGAGGCCTATGTCACGACAGCCGCCGGGACGCTCCAAGGCGTCGTGATGGGCACGGTCGCCTACATGGCGCCCGAGCAGGCGCGCGGCGAGCCGGTCGATCATCGCGCCGACCTCTACAGCGTCGGCCTGGTGTTGTACGAGATGGCCAGGGGCACGCGGCCGGCGCCGGGCGTCCAGCTGCGGATCGAGGATTCCCCGGAACTGCAACGCGTCGTCGCGAAGTGCCTGGAGACGGATCCGGGGCTCCGCTATCAACACGCCGCCGACCTGCGCGTCGACCTCGAGCGTCTGACGAGCGGATCGAGCCCGGTGGCCGCCAGTGGACCTCCGGTGCCCAGTCGGACACGCGGGCGCCTCGTCGTGGCTGCCGGTCTGGCCGCGGCCGTCCTCGTCGGCGCGTACGTCTTCGCGCCTCGGGCGGCGACGCTGACCGACAAGGACACGATCGTCCTCGCCGAGTTCACCAACACGACCGGCGATCCGGTGTTCGACGACACCTTGCAACAGGGACTGATGGTGCAGCTGCAGCAGTCGCCGTTCCTGAGCTTCGTCTCCGATCAGCGCATCCGCCGCACGTTGCCGTTGATGAACCAGCCAACGAATGCACGATTGACTCCTGACATTGCTCGCGGCGTGTGCGTCCGGACCGGCAGCGCGGCAGTTCTGGAAGGGTCGATCGCCGCGCTCGGAAGTCAGTATGTCCTTGGCCTGCGGGCGACGGCCTGCACGACCGGCGACGTCCTGGCCGACGAGCAGGCACAGGCGCCACGGAAAGAGGATGTCCTGAGCGCACTCAGTCAGATGGCGACCCGCTTTCGAACCCGCGTTGGAGAATCGCTCGCCACGATCGAGCAACATTCGCGGCCGCTCGCGGAAGCGACGACTCCGTCGCTCGACGCGCTGCAGGCCTACACCGCCGCGTTGAAGGAATTCGACCGGGCCCGGCGACTGCCGTTCCTGCAACGGGCGGTCGCCCTCGATCCCGAGTTTGCGGTGGCCCACGCGCAACTGGGGTTCGCTCTCGGCAACCTGGGAGAGGCGGCGCAGGGACGGGACAGCCTGGTCAAGGCGTACCAGCTGCGACAGCGAGCCAGCGACCTCGAGCGCTTCTCCATCGAGACCTTTTACGACCGCGACGTCACCGGCAATCTCGAACGGGAACGACGGACATTGGAGACGTGGGCGCAGCACTATCCTCGCGATCCATCCCCTCACACACTGCTAGCGGGTCTGGCCCTGACCAGCACCGGCCAGCACGAGCTGGCGATTGCCGAAACCGACAAGGCCATTGCGCTGGATCCCGACTGGACACCGGCGTATGGCAACAAGGCGTTCAATCAGCTCTACCTGAATCGCCCCGACGATGCCTTGGTGACGGTCGCTCGGGCGAGGGAGCGCAAACTGGAACCCGCCAACTTTCTGCTGGTTCCCTATTTCGTCGCCTTCTTGAAGGGCGATCAGGAGGAACTCGCACGGTCGGCGACGGCAGCCCGGAAGGGCCCCGAGTTGGTCGACTTCATGCCGCATCTGGAGTCGCTGACGCTGGCTCGCTCGGGGCGCCTGCAGGACGCACGACGGATGTCCGCGGTGCTCGTCGAGGTTGCGCAACAGTCGGGTCGGCGCGAACGGGCCGGCTTGTTCGAAGCTGGCAGAGCCGTGTGGGAAGCGTTTTACGGCAATGCGGCCGCCGCCAGCCAGAGCGCCAGCAAGGCGCTCGCGCTCGACCGGGACCGCAACGTCGATTATGCCGCGGCATTCGCGCTCGCCCTCGCGGGCGGTGTGCCGCAATCGCGAGCCCTCGCCGAAGACCTCGCCCGCGAGTTCCCAGAGGATACGTTCGTTCAGTTCATGTATTTGCCGACGCTTCGTGCCTTGTTCGCATTGAACGCTCACGATCCAGCCGGGGCCATCCAGGCGTTGCAGGTCGCCTCCCGCTATGACCTTCATACGCGTGGCGTCAGCTACATCGGACGCTTTGGCGCCCTGTACCCGATCTACGTTCGCGGACTGGCGTACCTCGCGTCACGTCAACCCGCCGAGGCCGTCGGAGAATTCCAGCGGATTCTCGATCATCGAAGCGTCGTCCTCATGGATCCCATGGACGCGTTGGCGAGACTGCAGCTGGCGCGAGCGCTCGCGCTCACTGGCGACACGGCGAAGGCGAAGAACGCCTACAGCGATCTCTTCACGTTGTGGAAGGACGCCGATTCGGACCTTCCGCTTCTCAGGGACGCCCGGGCGGAGTTCGCGCGACTGCCGTGAGCGCTGGCCAACCACCGCCGCGTCGAGTTCATCAAGAGGTAGCGGGCGCCATGAACATGAGGACGATGCTCGCCGCCGCCGTCTGGTTGCTGGCGGCGGCAGGACTCATCGCGCAGAGTCAGCTCGCGCCGCTCGGCCTCACCGAGACCGCTGCCCGGACCTTCGTGCTCAACGACATCAAGGGACCGGCAGCGGATCGCGGCGCCGAGATCGAGGTCGCCGGCACGCGCGCCTTTCTCACGCTCCCGCCCGCCGCGCGCGGCCCGGCAGCCACCGCCCTGTTCGCCTGGGTGAAGGCGTACGTGAGCTCCCCGGCGTTCATCAACAGCTACAACGCGTACCGCAACGGTCGCCTGCCAACCCCGCGACATTACGCGCTCTCGGTCGACGCCCAGGTGAAGAAGGACATCGCCGAGCAGCTCGCCGGGTTTGAACAGATGCGGCTTGCCGCCGACAAGATGCCGCCCCAGGACCGCGACATGCTCATGGAGCAGGTCAAGCCGGCACTCGCCAACCTGACCAATCCTGCCTACGCCGACACGCTCAGAGCGCAGTTGACGGCCGAGCGTGCGCAGGAGACCGGGCTCGGACCCGAGATTGCCCTGGAGGTCGAGAAGACGACGCCGGCCGATCCAGGGATGCTGTTCTCGCGGCGTTTACGAGAGTTCCTGACCGCGACCGCGGACGTGAATTTCTCGGCGCGGACTGGCCCCAATCCCGCAGCAGATGCGCTCGGCCTCGGACACAACCAGCCCGTCGACCCCTTCACGCTGTATCCGATTCCACACCTGACCGGCGTCGTGACCGCCGTGGTCGGTGCCGCAGCCTGCCATGCGGTTCTCGCCAACGGTCAGGTGTTCTCGTGGGGTGTCGGGCCATACGGCACTCTTGGCACGACGCCGCTCGACGAGTTGGTGACACGGGTGGAGCCACACTTCCGTTCGAATACGCCGGTGCCCGTGGCCGCGACGTTCGACGCGGTGGACGTGTCCTCGCTGGGCGAGCACGTGCTGGCGCTCGCGCGCGATGGCAGCGTCCATGCCTGGGGTCGCGGCGACGCCGGTCAGCTCGGCATCGGCGGGCTGCCGATGGTCAACTACAGGGGCCGGTCGTCGCGCGTCGAGAACTTCGTGTCGTACCCCGCGCGCATTCCCGGCCTCACCGATGTCGTCGCGATCAGTGCCGGCAAAGGGCACTCGCTGGCGCTGCTGAAGGACGGCACCGTGCGCGCGTCATGGCCTGGGGCAACACCCACGGCAGCAGCGATCCTCGCCCGGTGCCGGCGGCGGTCGTCGGCGCGCGCGGCCGTCGCTCGGTCGTCGGTGGAGACGCTCACGTCGTGGCGATCACTCACACCGGCGGGGTCATGACCTGGGGCACGTCCGGTCACTACGAGACCGGCCGCGGCCGGAACGCGAGCGCACCGGGGCTCGTCAAGGAGCTCACCGGCGTGGTGTCTGTCGCTGCCTCGGCGTGGGGCAGCGCCGCAGTCCTGGCGTCGGGACGAATCATGGCGTGGTCCGAGGTGCGGCCGTGGCACCGGCCGGGTTACAACGGCACCAACAATCTCAGTCCGACGCCGATCCTGTTGTGGCTCGATGGACTCGAGCAGCCGTGACCCGTAAGTCGCAGGGTTTGCCCGGGGGTTTCGGGGGGTATGTGACACAGTTCTGACACAGAATCCGAACGCAGTTGGCGAAATACGAAGCGAAGGGCCTTCGTGCGCGTCCCGGGTAATGCTGCTGTACTCGACTTGGCGCGTCCTTCTGGACGCGGCCGCACGTCGCGACTGTAGCGGATGATCTGGCTCAGCACGAGTCCGATCGCCAGCATCGACATTCCGGCGAGCCGCGCCGTATCAGCGGGAGACGATGCGTCGATGACGACACCACCGGTTGCCGACTCCTAGAAGCCGCCTTCGACATCGACGACGATGCGTCCGCGCGCCTGTCCGGCGCGCAGGCGCTCCAGGCCGGCCGCCACATCTCGCACGGCGACCACCGAATCAATTGGCGCCGCGAGACCATCGACGAGCCACCGCCCAATTTGGTCGAGAGCGGCGGTCGTGGACTTCACCGCCACCAGGTGTGCCCGCGTACGGGTCAGCAGGCTCAAGGCCTTGTCCACGAAGAACGCCTTCGTCGGCAGCGTGGTGACGAACGCGCCGCCGGGCTTGAGCGCGTGGCGCCATTCGCGCCACCGGTAGGCCGCGGCGGCATCGAACACCACGTCGAACGCACTGGGCGCCGCCCTCGTGACCGGACCGCGCGTACGGTCCCACACCATCGAGGCGCCCATGGCGCGAGCCATCTCGAGCCCCGCGCCCGATCCCACTCCGGTCACGTCTCCGCCAAGGCGCATGCCGATGCCCACGGCCAGCGACCCGACGCCGCCAGACACGCCCGTCACCAGCAGGCGTCCTCCCGGCGGCAGGCGTCCCAGCGTGCGAATCCCCTGCAGTCCCGTGAGGCCTGTGGTGGCGGCTGCCGCGGCCGCGCGGTGCGACACCGACGCCGGCTTCACGCCCACCTCGGCCTCCCGCACGATAACGGATTCGGCGAACGCTCCGCGCCGGTTGAACGGCCCGTACGGCAGACAGCCGAACACGTCGTCGCCGAACGCGAGCTGGCGCACACCAGGACCGACGGCCTTGACGGTCCCCGAGAAGTCGTAGCCCATGATCAGCGGCGACGTGCGTCCATGCAGGAGCGTCATCGTGCCGCCGATGACCTTGTAGTCGGCCGGGTTGAGCGCCGATGCCACGACGTGCACGAGCACTTCGCCCGCGCCGGGCGCACCCTCTGGCACTTCGACTTCGTGGAGGCGCTCCAGCGGGCCGTAGCCGCTCACCGCCATGGCCTTCATGGCGACTACTTGGCGCGCATGCGGTTGCCGCGCGCGTTGTGCTCGACCTCAGCGAGGCCCAACTCCTCCATGAGCGGCGGCACGTACATGCCGAAGCGGCCGCGTAGACCCTTCTTCCGGCCGTACCATCCGCCCACGGGATTCTTCGGCGAACGGCCCCACGCCTCCACGGTGTCGGGCTTGGCAGGCTTCTGCTCGTCAGCCGAACCCAGCTCCATCCAGTCGCCGTGCGCCTTCAGCATCGCGTGGAGGTCTTTCAGGCAACGGTACTCGTAGTGAAGGATGGTCTTCCCCACCGTGCACACCAGCATATCGACGCCGTCGATGGTGTCGCGGTGCATCGTGAATTCGGACGTGAGCGGCGGCGTCTTCAACTTCCACGGGTCAGCGGCAGTGCCTTTGGATTTGGCCATGTGAGAGTCCCTCAGGATCGTTCGGCTTCCTTCTTCAGGTCCGCGGCGTATTGCTCGAACACCGGCTTGAAGTCCGGCAGCGACAGGCCGATGAGCGGCAGCATGAAGCCGGTGAACACCTCTTCCATCGAGAAGGCCGTCGACCGCCGCCTTTCGGCGTTAGCGTATAGGTCCGCACGCCGCGGAACACGGCGTTGCCGTCACTCCACACCAGACGTGTGTAAGGTTCGACGATGTCGACCTTCACACTGAACGTCCGTGTCGAGATCGGCACCTTGATCTTCAGCTGCTCGCCGAGCGCCACGCGGCCGTCGATCTGCGTAATGGTCGAGTTCCAACGCGGTGTCTCGGCCACGTTGGTCAACAGCGACCAGATCTTCTCGGGCGTCGCGGTGATGTCGACGTCAACGCGGACTGACTGCCGGAACGTGCTCTTTGTCTTCACTGCCGTCGGACTCATGTGCCCGGCCTCCTGCGTGGCGAGAGCGACTACTGCCCCCGGACGAGCTCGGAAATGGCCTTGCGGCCAAGATCTTTGCGAATGGCGCCGATGCCGCCCACATGGTACGCCTCGTGCCACGCGAAGAAGAGCAGCGTGTCGAAGACCAGCTTCTCATCGTGCGGACCGGCGCCTGGCATTGGCGCGTCGAGCTGCGCGGCCGACGCCTCGCTCACCGCCGCACTGAGCTCGCTGTTCAACGTCGTAAAACCCGCGAGCAGCTCCGCGAGCGCCGGGTAGTTCGAGCCGTCGGTCGCCGCGGCGTGCTCGAATGACGCCGCGAACGGATTCGCCTTCGCTCGACCCAGGAGCTGCAGCATCTTGACCTTGTGGTGGCACAGATGGCCGATCGTCCACGCGATGGACGGTCCCGACCCGGCGCGCGATCGCGTCTTCGCGTCGCTGTCCGAGAGGTCCTTGACGCTCGTCGCCAGGATGCCGCCGGACAATCCGTACTGGGCCACGATCGCACGAGCCATCGATTCCATCGGTCATCCTTCCATCACTTCGTCGCGAACCGGCCGCACGCCGCCACGAAGTGCGGCAGCAGGCCACCCCACCCTCGCTGGTTCCTGTCGCGTCGCGCCGGCCCGAGGTCGCCGAGGCCGTCCCATCCCGAGTGCATGATCTCCACGCGGGTGGAGTCGGCGGTGAGGGACACAAACTCGATGCGCACCTGCGTCGCGAGCGAACGGTCGGCGCCGAGGTGCCAGAGATAGGCGAGGCGCTGCGGCGGATCCCACAGGGTGATCTCGCCCCAGTCGAATTCCGTGCCGTCAGGCGCGCGCTCGAAGAGTCGCCCGCCCGTTCGTGGCTCGAACGTCACGGCCAGGCCAGGCTGGTGCGACACCGAGTGTGACACCGGCCACCACAACGACGTGGACGCCGTGAACACCGCGAACGCATGCGCCGCGTCGCACTGCACGACGACCGACACCTCCAGCGGCTCGATCATCTCTTGCGGTTCCGTGCGCGCCGGGATGTGTTCTCGGCGACCAGACGATAGCGAGCTAACGCCTGGCCCCACACGGACCGGACGTATTCCCGCATGGCTTCGGCGCCGTCGGGGTGAAGTCGATACAGCCGCTTCGTGCCGTCGGCCGAATCGACCACCAGGCTGGCGTTCTTCAGCAGGCGCAGGTGCCGAGACACCGCGGGCCGGCTGATCGGCAGCGACTCCGCGATCTCGCCGACCGACTGCGGCCGCTCTTTGAGCCGCTCGACGATGGCGCGACGGTTGGGATCCCCAAGGGCGTCGAACGGATCGCCTGAACGGCGCTGCGCTTTCATGGTGGTCCAGCGTAACCGCACTTGGTCCGTAACGCAAGTGTTACGGAGTGACGCAGCGGCTGAACACCCTCGGCGCGATCTCGTGGCGCGGCACCATGCACTGCGCCTCGCGCATCCGAGTTCGGCGCTCGGGCAACAGACATCGCTCGCGGCGAAGCTGATCCGGCGGCGCGACAAAGCTGTGACGCGAAGAGCCCTCGGCTGGGTGAGGCCGGCACAGGCATGTCTGGGATGCTCACGTCGGCCGGCGTGTTCGGCGACCGACGGTCACGGGCACGAGTACTGCTGTGACCTGTGGCATCGATCGCTTGCTGGAGATCTCCGCTGGGTCGATTCCGAACCGACGGGAAGAACCCCGCGATGATCGCGGACTTTCACGCACCGAGGTGCTCCGGCGCTCCCGCACGGCAGCGAATGAGGACTCGCAATGCTAACCAATATGACTCCGGCGTTCGACGCGTCCGACAACGAGACCAACTGCTGCCCCCGTTTCAGGCCAGGGCCCTGGCAGGACCAGGAACTCCACTTCGACAATAAGCTGTTCGTCAGAGCGTCGACGGTCAGCGCGTTTCACATGCCGCTCAACATGGGCTCGGTGTTCGCCCGGACGATCGCCGCCATTGAGACCGCGCATGCCGCAGGTGGCGGGCTGCTGGTCTTGAGTCATGACGATTCGGCCTGGCACGCCGAGCATCTGTTTGCCGTCGACAAGGAGGTACCCGGCGCCGAAATGGTGCGTCTGAGCGGCGCTTTCCTGACGCGTGTGTTCGAAGGCCCCTACAAGGAGGCACCCACGTGGGCCGCGTCGATGGCGGCGTATGTGAAAGAGAGAGGCAAACACCTCGACACGATGTACTTCTTCTATACGACGTGTCCAAAGTGCGCGCGGCACTACGGCAAGAACTATGTAGTGGGCGTGGCCAAGGTCAGCCCGCTCGAGGCGTGATCACTCGGCCTGAGGCGCAGACTCCGGTGGTCCTCCACGAAGGCCACGTGACCATCAGAACCAGAGGTCGCCCATGAAGGTGTTGACGGTCTTCGCGCATCCCGGTCCGCGGTCGTTCTGCCATGCCGTCCTCGAGCGGTTCGACGCCGGTCTCCGAGACGCGGGACACGCGAACGAGACGCCCGTAGAGATCACGGGATATCCAGAGGTCTGAGACAGTTCTCGGCGCGAATCGCCACCGCGTTCCCTTCAACTCGTTACCGACCAACGAGATGCTGCGGAATGACGCGAATCGGATCCGTCGATGCCGTGGACGCGGCTCGCTACGTTATGGCCGCTGCCGGGCAGCGACTCCTCCTTGCGGCGGCGCGCCGGTCCCATGAGGTTTCAGCGCAACGAGGCACGGGCCGACGCCCGTAGAGGGCCGCGAGCGCATTCGTCGCATCCACGCGCTGGCGGCACCCTCGGTTCCGGCACAATACTGCGGTGACCGTCCTCGAAGAATCGTACCGAACTGCACGCCGGATCGCTCTGGTTGGCATGGCCGTCAGCGCCATGCTCGCGTGCAGCAACATCATCATCGGCTTGCTGGCCAACTCGACGTCGGTCGTCGCCACGGGGTTCGAGTTCGCTGGCGATGTGCTCGCATCGAGCATCGTCCTGATCGGGATGGGCGTCGCCGCGCGACCAGCTGATGAGAATCACCCGTACGGACATGGGCGTTTTGAGACCTTGTCCGCGCTTGTGGTCGGCGTGATCCTCGCGGCGGCTGGCGTGATGATCTGCTACCAGTCCCTGCAGGCCGTTGGAGCGAAGCATGCGCCGCCTGGCGTCAGTGCCGCAGCTGCGCTCGTTGGGGCGATCGTGCTGCGCGGGATCATGTCGTCCGTGAAGTTCCGTGTGGGTCGCCGTCTCCGCAGCTCGGCGCTGATCGCCGACGCGTGGAATGACGCTGTCGATATCCTGTCCGCGCTCGCCGCCCTCGTTGCCGTCGTCCTCGCGACATACGACCCGGTCCGGTTTCTCGCCGCGGATCACTACGGAGGATTCGTCGTCGGCATTGTGGTCGTCATCACCGGCCTTCGCGTTCTGCGGGACGCGTCGCTCGAACTCGTCGACACCATGCCGGAGCCAGAGCTGACTGGCGAGATCGTGAAGATATCGAGATCGGTCGCGGGAGTTCAGGGTATCGATAAGGTGTTCGCACGAAAGACAGGTGTGCAGTATCACATCGACTTGCACATCGAAGTCGATCCGACACAGACGATCGCGGCTTCCCACGCGATTGGCGGGCACGTACGTGCGACCCTAAAGCGCGAACTGCCGTGGGTTGCCGACGTCCTGGTTCACGTTGAACCGTCAGATCCCTCCAGAACGACGTCTTTACCCTGAGTGCTTCCACAGCCACATCGCCGTCAGACATTACTTTGACGCCGGCGAGGGGGCTTCCCTCCGTCACAAACTTTGATACAGGCGGTCCATCACGCCTCAGAGCACTCTCGTCGATCCTGGCGTAGACGACACCGGCATGAGCCACGTGGACTGTCACGAAAGCGGCCACGAGCGTCAGGTAGACGCCACGCCTGAGGGGCCAGGGGCCAACGCGCCGGCCGCCGAGTAGCCCCAGACCGACCAGCCAAATGAGCGGCGTGTACGCCGGCGCCAGGCTGCCGACGAGACTGGTACTCCATGCCGCGGACGGCGCCACCATCAGGGGAACCCACGACGCGACGTAGATGACGGCACCGGCGACGAACAGGGCCAACCGCCTACGCTGAGCCGTCGTGGAGAGGTCCAACGGCATGAAGAACGGGAGTCCAATCACCGCCACGCGGAGGAGGTTCTCGCTCAGGAGCAGCGCGAACGGCACATCCCGATCGAAGCCCGACGACGAATATGGCGCGGGCAGGTAGCGGGCACAGGCCACGTTCCACACCAGGATGGGGATCGTCAGAGTCCCACCACTCGCCACGTAGCGACGCCAGTCGAAGGCCACCGTCGTCATGCTCACGAGCGTCTCCCAAACGGCGACTGTGC
Source organism: uncultured Acidobacteriota bacterium (assembly GCA_963741665.1). Classification (GTDB taxonomy): domain Bacteria; phylum Acidobacteriota; class Vicinamibacteria; order Vicinamibacterales; family UBA2999; genus CAWAYR01. Next base: position 1,022,807 of record CAVUIM010000004.1, read on the forward strand.
GCGCGTGGCCGCGTACCGAAACCGCGCGAGGGTGTTCGGCCCCCACAGGCATGTCACCGTCGCCGCCAGCGCCAGCGCGATGAGGGCCAGGCTGCGCGGGTCGTACACCGCGGGCATGGACAATCCCGCGCCGCTCACCGGCCACAGATACCACCAGACGAACAACCCGGGATGCAACAGATCCATCGCGAACAGACTCCGCCCCGTATTGTTGTAGACCCAGGTCATGAGGACTCGGAGTGCGACCACGTAGATCCATTGCCACACACACCAACTGAGAGACATTCCCGCCAACGCCCACACTGGCGCATGCAAGGACGCCCAAATGATCCCCGTCAGCATGCCCGCCGCGAGCGCGCTCCGTCGCTCCTGCAGCGTGTCCAGCGCGTAGACCGTCCAACCCAGTTCCTCTGCATACGCGACCAGAACGAACCCGATGAAGGAGAGGGGGACCAGCGGTGTGAAATGCGGAGGCGGCACCTGCTGTCCTACCCACAGCGCCAGGCCGTACTGCACACCCACGATGAGTGGCCCCGCGAGAAAGATGGGCAGGTACCACCGCGGGGACGTGATTCGCGCGTAGTCCACAATGCGTCGCAGCAGCTGCTGCACGCCCGCAACCCCCGTCTCTCGATACACCAGGATCGCGGCGGCCATCATCGGCGTCAGCGACCACGAGGCGCGGAACAGGACGTGATCGGGAATGATCCGCGCTTGCGCCAACGCGCCGAGCCCCCAAAAGGGTACGGATAGCGCGCACTCCAACAGCACGAAGCGCACGAGCGAGCGTTCAACGTCGACCACGTCGGCTGGCACCAGGGTCCGGTGATGCGGGGGACGCCCCGCGTGGCGCGCGACGCGCGCATTGGTCATGGCCGACCCGTGGGCTCTAGAGACCGTCGTTCGCTGGTCGTCACGGGACGGGCGAACCGGACGGACTGAACCAATTCGCGCAACAGCGTAGGGTCAATGGCCTGGTCGGTCGACTCCGCGCGCGCGGTCGACGGGCGCGCGCGATCATGACGGGCCCGACCGACAAGGTGCCCGGCCACTCCACCAACCACTGCGCCGACGACGGCACTCGTACAGACCTTTCGATCCGAGTTGACCGCATCGTCAAACGCCGTGAGCCCGGCCCCATAGCCCGACTCCGAAGCCCGCCCCAGCGGAGGCCACCGTCCAGACCACCTGACTTCGAGACACGGGCGCGGTGCTCTGCGCGCTGGCCGCTGGAGCGCATGCCAACATGAGGATGGCGGCGATGGTCACTGTGCGACGCATTAGAACCTCCGTTCGGTCACGCGACAGTTGCCTCGTGTGGGATGCGTCCGGCATAGAGCTGCGCCACGAGCCACGGCTTTCGTGCCAGAAGCTCCACGATGGGCGCAGGGGGGAGATCCTTGGACGCGTTCCTCGCGCGAGCCGGTGATTCCGGCCATTCGAAGGGGAGCTCGACGTACGTGTCTGGCCCAGGCGCCCTGTCCAGGAGAGCCAGCAACGCCTGCAACACCGCGCGCTGGCCATCGGCATCGTGAGGTTGACCCAGCGGCCGGCCGAAGGGGTAGCTGAGACCAGCGAGCCTCGCCACGCCCAAAGCACGCGTCAGGTCCGGAATCAGCGAGAGCGTCACCGTCGGAATGCCACCCGCTTCCAGTACGCGCGAGACCAGTCCCACGGACCGGCAGCAGAACGGTCACGCTGGCACCAGCGCCGCCGCGTCGATGCCTTCCGCGCGCATGTGGGCGGCAAGTGCCGGACCCGTCTGCTCGACCAGCACGGTCGGATCGAGGATGTACCCCATCAGCGAGTAGTGCTGCCTCGCCGCCTGGCCCACCACGCCCGCGTCTGCGAGTTCGGTCAATCGACGCATCGGCAGGACGACATCAAGGTCGGCTTCACCGAATCGCGGATCGATATGCATGTGGTAGAGGCGGATGTCTCGCTCGGTCGTCCCGAGCGGAATGACCCTGGAGCTGGGATCGCCCCACCAGGGATTCCTTCGCTCGCCCGCCTGGTCGAACGGACGGTCGACGTGTCGGGCCACGCCGGCGGTGGAGACGAGGCTGACGGTGCACGTGCGCAGCGGCTTCCCGACGGGGGTGAAGGGAATGACGTCGGCGTGTTCCCGTGCCGCCCACGCCTTCATGACCTGTCGTGACGCGAAGTCCAGGAAGCGATAGGAGTCGATGCTCATGGCGTCTCCTTCGCGTGATACAGCGTCCAACCCACAGCCGCCCACCAGGCGGTCACGCCGGCCTGGAGCGCGAGCGATGCCGCAGGCCCGATGACCCACGGATAGCCACCAAGGATGGCTGCCGCGGCGGCGACTGCACCGCCCCACCTGATCGATGTGCCGAAAGCGGAGCTCCGCATCGCCAGCGTCAACATGATGATCGCGAATCCCAACATCAGCTGGACTGAGTGGAGTCCCCCGTAGAAGACCGCTACGGCGAACGCGGCGATGGCTGGCGTGTCGACCCGGATGCCGTACACCGGGAAAGCAAAACGACCCTGCAGGATGTCGAGCATCGCGAGCACCGGTACCGCAACCGCCAGCGCGCCACAGCCGAGGGCGGCCGACACCGGACTCCCTTGCTTCAGACGGTCGTAGAGACAGGGAATGGCCGGGACCAGGCACATGAGCGAAAAGAACAGCACCTCGCTCTGCGTCCCCAGCAACCATTGGTGAGCGGTAATCCACGCCACGATCTCGGCCCCGGCACCTGGCGGAGGTCCCGCCGCAAAATCCAGGAGCTCGCGTCCGAAGTACAGCACCGCAAACGAAATGAGCCCAAGGCCACCGACTCGTAAGAGTCCGTGCGATCCGTACACCGGAGGCACAACATGAGCAGTCATCAGGCTCCGCCCCGCGTCGGACACAGCCCCGAGGGCGACGCCTGCACGTTGTGTGCCGCCGGGCCGCCTCGAGAACCGAGCGACTTGCATCGCACTGAACGTAACAAGCGCGAAGTTCTTCGCCCCTCGTGCCGAGAAATCGGCACCTCAGAGGCCCCGCCGCTGTACCCAGCGTCCAGTCCCTGGTCGGCTCACCACACTGTGTCGGCGGGTCATTCGGCACTCTACTTGCCTTCGTCACCCGCCGCGGGAGACCTATGATGAAGAGGCCGGACGCCGTCAACCAGTTCCTCAGCGGGCGTCGATTCGCCGTCGCCGGCGTCTCTCGGACGTCTGGTCAAGCGGCCAATGCCGTATTTCGTAAGCTGACACAAGCAGGGTACGACGTGGTTCCCATCAATCCCCGTGCGTCGGAGGTCGAGGGCGTGACGTGTTACCCGAGCGTCGCCGCGGTTCCGGGGCCATTGGATGGTGTGGTTATCGCGACGGCGCCGGCGGCAGCCGACGACGTGGTGCGGCAGTGTGCGGCGCACGACGTTCGCCGTGTCTGGCTGCATCGATCCTTCGGGAGCGGCAGCGTGTCAGACGAGGCTGTCCGGACATGCCGCCAGCAAGGAATCGCCTGCATCGTTTGGCGGGTGTCCGCTGATGTTCTGTGAGCCCGTCGACGTCGGACACCGCTGCATGCGATGGTGGCTCAGCCGACGAGGTCGCGTGCCGGTGTAGGGATGTCGAACCTCTCAATGCCGCGACAGGTCACGCAGCGGCTACTCTGAATCTCCAGGATGGACGACCTGCAGTCCGAGCACGTCCTCGAAGGGGTCGAAGTCGCGATCGCTGTGGAGCAGCGCGTTCGAGTGCTCGAGACAGAACGTCGCGATAAGACAATCGATGGTCTTCCGGACGGTCCGCCCGCGGGCGCGCAGATGGCGATAGTTTCGCGCGGCCGCCTCCGCGAGAGCGATGCCACCGGTGTCGAAGATCTCGAAACGGCGCAGCGTGCGAAGGACTCGAGCGGCGGCGGCATCGGTCGAGACGCCCTGGAGCACCTCGCACACCGTGAGGTCGAGCAACCCCAGACGCTGGCGCTCCGACTCGCGATCGAACCAGTCGACTTCGGGTGTGCTGATGCCGTTCAGGTAATCGACCCAGACCGTGGTGTCGACGATCACCACGTGGTTACCGGTCCGTTCCGGTTCGGCCGAGCCGGCTGGCGTCCAGGTCCCCTGTCCACTTCACCTTTCCCCGCAGCTGCCTGACCGCGCGCTGCCCGCGGACGTCGATCAGCATGCGCAGCCCCTGTTCGACTGCGGCGCGTTTGGTTGTGGCACCGCTTGCCCGCATCGCCTGGCGCATCAGGTCGTCGTCGATGTCGATGTTCGTCCGCATCGCTCCTCCATGTGTAAGGATGGCCGATTCATGTGTAAGTGGCAAGCGGCACCGGCTGGCCGACCGGTGGCAGTCCGAGTGACGAAGATTCGTTTCGGGGGCAGGGCGCGGCAGCTCTCAGGTCCAGATCTGTCGCCCCGATGGGAGGCGGGTTCACCTGTCCGTCGCCAACGGCGTGCCGTCTGTAAGTGATCCAGGGACATTCAGAGGTCTGACACGGTTTTCGAAGAAACTACCGTCCGCGTTCCCTTCAACTCGTTACCGATGAACGAGATGCGGATACAAGATGCGAATCGGATCGGCGTGTGTCATAACCTTCGTCCGACCGCTCGCAAGTTGTTGATTCTAAACGGAGAGATGTCCGAGTGGTTGAAGGAGCACGCTTGGAAAGTGCTTCCGGGCGCGCTTGGCAAGACACTTCAACACACACCAAGTCGCATCTCATCAAGCACTTCCCTCAACAACGGTCTGCCTCGGTATACGTCGGTACGCCACGGTGTTCGACCGGGGTTTCGATAGGCATCTGACACAGTTCTGACACAATCCGCGATTCGCGCGAGACGCGAGCTTCGAGAGGGGCGATGGCGCTGCGTCAAACGAGCCGACACAAGTCGCAAGCCCAGTCGATATCGCGCTGAGTGGTCACTTGCCAGCGCCCCGTCCTAACCGTGCGAAGCCTTGAACTCCACCCAGAGCGCCGAGGCCGTCATGGCGAGGATCACAGGTAGCCAGAGCTTCCTTTCGCCGGGGGATGGCGTCGCCACGTGCATCGGAATGGCGACTGCAAGGTAGCCCAGCACGGCTCTCATGCCCCAACGTGGAATCGAGCGATCGACCACTCCCGCCCGCGCCAAGACGACGAACGCAAGGAGCAGAATCACGCCCATCGACAGAGCGGAAATCAGGCGCGCGGCTGGCGGCAGGACACCCGACCATCGTCCACCCATGGTGAGGTGACCAACCGGCGCACCGCAGATGGCCGCGACGTGGAACAATCCGACGAAGAGAGAGAGGGCGGCAAACAACCAGGCAGCCAGGCGAACTCCACCTTCGCCAGTCATCATGTAGCCAAGTCTCGCACCGACTCGAGATGTACGTCCACATCAGTCGCCGACATGATCGTCTCGAGCGCTTCGACCGAAGTCCGACCTGCTCCGGATCCTGCGGTGTGTCGCTGATACCGGCGTCGGGCGGAGCAACGACGCACGCGGCGATGCATCATCGGTCGAATGCCGCCGGGACTCTCACCACCGGCTGCTGGAGCGTTCAGTGGATGCGCGCGTGGGCGAGCGTCGAGGAGACAGAATGCGTGCACTCATCCAGCATCGCTACGGTAACGAACATGACCTGACGGTCGAGGAGGTCGCGGTGCCCGAGCCCGGACCCGGCGAGATCCGAGTACGCGTCGAGGCCTGCGGCGCCAACGCGAGCGACTGGGAGTTCTTGACTGGGCGGCCTGCGTACGCCCGCGCCGTCGCCGGTCTCTTGCTGCCCAAGCGTCGGTCCCTCGGGTCGGACGTCGCTGGGATCGTCGAGGCAATCGGCGCCGGGGTGACGGGCTTCGCGTCAGGAGACGCCGTCCTCGGCGACCTCTTTGGTACGTTCGGGGGCTTCGCCGACCGAGTCGTCGGGCCGGCGAAGCTGTGGGTGAAGCGGGTCGGGGGGATTGACGCCGTCGTAGCCGCGACGCTCCCGCAGTCCGGCACGATCGCGCTCACCGGCGTCGGCGACCGCGTGCGTGCGGGGATGCGCGTGTTAATCAACGGCGCGGGGGGCGGCAGCGGGCCGCTCGCGCTCCAAATGGCGAAGGCTGCGGGCGCCGAGGTGTGGGTGGTGGACAACGCAGCCAAGCTCGACGTCCTGCGCCGCCTTGGCGCGGACCGCGTGATCGACTACCGCGCCGAGGACTTCGCGTTGTTGCCGGAGCGCTTCGATCTCGTGCTCGACCTCTTCGGCACGCGGAGCGCGCGCCGAGTGCGACGCGTGCTCGCGCCCGGAGGACGCTATATGTTCGTCGGCGGGCCGGTGCCCGTGCTTCTGAACCTCGTCATCGTCGGCCCGATCCTCGCGCTGGGCTCAGACCGCAAGGCGGGGCTCCTGATCGTCGAGCAAGGGCCCCGTCGGCTGGAGGAACTCATGACCATGGTGGCCGACGGGAGGCTCAGGCCGGTCGTCGGCGAAGTCGCGCCGCTCGCCGAGGCGGCGAAGGCGCTCGGCCGGATGGGGCGCGGCGATATCGCCGGCAAGCTCGTCGTTGTGCCCTGACGCATCGCACTCGCCGCCTACCTTCGTACGGTGAGGCTCTCGAGTTTGCCGTTGACGTACTTATCGGCCCCGACCAGCGTGACAAAGAAGCTGGGGGCCGCGCACCGTGTAGTCAGGCCCTGAAGTCGCGTGGTCCGGACCTCCTCGCACATGGCCACTCCCTGTGAGATGCTGGAATCCGCGGAAGCGACCGGTGGGGCGCCGGGCGCGGTCAGACAGACTCTGGCGCCCGACTGCCACTCCGACGCCAACGGCATGAGGGCCATCACCTACGCACGGTACGGACCACCCGAGGTGCTGCACCTCGCCGACCTCAGTACGCCGGTGCCCAAAGACGACGAGGTCCTCATCAGAGTACGCGCCGCCGAAGCCACGAAGGCGGACTGCGAGATGCGGAGCTTCCGGTTCTCGGTCCGCTGGTTCTGGCTGCCACTGCGCCTGGCGCTCGGCGTACGACGGCCGCGTCGCCACATTCTCGGCGCCTACTTCGCTGGCGAGATCGCGCGCGTGGGCAAGGACGTGACCCACTTCAAGGTGGGCGACCAGGTATTCGGCACGTCTGGGCTGCGACTGGGCGCGTATGGCGAATTCGTGGCTGTGCCCGCGCGGGCGACGGTCGTCGAGAAGCCCCGGAACATGAGCTTCACGGATGCCGCCGCCGTCCCCATGGGGGGACTGAACGCCTTGCACTTCATGCGTTTGGCCCGCATCCACCGAGGCGACCACGTGCTCATCCTCGCCGCTGGGGGCAGTATCGGGGCGCACGCCGTACAGATTGCCAAGGCGATGGGCGCCCAGGTCACCGGTGTTGATCACGGAACCAAGGCGGAGTTCCTCCGGCGTTTGGGCGCCGACCATTTGGTGGACTACACGAGGGAAGACGCGCTGGCCATGGCCAGGCGCTACGATGTGGTGTTCGACATGGTCCCGGCCAGCTCGCTCGCTGCTGCCATTCGCGCGCTCCGGCCCGGTGGGCGCTATCTGAACGGCAATCCGCGTCTGTCGATCCTGATCCGCGCGCCCTTCGTCCGTGTGTTCACAAGCAAGTCGGCGACGTGCGCGTTTGCGCGGGAGACGAGGGACGAACTGCTGTCCTTGAAGGCCATGATCGAGGAGGGAACGATCGCGCCGATCGTCGACAGGGTGGTGCCGATGACCGAAGCTCCCGAGGCGCACCGACTCGTCGAGTCCGAGGCGCGTCGGGGGGCGATCGTCCTCGCCATCGGCTCGGACGGATCGGCGCCTCCGCCGCGTGAGGTGTCAGCTGCCGACTGCGTCTCCCGCTGAGGGCGGCGAGTCAGGGGCGAACGGCTCGTCGCGGTCTCACACCCAGACCGGTCGCGCAGCATCGAGGATGCCGGCCGTCCGTGGACCGGCCCGGCTCAACCTCGACACTGCGCCGTTGCTCAGGAGTTGACCGAATCTTCTACGCGCAACCCTTTCGCGGACAACGAGTTCCAGCGGCTTGCGCGCCCGGCTGGCGTCGCCGCGGCCGTCGGCTCGTGGCTCTGCACCTCGCCCGTACCTGTTTCGGATCCGCGAGACGCGTCGCCCCAGTCAGGACGTCGTCGCGCATGATCCGGCACGTCTTCTCCGGTTCCTCGAACAGATTCCGGCCACAGTGGGCCCGGCGAACATCGCCAGGAAGACGAATGGAGCTGCGCGCTCGTCGGCTCCGTCGTGTCGGTGAATCCGCCGGGGCCAACCACCGCGAGCAACGCGCCCCAGGAGACAGCGAACGCCACCGTGAAGTAGGTCACCACCGGGTGCTTGCTGACAAAGGGATTGGGAGTCGTCATGATGGGCTCCGTGCGCGTGGAACGCCGGCCACGTCACCCAGTCCCCGTCTGGAGTGGTCGTGGCGACGCATGCCAGCCGTTCGCCACGGCGACCACTGCGACGACGCCCCACAGCGCCGCCGCGAAGGCGCCGCTATAGGTCAAGAACGGGACGCCCGTCGTCGGTGGTGCGAGAACGAAGAGCGTGGTGGCGATGTAGCTCGCATGCATCAGGATCGCGAGGAGCAGGCTGCCCGTGTGGTCGTACACCCAGATCATGAGCACCCGGTAGGCGGTGAGGATCACCAGGGAGGAGAGGAAGAACACGGGCAGGTAGAGCGTCAGAGGCAGCCCGTCGGAGGACGTGCTGCCGACCCACCACATCTGCAACAGGTGCCACGCACCCCACACGGGACCGACGATGAGCCCGGTCCCAAGGACGCCGTATCGCGGTGTCAGTCTCGGGATCGCAAATCCCGTCCACCCGAGCTCCTCCACGAAGCCACCCACCAGGCCGATCGCGATTCCCGACGTGAGCAGCGCCGCTTTGTCGTCGGCCGTGACGATCGCCGGGAGAAAGGCCGGTGAGAGTCGCGAGAGCGCGAGGAGCACCACGACCTCGATGATCGGCGCCAGCAGCAGTGCGACCACGTACCACCGCCAGCCCACGCGCCACGCGAACAACCGAGAGAGCAGTCTGCGCAGGCCGCCTGTTCCCGAGACGAGGGCGGTCAGCAGGATGCCGGCCACCGGTGGGCCTGCCAGCATCGCGGAGACCGCGGCCATGAACCGCGGGTCGGTCTGCCAGTTCGTGCCCTCGAGCAGGCCCGAGCCGCTCGCCAGAAGGAAGCCGCCCCAGGAGATCGCGAGGGTAACAGCGAAGTAGGTCAGCGCCGGGTGCTTCTTGATGAACGACCAGATGTTCGCCAGGCGCGTGACGCGGTCGTTCGTCGTCGGGTGACGCGACGACCTGACCCGCGGTTGGCAGCAGCGAGAGGGCCAGCGCGGCGAGCCAGAGCATCCAGGCGTAGACGTTGACCCGCTCGGTGAGACCAATCCATCGCATCGATGCCTGGGCCGCCTGGACGCTCGCGAGTGCGCCAAACATGACGCAGATGGCGAGCGTCGCGAACGAATACAAACGGAACCCGGCCCCACGCACGAATGCGCCGAACACCAGCACCAGCGCGATGAAGATGCCCTGCACCACCGTGACCCAGATGTGCAGCAGCGTTTGCTCGGACACGCCCGCGGCCCGAAGCTCCATGGGCGCGATGAGGAGCCCCGCCGTGCTACACGCCCCGTAGCCCATGAGCGCGGCCGCGGTCAGGACCCGGGCACGTCTCCCACCCGCGGAGGCCCACACGCCGATCCCGAAGGCGAACACGAGCAGGTTGTACAGCACCATCGGCAACACCAGCGGGGCGCGCGTGGGAGCGCCCAACGCGAACAACTCGCTGACCATTTGGGAGGTATAGGCGTGGTAGTCGGGGTACAGGTAGGGAGCGAGCACGTCGATCGCGGCGAGGTAGAGGATCGACGAGAGGACGCCGCACACCAGTAACACTCTTCGTACCATCGCTGGCTCCTTCACCCTGAAGACGCCGAGCCGTCAGCCCCCTGGTGTGCGTGCGTCGATGTCGCTGGCGTCTCTGTGACAATCCGGGTATCGAGCGCACTCGCGATTGCATCCGCCCACGCGTCGATGTCTGGCCACGAGCGATTGTCGCCATCGCGCCCGTCGTACACCCGGCTGCCGAGCACGACGGCGTCGTAGCCGTCTAGGGCCGTGGCGGTGTCAACTGCGCACACCGTCGCCTCGTGGCCGCGACCACGCAGCCTGTCAGCGATGCGCGTCGCCACCTCCCGGGTGGAGCCGAACCGGCTGGCGTAGCCCACGAGTACGCGTCTCATCGCATTCACCTCGTCGCGTGGTTCCACTCACGACGGTGTGCGGGTGCCTGCGGCCTCCGCGATGTCGCGCGCGGTCTCGAGGAGGCCGTGGACCAACACGTGCGCCCCCGAGCCCACACCGAGCGTCCAGTATCGTCGAAACCATGTCCGCGCCTGCTCGTCGGTGGTGGCCGTGCGCATGACGCCGCAGAGGAGCGTGTGGCGTGCGTCGATCGGGCGCACGGACAGCGAGTAGATCGTCTTCGCGTAGCCGGGTTCCGCGAATTCCCGGAACGCGTCCGGTCGCACGGTCGCGAATTCGATCACCGGTCGCCAGAACTTGCCGACCAACCCAAGGGCAATCTCGTCGTTGGGGCGTTCGCCGAGCAGCACCCAGCCGCCCGCACTGGCCGGAATCTCGCCGATGTCGCGCAGCCGCATCCGCGCCGGCGGTGTTGGCGGCGCTTCGCCGTGGAGGAGGTGGCTCACGATGTCTGGCAGCGCGCGCAGGGCGCCCAGGACGCCCACGAGGGGGTGCCGTCGTCCCACGTCGAGCAGATCAACCTGAAGGAGCGCCTCCCATGTGGTCGCAACATCCGCAGCCACGGTGGTCGCCACCGAGTCCGACACGTCGTAGGCGGGCAGGTACTCGTCGAGCAACATTGCCGCTCCCTGCGAGGCGCGTGGAGTCATGGTGTCGACTCGGCTGCGTCGGAACCCATAGACGCTGGCCCTGCAGCAGGCTTCGACACAGCGCCGGGTCGCGCTCGACGTTCGGCCTCTGCTTTCAACGCAGGGAGCATGGCCCATCGAATCAGGATGATGCCCGGGGACAAGAAGGCCCAGTACCTGCGGAACTTCGCCCGAGCCGCGGCGTCGGTGGCGATCGCCCGGGTTTCCGTGCAGAAGATCGACTCGCCGTCGTTCACCGGGTCGACGCGCAACGTCCAGGCGATCTTCACCAGGTCGGGCTCCTGAAACGCGGCGAAGTCACCGGGCGAGATCGCCCGAAACACCGGGTTCGCCTGCCAGGGCTGGGTGACGCCGCCCATGACAATCTCGCGGTCGGGAACGTCGGCGAGTACACCCCACCCGAGCCCCAGCATTTCCGGGACGAGCAGGCGAGGTCGCGGGCGCAGGTCGGGCGCGCTCCGCAGCAGCAGCTCGCGGGCTTTGAAGATCGCGCGCGTGAGCGGCGGCTGCGTGATGTCCATCTCGCGCGCCGCTGCCATTGTGACGTGCGCGGGCGCGGCGACTCTGATGTGGTGCCGCTCCACGACGTCGTAGGCCGGCATGAACTCGTCGAGCAGCTCGTCCGTGAGGTGTGGGTCCACGGCACGGACCTGGCCGTAGCGTCGCCAGGCGACCGCAACATAGGCGGCGTAGGCCCCAGCTGCGAGTCCGACAGCGACAGCCACCGCCCGAGCGGCCACGCGCGTCCGTGCATGCATACCCCTCCTCGAAGCAAGATGAGGGCCGCTGCGGGCGGGTGGAGAGGCCAGCGATCTCGACCCATTCGGATGCCTATCAACCACGTCGCCGCGGAGTGTGCGCGTTTCCGGCGAGGGCTGCGGAAAGTCCCCCGGGCGTGCCGCGCGAACACACGAGCTGCCTCGGCGACGGGGTCAGGACATCGCCCCCATCCCGAGGCCCCGCTCATGCGACCGGCTCGGCGCGGCGCGCGAGCTCCACGAGTTGCTTCCGTTGCATGACGAAGTGCACCGGCCGGACCACGAGCGGTGCGGCCCACCTGGGGAGTCCGTGAAAGCGGTACTCGGGCCCGCCGCGGACGCGCACGATGAGCCGCGTACCACCGCGCCCCGGATCGAGGGCGAACGCCCACGTCATCATCGGCGTCCCGCTCGGAAGCAGCCAGCCGACCACGAGACTCCGCTCTGGGTCGATGCCGAGCACCGTGAAGCCCTTCGTCTCGCCCGGCAGCGCCGGCATCAACGAGCCGACGTGAATCTCCTGCAAGGCGGCCACCACGTGCGAGGCGCTACGTCGACGGCCGTTGTCGATCCAGTCGTAGCTGTACCAGCCAGCCCGATCGGCACCCATCTGGACCAGCCACGGCCAGACATCGGCCGGCGGACGATTGATCGTGATGGCGTGCGTGATCGTCGCGATCGGGGCGCGAATCAGCTCGTCGCCCGGGAGACGTCGCCCTCGCTCTTCGTCGGTCGCGCATACCGACCGGGACACGCGGGTGTGGAACAGCAGCGTCGCTCCGGCCACGAACAACATCAGGTCCGGGGTCATCGCGAACAACAGCGCCGCGCTGCCGCCAATCACGGCCCACAGGATGGGCACGACGAGGAGCCCCCACGGCACCCGCGGCGTGGCCGCGAAGAGGAGCCCGGCGGTGAAGAGTGCTGTCGGGCACGGCACGCCAAAGGCAGGCGCGCGAGGGAGGGTGTGTCCCGCCAGCACAACGAGCCCCGGATAGAGCAACGCGTAGCCGAGGAACACCGCCGCGGCGTGACAACGGAGCGTGTGTTGCCACACGAACGCCGATCGTCCACGTCGGACTGCCCACCACATGAACCCGATGGCCTGCATCACGAAGCCTGCCGCGAACACCCACGCCGCGGGGTTGATGCGTGTGAAGAAGACGGCGTGATAGGCGATGCCACTCCACGCCCAGTGCACGGACGCAAGGATCCAGACCACATCGGACCGCGCCCGTCCCCGCACGAGCTGAATGCCGACCGCCAGAGTTGCCAGCCAGAGCGCGACGAGCACGGGCCAGAGCGCCGTGTTGAAGGCGCCAAAGAGGTCGAGGAACTGCGTGTCGGTGAAGGGCATCACTCTCTGTGGGCACATCGCCCGTTCCCGATGCCGGTCGTGCGGCCGTTCGGGACGTCAGTCGAACCCATGCGGTCGCGCGAACGCGATCGCGAGCTGACACTGATGATGAGGCCTGCCACCAGTCTCGCGGCCAGCACACGCCGGCCATCAATTCTCACGGGTGCCTCCGTTCTCCATCGCCTGGGCCGTTCCTGACGTCCACGCGCGACGGCGTGACGAGACGCGCTTCCAGCCAGCGGACCAGCGACTCGACGGTTGTTTCGACGGCGGTCGATCCGTGGCCGCCGTCGGGCGCGACGACCTTGGTCGAACCTGTCACTGCGGCGCGAGCCAACAGTTCGTCGTTGCCGGCCGGATCGATGAGCGCATCGTGCGCCCCCTCGATGATGAGGACGGGCACCGTGAGTGCGGCGACGTTCTCGGGAAGACGAACCATCAGGCGCTTCTGCGCGAGCAGCATCCGCATACTGAAGTACCGCACCACCACGGGATCCCGCTGCATCGCGATGGCGTCCTCGCGGTCGGGCCCGAAGGCCACGTCGAACGGCCGGCTGTTCATGTCGACGACGGGTGCCGACGGTCGAACCAGCAGGTGCGCCGCGTACGCCACGTACTGACGCCACGACGGCGTCATGTCCTTCGCGTCTCGCAGCCGATACGCCGCATTGACCAGCACGACGCCGGCCAGCCCCGGTGTCCCTGTTGCCGCGATGTCTGCCGCTACGGCCGCGCCGGCGCTGTGCCCCACCAGGAAGACTGGAAGGCCGGAAAAGCGGCGTTCGATCTCAATGCCAAAGCGGCGGTAGTCTCCCAGCCACGCCCGGTCGTCCGTGATGTCTCCCCGCACACCCGGTGAGTGGCCGGTGCCGCGCGCATGCATGAGCGTCACCACGAAGCCGCCGTCGAGGAGGGCCTGCGTCAGGCGCGGGTACGGAATGGCCGCGCCACATTCCGGCCCGAGCACGTACCAGACGAGACCGCGCGGATCCAAGGGGCGCAACCACCGCGAGTACAGCCGCTGCCCATCGTCGCCGGCGATCCAGTCGGCGCCGGGGCCAGGTTGAAGGCGTACCGCCGTCTCGTTCCGCGGCATGCCTACGTCTGCTGGGCACATCGCGTCACCCCTGAGGCCGGCGTGGTCACGTCGTGGTGAGGGTGGGGCAACGGCCGTGACGCCGCTTCGTCTTCCAACGTCTCGGACGCCGCCGCGGCCCCGTCGGCCATCACGGATCGATCAGCGGTCAGCGGCTCCGTCAAGAACGTCAGCACCCGGGCATCCACGATGTCGTGTCGGCTGGCGTACATTTCATGACGGCATCCGGGCACGAGCGCCCCGTCGCACACAGGCATCAGCCGACGCGCCCGCTCCAGCGCTCGTACCGGATCGGAGATGACTTCGTGGTCGCCGATGAGCAGCAGCGTCGGGACCGTAATCGCGCGCAGCGCGTCATCCGAGAGGGCGGTGGGCGCGATGCGCGCCGTTGCCAGTGGCATGCGGAACTGCGTCAACCCGAGATAGACGATGTCGAGGAGACCGGTATACGGTGGCATCGTGAACCCGAGCCACCGAAAGAAGGCGTTCACCGTCAGACGCCGAGGGAGTGCCACCATCAGCATGCCGCGGAGGGTGAACTGCCTGACCATGGGCAGCAGACCACTTGGCGAGAGCAGGATGAGCGTGCGAACACGCTGCGGAACCGCGGCGGCGTAGTTGAGTGCGAGCCAACCTCCAAAGGACATGCCGACGAGGTCCACGCGATCGAGGTGCAGGGCACCCAGCGTGTCCGTTAGCCACGACCCGTAATCCGCGGCACTCCGGATCGGCTCGTCAGGACGGCTCTTGCCCGGTTGTCCCATGACATCGACGGCGTACACCCGATGGCCCTGGCTCAATGCCGCGATGTTGGGCCACCACATCGTCAGTGTCGCGAGATACCCATGCAACAGCAGCAGCGGCGGCGCGGTCTCCGGCCCGCAGATGACGACGTGTGTCGTCCCGAAGTGACCGTGCACGTCGACCTGTTCATACGGAACAGGCCACCGCCGCAGTTCGTGGTCATAGGCCGCCAGGAATCGGGTTTCACCCGCGGGCGTCTTGAACGGCGATGGACCAGACATCGTCTGTCTCCCTGTCGACGACACGGCCGGCCGATTGGCGTGGCCCTGTTCGCCACGACGCACATCCGGGCCGCGGTTCATGGCGCGTAGGTGAACGCAATCTCGGTGGTATGCCCACGCCAATACGGCTTCGCGCCGTCTGGTACCAGCCACGACACCTCGCCATCCATGGGCACCCGAATGCCGTCGTGCTCCTCGTAGTTCCAGAAGCGCCCGTGCCACGGCGCGCGCACGAGGGTGCCACCCACCATGCGGGCCCGCGCGTCGGCGCCGACCGTGTCGATCGGTCCGTCCGGGAGGAACGTGAACCGCAGCGTAACCGACAGCGCCTCGTCGACCAAAGTCGCGGATGCGGAGCGGTTGTCAATGGCTGACCACCGCACGCCGTGGCTTGGCAGCAAGGCGCTGGGATACCAGGCGGCCTCAGCGAGGAATCGCAGCAGCTCGCCCTGCGCAATCTCACCGCCCCCGCGCAAGTTGGCGAGCGTCACCGCGCCGAGCAGTGACGCGTGCAAGAGGCCCTCGCCGGCCACGTACGCGTCGTGGACATGGACCGGGACGCCGGGGAACATCTGGATTCGGCCGTCCCAGTCGAATCCAGGGCGCCGGATCACGACCTGTTGATCCGACGTGAACGCCTTCCACTGTTCGGCGGTCTCGGACATGTTGAACGTGCCGCGATGACGCAGATGCACGCGCGTGATGAGCGGCTGACCCTCCCTCAGCACACTGCGGAAGAAGCGTTGGACGGGCACCGGCAACCCGGGGAGCTCGCCGAAGTCCACCGTCCGCGATCCGAGTGGCACACGAGCGGCGTCCAACCCGGCACGCAGGGTCTGGGTGCCAGCCGCCCACCGCGCCTGACCGTAGGTCCTCGCCGCGATGAACGCGACGACGGCCACGGCCACGATGATCAACACGACCTGCAGCATCGGGCGCCTCATGTGCACGGAACCTCGACCCGTTCGCACGCGATCATGACGTGTCAGGCGTGGGCCTCCGACCCGGACGGCGGGCCTACCTCACCATGCCGATCGGTACCGGGGCACTCCGCAATAGACCCGCGCCGTACGGGACCATCGCTCCGGCCATCCCGACGGCGGCCATGAGGTTAATGATCTCGGCCCCATCGGGAAATCCCACGAGCGCCACGCTGATCAGCAGAAGGCCCACCTGCCAGCCAGGGAGCACACTCGCCCTCCACAGGCCGACCGTCTGGATGATGACGCCGATCGGCATGAGCAGCAGTCCCCAGACCAGTCCCATCCAGCCCTTGAACGAGAAGATCGCGACGAGGCCAGGCAGCATCGGCGCGAACTGCGGGTCGGGGATCGTGTCGAGGGCGCTCATCGTGAGGCAGAGCGCGCCTTTGTCCGCCGCCAGCAGACACGCGCCCACGACGGCGCACGCGGCCCCGACGAGGCCGGCCCACGCCGCCGTCGTCCCCTCGAGGCGCTTCATGAAGTGCAGGGCGATCACCACGAGGAGCGCGGTGTTCAGCGTCACCAGGGCGTGGGCGAACTGCAACAGGCCGTTGCCGTGGGCGCGCTGGATCAGTGCCTCAGGGCCGAGTACGAGTCGAGGTTCCAGCAACTGCGGGTGCACGGCGAATGCAAGGACCCAGATCATCGGGAAGGCCATGAAGCACACGCCCGTACCCACCCGCTTGACACGACCCAGTGCCTCGGAGTCCCCCGGGGCCAGCCCTCCTGCTACCGGGCCAGCCACGAGGACGCGCCGCATGCTAATGGCCATACACCCGCTCCGCGGTTGTTCAGAAGTTCATGCCGACGGCGAGGCCGACACGATGAGGGCCAGCGTCGAGCGCCAGACTCACGCGGCGTTCACTCAGCCCGCGGTTGTACTCGTGGGCTTCGTGGCGCGCGTTCAGAATGTTCCAGATGTACAGGCTCGCCCCGACGGCGGCACCCGCGATCACCCCGGCTTTGCGACCATCGCTGAGGCGCTTGAAGGCTGCGTCCTGGAACTTCCGGTCTTGCCAGTTCTGCGCTTCCATGGTGCTGATGAGTCCGTCGCCGTTCCCGCCATATCGGACCACGTCGTAGTCGGCCAGCGCGAGATCGGCGGGCTTGTACGCCGCATAGGCTCCGCCGAAGGCCCCGAGCACGGACGCCATGAACAGGACACCGCGTGTCTTGTGTCCCGTGTAGATCTGACCGAGACCGGGCAATGTCGCTGACAGGTACATCGCGACGACAGGGTCCTTTGGCACCTGCACCGCCCCTGGGGCACTGACCTTCGCCGAACGCTCTGTCGCCGGGTCGGCCGCCGCCTGCGCGTACACGCTCGATGCGACGCCCAGCGCCGCGGCGAAACACACACCTCTCACGATGGTTCTCATAGTGACCTCACTGCCTGAAAACGTCTGCAACACTCAGACCGATGGTCCGTGGCCGCCCCGCGTGCCAAGCGCGGCCCGATTTGTGCTCCGTGATGTTCAACGGCATGCTGCGCGTGAATGACACGGCAGGACGGCGGGGACCGCGCGGACTATTCCGCGGTCGTGCCGGATTTTCGGCACCGCCCTGCACGCGACCAACGAGACAGGAACGCGACGCCGATCACGCGGGAGGCGGACGGACTCGCGCTGCTCAAGGATGTGATCGAGCAAGGGCACTTGCGGGCGGTCATCGATCGGCGCTACCCGCTCGACGACATCGTCGACGCGCATCGCTACGTGGATCAGGGACACAAGAAGGGCAGCGTCGCGGTGACTGTCCCCTGAGCCGCGGCACCAGACGGGTGTGCTGCCCATCGCCCGGGTGAAGTCTTGGTGGTGAATCGGACATGACAGACGCCGCTCTCCGCAAGCTCACCGGACTGGCCGCCCTGGCTTCTGTGGGCGTGTGGCTGGCGATCTTCCCGCTCTATACGATGGCCGACCCGGCCGTGTCGCTCTACAACGGTGCGTCCATCGCCGAAGACCTCTTTCGCCTCCGACACATCGTCTTCACGCGAATCCTGCTCGGGCTCGTCTTGTACATCACGCTGATGATCTTCGCGGTCGGCTTGCGGGAGCTCGTTCGACGCGCCAGCCCCACCCAAGAGTGGCTGGGCACCCTGAGCTTTGGGGCCATGGCCGTCTGGGTGGGCGTGACGCTCGTGGCGAATGGGCTCGAAGGTGGTGCAGCGCTCGATGCGCGCGGCGGACATGGCGATCCCGCAGTGGCCCGAGCGCTCACGATGGGTTATCTGCTCATCTACAACAGCTCCATCGCGTTCGTCATGACGGCGTTCTACATGGGCACCGCCGCCTACGCGACGCTCGCCACAGGGATCCTGCCGCGTTGGACGGGCTGGCTCGCGTGGGTGAGCGTGGTCCTCTGCGTGCTCGCGATTCCTACGATGTATGTCGGACCAGTCGATCCTGCGGGCTTCTACAACACCGGGGGCTGGGGTGCGGCGCTCATCGCCAACGTCCCGCCGCTGCTGTGGTTCCTGGCCGTCGGCGTCACGCTCGTGCGCCGGAGTTGATTCCCTCGCCGCCCATGCACGGCGTCCAGCGCGGATGACCGAGGGCCACCACGGCGTTCAGCGTCGCGAAGCTTCGTCCGGAGTGGTCCGCACACCGGCCGGTAGCGATGGCGCCGTGTAGACCAAGCACAGCGAAGCGATGTGGACCATCCGAGCGCGGAGCGATCTCGCGTGACGGTCAGCGCCCAGGCGGCGCAAGAGATCGAACGCGTCGAGCAGCGGTCTGAGAGGCCAGTGCCGCCTACTCGTGGTTGCCCTGCGCGACGGCTCTCGGGCGGCGCCTGTCGCGCGGTCGGCGAACCGATGCGAGCCGCTCTCGCCTCTCCGTCGCCGGCGGTGGGGCGACCGTAAGTGATCCCGGCACATTCAGAGGTCTGACACAGTTTTCGAAGAAACGGCCGCCCGCGTTCCCTTCAACTCGTTACCGATGAAAGAGTTGCGGATACAAGATGCGTATCGGATCGGCGTGTGTAATAATCTTCGTCCGACCGCTCGCAAGTTGTTGATTCTAAACGGAGAGATGTCCGAGTGGTTGAAGGAGCACGCTTGGAAAGCGTGTGTACGGGAAACCGTACCGTGGGTTCGAATCCCACTCTCTCCGCCACTCCTCACTCGCTGCGCTCGCTCGATGGCGGCTCGAGTGGTCCTCAGGCACACCGCGACGCGCCTTCGGCGCCTCGCGAGTGGGAACGAATCCCAGCTCGCTCAGATCATCCTCTGGCCTTGGCCTCGTCTGCCTGGTTCTACGCCGCCTTCTTCGAATGCAGCGAGAACGCCGCGCCCTGCGGGTCGAGGCAGTTCACGATGCGGTCGCCGCCCGGCACTTCCATCGGGCCGTTGAGGATTTGGCCGCCGCCGGCCTTCACGCGCGGTACCGCGGCGTCGAGGTCGGCGACGCGGAAGTAGAGGCCCCAGTTGGGCGGCACCTGCGCCATGTCGGGCGCCTTGTTCATCATGCCGCCGAGCGGGCCGAGATGACGGCCGAACATGTGGTATTTGCCCATCGGGCCCATGTCCATGGCTTCGCCGGGCTGCCAGCCGAACATCTTCTGGTAGAACTGCAGCGCCGCGGGCGCGTCGGTGGTCATCAGTTCGATCCACGACACCTCGCCCGGCTCGGCCGGCGCTTCCGGCCCCGGCGGCGACGCCGGCTCGTAGATCGAGAAGGCGGCGCCCTGCGGGTCGCGCATCGCCTGCATCCGGCCGATACCCGGCACTTCCATCAGCTCCGCCAGCGGGCTGCCGCCCAGTCCGGCCACCTCGGCGGCGGCCGGCTCGACCTTGTCGACGCCCACGTACATGCCCCAATGGGGCGGAACGCCGTGCTGCGTCAGCTCCGGCGGCAGGGTCATCGCCCCGGCCACCGGAACCTCGCCGGCGCGCGTGAACATCGAGTACGGCATGCCGAGGTCGCCGAACGGCGTGATCGTCCAGCCGACCACCGCGGTGTAGAACTTCTCGGCCGCGACCAGGTCGCTGGTCATCAACTCGAACCACATCAGCCGGCCGCGCAGCGGGGCGTCACTCATCACGTCCTCCAGGGTCACGGGCACACGGGCAGTGCCTTCGCCACTTTATAGTCCGGCCCGCACCGTTCCTGTACGACGATAGGGTGACGAGCAGATGAATCGTGGGACGAGTGCCGGGTCGCCTACGACTCTCGGAGCGCCACCATCGGGTCGACGCGGGCCGTCCGCAGCGCCGGCAACAGCCCGGCGGCGATGCCGGCGGTGAAGAGCACGCCGGCAGCGGCTGCGAAGGACGGCAGGTCGAAGGGCCCCACCCCGTAGAGGACGCCGGCCAGCGACCGGGCCAGGAGCACCGCCGCCACCAGCCCGACGGCGCCGCCGGTGGCCACCAGCGCCACGCTGCGCCGCATCACCAGCGCCACGGTGTCGCCGCCCGAGGCGCCGAGCGCCAGCCGCAGGCCGATCTCCTTGGTGCGCTCGCTGACCGAATAGGACAGCACGCCGTAGATGCCGAGCGCCGCCAGCAGCAACGCCGCCAGCGCGAACAACCCCAGCAGGGTCGTGCTGAGCCGCGGCAGGAACACCGCCCGCGCCAGGATCTGGTCGACCGTGCTCAGCTCGTAGATCGGCTGCTGCGGATCGACCTCCCAGATCACCCGCTGGATGGCGCCGGCGAGCGCGGACGGATCCCGCTCGGTGCGGGCCACCAGCGCCATGCCGGCCGAGGGACTCTGCCGCATCGGCAGGTAGACCTGCTTCTTCGGCTCGCTCTCGAGCCCCTGGTTGCGGACGTCGCCGACGACCCCGACGACCTCGCTCTTGCCGTGCGGGTTCTGGATGATCTGGCCGAGCGGACTGCGATCGGGAAAGTAGCGGCGGGCCATCGTCTGGTTGATGACGCTGGTGCGCGGGCCGGTCTCGACGTCGCGCTCGTCGAGGAACCGGCCTTCGAGCAACGGGATCTTCATCGTCGCGAAGTAGCCGGGGGCGACGATGCGGACGTCGGCGAGGGGGTCCTCGGTGGCCGGCGGCGGGTGCCCGGCGACGCTGAACGGCAGCGCGCCGGCGGCGCCGACGTTGTGGAGCGGCATCGCCGACACGGCCGAGGCGCTGGTCACGCCGGGGGCCCGGCGCAGCCGCTCGACGACGTCTTCATAGAATCGGGCCAGGGCCGGGCGCTGGCTGTATTTCGTCGTCGGCAGCAGCACCCGCGCCGCCACCAGGTTGGTGGCGTCGAAGCCTGGGCTCACCTGCAGCAGCTTCTGGAAGCTGCGGGTCATCAGCCCGGCACCGACGAGCAGCACCAGGGCCAGGGCCACTTCGACGACGACGAGCGCGCTCAGCACGCGGCTGGCGTAGGGGCTGCCGGTGGCGCCGGACCCGTCGTGCATCCGCTGGCGCAGATCGCTGGCGGCGCGCAGCGCCGGCAACATGCCGAACAGCACCGCCACCGCCATCGACACCCCGGTGGCGAAGGCCAGCACCCCGCCATCGAGCTCGAGCCGATCCAGACGCGGGAGCTGCCCTTCCGGCAGCGAGGCGAGCAGGCGCAGCCCGCCGACCGCGACGGCGACGCCGAGGATCCCGCCGCCGGCGGCGAGCAGCGCCGACTCGGCGAGGATCGGGCGCGCCACTTCCCAGCGGCCGGCGCCGAGCGCGCCGCGCACCGCGATCTCGCGCCGCCGGCTCGACAGCCGTGCCAGCAGCAGGTTGGCCATGTTCGCGCACACGATGAGCAGCAGGAACGCGACGGCGCCCATCAGCACCAGCAACGCCGGCCGCGACGCGGCGACCAGCTGTTCGTGCGCGGCGACGACCCTGGCGCTCCACCCGGCGTTGCTGTCGGGATGCGCGGCGGCGATGCGCGCGGCGAGCACCGAGACTTCCTCCTGCGCCTGGGCCATCGACGCGCCGTCGGCCAGCCGGGCGACGACGGTGAGCGAACGGGCGCGCCGCGACGCGCCGTGCAGGTCCTTCGGGTCGAACGCCAGCGGAGTCCACACCTCGACGGCGGTGGCGGTCGGGAACTCGAATCCGGGCGGCATCACGCCGACCACCGTGAACGGCACGGCGTCGAGCTGGATCGCCCGGCCGACGACGGTGCGATCGGCGCCGAGGACGCGCGTCCAGAAGCCGTGGCTCACGACGACGACACGGTCAGCCCCGACGACCGCTTCGTCGGGAACGAACGTACGGCCGAGCGCGGCACTCGCCTTCAACACCGTGAAGAGCGCCGGCGTTGCCCGCACGCCCGGAACGTTCATCGGGTCGCCAGTACCGGAGTACGAGAAGTCCACCTGGCGGTAGGCCGCCACCGACTCCAGGCTGCGCGCTTCGCGCGTCCAGTCCTCGAAGGTCGGCACCGACACCCGTTCCTGGCTGCCTTCGGGGTTGAGTTCCCAGAGCACGGCGATCCGCTCGGGCGCGTCGTAGGGCAGCGGATTCAGCACCACGGCCTTGATCACGCTGAAGATCGCCGTGGTCGCGCCGATGCCGAGCGCCAGGGTCAGCAGCGACACCGCCAGGAACGTCGGCTGTCGGCGGAGTCCACGGGCGGCGTACCTGAATGCGGAGAGCCAGTCGGCCATGCAGCGGATTCTACGTCCAGGGCCGTCCGGACGCGACGCCGATGTCAACGGCCGCCGCGCCCGGCATCCAAGCGGCACACGGCGTGGTAGAACTGCACTCGGAGGCCACGATGTCGAGCCCGAAGGTCCGCCGTCAGGGCGAGTGGGTGCCGCTCACCAAGGCCGAGTTTCGCGAGCGCTTCTACGCGCGGTTCTACGATCCCGCGTTCGAGGCGGTGGCGACGGAGCTGGAACGCGTCTTCGAGACGGCGTGGGAGGGCTACGGCGTCACCTACCGCAAGTCGCCGCGCACAGAGCCCGCCGGTACCGGTTACGCTGACCCGGCGATGGCGCTGCCGGTGGAGTGGGTCCGCACCCGGGCGGCCATCGCCGCCGCGCAGGCCCGTCAGCAGGATCCGGCCGCTCCGACGCGCATCCTGCTGGTGAACGGCTCGACGCGCAGCCAGCACACCTGCCCGGGCGAGATCTCGAAGACGCTGCGACTGGTCCAGCACGCCCGCCAGGTCCTCGAGTCGCTCCCCGGCCACGAGGTGGACGAGCTCGACGTGTCGGCCCTGGCCGACGAGCCGCTGAAGGTGATCTATCCATGCAAGGCGTGCGTGTCCACGGCGCAACCGCTGTGTCACTGGCCGTGCTCGTGCTATCCCAACCACGCGCTCGGTCAGACCGGCGACTGGATGGCGGAGCTGTATCCGCGCTGGGTCGCCGCACACGGCGTGTTCATCGCCTGCCCGGTGCACTGGTATCAGGCCCCGGCCAGCCTCAAGCTGATGATCGATCGGCTGGTGTGCGCCGACGGCGGCAACCCCGATTTCACCAGCACCGGCGGCAAGGACCCGGCCAAAGCCAAGGCACTGGAACTTGACGGCTTGCCAGGGCAGGGGCCGGGATGGCACTACCCCAAGCACCTCGCCGGCCGTGCCTTCGCGGTCGTGGCGCACGGCGATGCGGCGGGGCCGGAGAACCTGCGGCGCATGCTGGTCGACTGGCTCACCGACATCGGCATGGTCCAGGCGGGACCGGCCG
Organism: uncultured Acidobacteriota bacterium; assembly: GCA_963741665.1. Lineage (GTDB taxonomy): Bacteria > Acidobacteriota > Vicinamibacteria > Vicinamibacterales > UBA2999 > CAWAYR01. The sequence goes on from CAVUIM010000004.1 coordinate 1,046,495, forward strand.
CGGCACTCGACACCTGGATCGGCTGGTATCGTCCCTACGCGACCAGCCACGACGATCTCGACGGCGACGACGCGTTGTTCACGCAGATCGAGCACGCCGCCCGCAGTCTGGTGGCGCTGACCGCGCAGATCCGCGGCGGCAAGTATCAGGCGCCGAACGCCGGACTGCACAGCCGGCGCGAGAAGTGAGCGGCGGGTCGAACCGGGCACGCACCGAAAAGGGCGCCTGAGCCCGTCACCTGATCGACCGAATGGCCGGGGTACGATGGGCGCATGGATCCCAGCTCATCCGGCACCGAAAAGCGGCTGCGGCTGCGCCAGCTCACGATCGACGACTTCGACGCCCTGATCGAGCTGCAGCGGCGCTCGTTCCCGGGCATGGGGGTGTGGATCAGGCCACAGATCGAGAGCCAGCTCCAGACGTTCCCCGAGGGCCAGATCGTGCTCGACCTCGACGGCCAGATCGTCGCCTCGTCGAGCAGCCTGATCGTCGACGCCTCGGCACATTCCGAGTGGCACGACTGGAAGGTGATCACCGACAACGGCTACATCCGCAACCACGACCCGCACGGCGACATGCTCTACGGCATCGAGATCATGGTCGACCCGGCCTTCCGCGGCATGAAGCTGTCGCGCCGGCTCTACGACGCCCGCCGCCAGCTGGCCCGCGACCGCAACCTGCGCGGCATCATCATCGGCGGCCGCATCCCCGGCTACGGCCAGCGCGCCGACACGATGTCGGCCAGCGAGTACGTCCAGAAGGTGATCAGCAAGGAGATGACCGACCCGGTGCTGACGCCGCAGCTGTCGAACAACTTCGTGCTGAAGGGGATCATCCCCAACTACTTCCCGAGCGACCAGGAATCGCGCGGCTACGCCACCTACCTGGAGTGGACCAACCTCGACTACGTGGCGCCGGAGATGCGCCAGCAGCTGCGGCGGTCGAGCCCGGTGCGGATCTCGGCGGTGCAGTACCAGATGCGGCGGATCGCCTCGTTCGACGAATTCGCGCGCCAGTGCGAGTTCTTCGTCGACGTCGCCTCCGACTACACCTCGGACTTCCTGCTGTTCCCGGAGCTGTTCACCACCCAGCTGCTGTCGACGATCCGCGCCGATCGCCCCGGCCGGTCGGCGCGCATGCTGGCCGAGTTCACCCCGCGCTACAGCGAGCTGTTCCGCGGCCTGGCGCTGAAGTACCACCTCAATATCGTCGGCGGCAGTCAGTTCGAGCTCGACGGCGATCGACTCTACAACACGGCGTTCCTGTTCCGGCGCGACGGCTCGATCGAACGCCAGCGCAAGCTGCACATCACCCCGCACGAGCGCAAGTGGTGGGGGGTGCAGCCGGGCCAGCACCTGCAGACGTTCGACACCGACCGCGGCCGCATCGCCGTGCTGGTCGGCTACGACGTGCAGTTTCCGGAGCTGGCGCGGATCGCCTTCGCGCAGGGCGCGCGGATGCTGTTCGTGCCGTTCAACAGCGACGAACGCAACGACTACCTGCGGATGCGCTATTGCGCCCAGGCGCGCTGCGTCGAGAACCCGGTGTTCGTGGTGCTGTCGGGATGCGTCGGCAACCTGCCCGACGTCGAGCACGCCGACATCCACTACGCGCAGTCGGCGATCCTGGCGCCGTCCGACTTCTACTTCAGCCGCGACGGCGTCGCCGGCGAGTGCCAGCCGAACGTCGAGACGGTGGTCTTCGCCGACGTCGACCTGGAGATGCTGCGGCGCCAGCGGCGCAAGGGCACGGTGATGAACTGGGAGGACCGCCGGCGCGACCTCTACACCGTGCACTACACCGCCGAGGGCGCGGCGCTCGATCCGGTATAGACACCTCCAAAGGCCGACATCGGCCTGTGGAGCCGCCCCGCCGGAGGCGGGGCAAGGCAACACTGCCCTAGCGAAGCGCAGCCGACCCGGTTCTGGTGGGCGGTTTGCGGCGGAGCTTCGTCAGATGCCTTTGAGCAGCGACCGCAGGCCGGCGGTGCGCGGCACGACGTCGAGCTTGAACAGCCGGGCGGCGTTCTCGAACAGCATCGCGTCGCGGTCGGCCGCCGGCAGCGGCAGTTCGTCCATGAACTGCAGGTACGACTCCATCGACGAGATCGGCCAGTCGGTGCCGTAGAGCACCTTCTGGGGGTTGATCCCCCACGACACCATCTCCTTGAACTGCTGGCGCATGTAGGCCTCGAAGCGATCGGTGAAGTTGCCGAGCACCAGCCCCGAGATGTCGGTGTAGACGTTGTCGTTCTTGTAGACGACTTCCATGCAGTCGCGGAACCACGGGTTGCCGAGATGGCAGATGAGGAACTTCACCCGCGGGAAGTCCACCGCCACGTCGTCGACGTGCAGCGGGTGCGAGGTACTTGACCTTGCCGCGCGGCGCGTAGGTGTCGCCGGAGTGGATCATCACCGGCACGTCGAAGGCTTCAGCCAGCTCATAGGCCGGGGCGAGCTTCGCGTCGGCCGGATAGAAGGGCTCGTAGCCCGGATAGATCTTCAGCGCCTTGATCGCTCCCGCCTCCAGCAGCCCGCGCAGTTCGTCGAGGTCGTCCGGCGAGAACGCCGTCCACGACAGCCCGGCGACGACGTGGACGTTGGGCAGGTGCGCGGTGGCCTCGACCACCTCGCGCGTCGACGGCCGGCCCGGTGACACCTTGTACGAGGTGAGCACCAGCGCGGTGTCGACGCGGTTGCGCCGCATCGTGGTCAGCAGGCGGTCGAGACAGAGCGGAAGGGCGGGGGCGGTTTCGTCTTCGTAGCGGTTGACGTGCGTATGGCAGTCGATGATCATCCAGCGCTCTATTTACGAGTGTAGCGCGCGATCACCTGCGCGGCCCACTCGCGGCCGCCCAGACCGAAGGCCAGCGCCGCGGCCAGGCAGACGGCGGCGAAGGCGATCTGGAAGCCCGAGACCAGCACCTCGCTGCGGATGGTCAACTGCTCGGCGGCCATGAACACCACGAACGCCAGCAGGGCGTAGCGGGTCAGGGCGGCCACCGGGCCGGCCGCCGGCGTGCCGATGTTGCTCAGGTAGCTGAACACCAGCGCGCCGCCGATGCGGGCGAGCAGTGAGCCGAACACCAGGATGCCCACCGCGACGATGAGATTCGGGATGAACTGACCGATGCGTTCCAGCAGCAGCTTGGCCGTCTGAAGGCCCAAGGCGTCGAGCAGAGCCAGGAACACGCCGAGCAGGACCAGCCAGTAGACGGCGCTCGAGACCAGCGTCACCGCCGTCATCTCGACCCCGCCGCGGACCAGGAAGTCCTCGAATCCAGACCGCTCGGCGAACTCGTCGACCTTCAGCAGGCGCAGCACCCGCACCGCGAGCTTGCGCAGGAAGCGGGCCACCAGCCACCCGGCCACCAGGAGCGCCAGGGCCAGCAGCAGGTCTGGCACGACCGTGAGCATCTCGCTCCACGACTCGCGGAGCGAGGCCAGCAGGGTGCTCGAACCGAACATGTGACGGCCTCCTGGGACGGATGGTACCCTGTTCCCTGTTCCCTGTTCCCTGTTCCCTGTTCCCTGTTCCCTGTTCCCTGTGCATACTGTGCCGATGAACTGGCTGGTCAAGGAAGAGCCGTCCAACTACAACTTCGCGCAGTTCCAGAAGGACCGCCGCACCACCTGGTCGGGGGTCCGCAATCCGGTCGCCCAGCGCCACCTGCGGTCGATGGCCAAGGGTGACCGCGTGTTCTATTACCACACCGGCAACGAGAAGGCGGTGGTCGGCACGGCGCGGGTCGCTGCCAGCCCGGCTCCCGATCCGAACGACCCCGACGGCAAGCTCTACGTGGTCGAGCTCGCCTGCGACGCGCCGCTGCCGGCGCCGGTCACGCTCAAGGCGATCAAGGCCGACGCCCGCTTCGCCGACTTCGCGCTGGTCCGCGTCGCCCGACTCTCGGTGATGCCGGTGACCGACGAGCAGTGGCGGTGGATCGAAGGGATGGGGACTGGGGACTAGGGACTAGGGACAAGTGCTCTTCCTGGTCCCCGGTCCCCGTGGTCCCCAGTCCCTTCGTGACTCATGAATTACCGCACCTTCGGACGCAGTGGCTGGCCGGTCAGCGAGATCGGCTACGGCATGTGGGGCATGGGCGGGTGGACCGGCTCGGATGACGCGGAGTCGCTTCGTTCGCTCCACCGGGCCGTCGAGCTCGGCTGCACGTTCTTCGACACCGCCTGGGCCTACGGACAAGGCCACAGCGAACGGCTGCTCGGCGAACTGGTGCGCGCGCATCCCGGCCGCGGCCTGGTCGTTGCCTCGAAGGTGCCGCCGAAGAACATGAAGTGGCCGGGCAAGGCGGAGTACGCCGCCGGCGACACCTATCCGGCCGATCACGTCCGGCAGCTCACCGAAGCCAGCCTCGGGCACCTCGGCCTGGAACGCCTCGACCTGATGCAGCTGCACGTGTGGGACGACACCTGGGCCGCCGACGAGGGCTGGCAACGCGCAGCCGAGGGGTTGAAGCGCGACGGCCTCATCCGCGCCTTCGGGATCAGCATCAATCGCTGGCAGCCCGAGAACGTGCTGAAGGCGCTCGCCACCGGCCTGGTCGACTCGGTGCAGGTGGTCTACAACGTCTTCGACCAGGCGCCGGAGGACGTGCTCTTCCCGGCCTGCCGCGCCGCCGGCGTCGCCGTGATCGCCCGCGTGCCGTTCGACGAGGGCACGCTCACCGGCACCCTCACCCGCGACAGCCGCTGGCCCGAGGGCGACTGGCGCAACGTCTACTTCTCGCCCGAGAACCTCGCCGCCAGCGTCGCCCGGGCCGAGGCGCTGGCGCCGCTGGTGCCGGCCGGTTCGACCCTGCCCGACATGGCGCTGCGCTTCATCCTGTCGTGTCCCGACGTCGCCACGGTGATTCCCGGCATGCGCCGGATCCGGCACGTCGAGGCCAACCTGGAGGCCAGCAGTCGCGGCCCGCTGCCGCCGGCGCTGGCCGCGGCGCTGCGCGGCCACCGCTGGAACCGCGTCGTGCAGCACGCGCCCTAGACGCCTTGCGGGCCAAAATGCCGTGCGAATGAGTCCAGTGTCTCCCCGCCTCTCAAGGCGTCTACGCCCACGCGGAGCGTGGGCCAGACAACACTGCGCTAGCGAGGCGGAGCCGCAGGCTCATCGGTCTGAGGCGGAGCCTCGCTAGCCATGCGGCTGGCCTTCGACACCTTCGTCCTCGATCTCGACCAGCGGCGGCTGTTCAACGGCGCCGTCGAGGTGCATCTGCAGCCGAAGGCCTTCGAGCTGCTGCGGGTGCTGGTCGAAGCCCGGCCGAAGGCCCTCAGCAAGCAGGAGATCCTCGACGCGGTCTGGCCCGGCATCTTCGTCAGCGAGAACAACCTGGCGACGGTGGTCCGCGACCTGCGCACCGCCCTGGGCGACGACGCCCAGACGCCGCACTACGTCCGCACCGCCTATGGCTACGGCTACGCGTTCGCCGCCGACGCGACCACCGTCACGCGGATCGCCGCGCCGCTGCCCTCGGTCTGGCGTCTCATCCACAACCATCGCGAGATCGTCCTGCTCGAGGGCCGCACGGTGCTCGGCCGGGCCGGGCCCGATGTCGTGGTCGTCGATGCCCCCACCGTGTCGCGCCACCACGCGGCGATCGAGGTCCGCGGCGACGAGGCGACCCTCGAGGACCTGGGCAGCAAGAACGGCACGCGGGTGAACGGCGCGGAGGTGGCGACGCCGGTGCCGCTCGCCGACGGCGTCGAAGTGCGTCTCGGATCGGTGGTCATGGTGGTGCGGTGCCGGCGCGACGCCGCCACGACCGACACGGTGTGACAGAACCCGGCGCGGCGCGGATCTAGAACCCATCTCGTAAACCCCGGCGTAGCACCGAGGGTGGGGCGGCGCCTGGATCGCAAGGCGCGACGACCGAGGATATGGCGGATATCCGAGGGAGGAGCAACGCGGCGAGGCGGGATGCCGCGCCAGCCGAATGCCGGCGGGGTTTATGAGACGGGTTCTAGTGGCCGGCCTCGGCCACTGCCGGCTCCTGCGGCGTCAGGCGGTTCACCAGCACCTTGTCGATCCGCCGGCCGTCCATGTCGATCACCTCGAAGCGCATGCCGCCCCACTCGAAGGCGTCGGCGGTACGCGGGATGCGGCCGAGACGCGCCATCACGAAGCCGCCGAGGGTGTGGTAGGTCCCCGACTCGCCTTCCGGCAGCTCGTCGAGGCCGAGGTCGTTCAGCACGTCGGTGATGGGGGTGGCGCCGTCGACCAGCCAGCTGCCGTCGGCCCGCACCACGATGGCCCGCTCGCCGGCGGCGTCGGTGGGCAGACTGCCGACGAAGGCTTCGAGCAGGTCGGTCACCGTCACCAGCCCTTCGACGGCGCCGAACTCGTCGAGCACGATCGCCATGTGCCGATGCGACGCCTTGAGCGCCTCGAGCAGCTTGAAGATGCCCATCGAATCGGGCACGAACAGCGGCTCCTTGATCAGCGACTTCAGCGTGATCGGCGCGTCTTTCATCGCCATCGAGAGCAGATCGGCGGCGCGAACGGTGCCGAGCACGTTGTCGAGCGACTCCTGGCACACGACGAACTGGCCGTGGCTGTGGCCGCCGAGGAACTCCCGCAATTGATCGTCGGTGGCGCTCACGTCCACCCACTCGATGTCGAGCCGCGGGGTCATGATGGCGCCGACGCGCTGATCGCCGACCCGGAACACCCGCTGCACGAGGCTCTCTTCGTCTTCTTCGAGCGCGCCGCTCTCGGCGCCCTGGCTGATGACGGCGCGAATCTCGTCTTCGGTGAGGTGCGGATCGACCTGACCCTTGATCCCGAAGACGCGCAGCACCAGGTTGGTGGATCCGGTGAGCAGCGCGACCAGCGGGGCGCCGATCCGCGCCAGGCCCATCATCGGGATCGCGACCCACGACGCGATCGTCTCGGGGTGATTCAGGCCGATGCGCTTGGGCACCAGCTCGCCGATGATGAGCGACAGATATGTGATCACCGCCACGACCAGGCCGAGCGCGAGGCCTTCGGCGTAGGGCGCCACCAGCGGCACCTGTTCGAATCGGACCTGCAGCACTTCGGCGATGGTCGCGCCGCCGTAGGCCCCGGCCAGCACCCCGACGAGCGAGATGCCGATCTGGACGGTGGAGAGGAACGTGGTCGGCGAAATGGCCAGGGCCAGGGCCGCCCTGGCCATCCGGTCGCCGTCGTCAGCGCGCTGCTGGAGCCGCACCTTGCGCGCGGCGACGATCGCGATCTCCGACATCGCGAAGACGCCGTTGGCCAGCAGCAGCACCAGCACGACGACGATTTCGGTCCCGACCCCACCCATCGGCGGGATTGTACTCGGCCGGCTCGTCGGCCACGGCCCGCCCTGGGCCGTGGCCAGGTCCTTCGCCCAGGTCGTATCCCCTCTATCGACAGTGGGTTGCGGGGGGTCTTGGCGACCATCGGCAGGCCCCGGCCGGAGGATATACTCGCCGCCATGACTCGACGACTCGCACTCGTCCTGCTGGTGGTCGCGGGCTGGGCCTGGCCGGCGGTCGCCCAATCGGCCCGCGGCCTGACACCGAAGGACCTGTTCGCCCTCCAGTCGGTCGGCGACGTCCAAGTGTCGCCCGACGGCACCCGCGTCGCCTATTCGGTCGTGCACAGCGACGCCCCGGGACGTCCCTACGCCGTCGTGACGATCCTCAACCTCGAGACCGGCCGCGGGGCGACCCTGCCGCGCGGCTCCTCGGGCCCGCGCTGGGCGCCCGACGGCCGGCGCCTGGCGTTCATGGGACAGAGCGCCGAGGGCGCCGGACTGATGGTGTCGGAGGCCGACGGCAGCGGCGCCCGATTCCTGGCCCCGGTCGAGGGCACCAACCATCCGCTGCCGTCGGCCGGCGAATCGGTGTCGTGGGCCCCTGATGGCCGCCGCATCGCCTACGTGTCGGCGACGCCCGGCCCCGAAAACGCCGACGCCAACGGCGATCCGATGGTCATCACGCGCTATCTGTACAAACCGACCGCCGGTGAAGGGTCGACGCGTTTCAACGACAACCGCCGCACGCACGTGTTCACCGTCGACGTCGGCACCCGGCAGATCACGCAGCTCACCGCCGGCACGGCCTACGAACACTCCATCGACTGGGCGCCGACCGGCGACGACATCGTGTTCGTGTCCAACCGCGAAGCCGATCCCGACCGCACCTTCAACTACGACGTGTTCACGGTGTCGGCGCGCACCCGGCAAGTGCGGCGACTCACCAGCAGCAAGAGCGCCGAGTACTCGCCAGTCTGGTCGCCCGACGGCACCCGGCTGGCGTTCGCCGGCACCAAGCGCGACCTGACTTCGTCGGAGACGACGATGGAAGACACCCACGCGTGGGTGATGAACGCCGATGGCACCGGCCGGATCGAAATCGGCGCCGGCGCCGACCACCGCCAGGGCGAGCCGCGCTGGTCGGCCGATGGCCGCCACGTCTACGTCACGCTCCAGGATCGCGGCGAGGTGCGGCTGGCCCGGCTGCCGGCTGGCGGCGGCCCGCTGGAACTGGTGGTGAAGGAGCGCGGCAGCGTCGGCGCCTGGGGGCTGGGCCGAAGCGCGGTGGCCTACGCGTTCGCGCGCCCCGACCGCCCGGCCGACCTCTACACGCTGGCCCTCGGTCCGACGACCGTGCCCGAGCAGCGGACCACGCTGAACACCGCGCTGCTCGGCGAGCGCGAGGTGGCCGCAGTGGAGGCGTTTCGCTTCCCCAGCACCGACGGCACCGCGATCGAAGCGTTCCTGACCCTGCCGCTCGGACGGTCGGCGGCGTCGCGGCATCCGCTGGTGGTCATGATCCACGGCGGCCCGCACGGCCAGCAAGGGCCGGCGTTCGCAGCCAAGGCCCAGGTCTATGCCGCCCAGGGCTGGGCGGCGCTGATGGTCAACTATCGCGGCTCCACCGGCTACGGTCAGGCGCTCGCCGACAAGATTTTCGGCGACCAGAACGGCGGCGAGGCCGCTGACGTGCTGGCCGGCGTCGACGCGGCGATCGCGCGCTATCCGTGGATCGACCCGGCCCGTCTGGGCATCGAAGGCACCAGCTACGGCGGCCAGCTGACCAACTGGATCATCACGCAGACCGACCGCTTCAAGGCGGCGATTCCCAACGCCGGCATCAGCAACCTGGTGAGCTTCAACTACATGGCCTACTACCACGACTACCTGGCCGTGGAGTTCGGCTCGTATCCGCACCAGAACGGCTTGATGGAGACGCTGTGGGAGCGCTCGCCGATTCGACTGATCCACAAGGTCACGACGCCGACGCTCATCACCCACGGCGAGAACGACAACGACGTGCCGATCGCCGAAGCCGAGCAGCTCTACATCGCGCTGCACGACGTCGGTGTGCCGACCGTGCTGGTGCGCTACCCGCGCGAGGGCCACGGCCTGCGCGAGATCGCACACGTCGTCGATCAGCTCGAACGCAGCCTCGCCTGGTACCGGAAGTACTTCGAGGCCGAGCGATAGCGAGGCCTCGCCCGCCGTAGCTCGTAAGGATCGAGCGAGCGAAGGTGGGCCTCAGAGACGTAAAGTAGCCAGGTGCTCCCCAAACGCCAGGCCGAGGGCTCGGTCATCTGCTCGTCGTGCGGTGTGCTGGTCGGCGTGAACGACGCGACCTGCTACAACTGCAACCGCCGCAACCCCGGGCTCTGGGGCTATGCGCCGTGGTTCCGCAAGCTCGGGCAGGACCTCGGGTTCGTGCCGCTGGTGATGGGCGGCACGATCACGCTGTACGTCGTGTCCCTGCTGTTGTCGGGCGCCAACCTGCAGACGATGCTGGCGCCAAGCACGCAGGTGCTGTTCCTCTTCGGCAGCAGCGGCGCGGTGCCGGTCTTCGGCTACGGCCGCTGGTGGACGGTGCTCACCGCCGGCTGGCTGCACGCCGGGGTGCTCCACATCCTGTTCAACGTGCTGTGGATCCGCCAGCTGGCGCCGGCGGTGGCCGACCTCTATGGCCCCGGGCGAATGGTGATCCTCTACACGCTGGCCGGCGTGGTCGGCTTCACCTTCACGTCGGTCGCCGGCCGCTACATCGGCGGGTTGCCGCTGATCGGCGGGGCCGGGTTCTCGGTCGGCGCCAGCGCGCCGATCTTCGGGTTGCTCGGTGCGCTGGTCTACTACGGCCGCCGTACCGGGTCACGCCACATCGGCGAGGCCGGCCTGCAGTACGCCCTCTTCATGGGGTTGTTCGGCCTCATCATGCCGGGCATCGACAACCAGGCGCATCTGGGCGGCTTCGTCGGCGGGTATCTCGGCGGCCTGCTCCTCGACCCGGTCAAGCCGGAGCGGATCAACCACCTGGTGGCCGCCGCCGCGTGCCTGGCGGTGACCCTGGCCGCCATCGTGTGGTCGATCGTCACGGCGCTGCCGATGCTGATGAGCTAGCTCTGCGTCCGGATTCTTGAATTCGCGCCGCCCAAAAACCCGAAGGGCCTGAGGGCTGGTCCCTCCGCAAGTCCCTCACGCTTCAGGCGTCTGCAGTGGGCCAGTCGCCCAATCTGTCTCCGTACGTCTCGATTCCGGACGATCGGCACGCCAGATCGGCGTAACCGAGCGCTGCGGCGGTCATTCGTACCGGCAACGGCCCGTTCGTCCCGCTCGCCGCGGCGCCGGTCGCCAGGCCTGGGACGGCCCATGCCGCGGTGTGAAATCGGGCATCGCCCTTGCTGTAGATCCGCCCTGAGACGGCGCCGGGCCATTTCCCGGAGCCGCCTTCTTTTTGACGTCGCGGCGCCACGTCGGGCCGGGGCGATTGCACGACAACCCCACAGGAGGTTATTTCCATGGCACGTTGGAGCAGGACATTGCTCGCGCTCGCAGCCGCCGCGCTGCTGGCCGCCCCGAGCGCGTTCGCGCAGGGCGGTGGTGCGAGTTCGACCGGCAGTATTTCGGGAGAAGTCAAGGACGCGCAGGGCGGGGTGCTGCCCGGCGTCACCGTCACCGCCAGCAGCCCGGCGCAGATTGGCGAGCTGACGGCCGTGACCAACGAGGCGGGCATCTACCGCTTCCCGTCCGTGCCTCCCGGCGTCTACGCGCTGTCGTACGAGCTGGCCGGATTCGGACCCGTCAAGCGCGACGGCATCCGCATCACGCTGGGCTTCAACGCCCAGGTCAACGTGGAGCTCAGTGTCGCATCGCTCCAGGAGACGGTCACGGTCAGCGGCGAATCGCCGGTCATCGACACGACCGCCACCCGCATCCAGACCAACTTCGACTCGCAGCAGCTCGCGTCGTTGCCGAACGCCCGCGACATGTGGTCGCTGCTGGCGGCGACCCCGTCGGTCTCGCTCAACCGCGTCGACGTCGGCGGCGCCACGATGGGCACCCAGACCACCTACTTCGCCTACGGCTACTCGGGCCAGAACCGGCCGCTCATCGAGGGCATCAACACGACCGAAGGCACCGCGGCGGCCGGCTTCTACCTCGACTACGGCTCCTTCGAAGAGGTGTTCATCGGCGCCGCCGGCAACTCGGCCGAGATGCCCAACCCCGGGGTGTTGACCCAGTTCGTCGGCAAGAGCGGCAGCAACCAGCTGCAGGCCAGCGGCTACTTCGACATCGAGGACGAGAGCATCCAGAGCCGCAACCTGGCGGCCGACCAGATCGTGCCCAACACCGCGATCCGCGCCGACGGCAACCGGCTGTCCAGCTACAAGAACCTCAACCTCGGCGTCGGCGGCCCGATCCTCCGCGACAAGATCTGGGGACGCTTCGACTACCTGAACCAGCGCAATTCCGTGGCCGCGCCGCCCTCGGGCAGCTTTCTCGACGGCACGGCGTTCAACACCAAGCTGTTCAACTACACCGGCAAGGTGACCTACCAGCTGAATCAGGCCAACAAGTTCGTCGCCTACCTGCAGCACGGCACCAAGCAGCAGCCCAACCGCACCGACATCAACACCGGCGGCGCGCCGACCCACATCACCGCTGATTCGACCACGGCGCAGGACTCGCCGAGCTGGGTCTACAAGGGCGAGTGGAACGGCACCATCGGCCAGAACCTGTTCGTCGAGGCCCGCGGCGGCCAGTTCGGCTACAACTTCGGCCTCGTCAGCAACACCACCGCCACCCGCTACGAGTCGCTCGACCGCAACCAGGTGCTCGGCGGCGGCCGCGACTGGCTGAACAAGCGGCGCCGCGACCAGTACACGGTGGCGGCCAGCTATTTCAAGGACAACTTCCTCGGCGGCTCGCACAACGTGAAGGTCGGTGGCGAGTACCTGGACGAGACCGGCAACATCATCTGGAACCAGGGCTACGCCGACAACGTGATCCACTTCGTGCGCGGCGACCTGACCGGGCCGCTGTCGGGCGTCACGCCCGACTCGGTGCGCCTCTACTACAACTCCGACAGCAAGAACCAGCTCGGCACGACCAGCCTGTTCGTCACCGATACGTGGCGGGTCGATCGGCTGACGCTGAACGTCGGCGTCCGCTACGACCGCTACAACGCCGGGCTGCCGTCGCAGTCGCTGCCGGCCGGCCGCTTCACCGGCGCCGTCGACTACCCGGAACGTCCGGGCCTGGTGAAGTTCAACCACATCGTGCCGCGCATCGGCGCCACCTACGACATCCAGGGTGATGGCAAGACCGTGGTCAAGGCCAACTACGGCCGCTTCGCCTTCAACCCCGGTGTCAACCTGGCCGACGCGGTCAGCGAGAACACCTCGAACCAGTACGAGCTGTGGCCGTGGCAGGACCTGAACGGCGACCGCGCCTATCAGGACAACGAGAAGGTCGGCACCGTGCCGACGCAGAAGTTCGGCGGCCGGGCCAACACCTCGCTCGACCCGAACCTCGAGAACTCATACACCGACGAGGCGTCGCTGTTCGTCGAGCGCCAGGTGATCAACGACCTCGGCGTCCGGGTCGGCTTCGTGTGGAAGAAGGACTCGAACGGCTGGCAGCAGCTCAACGCCGACCGTCCGTTCAGCGCTTACAACGTGCCGGTCACCATCTCGGAGCCCGGCCCGGACGGCAACCTCGCCACCGCGGCTGACAACACCCAGATCACGGTGTTCAACATCGACCGCACCAACCGCGCGGCGACCACCATCGTGCAGAACATCGACGGCTACGAGGGCACCTACAAGACGCTCGAGCTGTCGGCCAACAAGCGCTACTCGCAGCGCTGGTCGGCGCTGGCGTCGTTCTCCTACGTGTGGACGAACGAGTTCAACAACCAGTACTTCAGCAACCGGTTCTCGTCACTGGTGTCGCAGCAGTCGCTGTTCGGGCCCTACGGGCTGAACCCCAACGACCGCAACGACAACGAGTTCACCAACTGGAACGCCAAGCTCTCGGGCACGGTCGATGCCGGCTGGGGCGTGAACATCACCCCGGTGGTGAAGATGCAGAGCGGCGCGCCGTACGGGCGCTTCGCCAACATCCCGGCCTGCACCGCCGCCGTCACCGCCAACTGCCTGAACTACGGCAGCCAGCTGGTGCTGGTCGAGCCGATCGGCACGCGCCGTCAGGACACCGTGTCGGTGTTCGACGTCCGCGCCGAGAAGCAGTTCCGCTTCGCGACCAAGGCCCGCGTGGCCGTGTTCGCGGACCTGTTCAACATCATGAACTCGAACACCGCGGTGAACATCGCCTGGGTGTCGGGTGCGACGTTCGACCGCGCCACCACGGTGCTCAACCCGCGCATCGCCAAGTTCGGCGTGAAGTTCGACTGGTAGGACTGATACCCGAACAGCGGCTCGGGGATAGCGCTCGCGGCTAGACCCGCCAACGTCACGGCTGAGGGCCCGGTGGACTGCCACCGGGCCCTTCGTCTGTACGGCGGGTCAGGGGCGCGGCGGAGTCGCGAGGCGGTGCTGGAGCGGTTCGCGGGCGGACCGGCTCACCCCGAGCCTGACGCCGGTACGCAGAATGACGTCGCACTCGCCGCCGCCGTGTACGCGCAGCTCGTCGATGCGGGCGACGTTGACCAGCCGCGACCGGTGGATGCGGACGAACCGCTCGTCGCCCAGTGTGGCCTGCAGTTCGGCCATCGTCTGGCGCAGCAGGTGCGACTCGGCGCCGAGATGGAGCCGTACGTAGTTGCCCTCGGCCTCGGCCCAGTCGATGCCGTCCAGGTCCACGAACACGATGCGCCCGCTCGACTTCACCATGATCCGCCGGCCCGGCGCGGCGTGGCTCCGCAGGGCGCTGACCACCGACAGCAGCTGCTCCGACAGCGCGGCGCGCCGCTGCCGCTCCAGGTGGCGACGGGCGCGCTCGAGCGCCTGCTGGAACCGTGGCCGGGCGAACGGCTTGAGCAGGTAGTCGATCGCCTGCGCCTCGAAGGCCCGCACGGCGTACTCGTCGTAGGCGGTCACGAAGATCGTCAGCGGCATCCGCTCGACGCCGACCGCTTCGACCACCGCCAGCCCATCGAGCTCGGGCATCTGCATGTCGAGGAACACCAGATCGGGCGTGTTGGCACGGATGGCGGCCACCGCCTCGGTCCCGGCGGCGCAGGTGCCGATCACCTCGACGTCCGGCTCGTGGCCGAGCAGGCTGACCAGCCGGTCACGGGCCATCGGCTGGTCGTCGACCACCAGGGCACGGATCACCCCGGTCATGAGGCCTGCCGCTCGACCGGCCGCTCGGCGGCGGCGCTACTGAACGGGAGCCGCACCGTCACCTGCACCCCGCCGCCCTCGCGCGCCGCCACCGTCAGCGAGGCCGTCTCCGCGTGAAGCGCGCGCAGGCGGGCCCGGGTGTTCGACAGGCCGACCCCGTGGCCGCCGGGCGCCGTGTCGCGCAGCCCGCGGCCGTCGTCGGCGACCCGCAGTACCAGCGCAGCGCCGTCGCGCCGGGCGGCGATGTGCAGCGCGCCGCCGCCGGCGACCGGTGCCAGCCCGTGCCGGAGCGCGTTCTCGGCCAGGGGCTGCAGCACCAGGTTCGGCACCAGCGCGTCGAGCACCTCGGGGTCGACGTCGACCGTCACGCGCAACCGCGCCCCGAAATGCACCTGCTCGATGTCGAGGTACGCGCGCAGGAACTCGAGCTCCTGAGCGACGGTCACTTCCTGCCGGCCGACGGTCGACAGGGTGACCCGCAGCATGTCGCTCAGCCGCTCGATCATCGCGTCGGCGCGATCGGGGTCGCGATGCACGAACGCCGAGATCGCGTGCAGGGTGTTGAACAGAAAGTGCGGATGGATCTGGCGGTGCAGGGCCTGGAGGTGCGCTTCGACCAGCCGCGTCTCGAGCCGGGCGGCGGCGACCTCGCGCGTCCGCATCTCGCGGTGGTAGTCGACCGCGTGCTGCAGGCCGAGCAGCGCCCAGTAGATCGGCACGTGGAAGTCGATGGTGCGGAAGAACGCCTCGTAGACCGAGTCGGCCCACTGCGGCTCCAGGCCCCAGCGGCGTTGCAGCACGACTCGCGTCGTCGCCACCAGGACGACGAGGGCGCTGGCCAGCACGATCGACGCCGTGGCGTGCACGGCCAGCGCGGCGCCGGTCCCGGCGCCGCCGATCCGGAAGCGCCGGCCGAGGACGAACACGGCGGCGGCGAGTACCGCCCAGCCGCACCAGGTCACCAGGCCGATGGCGAGCAGGTTGACGTAGGACAGCGCCGGTCCGGCCGGCAGCATCGTCCACCGCGACAGGCCGGTCGAGCGGGTGAATCCGAACGACAGCAGCGCCGCGAACGCCGCATAGCCGACGCCGATGAGCACCAGCCGGCGAATCGCAATCGGCCACGGCGGGCGCATGCCGGCACTATGCGGTGGCGCTCGCGACCGGTCAAGGCGGGATCGGCCGGACCGCGTCAGTTCGTCACGCGGGCGTGCCGTTGGTCCCAGCGCCGGCGAATTCAACGACAGTACGTCAGCAACCAGTCGTCGTCGCCGGTGTCAGGGCCGCACCAGCGGGTCTCTGGGTCGGCTCATGGCACGGCCCGCGGCGTCACCCGGGCGCCATCGGCCAAGGCATCGGGCGGGAATACCACGACCTGGGCGCCGGCGCCGAGGCCGGAGGCGACTTCGGCGACTTCGCCGGTGCGGTGGCCGAGGCTGACCGCGGTGCGGCGGGCCCGGCCGTCGACCACGACGAACACCGCCCACTCGTCGCCGTTGCGGAAGAGGGCGCTCGTCGGCACCCGCAGCACGTCCTGGCCTTCCCACAACACGACCCGCACCTCGACGCGATACGCATCGCCGAGCGCGGTCCACGCCTGGGCAGGATCCACCAGGTCGAGGACGACGTTGACGCGTTGCTCCTCGACACCGAGCGCCGAGACCTTGGTGAAGCCGGCCGGTTCGACCTGGCGGACGCGCGCCTCGAGCGTGCGATCGCCGCCCCACTGCTCGATCAGCGCGCGCGCCCCGGGCCGCACCTGGACGGCGTCGGCGGACAGCAGGTCGGCGACGATCTCGAGCCGCGACGGGTCGCCGATCTCGACCAGCGGCTCGCCCGCGGGCACGATCGCCTCGCTCTCGCGCACCCGCTTCAAGACCACCCCGGCCACCGGCGCGACGACCACCACTGGACGTCCGGAAGCGGCGGCCGGAGCCGGCGCCAGCCGCACCTCCGCCCGTCGGAGCTCCGAGGCTGCCGCGTCGACGGCGAACGTCGCCGCCCGCACCACGCCGTCCGCCTGACGCACCTCGGCGTCGCGGGCGTCGAGTTCCTGGGCCGTCGCCAGTCCCGCCTGGGCGAGATCCCGCGTCCGCTGATGTTCGCGGCGGGCCTGAGCGAGCGCGTCGTCCGCCCGTCGCGCCTCGCTCTCGGCCCGGCCCAGAGCCGCGCGAGCCGCCGCGGCGGCGGCCTGCACTTCGGCGCGGGTCCGCGCATCGAGCAGCGGCGGCGATTCGGGCCGGACCCGGGTCAGCACCTGACCGCGCCGCACCGCATCGCCGGCCTCGACGGCCACCCGCTCGACCCGTCCCATCACCGGCGCCGAGACCACATAGCGATCGAGGACCCGGGTCTCCCCTTCCTCGTCGATGGTCACCACGAGCGGGCCGCGGGAGACCGCGGCGACGTCGACCGGCAGCGCGTCCGGCCACAGCGCCACGGCGACAAGGGCGGCGACGGCGGCGCCGCCGAGGAACAGACGCACCAGGCGAGGACGGCTGGCCACGGCTACTCGCGGGTCTTCAGCACGGCAACCAGGTCCAGGCGGTCGATCCGGCGCCGCACCAGCCACGCCGACAGCAGTGCGGCGGCGACCACCGTGATCCACGCCCAGGCGACCGTCGCCGGCCGCACGACGAACGCCAGACGATAGACCTCGTTGTTGAAGCCGAACATGATCAGCTGGCCGAGGCCATAGCCGATTGCCGCCCCGATTGGCAGGGCGGCGATGGTCAGCACGGCCAGCTCGCCGAGCAGCACGCGCGAGACTTCGGCGCGGGTGAAGCCCAGCACCCGGAGACTGGCCAGTTCCCGCGCCCGTTCGGACAGCGACACCCGCGCCGCATTGTAGACCACGCCCAAGGCGATGACCGCGGCGAAGGCGACGTTGAACCCGACCGACAGGTTCATGTTCTCGGCCATGGTCTCGCGGAAGTTGCGCAGCATCACGTCGCGCAGCGCGACGCCGGCGACGGCGGGCATCGCCTTCACCCGGGCGTAGAACGCGCCGAGCGCCGCCGGGTCGACGGTGACGTGCGTCCCCGACACCGTCGCGCCCTCGCGCAGCAGCCGCCGCAGCGCCGAGATCTCCAGATAGGCCTGCAGGCCCAGCGTGTCGTCGATCAGCCGGCTGACCACGTAGCGGCGGATCGGCCGGGCGCCCTCGAGGACTTCGAGCTGCACAGAGTCGCCTTCCCGCACACCCAGCACCTCGCCCAGCATCGCCGACAGGGCGAGGCCGTCGGCCGGCAACGTCAGCGCCCGGCCCCGCCGATCGACGACGCGATTCAGCCGCGGAGCGGTGGACGTGCCGGTGACGGCGAGCGTCCGCGAACGGTGGCCGGCACGGAGGCGGACCGGGACGATTCGCACCTCCTCGACGTCCATGACCCCAGGCAGCCGCCGGACGGCATGCACGGCGGCCGACGAACGCGGCTGGACGAAGGTCAGCGTGGCGTCCTGCCGCATGATGCGCGCCAGCTGATCGTCGACCAGCACCCGCATGACGTCGATGAAGGCGAAGCCGACGAACAGCACGGCCACGGCCATGGCGACGCCGGCGACCGACAGGCCGGCCCGCACCGGCTGCCGCTCGAGGCTGCGGATGATCATGCGTGCGGTCAGCGACACGTGCCGCTGCACCCATGGCCGCTCGATGACGCTGGCCGCGTAGCGCTGCGGCGGCTCCGGGCGCATCGCCTCGGCCGGCGGGATGCGGACGGCGCGACGCACCGCCGCCTGGGCCCCGAGGGCGCCGACCACGGCGCTGCCGCCGAGCGAGCCGGCGACGACGGCGACCGACAGGCGGAAGTCGAGTTCCGGAAAGCGGAAGAACGCGTTGTAGAGCCCGATCATCGCGCTGCCGAGCCACTGCCCGGCGACGACGCCGGCGGCGGCGCCGGTCAGCGCGATCGCCACCGCCCACTTGGTGTAGTGCCACGCCAGCGCGCGGTTGGAGTAGCCGAGGGCCTTCAACGCGGCGATCTGCGCCCGCTGCAGCGACAGCGCCCGGGTAAGCGCCACGTGCAGGATGAACGCGGCGACAGCGAGAAAGATGACCGGCGTCAGCAGTCCGAACATGCGCAGCTGGGCCAGCTCGTTGTCGAGGGTCCATGCCGACACCTGGAGGCGGCGCGGGATCGCGCCGAGTCCGCCGTACGGCGCGAGCAGACGATCGAGCGCGGCGATGGTGGCGTCGGCGGACGCACCGCGGGCGAGCCCGATCGCCACGTCGTTGAAGCCGCCCTCCATGTCGAACGCGGCGCCGAGCGCCTGGCGACCCATCCACAGAATCCCGAACCGGCGGCGGTCGGGGATCATCTCGCCGGCGCGCACCGCGTAGACGTATTCGGGTGACTGCGCGATGCCGACGATCGTCAGCCAGCGGCGCCGGCCGTTGATGATCGCCGCCACCCGATCGCCCGGTCCGAGGCCGTTGGCTTCGCAGAAGAGCTCGCTCGCCAACACTTCGTCGGGCCGAGCCGGGTCGATCCAGCGCCCGCGGCTGATCGACAGGTCGTTCAGGGCCGGGCGGCCACGGTCCGGGAGCGACACCAGCCGTCCGGTCGCCGGTTCGGCCAGTCCGGGAACGTCGAGGGTGACGTCGGCGACGACCCGGGTCGCGACGACGGCAACACCGGGCAGGGCCGCCAGGCGGCTCTCCAGCGCCAGCGGCGCCCGGGTGAGCCCGGCGAACACGTCGGCCAGGCGCTGACGCGCGAAGTAGCCGTCGCGCGAGCGTTGCAGCGAGTCGAAGTTCGACAGGTAGGTGACGAACATCGTCACGCCGGCGGCGACCACCGCGGCGATGGCCAGCGCCTGGCCCTTCATCTCCCAGAGATCGCGGACCAGCTTGCGATCGAGCGCCGACACCCCCCGCGGGAACCTCACCAGCGCAGCTCCGAGACCGGCGTCTTGACGGCGTTGCGAGTCTCGCCGGCGATGCGCCCGTCGGCGAGGCGCACCACGCGGTCGGCCATGCCGGCGATGGCGGCATTGTGTGTGATGACGACCGTCGCCGTCCCGAGCTCGCGATTCACGCGGTCGATCGCGTCCAGGACGACGACGCCGGTGGTGATGTCGAGCGCGCCGGTCGGCTCGTCACAGAGCAGCACGTCGGGACGCTTGGCAATCGCCCTGGCGATGGCGACGCGCTGCTGCTCGCCGCCCGACAGCTGCGCCGGGAAATGATCCAGCCGATGGTCGAGGCCGACCATCCCGAGCGCCTCCTCCGGCGTCATCGGCCGCTCGGCGATCTCGGTGACGAGGGCGACGTTCTCACGAGCGGTCAGGCTGGGAATGAGGTTGTAGAACTGGAACACGAAGCCGACGTGCTCACGACGGTAGGCAGTGAGCGCCGACTCGTCGGCGGCGGTCAACTGGTGGTCGCGGTAGACCACCGTGCCCTCGGTGGGCACGTCGAGACCGCCGAGGATGTTCAGCAGCGTCGACTTGCCGGAGCCGGATGGGCCCAGCAGCACCACCAGTTCGCCGGGCGCGAGCGCGAAGTCGACACCACGCAGCGCATGGACGGTCACCTCGCCCATCTGGTAGCGCTTGGCGAGTCCGCGAGCGACGAAGACGGGCGCGGTGTCGTCCGGCACCCGCTCATCATCGCTCCGCGCGGCCGTGCCGTCACCTGCGTGACGTGACGTGACGCGACGCGGCCGGGCCGGTCGATGCCGCTAGGGTGTCGCGGCGCCCGACGGCGGCGCGGCCGGCGGCGTGTCGTCACCCGCGACCCAGCTCGCGATGGCCTCCCGGCTCCAGCGATGCTCGTCGTTCAGGTGGACGATGAGCGCCGACAGCGTCAGCACCTTACGACACGCCTCGCCGGGGCACGGGCGCACCGTCCCATCCAGGCAGTCGAAGTACTCCTCCAAGTCCTTGGTCGGCCGGCGGCCCTCCATGTCGCCCGGCAGCCGGTACATCCCCTCGGTACGCGGCGCCAAGGGCACATGACGCGTGCCGGCCGTGGAAGTAGTCGCCGAACGCCTGTTCGGGACGCCGATCCGCGCCCGACCGGATGGCTGCAGCGAGCGCCTGTTCGATCTCGGGATTGCGTACCGGCATCGGACTCCTCCCCGCAGGCGTCTCTACCCGCGCGGGAGAGACGCGTGCAAAGCAAAGGCCTCCGGCGACGCCCCATGAACGGGCGGCGCGGAGGCCTCGAGCGGGCGAACTGTCCGGCTGCGGAACGTCGGGTGTATCGCGAACGGACAGCTAGAACGGCTTGCCGAGCCGCTCCTGCAGCTTCTCGCGGTAGCCGCGGCTGAGGGTGAGCCGGGTGCCGTTCTGCAGGATCACGACGTACTCGCCGTTGAACCACGGCTGCAGTTCCTTGATCCGGTCGCTGTTGACGATGCGCGAGCGATGGATGCGCACGAACCGGCGCGGGTCGAGCCGCGCCTCCATCCCGTTCATCGTCTCGCGGAACAGGTGCGAGTCCTCGCCCAGGTGCAGGCGCACGTAGTTGCCGGCGGCCTCGATCCACACGATGTCGTCGGTGCGCAGGAAGAACACGCGTCCGCCCGACTTGACCACCAGCCGATCGAGCCGCTGCGGCTCGGGCTTGATGTCCTGCACCAGCGCCATCAGCCGCTTGCCGAGGTCGCCGGCGCGGCGGCGTTCGACGTGGCCGCGGGCGTGCTGCAGCGTCTGCTGGAACCGGTCGCGGCCGAACGGCTTCAACAGGTAGTCGAGCGCGTGCACTTCGAACGCCTTCAGGGCGTATTCATCGTACGCGGTGACGAACACCACCGCCGGCATCTTCTCGGCGCCGACCTGCTGGATCACGCCGAAGCCGTCGCACGCCGGCATCTGCACGTCGAGGAACACGAGATCGGGCTGCTGATGCTGGATCGCCTCGATCGCCTGCTGGCCGTCGGCGCACTGGCCGATGAGCTCGATGTCCTTCTCCTGCTGCAGCAGGCCGACGATGCGCTCGCGGGCCATCGTCTCGTCGTCCACGACCATCGTCCGGATCTTGGTCACGCCACACCCTCCATGGCTTCGTTCTCGCGGGCTTCGGTTTCGCTGGCCTCGGTGGCCACGTCGTCGATCGGGATCGCAATCACCACCGACAGGCCGCCGCCGGCCGGCCGCCGCACCTCGAACCGCTGCTGGTCCCCGTAGAGATGCACCAGCCGCGACCGGGTGTTCGAGATCCCGACGCCGTGTTCGAGATCGGACAGCTTCGCCGCCGGGACGCCGACCCCGTCGTCCCGCACTTCCAGCTCGAGCACCGAGCCGCTGCGGGCCGCCCGCACCAGCACGTGACCCGGACCGATCCGCGGGCCGATGCCGTGCCTGATGGCGTTTTCGACGAGTGGTTGGAGCAAAAGGTTTGGAACCAGGCAGTCCAGGGCGTCGGGGGCGACGTCGAACGTCACGTCGAGCCGTTCCCGGAACCGCGCCTGCTCGATGGCAACGTACTTGCGCAGGAAGTCGAGCTCCTGCTCGAGCGACACCTCCTGCACGTCCAGCGTCTCGAACGACATCCGCAGCAGGTCGCCGAGCCGGGCGAGCATCGCGTCGGCGGCCTCGACGTCGCGGTGCATCAGCGCCGAGACGGTGTTGAGGGTGTTGAAGAGGAAGTGCGGCTGGAGCTGACGCTGCAGGGTCTGCAACTGCGCCTCGATCAGACGGGTCTCGAGCCGCGAGGCGCGCAGCGCCCGATCCTGGGCTTCGTAGTGGTAGCGCAGCGCGTGGCTGACCCCGACGATGGTCCAGTAGGTCATCGTCTCGTAGTCGAAGTTCAGGAAGAACATCCGCTGGAACTCCGAGCCCCACACGCCCGGCGATTCTCCGCCCCAGGTGTAGATCGCCGTCCGGCCGAGCATCACCAACGTGACGTGCGCCAGGGTGGCGGCGAAGACGCCGGCGACATGCACCGGGACGCTGCGCAGCCAGGTCTCGCGCTCGAACGGAAAGCGGCGCGCGAGCCACAGGATGCCCGGGGTGAGCAGGGCCCAGCTGTACCAGTAGTTGAGGTTCAGCAGCAGCAGGAACGGGAACGACGCTTGGCCGCGCTGCGCGAACGTCGTCACGTAGTAGTAGGCGGTGAAGGCCGAGAAGAAGCCCAGCACCGTGGCGGCGCCGAAGATCAGGCGGAGGCGGAGGGCCCCGGAGCGAACCATGGATCTACTATCGAGGCCCCATCCGGCGGGGTCAAGGCGCGGCGTGCGCGGCGAACGCAGCCCGCGATGCTCTTCGTCCCTGATGAGCGTGCTTTCGTCACTGATGAGACGTGTCACGCCACGCCCTGCCGGCGCCTCGCCCCTGCGGAAGCGAGCCACCGCGCGGCGCTCGATGTCGTGCAGCACGGGCCGTCCCTCTGCACGCGGTGTGCCGTACCGGACTGGGACTAGGGACTAGGGACCAGGGACCAGGGAGTCCGTCTCTGGTTCGAGCAGGAGAAATCCCAGCGGTGGGATCGTCAGGACCAGGGACTGCGGATGGCCGTGGCGGGGCTCGGCCTCGGCTTCGAGCCGGCCGCCGTTGCCGGTGTTGCTGCCGCCGTACACCGCGGCGTCGCTGTTCAGGCGCTCGCGCCAGCCGCCCGGGCGTGGCACGCCGATGCGGTAGCCGGTCCGCGGCGTCGGCGTGAAATTGGCGACCGCCACCACCACCTGGCCGGTGCCCGGATCGCGGCGGACCAGCGACACGATGCTGTGGTCGTGATCGTGGCAGTCGATCCACGCGAAGCCGTCGGGGGCGAAGTCCTCGGCCCATAGCGGGACGCTGGTCCGGTAGACGTGATTCAGATCGCGCACCCAGAGCTGCAGGCCCTGATGCTGCGGATCGCCGAGCACCGGCCAGTCGAGCTCCCAGTCGTGGTTCCACTCGCGCCACTGGCCGATCTCGGCGCCCATGAACAGGAGCTTCCGGCCGGGGTGCGCGAACATGTAGCCGAGCAGCGTCCGCAGCGTGGCGTGCTTCTGCCAGACGTCTCCGGGCATCTTGGACAACAGCGACCGCTTCCCGTGCACGACCTCGTCGTGCGAGAACGGCAGCAGGAACCGCTCGCTGAACGCGTACAGCAGCGAGAACGTGACCTTGTCATGGTGCCACTTGCGGAACAGCGGGTCGTGGCCGCAGTAGGCGAGCATGTCGTGCATCCACCCCATGTTCCATTTGTGGGTGAAGCCGAGGCCGCCGAGGTGCACGTCGCGGGTCACGCCCGGCCACGACGTCGACTCTTCGGCCAGCAGCAACACGCCCGGATGGGCGGCGCGGACGACGCTGGTCAGATGCTGCAGGAACGCGACGGCGTCGAGGTTCTCGCGCCCACCGAACTGGTTCGGCACCCACTGCCCGGCCTGCCGCGAGTAGTCGAGGTACAACATCGACGCCACGGCGTCGACACGCAGTCCGTCGATGTGGAACTCGCGCAGCCAGTGCAGGGCGTTGCTGACGAGGAACGAGCGCACCTCGTGCCGGCCGTAGTTGAAGACCAGCGTGCCCCAGTCCTGATGCTCGCCCTGCCGGGGGTCAGCATGCTCGTAGAGCGCGGTGCCGTCGAAGCGGGCCAGGCCGTGTGCGTCCTTCGGGAAGTGGCCCGGCACCCAGTCGAGCACCACGCCGAGCCCGGCCTGATGGCAGGCGTCGACCAGGGCGCGGAAGTCGTCGGGGGTGCCGAAGCGGCTGGTCGGCGCGAAGAACCCGGTCACCTGGTAGCCCCATGAGCCGGTGAACGGGTGCTCCATCACCGGCATGAGCTCCAGGTGCGTGAAGCCCATGTCGCGAACGTAGGGCACCAGCGTCTGGGCCATCTCGCGGTAGGTCATGGTGCGGGCGCCATGCTCGGCGCGCCGCCACGACCCCAGGTGCACCTCGTACATCGAGACCGGAACGGCCGCCGTCGCCGGCTGGGCGTCGCGCCGCGCCAGCCACTCGCCGTCGCCCCAGGCGTAGCCGTCCTGCCAGACGATCGAGGCGGTGTCGGGCGGCGTCTCGCAGCGCCGGGCGAACGGATCGCCCTTGAGGAAGCTGCGTCCCACGGCGTCGCGGATGTCGAACTTGTAGCGCGGACCGGTGCCGACGCCGGGGACGAAGATGTCCCACACGCCGGCGGACGCCAGCAGGCGCATCGGATGGACGCGGGCGTCCCAGCCGTTGAAATCGCCGACGACGCTGACCCTGGCGGCGTTGGGCGCCCACACCGCGAAGTGGACGCCATCGGCGTCGCCGTGACGGATCGGCCGGGCCCCGAGCGCGTCTGCCGCCCGCTGGTGCGTGCCCTCACGCCAGAGGTGGCCGTCGAGTTCGCCGAACGCCGACCCGTAGCGATACGGGTCGTCGATGAGCATCGGCGCCGCGTCGTCGGAGGTGACGCGCAGTCGATAGTCCACGCCCTCGAGCGACGGCGCCGCGACGCGGCCTTCGAACACCCCACCGGCGTGCAGGCGGGTCATCGCCGTGGCCGCCCCGGTCCGGGCGTCGACGATCTCGACGGCGCGCGCCGCCGGCCGCACCGTACGGATGACGACGCCGCCGGCTTCGACGTGCGGGCCGAGCACCCGAAACGGATCGCGATGACGGGCCTCGGCCAGCGCGTGCAGATCGTCGAGCGGCAGGGTGGACGGGGTCATGGCCGGACGCCCGCATCTTATCGTGGCCGGCCGGGAGGGCGGCCGGCGGATGGTGGCGGTATGATCGTCGGATGACACCAGGACTCTACGCCCGCTTCGCCACGAGCGAGGGCAACTTCTCCGTGCGCCTGTTCGAGCAGGAGACGCCCAAGACCGTCGCCAATTTCGTCGCGCTCGCCCAGGGCACCAAGGAATGGACTGACCCGTCGACCCGCGCCCGGACGTCGCGCCCGTTCTACGACGGCCTGATCTTCCACCGCGTGATCGTCGACTTCATGATTCAGGGCGGCTGCCCCCAGGGCACCGGCATGGGCGGCCCAGGCTACCAGTTCGAGGACGAGTTCGCCCCCGGACTGCGCCACACCAAGCCCGGCATCCTGTCGATGGCCAACGCCGGACCGAACACCAACGGCAGCCAGTTCTTCATCACGCTGGTGCCGACCCCGTGGCTCGACAACCGGCACTCCGTCTTCGGCGAAATCGCCGACGGCATGGACGTGATCGAGAAGATCGGCAAGACCGCCACCGGACGTCAGGATCGGCCGGTGACGGACATCCGCATCGAGTCGGTCACGATCGAGCGCGTGTAGGCACGCCGGCCGGCCGGCGGTGTCTCGCCGCCGGCCCGAAGTCCGGCCCCGGCGGGCGGCGCACGGCGATCGACAGCGCTGCCATCACCAGGGCCAGCAACGCCATCGAGGCGAATTGCGGCCCGTCCGACAGCGCGACGGTCAGGGGTGGAGCGGTCAGGGCGAAGAGGGGGAACGGCGCCATCGGTCGGGCTCCTGTGCGGGTGTCGCTGGCAAGGAGAGCGGCACACGCCGCCCGATCCCCTCACGGCGTGACGCCGCACGCGCCGCGACCGGTAGCGGACAATCCGTTGGCCCGCCGGCTCACCCGGCAGCCCGTCGCAGCGCGCCGTACACGCAGCGAGGGCGGCTTGCGCCGCCCTCGCTGTCGTCCCGATCTGTGCGGCCGTGGCTACATGCTCGAGGTCTTGTTGAGCGCGCCGGCCAGGTTGTTGAGGGCCAGTTCCAGCGTGCGGCGTGACGTGCCGACGTTCATGCGCATGTGGTGGTCGCTGCCCTTGCCGTAGCTCTGCCCGGCGTTGAGGTGCACCTTCGCGTGCTTCACGAGATGCCGCTCGAGCATCTGCTCCTTGGACAGCATCGGCGCGTCGGCGGCCTTCGTCCGGTTGTAGTCAGCCGCGAGCTTGGCCGTGCCAATCCGTTCTGCGGCCTCGGTGAAGTCGAGCCACATCAGGTAGGTGCCCTGCGGCTTGTGGGTCTTGACGCCCGGCAGCTTGCTGTTGACGAAGTCGGCCGCGAAGCTGGTGTTGCCGTCGATGTACTCGACCAGCTGGTTCAGCCACTCTTCGCCTTCCGGGGTGTAGGCGCCCATGTTGGCGATGTAGCCCAGCGTGTTGAGGTCGGCGCGGTGCTGGACCTTGATGCGGTCGAGGAAGTCCTTGTTGGTCGAGTAGAACCACGCCAGCTTGTGGGCGGCGAGGCCGAACGACTTGCTGGCGGCTTTGAACGTGATGCTGTTGTCGACAATCGCCTTGTTGGGCAGGCTGGCGAACGGCGTGTACTTCTGGCCCTTGGCGACGAAGTCGCAGTGAATCTCGTCGGCCAGGACGACGACGCGGTGCTTGAGGCAGATCTCGCCGATGCGGGTCAGGTCGGCAGCGCTCCAGCAGTTGCCGGTCGGGTTCTGCGGGTTGCAGAGGATGAACGAGTTGGTGTCGACGCTGATCTGCTTCTCGAACGCGTCGAAATCCATCGCGAAGGTGCCGTCGGCGTTGCGCTTGAGCAGCACCTCTTCCTTCTCGGTCCAGCTCGCCGTCAGGTCGCCGTAGAAGCCGTTGTAGGTCGGCGTCTGCAGCAGCACCTTGGTGCCCTTGGGCGAGAAGGCGCGCAGGGTGGCGATGAGCCCCGGGTGCACGCCCGCCGTAACGATGAACTGCGACGGCTCGAACGACACGCCGTAGCGGCGCTTGTTCCAGCTCGACACCTTCTGGTAGACGTCCTCGGTCATCGCGCCGCCGTCGATGTAGCCCCAGTTCTCGTGCTCGAGGCGCGCCTTGAGGGCCTTGGTGATCGACGGCGCGGCGCGGAAGTCGATGTCGGCGATGCCCATGCCGACCTGGACCGCGTCCTTGCCGAACACGCGGATCTGCTGGTCGTATTTCGTCGACATGGTGCCGAAACGGTTGTACGGCGTGTCGAAGTCGAACCGGCCGCCGGCCTGCGCGGCCGCACCGGCGACCGCCGCTGCGGCCACCGACGGGGCGCCGCCACCCACCGCGCCCAGGAGGGCCGTCATCCCCGCGTTCTGAAGAAACGTCCTGCGCCCAAGCCCGTGATGCTTCGACATGTGTGTCTCCGACGGTGTCCGACCGCGGCCGGAATGGCCGACGCGGCGTGCTGACGTGCAGATACTAAACCACCCAGCGCATGGGTGCGTGCAGTTTTCTCGCTGGGCGGAATGGGGCGCCCCAGAGCCGAACCGTGCAAGGCGGGCGGGGGCCGGGCCGGCGGCCGGCTCAGCGGCGCGGCATCTGGCCCCAGCGGCCGCGCAGGAAGTCGGTCGCGCCCCACCAGATGGCGTCGCGGCTCGCCCGCCGGTCCTGCCAGCGCGATTTCACGCTGTAGCTGACCAGGGTGCGAGCCAGGCCGGCCCACGTCCGCAGCCAGGTGCCGGCCGAGGCGCCGTGCTTGGACATCAGCAGCAGGCGGTTGCGGGTGTTGTAGTACGCCACGCTCGGTCCTGGCCGGTAGTGACGGGTGACGCCCTTGTGCCACAGCTTCGCCGCCGGAACCTGGACGATCCGCCACCCGGCCCGCGCCGCCCGGACGCACCACTCGGTCTCTTCCCAGTAGTAGAAGAACCGGTCGTCGAGCGGCCCGATCGCCTCGATCACCTGCCGGCGCACGAGGATGGCGCAACCCGAGATCCAGTCGACCGGCCGGGGCGCCGGAAACTGCCCGGCGTCGTCCTCGTTCTGGCCGGTGTGCCAGGCATGGAAGTGCCGGTCGATGACTCCGCCGGCCGACTGGATCACGGTCGGCTCGTCGTGGTGGTAGACCGTCGGACCGAGAATGCCGACGGCCGGGTCGGCGGCGGCGCGCATCAGCTCGGTGAAGCAGGCCGGATCGAGGATGGTGTCCTCGTTCAGCACGAGCACCCAGTCGGCTCCCATCTCCAGGGCGGCGGCGATGCCGACGTTGTTGTTGCCGGCGTAGCCGCGGTTGTCGGCGAGCGGCAGGATCCGCACCGCCGGGAACGCCGCCCGGATCGCCTCGTTCGAGCCATCGGTCGAGGCGTTGTCGAGCACGAGCACCGCGTGGTTGGCGTAGTCGAGCCCGGCCAGCGACGCCAGGCACGCCAGCGTGTCGTCGCGGCGGTTCGTGTTGAGCACGACCACCACGATGTGGGGCGGGGACACGCGCGGCCTCAGCGTGTCAGTCCGCGCGCCGCCAGTTCGGCGGTCGCGGTGTCGACCCGGTCGACCGCGGTCTGCTGGCGCAGCCAGGCGATGAGCTCCTCCATCCCGGCCTCGAAGGTCACCGTCGGCTCGAAGCCGAGCAGGCGGCGGGCCTTCGCGATGTCGGCGAAGCAGTAGCGGATGTCGCCGGCGCGGAACTGGTTGTTGACGTGCGGGGTGAGCTCGGCGCCGAGCTGGCGGATGAGCGTGTCGGCGACCTCCAGCACGCTGATGCAGCGGCCGGTGCCGAGGTTCACCGGCTCGTAGTCGGCGGCGTCGGTGGTCAGCGGCAGCAGCAGCCCCTGCACGATGTCCTTGACGTTGATGAAGTCGCGGCCCTGGCGGCCGTCCTCGAAGATCACCGGCGCCTTGCCGTTCAGGATCCGGCCGCTGAAGATCGCCGCCACGCCGGTGTACGGGTTCGACAGCGCCTGGCGCGGGCCGTAGACGTTGAAGAAGCGGAACGCCACCGTCGGGATGCCGTAGGCGCGGCCCACCGACAGGCACATCTCTTCCTGGTCGCGCTTGGACACCGCGTAGATCGAGGTCGGCCGCAGCGGCTTCTCCTCGTCGGTCGGCAGCGGCGTCAGCAGGTCGGCGTGCGGCTCGAACCGATCCCAGTCGCGGGCCTGCAGGGTGCGATCGGTGCGCAGCAGCGGGTAGACGACCTGGCCGGCCGCGGTCTGATAGGCCCCCTCGCCGTAGATCGACATCGACGAGGCGACGATGAGCTTGCGGGGCCGGTGGCGGCCGTGGGCGAAGATCTCCAGCAGATGGGCGGTGCCCATCGTGTTGGCGTCCATGTAGCGGGTGATTTCGTACATCGACTGCCCGACGCCGACTTCGGCGGCCAGGTGATAGACCACCTCGCAGCCGGCCAGGGCCTGTTCCCACACCGCCGGGTCGCGGACGTCGCCGCGCCGCGCGTCGACGCCGGCCGGCACCCACGCCGGCCAGCTGGCATCGGCGCCGTGGACCTGCGGGACCAGCGCGTCGAGGATGCGCACCTGGTGGCCGCGGGCGACCAATGCGTCGACGAGATGCGATCCGATGAACCCTGCTCCGCCCGTGACCAGAACCTGCATGCGCGACCGATCCTCCGTGTGCTGTGACCCTTGAGCTTACATGTTCGCGGCGCGATCCTCCATGCGCCGCCGCGGCCGGGGCCGCTTCTGCTCGCCGCGACGTGTCATTTGGTGAAGCGCCGGCGGCCGCACATTACACTGACGTCGTGTCCACCGAGTGGGACGCCACCTCGTACCACACCGTATCGGCACCACAGACCAGTTGGGGACATGTGGTGCTCGACAGCCTGGCGCTCGACGGCGGCGAGCGGGTGATCGACGCCGGCTGCGGGTCCGGCCGGCTCACCGCCGCGCTGCTCGATCGGCTGCCGCACGGCCGCGTGCTGGCGCTTGATCGCTCGCGCAACATGCTCGAGGTGGCGCGCGCCAACCTGCGGCCTGGCTACGGCGGACGCGTCCACTTCGTGCAGGCGGCGCTACCGGCGGTGCCGGTGTCGGAGTGGGCCGACGTCGTGTTCAGCACCGCGACGTTCCACTGGGTGCGCGATCACGACGCGTTGTTCCGCCACCTCCACGTCGCGCTGCGCCACGGCGGCCGCCTGCATGCGCAGTGCGGCGGCGGCCCCAATCTGGCCCACGCGCACGCCCTGGCCGAAGCGGTGATGCAGCAGGCGCCCTTTGCCCGGCACTTCGCCGGCTGGCCGGGCGTGTGGGAGTTCGCCTCGCCCGAGGCCACCGCCGGCCGGCTCTCCGCCGCCGGCTTCACCGACGTGGTGACCGCGCTGGTCGAGGCACCGACCACCCTGGCGACCGAGGCCGACTACCGCGCCTTCGTCACCACCGTCATCTACCATCCGCATCTGGCGCAGCTGCCCGACGGCTTGCGGGGACCGTTCATCGACGAGGTCACCGCCCGCGCCGCCGCCGAGTCGCCGGCGTTCACGCTCGACTACTGGCGGCTGAACATGACGGCGACCCGGCCTTAGTCTGGCGGTCCGGGTCAGCGGCGCGCCGCCAGGCGCCAGAACTGCCGCTCTTCGAGCACGGTGATGGTCAGCCCTTTTTCGCGCAGGCGCTTGATCTCCATCAGCTTGATGCCGCCGGCGTCGCCGGCCGCCTGGCGCGGATTCGGCGCGCCACGCACGACCACGGTGGTGCGCGCCGACGGCGCCCCGTGGACGATCGCGCCGGCCCTGGTCGCCGCCGTCGCGGCTTCGGCCCGGGGCCGCGAGAGGATGCCGGTGAAGGCCAGGTGCACGCCCTTCAGCGTCCGCACCCGGCCGGTGGCCAGCGACGCCGGCTTGGCGCGCAGCGCGGCGATGAGCTGGTCGGCGCTCTCGTAGCGCTTGCGCCGCTCGCCGATGCAGCGGTAGATGATCTCCTGCAGTTCGCCGCTGCAGGTGAGGGTGCGGACATCGGCCGGCCGGATCCGCGATCGCGCGTCGCCCTTCACCAGCATCGCCAGCAGCTGCCCCACCTGGTAGACGTCGTCGCGGGCCTGCCACTTCGGCACCAGGCCGGCGATCACCTCGCTGGGCGCGGTCAGCGCGTTCATGGTGCGGGCGGTGATGCCGCGATGGTCGCTCTGCTGCCGGACGATCCCGAAGTCGCCGAGCTTCAGGGTCGGGCCGTCGCACACGAACACGTTCAGCGGCGTCAGGTCGCGGTGCAGGAGCTGGCCACGATGCAGCTTGCCGAGCACGTCGAGTACCGGCGGCAATCTCGCGCCGGGCGCCGGCCTCGCTCCACGGCCGGGCGGTGCGCGACAGGTAGCTGCTCAGGTCGCCGTGCGCGGCGAACTCGAGGGCGAGCGCGTAGAGCATGCGCCCGTCGGGCCGCTGGACCGGGAAGCAGTCGAACACGCGGATGGCGCGCGGATGCGCGTGCAGCAGCTGGCCGAAGTAGGCCTCGCGCAGCCATCCGTCCATGCGGGCGCTCACCTTCACGCACACATCGGTGGGCACGCCGCGCGAGCGCCCGAGGCGGCGGGCCAGGTAGACCTGCCCGAAACCGCCCTCGCCGATGATCCGGCCAATCCGGTACGCGTGGCCGGTATCGGGGCTGGTCACGACCTCGTCGCCGGCGACCAGCCGGCCGGCGCGCGGCGTCACGCCGGCTCCGATGGTGCGGGTGCGGGTCAATGCGGCGGTATCGACGGCGGGGCGGGCAGGCACGGTGTCCCAGTTTAGAACTCGTCGGGTGCGGTCTGCAGCCGCGGGCATTTTGGGCCGATAGTCCGGGCGATCGTTCCCCGGAGCACCCAATGACCGCCATGGTTCGTCCGATCGCCGGTTTCCTCGCAGTGGCCCTGATGGCCACAGCTTCGCCGGCACGGCTGCGCGCACAGCCGACGCTTGACGGCGCCCGGCTGACCGGTCGGGTGACCGACGGCTCTGGCGCCGCGCTCCCCGGCGTCACCGTGACTCTGCGGCCCGGCAGCGGGACCAATCCGACGACGATCATCAGCGACGGCGTGGGCCAGTTCGTCACGCCGGCGCTGCCGCCCGGTATCTACGAGGTGAACTTCGAGCTCACCGGCTTCGAGAGCCGCACGCGATCGGGCCTCGAGCTGCGCCAGGGCGAGCTGTTCATCCTTGATCAGCAGCTGGGACTGGCCTCGCTGGCCGAAACCGTGCAGGTGGTGGCCGACGCGCCGGTCCCGCCCCCGCCGCCGCCACCCCCACCGCCGCCACCCCCGCCGGCACCGCCGGTGCGGCTGGCGGCGCCGAAACGGCCCGAGCCGATTCCCGTCCCGGCCGAGGTCCTGGCGTCGGTGTGCGGCCCCGGCCAGGCCACCGACGCGAGCCTGTCGATCGGGCACCTGGTGGCGCACCGCGACGAGCCGGGCCGCCGGCTCTACGGCCGCGGCGACGTGCTGGTCCTCGACATCGGCGCCGATCTCGGTCTCGAATCCGGGCAGAACCTGGTCGTACGCCGCCGGTTCCTCACCGGCGATCGCACCCGCCAGTTCGTGCGGTCGAGCGGCGGCGAGCAGACCGCCGGCCTGATCCAGGTGGTGGAGGCGGGCGCGGCGACCTCGGTTGCGGTCGTGGTCTACGCCTGCGGCGAGCTGTTTGCCGGCGACAGCGTGGAGCCGTTCGACGCCCTGCCGATGTGGACGGCGCAGGGGCTGCGGACACCGCAGTTCGACGATCCCGCGCACGTGATTCTCGGCGAGCACGGCCAGACCCTCGGCGCGCCGCGCCAGCTGATGGTGATCGACCGCGGCGCCGCGCAGGGCGCCGAGCGCGGCCAGCGAATCACGATCTTCCGCCGCTCGCTCGGCGACCAGGGCCCGGTGGTGCAGGTGGCCGACGCGATCATCATCGCGGTGCGGTCCGAATCGGCGACGATCCGAATCGAGCGCGCCAGCGACGCGGTGAGCGTCGGCGATCTCGTCGCGCTGCACCGGTAGGTTCGACCCTTCGCGAGGATCGAGAGCGACGCGGCTGGCCAGCCATAGCTCACGGCGAGCCTGTGGTCCGCCTTCGCCTAAGGCTTCGGCGGACAGCCTTCGCGAGGATCGAGAGCGAAGGCTGGACGATCGCCACCTCCCAGCTGACCGTCGCCCGCGCCGGTGGAAAGCACAGCGCGGCGTTGCAGGCCTGGTAGCGGAGCACCGCCGGCACCTTCAGCTCGCCGGATGCCGTCGCTGGCACGAGCCTGCACGTGGACGTCCTCGGGCAGGCGGACAGGCAGCGTGAGCGTGGCCGTCTGGCCAGCTCTCGCCGGGGATGACTCGACGGTAGCGGTGACCTCGGCCCGCGGCCGGCCACTCTGCGCCGCGAGCGGTGGCGACAGTGCGAGCGCCAAGGCGACCCCGATGACAGCGCGGGTCATCGCGACGCCGGGCGCTCGGCCAGGAGCTGCTCGACCTGGGCCGTGATCTCGCGCTCGGCCTTGGTGTAGTACTCGCCACTCCCCGGGCTCGGGAAGCCGGCGTGCGCGCCGCGGACGCGGCCGTCGCGGCCGACCAGGAGGGTGGTCGGGAACGCATTCAGGTTCTGGGCCTGCGGCACCTTGGCGGCCAGTTCGTCGGGCTCGCCGGGCAGCAGCACCGTGTAGTCCAGCCCGTCGGTGGCGATGAACGCCCGCAGTCGCGTCGGGTTGGCGAGCTGGTCGGCTTCCTCGAACGACAGCGTGACGATCTCCAACCCCTGGCCACGGTACTTGTCGTAGAGCGCGGCCAGGAACGGCGCCTCGTCGTGGCAATTCGGGCACCAGCTGCCGCTGATGTTCACGAGCAGCACCTTGTCGCGGAAGGCGGCGTCGGTGTCGCTGACGAGGCGACCCTGCAGGTCGGGAAAGGCGAAGCGGAAACGTTCGGCCGGATCCTTCATCCGGGTATGGAGCGCCGGATCGGTCGGCGTGCCGATGGCCGCGGCGGCCGGCGCTTCGGCGCGCGCCGCCTCGAGTTCGATCTGGCCGTTCTGGCGCAGCGCGAGAGCGGCCTTGGGCGTGACCTCGAGCAGCAGCGGCCGGGCGCCGGAGAAGTGGCTGAGCACGAACCGGCCATCGCGATAGGTGCCGCTCAGCGTGCCGGTGTCGCCGTCGACGCGCAGGATCGTCGCCTCGACGCTGGCGCCGGTCTGACGGGCCAGGAAGCGCCACGCCGACTCGCCCTTGGTGCTGCGGGCCCGGACGATCCACGTGCCGTCGATCGACGGCACGTTCGCGGCGGCCGTGCGGTGGAGAACCAGCGGGGCACGATCCACGAAGACACAGCGCGGCTGGCGGAGGCTTGGGCTCCACGACAACAACACGCGCAGGTCAGGACCGCGAACACGATGTCCTGCTCGTTCCACGCCGCTCGCGAGCGTGTCAAGCCGCGCGCGAGTTCGCGCGTCGGGTTCGAACCCCGAAACCCCGCGGCCCGAGTCCCAAGCCTGTCTCTAATCCACCAATGTAGATATGTTGCTTCATGATATACGCTAGGCGTTCGCCATGCCCGACACCGTGCTCACTGCCGTGGTGCCCCGCCGTCTCGACGTCCGCCGGTCCGCCATCACCATCGACGGCCACACGCTCGAAGACGTGGCCCTCGGCGGCTGGGCCTACGGCCCCGAGCTCGGCACCGCCCCGGTCGTCGTGGTGATCGGCGGCATCACCGCATCGCCGTTTCCGCTCGGCGACGGGCGCGGCGAGGCCCAGGGCGGCAGCGACCCGTGGTGGCCGGCGCTCTTCGGCGCCCGATCTCATCGATCCGGCGCGCATGACCGTGCTGTGCCCGTGCTGGCCTGGCAACGGCTCGACCTGGCGCGGCTTCGACGATCCGGCGTCGACACCAGCGCTCTCGGTGCTCGGTCTCGCCGATCTGGTGGCCGCGTGGCTCGACGGCTGCGGCGTATCGACGCCGGTCACCCTCGTCGGCGCCAGCCTCGGCGGCATGGTCGGCGTGGCGTTCGCCGTGCGCCATCCCGAGCGCTGCGCCCGCCTCATCACCATCTCGGCCGGGCTGCGCCCCGATGGCTGGGGCACCGCCACGCGGCACCTGCAGCGCGAGCTGGTGCGCGACGGCATCCGCAACGGCGATGTCGCCACCGGCATGAGCCGGGCCCGGCAGCTCGGCATGCTCACCTACCGCGGCCGCGACGAGCTCGACACCCGCTTCGGCAAGTTCGAACCCGGTCTCGACCGTCCGCCCGTCGCCGAGTATCTCGAGCACCACGGTCGCCGCTTCGCCGAGCGGTTCCCGGTGAGGACGTTCCTGCTGCTCAGCGAGTCGATCGATCGCGGCGCGCTCGGCACCGACCCGCAGACCCGCCGCGCGCTGCTCGAACGGGTCACCGCCGACACCATCGTCGTCGGCGTGCCCGGCGACATGCTGTTCCCGTGGGCGCTGCAGGTGGAGCTGCACCGCGAGCTGCAGGCCGCCGGTGCCCAGTCGTCGTTGTGGAAGCTCGACTCGCTGTACGGGCACGACGCGTTCCTCGCCGACCAGGAGCGGCTGGCCGAATTGCTGCGCGGCGCGCGGGCCTTCGGCGGGGCGCCGCGGCTGGGCGCGCGGCCACGATTCGAGGGCGTCGGCGTCGAGCCGGTGCGCGAGCTGCGCATCGGCATGGTCGGCTGCGGCACCGTCGGACGCGGCCTGCTCGAGATGATCGAACGCCAGCACGGCGCGGTCGCCGATCGCTACGGCGTCCGCTTCCGCGTTTCGCGCATCGCCGTGCGCGACCTGACCAAGGATCGCGGCCCGCTCGCCGCCGGGATTCCGCTCACCGACCAGCCGCTCGACCTGGTGAGCGATCCGACCGTGGACGTCGTGGTGGAGGTGGCCGGCGGGACGGCGATGGAGCCGATCCTCATCGCCGCGCTCGCCGCCGGAAAGCCGGTGGTCACCGCCAACAAGGCGCTGCTCGCCTCGAAGCTGGCCGAACTCGGCGTGCTCGCCCAGCGCACCGCCACGCCGCTCTACTGCGAAGCGGCCGCGGCCGCGGCGTTGCCGATCATCCGACACCTCAGCCACCGCGCCGACGAGATCGACAGCCTGGCCGGCATCCTCAACGGCACCTGCAACTTCGTGATGACCCGGCTCGAGCAGGCCGAGTTGTCGCTCGACGACGCCGTGGCCGAAGCGCAGGCCCTCGGCTTCGCCGAAGCGGATCCCTCGGCCGATCTCGACGGCCAGGACGCCGCCGCGAAACTGTCGATCCTGGCCTATCGCGCCTTCGGCGCGTGGGTGCGGCCCGACGGCTTCCTGGTCCGCGGCATCCGCGAACTGGGCCCGGCCGACAGCGATCTGGCCGAATCGATGGGCTGTCGCATCCGCCTGATCGCGCGGGCGGCGCGCATCGACGGCGCGCTCGACATGGCGGTCGAGCCGCTGCTGCTCCCGTCGTGGCACCTGCTGGCGTCGGTCGAAGAGGAGTACAACGCGGTCTACCTGCGCTGCGCGTCCTCCGGCGACCTGAGCCTGTTCGGCAAGGGCGCCGGCGCCTTGCCGACCGCGACCGCCGTTCTCGGCGATCTCATCGACCTGGCCCAGGACAACTCGGTGCGCTGGCCGGTGCCGCAGGCGCTGCCGATTGCCGCCGCCGGCGCAGCGGTGCAGCCGGCCAACCGCCGGCACTACCTGCGCGTCACCGGCGAACCACATCCCGGCCTCGAACGCCGGATTCGAAAGCCTCGTGCGCCGCGCTGGCCTCACCGTCCAGAATCGCGCCACCCGCAGCGAAGGCGACCGCGTGCACCTGGCCTTCATGCTGTCGCCGAGTCAGGACGCGCCGATCAACGACGTCCGCGACGCGGTGGCCGGTCTGGCCCGGGTCGAGACGTCGCTGTGGCTGGGAGTGCTGGAGTGAGCGCGCTGGCGCTGTGGCTGGATCCGGCGGCGTGCCCGGCCGAGCGGCCGCCGATCGAGGCGATGGCCGAGCCGACGCGGCGGCTCCACGACGGACTCGACGCCCACGCGCGGCGCGCCGGCCTCCCCTACCTGCATCCCGACGAGCCGACGGTGCAGCTCGACCTGCTGGGATCGGCGCGGACCATCGCCTGGCAGGAAGGCAAGGCGGCGTTCCTCTTCGCCAGCGAGGGCGCCTGGTCGGATCTGCCGCACCTCTACGCCCGTTACGGCACCACCGCCACGGCGGCGCTCATCACCCGCCTGAAGGCGCTCGAGGCCGCCGGCGCCGTGCTCGTGTGCGACTCGGGCATGCAGGCGACCGCCCTGGTCTTCGACGTGTTGATGACGCCGGGCGCACATGCCGTCCTGATGCGGCAGGTCTACAACAAGACCAAGACCTACCTGCGCTGGCTGGCCGACCGGGTCGGCGGCTACGGTCACCATCGTCGACGACGGCGACCACGCGGCGCTGGCGGCGGCGATCCGCCCCGAGACGCGCTTCGTCTTCGCCGAGACGTTCACCAACCCGCTGGTGCGGGCGCAGGATCTCGACGCGCTGCGGGCCGTCGTCAGCGCGGCGCGGGCCACGGCGCCGGAGCTGCGGCTGGTCGTCGACTCGACCATCGCCACGCCGTGGGCATTCGCCACGCCGCTGCTCGCCCAGGGCGTCGACGTCGTGCTCGCCAGCGGCACCAAGGCGCTCGGCGGCGACGGACCGTGATCTGTGGGGCTACGTCGCCACGCGCGACACGGCGCTCGCCAACGCGGTCATGGATCTGATGGCGATGCGCGGCGGCATCCTCGACTGGCGCCGCGCCGAGGCCATCGTCGCCGGCCTCGACGACGCCGGCCCCGCGCACGCCAGGCGCTCGGCCACGGCCAGTCGGGTCGCGGCGTTCCTGGCGGCGCATCCGCGGGTGTCGGCGGTGTTCCACCCGTCGCTGCCGGCGCATCCCGATGCCGCGGCCATCGCCGCGCAGTACGTGCGTCACGGCTCGCTGCTGTCGTTCCGCGTCGACGGCGCCGACGAGGCGTTGACCCGCCACGTCGCCGACGTCCTGGCGACGACGACCATCGTGCGCTATGCGCTGTCGTTCGACGGCCTGGCCACCAAGGTGAACCACCACCAGACGGTGTCGGAGTACTTCACGCCGGAACCGGAACTGCGCCGCAGCGGGTTCGATCGCCTGATCCGGCTGGCCGTCGGCGTCGAAGACGCCGACGACCTGATTGCCGCGCTCAACTGGGCGCTCCACCACTTCGATCGGGTGTCGCCCGACGACGTCGTGCGCTGGCAGGCGGCGCGCGCGAAGGGCCTCGGGCTGGCCGCCAGCTGACGCCTCACACCCGCAGCAGATTCGGGCGCGGCCGTGTGTAGCCCTGCGCGGCGGCCCACAGATCCAGCGGCAGGGTGGCGAGATCGTCGACGATGGCGACGCCGTGGCCATCGACCGACAGATCCACGGCCTTGACGTAGACGCGGCAGGTGTCGCAGGAATCGACCCGGACCTCGGGCAGGTCGGCGTCGCGGAACACCGGCAGCGCCTCGACCCGCGACTCGCCACACGCCGGACAGACGACGCGCGGCACGCCCCACTCGGTCGCGCAGAAGCCGCACACGAGCAGACGGCCGGCGCCATACCCGCGTTCGCGCAGCACCCCGGCCACGGCGCGGCCGCCGCAGCGCGGGCAGCGCAGGGCGTCGGCGCCGGCGGTCACCTGGCCAGCCCCGCTCGCCCACACTTCGGCGAACGGCTGCAGCACGGCCTCGGCGACGAAGGTGGCCACGGGCCCGGCGCTGGCCGGCACGCCGGTCGGCGCCTGCGCCACCTCGGCGCACACACCCTGCCAGTCGCCACGCGACAGCGCCCGCAGCGGCACGAGTGCGGCCGCCACCCGCGCCGGCGCCGCGGCCACCAGCCGGTCGACGAACGGTGCGATCGGCACGGCCGGGATGACACCGCCCAGGACCTCGGCGAGCGCGGCCTGCGCGTCGAGCCGGTCGGCACGGACCGCGTCGACGAGCAGTGCGCGCTGGCCCTCGGCCACGACGACGTAGAACGCCAGCACCTCGGCGCACGCCGGCCGCGCGGCGGCCAGGACCCGGGCCCGCGCGATGCGCGCGTCCAGCCCGCGGCGGCACGCCTCACTGCGGGAGGTCACGCGGCGGGGGTCTTGTGGCGGAGTCGTCGAACCAGGCGCGGTGGTGATGGCGCGCCCAGGCCTCGCTGACGTCGCCGTGGAGGATGGCGTGGAGACCACCGGGCACGACCGCGAGTCCCATGTAGAGGTGCACGATGAACCCGCCGATCGTCGCCAGCGCCGACACCGCGTGCAGCAGGATCGCGGCTTCGAGCAGCCAATGCTGCGACGCCGGAACGGCCTGCGGAATCCACAGGATCAGGCCCGAGACCAGGAGTCCAGCGCCGCCGAGCACCATGATCCAGAAGAGCTGCTTCTGCCCGAAGTTGAAGCGCCCGGCCGGCGGCACGTGGGCGTCGTCGTTGCGAATGTAGGCGGACATCGCCGCCCGCCACGCCTGATCGCCGTCGCTCGTCCGCATGTCGCGCCGCCACATCAGATACATCCGGGCGACGACGACAGCGAAGAACAGCCCGACGAACGGGTGCACGGCCCGCGACACGTACCCGCCACCGAGCACCGTCGCGATCCAGTAGAGGCCCGGGGTCCAGAACGCGAGCCCGGTCAGCAGCAGATACACGTAGGACGCGGCGGCCGCGCTGTGCACGAGGCGCTCGCCGAGCGAGTAGCGGACGACCCGTGGCCCGCTCATGCCGGACCGCCCGCGTCGCCGCGATCGACGTCGTGCTTGCGACCGTAGCGCACGTAGTGGATGGCCGCGACGACGAGCCCGCCGAGCATCGCCAGGTTGCCGGTCCATTTCACGGCGCCCTTCCACACCCGCACCGCGGCCGGCACGGTGGGATCGCGCGGCAGGCCGTAGAGTTCGGGACGATTGCCGAACGCCAGCACGCTGACGACGCCGGTGCCACCGACGCCGGCCGGGTCGTAGACCGCGGCGTCGGCGAAGCCGTCCTCTTTCAACCGGGCCACCCGCTGCCCGGCCACTTGCAGCATCGCGTCCTTGGTGCCGAACTGCAGACAGCTGGTGGGACAGGCCTTGACGCAGGCCGGCTGCAGTCCTTCGGCGACGCGGTCGACGCACAACGTGCACTTGTAGACGCGGCGGGTGTCGGTGGCGAACTTGGGCACGTTGAACGGGCAGCCGGTGATGCAGTAGCCGCAGCCGATGCACTGGTCCTGGTGGAAGTCGACGATGCCGTTGGCGTACTGCACGATGGCGCCGGGCGACGGACAGGCGATGAGACAGCCCGGCTCGGCGCAGTGCATGCACTGGTCCTTGCGCATCAGCCAGTGGAATCCGCGCTCGCTGTCGTGTTCGCTGAACCTGATCAGGTTCCAGAACCGCGCCGTGGTCTCGGGCAGGGTCTGGTAGGTGCCCGACTGCGAGGTCGCCTCGGGGGCCAGGTCGTTCCACTCCTGGCACGCCACCTCGCACGCCTTGCAGCCGATGCACGACGACGTGTCCACCAGCTTGACGACGGTGGGGACGGCGCGCACGCCCGGGGCCGGCCCGGTCGTGGCCGAGATGCGGACGATGTCGAGGGCGCTCACGTCGTCACCTTGTCGAGCCGGACGAGGAAGCCCTTGTATTCCGGCGCGTGCGAGTTGGGATCGACGACGGTCGGGGTCACGAGATTGGCCAGCGACCCACGTTGCTGGCCGCGGCCGAGGAAGCCCCAGTGAATCGGGAAGCCGATCTGCCACGTGGTCTTGCCGGCCACCTGCATCGGCTTGATTCGCCGCGTGACCATCGCCTTGCCCTCGATCGAGCCGCGGGCCGAGGTCACCCGCACCAGGTCGCCGCTGGCGATCTGCTTCTCCGCCGCCAGCCCCTCGGGGATCTCGACGAAGAACTCCGGCTGGAGCTGCACGGTGTAGGGATTGTGTTTGGTCCAGTAGTGGAAGTGCTCGGTGAGGCGGTAGGTGGTGCAGACGATCGGGAACTCCGCCGCGGTGCCGAGGACGTCGAACGGGGTCGAGAACCGATGGATGGCCGGGTTGGCGCTCTGCGTAGGATGCAGCGGATTGGCGACCGGCGACTCGGCCGGCTCGTAGTGTTCCGACCACGGCCCTTCGACGAACTGGCCGGGCACGAACAGCCGCGCGGCGCCTTCCGGCAGCATGACGAACGCGCCAACCTCGGCGTCGGGCCGGCTGTCGACGCCGAAGTCGGCGACGTCGCCGGTCCAGCGCTGGCCGTTCCAGGCAATCGCCGGCCGGGTCGGGTCCCACGGCCGTCCCTCGGCGTCCGCGGAACAGCGGTTGTAGAGGATGCGCCGGTTGGCCGGCCAGCTGAAGGCCCAGTCCGGATAGCGGCCCAGGCCGCTCGGATCGGCGAACGAGCGGCGCTGCGCCAGGTTGCCGGCGTCGGTGTACATGCCGATGTAGAGCCAGTTGCCGCTGAGCGTGGTGCCGTCGGCCCTGGTGTCGGTGGCGCGCGCGAGCTGCTGGCCGGGCCGCAGCACCACGCCTCCCGACGCGTCGCGCACCTCGTCGATCGCCCAGCCGTTCAACTCGCGGGCGACCTCGTCGAGCGACGGGCTGGCCGGATTCGAGTACCACCAGTTGAGCGCCCGGACCGGCGCCGGATAGGTGCCGCCTTCCTGCGCGTAGAGGTCGCGGACCGCCAGGAAGATGCGGGCGATGATCTCCTGATCGGGCCGCGCCTCCCCCGGCGGATCGACCGCCTTCCACTTCCACTGGATCCAGCGCGCCGAGTTGACGAAGGAGCCGTCCTTCTCGGCGAAGTTCGCCGCCGGCAGCATGAACACCTCGGTGGCCACCTGCTCGGGCGTACTGTCGTTGAGCGCCTGGATGTCGTCGCGCCAGAACGCCGCCGTCTCGTGCTCGAAGTTCTCGGCGACGACCAGCCACTTGAGCCGGCCGAGCGCCGCAACCGCCTTGCGTGAATGCGGGCCGTTCGCCACCGGATTCATGCCGAAGGCGAACAGGCCCTCCATGCCGCCGCCGTACATGCGGTCGAACAGATACGCCCAGCTCCAGTTCTCGTAGCCGCCGCCCGGTTGCTGCGGCAGCCGCGGATGCAGGCCGTAACCGAAGTCGTTGTCCTTGCTGGCGGCGTCGCCGTAGTAGGCCTTGAACTGGCTCACCGCGAAGCGGTCGGTGTTCGACCAGAAGTTGGTCGCCGCCGGCCGGAGCGGCGCCGGCGTCACCGCGTCGAGGAAGGTCGCGAACGTCGGCTGGTCGGCCTTGGGCACCGGGATGTAGCCAGGCAGGTTGTGATACGCCATGCCGCAATCGGTGCCGCCCTGGATGTTGGCGTGCCCGCGCAGCGCGTTGAGGCCGCCACCCGGCCGCCCGATGTTGCCGAGCAGCAGCTGCAGCATGGCCGCGGCGTGGATCAGCTGCACCGAGTGGCTGTGATGCGTCCACCCCAAGGCGTAGAGAATGGTGCCGACCTTGGCCGGCGTGCCGGTCGACGTGATGAGATCGGCCGCGGTCACGAATTCCTCGGCCGTGCAGCCGCAGATCTCGGCGACCTTCTCGGGGGTGTAGCGGGCGTAGAACCCCTTCATCACCTGGAACACCGACCTGGCGTGCTGCAGGGTCGGATCGACGCGGGCGAAGCCTCGCTCGTCGAGCTCGTAGGCCCAGCTCGAGGTGTCGGTGTAGGCCTGGCGCTCGCCGTCCCAGCCCGAGAAGAGCCCGGTCGTCTCGTCGAACGCGTAGCTGTCGGTCACCAGGAACGACGCGTTGGTGAACAGCCGGACGTACTCGGCGTGATGCCGGTCCCGCGACAACGTGTGGTGGATGAGTCCACCGAGGAACGCGATGTCGGTGCCGGCGCGGATCTGGACGAAGGCGTCAGCGACCGCCGAGGTGCGGTTGAAGCGCGGGTCGACCGACACCAGCAGGGCGCGGCGGTTGCGTTTGGCCTCCATCACGAAGCGGAAGCCGACCGGATGGTTCTCGGCGGGGTTGCCGCCCATCGCCAGGATGACATCGGCGTTCCGGATGTCGGTCCAGCCGTTGGTCATCGCTCCTCGTCCGAACGTGGCGGCCAGACTGGCCACCGTGGGGCCGTGTCATATCCGGGCCTGTTGCTCGATCGGCACCACGCCCAGTCCGGCGCGGAACGCCTTGACCAGCAGGTAGTTCACCTCGTTGGTGTCGGTGCAGCCGCCGATCACGCCCATCTGCGTCAGCGCGTGCAACGCCTGGCCCTGCGCGTCCCGTTCGATGAGGTGCCGATCGCGGGTGTCCTTGACCAGCCGGGCGATCCGCGCGATCGCCCAGTCCCACGACTTGTCTTCCCACTGGCGCGCGCCGGGAGCGCGGTACTTGACGGTCGTCAGCCGGCGATCGTTGACGATGTTCTGCTTGAGGGTGATGCCCTTGGGACAGAGGGTCCCCTGGTTGATCGGGTGGTCGGGGTCGCCTTCGACGTGGACCACCGTGGGTGTGACGTTGCGCGAGCGATCACCGAGGGTGTGCAGGATGACGCCGCAGCTGACCGAGCAATACGGGCAGGTCGAGCGGGTCTCGGTGGTGCGCGCGATCTTGAGGGCCCGCACCTGGGCCTGCGCCGGCCCGAGGTCGAACCCCAGCACCGACACGGCGGCGCCGCCGAGCGTGGACGCTTTCAGGAACTGTCGCCGGCCGGGATCCATGGCGGTTGAGCGGGGATGCTAGCACGGCGCGGCGGCCGTCCGCCTTCGATATAGACAACCTATATCGAGTTCAGGTATCGTCGTGCGCCATGAGTCCCGCGCTCGATCTCGTCAAGGGCACACTGGCGTTGCTGATCCTTCGCACCTTGGAGCTGGAGCCGCGCCACGGCGTGGCCATCGCCGATCGCATCGGCCAGATCACCCGCGGCACGTTCCAGGTGAAGGCCGGATCGCTCTTTCCGGCGCTGCATCGGCTCGAGCAGGACGGCGCGATCGCCGGCGAGTGGTCGGTGTCGGACGGCGGACGCCGCACCAAGGCCTACCGCCTGACCGCGGCAGGCCGGCGGCAACTGGCCGCGGAGAAGCGGGACTGGGCGAGGGTGGTCGAGGCCATGGGCCTCGTGCTCGACAGCGAGTAGCCGGTGAGGGCGTGGGCACGGCTTCGTGGCGGGTGGCGCACCTTGGCCGGCGGACGCCGAGTGGACGCGGAGCTCGATGCCGAGCTCGACGACTACGTCGAGCGGCTGGTCGAGCGCCGGATCGCGGCCGGGGCCAGCCCGTCGGCGGCGCGCCGCGCAGTACTGGTGGAGATGGGGGGCGTCGAACCGGTCAAGGAACGGGTGCGGGAGGTGCGCATGGGACGGCTCATCGACGAGACACGGCGCGACGTCACCTATGCGTGGCGGGGGCTGCGCGTGGCGCCGGGCTTCGCCGCCGCGGCCCTGGTCACCCTGGCCCTGGGTGTCGGCGCC
Source organism: uncultured Acidobacteriota bacterium (assembly GCA_963741665.1). Taxonomy (GTDB): domain Bacteria; phylum Acidobacteriota; class Vicinamibacteria; order Vicinamibacterales; family UBA2999; genus CAWAYR01. The sequence goes on from CAVUIM010000004.1 coordinate 1,091,007, forward strand.
ACCACCGCGATCGTCAGCGTGGCGCATGCGCTGCTGGTGCAGCCGCTGCCGTTCCGGGATCCGGATCGGCTCGTGTTCGTGTGGGCGGACCAGACCGCCGAAGGCTACCCGCGCGCGCCGTTGTCCGGACCCGAACTGCTGGACCTCGACCAGCGCGCCGCGCACTTCGACGGCTTCGGCGCCATCTGGGCGACGACCGCCGCCCTCACCGGGGAGAATGATCCTGAGCAGCTGCGGGTCGGCTTCGTCACCACCGACTACTTCTCGCTCCTCGGCGCCGAGGCAGCGCTCGGCCGCACGTTCCAGCCCGACGACGACTCGCTCGCCGCGCCGACGACGATCCTGCTGAGCCACGCGGTGTGGCAACGCCGCTACGGCGCCGACCCCGGCGTCGTTGGCCGGGCGATCGACGTCAACGGCCGGCCCACCACGGTCGTCGGCGTGATGCCGGCCGGCTTCCGGCTGCTGATGCCGCCCGACGCCGCCGTGCCCGACGACCTCGAGGCGTGGCAGCCGCTGAATCGACGCTTCCCCGACGGACCGCGGGGACAGCGTTACCTGCGCGTGATCGGACGGATGCGGCCGGGCGTGGCGGTCGCCGATGCCGTCGCCGACGTCGGCCGCGTCGGCCGCGAGATCTCGGCCGCGCATGCTTTCTACGGAACGGCCGGGCGGCAGTTCGAAACCGTGCCGCTCCACGTCGACGCCACCCGCGACGTGCGCCGGCCGCTGGTGGCGCTGTCGATCGCCGCCGCCCTCCTGCTGCTCATCGCCTGCGTCAACGTCGGCAGCCTGCTGGTCGCGAGGGCCGCCGCCCGCGCTCGCGAGACGGCGGTGAAGGCCGCGCTCGGCGCCGGTACCCGGACGGCTGGTGCGACAACACGTGGTCGAGTCACTCGTGCTGGGCGCCGCCGGCGCCGCGCTCGGCCTGCTGCTCGCCCGCTGGGGCCTCGCGGCATTGCTGGCGGCGACCCCCGACGCCCTCAGCCGCCTGCGCATGGCGACGGTCGACTGGCGCGTCGCCGCGCTCGCCGTGCTGACGATGCTGGTCTGGATCGTGCTGCTGGCGGCGGCGCCGATCGCCGCGACGCGCCGCCTGGGTACGGCCCGCGCGCTGCAGCAGGACGGCCGGCGCGCCGGCGGCGGGCGGCAGCGTCTGCGCGCCGGACTCACCGTGGCGCAAGTCGCCCTGAGTGTCGTGCTGGTCGTCGGCGCGCTGCTGCTCGTGCGCACGGTCCAGCAGGTGCAGCAGGTGAACCCGGGCTTCGACGCCACTGGCGTGCTGTCGTTCCGGGTGGCCCTGCCCGGCTCACGCTATCCGAACCAGGACGCCTTCAACGCGTTCTCGCGCCGGATGCAGGAGGCCCTCGCCGCGCTGCCTGGCGCGACGGCCGCGTCGGCGGTGAGTCATGCGCCGTACGATCACGTGCCCAACTGGGGAGGGCCCTACCTCGCCAGCGAAGGGGCGGATCCGTCGACGGCGCCGCAGGCGGACTATCGGGCCGTTGCGCCTGGTCTGATGGAGCTGCTCGGCGTGAGGCTGGTCGAAGGACGCACCTTCACCGAGACCGACGACCACCACAGCACGCCGGTGACGATCGTCGACGAGCGGCTCGCCCGGCGGACGTGGCCGGGCGCCTCGGCACTGGGCCGTCGGCTGGCGGTGGATCCCGCCGTGTCGGGCGAACCGTCGACGTGGACGACGGTGGTCGGCGTGGTCCGGCACCTGCGACATCGCAGCCCCGTCGAAGAGGTCCGCGATCAGGTCTACTTCCCCGAGCGGCAGATTCCACGTAACCCGGCGGTCTACGTCATCCGGACCGGCGGCGATCCCGACGCCCTGGTCGGCCCGGTGCGCGACGCCGTTCGGGCCCTCGACCCGGCGTTGCCGATCTACGACCTGCGTCGCCTCGACGCCTACGTCGCCGAGGCGCAGGCGCTGCGCCGCTTCACGGCGGTACTCGCCGTGCTCTTCGCGATCGCGGCGCTGGCGCTCGCCTCGGTCGGCATCTACGGCGTCGTCGCTTACTCGGTGACCGAGCGCCATCGGGAGTTCGGCGTCCGGCTCGCACTCGGCGCTCGCGCCGGCCAGGTGCTCACGCTGGTGGTGCGAGAGGGCGTGGTCCTGGCCGCCGCCGGTCTTGCCGTCGGCCTCGCCGCTGCCGCCACGGCCGCGGCGTGGCTGCGCAGTCAGCTCTACGGCGTCACGCCGTGGGATCCGGTGAGCCTGGGCGCCACACTGCCGATCCTGATCGTGGCCGCGCTGCTGGCGTGTGCCGTGCCCGGCCTGCGCGCTGTGCGGACCGATCCGGCCGAGGCGCTGCGGGGTGACTAGAGCTGCGTGGGGAACAGGGAACAGGGAACAGGGAACAGGGAACAGGACGAGCGGATCACGCCGTCACGCTGTCGCGGTGTCGATGAGCATCAGGGGCGAGCCGCCAGAGGACGCCCAGGGCGGGACGTATAATCGCCGCTCAATGACGCTGGCGCCCGGAACGCGGCTCGGTCCATACCAAGTCGCGGGTCCGTTGGGTGCGGGCGGCATGGGCGAGGTCTACGCCGCCAGGGACACACGGCTCGAGCGCAGCGTGGCGATCAAGGTGCTGCCGCGGGAGTTCAGTGACGACGCCGGCCGGCGGGCGCGCTTCGAACGGGAAGCGGCGGCCATCGCCTCCCTCTCGCATCCCAACATCTGCACGCTGCACGACGTCGGCGATCACGACGGCACGATGTTCCTGGTCATGGAGAAGCTCGACGGCGCCACGTTGGCGGCGCGGCTGGTGCAAGGACCGATGACACCGGACGAGGCGATCACCTGCGCGATCCAGATTGCTGAAGGCCTGGCCTTCGCGCATCGCGCCGGGGTCGTGCATCGGGACCTGAAGCCGGCCAACGTGATGCTCACGAAGACCGGGGCCAAGCTGCTCGACTTCGGTCTGGCCAAGGTCGCCAGCGGCGTCGCCGAGTCTCCGACGGCCACGGCGCTCACGGTCCACGGCGAGATTCTCGGCACCCTGCCCTACATGGCCCCAGAACAGCTGCAGGGCCACGACGTCGATGCCCGTGCCGACATCTTCGCGTTCGGCGCCATGCTCCACGAGATGGTCACCGGTCAGCGTGCCTTTACGGGTTCCAGCCAGGCGTCGCTGATCGGGGCGATTCTGCATTTCGAGCCGCCTCGCGTCACGCGGGTGGCACCCGGCGCGCCACCCGCGCTCGATCGGCTCGTCGCGGTGTGCCTGGCGAAGGATCCCGCCAATCGATGGTCGACGGCCGGCGACGTGCTGCTGCAGCTGAAGGGCCTGGCGGGCAGCACCGCGGTCGACGAACGGGTGGCGCCAGGTGCCCGGACTGCCGGCTGGACGGCGCGCCTCGCCTGGCCGCTGGCGGCGCTGGGTCTGGTCACGGCCAGCGTGCTCGGCGGACTGCTCGCGACCCGACCGCTCGAACCGCCGGCCCCGAGCGACGTGCTGTCGATCATGCCGCCGCAGGACTCGACGTTCAGACGCGGCGAGGCTCCACAGATCTCGCCGGATGGCCGGTATCTGGCGTTCTCGTCGACGGATCCCGGAGGGACCAGAGGGCTCTACATCCGCAGCCTTGACCTGGCGACGCCTCGCTTCCTGCCTGGCACCGAGAACGGATCGCAGCCCTTCTGGTCGCCTGACAGCCGCATGCTGGGCTTCTTCGCCGACGGGCAGTTGAAGACCGTCGCGATCGCCGGGGGAGCACCCACGGTTCTGGCCCGGGTGGGTCTCCCGCGCGGTGGCGCCTGGAGCAAGGACAACCTGATCCTGTTCGCGCAGCGTCCCAATGCCTCGCTGGTCTTCGTTCCGGCCAGCGGAGGAGAGCCGACCTCCGTGCCGGCGCCGGCCAAGGCGGGGATTCCTGGCTTCCCGTCGTTTCTGTCGGACGGCCGTCACTACCTCTTCACGGAACTGAGCGAGGAGAACCGCCAGGTCGAGAGCCTCGCGCTCGGTTCTCTCGACGCTCCGGAGACGCGACGTCTCGTCGCCACCACGTCGAGCGGCATGGCGGCGTCGGGCCATCTGCTCTACCGGCGGAACACGACGCTGTTCGCGCAGCCGTTCGATGAAGAGAGCCTGCAGCTGAGCGGGGAGCCAGTGGCCATCGCCGAGGACGTAGGTTTCAACCCGGTGACGTTCCAGGCGCTGTTCTCGGTGTCGAACACCGGCGTGCTGGCGTACCGCGACGCGGCGCCTGGAGCAGAGCTGGTCTGGTTCAGCCGTTCGGGACAACGGCTAACGACCGTCGGGCCGCCTGGAGAGTTCAATTCCTTGTGCATGACGCCCGACGGGCGCCGCGTCGTCTACGAACAGGCCGACCCCGCCAGCGGGAACATCGACCTGTGGACGATGGATCTCGCCAGCGCGGCGACCACCCAGCTCACGTTTGCGGGCCCGGTCGAGTTCTACCCGGTGTGCGCGCCGAATAGCCGGGACATCGTGCTGGCCGCGCTCAAACCGGCCCAACCCAATCTGTTCACGCAAAGCCTCTACACGCCGGGCCAGATGGCGTTGCTGTTCGAATCGCCCTTCGCCAAGATCCCCACGGACTGGTCGCGGGACGGCACGCAGCTGATCTTCTCGGTGCTCAATCCCGCCACCGGCTGGGACGTGGCGGCGCTGTCGTTGCCAACCAGCCAACCCCGGCCGCTGGTGGCAACGCCAGCCGAGGAGCGCAACGCCAAGCTGTCGCCCGACGGGCGGTGGCTGGCCTATGTCTCCAACGCGGCCGGCCGCTTCGACGTCTACGTGCAGCCGATGACCGGCGGCGGCGCGAAGTGGCTGGTGTCGAGGGGTGGCGGAGTGCAGCCGCAGTGGGGCGCCGATGGCCGTCAGCTCTACTATCTGGCGCCGGATCGACGACTGATGGTCGTGGACGCACGCACCGAGGGCGCGGTGTTCACGCCGTCGTCTCCCGTGGCGCTCATGGAGACTCGCTTCACCGAGTGGGAGACGTCGGGCGGCGTGTCCTACGTGGTGGCGCCGGACGGCAGCCGCGTGCTCGTGAACACGTCGACCGATACCGGCCGCCCTGTCTCGCTGATGCAGAACTGGCCGGCGCGGGTTCGCTGACGGGCGACACGACACCTCGGGCGACACGCCCGTCGCCAGTGTGCGCCGGCGGCTCATCCGGCGGCGGCGATAAGATCCTTGCGCTCGGCCTCGGTCAACGCGCGGGCGGTGCCGGCGGCGGCGTTCTCGGCCATGTAGCGCGGGTTGCCGGTCCCCGGAATCACGCACGTGACCGCTGGATGGGCGAGGACGAAGCGCAGGGCGAGCTGCGCCCAGCTCACCGCGCCGGCCTCGGCCGCCCACCCAGGCAACGGCCGGTCGCGGAGGCGGCGCAGCAGCCCGCCGCCGCCGAACGGCATGTTGACGATCACCGCGACACCGCGGTCGCGGGCCAGCGGCAACAGCCGCTGCTCGACGGCGCGATCGTCGAGCGCGTAGTTGATCTGCAGGACGTCGAGCGCTTCGGCCTTCAGCACGGCTTCGACGTCGCCGTAGGCCGATGACGTGTAGTGCGTGATGCCCACGTAGCGCAGACGGCCCTCCGTCTTCCAGCGGCGCAACGTCGGCAGATGCGTCCGCCAGTCGACCAGATTGTGGATCTGCATCAGGTCGATCCTCGCGGTGCGCAGCAGCGTGAAGGACTGCTCCATCTGCGCCAGCCCGGCGTCGCGACCGCTGGTCCACACCTTGGTCGCGAGGAAGGCCGCCGGCCGCGGCGTCATCGCGCCCAGCAGCTCGCCGGTGGTCTGCTCGGCCCGCCGGTACATCGGCGAACTGTCGATCACGGCGCCCCCAGCCGCGAAGAGCGTGCGCAGCACATCGGGCAGTCGCTGGTACTCGGCGCTGCCGGGCGCGACGTCGAAGTTGATGTAGGTGCCGAGGCCGACGACGGGCAGGGCCTCGCCACTCGACGGGATCGGACGGGTGTGCATGCGCGGAGACGGGGGTTGGGCGAACAGCGCGGTCGTCAGGCCAGCGGGCCACGACAGGACGGCGGCCGAGGCCCCAGCATACCGAAGGAAGCGTCGGCGTGGGCACGGGTCTGGCGACATCACGGCATCTCCGCTGGCCAGCGTACCGCACGCCCCGTCCGGTCGCGCCACGCCACGCTCCGGGATCGCATATCGTGGTGATGGACGCCGTGATGAGCCTGCCCCTGCCCTATGGAATCGCCCCGCCGTCGTATCGTTTGCCGGCCGCCACGCACGTCGGCGGCGTGCACCTGCAGGTCGCCGACCTCGATCGATCGGTGGCCTACTACACGGGCGTGCTGGGCCTGCGGGTCGTGCGTCGGACCACGACCGAGGCATCGTTGGCGCCGCACGGCGACGACCGTGCGCTGGTCGATCTGAACGCGCGCGCCGGGGCGACGCCGGTGCCGCGAGGTGGCCGGCTCGGCCTCTTCCACTTCGCGATCCTGGTGCCCGATCGCGCCACGCTCGGACGCTTCATCAGGCACATCGCCGATCGCGGCGTCTACGCCGGCAGCGCCGACCACGCCGTGAGCGAGGCGCTCTATCTCACCGACCCCGACGGTCTCGGCATCGAGGTCTACGCCGATCGCCCGCGCCCGTCGTGGCGGGTGGCCGGACAGGAACTCTTCATGACCACCGAGCCGCTGGACTTGCGCGACCTGATCCACGCCGCGGCGGATCGGCCATGGACCGGCATGCCGGCCGGCACGACCATGGGTCACATCCACCTTCACGTCGGCGACCTCGACACAGCGGCGGCGTTCTATCACGCCGGCCTCGGTCTCGACAAAGTGGTGTGGAGCTACCCCGGCGCCCTGTTCCTCTCCGCCGGCGGCTACCACCATCATCTCGGCACCAACACGTGGGCCGCCGGCGCCGCGCCGGCCGGCGACGACGAGGCCCGGCTGCTCGCCTGGGACCTGGTGCTGCCGGACGCGACGTCAGTGGCCGAGGCCGTCCACAGTCTCGCCACCGCCGGCCATCCAGCGGCGGCTGACGACAGCGCGATGCTGGTGCGCGATCCCTGGGGCACCGCGGTGCGTCTGATGACACGCTGACACGTCAGGTGGCGTCGTGGAAGATGACGCCCAGCGTGTGCCGATGGCCGCTGTGCAGCCGGCTCACGCCGTGCCGCATCGTGACGCGGAAGGCGCCGCGGCTGCCCTGGGCGGGCCGATGATGCACGGCGAAGATCACGCCGTCGCCCTGACCGAGCAGCACCACGTGCGCCCGGGACTGCATGCGCGGCCGCTGCTCGGTGAGCACGAACTCGCCGCCGGTGAAGTCGTCGCCCGGCCGCGACAGCAGCACCGCCAGCTGCAGGGGGAACACATGATCGCCGTAGAGGTCCTGGTGCAGGGCATTGAAGTCTCCGGCGCCGTATTGCAGCAGGAGCGGGGTCGGCCGCCGTTGTCCGGCGTCGTGGCAGCGGGTCAGAAAGGCGTCGTGCCCATCCGGGAACGCGTTGTCCGACCGCAGCGCCGCCGCCCAGCGATTGGCGATTGGCGCCAGCCGCGCGTAGGCGGCCGGACGCAGCTCCGCGATCAACGAGGGCAGCGGGTAGTCGAAGTACTTGTACTCGCCGCGTCCGAAGCCGTGCCGGGCCATCACGATGTGGTTGCGGAAGGTCCGCGGCTGGTCGTAGAGCTCAGCCACGCCTCGACACTCCGGTCCGGTGAGCAGGCCGGGACACACCGCCCACCCGTGGGCATCGAGGTCGGACTCGATCGACGGCCAGTCGTAGCCGTCGAGGCGCTGCGTCATCGTCGGCGCGTCGGTGGCGAGGGTCGGTGTCATCCCTGGAGGATGACAGGACGTCGGCACGAAGCGCGTTCCGCGCCTTGCGGTCGAAGTGCCGAGCACGACGTCCGCCGTCACGGCCGGGCCGTCTTCAGGCTTCGTACGGGACGTCGATCAGGCGATCGCCGGTGCGCATGTCTTCGTCGACCACGTCGAGCAGGGCCTTGGCGATCGGGCCGGGGCGGCCGCTGCCGATCGGCTGGCCGTCCCACTGGACGATCGGCGCCACCCGCACCGAACTGCCGATGAGCAGCATCTCGGTGGCGGCGCGGGCCTCGGCCACCGGGATGTCGACGACCTCGACGCCCTTCAGCACACCGCGATCGACCAGCCCGCGAGCCAGCTCCAGCATCCGTACCGCGGTGCACCCCGAGAGGATGTGGTCGAACTTCGGATGCCGAAGTACCCCGTCGGCGGTGACGAACGCGACGTTCATGTTGGAACTCTCGCCGACGTGGCCGGCGGCGTCGATGAACACGCCGTTGTCGACACCGGCCGCCTTCGCCTCCATCTGCATCAGCACGTTGGGCAGATAGTTGGTCGTCTTGGTGATGGCGTAGAGCGCCGGCTTGATCGGATAGGTCGTCGTCATCACCCGCAGCCCCTCGCTGTACCAGCGCTCGGGGTACGACAGACCGGGGAAGATCATGACGAAGAAGCCAGGGGCGGCGCCGGGCGCCGGACTGAGCTCGAGGCTGCCGGGACCCGACGACAGCCAGTAGCGAATCGCGCCGTCGCGACGGCCGGACACGGCGGTGGTGCGGATGACGATCTCGCGCAGTTCGTCGCGTGTGCCGGGCATGGCGAGCTTCGATCGCTCGGCCGACCGCGCGAAGCGATCGAGGTGCGCCTCGAGATCGTAGATCTTCCCGCCGACCAGGCCGGCGGTGTCGAAGATGCCGTGGCCGCGATGCACCATGTGATCGTCGAACGGGATCACCATGAGCGCCGGATCGGTGACGATGCCGCCGAGCTGACTGGAATAGAACGCGGAGTACTTGACCGGCTGTCGCTCGCGCAGCTCGTGCAATCGCGCCAGTACATCGGTTCCGGACAGCACCTGGAGGCTCGTCGGTGAGGCGGGCATAGGCGGTCACTCTAACATGCGTGGCCGCGGCGGCCGACGCGCCGAGGGGCGTGGCCCGGACCTATCGCGGCAGCGGCGGCGCTTTCGGCTCCTCGACGCGGTAGCCAGCCGGGATCTCGAACGGCTCGGAGGCGGGCTCGGTCCGGCTCACGTTGGTAAGGCGGAACACGGTCTCGCCGAAGCGCGGATCCGACCGCCGCGACAGCACGACGGTCCTCAGCTCGGGTGAGAACCACCGTTCGTTGACGATCTCGATCGGCAGATCGTTGCCGATCGCCCCGGCCGCAATCGTCGTCGTGGTGCGCGTGCCCTCGACCCGCACGCCCTCGATGGTCTGCGGCTCGAGCTTCACGGTCTGCGGATCGCTCCCTGGGGTTGCCGCCGCAGCGGGCATCGCCAGACCAACCTCGTCCCCGGCCGTCATCGTCCACGACATGGCGCCGCGCATCGGCGGGAACGCCACGCCGGCGTCGTCGGGCAACCGCATCGTGGTGACGGTAGGCAAACCCGGCGGCCCGATCGCCCCGTTCGAGATCGCTGGCCTCCATCGTCTGCAGGCGCGAGGTGCGGCGCAGCCGCTGGCGGCACAGGTTGCGGACGATGCCGTAGAGATACGTGGTGAGCGACGCCCGTCGCGGGTCGAAGCGCGCCCGCCTCGGCGAGCAGCGCCAGGAAGGCGTCGTGGGTGACGTCTTCGGCGGCGTCGGCAGCGCCGGTCATGGCCCTGGCGAAGCGATAGACGACGTGATGATAGCGGCCGTAGACCACGCCGAACGCCTCCAGGTCGCCGCTGGCGGCCCGCGCCAGGAGCGCGTGATCCGTGGCTGGCGCGGGAGACGCGAAGGACGACATCCGGGAGTGATTGACGGCGGCGTGCGATTCGTCTCGCGCCGTCCGTCTCCCGGGTTGGACGCCGGCCGCCGCCGGCTGGCCGTCAGCGCCGCTCGCGCTCCAGGAAGTCGACCAGCCGCACGAACGGGTCGAAGCCGACCACCCGCGGCGCGTCGGCGACGAAGTTCGACAGCGCGTTGATGTCGTAGTAGTAGCGCTGGCCATCGCGGTCGTCGACGATGTACTCGACGCCGCCGACTTCGATCCCGGCCGCCCGCAGGATGCGCTCGACGTCGGCGATCGCCTCATCTGGCGGCGTGGCGGCGACCACTTTGAGGCCCTGCTTCGGCGCCTCCACCGGGCACGACGCGTCGGCCGGCGTGCCGTCCTCGGACTGGCAGATGTCGGCCGGGCACAGGTTGAACCGCGTGCCAGTCTCGACGGCGATGGCGTAGAGGTAACGGCCGTCCAGCACTTCGACCCGGGTGATCGTCCCACCGCGCGCCGGGATGTACTCCTGCACCAGGGCGGTCTGGTCGAGGCCCAGGTCGATGCGGCCTTCACGCGCCGCCCGCGCCAGGTCCTCGGGCTGGTCGTAGCGGACGATGCCGGCGCCGCTGCCGCCGATGTTGGCCTTGACCACCACCGGGAATCGCAGGCCCTCGGCGGCGGCGGGGGCCTCGTCGGCATGGTTGATGACGCGGGCCGCCGGGAACGGCAGCCCAAGCGACTTGAGGAGCGCGAGCTGCAGGGCCTTCGACGTCTCGATGCGGAAGGCGCCCAGGCCGTTGACCACGCGCACGCCGAGATGTTCGAGGTGCGCGAGGTAGTTCAACGTATAGAGGATGCTGTGGCCGCGGCCGCGCAGGTAGGCCGAAGGGCTCATGCGGTTGAACACCAGCCCGAACTGGCGGCCGTCGCCGTTGGTGGCGTCGTAGCGGTGACGACCGGCATCGAGCGGCACGTAGGCGATGCCGCGCCGATCGAGTTCGGCGAAGAGCGGCCGGAACCACTCGGGGTGTTCGTAGTAGACGGCAATCGGTCGGGCGGTCGAGGTCATGGCAATCGGTCCTGAAAACGAAAAGGCCCGCAGGCGAGATGCCTCCGGGCCGGATGTGGCGACGACGGGAGTGCGTGCGGAATCGACTAGCGGGGCACGACTCCTGAGGGCACAGCGCGGCTCAGGGAGGCAATGGCTCCACAACAGCAACACGCGCAGGCGAGGATCGTGACCACGAGGTTCGAGCTTCCGTCAGCCAGCCGGCGTTGTCAAGCGGCCGGCCGCGGCGGGGATCGCGGGAAATTCCTCGTCCCGGGGAAGGACGCACGGAGGTTAGGCCGCTGTCATCGCCTGGCCCGGCGAGCCGCCGGCGAATCTGTCGCGGAACGAATCGTGCAAACTGCGCCGGCATGCGATTCGCGCTCGTCGTGGTGCTCCTCCTGCACGGCCTCGTCCACTTGCTCGGCGTCGCCACGGCCTTCGGCCTGGTGGCGCTGCCGCAACTGACACAGCCCATCGCCGCCGGTCGCGGCTGGCTGTGGCTGGCGGCGGCGCTGCTGTTGGTGGCCGCCGCCGTCGGGGCCGTCGCGACGCCGCGCTGGTGGTGGGTAGCGGGGGCCGCCGCGATCGTCGTCTCGACCGTCGCGATTGCCGGCTCGTGGCACGACGCGAAGGCCGGCGCCGTCGTGAACCTCGCGCTGCTCGTCGTGGTGATCGCCGCCGCGGCGATCGACGGTCCATGGGGACTGCGCGCCGAATACGACCACGACGTGCGCGAGGCGCTCGCCCGGACACGGTCGTCGGCGGTCGTCACCGAGCGTGATCTCGCGCCGCTTCCCCCTCCGGTGCAGCGCTACTTGAGGGTGGCCGGTGTCGTCGGTCGGCCGCGGGTCTGGAACATGCGAGCGCGGATGCGCGGCCGGATCCGCGCCGGCGCCGACCGGCGGTGGATGCCGCTTCGCGCCGAACAGCACAACGTCTTCGACGACCCGGCGCGGCTGTTCTACATGACCGCGACGATGCTCGGCGTGCCGGCCGACGGCTATCACCGCTTCGCCGGCGGCGCGGCGACCATGCGGGTGAAGGCCGCCGGCCTGGTGCCGGTGCAGCAGTCGAGCGGCGCCGAGATGACCCAGGCCGAGACGGTGACGCTCTTCAACGACATGTGCGTGATGGCCCCGGCGACGCTCCTCGACCCGGCGATCACCTGGGCGCCGGTGGACGACCAGCACGTGCGGGCGGCGTTCACGCACGCCGGGCACACGATCCGCGCCGAACTGGTCTTCAACGCCGCCGGCGAGCTCGTGAACTTCTGGTCCGACGATCGCCGCCAGTCCTCGGACGACGGGCGGACGCTCACGAGCGTCCGGTGGTCCACCCCGGTTGACGCCTCTCGCGACTTCGGCGGCGCGCGGGTGATGAGTCGCGGCCAGGCGCGCTGGCACGAGGCCGCCGGCGACTACGCCTACATCGAGCTCGAGATCGAGGACATCCGCTACAACGTGCCCTAGCAGCCCGTGGTGGAAGTGGTGCCGGCATTCGGCCGGCGCTGCATCGCATCGCCGCCCTCGGTGCTGCGCCACCACGTCCACCACGGGCTGCTAGAATCGGTCGTTGTTCCGTCCATGACTTTCGACCGCGCCGCCATCGAAGCCGTCGCCGCCCGCATCCAGCCGCACCTGCGGGTCACCCCGGTCATCGACGTCGCCATCGGCGTCGCGCGCCGGCCGCCGGTCTCGATCGTCCTCAAGCTCGAGCATCTGCAGCACGCCGGCTCGTTCAAGACCCGCGGCGCGTTCGCCAACCTCTTGCTCCGCGACGTGCCGGCGGCCGGCGTCGTCGCGGCGTCGGGCGGCAACCACGGCGCTGCCGTCGCGTATGCGGCGCAGCAACTGGGCGTGGCGGCCCGCATCTTCGTGCCGACGGTGTCGTCGCCGGCCAAGATCGACCGCATCCGCAGCTACGGCGCCGACCTCGTGGTCGGCGGCGATCGCTATGCCGACGCGCTCGCCGCCAGTGAGCTGTTCGCGGCCCAGTCCGGCGCGCTGCCCGTGCACGCCTTCGACCAGCCGGAGACGCTGCTCGGCCAGGGCACCCTCGCCCGTGAGCTGCTGGCGCAGCGCCCCGACGTGACGACGATCGTCGCCGCCGTCGGCGGCGGTGGCCTCCTCGGCGGGGTCGCCGCGTGGTGCGCCGGCCACGTGACGGTCGTCGGCGTCGAGCCGGTGGACGCGCCGACCCTCACCGCGGCTCTGGCCGCCGGCCGGCCGGTGGACGCGCCGACGGGCAGCGTCGCCGCCGACTCGCTGGCGCCAAAGCAGGTCGGCGCGCTCATGTTCCCGCTGGCGCAGGCGCACGTCGCCGCGGTGGTGCGCGTCACCGACCAGGAGATCCGGGCCGCGCAAGCGGCGCTGTGGGACACCCTGCGACTGGTCGTCGAACCGGGCGGCTCGGCCGCGTTCGCGGCCCTGCTGAGTGGCGCCTACGCGCCGGGCGACGGCGAGCGCGTGGCTGTCGTCGTCAGCGGCGCCAATACCGTGCTCAACGGCTGGCCACCTGGCTGAGGAAGGCGACCCGAAGCGCGGGGCCGGCGTCGAGTACGATCGCGGCAATGCGCCACGCCTCGTGCACCCGCCGCCAGTTCGCCGGAGCAATCGGTGCGGCCCTGCTCGGCGACCGGCTCCGGGCGCAGGGGACCGATCCAGCACTGCGCGTGTCTCCGATCGATGCGCTCACGGTGGCCTCAACCGGCGACGGACGGATGCTGGTCGGCGAGCTCCTGCTGCAGGCGCCCGCAGCCGTGGCGATCGACGTCGTCGAGGTGCGGCTGCACTCCAGCGCCGGCGTCCGGCGCCTCACCGGCGCGGAGATCACCGAGCGGCTGGGCGCGCTGCGGACCGGCGCGGCCTTGACCTCGCCGCGCGTGGCCGCGGGCGGCGCCGCGATCCTGTTCCTGTGGGAAGCGCACGAGGACTCGGCGCCCTTCACCGCGGTCGACGTGGACGAGGTGCCGGCCGGGTCCCCGGCCGGAGCGCCCCGCCGCACCACGGCCGTGTCGATCGCGCCGTCCGCGTCCCCGCCTCGGCTGGGCCCGCCGCTGCGCGGCGGTCCCTGGGTGGCGCTCTACGACCCGTGGATGCCGCGTGGGCATCGCCGCGCCTCGTTCGAGATCGGCAGCCGGCTGGTGATTCCCGCCCGCTTCGCTATCGACTTCGTGCGCCTCGATCCGCAAGGCGGCATCGGCCGCCTGCCCGCCGACGACTTCGCCGGCTGGTTCGGCTTCGGCGAGGACGTGCTCGCCGTGGCTGACGGCCGGGTGGCGGGGGCGCGCGACGGACGCCCCGACGTGCTCACGCGCACGCGTCCCGCCAGCCCGGCCGACGACGACGTCGCGGGGAACTACGTGCTGCTGGCGCTGGCCGGCGGCAGCGTGGCCTGTTACGAGCACCTGCAGCGCGGCAGTCTGCGCGTCGCCGCCGGCGACGAGGTGCGACGCGGGCAAGTGCTGGCGCGGCTCGGGCGATCGGGGGTGAACTCGACCGGTCCGCACCTGCACTTCCACGTCAGCGACGCGGCGTCGACGCTCGACGCCCAAGGCCGGCCGTACGCGCTCGAGTCGTTCGATGTCCTCGGCCGCTATCCCGACGTGGCCGAGGCGTTGCGCGGCACACGGTGGCCGGCCGGCGCGGCGCCCGGACGGGCTGCCGTCCTGCCGGCGACCAACACGGTCGTACGTTTCCCGGTCGGTTGAAATCGCGACCCCGCCAGCGACCATGACCACACCCCGACGTTCCCGTCCCGTCCGCGATCGCGCCCGGGCCTTCTGCGACGCGTTCGGCCTGCGCGTGCCGGTGCTGCTGGCGCCGATGGCCGGCGCCTGTCCGCCCGAGCTGTCGGCTGCGGTGATCGCCGCGGGCGGCATGGGCGCGATGGGCGCGCTGGTGCACGGGCCCGATGAGATCCGCGGCTGGGCGGCGCGCGTACGCAGCCTGGCCGAGGGGCCGTTCCAGCTGAACACCTGGATTCCCGATCCGCCGCCGCGGCGCGACGCCGAGGCCGAGGGCCGGGTCCGCGCCTTCCTGGCGCAGTGGGGTCCCGATGTCGCAGCGGCGGCCGGCGACGCCACGCCGCCCGACTTCCTCGCCCAATGCGAGGCGTTCCTCGACGTCGCCCCGGCCGCCGTGTCGTCGATCATGGGCCTCTACCCCGCCGGCGTCGTCGAACGGCTGAAGGCCCGGCGCATCGCCTGGTTCGCCACCGTGACCACCCTCGACGAAGCACTGGCCGCCGAGGCCGCCGGCGCCGATGCGGTGATCGCGCAAGGGGTGGAAGCGGGCGGACATCGCGGCGCCTTCGATCCGGCAGCGGCCGAACGACAGACGGTCGGGCTCGTCGCCCTGGTGCCGCGCCTCGCCGATCGACTGGACATCCCGGTCGTCGCGGCCGGCGGGATCGGCGACGGCCGCGGTGTCGCGGCGGCGCTGACGCTCGGCGCGAGCGCCGTCGTCGTCGGCACGGCGTTCCTGCGCTGTCCCGAAGCCGGCATCGCGCCCGCCTGGGCCGACGCGCTCGACGACCGTGCCCCGGAGCGCACGCGGCTGACGCGGGCGTTCACCGGCCGCCTCGGACGCGCCGTGGAGAGCGACTACGTGCGCGCGGCGATGGCACCCGACGCCCCCGTGGCGGCGCCCTATCCGGTGCAGCGCGGTCTGACGCGCGCGATGACCACCGCCGCGACCGCGGCCAACGATCCACGGCGGATGCAGATGTGGGCCGGCCAGGCCGCCGGCCTCGCGCGCGCCGAACCGGCCGGCGAGGTCATGCGACGGATCTGGGACGACGCCGACACGCTGCTCCCGCGCGGCTGAACGGCGGCGGCTCAGCGGCGCGGATCGCGCTCGCCGAGCGCCACCAGCTGTCGCTGGATG
This sequence comes from uncultured Acidobacteriota bacterium, assembly GCA_963741665.1. GTDB lineage: Bacteria > Acidobacteriota > Vicinamibacteria > Vicinamibacterales > UBA2999 > CAWAYR01. The sequence goes on from CAVUIM010000004.1 coordinate 1,106,666, forward strand.
TCGTCGAGCGCGTGCCGTTGCTGCTCGACGACGCTGAGGAGCCGGGTCCACTCCTGTTCGCGCAGCAGGTCGAGCTTGGTGTGGAGCGCGGCGATCTCGAACTCGGCGCGCAGGTTCACCTCGTAGTCCGAGCGGGCATCGGCGCGATCCTTGGCGCTCTGCCGGTTCTGACTCATCATGATGACCGGGGCCTGCAGCGCCGCGACGCACGACAGCGCCAGGTTCAGCAGGATGAACGGGAACGGATCGAAATGGGCGCCGGCGCCGGAATTGAGCGCCATCCACGCGACCAGCACGGTCACGAACACGCCGATGAACGTCCAGCTGCCGCCGAGCAGCGCCACCTTGTCGGCGACCCGTTCGCCGAAGCTCGCTTCGGCCTCCACCTGGGTCGGATCGCGCAGCGGCCAGCGGCGGGTCAGCACGGCGTCGACGATGCGCCGCTCCAGGTGGCCAAGCGTGCCCACCGACCCGTCGTCGCGGCCGTCGTCGGGGACGGCGCCGACGCCCGGCGCCACGCCGGCCGCGGACGCCAGGTGGCGCATCAGGCGCAGCACCGCCATCAGCGTGATCGCGCCGAACGACGCCACCAGCACGTGACCCACCGGCCCGTCAGGGGCGCTGGCCCCGACGCTGCGGAAGATCCAGCCGCCGATCAGGCCGCCGAGCCACCCCGTGGTCAGGTCGCCGGCAAGGCCGAAATCGCGGCGGGAGCGCAGCAGCGTGCGCACGAGCCAACCGGTGGCGAGACCGGTCGCGGTCCAGGTGACGAGGTCCAGCATGGGGCCATCCCGCGGAGACGCCGCGTGGAACGACGCGGCCGCCGTCCCGATTGTGGCACGCGGCCGTGCCGCCTCAGGCGGCCCGGCGGGCGATGCGCCCGTTGACGCGCAGCCAGCGCACCGCGCCGGCGGCGTCGCGCACGAACTCGTAGGGCATGCCGGTGTACGCCCCGCTCACCGCATAGGCGACATCTCTGCCGTAGAAGACGATGCCGGCGTCCCGCTGGCCACTGCCAGTCGCGACGATGAGGCGCGGGCCGTCTCGGCGCACCACCGCCTCGCCCACCGGCGGCCGTAGGTAGCGGCCGACGTAGCCGTCGAGGTCAGGCTGGGTGGGCAGCGGCGCGCTGTGCAGCGACATCGCTTCGTTCACGCCGCGATGTCCGATGCGTTGGCCGGGCGCCAGGCCGACGCCGGCGATGCGGCGGAGGATCAGCTGCTCGACGTCCTGCACCAGGCGCCAGCCGTCGACGTGGTTGGTCAGGATCACGAACGCCAGCCCGTGCGCCGGCACCAGCTCCACCAGCAGGCAGTGGCCGTTCAACGTGCCGCCGTGCGCCAGCGTCGCCGTCCCGCCCAGCCGGCGAAGGTGCCACCCGATGCCCATCTCGTCGTCAGTGCCGTGTTTCGGTGTCTGCGCCATCTGCATCTGCGCCACCCGCGGCCGCCCCAGGTGCGGCGTGCCGGCGGCGCCGGTGCCGTCACCGAGATGGAAGCGGGCGTAGCGCATCAGATCGGCCACCGACGTGACGACTCCGCCCGCCGTCGTGCTCGAGGTGGTCTGGAACGGCCGGATGACCTCGGTCTTGCCGTCGCGATCGCGATGGCCGAGGGTCGTCGGGTAGGTGAGCACGTCGGTCAGGCGCGTGAACGTGCGGGTCAAGCCGAGCGGCGCGAACACCAGTTCGCGCAGCGCGTCGTGGATGCCGTGGCCGGTGACCGCTTCGATGAGCCGTCCGGACAGCGCGAAGCCGGCGTTGTTGTAGCTCCAGGTCTCGCCCGGGGCGGCCAGTTGCGGCAGCGCCGGCATGATCGACGCGGCGAAGTGCGACAGGGCGTCGGCGCCGCGGTCCTCGGTGGTGAGCTGACCTTCCCAGCCCGGGGTGTGGGTCAAGAGGTGCCACGGTGTGACCCGCGCGCTCGCGGCCGCGTCGGCCACGCGGAACGTCGGCAGGAACTCCTGCACCGGCGTGTGCAGTTCGAGGCGGCCGAGCTCGATGAGCTTCATGACCGCGGTCGCGGTCATCGTCTTGGAGATCGACGCGATGGTGAACAACGTGTCGGCCGTCACCGGACGCGGGTCGTCGAGACTGGTGACGCCGAAGCCCTCGACGTGGAGGCGGTCGCCGTGGAGCAAACCCAGGCCCACGCCTGGCACCTGGTACTCGGCCATCTTGCTGCGCACGAGCGCCGCGATCGCCGCCACGTGATCACCAGCCGGCGCTGGCTGCGTCGCGCGCAGGTGGCTGGCCACCGCGGCCGCGCCGGTCAGGGACAGGAACGTTCGACGATGCATGGCCTGGGAGTCTACTTCCTGTTATCGTGCCCGGCGGTGGAGGGGCGGATGCGAACACGGTGTGCGGCAACTGGACGCGGGATCGGCGTGGCACTGGCGATGCTGCTGGGAGGCACTGTTCCGACGGCGGCGCAGCCGGCGCGAACGGACGAGACGGCCATTCGCGCCGCCCGCACCCGATCGAACGCCGCGATCGCCGCTCACGACGTGACCGGCATCGCCAGCCATTGGCTGCCCGACGTGCACATCGTCACGTCGACCAGTGCCCAGGCCACCGGCCGCGACGCCAACGGCGGGCGGATGGCGCAGCAGTTCGAACGCCGCCCCGACACCGTCTACGTCCGCACACCGGACGCGGTGGACGTCCTCGCGGTATGGGCGGTTGCGTCGGAGCGCGGCTCGTGGACGGGACGGTGGACCGAGCCCGACGGCGTGGTCGAGATCGCCGGCACCTACCTGGCGCAGTGGCGCAAGACCAGCGACGGCTGGCGCATCCAGGCGGAGCTGTTCGTCCCGACCCACTGCACGGGATCGGCCTATTGCCGCAGCCACCCGTGAGGGCCGCCAGCGGCTCACTGCCAGCTGCCGTACATCGGGTTGGGCACGACGAAGTAGCGCTCGCCGAACGGGGCGAAGGCCGCCACCGGAGCGCCGCGCAGCTTCTGAGACTGCGCCGGGAAGTCGAGGATGTTGTCGCCGACGAACGCCACGACCTCGAGCGGCGTCGCGCCAGCGGCCGAGCGCCCGGCGGCGACCGCTTCGAAGCGCGGGTTCTTGTCTGACGGCGATCCATCCGGGCGGCACAGCATGGCGTCGTAGACCAGCGAGTGCGCGGCGAACACCGCCGCCGTGTCGTCGCATTCGGATTGCAGCCGGTTGGTCACGATCGCGATACGCCCGCCCAGGGCGCGAACGCGGCTGAGGAACGCCGCCGCGCCGGGCAGCGGCGTCGCTTCGCGGCGCTTGACCCACGCGTTCCAGCTTTCGGCGGAGAACCCGGCGCCGAGGCGGGCCCGCTCGAGCTGGTAGACCGCGTTGCTGATGATCGTCTCGTCGGCGTCGAGTACCACGGCCCATTGCCCCGCCGTCTTCGCCGCCGCGGCGCGTTCGACGTGCGCGGTGGCCAGCCGGTAGACCTGATGCAACCCCGCCTGGAACTCGGCCGACTGCTGCACCCAGCGGATGCTGTCTGGCGTGGCCGGCGCGGCCACCGGCGCGGGTTGCGGGCGCGACGGCGACGGCACCGGTAGCGGCGCGGGACGCGACGCGCATGCGGTGACGAACACGAGCACAGGAACGAACAGCAGACGACGCATCTCGGCATGATACGCGCGGCCACCGGCGGTAGTGCCGGGCACCGGTTGGCGTGCCGCACGATCGCTCGCTGACGGCGCTGGCAGCCCGGAGTGAAAGCGGTGCCGGCATCCGGCCGGCGCTGCATCGCCGTCCTCGGTGCCGCGGCACCATTTCACCCCGGACTGCTAAAAATCGATCCGCACGCCGCCGTTGACCACCCGCCCGTCGAGCGGTGCCCAGGCATCCACGGTCCATCGCCCGTCGACGCCGCGCGACGGCCGCAGCAGCGAGTCCCAGCGGGTCTGACGCACGTCGGTGACGTTCTCGGCGTTGACGAACGCGCGGACCCGCCCGACCCGCTTCTCCACGAGCAGGCCGACGACGAGGTAGGGCCGCGACTGGTCGCGATACGGGTTCTGCTCGAGCCGCTGCCGGCCGGTGTAATAGAGCTCGAGCCCGAGGCGGCCGGCATCTTCGATCTCCCACATGCCGACCATGCCGGCGCTGTGCCTGGGCGTGAGCGGCACGTCACGGCGCCGGCCGTCCTCGACCTCACGGGCGCGCACGTAGGTGTAGCTGGCGGTGACCGCGGCCGGACCATGCCGGGCGGTGCCGAGCAGTTCGAGGCCGGCGTTGGTCGTCGCCTCGGACCGGGTGACCAGGGCGAAGCGGCGGTCGCGATCGGCGCCCACCGGATCGGCGATGCGCGATCCGAACACCGTGGCGGTGATCGTGGCCGGCCCGAAGGCCCTGGACACGTCGACCGACGCGGTGGTGGCGCGTTCGGCGTCGAGCGCCGCCGGGATGTCGAGCCGCGACAACCCGGCCGCTTCGGTTTCCTCGGTCAACGGCGTCGCCGCGAAGAAGCCGCGCCCGACCGACACCCGGCTGGTCCAGCCCTCGCGCCGCAGCAGCGCCGCCAGGCGCGGACTCAGGAACGCGCCGTACTCGTTGTGGTGGTCCAGACGCGCGCCGGCCGAGATCGACAGCCAGGGCGCGACGTCGATGTCGTCCTGCGCGAACACCCCGGGTACCAGGTAGGTGTAGGCGAAGCGCGGGACGTCGCGAGGGTCGAAGCGGTCACGCTCCATCGCCACGCCGGTGACCCAGGTGTGCCGACCGGCCGAGCCGCGCAGGGCGACTTCCCCGAACGCGGTGTCGTGGGCGTCGCGTTCGCGCACCGGGCCGAAACGGTGATCGTGGCGCTGCCAGGCCGCGGCCGCCCGCGCCGTCAGCACGAACCGCTCGCGCAGCAGCATCTGCCACGAGCCGCCGGCATCGGCCCGGGTCGTGTCGAGCGCCTCGGTGTACGGCTCCCCCGTGGCCTCGAGCCGCGCCCCCGGCAGCGTGCCGCCATCGCGTTCCTCGGCGGTCAGCCCGGCGGTGAGGAACCCGACGCGGCCGTCGCCGCCGTCGAAGAACAGCCGCGGCCGCACGACGCCGCGCGTGTAGCCGGCGACATCGGCCCACCCGTCGTCGTCGCGGTCATTGCGCGACTGGCGATGGCCGCCGCCGAGCAGCGTCAGGCGCCATCGATCGGCGAGCGGCGCCGACAGGTAGCCGACCACATCGGTGGCCCCCAGGGTCGACTGGTTGAAGAGCACGTCGTAGGCCGATTCCGGACCGGGCCGCCGCGACAGCAGGTTGACCACGCCGCCCATCGCGCCGGCGCCGTAGAACGCCGACGCGGCGCCTTTGATCACCTCGACCTGGCCGAGGTCCATCGGCGGGATCTGCAGCAGGCCGAGCCCGCCCACCTGCTGGCCGTAGAGCGGCAGGCCGTCGCTCAGGAAGCGCGTGTAGCGGCCCTGCATGCCTTGCACCCGCACGCTCGCGGCGCCGATCGAGGGCGAGGTGGCCTGCACGCGCAGCCCGCCCATCTCGTTCAGCATCATCACGATGTCGCCGGGCGTCATCAGCATCTTCTCTTCGATCTCCTCGCGGTCGAGGACCTCGACGCGAGTCGGCTGATCCTCGAGCCGGCGCCCGGTGCGGGTGGTCGCCACGACCACCACCTCCTCCTCGATCGCGATCGCCTCGTGGAGCTCGACGACGACAGCCGTGTCCGGCCCGACGACGACGTCCTGCTCGACGGTCATGAAGCCGTCGCGGGTCACGACGAGCCGCACCGGGCCCGCCGCGACCGCAAGGACGACGAGGCCGGCCGCATCGGTCACGCCCGAGGCCACGCCGGCGACGACGGCGGCGCCGGCCACCGGCCCGTCGTCACCGCGCACCTCGACCCGCAGGGGCGTCGTGGACTGGGCGCCGGAGAGGGCGGGGACGGCCAGCCAGACCAGCAGCACGGCGACACGGACCACGCGCCGCACGCCGGTCGGCGGAGTCGCCATCAGCCGACGCGGGCGCCGAGCCGCTTGATCAGCACCTTGGAGCGCCGGCCGCTCTGCTCGTAGCGTTCGCGCCGCGCCGGCGGCAGGTCGTCGGGGGTGCCTTCGACGAAGCCACCCTGCGACTGGAAGTACGAGAACGCCTGCGTGGACAGGACCAGCAGATCGTCGAGGCCGAGCTCGCGGGCCCGCTTCTCGACGAACTGGATCAACTTGCGGCCGATGCCCTGGTTCTCGTGCGCCGTGCTGACATACAGACACGCGAGCTCGCCCCGATTCAGCTCTGGATAGAGGTGCAGAGCGACACAGGCGACCGGATTCCGGTCGACTTCGAATATGTAGTAGTCGGCCAGGTCGCGTTCGATCGTCGCCGCCGTCCGCCGCACCAGCTCGTCGGCCTCGACCGCCTGCCGGGTCAGCATCTGGATGGCGCGCACGTCCTTCTTTCGAGCCGGCCGGATCTGCTCGTACTCGTTGACGTGGATCAACGTACCGAGCCCGTGATTCGAGAACACCTCGCCGAGCAGCCCCTCGTCGTGGGCGCCGTTGATCACGTGGACCCGCGGCACGCCGGCCTGGCAGGCGCTCGCGGCGTGCACGGCCTTGGAGAGCTGCCCCGGCGCGAAGCCGTCGGGCGCATCGCGGATGAGCGCCTGGAGCTCGTCGGGCAGCATCTGGCGAATCAGCTGGCCGCGGTGCACGAGGCCGTCCTGCACGGTCACGAAGATGAGCTTGATTGCCTTGAGCTGTTCGGCGACGGCAACCGCGACCCGGTCGGAGTTCAGCCGGTAGGTGCGCCCTTCCCCGTCGATGCCGAGGGGCGGAATCACCGGCACCACGCCCTGGGACAGCAGCGCCTGGACGAGATCGACGTCGACGCGCTCGACCTTGCCGGTCCGCTGGTGGTCGACGCCCTGGAGGATGCCGAGCGGATAGGCGGTGATCACGTTGGCCCACGCGCCGCGCAGGTCGTTGGCGGTGAGGCCCTCGAGCACGTCGTGGGTGAGCCGGGTCGAGGCGGCGATGGCGAGATCGAGCGTGGCGGCGTCGGTGACCCCGGCGCCGTCGAGGTCCGAAGGGGTCACGCCGCGGGCGGCGGCCAGCGCCTGGATTTGCTGCCCGGCGCCGTGCACCAGGACGACCCGGATGTTGACCGAGCGCAGCAGCGCGACGTCGAGCAGCAGGGTCGCGAAGTTGTCGTCGGCGACCACCGCGCCGTCGAGGGCGAGGACGAACGTCTTCTCGCGGAACTGGAGGACGTACTGGAGGATGCCGCGCAGTTCGGCCAGCTTCATGGAACGTCGATGGTACGTGAAACCGGCCCGTCCGTGCAGGCTCGCGTCCCCTGACCCCGTGACTGTCCTGGTTGCGGCACACTGTCGTGCCCATCGGATGACGGTTCGGCGAGGGTGGCGCTGTGGTTTGCGGATTTTCTCGCGCGAACTTTCGAACCTGACGCTGGCATCGAGGTTGCTCACATGGTGACCGCGCCTGCCTCGGAGCTTCCGGTGAGCCCACGCATCCGAGCGCATTCTCTGATTCTCGCGGCGGCACTCTGCGCCGTCGTCACGTTCCTCTGGCCCGGCGAGGCCCACGCCCAGCGCCGCGGCCGGCCCGGCGGTGGCCGTGCCGTGGTCGTCGCCGCGCCGGTCGCCTTCGGCTACGGCTTCTACGATCCGTTCTTCAGCTGGGGCCCCGGGTGGGGACCTGGCTGGGGTTATCCGGGGTGGGGCCCGCCGTATGGACCCGGCTTCGCCGGCAACGTCGGATCAGCGCGCCTCCAGGTCACGCCGCGCGAGGCCGAGGTCTACGTCGACGGCTACCTGGCCGGCACCGTGAATGACTTCGACGGCGTGTTCCAGCGCCTCGCCGTCGCGCCTGGTGAGCATGAGCTCACGATCTACCTGGAGGGCTACCAGACGCTCACGCAGAAGCTGTTGTTCCGGCCCGGGGCGACGCTCCAGGTCCGGCACCAGCTCCAGCCGAACACCACCGGCGAGGTGACCGGACCGCGGCCGGTGGTCACGGCGCCGCCTCCGGCGCCGCCGCAAGGCCCCGGCCCGCAGGGCAGCTGGCCGCCGCAGACCTCCCCGCCGCAGGACGCGTTCGGCACCTTGTCAGTCCGCGTGCAGCCGGGCGATGCGACGCTGTTCGTCGACGGCGAAGAGTGGTCGGCCCCGGAAGGCGACGGCCCGATCCTCATCGAGCTGCCGGACGGCCCTCACGAGGTGGAGGTGCGGCGCGAGGGGCTGGCCTCGTATCGCCGCGTCGTCACGGTGCGCGCCGGGCGCACCGTCGCGCTGAACGTCAGCCTGTCGCGCTAGTCCGGACCCCGGCCGGGGCATTACGATAGCGGGTTGATGGACCCGCTCGCGCCGCGCTCGGCCGCCGATCTCGCCGCGTTCCACGCCGACGTGCGCCGCCGCTACGACGCCTTCGCGGCCCGTGGCCTGTCCCTCGACCTCACGCGCGGCAAGCCGTCCGGGGAGCAGCTCGATCTGGCCGAGGGGCTGATGGCGCTGCCGGGCGCCGGCGACCACCGCGCCGCTGACGGCACCGACGTGCGCAACTACGGCGGCCTGCAAGGGCTGGCCGAGCTGCGGACGCTGCTGGCGCCGCTCTTCGGCGTGCCGCCGTCCCAGATCGTGCTCGGCGACAACTCGAGCCTGGCGCTGATGTACGACGCCGTGGCCTACGCCCTGCACCGAGGCACGGTCGACGGCCCGCGACCCTGGGCCGGCGAATCGCGCGTGGCGTTCCTGTGCCCGGTGCCCGGCTACGACCGTCACTTCGCGATCTGCCAGGCCTTCGGCATCGAGATGATCCCGGTGCCGCTCGGCGACAGTGGCCCGGACATGGACACGGTCGAGACGCTGGTGGCCGGCGATGCCGGCATCAAGGGCATGTGGTGCGTGCCCAAATACAGCAATCCCACCGGGACGGTGTACTCCGCCGACACCGTGGAGCGGCTGGCAGCGATGCCGGCCGCGGCAGCCGATTTCCGGCTGTTCTGGGACAACGCCTACGCCGTCCACCATCTCACCGACGAGCGGATCGAGATCGCCAACATCGTCGACGGCGTGCGCGCGCCACGGCCATCCGCAGCGGCCGTTCGTGTTCGGCTCCACCTCGAAGATCACGCTGGCCGGGTCCGGTGTGGCGCTCTTCGCCGGTTCGCCCGAGAACGTCGCGTGGTATCTGGCGCGGATGGGGACGCGGACGATCGGCGGCGACAAGATCAACCAGCTCCGCCACGTCCGCTTCCTGGGCGACACCGCCGGGCTGCTGGCGCTGATGGATCGCCACCGGGCCATCGTCGCGCCGAAGTTCGCCGCCGTGCTGGCCGCGTTCGACCGCCACCTCGCCGGCGCCGGCGTGGCGTCGTGGACGGTGCCCAAGGGCGGCTACTTCATCAGCCTCGACGTCCGCGACGGCTGCGCGCGCGAGGTCATCCGGCTGGCCAAGGCGGCCGGCGTCGCGCTCACGCCGGCCGGCTCCACCTATCCGCACGGCGACGATCCGCACGACCGCAACATCCGCGTGGCGCCGACCTTCCCCGACCTGGCGACGGTGACGACCGCCGCCGAGGGCATGGCGCTGAGCGTGCTGCTGGCCACCTCGGCCCCGCGCTGACCCTTTCAGGCTGGCGACGGCGCGCGCCGCAGCGATGGCGACCGGGATGGTCGAGGGGGGATGTCGGGCACCTACGACCGCCTCGCCGACATGCTGGCGCGCGGTGCCATCGGGAACTGAGGGGGAATCGACCGGGACGGGCGGGAGTCTAGCCGAGCGGAAGACGAGGCCGGCGGCGCTGCCGCCGGCCTCGGTCGATTGCTAGCCGCGCGCGGCCATCGTGGTGACCGCCGCCTTCTTCGGGAAGATGTCCTTGAAGGCGGTGGTGAACTTGGCCATTTCCTCCGGCAGACCCACCGACACGCGCAGGTGGTTCAGCATCGGCGGGAACGGCCGGCCGACCAGGATGCCCTTGGCGCGGAACGCCTCGATGGTCGGCTGCACCGTGGCATCGCCCAGGCTGACCATGAAGAAGTTGGTCTGCGAGGGGATCACCGGGTAGCCGTGCGCTTCGAGCTCGCGGGTGGTCTGGTTGCGCAGGCCGACGATCTTCTTCTTCACCTCGGCCTGACCGGAGGTGTCCTTGAGCGACGCGACGGCGCCGTGCTTGGCCAGCACGTTCACGCTGTTCGACGCGTAGACGCGCAGCTGCTTGATGATGTCGGGCGTCGAGATGGCGTAGCCGACGCGCATCGCGGCCAGGGCCGCAATCTTCGAGAAGGTGCGGGCGACGATCACCGGCCGGCCTTCGATCACGTAGGGGACCGAGGTGCCGTAGGCCGGGTCGTCCACGAAGTGGTGATAGGCCTCGTCGATGAGGATCGGCATCGTCTTCGGGATGCCCTCGACCACCTTCTTGACGTCGGCGGAGCTGATCACCATGCCGGTCGGGTTGTTCGGGTTGCACAGGTAGAACAGCCCGACCGTCGCGGCGTTCTTGTTGGCCTCGCTGATCATCGTGTCGAGGTCCTGCTGGTAGTTCTTCAGCAGCGGCACCTTGATGCCCTCGGCCTTGATCTGGGTGGCGTGCTGGTAGACGGTGGCGTAGGTCGGGTCGGCGCCGACGACTTTCTTGCCGCCGGCCAGGAACGCCTCGCCGACGACCTCGAGGACCTCACCGGAGCCCGGGGTCAGCAGGACGTTCTCGGGCTTCACGCCGTGGTGCGCGGCGATCTCCTGGATGACGTTGGCATCCGGGTAGCCGTAGCGGTTGGCGTACTTCCAGGCGTGATTCATCGCCTGCATCACGTTCTGCGGCGGGCCGAAGTTGTTCTCGTTGCTGGCCAGCTTGGCGAAGGCGTCGTACTCGGCCTCGCCGCCGCCGAACCGGGCCGTCTGGCCTTGCGCGAACAGCTCGCCGCCCGGCCGCAGGCCGAGAGCGCCCATGGCCGCGGCGACCCCTCCGAAAAAGCGCCGACGAGATAGTGGATGCCTGACGTCCATGAATCCTCCAGATGGGTAAAACGGTGAGTCCCGCCAGAAAGAATACTCGATTCCGGGCCCGGGGCGCACCGGGGCCGAAAAGGCGTTTCGGCGGAGGGATGGGGGCGGAGGGGACGGAAGGACGGGCGAGAACGGCCACGGCCGCCCCGAGGAAGGGCGACCGTGGCGACGGGCGAACTACTGCTTGCGGTAGGTGCTGACCGGGGGCAGCCGCGAGCCGGTGCCCGGCGGCGGCGCCGCCTCGCCGACCACGTTCATCGTGATCGAGCCGATGCCGTCGATCGACGCCGTCATCTTCTCGCCCGGCTTCAGGAAGCGCTCGGCGCCGCGATACGCCTGGCCCATGCCCGTGCCGCCCGAGGTGCCGTTGTTCACGACATCGCCGGGGAACAGCGTGATGATCGACGATCCGTATTCGATCAGCTCGTAGATCGAGTGGATCATGTCGGCGGCGCCGGCCTCCTGCATCACCTTGCCGTCCACGGTCAGGGTCTGACGCAGCCGCTTCATCGGGTCGCCGTAGAACTCCTTCGGCACGATCCACGGGCCCATCGGCGCGAAGGTGTCATGGCCCTTGCCGACCAGCCAGTCCGATCCCGGTCGTGAGTCGGGCGGCCGGCCGCCGCGATCCGAGACGTCGACGGTGACCATGTAGCCGAAGACGTGCTCGGCGGCCTTGTCGGCCGGCACGTCCCTGGCGGCGCGGCCGATGACGATGCCGAGTTCCACTTCCCAATCGACCCGGTCGCGGCCGTAGGGAATCACCACGTCGTCGCCGTCGCCGATGACGGCGCCGCGGGTCGGCTTGAGGAACAAATACGGCACGCCGCGCTTGGCGCGCCGTTCGGCCTCGGCCTTCTTCTGCTCTTCGGCGGTGCCGGTCTCACCGACGTGGGTGTAGAAGTTCACGGCGGCGTTCAGCATCTTGCCGGGCATCAGCGGCGCCAGGATGTCGACGCTCTTGACGTCGTGCACGTAGGCCGGCCGCTGCGCGCCGGTGAGCCGGTTGCCGCGCACGAGATAGTTCACGATCTCGTAGAGCCGGGTGTTCATGCCGTACTCGTAGCGGCCGATGAGGTCGACCATCGTCGGCGGCATCGGGATCGGCGGATACGACGGATCGCGCTGCAGGGCGCGATTGGCGGCGACCAGGTCGACGACCAGCGCGTCCTTCAGGACGATGCCGATGCGCGGCTCGCCGGCGATGTCGAAGGTGCCGAGCTTGAACGGCTCGGCACTGGTGATGGACGGGTTGCCCTGCGCCGCGCTGAGCGCCGGACTCCCCAGGACGGCCAGTGCCATCAGGACCGCAATCGATCTCATACCTGTTCCTCCACGCCTCGGACCTGCCTCCGGCGTCGTGCCGGAACGGCCCTTTGTAACAGTCACCGCCAGCCGGCCCCGGTAAAAGGATGTCTGGGAGATGTCTGCGCCTTGTCTCGCCGTCACGCCGGCCGCGCCGCGCGCTTGCGGGCGATGGCCAGAAACGCCTCGACCACCGGGCGCACGGCGCCGCTGGCGCGCACCATCGACAGCTCGACCGCGGCCCGCGCAATCGGCTTGTAGACGACGCCCTTCCACGACATCCGCTGCACCGTGGCCGGCACGATGGTCACGCCGACGCCGGCCCCGACCAGTCCGACGGTCGTGTAGACCTCGCGGCTCTCCTGCACGACCCGCGGGCTGAATCCGGCGGTGCGGCACAACTGCATCACGTGCTCGTGCAGCAACGGCGCGATCGCCCGCGGGAACAGCACCCACGGCTCGGCGGCCAGCGCCGACACCGGCACCCGCCCGGCCGCGGCCAGCGGGTGGTCGCGGTTCAGCGCGATGACCAGCGGCTCGCGCGCGAACGACTCGACGTGGAGCCGCGGGTCGGCCTCGGCGCCGCGCACGAAGCCGATGTCGAGGTCGCCGCGCAGCAGCGCGGCAATCTGGTCGGCGGTCGGCAGCTCGCGCAGATCGACGTGCACCGCCGGATGGCGGGTGCGATAGGCGCGCACCACCTGGGCCAGCGTCGAGAGCATCAGCGTCGGCCCGAACCCGACCCGCAGCTCGCCGCTCTGCCCGGCGCTGGCCTGGCGGGTGGCGACGACTGCCGCCTCGACGTCGCGCAGCAGGCGCGCGGCGGCCTCGAGCAGCACGCGCCCGGCATCGGTGAGCGCGACCCGCCGGCTGTGCCGGTGGAACAGCGTCGCGTCCACCACCGTCTCGAGCTGGCGAATCTGCAGGCTGAGTGCCGGCTGCGACACCGCCAGCCGGACGGCGGCCCGGCCGAAGTGCAGGTCCTCGGCCACCGCGACGAAGGCGCGCAGGTGGCGTAGTTCCAGACGGCCGTCCTTGATCATTCATCTCAGACTATCAATAGTCACTCCTGATCGTATTGGACATATCGATCAAGTCCCCCTACGCTGAGGGGTCAGGCCGATGATCACCCCCGTGCCCGAGAGCGCTCAGGCCCTGCTGGCCGGCGTCGTCGACTACGCCGGCCTGTTTCCGCCCGCCGCGCTGCCGATGGCTGCGGCGGTCGCGGAGTACGCGGTGGCGCGTGCCAGCGACGAGGCCTGGATGCTCGGCCGCTTCGTGCTGCCGGCGGCGCGGCTCGACGAGTTCCACACCGCGCTCTCGGTGATTGAGACGCCGCTGACGCCGTGGCGCCTGAGTGCCTTGGTCGGCGATCGCGCCGACGCCGACGTCGCCGCGGTGACCGCCTTCAACGCCTCGCCGGTTGGCGCCGCCGCGATCGTCGATGCGGTGGAGAGCAAGCCAGCGCACGTGGACGGCGTCGATTGGCTCGCGGAGCGCTGGCGGGGCGTCGACGTCTACGTCGAAGTGAGCCCCGCCGCGGACCTCGCCGCCTGGCTCGAGCGCATTGCCGCGCGCGGGCTGCGCGCCAAGATCCGCACCGGCGGCGTCACGGCGGACGCCTTCCCCGCCCCCGCTGCCGTCGTCGCGTTCCTCGACGCCGCGGTGCGCGCTGGCGTGGCATTCAAGGCCACCGCCGGCCTCCACCATGCGGTGCGCGGCAGCTATCGTCTCACCTATGCCGCCGACGCCGCCGCGGCGCCGATGTACGGCTATCTGAACGTGCTGTTGGCCACGGCCGCGTTGCGGGCGGGCCTCGGCCGGACCACTGCCGAGGACGTGCTCGTTCGCGCCGACGCCTCGACGCTGTCGTTCACGGATGCCGGCGTGCGCTGGCACGGCTTCGAGTGCTCCACCGCGCTGCTGCGCGTGACCCGGGCCCGCCAGCTGGTGGGCTTCGGGTCGTGTTCGTTCCGCGAGCCGGCCGACGAAATCGGGCCGTTGCTCGCCGCCCATTCCTGACGACCGACGCGGAGATCCATCCATGGGACCCTTTCCACACGACGCGCCGCCACCGGACATCTCGGCCGAGAACCCGATGGGCACCGACGGCTTCGAGTTCGTCGAGTTCTGTCATCCGGATCCCGGCCAACTCGATCGGCTGTTCCGGCTGATGGGGTTCATCCCGGTCGCGCGGCACCGTTCGAAGGACGTGACGCTCTACCGCCAGGGCGGCATCAACCTGATCCTCAACGCCCAGCCGGGGTCGTTCGCCGCCGACTTCGCCGCCAAACACGGGCCCTCGGCGCCGGCGATGGCCTTCCGGGTGGTCGACGCGCAGCACGCGTTCGATCGCGCGCTGTCACTCGGCGCCACGCCGGTGCAGCGCAGCCGCGGCCCCAACGAACTGGAGATTCCCGCCATCGAGGGCATCGGCGGACTGCACATCTACCTGGTCGATCGCTACGGCGCCAAGGGCTCGATCTACGACGTCGACTTCGAGTGGCTCGGCGAGGCGGATCCCAAGCCGGCCGGGGCCGGGCTCTGGTACATCGACCACCTGACCCACAACGTCTATCGCGGGCGGCTCGACGAGTGGGCCGGCTTCTACCAGCAGATGTTCAACTTCCGGCAGATCCGCTACTTCGACATCGAGGGCCGGATGACCGGCCTGCACTCGCGCGCGATGACCAGCCCCGACGGCAAGATCCGCATCCCGATCAACGAGGACGCGGGCGCGCAGGGCCAGATCGAGGAATACCTGCAGGAGTACCGGGGCGAGGGCATCCAGCACATCGCGCTCGGCTCGACCGACCTCTACGCCTCGATCGAGACGCTGGTCGCCCGCGGCGTGGCGTTCATGCCGCCGCCCAATCCGATCTACTACTCGCGCATCGACGCGCGCCTGCCCGGCCACGGCGAAGACCTGACGCGGCTCCGGGCCAACGGCATCCTCATCGACGGCGAGGGCGTGGTCGAGGGCGGCCTGACCAAGGTGCTGCTGCAGCGCTTCGGCCAGACCGCCATCGGCCCGATCTTCTTCGAGTTCATCCAGCGCAAAGGCGACGACGGCTTCGGCGAAGGCAACTTCAAGGCGCTGTTCGAGTCGATCGAGGAAGACCAGATCCGGCGCGGCGTGCTCAAGCCGTAGATGGCCTGGACGGCGGCCACCCGGGTGTCGGCGTTCGGCGATCGCCACGTGGTCGGGGTCGTGTGCGACGGCCACCGCGTCGCGGTCTACCGGCTGAACGGGGAGTACTTCGCGACCAGCGACATCTGCCCGCATGCCGGCGCGGCGCTGTCGGCCGGCTGCGTGGTGGAGCACTACATCGAGTGCCCGGTGCACTACGCGCTGTTCGACATCCGCACCGGCGCCGCCGACGGCGCGGTGACGCCACGCGACGTCCGGACCTACGCCACGCGCCTCGAGGGCGACGAGATTCTTGTCGATCTCGACAGCTGATTTGGCATGCTGGAGACCACATCGATGACTCGCCGCCCCCCACCGACGCCGCGCGCGCTGGACAGCCGACCATCACCGCCGGCTACATGTCGGGCTTCGGCAACGGCTTCGAAACCGAGGCCCTGCCGGGCGCCCTGCCGATTGGCCGCAACTCGCCACAGAAGTGCGCGTATGGCCTCTACGCCGAGCAGTTGAGCGGTTCGCCGTTCACCGCGCCGCGGGCCAGCAACGAGCGGACGTGGCTGTACCGCATCCGGCCGACCGTGGCGCACATCGGCCGGTTCGAGAAAGCCGACATCGGGTCGTGGCGGACCGCGCCGTGTCACGAGGTGGACGTGCCGATCGCCCCGATGCGCTGGGATCCGCTGCCGCTCCCGGAGGCGCCGCAGTCGTTTCTCGAGGGCGTGCGCACGATCACCACCGCCGGCGACGCCGGCACGCAGGCCGGCATGGGCGCGCACGTGTATCTCGTCACGCGCTCGATGCAGGACGAGTACTTCTACGACGCCGACGGCGAGATGCTGTTCGTCCAGCAGCAGGGCGAGCTGCGGCTGTGGACCGAGTTCGGCATCATCGACATCGAACCCGGCGAGTGCGCGGTGATCCCGCGCGGCGTCAAGATTCGGGTCGAGCTCCGCCACGGTCCGGCGCGCGGCTACCTGTGCGAAAACTACGGCGGCGCGTTCACGCTGCCGGAACGCGGGCCGATCGGCGCCAACTGCCTGGCCAACCCGCGCGACTTCCTCACGCCAGTCGCCGCCTTCGAGGATACCGACCGGCCGTCGCGCCTGCATGTGAAGTGGGGCGGCGCCCTGTGGGTATGCCCGATCGGGCAGTCGCCGCTCGACGTCGTCGCCTGGCACGGCAACTACGCGCCCGTACAAGTACGATCTGCGGCGCTATTCGCCGGTGGGGCCGATCCTGTTCGACCACGCCGACCCGTCGATCTTCACCGTGCTGACCTCGCCGTCCGAAACACCCGGCACCGCCAACATCGACTTCGTGATCTTCCCGGAACGGTGGCTGGTCGCCGAAAACACCTTCCGCCCGCCCTGGTACCACATGAACGTGATGAGCGAGTTCATGGGGCTGGTGATGGGCCAGTACGACGCCAAGCCCCAGGGCTTCGTGCCGGGCGGCATCTCGCTGCACAACACCATGCTGCCGCATGGGCCGGACGTGGAGGCCTTCGAGGCGGCGAGCAACGTGGCGCTCGCACCGCGCAAGCTCGAGGGCACGCTCGCCTTCATGTTCGAGACGCGCTTTCCGCAGCGGGTCACGCCGTTTGCCGCGCTGAGCAGCGCGCTGCAGACGAGCTACGGCGGCTACGGCCGGCAGCTCCGCAAGCACTTCGATCCGGCGAAGCCGTGAGATGACGGGCCTCGACGCCACACACGATCGATCGCTTCGCAGCTGGGTGGCGTCGGCGAACGGCCATGCCGACTTCCCGATTCAGAACCTGCCGCTGGGGGTGTTCGCCCCCGCCGGCACCGCGCAGCCGCGCGGCGGCGTCGCCATCGGCGACGCGATTCTCGATCTGGCGGCGGCCAGCCGCGCCGGTCTGTTCGCCGGGCAGACCGCCGTCGCCGCGGAGTGCGCCGGCGAGCGGTCGCTGAATGCCTTCTTCGCGCTGGGAGCCGGGCCGCGGGCGGCCGTGCGAGCGCGATTGTCCGAGCTGCTGGCTGACGGCGCCGCCGAACGCGCCGTCGTCGAACCGCACCTGCACTCCGCCGCCTCGTGCACGATGCACCTGCCGGCGGCGATCGGCGACTACACCGACTTCTACGCCGGCATCCATCACGCCCTGAACGTCGGCAAGCAGTTCCGCCCCGACAACCCGCTGCTGCCCAACTACAAGTACGTCCCGATCGGCTACCACGGACGCAGCTCGTCGATCGTCGTCTCGGGGACACCGGTCAGACGGCCGAGTGGCCAGCGCAAACCGCCGGCCGAGACCATGCCCACGTTCGGTCCCAGCCGCAGCCTCGACTTCGAGCTGGAGCTGGGCATCTGGATCGGAGCCGGCAACGTCCTGGGCGAGCCGATCGCCGTCGCCCAAGCGGCAGACCACATCGCCGGGTTCTGCCTCCTCAACGACTGGTCGGCGCGCGACATCCAGGGCTGGGAGTACCAGCCGCTCGGCCCGTTCCTGGCGAAGAACTTCGCGACGACGATTTCGCCGTGGGTCGTCACGCCCGAGGCGCTGGCGCCATTCCGCATCGCGCCGGGGCCGCGACCCGACGGCGATCCGGCGCCGTTGCCGTACCTGCTCGACGCCGATGACCAGCGGGCCGGCGCGCTCGACCTCGAGCTGGAGGTCCTGCTGCAGACGTCGGACGCGGCGAGGCTCGGTCGGCCGCCGCAGCGGCTGTCCCTCAGCAACACCCGGCATCTCTACTGGACGGTGGCGCAGCTGGTGGCGCATCACAGCAGCAACGGCTGCAACCTGCGGCCCGGGGACCTGTTCGGCTCCGGCACGATTTCGGCGCCAACCCCCGACGGCTTCGGCTCGCTGCTCGAGATCACGCAGGGCGGCCGCGTCCCGATCGAGTTAGCCGGACGGCGGTCGGCGCACGTTTCTCGACGACGGCGACGAGGTGACCTTCAGGGCCCGGGCTCACCGCCAGGGTACGTCTCGATCGGTCTCGGCGACGTTCGCGGAACCGTCCTGCCGGCGCGCTGACGAGATACGATGATGGCCATGACCTCGACACCGGACCAACACCCGGACGCTGACGCGACGGGCGCGCGGATGCGACGCGCGGTGAGCGACTTCACGCGCGGCTGGCGGCAGTTCTGGCAGGGCTACTGGCAGTCCGCGCACAGTTGTTGAGGGATCGATCCAGTGGCCTGGGAGCAGGACACACGCGAACGACAGGCAGCACGACTGGCGGCGGCAGGACGCCCGGGGCAGCGCTGAAGCGCTGCCCTACGGCTGTCAGGGCTTGGGAATCCGCACGGTGCTGATCATCGCGCTGCCGCTCAGCGCGTAGACGAGGACCAGCGGGTGCAGCGTCATCGGGCCGAGCCGGTGGACGCCGAACCACAGGCTGCCCTCGACGCGGCCGAGCCAAAGCGCCAGCGCCAGCAGTCCGACGATGACGATGCTGGTGGGAATCGGCGTCCCCTCGAAGTACTTCACCTTCCCGGTGTCACGGTTGGTCAGCGCCGACGCCGTCGCATTGAACCGGGCCAACCGGCTGACGCCGCACACCACGAAATAGGTGAGGACGAACATGTCCCACCCACCGCGCAGTCCAAGGGTGTAGCCGAGCACCGCGGGGCCGAGCCCGAACGAGATGACGTCGGCGAGCGAATCGAGGTCGGCGCCGAGCACCGACTGACGCCGCGGGCTCAGCCGGGCGACGTAGCCGTCGAGGACGTCGCACACCAGCGCCAGCGGCAGCAGCGCGATGGCGATCCAGATGCGCCGCGCGTCGCCGAACGCCATGTAGTCGAGGCAGAGAAAGACGGCGATGGTGCCGCACGCGGCGTTGGCGATCGTCAGGAGGTCGGCGGGAGTGTACGACCGCAGCATCGAGCGGCGCTGAGGTAGAGTCGTCATCGAGGTGCACGGTCCTTCAGCAGGCGATGCGCGTCAAGGTGCCTTCGCCAGCCGCGGCGCTCCATTCATAGCGCATCAGTGCCCGTCCGGGATAGGCCGTGGCGAGCCCGCAGTTGGCGGCCCCCAGGTCGAGCGCGAACAGGACGGGATTGGCGTGGGCGAGGTCGTTGCGCACGAGATCCCGGACGTCCATCGACCGCCGGGTGCCGATCCGCCCGGCCATGAGCACCACGGCTGGTCCGTAGCCGGCGGCGGCCGCATACGGACTCCGCCGTTCGCGGACGGTCTCGCCGGCGGCGTAGAGGTGGTAGGCGAGCAGGAACGGCAGACAGGCGACGCTGGCCGCCACCGCCAGCCACAGCCGCTGGTCGCGCCGCGATTTGGCGTCGAACCGCGGCTCGGCGAAGAGGTTGGCGGTCGTGAACAGGATCGCAAACAACGCCGCCTCGTAGTAGAAGCGCGGCCCGTACTGATTGCCGCCGCGGTTCACGTAGGCCACCAGCACGGCGGCCGTCACGACCAGCAGCCATTCCAGTTCGACATGGCGGCGCCGATGCGACGCCCGCCAGAGGTAGACGGCATAGACCGCCATCAGGGCCGGCGGCGTCCACGCCAGCAGGCGCAGGATCTGGGTGGCCAGGATGTCCGGCCCGCGGGTGAGGACGCCGTCGGCGAGAAACAGCGACACCGTGGCCGGCATCGTCGTGAGCGACCACGGGCTGCCGGTGACGGCGGCGTTGTACCAGCCGAGCACGCCAATCCACGGCAGCCCGCCGAGCACGATCAGCGTTGCGAGCGCGGTCCGGCGGCCACCGGCACGCCGCAGCATCCACGTCACGATCGCGATGCCGGCGACGGCGCCGGTGAGGTAGCGCGTCAGCACGGCCCAGCCAATCAGGAACCCGGCCGCCGCGGCCCACCCGGCATGACGGCGGGTGGCCCGCCCGGCCGCCAGCGTGGCGGCGAGCAGCAGACAGCCGCACCAGGCGTGGGAGAAGTACGACGCCGCATTGAGCACGAAAAAGGGGCACACGGCGGTGAGCGCCATGGCCAGCATACCGGCACGCGGCCCGTAGAGGTCGCGGCCGACCAGATTCATCAGCAGCAGCGTGAGCACCCCGAGCACGGGCGTCACCGCCACCGTGGGCAGCCCGAGCTCGAGCGACGCCGCCAGCAACAGCGGCCAGCCGAGCGGGAACGTGCCGTAGGCGCGGCCATCGGCGTGCGCAATGTAGATCGTCTCGAAGAACTCTGGCGCGGCCGGCAGCGGATTGCTCACGCGGCCGGCGGCCAGCGTCGCGGCCTGATAGAGATAGGCGTACTCGTCGCCCGAGTTGGGAAAGGACTGCAGCACCCCCGTGGCCACGGCGAGGAGTGCGCCAGCGACCAACGGGGCACCAACCACCAGCAGCCCCCACCGGTGCTGGTCGCACCAATCCGCGGCGGCGAGGCACCGGTCGTAGCCGAGCGAGGCCCAGCGCACGGTGCGAGTCACGCGTCGGAACCTCCGGAATCACCGGCCGAACGGGCGAGAGCGCTGGCGCCGGGCGAGGTCACCGGCCGGCCGTCGACGACGGCCGCGTCCGGAGTCAGGCATGCCAGGGTGGACGCCAGCGATGGTAGCACCGGCGCGCGGCCGCCGCCGCGAACCATGCGATGATGCCGCTCATGGCGGTGAGACGCCCGTCGAGCGCGCCGCTCGGATTCGACGTGCCGGGGTTCCTGCATCACGCCGATGTCTCCCGCCGGGCCGTGAGGTTCGCGCCAGACGCGAAGGTGTTCGCGCAGGGCGGCCAGGCCACCAGCGTCTTCTATATCGAGAGCGGCAGCGTGAAGCTGTCGGTCATCTCCACCGCCGGCAAGGAAGCCGTCGTGGCGATCCTGGGCGGCGGCGATTTCTTCGGCGAAGGGTGCCTGGCCGGCCAGCCGCTGCGCATGAGCACCGCTACGTCGGTCGAGGCGACGCGAGCGCTGCGCGTGCCCAAGCGCGAGATGGTGCGCCTGCTGCACGACCATCCGGAGTTCTCCGACCGCTTTCTCGCCCACATGCTCGCCCGCAACATCCGCATCGAAGAAGACCTCGTCGATCAGCTGTTCAACTCCAGCGAGAAGCGCCTCGCGCGCACGCTGCTGCTCCTGGCGCGCTACGGGAACCGCGACGCGCCGCAACACACGCTGCCGCGATTGTCCCAGGAGACCCTGGCCGAGATGGTCGGCACGACCCGCTCGCGCGTGAATTTCTTCATGAACAAGTTCCGGCGCCTGGGGTTCATCGAATACAACGGCGGACTGAAGATCAACAGCTCCCTCCTCAGCATCGTCCTGCACGACTGATTGAAGCGGCCGCCCTGGCCGCCCCGCCGGCTGTGCTGTTCAGGACATCGCCGGTCGGCGCCGGACTCGTACAGTCGAGCGATGACTGCTCTCCACTGGCTCGAGCTGGCCCGCGACCTGACTCCATTCAGCTGGGGCCTCGCCGTGACGCTCGCCGTGCTGCCGGGGCTGGCCATCGTCTGGCTCCGGCCGCACCACGGACATCAGACCGGGGCGTCGCGCGGTGCTCCGCCAGCCACCGCTCGCTCATCCGGCCGTGAGGCGCGGCATCGGACGAGCTCGTGGCGGCCAGCACGCGCCAGATCACCAGAAACACCACCGCGGCGAGGAGAGCGAGGAACATCGTCATGAGGGTCACCGCGGATCGCGGCGTCGACCGTGATCGTATCGCATCGCCCGCCGCCGCACTGTTCGCTTGTGCACAACCGGTTCACCCCGTCTCGACCAGGAATCTGCCGTGATGCCCGCCAACTCCACCGCTCCGCACCCGGTCGGGCTGCGCCTGGTGCGGCGCGCGCACCCGGCGATCATCGACGTGACGGTCGATCACGCTCCGGTCGGCCCGGTTCGGCCGGCGGGCGTCTCCGCCCCGGATCGCGAGCGGCTGGCGCTGGCTCTCCTGGTCGACGGGATGAGCAGCGATCCTGGGCATCTGCTGCAGATGCTGGTCGAGGTCGTGACCGGCGTGTTCGGCGTCGGCACCGCGGCCGTCGCCTTGACCGACGGCAGCGCCCTGCGGTGGGACGCCGCCGCCGGGCCGATGGCCGACTCCCCGCGCTGGACCGCGTTCCATGGCGCCATCGTCGCGCGGCACGTCGCCGAGCTCCAGGCCCGTCTCAGGGAGGATGCCGCCCTGCGGCCGGCGACGTCTCCCGTCCCGCACCTCGAGGACTCCCACGCGATTCCGCTGCAGTATCGCGGGGCGACCATCGGCGTGCTGTGGGTCGCCGCGCGCAGCGGCGGCGTCACGATCGCGCCCGACGATCTGCGGGCGATGCGCGTGCTGGCCCAACTGGCGTCGTCGGCCTGGGCCACCTGGGCGGACGGCGAGTCGGCCCGCCGTGCCGGCCACCGCAAGAGCGAGTTCCTGGCGATGGTCAGCCATGAACTCCGCAACCCGCTCAACACGATCGCCGCGGCCGCGGCGCTGCTGCGCACCGGGATGCCCGGCGGTGACGCCAGCGACGTGATCGCGCGGCAGTGTCAGTTCATGTCGCGCCTGGTCACCGACCTCTTCGACACCGCGCGCGTCGACCACGGCAAGCTGGACCTGCAGCTGACGTCGCTCGACGTCCGGGCCGCGGTCGTCGAGACCATGGCGTCGCGGCGCCAGCAACTCGAACGGCGGGGCCTCACGCTGTCGCTGGACCTCGGGGACGCGCCGCTGTGCGTGGACGCCGATCCGGTGCGCTTCGTCCAGATGCTCTCGAACCTGGTCGACAACGCCATCAAGTACACCGCACGCGGCGGCCGCATCGTGGTGTCGCTCCGGCGGAACGCCGCCGAGATTCACCTGACGGTCCACGACACCGGCTACGGACTGCACGCCGATCAGCTGGTCGGCATCTTCGAACCGTTCACGCAGGTCGAGCGGTCCGCGCGGGTCAACGGCGGACTCGGGCTCGGGCTGCCGCTGGCGCGAAGCCTCGCCGAACTCCACGGGGGCAGCCTCCGCGCCACGAGTCCGGGGCTGGGACTGGGCAGCAGCTTCGTCCTCACCCTGCCGGCCGGCGTGCCCCGGCCTTCTGGTGTTCGCGGCCCCGGCCAACCGAAGGGGTCGTCCCCGGCCCTGTAAGCGTGGTCGAACCCCGGTAGCGGACCACCTCTCCGCAAGTCCCGACGGGATGGGGGTATGCTACTCGGACAACTATGGGCGCCGACGCCCCCAGAGGACTGAATAGATGCGACTCCACACATTGCTCGCCTGCACTGCCATTGCCACCGCCGCGCTGCTCGCGCCGAGCCAGGCTTCAGCTCAGCCCACCGCGCGATTCGGGGTGTGGGACAACTCCACCAACCCGAACAACGTCATGACCTACGAGTCCTACGAGAAGGGCGGCAGCAAGCTCACCGTGAGCAACCCGAGCAAGCCCGGGGACGAGTGGAGCTACGTGACGTTCTTCGACGGCCAGTTCCGCCCCGTCGCCGGCCAGCCCGGCTCCGAGACGGCGGTCGAGGTCATCGACGACAAGAGCATCCGCATCTACAACAAGCGCGACGGCGTGGTCTACCAGGTGGTGATCAACACCCTGTCGGCGGACAACAACACCATCAACAACGAGTACATCCGGATGGACAAGGCCGGCAAGATCACCGGCGTGACCCACGTCACCTACATCCGCCGCAAGAAGTAGCACCGGGCCACCGCCCGCGTCGCGTGGAACGGCCGCCGGACACCGGCGGCCGTTTTCCGTTTCAGGCTCAGGCCTCGTGCCAGCCGTGGCGCGCGACCCCCACCGCCACGCACAGCCAGGCCACGGTCAGACAGCCGAACGCGAGCAGCAACAGGACCAGCGCCTCCGCGGACCCAACGGCGACGATCCGCCAGTTCACCGGCCCGTCAGTCGTCCAGAACACCCGCAGCACGTTGATGGCGCCGGTGACGGTGCCACACAGCGCCGCGAACAGGCCGGCGAGCGAGATCGGCCGCATCAGCGCCAGCCGCGATTCGCTTGGCCGCATCAGGTAGGCCAGCCCGGCGCCGAGCGGAAACACACTCACCAGCATGCTCACCCGCGCGACGATGCTCGCGTTGCCCAGAATCTCAAGCAATTCCATGTCGCTCTGCCCTCCACCGGGGGTATAACGCTCGTCGGGCCGCCGCGTGACCGCTGTCACGATCGGACCACGTGGGCGTTATGACCGTCATGGACCGCGAGACCGAACTCGCCCTCGTCGCCCGGCTACGTGCCGGCGACACGGACGCATTCGATGCCGTGTACGCCTGGTTCAACCCGCGGTTGTTCAACTTCCTCGCCCGGTTGTCACGACGCCGCGACGTCGCCGAAGACCTTCTCGAGGAGACGTGGCTGCGCCTGGTCGCCCGCGGCGCGACTCTCCAGGCCGACACGCGGCTGGGGCCGTGGCTGTTCACCGTCGCGCGCAATCTCCACGTCAGCTACCGCCGCTCACGCATGCTCGAGGATTCACACGCCGCCGGACTGATCGGCCTGTGGCCGGCCGGCTCGCCAACGCCCTCCCCCTTCGATCTTGCGTTCGCCAGTGAAGCCGGACGGCGGATCGACACCGCCATCGGCGCGCTGCCGCTCGCCTATCGTGAAGCGCTGCTGCTCGTGCTGGTGGAAGGACTGCGCCCGGTCGAGGCCGCCGGCATCTGCGGCGTGTCACCGGAGGCGATGCGCCAGCGGCTGAGCCGCGCCCGGGCCATCCTGGCCGACCGACTCGACGCCGACGCACCGGCGTTGACCGCCTTGAAGGAGATGCCGACGTGATCGACGACGCTGCCGACCCGGTTGCGCTCAGGCTGCGACGGCTGGAGAGACTCGCGCCGGACCAGCGACGGGCCGAACAGGTCCGCGAGCGCTGCCGTGCCCGGTTGCGACGGCCACCGCCCGCCCAGTCCAGGCTCGGGCCCGTGCTCGTCACCGGCCTGTGTGTGCTCTATCTGTCCGCGATCGTGGTCGACGTGTTGCGGCTGCGAGGCGTGATCTAGGCGCCGACGTAGGCGGCCAGATGCTGGCCGGTCACGGTGGAGCGGCCAGCGACGAGCGCGGCCGGGGTGCCCTCGAAGACGATCCGGCCGCCGTCGTGTCCGGCGCCAGGACCCAGGTCGATGATCCAGTCGGCGTGCGCCATCACCGCCTGGTGGTGCTCGATGACGATCACCGACTTGCCGGCGTCGACCAGCCGGTCGAGCAAACCGAGCAGCTGCGCGACGTCAGCGAGGTGCAGGCCGCTGGTCGGCTCGTCGAGGACGTAGACGCCGCCCCGCTCGGCCATGTGGGTGGCCAGCTTGAGTCGCTGGCGCTCGCCGCCGGACAACGTCGTGAGTGGCTGGCCGAGGCTCAGATAGCCGAGCCCGACGTCGGCCAGCTGTTCGAGGATGACGTGCGCGGCCGGCGTGCGCGCCTTGCCGGCGGCGAAGAACGCCGTCGCCTCCGTGACCGGCATCGCCAGCACCTCGCTGATGTCCCTGCCTCCAAGCGTGTGCGTCAGCACCTCGGCCTGGAAGCGCTTGCCGTCGCACTCCTCGCACGGAGTGGCCACGCCGGCCATCATCCCCAGGTCGGTGTCGTAGGTCACGTCGGTGAGCGGCGAACCGAGGTGGCGAATCATCTTGGTGCGCTGAGCCTCGCCGCCGGACAGGGTGCCGGACGGTCGGTCGAGCGACAGGTAGCCCAGGCCGATCTCCGCGGCAGCGGCGACACCGCCGCGGCGTCGAGACCACGGACCCACTCGGCCACGTCGCTGGTCTGCATCGCGCAGACGTCGGCGATGTGCTTGCCCTTGATCTTCGACGACAGCGCCTCCTTGCTCAGCCGGGTGCCGCCGCATTCGGGGCAGGTGGTGAACGTCACCGCGCGGTCGGCCGGCTGAACAGGATGCGCAGCATCGCGACGGCGTCGGTGGCGGTGCCGACCGTGGAGCGCGCGTTGGCCCCCATCCGCTCCTGATCGACGATGATCGCCGTCGTCAGCCCGTCCAGGAGGTCGACGTCCGGCCTGGCCAGGGTCGGCATGAACCCCTGCACGAACGCGCTGTAGGTCTCGTTGATGAGCCGCTGCGACTCGGCGGCAATCGTGCCGAATACCAGCGAGCTCTTGCCCGAGCCCGAGACCCCGGTGAACACCGTGAGCCGGCGTTTCGGCAACTCGACGGTGACGTTCTTGAGGTTGTTGACGCGCGCGCCCTGCACCCGGATGAGATCGTGGCTGTCGGCTCCATGCATGAGATGCACTGCGACCCGCGTCATGGTTTCATGTTACTTCGGCCGCCCGGCGCCTCGCCGAGCCAGCGGGATCACGGCACGGCTCCAGCGCCGATGACAGGGAAGACACTGGTACAGTGAGGCCCACGATCGGCTGGCGTGAGCCACGATCGTTCGCTACAGGAGTGGACACAGATGACCTTACTGCGACTCCGTCGGTCAGCCGCCTGCGTTGCCGTGCTCGCGTTCGCTGCCGCCCCGGCGTTCGCACAGAAGCGGACCATCACCGAGCAGGACCTGCTCCAGTTCGTCTGGGTGGCTGATCCGCAAATCTCCCCCGACGGCTTGACCGTGGTCTTCGTCCGAGTCGCCGCGGACGAGAAGACCGATCAGTACGACACCAGTCTCTGGGTCGCGCGCACCGACCGGGCAGAGGCGCCGCGCCAGCTGACCTTCGGCTCTCGCGACACCGGGCCGCGCTGGTCGGCTGACGGGGGGCGGATCGCGTTCGTCCGCGCCGTCGAGAAGGACGGCCGCGCACTGCCGCAGATTCACGTGCTGGCGATGGACGGCGGCGAAGCGAGCGCCGTCACCGACATCGCGCGTGGCGCCGGCAGCCCGCAGTGGTCGCCCGACGGCCGCACGATCGCCTTCTCCTCCACTGCCCGCCCCGACGAGCTCGGGGCGGACCAGAGAAAGGACCGGCCCCGCGAGAGCGACGTCCGGGTGGTGACCAGCGCCGTCTACCGCGCCAACGGCGTCGCCGACTTCGGCTACGTCGATCCCGATCGGCCGTCGCACATCTGGACGATCGCCGTATCGGACACGGCCACGGCGCCGGCGGCGCCGAAGCAGATCACCTCGGGAGACTTCAGCGAAGGCAACGTCCAATGGACCGCCGACGGCACGCGCCTGACCTTCGTGTCGACGCGGGTGAAGGAGCCGTACTACGAGTCGCCGGACAGCGACCTCTACGCGGTGCCGGCCGCCGGCGGTGAACTGACCCGGCTGGCCAGCATCGCGGGCACGATCGGCGACTACGCCTTTTCGCCGGACGGCAGGCGGCTGGCCTTTGTCGGCACGCTGGCCGGTGTGCCGGTGCGGTCGTACAGCCAGTCGGATCTCTGGGTGATGGACCTCCCCACCGGCGCGCCGCGCAACCTCACCGCGGCCTACGACTTCGACGTCGACGGCGGGCTCGGCGGCGACCAGCGCGCCCCGCGCGGTGGCGCCCCCTCGGGGCCGGTGTGGAGCCGCGACGGCCGTGCCCTCTACATCAAGGCCGGCGAGCAGGGCGACGCCAACCTGAAGCGCATCGATGCCGCCAGCGGCAAGGTCGATGCAGTGACGACCGGAACGCACGACCTGATGGCGTACTCAGCCGACGCCCGGGGCCTGACATTCGCCGCCGTGCTGTCGTCGCAGACGGTGCTCGGCGATCTTCACGTCGTCGACGCGGCGAACGGCACGACCAAGCAACTGTCGTCGTTCAACGACCCGCTCTTCGCGCAGCTGACGCTGTCGCAGCCTGAAGAGCTCTGGTACACCAGCTTCGACGGCAAGCGGATCCAGGGGTGGGTCCTGAAGCCGCCGTCGTTCGACGCCTCGCGCAAGTACCCGCTGATCCTCGAGATCCACGGCGGCCCGCACTCGGCCTACGGCAACACCTTCACCCACGAGTTCCAGTGGCTGGCTGCGAAGGGCTACGTGGTGCTCTTCACCAACCCGCGCGGCAGCTCGAACTACGGCCAGGACTTCGGCAACATCATCCAGTTCCGCTACCCCGGCGACGACCACAAGGACCTGATGGCCGGCGTCGACGAGATCCTGAAGAAGGGCTACGTCGACGAGACCCGCATGGGCGTCACTGGCGGCAGTGGCGGCGGGTTGCTGACCAACTGGGTAGTCACCCAGACCAATCGCTTCAAGGCGGCGGTGTCGCAACGCGACATCTCGGACTGGACCACCTTCTGGTACACCGCCGACTTCTGGCTCTACAACCCGACCTGGTTCCGGAAGGCGCCGTTCGAGGATCCGGCCGACTTCGCCCAGCGCTCGCCGATCACGCACGTCAGGAGCATCCAGACGCCGATGATGTTCATCCTCGGCGACGAAGACTGGCGCACGCCGCCGTCCGCCGGCGGCGAACAGCTGTTCCGGGCACTGAAGTACCTGAAGCGGCCGACGGTGATGGTGCGCTTCCCCGACGAGAGCCACGAGCTGTCCCGCTCGGGCAAGCCCTGGCACCGCGTCGAGCGCCTGCAGCACATCGTCGGCTACATGGACAAGTACCTGATGGGCAAGAACCCGGGCACCTACGAGCACTGAGGTCATGGCCATCCGATCGCCGTTCATTCCTGAAGTCCACCGCCGCCGGGGTGGCCTCGGCCACCGCCGCCACGTTCGCGTCTGGAGCGCCTCTCGAGGCGCAGGCGAGCACGGCGGGCGGCTTCGAGATGCCGCGCAACATGACGCTGCTGAACCTGCGGACCCCCGCCGGACCGCGGCTGGGCGTGAAGCTGGCGAAGGGCGTCCTCGACGTGGCGGCGGCCGCCGCGATGTACAAGCTGCCGGCGCCGGTGGATACCGACGACCTGCTGCAGAACGGCAAAGGCGGCCTGCTGGCGAAGGTCGTGGCCGCGGCGGCCGCGGGTCCGTCGAGGCTCTACCTGCAGGAGAGCGCCGTGCGGCACGCGCCGCTGGTGACGCGCCCCGAGAAGATCATCATGATGGGGTTCAACTACCGGCGGCATGCGGCCGAAACCGGCACGCCGATTCCCGCCAACCCGGTCCTGTTCAACAAGTTCAACAACGCGCTCAACCACCATGGCGGCACGATCGCGCTGCCGACGGCGACCGCGAAGCACTTCGACCACGAGGTCGAGCTGGTGATCGTCTTCGGGCGCGAGTGCCGGAACGTCTCCGAGGCCGACGCGCTCGACTACGTGGCCGGCTACTGCACCGGCAACGACTTCTCCGCCCGCGACATGCAGTACCTGACCACCCAGTTCATGATCGGCAAGACGTTCGACGGATTCGCGCCGCTCGGACCGCACCTGGTGACCAGCGACCTGGTGGGCGATCCCAACAACCTGCGGCTCGAATGCCGGGTCAACGGCGAGCAGCGGCAGGACTGGAACACGAACGACATGATCTTCAACTGCCGGCAGATGATCAGCTTCGCGTCGCGGATGATGACCATCAAGCCCGGCGACGTCTTCTTCACCGGCACGCCGCACGGCGTCATCTTCGGCAAGCCGAAGGCCGAACAGGTGTGGCTCACGCCGGGCGACCGGGTGGTCTGCAGCGTGGAGAAGCTCGGCGAGCTGGCCTTCAGCCTCACCTGAGCCCGCGTGCGTCCCAGACTCACGACCGCCGTTCCACTGATAAGCTTCGCGCCGGAGACCTTCATGCCCACTGCCGTCACTCGCACGATCATCGCCGGCGCCATGGCGCTGGCCGGTTTCTCATCGACCGGAACCGCGCAAGCGCCCGCCCAGGCGGCACCAGCCGCGCCCGCGCCAAACGCCAACATCGTCGTCGACAACCCGACCTACCTGGTGATTCCCCTGGAGATCGCGATTGACCGCCCTGCGGCCGAGGTGTGGAAGCGCGTCGGCAAGTACTGCGACATCGCCGAGTGGCTGCAGATTCAGGCCGGCTGCAAGATCCTGTCTGGCGTCGCAGGCGAGGTCGGGTCGGTGAGGTCGGTGGCCAACGAGGTGCTGGTCGGCAAGACCGAGTTCTCCTACACCTACACGCAGACCGTCCGGGCCGGCCGGCCCTACAACCTCTATCACGGCACGATGGAAGTGCGGCCGGTCACCGCCACGACGTCACGGCTGTACTACACGCTGATCTACGACAACTCGATGCTGCCGGATGACGCCGCCCGCGAGAAAGACAAGGCGTCGCGGACGGCGACGTTCACGCGCGCCATTCAGAACATCAAGACGCTGGCCGAGGGGGGCACGCTGCCGCCGCGCTGAGCACGTTCGTCAATCGCGAGCGGTCGAATCACCGCGGGCCTTCGACAGGAAGAGCAGGCCGAACAGCAGGTCGGGCGTGGCGTTCGCCGCCATCTGCCCGGGCAGGTCGCCGGCCAGCCAGTAGGCGACGGTCAGCAGGAAGAAGCCGACCTTGCCGAGCCCACCGACGGCGATCAGACCGCGGTTGATCCGCGGCGCGATGGCCTGCCAGCCATAGACGAGGCCGAACAGGGCGATCACCCAGGCGATCTGCCCAGCGGCGAAGCGCGGCATGGCGACCGGCAGGAACGCGCTGGCGCCACCGACGGCGACCTGGCCGAAGATGACCGCGCCGAACGCATTGAGCGCAACGGTCAGCCACAGCGCGACGCGAAGGACGCGGTCGGACACCACGGCACGGATTCTCGCACGTCACGCGACCCGGTCAGCGCCGTCTCCAGATGGCGCGATGGCCCGCACGATGAGCCGGCTCGCCCACACGTGCGCACGTCGAGGCGTCCAGGAGTAGAATCCCGGCCCATGCCGTTCACGGACACTCGCCGGGCAGGATTGGCGTCCATCGTCGCGGCGGTCACCGTCCTGGGGCCGGCGCTCGTCGCGGGCCAGACCGGCGTGCCGTCGCTGCAGTACCGTTCGCCCGAGGGTGTGGATTACCGCGCGCTTCCCGATACCGACGCCGTCAGGAGCGCGCGAGCCGCCCTCGACGCCAATCCGAGGAGCATCACCGCCATCATCGACCTCGGCGTCGCCCAGTCCGGGGCGCGGCAGTTCCGCGAGGCCATCGCGACGTTCACGCGCGGGCTCGAGATCGAGCCGGACAACGCGCTGCTCCTCCGCTGGCGCGGGCATCGTTATCTGTCGGTGCGTGACTTCGATCGCGCGTTCGCCGACCTCACGCGCGGCGGCGCTATCGACAGCAGCATCTATGGCATCTGGTACCACCTCGGTGTCGTCCAGTACCTGCGCGGCAACTTCGCCGACGCCGCCGCATCGTTCGTCAGGGCTCAGCCAATCGCCCCGGATGCCGGCGAACTTGCGGGTTCCACGGACTGGCTGTGGATGTCGCTCAGCCGAGCCGGGCGCGGCGCCGAAGCGAAGGCGATGCTCGATCGGCGGCCTGATTCGCAGCCGGTGAACAACGCCTACACGCGGCGCCTGCAGCTCTATCGCGGCGAGATCGGTCCACACGCCGTGATCACAGCGGCGGATACCGACGAGGTGCAGGTCGCCACCCTGGCCTACGGCCTCGGCAACTGGTATCTGGTGCGCGGCGACACGGCGGAGGCGCGCCGGTGGTTCGAGCGTTCGATCACATCGGGCGGCTGGCCCGGGTTCGGATTCATCGTGTCGGAGGTAGAGCTCCGACGGCTTCGCTGAACTCCGGCAGGCATCTCGTCCGGGTTCGTGCCGGCGTCACGGATTCGGCCATCGACGAAGCCGCTCACGCTCCCTGCGGCCGCACCGGGTACACGGGTTCAGCCGCCGGTCGCCGGGTGAGCGACGGTGCGGCACGTGGGCGTCGGGCGAAGAAGTTCGAGGGCTCCTACACGGGCACGGCCTCGACGAGGCTCACCGGCGATTCAGTGGGCACCACGCGCGTGAGCCTGAAGCCGGCCTTGGCGAGCAGCGCGGCATACTCCGCCTCCGTGCGCTCCTGCCCGCCGGGGAACACCAGCATGATCATGTCCTGCAGCTTGCCCTGGTGCGGCGTGTCGCCCGGCGGCAGCACTGTCTCGACGATCAGCAACCGGCCGTCCTTGGGCATCGCCGTGCGGACGTGGCCGAGGATGGTGAGGCACTGCGCCTCGTTCCAGTCGTGGATGATGTGCGACAGGATGTAGACGTCGCCGCCTGACGGCACGCCTTCGAAGAAGTTCCCACTCTCGATCGTCACCCGCGACGCCACTCCACGCGCCTCGAGCAGCGCCGGCGCGTCGGCGACGACGTACGGCCGATCGAACAAAACCCCGCGGGGGCCAGGGTGGTGCGACAGGATCGCCGCCAGCATGTTGCCGGTGGCGCCGCCCACGTCCACCACCGTGTTGACCGTCGAGAAGTCGTAGGCGGCGGCTACCGTTGGCGGCTCGGTGCCGTGGACACCGACCATCGCCTGGCTGAACCGCGACGCCTCTTCTGGATGCTGCCCGAGATAGTCGAACATCGGCATCCCCCACGTCTTCTCGAACGCCGTCAGGCCCGTGGCCAGCGAGTGCGGCATCTCTTCCCAGGAGCGCGTGAACGTCGGCCCGCAGAAGGCCATCAGCGTGGGCCACGCCGCGCCCGGCGCATCAGAGCGCAGCGCCTCGCCCATGGGCGTGAGGGAGAACCGGCCGCCCTCGCCCTCGGTGAGAATGCCGAACCCCGCGAGCGTGCGCATGAACCGATGCATCGTCGGCGCGTGCGTGCTGGTCGCTGCCGCCACCTGCGCCGCGTCCTTCGGCCCGTCCGCCAGGTGATCGGCCAGCTTCAGCTTGGCGGCGTGATACACCACCGCCGAGACCCACCCGCCGATGCCCATTTGAATCAGCTGCACGTGGGGGGGAAGCGAAGGCGGCGCGGCAGTGGTGAGGTCCGAGTTCATGAGGGGCTCCTGCGGCTCGTGGCCGGATGCGCTGAGATGGAAGCGCGTCAGTGTAGCAGCGACGCGTGGGTGATGCGCGTGAACTCGGTCGGAGGCTTGCGCCTGGAGTGACCCGCGGTTCAAGATGAGGCGCGTCCGGCCGAGTCCGGCCGGCGTCAAGGGAGTGTGGATGAACACCGTAGTCGCTCTCGTCGTTCTCGCCGTCACGGCCAGCGCGCTGCACGCTCAGACGCGCACTCCCTCGCAGCAGTACGCGCGCGATGTCTACAAGGAGATCGTCGAGTACAACAGCGTCAACATCGGCGGGGGCACCACCGAGGCGGCCAACGCGATCGCCACACGCTTCCGGGACGCCGGCTTCGCGGAGCAAGACATCTTTCTCGGCGGCATCCAGCCGAACAAGCACAACGTCGTCGTCCGTTACCGCGGCAAGGGCGGGCCGAACGGCCCCAAGCCGCCGTTGTTGCTCGCGCATCTCGATGTGGTCGAGGCGCTCAAGGCTGATTGGTCACCTGGGCTCGACCCGTTCACGTTCCTCGAGCAGGACGGCTACTTCTACGGCCGCGGCGTCATCGACGACAAGGCGCAGGTCGCCATCTTCACTGCCGTCGTGGTGCAGATGAAGAAGGACGGCTACGTGCCGGACCGCGACATCGTCGTCGCCTTCACGGCCGATGAAGAGGGCGGATGCTGTAACGGCGCCCGCTGGCTGTTCAGCACTCACCGCGAGCTGGTCGACGCGTCGCTGGTCTTGAACGAGGGCGCGTTCGGTTTCATCAGGGACGGCAAGCCGGTGGCCAACACGATCGAGGCAACACAGAAGGTCACTGGCGGGTTCACCGTCACGGCGAAGAACCGCGGCGGTCATTCGTCCTTGCCGCGGCTCGACAACGCCATCTACCAGCTTGCCGCCGGCTTGACGAAGCTGTCGGCGTTCAAGTTCCCAGTGGAATTCAACGACGTGTCACGCGCCTACTTCGAGCAGACGGCGAAGATCGAGACGCCGAGAACCGCGGCGGCGATGCGCGCCCTGATCAAGAACCCCGCGGACGTCGAGGCGGAGACCGTGCTGGCCAGGGATCCCCTCTACAACTCGATGCTGCGCACCACCTGCGTGGCGACGATGCTCAAGGGTGGTCATGCGTCGAACGCGCTGCCACAAACCGCGGAAGCGGGGATCAACTGCCGCATGATGCCCGACGCGCGCGTCAGCGACGTGCGGGCGATGATCGTCAAGGCGCTGGACGATTCGGAACTGGAAGTGTCGACGCCGCCGAATCGCGAACCCCGCCCCGCAGCGGCGGTGGTGCCGGAAGTGCTCAAGGCCGTCGAGCGCATCACGCAGGAGATGTGGGGGAACATTCCTGTGATTCAGATCATGCAGGGTGGCGCCACCGATGCCGTTCCGTGGCGCAACGCGGGAATTCCGGCCTACGGCGTATCGGGTCTGATGGTGGATCCAGACGACCTGCGGCTGCACGGGCGCGACGAGCGCGTGCCGGTCAAGAGCTTCTTCGACGCGCAGGAGTTCACGGTCAGGTTGACGAGGCTGCTGACCGGCGGGACGACGGCGCCGTAATTCGCGAGTCGAACGAGGGAGATTGGCGGAGAGGGTGGGATTCGCACCATCCCACGTTGTTGAAAACACAGAACTTACGGCAATCTACCTTCCTCACGATCCGCTAGAACCGCTCAGAATCCCAGGTAGACGCACGTATTGCGCCCGCGGCGCCGCAGCCAGGCCGTGCGTCTGCCGAAGGAGTTCCAGTTCGCCACGGACGAGGTCGTGATCCGCAAGGTCGGTGAGGACGTCATTCTCTCGCCCCGCCCCCGCGACTGGAAGACCTACCTGGCGTCGGCGCCGGTGGCATCGGACACGTTCATGGCCGATGTCGATGATCTGCCCGTTCAGGAACGAGAAGTGTGATGCCCTCGGCACGCCGAAGCGCCGCTGGCGCGAAGGCGGCCCGCTTCATGCTGGACACGGACACGTGCTCCTACATCATGAAGCGGTCGCATCCGCTGGTGGTGACACGGCTGCAGACGTTCTCGGTCGAGGACGTCTGCATGTCCGTGGTCACGAAGGCGGACTTGCTCTACGGTGTCGAGTTGTCGCCACGCAGAGCGCACGACGCTGCGGCTCTGGCAGCATTTCTCCCGTACGTCGAGGCGGTGGATCTCGACGAGGACGCCGCGCTCCACTACGCCGAGATCCGAGCCGACCTGAAGCGCCGGGGCGTCATGATTGGCGCCAACGACCTGTTCATCGCCGCGCACGCCAGAGCACTGGAACTCACGCTGGTCACGAACAACACCGCGGAGTTCGAACGCGTACCGAACCTGCGGCTCGAGAACTGGACGCTGCCAGCTCGTCGCCGACGGTAGGACTCAGGCTGGCGCACTCCAGTACCAGATGACGAGGCTGCCAGCCGTCATCATCGCCACGCCAAGCAGCACCTGCCAGTTCATGGGCTCGTGAAGCCACACCGCCGCGAGCACGATGGTCAGAGGCAGGCTCAGCTTGTCGATCGGGGCCACCCACGACGCGGGCGCCGCCTGCAACGCACGGAAGTAGGCCAGCCACGACACGCCGGTGGCGAGGCCCGACCAGATCAGGAACGTGATGGACCGCGGTGGCAGGCTCCTGAGCGACCGGTGCTCACCACCCACAAACACCAGCCCCCAGGCCAGCACCAGGACGACGGCGGTTCGGATCGCGGTCGCGGTGGTCGACGGCACGCCCGCGACGCCGATCTTGGCGAGAATCGCCGTCAGCGCAGCCGCTACGGCCGAGAGCAGCGCCCAAGGAAGCCACATCGTCTCCTCCTCGCTCAGCGCACGCGCGCCTGACCGAATCGCAGATAGATCGCCGGCAGCAGGAACACGTTCAGGATGGTGGAGGTGGCGAGCCCGCCCAGAATGACCACCGCCATCGGGTGTTCGATCTCATGGCCGGAACGATCGCCGCCGAGAATGATCGGCACCAGGGCCAGGCCAGTCACCAGCGCCGTCATCAGGATTGGCGACAGCCGTTCTTCGGCGCCGCGGAGCACGAGGTCGGGTCCGAACGGCATCCCTTCCTCGTGCTCGAGGTGACGGTAGTGGCTGACGAGCATGATGCCGTTACGAGCGGCGATGCCCAGCACCGTCACGAATCCGACCAGCGACCCCAGCGACAGGACACCGCCCGTGAGCACCACGCCGATCACGCCACCGATGAGGGCGAACGGGATGGTAAAGGCAATCAACCCCACCATCCGCATCGACCCGAAGTCCACGTGGAGCACCAACAGAATGCACAGGAGCGACACAGCGCCGAGCATCAAGAGGCGGCGCTGCGAGTCCGCGCGCGCCTTGTATTCGCCCAGGACCTCGGCGTGGTACCCGCTCTCGAACGGCACGCGGCCCAGCGCGGTCTCGATGTCGCGGGCGACGGCGCCCAGGTCGCGGCCTCGGACGTTGCTCGTGATGTCGATGCGGCGCGAGCCCCCCTCACGCGTGATCTCGTTCGGGGTGGGCGTGACGCGCACGTCGGCGACTGACGACAACGGCGAGTAGCCGCCGGCGGGCAGTTCGACCGGCAGCCGGCGCAGCGCGAACAGGTCGTGCCGCACCTCCGGTGTGCCCCACACGACGACGTCGAAGATCTTCTGCGCGTCGAAGACTTCGCCCACCTTGGTGCCCCGCACCATCGTGGCTACCGTCTCCCGGACGGTGGCCGGCGTGACACCGACCTGCTGGGCCCGGACAGGATCGAAGGCCACCTCGATCTGGGGCACGAGCGTGAGCGCCTGTACCTTGACGTCGGCGGCGCCGCTCACGCCGGCGATCGCCGCGCCGACCTCGGCCGCCTTGCGCTGCAGTTCCCCGAGGTCCGGACCAAAGACCCGGACCACGATGGTCGCGCTGGCGCCGGTCAGCACTTCTTTGATGCGCTCGCGCAGATAGGTCAGCAAATCGCGCTGGAGTCCAGGATAGCCGTCGACTACGGCCTGCAGCTTCGCCACCGTCGCGTCGTAGGGCGCCGACGGGTCGAGGCTGATCCACAGCTCCGTGAAGTTGATGCCCACGACCTCGTCCGCGACCTCGGCCCGGCCGATGTGGGCGCCGAAGTTCCGCACCCCTGGGACGGCGCGCAGTTCCTCGCTGGCCCGCAGCGTGATGCGCCGCATGGCGTCCAGCGAGGTCCCCGGCTTCTCCACCCAGTGCATCAGGAAGTCGTATTCCTTGAAGTGCGGGAGGAATTCCTCGCCGAGAAACGAGAAGGTGCCCAGCGCGACCGCCATCGACACCGCGATGATGCCAAGCGCCCGACGCGGCGCGCCGATGAGCGACGGCAACACGCGGCGGTACCACCCCTTCAGCCGCGTCACGACCGGCGCCTCCCGCTCGTGAATGGCCTGCGGCAGCAGCATCAGCGACAGCGCCGGCGTCACGATGAGCGCGACCAGCAGCGACGCGCCAATCGCCAGCACATACGCCAGCGCCAGCGGCCGGAAGAACGAACCGGCGAGCCCGTCGAGGAAGAACACCGGCACGAACACCAGCACCACGATGAGGCTGCCGTAGACGACGGCGCTGCGCACCTCGAGCGAGGCGTCGAGCACCACCTCGAACGCCGGGCGCGGCGCCGCCGCGGCGCGGTTGAGGCGCAGGCGTCGCACGATGTTCTCGACGTCGATGATCGCGTCGTCCACGACCTCGCCGAGCGCGATGATGAGCCCCGCGATCACCATGGTGTCGAGCGTGCCGCCGAACCGGGCGAGCACCACCGCCGCGGCGACCAGCGACAGCGGAATCGCGGTGAGACTGATGACCGCGGTTCGCCAGTCCCACAGAAACACCGCCAGCACGAGGACGACGAGCACGCACCCGATGAGCAGCGCCCGATTCAGGTTGGCGAGCGACATCTCGATGAAGGTTGCCGGCCGGAAGATCGTCGAGTCGACATCGACGCCGGACAGCGCGGGCTTCAGGGCCGCCAGCGCGGCCTCGACATCTCGGGTCACCTGGAGGGTGTTGCCCTCGGGCTGCTTCTCGACGATGAGGAGGAGCCCGGGGCCGCCATTGATGACGCCGTCGCCGATCGGCGGCTGGAATCCCTCCACGACATCCGCGACGTCCGTCAGGCGGCGCACGGTGGGCAGCGCGGAGCGGGGAGCCGCACCAACACCCGGGCCGATGGCCATGAGGCCCAGGTCTGCCGCCGTCTTGACCGGCGACGTGTGCGTGACGGCCAGCCGCTGGTTGGGACCTTCGATGAACCCGCCGGCGGCCACCGACACCGCATCGCGGGTGGACGTCACGACGTCCTGCAGCGTGACGCCGTTGGCGCGGAGCCAATCCGGATCCACCAGCACCTGCAGTTGCCGGTCGCGCTGGCCCCAGATGGCCACGTTGGCGACTCCGGGGACGGCCATCAGTCGCGGACGCACCGTCCAGCGTGCGAGCGTCGTCAGGTCGACCTGCGACACGGTCGCCGACGACATGCCGATCTTCATCACCCGACTGAGGGACGAGAGCGGCGACAGGATGACGGGCGGCCTGGCGGCGGCGGGCAGCGTGGGCGCGACGCGCGCCAGACGCTCCTGCACCAACTGTCGCGCAGGAATCCGCTCGGTGCCGGTCTCGAAGATCAGTACGACGGACGAGAGCCCGAGCACGGACTTCGACCGCAGCACGGTGAGGCCGGGCACGCCGTTCATGGCCGCCTCGAGGGGCACGCTGATGAGCGCCTCGACGTCGGAGCTCGAAAGTCCTGGTGCTTCGGTCTGAATCTCGACGAGGGGCGGCGCGAACTCCGGGAAGACGTCGAACGGAGCCTCACTCGTGCTGCGGACCCCAACCACGAGCAGGATCACGGCAAGTGCCACGACGGGCAGCCGAAGCCGCAGCGACGTGCCGATCAGGGCGCGCATCACGGGACGCTACTTCCCCACCCCGAACTCGGTGCCGAAGAGTTCAGCCGCGCCGGTCGTCACGACGCGCGTGCCCGGAGTCGGCCCCTGACCGAGTACGGCCGTCTCCCCGATGGTGTCGATGAGCGTCACCCGTTGGCGCACGAAGACGCCTCCGGCTCTCGCCTCGTAGACCCACGTGCCGCCGAGCGCATCGAACAGGACGGCGCCCCGCGGCACCACCAGGTGCTCCGCGCCAGCCGCGAGGGGCACGCGGACGCTCACCCGCTGGCCAGGACGCAGGCTGGCATCGGCGTTGGCCAGACGATAGAAGAGATCCACGCCCGCGGTGGCGAGGTCGGCGGTGGGGGGCGCCGCAATCGGGGTCGCGGTGCGGCCACCGGCGCCGGCGGTCGCGCCGAGGGAGACGACTTCCACCGGCGCGCGGCGATCGATCGCGTCGAGGTCGCCGGCAAACACTGGGACGCGCAGCCAGACGGTGTCGAGGCCGACGATGTCGAAGAGCGGCGCACCGGCCGCGACGGTCTGCCCCACATTCGCGTAGAGCGCCCGGAGCACACCCGCGCGGGGTGACGTCAGACGAATCGCCCCCGACGCGCTCACGCCCTGCGCGGCCAGCGCCAGCCGCTCGCGTGCGGCGGCGAGCGCCGCGTCGGCCACGGCCAGATCCGCGGCGGCTTCTTCGGACGCGCGCAGACTTCCGGCCCCGTCCTGCGCCAGCAGACGGGCGCGCTGGGCGCGCTTCGCGGCCATCTCCTGGCGGCCGGCGGCCTCCGCGACGACGCGCTCGGCTTCGACCCGCACGTCGCGCTCAGCGGGCGCCAGTGGCACAAGCGTCAACACCAGCGCGCCGCTCGCGACCGCCGCGCCGACCGCCGGGGTCGGAGTGTCCGCCGACAGCGTGCCGGCGACCGGGGCAGTCACCGTCAACTGCGCTCCCCCGGCGGGGAGAACCTCGCCGCCGAGGCTGCGGGTGGTCGCGATGCGCCTGCGCTCCACCGGCGCGGTCTCGATGCCGAGCCGTGTGGTCGCGGCGTCGGTGAGCGTCAAGGTCGCAAGCGCAGCCTCCGGCACGGCGCCCGTCACCTTGGCCGCGGGTGCGGAGGCCGCTGGCGGGGCCGCGTTCGGACCACACGCCGCAAGAAGCGCGGGGAGGAGAATCAGCAGTCGTCGCATTACCGGGGGCCTCCTGCGGGCGGCGCGCATTTCGCGCCGGTGGCGCGTTCGATGCGAGCCAGCGCCCGGGTTTCGTCGGCGGCGAGTTCGCGTTCCCGCAGCCGCGCCTCGATCAGGCGGCGGCTGTTCTCCAACACGAACAGGAACGAGCTATCGCCGGCGCGATAGGCGTCCTCGGCATCGGCGAGATTCGCCTCGAGGGGGGTCACGAGCGTGGTACGCCAGGCCGTCCGCGATTCCCGGGCTTGGTCCAGGAGCGTGACGGCCTCGCGCACGTCGAGGCCGACTTGCTGCTGAATGGCCACGTAGGCGGCAGAGGCGCGCTGCAGCTCGGTCTCGGCGCGCAGGCGCCCGCCCTGGTTCCGGTTGAAGATCGGCAGCCCGACGTCAACGCCCGGTCCGGCCTCGAAGCCCTGCGTCCCCTGGCCATTGGCATCGAGCACCGCGGTGAAGGCCAGCACGCGGCGACGCTCCCACCCGAGTCGCGCTGCCGCTGCCTCGACCGCGATTTCAGCCGCGCGCACATCGGGCCGCGCCGCGAGCGCACGCGGGAGTAGATCCGCAGCCGCGCCGCAGGTGTCAGGCGCAGGCGACGCTTGAATCCGATCGACGACAGGGTCGTCGGCGGCCACCCCCATCAGCAGGCGAAGCCGCTCACGCGCGAGCCGGACATCGTGGGCCGCGCGGTCGGCATCCTGCCGTCCCCGCGCCGCATCGACGCGCGCCACCCGCGCCTCCAGCGCGCCGATGTCGCCCGCGGCGAGGCGCGACTGGGTCAGGGTGTCGATCCGCGCGAGCGCCGCCGCGGTGTCCGTGGCCAGCCGCTGCCGGTCGATGGCCAGCGCATAGTCCGCGTGCGACAACCGCACGGCGAGCGCCAGGTCGAGGCCGGACTGCACCAGCGAACTCGCGGTGGCATCCAACGCCAGTTGCGCGGCCGCCCGCCGCTTCGGCCGCTCCCACA
This sequence comes from uncultured Acidobacteriota bacterium, assembly GCA_963741665.1. Lineage (GTDB taxonomy): Bacteria > Acidobacteriota > Vicinamibacteria > Vicinamibacterales > UBA2999 > CAWAYR01. Next base: position 1,147,807 of record CAVUIM010000004.1, read on the forward strand.
GCACCTCGATCGGCCAGCGCAAGGTCGCCTCGAACTGCTTCGGACCGAGCGGAAACAGCAGTGACAGCACGGGATTGGTCAGCATGCCGGCATCCACCAGGTCGGCACGCGCGAAGCCGAGTTGGCTGAGCGTGACCTGAAAGGCGGCGTTGTTCCACAGGGCGGTCGCGACCGCCTCGTCGCTCGACAGCCCGTCCTGGGGATCCACGGTCGGCGGCAGTTCCGCCACGCCGGGCGCATGGATCCGAGCCGCAGCCCCGGTGGCGCTGAGGATCCGATCCGTGACCGGCGACGCGACGGGCGGCCGGGCGCTCGCGCACGACAGGGTCGTCATCGCCGCGCCGAGAAGGAGGAGGAGCCGCACCATAGCGGCCCTCATGCTCTCAGGCCGTGGATGAACGGTCGATGACAGGCGCTGGGGGGAACCGCACCTTAAAGGTGGTCCGGCCTGGCTCGCTGTGCTCCAGCGTGAGCGCGCCGCCGTGCGCCTCGGCGATCCACCGGGCGATGGGCAGCCCCAGGCCGCCCCCCGTCGACGGACCGATGCGGACGAATCGTTCGAAGATGCGGGCGTGGTCGGCGGGCGCGATGCCGGGCCCGTCGTTCGTCACGCGGAGCAGGATGCCATCGACGTCGCGGGCGAGTGCGGCGACGACCGTGCCACCGATGTCGGCGTGCCGGATGGCATTGTCCAGAAGATTGGCGACCAACTGACGGAGCAACCCGTCGTCCCCCTCGAAGCCCACTTCTTGCTGGCCCTCGACGACAACGCGCAACGCGCGTTGCTCCGCCACCACCCGGGCCGCCCGCACGGTCTCGGCGACGAGGTCGTCGAGGTTGACGAACTCGCGGTGCAGGGGCACTCCATGCGCCTCGGCGCGGGAGAGTAAGAACATCGCCTCGACGAGCCGCGACAGCCGCGTGGCTTGTTCCTCGACGATCGTGAAGCCCTCCCGATACTCGCCTTCTGGCCGGTGCGTCTGAGACAGCGTGACCTGGGCCGTCGCGCGCACGACCGACACCGGCGTGCGCAGTTCGTGGGAGGCGTCCGCCATGAACTGGCGTTGCTGGTGCAGCGCGGTGGCGAGCCGCTGCAGCAGGTCGTTGAACGAAGTCGCGAGGACGCCGAGTTCGTCGTCGGGGTTCGGCGTGGAGAGCCGCCCGGCTGGTTCGCGCCCGTCAATCCGGGACGCCTGCGCGGCCATGTCCGACAGCGGCTGCAGCGTCTTTCGTCCGATCAGCCAACCGCCGATCGCCGCCGTCAGCAGCGCGAGGATGCCGCCGAGGTAGAGGGCGCGGACCATTGCGGCGTGCTGCGCCGCCAGGGTCTCCAGCGACACGGCGACCACGGCCCGAAAGTGGTGCCCGGTATCTGCGACATCGCGCAGCAGTACCCGCGTTCCCGCGCCGCCAGCGCGCGTGGAGAGGCCCGTGGACGCCTCGCGGGCGAGCACGTGCGCATCCGACGGGTCACCCCAGGCCTCCAGCAGCGTACCGTCGGCGCGCAGGAGTGCCAGGCCATGACCGGGCGCGACCACCTCACGACTGGCCTCGTCGGCGGAGGCCTCCAGGCTCAACCCTTCGCCGATTTCGGTGTGCATGACGCCCACGAGCGTCGCCATCGTGCGGGTCAGGTCGTCGTCCAGCCCCTGGAGCGCCAGCCGCGCTTGCGCCAGGGAGCCGACGACGCCGCCGGTCAGAAGGATCGCGACGACGACCGCCGTGTACCACAACGTGAGTCGGCTGCGAATGGAGAGCCTCATCCGCCCACCCCGAGGCCTGGCCGCACGAGCATGTACCCCTCGCCCCGGCGCGTGACGATGAAGGAGGGACCCGTGGGCGGATCGATCTTGCGGCGCAGCCGTTGAATCATGACGTCGATCACGTTCGACATCGACTCGAAGGCGGTGTCCCAGACATGCTCGGCAATCTCGCCGCGGCCGACGACCTGCCCCTCGTGCAGCACCAGGAACTCGAGCAGCGCGAACTCGCGGGTGGTGAGCGCCAGGCGTTCGCGTCCACGGGTCACGTGCCTGGCACGCAGGTCGATTCGCAGGTCTCCGAGCGTCACATCGGAGGGGCGCTGCGGCGCCTGGCCCCGCCGAATGACCGCGCGCAGACGCGCCAGGAGTTCCCCGAAGTCGAAGGGCTTCACCAGGTAGTCATCGGCGCCGCTGTCGAGGCCGGTGATGCGGGCGTCGACGGCGTCGCGCGCCGTCAGCATCAGCACCGGAACATGCGACCCCTGCGCGCGAAGCTCTCGGCACACCGTGAACCCGTCGATCCCTGGCAGCATGACGTCCAACACGATGGCGTCGTAGTTCGTGATCGACGCCTTGTACAACGCGTCGTCTCCGTCGCGGGCCACATCGACGGCGTACGCCTGTTCGCGCAGGCCCTTGGAGAGCACCTGTGCTGCGCGCGGTTCGTCTTCAACCAGCAAGATCCTCATGCCTGACAGCCCGCCAATGATTCTCGCGCCAGCCCATCATGCACTGCGACGGCCGCACGCAATGCCGTAGCGCGGGAGGGGAACGGTGCCACGGCCGCGATGAACGGGCGATGACCGAGGATGCTGGACAGAGGCCGCGCGTCGTTTGAGGTCGCCGGGGGATCGGACGCCGTGCGGTGTCGAACGACGCGCCACTACGTGGGTGGAACAGGACCCGTCGTCGCGGAAACAGGGCGATTCTTGAGGGTTTTGAAGCGCGAAAGGTGGGGCGAAGAACGAGGGCGGCAGGTGCAGTCAGATTATTGGATCGACTAACCTGTTTATTTTCAGTGGTTTGTGATGGCGGAGAGGGTGGGATTCGAACTCTGCCAGCCCTTTTGATTCTGTAACTTACAGACACGACGTTGCCGTGGTTGCCATGAATGCCAGCGTTGCCGTGGCGCCTTGCACCCCATTGCACCTGGGCCTGCTGATGGCGGCCGGCGACTCTTGGACACCCGAGCAGTGGACTGGCCTCCCATGATTTCTGGAACGCCCTCAGGGGCTTGAACCTACACGGGCACCAGCGGCGACGCCGCGCTGACACGTGGGTCTCCGTGATCACACCTGGCGCGGTTGGCGACCGGAGCAACAATGCGGACCAGGAACGCGAGCCGGGCCTCGTCGACACTTCGCCGTCAACGTTACTTTGACGCCGGCGAGGGGGGCTTCCCTACGTCACAAACTTTGATATAGGTGGTCCGTCACGCCTCAGAGCACTCTCGTCGATCCTGGCGTAGACGACACCGGCATGGGCCACGTGGACTGTCACGAAAGCGGCCACGAGCGTCAGGTAGACGCCACGCCTGAGGGGCCAGTGGCCAACGCGCCGGCCGCCGAGTAGCCCCAGACCGACCAGCCAAATGAGAGGCGTGTACGACGGCGCCAGGCTGCCGACGAGACTGGTACTCCATGCAGCGGACGGCGCCACCATCAGGGGAACCCACGACGCAGCGTAGATGACGGCACCGGCGACGAACAGGGCCAACCGCCTACGCTGAGCCGTCGTGGAGAGGTCCAACGGCACGAAGAACGGGAGTCCAATCACCGCCACGCGGAGGAGGTTCTCGCTCAGGAGCAGCGCGAACGGCACATCCCGATCGAAGCCCGACGACGAATATGGCGCGGGCAGGTAGCGGGCACAGGCCACGTTCCACACCAGGATGGGGATCGTCAGAGTCCCACCACTCGCCACGTAGCGACGCCAGTCGAAGGCCACCGTCGTTATGCTCACGAGCGTCTCCCAAACGGCGACTGTGCGCGCGTGGCCGCGTACCGAAACCGCGCGAGGGTGTTCGGCCCCCACAGGCATGTCACCGTCGCCGCCAGCGCCAGCGCGATGAGGGCCAGGCTGCGCGGGTCGTACACCGCGGGCATGGACAATCCCACGCCGTTCACAGGCCACAGATACCACCAGACGAACAACCCGGGGTGGTTCACTTGACGAAGACGGCTTCGTAGGAGTGCCACCGCGTGGCCTTGTAGACGCTCTCGAGACCGAGTGCCTCAAAGGCGCGGTCGAGGTCATCGCCGGTGAACACACCGGCCCGACCACCAAGGACCGCCCTCAAGCGCGTCGCCAGCCAAGTCGGAAATGTGAGATCCGAATAGATCAAGTACCCACCCGGCCTCAGCACTCTCTCCATCTCCCCCAGGGCTTGTCGCCATCGCGGAATGTGATGCGTGGTCTTGTTGGTGGCGACGATGTCGAAGCGGCCATCTTCGAACGGGAGGTGGGTGGCATCGGCGGGAAGGAAGACGACATCGCGTCGCCCTTCAGCCGCCTGTCGCGCCAGCCGAATTTGCTCCGAGTCCACGTCGACACCGGCAACTGGCAGCCCGAAGGTCTCAGCGACGTGGAGGGCCGCCGTACCGTTGCCGCAACCGACGTCCAAGTAGGTCCAGCCGGGTACGACCGGCAGGCGGCGAAGGCGTTGCACCGCCCGTTCAGCAACGCCACGGCTATGGCCACGGCCGTTGACGAACCGCTTCTCAGGGCCTGCCATCTTCATTGGTGGACTCCGGCTCCGACCTTCGGTGCGGAAGCGCGCTCTGGGCACGCGTTCGACGTTGCGGCAGGCTGCCTCGAAAACACAGAGCCTAAGAGCCACAGCGGGCGCTGGGCATCGCGGCCGCGCACGATGTCGAGACCAATCCGCATCCGTTCGTGCCCGTCACGCGGATTGGCCCGGAACGTGCCGAAGACCAGATCCCAGATCGGAAAGACGGCGCCGAAGTTGCTGTTCGTCTCGGGCTTCCATGCCGAGTGGTGCACCCGATGAAGGTCCGGCGTCACGACGAGGTACCGGAGAACACGATCGACAGTACGCGGCAGGCGAACGTTGGAGTGGCTCCAGAGGTTCACCACCGCATCCAGCACCTCATAGCACATCAGCACCCACGGTGTGAGGCCGAAGGCCACCACTATCGGGACGCCGGGAACGAGCGCGATGAAGAACTCGAGCGGGTGGAAACGGACGGTGCTGCTCACGTCGAGTTCCGTATCGAGGTGGTGCACGCGGTGCACGCGCCAGAGCGCCGGCACCATGTGCATCAGATAGTGCGTGAAGAACGAGATGAAGCCACGCACCAGCAGGTTTGCGGCAACGAGGGCGGCGGGGGGAAGGTGAATCTGATGAAGAACACCCCAGCCGTTCGTTTGAGCCCAGAACGCTGCACCGATGAATGACATCGGCAGGGCGCTCAATGCGAGGACGTTGACGACGGTCAGAAGATAGTTGGTGGGCCAGCGAACCCAACGGTCCATTGGCCCTGTCCGGCGCGGAGCAATTCGTTCAGCGATGGCCAATGCGGGGAGCGCCGCGAAGAAGAGGATGAACTGCAGGTTCTCGCCGTTGGTGAGAATCCATTCCGAAAAGGTCACGACGCCTCCTTGTCGTTGCTCAGCGTCTAAACGCTGACGTCATGACCGGTTATACGGAAGGAGCGGCCGGAAGACATTGACGCCGTCGGCCGAAACTGTTGTCCGATCGCGCCACGGCGTAGGCTGGACTCCGATTCCGAGCGCGGCGAGGCTCAATCAGTGCCGGGAGTGGAGTTCTTGCCGGAATTCGACCGGCGTGCGCCCGCTCCAGCGTTTGAAAGCGCGATAGAAGGAACTGAGTTCCGAAAAGCCGAGAAGGAACGCCACTTCGGCAATCGACACGCGATGGTCGGCAAGGTGGCGGGCCGCCAACTCGTGTCGAAGCTGGTCGAGCAGGGCTCTGTACGTGGTGCCTTCCGCCGCTAACGCCCGATTCAGCGTGCGTACGCTCATCTTGAGCTGTGCCGCCAGCCGTGCTGCGCCAGGTTCGGTGCCGACCAACTGCTCGGCGAGCGTCGTGCGAACTCTGTCGGCCAGCGTATTCGTCTGCGGTGCCCGCGCAAGCCGGTCGGTCGCGTATCGGTCGAGCACTGCCAGCAACGCGGGATCGGCACGGACGCACGGTGTCTCAAGCAGCGCCGTTGGCAACGCGAACGCGTTCTCGCTGCAGGCGAAGTGCACGGGCGCACGGAAGAACCGCGCGTGCTCGCGCACGTCCTCGGGTTCGGCGTGCGCGAAGCGCACCTCAAGAGGCGCCCAATCGGTTCCAGTAGCGATGCGACCAGCGCGCACCCAGACAGCCAAGAGAAACTCCGCTGTGTGGCGAGGGGCGGCAAGCCCTCCTGGCCTGCGGTGGCGAAGGCAGGCGCGCTCGCCCTGCGTGTCGAGTGCCACGAGATTGGTTTCGTGAATGAGTCGCTGATACCGACAGACGCGTTCGTAGGCGGCCCCGAGCGTCGGGCTTGACACAATTGCGTAGAAGTGGACGTCGGCCAATCCGACATCCGTATGCTCCGCCAAGTGGAGCCCGAGGTTCGCATCGCCGGTCGCTTCCACGGCCCGCGCGATGAACGACATCACCACGCGCATGGGGACTCGCAAGTCGGGATCGTGCAGCGTCGACTCGTCGAGACCCACCAGTGCGAGAAGCGGCTTGGGGTCGTGTCCCATGGCCGTCAGGCCGGAGACCAGCGGTTGCACGGCGCGAACGGTCAGGAACGGCTCGGGCGAGGAGACCATACGGCTACGATTAAGCTCCCAATATATGACTCATGGCGACCGCGACCCGATGCAGTTGGGAGCAAACCCCGCTCAGTAGCTGGCGCACGCTCCGGGACGTGCCGGCGCGAACAGCCGAGTCCGACGCCCTCAGCCGAGACCTCTTACGGAGTGGGTTGTCGTTCATCGGCTCGACCATCTGCTACGCCTTCATGCAAGCCGTCGGTCTCGTCAACGACCATACGGTCGACTGCTTTCGCTATTGGCGCGTTGGGAGACGGGCAGGGCGTTCAGTCCAACCACGAGGACGCCCCGGGGCCGTCCTCGGAGTGGGACCATGCTCCTTCCGCGCCTACTGCTGGCTCTCGGGTCGCCTGGCGCTTGGCGCGCGCTCACTGGGCGCGCCGCCCTCAAGCACCTCATCGACGAGGCGCAGCATGCGCCGATGCCAGGGGCCGAGCGCGGCCTCGCGGGTCTCCCTGAGGATGGCGAGTCGAGCCTCGAGGTTGCGCGCGGTGCCGTCGAGAGGATCGCGACTCCGCCCGTTGAAGAAACCGTCGAGCTCCACGCACTGATGACACACACCTTGCTTCGTCACGAGCGCGCAGGAGTGCGCGTACCGCTCCTCCATGGTTCGACGCGCCTGCTGGATCCAGTTTTTCACTTGGACGACGGTCGCCTCGAGCGACTCGGCGGTCTCCGCGGTCGAGAAGCCGTAGACTTCGCGCAACAACAGGGCGGCCGCCTGCTGCGGCGGCAGGTTACGCAGCGTGCAGGCGAAACACACGGCCAGGTGCTCTCGCGCGATAGCCGCCAGCTCGGGTGAACCACGCATCTGCTGCGATTCGGCCACGAACTCGGGATCGGCGATCGCGCGCTCGCGCGCGTCGACGAGCACCAGTTCCTTCCACGTACTATGTCGACGTAGGTGATCGATCGCGAGATTGCTGACGACGCGGAACAGCCACGCCCGGATCTGACCTTCGTCGTTGGGCAACCCCTTGTCTTGGAGGAGGCGCAAGGCGGCCTCCTGCGTCAGCTCCTCAGCGACGCTCTCACGTACAACCAACCGGGTCGCGTAGTTCACGAGCTCGCGACGGTGGCTCTCGTAGATGTCGGCGCGCCTGTCGGCCTGCTGCACATCCCCCTCGCTTTCGGCTATCGTGACACGATCGCGCCGGCGCACACGTTGACGACCTGTCCCGCCACGCCGCTCGCCAAGTCAGACGCCACCCACGCGACCGTGGCCGCGGTTTCCTCGACGCGCACGGGCCGCCGCAACACGTTGGTGGCCGTCGAACGAGCCGCCTCGTCCGTCTCCACGCCCATCGTCGCGGCCATGGTCGCGGTGGTTTCGCCGATGGTGCGCGTCTCGGGCATCCCTCCCGCGCGCACGCAGTTCACACGCACGCCGGCGGGGCCAAACTCTGTCGCCAAGGTTCGGCTGAGCGCTTCCACGGCGCCGCAGGCGGCGGTGATTCCCGACATGTACGGGATGAACTGCCCGGTCAGGCTCGCTGAGAGAAATACGATGGCGCCCCGCCCTCGGGGCACCATGTGCCGAGCCGCGGCCCGTGCGGTGAGGAATTGCGAGCCCACGATCAGGTTCAGGGGCAACGCAAACCGCTCGTACGGAATGGTCATGGACGGCGTGGCATAGTGAGCGTCGTTCGGCCTCGGACCAATCGCGTTGAACACCACATCGATGCCGCCAGCCTCTCGGGCGACCCGATCGACCCAGGCTGAGACGGCGGCTTCGTCAGTGCCATCCACGCGTTCCCAGGGCGCATCAAGCTCGGCGGCCAGGCTCTCAAGCACCGACTCTGTCCGACCGGCCAGAAACACGTGGGCGCCCTCAGCTGTCAGACGTCGAGCGACCGCGGAGCCAATGGCGCCACCGGCGCCGAGAATCAGCGCGTTCTTGTTCTGAAGCATCATGGTGCAGTGCGTCGGCTCGTCCACCGGAAACGTCACGCGAAGTGTCGACCCCGTCCCGCTCCCGAATGTGGCGACACCCGCCGACACGACGTGGAATCCGTTCTGCGCGAACATGAACGGTGCACGCACATAGTTCGACAGCGCGTACCCGACGAAATACAGCGTGTCGAGCGCATCCCACCAGAGGAGACGAGTCCGCGACCCAGACGCGCGCGCGGGTTCTTCCGCTCGGCCATCACACGGCCGGATGCGTCTTCGATGAAGACACGGTCTCTCTGGAAGACGCCTCGGGGCCATCGCCGATAGGGTGACAAAGACAACCAGTGGCTCCCGCGTTGCCACTCGGGCCATCGTCCGCAGCGACCGTTGACCATGGGTCGCGAAGACCAGACCAGAGGTTGTCAGGTCGACATCGATGGCCCCGAACTGCCGCCATCGGTCGAGCCCTCCGTGAGCGGCGAGGCACCGATCGAGGAGCGTTTCACCCGACATCGGCCACGACCGGCGGCGCCGTCGAGCCCCTTCGGCTCCCAACTGGGACATGGCGATTCGTCAACGTGCTCCCGGACACCAGCTCCTCCACCACTCGAGCGAAGCCGCCCGGATCCTCCGCTGGCAAGAAGTGACCACACCCCTTCAACTGCACAAAGCGAGCGCCGGGAATGTGCGCGGCCGTTCGCTCACCAACGGCACTCGGGAAGAACGGATCGCGGTCGCCCCACACCACGGTGCACGGGACCTGGATCCCACTGAGGGCGGCGTGTACTGGCCCGTAGAGGCCCGGCAGGTCGCGAAGGCTCGCCTGGAAGAGACGCCGCGTCGACGTGACGCCCTGAGGAAACCGCAGCATCGCGCGATAGTCGGCGAGCCGGAACCGATCGCGTCGCGCGACCGCAGCGAACCACATCATGGTGAGACCCGTGCGCCCGAACAAGAGTCTGGCGAACACGTCTCCGACCACCGGTGGCCGGACAAGCTGAAGCGGAAGCGGAATGCCGGTATCCGTGAGCACGTTCGTGGCCGCCAGCGTCAGCGTGGCAACGAGCTCGGGTGTCTGTGCGCAGACCATCACCGCCGTCGGACCGCCAAAGTCGAATCCGACCAAGTGGACCCGCCGCAGGCCAAGGGTCCGAATCAACGCCACAATGAGACGGGCGTGGTCGGCGGCGTGAAACGTTGCAGGCGCTGCGCTCGATTCCCCAAATCCCGCGAGGTCCGGCGCGATAATGTGAGCGCGAGTCGCCAGCAACTGGGCCACAGGACGCCACGTCCCTCGCCACCCGGGAATGCCGTGCAGCAGGATCACCGCCGGCAAACCGGGATCGCCAAGAAGATCGGTGGCGATCGAGTAGTTGCCCACCTTGATCCTAACCAACCTAGGATTCGCGTCGCCAGGCGGCCCGACCGGGCGCACCGTCGGCCCACCGGCGAATTGTTCGTCTTCCATAGCTGTAGAACGTCTGATGCAGAGGGTTCGGATGTTTCTCGTCGTTGCGGGAGGTTCTGATGGGGATAGACACGGTCACCGATCCGTCGCACCGCGGTATCCGCGGGGCTGGGTCGAGCCGCTATCCTTCATCCGGTAGATGTGAATTTCCGTCCAGGTCACGGGCTGGTTCGTCGGCCGCTCGCCCATCAGCGACGCTCGGTGCGTCGCACGCGCGGCCGAGCGCTCGACGACGGTGTCGCCACCCAGGATGAGGTCTTCCTCGCGCACGACCACGTCCGGAAACGCCGTGTTCATCATGCGGCCGACGTCTTGAAGCCGGCGAGTCCCGGTCGCACAGGCGACCCAAAATTGTTCCGGAACTCCGGGTGGAAGAGATGGTCGATGCCGTCGACACTGTGCTCGTTCTTGAACAGACGCGTGAACTCCCGAACGACGCGAACATGGCTCTCAGACATGGGTGCTCCTTTCAGTAACTCATGGCGGTTCTTCCGAACAGCGGCCCGAGCGCTCGCCCCTCCGCCTCGCTCTTGAGCCGAAACATCAACTCGCCCCACACGGTGTTGCAGCTGTGAAAGTAGTCGGTCGGCGTCGCCCACGCGGCGTGGGTGAAGCGCACCGTGGTGTCCTGGCCCGAGGAGACGAGTTCGAACTCGAGCCGCGTGCCCGCCCACTCCTGGCCCGACTCACACGCCCATGTCACCGCCCGAGCGTCGTCTGCGCGATCGAGCCGGAGTGCGTAGACCGTCGCGCGATTGAAGAAGCCCAGCCGTGCGTGAAGCGGATCGCTGGATTCGACGTCTTCGGCCCACCACTGCGCGAGTCCGCCGGGTGTGGCGACCAACGGATACAGCGTGGCTACCGGCGCAGCGACGCGGATGAGATGCGTGATGTCGGCCATGCTTCCTCCCTTCAGTGTGAGGCGTCGCGCGTCATGGCGGTCGCCAACGACGCGAGGATGCGAGTCCAGCCCGTCCGATGCCCGTCGCAGGCCGCCGGACGGGCGAACCGGTCATGCGTCAGCACCACACGGGTACGATGCTCGTCGACCGGTTCGAAGCGCACCGTGACGACAGTGTCCCCGGCGGGCTCACTGACCCACGTGAACACCAGCAGCCTGGGACGTTCGATGGTGAGGTACTCGCCCTCGTGGGGGATCGCGCGCGTGCCGTCGTGCATGACGAGGCGGAATCGGCCCCCAACCACGGGATTCACTGCGACGTCCGGCACCGTCATGCCAGGCGCGGGCGTCATCCATACCTTCAGCGCGGCCGGGTCGAGCCACGCATCGAACACCTCGTCGACAGGGGCCGGGACCACTTGCTCGACCTCCAGCGTGTGCGTTGCCGTCACTCGGTCCTCCGCGGTCGCGACGCCATGAGGGTCGCCAGGTTGGCTAGCCGGGTGGTCCAGAACGCGCGGTGGTGGGTCAGCCACTGCTCCGCGGACTCCAGGCGTTGGGGCTCCAGACGGATGAAGTGCTCGCGACCCACCACCCGTCGTCGAACGAGACGTGCGCGCTCGAGCACGACGATATGCTTCGACACGGTGGGCAGCGACACGCGATAGCGCCGGGCCACGTCGGTGACTCGCCACTCGCGATCCGAGGCGAGCTGATGCAGCATTCGCCGCCGTGTGCGATGGCTCAGCGCGAAGAACACGCCGTCCATGGCGCGTTCGTTATATTCAGTCATGTGGCTAAATATTGATCGCCACGTCGACCGTGTCAAGAGGGCCGCGGTCGCGACCGCGTATGGCCCCTCACGGCACAGGCGCCGGGACAGTCACCGCGGGGGTTCTGGTCCCGCGCGTCACACTTCGCCAGGATCAATGGTCTTATAGGCATGCACGCACTGGCGGCCCTCCCGGACGTTACGACACCTCAGATCGAGCGAGTCGCACCGGCCCTCGGTCTGACGCGACGCCGTTTGCGTCTGAGCGCAGGCGTGATCACCTATGTCGATGAGGGGGCCGGCCGACCGGTCGTGTTGCTCCACGGCGCCCCGGCGACGTCGCTGGGATTTGTCCGCGTGATTCGCGGCTTGAGCGGGTACTGTCGGGTACTCGCCCCCGACCTGCCCGGATTCGGTCAATCGGAGCCGGGCGACGCGTTCGACGGGAGCCTGAATGCCCACGCGGCAGCCGTCGAGGAGTTCTGCCTCGCGCTGGACCTCCGCAACGTCGTCTTCTATGTGAACGATTCGAGCGGTGCCTTCGGCCTCGCGGCGGCGGCACGCCTCCACCATCACGTGGCGGGCCTCGTGGTCGCCGACACGGTGCCCATACCGCTCACGGGACGTGCGTGGCCCGTGAAGCTCGTGCTCCGTCATGTCTTGCCGAGCCGGTTCGTCCGAGCCGCCAACCGCCGATGGAACTTGTTACCCTGGCTTGTGGCCACCGTCGCCCCGTGGCGTCGCCCGTTCACTCCCAGTGAGCGTGCCGAGCTCGTCGCGCAATTCGACACCTCGCGAAAGCGTGATCGCATCCTCGATCTGTTTGCGCACATGGGCTGGGACGACGCGTTCATGCGGGACACGGCCACGCAGATCGTCTCCGTGTTGTCCCGCACGCCAACACTGATCCTGTACGGTCAGCTCGATCCGATGCGGTTGGTCGGGGGCGTCGGTCGGTACCAACGGCTTCTGCCCCACCACAAGGTCGTCATCGTGCCGTGGGAGGAGCACTTCCCGATTCTGGCCGAGGGCGCCCAGGTGGCGGACGTTCTTCGATCGTGGCTGGACACACTGAGGTAGCCCGCGGTGGAAACCGACCTTCGCGAGTTTGATACGTGTCGCCCGGCGCTGTTGGGTTTGGCCTACCGGATGCTGGGAGACATGGATCGGGCTGAGGACATCGTGCAGGACGCGTGGCTCCGGTGGCAGGAGCGACGTGTCGCGGTCGAAGTGCCGCGGGCCTTCCTCCTTACGATCGTCACACGCCTCTGTTTGAACGAACTCGGCTCAGGTCGCGCACGGCTCGAGGAGGCCCGAAGCGACCGCTTACCAGAGCCGGTGAGTCTCCGCGATGCCGGCCTCGATCGCGTCGAGGCGTTGGATCGTGTCTCGATGGCCTTCCTTGTGCTGCTCCAACGATTGACGCCCGCTGAGCGCGCCGTGCTGTTGCTGCATGACGTGTTCGACTTCGGACACGCGGACATCGCGCCTGTGCTCGAGAAGTCGGCGACCGCCTGTCGCCAGTTGCTCACGCGCGCACGGGCAGCCGTGGCCACGGCCCGTCGGACCCTATCCGTCGCCCCTGATGTGCACGCGCGACTGCTCGCGGCCTTCGCCGATGCCGCGAGCACGGGCGACGTCGACGGGCTTGCCGCGCTCTTGGCGGATGACGTGCTGTTGACTGTGGACGCCGGTCCCGACGGTGGTCGGTTCGGGCGCGTGAAGAATCTGGGACGACCGCTCGTCGGCGCCGCGAAGGTGGCCGCGTTCGTGGCGGCGACAGGCGCGCAAGGCCTCCACGGGCTGCATTGGGTCGAACGCGAGCTGAATGGTCTCCCGGCGCTGTTGGTGATGCGTGGTGATCAGGTGCAGACGGCGATCCTGCTCGCCGTCGACGCGTCGCGGATCTGCGGTGTCTTCATGCAAGCGAATCCGAGCCGCCTCGCTCGCATCTCGGCCGCGCTTCGAACATGAGCACGGCGGGCGACTCCATCTTTCGATGGATTGCCAGCCGGCGCGCGAGTTCCCTATGCTCCCAGAGAGGCGACCCACGCGGCAACGACTTGGGTCCGACGACGAAACCCAGTTTTCGCGAGGACGTGGTGGACATGGTCCTTCGTGGTGCCAATCGAGATCCGCAATCGGCGAGCGATGGCGGCGTTGCTGAGCCCGTCGGCCACGAGTCCGACCACATCGCGTTCCCGGGCGCTGAGCGTCGAGAACACACCGGCCAGGCTACCGTCGGGGCGCGATCGGAGCACGACCAACGGATGACCAAGCACGTCGCACGCACTGAAGTCCACCGTGATGGCCTCATCGCTGTCGAGGCCCTGAGCCACGTCGAGCAGGGGCGCCCAGGGAGTGCCCCGTGGGTCGCGCCGCGCCGCCGCTACGGCCCGTGCCACTCGACGCAACGTCGCTAAGTCGAGGCGATCACGCATCACAGAGGGAGACTCTTGAGACATGTCTGAACCACTACCTGACACTATCGCAAGGTTCTTTGCCGCAATGCAACTAGGTGCGCAGTCCGAAGCCGAGATGATGGCCCTGTTTCGCGAGGACGCGGTCTACGTCGAGCCATTCTCGGGAACGCCTCGTCGGCATGAGGGCAAGGAAGCCATCCGGGCGGCGATGCGGGCTGGATGGGAATACCCGCTTCCCGACATGCGCATCGAGGTCGATCGCTTCGATGTGAGCGCACAGACGGTGCTTGTCGAGTGGACGTGCCATAGCCCCGGTCTGCCCGGCGGGAAGGGAGCGGGCACCAACCAATTCCAGCTGCGCGGCGGGCTGATTGCGTTGCTCGAAACGCGCTTCAGGCAGTGACATGCGACGTCTACTCACCGTCTGCGCGTGGCTAATAGCGGCGTTCGGCGTCGCGTCCGGCGGCTACAAGGTAGCCGGGGGCGTGGCGGATCTGGCGGTGTTCGCCCACCTTGGCATGGCGCCCGCCCTCGTCCGACTCTTCGGGGTGGTGCAGGCGGGTGCCGGACTGACCCTGCCACTTCGGCGAACAGGAACGGCCGCGGCGCTCGTGCTCGTGGCCTGTAACCTCCTGGCAACGGCGGGTCTCTTCGCCGCTGGGGTACAGCCGTTCGGGTGGATTTCGTTGGTCTTCGTCGCGATGGCCGCTGCGGCTGTTCCATGGGCAAAGGCGCGCGCCACTGATCGATTGGGCGGCCCGGAGCGACCCTGAGTCCCGCACCCCAGGAATAGGATCGCCCGGTGCGGCTTCTGCGTGGCCGAGCTGACAGTGTTCTCGCAGCGCTCGCGAGATACCGCACGCCTCTCCCCTGGGCATTGAGACGGGTCGAAGCCGGCGCCTCGTGGGCACTATTGGGAAATGACTGGTCGCGATCTCGCTATCCAGCGGCGCCAGCACGCGATCCGCCGAACCCGGCGATCGTCGCACGCAGTCGTTCTCGGACCCGAGCCGGCGTGACGTAGGGAGGGTGCAGCCGCATCACGCGCGCGCTCTCGTGGAGCGCGTCCATCTCAGCCATCGCGACCGCGACGCCGTCGGCCGGATGCTGCGCGAGCGTCAATACACGGCGATTGAGGCGGCCGAGCGCTTCTGCACGCGCGACCCGCCGATCGCAGCGGCACGGCGCCTGCGATGACACGAGCCCGCAGTAGCTCCGCGTGAACGCTTCGAGCGCGCGACGCGCGCGCGAGATGCGCTGGCGGTACACCTCGGTCGACACTTGGCACAGATCCGCCGCTTCGGCGTGTGACAGATCGAAGACGTCACTGAGTACGAAGGCGAGGCGATGGTCCCGGTCGAGGCAGGTCAGCATCGCGAGGGTACAGCCGCGTTTCACCTCTTCCGCGAGGAGGGGATCGGGATCGGGCTGCGCAGCGAGCCCGTCCAGGAGGTCGGCCCCGAACCGACCGAAGTCGAGCGCGAGCGTCTCCACCGGACTCTTTCGGCGATCGAGCAGGTGGTGCACGGCAATGCGATAGGCCCACGTGCGCACCGAGGCCTCCCCGCGAAACGACTCGAGCCGCGTGATGACTTTCACCAGCACTTCTTGCGTGGCGTCTTCCGCGTCCTCGAGGTGGGACGTCATGCGAAGGGCAAGCCGATAGACATCGTGCTGCGGGGCGCCGACCAAGCCGTCGAGCGCGTCGCCGTCGCCCGCGCGCGACCGATCCACCAACCCGGCGAGCATGGCCGCATCGGTGACGCTCGTCGCTAGTCTCACAGCGGACACTCGACTTCCAACAAGGCTTTCGTCGATCCGCAGGCCCATCACCCTTCGCGCGGCAGGCGCAGCCCAAGACCGCTCGTAGCCCCGCTACGTCGACGTTCGAAGCGGCGGCCTTGATTCGTCACCGACCATCGAGCGCTGGTCGGTGGCGCGCAGAGACCATTGTTACGGCTCTCGCAAGAGCGGCTGCCTCGCGTACGTCGACGGAACAGCGATGATGGGCTCCTCCAGCTTCACCTCGGGCCGTCGACGACCGAGCGAGCGCACGTAGCCGAGCCAACGGCCGCCGTCCGCCTCGACCGCCTGGATCTCGGCGTGATTGTCGGGACTGACGGTGCGCTGCCACGCCAGCCAGTAGCGCCATCCGTCGGGCAGCGCGTCGGCCAGCTCCACGGACACGATGCCCGACCGCTCCCAATGATGGCGCCACCAGGGCGCCGAGTGCAGGCAACAGAGGCCCGGTTCCCACCAGCCCTGAAGGTGATCCGGGACGTGGCCGGCGAACTCTTGGATCATCCCAGCCCCCGCGATGCCGATCGCACCTCCGGGTCGGACGAACCGCGCGAGGTAGTTCAAGTACGTGTCATCGGTCCCGTAGTACGGAAACGAGTCGACGCTCACTACGGCGTCGAAGTATTCGGTGGGAAAGGGCAGGGCCCGCGCATCAGCGTGAATGGGAAAGACGCCGTTCTCCACGCCGGCGTCGCGTACACGCTGGCGCGTAGTCGATACGTCGAACCAGAGGTCGGTCGCCCACACCTGTACCCCGAACTCGCGGTGCAGAAAGATCGAGGAACTCGCAAGCCCGCACCCCAGGTCAAGGACCCGCATGCCTGGGCTGAGCTCCAGCGCTTCGGTGAGCCACTCAGTCAGCCACAGCGCGTTCGCCCCGCCACTGGCGCCTGCCACGATCCACGCCGGGTGGTACCGCGAGGCGCGGGGGAACCGATCGGTCCTTAGGAGGTCCACGTTGGGCATAGGCAGTCCCGAAGGATAGCGCGGTGCCGGCGCGTCGGTCCAAGATGGTCGTCAACGAGGTGCTGGAGGCCCACCGCGAGGACTAGATCCGGCGTCCGCTATCCCAACTTATCGATTCGGCCGGCTTCAAATCCTGAAAAGTCGCGAAGCGGCGATCCTGAAGCGGAGGAACTCCAGAAAGCCCCTCTAGGGTCAGTCGGAAGTTCGGCTCAGACAGGGAAGGCGCCGACGCCCGGGCACCTTCATTCCCGCTGAAAGTCCATCGTCCAGTTCACTTCCCAGGTCCTACCACCGTCGGCTGACAACGCCTGCTCCCAATGCGGCGACGGCGAATGGACGCGAGTCCACCGGAATCGCACGGCGATCGGCTGCGCTGACAGCGTCTCGTTCGCGAGGAACGTTCCCTCGCCGTCCTCGAAGCGGCCAACCACCGGCACCCCCAGCGACCGAGGGTCCCTGGAGTCCAGCCACCAGATGGACCGCGTCGACGTCTTGGGGTCGAACGCGCGGAGAGCCAACGCGCGGTACGTGCCTGACGGCATCTCGAGCATGGTGTCATCGACGTTGGCGAACCCGCCGAAAAGCTTGGTCACGATGCAGCGCCCGTCACACTCCTCCCATGTTGTGCTACCGACGAGTCGGTCCTTCAATCGGCGGTGCCGCACGCGCCAGCTGCCGACATAGAAATCGAAATCCGTTGGAGCAGACGGGTCTACGGGCAGGGTCACGGCGCCTCAGATCGGACCATTTTGTCACGGCGACACGCCCAGCCTGTGAGGCTCCGGCCACAGGTATCTCCCGCCCGTCTCAACTCCTGATCTGTCACGAAGTGTGTAGTCGGGCTGGTCGAACGAAGCCCACGCGTGCCGCAGGTTCGTGGACTCCCACGAAATAGATTGAGGTTCATCGAGTCGCCGCGAATCGGACGATTGGCACGGCCGGCGACCGAGGCATCCAGTAGGGTGGGGCCAACGCCTCCTCATAGAACACGACCCGCAACCCCGCAAAGGCGCGCAAGAGCTCATTCGGTCGATGGCCGTACGCGTTCCCCCCGACGCCGGTCCCCATGGCGCCGTACTGCATGCCCTCGACGACCAACACGCCGCCCGGCTTCAGCGACGCGACGATCTTCGCGGCGTTCGTGGTGACCATCTCGTGCATGTAGAGGCCCGCGACGAGGTCCCACCGATCCTGTCCGTAGTTGAAGCTGTCGACGTCCGCCACAAGCGCCGTGACCCGAAGTCGGCGCTTGGCGGCTTCCGCGACCGTGAGCTTGATGCCGGCGGCAGACGCGTCGAAGCCCGTCACGTCCCACCCCTGTGAGGCCAGGAAGAACGCATTTCGACCTTCCCCGATCCCGATATCGAGAGCGGTCCCAGGAGGGCGCCCCGCCGCCATCCGCGCCAGGAACGCGTTGTGTTCGAAGGCCCCGGCTGCGTTTTTGGCGTACACGCCGTCCCACACGCCGGCCTGCGACTGCGAACGAACGGCTGGCGACGACTGGGTCACTGCCATCGCGAGGACGAAAGACCAGACGATTCGTCGCATGGGCGCTCCTCGACGCTGATTATCGGCGATAAGCGGAACCACGCGAGGAGCGGCGGTGAGCAAGCTCGCAGCCGGCGGGACTCAAGGGCAGCCGCCGCCCTCGTGGCGGAACGCTGGCGACGGAGGTCTGGTCATCTCGGCTAGCGTGTCGACCCGGGCCAGCGCTCTGGCGGTCGAGTCGAGGCCTTCCAGTTCGGCGTCGTGACCGCTTACCGACGATGCGAGTCGAACCAGGTACGCACGCGAGGTAGGGAGAGTTCGACAGCGTGCGTTCACTCCTCGTCGCGTCCCACCGGCGAACGGCCGAGCTAACACTCCCGACTCGTCGCGAAGGGCGGATCTTGGACCCGCCCTCGCCGGTCCGATCATGCCGCGTCGGGCTCGATCCCCAGCCGGTCGTTCACGGCGTGCCTGAGCCTCTGCTTGCAGCCAAGGTACCGCTCGGTTGTCTGGATGGAGACGTGCCCGAGGAGGAACTGGATCTGGTCCAGTTCGCCGCCGGCCAGGTGGCACAGACGAGCGCACGTGCGCCGCAGATCGTGCGGCGCCAGCTTCTCGATGCCGGCGCGCTTCGCCGCAGCGCGCACCACGTCCCACAACACTTTGGCGGTCAGACCGTCGCCCCAGGCGCGCCCGTGCTTGTTGATCGCTCGGAAGACCGTGCCGTCGGTGATCCCGGCGGCGGTCGTCCAAACGTCGATGGCGGCCTTGACCCATCCGGGAATGGGCACTGTCCGAACGTGACCCGCCTTGCCGACGAGGTCGGCGCTCACCCAATGGTCCTCTCGTTGTTGAATCGAGTCGAGCTGCAGGCCGAGGAGTTCGCCGCGACGGAGACCGCACCCGATCAGCATGGCGAGCATCGCGTGGTCTCGTTGTTCGCGCAACGGCGCCGGCGTCGTGGTCGTCACGAGCCGTCGCCCTTGTTCGAGCGTGAGCCAATTGCCGAGTCGCACGCCGATCCGACGCAAGCCCTTCACGCGGCGGATGCCCGCCGCCAGCTCCGGACTGAGCAGTCCGGCATCCGCGGCTTCGTACGCGGCGCGCCGCACGGCCGCAAGTCGCAGGTTGATGGTGGCCGGCGCGTAGTGCTGCTGCTCGAGGTGAATCCGATAGCGGAGGACGACGGTACGGTTGAAGGCCAACCGCGGCTCTGAGCAGTACCAGCCGACGAACTCGCGGATGGCATGGTCGTACGTGCGTTGGCCGCTGGTCGACATCAGGCTCGCCAGGACCGCTGCCTTGGCCTGTTCGAGGTCGGGAAGCGCCAGCACACGCTTCGGGGCGGGCCTGCGCTTGCGGGGACGTGCATGAGGCATGGTGGACGGCCTCCCGGTCCGTCACCCGCCAGCATCTCGTATTCCGTATATACTCAATGAGTGTTCGAGTGGGATCCGCGGAAAGCTGCGGTCAACGCGGACAAGCACGGCGTCACGTTCGACGTCGCGGCCACGGTGTTCGCGGATCCCGCCGCGTTGGATGGCCCCGACCTGTCGCACTCGGCAGCCGAAGCACGGTTCCTCCGCTTGGGCCGTGACATTGAAGGTCAGGTGTTGATGGTGGCCTATGCCGTGCGGAAGGGTGACGACAATGCCGAGAAAATCCGCCTCATCAGTGCGCGCCGGGCGAGCCGGCGGGAGCGCGCGGCGTACGACGCGCAAGATTGACTGCAGCGACATCCCGGAGGCGTCGTCCGCCCAGCTCGGGGTGATGCGCCGGGTGGGCCGGCCACCCATCGGGGACGCCCCACGCCAATTGATCGCGATCCGCGTGGACGCCGGCGTGCTCGAGCAGTTCCGCAAGGCCGCGCGCCGCAAGGGCGTCGGGTATCAGACGCTCATCAACGACGTGCTCGCGAAGCACGTCCGCAAGGATGTCGCGTAGGGGAGGCCTGACACCTCCCTTCGCCGTTGATCCCGAGGTAACAACTGGCGATTCAATTGAGGCTAGACACATAGATCTTCAAACGCGTCGTGCCGCGGCAGCAGCGCAAGCCACCCGCACACAACGCCTCAGCCGTGGGGCGGCCAGCGTCTGATCACGGGGTCTGTCACCCTCCAGACCCTGCTCGTGATTCCTATCGGCGCGGTCCCATCCTGACCTTGAGGCGACCGCCCATTGGGCGCAATCGGCTTGCCGCGGGCATGCCACGATGCGTGGCACCGAGTGCGGTCGCCGAGCATCCAACCCCGAACCAAGAGAGGAGCAGTGCAGACATGCCCACCCGCTACGACGCGATCGTGATCGGCACGGGGCAGGCTGGTCCGTCGCTGGCCGCCCGGCTCGCCGCTTCGGGCCGCAAGACGGCGATCATCGAGCGCAAGCGCTTTGGCGGCACCTGCGTGAACGTGGGGTGTATCCCCACGAAAACACTCGTCGCCAGCGCACGCGCCATCCACATGGCCAGGCGCGGGGACGAATTCGGCTTCTCCGTCGGGGGAGACGTGCGCGCCGATATGACGCGGGTCAAGGCGCGCAAGGACGCCATCGTCCGGCAGTCGAGCCAGGGCGTCGAGAGCTGGTTGAAGCGGACGCCGAATCTCACGGTGATCGAGGGCCACGCGCGCCTCACCGGGCCACATGCGGTCGAGGTGAACGGCGAGACACTCGAGTCGCCGCACGTGTTCGTGAACGTCGGCGCTCGGGCGGCCTTGCCGCAGGCGTCTGGCGCCTCGACCGTGCCGTCTCTGACCAACACGTCCATTCTCGACCTCGACACGCTGCCCGAGCACCTCGTGGTCGTGGGCGGCAGCTACATCGGACTCGAGTTCGCCCAGATCTTCCGACGCTTCGGGAGCCGAGTGACGGTCGTCGAACGTGGCCCCCGCCTCATCGCACGCGAAGACGAGGACGTGTGCGCCGGGCTTCTCGAGGTCCTTCAGTCCGAAGGCATTGCCTTCCGGCTGAACGCGACGTGCATCGACGTCGCACCGTCGCCAGGCGGGGTTCGCGTCGGCGTCGACTGCACGGCGGGCGCGCCGGCCATCGACGGCAGCCACGTGCTCTTCGCGGTGGGACGTCGGCCCAACACCGACGACCTCGGCGTGGCCGCAGCCGGGCTCGCGGTCGACGCGCGCGGGTTCCTGACGGTGGACGACCAGTGCCGGACCAATATCGAGGGTATCTGGGCGCTCGGCGAATGCAACGGCCGAGGGGCGTTCACACACACGGCCTACAACGACTACGAGGTCGTCGCGGACACCCTACTGAATGGCGGCTCTCGGCGGCTCACCGATCGCATCCCGTGTTACGCGCTGTACACGGATCCCCCGGTGGGCCGCGCCGGCATGAGCCTGGCCGAGGCGCGGGCGTCGGGACGACGTCTGCTGGTGGGCCACCGGCCGATGGCAAAGGTGGCCCGCGCGAAAGAAATGAGCGAGACCGCCGGCTTCATGCGCGCGATCGTGGACGCCGACACTGAGAGGATCCTCGGCGCGGTCGTCTTCGGTATCAACGGCGACGAGATCGTGCACTCGCTCCTGGATGTCATGTATGCCGGCGCGCCGTACACCACCGTGTCGCGGGCCGTGCATATCCATCCGACCGTCAGCGAGCTCGTGCCGACGATGCTCCAGGAGCTTCGGCCGCTCGAGTGAGGAGCAAGAACTCGCGTGGCCGGCCACCGGGTGGGGACACAATGGCGAAGGCGGGAGGACTCATGGGCAATCGACCGACGATCACGTGCACGCCGAATGGACCGTACCTCGTGACGGATCTGCCTTCGCTCCGGAACTCGCGCGGCGCTGACCTGCCGCGGAAGCCAGTCGTGGCGCTCTGCCGCTGCGGCGGCTCGGCGAACAAACCGTTCTGCGATGGCACGCACGCCCGCAACGGTTTCTCGGACGCTCGCCTGTCGGAGCCTGCCGGCGAGCGGCGCGACGACTACCGTGGCAGGCGGATCACCGTCCACGACAACCGACGCATGTGCGCACACGCCGGATACTGCACCGACGGCCTGCCGTCCGTGTTCAAGTACGGCAACGAGCCGTGGATCGACCCCGACGGCGCCGAGGTCGAGGCCATCATCGACCGGGTGCACGCGTGTCCGTCTGGGGCCCTCAGCTACTCAATCGACCGCGTGCCAGGCCCCGCTCGCTTGCAGCCACCAGCCATCACAGTCACCACGAATGGGCCGTATGCCGTGGCGGGCGACATCGCCCTCGAGGGCGATGCTAGAGATCAGGAGGCGCCGGTCGGACACCTCACCCTGTGCCGCTGCGGCGGCTCGAAGAACAAGCCCTACTGCGACGGCAGCCACTGGCAGGCCGACTTCGCCGACGAACAGAACTGACACTCCGTCTGGCCGCGTCCGTGGGCCTCACGACGCCCTCGAGGAAGGTCGCTTCCACGTGCTTCGAGCGGCTCCTCGTGTGGTCGAGTCGCATGGAGTCATCCCTCGGAACGGTGTGGGGCCATCCATGGTTTGCCGGGCTTTGCCGGGGACAGGCTGTCCGAGGAAACGACGCGTCGCGAAGGCACGCTCTTGCCTGGCGGCCAGGACCCAAGAAAGCCACTACGCCGTTACACGGGAGTCGGCACAGCCAGGGTCCGCGATCTGGCGCGGGCCATGTATTGACAGTTTTCTTCTTTCGTCAATACACTGGCTTCATGGCCACCACGACGACCGAACCGCGCCGCCGAGCACGCGAACCTCGAGTGTCACGCACGTACCGTCTGCCCTTGACGAAGCTCAAGGCCGCGCAGCGCGCCCTGGGCGCCGCCACCGCGACCGAGACGATCGAGCGCGCGCTGGACATGGTGGTGTTCCAGCGCGACCTGATTCGCGGCACCAGCGCCATGCTGGGCGTTGAGATCGCCTCGTCGGACCCCGCCGAATGAAGGGAGCGTCGAGGAAATACGTCCTGGACACGCAACTCTTCATCAATGCGTTCCGCGATCGCGGGGCCAATGCGAGTCTGCAGGAGTTTCATCAGGCCCGCGCCCCCTTCGAGTACCTGAGTGTTGTGGTGGCGCAGGAACTCCGAGCCGGTACTCGACTGCCAGCGGATCGGCGCAAGCTCGAGCGTCACGTGTTGGGTGTTTACGAGCGCGTGGGCCGGATAGTCACGCCGTCTCCAGCGGCATGGCATCAGTCGGGGGACGTGCTCGCGGCCATGGCACGCGACGAGGGTCTCGAACTCGCCCGGGTGTCGAAGGCCTTCGCCAACGATGTGCTCCTTGCCCTTTCCTGTCGAGAGACGGGTTGTGTCCTTGTGACCGCGAACACGCGGGACTTCAGCAGGATCGGAAGGTTCGCGCCATTCGATTTCGTTGCGCCCTGGCCGTAGTCGTGATGCGCTCGGCACGGGCGCCGAACGACACGCGACCGCCGCCTTCCCGCGCCAGACTCGCCGGATCGCGCGGCGCAAAGTACCAGGGGAATCGATCAGCTCAGGCCCGCCAACACCTGACGAAGTAGTGACGAACCGTTAAGCGCTCCAGAATGCGTCTTCGGCCGCCTGGTCGCCAGAGAACAACCACATCTCCTGGATCTGACCACCTTCAATTCGCATCACGTCGATGCCGTCCATCGACAGGGTCCGGCCTGGCCTCGTGGCGATGAAGTGAAGGTTCGCAGTCACCAGGTTGCCGTTCGCCATCACCGTACCGACCTGGTCGACCCGGAATGAGTTGTTGCTCAATGCCATGAACTTGCCCAGGTGAGGGAACACGTCCTTCTTGCCTCGATAGGTCCCGGAGAGATGGCTCATCCCAGGCTGATGCCACACCACGTCGTCGGCGAGCAACTGTCCGACCGTCGTCATGTCGCCCTTGCTGAGCGCGTCGACGTATCCGTGCCCGACCTTGATGTTGTCCATGTCACTCATCTGTAGCTCCCTCGTGCGTGAACCGGGCTTGTCGTGTACGGCTCTGGCCTTTGCAGCTGCCGCGTCACGGGCCTTCTGGCCAGTCGGGCCGCGCGAGGCGACTATGGGACGGCCACCGACGCACACCACTTTTCGGCCTCCCTCGATGCAGTGGCTGTACGAAAGGGAACAGCACCGTGTACGGCCAACGCCTTACTGAGGACTGACTGAATGAGGGTCCGGCCGACTCGGCCGGCCATTCTTCCGCGCAAGCCAATGACCCTCAAGCACCATCCACTCAGGCCCGGCGCCCTTTGCCAGTCGGTCGGCCCACTGGCATTGCCGACGTTCTCCTGCCGCTGATGAAGTCAATGGTATCGAGTAGTCGCGAAGGGTAGAGAATGGGCTGCCCGCCAGCGTCAAGAAAGCCACATCGCCGTGTTTCGGGAGCGACGCGCCCGCCAACCTGTAAGACCTAGCGGAGCGCACCCCGCTCACCTGAGGAGCGCGCGCCAGCCGAGCACGACATCGATATCTTTCGGCCGTGGCGCCGGCGTCTGGTCGATGAAGTACACGCGTTGCCCATCGGGCGACACGTTGTACTGCGTGCTCCAGTGTCCTGAACCGATGAGCGGCACGGCCAGCGCGACGGCAGCACCGAGCGTGAGCGCTTCGCGCGCCTGGCGTGCAACCGGTCGGCCACGCAGACGGCCTTCGACATCGACGTAGAACAGCTCGTGTCCATCACGGCGCCACACGGGTTGGCTGCCGCCGCTGTTGGAGACCACGAGACGTCTCGGCGGGCCGGACATCGCGCGCACCGACACTTCCGCGCGGCCGGTCTCCTCCGAGACGTAGGCCAGCCACCGGCCGTCCGGCGAGATCCGCGCGTCGGTACTCAGGGAACGGCCCCGCAAGAATTGCCTCGCTCACCCCGCCGCTCTCGAGTGACACGCGCCACACATCGCCGCGCGCCCCAGTCATGGCCTGTCGTGTGTTGACGATGAGATGGCGGCCGTCCGGCGACCAGTCGGTCGGCTCGCAGAACGGACCGGGACAGGGGAGCTCCTGGGCGACGCCGGTGCCATCGGCCGCCGCAATGCTCAGTCGGCGGTCGGTCAGGCTGCCCGAACCGTACGCCAACCGCAGCCCATCCGGAGACCACACCGGAAGGATCTCGTTACCGGCCGCGGTGGTGACACGTACGAGGCTGCCGTCCAGGAGGTCCTCGACCCAGACGTCGGGATTGCCGAGCGCCGGATCCATCATGTTCCGGGCGATTCGCCGTCCGTCCGGCGACACCCGCGGCCAGTTCTGCTGTCGGCGCGACGATAGTCGCAGGCCTGTCCCGTCTCGTCCGACGGTGCCCAGTCGCACGCCAGCCGGCATCGGCGTCGCCACCGTGGCGAGCAGGTCGGCCGATGCACTCAGCATCGCCGCGTGATACGGCGTGTTCGCCCCGACGGTCACTGGCAGCGTGCGCGGACCTCCGACGAGTGTGAGCGCAGCCGCGTCGAAGGGCCGTGCCTGCAGCTGGCCGTTGGCCGTGGACAGCAACACGCCCTGCTCAGGACCGGAAGTCGGGACGAACACGGCTTCCGATTCCGATGGGAAGAGCGGCGCACCAGGCTTCGACGCGGGCCGGTCGATGCGTGCGACGTACACGCCGCGCCGCTCATCGCTGCTAGCCCGCACGTGAAAGAGCACGTGCACGCCGTCCGGCAGGAAGACGGGCCATCGATGCGAGTTCTCCCCGCGATCCACGTCAACCAACGTGACGGGTGCGACCGGGCCGCCGTCCGCCGACACTTTGGCGAGTCCCTCGAAGATCAGGTTGGGGCTGAACACGATCGTCCCTGTGGGACTCCACGTGCCGCCCCGCGCGTCCGGTGCATCGCAGACGACGACCGGCACGCCGCCGGTGACGACAACCTTCATCAGTTTGCGGGAGGCGAAGAACCCGAGCGCTGTGCCGTCGGGCGACCAGAACGGTTGCTTCGCGCCGTCGGTCCCATCGATGGCGACGGCATCGCGCGAGTCGAGCGCCCGCACGAACAGGCGTGGCGTCGCGCCGTTGCTGACGGCCGTGAACGCGAAGCGGCGCCCGTCGGGGGAGACGACCGGTGCGGAGTCGAGTGCCGTGCCCGCTGGAAGCGACCACGTGAACTGCGTGAGGCTGGGCCCAACGGACGGGATCGGTGCCCGTTGGCGGAGCCACGCACCAATGAGTGCCAGCAGGACGAGCGCCACGCTGGCGAGACCCGCCATCGCCCAGGATCTTCCCATGCCGAGGCGGCGGCTGCCCAGCGTCACGCGTGACGACTCCACTCGCCCGTGGGGCGTGTCGATCTGCTCCAGGACCCAGAGAACATCTGCTGCAGACTGGAATCTCGCGTCCGGGGCCTTGGCGAGCAGACGTCGGACGATGGCGGTCAGTGCTGTATCGAGCGGGAGCACGTCAGGCGGCTCGTCGTGGACGATCGCGTGCAACGTGTCGATCGTGTGCTCGCACGCGAAGGCACGCTGGCCCGTCATGAGCTCGAACAGAATGGACCCCAGCGCGAACAGATCCGTTCGCGCATCGACCGGACCGCCCGTAACCTGCTCGGGTGCGAGATAGCCGGCCGTGCCGAGGATCACACCCGTGAGCGTGGCGAGGCCGCGTGGCAGCGCCGGATCCTGCGCGAGCTTTGCGATGCCGAAGTCCAGGATCTTCGCGGTGCCGGACGTGGTGAGGAAGATGTTGTCCGGCTTGAGATCGCGATGGACCAGTCCTCGCGCGTGCGCGGCGACGAGACCGCTCGCCAGTGCGGCCGCGAGGTCACGGACCTTCTCCACGGCGACTGGACCCCGGGCGATGGCCGCGCGCAAGGTATCGCCTTCGAGCAGCTCTTCGACCAGGTACGGACGATCGTTCGCCACGCCCACGTCGAACACCTTGACGATGTTGGGGTGGTCGAGCGAGGCGGTGATGCGCGCCTCCTGCAGGAACCGATCGACCTGTGGCCCATCACCCGAAATGGCGCCGATCAGGGTTTTCACCGCGACGTCTCGAGCAAGCCGCGGGTCGGTGGCGCGGTAGACGTCCCCCATACCGCCACGAGCCAGGAGCGCGACGATCCGGTACGGTCCGACCAGCGTGCCTTCAGGCAGCTGGGGCTCGTCCTCCGCCAGGTCCCGGGCGGCGAGGGCCAGGGCGGGAGTCTCGAGAAACCCATCGACTGCGTCGCTGGAGTCGGTGAGTTCGTCGGCCATCGAGAGCAGCTCCGGGTGTTCGGAGGCGAACGCGGCCCGTAGGTGCAGGCGCTCGTCAGCGGTCGCAGCCAGCCACGCGTTGTGCCAGTCCGACAGGACGCGCCATCGCTCGGTAGTCACCCTCGATCTCGTTTCATGATCGCACGATGCAGCCAGGCACGCGCCGTATTCCAGTCGCTGATGACGGTGCGCACAGACACGTCCAGTGCCTCCGCGGTCTCCTCGACCGAGAAGCCCCCGAAGAATCGCAGCTCGACGACGCGGCTCGGCCGCGGATCAAGTGCTGCCAGTTCAGCCAAGGCGTCGTTCAGGGCTACGACATCGACGCCAGGTGTCGGCGCCGCGACCTCCTCGGCCTCGAGTGAGAGACCCTCGACCGCTTGACCGCGCTTGGCCGCCTGTCGTGCCCGTGCGGCGTCCACCAACACGCGCCGCATCATCTGGGCGGTCGTCGCGAAGAAGTGCGCCCGGTTCTGCCAGTGCACCGCATGCCAGTCGAGCAATCGAACGTACGACTCCCCCACGAGATTGGTCGGTTGCCAACCGATGGCTAGGCGTTCGCCCGCAAGCATCCGGCGAGCCATGGCCCGAAGCTCGCGATGGACGAGGGGCGCGAACTGTTCCAGGGCCCCGGCATCGCCGTCGCTCCACGCTCGCAGCAACCCGGTCAGGTCTGCATCTTGGGTCACTCCCGCGAGTCTATCCGGTCCGCACGGGATCACCCGCCAGATTCGAGGGATGGCCCGCCCTTGATCGCACGAGCCGGCGTATCGAGGTCTCGACACTGATACAGGCGGAAATCCTCTTCGACATGTGCAACACACGCCTCCGTGTGATGCTGCAACCAGACGCATAGGAGGCACCGCCACTCGATCGCTTGCACTTCCGGCTACTCGATTCCGCCTGTATGAGTAGGCGCACCTCGATGCGGATGAGTCCGTGTCGCGCTCGATGGCGCAAGGGCGTGGTCCGAAGCCATCCGTAGGTCATGTCGAGACATCAAAAACGAGCGGGAGGACATAGTGACGAAGCACCCACTGACGATCGCGTTCACGTTGGTATCCGCCTTGACGCTCGCGGGGCCGCTGGCGTCCGCTCAGAGCGGGCCTGAGAGACAATCGCAGTCTTCAACGGCCAACGCTAAGACCATCCGAGGCGTATGGCGCACGATCGTCACGCCCCGCAACTGTCAGACGGGCGATCCGTTCCCCTCTCTGGCGGGCCTGTTCACCTTCAACGAAGGCGGCACCATGGCGGAGTACGGGATTGGCCCGGGTGCGAGTCCCGCACTGCGTAGCCCGGGCCACGGAGTGTGGCGGCGCGAACACGGCTGGCAGGACTACTCGTTCGCGTTCACGTTCTACCGGTACACCGCGAGCGGCATCCTCCTTGGCTCCCAGAAGGTCTCGGCGGCCCTCGACCTCTTCGCTGGGGGCGAAGAGTTTGCATCGAGTTCCATGATCGAAGTCCGTGATCTCAACGACAACGTGATCGGCACCGGCTGTGCCACCGCCGCCGGGAAGCGGTTCGAATAGTGCGGAGGCGTTCTGAACGATCCAAGGAGTGAACGGATGAAGACTCGAAGGAGTGAACGTATGAAGAAGCTGATTCGGCAGGGCCTCACGGCGGCGGTCGTCGTGTTGAGTATGACGAGCGTCGCGCGGGCAGACGATGAGAAGGGCTGCTCCCTCAACACGTTGCGCGGCCGCTACGTCTTCACCGCTCGAGGGTTCAACATCGTCGCGGGGGTCCCGCAGCCCAAGGCCATCCTCGAGCTCATCGACTTCAGTGGCGACGGCACGCTGGCTGTGCCGGCCGCCACCGTGAGCATCAACGGCACCATCGTGCGCCCGCCTCCCAGCGTCGGCAGCTATACGGTCGAGGACGGCTGCACTGGCACCATCGCATTCGGTGGCCCGACGTACGACGTGTTCGTTGCGCGAAACGGCAGCGAGCTCTGGTTGATTCAGACGAATGCGAACACCGTGTTTCAGGGCGGCGCGACGAGGGCCGAACGGGCGCGCGATCGTGACTGAGAGGGGCACCAACGCGGAGAGCGACGCTCTTCGGGCGAAGCGATCCATGGGGGTCCCCCCATCGGGGACAGTCACCGTTCGTTCAACAGCGGATGCACACACGATTGGTCTTCTGCCGTGGCCGGTACGCTCGCGTGCGAGGGCGTTCCGGCCTGTCGGCTCCTACGGGTACCCGCTGCCGGGCTTCGGCCGAGCGTCGCACCTCCTCTCGGGTAGATAACGACTAGTCGCGATGTGGCGAGTCTGAATCAGCCCACCGTCGGGCCATGATGCGGAATCCACTCGATCGCCCGTTTGGCGCATTGCCCATCCGCCAACAGTCTGCCACTTGAATCCTGTGCAGCCGTTGGTCGTCTCGTGGGAGGCGGTGACCGAGCCGATCCTCCCCCGTCCCGGGCCGGTCGACGTCGTGGGCTATCACGTGCTCGTCGTTGACGTCACCCAGCCGGTTCTACCGCCAGGAAAGCTGAAGACATCGCTCGACGCCGATCTGTCGAAATCCGAAACGTCCTTCGTGGTGCCGGAGCAGTACCTCGAGCCCAATCGGATCTACGAGCTCGAGGTCTTGGCCGTCGAAGCCGGTGGCAACCAGACCATCACGGAAGGAGGCGTCTTCTGCACCCTTCCGATCTCGCGCGCCACGTGCGTGAAGCCGTAGCGAGTGAGCGCGATCGGCGCTGTCAGCGCGTCTCGCACACGTCGGGCGCGGCGGCTGGGATGCTCGTGGAGGACCGCGAACCGAGGACCCGCTCGCGACGCTGTTTAGCCGCGAAGCGGGCCACCTTGTGTCGCGGCTCGGCGCGCTTGCGTGCCGTCGCCGCGCGTGTGCGGCGCCCCACCCGAGGGTCACGGGCGCTTGGCCCGGACAGATCTCGTCGAGCGCGGCCAAAGTTGGAGTATCCTCTGCGCCTCCGCCTCCCCCAGGCATCGCCGGTCCTGCACGTCGTCGTGGCGTCCGTCCCGTCGCGGTCGATCGTGTCAGGCCTTATTTTGTGGAGGGTGGCATGCGCGTCGTGACCTCGGGCGTCGTGTTCGGGTTGGTGATCTCGTGCGCAGCGTTCGCACGCCTCGGCGCGGAGCGGGCGGGCCTTGAGCCCGGGACTCAGCAGGTCGAGACCCCGTTGTCACGGTTCGGCCCGTCCTCGCCGCAGTTTCTGGCAACGGATGCCGTCCCGGATCTGGTGGTCGCCCCCGAGTCGGGCCGCGCGCCGGTCCGGGTGCTGAGCGGCGCGGATGGATTCGAGATCGCCAGCGGGTTCCCGTTCGGCGCGGACTTCGCCGGAGGCGTCCGCGTGGCGGTCGGCGACGTGAACGGCGACGGCGTGCCAGACATCGTCACGGCGATGGGGCCCGGCGGTGGGTTGGTCCGGCTGTTCAGCGGGGTGGATGCCGCCGACCTCGGCAGCGGTCATCCCTTCGGGTCCGGCTTTGCCGGAGGCGTGTCGGTGGCGGTGGGCGACGTGAACGCGGACGGACGCCTGGACATCCTCACCGCCCAAGAGTCGGGCGGCGGCCAGGTACGCATCTTCAGTGGCGTGGATCTCAGCTCCCTCGGTGCGCCTACGCCATTCGGCGCCGGCTACACTGGTGGAATCCATGTGGCGGCGGGCGACGTCAACGGCGACGGTGCGGCCGACGTTGTGGTCGCGCAAGCCGCCGGCGGCCTGGTCAGTGTGCTCAACGGTCGCGACCTCACCGGACTCGGTGGGGGGTATCCCTTCGGGCCCGGGGGCGTGGTACACGTCGCCGTGGGCGACGTCAACGGTGATGGGACGGGGGAGGTTCTCGTGGCCCCTGGCGCCGGGGACGGACCGGTACAGATTTATCAGCTGTCGCCGCTGGCCCTGCTTGCGAGCCTCACCCCATTTCCTGGCGGATCCTCGGGCGGCGTCCGCGTGGCCACCTTGGATCTCGATGGCGATGGTCGGGTAGAAGTGGTGACGGCGGCCGGCCGCGGCGGCGCGCCCCTCTTGCACGTCTACCGGGGCGGAACGTTTTCCAGGTACGCGGTCGCCTTGGCCTACAACGCTGGATTCGTCGGCGGCGTGGTGGCGGCGGGCCCGGCGTCGAGCACGCGCGTGCGGTTCACCAGTGCCGCCACGGCCACCTTCACCGTGGGCCAGCCGGGCACCTTCACCGTCCGCACGGCCGGATCCCCGACGGTCACGAGCCTCACCCGCACGGGCACGCTGCCCGCTGGTGTGGCGTTCACCGACAACCGCGATGGCACCGCCACGCTCAGCGGCACGCCGACCGGGTCCGGCGGCACGTTCGCGCTGACGTTCACCGCCACGAACGGCGTGTCGCCGGCCGTCACGCAGAGCTTCGTGCTGACCGTACAGCAGGCGCCGACGATCACGAGCAGCGCGGTGCGCACCTTCCCCCTGGGCGTCGCCAGCGCGTTCACCGTCACGACCACCGGATTCCCAGCGCCCACGCTGAGCGTCACCGGCGCGCTGCCGACGGGCGTGACGTTCGTCGACAACGGCGATGGCACGGCCACCCTGGCCGGGACGCCCGCCTCCGGCACGGGAGGTGCCTACCCGCTGTCACTCACGGCCACCAACGGCGTGGGCGGTGCGGCGACGCAGGCGTTCGTCCTCACGGTGGACGCGTCGCCGGCCTTCACCAGCGCAACTGCCACGACGTTCTCGGTCGGATCGGCCGGCACGTTCACCGTCACGACCGTGGCGACGCCGACCGTCACCGCGATCACGCAGACGGGCACCCTGCCGGCGGGGGTGACCTTCGCCGACCTGGGGAACGGCACGGCCACGATCGCCGGCGCGCCGGCCGGTGGCACCGGAGGTACGTATCCCTTGACGCTCACCGCCACCAACGGCGTCGGCACGCCGAGCGTCCAGACCTTCACACTGACCGTCGCGCAGGGCCTCGCGATCACGAGCGCGGCGGCCGCGACGTTCACCGTCGGCGCTCCGGGCAGCTTCACCGTCACCACGTCGGGCTTCCCGGCGCCGAGCGTGAGCGCCTCGGGCGCCCTGCCGTCGGGCGTGGCGCTCACGGACAACGGCAACGGCACGGCCACACTCGCGGGTACCCCGACGGCGGGGACGGGCGGGGTCTACGCGCTGACGATCACGGCGTCGAACGGCGTTGGCGCGCCGGCCACGCAGGGCTTTGCGCTGACCGTGCAGCAGGCCCCCGCCATCACCAGCGCGGCCGCGACCACGGTGGCGGTGGGCAGCGCGGGCAGCTTCACCGTGACGACCACCGGCGTGCCCGTGGCCACGATCACCCTGAGCGGCGTGCTGCCCGGCGGCGTCACGTTTGTCGACACCGGCACCGGCACCGCCACGCTCGCCGGCACGCCCGCGGCCGGCACCGGCGGCACGTACGCGCTGACGATCACCGCCGCCAACGGCGTCGGCACCGCCGCCGTGCAGAGCTTCACGCTCACCGTCACGGCCCCACCGGCGATCACGAGCGCCGCGTTGACGACATTCACCGTGGGAACGGCCGGCACGTTCACCGTGGCGACGAGCGGGTTCCCGGCGCCCACGCTGACGCTCACCGGCGCGTTGCCCGCGGGTGTGACCTTCGTCGACAGCGGCACCGGCACGGCGTCACTCGCGGGGACGCCGGCGTCCGGCACCGGCGGGAGCTACGCGCTCACGATCACCGCGGCCAACGGGATCGGGAGTGCCGCGGTGCAGACGTTCACCCTCGCCGTCACGCAAGCCCCGGCGTTCACCAGCGCCGCCTCGACGACCTTCCTCATCGGCACCCCCGGAACCTTCACGGTGACGACGAGCGGCGAGCCCGCCGTGACGGCCATCGCGCGCACGGGCGCGGCCCTGCCAAGCGGCGTCACCTACCTCGACAACGGGAACGGCACGGCCACGCTCAGCGGCACCCCGGCAGCGGGGACGGGTGGCGCGTACGCCCTCGTCTTCACGATCACCAACGGCGTGGGCGGAAACGTGGTGCAGAACTTCATGCTGAGCGTGCAGCAGGCGCCCGCGATCACGAGCGCGGCCACTGACACGTTCGTCGTGGGTTCCGCCGACAGCTTCACCATCACGACCACGGGCTTCCCGACCCCCACCGTCTCGAGCGCGGGCACGTTGCCCACGGGCGTGACCCTGGTCGGCAACGCGCTCGGCGGCACCGCGACGCAGACGGGGACGTTCCCGCTCCAGCTCACCGCGACCAACGGGGTCAGCCCCGACGCGCTCCAGAACTTCACCCTGACCATTGCCTGCCCGGCGATCACCGTGAATCCGTCGTCGCTTGCCGACGGCCTCTTCGGCACGGCGTACGGACCCGCCACGTTCACGCAGACCGGCAGCACGGGATCCACATTCACCTGGGCGGCGACGGGCTTGCCTACGGGGCTGAGTCTGTCGACGGCCGGGGTCCTGTCGGGCACGCCGACCAACACCGCGTTGAACGCGTCGGTCGCCGTCACGGTCACCGACACCTTCGGGTGCCAGGGCACGCGCACCGTGACGCTCACGGTGCGGCCGAACCCCGACAACGA
The DNA here is from genome assembly GCA_963741665.1 of uncultured Acidobacteriota bacterium. Lineage (GTDB taxonomy): Bacteria > Acidobacteriota > Vicinamibacteria > Vicinamibacterales > UBA2999 > CAWAYR01. Next base: position 1,181,734 of record CAVUIM010000004.1, read on the forward strand.
GTCCTACACCGGTGGGGTGGGTCACACACAGTACGTCGTCGGCGCGGCGGCCCCCGCGACGCCGCACGTGTTCGTCGCCGACACGGTGCTCACCGGCGATCAGGGACCGGCGCCCCTCACGTCGGTCGTGGCCACCGGGCCGAGCAATGGCAGCATGACGCTCGCGAGCAACGGGACCTTCACCTACACCCCGAACCTGAACTTCGCGGGGCCGACCGATAGCTTCACCTACACGCTGACCGACGGCAACGGAGTCACCAACACGGCCACGGTGACGATCGCGCTCTCGAACCTCGTGTGGTACGTGAACAGCGGTGGCAGCAACGGCGACGGCCGCGCCCACACGCCGTTCAACGCGCTGGCCAACGCGGCGGCGCCCTCGGCGTCCGGCAGCACCATCTACGTCCATACTGGCGGCGCCACGACGCCGGGTAACCTGGCGATGGATGCCAGTCAGGTGCTATGGGGCCAGGGGGTCGTGTTCACGCTCAACAACCTCACGATTCCGGCCGGCACCGCCCCCACGCTCACGGGCACGGTGACGCTCGCCAACAACAGCTCGGTCAACGCCGTCGCCATGACGCCGACGGGGCAGGCCCTGGTCGCGTCCGGGGTGACCCAGCCGGTCATCGTCAATCAGGTCGCGGTCACGGGAGGCACGAACGCGCTGAGTCTGACCAATGTGACGGGCAGCGTGACGGTGACCGGCGGTAGCTTCAGCAACGGCAGCGGGGCAGAGGTGCTCATCAGCGGCGGAAGCGGCACCGTGAGCGTGGGCGCGTCCATCGCGAACAACGCCGGACGCTCGATCGACATCCAGAACCGTACCGGCGGTACGGTGGCGTTCACCGGCGCCATCGCCGACACTGCGCAGGGGATCCTGCTGAATGCCAACACTGGGTCGACCATCGCCTTTTCGGGCGGCCTCGCGCTCAGCACGGGCGCCAACCCGGCGTTCACGGCCACAGGGGGCGGTACCGTGACGGCGACGCAGAACAACACCACCATCGTGAACACCATCGCCACGACCACCGCGACGGCATTGGCCATCACCAACACCAACATCGGTGCCGGCGGCCTGACGTTCCGGAGTATCTCGGCCGGCACTGGCACTGCCAGCGCGGGAAACGGCATCGTGCTCGACACCACCGGCGTCGGCGCTGGTAACGGCGGACTGACGGTCAGCGGCAATGGGACCGCCGGCTCGGGTGGCACGATTCAGCAGAAGTCGGGTGCCGATGGGACGACGACCGAGGGCATCGGCATCTATCTCAACAACACGCGCTCGGCCGCGTTCAATCGCATGTCGATCAGCAACCACACGAACTTCGCGATTCGGGGATTCGGCGTGGCCGGGTTCGTCCTGGCGGACTCCACGATCGCGGGAACCAACGGCACCAACGCCTCCGGGCTGTTCAGCGAGGGGAGCATGAGCTTCACCGAGCTGACGGGCGTGGCCACCATCTCGACCTCGTCGGTGAGCGGTGGCGTGACCGACAATGTGCGCGTGGTCAACTCGAGTGGAACGCTGAACCGCTTGACGTTCTCCGGCGCCACGATCGGCGCCCAAGCCGCCGGGGGCGGCAACGACGGCATCCTGCTCGAGGCCACGGGGACGGCGGTGTTCAACGTGACCGTGCAGAACAGCACGTTCACGGCCGCGGCCGGTGACCTGTTCAACTACATCCTGAACGGAGCGAACACCGGTGACCTCGTGTTCACCGGGAACACGCTGTCGAACAACCACCCGGCCATTGCCACTGGCGGAGGCGGCGTCACGATTGTCAGCGGCAACAACGTCGGCGCCGGGGCGAATTTCACGTTCAACATCGCGAACAACACGTTCCGCGACTCGGTTGGCACGGCCGTACTCATCGCGAAGTCCACCGATCCCGGCACGGTCACTGGGAGGTTCGACTCCAACCAGCTCGGTGTGGCCGCGGTGGCGGACTCCGGATCCCTGGAAGGCTCTGGCTTGAAGCTCCAGAACCTCGGCCTCGGCACGATGACCGTCGCCGTCACCAACAACCAGATTCGGCAGTACAACAACTTCGGGATCGAGGTGCTGACCGGCGGTAGCGCCAGCCCGATGTCGGGCGCCATGAACGTGACGGTGACCGGCAACACCGTGGAAACACCAGGCACGAATCCGGCGACGTCGGCCTTTCCGAAGAACGGCCTCCACGTGAACGCGGGCACCGTGCCTGGTGACACCTATCAGGTCTGCATGGGCGTGAGCGGGAACGCACTCGCGAGCTCAGGCTCCGAGGACAGCCCTGGCGTAGGCACCGATTTCCGCATGCGGCAGCGCCAGGCGACCACGGTGCGCCTGCCGGGATACAGCGGCCCTACTACGGATAACACAGCCGTGGTGTCGTTTGTCCAAGGCAACAATGGCGGATCTCCGTCGGGCCTGGCTTCCAACACCGTACCGACGGGTGGAGGATTCGTGGGCGGCGCCGCGTGTCCGACGCCGCCGTAGGTCTTCGTGCGATTCAATCGACCGCCGGTGGACTGTTGTCAACTCCCGTGTCGTCGCGCAGTGTGTGGTCAGCCCCTGGTCCGCTGTTCGGGATCGCGACCTCTCAGACGAGGAGTGCATGGGCCGGCGATGATACTCGCGCCGGCCGCGCCCGAGCGCTCGGAGCTTTGTCATCGGGTCTTCGCTCGCCGCCTTGACTTCTGTGCGGCCGGCCGGACCGCCCCTCCGGCGCCGTTGACGAGGCGGTGGCTCTCGACTACCCACTGCGTCAGGGTTGTCTGCGGGATGCTGGACTCACGCTGCACCGCAATCGTGGTCCAGCCGTGCGCGCCTACCTTCACGCCAGTGTCGGGCCGAGCCGCGAGCGCGTCGGCGGCGCGCAACGAGACCGACAGCTTCAATCGCGCGTCCTTGCGTCCGATGAAGAGAAACGCTTTGCTCCCCGCCGAGAACGTGCGCGCCTCCATCGTCGTCCCAGCGCAGGCGACGCCGACGGACACACCCGGCAGGCTGCGTGCGGCCTGGACCAAAACCTTCACGATTGACGACGACTCGGTCTGCTTCGAGGTCATGGGCGCTGTGTGGGCCAGCCTAGCATGCTTGCCCCGGGGCGATTCCCTGGTGTTCTGGCGGAGTCTCAACTCCCGCTCGTCGCCAAGGGTAGTTCTAGTCGCCGACGGCCTACCGGACGCTCCCATTGCCATCGACAGCAGGGAACGTGAACGGCCTACAATTGCCGTTCCCGCGCCAGCCGATTCGCGCGGCGCCAACCGATCGTCGTGATCAGCACAAGGCCGACGACGCCGACGGTCGAGAGTGTCGCATTGCGAAGGACAGGGGTAAAACGAACTCGAGCGCGACCATGAGGGCGCCGAGACTGACGGACTGTCGGCCAGCGCTCGCATTGACCTCGTACCAAACTGCGTCGTCCCGGAGTGTTGCGGCCACTCGGAAACCGTACAGCCGGTTGCGAGGCACCCAGCGAAGCATCAGCGGCACCGCCAGCACGAGCAGCAACGGCCCAAGCGCTTCCACGTCGTCAGTCTACGCTCGATCGGCGTCCGTTCGTCAGGCGGTGGCGTATCCCGCCATTGGTTCGGGTGCCGCCTCAACTCCCGACTCGTTGCGATCCGTAGGGGATGGGCAGCCGCCAGAATCGACCCTCTGGCCGTTGATCGAGAGTCGAGGCGGCCGGGCCGAGGGGCGGCCAACACAAAGGGGTCCTCCGCACGAGGACATCGGCGAAGACGGCACGCTACGGGCCCCAGTTGTCGAACTTGAACACCATGCCGGCTGGGACAACGAACTCAACCTCGGTGCCGCAAGAGATTGTGTGCGAGCCAGCCTCGAATGGAACCACTTCTCCGATCGGATGAGGCCACACCACACCGTCGACCTTGGGGAGGCCGCACTTGCCACCGTTGTCGTCGACGATGCCAAAGTACGTGCGACCGTCCGGCGATTCTGAGACGGCGCCGCGAAGTTGCCTGTCATCACAACCTCCGCAGAACGCTAGAGCAAGTGCGACAACGCAGAGTTCTACGCGGGCTCGCGTGCCGACTCGAACCGCGACCTGGGCGGGAGTCATGATTTTCGATTTTGGCAGTTCGGTGGAGGGCGGCATATCGGCGGGTTGACGGCGCCCCGCGCGTCGGAGTCGCCGTTGCCGAGGCTCCGAACATCTTACGCCGCGATCGACGCGCGACGCTCGCCTACGGCTGAGGCCACACTCCTGTGTTGTCGCGATGTGTCGACTTTGAGCGGCCCCGATCCGGGACTAGAGCCCGAGCAGGGCGATGAGCAGCAAGATGCTGTGTGCGGCGCTTGTGGCGACGAGGTCGTGCCGCCACAGGTAAGCCAGCACCATCAGCACGCCGAACGGCAGGTCGGCCGCCAGGGCTGGACCAGGGCCCCAGAACGGGATGTGCGCGAGGCCGAACGCCAGCGCCGCCAGCACGCCACCGGCCCATCGCCGGCCCGCGAGTGCGCTGAACTGCTCCACCGCATAGCCGCGGTACAGCAGTTCTTCGATCGGACCGCTCGTCAAAGCGATACAGACTCGCCACCACATCGGCTGCGCCGCGAGCGAGAGGATACCGGTCTCGAACCCACCGAGCGCCAGGCGCCGCATGAGCCAGTCGGACACGAGAGGAAGGAGCGACCATGAGGTGAGCACGACGACAAGCGCCACGACCGGCGTCCACGCATCAGGTCGCCGAATGCCGATCGTGTCTAGCGCCAGGCGTTGCCCATGCGTGAGCATGAACAGCACCGCGACGGCTATCGCGCCGAGTGCAGCTTGTCCGACAACCTGCACCGTCATCGACGGCTGCAGGCCGCCCCACCAGCGGGTAGCCGTCGCCAGTGCCGGCGGCCCGAGCAGCGCGAGAACCAAACCACTGGCGGCAGAGAGCGTCGGTCGTCCGCGGCGGGTGATGGGCGTCCTCCTCGCGGCGGAGGATACCACCCGTCGCCCAGCGGCGAAAGATGAGGCAATACTCCCGGTACGTCGCGATGTGGCGACCTGAGCGGGACCGGACCGCAGCGGCAATCGACTCTGGCGATCGACGTGCACAGCTACTAGTCGAGCGGGTCGAGCTCGATGTGCGAATTCGTCTTCCAGTCGCGGATGGGAAGGCGCCCTGCGAACGAGAACGTGAAAAGCGTGTCGCGCCGCAAGCTCGCAACGTAAGTGCCGATGCAGTGTCACCCTCGTGGTCGTGCCCTTGTCAACAAGACGGCGCTCGCTTACCGCGATCAGCGAATGAGCGCTTTGAGCGCTTGGTGATCGAAGCTTGCCTCGACACTGTCCATCCAAGCCTTCGCTTGTTCGGCAGTTGTGGCCCGACTCTCGCCCGAACTGAAATCGACGCTGATGAATTGAATACGGTGTGGATTCGACGCGTCGTAGAAGGTCAAATCGTCTTTGAACTGGTTGGCCTGCGATGCATCGCCAGGCCGGATCATCTTCAGTGCCACATCGTTGCGTAACGCGGTTACTTGAGCCTGCCCCTTTTGTTTCTGAGCCAGATTGATCGCGGCCGCGCGATTGAGCAGCGTGTTAGCTTCCGCGCGCAGCTTCGCGGCGTCGTCGGGTGTGGTGCCGCGAGTGCGGGCTTGCAATTGCAAAGCTCGCACACGGGCGCCGATCGAATTGAGTTCGGCTTGATTCTGCAGGCTCGGGGTCTCCAGCGCCTTGATTTGTGTTTCCGTCTGGGGCCATTCTGGGGACTGCCTCGAATCGTCATTTCGGATCCAAGCAGAGCGCAGTTGCTCTGGCGTGAACGAAGCGCGATAGGTCCGCAGCGCCTCGACTTGCCGGAGCAATTCTGTTAGCTCGCCGCGCTGAATTGTTTCGACCGTCGCCGGTGGATTACTAGCGAGCGATTGGCGCACTTCGCCAAGGCGTTTCGCTAAATCTGCCGACTCCTGGTCGAGTCGGTCCGCCAACGTGACGGGAACTATCGGCAGGCGCCCATCCTTGGCAATCATCAGCAATTCGTAGCGAACAGCGAGCGCGGAGTGGCGGTATTCAAACACGGGAAAGCCCGCCACGATTCGAACGGGCTTGAGACCCGATTGATTGATAAAGTCCGCCCGCCAGACGCCCCTGCCGTTGACATTCACGGTGATCTGGCCAAGAGGGCGTTCGTACTGACGCGTGCCGCGGAAAGGCGTCACGATGTTGCAGCCGGTGGCGGACCAATAGGGCGCTTCGCCAATCTGCCGCGGGTAGGCGGAGACGGTAAACGCCTAACGTTCCGTCGGCCCCGTTGGTTTCGATCTCCATGCGCACACGCTCGGGCATCTGCGACATGAACGCCTGATTCGCTTTGACAACTCTCTCGACCGTGTCCAAGGCCGGCCGCATCGGCGCCCAACACGGATTGTTCATGCCGATGTCCCATCGAGGCATCCAGCAATCGATACCGGGCGTTGTCGCCGCTGGCGCCGGTGTCTGGGCATGGTCAACCGCACCGATGGTCAGCGTTGCTAGGATTGTCACGAAAGTCATTCTGCTCATGGCCACTCCGAGATATTCGCGTGCGACGATGCACAGCATCAGTCGTTGTCCTGCGGGGCCGCGAAGCGCGAGCAACTGATGGTTCCGGCTCTACTCACTCGCCGCCGCCCGTGATCAATCCATGTAACGCCAAAGGATTTCGCGCCGGCCCCGGCTCTTACGAAGCAGAGGAGGCTTTCGTGATGTCCAAATCCATTCGCACATCGTCTGTTCTGTCCTTCGCTGTCGCGGCCCTGACGGTCCTTGCGGTCGGTCCCACCACAGTACACGGCCAGGATCGTCCGACCCCGTTTCCCGTGGCCAGTGTCTTCTTCGAACTCAACAACAGCGCCGGGGATCTGGGCATCCACGGCGAGATCGACGGTGGACCGTGGACCACGCTCGAGATCGAGGGGCCCGGCGACCGGAAACTCCTCAGTCTCGTCAGCAAGGGGCGCTTGCGCACGCAAGGCATGACGCAGCTGGCGTTTGAAAGCGCCGAGCCGCCGTTCTCGGAACTGGCGCCAGAGGTCTTCTTCCGAAGGTTCCCAGAAGGCGAGTACGAGATCGAGGGGCGCATGCAAGACGGGGGCACGCTCGAAAGCACGGTGTGGCTGTCGCACGTCATGGCGGCGCCTCCTGGCAACATCACTGTGAACGGCCTTCCGGCGGCAGAGAACTGCGATGCCCTGCCGCTGCCGGTGGTGCAGTCGCCCGTGCTCGTGCGCTGGGATCCGGTGACGACGTCGCACCCCGAGATCGGCAAGACCGGCCCGGTGACCATCTCGCGCTACCAGTACTTCGTGGAACTGGTGGGCGGGAAGCTCTCCATCGACCTGCCGCCGTCGACCACCGAGTGGCTCGTGCCGTTCACGCCGGCCGACCTGGGCAGGACGTTCAAGTTCGAGATCATCGCGCGCACGTCCACCGGCAACAACACCGCCGTGGAGTCGTGCTTCGTGCTGAAGTAGAGACGCCGGTCGAGGAGCGATGCCATGAACACGTCGATGGGTTTGCATGGAACACGCCGGGTCGTGGCGTCGCTGCTCGTGTTGCTGGCGCCCGCACTTCCCCACTCAGCGCAGGAGGGACACCGTCGCCAGCCGCCCGTCCCGCCTGCCGACGTCGCCACTCGCGACGAACAGGCCGACGCCGAGCTCGTCAGCCGCGCGTTGCTGAACCCCGACGACGACGCGCGCGAAGACGCGGTGCGGCGTTTGCCTGACCTGGCGCCAGCGCTGGCCCTGCCGACGTTGCAGCAGGCCCTGCTCGACGGGCGGGCACGCGTGCGGTCGGCGGCCATCGACGCGATCGCCGACATCGGCGGCGACGCCGCCGTGGGGATGCTGACCGCCGCCCTGGTGGATTCGCTCCCCGAGGTGCGCGAGGATGCCGTCTACGCGCTCGGACGCGTGGGGGGCCCACTCGCCCAGGAGGCGTTGGCGCTGGCGCTCGGCGACCCCGACCCGTCCGTGCGCGACGCTGCCACCCAGGTGTCGCGCGAGCTGGCCCGTGGGCGATCGGCGCGGCCTCTGTCGCCACGGCCAGGGTCACCGCGAAACCGGCCGTAGTCGTGTGTATCGGCAGGCAGATTCGGCCGCCGAAGGATTCTCGGGCCTCGCCCACTCATACACCCAGACCGCTACCATGAGCATCGTGTCGTCTCCATCGAACCCGTCGAAGCGCGATGTCTGAGCCCTACGGCGACGACCGCGCGCTGGCCACACGCCTGCTGCGCGGCGACGAGCCGGCGTTCGAGTACTTCTTCGACACCTACTCGGCGCGACTCTATCGCTTCGCCTCGGCGCGCGTGCGCAACGACGGCGACGCTGCCGAAGAGGTGGTCCAGCTCACACTCAGCAAGGCGCTCGCGAAGCTGGCCACCTACCGCGGCGAAGCCGCCCTCTTCACGTGGTTGTGCACCTTCTGCCGGCACGAGCTCAGCGCCTACTACGCGCGGCGCGCACGCCTGGCCCCCGAGACCTCGCTGGTCGAAGACGCGCCCGACGTACGGGCGGCGCTGGAGTCGCTGGGCGCCATGAGCATCAGCGGTCCGGAAGAGCAGTATCGCCGTCGCGAGGTGGCGCGCCTGGTGCAGGTGACCCTCGACAGCCTCCCGCAGACCTACGGCGACGCGCTCGAGTGGAAATACATTCAGGGGTGGTCCGTTGACGAGATCGCCAACCAGCTTCGGGTCGGGCCCAAGGCGGCCGAGTCGACGCTGACGCGCGCCCGACAGGCGTTTCGCGACGCATTCTCCGCCCTTCAGCACGATGGCGAGGCGTGGGAACGATGAGCGACCAGAAGCGGGGGCCAACAATCGGCCAGCCTGGGGCCCAGGACGACGGCGCCGTGGAGTCGCTGTTGCGACTGGCGGGACCGCGTGAGCCCGTGCCGGCCGATCGAATGCAGCGCCTGAAGGCGGGCGCGCACGCCGAGTGGCGTCGACAGGTGACGACGCGACGGCGACGACACGTCGTGAGGTGGTCGCTCGGCGGCCTTGCGACAGCCGCCGCGCTGATGCTTGCGCTGCGCGCGACGACGGGTCTCGGTCCAGTGGCGCCGGCGGCGGTCGAGTTCGTCGTCGTGGAGTCCCTGGGGAGCAACGCCCGGCTGGCCACCGACGCCGACTCACGGCGCGGGGCATTCCTGAAGGTCGGCGACCGCCTGGCCGTGGGGCCGAACCGGCTGTCGCTCGACGGCGGCACTGCCACGTTGCGCCTGCCGGGCGGCGCGGCCGTGTGGGTCGACCGTGGCTCTGCGCTGCGCGTCACGGCCGTCGATGTGGTGGTGCTGGACGGTGGCGCGGTCTACATCGACTCCGGCGGGACGACGTCGCTCGAGATTCGCACACCGCTTGGCGTGGTACGCGACGTGGGCACGCAGTTCGAGGTTCGATTGACCGCGGCCGCTCTGCGGGTGCGCGTGCGCGACGGCGCCGTGCTGGTGCGACGCGACCAGCAGCAGCACGACGTGCGGCCGGGCGACGAGATCCTGCTCGACGCATCAGGCGCGGCCACCCGGCGCACGGTTCCCGTAGACGGCCAGGACTGGGCCTGGACCACGGGCGCGGCGGCGCCGTTCGAGCTCGAGGGCCGATCGTTGCGTGAGTTCCTCGACTGGATTGCCGGCGAGAATGGCTGGCGGCTCGAGTTCGCGGACGCGGCCGTCGAAGACAAGGCTCGCACGACCACGTTGCACGGGTCCATCCAGGGACTCACACCCGAACAGGCACTCGCCGCCGTGCTGCCCACCAGCGGCGTCGAGCATCGGCTCGACGGCAGCGTGCTGTCGATTCGGCTCGGCGTGGGCGGTCGCAACTGAGGCACGACTGAGATGAGGGTGGGCGTTCGTGGGGTGGCGGCGTGGCTCGTGCTGGTCTGCGGTGCGGCCGGCCCGGCGCTGCACGCCCAGGAGCGCCAGATCACCGCGGAAGGACGGCGCCTCGACGAGGCACTCGCGGAACTGCAGCGCCGGGGCCTGAAGGTGATCTTCAGCAGCGAAGTCGTGCGCCCGACCATGCGCGTGGTGCGCGAGCCGCAATTCCCGTCGCCGCGCCGGATGCTCGATGCGCTGCTCGAACCGCATGGGCTCATCGCCCAGACCGGCCCTGGCGGCACGGTGCTCGTGGTGAAGAATCCGCGCGCGCGCCTCGTGAAACGCTCGGGACCGACCCTCGCAGCAGCCACCGCCGTCGCGGGAGAGCCCGTGCGGCCGGCGCCGCGCTACGACGAGACGATTCAGGTGGTGGACGACGCCGCGTCCGGAGCGACGAGCGGCCCGCCCTCGGTGACGCTGCGGCCGATCGAGCTGCGCGACTTCGCCGGGGGGTTCGAGAACGTGTTCCGCACGCTGGCGGCTCTGCCGGGAGTGACAGGCACCGACGAGCTGGGCAGCCGCATCGCCGTGCGCGGTGGCGCGCCCGACCAGAACCTCACGGTGATGGACGGGATCGAGATCCACAACCCGTTTCGCCTCATCGTGCCGTCGGAGGACCTGGCGCTCGTGGGACTCGCCAGCGCCTTCAATCCGGATACCGTCGAGCGGGTGGAGTTCTTTCCGGGGGCGTTCGACGTGCCCTACGGCGACCGGTTGTCATCGCTCCTGGTCGTGAAGAACCGCGATGGCTCGCAGGCGGAGGCGTTTCAGGGGGCGTCGTCGGCCAGCCTCGGCGACGCGAACCTCACCGTGGAAGGTCGGCTGCCACGAGGCGCCGACGGCTCGTGGCTGGTCAGCGCGCGACGCACCTACCTGGGCCTGTTGGCCGAACGGGTGACCAGCACCGCATTGCCGACCTTCACCGACGTGCAGGCGCGCATCACGTGGGTGCCGAAGCCTGGGCGGCGCGTGTCGTTCGTGACGCTGGCCGGCCGCGAACGGCTCCGCCAGAGCGCGGCGGCCAATGCCGATGCCGGGTCCACCGCCGCCACCGACAACGCGCTGACGGGCCTCACGTTCGAGACCAGCCTGGGCGGGCGCGGGTTCTCACGCACCGTGGCGTCGTACTCGGGTTTCACCGACGCGCTCGCCGCCTACGAGCGGTCGTTCGACAACAGCCGCGGCGCCAACACACCCGACAGCATCACGAGCGGAGGGCTGCTGCAGTTCCAAGTGCATCGGCAGATTGAAGTGAACGACGTCGCGGTGCGGCAGGACCTGATGTTCGTGCCGTCCGCCCGGCATTGGCTCGACCTTGGCGCCGAGCTGCACGTGCTCGACACGGGTTGGGTGTGGAACATCAGCGGCGATCGCAGCCTGCAGCAGGCCAATGCGTCGAGCATCCGACTTGGGGCGGCGCTACCTGGCCGCCTCGACTCGACACGGCAGGCCAGACGCGCCGGCCTGTGGTTCAAGGACCGCTGGCAACTGGGCGAGCGCGTCGTGGTCGAGCCGGGCGTGCGGCTCGACTACAGCTCGATGACGGGCGCCGTCACCGTGTCGCCCCGGGTGAGCGCCGCCGTGCACCTGGGTGGGGGATGGCGGCTCGACGGCGCCGTGCGGAGCCACGCGCAGAGTCCGGGCTACGAGAAGCTGCTGCAAGCAGACTACTTCGTCGACTTGAGCGCGGACGCCAGCCGGGGTCTCACCGCCGAACGCGCCCAGCAGGCGGTGCTCGGTGTGCAGCGGTCGTTTCGCGGCGGGGTCTCCGCGCGCGTCGACGGTTACTACAAGCGCTACGACGATCTGATCGTCGGGCGCCTCGAATCGGAGACCGAACGGCAGGCTCGCCTGGCAACCTACGACGTGCCCGCCTCGTTGTGGTCCTCGGTGCCGACGAGCCCGGAGATCACGACGTGGCCCGTCAATGCCGGGCGCGGGCGCGCCTATGGTCTGGAGGCGCACGTGTCGCGCCTGGGCGGATCGACCACGCCGCTCACCGGGTGGATCACTTACAGCTTCAGCCACGCCGTTCGCACGGACTACGGCGTCACGCGGCCCTTCGACTACGACCGACGCCACGGCCTGGCGACCGCCGTCAACCTGAAGGTAGGCCCCCGTCTGGATCTGTCGCTGACCGGACGCGCCAGAAGCGGCCTGCCGCGCACGCCGGTGCGCGGGGTACGCCTGTCGCTCGTCGAGGATACGGCGGACGCCGACGCCGACGGCAATCGTCTGGAGCTCGTGCCCCAACGCGACTCGTCTGGCGCGTCCATCTTTCAGCCCGACTACGGTGATGCCGCCTTCCTCAACAGCGCGCGGTTACCCCGCTTCTCGCGCGTCGACGCTCGACTCACCTACCGGCCCGCCTGGGGCGGCGAACGTTGGGCGTTCTTCGCCGATGTGGTCAATCTCCTCAACACCAGGAACATCACGCAGATCGACTCGATGCTCGCCGTCGACCCCGGCGCCGACCGCCCGCGCATCATCGAAACGGCACAGGACCGCGGCCTGCCGTTGTTTCCGTCGGTCGGCATTCGCTTCTGGTTCTGACGGCGCGAAGGACTTCCATCCGGCGGCGACTCTCACGGGGCATGACCCCAGTTTCGAGAATCGTGCTCGCCATCGCGCTTGCGGCGCTCGCCTCACCAGCAACGCCCGCTGCGAACCAGACACCGGCCCGGCCTCTGGGCGCAACACTCACCGGCCAGATCCTCGACGCGGGCACCACGGCCCCGGTGAGCCGGGCTGCCGTGAGCCTGGCCGGGACCGGCCTCAAGGCGACGACTGACAACGAGGGGCGATTCGCGATGACCGACGTCCCTCCGGGCACCTACTCGCTCGCGGTGACGCGCGTGGGCTACGAACCGCTTCAGCGAGATGCGGTGCACGTCACCCCGGGCGCTACGGTCACGCTGGCGCTCGCGCTTCGCCGGCTCGTCACGCTACTCGAGACGGTCACGGTCACGCCCGGCGCCTTCTCGTTCATGGACGACGGGTCGGCGACACGGCAAACCATGTCGCGGGACGACATCGAATCGGTGCCGCAGCTGGGCGAAGACATCTTCCGGGCGGTCAACCGCCTGCCCGGGTTGTCGTCAGGCGACTACTCGGCGCACTTCTCGATTCGCGGCGGCCGGCACGACGAGACCTTGATCCAACTCGACGGTCTCGAACTCTACGAACCGTACCACCTCAAGGACTTCAACGAAGGCGCCATCAGCATCATCGATACACAGACGGTCGACGGCGTCGAGCTGATGACGGGCGGTTTCCCGGCGAAGTACGGGAACAAACGCAGCGGTGTCATGAACATCACGTCGCGCACGCCGGAGTCGGACCACGCGCGGTACAGCGCCGGCGTGAGCTTCATGAACGCGCGAGTGATGGGCCGCGGACCGCTGTGGGACGGCAAGGGCTCGTGGCTGCTGTCGGCACGCAGCGGCTACATGGACCTGGTCTTCGGCCTCATCAACCAGAACCAGCTGCCGTCACCCCGCTACCAGGACGTGTTCGGCAAGCTGCAACGCACGTTGGGCGCGCGCACCGTGGTCACCTTCGACGTGCTCCACGCCAGCGACACCTACACCTTCGATGCGCCCAGCACCACGGGCTTCGAGGACTCGCTCCGCACGCAAGAGAACGCAAAGAACCGCTACGGCAACTCGTACCTGTGGACGACGATCGATTCGTCGCTTGGCCGGCGCACCACGGTGAAGACCCTGCTGGCCGGGGCACTCGTGACGCGTTCGCGTGACGGCGCCGAACGATACATCGACTTCAGCAACAGGCCGTTGTATTCCCTCTCGAACACTCGCGACTACGGCATCCTCCAGGCGCGGCAGGACTGGCGCGTCAAGGTGTCCGATCGCTTCATCGTCGACGCGGGGTTCGACGTCCGGCGGCTCAGCAACACCGACACGTTCCAGAACATCGTCAACGAAGACCCCGATGACCCGCTCGTCAGCAAGGCCGGGTATCCATTGACCAAGAACACGCGGTTCGAGCAGCGCGGGTCGCAAGCCGCTGTCTACGTGTCGAACCGGTGGCGCGTGGCCACCCCGCTCACGCTCGAGTTCGGTGGCCGCTACGACCGCGCCTCGTACACGGGCGACCGCACCTTCAGCCCACGCACGGGCGCGGCGCTCGATCTCGGCCGTGGCCGCACCTTGCGCGCCGGGTGGGGCCGGTACTGGCAAACCCAGGGCATCGACGACGTGGCCGCCCTGAACGATCGTGGCCGCTTCTTCCCGGCCGAGTTGTCCCGGCAGTGGACCGTGGGTCTCGAACAGACCTTCGCGGAGGGGACGCTGGTGCGCGTCGAGGGATATCTCAAAGACGGGTCGCACCTGCGCCCGGTCTATCGGAACTGGAAGAACGCGCCCGACGTGTTCCCCGAAACCAACGAAGACCGCATCTTGGTCCATCCCCGGTCGTCCAGGGCGTCGGGTATCGAGCTGTACTTCGCGCGGGCCCTCGGCCGGCGCCTCAATCTGAATGCCAGCTACGCGCTGTCGACGTCCGAGGAGCAGGTCGACCGCATCATCAACGTCAACGCGCCGCATGCCGTGCCGTTCGCGCTGACCCATCCCACGCCGCAGGATCAGCGCCACGCCGCGCATGTCGACCTCACCTACCGCGTGAGCTCCTGGTCGATCAACAGCTCGCTCGCCTACCATAGCGGCTGGCCCGGCACGCTCGAAGAACTGGTGAATGCCCGAGACGCGGACGGCGACCCCGTGACGGCCCTGCGACCGATCTCGATTTACGGCTCGCGCCTGCCCGCGTACTTCCGCACGGATGTGCGTGCCACGAAGCGTTGGACGCACTGGAACGCGTTTGTCGAGCTCGTGAACGTGACCAACCACAGCAACGTGTTCGGCTACGACTACTTCCGCGTTCGTGAGCCGGGCGGCCGCATCGGCGTCACGCGGAACGACGAGCAGTGGTTCACCATCCTGCCATCGATCGGGGTGTCGTGGAACACGCGCTTCTAAGGAGCAGGTGATGGGGCGCAACGACTGGCAGCGAGGGTCCTTGCGCGGGTCGTCGTTGGTGCACCGGCCCTGGCCCAACGGTTGTGGATGACTCGCCGGATCCGTGGTGGCACAACCGGCAGCTCCCCCGAGCGCGCCCCGTCGTGGCGTGGCGTGTTCCGATCCGCAGGCGGCGACTTCCTCCGTCTGGCGACGGGCGGGGCGGCCGCCATCCTCGGAGGTGCTGTCAGTGTGAGTCCGTCGCTTCACCAGTGCGCCGTCGGCGGTGCTTGGCTGGCCTTCGTCAATGGCGTCGTGGGCGCGAACCACCGACGGCAGCGGCACGGTGTTCCTGTGCTTCCAAGTCTGGCTCACGCTGTGGAGCGTCGGCGGCATCGCGGCAGCCGCGCAACTGCTTCGCCGTTCGCCGGAGGTGCATGCCACGCGGGTCTCTCGAGAACTCTGTCAGGCCCTTTAGAGTCTGTAACTTACAGAAACCACATTGCCGTGATTGCCATGAATGCCGTCCATCGCCGCGGCGCCTTGCACCTGGTTGCACCAGACGAGCCGACTCGGGACCAGGAGGACCAGTCGCGCGAGCTGTGCGGGACTGCGCGCCCGGATCCTTCTAGTCAGGCGTGCCCCTTGCCGGCTGCCTTCAGCGCCGCGGCGATCGTGGCGAGTGGAAGGACGAGCGCCAGCGGGTCGTCGAGGAGACGCAGTGCACCAAAGCGCTCGTACCAACGCGCCGCCACTTCATCCTTGGCATCAATCGCGAGCGCTACGCCCCCAACGGCCTCGGCGACCGTCAGCGCGCGCTGGCCGGCGGCCATCAACAGCGCCCCACCGAGGCCTCGTCCTTGCTCGCTGGTCGCCACAGCGAGCCGCCCCAGCCGAAAGACGGGCACGTCGTATCGGGCTAGACCGCGCTTCGCCAGGTCCGGCACCTCGGCGAAGTCAAGCGCTCCGGGCGCAACGGTGTAGTAGCCGAGCACGCGGGTGGGGCTGTCCGGCTCGACTGCGACGAACGTCTTGGCTCCACCGCTCTCGTGATTCTGCCGAGCGTACCGTTGCAGGTACTCGTTCAGCGCCGGAACGCCGCAATCGAAGCCCGCGCGGTCGTGACGTCGTGCCAGCGGCTCTTCTTGCCAGCGAGAAGAGGTCACACGCGCGTCCTGCGCAGGTGACGCGCCGCCGCGCGAAGGGCCGGAGACGGCTTGGGTGGGTTCTCCAGCAGATCGAGCACCCGACGGCTGTCGCGTGCACTCAGGCGAATCCGCTCGTGATGAGCCACGACCTCTTCAGCCACGGGCAAGGCCGTCCGCAGCACGAAGGTCGTCAGGTCCAGCCGCTGGTAGGCGGCCGCGGCCGCCAGCAGGCGTTTCTCCTCGCGGGACGTCCGAAGCTCTATACGGTCATCTCGGGCTGTGGTTGGCATGATGGGCACTCCTGTCCCATCGAGTATAGCGTACGGATGCCGTACGGACACTACGTGGGCGGAGGGGCGGACCGCTACGCGACGTCAACCATCGGCGATGAACACCGCGCCTTCGTCGGCCAACTCACCTGTGTGCCGTCTCGTGGTTCGAACCCAGGCTCTGACGTCGATCGACGCTTGTGAGGAATCGCCCTCAGATTGCGTTCATCCCAGTAGGGCGAAAGCACCGTGACGCCGGAGGTGTGTTTGGCGGAGAGGGTGGGATTCGAACTCTGCCGGCTCCTTTAGAATCTGTAACTTACAGAAACCACGATGCCGCCATTGCCATGATTGCTGTCGTTGCCGTCGGGCATCCGATACGACTCTTCCGCCGTCCAGTGATCGCCAGTGAGCATGTAGCGCATGGCGTTGCCCCAGCCGGCCTCGCGGACGAAGCGCACCGTGGCGCCGCCCCCAGGGAAGCGCCCGTGGGAGTTCTCGTCCTGCCCGAAGTCGGTATTGCCGGCCGCGATTCGCACGCCGCAGGCGAGGTAGATCTCGTGCCCCAGGTTCCAGGTATCGCCGTGCACGACGCACACCATCGGCTTGCCGGGCGGCGGCGTCGCCTTGCCGAGGATGTCGATCGCGCCCGTGGCATCGGCGGCCGGCTGGCCGGACTGCAAGGTCGCCTGCGCCGCGTCGACGTCGATGCCGCGCGAGAAGCGCTCGCCGTGCCCGAAGAGAATCGCGGCCCGCAGCGACGGATCGTGCTCGTAGGCGTAGAGCACCTGCCCTAACCGGCGGCGGGTCGCGCCGTCCAGCCGGTTGTGCACGGCGGGGCGGTTGATGCCAATGAGCACGATGTCGCCGCGGCGTTCGACGGTCAGCGTCGTGCCGTCGGCCCGCGGCGCGTCGACGAGGGGTGTCGATGCCGGGGACTCTGGCGCCGCTGGCGCCTGCGCCGTCACGACCGCCGCGGCGGCGGCCGTGACGGCGGCGGTCAACACGGCTCGGCGGCGTACGCCGCCTCTTCGCTGGGTCGTCATCGCTGTCCTCCTTTGCTCCTGCCCGAGCCATCGGCCGCGGCGGCGACTTTCCGTGGTGGCGTCATCGACGTCCTGACGTCAGCGTCGGCTCGCCGTCCGCCGCGCCGACGACGAGCCTGGGCACTCGTCGCGTGGGTCCGCTCACCGATCCAGGCCCGTGTCTGCTCCAGCACCGCGTCGGACAAGGCCCGGTCGTCGATCGCCCGGGCGAGGATCACGGCCCCGACCATGGCCGACCAGCTGCCGATGGCGGCACGACGGCTGACCACGGCGTCCGGGCCGGGCATCGCCGTGCTCATGCGATCGAGTTGGGCCCGCAGCCCCGCCGTGAGGGCGGCGCGCGCAGGCGGCGTCTGATGGCGAGTGTCCGAGGCCAGCCCGGCCACCGGGCAGCCCGTGGCCGTCGCCTCGCGATGGCGCGGCGACAGGTACCGGTCGACGGGCACGCGAACGATGGTGCCGATCGAGACGGAGGCCGCGATGCTGCGTCTGGGCGGCGTGAGTCTCACCGAGATCGACCGCCGCGTCGCCGACGGCTTCAAGAGCGGCCACTTCCAGGCGCCGGCCAGGGCCGGCATCTCCTACATGCTGTCGCCGCTGCGCTACCGGATCGACGAGTCCGGGAAGGTGACGCGCACCGCTCCTCTGCCGCACGTGATGTTCTTCGGGCCGAACTTGACCGACGCCGACATCGGCGGCGTCCGGGGCACGCCGGCGTTCATGAACAAGGTCGGGCCGGACGGCATGATCATCGTGCCGGTGGGGGCGGCCGAGAAGCAGGCGATCCTCGACGCAACCGCGTCGCTCGCCGAACGCGTGGAGCGGCAGCTGGGCTATCGTCAACCATAGCCGGACGCGTTCGTTGTTCGTCGAATCGCACCGCACGCGCGTGTCCACGCGGTATGGTCACGGACGCGAGGGTCACGTCCTCGCGGGCGATGCGTGGCGTGGCCATCTTCCCCGGGCTCGTGTAACGCAGCAGCTCCTCGATGGCGGAGCTGGCGAGGCCCGGCTCGCTCACGAACCGCGCGCGCTAGTCCGCATGCTGGAGCGGAGCGCCGCGCTCTCGATGGGATGCGCGGTGGTCTCGTAGCCGGCCACGAGGAGCAGGTGGGCAATGCCGAGCAGTTCGTCTTGATCGAGGCGGTCACCCGCCGCTTCGGCCTGGACGGATCCACCACACGTTGGGGAGGGCTCTCGGGACATCAAGGACTCCGGAAGCAGTACCAAGCGGGAGGCGGCCGCCCGCAGGGTCGTCAGGCCACGCCGAGGAGCCGCAACGTGTTGCCGCCCGCCACCATTCGCTGCTGCGCAGCGTCCAGCCCGGCGTGGGCCATCGCCGCGGCGAGGCGCTCCGGGATCGACTGCTCGTCGGCCACCGGCCAGTCGGTGCCCGTCAACACGTGATCGGCGCCGAGCAGGTCGACTGCGGCGCGGACGGTGACGGGATGCAGTCCCATCGTATCGACGTAGACATGCCGGCGCGTCGCCGCGGGGGCATCACGGCGGATCCGCGCGCCGTCGCCGTTCGCACCCGCCAGGAGCAGCCCGCCGAAGGCCCAGGTCGTCACCACCAGCCGCAGCGCGGGCGCCTCGTCGAACGCCCCGCCCTCGAGCATGTTGATGAGGGCGGCGCTGTTGATCGTGGCTCGCGCGAATCTGAGGCCGAGCCGCCCGGTGCGCGAGAAGCGCTCGTGGAGCTGCGGGTCGGTCTGCGGATGGAGGAACACCGGCACGCCGAGGTCGGCGGCGACCTTCACCATCGGACGCGTAGGCGCGTCGCCGAAGAGGAGTCCACGCCTCGGACTGGCGCTCTCGACGAACACGCCACGCAGGCCGAGCTCCTTCACGGCCCGAGTGAGTTCGCGCGCGGCGGCGTCGCCAGCGAAGGCATCGACCGTCGCCAGGCCGTGGAGCTTGCCGGTGTGTTTGGCGCACAACGCGGCCACTTGATCGTTGATGCGCAGGTGGGCGTCTTGGGGCACGTGCCCGTCTGCGTCTTCCAGGAAGGCGGTCGGCGTGTTGATGACGCGCGCCGACACCCCGTTGGCGTCCATCGATCCCAACAACGTCGCAACGCTCTGCAGCTTGCCGTTGATGGCCTGCCACCTCGGCCTGTCTGAGGGCGCCGCCAACGCCACGGTGGTGAGCGCCCACGAGGGGTCGACGTAGTGGTTGTGGAAGTCGACGATCGTGAGCGGGCTCTGGGCCGTGGCGCCCACTGGCGCCGCGCCGAGTCCTGTCAGGGCGGCGGTTGCGCCCACACCGCCAAGGAATTCACGTCGTGACGACTCGCCCCGTCTCACGACCGCTAACGATACACCGGGTGCCACCGATCACGTTGTCGTCAGCGATGTGCCGTTTCGGCTCTCGGTTGGATTGCGAACGTGCGTGCGTGCAGCTATTTCGAGCCCGCGTGACGGCCGGCATCCGACTTGCAGCAGTCCCTCGGCACAGGCGTCGCACGCCGCTCGAGGACCTTCGCATGAGACTCCCCTACGCTCTCCTCGGCGCTCTCGTGGCCGCGACCGCCGCCGGACACGTCACCCATGCCCGACAGGGGCCGGTGCCGGCGACGCCGATCCTTTTCGTCACCCAGGTGCCCACGCCGGCCGACTTCGCCACCATCGGGTCGGTGTTTGCGAACCACAAAGGGGCGGTCTCGGACGCGCCGCGTGGCGGCGACCTCTGGATTCGCTATCCGGGCGGCACCCTGAAGAACCTCACCGCGGCGGCCGGCTACGGGATGCCCGGGCTGCAGGGCGCCGGTGGGATCGCCGTTCGCGAGCCGTCCGTCCACTGGGATGGCACCAAGGCGGTCTTCAGCATGGTCGTGGGCTCACCGACCAATCAATACCAGGTGGCCACCTACTACTGGCAGCTCTACGAGGTCGTCGGGCTGGGTGAGAACCAGACGCCGGTCATCACGAAAGTGGCGAACCAGCCGGCGAACTACAACAACGTGAGTCCGATCTACGGCGCCGACGACCGCATCATCTTTTCGTCCGACCGGCCGCGCGACGGACAGCGGCACTTGTACCCGCAGCTCGACGAGTACGAATCGACACCGGTCGTCACTGGCCTGTGGAGTCTGGATCCGGCGACGGGCGACCTCTTCATGCTCAATCACTCGCCCTCGGGCGTGTTCTCGCCGCAGGTCGACAGCTTCGGGCGCGTGATCTTCACGCGCTGGGATCACCTGCAGCGCGATCAGCAGGCCGACGCCGACGCCGCGGGCGGCGGCACCTACGGCACCTTCAACTACACCAGCGAAGCCGCAGGAGCGGCGGCCGTGAACAGCCGCGCCGAGGTCTTCCCTGAGCCGCGCATCGCCGCCGGCACCGTTGAGGCCTACACCCTCAATCAGTTCTTTCCCTGGCAGATCAACGACGACGGCACGGGTGAGGAAACGCTGAACCATATCGGCCGGCACGAGCTGCACCGCTACTTCAACCGCAGCTTCAACAACGACGCGAGGCTGCAGGAGTTCAACCCCGGGTCACGGTTCAATGCCAATTCGATCACGAACTTCCTGCAGATCAAGGAAGCGCCGTCCCAGGCCGGCACCTACATCGGCATCGATGCGCCCGAGTTCACGACCCACGCCGCCGGCCAGATCATCAGCGTGAACGGGGCGCCGACGACCAACCCCGACCAGATGGCCATCACCTACGTCACCCATCCCGACACGGCCAGCACCGACGACACGCCGAGCGCCAACCACTCCGGTCTCTATCGCAACCCGCTGCCGATGGCCGACGGGTTGCTGGTGGCCGTGCACACGAGCGAGACGCGGGCGGACCGGAACGACGGCACCCGGGCGTTTCCGCAGTCGCGCTACAAGTTCCGGATCAAGACCATCACGCCGGCCGGCCAGTATTGGGTGCCCAACCAGGTGCTGACGGGCGCGGGCATCGTCGAGACCGTGTCGTATTGGGATCCCGACGTGCTGGTGAGCTACACCGGCGAGCTCTGGGAGCTGGACCCGGTCGAGGTCCGCGCGCGGCCGCGGCCTCCGCAGCGCACGACCCAGATTCAGGCACCAGAGCAGCAGGTGTTCGCGGACGAAGGCGTTGACGTCGCGCAGCTTCGAAGTTATTTGCGCGCCAACAACCTCGCGCTGGTCGTCAGCCGCGACGTGACGACCCGCGACGGCGCCGACCGGCAGCAGCCGTTCCGCCTGCGAGTTCCGAGTGGAGGCGCCGAGTCACTGCCCGGCTCCGGCACGATCTACGACGTGCCCTTCATGCAGTTCTTCCAGGGCGATCTCATCCGCGGCATGGGCGGCCCGGCGAACCCGCGGCCCGGGCGCCGTGTGCTGGCCCAGCCGATGCACGACCCCGCGGTGCAGAACCCGCCGTTGCCGACCCAACTGCCGGGCGCGGTGAAAATCGGCCGGGATGGATCGATGGCGGCATTCGTGCCGGCACGGCGCGCGCTGTCGTGGCACCTCACGAGCCCGACCGGCACGCCGGTGGTTCGCGAGCGCTACTGGCTCACGTTCCAGCCGGGTGAGATCCGCACGTGCACCTCGTGCCACGGCGTCAACAGCAGGGATCAGTTGAACCGGCCGGAGCCGCAGAACAAGCCCGAGGCGTTGGCGGAACTGATGCGGTTCTACCGCAACCAGACACCCGGGCTCGGCGCGCCGACCAATCTGCAGGTGCCGTCGGTCGTTGGCAACACCGTGAGTTTGCAGTGGGTCGCCGGCGCTGGCGCCGCACCCACCGGCTATATCGTCGAGGGCGGGTTCACGCCGGGCGCCGTGTTGGGCCAGGTCGCCACCGGGTCCACCAACACGACGTTCAGCTTCCCGTCGCCGAGCGGCGTGCTCTACCTCCGCGTCAAGGCGCTGGGGGCGAATGGCCTGACCAGCGCGGCCTCGAACGAAGTGCAGGTCTCCGTCAACGTCGCGACGCCGCCAGCGGCGCCGACCATGCTGACCGGCAACGCCATTGGCAGCCGCCTGCAGCTGGCGTGGACCAACGCGACGAGTGGCGGCACACCGACCGCGCTGCTGTTGCACGTCGCCGGTGCGGTGTCGTTGACGGTGCCGCTCGGACCTGGACAGTCGTTCTCGTATCCGGCCGTGCCGCCGGGCACCTACACGCTGTCGGTGGCGGCACAGAACGCGGCGGGGACCAGCCCGGCGTCGAACAGCGTGACGCTGACCTTCCCCGGCACCTGCACGCCACCTGGCGTTCCCACCAGCTTTCAGGCGACGACGGTTGGCAATCGCGTGACCGTGTCGTGGAACTCCCCCGCCTCTGGCGGCGCACCAGATGCCTACACGCTGAACGTCACTGGGTCGTTGACCGGCAGCGTCAGCACGGCCGATCGCTCGCTGTCGGGCGCAGTCGGACCGGGTACCTACACGCTGGCGGTGGCGTCCAACAATCCGTGCGGCACGAGCGCCGCGACGCCACCGCAGACGGTGGTGGTGCCGTAGGAGCGCCTGACTGTTGCCGCTCACCGAAGACTGACCACCCCTGCTCGGTGCAGGCTGACCAGGGCAGCGCAGCATTGGGTGTGCCCCGGAAGGCCCGTTGGAAGTCTCGAGTCGTCACCGGCAGTGGTCAACGCACAGTGAGCAGGATCGCCCTCGCTCGGCCAGAACTCACCGAGCGGCAACATCCTGCACACCCAGAGGTCCTTCTCGACGCTGCCGGCGCTGAGGCCCAGCCGAGCGCCGGCTTCGTCGAAGAGCACCTGGCGCCGTTCATCCGGGAGAGCCAGTAAATGGTCCATCGTCAGACCTGATGCGATGACGCGACGCCGCGAATCACGTCCGCGATCCACGTCGGCGCATAGCGGATGTCCTGGAGCAATAGCTGGCGATCGGCATCGGAGAGCCGGCGACGAAGTGCGGCGATGGTGTCCGACGTCACGTGACGTTTGCCGAGCCACCGCAGCGCTTGGATGACGGTTCCACTAGTCCGCCCGGCGGTCGCCATCTGCTTCGGGGTCGTGTGCTTCAGCACGATCTGACGCCGCCCCAGTCGCACGGTCCGCGACCGGCCATCGGTGAGGAACACGGCGCGGACGGGCACCTGATCCGAGAGGCCGAGGAGGTGCGCCGCATGCGCTCCGGCCGCCTGTAGGCGGGCGCCGTCGCGATCGCGAAGCGCGTTCGCGACGTCGTCAGTTGAGGGCGCGAGCGGTCCGAGGGACGCATCGATCCGCGGGGTGTCGTACAGGCCGCGGGCGAGCTTCCGAATGGTGCCGGCGCGCGCACGGCGGCTGAGGGCCAGGTCCACGGCGTTGCGCGACCCCAGGTCCAGGAAGTCGGCCGGCGTGAACACCGCGCCGGCGCCCTTCTGAGCGAGGCGCTGCGTCACCTGCGCGTCGATGGAACTCGCGTGGGTGCCCATGACTTTTGACAGAAAAGTATACGCGGTTTTCTGTCAGGACGGCTCAGAGGCGCGCGGTGCCCAGCCGCCAGCCGCTAAGTCGGCACTCTATGGGAGAAAACTGGAAGACGAGTCGAGCGAATCTACGTCTATTGGACAGGTGTTCAATTCGGAGAGGGTGGAATAACTACGCATACAATGCTGTGTAAACGCTTTATTTTCAGCAGTTTTATTGGCGGAGAGGGTGGGATTCGTTCCAGCGATCCTCACTCCTATCAACGGCTTAGGCCTGATCCGAAGCCCTCAATCCACCAAATCCACTCAAAGCCTGAGTATCAAGTACAAATCAGGTACAGCGAGTCTACGATGCCTTCCGGCTCTCGCGGAGCATCGCTTGCTGCAGATCCCAGTCGGCCTGCAAGCGCATCCACAGCTGCGGCGACGTCTTCAGGAACCGGCCGAGTCGGAGGGCGGTGTCGGCGGTAATGCCCCGCTTCCCCAGCACGAGCTCGTTGAGTCGGTTGAGTGACACGCCGAGCTGCTTCGCGGCCTCGACCTGACCGACGCCGAGCGGCTTCAGGTACTCCTCGAGCAGCAGCTCTCCGGGGTGAATAGCCGGGCCGAGCCAACTCGCGTCTCTAGTGAGAGTCCTCGACGTCGACTTCGTAGGCATGGCCACTCTCCCACCGAAACGTGATGCGGTACTGATCGTTCACGCGAATACTGTGCCGGCCAGCCCGATCGCCCTTCAGCGCTTCGAGCCGGTTCCCCGCTGGCACCACGAGGTCGTCGAGCCGCGCCGCAGCATCCAGCAGCTTCAGTTTTCGCTGCGCGCCTCGCCACAGCGCCTGCGGGATCCGCCTGGCGGCGCGCGTGTTTCGGTCGCGAAACAGATCGGCCGCCGCCTCGTCGCGGAAAGACTGAATCACACGGAGGACACACTACACGTGTATCGTGTAATCTGTCAAGACGGCCGGTAGAGCCTGTCAACGAATCGAACCGAGGAACGAATCGACCGGCCCGCGCTACGAGGCGACGGAGGAGCGGGTCAAGTCCAAGCGCCTCGCGATACCAGCTACGGCGGACACGCCGGCTGCGTCTTCGTGTCAGTCCACCGCACGCTATCGCCCACGCCTTGAATCGCCTGACGGATTGTCCGAAGGTCTTCCGGTCCGGCAGACCCGTAGTCGCTAACCTGGTGTGTCGTGCCGTTCCGTGTCACGCGCGTAGTCTCGAGGGGCCCGGGCGTAACCTCGCGCCGGTACTCCGGCTTCACGAGAAGTACCGAGGACTGTTCGATAGCATGCGCCAGCCGCGCGAATTCCTGATAGTAGAACCCGCCCTCCTTGAACTCGCAGTGCGGTCTCGGGTCAGGGGGGAGGATCCGTCCGCAGCGTTGGCCAACGCTCGACGCAGAGCCATCCCTGCGTAGAACCAACTTGCCCCCGCCGCACCATGAGAACTCCGAGGATTCGATCTCAATTGCGGTCACGTCGGTGAACAGCGAGCCAGGGCGGGTGAGCACTTCTAGGTCCCCTGAGAGCCAGCGACCAAGGAGCGGCGGTGGCAGCTTCCCCGTCAGCGTGTCGTCGCCTCCCAAGTCCAAGGTCTCCAAGATGCGGCAGCTCGCCGAACGCCTCGGGCACCTCGCCTCGCAGATGGCTGTCGGAGAGGTCGAGGCCGGTCACGTTCGTCGTCGGTTCGCTGTGCTTGGAGGCGCAGTCGACACCGTGCCAGTTGCACTCGGTGCCCGGCGGGCCAAGCCAACCGACCTTGTGCGCCCACTGGGCACCGCCGGTGGCGTCGAAGAGCGCAATGAGCGCGGCCCGCTCGGATTCGGGCACCGGACGCGTCGCGAACCAGCCGTAGTCGAGCCCAGGAGGATTGCCCGCGGCGTCCCGTTGATCGATCGTGCCCACAAAGCGGCACACGCGCTGAAACGGCTCGTTCGGTCCGGTGGCGGACATCATCTGCCCAGAACGCACGTCATTCGGCAGTGGACGGCGCTCCGTGCCGACCTCGACCCACATCTGAGTGTGCCAGCCAGGCTCCTTGTCGGAGGTCTCGAGCACGATGCCGAGGCGCGGCCGGACGACCAGCGCCTTCTTCTCACGCGGCAGCGGCGGCGCGGTCTTCACATCGAAGTCGACGCACATCCAGCCGCTGAAGTGCTCAGGAACCAGGTAGATGATGTCGGCTTCGGGATCGACCAACCAGGCGCATCCCGAGAGCATCATCGCGATCGCGGCGCCGGCAACCAGCCTCGTTGAGCCTGTCATGCGACTAATTTATTTGACACCGTCGCCACGCAGTATGGGCACTGCGAGGCTCGGATTTTGAGCGGCCACGCAGGTCGAAGGTCCACCCACGTGCCGACTTCAGGTACAAAACAGGTACAGCTCATCCAGTGACAAACTACAAGTTGTTGACCTGAAATGAGTTGTTGATGGCGGAGAGGGTGGGATTCGGGCTCTGCCGGCTCCTTTAGAATCTGTAAGTTACAGAAACCACGTTACCAGGAATGCCATGAATGCCGTCGTTGCCGTCGGGCATTGCCCGCCATTGCCCGCTGACGGGCCGCGCTACCCGGCTTTGTTGCCTGTCATTCGCTAGGGCCATCGTTGCGCTCCGTGCAGGATGCGAACGACGTGGACGACATCGTCCCGCACTGTGTAGACCACGATCCATGGCAAGGGCGAAAGCACCAGTTCCCGTGTGCCAGCCTTCTTCCCCGGCCGCCCGCGATGTGGAAACGACAACAGCGTCTCGGGCGCCTCGTAGATTGACTTGATCAGGCGCGGCGCGCGCTCCGGCGCATGGCTGAACAGGTAGTCGGCGACACGTTCCAGATCGGTTGCCGCCGCCTCCGTCCACCGCAGGTGCATCAGCGTCTGGCGTCGTGCTCAGCCAGCTTCTTCGCCATCCGCTCACCCACTGCGTCGTGGGTCAGAGTCTGGCCGGCATCGACCTGGGCCAGGCCGGTCTCGACCTCGCGTAGGAACCAGTCGTCGAAGTCCACGGCGCGCTCGAGCGCTTCGCGGGCGAGCGCCTCGACCGACACGCCTCGGCGGCTCGCCGCCGCGGCGAGTTTGCCCTCGAGTTCAAGCGGGAGGTGCAGTTCCATGATGAAGCCAGTGTACCTGTCCCGCGGTCGTGGTCAACACTTGCCAGGGCAGCTCGACTCCCAACCGCGTGCTGCGTCTTCAGCGCGATACCACCGTGTTCGTTTCGAGGCAGTTCCGCTCGGACCTGGCTGGGCCGGACGCTACTCCTGCCGGAGAACGATCGCCGGGTCGACCCGCAGCGCACGCTGCACCGGGAGCCAGCAGCCCAAGGTCGCCGCTGCGACGAGGATGCCGGTCGCGAGGATCGCGACGACCGGATCCCATGCTGGCAAGCCGACGACCCACTTCGTCAGCACCCCGGTCGCTACGGCCGAGAGCGCCACGCCGGTGCCGACGCCCGCGGCGACTGGCCGCATCTGGCCGCTGCCGATGGCGGTCACGATGTCCCGGCTGGTGGCGCCGACCGCCAGCCGTATTCCGATCTCACGACTGCGCCTCGTCACAACCTGCCCGAGCACCGTGTAAAGCCCCACGGCAGACAAGACGACCGCAAGGGTCGAAAAGCCTCCCAGCGTCTGCGCCGCCAGTCGTTCCAGCGCGTGGGCACGACTCAGACGATCCTTCAGCGGTGCGAGCGACGGCAGCGGAAGCGAGGGGTCGAGGGCGAACACCGACTCCCGGAGCGCCGTGGCCGACACACCCAGGTCGTCCCGCGACCGCACGAACGCGAACATGTTGGATTGTGACCGCGAACTGTACGGGATGTAGACCACCGGCTCGAACCGCTGTCGCGTGGCGTCGTCCTGCACGATGTTCGTGGTCACTCCAACCACCGTCAGCCAGTCGCCAGGTTCGCCTCCCGGCGCGGTGGGTGCGAAGCGCACTCGGCGACCGAGCGGTGAACCGTTCGGCCAGTGCCGCGCGGCAAACCGCTGATTGACGAGCACCACGGCCGTCGCCGAGGTGTCGGTCCACAACACATCCCGCCCCTCGACAATCGCCGCGCCGATCGTGCGAAAGTACCCGGGGCTCACGACGACCGATGCGGTGGCTTCCGCGGGCTCCGATCCCGCCGCGATGGAATCGGCAATCTCGACTGACCGGCGCGGTGCTCGCGCCGTCGGCGCTACCTCCCCAAATCCAACCGTGGCAACGCTGAGATGGGCAGACAGCCGCTCGTCGAGCGCACGAAAGAAATTAAGCCTGACGTCGGCGCTCACATAGCGCTCGGGCGGCAAGTATAGCGACGCCGTCACGACCTTGGCGGCATCGACGCCAGCGCTTGCGGTGGTGATGCGCACGAGCATCCGCACGAGCACGCCGGCGCTCACGAGCAGCACGATGGCCAGCGCCACCTGCAGACCCACGAATCCGTCGACCATCCGCGTCGCGCGACGGCTCGCCGTCGTGGTTCGGTCGGAAGTCGCCGGACTGCCAACGCTATCGTGTCCGAGGCACCGGGCCGCAGCGGAAGCAGCCACGCCGCATGCGACGAGCGCGCCCGACGCCCACATGAGGCCGAACGAGACCGTATCTGGCTGCACGGCGAGCATGGGCGGGATGACCTGAGACGCACGAATCAGGTCAACGCCGAGTCCCATCACCCACCAGGCGATGGCGCCGGCCGGGAGGGCGAGCATGCCAGCCTCGAGCGCCACCTGCCGGACCAGACGTGCCGAGCTGGCTCCGAGCGCCTGCCTCACGCGGAGCTCATTGCCGCGTCCGATCGTCTGGAGCACGAATAGGTTGGCGATGTTGCCGCACACGATCAGGAACACGCAACACGCAGCGCCCCAGACCCCCACGTAGATCGCGCGAGACCGCGCCCCCACGAACCATTCGTCGAACCCGGCCACCGTAGGCACGACCCGCTCGTTGGTCGCCGGGAAGGCCATCGCCAACCGGCGTCCGATGGTTTGCACATCGGCGCGCGCCGCTTCTACCGACGCGCCATCGCTCAGACGCCCGTAGGCATACCGGGCGTACAGGCGTTTCGCGCGCCAGCGCAGCGCTCGTGGGGATCAGCGGCGTCCAGATCTCCTGCTCGGCGGGAAACGAGAATCCCTCGGGCATGACGCCGATGACCGTCGCCGGCGCGCCATCAAGCCTGATCTGTCTGCCAACGACATCCGCCGCGGCCTGAAACTGACGCGTCCAGGTGTCGTGCCGCAGCATGACCACCGGCGCCGCGCCAGGCTGGACATCCTCTGGGACGAAGTCACGCCCCATCACCGGTGCCACACCGAGGAGGCGGAAGGCGTTTGGCGTCACCTCCGTCGTGAAGACCGTCTGCGGTACGTCCGGGCCTGACTGCAGCGTGTGAAACACTCCACGCACCAGCGCCAGGTCGACGAGGGCGCGACTCTGCGTGCGCCACGCTTCGAAGTCGGGATAAAAGATGGCGTCCGTCGAGGCGCTGACCCGGACCAGCCGGTCGTTCCGTTGGACGTGGCGGAAGCCCTTGAACGAGGCGGCGTCGACCACCGTGAAGATCGCCGCGTTGAGCCCGATCCCGAGGCCGAGCATCAGAGCCACCGATGCGGCGAACACTGGGCGTCGGCGGACGCTCCGGACCGCTTCGTGCGCGTCCTGCGGCACCGTCCTCAACGCCCGAATCATTCGCGCCAGCGCCATGACCACGCCCCCTGGTGTCTGCTCGACGGTCGCCGGTGCGTCATTGTATGAGTCAACAGGCGAGACGGCCTGTCTGCCAGTGTCACCCGCCGTCCCGGTCCGCGAAGCACGTCGCTCGGATGGGCTCACGTTGGCGGCGTCCGGGGTCGTGTTGACACTGGCGCGCTCGCGGCGAGCGCCTTGCCTGTAAGGAATCACCCTCAGATTGCGTTCATCCAAGTAGGGCGAAACGCCGCGACGCTGGAGGTGTGTTTGGCGGAGAGGGTGGGATTCGTTCCCGCGATCCACTCCCCCATCAACGACTTAGGCCTGCTTCGAAGCCCTCAAATCACCGAATCCACTCAAAGCCTGAGTATCAGGTACAAAACAGGTACAGCGCAACTGACCCCCTCCGTCTACTCGAACGCTCTCGAGCGGACGAACCTTACAAGGCCCGACGTGACGCCCTGAACTGAGTAGCGATTTCGTTTAGAGTCCGGCGGACCACCTGCCCCTGATTCACTTCCACACGTTGATGTATTTCTGAAGGGCGTGGTTGCGCGGCTCGCCGGCGAAGATGTTGCCATGCCGATCCACCGCCAGCGACTCGGGCCCGCTGCCGTGTTCGGTGAACGGCGGGTTGTCTCCCCCATCGGGAATGAAGTGCTCGACGAAGCCAGACTTCACCTTGCCGATCCGAATGCCCTTCTCCCAGCCCGTGTTCTCGAGCGCGTCGGACTCGGAGTCTGCCACATAGATGTTGCCCAACGCGTCGAAGACGATGTCGCTCGGCATGCCGAACTGCGTCCAACGGTTCAGGTACTTGCCGTCCTGGTCGAAGATCACGATGCGAGAGTTGATGCGGTCGGCCACGTAGACATTGCCAGTCGCGGGATCGATGTTCAGCGCGTGCGGCTGGCGTAGCTGGCCCGGCCCATAGCCGTTGGTTCCGAATGCCTTGATGAACGTGCCAGCCTTCGTGAATTTCACGATGCGGCTGTTGCCGTCGATGGCATGGCCGTCAGCCACGAAGATGTCGCCGTTTGCGGCTGTCACGACGTCGGTCGGCCGATCGAAGTGGCCGTTGTCCTTGCCCGCCACCCCCGCTTCGCCGAGGGCCATCAGCAGTTTGCCGTCCGGAGAGTACTTAAGCACCTGGTGACCGATGGGCTTGGCGCCGGGCTTCGGCTTCGGCGTACCGGCTTCGGCAATCCACAGGTTGCCGTCGCGATCGATATGCAGGCCGTGCGGCCACGAAAACATGCGGCTTCCGAACATCTTCGTGACATTGCCGTCCCTGTCGAACCTGACAATCGGGTCGAGGTCGGAGTTGTCGCAGTTGGTCTGGCTCCCAAGCGGCGTCGCGTCGTTGCCACAGCGAAGGGCCGCCCAGAGGCTCTCGCCGTCTTTGTCAATGTCCATGCCGGCGGGCGAACCCGTGCGGCGGCCGTTTGGCAGTCTCGGCCACGCCACGCCGAGCTTCCCCTCGCCCTGCCCGGCCTGGAGGCCATCCACGCGACGATACGGGTTGGTCTGCGTCGTCGCGACGGACTGAACGCCGGCCAATACCGCAACGGCCAGGGCGAGGGCCGGCAGGGTCTGCGATCGTCTCGACATGCGTGTGTCTCCGGGGGCGTGTGGATGCGGAGGACTACCGCTGCAGCGGACTCGTGACCGAGATCAGCATGAAGGTCACGCTCTTGGTCGTGTTGCGCTTGTGCGGGGCGCCACGCGGAATGAGCAACATGTCGCCCTTGCGCAAAGGATGCACGGTCGTGCCGGTGGAGGTCGGCGAGTGCCACTGGCCGGGCTGCTCGCTGTGGCCCCCTTGCGGGATGCCGTCCACTTCGAGCGTCGTCTCGCCGTCGAGAATCTGGAAGAGGTGATCGCGGTCTTCGTGGTACTCGAACTGCGTATCGACGAGATTCGACTCCACCGTCAACGCTACGGTGAACGGCATGATGTTCCGGCCGAAGATGGCGTCGTCGTTCTTTGCGCCAGGCTTGGCGGCGAGCGCTTGCAACGCCGAGGCCATCCGTGCCGCCGTCAGAACCTGACTCGGGTCGTGGGGAAACACCTGTGCGGCCGACGCACCGGTCAGTTGCTCACCGGCGAAGGGCAGGCCAACGACAACGGCCGTCGCCGATGCGGTCTTCAGAAACGAGCGGCGAGTTGGCGTACGCGGCATTGATGGCTCCAGGCTACTTGACAGTCACTTTGACGTTGGCGAAGGTGAAGCAGCACAGCCCGTCGAACCCGTCGTCGATTTCAACGGGTTCTGTGCGCAGCACGTGGCAGACGATCGAGATCATCGGGTTCGCTCCGTTCCAGACTGCCGGTGGACTAGCCGGGATACCGGCCGACCTGTGCGGCGCCCTCGCCCGTACATCCCGTGGGACCGTAGCGCAGGAACTTCTGCACGCGGCTCGCCCCGTCGACCTCGCCCGTGTAGACATTGCCCTCGGTGTCGACCGCCACCGAATGGGGCCAGTGGAAGTTCCCGGCCTGGCGGCCGCCCGTGCCGAACCTGGCCACCTCGTGATGATTGCGGCGGTTGATGGCGTAGACCGTGAAGTTCGTGAGGTCTGTCACGTAAAGACACGTCTGCCCGGCGTCGGTCGAGAAGTTCACCATCCCCGCGGTGCCAGCGGACGTCTGCGGCGCCACGGCGATCTCGCCACGGAACCCGCACTTGCCCACTTCCTTGTTGGGGTTGGCACACGGCCGCCCGACCTCGGAGGCCGTAAAGACCTGCACGCGGTTGTTGCCGCGGTCGCAGACGTACAGCAGCCCGTCGCTTGCGAGCTTCGCGCAGTGCAGCGGGCTCCGGAAGTTCACCGGCTGCAGCAGCCCCTTCGAAAAGTCTGCCGCCCAGTTCCCTACGCCCTCCCCTTCAACCGACGCTCCCGGATCGTCGACCACGGGGTTGGCACCGTAGGCCCCGAAGTGGCCAACGTATTGCCCGGTGGCGGCATCGACGATGAGCACGCGGCGGTTGCCGTACCCGTCGGCCACGTACATCCGGTTCGTCTTCGGATCGACGTTCATGTCGGCCACCAGGTACGGCTGCGGCGTGCCGTTCAGGCCGCCACTCGTGTCGTTGCTGTTGGGCGCCTTCAGGCCCGGTGTCCCTATCTGGTAGACGAACGTGCCGTCGCGCGTGAACTTGAGAATGTGTGAGTCGTTGCCGAAGTCCGTGGCCCAGGGGAACTGTCCGTGGAAGTCGCGCCCCTGTCCGTTGCCGGACACGTAGACGAAGTTGTTGTGGTCCACGAAGATGCCGTGTTCGCGCGCCGGCCAGGTGCAGCCATACTGCACGCGGCAACGCTTCTCGAGGAAGCCGGGATCACTCGGACCACCCCACGCCTGGATGAGCGTGCCCTCTCGGTCGAATTCAAGCACCGACGGCGCTGGCGTGCAGCAACCCGAGAGGCGGCCGTAGGGCCGACGGAACCCCAGCGCGCTGATGGGATTCCCGGCGTTGTCTTTGCCGACCACCCCCTGCGCGCCGCTGTCGGTGGAACTGAGCGCGCGCGGCCGGTGATAGACCCAGATGTGATCGCGGGCATCCACGGTGATGCCGCCGACGTCACCGATGATCCAGTTGTTGGGCAGGGGCTTCGGCCAGGCCGGGTCGACGACGAACCCCGGCGCCTGCAACGTCTTACCTGCAGGCGTCCATTCGGCCGCGAGCCGCTCGAGCACCTTGGCCTTTGCCAGCGCTTCCCCGGCAGTGGTTTGCGCCTGCATCCGCACAGTGGGCGCCCCAACGAGGCTGAGCAGGGCGACAAGAATCGCGTATCTGACGGTCTGCACCACGAGGGAACTCTCCTGCAACGCGGTGCGATTCTTCAGTGCGTCCGGGCCTTCTGCCAGTCACCAAGTCCAGTGACAGTGCGACGGTCCAGCCGGCCTTGACCATCAGCTCTTACGGCATGTGGACGATGCCACGCCCGAGTGCCACGGTCACGGCCGCCGTGCGGTCGCTCACCTGCAACTTCACGAACAGGCGCTTGATGTGGGTCTGCACGGTTTCCTGGCCAATGCCGAGCGTGGCGGCGATCTCCTTGTTGCGCAGCCCCTTGGCGATGAGCTCCAGAATCTCGATCTCGCGCGTCGACAAGCCGCTCTGCCCTTCCCGAATGGCCAGCCGCACAGCCACTTCCGGCGGCATCGGGCGTTCGCCGGCGAAGACGCGTCGCATGGTCGAGATGAGATCCTGCGACAGCGAGCTCTTCAGCAGGTAGCTGGCGGCGCCCGCACGAATCGCCCGGAAGATGTCTTCATCGCCGCCCAGGATCGTCAGCACGATGATCTTCGCCTGCGGATCCTCGCGGCGGATGGCCTCGATCGCCTGCAGCCCGCTCATCCCTGGCAGTTGCAGGTCCATCAGCACGATGTCGGGTCGATGCCGAACGTACAGCATCACCGCCTCCTGCCCGGTGCCGGCGGTATCCACGACGACCATGTCGGGTTGGCGTTCGACCTTGCGCACCACACCTTCGAGCAACAGCGGATGATCGTCCACGCACAGCACGCGGATTTTCGACATCGTGGTCACCGAACCCTGGTACGCTCAGCCACGGGACGCCTGGGAGACCAGGGCCTCGACAGTGGTGCCGGCGCCCGGGTGGCTCACCAGGCGAAGCTGTGCGCCCACGCGCGCGGCGCGCTCCCGCATGCCGGCAATACCCCAATGCGCGTCGTCACGGGGCGGCTGGTCGGGATCGAAGCCACACCCGTCGTCCGAGATCCGAAGCCGTACGGAGCGGGGCTCGAAGCAGAGCTCCATGTAGATCGCGTGCGCGTCGCCGTGCTGCACGGCGTTACTGACGGCCTCCTGACCGATGCGCAGGAGCTGCTCTTCGAGGGTGGATTCCAGTCGCCTTGGCATGCCCACCAGCGAAAAATCGAAGCGAATGCCGTGACTGGCGGTGGCCCCCTCGCCCGCTCGTTGCAGCGCCGTGCCGAGGTCGCTCTGTTCGAGCATCGGCGACCGCAGATTCGCGATCGACTGGCGCGCTTCCAGGATGTACTGCTCCACCCTGGTACGGATGCGAACCACCTGGTCCTTGAGCGCCGCCTTGGTCGGGCCGAGTTGCTCGGAGATGTCGTCGAATTCGAGGGCCACGGCCACCAGGCTCTGCAGCAGCGTGTCGTGAATCTCGCGGCCGAGCCGCGATCGTTCGGCGAGCACCAGATCGAACTCACGCTGAATCTGCCGCACGCGGCGCCGCCACCCGAACCAGCCAACCAGGCCGAGCGACGAGGCGAGCGTGAACGCGAACGTTCTGGTCTGGTAGAAGGCCGGGGGAATCGTGACCAGCAGGGGGGCTCGCGCCTCGATCCAGACGTCTTCGTGCCGCGACGCCACATGGAAGCGATACTCACCGGGGGGCAGGTTGGTGTACGACACCTCGCGCCGGTCCCCGGCCTCCTGCCAATCGCGATCGAAGCCGTCGAGCCGGTGGCGGAATCTCGACCGTCCACCGGTCAGATTCAGCAAGGAATAGCGAATCGCGAGCCGGGACGTTGGCGCGGGAATGGCTGCCTCGCCGGCCCGCATGTCGATGTCGCGGCCATCAGCCGACACACCATCGACACGGATGAGCACCGGTGCGGGCCGGTCGTGCAGGCGATGCGGGTCGACGGCCACGAGGCCCACGGACGTCACGAACAGCAGGGTGCCATCGGACGCCCGTGCGGCATTCGGTATCCCGGGGCGCCCGAGGGTGCCCGGCAGACCGTCTTCAGCATCGTAGAGCCGGTAGCGCAGTTGGTGGCGCGCATCCGACGCGGCAAGGTCGAACTCGTGCGGGTCGACGCGCAGCAGCGACGCGCCGAGCCCGACCCAGTAGTCGCCCGCCTCATCCTGCAGCATCGAGGTGACGACGGACGCTGGGAAGCCGTTCCCGGTGAACGTCCGCACGCGCGCGCCCTCGACCCGCCCGAGGTCTCTGTCGGTGCCGACCCACAGGGAGCCGGTCCTGTCTTCGAAGATGGCGTTCACCGACGCACGCGGGAGCCCCTGCTCCACGCCGTACGTCGATACCCGGCCGTGGTCGTAGACGGCGAGGCCGCCATCCCAATAGCCGATCCACACGCGGCCCACACGGTCGGCGTGGACCAGGTAGGCTTTGCGCGGTCCGATGACGTCGCCAAGGGCCGTCGTGACGCCGTCGCGCCAGCGGAACACGCCGCGTTGCTGGTCGCAGAGCCACACGTCGCCGTTGACCTCGGTGGTGATGGAGCGAATCTGATACTCCGGCCAGGGCGTGTCCCCGGAAATCGAGACCGCGACGAACCGGGCGCCCTGGCGGCGGGCTACGCCAAGCGTCGTGGCCACCCAGAGTGTGCCCTGCCGGTCTTCGTGCAGCGCGGTCACGACGCGGCTGGGCAGACCGTCTCGTTCGGTGAAGGTGTGCTCGACGGCTCCGACGCCTCGCCTGAGCCCCGTGGCCGTCGCCGTCCACACCGCGCCGTCTCGCGTGGTCGCCACGGCCGAGACGAACGCGTCGGAGCCGTCGCCATTCCGCACCGTGCGGAGACTGGACGCCGACAGCCGGGTCAGGCCGCGGCGTGACCCGATCCAGATGCTGCCGTGATGATCCTGCACCAGCGCACGCACTTCATCGCTGAGCAGTCCCTGGCGGCGCGACAACTGTTCGACGCGCGCAGGATCGACCCCGCGCGAGTCGCCGTAGACGCGTAGCAGTCCGGCGCCGCGGGTGCCCACCCAGAGCGCGCCGTTTCGATCCACCAGCAAGGCGCGGCCGGTCGCCGAGCCGAAGGCGGGCCGCGGCGCCTTCGCGCTGGTGCGCCCGACGTCTCGGAAGGCTTCGTCGGGATCGGTGATCCACACAGCGCCGGCAAGATCCTCGGCCAGCTCTCCGTCACGCCCTGGCTCGATCAAGGTGAATGGCATCGCGTCCGCGTGCCGTCGGTAGAGCCCGGTCGCCGTGACCACCCAGAGCCGGCCGCCCGAATCGCACCAGACCCGCAGCACGGGCGACGTCGGCAGGCCCTCGTCTGCGCCGGCTGTCGACCAGCGCCGGCCATCGAAACGCGAGAGCCCCCCGTGGCTGGCCACCCAGATCGTGCCGCGCACGTCCTCGACGATGGCGTTGACGTCGCCGCCAGCCAGGCCGTCTTTCACCGTGTATTCGACGGCCGATCCGTCAGCGATACGTGCGACACCACCGATGGTGCCAAACCCCACCCACAGACTGCCGTCGCGGGCCGAAAGAATGGCGGCCACGCGGTCATTCGGGAGGGCCTTGCGGCCCTTCCACGGCACGAAGTCCGAGCCGTCGAATCGGACGAGGCCCGATTCGGACGCCGAGCCACAGGTACCCTTCGCGGTCCTGTGCCATGGCGTAGATGCCAAACGGGAACGGCCCCTGCTCCTCGGACCAGTTGGTGACCGTGTAGTCGGCGAGGGAGGCCGGCGCGGCGTCGACCGTCAATGGCGCAGGGCCCTGGTCCGCGCGGGCCGCGCCCGCGTGCAGCGTGAGCCCGAGGCCCCCCACCATCAGCAGGATCCGCGCGTCACCGAGGAGACTGGCCACGAACGGGTTCGCCTGCATCGCCTCCGGTCCTCAGATGCCCTGATGGCAGCGCGGCCAGTATAGCGCCGAGCGTTGCGTCGGCCGCGGCGCGTTCAGCGCCCCTTCGGCCACACAACGCCCTGGTCGCTCCTGGTCACCGGGCCCACGCCTTTGAACAGGAAGCGCTGCACACGAGCGCCGGTGTAGGTTTCGGCGGTGTAGATGTTGCCCTGTGAGTCGGTCGCGAGGTTGTGGATGCCGAAGAACTGCCCTGGAGCACGCCCGCCGTCGCCGAATGACGTCAGCACTTCAAGCGTGCTGCGCAGCAGGATGTGGATCTGCTCGTCGACGCCGTTGGCCGCATAGATGTAGGTCTGCTGCGGGTCGCGCGAGAAGGCCATGTCCCATACGGCGCCCGACCGGAAGGTATGGCCATCGACCACGGCCTCCGTCACGAACGTGCCGTCCGTGCGAAACACCTGGATCCGGTCGTTCACGCGGTCGCACACGTAGACGAATCCATCGGTCGAGACGATTGCACAGTGCACGGTATTGAACTGCTTCGAGCGCGGACCGTTCGGGTTGTAAGCCGGCACGACCTCATCACTCGGTCGGTTGCCGTAGGCACCCCAGTGACGCTTGTACTTGCCAGAGGCCGCATCGAAGACGATGACGCGGCGGTTGCCGTAGCCGTCGCCCACATACGCTTCGTTGCCCGCAGGGTCGACGAACACCTTCGTGGGCTTCCAGAAGTTCTCAATGTCGTTGCTGCCGTTGTGAACGCCGTGTCTGCCGATCTGCAACAGGAACTGTCCGGCGCCGCTGAACTTCAACACCTGCGTGTCCTTGTCGCCGTTGCCCGCGAGCCACACATTGCCCTGGTGGTCCACGGTGATGCCGTGATTGCTGTCGGGCCAGTCATAGCCCTTCCCCGGCCCACCCCACGACTTCACGAGATTCCCGGCCTGGTCGTAGACGAGCACGGGAGGCGCCACCTTGCAGCACGTGCCGATCGGCGTACCGGGCGGCACCTGCTCGCCGGGTGTCCCCGGCAGCGCCTCGGGGTCGCGGCCGCGTTCATCGCCCACGGTGATGTCCGCCGCCTTGAAATTGTCTTCGACGGTGTTGGGGCGATGGATGGTCCACACCTGATCCTGCGCGTCGACCGAGAGGCCGATCGTTGATCCGGTCACCCAGTGATTGGGCAAGGGCCTGGGCCAGAAGGGGTCGACCTCGAAGATCGGCGCCTGCTTGCTCCCGCTCTGGGCGCGGACGTCGACCGGCTGCGAGAGCGACGACCAGACAAGACCAAGCACGAGAACGATCAGGATCGCCGGGAACAGATTTCGTGGTGTCGTCACGGGAACACTCGCTTGCGAAGCGAACTCTAGAAGTCGAAGCGAGCTGACACCATGATGGTGCGCGGTTCAGCCGTCCGATCCGGCCGCCCGAGCGCAGTTCCAAAGGTCTGGTTCTGCAGCAGGACCACACTCGTGTTCATGAGGTTGTGGGCCTGCACGTTCGCCGTCAGGCGTCTGCTCCCGAACTGAAACACGCGCGACAGCTGTACGCCCACCTGGACGAACCTGTCCGTGAAATCCTGTCCCGGCGCCACGAGCGGCACCACCAGGGCAGCATTGGTCATGTTGGGAATCACGAGGGCGCCAGGCGTGCACGGTCCCTTGCAATCGGCCGCATAGCGTGTCGTCCGCGACAGGCTCCAGTTGGTCGAGAGCCCGGTGAAGCGGGCGCCGCCGGCAGGCGCGAAGGCGCGATTGCCATTCAGGCCCCCCGCCCAACTCGTCACCGTGAAGCCCGCCTGGAAACGGCCAGGCAGCGGCTGCGTCACGGAGAGCTTGAACTCGTGCTGGAACGGCATGCCCAGCTTGCTCTGATCACAGAAGCGCAGCGTGTTCGGGTCGTCGCGCGAGTCACAGACCACGTCCACCGTGCGGTCGGCCGTCCAGCCGCCGAAGGCATTGCCGCCGCCCGGCAGACGCCCGTTCAGGCCCAACTCGAACGCGTTGTAGCTGTTGCGGCGCGTCGAGGTGTCGGTCGCATTGCGGTCTACCTGCTGCACGAGACCGCGCTTGGCCGGATTCAGGTTGTAGGCGGTGATCACGGAGCCATCGAGCGGGCTGACGATATCGACCGGCGAGTAGTCCGCGAAGGTCACCAGGTCGTTGTCGGTGCGGTGGAGGTTCCGCCATTCGCGGTGGTACCACATGAATGTGGCACCCAGGCCGGGCAGCAGCTGATGCTCGACACCCAGCGACGAGCTCAGGTTGTAGGCACGCTCGATATCCGGATCCGGTGACCGCGTCAGCGCGGTGACACGGCCGAAGTTGACGTCGGCTGCGGGGCCGATTTCATTGTCCTGCGCGATGTCGTCGCCGTTCACGTCGCTCCAGGTCCGCGTTTCGCTTCTGACGGCGACCGAGTTGTACTGCTGGGCGAAGCCGGTGCCCCACGTCTCGACGAACTTGCCCCAGCTGCCCTTGATCGCGGTCTTCGCGTTGCCAAAGACGTCGTACGCAAACCCCAGACGTGGCGAGACCGTGGTCCACACTGGCATCTTGATCTCGGTCTGTACTCGCTCGAACGGAGTGAATCGCCCCGCCTCGACCGTCGTGCCATCCACCTGCGTGGCCAGTCGGTCGAAGCGCGTCCCGACGTTGAGCGTCAGTCGCTTGATCGTCCACGCGTCCTGCGCGAAGAGGCCCAGGTCACCGTTGACCGAGTTGAAGAACTTCCCGGGCGTGTTGTAGACCCGCACGCTGTCGGCCACGCCATTCCGGTACAGCTGCATGAGGTCACCGTTATAGGTGGTCGTCTCGCCGTACCTACCGGTCGTGAGCTGCACGCCGAGCTTGGCCGTGTGGGAGCCGGTCACGTAGGTCATGGTGCCGCCGGCCACCTTGCGGATGGGGAACACACCTCGACGACCTTCACGCTGAATCGTTTCCTTCCAGAACCGTCCCGTGATGAGGTCTTCGTGTCCCGCCGACGAGAACCACTCGGGGGTGCCGCGCTCGAACCGGAGCCCCTCTGACGCGTAGTCCTGCGTGCGGGAGTAGTTCGTGACGGCGTAGGCGACATCCAGCAGCAGCTTGTTGGAGAACGTCGAGGTCCACTTCGCCTGCCCGAAGTAGTAGTTCGTATCGCTTGGCGAGTAGGCCGCCTGCGCCTGATTGGTGCTGTTGGTCTCGCGAAGCGAACAATCCACGTAGGCCGTCAGCTTGTTCCGCTGCCCCAGTTGTCCCGTCAGCCGCAGGCTGAGGTTGTACACCGTTGAGTCGTCCACGGCCTGCGGCACGGTCTGATTGGCGAGGAACCAGTTGGCGCGGGTCAGGGTGTCGTCTTCGTAGATGTTCGCGGGCAGCAGCCGCTCACCGAACTGACGAAACGAGCCCACGAACCACAGGCGGTCGCGAAGGATGGGGCCGCCCAAAGTGGCGTCGCCCTCATACGAACGCCCTTTCGTGTTGCCGGCGGTGAAGCCACTCGACCGCAACTCGTCCGTGATGTTGTTGCTCACCCAGCTCTTGGGATGTCCCTGCACGTTGAACCCGCCGCGGAATTCGTTGGCGCCATCTCTCGGGATGACGTTGATGCGGAGGCCAGCACTGGGATTTTCGGCGTTGCCACCGGTCTCGTAGGTGACTTCCTGGCTCATGGCTTCGTTCAGGAAGATGTTCACCTGGCCGTTCGCCTGCATGCTGCTGGCAGGAAGCCCGTCGACGTTCCACGACGTCTCCTTGATGTTGACGAGCCCGCGGCCGATCGCATACGTCTGGGCGATTCGAGACGCCCCCGTCCCCGCCCCGACGTCGAGCCGCACGCCGGGCACGAACGCCGCGACGGCCGCCACATTGCCGGTATTGGGCAGAGCCTCGAGGAACTCCCTGTCGACGACCTGGCGCCGTGCAGTGGTCTGCACGTCGACCACGGTGAGGCCCCGGTGACCGTGACCGTTTCGCTCAGGGTGCCAATGCGGAGTTCGCCATTGATTGGCACGGTGGCTCCGGACGCGACGGTGACCCCCTCGCGTCTAACCGTGCTGAAGCCCTGCAGGCTGAACGTGACCGTGTACTCCCCGGGACGGATGTCGGCCACGGAGTAGCGGCCCTGCCCGTCGGTCACGACGGCGCGGACCTTCTCGATGAGCGCCGGGCTCGCCACCTCCACGTCACGCCTGGAAGCACCGCGCCGGTGTCATCCGTGACTACACCGGCAAGCGTGCTTTGGGCAAGAGCCGCGGCGGGCACGAACCACACCGCAAGGCTGAACACCGCGCACCGACCGAATTGCTTGAATGACATCACTTCTCCAGCTTGAGATAAGAACGTTCGAGGCGCCGGTGGAGCTCAGAGGCGACCGTCATTCTTGAGAACAGTTCGAATCGAGGCAATTC
The DNA here is from genome assembly GCA_963741665.1 of uncultured Acidobacteriota bacterium. GTDB lineage: Bacteria > Acidobacteriota > Vicinamibacteria > Vicinamibacterales > UBA2999 > CAWAYR01. The sequence goes on from CAVUIM010000004.1 coordinate 1,223,025, forward strand.
CCAATGTCAGGACGCCGCGTGGGCATTCTGCGCTACTTCCTCAAGAACTTCTTGACCGATTCCCCCCTGACTTCGGCCACGTAGATGTCGCCGCTGGCGCTCACAGACACCATCTGGGGACCGGTGAGCCCGTGGATCTGGGCCACGACGCTTCCGTCCCTGGTGTCGACGACGGTCAGGAACTCGTCGGGGTTGCCCTGCGTGCCATCGACCACGTACAGAAGGTCGTCTTTGGTGATGAACAGCCCGTAGGGCGTGCCGGCGTTCCTGATCTGCGAGAGGTAGTGCCCGTCCTGATCGAAGAGCATCGATGCGCTTGTTGGTGCGGTTGGCCACGTACAGCCGCCTGCGCGAGTCCATGGCGATGCTGTGTGGCACCTCGAGCTCACCGGGTCCGGCGCCCTTGGTGCCCCCAGAACTTCACGAACTTCCCATCCTTCAGGTGCTCCGCAGCTTCGAGCGTTCGTGCTCTCGCCGTCGGACGCGGGGAAGTAGCCATTCGGAGCAAACACCAGGTCGCTCGGGCCGTTGAACCTGTCGACGGACGTGTTGTCGCCCGCGACCCCTTTCTGCCCGAGTTCGAGCAACAGCCGGCCGTGGGGCGTCAACTTCATCACTTGATGCAGCATGCGCTCCGTGATCCAGAACATTGCCGTCTCGGTCGACGCGAAGGCCGTGCGCCTCAGGAAACAGGCCCTCGCCCCACGTCCGCGAGAGCTCCCCCTGCGGATCGAACGCCATCACCTTCGAAGGCTCGCTGCGCTGCAGGACGTAGACCGTGCCAGCCGAATAAGACATCCGCCGCCATCATCCGGCCCCGCTCCGTTGCCGGAGGAGGCTGTGCCCAATTGGCCGCGAGTTGATCCATGCATGTCGGCCGCCTTGAGGCCATGTGCCTGGCCTGCCGACAGCGCGAGCGAAGCCACGAGGAGCGCAAATCAGAGCGGTTATCGCACGGGACATGAGCGTCTCCGGATTCTTGGGGCGGCACCTGGTCGTCGACCGAAATGGCGTTCAATGACGCGTGGCCCGCTGGATTGGCCATTCTCCGGAGCCGATCTGGCACGGTCGATTGCCCAGAGTCAGGGACCAGGGCGCCATCCTGGCGTAGCACTCGAAGATGGCGCGGAGGGCGCGACTCCATCGACAGGCCGAGATCAACACCACAAGCCACTGACGTCCTCCCCGAACTGAATAGCCTTTCGGCCTAGAGTCCGGCGCAGTCGTCACCCGTGGTGTCCACCCATCATCGGTGACGCCTTGACGCCGTTCGGCATCGGCGCACTCATTCGTCATAATGCTCGCGTCCCCACTCGTTCAGGAGCGCCTGCATGAACTCAACTAATCCGACGCGACGGAACGCCAGTGCTCACGGCTCGACTGACTCCTGGTTGGTGTCGGCCGGACGAGACCGTCAACCCGGCTCCCCGCTGAACGTCCCGCCCGTTCCGGCCTCCGACTTCATACTCGGGGGGCGTCGCGCGTATTCCCGCGACGATGGCACCCCG